>NZ_VEIO01000100.1 GCF_007680605.1 Paenibacillus xylanexedens
AAGCCGGCGGCGCCTACATGCCGATCGACCCGGCGTACCCGCCGGATCGGATGACGTACATGCTGGAAGACAGCGGGACGGATCTGTTGCTTATATACGGCGGGAATGTAGAAGTACCGCTAGCTTACGCAGGCTCTGTATTGAATCTGGCGGACGCATCACTGTACAGGGGTGAATCGGCTAACTTATTAGCGATCAGCGGCGCAAGGGATCTGGCGTATGTGATCTATACCTCGGG
>NZ_VEIO01000101.1 GCF_007680605.1 Paenibacillus xylanexedens
TACACAGCCAGGTTATCCAGAATCTGCTGACGTGCTGACGCATCCGTTGGCAGGCTGTTACCCAGTGGCAATGTCAGGGTCACTTCACGGCTCTGCATATTCGTTTCAATCTCAACTGGACGAGCCAGTACACGCACATTCGTATTTGGAGCAACTTGCTGAATCACTTGCTCTTTCTTCGCCCGCTCTTCCAAGTCTTTGCGCTCGGATTCCTTTTTGAGTGGAACCAGACGGAA
>NZ_VEIO01000102.1 GCF_007680605.1 Paenibacillus xylanexedens
CGAGGTAGATAGGCTGGGGGTGGAAGTGCAGTAATGCATGGAGCTGACCAGTACTAATCGGTCGAGGGCTTATCCAATATGCAAGTTATAAATCGCGTGCGTTTCGTTTCGAATCTAGTTTTCAGAGAACAATAACTCTGATGATATGGAAGAAGCATAGCTTCGATCCAATCGCGTTTGGTGGCGATGGCGGAGGGGTTCCACACGTACCCATCCCGAACACGACCGTTAAGCC
>NZ_VEIO01000103.1 GCF_007680605.1 Paenibacillus xylanexedens
AGGGCTTAACGGTCGTGTTCGGGATGGGTACGTGTGGAACCCCTCCGCCATCGCCACCAAACGCGATTGGTCGAAGCATAGCTTCTTCCATTCAGAACTGAAAATCATACACACACTCGGTGATGTACCCATTTTCATTTCACTATTCAGAGTGTTGTTCTCTGAAAACTAGATTCGAAACGAAACGCACGCGACTCAAAACTTGCATTTTGGATAAGCCCTCGACCGATT
>NZ_VEIO01000104.1 GCF_007680605.1 Paenibacillus xylanexedens
CCGAGGTATAGATCACATACGCCAGATCGCTTGCGCCGCTGATCGCTGGCAGGTTTGCGGGTTCGCCCGTGTACAGCCATACGTCCGCCAAGTTCAGCACAGTGCCTGCATAAGCTGGCGGTACTTCCACATTCTCGCCGTATACAAGTAGCAGATCCGCCCCGCTGTCCTCCAGCATGTACGTCATCCGATCCGGCGGGTACGCCGGGTCGATCGGCATGTAGGCGC
>NZ_VEIO01000105.1 GCF_007680605.1 Paenibacillus xylanexedens
CCGGATCGGATGACGTACATGCTGGAAGACAGCGGGGCGGATCTGTTGCTTGTATACGGCGAGAATGTGGAAGTACCCCCAACTTATGCAGGCACTGTGCTGAACTTGGCGGACGTATCGCTGTACACGGGCGAACCCGCAAACCTGCCAGCGATCAGCGGCGCAAGCGATCTGGCGTATGTGATCTATACCTCGGGGTCGACGGGACAGCCGAAGGGCGTAACTG
>NZ_VEIO01000106.1 GCF_007680605.1 Paenibacillus xylanexedens
GCCTTAGTGAAACAAGTGCAGGTCGATTTGTTGAAATCCGAGCAGTATGATTATGTGTCTTTGGCTGATATTCAAGCGCACAGTACACTCAAAACGAACTTATTTGATCATATTTTCGTATTCCAGAATTATCCGATGGATACACTGCCTGTTCAGGAGCAACCTGCAGGAGAACAAGATTTTGTTGTAACAACGGTAAAGGGAACGGAGCAAACCAGTTTTG
>NZ_VEIO01000107.1 GCF_007680605.1 Paenibacillus xylanexedens
ACGGGGCTAAACACACCACCGAAGCTATGGCTTGGATCGACTTCACTGCTTCTTTGAGGCGGTGTTTACCACAAGGACATTTTTGTCTGACAAGGTGTGAAGCCTTGGAAGACCAAATGTTTCTCAGGGGATAAACACAGGACTTCGAAGCTGGAGTGAAGTCGATCCAGGGGTAGGGGAGCGTTGTATAAGGGTTGAAGGTGTACCGTAAGGAGCGCT
>NZ_VEIO01000108.1 GCF_007680605.1 Paenibacillus xylanexedens
AGCGCTCCTTACGGTACACCTTCAACCCTTATACAACGCTCCCCTACCCCTGGATCGACTTCACTCCAGCTTCGAAGCCCTGTGTTTATCCCCTGAGAAACATTTGGTCTTCCAAGGCTTCACACCTTGTCAGACAAAAATATCCTTGTGGTAAACACCGCCTCAAAGAAGCAGTGAAGTCGATCCAAGCCATAGCTTCGGTGGTGTGTTTAGCCCCGT
>NZ_VEIO01000109.1 GCF_007680605.1 Paenibacillus xylanexedens
TTGTAGACAACCCGTTTGAACCGGGCGGGCGGATGTACCGCACCGGGGACCTGGCACGGTGGCTACCGGACGGGAACCTGGAGTACCTAGGTCGGATCGATGAGCAGGTGAAGATCCGGGGGTACCGGATTGAGACAGGGGAAATTGTACATCGTCTACTCCAGCACGGGGACGTGAAGGAAGCGGTGGTTCTGGCGCGGAAAGACGAACGAGA
>NZ_VEIO01000010.1 GCF_007680605.1 Paenibacillus xylanexedens
TGGGGGTGGAAGTGCAGTAATGCATGGAGCTGACCAGTACTAATCGGTCGAGGGCTTATCCAAAATGCAAGTTTTGAGTCGCGTGCGTTTCGTTTCGAATCTAGTTTTCAAGGAGCAATCCTTGTACAACGTTAAGATTGTCTTTGGAGAGATACCCAAGTGGCTATAAGGGGACCCTCTGCTAAGGGGTTAGGCTGAGTAATCGGTGCGAGGGTTCGAATCCCTCTCTCTCCGCCATCTTTACCTAAGGATGGACAAGCAATCAAAACATGTATAATATGGCGGTGTAGCTCAGCTGGCTAGAGCGTACGGTTCATACCCGTAAGGTCGGGGGTTCGATCCCCTCCGCCGCTACCATATTACCCAGGAGGCTTAGCTCAGCTGGGAGAGCATCTGCCTTACAAGCAGAGGGTCGGGGGTTCGATCCCCTCAGCCTCCACCATATACGCCGGTGTAGCTCAACTGGTAGAGCAACTGACTTGTAATCAGTAGGTTGGGGGTTCAAGTCCTCTCGCCGGCACCATTAATGCCTGGAACCGTGGTGTAGTTGGCCTAACATGCCTGCCTGTCACGCAGGAGATCGCGGGTTCGAATCCCGTCGGTTCCGCCATTAATCTAAAATTAAATATGGCTCGGTAGCTCAGTCGGTAGAGCAGAGGACTGAAAATCCTCGTGTCGGCGGTTCGATTCCGTCCCGAGCCACCTTTAATCCTTGGAGGATTAGCGAAGTGGCCAAACGCATCAGACTGTAAATCTGCTCCCGTACGGGTTCGGTGGTTCGAATCCATCATCCTCCACCAGTTTTATGAGTCATTAGCTCAGTTGGTAGAGCACCTGACTTTTAATCAGGGTGTCGAAGGTTCGAATCCTTCATGACTCATCTTAAATAAAGAGTGATCGATCATTAATATGATCGATCACTCTTTTTGTTTACACTGATATATTGAATATAGTGGATACAGAGCAGCAAACATCAAGATATGATAAAATGATGATAAAAATAAAGCAGAGTGGTGAAGTTCATTAGATGAAGCTCATACCTGATTTAAAACAGCAAATTGAAATTATTATAGGCACCACATTGGATGAATATGAAATTACGATGCATGAGTGGATACATTCCATTGATCATTTGATTGGCTTGGATGAAAATAAACCGCAGCATATTCTAAGTAGAACGGGTAAAGGTGAACGTGGTTCAGTAGAAAGTTCTTCAAGATCTCCTGATGTTCTGAGTTTACATCATGGTGAGCGCGTCTTTTTCAAAGTCGGCATAAATGATCAGGCGAGAACCGTTCTGTGCTGGGGATGTGATGCGGCATCTATTACAATGGAGACTCGGCGTCTAATTGAATTACTGATTCTTAATAAGTTTAGTACGAGTCAAAGCGATAATTCATCGCTATTCAAGAATGATACCGATAAACAATTATCCTCGCTGGGAATATGGCTTAAGGAGCAGATTAAAGATTACGATGCGGGCAGTTTCGATCCACTGCCTGATTCGTTTGCTTCTATTGCAGGATTTCAGGAGGAGAAAGTTCTTTTTCTGTTACAGGGTGAGACTCCGGATTCTCAGCGTGTTGAATCTAAAGTTTTGAATAAGTTGCTTGAAAGTTATTTTGGTGAAGACATCACACTAATCCCACTGGGAGAGCAAGAATGGCTCTTCATGGGAGACGAAGAAATTGTTACCGGTGAGGCCGATGAAGATACAGCGGAGGCGAGAAAAGAATCACTCAATGCTTTTTGTATGGGACTGTATGAGCTTGTGGCCAGTGAGTTCGCCGGTGTTTTCCACTTGTCAGCTTCGCTACCGTGTATTCCCAAAGAGGCGTTGCTTCAGGTGACTTTCCTTCTTCAGGAAAGTTTGGAGCTTGGTCGCTCTTTCCATGTTACACAGCATATCCACCTTCCTTGGAATCTACAACTAGAGCAATTGGTGGCTAGTATTTCTGAGCAACAGCGAGTGCGTTTTATCCGGGAAACGGGAAAGGATACGACTCTCTTTAATGACAGCGAGACATTGGCAACATTGGAGACCTTCTTCAGTTTAGACTGTAACGTTAGCGAGACAGCAAAGCGTTTGTTTATACATCGTAATACGCTGGTGTACCGTCTGGATAAGATTAAACAGGAGATTGGTTACGATGTAAGACACTTTAAAAGTGCGATCGTTGTGCAACTTTTACTTCTGATGTACAAAGTGACGAAAAAGGCTTAATATTTTTGTGCAGTTTGCGAATAGTCAGATAACCAAGCGATAGGGTATTATAAAACTACAAATTGAATTCGATTACAAAATGATCTCTGAGGAGGCAACAATCATGGCAGGAGTACGTTTAGAGCATATTTTCAAAAAATACCCGGGTTCTGATAAAGCAACTGTAGTTGATATTAACCTGGACATTAAAGACAAAGAGTTTCTGGTACTGGTAGGTCCGTCCGGTTGTGGTAAATCAACAACACTGCGTATGATCGCAGGCCTTGAGGAAATTTCTGAAGGTAAACTCTATATCGGTGACCGTGTCGTGAATGATGTTGCACCTAAAGACCGCGATATCGCGATGGTATTCCAATCCTATGCCTTGTATCCGCATATGAGCGTATATCAAAACATGGCATTCGGTTTGAAATTGCGTAAGGTTAAAAAAGACGAGATCGACAAACGTGTACGTGAAGCAGCTAAAATCCTCGATATCGAGCACTTGCTTGAGCGTAAGCCTAAAGCATTGTCCGGTGGTCAACGTCAACGTGTCGCCTTGGGACGTGCGATTGTCCGTGATCCACAAGTCTTCTTGATGGATGAGCCGCTCTCCAACTTGGATGCGAAACTCCGTGGACAAATGCGTGCAGAAATCACTAAGCTGGCTAAACGTTTGGAAACAACCGTTATCTACGTAACGCATGACCAGATCGAAGCAATGACGATGGGTGACCGGATCGTAGTTATGAAGGATGGTATCATCCAACAAGCAGCTTCTCCTGAAGAGCTGTACAACCACCCGGCGAACCTGTTCGTAGCTGGTTTCATCGGTTCCCCGACAATGAACTTCATCTCGGGTAAATTGGCTGAGCAAGGTGCTAGTCTTCACTTCGTAGCTCCTGGTGTGGATGTTGAAATCCCGCAAGGTAAAGCGCAAGTGCTGAAATCCAGAGGATATGTAGGCAAAGAAGTGATTCTGGGTGTTCGTCCAGAAGACATTCACGAAGAACCAGTATTCCTGGAAGCTTCCCCGAACTCTGTATTCTCTACTCACGTAGATGTAACAGAGAACCTGGGTCACGAAATGCTCCTTTACTTGAGCGGTGTAGGTAACGACACTACAATCGCACGTGTTGACGGACGTTCCAACACTCGTGATGGTTCCACAGTTAAAATGGCCATTGACATGAACAAAGTTCATATCTTTGATAAAGAATCCGAAGTTAACGTGCTTCTTCAAGACTAATCCTACTGAAAATCCTCAGTATCGATGGAATCTGGAAGTAACGCAATTATATAACGTAAATCGAGCCCCTTCCGTTTTCGCTGGAAGGGGCTTTTTTCAAAAATGCATGGGATGGTTCATCCGTTCGGATGAAACTATAGTGCAGATCGAGCAGGGAGTCTGTGATTGCAATCGATCTCAAATTCATTTAAGATTATTTGAAGGTCTGTCTTCAAAATGTTGCATATTGGAGTATTAAAGAGAGATATTTTACATGCGAAACGACCTGGTTATGAATCACGTTGTGAATACGCTAATAATGGAAAGAAACGATACACGAATGGGGTACATAGAGGCACAGCGAATGCTGAAAGGAAGAGACAAATGGCGAAAAAAGTGAAAGTATCCGAATTGGTACAGCAGTTTCAGATGGAAGTGGTGTCAGGGTCACAGGGGTTGAAAAGGTTTATCACGGTAGATGATCTTAACCGTCCTGGCCTGGAGATGGCTGGTTACTTTGAATATCATCCAAAAGAGCGGGTGCAACTGCTGGGAAGAACAGAGCTGGCTTTTTTTGCAATGTTGCCTGAACATGAGCGCCGTGAACGTATGCAGCGTCTATGCACAGAGGAAACACCTTGTATTGTGGTTACACGTGGACTCGAAGTTCCTCAGGAACTGATCGATATCAGTGAAGAACAGAATCTGGCTGTGCTCCGCAGCAACATGGCGACAACGATTCTTTCCAGCCGTATTACGGGTTTCCTGGAAGGTAAGTTGGCGCCGACAGCTACCATTCACGGTGTATTGTGTGATGTGTATGGTGTAGGTATGCTAATCACTGGCAGTAGCGGTATTGGTAAAAGTGAAACTGCGCTTGAGCTTGTTAAACGCGGTCACCGTCTGATTGCCGATGATGCCGTTGAAATTCGCCAAACCTCCGATTTTCAACTCCACGGTACCGCACCGGAACTGATTCGTCACCTGCTTGAAATTCGGGGTGTCGGTATTATCAACGTCATGACTTTGTTTGGCGCGGGCGCTGTTCGTAATAATAAACGGATTACATTGGTTGTACGTCTTGAAGCATGGCAACAGGATAAACAGTATGATCGTCTGGGATTGGATGAAGAAACAACGCGTATTATTGATACCGATGTACCTTTGGTTACTATTCCGGTTCGTCCTGGACGAAACTTGGCTGTAATTATTGAAGTGGCGGGCATGAACTATCGCTTGAAACAGATGGGGCTTAATGCTGCACTCCAGTTCACGAACAAGCTGACAGCAACGATTTCGGAAGATATGGAAGATATGGACTAAGGTGGGCTAAGGAAAGTTACCCCGATCAGCTGAATGGCTGGGTAAGGGCAACATTAGGCATCAAGCTATAAATATAAAGATTTAAGTTTTTATGATTTATGGCATCCGGAGCCTGCACACCTTCAAACAGGAAGGTTGATCGCAGGCTCCACACGGTCATGCTTACCGCTGTGAATTGATTGATAGGAGTGTGAATGAATGGATACATTATTACTGTTGAACCCGATTGCGTTCTCTATTGGCGCTTTAAAGGTTCACTGGTATGGGCTTATCTTGGGTACTGCGGCGCTCTTAGGGTTGTTGCTTGTTATTCGGGAGGGCAAGCGATTTAATATTCCGCAAGAAGTGTTTATGGATATGGTTTTGCTAGGTGTGCCTTCTGCCATTATTGGAGCCCGAATCTACTACGTGGCTTTTAAGTGGGAAGATTATAAGGACAACCTGTGGGACGTTTTTAAAATATGGAATGGCGGTATTGCGATCTATGGCGCACTGATTGGTGCTATTATATGTGCAGTTATTTTCTTCCGTCGTAAAGGATATAACTTCTGGCGTATGGCCGACATTTGTGCACCTGGACTGATTGTTGGACAGATGATTGGACGCTGGGGTAACTTTGTAAATCAGGAGGCGTATGGCGGTCCTGTAGAGGAATCATTTTTAAGAGACAAGTTGCACCTGCCCGATTTTATTGTGAATCAAATGAACGTGGAGGGTGTATTCCATCATCCGGCTTTTTTGTATGAATCGGTATGGAGTTTTGCAGGGCTGATCCTGTTGCTGGTGCTTCGTCGTCAGAAGTTCATGCGTGCAGGCGAGATGTTTATGTCCTATTTCATCTGGTATTCCATCGGACGATTCTTTATTGAGGCTTTACGTACCGATAGTCTGGCATTCCAGGCTCCGGAATGGATTGCTTCATTCGTGAACGGACTATGGTCTCCAATGACTGCACTCGGCTTCGAACAAGGTTATTTAGATCCAGCGTACGGTAATGTACGAATTTCACAACTGCTTGCGATTGGCATTATTGTTGCTGCTGTTGTGTTTATTATCGTGAGAAGAGTGACGGGCAAAGCAAGTGCACATTATAGTGATCCGATTGTCCCGTCGAAAGTGGCTGCAGATGATATTGGACATTCGGAAACAGTAGCTGTTGAAGAGGATAAGGTAACAACGGCACCAAATCAGGCTCAAGATGATCCGAAGCAAGTCGAAGATAAAAAGGAGTAATGCAACGTGATTAACACGGTACTGTTCGATCTGGATGGAACGATTATTGATACCAATGAGCTGATTATCAACTCATTCCTGCATGTGATGGAAAGTTGGGATCATGCTTCCCCATGGACAAGGGAACAGATTATCCCGCATATGGGAGGCACATTGGAGCAACAAATGCGGACCTTTTCAGGTCAGGAAGAGGTATCGGAGTACGTCAAAGGGTATCGTGCCTATAATGATATCCACCATGAAGCAATGGTCAGGCCTTTTCCACACGTGATCGAGGTGGTTGAGGCTTTGGATCAGGCAGGGATTACGCTGGGTGTGGTGACGACCAAAATTCGCCCTTCTACATTAAAGGTGCTGGAGCGCTTTGATTTGCTTAAATATATGAAGTCCATTGTGACTGTGACGGATGTAACTCATCCCAAACCTCATGCGGAACCGGTGCAAAAAGCGATGGCGGAACTGGGATCCAATCCAGCTCACACACTGATGATAGGGGACAGTCCTGTCGATATTCAATCGGCGCAAAATGCGGGTGCTCTCTCTGCTGGTGTGGCCTGGTCGCTTAAAGGGGAGCAGGTACTGAGTGGGTATAAGCCAGATTACATGTTGCATGATATGAGGGATTTGCTGGATGTAGTCCTTAAGGGAACGGGCCGTTCATGAGAAAAGTAACCCGCTATCCGGTAGAAAGTCAAAATGCACTTTGGCATATCTACAAGACAGTGAGCCCATGGAAGGGCGTTCGTAATTTTATCTGGATTCAATTGTCACGGTACTGCCCTGTTTTGCCTCTCAAAAACTGGATTTATCGACGAATGCTCGGTATGAAGGTGGGGGAGCATACAGCTTTTGGTCTGATGGTAATGGTGGATGTATTCTTTCCGGAGAAAATAACGATTGGTGAAAATTCAGTGATTGGTTACAATACCACGATTCTGGCTCACGAGTATCTCATTAAAGAGTACAGACTTGGTGATGTCATTATCGGAGATAATGTGCTGATCGGAGCGAATACGACGATCCTGCCTGGGGTAACGATCGGGAACGGTGCCGTAGTTGCTGCGGGGGCAGTAGTTCATAAGGATGTTGCTCCAGGAGCCTTTGTCGGAGGCAATCCTTTGCGTGATTTGTCACGTTCGGCAGAATCGACGGAAGAAAAGGCGTTCAAAACGGAGGAACCTTCTCAGCGAAAGTTACATTAAGCGCGGGATTATCATGTTTGTAAGTGAACTAATGCATGGAGGAAAGAGCTGCTGAGGGGCAGCTTTTTTCGTATACAAAACTTGAATTGAAGCAAACGGTGACGAACCATAATAGATAGTCAGGGCAGGTTTACCTAGTCCAGGTAGTAATCAAGAGCAATCATGGTCTAAGTTTGTTGACGATTCAGTACATCCATGTTATCATATCCCATATCCTTTAGTTTGTTAGCACTTTACCATGTGAAAGTATTTAGGGTAAGGGTGACAATAATTCTAATAGAAGAAACGGGTTATTAATGTAAAAGGTGGAGCCTTCGTTAAACTAGAGGACATGTAGCTTTGCTGTAAATTAGGGTAACTAACATAGAACGGGGATTTGTCATACATAAATCCTTTTGAGATAGAGCGTTAAAGACGATAGAGACGACAATTCAAATTATGTCATCGTATTGTAGCAGATGTGAAAATATTATAGTGCAACTGTATATAACAATCCAAATTCATGACTCGGGGTGAATCATTTATATGTCCAAACCAAAAGGCTTTGAAAAACCAACTGGCTTCCGTGACTATACACCGCATGTGGTGTCCAAGCTACGTAAAATTGAACGAAACGTACTGGAGTGCATGGAGCGCTGGGGTTATCGTCAGATTATAACGCCAACGATTGAGTATTACGACACAGTAGGGGTGGCTAGCTCTACTTCGGATCGCAAATTGTTTAAATTGCTGAACAGCCGGGGAACGACACTGGTTCTGCGTTCTGATCTGACAGCTCCGATTGCGCGTGTAGTATCATCGATGCTCAAAGATGAAGCTTTGCCGCTACGTCTGTCCTATCATGCGAATGTATTTCGTTCCATTGAAGAGGAAGCCGGACGGGAGGCTGAATTTTTCCAAACAGGTGTTGAACTTGTAGGGGACGATTCCCCTGAGGCGGACGCTGAAGTGGTTGCACTTGCAATTGCCTCGTTGCAGGCAGCGGGTGTATCTTCTTTTAAAATAGCAATGGGCCATATGGGTTTTCTGAATGGACTGCTGGAAGAAGTGATTCCGGGTCAGACGGCTGAGCAGGAGCAATTAAAGGAAGGGCTTTTAGGACGTGATTATGTGGGCTACCGTCAGTCCATTGAAGCCTTGAACCTCGAACCCAAGCAGAAACAACAGCTTGAAGCCATTTTGCGTCTGCGTGGCGGGAAAGAAATATGCACCCATGCGAGCGAACTTAGCTCAAGTGCTGAAGCTGCACAATCTATTGCACATCTGTGTGCAGTGTTTGAAGTATTGGAGGCCTATGGTGTCTCCGAGCATGTGCTGATTGATCTGACGATGATCGGGGATTTCTCCTATTACACAGGCATGACATTTGAAGGTTACGCGGCAGAGCTGGGATCACCTGTATGTAGCGGCGGAAGATATGACAATCTGTTGCAGCAGTTCGGGCGAGCTCTTCCGGCTACAGGATTTGCGTTAAAAACAAATCGGATTATTGATGGTGTTCATGGTGTTACTATTGAAGAGACGAAACCGGTACGTATTGAATATAGCCCGGATCGCCGTGCTGAGGCATTGACCGAAGCAGCGAGATTACGCAGTTTGGGTCAAAATGTAGTTACATCGCTTCTTGCTAATGAAAAGGCAGAGTCGAAACATGGAACATATGAAACGACTGCGGATCAGGTTGAACAGGTCATCATCTATGGATCGAAAAAGGGAGGAAACTGAGATGTCGGATATTCTGAAGGTGGCGATGCCTAAGGGCCGCATCTATAAAAAGGCCTCCAAATTATTTCGTGAGGCAGGTCTGGACATTCCGGAGGACGTGGACGATACACGCAAACTGGTGATTGAAGTGCCAGAAGCCGGGATGGAATTCATTATGGCCAAACCTGTGGATGTGCCAACCTACGTGGAGTATGGTGTTGCCGATATCGGCATTGTCGGGAAAGACGTGTTGCTTGAAGAGGATCGTGATGTGTATGAACTGCTGAATCTGGGCATTGCCCAGTGCCGTATGTCGGTTATCGGGTTACCGGACTGGAAGGCGGGTATCCAGCAACGAGTGGCGACCAAATACCCACGAATCGCTTCCCAGTACTTCCGTGAGCAAGGCCAACAGGTTGAGGTAATTAAGCTGAACGGATCAATTGAGCTTGCGCCTCTAATCGGACTGGCTGATCGGATCGTCGATCTGGTGGAGACCGGGCAGACGTTGCGTGAGAACGGACTCGTGGAAATGACAGAAATTCTGAATATCACCAGTCGTCTGATTGCGAATCGGGTGAGCTACCGGATGAAAAATGCACGTATTCAGGCGCTGTGTGATGCACTTCAATCGGTTATTCCAAGTGGGAATGAGGTTTCTGCGGGAAGAGCGAGAAGATAGAGGATAGATAGGAAGTCCATTGACTATAGACAAGAGAAGCAGATAGGCGAGGAGGTTGTACGGATGAAGATTGTATCAGCACGGGACTTTGACTTGAAACGGGAAGTGGAGTATGGTACACCGGAGCAAAATGAATCGGTACGGCGAATTGTCGCAGATATTCGCCGGGAAGGTGATGCGGCCCTGCTGCGTTACACGGAGCAGCTGGACCGTACGACGCTGACGGCTGCGCAGCTGCGCGTGCCGCAGGAGGAGCTCCAGGCAGCGTATGCAGCCGTTGAGCCATCTTTTGTGACGGCGATTCGCCAAGCCGCCGTCAATATTCGTGCGTTTCATGAGAAGCAGAAACGCAATTCGTGGATGGACTGGCAGCCGGATGGCAGTCTGCTCGGCCAGATTATTCGGCCGCTGAAGCGAGTCGGGGTGTATGTCCCTGGAGGGAAAGCAGCGTATCCATCGTCGGTGCTGATGAATGTCATTCCGGCACAGGTCGCAGGCGTGCCGGAAATTGTGCTTGTCACACCGCCGTCGACGAACGGGGGTGAGGGCATTAACCCGTACATTCTCGTGGCTGCCGCGGAAGCGGGCGTGAACGAGATGTACCGGGTTGGCGGCGCCCAGGCGATCGCCGCCCTCGCTTACGGCACGGAGAGCATTGCCCCGGTCGACAAGATCTGTGGACCGGGTAATATCTACGTGGCGCTCGCGAAGCGCGAGGTATATGGGGCGGTCGATATCGACAGTATCGCCGGGCCAAGCGAGATTGTGGTGCTCGCCGATGACACGGCGAACCCGGTGTATGTCGCCGCGGACTTGTTGTCGCAGGCGGAGCACGACGAGATGGCATCGGCCATTCTCGTCACGAGTTCGGCCACGCTGGCGGAAGCGGTGCAGGCCGAGGTGAAGCGGCAGCTGGATGTGCTGCCGCGGCGTGATATCGCGTCTGCTTCCGTGGAGCAGCATGGTGCGATTATTGTGGTCCATTCCATCGACGAGGGAATCGATGTCGTGAACCGGCTTGCACCGGAGCATCTGGAGATCATGGTGCAGGAGCCTATGGCTTACGCTGGCCGGATCGAGAATGCCGGTGCCATCTTCCTCGGGCCGTATAGCTCTGAACCGGTGGGCGATTATTTCGCCGGACCGAATCATATTATTCCGACCAATGGAACGGCCCGGTTTAGCTCACCTGTAGATGTGGATGATTTTATCAAAAAATCGAGTCTGATTTATTATAGTAAAGAAGCATTGTTGCAGAACGGAGCGGCCATTATCGAATTAGCCCGTCATGAGGGGCTCGAAGGACACGCTCGTGCAATCGCTGTACGTTTAGAACAGGAAGGAAAGGCGGAATCGGACAATGGATAATCAGAATAAGAGTGCAGGACAGGGTGGAGAGCTTCAAAATAATAGTGCAGTTCGCCAAGCGGATGTCGACCGCAAAACGAACGAAACCAATATTCAGCTGTCATTCAACGTAGATGGCTCAGGACAATCGAATATTGAAACGGATGTACCGTTTCTGAACCATATGCTCGATCTGTTCACAAAACATGGACAGTTTGACCTAAACGTACAGGCTCGCGGAGATATCGATATTGATGATCACCACACGGTTGAAGACATCGGCATTTGTCTGGGACAGACGCTTTATCAGGCGCTCGGCGACAAACGTGGTATTAAGCGGTATGCGAGCGTGTTTGTACCGATGGATGAAGCGCTCGCACAAGTTATCATTGATGTGAGTAACCGTCCGCACTTTGAATATCGGGCCGAGTACCCGTCACAACAAGTAGGCAGCTTTTCTACAGAGCTTGTGCATGAATTTCTGTGGAAATTGGCGCTCGAAGCGCGGATTACGTTGCATGTCATCGTACACTACGGTCAGAACACACACCACATGATCGAAGCGGTCTTCAAAGCTCTCGGACGTGCGCTGGATGAAGCAACGATGATTGATCCACGAGTAACCGGAGTGCCCTCCACGAAGGGAGTGCTGTAGACGATGGCGATTGCAATTGTCGATTACGGTATGGGGAACCTGCACAGCGTCGGCAAAGCGGTCGAACGTCTTGGCTATGAAGCGCTGGTCACGGGTGAGCGGGAAGCTATTCTTGGTGCGGATGGTGTTATTTTGCCGGGGGTTGGTGCTTTTGGCGACGCGATGGTGCATTTGCGGGAGACGGGTTTGGATGTAGTCGTTAAAGAAGCGGCTGCTGGAACGAAACCGCTCCTTGGCATTTGTCTGGGCATGCAACTATTGTTCAGCTCCAGTGAGGAGCATGGTGAGCATGAAGGACTGGACATTTTACCGGGAAAAGTAGTGCGCTTCGCACCAAGTGAGCTGAAGGTTCCTCATATGGGATGGAACCGTTTGGAATTTCTACATCCTGAAAATCCACTCTTGGCCGGCCTGGATGCAGGGCATGTTTATTTTGTACACTCGTATCATGCACTTACCGAAAATAAGGGTGATCTGCTCGCTGTTACGGATTACGGACATCCCGTTACAGCCATTGTGGGTAGAGGTTCGAACTTTGGCATGCAGTTCCATCCCGAGAAGAGCGGTGAGCTTGGCATGAAACTGCTGGGCAACTTCCTGTCTTTGACGAGCTCAGTAGTTTAACATCAATATAAGCCTTATCGCGTATCAAGGTTATTCCAGTAAGCTGTATGTACTGTTATACTCATCTAAAACAAAATCAGTTATAAATATATTCAACTTGAAGCTACATGAAAGTTGAATCGAATTTCAATCGAATCCACACTCAGGAGGACTTGTATGTCATCTTTTATCTTATATCCCGCGATCGATATCCGGGACGGCAAATGTGTAAGACTGGTGCAGGGTGATTATAATCAAGAAACGGTGTACAACGATGACCCGGTTCAGGTTGCGCTTAATTGGGAGAAGCAAGGCGGTACATACGTTCATCTGGTGGATCTGGATGGTGCCAAAGCAGGATACCCGGTTAACGATGAGTTGATAGGACGCATTGCATCCGCAGTGAGTGTACCTGTGCAGGTTGGGGGCGGGCTTCGTACAGTCACTGACGTTGAACGTTTATTGGGACTGGGTGTTAGCCGATTGATTATCGGGACAGCGGCGATTGAGGATCGTGCTTTTACGGAAGAAGTACTGGGACGTTACGGAGATAAAGTAGCGATCGGTATCGATGCGCGGGGCGGATATGTTGCCACTCGTGGCTGGCTTGAAACCTCCGAGGTACAGGCTGAAGTGCTGGCGAAGGAGCTTGCTGCTTATGGAGCGGAAACGTTTATCTTTACGGACATTTCCCGTGACGGTATGATGCAAGGGCCTAATGTTGAGGCGATTGTGTCTCTTGCCAAAGCAAGCGGACGGACAGTTATTGCTTCTGGCGGTGTCAGTGTCATGGATGATTTGCTTCGCTTGAGTCGTCATACAGATGACGGTGTTGGCGGAGCCATTGTAGGTAAAGCTCTGTATACGGGAAGTATTGATCTGGCTGAAGCAGTGCGTTTGGTTAACAAGTAACGGATAATCGGGTAGAGAGGAAGAAACAGTATGCTGGCAAAAAGAATCATTCCCTGTCTGGACGTGAAGGACGGCCGGGTCGTTAAAGGCGTGAACTTCGTCAATCTCCGCGATGCGGGTGATCCGGTAGAGCTGGCGGCACTGTACGACCGCGAAGGCGCGGACGAACTTGTATTTCTCGATATCTCCGCATCGGTGGAGGGCCGTGAAACGATGGAGGAAGTCGTAAGACAGACGGCAGGCGAAATTGCCATTCCGTTTACGGTAGGTGGCGGGATCTCCAAAGTGGAGGACATGAAGCGTATTTTGCGTGCAGGAGCGGACAAAATTGCGGTAAATACAGCGGCGGTACTTAATCCACAGATTATTGCGGATGGCGCACGCCGCTTTGGCTCGCAATGTATCGTGGTTGCTATTGATGCCAAGTATAACGAGGCGTGGGGTGAGTGGGAAGTCTACACCCACGGCGGACGGAAAGCATCTGGCATCAAAGCACTGGAGTGGGTTAAACAGGCCGAAGAACTGGGTGCAGGAGAAATTCTGTTAACCAGTATGGATGCAGACGGTACAAAAGACGGTTTTGATCTGAAGCTGACCGCTGCCGTTTCGGAATCGGTGAGCATTCCTGTAATTGCATCAGGCGGTGCAGGCAAAGAATCGCACTTCTATGATGTATTCACAACAGGCAAAGCGGACGCAGGTCTGGCTGCAACCATTTTCCACTATAAAGAAATTGCCGTACCGGCATTAAAACAACAATTACGAGAGCAAGGGGTGGAAATCCGTGACTAAAGTGAGCGATGAAATCAAGGAGCAACTCTCCTTGGAGCAGGTTGTGGAGCATATTCGCTGGGATGAAGGATTAGTTCCTGCCATTGTGCAGGATGTGGATAGCCGTGAAGTGTTAATGATGGCTTATATGAACCGTGAATCCCTCAAGCTATCACTTGAATCCGGTGAGACATGGTTCTGGTCACGTTCACGTCAGGAGTTGTGGAATAAAGGAGCAACTTCAGGCAATGTACAGAAGATCGTTTCTTTGAAATATGACTGCGACGGCGATACACTGCTAGTTGAAGTTAAACCGAAGGGGCCGGCTTGCCATACAGGTGCAGTGACTTGTTTCCATAATGAAATTATCGGGTTGTCCGCTAGTGAAACAGAACAAGACAACAAAGAAGAAGCGGGAAGCACTGCAAACTCCAGCGCGACCTCTTCATCTAATGCGGAAAGCCGCTTCGAGGTTCTGGCTGAACTGGAATCCGTCATTGCTGAGCGTGAGCGCGAACGTCCAGAAGGTGCGTATACCACGTATCTCTTCGACAAAGGTGTCGATAAAATCTTGAAAAAAATCGGTGAGGAAGCCTCCGAGACGATTATTGCCGCGAAAAATAAAGACAATGACGAGCTTCGTCTTGAAGTCAGTGACTTGATGTATCACTTGCTCGTATTGCTCCAAGAGCGCAAGCTGCCGCTGGATGACATCATGTCGGAATTGAGCCGCCGTCACGAACGGCCACGCCGCGATTAGGAGGCGAACGCTGAATGCGTATAGACTACCACACCCACCATGAACGCTGCGGACATGCTGTTGGCAAGCTGGAAGAATACGTGCAACGCGGGATCGCCATCGGTCTGTCCCAGATTGGGTTGTCTGATCATATGCCGCTCCTGCATGTAGATCCGGCTGAATATTATCCAGAGATGGCTATGCCTATGGATGAACTGCCACGATATGTCGAGGAATGTTTCACCTTGAAGGAACGGTACCGCGGGCAGATTGATGTCCGTGTCGGTCTTGAAGGGGATTATATCGAAGGCTTTGAATCGGAGATTCGTTCGATTATTGAACGTTATCCATGGGATTATGTCATTGGCTCCGTGCATTTTCTGGGTGAATGGGATATTACCGATTTCCGTCAGACTCACCACTGGGAAGGCAAGGATGTCCTTGAAGTATACCGCCAGTATTATGATGCTGTAAGCAAAGCAGCCGCTACAGGGTTGTATGATATCATAGGGCACTCGGATGTAATCAAACGTTTTGGATATGTGCCTTCACCTGAGCAAAATGAGGAACGCATTGCACTGGAGGATGCGGCTTTGCAAGCTATTGCAAAAAGTGGCTGTGCTATGGAGCTAAATGCATCAGGCTTGTCCAAGCCATGTGCAGAGATGTTTCCAAGTCGAAGAATGCTGACCGAAGCGATTCGATTGGGCATCCCTCTAACGATGGGATCGGATGCACATGATCCCATGAAGTTAGGCGATTATCTGCCTGAGGCAGAAGCGCTTTTACATGAACTCGGCTGTAAGCAAGTGGCTGTGTTTGAAAGCCGCCAGCGCTCGTTCATTCCTTTAAATGTAGACAGCAGTGGAGTATAATAAGGGTAAAATAACCTTATATACGAGTTGGATTCTCCAACATAACTATACAAGGAATTATGATCGGGGATAACCCGCGGGAGGGCATTATGCAGCATTCGTTACGTATTTTTTCCGGTTCATCTAACCCTAAGCTTGCAGAGCAGGTATGCGACAAGCTGGGAGTACAACTGGGTAAGATTAAACTGTCCCGGTTCAAGAGCGGAGAAATATACGTTCATTACGAAGAAACGATCCGCAATTGTGATGTGTTTTTGATACAGTCTTTGTCTCATCCGATCAATGAACTGTTTGTCGAATTACTTGTTATGATTGATGCGGCAAAACGAGCGTCGGCGCGCACGGTAAATATTATCGTTCCGTATTACGGTTATGCTCGGCAAGAGCGGAAGTCTGCTCCACGTGAGCCTATCTCGGCCAAGATGGTTGCAGATGTATTAACGACAGCGGGTGCAAGCCGGGTGGTTACGATTGATCTGCATGCGGCTGCAATTCAGGGATTCTTCAACATTCCGGTAGATCACATGACTTCACTGGACTTAATCAGCGAATACCTGCTCAGCAAAGAGATCAAAAACCCGGTTGTGGTTTCTCCTGATGCAGGACGAGCATCCATGGCGGAGAAGCTGGCGAATCGTCTGGATTCACCATTTGCGATCATGATCAAGAAACGTCCAAGTCATAATGAATCGATTATCACGCATGTTATCGGTGACGTTGAGGGACGAACGCCGATTATTATCGAGGACCTGATCGATACAGGTACAACGATTGTAAATGTTGTTGAAGGGTTAAAGGAACGCGGTGCAGAGAATGCATATGTTTGCGCAACGCATGGCTTGTTCTCGGATGGAGCAGTAAGCAAACTAAATCATCCATCCATTACGGAGGTTGTGGTAACAGATTCCATTGCACTGCCGGAGGATCACCCGGATTGTTTTAAAGTATTACCCGTCGCGCCAATGCTTTCACGAGCTATCCGCATCATTGTTGATGGTGGATCTATGGCCACACTGTTTAAGGACTCCGGTATTTAATTTTATGATGAGATAACCGGGTACATCACAGTCCAATCTCGTTTCATGTTCCGTGTCTGAGTGCATTTGCTCAGCACGGTATTTTTGTTTTGACTCCACGAATTGAATTCTGTGCTTTGCTGTTTGGTCGCTTGTGATATAATAACTATAAATATTATGAAATGATAGCGTTTTATTTATAGATGAATCTGGAATGGTTTTGTTACGGATACTAAACAGTAGAACCACGGCTGATGGACATTGGCATCGTGGAGTGAGGAGTGGGGTCTATTGTCGCGCACGTGGTATTATCGATTGCTCTTTTCATATTTCCCTATATTTTTCTTTACGATGACCATAATCATTTTTAGTGCGTTTGTCTTTATTAATGATATTTCCAAAGAAGAAACCCGGAAGGCTGACAGGATATCTTCCAGTTATCTCGCGACTACGCTGGATCATACAATTCGGGACATTGAGCTGGCTGTAACGGAGAAAGTGCAATATGAGCCAGCGTACAGACGTTATTTTAATGAAAATAATCCAAATAATTCGGACACGGTATATACCATTGCACAAAACTTACGCGAGATGATTAACTCTTCTTCATGGATTCAGTCCATATACCTTTATGACAAGCAGCATGAGCGCGTGATAACGGTGAGTGGTTCAAGAGATGTGGAAAGCTTCGGAGACAAAGAATGGATAAATCAATTTCTAAAAGGTGATATGGGTCAAGGATGGCAGCCTGTTCGTGAGATAGAATGGGATGATGTGCAGAAGACACCCGTGCAAGTATTGACCGTCAACAAAGAAATGCCACTGCCATTTGGCTCAGAGGGTGCATTGGTCATCAATATCAAGATGAGCAGCATCAAGCAGAGCGTGGATAGTATGGTAAATGGAAAACTCTCTTTCCTGACGATAACTGATCAGGAGGGCAGGGTCATCTATAATGCGCATTCCGATAAGGAGAGTGCACTCGACGGCACCAAGTTAAACGAGATGCCTTTGCAACGATTGGGATGGACAATCACTAGCGGCATCAAAGCAGGTAATTTGTTTGGCTGGGTTTCTGTTGTATCGTATGTATGGGTATTTATTGCTATATTTACGGTGATCTGTGCAATTATCTATATCGTGTATGTGACCCGGCGGAACTACAAGCCAATTCAAATCATTATGAACCGGATTGAATCTCAACAGATCAAGGCGTTTGAACAATCTGGTGCTCGTATGGACGAGATGAAGATGATTGATGGTGTGCTTGAAAATCTGATCAATCATATGATGGATTACGATAAAAAGAGTCGTGAAAATGTGCTTATGCAGCGGAGTAAGCTGTTTAGCGCTTTGCTTCAAGGTGAACATGTGGACAATGCAGCCGGGCAACTGTATGAGGTATCTCCATTTGATGGAGCTCATGAGGCTTCCCGTTTTATTGTGGTCGTTGGGGATATTAACCGTTATGAGAAGGGATTTCAGGAAAAGTTCACGAGAGGTGAACAGAACACACTTAAGTTTGCCTTGATGAATGTATTACAGGAGCTCTCTCGGGATACAAAAGTTCAATGCTGGACAGAATGGATCAGTGCGGATCGGATTGCTATTCTTTTCTTTTCAAAGGAAGAAGAGCAGCAGGGACAAGATTTAGCTAAACAGATCCGAGTGGTTGCCGAGGAATGTAAATCCTGGGTAGAGCAGAATCTTCGAATTTCCCTCAGCTTTGGCATTGGACCGGTTGCTGAAGGAATTGAATCTATTCATCAATCGTTTACAGCCGCTGAAGCGGTGATGCAACGCAAGTTGCTGATGAATGGCGATGTGGGTGAAGCGGAAACAAGCGAGATGCAGCATCCTTTGCTGGAGACCTATACGTATTTGCAGATGATTGCAGACTTTGTCAAACGGTTCAGGATGTCGAGTGGACAGTGGAGAGAGCAATTGGAGGATATCTTTAAGGAGTTTGAGCGAAATAAACTGCCGGATGATGAGATACGTTCCCTGATTCAGGCGATGCTCCAAATGCTCAGCCGTGAAGTCTCTATGATGTCTGAAGGGTTACAGAAAGAACTGTCTGAAGAAAACATTAACAATTGGCTGAAAGCGATGGAAGAAGCAGAATCACTAGACGATGTTAAGGTGCTGTTGTTTGATAGTCTCACCGATCTGTTCCGCACGTATGTTGCAGTTACGGAAACGAAGAGTTATAAAGCGATGGTTAATGAAATGAAAAAGTATATCGAGGAGCAGTTCACCAATCCCGATCTGTCGCTTAAACATCTGAGTGACCGTTTTCAGATTTCCGGAAAGCATGCCAGCTATCTGTTTAAGACCGAATTCAACATGAAGTTTGTCGACTTCGTGACCGACCTTAGGATGAAAGAAACAGAGAAGTTGTTGCTTGATACCGATTATTCATTGCAGGATATTGCTTTGAAGGTAGGTTATGCGAACGGAATCACACTTGGACGTGTGTTTAAGCGGGTTACTGGAATTACTCCCGGGGATTATCGTCGGATGAAGAAAGATCCAAAGGTAGCGGATGAGTGAGCCGGGTTAGAATAGATCGAAATTCTATGAATGAATTAAATGATCGTGTCAGTTTTTCGCACATCATGAAAGTGATGATTTCTAAAATTAGGGTGAATCAATGCAATGAAGTCTCCGGGATGTATGGAGAGTTCACATGCAACGATTCACCTTGTTTTGTTTATTAGACACCATCAAAATGAAAGCGCTTGAAAAATAATGAAACACACATGATACTTTCACCATGATGTCAGAAGAACTTCCACCATTACATCGGCATGTTATTTACGAATTTAGTCAGTGTGGGAAAATGGTTTATCCGTACCTTACACACAAAGATAGGCGGAACACTGTTAAAGCCTTATACCATAAGGTTTTCGGGCATTTTGGCAGTCTACGAAAATAAGCATATGAGGCAAACCGGAACTCGTTTACCAACGTACCCGAATTTAGTCTGTTGTCAGGGATCACAATAATATGGAATACTCGGGGCAAGCTTTAAAACATTCACGTAAAGCCAAAGGGGATGAACAGAATGACAAGAAAAGGGAGTCTAAAGAAGTTGATGGGGTTGGCACTTACAGCAGTAATGGGTGTCTCACTACTTGCGGGGTGCGGATCTTCAGACAACAAATCAGCGGAAGGCGGAGCATCTGGTGATGGAAAACGCGTCACATTAAAGGTGGAGCTTTTCGACCGGGGGAAAACACCATCTCAGTACACGATCTCAAACAACTTTATCTCTCAAATGATTCAAAAGAACTTTGGTGATCCGAACAACATTGACGTGCAATTCGTACCTGTTCAACGTTCTGAGGAAGTAACCAAGCTGAATGTCCTGATGGCTAGTGCTTCGGACGTTCCTGATATTGTCTTCGTTTATGACTCCAGCGTGTTTTACCGCTATGCACAACAAGGCGGTTTGACAGATGTAGGTGATCTGATTAATCAGTATGGACCGAATCTGAAAAAGTTTTTGGGCGAAGATACATTAAAGTTTGGTCAAGTGGAAGGACAGCAGTTCGCGATTCCGGGTAAACGTGCGATTACGGCTCGGTACAGCTCCTTCGTTCGTCAAGATTGGTTAGATAAACTGGGAATGCCAGCACCTAAAACAACAGATGAATTGTATAACACATTGAAAGCATTTAAAGAAAAAGATCCTGGCCAGGTGGGAAGTCAAAACATTCCTATGGGCTTTGCACTTGCACCAGCTTCCTATGAGCCACTGATTTACTCTTTCATTAAGCCGATCGCTGGGGATAAAACATATTCTCAACGTTATGAATTACCTCTGCATGAAGGATTCAAAGAATCGATGCAGTTCTTGAACAAGCTGTACAACGAAGGCCTGATCAGCAAGGATTTCAGCTTGGATAAAGATAAAACTCAATTAAACAAAGATATTGCAAACGGAAATACCGGTTTCTTCTCTGAAGATGTGGACTCCATTTTCTGGCCAGATGGATCTTATGATCTGTTGAAAACAAACAAACCGGACAGCAAACTGGCTCCGCTCGATGCATACACCAATGCGTATGCTGACGGAAAACATATTAAGTCCCGTTATGGATCTAACGGTATGTACATCATGATTCCGAAGAGCAGCGAACGTGCGGCAGAAGCGATTAAATATCTGGATTGGATGGCTTCCGATAAAAACCTGACTGACATCTATGATGGTGTGGAAGGCGAGAACTACGATCTGGTAGACGGTGTTCCGGTTGCTAAAGCAGACGCTACCCAAGAAGCAAAAGATCGTTTGTTCAACGCAGGTGATACAGCGATTATCTCGAACGGTAAAAACTTGGGTGATCAAGCTTTGAATGAAAAAGCATGGATTATGGGCTTCCCTCCAGCAAATCAGGAAATCTTGAAAAAAGCACTTGAAGTTGCAAACACAGATACAGTTGGACCTATTGTCTTCAGTAAGCCAATTCAGGCAGAGATGAAGTACAGCACAGCACTGTCAGACAAATTGGACGTTATTATCGTAAAAACAGCGATGGCAAAACCTGAAGAATTTGATGCCGTGTATGAAAAAGAAATGGCTGACTACATGTCCTTAGGCGGATCTGAACTGAAAAAAGAACTGGAAGCTGCTGAACAATAAGCAGAAATGAAATGTCTGTAAAATGAAGTGTTTCGAGGAGGCTTGTGCCGTCGCTCAGGCGGCGGCATAACGTTTCTTCGTTTGTGAGGAGGAGAGAGAGACATGACCACATACTTGAAGAGATACTGGCAATTGTATGCGTTGATTTCATTGCCCCTGATCTACTTTATCATTTTCCGTTATGGACCGATGTATGGTGTGCAGATCGCGTTTAAAGACTTTAACTTGTTCCAAGGGATTAACGGTAGTGAGTGGATTGGCTTCGATGCTTTTCGTGAGGTATTTGCAATGCCGGATTTCTACACTACATTACGCAACACATTTATGCTGAATTTTCTTGATCTGATCGTTTCATTCCCTGCTCCAATTATTCTGGCAATTATGCTCTATGAGGTACGATTCAAATGGTTTAAGAAAATTTCACAGACCATTTTGTACATTCCTCACTTTATCTCCTGGGTTATCATCGGGGGGATTGTATACCAATTGTTTGGTAATCAATCCGGTATGGTAAACGGAATACTGGAGAGTATGGGCCTGAATTCCATTCCGTTTTTGACAGAAAAAAATCCATGGCTTGTTACCTATCTGTTTACAGGTGTGTGGCAAAGTGCTGGGTGGGGAACCATTCTATATCTGGCTGCATTAACCGGTGTGAACAAGGAATTGTTCGAGGCAGCTGAGATCGATGGTGCAACGCGGCTGAAGAGAATTTGGCATATTACTTTGCCAAGCATCAAACCAACGATTGTAACCTTGCTTATCCTTAACCTTGGAAATATGGTCAGCATCGGTTTTGACCGGCCTTTCGTTATTGGTAACACGGCTGTTCGTGAATATTCCGATGTACTTAGTACCTTCGTATACAGAATGGGTATACAATCCGGGCAGTATACACTGGCAACGGTTGTAGGCTTATTCCAGGCGGTTGTCGGATTGATCTTTGTCCTTGGCTCCAACTATATCTCGAAGAAAACGACGGGAGAAGGAATTCTCTGATCCCGGAAAATAGTGAAATGCGCGCCAGAAGGCTTGCAGTATGTTTAGATCATCAGTAAAGGAGTTGTGCACAGATGAGTGACCGCACCTCGAACCGGATTTTTGATATTGTTAATGTCACCTTTATTACATTGTTTGTCATATTCTGTCTTGCTCCGTTTCTGCACACCATTGCCATATCCATGAGTTCGAACCGGGCCATTACATCAGGTGAAGTAACAATCTTCCCGAAAGAGTTCACCTGGGATGCGTATGGTCAAGTATTTTCAGACAGCTCCATGATTTATTCATTAGGATTTACAACCATTCTTACGATTATTACGACGCTGCTCTGTATGTTGTTCACCATTGCAGCAGCATACCCATTGACGAAGAAAAAATTAAAAGGCCGCAAGCTGTTTATGTACATCATCATCATTACGATGTTCTTCAGCGGAGGTATTATTCCCGAGTATTTGCTGATTCGTGACCTTCATTTGCTGAACTCGGTATGGGCCTTGATTCTACCAGGGTTGGTAAGTCCATTTAACTTGATCATCCTGATCTCCTTCTTCCGCGGAATACCGGATAGTCTGGAGGAGTCTGCCGAGATTGATGGAAGCTCCCATGTGCACACGCTCTTTAAAATTATTTTGCCACTTTCTTTGCCTGTACTTGCTACATTGGCACTGTTCTATGCGGTTGGACGCTGGAATGGCTTCCAGGATTCACTGATGTACATTAACGATCCGAAATTATATCCACTGCAGCTGAAGCTTTATCAGATGGTACAGAACAACATGGTAAGTGAGCTTACGTTGCTGGAGGGTGCAAACCGCACAAGATTAACGCCAGAGAGCCTCAAGGCGGCTACGGTTGTTTTTGCTACAGTACCGATTCTGCTCGTATATCCATGGTTGCAAAAATATTTTGTCAGCGGCGCAATGCAAGGAGCAGTTAAAGGTTAATTCGTAGTCCCCATACACGCAAACATCACAATCGGGGAAGGAGAAGGAATGATATATGCAGGGAAGAGACAAGGGAGAATACTCATTCTCGACATGCTGGAACATCAGGAGACATCCTGTAGGCGAGGACATGATTCGAGAGATTGCAGAGCTCGGCTTTCGCCGGGTGGAGCTTAACTATAACGTAACGAAGGAAATGCTCACGACGATTGAGCCGATGATCGAGCGCGGGGAGATTGGGGTGTCCAGCGTACACAATACCTTCCCTCATGATCCTGATCCGGATTATGGAACGGATTCTGTGCTGCTTGGCTTTGAAGATGAAGTGAAGCGGAAGCGGGCTATTGATCTTCTGGTTGGATCGGCTGAATATGCACATCGTTACGGAGGGGAAGCTGTCGTTGTACACCCAGGCGAGGTACCTTTCCCACATGATATCAGCAAGGATCTGGAAAAGCTGTATCGCGAAGAAGGAACGGACTCTTCGCAATATCAGAGCAAATGGGCAGAGTTCATGGAGCGGCGCGAGGCCCTGAGTGCTGGGTATATTGAAAAAATCATCGTCAGTCTGGATGAAGTTTGCAACCGGGCGTTATCCAAGGGACTGGACGTTCGTTTTGGGATCGAAACTCGCTCAAGGCCGCAACAGATTCCCACGCTTGCTGAAGCGAAAACGATCATCCAGGCTCTCAAGGGTGCCCCAGTCGGGATTTGGTACGATACGGGTCATGCAATTATGATGGATCGATTAGGGTTGTACGACAGTGTAGGTGAGATGCAAGGCCTCATGGATGATATCGTCGGTGTTCATATCCATGAAACATTGGGATTATCCGATCACTGGTGTCCATACGTGCATAGTAAAGATATGCACTTCTATGATGCATATCTTCCAATGATCCGTAAAGCACAGTTGAAAGTGTATGAATTGAAGTCGGCCTGTGAACCGGAAGCAATTCACGAAAGCCATGATCTGCTAATGCAGAAACTTGCAAGTTTAAAAGCATAGATTGACAAAGCGATAAGATCGGTTGGCTCGGGCTGTTAAAGCGCACGGCCTGCTGATCTTATCTTTTAAATAGGACTGGATTTATATAGTTGACGTTATTGAATGGATGGATGGAGGGGAACGTAGATGTATAGACAAATGGTAGAAAGCAATGACAGAGCTACTGAACGAGGTATAGAGCGGCAGGTGCTTGATTCGGAAAGTCGTTACTATGGTGGAACAATTGACCCTGTTTCAGGTTTGGCTTGGGTTAACCATACAACGGGAACACCTACAGATATGTGTTTTTGGGGGGCAGCCCTTTCTAATCCAGACTCAGCGTATTATCGCGACGAGACTCTGTTAGAGAGACTTCGGCTAGCAAGTGAGTTTGTGTTGCGTCATCAACACAGTGACGGATCGATATCACCCGGCTGGACGAACTATCACTCCCCGCCAGACACTGCTTTTGTTGTTGTAGGGTATTCGCAGTTATTTCAACTCTTGAATCAACAGGATTGGGCACCGCTGAAGCCTGTACTGGATAATATGCGACTGTTTCTGGAACGGACAATTCCAGTGATGTTAACAGGAGGTTGTCATACACCAAACCATCGTTGGGTGTTGTGTGCAGCACTTGGTTTTCTGCATGAGATCTTCGGTATAGAGGAAGCGGTACAGCGTGCGGAGCAATGGCTGGCGGAAGGGATTGATATTACCCCTGATGGGGAGTGGACCGAACGTAGTAACGGGATCTACAATGCGGTGAGTGACATTATGCTGATTCATGCCGCAAGGTTGTTGAACCGTCCTGAGCTACTCGAACCGGTACGTTTGAACCTTCGAATGATGGTATATCTCGTACACCCTACAGGTGAGATTGTGACCGATTATTCAGGCCGGCAGGATCTGGGCAGTAAGCACGGCTTGTCTTCGTATTATTTGCCTTATGCGATCATGGCCAAAATGGATCAAGATCCGATTTTTGCAGGTATGGCTGCTTGGGCAGACAGCGATTTGACAGACCCTGGCGTGTGTTCGGTGAATGCGCTCGTGCGATTGTTGCTGGAGCCCGAGCTTCAACAGACTACCGGAACAACGGATGCGCTCCCGAGGAAATATGAAGTTATGCTTAATGAGCATTTTGCGCGGGAACGTTATGTGAGCCAAATGGAAAACGTAGGCCATTATGGACGAATTTCGCACAGTCGGATGCATACGGATTTTGGTGCTCCTGTTGCCCGAGTCCGTGATGGAGAAACCAGCGTGACGGTTATGACGGAGGTAGCTCCATTTTTTGCACTTCGTCATGGTGAGGTACGTCTGCTCGCTGTTCAGTTAGCGTCTTACTTTAATCCCGGATATGTACCGATGCAAAATATGACTCGTCTCCCTCAGGGATATCGATTGACTGGTGAACAGAAGAAAGGCTATTACGGTCCTGTTCCTTCGGCCGATTTACCAGCCACAGCTTCTTCATCCATCAGCCCGTGGTATCTGCTACCACATCAGACTCGTACACTTACACATGAGCAGACATTCCGTGTTGGTGCCGAGGTACTTCAGACAGATCGCGGCTGGACGATGCACTTGACTGGTGAGGAACCGCAGGACATCATGATGCAGTTATCTTTTGTATTTGGAAGTGAAGGAGAACTTAGCTGTGAAGATGGCATAGAAACCAGTGATGGAAGCATTCTGTGGAAAGGCGGCAAGCTTCGTTATAGTTGCGGAGAAGATTGGCTTGAGATTGACGGAGGCGAGATGGGACATCTGGCGGCAACGGTGCGTGAAGCCAAAATGCCTGAGAATTGCAAGATTGTACTGGTTAATTTCATGACTCCATTCGATAAAACAATAGATATAACGCTTTCTCCGTCACTAGTATGATGAGAAATCTCAGTGAACTTCTTAGCTAAGTATTTATAGAATGAAGTAAACAGCGTGTACCGATATTCACTGGTGCACGCTGTTTATGTTTTCTTGAAACTATTTGTGGTAATAAATGGTACTGTGTGTTATGAATTTAGTTGTTCTAACGCAGCTTCAATTGCTTCATTCATTAATGGATGATCTTTGCTGTTACTCCAGTAAATAAGGAGAATATTTTCTTTTTCGTATAGGGCAGGAAATGTTGTGGAATTAGTGTTTTCTGTAATTTTGTTGAATTCTTTAGCTCCTTGTAAACGATCCTTTTCTGAATTGAAGATATAGAAATGGATAAATTCTTCGGTATTACTGTCTTCTTCTTCGTCTGACGTCTTGACTGAGTATATTTCCGGTATAACATCATTTAATTTCATGGGATATCCGGTTATACCAAAAGGCTCCAGTTTCAAATTTTGTGATTCAAGAGCAGTTAACACATCATCCAAATTTAACTTGTTTTCATTCTCTTTGGAACATCCGGTTAAGGCAACGAAGCACATGATCATGATTAAGAGCAACTTTGTTTTTGTAATATTCAGATGAAATCCCTCCCCTGGATAATATCTGCTTATTTTCGTCATAATTTTTAGCATGTAAAATGGAGTAAAAGTGACGTACTAAGCGATTTATATGGAATATTATTTAAAATTAGTATTCTAGTAAATATATAAACTTATTTTACCATAAACAATTTATACCATCTAGATTCCCTTAAATGGAGAGTGTTATATAGGGTGTGAAAATCAACTATTTATGAAGCTCCGGACCGATAGTATTTCACTCATAATCGGGATGAAATGCCATCTTGATTATTTGTATTTTTTTCATAAACGACATGAAACTACATATAGCGAAGAGCGCCTAAAGATGTGGTATACTGAAGAGTATGAATGAAAACAAAGAGGAGGTGCCTTGCGAGATGAAGGGCAAGCTAGTGCGGACCGAGGGTCACCTTGCCAATATTATACCGATTCACTTGGATGCTTCTTTCTTTTTTGAAAGAGCTGTCCGCTCGCTGGACCGTAATCATGTCGACAAGGCATTGAAATATTTTCGCAAAGCTGTTGAGTACGAGCCGGAAAATCCGGTGAATCATTGTAATATGGCGGGTATTTTATCAGAAAAGGGAGACTATAAAGCTTCCAATGCCATTCTGGCTCATGTGCTGGATGTGGTTGACCCGTCGATGACGGAATGTTATTTCTATATGGCAAACAATTATGCCAACATGGATCAATTCGAGGAAGCCGAGCGGGCGCTGGTCACCTATTTAGAGGAAGACACGCAGGGGCAGTTCATGACGGAAGCAGAAGAGATGATGGAGCTTTTGTATTATGAGCTGGATCGCCCAGCCAAATTAAATCGAATCAAGTCACGCCAGGGGGTCGTGGAGCACGATCAGGCACGTGAGTTGCTGGAAGAAGGGAAGTTTGCCCAAGCTGCAGAACTGCTCGAAGGCATGTCGCCCGATTATCCGGATTATCTTGCTGCCCGTAACAATCTTGCTCTCGCCTATTATTATATGGGACTGTTCTCCAAAGCAAAAGAGACTATTGCTGAAGTATTGGAACAAGAACCAGGCAATCTGCATGCGCTTTGTAATCTGGCGATCTTTTATCAAAATGAGAATCGGACAGACCAAGTGCTGTTGTTGATTAAAAAACTGCTTGCGATCGTGCCATTCCAGCACGAACAGGTGTACAAGCTCGCTACAACAATGGGGATTTTGGGCCAGCATGACTCGGCCTATATTCATTTCCGCCGTTTGCTCAAGGGTGAAGAGACCGCTACTGATCCGGCACTGGCGCATTACGCGGCAGTAGCAGCGTTCAACACTGAACGGTATGACATCGCAAAGCGGCTGTGGCATCACGTGAACAAGCTTGACCCAGATTCTGAGGTAGCTCGTTATTATTTGGACGGCCTTGAGGCGGTAATTCAAGGTGTGCAGGAGCCGAGTAAGTTAAGCTATCACTACCATCTTCCCTTTGACGAGCAGTTCAAGCAATGGGAGGATTACGGTAATGGCATTCCGGAAGAGATGAAAAATGATCCGTTGATTCGCTCATCGTTCTTCTGGGCTTTACGTCACGGAGATCAGGCAACCAAGCTACAGGTTATTCATGCGCTTGGCATGATTGGTGATTACGAGGTGCAACAGGCCTTGCAATTGTTCATTAATGAACCTGGTGAAGAGACTGCCTTGGTCAAGGCGGCGGAAGCCGTTTTGCATGATCTGCAAAGGGTTGAACATCCTGAATTGAACACTGAAGTTTCTCAACCACTTACCCCGGAGGCGTTAAAGACCATACCTAAGGTGAGTAAGAATGAAGTCATAGGGAATCAACTCGGGAACGAGACATCCTCTCATTGGCAGGCTGTTGTTGATCGTGCGCTCCAGATGTCAGAGGCGAGAGCCGAATTACAGCAAGAGATGGAGCGGATCTGGACAGATTATGTCTCCAGGGTTCGACCGGATCTATCTGGTTCCAAACAGATCGAAGGATGGGCTGCAGGACTGGAGTATCTGGCTTCCAAAAACCGTAGCCGGCCCGTTACGTATCAGAGTATCGCTGAACGTTACGGTATATCCGCATCTACCGTCAGCAAATATGCGAGGCAGCTCAATCAGATCTGTAGCGTAACTCCGCCTAAAGGATAGATTCAGAGATATGGGCTCTGTAAAACGTTGCAATTCAAGCTTGAAGCATAGTTGTCCCTGAGAGAAGGATACATTAACCGGGAAAACGGGTAAACTTAACGAATAGGTCTAAAAATGCCTGTAGATATCATCTTGGCAAGTTATTCGCGACCATTACACATCTGAACCTGATGAAGGAGGCTGTATCTATATGTCTAAATACAGAACGATTGTGATCGGAACCGGACCTGCGGGTCTGACAGCAGCGATATACCTGGCTCGTGCGAATCTGAAACCGCTGGTGATTGAAGGTCTTCAGCCAGGTGGGCAATTGACAACGACTACAGACGTCGAGAACTTCCCGGGTTTCCCGCAAGGTATTATGGGGCCTGAGTTGATGGACAACATGCGTAAGCAAGCAGAACGTTTTGGGGCTGAATTCAAGAATGGCTGGGTGGAAGAGGTTGACTTCAGTAAGCAACCTTTTAAAGTAAGTGTGGGCGGCATTGGTGAATTGGAAGCGGACTCCATCATTATCTCCACAGGCGCTTCGGCTCGTTATCTCGGTATTCCGGGTGAGCAGGAAAACGTAGGACGGGGAGTAAGTACTTGTGCAACATGTGACGGATTTTTCTTCCGCGGCAAAAAGATTGTTGTGGTGGGCGGTGGCGACTCCGCTATGGAAGAAGCGAGCTTTTTGACTCGTTTCGCCACGGACGTTACGCTGGTTCACCGCCGGGATGAGCTACGCGCGTCCAAGATTATGCAGGATCGTGCTCGCAGCAACGAGAAGGTGAAATGGGCTTTGAACCGTACACCGCTTGAAGTTGTGCCTGAAGCATTAGGTGTTAAAGGGTTGAAGGTTCGCAACAATGAAACAGGCCAGGAAGAGTTGCTCGAAGCAGATGGTGTATTCGTTGCCATCGGGCACACGCCAAACACCGGATTCCTTGGTAAGGCTATTGAACTGGATGATCATGGGTATGTTGTGGTTAAACCGGGCACGACGGAAACCAATATTCCTGGTGTGTTTGCTTGCGGTGACGTGCAGGATACAAAATATCGCCAGGCCATTACAGCTGCAGGGTCGGGTTGTATGGCGGCTATGGATTGTGAAAAGTTCCTGGAGGGAAGTATTGTGCACGATTGGAGCGAAACGCTGGATAAGTAATACGCATGACACCCCTATGATTTGGAATAAACTAGCATAAGAGACAACGGGAAGTCTCATGAACTGAGAGAAGCCGGAGGGCTTCTCTTTTTTTGAAACGATGGTGGGCATGATCTCGTATACATAAGGGGTATATTAGCTGTGAGGTGAAGAAGTTGGGGGAAATGATAAAAGATTGGCTTCAGAATGCAACAGTTAGACGGTTTTTGATTCTGCTGTTGTTCTGTTTAATTTTGTTCAGTATGGGGAGTATGCTTCATATGATTCTGCTGTTGTTCCTGGTGACTTACGTCATGAACAGGCTACAGCATCTCATTACAAAAGGTTTGAATCGCTTTTTTCCAATCGACTATAAAGTTGTGGTCATTCTGCTGTATATGATTGTGATTGCCGGAATTGTACTTGGGATATCCAGATATTCACCACGGATTGTGGATCAGGTTGTGCAGTTAACCAACGAGATTATGAAATTTCTCGACACGGCTGACGGTGATAATTTTGCCTCCAAGATCGCTGGTTATCTGCAGTCCTTCGACATTAAAAATTATACCAACGAAGCGCTGAAGTACATTTTTGCTTTTAGTAAATGGCTGGAATTCATCCTGCTGGTTATTATTTTGAGTTTGTTCTTCCTGTTGCAGAAAAAAGAAATCTATAAATTCACGTCCAAGTTCAAAACAAGCAAAATCGGCTGGTTCTATAATGAAGTGGCATACCTTGGCGACAAATTTGTATCTTCTTTTGGTAAAGTCATTGAAGCACAGCTGCTAATTGCCGTATTTAATACGGTGCTCACGATGCTAGGATTGTGGATCTTAGGTTATCCATATCTGTTCGCATTAACGATCATGGTTTTCTTGCTCAGTCTGGTGCCTGTTGCGGGCGTTATGATCTCCCTTGTGCCGCTCTGTCTGATCGGGTATCAAATGGGCGGACTGCAGATGGCCATCATCGTGATCGTTATGATCGTCATTATTCATGCGCTGGAAACATACTTCCTGAATCCGAAGCTCATGGCACACAAGACCAAATTGCCGATGTTCTACACCTTCATCGTGCTGATTTTGTCGCAACATTTCCTTGGAATCTGGGGCTTGATTATTGGTATTCCGATCTTTGTCTTCATGCTGGATATTCTGGATGTGAACAAGATGGAGAAGACTGAGGAACCTGTGCGCGTCGAGTCGAAGTTGTAATTGATTCTTGAGAGTTCCTAAATTGTGCGAAAAAAAGAATAAACGCCTCCAGTGCTTCGCTGGAAGGCGTTTTTTGTTATACCTACACCTGAGGTGATAGGTATCATGGGTGATTGTGTTAACAATGTCATGATCGTCTGATGACCAATGTCATTTTTTATGAATGGAACGAGGGATAATGAAATATCATGAGTTGAGGCTACCCTTTCTATCAGGGAAGGAGGGAGCATGGCGTTTTAATAGATTAAAATCAGGTTGTATACGCATTCAAAAATGGTGTGTGATGTCGTTCACAACCCTGCCAAGGCATGTTGCGCGTGAGGTCTTCTCGTCTTGACCCCGGCGTATCCTTCAATTATAGTTGGTACGTAGGACTTAAACTATTTTAGATAGATAAAGGTGGCTTGCAGCATGTCTGAGAAAATCTACGTTGGGGTCGATCTCGGCGGAACAGCAATCAAGGTCGGTATATGTGATGATCAAGGTCAGCTTATGCATACGTATGAAGGACCGACTGAAGTGGACCAGGGCGTTGACACGGTTATCGCCAACATCGAGAAGTATGTCCGTCATATCGTAGCCGAATCGCCATACAGCTGGGAACAGCTTGAAGGTGTTGGTGCAGGAGTTGCCGGTTTCACGAATGTACGCGAGGGGATTATTGTTCATGCTCCTAACATCGGATTTCGGAATGTAGCCATTCGTTCGGTTCTGGAAGAGCGTCTGGGCAAGCCTGTCAAAATAGATAATGATGCGAACGTTGCTGCTTTGGGTGAAGCTTGGGCAGGAGCCGGCAAGGGCGTAGACAATTGTGTATGCTTCACACTCGGTACAGGCGTTGGCGGTGGTCTCATCCTGGACGGTAAGATCTATCAAGGGTTTTCCGGCATGGCAGGGGAACTGGGCCATATCAGTGTTGTGCCTGATCTGGAAGCGATCAAGTGTGGCTGTGGTAAAATGGGATGTGTAGAGACGGTATCATCCGCAACAGGTATCATTCGTATGGCGAAGGATGCTGTAGAGCGTGGTGATCATACGTCCCTTGCCTTGGTAGACAAAATTGCGGCCAAGGAAGTATTTGATGCGGCCAAAGCCGGCGATGAAGTGGCACTGCGGATTGTAAACCGTGCGGCTTATTATTTGGGCAAATCCATGGCAACCGTAGCAGCTGTACTGAATCCGGAATTATTCATTGTTGGCGGTGGTGTATCGAAGGCAGGCGACTTCTTGTTTGATGAGATTCGTACTGTGTTTGCTCAATTGACTCCAGAGCCGTTGCAACAAGGTGTTCAGATTTTGGAAGCTACACTGGGCAATGATGCAGGTATCGTAGGCGCGGCAGGTCTCCTCTTACGTTCGTAGTACCTTTGTAACACGATATATCCGACATCAATATGATAAGGAGGGGACATTTATGCTTGAAGGTGAAGGCTCACCAGGCACAGGCGCCACGCTCATTATCATTACGGGCATGTCCGGAGCGGGTAAAACGATAGCTGTGCAGAGCTTGGAGGATCTAGGGTTTTTCTGCGTAGATAATTTACCGCCTGTTCTAATTCCTAAATTCGCGGAGTTGATCGAACAGTCGAATGGCAAGATTGGCAAGGTAGCGCTGGTCATCGATCTTCGGGGACGTGAATTTTTCACGGCATTATCCGAGTCTCTAAACTATATCAAGGATCATTTTACGATTCATTGCGAAATTTTATTTTTGGATGCAACCGATTCTGTTCTGGTCCAACGTTATAAAGAGAGTAGACGCAGACATCCGCTTGCTCCGGAAGGGATGCCGCTGGACGGCATCAAGCTGGAACGCAAGATGCTGGAGGAACTTAAAAATTCGGCAACTCAGGTGCTGAATACCAGCACGATGAAGCCTGCTCAATTGAAGGAGCGCATCATCTCGCGGTTCTCTCACTTGGAGAGCCAGATGTTATCCGTGAATATAACGTCCTTCGGATTTAAATACGGTATTCCGATTGATGCGGATCTCGTATTTGATGTTCGTTTTTTACCGAATCCGCATTATATTGATCATTTGCGGCCGAATACAGGACAGAATAGTGAAGTGTACGAATATGTTATGAAATGGCCGGAAACGCAAGCGTTTCTGACCAAGCTGCTGGATATGCTGCATTTTCTGATTCCGCAATACCGGAAGGAAGGCAAAAGCCAGGTTATTATTGGAATCGGCTGTACCGGAGGCAAGCATCGTTCGGTAGCAATATCGGAATATTTGGGCAAAATGCTCGGAAGCAGTGAGACTGAAGCTGTTACCGTAAGCCACCGCGACGCTGACCGGGACCGTCATTGAAGAGGGTGAAGGGATGAAAGAGGCCGGACCACGGAGAGAACGTCCGAGAATCGTTGTTATGGGCGGCGGAACCGGATTATCTGTGATGTTACGCGGTTTAAAAGAGAAACCGATGGATATCACGGCCATTGTTACGGTTGCCGATGACGGTGGGAGTTCAGGGATCCTGCGCAGTGAGTTGCAAATGCCGCCTCCAGGAGACATTCGTAACGTGCTCACCGCGCTGGCAGATGTTGAGCCACTGCTTTCGGACATGTTAAAGTATCGTTTCAATACAGGTGCGGGGCTTGCAGGCCACAGCCTGGGCAATTTGATATTGGCTGCAATGACGGATATATCAGGCGACTTTGTGACCGCTGTGCGGGAGCTTAGCCGCGTGTTTGCCGTTAGGGGTCAGGTGCTTCCGGCAGCGGGTCAAGCTGTTGTGCTGCATGCTGAGATGGAGGATGGATCAATTATTACTGGCGAGTCCAAAATCCCTGAGGCAGGCGGGCGCATTAAACGTGTCTTTCTTGAACCGGATCACGTGGAGCCGTTGCCAGAAGCTGTCGAGGCTATACGCCAAGCAGATGCGATTCTGATTGGCCCGGGTAGTCTATATACGAGTATCCTTCCTAATCTGCTTGTGCCCAAACTGGCAGAGGCTGTCGTTGAAACGGATGCGGTGAAGATGTTTATTTGTAACGTAATGACACAGCCGGGAGAGACCGACAATTATACAGTGAGTGATCATCTTAAGGCAGTGCATGAGCATATTGGTCACCAGCTCTTTGACTACGTGATCGTGAACAATGGTGACATTCCACTACAAGTACAGAATAAGTATGCGGAAAAAGGAGCAAAACCGGTTGTTCTTGATATGAATGTGCTGAAAAGTTCAGGTTATCAGGTTGTCGCAGATACGCTGGTTTTGTTCAAAACCTATCTGCGCCATGATGCCGACAAGCTCAGCCATCATATTTACCAGCTGGTTCAAAATTGGATGTTACGGAAGAGGTGAAGTCCCATGTCATTTGCAGCACAGACCAAAAAAGAATTAACGATGATTGAAAGCGAAGCGTGCTGCGAACAGGCGGAACTTTCAGCCCTCATCCGTATGCTTGGTGCAGTGCAGTTATCGAATAAAAAAGTCATCTTGGATATTTCGACAGAGAATGCTGCGATCGCAAGAAGGGCATACTCTCTGCTTAAAAAGCATTTTCAAGTGCATACGGAATTGTTGGTTCGCAAAAAAATGCGGCTGAAGAAGAACAATGTGTACATTGTTCGTGTTCCGTCTATGGTTCAGGAGATTCTAAAGGAGTTGCATATCGTCTCCGAAGGGTTCCTGTTTACTCCTGGCATTAATGAAGAGTTACTGGAGAAGAATTGTTGTAAGCGAGCTTATCTTCGTGGTGCATTTCTGGCAGGTGGTTCCGTAAATAACCCGGAGGGCTCCTCATATCATCTGGAGATTGCGTCCATGTATGAAGAGCATTGTCAGGCACTGGTGGATCTGGCCAATGAATTTCATCTTAATGCCCGGTGTATAGAAAGGAAAAAAGGATTCATCCTATACATTAAGGAAGGCGAGAAAATCATTGAGTTGCTTAGCATCATCGGTGCTCACCAGGCCTTGTTCAAGTTTGAAGACGTTCGAATTATGCGGGACATGCGTAACTCGGTGAATCGAATTGTCAATTGTGAGACAGCTAATCTAAACAAAACGATTGGAGCAGCGGTTAGACAAATCGACAATATCCGTTTACTGCAAAAGGAAGTGGGTCTGGAATCTCTTCCGGATAAGCTACGTGAAGTAGCGGAGGTGAGGCTTGCTCATCCCGACATCAATCTGAAGGAAGTAGGCGAATTGCTAAAAGGTACGGTGAGCAAATCGGGTGTGAACCATCGACTTCGGAAGATTGATGAGCTTGCTGAGAAAGTGCGCGCGGAACGTTATAGTTGAAGGTTAAAATGAATCATTTAGGTTTAAGGTATGTTATGACCTTACCAAGTCGTGATGGGTTACTCGTGCGGGTAAAGGAGAGGCTTCGGTTCTGGATTTTTGCCTGAGCTCAAGGGTTAAGTTTTTTCTTCTAGTGTCCTGCACGGGTTAATGGTATAATGTTGTATAAATATAATTGTGTATTTAATGTCCAGATTTCATAATAGGGGGTAAGTTTCTATGACAAAGCACCCGGTAGTTGTCCGTTTGAAAACGGGTCTCCATGCCAGACCTGCAGCACTGTTCGTTCAGGAAGCGAATAAGTACTCATCTGAAGTGTTCGTCGAGAAGGACGATAAAAAAGTAAACGCTAAAAGTATCATGGGAATCATGAGCCTTGCGATCAGTACAGGTACAGAAATCCATATTAGTGCTGAAGGCGCGGATGCGGATCAGGCTGTAAACGCTTTAGTTAGTCTGGTGAGCAAGGAAGAGCTTGAGAACCAATAAGCTTCATGAACTCAATTCAATCTATGAAGAAGTCCCGCAAGGGGCTTTTTTGCGTTTTATATAAATTTTATTAACCGTGCCCGTCAAGTGCAACATTATGGAATTTGTCCCGTCTGTTAAGGTATCAAATCGCTTCAAGTTTGAGAAGTTAACATATGAGGAGGTTATTCGTAATGGGTAAACAATGGATGAAACCGTTTGGTGCAGTGCTGGTGGCAAGTTCGCTCCTGGTCGGAGGAACGGCTTATGTAGCTCCAGGAAACTATGCTTATGCTGCCGAAGTTCAGGGCGTACAGCAAAATGTAATCAATGTCGTAGGTAAAGGTGAAATTCAAGTGAAACCGGATATTGCCTATCTGTCCATCGGGGTGAACAGTACTGCCGATACTGCGGCTTCAGCCCAGAAGGCAAATGCCGCTAAGATTCAAAAGGTTACTAATTTGCTTAAAAACACATGGAAGATCAGTACGGATGATATTCAAACCAGTCAATTCTACGTGCAACCAAACTACACGTATAGTGAAAAGGATGGACAGAAAATTAAAGGCTACACAGCACATCATACACTGACGGTGACATACCGCGATATGGACAAGATTGGTGAATTGCTGGATGCCGCATCCCAAGCAGGTGCCAACAACATCGAAAATGTACGCTTCACAGTAGAGAATCCGGAGAAATATGAATCCGAAGTGATTGCTAAGGCAGTAGCTAATGCAGATGTGAAGGCAGGAGCAATTGCTAAAGCAGTTAAACGTCAGCTGGGTACGGTTCTTTCGGTAAGTCAGCCGGATGCTAATGTTCCTGTGTTCTATGCATCAGAGTCTTTGATGTCGAAAGCTGCAAGTGATTCAAACGCAGGTACACAGATCGAAGCAGGTCAAGTTAAAGTGAGCACCGTTCTTAATATTACGTATGAGATGAAATAAGGAATGCTACATCAATACGAGCTAAAATGATTAAATATTAAACATTTAAAATAATGACAAAAACACTGTCTTATCAGGCAGTGTTTTTTTGTTGCACATGTGGGCTTTGAGGAAGTGAGGGATAGAAATTACTTATATGGTCTGTTGAAGTACAGCGCGAATAATGTCGTTTTTGTATCGTTTTTCATGACAAAACGTTCATTTTCTGTTGTTTTTCCCTTGTGATTTTCATCAAGATTGTAACTGGAGCTGTAAACCATTCCGAAAACGGGTTAATTATAATTAAGAGGTGAGCGTATGGCATGTGTAGTAACGTTCGTGATTACATACGCATTGAACCTGATGGTAAATAAAAGAGAGGAGTTTTATAGATGAAAACATGGAAAAAATGGACGAGTGCATTATTGGCGGCAGGTGTAATTATGGGGGGGAGCACAGCGTGGATGGATCAATCGGTTCAAGCTGCATCCGTATCTTCCAAAGTAACGGCACCGGCTGAAGTAACGTTGAAATCAGGCGGTAAAACTCTCACGCAAAAAGGCCTACTTCAAGGTGGATCTACATGGGTGTCGCTGACAGCGGTCAAGGATGTAGCGGGCGGTACATTGAAATATGATGCAAAAACGAAGTCGTATACCGTAACTGCGGCGAACAATGCAATGACTGTTAGTTTGATGGATGGACAGCCAAACGTGTATATTAACGGTTTTTATCCTCAAGTGGAGGCAAAATTGATCCAGGGTCGTTTGTACATCCCGTTCTCTGCAATGAGAGATTATTTGGGTGTACAGGGCAGCTGGGATGCCAAAACTAAAACGCTGACCCTGAGCAAAGTAAAAAAAAATAACGTACAGGTGAAATCAACTAAAGCCAACGTGACCGTGAAAAACGCTGAGGTGGATGTGCAGTATCCTCAAGTAAGTGGACTAGCGAGCAAAGAGGCAGAAGCCACGATTAACAAAGTGCTCAAAGATGAAGTAGACACAGCTGTTGCTGCGTTCAAAAAACAAACGTCTGAATTCGGTGGAGCAACCGCAAACCGTCCATATGCTTTCGAAACGTCTTATGTGGTAACGTACAATGAGAATGGTGTGCTGGGTCTGATTACTCAACGTTATGAAGACTATGCAGGAGCACATGGCATGACGTATCGGACGGGTCACACATTTGCACTCGATACAGGTAAAGAGCTGACACTGGATGATGTGTTGCAAAACAGCAAATCCATGCGTGAAACGGTCAGCAAAAAGGTTGGTGAGCAACTGAAAGCGAACACGGGATACTTGAGCGGCTACAAAGGGCTGAACAAAGACCAGGACTTTTACGTGACGCCAACAGGCGCTGTTGTGTTCTTCCAGTTGTATGAGTACACAGCGTATGCAGAGGGCTTCCCTGAATTCAAGTTCACTTACAAGGGAATTTTGCCTAAAGGAACCACACCATTCAGCAACATAGCTTCTGAGAAGTAAGTTCGGTTCAGGGTAGATGAAATCATACATTAAATTCAAGTCAAGAGCACTTATGCCGTTTATTCGTGAAAAATAATAAACCAGAAGCCTCCGTCAAAGTAAGAATGACGGGGCTTCTGGTTTATGCAGGCAAGACACCCTACCGCCGGGTGTTGATATTGCCTGTTTGCAACTAAAAAGCGCAGGGCGTGCTCACCTAGATTCAGGTGATGCCCGCCCTGCGCTTATTTACGTTGTCTCCAAGGTTAAGCTTAGATCCCTTGGGAGCCTACGTTTTGGATTACTTTATCGATGATACCGTAATCGGCTGCTTCAGCAGCACTCATGAAGTAATCACGATCTGTATCTTTTTCGATACGCTCCAGTGGTTGACCTGTGCGCTCGGAGATGATGCGATTCAAGGTATCACGCATTTTGAGAATGCGGCGTGCACGGATTTCGATGTCCGACGCTTGACCTTGTGCGCCACCAAGAGGCTGGTGAATCATAATTTCACTGTTCGGCAACGCAAAACGTTTGCCTTTTGCACCGGCATTCAGCAAGAATGCACCCATGGAAGCCGCCATACCTACGCAGATCGTAGATACATCCGGTTTAATGAACTGCATTGTATCGTAAATTGCCATCCCCGCTGTGATCGATCCGCCTGGGCTGTTGATGTATAAGTGAATGTCTTTCTCCGGATCTTCCGCTGCCAGGAACAACATCTGTGCCATGATGGCATTCGCAACAACGTCATTCACGTCGCTGCCAAGGAAAATGATACGATCCTTCAGCAATCTGGAATAAATATCATAGGCGCGCTCACCCCGGTTGCTCTGTTCAACGACCATTGGAATATAACTCACGTGAAAAACCTCCTCGGAAATGTAAATGTTAAATGGGTGTTTATATTTAAACTGTTACCGTATTAACCACATCATAAACAATCTCAAACAAAAAGTCAAAGAAAGTCAAACTAAGTTTGAAAAAAAAGAAACCTTTCCGGTTTCGTTGGTTAAATGCATTATGAGCTGTTAAAAATGTAGTGGCGCGCCCGCCAAGAATCGAACTTGGATCTCAGGCTTCGGAGGCCTACGTCATATCCATTGGACCACGGGCGCAAATTATGTGACAGCAATAATGATTATAGCTTATGCACCGGTGAATTGCAAGCAGTTGCTTAGTATGAACATAGTGTAGTTTTCCTTAGTGCGAAAGGCATCACGTTCCTCCATGAAAGATTCGATCTATTCCGCAGGTGGTTTGAATTGATTCGGAAATGATCATGATGAATAAGAATGGATAAAGCTTGAATTTCGGTACATGCTATTAGAGGTTTTGGACATGCCCTATAAAAATGAAACATAGCAAGATATAGATGTTATGTTCGGGCTTCTTCTATATATGGTGTGAGATCCTCGCTTTCTTATCTCGATGTGTAGAGGTTGTGAAAATAGGCGCGTAAAAACGCCTGCGAACCTGTCGAAATAGGCAATCGAAACACTTGCATCTCGCGTCAGTTTTAGGTAGAATGAACGTGGGACTTAAAAAGTTAACCCGGGACATTTTAAGGCCATGCAGAAAGCTTGGAACATGAAGCTTGCGGGAGTGGAAAGCATGCGAACGATCTTGGAAGTGCAAAAGCAGCTTCTGCCCGATCTCATGGATGTCTTGAAGAAACGCTATACGATTTTGCACCAGATCATGTTATCGGATGTGATTGGGCGGAGAACGTTAGCCAATTCCATGCAGATGACCGAGCGGGTTCTGAGAGCTGAGACCGATCTGTTAAAGGCTCAGGGACTTATCGAAATTGACAGCGCGGGGATGAAGATCAGCGAGGCGGGTTATAATCTGCTGCAGCAGTTAGAACCTGTCGCGAAAGAGCTGTTTGGATTATCCGAGCTGGAAGAGCGAATCAAGCAAGCCTACGGTCTGCAAAAGGTAGTTGTGGTTCCCGGCGATTCGGACGTATCTCCTTTTGCCAAGAGGGAACTTGGAAGAGCCGGAGCGAAGGCTCTCGGCAGTATTATGAATGACAACGACGTTGTCGCCGTTACAGGCGGATCAACAACGGCAGGTGTTGCAGAACAACTCACACCGCCTACTTCGCTGAAGGGTGTCTGGTTTGTGCCAGCACGAGGCGGATTGGGAGAAAGCCTGGAAATACAGGCGAATACGATTGCATCCACAATGGCAAAGCGGGCAGGGGCTCAGTACAAACTCCTGCATGTACCGGATTTGCTTAGTGACCATGCCTATGAATCGCTGATCCAGGATCCGGGTGTTCAGGAGATTTTACAGCTAATCAGGCAATCACGCATCGTCATTCATGGCATTGGTGATGCTGTGGAGATGGCGAAGAGACGCAAGCTTGCACCGGAGATCATCGACGAACTTCAGGAGCAGGGGGCCGTATCGGAGTCCTTCGGGTATTACTTCAATGATCAGGGTGAGGTGGTACATACCATGCTTACACTGGGTATGCGGCTTCAGGATATCGAACGCACCGATGTGGTCATCGGTATTGCGGGCGGCAAAAGCAAGGCAGCTGCCATTCATTCCGTACTGCGGTTTGGGCAGGAGGATATTCTGATTATTGATGAGGCTGCGGCCGAAGTTATCGTCGCTGACATGGAAAACATCTAAATTTTCAGAGATGAATGGTTTTATTTTCAACATCACTCTTGTTGTCTTGACGGACTTCACCGTCTGTCTTGAATATATAGTTTCATAAAAAACTAATCAAAACTTGGGAGGAACTTACTCATGATTAAAGTAGGTATTAACGGTTTTGGACGTATTGGTCGTTTGGCATTCCGCCGTATTCAAAATGTAGAGGGCATTGAAGTTGTAGCAATCAACGACTTGACTGACGCTAAAATGCTGGCTCATTTGCTCAAATATGATACAACTCAAGGTCGCTTCGATGGCGATGTTGAAGTACATGATGGTTTCTTCAAAGTGAACGGCAAAGAAGTTAAAGTTATCGCTAACCGCAACCCTGAAGAACTGCCTTGGGGAGACCTGGGTGTAGATATCGTTCTGGAATGTACTGGTTTCTTCACAACGAAAGAAGCTGCTGAGAAACACTTGAAAGGTGGAGCTAAGAAAGTTGTTATCTCCGCACCAGCTACTGGCGACATGAAAACCATCGTTTACAACGTAAACCATGACATCCTTGATGGTACTGAAACTGTAATTTCCGGCGCATCTTGCACAACAAACTGCCTGGCTCCTATGGCAAAAACACTGCAAGACAAATTCGGAATCGTTCAAGGTTTGATGACTACAATTCACGCTTACACTGGCGACCAAAACACATTGGATGCTCCACACCCTAAAGGTGACTTCCGTCGTGCTCGCGCAGCAGCTGAAAACATCATCCCTAACACAACTGGTGCTGCTAAAGCAATCGGTCTGGTTATCCCTGAACTGCAAGGTAAATTGGATGGTGCAGCACAACGCGTACCAACACCAACAGGTTCCCTGACTGAGCTGGTAACTGTTCTGGGCAAAAAAGTAACAGCTGAAGAAGTTAACGCAGCAATGAAAGAAGCTTCCGATCCACAAACTTTCGGATACACAGAAGACGAAATCGTATCTTCCGACATCGTGGGTATCACTTACGGTTCCTTGTTCGATGCAACTCAAACTAAAGTACTGACAGTGGGCGACCAACAATTGGTTAAAACTGTAGCTTGGTATGACAATGAAATGTCCTACACAGCTCAATTGGTTCGCACATTGGAGCACTTTGCAAAAATGATCAAGTAATATCTGTAATAACATAGAGCGGAAACAGATTGTTATTGTTTCCGCTCTTTATATATGGATATTTAGTTAATTTCTCATGAACACCAGAACTGACAAGGGATTCAGCTCTTGAAAGGTTCACCAAATACATGGGTGCGGAGGAAATAGAGATGAACAAAAAAAGTGTACGTGATATCGAATTGAATGGAAAACGGGTATTCGTGCGTGTAGATTTCAATGTGCCGCTCGAAGATGGTAAAATTACAGATGACAAACGTATTCGTGCAACACTGCCTACGATCAACTTCCTGATCGAAAAAGGTGCGAAAGTGATCTTGGCGAGCCACATGGGACGTCCAAAAGGTGAAGTTGTAGAATCCATGCGTTTGACACCAGCAGCTGAGCGTTTGTCTGAATTGCTGGGTAAACCGGTTACTAAAGCGGATGATTCCGTGGGCGAAGCGGTTAAAGCTCAAATCGCGGCAATGAACGATGGCGACGTATTGTTGCTTGAGAACGTTCGTTTCCACGCGGGCGAAGAGAAAAACGATCCGGAACTGGCAAAACAATTTGCTGAACTCGCTGACGTATTCGTTAACGATGCATTTGGCGCAGCTCACAGAGCACATGCTTCGACCGAAGGAATCGCTCACTTGCTTCCAGCAGTGTCCGGTTTGTTGATGGAAAAAGAGCTTGAAGTGTTGGGTAAAGCCATCTCCAACCCTGAGCGTCCTTTCACAGCAATCATCGGTGGTTCCAAAGTAAAAGACAAAATCGATGTGATCGACAACCTGCTCAACATTGCAGACAACGTAATCATCGGTGGTGGTCTGTCTTACACATTCATGAAAGCTCAGGGCCACGAAGTAGGTCAATCCTTGCTGGATGAGTCCAAACTGGATGTAGCACTTGGCTTTATCGAAAAAGCAAAAAAACTGGGCAAAAACTTCTACCTGCCAGTGGATATCGTAATCTCTGACGACTTTAGTGCAGACGCAAACACAAAAATCGTTGAAGTTGGCGACATTCCTGCAGATTGGGAAGGTATCGACATCGGTCCTAAAACACGTGAGATCTATGCTGACGTTGTTAAAAACTCCAAACTGGTTGTGTGGAACGGACCTATGGGCGTATTCGAAATTGAGCCATTCTCTCACGGTACTCGTGCAGTAGCAGAAGCTTGTGCTACAACATCTGCTTACACAGTAATCGGCGGCGGCGACTCTGCAGCAGCAGCTGAGAAGTTCAAATTGGCTGACAAAATGGACCACATCTCCACAGGTGGCGGTGCATCGCTCGAGTTCATGGAAGGCAAAGTGCTTCCAGGCGTAGTTGCATTGAACGACAAGTAAGCTTTAAGCTATAGCATGAAGGAGTTGAAACCAATGAGAACACCAATTATCGCGGGTAACTGGAAAATGTTCAAAACGGTTTCCGAATCCAATGACTTCATTCAGGAAGTTAAAGGAAAAGCGGAAGTCGCAGGCGTAGAAACGGTAATCTGCGCACCTTTTACAAACCTGCCATCCCTGGTAGAAGCTGTGAAAGGCACTAACATCAAAATCGGTGCACAAAATCTTCACTTCGAAGACAACGGTGCATTCACTGGTGAAATCAGCGGTGTGATGCTGAAAGAACTGGGTGTAGATTACGTGATTATCGGTCACTCGGAGCGCCGTCAATATTTTGCGGAAACCGATGAGACTGTCAATAAAAAGTTGCATGCAGCATTCCGTCATGGATTGACTCCAATCTTCTGCCTTGGTGAAACGCTTGAAGAGCGCGAAGCAAACCAAACAAAAGATGTATGCAAAGTACAAACTGAAGCTGCTCTGGCTGATCTGACTGCTGAGCAAGCAGCTCAAGTGGTTATCGCTTATGAGCCTATCTGGGCGATTGGTACAGGCAAATCCTCTACATCCCAAGATGCGAATGAAGTTATTGCTTACATCCGTACATTGGTGAAGGATCTGTACAATGAGCAGGTTGCAGATGCGGTCCGTATCCAATACGGCGGTAGCGTGAAACCGGAAAACGTAACAGAATACCTCGGACAAAGCGACATCGACGGCGCACTTGTTGGCGGTGCCAGCTTGCAACCGGCTTCGTTCATCGCGCTTGTTGAGGGGGCGAAGTAAGATGACAGCTCCAAAACCTGTAGCACTGATCATTATGGATGGCTTCGGTCTGCGTAACACGGTGGAAGGCAATGCGGTAGCGCAAGCCAAAAAACCGAACTATGACCGTTTTATGAGCCAGTTCCCACACACAACGTTGACTGCATGCGGTGAGGCTGTAGGTTTGCCGGAAGGCCAGATGGGGAACTCCGAAGTAGGTCACCTGAACATTGGTGCCGGCCGGATCGTATATCAGGATTTGACCCGTATCTCCAAATCGATTCGTGACGGCGAGTTCTACGACAATGAAACACTTGTCAAAGCGGTGCGCGAAGCGAAACAGAACGGTAAAAAGCTTCATCTCTACGGCTTGTTGTCCGATGGTGGCGTACATAGTCACATCGACCACTTGTTCGCGATGCTGGATCTGGCTAAAAAAGAAGAAATGAATGAAGTATACATTCATGCCTTCCTGGATGGCCGTGATGTTATGCCGGATAGCGGTAAAGAATTCATGCAGAAGCTGATCGCCAAGATTGATGAAGTGGGTGTAGGTAAAATCGCAACGGTTCAAGGCCGCTACTATGCTATGGACCGTGACAAACGTTGGGAGCGTGTAGAGAAATCCTACCGCGCTATCGTTTATGGGGATGGACCGAAATACACTGATCCACTCAAAGCGGTTGAGGAATCGTATGAGAAATCCGTATTTGACGAGTTCGTTGAACCAACGGTTATCGTTCAAGCGGATGGTGAGCCGGTAGGTCTGGTAGAGAGCGGCGATTCCGTCATCTTCCTGAACTTCCGTCCTGACCGTGCAATCCAGTTGTCGCAAGTATTCACGAACTCCGATTTCCGCGGTTTCGATCGTGGGCCGAAGTTCCCTGTAGGCTTGCACTTTGTGTGCCTGACGTTGTTCAGCGAGACGGTCGAAGGTTATGTAGCTTACGAGCCGAAGAACCTCGACAATACGCTGGGTGAAGTGCTGGTACAGAACAATAAAAAACAACTGCGTATTGCTGAAACGGAGAAATACCCGCACGTAACCTTCTTCTTCAGCGGTGGCCGTGACGTAGAGCTTCCAGGCGAAACTCGCGTGCTGATCAACTCGCCTAAAGTTGCAACATATGACTTGCAGCCAGAGATGAGTGCTTACGAAGTTGCGGATGCAGCAGTCCGTGAGATTGAAGCGGATAAACACGATGCGATTATCCTGAACTTTGCTAACCCTGACATGGTTGGACACTCCGGTATGCTGGAGCCAACGATCAAAGCGGTTGAAGTGACGGATGAGTGCATGGGTCGCGTTGTAGACGCGGTACTTGCCAAAGGCGGCGTAGTATTGATCACAGCGGATCATGGTAACGCGGATATGGTGTTTGATGAGCAAGGACGTCCGTTCACAGCTCACACAACGAACCCGGTTCCATTTATCGTGACAGATCCAAATGTAACGTTGCGTGAAGGCGGAATTTTGGCCGATATCGCGCCAACCATTCTTGACCTGATGCAATTGCCACAACCGGCAGAAATGACGGGAACATCCGTTATTGCTACCCGTAAATAAGTTGCACAGCCAACATATATGAAATTGGGAAGTTTGGCGTTTACCCCTGAACGAAGGCAGCAGAAATGGTCTGAAGAAGCGTAGCGTTCGCCTTTATCACAGGATTCCAACTTATGAGAATAAGTTCTATAGGAATCCGGGGATAACAGCGATCGTAAGACGATTCTGCTGACGTAGTGGATAAGGGGAAACACAAGTGGTCCTAATTTTTAATAAATTCAAAATTAAAGGAGATTATCACTCATGACTATTATTTCTGACGTGTACGCTCGCGAAGTCCTCGACTCCCGCGGTAACCCTACAGTTGAAGTTGAAGTATACCTGGAGTCCGGCGCAATCGGACGCGCAATCGTTCCATCTGGTGCATCCACTGGTGCCCACGAAGCAGTTGAGCTTCGCGATGGTGACAAATCCCGTTACCTCGGTAAAGGCGTTCTGCAAGCTGTTAAAAACGTAAATGAAATCATTGCTCCAGAAGTTATCGGTATGGATGCTTTGGATCAACTGGGTATCGACAGATTGATGATCGCTTTGGATGGTACGCCAAACAAAGGTAAATTGGGTGCAAACGCAATCCTGGCTGTATCCATGGCTGTAGCTCGCGCTGCTGCTGATGCTCTGGAATTGCCACTGTATGTTTACCTGGGTGGATTCAACGCGAAAGCATTGCCAGTACCAATGATGAACATCATCAACGGTGGTGAGCACGCAGACAACAACATCGACGTACAAGAGTTTATGGTATTGCCAGTTGGCGCACCAAGCTTCAAAGAAGCTCTTCGCGTAGGCGCAGAAATCTTCCACAACCTGAAATCCGTACTGAGCTCCAAAGGCTTGAACACAGCAGTAGGTGACGAAGGTGGTTTCGCACCAAACCTGGGTTCTAACGAAGAAGCAATCACTACAATTATCGAAGCAATCGAAAAAGCTGGTTACAAACCAGGTGTTGACGTATTCCTGGGTATGGACGTTGCTTCCACTGAGTTCTACAAAGATGGTAAATACACTTTGGCTGGTGAAGGTAAATCTTACACTTCCGCTGAGTATGTTGACCTTCTGGCTTCATGGGTTGAGAAGTACCCAATCATCACAATTGAAGACGGTATGTCCGAAGATGACTGGGATGGTTGGAAATTGCTCACTGAAAAATTGGGCGACAAAGTACAACTCGTTGGTGACGACTTGTTCGTAACGAACACGGAGCGTCTTGCTAGAGGTATCGAGCAAGGAATCGGTAACTCCATCCTGATCAAAGTAAACCAAATCGGTACATTGACTGAAACATTCGATGCAATCGAAATGGCTAAACGTGCAGGATACACAGCTGTAATCTCCCACCGTTCCGGTGAGTCCGAAGACAGCACAATCGCTGACATCGCTGTTGCAACAAACGCGGGTCAAATCAAAACGGGTGCTCCTTCCCGTACAGACCGTATCGCAAAATACAACCAATTGCTTCGCATTGAAGATCAATTGGATGAGCTTGCTCAATACAACGGTCTTAAAGGGTTCTACAACCTTAAAAAATAAGCTGTGTATACAGCTTTTCGGGCAAGCCGGGTAACCGGCTTGTCTTTTTTATGATCATGCGGAACACGTATGGGATGTGGTCTAGTAGATAGACCAGTTATTACGTGGACAACTCTGATAGGTCAGCTATTCAAAAGTTATACGATGGCGGTCTTTATTGGAAATTGCAAGCATTGTACTACTTGTAGTACAACCATAGCTGTGCTACAATTAAAGTAACTGTTTTTATGGTGAGATGTGATGCCCACATGGGTAGGAGGTGGAAAGAATGGATATTGCTTTGAAATTGCTGCTCGTTGTTTTCTCGATCGGTCTAATCACTGTAGTATTGCTGCAGCACGGGAAGAGCGCTGGTTTGGCGGGTGCCATCTCCGGTGGTGCGGAACATCTTTTCGGTAAAACGAAAGCGCGCGGATTGGATCTTTTCTTGCAACGTGCAACAGTCGTACTGGGTGCAGGATTTATGATCTTGGCTATTATTGTTACGGTGGTTTCCAATTAACTTGGTTTGAACCTTCGAATGAATCGAATAGCTGAAGCCAATGGCTTAACGGATAAACCTTCGTTTCGTGCAGAAACGGAGGTTTTTTAATAGAAATTTATTTCTCCAAAGTTTTCCAATTATATCGCTATATAGCCACCGAATTCTTCTTGAACTTGATGGATACTGCATTTTGCTTGTAACTTCTGTTCGATTCCCCCTTACTGTTTTAGAGACCCATTTCAGGCAGGAATGCCACGGCGAGATATAAAATTCCTGTGATTAATACTTCAAACGTATAGATAAGATTCGTGATGCAACTTATTTTTTAAATGCTAATTTAAATCAGGTCGGGCATATCACATACTGCATAAACTGTTTGAAGGAGCATACTCAAACGTCTAACTTGTTACGTTAAGAGACCAAGGGGCTTTTTTGGGTAGCTACGGATGGGCTGGATTGAATTCGTGTATACTAGGGTATGAGATAGTAAGGGCGCGGTAATCATACGCATTTTACTATATGGCATCTGTACGAATACGGCACGAATTCCGATACATAAAGAGAAGAGATCAGACTATACTCTTACGTTTCCCGAGGTGAAAACTAATGATAACTGAACAACAATTGCTTGACTTCATGCGGGAGACCGCCTATAAACCGATGACTTATCAGGAGTTGGAACAGCACTTTCAGATTGAGGATGCTGCTGATTTCAGAGCCTTTTTGATTATGCTGAACACGCTGGAGGAATCTGGCCAAATTTTGCTGACGAGTAACAACCGCTACGGTATGCCTGAACGTATGAATCTGGTACGTGGGCGTCTTCAAGCGCATGCGAAGGGTTTTGCTTTTCTGATTCCAGAAGACCGAGAGCACCCTGACGTATATATCCATGCCAATGATATGAAAAGTGCAATGAATGGGGATATTGTGCTTGTGAAAGTAACTTCCCAAGGGCCGTCCGGCGGTCGCCTGGAGGGTGAAATTGTACGGATTGTGACGCGTGCGATCACACAGGTTGTGGGTGTTTTCCAGAGCCACGAAGTGTATGGATTTGTCATTCCGGATGATAAACGGATTAATCGTGATATTTTTATCCCGCGTACGAATTTTGCTGGTGCTGTAGATGGACAAAAGGTTGTTGCCAAGATTGTCAGTTATCCGGAAGGCCGTGCAGCGGCTGAGGGTGAAATTATCGAGATTTTGGGTCACAAGGATGAGCCGGGCATTGATATTTTATCCGTCATTCGCAAGCATCAGTTACCTGAAGCTTTCCCGGATGAGGTAATGCAAGAAGCGGAGAAGGCGCCTGATTCCATTACAGATGAAGAGATTATTCAGCAGGGACGCCGCGACTTGCGTGGTCTGAACATCGTTACGATTGATGGCGAGGATGCGAAAGACCTGGATGATGCGGTTAACGTGGAAAAATTGCCGAACGGCAACTACCGTCTGGGTGTGCATATTGCCGATGTGGGTTACTATGTACGCGAGAACTCCAAGCTGGATCAGGAAGCATATAACCGCGGATGCAGTGTGTATCTCGTGGATCGGGTTATTCCGATGTTACCACAACGTTTGTCCAACGGGATTTGTAGCTTGAATCCACAGGTGGATCGTCTGACATTATCCTGTGAGATGGAGTTTAACGACCAGATGAAGGTTGTGAAGCACGATATTTTCACAAGTGTCATCAAGACTAAAGAACGTATGACCTATTCCAACGTTCGCAAAATCCTGGAAGGCGAAGAGCCGGAATTGCTTGAACGTTATAAAGACTTGGTGGATGACTTCCACCTGATGAAAGAGATTGCCTTGAAGCTACGTGCGATGCGTATGCGCCGCGGGGCGGTTGATTTTGATTTTGAAGAGTCCAAAATCATTGTCGATGAGAACTGCAAACCGGTGGATATCGTGAAACGGGAGCGTTCCATTGCAGAACAAATTATTGAGGAGTTCATGCTTGCAGCCAATGAGACCGTGGCGGAGCATTTCCACTGGCTTAAGGTACCGTTCATCTACCGCGTGCATGAAGACCCGGATCAGGAAAAGTTGCAAAACTTCCTCGCTTTTGCGGCGAACTTTGGACATCACGTCAAGGGACGTGGCAATTCCGTGCATCCAAGAGCACTTCAATCTCTCTTGGAGGACATTAACGGTACGAAGGAGCAGACAGTCATCAGCACCATGATGTTGCGTTCCATGAAACAGGCGAAGTACGACTCTGAAATGTCTGGCCACTTTGGTTTGGCGGCAGAGTTCTACAGTCACTTTACATCGCCGATCCGCCGTTATCCCGATCTGGTCATTCACCGGGTCATTCGTGAAGTGATCGAGAATAAAGGGGCCTTACCGGAGAATCGCCAAGAGTATCTGGCAAGCCGGATGTCGGATATCGCCCAGCAGTCCTCGGAACGCGAGCGTGTGGCGGTGGAAGCGGAGCGCGATACGGAGAAAATGAAAAAGGCCGAGTACATGCTCGACAAGGTCGGCGAAGAGTTCGAAGGCATCATCAGCAGCGTGACCAGCTTCGGTATGTTTATTGAGCTGGAGAATACGGTAGAAGGTCTGATTCGTCTTAGCGCGCTGACAGATGATTATTATCATTTTGATGATCAGCATATGGCTCTGATTGGTGAGCGTACATCCAAAGTATTCCGTATTGGTGACGAAGTGAAAATTCGTGTAGCACGTGTGAGTATGGAAGAGTACACGATTGATTTTGAGATGGTTGATATGAAACCTCGCCGAGAACGGGATGGCGGGTTCGATCGTGGTGCTCGCGGTGGTAAAGGTGGTCGTCCTGGTAGCGGCGGCGGCCGAGGCGGAGCCAAAGGTGGTTTCGGTGGAGGCCGTGGCGGTAAAGGCGGCGCTGCTGGTTCAGGCGGTAAGCGTGATCGCGGCGGCAGATCGGCAGAAGAGAGCAGTAAAGGTGCTCGCGGTGGTCGTGGCGGAGCGGCAAATGCCGGAGCGGGTGCAGGCTCATCAGCGGGTGGGTTTGCTGGTAAAGGCGGAGGCAGACCGAAAGGTGAACGTCGTGCGAGTGATGCAGGCGCAGGTGCTTCGGGTAGTCGTGGTAAAGGTGCGGTAAGCTTTGGTTTCGGTTCGGGTAAAGGCGGATATAGCTCTGCCCCGGCTGGTCAGGATAGTGGATCAGGTGAACGTAGCCAAGGAAGTAGCCTCAATGGTAGCGGCCGTGGAGAAGGAAGCTTCAAATCCGGTAAGGGCGGTAGCGGTAAAGGTGGCAAAGGCGGAGGTAAACGTAAGAACACCTCACCTAGCGGTATTTTTATCGGTGAAAATGCTACACCGGGCGGTGCGCAAGAAGGCGGGGCACCTCGCCGCAAACGTAAGAAAAACAAAGGCGGGGCCGGGAATGGGACAGCCGCTTTTGTTCGGAAGAAAAAGAAGTAAGTGAGAAGCCAGAAAGGGGCGGCGCAGGCCGCCTCTTTCTTGATTTTAACAGCCGTCCTTGCTACAATTAAGGTCTGGCACAGGTTTTTTTGGTGCAACATGCATGCTATGCTGGTACAGCATGGTACGGGGTTATTTTACGAAGAAGGAGTGAGGACATGGGCAAGAATGATGGGCAGAATAAAGTGCTTGCACAGAACAAAAAGGCTTCCCATGACTACTTCATTGAAGATACGTATGAAGCGGGCATGGTGCTGACGGGCACAGAAATCAAGTCGATTCGTAACGGCCGAGCGAACATTGGGGACTCATTTGCAACGATTCGTAACGGTGAGATTCATATTCACAATATGCATATTAGTCCTTTTGAACAAGGCAATCGGCATAATCCGCTCGATCCTACACGCACACGTAAGTTGTTAATGCATAAAGTGCAAATTCATAAGCTACTCGGGTTGTCCAAGCAGGATGGATACAGCATTGTGCCGCTGAAAATTTATATTCGTAATGGCTATGCGAAGCTGCTACTTGGCTTGGGTAAAGGTAAGAAGCAGTATGATAAACGTGACACTGCCGCGAAGCGGGATGCTCAACGTGATATCCAACGTGCACTGCGCGAGAAGCAGAAGGTTGCGCGTTAAGAGAGAGCTACGTTTCGTTAACGTTAATTCGCGTCGATTCGCAATGGTAAGGGATGTAAGCTTACGGTCTAGCTGGTCAATGGCAGAATACGATAAGCGGAGAATGATTGGAAACTCGGAATCGATGAAGCCTCGCAGTTTGCCTATGTATGGGTGAGTGTGAGGCTTTTTTTATTTTGTAGGTTGCGTAAATTTGTGCATCGGTGGGTAAATTAATTAAACCAACGGTTGTAGCTGGGTAAACTTTACTTCCGCTGAGTCACGCGGTATAATATGTAGACGATTGAGCCTGATGGCGTGGTTAGTTGGCTAGTTTGGATAACCTTTCATCTGCGCTCAGTAAACTGGATTGCTTTCCAGCAATCTGCACTATATCGGTGATTCGGGCTGTGATATGATTATTCATGTAGCAGACAGGAATGCCGAGTATGTAAGAAACATCTTTTCACCTTGGAGGGATTAGATGTGCAGCACCTTTGCTCCGTATTCACGGATTAATCCTGGAGCCCTTCTTATATGAGGGGGCGTTTATGGATTCGACGGGGATAGTTCGAGCATGGGTAGCGGGTAGTGGGGACGCGTCCGCTTGATCAACGCTAAAGCCTATTAAACGGCAAACAACAAACAAACTACGCTTTCGCAGCCTAAGAAACTGTGTGCGTGCTTCTACCCTGCATCGCCCATGTGACAGGACTAGGGGCTAACAAGTAGTGGGATACGCTGTCACATCTCCGCCTGGGGTGTGCTGAAGAAGACAATCAGGCTGACCCAACGTATAGCCGGTTACGGGGCGATACTCGGGTGACATCAAAACTGTGACTACACCCGTAGAAGCTTATGTGTCGTTATCTTCGGACAGGGGTTCGACTCCCCTCGCCTCCATTAGAGTCAAGTCAAAAGCCATCAACCAGTGTTCTGGTTGGTGGTTTTTCTATTTATGATATAATAAGCATAAATTTAGATTGGGGGATTCCAGATGTTTGAAACCCGAGAACAGCTCCAAGAAATTTTAAACAAAGCCAATCAACATGCGCGGAAACAAGCGAAAGAATCAGGTGCCTCTATTTATTATATAAAGAACAACAAACGCGTTCGTGAGGATGCTGAAGGCAATAAATTCGAAATTATATTTGATTCTACGGGGAAACGCCAGGAGTTTGAGTATCATGAGTGAAATCAGACCAGTCATGACTGTGTTTGCTGGAACCAATGGAGCAGGGAAAAGTACACTCAGCATGCAGATGAGAGAGTGGCTTGGTGAACTGGTTGATCCGGATCAAATTGCTAGAGAGTTGAAGCCAGAGAATCCGCGGAGTGCTGACCTATCTGCTGGTAGGGAAGCTGTAAGAAGGATCCGATCTCTCATTAAAAGTGGTGTAAACTTCGCTATTGAAACGACATTGTCCGGATCATTTGTTTTAAAACATATGGAAATTGCAAAAGAAAACAGTTACGAAATTGTTGTTTACTATATCGGTCTTGAGGATGTTCAAATGCATATAGATCGAGTTGCATCTCGGGTTGAACAAGGTGGACATTGGATTGCAGAAGAAGACATTCGTTATCGATATGGTCAGTCATTGAAGAACCTTACACCAGCTCTAGCCATTGCGGATCAGGTTATCATCATTGACAATACATACGAGCCTTTAATTGTTGCGGAAATCAGACAGGGTAATTTGCTCTATTGTGTTGAGTCCATACCTGCATGGGCTAATCCTGTTCTTAAGGATTACTGATACTCGGGTGACATCAAGACGGTGACTACACCCGTAGAAGCCTATGTGTCGTTATCTTCGGGACAGGGGTTGAACCCTCTCGCTTCCATTAGCAGTATCAGTGAGACCGCCTAAGAAGGCGGTCTTTTTGTATTTGCGGGTTATTTCTCAAGATACATATAACAATTAAAGTAATAACTAAACTTTTGAGAAACTTAAAGAAATAGGATGGTAAAGAAGTCAAGATGAAATGACTAATTTTTATAGTGTTTAAATGATCTAATATATGTACAATGAATACAGCCTGTCTAATGGTTCAATTTTATTTGAAGGAGTAGATATCAATATGAAAAAAAAATTATGGATATGTCTTATTACTGTAGCACTCTTCTTCTCGCTAGCTCCTTCTAATTCCAATGTATTAGCGGCAGAAAATAAGTTTGGGGATACCATTGCTAGTGCGAATGGGCGTGTACTTGCAATCCAGAAGGATGGGAGTCTGTGGTATTGGGGAAAGGCCACATTTAATGAGTCTGAAGGTGATCAATCACCTAAACGAGCGAGCAAAGTCAAAATAATGGATAATGTCATCGCTGTATATGGGAACTATTGGAACAGTTTTGCTATTAAATCCGATCATAGTTTATGGAATATAGTAAGTGATGAGAATGATCGAGGGATTACAAAGCCCATAAAAGTAATGGATGGGGTTAAAGAGGCTACTGCTTCGTACGATCAAATCTTAATACTCAAAACAGACGGAACGGTTTGGTTTCAGCCACCATATGGATACAAACGGCCTTTCAAAAAAGTTATGTCTGGAGTAAAACAAATCAGTGCAAATCTTAATTGCTACTACGCTTTAAAGAAGGATGGATCACTGTGGGGATGGGGAAATAACTATTCCGGTGGATTAGGAATTAAAACACAAGAGGTTCATATAAATACACCAGTTAAAATCATGAAGGATGTAAAAAGTGTCCACGGGATTGGCATGAGCGCATTTGCAATCAAGAATGACAGTACTCTTTGGGGCTGGGGAGATAATGAGGATGGTCTTATCTTTACAGGTAAAGTAGAATCATGGGCGTTTAAGCCCTACTCGGATGGATCTCAAAGTGTAGTAGATTCCCAGTTTACACCTGTGAAGCTGATGAATGATGTTTTGAAGGTCGATGGATCCAGCCACATAGCTGTAGTTAAAAAGGATCATAGTCTATGGACATGGGGTTATAACGAAGAAGGCGCGTTAGGGGATGGCTCAACAGATTCAAGAAATACACCTCATAAAGTTCTTGATGATGTCATCGATGTTACAGCAAAAGCGGAAGGAACGTTCGCATTAAAATCCAATGGTACCCTAGTAGGCTTCGGAGCTAATTATGCAGGGCAATTAGGCTTGGATGTATTTGATAATGATCCTCATCCTGTACCTATTCAGATAATGAATAACGTCGCGATCCCTTATAAGAAAATGTAAGAAGCATGATACACTGTTATCAATTCACCTAGGTTTTACATTAGAAATCAGGTGAGTTGGGCTCTCCGTAGGGTGACATCAAAACTGTGACTACACCCGTAGAAGCTTATGTGTCGTTATCTTCAAACAGGGGTTCGATACCCTCGCCTCTATTATAGTCAAGAAACCATCAATCAGTGTTCTGAATGGTGGTTTTTCTGTTTGTGAAATATTAAGTTTGAACTGTATACGGACGAAGATTTTACACTGCAAATTTTAAATTATGATTAGATTAGCGAAGTACATTAAAATATAAAGAAAGGAGCCCTAATTGATGTTTATACGATACTTTAAAGGTGCAGGCAGTTCATTATTCATAAGCATTCTGATCTATCTATTAACAGTCCCAATCTACAAAGAGTATCTGACATTTCAACTGGGAATGATCGCTTTATACGTTTATGTTAGTTGTATATTGGGGATCACCTTATACTCAATTCTTGTTAAGTATAGAAAACAGACAAACTATATATTTTGTTTCTTGTTATATATCCTATTAGGAGGTTTGGCATCTATAGCCTACTGGCCGCTATTTTTCATTTTTATATCAGGTTCAGTAGTGTTTTATTTAGTTCAAGTAGTACAAAAATATAAGTTCCCCATATTGTTATCCATATCGGGGCCCATATTATTAATTATAATCCTTATCCTGAACTGAAAAGATATGAGCTACCCTTTTACAGTCCCAGAAGTCGACCCATTCTGTCTCAAATTCAATAAAACTGGTGAACAAGAAATACTACATAAAGGAGTGAACCCCAAATGACTGAAAAACACTGGCTTGTCGTGCAATACCCGCTAAAGAGTGCTAACGGCAGCAAACGTGATCAATGGTTAAAGGAAAAGGTCATGGAATATCTTGAAACTGCTCTAACCCAGCATGAACTGGGGGGAGTGGATGGATGCGACATAGGAAGCAGCGTGGCTGATCCGAAGAAGTATGTGATGAACATCTTCTGTGTGGTGACGGATGAAGAACGGGGCATTGCATTGGTCAAAAAAGTACTTCGAGAGAGTCGGCTGGATTACACCCGCATCCTCATTGCAACCATGCCTTACGGCACTGAAGGCAGCTACACGCTGAAATTTGCCTCCAAAAAGGGTGTCACTGAGTTCTCACTATAATCTTAACTACGTATTCAATATGAGCGATCTTCACAGTTAACCGTGGAGGTCGTTTTTTTATGCCGAATAAGGCACATCCATATCGAGTTCAGCTTTTTTCCACCTAACGCCCAACCTCTCTACCAATACAAACTAGCAAAATGCGATAAAAGGTGTTGAGGCTCTTCCAGATCCAGGCATATAATATACAATTGTATGCAGTCCGAGGGAGCGTGAATCTCTCGAAAATCTGAGAAGAATGGAGGGTCCTGTATTGAGCAGGAAGTTAAATCTGATGTTACGTCTAAGAGAGTTTATGCAACGTAAACCCAAAACACTTGCCTTTAAAATTCCCTTTGCGTACTTTGTTATTATTCTGCTAACAGTAGCGTTTAGTGCGCTGGTGTTGAACCGTATTTCGGAGAACGATGCACAGCAGAAGATTAACGAAGCGTCTCTGCAGACGATTACGTCGATCCAGACTAACGTGAATCTGATGATCGAGAATGTGAACAATTATTCGAAAATGATTTTCTCCGATCCGAACCTGCAGAACCTGCTAAGGCAAGGCAATGTATATTCTAATTTGCAGATGCAATCCAAGGTTAGTTCGTATTTAACCAATCTTATGCAAGCGGTTCCAATTATTGATTCGGTCTACATTTACGACAACTCGGGACACCGTTTTTCGGTGGGCACACAGCAGTGGCCGGCTTTTCTCGAAGCGAATGTGAGGGATGCACCGTGGTATGAGCAAGCTTTGAATTACAAAGGGCGATACCTGCTCAGGCTGAATGGCGGTGACGGCAACGAAAAGGATGCAGGAGTCGGAGCGGTGGCAGAGAACATGAACAACACTGTATACACACAGGCAGATGTAAAAGAAAATAAACGTCAAAACGCTCCTAATCATGAATTTGCTAGCCAAGTGACAAGCAAGAACTCAAACAATAATGATCAAGGCAATGAGCAATCTAATAGAGAAAATCATGAAAACAATAGCAACAAGGACAGCGAAAATATCAATAAAATAACCCATAGTCAGTATGTCGGCAGGCCCCTGGCCAACGATAGACATTTAGAAATGGAGATTGAGAAGGACACGGGACAGGGGAAGGGAACAGAGCAGGAGAAAGAAAAAGAGAAAGAAAAAGAAAAAGAAAAAGTGGTCTCTTTTATTCGTCTAATGCGCGACCTGGATGACACCTCTCCACTCGGCTTTCTGGTCATGAACATCAAAGAGAAGTCCATTGCGCAGGCTTACGCCAACCTGCCGGCATCTGATTCATTTCAGGTAGCCATTCTGGACGAGCATCTGCAGATTATCGCATCGAATGCCACTACTAATACGGCAACAAGCACCATGACAAATGCTGTAAAGGATGCTGCTTCTACAGCTTCTTCAACATCTCTGGCATACACAATCTCATCAAAATCTACCGCACATACAGCAACTCCAACAGCTATAGCATCCGAAGAGGCAATTCCATCTGATGAATCCTCGTCCACAGCTCAGAAGCAAGCAAGTATGCAAGAGATTCTAAAGACGAATCAAGCGAAGTTAAAACAGGCATTTCAGGAACAGCCTTCAGGCGTTCTGACTCTACATTCCGGAGGACAAGATTACGCGGTGACCTACCGATCAGCAGGTGAAGACCAGTGGAAATACATCAGCATGAGTCCATACCGTGCAACAGATACCCGCAACAAATCTCTGGTTCTGCTTGCTTTCATGCTACTGGCGGTGAATGGATCTGTCTTTTTTGTCAGTTCTTTTATTATCTCTCGCAGCGTCATCAAGCCGATTCATAAGTTACTCCGATCCATGCAAAAAGCACCCAGCGGCAACTTCCGCAAAGTGAAAGTGGAGCTGAACAGTTACGAATTCGAACAGCTGTACAGTGGCTACAATCAGATGATTGAGCAGATCGAGCAGATGCTGAGTCGAATTATTCAGGAGCAGCAGACAATCCGCCGAGCGGAGCTGAACACGCTCCAGGCACAGATCAAACCGCATTTTCTGTACAACACACTCGACTCCATTACTTCTTTGGCGATGTCAGGTATGAACGATAAAGTGTGCGAGATGCTGGAGGCACTCGGAAGTTATTATCGGCTGAGTGTAAGCAAAGGCAATGAGGTCATCACATTACGCGAAGAGGTTGAGATTGTACGTCATTATTTGACCATCCAGCAGGTTCGATATCCGGGTGTATTTGAGGTGAAGTACGATATCGATCCGGACTGTGAGCAGGTGCTGATTCCCAAACTCGTACTCCAACCCCTGGTGGAAAATTCACTCTATCATGGCATTCGCGCCAAAGGTAGCTCGGGCATTATACGTATTCAGGCACAGCAATCGGGAGAGAGCATTACCCTAACACTTACGGACGACGGTGCGGGGATGTCCGAGGAACAAGTGCAGCAGATTCAGCGCACAGAAAAGCACAACTTCATCCGACCTGTGCAGGAGCAGTCAGAGTCTAACTCCAATGTGAATGCAAGCTTTGGTCTGTGGGGAACGATGGAGCGGTTGCGTATTTTTTATGACCGCAAAGATGTATTGAACCTTAAGAGTGTGGTTGGAAAAGGAACCACCATAACCATTACGATCCCGAAGGGAGACGTTGGAACATGGGACCATTAAAAGTACTGCTCGTGGATGACGAGTATCTCATCCGAAATTTACTACGTATGCGCATCGATTGGCAGGAAGAAGGCATGCAAATCGTTGGCGAAGCCTGTGATGCGGCAGAAGCCTTAGAGCAGGTAGAGTTGCTACAACCGGACATTGTATTTACGGATATTTATATGCCCAAGATGGACGGCATTGAGCTGAGCGGTATCATCTTGAAGCATTACCCGAACATCAAAATTGTAGTGGTGACGGGACATGATGAATTTGAATATGCACGTCAGAGTGTGAAGCTGGGCATATCCGATTTTATTTTGAAACCCATTCGAGCTACTGAGTTATTACAGGTTACCACCAAGCTGCGAGCAGCTATCGAGCAGGAGAGAGGAAGGGAATATGAGCTGACCAAGCTGCGAGAGGAGATGAAGCGCAGTCTGCCGTACCTCAAGGAACGTTTTGTGAATCAGTGGCTACAAGGCGTGTTGCATGAGGAAGAGGTGCGGGAACAGGTGCGTTTCTTCGACATTCCGATCGCTACGGACAACCCGCAGTCTCGCGTAGCCATCATTGAGGTACAGGTTGCGTTATCTTCACAAGCGGAGACTTCTACAGAGGAAGATCAGATCCTGATGCGTATGAATGGTTTGAAGCACGTACAGGCCTATTACCAGCAGGATATATACAAAATCATTGTCATGGACACACACAATCGTATTGTCATCCTTGCAACCCACCCTGATGCCAAGCTAACCGAGCAGGCCGAGCATTTAATGGAAGAACTGCGATGTCTGCTTAAAGTTGACGGTTCCGAAGCAGATGTAACGATCGGGATTGGACAGCTACACTCTGGATGGGAGGGCGTCTGTATGGCTTATCGTGAAGGATGTCGTGCTCTGGATTACCAGACGTTCGTGGGGAAAAACCAGGTCATCTGCTTCGAGGATCTCGTGATCGAAAGCGATAAACGCAGTCAGCCGTATCGCTCGGATAAAAGGCTTCTAGAGCAATTGCAATTCTGCATTAGCGTTGGTGCAGGAGAGGAGGCTGCGTCTTTGCTCAAACAGATCCTTGCTACCCCATTCTCCAATACGGCACAATTCCGCATGGCGGCTATGGATGTAATTACCGAATGCCAGCGTGTGGTCATGGAGCAGCAACTTGAGGGTGAGCAGGTATTCAACCAGGAAGCTGTCGCCATGATGCTGATGTCAGAGCATTTACCTGATCTGAGAAGGATGCTGGAGCAACATGTCCGGGCCATATCGGGTGTGATTAAAGCTAAACGGCAAGCGAAGGAAGTCAATTTAATCGATCAGGTCAAGGCATACCTCGAAGAGCAGATGAGCAATGCAGAGGTAGGGCTGTCGAGTACAGCCACGGCTTTTTACGTAAGTCCGGGTCACTTGGGGCGTTTGATGAAAAAAGAAACCGGGCAGACGTTCGTCGAATATTTAACGCAGCTTCGTATGAAGAAGGCCGAATCATTGCTGAAGCAGACAGATTTGAAAGGGTATGAGATCGGGGAGCAGGTAGGCATCCCGGACCCACAATATTTCAGCGTGTTATTCAAAAAACAGTTCGGTCGCTCCATGAACGAATACCGGAACGTTCGAAATTAACCCTGTATATTGTAATATGGTCACGCTTTCAATTGTGTTCGAATATTACAAGTCGATGCCTGTTTTCTAAATGGAGCACGCCGCGCTTAATTACTAAAATGTGGGTACATAGTTGAATTACTTTTTACACAAAAACGGAGAAGACAGAAAAAACCTGAAGAAGCGGAGCCAAAGCTTTCTGAAAGAAAGCTGCATCGAAAGCATACACTTCGCCTTTATCACACGATTTTACCCTTTCAAAAGGGAATCAAAAAAATCTAGGGATAACAGCGATCGTAAAGTTATTCTGTCATCGGAGTGTACGTGTAAATATCTGAGTTCAACGATGGTTATAACCAATAAAAAGATCAGGGAGGTCATATGATGAAAGCGCTATTAAAGAAATCTTTAAGTCTATTTCTGGCTGTGGGACTTGCAGGTAGTTTAGCGGCTTGTTCGTCCGATTCATCCGGCGGAGCGCAGGGGGAAAGCAATGGCAAGATCAAGCTGACGCTGTGGGACCAGTCGGTTGGTACAACAGATCCGTCAGCCAAACTGCTACCTGAGATCGTGGAGAAATGGAACAGCGAGCATCCCGACATCCAGGTTGAACGTACAGGTACAACAGGCGAACAATATAAAACGAAAGTAAAAACATCCATTGCAGCTGGTGAGTCACCGGACTTGTTCTACGGGATGGGTGGGGGCAGCTTCATGCAGCCTTATATTAAATCCGGTAACGTACTGGAGATTACGAGTTACCTGACGGACGATATCAAGGAACGTATGGGTCCAGGGATGGCAGAAGCCATTAATATGGATGGCAAAATCTACACGCTGCCTGTGTACACACACATTGCCAACCTTTACGTGAATACAGAATTGTTCGAGCAGGCAGGCGCCAAAATCCCGACTACATATAACGAGTTGCTGGATGCTGTCACCAAACTAAAAGCGGCAGGAATTACCCCGGCTGTGATTGGTGAGAAAGACCGCTGGCCGGGCATGTACTGGTACGACATGATTGCGATGCGCCAAGCGGGGAATGCGGCGGTGATCGAAGCATTCAAAGATCCGTCCAAGTGGGATTCACCGGACTTTGTCGCGGCGGCTACCAAGATGCAGCAGCTGGCACAAGCCGGAGCATTCAACAGCAGTATGTTCAGTATGAGTTATGACGAGATGCTTGGGGCGTTTAATGCAGGTAAAGGAGCAATGATGTTCCAAGCCAACTGGGTGAATGCAGGTATTGAAGACCCGTCTGCTTCGGCAGTCAAAGGCAAAGTGAAGGTGATTCCGTTCCCGGTATTTGAGGATGGCAAGGGCACCAGCACTGAAATCTTCGGCGGAGCAGTGGACGGTTTCTATATCAGCCAGACGACCAAGCATCCGAAGGAAGCTACGGAATTCCTCATGTATCTGAGCGAGCAACTCGGCACACAAGGTTTCCTGGCGGGAGCGGGACTGCCAAGCTGGAAAACCGATTCGCTCGACACCTCCAGCTTGTCTTCACTCGATCTGTCCGCGGCGGACATTATGAAAACGGCCACCTCGTTTATCGCTTGGTGGGATAACATTCTGCCAGCCGAGTCTGCGGAAGCGCACAAAAATCTGATCGCACAGCTACTGGCTGGTGACGTGACGCCAGAGGAGTTCTGCAAACAGATGGCGCAGCTGAAACCAACGGAGTTAAGTCTGTAGGCTAGACAGGCAAGCAAGCATAGGCTTATGCTACATGCGCACTCATATACACTTGTAAACTAGCCCTCTCTGCCACCTTCTATATAAATTGAACTATTCATTGTGTAAAATCATTGGTTCAACTTATATAACCATCAAAATAATGCCCAAACGAGGCGTGATCCGGGAGTTCCCGGTCACGCCTTTGAGAGGAGAAGTACAATGAACTCTGTATTTTCCAATAAAGGGACGATTGCCGTTTTTGTATTACCTACACTGATATTGTTCTGCGGCATTGTGCTGATTCCGATCTTTGTCTCCAGCTATTACAGTCTGCTCGATTGGAATGGTGTAGGGAAAGGCGCGTTTATCGGTTTGGACAACTATGTGGAGATGTTCAAGGATACCCGGGTGATCAATTCGATCAAAAACTCGTTGCTGTTCGCAGGTGCATCCGTGTTCATTCAGTTGCCGATCTCACTGGTGCTGGCGCTGATTTTGGCCTCTAACATCAAAGGGGAGGGCTTCTACCGAACCGTATATTTTATTCCTGTACTGATCTCTACGGTTGTCATTGCCCAGTTATGGTCGAAAATCTACAACGCCGATTACGGTCTGTTGAATGTGCTTTTACAAAACATCGGTCTATCCAGCTGGGCGCAGGATTGGCTGGGTCAGAAGGAAACGGCCCTGACGGCCTCCTTCATTCCAACGCTCTGGCAGTACATGGGATACCATATGTTGCTGATGTATGCTGGCGCAAAATCCGTTTCCCAGGATGTACTGGAGGCGGCACGAATCGACGGTGCTTCCCGGATGCGTGTGGCGTGGTCTATCATGATTCCGCTGATGAAGCCGATTCTAAAGGTATGTCTTGTATTTTCGGTCATCGGGGCATTTAAGGTATTTGACCTGATCTACGTGCTGACAGGCGGCGGGCCGTTTTACAGCACAGAGGTGCCGAGCACGCTGATGTACGCTACCATTTTTGACACGTTCCGATACGGATACGGCAGTGCCATTTCTGTTTTTATCATCGTGGAATGTCTGGTGTGTACCATCCTTATTAATTCGTTGTTCAAGACAGAGTAGAGGGAGGGAAGACGTATGAGTACGGTTAACAATATCCTGTTGCAAAAAAAGCCCCAGCCTCGGCGCTCCCTCACCGGAGCTATCGGCAAAGTGTTATTGCAGGCGTTTCTGATCCTGATCGCCGTCATTCAGATCTATCCGCTGATCTGGCTGGCACTGTTTTCCCTGAAGGATAACAGTGAAATTTTCAGCGGCGACGTGGCAGGGCTACCCAAAGCCTTTCTATGGAGCAATTATACGAAGGCGCTGTCTGATGGCCATGTCCTGAACTACTTTATGAATAGCGTGCTGGTCACGGCGGTTTCTATTATTCTGGTGCTGATCCTGTCCTCGATGACGGGATACGCGATTACAAGAATGAACTGGAAGCTCAGCGGGCTGACGATGACGTTGATTCTGCTCGGGATGATGGTGCCGATTCATGCGGCGCTGCTGCCGTTATTTATTATTTTGAAAAACCTGAGTCTGCTCAACAGCTACTGGGCCTTGATCATTCCTTATGTAGCCTTCGGTATTCCGATGGCGGTCTTCATCCTGGGTAGCTTTTTCAAAGGTATCCCGAGAGAGATGGAGGAATCGGCCGTTATGGACGGTTGCGGGATTTACCGCACGTTTTTCTCGATTATCCTGCCTCTCGTAACCCCGGCGATCTCCACGGTAGCAATATTTACGTTTTTGTCGTGCTGGAATGAGTTGATGTTTGCAGTCACGTTTATTAATAACACGGCGTACCAGACGCTGACGGTGGGCATGATGTCCATGGTTGGAACGTACATTACGCAGTGGGGTATCATTGGCGCGGGTCTAATGATTACGACCGTACCGACGGTTGTGATCTATCTGCTACTGAACAAGCAGGTACAGAAGAGTATGATTGCGGGCGCGATCAAAGGCTGATCCTTGGGGCGAACTTGCTTCGTGGGAAAGAGACAGAGGATGTAGAGGATGAAGGACGCAGTGGTATTCAGATCACCACTCCATCAAATGTGACGACTACACTAGACCCCGGCTTACAGTCGTGGAATAATAAGGAAGAGTTAAACTGAGCAGTCCGAGAGGGGAATGTGTTTACATGATGGCGCAGTTAGTTGAGCAGGTATCTGTGCAGGAAAAGGTTGTAGCTTTTACGTTCGATGATGGTCCGCATCCGGTGTATACCGACCAAGTGCTGGACATTTTCCGCCGAGCAGGCGGGCATGCGACATTTTTTATGATTGGCAAGGAGATGGAGGCATACCCGGACATTGCCGCACAGGTGCACCGGGAAGGGCATGAAATCGCCAATCATACATACACCCATCCGAACCTGACCGAACTTACGCTGGAAGAGGCCGGGGAGGAATTGCTACAAGCAGAGCGCCTTGTTCAAGAAGTTACGGGCAACGCTGCCCGCAGCTTCCGTCCGCCTTATTTTGGCGTGAATGAGGACATTCTGATTCTAGCTGCGGAGCGTGGCTATCGGACGATTGGTGCTGTAAACGGTGGTGCTCAGGATTGGGACAATCCCGGGGTTGAGCACATTTTGGAGCATACCCGTTCCGTGGTAAAACCCGGCAGTGTATTGATCTTCCATGACGGATACGGCGATCGTTCCCAGACTGTTGAGGCCGTGCGTGTGCTGGTGGAAGAACTGACGGCAGAGGGGTATCGCATGGTTACGGTGAGCGAATTGTTGAGCATGGCCGAGTAGCATGCTGATGTAAGCTGTAAAACCAAGTGTCATAAAATAGAGCAGACCTATCATTCTATAGATTGATGGGTCTTTTTGTTGTGTAAATGGATATAGAACATCTCCCATGTGTTTTACTTTGCTATAGAATCTACTCTATAATAGTAGGCTAAACTAGACTGCGTCAGGAGGAAACTATGGATTTTATCAAAAACCAGCTAGCGGAACTGGGCATGACTGAGCCCTCCATCGGGTATGTTTCGAATGTAATTATGATTATTTTTATTGCGCTGATCTCGATGATTGCCAACTATATCGCCAAACGGCTTGTATTGAAGACCGTACATCGGATTGTGAGCCACAATCGGTTTAAATGGGGACACATCGTTGTTCAAAAACAGCTGTTTCAGAGGCTGTCACATCTCGTACCGGCTATTATTATCTATTACACGGCGTATATTTTCCCTGCCTATCAGGCATTGATCGAAAAAGCAGCCATGACCTACATGATCGTGATCATGATAACGGTACTGAATGCGCTGCTTAATGTGTTCGATGATATCTATCGAACCTATGAAGTGTCCAAAATTCGCCCGATCAAGAGTTATATCCAGGTAGCCAAAATTGTGCTGTTTATTATCGGCGGCATTATCGTCATCTCCAGTCTGGTCGGACAGAATCCGTTGATCATCCTCAGTGGACTTGGTGCGTTATCGGCAGTATTGATGCTCATCTTCAAAGATTCCATTCTGGGTCTGGTCGCGGGTGTGCAACTGTCGTCCAACGATATGGTGCGAGTAGGCGACTGGATTGAGATGCCGAAATACAATGCGGATGGCGACGTGATCGACATTACGCTGAACACGGTGAAGGTCATGAATTTTGATAAGACGATTACCATGATTCCGAGTTATGCGTTAATCTCTGACTCGTTCCGAAACTGGAGAGGCATGCAGGTTTCCGGCGGCAGACGGATTAAGCGGAGCATTTTTATCGATATCAGCAGTATCCGATTTTGTGACGAAGAGATGGTGGCCGAGTTCGAAAAAATCCACTATCTCACCGATTATGTCACGTCGAAATTAAAGGAAATTGAAGCGTACAACGAGGAGCATCAGGTAAATCGGGAAAGCAATGTGAATGGCAGACAACTCACTAACATCGGTGTATTCCGTGAGTATATTCATCAATATTTGCGACATCATCCGAAGATCAATAAGGATATGACGATGATTGTGAGGCAGCTTGCTCCGGAGGATCGCGGACTGCCTCTCGAAATTTATGCGTTCAGCAATGATACTAACTGGGCGGTGTATGAGAATGTGCAGGCAGATATTTTTGACCATATCTTTGCAGTCGCATCAACGTTCGGGCTACGTGCCTTCCAGAATCCAACAGGCCATGACATTGTACAGCTTAAGGAAAATAAAGAATATGTGCGAGAATACTAATGAGGTGTCCTATCCCATCAAGTAACTATTAGAGTGACCCCACGCATATTTGTATATTCCATGATATAGCTCCAAAGGTAGCTCTAGTAAGTAGCTCTGATATCGTTTCAGTACCGTAGCTCAGAAGATATTTGGATAAGCCATTAACCTTTCCGGTTGATGGCTTTTTGGCTGTGATATAATAGGGCATATTTTGAGGACGTAGAATGATACGAGGCAAGGTTCGGGAACAGGTACAGGCAGGGGGAGATATGAATGAAGAGCTCTACGGAATGTAATGCTCATATTGAGCATTGGAGTCGATCAGCCGTGCGGTTGCAATGTATTCGGTCTTATCGTGCACAACATGAGGCATTGCCAGATCTGTCCGAGCTTGAAGCACATACGGGGTTTTTCTTTATTCTTACGCATGGAGAGATTGCAGTAAGGGTGTCCGATGAAACGTATCAATGCCGCTCACCTTACATTTTCCATGGAGGAGAGGACAAAAACACGAGTTTAGAAGTGCCGGATCTCCATCAGGAATGGGCTGGTTATCTGATTTTATATACAACATCGTCTGCATCATCGCAGGATCAGGAGAACTTGGCTCTTTCTTATGGGTTTACACCAAACGCCATGCTTCCTATTCACGAAAAATGTGAAGCGATGGAACGTCACTGGAACAGCAAGGAGGTTTTAGATCGGCTGCAAGCCCAATCGACTTTTTTGCCATTGGTGTACGAGGTTTTGGGCCAAAGGCTTCGGACACTTGTGCATAAAGAGAGTACTAAACCCAACATGGTTACCGAGGCAATTAAATATATTCAAGCGAACTATAGGGAGTCTATTACAGCGGAGAAGCTGGCTGCTAGATATGAGTGCAGCACGAGTTATTTATCGCGCTTATTCCGCAATCAGATTGGACTGGGACCGATCGAGTATCTGATTCATGAGCGTGTACATCGGGCCAAACAGCTGCTGTTGAAATCGGATGCGCGGATTCAGGATGTTGCAAGCAAAGTAGGCTACGCAGATGTATATTACTTTAGTCGATTATTCAAAAAACACACCGGTCGTTCTCCGATGCAGTTTCGTGCGGAACATCAACAAGCCGCTCAGGTTCAGAATAATCCATTACGCCGTTTGGAATCGTCCATTGTCTCCTTACCCGTTGCTTCCCATAATGAGAATGAGTCTTATTATCAATGGAGTGAGGAAGGGGATACATCCATGTTTCGATTTTCAAGACCTGCCTTTGGAGCCATGATGGTATTATGTACATCGTTGATTCTTAGTGCATGTCAGGCAAGCAATTCCACAGGAGGGGCTGCTGCAGCCCAAGAACCCACTAGCCAAACAGCTGCAACGACAGCGTCAGACAGCACTGCTGCGGAAACGAGAATGTACAAACACCTGAAAGGTGAGACGGAAATTCCTGTGCATCCGCAGCGTGTCGTCAGTTTCTTTCATCTGGGCGAGCTGATCGCACTTGGCGTGAAGCCTGTGGGCACAACGACATATGTTTTGGAAAATCCACACATTAGTGATAAAACAGGCATTACCGATATCGGCATTCCGCCAGATGCGGAGAAGATTCTGTCCCTGCAACCGGATCTGATTGTAACAACACCTGCATTAGCCGAGATTGTGGAGGGTGGGTATGAAGCGCTGAGCAAGATTGCCCCAACCATTGTGATTGAGCAGAATAATGAACCCATCAAAGATATAGAGATGTTTGGGGATATCCTCGGAAAACAGGAAGAAGCGAAGCAGTGGAATGAGAAGTTTGCAGCCAAAATCGCGGCGTACAAAGCGAAAATTACCCCTTATGTACGTGCGGATGAAACGTTCTCTATATTAAACGTGCGTCCAGATGCCCTTTTTGTATACGGAGATACCAATATGGGTGGCAACATTATTTATAAATATCTTGGACTGAAGCCGGCAGCCAAGGTAGAGTCGGACGTCATTCATGGCGAAACGTGGGAGGTTTCCACCGAAGTCATTCCCGAATTTATCGGTGACCGTCTATTCCTTGCGGTGAATGAGGGAGCGGAGGACAAGCTCAAGGATGTGCAAAAGTTGATTGATGCCTCACCAGCAGGGAAAGCGGGCCACGTGTATTCTATTGATTTTGACCAGTTCCTTCCGAGTGACCCTATTGCGGTAGAGAAACAGCTGGACATCATCACGGATCTAATTATAGGAGATGGCAAATAGAACGGGAGTCGCCTGAATTGATTCAAGCCGGCGTGAAGGGGTAGAATAACGAGAGAATGCTTTATATTTCCAGTCATGCTCAAGAAAGATCATACACCCTTTTACAAAGGAGAGTTCTCGAATGAATCATATCCCGGAGTACACGTTGAATGATGGCTTGAAAGTGCCTGCGATTGGGTTTGGTACGTACAGCTTGAAAGGGGAAGCAGGGGTCCGATCCATTGCGTCTGCGTTGGATGCAGGGTATCGCTTGATTGATACGGCGTATAACTATGAAAATGAAGCTACCGTGGGTAGAGCGATCAAACAAAGCTCCATCGCGAGAGAGGAACTGCTCATTACCTCTAAGCTGCCGGGCAGATATCATGCCTATGACAAAGCGCTGGTCGCGATTCAGGAATCGCTGTACAGAGCCGATCTGGACTATTATGATCTGTACCTGATCCACTGGCCTAATCCGAAGAAAGACATGTATGTGGAGGCGTGGCAATCTTTAATCGAAGCGAAAAAACGCGGATACATCCGCTCCATCGGTGTCAGCAACTTCCTGCCTGAGCACAATGAACGGCTGATCCAGGAGACGGGTGTCGCGCCAAGTCTGAATCAGATCGAGCTACATCCCTTCTTTGACCAAGCGAAGCAGCGGGAACAGGATACCAAGCATGGCATTGTCAACGAGTCCTGGAGTCCCATCGGACGTGGGAATGATGCGGTGAAGGATATTTTGAAGGACGAGAATATTGTTCGCATTGCAGAAATGCACGGCAAAACGCCTACACAAGTTATATTGCGCTGGCATATTCAGCTTGGCTCTATTCCAATTCCAAAGGCAGGTTCCTTAGAGCATCAGCAGGAAAACATTAATATTTTTGATTTCGAGCTGAACGCAGAGGAGATGCAGGTCATCGCTTCGTTTAATCGTCCGGATGGACGGTTGTGGAATCAAGACCCGAGCGAGTATGAAGAGTTTTAAGAGAATGCCGATCATCTGAAGAAAATCGCATAGAAGAAAAGAGTGCCCTCGTCCATAAGGACAAGCGGCACTCTTTTTTTACAAATGGAACGATGTATTGGCTAGCAGCTAAAAAGATTCCCGAACCCATCTATACTCACACATCTTCTAGGGTTCACCAGTTTATGACAAGCTTGCTCAGCCAGCTGCCTTATGCACTCGGGATACGGAACGTCAGAATCTCGTAAGGCTTGATGTCAAAAGCAATGCGAGCATTCTCCACACGGCACTCTGCTTCGATGTTCTCCAGCAAATCACATGCGTACGCTGTGACGCTTGTTCCTTCAGGCAATTGCAGGGAGGCACGGCTACGGCGGCCATGGGCTTCATAGACACGGATGATCATGTCATCGTTGTCCTCGGCTTTTTTGATCACCTCTAGCACGACATTCTCCTGATCTACCGATGCAAGTGACCACGTACCCGGCAATGTTCCGGTTTGTGATCCTACTTCCAGACCAACCAGCGGACGGTTGAGATCATAAGCCGCCTGAATGACACGTCCCTCACGGAAATCACCCTGATGCGGGTAGAGGGAGTAGGTGAACACATGCTGCTCTTTGTCGGCATTTTCATTCGGATAGGTTGCGCTCTTGATCAGGGACAGACGCATGATCGAATCGTGAATGTCATATCCGTATTTGCAGTCATTCAGCAAGGCAGCCCCGTAGCCGCTCTCCGCCAGATCCGCCCATTTCTGACCACATACCTCAAAACGTGCCTGATCCCAGCTTGTATTGCGGTGTGTTGCGCGTTCCACGTTACCGTACTGGATTTCATAGACGGCTTTTTCACTCCAAATATCAAGTGGGAAGGCAACTTTGAGTAGCAGATGCTCCTGCTTCCAGTCGATGAAGGTGCGGAAGTCGATCCGCCGTGTATGTGCATAGAAAATGATGGTTTGCTCAACGACAGAGTCCAGGAATTGTCTTTTCACTTGAAGCACGGAACGCACCGGGCCGCTTTCCACCCATTCCATCGACTGTAGATCATTGATCTCCCACATATGCTGTTCGTAAAAATCATCAATGTTCCATGCCTCATACTCCGCAGGGCGATCCTCGAATACTTGCAGTACGTTGCCACGCTCGCCGGATTGAAGCAGTTCACGCCCCTCCAGCTTGTCCCACACGGATATAAATTCAGCACTTTCATTCAGGTGAATATTATACCAAGGGGTCTCGATGGACTGCTGCTCGGATTGCCACTGGGCAACCGATACACCTGCACTGCCAAGATCAGCGGCGGTATCCGGCGTGATACGGAACGTTTTGTATCCTGATGCAGGCACGTTCTCGGCAAGGAACACAAGTCCGCCTTCTGGCGTGTACTGACTTGGTACAGGACGCTCTCCATCATGTACCGTTACTTTTTTCGCAAAAGCAGGCAGCTCCACCACATCTGTCCGTGCAAAGCCGGTGCTGTTAAAGACAACAATGGCTTCGCTATCCGACGTAATCTGGCTTACAATGCCATTCAAGGCGCTGTTTTTCAACTCGTCCGTGACACGCAACACCTCTTCATATTGCTCCTGTGAATCGATGTATACTTGCTCAATGGAGCTACCTGGCAGAATATCATGGAACTGATTCAGCATCGTCAGCTTCCAAGCGTGCTCCAATGCATCGGTTGGATATACAGCCTGTGCATCCGCTTGACGTTGAATCATGGAGAACAGCTCGGCATCCGACAGCGCAAATTCGCTGTGACGGTTATACTTTTTATTACGAGCCATAGACGTGTACGTACCGCGATGATATTCCAGATACAACTCGCCTGACCAGCGCGGGACCGAACGTACGCCGTCTAAATTCTGCTCTAACTTTTCAAAAAACTCACGCACGAATGTGCGCTTCACTGTTGGTACGCCGGGGAGTCCTTTTTCAAGTCGTCTGCCGTGTTCAAGCATTTCCTCGGTTGGCCCGCCGCCACCGTCTCCGAAGCCGAAGCATTGCAATACATCGGTGTTGATGGTTTTGTTCTGGTATCGTTGCCATGTGCCCTTCACTTGGGAAGCATTGAACCGTCCGTTGTACGTCGTTTCGAAACGGTGCTTTCCGAATTCAGGGTGAGGAATATAGTCTTTAGCCGTAATAAAATGTGTCAGAACCTCAGAACCGTCAATGCCTCTCCAGTACATCGTGTCGTTTGGGATCTGGTTGGTATCATTCCAGGCAATTTTGGTCGTCATAAAATAGTCGATCCCGCTCTTGCGCATAATCTGCGGCATCGCTGCGCTATACCCGAATACATCGGGCAGCCAGAGCACACGGTTCTCTACGCCGAATTCTTCCTTGAAGAAACGTTTGCCATAGATAATCTGACGGATCATCGATTCACCCGAGATCAGGTTACAATCGGCTTCCAGCCACATCGAACCTTCTGCTTCCCAGCGGCCCTCGGCAACTTTTTCTTTGATTTTCTCATATAAAGAAGGGAAGTCGGCTTTCAAATATGCATAGAGCTGAGGCTGGGAGGACATGAAGGTATACTCCGGGAATTTATCCATCAGATAGAGCACGCTGGCGAAGCTGCGGATAACCTTCTCCCGTGTCTGATCCAGCGTCCACAGCCATGCCACGTCAATATGAGTGTGACCGATGCAGTGAACGGTCGGGATATGGTCACTGTCGGGGCGAGTTTCCCCATAGATATGGTTTTGCAGATACTCGCGTGCTTTCAGTACGGATGCATGAAAAGCCGCACTGTTTTCTTGGCGTAAATCGAGCAGATTTACAGCTTCGTTAAGCTGTTCGATCAGCTTCAAACGCTCCAGATCATCCTCTCGCAGCAGGTCTGCCGCATCCAGAGCAGCCTTCAGGTCATAATATAAATTCGAAACGGGCTCATGATGCTCGGCAATATATACGTTTAGGAAAACATCGGCCGCGGACGTGCTGCAATAGGCATACAGCGCCAGCTCAAATTCTTCCCCTTTGACAGCGGAAGGCGTCAGGTCAATCTCGGTATGGTTCACATCCAAGCCGCAGATCAGCTCCCCGTTCAGGAACGCCAGAAACTGCGGATTATCATAGTTCCAAATATCTGTGGCACCGGTAACGATGGCGCAGACGACCTTTTTTCCCTCCAGATGGTCGGGAATGCAAATGCGGGTTTTGAAGCAGCTGTGTACATCTTTGCCGCCCCAGCCGTCACCTTTGCGGAATACGTTCCATGAGGAAGGGTCTTCATGCACGAGATCCCATGTATGGTATCCGCTCTCTTTATGATAAAGCTCGGGTATATATGTCTTTGACGTTAATCGCGCAGTTTCCAAGTGTTTCACAATCGTATGGATTCGGGTAGACAAGGAATTCAATTTCATATGTGTTTCCCACCTTGGTATTTAGTAAGTACAGGCTGTAAAGGTTAATCAACAACATTAGAAGCTTTGACTTGAGTTTTGAAAACGCTGACATTTTACTTCATCATATCAAATGAGAAATAATCGAAACTACGTAATGTATGCTGGAAATGCCGTATTTTTATTGCATTTCATGCTAAAATGAAGGTAGTAGTGATTAGGGAAGGAGCATGTCCATGACATCATCCGTTTTGGCATATGAAAAGGGATATGCGATCCATGTGAACCAGCCGGGGGATTCGCTTTATTATTACCTGGATTATGACGAGCGTTCACATGATCTCAATATGGAGTTTCAGCATTTTCACGATTTTTACGAAATTTGCATTTTGCTCGATCGCACGGCTGCACATATTATTGAAGGCAGTTTATACGAGATGCAGCCCTATGATATTGTGTTGCTTCGGCCTGCTCTGCTTCATAAAACCCAATATCCGAAGGGCTTGCCGCCCAAGCGGCTAATGATTAATTTTGATATGCCTCGCAGTATACCTGGACTTGAGAACGGTTACAGTGAGCTATTTACAATATTTAATGCGGAGGTTCCTATTTTCCGATTCCCGGAAGAGCGGCGTAAGGAAGTTTTTGCGCCCCTTAACGACATTTTTGCGATATCACAGCAGTTATCTCCTATTCAATCGGTAGCTATTCATCATAAATTTGTCGAGTTTCTATGTGGTCTTCATCGTTATGCGGCGGAGAATAGTTATGTACGTGAGGAAAAAGGATCTTCCATGACCCAGCGAATGTATGCTATTGCATCGTATATTCACAGTCATTATCAGCAGGAGCTGTCACTGGATGAGGTGTCCAGACGTTTTTATGTCAGTGCACATCATTTATCGCGCCAGTTCAACAAAGTCACAGGCTTCACGTTTACGGAATATGTGCAGATGACCCGGATTCGAAATGCCCAACAAATGCTGATACATTCGAGTGAGAAAATTACGGATATTGCTACCCAATGCGGCTTCACCAGCTTTTCGCAGTTCAATCGCATATTTAATAAGCAGAATGGAATGTCGCCAAGTGCGTATCGGCGTAGTAGACCTGCGCAGGATGAGCGTGAGATGGTGTATGTGGGTGAAAGACACAAGATGACTTAATCCAGGTGAGCGGCGGGAGTGAGTAGATTAGTTTAACCTGAATCCGTTCCCGTCGAGTTTAATTTAATTGTTATGTTAATTTAAAAATAGAAGCACGATAAGGCCTCCAATCCGAATTAGTTTGTGACTATTTTTCTCTAGAAAATATTGTAGCTTTACCGATTCTGCGTTCCCCATTCGCACAGCTGTTCCAACACGGGCAAAAGGGTTTGTGCTTTGAGTGTCAGTGAATATTCTACTTTGGGCGGGATCTGCGGGAATTCCTTGCGCTTAACTAATCCATCAGCCTCAAGCTCCTTGAGCTGTGCACTTAAAACTTTGTACGTAATTGCTCCAATCTGCCGCTGCATTTCATTGAAACGAACCGGTTGCCTGGCAGCGAGCAGATATAAAATAATCATCTTCCACTTTCCGCCGATGACTGACATGGTGTAGCCAAAGGGTGTATCTTGAATAGCCGTATTCTCACCGTTAAAGTCGGATATGCCCATGTTTACACTATCCTTTCAGATAGTACCTATCATTATTGTGCGTACTACCCTAATCTTTTTGCCCAGTCTATACTAGCCTTAATTTAAAGTAAAGGGGCTAGGCATATGAACAACATTCAAACGTACAATCATAATCTCTGGGATCATGGCATTTCTCAGGGCTACCTTGTCAACAATACGTTGTACATCTCTGGACAATTTTCTCACAACACAGAAGGTGACTTTGTAGGAGAGGGAGACATTCGGGCGCAAGTGTTACAGACATTGATGAATTTAGATACCGTATTAGCGCAGTTTGGTGTGACAAAGTCCAATCTCGCATATGTTGAACTATACTTGACTCGGGCACAGGAGCATGGTGAGATCGCCATCGAAATGTTTAAAGAATATATCGGTGAGCATCGACCGGCGGGAAGCATGATTGGGGTAAGTTATCTGGCGTTCCCGGAACAGTGGGTGGAGATTCGAGCCGTTGCTCATGTTGGTTAAAAAAATGAGAAACATATGTGTATACGAAAGGGCTGTGGGTCCGACCTTGGAAGAATTGCTTGCACAGTGCAAACCAGAAAATCGCCATGATGAAGTTGATTTTGGCAGAGAAGGGAAAGAATTAATCTAAATGAGTGAACGGGGAGATGTAGTCTAAGGCCCCCGATGAAGTTGTCAGAGAATGTCTGGATAAGATTCGCATGTTTTTGTAGTCGTTTGAGTCATTCGTAAAATATATGCTAAAAAGCAAACCCCCTGAAAAACGGGTTTGCTTTTTCTCTAATCTTACACTGCCTGTATATATTATACGTAAAAATAGTGCTCTCTTTACACCAAATCTTTAGGTGCAAGCTCAATGGCGGAACGAATGGCGGCCAGCATGCTTTTGTCGTCGGCGATGTTTTTGCCTGCAATATCAAAGGCTGTGCCGTGGTCAACCGATGTGCGGATGATGCCGCCCTTCAGGCCAACCGTGATGTTCACGCCTTCCTCAATGCCCATCACTTTGATTGGGGCATGGCCTTGGTCGTGATAGCAGGCAACGACGATGTCGAAGTCGCCGCGGCCTGCGCGGAAGAAGAGTGTGTCCGCTGGCAGTGGGCCAACGACGTTAATGCCTTCCTGCTGCGCACGCTCAATGCCGGGCTGCAGCTTTTCTTCTTCTTCCCCGTTGCCGAACAGGCCGTTCTCTCCGGCATGGGGATTAATCCCGCATACCGCGACGCGTGGATTGTCAAAGCCTGCTTTTTTCAACGTATCATGAGCCAGCTTCACGACTGTATAGGTTCTTTCCGGGTTAATGCTCGCGATGGCATCAATCAGGCCCATATGGGTGGTTAGGTGAATAACGCGCAGGTTAGGCGTAGTGAGCATCATGGAGAAGTCCTCGGTGTCCGTCAGATCTGCCAAAATCTCCGTATGGCCCGGATACAGATGGCCTCCCAGGTGAAGTGCCTCCTTGTTAAGCGGTGCTGTGCAGATCGAGTGAATCTGTTTCTTTTTCGCCAAATCAATGGCTTTTGCAAGAAACTGAAATGCTGCATCTCCCGAGACAGCAGATACTTTACCGTACTCCAGATCAGCAGGAACAAGGTTCAGGTCGATGACGTCGACAGTACCGAATTCATATTTAGCTTCTTCTGGCTCCTGAATAGCATTCACTTTCAAGTTGGAACCGATCACGGGCAGTACACGCTCCAAAATCTTTGCATCACCGATCACAAGCGGTTTGCACTGATCATACACCTCTTGATGTCCCAGTGCTTTCATAATAATCTCGGGTCCGATGCCTGCGGCATCGCCCATTGTAATACCTACTGTGGGTTTCATACGAGAATGCCCCCTTTTAATTTTTGAATCGCTCGGATAAAGACGTCCGGTTTGCCGAATCCGCCGGCTTTGGTAATCACATATAAATCTTCAATACCCATAAATCGGGAGATCGGCACGCCGATCTCAAGTTCATCCAACAGTTCGAAGCCGCTGATGTTCCATTTCAGACATATCTGTTTGGCGGTATCGCCGCCTGTCATGGATACCCCTTTGAAAAGTCCCTCTTCGAGCAGTCTGGCACAAATTTCGCCTATCGCACGAACGATTTCGTTGCTGACTTGGGTGTGATTCAAACCCCGATTCTCACCTGTTGCTCGCGCCAGTTCAATATCGATAGATTCAGCGGTAGAGTAGAGCACAACGTCCTGTCCCTCCAACGCTTTCGTTCTAACCTCATTGTAGACACGCTCCATCTCCGCAGTACGATCCGCTTCTGCCGATACGGCTTTGAACGAATGAAACGATACGGACGCGATTCGAGACTGACGGAGCAAACGATACAACTGCTCACGAGAGTTTTTGTTCACGCTACCGACGACGGTCAAGATGGGCCCCGTATTCTCCGGGATGGTGAGTGCGGCGGATTTGGATTCCAGCTCATAGTGAGCCGGGAGATAGTTCGCAATTCCTGCTGAACCCGCCCAAGCAAATGTATATGGCATGTCCTGTGTCATCTGCAAAATTTGCTCCAAATGTGCTTCCTCCGTGGAGTCCACCAGCACATAAGGGATGTCGTTTTGGTTGAACTGCTCCAGTTTGGCGTATACGTGTTGTTGTCCGGCTTCCAGATCACCTACGGTAATCTCACCCACGTGATATTTTGTCTGTTGCTTGAGCAGATCAGGCAGGTAAGAGAGCGTCACGGGTGTCTTCGGATCAAGAGCAATCTCTGTCTCCGCAAGTGGCACGCCGTTCAGGTAATGAGTGCCCTCCCGAATGGTGCGGTTATTTTTCGGATATCCCGGGGCAATCATCATGAAATCCGGTTGTACAACGTCATATACTGCATCAATCTCGATCCCGATATTGCCTCGCATGGTGGAATCCATTTTTTTGAAAAGCGTATCGAACCCATTCTCCGTCAGCAGCTTGGCTGCACGATACACACGATCATAAGCTTCAGCTGCTACAACAGAACGGCTGTCTGTATCAAAAACAACGGTATCATAAGAGGCTAGTGAGGCCTCGTCCATATTAAATAGAACACTCGTCTTCAGGCCATGCCGGGCTAGCTGCACCCCGCTGTCATTGGCACCGGTCAGATCATCTGCAATAATGGCCAGTTTCATGCAGTCATCCCTCCTTTAGTTTTCGTTTGTTACATTTATGTGGTCGGTCGTTCATTATACTTGGCAACCCCGCCCGATTTCTCCAGCCGTTTGGAGAGGAAGCCGATAAAGATCGGCAGTAGAATCGCCGTGGTCACAACACTTGCCGCAATCTGCACCGTAGCAATCTCCGCAATCGGGCCGAATGAAGCGTTGGCAGCTACGATGGCAGCCGGTGTACCTACTGCGTTACCCGCTGTAGAGCCTTCGGATGCGCCGACAATCGGATTCCAGCCGATCGCTTTGAAGAGCAGATATCCGATACCACCTGTCAGAAGCACGGTCAGCACGCCGAGCAGAATTCCGCCAAGTCCGCCTTGGATAATGGAGGAAAAGTTAATGCCCATACCGAGAGCAAAGGCAAAGAACGGGACAAGCTTATCACTGCCTTTGTGCAGCCATTCAGCCATATTGCGATCCAGATTACCAATAATGACACCAACAATCAGTGGAAGCAATACTGCAACAAAGGACATCGGAGAGAACATGCCATTAGCAAAGCCCATCGCACCAAAGATCGAGAGCGCTACCATGGTTAAAAAGGGCCCGTCACTAAGTGCGAGGAACGGGTAGGCTGCCTTGTCATCCTCTTTACCGTATTGGCCCGCAAGTGCAATGTAGAGGCCGCCGTTGGAATTGGTCATGGCAGCGATAATGGCAAGGGGAGCAAGTCCTAGAAATAAGCCGTTTGAGTCGGCGAATAAAATAGCGATAAATCCAAGGCCTGCGCCGATCGCCCATTTGAACGTAAGCAGGGTCAAACCTTTGCCGACAGAGGAACCAGCTGTTTTAAATGTGATCTGTGTACCGGCAATTAACAGGAACAAAGCAATGAGTGTGCTCGCACTGTTTACAAAGAGGGCTTCTGTAAAACCTCCGATGCGCAGCGCATTCGGGAAAAATGTATTGATCGTTGCACCTAGCAACAGGGGAACAACCATCATACCGCCAGGGATGCGATCGAGCGTAGCTTTAATGTTCATAATCATAGCTCCTTATGAAGTAATCGTTTTCTTAAGCGCTTGCAGAGACTATGTTAGCTTAGATTGTTTAAATTAGCAACATTAAATTATTGTAAATTTAAATTAACTTTATAATTGTTTAAAAATGCAACACATTATCATGTGCAGTTTATATCTATTAAATGAGCACATGGAATGCTGTTCTTGAAAAAGAAGCCCATAAAAAAAGGCGTAAACTTAAAGTTAATCTTTAAGTTTACGCCATAATGTGGCTCGGTTAATCCCCAGACGCTCGGCGGCTTTGGATTGATTGTTATTTTCTTCCTGTAGTACCCGCTTGATGACTTCCTGCTCAATTTCTTTTAATGTGCCACCAAGCTTCATTGCGCTTGCATTTGCCGCAGACTGTTGATGAAGTAAACGGGTTAAGGTTTCACTCGTAATGACATAATCCGGTGCATTCAGCGCAGCTTGTTTGATCAGATGTTTCAGTTGATTGACGTTCATCTGTGCGGCCTGATCCCGAATTAACTGTAGTGCATCCTCCTTGATTCGTACAGCGGTAGTGCCGTATTTGTGATAATACCCGGTCAGAAAGTGTTGCATCAACGGTTCAAGATCCTCCGTACGTTCGGCAAGGCTTGGCATCATGAGTGTGTTCAGCTTTAGTTTGAGTGCCCAATTCGGATCAGGCACATGCTCGCTTAGAATAAACAGGCCGATGTTGTTTTGGAGACAGGCCTCGATGAAGGTAAGGAGCTCAGGATCGTTCAGGCGTGATTCGATCTGATTCAGCTCGACCGTTTTCACCTTGGTTAGCGGAATTTTGTGCAAATGGCCTGAAGGAACCTGGGAGAGATCCATTTGCAACAAAAGTCCGCCGCCAGCATGCATTTGATGCATATGTTTGACCAGAAAGGATTTACCAGAGTCGGCTTCGCCCAATAAGTATATCGCTTCATGATGCGCATAGAGTGCGCGGATATTCTTTAATACGGCCTGCATGGCAGGTGATTCGGCAACGATGGGCTCCATCGAGGAATCGGTAAACGTGGTGATGCCAAATTGTGCAAAAGCGTAAGGTTCTCCTTTTTCCAGCAGATACACCTTGTAGCTCTTGTTATCCAGCTTGGTTTCATAAGCCTGCACCGTCAATTGATAATCGTTTACCATAAACACGTTTTGAATTTTGGATTGGTGGAACTCCAGGCTTGTGTTCATCAGATATAGGTGATTATCGGTGAGTGGATTATGATCAAAATCAGCCCAGTTTTCAAACACTACTTCGTCCTGTTCGCCTAAAATGAGCAGATTCGGATGCTCTTGGGTCACGAGATCATTGAGTATGACGGATACGGTCTGATTTTTGCTTAAATACCGGTAGACTAGCTGTGCGTCCTCCATGGCTCTGAGAATGGATTCGGTGCCCGATTGAATCAATAAACCGTCCAGACCGTAGGCCTTTGCGGTATTCACGGTAATAACGTCACCCACAATCTGCTGGTACCCGGAGGCCTTCAGCTCCAGTAGTAGCCTGGCGACTTCTTCGGAGCTATGTATGGTGTAAACTTTGAGCGGCAAATCCATCAGGTCGATGATGGACTGGGCGCCGGATGTAATGTTGGAGAATCCAACGATAGCCGTATGTCCGTTGAACTGGCTCGCCAGTGTGAGGGAGCGGATCATGTCATAGCCGGATAGCTGCACATCGATGACCGGAACGGTCACCGCTTGTTTAATGAGTTGTGCGGTTCCGCCGCGGCTAATAATAATGTCTGCACCGTTTTTTTCGGCTTGAATGGCCAGCTCTACCCCTTTTGCCAAGTCACCCACATCGGTCTGGATGGATAGCTCAGGATAGCGCGGTATGCATTCTTCTATAATAGGAATCATCGATTCATAAGGAGCGATGAAGTGAACTCGTGTACGCATAGTTTTCCTGCCTTTTATAAAATCATTGATCCCTTTATTATAGCTAATTTGAAGAAGAAAGGCATCTTTGAAGGGGAGTGAAGCAAGGTGCGAAGAACGATGTGACGAACTGCACTGAATCAAAACAACATGTATTTCAAAATTAAAGCATTAAGGAAGGGATTTACCTGATTGTAACGTTAGAGCGCGTTTGCGATCATCAAAGCTAATTTATATAAAGGAGTAGAGACATATGCCAAATATACATAAAGCCGCTGATCCGGATCACATTATCCAATGTGTGGTGGAGCGATTCCCTTGCAGAGTGCTGTGGAGCGAAGGCCGTCCGTGCCTGGAGTATCAGCTGCAAGAGGATGTGGCAGTGATTACGGAATACGTGCGGACTGCATATGGCGTGGAGCTGCTAGATGTCTTTTTTACAGCGTTGGAGAGCCTGCCTGAGGAGATGTAGCCAGAGCTTAGAATCATTTTAATGAAACGTATGCGGTGTTATTCATGTATTATATTCATATGAACATACCCGAAGGAGGAACAAATGGTGGGAATCTTATCGAGGTTTAGAGACGTGATGAAGGCCAATGTGAATCATATGCTGAACCGGGCGGACGATCCGGAGAAAACGGTGAACGAGTACATGCGGAGCCTGAACAGTGATTTGGGACAGGTGAAAGCAGAAACGGCCGCGGTGCTGGCAGACGAAAATCGGGCGAAGCGGGCACTGGATGAGTGCCAGGCTGAGGTGAACAAGCTGCAGCGTTATGCGGAGAAATCGGCGGAGTCGGGTGATGTGGACAAGGCACGGAGCTTTTTGGAGAAAAAAGTGAAGCTGGCTGACAAACGCAATGAATTACAAGCGGCATATGACCGGGCTTCCGCCAAAGCACAGATGATGAAACACATGAACGACAAACTTGTTGCAGATTTGGGGAAATTGGAGGCAAGACATGCAGAGCTGAAAGGGCGCATGGCTGATGCCAAGGCACAGCAACAAACCAATGAACGTAATGCGTCTGCAAGTCGTGCTGAATCTGCGTTTAAAGCGATGGAAGATCAAGCGAATCAGGCATTAAATGAAGCGGAAGCACTTGCCGAGCTTCGTGCGGGCACACAGGAAGATGATCTGGATGAACTGATTGCGCAGTTAGAGCGGGATATGAACGCGGATGCGGGTAATAGGGAGAGAGAGAATCCAAGTCCAACTGCGGACGAGGAGCTGGCAGCGATTCAGGAGAAGCTAGGGAAGTAATTAAAAAATTGCTCTGAGACTGCATTCTTGGGTCTTTCCGAGTATAGCTTACCCTAGGGTTAATTCGTTTATTTACACAAAAACGGAGAGGACAGAAAAAACCTGAAGAAGCGTAGCTAAAAGCTTTCTGAAAGAAAGCTAGCATCGGAAGCACACGCTTCGCCTTTATCACCGGATTTTCCCTTTGAGAAAAGGGAATTCAAAAAATCTGGGGATAACAGCGATTGGAAGGTTATTCTGTCATCGGAGTGCACGTGTAAATATTTATATGAAGCTATGATTGAAAACTGAATCAGACACGGAGGTGAACAAATGCCAGTAATCGAATATAAATGTCCCAACTGCGGCAGCGGCATGATTTTTGATAGTGTGTCCGGTGCATTATCCTGTCCGAGCTGCGGGCGGCAGGACAACATTGAACAGCTCCCTGATCCCTTGAAGAAGCAGGTGTTTACGGAGGGGGAAGTGAAGGAGTATCACTGCAACAGCTGCGGAGCAGATATCGTGACCGAACCGGAGACAAGTGCAACGACATGCAGTTTCTGCGGTGCGGCGGTGGTGCTGAGTGATCGGCTGACGGGCAATTTGGCCCCGGCGATGGTGATTCCTTTTTCCATCAACAAAGATCAAGCGAAACAGGCGTTCAAAAAATGGTGCAGAAACGGTCTGCTCACGCCCGGTGGTTTCATGACCGCTGATCGGATCCAGAGCGTTACCGGCATATACGTGCCGTTCTGGCTTTATGATTTACATAACCGAATTGAGGTCCATGCTCAGGGTACCAAGGTACGATCCTATACGCAGGGTGACTACCATTATACGGAGACGCAGCATTTTGATATTTATCGTAAAATTCGGTTGGAATACGTGAATTTGCCCATCGACGCATCGAAAAAAATGAACGACGAGCTGATGGATAAGCTGGAGCCGTTTCCCTACAATGAGCTGAAATTGTTCAAAACCCCGTATCTGGCGGGATATATTGCGGAAAAATACAGTTATTCCGAAGATGAGCTTTTCCCACGGGCCAAGGATAAGACGAGATCCTACATTGATTCTTACATCGCCTCTACCGTATCGGGATATACAAGCGTGAGCTACACAAATAAACATATCGATACCACGCTCAAAAATGCAGACTATGTCCTGTTACCCGTATGGATGGTCAACTATGATTACAACCACAAACAGTACACCTTTGCCATGAATGGACAGACGGGCAAAGTGGTTGGCAAACCGCCGATCAGTAAAGCCAAAGTTGCTGGATGGTTTACGGGTGTGGCCGCCGTTTCACTGTTATCACTGAAGCTGGTGTCGTGGATGATGGGAGGCGGATTCCTGTGAGCCAAAAAAGACCCATAGTTGCGATGGCTGCGCTAATCGTACTTCTAGTGACCATGCTCGCTCCGATCTTTCCGATATCATCGGCATCCGCAGCGGAGAACAAAAGCCTCATCTACGATGAGGCTAACCTGTTAAGTGAACAGGATCGGAATGAATTAAATGCACTGGCAAATCAGTATTCGGCGGAGCGTCAGACGGACTTGATCATTTACACGACTAACAACGAGGAACAGAAAAGTGACAAGCTGTTAACTCAGGAATTCTACGATAACCGTGCACCAGGGTATGATAAACCTCATGGGAACACCGTTATGCTGACAATGGATATGTATCATCGGAATGTTTATGTGGCGGGTTTTTATAAAGGTGAAGAATACGTCGACAACGACCGAACAGCTAAAATTACGGACAAAATTTACTCGGACTTGTCAGAAGGCAATTATCGGATCGCTTTTGAAAAGTTTCTGAACCTCTCTTACGAATATCTGGATCTCAAGCCTGGAGTGAACCCGGATAATATTTTATTCAAAACATGGTTTCAGCTTGCAGCCTCTGTAGCGATTGGTGGTATTGTCGTTGGCGTCATGACCTATCGTTCGGGCGGACGTGTGACGGTGAACCGCGCGACTTATGAGGATTCCGATAACTCTCATGTGATTGATCGTCAGGATCGATACATTCGCACAACGGTCACTAAACGTAAAATTGAGAAAAGTAATAACAACGGCGGAGGCGGCGGTGGAGGTACGACCGCAGGCGGACATTCGCACAGTGGTAGTAGCCGATCGTTCTAACCGCAATCACCAGACACATCGTCAACATTTAATAAATAATGGCAAAACGTAGATGAAGCCTCACAGGTTTAATATAGAAGGGACGGGATTAAGCATGGGATTTTTTAGAAATCAGTTCTCCAACGTAGTGGAATGGGAAGAGTTTAGAGATGATATGATCTTCTGGAAGTGGAATAACCGGGAGATCAAAAAGGGCAGTAAGCTGATTATCCGCTCGGGACAGGATGCGATTTTCCTGAATAACGGCAAAGTGGAAGGGATTTTTGAGGACGAAGGTTCGTTTAATATCGATTCGGAGATCATTCCGTTTCTGTCTACATTAAAAGGATTCAAATTCGGATTCAACAGCGGTATGCGGGTTGAGGTATTATTTGTGAATACCAAAGAGTTCACCGTACGCTGGGGCACGCAAAGTCCCGTCTTGATTCCGACACCGCAACTCCCAGGCGGCATGCCGATTCGGGCGAACGGAACGTTTAACTTTAAAGTGAGTGACTATGTGACTCTGATTGATAAAATTGCAGGCATCAAACAGAGCTACCTGGTCGAGGATGTCAAAATCCGCATCACGTCTGTGCTGGATCAGTTACTGATGAAGTGGATTAGCCGTGAGGGCAAGGATATGTTCAATCTGCAAGCGAACGCCTCGGATATTGCACGTGGTATTCAGGAGGATCTGGATATGCAGATGATGGATATCGGAATTGGCATTACCGGCTTCCAGGTGATGAGCTTCAATTATCCGAAGGAGATTCAGGATATGATCACCAAAACGGCTTCTCACGAGATGATCGGCAATCTGCAAAAGTACCAGCAGGTGAGTATGACCGATGGGATTTCCTCCGGTAAAGTGCAGGGCGGCGGTGCAGCCTCCGATATGGCAGGCATGATGATGGGCATGAACATGGCGAATGAAATGCTGAAAAACATGAACCAGAACAATCAGAACTCGAATCATCAAAGTTCAAACAACCAAGGGAACAACCAAAGCAACCAGAATCAAAGTCAACAGCAGAATAGTAATGCAGGTGCATCACCGTCTTCTGGTGGGGATGGCAAAAAGCCAAACTTCTGCCCGAACTGTGGCGCCAAAAATGAAGGAGCCAACTTCTGTCCGAACTGCGGACAAAAGCTGGGCTAATATAACAGATATATGAAGAGCCTGCTTACCAGTAAGTTATGACTACGGTGCAGGCTCTTTCTTCTTGCTTTTTGCATAGAATAGCTTTACTTGCTCGGGTTATATTAAAAGTGTTCTAACACGATTTTCCCAATCGTTGTGCCTCTTTCTAATAAGGAATGAGCTTCTCTTAGATTTTCAGCATTAATCGGGGTAAGCCGTTTGTTCAGAGTCGTTTTGATGGCTTGATTGTCGATTAAATCCGCTACTTCATTTAAAAGTCGATGTTGCTCGATCATGTCTTCTGTCTGAAACATGGATCTTGTAAACATCAGCTCCCAAACAAACGTGGCACTTTTGTTTTTGAGTACATTTAGATTTAGAGGAACATCTGTTTCAACAATGGAGCAAATTTTTCCTTGAGGGGCAATGGACTTCGACATGTTTTCCCAATGTTTTTCGGTTGTGTTCAGGCATAGAATGTAATGAACGGTCTCGAATCCCAATGGTTTTAATTGTGGAACGAATTCTTCATAGTGATTAATGGTATGATCCGCCCCATGTTCCTTTGCCCACGCAACGGATTCAGGTCGAGAGGCTGTGCCAATAACGGTTAACCCTACACGTTTCGCTAATTGAATGGCTATAGAGCCAACTCCGCCAGCGGCACCAATAATTAAAATGGTTCTATTTTTATTTTCATCAGGATTACGACTAATGTTCATACGATCAAATAAAGCCTCATAAGCCGTAATTGTTGTTAGAGGCAGTGCAGCGGCTTGTGCAAAATCCAACGATTTTGGCTTTTTGCCTACAATCCGTTCGTCTACAAGTTGAAATTCACTATTCCCGCCTTGCCGTGTGATGTCACCAGCGTAGTAGACCTCATCTCCCGGTTGAAATAAAGTACAATCCGGCCCCGCTTCTTCAACAATGCCTGCTACGTCCCAGCCTAATATTTTAGGCTCTTTCTCCACTTTTTCTTTTGGGGATCGAACCTTATAGTCGACTGGGTTTACAGCCACGGCTTTGACGCGAACAAGTACATCCCGTCCTACAGCACTTGGTTTACTGATCTCCACTTCTAACAAACTTTCTGGATGCTCAATGGGTAAGTAACGATACAGTCCTACAGCTTTCATGGTTTCCAACATTCTTCATCCTTTCCTATCGTTTGATAACGGTATAAAGTATCACTAGCAGAGAGACAACCCATGGATACTTCTATATCTGCTATAATAGTGCAAACACTTCATTTTCGTAAGTACGCACATTTTTGTTGTATAGTATTCATTTTTATACTAATGCTTGATGGAGGTACCCATGGATAATAGTTATAACCCTTACTCCGCTTGTCCCAACCCTTACGGATGTCCTGTGGAGGCTACGCTGGATGTCATCGGGGGGAAATGGAAGGGTATTATTTTATATCACTTGCTGTCAGGAACAAAGCGATTTAATGAATTTCGCAGACTGATGCCTGACATTACACAACGGATGCTGACTCTTCAACTTCGGGAGTTGGAAAATGACGGAATCGTGCACAGAGAAGTCTACAAAGAAGTTCCACCAAGAGTAGAGTATTCGTTAACCTCGTTCGGTTTTACACTAGAACCGATTATTATGCTGATGAGAGATTGGGGAGAAAGGTATAACAAAGAGATTGCAATGAAGAGGGGGGTTTTGGAAAGTACCGAATCTTAAATCAGAGAATCGACCTTTCAATATTGGAGAAAGCAGATGCCTATGCACTGCTTTTTCCTTACTAAGATGGTGCATTCTCAATCCGTTAGTGACGTAATCATTTAGCTTAAATATAGAGGACAAAGTGTTTTGAACAAAAGTGTTGACAAGCGAAATCAAATCAATTATCTTTATATTAAGATATTTAATTTGAATGAAAGTGACAGTAAGGTTGACTCAAGAATATACTCAAATAAATATCTTCAATTGATTGATAGGAGGAGAGATCCAGATGATGATTCCAACATTGACGCGAATTAATGAACTCGCGAGAAAAGCCAAAGCGGGTGGATTGACGGAGATGGAGCAAGCAGAACAGACTCGCCTTCGCCAGGAATATTTGCAGACTTTCCGTGGTTCGGTCAACGACATTTTGCTGAATGCCACCATCTACGATCCAAACGGCGATGACGTGACTCCAGATAAATTGAAACAAGAGCAGGCCTCCAGACAGAATCCTTAGAGTATGTTGCAGAAGCAGAAGGGGCATCAAAGGTTCCCTGATCGGGAGTTAACACGATAAACTGTGCTACTCGTGCGGATGTTAGTTTCAATCCGGCACTAGTAACACAGATCATATATCTTAATTTAAAGATAATTAAAATTCATTATAAATAAGTGCACAAACCGAGGAGGAATAATCATGAACATTCAAACAACAGGAATTCACCATATTACCGCTTTTGCTGGAGATCCGCAGGCTAACGTTGACTTTTACGCTGGAGTTCTGGGACTTCGTCTGGTGAAAAAAACAGTGAACTTCGACGCACCGGATGTATACCATCTGTACTTCGGAGATGAGCACGGCAGTCCAGGCACCATCATTACTTTCTTCCCGGCGGCAGGTTCACCACGAGGCCAGATTGGCGGCGGTCAAGTCGGCATTACTTCATATGTCATTCCACCGGGTTCTATGGACTTCTGGCAAAATCGTCTGGAAGGTTTTAATATCGAAGTGACTCGAACTAACCGCTTTGATGAGGAATTGCTGCAATTCGAAGACAGCGAAGGCTTGCGTCTGGAGCTGGTTGAGCGGGAAGAAGGACTGGCAAACACTTGGGTGCAGGAAGGTATTCCTGCTGAATATGCAATCAAAGGGTTTGGTGGAGCCGTACTGTTCAGTGTGAATCCACAGCGTACGATGGATGCGCTTGAGCGTATTCTCGGATTTGTGAAGGTGGGCGAAAATGAGGAATATGCCCGTTTCCGTTCCATCGGAGACATTGGCAACATCGTGGATGTGCCTGTTACCCGTGTACCGCTTGGTATGGGCGGCGCAGGAACGGTGCACCATATTGCATGGCGCGCAGTCGATGACGCACAGCACGCACAGTGGAGCGAAGCCGTACGTGAATACGGGTATCAGCCGACCCCAGTCCGGGATCGCCAATATTTCAACGCGATTTACTTCAGAGAAGCTGGCGGCATTTTGTTTGAAATTGCGACTGATCCTCCAGGCTTTGCAAAAGACGAACCAGCCGAAGCACTTGGGCAGAAACTGATGTTGCCGGAGTGGTTTGAGCAATACCGGACTCAGATCGAGGATAATCTGCAACCGATTCAAGTCAGAACCCTTACTCCTGTCACAGATTGAGATAGGGTGAGGTAGAGATATAAAAGATATTGGAAGGTTGTTCTGTCTTCGAAGTTTGCGTGTGAACACCTTTGTTTCAACGAATATGAAACTAAACCAAAAGGAGCATTGAGGGATGATGGAGAAAAAGGTCACTTGGCTGGAGCTGTTCTATGATTTACTTTTTGTCGCGGCAGTCTCCAAAGCAGGCCATGTCTTGTTACATGCCGAGCACGGCGTCATTACATGGGAATATTTATTAAAGTTCGTGTTAATCTTCATCCCGGTATGGTGGGCGTGGGTGGGCCAGACCTTATTCATCAACCGTTATGGTCAGGATATTCTGAGCCACCGGATTTTCCTCATTCTTCAACTGCTGTCCGTACTCATTATGACGGCGAGTCTTTCTACTCATTTTGACGAACACTATCTGTCCTTCTTCGTAGGTTACATTGGTTCCAGAGCAATTACCGCGATTCAGTACCTGACGATCCACAAGTCGAAAAGCGAGCATCAGCAGCGGGCTGCCCGTTTCCTGGGCATCTCGTTTATTATTGGTATTGTAATCTCATCTGGTTCACTGTTTTTTGATTCATGGGTTCGTTATGTGATTTTGTATGCGGGGATCGCCGTGGATATTATTTTGCCGCTACTCGGCCGTAAAAATCTGGTGAAGGTGCCTGTGCAGACCCATCATCTGCTGGAACGTTTTGCTCTCTTTACGCTCATTCTGCTGGGTGAATCCGTTGTCAGCATTATCGCGGTATTGTCTGCGGATCATTGGGATCTGAAATCCATTCTGTTTACCGTCTTCACCTCTCTGTTTGTCATCGCCATGTGGTGGCAGTACTTCGATAACGTGGAAAAGAAAGTGAGCAAAGAGATGCAGACCGCCGGGCAGGCGATCATCTACGGACATCTATTTATTTACATCTCCATGAGTATGATCGCTGCTTCGATCCAACTGCTGTACCAGAACCTGCTAAGCTATGAGTTTATGCTTGCGTTTGTATTTGGCTCGGTGCTACTGTATTTCCTGTCGACGACCCTTGTGTTTCATCGCTACAGACATCCGCATCTCCGTCTCCGTCCGACTCATATGGTGGTCATGGTGGGGCTGTTAGTGGCCTTTGTGGTGGTGGATCTAATCTACCGCGTTCCCGGATATGTAATCATGGGTGAGGATATGTTGTTCTTTTTGGTATATGCGAAGCTGACGACATGATCTTGTTTATATAAAAAAGAAGCGAGAGCCACGGACGACTTTGTTCGTGGCTTTCATTTTTGCTATAAGAACATAAATATTTCTCATATATTTTCATGTATGCAATCTGTTAAGATGGGATTAGGTAAAAGTAAATCTGCCATATCGAAAATTTTGTTCTGTTTTTAAATGAGCTTAGTCGGGGAAAGAGCGGTATTAAGGTATTTTGCAATCGCAGAGAACTGCGGTACGATTTAATCTTGTTTATAAATAGCCGTTTCACACAGATATGGAGATAACATTTCAGGAGGGAAATCACTTGAGTACGAATCTAATTGGTGTTCCATTGGAAGGGTTTGCAGAGTTTAGCCGCACGGTAGCTGCCGAAGGGGCGGTTTTGCTTAAAAACGAAGGACAGGTGCTTCCACTTGGTCATTCCGAAAACGTTTCAGTTTTTGGCCGAATTCAACTGAATTATTATCGTAGCGGCACAGGTTCAGGCGGGAGCGTTCATGTCGCATACACCACGAATCTGCTGGACGGACTGCGCAGTAAAAAGAACATTACCGTTAATGAAGAACTGGCAACGGTTTACGAGAAATGGATCGAGGAAAATCCGTTTGACGATGGTGGCAAAGTCTGGGCAGCTGAGCCATGGAATCAGAAGGAAATGCCACTCACGGATGAACTGGTTGCGCAGGCTAGAAGTAAATCCAGCAAAGCCATTGTGGTCATTGGGCGCACCGCGGGGGAAGATCAGGATAATGCAGATGCACCGGGAAGTTATCGTCTGACAGACGATGAGAAGGCGATGCTGAAGCATGTGACGAACCATTTTGAACATACAATTGTAGTACTTAATGTCTCCAATATTATGGATATGAGCTGGCTGAACGAAACGGTTCTACATCCGATTCAAGGTGTGATCTACTCCTGGCACGGCGGCATGGAAGGCGGTAACGCGATTGCGGACGTACTGGCCGGAGACGTGACACCAAGCGGTAAACTTACGGATACGATTGCATATTCCATAGAGGATTATCCGTCCACAAGTAACTACGGAAACGAGTTTAAGAACCTGTATCAGGAAGATATTTATGTGGGTTATCGTTTTTTCGAAACGTTTCGACCTGAAAAAGTACAATTTGAGTTCGGTTATGGCTTGTCATACACAACTTTTGCCACACAGATCGAGGAAGCCCGTACGGTGACCGAAAATGGCGAGACGTCGATCGAGGTTCGTGTGAACGTGACCAACTCAGGTACAACCTATGCGGGTAAAGAGGTGGTTCAGGTTTATTACGAAGCACCGCAAGGAGAACTGGGACAACCCGTGAAGGCGCTGGCTGCTTTTGGAAAAACAGGACTGCTACAGCCCGGCGATTCCGAGCTGTTAACGATCCGTTTCCCGGTAAATCGCATGGCTTCGTATGATGATGCGGGTGTAACGGGATATGCTTCCGCATACGTGCTTGAAGTTGGAACATACCGTCTGCATGTGGGTACGAGTGTGAAGCAGGTAGAGCATGTTGGCGTCGATGGCCAAGACGGCTACGTTGTGGACACGGTTCAACTGGTGGAGCAATTGCAGGAAGCAATGGCGCCAACGGAAGATTTTACACGCATGAAACCGGGTACTCGCAAGGCAGATGGAACGTATGAGCTGACGTATGTAGATGTGCCAAAGCGCAAAGTGTCTATCGCAGACCGCATTACGCAGAACATGCCCCAAACGTTGGACCAAACGGGAAATCAGGGTTACAAGCTGAGTGACGTAAAGGCGGGTAAAGTGAGTCTGGAGACCTTTGTAGCTCAACTAAGCGATCAGGATTTGGCAGCAATTGTACGCGGCGAAGGCATGAGCAGTCCGCTGGTTACTTCGGGAACGGCATCGGCGTTTGGCGGTGTGAGTGACAGCCTGTTCAATTATGGCATTCCTGTGGCCTGTACGGCAGATGGCCCGTCCGGTATCCGTATGGATAGTGGGGAAAAAGCAACACAAGTATCCATCGGAACGCTACTGGCGGCAACGTGGAATACAGATTTGGTAGAAGAACTGTATGTGATGGAAGGACAAGAGCTGCTTCGCAATCAGGTGGACACCCTGCTCGGACCTGGACTCAATATCCGCCGCAGTCCGCTGAATGGTCGTAACTTCGAGTACTTCTCGGAAGATCCGCTGATCTCAGGTGTATTTGCCGCGGCTTGTACGAAAGGTATTATGAAGGGCGGCTCTAACGCCACTCTGAAACACTTTGCCTGCAACAACCAGGAGAAACACCGTAGCAAAGTCGATGCCGTTGTATCCGAACGTGCGTTGCGTGAAATTTATCTGAAAGGGTTCGAGATTGCGGTGAAAGAGGGTGGAGCGAACTCCATCATGACCTCTTACAATCCGATTAACGGGCACTGGGCTGCGTCCAACTACGATCTGAACACGACGATTCTGCGCGGAGAGTGGAACTTCGACGGTATTGTGATGACCGACTGGTGGGCCATCATGAACGATGTGGTTGAAGGCGGAGAAGCGGATCGCAAGTTCACGAACTGGATGGTTCGGGCACAGAACGACCTCTACATGGTTGTGCCAAACTATGGCGCTGAGATCAACGGCTGGGATGACAATACCATTGAATCGCTCGAAAATGGAACCTTGACCCGCGGCGAGCTGCAACGCTCCGCGATCAATATCTGCAAATTCATCATGAACGCGCCGGTATCCTCACGCAAACATGAGATTGTAGAGAACGTGGCCTCGTTCCAAGCGAACGCGTCCCTGTCAGCGGCAGACGCTCAGTCGCTGGCCGAGAATGCACAGGTGAAACCTGCCGTAGCAGAGCCTGTGTATATGAAAGTGGATGAAGCAGGCCAGTACCGGATTATTGTGCAGATCATGTCACCTGAGCCTGAACTGGCACAAAGTGCATGTAATGTGCTACTGAATGGTCAGCTTGCGACAACGATCCAAACGAACGGTACAGAAGGCAAGTGGATCAGACAAAAGCTGGTGAAAGTGCAGCTGGAAGCAGGGGGGTATGAACTCAAGCTCGACTTCACTAAACCGGGTCTACAGATCGATTGGATCGAATTCAAGCAAGTATAGGTTGGTTAGGTCAGGTAGATTGGGTATAATTCTGTGAGCTTAATAGAGATATAGTTTTATGCGAATTGGCTGTTGTTTGGGCTGGGTTTTTGAAAGAAGAAGGGTAACCAAGCAGTAATAAAATCATTGTAGCGATGTAACAATGATAGAGATGATAACAAAGGACACTGCTTGCGGTGTCCTTTTGTTGTCACCAGAGAGACAGGCTGTTATGATCGAGTTACGGGATCGTGGTCAAACAGAATAATGGGGTCAGGGGTGTGGCAAACGATGAAAAGATACAATTATTTAAGTCCGATTCTGCTGATTGTCGTTGCATTAATTGTGCGAGGTCTGGTTACTAACGTGTGTATGCTGTTTGGACTGTCGCAAGAGGTGTCCAGTAATATTGCGATGCTTGCCATGATTATTGTGGCTTTAATTATGTTCAACCGCATGACAAAAGCCCGGCGTAACAAGTAGATCGGTACAACCTGCGATGAGTTAAGTAGATATAAAATAGCAATCTTGAAAGCCCTTTATTTATTTAAGGTTGAGGAGCATGGAAGACTGGAACATGTCACTACGGTGTTAGGATATGATACAAAGACGATGCAGAGAATCTTTTGCCTCGTCTTTTTTGCGTCATGTGTGAGAATCTCTTTAGACATAAAAGAAACGGCACAGGATAATTCCTATACCGTTTCAGATTGCATTTTTCTGCTGAATTTTGCGTTTGAGCTAAACTTATGACATTGCTCCTAAAAATCATTTGTTTCGGATCGAGAAAGGAGTATGAATATATTACTCTGTTTTTTCATCATCTAATCGCCGACGAAATACCAAAGCCGAGACAGCAAATATAATAAAAGATGATGTTGAAGCAACAGTAACCATCTTTAACACATTTCCTATCGGTGGATTAAACAATAGAGCAACAGAGAAGATTAAAACGGCACCCGTTAAACCCATTCCCAAAATGGAAAACGCTAAAATCCTGTTCATCAAATCACCTCACATATACAGACGCAAAAAAGAGGGGGACAGTTTCCTTTTTATTTTGTTTAAAACTCTAAAATAATAGTATAACCACCTATATATACGACACACCATAGCAACAAATTCTACATACTAAGTGAGAGAATCCGACCATAAAAGAATATTTTGTTGTTGGCATGATGTTATGGTAATGCTGTTCAGCAACTCCGAAGCTATTGATGCGTCGGTAAGGTTTCAACTCAGACGATTTTAATGTTGTATCAATCTATAATCCTATACTGTAATCATATGTTCCGTTCGCCCATCCTTTAAGAAAGATTCAAAAAAGCTCATATAAGAGCATTGACGTTGCATACCTAACGTTTTAGACTGAAGATATAAATAAATAACGGTATGAATAACAAAAATAACAAAAGATGTGGATAGCAAAATGGATAAAGGTATAGGAATTAAAAAAATCAAATTGTAATCAATTAAAGCCAATAATTAAGCATTACGTTCATGGAAGCCCTGGGAACCTAGAATCGTTTAACTGGATTAATGTTAGCTAACGTCTTTATTACTCCAATTTACAGGAGGCTCGCTCATGACGATTAAGGCGGAGAAACAGTATGTTTTTCGGGAAGGACAGCTTTTTCAGAGCAGTCATGCGTCCACGATTGCTGTTTTGCCAGGTGGGGTGGTTATTGTGGCTTGGTTCGCAGGTTCGTATGAAAAATCCAGCGACACCGCCATCTGGATGGCTATTCAGGAGCGAGATGGCTTGTGGTCAGCGCCGCGCAAAGTAGCGGATGAAGAAGGTATTGCCCATTGGAACCCGGTGCTGTATGCACATGGGGGTTCACTTGTACTCTTTTACAAGGTGGGACACGAAATTACAGACTGGCATACTCGCATCATACGTTCGGAGGATGGCGGGCAGACATGGACGGAGGCTCGTGAGTTGGCTCCCGGTGATGTGGGTGGTCGTGGTCCGGTGCGCAATAAACCTGTACGGCTAACGGATGGAACCATTTTGGCTCCATCTTCTATTGAGCGAATGGATATGGAGAGTCCGGGCAAACAGGTGTGGGAAGCTTTTATTGATATTTCAACCGATGAGGGCAAGACATGGACAAAAAGTAAACCTGTGCCGATGAACCTGTCTGTTTATGTGGGGGCGAATCATTGGATTGCAAAAGGTCTGATTCAGCCAGCTCTGTGGACTTCAAGTGGGGATGATGTACATATGTTACTCCGTAGTACGGAGGGGAAGATTTTCCGCAGTGACTCGGCGGATGGCGGCAGGACATGGTGTGAAGCGTACCCGACAGAACTGCCAAACAACAATAGCGGAATTGATGTCACACGCCTGGAGAGTGGCTTGCTTGCGCTTGTTTACAATCCCGTGAGCGGATATGCGACAGAGAGTCCCCGGACACCACTGGTGGTTGCTTTTTCGAATGACAATGGTGCGAGCTGGGGAGATGAATGGGTGCTTGAAGATGAGCCGGGAGAGTATTCATATCCTGCCATCGTATCTCAGGGGCAGAACCTGTACATTACTTATACGTGGAAAAGAGATCGGATTGCGTTCTGGAAACTGAACGTTTATACATGGGAATAAGCAAGGGCCGCAGAAACGCTGATCAGGCGTTTAATCGGTCCTTTCTGTCGTGGTTACTTGTGAGGAGGAGTTCCGATGAATAGGCAAGTCATTAAGAGACAACCGACTTTGGAAGTCATTGCGGTAGACGCAGCAGATGCCCAAGCGGCAGAGCAGGGGGGAGCCGATCGGATTGAGCTGGTGTCGGCTATGTCCGAAGGTGGTCTTACGCCAAGCTATGGGCAGATTGAACAGGTTGTATCCAAGGTGTCGATTCCAGTGTATGTCATGATAAGGCCACATAGCCGCTCGTTCTGCTATAGCGCTGATGATCTTCAGGTGATGCTCCAGGACATACGTGTGGCGCGGGAGCTTGGTGCCGCAGGCATTGTGATTGGAGCTCTCACCCATGAGGGAGAAGTAGATCGCTCTTTTTTACAAACTGGTCTGTTGAGTGCTAAGGGGTTGGGAGTTACGTTTCATCGTGCCATCGATTCGAGTGCCAATGTGGTGAGAGCACTGGACAGCATCGGTGGCAGCAATGGCGGGAGTGAGGGAAAGGGCAGGTTTGAGCATGAGAGGGAGATGAAAAGTAAGAGCGAGGAGAGTGTCGTTGAGCGCGTGCTTACATCGGGAGGAAAACCTACAGCACCTGAGGGTTTGCTCGAACTACAGCAGTTGCAGGAGATAGGACAGACGTTGAACATAGCGATTATGGCGGGTTCGGGTGTCACGATTGAAGGGATTCCAACTCTCGTGAGCCGAACAGGGATCACCGAGATGCATATGGGATCGGGTGTGCGGCCTGGAGGCAGCTTCGATCACCCTGTAGATGCTCAGCTTGTTGCTCAGGCCAAAGCAGAGCTGATCCGTGCAGTACAGGAGTTGAACCATCAGTGATAACGGTAGCTGTATGTACTCCATGCACTCGACAAACCGGTGGCTATAGAAGCGAATGAATAGCAAGAACAAGAGAATAAAAGCAATAAAAGCAATAAAAGCAATGAAAACAAAAAGCACTTTTCATATAAGGGAGTGTGAGCCATGAAATCAAAGCTTTCGCCAACACCAGCGGATTGGATTAAAACAGCGGCACAGGTCAGCCCATCGGAGCGCCAGATGAGATGGCAGGAGATGGAGTTTTATGCTTTTATTCATTTTACGGTAAACACATTTACGGATCGGGAGTGGGGGACGGGGGAAGAGGACCCCGGGATCTTTAACCCTTCTGAACTAAATGCAAAGCAATGGGTGGAGACATGTAAGGACGCAGGCATGAAGGGGCTGATTTTGACATGTAAACATCATGACGGGTTCTGTCTGTGGCCCAGCCGTTATACGGATCATACGGTCGCAGCAAGCCCATGGCGAAATGGCGCTGGAGATCTGGTGCGAGAAGTTGCGGATGCCTGTCGTGAAGCCGGGTTGAAATTTGGGGTGTATCTCTCTCCCTGGGATCGTCATGAAGCATGTTACGGGGATTCGGGGCGGTATAATGCTTTTTTTCTTGCTCAGCTACGCGAACTGCTGACGAACTACGGTGATATTTTTTGTGTCTGGTTTGATGGAGCATGTGGTGAGGGGCCAAATGGGAAAAGACAGGTCTATGATTGGGACGCCTATTACGCGCTCATTCGCCAGCTTCAGCCGGAAGCGGTCATCTCGGTCTGCGGCCCGGACGTACGTTGGTGTGGCAATGAGGCAGGACATACGCGCGAATCGGAATGGAGCGTTGTACCGGCGCATATGCAGGATAATGAGAAGATTCAGGAGCAGTCGCAACAGGTGGATGATGGAACTTTTGCGAGGAAGATCAACACACAGGACCGTGATCTGGGGAGTCGAAGCGTTATCCGTGATTATGCTGATCAGCTGGTGTGGTATCCTGCCGAGGTGAATACCTCGATACGTCCGGGTTGGTTTTATCATGCGAGTGAAGACGATCAGGTCAAAACGCTGGAGGAACTGATTTCCGTTTATTACGGCGCCGTGGGCGGCAATGCTTGTTTTTTGCTTAACCTGCCCCCAGACAAGCGTGGTCTGATTCATGAAAATGATGTCCAACGACTGCGCCAGTTAGGTTCGGTGCTACGTACAACGTTCAGTGAAGACTTAGCGCAAGGCGCACAGGCGAGGGCTTCGGAGACGATGGACGGAGCACATGCAGCTTCACAAGTGCTAAATCCGGATGGAGAGCGCAAACCAAAAGCTTATTGGTGCCCACGCGAAGGAACAGAGCACGCGTGGATTGAATTGCTTTTGCCCGAAGAAAAGACCTTCGACCATGTGATATTGATGGAGCATATCCAATCGGGGCAACGGATCGAACGATTCACGCTGGAGGTATGCGGTGAGGATGGTCGGTGGCAGGACATCTATGCCGGAACGGTGGTTGGATATAAGCGAATTTGCTGTTTTCCAAAAGTGACTGCACGCCGGGTTCGGTTAACCATTCAGGAGTCCAGATGGGTTCCGACGTTATCGAAATTCAGCTTATTTTACAGTGAACGGGAGGACATATGAGATGGCAATACTGACGGTTCAGGGGTCTCGATTCATGCTGGATGGGGAACCGATTCAGATTCTATCAGGGGCTATTCATTATTTTCGAGTCGTGCCCGAGTATTGGGAAGATCGGCTGCTGAAGCTGAAGGCCTGCGGATTCAACACGGTGGAGACCTATGTGCCATGGAATATGCATGAGCCGCAGCCAGGAGAATACTGTTTTGAAGGCATGGCGGATGTGGAGCAGTTTGTACGACTTGCGGGAGCTTTAGGGCTGTATGTGATCGTTCGTCCAAGTCCTTATATCTGTGCGGAGTGGGAGTTTGGAGGCTTGCCGTCCTGGCTGCTTGCGGATGATCATCTGCGGCTTCGTTGTAGTGATTCGGCGTTTCTGGCGCATGTGGATCGGTATTACGGTGTGCTTTTGCCCAAACTAAAACCTCTTCTGAGCACCTCTGGCGGGCCTATTATCGCATTGCAGATTGAAAATGAATACGGTAGCTTCGGGAACGATGCGAGTTATCTGCAATATTTGCGAGAGGGCATGGTGAGGCGGGGCATGGATGTGCTCCTGTTCACCTCGGATGGGCCAACCGATCATATGCTACAGGCTGGTTCCGTGTCCGGGCACTTGGCAACAGTTAATTTTGGGTCGGGGACCGAGTGGGCGTTTGCCAAGCTACGTGAATATCAAGCAGAGGAACCGCTCATGTGTATGGAGTTTTGGAATGGCTGGTTCGATCACTGGGGCGAGTCTCATCACACTCGGGAAGCCGAAGATGTAGCCAAGGTGCTGGAGGAAATGCTGGAGGCGGGCGCATCGGTGAACTTCTACATGTTCCATGGCGGCACGAATTTTGCATTTTATAATGGAGCGAACTGTCAGCAAAAGGATCAATACGAACCAACCATTACAAGTTATGACTATGACTCTCTGCTTAGCGAATCGGGTGAACCGACAGCGAAATTTTATGCGGTAAGGGAGGTTCTCTCGCGCTATAGTGGTTCTCAAAAAGATGATCGTGGCTCTGAACCGGGAGATTTGGTTTTACCAGAACCTGTGGGGACAGCCGCTTATGGCAGAGTCGAGATGGCGCAACACGCTAGTTTGCTTCAGCAACTGAATGCACTGGCTGTTCCAATGCACCGTACAAATCCGGAGCCGATGGAGAAGCTGGGGCAGGATTACGGATTTATCAGCTATCAGACCCGTATTTCCGGGCCAAGAGAGCGCCAGGAGTTGGCCGTTCAGGAGGTACGTGATCGGGCACTGGTGTTTGTAGATGGACTTTTACAGGGAGTACTGGAACGCGGAAATTCTACGGGGACGACGATATCCTTTGAAGTACCCGCGGAAGGCACGGAGTTGCTTATTCTCGTTGAGAATATGGGGCGAATCAATTACGGGCCGTACCTGAGAGATCCGAAGGGAATTACGGAGGGCGTGCGGCATGGATTTCAGTTTTTATACGATTGGACGATTCATTGTTTGCCGATGACCGATCTTTCGGGTTTATCCTTTGCTGTGCTGTCTGAGCATGAGAGTAGCGTAAGAACAGTAACAGAGGAGCCATTTTTTTATCGAGGAAGTCTTCATATTGAAAATATATCGGATATAAAGGATACCTTTCTGCGTCTGGACGGCTGGACAAAAGGGGTTGCATTTGTAAACGGATTCAATCTGGGGCGCTACTGGAATAAAGGCCCGCAACAGACGTTATATGTCCCTGCTCCGCTTCTCCGTCAAGGGGAGAATGAGATTATCATATTTGAACTTCATGGAACGGCAGATGCTGCCGTCATGTTCGTGGATCAGCCGGATTTGGGCTAGAAAAGGAAAATCGGTGAGCCATGCGATTATTGACAATTGCTCAATGGACTGGAACAAGGTATACGTTGGGTATGGACACCCATCACAGGAGAGGGAGAGGATGAGGAAGATGAAAGTTGGACTTAGCACGTACAGTCTGCAGCAAGCGCTGGATCGTAAGGAGCTAACCGTGCCGGATGCTATTCGTTGGATTGCGGAACAGGGCGGGCAGCATGTGGAGATTGTGCCGATGGGCTTCAGTCTGATCGACAATCCAGCGTTAATTGAGGAGATCAGAGCTACGGCTCGGGAGGTTGGCATCGACATCTCGAATTATGCCATTGGAGCGAACTTTGCGGTTCAGGAGAATGCTGAGATTTTGGAAGAAGAAATTCAAAGTGTTATGCGCCATGTAGATGTTGCTGCCACCCTGGGAGTGAAGCTGATGCGCCATGATGTGGCTTTCCGTCCTGCACCCGAGGGGACTGTAGCGCAGTTTGAAGCCGACCTGCCCGTGCTTGTCAAAGCTTGTCAGCGAATTGCCGACTATGCCGCAGGCTTTGGCATTACAACGAGTGTGGAGAACCACGGATATTATGTGCAATCGAGCGAGCGGATTCAGCGGCTGTTACATGAGACGGGGCGGGAAAATTTCAAAACCACATTGGATATCGGCAATTTCCTCTGTGTCGATGAAGATCCGGTGAGTGCGGTCAAAAATAACATTCCTTACGCGTCCATCGTTCACGCCAAAGATTTCTACTGGCGGTCATCCACCCGGAATCCCGGCGAAGGCTGGTTCCAGACCTCCCACGGCAATTATCTGCGCGGGGCCATCGTGGGTCATGGTGATATCGACATGCCGGAGGTGTTTCGTGTGCTGAAGCGGTCCGGGTATGACGGCTATATCTCGGTTGAATTTGAGGGGATGGAGCACTGCCAGACTGCTTCGCGCATTGCGATGGATAATGTGCGCCGTTTGTGGGATGAGGCGTGACATTGTGTGGTTAAGTGCCTTGCTATGATCCGGCATCGCTATGCTGTCCCGTGTCGATTTATTTATTGGTGTGAGGTGCAGTGCAGTTAGGGAGTGGCCTGGCATGGCATGGCATGGCATGGCATGGTGTACGTTTAAATAGAATTCATCCAAAATCGGCTGTATGAAAGCAACCGCAGAGCTGAAAGGTATTCATTTTCATTTTTAACACTGGAGGGGTAGTGAAATGTCCAAATTGAAGGTCGCCGTCATCGGCGCCGGTTCTATATCTGATTGTCACCTGCAAGCGTACGCGAGTAATCCGGAAGTGGAGATTTATGCGATCTGTGATCTGAACGAGACCCGTGCAACAGATGTGGCGAAGCAGTATGGGGCATCCCATGTGTTTACGGACTATAAAGACTTGCTCGCTCTGCCGGAAATCGGTTCGGTCAGCATCTGTACTTGGAATGATTCGCATGCCGAGATCAGTATTGCTGCGCTGGATGCAGGCAAAAACGTGTTGTGCGAGAAACCGCTCTGCCAGACCGTGGAGGATGCATTAGAGGTAGAAAAAGCCGTTCATCGCAGTGGTAAGTTGCTACAAGTAGGCTTTGTTCGCCGCTATAGTGACAATGCTCAGATTCTGAAAAAGTTCATCGACGAAGGTGAGCTGGGCGAAATCTACTATGCCAAAGCTTCCAGTCTGCGCCGTCTTGGCAACCCGGGTGGCTGGTTTGCGGATAAAAGTCGCTCCGGCGGCGGCCCGTTAATTGATATCGGCGTACATGTCATCGACATTTGTTGGTACCTGATGGGTAGACCGAAGGTGAAATCCGTTTCCGCTAACGTCTCCAATCGTCTCGGCAACCGGGCTAACATTCGCAATCTTTCGTTCTATAAGGCCGCCGATTACGATGCGGAACAGAACACCGTGGAAGATATGGCGAATGCATTGATCCGTTTTGAGAATGGAGCAAGCCTGATGGTTGATGTCAGCTTCACTCTCCATGCGAAAGCTGATGAAACAGCGGTTAAGTTGTACGGCGACAAAGGCGGAGCTGAGCTGGAGCCAGAGATTTCGATTATAAGCGAGAAGTTCGATACCATTCTGAACATGACACCGCAGGTCGATTTTAAATCCTTTGACTTCATAGGCTCGTTCCGCAATGAAATTAACCACTTTATCGACAGTACGCAAGGCAGAAAAGAAACCCTTAGCCCCGTCGGGGACGGTGTGGAAGTCATGAAAATGCTGTGCGCCATCTACGAATCCGCACGCGAGGGCAAGGAGATCACGTTGTAAAAATCATTTACATGTGAAACGGAGAGTGCAGAACCAATCTGGAGAAGCGGAGCGCTCGCCTTTACCACCGGATTTCCCCATCAGGGAAATAATTCGAAGAAATCCGGGGGTAACAGCGCTCGGAGGATTGTTCTGACCGCGGAGTGCCCCAGTGTAAATCCACCAGGTGATCTTAAGTCATTTGTTCTACCCAAAACGGAGGAAATAGGTAACCCGACGTAACCAGTTACCCGATCGACGAGGTGAAACCGTCTTAGGCCGTTGTAAAAACATCCATTTACACGTGAAACGGAGAGTGCAGAACCAATCTGGAGAAGCGGAGCGCTCGCCTTTACCCCCGGATTTCCCCATCAGGGAAATAATTCGAAGAAATCCGGGGGTAACCAGCGATCGAAAGATGGTACTGCAATCGGAGTGCCCTAGTGTAAATCCTATCTTTTTATAACGCGAGAAATTTCAACTAAAGGAGATGATTTATTTTGACTCAAACCAACCTCCCCCTGCCGGAGCAGGAAGAGCACATCGTTGAAGCAGGCGTACACAACTTTAGTAAAGAGGACGAGTGGGTGAAGCCGGAAGATCCCTTGCTGCTGGAGCGGCTGGAATGGTTCAAAGATCAGAAACTCGGTTTGATGATGCACTGGGGGCCATACTCGCAGCTCGGCTTGGTGGAATCGTGGGCGCTGAGCGATGAGGATGGCGACTGGTCGCGGGATGATGTGGACTGGACGGACGATATGGAGGACTTCAAGCGTGAATATTTTGACCTGAACAAAACGTTCAATCCGATTCGGTTCCAGCCCGAGGAATGGGCACAGATGGCCGCCGACAACGGCTTTAAATACTTCCTGTTTACGACCAAGCATCATGACGGCTTCTGCATGTGGGATACCAAAACGACCGATTACCGAATCACAGGCAAGGACACGCCGTTCCACAAGCACAAATATGCCGATATCTGCCGGGTGTTGTTCGATGCCTTTCGAGCGAAAGGGCTCGGCATCTCGGCGTACTTTTCCAAAGCGGACTGGCACACACCGTATTACTGGGCACCAGGCATGGAGCGCGGACGCCATATGTGGCGCGGGCCTTCCTATGATCCGCACAAGTATCCCTGGATGTGGGAAAAGTTCGTGGAGTTCACCCATGAGCAGATCATGGAACTGTTGACGAATTACGGACGGATCGAGTGTTTGTGGCTCGATGCAGGCTGGGTACGTGAAGGGCGCCACGGTCAGGATATCCGGCTTGGTGAAGTGGTCGAGCGGGCGAGAAAGAGCACGCAGCCTTGGCTTCTGTCCGCAGATCGCACCGTAGGCGGGCCGTATGAGAACATCGTCACCCCGGAGCAGACGATCCCGGAGCATCCGATGAATATCCCGTGGGAGAGTTGCATTACCGTCGGGCATTCGTTTGCTTTTGGCTTCGATGATCAGTACAAATCAGGACGGCAGCTTGCACATATTTTGCTCGAGGTGGTATCCAAAGGCGGGAATCTGGCACTGAATGTCGGGCCGCAGCCGGACGGACGTCTACCCAAAGGGGCCATTCGAGGTATCCAGGGACTGGGCGAGTGGCTGAACACACACGGCGAAGGGATCTATGGCACCCGCATTTGCGCACCGTATTACACGAAGGAGTGGGCATTCACACAGAAAGAAGACATGCACACCGTCTATGCCTTTCGCATGTATCGCAACGAGAGCGAGACCCCGGAAGAGCGACTGATCATTCCTTATATGGAAAAGGTGGAGCGTGTTGAACTCGTCGGTACGAATGACGTACTTTCGTTTCAGCAGACGGAAGAAGGGCTGCTCGTGGAGTTGCCACGATCCGCTGCAAGCAACCAAGCACCCATCACTCATACATTCAGATTGATCACCAAATCATAAAACCACATGTCAATTCCGGGGGAGATATCAACGCCTCCGGAATTTTATTTTTTGTACATAGAACATAAAGAACCCCACAGTTCATGAATTCAAACGCTTGCTACACAAGGGTTTTTAGAATAAAGAGAGGTCGGAGAAAATTGCAAATTGATCAATAAGCACCCAGCGAGGTACTATCAAATCAAGAAAGCGCTACCTGATATGAATGTTAACATCGATTGGATTCAAAGCAATGAATGAGCATCAAAAACAAACATTTAAGGGATCTGAATGTAATGTATTATTACACTTGAGGCTGAGAAGGAGTGACGCAAATGAGTCAAGGTACAGAAAGCATACCTGCGAACATGGAGCTGCAACAATTACGTCAGACAGCGCCCAAGAAGCAGCATCCGTTCATCAAAAGCTTCAAAAAGCACTGGGAGCTGTACCTGCTTGTGCTGCCTCCGGTGTTGTATCTACTGATCTTCAAATACATTCCGATGGTGGGTGTGCAGATTGCCTTTAAAGATTTCAGCGTGGTCAAAGGCATCTGGGGTAGCCCATGGGTGGGGCTTAAACATTTTGAAGCCTTCTTCAATTCCCCGAACTTCTGGCTGCTGATCAAGAACACCATTGGCATCAGCTTTTATTCCCTCATTGCCGGTTTCCCTATACCGATCTTGCTGGCCTTGGCGCTGAACGAGATTCGAACGGGTTATTTTAAAAAGACCGTACAGATGGTCACGTACGCACCGCATTTTATCTCCACCGTGGTCATGGTATCCATCATCATTCTGATGCTTTCCCCCCATGTGGGCGTTGTAGACAAGTTATTTAGCTGGCTGGGCTTCCCGATGACCAACTTCATGGGTATCCCTGAATATTTCAAATCGATCTATGTCTGGTCGGGTGTATGGCAGGGCATGGGGTACTCCTCGATTATTTACATCGCGGCTCTGGCCGGAGTTGATCCGTCTCTGTACGAAGCAGCCAAGATGGATGGCGCCTCAAGGTTGCGAAAAATCTGGCACATTGACCTTCCAACGCTTGTCCCGGTGACCGTGATTATGTTGATTCTAAGTCTGGGCAGCATTATGGGCGTAGGTTTCGAGAAAATTTATCTCATGCAAAATCCGCTGAATACGAGCGCATCGGAGGTCATCTCCACGTACGTGTACAAGGTCGGTCTGATTGGAGCGAATTTCAGCTTCTCCGCGGCAGTTGGTTTCTTTAACTCGATCATTAACCTGATTCTGCTGGTCATCGTCAACAGCATTTCCCGTAAAGTATCCGAGAACAGCTTGTGGTAAAGGAGGAGTATGTCCATGTTTAATCTGATGAATCGGAACCGAATCAAAGACCCGGTTGGCGACCGTATTTTCATGACCATCAATTATATCTTTCTGATCGCCATTCTGCTAACGGTGTTCTACCCGCTCTTGTACATCGTCAGCTCCTCGTTTAGCTCGTCACGCGCCGTGACATCCGGTCAGGTGTGGCTGTTCCCGGTTGATTTTAACATCAAGGCGTACATCTCCATTTTCAAAAGCCAGCAGCTCATGCTCGGGTTTTACAACACGATTATCTACACCGTGGTCGGTACGTTCATCAACGTTGCGCTGACGGTTATGCTGGCCTACCCGCTCTCCCGCAAGTCGTTCTACGGACGGGGAGCGATCATCATCTTTATGATGATTACGATGTTTTTTGACGGGGGTCTGATTCCGACCTACCTGCTGATGAAAGACCTGCACCTGCTGGATACCCGCTGGGCGATGTGGTTGCCCGGGGCGCTCGCTGTGTTCCAGGTCATCGTGGCTCGCACCTTCTTCCAGTCGTCGATCCCCGAGGAACTTGGTGAAGCTGCCGAGATGGACGGATGCCGGGATATCCGCTACCTGATCAGCGTGGTGCTACCGCTCTCCAAACCGATTCTGGCAGTCATGACTCTGATGTACGCTGTTGGTCACTGGAATGCCTACTTTGACGCTCTCATTTACCTCCGTTCGGAGAAGCTGTTCCCGCTACAATATGTGCTTCGTAACTTGCTGATTCTGAATGCGGCTGACCCGGCCATGCTTGCAAATACAAGCCAGCAGATGCGGGATCAAGGGTTTGAGCAGGTGCTGAAATATGCGCTGATTGTCGTCGCCAGTATTCCGATCCTGATCATGTATCCTTTTGTGCAAAAACACTTCGTCAAAGGGGTTATGGTCGGTTCACTTAAAGGATAAATGGCAGTCGGCTCTTGAAAGGAGGTGGAGGCACACGCCGGCTTCCGGGATTGATTTTGGAACCTATAGAACCATATTAACCCGTACAGCTTGACCAAAGGTTTGCTGCTATGAATAAAAAGGAGGAGTCAGCTTGAGAAAATCCTGGATTTCAATTTTGTGTCTGATTTTCGCTTCGGTGACAATATTGTCCGCATGCAGTTCATCTGAAAAAGCGGGTACAGGTAGCGAGGGGAGCGGCGAGAGCGGCGGCCCCGTAACGATGACTTTTTTTGCTCCGCAAGGTAAAGCACCGATGGAAGACAATGAATTCACCAAGTTTATCGAAAAAAAGTTCAACGTGACCTTGAAATGGGACCTGGCCCCGACAGACGCTTTGCAGGATCGCAGACAATTGCTGCTAGCCAGTGGGGATTATCCCGAAGTGTTCCTGCACGGTAAATTCACCACCTCGGATCTTCAAACCTATGGAAAACAAGGCGTGTTCCTCCCGCTTCAAGACCTGATCAAGCAATACGGCCCGAACCTCACCAAAGTGATGGAGGAGAAGCCTTATTTCAAGGATGCCATAACGGCACCGGACGGTAATATCTATGCATTGCCTATTTTTAATGAATGTTACCACTGTACGTATGCGCAGAAATATTGGATCAACCAAGAGTGGCTGGATAAGGTGGGGCTTAAAATGCCAACGACGACGGATGAACTGTACACCGTTCTGAAGGCGTTCAAAACCCAAGACCCGAACGGCAACGGCAAAGCCGATGAGATCCCGCTCACAGGTGCACCGAACAAATATGTGTGGAACGGCAACATCGATGCCTATCTGATGAACAGTTTTATATACAACGATAACGATAAATACCTGATCGTGAATGATGGCAAGGTCAGCTTTGCCGCCAACCAGGAAGGATGGAAGAAAGGGCTGGAGTATATGCACAAGCTGTACGCGGATGGCTTGATCGACCCGGCTTCCTTCACACAGAATGACCAGGCGATTGGTCAACTGGGGAACAAAGAAGGAGATGAGGTGGTAGGTTCCATTACAACGGCACTGGTGAGCTATCTGGTGAATACGTATGACAAAAAAATTACCCGTCACCAGCACTGGGAGATCGTGCCCCCACTCAAAGGGCCGGATGGTGTGCAGACGACTGGAGCAACGCAAAGTGTAGGTGAGTTTGAATTTGCCATCACGAACAAAGCGACCGAAGCACAACAGATTGCTGCCATTAAAATCGTAGATTACATGTTCAGTGAAGAGGGTGCACTCTACGCAGAGTATGGCCCAACAGAGGGTAAGGGCTGGAAGAAAGCGGGCCCGGATGAGAAAAACATCAACGGCGAACCTGCCAAGTACAGCTACTACAACCTGCCTGAACGTGATCCGAACGTGGTCGTGAACGAAAGCTGGTCACAGATCGGTGCACATGATTTGTCCAACACGTTCCGTAATCTGTTTGCCGAAGGTCAAGACCCGCTGTCAGCTGAAGGATACGGTACAAGGCTTGCTCAAGCGACGAAAGTATATGCTCCATACGCTCCGAAGGAAGTATATCCAGCCAACGTATTTATTCGTCCAGAGGATACCGAGACCGCAGCTCAATTGACCACTGCAATTAAAGACTATGTGCAGACAAATATGGCTCAGTTCATTATTGGTAGCAAGAGCATTGATAAAGACTGGGATTCATACGTCAAAGGTTTTGATGGACTTGGATTAAGCAATTATCTGGATATTTATCAGCGTGCAATTGAGAAAAATTGATGCAAAAGGACTGTCCCGCCTGTCACCCGTGGCCGGGGCAGTCTTCTCCTATGACAACCCCACGTCATTCGATATAATGAACGCATAATTATGAAAACTTTGTGAACAGGGGCACGGCACAAGTGGTTTGTCGTCATGCAACATGAAATGGATTGGTGGGGGGGCGCGGAGATGAACAACAATTGGTTCAGACGTTTGCTGTTATCGTATTTGCCTATTTTTTTTATTGTGACGACGATTTTATTTTTCATTTTCTTTCAGGTATTCAATGAGCAGAACCGGAGAGAAGCGCTCAAGGCCAATGAATTTTTGGCTTCGCAGGTGACACAGTATCTGGATAATTCCTTGCGTTCCATTGATTTCAAGGTGTTGCGCGAGATTTTGACCAACTCTAATCTGAAAAATTATTTCTCGGTGTCGGGCGGCGAGGATGTCTATGCCGGCATCCAGGCCGTTAAGGTCATCGATGAATTGAAGATAGAATATCCGCTGATCGACTCAGTCTACCTGGTCAGGTACAGCGATAACACTGTTTTTAGCAATGGCAAGGCTGTTCCGATCAACGAATTCACCGATGCAGCCTTTATTGCAGACAGCCGGACGAAGGATGAGCAGAAGTGGGTCGGCGCACGGTTATTCAAGGCGTTTCCTTCCCAATCGGCGGAGCGGGTCATTACGATTGTGCGGAATGTCGGGAACGGCAGAGGTCTTGTAGTGACCAACGTTGAGTTGAATACGCTGCAAAAGTCCATTATGCAGATGTACGACCCTGAATTTACGTTTGTGAACATCTATAACCGATCCGGGGGAAGTCTCTGGCATGGGGATACGCCTGATGCTGAGATGCTTGCTTCCAAGCCCGCTTCCGCTTCGGGAGAGGTGTTCTCTGAATTCACGTCCAGCTATAGTGGCTGGAAGGTGCAGACGGGGCTAAATAACGGGAAAATCATCAAGTTTACGTTGCAATTTTATAACATTTGGTTTATTTTCGCTGTCGCTGTTGTGCTGATCGGGGTTGTATGGGTCGTCTACGTGACGCGAAGAAACTATAAACCAATCCAACAGATTGTCACGTTAATTCAGACTGTATCTTCACAGAAACCGTCAGCACTAAACTATGGCAAGGAGAATGAATTCCGCTTCATTCATACGACACTGGAGCGCATGATCGACCAGACGAAGCAATATCAGGAGGAGCATGAAGAGAATCTGATTTTGCAGAAGAAGGTCTTCTTTCAGGAACTGCTGGAAGGTACGCGGGATTACACATGTCATGAGTTATCTGCCGAGATGAGCAAGTTCAAGCTACCGGAATTAGAGCATCGCTGGGCTGTGATGGTGGTGGAGATGGATCGATACGATGTGTTTGTGGATGAGTATCATCAGCAGGATCAAGCCCTCCTGAAATTTGTGCTGTCGAGCATTTTGCAGGAAAGTGCAAGGCAAGAAGGTACCGAGGTATGGGCAGAGTGGGTCTCAAGTCAGCGACTGAATGCCATCCTGTGGTTACCTGAGACGGAACAGTCCGAAGAGACAGAGCAACGCTTGCTCAGCGGTTATCTGAATCAGGTGGGTCAGTATTTGAACTTTACCGTAACCATTGGTGTGGGCCGGGTTGCTGTGGATATTCGCGGGCTTCGGGCTTCGCTTAAAGAGGCTGTGCATGCCCTGGAGTACAAGGCGGTTCTGGGCACGAATCGGATCATACCATGCGGAGATGTACCGAGTTCCACGAATGATGTGTATGAGTTTCTTAAGACCATCTCCTTGCTAGTACAGACGATGCGGCTATCGGACGATATTTGGGAACAGCATTTTGAAAGGCTGTTTAAGCAGATTCGCGAGTCTGTTCTGTCCCGTCAGGAGATTATGAACACGGTTCAGCTGTTATTCCAGCATTATAATCGTGAATTTGCCGAGCTTCCGCGTGAATATCAGGAGTCATGGGCGGCGATATTTACGCCATTGTTGCCACGGCTGGAAGGTTGGGAGACGCTGGATGATCTGCGCGAGCTGTGTCTGGAAGGGTTCCGTGAACTGGCGCGGCAGATGGAGACACTGCAATGCTCTCGTAAACATCGGTCACATATTCTGGAGATTCGCAAATATATCGAAGAGCATTACAACAATCCCGATCTGTCGCTGAATTACCTTAGTGATCTGTTCGATATCAATCCGAAGTATCTGAGCAAGCTTTTCAAAGATGAGATCGGGGAGAAATTCGTGGATCTGCTTATCAGTCACCGGATCGAAAAAGCCAAACAGCTCATGCAACAGACGGACAAAGCCATTCAGGAGATCAGTGAGGAAGTGGGCTATACCAACTACAATTCCTTCAACCGCGCTTTTAAAAATGTCGTCGGAATGGCTCCAAGCGACTATCGCAAGGCCATGTAAGGTGCTCGCACGACCAATTCACAGGCAGGAGGAGAATGTGCACATGCAAACGCAAACAGGCTACAAAGATGCATCGCTTCCCATTCAGGAGCGGGTACAGGATCTGCTCGAACGAATGACCACGGCAGAGAAGATCGGACAGTTGATCCAGCCTATGGGATGGAAAACGTACACGAAAGCGGCAGACGGTACGGTACGGGTAACCGAAGAGTTCGAGGCGGACATGGCGCTGGGCGGTGTCGGCTCGTTGTATGGTGTACTCAGGGCAGATCCATGGACGGAAGTGACGTTGGAGACAGGTCTGACACCGCGGCAAGGCGCGGTCGCTACGAATGTGATTCAGCAATATGCGATAGAACATTCCCGGTTAGGCATTCCGATTTTGTTTGGAGAAGAATGCTCCCACGGGCATATGGCTATTGGTGCAACGGTCTTTCCTGTACCGATAACGGTAGGTAGCACATGGAATCCAGAGTTATATCGCAGGATGTGCGAGGCGATCGCTGTGGAAACCCGGAGTCAGGGCGGCGCAGCCACGTATTCTCCGGTACTTGATGTGGTGCGTGACCCGAGATGGGGACGGACGGAGGAATGTTTTGCCGAAGACCCTTATCTGATCGGTCAGTTCGCTGTAGAAGCCATCTACGGATTGCAGGGAGATCGGCTTGATTCAGACCGGACGGTGGTGGCGACACTTAAACATTTTGCAGCGTACGGCAGTTCAGAGGGGGGACGTAACGCTGCACCAGTCCATATGGGAATGCGTGAGTTGCATGAAATTGACCTGTTTCCGTTCAAACAAGCAGTGGAAGCCGGAGCCTGCTCGGTCATGACAGCCTATAACGAGATCGATGGCGTGCCGTGTACGTCCAGTACGTACCTGCTTCATGATCTTTTGCGGGAAGAGTGGGGGTTTGACGGATTTGTCATTACCGATTTTGGGGCGATCCAGATGCTGGTGAACGGACACAACACGGCAGAGAATGGAGAGCAGGCTGTGGCACAGTCCCTTCGGGCAGGTGTAGATATGGAGATGTCCGGATTCATGTACCGCAAACATCTGGCACAGGCGCTTGAACAGGGTGTACTGGAAGAGGCAGAAATGAATTTGGCGGTACGACGGGTGTTGGAGATGAAATTCAGGCTTGGTTTGTTTGAGCAGCCGTATGTTGATCCTGATTTTGCAGAGAAGGTTATCGGGTGTGAGACGCATGTCGGGCTTGCACGTGAGGTGGCACAAGAGGGAATCGTCCTGTTGAAAAATGAAGACCATTTGCTGCCGCTTGCTACTCAGGCAGCCAAACTGGCTGTGATCGGGCCGAACGCTAACCATATCTATAACCAGCTTGGAGATTATACCTCGCCGCAGCCAAGAGAGCAGATTGTGACGGTGCTGGATGGTATCACACGCAAACTCGGTGGGACGGATACTGCTCAGGTGCTGTACGCGCCCGGATGTCGGATCAAGGGTGATTCGAGAGAAGGTTTTGCTCAGGCGCTTGCATGTGCGGAGCAGGCCGATGTCATCGTTATGGTGATGGGTGGATCGAGTGCTCGTGATTTCGGCGAAGGTACGATTGATCTGCGAACAGGGGCATCCGTGGTGACCGACGATCCGTGGAATGACATGGAGTGTGGGGAAGGCATTGACCGTTCTTCGTTGAACCTGATGGGTGTGCAGCTGGAGCTGGTACAGGAAATACATAAACTGGGGAAACCGGTCGTTGTGGTGTATATTAACGGGCGACCGATTGCCGAACCGTGGATCGACGAGCACATTCCAGCGATTGTAGAAGCATGGTATCCGGGGCAGGAAGGGGGTAATGCCATCGCAGATGTACTGTTCGGGGATGTGAATCCATCGGGACGACTGACCGTATCCATTCCCAAACATGAAGGTCAGCTTCCCGTGTACTATCATGCGAAACGGACGCGCGGTAAACGGTATTTGGAGATGGATCTAACGCCGCAATATGCCTTCGGACATGGGCTGAGCTATACGGATTTCAAGTACGACAATGTTCGAGTGACACCGAAAGTGATTAGACCGGACGAAGAGGCGCAGGTTCAGGTCGAGGTGACGAATGTGGGTGCCGTAGCAGGCAAAGAGGTCGTGCAGCTGTATATTACCGATGTGTCGGCTTCCGTTACCCGGGCTGAAATCGCCTTGAAAGGTTTCAGCAAAGTCCATCTGGAGCCAGGGGAGACCCGAACCGTAACGTTTCCTTTGCAAAAAGAACATCTATCACTGATCGACTCCCGTCTCCAGTCTGTGGTAGAACCGGGTGAGTTCAAGCTGATGGTTGGACGCAGCTCTGTGGACTGGACGGCTTGCAGTCTGCATGTACAACAGGTGGAGGTGAAGGCATGATCCGAATCCAGCGGTTTATCGAGGATTTGAAACGGAAGCAGTGGCTGGAAGTCGTTGAGCTTCCCGAATGGCAGATGAAGCGCGCCCGATATATTCAGCCAGAAGAATACGAATATGAGCAGGGATATGCGTATGGTCTGGAGCACACATCTGAACAGGAAGGGAACGAGGCGATCCAGCATTCCCTGAATCCATTGAACAGCACACACGGAACGACGTATTTTCTGAGCAAAAGAGTGCAGATTCCTGAGACGTGGCAGGGTGAGGCTATCGGATTCATTTTCGAAGCGGGTGGGGAAGGGTTGTTGAAGGTCAACGGTGTTCCTTATCACGGGCTGGACCGTAACCATACCTTCGTACCTCTTCCAAGAGAACGTGTGGGAATCTCGCCACAGCTGGAGATCGAGCTGTATGATCCCATCCCTGAACCGCATGATCCCTTGAATCGGCAAGCGGTAATTCAGCCCCCGATTCAGGGGATACGAGCGGCATTGGTGCATGTGAATCAACCGTTGCAGAGCCTGATGTACAGCATAATGGTACTATCCGAGTCGCTGCAGGCTTTACCGGAGAAGGACTTGAAACGCATAACATTGGTTCGGGCTGTCCATCAGGTGATGGATGAGATGTACCATGATCCGGGACGCTGGCAGGATGGTGTATGGCTGCATGAGCTGGAGCAGAAAATTGCCCAGACCGTGGAGCGGGAAGACCCCGAGCAATATCGAAGCGGGTTTATGCATCTGGTTGGACAGTCTCATATTGATGTGGCTTGGCTCTGGCCTGTGCGGGAAACCGTGCGCAAATCGAGCCGGACGTTCTCTACGATGTGTACGCTAATGGATACGTATCCGGATTTTGTGTACTCCCAGAGCCAGCCTCAACTATATGCTTTTGTAAAGGAGCATTATCCCGAGCTGTATGAACGGGTGAAGTCGCGTATTGCCGAAGGGCGTTGGGAACTGGTTGGTGGCATGTGGGTGGAGCCGGACTTGAATATTCCGAGCGGCGAGTCCCTGGTGCGCCAGGTTTTGTACGGACAGCAGTTCTATCAGTCGGAATTTGGCAAACGTTCAAATATTGAATGGCTGCCGGATACGTTTGGATACTGCGCTTCGCTGCCTCAGATTCTGAGGCTTGCGGACATTCCTTATTTTATGACGACCAAACTAAACTGGAATGATACGAATGTGTTCCCGTATGACCTGTTCGACTGGGTGGGGATTGACGGTACCTCCGTGCTGTCTTACCTGAATCATGGTGTAAATGAACATACACGTCCCAAGGATGTGCATGAGCACTGGCAGTCCTACAAGCAAAAAGACGTTCATGCGGAGCAGATGCTGCTCTATGGGCACGGCGATGGTGGCGGCGGTGTGACGAATGAGATGGTGGAGTTTGCAGAGCGTTCCCATCTGATGGCAGGGCAACCTATCAGTCAATTCAGCACGGCAGGAGCTTTTTTTGAAGGGATTGCAGCGAGTAAGCCAGCACTGCCGAAGTGGCACGGTGACCTGTATCTGGAGCTGCATCGCGGTACGTATACCACCCATGCGCGGAATAAACGTAGCAACCGCAAGGCCGAGGTGCTCTATCGCGAAGCAGAAATCTGGAGCCAGTGGGATCAGAATCGCGGCCTGATGTTGGATCGCAAGGAAGTGCTTGATGAAGGCTGGAAGCTGATCATGCTGAACCAGTTCCATGATATCATTCCCGGTACGTCGATTCCCGAAGTGTATGTAACTTCTGCCGAGGAGTATACGAAGGTGTTTGCGCTTGGTGATGACGTGTTACAGGGGTCACTTGAGGCGCTCACGGATAACATTGCAACGAATGAAGTATCAGGTAAGCCGTACGTTGTATTCAATAGTCTTGGCTGGGAACGAAGCGAAGTGATCTGCATCTCATGTGGAGACGAATCAGCTACATTGGCGGCGTATGATCGTCAGGGGAATCGTTTGATTAGCGAGGTAGAGCGGGAAGGGCAAGAAAATGAGGCTCGCCTGCATGTCCATGTTCCTTCGATTCCTGCCTTCGGGTATATCACCATATGGGTGCGTGAGACAGAAGAAGAAGTAGAACGATATGCAAAGGGAGAAATAGCGGTAACCATAGAACAGGGAACAGATAGAGTATCTGAAGCGGTAGTAAGAGAGTTAACAACTAAAGCGGACACAATAGCACCAGACGCAATAATACAACTGAAATGCGCAGAACAAGATTCGGCTAAGCTTGAGCAGATACCTGCATGTTGGGAAACCGGGTTCTACTTGCTTGAATTTAACGATTTGGGTGAGATCACAAGATGGTATGACAAGACCGTAGAGCGTGAATGGTTGCAACCGGGTGACCGAGCGAATGAGTGGCAATTTTTCCATGACAAACCGACGTACTGGGATGCGTGGGATATTGATCCGCGGTTTGAATCTCAACGGGCAGGTGCTGTGCAGCTGATCGCCAGAGAGATTGTGCAGCGCGGCTCCGTACAGGATGTACTGCGTTTCCGCTGGAAGCTGCATGATTCCGAGATTAGCCAGGATGTAATTTTGTTTCATCACCAGCGGCGCGTTGATTTCAAAACTCGGGTAGACTGGAATGAAAGTCACAAGCTGCTCAAGGTGGCGTTTCCGGCAGATCTGGTTGCGGCTAAAGCAACCTATGAGATTCCGTTTGGTGCCTTGGAGCGGGCAACGCATAACAATACGAGTTGGGAACGGGCACAATTCGAGGTGTGCGGGCATCGTTGGGCTGATCTTTCGGAGGGCAATAGTGGTATCAGTTTGCTGAATGACTGCAAGTATGGCTACGACATTAAGGATCGCACCATTCGTCTTTCGCTGTTGCGAGCGCCGAAATGGCCGGATGTATATGCCGATCAAGGGCAGCATGACTTCACATATTCGGTGCTACCACATGCAGGAGACTGGCGTCAGGCTAATGTTGTACGGCGTGCGATGGAACTGAATCATCCGGTACAGGTGGTTGCATCCAAACCACATGCGGGTGTAAAACCCTCTGAACACAGCTGGGTACAGTTCCATAGTGAACATGTCATTTTGGATACGATCAAGGTGGCCGAGGACGGATCAGGAACGGTACTGCGTTTCTACGAATCAAGCGGAGGCCGTGAAACGGTACAGGTGCAGTGGAATGAACGAAACGTGAGTGCTTCAATCATTAATCTGCTGGAAGATGAGCTTGCCCCACTCCCTTGCGAGGGGGGAGCTTTTAAACTGACGTTTAAACCCTATGAAATCAAGTCGGTAAAGCTTGTCTATTTGAGCTGATACCATTTAAGTTGAACTATTCATTTACACTATAACGGAGAGGACAGAAAAAACCTGAAAAAGCGAAGCGTTCGCCTAAAAGCTTTCTGCTAGAAAGCTACATCGGAAGCATACGCTTATCACCGGATTTTTCCCTTTGGAAAAGGGAATCCAAAAAAATCTGGGGATAACCGCTACTCTCCAGGTTATTCTGTCATCGGAGTGTTCCGTGTAAAAACCTCCTTTAGTTCAACTTATATAACATAATTTTTGAATTCACTAATGCACGATGGATTGAAACGTAAAAGAGCATAACTCATTGAATCTCATGGGAGGTACGACATGAAATTAACCAATCAAATCGGTGTAATCGTGGACAGTTTTGGTGTAGGTGTACGGGAAGGGCTGTTGAAAGCCAAGGACGCGGGGGCAGAAGGGGTACAGATCTACGCGGTGAAGGGAGAAATGGACCCGGAAAATTTGTCTCCTGAGGCACGTAAAGAGCTTCGCAGTTATATAGATGGTCTCGGTCTTGAGATTTCAGCATTGGTAGGTGATCTGGGCGGTCACGGCTTTCAGGTTAAGGAAGACAATGCATGGAAAGTGGAAAAGTCCAAGCGAATTGTTGATCTGGCTCTTGATCTGGGCACAAATATTGTGACCACTCACATCGGTATCGTTCCACATGATCCTTCTTCCGAAGTATACGAAACACTGAACGCCGCCTGTGAAGAGCTGGGACAGTACGCCAAAAGTGTCGGAGCCTACTTTGCCATCGAGACTGGGCCGGAAACCGCTGCTGATCTGAAAGGGTTCCTCGATACTCTCTCCACGAACGGGGTATCCGTTAACTTTGACCCGGCGAACATGGTGATGGTGACAGGAGATGATCCGGTGCAGGGTGTGAAGTTGCTCAAGGATTATATCGTGCATACCCATGTGAAGGATGGCTTGCGTCTGAAAGAGGTCGATCCGCGGGACGTGTACGGTGCTGTGGGTTACGCTCCGATGGATCATGAGAAAATTGCCGAAATGGTAGCTTCCGGTGCCTTTTTCCGTGAAGTTCCGTTAGGTGAAGGGGCTGTTGATTTTGATGCTTATTTTGCCGCGCTGCAGGATATTGGTTACACAGGGTATCTGACCATTGAGCGCGAAGTGGGGGACCAACCGGAAGTGGATATTCGCAAAGCCGTGCAGTTCATTAAACAATATCGATAGGAGTGGAGCAGATGAAGGTAGGTCTGAGCACGTACAGTTTGTTGAATGATCTGAATTCGGGAGCCATGACGGTGCTGGATGTAATCGACTGGATTGCAGCGAACGGCGGCGAGCACATGGAGATGGTTCCCTACGGATACACGGTGGAGGATAATCATGAACTGGCGGATGCGATTCGGGAGCGCGCCGAAGCAGCTGGGATTGAACTGTCCAACTATTCGATGCCGGCCAATTTCGTCCAGGAGACGGAAGAGGCTTTTGAAGAAGAGGTGGCTCGGGTCAAAAGACATGTGGATGTGGCACACCGGATGGGTGTTCGGCATCTCCGCCACGACGTTACTGCATTCAGGCTGCCCAAGGAGAGCACAACGATTGCCTGGTTTGAACAGAATCTGCCTCTGATGGTTAGGGGAAGCCAGATCATTGCGGATTATGCTGCGCAGTACGGGATGATCACAACGATTGAGAACCATGGGTTCAGTGTGCAGGCTAGTGATCGGGTTCAGCGAGTATTGCATGCCGTAGATCGGCCGAATTTTAAAACAACGCTGGATATTGGCAACTTTATGTGTGTAGACGAAAATCCGATTATCGGTGTGATGAAAAATTTGCCGTACGCTTCGCTCATTCATTTTAAAGATTTCTACTTCCGTCCGTATGACGAGCATCCAGGGGAGGGGGAGTGGTTCACCACAACCTATGGCAACTTCCTGCGCGGTGCAATTGTGGGTCATGGTGATATCCCCATTCGTAAAATCGTCAAGCTGATCAAGGACTCCGGTTACGATGGCAACATCACGGTGGAGTTCGAAGGCATGGAGGAATGCAAAGCCGCTTCCAAAATCGCCATGGACAATCTGCGCCGTTTCTGGGATGAAGCATAGAGGGAACGTTAATAGTGATTTGGAACAGGGCCGCGTTTTCGTGGCTCTTTTTGTCATATACAGCATACGGATTAGGAGATCATTTCGTAGTGCCATAAAGAGGAATAAGTGACGATAATCACAAGTATGCTATACTGAATGTACGCAGCCTGAAAATAACTGGCTATGGATAGGAGAGATCGTGAATCTATGCAGGTATTTGAGGACTGGAACCAAAAGGTAAAGAAGACGTTCAACGCAACGAATCCCGAAGTGGTATTGACGGTAACTGAGGCGGGCAGCCTGCTAGGGCTGAGTAAAGACCAGATGAAATTATACGTGGATAAAAACAAACTCACCAAAGTACCTATTATGAGAAGTGTGCATCGATATCTTTTGTTAAAAAGTGAAATCGATCGCATTGTGCAGGCACAATAAATATAGGAAAGAGTAGTACAGACTTGCATCACACGGGTAATAACTGAATATAACTTTTATAGCCATTCGACCGACAGTACTCGGGAGAGTGGCTTTTTTCTTGAGTAGAGAGGGGGAGGATAAAGTAGAGAATGGGAGAAGAAGATGTTGGGAAATATAGCTCAGTAACGGTCACCGTATAGAGTGGAAACTTGTGCTTGTCAAAGGACAATTCGTTCCTATATACTCATGTCGCAAGTGGCCTGACCCATAAACTACACGAATCCAAGGAGATGAACAATCCATGGCAATTAGCTTGAATGTGTACCTTGTAACTAACGGTAACGGGCGTGAAGCTGTCGAGTTCTACAAAGAGGCATTTGGTGCTGAAGTGCTCGCAATGCAGACGTTTGGGGAAGGCCCATCCAGTCCGGAGCATCCGATTCCACCAGAAGCCAAAGACTGGATTATGCATGCGTCTCTGCAAATCGGCAGTTCGGTGCTGATGTTATCGGATACACTGCCCGGCATGCCTCACACCATTGGAGATAATATCACGGTAACGGTCAATACGGATACAGCTGAGCAAGCGAAGGACATTTTCAGTAAACTTGAAGTGGGCGGTAAAGTGAATATGCCGATTCAGGAAACGTTCTGGAGCCCGGCTTACGGTAATGTAACCGATAAATTTGGCGTACTGTTCCAAATTAGCGCTACACCTGGACAAGCATAGGGACAGTTATAGGCTGGGCGTATGTGCTAAGTTTCAAGCGTTGAACCATAAAATACGTAATAACTAAATAACTAGCTGAAAAAAACCTCCATTCGCTACATATTGCAGCGTGGAGGTTTTTTGTTGCTTTTTTTTATAAACGAAAGACTAATCTTCCTTCTGAATCTTGGACGGGTTGTTGATTTTGTATGGTACCGGATTGCGGGTCAACTTCTTTTTAATGATTTTAGCTTCAAAGGTTAGCACATCGCCAACTTCTAATTCCTGTTTCTTCATCGTTGCACTGTGACTGGACCAAGCCTCTCCAACCTCAATGACATCAGGCTCCATAATGGTTACAGACTCATAAATGATAACTTCATCGTCATTATCCGAGAAATGGTTGGGTACTGTCGTAAACTCTTTAACCACCCCGCTCATCTTCACTTTGCCTTCGGGCAGATCGATTTTAACGGCTTTTGTTTTCGGTGCAGCTTTGGTTTTGGGTTTGGTTTCTGAAGTCACATTGGCATTGCTCCCTGCCTGAGGCCCCATGTATTCCTCCACCAATCCGTCAGGATCACCTTTGAGCTCGGAGAAGGAATCCAGCCCATCCATGTCATCCTCCGGATCAACCAGCTCGGCTGGCGAGTCGTTCTGGGCAGATGTTTCATCGGAAGCATGGGCTTGTGTAGTGTAGCCCTGTTCCGTTCCCGTCTCTGCGCCCACTCCGGTTAATCCTCTGGTGCTGTAGCCCGAGGCCTGCATTTCTTTGAGATAGGACGGGTGAATGCAGTGTTTTTGTCCATTATCCAGCTCAATTACAGCTGTCATGTGATCGACAAAGCCTAAAATGTTACAAGGCAGATTCAGTCCGTTGCCTTTATAATAAAATGTTTTAAGTTTAGTTGCTTTCGCCGAAATCAGGCCCCATTCCTGACACTTGGCCATTAACTCAGGCTCGTTGTCCAGTGCATAATATTCCGGTGGTTCAATCGTAAAAGCGTATGTCATATTGGATTTCCGCCTTTCAGTTGCTCTTATGTTCATCGTTTCCAAATTACCATCAGTGTAACACAATTATGTACCCGAAAGATGCAGATTCTGAAAGCTTGTGTGCAGGGGCTGTGCTATAATTTGAACAAAATATGAGATAGAAACATGATCATTGAAGTATTCAGGAAAAGCCTGTTTAGTCGTTCGGCATATATAGCTTCGAATCGCTTGATTCATACGTAGAGAAAGGATGACTTGATGTGGAGAAAAAGGTAAATCATCAGGCACTTTGGCTCGGAGTCGGTGTGGCCCTTGGTGCAAGCTTTGGTACAGCTACGGGGCAGATTGGGCTGGGCATCGCTTTTGGCGCCGCCCTCGGCGTGGTGATCGGTTCCGTGGTCAGTAAACGTACAGGTGCCGATTCACATGAGATGTTAAGCGAGCATGTTCTGGAATTACATAAACTTGAGGATTGGCAAGAGGTGCTCCAACGTTCGCAAGAGCATCCGGTGCTTTTGCTGAAACACAGCACGACTTGTCCCGTTAGCGCGCGAGCATATAGAGAGTTCATGGCTTTTGTCGGCACAAATGCATCCGATCCGAAGCAGACTATGGAATATCGGATGGTGAAAGTTATCGAGAACCGTCCATTATCTCGCCACATCGCGGAAGAGACCGAGGTTCGCCATGAATCGCCGCAGGTGTTACTACTCGATCAAGGGCAGGTTATTCAACACACTTCACATGGACGCATCACCAAAAAACGGCTGACACAGTGGGCGCAGAATCCGTTTGGGTAAGTTGTGAGTTAATACAGTAATTTGTTCACTTTAAAAATATAAGAAAAAATCATATCATATCTGGGGTATATCATTTAAAATAAAAGAAGCCTTTATACCTTCTGAATCGGAGTGATATATATGGAACAATATAAATTCAAGCCTGAGCATAGTCAGATGATTGTTAAAGCTATTATCGAAGGGTACCGAGAATATATTGAGCACCGTATAGATCGACGAGATAACATGGAGATTAGTTCAGCATTTGCTTGGACAAAGGGTAATTTCATAGAGAGCAAAATTGCTGAATACTGTAAGGAAGACGACGGAAAAGCGTTCACGCATAAAAAGTCCAAAGCAGGTTTGACTTGGGATTATCTTCAATTCACACATAAGGACTCCAAAGTTCTGTTTTTGATAAAAAATGCAGCTTACTTTAATGAAAAATGTTTTTCTCGGGCAAAACTACCTACGGGTGATGACCGAAAGGGGATAATGCGCACATATTTACATGACCTGTCCAAAATTAATGTGGGTTTGGACTTTCCGATAGAGCCACCCCTGAGTGATACGGATCATTCCGAAAAGGTATTGCAGCTTTCCTTGCCTATTCAAGTAAGCCAAGTTACTCGTGTAAAAGAAGAACTTAAACAGCTGTCATCTCTGTATAATGAGTTTCACATTCTCACCTATGCTATTGATGATGCGTATCAAATATCCGAAGTAAAGCACTATTTGCCTAATCCGCATGATAATATAGCCTATTTTATAGAAGATCTGTCTGATCTTATCTCAGGTGCGGAACTTAGCGATCATGAACGTGAAGTTCTTGCGCCCGACGTGGACGATATACTTGATCCGGCAGCATATGATATTGAAATTTTGGAAGAAGAACGGCAGGGGTAACCCCTTAGTCTAGCAAGGAGGAAACCGTGTGTTCATGGGTGAAAATCTGACCAATTTGCGCATCATGCATGGGTATTCGAGAAAGGAGCTTTCCGAAAAACTGGGTGTGACCGAGCAGGCGGTCTGGCAGTATGAAAATGCGTACACTTCCCCCAAAGTGCCTATCGTTAATGAATTGAAACGGATTTTCAGTGTGAAGAGCAAGTATTTTTATGAGAAGGACAAATTAACTGAGCGTAACAACCAGGGTAACATCAACGTGATGAACATTGCGTATCGATCCAAGGTGATGAATGTGATCTCCAAGACACAGACAGAGGCAAAGCATGTGGAGTATCTGGATACCTTTGTAAACTATATTACTGCTCAGATCAGCCTTCCTACCTTGAAGATTATTGAGCTTAGGGAAGAAGCGATCCAGTACATGAATCAATCACAGGATGATCGTAAAGCCCAGATTCAATATGTTGCAAAGCTTGCGCGGGAGCGGCTGAATCTGGAGCAGACAACAAATGAAAACCTGATGTTCTGGATTGAAAAAAGCGGAGTGTACGTCTTCGAGAAGGCCATTGGCGAGGGGATTGATGCCTACAGTCTGTGGACGAAAGAGGATCGTCCTTTCATCATCTTAGGCAACATTAAACGCTCGGCCGTGCGTAGAAATTTTGATATCGCTCATGAGCTTGGTCATTTGTTGCTTCACTATCGCCTGGAGTTCGTAAATCTGGATCGCAAAGAGCATAAGGGCATTGAAAATGAAGCCAATCTGTTCGCAGGTGCATTTTTATTACCGGAAGAAGAATTTACACAGGATATGCAAGCCATTTCCCAACTAACCAATCCCGACCAATATCTTGATTTGAAAAATAAATGGAAGACATCCTTGCAAGTGTTAGGATACCGTGCAGCGGATCTGGGGTTGATGGATGCCAAAGCACACCGTAATTTTTATGCGGCCATGCATCGAAGGGGATATTTGGAAAGAGAACCGTTTGATCAGACGATCCCCTTGCAGACACCTATGCGGGTTCGGACGATCATTGATCTTCTTGCCAATAAAGGGCTTGTCGATATTCGGTATATGGTCGAGCAAGATTGGAAAGTAGAAACCTCTTTCTTTCATCACATGACCGGAATCAAACCAGAGTTTTTTAACAAATATATGAAAAGCAGTCCGGATGCCAAGATTCGTGATATGAAGGGAAGGACTACTCGAAGTTCTTAAAGAGGGATTACTTATTCCATGTAATTCTAGATAGATATTCACCTATGTTAGACCCGTTCTTTCAGCTGATCGCTGAGAAGAGCGGGTCTTTTTTACGCTTTTTTTACAGCTAGAGCGGCATTTCTTTACCCCCTTTTTACAGCGATTCGTATTACGATTTTCTCTGTAGCAAAGGAAGATGAACGGTAAAGAAGAGAGGGATGAGAGGCGCATGGTCAATGATGCAACGATGATTGGACTGATCATACTGCTGTTTGCGGTGTTTTGGGGATTTGTGAAATTTTGCGAGAAGGCCTGAAGGCCTGAAGGCAGGAAGGAAGGGCGAAAAAGATGATTTTCATCGGCGTAATTGTCATGGCTCTGATCATCTATCTCGGGTACGTGCTGGTGAAGCCCGAGAAATTCTAACGTAACTGTTCAGATCATGTGCCTGTGGCTGAAGATAGATAGCAGGTTAGTAGGAAACATCAAGGTTGGATTAGGGAGGATATGCAGGTATGGGTATCGGTGTAGTGCAAGTAGCGGTCATGCTACTGATCATTTTGTTGCTGGTGAAGCCGGCGGGCAGTTATTTGGTGAAGGTATTTGACAGGCAGCGAACGGGACTTGATCGCGTGTTTGGCGGGCCGGAGCGGTTATTATATCGGCTGATGGGCGTACGGGAAGATGAAACGATGGGGTGGAAAAAATATCTGGCCGCGGTGCTCATCTCCAATGCGTTTATGCTGATCCTGATGTTTCTGGTGCTGCGGATGCAAAAGTTCCTGCCCCTTAATCCGGATGGGATCGATAATATGCCTGCAGCGCAGGCCTTTAACACAGCCGCATCGTTTATGACCAATACCAACTGGCAGTCCTATACGGGAGAGAACGCTCTATCGTATCTGTCACAACTGCTCGCAGTAACGTTTCCGATGTTCACCTCGGCGGCTACGGGATTTGCGGTGGCGATTGCTTTTATTCGCGGATTAGTAGGACGCCGGGATGATCTGGGTAACTTTTACGTCGACCTGGTTCGGTCGATTACCCGTATTTTTTTGCCGCTGAGCTTCATCGTAGCGCTATTCCTTGTATTTCAAGGGGTGCCGCAGACGCTGGCCGGTGCGGTGAACGCAACCACGCTGGAGGGTGCACAGCAGACCATCACCCGCGGGTTAGTGGCTTCGCTGGAGTCGATTAAACATATCGGAACCAACGGCGGAGGCTGGTTCGGCACCAATGCCGCGCATCCATTTGAAAATCCAACCGCGCTGAGCAATCTCGTGCACATCGTTTGTATGATGTTGTTGCCTACGGCACTCGTCTATGCATTTGGCTTGATGGTGAACAACCGGAAACAGGGCTGGACGTTGTTTGCCGCAATGGGGGTTCTGTTCCTGGTGATGCTGACGACGGTGTTTGTTTCCGAGTATCGCGGAGTGCCTGCGCTGGATGCGAATGGACTACAAACCAATATGGAAGGTAAAGAGGTCAGGTTTGGTATCTCCGAATCGGCTTTGTTTACGGCTGTAACTACGGCGGCAACGACGGGGTCGGTGAACAATATGCATGAGTCACTCACTCCGCTTGGAGGTCTGGTCTCTCTTGCTCAGATGATGCTGAACAATGTATTTGGCGGCAAGGGTGTAGGTTTGTTGAATGGTCTGCTCTATGTCATTATCGCGGTCTTTATCTGCGGGTTAATGGTCGGCCGGACACCGGAGTTTCTGGGCAAAAAGATTGAAGGCAAAGAGATCAAGCTGGCCTGTATCGCCTTGCTGATTCATCCGTTGATTATTCTCGCGCCAACCGCGCTTGCTTTAATGCGGCCGGAGGCTGTGGCCTCCATATCCAATGGCGGTGCTCATGGGCTAACCGAGGTACTGTACGCTTTTGCCTCAGGGGCGGCCAATAACGGATCGGCTTTTGCGGGACTGAATGCCAACACGGACTTTTACAATATCGCTATCGGGATTGTGATGTTGCTGGGAAGATATATCTCGATGATTGCGATGCTGGCGATAGCAGGTTCACTTGCCGTGAAACGGGTTGCTCCGGTTACCACCGGAACGCTACGGACGCATACGCCGCTATTTGCTGGCATTCTGATCATGATGATTGTGGTTGTAGGTGCACTGACGTTCTTCCCTTCGCTGGCTCTTGGTCCCATCTCAGAGCATCTGGCGATGGTGCAATGAGTGAGGGTAGGCGATATGAGATAGATGGTGATGGCTGAAGAAATGGCAGGCGAATAAGCCAGCGGAGCGACAGCGACACACCTAATAAACATGGAAGCACGGCAAAGGGTTGAAGTAAGCAAGTACAGTATGGAGGTGGCATTCACAATGAATGCAGTGGAACCAAACAAAGAACATATTCATCAACGCATCAACCACGCTCAGCATCATCCCGGGTCGAAACGATCTTTAAATAAAGCGATGTTGCTCCAGGCCATGCGAGATGCATTCAAAAAGCTGAATCCGATGGTCATGATCAAAAATCCAGTCATGTTTATCGTGGAAGTCGGCGCATTCATTACGTTGCTATTATGTATTGATCCCAATCTATTTACCGCTTCGGATGCAGGGCGTGGATACAATGTGGCTGTATTTTTTATTCTGCTCTTTACGTTGCTATTTGCCAATTTTGCAGAGGCGCTGGCGGAAGGGCGGGGCAAAGCACAGGCGGACACCTTGCGTAAGACCAAATCGGATACGATGGCTAATCTGGTGCAGAAGGACGGAACTGTGAAACAAGTCGCTTCGACCGAATTGAAAAAAGGGGACCTCGTCCGTGTGGAAGCCGGGCAGCTCATTCCAACGGACGGTGAGATTATCGAAGGGTTGGCCTCCATTGATGAATCGGCCATTACAGGGGAATCCGCTCCGGTGATCAAGGAAGCCGGAGGCGATTTCTCTTCGGTGACCGGAGGCACACGGGTGACCTCCGATTACATCATCATGCGGGTTCAGACCGATCCCGGCGAATCATTCCTGGATCGAATGATCTCACTCGTGGAAGGCGCACAGCGTCAGAAAACACCAAACGAGATTGCCTTGACTACCCTTCTTGCCGTATTAACGCTAATCTTCCTGATCGTCATTTTGACAATGGTTCCTATGGCCAATTATCTCGGTATCCGGCTTGATCTGGCCACCTTGATTGCGCTACTTGTCTGCCTGATTCCAACCACGATCGGCGGCCTGCTGTCCGCCATCGGGATTGCCGGAATGGATCGGGTGACACAGTTTAACGTGCTCGCCATGTCAGGGAAAGCAGTGGAAGCGGCTGGTGATATCGATACGTTGATTCTGGACAAAACAGGCACGATCACATACGGCAACCGGATGGCTTCTGAATTTATTCCGGTGCAGGGCGTGACTGTACCTGAGATGACACGGGCGGCGCTTCAAGCTTCAGTGCGAGATGAAACACCGGAAGGTCGTTCTGTCGTTGAACTTGCAAGTAAGCAGGGGCAGAGCTGGGAGGAAGGCAACTACACGAATGCCGATATTATTGAGTTTACTGCGGAAACACGCATGTCTGGGCTGAACTTGAGTGATGGAACAAAAATTCGCAAAGGCGCGGTAGATGCAATCAAGCGGTATGTAACCTCCGAAGGTGGACGTGTACCGGGTGATCTGGACGAAATCGCAACACGGATTGCAAAGGCCGGGGGGACTCCGCTGGCGGTAGCGATCCATAACCGGATCTATGGTGTGATTTATTTGAAAGATACCGTGAAACCCGGTCTCAAGGAGAAATTTGCTGAGATGCGTGCCATGGGTATCAAAACAATAATGTGCACCGGTGATAACCCTCTGACGGCAGCGACGATCGCACTGGAGGCAGGTGTGGATGATTTTATAGCGGAAGCGAAGCCTGAGGACAAGATTGCGGCGATCAAAAAAGAACAGCAGGAGGGCAAACTTGTCGCTATGACCGGCGACGGCACCAATGATGCTCCTGCTCTGGCACAGGCCGATGTGGGCCTGGCGATGAATTCGGGAACCATGGCGGCCAAAGAAGCGGCCAACATGATTGACCTGGACTCTGACCCGACCAAGCTGTTGTCGGTGGTCTCCATAGGTAAGCAGCTGCTGATTACCCGCGGCGCGCTAACCACCTTTTCCATATCCAACGATATCGCCAAGTATTTTGCCATCATTCCGGCAATGTTCATTCTCGCCATGCCGCAGCTTCAGGCCCTGAACATTATGAATCTCTCTTCACCGCAGTCTGCAATTCTGTCCGCACTGATCTTTAATGCGATTATTATTCCTTTGCTCATTCCGATTGCGATGAAAGGCGTGAAATATCGTCCGATGTCTGCCGAACGGCTGCTGAGCCGTAACGTGTTCATCTATGGTGTTGGCGGTGTGATTGTACCGTTTATCGGCATCAAGCTCATTGATCTGGTTTTGTCAGGTCTGATGTAAATGACATTGTAGCTCTGATGTACAAGTGGAATGTCACTCATGGTGACGATAACTTGGTCTGCTCCTTTTTGAATAAAACATTAAATCCATTCAGGAAGTGATTTGTATGAAGATGTTTATCCCCGCGTTGCGGTTGTCTGTTGTGCTCATGCTAGTCTGTGGTCTGCTCTATCCGCTCGTCACAACGGGGGTTGCTCAGCTGCTGTTTCCTTCACAGGCAAACGGAAGCCTTATCATTCAAGATGGGAAAATCATTGGTTCATCCCTGTTAGCGCAGGAAGTGAAGTCGCCGGGATTGTTCCAGCCTCGCGCATCGAATGCACATTATGATCCAACTGCTTCCGCAGGTTCCAACCGCGCGGTGGCATCCCCGGAGTATATCGCAGAGATGAACCAAAAGCTGGCTACGCTCCGCCAGGAAAATCCTGCGCTGCCGCAACATATTCCTGCTGATCTGGTTACAGGCTCCGGTTCAGGACTTGACCCGGACCTGTCGCCTGAAGCGGCTGAGGCACAGATTCCGCGGATTAGCCAAGCGACAGGCCTTAGTGAGCAGAAGTTGACTCAGCTTATTCAGAATCATACACAGGGCCGCCAGCTGGGTATATTTGGCGAGCCACGTGTCAATGTTAACGAGCTGAATCTGGCACTGATTGCAGTAGAGAAGTAGGCAAATGAAAACGGAAAGGAGGAGAGCGACAGCATGGAGGGCAGCTTCAAGCGGAAATCGCCGGAAGAGATGTTGCGCATGATTTCGAAGCTGCAAGAGGGCACGTTTAAAATCTACATTGGCCCGGTTAGCGGTTCAGGTAAAACGTATCATATGCTCAGAGACGGCAATCATTTGCGCGAGCAGGGCATAGATGTTGTCATTTGTGCGGTCTCCACGATGAGAAGGCCGGAAACGGTAGAACAGCTTGGTGAGCTTGAGCGTGTGCCCAGCATCCACTGGATTCGAAGCAGTGACGGAGCGGAAATGAAAGATTTGAATCTGGATGCATTGCTGGTTCGCAATCCGGAGGTTGTTCTGGTCGATGGATTGGCACATCGAAACCGGGCGGGGGCGAGACATGCGACCAGGCTGGAGGATATCCGTTTTCTATTGCGTCACAATATTAGCGTCATAACTACCGTGAATGTGTATGAGCTGGAGGGGTATACCGAACTCGCTAGACAGCTCACGGGAATCAAGGTGGCATATACCGTGCCGACAGACACATTGGAACTGGCGGATGAAATAAAGCTGATCGATGTTACGCCAGAGACGATTTTGAGCCGTCTTGCGGAAGGTCACCTGCAAGGGCACGGGAGTACGGACGTTTTCGGCCATGGTAATCTGGGCATTTTACGTGAGCTGGCACTGAAACTTGTTGCGGAAGGAGTTAACGAGTCTTTACGTGAACATCGCGAAGAAATGGGTCTCTTGGCAACAACGGGCATCATGGAACGCATTCTTGTCTCCGCGCAGTACCACTGGAACGGTTCGATCTACATTCAGCGCGGACAGCAGATTGCCCGTCGATTGAACGGGAGCTTGCATGTCGTTGTCTTCCGTCAGATGAAGCAGCCACTAACGAAGGAAGCTACAGTATTTCGACGCAATATGATGAAAATGGTGGAGAAAATCGGTGGCCACATGGAGGAACTTCCGGTCATACATCGCCGCTACATCCCGGCCACATTGGCACAGTATGCCATTAAGCAGCAGAATACCCGGATCGTTATGGGGCATTCGCGGCGTACACGCTGGCAGGAGTTATGGCAAGGTTCCCTCGTTAACTCGCTTCTTCGCAAACTGCAAGGGGTAGATCTACTACTGGTTGCGGATCGGTCAGCGCGAGAGGGCGAACGGGTTGTTCCGGCAAAAGTCAGTGATACGGAGCAGAAAACCTATCGCAGACTCAGTGAGCAGGAAATGAAGGAACAGATTGGACTGATTCGGCGTGGAACGTTCAAAATCTATATTGGCGCCGCCCCGGGGGTGGGCAAAACGTACATGATGCTGCGGGAAGGCAATGACCTGCTGCGTAAAGGCATCGATGTGCAAATCGGGCTGCTGGAGACCCATGGACGAGCGGGCACGGTGGAACAGATCGGCTCCTTGTCTATCATTCCGCGAGCACAGAGCATATATCAAGGCACACGACTGGAGGAAATGGATACGGAAGCGATCTTACGATTGCACCCCGAAGTGGTGCTTGTAGATGAGCTCGCGCATACCAACGTGCCTGGAAGCGCCCGGCAAAAGCGTTATGAGGATGTTCTGCGATTGCTGGACGCAGGCATATCCGTCATTACAACCGTGAACGTACAGCATCTTGAAAGTTTAAATGATGCCGTTGAGCATATTACGGGTGTTCGGGTACGAGAGACGGTACCTGATCGGATCATGCAATTGGCGGACGAGGTGCAGCTGATTGATGTTGCCCCCGAGGCCTTGCGGCAGCGCATGCGAGAGGGTAAAATCTATGCAAATGCCAAGGTGGAGCAGGCGCTTGCGAATTTTTTTAAAATGGGTAATCTGATCGCACTGCGTGAGCTGGCTCTACGCGAACTTGCAGACGATGTGGATGAGCGGCTGGAATCGCAGCGGGCGGCCCGCACACTACGGGGCCCATGGCGCCGTGAGGAGTCGGTTTTTGTGTGTGTCAGCAGTGACCGTCACGCCGAGCGGTTAATTCGTAGAGGTTTTCGCATGGCTTATCGGCTGAAGGCATCCTGGCATGTCCATCATGTACACATCGGCACAGGCATGGTAATGACTCCAGAAGTGAAGGAGCACCTGGCTGGATTGGAGCAACTCACTGTGCGGCTGGGAGGTCATTTTCATATCCATCAAAGTGCAAGGTTGAGGGACGTGCCCGGCATCTTGGCTACAAAGGCTACGGAGGCGAAGGCGACACAACTGGTGGTGGGGCAGGCGAAACGGGTATGGTGGCTGAATGGCTATCGCGGCTCGGGATCGGTGGTGAACCAGCTTGTTCGTCTGTCGAGACATCGCGATGTATTAATCGTAGCCGATGATGATTATAAATAAAGCGGGTGGAATTGAATTTGTCTGAATATGAGGAAGAGGGCAAAGAACAGGAAAGCTTACAGGGAATCTCTCGTCAGAAAAGGGTTCCCGCCTATTTATGGGTAACACTTGCCATCCTTCTGTTAACCATACTGCTTCATATTATCGGGATGAGTGATGACTTGGTCAACGTTGCTCTGGTGTACCTGTTTCCCATACTGATCAGTGCTGTATATTGGGGAATGGGGCCAGCAATATATGCAGCGACCCTCAGCGTTGTTATGTTTGATTTCTTTTTTGTGCCACCTTATCTCAGTTTTACGGTGGAGGATTTGCGGTATCTTATTTCGTTTGGAGTATATTTGGCCGTTGCCATCATGACGGCAAGTCTCGCTGGGCGTTTACGGCAACAGCTGGATCGGGTTAAATCTCGTGAAGCCACAACGAATGCCCTGTATGATCTTAGTCGGCAGATCACTGCAATTACCGATCTGGATGCCCTGCTGGATAACATGACGAGCCAGATATCCCTTATGCTCGAAAGCCCGGCTGCCATATATCTGCCGGATCAGCAGGGTGAACTGAAGCTTTGGATGAAACAGGAACCTGCGTCTGAGATGGGGACAGAGAAGTGTACCTGGGGGAGCCAGTCTTCGGAGCTGGCAATTGCCGATTGGGTCTATAAACAGGGGCAGATCGCAGGCAAAGGATCGCCAAAGCTCGGTGAGTCGGCGGGGCGGTATGTTCCGCTGCGAACAGAGAATCACATTCACGGTGTACTTGCCGTGCGCATGACTACCATTGAGCCGGAAAAGCAGCGGGAGCAGCGCCAGTTGCTGGAAGCCTGCGGCAGTCTTGCGGCAGGCGCAATCGCCCGGGTGAAGCTGGCTGAGGAAGCGCGCCTCGCTCAAGTGACCGCTGAATCGGAGCGCATCCGAACTGCGCTGCTGGATTCGGTTTCCCATGAGCTTCGCACGCCGTTAACCGCTATTATCGGCTCAGCCACCGGGCTGATGGAGAATGACAGTCTTTTTACACCCGAGGATCGCAGAGAATTGACAGGCAACATCCGCGATGGAGCACTGCGCATGAATCGTCTCGTGACCAACTTGCTCGGCATGGTGCGGCTGGAGAGCGGTATGCTACAACTTAATCGCAAATGGTGTGATGTGGGGGATATGATTAGCGTTGTTTTGGCAAAAGTCAGAGAATTCAGTCCTCACCGTGAAGTTACGGTACAACTGCCGGAAGAGCCCGTCTTTTTTGACGGAGATGAGGTGCTGCTCGAGCAGGTGCTCGTGAACATCGTCAGCAATGCCATCAAGTATTCACCCGACGAGAGCATGGTGATCATAAGGGTTAAGAATGAACCGAGTCAGAGTTGTGTGACCTTCATCGTAGATGATCAGGGTGTTGGGATTGAGGAACCGGAGCGCGCTCGCGTATTTGATAAGTTTTATCGCTCGCCCTCCACGCAGCATATTACGGGAACCGGACTGGGACTGGCGATCTGCAAAGGCATTGTGGAGGTTCACGGAGGTACAATCCAAGCTGAGGGGAATCCGGATGGAGGAACAAGAATACGTATAGAGTTGCCTGTAGGAAGGGATGAAGTACCGCTTTCCTATACAGTGCAAGGAGAGGTTGGAGATTAGATGAATGCCGCATTAGGGGCTCGCATTCTGGTGATTGATGATGAGCCACAGATTCGCAAACTGCTAAAAGTGACTCTTCAGGCTCACCAATATGATCATTATGAGTGTGCTGACGGAGAGGAGGGTATTACCCAGGCAAGTGTGGTGCATCCTGATTTGATCATTCTTGATTTAGGTTTGCCAGGCATATCTGGCATGGACGTGCTCCACCGGATAAGGGAATGGTCTCAGGTGCCGATTATTGTGCTGACGGCAAAGGATCAAGAGGCCGATAAAATTGCCGCACTGGATGCAGGCGCAGATGATTATGTGACGAAGCCGTTTGGCATGGGTGAACTGGTTGCCCGAATTCGGGTGGCACTGCGGCATGTGGCCAAAACAACGGATGAACCCATTTTACGATTTGGCTCATTGGTTATCGATCTGGCTCTCCGGCAGGTTGAACTGGATGGAGAGCAGATCAAATTAACGCCGACCGAATATGAGATGTTAAAGGTGCTTGCCTCGAATGCAGGCAAAATTATTACCCAGCGCCAGCTTTTGCAGCAAGTATGGGGTGCGCACCACCATGAGTCAGACAGCCACTATTTGCGAGTATATGTGGGTCATCTGCGTAAAAAGCTAAAGGAAGACCCCACCCGGCCATCCTATATTCAGACGGAACCGGGGATTGGATATCGTTTTCTGCTACCTGCGGAGTGATCTGAAAAAAAAGTGAAAAAAAGCACCGTCCCTTCGATTTGGAAAGGCACGGTGCTTGATTTTTATATTTTGGTCATATATCTTGGTTAAAATCTTCGTTTGTATGTCTTGATGTTTATATTATGAGAATTTTGGCAACCAATCACCGTGGGCTTCAATCAAATCGTCACACATCGCCACGATGTCGTCCATGGACAGCTCGGCAGCGGTATGCGGATCAAGCATAGCCGCGTGATAGATATGCTCTTTTTTGCCTGTAATTGCGGCTTCAATGGTGAGCAATTGGGTGTTGATATTGGTACGGTTCAATGCTGCCAGCTGTGGCGGCAGGTCACCAATATACGTTGGGCTGATGCCGGAACCATCGACCAGACAAGGAACCTCGACACAAGCCTCGCGTGGCAAGTTGGTGATGAGTCCATTGTTCATGACATTTCCGCCAATTTTATACGGACGGTCTGTCTCCATCGCTTCCATAATATGCGAGGCATATTCATGGCTGCGGGTATGCTGAATATTTTCACTCGCAAACAGCTTCTCCCGCATTTCCTTCCAATCAGCAATCTGGTTTACACAGCGGCGCGGATACTCATCGAGTGGAATGTTGAAGCGTTCGATCAATTCCGGGTAGTTGCGTTTGATAAAATACGGATGATACTCCGCACTATGCTCAGAAGACTCGGTAACATAATAACCGAAGCGATGCATCAGTTCATAACGTACCATATCGTCATGAGTCTCCAGTTGTTTCTGTATCGCGAGACGTTTGATCTCGGGATACAGATCGACACCATCCTTTGTTACTTCCAGAAGCCATGCCATGTGGTTAATCCCGGCGATTTTGGCAACGACACCCGTCTGGTCAATTCCCAGCGTATCGAACAGATGAGGTACGCAGACTTGCACGCTGTGACACAGACCGATCGTTTTAATTCCGCCATGTACGTTCATGACATTGGTGAGTACAGCCATTGGGTTGGTATAGTTCAGGAACCAGGCATCCGGGCATACTTCCTGCATATCCTTGGCAAAGTCCAGCATCACCGGAATGGTGCGCAGGTTACGGAAGATTCCCCCAATGCCGAGGGTGTCGGCAATCGTTTGACGCAAGCCGTATTTCTTCGGAATTTCGAAATCGGTAATCGTACACGGGTCATATCCACCTACCTGGATAGCATTGATGACATATTTAGCTCCGCGCAGCGCTTCTTTGCGATCATGGTATGTTTTTACGGAACAGCGGCTTCCCAGCGACTGAGCCAGGCTTTTTAACAAACGCTCCGAGTCACTTAGACGTTCGGCATCAATATCAAACAGTGCCAGTTCAAAGTCCTGCAAGGCCTCTGTCATCATCACATCACCCAATACATTTTTTACAAAAACGGTGCTGCCTGCACCGAGAAACGTAATTTTGTTCATCTTCAAGTTCATCCTTCCCGAAAAAATGTTGTACCCCAACTATAGGCCGAATAGGCTCATATCACTATGGCTCAAACCCTCTCAAATATGGCATAATCCCATTTTTGTTTTCGTTTTCAGCAAGATTTCCTTTCTTCTACCTGTTATAATTTGTTGTATGTGCTGGTAAGGGGATACAAAAGCTCACATTAAGATATCTTTAACCTCATCGTCGAAAGGAGGGGAAACATGAGTCGGAAAGTTGAAATGAATGTGGTCTCTGCCGGCTGGACGCAGATGGAACTGGTCTTGTTATTTTATGGTTGGGAGGCATGTGATCCTGCCCACTATTGGGGGCCGGGGGTGCGTGATTCCTATATCGTGCATTACGTACATGAGGGTCATGGTACGGTTTATATGGGGGATCGGGAATATCCTTTGGGCGAGGGGCAAGGATTTCTCATATTACCCGACACGGTCATTCATTATGAAGCCGATGAAGAGAAGCCCTGGACATATTCATGGTTTGGCTTCAAAGGTGTACAGGCGAAGGCTTTTATGCAACGTGCGCAGTTAAGCGAGGAGCAACCGGTGTTTACTGCTCATGATAAGAATATGATGGCAGCGCTGTATGACGAGATGCTTCAGGCTGGAACGAGCTCTGTTGCAGGAGGGGATGTGCTACATCAAAGCCTGTTATACCGACTTATGGCAGCATTAATCGCATCCTCGCCGATCAAAGAAGAAGAAAATTCGCTTCTTTCGACGAAAGAGACTTATATTCGGCAGGCTGTGCAGTTTATGGAGAACCGGTATAGCCAGCGTACTTCCATTCTGGATATTGCACAGGCGGTCGGGCTGGATCGAACGTATTTATCGGGGTTGTTCAAAGAGCGATATGGCAAGTCTTTGCAAGCCTTTTTCCTGGAGTATCGAATGAATCGCGCTGCGGAGTTGCTTCGTAACCCGATGCTGTCTGTGAGTGAAGTAGCCCACTCCGTTGGATACACCGACCCGCTGCTTTTTTCCAAAATGTTCAAACGCGTGACGGGGGTATCACCCAAGGGTTCGCGAGTGCGAGATTAGCCGCATTCATGATTTTAATTTTGAAAGAAAAGTTTTGAACATTATTCCGTATGCCGCTATACTGATACAGAAGTGTTACAGATACCAACTTTTAGTGAATTGAATACGTGGAACTTGGTGCTCTACCCGCTGGGGTAGATGCTTAAAAGGGAAGTCCGGTGTGATGCCGGCGCGGTCCCGCCACTGTAACAGAGGAGTCAGGCAGCATATCCACTGGTCTTACGAAGACCGGGAAGGAGCTGCTATGGCAATGATACTGGAGCCAGGAGACCTGCCAGGTTGGACAAACACAGCAGTACCCTACGGGAGATAGGAAGGTGTTTAAAGAGCATGATTTTTTCTGAAAATCTGTTTATTTAAGGCGTCCTTATCCCGTGAAACGGAAAAGGGCGCTTTTTTGGATTGAATTGGCTTGTATTGAATGGAATGGGAATAAAGGCGGTACGCGCATTAAACCGGGAAGGGCGTTTTAATATTGGGCAGATATATCGTTAAACGGTTATTACAACTGGTCGCCGTTCTGTTTGGAATCACCTTCCTGACATTTCTATTAACGTATCTGTCTCCTGGAGATCCCGCCAGACTGATGCTGATGTCCACCGGAGTAACACCTTCGGATGAATTGGTCAGACAGGTGAGGTCAGAGCTTGGGCTGGACAAGCCATTTCTGGTTCGGTATGGCACATGGCTGGGACAAGTAGTCACTGGAGACTTTGGTACGTCGTATAAATATGACCGTCCGGTGCTGGATGTGTTAACGGCCCGCCTTCCAGCAACGCTCAAGTTAACCGGGAGCGCGATGTTTCTGGTGATCTTGATTTCCTTTCCGCTCGGAGTTCTTTCGGCTGTACGCCGGAATCAATGGCTGGATTATGTGATTCGCCTGTTTTCGTTTGCCGGTCTATCCATGCCAAGCTTTTGGTTGGGAATGTTACTGATGCTGGTATTTGGTGTGCAGCTGAAGCTGCTACCCGTTATGGGCAATTCCGGCTGGAACAGCCTGATCCTGCCTGCTGTCACACTGGCTATTCCACTGATCGCTCAATATAGCCGGCAGATTCGTACAGTCATGCTGGAGGAGATCAGCCAGAATTACGTGGTGGGAGCAAGAGCGAGAGGTGTGAAGGAATCGATAATCATTTGGCAGCATATTTTGCCGAACTCACTGCTGCCGATCGTGACCCTTCTGGGCATGACAACAGGGGCACTACTTGGCGGAGCAACGATCGTGGAAAGTTTATTTGTATGGCCGGGGGTGGGCCAGATGGCGGTGGATGCCATTTTCACTCGGGACTATCCCCTGATACAGGGGTATGTGATCTGGATGGCTGTCATCTATGTCACCCTGAATCTGATCGTGGATCTCTGGACACATCTGCGTGACCCGCGCATTCAACTGGATGTGGATGTGTAGATGATAATGAAGATTCGAGCATACCTGACACAACGCCGTTTATTTATTTTTTGGCTATCCCTGACCGCGGGATGGATCGTTCTGGCTCTGATTGCGCCGCTTCTGGCACCTCACGATCCACTTGCCACGAATTTTACCAAAGTATTGCAACCATCCAGCTCCGAGTATCCACTCGGCACGGATCAGCTTGGGCGATGTGTCCTGTCCCGACTTTTATATGGAGCACGCACCTCTCTGTTGCTCACATTTATGATGATCGGTATTGTTTTCAGCTTAGGCGTAGCAGTTGGTGTCGTTGCAGGTTTTTTGCGAGGACTGGCGGATACGATGCTGATGCGATTGTGTGATACGTTGATGGCATTTCCGGGTTTGATTTTTGCAATTGCCGTAGTAGGCATGTTAGGGCCGGGGCTATTTAACACGGTGGTCGCACTGTCAGTTGTCTGGTGGGCAAAGTATGCACGGATGGCCCGAAGCCTGGTCATTTCTCTTCAGCAAAAAGAGTTCGTCACTGCCGCCGCGTTCAGCGGTGCGCGTAAAATCCAGATCATCAGCAGAACGATTCTGCCGAATATGTTGCCCGCTTTGATCGTCATGGCCATGATGGACGTGGGTGGCATGATGCTGTCCATCTCGGGTTTGTCCTTTCTCGGCCTTGGTGCACAGCCGCCTGATCCCGAGTGGGGAGCGATGTTAAATGAAGGTAGAAGATATCTGCAGACTGCGCCTTGGCTGTTAATCTATCCGGGGCTTGCGATATTTAGCACGGTTATCATTTTTAATTTGCTGGGGGATAGTCTGCGAGATGTGCTTGATCCCAAGAAAAATACAGTGTAACTGAAGGGAATGGAAAGCATGAGCAAGGTTCAAAAAACATGGTTGCTGGCTATCATATCAATGATGACTATTCTGTTGCTCGCGGCCTGTGGTAACGATAAAAATTCAACAACTCCATCATCCGATGCTACGGGAAAAAAGACAGGTGTGGATGCGAGTGGTGCGACAGGTGGGACTGGTGAGGGCAAGAAAACACATCTGAATGTGGCCTTGTTCTGGTTGGGGAGTAGCCTTGATCCTGCAGAGGAATGGAATGGCTGGACGCTGACGCGCGCGGCTATTGGGGAGACGCTGGTTCAGTTTGACAAGCAGATGAAGATGGTTCCCAAACTGGCGGACAAGTGGGATCGGATCGATGATACAACCTGGCATTTTCATATTCGCGACGGAGTAACGTTCCATAATGGCAATCCTGTGACTGCGGATGCGGTGAAACAATCAATCGAACGCTCTATCTCGCTGAATGAGAGAGGTCAATCCACACTGCCAATTGCGTCAATGACTGCCAAGGGGCAGGATCTGACGATCAAAACTACGCAGCCTGATGCCTCACTGTTAGGCAATATTGCAGAGCCTCTGTTTATTATTGTGGATACAAGTGCAGATACATCAAAATTCAAGAGTGAGCCAATCGCTACCGGTCCGTTCATGGTTACAGGATATACGCCCGACCAGGAGATTCAGGTGAAAAAGTACGATGGATACTGGGGCGGTGCGGCCGATCTGGATACGATGACACTGAAATACATCAAGGATGACAATACACGGGCGCTGGCGCTGCAATCAGGAGAAATTGATGTAGCGAGTAACGTGGGACGCAGCCAGATGCCTCTTTTTCAGGATAAAACACAATATACGATTGATGAAATTCCGAGCCTCCGTACGCAGTTTGTGTGGTTTAACACGACTCATTCACTGCTAAGTGATGTAAAGGTTCGTCGCGCCATATCTTACGGAGTTGACCGCGAAATGTACGCGAATACGCTGGTGGGTGGACAAGCAGCCAAGGGTCCGTTTACCTCTGCATTGCCTTTTGGGTACGACAAAATTGCCGGATATGATTACGAACCTGCGAAGGCTAAACAATTGCTGGATGAGGCCGGATATCAGGATACAGACGGAGATGGCATTCGGGAAAAGGATGGGAAGAAGCTATCGTTACAACTCATCCTTAACTCAGCTTATGAATCCGATTCCGTTGTGGCTGCTGCGATGCAATCCCAGCTTAAAGAAATTGGGGTTGGGCTGGAGCTCGCCTCATATGAGGATCTCACCGACCATCAGAAGAGCGGGAATTATGATCTGGCTCTGACAAGTATTAACACAGGCATCACGGGCGATCCGCAGTATATTCTCGACTTTTATTTCAAAACAGGCGCGGAGTGGAATGTTGGCGGATACAGCAATCCGAAGCTGGACGAGCTGATTGAACGTCTTCACTCGGAGTTTGATGTGGAGAAACGGTATGCCCTTGCGGCAGAAGCGCAGCAGATCATCCTGGATGATGCCGCTTATATGTTTTTGACATATACGCCGATTAATATCGTCAGCAAAAGTAATGTCAAGGGTGCAACGATGTACCCGATCGACTTCTATCTGCTAGACCGCAACATTAAGGTCGAGTAGTCATGACGTCCTTGCGTGGGGGAACGACATCTTTGCTTGTTGAGATGAAGAATCTGTCTGTAAGTTATAAGGAAGGGGTTCCTTCCTTGCGGGATGTATCCTTTTCGATGAAGCCAGGAGAAATCATTGGCATTGTGGGGGAAAGCGGCAGCGGGAAGTCGACCCTGATCCGGGCTGTGCTGGGCCTACTGCCTGTAGGCGGACGATACACCGGAGGAGAGATTGTCTTTCGGGAGAGGGTGTTGCTGCGTGACTCGCAACAAGATTGGCAAGGGATGCGTGGCAAGCGAATCGCGATGGTATTTCAGGATAGCGGTTCGTATCTGAATCCGATTCGTCGTATTGGAAGTCAGTATGTGGAGACCATTCGTGCCCACTTGCCCATGTCTCGCAAAGAGGCTTGGAGATTGGCCGTTCACACACTGGCCCGTATGGGACTGGATGATCCTGAGCGAGTCATGCATGTCTATGCTTCCCAGCTTAGCGGGGGGATGAAGCAACGAACCGCGATTGCGATGGCGGCTACGTTGGAGCCGGAACTGTTGCTGGCGGATGAGCCGACGAGTGCGCTGGATGTTACGACTCAAAACGAAGTGATGAGCCAACTGAGCAGGCTCTGTGCGGACAAGGGAACGGGCATGATGCTCGTGACGCACAATATGGCGGTTGCGGCCCATATGGCTGACCGGATCGGTGTGATGTTAGACGGCAGGTTGGTGGAACTGGGAGATACACTGCGTGTCATATCGAATCCCACTCATGAGTATACTCGCAAGCTGCTTCAAGCTGTACCTGAGCTGGAGGGGAATGCACATGACGAATGACAGATCACCCATTCTAAAACTGAGTAACGTATGTAAAACGTATGAGTTGAAAGGGCAGCAGGCTGTTCAGGCTTTACAAAGCGTAGATCTTGCGTTATATCCCGGGGAGTGTCTGGGCATTGTTGGGCAGAGTGGAAGCGGCAAAAGCTCACTGGCCAAGTGTGTAACTCAGCTGGAACAGGTGACTTCAGGAGAGATTTGGTACCATGGGCAGCAGATTACCCGTTTGAAAGGTGAAAGGTTGCGCCAGATGCGCAAGCAGATTCAGATGGTTTTTCAGGAGCCTGCGGCGATTTTCAACCCACGCATGAAGGTGGGCATGTTTATCGGTGAGCCTCTGTTGAATTATAAAATGATGAAACGGCAGGCGGCTACTCAGGAAACACGTAGATTGCTGGAGCGCGTTGGATTGTCCGCTTTGGATGCGGATAAGTATCCGCACGAATTAAGCGGCGGGCAACAACAGCGAGCCGTCATTGCCCGTGCGATTGGTGTACGGCCCGAGATCATTCTGTTTGACGAAGCTACCTCTGCCCTGGATGTTTCCATCCAGCAGCAGATTTTGGATCTGCTCATGGAACTGCGTAAGGAGACAGGAGTTTCCTCTATATTCATATCACATGATCTTGCGGTGGTGCAGCAGGTGAGTGACCGTATCGCAGTCATGCATCAAGGGAGAGTAGTGGAGGTTGTGAACAGTGCAGGGCTGACCAGTTCGGCAAATCATTCGTATACACGAAGTCTGATGTCCTCCGCTCTGTCGCTGAGAGAGTTGAAGGGTGAAATGCAGATGCGTGAGCGTGTAGAGGTTTCGGCTGGAAGCAGATAGTATGGGTTAACTATATGTATGTGAAAGTTATAAATCATAAGAAAACAGGGTTATCTGCAGCGAATTCATTTTGATAGATGAATTCATTTGAGATAGCCCTTTTGTTGTTTTGATATTTCTAATTATTACGGATGAGCATAGTTCCTCGATCTGGTGGAGGTGCTTCATAATCCTTGTTCTCTAATCCCGAATCCTAATCGTAACTCTAATCCTCAGTGAGGCACCTGAGACTGAAAGTCATTTCGACTGGACTGGTCCGCATAATAAAAGAGGACATCACCATCCTTCAATGGCCATTTACTACTGCTGTTGTTGTTGTTGTTGTTGTTGTTGTTGTTGTTAGTGCTGTTATGGATTGCAGGGGAGCGGTTGTAGCCCTCTAACTGCCACTGATTCATAAGTGGAGCATGGATATATTGCAGATGCGGTGCCTGTGTATTGCCGTTACGTAGACTCTCGATATCAAAGTTGACGACGATGTACCCATTTTTCAAAAAGATATCGGATTGTTCATCCAGCATATTCTGTCTGGCAAGGGGTTCAAGGTTCGTGCCTTTGGGAACGGCGTACACATCAGCCGGAAGACTGTATTCCCCGTACCAACGCTGGATTGCGGCGTTTGCTCGGTCCACGTTAACGCTGGAAGGAATGTTTGTTTTAGGTCCAATAAGTGTACGAATCGGCGCCGTCAGAATCATCCAGTCGTAACGGCCTGTCCAGGTCTTTTGGTGTGAAGTCTGGTTGGCGACTTTGACCATATGTTCTGCTAATGTGAGACGGTTGCGTTCGTCTGGTGAAAATTCATACGTATATTGGTAACGTGCCGCGTCGCTCAATTCTGTGCCAGGCACATTACGTAGTCGTGAGTTCAACACAACAAATCGTTTCTCCATATCCTGAGCTGAACCAATTCGGATAAGACGTTCCTGCCCCCGATGGTAGTATAGATCAACATCCTGACGGGAAGAGTTATCCTTGTTTATAAAAGAGAATGTGGGTGTTATTCGAATGCCATCCTGTTTTCCAAACATATTACCCTTCGTCTTTAGATCAAACTTGAAGTGATAACCTGTTTTCACAGCAACGTTTCGAAATCCCTGAACCGGATGACTTCCAGGTCTAATCGGCAATACAAATGGAGCGAGGTTTCCTCGGGGGTCACCATCGATACCGCGTAAACCGCTCCAGTAGCTATGGCCTGTAGGTTCCGGGCTACCTGGTCGTTTGCGGAATACACTCTCCCAGTTATAGTCGGATACATCCGTCACATGAAAGTCATACAGCCTGCCGATTACGTCTACAGGTATTTTGTCGCTTGCAACATGATGGGTTCGATCGGTGTTGGCATCGGGCTGCTCTGTGAAGTTTGCCGGTGCATTCTCGGCGATGTTCCGAAATTCAATGGTATACTTCCCCTCGTCCACCCATACTGGCAGATAGAATGTTGTATCGATTTGGTTAACCGGAATGTCGACCCATGTATGGCTTGGGATGAACTGTGTTCGATCTGCTGTATAGACATCAAACGGGAACAACACCTGTTTGATGCGATAATATTTGGCGTAGTCCCGATTGCCGTATCCGGGATAACTGGACGCATCCAAGTGCTGCCCGGATGTAGGGATCCGCACAATGAAGGGACGCTCCAGAATGAGCGCAGCACGGGTAGGATCAGGTATTGTTTTCTGATTATGCGGCTGATCGTCCGACACCCATGCGTAGTTTACGACGGGGGTATGCACCGTAACGGTGTTTATTCCATTAATCGGAAGTATCTTGTTGGCTCCGCCGTTCACGTTACCCGGTAGTAGATCATAATAGATTTGGCCAGAACTTTCCGTGTTGGCTTTGTTAAGCAGGGAACTGCTGATCCTGTGGTTGGGAGTGTACAAAACATCACGTCCGATTGTGGTTGGTGAAGGTATATTGGTTGGCTGCGGCCCATCCTTGGTTGTTTCGGTATCATTCATGATTACTGCATTGTTGAATTTCACCAAATCATTTTTTACGGTGCTTTGTGGTGTGTTAGTTTCTGCCATTCCCTTTAATAGGGCTGTGTCATCTGGCACATCCGGGGGTGCATTCAAGCCACCTGTTCGTTTGGATGGAGTGTACGAGATGGAGGACGTTTGTCCTGGCCTCACATGGCGTTCAACGGCAGAATCATTGCTAGACTCAAGTGTCGGTGGAACATAACCGGCAGGATTCATCGTAATGGTTTCGCCAGGCAATGCATAATTTTTCATCGTTGCTTTGGCGATCTTGTACACCTCAAGATTACTAATCATCCAGTAGGAATAGTCTCGTGTAATTTGGAAGTTGTACGGTTTAGGAACGGTATCGCTTTTAGGTATAGGTGTACCCTCCCTACATCCGTCGTCATTACAGACCTGCGGTCCGGGTACGGTCCATTCTCTATCATAGGAGATGGTGATATTACAATCATATATAACTTTGCCGCTCATTTTGGTCCAGGCTTGCTTGAATAGATAATGATCTGCGAAGGCGTTAGTGTAAAGAGACTCGGAAGTAGGAATTCCTTTTAGCACATCGAATATTTCATTACCTCTGTTATCTGACTTTATTATACCTGTTGCGTTGGGATCAAGGTCACTCATATTCATCGTTATACCTGGAGATGGTGATCCAATCGTAGGCGTACAGCTACCACCGCCTCCGCTATCTCCACCACCGGTATTCCCGCCTCCGTCGTCACCACCACCGGTTCCCTGTTCAACACCGATGGTTGTTCGAGTCGTTAATTGAAATCCGTCTTTTTCCCATAAAACCGTGATGGATGTAGTACCTCTGCTAACCGCTTGTACCAACCCGGAATCACTTACCGTTGCAACCGAAGGATTGGAGGACTCCCACGTGGTCGTTCCTCCGCTGCCTGTGTTTACATTGGTTTCTGCACCAAAGTTACCATCCCCTGTTTTGGTTTTAACCATCGCATTGAGCTGCTTGGTTTGATTTAACCGGATTTGTCCTCCGGGGGAGAGGTTGATTTCTTTGGTGGTTTCGGCGACAGCCCGCCAATATATATCGGTATTGAATATGTAGTCAGCGGAGTACTTGGGTGGATTATATGGTCTGTAGCCTGTTGGTTGAATTACTCCTCCAATTTGCATTGTAAATTTTGCAATATCACCAGTGAATCTATCTACAGTTACCAGTATGGGATCACCAGGTCTATAGTAATCTGAATTATCAATATAAATTGGTTTATTTGATGCAGAAACAAACTCAGAGTGATGATGTGGCTGGTCATTTTTATCTTTGTATTGTGATGGCTTATAGACTTCTTGGTCTAAAGGGAGATTTATACAAACAAAGGAAGAATTAGGTTTGTTAGTTGTCGAATTATTTGATAGCTCTTGTCCATTACACTCTCCCTCTACTTTCCATTTCATATTATCTAATTGATATATGTATATGCCAATATTACTTGTACCTTTACCTTCTACAGGACTAATTTTCCTTTGGGATTTTGCTGGGGTAGAAGGCTCCCAACGAGGAGCCTCCAATGGAGGCTTTGTACCGGGGCCTCCCCCAGCGTAAATAAGATTTAAAGGAATCACCAAGCTTAATGATATTATTGAGATCAGTGATTTTTTTATAATAGTTCTTAGATTCAAACTAGATCACCCTTCAAATTTATTAGTTTGCTGTCATGTTGAAATCTGTTCCATCCTTAGCGATGACTTTTACTTGAGTTGTAAGTGATTTATCGAAGTGCAACAATCCTGTAGACCAATATGTTGGATTCTTAACTTTAAATACTCCCTTATTACTTAGGAAATCATTAATGTGAGGTACTGAGTACTCCAAGAATGAATTTGAATTTGGTGATTTCAAGGGATTAATACTTGGTGACTGTAAGAGGCTCCCTGCCTGAAGTTGCGTCATGGAATCTTTAATATTTAAGTCAACTTCAGCAAAGGAATAGTAAGACCCACGTAAGAGGGAGTCTTTTTCATCAACAAAAACAGGGTAAAAGATACTTCTTTTCGATTCGGTAGTGTATGGATTTACAATAATCCAGTTCCGAAGTTTAACATCAGCATAATTCGTAATCGTAACTAAATCTTTATTTCTAACCTGTGAAAAGTCGGTTGTAACTTTACTATAATCATATGAATCAAGAAATTTATTTTTTGAGGTTTTCTGATACCTCGGTGCAATCACGCTCAAATTCGTCCCCGTCAATCCAACCTGCCGCAGTTCATTCAGCCCTTGAAGATCGGCAGGTTTGGTTTTGGCCACGGACGCGTAACGACTGAGCAACACGGCGACTTCTGCCCGGGTTGTGGTGCGGTTCACGCCAAATGTTTTATCATTCGCAACGCTCATCAGCCCTGTTCCGAGGGCAACAGCGACAGCATTTTTTTGCGAGTCTGCCAGCTTGCCAGTAAAATATTCCTTCGCGGGAATGACGGTGTTCGTCACATCCGAGAGAGCCTGTCCATAGTCTGAATCCACTACACTCAATCCTTGTGTTAACCATTCCGCCATCTCGCCCCGCTCAAGTGCAGCTTGAGCATCCAGTTTGTCCTTATAGCTGGAAGGATGGATAAATCCTTTGGCAATCGCCGTAGCGACACCATTTTTAGCCCACTCCGGTACATCTGTAAAATGATTCGGTTCAGCAGTCGGCAACTCCGGCTGATCATTCAAACGTGCTAAAATACTGGCCATTTCAGCTTTGGTCACGGGTGAACCTGGTTTAAACGTTCCGTCTGCATATCCCTTGAAATAGCCTTTCTCTACTGCGGAATGGATGGCTGAGGATGCCCAGTGGGATGCGGGTACATCTTTAAATGAGCTGGCGGCTTGCGCTGCTTCCACCGTAATAGTGCCGCCCATTCCCGCAAAACTCCCAAATCCCCCTACGAATAATGCTAATGCTGTTACGCTGGAAATGATCTGTTTTCTCATGAATCTAACTCCTCTCGACCGATTGATATAGGTTTGTATGTACTTACTAGGAATATAGATGCTAAATTTGTAATAATAATCAATATTCTACCATGTATATCCTCCCGTAAACACAAAAAAAAGGCCACGAATCCGCAGATCCATAGCCTTATGCTTTAAGGTCTCTCTAACATATGTAATTCATTTCAGTTATTGCTCAATACATAGAGAATACTTCATTTTCCAACATTTGAAAACCCCATATGCATTGAATTTTAAAAATAAAGTCAGGCAATCGGTGTTCCATTCGGTAACGGATGATCTGGAGAGAGCAGAACGACATCACCTTCTCCGGGAACACCGCCCAGAACAAGAACCTCAGACACGAAACCGGCAATCCGCCGCGGTGGGAAATTCACGACAGCCACGACCTGTTTGCCAATCATCATCTCCGGCGTGTAACGGTGGGTAATCTGGGCACTTGAATTTTTTAAACCGAGTGGCCCAAAATCTATTCTCATCTTAATCGCAGGAACACGAGCCTTCAGAAAAGGTTCAGCCTCCACCACGGTACCTACCCGAATATCATGTTGCATGAACTCTTCAAAAGTAGCCATAGATAAACTCCTCTCAACGAAACGATGTCATATAGTATAGATGATATATCCATCCCGGAAAACAAAAAATCCAGATTACGCTGTATCGTAACCTGGATTAATTCCTGAAAAACTCCTGTTATCGTTAGGCAACAGTGATTAAGATCTGTTCCAGTTTTCTCCCGTGAGATATTTCTCGGTAAGAATGGACAGCATCTGAATCCCTACTTCATTATGTCCGCCCTCAGGGATGATGATATCCGCATACTTTTTGGACGGTTCGATAAACGCATCATGCATCGGTTTGACCGTTTCGAGGTACTGTTTGTACACGGATTGAATCGAGCGTCCACGCTCCTCCATGTCACGCAGTACTCTGCGCAGAATACGTACATCGGAATCCGTATCTACAAATACCTTGATGTCCAGCAGTGTACGAAGATGCTCATCAATCAGCACATGTAGCCCTTCGACAATGACGATGTGGTTCGGTGCAAGTTCAATTGTTTCGCCTGCAGCGCGGTTATCTATGGTGAAGTCATACACGGGAGCATACGCTGGCTGGCCCTTTTTTAACAGGGTAAGATGTTCGATCAACAGATCGTTATCAAAAGCAAACGGGTGATCATAATTCGTCAGTCTGCGCTGCTCAGGTGTGAGGTCTGACTGGTCTTTGTAATAATTGTCTTGGGATATGAATGTAACTTTCGCTGATCCCAGACGTTCAATAACGGAGCGGGCTACCGTTGTTTTGCCGGAGCCGGTTCCTCCGGCGATACCAATAATGAGCATGGTTGTTCCATAAACCTCCCTAAAGTGGCAGCATGATCAATCGATGAAGAGTGCCCAAAATGTTTCATTTTTGAACTCGATTTGCATGTCTGTCTGCGAATACACAATTCCTTCATTGTACCACAGCTTGTTGACTTTTTCATCTTAAGGAACAGACCATGTTTTGCCTTCAAGAAGGAAGCTCATTTTCACTCTTAAAGGCTACACAACCAGGTATTTCACGTCCGTAATACAATCTGCATAGGAACCAGACCCTGATTTTCCTGATATTGACCAATTGACTTTTCGAAGGATGTGCCTATAATAAAAGTATATTGTTAACACGGACTGTTACTGGGGAAACCAGGCATGACCGAATTCGATTGCTTTCGTGTAATCGCTTTCGGTCTTTTTTTATTTCTAGCGGGGGGTGAGGACATTGAAGGTTATCAAGAAAGTAAATAATAACGTAGCCATTGCCATTAATGAGCATAACGAAGAGGTATTCGTGGTGGGCAAAGGTGTAGGGTTTCTCAAAACTCCATATGAGCTGACCGAGACGGACCTGGTGGAAAAAATTTTCGTAGCCCCCAAGAACATTCGAATGTATGATCTGCTGAACAGCATTCCGATTGAGGATATTTATCTGGCGGAGGAAGTGATGAAGCTGGGCAGCGAGATTTTGAACAAAACCTTTAACCCGAATCTGCTTCTCACCCTGTCCGACCATATCAGCTTTGCCCTTTCCCGTACCAGGGAAGGCATCAGCATTAAGAATCCGCTGGAGTGGGAAGTGCGGACACTGTATCCGGGTGAGACCCGGGTAGGCGAAGCTGCAATGAAGCTGATTCAGGAGAAAACGAATTTGACTCTGCCGTCAGCCGAGATCACCCTGCTTGCCCTGCATTTTGTGAATGCACAGGTAGGCTCCGGCGAGATGAGTGATACAACCAAGGTAACTACCGTGACGGGAGAGATTCTTTCCGTAATCAAATACGCTCTCAAGATTGACTTTCAAGAGGACTCCATTCATTTCATGCGGTTCGCCACACATATAAGGTACTTCATCATGAGGCAGATGAGCGGCAAGTCGTTGAAAGATGAGAATGAGTCCCTGTATACGATGGTGAAGGAAAAGTTCCCGAAGGAACTCGCTTGTGTGGAGAAGATTGCTGATTTCCTGAAAACAAACTATGGCTGGACATGTTCCGATGATGAGAAATTGTATCTGATCCTGCATATCCAGCGATTAACCACCAATGAACCAGTAGAATAACAGTTACTCTCCAGGTTCTTCTGTCATCGAAGTGTCTGTGTAAACCATTCTTGTTTGTATAGTATGACAACTGAATACTCATTAATGGACTGTTACTGATTCGATCAGGCATGACCAAGCGTAGGGAATGACGATTCCCCGGCTTGGTCATTTTTCATATATATCTAATTATTCATCATGAAGCAGAGGAGAAGAGGGTTATGAATAATAAAGACTTGGCTAAAAACGTGCTTGAGCTCGTTGGCGGCGAGCAAAATATATCCGGACTTACACATTGTGCTACCCGTTTACGTTTTGTATTAAAGGACGACAGTAAGGCTGATCTGAAGACATTGAACCAGCTGGAAGGTGTGCTTAAAGCGCAGAACTCCGGGGGGCAGGTTCAAGTCATCATTGGAGCGAAAGTAGATGCTGTTTACAATGAAGTCAAAACCTTAACATCAGATCGTTTGGGAAATTCCGAAGAAACCGCAGCAAGCAGCGGATCGAAGAAAAAACGCAATCCGTTTAATGCGGTACTTGAAACGATTGCCGGTATTTTCACACCGATTCTTCCAGCACTGGTTGGTTGCGGCATGATCAAATGCTTGGCAACGGTAATGGCTGCCCTCGGATGGCTTGAAGGGTCTGGGTTCATGGTCATCATTAATATGATCGGTGACTTGATCTTCTATTTCCTGCCGTTCTTCCTTGCTGTCAGCGCAGCACATAAGTTCAAAACGAACCCTTATCTTGCGGTGGCTCTTGCCGCTGGACTGATGCACCCGACCATTTTGAATGCGGCAGCTAAAATTGCCGAGACAGGTGTGAGCACAGTTGATTTTCTGGGCATGCCGATCCTGTTAATGAAGTACTCATCTTCGGTTATTCCTATTATTCTGGCTGTTTGGATTATGAGTTACTTATATCCGCTCGTCAATCGAGTGATTCCTAAGTTTTTGCAAGTGTTGCTTACGCCAATGATCGTGCTGTTCATTATGGTTCCGCTTGAACTCATCGTATTTGGCCCTGTGGGTTCACATATTGGTGACTGGCTGACGAACGGTATTAACTCACTATTCTCCACGGCGGGTGTTCTGGCAGGGGCGATTCTCGGATTCTTCAAACCGATTATGGTTATGTTTGGTATGCACTATGCCATTATGCCGATTCAGGTTCAACAAGTGGCAACTTTGGGTGCAACCGTGTTGTTGCCTACAGCTCTTGCAGCGAACTTGGCGCAAGCTGGTGCGGCCTTTGGTGTATTCGTACTAACCAAGAACAAAACGATGAAATCAGCAGCAGGCTCAAGTGGATTAACAGCTTTGTTCGGGATTACCGAGCCGGCGATCTACGGGGTAACGTTGAAATATAAACGGCCGTTTTTCGCAGCGTGTCTTGCTGGAGGTATCGTATCTGGATTCTTCAGTCTGGTTCATACGACAGCTAATGCCATCGCCCTTCCCGGTGTACTGGCATTAGGCACATATACATCGGATCGTTACATGTATGTAGTCATTGGATGTATCGCGGCCGTTGTGTTAGCTTTTGTATTCACGCTGATTGCAGGCATCAAGGAAGATGCGGACGGAAGCCCATCGCAAAAAAAATCTGGCAGAGTAAGCATCGATTCATCGAATGATGTGGGAAGCACAGCACCATTGGAAAAGTCTATTTCGACCGACACTTCTTCTTCAGACATGCTCATCGTAAGTCCGATGACGGGTGAGATTAAACCGATCTCCGAAGTGGAGGATCAAGCTTTTGCACAGGAACTGATGGGAAAAGGCATTGCGATTGAGCCGACGGAAGGCAAGGTATATGCCCCGTTTGACGGAGTAGTTGAAGCTCTTTATCGCACGAAACATGCTATTGGCTTAAAGGCAAATAACGGCGTAGAGATTCTGATCCATATCGGGGTAGACACCGTCAGCCTGAAAGGCAAATATTTTAACGCACATATCAAACAGGGAGAGACCATCCAAGCAGGAGATTTGTTGGTGGAGTTTGATCCGGACGGCATTAGATCAGCAGGTTATAACACGATTACATCGATTGTTGTTACCGACATGCAACAATATGGAGATGTGCTCACGACAGCGAGCAGTGGCCCGATCCGGGAAAGCGAAGCTTTAATTAAACTTATTCCGTAAATAAAATAACAGGAGGAAATAACAATGACGAATATGAGCAAATCCCATTTTCCAAAAGACTTTTTATGGGGCGGTGCGTTATCTGCTTGTCAGGCAGAGGGTGCTTATGATGTGGATGGCAAAACGTTGACCATTCCCGAGGTCATGAAGTTTAACGAGAAGAACGACCGCAAGGTGACCAAGCAGATTCGGGTGAACTGGGACATGATTGAGGAAGCACGGAACGACCCTAACGCGGCGAACTATCCGAAACGGCGGGGAATTGATTTTTATCATCGATTCCGTGAGGATATTGCTTTATTTGCCGAGATGGGCTTCAAAGTGTTCCGTTATTCCATCGCGTGGGCGAGAGTGTTTCCGGGCGGGGATGATGCTACTCCAAACGAGAAGGCGTTGCAATTCTACGATCAGGTCATTGATGAATGTTTGAAGCACGGCATGGAGCCGTTGATTACGATCAGCCATTTCGATACCCCGATTGTACTGATGGACAAGTTCGGTGGCTGGTATAACCGCAAGCTCGTGGATCTATATGTGAAGTATTGCGAAGTGCTGTTCAATCGCTACAAAGGCAAAGTGAAATACTGGGTTACGTTTAACGAGATCAATATGAGTGTAAAAGCGTCGGCAAAAACGCTAGGCATCATTGAGTATGACGCGCCTAACTATGAGGAAATGCTCTTCCAAGGGCTACACCACCAGTTTGTTGCTGCGTCCAGAGCAACCAAGCTGGCACATGAGATTGATCCGAATAATCAGATTGGCAGCATGGTGGCCTATTTCACCACCTATCCGTACACATGCAAGCCGGAGGATGCGCTCCAGATGCAGCAGGATGATCAGATGAAAAATCAATTTTATCTGGATGTGCTCAACAAAGGAGAGTACCCTTACTACAGCAAGACGTATTTTAAAAATAGAGGCATTCAGCTCCGCATTGAGGATGGCGACCTGGAAGGAATTCGGGCACATACGGCTGACTTTGTAGGCATGTCGTATTACAATTCCATGATCTCCAGCAGCGATACCGAGCAGCTTGAGCTGACAGCAGGCAACGTGCACAGCGTATACAAAAATCCGCATCTGCCTGCAAACGAATGGGGATGGCAGATTGATCCGATCGGCCTGCGTTATACACTGAATCTGGTCTATGACCGGTATCATAAGCCTGTGTTTATTCTGGAGAACAGTTCCGGTTTTTATGACACGCTGAACGAAGACGGCACGGTGAATGATCCATATCGGATTGATTTTTTGAGCAAACACATTGAACAGATGGGGCTTGCTATCGCCGATGGCGTCGAGGTGCTTGGGTACACGATGTGGGGGCCGATTGATATGATCAGTTCAGGCACGTCCGAGATGAGTAAGCGCTACGGATTTATCTATGTGGATCAGGATGATTACGGTAAGGGTACATTGAAAAGATACCGCAAAGACTCGTTCTACTGGTATCAAAACGTGATCCGCACCAATGGGGCAGAGTTATAGCACATTCCGAGCTGCAGGAGTTTATCTGAAATTTAAAATAAATAGATTTAAAGTCCTGGGCCTTCTGGTATAATCATGTCGAATGATGTCAATCTTCACCAGATGTCTTCTACATATGTCGGGAGGTCTATTCTATGAAAAAGTCAATCAAGCTTCTCTCTTCAACAGCTGTTGCGGCAATTGCAGCTGTATCGGTTGTTACTTCGGCATCTGCAGCAAGCAGTTATGCGATTCAACCGATATCTTCGTTATCCAGCGTGGACATTTCCTCCATGGATATTGAAACGGCATTGATGATGGTGCAGCAAGAACGTGCTAAACTACTGGATGCTCAATTACAAGTGCAAATTCAAGCGGTACAGAACCGGAATCAACAGATCGCCGATCTGAATGCAAAATTGCAAGTAGCTCAGCAAAACGGGGATCAAGCCGCAGTGCAAACGCTAAAAGCGCAGATTGATGCTCTCAGCAATTCGCAACAAATGGACATGCTTCGTTTACAGTCCATGTCCAACAAGCGGAATGAAGCTTTTGATTTGATGACTAATTTCATTAAAAAAATGCAAGACTCCAGATCCTCCATCATTGGCAACATGCGTTAAGACCGGGATCTAAAACAAGGTTTCGAATGGTACTTTAATCACAAACCACAACGTTACAAAAGCAAAAAAGAGCAAAGATGGAATCATCATTCCAAAGCTTCGCTCTTTTTTTATTTTGCCCCCAAGTTTAACCAGACCAGTCCCGGCGACGCGTGAATAAATCCTTCAGTTCATCGGTCGACAGTTCGGTAATCCAGTTCTCGGAGCTGGTGATGATGTTGTCGCTAAGCTGTTGCTTGCTCTCCAGCATCTCGTCGATGCGTTCCTCCAGTGTACCGAGAGAGATAAACTTGTGCACCTGTACATCCTTGGTCTGTCCCATCCGATAGGCCCGGTCTGTCGCCTGATTCTCTACCGCAGGGTTCCACCAGCGGTCAAAGTGGAAGACGTGATTGGCTGCTGTCAGATTCAGGCCGACACCGCCAGCCTTAATCGACAGAATGAAGACCGAAGGCTGCTTGTCCGCAGGCAGTGTGCGAGACTGGAATTCCTCAATCATGCGATCCCGTGCTGTCTTCGACGTGCCGCCATGCAGGTAGAGTACAGGTTCTTGCAGCTCCTGCCGCAGCACTTGCTGTAACATCTGCCCCATGCCGATATATTGTGTGAAAATAAGGCATCGTTCCCCCTCATCACGTAGCTCGCGGACAAGTTCCATCAGCCGTTCCAGCTTGGCCGAGCGGCTGATCAGCATCGCCATGTCCTGCGGGCTGTACACATCATAAGTTGAGGTTGCCGGGTCATCTGCAGGCAGCTCTTCAGGCAACGTTTCCTTGGTGAGCAAGAGTGGATGGTCACACAATTGCTTCAATTGGGTTAACGCGGAGAGAATCGCGCCTTTGCGTTTGATACCCTCCAGCTCTTTCATTTTATCCATCAGGGCTTGCACGGATTGGTCATATAATGCACTCTGTTCACCTGTGAGGTGAATATACGTTTTCATCTCATTTTTGTCCGGCAGATCGAGCTGGATATTCGGATCTTTTTTCTTGCGGCGAAGCATAAAAGGTTTTACTAGCTGCTGCAGATCCTGCATGCGCTGTTCATCCTTATCCTTTTCAATCGCACTGATGAAGCGGGTTTGAAATGCCCGGGCACTGCCCAGATAACCCGGATTGATGAAATCATAGATCGACCACAGCTCAGACAACCGATTCTCAATCGGGGTACCTGTGAGCGCAATGCGATGTTTCGCCGGGAAGCTACGTACAGCCACGGACTGTTTCGTCTGGGCATTCTTGATATTCTGTGCTTCATCGAGACAGATGGCCGCCCATGTATAGGTTTCCAGCAGTTCCTGATCCAGCGTCGCCGTGGCGTAAGAGGTAATGATAATATCCGACTGTTCGGCTTGCTCCCGGAATTCTTCTCCGTTTAACCGACGTGCCCCGTAATGCAGACTGACACGGATGGAGGGAGCAAAACGGCTAATTTCCTTCTGCCAGTTCCCGAGTACGGATGTTGGACAGATCAGAAGGGCGGGGGCTTGTCCCGGCAGTCTTGGCTCATGCTCTTTGATGTGCAACAAATACGTAATGAACTGAATCGTTTTTCCAAGACCCATATCATCCGCAAGACAAGCACCTAAGCCGAACCTGCGCAGAAAACCAAGCCAAGCGAAACCTTCCTTCTGGTAAGAACGCAGCTCTGCATGTAGTCCGTCCGGAACGGGCAGGGAAGGAGCTCCCCCTTGTCCGCCTCCAAGCTGGGCGATGACCCGGTTCAGATGATCATTCAACTCCACCTCAAGCCGGATGCTTTCGCTGGTCTGAGATGACTCTGCTTCCTGTTCGCCCTCAGCCTGTTGACCTTCCTTCCATTTCTGCTTGGCATATTCCCGCTGTTCATTGTGAAGCAGATGCAGGTGCAGAATATCTTGGAACGAGAGTCCTTGCTCCCGATCCACGCCGCCCATGGCTCTGCGAATCTGCTCCAGCAGATCGGGGTCGAGCGGCACCCATTCGCCGCGGAATCGAACAAGGCGTTCGTTACGGGCGACGAGATCTGCAAATTCTTCTTCGCTAAGGTCACTGTCCCCAATGGCGATGCGCCAGTCAAAATGAATGATGGAGTCCAATCCAAAGAACGATTGGCCCCGCTCGCTGCCTTCCTCCGGTTTTACCTTGGCTCGTAGCTTCGGTTTTTTCTTCCGGGCGGCTTCCCACCAGCCCGGCAACAGCACTTGCCATCCGGCGGCTAGCAAGCGACCGCTCTCTTGGGTCAGGAACTGCCAGGCTTGCTGATCATCCAGCGGATCGCTCAGAATATCTCGTCTGCCGCTGATGGAGCTACCAAGACGCGGCAGTTGCGCACGTAGCTGATCCAGCCAGCCAGCCGAGCGATCCAGAATAAATGGCGTCCAACCTTCGGGCCACTCGCCCTCCAGTCGTCCGCGTGAATCCAGCATGACTGGCACGAGAACAGCGGCGTCCAGCTTGTTCTGTAATACCAAACGCAGTCGCCATGAGAAGTCGTCCTCATCCGGCTCCTGCAATTGCAGCATCGGGCGGAAGGGTGCAGCATCGGCTTTCCAGCCGATGGACACCAGCCACGACCGAGCATCAAGACCACCTGTTCGCGGAAGCACTCCGCGCTCGGGGAAGAGCTGCGGGAACTCCCGCCGTAGGTCGGTGGCCGCTTCTTCGGAGCTGTACCAGCGCTGGAACACAGCAGCGGAGTAAGCTGCGCCAAGTCCTTCAGCGAAACTTTCGTCCGTCTGTTGCATGGCTTGGTGAAGTGCAGCCAGATCCTGCTTTTTCAGACTATCCAAGTCCCACGTCCATTGCAGTTGTCCGGCACGATAAGCCTCAAAGCTGGGTACATACTTGCGATGATCAATAGACGAGGACAGTATTGGGGCTAGTCGGATCAGGTACTCGGCCTGCTCATCCCACTTCCACTCAATATGAATCAGGGTCTTCATCTCCGCAAAGAATGGGAGAACCTCTTCCGCAGGCAAGACGACAAGCTCAATCTCTTCAATCTGTCGGATTTCAAGCTCCGTACCGTAAAAGGAGGGAGCATGCCATGCGAATAGACGCTGCTTCAACGACTGGCCTGACACAAAGTGATGTGTATTCAGGGCACCGTAAAATAGCGCGTCGCCATAACCGGTCAAAGCTACGTGTACCTCAATCGTTTCGGTATAAGGGTGAATTAGACTCATGGAATCAGTTTACCTTTCCGAAGCTCCTCCTGCAGGGCCCGCAAACGGCTGTTGCGAACAGCCAGTGCAGTGATGAACTGCTCCCACGGCTCCTCTTGCTTCATTTTTTTGTATATTTTGGACAGCCGTTTCAGCAACTTTACTGCGGCTTTATAACCATCCCTGTTCTTGTGCACGATATAACGCTCCACCGCCTGATGATAGAACGGCAAAAGCAACTCAGGGGCATCTTTCTCAATGGGCTGCAATACGGCTACTCGGAATTCGAGAGGCTCAGTGCCTGTACTCAGCTGAAAATCAATCCATCTGCGCCACTGTCCTCGCGAATGCATGGCATCCTCATAAGCAGGCCTGGAGTGGGGAAGCATGCTGACCAGCGTGTCCCACATCCGGTGCTCGGCGTCCGGGACATGCTGAATCGCGATATCCCACAATCGCATGTAATCCTGTAAAGGAGCATTACGGCGGTTTGCGAGCAGAGGCCCGAGCTGTACCAGCCATTCGGACAGACGTGTCCATTCAGCTGCATCGGTCAATGTATGGAGAAAGTACAGCAGGTGTTCTGGAGGAATACCATAAGCTGAGCTACCATGGATGAGTTTCTGCCAAGCCGATGAATCTTGTTCCAGATGGTAGTACATCCAGCTCTGTGCCAGAACAAGAGGCAATGGCAAAGTTCCTTTTCTGGCGTTCTTCTCTGTGCCGGTAACAGCTCCTCCAGACGAAAGGATCTTTGCTTCTGCTTCGTTCAGTAGAAGTAGTTCTGACTCCAACATTGCCTGTCTACCTCGAAGCCAGGGCACAATCCAGTTTAGCCACAGCTTAGAGTAAATAGGGGTGAAGAACATCATATTTGCTGTCTCCGGCAACATCTCTGTCCGCAAATAAGCCGAAGTTTCGTCCAGCCTTGCCCAGAATTGTTCAAGTGCCGTGCCCTTCAATCCGGACAAGTCCAGCGACTGGAGCAGAAGGGTCTCAATTCCTTTTTGGAGAGCGTCTACTGCCAGCTGGGCAGGGTAACTTAAATACACAGGAGTATGCGTAATCGAATTGCGCGCGGGCGGTATACAGTAACGCATGAGATAAAGCTGAACATGTAGCTCAAACAGCTGATCCATCGCTACTGACATCTTGGGTTTGATCGCGTATAGTTCATCCGCGGCTTCCTGAACGTAGGCCGTCGTTGCTGTTCCTGTGCCGAGTCGTTTGAGGCTCGCTCGAAATAGTTCGTGCCATTCCGTAATGTCCATTCCGGCGAGTTCGGTTGCCCGCTCCTTAATCTCGCTATACTGGTAGCCATCCGAAGAGTTGTCTTGGATAGCTTCCTCTTGTTTCGTAACATCGCCAAAGCTGTAAGCTCTCGCAGAAGTAGAACCTACCGGTTTGCTGGTTTGTTTCAAGGCAGTACTTGCATGTGCATTGACCAGTGCAGGAACGGGGCGTCCTTGCTGTTCGGCGTAACTCATCAATACAGCGGCCATATGTTTGCATGGAGAGTTAACCGGACAGGCACAATAACTGCTGGACAAGTCCTGCATACGGAGCACGACCTCGTAAGATTCTGATCCTTGTACCTCGGCGGTAATAGCCTGAGCATCGTTGAAGTTTATAGATCCAACACGTTTCTGTTTATAATATTGGAATCCACGCATGATTGTCAGGTTGTTGAAGAGAGCTGCAACTTCACGAATCAGTGCTTGCCACTGCGTGTCATCCATGATCTGATCCTTAGGTATGTTCATCATTCCATCTCCTGGGGTATACATGGTTAACTAATGATGACGTCTTCGACGTCACGGCCTAGAGTTTCAATCCTTCCATTATACCTTCTATCATATCAGTTCTGGAGAAGCTCGTGCAGACGTCATCGGAAACTACTGCACGAATACTCCATATTGTGTATGCTTATCTTATAACGTATGTATTCGTTTCAGGAGCAGTACTGGCTGCGCGGCGGCCATATAAAGACTATATTCAACAACAGGAGCGAGCACAGAGATGAAAATCCTTACATTAAATGTCCATGCCTGGGCGGAAGAAAATCAACGGTACAAGATCAGCCAACTGGCTGATTTTATCAATACACATCAATTTGATATCATATCGATGCAAGAGGTAAACCAGCCGATTCAAGAAACGGCGCTGACCCAAGAGGAATTGCAGACGTATACAGCAACCGAAGCGGATGTGACGATTAAAAAAGATAACTACGCTCATGTCCTCCTACAGCAGTTGACCGAGACGTATTACTGGACCTGGATTCCAACACATATCGGGTTTCGTACATACGATGAGGGGCTGGCGATTCTAAGCCGAACACCCATTACTCGTACATTCGGCGAATACGTATCCCACATGCGGGATTATGACAACTATCGAACACGCAAAATCGTCGGGATTGAGACTACCCCGGAAGGTGAGTCCACATCCACATGGTTTGTGAATGGACATTATAACTGGTGGGATGATGCACAGGAACCTTTTAAGGGACAATGGGATTTGACCGAGCGTGCGCTTGCACCATATATGCATCAACCGTTGTATCTGATGGGGGACTTCAACAATGTGGCGGAGATTCGTGGACAAGGCTACGATTACATGATGGAGCATGGCTGGAATGATCTGTACACGACAGCCAGGCAAAAAGACGACGGAGCTACTGTAGTCAAAGCGATTGCCGGCTGGGCGAATAATGAACAACCGCTAAGGATTGATTATATTTTCTCGAATCGTCCTATCCAGGCTCAAACCTCCAACGTTGTGTTAAATGGTAAAAATGGGCCTGTCGTATCCGATCATTTTGGTGTTGCGGTAGAGATATAAGGATCTTCCGAGTGTATGCTTTCGCACGTACATTCTCTTTCCCGTGTACGCCTGAATGCTATATTCAATCATGTACATAGCAAGCCTCCGCTCATTTCCCGAACAGGGAATGACAGCGGAGGCTCTAGGTGTGTCTTGATGGGACTATTTCTTATGTAATTCGTGAGGACTAGGGTAAATTACTCAAGTTTACTCAAGCGCGAGCATCTGCTGTACAAACTTTTTCAAATTCGTACTGGTCTCGCTCAGTTGTTCGATACTCTGCATAAATTCTGTCACAAGCTTGGCTTGATCTCCAGTTGCTGTCGTAATCTGGCCAATTTCTTGTTCCATATATTTCATGGAATGCTGCACACTGCCCAGAGAGGTCTCGATATCCGATGCAGCTTGTTTTGTATGATCGGAGAGTTTACGTACTTCGCTAGCTACGATGCCGAATCCGGCTCCTTGCTCACCGACACGAGCGGCCTCGATCATTGCGTTTAATCCAAGTAGATTGGTTTGTTCGGACACTTCACGAATCACGTTAGTGACTTTTGTGACGTTAATTGAATTTTCGGATGCCTTCTTAGAATTTCGCAAAATTTCCTCCGAGGTTGTTGACAGTTGCTCCGAATGAGCTGCAATTTGCTGAATGCCGCCAACAAGGGAGTTGATTGTTGTTTCACTTTCGCTAATCAGCGTTTCCAGTGTCAGGTGATTATCAAGTGCATAGTTGACCCCCAGGATGCCGACAACTTGTCCGTTTTCTTTTACAGGGATGAGGATGGAATCGAACGGCCTCCCTTGGAGATCACCAGGCATACGTACAATAGTGCGGGAATCCTTGTTGCTTAGCATTTTGAAATGTTTGTAGTCATCATGTAGTTCGTCGCCGGCTTTTACACCAATATCTAGACTTTGGGCTTCGGAGAAATATAATACCTTTTCATGATCATTGATCGATATGGAGATATCATCACGGAACATTTGACGTACGAAGGGCATCGAATTGACCAGAGATTCTAGCGTATTCAATATAAATCTGTCCTTTCCAAAATAGTATGTGTTGTTATTAAACTACCTCATATATATCGGCTACGTCTCGAATTTCTTTTAACCATGATTGTAACAGGTACCATATATTTCATGGTTTTGGTGAGCGAAGAGAGGATTTTCGATTGTATTGTAAGCGTAAACAAAAATCTATAGCCACCATGAGCTATGTCAGTTATACTAGGATTATTAATCGGTATGAATGTTAAAAGTAATACTTTTGTCATCCCCACAAAGGGGCAACCTTACTGAGGTTAAGCGCTATATCTATATCCTGAAAATAAGTGAACAACGTCCTGTAAACAAGCATGGGCTTTATAAGATGGAGAAGTACTTCAACATGAGAGGAATGTGGCATTCAATGACAACGTATTTCAGTGAACCGCAGAGCATGTATTATCGATTTGGAGAAGATCAGGAGCAGGTATTGAAGGTGCTTGCCGAAAGATATATTGGTGCTAATGCACAGGCCGATTTCGTATATCGGGCGTTTCAGCACTCCGGAATTTTGCAAAATGATAAAGGGCTTTATGATTTGAATCTTGGTAAACGCTTTCCAAATGCGCCGAAAGATCACATCTCCTATGCCGCAGCACTGGTATGGGGGGATGAGAACCGTAATCTCGATGTGCTGGTACGTTGCTATGGACCGGTCCGTTTTTATTTTAACAGCGAGTTGATCTACCGTTCTACGGTCATTGATGAGATAACGCCAGATGCCACGGTGAAGCTTGGAATTGACATTCAGCCTGGCTGGAATACCGTGTGGCTGGAGATGAAAAACACCCCTGCCGGATTCGGATGCCAGTTCGGTTCTGATGAGGGCAAAGTACGTATTCTTAATGTGCTTTCTCCTTTTCAGGAGCGTTCGGGTCAAGCAGGATGGGTCTTCTCTGAACCTGTGACATCCGCACAAGCCCAGCCAAACCTGCTCGCGAGTCAAGGAGAGAGTGATCTTAAATGGTTGCCAGAGACCCAGTGGTCTGCTTCCGATCGGAATAAACCGGCTTTGGAACGAATCTATGGACTGCTTCCGGGCAGACATGCTTATGCATGGACGCACCTGAACAATCGTGATACCTCTGGACGTCCAGTTCGATTATCCGGACAATCCTCTGGTCCAATACAGATCTGGCTCGGGGACAAGTCGGTTGCAACAATAAAAAATGCAGGATCGTTTGAAGTGCAGGTAGAAGCCGCATTTGGCCGAAATGATCTTCTGGTACGAAGTGAATGTCAAGCCGGTGCTGGCTCATGGGGATTTGACCTGAAAGCTTCCGTCGGTACGGAGTCTCTTCAGTTGGAGCTTCCGCAACGAGTGCAGGGAGCATTGGAGGAATGTTGGTTCTATGCAGGTCCTTTTGAATCTGGAGGCGAGCCGGAACTTGCAGACTTGATGCGCTTGGATCGCGTGTACCGGACTAATGCAGGACAGCAAGGTACAGGGACGAGCGGCGTTTCGCAAGCAGAGCGGACGTACTGGCGTTTGGATCGGCCAGACACGTTCATCCGACCTTATTATGAAAATGCGATGCTGAGCAATAAATGGACCGTGGGCAGTGTAACCAACTACGGACGTTGGGACTACCCGCTGGGTGTCACAGTCTATGGCCTGCTCCAGGCGGGACGATATATGCAAAGAACAGATATTACGCGTTATGCCGCAGAACATGTACAGTCATGCACCCGGATGTATGAGTACTCTGTATGGGATCGTGAGCAGTATGGTTTCCCTTCTATTAATCAGCAGTTAATTATGTTGAAAATGTTGGACAACTGTGGTTCCTTCGGCTCAGCGATGTTGGAATCATATACGGAATGCAAGGAACCAACTTTCCTTCCCATTGCCGAACGAATCGCAGACTTTATGCTTAACCGTTTGGAGCGTCAAGCGGACGGGGCGTTCTATCGCACATGTGCTGGGGAATATGCCGAGAATACGATGTGGGCGGATGACCTTTACATGAGTACACCATTCTTGGTGCGGTATGCTCGTGTGACAGGGAAATCCGAAGCACTCGATGAGGCGGCCAAACAGTTTTCACTGTATCGCAAATATTTGTTTATGCCTGAATACAAGATCATGTCTCATGTATATGATTTCAAATATAAACAGGCGACTCAGATTCCTTGGGGGCGTGGTAACGGGTGGACTCTTTTCTCCCTGACGGAAGTACTGGAGGCATTGCCTGAAGATCACGCGGAGCGTCCCGCTTTAATCGAGTTTTTCAACGAGCTATGCGAGGGTTATGCAGCACTGCAAAGCGAAAGCGGGCTCTGGCATCAGGTGTTGAATCATTCAGAAACGTATCTGGAAGCCTCCTGTACAGCCATGTTTGCGTATGGTTTCGCACGTGGTGTGCGTTTCGGCTGGTTTAAAGATCCTTCGGCATACGTTACAGCGGCTCAACGGGCCTGGAAGGGACTGGTAAGCAACGCCATTGACCGTCAAGGGAACGTTCATGGTGTATGTAGCGGCTCAAGATATGCATTCACGGCTGAATACTACGATCAAGATTTGCGTACCGTTACGAATGATAATCACGGGATCGGGATTATGATGCTGGCTGGAACAGAGGTAGCCAAAATGGAAAAATATTTATCGGAGCGCCCGGCGAAGTCTGCAGCTTCTGCCGTGCATTCCGGTTAAACTAGGTCGTACCAGCTTCCTAGCTGTTTCATTTTACTCCTTGTCCATCATGAAGGAATGAGCGCCACCGGGAATGTGGTTTCCGGTGGTTTTTCTTTCCGATGAACCCCTTACTTTTTTGACAGGATAGCTTACTTTTGTTTATGTCATGTAAAGGGACAGGCGATTACAATAGTTTTGTAAGCGATTTCATATAAGCAAAAAGGGGAGGAAATTCATTCATGATCATCAACAAAAAGTGGGTAACCCTGTTCTGCCTGTCCCTGTTATTATTCGCTACAGCCTGTTCTGGAGGAACCTCAAGCACACCGGCATCTTCCGGTGAATCAGGCCAAGGCGGTGCTTCCGACAAAATTGAACTGCGCATGACCTGGTGGGGATCACAGACCAGACATGATCTGACAACCAAAGTGATTAAACTGTTTGAAGAGAAACATCCAGGCATTACGATTAAAGCTGAATATTCGGGCTGGGATGGATATTTTGACAAACTTACGACTCAGGTTGCAGGCTCGAACGCTCCGGATATCATCCAGATGGATTACGCGTTTCTGACGGACTTTGCACGGCGCGGTGCTTTGCTTGACTTGACGCCTTATGCAGATAAAGAGCTACGCATCAAAGACCACGACAAGAGCATGATTACAGCCGGATCGATCGACGATAAATTATATGCCATCACCCTTGGGGTGAATGCGCCAGGTGTCATTTACGATGCAACATTATTCCAGCAACTGGGCATTGAAGAGCCGAAGGAAAGCTGGACATGGGAGGACTTCTCGGCCATTGCAGCCAAGATTGCTGCGGCGAAGGGAGACGGATTCTACGGTTCGGCTGATATTTCCGGTGCTACGAATATGTTTGAGGTATTTGTACGCCAGTCCGGCAAAGGTTTGTTCGAGGATGGTACCATGACGGCAACAAGCGACCAATTAAAAGAGTGGTTTGAGATGTGGGCTGCGTTGCGTGAGAACAGAGGGGCTACATCCGCTGAAGTCGCTGCTTCCACAACAAATGCACTTGAAACCAGACCGATTTCTTTGGGTACAGCGGCTATGGACTTTGCGTGGTCCAACCAACTGCTTACGTTCCAACAAGTGAACAAAAACCAGGATCATAAGCTTGGCATTCAAGTGTTGCCACATGGTGTGAACGAACAACGGATCGGCGAGTATCTGAAGCCAGGCCAGTTCCTGTCCGGTTATGCCAAATCCAAACATCCAAAAGAAGTAGCCATGTTCATTGACTTTATGGTGAATGACCCTGAAGCGACAGCGATTCTTGGATCAGAGCGCGGTGTACCGGTCAATGCGAGCATCCGTGAGCAGATGCAACCGAAGCTGTCAGAGGGAGAAAAAGTCATTTTCCAATTCATTGACACTGTATCAAAGCATTCCAGTGAAATTAGCCCACCATACCCGCAAGGTTTTGCTGAAGTAGACACGAGTTTCAAAAGTGCAAGCGAACAGATCGCTTTTGGCCAAGGTAGTATGACGGACATCATTGCCCAGTTTATTGAGGGTGCCAAAGCAACGCTTGGATCAAGCCAGTAAAGAGAATATAACTTGTAGCTAGACGAGTTTAACCTGTATCTGTATCTGTAAATATATCGCGTAGATATATTTACAGATACAACTGGCAGAAATCGTTCTGATTAACTTCAAATACTGCGGGGAGGTTGCGAAAATGACGACATCACAGGTCAGTCAAGCCAGAATCGAGAAAGTAGCCGCCCGGCGCATGAAACGTCGATACGCCCATAATGGAGCCGCACTGCTTTTTCTCGCCCCTTGGCTTGTCGGATTAGTATTTCTGACCCTGGGTCCCATGCTTGCTTCGTTATACATTTCCTTTACAGATTATAGTATCCTGGCGGCCCCGAACTGGGTCGGTCTGAATAACTACGTCACCATGTTTACGTCTGACAAGCTGTTCACCAAGTCACTTCAGGTGACATTTACCTACGTTGCTGTCTCCGTTCCACTCAAACTGATTTTTGCCCTATTTGTCGCGATGCTGCTCAACAAAGGCATTCGCGGACTTGGCATATACCGCACCGTGTATTACATCCCGACATTGCTGGGAGGTAGCGTAGCTATCGCAATGTTGTGGCGCAAAATGCTGGGCGGTGACGGATTGCTCAACAGCGTACTGGCGATGGTAGGCATTAAAGCACCTGACTGGGTTGCTAATCCGAAGTACGCACTGTATTCCATTGTTCTGTTGTCTGTATGGCAGTTCGGTTCATCCATGATCATATTCCTGGCAGGGCTCAAACAGATTCCACCGGAGTATGATGAAGCTTCTGCGGTAGACGGTGCGGGTCCGATGCGGAGATTTTTCTATATCACGTTGCCGATCCTGTCACCTGTCATCTTCTTTAACTTAGTTATGCAGCTGATTACGTCCTTTCAATCGTTCACACAGGCTTTCATTATCAGTAACGGCAGCGGGGGTCCGGTAAATTCCACATTGATGTACTCTCTCTATCTATACAAAAAAGGGTTCTCCTTCTTCCAGATGGGTTATGCTTCTGCCATGGCGTGGGTGCTGGTAATCCTGATCGGCGTATTTACATTGCTCGTATTCCGCAGCAGCAAGTTGTGGGTACACTATGAGGATGGTGGAAAATCATGATTGGACAACGTAACTCCGTAGCATGGATTGTCACCAAACATGTACTGATTTCAGGTATTGCCCTTGTGATGCTCTATCCTGTTCTGTGGATGTTGGGCAGTTCGTTCAAGCCGGGGCATATGATTTTTACGGAGACCTGGTTCTGGCCAAAGGAGTGGAATTGGCAAAATTACATGACAGGCTGGTCCGGTGCTCAGGGGAATGCCTTTTCCAAATTTCTGACCAACTCCGTCGTTCTGTCGCTTGGAGCCGTGCTGGGCAATGTGATCTCCTGTTCGATGGCCGCCTATGCCTTCGCCCGGCTAAACTTCCGCTTCAAAGCGATCTGCTTCGGGCTAATGCTGATGACGATTATGCTACCGCATCATGTTACGCTAATCCCGCAGTATATTCTCTTTAATAAGTTGGAGTGGGTGAATACGTACTTGCCGCTTGTTGTACCAAAATGGCTGGCAACGGATGCATTCTTCATCTTCCTGATGGTACAGTTTTTCCGGGGATTACCTCGGGAATTGGATGAAGCTGCGACGATCGACGGTTGTGGCCCGGTAAGAATCTATACCAAAATCATTATCCCGCTCGCTTTTCCGGCACTGGTAACGACGATGATCTTTACGTTCTTGTGGACATGGGATGATTTCTTCAGTCAATTGATCTACCTGAGCGATGTGAGCAAGTACACCGTTCCGCTGGGACTACGCCTGTTCCTGGATTCGAGCTCACAGTCCGATTGGGGTCCGATGTTTGCAATGTCTGTTTTATCCCTTGTGCCATGTTTTATCGTATTTATCGTGTGTCAGAAGTACTTCGTGGAAGGAATCGCGACCTCTGGGCTCAAAGGGTAATTCCAAGACGAAATGAGTTGATTCCGAGTGCGAAAAACAAGATGGTCTACCTACATTCTTCAAAAGTTGCAACAAAGCAAGCTCTCCACATTGATGGTGACTTGCTTTATTGCGTTTAATTTGTTGCTTGTTTCCATTATTGTATGGCTGGCCTACCAATCCTTCTCGGCGGTCACATTTGCCGAAATCAGCAAAGCACGTCTTGCTCTTTTGAATGAGAGCACCAGGCGGGGCTTTGATTTTATTACTGGGGTAACAGGCACGGCCTATGGGCTTGCAAGCAACAGGGAGCTGTCCAATTTGTTGGATACATCCCGTACGGGCAGGTTGGCACAGATCCATCAGCGGAGAGAGGTTTCAAAAATTCTGGATCATACCATGGTGGTGAGTGAAGGGATTACCTCGATTGAGCTGTACACCGATGCCTTTAATGAAGTGACGGTGACGATGGCTGACCGTATTTTCCCTGTAGATGTTATATCGAATGATTCATGGTTTGCAGCACTGGATAAAGCGGACGCAGCCTGGGTTCCGTTAGGTGAAAATGAGTCAGGGCAATCTTTAGTGGGATATGCACAGCGCATCTATGACAGTCGAGGGGGGACGGTCGCTTACGTACTCATTCGTTTAAGCAGAGCGGATATCGTACGCAGGTTTGCCGATGTTCCAATGGTGCTCGATGGCAAAGTGCTGCTGGTCGATACCGCAGGCAATGTGGTGATGCGGATGGGGAAAGCGGATCCGTCAGGGTGGAGTGCAGGTGCGTCTGATCAAGAAGATCGATCACGTTCTGGAGAAAAACAGACTATAATTCAAGGAACGGTGGACGGGACCGATTCATCTTCTTCTATTATAGATAGTGCCTGGATTCAGGAGCATGCTCGGCCTGGGGAAGATGGATTCGAGGTGGTATCAGGTCAACCGGGTGGAGCAGAGTTGGTGCTGTACTCCAGACCTGCTATGCTTCAGTGGCGTCTTGTGCAGACCATTCCTGTATATACCTTGTTATCCCCGGTGCGCCAAGCAGGTTGGCAGATTCTCGGCATCGCCGTGTTTGGACTGTTATGCTCGGCTGTACTTGCATATTTGTTTGTACGGCAGATTATTCGGCCTCTGCGCCAACTGATCAAACGAATGAGACAGCTTGAAAAAGGGGACTTCGATACGCGTGTAAAACTGTCGTTTACAGAGGAGTACGCCCATCTCGCGTATGGTTTTAACCATATGGCTTCACAGCTTACGATGCTGATGGAGCAGGTCAAGGAAGAGAGCCGAGCGAAACGGGAAGCACAAACCAGCTTGCTTGAGGCTCAGATCAAACCCCATTTCCTATACAATACGCTGGATATGATTCACTGGCGTGCACTTGATTATGAAGCGAAGGACATTAGTCGTATGATTGTGCAATTGAGCAAGCTGCTACGGATCGGGCTGAGTGGGGGCCGGTTGTTTATCCGTGTAAGGGATGAATTAGAGCATGCCCGTTGTTACGTCAGCATTCAATCTGAACGCTTACCGTTCTCGATTCAATATGAGGAGCGCATTGACCCACGTATACGTGGGTGCCACATCCCCAAGATCATCTTGCAACCCTTTATTGAAAATGCGGTGATGCATGGGCATCCATCAGAAGGAACGTTGCGTATCCAAGTATGTATTGCCCCGGCGGAAGGATCTGTTGCTGACATCACCATTCGAATCACGGATAATGGACAAGGTTTGCCGGAGGATTGGAACATGGAGGATGCGCGCGGTATCGGTGTTCGTAATGTACATCAACGCATTCAGTTGTATTGTGGACAAAGGTATGGCGCGCAACTACGGAATGGAAGTTCAGGCGGTGTCGAAGTGGAGATTACACTACCGCGCATTGAGACCGAAGAGCAATTAAATCTGTGGCTGGACGGTGAAAAATGATGAAAACCATTATGCTTGTCGATGACGACCCGCATATTATTAAAGCGCTGACCGAGCATATTAACTGGCCCTCCTTGGGCCTGAGTATTGCTGGTACAGCGGCAAACGGGGTGGACGCACTTGAGCTGTTCCACCGCGTGCATCCCGATCTTGTCATGACCGACGTATACTTGCCGGGTATGACCGGGCTTGAAGTCACGCAGGAACTGCGGCGTGACTATCCCCACTTGCCGATTATCATCCTTAGCGGATATGACGAATTCGAAAACGCCAGAGCGGCTATGCGCTGGGGCGTGAATCACTTTTTGCTAAAGCCAGCAGAGGTGGAGGAGATTGAGTCAGTGCTGCGGGAGGTGTTACTGGAACAAGATGTGCGAGAGCGACGAGAGCGGCTGGAGCGGACGTACAAACAAGAAGCGGGACGCGTGCTCCCATACTTACGCAAACAGTTCCTTCATGAGTTGCTGACTACACGTTATCGAGCGGACGAATTACCCGAGGCACGGATGGAATATATCGGATTTGCAATCTATGATAAAGTTCGTGCAGTCAGTTTGCAGCTGAATCGTCCGGGGTTTATGACACGTATGAAAGAGCGGGACTGGCAACTGTTACGTTATGGAGCGGCGGATATCATTCAGGAGACCGTAAAGCAGCAGGCCGCTAGGATGGCAAATGGCCAGGTAGAGGTGGTGGATTATTCCGATCAGGTATTTGTGCTCGTTATGCTCGGAGACAAGGATTATTTGGAGGACTTGCAGGCTCTCGTAGGCCAGATGATTGATCAAATCTTTACGTATCTGAAAATTGAAGTTAGCGCCGGCATTGGTCGGGTGAAAGATCATCCCTGCGAGGTTATCGACTCTTATCTGGAGAGCAGGGAAGCTGTAGAACGAGCCGAGTTTCAGGGCGGAAACCGCATATATCATGTGGAAACAGCGGAAGGGGTGGAGCAGAGTATGACGGATTATTCTTTGCTGCTCCATCAGTGGGATGAGGCGTGGACTGATCTACGTATTAATGAGGCGGAGGAGGTCTGGCATCAACTATTCCAATCGCTGCATGAGGGGAACTGTGCGAGCATTCAGGATACCCAGGTGGTAGCGGTTAGTTTATTTGATACGATGATGCACAGCTGGAAAAAGCAACATCCGTTGCTGACACCGCCACTCACGATGAGTGATTTTCTGCGTGAAATACAGTCTAAATATGCCTTGCATGATCTCATAAACTGGATGGATGGCGTCATTAAGGGATGGCTGGAGCAGATCCGGAAGGAGATGGGGGAGAAGAAAAGCAACAAGCTTATCGCACAAGTGAAACAATACGTAGAGGAGCATTATGCAGAGGAAATCAGTTTTGAGTCCATTGCTAAAGGTCTTTTTGTGCACCCCAAGTATTTAAGCCAGCTATTCAAAAGGGTAACGGGAGAGAATTTTGTCAGCTATCTGAACGGGTATCGTATCCAGCGGGCAGTGGAGCTTTTGCAGTCGGGACATTATATGGTGTACGAAGTCAGTGAGATGACGGGGTTCCGAAATGCGACGTATTTTAGCCAGGTGTTCAAGATGTTAACGGGGAAAAGCCCGTCAGAGGTGGGTTGAGGTGGAAGAGTTGTCAGTCTGGCAAGTTGAAGATTCGGGGTTTCAAGCCAGATTGAATTAGGTAATTGCACTGAAAAGAGCATTATTAAGTGGAGAATGACGCAACGAGAGTATAGAATGTACCCTAACCGGAGTAGATAATGTTGTTTAATGATAAGCGTGAAAGGTGTGAGAGGGGCAAGATGATCATTGATGACCGGGAGTATCGAGTCAAAGGGATGCAATATACCATTCGTTCAGCCGTGGAAAAGGATGCGGATACGTTGTGCTCACTTCGTGTGCAGCTGGACGGAGAGACGGAAAACATGGATCGTGAAGCGGGAGAAGCCTTCATTGATGTTGCTGGATTCAGAGAGCTGATTCGCATGGATACCGCAAAGCGTAACCATCTGTTTCTGGTTGCAGTGGCATCAGGTGACATTGTCGGGTACTGCAGGTGTGCCGGATCTGAGTTAAAGCGTTTTTCGCATCAGGTTGAGTTTGGAGTATGTGTTGCCCGTTCTTTCTGGGGATATGGCATAGGAAGAGAGTTATTGGAGTCGTCTTTACAATGGGTAGAACAACAAGGGATTGAAAAGGTAACGTTGAAGGTACTTGCAACGAATGATAAAGCGATACGATTATATGAGGCAGCCGGTTTTGAAATTGAAGGTGTACTCAAGCGAGATCGACGGCATGCGGATGGACAGTATTACGATACCGTGGTAATGGCCAGATTTTCCGATGGGATGAAGTAGGGTGAGGAAGTAAGTGCGGTTGTTTAGAGACTAGAATAAATGAGTACATGCTACCAAGGCTAGCTTTATCTATAACAATGGATGAGAGGGGGATATGATGGATGCAGGCATGAGGATAATCATTAAGGAAACAATGGCCTGCTTATTCTTATTCTATTAATTGATGTGCAGGAGCAGTAATAAGTATTTAAAACAATGCAACATATTAGTGTAGTATCAATATTCATTATACAAGTGTGTTGAGGTTCTTATATAATAGTAATCAGTAATCTTTTTAAAAGAATACCTACTGGGATATTTTACAAGTTGTCAAAGGGTTGTACGTTATGGTATATTCTAAATCCGGCCAAGAAAACACAGCTTACGCGGTGCGGCAAGCAAATAATAATAAGCTTCGAAAGAAACTTGAAAAAAAGCTTGCAAAGTTGGTTCGGAAATGATATGATATAAAAGTTACTGAAGCGAATGAGTGACAGTGACTGAACAAGTTTGATCTTTGAAAACTGAACAACGAGTGAGTAAACATTCTGCTTGCAGAATGACGTGAAGGTT
>NZ_VEIO01000110.1 GCF_007680605.1 Paenibacillus xylanexedens
TAAGCCCTCTAGCGCCGATGGTACTTGGACCGCAGGGTCCTGGGAGAGTAGGACGCCGCCAAGCGAACTCTTTCATCATACATAGAAAACAGGCTCTGCATGTGGACGTTGTACGATGAATTGCATTTGCACTGCAAATGCATATTATTCCCTGATAGCTCAGTTGGTAGAGCACTCGACTGTTAATCGAGTTGTCACAGGTTCGAGTCCT
>NZ_VEIO01000111.1 GCF_007680605.1 Paenibacillus xylanexedens
TAAGCCCTCTAGCGCCGATGGTACTTGGACCGCAGGGTCCTGGGAGAGTAGGACGCCGCCAAGCGAACTCTTTCATCTTACATAGAAAACAGGCTCTGCATGTGGACGTTGTACGATGAATTGCATTTGCAGTCCAAATGCATATTATTCCCTGATAGCTCAGTTGGTAGAGCACTCGACTGTTAATCGAGTTGTCACAGGTTCGAGTCCT
>NZ_VEIO01000112.1 GCF_007680605.1 Paenibacillus xylanexedens
GTATAGATCACATACGCCAGATCCCTTGCGCCGCTGATCGCTAATAAGTTAGCCGATTCACCCCTGTACAGCGATGCATCCGCCAGATTCAATACAGTGCCTGCGTAAGCTGACGGTACTTCCACATTCCCGCCGTATATAAGCAACAGATCCGCCCCGCTGTCCTCCAGCATGTACGTCATCCGATCCGGCGGGTACGCCGGGTCGAT
>NZ_VEIO01000113.1 GCF_007680605.1 Paenibacillus xylanexedens
GCTGGGGGTGGAAGTGCAGTAATGCATGGAGCTGACCAGTACTAATCGGTCGAGGGCTTATCCAAAATGCAAGTTTTAAATCGCGTACGTTTCGTTTCGAATCTAGTTTTCAGAGAACAATGCTCTGAAACATATTCCCTGATAGCTCAGTTGGTAGAGCACTCGACTGTTAATCGAGTTGTCACAGGTTCGAGTCCTGTTCGGGGAGC
>NZ_VEIO01000114.1 GCF_007680605.1 Paenibacillus xylanexedens
AACACGACCGTTAAGCCCTCTAGCGCCGATGGTACTTGGACCGCAGGGTCCTGGGAGAGTAGGACGCCGCCAAGCGATTCCCTTTGGGGTATTTTTTTTGCCCCCTCGTTAGGGATATGGGATGTATATGCGGGCCTTTAGCTCAGTTGGTTAGAGCGCACCTCTGATAAGGGTGAGGCCGGTGGTTCGAGTCCACCAAGGCCCATAG
>NZ_VEIO01000115.1 GCF_007680605.1 Paenibacillus xylanexedens
TTGCGCCGCTGATTGCTGGCAGGTTTTCTGGTTCTCCCGTGTACAGTGATGCGTCCGCCAGATTCAACACAGTGCCTGCATAAGCTGGCGGTACTTCCACATTCTCGCCGTATACAAGCAACAATCTTGCGCCGCTGTCCTCCAGCATGTACGTCATCCGATCCGGCGGGTACGCCGGGTCGATCGGCATGTAGGCGCCGCCGGCTTT
>NZ_VEIO01000116.1 GCF_007680605.1 Paenibacillus xylanexedens
TTGAAAGCCGGCGGCGCCTACATGCCGATCGACCCGGCGTACCCGCCGGATCGGATGACGTACATGCTGGAAGACAGTGGCGCAAGAGTGTTGCTTGTATACGGCAAAGACATGGAAGTGCCATCAGCTTATGCAGGCACTGTGTTGAATCTGGCGGACGCATCGCTGTACAGGGGTGAATCGGCTAACTTATTAGCGATCAGCGG
>NZ_VEIO01000117.1 GCF_007680605.1 Paenibacillus xylanexedens
ATCGACTACTTCCCCCCACTTCTACTATAGGTTGCTGAATAGCTCATTTAGATCTTCTAAAGTAACCCTGGCATTACAAAATCGCTTGGGGTCAGTTCGGTTTCAGTTTGTTGCATGCAATGCTCAACGATTGAAAGTAACTGCTTCCTGTAGTTGTCCAGCAGTCCTTGCATCGTGCTTTCCTCGTACTCCTGCTTATCGTATGT
>NZ_VEIO01000118.1 GCF_007680605.1 Paenibacillus xylanexedens
AGTAGACCGGAGGGCACTACCGGAGCCCCAAGGGTTGCTACAGACAACCGGTGAATACGCTGCGCCGCGAAGCGAGATCGAAGCGAAGCTAGCCGCCATTTGGCAGGACGTGCTAGGTCTTTCGCAACCGGTAAGTATCCGGGATGACTTCTTCGAGCTGGGGGGCCATTCACTCAAAGCAACGCAGCTGATGGCCCGCATTCA
>NZ_VEIO01000011.1 GCF_007680605.1 Paenibacillus xylanexedens
CATGAACACTCTCCTCATTTCATTTAGTGTATCTGAGGTAGCTTTGAGTGTCCAATTGGATTAGGGGGCTTTAAAGCCAGAGACGTTATTTTAATAGAAATAGCTCATTTCAAGCTGGAAAGGCCTGTTTTGAGCCAAATAGCGTTCCTGGTGATCGTTAGAATTTGAAGAGGGTCAATATTCAGGAAATAAGGCTTGTGGTGATCGTTAGCGTTTAACATATTACCTACGCATTAACATGTTTGTACTCCGCGGCATGCATGCCCGCAGTATAGCCTGTAGAGAAAGCAGCGGTGATATTGTAACCTCCGGTGTAACCGTGAATATCGAGCACCTCGCCGCAAAAGAATAGTCCGGGCAGCAGCTTGGATTCCATCGTTTTGGGGTATATTTCCTTTAAGTGAACCCCACCTCCGGTAACAAAGGCTTCTTTAAGTGATCTTGTGCCGTCTACACGGAAAGTGAAGGATTTCATCAATTCGCATAGATGGTTTAACATCCCTTTTGGAAAATGGTGAAATGTCAGATCGTCCCCGATCTCCGCTCGTTTCATCAATAGTGGAATCAGACGTTCAGGCACCCATGTTTTCAAAATATTTTTGACAGCCTTGCGTGACTCCTGCTCTAGGCCTTGCTTCACTTGTGCTTCCAGCGCAGCAGGGGTAAAGTCAGGGAAGAGATCGATGCTCATGGTGACCTGTGTATTCCCTGATTTCATCTGAACCTTGCGAATAAACTGACTGCAACGCAGGGCAACCGGGCCAGATACGCCAAAATGGGTGAAGATCATATCTCCGCGGTGGGAAATGACGGTTTTGCCTTTGGCATCCAGTACGGATAGCGCGATGTCACGCAGAGACAAGCCCTGCAATTCCTTGGACTGAATCCAGCTCTCTCCGGATACGATCGGCACCTCGGTTGGATACAATTCTGTGATGGTATGACCAGCTGCCTCTGCCCAAGGGTATCCGTCACCTGTGGAACCGGTTTGCGGCACAGATTTGCCGCCTGTTGCAATAATAACGGAGCGGCCGTGAATGATTTTGCCTGAAGCGAGCTTAACGCCCTGCACTTGCTGACCGTTATGAATAAGCTCTTTAACAGGTTCTTTCGTACGGATCTCGACACCAAGAGAAACAATTTTCCCGACAAGTGCATCAACAACCGTCTTGGCTTTGTCCGTGACGGGGAACATTCTTCCGTTATCTTCTTCTTTCAAGGCAATGCCGAGATTTTCAAAAAAACGCATGATACCCTGGTTGTCCAGATTTTGAAACGAGCTGTATAAAAAACGTCCATTACCCGGAATATGTCGAATAAGCTCATCCGTTTCTTTGGCATTGGTTACATTGCAGCGTCCTCCGCCGGAAATGCCCAGTTTGCGGCCTAATTGATCTCCTTTGTCCAGCAAAAGTACAGATGCTCCGTGCTCAGCAGCTGCCACACAAGCCATCAGACCTGCGGAACCGCCGCCTATTACGATAACGTCATACATTCATGATTACCTTCTTTTTGATTGATTTTGTCTTTTTTTTATAGACAATGTCTGTTACTGCCTTTTTCTGAAATCAGACAGGGTGATTCGGTGTTCTATTATGCAGCCTAAAGCGATATATTGTAATATGCTGTCGCCTATGTTTTAATCAGAGTTAAATGAGGGAATGTGCAGGCAGAGGAGGAGATGACGTTGTGGTTGCGTTAAAGGACATTCTTTTACAAGTACTGCTGGCCGGATCGGCAGTATTCCTGATTCCCTTATTTTATTTGGGTCTCTCCAAACAACAGGTCATGCGAATGGATCATGCAGATCAAGTCAATTTCAGCTTTGCGGCAACAAGTATCATTAGTGTGCTGCTCTGTTTACTTTTTGCATTATCCGTAGGTTCCGAGACCGCTCCTATATCCCTGAGTATTATCCCGGTTACTCTTGCGATTCTATATTGTAAAGCCCACATAGGCGCTGCCTTGTCTATTCTACATATTCTCTTCTATTTTCTGTTAGCACATCCCTATGATCTGTACGGATTTCTTCTTCATACGGGAATACTTCTCTATCCTATTGTATGGTTGTCTGCCAAACGATTCAAGCATAATACATGTTCCCGCAAAATGAATACGGTCATCGCGCTGATTACCGCTGAACTGGCTGTTGCGAGTCTGTTATGGGTGGTTTATGTCTATCCTGACACGACATATTCCAAGCTTTATCTGATTTTGTCAGCACTTGGATATACAGCAGGTGCACTGGCTGCCGGGGGCATGAGCCAGCTGTGGCTGGATCGGATGGGACGTTATCGCGGAATGGAACAGCAATTATCCGAAGTGCATCACCATTACATGAGTGAAACGGAGAAACTGCACCAGGTTTTAAATGCAGTACCTCTTTCTATAGCCACGGTAGATGTCGAAGGCAAAGTTGTGTTTGTAAACGAACTGATGAAACAAACGGCAAAAGAACAGCTTCCATGCACATCGGCACATAACTTAATTGGGCAACACGCCAGTCAATTTGTCGAGCATGAACAGGCAGATAAAATGGAACAAAGCATCCAGCAAGCCGTTGTCCATGGTGAAGTAAGTGTGCTGACGGTGCGATACGGCTCGCATGTATTTCTGTCCCGGACAGTGCCAATCTATGCTTATGCTGCGAAAGGCTCGAAGGAAGTCTCTGGAGCTATGCTCATTATTCAGGATGTTACCGAGCTTGAGATGTTACGTAACGAACTTGATAATGTGGATCGTCTAAGCTTGGTGGGACAGATGGCGGCAAGCATTACACATGAGGTTCGCAACCCGATGGCTGTGGTGCGAGGGTTCCTTCAGTTAATGCAGGAAAAGAGTCCGGATTCCCTGAATCATTATTATCGGATCGTGATGGAGGAACTGGACAGAGCCAACAGTATCATCAATGATTTTCTGTCCCTGGCTCAGAACCGTATTGCCGAAAAAGAAGAATCACAATTACACGACATTATTCATGAACTCAGTCCTTTGCTATGGGCAGACGCCAATCTGCGAGGTCAGAGCATCGAACTGATGCTGGCCCATAACGTACCGAAGCTGCATCTGAATGCGAAAGAAATCAAACAAGTCGTACTGAATCTGGCTCGTAACGGAATGGAAGCAATGACCGAAAAAGGTGTGCTTACCTTGGAAACCCGTATGGTCGATGACAGGGTGGAGCTGTGTGTGCACGATACGGGGCCAGGAATACCGCCGGTTAAGCAGGAAAAGCTGTTCGAACCGTTCTATACAACCAAAGCAAAAGGAACCGGACTGGGACTATCCATGTGTTTAAGCATTGTCGAGCGCCATAACGGCACAATTACCGTTGAGTCCGAAGAAGGGCATGGAACAACCTTTAAGGTTGCCTTCCAGAGTTAGCGTGTCAGCATATTTTGCCAGACCATTAGCCATAATAAGTGAGAGAAAGCTGTTCCGCAGGTGTTGTCTGAACCTTGCTTTCATTGCATGGGGATGTATAATAGGAATAGCACAGCGTGTATCCATTTTTTTCGATATGGACGCATTCGTTGGTGCATAGCTATTGTCCTCTAACTTTTCAAACAAGATCATAGAACAACCATTATAAGGAGTGAAACTGAATGTCGATGTCATTTGATCAATACATGAGAGATATGGTTCAGCCAATGCGGGATGAGCTGACTCGTCTGGGGATCCAGGAGCTGCGTACGCCGGAAGAGGTTGAAGCAAGCTTGCCGGATGCTAAAGGAACAGCACTGGTCGTAATTAACTCTGTATGCGGATGTGCAGCAGGTCAATGTCGTCCAGGGGTTGCTCAGGCACTTCAGAACGATTTAACACCGGATCACCTCTACACTGTATTTGCTGGTCAAGACAAGGAAGCAACGGCGAAAGCACGTGAATTCTTTGCACCATACCCGCCATCCTCACCGTCCATCGCTTTGCTGAAAGACGGAGAACTCGTTCACTTTATCGAGCGTCACCAAGTGGAAGATCGTTCTGCAGAGGAAATCGCGGCTGACCTGACAAGTGCGTTTGAACGTTACTGCCGTTAATCCGCTTCATAGAACGCCCCGCACTTCGGATGCCCGATGCCGGGGCGTTTCATTTTGGACAGATCAGGTTATTGAACCATTCGAACCTTTCTAGCTGCACATCCAATTACCTTTCAAGCTAAGTATCAAATACCTTTAAAATGGGGCATCAAAATCCTATTCATGTAGAAACGGGGTGTATGAACGATGAGTTTGCAACAACAGATCATCGCTGAATTGAAGGTTAAACCGAGTATTAATGAAGCTGAGGAAGTACGCAAGCGTGTGGATTTTCTTAAAACGTATGTCAAAAATTCCGGCACCAAAGGACTGCTGATCGCCATTAGCGGCGGTATCGACAGTGCTGTGGCAACGGCCCTTTGCAAACAAGCCACGGACGAGCTTACTGCAGAAAACAATCAAGAGTACAAAACGCTGGGTGTGTTCCAGCCTTATGGAGAGCAAGCGGATATTCAGGATAGTTATGCTGTAGCCAAAGCATACGATCTGAAGCATGTTGTGGAAACAAATATCGAGGATGCCGTGAATGAAATTGCTCTGGAAGTGGAGCAAGGCTTCAAATCTCTGGGGAGTCCGCGCCATATGACTCATCAAGGCAAAGGTAATGTGAAGGCCAGAACACGTATGGTGATGCAATATGCGCTTTCTTTTGAAGAAAACCTGCTGGTCGTAGGTACGGATCATGCATCCGAAGCGATCACCGGTTTTTACACCAAATGGGGCGACGGAGCCGTGGATATTACGCCACTGAGCACACTCAACAAACGTCAGGTTCGTCAGCTGGCTGCTTACCTGAAAGTGCCGCAATCCATTCTGGACAAAGCGCCTTCTGCCGGATTATGGGAAGGACAAACCGATGAGGACGAGCTGGGTATCTCCTATGAGGCGAACAGCGATTACCTTGAAGGCAAGCAGATTGATCCTGCTGCGCAAGAGCGCTTAGAGGCGTTTTACACACGCACACATCACAAACGCAATGCGATTCCTGGCATTTAAGGTTGGGAATTCAGGAATTTAGAATGAATCTGGGCAACGTTTCATTTTGCCAATGAGTTGTTGCATGAAAAAGAGTCACTGCCTTGAGCAGCGGCTCTTTTTGTTGTTCTAACTGACCGCATTTCGTAGGGTGAAAATTTTAGCAAAAGTGGGAATGCGGATAACAGGTACTCGCATCCATGCACGCCTCCTGCTACAATAGAATACGTGTTCGGCAAGCAACGGATTCGTTGAAGTAAGGATTATCTTTTACAGCCTAAAAGATTAAGCGGGTGAATCGTTATGATATATGGCATTGGCAACGATGTATTAGAGATAGAACGGTTACGCAGGTTGCTGTCTGGCCGCCAGGCAGAGGCATTTATGAAGCGTATTTTAACTCCGGCTGAACGAGACATTGCGGCTGGGCGCGGGAAACGAATGGCGGAGTTTGTATCCGGACGTTTTGCGGCCAAAGAGGCGGTGTCCAAAGCATTCGGGTGCGGGATCGGCGCTGTTATGGGTTTTCATGATATCGAAGTGTTACCTGATCCGTCCGGTCGTCCGGTTGCTACTTTGTCCAGTCAGGCCTGGGAGCGGCTTCAGCTACCTTGTGGTCAGAGGTACCAGATTCATCTAAGCATTACACATCAGACGGAATTGGCGGCGGCATTTGCCATTGTAGAGCAGGTACATGAAGTGGACGGGAAAGATATATCAGGGAAATGCACAGGTGACCCGGATGAAGATAAAGATTAGAAGCGTGAATCGTTGTTAGGGTTGGATCAGGAGTATGAGCAAAGAGGAAAAGGCATGAACAGCTGCCAGAGCCTCGAGGTCGACAGTTGCACGTATCTATTAGATCGGAGCCCTTTTTCATAAAAAAAGCCGAGGCACTGCCATTTCATTTATATCGTGAAATTTTCAGAGAATCGTGGGTACAGGAAAGGATTGACATATGGGTTTACAAGAACAGAAACGACATTTCAGCGTGAATTTGCTGGAGTGGTACATGATTAATCGTCGGGATTTGCCGTGGCGTCGCCACAACAATCCGTATTTTACTTGGGTTTCGGAAATTATGCTGCAACAGACACGTGTAGATACGGTGATTCCGTATTTTAACCGATTTATCGGGAATTTCCCGACCGTTCAGGCACTTGCCGAGGCACCGGAGGAAGAGGTACTGAAAAATTGGGAAGGGCTCGGATATTATTCAAGGGCGCGTAATCTTCAGGCGGCTGCTAAGCAAGTTATGGAGCTGCACGGCGGGGAGATGCCGCAGGACAAGCAGAGCGTCTTTGCGTTAAAAGGGGTCGGCCCGTATACAGCCGGCGCCATTCTCAGCATTGCCTTCAACCAGCCGCAGCCAGCGGTGGACGGCAATGTAATGCGGGTGCTGTCCCGATATTTCCTCATTGATGAGGATATTATGAAGGGCAGCACCCGGGTTTTGATGGAAGAGCTCGCGGGAGAGCTCATTCCGGAAGGGCGCGCGCGTGATTTCAATCAGGCGCTGATGGAACTTGGCGCGCTGGTGTGTACACCCAAAGCGCCGCATTGCTTGACTTGCCCGGTGATGGAGCAATGTTCCGGCAGAATTGCCGGAAGGGAGCTTACGTTGCCGGTCAAGACCAAAGCAAAGCCGCCGCGCCCTGAGCAGCGGCTGGTTGCCCTGGTGGAAGGCCGCGGTGCTCATCGCGGCCGTGTGCTTGTGCGCCAGCGCCCAGAGACAGGCCTGCTGGCCCGGATGTGGGAGCTGCCGCATGTGCTGGCGGCGCCTGCCGCAGCGGGTAAGGCGGCAGCGCCGCTGGCGGATGAGCCGGCCATGGCTTTGCTGGCCGGCAGTCTGTGGGCGGAAGGCTTCGCCGCCCGCCCGGAAGGGCTGGCTACCCATGCGGAGCATGTGTTCAGCCACATTGTCTGGAGCCTGCAGGTGTACAAGTGCGCCGAGCAGGACCAGAGCAGTGAGCTTCCGCTGATCGCCGCGGAAGCTAGAGCCGCCTACGATGAACAGGCGGCATCCCTAGCGGAACCAGCTCCAGCTGCAGAGTCATCTGCATCCAGCGCCGCTCAAGCGGCACACGAAGTGATGACAGGCAAAGGCGATGGCCTCACTTATCAATGGATCGGCCCGGAAGATATGGAGAAGCTGGCGTTCCCTAATGTATTTCTGAAGCTTCTTCGCAACTATTTTGCTGGAGCCTATGATGAAGTCATTGAGTAATAACGAGGCCGATTGGCTAACCATTGGGATTATATGAACCATCTCTAATGATGTAGGAGAGAAAGTGGGGGGATTTCTAACGATCTCCAGGAACCTTATTTTGCGAAAAATGAGGGCTGTAAAATTCTAACGATCATGAGAGACGCTATTTCCCTCGAAAACGTGCATTTGGGGTAATATGTGACCGGAAATAGACAAATAGCGTCTCTGGAGATCGTTAGAATCTAGATCGGCTGAAAAAAGCGCAAATAGCGTTGCTGGTGATCGTTAGCGCAGGCTGGCAGCCGCCCGGTGAACGCGTGGCACGGCCTGCCAGCATCGAGTTAAGTCCGGTGAGCGCGTGGCACGGCCTGCCAGCATTGAGTCAAGTCCGGTGAGCGCGTGGCACGACCTGCCAGCATTGGGTCAAGTCCGGTGAGCGCGTGGCACGGCCTGCCAGCATTGAGTCAAGTCCGGTGAGCGCGTGGCACGGCCAGCCAGCATTGAGTTAAGTTTCGGTGAGCGCGTAGCACGGCCAGCCAGCATTGAGTTAAGTCCGGTGAGCGCGTAGCACGGCCAGCCAGCATTGAGTCAAGTCCGGTGAGCGCGTAGCACGGCCTGCCAGCATTGAGTCAAGTCCGGTGAGCGCGTGGCACGGCCAGCCAGCATTGAGTTAAGTCCGGTGAGCGCGTGGCACGGCCAGCCAGCATTGAGTCAAGTCCGGTGAGCGCGTGGCACGACCTGCCAGCATTGGGTCAAGTCCGGTGAGCGCGTGGCACGGCCAGCCAGCATTGAGTTAAGTCCGGTGAGCGCGTAGCACGGCCAGCCAGCATTGAGTCAAGTCCGGTGAGTGCGTGGCACGGCCAGCCAGCATTGGGTCAAGTCCGGTGAGCGCGTGGCACGACCTGCCAGCATTGAGTCAAGTCCGGTGAGCGCGTGATGCGGCCTCCCAGCATCAAGCTCATTACCGGCCCCGGCCCCTCGATCAGGAATCGCAAGCGTCGAGATATGCGTCGGAGCCCCTTTGCAAGCCTTAGTAAGCATGGGCCTCAGTTACAGGGCCCCTGCGGCACAGTCTGCAGACATTGCATCACGGCCTTCCATTAGAGGCTGCAACATCCCGTTCTACCTGGCACATGCCCCGCATATTCAGTATGTCTCACTCGAAAACAAAAAAAGAGCCTGAATCGATCACAAGGATCGGTTCAGGCTCTTTTATTTGAACAGCGTCTTACTTCGCTGCCGCGTAACGTTTGTTTACTTCATCCCAGTTGATTACATTCCAGAATGCACCGATGTAATCAGGACGTTTGTTTTGATATTTCAGGTAGTATGCGTGCTCCCAAACGTCAAGACCCAGAACTGGAGTCAGACCTTCGAAGAGTGGGCTGTCTTGGTTAGGCGTGCTAGTGATGGACAATTTGCCATCTTTGCCTACAACGAGCCATGCCCAGCCGGAACCGAAACGAGTTGTAGCTGCTTTAGCGAAGTCTTCTTTGAACTTGTCAAAGCCGCCCAGTTCGCTGTCGATTGCTGCTGCGATGTCACCTGTAGGTGCGCCGCCGCCGTTTGGTCCGATGATTTCCCAGAACAAGCTGTGGTTAGCATGTCCGCCACCGTTGTTACGAACCGCTGTGCGGATGCTTTCCGGTACGCTGTCCAGGTTAGCGATCAGATCTTCCAAACTTTTGTCTTGCAGTTCAGGAGCGCTTTCCAGAGCTGCGTTCAAGTTAGTTACGTAAGTGTTGTGATGGCGATCGTGGTGGATTTCCATCGTTTGTGCATCGATATGTGGTTCCAGTGCATCGTTAGCGTAAGGGAGTGCTGGTAATTGAAAAGCCATAGTGAAATACCTCCTGAGATTTTGTGATTTGTTGTTAAGGTACATATGTAATAATACCCTTGCCATTATTATTAAACCGCATTCGGGATAATTAATCAACATTTTTGTTTATTAAGTCCCCCGAACCGTTAATCAAAAGCCGGGCCAGAGATAACAAACATATTTTACCCATTATGAATAAAATTATGAGATTTCGACGGGGAAAATCGTTAAAATTCGAATATATTCAATGTAAACGTTTACAATAAAGCGCTTTCAGAAGAAAATGCGTGTTTTATGGAGAAAAGTATGGTTTAATTGACGAAGAAGCGGTATTTTCTCGTTTTTTGTCATTATATGAACATCGGGTTTTTGGTAAAAGGGGATACCCTTTTTGGTAAAACCTCATCTAAGCTAACGAAAAGGGAGATTTAAGACATGCACGTTCGTTCCTTTCAGTTGAGTGATGCAAGCCAGATGACGGAGCTTCTCCAGGTTGCACTATCGGAAGAGTGTTATGAGAACACGATGGGCCCGTTTGCCCGTCAATTGTCATGGGATTCTGACCTGATCATGGTTGCGGAAGAAGAGGGAGACCTCGTGGGCGCTTTGATTGGTACGATTGATCAAAACCAGGGATGCATCTACCGTATTGCGGTTCATCCAGACTATCGTCGCCGCGGCGTCGGTAAAACACTTGTCGAGGCTATGGAACAGCGGTTCCAGCAGCGTAAAGTCAGCCAGATTTGGGTGGCTGGTGATGAGCACAACAAAGCAGCCATGCCTTTGTATGAAGCAATGGGATATGGGGCCAATAAGATTCTGAGTGCTTTTCAGAAACTTAGTATTTTGTCCAAGGCTTAATCGATGTAGGTAAATTCGGTGTAGTTAGACAAAGAAATAAAGAGATTTTCATTTCATATTAGGCATATCTGTGCACGCATCATGGCGTGAGAGATATGCCTTTCTATTTGTATGAGGAGGAGTCGGCTGATATGCATCCTGTTTCCTTTTTCCCAAAGCGTGTATAAAAGATTGTAATTGTCTGTATGCTGGTGGGCATCTCCAATTGTTTCGCTCTTCCAAATAGAGTAGACTGAAAAGGAGAACGACCAAGGTTATGCGTCATAATCTACAAACTGATAAATGAGGTGTCTCTTTGAATTCTAATATGCCTTCTATGGAGCATTCGACGTTTGAGGAGCAGAATCAGAAGCCTGTCCCCAAGCAAGCAGGGAAGTCCTGGTCAGCCGAATTGTGGGACTGGGTGAAGACCATTGTGGTGGCTTTTGTGATCATGATGCTGCTTAACCTGTTTGTATTCAATCTGTCGATGGTCAAAGGACAGTCTATGCAGCCAACGCTGGTCGAGTCTGATCGTCTGTTTGTGAACAAGATGGTCTATCATTTCGGTGAACCGGCCCGGTCGGATGTGATCGTTCTTCGTGATCCGAGTGAAGATGCAGGCAAGAAAGATTTTCTGGTGAAACGAATCGTCGGACTTCCTGGAGATACAATTGAGGTCAAGGACCATCATCTATATGTAAATGGTGTACGGCAGGCAGAGAGTTATACCGACATTGAGGTACAGGACCCGGATTTTGGACCGCTAACGCTGGCATCGGATCATTTCTTCGTCATGGGAGATAATCGTCATGAAGGCAAAAGCAAGGACAGCCGTGTGTTCGGGAGTATCACTTCCAGCGAGATTGTCGGCAAAGCCGAGTTTATTTTCTGGCCATTCTCCGAGATGAAAAAGCTGTAAAATGTTGGACCACAACAACTTCGAAGCGCAATTTGCGTTTAACCATACAGGCACGTAGACTGTACATTTAATCGTATAAAAGATATATATCGTTATAGTTCAGCGCCTGGTCTCTTAAGTGAGGCGGGCGTTCATTGTTTAAGGATAACGAGATTACGTGCCTGAAAGAAAAGAGGGAAGAACAATGACGAACGTACGGACCGGGGCAGCACAGGCCGCCTCCGTATGGGAAGCGTTAAAGCAGGAGATCAAGGCGGCAGGCCCGGAACTGGGAATAGATGATATCGGATTTGCTTCTGCGGACCCCTTTGTCTCTCTGAAGTCACTGCTGGAGCAGTCCCGGGATAAGGGGTATGCGTCAGGATTTGAAGAACCGGATATTGAAAAAAGAGTGCATCCCTCCCTCCCGGATGGGGAACCTGCTTCCCTGATCGCCATAGCTGTAGCTTATCCGTCCAAAATGGTCAATCCGCCGAAGTCGGAGCCTGGTGCGTACCGCGGTATTCTCGCCCGTTCGGCTTGGGGGCAGGATTATCACCAGGTGCTTCGCGCGGCGATGGACAAGCTGGTGAATTTTATCCGCGAACGCGTACCGGAAGCAATCATTGAAAGTATGGTGGATACAGGAGCGCTTGTGGATCGTGCTGTCTCGCAACGGGCGGGGATCGGGTTCAGTGCCAAGAACTGTTCGATTATATCGCCCAAATTCGGTTCATGGATATTCCTTGGTGAGCTTGTCACGAACATTCCGTTCCCGCCGGATACTCCCGTGACCGAGGATTGCGGCGAATGCACGAAATGCATTGATGCCTGTCCTACAGGTGCCCTGGTTGGCCCTGGGCAGTTGAACGCGCAACGCTGCATTTCTTTTCTGACCCAGACTAAAGGGTTCCTGGATGAAGAGTTTATGTTAAAAATCGGAAACCGTTTGTACGGTTGTGATACATGTCAGATTGTATGTCCGAAAAATCGGGGCAAAAACTGGGATCATCATCCCGAGTTTCATCCCGATCCTGAGGTTGTTAAGCCTTTGCTGCTGCCGTTGCTGGATATCGGTAACCGTGAATTCAAGGAACGTTTCGGTCAAAGCTCTGCTGCGTGGCGGGGCAAAAAGCCGATCCAGCGCAATGCGGTCATTGCACTAGGCAATTTCAAAGACAAAAGCGCTGTACCGAAACTAACGCAGGTACTGAAGCGTGATCCGCGTCCGGAACTGCGGGGAACCGCTGCCTGGGCGCTGAGCAGAATTGGAGGAGAAGACGCCATGAGAGCTATTGGGGAAGCTGCCGCGATCGAACAAGATGGTAACGTGCTAAGTATGCTGCAGAAGGCCAAGGAAAGATTGTTATCGTCCGAGACCTTACCCGATCGACCGCAGGCGGAGCAAGTAAATGTGGGGAAGCAAGAACAAGTGAAGAAACAAGAACAGGCAGATACAGTTGAAGCTGTGCAACACACACAAACCGAACTTGTATCTCAGATAAGAGATACAGAGTTTGGAAGGGACATACAGTGGGCTACGAACGTCAGGAAGAGTGAAGGAGACGAGGAGCTTGAGCAGTCTGAGCAGTCTGTCTCTTCTGTCAAGCCGGAAGCAGCTGCATGGAAGCCATCCGCCGTAACCGGGCTTCACGGCACGCCTGTGTACTATGATGAGGTGCTGACACCGATCGGGACACTTACCTTATGCGCAACCGATGAGGGACTGTGTCATATCGATTTTGGAGCTTTTCATGTTCGGGAAGCTCATCTGCAACAGTGGGCCCGTACGTGGGTCGGTGAATACCGATATGAGAAAAACGAAGAGAAGCTCAGCGAAGCTGCGGGGCAGCTAAAGCAGTATTTTGCTGGGGAAAGAACGACATTTGACTTGCAGCTTAAGCAGTATGGGACTGCATTCCAGCTACAAGTTTGGGAGGTTCTGTCCGATATATCTTATGGAGAAGCCTTAACCCACCAAGAGGTTGCGGAAAAGATCGGCAGGCCCAAGGCTGTACGTGCAGTTTTGGATGCTATTAGCAAGAACCCGATCCCGATTATTATTCCCTGTCATCGCATGAGCGGTAAAGACGGCACCCTGGTGGGTTACGCAGGCGGTCTGCAAACCAAGGAGCAATTGCTCGCATTGGAGCAGCAATCGTAAGAGCGGGGGACGTTCATGAAGTATGTAAACGTGGAAAGCGTGGAGGCGGGAGAGATTCTGGGCAAGACAGTGTACTCCAGTAACGGTACAGTATTGTTGTCTGCCGGAGTCGAACTCACCGTGTTTATGGTCAATACGCTGAAGCGTATCGGGGTTACCACGCTGTACATCCAGGATGAAGCTTATAAAGATGTAGAGATAGAAGATATTCTGGATGAAGCTACGAAACGGGCCATTATCAATGAGATGAGTGTTACGCTGGAAGCGGTACGGTCCGGAAAAGACTGGAGTCCGAAGAAAGTCGCGCTTAGTATAGACAAATTGTTGAATGATGTGCTAAACGGGCGAGAATTGTTGGTGCAGTTAACCGATATCCGAACCCAAGACAATGCACAATATGTTCATGCGATGAATGTCTGTTTGTTGTCTTCGGTTATTGGGCTGAATATGGGGCTTAACTACAATCAACTCAAGGATCTGGCTGTAGGCGCCCTGCTACATGATATTGGAAAAGTAGGCGAAATCCCTGGCACCATGCCTTCTTCAAAGCTGCATCATACATGGCGTGGCTTTGAAGTGATCAAGAATAAACGTGAGTTCAGCTTGCTTGTTGCACACACTGCGCTACAGCATCATGAGCATGAAGATGGCACTGGTGTACCAAGAGGCATCAGGGGCAAAGATATCCATCTATTCGCCAAAATTGTAAGTGCGGCTAACATCTATGATAATCTCATTAACGGTTTGTCAGGCAGCAGCATGCTGCCGCATGAAGCGTGTGAGGAGATGATGGCGATGTCCGGAACGAAGCTTGACCGGGATATCCTGATTGAGTTTAACAAAAGTGTATCCGTATATCCCAACGGGACGGCCGTTCGGTTGTCTACGAAGGAAACGGGCGTCATTGTCCGCCAGCACCGTGGTCTGCCGGGCAGACCAATCATTCGGGTGGCTCGCGGTAGCACACGTTATTCGTTAGATGTCGTTGAGATTGATTTGGCTAAACAAACAACGGTCTTTATTGAAGGTGTGCTGACTTAAAGCAGGAAAACTGGAAAATGCGTTTGCTCAGGACGTGTGGAAATGCTATGATAACTCTCAGGAAATCCGGTCGGTGTTATGTTTTGCATCATGGTATAAATCTTCATCACTCATGATGTGTACAAGCACAGATCATCAGTTTTTTTAGATTGCATATTGCATACAGAGGTGTCTAAGAGATGGAGATTGTAATACCGATTATTACATTGATTGTGGGTCTGGTCGGTGGATTTTTCATCGGGGTGTTTTACCTGCGTAAGCAGCTTGAGAAAATGCAAAGCGACCCTGACATGTTACAGAAAATGGCCAAGCAAATGGGTTATAACCTGAATGGCAAGCAAATGCAGCGTGCCCAGCAGATGATGAAGAACCAGCAACCAGGCGCCAAAATGCCTCAGCCGACTCAACATCCTGCGCGTAAAAACTCGGGCCGCCGAAAATAATAGCTGTGGGTAATTAAGTCGCTCGCAGGATGTGGTTCGAAAGGAGGCGCTTGGCAGTGGCTGGCGTGAAAGATTATTTGAATTCCAAAGTATCCGACAATCGGGAGAAGATCGAGTATCATGTCGAACAGATTCTCAAATTGATCGGAGAAGATAGCACACGTGAAGGGCTTCTGGAAACGCCTGCGCGTGTAACCCGGATGTACGAAGAGATTTTTGGTGGATATGAAGTGGATCCCCGTGACGTGCTCGGTGTCACCTTTGACGAGAATCACGAAGAACTGGTCATCGTGAAAGATATCGTGTACTACAGCCAGTGCGAGCACCATATGGCACCGTTCTTTGGTAAAGTCCATATCGGATATGTACCGAGCGGGAAAATTGTGGGTCTGAGCAAAATGGCACGTCTGGTTGAAGCGGTAACACGCCGCCTTCAAGTGCAGGAGCGAATTACATCACAGATTGCCGACATCTTGACAGAAGCGGTTGCACCCCATGGTGTGATGGTTGTCGTAGAAGGTGAGCACTTGTGCATGTGCTCCCGCGGCGTGAAGAAACCGGGCAGTAAGACAGTAACGTCTGCTGTACGTGGATCTTTCCGTGATAACCCTGCACAGCGTGCGGAGTTTCTGTCTTTGGTCAAAGAGTAATACTAAATAAGCCGAGTTCCTTGGGGAACCGGCTTATTTATATAGTTTTTTTTCGTATTTGTCGGAGGGACTGAAACTACATATGAATTCGATAGTCGGAGGTTATGGACGATGAATATACCTTCCCAATCCAACCAACTGCCTGAGCCAGAGAAGAGCGAGTTGACTGTACAGAAAATATCCGCTGATAAGCATTCATCGCTGCGTTTGCAAATTTGGGAGACACCGCTTATGCGCCCTGGCAGCAGTGTGCTTGATGCTTTTGCATGGGAAGAAGTGATGTGCAGACGAGTGGGAGCAGGCCATCTGCCTGTTGCTCATATATGGCGGCACCCAGATGCCTTTGTGGCCGGCTTACGCGATCGAAGGCTGCCAAGAGCAGTCGAAGCGATGGAGACTATCAGAGCTCAGGGGACAGCTGTATGTGTAAGGCCTTCTGGTGGCGCGGCAGTTCCGTTGAATCCGGGTGTTGTGAATGTATCGCTGATATTGCCTAATCCGGGTCACGCCATTAATATTCATGATGACTTCCGCGAGATGGCTTCGATCATTGCCGAGTCGTTAACTCCCTGGTCAACTCAGGCGCAGACCGGAGAAGTGCAGGGGGCGTTCTGTCCTGGGGATTATGATGTCAGCGTGGGTGGATTGAAATTTTGCGGTATTGCCCAGCGGCGTCAGGCCAAAGCCTACATCATTACTGCATTTATCATTGTGGAAGGTCAGGGGGATCGGCTTGCTGCGGAGGTGCGCAAATTCTATGAAGAGGCTTCGGGGGGCATAGCCGAAGGATATCCTGAGGTAAAGCATGGAACTATGGCAAGTTTGCAGGAGCTGGCAGGGGTGCCATCCACGGCTGCGTATACGGCTTCGCTGGTACGCACACTGCGCAACAGGTATCCTCATGCAACGACAGAACGGGTGCTTTCTGTTGATGCGGATGATGTGTTGCGGACGGCAGAACAGATGAAACAGCGCTATGATTGAGTTCTTTTGCAGGTAGGCTTGGAATTGGTGAAGAGAGATGGTATGATGTGATTTCGGAAGGAGAGGATTTAGAGTGGAAACATTGCGATATACATACCTGTATGAAGTCATTTCGACAGGTGAAACATCAGAATTCAGCCAAATGGCAACCAGTAAAGAAGAGGCGGCTGCCCTGATTGTGGCACGTATTGCCGATCTGGAGTTCACAGAAGAGTCCGATATCAAACTGGGTGATCTGATCGCCATCAGCAAACAGGTTGGCGACAACTATGTAGCGTGCGAGGGCTGTGCTTCTTAACATAGGTATGTTATGTATGAATTGTAATATGAAGTCGATATTGAGGCGAATCTCTAATGAGAGGTTCGCTTTTTTTATGTGGATTTCATTGTTCGAGTCATATAACACCAATAAAGCGTGAGCTATGTCGTATTTTGTTCAGAAAATGTTCAGAATACATTGTTATACTCATCCAAAAGCCTACAAGGAAGGGAAGGTTTAAACGATGAGAAAGTCAGTGCAAAACAAGTTTTCATGGATATCTCGTCCAATGAAATTCTTTTTGATTGTTGTGTTAACACTGGGTATGGCGAATAACGTTTATTTCTCAGGAAAAGCACATGCTTCAGTCGGAATAGATTTTGTCGGTGGTGATCCAGATTATCCCCTTCATGGAAAACTCACTGCAACAACATTCCACTTAAAAGTGAAGTTAACGGAAAGTGCACGTTTATATTACATTGTTAAAGAGGCAGACTGGCTTAGTGAGAGACCAGATCTAGCCGTAATTAAAGATGAAGCGATAAGAGAAGGTACGTATATAGATTTGTTAGCAGATGAAGAGGGTAATCTCTATTTCAATCACCTGCAACCCTCTACAGATCACTTTGTATACTTTACGACTGACGGACCGGATAACGAATTGATTGACCTAGGTGGTGAACATTTTCAGACTAGCGCAGGCTCACCGGTTACTCCTTCCCATGTAAAGGCCGTTGCTGGTGATGCTCAAGCGAAGATAAGCTGGGGTTCAGACTCTTCCGTTACGGATGCTGTTTATATGTATCAAGGTTCCAAAGAGCCAATTGATCCTGATAGCTGGATTGATATTACAAGTATGTTAGACGGTGAAAAGGTCATCCATGGTTTGACGAATGGATTGCCTTATGTTTTTGCAGTTAAATCTACATTCAACGATGATCATACCCAGTCCGATTATGTCGTTTCTAACGTAATCACACCTGGTTTGCCTGCTACACCTGCGGCCCTTACTGCGCAGACTACGAATGGACAAGTTCAGCTGAACTGGAATAGTGTACCTGATGTAGACGGGTACGTTGTATATATGTATCAGGGCAGCAGTGCACCACAAGATTCTGAGAGTTGGACTAAAGTAGCAGGACCAATGAGTGCATTGCAGTATACTGTTTCAAATCTAACAAGCGGTCTGCCTTATGTATTTGCTGTTCGATCTTCAAGCAGCGCGGGAATGTCAAAGTTTAAAGTATCCGCATCGGTAACACCGCAATCTCCTGGAAATAGTGGGGGAGAAGTTGTTGTGACACCTTCTCCATCACCATCTTCCTCTTCACCTTCATCACCGGTTTCATCGACTCCACAGAAGGAGATTATTAAAGTCGATGTGGCAAATGGCGAGCTGGCCTCCACAATTGATTCCTTGGAAATCAGCCGGACTCGTGGAACAGATGGTACGATAAAAGACGAACTTGGATTAAATCCAGGTAAAGCACAGTCGGTTATTGATCAGTTGAAGAAAACCGGCTCGCGTACAGCTGTTGTTCTGATTCCAGATGCGAAAGATGAAGTCTCTCAGTGGGACGTGAAACTAGCGCTGGAATCGACTAAGTTGTTCACTGAACAAGGAATCGAGTTGGTTATTTCCAATCCAAACGTGAAAGTAACCATTCCTGCCACCTCTATGAAGGACAGAACAGATGATGTATATTTCCGTCTCGTGCCTGTAAAGAAACAGGAGACACGTCTGGCTATCGAACAAAGATTGCTGGCTAACGAGACGATTACTCAATTCGCCGGCACCAAAGACATTCAGGTGTTGGGGCGTCCGATGACGATTGAAACGAATCTGCAAAGCCGTCCTGTAACGCTTGTCCTGCCAGTAGACAGCAAACAGCTTGCAGGTGTGAAACCAGCGGATTTTGGCGTGTATATCGAACACAGCAATGGAACAAAAGAGCTGGTACACGGTAAAGTAGTGACATTGAATAAAGATAATAACCAGCAAGGGATCGAGATAAATGTGGATCAGTTCAGTACCTTTTCCGTGGTACGGGTCAAAGACTGGGCTGATGACACGGCAAAAGCCAAACCTTATATTCGGGGATATGCAGATGGTCGTTTCCAACCGGAGTGGTTCGTAACACGTGCCGAGATGGCGTTACTCATTACGCGTGTAACAGGCACTGTGGAGTCTGAGAGTAACGCATCATTTACTGATGTTAGAGCTGGCCACTGGGCTTATGACAGTATCTCTGCTGCTACTCAAGCCGGTTACTTCACAGGTTACGCAGACGGTAGCTTCAAACCGGGGCAAGGAATTACACGAGCAGAGATGGCGAGCGTATTACAACATTTGCTGAAAGCTGAACAAGCAGTGACATCCGAAGCAACAACTGCATTCACGGATGTGAAGCAACACTGGGCACAGGAGGCGATCGCTCGGCTTGATGCTGCAGGAGTTCTTACAGGATATACGGATGGTACCTTCCGTCCTGAGAAACTGGTATCGCGTGCTGAGGCAGTGACTATGATCAATAAATTGATTGGTCTTCAACCTGCAGCAACAGCGCTAAAATCCTGGTCGGACGTACCTGATACCCATTGGGCTTACCAAGCGATTCAGGCCGCATCCATAAAGGATTGACGACCAGCACGTTTCAAAGAGATATCTTTCAGTCTTTGACTGGAGATATCTCTTTTTATATTTGCTGGAGCCAGACTACATTAATAAGGCGGCCACAGCAGCTTGCGCGCGGTTTCGTACCGTTCTGCGACAGCAGGCCAGTAGACGACATTCCACCAGTCTTCGATGTACTTTTTGCGTTCGTTTTGATGCTTGAGATAGTAGGCGTGCTCCCATACATCCAGTGGCAGGAGTGGAACGATATCCGATTGGGACAGATTCTGATGTTTTTCAGCTTGCAAAATTTCCAAGCGGTGAGCTCGCGGACTCCAGACCAGCATTGCCCAGCCGCTACCTTCCACCTTGTTAGCTGCCTCGGTAAATTGATTTTTGAATGCTTCATAGCTGCCAAAATCACGTTTGATCTGCTCGGCAAGCATTCCGGCAGGCTTGCCGCCGCCTGCCGGGTTCATAATGGTCCAGAAGATGGTATGCAGATAATGTCCTGCTCCATTAAAGGCTAGCTCACGCTCCCAGTGTTTGATGAGTTCAAAATTATTCTTTTTTCGGGATTCCGCGAGTTTCTTCTCCGCAACGTTCAAACCGTCCACGTAGGACTGATGGTGCTTGTCATGATGAATGCGCATCGTCAGCTCATCAATGTGCGGCTCCAGCGCATTATATGCGTAAGGGAGGGGAGGTAACGTGTGCCCGCCAATGGGAACCGGCTTTTCTCTTACCGGGGCAGAAGCAGGCAGCGTTTCGGCAGGAGCCGTACCACCTGTTGATGGTTGGAGTGACGACGATTGTACCTGTGCAGATGCGGCAAGGGAACCATTGGCATTGGTTTGCCCGGCAGAAGTAGTCTGTAATTCCGTTGCTTCTAGACGTGTGTCCTGGGCGACCTTGAAGTTAATGTTGTGTAGTGTATTCTCTAGCAACATCGATGGTGCCGGTTCTGTTTCACGCAAAATGCCGGGCTGGCTCAGCGTTTCTAATACCCCCAGGAAATACTCTGATTCTCGGATGACATGCAAGATGAAGGTTCGAGCAAGTGGGACCGCACGCACCGCTGCACTTTGCTCCAGCATGATATAAAGCTGCTTGATAAACTCTTTGGACTGATGCTTTGCTGTCTGGACGAGTTGATCGATACTTCGCATGATATAGGGGGCAGGCGGCTGGGTTGCAGGCAACAGCTGTTTTATCAACTGATTTGCCACTCGCTCACTGTTCGCAAAGGCTGCTTCCCATTCCTCCAGAAGTTTAACGTAGGAGGGCTCAAGGTCCGGAACCAGTGTGCGAATGATGAGCGTGTGTTCTTTCTCTTGCTCTTTCCAGAAACGGATTTCTTCCAGCGTCCGTAGAGGAAGCAGATGGCCGTATCCATCGCAGTTCATATGTGTTATACCTCCAATCTTTCAGATCATTTCTTCGTCCAATTACCTTTGCTCTGTCTCAACAGTGTATTCTTGGGACGCATTGTCCTATGTGTATAAAAAAAGAGCCCCGGAGGGCTCTAAATACATCGAAATGTTGTATATCATTTGGATTGGTGGACTAAATTAGCTTATTACTTCCGGTTTTGCTGCACATCCTCACTGCTTGTCTTCGTCACATGACTAAGGAAAATCGAAACGCGGCGCAGATATTCCTTTGGATGCTCCCGGAAGATCAGTTCATGATGCGCTCCTTGCACAATCCATTCTTCTGAATAGGGATTCGTCTGATTAGCGGCAAGTTGTTCAGCAATCGGATAAGGGGCCTTCTCATCTTCTGTACCGTGAATAAAGAAGATCGGGAACGGATAGTCCTTTTTCTTCACTTCCTGATACGGGATTTGCTGCAAGCCGGTACCGTTCAAGATCGGGAAGAGCAACTTCATAATCTCGAGCGTAGGCTGACGCGGCAGATTGATCTGATTATGAATGTTGTGGTACAGCGTATCCGGCTCCAGTAGGAACGTACTGTCCAGAATCATGGCATCCACTTCTTTGGTTAGCAGTCCGGTTTGCAGAGCCGTTCCCGCTCCCATGGAAAATCCCCAGACGACCAGTTCCTGCGCACCGCGCTGTTTAGCAAACTGAATAGCTCCCAGCAATTGCTGAGACTCGGCTTTACCACCTGTTGCTACCGCTCGGTTGACCTGGGAGGCAAAGCCGTAATCGAACATCACCACGTTAAACCCGAGCTGGTGTGCGTAATGGGCGAGGTCATACATAGGCACCCAGGTTTCCTCCCGATTGGCTCCATAACCGTGGCTGAAGATGATGGTTTTGCCTGTATCGGTATTCGCAGGGATATACCAGCCTTGCATGGTTCGACTACCGTCGGCCGCAGGGAATGTAATGTCCTCATATTTCATGTTTTTGGCCTGCATCGGGTTCGAAAACACCGGTGCGACCGTAGGGTTGGAGAGCACCCATGCAATATAACCGTGTAAGGCAATAAAACAAAACAACAGAAAAAATACAACGGAGAGCAGCAACGCTACGACAATATGTTTGAACCGAATCAGCCTCGGTGACAACGAAGAGGGCAGATCGGACACTTTGGTATGCAGCGGGGCTTCGCTCTGGGATGTCGGATACATGCACGCCCCTCCTTTGAGTTTCGGTTGAGAATAAATATGGCCAAGATCATAACGATGTGAAAATAGCATATAGGTGCCTTTAAGCACTTAATCATGACGATGGCATCCTGATGCTAAAGTCATGCTTTTGTTCTTTTGTCTGAAATCGTTCCTATTCTTTATCGTATGTCCCGATATAGTCAAAGTCAATTGATTGGAGGCATTTGTTACGCAATTGTTATATAGTTCTTAAGATATAGAGGTAACAATTCCATAGTGTGTAAATTACAGGAGATTACGATGTGCCTATTGGGTATCCTTGTTCATTTTTTTGTTTTCGGATCATCTTCAAAACGGTTCTTTCTGGTTTACAGATGAGACCGTTTCTCATATAATTTATGTAACCAAGTTTCATGTGATGAAACATGAGGAGGGCATCATGCCATGGAAGACCGCAAGTTAACCGTCCGGGCTGTAGAACGGGCGCTGGATATATTATTATGTTTTACCACGCGCAGTGATCTTGGACTCACCGAAATTGCCAGCCAGATCGGTTTGCACAAAAGTACGGTGCATCGGTTGATGGCTACACTGGAGGATCGGGGGTTCGTGATACGTGATGCAGCAACCGAAAAGTATCGACTGGGCATTCGGATCTGGGAGCTGTCGGCGCATATGTCACGTAGTGACGATCCTGCAATTTTGCTTTTACCTGCAATGGAGAGACTTCGTGATCGCTTGGGCGAGACGGTAAGTCTTTACCTTCGTGACGGCGGTGAACGGATTCGGATTCAGGCTGTGCAGAGTGATCAGGCTATTCGGCGGGTTGCGCCTGTAGGGGTCAGGCTGCCGCTTTCCGTAGGCGCTTCCAGCAAAGTGTTAATGGCATTTGCCGCTGACGAGGATCGGGAGGAACTGATGAATGGCCCGGAATGGCCTGTATTTATCGATCCGGCCGTCTATCTGGCACAGATGGAAGACATTCGGGTGAGTGGCTACGCAACCAGTTATGAGGAACGCGAGCCGGGAGCTGCCGCTGTGTCCGTGCCCATTATGGATCGCAGAGGCAACATTGCAGCGGCGCTTTCCGTGTCCGGACCTGTCAGCAGGCTCTCGCAAGAGACATTACACGAGTACGCACCTGTGTTGAAAGAGGCGGCTGTGCAAATGGGACTTATGTTGCCTTAGAGGTGGGCTCTTTGCATGAAGTTTTGCTAGAAGGAATTTCCCCTCTGGAATATTAAGGTTGAATTTCAGCCCAGATTACGCTACTCTGTAATGGACGACCCGGCGGGGTCGGTTGTAAATGTTATTTTGCAAGTTGAACAGCGGCTTGATTGTCGCAATACGTTTACGTTACTGGGGGAGTCCGAATTGTCCGGACTGAGACGGGATCGCATGAGATTCCGGACCCTTTGCACCTGATCTGGATCATACCAGCGTAGGGAAGTAATCGGCCACATGACCACAAACACCACAGGCGTTAACCCGGGACCCATGCTGTATTGCAGCGGATGGCCCTAGTTGCGTGTATGGTGATGGACATCAGTCGGTTCCTTCGGAACCGGCTTTTTTTATTTACAGCGGCAAGCAGAGATTTAGTTGTTGTGTTTCACCATGGCAGTGACGGCACAACAATTGCGGCATATATGCCTGGACTTCTACGTAAAGTGATCTCGTGTGTTGTGCTTTTGCTGATTGTACATAAAAGTTGTCTCTTGGATCATTCTGGCTGCTTGTGCAGGGTCAATCCTGCTGTGCTTCTGTGCTCTGCTTTTTCCAGACAGGTGTGGTAAGTCAAAGCTGTCACATTGGTGGACGATATGGGCAAAAGAAGATCACAGAGGAGGAACAGGAGACATGAGTACACATAAGCAAACGGGGCAAGAGACGGTAATGGAGGAAACAGGGCGCAATGGTCATCCGGTGGAAAAGAAAACCGGAGCGGCTGGAGGGGTACAACCCTTCCCAGGCAGCCGCAAAGTCTACATTCAGGGCTCACGACCGGACATTGCTGTGCCGGAGCGTGAAATTGCCCTTCATGACACGAATACTCCCCAAGGGGTGGAGCATAATGAGCCGCTGCGTGTCTACGATACGAGCGGCCCGATGACCGATCCCGAATTCCAGATGGACATTCGGAAGGGGCTACCTGCGCTCCGGAATCACTGGATCATGGAGCGCGGTGACGTTGAAGAATATGAAGGTCGGGCGGTGAAACCTGAAGATAATGGCTTGAAGCCGGGCGGACGGAGAGCCGGGGCAGAGGAGTACCCGGGATTCCGCGGGCAACCGTTACGTGCTAAGGCTGGACGGTGCGTCACGCAGATGCATTATGCGCGGCAGGGCTTGATTACGCCGGAGATGGAGTACGCCGCTATTCGTGAAGGCGTAGAGCCCGAATTCGTACGGCAGGAGCTGGCGAGCGGCCGTGCGATTCTTCCATCCAACATCAATCACCCGGAGAGTGAGCCGATGCTGATCGGGCGTCATTTTCACGTGAAAATCAACGCCAACATAGGCAATTCCGCTGTTTCTTCCTCCATCGAGAAGGAGGTGGAGAAGATGACCTGGGCTGTTCGCTGGGGATCGGATACGGTAATGGATCTCTCCACAGGCAGAGATATTCATACCACACGGGAATGGATCATCCGTAACTCTCCAGTGCCGATCGGTACGGTGCCGCTCTATCAGGCGCTGGAGAAGGTGAATGGCGAGGCGGAAGCACTCACTTGGGAATTATACCGAGATACGCTGATTGAACAGGCGGAGCAGGGCGTGGATTATTTTACAATTCATGCGGGTGTGTTGCTGCGATATATTCCGATGACCGCGAAACGGATGACGGGGATTGTGTCACGGGGCGGGTCGATTATGGCGGCGTGGTGTCTGGCACATCATCAGGAGAACTTTTTGTACACCCATTTTGAAGAAATCTGCGAGATTATGAAAAGGTACGATGTTGCTTTCTCCCTCGGGGACGGACTACGTCCAGGTAGCATCTACGACGCCAACGATGAAGCACAGATGGCGGAGCTCGCCACACTTGGGGAATTAACGCAGATTGCATGGAAGCATGATGTGCAGGTCATGATTGAAGGGCCGGGGCATGTGCCGATGCATAAGATCAAGGAGAATGTGGATCTGCAGATGGAAATCTGCCAGGAAGCGCCGTTTTATACGCTCGGACCACTGACCACAGACATCGCACCGGGATACGATCATATTACGTCCGCGATTGGGGCAGCGATGATTGGCTGGTTTGGTACGTCTATGCTCTGCTATGTTACCCCGAAGGAGCATTTGGGGCTTCCGAACAAGGACGATGTGCGTGAAGGGGTTATCGCTTATAAAATAGCCGCCCATGCCGCTGATTTGGCCAAAGGCCACCCACGCGCCCAGCGCCGGGATGATGCGCTGTCGAAGGCACGCTTCGAGTTCCGCTGGAGAGATCAGTTTAATTTGTCGCTTGACCCGGAACGAGCGCTATCCTACCACGATGAGACGTTGCCCGCAGAAGGGGCGAAGGAGGCCCATTTCTGCTCGATGTGCGGGCCGAAGTTCTGCAGTATGCGCATCACGCAGGACATCCGTGCCTTTGCCGCAGATCGCGGCCTGAACGACGAGGAAGCCGTTGCCGCCGGGATGCAGGCAAAAGCGGAGGAGTATCGGGCACGGTAGGTGAGATTAGAGAATAATAGTGAAGCAATAAAAAACAGTTCAGCACTCAGAATGAGTGCTGAACTGTTTTTTTATTTGTAGACTAAATACAGAATGTCTTTTACGGATATCTATACATTACTTTACTTCATTTTACTCCAAATTCTAAACAGAATACCTGCAATGACAAATAGTATGCCGTCCGCTAATTTAAGACTTCCACCATAGATAAACGCAGAACAGGCCAAGCCTATAATAAACAAAATTAGAATGTATAAGTAACGCACGAACCTTCACTCCTCTACAATAAATGGAACAGTGCTTAGCATAGTTTAAGAGTGTGAATAATTAATTCAATTTTATTAATAAGATATAATGATTCTAATACACAAATTCAATTAATAGTAGAAATCTTTTAATGTCCCTCTGGAATCATTACTGGCTGAGCCCGAAAAACTAACGCTCAAAGCTCCAAAACTTAATCCAACACTACCTGAACCTTTAATGTGATAATAATTAGATTGTATCTGGGAGAGACCACTTTGATTTCCTTGCTTTTTATGTTCTATTGTAAAGACAGCAGCGGCAACCTGTTCTTTGATAATAATGCCTCCCTTGAGATCAGCATTAAATCCAACACCACTCTCACCTGTATAGGAAAAATTGCGTCCACTTCCTAAAGTTGTAAAAGTAGAGTTACCACTGTACTTTACTTTATCTTCATAATATGCAGAACCTGGGACGGCTCTCCAAATATCTTTATCAAAAGAAGCGCCATAGGCATCGGATAAACGCCATACAGGCATTGATTTCCATTTACCCGTTAATGCAATCATAAATCTTTCACGATTATCAACGTTATCAGCTCGAACTACAGTTATATAATAGTCAAATTGATCGTCCTTGATGTTTCCGAGTGCTCCAACTTCTCCGTTTGAATCAGAGTTGGCTTTTTCATGTGCAATTACTTCAATTGATCCATCTTCTTTTAAAAGACTTCTCTTCAATTCAGGGCTCCACGATTCTATAACCTCGAAAGGAATGCCTTGCTTTAATAGAGAAATATCTAAGCTCTCGATTCTTTTTTCTGAATTAGCAAATGATGTAGCGGGAACAAGGAATAGGGACAAACAACAAATCAACAGTAGCTTTGGTATGCGTAACTTCAAATTAAAACCCCTCTCATAAAATTAATAATACAGCTGAATTGTATAACAAAATTTGGTATAAGTAAATACTAATAAACTATTTATTGAATAATATGTAAATTGTAACTGTGTTTATATATATGTAGTTTTTAGGGGGATTTCATCCGTTACATTAAATTTTTATAATTCGTTTTTTAAATTTATTTTGATGTAGTATGCAGACTGGCACACATATGCCAATCTGCATGTCCTTGCGCTAACGCAATGCTAATTTTCGTACTGATATTCAATACTTACTCGTAATATCCTTTTGCATACACGGCTGCTGTCGAGAAGCAGAGATGCTTCATTTCGTCCTGCTGATTTTCGGGCGGCATCTCCAGAAACCAAGGCTCCTGCATATCCTCTCGGGTCATGGGCACAGGACGCCATAGAATCAGGCCGATCTGATCGAACTGATAACTGCAACCAAGCTCAGGATCTTCGCGGTCATATGGCGCAATAGCGTCCAACTGCGGTATCAAAATGTCAGCCTCGGTGCCAAGCAGATCAAGTTCTCCCAGCATGCATTTATACTCGCCACTTTCATAAAATTCAATAAAATGTGCTTTGCCTTGGGCATCATACTCCACTTTTGGATCAAGGGTGAAAGCTTCCGTTTGTTTCACTTCACTCTGTGTCATGCCTAACCGGATATCTCCGATGGATTGACCTGGTTCTACAGCGAGATGTTTCATGGTCATGGTTATATTCCCCTCCAAAATAAAGTCTGCATAGCTGTGGTTTACCACCCTTGTAAGGAAGCAGGACAGTGCGTACTGGAAGCTGCACACAGCGCGAAAATACTTATACTTTCTTCGTAATACCGATATCCCGTTCCAGATTCGCGCCTAATAATGAAAGCGGCGTATAAATGGTCATACCTGCGTTGGCAGATGCCTGCTCAGCCGCAGGAGCCATGGAGAGCTGAGCAGCAACAAGACAAGTATCCTTGCGTTCAAGAGCAAGCTGCTGCAATGCTTCTTCTAACGCGGTGATGTAGCCTTCCTGGTCGCCTCGCATAATCATGTCGAATAGACCGGGGAGCAACATTGATTCTAACTCAGGCTTGTTCTTTCCTGCCGAATGTCGATCCACATAGTCACGATATCGAGCCATCGTCGGTTCTACTGTGGCGGGGTTAGTAAACGCGAGCAAATACCGCTTCGGATGTTTTACCATCATCGCGAGCAGTGAATCGTCAATACCCGTTACCATCATCGGTAACGGTTGTATTTGTTCCAACACGGCAGCGAACAAGGTGCATGTCACAAGAATGGCGTCAGCGTGACAGCGGCTCATCCATTGCAGGGTCTGATTTACTTTTTCCCGAACAAGCGCACTACTGAAATTCTCATCATGCTTGAGCCGATCAAGACCGGGGTCTACGTAGTGAACCAGTTCGATATTATAGGAAGTCAGGGCTTGTTCAATCAACCTGATATTGGAGTAATGCGCGTGGAAACAGGCAATGGTGCTCATAGGCAATCCCCTTTATGTAGAGTGACTACAAGACGCGCCTGGATCACACAATGAGCGTGAACCATCGGTAAGAAACTTCGCGCCTGAAATGTCACCTTTTACACGTAGTATAGGGAGTAGCTTCAGAGATGTAAAGACTTATCTCATGTTCATGGATACGTTCTTTTTCGCCATTTTTTGCTGTAAAATTTCATGGAAGGATAGGCCTTGAGTGTTCTCATTTTCCTTTTTGGGCGCATTGGTCTCCGTGTTGCGCGGATATTGGTGGTGATACGGGATCATTTGCTGAATAGGCATGCGGATCATCTTGGTTTCCTCCTTACATGCATGATGGACATGCATCGTTAGTTTTGTATGTATTTTCAACACTCGTTTTGTTGGTGAACATAAAATGAATTCACGTTGTACCCATATAGGTACATATGACTTGTTACATGAAATGGTTCATATGAAGCCGGAATTCCGACTCGGACGTAGTGATTTTACCCGGTATTCAGAAGATGTAAACGGTTTTAGGGAAATTCAGGAATAAAGAACCTGATATGAAAGGCGAGGTGTGGGAGCGTGGTATCGGTTGTTATGCGAATGGTCCTAATTTTAGGGAAGTCAATGGTGCTTGCCTCTAAGACATATGTCCAAGTGACTAGGTATGGTATATGCTAACTAACTTGGTTCTATGGTCGGGGTATGTTGATCGAATAATGTCAAAAAAAGCTGCCAAGACCACTTGGCAGCTGCAGGTTTCCCATTGGATTCTCTTTTTAAATTCCCTTTTTGAAGAGGGGGTATCCGTTAGTATTACTTCCGTTACCTGCGTTCGTTTACCGCAATATATACATCCACCTGTGTATGTTCCGGGTTTAAACTCCGCTCATCGTAGTACTCAAAATCACCGGTAAATGTGCGGTCACTCTGATGGGTCCACGTCCACACTGCGTCCCACACCTCACTGACCACCTCAACCATGGGTCCGGTTCTCGAAGTAAACACTGCATAGGTAGCAGGCGGTAACTGTACCTCATCGAAACCTTCAGGTAGTCGTTCTTCCTCGCCGACTTCATGTCCGACCAGAATGGTATATTCTCCAGCAATGCCATCTGCGTAATCCGTGTAACAGCCATAACGTGCAGCTTCAGTAGCCGGAATGTGTTCGGAGGCAAAATAACGACCCCACAACGCACCGATGCTGCCTTGGCCGCTCATCTCAATTGCGTTGGTTGTACGTGCTGACAGCCCGGCTAGGCGTTTGCCCGGAAGGGTTACATAACGGACAGGCTCTCTGCAAAACGAAGTATCCTTTGGTGGATTAGCAATAGTTCCGTCCTGACCGTTTCCTACATTTCCTGCATTCCGCCATCGTTTCAAAAAGGGCAGTTGGTTGCGTAGCATCGAGCGGGCTGATTCCTCGTCCATGCCTTCTTCTTTCAGAATAGTGGTGCACATCTCGATCATGCCTTCTAGTGTCATCCCCGGTTGTTCAAACTTGCCACCCTTGTAACAATAAATGCAGTATTCGCGGGTTTGGCTGCCGTCTAACTCGGTGCCGAATTGCTCGGTGCTGGTTAGAGGCATTCCACAGCTCTGACATACGGTAACGTTCATTCTTCATTCCTCCTTGGGTATGGTACAACTTCAACGTGAACATAGTTGAAGTATACGGGGAGGAACTGGACAGCTGTCTGTCAGGTTTGAGCTGAGGGTTTATAATTTTGCACAATTTGCTCTGCCACGCGGCATACATTGTCCCGAATGTGCAGAGGTTCCAATACCTCCACATCCGCGCCAAAGCCGAGAATAAAGCCATATAGCCAGTTATCCTCAGGGAAAGCGATCTGGCTGATATAATACCCGTTGCCGTCAGGCAATACATTTTCAATCCCAAACCATTCTTCCGCGAGATGACGGGCACGGGCATGGAATTTCAGCGTGAGTCCAATGTGATTGTTCGGACGGCTCCATTCCTGTTGCCACGGTCTGTCCTGAAGGTTGATGGATTGACGTTCAAAATGTTGTTCGGCAAGCACGACCTCTTTCATGCGCACCAGCTTGAACATGCGGAATTCATTCCGTTCATGGCAAAAGGCATACAGATACCACGCGTGCCTTTTCAGCACAAGGGTGTGTGGATCAACCGTGCGACAGGTCTCGGCACCTTCGGCGCTGCAATAAGCAAAATGAATGCATTGAAGTTGATCGATTCCCTGGTCGATGACCTTTAATTTCTGTTGTAGTGCTTCAGGGTGAGTCCACGTTGAATAATCCACGATGAATCGATGCGTGCTGGCCTGAAAATCTTCATTTTTGGCTTCCGGCACGATACTGCTCAGCTTCTCTACCAATAACTCACGCGCAGTATTCGTATGTGTGGTTGAGATGCTACGCAGCGCCGTGACGATGGAAGCGAGGTCCTTGTCGGTTAACAGATTACGATCCAGCCGGTAGCCTTCTGCCAGCCCGATTCCACCGCTTGCGCCCTGATATGTCACCACGGGAATTCCAGCTTGGCCTAATGTGTCGATGTCTCGATAGATTGTACGTATGGATACTTCAAACATGTCGGCCAGCTCTTTGGCCTGTAATCGCCTGCGATTGATGAGCAGTACCACAATGGCTAACAAACGCTCCAGTTTCATAGCTACGGTTTCCTTTCATTTATGGGGCTATATAGACTTGGACAGCATTTACACTGAACACTCCAATGACAGAATAACCTTCCAATCGCTGTTATCCCCAGATTTTTTGATTCCCTTTTTCAAAGGGGAAAATCCGGTGATAAAGGCGAACGCTTCGCTTTTTCAGGTTTTTTCTGTCCTCTCCGTTAAAGTGTAAAAGAAAAGTCAAACTTATATAACATTGCTTTCAATTGTTTATCTGGGAGTTATCTGTTAGATTCAAAGGTGTTATATTGCCCAGCATCCCATATAGGAGTGAAATAAGCAATGAAGCGAATTACGATTCTGATCGCGGACGATGAAATAGAGATCGCGGATCTGGTTGCTTTACATTTACAAAAGGAAGGCTACCATACCGTCAAGGCCTCTGACGGACAGTCGGCACTGCAGGCTGTTCAGACACACGCCATCGATCTGGCGGTTCTGGATATTATGATGCCGGGTATGGACGGGTATGAGGTGACCCGTAAAATCAGGGAACAGCACCATTTTCCCATCATTTTCCTGAGTGCGAAAACATCGGACATGGATAAAATTACAGGACTCGTGATGGGTGCCGATGATTATATGACCAAGCCGTTCAATCCGATGGAGCTTGTGGCTCGCGTGAACTCTCAACTACGGCGTTCTTTGCAATTCAGCCAGTCCACAACTGCAGCGCAGCGTTCTGTTTTGGAAAAAGGCGGACTTGTTATTGTCCCCGACCAGCACAGCGTAACGCTTTACGGTAAACCGCTGGAGTTAACACCGAAGGAATTTGACATTTTAGTGTTACTTGCCAGCAATCCCAAACAGGTATTTAGCACAGAAGTCATATTTGAAAAGGTATGGGGCGAGGCTTATTTCGAGAGCGGCAATACCGTCATGGTACATATTCGAACGCTGCGCAAGAAGCTCGGAGAAGATGTGAACAAGAACAAGTTCATCAAAACGATCTGGGGTGTGGGGTACACGTTCAATGACTAAACGGAGAAGTTTTCGCACAACGATGATTATGATGCTCGGTCTGAGCATGCTGGCTTCCGGCGTCGTCACGTTTATCGTATACAAGCTGTTGCAGATGTACTACGCAGGGGTGAGGCGGGAAGACCCGCTGGCGGAATATCGGAATATCATGAGAAGTATTGGCGATCTATATGTCTTTATGCTCCTCTTCATCCCACTTGCGATTTTATTTTTCTACTTGTTTACCAGACGTTACGTTACGTATTTCAAAGAGATTTCCTCGGGCATTAATCACTTGGCTAACGGGGATTTTGATCATCAGGTACAGATTGTGGCCAAAGACGAATTGGGTGCGATTGCGGAAAGTGTCAATATGGCGAGCCAGAAGCTGCGAGAAGCGGTGAATCGAGGGGATTTTGCCGAAAACAGCAAAGACCAGCTCATCGTAAACCTTGCGCATGATCTGCGCACGCCGCTGACCTCTGTACTGGGATATCTGGATTTGCTGATGAAGGATGAACAGTTGACCGAGGAACAGGCGCGGCATTTCATAGCGATTGCGTTCACCAAGTCCCAGCGGCTGGAGAAGTTAATTGATGATCTGTTTGAAATCACACGAATGAACTATGGCATGTTGCCTGTACACAAAACGCGGCTGGACCTGAGCGAGCTGTTGAAGCAAATGAATGAGGAACTTTATCCTGTTTTTGAAAAAAATAATCTGGTCACCCGTTTACATATCGATAACGATCTTACCGTATCCGGAGATGGGGAGCTGCTCGCCCGTGTGTTCGAGAATCTGCTCATCAATGCTGCGCGGCATGGGAAGGACGGGATGTACGTGGATATAAAGGGATTTCAGGATGAAGGCCAGGTTGTCATTCAGGTGACGAACTATGGAGGACATATTCATCCTGATGATCTGCCACGCATCTTCGACATGTATTACACCGGAGATCGGGCACGGACCGTGCAAGAGGGAGGCACGGGTCTTGGACTGTTTATCGCGCGTAATATCGTGGAGCAGCATGAAGGGATAATATCGGCTGTAAGTGATGTGGTACACACGATGTTTGAGGTTCGTCTGCCTGTTTTCCAGCAGGTTTCTCATGAAACTTAAGAAAAATTTAAACATTGCCCTGCGTTTTCTTTAAATTGTTTTGCCTATCCTTGAATTATGAGAGGAAGGAGGAACAATCATGAAAAAGTGGGGCTTTCTACTATGCATCATTTTGATCGGGTATTTCGTGACGCAATCTACGGCAGCTTTGTGGCAGAAGGAAGAGATGCCGATTGTTGTTTTGGATACCAAAGAGAAATACGCGGGGTACCGAGAAGCTGCATTTCAAGAAATGAAACAGCAAATACATAAAGGCAATCTTGTTTTGGTCAATTCCGAGCATCCGATTCACCCGGAGGGTATTCGCTCCGACATTGTTTATGTAGCTGATGAAGAAGACTTGCTTTTAGGTTATGGACTACTGGATCACAAATTGATGTTATCGCGTGAGGTTACAGAGAGATTCCAGAAGATGGTTGAAGCAGCAGGCGAAGAGGGAGTACGCTATTTCCTGATGAGCAGTGGATACAGAGATTTTGAGAAGCAGGATGAGCTATATCGGCAAAAGGGTTCGGACTACGCGTTGCCTGCGGGTTACAGCGAGCACAATCTGGGGTTATCCCTGGACATAGGTTCAAGTCTGGCCGCAATGAGTGAGGCTCCAGAAGGAGCGTGGCTGGAGAAAAACGCATGGAAATACGGTTTTATTTTGCGATACCCCAAAGATAAAGTGAACGTGACAGGCATTCAGTATGAACCCTGGCATTTCAGATATGTCGGCATGCCGCATAGTGCGGTGATGTACAAGAATCAGATGGTTTTGGAAGAATATCTGGAGATGTTAAGAGAAAAGAAAGACGTGAGCGTCGATCTGGACGGCGTTACATATGATATCCATTATTATCAGGTATCGAAGGATACGAAGATTTATCTGCCAGAGAATGATGCCTACGACATCTCCGGTGATAATATGCAAGGAGTTATTGTTACGGTTGAAAAATCGTCTTGATGATGAGTATCAACCTAAGAGGGCGGCCTGATGGAGGAGGGAGAGACAGCATGAGACAGAACAAGCCGAACGAGCAGTATAGGCAACAAGGTCAAAAAAATCATCAAAAAATCAAACTTTTTGATGTGAACCAACGTCATAAGAGTCACGGTCAAAAACACAATCGCAATGAGATAAAGAGCAATCCGTTTCGAATCGTCTGGATTGCCCTGTTCGTGATTTATCTCTATCTGCTGACCAAACTGATTTTATTTAAAGGTGGAGCGGTGGATGCAGGACTGGTCTGGGACAGATTGATGGCGCTGCTGCGTCAACCGGACCTGATCCATACGCGAACTGTAAATTTGACGCCATTTCAGGAGATCAAACGAGACTGGCATAGCCTTTCGCTTCATCGTCCAGGAACCGCCATTCATCTGGCCGGCAATATCCTTGTATTTGTGCCGTTTGGTATATGGGTTACGGGTCTGGCACGCCACTCTTTTTTCGCCGGTATTCATGTGCTGTTTCTATCCTTTCTGCTTAGTCTGGGTTATGAAGTGACACAGTTGCTGACGGGGATGGGCATCTTTGATGTGGATGATCTTATGCTGAATACAATTGGCGGAATGATCGGATATGTGTTGTATATCGTGTTACTGGTATTGAACAGGCTATTCACTGGGGGAAGATCGAGAGTAGTAGTGAATAATTAGGCGACTGACGACGAGAATCACAGGAGAGTAACTCTGAGAATCACAATGAGAATCACTGGGAGAGTAATTAAGCGAAAGAGTGATCGTGATAACTGTGGAAGAGAGGCCCGTGTTTCTTGGCCTGCCTAAGGAGGGATTACACTGATTATTATCGCTGTGCTGTTGATTAGTGCAGGGCTTATGTTTCTGGTATATCCGCAGAGTACAACAGGTGCCACAGATCAGCAAATCAAGGATCGTCGATTTCTAGCGAGGTGGATAGGAGCAACATTGATCGTCATGTCGTGTTTATTTCTGATGATGGGAACCATGCAACTGTTCGATCAATCCTCGCATTATATTGGGCATTAAGTGAATCTCCCTATGAACGCACAGTTGTAGCAATGCGTAAGAGGTTTTTTTATAAAGGCACAGAGGTGGCGGGGAGTTTGCAACCCTCGCAACCCCCATACCCCCTAACCCCTAAATCTAACCCTTTAGATTTCAGTGTTTTGTCCCCCTCACGGCGCTAACGATCACGACAGACCTTATTTGGCTGATTTTGCCGAGTCATCAATTCTAACGATCACCAGGAACGCTATTTGGCTGGATTTCATCTGAAACTGGGTAAAGTCGAGGGGATTTACTTAAATAGCGTCTCTACGGATCGTTAGAATTTCACAAAGCCTATTTGGCGCCCAATAAGGCTTCTCATGATCGTTAGAGTCGTTAGCATTTTGGCTACCGGTCTCATTGACGTTGATTTCTTAACTTCAGAATCTTTCCTGCGACGCATACAATTTTGCTTTGTTCGCCAGCGGGGACTTTCACCTGAAAGTTACACTCTAGAGCATTGATTTGAGTAATTTTTAGCGGAGCATTTTGTGATACTTCTTCATCGTTGTAGTGGAGAGACATCTAATGAGATAAAGAAAAGACGATTCACCCATAACCTGTATGCTCACTATACTTGGAGGAGGGCTCGCATTGATTTTGTTAGCTAGAGAGCTTGCTGGAAGAATGAGAGCGTTGATCGCTATCGAAAGTGAGATCGCAGACACAACACATAGACAAGAGGATGAACAGGCCATACTGGAGTTGGAAAAGAAAAGGTCCACACAGATCCGAAGCTTCACACGTGATGAATTATTGGTCATCCAAACGGTTATGAATATCGGCCGATGCGAAAGAGGTTATCGTTATTATGCCAACTCAGAGAATCCAAATTATTATGAGATCATTCACCTGCCTATTGAGTTGAACGAGTATGAGTTGATGCAGAAGCATTCATATTTTCTGGTACATAAAACCGAACAAGAGCTTGCAGATAGAATTGAGCATTATACGGCTGTTTCTGAACAACTGAAGGAAGGCCTGGCTATTTTGAAACTCTAGGAGGCAGATCGGATGATTATGAAAATTTCGTACTACACCCCTGACGGTTTCTATTATTATGTCCCTGACCAGCATGCAGAGCAGATCGAAGCGTGGAGAAATGAATTTTCTGATTTTCTGCAACGCATTGAAGGTAAACATCCGTTCACTCAATATATGGAATATATTAATTTCGATGATGAACTGGAATATGGGGTGTTTATTCGCAGTTACGGCGGGGATGACTTTATGGATTGGATCAACGTCGAAAAGTTGAAAAGCAGGGGAATCTATCGTATACCTGAACCGCTGGATGATTCAGAGGTGGGAATCAGGATCGATTTTTAATCAGAGTGCAACAGCAAAGTATTTACAGCAAAGTAAAAATGACTAAAGCAAAGCAAAAAGGACTAACGCAAAGCAACATTAAACCCGAGTCCCGCCTCAATACTCCGAATTAAAAAGCCCCGCTTCATTGTGCATGCTACGCACATGAAGCGGGGCTTCGTTATTTCATTTTATCCCATGAAAGATAAAGGGGATTAAGCTTTTTTCATCATCTGACGCAGTACCGTTTGCAGGATACCGCCGTTGTGGTAGTAATCCACATCAACCATGCTGTCCAAACGAGCGATAACAGGGAAGTCGAATTGTGTACCGTCTTCACGTGTCACGGTTACTTTCAATTCTTGACCTGGTTTTACATCGTTGCTCAGACCTGTGATGTCAAACGTCTCACGTCCGTTCAGGCCGAGGCTGGACCAGCCGTGACCTTCCTGGAATTGCAATGGCATAACGCCCATACCTACCAAGTTACTGCGGTGGATACGCTCGAAACTTTCCGCGATAACCGCCTTGACGCCGAGCAAGAACGTACCTTTGGCTGCCCAGTCACGGGAGCTTCCTGTACCATACTCTTTACCTGCGATAACGATCAGGTTCTGTCCTTCAGCCTGATACTTCATGGAAGCATCGTAGATGGACATTTCTTCGTCTGTTGGCAAGTATTTCGTAATACCACCCTCAGTACCTGGAGCTACCTGGTTACGAATACGGATGTTGGCGAATGTACCACGCATCATGACTTCATGGTTACCACGGCGTGAACCGTAGGAGTTGAAGTCTTTGCGCTCTACGCCATGCTCTTTCAGATACAATCCAGCTGGACTGGACGGTGCAATGTTACCTGCTGGTGAGATATGGTCCGTTGTTACGGAGTCACCCAGCAATGCCATTACACGTGCAGCGCGGATATCGGAGATATCGTTCAGCTTGTCACCAAGCTCTTGGAAGAATGGCGGGTTCTGGATGTAAGTGGAGTTCGGGTCCCACTCGTACAGTTCGCCTTCCGGTACAGCAATTTGGTTCCAACGCTCATTGGCAGTAAATACGTTCTCGTACTTGTTGCGGAACATCTGTGCATTCAGGGAGCTTGCAATCGCATCCTTGATCTCTTCGGAGCTAGGCCAGATGTCTTTCAGGAATACAGGTTGATTATTTTGGTCGTGACCGATTGGATCGGTTTCGAAGTCAATATCAACTGTACCTGCCAGTGCGTAAGCAACGACTAGCGGTGGAGAAGCCAGGTAGTTTGCTTTTACTTGTGCGTGTACACGGCCTTCGAAGTTACGGTTACCGGACAATACGGCAGCTACAGTCATATCGTTGGCAGCAATCGCTTCACTCACTTCATCTGGCAGTGGACCGGAGTTACCGATACATGTTGCACAGCCGTAACCGGCAACGTTGAATCCAAGTTGGTCGAGATAAGGGATCAGACCTGCTTTTTCCAGATACTCGGTAACGACGAGGGAACCTGGAGTCAAGCTGCTTTTCACATATCCTGGTTTAGTCAGACCGAGTTCAACCGCTTTTTTCGCGAGCAAACCAGCACCGACCATAACGCTAGGGTTAGATGTATTCGTACAGCTTGTGATCGCCGCGATGACTACAGCTCCAGCTTTCATCTCAGTTGTGGAACCGTCAGGGTGCTTCACAGGCACTTTTTGTTCAATCTTCTCATCGCTCAGTCCATATCCGCCTTTGTCGACAGGCGTACGGATGATGCTGTTGAAGCTTTCTTTCATTTGAGTCAGCTCGATACGGTCTTGTGGACGTTTTGGTCCTGCAAGGCTCGGTACAACGGAGCCGAGATCCAGTTCGATTACATCCGTGAACTCCGGATCAACGGTGCTGGAAGTACGGAACATGCCTTGAGCTTTGTAGTATGCTTCAACCAGTTCTACTTGCTCGTCGGAACGTCCAGTGCTACGCAGGTAGTTCAGTGTTTCGCTGTCTACCGGGAAGAAACCGATTGTTGCGCCGTATTCCGGTGCCATGTTGGCTACTGTTGCACGGTCAGCAAGACCGATGTTGGCAAGGCCTGGTCCGTAGAACTCAACGAATTTGCCGACAACGCCTTTTTTACGAAGCATTTGAGTAACGGTGAGCGCGAGGTCAGTTGCTGTTGCGCCTTCGCTCAGGCTACCTGTCAATTTGAAACCGATAACGTCTGGCGTTACAAAATAAAGCGGTTGGCCCAGCATCCCTGCTTCGGCCTCGATACCACCTACACCCCAGCCGACAACGCCGAGACCGTTGATCATAGTGGTGTGAGAGTCTGTACCTACGAGGGAATCCGGGAATACAACCGTTTCGCCATCAACCGTTTTGGTTGCAGCCACGGAAGCAAGGTACTCCAGGTTAACCTGGTGAACGATCCCTGTGGATGGCGGAACAGCACGGAAGTTATTGAATGCCGTTTGTGCCCAACGGAGGAAGCGGTAACGCTCTTCGTTACGCTCGAATTCAACTTTGATGTTGTAATCAAGTGCATCACTGGTTCCGAAAGCATCAACCATAACGGAGTGGTCAATAACCAGATCAACGGGAACGAGCGGATTGATCTGTTTTGGATCGCCGCCTGCTTTTTTCACGGTGTCACGCATTGCTGCAAGGTCAACAACAACCGGTACACCCGTGAAATCCTGCAATACGATCCGCGCGGGGATAAACGGGATTTCCTTATTATTATCACGGCCTTCTGCCCAGCCGGTCAGTTGTTTAACGTGTTCTTCGGTAATCGCACGTCCGTCGAATTGACGAATTGCTGCTTCAAGCAGCACTTTAATCGAGAAGGGAAGCTTGGAAAGGTCGCCGTGGCCGCCTTCCTGAAGAGCATCGAGACTGTAGTAGCGGTAAGACTTGCCTCCAACCTCAAGCGTACGAGCGGCGGAGAAATGGTTCTTGGCTGACATACATGTACCTCCTTAAAATGTGTCGGTGAGATGAAGAAAACGTTCATTTCTAAATGAAGAACAGGCCTTCACCGTTCCGTGTTCTTGTTCAATGGTTTCATCAGGTGAAACATAATTTCATAATCATAACTTTAGTTCTAAGTATACCGTTTTCACATCCGTACGTAAAGGGCTTTTTGCCTGTGCAAGCAAGCGTTTGAAAGGATGAAGGCGTTTTCTATATTCTGGTGTGAACGTGGATGATTTTGAGCTTTTCAGGTCATAGAATTAGGTGCGTTATTTCAACTGTGTACATACAAACTAGGTTCTCTTCATATGAATAGTAGGAGTTTATCTCGTGATGATCCAGACAGAACTCATGCCAAAGGGGGACACAAGCTTGGAACGCGAATGGAAGAGTGCCTTATATACGTACGTCAACCAGTACAATCGCTGTGAGATTGATTACCGTCCACAGACGAGCGAACGGATCGTAACCGATCCCGAATTTGTGGTGGAACGGGGAGAGCGTATGGCAAGGCTGGATGAATGGTATCGCAAACGGCGCGCCGTACCTCTTCGCAGCGAGACCAGCGCCAAGCTTGTGCGTACACTCATTGATGGTTCTGAAGAAGCGGTGGTGGAAGTGCAACTGTACAGCAGGCTGTTCTATGAGAAGAGCGGCATCACCCACCGGGAGGATCGGATCGAACGTGAGCGATTAACCTTTTTGCGCGATAATGGGCATTGGAGTATAGCGCGTGTGGAACGAGAAGTGCCGGAGCGCCGTCCAGCGGGGGAAGGGCGTCCGTATCAACAAGCCGATTTTGTACAGGCGGTGAATCGGCCGCTTCTGAATCGGGAAGTATTGGGTCAAGGCAGAAGTGCCAAAAGACATATATATCGCCGGGATCTGGCTGTTGCCTACGCAGATCGATGGTGGAATGCGGGCAATCCGGCATATGAAGAATTCGATGTGGACTGCACGAATTATGTGTCCCAGTGTCTCTTTGCAGGGGAAGCACCCATCCACTATACTGGTAGAAGAGAAGCGGGCTGGTGGTATAAAGGGTATGTGAACGGCGCGGAAATGTGGAGTTACAGCTGGGCCGTATCCAACAGTCTGGCAAGATATCTGTCGGGCAGCAGCTGGGGGCTGACGGCCACCGAGGTGGATCGTCCTGAGCAACTGATGCTTGGTGACGTCATTTTCTACGATTGGGACGGCGACGGAAGATTCCAGCACAGCACGGTGGTTACCGCTTTTGATGCGGGGGGCATGCCGCTGGTGAACGCACATACGGTGAGCAGTCGCCATCGTTACTGGGATTACCGGGATTCCTATGCCTGGACGGAGCGGACGGTATACCGGCTTTTTCATATCGCGGACGAATTTTAACAGGGAAAGATTTGCGAGATTCGGTGACGCAGACAGCCCGTTCCGTGTAAAATAAGAACAGAGACCGGAAGCAGCAGGGCAATCGCCTGTAACGGCTGCGCAGATAGCACCACGTACAGATATAATCGGAGGTTACGCATGAGTATGGATAAATTAAAAGTAGGCGTCGTATACGGCGGGAAATCGGGCGAGCACGAGGTATCGCTGCAAACGGCGTTTGCTGTAACAAATGCATTTGATTACGAAAAATATGAATTGGTTCCTTTTTATATCTCCAAGCAGGGGACGTGGAAAAAAGGAACAGTGATGCATGCACCTTTTGCACGCATTGAAGATCTGAAACTGGAACACTCCGCAGGCGGCACACAGGACGCGCTGAACGCATTATTTGCACGTTTGTACGGTGGCGCGGAAGCACTGGACATTATGTTCCCGTTGCTTCACGGCACGTTCGGCGAAGATGGCACCATCCAGGGGATGTTCGAGATGGCGGATATGCCGTATGTGGGCGCGGGTGTGCTGGCTTCGGCAGGCGGCATGGACAAAGTCGTAATGAAAAAACTGTTTGCCCAAGCCGGGATTGACCAGTGTGCTTTCACGTATTTTAATGCAACACAATGGAAACAGACGGAACACGAAATGATCGTACAGGTTGAAGATCAGCTGGGTTATCCTTGCTTCATCAAACCGGCCAACCTTGGTTCCAGTGTGGGTATTTCCAAAGCGCGTAACCGCGATGAACTGAAAACAGCGATTGAGTTTGCACTCCGGTATGATACCAAAGTAGTCATTGAGGAATTTGTGGAAGCACGCGAGGTCGAGGTTAGTGTTCTCGGCAATGATGAACCGATGGCATCTGTTCCGGGCGAGATCGTATCCTCTGGTGAATATTACGATTATGCAGCCAAATACATCGACGGTCAGTCCCAGATGCTGATTCCTGCACCGCTCGACCCTGAGGCGGCAGACCGCATCCGTGAAGCGGCTTTGCAGGCGTTCCGTGCCATAGAAGGCAACGGCATCTCCCGCGCAGATTTCTTCATTCGCAAATCGGATGGAGCACTGCTGATTAACGAAGTGAACACCATGCCTGGCTTCACTCCGTACAGCATGTACCCGCTCTTGTGGCGCGAGACAGGCGTGTCGTATGCGGAATTGCTGGATCGCATGATCGAACTGGGACTGGAGCGGTATAACCGCAAACAGGCACTGAATTACGAAAACGGCGTTCAGGCATAGCCTGGACGATCCGCTATCCAAGCTAGATTTCCACTATCAGGAGATTGGGAGGAATGTGCATGGGATTTCAGACAGAATTTAATTCCGTATGTAAATTCAAAAGCGAGCAAGAGTTATTTGAACTGCTGGAATACGGCCGCGGCAAAATGGTCAAACAAGGCTTCCGGGTATTTCCTACCGGGCAAAAGGTCATTGCTTACACGCCGGACAATGTAGCGGTGGCTATTGTGAAAATTGTGGCTTCCATTGCGGAGATCAATTTTCAGAACCAGGAAGTGACGGAAGTAGAGATGCAGCTCATTCGCAAGTTGACCGAGGAAGAATCACGGGTCCAGACGGCGCTTGCCGATGAGATGTTCTTCGGGGAACAGGCTCAGGAGTAGTCTGATCACAGGACGCACTGAACAGTGCTGTCAATAGAGTGGCTCTCTCCAGAGAACTAACGGAGATACTGCTGAATATAGCTGACTACTCTCTCGGACGAACCTCTAGGCAAAGGACTTGGATGGTTTTACATTCATGCGATTACGCTCCCCTGTTTAGGGTAAAGCTTGGTTATATACCATGTCGGCTTAGCTTCGCGGCTGTCTTCAGTCGTGCAAGTCTGTCCGTCCTAAACAGAGAGGAAGAAATTCATGCTTGTACGTTTCGGTTACGTGGCAATGTCGGTGCTGGTGGAGAATGCTTCGCCTTCCAAGACCATGACAATGGCCAGTTTTAATAAAATCGGAGACAGGGAAGCGGCGATTCGCAAGCTGGAACGCATTGCAGCCGAGAACCTGCATAATACCTTACGTTTGCTCCGGCACAACAAAGGAAGCCATATTCATGTATATCGCTTTTCTTCGAAATTAATTCCACTGGCTACCCATGAAGATTTGAGTGATTGGGACCCGTTTCCGGCACTGAAACCGGATTTCGAAGCGATTGGTGACTTCGTGAAGGAAAATCAGATGCGTGTATCCTTTCATCCGGATCATTTTACCGTACTGAGTACTCCTCGCGAAGAGGTGCTGCGCAACTCGATGAAGGATCTTCGTCATCATGTTCGTATGCTGGATGCGATGGGGCTTAACGCCACGGCCAAGAACAATATTCATATTGGTGGTGCATACGGGGACAAGCCATCCGCCGCACGGCGTTTTGAAGAAAATTTCTTGAAGCTGGACAGGGATATCCAGGAGAGACTGACGCTTGAAAATGATGATAAAACGTTCAATTCACCTGAGACACTCGCGGTATGTCAGAACATTGGGTTACCGATGGTACTGGATATTCATCACCAGTGGGTAAACAACGAAGGCGAGCAGCCATGGGAACTGTGGCCGGATATTCTAAAAACCTGGCAGTCACCGCTAGCACAGGCCGATGCACCGCCAGACCGACCGTTAGTTCCGAAAATTCATGTGTCCAGCCCGAAGAGCGAGAAGGACCCTCGCGGACATGCGGACGGGGTGGAAGTCGAGCCGCTACTTGATTTTCTGCGTCATATCGCGGCGGATACACCTGCCCTTGATGTCATGATCGAGGCCAAACGCAAGGATGAAGCCTTGGTGCAGCTGATGCAGAAACTGGCCTTTTATCAGGATGAAGGTGTTGAATGGGTGGACGAGTCCACGGTACGAATACATCCCTGAGGTCAAAAGAGGCTTGGACAGCAAGAAACTTTACGAATGCTCAGACGTATACTTCTAACAAGTATTTTTAACTTTTTCGTAGATTGATATAGAAAGTAGAGTGAACGCTTTGAGTGAAAAGGAAAAGGTACCTTATGTCGTGACAAGCAAAAGCTATACTGCCGTTGCTATTAATGCAGCGTCCAAGGCGGGAGAGTGGATCAAGAGCCGTCTGGGTACGGTAAGTGAACTCGGAACGAAGTATTCCCCTCAAGATCTGGTAACCGAAGTGGATAAAGGAGCAGAGCAGATGATTCGCCGCCTGATTCTCACCCATTTTCCAGACCACGCTATTCTGGGGGAAGAGGGAGTTGAACCGGGGCCTGAAGCTTCAGCAAGAGCGCTGAAAGAGGCAGCGGAGGAAGAGTATCTCTGGATTGTTGACCCGGTGGATGGAACGACGAACTTTGTGCACGGATTCCCGTTCTACTCGGTGTCCATTGCGCTTGCACATAAGGGCGAAGTGATTGTAGGTGTGATCTACGATCCTTCCCGTGACGAATTGTTTGTTGCGGAAAAAGGAAAAGGAGCCTACGTGCACGGAAACCGGATGACGGTATCGGGTGAGGAAACACTGGGCCAGAGCCTCGTGGCGGTAGGCTTCCCGGCAGATACGACGTTTGCGCTGCCACTGAATATGGCCGCTGTTCAGGCCCTTGCTCCGCAGGTGCGCAATCTGCGTGCAGGCGGTTCAGCTGCCATTCATCTCGCTTACGTGGCTGCAGGGCGTCTGAGTGCTTATACGGAAGTGGGGCTCAAGCCTTGGGACATTGCCGCAGGTGCGCTACTGGTTGCGGAATCCGGTGGTAAAGTGACGGATACGAAGGGAACACCATATACGCTTGCCGTGAACCATATCGTTGCCAGCAATGGCAAGATTCATGATGCGTTGACAGAAGTATTGAAGGAAGCCAAGGCTACCGGACTGGAGTAAACACATACCACTTTATTATAGGAGTGAATAACATGGATGAATCCAAAGAACTGGAACAACGGCTTAGCGACATGCTGACGGAAGGAGACATGGAGGCGTCCGGTGATGCTGATGAGCGTGAACGTCAACTCATTCCTCCCAAATATGAGGTGCGTATTCAGACAGAACGAGACCCGATTGTGGAGGAAACGTTAAAGTTTCGTACCATGGCTCGGGAATTGGATGATCGATATGACAGGTATGTGGATCGGGCTACCGGGCAGGATACTAAGGAAATCGGCGAGCCCGCGCCAAGTCAGCATGCAGATCAGGATCGAGTTAAGGATTCAGATTCGGATATCGAAGCGTAACATACAGGAAACTACGACCATCAATCGATATACCGCTTATCAGTAGGCACACTATCATTCAGATTGCTCTCACAACTAAAAGCAGAATTTAAACAAATAGACTTCCCGGCAAAGGGAGGTCTATTATTTTGCGCTCACATTCAGGCGAGAGGACAAAGCTATATTTGAAGTGATAGAATAGAGGTACACAAGCATATGTCATCGGAATGAATGGTGTACTATATAATCGTGTAAATGCTGGATTTAACTAAAGGAGTGTTCACAAGAATGAAGCGTAAACGTATTTGGAGAAACACCGCAGCAGGGCTGAGTGCCAGCATGCTGGCAGGTATGTTGCTACTTACACCGTCCACATTACCGGCACATGCTGCTGACGCCAAAACGGCCGTATTACCTGTGGCTTCAAATGAAGCATCGCTTACAGCAACCAAGAAAGATGCCTCCGCTGTAACCAAAGAGTTCCGGATCGTCACATTGGGTGACTCCATTACCGTAGGATATGAGCCGAAGATGACCACATTGCCTTATGGTTACGTTGAGCGTTTGCAAGAACAAGGCTTGCTCCATGGGCGCACGCAAGTAGATAACTTCGGCATCGCTGGACTTAAAACGAGTGGTTTGAAGAGCTTTACCGATGCGATCAAAGAAGGTAAGGCGCTGACTTCCGAAGCCATTCAGCCGAGTTTGCCTGATCCAAGAGCAGGACAGATCGGAGCTAATACGGCTGCGCTCCGTGAAAGCATTGCACAGGCTAATCTGGTAGCGATGACAATCGGCGGCAATGATGTCTCGGAGCTTCTAGGTACGGCGAATACGATGAGTGATCAAGAGTTACAAGAGAAAGTAAAAGAATTGCTGTCAACGTATACAACGAATGTTACTGATATCATTAATGATATTCATGCGATTAATCCATCTGCGCGGATTGTTATTGCCGACCAGTACCAGCCGATGCCAGCAGTAGCCGGCAAAGAGCTGTATGCCAAGCTGATGCAGGCTTCAGAGGGCTTCACACAAACGATTGACGGGATTGCTGCCCAGTTCACAGCCCAAGGAGCTGATGTGAAAGTAGCTCATGTAGCCAAAGATTTTGTGGGCGGCGAAGGCACGATGACACATATGATCAAAAATCGGGATTTCCACCCGAATCAGCTTGGATATGCTGCTATTGCTGAAGAGTTTGCAAAAACCATCTGGGGTGACTACACGAAACTGACCGCGCCGGATGCAGGTCAACCGATGAATATTATCGTTAGTGGCAAGACGCTGAACACACCGTATAAACCAGTGATTCGTAACGGCAAAAACTTCGTCGCGATCCAGGATATCGTGAATGCAGTGGGTGCCAAAACCGTTTGGGATAACAAAACGTCAACCGCAACCATTACCTACGGTGACCGCACAGTAGCTGTGAAGATCGGAGCGAATGCCGTGAAAGTGAACGGTGCATCCGTTACAGTGGACACGCCGGCTTTCCTGAACAAAGTAGGCAAAGAAGCCAAAACGTATGTACCGGTGGCTATGGTAGCCGAAGGTCTTGGTTTTGACGTGCAGTATATCGCGAAGCTCAAAACGGTATTTGTAAATCCGTAAGGTTGTTTATCAAAGTGCACATTCTTATGATTGAGCATGTAGATATCGAACTTGTAAGTTTGAATATGTAGGAATGAATGTGTAAGAAGTGACCTTAATCCCAAAATATCATTAGTGGCGTGGCAGGACATGTTCCTGACTCGTCACTTTTTTGTGCTGTTCTTTTTGGTCGATTGGATTCGTAAAATCAGTAGGAGATCGAGAAATAGAAATGGTGCCTGCCTTGAGGAAGTCAGGGGGCGGCCATATTCTAACGGTCAGGAGAAGCCTTATTCGGCTTGAAATAAGCCTTTTGAAATTCTAACGATCCGTAGAGACGCTATTTAAGGAAATTCCTTCGATTGACCCCTGTTTTACATGAAAATGCTCCCAATAGCGTCACTGGTGATCGTTAGATTTTGAAACCATGTCAAAATGGCCAAATAAGGTCTGTGGTGATCGTTAGCGGTGCAAGAGAGCAATAAGAGCACTGCAAGAGCGTTCAAGATCACAGCAAGGGCGTTCAAGATAACAACAGCAAGAACAATATATCCATAGCATTTCTCCGAAATTGTCTCGCAACAAAGTAAAGTGATGAATGCATCGGCATTCCCTTGAACCTCTTCGTTTTTCGATTAACCCAAATACCTGCACATCTTTAGCCTAATATTGCCACCCTGAGAAACGTAACTCGCCGACAAACTGCCACATCCGCTCCCGAGTAACGCAGCAGTCCAGCCACTAGCTATATGCCCTCGTTTCTGAGGAACGAATCCCTTCTAACTTTAAAAGTCACCCCGACCCTGCAAGCTAATCAACATTGCCACGCAGATAAACATGTTCCACTAAAAAGTGTTATAGTCACCTACATTGATCGTTGTATAGCTTCTCAGGTGACTCTATATGTTGCATAAATATGACTTGTCATTCGACCATGGATGTGTAAATATGAAAATAAATTACATGTAAGCTGAGTTTGTGCATACAGCAGGGTAGCAAACATACTTTTTAATTGTGATATCTTCCGCACCAAAATCAGATTAAGTTTACCGATATATTCAGATCTTTATCAGCTCGATACTAGGCCGGCATCCCTCTAATCCAGCAACCCTTCGCCAAGCAAAGGAGCGCTCCCGAGTGAGTAAATTTAAAAACGCTTTCACCACACTACCCATTCACCACAAAACGATGTTGCTGATTGGCTTTTTGATGCTGATCAGCTTTGCTTTCTACGTATCTGTCATGCAGTACGTGTTGAATATATATGACCGCCAGATCTATGAGAAATCATCACAGGTGCTGAATATGTCTTCGGTTGGCATCGAGAACAAGCTACGGGAGTTATCCAATCTGTCCTTCAAAGTAATGTCGGATGAGCCGCTACAACAGTATCTATTGCAACTGGAGAAGGCGGAGACCGGATATGAGCGGAATAGTCTCCGTAAAAAGATTACAAACCGACTCGTTGCCTACGCCGGTTCCGAGAAATACGTGTACTCCATGATCTTTATCGATAACGATAACAATGTCATGGCGGCAGGTAATCGCGAAGGCATCTCGGAGACGAAGCAAAAGGAGCTGATTTCGCTCGGTGAGCAGTATGCCGGTTCCAACGTATGGCTGGCAAGTGGAGATCAACAGGCGAGGTTGCTGTCGGTCAGACAGGTGAAGTCCTTTACGGGCGGATCATTTACGCTGGAAAAGCTGGGGACCCTGATTATCCGTGTGCGGCTGGATCGGATCGTACAGGATCAGATGCAGGAACCGGCAGAGGACTCACAGTTGCTGATCGTTGATGGGACGGAAGTCATCTACCCAACCGAATCCACCGTAAGCAAATCCGAAATTGCGGAAGAAATGAAGCGGACTCAACCTTACGGAATTGCCACGTTGGAGCAGGGCAAATATTTTGTTGCAAGAGCCCATTCGTCCTATACCAGCTGGAATTATTTATATACCACGCCATTTGATCAGATGTTCAAGCAGATTCAATTTGTCAAACAATTGGTCATGGTCATTTTTATTATGATCTTTCTGGTGGCCCTTGTGATTGGAGCCAAATTCTCGCGCAGTATCACCCATCCGATTGCTCAATTAATCAAGAAAATGCGTAATATTGAAAAAGGGGATCTGGATAAACTGGAGGAGGCAGCCCTTGGCAACATTCCCGTATCTCCGCAAAACGAAGTCGGACTGCTGCATCGAACGTTCAAGATGATGTTACAGCGGATTCGAGAGCTGATTGATGAGAATTATGCGAAGCAGCTCGTCATTCGTGAAACAGAGTTGAAAGCGCTTCAAGCGCAGATCAATCCACACTTTTTATATAACACGCTTGAATCCATTAACTGGCTTGCCAAAGTACAGAAACAGCATCAAATCTCCGAGATGGTCGAGGCGCTGGGCTTCCTGCTACGTAGCTCGGTCAATATGTCCGAGAAGTGGATTACGCTGGAACGGGAGCTGGACATCGTGCGTAGCTACGTTACGATTCAGCGTACCCGGTTCGAGGAAAGACTTGATTTTGACATGCATATTGCACCTGAGGTCGGAACAGCTCGAATTCCCAAGTTAACCTTACAGCCGCTTGTAGAGAATGCCATTCACTATGCACTTGAACCAAGCATCGAGCCTTGTCAGATTCGAATCCGTGCCAGAGCAGAAGGGGAGCGTATTCGGATCGAGGTAGAGGATAACGGGCCGGGCATGACCTCCGAATTTATGGAACGTTTACAGGAAGGTCAGATTCAGACCAGAGGACAGGGCATAGGGCTTACGAATATTCAGGAACGTCTAAGGTTGACCTTTGGCGATGAAGGCACCATGAGCATAAATAGCAAGCCTGGATCAGGAACTGTAGTATCGATCAGCATACCTTGGATCAGAGAGGACGATGACGATGTACAAAGTGATGCTCGTAGATGATGAACGTGTCATACTGGAGGGAATTTCCCAGGTGGTTGACTGGGCGGCTGCTGGGACAGAGCTTGTAGATACGGCCAGAAATGGAGTGGAAGCACTGGGCAAAATCGAAAGCGCCAAACCCGATATCATTATCACCGACATTTCCATGCCGGGTCTGGATGGACTCGGTCTGATCGAGAAGGCGTCCGAGGCTTATCCGGCGGTACGATTTATCATGTTGTCCGGCTACAAGGAGTTTGAGTATGCTCGCAAGGCAATGCAGTATGGGGTTAAGCACTATCTGCTCAAACCCTGTAACGAGAATCAGATTCATGATGCCCTGGTTGAGCTGTTGCAGGAGCGCCAGGATGCGCAGGTGAAAGAACATGTTGCAGGAGAGATCAAGCAGCGTCTGCAACGAGTGCTTCCCCATGTGAAGGAACAGTTTCTGCTGGAGTTCATGACCAATCGCACGTATGGACCCGTGGATTTGGCGTATTATCAGGATCTGTTCAATATGGAGCTTCAACAGAATAGCGTCCGTTTACTGTTGCTTCGGATAGTGGATGAGCATGATTACAGCCATTTATTTGCGATTAAAAATATAGCTGCAGACCTGCTTCCGGATGTACTGTTAAGCACAACGATTGAAGGCAAGCTCTTGATTGTGCTGGCAGAACAATCCGATGTGAATGTACTCCAGGAACAGATTGAAGCGGTTCGCCAGACGTTTACCCGTCTGTACAGATTAGAGCTGACGGCTGCGCTCAGCGAAGCGGATCATATGACCCAGTCCCGGCGGTTGTTCCGCGAGGTGATGCAGTACTTGAATCATCGCTTTTTCATTGGAGAGGGCAAACTTATTACCAAGAATGATGTGGTGCTGGCAGGGGAGTGTGACGGGGTGAATGTGGAGCAGGATGCCGAGCAACTGTGCCAGTTAATCAAATCGGGCAATACGGAGGAGGCTGCCGCCGAGGTACATCGTCTGTTCGAGCAGCTGGCAGACCAGAAGCTGGATATAGAGGTGACACGTGCTTATGTGGTGCAGTTATACTCTGCCATGATTCAAGTTTGCCCGCCAGAGGAGGCAACCGATTTCACGCAGCGGATGGCGGAACTGACGCATATGGATACGCTAGCTGATTTGAATACATTTGTAGCAGACAGTGCTACCCGTTTAACAGCTGGTTATTATAAAAATTACATCAGCCGTCAATCATCGGCAGTGGAGAAAATGATGGATATCGTGGACCGTCACTATGGTGAGGCTGACCTTTCCCTGAGTGGAGTAGCACATCAAATGTTATATATGAATCCGGACTATCTCGGCAAAATTTTCAAAAAAGTCACCGGCGAAAATTTCTCCAATTACGTTAATCGTCTTCGCATCGAACGGGCGTGTGAACATATCCGCAGAGGCGGGGATGTGAAGGTGTTCGAGCTGGCCGAATTGTTCGGTTTTGGAGGTAACTCGCAATATTTCAGTCAGGTATTCAAAAAATGGACCGGCATGACGCCTACGGAATACCGCAGATTCGGCATCTAACAGGGGATTAGAAATGGCAAAGCTATGATCATGCGAGGTCATACCATATCTCAAGAGGAGGATAACCAGCGCTTGGAGCGTCAGGGATGTCCTCCTCTGTTTTTTGAACCAACAAGACGGTTTTGTGTATTCAACTTGGATCGTACTTTTGCGAAAATGACAATATCAAGTTTGTGAAAGCGTTATCAGTATATCGTTAACAAGATGGAGATAACCCGTTCACAATACCATATCAGCATAAAAAGGGGAGATTGGCATGGTGAAAAAGGCAATATTCCTGATGATGGCTGCGTTGCTTGTATTTACAGCAGCTTGTAGCTCAGGTGGAGGCAGTGAACAAGGGTCCGGGAGCAAGGGTGATTCGGTAAACCTGCGTATCGCATGGTGGGGCTCGGATACACGGCATGAATATACGCAGAAGGTCATCGACCTGTATAAAACGAAAAATCCAAACGTCAAAATCGATGTGGAATATGCTTCTTTTGACGACTACTGGAAGAAGCTTGCCCCGCAAGCCGCAGCCAACCAGCTGCCTGATATTATCCAGATGGATATTTCCTATATCAGCCAATATGCACAGAACGGCCAGCTTGAAGATCTCGCACCGTATCTGGGCAACCAGATCAAGGTGGATGATGTGGCTGAGAATGTCATCAGCACAGGTGTAATTAACGGGAAACAGTACGGTGTACCTGCCGGGGTTAACGTCCTTGGTTTCCAATATGATCCTGCGTTGCTCAAGAAAGCAGGCGTAGATGCCATGCCGGAAAATCTGACATGGGAATCCTACGAAGCGCTTGGTAAACAAGCAGCAGAGAAGGGACTGTATCTGGATGGCGGCGTGGCTCCGGATATTTTCTTCCACTACTTCCTGCGTACCAAAGGCAAATCGCTCTACAACCCGGAAGGAACCGGACTTGGATATGATGACGACGCTCTGTTCGTAGAGTTTTTCGGATTAATGCAACGCATGATCGAGCAGAAGGCTGCGCCTTCGCCGGATGTGGCTAATCAAACGAAGGGCATCATTGAAGAGTCGGATTTGGTCAAAGAAAAAGGCATCGGCGTATGGCAATGGTCGAACCAATTCGTTGCGTTGCAACAGGTAGCTAACCGTCCGCTTGCGATTGCGCCAATGCCGGGACCGGATATGGAGAAAGGGCTTTATATGCAGCCAAGTATGTACTGGGGTGTAACGTCGAACTCCAAGGTGAAGGAAGAAGCAGCGAAGTTCATTGACTTCTGGGTGAATGACGAAGAAGCGAACAAACTGATCAAAGGAGAGCGCGGTGTGCCGATCTCCGGAAAAATCAAAGAGGCTATTGCTCCTGAACTGAGCGATGCAACGAAACAGGTATTCGAATTCGTGGCATCGATGGAGCCGAAAGCTTCTCCAATGAGCCCGCCACCACCGGTTGGATCACCTGAGGTCATTTCCTCACTCGCTGATGTCGTGGAAGAGCTGAACTTTGGTAAAATTACTGCCGAACAGGCGGCACAGACCTTCCGCAAAAATGCAGAATCCGTGCTTGCCAACAATAAATAACAATTGAATGATGGCTTGCTCGTCCCTCATGCAGGGATGGACGGGAAACGGGCTGCTCGCTGACGGCGAGGGCCTTTCCCCGTCCTGTCTGTAACATGAAGGCGTCAGCAAGCTGATCCATGAAGGAGGTACGTTCCAATTGAGGCAGTATTCTTCATTGCGCAGAAACTTGACGGGGTATGCTTTTATCAGCCCATTTATTATTGGTTTCCTGGGATTCACGCTCATCCCGATGTTTGTTTCCCTCTACATGTCGTTTACGAGTTATAACTTGTTCACCTCTCCCAAATGGATCGGGATGGACAACTATACCAAGATGTTTTTTGATGATCCGAAATACTGGAATTCGGTTAAGGTTACGTTTTTATATGTATTCATCGGGGTGCCGTTAAGGCTGATCTTTGCCCTCTTTGTCGCAATGATTCTGAACACGGGCTCTCGTATGGTGGGAACGTATCGTACATTGTACTATCTGCCTTCCATCATCGGCGGCAGCGTGGCCGTATCCATTATGTGGCGTAACCTGTTCAGTAACGAAGGCGTCATTAACAGTGCGATGACCGCCATCGGCATTGGGCCGATCAGTTGGTTCGGTGACCCGGATGCGGCGCTTGTGATGCTGATCTCCCTGTCCGTATGGCAATTCGGTTCGTCGATGCTGATCTTCCTGGCAGGACTCAAAAACATCTCTCCCGAGATGTATGAGGCTGCAGGGGTGGATGGCGCGAATCCGGTTCGGAAATTTTTCAGCATTACGTTGCCATTGCTCAGTCCAATCGTGCTGTTCAATCTGATCATGCAGACGATCGGTGCATTTATGACCTTCGTGCCTGCGTACATCATCTCCAAAGGGGAGGGTGGCCCGATGGACGGAACGATGCTCTATTCGTTATATCTGTTCCGCCAGGCATTTATGTTTAACAACATGGGTTATGCTTCTGCCATGGCTTGGGTCATGTTGATCATGATTGGTGTGCTTACAGCGGCTGTATTCCTGACATCCAAGTTCTGGGTATTTTATGAATCTGAAGGAGGGAAGTAATCATGGTGTGGAGAAATGTAAAATGGCCCATCTATCATCTGTTCGTTGCCGCACTTGCCCTCCTGATGCTCTACCCGGTGCTGTGGATGCTATTCAGTTCTTTCAAGGAGAGTCGCACGATTTTTGTGACGGCTGAAAGCCTGTTTCCTACCGAATGGATCTGGTCAAACTATGTGGATGGCTGGAAAGGAACGGCTGGACGGCCGTTTATGGATTACATCACCAATTCACTGATCATAGTGGTGATCTCTACGATTGGGGCAGTGCTGTCCTCGTCCCTAATCGCGTTTGGTTTTGCCAGACTGAATTTCAAAGGGCGTACCTTCTGGTTCTCGCTGATGATGCTTACGCTGATGTTGCCGCATGACGTCGTACTGGTTCCGCAGTATATTATCTTTACCAAGCTGGGCTGGCTGAACACGATTCTGCCGATTGTTGTACCTACATTCTTCGGAATGCCGTTTTTCATCTTCCTGATGGTTCAGTTTATTCGCACGATTCCCAAAGAACTGGATGAGGCTGCGACCATTGATGGTTGTAACAAATTCAGGCTCTATATCCAGATTATCATGCCACTGATCAAATCTTCGCTGGCAACAGCGGCAATCTTCTCCTTTTACTGGAGATGGGAAGACTTGCTCGGGCCGGTGCTGTATCTGAACTCGCCTGACAAGTATACGGTATCGATGGCGCTCAAGATGTTCCTCGATAGTGAATCTGCCTCCAACTGGGGCGCGATGTTCGCGATGTCGATTGTCAGTCTGGTGCCGGTCGTGGCTGTATTCTTCATCTTCCAGAAACAGATTGTGCAAGGCATGAGCACGAGTGGTTTGAAGGGGTAACGAGGTGAGATATCGGAACATTCCCAAATCAAGGTCGCATCAAACTAATAAGAATACGTGGAGGAGAAAAATTAGTGGATGCAGCAGACTTGGAAAACGCAGAACATACAGAACAAATAGAACAAGTTGATCAAAAGAGTGCCTCATGGAAGTTTAGTTTTGGTCCTATCATGGCTCAAGCTGATCATAGATCAGAAATCATATCGGAATCTACTTTAAACATGAGGAATCCCGATAAGGAAGCTTACGAAGAAGGCATCCATACGAATGTAAGAAAAGCAGATGACTATGTGGCTGTTTCGTCTACAACGATATACGATGAGAGCCAAGGATTCGGATTCGAACCAGGTTCGCTGGTGTATGAAAAGCAGCGGGTTGAAGAGCAGGAAGCTGGGTCGCCTTCTTCAAAAGGGGTTTATCCTCCGCAAGGGCAGGCAACAATGTCTGCCCGCTTGCGTTCGAGCTTTTGCATTCCGCTGAAGGCATCATTTATCTTAGATGTACCCGACGGGACGTATCAGGTGCTACTGATTGCCGGAGATGCGCTTGCGGATACAATCACGCGTGTCAAAGCGGGAGAAGGACGTCTGATGTTACCCACGATTCGCACGGTGGCCGGGCAATGCGCAGAAATGCGGTTTGCCGTTGTGGTTCGCAGGGGAAAGCTTCGCCTCACCTTCTCGGGACCTGCACCTCGGATCAATGCACTGGAAATAACGCTGGCTAATCAAACGATGACCGTGTTTCTCGCGGGGGATTCAACGGTAACGGATCAGCCGGAGAGCGGATACCCGTATTGCGGCTGGGGACAATTACTGCCTGCACAGTTCAAACATGACGTGGCCGTGGATAACCATGCACAGTCAGGGCGAAGTTCCCGTAGTTTTATTCATGAAGGCCGCTTGGATGCGATCATGAAGCGAATGAAGCCGGATGACTTTTTATTCATTCAGTTTGGACATAACGATGAGAAGCCTGACCCGGAACGGGGGACAGATCCTTTCACCACCTATAAGCAGTATTTGAAAAAATATATCGATGCCGCACGCGAGGCTAAGGCACGTCCGGTGCTGATCACGCCTGTGCATCGCCGATACTTTGCGGAAGATGGCACATTGACCGATACGCACGGCGATTATATTACCGCCGTGCGTCAACTTGCGGCCGATGAAGAGGTGCCGCTAATCGATCTCGCTGAACGTAGCCGCCTGATGTTTGAGCAGGCGGGTGAAGAAGGCACCAAAGATGATTTTATGTGGGTGCTACCCGGCGAGTATATCAACTTCCCCACAGGGATGGAAGATAACACACATTTTCAGGAGCGAGGCGCACGCCGCTTGGCAGAGCAGGTGACCGAAGCCATCCGCGAACTGCATTTACAGCCATTGCAGATGTACCTCAGATAAGAGCAAAAGTAGCAGGTAAGGAACAAACTGTTTTGGTGAGGTTCTAATTATTAAGTTACTGAGATTTGATACCGCAGGATTTTAAGTCCTGTGCGTCTGAGAGTTAACTTAAACTGCAGCTGCAACTGTTAAAAGATAAAACGCGAGTTGAGCGAAGCAACAAGCAATAAAAGTGGCCCAGCGAAGCGAAGGCCATGCCTTTTAAAAGCAGTAGAGGGTGAGCGAGGCAGCGAGGGGGGCGGAATCGGGAAAAGGGAGCGAAGCGCCCGCGTTTGGCACGGGATTTCCCCCTTGGAGGGGGAATAAAAGAAATCCCGGACCAATGAGCGGCCCGAAAGCCGATCCGCGCACTGAGCGTCTGCCCGCGAGCCACCGAGGGGTTTAAATGAAACGCGAGTTCAGCGAAGCAACGAGCGCAAAAAGTGGCCCAACGAAGCGAAGGCCATGCCTTTTAAAAGCAGTAGAGGGTGAGCGAGGCAGCGAGGAGGGCGGAATCGGGAAAAGGGAGCAAAGCGCCCGCGTTTGGCACGGGATTTCCCCCTTGGAGGGGAATAGAAGAAATCCCGGACCAACAGCGGCCCAAAGCCCGATCCGCCCACCGAGCGTCCGCCCGCGAGCCACGTAATAGGTTTTAACTAGCACCATCTTCGCAATGAGCGAAAGGAGGAGAATCATGTCAGATCAATCAAGCCTTCCGAAATCCTCATCCCACGGTCATACGTACTGGGTTATCCCAGACGGGTACATCCCGCCGGATAGCTCAGGTGCACTGGAGAGTCATGAGAGCATCTGTGTGTTAAACACGGAGGGTGAGGATGCAACGCTGGAGATTACAATTTACTTTGAAGACCGCGATCCGCTGGAACATATCCAAGCTGAAGTCCCGGCTAAAAGAACAAAACATATCCGTACCGCATCGCTACGTGCCGGGGAAGAAAGCATCCCTTCCGGTGTACCCTATGCCATCACGGTTTCAAGTAATGTACCCGTCATTATTCAGTACAGCCGCCTGGATACAACCCAGCCGGAACTGGCCTTAATGAGTGTCATGGCGTACCCTTTGGCATAAACGAAGTGAGCCAACAAAAAATAAATGATTGTTGTGCGTTGTCTTAATCATCTTGCCACGCTAACAAGCACTGACCAAGCACTGACCAAGCACTGACCAAGCACTGACCAAGCACAGAAAGACCTGTAATCTGCATCTGGTTTGATGCCGGTTTACAGGTCTTTGCTCTTCGGTTTACTCCCCATATTTATAAGTACTGGCATTTAGAATCTTCACGTCGACCTCAACTTTGCCGAGGTGAATACGAGCAAGAGGTTCTGCCCGCTGGGCAACCTCAGCTCTCCACCAATCGGGATGATGCCGGTAGAGATGCTCTACAAGACCGAATGAATCTACATTCCGTGCTTTGGTTGTGGCAAATGTGCTCCGAATTTGAGCTTCCATCTGCTTGCCTGCCTCTTGCTCCATTACACGGGGAGAACGAAAAGAGCCATGATCCTCAGCAATCGAACCTTTCACTGAAGTGAACAGATCAAAGGTGATACCGCTAGCACTTTTTTTCGCCTTTATACGCGTTTTGGGTTTGTGAAGAGTCAGTGTAAGGTCAGGAGTACTGCCATGCTTCCCATAAACATACAGCGGATATTGGTACACATGGTCATAATTCACGTAACGGGTGCCGTCTGCTTCGGCACCAGAGACTTTCCCCTGACTTTTTCCATTGCTCACGACGTAAAATCCATCCATTCGAATTAGCGGCGGGGTCTCTTCGCCGTTATGCCATGTCTGATTTTTAGTGGAAACGGAAGGCAGCAACACCACAGATGCAGGTTCTCTCAGACTATCAAGTAACTGATGCAGGCGAATGGGCTCATACCCGGAATGCTGCCTGTACAATCTCATCGGTTCGAACAACTCAATCGTTTGAGCCGATTGGTTCAGGATCGCGGAGGGAGAGAGCAAAGTGGACAGATCTTGTTCTGTCGCATAGATCCATGGTGTATATCGCAGTTGTCCGGAATGAAGTAACGTGTTAAAAACATCCTCCAGTCGCCCTTCCAACGCATTTTTGGATAGCACAATTGCTTTCACGTGAGTCCACAACGTTTGTTGCTGCGATGTCTCGTACAGATTGTTGATTGCCATACTTAACGTTGTGCCGGTGCCTTTTCCAATCCAGATCTGACTACCTTCTCTTGGTGTCGGCCCTTCCTGCTTTGCAATGCTGGAAAAATCGATTAACTGGGCGTACGTCGTATATTGATTATCCGCATAATCGATGCCAATGGCTGTAATAAAGTTAATGCTTTGCACTTCCTTGGAATCCCAGCATCCTGTCAGCAGCATGACACAAACTGCAACAATGCTACTTACGCAAGTCCATCTCATCAAGGTTTGTCCTTATGGCGGGTAGAATCCTGTGTGCGTAATACAGCTGGGCGTTTGGTGCGTGTCATGGAAGGTGGCATCGATACGGCCTGTGTGAAATCTCCTGGAATGTAAGGGGATACAGGGGAGAGGTAGGATACGCCGTAACACTCCAGAGATACGAGATGAACTAACAGGGCAAACAGAGCAACCATAAATCCGAATAACCCCAAGATCGAAGAAGCAATTAACATTCCGATGCGAACCTGGGATGTGGCTCCCCCCAGAACCGTATTCACCAGAATGTAGCTGGAGATGACGGAGATCGCTACCGTGACAATTATAGTGGGAGATGTAATTCCGGCACGAATGGCTGCATCCCCGATAATTAAGCCACCGACTACGCTGACGGTCTGTCCCAATGCACGCGGTAGCCTTCTTCCAGCCTCATTGAACAGTTCAAACATAAAGATCATTAGGAAAGCTTCAAGCGTAACCGGCATGGGCAATCCCATCCGCGTTCCTGCGATCGTTGCGAGCAGGGGCAGTGGAATCTGCTCCAGATTAAAGCTGGTCAGACCGATGTAGAAGGCCGGAAAAAAACAGGCAATGAGCAGCCCGGCAATTCGTAATATCCGTTCAAAGGTCACGATGAAAAAGGGAGTGCTCTCGTCTTCAGGTGATTTTAACTGATTGAACAGTGTTGTCGGTGCGATGACGGCTACAGGTGACCCATCCGTGAGCACAGCAAAGCGTCCGTTAATTAAAGAGTCTGCGACATAGTCCGGACGTTCAGAATTATCTGTAAGCGGAAAGATGCTTCGCACGCCTCCCATGACCGCGCGTTCCATGATGGACGTGCCCATGATTCCGTCGACGTTAATCTGATTCAGATTGCTACGAGCAGTCTCTAGAATTTCGGGGTTAATTATATCTCTTACATATAAGAGACCGATCGTTGTCTGTGTGCGGTCTCCTTTTATAATTTTCTCATAACACATGGATGATGTTTTCAATCGTTTGCGAACCAAGGCGATGTTCGTGGACAGCTCTTCGGTGAAACCGTCGCGCGGTCCTTTTACGGATGTCTCGATGGCAGACTCTTCTGGGGTGCGTCCCGGAATATTGGCAATATCCAGACTGCAAGCCTGTACACCATTTTCAAAAATAAGTAGAAGCTGCCCGCTAAACAGAAGCATGTTTATGTTTTGGAGATCAGAAATATCATCTATGGGTTTCAGGGTTAACCCAAGCTCCTTGGGTACAGCCTCTTCCATAATCAATGTATGTTTTTCTAACCGTGGAATGATAAATTGATTGATTTGTTTACTGTCCACCAGCCCGTCGCAATAGAGCAGAATGACAGAACGAACAGTCTCATCTTGGGCAGAAAATGTCTGAATGACCACATCGGCGCAGGATTCAAAATTTTTTCTCAGGGAGGCAAGCATGGTTTCATAGGATGTTGTGTCAATCGGGTGTTTCTTCTTCTCCATGGTGATATTTCCTCCTCTGCTGGCGTGAATGGATGAAGGCAACGATCGTTGCCAGAACCGCAAATCCGCTCAGATACACGAGATTATATGGAAAGATGTAATCAACCAAAATTTTCACGAAAGTCATATCGTCCAGAGGATATAGCATGGATAGAATAAAAAATGTAGCCAAAGACGCACAAGTGACCATCCTTCTGGAAGTGCTCTTAATATTCCAAATTTCTACCACAATATACATGGCCAGACTAATCCGGGTGAATGAACCTGCGAGCCACTGATAGATGGAAAAGAAATCGGTCTGCGCAATATATTTGCCCAAGGAGGCGATGCGCCACTCTTCGAAGGCCGGATACCTCATTTTGGCCGCTTCGTTCGGATTAAACTCTACAATTGCCCCGATGAGCGGGCCTGCGGTCAAACCAATAATAATAAGCGCAAGCATTAGATACTGCCATAGCTTGATACGATTGGCAAGGTGAGGCTGAATGTACCAGAGGAAGAGGAGTTCAAACATGCCCGCGAGACAGTACACCATGCCATGAATTACAGGTGACCATCCATGCTCCAACACAGGCAACATCCGGCTGTAATCTTTGTACGGGGAATTGACAATCGCAACATAGAAACCGAGCAGCACGACAAGCGGCAGAATCAGTCCGGCTGTAAAGGCAAGCGAACGCATGCCCTTATAGGCAGCATATCCGCATAAAGTCATGAGTGCGATCGTTGTAGCGATCACAGGCGTTTCGGTCAGATAGTTCGTTTTGGCCCAAGTGGTGGTATCACGTAACGTAAAGTAGATGGTACATAGAAAAAAGAGACTGTTTCCCACCCGCAGTAGCAAACCCACGGGTTTACCGAGATGAGAAGACAGCCAATCATGCAGATTTTGATGTTGTAAGAAGCGGGAGACAAAAGCAAGCATACATGCAAAAAGAACCAGCGGTCCGGTCGATAAAAGCACGGAAATCCACGAGTCCCTTTTGGCTGCACTCAGAAGAGATGGAATAATTAATACATGGTTGATAAGGCCTACGGATAACATGATTAACATCATGGCTTGCAAGAACGAAGGTTGCGTACGCTTCATGCTGAGGAACTCCCTTTCAGAGTAGAGTATCCTCAGCAGTGTTAACGTGTTTGGGAAGCTTCATACAGGATCTCTATATCATCAAATCGAAATACCGTACAATCATCGCCTTACGCATTTCGAGCATTGTTCCTTTTGCGGTGTTTCTGGCATGACGGGTATCATGCTTTGGCATGACTGACCAGCTCACGTTTGCGACCACTCATGTTGGTGCCAAGTACACCGATGATGATCAGAATCGCACCTACATAGTGATAACTCTGAACAGGCTCATGTAGAATCAGTGCACCGCCTGCGATGGAAATGAGTGTAGACAGATTACTGAACACACTGACACGTGAAGCCTCCAGATGAGTCAAGGCGTAGCTGGACAGCAGGGTGGATACCATGGTAGATAAGATAGCCAGATAAGCGAGTGCACTCAGGTAGGACAGATCTCCAAGCGGTTGAACATAATCAGCCATTGAGCCCGTAAATGCATGGCGTATTAGTGCAATCGCATTAAACACAACACACCCTACCATTAAGGTCACCCAGGTCAGTTCCAGCGGTTTATATTGCCGAGTAAGTGGTCTGGCCAGTACCCCGTATCCTGCAAAACTGATGGCTGATAGAACCAGTAGCACAATGCCTTGCATATTACTCATCGACATGCCGCTGCCTTTCATGGCAAAGATAAAGATGACACCAGCGACAGAAAGGAGCAGAGACATTTTTTGCACAATAGACGTATGTTCCTTCAGAAAGACCGAGGCCAGAACAAGGGTGAACACAGGCACCATCGCCTGAATAATTCCCGCTTCCGAAGAATTGGAGGTTACCAGTCCGAAGGCTTGAAAGGCAAAGAAGAGCACAGGCGAGAGTAGTCCTAGCGGAATGATTCGCCACAGGTCGGCTATACGGAGATTGATTTTAATCCAGCCGAACAGCACAGGAATGCTGACCACAATGAGTGACAGAGCGAAGCGGTGTGCGAGCACATCGAGGGGATGAGCAATAGTAACGGTCATTTTAACAAATAAAAAAGATAGTCCGATAATGGCGGCGTAAACAACAGCTGCAATATAAGCGTAGGTTCGGTTGCGTGTAGTATTCATTCCTTTTACCTCCAGTAATGCGATATGAACTAGATTTACTGTTACCTATCAAGCGATGGAACATATTAGCCTTATTTAATATACTTCTACATCCGCTGTGCTACAATACAGAAAACAAACGATTGTACCGGTACAGTTTTGTGGATAAGGGGTGGAATGGTGAAAAAATATGAGGTAATCGCTCATGCATTGCAACAGTGGATACAGGAGCAAATGGTTCAGCAGGGAAGCCACCAGTGGGATGACAAAGGAATAAGGTTGCCAGCGGTTCGCCGTGTTGCGGAGCAATATCAATGCAGTGTGAGTACAGCGATTCGTGCGTATGAATGGTTGGAACAGCGACATTTGGTGTACGCCGTGCCCCAATCCGGTTATTATGCCGTTCAGAACGGCTTAGGTATACAGGATATGGATTGGCAAGAGCCGCTAGATTTTGCGTCCGCGGCTCCTGATCCAAGGGTATTTCCTTATGCGGATTTTCGGCATTGCGTGGAAGTGGCGATGAAACAGAAGCAAGATGAGCTTTTTTTATATGGCACGCAGCAAGGATTGCCCTCGCTGATTGAGCTATTACAGAAACAGTTTGCGGATTATCAGATATTTGCGCGAGCGGAACAGTTTTTCATCACATCGGGTGTGCAGCAGGCGCTTGCGGCGCTGGCCTTGATGCCCTTTCCCGGTGGAAGAACCAAAGTCATGGTGGAACTGCCTACATATCACAATATGCCTACCTTGTTGAAGAGCTTGAACGTACCGATTGCTGGTGTACGAAGAACGTTTGGTGAAGGACTGGACTGGGATTCACTTGAACGCCAGTTTGCGGAGGGGGATATCAAGTTTTTCTATGTGATCCCACGGTTCCACAATCCGATCGGGACTTCCATGAAGGCGGCGGAAAAGAAGAGACTTCTTCGGTTAGCACAGCGATATGATGTTTATCTGGTCGAAGACGACTATCTGGCCGATTTGGAGGACAACGCGAGACAAGATCCTTTATGGGCTTATGATACACATGACCGCGTTATTTATCTGAAAAGTTATTCCAAGATTCTGTTCCCTGGACTTCGTATGGGTGTAGCCGTAATGCCTGTGGCCTTGATCGCCTCTTTCGGTTCAATGAAAAGAATGCTGGATATCGACACCTCACTGTTATCTCAAGCTGCGCTCGAGGTGTACATTCATAGCGGAATGTTTGCTCACCATCGCAAAATCATTCGTAGCCGCTATGCCGCGCGGATGGAAGTTGTGCAAGAACAGCTGGAGGCTTATTCCGATTTCGAACCATTTCGTATTGCGCCACGAACTGGCGGAGAACATACCGCCCTCCCTTTACCAGGGAATATACCTGTCCGTACCTTGCTGTCCCGTTTACAGAACCGCGGAATTATTGCGGATACAACAGAGCGATATTATCCCGAAGGCACGTACCGCGCATTTACGGATCAGATGTTGCGACTGAACATCTCTAATGTTCCGAAACAGCGTATTGCAGAGGGGATGCAGATCATCCGGGAGGAGATATTGAAGCTGCAGATCAGATCAACAACGTGAAGATAGACCAGCCTTTAATGGGCTGGTCTATCTTGAATTTTAAATGATGTTGCCGCCGGCTCCAACTCTTACTCCTGTGCCATTGCTTTAAAAGAAGCTTCAGCCGCTTCGAGCGTGACAGCAATGTCTTCGTCCGTATGAGCGGTGGTCAGGAACCAAGCTTCATACTTCGAAGGAGCCAGATTGATACCGCGGTTTAACATGTGGCGGAAGAAGGACGCGAAGCGTTCGCCGTCCGTGTCTTGTGCATGATCATAATTCGTCACCGGATGATTGCAGAAATGCGTGGAGAACGCGCCACGAATGCGGTTGATCGTCAGATCAATGCCATGACGGTCCGCGGAAGCTTGCAAGCCAGTGGTCAGATCGATGGCGAGACGTTCCATTTCTTCATATACGCCAGCACCTTGCAGTACTTCAAGACAAGCGATACCCGCCGAGATGGAGGCTGGATTGCCAGCCATCGTTCCGGCCTGATACGCCGGGCCGAGTGGAGCAACCTGCTCCATGACATGTTTACGTCCGCCGTAGGCACCGATCGGCAAGCCGCCGCCAATGATTTTCCCAAGTGCAGTAAGGTCAGGTTCAATCTCCGCATGATTGTCCAATCCGGCATACGTCTGAGTGGAACCGTAGTGGAAACGGAAAGCGGTAATAACCTCGTCATAAATAACAAGTGAACCGTTCGCACGTGTCATTGCACAGAGACCTTCCAGGAAACCTGGCTCTGGCATAACCATACCGAAGTTACCAACGATCGGCTCTACCATAACCGCAGCTACATCGTCACCCCAACGTTCGAGCGCTTCCTTCAGACCATCCAGGTCGTTATATGGAACGGTAATGACTTCATGAGCAATGCTGGTCGGGATACCTGCACTGTCGGGAATGCCAAGCGTAGATGGGCCTGAGCCTGCAGCGACCAGTACGAGATCGGAGTGACCATGATAACATCCGGCAAATTTCACGATTTTATTTCGTTTCGTATATGCCCGAGCGACGCGAATCGTCGTCATCACGGCCTCTGTACCGGAGTTCACAAAGCGAACCTTGTCCATGGACGGGATCGCTTCTTTCAGCATTTTGGCAAGCTTGATTTCAAGCTCCGTTGGTGTACCGTACAGGACACCATTGGCAGCTGCTTCCGTTATGGCTTTGGTAATATGAGGGTGGGCATGTCCAGTCACAATCGGTCCGTATGCCGCGAGATAGTCGATGTACTTGTTGTCGTCAACATCCCAGAAGTGGGCGCCTTGCGCTTTTTTCATAAAAACGGGTGCCCCGCCGCCCACCGCTTTGAATGAGCGAGAAGGGCTGTTTACGCCGCCTACAATATGTTCCAGCGCTTCTGTATATAACAACTCCGAGTTCGTACGTGTATTCATGAGATAACTTCCTTTCGTAATTCCATTAGTTTAAACCAGCAAAACAATAGCATGATATGATTATTTTCGCATACTTTGGCGAACAGGCATAGCGAAAGGGCAGCATATAGGCTGCCCTTCTGAGAATGAATGAGATCATCGTTATAGTATATACCAAGTTAGCTCAGAGCTGTATTACCGGCTCATTTACTCTGCCGGTTGCTGTGTGTTCTTCTCATTACCGCTGGCGGTCTTGTCTTCTTTGGCTTTTTCGTCTTCCGTCTTGGCTGGCGGGTGAATGATGTCTTGAACATGCTGTTTTAATTTTTCTTCACTGGTCACCGTCAAGACTTGTGCACCGCCAGGGGTGCGTTCTTCTTTCAACAAGTTCATTGGTGGAACCTGCTCACTGCCATTCATGCTGCTTTGATAACCAAGCCCGCCCAGCTTCCACATGTCGGAGAGTGTAAGGTTGGTATCGACATACGGGCTAACTTGTTCCAAGATGGAAGGCAACTTAGCGATCGTTGTCGTAGACTGCATTTTGGCCGTCACGGCTTTGAGCAGCTCCCGCTGACGTTCCGAACGGGCGAAGTCGGACATCGCATCATGACGGAAACGAACATACATCAAGGCTGTTTTACCGTCGAGATGCTGGTAGCCTTTTTTCAGATCAATATCGTACTCGTTGTTGTCGGCTTTACTCACATAATGCATGTCCTTCTCGACATCAAAGTCTACACCGCCAACCGCGTCAACCAGTTTGATGAATCCCTGGAAATCGGTATACACATAATATTGAACAGGGATACCGAGCAAGTCACTTGCGGCTTCCATGGCTACGTTCGGACCGTGGGTAATCGCTGTGTTAATACGATCTTTACCATATCCGTCGATATTAATATACGTGTCACGTAGAATGGAGAACAGGTTAATCTTTTTGGTCAGCGGGTCAAGTGATACCACCATCATGCTGTCGGAACGTGGCACTTCACCCTTTTTCAGACCACGGGCATCAACACCCATAACCAATATGTTCACGGTCTCGGTACCTTCCCATTTCGGAGGGTCGGGTGTCTTCACTTTCTCTACATTTTCAATATTGGCAAATGGCGAATCCTCGCCTTTCTTCTGCAATCCATCCAACTGATTAAGAATAGAACCGAAATAGTAGGCCACTGCCCCTCCAACAATTAACACGAAGGCGGCAAGAGAGATCCATAGGGTTCTCTTCGTCTTTCTGGTCATGCTAGCGCTCCTTTGTATTTGAGATAAAAAATAAACGATTTCAGTACATGTAAAGTTGCGTTGAGTTTGCGTATAAGTCGAAGCTTTCCGTTCGCCTTCCCTCCAGACCTCAAGGCAGAGGAGGCCACTTCGAACTATTTTTAAAGCTTGCTGAATTTTGACTGTTACTATTATAATTTCTTTTTGGGCTACAAGCAATTTCAACAAAATCCAAGTGAGGTATAAACATGCTGGCGATTGATGTAAAAGATTTGCGAAAGTCGTTTAATGTCCAGAAAAGCCGCGGTGGGCTGAAGGGCGCGTTTCAGGATCTGTTCAAACGTCAATACCAGGAAGTATTGGCTGTGAATGATATTTCATTTCGGATACCGCAAGGTGAAATCTGCGGATATATTGGAGAGAACGGTGCCGGCAAATCAACAACGATCAAGATGTTGACCGGCATTTTGGTGCCTACATCCGGGCATTTATCGGTAGGTGGGTATGTTCCGTATCAGGAACGGGAGAAGTTTGTCAAAAATATTGGTGTAGTGTTTGGACAACGTAGCCAGTTATGGTGGGATATCGGTGTCATTGAATCTTTTCATCTCCTACGCAAAGTATATCGTGTAGGAGAACAGGACTTCCGCAAACGGCTGGACGAGCTGGTCGAGCGTTTGCAATTGCAGGAGTTGCTGAGTCGCCCGGTGCGTAAGCTCAGTCTCGGTCAGCGGATGCGCTGCGAACTGGTGGCGGCCTTACTGCACAATCCAGGCATTGTGTTTCTGGATGAGCCGACCATTGGTCTGGATATCGTGGTGAAGTCGGAAATCCGCGAGTTCCTGAAAGACATGAATGAGCAACATGGTACAACGATTCTGCTTACGACACATGACTTGCAGGATATCGAAGCTTTGTGTTCGCGTGTCATCATGCTGGACGCAGGTAGCATCATCTATGATGGAGGACTGGATCACCTCAAGTCCCAGTGGGGCACAGAGCGTGAGGTTCGGTTCAAATTCGGTACAGGCCATACGATGACTCAGATGCAGGAATGGACAGCGGCGATGCCTGTGCGGTGGACCGTGGAAAACGAATTGTCGGCCTCCGTGTGGATTCCGCTAGAACTGAACGTTTCGGATGTACTGGCACGTGTGGTAGGTCAGGCAGATATTACGGATATTCAGATCATTGAGACCAACACGGATGAGATTGTGCGCAGTATCTACCAGTCCGGTTCGGCTGAGCGCCCGGAGATTGTGTCGGCAGATAAAGAAGCGGTAGGTGCTACCTAAGATGAACAGTGCATTTATCGATTTCATGCGTATTCGTTTTCTAACGATGCTCGCGTATCGAGTGAATTATTATTCCGGCATTTTGATATATACGCTGAATATTGGCGTGTATTACTTTACGTGGCAAGCTATTTATGGAAGCAGCGGAGAGATTGGCGGTTTTACGGCAGCACAGATGACAACGTATGTTGCTGTCTCTTGGATGGCGCGTGCGTTTTACTTTAACAATCTGGACCGGGAGATTGCCGCCGACATTCGGGATGGCTCCATTGCGATTCAGTTTATAAGGCCAATTAACTATGTGATGGTCAAAATGATGCAGGGGCTTGGCGAAGGTATTTTCCGCTTCTTGTTGCTTATGATTCCGGGCATGATTATTGCCATCCTGCTGTTCCCGGTGGAGCTTCCGACAGCGCCTTCGGCATGGATCGGTTTTCTCGTTATGCTGTTCTTCAGTTTCATCATTAATTCCCAGATTAATGTCATTACGGGACTGGCGGCGTTTTTTGTGGAAAATAACGAAGGTATGATGCGCATGAAACGTGTAGTCGTCGATCTGTTCTCGGGTCTGATCATTCCAATCAGTTTGTACCCGGACTGGTTGTCCACGATCATGAAGGTATTGCCGTTTCAGGCGATCACGTATCTGCCCGGCTCGGTTTTCACTGGCAGAGTGGAAGGTACAGGCATCTGGAATGTACTCGGGATTCAGGTGCTCTGGTTTGTCCTGCTTCTCATACCCATGGTGCTGATCTGGCGGCAGGCGCGCAAGCGTCTGTTCGTGCAAGGGGGATAAGCGAATGTACTATATGGGTCTAATCTGGGAATATCTGAAAAATTACATGAAGACACGTCTGACGTACCGTGCCGACTTCTGGGTAGAGATTATCTCGGATCTGCTGTTTCAGGCGACCAATCTGATCTTTATCTTTGTCGTTTTCCGGCATACCGACAACCTTGGCGGTTGGAGTGAGGCGGAAGTATTATTTGTTTACGGATACTTTATGGTGCCATACGGCATCTTTAGCTGTTTCATCAACCTGTGGGGGTTCAGCGAGCGTTACATTGTCAAAGGTGAGATGGATCGCATTCTGACAAGACCGGCACACAACCTGTTTCAGATTCTGCTGGAAAATGTAGACCCGCCCTCTCTCGTAGGGTCGTTCATCGGGTTAATCATTATGTCGATCAGTGGAGCAGAGATGGGGCTTGTGCTGGAATGGTGGCACATCCCTGCATTGATTATATTGGCATTAAGTTCAGTGCTAATCTATGCGGGCATCTACACCACATTGACGTCACTATCCTTTTACTCGGATGCGCCGACAGGTATTTTGCCGCTGATGTACAATATTCAAGGATATGGACGTTATCCGGTAACGATCTATAACAGAGCCATTCAGGTGTTGCTCACCTGGATCATCCCGTTTGCTTTTGTTGGCATCTATCCGGCAGCGCTGTTCCTTGATCGAGCTGAGATGCATCGGATGGCTTTGCTCACTCCAGTTATGGGGCTGGTCTTTGCAACGATTGGGCTTACCCTGTGGAACTTCGGTGTGAAGCGGTATCGGGGAGCGGGGTCATGACCTGCTTACGGGATTACATCACGCAAATCTGAAGAATCATATAACTTGAATTCCAAGGAGGACATGAAAATGACTTTAGCAGAAGGTGTACAAGTTCCGGATTTTGAACTGCCATCAAGCACAGGTGAGTCTGTGAAGCTGTCTGATTTTCGCGGCAAGCGAGTTCTGATTTACTTTTATCCGAAAGATATGACCTCGTCTTGTACGCAACAAGCCTGTGACTTTCGGGATCGACATGAGGATTTTCAAGGGCTGAATACAGTCATCCTGGGGATCAGCACTGATCCGATGAAGCAACATGACAAGTTTATTGCCAAATACGGATTGCCTTTCATCCTGTTATCGGATGAGGAGCACACGGTTGCAGAGCAGTTCGGCGCATGGCAGCTGAAGAAGATGTACGGCAAGGAGTACATGGGCATTGTTCGTTCCACCTTCCTGCTGGATGAAGAGGGCAAGCTGATTAAACAATGGACAAAGGTGCGCGTGAAGGGACATATCGAAGAGGCGCTGGACACGGTAAAAGGGCTGTAATCCATCGGTTCCGATTTTGTGAAAATAAAACGAGCCATGCACGAAGCGTGTATGGTCAAAAATAATAAACAGGCTGCATCCATGGACACCTTTCCATTGAGATGTAGCCTGTTTATTTTTGCGAAAGTGTACTTGTGTTATTACGTTGTTTAAATCGATTTTTCATAAGGTGAATCAGTAGTAGGAAAGCTGGAATGACAATACTGACTGTAAAATCCCAATTGAACCAGGCGTACATGATACCGAGGGTATAAAAGAGGACATCAGGCGAAATCACAATAGCCATACCGAATAATAAGAGCATCGTTGGCAGAATTAACGGCTGGTAAGATTTGAGACGACACAGTTGTGCAAGTCCAAGAATGAATCCAAACGTGTATAGCGAAGTTTTAAAGTAGGTAGACACAAGCCAAGCTGTCGAAGAGATGGCTTCGATTCGTTGAACGAAGCCGCCAATGTTAATCTTTTGTGCAAGAATATACGATACATAAATATTATGCTGAGTCAGTTCAGCCCCAAGTACAAGTAGCGAGGTAAGGAGTATGAGGGTTAGCATGATTCCTGCAAGTAATGCGGCTAATAATAGGTCTCGCCGCTTATGCACACCGTGAGTGATATAGGGGTAAATCATGGTGATGATAATGAGTTCTCCATATGAAGCTGTAGCCCCTCGAACGCTCCCGCTTATAAATGAAAACAGGGGAGTATCAAAGAAAGGCTGGATGTTCGCTACTTCCATTTTGGGAAGCAAACAAAGCATTAGGATAATCAAGCTGATCATAACAAAGGGGGCCAGAATCTCTGCCATTTTACCGAACGTGCCCAATCCTTTCAGTGCGGACCAACCTAGGGTTATAACAAAAAGAAGAATGATAGCCCGAATGGGAGTATGGAGATAAACCTGAGTTGTCATAAAATCTCCAACTTCACGGATACATATAGCTGAACCCATCAGAAAATAAAACAGATATGCGGCAGCCAAAATTGCACCTATCCATTTACCAAGTGCTTTGGAACAGATCTCGATGAGTGTAAGTCCGGGGTAAGCTTGATGCAGCTTATAGGAAAGCCATAAGATCAACATGCCGATCCCTTGGGAGACGATCGAGCAGATCCAAGCATTCTGTCTTCCAGAGTAAGTAAGTAATGTTGGGTAGATTAGCATCATATCTCCAATCATGCCCATAAAGGCAAGGACTGCAAATTGCCGCACGGTAAGTCTCTCTTTGATGAGCATGATCTGTACCCTCCTTCGATTATCTTTAAGTTCTGCCTTTATTAAATGATAATTTGGACTTGATTTGATGAATGATTAACAGCAGGACAGGTAAGATCAGACTCACGGTTAAATCCCACTCCAGCCAATAGGGAATGACCGTTGTGTTAAAAAAAACGATATTGGGTGTCACAAGGTTAGATAGCGCATATACAATCAGTACGCATGGCAGAATGAGAAAATGGTAGCTCTTAAGGCGAAAAAGTTCAGCGATACCAAGAACAAAGGCATACAGATAAACGGTGGATTTAAAATAGGTGGATATCAGCCAGGACGAGGCCATGAGCACTTCAATTCGTTGAAAGAAGTTGGCTATATTGATTTTCTGGGACAATACAAATGAACCAAAGATCGTGTGCTGTGTTAGAAAAAGTCCCATAACGAGCATGGAGATTGTCACCAGAATAGCCATGAGCAGATTGCCAAATCCGGCAGATATCATAAGATCACGAGTACGATGGGCTTCTTGATTTGCATAGGGGAGGATCATCAGAATGGGAAGGGCTTCACCAACCGGATAGATAAAACCGATCACAATCCCATGCGTAAACTGGCTGAAGGTGGTGTCCGTAAAGGGTACAAGCTGGTTTAATTGTACCTGGGGCAACAAAAAGACCACCAAAATAAACATAAAAGTAGTAATAATAGGTACGAGTATTTCACTGCTTCGACCTATATTCTCTAGTCCGTTATATAGAGCCCAACCGATGGGGATTACAAAAATAAGAAGCACAACCCGAATGGGCGTATACAAAAAAATCTGACTGGTCATGAAATCACCAACGACCCGTGATTGTGCTGCAGAGCTAAAAATAAAATACATCAGGTAGAACAGGGCTAACACCGTACCTGGCCAAAATCCAAGGATTTTGCGAAATACGCCTATCAAATTTTCATTGGGATACGTGTCTGCAAGTTTGACGAAAAGATACATCAACCCCATGCCAAGAGGAACACCGATAAAAGCATAAAGCCAAGCATTTTGCCCCGAAAAGGTTGCGATAACCGAGGGGTAGATCATCATCATGTCACCGGCAATGATCAAAATGGTCAAGATACATAATTGTCTAATGCCAAGGCGACCTTGTTCCAGCATGTTGTCAACTCCCTTTTGGCTAACTCCCTGTAATATAGGCCAGTAATTGATTCACGGGTTTGTAAATCCAGATGATAATGTATAGCGGGCTTGGAAACTCCCATAGATTCACCGCGACAATACCAAAAAAGATGCTTGTCAGCAGTAAACAGGAATAGACGGTGATTTCTTTCCATTCCTTCTTTTTCCATAACTTAGGTAGATCAATCACCCCCATCAGGCACCCGACAATGACAACTGCAATCGTTAGCAGCAAGCGTGCTCACTCCTTGGCTTTTTTATTAAATGAATTATCCAACGTCCCTATACGACGGATCTGTACGTTTGCTTCATATGTGACGTCTAAATTTTGAAAGTACTTGTCCCAGTTCTTTTCTTCTCTTTTGTAGATTTTCGGGTACTTGTGATAGATGTCTTGTCCAAAACCGAAGATGTCCACTTTATATTTACTGCGAACGAGACTCACCGTACCTTTCATCAGTTCAACGATCCGATCCTGTGCCAGTTGCTCCAATTGCTTGATGGCCTCCATTGAACCGATCTCCATCTCACAATCTACGGAACCAATGACAGAGACCGTGTTCACTTTCAGACTGATTTGAGGTTCGCCCCGCACCATTTTGACTTTGTGATCCGTGGAGGTACGCAATGTTTTTAGCGTGACATAACCCCCTTTTGGACATTGGGTGGGGCCAATCGTTGTTTTCACGTTGTCACGAATATAGTTGTAGCCTTTAGAGTCATCCTGATTCAGCCAACCGATCAGTTTGTCTTTTTGAAACACGCTGAGACCAGCGAATTGAAGAGTAGCCGGAGGTTCGATACTCTGGACATTTTTGGTCTCACCGCTTTTCTCTTGATCTCCAACAAGCTCAATACCAGTAATAACAGGGGACATGCTGGGTGTGAGAATATACTGCATCAGCTTGTCACTGGTCACGGTTGTCGTTGGAGCCCAGCTTTTAGCAGAAATATCGAGTGCATTGAACAGCTTTTCTGACGGAAGATTTTCTAGTGGTGTGAGTACGTTCAAAATGTTAGAGGCCGTTGTTTTACGAGCTATCATTACATAATAGTCCGGACGCACGTCAGGCTCTCTCAAAAGAGCTTCGATCACATCATATATACCGTTTTTACGTGCAAATTCTTCTCCGAAAACCAACACCCGGATATGAGCCATAAAAATGGCACGAGGGCTTGTCTGGGTAAGCTTCTGAATAGCCTCCAGCAGTGTACGAGCACTGGCTTGATATTGGGTAACGGGTGTTCCATTGCCGCCTTGACCTTTGGCGACTTCACGAGGCACAACAACCTGTGCACTAACCCTGATCTGGTCACCGTCTCGATCTACACCCAGACCCAGCATAATCCCGAGCTGATTCAGCTCCTGGCGATCCCAACACCCGCTTAGTAACGGCAGTATGACGATGAGGGATAGCATGATACGTAAACATTTCATCATAACCTTTTCTCCTGCCTTCACTAACGCTTGTTTTTTTTACGTTTCTGCCTTGTTACGTTTGAAGTGCCGTTTGATAATGGGCGAGTTCTCATATGTGACCAGGGAACACGGAACAGCGTATCTTTCAGATCATTCTGAATGAAGGGCGCAAAAGGAGACATGTAAGAGATCCCAAAAGAGCGCAAGCTGCAAAGGTGAGTCAGCGTAATGAGCAGCAGAATCAGAATGCCATAGAAACCAAACGCTGCCGCTGCCATCATGAGTATAAAACGCAAAATGCGAACCGAAATAGACAATCCGTTCTCTGGGATGACATAGCTGGAAATGGCCGTGATGGAAACGATGATAACCATTGCTGCAGAGACAACCCCCGCTTCTACTGCTGCCTGTCCGATAACAAGAGTACCTACAATGGATACGGCTTGTCCGACCGTTCTTGGAATTCGAATCCCTGCTTCTCGCAATATTTCGTAAGTCAGCTCCATCAGGACAGCTTCAATGAAGGCCGGAAAGGGCACGCCTTCACGCTGTGCAGCCAGACTGATCAACAATGTGGTTGGTAACATCTCCTGATGAAATGTCGAGATGGCAATATAAAAGGATGGAGCCAGCATGGCGATCAGAAACGATAAATATCGCAACATACGAACAAGGGAACTGATATCCGCACGCTGATAATAATCTTCAGGAGATTGAAAAAAGTGCATGAATAATGCAGGCACAAGCAGAACAAACGGTGTGCCATCTATGATGATGCCAACTCGCCCTTCAAGCAGTGCAGCACATATCGTATCCGGGCGTTCGCTGTTGTAGACCGTCGGAAAGATCGTCATGGTTTTGTCCTGAATCAGTTCCTCGATGTACCCGCTCTCCAGAATACTATCGATATCAATCTCACCCAGCCGTCTGCGAAGCTCATCAACGACATCTTCGTTAACGGTATGCTCCAGATATACGACCGCCACTCGGGTTTTGGTGACACGTCCAATCTCATGCTCCTCGATCCAAAGCTGCGGATCACGAATCCGCTTGCGAATCAGTGCGGTATTCGTACGCAAGTTTTCCGTAAAACCTTCCATTGGACCACGCACAACGGTTTGCGAAACGGGTTCACCTACAGGGCGGTCTTCCCAACCGGCAGCGCCGATTTTGAGTCCCCGAGTAGAGCCATCCAGTAGCAGAATGGCTTCACCGGCCAGCATGGCTTTCAACACATCATCCATGTCATCAATGAACATCACATCACTAGCGGTAAGAACGTCGTTTTGGAGATAACTTAAATGTTCGTCGTCCGCTGAGAAATCAGGCAGGTTGCGTTCTTGCATCAAGGGTTGAAGAACGGCCTGATTGACCACTTTGGTATCGACGAGCCCATCAATGTATAACAGCATGGAAGGCCATTTGTGCAGGCTCTGCAATGGACGAATCATCAAGTCATTGCTATTCCCCATCATCTTTTTGCAGTAGGCAATATTTTCAGCCAGATTTGGATGAATGGCCTGCGTTTTGTGTGCTATTTGTGTATCTGTAGCCATCCATTTCTCCCCCTCACCCATCCTTTATTTGCAAGTAGTATGACCGGGAGTGTTTTAGTTTATGAAAAAAATATGAATGAAAGGATATCTGGTCTTTATATCCCAATAAAAGCAAACAAAAAAGAAGCCATATATTCACGGCTTCTGTATTTTTAAGGTTCAATGGACGCATCATTAGTCCGCATTTTGTTTTTGGCGCTGACGAACAGGGGGGCGCTTGCGACGGTAACGTGCAAACAAGGCTTGACGGTAACGATAGAGGATGCCAGCGATCACAATCAATGCAACGAAGGCAAGAATGTATGCCGTATATTGATGAGCCAGTGCGAATACCACGCTCCAGCTAGGACCAAACACCTTGCCGATTCCCAGGAATAACACCACCCAGAATAAAGCACCAGAATAAGCGTACAGAGCGAACTTGCGAAACGGAATCGCGGCAATACCGGAGAAATAACCTGTGAAATGGCGGACGCCGGGGATGAAATATCCGATGAATATCAGACCATTGCCATATTTGGCAAACCACTTTTGCGTTTTATCCAGCTTGTCCGGTTTGAGTAAAACCCACTTTCCATATTTAATGATAAAAGGAATACCGGCTTTGGCCCCAATAAAATACGTAATAGTCATGCCAATCGTTGTCCCAAGAAACGCCAAAATGATGAGTGTTCCGAAATCAAGCTGTCCTCTGTAGGACAGGTAACCTGCATAAGCCATCGTTGTTTCGCCCGGGAAGGGAAGTGCGATAAACTCCAGCAACAGGCCGAAGAACAATACACTGTATCCGTAAGACCCGAATAGCTGCTGGACCTTCTCAAGTAATTCCAATAGATTCACACTCCTGGTGGTGTCATATGAATCAGGCCTTCGAGGTAGAGACATGCCCGTTTCATGTTCGTTATTTCCTAATGCTACCGAATTGCGAATGAAGAATCAATGTCCCCGTATCGAAGCCAAGTGTTTTTGTTGCAAATATTTGTTGCAAATAATAGATGAAATGATGTCTTTTTTATGATCTGCCTCCATATAATTCTAACAAATCTGCTGAAGTCTATCAGCAAATTCAATAGAGTGCTGGAGGGTGAATTACAAATGGCGCAGGAATCTCACGAAATGATGCAACGAAATGGGCAACTTATGGCGCAGCAAACTTCAACTCGTTCCTGTGGGAGAGTACGTGTGTGGAAGTGTTTATCTATATGGTTCACACTTGCTACATTACTGCTGACAGGTATGTTCGGAGCAAGCGTGCCGTCTGTCGCAGCAGCCGGGAAAAGTAAAACGTCAGACAAGGTTGTCTATTTGAGCTTTGACGATGGCCCGGGCAAACATACGTCTGAGGTATTGAATATTTTACGCGATGAGGATGTTCCGGCTACTTTTTATGTGCTGGGAGAGCAAGCGGAACGTATGCCGGGAATGATCAAACGAATCGTAAGTGAAGGACATGCCATCGGCAATCATACATATAACCATGAATATAACGAGTTGTACCGGAACTTTGAAACGTTCTGGCAGCAGATTAAGCGTACGGAAGATATCATTAACCATATTGCAGGCTTTCGCCCTGCACTTGTCAGAGCGCCTGGTGGAACATACGGACATTTTGACCATACGTATTTTGAACTGTTGAAAAAGGGAGGATACGCTGTCATGGACTGGAACGTAGACAGCGGTGATTCCAAGCGGAGAAATGTGCCGGCTAGCGACATTGTCGCTCGTGCAACAGATGTGCCAGCAGGAATGTCTTCTGCTGTTGTGCTGATGCATGACGGAGGTGCGCATGCCGAGACAGTAAAGGCACTGCCGGATATCATTCAATACTATAAACAGAAGGGGTATCGTTTTGAAGTGATGCAGGCTTCGGACACACCTGTGCAATTCCAGGTCAAACCTGCGGTGAAATATAAGTCTCGCCAGTCTCCATCCGCAAGCTGGATTGCCAAACATGTAAACACAAACGCCGCGCAATGGATCGTAGCCAAACCGCTCAAAATTGAATTGGGATATATGACCGTCGAACTCAAGCCGGACGAATATCGCTTCAAAGACCAGACGATAATGGTTCCCTTGCGAAGTTACATGAACAAGCTGGAAGGTAGTATAAGCTGGGATCAAGCCTCAGGTACTGCGACCACATGGTGGAGAGATCGCATAGTCCAAATTAACCCGGCGATGGGTACATTGACGTCCAAACGATTGCATGATCAGAATGGCCTGACGATTCAGGCTGTGATGGAGAGCCGTGGAGGTACGATCTGGGTGTCAGCAGGTGATTTAATAGAGCAGCTTGGAGCAAAGCAGTATACAGTCCAATCCAAGGAGAGTGAGTGGGTAATCACCGTGGAGCCACCTTGGACGTCTATGGAGCACGGGCATTTTTATAGCATAATTTGAAAGAAACGGCAGTTCATCTGACTATTCTCTCTACTTCCGGGCAACAATGAATCATAGATTATGATAATCACGATTCATAGGCAAGGAAGGAGAGTGTGGTTCAAGTGACCAGAGTGCGAATAGAGCATGATCATGCTACCGAACTGTTAAACAGGCTCAGCAATCGAATTGCTGATGTGATCATTGGTAAGAAACAGGAAATTCAATATATCATTGCTGCAATGCTTAGTGAAGGCCATGTTCTGTTGGAGGACGTACCGGGTACAGGAAAAACGATGCTGATTCGCACCGTGGCTTCATCTTTAAGCTGTGCGATGGGGCGTATTCAATGTACATCCGATGTCATGCCAGCCGATGTGACGGGTGTATCTATATATCACGCTCCTACAGGAGAGTTTAGCTTCAGACCCGGACCGCTGATGAACAATATCGTGCTTGCGGATGAGATTAATCGGGCATCTCCCCGGACACAGTCTTCGTTATTGGAAGCCATGGAGGAACGCAGTGTGACCATAGACGGTACAACTCACGTCTTGCCGAAGCCGTTTCTGTTGCTTGCAACACAGAACCCGTTGCAGTTTGAGGGCACCTATCGTTTGCCGGAAGCACAGTTGGATCGATTCATGATGCGAATTACGCTGGGATATCCCGAGCCGGAGCAGGAGGTAGAACTGCTTTCTCGTGAGCGCAGCAAGGATATGTTAGAGAACATGCGTCCGATTATGCTGGCTGAGGAAGTAGTGGCCATGCAGCGTGAAGTGAGGCAGGTACATGTGGATGCCGTGATCAAGCAATATCTTGTGGCTGTCGCAGTGGCTACGAGAAGTCATGACTCCGTAAGACTGGGCATCAGCCCCCGTGGAACGCTGGCCTGGATGACGGCCGTGCAGGCCTATGCCTACTTACAAGGTCGTAGTTACGTTGTGCCGGATGATGTGCAATCCCTCGCTGTACCGGTTCTGGCCCACCGAATTCAGCTGAAATCAATGAACAGAGCGGACGGAAGCGCAGTGCAAGAGCAAGTCATCCGTGAAGTATTGTCTTCTGTGCCTGTACCCGTGCAGATGAGTGGGCAGGGAAGGGGACGACGCGCATGACAGGGTTTCGCGGAAGTATAGCTCAAATGGTGATGGCTGTTCTTCTGGGTTGTCTCTATTTCTGGCATGGCGGGAAATCGGCGTTGTTCCTGTTAGCGGTATCCTTGCATGTCGTGTTATATGGAATACTCCTGCGAGTGTTTGGTCCCCGTCAGATTGTTATAAACAGACAACTAAGACAAGGGCAGATCACGGCAGGAGAAAGCATCCGCGTTCGGGTTGAGTTACAGATGAGGTGTCCGCTTCCGCTATTATGGCTCGTGGTATGTGATAACACCCCTGGGGGTATACATCGTAAATTGCTTTTTCCAGGCTTGAAAAGACGATGGTCTTATCAGTATGAGATAACAGGTCTTACCCGAGGAGTACATGTTTGGCAGGAAGGGCGAGTATACTGGGGAGATATTTTTGGGTGGAGCAGAGCCTACACCACAATTAAGGGTGAAGAGCCTGTTGTGGTGGTGCCCGGGACCGGAAATGCCGGAGCATCAATCTGGCCGGAAGCCTGGACGGGTCATGGCGAAGGCGTGGGTGTGCAACATCCATTGCAAGGTATACCCGGAACAGAAATTCGTGAATATCAACACGGGGATCCGTTTAACCGAATTCATTGGAAGAGCGCAGCGAGAAGCGGAAAGTTGCATACGCTGCTTCCTGATATGCCGCAAAGTACCTCACTCGCGATCATGGTATACGAAGAGTGCTCAGGATATGAGGGGGTTGGGGCGGGAGAACGTAGCCAGGAAATTCATCAGGAAAGGCAGGAGGAAGTGTTCGAACGAGCAGTGCTCGGTGCGGCGAGTTGGGTACGAGAGGCAGCAGATGCACAAATGCCTTGTGAGCTTTGGTTAAGTGGAGATGAGCTTGCAAGTAAACGTGACATGCCTTTAGAAGGGGATGCAGGGTACGAAGCACAAACGAAACGTAGTCATGATGAAGCTAGTGGAAGCCGGAGAGATGCTGGAGAACATACGAACAGTTTGGACTGTGCGTTAAGACGGCTTGCATATGCACGTTTGCATCAGGAACGGGTATCGATTGGAGAACGACTGGGCGTTGACAGACTGGAGCATCTTCCATACGGGTCAAGTATTCTGGTCTTCACTGGACAACTGGATGAACGATTGGTTGCATGGCTTGAATATGCGTCGGCACTTGGCTTTCAGGCCAGTGTGCATCTAACCATGAACGGACGGATGAGAGGCACGGCGGGTGAAGGGAAGGAACATTCGGGGGCATCGGCTACGTTGAATTCGTCAGTCTTACAGGTCAACCGTTCGCAAGCATGGACTGAACGTCTTGTATCCAAAGGGGTAAAGGTGGTCTATCAGGAGTCTGTTATCACCGCTGGAACTTTGGATGGCGGAAAGGCTGGGATAGTTGATGTGGGGGCGTAAAATGAAACAGAAGCCCGACTCTGCGGTTCCCGCTGGACAGATCGTACAGGCACGGCGATCAGAAGTAAAACCGTTATTATTTTCGTCTACGTTTATGTATCTATCAGCTCCTGTGATATATCTATGGCTTATCACAGCGGGATTGCTCGTATTGTGCATGGAATGGATATATCCTGTGACTTCTGATGGTCAAGCAGGGAGTGAGCGATTTGCCGTTGTCATGGCTGGCTATTCAGCCATCCTTCTATCCGTTGGATTGCTGCGTACAGGCTGGATGGCGAGCATCGCGCTCCGCATCCCTATGATATACGTTGCACTGTGTGTAATGTACGGAAGCAGTCATCCAATCGAATGGGGCTTATCCTATCCTGGGATACTTAATGCTGATCTGGGGGAGTGGATCGATACAGGACGTTTTCGTGTGATGAGCAGGGAAACCAGAGGGTTATTTATGCTGTGCGGCTGGAGCATGTTACTCGCCTCGGTACAGTACCTGGTATTACTTCGTCGTAGCATATCTCTGTTTGGCACGGGAACATTAGTTTATCTGATCCTGCTGGAGACTGTTGTCGGATATGATGCTTATGGCTCGGTGGTTCGCTCGGTATGCTGGCTGCTGTGCATCCAGGGCATGCTTCACCTGCTGCGCCTTTCGGAAGGCACAGGTCATGAACGGAATGCGCAGGATCAGAAAAGTGCACATGAAGGTATAAATCGAGGCATGATCCCAGGTGTACTTCAAGGTACAAAACAAGGTACAAACGAAGGTGCAAACCAGAGTATAAAGCAAAGTACACACCAGAGTACAAACCAAGGCGAAAACCAAGGTGTACATCAAAACACTCACAACAAGGCGGCACGAAGTAAAAAGAACAGCGCTCATCGGATACGGAGTAAGATTTATCTATATTGGATGGCTGTTTCTGTGGGCACGGCGGTCTGTGTGGTGCTGATATCTACACTTCCTGCACGGCTCAGTGTTGTGTCACCTGCCGGACAACTCTCTGTTATGGATACGGTTGAACGTTTGGCTAGATGGGCAGGATACACTCCTTCAGGCAGTGTACCGGCTTCTCTGAGTGTGACGGGATATAGCACCGTTGATGCACCTATGGGGGCCCCCTTGGTACAAGGCAATGAACCTGTATTCGTGGCAAAAACGCCTGTCTCTACGTATTGGCGCGGGGAAACTCGTTCTTACTACAATGGCAGTGCCTGGAGTGATACGGAGCATCGCTTCCGTTATGTTAACGCATCGGATCTGCTACGTTCCGATGGATGGGAGGAGCATCCGTACTGGCAGCGTGTTCGTCAGATCATCACGATGGAACGGGAGTGGCGCGGTCCGAATCCGCTTTTTACGGGAGGGTTGCCGGTAAGTTTGTCTTTTCAAGATGGTGATGTCCTTAATAAAAAGAATGAAAAGCGACTGCTCTCTAATGAAGATACCGGCACCTTGTGGCTTGCAGGAGGAAGAGACAGGAATGAGCTTGTCCAGCATTACACGGTAGATGTGATGGTGCCGAATGTGACAACAGAACAGCTTCGACAGCGTGTAAGGATGGATGGGAAGAGTGCTGGCAAGGATAGCAAGGATGACAAGAAGAATTTTAGCGTGAGCGAACAGAAGCATGCTGGCGGGAATAATACATCCGATCCTGCCTCGATTCGCCGAAAGGATCTACAGCTTCCAGATACACTTCCGCAAAGGGTAAGGGATCTTGCTACCGAGATTATCGGTTCAAGTACAACACGGTACGATGCTGTACAGGCCGTGCGCAGTTATCTGAAAGCGAACGCCCGGTACACGCTGGATACCCGAATGCCGTCACGAGGGACGGATTTTGTGGATGATTTTTTATTTGTGACCCGTGCGGGGTATTGTAACCATTTTTCCACCGCCATGGTTGTGTTACTTCGTGCCGAGGGGATACCGGCACGCTGGGTGAAAGGCTATGCCCCAGGACAAGCGGACCCGCAGAACCCGGGGCAAGTGGTTGTCACCCAGGGGGATGCTCATTCCTGGGTGGAGGTGTATTTTCCCGGCGTGGGCTGGGTGCCGTTTGAGGCTACGCCGGGGTTTGATTCGGCGCAGGCTCTGGATGCCAGCGCCGCAGGGGTCGCCTCGGCACTGCCAGGCGACGAAGCCCCGCTGCCGGGTACAGGCAGCGGGCTGGAACGTGCGGGCGCGTGGCTTGCCGCGCACGCACGTGCCCTTGTCGCGGCGCCGTGGCCGGCCGCGACGGCACTTGCGGCAGCGGCGCTGCTGTGCGCCGCTGCATGGGCCTGCGCGCGGCGGCTTCGCCCCGCGCTGCGGCTTGGGCTGCTGCTGGCGTGGCCGCGCAGCAGCTTCCCGGACCGCGAGCGGCTGCTGCAGGCTGCCGCTCCGGTCTGGCGCGCGCTTGCGCGCCGGTACGGCCCGCGGCCGCCGGGCATGACGCTGCGGGAATACGCAGCGTCACCCGCCGTGGCCGCGGGCACGGACGGCGCGGACATCGCGCGCTTTGCAGCCGACTGGGAGCGGCTGCTATACGGGCCAGACCGTCCGCTACGCGCGGACAGTCTCGAATTCTTGCGCCGGGCACTTCGCCTGGCCCGGCGCTCCCCCAGACGTCAGCGCTAAATCCTGACCAGTCTCGTTTGCCCAAGGGTGAACGAGATTTTTCTTATTTAAACCAACACTCTATCAAATTGCAAACGGAGTGAATGCATGGTGCGCTAGGTTATCTTTCCCCCTGCTCGTTTTGCGGAGAAATTTACGGACAAATCCGTCGCGTAAGTGTCTACTTTCTTGACATAGGTCCAGACAAAGTCTATTTTCAAACCTCAATGGCCCGAGATTAGACTTCACAATCTCTAACGATCACCAGCGACGCTATTTAGCCCTTTTTTGCCAGTCTAGAATTTTAACGATCACCAGAAACCTTATTTACTTGAAAAGACGACATTTTCGCTGGTTTTTGGGCGTTTTAGTCCAAATAGCGCTTCTGAGGATCGTTAGATTTTCTAGCACTACTTAGAGTGCAAAATAAGGTTCGGTGTGATCGTTAGCGTGTTCAATATCATTCGGGGATGCCAGCAACACATTTGATGCTTAGATGTGATACTCGAACTCGATACCAAAACTCCATAGCAAACTTAATACTCAAACTAACCAAGTCACCATCTCGGTTGGTACGATATCTTTAGGCGGCTTTTATTATCACCACCCGACGGATGAAATCGGTTCTTTTATCCAATTATAAGAGGACATAAGGGGTGGAGCATATGTGCAGCCGATGTTGAACAAAAGTGCATCTGGAGAGGTTGAGCTCCTGGAATGGAAGCAGTTGTCGCCTGATGTCACATCTCTGCGTTATATGCCCGAAAAATGGAGTTTTGTCTTTCCTTGACGGTAGGTTTTGTCGTTGCGTATAATTAGTTTCATTAATTGAGGGAGGCACGGTAATGAATAAGCAAAATGAAATTGTGGTTGTCCTTGACTTTGGAGGCCAATACAACCAGTTAATCGCCAGAAGAATCCGGGATCTTGGCGTATACAGCGAGCTTTTGCCATATAACACACCTGCGGAGAAAATTGCCGAATTGGCGCCAAAAGGAATCGTATTCTCCGGCGGCCCATCCAGCGTATATGCTGAAAATGCACCACACGTTGATCCGGGTGTCTATGACTTGGGCTTGCCGATCTTTGGTATCTGTTATGGTATGCAGCTCATGGCTCAGCAGCTTGAAGGGAAAGTAGAACGTTCCGAGAAGCGTGAGTACGGCAAAGCAGACCTTGAGTTTGCTGCAGGTGCAGCACTCGCTCAAGGAATTGAAGGTGAACATACCGTATGGATGAGTCACGGTGACCACGTTGTCACATTGCCTCCGGGTTTCAAACTGGATGCAGGCACGGAAAGTGCGCCAATCGCTGCGATGAGTAACGACGAGCGCAAATTGTATGCAGTGCAGTTCCACCCGGAAGTACGTCACTCCGTTCGCGGTAACGAGATGATTCGCAACTTCCTGTTCGAAATCTGTGGTTGCGAAGGCAACTGGACGATGGAAACCTTTATTGATGACACGATTAGAGATATTCGTGAAAAAGTGGGCGACGGTAAAGTGCTGTGCGCACTCAGCGGCGGTGTGGATTCATCCGTTGTGGCAGCATTGTTGCACAAAGCGATCGGTGATCAGCTGACATGTATGTTTATCGACCACGGTCTGTTGCGTAAAGGCGAAGCAGAGAGCGTAATGGAGACGTTTGTTGGCAAATTCGATATGAAGGTTGTCAAAATCGACGCTAAAGAACGCTTCATGTCCAAACTGGCTGGCGTGGATGATCCGGAGCAAAAACGTAAAATTATCGGTAACGAGTTTATTTACGTATTTGATGAAGAGTCCAAGCAGTTCGATGACTTCGAATTCCTGGCTCAAGGTACACTGTACACAGACATCGTAGAGAGTGGTACGGCTACGGCACAGACAATCAAATCCCACCACAACGTGGGCGGTCTGCCGGAAGACATGAACTTCAAGCTGATCGAGCCTTTGAATACACTATTCAAAGACGAAGTACGTAAAGTAGGTACGGAGTGTGGCTTGCCGGACGAAATCGTACACCGTCAGCCTTTCCCTGGTCCGGGTCTCGCGATCCGTGTACTTGGCGAAGTGACGGAAGAGAAACTGAAAATTGTTCGTGATTCCGACTACATCCTGCGTGAAGAAATCGCCAAAGCCGGTCTTGACCGCGAAATTTGGCAATACTTCACCGCCCTGCCTAACATGAAGAGTGTTGGCGTTATGGGTGACGCGCGTACGTATTCCTACACGGTAGGTATCCGTGCCGTGACTTCCATCGATGGCATGACTGCCGACTGGGCACGTATCCCTTGGGATGTACTCGAGAAAATTTCCGTGCGGATCGTTAACGAAGTAGACAACGTAAACCGTATAGTCTATGACGTAACGTCCAAACCACCTGCAACGATCGAGTGGGAATAGGTCGTTAACTATTCACATTGTTAATCGTGCTAGAGCTTTGATACCTTAGGTTTTTGGCGCTGATGAGCACGGATTTTTGATTTAACTGCAACTATTGAATGTATAAAATAACTCTCTTTTATCTGCGTTATTTAGCAAATAGAAGGGAGTTTTTTTATGCCATGAATCAGTGAATTCATTGTAGACTTTAAGCTGAGTCAAGATATCCAGGAAGAAAAAGGAACAGGTAGGCCTATTATAAGAAAGAAAGAAACAAATAAATAAATAAATAACACCTTGCTCTACAATATAACCTCATGAGCCTATTCTAAAGAACAGTTTATCGATTATGATTAGTGTGACTAAAGGATTTGGAATATATTAGGCGAGGAGGGTTGGGGTGTGTCTGGTATTGCCGCGAATGAAAGTGCAGTATTACAAGGATTGCTCAATAAAGTTTTTCTTTATCGTTTCACTCGTAATCTGGACAAGGAACTTGTAAGTCGAAAAATCAGCCATGCTACGTTGAGTGGCTCTACTGGGCGAAGTGGAAATTGGTTCAATCGTACATTCAATGAGCTTGAGGATATGAGAATCTCTACGTTTGTGAAATCAATATCAGCTATAAATCATATCATTCGTGAGCACGGAAATGATCGTTACACACCTGTTGAAGTTCATACAGTGCTTGATGAAGAATTGTTTAAGATCGCTGCGATATCCATTGATTTATCCATGAATGATATCGAATATCTTCTCGTGAATGAGCCTGAAATACGAGAGTTCCTTGTTGGAATAAAGGTCTACGTGGATGCCCTAAACACAATGAACGGGAAATTATCACAGGACGAAATACGTTTATATGAAAAAACATTATCTCAATTAAGTTCAGAAGGGGGATCTTAAGATGAATCAAAGAAAAATATGGTTTATTACTCGTCCAGAACGTGATCCTAAATTTCATCGGGATGCACTTCTTGCCCTATGGGATGCTACAGAGGGATTGGCTATAAAATGGTCCGGTAACCGTGAAGCCCATCTTCAGTATGAGCACGCTTTAAACACTCGTGGAGTCAAACGAGATAGTTTCAGTAACGACGGATCAGGAGGAAGGACATGGGCAGCGATGTTAAAAACGTTTGCTTATGTTTATACCGATGAAGAAGGATATTTGAGACTTACCAAAGCAGGGAAAAAGATTATGGACGGTGAGAAGGTTAGGGAAAACGTAACTAAACAAATATTGACTCTGCAAATTCCCAATGCTTACTTTCTGGAGTCCGGCTTCCGTCCTCAGTTTGAATCAAGTTTCCGAATCCGTCCTGTACGGTTTCTTATTAAATTGACCAATCAAGGGCAGTTAGACTATTACGTTACTAAAGAAGAAATTACATATTTCGTGTTAACTGCACAGAACGATAATGAATTAGCAACTATTACGAACCGGATTTTACAATTCAGAAACGCAAGCGAAATTGAAAAGGCACAGATCAAACAAGAAATCGCTGAAAACTTCGATCATCGTGAACGTTCGGACAAAGGTGCAAGAGATTTTGCAAAGGCGCATGGTGACGTTGCCCATACGTTTATGTTAATTAGTGATTACACAGAGCTTGTGGAATATATACGTGGTGAAGCGCTCCGCGTGGACCCTGTTCATTCAAAGGAAGTCTCCGATAAAATTACAACGTACGATGAACGATATCCCTTTAATTCACGTTATCTCATTTCACTTCAACGCATGGCGGAAAATAACGGACTGGATATCGAAAGTTACAAAGCAAGCAGTTATGGCGATGTTAAACCTGCCACGAACAAATCGAAGACAATGTTAAAAATTCAAAATGTATTATCCAACTATCCTGCTTTAGATGAGTTGTCGAATGATTCTTTAATAGAGATTCTCAAGGGAGAGTTTTCGGAAAAGGAGTCATTAAAATATGCCTTTGAATTGAAACAAGCAACGTACCAATCCATTAACAATGAGTTTGTAGAAGGGTATCTGAATGAACAAGATAACCTTGTATTTGAAGATAAAACGGGAGAAGTATTCAAAGCAATTGGATTTGATGTTGAGATGCGTCCGAAATCTAACGCTAATGTCGAAACTGAAATCGAGATTTTGCTTAAATACAAAAACTCGCAAATGGGTATCGTGGATGCGAAGAACTATCGTACTAAATTCCCATTGTCTGCTCATTTGGCTTCACATATGGCTTCGGAATATTTACCGAATTATGATGGTTATGACGGACGTCAAGTGTCTTTTTTTGGATACGTTACAGCATCGAATTGGAGCGGAGAAAAGAACCTGGAAAAAATAAGCAATCTTGCAAAACGTGTTATTCCCGACCGAGATATCAAGGGAATTATGTTAAGTGCAAACGTATTGCTTGGTTTCCTTGATTACTGTATTGACAATGATCTGGAAAAGGAAGAACGTGTCGAGCTTTTCCTGCAAACGATTGATAATCGAGCCTATTCGACTGTCGGAGAAATCCTGAAAAAAATACAACAAAATTCATCTGGCTATGTACGCAATGAATCAGGTCATATAGTTCTTTATCCTAACTAAGGCCAAAAACACCAAGTAACTGGCTTATACAAAAATGCAGGGCATTATTTGTAGGAGGGTTATCTTATGATTATCGACCTAACATCGGAAGAGTTAGAACAATGCAAAGAGTTTTCTTATAAGTGTGCCAAAAATCAGCAAGAAATTGAATTCGGTCAAACAGATACTGCCCGTCGCAGTCATATTGAGATTGGGCGTGATAACCTGATCGGGAAAATTTCAGAAGTCGCTTTCTCCAAGATGATGAAGGATCACTTCGACATGCAAGTGGCTTTGGACTTTGAATATTATCCACGCGGCGTATGGGATAAACAGGATGCCGACATCAACGGATGGAGGATTGATGTTAAAGGTACGCGGCAAGGTGGTCAATGGATGCTTATTGAATGGAGTAAGTTAGATTTCAGGAAAAAGGAAGAGAATCTTTCGCATCTTTATGTGATGTCTTCTGTGTATTGGGACAGACCAAAAGACGTTCCTACAGGCAAGGTGCATATGGTTGGGTGCGCCTCCCTAGCTAAACTCAGTCATGATGTTGGAACAACGCGGGTTTTGAGAAAAGGAGATTTTATCCCAGGCACCAAAGTACCCTTGCAAGCAGATAATTTCGGGATACATTTTGACGATCTTGAAAAGGATTGGAATAAAGTGATCCAGTGGATGTTTAGTCATCAGCCAATGGACACAAACCATTATCCAAATCTATATTCATAAAGCTATAAACAAAAGGAGCAACTAAAATTAGTCGCTCCTTTTGTTATACACTTATCAAACACTAATTAAGTTCTCTTTTGACTCATAAACAAACTCATCAGCATTCCATTTCGAATCAATACTCTCATACTCAATACCAGCGAAAGTTTTTAAAATCGCTTCAATTATGATTTTTGCACCTTCTGGAGGAACAGCCATACCAATTTGCTGTCTGACTTTTTCTTTTCCGCCAAGAAAAACATAATCATCAGGGAATGTCTGGATTCGAGCGCGTTCCCGGTTGGTTAATGCACGAGGTTCACTCCAATGATACATATGTGTTCCGCCGCCCCCGCTGCCTGTAACCGTATAAGAAGGTTGGTCAGGGTGCAAACGTCTGTAGATCTGGCTCATTTTTGCGCCTTTTACATTTAATCTAAGATGTTCTGGGATTTGATCAAACCATGCATTTTGTCCAGCAGGAATATGATTCAAGAATTCAATCACTTTAGAAGTGTGGCGAGTAAGTTCATTATTCAATGCGTCAGGAAGAATAGGAGGTTCAGTTAATGTCTGTTTGGCCGTTTTATAAGGCAGTTTGCCTTCTCCGTGCGTAGGGGCCGGGACCCTGAACTCTTTGTTTATATCTTTCCTGATCCCAACGATAATAATTCTGTGTCTTGTTTGCGGTACGCCGTAATCCTGAAATTTATATAAATGCGGTGTCACATTATAGCCGGATTCTTTCAGGTCTCGAATAATCATGTTAAAAGCTTGTCCTTCGTTTGCGCTTTGAAGTCCTGAAACATTCTCTGCAATAAAAAACTTCGGCTGAAACTTTCTTAATACCTTAACCCCATACGTATACAAAGGGCCATAATTTCCATCCAGTCCTTTTTTTTCGCCGACAATGCTGTAGTCATTGCATGGGAATCCAAAGGAAAATGCATCAATTTCTCCAAGAGTATTAATATCTAATTCACGTACGTCCTTATTAATGACTGATTCCGGTCGATCCGGACAAATATTATGAATGAATGTACGACATGCTGATTCATCTATATCATTAGCCCATTCGTGTTCAACTCTATATTCAACGCCGTTTTTATCGACAACTTTAACCATCTTTGCTCCTAAAGCGAGACCGCCGGGACCGTTAAAGAATTCACCTTTTTTAAAAATCATTATCTCACCCCGATTCAAAGTATATCATCATTATACTGCTTTTTATAAAAAAATGCAGCAATATAATGGTCTGACTTTGTCGAATATACGAATTTATGTTCCTGTTACTGGATCGGATTTGTATATATAACGAGGTTCCTCTTCTTCGATTCAAAGTCGAATTCAAGAGATACCATTCTGGCGAAATAAAAAGCAGATTGTATCTTTATCATAAAAAGTACCTAACGAACGCTACCGTTTTGTTTGTATGGTTCATTGATAAAACGGGCGGCGTTAAATGTACTATTCAGAGGCTCTGATCTTAAAGGGGGTGTTGAAAATATGTACATAATATCGTCAGAATTCACTATCATTTGTATTTGGAATTGGTTTGTAAATCGCTAAACTGGTTCAATCTGGCATATAATACGAACGTTAATCTGGACTTCTAATATAAACATTCGTTTTTATCATTGACAAAATAGAAGCTCCCTCCTAAAATGATGATGGGAAACAAACAAATAGCGCATACTAATTCGTATAATCCTGGGGATTGGCCCGGGAGTCTCTACGAGATCACCCTAATGATCTGGCTACGAAGAGGAGCAGGCTAAGCACATGAATTCTACATGACTGCGGTGGGACATCACCCGCGCACATTAGAATTTTTTTTGTTCTTGGTCAACGGGCCGTGTGCCTGCTTCTGGTCAAGCTGAACTCTGGGGAAAGTACTTCTCAGGGTCATTTGTCGTTTTTCAATATAACTTATGGCTTCAACATCTCTAAGGAGGAGTTAGTGAATTATGGATCGTTTCTTTAAACTCAAAGAAAACGGAACAAATGTTAGAACGGAGATTGTTGCGGGTCTGACCACCTTTATGACAATGGCTTACATTCTTTTTGTAAACACATTGTTCTTGGGACAAAATGGGGCAGGGATGTCCGACAATGCAGTATTCTTTGCAACAGCCGTCGGCGCTGGATTGATGACAATAATTATGGGGTTGTTCGTGAACGTTCCGATTGCGCTTGCTCCGGGTATGGGATTGAATGCATATTTTATGACCGTAGTTCTGAGTTCGAATGGTGCAATCAGCTGGCAGGCAGCCCTCGGTGCTGTATTCCTTTCGGGTATCGTGTTCATCATTCTGACCGTGACCCGAGTTCGGCAAATGCTGCTTGTTGCAGTTCCACAATCCATTAAAATGGCAATCACCGTAGGTATCGGTCTTTTTATTACGATTATCGGTTTTAAACTCGCCAATCTGGTGGCAGTAACCGTGAATGTTGCACCGGATGCAGATTTGAGCCAGCCGATTCCAGGAAGTAGCTTTAACTTGTCTCTTGGGAACTTTATTACACATCATGATGCATTACTCGCTTTGATTGGTTTGCTACTGATTGCGGTCCTTATGGTAATGCGTGTTAAAGGGGCTTTGTTGATTGGTATCGTAGCAACAACGCTGATTGGTATTCCGATGGGGGTAACCAATTTGAGTGGCCTGTCCAGTGCAAGCTGGCTGCCTAACTTCAGTGACCTGGCTGTCGGGCAACTTGATCTGAAAGGTGCGATTAGCCTTGGATTGTTCGAAATCATCTTCATTTTCACATTCGTTGAACTGTTTGATACCTTCGGTACGATGGTTGGAACGGCAACACGTATGGGGATTATGAAGGATAAAGCCAAAGGTGAGAAGACGATTGGTAAAGCCATGCTCGTCGATGCTGTCGGTGTCAGCGCAGGTGCGGCACTGGGTACAAGTACGATTACGGCTTATGTTGAAAGTGCTTCGGGTGTTGAAGCTGGTGGGCGTACAGGGTTAACCTCGGTAACGACAGGTTTGTTGTTCATTCTTGCTTTGTTTATCGCGCCACTTGCTTTGGTTGTTCCTTCTGCGGCAACGGCTCCGGCTCTGATTATTGTAGGGGTACTTATGATGAGCCAAGTTCGTAGTATTGAGTGGGATGATTTTCTGCAGGCTTTCCCTGCATTCCTTACTATTGTACTGATGCCATTTACAGGTGGGATTGCGAACGGGATCTCTGCAGGTATCGTATCCTATGTTATTTTGGCTGTGTTCAGTAATTTGGTTACTGAGCGTAAAGTGAAAATACATTGGTTGATGTGGGTTCTGGCCGTTATCGTTATATGCCGTTACGTGTTTATCGGCGGAGAATAAATCCTGGTTTGTTTATGAAGAAAGCGGAGCTACGATATCACATCGAGCTTCGCTTTTTTTGTTTCTTCTATATAAGAGTTTGAAACGTGAGGTGAAAAGTGGATCAGTTCAGAACCTTTTAGTTGCTCTAACTCAGAGATAAAGAGTCGTATTATGAAATGATATGGTCATTCAAATGGAAAAGAATATTCCGGACAACGGTGAGATTAAGTAGAAATGTATTCGGAAGAGGTAGTCATTGTTGCAACACTACATTTCCGAAATTAGAATAAGGGTGCTGTAAAGTTGACCTGAAATGCATGTTCTCGTGAAAATGATGAATTGTTCAAATGTTTTAAAATAATGCTTTACATGTGGTAGTGATACGTGGTATATTCTAATTCCGGCCAAGAAAACACGGTTTACACGGTGCGGCAAGCCATTGAAAACAAGCTTCGAAAGAAACTTAAAAAAAAGAGCTTGCAAAGTTGGTTCGGACATGATATTATATAAGAGTTGCTGAAACGAACTGGTTTCGGTAGCGAG
>NZ_VEIO01000012.1 GCF_007680605.1 Paenibacillus xylanexedens
GTGGCCAAACGCATCAGACTGTAAATCTGCTCCCGTACGGGTTCGGTGGTTCGAATCCATCATCCTCCACCAGTTTTTAGGGGCATAGTTTAAAGGTAGAACAACGGTCTCCAAAACCGTTGGTGTGGGTTCAATTCCTGCTGCCCCTGCCAATTAATTTTAATAGTAGTTTCTATATGGCGATCGTGGCGAAGTGGTTAACGCACCGGTTTGTGGATCCGGCATTCGGGGGTTCAATTCCCCTCGATCGCCCCTTTGTTTTCTAATGGGGATTAGCCAAGCGGTAAGGCAACGGACTTTGACTCCGTCATGCATAGGTTCAAATCCTATATCCCCAGCCATTATGCGGACGTGGCTCAGCGGTAGAGCATCGCCTTGCCAAGGCGAGGGTCGCGGGTTCGATTCCCGTCGTCCGCTCCATAATAAGGCGCCATAGCCAAGTGGTAAGGCACAGCTCTGCAAAAGCTTTATCCCCAGTTCGAATCTGGGTGGCGCCTCCAGCATATTTTTAGTATATGCTATAACCAAATAAGCCGGCGTGGCGGAATGGCAGACGCGCTCGACTCAAAATCGAGTGGGAAACCGTGGAGGTTCGAGTCCTCTCGCCGGTATTTATTTAAAGAGTTCATTAGGGTTTATCTCTAGTGAACTCTTTTTGTATTGCGTTTTAATACTCTACAATACTCTACTCGTTATTAAGTTGCATGATGGCTCTTTAAAATAAAAATTCAGGGATATCAAACCGATTAAGGATATCATTCGTTTCTTATCATTGAATACATTTATGCGACAAATTTTTATTTTTAGGGAGGAAAGCAATAATGAACAAATCAGCAAAATATGTATCCTTGCTTTTGGTACTGGGACTATGTTTAACATTGCCACAGTTGGCGGGTGCAGAAGCATCGGCTCACCATCACATGACGGGATCAACAGACAAAAAGGACTCAAAGCCATCGTCCAAACAAACGACGGGTTCTACAGCTAACAAAGCGACCAAGCCAACTAAGCCAACCCAACCAACGAAACCGAAGAAATCAGCGCCTGCGACTGCAGATAAGAAAAAGTCTACAAAGAAGAAGAAGGATACGTCGAAATCTTCTAAAGATACTAAAAAACCTGCGGTTACCCAAGTAGAGAAAAGCAAAACGTATGTAATTGAAATTTCTGATTTTGCATTTCAAACTGCAGAATTGAAGATCAAGGTCGGTGATCGTGTTGAATTTGTGAATAAGGATCAAGTTGAGCACTCCGTTGTTGCAGAAGACGATTCTTTCGATACAGGACTACTGGGCGAGGGAGAGAAGTCAGTGGTTACGTTTAAAAAGGCGGGCGAGATCAATTATCACTGTGGGCCTCATCCAAGTATGAAAGGGGTCATTAAAGTCCTCTCCAAGTAATCCTGTGATTGAAATTGCTCGATCTGACAGGAGAGGGGAAGACTTTTGAATGCAGGAGTATTCCGATTACCAGCTAATTCTGCTGATTAAACAAAAAAAGCAAGAAGCATTATCAGAACTATATGATCGTTATGCTTCTCTCATATACTCATTCGCCTGGAAGGCTCTTCAACAGGAGGACGGTGCCCGGGAAGTGGTGCAGTCCGTTTTTGTCAGGATATGGACAACAGAGGCTGAATTTGACCCCAACAAGGGTCATTGCAGGAACTGGATCATCACGATCACACGTCATATAGCTATCGATTGGCTACGTAAGCAACGAAGTCTGTCGAGCCAGGTGGTGTCTTATTATACATCTGAGAAGCTGGAGAGAGTGGCAGAGCTTGCAGAACTATCGGTCGAAAGCCAAGTTGAAAAACAAATGTTGAAGGAGCAAATTAAAGGAATGCGTGCATTCTTGTCTCAGCAGCAGCTTCAATTGCTCGAACATTTTTATTGGCAAGGATACAGCTTGAGTGAGTTAGCTGCGCACTATCAGGAGCCTTTGGGCACAGTTAAAAGCCGACTGCACCAGACACTGAAAATACTGCGTAAGCATTTGCTTGCGGGAGGGGAAGAGTGGTAATGTCGTCGTCAATAACCGTCTGCTCATACATGCTGGAATATCTATCGGCTCCTTGCTCAGAGGAGGGCAAAGCTTTCGAAAGACATCTTGCTGACTGTGCGTCATGCAAGCTTGAATTAGAGCAATTACGTCTAGGTTGGGAGGCGATTCCAACGCATATGAAGCAGGTGGAGTTGCCATCTGATTTAAAACAACAGGTGATGGAAGCGGCATGGGGGAAAAGCAACGAAATCTCTGCGCCAGATGTTGTACAACATAAAAGCAGTAGCAGATTCAAGTGGCTTACGAAGCGCTATAATCCAAAAGTGAATCTTGTAGCAGCATCTGTACTTATCCTTCTTGGTGCCAGTTTGATAGGAAATGTAGTTTTAATTCAAGAGCGCATCGAACAACCTGTAACGTTGATGAATTCGAGGGATTTGCCGACCTCTGAAATACAAAAGGTTATGAAGTTGGAATCGCTCACCTCTGGAACGAGTTATGGAGTAGCTTGTATTGTAGGCACCGGCAAAGATCAGCAGTTTGTCGTCTACCTGTTCAATCCTCCACAGACGGAGAAGAACGAGGTTTATCAGGTATGGTTGAATAAGGATCAGGCGTACCATAACGCAGGCAAGCTAAAAGTAGAAAATCAGATGGGGCTTGCTGTGCTCGCAATTCCTATGGGCAACCAGGCATGGAGCTATGATTCCATTGTAATTACGTTGGAGCCTGATTCTACGGGACTTGCTCCGCGTGGTCCACAGATATTTCGCTCAAGTTAAGAGGTGACAGCATGACACGGCTTTCTTTTTGCATACATGGCTGGACAACACTCATCCATAGCTCAGACAAGCCGGAGAGAAGAGATTGTTGTAATTCTGCGTACTCAATGAGTGCCATAGTGTTAAAAAACAACACAGAAGAGGGCTTCACCCCCTTCTGTGTTGTTTTCACGTTTGAACATAAGTAACATAAAGGTTGACGTGTAATTTTATTCAGTATATTGTAGATATATTAAGTCTATAATGTGGAAGGACGTGAAGAAGCTGACGACTCAACCGAGTACAGCGATTGCAGAACTATTATTTGACCTTGGTGTGTGGGAAGAAGCGTGGAAGAACCGCCCGAGAAGTTCAAGATATAAGCAAAAAAGTGCCCCTTTTGATACAGAGGAAGCATTCGAACGTTGGGCCCGGAATTATCATGCTCAGTCGTTTACCGAGGAAGGCAAGAACCGCTCGGCACGCATTATAGGCTGGATTGAAAATCAGGGTGTAACATTTGAAGGAGCCTCGGTGCTGGATGTGGGTGCGGCCTCTGGTATATTTACGATTCCTTTTGCAGAAAAGGGAGCTACAGTCATTGCAGTTGAGCCTTCTGCGTTGCTTGTCTCGTTAATGCAGGAAACCATTCCTGCTGAACTGGAAAATAACATCACGATTGTACCCGAGCGATTCGAAGAAATCTCTATACAGGATAAAGGCTGGGAGAAACAATATGATATCGTCTTTGCCTCGATGTGCCCCGCGATGTCTGATTGGGAAACGGTTGAGCAGGCCATTCACTGTGCCCGAAAGTATGTCTATGTCAGTACGATTGCCGGTGCCAAGGAGCATACACTGATGGATGAGCTCAGAACAGTGCTTGGCGTGGATGCTCCTTACAAGGCAGGGGACATGGCATATATCCAGCAGTTGCTTTACCTTAAAGGATATTCATATACAATGATTATTACAAGAGAAGTGAATGATTTTGAGATTCAGGTAGAAGAATTGATTCAAAAGCTCCCTGAGTGGCTTCACACCTATGAAATGCCCACCGATGCGGTAGCGTTAAGTAAAGCTGAAACATATATTCGTGACACTTATACGAACGGCGTAATTCCCTTTTCTCGCGGAGCAAGATTTGGTAAAATGCTGATTCAGCTAGAACAAGCACATATGAAAACAGTGTCTGCAGCCCAAAAGTAGACATGAAAACAAACTTGAATGCATCTTCAAGGTTTAACAAATGCCCCCTCTTTCTGATGGAGTTCTAATCTATCCTTTGACAGCCCGCTCGGGGTGTCTTTTACGCTCCCGGTATCTACCGGGAGTCAACCCCTCCCATTTTCGAAAAGAACGGATAAAATTTTGCGGATTGGTATAGCGAAGACGTTCAGCGATTTCTTTTACCGTCCAATCCCTCTCGTCTAGCCATCTTTTGGCGATATTCAGCCGGTACCTCGTCAAATACTCACTAAATGAAGCGCCAGTTTCTTTACGGAAAACGCTGCTTAAATAGTTAGCATTGTAATGAAGCCGCATTGCACATTCGTCCAGGGTTAGATCTTTGTCGTAATCTTGCTGGATTATGGCGATCACTTTCTCTGAAATGTGCTGAGATTGTGCCACCTGTCTTTCTTTAAAAATGTGGATGACAGGCAGGATCACCTGATGGCTGAACCAATGCTCCACCTCAGTAGCGGAATTTAAAATATGCAATTCTTGAAAAAGAGAACGGTGGCTCTGACTGATCTGTGCAAGTCGAATGCCATTGTCTTGTGCGAGCTTCAAGATATGTGTTAACAGCCGCATGAGGGCGTATTGATACTCTTCTGGAGTGCACTCCAGTGAAAATAGAGCCTCTAGCAGTTCAGTCAGCTGTTGGGTAGCAACAGTCTCGTCTGCTTGCTGAATAGATTGAAGCAACGAATACTCTATTGCCTCTGGATAGGTCATGGCCCATGCAGCTGAAGCCAAATCATGTTGCTTATATTGTACGATAATGCCTGTCCCAAGACGCATCCGATGTTTAAGCGCATCTATAGCTTCGTTGTATGCCTGTGGAATATGACTCATGAATGGATGTGGCTGACTTAGACCGATACTGACCTTCAAATCCAAAACCTCACCGATCTGTTGCTGTAATCGTTCTGTTAATCTTGAAATATGCTCCGAGAACAGCAATAGATTTCCCTCTGTACTGCCAATCACGGTTACAACATGTTGTTCCAACACGATAGGAAGTAGTTGCTGATCAGGCTGAAGCGTCTCTTCAAGCATGTTCTGGATGGCAAACAAGAGCAGAGCGCGATCCTCCATTCTATATTTAGAGTGGTTTATTAGTTCAGGCTGTAGTGCTACTACGGCAATTTGTTGCCACGTAGAAGGATGTTTAGCATATCCCTGTTCTCGTAATGTGCTGTGTAATGTTTTAAAGCTGGTTTTGCCTTGAAGTAACTGCATCATAGCGTAGGTGCGTATTTGGTTCTGATGCTGATTTAAAGTGGATTCCAGTTGAGAGTGTGCGTCAGATAACTGAGAAACGCCCAATCGAATTTGTTCCAGTTCATCGGGCTTATTCACAGACTGATGTGGTACCACGGAATGCCCTTTGTGAATGATATTATCGCCTAATTGAGTAAGAATTCGTCTGATGGGCGCGAGCATTCGTTGAGAGCCCAGCCACGCGAGCAGCAGCGAAAGCAAGAGTATGGCCATACTGATATATAACGTATGGAATCCGATTTTAATATAGTCTTGAGTTAATGTATTCTCGGGAGAAATGAGAATATATGTCCACCCTTTTAATGTAGAAGGACTATAAGTTAACGAATAATCTGCATTGGCAAGTTGCACTTCACGCTCAGCATAGGCGTCAGAGTACATTACAGGTGGTAATGTCTGAATGAGTTCTCCGTTATCCCGATCAAGCAGGCCTATCGCAGACAAAGGTTGTCCAATATAGGATTCATTCGGATGGGCAATGACCTGTTGTTCCCGATTTATAATGATTAACCCGGCGGTTGAGGCTTCAGTTGTCGGAGATTGCGCCAGCGGATTCTGCATATAACATGCCGGAATTCCAGCAATCAATGCTGCATTGGACGATGCACTTGCATCGGGAATCGTTCTTGCGAGCGTAATGTGATAAATGCAGCCTTTACCTGTAAGACGTTGGCCTGAGATTCTCTGCCCGTCATCATCTTCGTTACTAAATATGGTTGAGGGCGCGAGTTGCCATCCCGAGGTCAGTGTATACGCAATTAGATCTTTCATGGGCAGTGATAACGGGAAGCGAGTGTTGGCATAAAAGCCAGCATGATTAATAAGCCAATCCTTGGATTGGTTGACCAAGATAATATCTAGCAGAGGTTCCCATGACTTCATATGCTGGAACTCTGTCTGCAGGTCGCCCGCTTGTAACTTGCTGACTCGCCCCAGTGAATTAGAGCCCGTAAGAGAACGAAGTGTAATCGGAGAGCGCACCGCTTGGTCCAGCATGTAACTGACCGTAGCGAGTTTGTGCTCTACATTGGACTGGATCTGTTCGAGAAGCTGTTGATTCGCTTGTGTCCGGTGCAGTTCTGTCTGGTTAGAAGAATAAATAAAAGCAGCAATTCCCGTGAGCAGAATTGGCACTGTACTTAACATAAGTCCGAAGATAATCATTTTATGGAGATAGCTTAGTGATCGCACGTGTCCACCCCTTGATGGAAAATATATTTCATTACTTCTTTATTTTAGTAAACGCTTTCAATTAGAACAATCTAATTTTTGTTTATTTGGATAAAAAAGTAATTTCGGGAACGAAAACGTATAATTCACGTACGTATAGAGATAACGGCTTTTTCATATCAGAAGGTGGGACTTCCGTGAGATGTTTCCGTTATAAGGGTAATAACAGGTATCCGGAGTGCGGTGTTTTGGTGAGAATGCCCCGAGTCCTGCCCGCAGACAGTCCAAGGTCCAAGCAGATCCCCGACCTGAGTCTAGGATCAAAAACCGTCCGCAGTCTGTTTTGAAAAGTTGCTGAATCCCCTAGAATAAGGACATAAGGTTAAACAAGAAACACGGAAACAAAAACAAGCAAGTTCTCAACAAACGGATTAAACGAGTCATTGAACAAATGCAGGGATTAGGCTAACAGCGATTAGGTTAAAGTTCAGAACAAAAAAAGTAAAATCGGGAAGGGCGGTGAACAACAATTATGAGAATGAACAAGGGAAATGGCTGGGCGATTGTATTGATTGTACTAGGTGCTCTGATTCTCTTCGGAAAGTTAACACCATTGCTTGGACATCTGATGGGTTACCTGATTCCGGTCTTGATGATTGCACTAGGGTACTACGGAATTAAAAGAGGAAATGTAACGCTCGGATGGATCGTTCTGATCATCGGTATCGTATCTCTGATGGGCAAACTGGCTTGGCTGATCGGGCCGATTATCGCAATCGGATTGATTATCTTCGGTATCTCGATGCTGAGCAACAATCGCAATTCACGTCGCCGTTATTAAAAATTTTCACGATAAAGTAAAAGGAGGGACAGAACATAATGAGTGTATTTCGTCGAATGCGGGATATCACCGTAGCTAGTCTGAACGAACATCTGGAGCAAAGTCAGGACCCGGTTAAACTGATTGATCAGTTCCTGGTCTCGACCCGCCAAGACATTGGAGAAGCCGAGAAGCTTCGACACCAGTATGCGAGTCATACAAGACAAATGAAACAGCAGGCAGATCAAGCCGCCGCTATGGTTAACAAACGAGAGGAACAGGCATCTATGGCTTTGAAAGCCGGAGAGGAACATCTCGCCAAGCTGGCTTTGCAGGAGAAAATTCTCCATGAGGAAAAAATGGATCAATACACTGAATTGTACACACAAAGCGCTGCTGCACTGCAGGAACTCGATGAACAGATCAATCAGTTGAAGGCAGAGTATCAGAATGTGTATAGCAAACGCCAATATTACTACGCTCGAATGCAAACCATTCAGTTGCAACAACGAATGAATCAACGTGGAAACTACAGTGGTCAAAACGTACCCGGTATGTTTAACAAGCTTGATGACCAAGTCTCCGATCTCGAATATGAGGCACAGAGTCTTCGGGAAATCCGGCGAATGGGTCAGGATGGTTCCGGCTTATCCGGTAACATGTCATCCTCTGCACTGGACAAAGAGCTGGAGCGCTTGAAGCAAAAGCTCAATAACGATAAAAAGGAGTAGTAAAATGAATAAATTATACCGCTCAACGCGTAACCGTATGCTGACAGGTTTGATCGGCGGCATATCTGAAAATCTAGGATTAAGTACCACGCTGCTACGGATCATTTTCTTCATCAGTATCTTCGCAACGGGTGGTACATCTCTATTCATCTACTTCATCGCAGCATTGGTTGTACCTAAGGAACCTAACTACGCAGATCCGTACGTATATGGTCCCGATCACAGTAGAGGTTACAAGTAAACGAAAGGAGCAAGCACATGAGCAAACTATACCGCTCAACGCGTGACCGAATGATGACCGGTCTAATCGGCGGCATATCCGAGGCAATTGGAATGGATTCTACGCTGCTACGGATCATCTTCGTCATCAGTATCTTCGCAACCGGGGGCACGACGTTGTTAATCTACTTCATCGCCGCTCTCGTCGTACCAAAAGAGCCTTTCCCGCCATATGATCCATATGGTTACGGCCCGGGTGCTGGCAGAGGGTATGGTGGTTATGACCATCAGTCTCCAAGAGATCCTTTTAACAGCAACCCTAATCAACCGGGTCCCGGCTTTGGTCCTGGTCCAGGATACAACAGCAGACCGCATTCCGGCCCGCGTTCTTATGACAACAACACTTATGGCGCAGGAAGCCAGCACGAAAGTGAACTGGATTCCATGATGAAAGATATTGAGAAGAAAGCACTGAAAAAAGAAGTTGAAGAGCTTCGCCAAAAATTATCTCGTTACGAGAAGGGAGAAAAGTAAAATGGGAGTATTTAAACGGATTAAGGATATGACGAAGGCATCTGTAAATGATATGTTGGATAAAGTGGAAGATCCGATTGTAATGTTGAACCAGTACTTGCGTGATATGGAGGCCGAAATTCATGAGGCTGAGGTGACTGTTGCTAAACAAATGGCTAACGAGCGCCGTATGAAGCAACGTCTGGATGAAGCAGAACGTACTTCGGTACAACGTGAGTCCCAAGCTGAAGCTGCTCTGTCGAATGGTCAGGAAGAAGTAGCCCGCAAATTGCTGGAAGAGAAAATTTATTTTGATCAAAAAATTGAGGAATACCGCGAACTGCACGCTCAATCTGAAGCACAAGCGAAAGATCTGTTGCAACAGTTGCATGATATGAAAGATGAATTCTACAAAATGCGCAACAAACGTAATGAGCTTGTATCCCGTGCACAGATGGCTAAAGCTAAGAAACAAATGTCTTCGATCAACAGCTTGCATTCCATTGAGAGCGGAAGCGCATCCCTTGGATTCCACCGCATGGAAGAGAAAATCATGCAACTTGAAGCTGAAGCAGATGTAGCCCGTGCACCATACCGCAATACTGGAGCATCCTACACCAATCCGGTTGATCTGGAGAAACAATTCAAAGTAGATCAACAATTGCAGGCTCTGAAAAACAAAATGGGCAATGGTTCCAAGAACGAAGCGATCGATACTTCTAAAGAATAACTGTTCGCTTGCTGGACAATATGATATTCTATAGATCGTGTAGCCTATACGATTCGTAGAACAAAAGTTAAGCCATACAGGACTTCATTGCCTGCTATGGCTTTTCCGTCGAATGAAGAAAATCCAGATCGTAGATGAACTTACAGAGGAGGTGCGGCAGAAATGAGTAAAAAAAGTCACTGGATTGCAGTCATTATTATTGTGGTTGGTTTTCTCATGCTCTTTAACCGGAATATGAACCTGCTGACGGCTGCCGCACTTATTCTGTTAACGGTTGGAATGCTTCAGATTCGAAAAGGAGAAACCAAAAAAGGGTATCGTTATCTTGGTGTTGGTGCAGCTCTGCTGCTGCTAGATAACTTGATGATTGTCTTTATAATTGTACTCGCTTCATTAGCTTATTTTTATTCCAAGAACAAAAAGATTCATCTGCATGATGATGTCATGAAAAAACAAAATTTTATGGCCCGTTATTACTGGGATCAGTCCTCCTGGAGGCTGCGCAGTATGAGCCTATGGCATGCCATCGGCGAGGTCAATGCGGATCTGTCCCTCTCTATTCCTGAGGAGAAGCAAACGATTGTGCTGTTGCAAGGCGTTATGGGCAATGTACGTCTAACGCTGCCTGAGGATTACGGAGTCGAGATTGAGGCGTCGGTGCTATTTGGCCGAATTAATCTGTTAGGCGAGCAGGATAGTGGCATGATGAATCGATTGGTATGGAGAACTCCTGGATATGAATCCAGTGAATATAAAGTGAAATTTATTATTTCGTATATTGTTGGCGACTTAAATATTCATAATCCGTAGTACTAAGAAATGGATGAGGAAAAGGAGGAGTCCCGGATGAAGGACAGAAAACATACCGATATGGTTACCCGAAGTATGCGTGAAGGGATCCTCCTTGTTTTCATTGTGTTTGCTGTTATTTTATATGTATTGTATACATATGGTTATCTGGCTCCGTTTGCAGGCTGGCGTCATCTTATTCAATCCGGGCTGGCTCTGTTGCTGCTTCTGATCGGAATCGGGGCGGTATTTGGATTTTATCAGAGTTACAGGGTGAAAAGGCGGCTAGAATTGTTAACGGAAACGTTGCTGCAATGGGAAAAGGGATCGCTCTCCCGCACCGTACCCGACCTCGGGCAGGATGATGTCGGCCGGCTTAGTGAACAACTGGGTCGCATCGGCAAAAAGTGGGAGGATCAGGTGTCATCCCTCCAGCGGTTGTCCACGAACAATGCACAGCTTGCCGAACAGGCCAGAATTACAGCTATTGTAGAGGAAAGACAGCGGCTTGCTCGGGAATTGCATGACGCGGTATCACAGCAGCTATTCGCGATCTCGATGACAGCAACGGCGGTAGGCCGGAAGATGGAGAAGGATTTTGAACGGGCACAGCGGCAGGTTGCCTTGATTGAAGAAATGGCTTCCGTGGCTCAGTCCGAGATGAGGGCTTTGTTGTTGCATCTTCGGCCAGTCTATCTGGAGGGAAAACAGCTGGAGCAGGGATTGCGTGATCTGGTGATGGAACTCAAAACCAAAGTACCGATGGAGATCGTGCTGGAGATGGACAAAGATATTCATCTGGTCAAAGGGATTGAGAACCATTTATTCCGGATCGTGCAAGAAGCGATGTCGAATACGTTGCGTCACGCAAAAGCGGAGAAAATGGAGATCAGGTTACAGCGCCGAATGGATGCGGTTCGTGTACTGATTCGGGACGACGGGCAGGGCTTCGATCTGGATGAACAGAAGCAGGCCTCATATGGTTTGGCGAATATGCGTGAACGGGTTACGGAGATTGGGGGAGCCATCCAATTTGTGACGGCACCTGGCAAAGGGACACGGATTGAGATTACCATCCCTTTGATGAACGATGAAAGCGAGGTAGAACATGTCAATGGAACCGGAAGTCGAAACGGAGACGGAAGCGTCGATCAGAGTGTTGCTCGTGGATGATCATGAGATGGTGCGTATAGGTCTTGCCGCGGTTCTGGATACGGAAGATGGCATTGAAGTCATCGGTGAAGCCGGAAGCGGAGAGGAAGGCATCAGGCTTGCACAGGAGTATAAGCCGGACGTTGTGCTGATGGATCTTGTCATGGAAGGCATGGATGGCATCGAAGCGACACGTCAGGTGCTCAAAATGAACCCGGAATGCAAAGTCATTGTGCTGACCAGTTATCTGGACGATGAGAAAATGTATCCAGTCATAGAAGCAGGAGCTTTCAGCTATCTGCTGAAAACGTCCAGAGCCAATGAGGTAGCTGATGCGATTCGTGCTGCTGCCCGTGGGCAATCTGTTCTGGAGTCACAGGTAGCATCCAAGATGATGAATCGGTTCAGACAGCCGCAAGCGGCGGCACCTTTACATGAAGAGTTAACCGATCGGGAGATGGATGTTCTGCGTTTGCTGGCGCAGGGCAAGTCCAATCAGGATATTGCGGACGAACTAATCATCGGTATTAAGACGGTTAAGTTCCATGTAACCAACCTGCTGGCGAAGCTGGATGTGGATGACCGGACACAGGCTGCGATCTACGCCTATAAGAATGGATTAGCCGAGTAAGTTGATACGATAGCCAGGTAGCCGCAAGGTATGGGTCTGGAATGGAAATAAACAAAATTTCGAAAAATTTCAGTTGAAAGAATCAAGGTTGAATATAACAGAAAGCTCGTTCTGCCCTAAGGTGGTGGAGGGGCTTTTTTTTGTGCATCCATAGTGAGTTTCGTAAAAGGGTATAGGTCAAGCCGGAAGGGGGCATGCTGTTGATAGATTCATAGATTGGCAGAGCGAACGGAGGAATTCACTTGGTGAAACGTTGGATGAATATAGGGGTCATTGCCATAGCCATGATAATTTTAATCGGAGTTACACAGGTATATGCAACGAATGTAGAAGTAGAAAAGAAAGCTTCTGGTACCGAAGTGGCAGGACTGGAGCAACTGTTACATACAGCAGATGCAGTTATCAAACATGCAGATCAATGGGTGATCAAATGGCAAGTCGCAGGCCAAGGAGATGCTCGTACACAAGCTGATAAGCTGGCCGCGGATCTGGGACTTGAAGCACCCGTTCAGGATGTTCAAACCGGACATATTGTATATCGAAGCGAAGGGAATGTTGGCGTGTCTGAATCTCCAATAGGGTTGCTGCTTAATGTGGCGAGTACAGAACAGGATGAATATTATGTGATCGTACAGTTGGCAGGAGGAGCAGAATTGGATCGTCAGGCATTGCTTGCTTCACATGAACAGGTGGGAGAGGTAATGAATAAACTTGGCTTGCGAGCAAGCTGGAATATGTCCGTGCAGGGCAAGTTAAGTAAGATGAGCAAGGGGAATGGCAATCCATCCACAATAGATATATCCAATATGGCTCAGGCTGGTGTGGAGAGAAAGGCCGGTGAACAGTTAGCGGCGCTGGAGGGCAAGCTCTCTGGTGAACTGGAAATGGTAGCAATTGAGCGTTATGAGGATGGAGCTACAGCCAGTGTTTCCTACCAGGCGTCAGAGTTACCGCTGGAGATTCAAAGCGGTGCACACCTATTAAATATGCAGCTTGCGGTACATCAAGTCAGTGGGCAGGATGATGCGCGTGTTACTGTCGGTTTTCCGGTGATCACGATTGAGTATTAAGTGACGGAGGTAATGATATTGTAGCTGAATCCCGGCAGGCGATATGCTAAAATAGCATCACATCCAAGTTGGGACTTGCTGGTAATTGTCATTTAGTTTAATGAGATCGGCTGAACTGAACACTATTACATAGCTCGGGAAGCAGATTAGAAGATCTTCCCGGAGGAAAGAGGAGCCTATGGACAATAAACAGATGCAAAGTGAAGTACAGACACCAGGTGCAGTGTTTTTCATTTTTGGAGCAACGGGCGATCTGGCCCGCCGGAAGTTGTTTCCGGCCATCTACAGTTTATACCGTGAAGGCAAGCTTGCTGATGACTTTGCGGTTATTGGCGTAGCGCGCCGTCCGAGGTCACAGGAACAGTTCCGGGACGATCTGCTTGAATCTATTCAGGAGTTCTGCCGTTACCCGGCAGGGGATAAGCAGGAGTGGAACGCTTTTGCCGAGCATTTCGAATATAAATCACTGGACATCAACAACGTGGACGGGTTCCGGGAACTGAGGGAGCAGACAGAACGACTGGAAGCTAAATTCAAAACACCGGGAAATCGGCTGTTCTATCTGGCACTGGCGCCTGAGTTGTTTGGCAGCGTGTCGTACAGTTTGAGAGATGGCGGCATGCTGGAGAGCAGCGGATGGAATCGTCTGGTGATTGAGAAGCCGTTTGGATATGATCTGCCTTCGGCGGAGAAGCTGAATGAACAGATCCGCGAGGTGTTTAAGGAAGAGGAAATCTATCGGATTGACCACTATCTGGGTAAGGAAATGGTGCAAAATATCGAGGTGATTCGCTTCGGGAACGCCTTCTTCGAACCGCTCTGGAACAATAAACACATCGCAAACGTTCAGATTACACTGGGGGAAACGGTGGGCGTTGAAGAGCGCGGTGGATATTATGATCATTCCGGCGCCTTGCGTGATATGGGTCAGAATCATATGTTGCAGATGCTGACGATGATTGCGATGGAACCGCCAAGCCGTCTGTTCCCGGAGGATATCCGGGATGAGAAGGTGAAGGTGCTTCGATCCCTTCGCGAATTTACGTCGGATGAAGATGTGCGTAGCAACGTTGTACGTGCCCAGTATACGGAAGGAGAGTCCCGCGGCAAACAGCTTCCGGGCTACCGTCAGGAGGACAAGGTTGATCCGGAGTCCAATACGGAGACGTACTTTGCAGCACGTGTATTCGTTGATAACTTTCGCTGGGCCGGTGTGCCGTTCTACATTCGGACAGGCAAACGTCTACCGGTGAAAACAACGGAAATTGTGGTTGAGTTCAAATCGATGCCGAATAACGTATACCTCGGCAAAAAATATAAGCTGGAGCCGAATCTGCTCGTGATTCGGGTAAATCCGATGGAAGGCATTTATATCAAAATCAATGCCAAAAAGCCGGGCTCGGATTCCGAGATTCAGCCCCTGGCGATGGACTTCTGCCAGAGCTGCATGATCGGAATCAACTCGCCCGAGGCTTATGAGCGCCTGTTGCATGATGCAGCAGAAGGCGACTCCACGTACTTCACCCGCTGGGATGAAGTGGCGACCGCTTGGTCTTTTGTCGATCGGATCGCGGCCGCTTGGGGGCGTAATCAGGGTGAACTGCACACGTATCCGGCAGGAACGTGGGGCCCGGAGGCGACAGCCAAACTGCTGGAGCAGGATGGTTTCCACTGGTGGCCGGTGAACGGGCAGGATGAGGATAGCGTCATTTGGCATGTAAATGGTTAAGCTCATGAGGGAGTTGACCACGAGGGAATTCAAAAATTAGATTAGTTCAACTATATATGTCAGAAAAGGGCCTTGGAAGATCGTATGGTAGATGCGGTTTTTCGGGCTTTTTTTCGTTGATAGTGAATCGAAATCACGGGCAAAGAAGTAGATCCTAAGAGATTTCACCAAAAGGAAATAAATAATTTAAATTAAGTTGTTGACAAAAAGTAAGTGAATAACTTATACTCAACACATGAGTTAAAGAGTTAAGCAAAAGACCTGCTGCGTTCGGTCAAAAAATTGATATATAAATCCGACACAGAGGAACATTCATGAGATAAAAGGTAAACCAGTTGAAGGGGTTTGCGGGCAGACAGTATCATGAAAAAATTTTCGCATAATATCTTTAATCTAAGAATACTATTTTGTATATATCGAATGGAGGAAAAGAAAATGATGTTGGATGTAGGGTTGTTGTTGATTCGTTTGGTGATTGGTTTGTCGTTTATGGCGCACGGGGCACAGAAGCTGTTTGGATGGTTCGGGGGTTACGGAATCAAAGGTACTGGCGGCTGGTTTGAATCGATCGGCATGAAGCCGGGCGCACTGCTTGCTCTGCTGGCAGGACTTGCTGAATTCGGCGGGGGCTTGCTGCTGGCATTGGGTCTGCTGACACCGGTAGGCGGAATCCTGATCGCACTGACCATGGTGATTGCCATCGTTAAAGTACACGGTGCTAACGGTTACTGGTCTACACAGAACGGATTCGAGTATAACCTAGCCATCCTTGTGGTGGGTGTAGCTCTGGCTCTGACAGGCGGCGGGCAATATGCGCTGGATGCACTGATTTTCTAAAATCGAATGATCTGTAAGACATGAGAGGACCTGGATGCCAGTTACATGGCGGAAGGGTTCTTTTTTTGCGAAGAAAAGTGTTGAATTGGTGGAACGTAATCGGTTATTTTCGGCACAGATTATGGTACAATAGGAGAGTTGAATTGAGAACGAGGGAAAAAGCATGAATGGAAGCACTGATCTGAAAGGATGAACTCCATTGTAAATGTGTAAAATGAATTTATCGTGTACCTCTGTTGATGAGGATGACATGCGAGTTTATAATCCAGCGGCTTAGCCGGGTGGCATAAAGTTTGAGATTTTACAATTAAGTTTGAAAGTTTACAAAGAGAATCTATGGATGACCGGCGCTGGCCGGATTAACGTGAATGAACGGATGAAAGGGATAGACGCTATGAGCAAAGCTGCAAATAACATTCTTCAAAAGGAAGTGGACAAACGTCGCACGTTTGCCATTATCTCTCACCCCGATGCGGGTAAAACGACATTGACCGAGAAGCTGCTGTTGTTCGGAGGCGCGATTCGTCTTGCGGGAACGGTTAAAGCCCGGAAAGCAAGCAAACACGCGACAAGTGACTGGATGGAAATCGAGAAACAGCGGGGGATCTCGGTTACGTCCTCTGTCATGCAGTTCGATTATCTGGATCATCGGGTTAACATTTTGGATACACCAGGTCACCAAGATTTCAGTGAAGACACATATCGTACACTGACCGCTGCCGACAGCGCGGTAATGTTGATTGACGTGGCAAAAGGTGTGGAGGCACAGACGATTAAATTGTTCCAGGTGTGTGCGAAGCGTGGCATTCCGATCTTTACGTTTATCAACAAGCTCGACCGTGAGGGACAAAGTCCGTTTGACCTGATGGAAGAACTGGAAAACGTATTGGGTATTCGCTCCGTGCCTATGAACTGGCCGATCGGTACGGGCCGTGATCTGTGCGGTGTGTACGACCGGATGAAAAATCAGGTGGAGCTGTTCCAAGGCGACGATCATTCGACGATCAAAGTGCAAAAAGTCGATGGATATAAAGATCCGATTATCCGCGAGATGGCGGGTGAGTACCTGCATGATCAGCTATGTCAGGAGCTAGAGCTTTTGGATGTAGCAGGTGACCCTTTTGATATGGAAAAGGTACAGAAGGGTGAACTTACTCCGATTTTCTTCGGTAGTGCGATCAACAATTTTGGTGTGCAGACGTTCCTGGAGAACTTCCTGGAACTGGCTCCGAAGCCGGAACCGCGCCGCAGTACCGCAGGCGAGATTGAACCAACGAATGAGAAGTTCACTGGTTATGTATTCAAAATTCAGGCGAACATGAACCCTGCGCACCGCGACCGGATCGCTTTCTTGCGGATTGTATCAGGTAAATTCGAGCGCGGCATGAGCGTGAAGCATAATCGTGTGGGCAAAGAAATCAAGCTGTCCCAGCCGCAGCAATTCCTGGCACAGGATCGGGATATTGTCGAAGAGGCTTATGCAGGCGACATCATCGGTCTGTTCGATCCGGGCATCTTCCGGATTGGAGATTCGCTGAGTCAGGGCAGTGAAGTGGTATTTGATGAATTGCCAACGTTCTCGCCAGAGATTTTTGCCAAAGTAACGGTTAAAAATGCCCTGAAACACAAGCAGTATCAAAAAGGGATCGATCAGCTTACGGAGGAAGGTACGATTCAGGTATTTAACACGGTAAGCTTTGATGAGACCATTCTGGGCGTAGTCGGTCAGCTCCAGTTCGAGGTATTCGAATACCGGATGAAGGGTGAATACGGGGTAGATGTGCAGTTGCAACGGATGCAGTATCAGTTTGCCCGCTGGATCGTGGACGAGAACTTAGACCCGAGTAAATTCCGGATTAACTCTGCCCTGGTAAAAGATAAAAAAGGAAACTATGTTGTACTCTTCGAGAATGAGTATGCGATGAGAACGGCGATCGATAAAAATCCGACAGCGAAGTTCCTTGAAACTGCGCCTTAATGTTCCTGATATAATGAAATCCCTCCGCCGATTGGTGGAGGGATTTCTTGTTTTACCCTTACCTATAGGCAGCATTTATCCTGCCGGGTTAGGGGAGCTTTTTTTTTGCAGACAGAACAAACGGTTTGATGGTTCCCTTCACCCGTCAGTGCTTCGATTATCGAAGCGGTTGAACGGGAATGGTGTGCAGATGCTCCTGCGCGATCTGAATCAGTTCCTCCTGCTTGGCAGGCTCTGTGTTCTTCCAGATCATTTCGAAAATGGCGCCAAGTCCAGGCAACGCTGCTTCGGGTCCGTCTACTGAACCTTCGATCATCTCCCGGAGCTGGTCATCACTTTTGTCATGAACCTTATGAACAATCGCTTCACGCAGGCTTAATGTAATGGGCATCGCAATTTCCTCCTCGGTTTATTCGGCTGCTGTATTACTGTTCCCTGTGGAGGGTGAGCGCATTCAAGTTTTTCCGTCTTTGTGGTATACTACGAAGGATTATTTACGTTGGCATCGTACCAGAACGGGTACGTCTTGCCGTAATGCAGCGGGAGGTTAAATACCCTGATGGCGAAGAAACAATATGCTGTAATCGGTATGGGGCGATTCGGATCAAGTATAGCGAATGCACTGAGCGGCATGGGATTTGACGTGCTGGCGATTGATGCGAACGAGCAGCGGACGCAGGAAATGTCCAATGTGGTAACCCATGCGGTATCGGCAGACTCAACGGATGAAGAAGCGCTACGAGCGCTGGGGATACGTAATTTTGACGTTGTCGTTGTAGCGATTGGCGAAGATATACAGGCGAGTATTTTGACTACTTTGATATTGAAGGATATGGGTGTGCCCGTACTGATTGTAAAAGCTCAGAATGAATTACATGGCAAGGTGCTGCAGAAGATTGGTGCGGACAAAGTGATTTACCCGGAACGGGATATGGGTCTGCGTGTAGCGCATCACTTAACGTCCCCTAACATTCTGGACTATATTGAATTATCCGAGGATTACAGCATTTTGGAGATGAAGGCGTCTGAGCAGATGATTGGCAAAAACCTGCTGGAGCTGAACATTCGGGCACGATTTGGCTGTAACGTCATGGCGATTAAAAGCGGGGGTTCGATGAACATTTCTCCTTATGCCGAGGATCGGATCGCAGATGGAGATGTGCTGGTTATTGTCGGGCACAAGGATCATCTGACCAAGCTGGAGCTGGCCTATCCGAAGTGATTAAGGAATAATAGTGAGCCTGAAAATGGGAAGGATGGAACGATGGATATTGTATCACCGCAAAATACACGTGTAAAAGAGTGGGCTCAGTTGCTGGAGAAAAAGCATCGAACCCGTCAACATAAATATATAATTGAGGGCATTCATCTCGTACAGGAAGCATTACGCGCCGGAGCTGATCTGGAGTGTATCGTGTACGACGGTGAGCAGGGAGTGCCTGTAGAGCTGGCTGGACTGGAGAATCCATTGAAGCGAGTCGAGTGGGTCAGTGTGTCTCCTGCCGTGATCGCCAAATGTACGGATACGATGACCCCTCAGCCGGTATTTGCCATTGTACGAAAAAGCAAAGAGCCACTGCAAAGTCTGATTGCAGAGCCGCAAGGGCTGGTGGTTGTGCTGGACAATGTGCAAGATCCCGGAAATGTGGGCACGATCATTCGCAGTGCGGATGCTGCCGGAGCGGCAGGTGTCGTTCTTGGCGCTGGTTGTGCGGATGTGTATAATCCCAAGACGATTCGATCAACGATGGGCTCTTTGTTCCATTTGCCCATTGTGGAGGGAGAACTACAGTCGTTGCTTCCTGAAGCAAAAGCGGCGGGTGTGAGGCTGGTTAGCACCTCTTTGCAGGCAGAGCATTCGTGCTACAGTTATGATTTTACTCAGCCGGTGTGGCTTGTCATTGGCAATGAGGGCAAGGGCATCTCAGACACCACGGCACAGCTTGTAGATGACGCAATTACGATTCCGATGCAGGGACAAGCCGAGTCGCTTAATGCCGCGATGGCGGCAACGATTCTGTTGTTTGAAGCGATGCGGCAAAGGATGGGTTGAAATAATACCTATCCTTATTATTCCTCCCCCATTACCTCTACCAATTGAATGGAGACTGGAAAAGGGTTTTCCCTGAGCAAATTCCAGTCTTTTTGGTGATGATGTGAAACATTGAATGACCTATTCCACCTATATGAACAAATGAAGACGTAAAAAACGGCATTAGAAGACACGGACGGAAGCTATCACATGGATCGGTTATCTAAGGAACAGCGGGCTGAGCTAGATCAATTAACAGAACGTATGAGTGTGTATTTGGATGAGATCGGGCTGGATGTGCGCTGAACAGACTGTTCAATTCGTTCATGAGGGAATGAAGTGAAGTTTGCATAGGTAGAGCCTGGCTAAACTAGTTGAAATGAAAATATTGTAAGTACAAGAATGCTGTGATAATCTGTTGCAGTGGGATTGAAAAAAATCCCACTAAAAATTTTGCGACTTTGTTGCGAAGGGAAGATTTATTTGAGAAAATGGAGCAGTTTGTTAGTAGCAGGCCTCATATTTAGTAATTCCTTAGGCATGGGAGTTCATGCCGAGCCAGGGCTAAAAGAGCAGGACAATAATCATTCAGGTGCAGTAAAAACGGTTCTGCAAGATATCGAAAATCATTGGGCTAAAGAATCGATAACTCGATGGATGGATCGAGGTGTGATTCAAGGAAAAGAAAATCATGTATTTGCTCCAAATCAACAAATTTCACGGGCAGAGTGGGTATCGATGATTAACCGGATTTTTCAATATCAGAAGAACAGTGAGACCAGCTTTTCGGATGTATCGTTATCAAAGTGGTATTATGAAGATATTGTAGCGGCTAATGCTAATGGTTACATCACGGGGTATGAAGATGGAACTTTTAAACCTGATGGGATCGTCACTAGGGCAGAGGCAGCTGTTACTCTTTCGCGTATTTTTAATTGGAAAGGTTCACCTACTACTACGTTTCATGATGATATGGATATTAAACAGTGGAGTAAAGAAGCAGTATCGGCAGCGGCTCAAAGAAAGATTATACTAGGTTATGAAAATGGAACCTTCCTCCCTGAGAAGGCAGTAACAAGAGCTGAAGCGATCTCTATCTTGAGTCGTGCTTTTGAAGGTTATGGAACATGGTATGAACAAGCTGGAGAATATGGTCAATCGGACCCAAAGCACAAAAGTGTTGAGAAAAATGTAATCATTAATGGTCCAGGTATTACACTAAACAATATGACTATTGATGGTGATCTGATAATAGGGAAAAATGTAGGTCGTGGTGATGTCTATTTAAAGAATGTAGAAGTAAAAGGGAACACATATGTATACGGCGGGGGGGAGCACAGCATCCACGTTGAGAACAGCAAATTAATCAAAGTTATTGTACATAAACTGGGTGGCAGCGTAAGGTTAGCCGTTAGTGGAAAGACAATGATTCAAGATATCAATGTTCAAAGTGCTGCAACTATCGAACCATCGCAAGGCGTAGTTATTAAAAATACCACCATTTCAGATAAACTTGAAGCAAATCAAAATGTTTTATTGAAGGGAGACTTTGAGAAGGTTACAGTCCATGCCTCAAACATATTTATTCAAATTTCAGAGGGGACAATTAAAGATTTTGAATTCACTCAATCTTCAAAAGGGACCTCAGTAAATCAGGATCAGGATAGTAAAATTTTGTCCGCTGTCCTGAATACTGCGATTAAGATTCAAGGTAAAGGGAAGATCCTCGAGGCTACAATTAATTCCTCAGGTGTGAGTCTGGATCAAGCACCGAATCAAGTAAAATTGGGAAAAGATATTACCAAAGATACAACACTGCAAGTTGGTGGTTTGAATCGAAGTGTTAGTTCGATGGGAATTTCAACAGTGTTGCCACCGGCTATCAATACAGGTAGTCCGACTGTAGATACGTCTAGTAGTGGTGGTGGACAATCATCCTCAACAACGCCCCCGGTTGATACGGTGACACCATCTCCTGTGGAAATTGTAGGTGAGGAATATGGTGCGAAGGACGATGGGGATATGTTTTGGCCAGGAATAGAATCGACCACAGTCACAGCAGGAGAATCAATTCATGTATATAGCCCTAGGTCCGGAAATGTTTATATATCTACACTGGAAGTTACGAGTCAAGATCCTATGGAATTACAAGATGCAGTCCGTACAGGTCAAGCTATGAAGTTTCCGATTAAAGCGAATATTAGAACATCAATCCCAATCTCTTTGGTGAAAGGGTATGATCAATTTGGGGTATTGGTTATTGATGAAAAAGGAAATTCAACGTTTAGAACCTATCTTCGTGCCTTGGATGGATCTGGAGAAAAATTAGTTAGAAAAGATGCTTTAATTGGACTAATATGGAAAGAGAACTTTGAACTATATGAGGTTCACTTCAACCGTTTTATTAAAGCTAATGGTGTGGAGAACTTGAAAGATTATATACGTGTTTCAAAAGGCTCCAATGACGAAGACTTTACTCCACTCGCTGAGGGCGATCAGGTTGAGATCAGAGATAATGCACTTGTGATTAAAACGAAAATTCCAATGCGCGGCAAGAATCTACGTATTTTTGAAGGTGCTGTTACTACAACGGATAATGATTATACCAATGAAACTATAACCTGGGACAACATCAGATCTCTTACACGTGCTACATTTGCGGATAAACCTAATGAAGAATTTATTACACTACCCGTTGGCAGTGTCATTAAATTCAATGTGAATTATGGTGGAGAGGATGCTTATTTCGTTAAAGAAAACTTAGCAAACGTTGAGGATTTTGAAGAATCGGTTGCTGCTGGAACAGGATTAAAATTGAGCATTCCTGAAGATGGCGCTGATCAGACGTATGAGTTTGATACAGCAGATTTTCTACCGGGAGACTATGTAATACGTGTGATGGATGCTTACATCCTATCTGTTCATTTAACCGCTAAATAATGGAAGTTTAAAGGTGGAGATTAATTTCTTCACCTTTTTGTTATATTCCCATCTAACGTCGACTTCTCATCCTCAACCGATATTGGTGCGGTGTGGTGCCGGTGGCTTTACGAAATACTTTGCAAAAATAAGAGGGGCTAGACATGCCGACACGGTGGCCGATCTCTGGAACGGATAAAGATGTACGACCGAGCAGTACGCAGGCTTGACGAATACGGGTGGCCTGAGCATATGCAATAATGCTGGTGCCGGTCGCCTTTTTAAACACATGGGACAGGTGATAGGCAGAGAGATGCAACTCACTCGCAATGTGTTCTAAACGAAAAGATTCCGCGTAGTGTTGCTCAATCCATTGCATGGTTGCTTGGGCGTGGGGATCGATGATTTCTAAATGACCTGTTGGTTGGTTTGACAAATACTGATCCGGGAGACGGGCTGTTGTGTTCCAGATGTGACGTAGTTGCGTCAGTACATCCAGTACAAAAAGACAAGCATCTTCAGCAAGCTCATGAGGTAATAACTCAGGGTATTGTTCGCCGAAATGTTCCATTCGCTGAATGAGTAGTGAATTGGATAAGAGAAAGATCGGTTGAATAGAATGCTGCTCGTTGAGAAGGTGCTCGGTAAAATGATGCGTGGTTATAAAGTGTGGCCAATATGCGTGTAGTAACTCTAACTCCACCATAAGCACCGTGCGTACAAATGGGTGTGCTTCAGATACCTGAATTTGCACATGGTGCATCTGAAAGGGGCGGAAAATCATAAGTGTACCCGGTTCAAGTGGAAATACCTTTCCCTCGGTAATCAACTGCCCGTAACCGTCATGAATATAAGTTAATTCCAGTTGTGAATGAGCATGAAAAACCTCACGAAAGGTTGCACGGGATGTACGGCGACATACCAGGCTGAATTGTCTATCACTTATATGTGGCATAGAAATCAGATGACCTCCCTTACCATCGCAAGATAGTTATATTTTATCACAGAATACATGCATAAAAGCGCTCTATTCTGAGGTATTGTGAAGAAACTAAGGGAGGGGGATAAAGTGATGATTAATGTAGCTATTATTGGTGCGGGTGCGATTAGTAGTGCGCATATCTCTGCGTATATGAAGTTTCCAGAGCGGTGCCGGATTGTGGCAGTAGTCGATGTGTATATGGAAAAAGCGCAAAAACGAATCGAAGAATACGGACTACACAATGCTGTGGCAGTAGCGGATTATCATGAACTACTTCAAAACGATATTGATCTTGTATCGATCTGTACACCTCCATATACTCATGCTTCTATCGCGTGTGATTTCATGAAGGCAGGCAAGCATGTATTAGCTGAAAAACCGATGGCTTCTTCATTGGAGGAAGCGGACCAGATGCTGAAAGCAGCGCAGGATAGAGGCACACTGCTGTCGGTTATTGCCCAGAATCGATTTACCACTCCCATGATGAAGCTTAAAAGTGTACTGGATAGCCCGCATATGGGGCAAATTCTCCATGTTCAAGTGGACTCCTACTGGTGGCGGGGACATTCCTATTATGATCTGTGGTGGCGCGGGACCTGGGAAAAAGAAGGCGGCGGCTGTACGCTTAACCATGCGGTACATCATATAGATGCCATGCTCTGGATGATGGGGGCGCCCATCGAAGTGCAGGCTATGATGGCCAATACGGCGCATGATAATGCCGAGGTGGAGGACATATCTATGGCGATGCTACGCTTCAGCCAAGGAGCAGTGGGCATGATTACAAGTTCCGTGGTACATCACGGAGAGGAGCAACAGTTGATTTTTCAAGGAAAAGAAGCCCGCGTGTCTGTTCCCTGGAAAGTAGTCGCATCCACTTCGCAAAGTAATGGATTCCCCGAACCTAATCCGGATCTCGAACGGCAGCTTCAACAGCAGTATGATGCATTGCCGGAAGTTATTCATTCAGGTCACGCCGGACAGGTTGAGAATGTGCTGGATGCTATAGAGAAGGGCACATCGTTAGTTGTTGATGGAGAGAGCGGACGGGATACGCTGGAGCTAATTGTTGGGATCTATAAGTCTGCGAGTACGGGGGAGAAGGTGGTTTTTCCTATACCGTCGGATGATACATTTTATTCCAGAGAGAGTATGATGAGGCATGTGGTTCACTTTTATGAGAAAAAGTCGTCTATTGAAAATTTTGAGGATATAGGTATTACGCTTGGACGCAGATTGGATGAAGAGTAATCGTCTTATGTAAATCAAATCCCCTTTCGAGTAACCGAAAGGGGATCTTTTTCTTAAAGATGTTACTTTAGAAATAAGCTAAAAGGCATCCCTTAATGATGATTTTACGATGATATCGTAGACTACCTGTGTTTTATCATCAACTAGAAATGCGATCATACTTACATCTTCCATATTTGATATACGATCATAGATTGAAATATCCTGAAAAGTACCATCTTCCATCTTTTTATAGTGATAATCGATGATCCCATTTCCTCTTATTCCAGATGATCCATATCGGCTTATGACATCGGTTATGGTGCTTTCACCCAATACGATTCCTTTTTTTGTAAGTCGTAAGACATCTGGTTGAATGGAATCTTCTTTATATAAGTATGTTTTCCAGCCATCTAATTCTCCGTTTTGGTCAAAGTGAGCATTGAATAACGGATACATATCGTCATCAAAAATACTCTTCCCTGAGATTTACCAAATTGTGCATCGATGGATGTTTTCGAGTCTCCAAATTTGAGTTCTGAATTATTGCCCTGAATGACCAAATTAAAATCCTCATCCGTCACAGGTGTACTGCTCTTGAATTACAGATTCAGTCTGCCTTTATATTGGTGAGTTGGTGCAATGAAATTTACAGCCACTTCTCCGCCCATCGCTCGACAGCGCTTAACGCGCGCCCGAGTTCGCTTCCTTTGCGAGACAACATATATTCAGTCCGAACGGGACGTTCAGTAACGACATGCCGCACGACCAATCCTTCTTCTTCCAATTCCTTCATACGCTCATTCAATACACGTTTGCTCAGATCGGGAATATAAGCATGAATTTCACTGAAGCGTTTGGGTTCTTCCATCAACGCATGGATAATTAAAGCTACCCATTTTCGGCCAATGATCTGATAAGATTGTTCCACTTTTGAGCACATTTGCTTGGCATTCTCATCATCGTTCATAACTGTACTCCTTTGGTTTAGTATGCCTTGTAATATACTTAGTATACTTATTGTAACCTTCTTGTCCACAAGGGATATGTATAAAATGTCACAATCCAATTGCTATTAAACTTACCACATAAAGCGTTAACATTCAACATAACCCCTGTAAACATTGGAGTTCACAGGTTCGACACGAATGTTGACGAATTGTGACGACAGGTGTAATATGGGTAACGTTAATTCTAAAGGTTACAATTTATAACCTGATCTAAGTTGATTAAGGTTGTGGAGAGAAGGAATGTTCCCATGGTTGGATTGAGGCAACGGTAATAAACGGAGGCAAGGCGGGCGAGGTGCCCACTTATTCCGTCTTTTGTCATGCTTGGATTTGACCATTTTGCAACATCATATACTATACTGCACAGATCATAGGAGGCACTCCAATGGATGCAATGACATTTGTCCTGTTCGGGGCAACAGGCGATTTAGCCAAACGTAAAATTTACCCTGCATTATACAATCTGTACGTAGATCAGAAAATGCCGAAGGCATTCTCCGTCATCGGTTTGGGCCGTCGTGAACTGTCGGATGCAGACTTTCAGGCGAATGTAGAAAAGTCACTGCAGGAATTCTCCCGTCAAAAGCCGGAGGAGGCATCACAGGTACGTGATTTCATCGGAGCTTTCCGTTACTGCTCGCTGAACAATAATAAGCTTGAAGATTACACCCGGTTGCTTCAACTGGTGCAAAAGCGTGAACAAGAATTGAATATTCCGGAAAACCGCATGTTCTATATGTCGGTTGCACCTGAATTTTTCGAGCCAATCGCACTGAATATCCAAGAAAGCGGTCTGGGTAACACGAAAGGCTGGAAGAAACTGATTATCGAAAAACCATTTGGACATGATTTGCAATCTGCTCGTGAGCTGAATGAGAAGCTGAGCAATACCTTTGCGGAAGAAGAAATTTATCGGATCGACCACTTCCTAGGAAAACCAATGGTGCAGAACATCGAAACACTGACGTATGCCAACCCGGTGATCCAAGCACTTTGGTCTAACCGTTACATTGCGAACGTACAGATCACAGCCAGTGAAACCGTAGGTGTTGAGGAACGTGCTGCGTATTATGACCAAAGTGGTGCGCTCCGCGACATGTTCCAGAACCATATGCTTCAACTGCTGATGATGATTGCACTGCATCTGCCAAAACGCTGCACACCGCAAGAGATACAGTATAAAAAGAAAAAAATTGCTGAGTCTTTGCGTCCTTTGACCAAAGAAAATGTGACTTCTGAAGTGGTTCGTGCCCAATATGGTACAGGCGAGCTTCAAGGTTCCGCAGTTGTGGGTTATCTGGACGAGCCTGGTATCCCTGCAAACTCACATAATGAAACATACGTAGCCGCAAGACTGTGGCTGGATGATCCGTTCTGGGACGAGGTTCCATTTTATATCCGTACAGGGAAACGCATGGCTGAGAAATCAACCCGAATCGTCGTGGAATTCAAGGCGCCGCTCAAAACAGGACATGAGTCTGAAAACACGATGGCTCCAAACCTGTTGACGCTTGAAATTGGTCCTGGCGAAAGTATCTCTCTTCAATTAAATGCGAAGAACCCACTGAACCACGGAGAGGTAGAACCGATGCATATGACCTTTAACTCAGGAGAACGTAACGTTCCTGAAGCGTACGAGAACTTGATCTTTGACGCAATGCGTGGAGACTCCACTTTCTTTGCGCACTGGAACGAAGTTGAACTGGCATGGCAGTGGGTACAACCGATTCAGGAAGCCTTTGCGGCAGGTACTATTCCACTGGATACGTATAGTGCAGGTTCGAATGGACCTGAATCAGCCGATCGCCTGACTGCGGAGAATGGATTCCGTTGGTGGTAAGAGAGGAAACATTCCTCAACTATTTTCTAAATATTTCATTGCTTTAAATTATACCGTTCCAATTTTGCATAAGACCTTCTGACTCATTCAGCCAGAAGGCCGCAAACATTTTATATATAGATGGCAGATGCATCACGGCTCAAGCACACATGACCATTGACCACGTAGTGGAGGGGACGGAATCGATTCTGTAGAAACGAAGTGTTCGCCTTTGTAGTCCAATTTTACCCGTACAGCTAGGAAATTATAAAATTGGAATACAACAGCGATCGAAAGAACGATCCGTAACCGGAACGGTTGTTGGGGAAAGCGAGCTGTGTTCTGTATCCTGACTCAACACTAAACAATCGCAAAACAGGAGGAATTTATCATGAAACTTGGACTTATCGGACTCGGAAAAATGGGCTTGAACCTGGGCAGAAACCTGATTGATCACAAACACGAAGTGGTTGCCTTTGACCTGAACGCAGAAGCGGTTAATGAAATGAAAGAATACGGCGCTCAAGGCGTGTCCTCATACAAAGAAATGGTGGAATCCCTGGAATCTCCGCGCGTGCTGTGGATTATGGTTCCTCACAACGTTGTAGACGCTGTACTGGCTGAAGTGAGCCCGTTGCTGTCCAAAGGTGATATCATCATCGAAGCAGGGAACTCCCACTACAAAGAGTCCATCCGTCGTTACGAACAGCTGAAACCACAAGGCATTCACTACATGGATGCAGGAACTTCAGGCGGCATGGAAGGTGCGCGTAACGGTGCATGTTACATGATCGGTGGAGATCCGGAAGCTTGGGCGATCGTTGAGCCGGCTTTCAAAGACACTTCCGTAGAAAACGGTTATCTGTATGCAGGTAAAGCAGGTAGCGGTCACTTCCTCAAAATGGTGCACAACGGAATCGAGTACGGTATGATGGCTTCCATCGGTGAAGGCTTCGACGTATTGGAGAAAAGCGGATTTGACTTCGACTTCGAACAAGTTGCGCGTGTATGGAACAACGGTTCCGTTATCCGTTCCTGGCTGATGGAATTGACAGAGCGTGCGTTCTCCAAAGATGCGAACCTGGATGAAATCAAAGGGGTTATGCACTCCTCCGGCGAAGGCCGCTGGACCGTTGAAACGGCATTTGACCTTCAAACGGCTACACCGGTTATCGCCCTGTCCTTGCTGATGCGTTACCGTTCCCTGGAAACCGATACGTTCACGGGTAAAGTCGTTGCAGCATTGCGTAACGAATTCGGCGGACATGCGGTGGAAAAAAACTAATCTGTTCATTGGAACAAACCTAAAGATAACTTATTCGTAAAAAGTAAACCTTTCGCCTGAGCAGATGGCATATCTGCTACGGGCGGAAGGTTTTTTTGCGTCTGGAGTATCCTGATGTGCACATCCTGCGGATTTGCCGACCAGGCCACTCCAACGTGGATTACATTACAGGGCGCTGTCCTTCTTTTTCGCGACAACATCGCATATGGATAACATATAAGCCTATGGCTCATCCCGCAGGGGAGGGACGCTCCAATGATGCGAAAGAGATGGCGAAGCCGAAGACGGCGGCCGCCGAAACCGCCTAGTGGCAAGCGCAAAATGTGGCTGATTATTTTGCTCGTAGCGATATTTTGTTTGATGCAGGGCTTTGCATACGTGGACAAAAAAATGAAACCGCCCATTATGCATTTGGCCAAGATCAGGGTGAAGCAGATTGCAACTGAAGCGATTAATAAAGCAATTACGGCCCAGGTTGCTGAAGGCAAGACAACGGAAGGTTTGATTGATTGGAAAACCGATACGGCGGGCAAGGTTTCAGGTTTCATGCTGAACTATAACGAGCATATGCGCATCACGGCAAGTACGATGAATGTCGTGCAGTCTACTCTTCAGAACGTGCATATGTTAAAGGAAAAAATACCGTTGGGTCAGGCGCTGGGTAGCCCGGTTATGGCTTCGTTTGGCCCAAGCATCCCCGTTCGTATTGAACCTCAGGGGGCGGTGAAGGTTGACCTGAACACCCGTCAGCAGAATGCAGGCATTAACATGATTCTGGTCGAGGTATACATCCACATCATTGCCGAGGTTGCCGTTGTAGTGCCTTTTGACATGGAACCCGAGACCGTAGATACCGAAATCCCGATCTCCTATTTACTCGTTGTGGGTGATGTACCGATGTATTATTACGATAATCAGGGTAGGCCTGTCGGAAGCAACGGTAGTAATGCTCCCGCAATTGCATTGCCTTCAGGGCAAGCAGGTGTATCTAGCGGCGGCAACGGTCACACGGGAAGTGGAAATGGAAGTGGAAGTGGTACGAACAGTGGTAACGTTAATGGGAATGGAAACGGCACGCACAATAGTGGCGAGACACCAGGTAATCAGCCACAGATTCCAAGTCCGCAGCAAACGCCGGGAAACAATACACAGTCAAACGGGCTGGAACTTGAACTGGACCCGCCTGATCTGAACGGGAGTTTCCAGTCCGGGCAAAATAGGCATTAAACCGTTGAATTGTTTTCATGTGCTATCAAGCTCAACCGTAGAAAGAGAAAGGGGAACCTCTCGTCAATTGCAGAGGTTCCCCCTTTTTTGAGCAGGTATTTAGCTAAGTGAGTTTTAAAACAATAATTAACCCCAAGTGTAGTCTTTTTTCAGAATCATGTTTAATGACACATAATCCAGCTGTTTTTAACCATTTGGCTGCGTGTGCGGTTTACCTTTTACTTGCTCTTCTTGTTTCTCAGGCTTCGTTCTTCCTGTTCCCAGTGTCTGAGTAACGGATAGGGATCGAAAGACCATTCATGCAGACCGCTGTCCCGGTAAATCCCGTAATGAAGATGCGGAGGAAACTTGCCTTGAGTTCCCGGCTTGCCGTAGCCAGAGCTGCCAACCCAGCCTACAACCTGACCTGGAGTGACCACATCACCGATCCGGACCCCTTTATCAAAGCCGGACAAGTGAGCGTAATAATGATAATGATTGTTCAAATCCCGGATACCAATCCGCCATCCACCGAATGGATTCCAACCTTTAATCTCCACAATGCCGTAACATGTACTGCGAACAGGCAGACCATGTGGAGCAAAAATATCAGTACCTTCATGAATGCGGTATCCACCCCAGCTGCGTTTGGTTCCCCATGTGCTACGATAGGAATAATTGGTACCCAAAGGAACGGGAAAAGCATGCCCGAATAGATCCAGATTGTCAAAATGCTCATATAATTTCGCAAATTGCTGAATTCGCTGCACGGCTCTTGAATTGTGATAGTACTCCCACAGGCCTATGCCAAAGTCCTCCTGTTTGTTTCCGTATTGTTGCATGATTGACGCCATGCTGTAGAGTACATCGAGATCATTGTTCGGGTCCGCAATCCCGTCTCCTGAACCGTCTCTGCCTTTTCCGTTGAAAAAAAGAATCGATTGGGGATGCTGGTCTGTCTCATCCGGGTTCAGCCAGCCTCTCCAAGCAGGAGAGGTCAAGAAAATACCAGTCAAACGTTCAGGGTGTTTGCGATCTTTGGGATGTGCTCGCGTAATCGTTCGTTCATACTGATCAATGGCGGCCAGCCTGTACCATGGAATTTGGGTCATCTGGCCAATACTTTCATACAGATGTCGACGTGCGGCGAAAATGTCGGTTGCTTTGGGCTCTGCAGCTTGGGTTTGGGTCATTGTTGTATGGACAGACTCACCGTAAACATCAGCAGGCAGGAATGGGAGAAGCATCGCGCCTGCGAGTAACGTTTTGAGGCAAAAGCTGTACGTATTTCGGAGTATCCACTGATGCTGCACAGGGAAGCAGCCCCTTTCCGTTGAGATGATGCACTTATGCCCGATAAATCAAGCTATATCTTAGCGTTCTTCAAACGTTCTGTTTTTATCCATTTCGTTGTGTAAGCACAAGATGTGACAAATGGGGGTTTTTCCAAGCCTTTCATGGTATAATATGTTCCGAGCAACAGCCTAACTTCAGTAGAAAGAAGGTTTATGCATTGGCTAAACGTGTTAAAGAACCGAAACCGGACTGGATTCGGATCAAATTGACAACCGGAGATAACTATCAGGAAATTAAAAACATGATGCGTTCCAAAACATTGCATACCGTATGTGAGGAAGCACGGTGTCCGAATATTTATGAATGCTGGGCGAATCGAACAGCGACGTTTATGATTTTGGGCGATATTTGCACAAGAGCATGCCGATTTTGCGCGGTCAATACCGGTTTGCCTACGGAACTCGATTTACAGGAACCGGAACGTGTAGCCGAAGCAGCTGAACAAATGAATCTGCAACATTGTGTCATTACAAGTGTGGCCCGGGATGATCTGAAGGATGGGGGAGCAACCATTTTTGCTGAAACGGTAAAAGCTGTACGCAAGCGCTTGCCACTATGCAGTGTGGAAGTGCTTATTCCGGATTTTATGGGTGATCGGGATTCACTGCAGATCGTTATGGATGCCAAACCGGACATTTTGAACCATAACATCGAAACCGTTGAACGGTTGTCAGACAAGGTGCGTGCCAAAGCCAAGTATAAACGTTCACTGGAATTGCTCGCTCGTGCCAAAGAAATGCAACCTAACATTCCGACGAAATCGAGTATTATGCTCGGTGTAGGTGAAGAATATAACGAAATTTTAGCAACGATGGATGATCTTCGTGCGGTGAACTGTGACATTATGACGATTGGTCAGTATTTACAGCCATCCGAGAAACATCTGTTTGTTGAGAAGTATTATCCGCCTGAAGAATTTGCGGCATTGAAACAAGAAGGATTGAAGCGTGGATTCAGTCACGTCGAATCCGGTCCGATGGTACGCAGTTCTTATCATGCCCACGAACAGGTAAAATCAGCGAATCAGCATACGGAGCAGGCGGCAACACACGCGTGATGGAGGAATCCGGATTGGAACAGAATAAAAACACGGAAGAGCAGCTGGAGAATGAGCAGCATAACAAGCAACAGCTGCAGGAAACGGAACAGGAGTCTGTACAGGAACAGGAAAAGCCTAAGGCACCCGTCATTGTGCAAGTCGGCGGCAAAAATTATGAAATTGTACAGAACCACAAGCAGGGTTGGAACCCTGAAGTGTTCCGTGACCGGTACAGCGAAGTGCTGGAGCGTTACGACTATATTATTGGTGACTGGGGTTATAGCCAGCTTAGACTCAAAGGCTTTTATCGAGACAATCACCCCAAAGCAACGAAGGATTCAACTATCTCTTATCTTGTGGATTATATTAACGAGTACTGTAACTTTGGCTGTGCATACTTCGTGCTTCAGAAGTGCAAAGAGCAGCCACAAGCCAAAGCAAAAAGCGGTTCCTGAGAAGGACCGCTTTTTTGGTGCGTGTACATAAGGTTTTTCTAGTCAGACATGTAGGTTGCCTAATCAAGAAAGGCAGTGCGAACCCGGTTCCAGAACGGATATGGGCGAAAACGCGCAAAACTGACCTTTTGCTCCGAGACCTGGCAACGAACGGAGATCAAATCCTCCACCATTACATTGACATGATCAATGGTTAGCAACAGACGCTGATCTTTGCGTGAGAAAATGTCACAATGGTGATGCTTGGGCAAAATGACAGGTGAACCGAGCGTCCGGTAGACACGGTTGTTAATGGAAGCAATTTCGGCAATTTGAATTGCATCAATGGTTGGATGCACCATGGCTCCGCCGAGTGCTTTGTTATACGCCGTACTACCTGAAGGAGTGGAAACGCAGATCCCGTCCCCCCGGAACATCTCAAATGTAACATCATTGATGTCCACTTGCGCGACAACGGTACCATCTACCCCTTTTAACGTGAATTCATTCAGGGCGATGTACGAGGCATTGCCGGACTTTTTACGAATTTCCAGTTCGAGCAGTGGATATTTCACAATACGAGGTTTCAGGAGATCAGAATCACCCTTACCGCTCATAAGCCGAACCAATTCCCTTAATTCTTCCTTCTTCCAATCGGCATAGAAGCCGAGATGGCCCGTATGAACCCCAACAAAAGCGATATCCGGAATGCGGTCGATGAAATTGTGAAAAGCTTGAAGCATCGTTCCATCGCCTCCGATGGAGATGACTATCTCTGGCGATTCTGCATCGAGCTTGAATCCTTCTTCCTTCGCCAGCGCATGAAACTGCTGACTGAGATCAATCGATAACTGGTCTCCGCGGTCTTGAACATAGTATCTCAAGATGAAAGCTCCTTTGTGGTCATTATACTACCGATGATAATCAATTCCGCGCCAGAACACAACGTCCGATTCAACTTCTGGGCAAACTATTTGGACAAAGCATTATTTTCCGCTATGTTTGGGCAACAGGAACGAACGAATCCAGGCAAGACATAAAAGGATAGCGAGCATACCGACGAACATCTTTATTCCTGTTATTCCAATGACATTCCATCCGGGTGTGTATTCGAGGGCAGAAGGGTTCAGCGTGTTCTCCAAAAATGCAGGTGAGGCCGATGTGTTCATGAATAGCGGCCATAACAAAATGACGAGTAGAGGGGCAATTGCCGCATGAATTGCTCGAGCCAGTAAAAAAGGCCCGTATCGCATTGGCGTATTGCTTAACACGCTCATAATTTGCGCATGCACGGATAATCCGCCCCAGGAAAGTACAAATGCAGCGGCGGCAACTTTAAAGACAAGAGGAATGGAGGTGGATGCAGTTCCAGCTTCTTTGGCTCCAAGTGTCACCTCAAATAATCCGCCGACGAGACTATGGGACAGGGATGGTGGTAAACCGGCAAGTTGAAGTCCTTGTTCCGTTAGAGCATATAGTATGCCTAGCCAGCCGGTCTGAACCAATAATTCCATAATGACGGAGAAGAATACAACGAGCCCGCCTACGATAATAATAAGCCGGAGGGAAGAGGAAATAGCATGCCGAAGCAATTCCCCGAAGGTCCGTCCATCGGCTTGTCTCGCTTCGTGCATCGCATAGATCGCACTCAGGAAACGGTTGCGATGCTCTCCGTGAGCGGAAGGAGATTCGGACGGTAGAATTGCAGTGGGACGACCATGAAAACGCATGAGCACACCTACAAGAATAGCCGCAGAGTAATGGGAGGCTACAAGAATTGGAGCGATGGAGGTATTGTGGAAAAAACCGACAGACACAGCCCCAATCATAAAGATCGGATCAGATGAGGTGGTGAAAGCAACCAGACGCTCACCTTCCTCTCTTGTAACCAGTTTCTGTTCCCATAATTGTGCGGTCAGTTTAGCTCCTGTAGGGTAACCGGAAGCACAGCTTACAGCAAAGACAAACCCGCCGCTTCCAGGAACGCGGAATATCGGCCGCATAAGTGGATTAAGCAATGTGCCCAGGAAATGCACAATACCAAAACCGAGTAGCAACTCGGATAATACCAGAAATGGAAACAGGGAAGGAAATAGAACATCCCACCAGATCGATAGTCCCCTCACACTGGCATGCCAGGTTTCGGATGGATACAAAGCCATCAGAACACAAAAGAAAAGGAGAGCAAGGATAATCAGGGTTTGCATGATGCGCTTTGGAACGTTCATGAATTTCTCTCCTTTTAGGGTTAAGATGCAGGAATCGCAGTCCATGACGGAGCTTTTGCCATAAATATATGAAAAAGATCGGACAAACAGTACAAATAATAATGGGAAAGCGCTTGCATAAGTGGCTGTGTTTTTGAAAGATGTATGCTAAAATGGTAAAAACGCCTGAACGTCACCTAATTGTCATAAAGGTGGAATCAATAAGGATGGAGTGATGATCATGAGTCTTGTCGCCGGAGTCCTGGTCTGTGCATTTGTGTATGTGATACGTGCCTCGCTGGTTCGTACTGAAGAGGAAGATTGGCGAAGTTATTAATGAAATATGTGATGCGCCAGCCTTGAAGGTTGGCGCTTTTTTTGTCATTTTGGCCCGAAACTCCTTGGTACGTAAGGCTCTGGTCAAATCTGATCTTTCATGTGATATAGGACTTTTTGGTTTTTTTTGATAGAATGAAGATGCTGGCTTTTAGGGCCAGCTTGTTGATCTGTTGTTTATCATGTTCCTGTAGCATGTGTTATATTACAAAATTCGACATATCGAAGGGGGGCAGAAGTATGAATTCCAGTTTAAGTATTTATGACAATCTTGGCGGTGAACAAGGTGTTCGGTCGCTGGTGGAGGCTTTTTATCCAATCGTATTGCAGAATGAGCAGCTAGCACCTCTCTTCCCGGAAGATATCACTCCGGTAATGGACAAGCAATACATGTTCCTGTCTCAATTTTTTGGTGGTCCTGCATTGTTCTCTGAGGCCTACGGGCATCCGATGATGCGTGCTCGTCATATGCACTTTGAGGTGACGGTAGAGCGAGCAGAGGCATGGCTTGCATGTATGAATCAAGCGTTAACACAAATTGGCGTGGAAGAGCCGTTGCATTCGTTTATTTTGCAACGTTTATCTGGGCCAGCCCACCATTTTGTGAATACGCCGTAATTCCGGATTTACGACAAGCCTTACGGGAGAGGGATGGAACAAGTGGAATTAGAGCCGCTGTATAAGGTGAAGGTGACATGTCATTATTGCGAGAATGAATTTGAAACATCACGAGTTAGACCTAGCTTGAAACGGCCTTACCGGACAGATTCGGATTTTTGTGCTTATTACAAGCAGGAAAATCCAGATTTTTATGTTGTCCGAATCTGTCCTTCGTGTGGATTCGCCTCTACCGAAAATTCTTCAGGTAATCTGAACGAGATGCAGCGCAAGGCGTTCATTGAGCAGATCGGAAACCGCTGGGTTAAGCGAGATTATAGTGGAGCAAGAAATCTGGAGCAGGCACTTGCTACGTACAAATTGGGTCTGCTATGTGCTCAGGTTATTCAGGAAAAGGATCGTGTCGTTGCTGGCCTGCTACATCATATTGCCTGGTTGTATCGGTATATGGAAGATCATGCACAGGAGCATCGTTTTCTCGAATTCAGCCTGGAAGCTTATATCAAGGTGTTTGAACGGGAAGGAACAGGCGGTAATGAGGCCAAGTTGCTGTATCTGCTTGGGGAACTGAATCGCAGAGTAGGAAGGTTCCATGAAGCGGTTCAATGGTTCGGCAGAGTCATTCATGACAAGCGCATTACAGATGCAGCGATGATTCGTGCGTCCAGAGAACAATGGGCGTTGTTGCGTGAACAGATGATATCAGGAAAAATGGAGCTGCCTCAAGAGATGCTGGAAGCAGACAAAGAGGCTGCGAAGCGCAGCCCCCTCTAAGTTGATTGCAGGCGTATTTACCGAATAGGACGACTGGACAACAGGTAATCGTTATCGGTATCAATGACGGTCATGCTGCTATTGCAGCAGGGAAAGACAAGCAATTTCTTTTTTCCTTCACGGATACGGATGAGTTCCTTGGGTTTGAGGGGAAGTAACACATTGTTTGCACCGCAAAAAGGGCATTGCTGTACATAGATATCCCCCATAATGACATCATAGGGCCAACTGTTCTCAAAAGGAATCATTCGGATTTATCTTCCTGATCTGAAGGTTTAGCGGCCTCTTCCTTGGCCAGTTCTGCAATCTTCTGCATGAGAATATGTTGAGGCATATGCATTAAATGTTCCAGAGGCACGCCCAGAGATGCTGCTAATTTGACGGCTGTTTCAGCCGATACTTGTAAAGGTTTCATACACTTACCTCCTGAAAAAGTTGCTCATTATTTCTCTAGTATAGAGATACGTTGCGTATAAAACCAGTTTTTAATTTAATTTTATTCACCCGAATCTATAGAAAGAGGTGCCTTATTAGATGAAAATGCCATTACATCCTGTATGGGATCTGGAGTCCATCTTTAGTGGAGGTTCTTCTTCCGAAGCATTCGCCGCATATCTGAATGAACTGGAAGCGGATGTGCGAAAGTTGCAAGAAACATTGAATCAAACGGCGGCTCCAGCAACATTGAAAAACACAGAGGTTCTTAACCCTATTCTTGAACTGTTGCAAAGTTGTTATGTTCGAATCTCTGAAGGATCTGCGTTTGTATCCTGTCTGTCTGCTCAAAATCAGCAAGATAAAAAAGCGGCTCAGCTTCAAGGGACTGTCAGTTCCATTGCAGCGATGCTGAACAGCAGTAAATCCAAATTCGACAATACGCTTAGCCAGATGCCAGAGGATGTATGGACGGAGTGGCTTGAACGCCCGGAAATCCAACCATTGTCCTTTGTATTAAACGAGAGTCGGGCACAAGCAAAAGAAAAATTGTCACCGGAGCTAGAGGGGCTTGCTCTGGATCTGGCTGTGGATGGTTATCATGGTTGGGGCAAATTTTATAATACAATTGTAAGTAAAGTAAATATTCCGTTCGAACAGGATGGAGAGACGATTATGCTGTCGGCAGGGCAGGCTGCTAACAAGCTTAGTGACAGTGACCGTGCAGTGCGTGAGCAGGTATTTGCCTCATGGGAGCAGGCTTGGACAGATGTGGAGGATTTCTGCGCTGACACGTTGAATCATCTCGCGGGTTTTCGTCTGAAATTGTATGAGAAGCGTGGCTGGCAAGATATCTTGAGGGAACCTCTTTCCATCAACCGGATGTCACGCCAAACGCTGGATACGATGTGGGAGGTCATCAACGGAGCCAAACCGGTACTTGTACAGTATCTGGAGCGAAAAACCCAATTGCTGGGTGTCGATAAGCTGAGCTGGAGTGATGTAGAAGCACCGGTAGGCAAGTCTGTTGGAAAAGTGACGTATGACGGGGCAGCTCAGACAATCGTGGAGCAATTTGCCAAGTTCAGTCCCAAACTGTCCAGCTTTGCAGAGATGGCTTTTGAGAAACGATGGATTGAAGCCGAAGATCGTCCGGGCAAACGTCCAGGGGGATTCTGTACCTCACTGCCACTAAGCAAAGCGACTCGCATCTTTATGACCTTCTCTGGAACGGCGTCGAATGTATCCACACTCGCGCATGAACTTGGTCATGGATACCACCAGCATATCATGGAAGAGCTGCCGGCATTGAATCAGCGTTACGCGATGAACGTAGCTGAAACGGCTTCTACATTCGCAGAGATGATCGTTGCCGATGCATTGGTGCAAACTGCAAGTGATGAGCAGGAGAAGCTGGCGTTGCTTGAAGATAAAATTCAGCGTAGTGTTGCGTTCTTTATGAACATTCATGCCCGTTTCCTGTTTGAGAATCGTTTTTATGAGCAACGTAAGAAGGGCCTGGTAAGTGCCGACGAGTTGAGCAGATTAATGGTAGAGGCTCAAGAAGAGGCTTACTGCGGCGTTCTTGCATCAAATCATCCTCATTTCTGGGCTTCGAAGCTGCATTTCTATCTGACAGGCGTACCTTTCTATAATTTCCCATATACCTTCGGGTACATGTTTAGTGCGGGAATCTATGCTCGGGCACAACAGGAAGGTACGGCTTTTGCGGGGAAATATGATGATTTGCTGCGTGATACCGGACGAATGACTGTGGAGGAACTGGCTCTGAAACATCTGGGTACAGATCTGACACAACCGGACTTCTGGCAAAATGCTGCGAATTTAGTTATTGCCGATATTGAGCAATTTTTAGAGATGACGTCAAATATAAAATAATAGAGAAGCAAACTCATTTCAATAAAAAGAGAGCCATAATGGATCGTCTGACAGACATCTATCATGGCTTCTTTTATTTGTAATTTCTTTTTTAAGTTGAATGTATTTTTTGTCGTAAATAAATGAAAAAACTCGTTTTAAGGAGGGGGAATGGCAATTAATTGCGCAAATTATAGGGATAATTACCCAAATTTGTTTATATTTGTTGAGGAAGCGTATATGATGTCATATAATGAGTCGTAAGTCCTTGTATTATAGGACTAAAAGCACAATAGGAGGAGTGTTAACGTGAAAACGGAGCAACTTTCATTAGCAAGACAGTTAGATTTGGTGTTTAAAGAGCTTGATCAGGAGCTGTCAGGATTAGATTCAGGGGTAGTTTTTGTGCAAATACGAAATAACGTTATTGGGAAATTTGGAATTCGACATAATCCGATAACGGGTAAAGATGGACGGATGGAGATAGAGGGTGAGGGACTTAATCAAGGGCAACGTACTGCCTTTCGCGCTATGGCATTGGAGACACTGAAATTCAAGCGGAATTGGACACATGGTGAAATTAGCTATGATTTTACTGTCAGACAAGGCATGATTATGATCGATGCGACGATGGAATCCAATTACAACATGGCGAACTTGATGATTCGCTACCCTAGAACGAATACATATCTGGATTCGGGTACGGGATCTGGCTCATAATGTTGCAAACCGAGAGAATGATATCGTTAAGTTTGTTACACATGTTCAGTACAAATAGAAATAAAGCGGCACTTCCGAAGAAGGCCGCCATTCATTTTCAGCAACACTCAAGCAATAATTACGAGCTTACGAACGACCCGATAATTGCTGCTCAGCGATTTGTACCAGACGTTTTGTGATATATCCTCCCAGAGATCCAGTCTCACGGGAAGTATAGTTACCGTAGTAACCATCTTGAGGAATTGTTACACCCAGCTCTTGCGCAGCTTCGATTTTCAATTGTTGCAATGCTGCGTTCGCTTGAGGCACAACCAGATTGTTAGAGCGGCTTCCGCCACCTTGGTTTTGACTTCCGTACATATGTCTCACCTCCTTGTGGGTTAGTGATGTTAGTATGGATCGAGAATGAGGAAATATACATGATATGGCGTAAGGGAATATATGGATAATCAAACGAAGGCATGTCAACTCAAAAAGCCGATCCAGTGCGGATCGGCTTGTTTTGAATCATTGCGAGAATAGCAAAAGTCGAGGTAGTTCATCTATTGTAAAAAGAAGTATTGCTTAGTCAATCGGTGAAACAACCTCAATATGGCTAAGCAACTCCACAGGTTGCTCTGGTTCGAGCCGGATCAGTCCAGTTACATCCTCAGTCAGTGGCAGATTCGGCGCATCCGGCAACCAGGTGTAAGGTTCAATACACAAGAATTGATCGGATACCCCTTTGGTATACAAAACCCAGTGTTTAAAATAAGCTTCATCCACTGAATATTTCAGTGTATATCCATCTTTTCTCCGCAAATGAGCCACCGCAGGTTGACCTTCCGCCGCACGCAGCAACGTATCCCAGTCTCGTCCCTGCATGCTGATTCCTTCCCCGATAGAGGACCATTCTTCTTGCAACGTTTCTATTTCGCCTGTAGGCAGCTGTTCTTCATTTTGAGCATACAATCCGGAAACAGGTAGCTGCAATGTCCAGTCAGCAGGCTTACCGTCTAACAAAAACCATGTATGATATCCCATCCCAAAGGGAGCAGGCGTTGAACTCAAATTGGTGACACGCAGTCTCTGGGTCAGTACGGCATTTTTCAAACTGAATGTCATTTCAAGTTTCAGTGGAATGGGGAATTGTTCCATCCAATGCTTTTCGTTTTCGGTTAATAATTCGGTTGTGATTGCACAGCCGTCTTCATCTTCTTCAATATCACTGACACACCAGGACTGGCTACGATGGAGACCGTGAATATGGTTGCCATTTGCCGTATTCTGATCGAACTGATAACGTACACCTTCATACTCGAATTGTCCCTGGTGAATACGTCCTGGTGGTATGAGCAACGGGACTCCAAAATGATAGGGCTTCTGTAAATAGAAAGCCAGATCGTTTTCGTCCGGGCGACGAACGATATCCCGATTCTGCACCAAATCGCGAATCGAGATGATGTTATTTCCCAGACGAGGCAACAGGGTGATTTCCAATTCACGGCTATGTAGGATATACGTGTCGTAACCATTCCATTGACCTTTGGTCACTTGTTTCATATCGATGCTCCTTTTCCCACTTAAAATCTGTCTGCGTGCAGTTGTGCTTGCTGGACTGCTGCAGGCGTGTCATTGTGATCATTCCAACTTTTGAGACATCCTGCAATCAGCTTCATAGCCTTCACAGGATAAGCAATACCATCATAACAGATTTTTAAGCTTCGCGAAAAAAAACTCATTCTATTTTGACATTCAGGCTTATGCGCATTAAGATGGAGTTCTAAAGGTTTTTATGAACTGAATGATATCAAAGCGATGACGGGGACAAGTAGGCAAGGAGTATTCTCTTCAGAAAGCCAGTGGTTGATGTGAACTGGTGTGAACTCTTTTTTGAATGGACCCTTGAGTGTATGGCTGAACAGATCGAGCTCATGCAGAGAGATCTCAGTAGGTTATGCCGGTTATTCCACGTTACGGAACAATGAAGGCTTTTTCTTCCTGCTATACCCTTGCATATTGAGGGGTACAGGAGTAGAGAGCGAATAAGGGTGGCACCACGGTCTCACGTCCCTTGCGGATGTGGGGCTTTTTTGCGTTCGCAGCGAGCGAATATGCTCGTGTCCAAGCGTTGATAGTCAAGAAGTTCAAAGTTTTGAATTCTAATTTCTAGTTAAGTTGGACGATTCATTTACACGATAACGGAGAGGATAGAAAAAACCTGAAAAAGCGAAGCGTTCGCCTGTATCACCGGATTTTTCCTTTTGGAATAAGGAATCAAAAAAATCTGGGGATAACAGCGATTGGAAGGTTATTCTGTCATCGAAGTGGGTTGTGTAAAATCTTTAGTTCAACTTATTTAGAATCTACGTGAATCAGGGAGGCGTATTGGGATATGAAAACCGTATTATCAGGCATTCAGCCGAGCGGTAAGCTTACACTGGGTAATTACATTGGCGCGATTAAAAATTTTGTGAAATTACAACATGACTACAAATGTAATTTTATGGTTGTAGACCTGCATGCTATCACAGTACCACAAGAGCCAGCAGCACTGCGTGAGCAGTCTGAGGCTGTAGCCGCATTGTTCATCGCGGCAGGAATTGATCCAAGCAAGTCGAATGTATTTTTGCAATCGCATGTACCACATCACGCGGAGCTTGGATGGTTGATGACAACGCTGACCTCCATGGGTGAGCTGGAACGCATGACACAGTTTAAGGACAAATCCTCCGGTAAAGATTCGGTTGGTGCCGGTTTGTTCGTTTATCCATCCCTGATGGCTGCAGATATTTTGCTATATAACGCAGATCTCGTGCCTGTTGGGGAAGATCAGAAGCAGCATCTGGAGCTGACTCGTGATCTGGCAGGACGCTTTAACCATCGCTACGGAGAATATTTCACGATTCCTGAGCCTTATATTCCTCAGGTCGGTGCTCGCGTCATGTCACTGGACGATGCCTCTTCTAAGATGAGCAAAAGTAACCCCAATGCCGGCAGTTACATCGCGCTGTTAGATCCCCCGGACGTCATTCGCAAAAAAATTAGCCGTGCCACCACGGATTCTGGTCGTGAAGTTGTCTATGATCCGGCCAATAAGCCGGAAGTCAGCAACTTGATGAGCATCTATGCGGAATGTGCGGGAATGACACTGAATGAGGTGGCGGAGCGTTACGAAGGTAAAATGTACGGTCCATTCAAAAAGGAACTGGCGGAAGTCGTTGTTTCTGTTATCGAACCGTTACAAGCAAGATATAACGAAATTCGTGAGTCTGGTGAGCTTGCTGATGTATTAGAGACTTCGGCACGTCGTGCTGAAGAGGATGCTGCGAAGACGCTGGATGCGGTGAAAGAGCGGATGGGTTTCGTTCCTAGACGTAAGCTGTAATCGGGAACACGGTTTCAGCAAAGTCAATTAGAATAAAGACCATGAACGATTAACCATGTGAACATAGAAGAGGAGACGGATGAATGTATCCGCCTCCTCTTTTTTGACTTATTAACTTCATAGGATAGCAATAGGCTATGAAGCCGATTCGGAAGCCGAGCGGGCTTCCTGACGTTCTTTTTTCGCCCGGATGACAAATCCCCAAACGATATTAGCCATGGATAGAACAAACAGCAGGGCTGCAAGCCAGCCGTTGTAAGAAATCGTGATTGCTGTAACCGTTAACAAAACAATCGAAGAAAATGCAAACCATAAGGATAAGCCTTTGCTCATTGGGAAAAACCTCCATGTACAAATTTATTGAATTTTCGTATAACCTGAAGCGTGCGAGCCATAATAATCTTGCAAGCTTGCAATACATTACAGACACAGATTGAAAGGAGATTTTAAATATGGCTCAAGGATCTCGCTCTTCTAACAACTTGGTGGTGCCTCAAGCGACAGCAGCTCTGCAACAATTGAAAATGGAGGCTGCACAAGAACTGGGTGTAACTATCCCGCAAGACGGATACTATGGTAACTACACTTCCCGTGAGACTGGATCTTTGGGTGGATATATCACCAAACGTCTGGTTCAAATCGCTGAGCAGTCTCTGTCTGGCAAATAATTTATATACCAAAGCAGTAAAAGCCCGGAGCGGATAAGCGCTCCGGGCTTTTCCCGCGCAATCGTTCCTATAACGATTGTGCCCTGCAACCAAGGTCTGCGTCAAGGGCGGGCAGATAAAAGTTTTTTATCCATTTTTTCATCACTTAGCCAGCCTACGTAGGTATCGATTGTTTTGAAGTTGCGATCCATGACCACTACGGCGACAAAGGGATACTGTTTCCGGTGTCGATACCGAACATCAGCCCAGCGAACTTTATATCCGGCAGGGAGTTCCTCCACCTCGGCTACAGCATAAGAAGTGAAATAGAGGAATGCACTAACCTCTGGTGCCTTGCGTGAGGCTACAACGGCCGCATGAGTGGACGAGGTGGCATGCAGGCTCCAGGTCAGCTCGGAACCATCGATCTTACCAAGCTCATAACTCCCATCCGTATTCGTTTTGACAACATGCCAGCGGCTCCAGGAAATCGTTGGAATGACAATATATTTGGCTGGTTCCGGACTGTTATCCATACGTCTCACTTTTCGAACCACCAATGCCCGCGCGATTGTACGCCATACATAATATATTCCAATCAGGATATACAGTGTGGTAAAGAGTGGAGCAGGTGCAATAAGGTCGAAAGCCCATAACAGAATCGCAATCACATGTGTAGTAAACAGGAACGGATCAAAGATATGAATGATGTTCCAGGCAATCCAGCGTTCTGTAAAAGGACGGGCTGCCTGTGTTCCATACGTATTGAACAAGTCGGTAAAGACATGTACACCTACAGCTACAGCAGTCCAGAGGGCGACATGACCAAGTGAAACTCCTGAAAAAATCAATCCGATCACACCCGTAAGTAGCAGCACCCATAACAATAGAAACGGCAACGAGTGGGACAGTCCCCGATGATTTCGAATATAGAGCGAATTGCTTTTAAAACGCAGTGCAGTATCAATGTCAGGGGCTTGGGAGCCAGCGATCGTGCCTACCATGACGGCAGCTGCCAGCATGGGGTCGGTTGCAACGACAGGATCAACATAGGCGAGACCCGCCAGACCAATGCCCATAACAAAATGTGTAGAGGTATCCATAAATCTCTCCTTTATAAGGTGTATCGTCAGTGTATGCTCATCAAAATTAACCTTCTCTATCTAGGTGATACCCAATTCTAGTGTATATTATCCACCTGCCTGTATGCAAAACATGCGGAGCGCTGGGAACATTCTGTCCATTTCCCAACAAATGTACGAACATTGTCAAACTATTTTCTGGATTCTTGTGATAAAATTTATATCGGAAGTCGCGTGGATTAATAAACATGTCGCGATGAGACATATTTTGTGAACAACGACCTTGTCATAAACCAAGATATGTCCCGTAATGAAGGCACTGTATTATACATATGTATCCCTTGGCCGAAATGATAACGTAGAATTTAATTGAGCGAGTTAACCGAAATCATTTTGTATCAGAAAGCCAGGGAAGCTTAACAGAGGGTTTTTATGGATCAAATATGTATGCGCATTCACTAGTACATTGTCAGGGGGAAGAGAAGAGGATGCAGGTCATTAAGAAATACAAATGGACATGGATTTTGCTCGGTATTGCATTGATTATGGCGGTGTATTTAATGTGGAATACGGCATTTGCCAGCCAGGAGAAATTACCCGAGATTCGGGAGATCCAATCGTTTTCCATGGAAAATGTGGATGGTCGTAACGTATCGCTGGCGGATACGCAAGGCAAAGTGCGATTGTTCTACTTTTATTTCACCAGTTGCCCTGATGTTTGCCCGATTACGACATTTACACTGTCTCAGGTGCAGGACTTGTTGAAAGAAGATGGAACTTTCGGAGATAAGGCATCCTTTGTATCGATTTCCTTCGACCCAAAAGTGGATACGAGAGAGAAGATCAAAACCTTTGCCGACCGTTTCCACGCGGATTATTCTGGCTGGTATTTCCTGCGTGGGGATATGGATAAAACCAAGCAGTTCGCCAAAGAATCGTTCCAGATTCTGATCGAAGGCGAGAATAAGGATGATTTTGCCCATATGAACATGATTGGTCTGGTGGATGAGAATAACCAGCTTCGCAAGGTGTATAACGCTTTTAATACGGAAGACGTGCAGCCAGAAGCCATCGCAGAGGATATTCGCAGGCTGATTAAAAAATAACAACGTAGAACGTTAAGCACGAAGTCTTTAGAAAAGGCCGTCTCTGGTTGCTATAACCAGAAACAGCCTTTTTGTCGTTGTTCTTTCAATACGAAGGTTCGTCAGGATACTGGATATATTCCTCCAGTCCTGCCTTCTCTAATTGCGAGATGATGTATTCATCAGGTGTGCCTTCAACCCCTGCGTACCCACGTCTTGTATACATTTGTACCGCATCGGGAAAAGCATCGCGCAGTACACCTCTTATTTTTTTGCCTGAGCTGTCATTGTCCATGAATAAATAAACTTCATCATATCCGACTTGCTTGCGCAGCGTCTCCAGCTTAAGGGAGTTCAGCGTTCCGAATGTGCACAAAATATTGATCTCTGGACCCACTAAACGTTTGAGTTTACTGCGATCATTCTTACCTTCCACAATGACATGAATAGGCATCTTATTCACCCCTGATTCGAGAGCTGTTGTCGACATTCCCCGGGAAATGTTACAGCGAAAATCGACTGAATGTACTTATAGTGTATCTGGAAATGGGGGAATGATGCAAAGTTTAAATTGTTCTGCAGAAGGCTCTAACGCATAAGTTGGTCAGAACAAGCTTAGATACTTCACCCCAGGATGCTTTTCGCATCGGAAGATGAGAGCGGGGCAGTATGTCTTGACGTATAATAGGGGAGTAGCAAGATGCCGACCATCAACAAAATAAAAGCAATAAAATAAGGAGATACTCCCAGCCTCAGCTGGCCAGCCGTAATCGGACCAATAAACGAACCAATAGAGGTGGCAATCGATTGCAGAGAGAAAATACGCCCAAGCTTGCTACCACCGCTTAAGTGAATAAAAAGTGTAGCCATTGCGGGGAAAATGATGCCTTTGGACATCCCAAGCACAAATAACACGATAGATAACGAAATTTGCGGAACGGCTGCCATCACAAAAAAGCTCAATGACATCAGTAGCACACCAGCAACTAAGCGCAGTTTGGGCGAATAACGGTTAAGAAACAGCATGCTGAGTGTAAATAGCGCACCGATGCTAATGATTGAAAACAGTAAACCCGTCGACATCATGGAAGAATGCCCACCTCCTCGTAGCGGTAATTCGAAAAATAGAATACCTTGAGCGCAGGCAATGACCAAGGGAAGCATGAAATAACGCCAGGAAACAGGCAGGAATGCTTTTGGCGCTTCTGCTGGCGTATGATCAGAGTTAGCTTTAGCCGAGCCGGAAGACGCAAGACCAGGTTTTGCGGGTTCCGTCAATGGTTGCGGCTGGCGTACAAGGCTACGCGGCATCGTGAACAGTGCGATGGCACCTGTCAGGATGAGCAGATAGCCTAGACTGGAGAAGGTGGCAGAGAAGCCCATGGCACCGACGATCACGGCACCTGCGGCTGGTGACACCACAGAAGCCAGGGTGTGTACGACACCGTGACCCGACATGTATTTTCCTTGTTTCACCGGGTCATTGGAGAGCTGAGCGAGCAGGGCCAGACATGCCGGAGACAGAAAGGCTAATACAAAGCCGCTGATAGAACGTAGCGCGAGCAGTTGCCAAGGGGTATGAATATGAGCCTGCAGAAGTAGGATAATACCCGCACCTACCAGACTGAACACAATATATCGACGGCTCCCGTGTTTATCAATCTGTGTTCCAGCAATCAGATTGCCAGGCAGGTGGGTTAAGGAATAGATGCCCATCATCCAGCCGATAAAGGTTGGAGCCGCACCGAGCGATATCGCAAACGGTGTAAGAATGGGATACTGGGCATGCAGATCAAACACAGCTAGAAACAAAAACAGGTATAGCCAGATAGCCGTTTTCACTAGAGCCCCTCCTTGTTAGGCGATGCCTGTTTGTACACAGGTCTTGAACGTGTCCACGTTCGTCGGAACGAATCCTCATGGTACTACTTGTACGCCCCGCAGGACGAACTTAGACCGTTTATTTTTGCCGGAGAGGGCTTAGCTGACAGCGGGTTCGGAAATCATGTATAATATTCGGGTAGTCATGAATCAATTCTAATTCGGAAGGTGTAATCATGAACATAGAAGTAATCAAAGAGTTTGTGATGCAGAACTGGCTGGTGATCGTCGTTGCGCTGATCATTTTGTTCTTTGTTCTGAATGTGGTCAAAACGATGTTGAAATGGGCGATTGCCATCATCATTATTGCGGCTCTGCTGATATACAGCGGCATCTCCATTGAACAGATCAAACAAACCGTCACAGACGTGCAATCCAGCACGATGGACACACTCAAGAAAGAAGCAACAAGCATCATGCTGAAGGAAGCTTCCAAGGCAACTTATACGGCGGGGCAAAATGGTGAATTTACGATTACCAGTCCTAATGTTGAAATTAAGGGTAGCACGAAGTCGGATACAGTCGATGTGACGTTCCGCGGCATTTCGCTTGGAGAATGGAAGATGGACAACGAAACGATCCGTACATTTGTCGAACAGGCACAAAACAACAAAACAGCACCTGCTTCATAGTTATTAAAGGAGGAATGAAGACGTGTTGCAAACTTGGCTGGACAGCCTGAAGGAGTTTAATGGGATTACCATTTTGCTGGTACTAATCGTAGCAGCATCCTTATTACAGGGATGGTCCAGAGGGGCTTCACGTTCTGCGGGGAGACTCTTTGGTTTCCTGATGGACGGTATTATGGCGGTCATTGGTATTTTGTTATCCATCGGTCTGACGTTATGGCTTGCGCCTTATGTACAGCAATGGTTGTCTGTACATGCCGCGGATATGCCTAATCGTGAGTTGAACCGGTGGGAGCAGTTGTATTATACGTTGGTTACAGCGATCGCAGATTTCCCGCTAATGAGATTTGCCGTATTATTTGTCCTAAGTTACGGCTTGATTCGCATGATTCTTGGATTTTTAACTTCCTTCATATTTCGCAGAAGACATGCAGGAGATGAGCAAGCTGCACCAAAAGGGATTATTAGCCGACTGACAGGCGCAGTGATTGGAACAGTCATCGGTTCGGTCCGAGGGATCATGGTGATTGCCGTATTGTTTATGATTGTAAGTCTCTATCCGGGTAGTATGTTCAGCCGTTATGTGGAGGCATCTCCAATCTATATGCAGGGTGCTAAATCGGTGATTGAGCCTTTGTCGGGTACGTTTATCAAGGACAAGCTTCCGGTATTCACGCAGGCTGTGCAGAAGGAACTTGGGGGCATTTTACAACGAAAGTATGAAGTGATTGACCACAATATTCCGGCCGATATTGAGCAAGCTGCACAGGAGATTGTCAAAGGAAAATCTACGGATGAGGCAAAAGCCAGGGCTCTGTATGACTGGGTTGGCACCCGGGTTCAATACGACTACGGGAAAGTGGACGATTATGAGCAGAGGGGAATATGGCATGAACAGACCCCTCAGAATACCTTTGATACACGCAAAGGGGTATGTATCGATTATGCCCGCTTATATGCGGTGATGGCTCGTTCCCAAGGGCTTGATGTGAAGGTTGTTACAGGTCTGGGATATAACGGTCAGGGAGGCTACGGCCCTCATGCATGGAATGAAGTCTATTTGAGTGATTCTCATCGCTGGGTTCCGCTTGATCCAACGTGGGCCATCAGCGGAGATTGGTTTAACCCGCCTAACTTTGCCGACACGCATCTGAAAGATCAGTCAGCCTGATAGTACACCGGACACGGATAAGGTTCGGAATATGACGACGTTGCCAGGTTATCATGCCGGGAAGTTAGGGTTCTGCGGTATGCATCAAGTCATGAAAGAGGTAGGATGAATGAAAAAGCATTCCAATGAGAAGGATGAACTTGCGGACAAACGGCGTTTCAGCTACCGGATGAACGTATTTTTCTTCGCTTCCTTTGTTATTTTTAGTGTAATTATTGTACGTTTGGCCTTTTTACAGTTTGTCGAAGGACCTGAGCTCAGTCAGGAAGAAGCAAGTAACATTACGAAAGATGTGCCGCTTGCGCCGGTGAGAGGAACCATCTACGACTCCACGGGTACGGTAAAACTGGCGTATTCCAAGCCGATTCAGTCACTGTATCTTACATTGTACAAAAACTACGGGGATGTGGATGGACAGCCGAATCCGAAAATTGGTGAAGTGCAAGAGATGGCTACGCGTCTGCATGATGTCTTTGAGAAATATAAAACCCCGAATTCCGAATCCTTGACCGTGGATCAGATCATGGAGGAAATGGATCTGAATTCTCGCAAGGCCAACGGGTTTATGCCACGTCTGATCAAGAGTGATTTGTCTGAAGGAGAGGTTGCTTATTTCCTCCAGCATAAGGATGAATTCAAAGGCATTCAGATCGTAGAGGAAAGTGTACGTTACTACGATCCGGATACGGTGGCCGTTCAATCCATTGGTTATTTGAAAAAATTCAAAAGCTCGAAATCATTGAAGAAGTATCAAGAGGTAGATGAAGCGAACAAAACGCAGACTGATCCAGGTCTGGTCTACACGGAGAATGAGTTTGTCGGATTCGATGGACTGGAGTTACAGTATCAGGATAAGCTGCGGGGGAAAAGTGGATATACATCGGTAGACATTGACCTGCGTAACTTGCCTGAAGGGGTAGCGGGTACAACCCCGCCGCAAAAAGGGTATGATCTGATCTCCAGCATTAACAAAAATGTGCAGGTGAAAACTGAGCAAGCGATCATGGATCAGCTAAGCTGGCTGCACCGTAATCCGGTATCCGGCAGACTGCATCCCAATGCCAAAACAGGCTTTGCTGTAGCAATGGAAGTGGATACAGGGAAGGTTGTAGCGGTTGCCAGTATGCCTGATTATGATACGAATGTGTGGAGAACAGGCAGCATTAGCACAGAAGAGTACGATAAAATCAAATATATTTACCAGAACGGTACAATTAGGGGATTCCTGCCTGGTGAGTCCAGAAAAAGGGCTGAATCTGTCGTGTTGCTCGGCTCAACAATTAAGCCACTGAGTGTGTTGATCGGTTTGAAGGAAGGTTTCTTTACCACGAACTCGGTGTATATCGACCGAGGTTCGACCACATTTGGTGGAGATAACCGCCGCGTACAGAACTCATCAGGCCACGTTTACGGTGCCATGTACCCTCGTGACGCCATTCGTCATTCCTCTAACGTATTTATGATTGACGAGATTGGTAAGAAGCTGTACTCACGATATGGTGCTAATGGCGTTGGCGTCTGGGACAAGTACATGGAGCAGTTTGGTCTTGGTGTAAAAACAGGAGTGGACTTGCCGAATGAATGGGCTGGGCGTAAAGAATATGAAAATGAAACGGAAAGTTCCTTGACCAAACTAGCATATGCATCTTTTGGACAACAAGGAAAATACACAACCATGCAGCTCGCGCAGTATACTGTGATGCTTGCCAACAAAGGAAAACGCATGGAACCACAGCTTGTTAAAGAGTTCCGGGATTCCGAAGGCAATGTGGTGGAGAAGGTGAAACCGAAGGTACTCAGCACAGCAGACTTCAGTGATGCATATTGGAATGAGGTACAGCGTGGTATGGCCACCGAGGTTTCTGCCTTTGGCGGCTTCCCTTATGATTTTGCCAGAAAAACAGGTACGTCGACACAGAATATCGGAGGGAAGCTGGTGGATAACGGGGTATTTATCGCTTATGCACCCCGTAACAATCCAAAACTGGCTGTTGCTGTCATGATCCCTGAAGGGGGCTTCGGTTCCAACAGTGCGGCTCCGGTTGCACGTGCGATTTTCGATGCTTACGACCAGGAATTCGGCCTGGATGGTGTTCCGAAAAAAAATAAAGATAAAGAAACAGAAACGAGTACGCAGTGATGCGGTGATGGAGGTCGTGTTCTCCATAGGTTAAAAGGCCCCCAGAACGGGGCCTTTTTTTGTTTCTATTTTTATGGAACCCAGACAGTCTTCTTACGTTATATACATAGGGCAGGGCGTTAGCCAAAATCTAGAGTAGGACGCACTGTTGTATTATTTTATGAATGATTCGTATTACGGAAATGTAACCAAAAATAGAAAGACGTTACAGTCGGCATTTGCTACACTTAAGAGGTGAGTGTTTGCCATTCCATTTGGCTCTGTTGTCTGTTTGGGTCTGTTATGAAGTTTTGGTATGAATAGATAGCGTAATTTTTACACTTGTACATAGAACGGAGAGGGGAGCATATGTTTAATCGACTTAAAAATAAACCGCCGAATGAAGATGAGAGAGCGGTAAATAAACCTTCCAGCGCGAGGCTGAATGTGTTTTTTTTCGTGGCATTTGTCATATTCAGCATTCTGATCTTCCGACTGGCATTTGTGCAGTTTGTCGAAGGGCCTGAACTGACGTATATGGAATCTACGCGTAATACAAAAGATATTCCTTTAGCCCCGGTGCGCGGCCCGATCTATGATGCTACCGGGAAAGTGGCGCTTGCTTATTCGGAGCCAGTACAGTCACTGTATGTGCTGTTGTATGAAGATTATCGTAATGATGATCGCAGGCAGGAAGCCGAAGGATTGGCTCGTGAACTTGCGGATATATTCAAACGATTTAACCCAGGAGACGAGAAGCAACCAGATGCAGAGGAGATTATTAAACGGCTGGATCTGGATCATCAGAAGACATTCGGTTATGTGCCGAGACTGGTCAAGTCCGATCTGACGACTCAGGAAATTGCTTTTTTTCTGGAGAAAAAAACGGAGTATCCCGGCGTTATGGTGCTGGAAGAGAATGTACGGAGATATGACCCTGATCGTGTTGCTGTCCAGGTTATTGGTTATACACGGGAATTCAAGCGAGTACCCACAACACTCAAGCAGTACAAATCGATCATAGAGCAATCCACTTCTCAGCGTGATCCTGGACTGGTCTACACTCAGGATGAGCGGGTTGGATTCGATGGGTTGGAGTTGCAGTATCAGCAGGAACTTCGCGGACGAAGTGGATATCAATCCATTGATATTGACTCTCGGAATTTGCCTACAGGCGCAATGGAGTTGACTCCACCAGAGAAGGGATACAGTCTGATCTCCACCATCAACAAGGAGGTCCAGCTTGCCGCGCAAAAGGCCATTACGGATGAATTACGAAAGCTGCCGAAGGCTATTACGGGATACGCCGTAGCTATGGAAGTGGACACAGGTAATGTGGTAGCCATGGCGAGTATGCCGGACTATGACCCAAATGATTGGGATTACGACAAAATCAAGTATGTTTTCCGAAACGGGACGACGGAATCTTTTCCTCCTGATGATTCTAGAAAACGGGCAGAGTCCGTTGTGCTGCTTGGGTCGGTCATTAAACCGCTGAGTGTGCTCATCGGTTTGAAAGAGGGACTGTTCACTGCGGGGAGTACTTATCCTGATAAAGGTTACGCTGTATTAGGTAAAGATGGTCGGCAAGTGAGAAACTCACATTCGGCGTATAACGGGAACATTACGGCACGCAGAGCCATTGAAAAGTCGTCCAATGCATTCATGATTGATATGGTGGGCAAACGTTTGCTGAGTAAATATGGTGGAGACAAGGCCATTGATAAGTGGGACGAATACATGAAGGATTTTGGTTTAGGTGTATCGACAGGGATTGATTTGCCCAAAGAATTTCTTGGTCAGTTGGAGTATAAAGCAGACAATGATGAGTCTGCACTGACACGTCTTGCGTTTGCGTCATTCGGTCAGCAAGCCAAATATACGACGATGCAGCTGGCACAATACACCACTATGCTTGCGAATAAGGGCAAACGAATGGAGCCACACCTGGTGAAGGAAATCCGTGATGCGGATGGCAATGTGGTGAAGAAGTTTGAGCCAAAGGTTCTTAATGAGGTGCAGTTTGCGGATGCACACTGGAACGAAGTGCATAAAGGAATGGTCACCAAAGTAAGCTCCTTCGACGGGTTCCCTTATGATTTTGCCAGAAAGACAGGAACATCCGAGCAAGGAACCGGACCGAATAAAAAGGAGAACGGTGTCTTTATCGCCTTTGCGCCAAGAGACAAACCGAAACTGGCTGTAGCGGTTATCGTGCCGGAAGGCGGTTTTGGATCGGTCAGTGCTTCCCCGATCGCACGCAAAATTTTTGATGCATACGATGAAGTGTATGGCCTGGATGGCATCCCCAAGGGGAAGAAGGACCAGAATAAAGAACAAGATTGATGATTAAGGGCATAAAATTCAGAGAATAACGGCATGCTCGTAAAAATGTTGGATAAACGGCTTTATATTGAACTTCATAAGTAATAGGACAGGCAAGGGAAAATATCCCTTGCCTTTTGTTTTTCCATCGGATAAAATTTGCACAAGGGAAACATTATTAGACGAGTTTAAAATTTGGTACCTTGTACAACTTAATTAGTTATGGACAAATATTTTAGGACAGGGAAAGGGGAAGGTTGGTTTGTTAATGGTGAAGATGAGGAGTATTCAACGTGGAGTCATGACGATGGCTTGTGTTGTACTTATTATTGTGCTTACCGCTTGCTCTGGTACTCCGGGAACAGACGCCAACGGCAAAGTGCAGGTTACGGCAACCACAGGCATGATTGCGGATGTAGCACGAGAGGTGGGCGGGGCATATGTTGAGGTTACCGGATTGATGGGACCGGGAGTAGACCCACATCTGTATAAGGCATCCCAAGGCGATATTCGCAAACTGGAGCAAGCCAAGGTTATCTTCTATAACGGCTTGCATTTGGAAGGAAAAATGACCAGTATTCTGGAGAAAATGTCCAAAAGCAAACTTGTTACCGCAGTTGCCGAAAAAATCCCGGTAGAGGAACTGCATTCCGGTCAAGCAACAGGTGGAACGGAGTATGATCCGCATGTATGGTTTAACGTCAAGCACTGGATGCGTGCAACCGAAGCCGTTCGTGACACGCTGGTGGAAGCAGATCCGGATCATGCGGAACAGTATAAGACGCAGGCAACAGCATATCTGGAGAAGCTGGAAGCGTTGGATGCGGAAGTCCGGGAGAAAATCGGGCAGATCCCTGAGGAAAGCCGAGTGCTGGTCACAGCACATGATGCATTTGGTTACTTTGGCCAAGCCTATGGCATTAAAGTGATGGGTCTCCAAGGTATCAGCACGGCCGCAGAATATGGCGCCAAAGATGTAAGTGAACTAAGAGATTTCCTTGTGGAGAATCAAATCAAAGCCGTATTTATCGAATCGAGTGTACCTGCGAAAGCGATGGAGGCCATCATAGCCGGAGCAGCTGAGAAGGGACATACGGTGAGTATTGGCGGTGAACTTTTCTCTGATGCGATGGGAGCCGAAGGAACGGCTGAAGGCACCTACATTGGAATGGTGCGGCACAATGTCGAAACGATCGCGGCGGCTTTGAAGTAATAGATCATCTGAAGAGAGGAGAGCTATGATGATGAAAAATACCAATACAACAAAACAAGCATTAGAAACTATAGATAATAGCCAGCTCGGACAAGGAGAAGCAACGGTCTCTTCGCCTCTTCGTGTAAGAAACCTGGCCGTGGCTTATCACAAAAAGCCGGTGCTCAGCAATGTTTCTTTTGATGTACCTGAGGGGCAGCTCATCGGCATTCTTGGACCGAACGGTGCAGGCAAGTCAACGTTGATCAAAGCGGTTCTGGGGCTTGTTCCGAAAATGCACGGTGACATTGAGATCTTTGGACGATCTTATCGTGAAACAAGGCGGCGTATCGGTTATGTGCCACAGCGAGAGTCCGTAGATTGGGACTTTCCGACACATGCGCTGGATGTGGTTATGATGGGACGATACGGACATCTGGGCTGGTTCCGCCGCCCGGGGAAAAAGGAAAAGGATCTGGCTGCTCATTGCCTGGAGCAAGTCGGTATGGGGGATTACATGTATCGGCAGATCAGCCAGTTGTCCGGCGGACAGCAACAGCGCGTATTCCTGGCCAGAGCACTGGTACAGGATGCGGACTTGTATTTCATGGATGAACCTTTTGCAGGAGTGGACGCAACGACAGAGAAAGCGATCATCTCCCTGCTAGAGCAATTAAAAAAGCAGGGCAAGACCGTTCTAGTTGTTCACCATGACCTGGCAACGGTAGAAGAGTACTTCGATCATGTATTGTTGCTCAACGGACGTTTGGTTGCCGCCGGGCCAACAAGAGAAGTATTTGTACCGGATTTATTACAGGAAACCTACGGAGGTCGCATTGCGATGATCGGCAGCCGAGCGGAGAAAGGCCAGGTGTAGTGATGTGGAATTGGGTTGTTTCTATATTGTCAGACCCGAACACACGCTGGATTTTGCTCGGTTGTCTGCTCCTCGGATTCAGCAGTGGCATTATCGGCTCATTTACCTTTCTTCGTCGTCAAAGTCTGATGGGCGATACATTGGCACACGCGGCATTGCCTGGAATCTGTATTGCGTTTATGTTGACGGAAACGAAGTCGATTGGATTGTTTCTGTTTGGCGCACTCATTGCAGGAATAGTAGCCACTTTCGGTATTTCATGGATAACCCGGTTTTCACGGATTAAGCAGGATGCGGCAATGGGCATCGTACTGACGGTATTTTTCGGTATTGGTGTCGTGATGCTGACACGTATTCAGCACAGTGCAAGTGGAAGCCAAAGCGGGCTTGACAAGTACCTGTTCGGGCAAGCGGCATCGATGGTGCTTACGGATGTCTATGTGATGGGTGGGGTAAGTCTTGTATTACTCATCGCTTGCCTTGTCTGGTTCAAGGAATTCAAGCTCGTGAGCTTTGATCCGGGTTTTGCAAGAGGTATGGGATTGCCGGTCGGAGTACTGGAGCAATTCATTCTGCTACTGACGGTTATAGCTGTTGTCGCCGGAATCCAGGCGGTAGGTGTAGTGCTTGTAGCGGCACTGCTGGTGACTCCAGCAGCAGCGGCGAGGTGCTGGACCAATTCGCTTGCACTGATGGTGTTGCTGGCTGGATTGTTCGGCGCATTAAGCGGTGCCGTAGGAACACTCTTCAGCACGCTTGTCCCTAATCTGCCTACCGGACCGGTAACTGTGCTTGCGGCTACGGTGCTGTTTGTTGGATCTGCGCTGTTCGCACCAAGGCGAGGGTTGCTTGCCCGCAAGTTACGGAGCATCCAGGCGAAATCGACTTATATGCGTGAAGAGCAGGCCGCGCTGCAGGTACATGTTGCACAGCCTCAAACACAGAAGCAGGGGGAGATGTAGATGGCTACATTTTGGATTATTCTAACCGCAATACTCGTCTCCTCCGCTTGCGCCATTCTCGGTTGCTTCCTGATTCTGCGACGTATGGCTCTGGTCGGAGATGCAATCAGTCACGCCGTGCTTCCGGGGATTGCGATTGCGTTTCTGTGGAGCGGCTCCAGAGACTCCCTGTGGATGTTGCTGGGTGCAACCGTGTTCGGGTTGTTGACGGTATTTTTCATTCAGACTTTCCAAGCGGGAGGATTGTCTTCGGATGCATCCATCGGTATTGTATTTACGGCGCTCTTTGCTGTGGGGGTGATCCTGATCAGTCTGAATGCACAGCATATCGATCTGGATCTGGATTGTGTATTGTTCGGCGAAATTGCCTATGTACAATGGGATACGTTAACACTGTGGGGAATGGATGTAGGACCTAGAGCCGTCTGGATGCTGGGGATTACGTTACTTGTTATTCTCGTTGTTGTAGGACTGTTCTACAAGCAGTTCAAATTATGCGCTTTTGACCCGGCTTTGGCAGCGGCTTGCGGCATTCCGGTCGTTTTATTTCATTATGCGCTCATGGGACTCGTATCCATGACGTCCGTTGCCTCTTTTGAAAGTGTAGGCTCCATTCTTGTGGTAGGTATGCTGATTGTACCTGCGGCTGCGGCTTATCTGCTCACGGATCAGCTTGGTAAAATGATTCTGTATGCGGTACTGATCGGTGCAGCTTCCTCTGTTGGCGGTTACCTGATGGCGTACGCGATGGATGCTTCCATTGCAGGATGCATGGTGGCTGTGGCCGGCATTCTGTTTGTACTTGCGTTACTTCTGTCACCGAAACATGGCATTGTACTTCGTTATGTTCGCCGTAAATATGCCGCACGTTGAACATGATTTCATAAATGACGATAACCGTCTGCATAGCAGGCGGTTTTTGATATTCCAGTTTTTTCGGAAAATGGGCTATGCAGCTTCAAAGATTCAAATACAGGTTACTTTGTTGCATACGCGTGATCTGTGGTAAAATGTCGTTAGCTGTGACGTCCGGGGCGTCCGCCATTTCGCGGATACCGGGCGATCTTGTTGTTTTAGAGGAGAGAGACATACTGGAGGAGGATTCACAACATGAGCGAACTGAAATATAAACTGCTGGCCCTGGATATGGACGGCACGTTGCTGAATGATAATCATGAAATTACACAGGAGACGGCCAAATGGATTCAGATTGCCATTCGTCGCGGGGTGCATGTGTGCTTGTCTACAGGAAGAGCCGTATACCACGCCATGCCATATGCGGTGCAGCTTGGGCTGGAAACACCAATGGTTACGGTCAACGGTAGTGAGGTCTGGAAAGCTCCACATGAGCTTCACCTGCGCCATCTGATGGACCCGGCGTTAATTCGCAAGATGCACGAGATCGGGGAGAAATATAACAGTTGGTACTGGGCATACTCCGTGGAAGAGCTGTATAACCGTGATCGCTGGACGGATAACATCGAAGGATTAGAATGGCTGAAATTTGGATTTACCACCGAGGATGATGAGATTCGTCATCAGATTATGATGGAACTGCAGGACATGGGCGGTCTGCAAATGACCAATTCCTCTCCTGTAAACATTGAGGTAAACCCGGAGAACGTATCGAAAGCTACCGGTGTAGCTGAAGTATGCCAATTGCTGGGCATCGACATGTCCGAGGTGGTCGCTGTTGGCGACAGTCTGAACGATCTGGCTGTCATTGAAGCGGTCGGTCTGGGTGTTGCGATGGGCAATGCACAGGAGCAAGTGAAACAAGCGGCAGATTTGGTTATCGGAAGTAATAATGAGGATGGCATTGCCCATCTGATTCGTGAACATATTTTGAAGGGGGAGTAACCTTTGCTCGCAACCGTTGGCTGGATTTTAATTGTACTGCTGTTTGCAGTAGGTATGGCAGGTACGGTGTACCCGATTCTGCCGGGTGCAATCGCGATTTTCTTCGCATTTCTGGTCTACGGCTGGTTCTTCAGCTTTGATCCGTTTGGGGTCTGGTTCTGGATTATTCAGATTCTGATCGTGGTAGTACTGTTTGTGGCGGATTATGTGGTGAGTGCTTGGGGAGTGAAAAAGTTCGGCGGCTCCAAGCTGTCTACAACGCTGAGTACCATCGGAGTAATTATTGGCCCGTTCGTGATTCCGGCCTTTGGACTTGTCCTGGGGCCATTCATCGGTGCGTTTATCGGAGAGCTGATCGGCGGTTCCTCGCCTTCCAAAGCATCGAAAGTTGGGTTTGGCTCTGTCGTCGGGCTGTTTACCAGCACGGTGATGAAAATTATTTTGCAACTCGTGATGATTGTTCTATTCATTATTTGGGTGGTTCGATTCGCCTAGAATATCAGGTAGCTAGCTTAGGGCCGGAGAGGTCCGGTGTGGGGGAAAGAAGGGGAATTCGTTTTGTCTAAGAAGGAAACATTTATTAAAGGTACGCTCATATTGGCGGCTGCCGCATTGATTGCAAGGGTACTCGGTCTGGTGCAGCGTGTGCCGCTGGAGCATATCCTGGGGGATATCGGTAACGCATCGTTTACGATCTCCAATACGGTGTATTTAATGCTGTTAACTGTCGCAACGGCGGGCATACCGAGTACGCTGAGTAAAATGGTCTCGGAACGCTACGCGCTCGGACGCGCGGGTGAAGCGCAGCAGATATACCGTGCAGCCTTGATCTTTGCGGCCGTGGCCGGTGTGGTCATGTCTGTTCTGTTATGGTTCGCGGCACCATTTTATGCCACCCATATTTCCAAAGTACCTGAATCCGTGAGTGCCATCCGGGCGCTTGCTCCGGCCCTGCTACTCTTCCCGGCGATCGCGATGATGCGCGGTTATTTCCAGGGACGCGGCAATATGACCGCAGGTGGTATCTCGCAGATCGTGGAGCAGTTTGCGCGCGTAGGCGTAGCGATTATTGTGGCCTATGTGATGTTGCAATGGAATTACGATGATCAGACGATTGCAGCCGGGGCATCTTTCGGTGGTGTGTTCGGTAGCATTGGTGCATTTGCGGTAATGCTGTACTTCACATTAAAGCTGCGCAAAAGTGATCGTGCGGCACAGCTGCATTATGAGCGAGCAGAGCAACTGCCGATGCGCGGTATTTACACGGATATTTTCAAACTTTCGATTCCGATTGTTTTATCTTCGCTTGCTGTTCCGGCAATCAACTTTATCGACTCTTCCCTCGTCGTTCCCCTGCTTAGTGGGCGGATCGGCCTGGAAGAAGCTACAGGCGTACTTGCGATTCTTGGCGCCAAAGCCCAAAGTATAGCCGGTATCCCGCCAATTCTGGCCATAGCGCTCAGTCAGTCCCTTGTGCCTGTCATTTCCGCGGCTTTTGCCCGCAAAGATGAGCTGCATCTGAAAAATCAGGTGACGCTGGCGCTACGTATTTCCATTCTGACGGGAATGCCGATTGTGATTACCCTGTGTGCGGCGGCTTATTCGGTAAACGGATTGCTGTTCACAACTCCTGACGGTACACCGATTATTGCGTTGCTGACGTTCGGCACCATCTTCCAGATTACGATGATGACGACGAACTCCATGCTACTCGGGGTTGGGAAACCACGAATCACGATGATTAGCGTAGCGGCAGGAATTATCGTGAAGCTGATTGCGAGTCTTATCCTGGCGCCGATCTTCGGTATTTACGGGATTATTATCGCAACTGCGTTATGTTTCTTGGTCATTACGTACCTGAATCTGCGTGTATTGCGTAAAATTGTGGATTTCTCGATTATGGGGGATCGCTGGATTGGATTTATCATCACGGTGCTTCTCGCGGCAGCTGTGGGTTTTGCGGCCAATTGGAGCGGAAACCAGATCTTTGGTGCGTTCTTGCCTGCACGGGTATCCTTCCTGTTAACCTGTATGGTCGTGGGTGTGCTGGTCGTTGTGGTATATCTGGTGCTGATGGTTGTTCTTCGTGTCTTGCGTAAGGACGAGCTAAGCAGTTACCCGCGGATCTTGCAAAAAATTCTCCGTCCGCTTATGCGTCTGCAACGCGGCGCCGGACAACGGGGATAACATAAAAGCCATTCACAACGTGAATATTCTACGTGTGTTGCCAGGTTAATGGACATTCTCCCGTCTTGCCAGCGTAACGCGTAACGTTCCGAATGAATGCATTTCAGTCTGGTTGGTATGGGGGATCTATCCCTCCTGAATAAAGCGCAGTCTGCTCTTGTAGCGGACGGCGCTTTATTTTTTATTGCCAAGGGCAGTTTTCCGTTATGGCGGAAATCATTTTTAAGGGTGCATTGTTTGCTTCGCAATGTTACTTCCAGATTAGTGAGTGATCGCCTGTACATCATGAGCGAGTGCTGTTTTTAACATGCCATACCGATGCTCATGACTCATCTCAAACAGCCAAGGTCGGCGTGGCGCAGTCAGGTATCCGAGGCAATCTCGCGTTTCCAGCCAGTCATGTCTTGTAATTGGCTCATACGGTGTGTCCCCCCATACGGTGAGCAACTCAGGAGAATATAGACGCTGACCTTCCGGTAGCCATTCCTCATTCAGTAAAGCATCCGTGTACAGATCGTGGTCTCCTGGTCCTTCATGTTGCCTGGTAAACAGATCTGGCCAATATTCGGCTCGTGAGCCACCATGAGGCACGGTTCGTGCGAAGTCCAGTACTTGCTGAAGCACTTGCTCTACGCCGAATAACAGGGCATACAGTCCTTTGCCGAACTGGATACGTTCATTTAATTTGCCAAAATGCTCAATGACCCGCCCGACGAGCCCGCCTCCTTGTGCAAGAGGGAAAACAATGTGGTTCAGCCCGGCCAGATTGTGCAGATGAAAAGCAGGTTTGGAGAGCACTTCTTTTTGAAAATAAGGATGTTGCACCACACGACTCTCAATATAGTTCTGCTCATTAATAATTAAGGCCACACTGAGTATGGAACTGCAACGTTCGAGCCAAAATCGCTCCCAGAACGGGGTCATAAACGACGATACGTGAAAATGAGACAACAGATGGAAGCAGCTTCGTCCAAGCCGGCGACTGTGGATATACAGCTGCAACTGAGGATAGGCATCCTGAAAAATAAGGGCATTGCACCGCTCCAGCAAGCGATACATATGCTCACGATCCTTCTGATTTTGCAGATTATGCATCAGGTCACTGTGCAGGTCGGTCATATGATATCCGCCGTTGCGGGATACCATATGCGCCAGTAGCGCCCAATGCAGCTCGGGATACTGCTCGTAGCATTCCAGATAAGCGGCGGTGCGACTCACATTACTGCGATTCTGCTGCTGTGTTAAGGTTTTGATTTCTTCGAGAATAATGCAGTCCTCCTCACACACCAGTGCACGTTGCGCCTGATTGTTGCGAGCAGGAGATGGCTTGCCTGTTGCAGGGATTAGCTTCTCCACCTCAGCTTGCAGAGCAGCAGCCGTATCTGCGTTCCAATTCAGGTCACGCAGAGGATGTCTAAGCTGTGCAGATGCATGCCATGCAGCCTGTTTACCGCGCCATACTTCCAGGGCTGCTCCGGGAATGGAGCGGATGATCTGTACAATGGAACCTGAATGCTGGTTTTCCGAAGAGTCATTTCTGGTGGAAGTCATGAATGGAACATCCTTTCATGAATATCTGTGTTTGATATGCCAGGACTTGTGGTTATTCTAAGTATGCGCTGAACATTTGACTTCCAATCACCAATTTGCTTCACTTAGAAGGAGACAAGGTACAGAAAGGGAGATGTGACCATGGAACAGATTACATCCAAGCCGGAATTTGATGTGGCGATCCAATCTCCACGTTTGACAGTGGCCGTATTTAAGGCAGACTGGTGCGGGGATTGCAAATACATCGATCCGTTTATGCCTGAGGTGGAAACGAAGTATTCACGTGACTTGACCCTGATTGAAGTGGATGTTGATCAGGTGGGCACAGTAAGTCAGGAGCAAAATATTTTGGGTATTCCAAGTTTTGTAGCCTACACAGATGGACGTGAACTGGTGCGCTATGTGAACAAGCTGCGTAAGTCGAGAGAAGAGATTGAGCAGTTTTTGGATCGTGCGGTTGAGGTCTACAATACCATTCACAAGTAAGGCCTAGGCGGCTATGTTGCGAAGAGATGGATATGCGAAATGACGTAATGTCTGAGTAATTAAATCGGTCCCATTAAAACTTTAATTTCACGTCGCACAGCAGGAATGAATTACCCCAACACGGGGAAGAATGTGGACTAAGTATGCAAACACAAGGCTGTCGGTTGAGCTGCACTGGGCTTAAGACGGCCTTGTTTTTATTTTTTTGCAGACACGGCATCGTAACTCCTGCTCTAACGATCACCAGGAACGTTATTCACTCGAAAATAGCTTTTCAGAAATTCTAACGATCACCAGTGACGTTATTTTGAGCTAAAAGGCGCATTTGCACTATTTTTTAGACTATTTCTTAGAAATAAGCTCCATGGTGATCGTTGCATTCTGAAGAGGAACTTTTTTGGCAAAATAAGCTTCGTGGTGATCGTTAGAATTCAAAGTTGGGGTAGTTGATGATTTGAAACTCATAGCTCATTACTGGAACTTAAATGAGGGGTTTTAGGCGCGAGTCCGCCGTGATTTACATACATAATTTCGAAATATAATGACCTGCTGGTCAAATTTTTAACAGACGTTAACATTTTGTCACAAAGCGCGGCGTCAATGATGCTTTTATCCGGTATAATGAATTTAGTTGTGAAATTAGTGTCAAAGTACAAAACAAGTGCTGTAATGTGCCTTCTTATGGAGTCAAAGCAGTAGGTAAGGCAATAACATCGTTCAAAGCAACAATAGAATACCAGCATCAATAATGAATCAGCATGATCATCAAGCGAAGAACTTCTTCGCCATCTTAAAACAACAGCGGGTGAGAAAAAATTGAAGCACTTAACATTGTTTAAATGGTTAACCGTATTAACCTGTCTCGTCATGTTCCTGGCTACCTTCGGAGGCGGAATCGTGACTAAAACGGAATCAGGCCTTGGCTGTGGAACAGAATGGCCTTTATGTAACGGAAAGCTTGTACCGGCTCACACGGTTGCCTCTCTGATTGAATACTCCCACCGTGCTGTCAGTGCACTGGCAGGACTATTGTCTATCGCATCTTTTGTTGCTTTCTTGCGCTTTGGCAAACAGCGTCGTGATTTGCAATTGTTCTCGTTTCTAACCCTTTTATTTGTGATTATTCAGGGAATTATGGGCGCTTTTGCCGTAGTCTTTTCACAATCGTCGGCGGTCATGGCGCTACACTTTGGGTTTGCGCTCATTGCCTTTGCCAGCTCATTGATGATGGCTCTTGGGATCAGGCAGGAGGCCAGATATGGCGGTTTGGAGCGTCTGAACCAGTATCCGCGCGTTAGTAAGGGGTTCCGCAATCTAGTCTGGTTTTCAACGATCTATACGTACCTGGTCGTGTATACAGGGGCATTTGTAAGCCATACGGATTCTGCAGGTGGTTGTTCCGGATTCCCGCTCTGTAACGGGCAGATTGTACCTGAACTTTCTGGCGGGGTAGCTGTGGCTTTTGCCCATCGTCTGGCAGCTGTGTCACTTGTGATCGTGATTGCGGTCTTGGGACACTTTGCTTATCGTAAACACCCGGATAACCGTGAATTGCGTACTCTCGGTGTGTTATCCGTCGTTCTGATTCTTTTGCAAGTGGTTATTGGAATGTTTATGATGTGGACGATCAATCGCCCGGAAGTTTACATGTTTGTGGCGCTGGCACATATGTTGGATATCGCTATACTGTTTGGTGTCTTGACCTATATGAGCTTCCTCGTATACAAGCTGTACCGCCCGGTGAACCGTTTCTAAAATAGATAATTTTGTGTAAAAAGTAAGTTTATTGCATTGTCCTGTAGTGGCGCTGGGCCATGTTGGAAAGTCCACCATCCGGTGATGTAGATCATTGGAGAGGTGGACTTTTGTTTGATGTCGGAGGTAGCAGGGCAACCTAAATCAAGTTGTCTTGATTAACCGAACTCACATTAGGGTCTGATTCATCTTCAGCTGTTCAACAGCTGTGAAAACATATATATTTTGCATCATCAGTGGAAAGAGGAGGTCTTCTATGCTACGTACGTTACTGGGAGAAAAGCCACGAGTGAATCAAGGGAAACTGAAAGAAGCCATGGATACCATGGCGTTTACACTGGAGTCTTTTGAAAAACAAATGTATGTGGATCATGATCCAAACCATGATTATCGGAAGTTGTATGTGTGGACACAGGGACTAATCTCCTCGTTGGATGAACTGGAGCAGAGTTATTTTGCATCCGCACATTTTCGTAAAAAAGTGGTTGCAGGCTCGACGGGCGATATGAGTTCTGCTGAGAAAGCAGAATATGCCCGGTACGTTTATTTTTATAAAGATGCGTTTATTCGATGTTTCGCGATTCTGGACAAATTAGGTACGGTTTTGAATGAAGTTTTCCAACTGAATACATCGAAAACAAAAGTACATTTCTCCTATTATACCGTTCTGAGGCAATTCGAATATTATCGGGATCATCATGAATTGGCACAGCAATTAATTAAAATCAAGGAAGCATACCGAGAACCGATGAGCAAATTGCGAAAGCGGCGTAACATGGAGATTCATTACATGAATTCGGAAATGCAGGATGATTTGTGGCAGTTACATCAGACGTTGCGTGGCAAAGTGAAGCTGGAGGATCTGGATCAGCATCTTCTTGAGATGCAGCAAGGGGTAGATATGGTCTGTGAAACACTGAATATGGCCTATCGATACATTAATCGAATCTGGCGTAAACAGATTTTGAAACACTAGATGTAGCAATGATTTTAAATAATACCATTTGACAAATCGGAATACTTTGATTATACTGAGTTCCAGATCAAATCTTACATGGAATCGTGTCTTTAATACAGCATTTGATGCAGTTCGGTCATTATACATGATGAACTACATGAATCTATATAATCCTACAACTTTATATTTCTCTTATCGAGAGTGGCGGAGGGACAGGCCCGATGAAGCCCGGCAACCGATCAACGATGATGGCATGAATGGTTCTCATTGTTGATGTTAGGTGCTAATTCCTACAGAATCATGTTGCACATGATTTTGGCAGATGAGAAGGTCATTTCACGTGAAGAGCCATCTTTGTATCTGCAAAGGGCTCTTTTTTTGCGTAGAACGGGGAGTTTTCCCTTCCTTCGGGTAAAGATATATGTAGGTGATGGGGAAGGAGCAGTATTAGTGATTGAATTGGTTGGATTAACCAAAACATATGGCAGACGTGCCAAAACAACGACGGCGTTATCACACCTTGATCTGAAAATTCAGAAGGGTGAGATTTTTGGAGTTATTGGTCACTCGGGTGCGGGGAAAAGTACCTTGATTCGATGTATTAATTTACTTGAGCGCCCGACGGAAGGTGAGGTTTGGGTTGATGGCATTAACCTGACCGAGCTTAGCAAAAGTGAACTACAGCAGCAAAGACGCAAGATCGGTATGATCTTTCAGCATTTTAATCTGCTGTCTTCTGCAACGGTATACGACAATGTGGCTTTCCCTTTAAAACTGGTCAACACACCTAAGGAAGCGATTGATCGTAAGGTGAAGGAAATGCTCGCTCTGGTTGGTCTGGAGCAACATAGCAGTAAATATCCGGCACAGTTGTCCGGTGGACAGAAGCAACGGGTAGGTATAGCACGGGCACTTGCGAGTGATCCGAATGTTCTTCTCTGTGATGAGGCAACCTCGGCACTTGATCCGCAAACCACCAATTCGATCCTGAAGCTATTGCTGGATATCAATGAAAAGTATAATCTGACGATTGTGCTAATTACTCACGAAATGCACGTTATTCAGAACATATGTGATCGAGTGGCTGTTATACATCAAGGTGGTATCGTGGAGCAAGGCCCGGTGACGGAAGTGTTCCTGAAACCGCAACATGCGATCACACGGGATTTTGTCTCACGGGACAGCGAAGGTGGACTGGCACTGGAGGAAACGGTTATGGCAAATGCCGGAACGGAGTTGCCGGCAGGTGTTTCTTCCAAGTTGGTGAAGGTTTCATTTCTTGGAGATAAAACCTATGAGGCGATTCTGTCGAGAACGGTTCGCAAAACAGGTGTGGATTTCGCAATTCTGCAAGGTACAATCTCTACAATCAAGCAGATTCCTTATGGTCAACTGACGGTGCGTTTTGAAGGTGACTCCGCTGCGATCCAGCAAACCTTGTCTGAACTAACCGCAGAAGGACTTGATGTGGAGGTGCTTCGATAATGGATTTTTCCAAAGTGCGCTGGGAAGAGGTCGGTACGGCCTCCGTTGAAACATTGCAAATTCTAGCTGTATCCGGTTTGTTTACTGTTCTCTTGGGTTTGCCGCTTGGTGTCATTCTGTTTATGACAGGCCGCTCGGCTGCACCTAGTTCCAAACTAACCTACATCATATTATCTGTTATTGTTAATATTTTACGTTCAGTACCTTTCATCATATTAATTGTTGCTCTTATTCCGTTTACGCGTACGCTGGTGGGCACCGCTACAGGTGTGCTTGGTGTCATCCCACCGCTTGTCATCTCGGCTGCTCCGTATTTTGCGCGTCTGGTGGAGAATACTTTACGTGAAGTAGACCGCGGTGTCATTGAAGCAGCTCAGGCAATGGGGGCATCTACGGCTCAGATCGTCAGACGGGTGTTGTTACCTGAGGCTTTACCGGGCTTGCTTGCCGGAATTACAATTACCATCGTTACGCTTGTGTCCTATACGGCCATGGCGGGTATGGTTGGCGGTGGAGGTCTGGGCACACTAGCCATTAACTATGGATACTACCGATATCAGAATGAGATCATGATCATTTCCGTAGTATCCATGATTATTCTGGTTCAGCTCCTGCAGATGATTGGTGATCGTCTGGTCATTTATTTCACCCGGAAATAACAGATAGATTGAAAAATAAAAATGCGAAGGGGTTTTACAGATGAAAAAATGGTCTATTATTTTACTCAGCTTGATGATGATTGCCGTGCTCGCAGCTTGCGGCAACAACAAGAAATCGGACAGTGGTGCGGATAACGCAGCAGGTGCTCCGCGTACCGTTGAATTGAAAGTCGGCGCTTCGCCTACACCACATGCTGAAATTCTGGAAAGCATCAAACCCGAACTGGAAGCACAAGGCATTCGTTTGCAAGTGGTGACGTTTAACGACTATGTGCAACCTAACCAACAGCTGGCAGATAAGAAACTGGACGCAAACTTCTTCCAGCATCAGCCTTACCTTGATACAGAGAACAAAGAGCGCGGATTCAACCTTGTTGCTGTGACTCCAGTTCACGTTGAACCTTTCGGTGGTTACTCCAAAAAGATTAAATCCCTGGATGAACTGAAAGATGGCGCTAAAGTGGCTATTCCAAACGACCCATCGAATGGTGGACGTGCACTCTTGTTGCTTGCGAAAAAAGGTCTGATTACCCTCAAAGACGATACAAACATCGCATCCACTAAACAGGACATTACAGCGAATCCGAAAAACCTGGAAATCATCGAACTGGATGCAGCCATGATGCCTCGTCAGCTGGATGAAGCCGATCTGGTATTTATCAACGCCAACTATGCGCTGGAAGCAAACCTCAATCCATCTAAAGATGCGTTGCTGATCGAAGATTTGCAAGGCAATCCATATGCAAACATTCTGGTGTCCCGTGAAGATAACAAAGACGCCGACGCTATCAAAAAACTGGCAGAAGCTCTCCACTCCGAAACGGTGAAAAAATTCATCAAAGAACGTTACCAAGGTGCAGTTGAACCTGCATTTTAAGGTTCTCTGAGACATCAGCGTAAGTATTGCTGATATGTATTACAACAAAGGCCGCGGCTCTCTAATGTGAGAGCGCGGCCTTTTCTTATTGGTAGTAAACTGACTGGTTAACTTGAATTAATTATTATGTATTCTCTGTTTTTGAATTTTTATCCGAAGTGCGGTAGTACGTTAATTCATTCTGTTCCGCCGTATGTTGTTGCTCGTGTTCTTCATAATTATATTCCCGGGTCACCGGATACTGTGTTTCCTCTTGATGTAATGCATCTCTTCTCTGTTGGTACCTGACCCAGCTAAATAACAATATGAATAAACCCAGCCCCCAATACCACTTATGCTTCAAAAATGTCCAAATACTTTCGTCTTCCGCGGTATAAGGAATCCCGCCCATAACTAGACTATTGAGACCAAGACGAGAGGTCTGGTCAGTTTTAGCATTATACTCCTCATAGGTGTAACCTGGATTCACGGTAAGATGCCCAAGCACCGTTTCTTCAAAAGCAGCACGACTTTGCTCCAAATTCGCTTTTTCGGTTACCAGAATCGCCGTGATATAGCCTTCGCGTGTCAAAAGATTAACGTTATAATTGACCAAGGCTTGTTCGTAGCTATCTTTGAATCCGAGTGCATAAACCAGTTGATGACTGGAAGGATTATAATCAGGTGCAATCTCCCACCCCGTTACATGGAGCTCGTTTCCTTCTGTTGCATCACGGTTATGTTCGACTTCCCAACGCATATAGTTGCTTAATAACTCGTGAGCATCCAATTGGTTGTCGTCATCGTCATGAATATGCCCGCTTTGTACGTATTCGAATATGACAGACCATGAACCCGTGGGGTCGTTACTGTACATGCTTCCGATCTCATTTCCGTTCGGCTGATTCCCCAGATCCAGCATGGAGCGTTGTGTATCCGTTTTACCTAGAAATGAGTAGTTTGCCGGAAGCTCAAGTGAGGCTTTGCCATCAAGAGATACGGTATTCGGGCCATCCACCCATTCGTATTCATTGGATGTGGTGATGTTCTCATTTGTAGCAGAGACGGGTCCGATATCCGCTAATAGCACAGAATACAATAGAACTAATACCACTGTGAGTCTTAATGAAGTCAATTTGAACCATTTCTTCATTGAACACGATCCTTTCGAACATGATAATAGCGTTTTTTTAGATAAGAAACGACTTTAAGACATTATCAGAGGTATGTAAGGTAATCAAGATAAATTTGGATAATCAGGACTTATTTGTATTAGTTAAATAACTGGAACAGATTGTGAGCACATGCAAGTTGTGAGGCAAGCCTAAATCTTTTATACTGAATGAGTGACTGCTCTTTGAAGAGGGGGATGAACGTGAAGGGAAAGATTGCCCTCATAACGGGAAGTGCCAAAGGCCTTGGTAAAATGACAGCCCTCAGTCTGGCGGATCAGGGATGCCACATTGCCCTTAATTATGTGCATAGCAGAACAGAAGCCGAATCGTTGCAAGCTCAGATTATCGCTAAAGGGGTGCGCTGCATTGCGGTTCAGGCGGATATATCCAAAGTAGAAGAGATACACACACTCGTTACAGAGGTAGAGACACAGCTGGGTTATGTAGACATTCTGGTGAATAATGCCGGGCCGTTTGTACGAGAGCGTCGGGTGTTTGCAGATTATTCTGAAGCTGAAGTGCAGATGTTAGTGCAGGGCAACCTGCTCGGGCCAATGATTCTGGATCAACTGGTTTTGCCGGAAATGCGCCGCAAGCAGTGGGGGCGTATTATTCATTTTGGCTTCAGTCACGCGGGTGAAGCAAGATCTTGGCCTCATCGTGCCGTATATGCTGCTGCCAAGGTAGGTCTGGTTTCGTTTACCAAGACTCTTGCGGTTGAAGAGGCCCCTTATGGGATTACGGTCAATATGGTTTGCCCCGGAGATATCCGTGGTGCGAACAAAGAGAAAACAATTGATGAGATTGCGGGCATAACCGATAAAGAAACACCAAGAGGTCGGCCTGGTAGTGGGGAAGATATTGCGCGAGTGATCACGTACCTGTGTCTGGATCATTCGGATTTTATAACAGGCAACATCATGGATGTATCTGGAGGACTTGATCCGATCCGGCCTACAATCTGATGGAATTACAAAAAAAAGAGCCTCTCGCTTCTTGCGAAGCGAAAGGCTCTCTGAGGTTTATTTCGTGAAGGATTGATTAGAATACTTGTACGACTTCTTGTACACCCTCAACTTCTTCAAGAAGGGCGCGTTCAATCCCGGCTTTTAAGGTAATGGTGGAGCTTGGGCAACTGCCGCAGGCACCGACCAGTTTCAGCTTAATGATGCCGTCCTCCACGTCGACCAGTTCCACGTCACCGCCATCGCGTTGCAGGAACGGACGAAGTTTATCAAGCACATCAGATACCTCATCATACATGGTGCTTTGTGCGTTTTCGCTCATATTGTTCAACTCCTTTCCTTCCTATATTATATTACAAATGACCATAAATTAAAATGGTCAAACAAAGCAGGTGAACTGAAATGAGACCAATTATTGAATTTTGTGCTAACAATATGCATTTTGGCACGGATGAAGTCATGGATCAATTGGATGAAAATCCGGACTATGACGTGATTGAATACGGCTGTTTGACCAATTGCGGTCAATGTTATATGACTCCTTTTGCCTTGGTCAATGGTGAAGTCGTAACCACAGATAAAGTAGAAGATCTATATAACGCCATTCTAGCCAAAATTGCCGAAGCGGATGCCTGGGACGCGCTGGATCTCGATTAACCGAGATGGCGTTTCGACATCCAGAGCACGCCGCTTTTTAAAATACGAGGCACTCGTCCCATCATGGACGTTTTGCCCATCAGCCCAAATCCAGCTTTCTTGCCAAGCGCGCCAAGTGTGCCGCGAAGCTTAAGAGGCTGCGGATTGGGCTTTTCGCCTTTCCAGAGGGCATGCTGAATATGAGCGATCTGTTCACCCTGAACCTCCGCAGCCTGACCACTTGGTGCATAAGGTACACTGGCACAGTCACCTACCACGTAAACGTCGGTATACTCCGGAATCTGATAATACTCATTTAATACGACACGACCTTGCGGGTCTTTGGTTACATCTAGGTCTTGAACGACTTTCACCGGCTGAATGCCTGCCGTCCATACAACAGCATCCGTTTGAATCTGTTCATCGCGGTTGTAGATCGCGTTAGGCTCGACTCGCGAGATAGCAATATGTCCTCGTGCTTCAACCTGATGTTCGCCGAACCATTCGTGAACATAAGAGGAGAGACGTTGAGGGAATGCGGATAATACACGTTCACCGCGATCCAGAATACTGATATTCAGGTCGGGTCTGCTTTCACGTAATTCGGCAGCCATCTCAACACCGCTTAAGCCGCCGCCCACAATGTGAACATGCCCATAAGCTTTGACTTCATTAAGACGGAGATACGTCTCACGTGTTTTGCTGAAGCTTTGTATTGTGCAACTGTATTCCTCGGCACCGGGCGTGTTGTGAAAACGATCCGTACAACCTAGTCCAATTACAAGCTTGTCATATTCCAACGGTTCCTGACCTTCGAATTCAATCTGACGCTGTTCCAGGTTAATGGCTGTAACTTCACCGAAACGGTGTGTTACTTTCTCATTTACCGGAAAATGGATACGCAGGTCGTAATCCGATACTGTTCCTGCTGCGAGTGCGTAATATTCGGTCTTCAACCCTTGAAAGGGGCTTCGATCCACCAATACAATCTGCGTATCTGACGGGATTTTACCTTCCAAAAGTTCCTTGATGATCGTGAGGCCGCCATAGCCGCCTCCAAGAATGACGAAATTTTTCATGACTCGGCTTCCTTTCTGCATCAGTCCCACTGCTGGGGCTGTAACCTGCGGAGCAGCTATGTCTTCACATAGCTGCTCCGTGTGTTGTTTTGGTTTGAATAATTTGAATAATTAATAATTAGAAAATAAAAATTTGAAATATGAGACCACAGTTAAGCATCACTCTGATCAAACGTCCCCCCTGATTGAAGAAAGTATCGTTCTTTGATGAGTGATGCTTCTGCTGCTGTAACCCTTGCCTAGATCGATGAGACTAATCAGAGCTATTCGTAAACTTGAATTTCATTGTAGAACGTATCACGTTCTACAGGGATGCGGCCTGCACCTTTGACAAGCCAGATCAGCTCTTTGCGTGTTAATCCTTCCGGTGTAAGCGCGCCGGCAGCGTGGCTGATTTTTTCACGTACAATCGTACCATGCACGTCGGATGCCCCAAAGCTGAGCGCAACCTGCGTCAGTTGTGGGCCGATGTTAATAAAGTAAGCTTTTACGTGCTGAATGTTATCCAGCATCAAGCGGCTGATCGCAATCGTTTTGAGGTCCTCATAAGCGGAGTTGCGGCGCATAATGCTTGCAGATTTGCTCTTTGGCTGCATGGACAGTGGAATGAACACCATAAATCCGTTGGTTTCGTCTTGAAGCTCACGAATCTGTGCCATATGGTTCACGCGGTCCTCATAGGACTCAATGGAACCATATAACATTGTAGTATGTGTACGCATGCCCAGATTATGAGCGGTACGGTGTACTTCCAGATAACGATCGACATTCGCTTTATCTACACGCATTTTTTTGCGATACTCATCCGACAGAATCTCTGCGCCGCCGCCCGTCAGGGACTTCAGGCCGGCTTTTTGCAGCTCCTGCAGAACTTCCTTGATGCTCAGGCCGCTGATGCGAGTGAAGAAATCGATCTCTGCCGCCGTGTAAGCTTTCAGCGTGACATCCGGATATTTTTCGTTTAAAGCACGCAGAGAATCGACATAATATTGAAAAGGAACATGGTTGTTATGTCCACCTACAATGTGGAACTCACGCACGCCTGGATGAATATGCTGTTCGACATAGTCGATCATTTCCGGACCGGATAACGTATAAGAGCCTTCCTCACCCTGGTCTTTGCGGAAATTACAAAATGCGCAGCGTGCTTCGCATACGTTGGTGAAATAAAGGCTCATGTTCTCAATAAAATAGACTTTCTTGCCGTTCTTCCGCAGATTGGCCTCATTGGCCAGCTGGCCCAAAGTCAGCAGATCATCTGTTTGATACAGATAGACGCCGTCTTCTACGCTCAGCCTTACGCCGTTCTGCACTTTCTCAACGATTTCAGCCATTCTTTTGTCGGTGAACGGTGTTACCAATGTAGACATGCTGTTTCCTCCTGTTCTTTACCGGAATTCGAGTTGTGGTGTGTTGAACCATTAAACAGAACTACATAGCAAAGATGCGGTCAACTGCCGCCTTCCTGTGAAAGACTAACTCTTATTACCCGGTGCAGCGTGTGCTGCAATCGAAAAGTTTATTTTTTCAAAAGGAGTCAAAGTGACTCTATATGCATTGGGGACTGAGAACCAGTCTCGAAATGTGAAAAAAATTACAACTCCATATATGACCAACATCCGAATATCTCATGACAAAATATTGACATTTTCAGAGTGACCACCTATCCATTATAAACCTCGTGCCGCAGGGGTTCAATACACTGGGAAGAAAAAGGAGTTCAGGGGGAACGCGGAAGCGGGCAAACATGACTTGAGCCCCTTGACGGGGTGGAGTATAATTTAAGGAAGAGTGATGAAAAGGAGAGTGACCTGGCATGATTAATATCAGCGAAACGGCTGCAGACCGATTGAAAGAGATGCTTGCACAGCAAGAGACCCCTGGAATGTTCCTGCGTCTTGGCGTAGCACCGGGCGGTTGTACCGGATTTTCGTACGCCATGGGCTTTGACGATAAAGAGTCCGATGAGGATATATATATGGACATTCATGACATGAAAGTCGTTGTGGAGAAAGAAAACGTGAAATATTTGAATGGTCTCGAAATTGATTTCGAAGAATCCGGCATGTCCGGCGGTTTCACCATTCACAACCCGAACGCAGTGGCTACATGCGGCTGCGGTTCATCCTTCCGTACACGTGAAGAAGCAGGGGTACCGGATAAAGATTGTTAATCGGGTGCGGGTTAGGGCGCATTTCCAGCGAAGAGATTTCGCTAGGAAGTGCGTCTTTTTTGGTTTGAAAATGGAATGAATTCTTTTAGTTGTAGGGATAATTAGGTGATAGGGTTTTGTGGTTAAAAGATTAAAAGAGGATCAGGTTGACAGAATTAGTTGTAACAATTATAGTTACATTATGGAGTTGATTTTTGAACAAACATAATTTTAAGGGAGAGATTGACGATGAAAATTGCAATTATTGGTGCAACAGGCAAAGCGGGAAGTATTATTTTGAAAGAAGCGGCAGACCGCGGGCACGAGGTAACAGCGATTGTGCGTAATGCATCCAAATTAGAAGACAAAAGCCTGAATGTATTGGAGAAAGACGTATTTGATCTGACGGCTTCAGATGTTCAAGCCTTTGATGTGGTTGTGAATGCGTTTGGAGCTCCGGCGGGCAAAGAAAACCTGCATGTAGAAGTAGGACAAGCCCTGATCAACATTTTGAAAGATGCTCCAAATACACGTTTGATCGTTGTGGGTGGTGCAGGAAGCTTGTTCACAGACGAGTCCAAAACGCTGCGTGTTGTCGATTCCCCTGGATTCCCTGATGCGTACAAAGCAACAGCAACTAACCAAGGCAAGAACCTTGAAGACTTGAAAGCTTCTTCCGGGATTCAATGGACATTCCTTAGCCCGGCTGGATTCTTCAATCCGGAAGGCGTGCGCACTGGCAAGTATCAGTCAGGCAACGATGTGATTATGGTAAACAGTGAAGGCAACAGCTATATCAGCTATGCCGATTATGCGATTGCGCTTGTGGATGAGATTGAGAATCCACAGCATAAAAATGAACGCTTTACTGTAGTTGGCGAAGCGAAGTAATAATTGGGTATGCTTCTAGGATAAACTAAAACAAACGGACACTAAGCTTATATGAGCGAGTGTCCGTTTTTGTTGATATACATTTTTATGATCTATCAGATGTTTTATCTATGAACGGGCTCTTATTGACGCTTCGGCATCTTGTCCTCATCCATGTAAAGCAGATTCCAGCGGTGACCATCCAGATCCGCAAATCCCGCACCGTACATCCAACCGTCTGTTTCCCCTGGTCTGCCAAAGACGTTTCCTCCGGCACGCTCTACATTTCGAATAAAGGAGTCGACTGCTTCTCTGCTCTCAGCACCAATGGAGATGATAACCTCTGCACTATGCGAAGTGTCCGCAGCTCTGGCTACGGTAAATTTCTCAAAAGTTTCGTGTGGAAAAAGCATAATTGTAGTTTGGCCTATGGAGATCATGGCTCTCTCGCCACCAACGTTCGACGATTTAAATCCTATTGCATTAAAAAAGAAGTTGCCCTCTCAACATCTTTGACCGGCAAGTTAAACCAGATATCTTGTGACATCGTCATGGCCCCCATAGAGAAAGAATTTATCTTATTATACGCTATTATGAAGAGAAGCAATGCACTTCAATGAAGTTGTGTGTTTAGACTACGATGTATATAGTTACAAAATTGTATTTTTATAAGTATTTCTTTACTTATGTCAGGAACGAGGCGTATAATCCGTTGAGACATCAGAGATTAAATAGAGTTACAGACAGAGATCATAAAGAGAGGTATGTTTCATGAATAGCGGATTAATTAATGCCATTATTGCGTATGTCATGTGGGGAATCCTCCCACTTTATTGGAAGCTGTTTAACGACGTGCCGGCTGGTGAGATTTTGTCACATCGGGTGGTGTGGTCATTTGTATTTATGGGGATTTTAGTCGCTATCCAGCGCCGCTGGAGTGATGTAAAACGAATCTGGACCAGCCGCTCAACTTTACTGTCGCTCACGGCTAGTGGACTGTTGATTGCGATCAACTGGCTGATTTTCATCTGGGCTGTGAACAACGGTCATGTGGTGGAGACTAGCCTTGGTTATTATTTGAACCCTTTGCTGAATGTGCTGCTTGCCGTCGTTTTCCTTCATGAGAAACCGAACCGGGGTCAATGGCTGGCCATTGCTATTGCAGCGATTGCCGTGCTGATTATTACGATCGACTACGGACGTTTCCCGTGGATCTCCATTTCACTGGCTGCATCCTTTGGTTTATATGGTCTGGCGAAGAAAAAGATCAAGCAAGATGCGTCAGTAGGTTTGTTGTCAGAGACCGCGGTTGTCTTGCCTGTTGCATTAGGTTATTGGATTTATCTGGGTATTGTGGGTAAAACAACGGCCTGGACGTTGCCAGCGCCAATGTTTTTTGAATTGTTGCTGTCCGGCGTTGTAACCGCATTGCCGTTACTGTTCTTTGCACGTGCAGCTGCCCGCATGCCGCTGTCCACGCTTGGATTTGTGCAATACATCGGACCAACGATTATGTTGGTTCTGAGCATATTTGTGTTTAAGGAAACGGTTTCCCCTGTGCTATTGGTTGGTTTCGCCTTCATTTGGATAGCGCTTGTCGTCTATGCTATTGCATCCATGCGTGCTACAAAACTGGCGAAGTCGATGTCATAACGGAAGATGATGGAATACTGGTCCTTCCCATCCATGTGGATGGGAGGGCTGTTTTTTTATCACCATCTAAGATATAGAAGGAAACTTGAAAAATTCTTTTATTTACAAATTAAGGAACAAGTGTTCTAATTATAGAAGATGATTTTTTGAACGGTGGTGGAGTTGAAAGGATGGAGCAACAGGGAGTTGTATTCGTTGTGAGCGTTTCGATCTTACATAAGGGCAAATTGCTTATCATCAAAGAGAACAAAGCTTCTGTGCGAAATACATGGAATTACCCCTCAGGTCGAGTGGAGTATGGGGAAGATATACTGGATGCGGCACGTCGGGAAACCAGAGAAGAGACGGGGTATGATGTTAGACTGACTGCTACAACAGGTATTTACAATTTTATAAGCAGTTTTCAGCAACAGGTGGTTTTGTTCCATTTTATCGGTGAAATTATAGGTGGTTCTCTGCAAGTGGATGCTGTAGAAATTGCAGATGCGAGATGGATTACACCTGAAGACCTATCTAAATCAAATGTGCTGGAATTGCGCGATCGCGAAGTGATACTGCAGATTACGGATAATATACTGTCTAAAAAAGAGTATCCGTTAATGATTTTCCAGAGCAAGCTATAGAAATGGAGAAAGATGTTCATGAAGTCCTCGTATTTAACTCGTTCTTTTTATTATCTGTGGACAACCCAAACAGCAGCCAATGCTGCGGACGTATTGTATATTATGGCCCTTACGGTTATGGTGCTGGATCGTACAAATTCGCTCGTGTCTGCGGCACTTTTGCCATTGATCCGCAGCGGGGCTCAGTTGGTGAGTAGTTTAGTTGCACCGCTATTCATTCAGCGTTTTAATTTGTCCAGCCTACTCTTTTATTCACAAACCGGGCAGTTTTTGTTGTTCATCTGTCTGGCAGTGTACATACATCTTAATAGCGTAGCATCCTCATTAGTACTTGTGTTTTCGCTTATATTTGTGATGTCTTTTCTCGATGGGTGGACAACGCCAGCTCGAAATGCGCTGATTCCGCGACTGGTGACTCATGAGCAAGGTTTACTCAAAGCCAATGGACTCATGAGCGTCAGTGATCAAGTTGTACAATTTGCAGGTTGGGGCCTAAGCGGCGTAGTGGTTGCATTCATTGGATCAAGTTCAACGTTGTTAATTGCAGCCGTTATTTATGGCTTGGCGGCTGTATTTACACTTGGCGTTAAGGAACCAAGTCATGGAGGGATACCAGAGAAGCGTGTGAATGCAGCAACAGATATTTCTCCTGATCTGGGCACAGGTAGATGGCATACGTTAACGGAAGGCTGGAAAATGATATGGAAGACACCTCGTCTGCGAGTGCTTACGTTCATGGATATGATCGACATGCTTGGCGGCTCTATTTGGGTAGGCGCATTCACGCTTGCGTTTGTGCAAGTGGCGCTTGGACAGGGAGAAGAATGGTGGGGCTTCATCAATGCAGCTTATTTTGCTGGTACCATTGGTGGTGGTTTGCTGGTACTTGCCCTAGCCAGAATCATTGGACGTCGATATTTTTCAGTCATGATGATAGGGATGGCAGGGTATGGAATCCTAACCGCCGTTTATGCTTTAAACTCACAGCCTTTTGTTGCGTTGTTCCTGGTCATGTTAATGGGGCCATTTGCTGAGCTTGCTATGATTAACCGACGTACGTTGATTCAAAGTAGTGTGGCTAATCCGATGTTACCCAAGGTTTTATCTGCTCAAGCCTCAATGATGCATCTCATATTTTGCGTTTCATTGTTAGGTATGGCCTGGCTAGCGGAATACATTGGTATTGTGAATCTTTATTTGTTTGCGGCTGCACTGACCATCTTGGCCATTGTTGCGGGTTTGCTGAATTTTAGGGCTTTTCAGGAGAAAAAAGTTCATCGTCAAATGATGAATTAGGGGAGAATGATGATCTGATGCACTTCTTTGCGTGATCGTTTCGTATTGCGGGGAGAGGGCGTTCGATTGATATCTACATGTGGTTGAGCATGAATGAAATAAAAATGGGATAAATCAATAATATTTTACGGAGTATAGATCTTCCGGATATCAATCAGTATCTTCCTACTCTTTGTTCTATTAGTTGTAATCGGCACCAATACACACATAATTTTTATTGAAAATATTCCATTCGTAGCTTTGCTCAAACCCGACGATATCTCTTTTGGTTGTTATGATATCATCTGAATCTTGGGGTTGTTCCATGGAACGTTCATCCGCAACGTCTCAGTCAATTTCAAACGTTTCTGTTGATAGACTTGCTTGATACCACGTTCCGTGTTCGATTATTAGCCTCAACAGATTCTTTATAAGAAGTGCTTGATTTTTCGTATAAAGGTTGTTAAATACCAATTATAGTTTCCGCAAGAATAGAACAATAGCGATCAACTGCTATTGTTCTATTCTTGCGGAAAGTAGAAATATTAGGCATTGAATAAAAGTATTTACTCATTACAAGTAACTAAAAGTGATAAAATCTTACAAAAAATCCTCAAAAGATTATATTATTGATATAGCATATAAAGAACTATCTAGGAGGAAGCTATGCAATTTCAACCCATTTATTATGATGGTGAATTACTTGTACCGCAAATTGAAATCAAGATTACACCTAACCAATGTGTAGGCATTATAACAGACCTAAAACGAAAACAGCTTTTAATGGATCAATTAGTGAGTCATTCCCAATGTTACTTGTTTCGAGCTCAGCAAAGCGAGTATATGCGTTTAACCGTAGAAGAGTTAATTAATTTTCTCATCAAAGTAACGGAAAAAAATGAGCAATTAGCTTTCTTAATTGACTATTTTGCTTTAAAAGAAGAACGAAATGTGAAAATCAAGGATCTTGGCTCATCTAAAAAAATGTATGTGACACTGCTTCGTGTTTTCTTTGCGCATCAGTCTACAGTGGTACTGGAGGAGCCTTATTATAATTTAGAAGAGTTGGATCGTCGTCAATTCAAAAAAATTTTAGATGATCTTTCAAAAGAAAAGCAGATTTTAATTTTAACTTCGAATTTAGAGGATGCCATGATTTCATGTGATACTATTTATCGATTAAACGAATCTGGATTTCACCTAATGGATATTCAGGATTTCGAAGTGGACAAGCGTGAAGTGAAGGAACAAACTCAGACCCATATCACCTTGCAAAAAATTTCTGCAAAAAAAAATGAAAAAGTCATTTTATTTAATCCGCCAGAAATTGATTATATAGAAAGTATAAATGGATCAGTTTATGTACATGTGGGTGGAGAGGATTTTGTCTGTTCTCTAAAGCTAAATGACCTTGAGCAAAAATTATTAAATTTTGGTTTCTTCAGGTGTCATCGTTCTTATATTGTTAATCTTCAAAAAGTAAAAGAGATTATTACATGGACGAAGAATAGTTATAGTTTGCGATTACAGATAGATAAAGATGCCGTGGTTCCACTATCCCGTTCAAAACTGCATGAGTTAAAAACACTTCTTAACATTTAATGCCTAGGAAAACATCGATCCAACTGGGCATCTCATGGTACTATTCGGGTAAAAAATGCCACAATTCGGCTAATTCTGATGAAGGAAGCTTGAAATCTGTATATATTTAAGTCATAAACTCTTAAGGAAGTGATGTTAATGGATATTATACAAGTAGAGAGTATTCGAAAGAAATTTGGAAATAGAGACGCATTGACAGATGTATCTTTTTCAATTCCGAAAGGAGAAATTTTTGGTTTTCTAGGTCCAAGTGGATCAGGAAAAACAACGTTAATAAAGATTCTAACTGCGCAATTAAATCCGACAAGTGGACAGGCAATGGTATTCAACGAGCCAGCTGAGATGATGTATCAGTCCAAACAGAAAATGCGCTTCGGTATTCTAACGGATAATAGTGGTCTGTATGAGAGACTATCAATTGAGGAAAATTTAGAACTTTATGCACAATTATATGATCTTCCTAAGTCTTCAATTGATCGAGTGTTGCAATTCGTAAATCTAAGCGGAGAACGCAAAAAGAAAGTCAATAAACTATCTAAAGGGATGCGTCAGCGTGTTACGTTGGCATGTGCGGTTATCCATGAGCCAGAATTATTATTTCTGGATGAACCTACATCGGCTTTAGATCCAGTAAACACAGCACATATATATAAAGGCTTACGTTACTTAAATGAGAATGGGACAACTATTTTTTTGACTACACACGACATGACTGAGGCAGAACTGATATGTAACCGTGTAGCAATTTTGCATCAAGGACAGATTCAAACCATTGGTTCACCAAGGGAACTAAAAAAACTTTATCGAGAGAACGTTGTTTCTGTTGAATTGATAAATGGGGAAACACACGAACTCACGTTAGATGAGGAATCGGCAGATCTAATAGCCGATTGGATGAAACGAGGCTTGATTGATAGATTAGAAACTAAAGAGCCAAGCCTGGGCGAAATCTTTATCAAAATGACAGGAAGTGAATTGTTATGAGTATCTCTATAAAACGTATTCAAGCTATATTCGTAAAGGATTACAAAGAGTTTTCGCGCAATTATGCGGTCTCCATTATGTTGATTATTCCTATTCTTCTTGCATTCTTTTTTCGGTCAACAGGTTCGTCTTTGCCTGGAGCTAGTGGTTTTCTTTTTAATACTTCCTTCGTATTGTTGACATGTTTCGTACAAGCGTGCTTGATTGCGGAAGAAAAGGAACGTAACACCTTACGTTCTCTAATGATGACTCCTGCTACGACCATGGATGTGCTAATTGGTAAGAGTGCATTAGTTTTTGCTATGTCTGTTGTTGTTCTGACCATTGCTACGATAACATTTGGATATGAACCAACCAATATGTGGGCATTTGTAGTTGCAATTCTTTTGTCTATTATTTTATACATTGCGGCCGGAACGATATGTGGCTTATTTTCTAAGACTTTGCTTGATGCATCATTATCCATACTTCCTGTGGCGCTTATATTTACTGGGGCACCAATGGCGGCTCTTCTTAAGGATGATTACCCGATCTTAAAAGTGGTGGATTACCTGCCAAGCAGTCAGTTGGTTAATCTGCTAGAAACAGGCTCGACGGAGGGAAGTGTATTAAAGCCTCTCCTCATTATTTTGGCATGGACGATTTTTTTAACGATAGTTTCTGTTGTTTTGTATCAACGGCGGCTGAAGGATGAGTAGAAACGTTATATAAAAGTATTCGAAACTTTTTATAGTCTGTACATGTGCTCCATATAAGTGTCAGATGAGCTATTCCAGCCGTTATTTGTTTTTTGCTCAATTTCAACAAAATGGTTATACTTCAGCTAATATGATGTACGCATCTTTTCCGAGGAGGGATCCAACTAATGAAATTAGCCACCAAGTTGATGCGAAAATTTAAAGACAGAGAAGTTAACAATAAGTTGAGAGACTATCGGGATAGAGCGCAATTCATTCAGCAACGAAATTTGGAAGAATGGGACGATGAACAGCTCCAAGGAGAATCGCTACGGCTAAAAAAAGAAGCGCAAACTGGTAAGCCTTTGGATGAGTTGCTTGTACATGCCTATGCATTAATCTGTGAGACGGCAAAGAGAAAGCTCAATTTAAAGCCCTACGATGTCCAGATAATGGCTGCTATCGCTCTTCATGAGAATTTTTTGATCGAGCAACATACCGGGGAAGGAAAAACGTTGTCTGCTGTTATGCCTGCGTACCTCAATGCGCTCACTGGTAAAGGAGTTCACGTGTTGACTTTTAACGATTACCTGGCAAGGAGGGATGCAGAGTGGATGGGGCCAATATATCGTTTCCTTGGATTGACGGTAAGAGCTGTACAAGAGGGCATGAGCCTATCGGAGAAGAGGGAAGCATACTCGGCTGATATAACTTATGTTACGGCTAAAGAGGCAGGATTCGATTTTTTACGCGACGCGATTGCTCTGAATGAATCCGATACTGTGCATCGTCCTTTTCACTACGTGATCGTTGATGAAGCGGATTCATTGCTTCTCGATGAGGCTCGAGTGCCACTTGTTATTGCAGGTGATTCCGATTCTTCAGAATATGACGTAACTCGTTTTGCTGATGTGACTAGGCAGCTTGAGGAAGATAAGCATTATGACTTCGATGAATTTAAGAGAAATGTTTACTTAAATGAATCGGGATCATTAAAAGTGGAATCACTACTGGGATGCGGAAATTTGTACGAAAGTCATAATTCCGATCTGTTAACATCTTTAAATTGTGCTTTGCATGCGGAAACATTATTTAAAATAGATGTTGATTACATCGTTCGAGACGGTAAAATTGAGTTAATCGACGAATATACTGGCCGCGTGGCTGAGAACAGGCACTTACCAGAAGGACTGCAAGCCGCTCTTGTAGCGAAAGAAGGGTTGCAATCAGATGTCGGAGGTGAAATTCTTGGAACGATTACCATTCAACACTTTATTAGCCTGTATCCAAAAATTTGTGGAATGACGGCTACTGCGAATTCTTCTTCGATGGAATTCAAAGAGATTTATTCGTTGCAGGTATTACAAATTCCACCGAACCGTCCAAATATAAGGATTGATCAGCCGCATCGAATTTATACGCATAAAGAAGCTAAGCTTAAGGCACTTGTACACGAAATTAAATCTGTTCATGCAACAGGACGGCCAATTCTTATTGGAACGTCAAGCGTGGAGGAGTCTGACTTACTGGCTGAGGCTCTAGCAATTGAAGGTATACCTTGTTATGTTCTGAATGCAAAAAATGATGCAGAAGAAGCTGAAGTCATTTCTAGAGCGGGGGAAATCGGCGCTGTTACTGTATCTACGAATATGGCAGGACGAGGTGTTGACATTCGTCTTGGCGGTGGTACCCCCTCGCAAGCAGAGGTTGTCGTCAAACTGGGCGGCTTGTATGTGATTGGTACTCATATAAACGAAAGTGTGCGGATTGATAATCAACTTCGTGGTCGTTCTGGACGACAAGGGGATCCCGGAACTTCAATATTTTTTATTAGTTTGGAGGACGAGTTGTTATTTCGGTTTGGTATCCATAAATTGATTCGAGCCCAAAAACAGGATGAGGCTCTCAAAGATCCGGCATTACACAGCAAAATCACGCATATACAACGTGTTATTATGAGTCAAAACTTCGAAATCCAACAGGAATTGAATGGTTATTCTGATATGGTTGAGGATCAGAGGCGAATTCTATACGAGGAGAGGCTCGCAATTTTGAAGGGGATAGAGTCAATGAGTCCTTTGGAACAACGGGTACGTCTTTTTTATATAGACAAGTTTTGGGCTGAACATTTAGCATATGTTTCTTATCTCAGGGAAGGAATCCACTTGGAAAGTCTTGCGAGTGGCAATCCCATTGACGAATTCCATACACAAATAACACGAGCTTACGAACAGATTTTATTTAAGATAGATAGTGAGTCAACAGATATGATCGAAAAGATCGGAAATTCGGATGATCCGACAAAATGGGAAGAGTTTGGCTTGAAAAGCCGTGCCTCCACTCGTACTTATATAATCAACGATCAGTACATTCAAAATAATCGTAGCTCGTGGAGCCCAATGACTATATTTGCTTATGGGATTCGCAAGATTCTGAGGCCGATTTTCAATCTATCAAAGTTTTGAACTACCAATGGGTTTAAGATGTTATTATTTTTCAGCCTACTGACCGTTATTACACCCTCTCGATTAAACCGATTCATTTAAGAAGGGGATTGCCTTTCTGGACAGGGGACAAAACACCTAACAAAATAAATAACCCGTCTTCGGAAATCTATCGGAGACGGGTTATTTATTTTGTTTGTTAGAATTTGAATATAGTTTCTAAGAGGCTGTTCAATGATGCCCTTCATTGCAGAAGCAGGTCTTAAGGTACAACGTTTCATGTTTTAGTGTTGAATGAGACGACTATAGGAGAATCGTCAGCAGACTTTCCTTTTAGAGATATGCTCATGGTTAATTCACTTTGTTAATGCAGTTCCAGCGTAGTAGATCGCACGAACTTGGATTTGAAGTGTTTAATATTCTCAAAATGAGAGAATAAGCTAAGAAACCTCCTATTTTGTCTTCTTGTAGACATCTTTATAATTTACCCTATTGAAACCTTTAAGTTTCAAAAAAAAAATTAACAGGATTTATAGTAAAAATAAAATCCTTGTTCCAATAAAATACAAATTGATGTATAATATTACCTTAAACGATCTATTGTGAGTTTTTTTTTACAAATTTTTGATGTATTATTTTTTTATTAAAAATACATTATTTTAAAAATAACAGAGTATGGAATTTTATTATAATGTGCTATTTTGTACTGTTTGTTTCCTCAAAATAAGTATGTGCTAAGTACTCTTTAATGAAATCTTCAGAAACATTTTTGTAATGGTACAGAATATTAACTAAAAACAAGTCTTCTCGCTATAATTTATGGCTAAAATGTGCTCATAGAAGCTTGGTTGCTACTGTCTAACAAGAAGAATGATAGGGCTAGGATGTGACGATTTTGAGGTGATTAACGCATTATGAATTTACTCGGAAGGCAAACCTGATGTACTCGGCCGTTGCATGTGAAACGGATTGTAAGTGATAATATCGCTTCGCATGCATCTTTGTACACAAAAAAAGAAGAGATTTTTGTGATGGTTCTATAACAGGATGACTACTGAATTCCTTAAGTCTTCAATGGTTTAGTGTAAGCAGTGAGAGTTGGATTAGCCTTAATTTGCATCGATTGATCAATTAATAACTGAAGTGAAAGATGAGAGGATAATTAATTCATCTATAAAATGTGCACATCATCTAAAATTTAAGGAGGCAATTCATTTATGTTGAATTCACCTAATTATCCATTAACGAACGCACAGAAGAGAATTTGGAATACTGAAAAAATATTGCCGAATACAGGGTTGAGTGCTCCATTGTTCTCTTTAAAATTAGAACCTAAAAGGGGCTCCATAGACTACAGTTTGTTAATAAATGCAATCAATATCCTCGCTGAACGTAATCCTATCCTTCACACTCGAGTCTTTGGAGAAGATGAGCCTAGACAGTATTTTCGAGAGTCTAGCGACATTAGTTTGAAAGTAGTTGACGGATCGAAGATTGATGTAGATTCATATCTTTTGGAAGAGTCAAAAAAAATAATGACACTAGGGAATCTAGAGTTAATTCAATTTCAAATTATTCAAATAAACGAAAATGAATGTGTCATATTGTTTCGAATACATCACATTATTTGCGATGGTTACACTGCAGAATTGATTGCAAAGGAAATTATGGATATTTATGTTGAGTTATTGAGGGGCGAAGTTTCTCCTGGAATAAATTCATCTTACATAGATTTTATTAATAGTGAGCTTGAGTATGTAAATTCAGATTCTTTTGTTAGAGATAGAGAGTTTTGGCTACAGGAGTTCGAAAACTATACTTATGATAATCAGGATATCTTATATGGTAAAAGGTCCGAAAGCACGGTAGGCAAAAGGAAGTCTTTTACTATTACGCCTGAGATGTATGATGGCATTAGAAAGTTTTGCAAAGAAAATGAGATTACTATGTTTACTATGTTGTTTTCGGCATTCCACCTGTATCTTCATAAAGTGACCTCAAATAATGATCAAGTTATCGGAACTTACTACGCTAATCGTTCAAATGCCAGTGAGCAAGGAATGTTTGGCATGTTCGTAAGTACCGTGCCATTTCGAATGCTTATTAAAGATGGGCAGGATGTCCTGTCTTTTATTAAAGCTGTTTATGAGAAAAAATCGGCTATTGCTGCGCATCAAAAATACCCCTACAACTTGCTTGTTAATGAAGTGCGTCAGAATACTAAACGTAAGGAACCATTGTTCCGTGTGGCAATGAATTTTCAAAGATCTCCCCTTTTCGAAAATGAGATATTCGAATATGAACTGGACCTTGTTTTTGGTGGTCACGAAGAGAATGAACTATTGATTAGAGCGCAACATAGTAAGGCAAAAAAAAGTTTGAAAATGGACTTTGATTATCGTATAGATCTATTCTCTGATGATGAAGTTACGTTGATATTTTCCCATATATCTAATCTGATCAAGCAGATTATCAAAGATCCTCATCAATTGATTGATGAACTTGACTTTATTTCTTCTGAAGAAAATGACAAATTGCTAATTGATTTTAACGATACGACGGCGGAGTATCCGAAAGACCAACCGATTCACGCGCTGTTTGAGGAGCAGGCAGATCGAACACCGGAAGCGGTGGCGGTTGTCTTCGAGGCTGTGCAACTGACGTATGGC
>NZ_VEIO01000013.1 GCF_007680605.1 Paenibacillus xylanexedens
CGACCGTTAAGCCCTCTAGCGCCGATGGTACTTGGACCGCAGGGTCCTGGGAGAGTAGGACGCCGCCAAGCAAAGAACCACTGCCGATGATGTTCGGTGGTGGTTTTTATTTTGTTCATTTATATGAAAGTATAAAAGACATATCCTATCAAAGCGTAAAGCTCTGACAGCTTCGTTATGGGAAGGTAACATTTTTGTTACGGATGGCAAGGATAAAACCAGTATAATAGGACTATGTTAAATATGCTAAAAGTACCTGACCGAAGAGCTGGATTGTGCAGCTGTGAAAAGGAGGGTGTGTGTGTTAAGTTGGCGGAGAGTAGGACTCCACTCACTTCTGTTGCTTTGTCTGGCAATTGTTCTTGCAGGATGCGGTGAAGCTTCAGGATCTGTATGGATCTCATATGAAGGTGCAGTTAACGAAAAGAGTTTCCCTGTACCCAAAGTAGCGAATAAATCTGACCAGTCCGAAAACAATTCGGATATGGATTATGTTCGATATACGTTGTCTGGAATCAGTGAAAGCACGAGTTTGCCTGAGGTATATCTTAACGAGATTAAAAGTTGGGGTTGGACAGAAAGGCAAGCAAAGCGTTCATCGAATCCATCAAGTAACGTACATGTTTTCTCAAAGGATGGCCATATTGTACAGTTGGCTGTGCATGATGGTTCGTTTACGTTAATGGTTCCCAGAAATGAAACGACTCAGACGACAGTAAAGTCACTGGAAGAAGAGAACTAACGGATTGTATGAAAGCGTACGAGTTAACATTGTGATGTTCTTAAAAGTGAAGTTCTCATCAAAAGCGATGAGGGCTTTTTTTGTTACTACAAGTTGAAGATTCCAGTATGCGGACTCATTTAGATATAAATCACATTGAAGGCTAGAGTGGGTTAGCGGAGCTGAATAATCATTCAGAATGGAGAAGGGGAATACGCCTATTTTTGTGGATAAAAGAGAGGGAAGCAAAAAAAGGTTATCCACAGTGGATAACCTTTTTGAAGAAGGATGGCGAATAGAACGATTTACTGCAAGTAATAAGAGATATCTTGATGATTTAATTTAACAAGACCGTCTTTACGTTCACGCGATAGAATGAGTATTACGTATAGGCGTGGTCCAAGCAACCACAGATGCCAGAATATAAGGGAAAGTGTGAAGGAGACTGGAGACCATAACAGGCACACGGTAATGATACACAATCCAATCCAGCTCATATTCAGATGAACTCGGACAAACATGCGGTAACTAAAGTGCTGATCTGGTATGTAGCCAAACCAAGGCATACGCAGGTTCCAGTGCCAACGCTTGGCATACGAGGTACGAACGAGTAACAATATAGTCCTGGCAATGACATAATGAATCCAGACCGTAATCGGTCCTGCCAGTAGAAAAAAGAAGAGGCCGTTCCAGGAGAAGGCAAGCAGATTAAAGAAGAGCATGATAACGGGCAAACACAGGTAGCTGTATATGACGCTACGAGCGATAGCTTTTTTTTTCAGAAGGCGATACTGATAAAAGGTTGCCTTATTCTCCGGTTCGGCGATCATACGATTTAAAATCCTCCTTCAAATTTACGAGTATGTGATAGAGTGGTGTATACATATGTATGGAGAGATAGAGATGGCTATAAAATAATTCATGTGGCTTACCCGATTTTGTTATCGTTATCATATCTTATATATCGGCTGAAATTCCAAGTTTTTTTAAGGTTATTATATCGTAGTTTGCATCAACATGAACTTGCATGGGGAAATCATGTGTTGTTTCATGAAAAAGAGCGAGGTAGCAGGTCCAAGAATAAAAGTGACTCGGAACATTGGATTGTATATTTTCTGTACAGACACCTATTAAGGGAAAGGCGAATATATATATTTTATAGAAAGAAAGCACTATGAAAATGTTTAAAATAATAGAAACTGTGCAATACTGATAGTAAACGTAAAACAAGGTGGGATGGTTCATGGAAGAACATGCCGAACACACATGTATCATTTGCGAGCAACGGAAGAGAGAAGGCATTTTTATTGTATCTGAATTCATATGTGATGCTTGTGAAGCAGAGATGGTTCACACCGATGCGCAGGATGCGAAGTATAACTTTTTTATTCATCAAATGAAACAGATTTGGGTGCAAAAGAACGCTTAAATAACGTTATATCCTTCACTATGAAGTTAGAAATGCACATGATTAATATTAATGATTATATATGGGCCCACGAGGCCTTTTTTTGTTGGAGAAGGGATTCCCTTGTCTGACATATGCAGAAAGCGTATGCTGAAATAAAGGGTAGAGATGCATGTTTTACGAAAATAACAGTTACAGGATGGATATCTTATGAATGAACATAATACATCAGGTGTAGGAAAAAATAGAGCTCCTCTATATGAAGCGTTGCTTGCATATCGTGATTCGAAGCAACGTTCATTTCATGTCCCGGGACATAAAAATGGACAGGTCTATTACCAATGGATGCAATCGTTTGAGGGAGCGGGAGATGATCTGCAAAAAGGTATAGGGGGAGAGCGGAATTCTGTTGTAACAGATTATGACTTGAAGGGAACAGCTCCATTCAACCATGTTGTACCCGTACGTGCTTATCTAGACATGATGGAGATGGATGTTACAGAGATTACGGGTACGGATGATCTCCACCATCCTGAGGGAGTGATCAAGGAAGCACAGGACTTGGCGGCGGATTGTTTCGGCGCGGAGGAAAGTTTCTTTCTAGTTGGAGGAAGTACAGCAGGCAACCTGTCTTTATTACTAACGATCTGTGATGAGCCAGGAAGTATCGTGCTGGTGCAACGTAATGTACATAAATCGGTTATTCACGGGTTGATGTTAGCTGGCGCAAGGGCAGTATTTCTGGAGCCGTGGGTTGACCCTGAATCTGGACTTGCTGTCATGCCGTCCATTGAGACGGTTCAGGCTGCTGTCCAGAGGTATCCTGAGGCAAAGGGTGTATTTGTCACGTTGCCCAATTATTATGGCATGGGCGCAGATCTGACGCCCATTGCCGAGATTTGCCACGAGGCCGGCATGCCACTACTCGTGGATGAAGCGCATGGCGCGCATTATGGGCAGCATCCGGAGCTGCCTGTATCTGCACTGTCCTGCGGAGCGGACGGTGTAGTGCAGTCGACGCATAAGATGCTGGCCGCATTCACCATGGGAGCCATGTTGCACATTCAGGGACCGCGATTGAACCGGTCCCTGCTTCGGCAACGTCTGGCCATGGTGCAAAGCTCAAGCCCATCCTACCCGGTGATGGCTTCGCTTGATCTATCGCGCCGGCTATTACATGTACACGGCGCCGATGCCTTCACGGCAGGACTTGCCGCCGTGAAAGCATTCAAGCGCGGTCTCGCGGAGCTACCGCGCTTCCAGTTGTTGCAGCCTGCGGATTCGCTGCAACAGGAGCCGGCCTACGGCCATGAAAATCCGGCGGCGATGCCTGGCCGCCAAGGATATACCGCTCAGGACCCATTCAAGGTCGTCATATATGACGACACAGGGGTACTGAGCGGTTATGGGCTGCAGCAACAGCTGGAAGCTTGCGGCTGCGTGCCAGAGATGAGCGACGAACGGTACGTCGTCCTGCTCTTCAGTCTTGGCTCCACATTACAGGATGCGGAGCATGTGTTACAGGCTTTACGGCATATTAACGTTGCCTACAAGCTGGAGCATTCACTGGAATCCAAAGTGTCTGTGAGGACGGATTCCCAAACTCAAATTGACCCTCCAAACTATGTTTCCACGTGGAACAATATAGAAGAACATGAACGCTTATCTGAGCCAGTGGCCTTTTCCCTGCAACCAATCTTAGAGAAGGATATGATCGGAGTTTCAATTGAAGACTGCGCAGGATATCGGTCGGCGGAGATGGTTATTCCATATCCTCCAGGCATTCCACTGGTATATCCCGGCGAGCGAATAAGTCCAAAGGTTGCTGAGCGAATTCGAGTTCTACGCGAAGTAGGGGCCAAGTTTCAGGGGATATCGGATCATACGTATCAAAAATTAAAAGTCATGAAACCTGAGTCATAGGAAAAGCTCTTGCATCTCCCGGAAAGCAGTGGCAATGCTTCATGACAAGGGTGATTAGCCATCCCAAAAATCTTGCCTGTGCATATCAGCAGTTTGAGGAATTTATATGTGATAAGGAAACAACCATAATGATATGCGACAGTAACATTGTCACGTTTATCCCTTGTTCATGTTATGTTGGCTCAGGAGTAGAATCAAGTAATTACAGGATCAAGAGTACTGTTTAATGTTGATTTCACTTTCGATGGCGATATTGTATGGTTGAAAAAGGACTAACGTTTCATGTTGGAGGAAAAGCCACCTTATAGTATGATAGAAAGAAAAACTAGCTTGGTTTATTTTTGTGTTATTAAATGCAGTTGCTGAACAATACACCTCTGGGCGAAGGAAATCATATCTTGAAGCAAGAGGGTCTAGGCACATGCATAATAGCCATGAATGAATACAGCAATGAATACAGAAAGCAGGGAAGCATATGCAGGGCAGAGGTAAATTCATTACGCTGGAAGGAGGAGAGGGTTCAGGGAAAACGACGATGATCGGCAGGATCGGTTCTTATTTTGAAAAACGGGGTATACCTTACGTAGTCACAAGAGAGCCTGGCGGGATTGAGATTGCAGAGAAAATACGTAACATTATCCTGGACCCTCTTCATACGGCGATGGATGCACGAACCGAAGCACTGCTCTATGCTGCCGCACGAAGTCAGCATCTGGCGGAGAAGGTAGAGCCTGCACTGCAAGCTGGCAAAACCGTGATCTGTGATCGGTTTGTAGACAGCAGCCTGGCCTATCAAGGGTATGCTAGGGGCCTCGGAATTGAGGATGTATGGGCAATCAATCGTTTTGCGATTGGGGATCTGATGCCGGACATGACACTTTATCTGGACATTGAGCCAGAACAGGGGCTTGGTCGAATCGAGGCTCATGATGGTCGCGAAGTCAATCGTCTTGATCTGGAGAACCTGGAGTTCCATCGCAAAGTACGTGAAGCGTACTTCTTGCTTCAGAAACAGTTTCCGGAGCGTATCCAAGTTATCGATGCTTCACAGACCCCGGAAGAGGTAGAGAAAGCGATGATTTTGTCGCTAAAAGCCGGGATTTTGAAGGATTTTGACGAGTAATTGTCTAATATATAGACAGGGCATTTTGTTAGAAGTGCTTATTCTAAAGGAGGTTATGCAGGATGAAACTGATTGTTGCGATTATACAGGATAAAGACAGCAACCGATTATCCAGCGCATTGGTCAAAGCGAATTTTCGGGCAACCAAGCTTGCCAGTACCGGTGGATTTTTGAAGGCAGGCAACACGACGTTTATGATCGGTGTCGATGATAGTCAAGTCGAATCCGTTATGAATGTCATTCGCAGCAGCTGTAAGGTTCGTGAACAGCTCGTAACTCCGGTTACACCGATGAGCGGAACGACCGACTCTTACCTGCCGCTACCTGTTGAGGTCCAAGTCGGTGGAGCAACCGTATTTGTTCTTCCAGTAGATCGTTTCGAGCATTTCTAATCCGTTTGCACAGATGAACTCCATGAGTGTTTTTCATTTATCGATAGCATGACTGCATCTTGCATGATGATAACGAAGGATGTAAAAGGACGTATCCGGTATGCATACGTGCCACTTATGGAGCGCCCTTCTTGATGACAAGAACCGGCACACTCTCTCCCAAAGGAAACTTGATTCCACAGTAATATGTTTCTTTTGGGAGAGGCGACTTAGAATACAATCGTAGATAAGAGACTATCTTTCTACCATTATATATACAGTGTATCTCAACAACCCATAAGGTCCATCTTACGCACAGGCGCAATGCGCTCTGTGCTGATGTGCGATTGGCCTAACGATGATAGAAAGCAGGCATGTCCATGAAAATCAATCCTGGATTCAGACCGCTACAGACCGGAATCAATACGAATGATTCAGGCTCAAAGCCGGTTCAATCCAAAAACTTCTCTGATATGATGAATCACCAGGGAGAACGTGCTTCCCAAGCAGAGCTCAACCGCCGATTAAGCGAAATCCAGCTTCAGGGTGATCGTTTGGCTCGATCCATGACGATTCGTGAACTGAAAGCATATAAACAGCTTGTCAAAAGATTTCTGGAAGAGACGGTCCGCCGCGGTGTATCAATGAAAGAGACAAGGGGTTGGGATCGCCGGGGCAGGGGCAAACGATATAAGCTTATTGATGAGATTGACTCGGCTCTATTATCCATGGCAGATGAATTACTGGATACAGAAGAGGGGAAAATCTCTCTTTTGCAACAAGTAGGAGAAATTCGGGGAATGCTTATTAATTTAAGCTTCTGAGGAGGAAGTATGTCTTTTCAACAGATTATGGGCCAGCAGGCAGCCAAGCAGTTGTTACAGAGCAGTTTGAGACGTCAGGCCATCAGTCATGCATATTTGTTTAGCGGTCCATCTGGAAGTGGGCAGTTACAGACAGCAATGGCGTTCGCCAAGGCAATCTTCTGCACAGAGCTTGAGGATGATGCTTGCGGGCAATGTCTTGAATGCCGCAAAGTAGAACACGGAAACCATCCAGACCTGACGATGCTTGCGCCGGATGGAAATAACATTAAAATAGATCAGATTCGGGATTTGCAACGCATTTTCTCTTACCGTTCAGAGGCGGGGCATCCCAAAGTATATATTATAGAGCAAGCTGAGAAAATGACGGTTCAAGCTGCGAACAGCTTGTTGAAGTTTCTGGAGGAACCTCAAGTTCCGGCAGTAGGAATTCTGATTACGGATAATGGACAAGCCATGTTGCCTACCATTCGCTCACGTTCTCAGATGGTGCCGTTCAGTGCACTGAATCCGGAGGAAATGCTTCAATCGTTGATTGAGGAAGGTTATCCTGCGAATCTTGCACGGTCTGCCGTCCATTTAGCGTCAGGATTGGAAGCATGTAGAGAAATTCTCCAGCAGAATTGGTTTGCAGAAATTAGAAACGTAATGTTACAATTAGGGAAGGAGTCCCTGGGCAGAGGAAGTACATCTTTGATCTCGGCTCAGCAGAAGCTTTTCAAAACAGGACTCTCGGAACACCTGGACATGCTGCTTAGTTTGTTCCATTTGTGGTTCAGGGACATGCTGTATGTTCAGTACGGTAGGCATGAACATATCGTTTTTATAGATCAGTTAGACATGCTGTCTCAGTTGGCACATACCCGTAGCACAGAGCAGTGGGTCTCCTATATGGATTTGGCCGCGGCATGCAGAAAAAAATTGCGTTTTAATGTCAATGGCCAGCTTTGTCTGGAGCAATTTTTGATCGGTTTGGCATAAGAGTGGAGGATCGCGTGAGTTCCAATCCTATGCAAACGGTTATAACTTCGGCGGGTTCCCTAAGAAGTCAGGGCTTCAGACGAAGTGGGGTTGGCTTACAAGGGGGTTAATTTTTTGTACAGTGTAGTGGGTGTCCGTTTCAAAAAGGCGGGCAAAATTTATTACTTCGATCCCCTGGACCTTCCCATTGAGAAAGAAAACTGCGTGATCGTGGAAACGGCACGAGGGGTTGAGTATGGTAAGGTTGTCGTGGGCAAGAAGGAAGTGGGCGAGGCCGATGTGGTTTTGCCGCTCAAAAAGGTTATCCGCGTTGCAGGCGATACAGATGCCCGTGTGGTGGATGAGAACAAGCGTGCAGCCAAAGAAGCATTCGGCACTTGTTTAAATAAAATCAGAGACCATGGCCTCAAAATGAAGCTGGTCGATGTAGAATTCACGTTTGATCGCAATAAAATTATTTTTTATTTTACAGCAGAGGGCAGAGTCGATTTCCGCGAGCTGGTCAAAGACCTGGCAAGCATCTTCCGTACACGAATCGAACTGAGACAGATTGGTGTTCGCGATGAAGCAAAAATGCTTGGTGGAATAGGGCCTTGCGGCCGTGTGTTGTGTTGTTCCTCTTGGCTGGGAGATTTTGAGCCTGTGTCTATCAAGATGGCTAAAGATCAGAGCCTGTCACTGAATCCGACGAAAATTTCAGGGTTGTGCGGAAGACTTATGTGCTGTCTGAAATTTGAGCATGATAATTATGAGAGCGTGAGAGAAGAGTTGCCAGCTGTAGGCAAACTGGTCGTCACCTCAATGGGTGAAGGCAAAGTTGTCGGGATTAATGCCGGTAACCGCACGGTGCATGTTCAACTGTTCGACATCAGTAAAGTCAAAGAACTTCCGCTGGATGACGTCGTTATCAAGTAAACCATAAAGGTTGCTTCGGGGTGGAAACTTGGAAAAGAAAAATCTGTTTACGCACATTCATGAAATGGAAACCCAAATGGGTCAGTTGCACGGTGATTTAGCAGAATTAAAAATGATTGTGAAAGAGTTGCTGGAAGATAATCAGCGGCTTACCATCGAAAATGAGCAGTTACGCAAACTGCTTAAGCGTGAAGCGCCAGCAGATCTGCCGATCTCGTCTGCTCTTGCTCCTGTCGCAAGACCTGCAGGTCCAGCTCCAGGTGAAGATGTAGTTGGCGAAGGTTATGATAACCTGGCTCGGCTGTATCATGAAGGATTCCATATCTGCAACGTCTATTACGGACACTTGCGGACGGAAGGCGATTGTCTGTTCTGCCTGTCTTTTTTGAATAAATGAAGTGACCGTAGGGATTCCCTACGGTTTTTTTTCAAGGTTATAAACGTTTAACGTACCGGAGGATGAGAGTACCTTATGACAGACCAAGAAGTATTTTTACAGGATTCAGAGCGGATTGATGATCTGCTCTCTCATAATTTGCGAATAATTCAAAGTGATGAGGTGTTCAGTTTTTCTATGGATGCTGTATTGCTGGCCCGATTTGCTTCTGTTCCGAAACGTGGGCGTGTCCTGGACTTGTGCACAGGAAATGGGGTTGTTCCTATTTTACTGACAACACGTACGCAGGCAAGTCTGGAAGGCATTGAGATTCAGCCACGACTTGCGGATATGGCACGCCGGAGTGTGCAGCTGAATGAATTGGGTGAGTCCATCCATATTCGTGAGGGAGATTTGCGAGAATTGGTTAAAGAAACAGGACATGCAGTATATGATGCCATTACAGTGAATCCCCCATACATGCCGCTGAATGGAAGTGACCTCAAGATGAATACCCATCAGGCGATGGCACGTCATGAAATCGGATGTACCCTTGAGGAAGTCATTCAAGCATGCAATCGTCTTGTGCGCAATGGTGGAAAAGTATCCATGGTTCATAGACCGCAACGTCTCGGTGAGATCATATCATTGATGCGCGAATACAAGCTGGAACCCAAACGTATTCGTATGGTGCATCCGCGTGCTCATCTGGAGGCGAACATGGTGTTAATTGAAGCGATGAAAGATGGCAAGCCAGAGGTACGCATGTTGCCGCCACTTATTGTTTACAATGAACAGGGAAGCTATTGTGATGAAATAATGGAGATCTACTATGGTCAGCAGGATGTTGAACGCTCCAAGGAAGGAGGAAACTAGATGTCTTTACAAGTCCAGAAAAGCTTTAATGAGCAGTCCGAACATACAGGTAAATTATATTTGGTTGGGACACCGATTGGAAACTTGGAGGATATGACATTCCGGGCCATCAAGACTTTACAGGCTTGCGATATTATTGCCGCTGAAGATACTCGTCAGACGCGTAAGTTGCTCACTCATTTTGAGATTACACCTTCGATGCTGTTTAGCTATCATGAGCACAATAAGGGAGCAAGTGGCCCTGAACTGATCCGCTATATAATAGAAGGAAAAAATTTGGCACTGGTCAGCGATGCCGGATTACCGGCTATTTCTGACCCAGGTTCTGATCTGGTAAAGCTCGCGATTGAAGCCGGAATTACGGTCATACCGATTCCTGGTCCGAATGCAGCATTATCTGCTCTGATCGTATCCGGATTACCAACGGAAAGGTTTACCTTCGGTGGTTTTTTGCCACGAGAGAAAAAGGACATGCGTAGGGTACTGGAAGCCTTCAATGAGTCGAATGGTACGTTGCTTTTCTATGAGTCTCCTCACCGGATTCGCAAAACGTTAATGTATCTGGAGGAAATATTGGGCGAACGTTCCATTGTACTGGCTCGTGAGTTGACCAAGCGGCATGAGGAGTTTGTTAGAGGTAGCCTGAAGGAATGTATAGAATGGCTCGAAGAGCACCCGCCTCTAGGTGAATATTGTTTGTTGGTTGAAGGGATCAGGGAAGAGGAACGTAAGGCCGAACGGGAGGCTTGGTGGCAGGTTTTGTCGCTGGAAGAACATGTTGAGCACTATGAAAATGAAGGAAACAGCCGTAAAGATGCGATGAAAAAAACAGCAGCTGATCGAGGTTTGGCAAAACGGGACGTATATAATGCGTTGATTGGGTAGTCTAAAATTTTAAAAATGCCAAAATTAGTTGTAATTACCTTAAAGAGAGATTAAAACCAAGCTTAATATAACCTTAAAATGTAAAAAGAGCAGTGCACCAAAATGTGAAAGATATGTGTCTGCTCTTAAGGTTAGAAAAAAACCTTCCAAGGTGAGATTACACCAGGAAGGCGATAAGGAAATATAAAAAGGTTAGAATTAACGATTTGCATAATTCCAGTATACTTGTTTTTCTTATTTTGCTACAGGTGCAGGGATTTCAGAAATACATTCGTTACAAACGATTTTACCTTTGAAGTAAGTTACGTTCTCAGCGTTACCACAGAAGATACAAGCTGGCTCGTATTTTTTGAGCATGATGCGCTCACCATCAACGTAGATTTCCAAAGCATCTTTTTCGCCAATACCGAGCGTACGACGCAATTCGATTGGAATAACTACCCGTCCCAGTTCATCCACTTTTCTTACAATACCTGTTGATTTCATCATTATAATCAGTGCTCCTCTCAGCTAACTATCATTGTCATTATTCGACATTATTTTATGTTTTATGATACCCATCATACCAACGATTCCCAAAACAGTCAACCTTAAAATTAGCTTAAAATAAAGGGTATTTTTCTTAAGTTTGCTGGTGGTAAGGGATTAAAAGCAATTTTTCGTATTTAAACATCCATGTCAGCTTTGTCGATTTGGAAAACGACAAAAGTGCTTTATTCGACAAAATTCGTCATTCCATGTCGAATTGTTGGTGAAAATTGAAGCTGGACGCGCTATTCTTTATGGCAAGAGAACAATTTCAAAGGAGTGAATTGAAATGGAACATCGTTTGACGGAAGAAAAAGTATTTAAAGATCCGGTACATAATTATATTCATGTGCAAGAACCGATTATATGGCAATTGATCAACACACCTGAATTTCAGAGGCTACGCCGTATTCGTCAATTAGGAACATCTTATCTTACTTTTCACGGGGCAGAGCACAGTCGGTTCTCCCATTCGCTAGGTGTATACGAAATTACCCGAAAAATCATCTCTCAGTTTGAACGAAGCCACTATTCGGACTGGCCCAAGGAAGAAAAGCTGGTGACGTTGTGCGCCGCCTTACTTCATGATCTCGGACATGGACCATTCTCTCATTCCATTGAAGAGGCTTTTGACATGAATCATGAGGATTGGACATGCCGCATTATCAAGGGTGATACCGAAGTAGGGGCGATTCTAAGACGGTATGCTCCTGATTTTGATGAAAAAGTGGCTTCCGTTATCCAGAAGACGTATGATAAACCGATTGTCGTGAACCTGGTAACCAGTCCGCTTGATGCGGACCGAATGGATTACTTGCTTAGGGATGCCTATTTTACAGGAGTAAATTATGGCACGATCGACTTGGATCGTATTCTGCGCATGCTGCGTCCATTTCATGGACGAATCGTAGTCAAAGAGTCTGGTATGCATGCTGTGGAAGACTATCTGATGTCACGATACCAGATGTACTGGCAGATTTACTTCCATCCTGTGACGCGTAGCTCCGAGATTATATTGCGACAAATCTTTAAGCGGGCCAAAGAACTTGTAAAGCAGGGTTTTCCATTCCGTTTCATGGTAGAGCCACTGCCCAAACTGTTTAATGGAGAAGTTTCAGTTAGTGAATATCTGCAGCTTGACGAATCGCTAATTCAAACAGCTTTTATGCAGTGGCGTAAGGAGGACGATTCTGTTCTAAGTGAGTTGTGCGAACGTTTTATGGATCGCAGGTTATATAAATATGTGGAACTTGAACAGATCGACTTGGACATCATTGAAGAGATTCGGGAAGCTTTTGTACAAGCAGGATTGAATCCCGAGTATGATCTTGAAATTGATTTTCCGACGGATAATCCGTATGATGTGTTTCGTCCAGATCAATCCACAGATAAGCAAATTCTTCTGCTCGATCGGCAGGACAAGTTGCATGAGCTGTCAGAGGTTTCTGACATTGTTCGTTCCATCAGTGGACTTCATCTGGGCAAACATCATCTGTACTATCCGCAAAACAAGGTGGATGCCATCCTTCATGAATTACCGTCCCATATACGCCCCTATTTTCTGTAAGCTTGAGTCGATGCAACAGGATGAAACATTTTGATATCAAAAGACTTTCCAAGAGAGCTATTTTACATGATACATTAATCTGCTTTAATGGGGAGGATGTGTAGATCGACATAATTTTGTAATTCGAGTGAGTAATTATACAGTTTCTAACGCCTTTCCTTGCCAGATGTTGATTTGACTTTTTATTTTTCTTCTATATATAGTAGCTTGAGTGCTAAAACTGAAAATACTGAAATTGATGCTTGTCCCAATCATTTAATGATGCAAAAAAATAAATTTGAAATTCAAACGCAAAGAATTCCTGTACAAGAATAAGAGGAGTTCCCATGAACAAATCTTCGGCATTTGACTTTCGACATGAAGGGAGAACGAGAAAGCATGTTATTCGACACACATACTCATCTGGATGCACCACAATTCGACGAAGACCGAGAGGACATGATTCAGCGGGCCGTTGAGGCAGGAGTTACTCGCATGATTAATATTGGCTTTAATCGGGAGACGATTCCAACAACGATGAAACTGGCCGAAACGTATGATTTTATCCACGCAGCTGTAGGCTGGCACCCGGTGGATGCCATTACGATGCAAGAGGGTGATCTCGAATGGATTGCATCATTGTGCAAACATGAGAAAGTGGTAGCAATTGGCGAAATCGGTCTAGACTATCATTGGGACACTTCTCCTAAGGAGGTACAGCACCGCGTATTACGACAACAAATTTCATTGGCACGTGAATTGAGTATGCCCATTGTCATCCATAATCGGGATGCTCATGAGGATATTGTGCGTATCTTGCGTGAGGAGAAGGCTGGTGAGGTTGGAGGTGTGATGCATTCTTTCTCCGGTAGCTGGGAAACGGCGAAAATGTGTCTGGATTTAGGCTTCCATCTGTCCTTTGGAGGACCGATCACGTTCAAAAATGCCAAGCAACCGAAAGAAGTGCTCGCCAAGGTTCCGATGGATCGATTTTTCTTAGAAACGGACTCCCCGTATCTGACACCTCATCCTTATCGTGGAAAACGAAATGAGACAGCGCATGTACGTCTGGTTGCTGAAGCAGCTGCGGAAATTAAAGGCATTTCGGTAGAGGAAATTGCTTCAATTACCACCAAAAATGCCATGGAACGATTTGGGATTCGATAAGAAAACGAGTAAATCGGGTGAAAAAGGGAGATACAGAGAGTTAATTTGCTCTTTGCTTCGAATAATTGCAGAATATTACAATATTTTAACCAAATATTTAGAAAAACGTACTTGATCCACGCTTTACAACATGCATCAAAACAGGATATCATCTTTTCAGTGAATTGTTGCGCGGAAAATTGGACAGATGTTCGGGGGATGAACAAAGGGACACTTTCCGATGAGACAACATTACTTTCATGAATCAATCTCGCTGAGTCTCCGTTAACGGAGAGCGGGGGAACCAATAGGGCTTAAACATCGGTGATTCTAGCCGGTGCGCATCGTTCGCTGACCCAAAAGCAGCGGAATGTTCTGCGAAGCCGTATTTGATTTCTTCTTTGGGTCTCGGGGTGAATTCAAGGGCGTCCGCCATGAGCGGGTGACCTAAGATAGGGCGGCTCTCTTTCGCCCGAACCCGACAGCTAACCTCGCAAGCGGAAAAAGAGAGGCAACCTCGTGCATGAATTTCCGATATTCAAAATCATTCGGAAGCCACGAAAGGGTCTCTTACACTCTTTCTTTGGCTTTTTTTGTTTTGAATAAAAGAAATATTGTCATCATACGGTAGGTATTCAGGAGGATGACATCATGTTGCGAAGAGGGGTTCATGGTGCAGAACCGGTCATTATCTCTGATCTGCGTTCTGTAGAAAAATTGTTATAGTCGCGTCAAAGACATCATGCATTACTTTAGACGGCGAGGCTATGAAGGAGGACGGAGAAGTGGGCATATTCCAACCAGAAGAGACCCATGAGTCACGATCATCCAGTAAGTCTTTCGCGTTGCGGTGGAAGCATGAGAACTTGCGTCAAATGGCATTGATCGCGATATTCTCAATTGCGCTTGCAATCATGATCTTGTTAGTCGTTTACGGTCAGGCCGGGAAGCAGGTTTCACTGGTTATTGACGGCAAAGCTCAAGTGGTAGAGACTCGTACAGGAATGCTTCAGGAAATGCTGGAGGAGCAGTCAATCACAGTCAGCCCTCACGACAAGGTATCCATGCCCATGAACGGGGCGATTACCGACGGAGACCGAATCGTTATTGAGCGGGCCGTTCCAGTTAAAATCACGGCAGACGGAGACACCAAGACTCTTTATACAACCGATTCATCGGTACAGGGTGTAATTCAGCAATCAGGTATTCAAGTTGAAGATCATGATAAAGTGTATCCAGCGCTCGGAACCGCAATTAAAGCGGATATGAAGATTCGTGTAGTGCGTGTAACAAAGCATACAGTGGATGTGAAACAACCGATTGCTTACAAGGTTGTGAAAACGGCAGACCCAAGTTTGTTCCAAGGGGATAACCGTGTTGTAGTGAAAGGCAAGGAAGGCACAATCGTGCAACATATCGAAAAGGTATTTCAAGATGGAGAACTCGTCTCCAAAAAAGTGGTAGGTAAAACGGTTGCCACCAATCGTGTAGATAAAGTGATCGCGGTAGGTACGAAGGCTAAGCCGGTTGTGAAGGAACCTGAGGTTCAATTGGTATCTGCCAAAACTTCGACGACCAAAAAAGCTGTAACAACGAACTCGAAGAAAACATCTGCCTCGGGCAGCAAGGTGATTACGGTCTCCGGAAATTCTTTTAAATACTCTAAAGTTTTGAAAAATGTATCGATGACAGCCTACTCTTCTGAAGAGCCGGGTATTGGTACAAAAACAGCTTCCGGTACTCGTGTAACGGAGGGGCGCACCATTGCAGTTGATCCCAAGGTCATTCCAATTGGCTGGTGGGTATACATTGAGGGCCTCGGCTTCCGTCGTGCGGAAGATACAGGCGGCGCTATTAAAGGCAACAAAATTGACGTTTATTACGACAGTGTGAAGCATGCCCTGAATTTCGGACGTAAAAAAGGCAAAACGGTCTATGTGATTGGTCCAGTTAAGCCGGAAGCAAACTAAAATCGTTTTACTTTGAAATGGGAATGCTATAAAATAGTTGCATGAATGATTCATGCGGAATATGCGGCGGGGGAGTCTGAATTCAGTCTCCTCCGCCGTTTGGCAGAGAAGAGGATATTCCTCTTCTTTTTGCGTTAGAAAGGAAGAAAAGGAACATGATAAAAGAAGTGATTGTTGTGGAGGGCCGTGACGACACGGTAGCGATTCGTCGGGCGGTAGAAGCGGATACGATTGAAACCGGAGGCTCTGCCATTAATCAGCGTATTCTGAAACGAATTGCACTTGCCCAGGAGAGACGCGGCGTCATTATCCTGACGGACCCGGATCATGCGGGAGAACGTATCCGTAAAATTATTGCCAACAAGATTCCAGGTTGCAAACATGCTTTCATTCCAGAGGCAGATGCAACACGTAAAGGAGATATCGGCGTAGAGAACGCTTCACCGGAAGCGATTCGTCATGCACTTGCTCACGTACACACATCTTATGAGGGTGCACCTAGTCTAATCGATTGGGAGGACCTCATTGAAGCAGGATTGATTATACACCCACAAGCAGCCGCACGACGTATGGAGATGGGCAATCTGCTTGGTATCGGGTATTGTAACGGCAAGCAGTTCCATAAACGGCTGAGTGTATTTCAGATTACAAGAGAAGAGTTCTCCACTGCATTAGCGCAAATCGAACGTGAAGGAATGTGAGCATATGAAGGATATGGAGCAAACCATTGAAATAGCAACACCCAAACGTACCAAAGAAATTATTCAAAGGCATGGATTCTCTTTCAAAAAAAGTCTGGGTCAGAACTTCTTGATCGATCAAAATATTTTGAACAAAATCGTAGGCGCGGCTGATTTGGACGAGTCCAAGGGAGCGCTGGAGATTGGTCCGGGTATTGGAGCACTTACAGAGCGTCTTGCGCGTGTAGCTGGCCCTGTTACGGCTGTAGAGATTGATCAGCGCCTGCTACCGATTCTGGGAGAAGTGATGGAGCCCTATCCCAACGTACGTGTTCATCATGGGGATGTGCTCAAGCTGGATCTGGCCGAGCTGTTTGCTACGGATTTTGCTTCAGTCGATAAAGTCAGCGTTGTAGCGAACCTTCCCTATTATGTAACGACGCCGATCATGATGAAGCTGCTGGAAGAAAAGCTGCCAGTGGATAGCATTGTGGTCATGATACAGAAGGAAGTAGCCGAACGCATGGCGGCTGCACCAGGTTCTAAAGATTATGGTAGCCTAAGCATCGCCGTGCAGTATTACAGTATGCCAGAACTGGTCTGTGTGGTGCCGCCTACGGTATTTATCCCACAGCCGAATGTAGAGTCTGCAGTAATTAAGTTGAAGGTGCGTGAGCACCCACCAGTACAGGTTCCGAACGAAGCACACTATTTCGAGGTGGTACAGGCTTCTTTTGCCCAGCGGAGAAAAACAATCTCCAATAATCTCAAAGCTCGTTTCTTCACCAAGGAGAACAGGGAACAGGCAGACCTCCTGTTAGAACAGGCAGGCATTCAACCTTCACGGCGTGGTGAGACATTGAGTCTACAGGAGTATGCAACCCTTAGTACCGTGATGTGGGAGGCCGGGGTTCGCGGCGAGCTTTAATTTCAATGAACCAATCCGGGTCTCTGCCCATACGATGGGGTAGAGGTGATAATGGTGATGAATATCGGAGACTTGGTCGTTCGGAAGTCATACGGCGGCGATGTGACTTTCCGGGTAGAAGGACTCCAGTCGGATGCTGCGGTCATTAAAGGGACCGAGTTCCGGCTCTTGGCAGACTCCCCGGTGAACGATTTGATACAGGTTCCTTATGAACCACAGAACGCTAAGACACGTCAGGCACATATTAAAGCTCATCAGACACTCTCACGCTTGCAGCAGAATCGCATGGAGCAGGCTGAGCGTAACCGGGAAGGTCTGATGCAGGAATGGACTGCACAGCAAGAACCCGCCTATTTTGAAATGCCCGGTAAGGTGCTACATTTGGATGGCGACCCGAATTATCTGAAGAAAAGTATGAACCTGTACGAACAGCTTCGTGTTCCTGCAGAAGGGCAGTATGTACATGAGTCCGCGATGGCTGATACGTTATATCGTCTGCTACCCAAGGTTCGTCCGGATATCGTTGTGATTACCGGTCATGACGGTGTGTTAAAGACACGCCAGCCCTATGACCTCTACAGTCTGGGGAGCTATAAAAATTCACAAAACTTTGTCTCGGCTATTCAGGTTGCAAGGCAATACGAGCGCCATTTGGATGCACTGACGATTATTGCTGGAGCATGTCAGTCCCACTTTGAGGCATTGCTACGTGCGGGTGCGAACTTTGCCAGTTCGCCTGGGCGAATTCTCATCCATGCACTTGATCCGGTCTACGTGGCTGCTAAGGCTTCTTTCACATCTGTTCGTGATACCTTGAACATGAATGATATACTGCATAACACGATTAGCGGCATCCAAGGTGTAGGCGGTGTGGAAACGAAGGGAAGTTACCGGGTAGGATTGCCGGGACTTAATGATCTATCTACGCTAAAAGTGAATCCATCCGCAGTATGATTTATTCATGTGGCAGCACAATAATGAAGTCATGTGAAGTTCACATTGCGATTCGAAAAAGGCCCTGAAAAGGGCTTTTTTATTTTGCAAAAAAATTCATTGACAACGACTTTTTAGTGCTGATATAATATTTAGCTTTGATTTGACAATGACTGTAAAATACAGTATAATGGACAAGAAAAGAGGTGGACGTCCACAATGGCTAAAAATACGCTGTTGGATATCAAACGCAATCTCGATGCACATATTGGTCAGAAAATCACGCTGCGGGCTAATGGTGGCCGCCGTAAGACGATTGAGCGTACGGGTGTATTGGAAGAAACGTACCCTTCTGTTTTTATTGTAAAGCTTGATGAGGAACAAGAAACCTTCAAGCGAGTATCATACAGCTATGCGGATATACTTACGGAGTCTGTGGAAGTCATGGTCTTTGACCCGGGCAGTGAGACTAACTCTTACAACATGGAGACGTAAGCATTGGTTTACGGGCGATTCACCTATAGGTGGATCGCTTTTTTGTATTGCAGGAATGACTACGGAATGCAGGCGGCATACTATGTGGACAGGTCACAGGTCATGGGAAAGCTCCCTACTAAGACGGGGATGTTAAACCAAAACTTGGGGCTTGGGGGTGAACAACCCCGAATTGCAGGACTCATTGTGTCTTGAATAAGATCTGGAGGAGGATGGTTCATGAGTCGGAGAAGAAGAAGTGTCATGTCCGAAGAACTGAAGTATGAACTAGCGAAGGATCTGGGTTTCTATGATACCGTTCAGCAGGAAGGCTGGGGCGGAATTAAGGCCAAGGATGCCGGTAACATGGTGAAACGAGCGATTCAAATGGCTGAGCAAGCAGCGCGTAAATCATAATCAGGTTCATCCAGATTGGAGAGCGGGGCAATTCTCAGGAATCACCCCGCTTTTTCCCCATAGATGTGGAATACAAATGACTTGACAGCCCCATTTTGATATAATATGTTAAGTTGTCTTAGGGAAAAGGTGAGGACGGGTGAACGTCTTGAAAATTTACGAAAAAGCGCCTGCTAAAATTAATTTGATGTTGGATGTCCTACATAAAAGAAGTGATGGATTTCATGAAGTTGAAATGATCATGACGATGGTTGATCTGGCTGATCGACTGGAGATGTCGGAACTTCCTCGAGATACGATTGTCATCTCAAGCCAGGCGGGTTATATTCCGCTGGATGAGAAGAATCTGGCATTTCAGGCGGCAAGACTGATTAAGGAACGTTACAACGTGCGTACAGGGGTCCACATTCATCTGGATAAAAAAATTCCTGTAGCTGCTGGCCTTGCCGGAGGTAGTAGTGATGCGGCCGCAACGTTGCGTGGATTAAACCGTCTATGGCGGCTGAATATACCGGATCAGGAGTTGCAAGAGCTGGGTGCAGAACTGGGCTCGGATGTTCCGTTCTGTATTACAGGCGGCACTGCACTGGCAACAGGGCGGGGGGAGAAGTTAACCCCAATTCCTAACCCCCCTCAATGCTGGGTTATTTTAGCCAAACCTCCAATCAATGTGTCCACGGCAGATGTATATGGACGATTCCGTAGTGACAAGATTGTTCGGCATCCAAGTGCATCCCGAATGGAACAGGCCATTCGAAGTCAATCCTTTACAGAGGTCTGCAATCAGATGGGCAATGTCTTGGAGGATGTTACGCTCAAGCTGTATCCGGAAGTGCAGCATCTCAAGGATGCGATGATTCGTCTTGGAGCAGACGGAGTATTGATGTCTGGCAGTGGACCAACGGTATTCGGACTTGTGTCCAAGGAAGCCAAAGTTGCACGTATTTATAACGGACTTCGGGGGTTCTGTAAAGAGGTCTACGCTGTAAGGTTGTTAACGTAAGTTTACTATTTATAATGTACAAACACGTATAAAGGTGGTATATTTTTAAATAATTATTCGGATTTGGATGTTTCCGTGATCGTGAGGATGGATCTCTGTGAAGAAGTTAAAACGAAGCGCAAGGCTGGTTGAAATGACGCAATACTTATTATCCAGACCACATACGGTGATTCCGCTCACCACATTTGCCGAACGTTATGGTGCTGCCAAATCGTCCATCAGTGAGGACCTGGCTATTATTAAGGAAGTGTTCGAAGAAGGTGGGTCGGGAGAACTGCATACGCTGGCAGGTGCTGCTGGTGGAGTGAAGTGGATTCCGAAAGTATCGGAAGAACATGCTCTTGCTTTTGCTGAGCGGCTGTCTACGCAGCTTGCGCAGCCGGATCGGATTTTACCTGGAGGGTATCTGTATATGTCAGATCTTCTTGGACAGCCGGCCCTGATGAATGAAGCGGGTAAGATCTTTGCAACGGCTTTTGGCGATATGAATATTGATGTAGTCATGACGGTGGAAACCAAAGGCATCCCGCTAGCTTATGCGACTGGAGCCCAGCTTAACCTTCCTGTTGTACTCGTTCGCAGGGACCATCAGGCTACGGAAGGATCGGCCGTAAGTATTAATTATGTATCGGGATCGCACAAAAGTCTGCATACCATGTCCCTATCTCGCCGGGCGATGAAAGAACATTCCCGCGTACTGATCGTGGATGATTTTATGAAAGCCGGGGGTACCGTTCAAGGCATGATTGATTTGCTCGCAGAGTTCAATGCAACGGTGGCGGGAGTTGGCGTGTTGGTGGAATCCGGTTCCGTAGATTCAGAGGAACGTCTGCTGACGGATTATGTATCTCTCGCGAAGCTGACAGCGGTTGATGCCAAGACCAGACACATTTCTGTCTCGCCAGGTAACTATTTTAACCTGTAGAATAATGACGAATTACATGTCGGGAAAGGTTCTTTTCCATCGACCTGGCACTAACGTTGTCGAATTGTGTATTAAATAAAAAAATTCCTGAAATTAGGATATTTTTATGGTCTTGAAAAGAAGGAGTTCGTATAGGCTGTGTGGAATTATACACCAAGTTCTGATGGAAAAAGGTGGTGAACACACACATGCAAATTACGGATGTCAGACTCCGCCGCGTTAACTCGGAAGGGAGAATGAAAGCTATCGCATCCATTACCATCGATAACGAATTCGTCGTTCATGACATTCGTGTCATCGATGGTAACAACGGAATGTTTGTTGCAATGCCGAGCAAGCGGACTCCTGACGGAGAGTTCCGTGATATCGCCCACCCGATCTCTTCTGGTACGCGCGAGAAGATTCAGGCAGCAGTATTAACTGAGTACGATCGTGCAGCTACTGAGGAAGAAGTCATTGAAGAAGGTGCCTGAGAACATTATTGGGGTTCGAAGGAAAAGAGAGCCATGTCTTATGGCTCTCTTTTCTTTTTGACCGGAATAAGATATATTCAGTATTGAGTTTATTCAAAAGAGAACCGGAGCGCGTCCTGCGTTCGGTTGCAGAGCGGCATCTTAGGAATCGTTGGGATTCAGTTAAGCTCGCGGGTACACGGCGTAACATATGAGGTCATGGCATGATCGTGAATCTGTTGTTACGCGTGATTACAGAGACAGCAGGCGATGAACAAGACCGGCTTGAAGCCGGCTGAATGATTCTCATTGGAGATGAATGTGTAAGGTATTCAATGGGATTTTCAGAACAGGAGGTCGTTAATTTTGAAACGCATGGCAATTGTTCTTGCCGCAGGGCAGGGCAAACGAATGAAATCCAAATTGTACAAAGTACTGCATCCCGTATGCGGTAAACCGATGGTTGGACATGTGCTGGATGCAGCACTTCGCGCAGGCGTTGAACGCAGCGTAGTTGTTGTCGGACATGGGGCCGAAGCGGTGCAGTCATTTTTAGGTTCCAGAGCGGAGTACGCACTTCAAGCGGAACAGCTCGGAACAGGGCATGCTGTAAAACAGGTGAAATCCCTGCTCGGCAATGAACATGGGTCAACGATTGTAGTTTGTGGCGACACGCCTCTCGTTACCAGCGAAACGTTGGAAGGTCTGATGAAGCTTCATGAGGAAAGCGGCGCAGCTGCTACAGTTCTCACAGCTGAGCTCGATATACCGAAGGGATATGGACGCGTGATCCGCGGGGAAGATGGTTCTGTACAGCGAATCGTGGAACAAAAGGATTGCACACCGCAGGAAGATGCCGTAAAGGAAATTAATACGGGCACGTACTGCTTTGACAATGCGAAGTTATTCGCCGCACTGGAGAAGGTGACTAACCAGAACGCACAAGGTGAATATTATCTGACAGACGTGGTTGGCATTTTCAAGAGCGAAGGTGAAGTGGTTGAGGCTTATATGTCTGATGATATTGCGGAGTCCATCGGAGTAAACGACAGACTTGCACTTTCGCAGGCTGAAGCTTATATGCGCGAGCGTCTGGCTGTCCGTCATATGTTGAACGGTGTAACCATTATTGATCCGTCATCGACATATATCGGAGCAGATGTTACGATTGGATCAGATACGGTATTGTATCCGGGAACCGTTCTTAAAGGTACTACTTCGATTGGCGAGGCATGTCATATCGGTCCTCATGCAGACATTGAAGACAGCATCATACAAGATGGTGCCGCAATTAAACATTCGGTGCTTTCGAAGGCAGAAGTTGGCCCTGATGCGACCGTAGGTCCTTTTGCCAATCTGCGTCCCGGCACTAAGTTAGGTCGAAACGTAAAAATTGGTGACTTTGTTGAAGTGAAAAATGCTACAATTGATGAAGGATCTAAAGTGTCACATCTCAGTTATATCGGGGATGCACAGGTAGGCAAGAACGTAAATGTTGGATGCGGGGCAATAACGGTCAATTATGATGGATATAATAAGGCTGTAACCAAGATCGAGGATGATGCCTTTGTAGGCAGCAATGTCAATTTGATTGCACCGATTACGGTTGGAAAAGGCGCTTACGTCGTTGCAGGTTCCACCGTGACACAATCCGTTCCTGAGAATGATCTGGCGATTGCTCGTCCACGTCAGGAAAACAAAGCAGGTTACGCGGAAAAAATCCGCGGACGTGCGAAAGCCAAGAAACAAAACGCTAAACCCGAATAAGGGGTTTTGATAGCTAATTGCCTCCCGTTAACCGGGAGGTGCCGACATGTCGCAGACGCTTATAGATTCCAATGAACCAGCACGGAGGGTTTTTATTTTATGACTTATTTTGACTCGAAATTAAAAATATTTACTTGCAATTCTAACCCCAAGCTTGCTCATCAAATTGCTGATTATATCGGGATTCCTATGGGTGAATCTCATACAACCAGCTTTAGTGATGGCGAGATTCAAGTGAAACTCTCCGAGAGTGTTCGTGGTTGCCACGTATATATCGTGCAGTCGACTTGCTTGCCGGTTAATGACAATCTGATGGAAATGCTGGTCATGATTGATGCATTGAAACGTGCATCGGCCAAAACAATCAACGTAGTTATTCCGTATTATGGCTATGCACGCCAAGATCGCAAAGCACGTTCACGTGACCCGATTACAGCCAAGCTGGTTGCCAACCTGATTGAAAAAGCAGGCGCAACACGTGTAATCGCAATGGATCTGCATGCGATGCAGATTCAGGGATTCTTCGACATTCCGGTCGATCATCTGCTGGGCGTGCCGATTCTGGCTCAATATTTCCGCTCGAAACAGATTGAAAACCCGGTTGTGGTGTCGCCTGACCACGGTGGTGTGGTTCGTGCGCGCAAATTGGCTGATTTCCTGAATGCGCCACTTGCGATTATCGACAAACGTCGTCCTGAGCCGAACGTCAGCGAAGTTATGAATATTATCGGTAATATCGAAGGCAAAACAGCGATTCTGATAGATGACATCATTGATACTGCCGGAACAATTGTACTGGGAGCGAATGCTCTGATGGAAGGCGGCGTGAAGGAAGTATATGCATGCTGTACTCACCCGGTATTGTCTGGCCCTGCGATGGAACGTTTGGAAAATGCGCCGCTGAAGGAAGTCATCGTAACGGATACAATTCCGATTACACATGCAAATCCAACAAGCAAGCTTAAAGTGCTTTCTGTAGCACCATTGCTTGGGGAAGCGATCATCCGGGTTCATGAGGAATTGTCAATCAGCAAGCTGTTTGAAATTGAATAGGATGTCTGCATAAAGTAGTAGAGGGGTTACGTCTTCCGGTTGAACGGAAAATGTAACCCCTGTCGGCGTGCCGTTTTTAATGTGATAAAAAACCGCCTGGCGCATTAATATCCCGGGCGGGAAATAAAACGGAAACGGCGTCTGTGAAAGAGTGTATCGGCAATTTCGACAAATTGACTATCAAAACGGGTAATCACACCAATCTCGATATGGGTGTCACGGTCGTACACTTGCACAGGCACGTGATGTTCCAGATGATAAATAAAGTCACTATGTTGAGTCAGTTGTCCGTTATCTTCGCGCAAAACCCGCTCACCTTCCTAGGTGGATAAATGTTCAATACGTACTTTCCTGATATTATATGAAATATAACATTCGAAGTCCATGCTTCACCTAATGGATGCTCGAAGGAGGGAACAAGATGAAGTGGATTGTCGGACTTGGAAATCCAGGTTCAAACTATGCCAAAACCCGGCATAATATCGGTTTTATGGCACTGGATCGATTGGCAGATCGCCATAACATTTCGATTACACAGAACAAGTGTAAAGCACTGATCGGAGAAGGCAACATTGGCGGCGTCAAGACGGTGCTAATCAAACCGATGACCTATATGAACCTTTCGGGTGAATCGGTACGAGCTTACATGGATTTTTATAAAGTGAGTCTGGAAGATCTAATCGTCGTATACGACGATATGGATACAGAAATCGGCAAGGTGCGATTACGTTATCAGGGCAGTGCCGGTGGACATAATGGAATCAAGTCCATCATTCAGCACACAGGTACACAGCAGTTTAATCGGGTTCGTATGGGTATATCAAGGCCTGATCCAGGACATGCCATTGTAGATTACGTACTGTCAACGTTCATGAAGAAAGAAAAAGAAGCGCTGGAGCAGACGATTGAGCAAACATGTGATGCGCTGGAATATAGTTTGACGAATACGTTTGAGCAAACGATGGCGAAATTCAACGGCTGATGCATTCGAGTAAAATGGAAGCTACACTGGAAAAAAGATTAAAGCGACGACTTTGATTCGGACAACCTGGGCATACTGGATGTATAAACCATGTTCAGGAGGCATAATTATGTCAGTGAATTATGTATGTCGGCATTGCCGTACCTTTATAGGCCAGATTGATTCGGCTAAAATTACGGAAGCACAGCTCGGTTTTCATTTCTTGACCCCCGACGAGCGGAGGGATATAATAGCGTATAATTCCGGTGGTGATGTTACCGTTCGAATTACATGCGATTATTGTAAGGAAGCGCTGGAACACAACCCCGAGCTGAGCCTGCTTGCAAATCCGCTCCAGTAGCTATTGCCTGTAGGGATTTAATTCATGCTATTGAATGGATAAATGTTGAAAAATGACAGAGAGGATGACCGCGGTTACAGCGGTTTGTCCTTTTTATAGCCTTGGCAGCCTGCTGAGGCTTCTTTTCAGTTGGAACAGAATCCATGGTGTATTCAACTTTGTAATAGAATTCAGAGTGGTCCTGTAGGAACAGATGTGGAAATGTTTAGAGTAATCCTTTATGATGAAACAGGACAAAAAGGAATAAGTATCCAGTTTTTAAAGATTCCAATGACCGAAGATGCTGCACATCATATGTGCAATATTCTATAATCAAGAAAGTTATAAGAGAGGTGCCCCTTTTGTTACAAGCACTCATACAGGCTTTTTCCAAAGATCCGGACTTTGCGTCCATTACAGCCGGGGTTAAATCCGGCATGAAGGAGCAATTGGTTTCGGGCCTATCCGGTTCGGCTCGTCAGATTATGCTGGCTACGCTACACCAAGAGATGAATCGACCATTGCTCGTCGTGACACATAATATGTTTGCTGCACAAAAAATAGCGGAAGATTTGCAGGAAGCGCTTTCATCAGATCAGGTGTTGATCTATCCTGCGAATGAACTTGTTGCTGCTGAGGCGGCGGTATCTAGTCCGGAAACACTCGCTCAGCGCATAGAAGTATTGGTCCGTTGCGCTCAGGGTTTCAGGGGCATTGTTGTCATTCCTTTTTCAGGGGTAAGACGTTATGTTCCACTGCCGGAAGTCATGGCAAATGCACATATCCAGCTTAAGCAAGGCAGCACGCTTCAACTGGATTCGTTCTTGCTTGAGATGGTAACGCTTGGATATGAACGGGTAGAGCGAGTTGAATCTCGCGGAGAGATGAGTGTACGTGGAGGCATTATCGACTTCTATCCAGTGACTTCATCGATTGCATATCGGGTGGAGTTATTTGACGACGAAATCGATTCCATTCGTACATTTGACCCTGCGGATCAGCGCTCCATTGAACGGATAGAGGAAATTACTGTTTTGCCATGTAAAGAATTAATCGCTGATCGGGAACGTATGGGGAAGGCAGCGGATACGGCGGCCATCTTGCTTGAACAGCAGTTGGAGAAAATGACGGATCGCCAGGCAAAGTTGCGCCTTCGGGAAGAGATGCATCGGGAGATTGAGTTGCTGCGTCAGCATGTCTATTTTTCGGAAATGTACAAATACATCTCCCCGCTTTATCCTGAGAATAAAACGATTTATGACTATATGCCGGAGGATACCATTCTGGTGATGGATGAGCCGGCAAGATTGTCGGAAACCTCGAAACAACTCGATAGAGACGAATCGGAGTGGAACTTGCATCTGATGCAAAATGGCAAAACCTTGCCGGACCTGCCGTTATCGGCAGATGGGGATGATTTGCTCTATGAGCGTCCATTCCAGACTATCTTTATGTCGATCTTTTTGCGTCAGGTTCCGCATACCCAGCCACAGAATATTCTGAACTTTATCAGCCGGGGCATGCAGGATTTCCACGGACAGATGAACGTGCTGAAGGCGGAGATGGAACGCTGGCAGAAGGCGGGCGTGCAGGTGCTGATGCTGGCTAATGGCGAGGAGCGGATGGACCGGATGCGCCGGGTGTTGCAGGATTACGACATCCCTGAGCCAGAGATGCTGAATGGGAACTTGCAAACCGGTTTCGAGATGCCGTCCATTCATTTGGCGGTCATTACGGAAGGCGAGATGTTTTCGCAGAAGCAGCGTAAAGCTCGTAAACCGGTTCGAAACATCGATAATGCCGAGCGGATCAAGTCCTATAGCGAGCTGAAAGTGGGCGATTATGTCGTTCACCAAAATCACGGGATTGGTAAATACCTGGGTATTGGTACGCTTGAAGTTGCCGGTATTCACAAAGACTACATGCACATTCTGTATGCAGGCGGCGACAAATTGTCTGTTCCGATTGAACAGATTGATCTCATTCAGAAATACGTGGGTTCCGAAGAGAAGGAGCCGAAAATATACAAGCTGGGCGGTAACGAGTGGACACGGGTTAAAAATAAGGTTCGTTCATCCGTTCAGGATATCGCCGATGATCTGATCAAGCTGTACGCAGAACGTCAAACATCTAAAGGCTATGGGTTCGACAAGGATTCGGCAGAGCAGCAGGAATTCGAAGACATGTTCCCTTACGACGAGACACGGGATCAGATGCGCGCGATTGAAGAAATCAAAAAAGATATGGAACAAAACCGTCCCATGGATCGTTTATTGTGTGGAGACGTTGGTTACGGGAAAACTGAAGTTGCGATTCGGGCTGCATTTAAAGCTGCAATCGAGGGCAAACAGGTGGCGGTACTGGTTCCGACCACAATTTTGGCTCAGCAACACTATGAAACGTTCCGTGAGCGTTTCTCCGGTTATCCGTTCAATATTCATGTCCTTAGCCGGTTCCGTTCCCGCAAGGAACAGAATGAGACGGCCAAAGGTATCAAAGCCGGTACAATAGACATTGTTATCGGTACGCATCGTTTGCTGTCACAGGATCTGGTATTTAAAGATCTGGGATTGCTTATTGTCGATGAGGAGCAACGTTTTGGTGTAACACACAAGGAGAAGCTCAAGAAGCTCAAAACAAACGTGGACGTGTTGACCCTAACGGCAACCCCGATTCCGCGTACTTTACACATGTCCATGTTGGGTGTACGTGACTTGTCCGTTATTGAGACACCGCCAGAGAACCGTTTCCCGGTTCAGACTTACGTGGTAGAACATAGTCAGGCGCTTGTTCGTGAAGCGATTGAGCGTGAATTGGCGCGTGGTGGTCAGGTATATTATCTCTACAACCGGGTACAAGGCATTCAGGAAATGGCTGCTGAAATCTCGGATCTGGTACCAGAAGCCAAAGTGGGCGTTGGACATGGACAGATGACTGAAACCGAGCTGGAGAAGACGATTCTCGACTTCCTGGACGGAGAGTATGATGTACTCGTGAGCACAAGTATCATTGAAACAGGTGTGGACATTCCAAATGTAAATACACTAATTGTGCATGATGCAGACAAAATGGGACTTTCCCAGCTGTATCAGTTGCGTGGAAGGGTAGGACGGTCTAACCGGATTGCCTATGCGTATTTCACGTACCAGCGGGACAAAGTGCTTACCGAAGTTGCCGAGAAGCGTCTGCAATCGATCAAGGAGTTCACAGAGCTTGGTTCGGGGTTCAAAATCGCGATGCGAGACTTGTCCATCCGCGGGGCCGGTAACTTGCTTGGAGCAGAGCAACATGGCTTTATCGCCTCCGTCGGGTTCGATCTGTACTCACAGATGCTGGCGGAAGAGATCAACAAACGTAAAGTTACCATGCTGGGCGAAGAGCCTGTTCCTTCCGATCAGTGGAATACAACGCTAGATCTCAGTATCGATGCCTACTTGCCATCGGATTATATTTATGACAGTATTCAGAAGATTGAGATCTATAAAAAGGTCGCAGTTATTGCTTCCTTCGACGATGCAATGGAACTGGAGGACGAACTGGTTGACCGCTTCGGTGATTTACCGGAAGCTGTCATTAATCTGATGGCGGTGGCCCGCCTCAAAGTATATGGCAAAATCTACGGTATTGAGTCCATCACGCAGCGTGGAGATGATCTCACGGTCAAGTTTTATGAAGGACGTGAACATGCCTTCGAGCTGTCAAAAATCGCGCACATTGGAAATCAGTTCGAAAGACGTGTACAATTTGAACAAGGACCCCATATGCTGATTCATGTCAAAGGCAAGGGTCTTGGGGATAAGCAACTGATGGAGCTGGTAGAAAAGTTTCTGGAGTCCATGAAGACTGCTTTTAAATCAAAGGGGGAACTAAAAGATGTTAGCAAAGTATAAAAAAGTGGGAAAAGTGCTGTCCGTAAGTTTGGTAGCAGTACTGTCCCTGTCCTTGCTTGCCGCATGTGGCAAGAAGGAAGAAGCAAAAGCACCAGAATCGACAGATAACAGCGCTGTTGTAGCTACGTATGATGGTGGCACAATTACAGCGAATGAATTCGACATGGAACAACGTGTTATGAAATTCCTCTATCCAGAGTATGCACAGATGATGGATATGGATGATTTTAAGGAATACTTGGTGAAGCAAGAGATTGCTTATGAATATTTGAGTGGCAAAGCAAGTGAAGAAGCCAAAACGGCCGGAGCCAAAACAGCATCCGAACAATTCGACAAAATGAAGGCTTCCGTGAAGGAAGAGCAATGGACTGAGATGTTGAAAGCTCAAAATTTAACAGACCAGAATATTAAAGACTACATGACTCGGATCATGACAGTAATCAAAGATAAAGAAACAGGCGTAACCGAAGATGCGATCAAGGCAGAGTTTGAGAAAAACAAGGATCAGTTCACAACCGCTTCTGTACGTCACGTATTGATCGGATTCACGGATTCAAAAACACAGAAAGAACGTAAGAAAGAAGATGCATTGAAGTTAGCGAAAGAAGTAAAAGCGAAACTTGAAGGCGGAACTGATTTTGCTGAAATCGTGAAAAAATATTCAGATGACACTAGGTCTGTACCTGATGGTGGATTGTATAAAGATACACCTGTTTCAACTTGGGTAGAAGCTTTCAAAGAAGCTGCTAAAACACTGCCATTGAATAAAATCAGTGATCCTGTTGAAACAGAGTACGGTTACCACGTTATGAAAGTGGAAGCTCGCACAGAAGCGGACTTCTCCAAGTTGACAGCGGAACAAAAAGAAACATTGAAAAGCCAACTGGCTGCTGCAGAGATCGATACGTTTATGCAAAAAGAGCTGGACAAAATCGTTAAAGAAGTGAAACTTCCTAAGACGGAGAAAAAAGAGGAAGGCACTACTGAAGGTACGACAGGTACTGGTACAGAAGGCACGAAAACAGATGAATCAAAAACCGATTCTAAAGGTACGGATGCGAAAACCGATCAAGGTACAACAGGAACAGACAAAGATGCAAAAACCGAAGAAGGTACAAGCAGTAAATAGTTTGATTTACAGCGATTGTAACATACGTCTCAGGGAAGCCTAAGAAGCGTGCTGAAACGGGTTATACTCACTGTAACATGGACAACCTATAACGAAGCACGGGAGGACCACGGTTCTTTCTGTTGCTTCGTTTTTTTTGTTTACATGGAGCGTAAACGAGTAGAGAGACAATTTTTGTCACTTTATAAAAAAGTTAATTCAGGATATTCCGCAAAGCATGTATAAGGATATGGGAACAGATGAATACTATGGTCAAGAAATCACACTAAACGTTCTGGGACTTTCCTCTACCCATTAAGGAACAGTAGTTGAAAAATCTTCTCGAGAAAGTGGGGCAACATGTAAATGAAAGCTACTGGTATTGTCCGCCGTATAGATGACCTGGGTCGTGTGGTCATTCCTAAAGAAATCCGTCGTACGTTACGTATTCGTGAGGGAGATCCGCTTGAGATTTTTGTGGATCGGGATGGAGAAGTTATTCTTAAGAAATATTCGCCCATTGGCGAACTTGGTGATTTTGCCAAAGAATATGCAGAATCGCTGTATGAGAGTACAGGTCACGTTACGATGATTTCTGACCGCGATACCATTATCACGGTGGCAGGCGGCTCCAAGAAAGAGTATTTGGATAAACAGGTTGGCAGCCTTGTGGAGAGTTGCATGGAAAACCGTAAGACAATTATGGAAGCAACCAATGGTACTTATGAGCTTAGCAAAGATCATGACGAGACGTTATCCTCTTTTGTTATCGCGCCAATTATCTCTGGTGGTGATCCCATCGGAACCGTTATCCTGTTCAACAAGGATGAATCCGTGAAGATGTCTCAGATGGAAACTAAAATGGCTGAGACGGCTGCAGGCTTCCTCGGCAAACAAATGGAACAATAGATAGCAGATGGACTCCTGTGAGCCTGAACCGGGCATACGGGAGTTTTTGCTTTTTGCATATAAGATGAACTATAAGTGTTTACACAAGTACTCCGACGACATCTGATCACAAGTTGATGATCAGAGGATGTTCGTATTGTGTGCCTTCTGGCAGGTATAATAGCAAAGGAAGCCTTATGCTTCGTTTGAAGGCCAGAATACACATGGAAGGAAACGGGAAATTGATAAAACAGCCATCTTCAGGAACAAGGCTGCTACAGGGTGCTTTTATCCTGGGTCTTGCCGCCATTATCTCCAAAATCATTGGTGCTTTTCAAAAGATACCCCTTCAAAATCTGGGGGGAGACGGTGTCTTCGGTATCTACAACACGGTCTATCCGTTATATATGCTCATTATTACGCTGGCTGCGGCTGGATTGCCTTTGGCTGTATCCAAATTCGTAGCTGAACAGAACACCCTTGGCAGACCAGACGAGAGCCGAAGGATTATACGATTATCTTCGATGCTGCTCGGCGGATTAGGCATGGTTACCGCGGTGGTGATGTATGGAAGTGCACCTTGGATCGCAGGTCTGATTGGAAATCAGCATGTGATTCCTTCCATCCGTGCGGCATCCTTAGCCTTGTTATGTGTTCCGCTGATGACAGGTTTACGTGGATACTTCCAAGGGATGCAACAGATGGTGCCTACAGCTGTATCTCAGGTGGTCGAACAGACGGTGCGGGTAACGGTCATGATTGTGGTGTTATTGTGGCTGATTCGACAGGATGCTTCGCTTGAAACAGTTGCTTCAGGGGCAATGTTAGGCTCGGTAGCCGGAGGATGTGCGGGGCTTATCGTCATGTTGGGATTCGTATATAGACATCGGCGGAAAGAGCAGGCATTATGTGAAAAGTCTTTGGATTCAGAAGTGTTTTATGCGGAATTGGAGCAACCGAGGGAGATTAGTCAGACTAGACTGTCCGCGAATGCTTCCCGAGAACGCTCAAATACCGGAGCAGTGGAACATGACGTTGCGGTAGTTGGAAGAAGCGGTCAAGCTCGTGTGATCAGACGCTCAAATGCCGAATGGATACGTACTTTGCTTATCTATGCCATTCCGGTTTGTCTTGGATCACTGGCAGTGCCCCTGATGAATCTGGTGGACACCTTTACCGTTCCGCGTCTGCTACGCGGTGAAGGGCTGGACGACGTGCAAACGATGGTGTCCTTTGGCATCTACAACCGCGGACTGCCGCTGGTGCAGCTGGTGACGATGCTTGCCACGTCACTCTCGGTGCTGTTTATTCCGGCGATGGCCGAAGCGCGTCTCAAGGGCGGGCCAGAAGCCGTCAGACAGCAAGCAGGCTTGGCGCTGCGCTGGTTCTGGCTGATCGGTCTGGCGGCATCCGCAGGTCTTGCGGTGCTGGCAGATCCGATTAACCGCATGCTGTACGGGGATGCCGCAGGCACCGAAGCATTGCGGTATATGGCGCTGACGGCTGCAGGCAGCACCGTCAGCATCATCGCGGCTGCGCTGCTGCAAGGCCTCGGCGCCGTGCGTGCTCCTGCGTTCAGCATGCTGGCCGCCGCAGGCGTCAAGGTGCTGCTGAACGTCATACTTGTGCCGGCGCTGGGCATCAGCGGCGCGGCACTTGCAGGTGCAGCCGCCTACATGCTGGCGGCTGGCCTGAATGTGGCGCTTCTGGCGCGGCTCACCGCCATGCGCCCTGCCCCTGGCGCCGTCCTGGCGAAGCCGGCGCTGGTGATCGCCGCCATGAGCCTGGCGGCGCTAGGCATGGCCTGGGCCGCCGAAGCAGTGCTCGGCGGCTTGGGCATCGCAGCCACGCACCGGCTGGCTGCGATGGGCGTGAGCCTGCTGGGCATTGCCGCAGGCGCAGCCGTGTTCGTGCTCGTCGCGGCTCGGACAGGGTTACTGACCGCCGCAGAGCTGGCGGCCTTGCCGAAGCTGGGGCCGCGTCTGGCGAAGCTGTTGCGCAGACTGCGTGTACTGCGCTAGCCAAATCACAGTTGCTACGGTGTATAGATGCTGCTACGCATGCTTATGGTACCGCTGCGCTTGTGGGTACCTTTACAGTCTGTCTGGCAACCTTACAAGTTAATGGAGGGCCAGTGCGACTGAACAGCATGAAGCAGCCACGCAGATGCAATTATAGGATATCGACAGATTCTGGTATAATACGTTTAATTATTGAGCGCCATCCTGTTCAGATAAAAAAGAGAGATGCTCATGCGCACATTGAAATGTTACATGAGTTAGAGGTAGCCCGGAAAAGCAGGATGGTTCGGATGGAGGTTAAGTGTAATGAGTGCAGCTTTGACAGTAGTGGGTTTAGGATCTGGAGATGCAGACCAACTGACATTAGGGATCATTAAAAAAATGAAACATGCAGCCACTTTATATGTACGCACACTGGATCATCCAGTGTTGAATGATTTACAGCAGGAAGGGCTAGAGATGACGTCGTTTGACACGATCTATGAGTCCAAATCCTCCTTCCCGGAAGTATATGATGAGATTGCGAACCAATTGATCGAGGCGGCTCGTAACGGGGATGCAGGTGCCGAGATTGTCTATGCCGTACCAGGCCACCCAATGGTAGCCGAAGCCAGTGTACGGCTTTTGAAGGAACGTTGTCCGCAGCAGGGCATCTCGTTACGCATTATGGGCGGAGAAAGTTTCCTGGATGAAGCCTTTATCCGACTGGGATTCGACCCTATTGAAGGCTTTCAACTGCTCGATGCCAGTAGCCTGAGTCCCGAACTGATACAACCCCAGCTACATACGTTGATTGGACAAGTCTATGATGGTTTTACTGCATCCGATGTGAAGCTATGTCTAATGGAAGTATACCCGGATGATTATCCGGTGTTTGTGGGCCATGCACTTGGCGTACAAGATCAGGAAGTCATTCATAAGGTACCCCTGCATGAGTTGGATCGTACCCCCGGATATGGTAACCTGTCGCTGATCTATGTGCCGAAAAATACAGATGATGCATTACGTCGCCGTTCTTTCGCGCGATTGCACGAGATCGTAAACATTCTCCGCAGTCCGGGTGGCTGCCCATGGGATCAGGAGCAGACACATCAGTCTATTCGTAAAAACCTGATTGAAGAGACATACGAAGTGATTGAAACGATCGATGAGGATGACCCGGATCACATGAAAGAAGAACTGGGTGATCTGTTGTTGCAAATTATGTTGCATTCTCAGATGGAGGAAGAGGTTGGCACATTCAACGTGTATGACGTTATAGAAGGACTTAATGACAAGTTGATTTTCCGCCATCCGCACGTATTTGGTGATAATCAAGCGGAAGACGCGAATGAAGCCCTGCAAAACTGGGAACAGATGAAGGCAGAGGAGAAAAAACGTAAAGGCCAGGACGTAGAAAAAGGTTCTGTACTAGACGGTATCCCCCGTGATCTGCCTGCACTTATGAAAGGATATAAGCTCCAGAAGAAAGCCGCGAAGGTTGGCTTTGACTGGGATGATGTGGAGGGCGTTTTTGCCAAGATCGAAGAAGAACTGGCTGAACTCAGAGAAGCGGTACAACAAGGGCACGATGCAGAAGCACGCAAGCTGGAACTCGGTGATGTGTTATTTGCCACGGCGAATGTGGCACGTTTCATTGATACAGATCCGGAGGAGGCTCTTGCCGCCACGAACCGCAAGTTTGTGGCAAGGTTTCAGTACATTGAGGATCGGTTGCGTGAACAGGGCAAAACACCTGCGGAAAGTACGGTAGAAGAGATGGAACGGTTCTGGCAACAGGCAAAGAAGGCCGGGCTTTGATTTTACTGATGTGTAAAAATACCCAGACACCGTATTCCATCAGGCTCGGCAGTGTGTTATGATGATACGAACATGTGTTCAGCATTATATTGAGTCTGGTGTTTGAAGAGACATCATATCGGGTACTGGACTAAGATGATTCTCTGTCATGCAACGGCATAAGTTAAAAAAAGTCGTTGGTCAAGGCAGGAATTTAGCATGAAAGCCAGAATACATGTGTAGTAACCGTGCGAGAATCAACTTGGTTATTCTAAAACAGCCAAGGCTCGCAGATACTTTTTTTTTAATTTGGGAGGCTTTTAACATGAACAAAACAGACCTGATCAACAACATTTCAAACAAAAGCGGTTTGACAAAGAAAGATGTCGAGTCCGTATTGAACGGCTTTTTAGGAGAAATTACAGATGCACTTGCCAGCGGAGACAAAGTACAATTGATCGGCTTTGGCACTTTTGAGACCCGCAAACGTTCTGGTCGTACGGGACGTAACCCACAAACAGGGAATGAGATTGTGATTCCTGAGTCCACTGTTCCTGCATTCAAAGCAGGTAACAAACTTAAAGAAGCTGTAAAATAATGCGTCTTGATAAATTCCTGAAGGTATCTCGGTTGATCAAACGCCGTACTGTAGCCAAGGACGTTTCTGAACAGGGACGTGTTCTTGTAAATGGACGGGAAGCCAAGCCCAGCGCTGCTGTAAAGGTAGGCGATGAGCTGACGGTTCAGTTCGGTCAGAAGCTAGTCACCGTGAAGGTGGAGCGTCTTGCTGAGAGTACCAAGAAGGATGAGGCAAGCAGCCTCTATACCTTGGTTAAGGAAGAGCCGATTGCCAAGGATAACGGGATGGATTGGTAACAGGGATTTCTGATACATCTTTAGATCATTTAAATGAAGCGTTCTCCTATTAAAGGGAGAACGCTTTTATGTTTTTCCCAGAGACAAATGGAAAGATCAAAGAGACAGGAGTTCTAATCCGGGTTTCTCATCCATAAGCTATGTACTAAAGAAGGAGGGGTACATGCCATGGCTGAGCACGGAAAAGCTAAACAACACTATCTAAACATGCAAAACAGGAAACTGCTGGATCTAACAGGGGTTTCGAATGTGGAGAGCTTTGACAGTGAGGAGTTTTTGCTGCAGACCGAACTTGGGCATCTGACGATCCGGGGGCACAATTTACATATCAAAAACCTGAGCCTGGAGGAAGGTCTTTTATCCATTGAGGGTACGGTTAGTTCACTTCAGTATCTCGATCCCGGTTCCCAGTCCAAAAACAGTAAAGGCCTGTTTGGCAAGATGTTCCGATGATTCTGGATGCGCAGTGGATCACACTGACATGGATGCTGTTATCGGGAGTTGTGATGGGTGTAGCTTATGACAGTTACCGGGTACTGTCAGGACAGCTGCGATTTCCAAGGTGGAGCATCCATACGTTAGACCTGCTGTATTGGGTCGCTTCCGCACTGTTCGTTTTCCGGATGTTGTATGCCGGAAACCACGGACAGTTGCGGTTTTATGTCTTTTTGGGGCTGATTATCGGAGTTTGCTTCTATTTTTGGCTTTTAAGTGTTACAACCCAGCGTTTTGTGGTAATGTTAATTAAACTCGCGAGAACACTCATCCAGTGGTGTGGACATATCCTTAACATCCTGATTGTTGTGCCAGCGAAGGGAATATACAGATTGGTTCGCGTATTATTTGGTTTCGTCATCGCGATCCTGCTATTCCTGGGCAAGGTGGTGCTGCAATGTTTAATCCCTTTCGGCAAATTGTTCCGCTGGATGTTTAGGCCGCTACTGAGATATTGGGTAACGCCTGGGTGGATGATCCAAGCGGGTACAAGAATTGCAGCGATATGGAAACGCTGGTTTCAAGGAGGTCGTCCGGGGAATGAGTAGAGCACCTGTGGGTAGTAAGAAGAGCCCAGCTAATCAGGGAAAGTCTGCTGGTGCACGAAGGCGTCTGATGCTTTGGTTAACATTTGTTGCTGTGTTTGCGATCTGGGCAGGATATACGTTTCTTGTACAGAATGCGCAAATTTCGGACAAGAGTGATTACTTGGCCACACAGCAAACTTCGCAGCAGGATACGCAGAAACAGCTCGAGCAGCTGAAGTATGAGGTCAGTCGGTTGAAGGACCCTGAATACATAGGACAGCTGGCACGGAAAAAAGGATACTATCTTCCTGAAGAAACACCAATTCAGGTCGAAGGGTCAGGGAACTGATGGAATCCAGTCTTTTGCTGAGCAAGGTTTGTTTTCCATGAGTCTGATGCGCGTAAACCGGAAAAAATAGGCTTTACAATGGGGTAGTGCTCAGTTGACCTTGGTTTATGGCATAAGGTATAATTACATTTAGCACAGCATGATTTTGGCAATCAAAAAATCGGGTTGTATATTTTTAAGGGAGGATCATTTTATTCTATGGCAATTGAAGTGGGCACCAAGTTAGAGGGCAAGGTGACAGGAATCACGCATTTTGGAGCATTTGTGGATCTGTCAGGAGGTGTCACGGGTCTCGTTCACATCTCGGAAATCGCCGACAATTACGTCAAAGATGTCAACGACCACCTGAAGCTGAATGACCAAGTCACAGTAAAGGTTATCAACGTTGACAAAGACGGCAAGATCGGACTTTCCATCAAACAGGCTGTTGACAAACCGGTAGAGCAACAAACTCAATCCAGACCCCCAAGAGCTCCTAGACCGGAACGCAGTGGAGGAGATCGCGAACGATTCAGCGGCGGTGGCCCAAGTGGTGGCCAAGGTCGTGGTGGTGGCGGCGGTGGATTTAACCGTGACCGCGGAGGCCGTTCTTTCAAGCCCGCAGCAGGCAAACCTTCATTTGAGGATAAAATGTCACGCTTCCTGAAAGATAGCGAGGAACGGATCTCTTCGCTCAAGAAGAATACAGAAGGCAAACGTGGTGGCCGTGGCGCTAAGCGTGTGTAATCTGTTTCAACCTGATTTGAATATATAATTAAAACCGTTAGCCTGCTGGCTAACGGTTTTTTTGTGCTTATTTTATATCATCGGATGACCAGCATTCATATTTCGATGAAACATCGGTCAGGAGTTTATTTTTAGGTAAGACGCGACACGATTTCTTCATGATTTACATTGTGCAGGGAAGAATAAGAACATTTGTCGTCTTCCATTTTTTACCGACAGGTTTCCATGGCGTTCTCCAGTTATTCTGCTCAGATCATGACGATACCCTCTAACTTCCCGTTCAAAATCAGACATGCCACTGTTCAACAGTCTGCCTAAAAATGCTGGAAAGCGCAATAAGGCCGAGGGTTTCGCACCATCGCGCCATAGCGGTTTCTTTTGTCGTAAACTTTTTGAAGCTCGTCCAGCTATTCTGACAAACTACGTCTTCTATTCTATCTATAATCAGAACCATCGAGAGTGAAACACGAAATCATATAATCGAATGGGGTGCCTTGAGCATGATGGAGAAGTGGAATGTCATTCAATTTCCGGGGATGAAAACAGGCAAGGGAGGCGCTACAGCTCGTGAGGAGCTGTCGGTACGTCTGAAACAATGGCTGGGTTCCCGCAAGGCTGTCCAGGCTATGGTATCTCGCAAGTGGGTGTTGCTACTTACTTTTATGGGATTCTTACTGGGAAAGGCGATGATCCTGAATGAATTATCTCCTTTTGCCATTGCATACTTTGCCGTGATTGCTTTTATGCGCAGGGATTATATTATCCCCGTTGGTGCGGCATTACTCGCAGGGAGTCTGTTTGCACCATTTCCGGTTTCTCTAATTGTGGCCTCTGAGATTGCCATCTTCTATCTGCTGTTCAGAGGGCTCGAGTCTTACGACCGTGCTGAATTATCTTATGCACCAGCGATGGTGTTTACGACAACTTTTATGGTGAAGCTATTCGCCGTTGTGATTGGGCCTTCGTTCAGTTGGTATGCGATGATGATGCTAACCATGGATTCCGTGCTAAGTTTCGTATTAACCCTTGTATTCATTCAGGCCATCCCCATTTTTACGTATCGCAAAAAAAAATTCAGCCTAAAGAACGAGGAGATTTTGTGCCTGATCATCCTGCTGGCTTCCGTGATGACCGGGGCAGTTGGGTGGACCATTCAGTCTCTTTCGGTGGAGCATATGCTCTCCCGTTATCTCATTCTCGTCTTTGCGCTGGTGGGCGGAGCCCCCCTGGGTGCATCGGTAGGAGTGATTACAGGGTTAATTCTGAGTCTCGCCGATATGTCTGCCGTGTATCAGATGAGTCTGCTTGCTTTTGCCGGAATGTTAGCGGGTATGCTTCGTGAAGGGAAACGTATGGGGGTTGCCCTAGGGATGTTGCTAGGTTCATCTATTCTATCGATATACTTGGGCGGTCCGAGTGACGTGATGAATTCCTTGTGGGAAACGTGCGCAGCTATCGTGCTGTTTATGTTAACACCAAAAAGCATGTTCACAGCCATCTCCAAGTATGTACCAGGCACACAGGATCATACCCGATCCCAGCATGAATATGCGAAACGTATTCGGGATATTACGGCCGAGCGAGTAACGCGCTTCTCACAGGTATTCCGTCAGTTGTCACGCAGCTTCGATCAGATGTCCGGTACGGGGGAGCCGGTACACAAAGAAGGCGGGATGGATCACTTTATGAACGCAGTTGCTGAGGGAACCTGTGCAGGATGCTTTAAGCGTGCACAGTGCTGGGATGCGAAATTTATTCAAACGTATAGCTATATGACCGATGTGATGAGTTCCATTGAGGCAAACCCGGAGCTGTCAGGTAACCAAATTCCGGCAGAATGGAACCGGGTCTGTGCCAAGCCGGAGGAGGTACTTGAAGTGATGCGTGCCCAATATGGCCTGCATCAGCATAATATGCAATGGAAACGCCAGATTATGGATAGTCGTCAGCTGGTTGCTGAGCAACTGTCCGGAGTATCCCAGGTGATGGAAGACTTGGCCAAAGAAATTCAACGCGAAAGCGAGGAGATGGTACAGCAGGAAGAAGAAATTCGGGATGCGCTGGAGTCATTGGGACTATCCATTCATTCTATAGAGATTATCAATCTGGAAGCTGGCAACGTGGAGATTGAGATTGTACATGCTTATACAAGAGGATTTGATGAATGCCGTAAAATGATCGCTCCGCTGATCTCTAACGTGCTGGACGAGCATATTGCTGTGTTGCATGAGACCATGACCGATCCCCGTCAGGGACTGGCCACCGTGACCTTCGGTTCAGCGAAGACATTTGAGATTACAACAGGTGTAGCTGCCGCCGCCAAAGGAGGCGATGTGATGTCGGGAGACAGCTTCAGCACTGTGGAACTCGGCAATGGTACGTTTGCAGTGGCACTTAGTGACGGGATGGGCAACGGGGAACGGGCTCGTATGGAGAGCAGTGCTGCATTAAATATTTTGGAGCAACTGCTTCAATCGGGGATGGACGAGAAATTAGCAATCAAATCTGTCAATTCGGTGCTGATGCTGCGTTCTCCAGAGGAGATGTATGCCACAGTAGATATGGCACTGATCGATGAATATACGGCAGAGACAACGTTTATGAAAATTGGTTCGACCCCAAGTTTTATTAAACGTGGGCAGGAGGTTATTCAAGTTTCAGCGAGCAATCTACCGATTGGGATCATTAAAGATATTGAGGTCGATCTGGTTACCCTTCAGTTACAGCCGGGTGATATCTTGATCATGATGACAGACGGAATCTATGATGCTCCAGGATACGCGGTCAATAAAGAGCTATGGATGAAACGGCTTATTCAGGATATTCATACGGATGATCCGCAAGAACTTGCAGATTGCTTGCTTGAGAGTGTTATTCGCTATCAGCAGCAGGAGATTTTGGATGACATGACTGTTGTGGTGGGTAAAGTTGAACATTATCGCCCGGAATGGGCCACCTTGCGTGTACCTGGTATTAATCGTATGGAGCGTCCGCGCACCGTAAGTTAAGCCGGGAATCCGTTTGAACTCTCTTCAATGTGGCAATGCTAGTCATAGAATTGGAGAGTACGAAAAACGGAGGGATATCGGATGAAACAAATTTTGTTGATCACCGACGGTTGTTCCAATGTGGGGGTAAGCCCGGTACTGGCAGCGGCGGAGGCACGCGAAGAGGGGATTACAGTCAATGTCGTAGGTGTAATTGATTATGGCACGATTGGTGAGCTGGGTAGTCGGGAGATTGAGGATATTGCGAGAGCTGGCGGAGGCATTAGTCAGATTGTAGGTACAAGACAGCTTGCGCATACGATGCAGATGATGACGAGAAAAACAGTGGTTCAGACCATTCAACAGGCGGTTAATAGAGAGTTAACACAAATTTTGGGAGAGAAGGGGACCAAGACAGTAACGGATCTGGAACCATCCCAGCGCTCGCAGGTGGTGGAAGTGATTGACAATCTGACAGAAAATGCCGCCCTGCAGGTCACGCTTCTGATTGACGTCAGTGCTAGTATGAAACCGAAACTGGCAGCAGTAGAAGAAGGGATTCGGGATTTGATGTTAAGCCTGCAGGCACGAGTAGGCAAAAGTCGTTTATCTGTATTTCATTTTCCAGGTCGCCTCAGCGGAGAGGATGCGGTAATGGACATCGACTGGACCGATGATCCCGGACGTGTTCGTTCCTTGTTCGGACGCTTGCAGACAAAGGGGGCAACGCCGACAGGCCCTGCAATTCAGAAGGTGATTGATTTTTACCGTTATGGTACACTGGAGGAACAGCAGGAAATAGAAGGGAACTATCGCATTGAAAGAGAAGGGATGCTCGGTGACAACGTTGTCTGATGCCTCTTTCCCGCCGGGAACCGTCATTACGGGGAAATGGAACCGAAGTCGGTATACGATTCGAAAGTTGCTGGGCAGAGGCGCCAATGGGGTTGTTTTCCTTGTCCAGCGTGGAGAGAATGGCAAACATTATGCGCTCAAAATGGGATTTGATCCGGTCGATTTGCAATCGGAGATCAATGTACTCAAATCATTTCAGTTACAGCGTAATCATGAAGCCCTTCGGCAGAGCGGCATTCCTTCCTATCTTAAAGATGTGGATGATTATGCCGTTCGTGGACGGGATATTCCTTTTTATGTGATGCGCTACGTTCGGGGTGAGGCTCTCCATCATTTCATTCGGCGTCAGGGAACGGACTGGACACTGCTGGTTGGATTAAGATTGTTGCAGAGACTTGCTCAATTACATCAGGCAGGCTGGGTATTTGGCGATCTCAAACCTCAAAATGTACTCGTATCCGATTACGGTCATGTCGAGTTGATTGATTATGGCGGGGTAACGTCCATTGGACGAAGTGTTAAACAGTTCACGGAATGGTATGACCGGGGATTTTGGAATGCAGGTAGCCGAACTGCAGATGCTACATATGATGTGTTTGCCTATGCGCTTTTGATGATTCACATTTTGGAAGCGGACGCGCTGAAGTCTTTGGCTGCAGATGGACTCCCGCAATTGCGGAATGTGAATCAACTTGTGATGTTGGTGGAAAAAAGCGAACGGCTGGCTCCTTTTCGTGAGTGGATTATTGTGGCCTTACGGGGACAATTCCAGAATGCAGACCATGCTGCAAAATCGTGGAAGGAATTGATGGCACGTCCTATACAGATGCGCCGGCGTTCCAGAAGCAGCACACCGCGATGGCTGAAAAATGCATTTGCTCTATCGGTAATTCTACTTATCGGTGTACTTATCTATGCACTACGTTTTTGATGTTGGGCGTGCATATACATAACGTAAGGAATGAGGAACAGGTATGGAAGCTTCGCGCTGGGAGACACTGGTGAATAACGTACTGGATGCAGCGGAAGAGCATCAGTTATGGGTTCCCGGGGACCGGATTGTCATCGCTGTATCGGGCGGGCCGGATTCGGTAGCTTTTTTGCATATCATGCATGAGATCAGCAAGCGACATGTGCCGCTCGAATTGATCTGTGCCCATGTACATCATGGATTTCGGACGGAGTCGGATCAAGAAGCCCGTCAGATGATGGATTTGGCACGTCAGCTTGGCCTTGCATTTGAGTGGGTCAAAGCGGACATACCTTCCTATATGAAACAGACAGGTCAGGGTCCACAGGAGGCAGCAAGGAACCGGCGTTACGCCTTTTTGCATGAAGTGGCTGACAAATATGGGGCAGCAAGTATTGCCCTGGCACATCATGCCGATGATCAGGCAGAGACAGTTATGCTGCATTTGCTTCGAGGTAGCGGGCTTTCGGGACTTGCAGGTATGAAGTTCAAACGTCGTGAAAAAAATGTGGAACTTATCCGACCATGCCTTCGTATAAACAAGACAGACCTTGTAGAAGCTTGTATTACTAAGGGTTTTACTTATTTTCATGATGAGAGTAATGATCAACGAAAATATCGGCGTAATGCGATTCGTCTGGATGTGCTTCCATTTTTGGGGCAATATAATGGACAACTCACGCCGTCACTGAATCGACTTGCCGAAATTGTGGGTGACGAAGACGATTTCATGGAGCAGAGTACTCATGACACATACAGGTGTCTAGTGCAGGTGAACGGCGGAAGGCAGACCTTTGAGGTGCCTTCCTTCTTGAAGTTACATGTCGCTTTACAACGAAGGTTGATTAAACTAATATTGAATTATCTGCCTTTGGACAGTGATTTTGTCGACTTTACCCGTATTGAAACTATTCGGCGCAAGGTCATGGAGACCGAGGAGACGACCTGGAGCCTGGATATAGGACAGACACTCGTATGTGCCCGGGAGTATGGTCTGATCTCTTTTGGCGAACGGGCAAGTGCACAGGATCAATCTTACGAGTATCGTCTTGCACAATGGAGCGGAACTTATGAGCTTTCACTCACCGAGATTAACCGATATATCCGGTTGATGCCGATGAGTCCCGAAAACTATCATGTACCGGAATCGGCTGATCAGGCCGCATTTGATGCAAATAAGCTTCAGATGCCGCTGGTTGTACGTTCACGGTTACCTGGAGATACCATGAAGGTAATGGGATTAAACGGGAGCAAAAAGGTGAAAAATATTTTCATCGACGAGAAAATTCCCCCATCTGTCAGACCACGCATTCCTGTGGTGTGTGATGGAGCAGGCAATGTCATCTGGTTACCGGGTGTTCGCCGGTCCGATATGGCTCCTGTCAGGGAGAGCACTTCCGCAATCCTGTACATGACTGTAGGCGATTCAGCGATTCATGGGTAGTGGTTATGGTTCAGGTAAGGCTTTCATAGTATAACTTAGGAGGTTCGCACAGTTGCAGAACGACATTCAAGAAGTATTGATCAGTGAAGAAGAAATTCAGAGTAAGGTTAAGGAATTAGGCGCAACACTCAGTGCCGATTATGCTAACCGGAACCCTTTGGTCATTTGTGTGCTCAAAGGTGCGTTTATATTTATGGCTGATTTGGTTAAGAACATAACGGTACCGGTAGAGATGGATTTTATGGCCGTATCCAGTTATGGTGCATCTACCAAGTCATCCGGTGTTGTCAAAATCATCAAGGATCTGGATGTATCCGTTGAAGGACGTGAAGTTCTGATTGTCGAAGATATTATCGACAGCGGACTGACCCTCAGCTATTTGATTGAACTGTTGGAAAACCGCGGTGCTGAAACCGTACGTGTGGTAACATTGTTCGATAAACCATCCGGCCGCAAAGTGGAACTGGAAGCTCACTACACGGGCTTTGATATCCCTGATGCGTTTATCGTGGGGTACGGTCTGGATTATGCCGAGCAATACCGGAATCTTCCATATATCGGGATTCTGAAACCAGAAATCTACACAAGCTGATATCCAGTAAGGCCGAAGCCTTGAGCTGTTCTTGGCTTCTATTGAGAAGCCATGTCGGGCTATGTTAAAATAATTAAAGTGTCTCGAGAGGAGGTAGGGGATGAATCGGTTCATCCGGAATTCTGGTTTTTATTTGATTCTTTTTTTAGTTGTGGTGGGTTTAGTTAGATTTATCACAGATGGAAACGATGTTATAGAAAACCCTAGATATGATCAGTTTCGTGCTGAGGTTAAAGCCAACAATATCGCCGAAGTGACTGTTCAATTCAACGGTCAGACATATCTCGTGACCGGCCGATACAAACAAGCACCTGATGGGGCCAAATCAGAAAATTTCTCAACGTATATTCCTCCTACGGATGAGGCAATTACCGAACTTGTAGCTGCAAGTGAAGCTAACAAATTTGAATATCATCAGGAACCAATGAAAGGTGACAGCATCTGGTTAACGTTGCTGACTTCCTTTATTCCTTTGATCATTATGTTCCTGCTGTTCTTCTTCCTGTTTAATCAGGCTCAAGGCGGCGGCGGTAAAGTAATGAACTTTGGTAAAAGCCGTGCTCGCCTCTACAATGAAGAGAAGAAGCGCGTAACATTTGAAGATGTGGCGGGTGCAGACGAGGAGAAACAAGAGCTTGTTGAAGTCGTAGACTTCCTCAAGGACCCTCGGAAGTTCGCAGCCGTTGGGGCACGTATTCCGAAGGGCGTATTGCTCGTAGGTCCTCCAGGTACAGGTAAGACTTTGCTTGCTCGTGCTGTAGCCGGTGAAGCAGGTGTACCATTCTTCAGCATTTCCGGTTCCGACTTCGTTGAAATGTTTGTCGGTGTCGGTGCATCACGTGTACGTGACTTGTTCGAAAATGCAAAGAAAAATGCGCCTTGTATCATCTTTATTGACGAAATCGATGCAGTGGGACGCCAGCGTGGTGCTGGTCTTGGTGGCGGTCACGACGAACGTGAACAAACCCTGAACCAATTGCTCGTTGAGATGGACGGATTCGGTGCAAACGAAGGTATTATCATCGTTGCTGCCACGAACCGTGCAGACATTCTAGACCCTGCATTGTTGCGTCCAGGCCGTTTTGACCGTCAAATCACAGTGGATCGTCCAGATGTTAAAGGCCGTGAAGCTGTTCTGAAAGTACACTCCCGTAACAAACCGCTCACGAAAGATGTGAGACTGGACATTATTGCGAAGCGTACAACAGGTTTCTCGGGTGCAGATCTGGAGAACTTGCTGAATGAAGCGGCATTGCTCGCAGCACGCCGTAACAGAAAAGATATTTCCATGCGTGAAGTGGATGAGGCGATTGACCGTGTCATCGTTGGTACGGAGAAGAAAAGCCGTGTCATCAGTGATCGGGAGAAACGCATTGTTGCTTATCACGAAGCAGGCCATACCATTGTAGGATACTTCCTGGAACATGCTGATATGGTACATAAAGTGACCATCATTCCGCGCGGACGTGCGGGTGGATATGTAATCATGTTGCCAAAAGAAGACCGCATGCTCGTTACCAAACAGGAGTTGCTGGATAAAGTAACCGGACTTCTCGGAGGTCGCGTGGCGGAAGAATTGTTTATCGGTGAGATTGGTACCGGTGCATATAGTGACTTCCAACAAGCGACAGGTATCGTGCGCAGCATGGTTATGGAATATGGTATGAGTGAGAAACTGGGTCCAATGCAATTCGGAAGTTCACAAGGACAGGTATTCCTTGGACGGGATATCGGTCATGAGCAGAATTACTCGGATTCCATCGCATATGAGATTGACCAAGAGATGCAGCGCTTTATTAACGAATGTTATGAAAAGTGTAAAGCCCTCCTTACAAAACATACAAGAGAGATGCATCTGATTGCCGAAACATTGCTTGAAGTGGAAACGTTGGAAATGGATCAGATCAAGCAGTTGATCGAAACAGGTTCCTTGACACCAAAAGCAGACAGTGACAATTCGGGAGAAGGTACGCCAAATGAAGGCGGCGAGCCAATCATTGATAACATCGGTGATGTTCGCGTACGCATTCAGGGTAAGGATGAAACATCTGAGCCGCCAGCTGGTGATATTCCGAATGAAGCTCCTGACTTGGATAAGGGTAGCAATGATCCAAACGATGGCGGTACGAAACCGACATCTTAATATCACATGTCCGGTCATGCTATCGGAAAGATAAGAGAGCCCTCGTGGCTCTCTTTTTTTGTAGAAATTATTCATTCCTAGAAGAAACAGATAATCAAGAGCTAAATGGCGAACCGGACAGCATAAGGGGGATAAGGGAGTATATCCTGCCCTTTTTCATTTATTGACAGAGTCGTGAACGTTGTGTACATTAGTTGTTAAACCGCTTGTGATTCGTTTCACCAGCGAACATAACGACACAGGTTAGCCCATGAAACAGCGCTTGACGCTGTCCCGATAAGGAGAGGATCACAGGTGGAAGCTCTGGCTTTAGAGCGCAAGGCTGAGATGAATCGTGAGCTGCGTGAGCGGCTGATGGAACTCAAGAAGGAACGTAATGCTATTATTCTTGCTCATTATTATCAACGTGATGAAGTACAGGAAGTCGCAGATTTTCGCGGAGATTCTTTCCTGCTTGCCCAGAAGGCGGCACAAACAGATGCGGACGTAATTGTATTCTGCGGTGTTCATTTTATGGGTGAAAGCGCTAAAATTCTGGCTCCCAATAAAACCGTTCTGATTCCTGATGAACGTGCTGGGTGCCCGATGGCGGATATGGTGAACGTGGACGGATTACGTAAGTTGAAGGCACAACATCCGAACGCCAAGGTAGTCACCTACATTAATTCCTCGGCTGAGATCAAAGCAGAAACAGATATTTGCTGTACATCAGCCAATGCTGTTCGTGTAATCCAGTCCGTAGACTCAGAGGAAATCATCTGGGTACCTGATAAAAACCTGGGGCATTATGTACAGCAGCACACAGACAAGAAGATGATCATCTGGGAAGGATACTGCAATACACACGATATGCTCACGGTAAAAGATGTTGTTGAGATGAAGGCTAAATATCCGAATGCTGAGTTTGTAGTGCACCCTGAATGCCGCCCTGAAGTTGTAGAAATGGGTGACTTTGTAGGTAGCACGACAGCGATTCTGGAATATTGCAAAAAATCCTCCACGAAGGAATTCATTGTCGGCACAGAGGATGGTACAGGATATCAGCTTCGCCTCGACAGTCCGGATAAACAGTTCCATTTTGCAACCAAGTTCCTGGTATGTCCAAACATGAAGGTTAACAACCTGAAGAAGCTGGTCAAATGCCTGGAAACGATGAAACCGCAGATTTATGTCCCTCCTGCTGTTGCTGATAAAGCCAGAGAATCACTAGAGCGCATGTTACTGGTGAAGTAACATGCGTTACTCTTGCTCCGAGACAGGTGAAACGATGATACCGCAATATATATATGATTTCGACCTCTCTGCGCTGCCGATGGTGGAGACCGATGTACTGGTGATTGGTTCAGGCATTGCTGGCCTGTTTACCGCAATTAAGGCTAGCGAACAGCATCGTGTTCTGATGATTACGAAGAAGTCTTTGCTTGAGAGTAACACCAGATATGCGCAGGGCGGGATTGCGGCTGTTATTGCTGAAGATGATTCTCCTGCGTACCACTTGCAAGATACTCTTGTTGCCGGAGCGGGTTTGTGCCGATCCGAGGCGGTTGAAGTCTTGGTGAATGAGGGCCCGGACGGTGTCAGAGAACTGATCCGTCTGGGGACATTGTTCGATCTGGAGAACGGCGAATTGGCGTTGACGCAGGAAGGTGCGCACAGCCACCGCCGTATTTTACATGCCAATGGGGATGCAACTGGATATGAGATCGTAAGAGCGCTCGCCGTTGAGGTTCACGAGCATTCGGGCATTGACGTTTGGGATGAGCACTTTGTGGTGGATTTGATTACGGATCGAGGAGAATGTATCGGCGCTCTGATTCTGAAAGAAGACGGCTCAAAGGTATTTGTCAAAGCAAAAGCAACAGTGCTCTGCTCGGGCGGGGCGGGACAGCTGTATCGTTATACAACCAATCCCGATGTAGCTACAGCTGACGGGGTAGCTATGGCATACCGTGCGGGGGCTATAGTTCGTGATATGGAATTTATCCAGTTCCACCCGACATCCTTATGTTACCCGGGAGCACCCCGCTTCCTGGTATCTGAAGCGGTACGCGGGGAAGGGGCTTACCTTCGCAACGTGAAGGGTGAGCGTTTTATGGAGAAATATCACCCGCAGCTTGAATTGGCACCTCGTGATATTGTAGCTAGAGCGATTGTCAGCGAGATGGAACTGACAAACAGCACCTTTGTGTACCTCGACATTACCCATGAGCAGCCGGAGATGGTGAAACATCGTTTTCCTACCATTTATGAAACTTGTATGCGTTACGGTCTCGACATGACTACGGATTGGATTCCGGTTGCGCCTGCGGCTCATTATATGATGGGCGGAGTAAAGACGGACTTGAGTGGTGAGAGCAGTATCCCCCGTTTATTTGCCTGTGGCGAGGTATCCTCTACCGGCGTGCACGGAGCCAATCGACTAGCGAGCAATTCCTTATCTGAAGCGATTGTATTTGGCCGCAGAATCGTGGAACGTATTCATTCGTTGCCGCCGCTCGAAGGGACGCTGGGGAGAGATGTAAAATCTCCGAGCACAGAAAATAAGAACATTAACGATGCGAAAGAGCAGCAGCATTCCAAGCCGGTATCGGAAAGACGTTTACGTCTGCAAAAGATGATGGTTCGTCAAGTGGGTCTGCGAAGAAATGGAACTAATCTGAGGCAGGCTATAGATAAATTGCAGCAGGAGTTGTCTTTTTTCGATCAGAAACTTACACAAAGGGAAGAACTGGAGTATGCGAACCTTCTGACTTGTGCGTGGCTTGTAACCAGCGGAGCGCTACACCGTGAGGAGAGCCGAGGAGCACATTACCGTGAGGACTTCCCTGCACGAGACGATATAATATGGCAGAAGCATAGTCTGCAGCAGCGAGAACAAGCGATTGTGGAGGAATGGATGTCATGATACTGAACGGATATAATGAGGAACTAATTGAGACGATCAAAGGCTGGCTGCGCGAGGATGTAGGTGCAGGTGATGTCACAACGAATGTGACCATTCCAGCAGGCAGTGAATCCAAGGCTGTGATTCATGCCAAAGATCATGGAGTCATAGCGGGTATGACGATTGCTGAGCTTGTTTTTCAAGTCGTAGATCCAGAGCTCCGTTATACGGCAAAGGTAAATGACGGTGATATAGTTATCCCTGGCACCATATTGGCTGAAGTTGAAGGAAGTACACATTCGCTCCTGACTGGGGAACGGCTCGCACTTAATCTGTTACAGCGTATGTCCGGTGTTGCTACCCGAACACGTTCCTACGTGGATGCTCTTGATGGATTGAAGACCAGACTTGTCGATACACGCAAAACAACACCAGGCCATCGCTTGCTGGAAAAGTATGCAGTACGTGTAGGTGGCGGAGCCAATCACCGGTTTGGACTGTATGATGCCGTTATGATCAAAGACAATCATATTAAAGGTGCAGGCAGCATTACAGAAGCTGTTGAGCGAGCACGGGCAGTTATTCCGCATACGATGACGATTGAAGTTGAAACGGAAAATATGGCCCAGGTACAGGAAGCCTTGCAAGCAGGCGCAGATATCATTATGCTGGATAACATGCGGCCTGATCGGATGCGAGAAGCAGTCGCTCTGATTCGTGAACAGGCTCCGCATGTGAAGATAGAAGCATCCGGCAATGTATCACTTGAAACGATTCGCGGAATAGCGGAAACGGGTGTGGATGTAATTTCGGTTGGCAGGTTAACCTATTCTTTTGAGAGCCTGGATATCAGCCTGGATCTAAACGAAAAGAAAGAGGGGTGAACCTCTTTGATTTTAGTCGTAGACGTGGGCAATAGTAACATCGTGCTCGGGGTATATCACGGCCGTGAACTATTGCATCATTTTCGTCTGAGCACATCTCGTCAGTCCACAGTGGATGAATACGGCGTATTGATTTATAATTTATTTCATATGTCAGGTATTTCTGCCCGCGACATCGAGGGTGTAATTATTTCATCTGTGGTTCCGCCACTGGTGAGTGTCATTGAAATGATGTGTGTGAAATATGTGGGAAAAAAACCATTGCTGGTTGGACCCGGTATCAAGACCGGCCTGAATCTACGATATGAGAATCCCCGTGAAGTAGGCGCGGATCGGATCGTGAATGCTGTGGCGGCCGTGGAAAAATACGGCGGCCCCCTTGTGGTCGTTGATTTTGGTACAGCCACAACATTTGACTGTATTGATGAGAAAGGCCATTACCTGGGAGGCGCAATTGTACCTGGTATTCACATTGCTACCGAAGCGCTTTACGAGCGAGCGGCGAAGCTACCGCGAATTGAGCTGGAGAAGCCGAAGAAGGTGATTGGGCGCAATACCGTACATGCCATGCAGTCCGGCATCATCTATGGTTATGCCGGCCAAGTGGACGGGATCATAGAACGAATCCGCGAAGAGATGAAGGCCGAGCCTATGGTTATTGCCACAGGAGGTCTTGCTACTCTGATTGCAGAAGAAACCCGTAGCATTGAGAAAGTTGATCCACTGCTTACGCTTGAGGGGCTACGTGTCATCTACGAGCGGAACCGGGAAAGGTAGACATACAAAGGGCGGCATACAGCAGGCTGGGATTACAGCTTAAATGTTGAGCCGTTTTTTTCTGTTAGGATATTAAAATGACACGCCAAAGGAGGCTGAATGACTTGGAAAACAACAACAAACATGACCGGTTGATCCGTGGTACAGCAATGAATGGAAAGGTAAGAGCATTTGCCGTTCAGACCACAGAACTGGTAGAAGAGCTACGCAGAAGACATGATACGTTTCCCACGGCTACAGCAGCTATGGGGCGTACAGTAACGACCGCATCTATTATGGGGGCAATGTTGAAAGGTGATGAAAAACTCACTATTCAAGTGAACGGTGATGGCCCAATAGGCCAGATCGTAGCTGATGCTAATGCCAAAGGTGAGGTGCGCGGCTATGTTTCAAATCCGCATGTACATCTGCCAAGCAATCGTTTTGGGAAATTGGATGTAGCTGGGGCGGTGGGTACAGAAGGTTTCATTAATATAACGAAGGATCTGGGACTGAAAGACCCGTACCGTGGTAGCATTCCGATTATCTCGGGTGAACTGGGCGAAGACTTTACGTATTATTTTGCTCAGTCAGAACAGACGCCTTCTGCTGTTGGCGTGGGTGTGCTGGTTGATACGGATAATTCGGTTATCGTTTCAGGCGGATTTATTATTCAGCTTCTCCCAGGTCTCACTGATCCCGAGATTACAGAAATCGAGAATGCTATTGGTGCCTTGCCTCCGGTGACAACCTTGTTGAACGAAGGACTCGAGCTAGAGGAATTGTTACGTCGTCTCCTGCCGGATGTGCAAGTCATGGGCGAACTTGATATTCGTTTTAGATGCAGTTGTTCTCGTGAACGTCTGGAACAAACCTTAATCAGTCTTGGTCAGTCCGAGCTGGAGCAATTAATTGAAGAAGAAGGGCAGGCTGAAGTGGTCTGCCAATTCTGTAATGAAGCGTATGATTTTAACAAAGAGCAGCTAGAGGCCATCCTAGAACAAGCTAAGAATTGATCGATGCGGGGACGGGATGAGGTATGACCAGACAGGAAAAAGGATTATGGACGGCGGTCGTTATTTTGACACTTGGCGTGCTCGTGATGGGTACATTCATGGCGATGCAGGTGCTGCATCAGGGAAAAGAAGATGCAGAAACACCTCATGATGGGAGCAAGGAAGAGGGAAGTACGGTTGCGACGATTAATGGTGAAGTGATCACAGATAAAGCTTGGACGGATGCATTAAAACGACGTTATGGTAGTGAGATCCTCCTACAGATGCTGAACCGGAAAGCAGTATATGCAGAAGCTCTTCAACGCAATTTGGTGGTTACTCCGAAAGAGATCGCAAGAGAAATGGCTGGAGCGATGGATGGATATGATTCAGAGAAGTCATACTATGATGCCATGAAATCACAGCTTGGCCTGTCGAAACAGGATCTCGAATTAGAGGCAGGTTACCGTCTACTGCTCGAAAAGATTGCTACCGCAGGTATACAGGTGAAGGATGACGATATTCAAAAATACTGGGTAGAGCATCGAGAAGACTATATCACCCCTGAGAAATACGATCTGTCCATGATTGTGGTAAAAGAAAAGTCTGATTCAGAGGCTATGTTGACGGAGCTTCGGAACGGGAAAGATTTCGAAGAAATGGCTCGCTCCGAATCAGAGGATAGTTACTCCCGAGATGCGGGAGGTAAACTAGGGTGGATCGATCAGAACGATCCGTTCCAACCTAAATCCATTTTGCAACAGGCTGCAAATATGTCAATCGGTGATATTGCTGGTCCAGTGAAAGTTGAGGACGGTTATGCAATCATCAGACTGAATGACAAAGTCGAACGCCAGGAGCAGTCAGCAAAGGAAGTACATGAAGAGATTCGTATGGAGCTGGCCTTAAGTCAGGCTGATCCACTTCCACAGGTGGAACAGATGTTGCGCGATAAATACGAGGCCGTGATTATCTCCGAGATTCCTGCCTCCTGAAACGAAGATTGGCAAATTTCCTGTCTTATAGAAGTGGCATCTTGATAAAAATACTTTGTCTACGGTCTCAGGGCCCAAGGCAAAGTATTTTTTTGAGTACTCATATTGACAATGGCGTGTAACGTTGATAAGATGAAAATAATCAAAAACCTACTCATTTACTCGGATATAAATACATCATCACATGATATGCATGAATTTAGATGTTTTCAATGTAGTAAAGAAACTTTCGGAAAACTCGGCGCTGCCTGATACCTGTATGCGTGGTTCTTATGCAGAAAGGAACGGATAATCACCGGATTTCCGCAGTTCTTCATAAACATCCAGAGGCTCATTCGCAAACATCGCATAAATTTACAGGAGTTAAGTATCATTTATACCACTAAGGAGGGCATTCATATGGCTAAAGTAGTTAATAACGTAACTGAACTCATCGGAGGTACTCCGCTTGTTCGTTTGAACAATATCGTACCTGAAGGCAGTGCTGAAGTATTGGTGAAGCTGGAATACCAGAACCCGGGATCAAGTGTTAAAGACCGGATCGCAATTAGCATTGTTGAAGAAGCGGAAAAAGAAGGCAAGCTGAAACCGGGCGGTACGATCATTGAAGCAACAAGCGGTAACACGGGGATCGGCCTCGCGATGGTTGCTGCTGCTAAAGGCTACAAGTCTGTTATTGTAATGCCTGAGACGATGAGTCTGGAGCGTCGTAACCTGCTTCGTGCTTATGGTGCCGAGCTTGTACTTACACCTGGAGCAGAAGGAATGAATGGCGCAGTCAAAAAAGCCGAAGAGCTATTGAAAGAAAATCCGTCCTACTTCATGGCGGAGCAGTTCAAAAACAAAGCGAACGTGAAGATTCACCGCGAAACGACAGGTCCCGAAATCGTTGAAGCGATCCAGTCTGTAGGCGGTACGCTCGATGCATTTGTTGCGGGAATCGGTACTGGCGGAACAATCACAGGTACGGGTGAAGTGTTGAAAGAAGCATTCCCTGGGATCAAAATTGTAGCCGTAGAGCCGGCAGCATCACCAATTCTGGCTGGCGGTAAACCGGGTCCTCACAAAATTCAGGGAATTGGCGCAAACTTTATTCCTGAAATTTTGGATCAAGAAGTATATGACGAGATCATTCACATCGAGAATGATGATGCATTTGAAACCGCTCGTGCTGTTGCAAAAGAAGAGGGGATTCTATCCGGTATTTCATCCGGTGCAGCGATTCGCGCGGGACTACAAGTAGCAAAACAACTGGGCGCAGGTAAACGCGTTGTCGTTATCGTGCCAAGTAACGGCGAACGTTATCTGAGCACTCCGCTTTACAATTTCGAGGCATAATTCAGGCACAGGACTTATCTTTTACCGGATAAGCTTGATGTTTCTGAACGGTTTATATGTATCCTTCCTGCCCTGACGGGTGGGGAGGATTTTTTGTGTAATGCTTTTAAAAGCAACGGCGCTTTAGTATACTATCAAACAATAAGAACTACATAAGTTGAACACTCGTTTGCACAGCTTATCTGCCATTGGGGTGACTGTGTAAATTATATAGTCAACTTATATAGTGACACAGGAAAGGGCGGCGGGCCGCAATGACACACCTGATGACAACATACGCCGACTGGGAAGCATGGGCTGGACAAGGCTGGACCATGCTTCCTTATATAACGAAGTCCGATGAGGGACCGTATCATGGCGGTTTACCGCTAACGTGGGAGGCAGCGTGGCAACAAGCATCTCCTAACGCAATTGTGCTGGAGAATGGCAAAGGCGGAAGGTATACTTTCCTCGGATTAAATCCGGTATCCATCGTTTCCGGCAAAGGGCAGGAAGCTACAATTCATGATGTGTTTCAAGGAACAATTCGAACAGATCGGGGTAAACCGCTGGATGTGTTAAAACGGTGGACGTCACCTTACCGAGCACCCAAGGTTGATGGAGCACCAGATTTTGCAGGCGGTTGCGCCGGGTACCTCAGCTATGATGTAGCCAGATCACTGGAGAAGTTGCCATCGATTGCTGAAGATAATCCTGCACTTCCAGATTACTGGTGGATGCGTTTTGAGGAAATATGGGCATATGACCATGAGCAGCAGGCTCTTTTCTGTATGGTGCATCTGGAGGTAAGTGCTGAACAGCAGGAGCAGACCGATCTGCAGAGTCTCTACGCTGCGGCTGGGAAACGTGCTGTAGCCATGCAGCAACGCTGGCTTCATATTATGGGTTTTGCTCAGGCAGAGGAGCAACAGCAAGCGTTGGAGCTCCGTCACAGACAGGTTCATCTTGCCCTCCGAAGAGAAGAATCCGAACGCGAAACAGAGGGGTGGAGGACATCCTTTCCACAAAAAGATTTTGAACAAGCTGTGCGTAAAGTACAGGAGTATATCAGGCAAGGCGACGTATTTCAGGTTAATCTGTCCCTGCGACATGAAAAGCAACTCCAATCCAGTAGCGAGCATATCTATGAATGGTTACGTATTGTGAACCCGTCACCCTATATGGGGATGCTTCGCAGTCCCGAATTCCAACTGGTCAGTGGATCGCCAGAATTGCTCGTCAAAGTCGAGAACGGCAAAGTCAGTGCGCGGCCCATCGCCGGAACACGAAGAAGAGGACGAGATGAAGCAGAGGATCGGGCGATGGCAGATGAGCTGCTTGGTAGTGAGAAGGAGCGGGCCGAGCATATTATGCTGGTTGACCTGGAGCGCAATGATATCGGGCGGATTGCTGCGTATGGATCGGTTCATGTCCCTGAATTAATGACAATCGAGAGATATTCGCATGTTATGCACCTGGTTTCACAGGTGGAAGGCAGGCTGGCCGAAGGATTGACTGTGTTTGATGTCATTGCTGCAACGTTTCCTGGTGGAACGATAACGGGTGCTCCGAAAGTACGCACGATGGAAATTATCGAAGAGCTAGAGCCGGTAAGACGTGGGCCATATACGGGGTCCATTGGATGGATGGACTACAGTGGAAATATGGAGCTGAATATCGTCATACGCACTCTTGCAATCAAGGATGGAACGGGGTATGTACAGGCTGGTGCAGGTATTGTCATTGATTCCGATCCATATCGCGAGTACAAGGAGTGTTCCAACAAGGCTAGAGCAATGATGCGAGCAGTGAACTATAGTGAACGAGCCGAGGCTGACACATCGCAGGCATCAGCAGGAATAATCCCGACGCGAGCAGAAACCACATGAAGAGACAGAATGAAGCAATCAAACTAAATTAGTTAAAATAAACAAGGCATCCGCCGTAATCTGCGGTGGAATATGAGGAGGAGCAGACCTATGATTCTGGTTATCGACAATTACGATTCCTTTACCTACAACCTGGTTCAATATCTGGGTGAATTGGGGGAGACGGTGGAAGTTCGCCGCAATGACGAGATTGATCTGGCAGGTATCGAAGCACTGGCACCGGATCATATACTGATTTCTCCAGGTCCATGCACTCCGAATGAAGCGGGGATCAGCTTGGCAGTTATCGATCATTTCAAAGGAAGCATTCCCATCTTTGGCGTTTGTCTTGGACATCAGGCAATCGGGCAGGCGTTTGGAGGCAATGTCATTCGGGCGGATCGGATGATGCATGGCAAAACATCGGAGATGCATCACCAGGGTACATCGGTATTTACAGGGCTGCCTTCTCCGTTTACGGCAACTCGGTATCATTCATTGATCGTGGAACGTAGCAGCCTGCCGGATTGTCTGGAGATTACAGCGGAAACAGCTGAGGGAGAGATTATGGGTCTGCGTCACAAAACGTATGCGATTGAAGGGGTACAGTTCCACCCGGAATCCATTATTACAGATCATGGACACCAGATGCTTCGCAATTTCCTAGCACAGCAAAAAGCGAACGTATAATATGCAATATGCCGCGATTAACGGAGAACTGGTTAAACTGGCGTCGGCTGTGGTTCCTGTAACGGATCACGGCTTTTTGTACGGACTTGGGCTGTTCGAGACCTTTCGAACATACCAAGGCGTACCCTACCTTCTGGAAAGGCATCTGGAGCGCATGGCTTCAGGCTGTGAAGAGTTGGGTATTCCTTTTACAGTGACTGCCGAGGAAGTAAGATGCTGGATATCCCGTCTGATGAAGGGGAACGAACTTAAGGATGCGTACGTGCGTTATACAGTATCCGCAGGTGAAGCGCCGCTTGGACTACCTTCGGGGGATTATACAGATCCCACACATATCGTACTGGCAAAATCATTACCTGCCCCTTCTCCTACTCTGTATGAAAGGGGTAAATTGTTGCAACGTCTGTCTACACCTCGTAATACACCGGAAAGCCAGATCAGATTCAAGTCGCTTCACTACATGAACAGTATCCTGGCGAAACGTGAATTAAACATTTATGGTGGACAAGACCAGCGATTACTGAGTGCAGAAGGATTACAGCTTACGCGCGACGATTATGTTGCCGAGGGTATTGTCAGCAATATATTTTGGGTGCGGGAGAAAGTCCTCTACACCCCGTCGCTGTCAACAGGCATTCTTCCAGGGATCACTAGAGCGGTGGTGATGGAGATTGCCGCAGATCAAGGTATCGCTTGCATAGAAGTGCAGTCACCCTGGGAAGATCTGCAGCAAGCAGATGAAATTTTTCTGACGGGTTCCGTAGCCGAGCTTGTACCGGTAACAACGTTGCGGGATCTGAGCGGCACAGAAACAGCGATCAGCAATGGACGGATCGGCCCGGTAACGGCAGTGTTGCTGCGTATGTACCGGGAGAAAGCGGGGTATACTTCATGACACTTACACCAGTCATCTATGAACGGAAATATGAATGGGGGCCAGCTTCAATTACACTGGGCTCCCGGACGCAGATTATGGGTATTTTGAACGTCACGCCAGATTCGTTCTCAGATGGTGGGCGCTACAATAGTGTGGGGCGGGCAGTAGCCCATGCGAAACAAATGATGGAAGACGGTGCGGATCTGATTGATATTGGCGGAGAATCCACCCGTCCAGGATCAGAAGTGGTCAGCGCAGATGAGGAACTTCACCGAATTATTCCGGTGATCGAAGCCTTGCGTGCAGAGGCGCCACATATACCGCTCTCCGTGGATACATACAAGGCGGATGTTGCACGCCAAGCCATTCAGGCAGGTGCCCATATTATCAACGATGTATGGGGAGCCAAGGCTGATCCGGAGATGGCGCGAACGGCAGCCGAACTGGGCTGTCCCATTATTCTGATGCATAACCGTCAGGCGAGAGACTACAACGATTACCTGCTCGATGTTGTAGGTGATTTGCAGGACAGCATTCAGCTTGTGCTTGAAGCGGGTGTAGAGGAACATCGGATTATATTGGACCCAGGGATTGGTTTTGTGAAGGACCTCTCGGAGAACCTGGAGTTGATGTCTTCTCTTGGTCTGTTAAACGAGTTGGGGTATCCGGTGCTACTCGCTACCTCTCGCAAAAGATTCATCCAGCACACGCTGGATGTAGGTGCTGACGATACACTGGAAGGCACGGCAGCAACGGTTGCATTTGGCATTGCCCAAGGCTGCCAGTTGGTACGTGTTCATGATGTGAAGCCGATCCGGCGCACGGCGGACATGTGTGATGCAATGTTATATCGTTCTCCGGGCTTACGGAGAAGATCATAATGGAGGGCCTTCGCGGCCCCTTCATGTTGAAGCGAAGCGTTTTGATATAGAGAGTATTTGAGTTTTGATATAGAGAGTATTTGAATAGAAGGCAGGGGAACTGGATGGACAGAATGGTTTTGCACCGCATGGAGTATTACGGGTATCACGGTGTGTTTGCAGAAGAACGAAAGCTGGGTCAGCGGTATTATATTGATCTGGAGATCGATATGGATCTGGGCGAAGCTGGACGTAACGATGATCTGACCAAAACGATTAATTATGCAGAAATTCATGAACTGGTGAAACAGATCGTTGAAAATAAATCGTTCCAGTTAATTGAAGCATTGGGTGAACATATTGCATCTTCTTTACTAGACACTTATACTATTATCAATGCATTGACAGTCAAGGTGACGAAGCCGCACCCGCCATTTGATATTCATTTCGGAGGCGTAACGGTAGAGCTTCGCCGCTCAAGAAAGTGAGAACCGATCATGATTGCACATTCGACCTCTGAATCCTCAGAGGCTTATATTGCTTTAGGGGCTAATTTGGGTGACCGGGAGCAGACGCTGCTTGAAGCGTTAACGCTCCTGAATGAACATCCTCATATATCTGTGTTACGCTGTTCTGCGCTGTATGAGACGGAGCCGGTAGGATATGTCGATCAGCCCGCGTTTTTGAATATGGTTGCTACGGTCAGCACAAGTCTGACACCGGAGCACTTGCTCGCTGAATTGCTCAGTGTTGAGAATCAACTCGGACGGGTTCGAGATATTCGCTGGGGCCCGCGTACGGTGGATCTGGACTTGCTCTGGATGCATGGAGAGACGCGAGATACCGAACTGCTTCAACTGCCGCATCCCCGTATGGGAGAGCGGGCTTTTGTACTGGTGCCGCTGTCGGACATCGTACCGCAGGACGAGGCATCAGGTCTGCATACCTTTGTACACGCATCGTTGTCTGTACTGGATGGAAAGGATGGAATACAGCGTTGGAAAACATGCAATTGGCCAACCGAATCCGGGCGTTCCGGAAGCTGAAAGGGTTAACCCAGCATGAGCTTGCAGCCGAGACAGGTATATCTTTGGCTATTCTGGGTACGATTGAACGGGGAAATCGCAAGGTGACAGTACAGGAACTGAACAAGATTGCGGGTGTGCTCGCGATTAGTATTGAGGAATTACAAGGGAAATAAAGAATGACGGACAACGAAGAACTGCGAAGAACACGGAGAACGACTCTAAGTGAGCTCCAATATATGAACACTATGAACGACAATGTACACCAATGTACGACCAAAATGAAACTACCATAGCTCTGGAATGTTGAATACGTCCGGGCTTGGAATGGATAAAGAGGTGAACTAGCAAACATGCTTAAGATTGGTAATATCGAAATGAAAAATCAGGTTGTTCTCGCACCCATGGCTGGTGTATGTAATCCGGCTTTTCGCTTGATCGCCAAAGAGTTTGGTACAGGTCTTGTCTGTGCTGAGATGGTGAGTGGCAAAGCCATTGTGCATGGCAACCAGCGGACACGCGAGATGTTATTTGTGGATGAGCGTGAGAAACCGCTCAGTCTGCAGATTTGGGGAGGCGACCGGGAATCGCTTGTCGAGGCAGCCAGAATCGTGGATAAGGAAACGAATGCAGATATCATCGATATTAACATGGGTTGTCCTGTACCGAAGGTAACGAAGTGTGATGCAGGTGCACGCTGGTTGCTGGACCCGAACAAAATCTATGAGATGGTATCGGCTGTTGTAGAAGCTGTTGAGAAACCGGTCACCGTTAAAATGCGGATCGGCTGGGACAACGAACACATCTATGTGGTGGAGAACGCTCTTGCCGTAGAACGCGCTGGAGGAAGTGCTGTCAGCGTGCATGGACGGACAAGAGAACAACTCTACACAGGTACAGCAGATTGGTCACACATCAAAAATGTCAAAGAAGCTGTCTCCATTCCTGTCATCGGTAATGGCGACGTATCTTCACCGGAAGATGCACGCCGTATGCTGGATGAGACCGGCTGTGACGGAGTAATGATCGGGCGTGCCGCCTTGGGTAATCCATGGATGTTATATCGCACAATCCAATATCTGAGTTCAGGTCAGTTACCTCCTGACCCGAATGCAGAGGAGAAGATCCGTGTAGCTGTTTTGCATATGGATCGACTCATTGCACTCAAGAATGAGACCGTCGCTGTACGCGAAATGCGTAAACATCTGGCTTGGTACTTGAAGGGATTGAAGGGATCTGCCCGAATCAAGGACGTTATTATGGAAGGAACCAAGCGGGATGAGATGGTGGGCATACTGGAGAACTTTGTGGAGCAGTTGAAAATGGAAGGAAATCTGGAGTCTGAACCGGTAATTGCGGGTAATGCCTCATAATTAGGAGGCGTGTTGTAAAACGTTTACAGCCGCAGGGGATGTAACATTGACTTTTCGAGATCGTTCACCTATAATTTCTCAGTATAAATTCGCCATGTGCGTTTACTAAGTATAGTGCATCAGGAGGAATATTCTATTTCTCTGGAGAACTTCATATAGTTTTGAAGATGTATGCGGGCGGAGTTCTGTCATCAGCACTGATTCCGTTGCCGTACAATCAAATTATTCCCATGACAGGAGAATCGGTTGAGATGAGCGACAAGGAAGTTATCCTTACACCAGAAGGACTCAAAAAGCTGGAAGAAGAACTGGAAACACTAAAATCAGTGAAGCGCCGCGAAGTGGCTGAACGGATCAAAGTAGCTATCGGCTATGGTGATATCAGTGAGAACTCCGAATACGAAGATGCGAAAAATGAGCAAGCTTTTATTGAAGGACGTATCATCACACTCGAGAAGCTGTTGCGTAATGCACGAATTATCAACAGTGACGAAATCGATACCGATTCCGTAAGTGTGGGTGCAACCGTAATTGTAGAGGATTTGGAATTCGGCGATATCACAGAATATACGATTGTAGGTACAGCGGAATCCAATCCGCTTCAGAACAAAATTTCCAATGAAAGTCCTGTAGGTAAAGCTATTTTGGGCAAGAAAAAAGGTACAGTGGTTGATGTAAGTGTGCCTGCTGGCGTAATTCAATATAAAATTGTAGATATTAAAAAGCTGTAGTAACGAAGCAGTCAGGCGTAGTAGACAAAAGCTTCCTTAGGGAAGCTTTTTTCAACATTACGGACAAGCCTACACGCACAGGCTGCAATGTAAATAAGGAGATGAATACAGATCATGACGGATGAAGTCTTGAATCAGGAAACCGAACTTAGCGAGCTGTTACAGATTCGCCGCGACAAATTGGACGAGCTCCGCAACTTGGGAATCGACCCTTTTGGCCAAAAATACGTACGTACCGAAGAAGCCGGCTCCATTCTGAAGAAGTATGAAGAACTGACCAAGGAAGAGCTGGAAGAGAAGCACATCGAAGTCAGTATTGCCGGACGGATTATGGCGAAGCGGGGCATGGGTAAAGCAAGCTTTGCACATATTCAGGACCTGAGCGGCCGAATCCAGATCTATGTTCGTCAGGATAGCGTGCCAGAGGACAAGTTTACGGCATTCAGCCTGCTTGATCTAGGGGATATTGTTGGGGTAACTGGCGTTGTCTTCAAAACCAAAACAGGTGAGACTTCCGTTAAAGTAAAAGAACTGGAAGTTTTGTCGAAATCCCTTTATCCACTCCCGGATAAATACCATGGTCTGACTGACGTTGAACTGCGTTATCGCCAGCGTTATGTAGACCTGATCATGAACCCTGATGTGCAGCAGACCTTCATTATGCGTTCCAAAATCATTCAATCCATGCGTCGTTATCTCGACTCCCATGGATATCTGGAAGTGGAGACACCAACATTGCATACAATCGCAGGTGGCGCGGCGGCTCGTCCGTTTATTACCCATCACAATGCGCTTGATATGGAACTGTACATGCGGATTGCGATTGAACTTCACTTGAAACGTCTGATTGTCGGCGGTCTGGAAAAAGTATATGAGATTGGCCGCGTATACCGGAACGAGGGCATGTCTACACGTCACAATCCGGAATTTACGATGATTGAGTTGTATGAGGCTTATGCAGATTACAAGGATATCATGGCTTTAACTGAAAACCTGGTTGCTCACATCGCACAGGAAGTATTGGGCACACAAGTTATCCAATATGGAGATCATGAAGTGAATCTCAAGCCGCAGTGGCGCCGTGTAACCATGGTGGATGCAGTCAAGGAAGTTGTCGGTGTAGACTTCTCCGTTCACATGACGGATGAGGAAGCGCACAGCTTGGCGAAACAGCATAATGTAAAAGTTGAACCACATATGACATTTGGTCACATCCTGAACGCCTTCTTTGAAGAGTTTGTTGAAGAAACGTTGATTCAGCCGACGTTCATTATGGGACATCCGCTTGAAATCTCGCCACTGGCGAAGAAAAGCGATGCAGATCCACGCTTCACGGATCGCTTCGAGTTGTTTATCGTTGGACGTGAGCATGCCAATGCCTTCACTGAGCTGAACGATCCAATCGATCAGCGTCAGCGTTTTGAAGCGCAGATGCTGGAGAAAGAGCATGGCAATGACGAGGCTCATGAGATGGATGACGACTTCATCCGTGCGCTTGAATATGGTATGCCGCCTACAGGTGGTCTGGGAATCGGTATCGATCGTCTGATCATGTTGCTGACCAATTCACCGTCCATTCGTGACGTACTGCTCTTCCCGCATATGCGTCCGCGTACACAAGAGTAAATAAGGAACGTATCTTTCGTTCATAATAGAAGAGGAACCTGCCACTTGCATTCAAGCTGGGGCAAGTTCCTCTTTGGGTTTACATAGGCAACTCATTCGGACACGCTACAGGTCACACGTTGCTTTCATTTTTATTTTGGTCAAAAGAGGTGCCCTTCATGAAGTTCAGGCTTCACATCGCCAGGTTCATATCTCCGCCGTTAATATTGGTTGGCGGTTTCTTGCTGATTATCTCGATTGGTACCGTTTTGTTGATGTTGCCGTTTTCTAATCAGAGTGGCACACATCTAGCCTTTATTGATGCTTTATTCACAGCTACATCAGCGGCATGTGTGACTGGGCTAGTTGTGGTGGATGTAGGAACAACTTTCAATTTGTTTGGTCAGATTGTCATTATGATCCTGATGCAACTTGGTGGGCTTGGTTTCATGACCATGGCCACATTGTTTGCACTTGTGCTGGGTAAACGCATATCTCTTAAAGACAGGCTGCTACTAAAAGAGGCTATTAATGCCGACAGCATGGAGGGAATTGTGCGGATTATACGCAAGGTTCTGATCTTTTCATTCACCATTGAAGGGGTAGCTGCGGTCATTCTGGCTCTACGCTGGGCAACCGAGATGCCTTTTATGCAGGCTGTTTACTACGGCGTATTTCATTCCGTTTCCTTGTTTAACAATGGTGGATTTGATCTGTTTGGCAACAGTTTTCAATATTACACCGGGGACTGGATTTTTAACATCACGGCTTCGATTCTCGTGATATCTGGTGGACTTGGGTTTGTTGTGCTGAATGACCTGTTTGAATATCGTAAACGCCGCCGGTTATCTTTGCAGTCGAAATTGGTGCTGTCCGTGTCAGGTGCGTTAATTGGTATAGGTGCAGTGGTATTGTTTATTTTCGAATTCACAAATAGCCATACGCTTGGTTCACTTACCTGGAGTGAGAAGATTTACGCTTCGTTTTTCCAATCCGTCTCAACACGTTCTTCGGGGACAAGTACGATTGACATTACGCAGATGCGACAAGCGACTCAGTTCTTTTTTATCTTGCTCATGTTTATTGGCGCTTCTCCAGGATCGACAGGTGGGGGAATCAAAACAACCACTTTTCTAATCATGATTGGTGCTGTATATGCCATGATTCGGGGCAACAAGGACATTGTCTTTTTCCGTCAACGTGTACCTAAAGATCTGCTCATGAGAGCGCTGACGATCATTATGGTTTCCCTCAGTATTTTCATGATTGTGGTGATGCTGTTATTAACAACCGAAGATGCACCATTCCTTTCCCTCATGTTTGAGGCTGCGTCAGCTATAGGTACGGTAGGTTTGTCAGTAGGGGTGACCCATGAGATGACCAATTGGGGCAAAATCATTATCACCTTCACCATGTTTGTTGGTCGGATTGGGCCGCTAACGATCGCGTACGCACTTCGTCCCCGCAAAGAAAAGAAATTGTATCGCCATCCAGAAGGCCGGATTATTATTGGATAAACCAAACAAGAAAACGCAGACATTCGATATCTACTCCCTATAAGGAAAAATGGGGTGACATTGAATGTACTGCGTTTTTTATGTTGCGCTCTTTGGGCATAGTGAGGCCAGATGTAACGATAGGGCTTCATCCATAAGTTTGCCGTTCACCTGATCGGGTCTGAGCACCGCGTGGATTGCTAAACCATCAACCAGAGCATACAATCTTTCGATCTCCAGTTCCTGATTTAAGTCAGATCTGAAGAGACCTAGCTTCACCAGGGAGGTAATAACGATCTCGGCAGCTCGTCTAATATCGTCATATACAGTGTTGGCCAGTTTTTTGAGCACGGGATCCGTTTTGGATTTGGCAGTAAAAGCGTACCACACCTCCATTTCAGCCATTTTCTCATCCGTATTGGGCATTAATTCAAGCAATAGCTGTTTCATATGTTCCATTGGAGGGCCGTCAAAAGACATGTTTTGAATCCGGGCAGTCACCCGTTCCGATACAAGATTCATTGCATATAACAGAAGCTCCGATTGAGTGGAAAAATAGTGGCGCATGGATCCGACCGAGATTCCAGCTTCCTCAGCGATATTTCGAACAGAAGCTTGTTCCATACCATTTTTCCGGATAATACGCCATGCGGCCTCGGCTACGAGCACGCGCTGTTTGTCATGATCTACGATTTTAGGCATGTCATTATTATAACATTATTGATTATTATGATACAAATGTGTTAAATTAAATATAGTACAGTTGTATTAAATAAAGGGGGGTGCGATCGTGGTTGCTTATTTCATTATTGCGTGTGAGATTGCATTTTGGGTATTTGTTGCGGCAGGGCTAAGCGTTCGATATATGCTGGGTAAGAAGCGACTGGGATTGGCTTTGCTCGCGGCAACACCAATTGTTGATGTTTTGTTGCTCGTAGCCACTGTAGTAGATCTCCAACGTGGAGCAAAAGCAAGTATGGTCCATGGCATAGCAGCTATCTATATTGGAGTGAGCGTTGCTTTTGGACATCAGATGATTGCTTGGGCTGATCGTTACTTCAGATACTGGTTTAGAGGGGGAGAGAATCCTAGGCAGAATAAGTTATATGGAAGAGAACATGCAAGGACCGAGCGTATAGGATGGGTGAGACATCTTTTGGCTTGGAGTATAGGGAGTGCTCTTTTGTACATTATGATATGGTGGATTGGTGATACTGCTCGAACAGAGGCATTTTCAGGTCTGATTCGGGTATGGGCAATGGTGCTGGGGATCGACCTCATAATAAGTATTAGTTATAGCTTTTGGCCGAGAAAAGATCCTGCTAAAAATATAGGTTGATGTTCCATAAGGAGTAACCGATGTATATAAGATGTATTACTCATTAATGCCCTATTTGCTCAGGTAGTTCAGATTGTCTTAGGGAATGATCACTATTCTTAATTTAAAAGTAAAAAAAACACTTGCACCGAATCTCGATACATGGTATATTCTAATTCCGGCCAAGAAAACACAGTTTACACGGTGCGGCAAGCAAATGAAAACAAGCTTCGAA
>NZ_VEIO01000014.1 GCF_007680605.1 Paenibacillus xylanexedens
GGGTATTGAAAAGAGCGATAAGCTCATTTTGAATCTGACGAGATTAAAAATCTCATTTGTGTTCCGGTTTTCATACAACCAGATGGCATGCATCAAAACCTTCACGTCATTCTGCAAGCAGAATGTTCACTCACTCGTTGTTCAGTTTTCAAAGATCAAACATAATTTGAGGTGTTATTTTTCATGTTGTCGTCGTTTCAGCGGCGACTTTTATAATGTAACACATTCACGTTTTCTTTGCAAGCATTTTTTTAACCGTTTTAGTTCATGTCTTATAAATATGCTTGTCCAATCAAACGGCTCCTTAAAAATGGAACGAAAATTAATTTACCATATAGTTTCGAAAAGGTCAACCCTATTTCGACAAATAGGTTGATCATTCCCTTTAGCAAATGGCGAGTACAATGAGAGGTGCATTCTCTATCTAGAGAGCTACACCTCTCACCATAACGTTTAAACTTATATGTTCAGCTTTATTTTATAGCTTGGAGTTTTTTAACTTACCGCCTCTTGCATACTTGGATAACTCTTTAGGCGGGGCAAACCTTGCATACATACGGAATACTGTTTTATACCGACTCGCTATAGCATATTTAATCTCTTGGTCAAGACGGTGGTCACTTAGATCAAACAGCATCTCATCCAACTCTTTGCGTAATACATAGTCCAGCTCCTTGCATTCCTTCTCGTTAAATAGCATACCCAGCATTAAGAGTTCTCCTTTTTGTGCATAGCCTCTATAGTCACACTCGTCTTTCAGCATCTTCTTTTGTTGAACATATCTCTCTTTGTCTGCACTGCTGAAACCCGTTTTATTGTTATGGTCAAATTATTGGGAATTTATGAATGCTGGGTATCACAAAATTTCCACAAGTAATTTTAACCTCTCACAAGCGCATATGTGAGTGTGCTCTCAATAACCGCTGCAACCAGAAGCAAGACGACTACCCAAAAGCTCGCTGTTAACGTCATATTCATGTACTCTTTCCACCGAGAGCCGATCATAGCCCTTTTTTCGCCTCCCAGTTGCGCCAGACTCCGCACGACCAAACCGCCGAACCTCAATCCAAATGCACACGCAATAATAATAACCGGGATTTCGATAATGCCATGTGGAAGAAGCCCCTTCACAACAATATCAAAAAAGCTTGCACCATAATTCATCGTGGTATGAACAACAAAGCCAAGCACCATCCCGTTGATTAGCAGAAAGATAATTGGCAAGATTCCGAAGAAAATCCCTGCATAGATAACCAGTACACTTTTAATGGCATTATTGAAAAAGATAAGCAAGAAGAAATTCCACTGCACATTTCCTCCTTGCTCCAACTGCTGACTGATTTGGCGAAGCCCTTCAATCTGCCCTAACAGCAACTCTTCTAAGGGACCTGTGCTCACCCACCCTGCTCCTATACCCACAGCGAACAACACAAATGACCAGATTAATGCTCCCCTAATCTTACCCATGTCTCTTATAAATGTACTGAATTTTAACATAACAACCTCCTGTAAAACGAAATGATGGACAAACAAAGATGTAAAACGAATAACTGGACAGTACGAGCATACATTGAAAAGTAAACAAGCATTTCTTTATTGGGAGAGGGGCGCTTAGCGAAATGAACTCGTTCTATGTATTCAGCGGCAAAAAGATCAAACGTAATCTGATTGTGCTCGTTGCTGCCATTTTTGCAATTGGTATTATTTATTTGGAAAGTGGTAACGTGTCAGTGTTCTCGGAAGAAGCACCTTCCGCCGTCTACAGTGTACCAACCGACAAGAAGGTCATTGCACTTACCTTTGACATTAGCTGGGGTGATAAACGAACCGAACCGATTCTTAAAGTTCTTCAGGATAACAAAGTACAGAAGGCTACCTTCTTTCTCTCCTCACCATGGAGTAAAACCCATCCAGAGATTGTTAATGCCATTAAAGATGCAGGCTATGAGATCGGTAGTCATGGACATCGGCACGAAAACTATACTAGCCTGACTGAAGAGCAAATCCGCAAGGAAATTTCGACAGCTCACAGCATTTTAACCGATTTAACCGGGAAAGAACCCAATTTGCTACGATTGCCTAATGGAGATTTTGATAAACGCGTGCTTCAGGTTGCGAATAGTCTGAACTATCAAGTTGTACAATGGGATACAGATTCTCTGGATTGGAAAAACCCCGGAGTACAGACAATCGTTGATCGTGTCGTCAGCAAAGCACATCCTGGTGATATTGTCCTGTTGCATGCCAGCGACTCATCGAAACAAACCCATGAGGCACTTCCAGCCATCATCGACAAATTGAAAAATCAGGGCTATGAATTCGTGACCGTATCTGAACTACTCAACCATTCAAGTGTAGAGGGTAAGGAAGTACGAGATCAAGCCAGCGGCCAATAATACGCGTAAACAGTTGAAAAAGAGCTAACCCAGTTAGCTCTTTTTTGTATTTTTCATCGTTATGAAAACCTTAATCATGTGTATGACCCTTCAACTCTTTTATGCCCACCATTCATTCAACGACTCGGGGCAGGGGTCACAGCAGCTTCTTTTGAGCTATCGACCAGCTTGTGCAGGATCAGCATCTGATATGCATTACATAACAGCAAAGGGATCACAATAAAGACGGTGGCCGCATTAACGTCAATACGCAATACACCAATCGTTTCCACTGCAGTCACGGCAATCATGAAGAAGAGCGTTGGTACTAGCGCAGAGATATGTGTCTGTTTCACTTTCACGTAAGCGGTAACAATTGCAGCCGCCAAAATGATCAGTCCCAGCACAATGTCCGAGATACGCTCTCGTCCTCCTCCGACAAATAAACGCAAAAACATGAGGTCCAACAAAGCTAGCACAGTCAGCACTACCTGCACAATCTGCCATCCGCGTCTTGGGAATACACCCTTGCCCATATAATTCAAGATGAGATATGCAAAGAAACCCATTTGTGAATATACGCTAATCATCACTCCGGAGCCAAACAGAATCAGTAGATACAGCATAAAATCAGCAATTCCGTTCATTTTTTCTCCGTTTACCAACATCATAATCAACCCTGTACCTAATGCTCCTGCGGCACCAATAAGCAAGGCTGTCCAAAACAGGAAAAACCATCTACGCAAATTCAAATGTTTTCCACCCCCGAGAGTTTATTTTACCAACCTTCACAGCAAAAAACCATCATTGCTCAACATATTTCCCCCTTTCCCATCACATACTACATCCAGTATCTAATCAAGGAGGGATTGTACACATGAAACGGCCTATATGGCAGCTATGCTGCGTTGTATTGGGGCTATCCGTCATGCTCGCCGGCTGCGGTTCAGATCAGAGTTCTTCGCCTCCTCAGGGCAGTTATAAAGAGATGAAAACGATGGTCGTAGATATTTTGAAAAGTGATGAAGGAAAGAAAGCTGTTGAAGAGGCTCTAACGGGTCAAAGCTCCTCTGGTGGCGGTGGAGGCAGTGGGTCAGAAGAAGGCGGAAGCTCTGGTGGTGGATCGGGAACGGTGGGGATGAAAATGTTAATGCCAATGCAATCTTCGGAACAAATACGTATTGCCGTAAAAGATACCATAACCGCTCCTGAATACCAGAAGGAATTCGAGAAAATTATGACCGATCCGCAATTTGCCGGTGAATTCGCCAAAGCGATCAACGGACAAAGCAAACAACTGCATATGCAACTTATCAAAGATCCGACGTATCAGAAGTCGATTGGGGATATCATGAAATCTCCTGAAGTATCCAAGATGTTCATGGATATGACCAAAACCCCGGAATACCGAAAACAAACGATGACCGTTATGCAGGAAGTGATGCAAAATCCGTTGTTTCGCATGGAAGTTCTTACTTTGCTGAAAAAAGTGGTACAAGAAGAACTCCAGCCCAAAACGGAGAGCGGTGGCGGGCAAAAGGGGCAGGAATCCGGTGGTCAGGACGGGGGAGATGGTGGCAGTGGTGATTCTGGAGGTGGAGACTCCGGTGGTGGCGGTGGAAGTTCATAGAATTACAACAATGGTCCAGGTTCTACAAGAAGATAAATGTTGATAAGCCTCAATTTCCAAAGTAGAGATCATGTGAAAAAGCCTGCATCCAAAGGACGCAGGCTTTATTTATAAGCACATTAAATTTTAATCACATAAAAAATCTCATTCAAACTTAGACTCAATCGACTTGGCTACCTCGTCATATATGGCCCCTATTGTTGTCTCTGCCTTATACACAGACGGTGAGAAATCCGGCTCGGAAGGATGGTTATCTGGAGCACCTAATGGAATCTGGGCAAGCAACACTGTGTGCAAGCTTTCGGCAAGACGTCCGCCCCCTCCACGACCAAAGACATACTCTTTCTCCCCACATTTACCACATTCGTAGTACGCCATGTTCTCGACCACACCTAACAGCTCATGTTCCGTTTGAATGGCCATCGCTCCGGCACGCGCCGCTACAAAGGCTGCAGTGGCATGTGGGGTCGTTACAATGATCTCTTTGCTCTGTGGCAACATCTGGTGCACATCAAGCGCAACATCTCCGGTGCCTGGTGGCAGATCCAGCAACATATAATCCAGCTCGCCCCACTGAACATCGGTGAAGAACTGACGTAGCATCCGGCCAAGCATTGGGCCGCGCCAGATCACAGGGTTATTTTCCCGAATGAAGAAACCCATAGACATTACTTTGACTCCAAAACGTTCGACCGGTTGAATCACTCCGTCCTCAACGACAGGGTATTCCTCAATCCCCATCATATCCGGCACACTGAAACCATAAATATCAGCATCAATGAGACCGACTTTCTTCCCTTGACGTGCCAAGGCTACAGCCAGGTTAACGGTGACCGTTGATTTCCCTACGCCCCCTTTACCGCTAGCTATGGCAATAAAACGAACTCCCGACTCAGGACTTAACAGCTCATGTCCATCGAGACCAGCCGCATGACCTTTTACAAGCACTTCATCCTCATCTTGCTCTTGCTCCACTTGTCCCAGGTTAAGGCTCTGACGGTCATGCTCTGACGCTACTCGTGTGCGGATATGTACATCCTTCACTCCATGCTGGGATAGCAGGTTACGCGCAGCATCCGTTAAAGCGGTTGCATCTTCTGGCCGATTCTCCAGTGTCACCATGCTTAAGGCCACATGGTGTTCTTTCACCATAATGTCACGAATCCATCCAAGTTCCGCTAAGCTTTGTCCTAGCTGTGGTTCCTGTAATGGCTGTAAAAGTTCAAGTATCTGTTCTTTTGATAACATCAGACAGCACCTCGGTTTTATCTATTGGCATGTGTTAGGTATGCTGTTCCAATTATAGCACTACCTTTCTTCTTATGACTAACTTTTCGGACGTTCGCCTGAAGCATATCGGAGAATACCGTTATAAATAGACGCAGCTACTTTCCGTTGATACGTTTCTTCAGCAAGCAGACGAGCCTCTTCGGGATGGGACAAAAAGCCGACCTCAACGAGTGCTGACGGGATTTTCAGAGCCTGAAGCAGATAAACGGTACTTACCGTTTTGGCTATACGATCTGTATTTTCCAGATTCCGAATCATTTCGGCTTGTAGCAGATTTGCAAGACCTTCGTTATCAGGATGATTAGGCGTGTAGAAGACTTGTGCACCGCTCCAACGATTAGATGGCACACTGTTCATGTGAATGGTGATAAATAAATCCGCTTGTTTATCCTCAATCTGTCTTACTCTCTGTTTGAGATCCTCTGTCTTACGTCTGGAGTACCCTCTCGTTCCCTCGTCGGCCAAATCCTTATCGATTTCACGAGTCATCACAACAAGAGCTCCTGCCTGTTGCAGATAGTCTCTGACATACAGCGCAATGGACAGATTGATATCCTTCTCAATAACTCCCTGCCTGCTCACTGCTCCCCCATCTGGCCCGCCATGACCTGCATCAATAGCGATCACTTTGCCAGCCAGAGGCAGACTCCAATATCCTGACGTTTTGGCAGAGGGCATCTCATACGAAACTACTGCTACAAACATAGCCAACAAACACAGGCTCAGCATAACCCTCTTCACTGTTTTCAACCGGACCCAGACTACCAGATGTTTCCCCATGTTTTTGCGCATAAAAAAACCACCTCGTCCCTATAAATGACTCTAATCATCTATATGGGACAAGATGGACAAATATACCCTTAGGAATGGACTTGCTCTGCCATACCCTCAATCAACACCTCAGCAACCTCAGGACGTGTAAATTCTGGCGGTGGACATTCACCATTACGCAACAAACCACGTACCTTGGTTCCCGACAAAGTCATATGATGTTCCTTGTCATGAGGGCAGGTTTTGCTAGAAGCCATATTTCCGCATTTGGTGCAGAAGAAACTGTGTTCAAAGAACAGTGGTGTAATGCCCAATTCCTCAGCCGTAAAATTAGAGAAGATCTCTTGTGCTTCATAGGTTCCGTAATAATCACCTACACCAGCATGATCACGCCCTACGATAAAGTGGGTGCAGCCATAATTTTTACGTACCATGGCATGGAAAATGGCTTCACGAGGTCCCGCATACCGCATTGCAGCCGGGAATACGCCCAGAAACGCACGATCGGCCGGATAATAGTTCTCCAGCAGTACCAGGTAACTCTTCATACGCACATTTGCTGGAACATCATCCGATTTAGTCTCACCCACAAGTGGATTCAGGAAAAGTGCATCAACGATTTCCATTGCACTTTTCTGGATATACTCATGTGCCCGGTGGACAGGATTACGTGTCTGAAAACCAACAACGGTTCTCCAGCCCTTTTCCTGAAAAATTTTGCGTGTTTCAGCCGGATCGTAATAGAACTCTTCGAACTTGGCCGGTTTTGGACGATTCAATACTTGAATTGGACCTCCTACATATGTTGCAGGACGCCCCAGCAGTTTTTTTACACCCGGATGTTCAGGATCATCCGTTTTGAAAACGCGGCGTGCTTCCTCACCCTGATCTACCTGATAAATGCTTTGAACCTCAAGTAAGCCGTACGTTACACCATCCGCTTCACCAACAAGAGCTACCGTCTCACCTTTGCGAAGGGAAGCAGCCTGTTGATCATTGACAGCCAGTGTAATCGGTATACTCCATACGGTGCCATCTGCCAAACGCATTCGGGATACGACAGATAGATAATCTTCCTCATTCATGAATCCTTGAAGTGGTGAAAACGCGCCTACGCCAATCAAATCCAAATCTGAGATCGTCCAGGTATTAATCTGCAATGAGTTCAGATTTTTGCTTTTCTGCAATAGTTGATCACGTTCTTCTCCTTGTACGACACGCTGTACCAGCGCACCTCCATGAGGCAGAATCGAAGTCATCTTGTCAGCTCCTTATTAAAACATCCGATATTTTGATGCAAACCGCATTATAATTTAAAAAATAGTTTAACTTGAAAAAGACATTTGAACTATCATGCCAGTACTCTATTCATGCAGCTTATTTATGCAATCCGCATTCCGTTTTATCATTGCCAGACCAACGTCCCGCACGCGGATCTTCACCAGGCATAACCTGCCGTGTGCAGTGCTCGCAGCCGATACTTGGGTAATTCTGATCATGTAGCGGATTATATGTCACGTTATTAGCACGGATGTATTCCCACACATCCTCACTCGTCCAATGAGCAATCGGGTTAAATTTCATCAAACCAAACTTCGTATCATATTCGACCTTCTTCGCATTGGCACGAGTAGGTGCTTGATCTCTACGAATACCTGTAATCCATGCATCATACTGCGATAGAATACGTGTCAGGGGCTCCACCTTACGAATGTTACAACAAGCATTGGGATCGGATTTCCATAATTCTTCTCCATGCTGAGCAGCTTGTTCTTCCGGTGTGATTTTTGGCGATACTTTTACAAACTCAAGGTTGTACTTTTCTTGCATCCGATCACGCGTATCATATGTTTCCTGGAAATGAAAATCTGTATCCAGATAAAAAACATCAGTAGATGGGCTAATTTTTTGCAACATATCTACAAGTACAACATCTTCTGCACCGAAGCTGCACGCAAATGTGATATTAGGAAATGTTTCAACCGCATAGCGAATAATATCTTCCGGGCTTGCGTGCTCCAGTTCCTCTGCTTTTGTACGAGCCAATTCTTCCTTTTCTAACAAGTTCATTGTTCAATTTCCCCCATTCATAATCTCCAAACCACACAAAGCCGACTAATCTAATATGAATTATGTATAGTATAAATCTTTCACTCGCGATGTCAATGCCTGCCATCTGGTAAATTACATCAATTCTACTCACAACAAGCAACATAAAAACACTCAATTTTTAGTGCTCATTAGGCTTCCAGATAAGATATAGGCAAAACGATACAAAAACCTCATGAACATAAATTTCAAATACTTGAGATCTTAAAGAGAAAAAAGCGTTGCTATTGTTGGATTCTTGGGATGATCGAAGAAACATTTTGCATCATTAGACAGCGTATCCTGTCTAAACACCATCTCCATTTTGAGCATACTGAAAGCCTGGGTCTACAACTCCGTCAAATAACAAAAGTAAGAACCCTTTATCGTATTCATAAAAAAGACTGATATCACAGACATGAGAAAATGATAATGATCTGGAAGAATGGTATTACTAAAACGGCTAAGATTTGTGTGAGCATAATTAAGATTAGATTATACAGATAATCAAGCTAAGAAGGGGAAATTGAGGATGGACATAGACTAATGAATTTGAATTTCATTCGAAATATGGAGTTAATATAGATATGAATTAGCTTAAAATTCAAGGATATACAAAACTAATGCTACATCTATTATCTTGGAGCCCTGTCTTTCTCTCAATGGGAATCGTATTGTATTACGTTAACGTTAGAATATACAAATGATACACATAGTCTCTTCGTAAATAAAACGAAAAAAGTCCTTGGCCGAAGCCAAGGACTTTGAAAATCTTAACGTTTGGAGAACTGAGGTGCGCGACGAGCCGCTTTAAGACCGTATTTTTTACGTTCTTTCATACGTGGGTCACGAGTCAGGAATCCTGCTTTTTTCAGGGATGCACGGTATTCTGGATCTGCTTTGAGCAGAGCGCGGGAAATACCGTGACGGATAGCGCCGGCTTGACCGGAGATTCCGCCACCATGAGCGATAACCAAAACGTCATAGTTAGTGAGCGTTTCTGTCAAAGTCAGTGGTTGTTTTACGATCAGTTTGAGTGTTTCCAAACCAAAGTATTCATTAATATCACGTTTATTGATGACAATGCGTCCTTCACCCGGTACAAGGCGAACACGTGCTACCGAATGTTTACGACGACCTGTCCCATAGTATTGTACTTGTGCCATGAAACTGTCCTCCTTTTAATTAACCGCGAAGTTCGTAAACTTCTGGTTTTTGTGCTGCGTGTGGATGCTCAGTGCCTCTGTACGCTTTAAGTCTCAGCTTCATTTTCTCGCCCATGCGAGTTTTAGGAAGCATACCGCGAACAGCCAATTCCAACATACGTTCAGGTTTGTTTTTAACCATCTCTTCTGCAGTAGTTACTTTCAAACCACCTGGGTGCATCGAGTGACGGTAGTATTTTTTACCTTGCATTTTTTTACCAGTCAATACAATTTTCTCTGCATTGATGATAACAACGAAATCGCCAGTGTCCACATGTGGAGTGAATTGTGGCTTATGTTTGCCGCGAATCAAAGCAGCTGCTTCGCTCGCCAAACGTCCGAGGGTTTTGCCTTCAGCATCAATGATGTGCCATTGGCGCTCAACTTCGTTAGGCTTCGCCATGTACGTAGTACGCATGAAAAGTTCCTCCTTAAATGTTCAAAATCATCATTTTTCATTTATCTTCGTTCGTTAAGTGATAACTTTAGGTGTTGATGGATAGTTGTTGCGATGTGAACATCTTAATTGGGGCTGTGGGAAAGCCATTAAGAAAACACAACTTTTATATTACATGATAGGAGACTAAATCGCAAGTATTATTTGAGCTTTTTACTCACCAAATTTAATCTTTTTTGTATTCAAGATCCCAGAGCATTAAACCACAACTCACTGCAGTTGGTCCCGCAGCAGAACGGTTGCATGCAGCAATCATATTCGGCACATCAGAGGCTTTCCGTTTGCCCTCTCCGATCTCCAGCAGTGTCCCTACAATGATCCGCACCATATGTTGCAAAAAGCCATTACCACTCACATAAATGTGAATGACACCCTGATCGCGAGGATGGTCCCTGCACATTGAACGGTCCACTTCTATCCATGCTTCGTATACCGAACGTACATGATTCTCTTTCTGAGACTTGCGTGAAGCAAAGGAAGTAAAGTCATATGTGCCTATGAAATGACGCAGGCCCTCTTCCATAGCAGCGACGTCCAGCTTGGCATGATGATGATGCTGCAGTCTTCTGTTAAAGACATCCGGGAATTGGTTTGCATTGACCGTATATCGATAGGTTTTCTTTTTCGCTGCATAACGAGAATGAAAATCTAGCGGTACCTCCATTGCATCAATAACAACAATGTCAGATGGCAATCTGGAGTTGAGTGCAATACACCAACGTTCCACCGGAATCTGGGACGCTGTAGGAAAATTGAAGATTTGTCTGCGGGCATGAACGCCTGCATCCGTTCGTCCTGACCCCGTGATTTTTACCGTCTCACCAGTCAACGCACGAATAGCATCCTCAAGGTGGTCCTGAATGGTATTACCTCCTGGCTGTACTTGAAAGCCGTAGTAGGCCGTTCCATCGTAAGTTACCGTCATACATAAGTTGCGCATATTCCCACACCTTTGTTCCATACTATACATAACCCTATCCCGAACAGCAAAAGAAGCCCCTTACGGAGCTTCATTTACAGCACGAATTCCAAAATGAAGAGAAAAAAAGGGTTTACCCAGAATCTTGGACTCTGTCCCCTTTCCTCATCTCACATCTGTATTACGCGCGGTCTACCAGTTCCAAGTAAACCATAGGCGCTGCGTCACCACGACGAGGTCCCAGTTTCAGGATACGTGTGTATCCGCCTGGACGCTCAGCGTAACGACCGGACAATTCGCTAAACAGTTTTTGGATTGCATCTTGCTCACCATCGATAGTTTCGCGGCGAACATATGCTGCCACTTGGCGACGGGCATGAAGATCTCCCTTTTTCGCTTTAGTGATCAGTTTTTCAGCAATAGAGCGAACCTCTTTTGCTTTCGCTTCAGTTGTCTGAATGCGCTCATATAAGAACAGGTCGGTTACCAGGTCACGGAACAAAGCTTTACGTGCGCTGGAATTACGGCCCAACTTTTGGTATGCCATTGTTTTCCCTCCTTCACTTCAAGCACTCAGCTGTCTATTCTTCTGTACGTAGTCCCAAACCCAGTTCCTCAAGCTTCTCTTGAACTTCTTCCAAAGACTTGCGTCCGAGGTTACGGACTTTCATCATGTCTTCTTCCGTTTTCGTAGTCAGCTCTTGTACGGTATTAATACCAGCACGTTTGAGGCAGTTGTAAGAACGAACAGAGAGATCCAGCTCTTCGATCGTCATTTCGAGTACTTTTTCTTTTTTGTCTTCTTCTTTTTCAACCATGATCTCTGCATCCTTCGCTTCGTCTGTAAGACCCACGAAGAGCATTAGATGCTCGGTCAAAATTTTAGCGCCAAGGCTTACAGCCTCTTCAGGACGAATACTTCCGTCAGTCCAAACTTCCAACGTGAGCTTGTCATAGTTGGTTACTTGGCCTACACGCGTATTTTCCACAGCGTAGTTTACGCGGCTGATCGGGGTGAAGATGGAATCGACAGGGATGACGCCGATCGGCTGGTCATCGCGTTTATTCCGATCTGCCTGGACGTAGCCGCGACCGCGATTGGCAAAAATACGCATGTGAAGTCTCGAACCTGGTCCAAGCGTAGCAATGTGAAGATCCGGGTTAAGGATTTCTACATCGGAATCAGCACGAATGTCTCCAGCCGTGATTGCTCCTTCGCCTTCAGCATCAATCTCGAGCACTTTCTCCTCGTCAGAATGAATTTTGAGCGACAAAGCTTTCAGGTTAAGGATAATCTCTGTAACATCTTCCATTACGCCAGGAACTGTAGCAAATTCATGCAGAACGCCATCGATTTGAACCGAAGACACTGCCGCACCCGGCAGTGATGAGAGCAAGATTCGGCGAAGCGAGTTTCCAAGCGTCGTACCGTATCCGCGCTCCAGCGGTTCTACTACGAATTTCCCATAGGTGCCATCATCGTTGACGTCTACCGTCTCAATTTTCGGCTTTTCGATTTCTATCACTGCAATACCCCTCCTTCAAAACGTCGGTCCTCTATGAAACATTTACCTTCTCTTGCGAAAACATGTAGTAGTATGCCTAAACAACCATTATTAGCAGATTGTGCCGGAAGTATACCACACGCAGGGGCAAATCTCATTAGACACGACGACGTTTTGGAGGACGGCATCCGTTATGCGGGACTGGAGTTACGTCTTTGATCAGGTTAACTTCAAGACCAGCAGCTTGCAAAGAGCGGATCGCTGCTTCACGGCCTGCGCCTGGTCCTTTAACCATAACCTCAACGGATTTCATCCCATGCTCCATTGCAGCTTTGGCAGCTGCCTCAGCAGCCATTTGTGCAGCAAACGGAGTCGATTTACGGGAACCTCTGTACCCGAGTCCGCCGGAACTTGCCCACGAAATTGCATTTCCGTGAGGATCCGTAATAGTAACGATAGTATTATTGAAAGTGGAACGGATATGTGCCACGCCAGATTCAATATTTTTACGGTCACGACGTTTAGTACGTACGACTTTTTTCGGTTTAGCCATTTTCTCTTATCCCCCCTTATTATTTCTTCTTGTTTGCTACAGTACGACGAGGACCTTTACGAGTACGAGCATTCGTTTTCGTACGTTGTCCACGAACAGGCAGACCACGACGATGACGAACTCCACGGTAACAACCGATCTCCGTCAAACGTTTAATATTCAAAGAGATTTCACGACGCAGGTCACCTTCTACTTTGACCTCTTTGTCGATACTTTCACGCAATTTGCTGACTTCATCTTCCGTCAAATCACGAACACGAGTGTTCTGATTGATGCCTGTAGAGCTCAGGATTTTCTGGGAAGTCGTTTTACCGATTCCGAAAATATAAGTCAAGGCGATCTCAACGCGCTTATCACGTGGCAAATCCACACCAGCTATACGTGCCATTTTACGCTACACCCCCTTCATTAACCTTGTTTTTGTTTGTGTTTTGGATTTTCACAGATAACCATTACATTCCCTTTGCGGCGAATGACTTTGCATTTTTCGCAAATCGGCTTGACCGAAGGTCTTACCTTCATGTGAATTACCTCCTCAAAGTTCTGCTTAGCAAAACCCTCTTCGTAAGCATTGACCTCGTTCTACTATTGTAAAACCGGCTTCGAAGCTTTCGCAAGTTTTGCCGGGCAAAACCCGCTTCATAAGCTTCACAGTTCATTGCAACTGTCTACTACTATTTACGGTAAGTTATGCGACCTTTTGTTAAATCATAAGGCGATAACTGAACAACTACTTTGTCTCCAGTCAGGATACGGATGAAGTGCATCCGCAATTTTCCGGAAACGTGAGCGAGAATTTGATGACCATTCTCGAGCTCAACCTTGAACGTTGCATTCGGCAACGGTTCAAGAACCGTGCCTTCCACTTCAATGACATCTTCCTTGGCCATTAGTCAGTCTCCTTTCTCTTCAGCTTGAATGTTGGTGGATTCCAGAAACGAATGAACCGCATAGCGGAGCTTTCCGTTTGTCACCCGACCACTCTCGTTTAAACTGTTTACAACCTCACTGCTAATCATCGGTTGAAGTTCAAGATGAAGAATATTCTTCTTCTTGGGTTGGTCAAACTTTCGTTTGTCTCCATCCGCGATATATACGAACCTATTGTCCTCTATAGCAACAATTACTGCGGCTTGGTCCGCATTGCGGCCTTTACGGATCTTCACAAGTTGACCGAGCTGCGGATTCGACGAATTGTTCATGCCTAATCACCTACGCATTCAGTTTTGTGAAAATTTCCATACCCTCAGGTGTAACTGCTACGGTGTGTTCAAAGTGGGCACATAACGATCCATCAGCTGTAACGACAGTCCAGTTATCTTCCAACGTTTTCACATACCGTCTGCCTGCGTTAACCATTGGCTCAATAGCTAGCACCATACCAGCCTTTAACCTTGGTCCACGATCAGGAAGACCATAGTTCGGAATCGATGGTTCCTCGTGCAGATTCGCTCCAATGCCGTGACCGACATATTCACGAACGACGGAAAACCCTTCATCTTCGATATATTTCTGAATTGCATGAGATATTGTAAACAAGCGAACGTCTGGTTTTACCAGCGCTAGTCCTGCGTATAATGAAGCCTCCGTAACGTCCAGAAGACGACGAGCTTCTTCGGAAATACGACCGACTGGATAGGTCCAGGCAGAATCTCCATGATACCCCTGGTACTGCGCGCCAATGTCAAACGTAACGATATCGCCCTCGTTCAACTTGCGTTTGCCGGGAAATCCATGTACCAACTCTTCATTCACTGAAGCGCACACACTGGCAGGGAAACCGTTATAACCTTTGAAAGACGGCACAGCTCCTTGACTGCGGATAAATTGATCGGCCATATGGTCAAGTTCACCAGTCGTAATACCAGGAACAATGTGCTCTGCCAAGAGACGATGCGTTTCCGCAACAATTCTCCCTGCTTCCCTCATCAAACCCAGTTCCGTTTCGGACTTACCAATGATCATCAATTAACCTCTCATCAAGGACACGATTTCTTGGGAAACTTGATCGATATCCTGTTCTCCGTCGATCTGACGAAGGAGGCCTTTAGTTTCGTAGAACGTGAGGAGTGGTGCTGTTTTGTTGATATATTCGTCCAAACGAGTGCCTACGCTCTCTTCGTTATCATCAGAGCGCTGGTACAACTCGCCGCCGCATTTATCACAGATACCATCCTGCTTCGGTGGATTAAATACGACATGATAAGTCGAACCACAGTTTTTACAAATACGACGACCCGTCAAACGAGCCAGCAATTTGTTGCGATCCACTTTCAGGTTGATCACATGATCAAGACCTGAGTTCAGTCGTTCCAGGATGCCATCCAGCGCTTCTGCCTGAGACAGGGTTCTTGGAAAACCATCCAAGAGAAAACCTTCTCTGCAGTCCGACTGTTGCAATCGTTCTTCAACGATGCCGATGGTAACATCATCTGGTACAAGTAATCCTTGATCCATATATTCCTTGGCTTTCAGGCCAATGGGAGTTCCCTGTTTAATCGCAAGACGAAATGCATCGCCTGTTGAAATATGGGGAATACCGAACTCTTTCACAATGACGTCTGCTTGCGTACCTTTTCCTGCCCCCGGAGGGCCCATGAATAGGATGTTCACGTTATGTCACTCCCTCCAAGACTACCCTACATCAACAAACAGCACAATAGGTGCCGGCAAGTAAATCTTTACTCAACCGGAACCTATTGCCTATTTATTGATAAAACCTTTGTAGTGGCGTTTGATCAATTGGCTTTCGATTTGCTTCATCGTATCCAGCGCAACACCGATAACGATCAGGAGGGAAGTTCCTCCAATTTGCGCTGATTGAGGCAAACCAGAAAGTGCCCCTAAGAATACAGGCAGAACGGAAATGACTGCCAAGAATATGGCTCCGGCCATTGTCAAACGAGTCATGACACGGGTCAGATATTTCTCGGTTGCTTTACCTGGGCGAATACCCGGAATGTAACCGCCGTTCTTTTTCATATTATCAGCCATCTGCTGTGGATTCATCTGTACAAACGTATAGAAGAATGTGAATCCGAAGATCATCACGACATACAGCACCATACCAAGTGGTTTGTGTGTAGTCAAGTTTTGACCGATCCACTGTGCCCAACCATGATTAGCCCAGAAGTTTGCGATAATCGTTGGGAACATCAACAGCGATGATGCGAAGATGACAGGGATAACACCAGCTGCATTAATCTTCAGCGGGATATGTGTATTCTGTCCACCGTACATTTTGTTTCCTACGACACGTTTTGCGTACTGTACAGGAATCTTCCGAATCGCCTGTTGAATGTAAATGACACCGATGATAATCAGCACGATGACAATCGCGATGATTACACCTTTAAGGATGTTCATGAACAATTGATCAGGTTGGATGAAGTCGGACTCGATCGTTTGTTTGATAATGTTAGGTACTGTTGCCAGGATACCCGCAAAGATCAAAATCGAGATTCCGTTTCCGATGCCTTTCTCGGTGATCTGCTCACCAAGCCACATCAGGAATGAAGTACCGGCCGTAAGTACAATCGCGATCAAGATATAATCAGCAAACGTAGCGTTAGGGATCATGTCTGTATTGTACAAGCTATTGAATCCGATCGACGTACCAAACGCTTGAATCAATGCCAGCCCGATCGTTAAATAACGAGTCAGTTGTGCCGATTTCTTCTTACCTTGTTCACCTTGCTTTGCCCATTCCGCTAATTTAGGAATAACGTCCATGGAAAGCAACTGTACTATGATAGACGCAGTGATGTAAGGAACGATCCCGAGTGCAAATATCGAGAACTGGAACAGTGCTCCACCCGAGAACGTATTGAGAAGTCCAAAAACTTCTTTACCCGCAGAATTTGTCGCTTCGAACACATCTTTGTTAACACCTGGAACGGGAACAAAGGAGCCGATGCGGTAAATGATCAGTACAAAAAGGGTAAATAATACCCTTTTGCGCAGATCTTCAACCCGCCAGATATTCTTTAGGGTCTTGAACATTAAATCACCTCGGTTGTACCGCCGGCAGCTTCAATTTTCTCCACCGCAGATTGAGAAAACTTGTTAGCTTTAACAGTCAGCTTCACAGTGACTTCACCGTTACCCAGGACTTTGATTCCGGATTTAGCGTTTTTAACAACGCCGTTCGTCATCAAGAATTCTGGAGTTACTTCAGTACCCGCAGGCAAACTATTCAGGTCTTCGATATTAACAACTGCATATTCTTTGCGAGTTGGGTTCACGAAACCGCGTTTTGGCAAGCGACGATACAATGGATTTTGTCCACCTTCGAAGCCTGGACGAACACCACCGCCCGAACGAGCGTTTTGTCCTTTATGACCGCGACCTGATGTTTTACCTGTACCACTACTTGGACCGCGACCAACACGTTTGCGTTCTTTACGCGATCCAGGAGATGGTGAAAGCTCATGTAACTTCATCGTTCGTTGCACCTCCTTAAAGATTTGTGGGTGTATACCCGTTTATTAAGCTTCTACTTCTTTGACAGCTACCAAGTGACTTACTTTGTTAATCATACCACGGATGGCTGGATTATCGTTTTGGATCACTTTGCTGTTGATTTTGCGCAATCCCAATGTTTTCACAGTTGTTCTTTGCGTCTCCGGACGTCCGATCAAGCTACGGACGAGGGTAATTTCTAATTTAGCCATGAGAATTCCCTCCTAACCCAGAAGCTCTTCGACGGATTTTCCGCGCAGTTTAGCCACGTCTTCAGCACGCTTCAAACGGGACAAACCTTCCAAAGTCGCATTGACCATGTTCATGGAATTCGAAGAACCCAGAGATTTTGTCAAAATGTCACCTACACCAGCAAGTTCGAGAACCGCACGTACAGGACCACCAGCGATAACACCAGTACCTTCAGATGCTGGTTTCAACAGAACGCGTCCTGCGCCGAACTTACCTGTTACCAAGTGAGGAATCGAAGTTCCTACGAGCGGAACGTGTACAAGGTTTTTCTTAGCATCTTCAATACCTTTGCGAATTGCATCAGGTACTTCGCCCGCTTTACCGATACCCGCTCCAACCCAGCCGTTGCCGTCGCCGACTACAACCAGTGCGCTAAAGCTGAAACGGCGTCCGCCTTTTACTACTTTAGCTACGCGATTAATGTTTACTACTCTTTCAGACAGTTCCAAAGTATTCGGATCTACACGCAAGTCGTTAACCTCCTTTTGAAAAATATCTTAAAACTCAAGTCCTGCTTCACGAGCCGCTTCAGCCAAAGCTGCGATACGACCATGATACAGATATCCGCTACGGTCAAATACGATATTGGAAACACCTTTATCTTTTGCACGTTTAGCAACGAGTTCGCCAACTTTACGAGCAGATTCAACAGATGCACCATTTTTGATGTCAGTGCTCAATTCTTTGTCTACAGTAGACGCGGAAGCAATTGTTACACCAGCTACATCATCGATGATTTGAGCGTACATATGTTTACCAGAACGGAAAACGTTCAAACGAGGACGTGCAGCCGTTCCTTGGATTTTCTTACGAACACGAAGGTGTCTTTTCAGACGAGCCTTGTTTTTATCTGGTTTCGTAATCATCTCAGGGATTCACTCCTTTCAGGTTACCTCGCTGGCTTCAAAACAGAAGCCACGGGGTATATTAGAAACACACGAAGCAAGCAAGCCGAAAGCCGCGAAAAGGCGGTAAGAGAAATCTTATTTCTTCTTACCGGCTTTACCTTCCTTACGGATGATACGCTCGCCTTCATATTTAATACCTTTACCTTTGTACGGCTCAGGTTCACGAACGGAACGAATTTTAGCAGCGTAAGCACCTACGCGCTCTTTATCGATACCGCGAACAATGATTTTCGTATTCGAAGGTACTTCGAATTCGATTCCCGCTTCCGGTGTAATTTCAACCGGGTGAGAGTAACCAACGTTCAGAACGATTTTATCTCCGGATTTGCTTGCACGATATCCGACCCCAACCAATTCCAGAGATTTAGCGAATCCTTCAGTTACGCCGCTCACCATGTTGCTGACTACGCTACGCGTAGTACCGTGCAAAGAACGGTGAGTTTTGTTATCGGAAGGACGCACAACTGTAATTTCGTTGTTTTCAACTGTAACCTTCATGTCTTTGTGAAGTTCACGAGTTAAAGTTCCTTTTGGTCCTTTTACCGTAATAACGGTGTTGTCCAAAGTGATGTCTACACCACTTGGTACTGTAATTGGTTTGCGACCAATACGAGACATGTGTTGCACCTCCTATCTTGTGACGTTATATTACCAAACGTAGCAAACGACTTCTCCGCCGGATTTCGATTGACGAGCTTCTTTGTCCGTCATAACACCTTTGGATGTCGAGATAATCGCGATTCCAAGGCCGCCAAGTACACGAGGTACTTCATTGCTTTTCGTGTAAACACGAAGACCTGGTTTACTGATTCTTTTCAGACCAGTGATAACGCGCTCGTTATTTTGACCGTATTTCAAGAAAACACGGATAATCCCTTGTTTGTTATCTTCGATAAATTCAGCGTCACGGATGAAACCTTCACGCTTCAGGATATCGGCGATTTGTTTTTTCATTGTCGAAGCAGGCATTTCTACCGTTTCGTGACGAACAGTGTTCGCGTTACGAATACGAGTAAGCATATCTGCAATTGGATCAGACATAGTCATTGTGAGTTAACCTCCTTCCCGTTCAGGACTTTTTACCAGCTTGCTTTTTTCACGCCAGGGATCTGGCCTTTATAAGCTAATTCACGGAAGCAAATTCTGCAAATTTTGAACTTTTGCAGTACCGAATGTGGACGACCGCAACGCTCACAGCGTGTATAAGCACGTACTTTAAACTTTGGTGTACGTTGTTGTTTAACTTTCATCGAAGTTTTTGCCACTTTAGCCTGACACCTCCTAAATAATTTCGGAGAAAAGGGAGTCTTTCCAGACACCCGGAACGTTTATGCCAACATTATTTAACGAAAGGCATTCCCAGTTGCGTAAGCAATTCGCGGGACTCTTCGTCTGTTTTCGCCGTTGTTACGATGACAATATCCATACCGCGGACTTTGTCTACTTTATCATACTCGATCTCTGGGAAGATCAATTGCTCTTTCAGACCCAGAGTGTAGTTACCACGACCATCGAACGCTTTGCTCGATACACCGCGGAAGTCACGTACACGTGGAAGTGTTACGTTAAACAATTTATCGAGGAAGTAGTACATACGCTCGCCGCGCAATGTAACTTTCACACCGATAGGCATGTTCTCACGCAGTTTGAAACCTGCGATTGATTTTTTCGCACGAGTGATTACAGGTTTTTGACCTGCGATCAGTTGCAAATCGTTTACTGCGGAATCCAACACTTTGGAGTTTTGGACAGCGTCGCCCACACCCATGTTGATAACGATTTTCTCGATTTTCGGCACTTGCATTACCGTTGTATAGTTAAACTTCTGCATCAAAGCAGGAGCGATTTCTTGCAGGTAACGTTCTTTCATTCTTGATGCCATGAATCATAGCCCTCCTTTCTCATTCGGTTCAATTAGTCGATAATTTCTCCGGAACGTTTTGCAACGCGCACTTTTTTACCGTTATCCAACACTTTGTAACCGATACGGGTTACTTTTCCGCTCTTTGGATCGATGTGCATCACGTTGGAAACGTGAATCGGAGCTTCCTTCTCGATAATGCCGCCTTGCGGGTTTTGCTGGTTAGGCTTCTGGTGTTTTTTCACCATGTTAACACCTTCCACAAGGACGCGGTTTTCACGAGGATAAGCAGCGATGACACGGCCTTTTTTACCTTTGTCTTTACCGCTGATCACCATAACCGTATCTTCCTTTTTAACGTGAAGTTTGTTGTTATGGGATTCCAGAACTTTTTTCACTCTTGGCATTTCGTACACCTCCTGTTTCTAAACATCACGAGCTTAATCTATTAGATAACCTCTGGGGCCAAGGAAACGATTTTCATGAAATCTTTCTCGCGAAGTTCACGAGCAACAGGTCCGAAAATACGTGTTCCACGCGGGCTTCTGTCGTCTTTTACAACAACAGCTGCATTTTCATCAAAACCGATGTAGGAACCGTCTTTACGACGTACAGAACGCTTCGTACGAACGACAACCGCTCTAACTACATCACCTTTTTTGACAACGCCGCCTGGTGTTGCTTGTTTTACAGAACAAACGATCAGATCACCGATTTGAGCTGTACGACGTCCCGTACCGCCGAGTACGCGGATACACATCAGTTCCTTCGCACCGGAGTTGTCGGCTACAGTCAAACGTGTAAATGGTTGAATCATTTAGTATTCCTCCTTCCAGCTATGCTGATCATGCAATTAGATGATAACCGCTTTTTCAACGACTTCAGTAAGTCTCCAGCGTTTATCTTTCGAAAGCGGACGAGTCTCCATGATTTTCACCGTGTCACCGATTTTCGCAGTGTTTTCTTCGTCATGCGCTTTGAACTTTTTAGTAACCTTAATGCGTTTATGGTACAATTTGTGGTTTTTGTAGGTTTCTACAGCAACAACAATCGTTTTGTCCATTTTATCACTGACAACTTTACCAGTTTGAACTTTACGTGCATTACGTTCTTCGCTCATTGTTGGCCTCCTTCCTGATTACGGACGGAATGTATATCCGACCTCTAATTAACCGATTCCCAATTCTCTTTCACGGATGATGGTTTTAGCACGAGCTATTTCTTTACGCACATCACGGATTCGAGTCGGGTTATCCAGCTGACCGGTAGCGAGTTGAAAGCGGAGGTTAAAGAGTTCTTCTTTAAATCCGGCAATCTTTTGCTCGATTTCAGCAGAGGTTAGGTTGCGAAATTCACTAGCTTTCATTTGCTTCACCACCCAATTCTTCACGTTTCACGAACTTCGTTTTGATTGGCAGTTTGTGAGCGGCAAGACGCATCGCTTCGCGTGCAATATCCTCCGGTACACCAGCAAGTTCAAACATGATCTTACCTGGTTTCACTACTGCAACCCATTTTTCTACGTTACCTTTACCGCTACCCATCCGAACCTCGAGAGGCTTTTGAGTGATTGGTTTGTCAGGGAAAATTTTAATCCAGACTTTACCACCACGTTTGATGTAACGAGTCATCGCAATACGAGCCGCTTCGATTTGACGGTTCGTAATCCAAGCCGGTTCCGTAGCTTGCAGACCATATTCGCCAAAGTTCAGCGTAGTTCCGCCTTTTGCTTGGCCTTTCATATGTCCACGTTGTTGCTTACGGTGTTTTACACGTTTTGGTACCAACATGATTAGTTGCCTCCTTCCTTAGCAGCTTGTTTCTTAGCCGTAGGAAGAACCTCTCCACGATAGATCCATACTTTTACGCCGATACGTCCGTAAGTAGTATGAGCCTCTGCAGTACCATAGTCAATGTCAGCACGCAGTGTGTGCAGTGGAACAGTTCCTTCGCTGTAGCCTTCAGAACGTGCAATCTCAGCACCGCCAAGACGTCCGCCTACTTGAGTTTTAATACCTTTAGCACCAGAGCGCATAGTTCTTTGAATAGCTTGTTTCAGAGCACGACGGAAAGAAACACGACGTTCCAATTGTTGTGCAATGCTTTCTGCTACCAGGATCGCGTCCAGGTCTTGGTTCTTAATTTCAGAGATGTTGATGTGTACTTTTTTACCGCCAGCAATTTTCGTAATTTGATTACGAAGATTTTCAACTTCAGATCCACCTTTACCGATTACCATACCTGGTTTCGCAGTGTGAATCGTTACATTTACGCGGTTAGCCGCTCTCTCAATTTCTACACGAGATACAGCGGAGTCTTTCAATTTATTTTTCAGGAATTCACGAATTTTCACGTCTTCCATCAAAAGATCGCCGAAGTCTTTGCCTGCATACCACTTAGATTCCCAGTCACGGATAACTCCGACACGAAGTCCGACTGGATTTACCTTTTGGCCCACACGTTTTCCCTCCTTCTACTTTTCAGATACCACCAAAGTGATGTGGCTAGTACGTTTGTTAATACGACTTGCACGTCCCATTGCACGAGGGCGGAAACGTTTCATCGTTGGTCCTTGGTTTACGTAAGCTTGCGAGATCACCAAGTTATTAACATCCAAAGAATAATTGTGTTCCGCATTCGCAATAGCGGAGTTAAGCAACTTCTCAACAACTGGAGAAGCGGATTTCGGAGTGTGACGGAGAATGGCAACCGCCTCACCTACTTGCTTGCCGCGAATCAAGTCAACAACGAGTTGAACTTTACGAGGAGCAATCCGGATAAACTTAGCATGTGCTTTTGCTTCCATTGTGTAACCTCCTCTCAAACATTAGAGATGTTCATTTATCTTCTTGTTTTCTTGTCATCATCAGTATGGCCTTTGTACGTACGGGTTGGAGCGAACTCACCCAGTTTGTGTCCAACCATGTCCTCAGTTACATACACTGGCACGTGTTTACGACCGTCGTAAACGCCAAATGTGTGTCCGATGAATTGTGGGAAAATTGTAGAGCGACGGGACCAGGTTTTAATAACGTTCTTCTTGCCTGATGCTTCCATCTCTTCTACCTTCTTGAGCATGTAGCCATCAATGAATGGCCCTTTTTTCAAACTGCGACTCATGTGGAGATCCTCCCTTCAAACATAGCTTTTATGCATCCGTAGATGCCTCACGAAGTTATGCACAGTGTGTATTACTTCGTGCGGCGACGGATGATGTATTTATCAGAAGCTTTATTTTTCTTACGCGTTTTGTAACCAAGAGTAGGTTTACCCCATGGTGACATTGGCGATTTACGTCCGATTGGAGCACGACCTTCACCACCACCGTGAGGGTGATCGTTAGGGTTCATTACCACACCACGAACCTCAGGACGTTGACCCAACCAACGGCTACGACCGGCTTTACCGATTTTGATGAGCTCGTGGTCTTGGTTACCAACGGATCCGATTGTTGCGCGGCAAACTTTCAAAATACGACGAACTTCTCCGGAAGAGAGACGAACGGAAACATATTTTTCTTCTTTACCAAGCAATTGAGCTTCTGTACCAGCAGCACGAACCAATTGTCCGCCTTTACCTGGTTTCAACTCGATGTTGTGGATAACGGTACCTACTGGAATGTTTTCAAGTGGCAGTGCGTTACCGATTTTGATGTCTGCGTCAGGACCAGAGAATACTTGATCTCCAACTTTCAGACCTTTAGGAGCGATGATGTAACGCTTCTCACCATCAGCATAGTGAATCAATGCGATGTTGGAAGTACGGTTCGGGTCGTACTCGATTGTAGCAACGCGGCCCGGTATTCCATCTTTAGTACGTTTGAAGTCGATGATACGGTATTTACGTTTGTGTCCACCACCGTGGTGACGAACTGTAATTTTACCTTGGTTGTTGCGGCCTGCTTGTTTGCTCAATGGGGCCAACAACGATTTCTCCGGCTTATCTGTGGTGATTTCCTCAAATGTAGAAACGGACATGTTCCGTCTTGCCGGGGATGTTGGTTTATACTTTTTGATTGGCACTAGTTTTCCCTCCTTACTTCAAAGATTTCAATTATACAGTTTCAAAAAACTCAAGCGATTTGCTGTCTTGCGTCAATGTTACAAACGCTTTTTTCCATTCGCTTGTGTATCCGGAATAACGTCCGTACCGTTTCGGTTTAGCTGGAACACGAAGTGTGTTCACGTTTTTCACCTTTACGCCGAAAATAGCTTCTACCGCTTTTTTGATCTCGGTTTTGTTTGCACGGATATCGACTTCAAATACATATTTCAAGTCGTTCATCATGTCAGCAGTACGTTCCGTAATAATCGGACGTTTTACAATATCACGAGGATCCTTCATTACGCGAGCACCTCCTCTACCTTCTGAACTGCTTCTTTCGTAATGATCAGTTTGTCGTGCCCAAGCACGTCAAGAACATTAATGCCGTCAGCAGCTACGAATTTCACGCCAGGAATATTCCGTGCGGAAAGAGCTACATTATCATCATAGCTAGGCGCTACGATCAAAGCTTTGCGGCCTACTTTAAGGTTATTTAAGATAGCTGCAAATTCTTTAGTTTTAGGTGAGCTCAATGTCAGAGCATCCAAAACGATAATGTCATTGTCTTGCACTTTGGATGAAAGGGCAGATTTGATCGCCAAACGGCGAACTTTCTTAGGCAGTTTGTACGCATAGCTCCGTGGAGTCGGACCAAATACGATACCGCCGCCTTTCCATTGTGGAGAACGAATCGAACCTTGACGAGCGCGACCTGTACCTTTTTGTTTCCAAGGTTTACGTCCACCGCCACGCACTTCAGAACGTCCTTTTACTTTGTGGGTACCTTGACGAAGGGAAGCGCGTTGCATAAGAACTGCATCGTACAGAACGTGTTGATTCGGCTCAATACCGAATACTGCATCATTCAGTTCAACCTCACCTACTTGGCTACCATCTACATTGTAAACTGATACTTTTGGCATTTTGTGTTCCTCCTTTCTTCAGTGGTTATTTTTTCACCGTTTCTTTAACTTTTACAAGACTGTTCTTCGGTCCAGGAATGGAACCCTTCACGAGAATCACGTTACGTTCAGCGTCTACTTTGACAACTTCAAGACGTTGGATTGTAACAGTATCATGTCCCATATGTCCTGGCAGGCGTTTGCCTTTAGGAACGCGGTTAGCTTGGATCGAACCCATTGAACCTGGGCCACGGTGGTAACGCGAACCGTGTGACATAGGTCCAGTGCTTTGTCCCCAACGTTTGATAACGCCGGCAAAACCTTTACCTTTAGAAATACCTGTTACGTCAACGAACTCGCCTTCAGCGAAAATGTCAGCTTTCAATTCTTGGCCAACTTCATATTCCGCGATGTTGATGCCGCGAAGCTCACGAACGTAGCGCTTAGGTGCAGTATTCGCTTTTTTAGCGTGTCCTGCTTCTGGCTTGTTAGCATTTTTCTCTTTCTTATCGGAGAAACCGATTTGAACTGCTTCGTAGCCATCGTTCTCAATATCTTTCTTTTGTAAAACAACACAAGGACCTGCTTCGATAACTGTTACTGGAACTACATTACCTTCAGCGGTAAACACTTGAGTCATTCCAAGTTTTTTTCCTAAGATACCTTTCATGTTGACACCTCTTTTCCTTTATACGTGGTCTTGTTTGTTGCTATATATTACAATTTAATTTCGATATCTACACCGGACGGCAGATCCAAGCGCATCAAGGCATCCACAGTTTGTGGAGTCGGGTTAACGATATCGATCAAACGCTTGTGAGTGCGTTGCTCGAATTGCTCCCGAGAATCCTTGTACTTGTGCACCGCACGAAGAATAGTAATGATTTGTTTTTCAGTAGGAAGCGGAATCGGACCGGATACACCTGCACCCGAACGTTTTGCTGTTTCAACGATTTTCTCCGCGGATTGATCAAGAATTCTGTGGTCGTAAGCTTTCAAACGAATACGAATTTTTTGCTTTGCCATTTTAGTCCCTCCTTCTATCGCCCAATTTTTTATCGGACATACTCCGTGAAAATTTTCTGACCACTCTCCCATGGCAAAGGGGCCGGGTGTGTCAGTAACCTCTCACATCATCGCAACGTCACAAGAACAACATTCATTATTATATAGAAAAGATGGGCGTATTGCAAGCATATTTTAAAAAAACATATAAACAAATCTTTCCTAATGAAAAGACGCTGTTTAATACGATATTTTTGAAATATCCAGGCTGCCTAACCTATCAATCTATAAAATGAATTTTATCCGTTTTAGATGACGCAGGTTCCGAAACGTTGACATAATAAAAGAGTTCTCTATCCGATGTCGGATAAAGAACTCTTCCGAAGCTTCGTTACAATACAATGTTACTCGTTCCAGTACACTGTTGCTTATAGATAATTGGCTATAGCCAAATTATTTTTGGATTGTTGCTACGGAACCCGCACCAACTGTACGTCCACCTTCACGAATAGAGAACTTAGTTCCTTCTTCGATCGCGATTGGAGAGATCAGTTGTACAGTAACCGTGATGTTGTCACCAGGCATTACCATTTCAGTACCTTCTGGCAAGTTGATGATACCAGTTACGTCAGTTGTACGGAAGTAGAACTGTGGACGGTATCCTGTGAAGAAAGGCTTGTGACGGCCACCCTCTTCTTTAGTCAAAACGTAGATTTGTGCAGTGAATTCTGTGTGTGGTTTAACAGATGCTGGTTTAGCAAGTACTTGACCACGCTCGATTTGAGTACGGTCAACACCACGCAGCAACGCACCGATGTTGTCACCCGCTTGTGCGGAATCCAACAATTTACGGAACATCTCAACGCCCGTAACTACGGATTTTTTAGTTTCTTCTACGATACCAACGATCTCGATCTCTTCGCCGACTTTTACAGTACCACGCTCTACACGGCCTGTAGCAACGGTACCACGACCAGTGATGGAGAATACGTCCTCGACAGGCATCAAGAAAGGCTTGTCAGTTTGACGCTCAGGCAGTGGGATGTAAGTGTCGATTTCTTTGAACATCTCAACGATTTTTTGAGCCCACTCACCATCAGGGTTTTGCAGAGCTTCACGAGCGGATCCACGAGTGATTGGAGTGTCATCACCTGGGAATTCGTATTCGTTAAGAAGGTCGCGAACTTCCATCTCAACCAGTTCCAACAACTCTTCGTCTTCAACCATGTCACATTTGTTCAAGAAAACAACAATGTAAGGTACGCCTACTTGACGGGAGAGCAAGATGTGCTCACGAGTTTGTGGCATTGGGCCGTCAGCTGCGGATACTACCAAGATAGCTCCGTCCATTTGTGCCGCGCCAGTGATCATGTTTTTAACATAGTCGGCGTGACCTGGGCAGTCTACGTGAGCGTAGTGACGAGTGTCAGTTTCGTACTCAACGTGAGCTGTGGAGATTGTGATACCGCGCTCGCGCTCTTCTGGAGCTTTGTCGATTTGGTCGAATGCTACAGCAGCACCACCGTAAGTTTTGGACAATACAGTTGTGATTGCAGCAGTCAGAGTTGTTTTACCATGGTCGACGTGACCAATAGTACCAATGTTAACGTGTGGTTTAGTACGTTCGTATTTAGCCTTTGCCATTTGAACGTGGCCTCCTTAGAATTTATAATTTTATGTTTTCACTGAATGCGGTGCTTCAAACCAGGTTTCAAGCACAAGCATTCAGTGTGAGAAAACTACTCGGTGCCTTTTGTTTTGGCAACGATCTCTTCAGCGATGCTCTTAGGAACTTCTTCATAGTGGGAGAGTTCCATGGAGAACACGCCGCGTCCTTGAGTACCGGAGCGAAGAGTTGTAGAGTAACCGAACATTTCAGACAAAGGTACTTTAGCACGGATGATTTGAGCTCCACTACGGGAATCCATACCCTCGATGCGGCCACGACGGGAGTTCAACATACCCATAACGTCGCCCATGTACTCTTCTGGAACTGTTACTTCTACTTTCATAATAGGCTCAAGCAGAACCGGACCACATTTGTCTTTTGCTGCTTTGAGCGCCATCGAACCGGCAATTTTAAATGCCATCTCGTTGGAATCGACATCATGGTAAGATCCGTCTACGATTGTAGCCTTAACGTCTACCAGCGGGAAGCCCGCAAGTACACCGTTTTTCATTTGCTCTTCAATTCCTGACAGTGCAGGCTGAATGTATTCTCTTGGTACGGAACCACCGACAATCTTGCTATCGAACTGACTGCCTGTGCCCGGCTCGAGAGGTTCGAATTCAACCCATACGTGACCGTATTGACCACGACCACCGGATTGACGTACGAATTTACCTTCAACGCGCGCTGGAGCACGGAATGTTTCGCGGTAAGCTACTTGTGGTTTACCCACAGTAGTTTCAACCTTGAACTCACGACGCATACGGTCGATGATGATATCAAGGTGAAGCTCACCCATACCTGCCAAGATGGTTTGGCCTGTTTCTTCGTCAGTATGAGCGCGAAGAGTTGGATCCTCTTCCGTCAACTTACCGAGAGCCACACCCATTTTATCTTGGTCAGCTTTGGTTTTAGGTTCAACAGCGATTTCGATTACCGGATCAGGGAAGTTCATCGATTCCAGGATAACCGGGTGTTTCTCATCACATAGTGTATCACCTGTACCTGTATCTTTCAAACCAACAGCTGCTGCGATATCACCGGAGTAAACTTCAGTGATCTCTTGACGGCTGTTTGCATGCATTTGAAGGATACGACCGATACGCTCACGTTTGTTTTTAGTTGCATTCAATACATAAGAACCGGATTGAAGTACACCGGAGTATACGCGGAAGAATGTCAATTTACCAACGTAAGGGTCAGTCATGATTTTGAAGGCCAATGCAGAGAATGGCTCTTCATCGGAAGACTTACGAACTGCCTCAGTTCCATCTTCAAGGATACCCTTGATCGCTGGAACGTCAATAGGAGCTGGCAAGTAGTCGATTACAGCGTCCAACATCAGTTGAACACCTTTGTTGCGGTATGAGGAACCACAGATAACCGGGAAGATTTTAACTTCTACTACACCTTTACGGAGAGCGGCTTTGATCTCATCTTCAGTGATCTCTTCGCCTTCCAGGTATTTCATTGTCAATTCTTCGTCGAGTTCTGCAACACGCTCAATCAATTCATTGCGGAGTTCTTCAACTTGATCTGCAAAATCCGCAGGAATTTCAGTAACTTCGATATCTTGTCCCAGGTCATCTTTGTACATATGAGCCTTTTGAGCAACGATATCAATGATACCTTTGAAATCATTTTCAGCGCCGATTGGAAGCTGAATCGCAACAGCGTTCGCTTGAAGGCGATCACGCATGTCGGATACAACGTTCAGGAAGTCAGCACCGATGATATCCATTTTGTTTACATATGCGATACGAGGTACGCCGTACTTGTCAGCCTGTCTCCATACAGTTTCAGACTGAGGCTCAACGCCTTCTTTCGCACTGAATACACCTACTGCTCCGTCCAATACACGAAGGGAACGTTCAACTTCAACAGTGAAGTCAACGTGTCCCGGGGTATCAATGATATTTACGCGGTGACCTTTCCAAGCAGCGGTAGTCGCAGCGGAAGTAATCGTAATTCCGCGCTCCTGTTCCTGTTCCATCCAGTCCATTGTCGCAGCGCCTTCGTGAACTTCACCGATTTTGTGCGTACGTCCTGTGTAAAACAAGATCCGCTCAGTTGTCGTGGTTTTACCCGCATCAATATGAGCCATGATCCCGATATTACGTGTATTTTTCAAGGAGAACTCTCTAGCCATGAAATGGGTCTCCCTTCAAAATTGAAGTTTATTTTTGTGAACTGAATCCTACCAACGGTAGTGAGCAAACGCTTTGTTCGCTTCAGCCATTTTGTGCGTATCTTCACGTTTCTTAACGGAAGCGCCTGTGTTGTTGGAAGCGTCGATGATCTCAGCCGCCAAACGCTCTTCCATTGTTTTCTCACCGCGGTTGCGGGAGTAGTTCACGAGCCAACGTAATCCCAAAGCAGTACGTCTCTCTGGTTTTACCTCGATTGGTACTTGGTAGTTGGAACCGCCGACACGGCGAGCTTTAACTTCCAGGACTGGCATGATATTTTTGATTGCTGTCTCAAATACTTCCATCGGGTCATTACCCGTGCGTTCTTGGATCAACTTGAACGCATTATACAGAATGCTTTGAGCAACACCGCGTTTTCCGTCGAGCATGATGCGGTTGATCAAACGAGTAACCAACTTGGAGTTGTATACCGGATCTGGCAACACGTCTCTTTTCGTAACTGGACCTTTGCGTGGCATGGATATCCCCCTTTCTTTCTTGTTCAGCAGTCCCTGTACCTTCCAGACCTAAGCCAGAAGGCTTTCAGGCAATCTGCTTATCATAATTTAGGCTTTTTTAGCTTTTGGACGTTTCGCGCCGTATTTGGAACGAGCTTGCATACGGTTGTTCACGCCTGCAGTATCGAGAGCTCCGCGAACGATGTGATAACGAACCCCTGCAAGGTCTTTTACTTTACCTCCACGGATCAATACCACACTGTGCTCTTGAAGGTTATGTCCGATTCCCGGGATATAAGCTGTTACCTCGAGACGGTTCGTCAAACGAACACGGGCATATTTACGAAGTGCAGAGTTCGGTTTACGTGGAGTCATTGTACCTACACGAGTGCAGACACCACGTTTTTGTGGGGCACTGATGTTAGTGGATTCACGTTTCAAAGCGTTGAACCCTTTTTGCAAAGCTGGTGATTTTGACTTCTCAACTTTAGCTTGACGTCCTTTACGAACCAGTTGGTTAATAGTTGGCATGTGATTGCCACCCCCTTCCTCAATTATTCATGTTTCTTTACAAACCTTTATCTAAGCCCACAGACCCAGGCGGTTCATAAAAAGACAAATGAAAAGTTTTTGCCTTGGAGAATCCTTAAATGTTCTCGGACAAAAACGTTCCTTACCGTATCATTTTACGACAGCAGCCATCGCTGCTCCCACTCCAATCCCGCACGCTTTGCCGAGATTTTTCATTGTGTCCACTTTCGTGTACTTCACATTGTGTTGTTCACACAAGGCAATGATTTTGGAAGTGAGCTGCGGATCACTATCTTCTGCGACATAGACTTCTGAAGCCATTCCTGTCTGCACTGTCCGCATGGTCTGTTTGGTACCAATCTTGACATGAGCATCTTGCAAGCCTTTTTCATTAGACATCATACATTCCTCCGAATAGGACCAATTACAATCAGCTGCCCACGCACCTTTGATATATTAGCATCTAGCGCAAGCATTGTCAATGCTATTCCAAAAAGTTTTTATAAAGTTTGTGTACGTCAGGATTCGTCCGCTTGGATATTACAAACGTCGCGTCCTGACATACACATTCTTTACTTCCTCAGAACGAGGAAATCTATATTAGTCTACCGAAACTGGCTCCAGTTCTTCTACAGAAGATTGGCCATCTTCAGGCTCAGCAAATTTGATACTGCGGTATCGGTTCATACCCGTACCAGCAGGGATCAACTTACCGATGATAACATTTTCCTTCAGACCGAGCAACTGATCCACTTTACCTTTGATCGCTGCATCCGTCAGTACACGTGTTGTCTCTTGGAACGATGCCGCAGAGAGGAAGGAGTCTGTTTCAAGCGATGCTTTTGTAATACCCAGCAAGATCGGTTTTGCAACCGCTGGCTCTTTATCACTCAGAATCGCAATTTTGTTCGCTCTTTCATACTCATGCGTATCTACAAATGATCCCGGCAACAGCGTTGTATCTCCCGCATCAACGATACGGATTTTACGCAGCATTTGACGAATCATAACTTCAACGTGTTTGTCATTGATTTCTACGCCTTGGTTACGGTATACGCGCTGTACTTCCTGCAAAATGTAGTTCTGTACGCCACGTACGCCTTTGATGCGTAGCATTTCTTTCGGATCGATAGAACCGTCCGTCAACTCGTCACCCGCTTCAATTTCCATGCCTTCGCTTACGCGGACACGGGAACCGTAAGTAACAGAGTACACTTTGGATTCTGCTTCACCTTGAATTTCGATTTCACGACGATCTTTCGCTTCGCGAATCTCTTTAACCACACCGTCAATCTCACTGATTGTTGCTTGACCTTTAGGATTACGGGCCTCAAACAACTCCTGGATACGAGGCAAACCTTGCGTGATGTCGTCTCCGGCTACACCACCGGTATGGAACGTACGCATTGTAAGCTGTGTTCCCGGCTCACCAATGGATTGTGCGGCAATGATACCAACCGCTTCACCAATCTCCACGTGTTTACCAGTCGCAAGGTTGCGACCGTAACACTTCTTGCAGACACCATGACTTGCACGGCAACTGAGAACGGAACGGATTTGCAATTTGGTTACGCCAGCTTTGATAATCGCTTCTGCTTTGTCAGAGTCGATCAACTCATTGCGGCCAGCGATAATTTCTTTTGTTTCCGGATGACGAACAGTTTCGAAGCAGTATCTGCCTTCAATACGGTCGTAGAGATCTTCAATAACCTCTTTACCATCCTGGATACGACTAACCGTAAAGCCTTTATCTGTACCACAATCGTCTTCACGCACAATTACGTCTTGGGCTACATCTACGAGACGACGAGTCAGGTAACCTGAGTCGGCTGTACGCAGGGCTGTATCCGCGAGACCTTTACGCGCACCGTGAGTGGAGATAAAGTACTCGAGTACTGTCAGACCTTCACGGAAGTTTGATTTGATTGGGAGTTCGATAATACGACCAGACGGGTTGGCCATCAGACCACGCATACCACCCAATTGAGTGATTTGTGATTTGTTACCCCGTGCTTTGGAGTCAACCATCATCATGATCGAGTTGTAACGATCCATGGACTTCATCAGGATATCCGTGATGTCATCTTTGGATTTTGACCAGATATCAATGATACGGTCATAGCGCTCTTCATTCGTAATCAAACCACGACGATACTGATTTGTAACGATCTGAGCTTTATCTTCGGACTGTCTCAGAATTTCGAATTTTTCTGGTGGAACGACAACATCGGACACGGCTACGGTAATACCAGCACGCGTCGAGTACGTGAATCCAAGTTGTTTGATTTTATCCAAAATAACCGCAGTTTCGGTTGTGTGATAAATTTCAAAGCAACGAGCGATGATCGAACCGAGATATTCTTTGCCGACACCACCAGCTTGAGGAGCATTCATGATGGCTTCTCTCAAGTCAGTACCTTTCTCATAAACAAATGAATGATCCGCTGTACCTTGATACAGGTTCGCGCGAGTCGCATCATTGATATAAGGGAAGCTTGCCGGGAAAATTTCATTAAAGATAATTTTACCGATCGTTGTCAACAACATACCTTTTTGTTGCTCTTCCGTGAAGCTTGTTTTACCAAGCGCCTTAACCGGAATAGCTACACGTGCATGCAGTCCAGCAGTACCCCGTTGGTATGCAGATACAGCCTCATTGACTGTCCGCAGAACCATACCTGTACCCTTCTCTTCTTTGTTGTCCATCGTAAGATAGTACGAACCAAGAACCATATCCTGGGAAGGAGTTACAACCGGTTTACCGTCTTTCGGGTTCAAAATGTTACCTGATGCCAGCATCAGGATACGTGCTTCTGCTTGAGCTTCCGCAGACAACGGAACGTGCACGGCCATTTGGTCACCGTCAAAGTCGGCATTGTATGCCGTACATACGAGTGGGTGAAGACGAATCGCTTTACCTTCAACCAGTATCGGTTCAAACGCCTGGATACCGAGACGGTGAAGCGTAGGGGCACGGTTCAAGAGAACCGGATGCTCCTTGATAACTTCTTCAAGAACATCCCATACTTCAGGACTTACACGCTCAACTTTACGTTTCGCGCTCTTGATGTTGTGAGCAAGACCTTTATTCACAAGCTCCTTCATAACAAAAGGCTTGAACAGTTCGAGTGCCATATCTTTAGGCAAACCGCACTGATACATTTTCAGGTAAGGTCCGACAACGATAACGGAACGGCCGGAGTAGTCAACACGTTTACCGAGCAAGTTCTGACGGAAACGACCTTGCTTACCTTTCAGCATGTGGCTGAGAGATTTCAAAGGACGGTTACCCGGACCTGTTACTGGACGTCCACGACGGCCGTTATCAATCAAAGCGTCAACGGCTTCCTGCAACATCCGTTTTTCATTTTGCACGATAATATCTGGCGCGCCTAAGTCAAGTAGACGCTTCAGACGGTTGTTCCGGTTAATTACACGGCGGTACAAGTCATTCAAGTCAGACGTAGCAAAACGTCCACCATCCAGCTGTACCATCGGACGAAGTTCCGGCGGAATGACAGGAAGTACATCCATGATCATCCATTCCGGGTTATTCCCAGAGTTACGAAATGCTTCAATTACTTCCAGACGTTTAATTGCACGGTTACGACGTTGTCCTTGTGCAGTACGGAGCTCTTCCTTCAGGAATTCAAGCTCTTTCTCTACATCAAGGTCTTGAAGCAATTTTTTAACTGCTTCTGCACCCATGCCTGCTTGGAAGCCATAACCGTATTTTTCACGGTAGCTGCGGTATTCTTTTTCGGACAACAGCTGTTTTTTCTCCAGTGGAGTTTCTCCTGGATCAGTTACTACATATGATGCAAAATAGATGATCTCTTCCAGAGATCTCGGAGACATATCCAATGCGAGACCCATACGGCTCGGAATACCTTTGAAGTACCAGATATGCGATACCGGAGCAGCAAGCTCAATATGGCCCATCCGTTCACGACGGACTTTCGCACGTGTTACTTCAACGCCACAGCGATCACAGACAACGCCTTTATAACGAACGCGTTTGTATTTACCGCAATGACATTCCCAGTCTTTTGTAGGGCCAAAAATCTTTTCGCAGAACAGCCCTTCTTTTTCCGGTTTCAACGTACGATAGTTGATCGTTTCCGGTTTTTTCACTTCTCCGCGGGACCAAGAACGAATTTTCTCTGGGGAAGCAAGCCCGATCTTCATGTATTCGAAATTGTTGACGTCCAACAAGGAGCAACCCTCCTTAACCAATTCCTGTATTCTAGGTTACGCATGCCCCGGCTGTAGCCGGAGCATGACGTGAGCCTGATGAAAAACGCCGGTCATCATGCGCCCGGAGCGATTATTCCGCTCCGACCTCTGTACCCTCAAGGTTGAGGCTGAGCTTATCGCTCGCAGCGTCATCTTCATCGTCCATTTCTTTCATTTCAATCTCTTGCTCATCTTCACTTAAAATCTTAACGTCCATACCCAAGCTTTGCAGCTCTTTGATCAATACTTTGAACGACTCAGGAACACCCGGTTCCGGAACATTCTCGCCTTTGACAATGGACTCGTACGTTTTCACCCGACCAACAACGTCATCGGATTTAACTGTCAGGATTTCTTGCAGAGTATAAGCGGCACCATAAGCCTCAAGCGCCCAAACTTCCATCTCCCCGAAACGCTGTCCACCAAATTGGGCTTTACCACCCAGCGGCTGTTGCGTAACAAGCGAGTAAGGACCTGTGGAACGGGCATGGATTTTATCGTCAACCATGTGTGCCAGTTTGATCATGTGCATGACACCAACGGTAACTTCACGTTCAAACTCTTCACCCGTACGGCCATCATACAGCACGGTTTTACCGTTACGCTGCATACCTGCTTCTTCCATCGTATCGAAGACATCATACTCCTTCGCTCCGTCGAATACAGGTGTTGCTACGTGGATACCGAGCTGCATTGCTGCCATACCCAAGTGAACTTCAAGTACTTGACCGATGTTCATACGCGAAGGTACGCCCAGCGGGTTAAGAACGATCTGAACCGGTGTACCGTCTGGCAGGAAAGGCATATCCTCTTCCGGCAAGATGCGGGCCACGACCCCTTTGTTACCGTGACGTCCGGCCATTTTATCACCCTCGGAAATTTTCCGTTTTTGGGCAATATAAACACGAACGAGCTGGTTGACACCTGGTGGCAGTTCATCTCCGTTTTCACGGGTAAATACTTTCACGTCAACGACGATACCATCGGTACCGTGAGGTACACGCAGAGATGTATCACGTACTTCACGTGCTTTTTCACCAAAGATTGCGTGCAAGAGGCGTTCTTCTGCAGTCAGTTCCGTTACCCCTTTTGGTGTAACTTTACCAACGAGAATGTCGCCAGCAGCAATTTCGGCACCGATGCGGATAATACCACGCTCATCCAGATTACGCAGCGCTTCTTCCCCAACGTTAGGGATATCACGTGTGATCTCTTCAGGTCCGAGCTTCGTATCACGAGCTTCCGACTCATATTCCTCGATATGGATGGATGTGTATACATCTTCCTTAACGAGTTTTTCGCTGAGCAGGATCGCATCCTCGTAGTTGTAACCTTCCCATGTCATGAAGGCAACAACTACGTTGCGTCCAAGAGCAAGTTCACCCATTTCCGTCGAAGGACCGTCGGCAAGGATGTCGCCAGCTTTAACAGCAGCGCCTCTTTTTACGATCGGACGTTGGTTGATGCATGTTCCTTGGTTCGAACGCATAAATTTGTGTAATTTATATTTAACGATATCGCCTTTGACTTCCTGACCATCAACCTCTTCTACACGACGAAGCCAGATCTCGTTCGCAGAGGAACGTTCAATAATTCCGTCGTAATCGGCAACAATACATACACCGGAGTCTTTCGCAGCTTTGTGTTCCATACCCGTTCCTACAAGCGGAGCTTTAGGAATCAAGAGCGGAACCGCCTGCCGTTGCATGTTTGATCCCATGAGGGCACGGTTGGAGTCATCGTTCTCAAGGAACGGAATGAGCGCTGTAGCGACGGATACAACCTGCTTAGGAGATACGTCCATGTAGTCCACTCGTTCACTCGGCATCGTAAGGATGTTATCCGACTGTTTGTTGTAACGTACAATGATCGCATCTTCTGCAAAAGTGCTATCTTCGTTCAGCTTCGCATTCGCCTGAGCGATAACATAGTTGTCCTCTTCGTCTGCTGTCAGGTAATCAATTTGCTCGGTGACAACGCCAGTCTTCGGATCAACCCAACGATATGGAGCTTCAATGAAGCCATATTCGTTCACACGCGCAAACGTCGACAAGGAGTTGATCAAACCGATGTTTGGTCCCTCTGGTGTCTCGATCGGGCACATCCGGCCATAGTGGGATGGATGGACGTCACGGACTTCCATGCCGGCACGCTCACGAGTCAAACCGCCCGGTCCGAGTGCGGACAGACGACGTTTATGCGTCAACTCACCCAGCGGGTTCGTTTGATCCATAAACTGTGACAATTGGGAGCTACCGAAGAACTCTTTAATCGATGCAATGACCGGACGGATGTTGATCAATGCCTGTGGTGTAATGACGTTCGCATCCTGGATGGACATTCTTTCACGAACCACACGTTCCATACGGGATAAACCGATGCGGAACTGGTTTTGCAAAAGTTCACCCACAGAACGCAGACGGCGGTTACCCAGGTGATCGATATCATCCGTGCTTCCAATGCCGTGCAATAAGTTCAGGAAATAACTGATGGAAGAGATGATATCGGCTGGCGTGATGTTTTTCACGGACTTGTCAATGTCGCCATTGGCAATCAGCTTAACCACTTTACCATCTTCGATTGGTGAAAACACATCAATCGTTTGCATCGGGATATCATTGGCATCCAAAACGCCGTTCCCCACGTGATATGTGCGGAATCCAACGCTTTTCTCCAGGTAAGGCATGATTTCGTCGAGCAAACGACGGTCAACCATCTGACCTGCTTCTGCAATAATTTCGCCTGTTTCAGCGTCGATTAAAGACTCAGCCAAACGCTGATTAAACAAACGGTTTTTAATGTGAAGTTTTTTGTTGATTTTGTAACGACCTACGTTTGCAAGGTCATAACGTTTTGGATCAAAGAAACGTGCAACGAGCAAGCTCTTCGCGTTATCCAGCGTAGGTGGCTCGCCCGGACGAAGGCGCTCATAGATCTCGATGAGTGCTTTCTCGGTGGAATCCGTGTTGTCTTTGTCCAGTGTATTACGGATATATTCGTCATTACCAAGCAAATCCAGAATCTCGGCGTCTGTGCCAAAACCAAGGGAACGCAGGAGAACCGTAACCGGTATTTTACGCGTACGGTCGATCCGGACGTAAACAACATCCTTCGCGTCCATCTCCAGCTCCAGCCAAGCGCCGCGGTTAGGAATTACTGTAGCGGTATACGTTTTTTTCGCGTTCTTATCTACTTTGGTACTGAAGTAAACGCTAGGAGAGCGAACCAACTGGCTGACAATAACCCGTTCAGCACCATTAATAATAAATGTGCCGGTGCTGGTCATCAGCGGGAAATCTCCCATGAATACTTCCTGCTCTTTGACTTCTCCGGTTTCCTTATTAATGAGCCGGACTTTCACCCGAAGTGGTGCTGCATAAGTAACGTCACGCTCTTTCGCGTCGTCTACTGTATACTTCGGTTCTCCGAGACTGTAATCGATAAATTCCAAAATCAAATTACCTGTAAAATCCTGGATCGGCGAGATATCCTGGAACATTTCGCGCAACCCTTCCTCCAAAAACCAATCATACGATTTCTGTTGGATTTCAATCAGGTTCGGAACTTCGAGTATCTCGTTAATTCGTGCATAACTGCGCCGAGTGCGTCGACCATATTGAACAAGATGTCCTGCCAACTTAAACTCACCCCTCAATGTCTACTCACTTTAAAAATTTCGTTGCGAACCTCTGTTTGTAACCTTATAATGGTACACATACAGAGCAAAGCAATGCACCCGCAAATAAAGAAAAGCCCTTATTCGAAATGTCGTTCGATAAAAGAGCAACTTTGATCGGCGGATGTCTTTCCAAATCATTCTTATCCCCAGTTTGCCCAAAATGTACATATTATACGCCAAACATAGGCATAATAAGCCCGGTTCGGCGTAAAAAAGGTTGACATTTTTAGTTAGCTAAAGCCAAGTAGGGCATCTTAATACTGACATTTTACAACTATACCACGCCTTGAATTTCAAGTCAATAGTCCTATTGCAAAAAAAATGATCCCCTGCTTACTTTACAAATTCGAAAGTATCTCTCGCATTTCCTCTACTCTTCTTTCACCGCTTTGAATATTCGGTAGCCCTTATCCTTCGTCACTTCATCCACTCTTGTAAACAAGGATTCCAACTTCGCTTTCGCAGAAGGTGCTCCTTGTTTCTTTTGAATGACAATCCATAACACCCCGCCTACCTTCAAATGGTCATACGCCTGCTCAAAAATCGTGTGAACCGTTTCTTTGCCGGCTCGAATTGGAGGATTAGTCAAAATCACGTCGAAATCCCGCTTCTTTACTTCAGCCAGTAGATTACTCTGCATTATAGTAACATTAGCAATACCATTACCTTTGGCATTTTCTTTGGAAAGCTCAACCGCTCTTTCGTTGATATCGATCATGGTGACATGCCCATCCGGTACAAGTTTTGCTGCTGTAAGCCCGATTGGCCCGTAACCACATCCCACATCGAGAACATGAGCGCCTGACGGCAGTTCCATCGCATCAATCAATACTCTGCTGCCATAATCGATTCCATTTTTGGAAAAAACACCAGCATCCGTCACCAATCGCAGACTAATTCCGCGGAGTACCGCTTCCGCAGCCTTGCGATCATGTGCCACTTGTGGTTTGTCCGAATAATAATGATTGGACATGTCCTCACTCACTTTCCATAGTTACATTTACAGCAACAAACCCCTTGATATAAGTCAAGGGGTTTGTTGTTTTGTTCATTCAGCTTGGATAAGCTAAATTATTTAACTTCGATTGTAGCGCCAGCTTCTTCAAGCTTAGCTTTGATTGTTTCTGCTTCTTCTTTAGAAACTTTTTCTTTCAATGCTTTTGGAGCGTTGTCAACTACTTCTTTAGCTTCTTTCAAGCCAAGACCAGTGATTTCGCGAACCGCTTTGATAACGTTGATTTTGGAAGCGCCAGCGCTTGCCAAGATTACGTCGAACTCGGATTGCTCAGCTTCAGCTGAAGCTGCGCCGCCACCTACAGCAGCTACTGGAGCTGCAGCAGTTACGCCGAATTCTTCTTCGATTGCTTTAACAAGATCGTTCAGTTCCAGTACAGTCATGCCTTTGATTGCTTCCAAGATTTGCTCTTTACTCATGATTGAACCTCCATATATAATTTTATTTTTTGTTATTTCATTACTGCTAGGCAGTATTCAGATCAAGTAGCTTACGCGCCTTGTTCTTCTTTGTCTGCAACAGCTTTAACCGCAAGCGCGAAGTTGCGAACTGGCGCTTGAAGCACGCTGAGGAGCATAGAGAGGAGACCTTCGCGGGATGGCAGTTCTGCCAACGCTTTAACTTCTGCTTCTCCAATTACACGACCTTCTACGACAGCACCTTTCAATTTCAGTGCATCGTTCTTCTTAGCGAAGTCGTTCAGAATTTTGGCTGGAGCCACAGCATCTTCTCCGCTGAATGCAATCGCAGTAGGACCTGTCAGAACGCTATCGAGTTCTGTCAATTCTGCTGCAGCAGTTGCACGGCGAAGCAATGTGTTTTTCAGCACTTGGAATTCGATTCCGGCTTCACGAAGCTGCTTGCGCAGTTCAGTAGCTTGGGCAACGTTCAATCCGCGGTAGTCAACGACTACTGTTGTCACGCTTTCGCGCAATTTTGCTGTTACTGCATCAACGGACTCTTGTTTTGCTTGAATCACTTTTGCGTTTGCCAATCTGTACACCTCCTGATCAAATTTATCCCATTAAGAAAAGCCTCCGTAGAATCACGAAGGCTTGATATATACTCGCATCCGATTTGCATCGTTCAAGTTGTATAATCACACCTCGGTAGGAAATTAAGCCACATGGCACCTACTGTCTACGGCAAGCATATTCAAATGTCAACGGTCAGTCACTCGGACTCACAACTTTTATAGAATATCAGAACAGGGCGAACCTGTCAAGAATATTTTATCTAAAAGCTGCTGCGTTCACGCGTGCACCAGGGCCCATCGTAGAAGAAAGACTTACGTTCTTCAGATAAACACCTTTAGCTGCCGCCGGTTTAGCACGGTTCAGAGCATCCATGAGAGCTTTGAGGTTCTCATTCAATTGCTCGGAAGAGAAAGAAGCTTTACCGATCGGTGCATGAATTTGACCTGCACGATCCAGACGATATTCGATTTTACCGGCTTTGATTTCTTGAACAGCCTTAGTTACATCGAAAGTTACCGTTCCGGCTTTAGGGTTAGGCATCAGACCTTTACCGCCGAGCAGACGGCCCAATTTACCTACTTCACTCATCATATCCGGTGTCGCTACGCAGACGTCGAATTCGAACCAGCCTTGTTGGATTTTGTTGATCATGTCTGCATCACCAACATAGTCCGCGCCAGCCGCTTCCGCTTCTTTCGCTTTGTCACCTTTTGCAAATACCAATACGCGTTGTGTTTTACCTGTACCGTGTGGCAAGACAACAACACCACGTACTGCCTGGTCTTGCTTACGAGGGTCTACGCCCAAACGAACTGCTGCTTCGATCGTTTCATCGAATTTTGCAGTAGCTGCCTTTTTCACAAGCTCTACAGCTTCTGAAGGCTCGTAAGTTGCTTCGCTGTCGATCAGCTTAGCAGCTTCCAGGTATTTTTTACCGTGTTTAGCCATGTTATATTCCTCCTTTGTGGTTTTAGCGGATATACCTCCCACATTGACCGGCCGCGAATCGGCCGGCTTTACGAAGCCATGTTTCGTGTGAAAATTAGTCTTCGATGGTGATACCCATGCTGCGGGCAGTACCTTCAACCATACGCATTGCGGACTCAACGTCAGCAGCATTCAGGTCAGGCATTTTTGTTTCCGCGATTTGACGTACCGCGTCACGTTTAACGGTAGCAACTTTTTTCTTGTTCGGCTCGCCGGATCCTTTTTCAACTTTCGCTGCCACTTTCAACAGAACTGCTGCAGGTGGAGTTTTAGTGATGAATGTAAAGGAACGGTCCTCGAATACAGAGATCTCAACTGGAATGATCAATCCTGCTTGGTCAGCTGTACGAGCGTTGAATTCTTTACAGAATGCCATGATGTTGACACCTGCTTGACCCAATGCCGGACCTACTGGTGGTGCTGGATTTGCTTTACCTGCTGGAATCTGCAGTTTTACCATTTTGATTACCTTTTTTGCCATGATAGACACCTCCTTGCAAAATAGTGGTTAACGGGCCTCGCAGCCCTCCCACAAGAAACTTGAAGAAACTATATCTTCTCCACTTGGGTGTATTCCAACTCAAGCGGCGTTTCCCGTCCAAACATGTTAACGTGTACCTTAAGCTTGCTCTTGTCTACCAAGATCTCTTCCACGGAGCCCACAAAATTCGCAAAAGGACCGACTTTAATACGCACGGATTCCTTAATCTCGAATTCAATTTTAGGCTTAGGTTCAACCATACCCATGTGCTTCAGAATTTGTTCCACTTCTTCTGGCAACAAGGCTGTTGGTTTGGAACCGGAACCTGTCGAACCGACAAAGCCGGTAACACCTGGTGTATTGCGAACAACATACCAAGAATCATCCGTCTGAACCATTTCGACCAAGACATAACCGGGGTAAACCTTACGCATAACGGTCTTTTTCTTACCGTCTTTGTTCACCACTTCTTCTTCCATCGGAACAAGAACGCGGAAAATCTTGTCTTCCATGCCCATGGACTCTACGCGTTTTTCCAAATTGGCTTTGACCTTATTTTCATACCCTGAATAGGTATGAACGACGTACCATCTTTTTTCCATATCAAGCCACCTGGGACCCTTCTTAAATAATCGCTTCGATCACAGCGGAGATGCCGATATCTACGACCCAAAAAAACAGCGTCATAACCACAACAGTACCAAGTACGATTAACGTGTAGTTCGTCAGCTCTTTACGATTAGGCCAGCGAACCTTTTTAAGTTCAGCCCAGCTTTCAGAGAAAAAGGAAATCAGAGATTTGAAACTACGTTTCACGCCGACTACACCTCCAAAAAACTATCTGGTTTCGCGATGAGAAGTCTGCTCGTTACAAAACTTGCAAAATTTCTTCATCTCCATGCGGTCGGGGTGATTACGCTTGTTTTTTGTCGTAGTGTAATTTCTTTGTTTGCAGTTCGTACAAGCCAAAGTAATAATTACCCGCATGATGTACACCTCCCGAAGACTTCCACATTGAAGCAGAGTCTCTAAATTGATCCTGAAAAAAAAGCCGTAAAATAGGCCTACCTAAAACACTTTATCACAAGGGTATAAGCATGTCAACGAAAGAATAACCTTTCATCGTTGGGTATTAATTCCGCACGAAACGCAACGTATCTCTCATCTCTGATTTTTTCACTGCTCCAGTATGAACCGAGCGATTACTAGTATTTATCAAACCTTGACAATATAAACTACAGACAATAAAAAAAGACTCAAACACCGAGCCTTTTTCATCAACGACGACAACCTTTGTTCAATTATCTCGAACTTCCAGGTACTTTTCAAGTTTGCGCTTTACACGCTGCAATGCATTATCGATAGACTTTACATGACGATCCAAATCCACTGCAATCTCTTGATAAGATCTCCCGTCTAGGTACAACATCAGTACTTTACGTTCCAGGTCACTCAAAATCTCGGACATCTTATCTTCCAGGCCTACGAACTCCTCCTGGTTAATAATCAATTCTTCCGGATCACTGACCTGAGTTCCACAAATCACATCGAGTAGCGTACGATCAGACTCTTCATCATAAATGGGCTTGTCCAGAGATACATAAGAATTAAGCGGAATATGCTTCTGACGTGTGGCTGTCTTGATCGCCGTAATGATCTGTCTCGTAATGCACAGTTCGGCAAATGCCTTGAAAGAAGCTAGCTTGTCCCCTTTGAAATCACGAATGGATTTGTAAAGGCCAATCATTCCTTCTTGAATAATATCTTCCCGGTCAGCTCCGATCAAAAAATAAGATCTTGCCTTGGCGCGTACAAAGTTGCGATACTTGTTGATCAAAAACTCCAGCGCTTCGCTTTCGCCTTCACGGACCGCTTCGACAATGTCTTCGTCACTTTGGTAATCATACTTGGATAACATGATATCTTTGAGGTCGACACTCACAGACAATCCCTCCGGCTGCAACGCAAGGTACCCCGTTACTCTACTCTATGAAATATACGAACAGTATATATGATGGTACCTCCCACCGTCAACCACGGCATCCCTAAAAAAGAACAGCTATAACATAATTGTCAATAGTTTCAATATTGAAAAAATTGTAAGAAACCTGCTGTCAGCCTCGTCTCCAGCGTTCAAATTGCTTTAAAATATCCGGGCTTAATTTGCCCCCGATTGTATTCCGGGTTGATCTTGCCTGATCCTCTGCAAGCCGTTGTTGCAATTCCTTTTCATTTTGTTCCACTTCAATCAGCAGCTCTCTGGCAGATACGCGCAACGCTCCCTGTCCAAAGATAACATGTTGCTCTACCATATCGCTGGTAGCTACATAGATTTGGCGTCTTCGCATGCTTAGTTCCCGAACGAGTCTCTCGATACATTCGTCTGCCGTCTCTTTTTCCTTTGTAAAATGAACTTCCACTTTGCTCTGTGTAAAGGATTTACCGAGTCCTGGCACAAGGTAGGCGTCAAACACAACAATGACTCGGCGGCCGGAGAAAGCCTGATAGTCCGCAAGACGAAAGAGGAGCCTGTTCCGCGCTTCTTCCAATCCACTTTCGGCTAGTTTGGATAATTCAGGCCAGCCGCCAATCATGTTATACCCGTCTACAAGAAGCACATCACGGGAATCAGCCATATCATCTATTCCTGCTCTTGGCGAGCACGAAGCACCTCATACATAACAACACCAGCTGCCACAGAGGCATTCAGGGAATTAATCTGGCCTTGCATAGGCAATTTGACCAGCACATCGCATTTCTCACGAATAAGACGTCCCATACCTTTATTTTCATTCCCGATGACGAGTGCGACCGGCCCTGTAAATACTCCATTGCCAAATACACCTTCACGCGCGGTAACATCTGTACCTACAACCCATACGCCTTCTTCTTTCAAACGATCAATCGTCTGCGCCAGATTGCTTACACGAGCGACTGGAACATACTCAGCTGCACCTGCTGATGTCTTAGACACTGTTGCAGTTACAGCCGCTGAGCGCCGTTTGGGAACAATAACGCCGTGAGCTCCTGTGCAGTCCGCTGTACGCAAGATAGAACCCAGATTATGAGGGTCTTCAATCTCATCAAGCAAAATTAAAAACGGATGTTCATTTTTAGATTTGGCTGCTTCCAAAATATCTTCAACCTCTGCATAGGCATAGGGCGCTGCCTGCGCAACTACACCCTGATGTTGAATACCAGGAACCGTCTGGTCCAGCTTGCGCTTGTCCACATGCTGAATGACAATCCCCTGTTTTTTGGCTTCCGCAATAATCGGTTGCGTCAAATGTTTCTGTGCTGTATCAGCAATCCATATTTTATTAATGGTCCGGCCTGATCGCAACGCCTCCGTTACGGAGTGTTTACCGGCAATCCATTCTTCTTCCATCCTCATTCGTTCCTCTCTGTATTGCTTGTTATATATATTTCAACCCTGAAGCTATTTCGACGTTGATGCAGATGCTTGTTCCGCCAGCTCAATACCCAGCCCGATCAGTTGAATCATGCGATCGTGCTGACTACTGCTATACAGGTAACCAACAAGACATTCAAACGCCGTTGCATGTCTGTACTCCAGCACATCTGCATTCTTGGGAACACTGCCCGATTTGGCATTCCGCCCTTGCCGCACAACATCTTGCTCTTCTTCAGTCAGTTCAGCCTCAATACTTGTCAGTATCCGGCTTTGTGCTTTGGCAGATACCAGTTTGGTTGCACTGCGGTGCAGATGGTTAGGACGCATGTTCGCTTTGGATAACAGATACTGTCTCACGGCAACCTCATATACCGCATCACCGATGTAAGCCAGCGCGATTGGCGGGATCAATCGTGCAGGTCTTGAGGGTGGATATGGGAACCATCCCCCCTCAAGTCCATTAACCTGATTACTAGTTACTATTTGCTCGGCCTGTTCAGCCCGCTCGACAGAACCAGACAAAACATTCTCTTTTTCTCCACTCATTTGCGCCGCCATCTCATTCCCTGTGCGGTATCCTCCAGCAGAATCCCTTGAGCAGATAGTTCATCACGGATTTCATCTGCACGCGCCCAATTTTTAGACTTGCGCGCTTCCACGCGCTCTTGGATCAAGCGTTCAATGTCCTCATCGAGAAGCTCTGGTTCAACGTCTGTATAGATTCGAAGCACTGCATTAAGTTCTCCAAATAGTTCAAGCAGTGCATGAATCTCAGTAGCATTAACCACATCTTGTTGCAACAACTGGTTCGCTTCCGCTGCCCATTCGAACAACGCCGTGATTGCATCCGGTGTATTAAAATCATCCTGCATTTTTTCATGATATTGTTGTCGAATCTGGTCTAGCCTTGCTGAAAATTCCGGTGTAACCTCCTGATTAACAGACACAGCTCCTAGGCGATGTCTCAGGTTACCTACTGCATTGGCAATCCGATCCACGCTGTTTTGCGCCTGTTCCATCGTATCTTCTGTGAAGTTGAGTGGGTTACGATAGTGGGTGGACAACATAAAGTAACGAATCGCTTCACGTTTGTACTGATTACGCAGGTCTTTTACCAGAACACCGTTGCCGAGGGATTTCGACATTTTTTCGTTATCAATACGAATAAAACCGTTATGCATCCAGTAATTCGCCAAAGGCGCGCCTGTGATTGCCTCGGACTGTGCGCATTCGCATTCATGGTGAGGGAACTGTAAATCCTGTCCACCCCCGTGAATGTCCAGCGTGTCACCAAGGTATTCTCTTGCCATGGCGGAGCATTCGATATGCCATCCAGGACGACCATCCCCCCATGGGCTAGACCAGAAGATCTCGCCTGGTTTGGCTGCTTTCCAGAGCACAAAATCTTCCGGGTGTTCCTTCCGCTCGTCTACACCGATTCGAATACCGAATTGCAACTCCTGCAAGTTCTGTTTCGACAATTGACCGTATTTTTCGAACTTGCCTGTTCGATAATATACGTCACCGCCATTTTCATATGCGAAACCTTTTTCAACCAGTTCACGGATAAAATCGATAATCAGCGGCATATTCTCCGTTACCCGTGGATTGCTGCTCGCTTTAGGAATACCGAGTCCTTCCAGGTCCGCGTAATAAGCGGCAATAAACTTTTCAGCCACATGCGGTACGTCTGTGCCCAGCTGCTCTGCTTTGCGAATCAGTTTGTCATCGACATCGGTGAAGTTCACGACATAATTCACTTCATGTCCGATCTGCTCCAGATATCCACGAACCGTGTCGAAAAAGATCACCGGACGTGCATTGCCGATATGAATGTAGTCATAGACGGTTGGTCCGCACACATACATTTTTACTTTGCCAGGCTCTTGTGGAACAAACTCCTCTTTGGTGCGACTCATCGTATTATAAATCTGAAGCGTCATAATCACTTTTCCTTTCATTCTAAACTACTTTTACTTGATTCCATGGTTTATGTTTATCGATGGAGTTATGTGCATTTCTCAGATTCCCGTGTATTTTGCAAATTTCGCACTTCTTCCTGCAACCGTTCTATTTCGCGTTGCATGCTACGCAAAGAGTCAATAACTGGATCGGGCAATTGTTGATTAAGACGATCCACTCTTCGTCCATCCTGTTTGACGATTCTACCTGGAATGCCCACCACAGTGCTATTTGCAGGAACTTCTTTCAGCACAACGGAGTTTGCTCCGATGTTGCTCTGATCCCCCACACGAAATGATCCCAGTACCTTTGCGCCAGATGAGATAACCACATTATTACCAATCGTGGGGTGTCTCTTTCCTTTTTCTTTCCCTGTTCCCCCAAGAGTTACTCCTTGGTAGATCACGACATCGTCACCAATCTCACAGGTTTCTCCAATAACAACACCCATACCATGGTCAATGAACAAACGATCCCCAATTGTAGCTCCAGGGTGAATCTCTATCCCTGTCATAAACCGGCTAACCTGTGATACGAACCGGGCGAGCGAGTACCATCTTCGTTTGTATAGATTGTGAGCAAATCGATGGGCCCATATGGCATGTAGCCCTGAATACGTAAATACGACTTCAAACCAACTCCGGGCGGCCGGATCATTTTCAAAGACCGTCTGGATATCGGATCTGATCTTTTTGAACATGCTCGTTCCCCTCTTGTTCCGGTTCTCGTCCTCCGGGTTCGCCGGACGGCGTGTTCCTTGGTAGTATACTTGCGCACTCGCCTAAACAAAAAACGCCCCTGCAGCACGAAGCTGCAGAGGCGTTAATCGCGGTCCCACTCTGCTTGGCTCATTCCACCTCTTAAATAAAAGGAATGAGCCCTCTGGCGGCTCGGTAACGGGAACCAGTCGTCGCCATCTATCCTGACGTTTTCCTCTATTCAATGAATAGAAGCGGGGCCGGATTCGACGGTGCAGCTCACGGGTGCATTTCAGACTGCCGGACAGTGGATGACTCGCAGCCTCCACTTGCTTGAACAGATATAATCTCTGTTCTTGTGTGGGGCCATCCTCTCTGGATCTGTCCAAATCAGCTTACTTCTCCCGGTCTTTGCTGTTCTATATGAACGTATTATGACAATTCAACCTTGTGTTGCTATTATAGCGAAAAGCCTTCGCACTGACAACCAGCAGAATCCAACTACATAAGTTGAGGTAATGAATAGTTACACTCGTGCCAGCAAACGCTGGGTGACCGTGTCTCTGCCCAGTAGCACAATGGTCTGATTGAGATCACGTCCATGGGTCTGCCCCGTCAAAGCAACGCGGATTGGCATAAAGAGCTGTTTGCCCTTAAAGCCTGTTTCCTTCTGCACTTCCTTGATCAATGCAGCCATTTTGCTTGGCGTGAACTCATCACTAGCTTGTACTTTATCCGCAAATGCCTTCAGCACAGTTGGAACCTGTTCTTCAGCAAGTACCGCAGCGCCTTCGCTTTCCAGTTCAACTTCGGAACGGAAGAACACTTCGGACAGTTCTACGATATCGGATGCCGCATTCATCTGCTCCTGATAGAGATGTACGAGCGTATACGCCCACTCTTTTTGCTCCGCAGACAGGTCCGCAGGCAGACGTCCTGCTTTTTGCAGATGCGGAATAGCCATCTCGGCAATCCGTGCAGGGTCCGCATTTTTGATGTAATGGTTATTCAAGTGCGCCAGCTTATGTGTATCAAATACGGCCGGGCTCTTGGATAGACGTTTCGTATCAAAGATGGAGATCAACTGCTCTTGTGAAAAGATTTCTTCTTCTCCTTCTGGCGACCAGCCAAGCAGGGAGATGAAGTTAAACATCGCTTCTGGCAGATAGCCGAGCTGATCATATTGCTCAATAAACTGAATGACGGATTCATCGCGTTTACTCAGTTTTTTGTGGTTTTCATTCACGATCAGCGTCATATGACCGAATTGCGGCGGCTCCCAGCCAAGCGCTTCATAGATCATCAGCTGACGAGGTGTGTTGGAGATATGATCTTCCCCCCGCAACACGTGGGAGATCTTCATCAAGTGATCGTCCACGGCAACGGCATAGTTGTACGTGGGAATGCCATCTTTTTTCACAATGACAAAGTCGCCTGATTCCTTGCTGTTGAACGAAATTGTACCTTTAACCATATCGTTAAATGTGTATGTGCGATCTGCCGGTACACGGAAACGAATGCTCGCCACGCGGCCTTCAGCTTCAAATGCCTCGATCTGCTCTGGTGTCAGGTCACGGTGTTTGCCGGAGTAACGCGGGGTCTCTCCGCGAGCCGACTGCTCTTCGCGCTCCTGTTCGAGTTCTTCTTCCGTGCAGTAGCAGCGATAAGCCAGACCTTTGTCCAGCAGTTCCTGCGTGTATTTGCGGTACAGATCCAGACGCTCCGTCTGACGGTACGGCCCGTATTCTCCGCCTACATCGATACTCTCATCCCACTCGATCCCGAGCCATTTCAAGTATTTCAGCTGGCTTTCTTCTCCGCCCGCAATGTTGCGCTTCACGTCCGTATCTTCGATACGAATGATAAATTTTCCGTTATTGTGTTTGGCATACAAGTAGTTAAACAGCGCCGTACGGGCGTTCCCGATATGCAGGTGTCCCGTTGGGCTTGGCGCGTAGCGCACCCGAATTTCTGTGCTCATATGATTCCCTCCGTCTCTAATTGATTGATGATATCACACACGTACCAGGCATACAACGGATTGGGCGGCAATTCCCTCTCCCCGTCCTGGGAAACCCAATTGCTCGGTTGTTGTTGCCTTTACGTTCACTTGTGTTACATCCGCTTCCAGCGCTTTGGCAATTACCTCAGCCATCTGCGGGATATACGGTGCCATCTTTGGCTTCTGGGCAATAATCGTTGAATCAATATTCCCAAGCTTATAGCCGCGATCCTTCACAAGCTGCCATACATGCTCTAGTAGTTTCAAGCTATCTGCATCCTTGAATTCCGGGTCGGTGTCCGGAAAATGCTTGCCGATATCCCCAAGTGCCAGCGCGCCAAGAATAGCATCGCTGATGGCGTGCAGCAACACGTCTGCGTCCGAGTGACCCAGCAGCCCTTTTTCATAAGGAATCGTTACCCCGCCAATAATACACGGTCTACCTTCCACCAACTGGTGCACGTCAAATCCTTGTCCTACACGTATCATCGCTTCTTCTCTCCCTCAAGCCAAAACGCGGCATACTGTAAATCTTCCGGTGTCGTTAGTTTGATGTTGGTATAACTGCCTTCCACAACCTTAACCGACATTCCCTGGCGCTCAGCCAGCATGGCATCATCCGTCCCCAGAAACCCGTCACGTTCCGCGGATTCGTAAGCCTCCAGCAGGGAAGAAAGACGAAAAGCCTGCGGGGTTTGAATGCTCCACAGACTGCTGCGCTCCGGCGTCGCTGTAACGATACCTTCCGCATTCACTTGTTTGATCGTATCCTTCACCGGCACAGCCAGCACAGCACCTTCGCCTGATTCGGCGGCAGCCATACATTCTCTAATCTGCTCGCGGGTCACAAATGGACGCACCCCGTCGTGAACGAGAACCCCATCGGTACTGAGCGCCCGAAGGCCTTCATGAACCGAATGCTGTCTCTCTTTCCCTCCGGGGATCACGCGGACACGCGTTTCCAGTTGGTATTCTTTTACCCATTCCAGGCATCGTTCAACATCTGCAGCACCTGTAACCAGAATCATCTCACGGATCTCGTCCAGAGCCGCAAATACTTCAAGCGTATGTATGAAAACGGGCTTGTCCTGCAGCAGCAAAAACTGTTTGCTCTCGGTCGTTCCCATTCGGGTTCCCCGGCCTGCCGCCACAATGACAACGCCCCACCCTTTATCCATGCCGCAATCCCTGCCTTGTCTGTCAGTTTATCGCCGGGCGACAATTCATATCTCCATCGATATCCATCATCGTACAACGATACACTACCCATCATACCGCTTTTATTGGGCTTTTTCCAACAGTTTCGGCTTGGCAAAAATCATTCGTCCCGCAGACGTCTGTAGCACACTCGTCACCAGCACTTCCATCATCATGCCGATATACTCGCGTCCACCTTCCACCACAATCATCGTTCCATCATCCAAATAGGCTACGCCTTGTCCATGCTCTTTGCCGTCTTTGATAATCTGTACCATGATCTCTTCCCCCGGCAGTACAACTGGTTTCACCGCGTTTGCCAAGTCATTAATGTTAAGTACGGATACGCCCTGGAGCTCACAAACCTTATTCAGGTTAAAATCGTTGGTAACCACTTTGCCTTGTAATACTTTAGCGAGCTTTACCAGTTTGCTGTCCACCTCGGAGATTTCTTCGAAATCGCCTTCGTAAATCAATACCTGTACATCAAGCTCCTTCTGGATTTTATTCAAAATGTCCAGCCCACGGCGCCCGCGGTTGCGCTTGAGCAGATCCGACGAGTCTGCAATATGTTGCAGCTCTTCCAGTACAAATTCCGGGATGACAATCGTGCCTTCGATGAATCCGGTTTTGCAGATATCTGCGATTCTGCCGTCAATAATGACGCTGGTGTCCAAAATTTTATGTTCTTCCAGTCTTCGCTCTTCTTCAGGCTCAGGGTGCCCCCATCGTCCCGACTTCCAGAATGCCGCCAGATCGTCTTTCTTGGCCATGGCCAAGCTATAACCCGAATATGCAGCGATCACCGTGAGTGCCACCTGTAGCACCTCTCCTGCGGTTCCGAGCCAAGCCAGGCAAGGATACATCAGTAATGCTACGAGTAATCCAGCCACGATGCCTGTTGCGCCAGCAGCAAGCTCGTTCATGGGTATTCTGGCCAAAGAATCGATACCGCTGTTTAATCTGTTAGCCATCATTGTGCCGCCGATCGTGCATACGGACATAAAAAGTACTGCTCCCAGCAGTGTTGATACACCCGCACCCAGCAGTCCCGCTGATTGAATCCATTCAGCCATCCAAGGAATGGACTTGCCTGCCAGATGATAAGCCGTGTACCCGAACCATGCGCCGCACAATCCAGTAAAAGTTAAAATGCCTTTTCTCCACATGAGTTCCTGCACCTCCTCAAATCATTCTTCATTTTCATATCCAGTATGATCCAATTATCCAAAACCTAATCGCGTCAGCATGAAGTTTTTGGAAATCTTGTACTCGTCAGTTGAAAGTAAGACTTTTATTGGCATATAATGAATTCAATTCATATCCGAGGTGAGTGGCAAAATGAGTACGCTAAGTTTACAGGCTTTTCAGGATCAAGTTTCCGAACTGTTGCTGCGCCATCGCAGCCTGATTGATGTACTGTCGAAAACGGGACAAGCCGGAGCCTCTGTTAACCGCGCTGTGTCCAAAGCCATTACCGAATGCGGCTGTATTGAGTTGCACGCCACCAAACAGAAATATGCCCCCGAGAGTGATATTTCTCAAGCCAAGGGCCTGCTGGAAACGCATGTGGAAGGTGAATTGTGTGAGAATTGCAAAGAGGTGATCAGCTCCGAGCTGGGGCGGAACCTGTTCTATATGTCTGCACTTTGCAATCTGCTGGACATCAACATGGAAGAGGTCGTAAATCACGAATCACAGAAATGTTCGACGCTTGGGATGTTTAATCTGTCTTAGCTAATCGTCTTTCGTTACTTCGTCATAGATCAAAGAATACAAATAAAAAGCACGTACACTCCTTGTTAGGAAAAATGTACGTGCTTTTTTTATTTTTTGAGCTCATAGGGATCTTAGAGTTTGCCGAGTGGTTGGTACTTAAGTACCCTACCTATTCTAGTTGTCAGAAGACCGCGATGATTTCTTGTCCTTGCGTTTCTTAGCGCGATTGCGGGAAGCCGCCGTTCTTACACTGTATCTCATGCCATACAGGGCATATAACACCAGCGGAATAAAAATCAGCTTGGAAAGTTGATCCGGGAATAAAACAGCCAGCGCAACCGCAAGTAACACAACCCACGGAGCGATCCAGATCGCCTTGCGGGGCAGTCCGACTTTTTTGAAATTGGGGTATTTCAGTGAGCTGACCATCAGATAAGACAACAGCAATGTAGCAATCATCATGCTAATGGGTCCGATATCCTTGTGAAACAGGGACAGCGTAGCCAGCACACCGCCTGCAGCGGGAATGGGCAACCCTGTGAAATACCCCGGAATGCCCGGGCGAACGTTAAATCTCGCTAAACGAATCGCACCACAGATCGGAAAAGCCGCCGTTGCGATCCAGGCAAAGATCGGCATGGAATCCTGAAAAGACACCATGAAAATAATCAATGCAGGCGCCGCACCAAATGAAACCATATCCGATAGCGAATCAAGCTCCTTGCCGAATTCACTTTGTGCATTCAGTGCTCTTGCCACCCGTCCATCCAGACCGTCGAGCAGCATTGCAACGATAACCATAATCGCAGCCGAGCTGTATTTCCCGTTAATCGCCAGCAAAATGGCCAGCATACCCAGAAACAGATTACCTAGGGTAAAAAGATTTGGAATGAATCTGGTTAACATGTTGTTTCACCTCATCCATTAGAAGCCGTTATAAGCAATCCCTACATCTGTCTGTCAATAAACATCTGCTCTTGCAGACGTTTGAGACCTTCCTTGATGGTACGGGCACGAACCTCGCCAATGCCGTCCACTTCATCAAGTTCTTCAATCGTTGCCATGATGACATGAGGTAATTGCTCAAATTGATCCACCAGGTTATGGATAATTACATTAGGCAGACGAGGGATCTTATTTAATACCCGATATCCGCGAGGGGCAACCGAATCTTCAGATGTTGCCGCAGATGAAGGATAACCAAGCAATCGGACAATATGATGTGCATCAAGCAACTCATCGTCCGACAATCTTTTTAAGCCCACGATAATATCGCGAATCTTGTCATCACTGTCATCACGAGCATAGTCTTTATACAGCAACCACGCTTCTTCCTCTGTAGTACCCACAAGCTCTTCCATTTGCATCGAAATGAGCCTTCCTTCATTACCTAACTCATCAATATATCGTTCAATCTCGGTTTTGATCCGTAGTACCATTTCCGTGCGCTGAATAACATTAACCACCTCGGGAATCGTAACGAGTTCCTCGAATTCGGAAGCACTCAGATTCGTAAGGGACTGCTTGAGCACCGCTTTATACTTTTCGAGCGTTTGAATCGCCTGATTGGCTTTGGTCAAAATCACCCCGATTTCCTTAAGCGAATATCGAAGGGTTCCCTGGTACAGGGTAATAATATTCCGGCGCTGTGAGATGGAAACAACTAGCTTACCGGTTTGTTTTGCCACCCGCTCTGCGGTCCGGTGACGAATGCCCGTCTCTGAGGAAGAGATGGATGAATCCGGGATCAGCTGTGTGTTGGCATACAAAATCCGCTTCAAATCCTCACTCAGAATAATGGCACCGTCCATTTTGGCAAGCTCATACAGGTAGTTCGGGGAGAAATCACAGTTAATCGAAAATCCCCCGTCTACCACTTCCATGACTTCAGGGCTGTATCCTACAACAAGCAGTGCGCCCGTCTTGGCGCGCAGCACATTTTCCAGACCTTCGCGGAAAGGTGTACCTGGTGCGATCAGCCTTAACAAATCATTCATATTGTCCAGTTGGCTTGAATCCTTCATCTTGTTATGCCCCCTAATCTAAAGCAACCGCTAGTGCATCTGCCACGGTATTCACACCGATCAGTTGTATCCCGCGAGGATGTTTCCAGCCCTTTAAGCTTTTTTCTGGTAAAATAACTCGTTTGAAGCCCAGCTTCGCGGCTTCTTTCACACGTTGTTCTGCCCTCGATACGGCACGAACTTCACCCGTCAGGCCAATCTCGCCAAAGATGACATCATCCGGCTTGGTTGGCACATCTCTCAAGCTGGAGGCAATGCTGACTGCCACAGCCAGATCGACCGCTGGCTCATCCAGCCTCACCCCTCCAGCCACGTTCAAATAGGCATCCTGTGTCTGCAGGAACATACCCATGCGTTTTTCAAGCACCGCTATAATCAGATTTAATCGATGATGATCGATACCTGTTGCCATCCGCCTAGGAGAAGGGAAGTGTGTCGTTGAAATCAAAGCCTGTAATTCTACAAGCATCGGACGTGTGCCTTCCATACTCGCCACAACGGTAGATCCCGCTACCCCTAGTGGACGTTCAGATAAAAATAACTCGGAGGGATTACCGACTTCACGAAGGCCATCTTCCCCCATTTCAAATATGCCAATCTCGTTCGTGGAACCGAAACGGTTCTTCACCGCACGAAGGAGACGATACGTATGATGCCGCTCTCCTTCGAAATAAAGCACGCAGTCCACCATGTGCTCCAGCATACGCGGACCAGCGATGGCACCTTCTTTGGTAACATGCCCTACAAGAACCGTTGCAATGCCACGGCCTTTAGCAATCCGCATGAATCTGGACGTGCATTCCCTTACCTGCGCTACACTTCCTGGTGCGCTGGTAACTTCGGGCAGATATACCGTCTGAATGGAGTCGATGACAAGAAAATGCGGCTGGATCTGATCCACCGCTTCCTCTACCCGCTCCATATTGGTTTCACAGAGCACATACAGTTCCGGCGAAAGAGCACCGAGACGGTCTGCGCGCAGCTTCGTCTGCTTTACGGATTCTTCTCCGGACACATATAACACGCGTAGCCCCGAGTGGGTCAGCGCATGAGAAGTCTGTAGCATCAACGTTGATTTTCCAATCCCTGGGTCGCCCCCCACCAGAACAAGCGAACCTGGCACAATGCCGCCGCCCAATACACGGTTCAGTTCACCGATTCCAGTCTGTACACGCGGCTCCTGACCGCTATCTATATCTATGATAGGAAGCGGTTTATCTTTACTGTCAAACAGAGGAGAATTTCTCCCTTGTGTTTTGACTACCGTTTCAGTTTCTTCTATCATCGAATTCCAGGACTGACAGCCAGGACATTTCCCGTACCATTTGGGGGCTTCATAGCCGCATTCCGTACATTGAAACTTGGTTTTTACTTTGGCCACTTCAGCACTCCTATTGATTTTTTATTTTATAGCAACATTTTGCATTATTCGACAAAATTTACTCGTTGCCCTGACATACAGGGATACTAAAAGTTTACCATTGTTTGAGATTTTTCGTAAAGGATTATCGCAAACTTTACACATGTTCCTCATCCATATCGCTTCATCTCAATCAAATCTTCACACATCCCTTTATATATTCGTACATACGAAAAAAAACTCCCCGGCCAAAGCCAGGGAGCTTCTATAATATGCGGCTAGCTGAATTCATTCAGCCACATACGTCATATTTATTTTGTTTCAATTTCCTCATTGGATGGAACTGCTACTTCCTTTTTCGTTACAGACAATGCACCATTCTCTTCGTCGATGAGTAAGGAATCCCCTTTGGTCACATTACCTGTAAGCAACTCTTCAGACAATTTGTCTTCGATGTGCTTCTGGATCGCCCGACGAAGTGGGCGTGCACCGTAAGCAGGATCAAAGCCGGCTTTCGCCAAGAAGGCCTTAGCGTTATCTGTGAGCTCAAAATCAACCTCGTACTCATTAAGACGTTTACGTAGATCCTCACTCATAAGAGTAACAATCTCAGCAATGTGTTTCTCTTCGAGCGAGTGGAATACGATGATTTCATCGATCCGGTTCAAGAACTCAGGACGGAAGCTTTTCTTCAGCTCATCCATCACTTTGCCCTTCATATTATCGTAATCTGCACCTGCATCCACAACAGCTGTGAACCCAAGAGTAGAATTACGTTTGATCGCTTCTGCACCCACGTTGGATGTGAGAATGATCAATGTATTACGGAAGTCAACAACACGGCCTTTGGAATCCGTCAGACGACCATCTTCCAGCACTTGCAACAAGATGTTGAAAACTTCCGGGTGAGCTTTTTCTACTTCATCCAGCAGGACAACGGAGTACGGTTTGCGACGAACTTTCTCTGTCAACTGACCGCCTTCTTCGTATCCAACATAACCTGGAGGCGCTCCGACCAGTCGTGCTGTGGAGTGTTTCTCACCATACTCGGACATGTCAATCCGGATTACGGCATTTTCATCACCGAACATTGCTTCAGCAAGTGCGCGAGCCAGCTCGGTTTTACCTACACCTGTAGGGCCAAGGAAGATAAATGAACCCATCGGACGTTTCGGATCTTTAAGTCCTGCACGTGCGCGGCGAACGGCGCGGCTAACTGATTTAACAGCCTCATCCTGACCGATTACACGTTCATGAAGAATGGACTCCAGATTCATCAGACGCTGTGTCTCTTCTTCTTTCAGCTTGTTCACCGGAATTCCTGTCCAGTTGGCTACCACTTGAGCAATATCCTCTGGAGTGACTTCGGAATCGGTACGACCTTGTTTTTCTTTCCATTGATTTTTCGTTGTATCAAGCTCTTCACGGATTTTTTGTTCCGTATCACGCAGTGCCGCTGCCTTTTCGAACTCTTGACTCTGAACCGCGGCGTCTTTTTCCTTACGGATATCTTCCAGACGGCTCTCCAATTGTTTGAGGTTTGGCGGAATTGTATAGGAGTTCAATCTTACTTTTGATCCCGCTTCATCGATCAAGTCGATCGCTTTATCCGGTAAGAAACGATCTGTAATATAACGATCCGACAATTTTACAGCTTGCACAATCGCTTCATCTGTAATTTTCACGCGGTGATGCGCTTCGTAACGATCACGCAGACCATGCAAAATTTGAATGGCTTCTTCCGGTGATGGTTGATCCACTGTAATCGGTTGGAAACGACGCTCTAGCGCAGCATCCTTCTCGATGTATTTGCGGTACTCATCCAGTGTCGTTGCACCGATGCACTGTAATTCTCCACGAGCAAGAGCCGGCTTCAAGATGTTCGATGCATCAATAGCGCCTTCTGCGCCACCTGCACCAATCAGCGTGTGCAACTCATCAATGAACAGGACAATGTTGCCCGCCTGACGAATCTCATCCATGATTTTTTTCAATCGATCCTCGAACTCACCACGATATTTGGTTCCAGCAACAACCGAACCCATATCCAGCGTCATTACACGTTTATCACGCAATGTTTCGGGAATTTCGTTTGCAATAATTTTCTGAGCAAGCCCCTCAGCAATTGCTGTTTTACCTACACCAGGTTCACCGATCAATACCGGGTTATTTTTGGTACGACGACTCAATACTTGAATAACACGCTCAATTTCCTTGCTACGGCCAATAACCGGGTCAAGGTTATTCTCTCTGGCATACGCCGTCAAATCACGAGCGAGGCTGTCCAGTGTTGGTGTGCTTACATTGGCAGGTGTGCCATTGTGGCTGGAAACAGCTTCGCTGCTACCGAGCAATTGCAGTACTTGCTGACGTGCTTTGTTCAAGCTGATGCCCAGGTTATTGAGCACACGTGCCGCAACACCTTCACCTTCACGAATCAATCCGAGAAGAATGTGTTCTGTGCCAACATAGGTGTGGCCGAGTTTACGCGCCTCATCCATCGACAATTCAATTACTTTTTTCGCACGTGGCGTATATGCAATGTTCGTAGGTTGCTCTTGGCCACGGCCAATTAGCGTTTCTACTTCATCCTGAATTTTTTCCAATCCGAGTCCCAGGCCGATCAGTGCTTTGGCAGCAATGCCTTCACCTTCACGAATGAGGCCGAGCAAAATATGCTCCGTACCGATGTTATTGTGACCGAGACGGACAGCTTCTTCCTGCGCGAGTGCGAGCACCTTTTGGGCCCGTTCCGTAAATCTTCCAAACATCATATTTCCTGCACCTCCATGGTTTTGGATAAAACGAGGGATTCCAATCTAACTGAATAGCCCTTCGTATTCTTCATATCACTTTTGTTTGCAGCCATGCTGCGAATAAAATCATTGGTAGCTTCAGTCTTGATGGAAGCTTATTATATAAAAGCCGCAGATGCGGCATGAAACCCATATTAACACTTAAAGGAAAGTTTACCCAGAACTTTTAGCTGCATTGATCGTATCACGAATTAATTGAGCACGGTAGATGTCGCGCTCATCCGTACGCATATCCCCAAACGTTTTTTGTAAAAACCCTGGCTGAGTCATCACATTCAACTCATTCATCACTGGGATCGATAAGCCTTCCAACAATCCAAGATCTACGCCGAGCCGCACATCCGACAAGCGCTGCGCTGCTTCCTTCGTGTCTACAATCGCTGCATGAGACAAAATCCCGTAGGAACGCATCACTCGATCCGTAATACGCAGTCTGGAATCGGTAATGAGCCGTTCTCTTGCAGTACGCTCATGACCAATCATCTGTAAAACAACACCGTGGAGGTTATCGATCACTTCTTGCTCCGTCTGTCCAAGTGTAATCTGATTGGAAATCTGGAACAAGTTGCCCATCGCCTCGCTACCCTCTCCATAAATCCCTCGCACCGTTAATCCCACTTGGGACACGGCACTAAGAATACGGCCGATCTGCTGTGTCATGACCAATGCAGGAAGGTGCATCATAACAGATGCCCTGACACCCGTTCCAACATTCGTTGGGCAACTCGTGAGATACCCTCTGCGATCATCAAACGCATAATCCACGTGCGCTTCAAAAGCATCATCTATAGCGGAAGCTTTCTCCCAGGCCTCTTTGACCTGGAACCCCGGATAGAGGCACTGGATACGCAAATGATCCTCTTCATTGATCATAATACTTACAGATTCATCCTCACTAAGGATCACTGCTCCGTTGGTCGATTCATTCGCCAGACTTGGACTAATCAAATGTTTTTCCACCAGCACACGCTTGTCGAGTTCGTCAATATCGATCAGATCGAGTGTAGTAAAATCACCAAAGGCGTGTACGTCATCGTACTGAAGTACTTCGCTCAGCTTATTCAGCACCTCTTCCGATTGCTCATCCGAAGCCAGCATTGGAAACGGGATATGCTGAAGGTTACGCGCAATCCGGACACGACTGCTGATGACGATCTCCGAATCAGTAGCATCACTGCGCATCCAGTCACTGAGCGCCTTCTCTGTAAAACGCAGATTAGGCATCATGCTTCCCTCCTACTTATGACAAACTTTACTCTTGAGCTATTTCTTTTTCAAGTTCCCGTATCTGGTCACGAATCTGAGCGGCCTCTTCAAACTCTTCTTGAGCAATGCTCTGCTGCAGATTTTGCTTCAGATCGGCAATTTGCCGCTTCACCTTAATACGCCCGCCTGCTCTGGCTGGAACTTTACCTACATGTGATGTACTACCATGCACTCGCTTGAACAAAGGGTCCAGACGGCTGTCAAAGTATTTATAACAGGAGCTACAGCCAAAACGACCGACTTTGCTGAACTGGGCATATGTCATGCCACATTCTTCACATTGCAGGGTTTTGGCAGGGGAAGCACCTGAACTCTTGCCTGCCGGATCAAAATCAAGTATTCCTGATAGCAGGTTGTGAATTGAAAATCCTCCTGCTGTTCCAGGAATCATCTCTCCCTTCTCACGGGCACATGATTCACAAATATGAAATTCCGTCTTCTCTCCATTTACAATTTTCGTGAAATGAAGCGTAGCCGGACGTTTATTACATTCTTGGCACAGCATATAGATGTACCTCCTTTGATCCCGATAGTTTTCATTTACCGAGCAAAGATATTAGCATTGCCTTAAACATTCTGGCACGAATTTGATCCCGGTAAGGAAGTTTGACCATAAGAACCTCTCTCGACACAGCCGCACGCATCAACCCGGCTTCCCGCTTACTTAAAAAACGCGCTTCTTCCAGTTGATAAATCAAGCCTTCCGCAGCAGTCTGTCCAATCTCGTCACCAATACTGTGATGCAGATGGTTGTGCAGGGCGGATTGGGCAGGTAATTCAATGCGTTGTATGCGAACATATCCACCACCGCCACGTTTACTCTCGACGAGATAACCTTTTTCAAGAGTGAAACGGGTGCTGATGACATAATTGATCTGGGAAGGTACACATGAAAACTGATCTGCCAGATCATTACGCTGAATTTCAATCATTCCTTCGGGACTTTCATGCAAAATACCCTTCAGATATCGTTCAATAATATCAGAGATATTACGCATCCAATCATCCTCCACTGTCTGAAACGTTAAGTCAATAAGGACCACACGCCCCCACAGAGTACACCTTCTCCACCCATTTAACCACTCAGAGAAACAGCGAATCTTGCTACCTCAAGTGTTAAACAGGAGAACAAAGGAAGCACGAAGGTCCTTGAATATCCCCTTGATCTTCCAATGATGTGTTCCAACTTACGGTACTTTTCATCAGAGAACAGTAAGAAAGCTAACGTCATATCGTAGGTAAGTAACACGTATTCCAGAATTAAAATCATACGAATTTAACCTTGAGTTGACTTTGACTTTCTTTGACTTTATATACATTATAGCATATTTTACTGTTTTGCCAAGTGGGGGCACTATTCATTTTTTACGATTTTACACGAAATATTCGCCTGACACAAAAAAACCTCTCCCGGACATCGGGAGAAGTTCTGATTGCTTCCAATTACGCTTCGGATCTGCTCGAATGTAGTTGTATTCGATGTAGATTGTCGCTTAAAAGAAATCAAGCAAGTAGGTTTCGCGTTTGGGAACTGCTTTTTCCAGCGCTTGGATTGCGCTCACTGGCCCTTCCATTCTACCGATCTGTGCCATCTCTGCCGGTCTGCGATAACCCAATAACACGGCTGAAAGGGATTGAATACTAAGACGAATCGGCTGATTCAGCTGAGCCTCGCCGTCCGATTTTGCCTTTTTCCATATTGAAGCGGTTCCGTTCATAGCCACGTTTAATTCCCACACTCCTTCGTTCCACGGAGCGTAAGAATCTTCGACATCAAGCCAAATCTGAACAGGCGAGTCCTGACTTGCAAAAGGGTACTGCGAAATGAACTGCTCCACGCTCACGATTCGTGCCATAAAGTAAGGAACTACCTCTTGCTTAATCCGCGGATTGTCCAGCTGAAATGCAAGCAGATCACTTGCAGGCGCCTGTAAAGTTACTTCATCTATCATAGAATCATGATTGGCAATGAACGTCCAAAGCCCCTGTCTCGCTTCTTCGTTCAGATGAACGAACTCACCGATGGTAAACTTGCTTTCCTTAACTTCATAGAGGACGTAACCTTGGGGTGCTCCCGATTCATCATAATATACAGCGCGCTGACTACCTTTTTTGACATAAACCGAATTTTCCCACCATGCATCATTACGATTGAGGGTTCCATTGTAGCGCGTTGCATACGCATCGTACACCTGCTTCAATTCAGCAAGCTCGGTATTTCCACGTTTGATCGTGCCTGGTGTCAGCTTCTTGGCCGGCAGTTGGGCTGTAGACAATCTATATTTCTTATATTCAACGTAGGTTTCCCAGCCATACTTTCGATAAAAGGAAAACGAAAACGGATGCAGGAAAGATACACTTTGTTTATTCCGATTCATTTCTTCTAGTGCGTATTTCAGTAATCCTGCGACCCATCCCTTACGTCTGTACTCCGGCCAAGTGGCTACACCTGCAATTCCCCCCATTTCGAAGGCCCTGCCGTGAATATACGTTTGAAAAGGAATAATCTGAAGCTTGGCTCCAACCTGTCCATCCGCATAAACGCCCAACACATTATGCTTAGCGAATTCCTTGCGCCGCTTCTCCAACTGATCTTCTGTTAATTTAAATTGAAATGCATACTCGGAAAGCGCCATACACGCCTCATAATCGTCGATCGTTAATTTGCGAAGTTCCATATTAACTTGCACCTCTTTTTCTTCTAATGTAAGTCCTTTCTGTACAAAAGGCAGCTTGAACCCTTTTCTTACATTTGAGTGTCTCAGAGGTTCCCTTTAAAGTCAAACAAGAGATGTAACGTTCACATCTCTTTAATCTTATATATAAAAAAACCACCACCGAATTACATCGGCAGTGGTTCTTTGCTTTGCTTGGCGGCGTCCTACTCTCCCAGGACCCTGCGGTCCAAGTACCATCGGCGCTAGAG
>NZ_VEIO01000015.1 GCF_007680605.1 Paenibacillus xylanexedens
GTTCGTCCTGAGCCAGGATCAAACTCTCCAATAAAGTATTGAAAAGAGCGATAAGCTCATTTTGAATCTGACGAGATCAAAAATCTCATTTGTGTTCCAGTTTTCATACAGCCATACGGCACGTATCAAAACCTTCACGTCATTCTGCAAGCAGAATGTTTACTCACTCGTTGTTCAGTTTTCAAAGATCAAACTTCTTTTTTCGTCACCATTTTGTCTCAGCGGCGACTTTTATAATATATCATACTTCGTTTGTTTTGGTCAAGCCTTTTTTGAAATTATTTTTGAAGTTCGTAATGAACTTCATTTGTTTCAAGCAAAGCGTGTAACCAAGCAAGCAAAGCAACGAGATATAATGTACCATATATAACGCTCGCTAGTCAACTACCCGAATAAAGAAATTTTCAACCCCAATAACAGACCAACCCCCGGGAGTCCCAGAACCGTAACTGTGCCTATTGTTGCAGGGTTCAACGGGATATAAATCCCTGTTATCCAACCTGAGTAATTTACGATATATATCCCAGCGGCCGCAAGCACCACATGAATTCCGATTGATGTAAAGATTGATAATCCCAAGCGTTTTCTAAACAAAATAATAACCAATGCCAACAGAGAGGCAACCAATATGCTTCCCAGAATAACACTCTTCATACGTTCCACCTCCAGCTATATATAAAATCACCTGTGTACTTAGCTACCTCACAGTAATTACACACTGAGTTCTCGATCGGTAGTAGCCACACCCATCCCAATCAACCGTTTGGCCCGCTTCAAATGAATTTGGTATTTTCTCTCGGCCGCTTCAAGCACATAGATGGCATAATCGATCTCATCCTCTCCCAGAGCATCATCAAACTGTCGCATCGCACGTTCCCACTCTTGCTTGGCCTTCTGCACATCCGCATAAACCAACTCCGCCTCCAGTTTCGCCAGCTCTCTCTTCTTTCCGTCCCTTAAGCTTCGCTTTTTTCGCCATATCAACATAAACACCCTCCCTTATCCATCCGTATAGCACACTCTCATACATATCAAGGAAGGGACAAACTTAGAACTTGGACATCTACTTTTAAAATAAAAAAAGAGAGAGCTCATAGCTCTCTCTTGCAATGTAAATCAATTTATTGGATTGTCTTCTATACGAACGACACCCTTATCAAGCTCACACGCAACTAGATACATTAGCGCATCTCTCTGCGCCCTTCCAGCGCCTTCGAAAGTGTAACTTCATCTGCATACTCCAGATCGCCGCCCACGGGTAATCCGTGAGCAATACGGGTCACACTAATTTCAAAAGGACGCACTAGACGGGAAATGTACATTGCCGTAGCTTCTCCCTCAATATTGGGATTAGTCGCCAAAATCAATTCTTTTACCCGCTCATCACTCAAACGAGTTAACAGCTCTTTCAAGCGTATATCATCCGGGCCAATTCCCTCCATTGGAGAAATTGCCCCCTGCAACACATGGTAGTACCCATCGAATTCCTTAGTCCGCTCCATAGCTACCAGATCTTTCGAATCTTGGACTACACAGATGACGGATACATCTCTCGACTTATCCTGACATATCCGGCAAGGGTCCGTATCTGTAATATTACAGCACACAGAACAGTAATGGAGATTACGCTTCACGCTCACGAGCGCTTTGGCAAAATCAATAACGTCATCTTCCTTCATGTTAAGCACATGAAAAGCTAAACGAGCCGCTGTCTTCGGACCCACCCCAGGAAGACGGGTGAAGGCATCGATCAGCTTGGCTATCGGTTCAGGATAATACAATCGGTTGTGTCTCCTTTTGACAGGATCAGTTTATATTAAAATAACCCCGGAATTTTCATGCCGCCCGTGAATTTACCCATATCCTGATTGGCAATTTCATCCGCTTTGGTCAAAGCATCATTCACAGCAGTCATGACAAGGTCTTGAAGCATTTCAACATCATCCGGATCTACGGCTTCAGGCTTGATCGTGATAGCGAGCAGTTTTTTATGTCCATTAACTTCAGCTGTTACCACTCCGCCGCCAGAAGTACCTTGAACCGTTTTGTCCGCGAGTTCTTCCTGCGCCTTCAACATTTGCTCCTGCATTTTCTTCACTTGTTTCATCATTTGGTTCATGTTATTCATATCCGTCATCTCCTTATAATATAGTTATCTCAAATTATACACACTACATCTCAATGTACTACTCTTTAATGACTACGAGATCTTCGCCAAATAACTGAATAGCTTCATCAATCCAAGGCTGTTTATCACCTGAACCACCGTCTTCATGCTCTGGTTCAAGCTTAAAATCCTCCTTTGGCGTTTCAGAAGCTCCTTCCATCGCACCCGTCCAGTCTCTAAGCATCATCGTCACAAGTCGAGCCGGACGCCCAAGCTGTTCCGAAAGCACCCGCTCAATGACATCACGATTCGCCTGTTTTTCCGTTGTTTCCCGGTGAATGTTGTTCTTAAAAGCAACCAGCACATTGTCTTCGAGTAGTGAAACCGGCTCTCCATCCATAAACCAGGCATGAACCGTAACTTTCTCCTCTTTGACACGTTGCAGAATCTGGCTCCACTTTTTGCTGATCTCCGTGAATTCAGGAGACCCTTTTCGCGCAATATATTGATCCAAATTCGCCGGAAGCTTCACCGGAGCGTTCGCTCTGGACATTGGCGCACGTGTTGCCGGTCGTGCAGGAGCATTTGAAGCCGCATCCCCACCTGACAGACCACTCTTGAGCGCCCGATCTAGCTTTTTCTCCAGCTCAGCAAGCTTCTGTTTAAGTCGGTTAATCTCACCAGCATCAGCTGGCGCAGAAGGAGAAGGCACTCCAACCGACGAAGCGGCTCCGCCCATAGCCGGGATACTACACAGTTTAAGCAAAGCCACTTCAAATAATGTCTGTGGCTGAACTGCATATTTCATCTCACTCTGGTACCGATTCAGCGTATCGATCATCTGAAACAACTGTTCCTTCGTAAACGATTCCGCCATATCTCGAAACGATTCCGGGTTCAACACCCGATCCGTAAGTTTGTCTGCATCCGGCACCATCTTGATCATCAGCAAATCCCGGAAATAGTAGAGCAGATTCTCCATACATTTGTCCGCACTCTTGCCTTCGTGCATAAAGCCTTCGATCATCTGCAAAATATGACCGACATCCCCTTTGAGTAAAGAGGCTGCGAGCTTGGCAAATTGTTCGGAAGGAATACCGCCTGTCATATCCATAACCTGCTGATACGTTACTTTTCCATCGGTAAATGAAGAGATTTGATCCAGCACACTGAGCGCATCCCTCATCCCACCATCAGATAGACGGGCGATGTACTGCAACGCATCATGATCCGCTTCCATCCCTTCCTGCTCACAGATCAAAGCCAATCTGGCTGTCTGTTCTTCCAGAGATACACGGCGAAAATCAAATCGCTGACAACGCGATATAATGGTAGCAGGCAGACGATGCGGTTCTGTCGTTGCCAAAATAAACATTACATGTGGCGGCGGCTCCTCCAATGTTTTAAGCAAAGCATTGAACGCTTCTGTCGTCAACATGTGCACTTCATCAATAATATAAACCTTCTGCCGGACTTCGGTAGGTGCATACTTTACCTTTTCCCGAAGGTCACGGATCTCCTCGACGCCCCGATTAGAGGCAGCATCAATCTCCTGCACATCCATAACAGCGCCGTTCGTAATTCGACGGCAAGCCTCACATTCGTTACAAGGCTCAGTTACAGGTCCGCGTTCACAGTTTACAGCTTTGGCCAATATTTTGGCCGCACTTGTCTTCCCCGTCCCTCGGGGACCGCTAAACAAATAAGCGTGGGAAGTCCGCTGTTCACGAATCGCGTTCTGCAAGGTCTGAATAATATGTTGTTGTCCAACCATATCCTGGAATGACTGAGGACGCCACGCCCGGTATAACGCGATATGCTCCATGATGCGTTACCTTCCTTCCACTTCGCATTCGAGTCCGTTGTCGTCACCCCATTATACTATATTCCAGAGTGAATCCAAACTTTATCTGACTCATTTCATACACAGTTTTTTCAACAATCAAAAGAGACCCTTGCGTTTATACTACTGCAAAGGTCTCTACAAATTTAAAAGGTTAAGCCGTGCACCTGCTATCGATATTTGCGATCCAAGCGGCACCCCTGAACAATAGCTCAGGCTAGGCAACCCTCCGGCACAAGAGTGATCTCACTTATGGCTGCTTCCTTCCGGACCTGACCAGGTTCATGAGTACTCATTGCGGAGGACCCAACCGTCAACACCACGTTCAGGGACCAAACCTCACATCGACAAAACCTCTAACAGGAATTCAACCTCGCTATAGCGGATTGCGAGTTACAGGGCACCGCTACCTCCCCATCTAGCACGGTAAGAAATAGTATAACGTAAGGTAGTCCAAAATGCAACCAGCTGGAAAATGGAAACCCCACTACACTCTGATAAGCAACTAAAAACCCCTGCCAAAACAGCAGGGGTGATTGGGATACAATAATTAGACAATTCACAAGGAATTGTACGATTAGATTCCGTATTTCTTTTTGAAACGATCCACACGGCCGCCAGCATCGATAAACTTCTGTTTACCTGTGAAGAACGGGTGGCACGCGGAGCAAATCTCTACACGAAGTCCGTCTTTAACCGAACCAGCCTCAAAAGTATTACCGCATGCGCAGGATACTTGACCAATCGTGTATTTAGGATGAATTGCTTCTTTCATTACCTTTCACCTCTTTCCGCCCTGAGCCTCAAGCGGACCCAGAGTAAATGGCACAACACAGCAGATTATAACACGGCCTAAACCCGGTTGCAATCTAATTCATTCAAGAGGTAATCAGCTTTTTAGGGCGAGCCATCCCTGCTGGTGGAACATGCGTATAAGACCCGATGACAACATCCGGCAACTCTTCCGCAAAAATCTCCAGCATCTGCTTCATTCCCAAAATATCGCCCTGTGCTGGTGGAATTAACTCCAGATAGCTCTCCGGGTCAATATTCAGGTTACGCATCTGAATCAAACGCAGGTTGGTGCGGCGTGCAAATTCAACCATTGCCTCGATCTCTTCCTCACGATCCGTTACACCCGGGAAGATTAGATAGTTAATGGACGTATATACTCCCTGCTCCGCAGCGTACTTCATGGACTTCTCCACATTAGCCAGTGTATATCCACGAGGTTTGTAATATGCGTTGTAATGATCATCCAGCGCACTGATCGTACTCACACGCATCAGATCCAGTCCTGCGTCCACAATGCCGCGAATATGATCATTCAGGCCAGCATTGGTGTTGATGTTGATATACCCCATATCCGTAATGGAGCGCACTTCGCGAATAGCTTCAATAATCAGCTTGGCCTGTGTGGAAGGTTCACCTTCACATCCCTGTCCAAAGCTAATAATAGATTCAGGTGTTTTCAGATGTTCCAGCATCACTTCAACGATCTCATCCACACGAGGACGGAAATTCATCCGTGTCTGAGGTGATACAAAGCCACTGTCATCCGGCTGTTCAGAGATACAACCGAAACAACCAGCATTACATGAGTACGATACAGGAACGCCGCCTTCCCAGCGATTCAAAAATGTGTTGGAAGACGTGAGACACTCATAACCCAGTGCACAATTGGACAGATGGGTGTACAAACGGTTCTCTGGATACTTCTCCGTAAATCGTTTAACACCGGAGCGCACATCGTCACGATCACAGTTCATCGGATTCCATTTCTCCGGAATATCGGACTGGGAAGCCGTAACGTAGAAACCGCCATCTTTCCAAACGACAGCCGAGTATCCAAACAACGGCAGCTTGTAATCCTTATCCGTTTTCACATACCCCGGCAGGCACAGACGCGTAAAACCTTGCGGCAACAGAGCCCCTACAGCTTGTGTATCACTCGGCAACGGCAACATCTCGCCGGTATCCGGGTCCATGCCAATAGGACGGGTGCTTGGAAGACCAACCAATGTTGCACCGTCCGGCAGAGGAATTAACTCATCCTCCATGATCTCCACAATCATATCTCCGCTACGGGCGAGTCCGTACAGGGAGGGATGATCAAAAACATTACCTTTTTCATCTGCGTATACTAAATACATGATGTTCTCCTCACATCTATTGGGTTAAACCTGACGACGAGTATATTATATTGCAGTCAGTTCATAATAAGTCAGCCACATCTTTATCTTACAACGATCATGGCCACGTTATACGAGTTCAACTGCGGTTCAAATGTTAATTCGATGTTCCTGATGTAGCCGTTTGTCTTGGCGAACGGCGAGTTGTCGTCGTTCCAGCATTGCTGGAGGGCGCATTGCCAGCTGCATCGAATGCAGCCAGGAACTCGGCATTCGTTTTACTGTTGCGAAGTTTCTTCAGGAAACCTTCAACGAAGTCATGGGAATCATTCATATTTTTACGAATAGCCCAGATCGTATCCAGCTCTTCCTTGCTAAGCAATACCTCTTCACGGCGTGTACCCGAACGGCGAATATCGATGGCAGGGAAAATGCGGCGTTCAGCCAATTTGCGATCCAGATGGAGCTCCATATTCCCCGTGCCTTTAAATTCTTCATAAATGATGTCATCCATACGTGATCCCGTATCAATTAACGCTGTTGCCAGAATGGTCAAACTGCCGCCTTCTTCCACATTACGAGCAGAACCAAAGAAACGTTTTGGACGATGGAATGCTGCTGGATCGATACCACCACTTAATGTACGTCCAGATGGCGGAATCACCAGGTTATATGCACGGGCCAGACGTGTAATACTATCCAGCAAAATCACGACATCCTTTTTGGCTTCAACCAAACGCAATGCGCGCTCCAGCACCAGTTCCGCTACTTTAATATGATTCTCGGGCAGCTCATCAAACGTGGAAGCAACAACTTCCCCTTTTACCGAACGAGACATATCCGTTACTTCTTCTGGACGTTCATCAATCAACAGGACAAAAAGTTCAATTTCTGGATTGTTAGTTGAGATGCTGTTGGCAATTTCTTTAAGGAGAAGCGTTTTACCGGCTTTGGGAGGTGCTACGATCAATCCACGTTGTCCCAATCCTACAGGGGCAAGCACATCCATAATACGTGTGGATAAATGGTTCGGGGATGTTTCAAGAACCAGTTTCTTCTGCGGATACAATGGGGTTAATGCCGGGAAGTGAAGTCTCTCCGCAGCCGCCGATGGATTCTCACCATTCACAGCGTTAACTTGCAACAGACCGAAATATCTCTCATTTTCTTTTGGCGTTCGACACTTACCTGATACAAGGTCACCCGTCCGTAGATCAAACTTGCGAATCTGTGAGGCTGAGATATAAATATCTTCCGTGCTTGGCAAATAGTTAATTGGCCTCAAGAAGCCGTAACCTTCAGGTAAAATCTCGAGCACGCCCTGCATAAACATCAAACCACTTTGTTCCGCTTGTGCACGGAGTATAGCAAAGATTAACTCTTTCTTTTTAAGGGTCCCGTAATAAGGAATCTGGTATTTTTTCGCCAGCTTATAGAGGTCCGTTAATTTCATTTCTTCCAAATCGGAAATTTGCAGATCCATATAATAACCACCTATTCAATTAATGAGTCCGTGAAATGGATAGTTTCGTTAGCTAATTCAAGCCATAGAAAGCAGTTCTACCACAATCTCTTCTATCCATTGTACGGAATGTAACCGTTATAATGCAAATACATGTCTTGGTGTGTAAGTTTTCCGGGTGGAATGGCCATTACATGGCATAATCCTTAATGAGTGAACTCCAAACATGGGGCGATCGATCCGGGAAGACCGGCTATGAAGCGCAGGTTCAAACAAATCCGGGGATTGGAGAAAGGGAATGATTTTCAAAAACAATATAAGGAAAGATGTGTTCATAAAGCCTTATGATGATTATTTCAAAAAAAGACCCTCCGGAACAAGAACCTGTTACAGTTCATCATATCCGGAAGAGAATGCAAAATCTATTAGAATAGTATACCCCATTCTACTATAGGTTATGCAGCACCGCTACAAAACACGCATCAAGCGGAAATGTTTGCGATGCCGCCTTAATCAATATCTATTCGGTTTCCCGCCACACGTCTGCACCAAGCAAACGTAGGTTGGTCACCAAATGATCGTAACCACGATCAATAAACTCAACCCCCGTCACCTCAGTAACTCCTTCACTGACGGTAAGCCCTGCTATGACAAGTGCCGCACCAGCACGAAGATCCGACGCTTTGACTTTAGCCGCATTCAGTGCACTGCCTTCAATAATGGCTGATCGGCCTTCTACACGAATTTTGGCACCCATACGAACCAGCTCAGGCACATGTTTGAAGCGATTGCTGTATACAAAGTCGCTCAGTACACTTACGCCGTTCGCTTGTGTTAATACACTGGTCATCGGGGACTGCAGGTCAGTCGGGAACCCTGGATATACCAGTGCCTTTACATCAACATGACTGTACTGCGGACGTCCAATAACCCGAATACTTTCGTCCAGCTCCTCGATACCTACTCCCATCTCCAGCAACTTGGCTGTTAAAGCCTCCAGATGTTTGGGAATAACATTATCAATGAGCACGTCTCCGCGCGTGGCCGCCGCAGCGATCATGTACGTACCCGCTTGAATCCGATCCGGAATAATGGAGTGACGGCAACCCTTAAGCTCCGAGACCCCTTCGATTCGAATCGTTTCTGTACCGGCACCTTTGATGCTGGCACCCATGGAATTCAAAAGTGTTGCTACATCTATAATCTCAGGCTCTTTAGCCGCATTTTCAATAATTGTAGAGCCTTTGGCACGAGTGGCCGCCAGCATAATGTTGATGGTTGCACCAACACTGCTTACATCAAGATATATTTTAGCTCCGCGTAGCTCTTTGGCATACAAATGGATAGAGCCATGTTCGTTCGTTACGGTTGCGCCAAGCGCTTCAAACCCTTTGATATGTTGATCAATTGGACGAGGTTCAAAATTACAACCTCCAGGCAAACCTATTGTTGCTTCTTTAAAACGTCCAAGCAGTGCTCCCATCATATAATACGACGCACGAAGCTTCTTCACAGGACCGTTTGGCATCGGAATGGATTTAATATCAGAAGGGTCGATTTTCATCTGACTGCCTTCCCAAGTCACACGCGCTCCAAGTTCCTCCAAAATTTCTGCATATACGGCCACGTCACTGAGTAATGGCAAGTTATCCAACACGACCTCTGACTCGGCAAGCAATGCTGCAGGAATAAGCGCAATGGCGCTGTTTTTGGCACCGCTTATAGTTACAGTTCCCTGTAACGGACGTCCGCCACTAATCATTAATTTTTCCATAAAGCTTAATGTCCCCCTACGTGTTTTGCAGCCGATGAACGGCAATACGTGCTGATGGCTAACGATGTAGAAATAAGGTGTGAAAATGGAAAGACACCGGCTAGGCGGTGTTCTTCCATTTCACAGTATGGAACTTTTAAAGATCAATTACGCTTTGTTGTTGGAACCAAACTCACGGATTTTACCTTTAACAGTTTCTTTGATTGCATCACGGCCTGGTACGATGAACGTACGTGGATCGTAAGCGTTTGGTTTTGCTGCAAGTACTTCACGAACTGCTTTTGTGAACGAGATTTGGTTCTCTGTGTTCACGTTGATTTTGGAAGTACCCAAAGAGATTGCTTTATCGATATCGTGCTTAGGAATACCTGTACCACCGTGCAATACGAGCGGAACTTGTACCGCGTCACGAACTTCTTCCATTTCTTTGAAGCCGAGGTTTGGCTCGCCTTGGTAAGGACCGTGAACGGAACCCAGAGCTGGTGCCAAAGTATCGATACCTGTTTCTTTAACGATGCGGATACATTCGTTCAGGTCAGCGTATTGAATACCACCGATAACGTCGTCTTCTTGTCCGCCCACAGTACCAACTTCAGCTTCTACAGAAACGCCTTTAGCGTGTGCATATTCAACCACTTTTTTAGTCATTTCGATGTTCTCATCGATTGGGTGATGGGAACCGTCGATCATAACGGATGTAAAGCCAGCATCGATTGCTTCTTTACATTTGTCGAAGCTTGAACCGTGATCCAGGTGGATTGCAACTGGTACGGAAATTTTCATGTCAATCAAGAGTCCTTCTACCATTTTAACTACAGTAGTAAAGCCGCCCATGTGACGTGCTGCACCTTCGGATACGCCCAGAATTACTGGGGATTTCTCTTCTTCAGCGGCAGCAAGAATCGCTTGAGTCCACTCAAGGTTGTTGATGTTGTATTGACCAACTGCGTATTTTCCTTCAAGTGCTTTGTTCAACATGTCTGTCATAGATACTAATGGCATGGTTTCAATCCTCCTAGGGGTTTGGGTTGTGTCTATGGTTTTTAGCCGAAATCACATACGGGCTTATTATACCACATCCCATGTCAAATACTAAACAAGCTTTTGCAAAAATGCTGTGCTTTGCAGCACAGCTTTCACAGACACGGCATGATGACGTTACCATTTCCAATATTCCCTACAATAACAGGTGAAATACCCCATTTTCTCATGATTACATGCTCCTGGTAGTTGACGCAAAAAAATCCTGTATCGACAGGATTTAGCTGCATTTGTTCGCAGCGCCATTGCGAAGTTGCATATTGACGGCCACGCGCATCTCATCGATATCAAACGGTTTCGTAAAATGCATGAGTGCACCAAGATCGGTAGCTTCCTTGATCATGTCAAGTTCTCCATACGCCGTCATCATAATAACCTTGATATCAGGGTCAATCTCCTTGATATGCTTCAGTATTTCAAGCCCGTCCATCCCCGGAATTTTCATATCCAGCAAAACCAGGTCCGGCTTGTCCTTATTGACGATTTCGAGCGCAATCTTGCCGTTCGCCGCCTGAAATGTGTTATACCCTTCGCTGCTGAACACTTCCATCAGTAGAATACGAATACCGTTTTGGTCATCGACAATCAGAACTTTTTTCTCTTCCACGCTGTAACCTCCTAGAATTAGGAAAGCATATACACATTACATCTGGATAACTATCCCATAGTCGTCATGATAAGTATTCTACCTCTTCCAGTAAAATCCTTCTACTATCTCAAACCTCTTCCACATAAATCCTTTAATTATCTCAAATTGACGAAGGGTAATTCAATCTACATCTTTACTAAAAAGAAAAGGATGCTTCCGCGCTATAACAGCAACCGGAAACATCCTTGTAATACTCGGTATTTCAATGATTAAATTTATTATTTCACCGCGTTCTCCAGAGAAGCTTTCACAAACTCACGGAACAATGGCTGCGGACGGTTCGGACGGGAAGTGAATTCCGGGTGGAACTGCACTGCCAGGAACCAAGGGTGTCCAGGAAGCTCCACAATCTCAACCAGGCGTCCATCCGGTGATGTGCCGGAAATAACAAGACCCGCTTTTTCAATCGCTTCACGGTATTCATTGTTGAACTCATACCGGTGACGGTGTCTTTCATATACCAATTCATCATCGTAACAAGACATCGCCAAAGAACCTTCCTGCAGCTTACAAGGGTACAAACCAAGACGCATCGTGCCACCCAGATTTTCGATATCTTTTTGCTCAGGCAACAGATCGATTACCGGGAACTCGGTAGCCGGGTTAATCTCCGAACTGTTGGCACCGCTCAACCCAACGATGGAGCGTGCATATTCAATGACAGAAACCTGCATGCCAAGGCAAATTCCGAAGAACGGAATGTTTTTCTCACGTGCATAACGGATTGCCGATACTTTGCCTTCGATACCGCGATCACCGAAACCGCCAGGAACAAGGATGCCACCGACACCATGCAACATGTCGCCTACATTCTCATCGGTAATATCTTCAGAAGGAACCCAGCGGATCTTCACGTCCGCATTGGATGCAAACCCTGCATGTGACAAGGACTCTACAACACTTAGATAAGCATCATGCAACGCTACATATTTACCGACGATCGCAATCTCGACCGTACGCTCCAGCTTGCTGATCCGGTTCACCAGGCCTTCCCACTCGCTCATATCCGGTGCAGGAGTAGTCAGCTTCAGATGGTTAACCACGATCTCATCCAGACCTTCTTCACGAAGGTTCAGTGGTACTTCATACAACGTGCTCGCATCACGGCATTCAACTACCGCATTCTCGTCAATATCACAGAAAAGCGCGATTTTGGCTTTCATGTCCTTGGACAGCTCATATTCCGTACGGCAAACGATAACGTTTGGTTGGATACCGATGCTGCGCAATTCCTTCACACTGTGTTGTGTCGGTTTTGTTTTGACTTCACCCGCTGCTTTGATATACGGAATCAGTGTAACGTGAATGTACATCACGTTGTCACGACCTACATCACTCTTGATCTGACGAATCGCTTCCAGGAACGGCAAACTCTCGATGTCACCCACGGTTCCACCAATCTCGGTAATAACAACATCCGAACCCGCTTCACGTCCAGCGCGGAATACACGCTCTTTAATCTCGTTGGTGATATGTGGAATAACTTGAACTGTACCGCCCAGATACTCTCCGCGACGCTCTTTGCTGATTACGGAAGAGTACACTTTACCTGTCGTGACATTGCTGTTTTTGGAAAGATTGATGTCGATAAAACGTTCGTAGTGGCCAAGGTCCAGATCCGTCTCTGCGCCATCATCCGTTACGAATACCTCACCATGTTGATAAGGACTCATGGTTCCCGGGTCAATATTGATGTATGGATCGAATTTCTGGATTGTTACTTTGAGTCCTCTGTTCTTCAGCAATCTGCCCAGCGAGGCTGCTGTAATCCCTTTGCCCAGGGAGGACACAACTCCGCCCGTCACGAAAATATACTTTGTCACTGTTATTACCCTCCTAATATAAGTACAGAAATTCAGGCGATATATGGTGTTATCGTAACCCGTTTCCCAGGTAATCATCGTTAAAAAGAGCAATGGAAGAAATTAACTGCATCTACCAACTGCTCTTTCCAGCGAAGACGGCTTTAACTAACACATCATTCCTGGCTAAAATAATGCAAACTTTCCGGGAGCCTTCATCCACGCTTGTCCCCGCTACAAACCTCGTCGGCAGTTCCATTTTCTTTGTTTGAACATACAAAAAACAGGCCGAAAAGGTTTGGCCGGAAGCAGTCGGAAAAGTAATCGTTTGGCATCATTCTGCCTCTAAAAATACAAAAAGAAAGTACTCCCGCAGGACGGGGCACTTTCTCTAAAAAAACATAAATATATTGTCGCTCATTCATAAGCCCATGCAATAGTTTACCCGTTACCCCGTCTGCTGTCAAGGCTGACTATCGGGGAAAAAACGGGCATTTTTTCGTCAGCAAAAAGGATTACCGATTATCGGAATCGTCGTCAAATTCATCCTCGTCTTCGGACTCTTCATCGTCTTCTTCGAGGTCTTCGTCTTCCAAATCGTCATCTTCAACCAGTACTTCTTCTTCACCGTCGTCTTCATCGAAGATGTCATCATCGTCGTCATCATCGTCATCATCTTCGTCTTGATCATCATCTGTGCTGTCGAAGTCTTCGTCACTGTTGTAGCTGTCGTCCTCTTCACCGAAGTCTTCATCTTCCAGATCATCATCTTCATCGTTGATGATACGCGGACGCTTCGCACCCGTCATGGAATCTTCTGTTCCAGCAACCGGATACCAGCGTTTCAATCCCCAAAGACTCGTACCGACGCAAGCAAACCGGCCATCGATATTAATTTCGGTATACAGCTGGGCGATATACTCGTTGATCTCTTCATCTGTCATTCCGCGCTGTTTCGCTACCTCATTCATCAGATCCCGGTAGTAATACGGCGTGTTTGCCGCTTTCAGCACCATAAAGGCCAGATCCACCAAAGGGATCTCTCTTACCTTTTCTTTATCAATTTTCAAATTGAGCGAGGTACTCACTGAAGACACTTCCTCTCACACATAATTCGCTTTATATCCCCTGCAAACTGGATCGTTACGTATAACATATCCATTAACAAACCTAAGTAAAACCTATTTAGCGTTAAAAAGCAAGTTTTTATGTAAGCATGTCCCATATTTACACATCCGTCCTTTGATCCATATCGCAATCTGCTCATCTTGATCGACAGAATGATAAGGAAGCAATGAATAACATGTACGCTATCACTATGAACAAAAGCCCAAATCATATGTAAAAGACGGAGTCCCCTCCGCCTTCTGACTGTATACCCTCGTAGGATTGCTCCTCACCAGGTTCCCCGCAAGAGCCCTCTAGCCCTCCATCCATCATATGTACCTGCGCCCGTTTTGACACGGAGAGAATGTGTTTTTATAAAAAAAGGGCAAGTTCCCCATGCGCCGGGATGAGCGCATTCATAGAATACCTCAGCATGTTCATCCCGAAGGGGGCAGCCCATAATGGACTATACCGGTTTATTGCATCAGTTGATTGACGGAATGAGATGCCCCGAGCCTGAACACGGGGGACGTTATCTGATTCGATTCGCCAAACCGCAGCAGTACGAGGCCTGTCTCGTTGAATTATCCCGAATGCGCAATGAATTCACCGATCTGGGAGGCGTCCGAACCTCAAGGCTTGCCAGAACTCTCATCGCTCCTGTCCAGAGCCCGGATGTGTTATATCGATACGGGGATGACATTACGTTAGAGGAAGACACTCCTGTCTCGCTGCATTCTACTGCACTCCACAACAAACCCAGCACGCCTCAAGGCATACCTTGGGGTGTGAAACAGATTCGAGCCCCTAAAGTATGGTCTGTTTCGACAGGACACCGGATCAAAATTGGTGTTATTGATACAGGAGCAGATTACCACCATCCTGATCTACGATACTCTCTTGCCCGTGGCATTAATCTGTTGAACCGAAGCTTGCTTCCCCATGATGACAACGGTCACGGTACCCATATTGCAGGAACCATTGCCGCAGCCAACAGTACCGAAGGCATGATCGGCGTTGCCCCGCGTTCAATAATCTACCCTGTCAAAGCCTTCGATCACAACGGCTCTGCTTATGTCTCGGACATCGTACTCGGTATCGACTGGTGTGTACGCAACAAGGTGGATATTATCAATATGAGTTTTGGTATGAAAACACGGAGTAAATCTTTGCTTGATGTGGTCAACCGTGCGTATCATGCAGGAATCGTCATTGTGGCTTCGTCAGGAAATGACGGTAAACGCCGCAGTATCGATTATCCCGCTCGATATCCGCAAACCATCTCGGTTGGTGCTACCGACAAAAACAGACGTATTGCTTCGTTCAGCAATCGCGGTGCTTATGTGGATGTCTATGCCCCCGGAGACAAGATTGTGTCTTCCTGGGTGCAGGGCAAGCACCATGAGATGAGTGGAACATCCATGGCAACCTCCCATGTGAGCGGCGCGATCGCGCTGCTGCTCGCCAAACATCCCGGCTTGTCTCCAGCCGAGATCAAGACGCTTGTGAAGCGCGCGACGGTTCCCCTGCGCGCCCGCAAAAGCACCACCGCGAAGAGTAAAATCCGCGGTGGCGAGCTAGACGCCCTCAAGCTGATGCAAGAGGGCGGGGGGTGACCTGGCGGCGCATGCTGTAAGCCGCCAGCACCTGTGCTGCGCAGCAACGGATGCCGGCCACTGCCGGGCACGCCTTGCGCGGCAGGCAAGAGCGAGAGCAGGCACAACCGAGCCTGCTCTTGAAGCAGTGCCCTGCGGCTGTGCCGATAGCAGGGCACTGCCGGGTGCCCGCGGCAGGCGGCAAGCCTGCGCCCTTGCGGGTACTGGCGAGCATCGCCAGTACCCGCAAGGGCCAGGTGCTGGCCACCGCCAGCCACGGGCACAAAAAAGTCTCCATGCCCGCGCGCATAAGCAACTGCTCGCGCGAGGCATGGAGACTTCGCCTTCGGCTAAGCGGCAGGATGCTGCCCGCCACTTGGCCGAAGGGATTACATTTTGTCTGGTGCGGATACGCCCACCAGACGGAGCGCTGTCGCGATGACGGTGCGAACGGCACCGATCAGCGCCAGGCGCGCCTGGGTCTGCTGCGCGTCTTCGGTAATGACGCGGTCAGCCCGGTAGTAACTATGGAACAGGGATGCCAGTTCGTAGACATAACGAATGATGCGATGCGGCGCATAACCTGTAGCCGCTGCAGCGATCTCTTCAGGCAATTCCCCCATTTTACGAAGAAGGTCATACTCGTGCTCGGTAGTCAGCTTGGACAGATCGATCTGTGCCAGTGGCAACAACTCGATACCTTGCTCTTCGGCTTGACGATACACACTGCACACACGCGCATGTGCATATTGTACGTAGAATACCGGATTTTCATTGGATGTCGAAATCGCCAAATCCATGTCAAAGTCCAGATGGGAATCCATGCTACGCATCGTGAAGAAATAACGAATGGCATCAATGCCAACCTCATCCATCAGATCTTCCATCGTTACAGCTTTACCTGTACGTTTGGACATTTTCACCTTTTCACCATTCTGGAACAGGCTGACCATCTGTGCAATCAAGACAACCAGTTTGTCCGGATCGTTGCCCAGCGCTTGCATTGCTGCTTTCATACGCGGAATATATCCGTGGTGATCCGCTCCCCATATATTGATCATCGTGTCATAACCACGGGAGTATTTATCGCGGTGATATGCAATATCCGGCGTCAGGTAGGTATACGTCCCGTCGTTTTTGATCAGAACGCGCTCTTTGTCATCACCATATTGCATCGTTTTCAGCCAAGTTGCGCCGTCTTTTTCATAAATTTCGTTACGGTCACGCAGCTCGTCCAGCACGCGAAGTACTTCACCGTTATCATACAGCGATGTTTCACTGAACCAGATATCGAAATTCACACGGAAGCGGTTCAGGTCACGTTTGATCTTGTCGAGTTCTTTCTCCAGACCATAATCACGGAAGTATGCCGCGCGATCTCCCGGATGCATAGACAGCAAGCTGTCTCCTTTTTCAGCAACCAGTTCCTTCGCGAAACCTTTAATGTCTTCACCATGGTAGCCATCTTCCGGCATTTCGGCTTCTTGACCGAGTTCTTGCAAATAACGTGCCTCAATAGAACGGGCCAGATTAAACACTTGGTTACCCGCATCATTAATGTAATATTCACGAGTTACATCGTAACCTGCGTAATCAAGAATATTGCACAGCGCGTCGCCTACAGCCGCTCCGCGGGCATGACCCAGATGCAGACTGCCTGTCGGGTTGGCGCTGACAAATTCCATCTCCACCTTTTTCCCCGCTCCAACATCGATTCTTCCGTAGTTCTCGCCTTGCTCATGCACCAAGTTAAGCACGGGATAGAGATAACTCTTGTTCAATTTGAAGTTAATGAATCCTGGTCCTGCAATCTCCGCCTTTTCAATTCCGGCTTCTTCAAGATTTAGGTTGGCGATGATTTCCTCGGCAATCTGACGAGGGTTCCGTTTAGCAATCTTGGTCAACTGCATTGCTGCATTGGTAGCCAGATCACCGTGGGACTTCTCGCGCGGCACTTCAAGCGTAATGGCTGGAAGCTCTTCCTGTGTTACGATGCCGGCAGCAACAATCGCATTGCCGATGGCTGTACTTACCCGTTCGTTAATCGTATCTAGTGGATTACGTGTCATGAATTTGGTTCCTCCTGTATATGCAAACTAATCGCAAAATGTCCGGCTTCTTCATCAAAGCGGTAAAAGTCGTAGCTCCACGCTGCGCGTGCGCTCAATCCCTGAATGGAAAGCTCCAGCTTCTGTGTATGCGTGGACAGGGCAAACGACATATATGGTGAACGGTAGAAGCCCGGAAGCTTACGGTTCAATTCGAACGTCTGCTCCGACTCCACCTCACCATGACGTATAATCTTGATGGATTGTCCGCCCAGCTTCAATGTTGTACGGGTTATGCCTCCCTCGGGCCCAGCCTGCGGTTCTTCGTAACGAACATACAAGTATGCTCCCTTGACCACAGCTTCTCCCTGCATTTCCTGCAGTACATCTTCCCCTTCATAACGGCTGTGCAGCCGGATCTGAACCGGTCGCATCTTCGACATGAATGTTAACCTCCATTATATTCGAGGCGACGCAAAATCAGGACAGCTGGCGAGAACAGCCCTTCCTGAATGGTTGTGTCGCTATACACGCTCATATTCCGAATAAACTTGCTCTCCTACACTCTACTGTATAACTATATCCAGTTCACCCGCTCAATTCAAATCCAAATTCAGAGTTTTTTTTCAACCATCAAAAAGAAGGGCTGCACCTATACCGCGCAGCCCTCCCCCACTTCACATCAATTTCATTGTCTCACTTCATTCACTTCACTATCATACTCCATACATTTTGCCATCTTGCTTCATTATATAAAATGATGAACCCTATTCATAACCACTGCGATGCATACGGATAGGGACAGGTGGAATCGGCCAGTTTCGCACGCACTTGTACAAGGCAACCGCAGTGCCGGCATGTCGTTCCATATTGCAGATCAGGACAGCCCGAGCAGATCGCAAGTCGTCGCTCATACTCCTCATCCTCCACCGTAGTGCGTGAGCGCGAGGCGATCTCCACCAGACGGGCCATTTTGGCATCACTGATATGAATATCATACTGGCTGTCACACCCTTTACAGGGCTCGTTTCTTCCCTCACGGGATTGCTGTTGGTATTGGTAATTGCTCGGCTTCATACCTCACCCCTGAACAGCGACCAGACCAACGGAAGCCGGAGGCAATACAAAACGCAATGTATTATTCTCCAAAACAAGCCCTTCCCAAGCTACAAGTTTCACCTGGTCCGGCTGTTCAAACGTATTAAATGCCCCAAAGTCAGTGTTATGGAGCAACTGCCCCGATACGCTTGCCGCTTGACCTGCCTCCAGTTGCACAACTACTTCAAGCTCATCCGTATGACTGAGATTACATCCTGTCACATGAATAACGCCGTCTTTGTTCCGTGATGCAGACAGGCTAAGTTGCGGAATCGTCTCCTCACCAAATGTATACCCCGGGCTCTCATAACTGAGATCCAGACGCTTTGCATCCATATGGACCTGATACATATCGAACACATGGTACGTCGGCGTCAGGAGCATTTTATCCCCTTCAGTAAATACAAGCGATTGAAGCACATTAACGATCTGAGCCAGATTCGCCATATGCACCCGTTTGTTATGTTGATTGAAGATGTTGAGGTTCACCGCTGCAAGCACTGCATCCCGCATCGTATTCTGCTGGTAGAGAAAACCCGGATTCGTTCCTGGTTCAACGTTGTACCATGTTCCCCACTCATCTACGATAATACCTACCCGGCCTTCCGGATCATATTTGTCCATGATCTCGGAGTGCTTCACAAGCAATTCATCCATGAACAGCGTTTTCTTCAATGTAGTGAACCATTCAGCCTCTCCAAAACCGGTAGCATTCCCTTTGTCTTCCCATACGCCTGTCGGAATCGTGTAATAATGAAGGCTGATGCCATCCATGAAACGGGCCGCTTCCCGCATCAACACTTCCATCCACTCATAGTTGCTGTCGTTCGGTCCACAAGCAATTTTATAGATCTGATTTTCGGAATAATTACGTACATATGTAGCGTAACGGCGATATTCATCCGCATAATACTCTGGACGCATGTTGCCGCCGCAACCCCAGTTCTCATTGCCCACACCAAAATATTTCAGCTTCCACGGCTCGTCACGACCATTTTGCTTCCGCCAGTTCGCCATAGGAGACTCACCGTCAAACGTAATGTACTCTACCCATTCCTGCATTTCCTGTACCGTTCCGCTACCCAGGTTACCGCTGATATACGGTTCTGCACCAAGCAACTCACACAGCCTCATGAATTCATGTGTACCAAAATGGTTATTCTCCTCCACGCCGCCCCAGTGGGTATTAATCATGCGTGCACGCTCGCTTTTGGGCCCTACACCATCCTTCCAGTGGTATTCGTCAGCAAAACAACCACCCGGCCAGCGAAGCACGGGAATATTCAACTTCTGAAGTGCCGTAAGTACATCGTTCCGAATACCTTCCGTATTTGGAATAGGTGAATCTTCTCCTACCCATAATCCTTCGTAAATACAACGTCCCAAATGCTCGGAAAAGTGACCATATATATTGCGATTTATTAATCCTTTATCTGAATCAGCCTTTAAAATAACATTAACCATTATTCCAACCTCCTTGAAGTATGTTGTCACCGCTTACAATAACCTGTTTCGAGACAGGTTTCAACCCTTTTATTTCCTATAAAAAAAGCCCTTTTCCATGTTCATTTTCAGGAAAAGGGCATATTTGATATCATATCTCTCCAATCCAATCAAAATTTCATATAGACACCTTTGATTTGAATTAGCTAATACATAAATTCATTTTAAAACTTGTTAATTCTGTTCTGAGTGAAATAAAATTTTTGCCGACCAGGTTATTCCACCGTCCGTTGTCTCATAGACGGCAGGCCTGCTCTTACTTGTGACAACGAGCCAGCCGATCTTGGTTGTAGGGAACGAGATACGGGCACGATAACCTGCCATTTTCAGATCAATGTTTTTCCACGTGGAACCTCCATCAAAGGAACGCCCAATTCCAACCTTGTCTGTCGCTGGCGATCCAGCAGAGAGATATGCAGTCTGGTTACCGATCAGTGCCATGTTGCCTGGATGTCCACCGGGATTAGCCGGGCCGCTTCCTTTCCCTTCTTGACTGGCACCGGGTGCCGGCCCTGCGCCTGCTGTCGATTGAGCGAAAACCTGCCTCCAGCTCTCTCCTTGATCACCACTTGCGTACAAAGAGTAAGATTGCTGGGACATGCCCGCATCTCCATATAGGATAGCCCATACCTGTGATCCATTTGCATATAGGTCTGCTCCGTTCCATGTACCGGATTTCACCTGAAGAGCTGTATTCCAGCTCTTTCCTCCATTACTTGTCTTCTCGATCTTATAGCCTGTCCCGGGTACAACTACAACAGCATACCCCAGCTTATCTGTATTAAATGTAGCGGCTCTGGTGTTGGCTGGCGTATTCATTTTACTCCACGTTACACCGCCATTGGTCGTTCGATATGCACCGTTATAGCTGTATCCGTAGCCGTTATTTTTATCGCTGAAATCAATCCGCTTGAACGGCGGAACACCTGGAGTACTCAGTCTCTTCCAGTGTGAACCCCCATCGTCCGTACGAATGAGATACGTTAGTGAGGAGCCCTTCACGCCCGCCAGTGCATATCCTGTAACGTTATTTGGGAAGTTTAATTGTTCGAACTGCCACTGTCCTGTGTATATGGATTGCCAAGTACAGCCTGCATTCGAAGTTCCAATCAAGAACCCTTTACCTGCCGCCCGTCCTGTAGTTTGATTCAGAAAATCGATATCCGTGAATTGTAGCTGCTGTCCTTCCACGCCACTGCCCTTTTTCAAATCTGATGTCAGTCCATGATCTCCTGTGCCGCATGTTGCGGTTAAAGGTGCTGCGCTGGCATCAGGTGATGTATGCGCCTGCCCCATTCCCCATAATAGTGTAAGCACTAGAGTGATCACACTTGCTCGTTTCCATGTCTTGGTGTTCTTGGTTGTCTTGATTCTCATCGGTAACACCTCCTTCTATCGTTTTACCCCAAATCACGCTTCATATCGTAACAATTCGGGTGAACGAAGATGACAATTTTGCAAGAAAAAAAAATACCTTTACCCATGATGGAGTTCATCTGGTTAAAAGTGGTGTGCAATACGTTATGTAACCCGGTTTATTCATTAACCCGAGTTTTTTTTATTTTTGGATAAACGATCCCAACATACACATACGTCTATTATACGATAGAGTAACAGGAACGTATGTGCTATAATTAGAAGTATGGGCTCATGATTGAGTGTGGATGTTTTCTGATCACGGCGTTGCTGTCCGAGAGGGGGTGACGTCGATGGTCAAACTTGTGGCGTTGCTTGATATAATCCGGTGGATTGCTGCGATCCTCAGCATTGTGCTGAGTGGACGAAAGCTGTATCGTTGGTTACGCAAAAAGCTTCAGAGAAAGCGAAAACCCACCTCATAAGGTTGAACGCCTGACGGTGGGTTTTGCTTGAATAGCATTATTTAATTCTTGCACGCCGTGGCAATCCACAGCCTTTCAGGTCCTAAGAGTCATTATCGCCCCAACGATAATGACTCTTTATTTAGTATATGGTCGAACCCGCACACCCTATACTTCACGACTGTAATACATTGATTAATATATTACTAAACTCTTATGTGTCCAGTATAACATAGCCCGAAACATAAGTTAAGTTAACTTAACTTAACTTAACTTAACTTTCAACCTAGCATAATTCATTTTTATCGGCCACTATCCTGCTATAAAAACAAAAACTCGCCTGCACAGATGTTCACATCTGCACAGACGAGGATTTCATACTCGCTTTATACGTTTAGGTGTATTCAGCATTGCAAAAATATTTACTTCACGAATCCAAGCAGCATTTCACGAATCAACTTGGCCGCTACGATCTGTGTCTGTTGTGTCGGATCATAGATCGGCGCTACTTCCACCAAGTCACAGCCCACGACATTCACATCCGATCCAGCGATCATGTGAACCGCTTCAAGCAGTTCTTTGGATGTGATTCCACCAGCTTCTGCTGTTCCAGTTCCTGGTGCAGCAGACGGATCAAGCACGTCGATGTCGATCGTTACATAGACTGGACGGTTGCCCATTTTCGGAAGAGCTTCCTTCATTGGAGCCGCTACTTCAAACGGATAGAAGTTAATGTTGTCACGGCCATACTGGAACTCTTCACGGGAGCCCGAACGGATACCGAACTGATAAATATTTTGACCGCCCATCAGTTCAGCAGCTTTACGCACAGGTGTGGAGTGAGACAGGGGCTCGCCTTCATAGTTTTCGCGAAGGTCTGCATGTGCATCAATGTGGATCAGGATCAGATCTGGATATTTCTTGTACATCTGTTGAATCACGGGCCAAGTCACGAGGTGCTCGCCGCCCAAGCCAATCGGGAATTTGTCATCTGCCAGCAGACTACCGATGTACTCATGGATAACCTCAAGACTGCGTCCTGCGTTACCGAAAGGGAGCAACAAATCTCCCGCATCGAAATAGGTCATATCCACGATACTTTTATCCAGATACGGGCTGTACTCTTCAAGTCCAACCGATGCCTGACGGATATGAGCCGGGCCGAAACGCGAACCCGGGCGGAAGCTGACCGTGTAGTCCATCGGCATACCGTAGATGACCGCTTTGGAGTTTTCATAATCTTCAGAGCTGCAAATAAATACGTTTCCTGAATAAGCTTGATCCAGTTTCATTTTTCATTTCCCCTTTATTTCGTTAAATCTTCCACGAATTTTGGAAGTACAAATGCCGCTTTGTGCAGACGCGGAGAATAATACTTCGTATCCATCTCCGGAATTCGAGTCTCGTCCACCTTAAGTGGATCATGCCTTTTGCTGCCCATGGTAAATGTCCATAGACCACTCGGGTAGGTTGGAATATTACAGCCGTACACATGTACGATCGGGAAGATTTCTTTGACGTCTTTGTTCACCTTCTGGATTAGATCCGCCTTAAACCAAGGGTTGTCCGTCTGGGCGACGAAGATTCCGTCTTCTTTGAGTGCTTCATAGATCCCCTGATAGAAACCGCGCTCGAAGAGCGGAGCAGCTGGGCCTACAGGTTCTGTTGAGTCTACGATAATAACATCGTACTCATCTTTATGTTCAATAATATGCATGTAACCATCGTTAACGAGCACTTCAACGTTCGGCTCATCGAGCTTGCCGGCGATTTCAGGTAAATACATTTTGGAATATTCGATCACTTTACCGTCAATTTCGACGAGAACTGCTTTTTCTACAGCCGCATGTTTGATGACTTCACGGATTACACCGCCGTCACCACCGCCAACCACCAACACTTTTTTCGGATCAGGATGAGTGTTCAAGGCCGGATGTGCAGCCATTTCATGATATACAAACTCGTCCTTAACCGTCGTCATCACCATGCCGTCCAATACTAGCATATTGCCGAATTCTTCGGTTTCAACCATTGCGAGGTCCTGAAAATCCGTTTGCTCCGTGACGTAGGTCTGCTTAATCTTTGCGGTAATGCCGAACACAGGGGTCTGCTTTTCTGTAAACCACAATTCCATGATCGCTACCTTCTTTCCGTAAAAGTAATGAGTGATCATTTTAAAATGCATAATCACTGGTCTGTTCGTCTACACACGCTTTAGTATGTTGTGCCGAACCCTACCTTTTCATTACCCTTTTGCATTATACGCGATAGACGATTCAACTGTAAAACGGTTTTCAAGCCGAAATTGACTTATAATTTATCCACTTCACAGACGAATTGAATATCCCGGTTATTCCCTTCCCATACTGGAAAGAAAAGAGAGGAGCCCGTTCCATGAACAAGCCAAGCGTCAAGACCCGCAAACGCGGGTTCCGTGTACTCCAATTTATCAAATATCTATCCATACTTATGGCGCTCGGCCTTATTGCCACGGCTGCCATTTTGGTATATCTATACGCAACCAGCCTGCCCCTCGCCGACTCCGATCGCAATTCCAGACTGCTCGACAGTCAGGGTGAAGTCATTGCCACCTTCTCCGCTGGCGGCAAGGATTCGATTCCCGTTCAACTGCAGGATATTACCCCTGATTTGGTGAACGCTACGTTAGCCGTAGAGGATCGCAAATTCAGGCAGCATTTCGGATTCGACATTCAGGGCATGGGCCGAGCAGTCCTTGTCAACATCCAGCACATGCGAATGTCTCAGGGAGCCAGTACGCTAACACAGCAGCTTGCGCGTAACCTCTACCTATCCCATGAGAAAACCTGGACACGCAAAGCCAAGGAAGCAATGTATACCGCTCAGCTTGAGATGAAATACAGCAAAGATGAAATTTTACAGATGTACTTAAATGAAATCTATTATGGTCACGGTGCCTACGGCATTGAGGCAGCTGCGCAGATGTATTTTGGCAAATCCGCAAAGAAACTTGATCTGGCCGAGAGCGCCATGCTTGCAGGTATTCCGAAGGGACCGACTTATTACTCACCCTACAACCATATGAAAAACGCCAAGGATCGGCAGAAAATCGTACTAAAAGCCATGATCGAAACGGGTAAAATTACGCAAAAACAAGCAGACTCCGCCTATGAAGAGATGCTGAACTTCAAACCCGAGGGCGAGCGCAAGACGGTGGAGAACGCACCGTATTTCCGCGACTACATTCGAAGTCTTGCAGTGAAGGAGCTTGGCATCAGCGAAGCGATGCTGGATCACGGCGGGTTGAACATCTACACGACACTGGATTTACGAGTGCAGAAGGCTGCGGAAATGGCAGTTGCCAAAGGTATGGATGCGAAAAGCGAGCTGGAAACCGCACTCGTGTCGATTGACCCGCGCACCGGTTACATTAAAGCGATGGTTGGTGGCAAAAATTATCGTACCAATCAGATCAACCATGTGCTGACAACAACACGCCAGCCGGGATCAGCCTTTAAGCCGATTATGTATCTCGCTGCTCTCGAATCGAAGCAGCTTACCAGTGCATCTATTTTCAACAGCCAGCCTACCTTGTTCCATTACGATAATGACCGCAAAACGTACAAACCCGGCAACTTCGGCGATAAATATTTAGGTGAGATTGATCTTCGCCAAGCCATCGCTGCATCTGATAACATCTATGCGGTCAACACGATTATGAAGATCAGTCCGGAACAAGTCGTAACCATGGCTCAAAAGCTCGGTATCACAAGCAAGCTGAGTCCTGTCCCTTCTCTTGCATTAGGCACTTCACCTGTCAGTCCACTGGAGATGGCCTCCGCCTTCTCCGTTATTGCTGCAGGAGGACAACGGACGCCCCCCATCGCTATTTTACAAGTGACGGATGCGGCAGGGCGTGTGTTGTACGAATCTCCGCAGACCAAGGCAGACACCGTGGTGGAACCGGCAGCAGCCTACGTACTGACACGTCTGATGGAGAGTGTTTTTGAGAACGGAGGCACAGGCAATCGGGTATCTGCCACCATCAAACGTCCGGTGGCTGGCAAAACAGGAACAACCAATACGGATGCCTGGTTAGTTGGGTTTACCCCAGAGCTGTCTACCGCTGTATGGGTGGGCTATGATCAGGGCAAAGCGATCTCGACGTCTGATGGCCGCCGCGCAGCCCCGATCTTTGCTCAGTTTACAGAACAAGCCCTTGCAAGTGTACCACCCAAAATCTTCTCTGTACCTGATCAGGTCGTGAGCGTCTACATTAACCCGGAGACCGGAAAACTTGCAGGTAACGGCTGTGAAGAGAAGCGGCTGGAAGTATTCATCCAAGGAACCGAACCCACTGAAGTCTGCCGTGGTGAGGCAGAGAAACCGGATGGTGCGCAGGATGAAAAGGAACGTTCGGCAGAGAATCAAAAGGGTATTCAGGAGCAGAAACATTCCTGGTGGAGTGATTTCAAACGCTGGTGGGTAGAGTGACGCATATCCGTAATGACTTGATTGCGTCATGAAGATCTCTGATTTAACAGCCTCCATTAATTACATGGAGGATTCATAAATATACAGATGACTGTATGAAGCCTGCGCTACATCTTCATCACAGAAATAAAGCAAGCCCCGAAACCGGATATTCCGGTTCGGGGCTTCTTGCTTTTGTTCTATTTTTATCCTCAGGCAAGTGCCTCTTTCAATTCATCCGGTGAAGCATTCCACCATTCTTCATTATGAGAGATCAGAAGTGTCTTCAGCGCCGCTTTGTCTTCCGGTCCCAGCTCATCCAGCATAAATCGGCGTTTCATCGCATAATCCATCCGGTTGACGTGATCCGCGAGCAGCTTCCACCCCCGTTTGGCTTCCGTGTCAATCCACATCTCACATGCCGTTGCCCCGCCATACAACTGTCCTTGCTCTGTTCGATCCACAGCAACCCATACCAGCCATACCTGACGTCCATTCGGAACGTCTTCACGATTCGTTGAAAATTTAATGCCTCGTTCCACTTTACTCTTCGCGTGCATGGCACCGATGTCGATCTTCGCTTCGCCCTGGTCAATGATGACGGGAGAAAGATTGTTCAGATCAATGGAACCTGCACCAAAGCCTTTATGTTTGCTCTTTGCACTCACGATATTCAAGGCAATCTGTTTCTTGCCGTTTTGCTCATTTTGGTCCATGTTCATAGCCTCCAAGAGTTGATACAAATATTTTAACTAATAATTGGCCCAATGCAAACATATACATGCTGTAGATGCTTGTCAACGGGAGGTATTTAACGATGATTCCACGACGCGCCAAGAGCTGGCTCATCATATCCCTGGCCTTATGCCTGTTTGCCGGAGGGGTATGGATCACACTCGGTTACAATCGCTCCATTTCATCTGAGTTACCCGTACTCGCTCCAGAATCGGGCAAGCCTCCAGCCAAAACCGGAGCGCCCGCTCCCCCGGAAAGTGTACAGTCTCCTACAGCCGAGGTATACAGCAAACGTGTGGTTGAATACCACATGGATGTGAAGCTGAACGAGGGGAACAAACTGCAAGGCACACAGACCATAACCTGGACTCATCCGGGCAAAAAAACGGTGAACGAACTTTATTTTCATATGTACCCTAATGCATTCTCCTCTGCGGATACTACATTTATGAAAGAATCGGGCGGTAAGCTTCGCGGCGATGTCATGCCCACAGATGGTTATGGCTCGATGAAATTTACTGACATGCAGACGGAGGATGGGCTCTCTCTGTTACACCGGATGCAGTATGTACAGCCGGATGACGGGAACATCAAAGACAAAACGCTGATCAAGGTTCGTCTGCCCAAACCCGTCAAGGGCGGTGAAAGCATCACAATTCGCACAACGTTCGAAGTGAGTTTACCTAAAATTTTCGCAAGGATGGGCAAAACGGATGATTTTGTCATGGCAGGCCAGTGGTTCCCTAAACTCAGTGCTTACGAGCCTGTTGGGAGACGGGGCCGTACCTTGGAAGGCTGGAACCTGCATCAGTATCACGGAAACTCCGAGTTCTATGCCGACTTCGGTATCTACAGTGTGCGTATCCGAGTACCCGAAACATACAAGGTGGCAGCAACCGGATTCCCAACGCAGCAAGCGGCCTTGAAGAATGGTGAGAAAGTGTATCAATTTTATGCCGATGATGTACATGATTTCGCTTGGGCAGCCTCACCTGATTTTGTGTATGCGGAGGAACCCTTCTCTGCTCCCAACGTGCCCGGTGTACGCATTAAACTCTACCTTGATCCGGCACATCAGGATCTGAAGGAGCGGTATCTCTTTGCTGCCAAAGCCGCATTAACGAATTACAGCAAGTGGTTTGGTCCCTATCCTTATGCCACCTTATCTATCGTGGTCCCGCCAAAAGCCGCAAACGGGGCCGGAGGCATGGAATACCCAACTCTAATTACAGCCTTTGGGGCCGATGACACAACGCCGGGTTACGATCTGGAACGCACCGTTGTACATGAAATTGGACATCAATACTTCTACGGCATGGTTGCGAGCAATGAGTTTGAGGAGGCCTGGCTCGATGAAGGGTTCACCTCCTATGCAGAAGATAAACTGATGGAACAGGAATACGGATTGATTCCGAATCTACCGGTACAATCGGGTCTTATCACATCTCCGGCTCCTCTAACACAGCCCTCGTGGAAGTTTGACTCACAGAATCAATATGCTTCCAACGTGTACACAAGGGGCAAACTGGTGCTACTCGGCATTGAACAGCAAGTCGGAGCGAAGACCATGGAACGAATCCTTTCGACGTATGTAAAAAAATATCGTTTTAAACATCCCGCAACGGGTGATTTTCAAAAGGTGGTTGAGCAAGTCACCCGCACCTCCTGGGCGGATTACTTTGACCAATATGTCTACCGGAACGGCATGGCCGATTTTGCTGTAGAGAAGATCAACGTTTCTTCTATAGAGAAGGACGGCAAAAAAATGTACGAGTCCTCTGTCACCATCGTCAAAAAAGGCAGTGACTTTCCCAAGGTTCCTGTTCGGATAACGTTTGAGGACGGACATACCGTAACCAAACACTGGGATGGCCGCGAGGAGCGGGTCACCTATAAACTGACATATACATCTCCTGTCACCTGGGCCATGACAGACCCTTTGTATGACATCGTGCTCGAAAATCGCCATATGAACAATTTCCTGAGAACCGGACTGGACGAGCAAGTCAAATCCCGCTGGAACATGAGTGCTACGAAACTAATTGAAGCCATATTCGGAGGTCTGTCATGGTGAGGTGGAGACAGTGAAAGCAAAAATTCGTGAAGGCTGGTTTCTCGTCCGTCAGCATATGTTTATTGCCGCGCTCTTGTTTATCTATCAATTAATTTGGGGTTACTTCATCTATCGGTTGGTGCAATCGGCTGTCGTTCCTCTATTACTACGTTATCCAACGGATGATGTCGGCGAGCTAAGCACGCTTTTATTCAAAATGGAAAGCCAGCTCGGCTTGTCTGGTCCGGAGGTCCAGCGCTATCTGTGGATTCTGGGCGGCATGTTATTGCTTCGCTTGCTGATCAGTCCACTTATTCAGGCTGGGTTGCTCTACTCCCTGCAACATTATCAATCTACAGAAGAACGCATTCCTTTTATTCGTGGCATCAAAACGTTATGGAAATCCATGCTATTGCTACACACTATGCGTACCTTTCTCATGTTCTTGCCTGCGTACTGGCTTCTGCCCAAATTGTATTCTACAATAATGGACGGTTTTCATTCTCTTCATTTATTACTTCCCGGCGTTCCATATATAGCAGGCTGGATTATTTATGGCTGGATCGTACATCATGCAGTGCTCTACATGCAGTTTGGTATTTCTGACCCGGAAGCAGAAGGGCGAATCCACGGGACGCTCAAGGGACTGTGGATTGCTGTGTGCCGCATCTTCGCTGTTATCGGTGTTGCGCTGGTGTTGGGAGTTGTCCATTTGTTGGTCTTCGGTGCATTCACTTCCGCCTCCTGGTTCTTGACAGGACTATCCGGATTAATCCTGCAACAAACCTATCCGCTTGCCCGAAGCCTACTCAGTATGTGGAAAGTATGTAGTCATTTCCGTTTATGGCAGTCCACATCCACCAGACATGAAAATCATATACGTTGAACTAAAATGTTACACACAAGCTGAGATCGCTTTCAAAAATAAAAAAATGTTACCATCTCATGTTAAACATTTCATTCGTTATTACGTATAAATACGCAAACCTCGACCTTTCCCCGTCAAAGGTCGAGGTTTTTTTTGTTAATTTTACTGCTAAACGTTGCCAAAGTACTACGCCTCTGGTACAATAAGCGCAGTGAGTTTTTAGTAACAACTTTGTAATCTTTAAATCCTTATTTGTAACAACTTTAAATTAAATCCTTAAAATTAAATTTTTTTCATTTTTCAGGTGCATAACTAGCATAGCCAAATTCCTGGCACCTGGGAAGCGGGGGAACCAGTTATGGGTGAATTGATCTTGAAACAGAGGGATCATAGGGGACCTTCAACCGAATCCTTAAGCTAACCTCGCAGGCGTTGGAAGGGGTATATCACTTGTTTAAGAAGAAACTGACCGCAGCAGTACTTAGCCTTACATTTGCATTATCACTTGGAGCAGGCAGCGCATTTGCAGATTCTAAGATGGATAAAGTAATTGATTCAGCAATGGGAACTACATACAAAAGCGGAGGAACAACGCTTGACGGTTTTGACTGCTCCGGATTCACACGGTATGTATTCGACAAATTAGGTATTGATTTGGCTCGTCAATCCAGCTCCCAATACGACATGGGTGATTCCGTATCCCGCATGGAAATGAGACCTGGAGATCTGGTGTTCTTCAACACAACAGGTAAAGGCATATCACACGTAGGCATTTTTGTAGGAAGTGGCAAGTTTGCACATTCTTCTTCTTCCAAAGGTGTAACGATCAGCTCTTTGAGCGAGAACTACTGGGCTAACCGCTACGTTGGCGCTAAACGGATCATGAGCACGGACGATTATGAGTCACTGGCCCTTGACTAGGTACAAGCTGTAATCAACATGATGTTGGAACCATGTAACTATACTGTAACGAAATACGAAGTATAAACAGAACCGCCCGGTGCATTCTCCGCAGGAATGTATCCGGCGGTTTTTTTATGCTTTCTGACTCTGTGTGGTTTATGATGTTACAGTCATGGTGTGTATCTGAACCAACACGTTCGCCTTCTTTCGTTTGTCCGTGCCCTTATCATGTTCTTACCCAGCCTGTTATAATATAAACGGAATGATTAAGACTTTTGTTTCAATTTTTATCTGATCGTTTAAAGACTTGCCTGATGCACGGCTCTTTTAGTAGAGTGAACAAGATACGGATATTGGAGAAAGGAGCATGCATTGTTATATGAAGAATGAAGCCTCTTTGATACTTCATGTTGTACCGATGCAAGAAAAACATGCTGAACTTATATGTGGCTGGAAATACGCCCCACCTTACAATATCTATAGCTGGCTACCTTGGGAACAGATGAAAGCACTGGAAGTCGAGTTCGGTGATGCACAGCTCAGACAAGAACAATACGCCATTATCCTGGATCAACATGATCAGGTTTATGGATTCGCACAATATTTCCCGCTCCAGCATGTCACACGTATTGGTCTCGGTATGCGCCCCGATCTGTGTGGGCAAGGTCTCGGCAAAGCATTTGTTACTGCGATCGTACAAGAGGCCATCCGCCGGAATCCATCCAATGAAATTGATCTTGAAGTACTGACTTGGAATAACCGCGCTATCCAGGTATATCTAAAAAGCGGATTCGTCATTCAAGATACATATGAACGCCAAACTCCCAGTGGTTTAAAGCCCTTCCATTGCATGGTCTATGAAGGCCCAAGAGAATAAACTCGCAAGTAAATGGTTTCAATTTGTCTCTCTTTTGTGATTAGTTCAAAAAATTACCACAAAATGCTATGATGTAACGACAGCTTCCGTTATAATGATAGGGATTAGTTTGAGTTAGATGATCTTTCATTCTGGAGGGGACATAAGGGATGCACAAATGGATCATGAGCGGGGTATTTTTTGCAGCATGTGCTTTAGCTATTGTTTTAATGTTTACGCTTCCAGGTAAAGAGGAAGTGGAGCAGGAAGCCAAACCAAACATGCCTGAAGTGGCTATGGATGCTGGACAGGCTGAGACGTTAGTGAAAGCCAACTGTATTTCCTGTCACGGCGATCAGCTTCAAGGTGGCGTAGGCCCGGCTCTTGCAAACATCGGTAGTAAGGATGATGTGGAGAAAATCTATTCCACCATTGTCAAAGGTAAAGGCGGCGGTATGCCTTCGTTCAAAGGCAAACTGCAAGACGAAGAAATCGCCCACATTGCAATGTGGCTAGCAGAGAAGAAATAATGCATTCTGCGCGTAAGGCATCAAAGAGGCTCTCACCCTCCCGTTAGGGAGACAAGAGCCTCTTTTGGCATGCATTACAAACATCATCCTGCAGACAACGTTGGTGCAGATTATTATGTTCTCATTTTCTCAAAAGCTTCGTTGTACTGCTCTGCTTCTTTGATGTCTACCGATGTAATGCCACCTGCATCCCAAGACGTAAGACGCAGTGTAACCGTTGTATAATCAATAGTAATAAAAGGGTGATGATTGAATGCTTCCGAAATCGCAGCGACTTCATCCACAAACGCAATCCCTTTCATATAGTTAGAAAACACAAATTTGCGGACAATCCACCGTCCCTCTTCCAGTTCCCAGCCTTCCAGCCTTCCCAGATGAGCTTCGACTTCCTCTTGCGTAAAAACCATGCGTTATCTTCCTCCCCATATGATGAGACATCGCGGACTTACATCCACATGACCATCGGCACCTTTGCATGCTGCCCATACAGCCTTAAAGGCAGGCCACCGCCCAGCGGCGCCTTTTTCATGAGTATCATCTTACCACGTCAAAGCACCAAAATCCATAGAACAGACGGCTCAGTGCCTTGAGGCGCAAGGTTTTATCGTTAATACATCCTTTAGATTAAAGGTACAAAGGTCAGCTCTTCTTCTCCGATCAAAATATGAATCCGGTGTTGGTCTTTGTCATGGATCACCACACCGCTTCCAACCGGAATGACGGATTCCTCTCCAAGCGCGTAGAACAAATCCTCCGCCAGCGCTTCGTCCACCTCAAGCTGTTCTGGTTCCCCTAGTCTCCCCCACTCTTCCGCATCCATTTCAAAGAAAACATAGCGATCCGGTATGCGTCCTATGGCCACCGTTAAATCTGTCAATATTCCTTCATAATCACGTCCATGCTTTACGCCCATTGACTTCTCACTCCCACTCACCTTGTAAAAGGCGGATTTGATCTTATTATACCTGAAAATAACCCTTAAAAAAAAAGCCCCTCTGGTCGATAAATACTATACATGACCGTTTCATTCGTTTTCGGCAGCTTTGGAGGTTGCCAGACATGTAACGGACTGCAGCAGAACCTTCGTCTGGAAGCCCGAATTCTGCCGCCTGAAAGGATTCAATTTTATCTCATGGATGAGGTGTATGATGGAAATTTCAACGATTATCGGACTAGTTTTGGGGTTAGTCTCCCTTGTACTTGGTATGTTTTTGAAGGGTGCTCCGCTGATCAATCTCGTTAATAACCCGGCAGCATACGTTATTATCTTCGTTGGTACGGCAGGAACCATCTTTATGGCGTTTCCAATGTCTGAAGTTAAGAAGATTCCGAAGTTATTCGGTATCCTTTTCAAAAAGCAACAACTGATTGACCGTGTTTCTCTGATTGGCACATTTATGGACTGGGCTTCCACTACCCGTCGTGAAGGTTTGCTCGCTCTGGAATCAAAAGTAGAAGAGATCGATGATCAGTTCCTTCGCAGCGGCATGCGGATGATTATTGACGGTAACGACCAGGAATTCGTCAGTGATGTACTGATGGAAGATATTCATGCAACCGAAGAACGACATCGCGGCGGCGCACTGATCTTCGCTCAAGCGGGGATGTATGCACCGACACTCGGGGTTCTCGGGGCCGTCGTAGGTCTGATTGCGGCACTCGCCGACCTCAGTGACATGGAGAAGCTCTCTCATGCGATTGCAGCGGCATTTATCGCAACCCTTCTGGGTATCTTCAGTGGTTACGTGTTATGGCACCCGATGTCCAACAAGCTGAAGCGGATGTCCAAAAAAGAGATGGAAATCAAGTTGATGATGGTTGAAGGACTCTTGTCTATTCAATCTGGCGTATCTACTATTGCCATCAACCAAAAGTTATCCGTATTCCTGACACCTTCCGAACGTAAACAACTGGAAGAGAAGGAGGGATCATCAGGTGAAAAAGGGTAAAAAACACGAACCGCATGAAGAGCATATTGATGAAAGTTGGTTGCTTCCCTATTCCGACTTAATGACTTTGTTGCTCGCCTTGTTCATCACCCTGTTCTCCATGAGTTCACTGGATGCTGCCAAATTCGAGCAAATGGCCTCGGCACTAAGCAGCGCGCTCAACGGAGGTTCCGGCGTTCTGGATCACACGTCAATGAATCCAACGGACTCCAGTACAGATCTAGGCAAAAACAAGGAAGTACCGGAGGTAATCACAAAGAAAACTCCTGCGCAGATTACGGATGCCCAGATGGCCCAAAAAGAACAGGAAGATCTAGAGAAGCTCAAGAAGCGACTCGACAAGTATATTGCTCAGAACGGACTATCAGACCAACTGAATACCAAACTCAACCAGTCTGAACTCAAGATTACCATCAGTGACAAAGCCTTGTTCTCCTCTGGGCGAGCAGATGTGAAGCCTGAATCACGTTCACTGGCCAAGGCGATCTCCAGCATGTTGCAAGAGTTCCCTGAGTACGAAGTTGTCGTATCCGGTCATACCGATAATATTCCCATTTCCAATAACCAATATAAGGATAACTGGGATTTGAGTGCAGATCGTGCTCTGAACTTTCTGAAAATTCTGTTGCTGAATCCGCAGCTTGATCCTTCCAAGTTCACACCTAGTGGATACGGAGAATATCATCCAATCGCCAGCAATGATACAAACATCGGAAGAGCACAGAATCGGCGTGTAGAAGTGTCGATTATCCGGAAGTATCAAAGTAACAATGCGAATGTAAAATCCGTAAGTGGTGGCAACTAGCCGTCCTCAGCACGTTATGCGTTCAAGACCGTTCTCCATGTAATGAAGGAGAGCGGTTTTTCTCTTTTTAAGGCGTTAAGCAATGGGCATCTTCTGTATTTAAACTGAAAAGCATTGCCTCCTCCTTAAAGGAAACAATGCTTTTTCTTTCACGCTAAAGCAAGCTGAGTCTTGACCCGGCTCATTTTCGGCATCCTTTATTCCAGCGAATAGTCCAGTAAGCTACCAAGTTCTGCTTTTTCAGCAGATGTAAGCTCCCGCCATGTTCCTGTTGCCTGCTCTCCAAGATGAATATTCATAATACGAACTCGTTTCAGCTTGCGAACCTCATAGCCGAATGCACTACACATCCGCCGGATCTGACGGTTCTTGCCTTCCGTCAAAATAATACGAAACACACGGTCTGTCATTCTAGTTACGGTGCAAGGCAACGTCATTTCTCCCAGAATTTTAACACCGGTACTCATTCCCCTGAGGAAGCTCGGTGTAATCGTCCGATCAACCGTGACAATATACTCCTTTTCGTGACGACCCTCGGATCTCAAAATCCGATTCACGATATCCCCGTCATTCGTCATCAGAATTAAACCTTCCGAATCCTTGTCTAGACGTCCGATCGGGAAGATCCGTTCATGATGTCCAACAAAATCAACGATATTCCCCTGAATGTGTTGCTCGGTTGTGCTTGTGATTCCCACAGGTTTGTTCAGCGCGATGTACACATGCTTTTTCTTCTCACTAATCGGCTTCCCGTTGATTCGAACATCATCGCCTTCTTCTGCTTGACTGCCGAGCTCCGCCTTGATGCCGTTAATGGTCACCTGACCACTTTCAATTAATTTGTCGGCTGCTCGGCGGGAGCAGTAACCTGTCTCACTAATAAATTTATTAATACGCAAAAGGTCATCTCACCTCATCTAGTTCTCTTCATCTGGTTGTTGTTTTTCCGCTGATGGATCTGCCTCGTGTAACTGTGTCTGCACTTCAGAAGCCGGCAGTTCAATAATGACAGTGGTCCCTCTATTCATAACGCTCTTAATATCCATCATGCCCTTATGGGATTGAATAATGCGCTGACTTACCATGAGGCCGAGTCCTGTACCGGATTCTTTATTCGTGAAGAACGGCTCCCCAAGCTTTGGCATCATTTCTTCCGGGATGCCAATCCCTTCATCCTTAATTTCAATTCTAACCCGGTTGGCCAGCTCGTTAACCTTCAGCTTGATATGGATGCTTCCTCCATTCGGCATAGCTTCCATACCATTCTTCAGAACATTGATGAAAACTTGCTTTAACTGATTCTCTTCACAGTGTACCATAGCTGAATCCGATGATGCATGCAACACAAACTCAACCCCGTGCAGATGCGCCTGACTATCCAGCAATGAGATAACATCCCCAAGAATGAAACGAATGTCCCGCTCTTGAAAATGAACTGCCTGCGGCTTCGCCAGAATCAAAAACTCGCCCACGATCAGGTTGATTCGATCAAGCTCGGATAACATCAGATCCAGATGACGATGATTTAGCTTGTTGCTTTCCTGTTGAAGCTGTAGGAAGCCGCGTAACGTTGTAAGTGGATTACGAATCTCATGGGCTACACCAGCGGCGAGCTGTCCAACCGTCGTTAGCTTCTCCGACCGTCTAAGCAGCTCTTCCATCCGATTACGGCTTGTAATATCTCTTGAGACACTGATGAGTGCCGTAATCTCACCCGCCTCGTCGCGTACAGGCGCTGTACTTACACTGACTTCAACCCGGGTTCCGTCTTTTTTCATCCAGATCGTTTCGTTAGACGTAATCGACATGCCTTCAATAAGCTGAGCATGCTGTTGCTTCATTTCTTCTTCCGCCTCAGGAGGAATAATCTTCAGCAAACGTCCTTCCACCTCACGGCTACGAAAACCATATAATTGTTCAAATGCACGGTTAACCCGTAGCACTTTTCCTTCAAGGTCTGTTATATGAATTGCATCAGCTGTTTGATTAATGATAGACTCCAGGTGCTCCTTCACTGCCCGGTTCTCTTCATACATCTGCTTCAGACGGCTTGTATAGTGACCCAGATTTCGAATCATCGCATTAATCCGGTTGGCGAGCTGTCCCAGCTCGTCCTTGCGTTTAATCTTCAGACGAAAATCAAAATGTCCATCCGCCACATCATTCACCTTGTCCAAGATCGATTGGATGGGACGTGTAATGTAACCAGCAAGCAAGTAACTGCCAAAGATCACAATCTCCAGCAAAACCAGAGATATTGAAGCATGGCTAACCAACTGTTCCGAGACCATCGATGATATTTGTTTGTAATCCATGACAATACTGATTACATAGGAAGACTCATTCGGAGTGAAAATCGGAATAAAACTCTTCAATACCTTCTGATCATGCGTCTCACTCACAAAAGACACATTCTGCCCCGTGCGAACAGCTCGCACCACAGCACGGTGGTCTTCATCTACCGAGCCATACTGATATGTACCAAAACGGATCGGTCTGTTATTCAGTTTGCTGAAATTGATATCTCTTCCATCATCGCTCATATCGGGGCTCGCAAACGTCAAAGGATTGATGCCTGTAATCTCCAAAATGGAAGGATTGACTTCACGAATTTTAGTTAAGATTTCATCCGGACTAGAGATCTTCACATAGTCATCTACTTCAGTATTATTATAGAAGGGGTTGATTATGTAATTTCTCTTTCCATCATGGTAATAACCCCAGATATCGATATCTGTAGGACTGGACGTCGAATACTCGAAACCATTTGACCAGAAATGATCCAGCTTCTGCCCCTCGGGGATCGTTACCTGATGCTTCTCGAATAACTGTTTAAACGCCTGATACCAGTACGTCATTGATTTCGTGGAGAGGCCTATCTCCCTTGGATCAGAGGAACGGTTAACTACGATATCATCATCCGTCTGTTCCAGGAGTGAGATATGGGATACACCTACTTTTTTACTCAAACGAACCAGATCTTCATTGGTAATGTTCTTGATGTCTGGATCTAATTCCTCTGCTGCCATAATTGAAGCAAGCCACAGATTGTTTCCGATCTGCCTTTTTACATAATCTGCACTGTACTGATTTTGTTCGACAGAAATTGCGATCTGTTTCGCTGTGAGTACCATCTTGTTCTCACTATCCTGCCTCAAATTCTCTTCTGTAGTATAATAACTCAGTGCGATATTTAATACCAAAATAACGAGCACCGAGCACGACATAATCATGGATAATTTCGTTTTAATAGACAAATTCGTTCTTCACCTCTCGGCTTATGCCCTCTGGCGATATATGGCAAAACCTATATCCATCATAACGCTTGTATGACTATTTGAAAAGGATAATCGCCCATTGCCCGAAAGTTACCGCTCTGGCTGAATAGATCGAATATTGTTGTTTGTTCACTTTTCATGAAATGCAATGAGATGTATCACTGGATTTGTTCACAAATCCACAGGGTTGTGGATAGTATGTTCATAACTATGTGATTAACTAATAGTTATCCACAATTCTGTGCACAACATGTTAACAAACCGAATGTTTGTTCGCTGAATAAATGCTAACGAAGGGAGTTTTACACCTATGAAGGATGATTTTCCTCAGCCTGATCTCACAGTGCTGAGCGAGGAAGAGCTACATGAATATTGGATGCGGCAGGCTATTGCAGAGGCCCACAAAGCAGAGGCGCTTGGTGAGGTACCCATCGGAGCCGTAGTTGTGCGTAACAACGAGATTATCGGTCGTGGGTATAATCTGCGGGAAACCACGCTCGATCCTACTGCCCATGCAGAAATGGTAGCCATACGAGAGGCAAGCGAAGTCATTGGAGCTTGGCGCTTACTGGACTGTTCACTGTACGTTACTCTCGAGCCTTGTCCAATGTGTGCCGGTGCGATTGTGCAATCCAGGGTTCCACGCGTTATCTTCGGTACTGCGGATCCCAAAGCAGGATGCGCAGGGACATTAATGAATTTACTTCAAGAACCGCGCTTCAATCATAGAACCGAGGTTATCCCTGATGTTCTGCAACCGGAGTGTTCTTCCATGCTAACGCAATTTTTTAGACGTTTACGTAAAAAGTAATTACGATACAGATGAATCGAAAATAAATACACATGAAAGGATGTCTGTTACAATGGCACTAACACTATACGATACAGCTCATGGCATAAGTCTTCGTTTACTCAACACCCAGGATGCACAAACCTATCTTGAATTGATTGAGCTTACCCGCATCCCGTATCAAGCAGTTGAACCGATTCGCGAAAATGATTTCTACACACTTGAAGCTCAGACCCGGCGGATTGAGGATCGCGTGCGAGCCGCAGATGAGGGAACCGGTTATCAGTTCGGCATCTTCACGATTAAGGATGACCTTCTCATCGGGCAGGTTAGTCTGAACAATGTTGTTCTCGGCGTTGCTAACTATGCAGATATGGGGTACTTCATCCATCCGGACTATCAAGGCGGGGGACGAATGACTGCCGCGGTCAAGCTGGCTGTAGCCTATGGGTTTCGTGCTCTGAAGTTAAACCGGGTGCAGGCCGCTGTACTGCCATCAAACCAGGGTTCTAAGCGGGTACTGGAGAAAAACGGATTTCAGCCTGAAGGAATCGCTCGTAAATATTTGAAAATTAACGGAGTCTACCAGGATCATCAGATCTACGCTGTGCTTGCCGAAGATTTGCACGATGAATCGTATCACTAAGCCCTTTTGCCTTGCCTCCGTTATTGTTTTACATAATAAACACCACACCATTTCTTATAAAAGGCAGTAGTGCGGTATTTATATAAACAAAACCCGCCTAGATACTAGCAGGAAAAGAGCATTCTCTGCTTGAGTATCCAGGCGGGTTTTATTCATAGATCAGGTTTAGATCTTAATATCCGTAAGAGGAGTTCATCAGTTGCTCAAACTCTTCCATTGTAATTACATCGTCACCTGTCGGGATGTTGATTTTGAATTCAGGCTTTTCGTTAATTTTAGTGTATGTGTTCGAACCAGTGAAGGCCAATTTCATTTCGTCTTTGGTATCTTCTGGTTTGATCAGCATATCAGCGACCATTTTTTGATAAACTGGGAAGTCGTTTTTATCCAACGCAAAATCGATGTTGAACGTGTTGATTGTCAGAACGTCTTTCAATTTATCCAGATCTTTAGTCATTTCAGCTTGATCTGCTTCTGAGATTTTCAAATCTTCTTTGGCTTTGTCGATATCTGCTTGGCTCAGTTGCAACATATCTCTGTATTCTTCTTTGGAGACAATATCCATCACTTTAGGAAGCGCTTTGGTTACCAGTACAGTAACAGCTTCTTTCACATTGTCATTGTTTACAGAGAATTGTACGACCTGCTTCGCGTCTACACCTTCAGGCAACTTTGCATCTTTGGTATCGAGGTTTTTGAAGAACTTGGCTTCATCATACTCACCCAGTACCGCATCCATGATTTCGTTGCTCAGCTTTTGTGTTTTGGCAGCGTCCAGTGCATCAGGGTTAAATTCGGTACCCTCTTGCTCCGCCAATTTTTTCAAGTCGAATTCAATAAATTTGTTCACCATATTCTCCGGAATCGGGAAGAATGGGATGTTTGGTACTTTTACATACAATTTCTCTTTGGTTATTACCATAGGAATGTTAAAAGTCATCCCCATATCGCCTTTAAGCTCGATGCCAACGGTCATCTCTGTCTGCATTGGCTCGCTTTGGTATACACCTGTGACATTCAGTTGTGCGTCCTTCAGCATGCTCATAAACTGCGTCATGCTTTGATCCGTCTGAGATGCATCACCAGGTTTATAGCTCAACTCATTGATTGTAAAGTTGGAACTCATTTCGTACGAAGTTAATTTAGAAGCATTTGCCGCAGCCGTCTTCAATGCCTCTTTTGGTTCTTGCTTGCTACTACATGCTGTTAAAGCCAAAGATACGGTTAACAACAACGTAAGAAGAAGCGCCCCCATGCGTTTAGTCATTCGTTTCTCTCCTCTCGTGATAACCCCAAAAAAATAATTCAATACCAATGATATACCATCTCGGCCGATACTGAAACCTAATTTGGGAAAATTGTGATTTTTCCTCTTTAAAATGGCTAGAAAGACCTATGTCAGGTACGGGATGATCTGACTGCTAGTCTTTCCATATGTATGAATACGCAAAAGCCCCCTGTTAGGTAACAAGGGACTTTTGAAATGAAGTGATTTTTATGTTTGGTACTTATCTTTTGCACAAAAACATTATAGGGTTACCCCTCCGGATTTAGATGATCCACATGGTTCTGATTCTTCACTTTTTTAGAGCCAGACAATGGTTCTTGCATGGAAGAGCGCTTGGATGAATGACGTTGCTGATGGTTTTCCTGAGCTTCGGGTACAGGAATTGCTTTTGGTTTACTCATATGAGTGCCTCCTCATCATAGGTTAGGAATGAGATGGGTCTCTATCTTCCGTTTTATCATGATTTAATGCATCCTGATGGCGGCGATCATTGGAATCTTGTTGTATTTGCTGTGCATGATGGCTGTTAACACCCGTTTGTTCGAGATCTCCAACAACATTTTGCAGGTTTTTATCCACGCTCGATTTGGTTTTAGTCATTCCATTCGACCCCTTTTGGTTCGTATTAAGAATTTGTTATCGATTGCAATGACTGAGCACACTCGTGAATATGCCGAGTGTAATCATGCGCCAGTTCCTGAATCGGTTCTGTGCGTTCATCCGTTGTTCTCCCATCCCGTTCCACGTCAACTAGCTCTACACTGACCTCACGGGAATCAACATATTGGCATTTAAAATCAAAAGAATACATTTCGTGACCTGCTGTTGCAATGTGTATCCGAATCGCCTGATGATTTGCTTCGTCTGCCATAACCTGTGCCTGATCACCCACATTCAAGACTTCAGGCAAACGCTCCTGCCAAGCGCCTACAAGTTCGTTCTGATCAATGTTTAGTTCGCGGTTCATCTTTACCACCTCCACTTCTATAACGTGCGGAGAAGATGTTGTTTTTATGCATGATTGAATCTGGCAATACCATAAACTTCATTAAAATGATTACAATTTCAATTGTGCATGATACAATCATTTCATTATGTAGAGTTAGGAGGGAATCATATTGAGAGTTGCCACTGGCATCATCTTCGCATTTTGGCTTGTATTCATGTTCTTTAAGTTTCTGACAACACAACCTGTAGATTATGATGGAGAAACTACACGCATATTAAGCGGAGGACTAATCTTCGTTCAATTCATTGCATGGGCTTTTATTTTCACGTTACCATTTACAACCTTTTCAATTTTAGTCGTAGCAGAAGTGATCGCTTTGTTATTAGCAATAACGTATCAACCAGGCTATTCGGTCTTTGCAGTCGTTAACCTAATCTTCCTTATTATGAGTTTTGCTGCACATAAAGAATTGCAGAAGAAAATAGCAGTGTCTAAAAAGCAAGCCAAAACTACATAGCTTTCGTTTAAGGGCATACCTGTCTAGGTATGCCTTTTATTATCTTCATAAAAATGCCTTTACAAGTCCTCCCTTTAGATTATCTCTAACGGTCACAAATAAAAAAACACACTAGACCGCTGTTCAACAGTCTAGTGTGTTTCAAACATAATCACCGCAAATCCATATGCGGTGTGCAATTTTAAAGTTATGGCGGAGAGGGTGGGATTCGAACCCACGTGGGCTTGCACCCTAACGGTTTTCAAGACCGCCCCGTTATGACCGCTTCGGTACCTCTCCAGAAAAATATTTTATAAACTTGCCACGAAAAGTATCATACCATAGATTAATGATGGAATGCAAGTTTTTTTATTTAAACTTCGTGCTAAAATCGGATTGTAACAGGTGACCCGCACTGCAACTTATCATCCATCCCACCCGCCATCCTCAAATGGCGAGTGGAGTAAGATGATTCGTTAATTATGCTATCTCGAACTTCATACTATTTACGGCGAGCAATGACTTCAATCCCACCCATATATGGACGCAATGCTTCCGGAATAATCACCGTTCCGTCTTCTTGCTGATAGTTCTCCAGAATGGCTGCTACCGTGCGCCCCACTGCCAATCCTGAACCGTTCAGTGTGTGTACAAATTCAGGCTTCGCCTTAGGCTCTCTGCGGAAACGGATATTGGCACGACGTGCCTGGAAGTCTTCGCAGTTGGAGCATGATGAAATCTCACGGTAGGTATTGCTCTCAGGCAACCACACTTCAATGTCATATGTTTTAGCCGAAGTGAACCCCATATCTGCCGTACAGAGCGTCAACACGCGGTAAGGCAAGCCGAGAAGTTGTAGTACACGCTCTGCGTTTTGTGTCATCTTCTCCAGCTCATCATACGATGTCTCTGGTGAAGATAGCTTGAGCAACTCCACCTTGTTGAACTGATGCTGACGGATCAAGCCACGAGTATCCCGTCCAGCCGAACCAGCCTCTGAGCGGAAACAGGAACTATACGCGACAAAATGCTTCGGCAGATCATCGGCATTCAAAATTTCTTCACGGTGGTAGTTCGTTACAGGTACTTCTGCTGTTGGAATCAGATAATACTCGGTATCTCTAAGCTTGAACAGATCTTCCTCGAACTTCGGCAACTGGCCTGTTCCAAACAAGCTATCCCGATTCACGATATATGGAGGCAAAATTTCTTCGTATCCGTGCTGATCGCTGTGCAGATCCATCATAAAGTTAATCAGCGCACGCTCCAGACGCGCTCCAAGTCCTTTATAGAAGGTAAAACGGGAACCCGTCACTTTGGCCGCTGCTTCAAAATCAAGGATGTCCAGCTCCTGTGCAATCTCCCAGTGCGCTTTTGGCGCGAAAGAGAATGACTTGGGCTCTTCCCAACGGCGAATTTCAACATTATCCTCTTCGGATGTACCCACAGGCACACTTTCATTTGGAATGTTAGGAATCGCCATCGTGAGATCATTAATTTTAACCTCAAGCTCACGTACTTCCTCGTCCATTGCTTTAATCCGATCGGAGACCTCACGCATCTCGACAATTAATTCATCGGCGTTCTCACGGTTTTTCTTCAGTCTAGCTACTTCTGCAGATACGGTGTTACGACGACTCTTCAGATTCTCACTCTCCTGAAGCAATTCCCGTCGCTTTGCATCGAGCTCCGTAAACCCAGCAATCAGGTCGAGCGATTTTCCACGATTATTTAACGCTTCTTCTACACGTGCATATTCATTCCGCAATATTTTCACATCAAGCACTACGTACCCCTCCTAATAAACCTACATTATGGAGCCTCATATCAGGCCCGTTCTCGATACTTTCATTTAAAAACACAATAATATCTATTATAACCTACAATGTGCCAATAACCGAAAAAACAACCTATGTCCCCGGTTGCACCTCCGCTGCGATTCCGCTATGCAGCAGTTACAAGCAACATGAGGCATCCGTCCAGATGCAACAGCCGCAGCAGCCTAGAACAGACAACTGAGGAGTGCTCCGATGACCGGGAGATCATAGGTTGTACATCATACTTTATTTTGCTTCTACCGATTGTTTATATGCCCTTGCCATGTCTACAAAGTAAGCATGTAGACGGTAGTCATCCGTCAACTCCGGATGGTAGGAGCAAGCCAGTAAATGTCCCTGGCGCGCTGTCACAATCTCATCTTTATACGTGGAAAGAACCTCAACCTGTTCACCAACACTCTCAATTAGCGGAGCGCGTATAAATACAGCCCGTACCGTCTCTTCGATACCTTTTACAGGCAGATCTGTCTCAAAGCTTTCTCTCTGCCTCCCGAAAGCATTGCGGGAAACGGTCATATCCATAAGCTCCAAATGTGCTTCTTCTTGACCCTGAATACGCTTGGCCATGACGATCAAACCCGCACAGGTACCAAATACCGGCTTTCCAGCTGCAGCAAAGGCACGAATGGCTTCCATGAACCCATACTTGCGCATGAGCTTTCCGATGGTTGTGCTCTCTCCACCCGGCAGAATCAAGCCATCCAGCTCCTCTAACTGCTGAACCTGCTTAATGGCTACACCTTCAGCTCCAGCACGTTCAATACTGCGTATATGTTCTGTAACAGCACCCTGAAGTGCCAAGACGCCGATCTTCATGTCTGAGTTCCCCTTCTCTTACCAGCCGCGATCCTGCATGCGCTCGGAAGGTGCAAGTTTGGAAATTTCAATACCTTTCATTGGTGCTCCTAAGTTTTTAGAAACCTCAGCAATCAATTTATAATCGGTATAATGTGTTGTTGCTTCAACGATCGCACGTGCGAACTTCTCCGGGCTATCCGATTTGAAAATACCGGAACCTACAAATACGCCGTCAGCTCCAAGGTGCATCATAAGGGCTGCATCTGCTGGAGTCGCTACGCCGCCTGCTGCAAAGTTAACCACTGGCAATTTCCCGTTCTCATGCACATCGAGCAAAAGCTCATAGGCAACGCCCAGGTTCTTCGCTTCAGCATACAGCTCGTCTTTTGACATATTAGTTACTTTACGAATTTGGCTGTTGATAAAACGCATATGGCGAACTGCTTCAACGATGTTGCCTGTTCCCGGCTCACCTTTTGTACGAATCATAGATGCTCCTTCACCGATCCGGCGAAGTGCTTCACCCAAGTCTTTCGCTCCACATACAAACGGTACAGTAAACTCATGTTTATCGATATGGAATACTTCATCCGCAGGAGTCAGTACTTCACTCTCATCCAGGTAATCCACACCCAGTGACTCAAGTACTTTAGCTTCTACATAGTGACCAATACGTGCTTTGGCCATGACAGGGATCGTCACAACCTTCATTACTTCTTCCACAATCGTTGGATCAGCCATACGCGCCACTCCGCCTGCTGCGCGAATATCGGAAGGAACACGCTCAAGTGCCATTACTGCTGTTGCACCTGCTGCTTCCGCAATTTTAGCTTGCTCGGCGTTCATGACGTCCATGATTACGCCGCCTTTTTGCATTTCAGCCATACCTCTTTTAACGCGTGATGTTCCCGTTTCCATATTCCAAGCCCCCCGTAGTGTATGTGTTGTCTCCCATTTTTCAATAAGCAAAATGACGCTTCTATTCAGATGAAAGAGCCTTAGACTTTTATACTGTAATACGTAGAATTCTAACTTGATATTTTACCGGAAAAAGTGAAAATATACAATCCACTCATTCAGTATTAGTTTGTATTTTTCAGTTAAAACAAGTTTTTGATTCCATCGAACAGATCAACGAAGAAGTCTTTGATCGCACGGAAGAATAGACGGAACCAGCCGCCTTTTTCAGCCTCTTCGGCTGTAATCAGATTTACCGTCTTCTCCTGAGGTTCCATTCCCTCTGCTTTGTATGTGTAAGTGACCGTACCAACCTTGGTACCTGCTTTGATTGGTGCAACCAGTTTATCCGCTTCCGTTACACTTGCTTTGAATGTAACATTCAGATTTTGAGTGCCTTTAGGCACAACAAAGCTTACCGCATTATCGGTTACGACAGGAACTGTCGTCTCTTTCCCTTTTTTCAGAGGTACCGTTTCCCAGCCTTTCACTTTGGTTTTACCTGAAACAGCCTGTTTCACTTCAAAATTATCAAAGCCGTAATCCAGCACCTTTTTCGTTTCTCTAAAACGTGCGGATTCGGAATCGGTTCCCATCACTACGCTGATCAAACGCATACCATTACGCTCAGCCGTACCCGTAAAGTTATTACCTGCATTGCTCGTATGGCCTGTTTTCATGCCATCCAGACCTTCGTAAGCGTAGCTTTTGAAGTTGGTTATATTTTTATTCGCTTCCAGCATCCAGTTATAGTTGATGATAGGTGCTTTGTCGTTCGGTCGGAATTTGTAAGATTGAATCGTTGTAAAATCTTTGTAGTCGGGATGATCTCTAACGATATATCGGCACAAAATAGCAGCGTCTAGTGCGGACATTACTGTTTCCTTGTCTTCTGCTGGACGGAATTCAGCTGGCATATCCGCACGATCCAGACCAGTAGAGTTAATGAAATGGGTATCCTTCATGCCCATCCGTTTCGCTTCTTCATTCATCATTTTTACGAATTCGGCTTCCGAACCCGCAACATACTCCGCCAAGGCCACTGTCGCATCATTGGCCGATCCAACAGCCATTGCGATATACAGGTCTTTTACCGTATGCTGGTCACCTTCAGCCAGGAAAATGCGTGATCCGATACTTTTAGCCGCATTTTTTTTAACAGTAACTACATCATCCCAGCCAAACTTCCCTTGTTTAACCTGTTCAGCAACGATATACTCTGTCATCATCTTGGTCATACTCGCTGGCGGCATTGCTTTATCCGCGTCAACTGACAGTAAAATCTGACCTGTAGAAGCCTCCATCAGGACTGCCGATCTTACATCAAGTCCGAGCGAGTCTACGGAAGGGATACTGACGGCCTTTGCTGGCGTTTTCGTTGTTGTAGCTGCCGCAGTCAGAACCTGACCAGAGTCATTTGCTGCAGCCATAACAGGCATCACTGCGGACATGCATAGCATGTTAACGAGCATAACGGAGGCTACGCTCTTTTTGAGGATCTGACGTTTTTTCTTATTCATGTGTTTGGCTTTCAATGATGAATACTCCCTTCGATCTGAAGCTTCTGAATGATGCCTCAGTGCAGCTCAAGCTGCTATTTTCATAGTCCCTGTCATTGTGTCAATGGATATGTGATTCTCTGCTGAATGCGCTGTATCGAAATGAGCAAGTTCGTTGCTCTAATATTCAGATCAATAGTCACTTCGCTCGCATCTTGCTGAATGCTTATCTTATGTAAAACGTAATAAACATTCTTTCTAATATGATAAGTCATAACCGGCTTACCTTGAGTCTTATAAAAAAATCATGGATCACGTCAAAAAATCGCCGCAACGCCCCGTTCCATCCTAGGACGGTCACCGCTTGTTCTATTCTATCACAGGGGTATGCGCAAAAAAAGACAAGCCCGGCGAAAATCGCCGAGCCTGCCTTGGAAATCATTAACTCTCTTCGCATTACAACGAGTAGTTAGGTGCTTCTTTCGTAATCTGTACATCATGCGGATGGCTCTCCCGAAGACCAGCGCCTGTAATACGGATAAAACTTGTGTCATTACGTAATTGATCCAGATTGCTCGTTCCGCAGTATCCCATACCCGAACGCAATCCACCGATCAACTGATGAATGGTATCAGACAAAGGACCTTTGTATGCTACACGACCCTCAATGCCTTCAGGAACCAGTTTTTTGTCATCATCCTGGAAGTAACGGTCTTTACTGCCTTGTTTCATTGCAGCCATCGAACCCATACCACGATATACTTTATAACTGCGTCCTTGGAAGATTTCCGTTTCTCCCGGACTCTCTGCTGTTCCCGCAAACAGGCTTCCCAGCATTACGGCATGAGCACCTGCAGCAAGAGCTTTGGTGATCTCTCCAGAGTATTTAATACCACCGTCAGCAATAACAGGTACGCCGTATTCACGCGCAACGCTTGCACAATCATATACTGCTGTAACTTGAGGTACACCAATACCTGCAATAACACGAGTTGTACAGATGGAACCTGGTCCAATACCTACTTTGACAACGGAAGCCCCTGCTTCAATCAGATCACGTGTGGCTTCACCCGTAGCAACGTTGCCTGCAATGATAGTGAGCTCAGGGAAACGTTCGCGCAACTTGCGAACCGCTTCAATAATGTTAATATGATGCCCATGAGCTGAATCTACTGTAATCAGATCCACACCCGCTTTGACCAGAGCATCTGCACGTTCAAACGTATCTTTCGAGATACCAATTGCTGCACCAACCAAAAGGCGACCTTGCGCATCCTTCGCAGCTTGCGGGAACTGAATTGCCTTCTCGATATCTTTAATTGTGATAAGGCCCTTCAATGTGTTGGACTCATCCACCAATGGAAGTTTTTCAATTTTATGCTTCTGCAAGATACCTTCTGCCTCCTGCAGTGTTGTACCCACAGGAGCTGTAACCAAATTCTCACGAGTCATGACTTCACTAATCTTGATGTTGAAATCATGGATAAATCGCAAGTCACGGTTTGTCAGAATCCCTACGAGCTTCTGATCTCCTTCAACGATAGGCACACCGGAAATCCGGTATTTTGCCATAACTGCCTCAGCATCAGATACCAGATGTTCAGCTGTGAGTGAAAAAGGATTGGTGATAACACCGCTCTCCGAACGTTTAACCCGATCCACTTCTTCAGCTTGCTGTTCAACGGACATATTCTTATGAATAATACCAATACCGCCTTCACGCGCAATGGCAATTGCCAATGTCGCTTCAGTAACAGTATCCATCCCTGCACTAATCAAAGGAATGTTCAATTTGACGTTATCGCTCAAACGAACGGACACGTCTACTTCTTTAGGCAGTGTCTCGGATTTCCGTGGCACTAGCAATACATCATCAAAGGTGAAGCCTTCCTTACCAAATTTATCTTCCCACACGCAAGTGTTCCTCCTTATGTTTGCTCAGCTTTACCGACCAAAACCCGAAGATTCCAGGCTGTATTGTATGCCGAAAATTCGTTTTCTGAAAATATATTATTGTCCATCTTAGCAAAGCGATATTTAGAATGTCAAGGGAAACTCCTTGGAACAATCAGGTGTGCTTCCCCTTGCACACAACTGTGTTCCTTACGTGGACAAGCCTCGATAATATAACAAAAAAGCGCCCTTTCATTTAGATCGGTACGCCTGCTTTTATTGTTAGTGTAGTTTAAGTATTCCTTGATTGAAGATTTTTATGATCTTCATTAATTAATAAAAATATAAAAACCACCACCGAACATCATCGGCAGTGGTTCTTTGCTTGGCGGCGTCCTACTCTCCCAGGACCCTGCGGTCC
>NZ_VEIO01000016.1 GCF_007680605.1 Paenibacillus xylanexedens
AGCCCAAATCCATTGCGTTATGATGCGTCAATCTGAGAAAAAGCTAGCTAGTGTCCAATATTAAGGGGTTGAACCGCTGGAGATCGTTAGATTTTCAAACACATCTAAATCGACCAAATAGCGTTCTCTGTGATCGTTAGAAAAAAATCAGGTACAGCACAGCAATGGCCGATGAGGCACTAAAAAAGTTACTACACCATACGTTTGCGCAAAGCAAAAGGCACCCCCTATGTCATTGTCCATGACCGGAGTGCCCTTTGTTTTGTTTTAACTCTTCTTTACAGCTCTAATTAGTGTTCCAGATACACCTTGCCGTTTAATGCAACATAGTTGCGGACTAGTATATTGGTGCAGAACTGCAATTGGTACTGTTTCTTGTACTGTTTCTTGTACTGTTTCTTGTACTGTTGCTAGTACTGTTGCTAGTGCTGTTTGTTCTCTGTACTGTTCTTGGGACTGGTGTTAGGACTGGTGTTGTCACGTTATTAGAGTTGTTAATGGCAACAAGTGTTGCTGTTGTGGCCACTTTAATTCTAATCTTTAGCGCCGTGTCTGGTTTTCCCTGTTTCCCCAGTTTCGTATTTCTATCCTCAGGCTTTAACGCTACCGGAAAATCCATCTGCCGAATCATCATAAACCGGGTCATCACTATAATTATGCTCGCCCTGGTCTACACTTTGTTCAACGTTCTGACCGTGATTTACCGCCTGGCTCCCGCCGCGTGCATAGCTTTCGTTCCAGTCCTCATTCACTAGATGTGCCGGGATGGATACGCTTTGGAACTGATCCAGTTCATCCACTGAGGAAGCGAACACCGCACTCCCTCCATGTGATTGCACGATCTCTACTGCGGATTGCGGGTCCTGACGATCCGTCGGAATATATAATTCAAGTGGTGTAGATTTATATGGCTTATAGCCTAATTCCTCCAAGGTTGCTTTTGCCTCAAGCAGTGCCGAAGGATCGGAAAAATGCACTTGAAGCTCACCGTTATCCATCATGCTCTACTCCTCCTCACTATAGATATTTCTATCTCCAGTCTGTGAAACCTATTGAAAATCAAGACATCCATGAATCCAGAGATACATAAACAGGACGCCCTGATATCCATATGCTTCACTTAACTTTTCATCTATAGCATGGGCAGTTCAACCAAGTGATATGCGCCTCGGATAGCAAATTCCTTTCACTCATCGTGATGCAAAAACAAACTATGAACGAGTCTGTCTGATCAAGCCTGCAACGGACACTGAACCATAGCTCAATGCCACTGTGCATGCAGCCGTCAGAAAACCGGAAAGCCAGCCCAGCCAGAACACTCCCATGACATACCCCATCAGCGCAACAAGTGGGAGCAGTAACATACGCACCATGATGGAGCCTGCCTCATGCAGCGCAGCAGAATCATACGTGACAAGCTGAACATACTCCGAGGTTGCCAGTACATCCCAGGCACGGTACAACATCACGGTGAGCATAATCACCAGTAATCCACACACGATGACATTGACCGGAAACGGCGGTAAAGCTACCGCTGCGATAGACAACCCACCCAGTTGCAGAAACAATTTCAACGTCTCGGAATTACGAAAGAATGCTTTGAAAGCGATCTCTGCCGTCCGATTTTGAATGGAACGTTTACGGAATAATTTACGAGGTTTACGAAAAACGATTGTTCGTGTCTGCGGAGACTTCGGCTTCCTCACAGCCTGACTTAACATCAGTGCAGTCAACCTGAGCCTGCTTCTCAAATCCTCGCGCACATCGCCTTCAAACGTACCTTTCATACGTAATCTCATCTGGATCATCGTAATGAGCAGTAGCAAAACGGCGGCAATACTGAGCATGATTTTCCACGTATACATGTCCCCTGACATCCAAGCCGATGTGCGAACAATCATCCATCCCATGGCGATCACAAGCGAGGTCAATGAGAGCCAGCGCCGCCATCCCGTATATCGAACTTTAATTATATGTATAGCAATGACTTGAAGCGACGCTACGGTTCCCAACCAGATACTGGTTAGCACGATCTGTAAAAGAGACATTTCATACACATGAGCGAGCAGTGGTGCAACAAGTGCAGTAATAAGTATCATTTTTCCAAGTTGTAACACCGTCACCCGCACAAGCCCTCGCATCATCAGTGTTCGCATCCATACCCTTCTCGATTTCAGGAACAATACATCCGCTTCTTCGATAAAAAGCAGAACTCCACCTGTCAAGATGATCAGTTCGATAATCCCCGTAAGCAAAGGTAAGGGTACACTTGTTGCCCATGCTGGCAGTGCTTTCGTCCACAAACTCGTGTACCAGCCGATAAAATATAGCAGACCCGGAATCAGCAGATACAGCCAGACTGTCCAGTCCACCACAAGTTTGAAATTGCGCCACTGCTCCCGAAGATGCTCTCTCTGTCTTCTCTGGTATAGAAGATGCGGGGTATAACGTTTCGGCTCTACCATCAGGCTTCTCCTTTCTTCAATCCGATGTTAACGTGTCAAAACAATCAAACAAAGATGCTTCCGGCATTCCCGCCGCGGCACGGATCTCATTCAACGTTCCTTCCGCAGCCGACCTGCCGGCAGCAATCAGCATGAAGCGGTCGCAGATCCGTTCAGCCGTATCGAGCACATGTGTAGACATTAACACGCCCGCCCCGCGGCGGCGCTCATCATCAAGCAATTTCAGAAAATCCTTTGTTGCACGCGGATCTAAACCGATAAATGGCTCGTCCACAATATAGATATCCGGTGAGGAGAGAAATCCGATCATGAGCATCATTTTCTGACGCATGCCCTTCGAGAAACTCGCTGGCAGATCATTACGGACATGATCCATACCAAAACGGACTAACAATTCCTCTGCTCTCGCTACAAAAACCTCTTCTTCTATTTCATACGCTGCAGCAGCCAGATCAAGATGTTCCCACAAGGTCATATACTCATAAAAAACAGGCTGTTCGGGAATGTAGGCGTAACGCCCTTCCCCACCGATGGTTACATCATAGTCGGCATGCTCCAGCAGGCCAAGCAATGTCTTGATGGTTGTACTTTTACCTGCACCATTGGGCCCGATAATCCCGACCAACTCTCCCGGCGCCACGTGCATCCGAATATTCCGGATCGTAGACTGCCCTGGCGCGTAACCAGCTTCGCGAATATGTACGTTCAGGATGGGATTAGGTAAAGCTATTTCTTCCTGCGATGCGTGCTGCATAGCTTAACACTCCTGTTCTTGTCCTTTTTATACGTGATGAACTATTTATATTGTAAATGAGTTTTGAGGATCATGTTTGATCAAATTGAGCAAAAAGTGTGCAAACAAAAACAATAAACCATTAAAACTCCATGATTTATTGCTCATACATTCTTTGATTCCTATTATGTTTTCTCCTCAGACCAACAGTGAGTTTGAATCATCGAAGTAAGATCTTCGAATGAATATTTGTGGTTGACCATATCAACCGTAAAATCCTCAGCTAAGGCCTGTTCCATTTTAAAGTAAATATGATTGTAACGTAAAAACATGACTAATGCAGTAAAGGCTGTTCGTTTATTCGCATTATGAAAAGGATGGTTTTGACCTAACGACTGAAAAATTGCAGCCGCCTTCTCATAGACTGTCGGATACGCTTCGTCACCAAAAGCAGATGATTGCGGTCTAGAAACAGCAGATTCAAGCAGATTAGAATCTTTTACACCAATCTGCTCTCCCGGGCTATACCGTTTTATCATCGCAACATTGATCGCAATTACTTCTTGAATATTTAAATAACGAATGAGACTCATCTGTCTTTAAGACCTTTCAAAGTTTGATCATACTCATCCATAACAGAAGCTAACGTATCCATAAAATCATTACTTATTCCGTTAGGCAAATTTACCTTGACCGACTTTTTAATGATAATTTCTCCGCTCGTTTGGTCGACCTCTACCTGAACCATGTCTCCTTGTTCAAGTCCAATTTGTTTGAATGCTTCTGTCATCGTTATTCCAAGGCTGTTACCAAACTTCGTTACTTTTCGTTCCATCTCTCTCACCCTACTCACTTAGACTCCTCCTATAATTATACTATTCAACTGTTATAATAATTATACCATGATTCACCCATTGTATTTGGTTAAATATAAAAAAAGAAGCAGGGGTTCCGGAGCCCCTGCTTCTTCATGTTAAAGTGAAAACTCATATTATCGATTGTTTTCCACCATAGTCATCTTTTCACTTTCTGCATCCGCATTAGCGTTCAGACCCAGATCGAGCATGCCGCGGCTTTCGCTGGCATAGCTACTGCTTGCGGTACGCTCATGGTCGTTCACGTTACTATTGCGTTCGGATTGAGCCCACGTTGCACTCTCGCCTTCCGCCTTCGCGCTCAGACCGAGATCCAGCATGCCACGGCTTTCGCTCGCATAGCTACTGCTTGCATTACGCTCACGGTCGTTCACGTTACTGCTACGTTCGGATTGAGCCATTGTTGCACTCTCGCCTTCCGCTTTCGCGTTCAGACCCAGATCGAGCATGCCACGGCTTTCGCTCGCATAGCTACTCTTTGCGGTACGCTCACGGTCGTTCACGTTACTGTTGCGTTCGGATTGAGCCATTGTTGCACTCTCGCCTTCCGCTTTCGCGTTCAGACCCAGATCGAGCATGCCACGGCTTTCGCTCGCATAGCTGCTGCTTGCGGTACGCTCACGGTCGTTCACGTTACTATTGCGTTCGGATTGAGCCATCATTGCGCTCTCCCCTTCGGCTTTCGCATTCAGACCCAGATCAAGCTTGCCTCGACTTTCACTAGCATAGCTGCTGCTTGCGGTACGCTCACGGTCGTTCACGTTACTATTGCGTTCGGATTGAGCCATTGTTGCACTCTCGCCTTCCGCTTTCGCATTCAGACCCAGATCAAGCTTGCCTCGACTTTCACTAGCATAGCTGCTGCTTGCGGTACGCTCACGGTCGTTCACGTTACTATTGCGTTCGGATTGAGCCATTGTTGCACTCTCGCCTTCCGCTTTCGCGTTCAGACCCAGATCGAGCATGCCACGGCTTTCGCTCGCATAGCTGCTGTTTGCGGTACGCTCACGGTCGTTCACGTTACTATTGCGTTCGGATTGAGCCATTGTTGCACTCCCGCCTTCCGCTTTCGCGTTCAGACCCAGATCGAGCTTGCCTCGACTTTCACTAGCATAGCTGCTGTTCGTGTTGCTGTTGCGTGCCTGACCATCTTGTGAATACTCGTTCATCGTTGCTGCTTCTCCAGACACATTGGCATTCAGACCGAGGCCCAGTTTGCCAGAGCTACTTTGCTCGCTCGTAACGTCCGTAGATTCGTTATTGTAACGGTTCGTGTTCTCGGCGGATACACCGGCGTTTAGCCCCAGATCCAGCTTCAATGCACCGCTTGCGCTAGAGGAACCCCCATAGTTGCCAGTATTCCCGTAACCAGCGTCACGTTGTCCTGACAACAATGATCCCAGTTCCAGACGCAGACCTGCATTCAGATCCAAATTACCGTTGCTGTTGCTGTTATAGCTATCTGCATAGGTTGCCTGTGAAGCTCCCAGCAATCCAGCTACCAACGTACCCGACAATACCGACAATTTTACCCAACGATTCACTTTTTTCATGATAATATACACTCCTTCTCATTTTTGGTTGAATTAACGCCATTGTTGTTTATGAGAAAGAGGTATATTTCGGCGGCTGACCTGGTGGTGCTTGTGACCACTGGCTGAAACCATCCAAGCGTTCCATGTCAAAAGCAAAGTCATAACCTGGCATCACCAGACTTGTTATCGCCAAAGGCAGTGCCACAGCCGGAACGGATGCTCCGCCCCCCGTCACACCGGACGAACCGGAGCTTGTACCTGTAGCGGTACTCGTTGCAGAAGGAGCTATTGCCATAACAGACCAGTTAGCCGGACGTTCTGCCCGTGGTTGCCATGGTGCAGAGGCTTCATCCTGCTTCTCAGGTATTGCCTGATCCGTATTCAGATTCCCCTGACCTTGGTTCTCCGCTGTTGATTTACCAAAGGATGGGTTCATCCGCAACCATTCATTATCCAGTAAAGATACGTTTGAATTTGTTTCCTTAGCACGTTGTTTCAGACCATCTTGCTTCACAGGCACAGCCTGAGAAACAGCAGGCTCAGTCAACGAATCCGGATTGATCTCACGATCCATCACCTGACCTGTAACCTGTATTTCATCTTGTGCCGTGTTCTGTCCACTCACCTTGCCCTGAGACGAAGGTGAATCGACTGCCTTACTAGGCTGATCTGAAGTATCTACAGGCTGTTTCGGTTTAACAACCGGAAGTTCAATCTTTCCTTTACCAGGATCAACCTCTGTTGATATACCAGTAGCAGGCACGTTTGCTTTCACCTTTGGAAGCTGTACCTTGCCTTCGCTCAGATCTACACCTGATGCCCTGACATCCACCGATGTAACTTCAGGAACATCAACTTTCACGGAAGGAAGTTCAACCTTGCCTTGCCGCAGGTCTGTTTGTACAGCAGACGTCTCTGCTTGGATAACCTCAGGAACCTCGGCTTTAATTCCCGGCAAGGAGGCTGTTCCCTCCTCAAGATTCACCTGACTGTTGGATACATCTGCTCGAATGACAGGTGTGTCTGCTTGTACAGAAGGAAGATCCACCGTTCCTTGCTTCGCATCGATGCCAATCTGCGATGTTCCTGCCGATCCAAGCGGTGTATCCACTTTCAGCTCAGATACACTTAGCTTGCCGGTAGATGCATTCGTTTGGATCGAAGGAACTTCTACATCGAGTAGTGGTGTGGATATCGATATCGATGGAGTCAGATCAAGACTGCCATCTGCATCTCGTGAGAGCAGGTTCAGTGACAATCCGCTGGACGGTTTGCTTGAACCCGCCTGATTCTGAGCATCATCTGCATATACATGCGACGAACCGATGCCCATAACCAACGTTCCGGCCAGAATGGCTAACGGAATGCTTGCCAGACGAGTGATCGATCTGGGTAATTTCCCTTTTAAGTCCAAGTTGCTTCACCCCCTTTCCGCGCTAGCGTTGGTGGGACAAGGCATATGAGTTTTCCCCTAAGATTAATTAGATTATAGGGATTTCTGCCTGTTCCTCATTAAACATGAAGGCGTTTCCTCAAACGATTTTTCAGTAAAATTATTTTAAATTTAAATTAATTTCCGCATTCATGTTGGGCGATTACCTCTCTAAAACACCTTACGACACTTCTCCGTTTGCCACAGATTTTGCCGGAAGAACTGCCTCCAGATCTTCTCCACTCTTCGCTCTTGGCTTCAACAAATACAGCAGACCGAGTAGTGTCAGCAGCACACCTGAACTTACAAACGCAGGCACAACACCAAACGAAGTCACTAATAATCCTCCAGCCACAGGGCCGAGAATGTTGCTCGTTGTCATCACACTGCCTACAGTACCAAATACCCTGCCTGTCATCGGCTCAGGAGTCTGTTCCTGCAACAGAATCTGAAAAGGTACCACTGCAAACCCGATGCCAACACCGGCCAAGGCAAACAGCGAAATAAGAAGCAAATGTGCACCCATTCCTGCAGAAGGCCACACGACAACGACTATACCAGCCGTCCCGATTACAAGGCCTGTTACAGCGGTTCCCAGCCCCATTTTTAAGCCATGGCTTGCTGTTTTCCATTTCCGGACACTCATCGCCGCAATTAACGTTCCGACACCACTTGCCGCGACACACCATCCAAGCAGATCACCCGAAATGCCGGGAAGTTGCCTGAATAAAACAACCGTTTGTGAATCGGCAAATTGCAGAAACAAAATCGCGGATGCTAGTAAAAAAAGTGACGTTCCGACATGAGGCAGAGAAGCTAGCATACGGATGCCCTCAAGTGTTTCTTTCCAAAAGGATTGTTTGACTTGAATTGATCCTGCTGTCTCTTCCTCTACTCCTGTTACGTCAGAATTCACTCGTTGGATCACCCGATGTCCGGGAATCCATAATAAAATAATGCCAGAGATCAGAAACGATGATGCATCTAACACAAAACACCACGTGATCCCGAACCCGGCTACGAGTAATCCGCCCAACGCGGGGCCGATAATTTTAGACATCTGTTCAATCACCGAGCTAATGGAAACCGCCTGAGCAAGCTGGTGAGGTGGCACAATTTCTTTTAATTTGCCGTTCTTCGCGGGTGAGAACATGACGTCAAATAGAGATTTAAGAATAAGCAATACGTAAATTTGCCATATCTGATTCGCGAAAATAAACGCACCCACAATGATAATTCTTGCTCCGTCGGCGGTAACCATCAACCATTTACGGTTCAACCGATCTGCCAGCGCACCCGCAAATGGCCCTGTGAGAAGCATCGGCAATGCCGCAGACAACATCACAAACGTGATCTCCCACGGCGTTGCATTCCAGCGAAGCCCAACCAGAGTGAAAATGGCCAACAGATGTAGCCAATCCCCCAAGTTGGATATCGCCTGAGACACCATCAATGTTACAAAAGCACGATTTTGTTTCAGTGCACTTTTCCCCGCTAAAGTGTTTTTTGTTGTCATCCCGTTTCTCCTCCATCATTTTCCGAATGTTTAATATGAAAATGATTATATAAAAGAGGTTGAGTCAGAACCTCCTGCCCGAGTCGGAGATAAAGGAACATCCACAGGAGGATTTTTCATTTTCCTGGTATCCTGCACTCTAATCCATTTCATTGCTCCAATCTAAAATATGTACGCCAAATCGTGACAAATGATCAAATTTTAAATGCTAAAAATGCAAATCTTGTGACATATCGCATGTTTTTCGGCCAAAATGAAGTCTACAATGAACATATGACGATCCTCTGATTCGTCAATCGATATAATGATCCAACTCATATAAGTTGATCTGATCTTTTACTAAACGCATTGTATAAGTTTAACTTTATGCACGGGTAAATTAACCTTAGTTCAAACTTATACAGCAAAGAGAACCTTCATATATCACGTCAACTTATATAAATACACTGAAAGGCGGGATCAGCATGCTGGAATTACAAGAGATCGGGACAGAACGTTCACTTCATCTGTACCGCACCTTGGCCCATACGTTCAAAAGTGTGAATGAACACGCTGTATCTGGAAGTAAAGTACATGGTTTTAATCCGACTGCCTATGGAGTGCTCGAAGTGTTATATATGAAAGGAGCACAACCCATCCAGCAGGTAGGAGCTCAACTGCTGTTGCAGAGCGGGAACGTTACCTATGTCATTGACAAGCTGGAGCAAAAAGGACTTCTACGCCGCAAACATTGCCCGCAAGACAGACGAATCATTTTTGTAGAACTGACAGAAGAAGGCCAGCGCACGATGGATGACATCTATCCAGGATATGCAGTCAAGATTGATCGTGCAGTCAGCGGTCTAAGCGAAGAAGACAAAGAACTGCTGTCCGAGCTTCTGGGCAGACTGGCCCATGGAGCAGAAAGTCTGTCAGCGAGCAGCTAGAACCAAGCGCATCCTACCCGAGCTAGACAACGAACCAGTTTACGTTAGATAACTTAGCGAGTGGTAGAGATACAAAAACCGGAGGGCCTGACCAAGGCTCATCCGGTTTTTGCTTGTGTATTATTTTTTAGCCAATGAGATCCTGCTCTTAAAATATATTGCCAGATCAGAAAGATCAGGGTCATGATACAAATCTGGCGAATGGCGTCCATATTAAGAAACGTATTCCCCCGAAACACAAAAAGAGAGAACAGAACACCGCTTAATCCTGCTAAAAGAACATAACCAATCACTACAGATACAACCGGATGGATTCTCCCTCTAGTTCGTTGCGCCACAGATATCGATACCGCATCCGCAAAGAGTGACAATGGAAGCATGAGAAAAATGACTATGGCCAGATAGATCAACACGGTAATAACTAATGAAGACCAGAACGGAGTATAGTACGTATTATCCATTCGCTCAGATACAGGCACGTATTCGTTGAGAACTGTAATAAGAGACATTGAAATACAGGTCAGCAATGCTGAGAAGATACGGACAGGAAAAGAAACGGAATGCAGGGCTAGCCACTTCGGGTTACTCAAGTCACATCATCCTCCTTTTTCCAGTTCATCATACCAAACCCATGGAAACATAAAAAGCAACTGATGTTCAGCTGCCTTTTATACATAGCGTAGCGAAGATATGCAACAATCCATGAATTCCATTGCTTTGCCATGAATCTCTTTGCTTCTCCCGTGCATGTCAGTTACTTCTGCATGGCTTCCACTTGCGGCGGGGCATCTGCATCCTCAGGAACAATTAGCCTTTTGCGCAAGGCCAGCGTAGTAACCCACGAAACGATCGCAATAACAAACATGATGACAAACAAGGAGTGCAAGCTACCCTCCAGCACACTGCGTAGCAACGCCCACTTCTCGTCCGATAACGCAACATCCGTATGCGGTGCAAGCAGCTCATTCAGATCCTTCTCCGATATACCTGATGCCGCTAAATTTTGTTCACTCGACAGTGTCGAGATACGGAAATTCAGCCACGTTCCAAATGCCGCCGCCCCAATCGTTTGACCAAGTGTACGCATGAACGTATGCAGTGCCGTTGAAGAACCGCGTTCTTTGTACCCTACAGACGACTGCGCGATAATCGTGAAGATCGTAAAGGCAAACCCGAACCCTAGACCATAAATAAAGGTCAGAATAAACAATACGGCTTGTGGCGAGGTTCCTCCAACTAAGAACAGCCCACCCGAACCAATGGCGATCCCGGTAAGTCCGATTAAGCTGGTCAGCCGTGATCCAATCTTGAGCAATAATCGGCCTGCCAGCACGCTACCGATTAGCCAGCCAACCGACATGGGCGCGAGCAGCAAACCGGACTCGGTTGCATTTCCTCCACGTACGCCCTGCACCCAGAGCGGCAGATAGCTGGTTAAGCCGATCATCAATGTGCTGGTCAGCAGGCCGGCGATATTCGCCACCCGGATGTCCCGGATACGGAACAGATGAAGTGGAACCATCGGGGCCTGGGCTCTTTTTTCCACCACAAAAAACAAGATAAGAAACAAAACCGCGACCACGCTCAGTCCAACAATCAATGGAGAACTCCACGCGTAATACTGCCCACCTGCCGACAATACAAAAAGCATAGCGGTAATACCAACGGTGAAGGTGAGTGCACCGACATAATCAATTTTAGCGGTACGTGGTGAAATGTCCTCTTTGAGATAACGGAATACAAACCACATGGCGAGCAAACCAAAGGGCACATTAAATCCGAAAATCCATTGCCATCCGAGGTTGTCTACGAAATAACCTCCGAGCAGCGGCCCGACGAGAGACGAAATGCCCCATACCGAGCTGATCCAGCCCTGGATTTTGCCACGTTCCTCAATGCGGTAAATATCCCCGATAATCGTAAAGGTAACTGGCACTACAGCGCCTGCGCCAATCCCCTGAATGGCACGGTAGATGATCAGTTGCTCCATATTCTGCGAAAGACAGCATAAGAGTGAGCCTAGCAAAAACAAGGCACAGCCGATGAGAAACACGGGTTTACGTCCATATATGTCACTAATTTTGCCAAAAATCGGGGTACTGACTGCCATCGTGAGCAGGTACGCCGTAAAAATCCAGCTGAGCAGCTGCACGCTCCCCAATTCGCTGACAATCGTTGGACCCGCCGGACCGATCACCGTGCCTTCAATCGCGGACAGAAACGTCGCCAGCAACAAGCCCGCAAGAATGAAACTGCGCTTCAAACCTCCTGTTGTATTCACACAAACCCTTCTCTCTTTTTTCTCTTTAACCATTAGAAGATATTATTTACATGCCCACTGCGAGCCAGAACAATCTTTCGATCGTTGTTACCCCCGGATTTTTTTGATCTTATTATTCAAGAGGGAAAATCCGGTGGTAAAGACGAACGCTTCCGATGTAGCCTCGTGCCGAAAGCTTTTAGGTGAACCTTCCACTTCTCCAGCTTTGTTCTGTTTCTTCGTTAATGTGTAATCTCAAAATAAATTAAGTATCTTTTCCTACCTTCCTTGCCGCTACTTTCTCTTGTTGCGAAGGAACTCATCATATAATAGCGAGTACATCACCATATCCTTATATCCCGTAGACGTATGCTGTACCTGGCGAAGCAGGCCCTCTCTTGTAAATCCCTGGCTTGTCAGGAAAGTTCCTGAGGCTGCGTTACGCGGGTCCACAAGTGCTTCAATCCGGTTCAATCCCATCGTCTCATAACCAAAGGGCAAGAGCGCCGTGAACGCCTCAGACATATAGCCGTAACGCCAATACTCTCGGCCCAGCTCATATCCGATCTCACCGCGAAACGCCCCTTCCAGCTGCCAGGTGTTGAATCCGCAGCTACCGATAAGCTTGCCTGTAGCTTTCAGTTCAATGCCCCACCGGATGGCGTCCTCTTCCCCTGCCATATGGTTCAGCAGCCCGATCATATCGGCCGCCTCGCTTGTCCCAATCATGGGCGCGAGATTCATATACCGTGTAACCTCCCGGTCGGACCAGTGCACGAACATCTGCGCAGCATCCTTACGGCGCATTTTGCGCAAGCGTAACCGCGGCGTCTCCAGTTCCGGGATTCTTCCTTTACATTTATACATCACTTGACACTCCGATCCGATCCTTCTCTTGCAGACCATAAGATTCATTAGCCATCTAACCATAACCTGCACCAATTGGCAACTGTTCACTCCTCTGATCATATCAAAAAACCGGGCGCATCCGCTCCCGGTCCTGATCTACCTATGAATCCACCAGCACAGGTTGTCCTGTTCTATGCCGAGAATCAATCTTTATTTGCTCAGTTACTCGCAAAACCTGATTTGCAACAGTTTTAAGCCGGAGAGGCCTTCTTGCTGTCAGGCAACAATTCTTCGCTCACCCGTCCAAGCACAGCAACAATTTCCTTATACTCCTCAATGCCTGTCCCGGTCAGGCTCCACTGGTCTCCGTGGGCAGTCAGGAAGTTCTCTTGCGTCAGGTGTTCAAGCTCCTGCTTGATCTCACGTTCGCCCACGCGATATCCTCGCTCTTCTAACAAAGGCAACGCGTCGCTTACGTTTAAATCCTGATTTTGAGCAAAATATAGAAGATGAATTCGTACGAATAGATTCTGTACTTCTGCATGCATAAGCTAAGCTCCTTCCCGGGTTGTAGCCCTTCTTGGTTGCTAAGTAATTACCCCGCGAAAGAAGCGGAGAAACAGGCGCATAATCCAGGTACTGTCATCTCTTTCCAAAATCATTCCGCTTGACTAACCGCATCTACTGCACTATCTTGAAAATAAGTACCATTTTTGCTCGGGAGGGTGATTCACCATGTTTCAAGCTGTTTCCTATGAAGGAACACGAAGCGAGCAGCACACCGCCGTCCTGGGACAGTTAAGTGCTCTGATCCGCGATGAACCTAGTGCGATTGCCAATCTGGCTAACGCTGCTGCGCTGCTCAATGTATTTTTAACCGACACCAACTGGGTCGGATTCTATCTGTATGATGGAAAAGAACTGGTCCTTGGACCGTTTCAGGGATTGCCTGCCTGCATCCGTATTCCACTTGGACGCGGAGTATGCGGCACATCTGCTTCGGAGAGACGCACACTCGTTGTTGATGATGTGCATGCTTTTCCAGGCCATATCGCCTGTGATGCTGCATCCAACAGTGAGATCGTTGTTCCGATTATCAAAGACGGACAATTATATGGCGTGCTGGATATCGACAGCCCGATCAAAAACCGTTTTGACGATGAGGATCGTATCTTCCTGGAAAAAGCGGTCAGCTTGCTCGTCGAGCAACTGTAAACCGTCTGATTCATCTCCTATTCATGTGAACAAGAGGACTCTGTCCTCAACCGGTGATATCCATATGTATGAACAAAAAGCGCAGCCCTCCCGGAGGTCTGCGCTTTTTGTTGCTATGTTCTTACGAATGCTCTTACCATTGTTCTTACCAATCATCTTGCCCGCCCATGTTACTTTATGCATTCAGGATAGATCTTGTGCCGCTTTAATGATCATTCCCTCTCGCAGAAACTCTGCCAGTCTTGGATGATAACCATCATACATTTTACGAAAATCGCGGTGCTCGACGTACAGATTGGCCAAATCCCGATAAATCTCAGCCGTAGGTGTGTAATATCCTTTGATCCATTCAAGATGTTTTCCAATAATTTGCTGCACAGCCGGACTTCCCGGATCAAGTCCAAGCTCCAGCGCCTGTTTCAAATCCAGATGAACCTGATCGATTTGGGTCTGTGAGTCCAAAAAATCCTCTTTGGATTTCAACTCGATCTTCTCCGTTTTCGAGTCACGTGACGGGAGGGTCTCAGGCAAGTGCTGTGTTTGACCTGCTTCTGGCAATCTGGCATGACGCGTATTATGCGCGAAGCCACGGTACAGGTCGTGCCCCTCCATCGTTTCTTCCCCCTGCAAATAAGAAACCGTTCGATCCAGTGTTTGGATCAAACCGTGCAAGCGAAGTGCTTCCTCCAAAATTCGGATACGATGTTGCCGCATGACACGGATGATTTCCACCGGTTCTTCCTTGAGCATAGAACCGATCTCTTCCTCCGCTATCCCTGCTTCCTTGCAGAACAAAATCTGTTGCAATGTCAGCAATTCTTTTTTTTCATAATAGATATCCTCATCCAGTCCGCGAAAAGCAGGGGACAATAACCCCAGCTCCGCATAATAACTCAACTCACTCAGGCTCACACCTGACATACCCGATACCTCGGTCATAGAATACGCCATATGAGTTCACCTCCTACCTGTTATGCGTTCTCTGTGTGTTCACCCGCCGTATTGCTTACGATATATTTAAAAGATACAAAAGAATTGAAAACGCTGTTGAAAATGCATGCATCCATGTCCTATGAAATTCAACGGGTTCAGACAGTTGCTTGCAGGATGTTACCTATTTTATACCCTTCTCACCCAATGTGAACCTGTAGTCAGCGCAGAAAAATGATCGTTTTTTTGAAGCCACTTCAAGCTGATGTCGATCGTTTGTGAAATAGAGTTACAAGCAAAAATCCTGCACCATGAGATGGATACAGGATCTTCGAAAATATCATATGATCGCTTTATTGCAAAGCAAAAGCGATGAACTCACTTAATTTTTGTTAAACATGACAAACTTCAATTCCGTCATTTCTTCCGTTGCATATTTCACACCTTCTCGCCCGATGCCGCTTTGCTTCACACCGCCATACGGCATATGATCTACCCGGAATGTCGGGATATCATTGATCATTACGCCGCCCGCTTCAATGTCATCCACAGCTCGGAGTGCCGTTTGAATGTCATTGGTGAATACTCCTGCTTGGAGTCCATACATAGAGTCGTTAACATGCTGAATGCCTTCTTCTACGGAATCAACCGTGTTAATCACAACAATCGGTGCAAACACTTCCTGACAAGAAACCTTTGCATCGCGTGGCACATTCGCAAGCACGGTTGGACGCAATATGCCTCCTTCAGCCTCACCACCTGCGACCACGGTTGCCCCTTCCTGTTTCGCTTCTTCAATCCAGTCCAGAGTACGTTGCACATCCTTAGATGTAATGAGTGCTGATACAACCGTATCCTCGCTCAGCGGATCACCAATCACAACCTGTTCAGCAGCTTCGGCAAAGCGCTTAATAAATGGCTCGGCGATCGACTGATGCACGTAGATACGCTGTAATGAAATGCAGACCTGGCCCTGATATGTGAAAGCTCCCGTCACGCTACGCGGGATCACCTTGTCCAGATCAACATCCTTGTCTATAATGACAGCTGCATTGGAGCCCAGCTCTAGCGTAACCCGTTTCAGTCCAGCGTTGTTGCGGATGTTTGTTCCTACGGCCGGGCTACCTGTAAAGGTAAGATAAGCTACATCCGGATGGCTCACAAGTACATCGCCAATTGTTTTACCATCACCGCTCACCACATTCAGTGCTCCGTCAGGCAATCCCGCCTCTTGGAGCAGATTTGCGATGTAATAGGCAGACAGCGGAGTCTGCTCCGCAGGCTTAAGCACGATGGTATTTCCAGCTGCCAGTGCGGGTCCAACTTTGTGCGCAACGAGATTCATCGGAAAATTGAAAGGTGTAATGGCCCCAATCACCCCGAGCGGCTGCCGCATCGTATAGCCAATGCGGCCTTCGCCGCCTTTTGCCGCATCCATCGGAACGGTCTCTCCGGTCAACCGTTTTGCCTCTTCGGCAGCAAACCGATAGGTTTCAATTGTACGATCAATCTCACCTCTTGCCGCCGTGATCGGCTTTGCCGCCTCTAATGCAACGATGCGGGCCGCCTCCTCTTTGCGTTCCTCCAGCATGGCGGACAGCTTGTACAGCAAGTCTGCACGCTGATGTGCAGGCATCTGGCGCATCGCTTTACGTGCCTTCACGGCCGCCGCAATGGCGGCTTCGGTCTCCTCCGCCGAGGCCGAAGCCACTTCTGCCAGCGTTTCTCCGGAATACGGCGCCTGAAGTGTTGTATATTTTACCGATTCGGTATGTTTACCGCCGATAAACAGATGTTGTTTTTTCATAAACGCATCCTCCGTTCATTCGATTCCTCACATGCTCCATATTTCTCTTCATAAGCATCTATGGATGCTCATTACCCACGAGTAACAACTACTTACCTTACATAACTCTACTCTAGTTATACACCATTTCGCCCTCTTCCACCCAGTTGGCGAAACGATAAAAGTGAATTGGAACGGATCGTTGGTGAAAATGTGGTTAAGCCCCGCTACCGGGTGCTGCTTTATCGTGAATAGGTACTGCCACTGGTTGCTGTTACTTTGGTGCTTCGTTACTGCGCACTGTGACCAGGTGCTGTTTCTATGGCACCATTGCCACTAGTAAACCTAGTACATATCACGTACACACATGTTACTTTGTGCAAAAGAACATACTTCACAGTATGCAGCAGTCTGTTGAACCACAGGGCTGGCATAGGACGATACTTCTCAGCTCTAACGATCACCAGGAACGTTATTCAGCGAGATTTGAGGCGAATGAAATTCTAACGATCACCACAAGCCCTATTTCACTCAAAAACATGATAATTGCTCGTTTTTAACACGGAAAAGAGCAAATAACGTCTCTAGGGATCGTTAGAATTTTAAAAGATTGTTTTTTCGCAAAATAAGCTCTCCTGAGATCGTTAGAAAATCGTTGCTTTATTTCACTGTCAGAATCGGACATTCTGCGTGCTTCAGCACACCATGACTGACACTGCCAACTACAATTTCTGCCAGCACACTTTTACCCCCGGTGCCTATTACAATCAGGTCACATTTCCGCTCACTCGCCATACGACAGATTTCTGTTACAGGATCACCTGCAACCAGCAATGTCTCGTAGGCCACACCGCGACCAACCATTTGTTCAATCACTGGCTCCATAACGTGCTTTCCCTCTTCAGCGATACGTTCCTCCAAATCAACGCCAAGCGCCGGTTCGTTAATTGAAATAGAAGGATTCACATGCATAATCGTCAGACTGACAGGATGTTTCATCTGTTCAGCCAACATCAGAGCCTGTTCCAGCGCCTTTTTCGCATGATCCGATTCATCTACAGCGACCAATATTCGTTTTAGCATACCCATATCCTCCAGTCTCTTCATCGCCCCGAATTTTTTTCGTTATCTAGTTATCTTGCAATTGAGTTAAGGTCCACTTCCATCATGTTTCCGTATAAATGTTCATCAGCCTCGCCTATAACATATAACATCTGTTTACGAGCCAAACTCGCAGTATGTCCATCAACCACAATTTATTAATGAGCTGTGATCGAAGCATCAATATCCCGCAGGTGACGACGACGCATCAACAATACAGCAACGCCGATCAGCACCATTAGCGCACCGAAGTAAAACGGCGTTTCTGGCAAAAACCATTCCGACAGCTTACCCGCAAGCCACGGGGCTAGTGCACCGCCCATAAACCGCACAAAGCTGTACGCCGCAGACGCTACGGAACGCTCTACTGGAGCGGCTTCCATCACAGCCGTTGTGATCAACGTATTGTTTATTCCAAGGAAAATCCCTGCTACGATCACCGCAACAATAACCGTCACCGAGGAGCCCATTACCGTACCCACAGCCATCACCAGCAAGTCCAGCGCAAACAACGTGAGCATGACACTCATGGAAGGCACAGAGCCAAACCGGCGCTGCAGCTTCGGTGCCACAAAGACGGACGTAACCGCCAGCATCAGTCCCCATCCAAAGAAGACATATCCAAGGCCGTGTTCGTCCAGTTTCATGACATAAGGGGAATACGCCATCAACGTAAAGAATCCAAAGTTATATAAAAAGGCGGTAATCGCCAACGTTTTCAGTGAAGGATACCCAAGCGCTTTGAACGGATCGGATAACGTGCTGCGTGTTTTCGGTTTAGCCATTTTGGGCAACATAAACATGATGCTGATAAACGCTATTGCCATCAGGGCAGCTACCCCGTAGAACGGGCCGCGCCAAGAGATCGAACCCAGTTCCCCGCCAAGCAACGGACCAACGGCAATCCCTAGACCCAGTGCTGCTTCGTATAAAATAATAGCCTTGGCTGTCCCCGACGTGGACAAGCCAACAATAGCTGACAACGCGGTGGCGATGAACAAGGCATTCCCGAGTCCCCAGCCCCCGCGATAACCAACCAGCGCTCCGACCGTGTCGGATGTACCGCCAAGGAACGAAAAGACAATGATTAGCAATATACCGCTGAGCAATGTCCATTTCACACCAATGCGGCTGGATACCACACCCGTAATCAGCATCGCGATCCCCGTTACCGCGTTATAGCTCGTAAACAGCAAGGACACCTGGCTTTTGGACGCGTGTAGTTGATCCGCAATGGCTGGCAAAATCGGGTCTACCAGACCCAGTCCCATAAACGAGATGATACAGGCGAATGCTACAGCCCAAACCGCTCGTGGTTGAGACAGCAGACCTCCACGGGATGACGGTAATTCGTCAGGTAGTGATGGTTCTCTTTTCATAGGTCATTCCTCCGATGTAATGTGTAATGTTGAGATAGTGAAAATAATTGAGAACAATTGATTAGTCGAATGAATTTTCATGATTTTTCTTGTTTTTTTCAAAAAATAAGTTGCAAAAACAGCACAAGGACACCGGAAATTCCGGTGTTTTGCATTCATCCGTACTGCTCTGCACTCCCACATAGGACTTGCAAAAGCTCCCTATGCGTATCTTTTCGCTTCGGCTTCTTGTTGCCTTATACGTTGCCTACTTGTCTTAATCTTCGTGGCTCTCACGAGCATTGGCTTGCAACGTCTGTATGCCCGTTCTAACACGCCCACGAAGCTCCTCCAGCTCCTGTTGTACAGCATGAATACTCTGAAGCTTCTGCTCCAGCAACTGCAACTGACCATCCAGTGTGGCTTCCATTCTGGTGAGCTTTTCGATCCGCTCTTTCACCTCAGTGGTCTGCTGATAGTCGAAACGTTGCTCGTTCAGCACATCTGTCGTAGCTACATAGGCATGAAGTTCTTGTAGCGAAAAGCCAAGTACCTCTTTGGCTCGAACCACTTTTTTCAAATAGTCGATGTCATCCTGTGAATATAGCCTCGTTCCGCCGTCTGTCCGCTGAGGTGAAGGCATCACACCAATCTCTTCATAATATCGAATGGTACGCTTCGTCAGTCCGCAGGCTTTGGCGACATCATCAATTTTGAACAAACTCATTGGCTCCACCTCTCTTATATGTCATTAATGTTATGTACATAATTATATATAATCATAACGTTAACGTCAACGTTAGATTTTAGTTTGGAATTCAACCATTAAAATTATTCATGAAATGATAGATATAATCAACCATTCCGTGTTTGAAATAGAAGCAGAAAAATAAAAACAAAAAAGACCCGCATCTGGCGGATCTCGATGTAATTATACAGGTCATTACGGGCGTTGCCCTGCACGCATTGACTAACATTTCTGGTCTGGTCTTGACCTTATCTTATCTTATCTCACTTCTCTTACTTCCCTTGCTTGTCCTGTTCCTGCTGTGCCCTTTGCATTTGCTTCAAACGGCCTTCCACCCGGGTAAACAGCCTGATGGTATAAAAGCCTACAGCGATTAAACTCAGTACCAATGCACGCACATCCGTAAGCCAGAAACCGATCACACCAAAAGCAGTAATAATAACTCCAAACTGCATCATCAGTGCCGAACTGTACCGCTGCGCTTCTTCCCACAGCGCCCGGTCGCTCATTGCACGGGGTGTACGATACCCATATATTCCGTTAATTTGTTTTGGCGGCTTCTTGTACACCATTAATCCCAAAATGAAATAACATACTCCACATATAATCCCCACGAATGCTCCTGCCAAAATGCTCGCTCCTTCTCTTGTCTTTAGCTCTCAAACCACTTCAATCCACAGTCAGTCATAAAAACAGTAAAACGGCTCTACGTATATACGCAGAGCCGTGCTGTACGTTTCAAACATTTTAAACGTCCTTGATCCGAAGAACCCGCATCGCATTCAGTACCGCAAGCACCGTAACACCCACATCGGAGAAAACAGCTTCCCACATGGTCGCGATCCCGAATACTCCCAGCAACAGGAAGATCGCTTTGACTCCCAGCGCAAATCCGATATTCTGCCAGACAATGCGGCGTGTACGCTTCGCAATACGGACGGCACTGGCGATTCTGGACGGTTCATCCGTCATGATCACCACATCCGCTGCTTCAATGGCTGCATCCGATCCGAGTCCGCCCATGGCCACACCAACATCGGCACGTGCCAGTACGGGTGTATCATTAATGCCGTCACCGACAAAGATCATTTTTTCCTTCGGTAATTTGTTTTGTTCCAGTTGTTCCAGCCGTTCGACTTTGTCTTGGGGTAGCAGTTCGGCATGAACCTCATCCACGCCAAGCTGCCGTGCAACTGCCTCTCCTACCGCTTTGGCATCGCCCGTCAGCATGATCGTTTTGTGTATGCCGAGCTGTTTGAGCGCCTGAATCGCAGATGTTGCATCTTCCTTCACTTCGTCCGCAATAATGAGATGTCCAACATACTGTCCGGCTTCAGCTACATGCACAACAGTCCCTACCGTTAGCGGCTTCGTATACATAATCCCTGCCTGCTCCATCAATTTGGCGTTGCCTGCGAGCACTTCCTGACCGTTCACATTGACTTTAATCCCATGTCCGGCTATCTCGTCATATCCGTCCACACCTTGCGAGGGAATATCTTTCGCCCAAGCGGCACGAATGGATTCCGCAATCGGATGATTGGAGTTCGCTTCGGCAATTGCAGCCAGTCTCATCAGTTCCTCTTCCGTACGCGTACCTTCAGGATGAACAGACGTGACCTTGAAAACACCTTTGGTTAATGTGCCCGTTTTGTCGAACACTACCACTTTAACGTCATTCAGAGCTTCCAGGTAATTACTTCCTTTGACCAGAATGCCGTTACGCGAAGCTGCGCCAATCCCGCCAAAGAAGCCAAGCGGAATCGATACAACAAGTGCACAAGGACATGAAATAACGAGGAACACCAGCGCACGATAGATCCAGTCGGCAAACGTTGCACCGCTAAGCAATAATGGAGGAACGAAGGCAATCAGAGCAGCCAGAATGACCACAACAGGTGTGTAATACCGGGCAAATTTGCTGATAAAATGCTCTGTTTTCGCCTTGCGGCTGCTGGCATTCTGCACCATGTCGAGGATTTTGGATACGGTGGATTCACCAAAGGTTTTGGTGACCTCTATGGTTAACATCCCGTTTTTGTTCACAAATCCGCTGAGCACATCACTTCCAGGCTCCAGTTCCCGTGGAACAGATTCCCCCGTCAACGCGGATGTGTCTACCATGGAGCGGCCTGCCTTCACGATACCGTCGAGAGGCACACGCTCACCGGCTTTAACCACGATCCGGTCGCCAATGCGTACTTCTTCCGGGGAGACCCGTCGCGTTTCTTCCCCAGCTCCTGGGAGTATATTCGCATAATCCGGGCGAATATCCATCAGGGACTGAATCGACTTGCGTGAGCGGTTCACTGCCATGCCCTGGAACAGTTCTCCGAGCTGATAGAAGAGCATGACCGCGACACCCTCAGGATACTCTCCAATGGCAAACGCCCCAAGCGTGGCAACCGTCATCAGGAAGTACTCGTCAAACACCTGACCGCGGATGATGTTTTTGAATGCCTGTAGCACGATATCGCCACCAGCGATGAGATAAGCCACTACGTATAGCGCAAGCTGTGCCCAGCCATCCAGCGGTGACCAGATCGCCGCGGCAAGCAGCACAGAACCAGTTGCTAGGCGGGCTAGTAACGTTTTGGTCTGTCCGGCACCATGCTCATGTGAATGCCCTGCATGAGCGTCACTGCCTTCGGCGTGGTTATGCGTATGGTTGTGATCATGTCCATGGCTGTGTCCATGATCATGAGTATGTTCATGTGAATGAGCATGGCTCTGATGTGGATGCTTATGCGTGCCCGCCGCTTGGCTTACGTTCGTGTGGGCATGACGACCCGATGAATGGGAGTGCCCATTGAAATGATCATGGTGTTCATCCGATTCGCTCTGAGATTGACGACCTTGCCCTTTTTCCGAGATACGAATATGTGGCTCCAGCCGCAACACCTTGCGCCTCACTTCCTCCACTACCTGCTCATCCATATTGGAATTGGTGTACATGGATAACGTTTTGGTTACAAAATTCACGGAGCATTCATTAATGCCCTTAATTTTACTCACACCATTTTCAATCTTCAGCGCACAGTTGGCACAATCCAGTCCATCAAGCAGCAGTTCCCTTTTCACCTGTTCCTGTCCGGTTCCCATGTGAATTCTCCCCTTTGCAGTCCGAAAAAAGTTGAACTAAAGGTATTACACGAGCACTACGATGACAGAATAACCTTCCAATCGCTGTTATCCCCAAATTTCTTTTATCCCTTTCATCTTCAGAGGGAAATTTGGTGATAAAGGCGAACGCTCCGCTTTTCCAGGTTTTTTCTGTCCTCTCCGTTTTTGTGTAAAAAATAGTTCATCTTTTTTAATTTAATCTTGTATTTAATAATATATGAGCAATCATTCATATGTTTAGTTAACCCCATTATATGCATGCCCAAACGGGAGTGTCAACACAAGGTGTTGATTTTGGATACAGAATATGCAGGGCGTGTCTGAAAACGCTGAAGGAAGCAGATTTTGCCGAATTTTCGTTCCAAGCCAGGAAGTTTAACGCAGGCGTGCCGGGGCACGTCAAGGGAAAGTGACGCAGCAGGGGGCGAAAAGGCGGTAAAAGATGCACTTCAGTCGGTTTCAAGATACGCCCTATTAGTAATCATTTCGCTTTAGCCGTTTTTTGGATATAATAGAGCTATCAGTTGTTAAACATAGGCGGTGATAGGAATGGAACAACCGGTTAAAGCTCCACATGATTGCGATGATGCCTGCTTGGGTACGGAAACCGATGTGCAAACCATTCGCACCTCACTTATAGATCGGGAGACCTCTTCCGAGATGGCGGATTGGTTCAAAGCATTTAGTGATCCAACACGTCTACGTATTATTGATGCACTGTTACAGAAAGAATTATGTGTACATGATCTGACGGTATTGCTCGACATGGGTCAGTCAGCCATCTCCCACCAGCTGCGCTCTCTCCGCAACATGCGGATCGTGAAGCGTCGCAAGGAAGGCAAGACCGTTTTTTATTCTCTGGATGATGCTCACATTGAGCAGATTTTCCTGCAAACGCTCCAGCATATCAAACACGGCTAGGCTACTGCCAGCCTGTTCAAACCAACAGAAACCCCCGCCTCTCGGCTTCTAGCCGATGGACGGGGGTTTCTGTTGTATAAGGGAACCGTTTTAATAGTTACAGCAAACGGTTGTTGTTCGGATCATAAAGACCCGACTTATCTTTAAACATGTTGAATATATGGGACACCACCACTTTAAGTACCGCGTATCCCGGAACCGCCAGCAGAATGCCGACTACCCCGAACAAATTACCCGATGTCAGAATGACAAAGATGATCGTGATCGGATGAATTTTAAGAGTTTTACCCATAATCTGCGGGGAGATAAGTTTACCTTCAATCAACTGTACAATGGTCCACACGGCAATCATTTTCAGCAACATCACTGGCGAAGTCACCAAAGCGACAATCAAAGCCGGAGTAATGGCAATCGCTGGACCCAGATAAGGAACCACACTCGTGAAGGAAGCAATGATTGCAAGAATCAGGGCATAATCCAAACCGATGACCATGTACCCGATGTAGAGCAGGACACCGATACAGAAGCTGACGATAATCTGCCCACGGATGAATGAGCTGATTTGGTGGTTAATATCATGCAACACGTGCATGGCACCGGTACGACTTTTGATTGGCAAAAAAGACAAAATCTTGTCCGGTAACTTCTTGCCGTCTTTGAGCAGATAGAACAAGATAAATGGCACGGTTACGATAGATAACACGGTCTCGGTAAATGCACCAAGGAACCCGCCAAGCTTCGTCCAGGTGGAATTGAGGATCTCGGTTGCTTTCTCGGAAATGGTACCCCACCAGTCCTGCCAGTTCAGGTTGACCGTCTCCTGCACCTGGCTAAACAGCTGACTTCCTGTCAATTCCTCGAATTGATCCCTTACCGTTTCACTATAGGTAGGAAAATTGGCGATCAGTCCCATAATCTGATTGCGTAGCACGGGGATAACGGCCAGCACCACAACGGTCAAAATTCCGCCAATCGCGAGATAGAGAATAAGAATGCCCCAGCCCCGCTTGATTTTCCATCGTTCCATCACATCCACAAGTGGATTGAGCAGGTAATAAAGGATGCCCGACAGAATAATAGGCAGAAGAATTGTTTTGATTAACACCGCCAGCGGGTGGAAGACAAAGGATACCTTGGTCAGCACCATAATGTTCAGTCCTACCAATAGCAGAATTAACAGAAACAGCACAAATTTGTTGTTCAGAAAAAATCGTTTAAATCGCTCAGGCCACACCCGGGTTTGTACCTCAGGTTGTTGCTCAGGTTGCTCCATAGGCTTGTCGTCCTCTCTTATGTATCTTTCTTCCGTTATGATCAACTTTCTGCCTGACGGGTACAATTCACTCTTGTACAAGCCAACATATGTATAATACTCCCGATTTATACGTATGAGCCAGTTTGACCGTTTCAAATTCGGCGAGTAAAGTCATTTTACCCCAAAATGCACAACGTGCCCCACATCGACCTATTGAAAATTTTACCATATAAAAAACGATCCGCCTCCGTTGGAGGCGAACCGTCTCTCTCTGATCCGATGCTATTCGCTTTCTGCTGTCATATAAAACCTTTATACGTTTCCCGCAAGCTGTGCGATCAACTCATACGAGTGCAGGCGTGCTTGATGATCATAGATCATCGACGTAATAATTAATTCATCTGCCTGCGTCTGGCGAATAAAGGACTCCAGCTGTCCCTTCACTTTCTCCGGTGAACCGTTCACCGCGGCTTTCAGTGTTTGAGCTACCGTAGCCTGTTCCCGATCTGTCCATTTGCCATCCATCACCGCTGGCGGCTGCACGAGTCCTGTGGTGCCGTGGATGATGTTCAGGAACTGTTGTTGCATCGTCGTTCCCAGCCACGCAGCCTCGTCATCGGTATCTGCCACCACGGCGTTCACCCCTACGATGACATAAGGCTCCTTCAGACTCTCCGACGGCTGGAAGCTACTCCGGTAGGTGTCCAGAGCAATTCGGGTATAATCCGGTGAGAAGTGGCTGGCAAAAGCAAACGGGAGTCCCAGCTGGCCTGCCAATCGTGCGCTGAAATCACTGGAGCCCAGCAGGTAAATCGGGATGTTCAGCCCTTCGCCGGGTACAGCACGTACGGGTGCATGATAGGACGTTGCCGATGCATCAAAGTATGCACGCAATTCTGCCAGCAACTCAGGGAAATCTTCTCCGCTGTTCAGATCTTTGCGTAGCGCAACGGATGTACGGCGATCACTGCCGGGGGCACGTCCCAGACCCAGATCAATACGTCCAGGATATAGGGATTCGAGTGTACCGAACTGCTCAGCAATGACAAGTGGTGCATGGTTCGGTAGCATAATGCCGCCAGAACCTACACGAATGGACTTCGTTCCACCCGCCAGGTGTCCGATTACAACCGAGGTTGCGGACGAAGCGATACCAGGCATGTTGTGATGCTCAGCTACCCAGTAGCGATAATATCCCCACCGCTCGGCATGCTGTGCCAGCTCCAGACTGTTGCGAAGTGCATCTGCAGGAGTTGATCCCACCACAACGGGTGCAAGATCAAGCACGGAAAGTTTGACGTCAGTGATATGTTCTTTATGTTGATGCTCAATACTCATTAAAGTTCATACTCCTTTGTGATTATATTTTTGCATATCCAGATATATAGATATAAGTGAGCAAAAGTAACTTGAAAAATGAAACATAACTCTTACGTTTCGAAGAGCAACTCTTTTTAAACCTCTGGCAAAGAATGCATGTTAGCTAAGAATACCCAAACAAGAATCACTGTGGACACACAAAAGTTCTTACAACATCTAGCCGTTCACATCCGGACGGAATCACCTGCTTGCTGCATATTGCATCCTTAGCTTCCGTTCCGGCATCCGGCTTATAACTCATGTTGTACGTACTCGGCAAAAGCCTGTATCGTTTCTTCATTGCGTCGATAGTACGTCCATTGTCCTCTGCGCTCCGATAACAACAACCCTGCCTTGAGCATCGTCAACAAATAGCTGGAGATTACAGATTGTGCCAGTCCAGCCTTCAATTGAATCGTGCCAACACAGATCCCACTCTTACCGCCATCCGGATGCTGGGATAGCTCGAGGGGGGAGAAGTGCTGCTCCGGGTTTTTCAGCCACAGCAGGATCTGTCTGCGTGTCTCATTAGATAGTGCTTTGAAAATGAGTATAGGTTCCATGGGTCGATTATACCCCCTTTTTGACCTTTTGCCAAACCCCATAAACTAACAAACCGACTCATCAAGAGTCGGCTTGGTAATTCACATCTGTTCAATCCTATGTTAGAAACGTGTTGTTACCGTCTGTTTTACTTCATCCAGCATGGCTTGATATGCAGCATCATCCAGATAACCAATACCACCGAAGAGCAGATGGCCTACCGGCTCGATGCCTACAAAATCAAAAATCCCTGTGTCGGACGTCAGTTTCAGCGCATCCGTCATACCAATCTGATCATATACATCCTTTGGCGTTCCGTGTGTACTGATCATAACACCTTTTTTACCCGTTAACAGTTTCTCGATTCCTGCTGCTCCAGATGCATAAGCAAATCCGTAAGCAAACACCCGGTCAACGTAACCTTTCAGAATCGCCGGAAGCCCTGTCCACCAGATTGGATAGATAAACGTAATAGCTTCTGCCTCTGTCACATATTGCTGCTCTGCAGCGATATCTTGCGGAGTCTGTCCTGCACGCATTGAAGCTGTATCCGCCTCCGTCAGTACAGGCTGAAATCCGAGCTGATACAGATCACGCACAACCACCTCATGCCCCTCTGCTTCCAGAGCAGTTACGGCGGTAGTCAAAATGGCTTTATTGAAGCTATCTGTGTGTGGATGAGCGTATACGATAAGATGTTTCATGTTAATTTCCTCCTCAATTTTGGTTCAACAAATTAATTTAAAAACGTCTGACAATCATGGACAATAAATTCTCCAACTGCTCTGACTGCTCTTCAGACAGATCGGCATAGATCATCTGATTAATCTGATTCGACACTTCTCGGAAGATCGGCTCAAGCTGCTTCCCTTTGTCCGTTAGGCGAATCATGGTTACCCGGCTGTCCTCAGAACTCTTGCTGCGTTCGACATAACCCAGCTTTTCCAGCTTGTTGACCAGCACCGTCACTGTTGGCTGTGTACGCTGAACACGTTCAGCCAGCATTTTGATGGATAATGTCTCTTCCCGGTACAAGAACATCAGGACATCTCCATGGGAAGGCACGATGCCTGTTACCTCATGCTGTTCCAATTCATGAACAATTCGTTTGTTCACATGATCTCTGATTCTTGCAATCATTGCAAAAGCGTTGTATTTTAACATAAATGCATTATACATAGATGTCTATGTATTTTCAACTCCTCATTTTTAGAATAAAATGGATACATCCAAGCATAGTGACAAGGCCCTTGTACTCTCATACTGGTAGGTATGGGAGTACAAGGGCCTTACATGGTTACAACAGTTTAGGTAACAGAAAATTAGTTTGCACATCAAGAGCCGTTACTTTCGTTCTTTACCTTATCGTTATTCAATCCAGTGTGTAATTTGCTCAACAGATTGGCGTGATTTCTCCCGATGAGGTTCTTCTGCACGATAACCAAAGGCCGCCATCACGGACACATCCCATGCACCGTTCTCTAACAGTCCTGCATCTTCCAGAATACGATGCACCTCTGCATAATTGTATCCTTCGATCGGACAAGAATCGATGCCAATCTGAGCCGCCGCAGTCATCATATTGCCAAGAGCAATGTATGTCTGTTTAGATGCCCAGTCGAATAATGTTTTCGCGTTTTGAAGCAGACCTTGATTGTTTTGAAATTTACCATAGGCTTCACTTGTCAGCTTGAATACATCATCAGGCATGCCCTGAACCTCTTTCAGCATGTACGCTGCATAAGGAGAGCTGTAGCTTGCATCCGTGCGCGCCAAGATCACAATGAAATGACTGGCTGTGGCTAGCTGACGCTGCGCACCGGACGACACCTCGGACAAGCGCTGACGGAACTCGGGATTTTGTACAATGAGAAACTTCCAGGGTTCAAAACCGATAGAACTTGGAGACAAACGACCTGTTTCAAGGATGAAAGCGAAGTCTTCTTCTGTAATTTTGCGTGACGCGTCAAATAGCTTTGTGGCATGACGAAACTTGAATGCCTGCAAAATCTCTTCTTTTTTCTTTGTTTGTACAGTAACGTCCACTCTTCTCCACGTCCTTTGTTTTATATATTATATGCTGAACCCGCATAGCTATGGATTTCGTTTGCTGTTTATGGCTCAGGTATCAGTTTAGATGTTATGCTCCAAATTGAAAAGTACGTACCTTATTGTACCTTGGTTCCTAAAAGTAAGAAAAGTAAGTTGCATTTAATATAATTAAATACAAGGTTGTATCCTTCTACAACTTCCCCCTGCTAATCATAGTGATGCGTCCATCTTCTTTGTATTCGACCTCAAATATGTCATTGGCAGACTCTAATTCAAAAGTTACTATACCTAATGCATCGGCTTTTCGATGAAGCTTGTAGGCATCCAAATCAATCTTAAATATGTTCTTGATGATTGGCCCTGCTTTTTCTCTTATTATCGTTTCGTTCATATTATATAATTTTTCATGGTAAGCCTCCATTTCTTGGCTATCTCCGATGAATGGCTCATAATTATTAACATCTCGAACTGTATAACCCACCCCTTCTTTTCCTTCAGTCATTTCAACAAAGTAATTTTGAGAAAATTGAAAAAAGAAAATCTCTCCACCCAGCTTATTATCCTTCGTTCGATGTATGCTTTCCAAATTTAAATTCGTTTTCCCCGACAAAGCGGCCACCGATTCCTTAGCATCTGCCAAAGCAGTCTGAGATACCTCGTCCGGATTAATTTCCCCTGAGACCGATGTGACCTTATCCTGCTCCCATTCAATATACCCAAAACTTGTTTCATTCTGTAATGCGAGTGTAGTACGTATTACCGGTAATATCTCCCCCTGGTTCATGTTTACAAAGCGCCGAACAAGTATGGGTTTGAGCGTAGGAGCACTACCGATGCTCTCCAAAAGCGAAGGCACCTGACGCATATATCGATGCTCCAGCTTACTTGGCTTCATCTCGGCTCTCATCTGTACTTCACGAAGGTTACCTGTCTTGGCGTCAAGCCAGATTTGGGCGTAATCTGCTCCTTTCTCCTGGCCTGCTTCGACGTATATTCTGCCAGACACAGGCAGATCTTGTACTTTGGTAATGCGTAGCTGTTTGCCCAGATCATCTCTCATCGTTACCGCAACATTCTTTTTCATCTGATCCGTAAGAATATCGATATTCAGTTCATCTGTAATCAGCAAAGCTGAAGCCGGATTCATCTGTTCCATCAACGGTTTCGCGAGTTGCCCGTCGTCCCAGTTCCACATAAATAGCCCGCCTACGATAACCAATGCACTCAACCCTGCAACGAGAATGCCTCTACGACTTTTTCTATGACGTTGATGTCTTGGGCCAACTTTGGATGCATCTTTAGCTTTATCTTGAACTTTAGCTTTAACTGCATTTATATTTGTGTCTGTATCAGCGTATTCTCTTAATGAATTGGAGAGGGAATAAGAGCGTTTCAATGACGACTCTGAAGGGCTCATTTCACTCATTTCCTCTTCCTTACTGCTTTCCGTTCGTATCCACTGCACCTGCTGCAAAACCTTACGCTTATGATCTTCAGTAAAAGGAGACGTTGCAAACGGCCCTTTACGGATTTCCTTTTCCCATTGATCATCCTCATGTTTCATTCGCTTCTCTCCTCCCACTGCTTTCGAACCTTAACCTTAGCCCGGGATAGCCGTGATTTCACGGTTCCTTGGCTAATTCGTAACATATCTGCGATCTCCACCGTTGTAAGTTCATACCTCAGATGCAACAGAAGAATCTCCCGAAACTTCTCCGGTAGCGCCAGCACGATATCCCAAATCTCATGTACATGTGCTTTACGAATCACTTCCATCTCGGCGGATGGATGAGTTGATCGTTCTCGCATCATTTGTCTTGATCCGGATTGATCTTGGCCTGACTCTAACGACAATGTTTCTCCCCATAAACTGTTTCGGAAAAACCTCGACTTTCGGTATGTAAACGTTGTGTTCCTCGTAATTGTTAGAAGCCATGTTTTGATCGAGCAATCTCCCCGATAGGTTGCGATTCCTGTGTATGCCCGGACAAACACTTCCTGTGACAAATCATCTGCCTGCTCCGTATTTCTAGTTAAAAAATAAACATAATTCCACACATCATTGCCGTAATCGTGCATCAGGCTGGCAAGTGTGTCATTGTTGATGGTCTGGGCCTCTGCCAGAAAAGAATAGTCCAACGGATGTTCACCTCACTTAATAGGACTAACTCAGTTGTCACTTGGTTCCCTAATTTACTCATTAATTTTTATATTTTAGCAAAAAATAAAAAACAGCATGTCCAGACATACTGAACACGCCATCATAAAACGTTGAATCATGTACATATCAGATCCATAATTATTTCTTCATTGCTACGATCATCAGAAACATCGGTCTTCGATTCTCATCAGACATCCCCGGGACCTGCTCCATCATCTCCAAAGTGGGCTTGGATTCTGCCACCTGTTGAATGATGAACCCCGCATCAATCAATTCATTCAGATGTGTAGCCATTGTCCGATGATACTTCACCACATCATGATCCAAAAAGTTTGCGATCCGCTGTCCTTGTTCATGATAGTGATCCACAGGCCAATGCAGTTTCTCTCCTTGAGGATCATAATGCCAGTCCTGCTCTGCACGAGCGGTAAATATCGGATGTTCAACAGACAGAATGAACGTTCCACCAGAGACTAGACAATGATTGATTTTACGATACACGTCATGCAAATGTTCAATGTAATGCAGCGCAAGGGAGCTAATAACCACATCGAACTGATTGTGTTCAAAATGAATATCTTCGATGGCCAGCTGCCGATACTCAATCTGTGGGTCATTTGTCAGCTCACGCGCAAGCCTGAGCATATTTTCGGATAAGTCTACGCCGATGACTGAACTCGCCTGTTGTTCACGCGCATATCGGCAATGCCAGCCAAACCCGCAACCTAAATCAAGCACTCGCCTATCCTTTAAATCAGGTATTAGTGTTTGTAATTCATGCCATTCCCCAGCTGCATCTAACCCTTCAACGGAGCGAGCCATCTGGCTATAATTCTGAAAAAATGCCATATCATCGTACTTATTTTGCTTCATCTGATCTTCCCCCCCTGCCCAGTCCTCTCTCACACTCTATCAAATAAACGGTACGAATTTCGGAAAAGTTGCCATTTGAATTGTACTCATGTTATTATACAGAACGAACGTTCAGTATAAAATATAGGCATAAAATTTTTACACTTACTAACGGAGGTCATTATGAGTACAAATTGGACGCATCCACTTGAGAGGCAAACGGTAGGCAAAGCTTTTTTCAGCTATCTGGTGCCTTCTGTTCTGGGGATGCTAGTCATCGCATTTAACTTTATTATCGACGGCATTATGGTTGGGCACAAACTTGGGTCAACCGCCATGGCAGGTATCGGTATCGCTTCTCCTGTCTACACCCTTTTCGTGGCAATGTCTCTATGGATCGGCATGGGTGGAGCTACGTTATACTCTAATCATATGGGCAGGAAAGAAAATCAGAAGGCCAAAGAAGTGTTTACCAAATCCATTATTCTCATTTCGCTGGTTACAGTGGTTATTGGTTACACGGCCTTTACCTTCAAAGATAAACTCGTATATGCACTGGGTGCAAATGCAGATACTTTTCCCTTCGCATCCGACTATATGAATATCATGTTACTTTTCGGGTTTGTTTTCACGATCGAAAATGCATTATCCGTGTTTGTCCGCAACGATGGCGGTCCAAATACCTCAATGTATGCCCAGATTACCTTTGCTGTAGCTAACATTGTGATCAATTATATTACGTTATATGTGCTGGAGTGGGGAGTACGCGGGGTTGCACTGGGCACGATTGTCTCAGCCGCTTTGGCACTGCTCGTACTGTTCAGTCATTTTTTCAAAAAGTCCAATAATCTTACGTTCACAAGGTTCACATGGAGTACCACATTGCTTTGCATGATCGCACTTATTGGCTTTCCTAGCTTCCTAGCCGAACTTGGCATGTCCGTCTTTTCGGTCTCACATAACATCTCCATGGAGCGGATTGGAGGTACGGATGGTGTTGCCTCGTTTACGGTTTTAAATTACATTCACGGGGTTGTCTTAATGGCATTCCTTGGTCTCGCTTCTGCCGCACAGCCCCTGATCAGTTATTATCACGGTGCACAGAAGGCAGAACAAGTTCAGCAAACGATTCGTATTGCCGTCAAAACAGCCGTAACCTGCGGCGTGGTTCTGCTTCTCATCGTTCAAGTGGGGGCACCTTACTTTGTGCAGATCTTTGGTAACTTTAGCAACAGTGTAACGGATAGCGCCGTCTACGGTTTGCGTATTTTCACCATTGCTTATGTATCCATGGGAGTAAACTTTGTCATGAGCACGTACTTCCAATCCATAGGTAACGCTAAAATGGCGATCTGGATCACAGCCGCACGCGAGATGATTATCATGATTGCTTTGATTGCTATTCTCCCTTCGTTCCTGGGTGTTTCTGGAGTATGGCTAGCTGTACCATTATCTGAAATGATTGTTCTAATCACGATAGCACTCTATTATCGTAAACGCGCCTTAACCGAGCGGCTCAATCTGTTACAGGCCAAATAAGTATTATGGTTTAAAAAACAAAGATAACGTTCGCTGTATTTTCGCACCACCGTTACGATATTTAACACTGACCCCTAACCCCGGCGTAATTCTCCAAAAGATAACGCTAGGGTTAGGGATTCTGTACAATTCTGTGCAAAACACAAAAAAACACACCTGATTTTCATCAAGTGTGTTTTTGCTTTGCTTGGCGGCGTCCTACTCTCCCAGGACCCTGCGGTCCAAGTACCATCGGCGCTAGAGGGCTTAACGGT
>NZ_VEIO01000017.1 GCF_007680605.1 Paenibacillus xylanexedens
TTTATGCGGGTGTAGTTCAATGGTAGAACTTTAGCCTTCCAAGCTAATAGCGTGGGTTCGATTCCCATCACCCGCTTTATATTTTGCTGAAGAAAGAGACACGATCTGTGTTCTCTTTCTTTTTTGTTTAGAAAGTGAGGATTTCCTCTCTACTATGGAGTGGCCTCTATGTGTTTGTTCTTCCTCAGTTTATTCCCTCCAGCAAAACTCAGCTAACTTTTCAATGCCTTCAAGTTAAATCCTGATGTTTATGATAATCTGCCATTCCACAACGGGCATCACTATCTTCACATGAAACATCTCATCAAAAAGTAATACGCTTGTTCATTACTCCGCGCATAATACTCCGTAAAAGAATTATACTGCATTTTTTAGCACTTAGAGGGGATAGACGAGCATCCTAAGTTCATCTCTTTTTGTACTTATTTACGAAAATCCCCCTTAATTTTAATAAAACGCTTACAAAAATAACTTGCGAAAATGCCTAGCCTGTAATACCATATGAATTAAGCGCTTAACCTTTAGGGGTAAGGCGCTTAAACTTAACTTAGATTAAGCGCTTAACCCGTAAAGGAAAGGATGGCGATCAATTCATGACAACGATTCGACTAACGATGGCTCAGGCCTTGCTTCGATACCTGGATCAGCAGTACATCTCGGTAGACGGGGTAGAGACCAAGTTTGTAAAAGGAATTATCGGAATATTTGGACACGGGAATGTAACAGGAATCGGGGAAGCATTAGAACGTAGCCCTGGAAGCCTGACGTATATGCAAGGTAAAAACGAACAAGGTATGGTGCACACAGCTGCAGCTTATGCCAAACAGAAAAACCGCAAACAGATCTATGCATGCACTACTTCTATTGGTCCTGGTGCGTTAAATATGATTACTGCTGCAGCAACGGCAACGGTGAACCGGATTCCGGTATTGCTTCTCCCTGGAGATAACTTTGCTACAAGAGAGCCAGATCCAGTATTGCAACAACTTGAAGTAAGCAGTGACTATACCATATCGGCTACAGATCCGTTCAAAGCGGTCAGCAAATACTGGGATCGCATCGTGCGCCCGGAACAGTTAATGGTTGCAGTTACGAATGCTATGCGTGTATTGACTGACCCAGCCGAGACTGGAGCTGTTACGCTGGCATTACCTCAGGATGTGCAGGCAGAAGCATACGACTACCCGGAATCTTTCTTTGCCCGTAAAGTACATTATCTGGATCGCAGGCCACCTGTTCAGGCTGCCATTGAACGGGCAACGAAGCAGATCACCCATAGCAAAAAGCCCTTGCTCGTTGCAGGCGGTGGGGTACTCTATTCTGAAGCATCTGCACAACTGATTGAGTTCGCGGAAGCCTTTGGTATTCCGATTGCCGAAACGCAAGCAGGCAAAAGCGCAGTATCTTGGGAACACCCGCTTAATGTGGGGGCCATAGGGGTTACCGGTTCTCTGGCAGCCAATCGCTTGGCTAAAGAAGCAGATGTCGTGATCGGCGTGGGGACAAGGTTTTCCGATTTTACCACGGCGTCACATGCTGCTTTTCAAAATCCGGAGGTATCATTTATCAACATCAATTTGAATAGTATGGATGCTGCCAAGTTAGGCGGGGAAGCCATTCTGGCAGATGCCCGTGAAGGTTTGCAGGCGTTGCAACAAGAATTGAAGGCACAACAGTACAGCAGTGCATATGGTTCATCTGAAGTGGCTGAACTTCGTGATCAATGGACTACAGAGGTGGATCGACTGTACGCTGCCGAGCACGAGGCCGGTCTGGCGCAGACAAAAGCCATTGGGATCGTAAATCGCACGATTGATCCATCTTCGGTAATTGTCTGTGCAGCAGGTAGTCTTCCAGGAGACTTGCATCGTTTGTGGCGTTCGACTGAGCCCAAGACATATCACATGGAGTATGGATTCTCTTGTATGGGATACGAGGTCAGCGGTGCATTCGGCGCAGCACTTGCAGAGCCGGATCGTGAAGTATATGCCATGGTGGGTGACGGCAGTTACCTGATGTTACATTCTGAACTGGTTACAAGTCTGCAAGAACAGAAGAAAATGACGGTTCTTTTATTCAATAATAATGGCTTCCAGTGCATTCATAATCTGCAACGCGAGCACGGCAGTGACGGATTCGGGAACGAGTTCCGTTATCGTGAAACAGACAGTGGCCGTTTGACGGGTGAGTATATGCCTATGGATTTTGCGGCTCACGCTCGCAGTATGGGAGCGAAAGCATATCGTGCGGAAACCGCAGAGCAACTGGAACAGGCGCTTCGGGATGCCAAGAACGAAACGGTGACAACATTGATTGAAATTCCAGTGGTACCTGGAACGAATACAGGTGGATATGAGTCATGGTGGAATGTCGGCGTACCTGAAGTATCTGTTGAGGAGAAAGTCGTTCGTGCCCATGAGACGATGAAAACGAATCGTGGCAAAGCAAAACTGGTTTAAGCGAGAGGTTTCTCTCATCTACTCATTTTATAAATAATTCTCTTTAGATAGAGATCTGACAAAGTTGAACAACAAAAGGAGCCGTGGAATCATGAGCAAGCTGCCATTCCAGCTTGGGATTCATCCGATCAATTGGGTCGGCGAAGATGTAAAGGAACATGGTGATGATACAACTTGTGCACAGATTCTGGACGATATTCAGCGTCTTGGACTAAAGGGTACAGAGATGGGGCGCAAGTATCCTACGGATCCTGCCACACTGCGCGAGGAACTAAGCAAGCGTAATATCAACCTGATCTCCCAGTGGAAATCCGTACTATTCTCCGATCCAGCATATCGCCAAGCAGAGCTGGACGACTATCGCAGACACGCGGAATTTCTGCAGTCCATGGGAAGCAAGGTAATTAGTACGGCTGAGGTAGGCGGTTCACTTCATTTTGATCCAAGACGGACACCGTATGAAAAAGAAGTGCTTAGACTCAGCGATGCCGAATGGCATGTTCTTGCTGAAGGCTTGAACCAAGCCGGTGCCATTGCCCAGGAGTATGGGCTTAAACTCACTTATCACCATCACGGAGGTACGGTAGTTGAGCAACCAGAGGAAATTGATCGTTTGATGGAGCTCACAGACCCGTCACTGGTTTACTTACTCTTTGATACAGGCCATGCCTACTATGGCGGCGCTGATCCACTTGAGGTGCTTCGTAAACATTACGACCGGATTGCTTACATCCATCTGAAGGATATTCGCCCGGATGTACTGGATCAGGCACGAGCAGAGCAATCTGACTTTGTTGGTTGTATTCGCAGAGGTGTATTCACTGTACCGGGGGATGGATGCATTGATTTTGCACCAATATTGCGGGAGCTGATCACTCGTGGATACAACGGCTGGGCGATGCTCGAAGGAGAACAAGATCCTGCCATTCATAATCCTTATGAGTATGCGAAACGCTCTCTGAGCTATATGGAGTCCCTGTACTAGGGGCAGTAGAGCAAACGCAATTAAAGACAGTTAACCAGCCTAGCATCTATATGTAAGTGAGGCAAAATAGAATAAACCAATATGAATTTATATAAATGGAGTAGAAATCATCTCCTAACCAATCGAGATTCCACCATAGAAAGGGGCTCAAACGCAATGACTTACGTATCCTTTCCAGCAACCAGGAAAAAGGATTTCACTGCCATTGGCCGCTTGTGCATCGATTTGAATGCCAATGAGATCAACCGTCCAATGGAAGAGACGATGACGTTTACCAAATATGTTGGCGGTTCTCCGGCCAATATTACGATCGGCATGTCCAGACTTGGCATGGAGACGGCTTTCATCGGCAAAATCGCAGGTGACCAGATGGGCAGATTCATCCAAAGTTATCTGGAGAAAAACGGGATCGATACCTCTAATGTGGTAACTGACAACACTGGGGCAGTAACCGGACTTGCTTTTACCGAGATTAAAAGCCCGACAGACTGTAGTATCCTGATGTACCGAGACAACGTAGCGGATCTTTTATTGCAGGCTAGCGAGGTACAGGAACAGCTGATTGCGGATTCCAAAGTGTTGTTGATCTCCGGTACAGCTCTCGCACAGAGCCCATCGCGGGAAGCAGTAATCCAGGCACTGACCTATGCCCAAAAACACGGCACTATTATCGTATTTGATCTCGATTACCGTCCATACACATGGACATCGGATGAAGAAACGGCCGTTTATTATAACCTCGCTGCCGAGAAATGCGATATCATTCTGGGCACACGAGAAGAGTTCGACATGATGGAGACATTCGAAAACAACCCGGATCATAATGATCAGGTGACGGCACAGAAATGGTTTGATTTCTCAGCGAAAATCGTTGTGATCAAGCACGGAAAAGAAGGCTCCATCGCATATACGCGTGAAGGGCTCTCACATCGGGCTAACAGTTACCCTGCTCGTGTCGTGAAAACATTCGGTGCAGGTGATTCTTACGCGGCTGGTTTCCTTTACGGCTTAATGCAAGGGTGGACCATCGAGCGCAGTATGAGCTACGGAAGTGCTGCAGCAAGTATCGTCATTTCCAGCCACAGTTGTTCGGATGCCATGCCAACGGTGGAACAGGTGGATGACTATATCGAACGCTGCAACCGGGGCGAGATTGTTCCGTCTTGATACAGCCGTAAACAGATGGCTTTATTCTAGATGATCGATGTTGAATCAATGGGACTTCGTGATACGAAGATACGCACTGGATAGGAAAGAAATACACCGAAGTAACACATAAACGAGGGGAGACAACACACATGGGAAAAGGGACTTCAGAAGCGTCTGCAACAGTGACGAATGTACAAAACTGGATCGGGGGTACTTGGGTAACCCCAACAACGACACGAACCGAAGCAGTTGTTAACCCGGCTACGGAAGAGATCATTGCATACGTGCCGCTGTCTGAACAAGCGGATGTGGATCAGGCGGTACAGACTGCGCGGGAAGCATTCAAATCATGGAGCACTACACCGGTTCCTCGCCGTGCCCGCATTCTGTTCCGTTATCAGCAGTTGCTGGTAGAGCACTGGGAAGAGCTAGCCAAACTGGTGACACTGGAGAACGGTAAAAGTTATGCCGAAGCTTATGGCGAAGTATTGCGTGGCATTGAGTGCGTGGAGTTCGCGGCGGGTGCTCCGAACCTCATGATGGGTAAACAATTGCCTGACATCGCTACAGGACTGGAGTCGGGCATGTACCGTTACCCAATCGGGGTCATCGGGGGAATCACTCCGTTCAACTTCCCGATGATGGTACCTTGCTGGATGTTCCCGCTGGCGATTGCTTGCGGTAACACATTCGTTCTGAAGCCGTCAGAGCGTACTCCGCTCCTGGCCGGACGTTTGGCAGAGCTTTTCAAAGAAGCAGGGCTTCCAGACGGCGTACTCAACATCGTTCACGGTGCACATGACGTTGTAAACGGATTGCTTGAGCATAAAGAAGTTGCTGCGATTTCCTTTGTCGGTTCACAACCTGTTGCTGAATACATCTACAAAACAGCCTCTGCACACGGCAAACGTGTTCAGGCACTTGCTGGTGCGAAGAACCACTCCATCGTTATGCCAGATGCTGACCTTGATCTGACCGTAAAAGAGATCACAAGTGCAGCATTTGGATCAGCTGGCGAACGTTGCATGGCTTGTTCCGTTGTCGTTGCTGTTGGCGATGTGGCGGATGCCTTGGTACAAAAGCTGGTGGAAGCAGCGGACCGGATCAACATCGGTAATGGTATGGACGAAGGGGTATTCCTGGGACCGGTCATCCGTGGACCTCACAAAGAGCGTACACTGGGTTACATTGAATCAGGTGAACAGGAAGGTGCAACGTTGATCCGGGATGGACGCAAGGATCAGGCGACAGACGGCTCCGGTTATTTTGTAGGACCAACTGTATTTGATCATGTAGATAGCACCATGAAAATCTGGAAAGATGAAATCTTTGCTCCAGTACTTTCGGTGGCAAGAGTAGAAACGCTGGAGGAAGCGGTAGAACTGGCAAACCGTTCAGACTTTGCTAACGGGGCATGTCTGTTTACTCGTAGCGGTGCGAATATGCGCCAGTTCCGTGAAACGATTGAAGCGGGTATGCTGGGCGTGAACCTGGGCGTACCGGCTCCGATGGCCTTCTTCCCATTCTCCGGTTGGAAGAAATCCTTCTACGGTGATCTGCATGCTAACGGCACGGATGGTGTAGAGTTCTACACTCGCAAGAAAATGGTAACTACACGCTGGTAATCGATCAACGCACAGCGTACAGCATGCAATACAGGGGCGCTGAGCAAGGGCTCAGTTCCCAGACACCATAGGGAAGCAAATAGGGAGGATAACGGAATGGGCAAGGACAAAGTAAGAATTGGCATTATCGGTGCTGGACGTATCGGCAAAATCCATGCAGACAACCTGCTGCGTAACCCGCATGCCGAAATTGTTGCGATCAGTGATTTGTTCGCAGGACCTGAACTGGAAGCATGGGCCACTGAACGCGGCATCTCTGTTGTCACCAAAGACAGCAGTGAGCTCATTGCCATGTCAAACATTGATGCAGTATTAATCTGTTCTTCAACAGATACACATGTACCGTTGATCGAGCAAGCAGCACAAGCGGGTAAACATATCTTCTGTGAGAAGCCGGTAAGTATGGACTTGTCCCAGACCGAAGCGGCTGTAGCGGCTGTAGCAAAGGCTGGCGTGAAACTTCAGATCGGATTTAACCGCCGTTTTGACCACAACTTCAGAAGAGTGCGTTCCCATGTGCTGGAAGGTACGATTGGTGATCCACATATTCTCAAGATTACTTCCCGTGACCCGAGCCCACCACCTGCGGAATATATCCGGGTATCCGGCGGAATTTTCATGGATATGATGATTCATGATTTCGATATGGCCCGTTATCTGTCTGGCAGTGAAGTCGAGGAAGTTTATGCTAAAGGTAAGGTACTCATTAATCCGGTATTCGCCGAGCATGGTGATGTGGATACAGCCATCGTTACGTTGACGTTTGCTAATGGTGCTATTGGTGTGATCGACAACAGCCGTCAGGCCGTGTACGGATATGATCAACGTGTGGAAGTATTCGGTTCCTTGGGCAGCGCTTCAGCGGATAATGACCATCCGAATACAGCGGAGATCAGCACAGCAGCTGGTCTGATGCGTGACAAACCACTGCACTTCTTCCTGGAACGTTACAATGAAGCGTATGTGCAGGAGACAGCTCTTTTTATCGATGCCATTATTCATGATATACCGGTCATCGTGGACGGTAACGACGCCGTACAGGCGGAGCGGATCGCTTTGGCAGCCAAGATGTCCATGGAGCAGGGAAGACCTGTGAAGATGACTGAAGTTCCAGGCGCACCGCGTGAGACGCAACCGGCAAATTAATTAGGGAGTATCTGAAAAGTCCGAAGGAAGCAAATTTTCTCTTCAAATAAATGAACGATACCGTCACATAAGGATCAGATCAAGTGATAGCAGACGAGGATGGAAGGAGTGGATCAATAACATGTCAGAACTTATCGTAAAACCTGCCGTAAACCCGGAGGCAGACGGAACAATATTAACGGTGACACCGGAATCTGCTGGCTGGGAATACGTCGGATTTCAGGTTGCAAAACTAGCAACAGGGGAGAAGCTAAGCCGTGAGAGTGGGGACCAGGAGCTCTGTGTTGTGCTTCTCAGCGGGCTTGCGAATGTAAGTACTCGGGAGCACACGTGGGAGAATATCGGGAAACGCATGAGCGTTTTCGAAAAAATTCCTCCGTACTCCGTCTATGTGTCCACGTCAGATCAGATTGAAGTTACGGCACTTACCGATCTGGAGATCGCGATTTGTGTTGCCCCAGGGAAAGGGACGTATCCTTCGCGACTAATCGCTCCTGAGGACGTAGGTGTGGAAGGGCGCGGTTACGGCAATCTGGAGCGTCATATCCATAACATTTTACCGGAGCAAAAAGAAGCTGACAGCCTGCTGGTCGTTGAAGTGTTCACGCCAGACGGTCACTGGTCGAGCTATCCGCCGCATAAACATGATCGGGATGCGTTGCCGGATGAATCATTGCTGGAAGAAACGTATTATTTCCGTGTGCAGCCGGAGCAGGGGTTTGCCATTCAACGCGTGTATACCGATGATCGTTCTATGGACGAAACACTTGCCGTGAAAAACGGTGAGGTCGTGCTTGTACCGAATGGATACCATCCGGTAGGTGCGCCTCCGGGATATGAAGTCTATTATCTGAATGTGATGGCAGGGCCGACACGGACGTGGAAGTTCCATAACGATCCCGATCATGAGTGGCTGTTCAAAAAGTAAAAGTCATAAGTAATTTCGTCTTCACATTGCGTAAGCAGTATTCCCCCTTCATAATAAGAAGAGAATAATCATCTATGTATAATGAATTTATATATAGCACAAATGGGGAAAAACGATGAAAGCAACCATTTACGATATAGCACGCGAGGCGGGGGTATCGATTGCCACCGTCTCACAGGTGATTAACGGCAAAGGCAAGATCAGCGAGAAACGCCGTGCCGAGATTATGGAGATCATGGAGCGGCTTCACTATCAACCGAGCGCAATTGCTGCTGCACTGACAGGTAAACAGACGTATACGCTAGGCCTGCTTGTACCGGATATTTCGAATCCGTACTTTGCCGAGCTTGCCCGGGCAGTAGAGGACCGCAGCCGCCAGTTGGGATATAGCGTGGTGATCTGTAGTACGGATAACAAGGACGAGCGAGTAGAGCGATACCTGAATCTGTTGCAGCAAAAAAGAGTCGACGGCATGATGATCGGAACCGGGATCGATAATGCAGAAATTCTGTCACCGCTCTTGCAGCAGTCGATGCCTGTTGCGCTGATTGCCCGCCATATGCCCGCGTTGTCGGTGCATACGGTCACTATTGACGATAGGCTTGGCGGTTTATTGGCTGCGCAATATCTGCTTGAACTTGGACATACTCGTCTGGCGGTCTTGTCTGAGCCATCCAAAGTCAGTAGCAGTCAGGAAAGGATACGCGGCTTCCGTGAAGCATTAAATAAGGCAGGATACGTACTGGAGTCCAATCAGATCCGCGAATCAGCTGCAGATCTAGGCTCTGCCAAACAAGAGGCGTTGCGGCTACTCGGTGAACAGAATCATCCGACAGGCTTATTCTGTTGTAATGATATACAGGCGATTGGTGCACTTCAAGCAGCCAAGGAGTTGGGACTACGTGTACCGAGAGATGTATCCATTATCGGATTCGACAATACGATTCTCGCTTCGGTAACGAGCCCGCCCCTAACCACGATTGCCCAACCAATTGAAGATTTGGGTCGCCGTGCAGTGGATTTGTTGATCGATGAGCTAAAGGATGAGCAGAAGGCTCCACAAAAAATTGTACTTAAACCGGAGTTGGTGGTTCGGGATTCGGCAGGTCAAGCACCAGCAGAGCTACGTAAATAGTCACAGTATTTGATGTAATACACGGGATCTAACCGCACATGTTGATTATTTATCTGCTGCGGTACCATGCAAGTGTCCAATGGTGTCTGTGACACATAACCAAACAGTAAACAGACCTTATTAGCACCATCTGGAGCATAATAAGGTCTGTATTTTTATATCTATAATGCTGATTTCTTGATTTAATGAGCTTGGATATGCATGTCCTTTTACAGAGGTCATCCGTATTGATATCAAAGATTACACCTTGAACTTTTTCACCTCGTCGGCCAGTGCTTTGGATTGCTCAGCCAATTCATTGGAGCGCTCGGAGATGCTGGTAATGTAATTGAATTGCTCTTGTGTGGAAGAAGCCACTTCTTCCGTCGAAGCAGCGCTTTGCTCCGACATCGCCGCAACGCTGGAGATCACCTCGGCAACTTTGTCAGCATTGTCGTCCAGTTCCGTCGTTGCAGAGGACACTTGTTTCAGCTGAGTTTCGATTCCCTCAATCGACTGTTGAATGCGAACGAAGGATTCACGCATGTTGTGCACGGCAGCAACCTGTTGTTCAACACCCTGCTCAGCCGTGCGTACTTCGTTAACACTCATGCCGCTGGCTGTCTGAATTTCATTCAGCAGTACGATAATGTCTTTGGCAGAGTCAGCAGATTGCTCGGCAAGCTTGCGTACTTCTTCTGCCACAACAGCGAAGCCCCGTCCGTGTTCACCCGCCCGAGCAGCTTCAATGGAGGCGTTTAACGCCAGCAGATTGGTTTGAGAGGCTATGCCTTGAATCATAGCCACGATGCCCTCAATCTTCTGAGACTTGTCGGCAAGCAGTGTAATCGACTCACCTACCCGGTCAATGGAGTGTCGATTGCCGTCTGCCAGTTCAACCTGGTGATCCACGGCTTGCAGACCTGTGAGCATCGCTTCACCGGCGTCACGTATCATCTCCACCGATTGTTCTACACTGCGGTTAATACCCCCAACGTTGTCACTCATAATAGCCAGACGACCTGATCCGTCGTAGACGGATTCAGCTTGTGTGCTGGAGCCTTGAGCCAGCTCATCTGTGGCAATCGAGATTTGTTCAGCAATTCGTTTGGTATTTTCCGTGTGTTCCTGCATCTCTTCTGAAATGCTGTGTACTCGGTCAGCCGAGGTGGTGACTTGGCGTAGCAGTGTGCCGAGTTGATCTGACATCTGGTTAAAGGCGATGCCGAGTTCGGCAAATTCATCTTTGCCCTTCGCGTTAACCCGTCCCGTGAAGTCACCGCCTGACATTTGCATGGAGGTCTGGTGCAGCTGTTTCAACGGTTTAATGAACAGAGTCGCAACCCAGTAAGCTCCAGCCAGTACAGCCAGAAGTGTAGCTCCAATAATTAGAATATAATTATTACGCAACTGATAAAATTCAGCATAGGCAAGTTTTTTTGAAATCACGGAACCGATCACCCAGCCTGTACTAGGAATCTGGTTATAGAATAACAGGTAATCTTCGCCGTTATAATGAAACGACTTTTCCCCTGAAGGGTTGCTCTGCATATCTGCCAGCAAAGGGCTTAATTCTAAATTATCCTTGGCCGAGGTGTTCACCATTTTTTCCTCTGGATGGGCGAGAAGCATCCCATTTTTGTCTATCATAAAGGTGTATCCGAGTCCGTTCAGATTAATTTTTTTGACCGTGTCCGTTAATTTGGAGAGTAGTAGATCGCCTGCAACGACGCCTTCCAAAGCGCCCTCCTTGTTATGTACAGGTATCGCGATGGATACGGCATACTCTTTGGTCATCATATCCTGGTAAGGATCGGAGAACATCAGAGCATCCGCTTGTTTAGCTTGCTCATACCATGGGCGTTTACGGGGATCATAGTCGGCATCTGGAGACCAGTCGGAACCGTTCATGAAAGTCCCGTCCTTTTCCGAGCCAAAATAGAGATCAGACAAATTTTCTTTATTGCTGCCCTTGTTCATCACATTAAAATAGTTTTCTGTAAGCGCCCCTTCAGGTACGCCATCTTCAATAACAAAGCCTAATGTTTCGATAATTTTGGCGTTACTGGAAATCCAGCCGTCCAACTGGTTAGCCGAAGAGGTCATCACACCCTTGAGCGCGGAGTCAACATTACGAGTGGCTTGTTTCTCCGTCTGATACAAACCAAGTAATGCGATTGGCAATGCAGCGATCAGCACGGCTGTCAGAAACATCATCATTAATTTAGGTTTGAGCTTCATTCCAATTCCCCCCACATGCTAATCTCTTTTTTTCTTCGCAAGCTTATGCAATATATCGTCATTTCGAAATCAAATTTTAGTTCTTTCTCTAAAGTTACCGCCCTAAATGTTCAAATGCCAAAAAGAGGCTCCCCACCGGAGAACCCCATTGTCTATATAAGAGCTATATTTCGCATGTTTATTTCAATAAAAATGCCAATGCCTCATCATATGTTTCCCATTGAAATTCCGTCTGATGTTCTGATTCTTTGGAGATTCGATTAAGCTGCATCTTGGCGATCGCTCCACCGACAGCTACACTAGCCCGCTTCATGCCCAGTTCTTTTGCCCGTTTTTGATGCGCAACCATTGTATCTTTGGTATCTTGTGGAAAGGCTTTCAAATTTCTCATGTCGACGAGCACATCAAATGCGTTATCCAGCTGGGGAGCAATTCTCTCGATTTCAGTATTAACTTGTTCGACCTGCTCTGGTGATACAATCCCTTCCCAGACAATTTCAATAATAGGTTTAGGTGAATCCAAACGTCTGACAGACATACAGGCAACTCCTCATTCATCAATTTATGTGTGTGAGCCTATTGGCCTATTAATCATACTCCTTTATACGTTAAATAAAAATGTATACACATATCATCATAGTACGAATGGACTATTATTTTTTGTTGAATGCAAGATGTAGATATGTGGAGGTTCTATGATCCAGTCATCCATGTTGGGGGAATCATAAAAGCCGCCCGGAATAAATTCCTAGACGGCTTTTATGAACATCCATCAGTAGTGCAAGGTAGTAGCGGAAACGGTTAAAAACCAATCTTCAGGCTTTCCCCTTCCGTAGCAATTCCCTTGGAAAGAGTGATGCTTAGTTTCTGCTCTGCAGTGAATCCAAGAGTCTCACCATCATGCAGGGTAACATCATTCTCGACAACATAGGTGGTTGTCATAAACATCATCTCAAAGACATCACTTAATGGCTTGGACGATCCGGCAATCTCCATCTCCACTTTCCCAAAGTTACGGAGGCCGTAAGTATATGCTGAAGCGCCTTCGAGGTTTTGATACAGACCAATGAACACCCACAGAGGTACCGGTAATTCATCCTCCTTAAGCCCGCGGCTTACCTCCACATACTTACCTGCTTCAACGACAAGTGGAGACATGTAGATTGCGAGAGCATGATCCAATTGCAGTAATGCGGATGCGGTTTGAGTAAAAAGGATATGTCCCTGGATAGCATCTGTTGCATTGAGAACAGATACAATGATCTGAGACTGGTGCCGTGAAGTCACCTGTTCAGCTTCTGGCCAAAGAATGTTTAACTTCGCATTCTCCTCGACCTCTCGATCGGGTACAGGTGCGGCAATGTGAGCGCACACGACCTGCATTCCATCGACTTCAAAGAAGAGATTGCCTTCCTCGGCTTGCTCATTAATCTCAATATTCCATTCCATCTTCATCCGGTCGATAAAAAGATTAAAATCGCAGTCTTCCCGTTCTAATAGCACAAATCCGACAATGGTTTGACTATAATCCGTCTGCGGAGCAGCAACGCTGGATTGTACCTTTTCCTTTTTGCGCCGACGCAGCTTGTCAAACAGTCCCATGACATGTTCCCCTTCCTACTTCCAGAACCATTCTGGTGATTGGTAAGATATACTTCCTACCTTACCATATCCGAGGGTCCAGTCGCAGATTATGCACGTTTTAAACAAGTTACAGGAACAATACAAGCAATAGCGCTATGATTGCCGGCAACCCTTGCTTAATGATAATGGACCGTGAAGAAGTTGCACCGCCGTAGAGAGCCGCAATGATTACACATGCTAAGAAGAAAATCTGAATATGCAATCCTACACTGGAATCCGGATATAACAGGCCCCAGATCAGACCGGCTGCAAGAAAACCGTTGTATAGACCCTGATTAGCGGCAAGAGCTTTGGTGGAGTTAGCAAACTCCGGTGTAGTGCCAAACGTTTTCATCGTGCGTGGACGTGTCCACATGAACATCTCCATAATCATGATATAGAAGTGTTCAACAGCTACAAGAGCGACAAAAATAGTACCGATCAAAAGAAACACCCTGCTTTCTAATATGTAATGAACTTCACAATCTACTTAATATATAGATTAGCATAAAGGCGAAAAATTTCAAATTAATTTTTAGCAATTTAATTGTGTGTGTTGTATTAAGGTTTTATTCGGAATGTTCTTCTAACTTCGAAAAATGGGTAAAATAATAAGACATATCTATCAGCATCTGCCGAACGTCCAAGATTCATACACAAACTAACAATGAAAGACCAACAAGGGAAAGCAGGTTATCCGGAAAAGGAGGGAGTTTAATGGGAACGGCTCAATTTGTTTTGCTTGCAGATGATCCGTCTACATTTGTGACAAGGGTAGTGCCCTTTATAGATATTGAACTTGCGGGAATACCGGGGGATCGGCATTACGGTTTGTTAAGACCAGCAGATTCCCGTCAGAAAATCTACAAACGTGGTACGCTGATTGCCAATCGCCGGCAGATCAGCATCGTTTCTGAAGAAGAGTGCGCATGGATTGCCCAAAAGATGAGCATTCCGGAAGTTCGTCCCGAGTGGCTCGGAGCCAATATACTGGTGCGCGGTATAGAGCGATTGACCGAACTGCCTGTGGGAACCAGACTTCTGTTTCCTGATGGAACAGGCTTGATCTGTGAAGGAGAGAACCTGCCTTGTGTGCATCCTGGAAAAGTCATTGAACAGTTCTACGGACAGGAGGGTTTGCGCAAAAAGTTTGTGCCGGCCGCCCGCAAGAAACGCGGTATCGTCTGTTCCGTTGAACGTGAGGGTGTCGTTCACACAGGAGACACCATTGAAGTGGTACACTTGCCCTAGATATCCGGCCGCCGTATTTGTATAGATTATCGTCCTGCGTGGTTTACATCTCTACCTAATGGAACGTGTTCAGACAACAGCATATATTCTTCAGGTGTACTGCCAATAATGGATTTAAAGTCTTTAATAAAATGGGATTGATCGTGGTATCCCAAGTCTTGAGATAACTTGCTTAAGTCGCAGGTTAAACCATTTTCTATGCATTCGGCCGCATTTTGCAAACGATATAATTGGATGACTGTTTTGGGGCTGATGCCGATATATTGATTAAACAAACGCTGGAGCTTACGTGTATGCAGATTCCAGCGGGCTGACAGCTGATCTACTCTCAACATATCCCGATCCTGCTCAATGTGCTGCACGATAGCGCAGGTTAAGTTCGCTTCTATGTCCTCCGAGGGAAGGCGTGCAGAAAGCACCTGATCCATATAACGGACCTTGTCCTCCATGGCGTCTTCACCTAGCAAAATATCCTCTAATGTTCTGGCACGGATGCCTAACAGGCCAGATACCTCCAGTGGTTTCCCGTAGAGTGTAGATACGGGTGCTTGAAGAAAAGGATAGAACCCTCCCGGTTTGAACTTTACGCCAAACACACGGCCTTTACCGTGAACAGTGTAGGTAAACTTTTGATCAGAAGGCCCGAAAAAATAAGTTTTGTTTCGCTCAACAATCAGGTTGACGCAGGGATTAGGTACTACATGCTGGGGATACGGCTCAAGATCTGCAAGATCCCAGGAGACCATCCAGTAATGTTTGACAAAAGGAACCAGCACCTCGGCTGGAGGCACTCGTAATAACTCATATCGTTGGTTGCCCTCTTGCAAATGCAGAAGTCCCATGGAGGGGGAAACAGGATGGCCTGTCCTTTTCATTCTTGTGTACTCTCCTTCCTGATTGGATATGATGATGAAATGATTCCGGTACAATCGATCTCATTTAGTATACCGGATATTTCGTCGTTGTCGCGTTTTTACAATACGAGCCACGAGTTTAACGGTAGGATAAACGTGCGGGGAACAGCCGCAATTTGAATGTATAAAGGGAGTGACTATCTAATGGATCTAAAATATGAATTTTATATCAATGCAGGACGTGATGAAGTATGGAATGCCCTGATTTCCCCAGAGGGTACGCGTAGCAGTTTTTTTGGCAGTGAGCTTCGCTCGAATTTTCAACCTGGACAGCCCTTTGCCTATGTTGGGCCGGGTAATGATGGTGAGGAAACCGTTCATGTATATGGCGAGATTCTGGAGTTTGAACCGCTCTCCACGCTTAGTTATCGGGAACATCCGGGGCCTTCGTACCATGCCAATCATGCCGAGCTCCAGTCGAGAGTCATCTTCCGGTTAGAGAGCGTGGGAGAGTGTACCAAGCTGACGCTGATCAATGATCAGTTTACAGACAATCATCCGTCCTTTGCCAATGCGCAGAATAGCTGGTGGATGGTTCTAAGCAGCATCAAGACGTGGGCAGAGACGGGCAAAACGCTTGATTTCGGATGGTAAGAAAAGAATGATATTCACGCAAACCGAGATTTTAAAAATAATGGAGTCAGTTAACAACGTGAATCTTGCCCTAACGGGTCGAGCTTTGCGTTTTTTTTTATATTAGCGACTTTAGACCTACACTTATTGTCTTTTTATGTCGAAGTATATATAAAGACACCTGATATAAGAGGGGATATTGCCGATGTTTCTGAAACGTAGTGAAGTAACCAAAACAAATCGTGTAGATTCACATGAGCAGTTGCTGAGTTACAGCCGTCAATTGCTTGAGAACGCACAGAATGGCTTGTTCTGGAATGGGACAGACGCCGATGGTCAAGGAAACAATGAAATTCTGGAAAATATCCGGAAAGCGGTGCAACTGCTGCAGTCACAGCATGAGGTTGCGCAATTGCGTCTTACGATGTTGAATCAGGCGCTTCATGCGGGTATATGGGAGTCGGAAATCGTTGCAGGCGATCCGCTGGATCACAATAACGTCGTTTCATTCTCGGCAGAATTCCGCGAGATGCTGGGTTACAGTAATTCAAAGGACTTTCCGAATGAGTTCGCAAGCTGGGCTAAATCCGTACATCCAGAGGACAGACCGCAGCTTGTAGAGCATATTACGAGACATGTGAATAATCCGAATGATCGAGATGGATATAACATTACTAGCCGTATGCTTTTGAAAAATGGAGAAGTACGTTGGTTCAGGTGCCTTGGACGACTTGTGAGAAGTGCTACAGGTACTCCGGTTAAGTTAATTGGAGTCATGTTCGATATTCATGAGGAGAAGACCAAGTCAGATGAACTGGAGGCGCTTGTTACCCGTTATGATCTTGTTAACCGTGCACTTGTGGAGGCACCGTGGGATATGACGGTGGTAGCCGGGGACGTGGTCAATCCAAACAATGAATTTTGGTGGTCCCCGCAATTCCGGAGAGAGCTGGGTTTTAAAAATGAAGAAGATTTCCCGAATGTATTTAGCAGCTGGAGCAGTCGTCTTCACCCGGAAGACCATGACCGGACAATCAATGAGTTTGCTAAACATATGAATGATTACAGCGGCAGAACGCCGTATGATCTCGATTACCGTTTGCAACGGAAAGACGGGGAGTATCGCTGGTACCATGCAGGTGGAGAAACCATTCGTGACGAGAATGGAGTACCGCTTCGTGTTGCTGGAACCATTCGGGATGTGACTCACCAGAAGAATAAAGAAGTGATTGTTGAAGCGATGAATCTGAAAACAAAACAATTGTCAGAATCGATCGAAGAGATGGTACGGGGCATTAACTCAATCACAGATCAGGCACAGGAACTGGTTAACGCTCAGGAGTTATCTGCTGATGCCGCAACGCAGGTGCGGGATAGTGTAGAAGAAACGAAAAATATTACTGCGTTTATCCGGGAGATTGCCAGTCAGACGAATCTACTCGGTTTGAATGCAGCCATTGAAGCCGCGCGGGCAGGTGAGCTGGGCTTGGGATTCGGCGTTGTAGCTGGCGAAGTGCGGAAGTTGGCTGATCACAGTTCGGAGGCAACAGTCAACATTGAAGATAGCATGCAGAAAATGAAAACGTTAATTGATCATATTTTGCAACATATTGGCAACATGTCCACATTGACTCAAAATCAGGCGGCTTTGACACAGCAGGTCAATGCTTCAATGGATGAGATCAACAATATGTCGCAGGACCTGGTGAACTATTCGCGCAATTTGTAGAACGACTTAATCGAAGTAAGGTGTTTACACGTAACACTCCGATGACAGAATACCCTTTCAATCGCTGTTATCCCCAGATTTTTTTGTTCCCTTTTCTAAAGGTTAAAATCCGGTGATAAAGGCGAAGCCTATGCTTCCGATGTAGCTTTCTTTCAGAAAGCTTTTAGCTTCGCTTTTCCAGGTTTTTCTGTCCTCTCCGTTTTTGTGTAAAAAATAGATCCATTTTTCTCGATCAACTTTGAGTGTAGTAAATATAAAGAGGAAAATCAAAAATCCACCGGATTTCACATCCCGGTGGATTTTTGATTTCATTCTTTTTATAGAACGCTATGCCGCGATTCGTAATTATACTTGCAGTACTTTAATCAGGTTGGTGTTACCGGATTGGCCGATTGGAACACCAGCGGACAATACGATAATGTCGCCTTTTTCAATGTAACCTGTTTTGATCGCATTTCGTGTTGCAGATTCGAACATTTCATCCGTTGTTGTCACTTTATCGCCCATTACCGGAATAACCCCGGAGAGCAGGCAGATTTTGGACAGTACTTCTTCATGTTGCGTGACCGCGATAATTGGTGCTTTTGGACGGTATTTCGAGATCATGCGAGCGGTAAAACCACTCTCTGTTGAAGTGATAATGGCTTTAGCATTCAGAACGAGGGAAGAGCTTACTGCTCCCTGACTGATGACCTCGGTAATGTCAGCCACTTGTTGTGCAGATTTTTGGTTGAATTGTTCTTTGTAATCAATCATCGTTTCTGCGCGACGTGCAACAGCAGCCATCGTACGAACAGATTGGATCGGATATTTACCAGCAGCGGATTCGCCAGACAACATGACAACGTCTGCGCCTTGCAGCACCGCATTTGCCACGTCACTTACCTCGGAACGAGTTGGACGAGGGTTTACTTGCATGGATTCCAACATGTGTGTAGCGACGATAACCGGTTTGCCGGCCTTGTTACATTTGTCGATCATTTCTTTTTGCATCATCGGTACGTCTTCAATGGGAACTTCAACCCCGAGGTCACCACGAGCTACCATAATGCCGTCTGATGCTTCGATGATATCATCCAGGTTGGTCATACCTTCCTGGTTCTCGATTTTGGAGATGATCTGTACATGGTCTTGACCGCGTTCTTTGAGAATGCTACGGATCTCACGGATGTCATCGCCTTTACGAACAAAGGATGCTGCGATAATTTCGATGTTGTTCTCGATCCCGAATCCGATGTGCATGACGTCACGCTCGGTTACGCCTGGCAAAGTCGTTTTGATTCCCGGCAGGTTCACACCTTTACGTGGTTTCAGGATACCGCCGCTAATGATTTTGCAGTGAATCTCTGAACCTTCAACAGACAATACCGTCAGATCAACCAATCCATCGTCAATCAGAATGCGATCTCCTGGTTTAACAACCAGATTCAACTCAGGGTAATTTACAGCGATTCGTTCTACATCGCCGAGAACGTCTTCTGTGGTAAGCGTGAGTTCTTTACCTGCTTGAAGGTGAACAGAAGCTTCTTTTAATTTGCCGATCCGTACTTCCGGTCCTTTGATGTCCATCATAATAGGTACGTATTTGTTCAGTTCAGCAGCAGCTGTACGGATATTGTTAATTCGTCCCACGTGATCTTCCAGCTCTCCATGAGCCATATTCAAACGGGCAACTGTCATACCTTCCTGAATCATTACTTTCAACGTTTCGATTGAGTCACAAGCAGGTCCCATAGTACAAATAATTTTGGTTTTCAACATGCTAATATCCTCCTCATATTTAGTGCTTATGTGTACATTGTAGCGTTTTCTGTCGAATCACGATATGAACTATAGTACAATGATTAGAGTATAGTCCGATAATGAGGTGTTATATGGTTACTCCACTTGAAGTACATCATGTGAATGGCGTAGGGTGGTACGAAGAAGCCGTGCAACCACAAGGGATTTGGCGTCTTAGCTTGGTTACATATGGAAAATGTGTATATTGGGTGAACGGAGATAAACAGATCATGGAAAAGGGTGAATTGTTACTTATTCCCGGTGGGACACCCTATTATGGAAAGAGTATTCCTACCGTTACGCACACCCAGTTTGTTATTTTGTTGAGGCAAAATGAGACCGCAGAACTGCCTGCACTTCAACAGCGTGAACCATTGAGGCATAAACCGGGCTGTTACGAACTGATTCATCAGAGAATGAAGGGCATTCAGCAACAATGGGAAGAGCGTCCTTCTTATTATGTCATGATGAGCCAGGCCTTATTGATGGAAGTCCTAATTTATATTAACCGGGAACTCGATCGAGGGATCATTCCACCAGAGAGGCATCGGTACGTGGAACGGATGAAACGTTATATTGAGCAGCATTATCGGGAGAAAGTAACTAAGGAAGAGCTTGGTGACGAGATCGGAAAGTCTCCCAACTATGCAGCCTCCCTGTTCAAAAGTGTAACGAATCAGACCATTAGTGAGTATGTCCATGATCAACGGATGAAAAGGGCTCTTTACCTGCTCACCGAGTCGCAGCTCTCCATCCAGGAAATTGCCGAATTTCTCGGCTACCGGGACTTGTCTTACTTTTACCGCATATTCAAACGGCTCATGGGCAGTCCGCCATCCGATCTCTTGCATGAGCGTCCCCCGATTGTCTAACAAATGACAGCCCTTGCTGGTCTAGTAGAGTTTTTCATAAATAAATTTGGTCTGATGAATGAAAAAAAAGAGGGCTAAGATGCCCTCTTTCATTATTAATGTTGTTGTTGTTGAAATGTAACATGTCGCAACCTGTTTATCTACAATGTTTTGTCCTGAAAATACGTTAGGCATTTCGGCTTGGCTGCGTAGATCGGAGTGGTTGCTTGCTGTTTTTTGCGGTCTGTCCCAGGCGTTTCGCAAAGACATGAACTGCCCAATACGCGGCTTCAGCAAAAGCAATGCCACCAACGACGTCCAGCATGGAATGCTGTTTGACGAAGACAGTTGAAGCAATAATGAGCCATAACCAGACGGAGCCGAAGATTCGCACGGCAGGTTTAACGTTCAGATGCCGGTTAAGAATAATGAACAACATGTAGCTTGTTAAACAATGGACGCTTGGAAAACAGTTCACAGGCGCATCATTGGAATAGATGAATTGCACAAGTACACTGCTTAGATCTGTTCCAGTCACTTCCGGACGTGGTACATACGAGGGGAATACCACAAAACAAACATTGGCCGCCATCACCCCGACGTTATAAATGAGCAGTGTCCGCCAGAATAACGACTTATTCGTTAAACCAAGATAGAGAAAGCTTAGATATAGAATAGGCATCCAGCTGACATATGGAATAATAAATTCTTTGATAAAAGGAATCTGTGTATCAATCCAGGCATAATTGTAAAAGACATCACTTCCCGCTTGACTACCTAGGAACATATAAATGGAGCCTTGAAGTGGTATACATAGAATGGCCAGCAGATGTCCCCATCTTTTAAAAAATGCTTTCATAAAATCCTCCCTGATTCAATATGCATTATCAATTTCATCGTTATCTAAGTTTCATAGTCAGTTGACGCTAAATGGATGAAGCACCCCTGCAGTTTAAATCTTATTCTTACTATAATGGACAGGCAGAGGGATAAGCCATACCTGATTTTAGGGTAATTTACAATTCGATATATCTCTTTTTTGTTACTTTTTATGTTTTTATCCAAATCGAGATAGGGATCGGAGTGACTATATTATGACTAAAGAGTCATAACGTGTTGATAGATCTGTTACGCGGCTAGAAATAACAAAGGACCGTGCCCTCCCTTACGAAGCTTTCAAGCTGTTCATGCAAGGTATTATATTACGCACTCTTTGGAATGGGTACACATGCTCCGAAAAGGATTATAGAACTTTTATTTCTCCTATTATTCCCTGATCCGTTCTTGCCTTTTTTCGTATTTCTCGCTACCGTGGTATACTCTAGACAGTGGAAAGCTAGGCAAGAGAAGTTTAACCAAGGTGTATTTGAAGAACGGCAGGTGAAATAATGGAAAAGACGGCGCAGGACGTAGCTGAATGGATGGTCGCTGAGATTAAGTTTACAGGCACACTTCGTCAGGAAGTGGCAATAGAATATGTAAGAACTCATTACGGAGAGCATTTTGTTTTTGTTAATGAGAACGGTAATGCTTCCTTGTCCAAAGAGGTGAAAAAGGCATTTCGCAAGCTTCATGGCGGGCGGGTTGCTTGGGATCGCGATGCTTTTATGTGGGCATGGACTTAGTTGTGTTGTTACGCCGGGCCCCGACATATTGTTGCATTGACTCTGAGTGAGGTTGGCAGTAGGCCCCTGAGTATGATGGATATGCAAGGACAGAACATTTTCACAAATCATGTATAAGTTGGATGGGAACTGCATATCCTTTCATAAGACTGGAGATAAACAATTTTTCACAGAGGACAACACAGGCCAGTTATGGCTTGAACATAATAAACAGGTATTTCCAAAGCTGTTTGAAAAGAAAATACAATGATTTGCTTTTTGAATCGATTAGAGGTATACTAATAATCAAGTTGTACAGAGTTGAAAACCTAATTCACATATTGTAAAGGGCGATCACTTATAGTTTATGACTGGTACCTTTTTCAATGTGTGAATTTTTATTTGCTTGCTGCAAAGAACAAAGGAACATGTTAATCTTTATTTGGAGGTGTAATTCACATGCAAAACGGAACAGTAAAATGGTTCAACGCTGATAAAGGCTTCGGTTTCATCGAAGTTGAAGGCGGAGAAGATGTATTCGTACACTTCAGCGCTATTACAGGCGAAGGCTTCAAAACGCTGGACGAAGGTCAACGCGTGCAATTTAAAATTGTACAAGGAAACCGTGGTCCTCAAGCAGAAGAAGTTGTAAAACTGTAATTAAAGCATAGCTGCCTTTAACATGTTATAATGATAAAGGCAGCTTCTTTTTTTTGATTTGAATAGATGAAGTTGACCCAACCGTTGTCGAGGCAGAAGTTCGGCGGACGTTACACTTCCGCTAAGCAGTGGCTTTTGTGAAATGACGTCAGTAAGATGTGTTTCCATAACAAAGGGGGTAGAAGTCATGTATAATCGCAAAAAACCGTTGGAAGAAATTCCACAAGCAGATGCAGCAATCTGGGAATGTACGAGTGATACGTGCAAAGGATGGATGCGGGACAATTTTGCGTTTGATAGCGTGCCTACTTGTCCAATATGTGCTTCTGAGATGGTTAGCACAACTAGGATGCTGCCATTGCTTGAGAATTCGAATAGCAACCTGAAAACGATGTCTAAAGGAAATCGGATTTAATATAGCTTACCCGCCTCTCACGAGGTGTTTTTTTTTAATAAAGTTAAACATCCGTTACTGAGGTAGGAAAATTAAATAAGAACATCCTGGCATTCGTTTAAGGCGAATGCCTTTTTTGTTGTATAAAAAGAGCCTCTTCCTGTTCCGTAATCGAACAAGAAGAGGCTTTTGTTGATTGCTAATAATAGCTAATTGTTATTGAGGTTTAGATAAATAAGAATGGAAGAAGGAACAATGTAGCGATTAGGGCAACATCATAGCCAGCTCCGTATCCGTAACCGCCATAACCACCGTATCCACCGCCATATGGGTAGCCACCATAAGCTGAAGATTTAGCTTTTCTGGCGGATGTTAATTTCTTTTTGTTTACTCTACGCAGTTGTTGCTTGGATTGGATGGAAGACAGGCGTGGACCTTGAAAGCATTCATTCAAGTAGACCTTCCCATCCCGGCAACCTCCAAGTGTACCATACATATGCGTGCCGTCTCTCATGACAAGACAGACAGGGCGCCCCACATGCGGTGACACCGTTTCTTCACATACCGGATGAATTCTGTGCATGCATATCCCCCTCATCGTTGCGGTTTGCCGCCTGAAATCAACGGTTTGTATATCATAGTAGGAAACGAGTGGATTGGTATGGACGAGTACCCGGTTATCTCCATAGTCAGGAGCCGTTTTTCGGTTTGTTCCATAGACTGGAGTAAGGGAAGGAGGGGGAGTCGTGGATTATCATGATTTGCTTGCTCGTTTAGGAGAAGGAAGTGCTCATCCTGGTGGATTTTCGGCTACGCTGCAATTGCTTGATTCATTATCCTTGCCTGCTCGGGTTCGTGTTCTGGAGATAGGATGCGGTACGGGAAGAACAGCATGTTATCTGGCTCAGCAGGGGTACGACGTAACTGCAATTGATCTACACCGTCATATGCTGGATAAAGCAGTAAGGCGTGCGCGTAAAGAGCGGGTTGATGTGCGTTTTATTCAAGCTGACGCTGCGGCATTACCCTTACCAGATAATCACGTGGACGTGGTCTTTATTGAATCGGTGACGATTTTCACCCCATGGCGCAAAGCGCTTGCTGAGTACAGGAGAGTACTGAAACCTGGAGGACTGCTTGTCGATCGGGAAATGGTTTTATCGGGAAGGAAAACGGAACTGATGAGTCGCAGACTGAAGCGATTTTATGGGATACGTACACTGGCAACGGTATCAGCTTGGAAGAAACGGCTGAGGGGATGCGGATTCTCAGAAGTTAAAGTGAAGGAGCAATCGCGTACAATGGGCAAGTGGGGAGTCGATCACGACCCTTTACGTGAGATGGATATGAACTGGATTGAGGACAAAAATATACAGCGAATGAGTCGTACGAATGACCGGTTGCTTCTGAGGTACGGAAAAAGGCTGGGATATGCCGTGTTTACGGCGAGAGTTCCTACGGAAGCTGGGCTTAATTGAAAAAGAGGCAACCCTCATTCGTCATGATGTGGGTTGCCTTATACGTTACAGCATGTCGTTATCAATAATGCGCCAGTGATGTTTGAGCAGTGCTTCCAGCTGTGGTTTGTCCTTCGCACGAAACGCACTTAAGATCTGTTTGTGCTCTTCATTGACTTCATGCAGCACCTCGGATAGTTTTGGCTTGTTATCACTGACATAGGACTGACGAATGAAGCTGTTCTTAAGTGTGTTCAACATCTCAATAACGGTGGCGTTGCCGCAACGCTGGATGTACAGGTTGTGAAACAAATACTGATTTTTGCTATAGGCTGCCAGATCGAGCTGGTTGATATCTTCGTCCATACGGGCGATTAGGGCTTCCATCTCTATAAGTTCTGACGTTTTGAGATGATCCACTGCAAGTGTGGCGGCTAGTGCCTCCAGCGCACCGATGGCCTGCGAGAATTCAAGCTTTTTGCTTGTGTCAAAAGGAGCAACAATAAATCCCCTGCGCGGGATATATTGCAACAAATTGTCAGAGGTCAACTGAAATAAAGCTTCCCGAGTTGGGGTACGACTGATATCCAGCTTTTTGCAAATTTCGGCTTCGTTAATCTTCTGGTTGGGAAGAAGCGTCCCGTCCTGAATCTTCTGAGCAATGTAATCGTAGACGTGGTCTTTCAAGGAACGGTATTTAGGAACCTCCATACAAATTCTCCCTTCTATATGTATAGTCATGATTAATGGTTATAAAGCCATGCAGGGCGTGCCGTCCGGGTGTTTCAAGTTTTTATCATCTTACCATCGAGGGGGAAGTTGGGCAAGCAAAGTTCGCACGCTGAGAGCTACATAAGTCACGATATTCAGTAAACATTTTATGGAACTAGAGTCTGAAAATGATCGAAAAAGCGTTGTCATCCTCGTATAGGTTTGTTACTATTGAGGATATAAACAAGTGCATATCATATTATGTATATTGTATACAATATATCATGAGTACATTCTTGATCTTCATCCGAGGACTAGTGGTTCATCTTCAGTAAATATAAAGTTATTGTGATATGTTGCAGGGTTGGTATACAAACAGGGCAGATGCGGAAAAGGAGGAAACAAGTCGTAAACGCAGACCAACTCGCATACACTGTTACTGTATTTTGTATACAATATTATGCGGAAGGTTGTGAAGGAATGCCAGATACCGAGATGTTCATTCAATGGTCGGAAACGTATGCTGCGCCTAATTATCATCCACTTCCCATCGTCATTGAACAGGCAGAAGGGGTGTGGGTAGAGGACCCTGAAGGCCGCCGATATATGGATATGTTAAGTGCGTATTCAGCACTGAATCATGGGCATAGACACCCTGTCATTATTCAAGCGTTGAAAGATCAGGCAGACAAGGTCACATTGACATCACGGGCATTTCACAGCCATGCTGCAGCAATATTTTATCAAAAACTGTCCACGTTTACGGGGAAATCCAAAATTTTAGCTATGAATACGGGAGCAGAAGCGGTTGAGACAGCGGTAAAAGCCGTACGAAGATGGGCATATCGGTGCAAGGGAGTACCTGAAAATCAGGCTGAAATCATCGTATGCTCTGGCAATTTTCATGGGAGAACCCTTACGGTTACTTCTTTTTCCTCGTCTGCTGAATATAAAAAGGATTTTGGACCGTTCACACCTGGGTTCCGAATTATCCCTTACGGTGATCTGGAGGCTTTGAAACAAGCGATCACACCGAATACGGCGGGTTTCCTTGTTGAGCCCATTCAGGGTGAAGCGGGAATTATTATTCCTCCAGCCGGATACTTGGCAGAGGCGTTTGCGATATGCAGACAGCAGCGAGTCTTGACCATGGCGGATGAGATCCAGACCGGATTTGGGAGAACGGGGCGCCGATTCGCCTCTGATTGGGAGGGTGTCGAACCGGATATATGGATTATGGGCAAAGCGCTTGGCGGTGGTGTGATGCCGATCTCCGCAATCGCTGCCGAAGCAGACATTCTGGATCTGTTTGAACCGGGATCACACGGTTCTACGTTTGGGGGTAATCCGCTTGCCTGTGCGGTAGCAGTGGCCGCTTTGGATGTTTTGGAAGATGAGAAGCTTGCGGAGCGGTCAGAGCGGCTGGGGATTCATTTTATGGAACAACTTCAAGGTATTCAGAGCTCTGCGATTCGGGCAATTCGGGGCAAAGGTTTATTCATTGGGGTTGAGCTGGATGGCCCTGCACGACCTTATTGCGAACGTCTGATGTCGGCAGGATTACTTTGTAAAGAAACGCATGAAACAACTATTCGTTTTGCTCCCCCACTAACCATCAAGGAATCTGAGATTGATTGGGCTATAGAGATTATTAAAGAAGTGCTTGGTGATGCTTCATCGTAAGGGTAAGATGCTTCATTGGATTGTAGTTCAACAGCGATGAAAGGGAGCGATACTTTATGAAAAATGAGGATGTTTTGACTACAGGAGAGCAGGCGATGCGAAATGGTTCTGGTCAGGATACTCGCCATGTAAAGACTCATCAACAAGAAGTGGCTCTGATTAAAGTTCCTTTTGGATTAGCTGGTGCTAGAAATGGGGCCGAGTTAGGCCCTGATGAACTGATCACCGCCGGGTTGAAACGCGAAATTGCGAGTTTGGGGTTTCTCTTCAATAGAGAGGTGCGTGTGGATTGCCCCACACAATCAGTAACACCACTTGGGCGCAAGACAGTAAAGTATCTGAATGAGGTTCAGCAGGTCAGTGAGCATGTGTGTCAAGAAGTAGCATCTGCTCTCGAAGAGGGAGCCTTTCCAGTTGTGCTTGGGGGAGACCATAGCGTAGCTATTGGTACTTTGGCAGGGTTAACTGCTCATTACAGCAATTTAGGTGTGATCTGGTTCGATGCTCATGCAGACTTGAATACCGAAGAACATAGCTTGACTGGTAATATGCATGGAATGAGTGTGGCGGCGTTTCTGGGACATTCGACTTTTAATTTGTCACAGATCAGAGGTGCTGGTTCCTTTGTGAATCCGTCTAATCTGGTGTATATCGGACTTCGAGATCTGGATGACTACGAGAAGGAGCAGATCAGAGCATTGGGCATTCGAGCTTTTACGATGCATGATATTGATCGAATGGGGATGCAACACGTCATTGAACAGGCGATGGTGATTGCGGGAGAGGGGACGGACGGTATTCATGTTAGTTTTGATATGGATTGTCTTGACCCGCGAGAAGCGCCAGGAGTGGGGACACCTGTGCCGGGTGGGCTGAGTTATCGAGAAGCGCATTTTGCGATGGAGTGTTTAGCTGCGAGCAACCGGGTTGTATCTATGGAATTGGTTGAAGTGAACCCGTTGCTAGATCAAAACCGGCATACGGCACGACTTGGTGTTGGATTAATTGCATCTTTGTTAGGTAAGTCTATTCTATAGAAGGAAGCGAAATGTGCTCAGAGGGAACAAATGTGATCTATAAGGTATGTTGCAGGGGGGGGTTATGTTATTGGTCGGTTGAAACATTATGCTGATCAATACGCGGCTTCCCTGTATTTATTACGTTGATAAATGTTGTGGTACAGCTGTGAACGTTCGTGTGTATTAATGATATAAGTTCTAGTCTGATATGAAGAAATCTGATGAAGTTTTATATTTTTAAAATAAGTGTTGCATTGTTATGTTATACATGGTATATTCTAATTCCGGCCAAGAAAACACAGCTTTACATGGTGCGGCAAGCAATTGAAAACAAGCTTCGAAAGAAACTTGAAAAAAAGAGCTTGCAAAGTTGGTTTGGACATGATATTATATAAGAGTTGCTGAAACGAACTGGTTTCGGTAGCGAGAATACGTTTGATCTTTGAAAACTGAA
>NZ_VEIO01000018.1 GCF_007680605.1 Paenibacillus xylanexedens
ATTGAAAGTAACTGCTTCCTGTAGTTGTCCAGCAGTCCTTGCATCGTGCTTTCCTCGTACTCCTGCTTATCGTATGTCACGCTCAGTATCAGCTTCCCTTCCACTACATTCCCTGCAAAGTCCAACGCATAAACCCGCTCCGATTGCGAATTCATAAACAGTCAGTAGGGGCCAAGGACATAGAGCCGTTGATCAATCACGACCCTCATAAAAAAGATCACCTGTTTGGAGTTCTTGCAGAGCGGGTAAAAACGATTTTTCGTTATCCAAATACAACTCTGTATCAAGATAGTACAGCTTTTTATCATTTAGACACTGATTGATGTAGTCTTCGCTCACGATGCTTTTGTCCTTGACATTAGCCGAAAATGCTTGAAGCTTGGGGAGTGCAGTTTGGCGATAGTCAAGCCATGAATGATGAAACCCTGCTGGTTCTTCTATACAGTAGATGTCCTGATAAAGCCCTTCCGAAATCCCCTTCTTCCTTAGATAATCTCCCGAGAAAGGCATGCTTCTGAAAAAACGTCCTGTCATAGCATAAACGCGATAGCTCCAATCAGGAGCGCCATGATTAGAACGGCAAAATAGATTGAGAAAAAACACGGAGTAGTGCATTTTGACGGTAATAACCTGACGTCTTTTCACCTCCGAGACAATTCGATCTGCCATCCGACTATCGATGATTTCATCAAAATCAGCCAATATAACCACATCGTCATCCTCTACCTGCTCTCGCAAGATTTCAGAACACTGGTTTCTCTGGTATGCTTCGTTATGGAATGCACTGTTGTAGCTAAGCAAACGCCAATACCAACGATCAAAGTTGTTTGCTTGGCAAGTCTCTTGGTTAAAATACAATTGGTGCCGCCCCGGCTTGTGAAACACGTTATCGGCATGAAGCGAATGATAAATCACCTTTGGACCGAGATGAACTGGATTAAAATTACGCGGCTTGTCTGCATAGCTGAATGTCTTGTTGGCCTCTATTACGTGAAGCTCGTCTATCCAGCTTCTCCCTTCTTTCAACTTGATATCTGCAACCCGGTTTTCGTTAAAAAACGGACAAAATTCATAAATTTTCATAACTGAAGTTCCCTTCTTTTATCGTCTTATATGCGTTACCCTCTATGCATTCGCGTAAATATATGGCAAACAGGTTCACCAGTCTGACTACCGTTTCTTTTTCGTAGTGCAGAGTGCTGTAATAACAGGTTAAGCTCAACCTGTCGTGTTTTAAGATGGCCGTCATATTTAACCAATACGCAGAAGGGTTGTCCGGCGCGCTGGTATTTCCGTAAGGAATGGCCAGTGGCTCGTAGAAGTCGTCGGCTTTCCAACCTGTTTCCTCCGATTGATAATGGAACAGCATTCGACTTCCATCTGTAAACGGCTCTGCCTCCGGCTGAATCTCCGGAACGATATACCTCAAAGCAAAATAGTCCATACCTTCATTAGGAATCCTTTGCATCATTGTTTTGATATGATCCAACAATGCCTCAGTATTGTCTGCAAGATCCTGCTTCCCGATGTTAATTCGTACTGGATACGCACCGGCAAAAAATCCAATCGTGCGTTCAATCACAATATTCGGCAAAAAAGATTCTCTTTGGTAGGACATCAAATGCAACAGTAGGTCTGATTGTTTTTTTAAATCGAAACAAGTTTGGGACAATACCGCCAATATGACTCCAAGAGGGCTCATTTGTTTAGTAGCTGCAAATGCCTTTAATTTCTTTACTTGCAAAGTGTCTTCCAGCAAATTAAACGTAATCGTTTCCATATGTCTATGACTTGGCCATTCCTCTGCATCCCGGTCGGTCTCTAGTGATTTGCCCCCTTCAACAACACTCCTCCAATAGGTTTCCGTCTTAGAATCAATACCATTGGATGCATATCTTGTAAGAGCCTCACACCAATCGCGGTAACTGCTTCCTATTTTATCGATCTGTGCATCATCTTCTCTCAAGTTCAATATGAGAATTTGTTTTAAATCATCCAAAATGATATTCATCGACATCCCGTCAAAAATTGAATGATGGAATAAGAGTAACAATACCTGTTTGCTATCGAAGTAATTATCAAATAATACAACTTTCCATAAGGGGCCAGTTTCAATGTTAAACCCTTGCTGAAGATTGGAGCAGTATTCAGAGATAAAAGTGTCATGGGGAGTCGCCTGCTTCCGTAAATCAACATAAGTAACCTGCAACATATTAAGCTCCCGCTCGTATTGATACCACTCTCCATTATCGAGCTGAGCAAAAGTCAACCTCAACGCCGGATGTCGTTTTATTAAGAGCTGTAACGCTCTGTTCAACTCATGGATAGTAGTAGACTTCTTGAGAACGCTTAGGTAAGGGACATTGAACATATTTCGGTTTTTTAAATTTCGTTTAAAAAAACGTCTTTGCACAGCCGATAGTGGAAATCCGTTATGGGGGTAAGTATCCCGGCCCGATAAAGTTATATCTTTAGCCGAAGGGATGGCCAAAAGTTGCGGCAAATCCAGAATCGTTTCGTTCAAGGAGCTTGCCAGCCGTTCTATCGTCTGCTCCCGTAAGATTTGGTTGACCGTAACCGAATACCCAACCTTTTGGAGCATGCTGACCATACGTAGCGCATGGAGCGAGTGACCTCCAAGTGCATGAAAATCTTCATCTTTGCGGATATAATCGATCTTCAGCACGTGACACCAAATCTGTTCAATTTGTTTTTCCAATTCCGTCAAAGTGCCTGATTCGAAATCTTCTTTAGTTTGTTTCACTTGCGGAATTGGGAGAATCTTCTTATCAACTTTTCCGTTCACCGTCAATGGAAACGACTCTAACAAAATATACCGAAAAGGTAGCATATACGATGGAAGGTACTTTGCCATATAGTCTGAAAGTCTCTCTTCCAGCTCTGCTTGCTCTTCTTTGTTCGATGTATAATAAGCAATTACGCGCATTTCTCCGTGAACTTCTCGGGCGAGAACTAGACTTTGTTTTACTTCAGGAAAGTTGCTAAGACGTTGCTCAATTTCCCCTAGCTCGATCCGGATGCCTCGAAGCTTCAACTGGCCATCGCTCCGTCCGATATACTCGATATTGCCGTCCGTCAACCATCTTCCGCGATCACCGGTCCGATACAACATCAAATTCCTTCCTTTGTCACGATCCTCAGCAGAGGCAAAAGGATTAGGAATAAATGCCTCACGCGTCAGTTTATCCCGCTTCCAATATCCCCTTGCGACTCCGTCCCCTCCTACATAAATTTCTCCAACAGCATCGACGGGCAGAACGCCTCTCCTTGCATTTAAAATATAGCAGGTCGTATTACTAATCGGTTTACCGATAGGGATATTACGCAAAAATGGACGATCGATCAGAAAACTTGTCGAAAAGGTGGTGTTCTCCGTTGGACCATACGCATTCAGGATTTTTAGTGACGGATACGCGAGATGGAGCCGATTGATCAACTTCGTTGATAGCACCTCACCGCCTACAATTAACGAACGGAGCCCCGAGAACATTGTTATGTTCTCCTCGATCCAGTGATTGCATAGAGCGGCGCTAAGCCATAACGTGTTAATATCCCAAGCTTGCATCTGTTGCTTTAACAAGGTGAGATTCATAAGTTCATCCTTGGAAACGACAAACAAACGGCCACCATTCAACAGCGCACCCCATATTTCAAACGTAGAAGCGTCAAATACAGGTGAACCGGTATACAGTATTCTTATATCCTGGGAAAACGTAAAGTAGTTCGTATTCTTAACTAAGCGAACAATATTCCGATGTTCAATCATAACCCCCTTCGGCCTCCCTGTTGAACCTGACGTATACATCAGGTAGGCAAGATCACTAGCTACCGCAGGCTTGGAGCCTCTTTCCTTCTGCTCCATAGAAGGCATACCTTCGAAATCATCAGCAATAATCAACTTTAAGCGTTTACCTTGTACAGCCTCCGTTAAGCTATCCGCCTCCCTTGGCAACGTGATGATCGTATCCAGTTCGGCATCCTCGATCAAATCGAGCGTACGTTGTGGCGGGAAATCAGGATCGATCGGTACATAGGCGCATCCCGATTTCAAAATGCCGAGAATTGAAACGATAAATTCGAGCGAACGTGGCATATATACACCAACAAACTTACCATTGACTAGCCCCTCCTTCTCAAGCAAGCCTGCGACATACGCCGACAAACGACTCAGTGTTTCATAAGTTAGAATCTTACCGTATGTGATCACTGCTGGTTGGCTAGATAAAAGTTGTACCTGTTCCTCAAACAGCTCGACTATTGAACTTTCCCTTGGATATTCTGTAAACGTACGATTCCAATCGTAGATGATTCGTTCGTAATCGTCTTGGGATATTAGATCAATGTCACGGACAGCACAATCGGGTTGCTCCAACGCAACATGCAATGCACGGTGGAGATGTGCTGTCAATCTGCTAATTGTTTCTTTCTCGAACCGTTCAGCATCGTACATAAGCTTGATTGTAATTTGCTCTTGATCAGCTACAATAGTGATCGTTATCGGATAATTCGTTTTCTCACGTTCCTCCATTGCGCTCATGTTAAGTCCACATGTCGGCTGGCGGTAGTCGTTCACATAATTTTCAAAAGCGACAATGCTTTGAAATAACGAAGGACTTTGAACAGAGCTCCAGCTTTTCAATTCGGTCAGACTGACATAACAATAATCGTTCAGCTTTTGAATCGTGTAATGAAGGTCTTTTAAATAACTCGTCACGGATTGGTCAGTATTCCACCGCATTATCAACGGAAGTGTATTAATCATTAAACCAGTAATCAGATCCGTTTTGGGAAGGTCGGATCCTCTTCCGGATACAACCATCCCAAATACAGTAACATCTGCATCATTGAGAACTTGCAGTACTTTTCCCCAAGCGAACTGTATCAACGTATTGAGCGATATTTGTGTTTGTCGCACAAACGTTGCTATACGTCTAGTAAAATCCAAATCTAGCTGCAATGTCTCGATCTGTTGTTTTCGAATGGGTTGGTGCACTTCGAAGCTCTTACGGCTAATGTCCATAGGAAGTGGGGTCGGCTCAATAACGTTAGCCAGATAGGTTTTCCAGAACCCCTCAGCTTCTGTTCGATTCTTCGAAATCAACCAGCGAATGTAAAGTTCGAATGAGAGAGATGTATTGCGTTTAGGTGATACGGCTTTAATACTACTATCATAAACATCATGAACCCGATTAAGCAGTAGCGGCAGGCTCCACCCGTCGAGCAAAATATGATGGTAGCTCCAAACAACCGTCCATTCTTCCGGACCGTACTGAATAAGTGCAAGACGATATGCAGGCTGTCTCAGATCAAAGCGGCGTTCTCGGTCTAGTGTCATCCACCGTCCCAGGTACTCTTGTAAATCCAAGGTTTGCGAGCAGATATCCTCTACTATCCAATTCAGATTTGGCTTCTTAATGACGCACTGTACTGGTTCATCCAATCCTTCCCAAACAAAGCACGTCCGTAAGCTATCATTTTCGGTAATGACTCTCTGCCAAGCTTCCTGATATCGCCCGACATCGAGTCTGCCATTGTATTTCCAACTCATCTGCACTACATATTGATCAGAGGAAACGTGATCTAAATAATGGAACAAAAGACCTTTCTGCATGGGACTTAACGGTAGTACCTGATATAAGCCGTATTTCGAATGGTATCTGTTTACAATCATGTCTAGCGAATGCTGTTTGAGAGAAGCAAGCGGAAAATCACTTGGCGTAAACTCTTGGACTTCTTTGCCTTCACAATCCTCAATGACTGAAAGCAAATTTGAGATAAAACTTTCAATTAATCTAGCAATCGTTGCTTCCTCGTAATGACGTTTAGAGTATTTCATAAATAGATGCAGCCTACCTTGAACGATAGAGCAATTGAGCTCCAAAAGGCTAGTTCCGTGGTTTTTAGATGAACTATTATCCTGTGCTGTATCGCTTGTAAAGTTTAGCCACTCACTTTCCGCTTCCCCTTTCATTTCTGTGAAATCAAACTGACCTAGATAGTTGAAAAGGGCTTGCGGATCAGAAGCTGTTAAAGAGGCCCGAACATGCTCAGATGAATCGCAGTACCGTAGAACTCCGTATGAAACTCCATGATCAGGAATGCTGCGCAATTGTTCCTTGACTGATTTAATCGTTTTTCCTAAAGATCTCTCAGATGGCACTTGAATGCAGACGGGAAACATCGACGTAAACCAGCCAATCGTTCTAGTTAAGTCCATGTCAGATACGCAGTGCTCCCGTCCGTGCCCCTCCAGTCTAAAGGCGACCAGTTCCTGTCCTGACCAGTCAGACAACATGAGCGACCAAGCCGTAAGCAATAAATCGTTAATTTGGGTATGATAAGCATGAGCGCACTGATGTATCAATCGCTGCGTATCACTTGTCTGCAACGTTGTAATAATCTCCGCAGTTTCAGTGCAGTTTCTATCATCTGTACAATGATCTACCGGTAATTGAAATGCTTCTGCCCGCTTCAGTACATCAACCCAGTAAGGTACATGACGAGCAGTTCCTTCTTTGGAAACATAATCCGTAATCGCATCCTGCCACTGCTTGAAAGGGCTCTGAACCGGCTTCGGTTCTGAGCCGTGATATAACTGATACAGATCCTGGAGCAAAATGCGCCAAGAAACTCCATCAATGACTAAATGATGAACTGAAAGAAAGAGACGAATTTTTCCATCAAGGTGTCCATCGATCACTCCAGCAATAAGCATTGTTCCCGACTCGTAATTCAGCTCCTCGTTCCATTTTGAACAGATTGCAGTAATTTCTGGATCGGGGTCCTCTGTCTCTCGAATCGTATACGAGGCAACCACCGCGCTAACGTCCGTTCGGTAACGTTGTATGTACGTATTTCCACTACTTACAAATTGTAATGATAGCTCAGGATGAATTTGGATCAAGCGGTTAAGAGCAGACTCCAGCCTCGTAGAATCACAATGGTTAAGAACCAGCATATGAGACTGATTAAAATAATTTGGCTCTTGAAACCGTTGCTCAAAAAACCAGTTCTGAATCGGCGTCAGCCCGAATTCACCCTCCCAATCGAATTCTTTCACCTTTGGCTCATTATCGTCCTGCCAAACTGCTATGGAAGCTAGCTCCTTTACGCTCGGATTGTCCGCCAATTGTCTAGGAGTGAAGACTATGCCCCTATCCCTAGCCATAGACACTGACTGAATAGCAAGAATAGAATCTCCGCCAACAGCATAAAAGTGGTCGTGAACGCCTATGTTTTGCCGCTTAAGCAATTGCCGCCAAACATCCAGTAGCTGTTTCTCCATTTCAGCCTCTCCCGCTATCGCCATTTCTTCAAAGGCATGATTCTCCATACCAATCGGATGCGGAAGTGCAGAACGATCTATTTTACCGTTTACATTCAAAGGAAACACTTCAAGTCTGAAAAAGTAAGAAGGCATCATAAAAGATGGTAGTACGGTAGTCAAGTGCTGAATTAATGTGGATTCTTCCAACTCCATGGAGGACGTGTAATAAGCCGCTAACTTTTGATAATGCCCATCGTACCATGCCTTAACCATGCATTGTATGATTCCTGGATGGTTTCGAATCTGATTCTCGATCTCTCCAAGCTCAATACGGTAACCTCTAATCTTAACTTGATCGTCATTACGGCCTAGAAATATTAATTCCCCGTCTGACGTCCACTTGACGATATCTCCAGTTTTGTATAGTCTCTCGATTCGCCTGGTATAACCTTCTCCCACCATAATCTCTTTATGGACGAATCGTTCCTTAGTCAACTCTTCACGATTCAAGTAACCTCTAGCCAGCCCTACACCACCGACCCATAACTCGCCGGGAACACCGATTGGAACCGGATTTCCATAAGGGTTCAGGACATACAGACGTTTGTTCGAAACCGGTCGTCCGATTGTAATATTTTTTCCCGGTTTGCATATTGCAACAGAACAAATAATTGTCACTTCTGTCGGGCCATAAGCATTTAGGAATAACCGATCCCCCCCACCCCAATCCATTACAAGATCAGGCGTACAAGCTTCTCCAGCTGACACGATTGTGCGCAGGCCCGGCAAATCACGTTTTGTCATCGTTTTTATTATAGATGGTGGCAACATGGCAACATGGATATTTTTTCGCTCTATTATGTTAGAGATATCTTCATAAGGGGGCAAGTCTTCTTCCGAAAGAACAACTAGCGTTCCGCCAATTGATAGTGTTCCGATCCACTCATATACCGAAGCGTCGAAGCTAATGGAGGCGAACTGCATCACCCTTGTATTTGGAGTTAGATCGAACTTGTCAACTATATAGGGTATTAACGCAACAAGTCCGGCGTGTTCTATGAGCGCACCTTTAGGTTTTCCAGTAGAACCGGACGTATAGATGATATATGCCAGATCGCTTGGCTCGACTTCTACATTCAAATTTTCATCTGATCCGCCATACTGCGTCAGACACTCGTCGATACAAATAAGCTGTGGTTCCTCCAAACCACTTTGACGAACAATTGGCTCCAACATGGTAGCCAATTGCCGGGTTGTTAGAATTACTTTCGTTTTTGCATCTTCTAAAATGAACCTGATGCGCTCTTTGGGATAGGCTGGATCAACCGGGAGATAAGCCGCTCCTGTCTTCATCACCCCCAACATGACTGGAATCACATTTTCGCTTCGATCCATAACAATTGTTATAGGCATGGTGTGTAGCTGCTCAAACTGCCCATTAGTTCTGTATACATCCTTTATTATTCGGGCAATCTGGTTTGCTCGACGATTTAATTCTAAGTAGCTCAGCTTCTTCTCACGAAACTCAATGGCAACCGCTTCCGGTGTTCTAACGACCTGTTCCTCAACGAATTGATGAACGGTTTTACTCTTTGAATACACACTGTCCGTGTCATTCCATCGTATAAATTGTTTTTCTTCACTGGTAGTAAGAAACGGATGCGACAGTGCCGGTTTCTCTAGACGGGACAATATACCTTTCAGCAATACTAGGAATTGTTCTGCAATCGTATACATTGGGATCTTGTCTAAATACCTCTTATCATACTGAACCGTATATTCGAGTTCTCCAGGTCGATATTCGTGCAAAATTGTGATCAATGGCTGGTTCTTTTCGCATGAAGAACTATTGGCAATCGGGCTCCACTGGATTTTTACTATCTCAGAAATGGAACATTCACTTGACACAGTCGAAGACATAGGAGACACTTCGACTTGCGTGGATGTTTCTATTTTGGAGCCTTCTCTTTTTCCGTGATCCATTTGTGTCTTCACTTTATGAACCAAATCATAGAAATTATCTTCATTCTGAATTTGTATGAGAAGAGGGTCACACTGAATTAATACATTTTTTTTTATTTTAGGTATAGATGAGTATAATACGGACACCTCATTATTAGCGAGATAATGAGATTTTAGAACAGCCCATACCGTTGTTAGCAAAGATGGCATACAAAGCTGATTTTGGTGAATGAATTCCGTTATAGCTAATACTGTGCTCTCCTCAAGACGAATTTTCTGAGTAATATCCCTCCTCTTAAATCCATTTAATTCCATATTAACAGAATTATTAGGTAGGTTTCTCAATATAGAAAATCCAAATTTTGTTCTATATTTCACAATTCAACACCCTCTTGCTTATTATGTATTCAAACACGAATTAAAGAAAATTATACCATTATAATACATTGAAAGCTAATGATGGTGGATATATTGAATTTTTTTATTGTCTTCTTGCTAGAGCTTTTCATATCTGACTGCAGATGTTATATGGCACGTCTAATGAGACTCTCTCATCGATCTTTAAAGTTTTACGACGAGTATGAGCTCTTCTGGAATATGTCAAGCATAAAGGAACTGCAGAAATTCTCTTATGAATCCATCCTCCCTTAGCTTAATAAAACAAGAGTATAGTTGAGTCTGTACGAAAACTTGCAAATTACTCAGTTATTATCCTTCACAAACGTATGAAGTAAAATTAAAAAAAAAGCATGAGCACGGTATACTACCGAACTCATGCCAACAGTTTCAAAAATCAAAGGCCTATCAAATTTAAACAAAAAAACAGTTAAGGGATAAGTAATTTATTAAAAGATTTCTTAAACGGAGAACAAGACAATTTGTTTCTTTACTTTACTTGAGCTTTTCAAAAATTACTCCACTTATCTCTTCGAACAAAAACAACTCTTTAATTGTATGTTTCAGCTGACTGCATCCCCTGGACCATTTCGTGGATCATTTCAATGATTTGCTCTTTGTAATCGTTAATAAAGAAGTGCCCCCCTTCGTATTGTTTAATGTAAAAATTTTCCCCAGCATGTCTTATCCATTCAGCTACGTCATTCAAAGTCAAACTAGAATCTGCGATGCCTGTTAGTGCTGTCATGTCGCAACCAATTTTATTTGTTTTGGTAGTATAATGATAAGTCTCAACAATCTTAAAATCAGATCTAAGAACCGGAAGAAAAAAATGAAGGAGTTCTTCACTCTGAAATAACAAAGCGGATTGTACACCATCATAATCCATAATACGCTTTTTAAACTGTTCCAGCGGCTTATCATGATATATTATATCCCTTTCCAGATGTGGAGCTTTCCCTCCGGAAACGTACAGATGAATCGGCTCTCGGAACCCCTCCTTTATAAGCTTGTAATACAATTCAAAGGCAAGTAGACTCCCCATGCTATGGCCAAACAGAATATAATTTTCATCCTTTTCCATTACACTAGCAACTTCCCGATATAGATCGTCGACAGCCTCATTCAGATCATTATACAAAGGTTCCCCGGATCTTCTCCCCCGACCAGCCGGTTCCAAAAGGATTAATTCTATATTCTTTTGTAGCTTCCTCTTCCAATTACTATAAATTGTTGCTGAGCCTCCAGCGTAAGGAATACAAAAAAGCTTAATTGTATGCATAGAATATTCGCTCCAATACTAAGATATGAAGTAGGCTGTCCTCTTATTTCTAACCTACTTCAGGATAAACTCTATAAAACCCGTAAATTTTGGATGCAACATTTTATCAGTAATTCCTCTGACGTTTGAAAAGGACAATTCTCCATTTTCCCAAGGAAGAATATTGTTCCGGGGAACGGGCTCTCATATCATAGATATAAGGAATTTTAGATGGGTTTGTTTTAAAATAGAAATTGATCAGGATCAAGTCCAATACGTAAATCTAGATTTAATTGGCTGATACGATCCATATCTTTAGTACTCAATTCAAAATTGAAAATTTGTGCATTTTCACGAATTCGTGAAGGTGTTACTGATTTAGGAATGACTGCAACACCGTTTTGAATGTGCCAACGTAACACGATTTGTGCCATTGTTTTTCCGTACGTTTTACTCAATTCTTCAAATAAAGGCCAGTTTCTTAGTCTACCTCTCATCATTGGACTGTACGCCATCATTTGAATGCCTTGTTCTATGCACCATTGTCGTAGTTCTTGCTGTGACAATAGAGGGTGGCATTCCACCTGGTTAACTGCAGGAACAATCTCACTAGCAGAAATAAGAGTTTGCAGATGATGAATTTGAAAATTACAAACACCTATAGCCCTAACGAAACCCTCCCTATATAATTTCTCTAATGCTCGCCAAGTTTCGATATATTTATCTTTGCCAGGCCAATGAATAAGATACAAATCAATGACATCAACATTTATTTTTCGGCGGCTCAATTCAAATGCCTTTAATGTCGAATCAAAACCATGATCTGCATTCCACACCTTAGTCGTAATAAATATCTCTTCCCTGGGGACACCACTTGATTTTATTGCTTTACCAACCCCAACTTCATTCTCATAAATCATTGCTGTATCAATATTGCGATACCCTTCCTCTAGCGCCTTATGAATAGTGTTTTCTAAATCTTCATCTTCATTTATTTGATATACACCTATTCCAAGTAGAGGCATCAATACATCATTATTTAGGGTTACCTTTTGTTTATCTTGTAAAATACGATCTTTCATTTAGAACATCCTCCTGCCCATAATTCATTTATTCCATTTTTCAATTCACAGCATGCAATACTTTTACAGTATCTTCTTCCTAAAAATGATATTATTTAATCGTTCTTTAAATTGGTAGGAATAAAATGAACGTCCATCATATGTTTGAGCAATTTAGCCAAGTACTCTCCACCTAGATTCGGATATTGAATACCAAGTTGCTTTAAATAATGGACTGTGAACGCAGAATCAATTATCACATTTGATGCACCCGTGTTTGCATCGCCACTAGCCAATTGTGTCATCCAGCCACTAAATATCTCACTTCTAGATTCATCGTTCAATAATGATTTCAGATAATCATTCGCCTCTTCCAAACTCAACTGTAAAAAATTGAATCCTAACTTTTGAAGAGCTTCGTAAATTCGCCCAAATGACACATGACGATGATTAATTATGTGAAATACTTTCCCAATAGCATCTGTAGATTGCATAATATCTACGACTACACTTGAACAAAAATCAATAGGTGTGAACTCTACCATAAACCCTAGTATTTCAGGAAATATCATTTGTACATCAATGAAAGTTTTCAGTTGAAGGTAAAACATATTTTCTTCAATATTCTTTTGAAAGGTTCCATCTGATATCCTTCCAGTTAAATTACCTAACCTGTGTATAGTGAAACGTAAACCTTTAGTTTCAAAAATGAGTCTTTCTGCTTCGAACTTGCTGCGAATATAAAAATTGTCATCATAGTTTTGACCAATAAATAAATCGCTCTCAGTAAACAGATGTTCTTGTTCATCTTCGACATATTTACCTGCAACACTAATTGTAGACATATGATGCAACGAAATTTGATAAGTTAAACAAAAGTCGATTGTATGTTGTACTCCTTGCACATTAGTCTTTTCAAACTCTTCATAATAACCATAATGTTTGACTATTGCCGCAGCATTTACTACAACATCTACAACCTCACCTAATCTTAGATATTCTTCGGATTCGAGCCCAAAGTTAGACTTTGTTATGTCACCTGGATATACATAAATTCTCTTCATCCAGTCAGGAAATTGATCTGCATGAGAATCACCGAAATAATACATTAATTTCTCATATAATCTATTCTGAGCATTAGATAAGTTATTACCTCTGACAATGCAGTGAACATCTGCTTGTGTTTTTACAAGAACTTCATAAAGCAGATGAATTCCGAGAAATCCTGTGGCTCCTAGAAGCAGAACATTTTTGTATGAAACTTTCTCCATACTAATGTCCTTCGGTATCTGTGGTGTACTACGAATGTGCTTCAACTCATCATGACTTTTCCTTTTTTCGCTCTTGCTCTTAATTTTCCCATCGATTTTCCCCGCTAGTTCTCCTATTGTATTGTATGTGTAAAAATCACTAATATTTAAATCCCATTTTAATACATATGTCTTTGTTAACAATGTTAATATATTGAGAGAGTGGCCACCTAATGCAAAAAAGGAATCTTGGACACCAATCGAACTTTCCTTTATTCCTAGCACATTCGAAATAATTTGCACAAGTTTTATCTCCGTGGCGCTACGAGGAGCAATATAGCTCGCTTGTACCTGTGGCATATTGTCAATATGAGAAAGAGAATTACGATCGATCTTTCCATTAGGTGTTAATGGCATGCTGTTCATCTGAATAAAATGTGTTGGGACCATATGACTTGGCAAACGTTCTCTCAAGTATTCCTGCCATTCCTGCACACTGCCTTCTCCTACAACATACGCCGCAAGATTTTTCTGTCCCAGCTTGTCTTCTTGCAAGAGAACCGCTACCTGCTGCAAAGTCGGATGCTGGCTTAGTATCACTTCAATCTCTCCAAGTTCAATCCGGAACCCTCTAATTTTGACCTGATCGTCCATCCTTCCTACGTATAATAGGTTGCCGTCAGACAAATATCTCACCAAATCGCCCGTGCGGTACATTCTAGCTTCAGGATCGTTGTTGAAAGGGTCTGGAAGGAATCTTTCTTCGGTCAACTCTGGGCGATTTAAGTAACCACGGGCTACTCCGGCTCCACCAACATACAATTCTCCGGTAAAACCTTCTGGCACAGGTTGGCGGTGTGGATCCAAAATATATAATCTCGCATTGGCTATTGGTCTTCCTATTGGCGGCAATCCCTTCTGCAAAGGAGAAATCAATCCTGCTGTGGCTACGACTGTACACTCAGTAGGACCGTAGTTGTTGACCAAGGCAAACGGTAATGAATCTGGCGGTGACTGTCTCAACAAATCCCCCGCTGTTAACAAACACCGTAGCGATGTATGTGCTGGCCAGTGCAGATGCATCATTATTTCAGCCATCGGTGTAGGCATAAAACCGATCGTAATTTGTTGCTCAACAATCCAACTCTGCAACGCATGAGGATCAGTTTTCACACGCTCATTGCACAGATACAAACCAGCGCCACTACTCAGATAGGGCCATATTTCTGCTACTGCAGCATCAAACGCAATGCTTGCTATCTGCATTGCACGGTCATGTTCCGTGACTTCATAATATTCCTGATGCCAAAGCACCATGTTAACTAGTGTGTGGTGTTCAACCATAACTCCTTTTGGATTACCAGTAGAACCTGAAGTATAAATTAGATAAGCCATGTTTTGAGGCTTCGTGACAATTGGTATATTCTGATCACTCTCCTGCAACAGTATCTTAGTATCTTTAGCTCCATCCAAGTAGATACATGATATATTATCCGGCACCCAGTCGCTGACTGTACTCTGAGTCACCAGAAGCTCAATCCCTGCATCCTTTACCATATAATGTAGGCGTTGTTGCGGATACGAAGGGTCTAGTGGCACATACGCGCCTCCTGCCTTCAAGATACCCATAATCCCAACAAGTAGATCAACCGAGCGATCCATGCAGATTCCGACCAGGGTTTCCTGCTTAACGCCATGACTTTGCAAGTAGTTCGCAAGCCGATTCGCCATTGTATTTAGTTCTTCATATGTTAATTGCCGCTTGCCATCTACCACAGCTACCGCTTTAGGTCGAGCTGTTGCCTGTTCTTCAAACAGCGCATGAATTGTTTTGCCTTTCTGGTAATCTGCTTTCGTATCGTTAAGTGTCTCTAGCAGGTAAACCTTCTCATCAGGCCCAACTAACTCTATCTCGTTCAGTGGTATATCAATTCTTGCTTCTACTTGCTCTAGAATGGTTTCAAAATGGCTAAGCATTTGTTTAATGATAGCTCTATCATGTTCTAACGCATTGAAGTTGATTTTGATGCCAAGTTGGGACTCCTGCACGTACATCATCACACTTAGCGAATAGTTGGTATGCTCAAAACTACAAATATTAGTGATCTTAAAAGTTTGTTCCTCAATATGCTCGTTAACTTCATAAGTATCTGGATAATTTTGAAAAACAAAAAGGTGATCAATCAAGTTTTGTTTATGTTCCGATTGCGATTGAACCTCGGCTAATGAAAGGTAATCGTATTTCTCCGAATCAAGGGCTCGTTGCTGTAACCATTGGACCGTCTCAATGAACGTATCTACGTCTGCATTCATGCTTAACCGTACCGGCAGGGTATTGATGAACAGACCCACCATATTCTCGACGGCATCGATCTCCGCTGGACGACCCGACACAACCGCGCCGAACACTGCATCATCGGTGTTATTGTATCTGCACAGTAGCAGGCCCCATGCTGTTTGCATCATACTGTTCATCGTAACCTGATGGTA
>NZ_VEIO01000019.1 GCF_007680605.1 Paenibacillus xylanexedens
GTGCAGATGATCCACCGCCACCGTTACCACCTGTGTTGTTGCCCGGGTTAGGTGTGGAACCATTCCCATTACCGCTGCTGTCACCATTGGCTGTAAAGACGATCTTCACAGCACGGCCTGGCAACTCATCACTGATCGCTTTATAACGAACCAGAACCGTTTTGTCTCCACTAAATTCAATTTTCTGCATAGATGCAACATCTAGCCAGTTCTGACCGCCATTGAAGGAAATCTCCATCGTTTCATCCAAACCAATGATACTGTTTTTGATATCGTCAACAGTTACTTTCGGCGCTGTAAAGAAACGATTAAATACATATTGGAACTGATTTGCACTCTCGTACTGGCTTTCCTCTGTTAACATCCATTCTGCAAGTTCCTTTTGACCCTTCGCATCCAGCTCTGCTCTTTTAGACAGATCGAGCGAGCCCTCAAGATTATAGTCCAGCTGGTTCAGATATGCCTTGCTTGCTTGTTGATCCAGCATAGTTGAATTTAGCCACTGATCCATTTTATCTACTGTTTCTGCATTCTCAAAAGAATTAAATGGTGTAGCCAGCAACATCAACACAAAGCGTTCATTGGCAACTTTCCCTGCAGACTCACCTGAAGTCCGTTCATGTGCCAGAAGGCTCATATACTTCAATGCAAAAACGGATTTATCTATATTACTTCGATGCGAATGAAGTTGACCCAGCGTAACGAGCTCTTCTGTCTCTTTATCTTGGAAATACGTTGGACTATCCATTAATTTAGTAGCAAAAGAATCCAACTTTTCTTCCAGAAGGCTTAAATCCTTCTCTTCCCAGATCGATTGAATCTGTATGGCAAGTTCAATCATATATTGAACCTGAGCCTTATTTTCATAATCCTTCTTAATATTTTTGATTAGAAATGAAGCAATATAGTCCTTCACTTCAGAAGTTAATGTTTCGTACTCCTTTGGCAAATGAATCCCCAGTGAAGGATTTTCAATTAATTGACGCATCGTTACAGCATCTTGGTTCAGTCTTGCTTCATTGATTTGAGAAATCGTTACAGGTGTATTTGTGTCGGGATTGAAGAATTTATCGAATTCCATCTGAACTTCACTAAAGCTTTTATAACCATTCATCGGTCTCTTAGATATCATCCATTGTGCAAAGGAGTATCTATCTAATTCCGTGTTCAGCTCGTCTAATTTTTCTAGTTGAAGAAAGAACGGCTCCATCGTCTCATTCGGGTTTGAAGAAGCCTGCTCTTCTGACATCAATTGTAATTCCCGTAACTCATCAAACGTATTTAATAATTCATCAGCGTCAACAGCCTGGTTAATATAAACATCTTCTTTTGCTACTCTTAACAAAGACAACACACGTCTATCCTTCAACTCTTCTTCCGGAGACAGGTACGTCAACTTAAGAAGGTAAGCCGCAGCATATCGATCAATAAATGAGGCATTCTCATAAAACTCTGCCGATAAACTAAAGCGACTGAAATCCTCTGGTGTAAATAATGATGCTCCATTCAGCACCTGATGGTAAAATTCACCCATTCTTGTCATCATGCCCGCTATATTTATTTCGTGATATGCTTTCAAGCCTGTCCAACTCGTGTTCACGATAAATTGTATCTGCTCTTTATTGTATGATCCCGAGCTAGGCATCAGCTTGATTAGTGTTCTAGCCAATGATTGCTTATCATCATCTGTAAGATCTGTAACGATAAAAGGATCTATGAGCAGATCACTATTTTTCAGAACATCTAGGATTTCTTCCAAATTTCTATCTTCTACAGCCTTATTTAGTTTAGACAACGGTGTATTATCCGTGAAAAATCCATCAAAAGCTTTTTGAATATCACTGTATTGGGTATAACCGTTCCCAGGTCTCTTCAACAACATCCAGTCGGACAGTCTTCCCATCGCTCCAGCATCTGATATCATGTCACTCATTTTGCTGAAATCAAGTGGAAATTTACCTATAGGAAATTCTTTATAAGTACCTTTATATTGTTCCGCCTTCTGCTGAACATCATATAGTTTTTCTAAAGCTGCTGCCACCTCGGTAGATGTAGAGGCTTCTGTAAAACGTGGATTATAACTAAGCATCTCCGGAAGCTTCAGCACTGCTTGTACAGGCATGTTATCCTTCGAAATTCGATCCAGGTTCATAATAAAAGCGAACAGATTTTGATCTATATCTGAACCATTAAGGTATTTAAATAGATTATTCTCAATTATCATGTAGTGCGTAGGATCAATTAATGCCCGGACATTATAAAGCTTCTCATAATACTTTGTTAACTGAGATTGTATTTCTGACACTTGATACTCCTGCATAACCATAAGACCTTGATATGCTAGTTCAGCCATATACTTTACTTGGTTTTCACTAAAGAAAGCTCCACCGATCAGGTCCAAATTCCCCATGATTCCGGCAAGCTCTTCCTGCTGCCCTACAGAAAGTGATGTGAATTCTGGAGTCATATCGTTCAGGTTCGGGTTGCCGAGTAATTCCATCACTTTGGTTTGATCGAAGTTAACACCAATCGCGCTGTTAAGTTCAGTACGTGGAGAAATAAATTTAAAAGATTTCATCACATATGCAACTTCTGGACCGGTACTAGGTTGAACCAGAACATTGACGTAATATGTCTCATTCTCATGTAGATTTGAGGCAGTTATAGAGAATATCCCATCTATAGAAGATGAACCGTCAAGCCAGGTTCCAACCCTTTTATTCATAGCATTATTCATTTCCTGCACGTTATTCAAATCTTCCTGAGAAGAGAGAAATACCGCATAGCTCAAACTTTCTGTATTCGTCTCAGCCTCACTCCATGTAATGTTTACCGAGTCTTGACTCAAACTTGTTACGGTTATGTCCCCACCATTACCAGGCGTGGTCATAGGAGACGTTGCGCTGACCTTTCCTGCTGGTGCCAGCCATGGAGCAACCAACACCAAAATGAGCAATATGCTTATTATTTTTCTGTACTGCATACCTTTCTTCCTCCTCAATTTCATTAAATAGATAGGCCTATTGTATTACGCAACTCTGAACGGATTCTGAACAAATATGAAAATTTTGGTTTTAAAATCAGTTTTCATTGAATAAAATGATGATTTTCTTTATTTTTTTCGTCAATATTCAACATTTTCACTGTATGAAACATTATTTAAGACCTATATAAAACAAACATACTTCTTACATACAAAGAAAAAAAGACCACCCAACGGGTGGCCTTCAGCATTATTTCTTGAAAAAATTACTTCTGTGCCGCAGCTTCAATATCTGCATATGCCCAATGAGTTGCAGGCACGTCGCTAAAGGATGGCGTTGCCACTCCCGTCAGCGGTGTGCGTTTGAACAATACGTTCAGCACTTTTACCGCTTCGGCACGGGTCAGTTTGTTGTTTGGTTTGAACGTACCATCACTATATCCAGTCATCAGGCCTGCGGATTGCACATAGGCAATCGCATCTGCTGCCCACAGATCCGCGGCTACATCCGTAAAGGAAGCCGCTACTTCTGGTGCTGTTGGTGAGGTACTCGCAGCGTTCGTTTGTTGTTTCTGCAACCAACGGTACGCGATTTTTGCCATCTGGGCACGCGTAATCGAACCTTCCGGTGCAAACGCTGTGTCACTGAGACCGTTCATGATACCTGCGGCCTGTGCCTTTTGAATTTCACTTGCTGCCCAATGTGTTGCGGCTACATCGGCAAAGGTTTTGCCTGCTACCGTAGCTGTTGCTGTTTCACTAGGCAGGTTAC
>NZ_VEIO01000001.1:0-1927178 GCF_007680605.1 Paenibacillus xylanexedens
TCATGAACACTCTCCTCATTTCATTTAGTGTATCTGAGGTAGCTTTGAGTGTCCAATTGGATTAGGGGGCTTTAAAGCTGGTGATCGTTAGAAAATAAAACGTGGCGAATCAGGCCCAATAAGGCTTCTGGTGATCGTTAGAATTTTGCGGACTCGGAGCATTGAGTAGCTAGAAGGTAAATACTCATCCAATGGTAGATACGCGGTCGCTGGCAGGTGGAGGGCTCCGCGTATTCGCTCGATATTGCTCTGCTTTGTTAGTTTACAGACGCATCCATCGCGATAAAAGTCAAAAAAAGCTGTCCCCGCCAGTATACAGACGAGGAACAGCTTTTGAATTACAGGCAATCTAGTTATGGAATTTAGTTAGAGCTACGAGGGAAAGCATAAACCAGCTTCAGAGTCTGTCTACCCATGTACACGGTGAGAAGGATTTACGTGACTCTAATGCTATTGGTTGTTATCCGCCCAATATTTATAAGCTTTAACCTCCAGAGCGTCGCGTGCACAAACTGTAATCTTATACCTAAGCTTCGGAATTCTCAGCAAGTTCGGCGATGCGCTTTGCAGGCTCCTTTGTATATTCTCCGCCATGGTAGCAGAGAACTTTATCTACGTTCAGGCCGGTCAATTTCTTCAGACTGCGAAGTGCTTCGGGCATGTCTGGCGTTGCTGGTTGCGCTGGGCCGACCAGTTCATCGTCAACGACGCGCAGTTCATCGGCAGCAAGCAGGAACTGTTGCTCGCTAAAATAAAAACACAGATGGCCTGGCGTATGTCCTGGTGTATGAATGACTTGTGTTCCGCCTTGGAGTGGAAGAATGTCTCCGTCCGCAAGTGTTCTGCTGATGTGGATCTCAGGCAGTTGCATCAGCAATTGATCGGCCAGAGCCAGCACAGGGGCAGGTAACATGGCACGGCGTTCCGGCGTGAATTTGATTAGAGGTTTGGCACCTGTCAAATAAGGAATTTCATCTGTATGAGCCCAAACTTCAAGGCCTGGAATAGCATCCAGCAGAGCACCCAGATTACCTATATGATCGATATCCTGATGTGTGACAATCACACGTTTAATCTCGGAGAGAGGGACGTTCAACTCTTCGAGCGTCGATTGTAATTCGGCAAATTGGCCGATCATGCCCGTGTCTACTAACGTGTATCCGTCCTCGTCATGAAGAAGCACAGGATGAATAGGGCTGTTGCCCGTAGGGGTTGGTATGTTGAGTGTTAGCACTGTGATGGATGGTATAGGTTGGCTCATAAAATATCCGGATATGTGTCCGGAGCACCTCCTTATATGGTTTTGTTTTTAATAATGGACAGTAAACTCGGCTTGTACCTTGTACCTTGTACCTTGTACCTTGTACCTTGTACCTTGTTCATTTCCCCATTTGCATCAAGAAACGCGTAAGTAATTACTTCATTATTTAATCACGTAATCACGTACTTACTCCTTGTTCTGAACGTTCGGTTCATAGCTCAGATGTTTCCTGTATTTTTTCACCGCATGTAAAATGGTTTCAAAGGTGTCCTCTTCATTGCTGCCATCCTTCACAATGGCTACGAACGAGAAGTTCTCGTGAATCAGTCTGTTCCTTGTCTGGAACGCCTGATGGAGCGCTGTGCTGCATGGCTCTTTGCCCGCTTTCAAAGCAATATGTTGCTTGCCCAGTTCGGACTCCAGCATCTCCATGTTGGAGCGTGCCCGGTAAGCAGGAGTTTTCATGAGCTGGGTCGAATTAAACTTTTTCTGATACGTACGTTTGTAAAGCTGTAATAACATCTGTTCCATAATAGAGCATAACTCCACAGTTAGCGATGCGTATCTCCGGTTTTTGCGTTTGCGGGTAAGCTCGCTTGACTGTTCTTCGTGTAGCCATTCGTATTCTTCATATATTGAGGAATCGTCATGGTTCAGAATATCACGATATTCCTGTTCCAGCAGTTTGATCTCAAGCTTGGCGAGTTTCTTGACGTGTTTGAAATCCTCTTGGGTTAGCATACGACTTGTCCTCCCATGGGTACCGAGATGTGTATGGAGCATGATCGAATCATGAATGTTGCTGATCAGGTGATCGCTTCATTATCTCATATTCTGGAACATAATGCCTTAGCGTCAAAATAATTTACGGAACCTCCGGTTCAGAAGGGAAGGACACCTCATGTCCATTCAGACAGCCATCGTTACAGGAGCCAACTCGGGTATGGGGCTGGCAACCACCATTGAACTTGCAAAACAAGGATATCACGTCATTATGGCTTGCCGCAGCGAAAAGAGAGGACAAGAGGCGCTGCAGCAAGCTTTACGCGAGTCCGGCTCTGCGGATATCGAGCTGATGCTGTGTGATCTCGGTTCGCTGGGTAGCATCCGCCAGTTTGCACGCAAGTACCGCGAACGCTATGATCACCTGGATGTACTGGTGAATAATGCAGGCGTCGTGATGGTGAAGCGCAAAGAAACGACGGAGGGCTTCGAGCAAAGCATTGGCATTAATCACCTGGGTCACTTTTTGCTTACGTTGCTTCTCATTGAACCACTGAAAGCGGCTAAACAGGGCCGAATTGTAAATGTATCGTCTGGAGCATACAAAGCCGGTAAGATTCATTTTGATGATCCACATTTGCGAAAAGGCTATAACCCGATCAAAAGCTACGCCCAATCCAAGCTGGCTAACGTATTTTTTACCCGGGCGCTTGCTCGTAAGCTCGCCGGAACTTCCGTTACGGCGAACTGTTTACATCCAGGTGCAGTAGGAACCAGCATCGGAGTGGATCGCAATACCGGATTCGGCACCCGCATCATGGCACTTGCGGCCAAGCTGCCTTTTTTCCTGACACCGGAGGAAGGGGCACGGACAGCGATCTACTTGGCGACAAGTCCAGATGTCACCGGAGTGACTGGGCGGTATTTCTATCAGCAGAAGGAGCAGCGCTTGAAAGACCATGCTTTGGATGATGCGGCCGCCGAGCAGTTATGGACGTGGAGCGAAGAACAGGTTGGTTTGCAACCTGACGAGAGGTTATAACCTCTCTCATAACTGTCCGAGCACAATCTTATTCATCACCGCGTGCTGAACCATCTGGACAAAAGCATCGATGTGTTGCATGCCTTGATCTCCCTGACCGTATGCACGGACAGAGGCGGATGAGGCATTTTTCTCTTGTTCACCAAGTACGAGCGAATAAGGGACCTTTTCCATCTGTGCTTCCCGAATCTTGTAACCAAGCTTCTCATTGCGTAAATCTGTTTCTACACGGATACCTGCTGCCCGCAACTGGCTCTGCACCTCAAGTGCATAGTCGGCATAATGATCCGATACCGGAATCAGCTTGACCTGGACAGGAGCCAGCCAGAGTGGGAACGCACCTGCATAGTGTTCAGTCAAAATGCCGATGAAACGGTCAATGGAGCCATAAATAGCTCTATGAATCACGACTGGGCGATGTTTCAGACCCCCTTCACCGATATAAGTAAGATCGAATTTCTCCGGCATCTGAAAATCAAGCTGGATCGTTCCGCACTGCCAGCTTCGCTTCAGCGCATCAAGAATATGAAAGTCAATCTTCGGCCCGTAAAAGGCGCCGTCGCCTTCGTTAATGCGATATTCCACACCGCGGGCGTCTAAGACATTCCGTAACGCCTGTTCCGCCTGATCCCACAATTCTTCGGAGCCCATGGAATCTTCGGGGCGTGTGGAGAGCTCGATTTTATAATCGAATCCAAAAATGTCGTACATCCGTCCAATCAGGGAGATTGCCCGGTTAATCTCGTCTTCGATCTGTTCAGGCATCACATAGAGATGGGCATCGTCCTGACAGAACGTCCGCACCCGCATCATGCCATTCAGTGCTCCTGAAAATTCATGACGGTGAACCTGACCGAATTCCATCATGCGAATCGGCAATTCGCGATAGGAATGCAGTGTGTTTTTAAAAATCAGCATATGTCCGGGGCAATTCATCGGTTTTAAGGCAAAAGTAGCATCATCCACGTCCGCAAAGTACATGTTATCCTTGTAGTGCTCCCAGTGACCCGACTGTTCCCACAGGCGGTTGTTCATCATCAGCGGAGTACGAACCTCCTGATATCCTTCCTGAAGTTGTAACTCCCGTGAAAATTGCTCCAACGCTGTACGAACTGTCATGCCTTTGGGCAGGTAGAAGGGCATGCCAGGGGCTTCGTCAGAGAACATAAACAGCTCCAGCTCTTTGCCGAGCTTGCGGTGATCCCGCTTTTTCGCCTCTTCCAGCATGTGAAGGTGTTCCTGCAACCGGGCTTTGTTTGGAAAAGCAGTGCCATAGATGCGTTGCATCATTTTGTTGTCGGAATTTCCGCGCCAGTAGGCCCCTGCCACATGCAGCAGTTTAAATGCTTTGATAAGGCCAGTGGATGGAAGATGAGGGCCACGGCACAAGTCGAAAAACTCACCCTGCTCATAAATTGAAAGTTCGGCGTCTTCCGGCAGATCACGGATAAGCTCCAATTTGTAAGGGTCTTGGATGGCTTCGAATATGTCCAAAGCTTGCGCCCGGCTAACCACCTTGCGGTGGATTGGAAGATTTTCCTGAATAATCTTGTTCATTTCCCGCTCGATGGCTTCCAGATCACTGATGGAGAGGGACTGCTGCAGATCAACATCATAGTAAAATCCATCTTCAATGACCGGTCCAATCCCCAGCTTTACGTGGTCCGCGCCATACAAACGTTTCAGTGCCTGTGCCAGCACATGTGCTGTGCTATGACGATACCTCTGCAGACCTTCCTCGCTATCCAGTGTAACGATGATGAGTTCGCAGTCCCGCTCCAGTTTTTCGCTCAGATCGACATTCTGTCCATTCACGATCCCGCCGATCGCCTGTTTGCCAAGACTTGTGCTGATTGAAGAGGCAACTTCGCCGACAGTGATGCCTGCTTTGTAACTACGTACAGCACCGCCCTGCAACCGGACTGCAATCCCTTCTTCAATCAACGAATCTGATGCTGCTACGTGCGGGTCATCCAAGGATTTTTGGTTGTTTTCAAACGCCTGTTGTTTATTTTGACTCATGTGAACCACTCTCCTGTATTTTTGTGTTGGAAGCGCAAAAAACACCCGTCCCGGAGAAGGGACGAGTGCGCTTGGCTCGTGGTTCCACCCTAATTTGGTTATGTTGCATTCTGCTTTCGGCCAGCCGCCGCAAACAGAACCATCATAACCCTCATTGGAATCCGTTAACGGGGATCAGGCGGTGAACTCTACTGACCGTACATGTAACCATCTTGCGAGATCCTCGATTGAAATCATTTATTTAGATGATCTACACATTATCTGTACATTGTCGGAGGTTCGAGACCACGGCTACAGAGGGGTAACCTGGATTCGTTCGCTGAAGAAGGTTTCACCAATCCCTTCTCTCTCTGGGCAGCACGCAATCCAAATCATGTCTCTGGTCATCGCTAAATATGAAGGATGCAACGAACTGAATAACACAAGTCAATTTCAGATCCGTTGATCCTGTAGTATGCAGAATTTATTTTGATAAAGGGAACAGGTGTTACTTGAGAGTCGATTATATAGACTGAAAATGGAAAGGTCAAGTGGAATGTTCGAATGCGGGCTAGCCCGTTTCTTTTGCGCTTTGCATCCAGATCAATCGAATCGTTGTTCCTTCGCCAGGTGCAGATGACACTTCAATTCGACCTTTCATTGCCTCGATTAAGCCTCTCGTAACCGCCATGCCAAGTCCTGACCCCACGTCACTCGTTCCCGTATCCGTACCACGGTAATAGCGTTCAAATAGCTTCCACACGGTCTCCGGACTCATGCCTCGCCCATTATCGGCAAACTCGATTGTAAATTCACCGTCACGTTCACCGGCTTCTACACGAACAACGAGAACAGACTCGGGTGGGTTGTGCAGCAGAGCATTAGCGGTGAGATTATCTACAATCCGTTCAAAAGAAGGAACGTGTACTAGCCCATAAACAGGTGTGTCTGCAGATTGAAAAACAATACGTCCTTCACCGTACGCAGGGTTGCGCTCGGCTCGCTGCACCAGATCACGAAGCAACGTATTTACGTCAGTTCGTTCAACCTCAGGTTGATATCCTCCGCTCCGCAGACGATAGGTCATCGCAAGATCATTCACAAGTCTGTCCATATACATGGATTTGTCAATCATGATGCCTGCGAATTCTCGAACTTCTTCAGTTGTCCAGGTGTATTTGTCTGTTTCCAGCATATGTGCGTAACCTTGAATGGAGGAAAGAGGTGTTTTGAGGTCGTGCGTGATACCGGCGATCCATTCCTCTCGAAGGGAATCCGTTTGTTTCCGTAGTTCCTCATCCTGCTTGAGTGTATGGGACAAAGCTTGCATGGAGTGAAGTACGTCGCCATACACATGATATTTACGCTTCCATTTTCCATTGCGGCGTTGGCTCCGCGGAATACCTGATGCTCCGGTTGGTTCCTCATATTGCCCTTGCTCGAGTCGCTGCAACCACTGGAGCATGTGCAGCATCGGGGCGCCGAATCGATTAGCGTACCATAAGGCAAGTAAAATCAGCAGCGCAATGATGGACAAGATCAAGACGATGAGCGCAGGTTCAAGAATAAAAGCGTACGGATTCTGTTTCTCAACGACAGTTGAATCCATCCGTACACTTACCATCCAGGTCGTTTCGTTTTGGTTATCGTACCATGTGGCGACCGATATACCTGAGCGATTCGGGTAACGGACCTGAAGAACGAGATCCTGAATACTGTACTGGCTGGGCACGCCAACAGCCGGTTTGTTATAAGAGTCGATTTCTTTTCCATAGGGATCAAGGATCTGAATGTAGCCATCTGCTTTGCGAATCGTTTCTTGCTCCGCTGGTTTCACAATCAGTTTGCCCTTCTCATCCGACAGCTTTGGACGGATTTCATCAAGTAGGGATTTGGCCGCATTTCGTTCTCCGTATAATAACGTAAAATTTTTCCCGTCCTTTTCCCGGATCAGCATGGATAGCTGGTAGGGAAATGGTTTATTAGCTTCCCAGTAGGCGATCAATTCTCCTGGTTTGTAGTGGTCTGGTACATCGGAAGGGACATGATAATCGTCGATGACATAGCCCTTTTCATCCAGAACCTGAAGCCAGCCATGATTTTTATCCACCTGCTTGAGCAGATCGGGATCGTATCGTATCGTGTTATCCGGCATGATCTCCGCTGAATTAATAAGTTGATCCAAGCCGTTAACTGCAAAGTCATCTACAATATTCACTTCATTCACTTTATGCAAAACCCAGATGGTAGCAAGTGATCCTAACAAAATAATCAGAATCACCGTGCCAGTGAGCATACCGATGAATCGAGTCAATAACTTGCGGCGAATACTCATGACCGTGACAGGTTGTTAGGCTGGATCAGTTTGTACCCCAAGCCGCGCACATTAACGAGAAATGCCGGATTGGAAGGGTCCGCTTCAATGCGTTCCCGAATGCGATGGATATGCACCATAACCGTGTTGTCGTCGCTAATTGCCTCTGAGCCCCACACGCGTTCGTACAGTTCAGACTTGGTGAAGATTCGGTTCGGATGTTTGCAAAAAAAGAGCAGCAGCTGGAACACCAGTGCCGGACAGGTTACAGCCTGTCCTTGAACGCGGAGTTCTCCTGCCAGTTCAAATACCTGGAATCGTCCAAAATCATATAGACCTTGTGAAAGGTCGTTAGATGGCGTATTTACGTGTGATGAGGCATTTTGTTGTTGCTGTTGAAAAGCTGTCGCCTTGGAAGGCAAATAGCGATTCAGCAGGGATTTGATTCTTGCAACGACTTCCAGCGGGTTGAACGGTTTGACGACATAATCATCGCCGCCAACCGCAAATCCGGTCAGTTTGTCATAGTCCGTTGTTTTGGCGGTTAGAAACAGAATAGGGGCGTCCGTGACCTGCCGTATAAAAGGACAGATTTCCAAGCCGCTTTTCCCTGGAAGCATAATATCAAGCACGATACAATGATACGTTTTGTTGCTGCATGCTTCGAGCGCGGCTTCACCTGTAGTTACCGTATCGATATCGAGAAACTGCTCTTTGAGCAGTACGGTTTTGAGCATATGTAGAATCGCTTGTTCATCATCCACAAGCAGTAGTGAGACATGATCCATGATGTAATGCTAACCTCCTTTTAACTCACTTTCTTGTATATTGCCCATCATAACATTCTTGAGACCAATTGGAAGATAGGTTGCCTTAACAGAAGCTTAATTATGAAGCTTAAAGTAAGGCGATAGTTTAACTAGATGTAAGTGAAGGTTAGACCAACCATAAGACTCATGATGTAGATTTGAGGTAAGCAAGAAAAGATAAACAGAAAGGGTGTTGAATGATGAATAGGAAATGGAAACTACTCCTTCTAACCGTGACGGCATTTGCTGTACTCTCTGCTTGTACAAGTAACAAAATTACCTCCGATGAAGCAGAGCAGGCCGAAAAGCAAGCGGCAGAACAGGTGGCGGATCAAAAGGGTAACGATGATACTTTGCGCAATGAACAAAATACGGGTTCGACAGATCAACAGGTAACACCCGACAATCTCTTGGATACATTGACGAAGGGTTCCAAAGATGCGATTTATAATCAGTTTACTCCTGAGATGAAGCAAGCCGTGTCCTTGGAGGATTTCAAGGCGTCTGCTGACAGCTTTTTGAAAGGAGCGAAGTCGTGGAAGCAGGTGGTGGATACCGAGATGAATGGTTTGACGGAACATGCGTGGACAGATGATACAGGAGCCAAGGGCATCCTCGCCTATTTTACAGAAGATCATCAGATTGCCGGATTAAATATTACTCAACTGGAATCTCATTCGGATACAGATAACAAGCTGACCAAGACCGAGTTTCAGTTCCCGATGAAAGGAGAGATGTATGTCTTCTGGGGAGGCCATAGTGTTCTGGAAAATTATCATTACGAGCACGAAACACAGCGCTATGCACTCGATATTGTTCAGACGAAAGACGGGGCGAGCTATCAGGGCGATGCCAAGGTTAATGCCAACTATTATGCGTTTGGCCAACCTCTTTATGCTGCTGCGGACGGTACGGTAGTGGAGATCAAAAACGATATCGAGGATAACGTACCTGGCGTGATGAATCCGGAAGAACCGGCAGGGAACTATGTCGTGATTGATCATGGCAATAAAGAATACAGTATCACGGGTCATATCAAAAAAGGCAGTGTTGCGGTGAAAAAAGGGGATAAAGTCAAGCAGGGCGATCATATCGGGGATTTAGGTAATTCGGGCAACTCCAGTGAAGCTCATTTGCACTTTCAGGTATCCGATGGGCCAGATCTGTTCACATCGCGTTCACTAAATATTCGCTGGGCCGATCAGAGCCAGGAGTTGACACGGGGCAATACCGTTCAGGGACTGCCGGAGTAAGCAGGTCAGGCGAAAAATAGTTTAAAGGTAATACTTGTTGTCGAGGTATGGATATTCTACATGCTGTACGCCAGCTTCCTTTTTCCATTATAATAGCGTCTATAATTAATTATAGTCTTGAACTTGGTTGTGAATGAGATTAGAGCTGGATAAGGTGGAAATTTTATTTACACTTTAACGGAGAGGACAGAAAAAACCTGAATAAGCGAAGCTAAAAGCTTTCTGCAAGAAAGCTACATCGGAAGCATAAGCTTAGCGCCTTTATCACCGGATTTTTCCCTTTGGAAAAGGGAATCAAAAAAATCTGGGGATAACCGCTACTCTCCAGGTTATTCTGTCATCGGAGTGGACTGTGTAAAATCTTTAGTTCAACTTATAAACGTTAATGGAGGAATAGGGAATGGCACTGGAAAAGGTACAGATCGAACATGCATGTCTGGAAGACTTGCCGAGAATTGTGGAGATTTATAATTCAACCATCGAGAGCCGCATGGTAACGGCGGATTTGGAACCGGTGACGGTAGAGCAACGCTTGCCATGGTTCAACGAGCATACACCGGATCGTCGTCCGCTGTGGGTAATGAAACGGGATGGACAGGTTGTCGCATGGGCCAGTTTGAGTTCGTTTTATGGGCGCCCGGCATACAATGGGACGGTAGAAGTCAGCGTATACGTCGATCAGCAGTGCCGTGGAATTGGGGCCGGTGGGCTGTTGCTGAATACAGTATTCGAGGCTTGTCCTGAGCTGGGAGTCACGACGATTCTAGGATTTGTATTCGGGCATAATGAGCCGAGTCTGGGTTTATTGCGCAAGCATGGCTTCGAACAGTGGGGATTCTATCCTGAAGTGGCCGTGCTGGATGGCATGGATCGGGACCTTGTAATTCTGGGCAAAAAAATGGGAACAGATCACCGTCTGAAAGAGGCGCAGATTTAAATAAAGAAAAACCTCCGTAACCACTATAAGTGGAGTGCGGAGGTTTTTTGCTTCTTTTACAAATCAGGAACCCATTTTACAGTCCCAATTGTTGCTTGATTTCTTGAATCTGTCCCAGATGACGTTCTTCATGGTAGCTTGTAAAATCAATCCACTGCTCAAGATCCATCTCACCAAACGCGGGGTGAGGGAACGACTTGCTCCGTAACAGGGCAACATCATGCTCACGTGCAAACTGTTCCAGTGCTTGATGGGAAGCAGCAAGATCGCTGCGAATATCGGTGAGTGCCTCAGGCTCAGCTGATGGCTGCACATGAGGAGGGGCTTCAACCGATCTGCTACGGTCCAGAGACATTTCATAAGGCTTTTTCTCAATGGACACATTCTGTCCTTTTTCCAATGCATGACGTGCTTGCTTGGTGATTACATTTTCCATCAGGTTCAAGTGCCGCAGTACTTGTATAATACTCCATTGCTCGGGTGAAGGCTTCTGATTTAATTGATCTTCATCTAATCCAGAGATAGCCTCCCAGATTCGGCCTCGTATTTCGTCATTACGTTCAAACATCATGAACATCCTCTCTTTAGGTTTATTAAGATAACATGACGGTTTGTATATGTCCAATGGAACATATGAGTTCCTGTTTAATCAGCATAGAACATAGAAAGATTAAATGCGAACTTCACCTATATTACCCCTTGTTAAATGAATTTATGGAGAAAACAAAAAACATACCCTGGAATTGGGTATGCTGAATCGTATATATCGCCGTCGGTAAAACGAAAAAAAGATTGACGGGCATAGCCCGGCAAACTATAATCGGTAACAAGTAACTTGATATGTAAGGAGTCCTGACATGATATGTTAGTAATCGACGAGGTGTATCACCATACAGCATTGCAAATATCATCGTCCGATCTATTGTACCTTATCGAACGGTTGAAGGTCAAAAAAGAAAATGAGATTGAAACGCTCAAGCAGAAAATTGAGCAGTTTGAACAAAAACGAAGAGCTGAGGAAGTGGCCTACCAATCGCTGTCGCCTGTTCGCAAATGGTTTGCGGGGCGCCCGGCTTCTCATCACCAAGCGGTGGAATATATGGTGCAGGTGAAGGAACGATTTCGCAAGATGGAGCAGATTCGCAGGCGTATTCGTGACCTCGATCAGATCGCAGAACGTATTCAGATCGCTGATCATAACCGGGAAGAAGAGATTGAGCTCCCGCCAGAAACGATCCGCGAGATCAGACAGCTTAGTGAAACGGAGGATGTACAGGCATGACTTTGGAAACGTTAAGCTCCGGGATCGACACGGTCTGGGTTGTTCTCAGCGCAGCGATGATTTTGTTGATGGAGGGCGGATTTGCCCTGCTGGAGGCTGGCTTTGTACGTTATAAAAATAGTGTGAATATCATCATGAAAGTATTTGCGGATATTACGATTGGTACGTTATTGTTTTACGCCATTGGTTTTGGGTTGATGTATGGTTCAGATGCTGGAGGATTTATAGGGGTGACAGGTTTTTTCCTGAATGGTGATCTCTCTCATGTGAACGTCCCGGTATCCCTGGAGACATTTTGGCTATTCCAAGCCGCGTTCACGATTGCCGTCATCTCAATCGTATCCGGTGCCGTAGCCGAACGGATCAATTTCCGTGCATACCTGCTGTACATCATCCTGATGACGGCGATCATTTATCCGATTGGCGGGCATTGGGCTTGGGGCGGAGGCTGGCTCAGTCAGCTAGGTTTGCAGGACTTTGCCGGTTCGGCAGTGATCCACGCACTGGGCGGTTTCTCTGCACTGGCGGCTGCCATTATTATCGGGCCCCGTAAAGGGAAATACACGCCGCTTGGTGTAAGTGCCATTGCATTGCCAAGCAATCTGCCGCTGGCTTCGGTAGGGGCTTTCTTGTTATGGTTTGGCTGGTTTGGCTTTAATGCGGGAAGTACATTGAGTGCGACCGATGTTAGAATCGGTCACATAGCCATCGTGACGATGCTGTCCGCTGCTGCGGGTGGCGCGGCTACGCTGCTCTATACCTTGTTCCGCTTTAATCGTTCCGATGCACCGTCCGTCATCAACGGTTCACTTGCTGGACTGGTAGGCATCACGGCAGGCTGTGCATTCGTAGGGGATTTGGCGGCGATATTCATTGGCGCTGTCTCCGGTCTGTTGATGATGGCTGCAACGAACTGGCTGGATCGCATGCGCATTGATGATCCGGTAGGTGCATTTCCGGTTCATGCCGTGTCCGGAATGTGGGGGACTGTTGCTGTAGGTCTGTTCGCTACGGACGGCGGTTTGTTCATGGGCGGCGGCTGGAAGTTGCTTGGCGTTCAGGTGCTGGGTCTGACTGCGTTGGTCGTCTGGGGATTCGCCATGACCTGGTTCGGACTGAAGCTCATTGGTAAAGTGGTTCCTGTCCGTTCAACCGAGGAAGAGGAAGACCTCGGTCTGGACATCAGTTATCATGGGGTGATGGCAGCGCACCAGTCGCATGAATTTCTGGATGGCGAGGAGCATATGATTGCTTATCAACAGAAGTCCTCTGATTCAAATCGATAACATAAGTATATGAAAAGATAGGGGCTGACGAAGGTCAGCCTCTTTTTTACACAGAAAGCAGGGAAAAAAGACAAGGCGGAAGAATATACAGGTGTGAACGTGAATAAGTCTCAGCATAGGTGTAACGTCAAAAAGGGAGGATCTATATGATTAAGCCGGAACAATGTGAACGTCTGACTAGAAAAGCACGTAAAACCCTCGAAGAAGAATACGGTCTCGGTGCTGTTGCCGATCTGGTGCTGGATGCTGGGCGCTGGGGTATTCGCCTGGATGTGTCCACAACGGATGAATATCGCAGAACAGGAAATTCGCGTGTTGGCGGACATCCTGATCTGCCGGATGATCTGGACTGGCCGCTTACGAAGGACGGGGTGCCAATGACTTTTCTGGCCCAGCTGAATATGGTGGATTTGTCTCCGTATACACCGAATGACGGGCGCGGAACGTTGCCGGAGCGGGGCATGTTGTACTTTTTTATTGGCAGTGTGGATGCAGCTTATCCGATTGAACATCGAGTAATCTACGAACCATCTACATATAATCTTGTAAAACGCGAACCGGACGGGGCTACTGCTCTGGGGGGAGAACCTACGATAGCGCATTCGGTTACCGTCTTGCCTAACCTTGAGCTTCCTACATATGCGTACATAGATGCTGCGGCGTTGGATGAACAGGGGAAAGCTTCAGAGGCAGCTTCCGATGCAGAGGGAGCTCTCGAAGGCCGTTGGCTAGACCGTTATCTGGAATTCGAATCAGATTGGAATCACCCAAGCCCGCTGAATTGGGGCGGCATGTTTGGTTACCCCGATGGGCAGCATCCCGATGCAGAACACCGGGCGTTGAGTTATATTGAGCTGGGTGAGGCACATACCGGCAGTGAGCAGGAATGCGTGAAGAAGCTGACCGCGCATTACGATGGAGAAGAAGAGCGCACGTGGGAGGAATTGTCGGACACGTTGCTGTTATTAAAAATTGATACGCATGATGCTATCGGTTTTCAGTGGTTGGATTGCGGTGAATTACAGTTTTTCATTCGAGGTGCTGACCTGGAGGCTGAGCAATTTGATCATACATGTTGTTCGATTTATTCCAGTTAAGTTGTAGTTCATTTTTATGCATAGGCCAACTGTCATTCCATAAATTAGGTGAATATTTATTCAATAGCTGTAACAAAATGTCCCGAATCCCCGTCTAAAGAAGGAGGAGGGACTTTTTTTGTGCGCATATGTTAATCAGAGGCGCCAGCGTGTTTAAATAGTTAAAGGAAGTACATAGGTTGAAACGAGATCATATGTTCTGTATAATGGAATGAAAAGGAAGTGGTAGAGTTGATCCAGTCTGTATTCAAACATATCGATACAGCGGTTGCGTCTTTAGTTGATATTTGCGATCAATTAAATGAAGAAGATTTGGACCTGACTCCAATCGAGGGCAAGCGTTCTGTAAAGGAGTTACTTTCGCATCTGGCGCTAGTATGCCGTGCGGATCTGTACATATCCGAAGGGGCGTCGGAGGAAGAGATGAACCAGTTTTACGAAGAGAACAAGATGTGCTCCCTGGACCAGATCAAGTGTGCACTCATAGAGAATCGGAACTTTCTCTACCAGCGGTACATGCGGTTTACGACGGAAGAATTGCTTCACGTAACAGTATCATATTGGGGTGCTTCCTATAGTCGTCTGGAATGGCTGCTTGAAATGATGGGCCATATGTACCATCACAGAGGCCAACTTTATACGATGTTAACCTTGACGGGAAGAGAACCGAAGACGGCGATGTTTGCCTAAACGAATACATATCATAAATACATACGAGGTTAAGGGGAAATTGCGTTCATCCGGGTACAAAGGTTTGTGAGCAGGAACTATGCTGATGTTCTTTGGAATGAGCTGGATTGTGGCACATACCTACAATGGGGGGGATACAGTTGGTAGAATTCAAGCATAATGGGAATCTATCTTTAATTGAGCGTGGAATACTTGAGCTTGTGAAAGTGATTCCTCAACTTCGGGATGCTAAACAGATTGAACGAATATCCAAAGGATATTCCCTGGATCACAAGTTCAAAATTGCTGTTTCAGGCCAAGGGAATGTATTGTTGCGGATCTTTCCATACCGAGATATAGATAGTAAACAAAAAGAGGTTCATGTTTTAGAAGCATTGAAGCAAATGGGGGTTCTTTGCTCGACACCGCTTGGCATCGGCAGGATGGATGAAAATAATGGATATATGATTTTGAATTATATTGAGGGAGAAGACGCTTCCGAGGTATTACCTTCAATGAGTGAGCAACAGCAACATTCCATCGGCTTGCAAGCAGGTGGCGAGTTGAAGCGTATTCATCGATTACCTGTAGAGAAACGGACCGAATCATGGTATATACGGAAGAGTAAGAAGCATCGGCGTTACGCGGATCAATACAAGGCATGCCCTGTGGTAATGGAGGGAGATCAACCTATTTTGAATTTTATTGAGGATCATCTGGCATGGATGAAAGAACGTCCCGATGGTTTTCAGCATGATGACTTCCATCCCGCTAATCTGGTGGTAAACAAGGGCGAACTGGCTGGAGTAATTGATTTTAACCGAGCAGATCAAGGAGATCCTGTGCATGAATTTTTGAAACTGGGTTTGTTTGCTACGGAGGTCAGTACTCCGTATTCCATTGGACAGATACAAGGATACTTTGGCGGACGCGAGCCGGATGAGGGTTTCTGGAACATGTATTCACTGTATATGGCTATGGCACTGGTATCTTCAGTGGTGTGGATTCAGAACGTGAAGCCGGAAGAAACCGATCAGATGATGATGAAGATTGAACAGGTGCGCGAAGATCACGATGATTTCCGTAGGTTGATTCCCAAGTGGTATACTGTGTACAGATAACAGATAGATGGCTTAGATACTCGGTTTCAACCGATGCAGCACTTGTGAAGCAGAAAGGAATTATGCCGTGGCACAACCAGCATCTCTACTGCTTGTTGATGATGAGCAGGATATTATTAAATTGATGGAAATTTATTTTGGCAATGAAGGGTACCGGATTTTTACAGCGAAAGACGGAATACAGGCTTTAGAGGTGCTTAAGACGGAGAAGATCGATCTCATTATTCTGGACGTCATGATGCCCAATATGGACGGAATCGAAGCCTGTATGAAAATTCGCGAAGAGCAGAACATGCCGATTATCATGTTGTCAGCAAAAAGTACCGATATCGATAAAATTACGGGTTTAAGCATCGGTGCTGATGATTATTTAACCAAACCGTTCAATCCGCTTGAGCTTGTAGCGAGAGCCAAATCCCAGCTTCGCAGGTATCATACGTTTAATGGGGGCAGGGAAAGCAAGGAGCATGAATGGATCATTGATGATCTGATTATTAATACGGATACACATGAAGTGTGGGTGGATGACAAACCTGTGCATCTTACCCCCCGGGAATTTGCAGTGCTCGAACTGCTCGCAAGGCATCAAGGATCGGTACTTAGTATGGAACAGATTTACCGACAAGTTTGGAAAGAAGACTTCATGGAGTCTAACAACACGGTCATGGTACACATTCGTAAACTTCGTGAGAAGATTGAGCATGACAGTAAACATCCAAAGTTCATTCAGACCGTATGGGGCGTCGGGTACAAGATGATTAAACCGATGTAGGTTATATGTTACAAGCAGGGAGTTTCTACCATGAATTCGAAATGGATTAATACGGTACGCTGGAAGTTTATTTACGCATTTCTGTTAAGTGGCATGTTGACTGCCGTGATATTGTATGGGGCAGGCAAAGTGGGCGAGACGATTCTGGAAAATCAGCGATATCCGAATTACACGATTCCGGGCCAAGTGGTTCGCTGGCTAGTGAATCATATTGGCTCTGTTCCGCTGATGATTGCTGTAGGAATCATCAGTTTTGTGCTGTTTTTCTTTCTGTTCACCCGTAAAGTGATGGTTGTGCTGGATGAGATCACGGCGGGGATTCAGGAAGTTGCCAAAGGAGAACTGTCACATCGGATTCAGGTGAAGACTTCCGATGAGTTTGGTGTGGTCGCGGCGAGTATCAATCAGATGGCTGAACAACTCCAGCGCTCTCTTCAGGAAGAACGGAGTGCAGTTGCAGCCAAAAATGATCTGATTACAGGCATCTCGCATGATTTGAGGACACCCTTAACCTCGATTCTTGGATTTCTGGAGTATATCGAGAAGGATCGGTATCAGGATGAATTAGAAATGCGTTATTACGTCAGTATCGCTTATGAGAAATCTCTGACGTTGCGCAAGCTCATTGATGATTTGTTTGAATATACTCGAGTCAGCGGCGGAAGTCTGCCGTTGTCTTTAAGACCACTGAATCTGACCCCATTCCTTATGCAACTCGCCGAAGAATTCGCTCCAATGCTTGAAGAAGCAGGCATGACTTATACGATCGTTGGAGGCCAAAAGCCATTATGGATTCAGGCTGCTCCGGGAGAACTTGTTAGAGCCTATGAAAACTTGTTCAGCAATGCGATTCGATATGGTGCGAAGGGCAAAATAATGGAAATTGGCCTTGTTCTTGATGAGGAAGAAGCGGTGGTACGTATCAGCAATTACGGGGAACCGATCCCCGCTCAGGACTTGCCACATCTGTTTGAACGCTTCTACCGGGTCGATAAATCACGTTCTCGTGATACAGGGGGCACAGGATTGGGACTTGCCATTGCCAAATCCATGATAGAACTGCATCAGGGGCAGATTGCGGCTTATAGCGATCAGGGTAGGACGGATTTTGTTACCCGTTTTCCAGCCATAAAACCACCCGTCCATACGCCATTGGAAGAGTAGAATGTTTCATATCATACCTCTCCTATTAAGTTTTGGATCTATAAATTAAGAATTTGATAAGAAGTTAACAAAGCTTCTTTAAGAACTATTCGGTATGCTACCTCTATCAATCCGTTTGAAGTATGAGGAGGATACCGAAGATGAGTTCGAGATTTAATACCGTTCGAATGAAATACATCTATATTTGCGGAGCAAGCGCGGTTCTCAGCATCGTGCTTCTTTTTGTTATGTACCAGATCATGAGATTAGCTTATCGTTTGTTGTTCCATGAGGCTACCTGGTTTACCCATCTGGTACATTGGTGCATTAATCATGTAGGGAAGAAACCGATCGGGTTGCTTATAGGCGGAGGTTTGTTTCTTTTATTTTTCTGGATTCGTTCCCAGAAAATAAGCGAAGACATGCAAGCCCTTGTGCGGGGAACCCATGAACTTGCTAATGGCCGGAATCCTGCACCAATTCAGGTGTTAAGTGGTGGTGAACTGAGGCAATTGAGTGATCAGATCAATGCGATTGCGGAGCTCGCAGCGAATAAAGATAGCTCTGGAATGAAGGGGAAGTCCGGGGAATCATCATGTTAAATATGAAGATCAAACGTTCGATCTATCGACTGTATGATGTTGCTGTTATTGTAGCGGTTCTACTGGTGCTGCTGTACGTCTATTTGTTTTCGTATGGAAAAATGGTTATGCGTCATCAACCTGAAGTTATGAAGCACGTTTCATCAACCGTCATTCTGGATGAGGCTGGACAAGAGATCATCAGGTTGACGGCACGAAACGGAGGATATATGGCTCATGCCGATCTGCAAGAAATGCCGGACATGTTAAAACAGGCCTTTTTAGTAACCGAGGATCGGCGTTTCTACCGGCATGCGGGTCTGGACGTCATTGGTGTTGGCAGGGCAATGGTAGAAAATATACTACATATGAATTGGAGTCAGGGCGGAAGCTCGATCACACAGCAATTGGCTAGAAATCTGTACCTGAACGGCAATAAGAACTTCATTCGTAAAATAAACGAGTTATCCATTGCGATCGAGATGGAAACGAAGTATTCGAAGGACGAAATCCTGGAAATGTATCTGAACCAGATTTACATGGGACGCCAGCAGTATGGGGTCAAGGCAGCGGCTTGGCGTTATTTCGGTGTGGAAGATTTGAAACGATTAAAACTTTGGCAGATCGCGACACTCGCCGGTATTCCCAAGGGGCCGTCTATATACAATCCGGTGGATAACGAGAATCTTTCCAAAGAGCGACGTAGTGTCGTTCTCTCCATGATGCACGAACAGGGAATCATTACGAGCAAACAGATGCAGGAGGCCGCAGCTGTTGAATACCAAGCTCCTCCTCCAAATATGGCGAGCCTGTCAACGGCACATAAGTCTCAAATGGAGAAGCCTTCCTATATATCTGCATTGGATGCAGTCATGCAGGAGGCTTCACTTCTCACTGGCAAGGGTGAAGCCGAGATTCGTTCCGCAGGATGGATCATTCGAACAGGCTTGAATGCAAGTGCACAGCGGGCAATGGAGGAAACATTCGCGGAGCAAGTCTGGTTTCCGGATGACCGAGAAAATCAACAGGTACAGGCCAGTATGGTTATTCTTGATCAACATAACGGCGAAGTGAAAGGAATGATGGGCGGACGAAATCCTGTGAAGGGAGATATGAACCGTGCTTTGAAGGATGCAAGGCAGCCTGGATCGGTATTAAAACCCGTAATTGTCTATGGCCCTGCATTGGAGTCCGGGCAATTCGGGACAGCAAGTATGCTCCCTGACCGACCTACGCGTTACGGGAATTACCAGCCGGGCAATGTGGGAGGGAGGTACAGAGGTACGGTATCCTTGTCGGAGGCTCTGCAAAAATCAATCAATGCGCCTGCGGTTTGGTTGCTGCACGAAATCGGGTTGAAGCAGGCTAAAGGGTTCGCTCAGCGATTGGGAATTCAACTACAGGATGAAGATATGAATCTGTCCGTTGCCCTTGGGGGGCTTCATCAAGGCGTCTCGCCGCTCAAGGTTGCGCAGGCATATGCTGTTTTTGCTAATGAAGGGAGGTTCAACCGTGCACACCTCATCCGCGAAATAACGGATACTCGGGGGCAAGTTATCTATACCCATCGTTCAGAAAACAAACAAGTCATCACGAGGCGAACGGCTCAAGAAATAACGAACATGTTGCAGCTTGTCGTGAGCCAAGGAACAGGAAAGCGTGCCCGGTTGCCTGATGATCATGTCGCTGGTAAAACGGGTACGACACAGGTGGCGCTGTCGAATGCGCCTGAGCGAGCAAATCGGGATATCTGGTTTGCCGGATATACAAGGAACTGGACGGGGGTCGTGTGGATGGGATTTGATTATACAGATGCGAAACATTACTTAAAGTCAGGAAGCGGAACCGCGGCGGAGTTGTTTGGAACGGTGATGAAACGTAGCAAGCAATAAAGGGAAAGGGAAAGCTAAGTGAGTAGTCGGGGCTGGGTCTATCAGATCATATTCTCCTTTTTATAACAAAACATACGGATATTAAGTTATAATAGGATGCTCTTATATTTTTATAAGGAGGGCATCATGAATAGTTCATATGGTAAGCAAGATGAAGAATTAGATATGTTCTCATCCAAAAGCGGCATCCGGCCTGAACTTCCAGGTATTTCGGGTTTGGGCGGCTGGTTGATTTTAATTCAGATTAGTCTTTGGGCTTCACTGGTATTTTTACTCTCGGATATTTCACAGGTTGCCGTAATCATGGATCCAGCACGATGGGAAGGAAGTCGGGGCATCGACCCGCAGCTGTATGCAGAAGTCATAAGGCCGCTTCTGTGGTTTGGATTCATCAGCAGTGTCTTTCTGGTCGTGCTCGTTGTAGTGAATCTAGTTCTGTTGTATCGAAGAAAGCGGCTGTTCCCACGCTTGATGATTATACAGTACGTTGTCAATCTGGTGATCGGTGTGGTTACCTGGATTCTTATTGCTCAAAACGAGGTAGGCAGGGAAGAACATGTGCTGGATGCGACTCCTGCGTTTAACCTGATCATTCGCTCACTGCTGACGTGCTGTATTTTTATCCCGTATTTTCTGAAGTCGGTACGCGTAAAAAATACGTTTATCAAGTAAACGAGATCGGGAATGTTCTCATGATGATTTGATTCAAAACACGAAAAGACCCATAGCCTGCAAGAACGGAGCTAAGTCAAAACTCCAGCTTGCAGACCATGGGCTTTTTTTGCTTGCCAGCAACCTTCCGTTGGGTGGTTTATTTGGAAGCGGACTTGAAGCGACTTGAACGGGAAAGGCTTTGAATCATCTGGTTTAATACCTCGGACAGGACAAGTCCTACAGCGATAGCACCCGATAACATAAGAGCTTTGGCGGCCATCTCCATGGCAGCACTGTAGTCATTTTGTACAAAACTACGCATCGCATTATACGCCAGCCCTCCCGGCACGAGAGGAATGATACCTGCCACGCTAAAAATAATGACAGGTGCCCGGAACATACGAGAAAATAACTGACTGATGACACCAACAGCAATTGTTGCAGCCAAGGTAGCCGGAACAGCATCTGCTGCATACTCCAGCACAATATAGATAATCCAGCCAATCATACCGACAAATCCACCGTGAAGCAGCATCCGTCTTGGCGCGTTAAAGATAATGCCAAACGCGGCTGAAGCAATGAAGCTGGTTAAAGCTTGTCCTATAAAATGGAGCATTTCTTGCAACCCTCCGTCTTACATCAAAAGTGAAAATACAACAGCAATACCTGTACCGATGGCAAAAGCGGTCAGAAAAGCTTCGGCACCCTTGGATAAGCCGGATACTAGATGTCCAGCCATCAGGTCGCGCACCGCATTGGTAATGAGCAGTCCTGGCACGAGCGGCATGACAGAACCGATAATGATTTTGTCCCGCTCAAAGCCTGCACCCACATACACGAGGAGAAAGGCGAGCATGCCGATGACAAAGGAAGCTGTGAGCTCGGCAAAAAATTTAACACGGACCCAGCGGTGAAAAAGAATGACCGCCGCGTAACCGATTCCGCCGCAGAGTAGTGCAGGAAGAAAATCTCCCCAGCCTCCGCCGAACATAATGGTAAAACAGGCACTGGATAACGCAGCGGCCCCTAGCTGGACAGCATACGAATAACCAGAAGGTTTTCGTTCGATCTCCAGTAGCAGGTCATGGGCTTCCTGAACGGTCAGTTGCCCTTGTCCGATACGGCGCGAGACTGCGTTGACTTCAGATACTTTATCGAGATCTGTTGTGCGCTCCGAGATGCGAATCAGCTTCGCGGGTTCAGTTGCATTCACCGAGAAAAAGATGCCCGTGGGCACCACATAACTATGTGAATGTGGCAGCCCCAAGGCAGCGGCCATCCGCTTCATCGTATCTTCAACGCGGTACGTTTCACCGCCGCTTTGCAGCATGATTTTGCCAGCAAGCAGACAGATGGCGATGACTTGGGATTGCTCAGACGGTTCAGTAACAGGTTGTTGACTTTTGTTACGCATCTCCGGTTGGGATTCAACAGGAGAAGAGGGGTCATGACGTATGTATTCCAACCGGATCAAACTCCGTTTCATATGAAATAAGGCGTGGCACCGACACCATTGTATCATATTTCACACGCTCATAAGCAATCCCGGACATGTAATAAAAAGCTTCGTCCGATCCCCGAAAGGAAAGAGACGAAGCTTTTTGGCTTACATTAACAAGGTGATGACGAGCAATTCATACAGCACTAGCGGTAAAATTGTGGGGCCAAACAAAGCACGTGGTTCAGGATAACCATGCATTGGTGTCACTTGAAGGTACAGAATTCCGCGGTCGGCACTAATAATGACCCCTTCCCAGACCTGACCATCGATGTTCTGAACTTGCACTTTCTTGCCGATATGCTGACGAGCCGTATGATGAAGCATGTTCCGCACATTTTGCACGGATTGCAACATCGGTTGATTGGCCTGATATACAACACGAGTGGTTGGTGTGGATGGTGATTCAGACATGATGCACAACCCTTCCTCGAAATAAAATGCTTCTTACTTCAAGGTATGCATCTGCCTACAAAAGGTGATTACACATAGGTCATGTGCAGAGATCCACGTCCGCTTTCGTAACTGACCTGACCCAGTGCGCCATTAACAAATGTCATCTGTGGCGGAATGTGACCCAAGTCTACATCATACAGCACAGGCACGTTCAGATCGCCAAGCGCAGAAGAGAGGGCATCGGTAAACGTAAAATCGTCTGTGTCCGAATAACCGGCAGGTCGTCCAAACAGAAAACCGTTCGCCCCGGCAAACCAGCCGGCTTGTCTCATCTGCCACAGGCGGCGATAGATATCACTTGCATTCATCTCACAGCTTTCCAGATACCAGATCGTTCCTTCGTCAGTGCAGTATTGATGCAGATAGTCTTCTACCGGTGCAAAAGGAGTGCCGATCAGGCAGGTGATTGTGTCCATACAGCCTCCGATTAACCTTCCCGAGAAGCGAACAGAGTCATTCAGTGCTTTGGTTTCTCCAAGCTGCTTCCAGCGAGAAGGCGTATCCAGATTGAATCCAGGCAGTTCCATATCCCATTTGGATTGATAATGGGTAGAAGATACTTGTGTGATCTCTTCGTCAGCTCTCGTTTGCAGCACATCAAGCCAGCGCACCGTGACCGGATCTAATTCATTTGTCCGAAGATCAACATAATTTGTGCCATGAGCTGAGGCAGATCCGGTTAACAACGTATAGGCAAACAAGAATGTACTGATATCGGAGTAGCCGAGCACCCATTTGGGCGGTGACTTCTTCATTGCTTCCCAGTCCAGCAGCGGCAGAATATCCATCAGAAACTCTCCGCCCCATGGAGGAATGACGGCCTGTATCCCGGGATCAAGCATAAATGCGTTCAGTTCTGCCGCGCGAGATTCTTTGGGAGCACTCACACATTTGGAATTGTTACGCAGGGAAGGACTTTCCTTAATGTTGAAGCCGAGACGCTCGATATGGTGTTTGCTGTCTTCCAAATGACGATGCATAGATTCGCCTACACCACTGGACGGCGCGGCTACACCAATGGTATCGCCCTTCACGAGTGGCTGCGGATAACGGATGGAACGCGGCTTCATATATAACACACCTTTCCTACTTGAGCTGAAGTTGCTCATGATATGACTTCATAATATTTCCATCATTATATAGGAAAGTTTGGCAAAAGACAGCCTTTTGTTGGTTATGCATCAAGGGTTTACAGGGATTTCGAGTGAGAAGGATGACGTTACTTTTGACGGATAGGTAGCAATTTTCATCTGAAGTTCACCCTGTAATTGTGCACCATGTTCGATGGTGACTGAAACCGTGGTGTGATCCTGATCTTTTCCATAACCCGGACTCCAGCTTGCACCAGGGGTTTGGTAAGTTTTACCCGTACTGTCTTTCACTTTACTGAAAGCGAGTACGAAGCTATCTTCCATGCTGTCAGGAACAGAGAAATCAACAATGAGATCTTTGCCTTCTACTTTGCTGTCAAGCATCTGTAGACCGGAGGGACCGCCAGTAATCTCACGTGTTTTCAGGTCGAGGCTGAAATCAAGCTCTTTTTTATCAAGACCTGAGAATCCGGAGCCTTGTAAGGTCAGCTTTTTAGGTTTGGAGAAATACATGCTTTCAAAATAAATGGAACGTGTATCTTCCCCGATGGTGGTGTCGGTTCTCCAGGCACGTCCTTGTTCATCCACGAGTTGCAGATCGCTGAGACCGAAGATTTTTTTATTGTTGTTTGGGTCCATCTGCACGTCAAGCACCAATCGGGTTGGATACATGGTGGCCTGTTTTACCTGAATACGTTGTCCATCGACAACTAAGGTTTCGTTTACAGGGATGACCCTTTTCATGCCTTTGGTTAAATTTTTATCGACTGGCATCGTTACTTTCCACACCCCCGGATGGGCTTTGTCTCTCGATTTGAATACCACCGTTAACACATCCGGAGGGGGGGCTTTGTCGGTAAAGATGACGTCAACAAAGTTTTCATATACTTGATCATCCGAGTCGGATGCAGGTTTAGGTGAAGCATAGCTAAATGCAACCGGGAGATGTTTGCCTTTGCCATCAAGGAGATCAATATCATAATCGTTTTTCACAATATCTTTCATGCCTTTCATCTTATAAAAAATAACCATACGTGAGTCGTCTGTAATAATGCCCTCCACGGTTAAGGAACCCCCGTCATGCTCGTCGGTGATCCCGACTTTTTGCAACAGGGACTGATCAATCGCCATCATCAATCCTTTGTCTTGCCGGATCAGATTGACGACGCCTTCCATTCCAGGCAGTTGCTCGACAAAGGACGCAAAGGCAGGGGATACCCGAATACAGCCAGTGAACAATAAAATCAGGGCTGCTGCGGAGATGGAGCTGGTCAGCCAGCGTAATCTGGTTTTTCGTTTACGGGAAGCTTGTTGAATCCCGGCCTGTACAGCTCGGGAAGTTGCTGTATCCGGTACGGGCATCGTATCGTATTCGGCTTTGCGTGCTTGAAGACGTGTCTCCAAAGCTTCGAACGGATTTTGTTCGTCGGTCATGATAAGAGCTCTCCTTTCGGTTCAAGTTGATCCCGGAGCTTGCCAAGCGCGCGGTGCAGTCGTGATTTGACCGTGCCTGCCGGAATTTCGAGAATGTCAGCGACTTCAGTTAACGAGAAACCTTCGAAATAACTCAGAATAATAATTTGTTTGTATTCCGGTTCAAGTGCAGCTACCGCAGCGGCAAGATCCGGATCTTCGGGATGATCCCAGCGGCCGGATTCACGGATCTCGGTTACGGGACTGAACCGGATTTTGCGTTTGCGTTCATCTGCACAGTAGTTCAGAAGGATGCGGATTAGCCATGTACTGAAATAGGTAGGTTCTTTCAGCTTTTTGAGTTTGCGGTATGCGCGGTAGGTTGCTTCCTGTATGGCTTCCAGTGCATCGCCCTCATTATGCAGATACGCATAGGCGATCCGGTACAGGCGGCTCTGATGCATCTCCATTAAGGCTGCAAACGCTGCAGCATCCCCTTTTTGTGCAGCTCGCGTAAGTTCGGTAGGGGTCACAAGGCTCCTCCTTTGCTTATGTTGTTTCGTATTAGACAGAGAAAGTTGCCGAACGGTTCTTGTTTTTTTGAAAAAAATGTTGTGCATGTTGATCTTCAGAAAGTTCAATGCATTATACAGCAAAAACCGTCAGCCCTCCCACGAGCTTTACGGCCCCAAGAAGATTCTGACGGTTACAAGTATGACCCCGAATAGCCTTTTAGGTACAGTACCGAGTCACAAGTGTAGCATGAGTCCCAAGTATAGTACGGATTCACATCGTTATAGCGGCTTATATCTATCCCACTTAGGATAGCTTCGCCATCGCTTGCTCCAGACGAGCAGTGACAGAGGTATGACCACGTTGCTTCGCAATGTCTTGCGCGATTTCGCCGGATGTGTTAGGTGCTTTGACATCGGCTCTATATTCAAGCAACAAGTCTATAATGGCTGTCTGATCGGTATGAAAGGCAGCCGTGTGAAGGGCTTGCTGTCCGTCACTGTCAAGGATGCTCGTGGATGCGCCATGTTCCAGCAATAGCTTAATCACTTCCACTGAACGCTCTCCGGCCAGTGCGGCGTGTAGGGCTGTGTTGCAGGGAATGAAGGAGATAAGGGAATGAGAGATCGCATTCACATCCGCACCGTGTTCAATAAGGGCATGTACGCTCTCCGTGCTTCCAAAATGTGCGGCATATCCGAGGGGCGTCAATCCATCCTTGTTTTCCGTGTTGGCCATTTCTGGTTGTACGGCAAGAAGGAACTTTATTTTTTCCACATCATTCTGCTGTGCAGCTTCAAATAACTGTTCCAATGGTTCTAGCTGCTCTGTATTCTGATCTGTGTCTTTCATCTGTGAACCTCCTCTTTCGTATCTGTACACACAGGGAATATGGCATAAGCTCGTTTGGAGCTAACTTCATGATAGATCGTTCACACGGGCGGTGCTTCTCGAAAATCACCTTTTTATGCGATGCTGTGCAGGGGAGTGTTTAAATCGTCTGGAGAAAAGGGAGCTGAACGAGCCAAGGCTCTCAAAACCGACGTTGTAACAGATTTCTGTAACAGGGAGATCCGAATTGGATAACAACTGACAGGCAGCCTGAAGTCTGCGTTCCGTCAAAAATTGATGTGGCGATATGCCGAATACCTTTTTATAACTGCGAAGAAAATGATTTACGGACAGATGCGCGGCTGAGGCAGTTTCCGCAAGCGTGATAGGTTTATTATAGTAGGCTGTCATGTACTCGTGTGCGATATAGATTCTTCGATATATCTCGTTTCGGGTTGAAGATTTCACCATATCCAGGCTGTCGATTTCCGACCGAATATCCCGGTGCAAAACAAGCATATGCACGCCCAGTTGATACAGTTGTTCCTCTAGCCCCCATACATCTACGGCCTGAGAGGCATAGGAGGAGCGCAATCGCTCAAGCGCAACTCCTAGTTGATCGGTCATGGGATATGTTCGTTCCATCCAGTCAAGTGTACCAAGGGAAGATGTGGCATAAGGCTCATCCAAGAGATAGCGGTTACTTCCTGAGATATTCCGACCGATCTCTTCCACCAGACCCGAAGGGAAGAAGATGCAAAACGATTCAACAGGAACAGGTGAATCAATATGTAGCTGATATTCCTGTCCTTCGTTCAAAAGCAAATATCTGTCCTGATCGACTGCAAAATGTCCATGACCCGCTTCGTATAATGATGTTCCGTAACGGAACGTTTTCAGGGAAAGGGCACCTTGACCTTTCCAGTCAAACCGGGATCTTGACTCATGTAGTATGAAAGGAACGGTGCGTTGCGTTAACGTATTTCCCGTATAGGTGTTCATTGTGAGATGTCGGTATCATGTTTCTGTGTATATTGCTGCTTCGCTGCTTTCAATGCCGGGATGGCAAAGCTGGCGAGTGGGGAAGGCAGCGCATGGAGCGGGAACCAACCGATATCACCGATCGCTCCGCCTTCTTCCGGATTACGAGCAACCCCTTCGATTACTCTTGTGGCGTAAAGAAGAGTAATTGAATGTTCCTGATGCTTGGGATAAATCGTCTCGGCAGTGCCAAGTAAGCTCTCAATGACAATATCCAGATGCACTTCTTTCTTTATCTCACGTTCTACCGCGATTCTCAACGTTTCATACGCATCGACTGTTCCGCCGGGAATACTCCAAGTGTGCTGTTCGGGCGCACGATTACGCCAAACCAAGAGCACTTCATTTCGTTCATTAAGGATCACTGCACCTACGCCGATCCGGGGAGTGGCCTCGACCGCCATGCTACCAACAGTAGTAGAGCCTGCCGAAGGGGAAACACTTGCACTACCCGAACTAGACCCTGGCTGAAACGAAACGGGATATCCAGTCTGAGCAGACCAATCCATTGCCAGAATGCTCATCGAGATCAGATCGTACTGTGTACCATCTCGAAGAACAGCAGCACGATGCCGGCCTTCCTCGCGGAATCCGGCCTTGAGATATGCCCGTATTGCGGCTTCGTTGTATTCAATCACGTCAAGAGCAATCCGATTCAGGTTCAATTCATGGAATGCATATCGCAAAATCAACGCAAGAGCGTCACTGCCATAACCTTTGCCACGATCTCGTTCTTCACCAATGCCGATAGCTAGTTGTGCGGAGCGGTTATTCCATTCCAATCGATAGATGGCAACAAATCCGAGAAAACGATTGTCTTCCAACGTGCGAAGGGCAAATTCAAAATCTTGACCGTTCCGAACGGATGAAGATCCGGTCTCATCGGATGTTTGTGGCGTCACAATATCTGTATCCATGTTGCGCATATATTCGTAGTTTTGTGTAAAATGTGCGATTTGCACGCGGTCTTCGGGACAGGGTGCCGTGAGTCTGACTTTAGAGCCTTGAAACGCATTATATTGACGAGTCATGTTGCACCTCTTTTTATTTATTCGCTTATCCCATTATACTACAGCCCTAATAAATACCGAACTTCCAGTGTGGATTAAGAGGCATGGAGATGAAAGAGGGGGGAAGGTTTGTGGTAGTAAAAGAAGCTGCTGCCTGTGAAATACAAGGTAGCAGCTTCTATAAGGAGTCATAGTGGACTTTACACGGAACACTTAAGGAGATTCATTGTAACCTTGTCTAACCGCATTTTTATCATTATCATCATCAAGTCTAAAGCTTGTACCCAATCCTACAGCATCACCAGCTGTTAAAAGAGTAGGCAAGTTAAAAAGTTCTTTCCCTGTAAATCCGTAGTTATAGTTACCAAACCATTCAGAAGTTCTTAACTCAGTACCGTTTTTAACTCTTGCAGTCCATAATTTTCTGGCTGGGTAATAATAAGGAACTGACTTATAATCCCACACGCCGCCTGGTTGAACTTTTGCCACCCACATGCCTACTGTAGCGGTGTATGCATCGCGAGCGTTTACCCAAATGCTACTATTTAAACTATCGTAATAGTTCTTTACAGTGTTTCTATTTTGATTGGCCATATAATATGCGTTTAAATATGGAGGGGTATCTGGATCACTCATAATCGAGATCACAGAATCATTAGAAACACTATTCATTTGATCTACTTTGGTAACACTTTCGATAATTTCTTCTTGAGTACCTACTTGGAGCTCAAAATTTTCGTCAAATTTAATCGCATCTCCAGTCGCTAAGATGACATCGTTTGATCCATCTAAACTTTTTATGTACTGATTCAGTAGATTCGGTTCAACTACAGGAGCAATTGCATTCGTGTTAACCGAAATGGTTCCATCTGGATTTAGAGAAGCGTAACCGTGCTCAACCACATATTGGTGTACACCCTTTAAGGAATTTAAATCACCTTCAGTCGTTGGCGGAGAACTCGGATTAACGCTTGCAGACGCTACACTTGAAATTACCAGAGCTGATAGGGAAACAATGGAGAGAATCTTACCAAAAAATTTCAAAGTATTTAACCTCCTAAATTGTAATATAATTCTATATTAATAGGTTAATAAAGGAAAGTAAACCCTATTATAGATTTTAATCTAGTATTTATCTTGAACAATCTATAATTGTTTTATATTATATCAAAAAGGGAAACAATGTGGGAGTGAGACTATGAATCGTATAAATAAAATAATATTATGTAGTATTCCAAGTGCTATTTTTCTATATTTATTCTACCTACCACAACTAAACTATTACCGGATCACAAGATTAACGGGTTGGTCAAATAACACAATGTCACTTTTAATAAGTGTTATTAGTATTTTGCTTTTGGTTTCATTTGTGGTGTTGTTCTATTTCATAACGAAAAGAATGTTACATAATGAAAAATTTAAATATATTCCAACGGTCTCATGGATTCCGTTCTATATTGTTCTTATTATCATTAATAATTTTACGATTCCTATTACAGTATCGGGGGACAGACCTTCCCCAGGAACAGGTATATTACTTATATTATCTTATGTTTTATTGCCTATCATTCTGGCTTTCATTATCGGTGTTTCTACCTCTTACAAAAAAAAGTGATATGCTTGATCTTATAAAATAACTTGTGAATTTTTATTATTAAAATCGAGCCGAGGGTCGAAAGGACAGGACATTTCTATACAAAAAAACAGCCACAAGAGCTGTGAAGTTACCCCGTAAAGTTAGACAGATTACATCTTTAAGCAACTTGCTGGGCATGAATCCGGTAGCGTACCGGACTCATGCCTTTTAGTTTTCCTTAATGCGTTTGTTGTTGTAATAATCGATGTATTTGGATAGTTCTTGTTCAAAATGTGAGATATTTTCAAACTATTTTAAATACAAGAACTCAGATTTCATGATGCCAAAGAAGTTCTCCATGACGGCGTTATCGTAACAGTTCCCTTTACGGGACATACTTTGCCTGATGCCACGTTTTTCAAGGGCATGACGATAGGGTCTCATCTGGTAGTGCGAGCCCTGATCCGAATAAAGGAGTTTATCTTCTGTTGTTAAACTGCAAAATGCTTGATCTGACATCGTGGAAACAAGCGAGTAGACCGGTCTTGAACCCTCGTATATGTAATAATTTCTCCGTTATACAAATCAAGTATGGGAGATAAATATAGTTTTTCTCCGAACAATTTAAACTCTGTAATGTCCGTAACCCACTTCTCGTTTGGCCTTTCAGCGTGGAAATTGCGTTTTAATAGGTTCGGTGCAACCTTGCCAATTGTCCCTTTATACGAACGATATTTCTTCATACGTACCAATCCTTTTAATCCCAATACGTTCATCAAACGCTGTACCTGTTTATGATTCACACGGTGTCCACGATTGGTTAACTCATCGTGAATACAACGATAACCATAACGTCCCTCATGCTCCTTATAAATCGCTTGTATCATGTCTTTTAGCTCTAAATCCTTGTCTACCGTACCCAACGCTTTTACGACGTAATAATACGTGCGACGAGGGATATCTGCTAGCTGTAGAAGTGCTTTCACCGAAAATTCGTTCCTTAGTTCATAGACTACTTGCGCTTTGTCTTGTTTGGTGATTTTTCCTTGTTTCAAACTAAGGCATTCAACTTCTTTAAATAAGCATTCTCCATTTTCAAACGTTCTACCTCTGCTTGTAAAGCCTCTATAGATCCTTCTACCAGCGTTTGATCCTTCTGTGCTTTAGATCCTTTTTTCATGGGATGAGCGCCCCTTTTTCTTTGGTTGAAGGGCGTCTATCCCTTGTAATTCCAGGCTTTTTTTGCCAACTTAAAAGAGTACTATGGCTTTAGGAATATTAAATATAGCAGCCGTTTCTCTAACAGACGTCCCAAATTCGTTCATATAATGAAATACGTCTAGTTTAATCTGAGTAGGATATGATGTATAGCCTATAGCACTTTATAAAAGCTTTTTCACCGTGAGGCTCATATTGTTTAATCCAGTTTGAAAAGACAGAACGGTGAATCCCGATCGATTTTGCAATGCTTTTCAAGCTTTCTGATCCCTTTTCATAACGTATAACGGCTTGTACCTTTTCATCCGAACTGAATTTAGTCATAAAAAAACTGCACCTACAATTGGTAGTTTTGTCTAACAATTGGGGTGCAGTTCACTGCTAGTATAAGCTTTTTATTTTAAATCATTCAATAAATTTTTCATTTTTTTGTAATGTCCGCTGACTCGGTCAGCCATGTAGTTATACAAGAGTTGATTCTCGGAAAGCATAGCCATCTCCCGGTCAATATCTACATTGTTGTTGTTATTGTTCATGGCTGTTTCGTTGTTCTGCATCACCCGGTACTGAACGACGGAGGCATTCGGATCGCTGACGGGAAAATGTTTCTCATGTGTCCGCTGCATCCTAAGCTGTCCGGATTGACCGTTCTCGATGATACGTCTCAGCTCGTCTTGAAACTCAACGGTTGTCTTTTTGTAGTTGGGTGTGTCTGCGTTAGCGATATTGTTCGTTATCGCTGCATGCCGTGCGTTTAAGGCTTGCAAAAGGGATTCATTGCGCTTGGTTGTATTCGTTTCAATCATGCCCTAATCCTCCTTTACCGCATCGAATGCAGTTCCCTCTATTTTAAGAAATCTGCCCACACACTGTCAATCTGTTCAAAGTAACATATGACGGATGAACTCGCAGTTACGGCCGAAATAAACAACAATAAAGACAAGCAATTGACCCATATATCAGGTTCTGTGAAGGAAGTCAGCAGGATCAGAATCACTTGTCTTTATTTATGATCATATCATTTCTGATTGGTTGGTCATTCCAGATGGCTCTGTCCAATTAGGAAGAACGGTCTATATTTTTGCCGTAATAAATTTCGTCCATCTCCAGCTTAAGCCATTCGGTAATCTCCTGTTGTTCCGCTTTGCTTAGCTTGTCCTTGGTGTACCCGAACAGATAATTATCCAGATCGAATTCCTTCAGCTTGCATTTGGTGTGGAAAATGTTTTCCTGATAGACGTTCACGTCAATCATATCAAAGCCGCTTTTGATCTCGTCGGGAATATAATTCTGGATCGAACTGATCTCATGGTCAATAAACAGCTTGCGTCCGCTCGTATCCCTCGTAAAACCGCGCACGCGATAATCCATAATCATAATGTCCGTATCAAACGAATGAATCAGGTAATTCAATGCTTTTAGCGGTGAAATCTCACCACAGGTCGATACATCGATATCGGCACGGAAGGTGCTGATGCCTTCGCTGGGGTGGAATTCGGGATAGGTGTGTACGGTAATATGGCTTTTGTCCAGCTGCATGACCACGTTATCGGGCAGGGGACCAGGCGATTCATCGAAGGATTCCTCGGGAATCTCAACGATCGGGCCTTCCGATACCAGCATGGTTACACTCGCGCCCTGCGGCACGTAATCCTGCTGAGCGACATTCAGGACGTGTGCGCCGATGATGTCCGATACATTTTTCAAAATATGAGTCAGCCGGTCTGCGTTATATTGTTCATCGATATATTCAATGTAAGCTTCGCGTTCTTCTTTGGTCTTGGTATAACAGATATCGTACATATTGAAACTGAGTGACTTGGTCAGGTTGTTGAACCCGTGCAACTGGATGCGCTGCTCTGGCGTTAAAGTCATGGTTGCAGTTCCCCTTTATCCCATACGACATAAAAATCGCAGTTTTAATACTACTTATACCCAACCTTGCCCGAAAAAAAACATGAGTTTCCCATGGGTGGCAAGCGGACGCACTCCTTGAGTTCAACTTCAGCATCGATTAACACAGTCTGAGTTATAACTTCTCACGGGTCGCACAGTGTAGTCTGAAAACAGGTCGAGTCTCAAAACACGGAGTCCAGTAAGAAAGCAAAAAAACTGCACAGCAGTTTGCCGTACAGCATCTAAAGTTAGAAGGGGATGTCCCCGTCATAAGCAAAATCATTCATCCGTTCTTCCTCCGCGACCGATTGAATATCCTCGGAAGTGACCGTAATGATGGGATAATGCTCGTTTTGTTGTTTTTTGATTGCCTTTTCTTTCACAAAACGCGGGCTACCTTCGCCGGCATCTTCATCATATACGAGCAGTAGACCATCGCTTTTGCGCAGCAACAGATCGTCCCGTGCAGTGAACTGCCACGGCCCGATGTATGGCTGTTTGCTAATCGCACCATAATAGTCTACCCCAGCCAGAATGGAACGGTAGTACTCCAGCTTGTCTTCTTTCCATTGTTCCTCCGGGTTCTGAAAAGCAGTGATGATCGACAGTTTCAGATGTGGATATAACTGTTTTAATTCAAGAACAACCTCGCAGGCCCAAAGATCGACACCGTATTGACCTGGGGTAAGCACCCATTCCAAGCCATCCTCCACAAGAGGTGTAAGGCGGGAGGCGATTGCTTTTTTAATGTAAGGGATGCCCTCATGCTTCTGACCAAAAATCTGTAGTTCGTGTGCGCGGTAACCGGTAATGAACAGGTTTTGCAAAACGTGATAACCTCCTTGCAGACGGACAATGTACCCGTGAGGTTCGGTCTCCTAATCGGTTGTCCGTCTTCGTTTGAGCACGTTATTGTGCAGGTGTAGACTCTCCGCGGAACGGATACAGGAATGGCTTCGGAATATCCGTTTCGAATGTCATTAGTTTGCCTGTCGTTGGATGAATAAACGACAACACCCGTGCATGGAGCCCCAGACGTCCGAGATCTCTTGTACGCGCGCCGTATTTACGATCCCCGACAATCGGATGCCCCAGATCTTCCATATGCACACGGATCTGATTTTTACGACCTGTCTCCAGACGTACTTCCAGCAGAGAGAACTCACGGTTCGACTTCAGCCGTTTGTAATGCGTCACCGCATGTTGCCCGTCGTTTGGACGCGGGCTGGAGTACATCTTGAGTGTTTTGGTTTCCTTGAGCCAAGAGGAGATCGTACCTTCTTCTTGTGCTACCGAGCCTTCAACCAGTGCGACATAAACACGGTCTTGTACGTTTTCTTTCCAGTTGTTTTGCAGCTGCTGCTGCACCTCTTCACTTTTGGCAAACATCATCACACCCGAGGTGTCCCGATCCAGGCGATGCACGATGAAAATCCGATTCAGTTCGTTGGTACGACGCACATGTGACATCAGCTGGCGATAAGCGGTCAGATCGTCGCTTTTGTCAGCCGCGATGGATAGCAGTCCGGCTTCCTTGCGAATCACAATGATGTCGTCGTCTTCATGCAGAATGTTAATACCCGTCAGGGAAGGAGCGGCTACAGCGCCTTCTTTGCTGATGGATACGGTCTGTCCGGGTAGCAGAGGTTCGTTAAACTTCGTCACAACTTTCTCATCGATCGATACTTGTCCGCGTCCCAAAATGGACTTCACCGCATTGCGTCCTGACTTCACATGTTTCAGCAGGAAATTCAGCAGTTCATCCGGTTCGGTTACCTTGTACTGACGTGGCGGTTCGGACTTGCGATAATGTGCATTGCCTGGACGCTTCGATGCGGTAGCCGACTTGGCCGGCTTGCTTCCTTTGCCACCGTTTTTTGCAGGCGCCACGGACGAATGGGAAGCGGAAACCTTCTTCGTATCCTCTCCCGAGCGAGGGGGATTCGGTTTGGATGAAGAAGTGTTGGAACGGCCGGAACGCGGCTTGGAAGAGTCTCCGTATGATTTTCCTTTGGCGGATGTACCGCTGCTTGTGCGTTTGCGTTTATTCATGAATGACAATCTCCTTCTGAACAGCTTGTACCCTTTGTGTGCATACGATCCGTTCATTTCGTTATGCAGTTCAATATACCATTAACCGCACCGAATTAAAAATAGGTTCATCAAATCTGCAAACCATCCAGTCCGAAGAGTTGTCAGATTCATAGAATATGATATCCCATAGCATTGGAGGTGTTACTTCATGGGCGTGTTTCTCGATATGAGAACCTCGGAGAACTCGGGATACGTAGGGGCACCGGGATTACCTTTGTCCGAATCCCCTGAACCTTTCGGTGTAATCGGTCTTCAAACCCAGGGGGTCATTAATCCGATCATTACCTTCAACGGCACGGTGGGTGTTACGGGAGAACTGGGCGATACGTTTGTTGTAGAGATCGTGCGTGGTTTTGTGTATGATCCGTTCTTTATCATCTATCGCGCAGAAGGTACGGTCGGGCAAAATGGCGGTGCCGAGTTCCATTCGTTCACAGCTCAGGACTTGACTGCACCACCAGCGCTTGAAAATGTATATACGTCGTTCATCTCGGGTGTATCCACAGCTGTGCGGACCGGACCGGAGATGTTCTACGGTATTGCCGCGACCAACTAAAGGAGCTTTGAAAGACTTTAGAGAGACCATCTTATAGTAACGTTTGTTGTACCCGTTTCAGCTACATGGCAATCAAGATCATGGCAATCAAGATATAATTCAAAATCCCCGCCTCGTTAGGCGGGGATTTTGAATTTGAGATAAAGCAGAATTGTAAGAGTATTGATGTATAAGAGAGAGATTTGAAGAACAATGACCTGCAACGAGAAAGAAATAGAAAGAAGCAGAGATACAAGCGGCGCTATCGATCATGGGTATGAAGAAAAACTGGAAACAGCAGATGGAGCTTAGTTGGCGCGTCCTTTCAAAATCATATTATTGGCTTTCCCAAAGTCGATGGCGACTTTACCTGCCAGTGCTGCTGTTCGTTCTGCAAGAATGACGGCGTTAACCCCGCAAGAGAACAGAGCAACGTCAAAATCATCCTGATGCGTTTGAATCCATTGCAGGGTCTCATCCATCTGATCATAGTTGTCAAACGCTAACGTACTTACGATGTCGAGGTGATAAGGCTCCTTAACGAGTGCGGCTTGTAACTCATGCAGTTCACGCGTCACGAGCAACACACGTTTGCCAGCAAGCATCTGCCAAAACCGAGGTACTTGCACAAGTTCACGATTCACACAAGCATGGCAGGTCAGCGCAGGCGCGATGCCGTAGTGAGCAAAGATCATATCGGTCAGCGGCCGCTTGAGATAATCCGGAGCCTTGATAGTGCTGTCCCCACGCGGAAGGACACCGACAATGGAGGCTCTTTTCAACGAAGCAGCGACTTCGTCCCGCATCTTCAGGTTGGGAAGCCGCAGCCCCTTTTGACCGAGATTAGCTTTGATTGCCCAGCGCTCTTGAAGCACCTGCTCCATAGGCCATACGGATTCTTGCGACATCACGATATTTTCACCATCCCCCACACGCACCAGTGAGAATGGACGTTGTTCACGTAGAGCTATTTCGAGCTGATCAAGCACGTCCTGCATTTCAAGATAAGTAGAGTTCATTCCGAATGCCTGCCCCCTTTGAAAATCAAGCTCCTCTATTCTATGTCGCGAGAGAAACCATGATCTGTGCGTTCGACCTCCAAGAGATAACTTGGGGTGTATATCAATCTATTTATAAGAAAATCAGTACATATGTCGGTGCCGGAATGTTCAGGAGTTCATACGTTATACAGTGCTGGCATTTAAGAGAATGGAAGTGTAAGCGATCAGCGCGAGGAACGAGTTTCGTAGATACGAGATTTCATTCTAAAAAAAACTATGAAAACGTCTGTACTCGCCATATAGGCTTACAGCGTTCATGAGGAGGAAGGGTATGTCCAGGAAAGTTGTGATTGAGATTAACTTCAATAACTACGGGTTAGATCCGCAGCGGCTGACCCGCGAATGGCTGGAGCGCCGTATGACCATTTTTCGCACATTTACATTGCATTGTCTCAAGGCTCAGACCAATCAAGATTTCTTGACAGTGGTGAAGCTTTCGAAGGAATCCGGTGAGCTGATGCAGGAGATTTTGGCGAGTCAGGAGCCGCTGCCTTCGAATATTCGTTTTGGAACCCATATCGAGAGTGTACGTGCGATTCTGGAGTTTGCCAAAGACGTAGAAAACATCTATATTGCCCGTTTGGATTCGGACGATCTGTATCACAAAACATTTGTGCAGCAGCTCTATGATGTACAGCCTCAGCCAGAAACGATGGCGTTGATTAATCAGAATGGTTATCTGTGGGACAGTGTGAACAACGAGATGGCCCCGGCGTTTCATCGCTCACCGCAATTTTATGTTTATCTCTACAAAACAGCGGAGTATGCCGCAGGTTATCGGGTCAAACTTCCGGGCCGAGGCACGCATGGCAATGTGATCGACTTGCCACACGAGCTGCTTGCACCGCGAAATTACGTCAACATTGTACATTCCAGCAATACGTCCGTCAAAAAGGTACCGCCTAAAGACCGGCTTAGCCGTGAAGAAATGGCTGAGGTGTTACGCGAATTTATGATCTGAACAGGAGGGATTCATCCATGATTCAAGGACAAACGATTCTGGTCACCGGAGGAACTGGCTCCTGGGGTCAGAAACTGACTGAGGTACTGCTCGCGCAGAAACCGGCGGAGATTCGGCTGCTTTCACGGAACGAGTATGCTCAGATCGCGATGCAGCGGGAGTTCAACCATGATCCGCGCCTGCGTTTTATCATTGGAGATATTCGGGATTACCGGGCAGTGGAGGAAGCGTGCCAAGGCGTAGATGTGCTCTTTCATCTGGCCGCGCTGAAGCATGTTCCGGTCTGTGAGGATCAGCCGGATGAAGCATTTAAAACAAATGTGATCGGAACTCAGAATATTATTCGGGCGGCCATCCGTATGGGGATTCCAAAAGTCATTGACGTATCCACCGACAAGGCGGTCGATCCGATTAACGTATACGGCATGACCAAAGCACTGGGCGAAAAAATGATGATTCGTGCCAACTGGCTGAGCGAGAACACCCGGTTTGTATGTATCCGCGGCGGCAACGTTCTGGGCACAAGCGGCAGTGTTGTACCTTTGTTCCGACGGCAGATTGATGAAGGCAAAAGCCTGACCATTACGGACGAAGGCATGACTCGCTTTTTCCTGACCCGTACGGAGGCTATTCATTTATTGCTCAAAGCAGCGGAAGCGGCGGTGGGCGGAGAGACCTTCGTCATGAAAATGAAAGCTTGCAATATGACCGAACTGGCTTCTGTCATGCTGGAACAGGCAGGTCGCCCGTCAGGCGATTACAAAGTGACAGGCATCCGTCCCGGAGAGAAGCTACACGAAGTGCTGATCTCGCCATTCGAAGCACCGCGTACTCGCCAGTACGATGCGCAGTATTATGTCATTTTGCCGGAGCATGCGGATCAGGGTCTTACGAATCATTATGATCATCTGCCGCGTGTGAAATTTGATCAGTATCGTTCTGACAGCGAAATGATGAACAAACCGGCGATTGCTGCGTTTTTGCGTGCAGGAGGATATATCGACTAACGGAAGGGAGGCGGAACGTTTGGAGGTGGAAGAGATGAGTGAGAACAGCCTGAATCCCGAAGAAAAGGGGCAAGAAGAAAAGGAAAAGCAGGCACAGACTCGAGCAGGGCACCGTGGCCGGAAACAGCAACGATTGAAGCAGCTCTACCCGAAGCCACAGCAGACCACGCTTCAATGCATTCATGACCGCTCCCTGAAGGCTGTTGTCATCGGTCTTGGTTACGTGGGACTGCCGATGGCCGTTGAGATGGCACAGTCCGGTTACCAGGTGCACGGCATTGATATCGATGCAGGCAAAGTGGCAAAGCTCCGCGCAGGCCATTCGTATATTATCGGCATTGAAGATGAAGTGCTTCAAACGCTGCTTGAAGCGAATCGATTAACGGCAGGCACAGATTATGCAGCAGTTGCAGGGGCGGATGTCATTGTCATCTGTGTACCGACTCCGTTAACGGATAAACATCAGCCGGATATATCCTATATTTCATCAGCCGTAGGGGGCATGACCCCCTATCTTCAGCTGGGTAGCCTGGTCATTCTGGAGAGCACGACATATCCAGGCACAACGGAAGAGCATGTGAAACAGCCCGTAGAAGCAGCGCGCGGCTGGACTGCGGGTGAACATTTCTATGTCTGTTATTCTCCGGAGCGGGTTGATCCGGGCAGTGTGCATTATGGTGTGAAAAATACACCGAAAATCATCGGCGGATCGACTCCCGCATGTCTGAATTATGGAACACAATTCTACGGCTCGTTTCTGAACGAAGTCGTGCCTGTTAGCTCCACAACCGTCGCCGAGACAGCGAAGCTGTTCGAAAATACGTTCCGTAGCGTAAACATTGCGCTGGTTAATGAGTTAACCCCGGCCTGTGAGCAGATGGGCGTGGATATCTGGGAAGTGTTACAGGCAGCGGCAACGAAGCCGTTTGGATATATGCCGTTTTATCCTGGGCCGGGCATTGGCGGGCACTGCATTCCGATTGATCCGATCTATCTGTCCTGGGCGGCCAATCGCCAGGGATCGGAGCTACGGTTCATTGAGCTTGCAGATGCGACGAACAGGCAGATGCCGGAGCATGTGGTTCAGCGTGCAACAGCTCTGCTGGAGCAACGTGGCCGTTCTATTCGCGGCGCCCGCGTGGTACTGGCGGGTATGGCGTACAAAAAAGACATTGACGACCTGCGCGAATCCCCGGCGCTCGACGTCTTTCGGCTACTGAGCGTAGCGGGTGCCGACGTTGTTTTCACCGATCCGATGGTGCCCGTATTCCGTCAAGATGATGGTTCCATGCTCCAGTCCCGGCCAGCTTCGCCCGAATTGTGGACATGGGCTGACCTGGTGATTATCACGACAGACCATTCTGCGTTTGATTATCAGGAGATGGCGGATCATGCACCGCTGATTTTTGATACACGTAACGCCACGGCCGGATGCAACGGAGACAATATCGTTGTACTTGGTCAGCCTGAGCGACATGACTACGGGAGAGCACAGAGCCTTGTGCAGGAGAAGGTTGCTGAAAGGGAAACGGGAGATGGCTATGGCGAATCATGATCGGGTGAACGAGCGTTATTACGGAGAGATTAATTCCGAAGATTCTCATGAAGCGACGAGGACCCGTGTACACTGGATGTGCCGGGAAACCACAGGCAAACGTATTCTGGATGTGGGATGCAGTCAGGGAATTACGTCTATTTTGCTGGGGCGTGAAGGGTTTCGTGTGACAGGCGTGGATTTGGAGGAAGAAAGTATCCGTTATGCGCAAGAGGAGCTTGCTAAAGAATCCAAGCCCGTCCGCAACCATGTCGATTTCCGCATGCTGGACATCACGCAATGGAAGGCGAGAATAACCTTTGACACTGTCCTGCTGGGGGAAGTGCTCGAACATTTTGCGCATCCCGAGACACTGCTATTGCAAGTTCACAGTCTGCTCGGAGAGGAAGGTACACTCATCGTGACCGTTCCTTATGGCTATCATCCATTCTATGATCATAAACAGACGTTCTATGCGAGTAATCTGGCGATGTGTTTATTACCGTATTTTGAAGTAATGAAACTGGAAATTCATCATAAATATCTATGTTGTGTGGCGCGCAAACGCCAGAAAATACAGCTCGACGTAAAACCGCCTCTGAACCAGGTGCTGGATTGGATGAAGCTGGACCATACCCATTTTGAAGAGGTGGAGCAGCAGCATCTACGCTCTATGAAACAGCGCAAAAAAGCGTTGGACAATGCCGTGGATCAGCTAAAACGCATACGTCGTCAGGAGAATGAGGAAGGGTAAGCGGCGCATAGTGGTAACACTAACAAAAGTACCAACACCAACACCAACACCAACACCAACACCACTAACTTGAGCCGGACATGAGCAACTGTAGCATTAGCATGTGGACCCGTGACACCAGTACCCAAACCGCAATCACAGCGAGAGTTCGGTACCAGTACACGAACACTAACTGCAAGAACACTAATTAAGCGAACACCAACCTTACCGACTCAACCCTAACATCTTCAAGTGCCATGAGCATTTAGACCATTGACACCAGGATCAATACGAGTAATTACACCAACGTTATGTCACCAGCGCACGAACTACAATAGTTACAAAAACACTAACCTTAACTTCACACACTTCTCAAACGCTAACAAAACTAACTCAAGTATTACTGTCAGTGAATGCATCATTAGCATGGACACCACTGACATCTACAGTCACCAACAGTAGCAACAATCCCACTCCGACTCCCAGTACCAGTAGCAATTACTATAGAGAATGCAGCATATAGTAATGCAAGTTTTTCTAACGATCACCAGAAGCCTTATTTAGGTCATTTTGAAGCTCACAGAATTTTAACGATCACCAGCGACGTTATTTGCATGAAAATCAGCCATTTCCCTCAAGTTTAAGCTGAAAATACGAAAATAGGGTCATCTGTGATCGTTAGATTTTCAAATGCGCTGAAATGAGCTAAATAGCGTCATCTGTGATCGTTAGAAATTTTAGATCTTTTAGAAGTTACTTAATGTCTTTGGTTGTGTGAATCAGCACTCGTGAGGCAGGAAGGGGCTCAAAACGTGATCACCATCAGTTTGTGCATGATTGTGAAAAACGAAGAACGCACGCTGGCACGGTGTCTTGAATCGGTGGCTGACCTTATGGATGAGATTATCATTCTGGATACGGGGTCGTCCGATCGAACGATGGACATCGCTGCAAAGTATACCGACCGGGTCTATACGTATACGTGGGATGAAGACTTTGCCGCAGCACGGAATGAGTCATTCGCTCGTGCTACGCAGGAGTATATATTGTGGCTCGATGCGGATGATGTGCTGTTGCCCGGGGAACGGGCGAAGCTTGCGATGTTGAAGGAGCAGCTGCCGTCCGGAGGTAAGACGGCAGGTGTGATTATGGGTTATACGCTGGCCGAGGGGCCGGAGGGAAGTCCGCTAGTGGCGGACCGCCGGCTTCGCCTGGTCAAGCGGGATGCCGGTTGCCGCTGGCATGGCCGGCTACACGAGCAGCTGCGCTTCCCGCAAGGCGAGGTCATTACGGCAGATATTGCCGTCACCCATCGCCGCGAGGCGGGCAATCATTCGGCGCGAAACGTGCGCATTCTGCGCAAATGGATCGCCGAAGAGGGCATAGCCCAGGGACGCCTGCTGTTCTACTATGCAGGCGAATGTTATGACCGCCAGCGCTACGCGGCGGCGGCACGCGGTTACGCCAAGCTGCTGGAGCAGCCGAGCGGTTACCGCGAAGATCGGCTCATTGCCTGCGCTAGGCTGGCGGAATGTTATGAGCGGCTTGGCGAGCCGGGCCGTAAGCTGGGCGCATTGCTGCAGTCGTTCCAGTACGACTTGCCGCATGCCGATTTTTGCTGCGCCATTGCCGCCTGTTTCCATGAGCGGCAAGAGATTGTCACCGCCATCTATTGGTATATGCAGGCGGTGGATGTAAGCAGCCGTGATCCGGGGCTGCGCCCTGTACCGGCTGCTTGCCGAACGTGGCTGCCACATGCCCGGCTCTCGCTCTGTTATGCTCATCTGGGCAACTGGGAGCAGGCGCTTTTGCATAACACGAAAGCTCGCAAGTATCTGCCGAATGATCCAGGTTTGGTTGGTAACCGGGAGAAACTCGAAGCCGTGATTCGCAAACAGAGGAAAGAGAGAGAAGAATAGCACTCGTAAAAATCAAGATTGAAACAGAAGGTGAAAAAGAGAGAAGTAGGGTTGTGACATTAAATTCTTTGTAAAGTGAAGCATTTCCAAAGCAACTCCAAAGTAACTCAAAGAGCACTTCCCGAACATTAAAAATTTAATTTGATTGTACAGCGGTATTCTTCTTGCGAATACCGACAATACAAAGAAGCCCGTTAAACCGAGAAAAGCGGTTAACGGGTTTCTTATCGTTGTTTTTACAATTCAGGTGCCAAGCAACGGATATACTGATTTTTTGTGCGCAAACTTGTACAAGCCCAGCCCCATCCATCATAAATTTCTTCATCTATATTCAAGGTGACCGTCTCGTTACTATACTCGCTCCAGTTTTCGATGCGAAGGGTATTGTCACTTTCCCATTCGAGGTGATTTCCGCCATGATACTCTGCACGATAGATGCTTTTGGCATTCGAAGCGTTTGAATCCGCTGTTTTCCGTACGTCTACCCAGATCGTCACCCCGCCTGCTGCGCCGCCGTAGGGAACACCGTATAGTTCTGCCGTGTATTCCCCATTTGGAGATGACATGGACGAGCTCAGATCGCCCTCACCCGAACGGTCAAATGTGGAAAGGTACGGACGAAGCGTAAAGAAAAGCATCAAAGCAACGGTGGGCAACACAAACATAAGAATAAATATTGAAGAAACAGGATGCCTGCGAATCCAAGGTTTGCGCGGAGACATATTAGGCAATACGGATTTGGATTTGAACTGGGATTGATCGGAATGTTCCATGGAATCAGGTAACCTCCCTAGCAGCATAGAAATTGGAACCGAAACTTTAGAAACCGGAAAAAGAAATAAAGACATAAATAAGAAAGGAGTAATTAATCATTGAGCAAGGATCGTACCTTGATTCGTAAAGCTTCATTGTCATTTTCATTCCTGATCATATCATAGTGAGTGTTGTAAAGATCACAAATAAGTTATATTAAACCAAATGATTTGTTATAAAAAGGGGCTGTTTGACTTGCGTTTGAGAAGGGCTAATCGTTTTTACATTAAAACGCGGTTGCTCATTCGGGCTGTGCCCGTTAAACTAAAGGGAGCGGCGTTTTGCTTGACGGACAAGTCATGAGAACGCCATTTTGTTGTCAAGGATGCGGCGCTGTTGCCGCGTTTGGATGTCAGAATCGGATAGAACCAAGCCGGTGCAGGAACACCGGTGACAAGTAAGGAGTCTTTACATGAGTGTGCAAGCACCTACTTTAGAAGAAGCGCAGGGTCTCCTGCAAAAATATTATGGTTATCCCGATTTTCGTGAGGGTCAAAAAAAGATCGTTTCCAGCCTGCTCGAATATGAGGATACGCTGGGGATTATGCCAACCGGAGGCGGGAAGTCGATCTGTTACCAGATTCCCGCTTTGTTATATCCGGGGCTCACGCTGGTCGTTTCCCCGTTAATCTCGTTGATGAAAGACCAGGTCGATGCGCTGACGACCGCGGGCATTGCCGCCGCTTATATTAATAGTACGTTAAGCGGCAGAGAAGTGAATGAGCGCATCCGCGCGGCCCAGCGCGGTGAGCTGAAGTTGCTCTACGTCGCGCCGGAGCGACTGGAGCTGGACTGGTTCCGCGATGAGATGGGGCAGCTGCCAATCTCGTGCGTGGCAGTGGATGAGGCCCACTGTGTGTCACAGTGGGGCCATGATTTTCGGACAAGCTACCTGGCGGTAGCGCCGTTTGTGGACAGTTTGCCGGAGCGGCCGGTGGTTGCGGCCTTTACGGCGACGGCGACGCCCGAGGTCATGGGCGATATTCTGCTGCTCCTGCGTTTGCAGGACCCGCAGACGTATGTGACCGGACTTGGGCGAGATAATCTCGCGTTTAGCGTGCTGCGCGGCGAGAGCAAAAAGGATTTTGTCTTGAACTACGCGCGCGAACATGCCAGCGAGCCAGGCATTGTATACGCCGCCACCCGTAAGGACGTGGACGATCTGCATCAGCGTTTGTTGCAGGCTGGTTTGCCGGCAGGACGTTATCATGCAGGCATGACGGACGATGAACGGGCACAGAGCCAGGAGCAGTTTTTGTACGATGATATTCGCGTGATGGTTGCGACCAATGCGTTCGGAATGGGGATCGATAAGTCCAACGTGCGTTACGTGCTGCACTACAGCATGCCGAAAAATATGGAGGCATACGTTCAGGAAGCCGGACGTGCGGGTCGGGACGGTGAGCCAAGTCAGTGTATTTTGCTGTTTGGAGCACAGGACATCATCACCCAGAAGTTCCTGATCGAGCAGAACCCGATGGAGGGTGACCGCAAGGCGAACGATTACCGCAAGCTGCAACAGATGGTCGATTACTGTTACACCACGCGTTGTTTGCGCAGCGCGCAACTGGATTACTTCGGTGAGGTGCACGAGGACAAGCCTTGCGGCATTTGCAGTTCCTGTACAGACGACCGTGAATTGGTGGATATGACCATCGATGCGCAAAAAATATTCAGCTGCATTCACCGCATGCGTGAACGCTACGGGGTATCTCTTGTGGCTTCGGTACTCAAAGGCTCTCGTGCCAAAAAGGTGCTGGACTACGGCTTCGATTCTTTGCCGACCTACGGGGTTATGGGCAATCGCACAGAGCGCGAAATTGCAGAGATCATCAACGTGATGGTATCCGAAGGTTACCTGATGTTGTCCGAGGGCCAATATCCAGTGGTTCGTTTGCAGCCGCTGGCGGTTGAAGTGCTGAAAGGCCAACGCGAAGTCATGCAGCGTGTCGTACGCAAAACAGCAGCTACGGCTTCTGGTACAAACTACGGCGGACGCCGCGGACGCGATGCAATGCCTTCGGCTGTGAACGAAACGGTGTTTGAACAGCTGCGCCTGATCCGCCGTGATCTGGCTGCCAAAGAACATGTGCCATCCTATATTATCTTTAACGATGCAACCTTGCGCGAAATGAGTGTGGTATGTCCGAAGACAGAACGTGACATGCTGACCATTAAAGGGGTCGGTGAGGTCAAGTACCGCAAGTACGGTCTGCCGTTCCTGGAATTCTTCCAGAAGCAATCGGGTGAAGAAGTGGATACGGACGATGCTTTTTATGAATATGAGTGATATATGTTAGCGATATGTGATAGTGAATATGTCGTGAGTGATGTGGATAAATGACAAGAGACAAGTGATATCTGATCTGTGATCAGTGACTTGTGCCTGAAGACTAATCCTAAATTTAGAGATTAGAGATAAGACTAAAGTTTAGGAAATAGAAAATGGACACAGATAGAGATATGGGACAGAACCAGAAATGGGAACGAGAACAGAAGCAGAAACATGACCAGGACCAGAATTTGAATCAGAACCAGAAACAGAGGCAAAATCAAAAAAATACGGAAACAAATACGGAAACAAATCAGAATATGTAACTTAAAATGTGTCCCTGCACAGTAGACAAAATGAGCCGGATTGTCTTTCAAAGGGTGGACATGGACGTATAAGGTGGAAAACGAGTGTGGGTACAATATATAGTGGTTTTGATGTAATCGAGTCTATATATTGTGTTTTTAGTCGGGCGGAGAGTGTATGTGTTTTTTAAAGAGGTGTCCACTCTTTGAAAGACAAATTGGGGATTTGTTTATGAGATGCGGACGTTATGGCATACGGACTGGTTAGTAGACCTTGCTAGTAGATCTTGTTTTTAAATTTTGTTAATAGGTCCTGCGCGTTTGTTGGTACGTGATGCGCGTGCTAACGCGGATGCTGTTGCATTATGGGCGTGCTGACGCGGATAATGGTGTGAGTTGTGCAAGTGTGGCGAGAGATAAGGCTCGGACTTGCATTAGAGGTTTGTCTGAACAGAATCCGGGGCAGGATGGCTGTGGGGCTTTACTTTTCCCCAAAAAATATATGGTCTGGGTGTCCAGGCAAAGGTTGTGAACCATGAAGGTAATATTGTCGACTTTGAATGCAAAGTACATCCATACCTCGCTGGCGCTGCGGTGTTTGAAGGCGTACAGTGAGAAGGATTTTGATATTGAGCTCGCGGAGTATACGATCAAAGACCCGGTCATGAATATTGTGTCGGATCTGTATCAGCGCGGGGCGGATGTGATTGGGTTTTCGTGTTACATCTGGAACATTGAAGAGACGATCAAGGTCATTGATAATTTGAAAAAGGTTATGCCTGACGTGAAAATTTTGCTGGGCGGGCCGGAGGTGTCCTACGACACCGAATATTGGATGAACCGGATTCCGAATGTCGATTTTATCGTCATGGGTGAAGGGGAAGAGACGTTGCATCAGCTTTTGACGGAGCTTGAAGGCAGCAAGAAGTTTCATTTTGTGTATGGACTGGCGTATCGTAAAGGGGAAGAAGTTATTCTCATGCCAGGACGTCCGAAAGCGGACTTGAATGATCTGCCTTCGCCGCATCGTTTCGAAGAGGATATCCCGGATCTCGGGAAGCGGGTTGTTTATTTTGAGACCAGCCGGGGCTGTCCGTTTAGTTGTCAGTTTTGTCTTTCCAGTATCGAGGTCGGCGTGCGGTATTACGATATTGAGCGGACGAAGTCGGACATTCTATACTTGATCGAGAAGGGTGCGAAGCTGATCAAGTTTGTGGATCGGACGTTTAACATTAAACGGGATTATGCGATGGAGATGTTTAAATTTTTGATCGAGAATCATCAGGGAACGGTGTTTCAGTTTGAAATCACGGCTGACATCATGCGTCCTGAGGTGCTCGACTATTTGGCAGAGAATGCGCCGCCGGGTACGTTCCGCTTCGAAATCGGGGTGCAGTCCACGAATGATCCGACGAATGAACTGGTGAAACGCCGTCAGAACTTTGCGAAGCTGAGCCGTACGGTTAATAAAGTCAAAGCCAGCGGCAAGATCGACCAGCATTTGGATCTGATCGCAGGACTACCGGAGGAAGATTATAATACGTTCCGCAAGACGTTTAACGATGTGTTTGCTTTGGGGCCGGAAGAGTTACAGCTCGGATTCCTGAAAATGCTTCGTGGTACGGGTCTTCGTCTGGATGCGGAAAAGTACAATTATACGTATATGGATCACGCGCCGTATGAGATTTTGGGCAGTGACGTGTTGCCATTTAGCGACATTGTTCGCCTGAAACGCCTGGAGGATGTGCTGGAGAAATACTGGAACGCACACCGGATGGATCATACGTTGAAGTATTTAATGGAGCAGGAGTTTGATTCACCGTTTGATTTCTTCCAAGCGTTTGGCGATTACTGGGAGGGACAGGGTTGGCAGAAAATCGGGCATCAGCTAGAGGATTTGTTTACTCGTCTGCACAGCTTCCTGGAGTCACGGAACACACCGCATATGGATATCGTGCTGGGTCTGATGAAGCTGGATTATTTCCTGGGACATAAGTACAAGCCGCGTAAAATCTGGTGGGACGATGTGCTCCAGAAAGATCAATGGGCGGGTTATATGAAAACGTTGGCTGAACGTCCAGAAGACGTTCGATTGCCGCGTGTTGCCGGTGCCTCTGGCTCGGCTTGGCTGGAAAGCAGCGGCGCGAGTGGAGCGGCCGCTGCGGGGACTTCGGCGGCAGCCGGAGAGGACACTGCCGCGGAGGCGGCGGGTGTGATCGGCAGCCATGCCGGGGGTGTTGCGTCGCTTGCAGCGCGCGACGCAGTGGAGTCCGCCGCGGATGGAGCGGCGGACATGGGGTACGGCAACGCTTCGCGTGCGTTGCCGATGACCTCGGCCATGACCGCACAGACGGTCATGGGTGCCCGTGCTTTCGCCGATCTGGGACTCGGCGAAAAGGAACTGCAGAAGCACGCCGTACTGGACGTGCTTCCGTTCCGGCTTGAGCGTGTGCTAGCTGGCGCCAGCCCGCTTGCCGCGAAAGGCCAGACGCTGCTGGTCGTTGTATACCAGCAGCACGAAGACCAGCAGGCGCAGTATTACACGCTGCCGCTGGGAGAAGAAGCCGCTGCCATGTAGGTGCAGCGTCATAGTTCCAAAAGCAATCGTAAGATCATTGGATTCCCTTAACGGGATGAAGATGATCTTCCTTTTTTTATTTTCCAAATTCAATAGAACTTATATATCTAATAGAGCCAAAGGAGAATGCCGTATGAACAACAAAATACAAGTTGTCATCATGTTAACTAAAGGTTCAGTCGATTCGCTGCATGTTCAAATTCCATATAATACGGTGCATATTCAGCGCATTCGTCAGGTAACAGGGAGAAGGTGGGAGACTGATGCAAAACGCTGGATCATTCCCTACTCAGACGCATCTCTTCAGGAGTTTACAAAGCACTTTGATGCGCTAGATGTAGAGATTTCCCCGGAGTTGTGGGTGGAGAGCGACTTGTTGAGAAGCTGGAAGTTACGTGGAGAGCAAACACAATGGAAAAGAGATCTATTGCAGCAAGTTCTTAAGTTAAGAGGATACAGTCGCAAAACGATTAAAGCATATTGTAATCAGATTGAACGATTTGTGGCTAGTCTTCCTCAGATCGATACAGAAATCCGTGCATCTCATGTCCACACATATTGTTTGAATCTGCTTGAGCGTGGAATCTCTCATTCCAGTGTTAATCAAACGATTAGTGCGATCCGATTTTATTGTAAACATGTGTTACTCCATCCTACTGAAATTCAATATGTACGACCCAAAAAGCAGGTGAAGCTGCCCAATGTCTTATCCGAAAAAGAAGTTACCCAATTGCTAAAAGCTGTGACTAATCTCAAGCATAAGACGATTCTTTATCTAACCTATTCGGCAGGGCTTTGTGTCGGCGAAGTCGTTCGTCTACGCTACAGCGATCTGGACATTGAGCGTCAGACGATTATCGTAAAGCAGGGAAAAGGTCAAAAGGATCGGAGAACGCTTCTTTCTAATCTTGCTTGGAACATGGTGCAGAAATACATCGCCGAATATCGACCCGATCGCTGGCTATTTCCGGGAAAAACTTCGGATCGACATCTTACCGAGCGCAGTGTGCAAAAGGTTTTTGAAGAAGCCAGGCAACGAGCAGGTATTGTCAAAAAGTGTAGCATCCATGCTTTGCGGCATTCTTTCGCCACGCATTTGCTGGAAAACGGAACAGACCTGCGTTATATTCAGGAGCTTCTTGGTCATACGAGTGCACAAAAAAACGCAGCGATATACGCATGTGAGCACGAAAAATATCCAGCGTATTCAAAGCCCGCTGGATCGTATGGATATGGGAGATTGAATGTCTCAAACTTCTCCCTTTTTCACCAAATTTTTCTTCGCATATATCTGCCTATAGGTTATCATATACGTAGTTCTTATATTACCTTAAATGGGTGGCATTTACGAAGTACATAAATAAGATGTTAGATGAAATCTATGGACAGAAGGTGATATAAATGCATGAAGAAATATATGACGACAATGAGCATAGCAAAGACTGCTACGCTCACTTTGGGCTAGCCGTATATTATTCGCAGGTTTTAGAGCATCAGTTAGTAAACATGATCATGATTCTAAAACGATCTCAAGGTCTACTTTCAACAGAAAACGACTTAGATATTCTTTATGAAAGAAAATTCTCAAAAACAATGGGTCAATTAATAAATGAGATTAAAGATATATTTGAATTAAGCGTTGAAGAATTAGAGGCTTTAAAAGCTGTATTAAAGCAAAGAAATTTTATAGTTCACGATTTTTTTAAAGAGAATATAACTCTTACCTTTACAAGAACAGGTAGAGATAAATTGATTGGTGAACTTAAAGAATTTGTTGAGAAAGTTAGAGCTATTGATTCTAAACTTACGATTTATTCTACTAGAATGCTCAATGAACTTGGAATAACGGAAGAAATGCTAGAAGAAGAAAAAAACACTATAAGAGAAGAGGAAGAGAAGAAAGAAAGTGGAGGCTGATTCAGGGAGACATAGACATCATCTAACATAATATTCACGCTTCGGACATTCGTCCTTGGTCCGGCATTCGCCAGACACCCGACATACGTCGGGTCGTGAATACAGGAACGTTAGGCGAAACTTCTATAAGTAGGAGAGGAATTATGGAGAAAATTAATGAACTGAAAAATATGATTCCAGAACAATTTAGGAGAAGCATTCGTGAAAATAGAGTCCATATACGAAGTCATCCAATTGATAGGATGTTACGAGCGTTAGAAAGTGAACATGCTTCAATGTATGAGAAAAAGTATGCTGAAAAACTTTTAGAGGTCATTTTAACGATAAAAAAAAGAAGTCCCGAATATTTCAAGAAAACTTGGGGTTCAAGAGTGCTACAAACTAAAGATAATTATAATCAAGCAATAGGCACGCTAGGAGAATATAGATGTCGTTATATACTGGAAGAATCTCAATTCAAAGTTAACGAGATAGCAGAAACTAATAATAAAAAAACACCGGATTTTGAAGTTGTAGATTATACAGGTCAACAATTATTTGTAGAAGTTATGACACCTCGAATGAATAGGGCAGCTCAGGAGAAACTCAAAAATTTTTATGAACAAGACACTTCTCAGCTAAAAGTGAAAGGTGAAAATGAACTGTCAATACAAGTAAGAACTGTGGCAGTTAATTATATGCGTGAGAAGAACAAAGATAGAATAATAGAATTATATAAAAGAATATTGAGTAACAAAGCAGAAGCTGGACAAGCAGAAGAGGGAGCTATAAATATATTGTGGCTTAACTTTGAAGATAGTGATCTTTCAATTAGTAAAAATGATGTTTATCCTTGTTACTCGAGGCCCTTTAAAGACATATATCAAACAGGAAACTTTGGAATTTGGCAAATGCTTTATGGGAAAAAAGGAGATTCAATTTTTGATGATCTAGTTTGGCTCAGACATTATGAAGGAAGAAAAAGCGAACAAAATTCTCAAAAGTACGAAGGATATTTCAGACAATTCCAACAATGGAATGGCATAGTAATGAGTTTTCATGACTGTCAGGTTTTTCATCAAAATCCATGGTCTGAATTAGAAATACCAGTTAAAAGTAAACAATGGATAATGAGATTACAGAGTTTTGACTTAAATGCAAGTTGGATTGATGAGACTAATAAATATTTGTGTGAAAGAGTAGAGGCAAAGAGAAATGAACTACAACGTATTCATCAAATCTTTAAGGAATATTGAAAAGAGGAAGCAGCGTAATAAGAAGAATGATTAAATATAAATTATCAATAATTAAATATTTGATTGAATTCATAAGAACGAAGCAACGCCTAACAACATATTCACGCATCGGGCATGCGCCCTCGGTCCGGCAGGAGTTAGGAGTAGATTCAGGGGAGCAGTTACAGTAGCAGGGAAGAGGATTCAGCCGGACACATCCGCACCGACTAAGCGCATCGCGCCCGGCCACTTCGTGGCCTTAAGTCGGTAGGACGTCGTGAATACAATAACGTTATACGACAGAACTTAAATCATTTTCAATAACTTAAAAGAAGGTTAGTTCAATGAAGCAAGGGGCTAAGTTTGATTCAGAAAGAAAATATAGATACTTATTGACTAGAGAATGGGATATTACACTACCTAAGCTATTATACATAATGTTAAATCCCAGTACAGCAAATGAAAACTCAGAAGATCAGACTTCAAGACAATGTCTATACTTTGCAAATAAATTTCAATATGGATCACTTATAGTTTGATATCAACTGACCCAAAAAGGCTAAAAGAATCATTAATAGACCCTGTAGGACTTGAAACCGATAAGTACATTTTAGAAGCAGCATTAAGAGCCGATAGAGTGGTAATAGCATGGGGCGAAAAACATTTCTTTAACAAAAGAGACAAACAAGTAATTGAATTGTTGAGAAGTGAAGGAATTGAAATGTTTTGCTTAAAGAAGGCTAAGTCTGACCACCCTAGACATCCTTCGAGACTTGGACATGACTTAGATGAACTGATTTATTTTGGCTAATTATTCAAGGTAGAACTTCCATCGTATAGCATAATATTCAAGCAGCGGCTCCTTCGGAGCTTTTGTCTGCGGGAGGGATTTCAGCAGACAACCCCAGTGGGGTTTATGAACACAAGTAAGTTATGTGTATAATTTTTATAAACAAGGAGGAAGAAATGAAAAAAGAAATCATAGATCAATATGAGAAATTAGCAGCTCCACCAAAAGATGCTGATGGAAATTGGTATAGACAAAGAGGAAGAGAACTAGAAGTTCTTGTTCAGAAACTTCTAGATTTAGAAAAGCTTGAACCTAGAATGCGATATAGACCTGAAGGAGAAGAAATCGATGGTTCCTTTCTATTAGGGGATAAGGTATATTTGCTCGAACTAAAGTGGCATAGTGTAGAACTTCCTGCATCATCTATATATCAATTTAAGGGGAAAGTAGATGGGAAGCTTTTAGGAACTATAGGTATTTTCATTTCATTATCAGGATATAGCAAGGATGCTGTTGACGCACTGAGTCTTGGGAAAACCTTAAATGTTATTTTATTTGATAAAGAGGACTTTGAAGTTTGTGTAAAAGAAGAGTATGGATTTAGAAAGGTACTAACGACTAAATTGAGACAGGCTGCTGAGGAAGGTATAGTTTTCTTCCCGTATAACTCAGTAAGTATACAAAATGATTTAAAGGAAACGATAGAGCCTACTCTACCTCAAGTATTGAGTTATCAATCTATTTCCGGAAGTATTGTGAGTGAAAATCAGATAAATAAGATTAACACTGACATAATATTAATATGCGAAGGCAATAGGGATAGAGAGATATTGTTAGGACTTATGAAAAAAATTATAAAAGATAAACCTATTAAACGAGTAACTATAGTTGTCGCCATGGGGAAATATGTAATGCCTAAAGTTATTAATTCAGTAAGGTCACAGGTAGATTCTGATGCAGATATCTTAGTTATTGTTGATTCAGATGGTGAAATAGATAAAACTATGAAATTCTTTATAGAAAAGGCACATTTAAAACCTAACAACATTATTATTACTGATCCTTATATTGAGACTTGGATATTTAATGAATTACCAGATAGAATATCAGACTATATGCAGCGAAATGCTCAACGATCCAATCAAACTGTTGAACAATATATCAAAGGTATTGTTGAGTCCATTATAATTGATGACTTAATCAAAAAAGATAATAGTTTTGAGAAATTCTATAATTCCATCGTGATCAAAAAATAGTGCAATGTAGTTCAATGAAGAAAGAATACTTCACATAACATAATATTCACGCTGTGGATATTCGTCCTTGGTCCGGCATGTGCTGGGTTGTGAATACAGGAACGTTAGACGAAATCAACTTAAAGGAGAATAATTGTGAAACTATCAAGAATTGAAATTAAAAATTTCCGTAGAATTGAGTATGTTGACCTGAATCTTAATACAGCATCTTTTATTATTGGCCCGAACAATGTAGGAAAAACTTCTGTTATAAAAGCAATAGAAGCTTTACTTTCACTTAGTAATACAATAAAGCCAGATGATTTTAGAGTGCTTTCGGATGGGCAAAGAGAAAAAGAAATTGAGATTTGTGGATATTTTACTGATATTGATGCGAGTATTGCAAATTCAAGAGGATTTAAGGGTAGGGTAATAGATGGGCAATACATATATAAAAAAACATTCGATATAGGCTCAACTAAGGCAAGGATATGGACTCTACAGTATCTCTACACAATCAAAGAAGAATACGAGAATATAAGTAAGTGGAAAGATTTAATGGAATTGGGATTCAGTGAAGAAGCATTGACAGACCTATTTGGATCAAAACCCTCAAATGGAAAGCTTACATCAGGTTGGCAATTTATTGTAGAGGATGCTGTTGTTTGGAATTTTGAGTCGGAACCTGAGTATATCGAGAATCCTGGTGGGATCGCTAGTAATGTTGCTTCAAAATTACCACGATTGATTCACATACCGTCTTATGCCAATGTCGATGATATAGGGAAAGCTGATGGGAACAAGACATTACTCGGGGAGTGCTTGGGGATTTTGTTTGAAGATTTATTGTCTCAAAACGAATTGGCTGCTGCAATTCAAGGTCAACTTACTGAACTTCAAACGGTTATGTCTCCTGACAATAGTAGTTCATTGATAAGTGGATTATGTGTAGATGTTAATTCAGTTATAGATGAAGTGTTTCCGGGTTGTGGAATTAAAATAATTCCATCACTTCAAGATTTGAACAGTGTTTTGAAACCAAAATATGAAGTTGAAATGTTCTCTAATGTAAACACAAGTGCGGATAAGCAGGGAACCGGTTTAGTGAGAACTGGTATTTTTTCCATGCTTCGTTATCATTCACACTTAAAAGCCTTGGGAGAAGCTAAAACTAGACCATTATTAGTTGCTTTTGAAGAACCAGAAATCTATTTGCATCCTGCAGCGGCGAATCTTTTGAGGGATACAATTTATTCTTTGGGTGAGACTGATCAAATTATTTGTTCAACTCATTCTCCATGGATGATAGACTTGTCAAAAGATTGGTTGAGTTTAACCAAACTGTACCCTGATTCTAACAGTTATACTAAGTCATTTAACTATGGTTTGAATGATGCTTTAGAGGAACTAGGAAGTGACGAAAAGGAATTATTAAAGATGGTCAAAACGTTTGATGATGAATTATCACGAATATTCTTTGCAGATAGATGTGTCATTGTAGAAGGGGATTCCGAGGTCATTGCTATAAAAAACACATTAAATCTACTTGATGCTACAACAAGAAAAGATATCCTTTCAAAAACACAAGTTATTAAAGCAAGAGGAAAAGCTGCAATAATACCATTAGTAAAGTATCTGAATAAGCTTAGTGTTCCTTTATATGTTATCCATGATCGTGATAAAGGTGTGGCTGGAGCTGAAAAGTTCAATTCACCAATTGCAGCAGCTGTAGGAAATTCAGAATGTGTATCTATGTTGGAGGAGTGTTTAGAGGAGTGCCTAGGATATCAAGCACCTAGTAGTGATAAACCTTTTAAAACTCATTTAGAAACAAGCAAATGGAAAGCGAAAAGTGATATTCCTGAATCTTGGAGAATAGTTTTCCAAAAAGCTTTCGAATGTAGTATATAGTATGCGAAATTATACTATTAAAAATCGGTTGAAAGTTTTTCTAAGAAGCTGTTGACTTCAGTTAACATAATACTCAAGCGGCGACTCCAATGGAACCTTGGTCTATGGATGGATTTCCGTGAGGAATTTCAGCAGACAACCCATTTGGGGTTCATGAATACTGGAACGTTATATGAAATTCTAAAGAATAGAAAAGAGGATCATATGATCCTCTAAAGGCTAGAGTTCTGTAATTCACTAGAGAGTTGTAGAGCATCTTTGAAACCTTGTATGTAGATACTTCTTTCTAAGATGGATTGAAGAGAAATTTGAGCGTCTTCGTAAAGAAAAACCGTATGTTGAAGTTGATCGGGCAAAGCATCACGAAGTGTTTTAAAGTATTGATCTGTCTCAGAAGAAAGCTGAGTGTATTCTGCATGACAATCCAAAAGCTCAGTATAGAGTAATTCTAGACGTATTCTTATCAGTGGTTCTGTTAGCGATTCTAATGTATTAACCATATCCTATTCCTCCTTTGATTAACTCTATAGAGTTATTATATAACCTTATAAAGTTAATTGCAAGGTGAATATTTGACTTTGTAAAGTTAAATATTCGCTTTTCATTGATGATTACTAATGTGGAAGATAAGATAGAACTATGGAGGGGAAAAGATGAACGTAATCAAGTGCAATATACGAGAACTTATGGCAGAACATCGAATAGATGATATAACAGAATTGATGGTGAGATCAGGCTTAAGTCGTAACTCAATCAACAAGTTATATCGGGAGACGAATATAGAAACAACAAAGCTAGAAACCTTATTTAAACTATGCGATACATTTAACTGCAAATTATCGGATTTAATTGAATATGTACCTGAAGAAGAAAATTTAGTGAAAGTATATTCAAGAAGTGATTCCGTCGTATAACATAATATTCAAGCTGCAGCTCCTTGTGGAGCCTTGGTCTGCTGGATGAATTTAGTGGAAGCGTTTCAGCAGACAACCCCTTCGGGGTTCGTGAATACAGGAACGTTAGGTGAAATCTTGGCAATCATAATTATTACAGAGGTGAATTTTCGGTGAAGCTTAAAATACTTGAAGAAATCGTGAAGTTTTATGTGGAGTCATCTGATTTTAATGGTATTTCCTACTGGAGATTGAAAGAATTATTTGGAGTTGGGGAGGAAGAAACAAATTTTGATCCGATATTGATTGAATTGATTAATGAAGGTAAGATTTCAGTAAATTACACTTTAAATCCTCACATCAAGCAATTTAAAGATTTTTCAATTGAAAGTCAAATAAATGCAATTAATACTATGCCGTCAAATATATGCTTGTATCCTTCAGAAACAATATTAGCGGAAGAAATACCGGATAAATACTTAGATCGTCCCTTTACTAGAATGTTATATTTCGGTAAACCTCAACTAGAACCATTTTTTTTTGATATTAGTATATTAGAACAATATTATAACGATCCTAGATATTCTATCTTCTCTTCAGATTATTCTGGGTCTATTTCTTATATTTCTGAACAGATTCTTGATGAAAGAGACCAGATATTATTAGAGACATTTGGAATAGGATATGATAAGAATAATCATCGGGTAGTTGCGGTTTATCTAAGATACTTACATGATTTGACTCCAGAGCATCAGTTACGCTGGAAGACTTATCTTTTAGAAAATGATGATTGCGAGATAGTCTATGAATATTATCAGAATACAATTGCCGGGGAGTGGGCTGATAATGCTTCAATATATCAAGCTTTTATTGAGGAGTTATTTCATATAAATCAAATGGTGACTGTAATGTTTGGTAGTAAATTATTCAAAAATGACTTTAAAGAAGATCGACCACAAGATTTCCGTACTATTTTTATTCCAACAAGAGAGAATTTTTATAAATTTATTCATATCTTGGACAAAATGATGTCTGAGAATATAGATAAGAATTTTTTCCGAGGAAAATTAGAGCTAGAGGGCGAAACTATTCGTACCGATGGCAAAGTAATAGTAAATCAGAAAGGAACCATTCAACTTTTTGAAGAATGGTTAAGAAAATCTGTCCGATTACATGAAGAAGAAGGTTACGAAATTATAATTAATCCATTTAAGGAAATTCGCAAGATAAGACAAAAACCAGCTCATTCAATAAATCATAATTCTTATGATCGTCACATCTTTAAAGAACAAAATGAAATAATCAAGCGTTGTTATGAAGCAATAAGAACTATAAGGTTAGTATTTACCAATCATCCCGCAGTTCGAGAATATCAGATTCCCGACTGGCTATTTAAAGGGAATATAAGAATTTTCTAGTATTCTCAGAGAAGACCAAGACTTCACCTAACATAATATTCAAGCTGCGACTTCAGGAGTCTTGGTCTGCAAGATGGATTTCGAAGAGGGATTTCAGCAGACAACCCCGTTGGGCTTCGTGAATACAGCAACGTTATACGAAAGAATACAAAAATGAGAGAGGGTAAAAAAATGCAGTGTGTATACTGTCCAGCAGACATAGATGAATCCAATTCTAGTAGTGAACATATTATACCTAACGCTCTTGGAGGACTACTTGAATCTAATAAAATTTGTTGTAAGGAATGTAATACTAAATTTGGAGAAACAGCTGACTCAGATTTCACTAAAACTTTTGCGGCAATTACTGAAAATATAAATATTAAGAAGTCGAGAGTTACTGCCCCTTCTAAATATAAAGCAATTGTTGAAGACATGATGGGGAAAAAATATAATGCAGAGATGAAAGGTAAGAAAATCTGGACTGTTCTTTCTAACGAAGGAAAGTATATGAACAATTCAATTGATATAAAAACTTTAGAGCCTATAGAGTATAAATTTGAAGTTAAGAATGACGTTTTTAAAATAGGGTTCACTAAAATTGCTTTTAATTATGCTGTTCATTGTGGTATAGAACCTCGCTATTTAGATGCGGTTTATGACTTTGAGAATAGTAAGTTAAAAAATAAATTAATGGTCATTCCATTTATACCATTGAACTTTTTTGATAAATGTATTGAATATGAAAAAATTAATGATCTGAAGCATGCTATTATTTTGTTTTCTCACAATAATATATTGGCAGCGTACATAGAGTTATTTAGCACTTTTCAATTTTATGTTGTTTTATCAAATGATTGGAAAGGAGATGAAATCTATGAGTCATACTGTCAGTTGGTAGAAAAAAAAGAGTTTGATATTAATAAAGAAAAAGAAAATATAAAAATAAGTAGCTACAAAGATATGATGATAATTGCTGATCAGTATCAATTAGACTATTCTTCTAATTTTGAAGAGATAGAGTTCAAAGCTCTAGAGGCTATCAGAAAAAAAGAGTACGAAATTGATTATTTAAAATATATTTATGAACAAACTTACAAATGTAACTGTGCAAATCAATTAATCAAGAATAAAAATATGGAGGACTACTTCGGATACATGAATTACTTTATTCCAGAAAGTGAAGATGAAGCTGAGTCAATAGATCCTAATAAATTTAGGATTATAAATTATACTAAAAACGAAACACATTTGTATATTAAAGCGATTCATGATGAGATTAGTTCGAACGGATTTACAACAGTAGTTATACCTTATACAAATCAAAAAATGATGTTTCTCTCAAAAAAAATATTAGAAGTTAGATCTTTACAAGAAAGTTAGGTAATTAAGGAGAGAATATTCCATCGTATAACATAATATTCACGCTGCGGACATACATCCTTGATCCAGCATACGCTGGACACCCGACATGCGTCGGGTCGTGAATACGGGAACGTTATACGCAACTCAAAACCTCTACAAAAACTAGTAATCAAAATGATTTAATAACTCTTATAAAACGAGTCGGAAAAGCTTAGTATTTTGAACATTAAAGGAGAATGTAATAATGAAAGAGTTGACAATAGAACATTTAGCATATTTGTTGAAAGAAGCAAAGGAAAACAATAAACCTCAACCAATATTCTTTTTAGGTGCTGGAGCATCGCGTTCTGGTGACATACCGTTGACACAAGAAATCATTAACGACATATTTAAAAAACACCCCAATAGTCCTTTCATTAAAGATTTAGATGAAAAAGAAAGAACATATGCAAAATTGATGAGTTGTCTCACTCCACATGAACGGAATGAATTATTGAAAGGATATATTGATAAAGCGAAAATAAATGTCACACATATTTATTTGGCTCAATTACTAAGAGAAGGTTTTGTAGATTACATATTAACTGTGAACTTCGATAATTTGATGTTAAGAGCATTAGCAATGTTTAATATATTTCCTTCAACATACGACATGGCGATTCTTAAGGATTTGACAACGACAACTTTTAAAGAAAAATCAGTGGTTTATCTTCATGGGCAAAGTCATGGCTTATGGCTACTTAATACACCTGAAGAAATGGGGAAAGTAAAAGCTATAATTCCTCGAATTTTTGATAGCATCAAAAATGAAAGGCCTTGGATTTTTATTGGTTATAGCGGTGAAGATCCAGTTTTCGAACACATAAAAAAACTTGGAAGGTTTGACAATAGTCTTTATTGGATTACTTATAATGATGAGAATCCACAATCTCAAGTAGAAAACTTTATATCTGATCCGCATACTAATGCCTTCTTAATAAAGGGCTATGATTCTGATTCATTTATGCTGAAACTTAATAGCGAATTGGGATTAGATCAACCAAGCATTATAGATAAGCCGTTTACTGCTTTACAGGAAATGATCCAAGAAATTGTCGATATTGACGAGCAAGAACATTTTCAAGGGGTTAAAGAACGTCTAGAAATTGCAAAAAGACAAGTGTCAGAAGCTATACAACAATATGAATTAGGAGATATTATTACAGATCCCAAATTAATAGAACTTGAAATTGATAGATTAAGAAAAGAAATAATTAATTTGATTATTGATGAAGAGTATGACAACGAAATAATATCAAATATCGAAGAAAAAGTTAAGGAAACTAAAGATAATGTACTTTATGAATTGATGTCAAGATTGTATAACAACTGGGGAATTGCTTTAAAGAATTTGGCAGAGAGGAAAGAAGGGGAAGAAGGAGCAAAACTGTATCAGCAAGCTTTTGAGAAATACGAAAAAGCTATTGAAATCAAACCGGACAAGCATGAAGCGTATAACAACTGGGGAACTGCTTTGAAGAATTTGGCAATGAGGAAAGAAGGGGAAGAAGGAGAAAAGCTGTATCAGCAAGCTTTTGAGAAATACGAAAAAGCTATTGAAATCAAACCGGACAAGCATGAAGCGTATAACAACTGGGGAATTGCTTTAGGGGATTTGGCAGAGAGGAAAGAAGGGGAAGAAGGAGAAAAGCTGTATCAGCAAGCTTTTGAGAAATACGAAAAAGCTATTGAAATCAAACCGCACAAGCATGAAGCGTATTACAACTGCGGAATTGCTTTAAAGAATTTGGCAATGAGGAAAGAAGGGGAAGAAGGAGAAAAGCTATATCGGCAAGCTTTTGAGAAATACGAAAAAGCTATTGAAATCAAACCGGACAAGCATGAAGCGTATTACAACTGCGGAATTGCTTTGAAGAGTTTGGCAATGAGGAAAGAAGGGGAAGAAGGAGAAAAGCTGTATCAGCAAGCTTTTGAGAAATACGAAAAAGCTATTGAAATCAAACCGGACAAGCATGAAGCGTATAACAACTGGGGAATTGCCTTAGGGCATTTGGCAATGAGGAAAGAAGGGAAAGAAGGAGAAAAGCTGTATCAGCAAGCTTTTGAGAAATACGAAAAAGCTATTGAAATCAAACCGGACAAGCATGAAGCGTATAAGAACTGGGCAATTGATTTAGAGAATTTAGCTAAGAGAAAGCGCGGGGCAGAGGCAGATCAGTTACGTCAGAAAGCAATACAATTGAAAGAACGATTCTAAAATATGTAAAAAATAAAATATATGATAGGGAAAAGGCTGCGTATAACATAATATTCACGCTACGAGCATTCGCTCTTGGTCCGGCATTCGCCGGACACCCGACATGCGTCGGGTCGTGAATACAGGAACGTTATGCAACATAATTAATTAAATGATGAGAATGTTTTGGAGGACAAAATGGGTATATTAAAGAAATTATGGAGATTTAGACAAAGAATTAATTGTTTGAGTAATGAAGCGCTCATAGATGTTGTTTTTGAAATTATTTCTAAAAATGATAGCTTTGAAAGAGTAATCCTTGTCAATGAGGCCACTGATATTGGTACAGATATAATAGCAGAAACTAAAAGTGATAAATATCTTATTGAAGTAAAATCTGTTGACCTTATTGGTAGTGATTATATAAAAAAAATATCTACACTTAAGGATTCAGTAGGAAAAGCCAAGGAAGACAAGTTGAATATAAAATTAGTTTTGTGTAATACTGGTGATTTCTCTAATGAAGCAATAAAGTTGGCAAGCATCATAGGAATAGAATTATGGGATTACAAGACACTATTTGAGTTAGATTATTTGAAGAAAGAACTTAATGAACTTTTTAGAATTGGACCCAAAGAAACTCAAGAAGACCTTTTGATAAATAGGTTAGAATCAATATCAAGTGGAAAAAGTGAATGGAATGTTTACCAAAAGTGTATTGCAGATATTTTTGAGCTATTATTTTACCCAGTTTTAGGTACTCCAAAGTACGAAATATCAGATTTTGATGGTGCTAATAGAAGAGATATTATTATGGAAAATCAATCTGAATCAGGCTTTTGGCAAAATATAAGGGAACTATATAAAGGTGATTATATAGTAATTGACGCAAAAAACTACAGTGGAAGAATTGGAAAAAAACCTGTTATTGAAATTGCACATTATTTGAAACCATATGGTTGTGGAATGTTTGGGATATTGACAACTAGGAAAGGGAGTGACACTTCAGCACATCATGCAATGAAGGAGCAATGGATTGGTAATAATAAACTAATTATTGAGTTGAATGATTCGGATTTAATAGAAATGTTAAGTATAAAGAAAAATCATGGGATACCAGAAGCAATTATTAAAATGAAGATTGCTAATTTTAGAGTGAAATTGTAAGAATCATAACTTAGAATGAAAATCATTAATTACGTCGCATAACATAATATTCACGCGGCGGGCATGCGCCCTTGGTCCGGCATGCGCCGGACACCCGACATACGTCGGGTCGTGAATACAGGAACGTTATACAAAACCTGTGCAAGTGATAATATATAAACAAAACCTTAAGATACAAGAAATTTTGGCTAGCGGGGGATTAGAAATGAATAAAATGGTTGAGTATGGTTTTTTATGTGGCAGTAAGGATGAAAAGGTGCTTATGAGTGCTCTTTACAGTTTTTTAGAACCATTAAATAGAACTTTCTCAAAAACGAGGAACAAAAGCTTGTTGGATTCGAGGCTTCCATATGTTTATAAATATTATTATTGGAATTTGAACAAAGAAAAACAAGTATATATAGAAGTTTATCCCAACAAAGATTTAGAAGGGAAATATAAGTTTTCGAACGAGGACGTTGGCTGGATACTCTTTGCTAATATTATAGATCAAACACCACCTTACCATGTAACAATCGAAGAGCAAGAAAGGTATCTCCATGATATTTTAGCCTCATCAAATTTTGAGTATTTAAAGTTATATGAGTACAAAAATGGTGAGGAGAGATTGTAAAGGAATGAATATTTAATGATTTTGTATGTAGTTCTGGAAGGTGAAGGCATCGTATAACAATGTATTATCGCTGTGAGGCCTTACGGTTCCTTGGTCTGCCAGAGACATTTCGAAGAAGTTAATTCAGGCAGACAACCCTGTACTGGCTAAGTCCGTCGGACCAGGGGCTGTCACCCCTTAAGCCAGTGAGGGTTCGTGAATACAGAAACGTTATAAGATAGAACGAAGTTTATAGAAAGAAATTGTGCGAAAAGTCATTATCATAAAAATTTACATTATATATTAGGAGAAAACTATTATGTGGGGTATGGTGTCAACGGTGTTTAGCATCATAAGTTTAATAGCATCAATAATAGCATTGTATTTTCTTAATGGAAAAATCAAAGGAGACAGTGTTCAGACATTAAGAAAAGTGAAGTCATATATATATATTTTGATTGCAATCAACGGGATTAGTCTACTTTTTAGACTAATTTAAGTTAATAAATTCTAGGGGATTGAAAGTAATTCAAGGCACTTACGTATAACAAAGAATTAGTACATCGTCGTAAGCTCCTCGGTTACGGATAAGAAGTTGCAGAGAAATTATCAAAATGGGTATTGACTACTGGGTGGCCAAAGACAGAAGAAAATATAAAAGTTAATGAATTTATTGGTTCGCTGTGTGAAGAACAAAAACAATTACTTGCACAAATCATTCAACAATCACGAGATGGTGGCATACATGACGTTTTGGTCTACTTAAATGATGAAATAAACCTGAATGGAATGAAATTAATAAAAAATGACATTGAAATAGCAAAGGAACTTTTGATTCAGAGATGTATTTTGACTGGGTATGTAGAAGAGAAGGAGATCCGTGGCCGGATTCGGAGAAGAAGTGAAGCTTCGTTTAACATAATATTCCACTTGCTTCTCCTTCAGAGCCTTGCTCTGTGAGGTGAATTACGAGGTGGAATTTCCGCAGACTACCCTTCGTGATCCATGAATACAGGAACGTTATAAGAAATAGCCACAAAGGGGGGATAATTGGTGTTAGAATTAGCCAAGAATGAGCTTGAGACTGTTCGCTTTTTATGCAACGGTAGTAGTAATACAGTGCTTTTTGCAAATATAGAAGGAAATATAGGAAGGACATGGATCGACAGCACGAAGGAACCTACGTACTCCGTAATTATTGCAGGAGATTTCGCATTCTTACTTGGAAGTGTCGAAGCTTTGAAAGAAGTAGATATTCCATTGCGGTTCGTTCTTGAAGAATGCAGGGGGAAAATCATCATTACGAATGAGTTTTCTTGGATATCCCTTTTATCTCAATATCACTCCGATTCATTCCAAAAGTTTAACCGGTATTCCTTTAAGAAAGAATCGACTTTCCAAGTAGAACAGTTAGAAGAGAACATAAAAATGTTAGATACTGCTTTCAAAATCGTACCCATAGATGAACATATTTACCCAATGGTACTGCAGGATCCCTTTATGGCAGATTGTTGTTGTTTCTTCTCTTCCTTAGAAGAATTTACGCAGCATGGAATTGGATTTGTTATCCTCAAGGATAATCAGATTATTGCCGGTGCTTCTTCTTATACTTATCATGAAGGGGGAATTGAAGTTACAATTGGGACACATCCCTTGTACAGGCGCCAAGGTTTGGCACTAGCTTGCGCATCAAGATTGATTCTTGAGTGCCTGAGCCGAAATATCCACCCAAACTGGGACGCAGCCAATTCAGAGTCAGTTGCTCTTGCAGAAAAATTAGGTTACAAAATGGAAAAAGAATACGAAGTGTACTCTATATAAACAGTCACACGACGGGGACGAACAGGGCGATTACTATTAAGTTCATAATGATATTTGGCCCACAGGCCGTCGGAAAGATGACGGTTGGTCATGAATTAACGAAAATAACGGAATTAAAATTGTTTCACAATCATATGTCGATCGAGCTGTTTCATCCCTTTTTTGGTTTTGGTAGTGAAACTTGGAGGTTATCAAGTATCGTAAGAAGAGAACTATCTGAGAATCAATAATACAAATTTAAGAGGAAATGAAGTCGCAAGATTAATTAAAGATGAATTTAATTTATAGTACTTATGAGTAATCAAGAAGGTACCAACACCGTATAACTACATATTCAAGCAGCAGGCAAACTCCTTGGGTCTGGCATTCGCTGGGTCGTGAGTACAGGAATGTTATAGGATATCAGCGCAAGATTTTATTAAACAAAACCTACTTAAATTCATTGTTGAATTAAAGGGCAGTCTTGTGAAGTAAACTAGGATATTGATATTTTCAATGGAACTGCGAAATATTTCGAAATATTATAAGAGGGGGAACAAAGAAATGATTACATTAGAATTAATGAATTCTTCTGAATTCCAGGAGTATCTAAATTCAGCAATTAAAAGCTATGCAGAAAGCAACGTTAAATCGGGTAATTGGAGTGAACAGGAATCTGTCAGTAAGGCTGCAGAACAATACGCACAACTTTTGCCGGACGACGAGAAAACAGCTAATAATAAATTATTTACAATTCAATCTGATGGCAAAGAGGTTGGAATGATTTGGCTGGCATTAAAACCAAACAACAAGGGGGTTATCTACGATATAAAGATTAGGGAAGATTACCGAGGACGTGGATTTGGTAAGCAAGCGATGGAGGAGATAGAAAAAGTGGGTAGAGAATTTGACATAAGGAGTATAGAACTTCACGTCTTTGCTCATAATCCAATAGCACGTAATTTATATGAAAAGCTAGGTTATAAAGAAACGAGCATCGTAATGGCAAAAGAAATATAAATACAATACCTTGAAGATAGGAGGTGTAAGCATTTTATTTTTGCAGATGTCAGGATTCCCGGGATCAGGAAAGTCAACATTGGCAAGACAGATTAGCCAAGCAGCTGGAGCTGTGATTGTCGATCATGACATTTCCAAAACAGCAATTATGAAATCGTTATCATTACAAGGAAACACGATGGAGAGCAGAGCAATAGGACAGCTATCCTATGATGTAGATTGGTCGTTGGTGGATTTTTATTTATCGAATGGACACAGTGTCATTATGGATAGTCCTTGTTTGTACAGTAATGTATTAGAAACCGGACTTGAATTAGCGAGAAAATACCAAAAGAGATATAAGTATGTGGAGTGTTATATAGAAGACATTGAAATAATACGAAATCGATTAAAAAATCGAGAAAGACTTCTGAGTCAAATCGAAGGACCATCATCAAAAGAAGCATTTTATAGGACTATAAAAAACAGTAAAAAACCAGAAGGAGAGAAGTATATAGTAGTAGATTCATCGAAACCAATCGCAGATTACTTTCCAAAAGTTTTGGAATATATAAATGAATGAAGATAAAAGTAAATGAAATTAAAGAGCAGTTAATAAAGAAAGTGTGATTTGTATACTACTTAAGGAAGGGGATAAATTTAATGATATTGAATTTGGAACTAGCAGATATTCTAGAAAAATCTGAAATTAATTATATGGTTGATCGAATGACTGCAATCAAAGAACGAGAAGGAAACCCTGAGGGTATTGAAATTAAACAATTCGGGGAGAGCACGGCGTTTTATAGTAAAACCATGCCCTGGGGGCTTTTTAATAATGTAAAGGGAAGAATTTCTGAAGATGTCATTGAAGATATCTTAGACTTTTATAGTGAGAGGGAAAGGAATTTTGAGATACAAGTTATCCCCGGTAACATAAATCAAGAAGTAATGAAACAACTCCATAATAAAGGGTTTTATCAATCAGGATTTCATACAACGCTTTTTTGTGAACCTGGAAATCAAGATTCGTTCGATAATGATAAACTGGAAATTCGTGAACTGCACGAAGATGAGTTTGATACATATGCAGAAATTCATTGTTTAGGTACAGGATTATCTCTTGATGGGAAAGAACACGTAGCTGCAAATAACCGAGTGCTGTTTTCCCGTACCGGATGGCACTATTATTTGGGGTTGGATCAGGGGTGTCCAGTTGCAGTAGCTGTAATGTATGTAGAGGACAGTGTTGCTTCATTAACTTTTGCAACAACACTACCGGAATATCGAAATAAAGGATTTCAAACCAGTTTATTACTTAGACGAATTCATGATGCCTACAACAATTGTAATCTCGTTGTTAGTCAGTGCTCATATGGCTCGCAAAGCCATCGGAACATGGAAAGAGTAGGTATGAGAATTGGATATACCCGAGCAACATGGACAAGAATTTAATTGTGATGAGGGCGGGGTGGTGCATCTAACATAATATCCAAGCTATGGCTCCTTTCGGGGCCTTGGTTTGCGTAGGAGGGGTATTTCAGCAGACAACCCCGTAGGCGTTCCTGAACACAGTGAATGTTAAGTGAAATAATATGCAGATAAGGATGATAGAATGGATTCGAAGACGTTTAATGAATTTGCACGAGCGATAAAAAAGACAAAGGTCAAGAGCTGCCTAATCATGAGGGAAGATCGTTTAGTGTTTGAATACTACAAAAATCGTAAAATAGAAAACAATGCTCAAAAGATAAATTCGTGTACTAAAAGTATTTTATCCATACTTATTGGCATTGCACTTGATAAGGGATACATAAAGAGTATTGCAGAACCAGTGTGTAGTTTTTTCCCGGAATTAATCAATATCCTTGATGATCCTAGAAAACGAGACATCACGATTGAGGATTTACTTACGATGTCGGCAGGGTTTGAGTGGCCCGAATTCGGTGAATGGAATTATTCCACTCCAATGCTGTTTAGTTCGGACATGATAAAGTATGTGTTTGAACGAAATCTTGAACATAACAGAGGAGAGAAAATGAATTACAATTCTGGTTGTTCGCATGTGTTAACAGCGATCTTGCAGAAGACTACAGGAATGAAAGCTATAGAATTCGCACACCTCCATCTGTTTAAACCTCTTGGCATCACGAATGTACATTGGTACGAAGACAATAAAGGGATTAACCGGGGTGGAGACGGCTTGACGATGACCACTGTTGATATGTTAAAGATTGGTACGTTATGTTTGCGACAAGGGAAATGGAAAAACACTCGTATTGTTTCATCAGACTGGTTGGAAAAATCTACGCAACCTTATTATTTTACTTATGAATCGATTGGTCATTATGCTTACCATTGGTGGGTAAGACACCTTAATATGAACAATACAGAAGCAAGTGGGACAGAAATGATATTTGCTTTGGGCTTTGGTGGTCAATATATATGCATAATACCTAGTTTGGATATGGTTATTGCCATAACCAGTGACATGTATGAAGACTCATTGAAACCATTACGAATACTGGAGGAATGCCTTAATAATTTGCAGCAGGGCAGATCCTCGAAGAAGGCTTAATACTTAATCTAATCGCACATTCATACACGGTGCTTACCGGCTCCTTGAACCGCAAGAGGCATTTCGATGAGTCGTTTGCAGTGGACAACATTGAGGATCTAACCATGTCGCGGCTGAAGCATACGTCTTTTAAGCTTCTCGACTTCGTGAATTCCAAACGTTATCTGATATTTTTGCATGAGGTGAATGTATCAAATGATAAAATTAAATATAAAAGTAATGATCTTGATCTTATTTTTAATTTTGACTGCCTGTTCGGCCAGTAATGAAAAAGAGTCTTCTGACTCCATCTTTCAGGTTGGAATAGATGAGATTGAAAATGTTAAGGTCAACAAACCCTTTCAATTCGTAGGGTATTTGAAAAATTCATCAAAAAAGGCAGTGGAGATATCTCATGGTTCAGGCATGTTCAGTTACGAGATTTATAATGAAGCTGGCGAGAGAATCCTTCCAAATGCAACCGTGCTATTAGAACACGCTATTGGCTATCAGGTTGAGATTGGGCCAGGTGAAGAATATAGAAATAATGGACAAGAGCAACGAAGTAAGGAATATTATGAATTAGTTATCCAGCAGCCAGGCAATTACAAAGTTAAAACGCATGTCGAATTTATGATGAATAATGATGACAAGCAAAAGAAAATAAGCTTATCGAGTGAATCCAAAGAATTCAAAGTGCAGTAGAGGATTGCAGGGAATCTCAACATAAATTTAGCCGAGGTGATTTCAATGGAAGTACAAATACTCAAAAAACAAATTAGTGTAGAAGATTATATGAATCTCAGGGAAATCGTGGGATGGGGGAATCCTGAAAATATAGAGGCCATTGAACGTGGATTAAAGAACACGTTATATTCCATCTGTCTAGAGGTTGAGGAGCAGACCATAGGATATGGAAGAGTCGTGGGCGACGGTGGGTTTACTTTTTATATACAAGACATTATCGTGCTGCCTTCCTATCAGAGGATGGGGTTAGGCCATAAAATAATGGCGGAACTGATGGAGTATATCACCAGTACTTATCCGCCAGGAAGTTCAGTGGGACTCATGTCGGCAAAAGGCAAAGAAGATTTTTATAAGAAATTTGGATTCGTGGAGAGACCCAATGAAAGTTATGGTGCAGGAATGATCCAATACTTAAAGAAACCATAGTAGAGGTATTTCGAGCAAGAGGAATCCACCGCACACATAGCCGAAAGAAGTTCTTTAATGAGGAGGACCCTATATGATATTAGAAAAAGTTATAAGTCAAATTACCATACAAAGTGAATATAAGGATTTAGTTGATACGTATGTAGAGCATGTCCTGAACGAATTCAAAGATAAGATTCATAGCATTTATATGTGCGGCTCGATTCCCAAAGGAACGGCTCAACCTTTTAAGTCCGATGCAGACTTTACGATTGTATGTGCAAATCCCAAAGATATTGATTACGAAAGATTGTCGAATATCAAAGATAAGCTTTTGGAAGAATACCCATTTGTCACGAAGATGGATACGATTATTTGCTCGATGGATGATGTATTAAGTCGACCGAATGATTGGGGTTTTTGGGTTAAAATCATTTGTGTTTGCATACATGGGGAGGACATTGGTGAAAAAGTACCCCCGATCATTATCTCTCCGGAATTCATCTTAGACTTAAATACAGATACCAAGGAGGAAGTGGATCGTGTACATCGTTCACTTTCTAATGCTAGTGATGACGCGATGAAAACGAGATATACTAAAGGTTACTCGAAGAGATTACTTCGCGCATTATACTCGTTGATTATAGAAGATACAGGGGTATGGGAAGACGACATGACTAAGATGAAAAATGCGATATTAGACTATTGCGAGATTGACCCCGCTTTAGTTGAGTATCTATATGCTTGTTATTTGGATAGTTGTCATGTACCTGTTGAAGAGTTTCTGAGAAATGCAGAGGAAGTATATCGCTATTTCGAGAATGCTTTACATACAATGGCTGCATCCAGAAATTCAAAATGAATGCGAGGTGGGACAGATGAAGGAGGCTACTCCTAAATATGTTGAACAAGCATCCATGGAAAGTCTCATACAAAAGTTGAATCTGCCGCCACTCACTCCATTTTCACAGGACTGGGAGTATACGTCGGCTGATGCATCGAGATTAGATGAATTCATTACGTATTACGAGAATCATCCATTAAACGAAAATGAGAAATTTACACTGATGATCATTATGATCTCTTCATTGGATGACTACCTTTCCGAAGGAAAAGGAACGGATGATAAGGAACTATGGGATAGAATAAGACAAAATCTACGTAAAGACTATGAGTTACATATCCATACCATTAATTACTGGGCTCAAGATGAGAGCGATCTGGAAGATTGTTTTGCAGTCACACCCTATGTCAGAGAAATGCGAACCTAAACGAAGGTGAATACGACAATGATTGAAAAAGAAGAAATCATGGAGAGGTTATTAATAGCCGTGCCCTCCTATAAGGATAGATACGAACGGTACATCCAAGAGAACTATGAACCTGGAGAAGAGAGATTGATCTATGTCGATATAAGCGACTTCGTCAAACATGTTGTTGAGTGTTATCAACGTAAAAAAACGGATGAATTCGATGCATTATTTGAAGTCATTGAAGAGCTTCATACGAATGGAGATTCATTTGTTAAAGAATTTGCTACAGTCGGTATTCTTGAATCATTTCAGAACCAATTATTGGATAAGAATATCGAGTATAGTGAAGTTGAAAAATATTTAAAAGCGGAATCAAAACGATGGTGGAATCATGTAATTGATTATTGGAATGGAAAGACTCCATACATTGGAGGACCGATTAAGGAACAATCATAATGTTCTGGATACTGGTGATTTTGAAGCAACCCAAGAATCATTCAAAAGCCCGAAAAGGAGATTACGCTTATGAAAGTCACGCTTCGCTTTGTCTTACCTAGTGATGCTGAACATGTACAGCAATATGCAAGTTACCCTGAAATTTCAGAGACAAGCAACTTCCCTATCCTTATCCAGACGGAGCAGGTGAATCATGGGCAAAAATGGTGATTGCCAGACGTGAACAAGGAATATCCTATGTATTTACGATTTTATTGGATGATCAATTTGCGGGTGTCATGTCTTTAAATGCTGTGGATTTAACTGAGAAAACAGCAGAGTTGGATTACTGGATTGCAGTTCCTTTCTGGAACCGAGGCATAGGTACAATCGCAGCCCAAAAGGCTATTGCCTTTGCATTTCATGAATTGGATCTTCAAATTCTTAGAAGTGCATGTTTGGCGAGTAATAAAGGCTCGTTAAAGGTCCTTGAGAAGAACGGATTTGAAAAATTGAATGACTTTGTTTTTGAAGATGGTAAGTTTAAAGATAAAACAGGATGTAGACTTGAATTACATAGGTGACGACCTTTAGGTTGCAAATCCCGATGAGAATTTTACGGAGTCTGTGATTTGATTAGATTGAGTGAGCGGGAAAGGTCTTCATTCTCTACTTCAGCAAAATCCATTAAAGGAGAAGTGTTTATGCCTCGATTTCCAATTTTAGAAACAGAACGATTTGAGCTAAGACAGATCACGCAAAATGATTCGTTAGATGTATTTCAGTATTTTTCTTTGGACGAGGTTACCAGGTTTTATGATGTGGAGAGTTTTAGAGATATTAAATAAGCAGAAGAATTAATTCAGAAGTGGAATGAAAGATTTGAAAATAATCAAGCCATTCGCTGGGGAATCACGTTGAAGTCAGAAGGTAGGGTAATTGGAACATGCGGATTTCATGGTTGGATGAAACATCATTATAAAGCTGCAATTGGATATGAACTTTCGCCTGAGTATTGGTATCAAGGTTTTATGACTGAAGTGATTGAGAAGATTGTTGAATATGGATTTCATCATCTTGAATTAAACCGAATCGAAGCTTTTGTTGAACCAAAGAATGTGGGGTCAAGAAGAGTACTTGAGAAAACTGGATTCAGGGAAGAAGGGGTATTGAAAGAGCACTATTATTGGAGAAATAGCTTCGTTGATAATGTGGTATTTGCTTTACTTAAGAATGATTATAAAGGAAATGAGTAAAAGGAATAAAATCAGGCGATTGTTGATTACGACAGAAAAGAGAGGAATGATTCTATGAAGATGGCACTCATTTTATTCAATGGAGTAACATTTCTTGATTTTGTTGGTTTCTATGATGTTATCTATCGGTTGAATTTATTTGACCAAACCAAAGGAACGACCTGGGACATATGTGGATTGACTGAGGAAGTGACAGATGAACTTGGGATGGGCGTAAAGGTGAATGTCATAAAACCTGATTTATCTCAATATGATCTTGTTTTTGTTCCAGGAGGTATGGGGACTAGAAAATTAAAAGAAGACATTGAATTTGTGGATTGGATTCGAACTGCCGAATCGGTAAGGTACAAAATCTCGGTTTGTACGGGTTCACTTTTATTAGGCGCTGCCGGTTTCTTGAAGGACAAGATAGCAACAACCCATCCGAATGCATATGACTTACTTGAGCCGTACTGCAAAGAAGTAGTTAAAACGAGAATCATTAAAGATGGAAACGTGATCACTGCGGGAGGCGTAGCGACATCGATTGATTTGGGACTATATTTGATTGAATTGTTTGCAGGCCAAGAAGAGGCAGATGTAGTAAAGAAACAAATTGATTATCCATACACTGCAGTAGGAATCATTGAGGTTTAGTTTTTTCGAAGAGGGCAATTCAAAGGGAGAAGGAAATGAAAAAGAAAACGTATCTTGTTAATGTTGCTTATTTAATTGATTTGAGCGATGAAGAATACAAAGAAATGGGTGACCAATTGATCCCAGAACTTGAGAATGAAATGACAGTCAGGCAAAATCTAAAATTAAAATGGGAGAGTAGTTCTACTATATTACTTGATTCAGAGGTTATGAACTGTGGAAGGTGTTCGAAATGTAATTCGTGGGTAACCGACAGAGAAAAACCGGATTATATAGATGAACTAAACAACGGAGCGGTTGTCGATGATCGATTACTCTGTGATGAGTGTTTGCCAGAAGATCATAGGTGGGCATTCTAGAACGCTGTCTGGGTGCACGCACGAGAGTCATTTCCAGTAGGTGAATTTAGATGGACAAAATATATAAATGAGGTGAGAAGTTTGAAGTATTTTTACGGGGTGTTAACTATTTTAGGAATCGCATTGCCCTACATGGCGTTTATTCCTTGGATTGGTGAAAACGGATTCAATCTAACCATGCTATTGAGTGAAGCCAGACAGAATCGGATTAGTGAGTTTGCTTGGTTGGATGTGTTAATTTCGGCAGTCGTATTGATTGGGTTTATCATATATGAAGGAAAGCGAATTGGAGTAAAGCATATGTGGTTACCGATCATTGGAACGTTAACTGCTGGGGTTTCATTTGGATTGCCATTATTTTTATTATTGCGTGAAATTCATATGGATAAAATGAAAAATAAATAAACTTGTGGAGTGGTTATAGGTTAGTGGCGGATTCATGTAGTCCTAATCCAAATAAATCGTTGGTTACTTGTTGAGGTGATTATGGAGTGGTTATAGTTGAGACAGAGATTCTAATCGATGCTCCAATAGAGTTATGTTTTGATATGGCGAGAGATATTGATGTTCATACACAAACGGTCTGGAAACATACGAAAGAGAAAGCTGTCGCAGGAGTGACTTCTGGAAAGATTAATCATAATGATAAAGTAACTTTCGAGGCCAGACATTTTTTGATTAGGCAAAAGTTGACGTCAAGGATCACAGCGTACCAAGCTCCTTATTATTTTGTCGATGAAATGTTGAAAGGTGCGTTTAAAAGCTTGCGCCATGAGCATATTTTTGAAGAACATAACGGCAAGACACTCATGAAAGATCGGCTTACTATGGTGGCTCCGTTTGGAATTATAGGCTGGGTCACCGAACGACTCATTTTAAAATCATATATGAAGCGTTTCCTCATACATCGAAATCAGCAAATGAAATTACTAATAGAGATGCAAAGTAAATAGAGGAACGTGATATACATCTTTTTGAAATAGTCGTATATTTCATTTGTAGTTCGCAAAACATATGAGAAAACAAGATGCATCATGCCGGAGTTCAGTTCAGATTTTCGGAGATATCCCTCATAAACAAGGAGAAGTGAAGATGAGAAAACTCGTTTTATTTCTACATTCATCGCTTGACGGTTTTGTAGAAGGACCAAATGGAGACATGGATATTGGCTGGGTTTCTTACGATTCGGACTTGGAGAAACACGCGAAAGAAGTTCTGAGCACTGCTGACACGGTCATTTGGGGACGTGGGACGTATCAGATGATGCACGGTTACTGGCCATCTGTACGGTCGGACGCATCAGCTTCTCAGCATGAACGGGAGCATGCCGAGTGGATCGAGAAGACCGCCAAAATCGTTTTTTCCACAACGCTGGACGACGTCGAGTGGAACAATTCCCGGTTGGTAAAAGAAAATATCGAAGAAGAGATCAAAAATCTCAAACAGCAGCCAGGACAGGATATGGTCATACTCGGTAGTCCAAGGTTTGCACACTACCTTATGCAGCTTGATTTAATAGATGAATATAAAATTACGGTGTCTCCCGTATTAATCGGAAGTGGATTACCGTTATTCCAAGGTCTCAACCAGAAGATCAATCTTGAACTTATTGAAAATAAAACCTTTGATTCCGGTGCTCTAGGCCTCTTTTACCGGGCGATAAAATGAGGGATCTTCTTAAAGTAGAATAAAGGGAGAGAATTCCATTACACACGATCCAGTCTAAGATAAAATGATCTAAGGCTGGGTTCTTTTATAGATGAAAAAAATCTTCCACAATCTGCTTTTGGCGGAAAGATGTTAAAAAAATGAAAAGGAGCATAAACCGTGAGCGAATTTACTTCAGGAAGCGTAACATTAATGAAATATAAAGAGGAAATCCTTAAATATGATCCAATATACATAGATGATTTAAATGATCAATGGTTTGTATTCATCACTAAAGATACAGAGGTGAGTGAAGAAATTCCGGAAAGTTTAGTTCGAATTTCGGAAAAAATCCCAGTATTATATTTTTATAATTTCGAGGACCATGGTTGGGGTTATCGTTTAGTTTACAACTCAAAAGAGATTGCAAGTCTTCAAATCATATATGAATTAATAGATACGATAATTATAGAGCTTGCGGAAGAGAGGTATCCGGAAGAGGATCATATTGAGTTTTTATATGTCGACCCTAGAGGGGAGAGTATCCGAATAGAACTCATTGAAGAAGTCCAAAGCACGAATAAATATAATGAGGCAATCGCAAGACAGTTTATAAATTGCAATCTAGAGGCATTTAAAAGATTTGAAATTGCTGATGAACAAATACAACGATTAAGCCAAGTTTTGAATGCAAACTATTATTCTCAATTGGAATCTAAACATCAATTAGTAGAAGAATTTAAGGAAGTACTGAACATTCAAGAAATGAGTTGGATCCAAGTTGATCATTTGCATGAAAGTGAAGTGTAATGCCTGAATCACTCTACTATAAATATATAAAACCGGAGGTGTGGAAAATGAAGATTGAAGATGTTTACAACAATTTACCTGTGCTTGAGACTTCGAGAACGATACTTAGAAAAATTGAAAAGAATGATGTGCAAGATATCTATTCTTATTGTAGTGACCCGGATGTATCCAAATATACAACATGGCATCCGCATATGAAAATAGAGGATACAGAGAATTTTGTTGATTTCATTATAGATAAATATAATAAAAGCCAGATCAGCCCATGGGGGATACAAGACAAAACCACAGGCAAGATCATCGGAACTTGCGACTTTGTAGGCTGGGATATCAATCACCACAAAGCAGAGATTGGATACGCATTGTCAAGAGATTATTGGGGACAAGGTTATATGACGGAGTGTGTGAAGAAAATAATCGAATTTGGTTTTGAACATATGGATTTAGTTCGAATTGAAGCTAGATGTATATCAGCGAATACGGGTTCTTCAAGAGTCATGGAGAAAGCAGGCATGGAGTTTGAAGGGATTTACAGAAAGCATATATTCATTAAAGGGAAATTCGAAGACCTCAAAACGTATTCCATCTTAAACGAGAATTCAGCCAAGTTATTTGAAGCAAACTTTTCTACGCGATAACATAATAAAAGTAACTAAACCCTTTCATATGGAGGTTGATTATGGGAGTGCATAAAATAGAAGCTGTTTTTATTGATCGTGATGGTACAATCGGCGGTTCAGATGAAGTCCTTTACCCCGGAGAATTTGAATTGTTTCCATACACTGAAAATTCTTTAGAACAATTAAAAGCACTTGGAATTAGATTATTTGGATTTACGAATCAGCCGGGTATTTCAAGGGGGGAAGTGACAAAAGAGGTATTTGTAAAAGAAATGATAGATTTCGGCTTTGACGATGTTTATATATGCCCACATCAACATACAGATGGGTGTGATTGTCGGAAACCGAACCCAGGAATGTTACTTAAAGCAGCTAAGAAGAATCAATTAAATTTAAGCCATTGTATTGTAATTGGGGATAGATGGTCTGATCTATTGGCAGGTCATCATGCTGGATGCAAGAAAGTATTAGTTTTGACAGGAGCGGGGAATGAGGCTTTGAGCAAATATAGATATAAATGGTCGGATATAGAAGCAGATTTTATTGCAAAAGATTTCGAAGATGCAGTTAATTATGTTATTAGTCTTCACGGAAAGGAAACAGAAGACAGGGCTATCCGCTAAGCAATTTGGAGGGATAATATTGCGAGTAAGTACATTTCTCGAGGAAAAAGATTTTAGATTGATGGATGTGGAATACTTGTCTCCAGCAATCAAGGCGCTCATGGTCGATCATCACATTAAGGTCACACAAGGAGGAAGTGAAAATATTGCAAACATACATGTTCAATATAATGATAACTTGTCTTTTCAATGTAAAGTAATTGATTTATATCAGGAGCATTCACCAAAGATCGAATGGATCAAAAATAGTTACGTAACAGATACTTCGAATGATGATTTTGATTATGAGGATGTTATGCCACCTTTTGGTGTTGTAGAGTTATATGATTTTGATATGGAATGTAACTCGGATTGTACGAAAGTCATGCTGCAAGCGTTGTATCAACTAACGTTCAATTTCTTGCTGGAATATTTCAATGTGATTGTTCTCCATTCAAGCGAAGTTAGGAATGTTATAGATCATGAGAAAATGAGATTTAAGCGTTTTATGATACATGATGAACTATATTATAGGTCGACCGCTTACTGAGTATAAAGAAAAGTGAATTCATGCAACTGTAACGAAATTAGGTGGGAGGCGGGAAATTGCTCCAAAATATGATCCACATGATAAAAGGAAAAAACATAGAGGACATCAATTTGTCAGGGTTTATCAATTTAGAAGAAAATGGTGTGTATGAATTCACTCCAATGCTTACATTTGTATATGTCAAATTTGGAGAAGAATACTTGGAGTTTGCGTCCATAGAACAATATTCGAGACTAAGAATTACGATTGTGCCCTCGATCAGACATGATTTCGAATTGGTTGAAGATTTTTATCCAGCGGTGTCTTCGATCAGTGATGTGGTACTCATTAATCCTACGTCGCTGACGAATATGGTCTCGAGCATTGAAATTTTTAATATGGTAGAGAGAGAAAATGAAATGATATGTGATAGCATTTTGATTACGCTGAAGAATGAACAAGTGCTGTTTTTCGATCCAACGTTTCTCTCTGGCATTAATATAGGCGGAATAGAGCAGTATGAATTTTGGCGGATTCATCATGAAGAGGAAAAACAAGAGGTATACATCAAGATTTAAGGATACGATTGGGAGTATTACTCATTTTATTGCACTACATCAATCTAATATATTGGAAGTGGTCTTCAGTGAAGAAAGTAGCAGTCGCGAGCCTGTATTTTTTGAGTGAGGCAGAGGGCGGACAGAAGTCAGCAATTACGAAGGACTTTTCAGCACCTATCGTTTTTGATGTGGATCCAGATTTGCAATTTGGGCTCTGGAGTGCTGTCGTGAAGTTACATAGTCAACCGGATGAACATAGGGAAGCCAAGGCTGATCTGTACTATCTATTCCATAATTCAGAAGAGGTACCGAATCATCTGTTGGAACCCGGTAACCGTTTTTCACTACAAACGAATAAGACTATTGCCAAAGGCACAATAGAATATTTAAAAGAAGGATAAAAACATCAAACCCTGTAGTTTCGATAATATAAGGTACCCATTCGAGAGATCGAGCAATATGAAACAACTAACAACTTTTGGACGTCTATATTATGTGACCAATAAATATTAAAGGGAGACTGATATGGAGATGAAAAAATTGAAATATCGTCTTATTCTACCACTTATTCAATGTTGTTTAGTGATCGCCGCTTTTGTTACAAATAAGAGTATGCATAACGGGTCAGGGGAAGGCATGAATCAGATCATTGCCAACATCTTAACGAATATAGAGTTTTATTTAAAAACATTATTCGGATACGATGATATTGTTAATTACCATTTTAGATTTGTGACTACATTTCTGGGGATACTTATCTGGTTGTTCCTTGGTTATCTATTAGATGTAATGATGCAACCAAAACATAAATTGAAGTTGAATCCATCCAAAGAATGATCACTAGAGCAAGCGTATATAGTAGACCACATACGTACAGAAGGAGTTATGCATAAATGGTAAATCATATGACCACATTGGGATTTCGTGTACATTCCCCGGAAGATTTTGAAGATATCGCCGAGTATGCACTTTCAACTGGAACCAGAATCAAAGCTACCTATGGGCAATATGCTCTGGCTCTGGCAGGAGAAGGGATTGAGATATGGCTTCAGATAGATAAAAAGAATCAGGTTATCGGACTGAATCCACATTTCTCAGGTTCATCCCGTATGAAGATTGGACTTACCGCAGAACTAGAACCAGACGAAAACAATAAACTAGATGGCAGATTTCATGCTTGGGCCGAACCAGATGAGTCGATGGAGTCGGGAATTTATCCATTCGTTTTTGACCTGCCGAACCGAGGGGTTTACGGGCAGATTCTTATTCCACAGATGATACATGTACAATTGTCTGCATTCGCACATGAAGTGACGATCTATAAAGACGAAGAAGAATTTAACCTATCTCAGGATAGTGAATACAAATTTGCAGTGGAATCCTTTGTTCCATCCGGACTATTTAGTGAAGGTACGCCAAGTGCAACTGCCATGTTCACAGGAAGAATCGTAGAAACAGCAGAGATTGTTAATGAGCAGTCGAAGCTGCGGTTCACCTGGGCATTAGTCAAGACGTTAGGTGGAGAGATTGATGTTCTCATTGATCAAGAACTCGTTAACAAGGAAATGATTGTCGGGGACATTATCTCTGGTTCATTTTGGCTTAGTGCAAAGTTCCAAGATGAACCTATAATGAAGAAAAAGAGCAACGTGATTAACAGAATGTTTGGAAGAAATAAAGAGAAATGAACGAAATTTGATGCCAAACATGAGCCCCGCGATTCATTGTCGCGGGGTTTCTCCATAAGGTAAGATGGAGAAGAAATGTAATCTTTTTACTATGAAGCATGATTGAATCGGATGGATCAAAAACAGCTAATCTGAGGAGTGATCACGAATGGATATGAAGAGTCAGAGCGGTGATTTTCTTGGTAGAATTCAGATGGAATCGCAGGAGAGTGATTACGTCGTAGATCAAATTATACGTACTCTGAAACCCGGTGATGGAAAGGCCATTTACATTGCAAATGCTGGAGAGCACCAATTCACCCAGCAGACGAATTATGCTGCCGTTGAATGGGAGCACGGACTGGAGCAGTTGAAGGAAACGCTGACGGAGTGGCAACCACAGTTTCCGGCCCATGCGGGAGTTGAGAGTATTCAGGTCTATTATGGATTCGATAATCTGACACCTGATGAGATTGAAGCTATGGCTGAAGAGAGCAGAACCACAGGACAGCAGGTCGTGGTCCGCGATTTGCATCCAAATAACAAACTTGTAGGTGTCCGAATCCGTTATCAAGGAGAAGGGGCACTGACCCTTCACATTTTTGGGACAACCAAAAGCCGAGTTTACCTGTCTGAGGATGAATTGTCTCGGGTGAAACCACTACGCGTTCGGGACGCGGAAGCATTTTATTTTTCAAATCACGGAATGGATCGGTTGATCTGGATTGAGGCTGGAAGTAGCGGAAAAGCGCTACAGTATGAACTGATCGGGCAGCAGCAGTCCGCAGCAGCATTAATTCAAATCGCTGAAGGGATGAGCATAGAGTCTTAGTTAAGCATCGAAAAGAAAGGGAACAGATATGAATAACAGAAGATGGGCATTACTTTCAACGATTATTGTGATTGTAGCCGCAATATTTATTTATCAGTATTACAAGTCGGACTCCACAAGCGAGGCAATAACAGAGAAGGTTTTGAACCAAGATGGGTATACCGTCACGCTGAGATCAGAACATATTCCTGTTGAAATTTTTGTAAAACCGGAATGGATTAATTTTAATGTCGATGAACCCATGAACAAAGATATCCAAGCAGCCGAGATCCACAACTCGACGCTGCTACTGGATGTGGTGAACAGAGGTAACGATATTTATTTTTCGTTTAGAACGATCTTTAATATGAACAATCCTTCGGGCGTATTTATATATAATGGATACTTTACTGAAGAGGGAATTCAAACTTATACGGATACAAATGTGAAATTGTACGATAAAAATGGTGAAGAAATCGCAGTAAGTCAAACAGGACTTGGTCCAGGTGCAGCATTTTCCTTTGGAATTGAGGAGGAACAACAGAAGCTTATCAAGGAAGGGTTCTATATGAAGTATGATGATTTTAATGTTTATAATTATATGAAAAAATAGCAGCCCATCATGACTGAGTTCAGCGATCAGATGCGCCTTGCCATGAGGTAAATGGATGGGTGTGTGAAGCAATATATGGAGGATATCATGGATATTGTAACCAAGCAGTTGAAGCTGGAAGAGCTTAGTGATTTGAAATATGAAGTCCATATTGGAGATTCGAAGGCAGTGAAATATTGCAGGATCATGATTCTAAAGTTCATGGGTGAATATGGATATGGTTCTGGGGGGAATTCAGATGCCATCTATATGTGTGCCATAGGCAAAGCGGTGTTAGAAGCCTGGGAACCAGCGGGTTTGATCCTGGATTTCAGTGAACTGACCTATGAATGGGGAGATCAGTTAGAGGATGTGTTCTATATTGGTGAAGATCAGTATCGCAACATTCCTTTTCCAGTAGCACTTATTGTAGGCGAACAGTCGGAAGAAGCGATCAGAACGTTAATATTAGGGGTATATAGTGATCAGACCACCGAAGACATTGACTGGGTGCACCGTGATCTGAACAGTGCGTGGAGATTCATTGAGGAGAAATTGACGGAGTACGATCGAGATAAACGATTGTAAAATCTGCCGTGACAGCCTTTTAAGTATAAATCCAAATGAAAAAGCCCCAACGTTGGGGCTAACTCCAATTCCATGCTAATTCATCGATAAAGGCCTGTGGGAGGGATAAGATAGAGTCACATGGTTAGGAATCCTGATTCAGGTTGTACTTTTTCATAACGAAGTCACGGAACGTCGAATACTCAGATAATTGTTGTGATGAGGAGGACTCAGGTAAGCTATATTGGCTTACGCCTTCCAAGTTGAATTTTCCCAAGTTATCATTAATCAAACCGTAATCACCATAGGAGTTTCTCAGCAAAAAAAGCACACTTGGTTCATTCTTCTGCAGTTCTACATAATCATTTGCCGTGTACTTCACATTTTCATCCAGGCTGACAGGTTCGATGATTGTCAATTCAGTTTGATCTGAAGGGAAATCCTCAGGTTTCTTTAGTATTTTCGTGATCTTTATATTGGTGTTGGTGTGAAAGGACTGCATGGCTCCATCATCGAATGCAGTTATGACATGCTCACGATCCGCAAACCCGTCTGTTGCATAACCAATCACGATGAATTCAGCGAACGCATGTAGCTTTTCCACTTCACTGAAGGTGATGGAGTTGGCCGGTAGATGGACTACGGTATAAACACTTTGCTCCGGTTTGGATTGAACATTCATATATGTGAAGATCGATAGAGTGACAACGGCTATGCATACAACGAATATCAGAATAGATCTCTTATGGAATGAAAACATCAGCTTATCCTCTCTTAGATATTACTTTTCTCCACTTCTACTATCACATATATGAGAATTCTTGTAAATTATACATAGGAGTATGAACCGATAGATGAATGGATTTTAGAGATGAGACCGAAGGAGTTTTTCTATGAAAACGATCATTTATATGGTTAGGCATGCGGAGTCGCCATACAATGAAGGAACGGAAAGAACAAGAGGACTTACCTTGAAGGGCTGGGAGAATGCGGCCAAAGTAACCGAGATGTTAAAGGAAGAAGGAATACATACCATCATCTCAAGTCCGTATGCCAGGGCTGTTCTAACTTTAGAGGGGCTGGCAACGGCTTTGGGGCTAGGTATGCAGCTCATGGAGGATTTGCGAGAAAGGCATTTTTCAGATGAGGCTGTTGCAGATGAGGATTTTAGCGCGATTACGGAAAGAATGTTTGCTGATCCAGAGTATGCATTGCCCGGAGGCGAGTCTAACAAGGTGTGCCAGCATAGAGCTGTGAGTGGTTTGAAACAGATTTTAGAAGAGTATTCTGGGAAAAAAGTAGCAATCGGCACACACGGACATGTCATGACGTTAATGATAAATGCCTTTGATCCCACGTACGGTGTGGAATTTATCAATCAGATCAAGAAACCGGATATCTATCAATTACAATTTGACGGGATGAAGTTAGAGAAAGTGACTAGACTGTGGGAAGAATAGGAGATGGTTCCGATGAAAATTGAACCTACCAAAGAGTTTGCTTGTAAGCTGGGGATCATGCTTGAGAGCAAATTAATCTGGTACAAGCACTTCCACCCGTTTTGTGATGACGTTATTCTGGAATACGAGAAGCCACCATATTGGATCATTGAATTAGCAACGGTGAAATATCAAGGTGACGCGATTGGCATCGTTAACAGATATATTCACTCCGAACCTTTCGTCGATGAATATCTGAACTCCTTACACGACCATTACATCGCTTGTTTGTATATGAAGTACGATCGAAGAGAAATATCCTGGGCCAGTTTTCTGCTCGGTTCCGGACAGTATGCCGATCATTACCAGGCAGTGAAAGTGGAATGCGAATATTTCTATGAATTATTAAATGAATATGAGGCTGAAGAGTTCGATATGGAGCTTGAGCACAAAAAAAGTGAAGAGATTCGGGATACGTTTCGGAACGAGATCACGGAAATGGAAGAGATCTATGATGTGTTTAGGAATTATTTTAAACAATATATCAGGAAGGAAAGAGAAGCATGAAGCTTTTTCATGGAAAAGAAACCGACGATGTACCGCGGATGCCTGCGATGCCGTCTATTTGTACACCTCTGGGCACCGTGGAATTCTCGCTTTCGGTCTCAAACCAATCCTATCTTGCAACAGATTGCGCCAAGCTCAGCAGCGGTGGATGGTTGTATAAGTATTACTACGACTTGTGGGACTGCGAACTCGCGATTTGTAGAGTAGATGTAGAACTTGCTTGCGATCAGGCAGTAGAGGAATGCTGGGGAGCTGTATTCCGAATCAAACCAAAGAATGATCACCAGATTGATGAGTGCAGCTTCACAGCCTTGTGGGAAGAGGGTTATAACTGGACAAGCTGTGGATCGGATACAGGAGAAGGACTCGAAGCGATTGAGTATAAAAATCAAATCGATCGGTTACATATGGGTACACAAGACGGAACCTTGTTAATGATGAGGAGAAACCAAGGGGATCGGATTCCGAAATCCTATGGTGAAGGTATGGATGTTGAAGCACAGGGGTACATCCTGAGTTCTGGAAAAGGGATTAGTGTGCCCATGTCACAGATAGAATCGGATGAAATATGTGAAATTCATGTTGTAATCGCTTGGAAGAAGTATGTAGAAGACGATGTGTCTACCTGGTTCGCTGTGGATCAATTTTCAAAGGATATATTAAGAGGAGAAGGACTCAGATAAGCAACACCAATTTAATAGATAAGGGTGAACCCTATGGAACGAGGACTCATTATCTTTTTAAACGGAACGTCCAGTTCAGGCAAGACAAGCATTGCGCTGGAAATGAAAAAGCAGGGGGAAATGCCGTTGCATCATCTGTCCGTAGATCAATTTTTTCAAAATTACGATCAGTTCATCGATACGACATATCCGGATATGCAGCCAACAAGAGAAGTGGAGCCGGGTGTGATGTCAGATATCCTATTTGGCCCGATTGGCTCATTGTACTTCTCAACTATTAAACTATTTTCGGAGCTGGGCCTGAATGTAATTGTGGATACGGTCATCAGTGATGACAAGTTTTTCAATGATTTTTATGATTTGCTTGCCGATTATCCGATACTGTTTGTTGGTGTTCATTGCTCCAAAGAAGAACTTACCAGAAGAGAGCAAAGCAGGGGGGATCGCGAGATCGGGCTAGCCCATTCCCAGTTCGATTACATATACGCTTACGATGAGTATGATCTGGAAGTGAACACGGAAGAACTCAGTTCAGCTGCGTGTGCGGAAAAGATATTAAGTTATATGAATTCCGGGCAAGAGTACTCGGCATTTAAGAAGTTAATTCGAAGATAACTATATAAGTTGAACTATTTATTTACACAGAAACGGAGAGGACAGAAAAAACCTGAAAAAGCGAAGCGGTCGCCTTTATCATCGGATTTGTCCCTTTAGAAAAGGGAATCAAAAAAATCCGGGGATAACAGCGATGGGAAGGTTATTCTGTCGTCGGAGTACTTCGCGTAAACATCTTTAGTTGAACTTATATAGAAGATAAGTGAAGGAAAGGGCGGCTAGTTATAGTTTCATAAGGATGTTAGACATGTTGAACCTAACGATTCTTCGTTAGGTTTTTTTCTTGTATCTCCGAGATCACCCCTAGATAACGATAAGGATCAGATTTAGTGTAGAAATCGTCTATATTATTGCAAGTGGGCACTGACGGTACTGTTAAGGCGAAGCGAGTTGTAATCGCACCCATCGAATATTTTATTTATATATAGAATTGTTCTATAAGTAAACCCGTTGACGATGTTCCTGTTGGAATGCTATTTTTAGATCAATTAATTCCTAGTTAACATGTAAGAATTAGTGGTTTAAAATAATCGCACACATAACGGGGGAGAAAAACATGAAAAAATGGTCTGTTCTAACACTTACAACCGCAATCGTATTGGCGCTCACAGGATGCAGTACCGGGGGAGACACCAAGACAGCATCGGGAGCTGATGGAGCGAAGGAACCAACCAAGATTATTGTGGGAACAGGCACGCAATTTCCGAATGTCGCTTTTATTGACGAAAATAACAAGCTGACGGGATATGATGTAGAACTTGTCAGAGAAATTGATAAACGACTGGATGATTACGAGTTTGATCTGCAGACGATGGAGTTCACGAACTTATTGCTCAGCCTCGAAACGAACAAGATTGATATGGTTGCGCATCAGATGGAGAAAAACCCGGAGCGCGAACAGAAATATTTATTCAATAAAGAAGCGTATTCCCACTGGAAGAACAAAATCGCGGTTCTCAAAGATGATAATGCCATTCATTCCATTGATGATCTGAAAGGCAAAAAAGTGTTAACGACAGCAACCAGTGCCCAGGCCATCTTGCTTGAAAACTACAACAAGGAACACGGCAACGCACTAGATATTGTATATTCAAGCGGTGTGGCCAACGATTCCATCGCACAGCTCAAGGCTGGACGGGTTGCAGCATTTGTAGCGGCGGATTTTACGCTTCCACTTATTGATCCGAGTGGCGAGCTGAAACTGGTGGGTCCTGCACTTAGTGAATCGGACACCCTGTTTATGTTCCGCAAGGATGATCCGGACGAGCAAAAGCTCGCTGACCGCATCGATGAAGCACTCAAGGAAATCAAGGCAGACGGTACGTTGAAGAAACTGAGTGAGCAGTGGCTTGGCTTTGACGCTACGCAATCAGAAAGCAAATAACACGTAGACGAAAGGCAGGTCGCAGCGATGGGTGCACCATTTGAATTCAGTTATGTCATTGACTACTTTGTAAAGCTCCTACCCACCATCAGTACTACGCTTCTAATTGTAGTTAGTGCAATGGTGTTTGGTCTAATCATCGGTTCCATCGCGGCACTGCCGCAGATGTACAATATTCCGGTGCTGAAACAGCTGTCTAAGCTGTATGTGTCCTTTTTTCGCGGTACACCGATCTTGATTCAGCTATTTTTGTTCTATTACGGTGTGCCGGAAATTTTGGGCTTGTTCGGTATTAATGCGAACCGTGCACCTGCAATCTACTTTGTCATTCTGACTTACTCGCTTCATAGCGGAGCGTTTATGGTAGAGATGATTCGGGCTTCCGTCGCTTCGGTGGATCGGGGCCAGGTAGAAGCTGCTTATGCCATGGGCATGTCTGGCCCGCAAGCGTTCTTCCGAATCGTATTGCCGCAGGCTTATGTGACGGCATTGCCTATATTCGCCAACATGGTCATTGGCAGCCTGAAGGATACATCCCTTGCCTTCAGTGTCGGTGTCATGGAGATGACGGGCAAATCGTCTACACTGGCAACGATCTCTCGTCATTTTATTGAAGCGTATATCTCGCTGGCACTCATTTATTTTGTTTTGAGTTTTGTGCTGGAGCGGGTGTTCGGTGTGCTTGAGCGGAGAGTGCAGAAGAGGGGGTTTGCTCCGATATGAGCTTTGATCTTTCCTTTGTATGGACCGCTTTCGTGCAGCTTCTCGGTGTCATTCCGATCACACTGGCCATCACGGTGGTCTCGGTGGTTCTCGGTTTTATCATCGGCACAGCGGTGGCACTTCTCCGCCAGTTTCGGATTCCTGTACTCAGCCAGCTAGCGACTGCCTACGTTACGTTTATTCGCGGTACACCGATGATTACACATCTGCTTCTGATCTATTTCGGTTTGCCGATGATCATTGACAGCGTGTCTTCGTCACTCGGACTTGGGTTCAATTCATCGTCTATTCCATTGATCGGCTTTGCTTACCTGTCATTCTCGATTACCGCGGGTGCTTATGCGTCAGAGATAGTCAGATCCGGCTTGCTCGCGGTGGATCGCGGTCAGATCGAAGCGGCGTATTCACTGGGTATGACAGCGACGAAGGCATTGCGCAGAATTGTGTTGCCGCAGGCTTTTGCAGCCAGTCTACCCAACATTTCAAACATGCTGATTGGCATGTTGCATGGATCTACACTGGCCTTTGCGGTCTCGGTGGTGGAGATTAACGCCAAGGCACAAATTGTTGCATCAACCAACTGGAAATTTTTTGAGGCGTACGTGGCGGCAGCTCTCATTTTCTGGGGGCTGACCATCATGATTGAAAGACTGACCGCAGTGGCAGAGAAGCGGTTCAGATCGTACAACCGGGGAGGCGTGTCATGATTGAACTCAAGCAAATACACAAAAGCTTCGGAGACAACAAGGTGCTGTCAGGAATTAATCTGAATGTGGCGCGCGGAGAGGTCGTTGCGATTCTGGGGCCCAGTGGATCAGGTAAAACAACGCTTCTGCGCTGCATTAACTATTTGGAAAAACCGGATTCCGGGCATATCACACTCGGTGATTCTACCTTGGATTACGGCAAGCACGCCAAAAAGGACATCCATGCCTTACGCCAAAAATCAGCGATGGTATTCCAGCAATACAATCTGTTCCGCCACAAAACAGCGCTGCAAAATGTAATGGAAGGACTTGTCGCTGTTCGCAAAGTGGCTAAAGAGGAAGCACGGACGCTGAGTGTCGCCCTGCTTGAAAAGGTAGGTCTCGGGAACAAGCTTGATTCATACCCCAGTCAGCTTTCAGGCGGACAGCAACAACGCGTCGGGATCGCCCGGGCGCTGGCGATGAACCCTGAGGTGATTCTGTTTGACGAACCGACCTCCGCGCTGGACCCGGAACTTGTAGGTGAGGTGCTGGCGGTTATTCGCCAGATTGCCGAGGAAGGCATAACGATGATCATCGTGACTCACGAAATGGGTTTTGCACAGGAAGTGGCGAATCACGTTGTATTTATGGATGGCGGGGTCATTGTGGAAGAAGGAGAGCCGAAGCAGCTGTTCCGCTATCCGAAGGAAGAGCGGACGAAGCAGTTTCTCAAGCGCATTACGCCGGATAGTGGGTACTCCATATAAGAAAACGGGATCAGAAACATGATAAAGAATATCTAAGGGGGAAGAGAGATGTCCTTTACATTAGGGATTTTGGATCAGAGCATTGTATTTCCGGGCCAGTCGGCCGCGGAGGCGTTGAAAAATACCGTCGAAGTGGCGAAGCTTGCAGAATCACTTGGATATGACCGGTTTTGGGTAGCGGAGCATCATGACTCGGAAGGGGTTGCCGGTTCATCGCCAGAAGTGCTCGTTTCGTATCTGCTCGCACAGACTCAAAAAATCCGGATTGGCTCCGGAGGTGTCATGCTCCAGCATTATAGCCCATATAAGGTGGCGGAAAATTTCAATGTGCTTGCGACACTGGCTCCGGGGCGCGTCGAAATAGGGATCGGGCGTGCTCCAGGCGGCTTGCCGCGTTCCACAAAGGCGCTACAAAAGGGAATCGCCGAGTCGGAAACGTTGGATGACAAACTGGTAGAACTGAGAAACTTCCTGAACGCCCCCGCAAGTGAAACCCATGCGCAGCCAGGGCTGACAGCACATCCGTTGCCGGGACAGCCGGCACGTATTTATATGCTGGGCACGAGTGTTTCCAGCGCGGAACTCGCAGCCAAGCAGGGGCTACCTTATGCGTTCGCGCTGTTTATCAACAGTGATCCCGAAACGGCACGCATCGCACTGGATACGTACCGCACGCAGTTTAACACGGAACATGGCGGAGAGCCTGAAGCCATTCTGGCCTTGTCGGTCATTGCTGCAGACACGGAAGAAGAGGCAAATGCGCTGGCGGGACAGCACAAAACGGTGCGTGCAACGCTGGCGAGTGGCAAAACCGTGAATGTGCAGACGTTGGAGCAGGCAGCGGAATTTGCAAGGCAAGCGGGAGAAACGTATACGGCGGTTGAGCGCGAAGCGGACATCACACGCGGGACCAAGGAAACCGTGCGGAAGCGTCTGCTTGAGCTGTCGGAGGAATATGGCGTAAACAGCTTTGTGTTTACAACGATTATTCCTAATTTTGAACAACGGACACGTTCGTTCCAATTGCTTAAAGAAGCATTTACGGGGGAGCTGGTGTAAGCACAGCAAATCCTATCATCCGTATTTTAGTTAAACTTATATAGATCGGAGAGCGGTGATCATGGGGAACACAACAGTGAAGACAGAATCAATTATATCGGCATATGTACACGCTTATGAAGAGATTGAGCAGGAGATTGCGGGTCTGACCGAGCAGCAGTTGAGATGGAAGTCTTCTCCATCCTCCTGGAGTGTTACCGAAGTGCTGGCACACCTGGTGGACCACAGTATCGTCGTATCCTTCCGCATTCGGGAAATATTAGCGGGATCACCGGCGACGCTGCCTGGTTTTAACCAGGATGCATGGGTTGCCGGACAAAAGGCAAATGAGGAGCAGATCTCTCAGCTGATTACGATTGCTAATGGTCTGGTCCAGTACAATTCAGGACTACTGGAGCGGCTAAGTGAGGAAGAATGGGAGAAAACAGGCGTTAACTTCAAAGGCGAGACGGTATCTCTGACCGCGATTATTCCGGGTTTTGTCGCTCATGTGCAGAACCATCTCAACCAGATTCGCAGAATCAAACAAGAGTTGGTCGAAAAGAAGGTGCAGTAATAGGAAATGCGGTGGTCAGAGCAACGGGAAGGCAGGCATCCGGTATGTCTAAGTCCGTTATGTCTATGATTCTATGATGGATAAGGATCTGGAATTGAATAAGAAGTGACCTGGAAGAGTTGAATATGAGTTCAGATGAAAGTCAGGAATTGGGCCAAATCTTTCTTTTAGCGTTGTCCTGCCCTGATAAGTAGATTTCATTAATATTCCCATAAGTATTAGAGAATGAAATGTTGAAGTCCTTATGACCTCTAATCGGAAGTTTGCTGCCTTTGATCTGGATGGATAATGAATGATCATGATGTGTAATGTTGTAACCGTGATATTTGCTGATACTGTCTCCAAATCCACCTTGTATCGTAATAAGTTCAGGAGAAACTTCAGTCTTGGTAACCATAATCTCTTCCGGATCGACAACCTTGTTCAACATATAAGATCCAATGACAATAGGAAAAGCAATAATGGCAACGGTGAAAACTATAGTGATATACTTCCTATTTAGTCGCATACTCATGATTCACCTCATAGTTAGATGATATGAATCGATGTCTCAGTTATTATTGGGGCATCGATTCTTTGGTTTTTGATCAGATGATGTGACTGTACTAGGAGTTAGAAGCATTGGCTTTATTTGAATGATATACTAAATAATTTAAGATAGATAGAGATAGGGGGAGGGCACTGAATGGAATCTAAAGCGTTGACTCCAGAAAAGCATATTCAACAAATGTTACATACCATCATTGAGAACGCACAATCCATCATTAGCGGTCAAGGAAAGCAATCCTTCGGCTCTCTGGAATGTTTCCTGGGACATATTTTAGAGTATCGGGATGAAAAGCGATTCCTGACAGAGGATTGGCATATCCGCACACCGCGCTGGCTGGGGGAGTATGGCAATACGCCGGAGGAAGAAGAGCTTCTTGCAGACATTTACCGTCTACAGGCTTATATTGCTAAGAAATTAAAAGGTGCATAGTGGATAGGTGAAATATCAATCATGATGTCGCATTAGTCCGACTGAAATGTCGCAAAAGTACATGGTAACACGATACACAGATCGTTTATACTCTCTTTATGTTTCGATAATGAAAATCATTATCACTAGTATACATAAGGGGGATTTACAAATGAAACAAGGAACACAGGGGCAAGCGGCCGGAAGCAAAGGCTATGCTGCTCACAAATCACGATTACTCATGGGCTTGATGCTGGCCCTGATTCTTGTCCTGACGGCGTGCGGTGCCGGAACAGGTACAGATAGCGGTAAACAATCTGAGGCAACACCTTCGGATACACCTGCAAGTACAGAGACGAAGACCGATGGCGCTTTTCCGGTAACAATCAAGGGTATGAAGGGTGACATCACTCTAAACGAAAAACCGAAGAAAGTTGCCGTGCTGGATGTTAAGTTTTTGGATCAAATGTTAGCCGTTGGCGAGAAGCCGGCAGGTAGTGTTATCGCTGGAGGGAACACTGATTTTCCAGAATACTTGGGTGATCAGGCAAGTGGCGTAGAAGTTCTGGGTACACGGGACGAGCCGAACCTGGAAGCCATTGTTGCACTCGACCCGGATCTGATTATCATGACCGACTTCCAAGAGAAGCAGTATGAGAGTGTGAGCAAAATCGCACCTACCCTGGTACTCGATTTCTACGAAGACTGGCGGGATACGTTAGCTACAATAGCTAAAATTACGGACAAGCAAGACGAAGCAGAGAAAGTGCGCACAGCTTATGAAGAGAAAGTGGCAGGAATGAAAACCAAACTGGCTGAGAAGCTGGGTGACGAGACGGTAGCATTGATTCGTCCGCGTAAAGAAGGTATCCGTGTTCATGGCATCGAGCACCGCACAGGTGGTATTCTGTATAATGATTTGGGCTTGAAAATGCCTGAACTCGTCGCGGGAATCAAGGATGACACTTCCGTAGAAATCTCGATGGAGAAAGTGCCTGAGATTGGAGCGGATCGTTATTTTGTACTGTCGGATGAGCTGTTTGCCGCAGAAGCTGAGGCGATGGTGAATAATCCGGTATGGAAGTCTCTAGATGCAGTAAAAAATAACCGTACTTATGATGTAAACTCCACACTTTGGATTGCATACTACGGACCGCTTGCGATTAATCTGATTGTAGATCAGGCGTCGGAAGCCCTGCTGGGATCGAACTAATATGAGCCGATATCTCTCAACAGACGTATGGAAAGAGACGGTGGAGGATCATTCGATTTTGCTTGGCGAGCCGCCTCAACATAGTGTCCGTAGCATTGCGCTGAGTGAGCTGCATGACGAAGAGGCGTGCCGAGAGTATATCAGCTGGTTTCAACATTATATCGATGCACCAGACATGAAGGTTGCCGCTTCCATGTTAGCCAAGCGAATTGGCTATTTATGGACGACTCCGCTCGTGACTGCGATGACATATCATCATCAGCATGTAACCTTTCAGCTGGAGAACAGCTTTCTCTATCATCCGAAGCTCGAAGAACATGAGGGCGGTACACGTTTTCCTTTTCTAGCGGTGAATGGGCTTAAGGCTGAAGAACTGACGGGAGACAGGCACGTATGGCGGGAAAAGGCGGTCCAGGAGATGTTTGCGGTACAGCTTACACCACTGTTAAAGACACTGGCTGCGATTGCGCCCCTTTCGATGAGCGTTCTCTGGGAGAATATCATGGTACGGATCGGGCGACTGTTCGCTCCTGATGAAGGTGAGACGGAGCAGGAACGTAAGACCATTCGAGAGGACTTCTCCTATCTGACGCAGGTGGCGTCCGGGCAAGTGTTTGGTGAGAGGAAGAATCCATTGACCCGTTTCACCGATTGTAAGGACAATGTACATGTTGCCAAAAGTGATCGGCTCACCTGCTGTTTCTGGTACCAGATGTCAGGGGAATATTGCCTCAAATGTCCGAAAATTGACAATGAGAAAGAATCTCAACTACAATGACAACAGCAATGATTATACCGATGCGATTGTCAGGAGATGAGAGAAATGCCGCTGCAAGAACAGACAAGTGGTTGGAGTGATACAGCGATCAAGATGCTGGACGGATATAGTGGTACTTTGCAGACAGGCAGCGTTTTGCACGAAACCAATGTAACTTCTAATGTGCTGCTGCTGGCATACGGAGGCGAAGGGGAGCTTGCAATGGATGGCGAAGGTTGCCACATTGGAGCTTCTTTTGCCTGTCATGCGGTGAAGGGATCATCCTACACGCTGACGGCCAGATCAGAGGACATTCATTATATAGTGATCATGTACAAGGCTTCTTCGATGGAGGGAGCCTCTATTGTTATGCCTTCATACCGCAAACACCCGCTGCGCAGATCATTTGTGCAGAACTCGGCAGCCCACGCGGAATGGATCGAGAATGTGGAAAAAATAGTAGCCAAATGGCGCCGCGGCGAAGGGCTGGAACGATTCTATGCGAACGCTTTGCTCCAGGGAATGATCTACGAGCTGATCATGGCATATGAACGTGGTCAGGGGGGAGCGGAGTCCGATATGGTGGATGTGGTCGCTTCCTATATTGCGTCACAATATCGTCAGAACCTGGAGCTTAAAGAGCTGGCTGCCCTTGCGGGTTGTAGCGTAAGACAGCTACAGCGTCGCTTCAAACAAGAAAAGCAGCTTGGACCGATGGAGTACGTCATTCAGCTGCGCATGGAAAGTGCTTCACGGATGCTGCGTCATACGGATGCTTCGATCGGTGAAATTGCCGACAAATTGGGCTATCGGGATATGTATTATTTCAGCAGAGCGTTTAAAAAGTATTACGGCGTTCCCCCGCTGCATTATCGGCATGCCGTTGCTTCGAGAACCGATGCAGACTACGCGAAGGCTCTGCTGCAAAATCGCACAGCTTCATCCTATGAATCTGCCCAAGGCCCAGTTATCTGTCATATGCAAGGGGAGTACACCGTCACCGAAACACCGCAGCGTATCGCTGTTCTAGATGTGCAGTATGCCGATCATTTGCTTGCGCTGGGCTTGGCCCCGGTAGGAAGTGTCGGACTAGGAAGCAGCGTGTTATCCTTCCCCCAATCGCTTGGGGCAGAACTCCAGCACACCGAATTACTGGGTACATATGAATATCCTGATCTGCCTGCGGTGGAACGACTTGCACCGGATCTGATTATCTGTACCGAGGTACATGAGCAGTATCTTGAACGGTTAAGTGGGGTGGCTCCAGTACTCATGTTCAGACGAAATGAAAACTGGCAGACGATACTAAGTCTGTTCGGTGAACTAACCGGCAAGCGAGCAGAAGCCAAGCAGATTATTGCGGATTATCTTCGAAGAACGGCTTTGCTGTCTGAGGAATTAGCTACAGTATTGGCAGGCAAAAGTGTGGCTCTGATCCGTCCACTGGACTCTCTCGTTCGTGTGCATTCCGCCGCTCATCGCACAGGTGCTGTGCTGTACCGTGATCTGGGTCTGCCTGTACCAATGTTTGTCGCAGACACCTCCGACACAGCCTATCACATCTCGGTTGAGAGATTACCCGCAGTGCAGGCGAGTCACTACTTTTTGCTGAGTAACGAACTTATGCAGGATGGGATATCTGCGACAGAGGAGCGGGTTTTGGGAATGCTCGGTGGGGGCGAGGAGCAGCGATTGCATTCGGTGGATGCGGCGACCTGGATTGGTTGTTATGGGCCGATGGGGATTAATGGGATTGTGGATCAGGTTGAGCAGGCGTTGTTGGGGTTTACGTAAAGCATTTATTTACCCTAATCAGGGTTCAAATAGCTGTTCTAAAGACTATAGACAGGTCATCTTTTCTCTCCATAAAGAGATTAAGTGACCTGTTTTTTTGGTTTTAATGAGTTGGAATAGGGCGAAAGTTCTAAAGATAGTTCTTAAAGCACAGGAATTCTTTTCGATAATGCCGCAAAATGGATTTTGTCTATGTAGTAAAGGTTTTATAAGGGGTTCAACTAATTCCGGTGTTAATTAATGCTTATGTTTCAGCAATAGTGAGATTCTCAGGATTAAATCTAAACGATAGGGAGAGTAGTCGATGAAGAGTTTATTACGAAAAATGTTAGTCCTGGTCACCATTGCATTAACCTTTCAGGCGGGATTCGGTAATTATATTACACCGATAACCTTTGCAGCAACGGGTCCTGTGTTAACTCTAACTGGAGGTTCTGCTTCGTTCGTTGCTGGGGATAATGCGTCCTCAACTCCGGTTGTTATTGACTCCGCCATAACGGTAACGGCGGATAGCAGCACTACGCTTGTAAGCGCAACAGTGGCGATTACAGGTAATTTTCGTGCTGGAGAAGATATGCTGATGTTCACTAACAATAACGTGCAGATCATGGAGAATATTGCGGCGAGTTATAATGCATCTACTGGTGTGCTGACGTTGACATCAGCTGGCGCAACTGCAACATTGGCCCAGTGGCAAGCCGCTTTGAGATCAATTACTTATACAAATACAGCGGTCACACCAAATGCGGCAACACGTACGGTTAGCATCACGGTAAGTGACGGCGTCAATGCAAGCAGTACAGTGACACGAACTTTGATGGTGACAGCTACCGACCAGACACCAATCGTGACCACGAGTGGTGGTTCGACGAATTACATCTCCGGAGCTTCGACTCCGGTGGCGATCGACAGCGGTCTAACGGTATCCGATCTGGACAACACCACCTTGGCTAGCTCAACGGTTAGCATCATGATGAATTTCGAAGCGGGAAAAGACGTATTGGCATACACTAATGATGGGGTGACCATGGGGAATATTACGGCGAGTTATAATGCATCTACTGGTGTGCTGACACTGACATCGGCAAATGCAACCGCAACGTTGGCCCAGTGGCAGAGTGCGTTGAGAAGTATTTCATTTTCAAGTACAAGTGCTACGCCAGGGCAGCGTATCGTTAGTTATTCCGTAAATGATGGAATGAAGAGCAGCGTTGCTGTTACACGTACAGTGGAAGTAACGGTAATCACGCCCTTGAGCCTGACTACAAGCAGCGGTTCGGCTCCATTCGTGGCTGGGGATAATGCGACCTCAACTCCGGTCGTTATCGACTCCGCCATATTGTTAACAATAGATAGCAGCAAGACTCTTGCAAGCGCAACAGTGGCGATTACAGGCAATCTTCAAGTTGGAGAAGATCTTCTGTTGTTCACTAATAACGGGTTGAACAAGGGAAATATTGTCGCTAGTTATAATGCCTTTACTGGCGTGCTGACATTGACATCCGCAGGCTCTGCTGCAACGGGGTTGCAGTGGCAGAACGCCCTGAGATCAATTGCTTATACTAGTGCGGCGATCACGCCGAGTACGGTGGACCGTACGGTTAGCTTCAATGTGACAGATGGGGTTAGCACAAGCAATACAGCGACAAGACCTGTAACGGTCACAGCAACCAACCAGACTCCAATTGTGGCCACAAGTGGTGGGTCGACGAATTACATTACCGGTGCTTCGACTCCGGTGGTAATCGACAGCGCTCTAACGTTATCAGACCTTGATAATGCAACCTTGGCTAGCGCATCAGTTAGTATTATGAGCAATTTCGACGCGGAAAAAGACGTATTGTCATACACCAATGATGGAGCGAGCATGGGAAATATTACGGCGAGTTATAATGGCTCAACAGGCGCACTAACGCTGATATCCTCAGGCGGGACCGCAACGTTGGCGCAGTGGCAGAGAGCGTTGAGGGGAATTTCGTTCTCAAGCACAAGCGCCACGCCAGGGCAACGCAACATTAGTTATATCGTGAGCGACGGAACTAAGACCAGCGCTGCTGCTACACATCCTGTGGAAGTGACGGTGATCGCGCCTCCGATTCTCACTACAAGCAGCGGTTCGGCTTCATTTGTGGCTGGGAATAATGCACCCTCGACTCCGGTCGATATCGACTCTGGCATAACGGTAACAGCAGATAGCAGCACTACTCTTGCAAGCGCAACAGTGGCGATTACAGGTAATCTTCATGTTGGAGAAGATGAGCTTGGTTTCATCAATGACGGGCTGAGCATGGGGAATATTACAGCCAGTTATAATGCATCTACGGGTGTGCTGACGCTGACATCATCGGGCGGAACTGCAACGTTGGCGCAGTGGCAGGCCGCCTTGAGATCAATTACTTATACAGATACGGCGATCACGCCAAATGAGGCGACACGTATAGTTAGCTTCACGGTGAACTCCAGCGTCAATGCAAGCAATACAGCAACAAGAGCTGTAACGATCACAGCTACCAATCAGACACCAAGGGTGACCACAAGTGGCGGGTCGACGAATTACATCTCTGGAGCTTCGACGCCGACAGTTATTGATAGCGGTGTAACGGTATCCGACCTGGATAATACCACCTTGACTAGCGCAGCGGTTAGCATTACGAGCCACTTCGATACTGGAAAAGACGTATTGGCATACATTAATGATGGAGCGAGCATGGGGAATATTACGGCGAATTATGATGCTCTCATGGGCGTGCTGACATTAACGTCCGCAGGTGGAACCGCAACGTTGGCGCAGTGGCAGAACGCATTGCAAGCAGTTACTTACAGTAACACACAAGTTTCTACGAATATGACGACGCGCACGATCGGCTTTACCGTAAGCGATGGTAACCAAATGAGCAACATTGGAACAAAAAGCATGACCTTGCAGGGATTAAGAAGTTTAAAGGCTACTCCGAATACGTTAAACGTAATGAGCGGGCAGACTGCATCCGTGGCGATTACAGCTGTTTTTTCAGATCAGTCGCAAAGAGATGTGACCTCATCGGTAACCTGGAGCGTTCGCAATCCGTCAATTGCTAATGTTACCGGTGGCATGGTTACAGGTAAGACAGCTGGTACTACTGTCGTCAGTGCTGTCTATGGAACCCAATCGGTAGATATAAACGTAACAGTAACCGGTACGCCAATTTCGGGGTCAGGTTCTTCCCCGAGCAGTTCAACCAATACAAGCACTCCAATCGATACGAACACTCCGGTTAAATCGGACCCTTCAACGCCTCCTGTACAGGAGACCAAGCATTTTCACGCTCTTGTTGAAACCGATCGGCTCGTAGCTTTTATACAAGAGGCATTGGCTGGTAACGCTATAACGTTCCAGGATGCAGCGTCCCATTGGGCTTCCAAAGATATTTTGTCCGCTGCCAAGATAGGTATAATTAATGGGTATCCAGACGGCAGATTCAGACCGGATGCTTCTATTACAAGGGCAGAGTTCAGCACACTTCTCGTTAAAGCATTTGCTCTGCGTTCAGGAAGCGAAACGTTTGAGTTACGGGATATTCAGAATTCGTGGGCGAGAGACTCTATAGAAGTTCTTGCTTCTAATGGCGTTATTAAAGGGTACTCTGATGGAACGTTCCACGCTGATTACAGGATTACACGGGCCGAGATGGTTGCTATGATTTCGAAAATCCTGATTTTTCAGAATAGTGCATCTGGCGATGCGGCAACATTCGTTGATGTAGCACCCAAGCATTGGGCGAAGGAGATCATTGAAGCGGCTGCAAAGGCGGGATTACTTGAGGGCAAGAGCCCGAATCGGTTTGAACCGAACGCCAATCTCACGAGGGCGGAAGCCTTAACGATGATCATGCGTATGCTGAGAGAGAATCCAACGATAGATCAATTGCTGGGTTAACCATGAAATAGCTCATAGCTTCTAAGCTGAGCAGATATAAAACAAAAATGTATCCCCCTTTTCGGTAGGCAGTGTATAGATAAAACCTGCTACAGTGAAGGGGGATATCTTTTGTCGCATAGTCGCCTCCAATAACTAAAACGTGAATAGGACGGAGTGGGCCTTATTCACGCTATGTAATGCAATGCTAAAGATTATTTAAAATCGAGATTGTTTGATGTATATGCATTACATACAAATGTCACTATACGAAATCGATAAAGGTAAATTTTATAAAAAATAACAATTATATTACATTGAACTGATAATTCATAAAGTGATCACGAAAGTTCGGAGAGATTATCTCAATTCAGTTGAATGAGAATGTGGGTTACTGGCAGATTGCCCACAGAAGTTCGGCGGTAATCTGATTAACTTTGCGAAAGACTTCTTGTGTAATATACTTAGTATATTAATATTATGATGTCAGGGTGGTCTTGTGGAATTGCATTTATACGAGCAGATATATGTCTATATTGTACAAGAGATCAAAGAAGGTCGATTAAAAGAAGGAGACCGAGTCTCTTCTGAAAAAGAGTTGGCTGAACAATTTGGCGTCAGTCGTATTACATCTAAAAAGGCTCTGGAGAAATTGGCCGATTCCGGGGTGATCAAACGGATACAAGGAAAAGGTTCATTTGTGGCCGATAGTATAATTGGAGGAAAAGAACCGAAGCACTATGCAGAGGTAACAACGACCTTGGTTCCTGAGGATGATAAGCGGTTGATCGGTTTTATTATACCGAATTTTTCTGACGAGTTTGGCCTGCAGCTTCTTAGATCGATGGAAAAGCGAAGTGCTGAGCACAATTATCAACTCATTATCAAGCGAACTTGCGGGGATCGGGATGAGGAAAAACGTGCGATCGACTTATTTATGGGTTTAGGCATCAAGGGATTAATCGTGACTCCCATTCATGGTCAACACTATAATTCGGAACTGCTTCGGCTTGTATTAGATCGGTTTCCGATTGTTTTGGCCGATAGATATCTTAAAGGGATTCCGGTTTGTTCGGTATACACAGACAATAAGAAAGCAGCCATGGATCTTACACGTCATCTGATTAACAAAGGACATAAAAAAATTGCCTTTTTATCTCCGCCGGAAGAAAACACTTCAACATTGGAGGAAAGGCTGCTCGGATATACGTTTGCCTTCACCCAGGAAGGGATGAATTTGAACAAAGATTATGTATTGACGAACCTGAAGGGCACCCTTCCTATGAACATAAATGGAACAGCGATTGAAAGTGATAAGGAAACAATAAAGCATTTTTTGAAACAACACCCTGATGTAAAGGCGTTTGTCGCGTCGGAATTTCTAATAGCTACCATGCTGGCTCAAGTCATCCACTCGATGGGGAAATCTCTGGAGGAATTCGAGATTGTTTGTTTCGACTCTCTGAATGATTACTTGGGTCAGCCCATCTTCACACATATTAAGCAGGATGAGAAGCAGATGGGTGAATTGGCAGTGGATATGCTAATCTCTCAGCTGCATGGAGCAGCAGTTCCCGAACTGAACATTATTGAACATCGTATGGTCGTGAAAAATAACACATAGGGTTAATACAAGCTCAGTGCAACTCAACAAAATCAAGGATATTTTTCAATGTGTCGAAAAGCCCGCCAGGGGCTTTTCGGCACTTTTTTTTGATATCAGAAATATGAACAACTTCAAAGCTGGGACCTTCCGGACCTGATAACGCAGGAAAAACTTCTTCTAAATGTCGCCTGTCTTCTGTGTAGTATGTCGGTAGCCGTTTTTCTTATGGTAAAGCATGTTTCACATCAGGGAATGGGTTGGGAGACTGGAGACTCATGAACCTTGAAACGTCGATTTACATATCAATTAAAGCCATACGACATGAATAATCATGTCGTAATATTGCAATTGACTTAGTTTGCAATGTCATATTAATATACTTAGTATATCTAGTGTAACTAGTAGGATTCTTATAACCAATTCACTTCGTTCATCATTTTCTGATTTTAAATCGTTCATATCACCAATGTTGTTACCGCTTACATAAATAATGGATTGTTCAGAAAAGGAAGTGGATTCTATAGGAATTCAAGTTAAACGAATTCATTTAACTTAAGGGGGACTTTGAATGAGGAGATCCAAAAAAATCGCATTTCCAATTCTTGCTTACTTCCTGGCTATGTTACTACTTCTAACTGCTTGCTCAACGAAGGCAGGCTCCGGCGATCCGGCTGGAGAGGGGAATACAACGGTTACGATGTGGCATGGTCTTACCTCCATTGATCTAGATAATATGAATAAAGTCGTGAAGGCATTTGAGGAGAAAAACCCTACCATCAAAATGAAATTGGTTTATACGGAATCCAGCGAGGGATCCGATCAGAAGCTGCTGACTGCGGTCGCAGGCGGCAATCCGCCCGATGTTGCACTTTTCGACCGATTTAAGGTCGGTACTTGGGCTGCCCAAGGTTCGCTGACTGACTTATCCTCGATGGCAGCAGAATCCGGAATTCGTAAGGAAATGTATTATCCATTTGCTTGGGAGGAATCCAGTTATCAAGGAAAGCTTTATGCAATGCCGATGGATACGGATTCTCGCCTGCTATTTTACAATAAGGATCATTTCAAAGAAGTAGGGCTGGATCCCAACAAACCACCACAAACGATCGCCGAGCTTGAAGCGGCCGCCGATAAGTTAACCATCAAGGAAGGTAAACGTTTCAAACGGATCGGGTTCATCCCATGGTATTCGCAAGGCTGGCTGTATACTTGGGGATGGGCATTTGGAGGAGAATTCCAGGACACTGCCACCGGCAAAATTACTGCAAATGATCCTAAAGTCGTTGAAGCGCTGCAATGGATGACCGACTTCGGCCAAAAATACAATGTCGAGGATATTGCCGGATTTACTAGCGCAGCTGGCACGGAGGAAATGGATCCCTTCATTTCCGGTCAAGTCAGCATGAAGATCAGTGGAAACTTTACGGTGAAGGGGATCGAAAAATTTAAGCCGGATCTAAATTACGGCGTTGCACCGATACCGACTCCAACGGGAGCGGATTTTACGACATGGTCAGGAGGCGGCTCCGCTATTATTCCTAAAGGGGCCAAGAACGTCGCTGCTGCTTGGAAATTCCTCGAATTCTTAGGGAAAGAAGAGGGGCAAACGTTATTAAACGCCGACTCTCAAATTTCCGTTATCGATTCGGTTAACGACAAATACGGTTACAAGGACGATCCGATCATGAAGGAATTTATTACTATTTTGCCCAATTCACACAACCGCCCGGTTATTCCTGAAGGACAGCTTCTATGGAATGAATTAGCTTCCGCTACGGAAAAGGCAACCCGCGGCAACGGTACTCCGAAAGAGAACCTGGATCAAGTAACAGAGACGGTTAATAAGGCTTTAGAAAAATACGACAAATAGGGTGCTCGGTAGGCAGGGAGCGAATCTTCTCCTTGCCTATTCATGAATGACAATTGGAAGGAGAATGCACATGGCGAAACTAGCCGATTCCGTTCAAGTAAGCGCAATTCCATCGGCAAGGAAACGGGCACTTCACAGAACTAACGTGATTGGGTGGCTGTTTGCTTCACCTTGGGCTATAGGGCTGCTGTGCTTTTATGCAATTCCGATGCTCATGTCCATCTACTTCAGCTTCACGACTTACAGCATTCTGCAGCCTGGTGAATTTGTCGGAATGAATAATTATCGAGATCTTTTCCAGGATCCTCTGTTTTGGAAATCCATATACAACACGATTTATTTTACCGTATTTTTTGTTCCATTAAGTATATTCTTCGGTGTGGCACTCGCTATGATGTTGAATATGAAGGTCAAAGGTATGGCTGTATTCAGAACGATCTTTTTCTTACCTACGCTCGTGCCGCAAGTGGCTTTGGCTGTTCTGTGGATGTGGCTGTTACATCCAAACTTCGGATTGGTTAACGGGATGCTGGCGCATATCGGTATTGATGGGCCTTCCTGGCTTGGTGGTGAGTCGTGGTCCAAGCCTTCGCTCATTCTGATGTCGCTCTGGGGTATTGGACAAGCGGTCGTGATCTACCTTGCTGGACTAGGAGACATCCCTGATGAGTATTATGAAGCGGCACAAATCGATGGAGCTAACTGGTTTCAGAAAACGAGAAAGGTAACCCTGCCTTTGCTCACTCCCGTTATTTTCTACAACCTTGTCATGGGAATGATCGGTGCATTTCAACAGTTTACTCTTCCCTATACGTTGACCAAAGGGCAAGGAACTCCTGCGAATTCCATGACTTTTTACGTCATGTATTTATATGAGAACGGATTCAGGTATTTCAAAATGGGTTATGCCTCCGCCATGGCCTGGATCTTATTTATTATCGTTATGGCATTAACCGGAATTATTTTTATTACGTCTAAACGCTGGGTTCATTATCAAGGGAAATGAAGAGGGGGGAAGTAAAGAATGAGTCCTACCGCGATCAAAAGAATCAATCGGGCGTTAGCCTATTTATGTCTCATTGTTGCTTCTGCATTTTTCATTACTCCGTTCATTTGGCTACTTTCGACTTCTCTTAAACCACTCACACAAATCTTTACATTCCCGCCCGAGTGGATTCCGAGTCCCATTCTGTGGAGTAATTATTCCCGTGCCGTGGAGTATATCCCTTTTTGGACGTATCTGAAAAACACGGCGATTATAACCATCGCGAGTACGCTTGGTGTGATTATATCCTGTCCCTTGGTTGCATATAGTTTTGCCAAGTTAGAGTACCGCGGGAGAGGTTTACTTTTCTTTGTAACCCTCGCTGTGATGATGATTCCCGGACAGGTGACGATGATTCCGCTATTCTTGTTGTTTACTAAATTAGGTTGGGTAGGAACCGCTCTTCCACTGATTGTACCCCAATTTTTTGGAGTGCCCATTTACATTTTTCTATTGCGGCAGTTTTTCATGGGACTGCCTGATGCCCTGCGCGAAGCGGCCCGCTTAGACGGTGCCAGTGAGTTTCGCATATATTTACAGATCATGTTTCCACTAGCCAAATCCGCCGTATTAGCCGTGGCATTGTTTCAATTTATGGGAAGCTGGACTGATTTCATGGGCCCCTTGCTCTATTTAACCAATGAACCATCTTACACGGTTTCGCTCGGATTGCAGCAATTCCAGAGTCAAAAGGGATCCGAATGGGGTCTATTAATGGCCGTATCCACCTTGATGACATTACCTATTATTGTTTTGTTCTTTTTTCTTCAAAAGACGTTTATTAGCGGCATTACATTTAGCGGTATAAAAGGTTGAACATCATGGGTATGGCTGAAGCTCCAGCGATGCGGAACCAAGGCGTGTTAGGACAGACACAGACTTGAGAGGCAGTTTTTCATGAGGAAAAAACAAAAGAAACCGTTTCGTAGTAAATGGAAGTGAAAGCGACCATATACCAAAGGAGACGGTTTCTTTGTACATTTTACATACTCGAGTGAGGATACATTGGACTAGGTCGGGTGTTATGGTACAAGAATGATATATGAAGTAAGGGGTATATGTTAAAATGATAGAAAGTTGATCCATTAAGAAAAATAGGAGGTAACACTGCGTATATTCAGTATTGAAAGCCCAATGGATGTATATGGATTTGAGAGATTAAGTTTCCTAATTATTCGAAGGAATATCTCTTAACATCATATTCATGTTGCGTGGTCTTGTATTTGCAGGTATGCATGATAGGAAGGCTAAGAATCTGCAAGAAAAAAAGAATCGGCGAACCGATTCTTAAAAGTGAGTTTCATGCTCATTCTTAAAGCGTAAAAAAACAATTTTAACATGATAGCAGAATCTACATCAATTTAACCGGTAGATAAGCTTATCTCAATCTTGTAATTCATGATAATTACCAGTCCACGGATCAAAAACGTATGAATTTACTTCTGAATTTTTTTCCACTGAGAACATATAACCTTTTTTAATTTCATTAGATTCATCTTCAATTAACGTATTCTTCTGTTTATTAACCACATAAGGTTCTTCTAGGTTTTGAGTGACCTTATCTACCGCACTTTCATACGTGTATTGAGGAAGTGTGGTTATCGTATAAATTGGAATAAATATTAAAAAGAGTGTTTGTAAAAAAAACACTATTTCTTTACGTTTTTTACTTAGTTGAACTTTTAAGAAATAACTCAGCACCATGAAAAAAACTAACACTCCAATGAAAGGAAAAAGATCTAAAATATTATTGTATCGATATTGTAAAAAAATTAAAAAAGCCACTTCTATCAGACAAGCAATAATGATTAGTCTTCTATACATCATATCTCCTTTGAATAAGTAGTTGAAGCCAAGCATTATATGCTCCGATTATGCATAGATCAGTAACCCCTGTTACTTGAAACACTTAAAATACTAACAATCAGAAGAGAAGAAAAAAGAAGTGAATAATTCTTCCATACGGATACTCCTTTAAATAATATACTTTAAAACGTTTTATATCCAATCATTTCCTAATATAATTACATCATATCATTTAAGGCAAATGATTATCTTTTGACCATGAGTTGTTTTAAAAAAAGTCCGACCACCTTCTAAGCGAATTTGGTGTATAAATTAAGTGAGGATGTATCGCCTACATCTTTGTCTCGAATGTATATGTTACAATGATAGAAAGTTTATAAAAATACAAATAACAGAAGGTTTAGCGTATGAAATGGCATAAAGTGAGAGAACTTTTCCCTGACCAATTTGTCCTGGTTTCCATCCTTCAATATCATGAGGAAGATAACAAAAAAATCGTAGATGAAGTTGCACCAATTCGTACCGTATCCGAACAAGATGCGAATAAAGAGTTTTTTCGAGTAGAGCCTGGTAACGTTGTATATCATACTTCTAATCCAGACTTTGTGATCCATCTCCGTAAAGATCCATTAATGAGGGCGGGATATTGAACCGATATGGAGCAAAAGATTTAGAAGGGGAGAGCCTATGAGCGAAAGAGCTGAAAAGAAATTGAAAATGCAATTTGGTCTCATCATATTATTTATTTTTATCATTGGCGTGCAATTAATTGTCAAAAACTACTTCGTGAATGATCCACCCGCATGGACAACTGGATTATACATTTCTTGTTTTATTATATTTTGTATACTTGGACTGCTAACCTACCTTGATCTCAGAAACCAAGAGCAATTCGTAACCATTGGACAAATCGTAGATGTGAAGAAGGATAAATATATCATTATAGTCAAAGGGCTGGGGAGAGGTCATCGTAAAATATTAATAAAAGATAGTCATATCCTGAATATGATGCAGCCAGATGAACTAATTGAAATCACGAGATTAAAATATACAAACATGATAACGAAGAAAGTGTACCAGGATCAGGAGATGCAGCTTTGATCAAGTGATGAAAGGGTTGTGATTTTTTTACATATCGTTGACAGTAATAAGCAAGCTGATGCATTTAAAAGAAGCAAGGGAGTAGAGCTATTTGCTACACCACTCAATGGTTGTGACCTACAGGAAGCTGTAGATACTCGTAATGAATTTGAAAAGTCTTTAAATAGTCTAAAATAGTTAGGTCAAGCATTGGTGTAATCTGCAGAAGACCGATATCAGAATTGCCTAAAACCTTTGCGAAGCAAGGGTTTTTTATTATTATTTTGCATAATGTTTTATACGACAATATACACGTACTCTATGATTTTGAAGACCCTATAAGTCAGATCTATAGTTTTGAAGCGATCAAAAAGGGGTTATGCGTCCTGCAGGGCGATTTTCAAACCTCAATTCAGTTGTGGTCATGATATCAGTAAAGTCTGAAATATAATTTTTATCCCACAATGTTTTACGAAATTTAGGACTTTTGAAGGAATAAGTAGGATTAGTGTCGAATTGGGAAGAATATGTAGAGGTTACAATTGATTGTTTGAGGATGAACCAAGGAAATGGAGAGAAGGAGCGAGATGCTAAGAATTGAAGTGTTTCCAGCATCGTACGGAGATAGTTTTTTAGTTACGTGTACCGGAGAGCAAAAATGTTACCTTCTTATCGATATGGGATTTATGTCAACGTATTCAAAGAGTATTAAAGCCAAACTATTAGAAATCAAGAACAATGGTGAGAGCTTGTCTTTGATGATTCTTACTCATGTTGATGATGATCACATCTCAGGGGCAATAAAGTTTTTTGCAGAAAATGAATATCATGAGCATCCCCAAATAGTAAGGGTTGAAAATATCTGGTTTAACAGCTACAGACATTTACAGTTTGAAAAAAAGTATGCTTCTGATAAGGTGTTAACAGATGAGAACTCGTTTATACTGGAGAATTTGAAAGGTAAAGAAAGGCCGCGAGAGCAAGGCTTAAGGAGCATAGGTAGCATAGGGGCAATACAAGGCTCGACATTAGCTTCATTATTGTATCACTATAAATATTTAGAAGTGTGGAATTCACATTTTAATAAAAATGCTGTATTAGTTGAAAAACAGGACGATGAAACCTTAAAAAGAATTCAACTGACGGATGAAGTAAGTATTACTATTTTATCTCCAGATATAAATAAACTTAGTGCTTTGGACGCTTTATGGAAAGAAAAGCTCGTTTCTGAAGGATACAAAGGACCAATATTAAGTAGTGAGTTAATGGATGATGCTTTTGAAGTATACTCAGTAAATTATAATGGAAAAGATAAACGGAATAAAAAACTTTACAAAGTCTCTTCTCATCAGGAGGTTGAGAAGATAGCTAATGCTCCCATTATCGAAGATTGTTCACCTGTAAATGGTAGCTCGATTGCGTTTATTTTAGAGTTTCAAAACAAAAAGGTTCTTTTTTTAGCAGACTCACATCCCGATATCATAGTTGAAAATCTTAAAAAAATTATGTTGAAAGAAAAAATTGAAAAAATACATTTTGATGCCGTAAAAATTTCTCATCATGGTAGTAAACATAATACAAGTAATGAATTATTGGAGATAATTGATACAGACAAGTATATATTCTCGACAAATGGAAGAGGAAAAGGTTTTGTTCATCCTGATATTGAAACTGTCCTAAAAATAATAACAGTTAAAACTGATAGGAAAAAGACTTTAATTTTTAATTACAAACCAGTTCATATTTTTCAGATTATTAATAATAACGATTTAATAGAAAAATATAATTATGAAATTATACACATGAATGATGCATCTGTTGGAAAAGACAATTATATTACCACTATAAATATCTAACCTTTGGAGGGAGTTATCATAACTAACATTAAGAAAATTTACGAGATAACATCCATTTTAATGTGTGGTGGAATCCAAGGTACTGCATTTTTCATTGATGAAAGCTTTGCTGTAACTGCAAAGCATTGTGTGAACAATAATATTGATAAAAATGCAGATATCTTATTGTGTTTTGTTGATAACAGTAAGAAAGAATCAAGCTGTAGAGCTGAGATTGTCGATTATGATGAAGAATTAGATATTGCGTTGCTACGTCTTTCTGAGCCAGTGAGTCATGTGAAAGAATGGGTTCAGCTATGTAGCGATAAGGTCATTCAAGATCAAAACTGGGAAACTGTAGGCTACCCCGAAAATTGGAATGAAATCGAAGAAGGAACAAAGCATTGTTATATCAAGGGTAGTGTTCACTATATTGATGATTTTGAGAAAAAAACTGTATATGATGTTCATTTGTCTAGCAATTTAATAAAGGAAGACTGGCCTTATACTTTAGGAGGGCTCTCAGGTTCTCCATTAATTATTGATGGAAAGATTCAAGGTATTATTGTCCGTGAGGAAAATAGTGTAATTAAATCTCAACTAAAAGCAGTTAGTTTCAAGAAATGTGAAGCATTTCTTATAAAAAATCAAAGAGGAATTAGTGGTTCATTTACTAGTAACAATACACTAGTTACTGGACGACTTGAAATTCAGATGCAAAGCTGTAATGAATTTTTTCAAAAAATAGATTCTGTAGCAGCGGATAATGGTTTGAGAGTGGTTATTGATCCGTATTATTTGAAGTATGACAAAACAGGTAAAAGTAAAATAAAGGATTTAGCTGAATACTTAGCAAATTCTTTGAATCAATATGTATGTAACCTTTCAGAATTGAAAGAGTTATCAACAAAGCCTATGAAAGTGAATGAAATTTATAGAAAAACTAAAATTGCAATTCATGAAATACATAGGCAAGGAAAGTTGGGTTCTATTCTACTTTGGATGCTACTGGAAGGTGTTGTAGGAGTTCCAAAGTTTTTTAAACGATTTGGTATGGCAAACACTGATATGAATTTTAGCGAAGTACATTTAGGAATGAAAGAAAGTAAATTACTGTTTTATTTGGGAGAAGGGAAATTAAGTAGTGACTTTAACAAAAGTGTAATGAATTTAATGGAAATATTATCTGAATGTGCTGATATTCAGAAAGATATATATATTTCAGATGAAAACATGTATAACGACCTTTCTCAAGGTCATTTCAAGTTCTTAATAGACAAGTTTATAAATCATAAAACTAGAGACTGGGATGATATTATACTGGAAATAGCTGTTTTTACAGGGTATGATTCAATGCAATTGAAAAGGGTTGAATCTGCAAATTACTCAAATAACATCGAAGAAATATTCAAACAAGTCTACAGTATTGAATCTGAACATAACAGCAGTTCTATCTATGATAAATTGCTTTCGGTAGGAAATATAAATCAAATGACAATAAAATGGTTTATCCTTCCGTTCAATAACGTATCAGAGTTTGAAGAAATGGTATTAAAAGAATTTGAGTAATAATTATGCACATTTTTTAAAAGAATAAATAAATACATCAATGAGAACTGGTGTTCCTTTTTGGCTTGAAGAGGTGTAATATAGTAAATAGTTGGACCTTTAAAATGAAAATGAAGGGGGTATTAAAGTGAATCCTTTAGTTGCAAGAGTTCAAACTAAAGAGAGGGTTGATGAACTCCTTAAAAAGATTAAAGTAATTGAAATTTATAGCGAGTTTTTTAAGAATACAAATAGTGATTTTCAAAAATTAACTTTAGACGAAACGAAAATATTAATTGAAGTGGCTAATATACTAGCTTCATCTTCAGATGTAGAAGACATGAAAATCGCTTTACAGATCGTGACCACTCTCCCACTAATTCATACTTCTAAGGGAGTTGAACTAAGTTCATTTCTAATTTTAAGAAAGCTAGGAAATTATCCGGCAATATCATTGTTGCAAAAAAAGAAAGAAATTGTTGATTATAAAGCCTATTTAGGAGGCTTAGCAACGCTGGAGGAATTTGTGCGTGAAAGCATAAATACAAGAAACTTTCTCGGAAAGGAATACTTACTAACGAATTTCCAAAAAAAGGTGACAGACCTAGCGAATGATAATTTTGGGGTAAGTGTGTCTGCTCCAACATCTGCAGGTAAGTCTTTTGTTTTTTTGAAAATTTTGTTGGATCGGGTTATTGAAGAGCCTGGATCAACAGCAATATATATAGTGCCTACACGGGCATTAATTAGACAAGTAATGAACGATATTTTGCTACATATAAAAGAATTTGATTTAAAAGGTGTTAACGTTAGTTGTTCATCGGAGACCGAAGTCCTTATTAAAAATAATGAGCGGTCTAATATCCTAGTATTGACTCAGGAAAGGCTTTACCATTTATGTGCAGATATAGATTCTTCACATAATTTGAAAACTAAAATAATTATTATAGATGAAGCACAAAATATTCAAAGTGGTGGTAGAGGCGTATTACTGGAAAACTCCATTAAATTTGCTCAAACACTATGGCCTCAAGCAAAAATAGTGTTTTCTAGTCCATTAGTAGAAAACCCTGAAAAACTACTAGAAACGTTTGAAATAGCAAATGGAATTGAAGAAAAGGAAAAATTCCCTTTAGTTAGACAGAATTTGATAAAAGTTGATGTAAAAGCGGATAAGCTAGTGATTAAAACAGTATTTGATGAAGAAGAACTTGAAATTGGATCACTAGACTTTGCTCAAGATGGGACAGCCGACTATAAGCTTCTTGCGGATGTTGCTTTGGCTTTATGGAATAATCAAACATCAATTATATATGCAAGTGAGCCAATGAGATCTACTGATGTAATAAGAGCTATAGCATTTAATGGAGGTTTCCAGAGGTTATACAACGAAAAGCTTGATGAATTCGCGGATTTTATTGAAGAGTACATTTCAAACAATTATGAATTGGCTAACTTTATTCGTCGAGGACTTGCGTTTCACTTCGGTTCCTTGCCACCAATAATTAGATCAGGAATAGAAGATTTATTTAAATCGGGTGACTTAAAAATAGTAAGTTGTACTTCTACTTTGTTGGAAGGGATGAATATGCCAGCCAAAAACATCTTTGTGCATAAGCCAGAAAAAGGCAGTAACGAACCGATGGATAAATTAAACTTTTGGAATTTAGCTGGTAGAGCGGGTCGCATGGGGAACGACTTTTCAGGCAACATAATTTGTTTGGAATTAGAAAAATGGAAAGAAAATCCCTTTAAAGGGTCTAGAGAACAATATATAATTCCTTCAACAGAAAAAAGATTAAAGACAGAGAGTTTGGAGTTTAAAGAATTTCTTTTAAACAATACTTCTAATCCAAAATCTGATGATTATAATGAACAACTAGTATCTGTAATTCTTAATGAAAGAATTCGGGGTAAAAAGTTACAAGGATCAATTTATGAAAATGAATCAAATGTCGCTACACTAATAGAGATAGATCTTATTGCAGAATCTTTAATAGAAGATTTCCGTCCCCCTAAAGAATTGTTGCAAAGAATACCAGGTATATTACCACAAAAAATAAATGAGTTATGGGTATTCTTCTCAAATAGTGATAATCTTGAGGAACTGATGCCAATGTATCCTGTATTTTCATATGGAGATAGCTATAAACGTTTTAAAAAAATCATAGGATTATTTGGTGATTTTTTCGAAAACAGCAACTGGAACGAAGCATTTGTAACGAAAATATCAATTAATGCTTATAGGTGGATGTTGGGGAATTCACTTTCTTCAATAATTTTTTATGATAAAAAAAGCTTGACTAAAAAAGAAAGGAGTTTAACAAGTCTTGTTAAATCGCAGGTTGAGTTTCTTAACAATACAATTAGATATAAAATAGTAAAGTATATGCAGGTATATACGGAAGTATTAAAAGCTTATTTAATTTTTGTTAATAAGAATGATGATGCTGAAAAGCTTGTTAATTTAGCAGCCTATCTAGAGTACGGAGCCTGTACAGTTCCAGCTCTTGAATTTATGGCAATAGGCCTTCCTAGAGAAGCGGCATTACTACTATCCAGTAACTTAGGTTATAGAGAAGTATATACGGCTGAAATTTGCATGGATTGGTTAAAAATACTTGATGTTGAATCGTTAAACACTAGTGTCTACATGAAGAAGCAAATAACAACTGTTCAAAACAGTATATAAGTGCATTTTACTCTTAACCTGGCGGTTAATTTATGTTGACTGGCTTGAAGGCGCATTTTATTCTACAATGAGTAAGGAACCGATAGTACATAACTCGACGCGTGAGTTATGTACTGCTGGTTGTGTATGGAAGAGGAGGAATGTCATAATTCAAACGGCTACTTTAGCAACTTTTTTAATACTTCTAAGCACTTATGATTCTAAAGTAAATAAAATCGACTGCGCACTCTTCTGGTAAGTTCCATTCGATGCGCGCATAATGAGCGATTGGGATTCTGAATCTCCCGAACAAACCCTTCGCAAGATTAAAAAGCCCCTTTTCTCACTCTTCTCTGACTCAGTTGTAGATGAGTTGATTTTTGGAAAAGAGGTGCTCCCTCAAAAAGCTTCGTCCAATAGTGCCGCGCCATCACTCGTTAGTCAATTTCACGAATCTTGGATGCATTACTGTTAGTATCCTCTAGAATTTAATAGAAATAATTATTAAATAGAAAGCTCTGATCTATAAAAGTTTAAGGGCAGTCCTGGTGATTAGCTAGAATATAAACTGGAGTGTCCGAATACATAATTAACTATGCAATATATGCATAAAACCCCATTTGACCGGTAATCCTTTGAGAAGCAATATGCATTAAATCGCAGAAAAAGAAAGCTCCGCAAGATGGGGCGACGTATACTTAGCGCCATGAAATAACCATTAGAGCAACGCAAAAACAAGCAATACAGAGAAAAGTTTTCCATAGACGGCATTTCTGTTGTGCCAAACAATGTCGGGATATTAAGTGTTACTAGATTCAGTGGAAGAAAACGTCTATTTGCCAAAGGGTTTTGTAAATGAGGACGACCTGCTCCGCCGTTATTCCTGAATCGGTAACAACAAAAATTTATCTACCTTAAAAATCACAAAAGAAGACCATGCGACGGTGACGCATCTTCAAGCACCATTGATATGTACCGAGTTGACAGGTGATATCTTGAACACAGAAGAACCGTTGAAAACTTGATGTTGCTAGGCTCTTGTTTTTTCCAGATGAACACTGTCACGAAGTAAAATGACAAAGGATTGTCCTTGGACAGATCGTGAATAGTTAAAAAATACTGGTTTTATTATGGTCATGGATTATGCTTATGGTAAGTCGGAACATTTGAATCGTTATAAAGAAGACATGCTTAGAGTCAAACGTTTCTGTTATTTGAAGTGGCTTCATGTTTCGTTCCTACAAGGCAACATGTAACTTCACTGCAGAATTGTTCTCTTTGGTAAGAAGCCAGGGAAACCGTATTTTTCCCACTGTCATCATGTTGAAGTCAATTATTTAGAAAGGCCAGCCCTCCGCCTCGTTTCACGATTGTAATTGTGGATAAGCAGATGAAAAAGCATGGTATTCTAACACCGAAGATTTTTTCTGTATCATTTTATTATAGTTCGATATTCGCATTAAAATAATAATAAATCTATTTATAATTGGATGAGGCAGAGAAAGTATATTTGTGCTATCTAGGCGTAGCCTCGCATTTAACAAGACATGATGCAGTTAGACCCATCAGAGAGGTGCATGTATGAGCCGGTTGCTTGACTTATTGGAAGAGGAACGGCGCAAGCTTAATCAGCTTGGAGAGGCATCCTTGAAGCAAGCTATTCCGTTGTGGGACAATCCTGCGGTTCAGGAGCAGAGCCGGAGGGTGGATGAACTGGTGGCACGAGTTAATGAAACGAAGGCGAAACTTAGTCGAGTGGTACGGCAATGAGCGAAGTACATAATGCGTAGGGGAGGAGAAGCTATGGATTTTCCGCCGTGGATGCAACGAGCGATTCAGGCAAGGTTGGATGAGATGTCTTCACAGATCGAGCATGATCCTGAACTGAGCCGTGTACGTGGGGAAACCGACGAAGCGTTTGAAGCTTTGTTTGCTGGCAAGGATGTTGAGCTAACAGCTGAATATGCTGAATGGGAGAATCGTTACATTGTCAGCAAAGGCATAGAAAATGAACGGTTGTACATTCAAGGGCTGCGAGATGGTATTCAGCTAACGGCTTCCTTGTTAGGTCAGTCGATGTTGGCGGAGAGAGGGCATGAATCTGACTAACACGCTAGTTGATTTACGAAACTTAGCAATGTGAAAAGCCCGTGCATGCTTACATAGCTTAGCTTGGTAAGCATGTACGGGCTTGATCCACTGACGCGAACCCATAGTCCAGGGGGAGCGCCCCCGCTTTACACTCAAAAACCCGAGCCGTAGCGTGAATAACTCGCTTCGGCTCGGGTTTTAATGCTTTACTTTTCCCAAAACAAAATCTTATTTCCCACTCACAGACTTGAACCAATCATTCACCTCTGGGGTGGTCTGGTCGCCGCCGTTGGATTTCCAGTTGGCTACGAATTGGTCGAATGCATCGATGGGCAGTTTGCCGTAGATGATTTTGTTGAAGGTTTCGAGTTCGGACTGACGGAGCAGGTTCCACTTGGATACCATGGTTGGTGTGGCTGCGCCCGTGAAATAGTTTTGTTTGCGGATGTCGATCTGGGACATCACGACTTTACCAGCATACCAGTTTTCCGGTTTACGGAATTCGGCGATTTGTTTCTCGTACGGTGTTTCAGCTTTCTCGCCGTTGGCGAGCTTCACGAGTGTTTTCATGTACAGATCTGGAATACGCGCCGGGCGGTTAGGAACGGGAATTCGTTGGAGAAGATCTTCAGCAATCTAGTCCTTTGGAATGGTTAAGTGATTTTTTGGGATCAAAATTATCCGACGTTCTATTTATTTATATGGGAAGTATATCCTTTAATGAGGAATTTGATTTATAATGTATGAATATAGCATATATGGGTATCGTCCCAAAAGTATACGTCTAACAACGTAAAAATGATCTAGATATTTGCTCCAGATCATTTCTGATTAAATATATACATTACGTTTTTGTTTAGGTAGACTTTTTCAGGAATCCTTTTTCGGATTTCGACGATCTATAAACCAGCCCGGTCCTTCTACACTGACAACCTCCTGTGTATCGTAGTTGTAAGAAACGGTAATACGTTCATCCTCATGTCCAGTTATGTGACCGTACAGGTATAGACGTGAATGGATGGAAGGGTCATCCACATCGTGACTCGTTACAACAAAGTCTGCATTGTAGTATTTCTTTATGTACTGAATGCTTATGGGTGTAGCCTTTTCTACAATCATTTGTTTATCTGAGGCAGACATACTTGAACATCCTCCTAGTATAAATAAAAAAATAATGAAGGTTAGTAGCAGCAATTTGTTTTTCATAGATGTTAAATCTCCTTTTATGGAAATAAACTCTAAAAATACTTTAATACATATGATTGGATTAGACAAGGTGGGAGAACATGACTTATATCAATGATAAGACGTATTGGACCATTGCTGATGAGGTATACAAACGAGATTTACCCTCTAACGGATATAAAAACGAGAATCTTCCAGGATGGACAATAGTTGAACCTGAGGGAGCAATGTTGCATGATACAAACGGCTCTGGTTTTGATGCTACCGTATTCTATAACGAAGAGCACAATCAAGTTATTATAGGCTACAGAGGGACTGAACCACCTGATCGTCCAATATGGAGCGTACTAACAGACTGGGAGACCGATTTAAGTGATGTTGTGGGGAATCGTGCTAAAAATCTGGAGAAGACTCACAATTATATGGAGCGGCATAAGGAAGAGATTTCGTCGTTACCTTTGCATCAGCAACTACCTTTTATTCAAGAAGAAGCAAGGTACCAGAATAATCAGTTTGTTCAGGCAATGAACCTGTTTGAGAAAGTGAAGGAGGAGTACCCAACTGCTGATATATCAACAACTGGGCACTCGTTGGGAGGTGCTCAGGCGGAATATGTTGCTATTCGTAACGGAGTATCTTCAACAAGTTACAATCCGCCAAGTATTGTACATTTACTTCCCGATGACTTACAAGAGAAGGTTCAAAACGGGGATTATCTGAAAACGAATGTGGCCTATGTCCATCCAGGGGATACTGTTGGATCTGGAGTGAAGAATGCGGATCAGCATGTTGGCTCTACCTATTACATTAATTCGACCTTTGAAGAAGCTAATCGATACGAGACAATCCCTATTTTCTTACCAATGCGACGAGAGACTTGGTGGGAACAAGCGTTGTTCGGTAACAAGTGGTCGACTGAATTTATTCGTGTTCCGTCTATATCTGGAGAACAGAGTGCACTGTCCAAGTTTTTGGATTCCATGCTCGTTGGTCAGAAAGCGCATAGTATGGATCATTTTTCATTCGATGAAGATGGAAACATCAGTAATCCATTATATACGCTAGATGGTCGACGGGTTGATGGCCAGCCTAGAGTGGAAAACTATTCAGAGATGATGAAGACAAGAGAAAAATTGAATGCTGAAATGAACAAACTTTATGAGGAATATGGTCCTGCTGTTAGGGAAAGTTTAAGTAAACTTGTTACAGCGGTACTTGGAACCCACTCAGTAGATATGGCTAGACAGAACTCTGCGTATTATGTGGGTGATCGACACGGGAGCACCATACAGCTAACACCTGAGGAGCTTGCACATGCTTCCAGACAGATGCGGAATAGCCTACATGATTTTGCTAGTGATACCAATTCTTCAATTCAGATGTTCCAAGCTTATATATCAACCAGTGAGAGTCGGTCCTTTAATTCAATTGCCCATGATGCTACAGCAATGTTGGAGCGAATTAATCGGTGGTATCAAGAATCTATTACAGACATCGCAGATTATATTGAGCAGAAAAGACAAGATTTTGTTCTCGCAGATCAATCATAGTGTATCTTTAACGAACGTGTAGGAGGTGTACATATGGGAAGAATAGCTGTTTCTTTGTCAGACTTGAGAAGAGCAGTTCAACAGTGTGAACAGTTGCAGCAGAACTTGATTCAGCAAGAACAGCAGATGCAAAATATATATAGAAAGTTGGAAGAATGGAAGGGAGAATCCGCAATAAAGTTGTCTGAAAAAATGTCGAGGTTCCTTGAAGGGAGTACATCCAGATTAGCAGAGCTAGAAGCACACCAAGAAAGATTAAAACAGTATATCAGGAAAATGGAAGAGGCCGACTATGGATATCAACGATAAATCTGTGCTTATAGTATAGCGAACCCATATGTCATGGGGGAGCGACCCCGCTCTACACTTAAAAACCCGAGACGAAGCGTGAATAACTTGCTTCGTCTCGGGTTTTAATGCTCTACTTTTCCAAAAAACAAATTCTTACTTACCACTCACAGACTTGAACCAATCATTCACCTCTTGGGTGATTTGGTCGCCGCCGTTGGATTTCCAATTGGCTACGAATTGGTCGAATGCATCGATAGGCAGTTTGCCGTAGATGATTTTGTTGAAGGTTTCAAGTTCGGACTGACGGAGCAGGTTCCACTTGGATACCATGGTTGGTGTGGCTGCGTCTGTGAAAACGTTTTGTTTGCGGATGTCGATCTGGGATATCACGACTCTAACTACGTATCAGTTTTCTGGTTTACGGAGTTCGGCGATTTGTTTCCGAATGGTGTTTCTGGTTTCTCAAAGTTTTCAATCAGGAGAAAATCATCAAGAGTATGAATCAATTTAATAGCATGTAACCATCTAGGCAAAAACTTTACAATTAATCGATAGATGTTGGAGGAGAGAAAACCGAAAAAATAAAAGTGTATATGAGCTTAAGAGAAGTGATTGAACAAATATGGGCAAAATTGATATGATTAATATAAAGTTGGAATATACAACTTCTAGCCAAATTTTTGTTGCTCATTGTAATAATGCTTTGAAAAAAAGTAAGAACAGGGGTCCGAGGAGCTCCGAATAAACATCAGATTCAAATACATTTCTGGTGGAGTATAGATCTGCGGGGTGAAGGGGGAGTAGACAATTCCTTTGGAGATATTGAAGCAGTTTGTTTAGAGAGACTAGTTCATCTATAAGAATACATAAGACAAACAGAATGTTACGTAAGGCATAGTTAACGGTAATGGAAATGCGAGATTTTTTCAAAAGAGGAGTGATTAAAATACTTTCTTTCTTCTATCAACGATATAAAACGTGGTTTTGGTTTGTTTTGTTTTTGGCTTTTGGGTCAGGTGCGGTGTCCAAATCTTTTCATTCCTCGTTGTGGGAAGTGCTGCTCAATGCTAGTCTGGGGTTAATATGTCTTGGGGTATTTATTGTCTTTCTTTTTCGTGAAAATTCAATCGCGTCTCCGACTACGAACAAAAATGGTCGGTTAGTTGTAACTTTCACCATCCTTGGCGTAATTGGGGGAGCTACTATTCTACCTTATTTGATAGGAACCGTAGGAACTCAATTGACTGAACAATTCAACCTTCCTCTGTATGGGATCGTTATTATTACGATTTTGAATGTCGCATTTATGTCTTTTATTGCTAGTACGATCGGACTCATTTTAGCCGAAAAAGTTCAACTTGGTGTTCCCATTTTAAGAAGATTATTGTACTCAGGCAGGTTATCGGAAGTTTCAAAACAGTGGATTATTATTGCGATATTGGGTAGCTTCATCGGAACTTTTGTTATTGTTATGCTCGAAACGTACATATTTCAACCACATATGCCACAATTAACGGCAACTCCAACATTGGCATGGTGGAAAGGTTTACTGACTATTTTTTATGGTGGAATTGTCGAAGAAGTTTTTCTGCGTTTATGTTTAATGACGGTACTGGTATGGGGAATGGTGAAGATAACTAAAACTCAAGCAAGCATTCCTGCGGCTATATACTGGATCGCCATCATTATGTCTACTGTATTATTTGGGTTAGCACATCTGCCAGCGACTGCGAGTTTGTTTGGAGAATTGACTCCAATAATAATTATTAGAGCAATTATAAACAATGGAGTGTTAGGAATTCTGTTTGGTTATTTATACTGGAAAAAGGGTCTGGAATACGCGATTCTTTCTCATATGTCAGCAGATTTTTTCCTTCATGTCATTTGGGCATCTTTAGTATGATCCTTCTCCCGATTAATCAAAAAACAAGCCGAGGCGTTAGAACTAAACGCTTTGGCTTGTTTTTTGATTCAATTATTTTGTCTCATACTATTTTCCAAAAAACAAATTCTTACTTCTCACTCACCAACTTGAACCAATCATTCACCTCTTGGGTGATTTGGTCGCCGCCGTTGGATTTCCAGTTGGCTACGAATTGATCGAATGCATCGATTGGCATTTTGCCGTAGATGATTTTATTGAAGGTTTCAGGTTAAGACAAAAATAATAATGATTATAGACACAAAATAGACACAATTTTAAGTAAACATTTTCCATATATGTTACGTTTATATAATTAGAGTGATCAACATTTAGTTATGGTGATAAAGATGCTTATTTTCGTTAAGTGACAGTGCAGATTTAGATTGTAATCAGAGATATTTCCATGCTCTCTTTTACAATACATATGCTTGCTAAATTTCTAGGACGAAGGTGAATTTACTACAAGCTCGAAAGTTCTATTGATTATAAAGATAGAACTGTTGAGACTCGTTCATACAAGGGGGGATTATGCAGTTCATTTCACCACTAAACTGTAGTGTTTTATGTAATTCAAACAAATGCTGAACAAATTTTTGCGGAGAGGTGAATATTTTGAAAAAACGTTGGATGGCAATGTTAACCTGTTTAATGGCTGCATTCCTCATTACAGCATCTGTAAAGGCAGCAAGCTCAGATTATTATAGCGGATCATGGGATACAAGTAATACAACCAGTTTAGGTATAGCAGTAGGATCTAGTATGTCCTCACATTTAAGTTCGTTTCAAAGCTGGTATACCGGCTGGAATGGTGTATCCTCCAAAGTAGGCTTGGCAAAGCCTTATGAACAATCAAGTCTAGATCAAACACCACATTATGCAAGAATCAATATTATTGGAAAGAATCTTGGTGCTACAGGTAACTGGGCTCAAGCTTGCAATTATAAATATAGTGTTATATGGGGTTATTCGTGTGATTGGAACGGATCTTGGAAAGACTCTATTATTGAATTTAATACCAACACGGATTCAAAAACCAAAGTAGGGTATTCCTTTCATACTGCTAATTTAAAGAAAAAAATATTCTTACATGAATTGGGACACTCATTAGGACTTAAACATCCAGATACTACTTCTACCGCCATCATGAAACAAGGTGATAACGGATACTATGTTGTACAGACCTATGATAAGTCCAATCTAAAAGAGAAATATGGAAATTAAATTTTGGAGGTGTTGAGATGAAAAAGTGGATAATGGCAGGAATTGTAGCTTTAATGGGGGTTAGTATTTTTTTTGGATACAAGCATCTAAATGCACAAGAACTACGTCCAGATGCAGATTATCAAAATTACTCTCTTTCTGAGATCGAATCACTAGCTACTGTCATTGTGGAGGCGGACTGGGAAGAGGAGACGAATTCAATCGTTGAATTAGATCAAAAGGATAAATATCCATTAGACACACGTACATTTTCAAATATAAAAGTGAAGAAAGTATATAAAGGTGAAGTGAAGGAGGGGCAGGAACTAAACGTAGTTGAGTACTATGCCAAATGGAGAGATGTGGCAGGTGCATATGTAAAATATCCGAATGAATTGTATCAACCTCTAAAGTCAGGTAAAAACTACCTCCTGTTCTTATATCAAAGTCCAGAGGAACCTTCAGGTTCTTATGAGATCATTGGCAACCATCAGGGTAAATATGTTTACCCTGAAACTCAAAGTAACATGAGTATTCAATCCACAAGTGATCTGGATATTGCTGAAAAAGATGAACATTATTCTGCCTTGTATAACGAGGTTAATGAAAAGTATTTTAAGTAGCATAATGGATACTATTTGAATTACAGAAGGAAGCAAACCTGCTTTTAAACTTAAAAACCCGAGCCGAAGCGTGAATAACTCGCTTCGGCTCGGGTTTTAATGCTTTACTTTTCCCAACAACAAATTCTTACTTCCCACTTACAGACTTGAACCAATCATTCACTTCTTGCGTGATCTGGTCGCCGCCGTTGGATTTCCAGTTGGCTACGAATTGATCGAATGCATCGATTGGCAGTTTGCCGTAGATGATTTTGTTGAAGGTTTCGAGTTCGGACTGACGGAGCAGGTTCCACTTGGATACCATGGTTGGTGTGGCTGCGCCAGTGAAATAGTTTTGTTTACGGATGTCGATCTGGGACATCACGACTTTACCCGCGTACCAGTTTTCCGGTTTACGGAATTCAGCCATTTGTTTCTCGTAAGGTGTCTCAGCTTTCTCGCCGTTCGCGAGTTTCACGAGTGTTTTCATGTACAGATCCGGAATACGCGCCGGGCCGGTCAGGAACGGGAATTCGTTGGAGAAGTCTTTGATCTTCTCTTTGTCACTGGTCGGTTTACCGTCTACGACATCCCAGTCGTACCCTTTCGCAAAGCCGTACTCGTACGGGCTTCCCGCTTTCGGGTTCGCCAGGTTATCCAGCAGATAGTTGTAGTACAGGAAAATCGCTTCCGGGTGCTTCGCATCTTTGTTGATCATGATACTTGCGTTGACGCCAGAGTTCTGCCATTTCGTACCGATCTTGCCGTCTGGACCAGCCGGAACAGGGTAGGCTTTGTATTTCGCGCCAGGTACGTTCTTCAGCAGGTCAGGTGCAGGCCAGTCCGGTACCCAGTTTGCGCCAGGCAGAATGCCGGCTTTGCCAGCAGTCCAGCTTTCGGCGGATTTACCTTCGTCCCATAGCGCGGAGTCAGCGTGGATATAGCCTTTTTCCATCCATTCAGCCAGCTTGGCCAGGGCTTGTTTCGCACCCGGGTTCACGGAGCCGTACTCCAGATTGCCGTTTGCGTCTTTGTTCCATTGCTCTTCAATCGTGCCGTATGCACCGAACAACCAGTCGAGTCCACCCATCCAGGTGTTGGTGTTGTTTTTGAGCGAGATCGCCAGCGGGAATACTTTGTCTGGAGACAGGCCGTCCGGGTTCTCGTTTTTGAATTTGTCCATGATGTTCTCAAGGTCTGCGATGGTTTTCGGTGCTTCCAGGTTCAGCTTCTCCATCCAGTCCTCACGGAGCCAGAGCAGGGTATCGTCGTTATCTGTATACTCCATGATTGGCATGTTGTACTTTTTGCCGTCCTTGGTGAACGGGTACCACAGCTCAGGATGTGCTGCCGCGTGCTCTTTCAGAATCGGGCTTGCATACTTCTCGAACAGTTCATCAATGGCGATGAATTGACCGGAGTCGATCAGCTGATTCGTCAGTACCGCGTTCGTTGGCACGGTTACGAAATCAGGCAGCTTCTCGCCAGACGCAATTGCAAGTTGCAGCTTCTGTCTGTATTGATCGTCAGTGGCCGGATACCACGTATCTTTGTGCTTCATGCCCAGCGTTTCGAGCATCCAACGGTCATGTACGTTGTTCTCTTTGGTATCGCCATGAGCGTATTTTTTCGGCATCAGCACGGAGCTGAATTCGATGGGCGGGTCGTATTTTCCTTTGGCAAACGCTGCTTCCGCTTCCGCAGAGCCGACTGCCTCTTGTGTATCATTCGTGCCTTTCTCACTGGCTGACTCGCCACTGCCGCATGCAGTGATGGTGATGAGTGCGATGACCATGAGCAAGGACCACCATGTTTTGAATTTGATCATTGTTCAATCCCCCTACGATGTATGATCTTTACACTGTAACTGTACCAAGAGGAGCAGAGGGCATCTATATGAGTTTGTTAGTTTCGATAGGACTCTCTTAGTGAAAGTTGAAAAAGATTCGTTTAATGCTGGTCGCGGTACTCTTGAGGTGTCACGCCGAATTGCCGTTTGAACACTTTGATAAAATACGCCGGGTCCATATAGCCGATCTCCAGGCTGATCTCATAGACTTTCTTGGTGGTTGTGACCAGCTTGTGGCAAGCCCGATCCATCCGCAGGCGAGCGATATATTCACTGATGCCTTCGCCAGTCTCAATCTTGTAAATCTTGGACAGATGTGTTGGATGCAGGTTCACATGATCTGCGAGCACACGCAAAGATACATCCAGATGCAGGTTTTTATCCGTAAATTCCTGAATCTTCTTCACATACTCTGAACGGGTGTCTTTGACCTCGTTGGATGTGCCTTCCTTGAGCTTGGCGAGTACGCCGAGCGACCATTTGCGCAGTTTGCCGATGGTGGAGAAGACGTCGCCGCTTTGCAGCTGCTCGATCTCACTGCCCATGAGACCTGACAGGGTGAGCTTGTTCCGATGAGCCAGGTTCGTGAACGCAGCGGTGATGAGAAAACCCGCCTCCATACAGTGTTCCCATGATTCCGACCATTTCTCGTCCAGTTCGGCGCAGACGGCACGTATTTTGTCTTCGGCGGCGTCCCATTGGCCGCTTTCCAGCAGCTGAATGAAGGTAGGCGGTGTGTACAGCACGTCCAGCGGGCCTTGTGCCGCTGGTGCTTCGACATCGGTCACCCGCATGACGAATTCACGCTCGTCCCCGACGATCTGGCGGAAATAGGCGGAAGCCTGACGGAAGCGATCGTAGATCTGTTCCGGGAAGGTGAACCACTCGGTCATGACAATGGAGAGGGAGCCTTTCAGAAACTGTTTTACTTTGGATTGAAGCTGGATGGACAGCTTCTCCAGAATGGTTTCTTTTCCAATATCGCCGTTACGTTCCTTCAATTGCAGCAAAAACACGACATACCCGTGCTCTTCCTTCACACCCCACACGTGCATAAACTCACCCATAATCTCTTCCGCCATGTTGATGATGGCATATTCGATCAGGGTCTGATCGTGGCTGTCGTAGTGGCCGAACTCATTATCCATGCGGACCAGCATCAGCGCGGCATCCCCGGCGTGGAAGGGCAGATCGTAGTTGTCCAGTTTGCGCTCCCATTCGCTTGCGGAGAACCGAATTCCCTGTAATGCTTCTAAAAGTAGGCGTCCACGCAAATGCGGCAAATTTTCGCGAAGGGTAAACTGTGTCCGTGATAGGGAGCTGACAAGAGCCCATTCATTGTTCAACTGGTCAATGGCTTTCTGCACCGCGCCGATCAGTTCTTCATCTGTTGGCGGTTTGAGCAGGTAGTCCACGGCTTCGTACTGGATGGCTTTTTTGGCATACTCGAATTCGGAATAACCGGATAAGAGGATGCATTTTATTTTTTTGTCCCGGATACGGATGCGTTCGATCAGCTCTATACCTGTCATTTCCGGCATCTGAATGTCCGAGATTACGATATCGATCGGATGGGTTTCAATGAGTTGCAGGGCTTCACGAGCGGAGTATGCCCGGTGAACCTGTTCGATCCCGAGCGTATGCCAGGGTTTGGTCATGGACAGGTTGTCCACCCAGTGTGCTTCGTCGTCGACAATGATCATTTGCATGTTGCTTTGGCTCCTTGCTTGAAGGTTTACACGATTCAAAATCTGACATGTGTTGCAAGCAGTATATCACACCACAATCCGCTTCTCTATGGAAACAGTTCCGTGCACATCTGCGCTTGAAAAAATGGAATGAATATTGAATATTTATGAATAGTATTCCGATATATAGGGTGAAATTGCAATTGCTAAACTCCTCCTTAGAGAAGTAGGATGAATATGTACGGCTGGTCACCCAGTCTGGAGCGATCGCTCAGCAAATAAGGAACTACAGAAATACATAAAGAAAAAGATGACAACGACGAAGAAGAAAAAGAAGCGAAAAAGATAAAACGTATCATTACGGGGGGATTTTGTGAGTACGGCAAATCATTTTCAGTTTAAATCGGACGAAGGAACTCGAATCCATGTGTATAACTGGCTACCTGCGAGTGACATTCAGGTCAAAGGAGTGGTCCAGATCTGCCACGGCATGGCGGAGACGGCGGCTCGGTATGAGCGTTTTGCGCTTGAACTGAATCGGAATGGATACATCGTGTACATCCACGACCAGCGCGGACATGGCAAGACGGCAGAGGTTGTGGAGAACCTGGGTCATCTGGCAGATAGCGATGGCTTCGAGTGGATGGTGCATGATCTGTATAAACTGACTGGAATCATTAAGAAGAAGTATCCTGAACTCCCTCTATTTTTGATGGGTCATAGTATGGGCTCGTTTGTTACGCAGCGTTATCTGATGCTCTATGGCGAAGAATTAGACGGGGTTATCTTGTCGGGTTCTACACTGCATGTGCGCTTTATTCTTCATGCGGCTACGCTGTTGACCAAAGAAGAGATTCGTCGCCGTGGCAGACGTGTACCGAGCCATCGGATGAACAAGTTGTCCTTCGGCAGCTACAACGATTCGTTCAAGCCTGTCCGCACTGAGTTCGACTGGCTTAGCCGGGATGCGGAAGAGGTCGATAAATATATCCGTGATCCGTTCTGTGGAACGGTGTTTACGACAGGATTTTTCGCAGACTTTTTCACTGGACTCAAGCAGCTTGGGATTAAAAACAATCTGAATCTGGTGCGCAAGGACCTGCCAATTCATATCTTCTCTGGAGACAAGGACCCGGTAGGCAGCTTTGGCAAAGGCATTATCCGGCTGTACAACGCTTATAAACAGCAGGGCATTGACAACGTGACCTACAAGCTGTATCCGGGTGGGCGGCATGAGATGCTGAACGAAACGAACCGGGACGAGGTCACCGCGGATATTGTGAATTGGCTGGATGAGCGGATGAGCAAGAAAGTATAGGCGTAGTGCAAATGGAAAGAAGAAAGCAAGAAGATAGCAAAAAGTGTAGCAAAGAGAACAGCAAAAAGGATACCAAAAAGATACGAAGAAGATAGAAAAAACGCCTTTACCGCCGCCACAATGAGCGGTTGGAAGGCGTTTTTTAGTACATGCAATCGTTATGCGAGGCCCTTAAGAGGTGATCAGGTTAATTTGTCTTTATCTATCCGCCTGAGTTGTTCCCAGGTTCCTTGTCAGCGTCTTCGCTCGGAATTTCCCAGACGATTTCGGTGCGGAATCCGCCGAGTGGGGATGGGCCGAACAACAGGTAGGAATGGTTGCCAAAGGTGTGAATCATACGCTGGTACGTATTCCAGAGACCGCAGCCGACTTCCTCTTGCAAAGGCTCCAGCATTTCCTGGTTCAACGCTTCGTACTGCTCTGGCGTGAGGCCGGGGCCGTCGTCATCGATATAGATTTTGCCAAAACCATTCGCACTTTCCCCGGTGATTCGAATCTCCCCGGATGTATACGATTTCCCAATCCCATGAATCACCGAGTTCTCGACCATCGGTTGCAACATTAAACGCGGTACCGATTGGGCAAGCATGTGCTCTGGAATGTCGATGTGATATTCGATACGGCCGTTGCGTAGCTTCTGTATGTCCAGATAGTTGATGAGGAGCTTGATCTCTTCCTGCAATGAAGAGGTTTCCCGTTCCATCCGGGTGGTGTAGCGATAGTATGCACTCAGATTATGCGCCATGGACACCACGGCTTGTTCGTCCTTCATCTGCGCCATGTTGATGATATAACCGAGACAGTTGTATAGAAAATGCGGGTTAATCTGTGCCTGGAGCTGCTTCAACGTCGCTTCTCTGGCTCGTATTTTTTCCTGAAACACATTTTCGATCAGGTCCTGAATCTGGTGAGACATGTCGTTGAAACGGTGGAATAAGAATGAAAACTCATTCTGGTTGTTGCTGTGCAAACGCACGGAGTAATCACCTTGCTGTACGCGGCGCAGACCTTTGATCAGTTTCTGGATGGGGTACTGCACATTGCGATACAGAAGGATGGATGCCGAAATGCCCACAACAAGTAGCAAAATCATACAGGCATAGAACAGATTCTGACTCAGCGAGATCGGCTCCAAAATCTGATATAGCGGCACGACATCGACTAGATGCCAGTCCAGATACGTGGATTTGACGGTGCTGACAAGATAGTTTTTGCCACCTAGCTCTACGACATCTTGCGTTGTATCTTCAAGCGAGTGAGTATCCAGATAACGGATCAGGTCGCCGGATAACTGCTTGTCTGCGGTGCGGTTCAGAATAGGGGCATTGCCTTTGTGATAAAAGAATGGGTCACCCTGTCCACCTGCTTTGTACGTGTCGAGCATATTTTGAATGTTCTCATGGCTGAAGCTGGCTTCAATGACCAGATTACTGCCTGTGAGCATCCCTGGCTGTGCCAATGAATCTGTATAGAACCAGTAGAAAGATTGCATGGCGTCTTTCGCGTCGGTGGAATGATCCCCGTAGGTCCATTGTCCGCTCATGTTTTTTTTCAAATACGCCTCATCATAACCTGTATCGCGGGTGTAGTTCGCAATAACCTCTTTGTTTTGCTGGGAGTACACCGCGTAGCGGGTGGGCCAGAGATCGGTTACGCCGGTCTGGAGCGTCATTTTCTCCTGAATGATGTACCTCGTCTGCATCTGGTCGTACTTATCCTGCCACAGGTTCAGACCGTTGAAGGCACGCACATTCGGATCACGCGAGAGAATCAGGCTGAAATCCATCATCTGATTGATGCGCGAGTCGATCTGACTGGACAAAAACGTGAGCTGCTTGGTGTTCGATACCTGCAGTTCTTTGCTGACGACGTCGTAGGTGACGTTGTTCGAATAGGTGTACATGATCAGAATCGGGATGAACAGAATGACGATTAACAGGTTGATTTTGGCGAAAAGGCTAAAGCGGGATCGGATTCCTTTTTGAAAAACATTAAAGCGCTCCCATGTATACATAAAAAGTCTCCTCTATATTCACATACTGACTATATTGATTGCCCTTTTTCTCACACGTTAACGGAGAGGGCAGAAAAAAACCGGAAAAGCAACGCGGTCGCATTTATCACCGGATTTTCCCCTTGAAAAGGGAATGAAAAAAATCTGGGGATAACGGCGATTGGAGGTTTGTTCTGCCATCGGAGTGTCTCGTGTGAGGAATGGATGCTTATTAATATAGATCAAACTAACAAAACCCTATCCACCCTAACAATGTTATATAGTCAGACCTCGGAATGGCTTGATACTATTTATATCAGAGAAGCCCAAGACACACAAAAACTTTTTTTGGGAACAGGAGAAGGTTCATATGGAGGCTAAAATGGAGGGTCAACGGCTACCGCAGGCGAATGTCGGCAACAAGCTGGAAAAAAAGAAGAAAAAACGCTACAAACAGCCGTGGGTGCTGCACTTCATGGTGCTGCCAGCGGCCATTATGGTCTTTATTTTTTCATATATTCCGATGTCAGGTATTCTAATGGCCTTTCAGGATTACAAACCTGCGCGGGGGTTTACGGGTTCAGAGTGGGTGGGGCTGAAGCATTTCGAGTATATGTGGACCAATGATTATTTCCTGCAAATTACGTGGAACACCCTATTCTTTGCTTGCTCGAAAATCATCATGAACCTGATCATTCCGTTTATCTTTGCGCTATTGCTCAATGAGGTACGGAAGATGGCGCTGAAACGTACGATCCAGACACTGGTGTATCTGCCACACTTCTTGTCCTGGGTAACGCTGTCCGGTATTCTGATCGACATTCTGGCACAGACGGGAATATTGAATCAGTTTCTGGTGTCGGTGTTTGGTATCAAACCGATCTTCTTCCTCGGGGACGGCAACTGGTTCCGCTTCACCGTCATTATCAGTGATGTGTGGAAAGAGTTTGGCTTTAACACGATCATCTTCCTTGCAGCACTGGCGGGCATCAACCCGTCTCTGTATGAGGCGGCTGAAGTGGACGGGGCGGGGCGCTGGAAACAGACGATGTATATCACCATTCCGGCACTTATTCCCATCGGGATCGTTATTGCCACGCTGGCGCTGGGCAACGTGCTGAACGCCAACTTTGACCAAATCTTCAATCTGTACAGCCCATTAATCTATCAGCAAGCGGATATCATCGATACGTTTGTGTATCGCGAAGGTCTGCTGAGCGGACAGTTCAGCTTTGCAACGGCGGTCAATCTGTTCAAATCGGTCATCAGTCTGATCCTCATCGTGATCTCGTACCGACTGGCGTACCGTTTTGCCGGATACCGAATTTTCTAAGAAAGGATGATGACGAACCATGTATCATAAAACGTTACCTTATCGCATTTTCAGTATCTTCAACAATGTGTTTCTGACCATCCTTTCGGTGCTCTGCTTGCTGCCGCTGTATCACTTGCTGATGGTATCCCTCAGTTCGTCCGCCCCTGCGAATGCAGGGCTCGTGACATTCTGGCCGATTGGATTTACGTTCGAGGCGTACGCCAAGACGTTTGATAACTCCAATTTCTTATCCTCGCTCTGGGTATCGGTGGAGCGGACGGTGCTGGGCACCGGGCTTGCACTCATCGTCAATACGCTTGCGGCGTATGCACTATCCAAAGAAACGCGTGTGTTCCGCGCTCGGAATATCTACCTGTGGTATTTTGTCATCACGATGCTGTTCAGTGGGGGCCTGATTCCGGGGTATATCCTCATTCTGAAACTCGGGTTGATGAACACGCTGTGGGCACTAATCCTGCCTGGTTTGGTGGCGGTGTTCAACATCATTCTGTTGCTGAATTTCTTCCGTACAGTGCCGAAAGATTTGGAGGAGGCGGCATTTATCGATGGCGCAGGTCACTTCCAGTCGTTTGTGAAAATCTATCTGCCCGTGTCCGTGCCGGTTATTGCTACCGTGTCTCTGTTCATGATGGTGGGGCACTGGAATGCATATTTCGATGGCATCATCTACATCCGTGATTCGGAGAAGCTGCCTCTGGCGACATTCATGCAGACAATCATCGTGCAGGGCGACATGACCAAGATGGACCCGCAAGCGATTGCGAACTTGTCCCAACGGACCATCCGGGCATCGCAAATTTTCATCAGCGCACTGCCGATCCTGCTCGTGTATCCGTTCCTGCAACGTTACTTTGTAAGCGGAATTGTGGTCGGGGCTGTGAAGGAGTAGGGACTTAAGGTTGTAATTAGAATGCCGTTAATAGCGATTGAGAAGTGAAATGCATGTGTAAACTTTTGATTTCGAGTTATGTGAATGTAACGTGAAAAGAAAGCTGCCAAACTGGGGAAGGCCAGGGAGGCGGCTTCTTTTTTTGTAGTCTTTAATAGATCATCTTGTAGTACGTCTCTTCATCCCTATCTTGAAGCAACTATACACAGTTATGATGATGTTCAACAATAATACACCTAAGTATCCGTCCGTATATTGAGTTCTCTCAATCCATTTGTTCACCAGCTCTCCAGAACGAGCTTGTTTTGCTAAGTAGTTATTCATATCGTTCGTATCTATTTCATCGATGTAAATGAGTGGAAACTCCATGCTATTGGGGGAGAAGGCTAGAGGTGGATAGAATTCGACCCATTTCTGACCTGTCCATCGATCATTCTTATATTTGAGGTCCGCGCTGGACGCAGATTCAAGATAGTTCCATCTCATAAAACCGAATAGCAGTAGAATACACAGTGTAAAAATGCTAAAGATTATCCTTTTATTATTCAAATGATCACATCCTTTTGGCGCGAACTATATCTATTTTAGACGATTGGGAACCACTTGGTACTAATTGGGCTGTACCCGTTTTATTTTATCAACACTGCCAGTTCTCTGGAAGGACATTCTCTCATGCTTAACTAAAATCTCTCCAGTTACCTTTATTTGAATTAAATGGTACGATAGGAAAAATGTGAAATAATGCTAGATGAACATATACAAGAGCATGTATGGGGGAGCATTTACAATTTACTCTACGAGCAGGGGGAAATGAAATGGATTTCAGAAAAATCACTTGGGATAACTTTATTGAATGTATTGAACTCAAGGTTTCTCCGGATCAGCAGCAATTCATCTCTTCGAATCAGCATGCACTTGCAGAAGCGTACATAGCCTCGGATGAGGGACAGATCATTATCACATTTGCAGTATACAAGGAAGAACGAATGGTCGGATTTATTTCGATGTATTATGACGATGGAGATGGAAATTTCGAGTATAGCAGCTATGGCATTTTCAAAATGATGATTGACCATCGGTACCAAGGCCAGGGATACGGCAGAGAAATGGTAGAGAAAGCGATTGGGTATGCACGTTCAGCCCCGCGTGGGGAAGCCAAAGTGGTAGAGCTGACATATAAGCCTGAAAATCTGGCTGCAAAGAGCATTTATGACTCGCTTGGTTTTCAACTTACGGGTGATGTATTGGCTTGTGGTGAAGTGCAGGCGATACTAACGTTGTAATTGCCCCCTTCCCACCATTCCTGCTATAATTCCCGTATATCGACTGTATTGGGGGTTATGACGTGGCAATAGGGATGATGCCGGATTGCTCGTTCGCTAGAAAGCCTTACGCAAAGCCTGAATAGGGGCGGACTTTGTGTAGGGCGCGACAAAATGAGATCGTGTGCCCTGAGTAAGCAACACCAATATCATGGTTCGACCCGCAGGCTTTGCACCTTATTTGCTTGACCACTATAAATAAGGGGCTGAAGGCCATGCAAACACCATTTATTCATAATCATCAATATAACTATATTTATAAACAAGCCAAATTTCTGCTGAAAACGCTGCGCTCGGTCGTGGACCCCAAAGTATTGGATACGGTCCGCTACACCGTCAGTACGAATGCCGTAGGCATCTTCGATGATCTGACGCTGGAACAAAAGCAGCTGCTGGAGCAGCTGTCCTCGTATGCGACGCCGCATGACGTGCAGCTTTACCTGAATCAGCTTGAAGAATATCTGATTCCATACCCACAGGTTACAGCCAAGCAGATTCAAAAACTGTTTCCAAAGGCGAAGAAGCTTAAGCTACCTGATCTGGAATCCATCGATTATACACACACCACGTACTTGAGATGGATGGACATTGCGACCAGCCGTTTGTTCATCGTGTACCCGCACGAAGGAAAATTCCTCGGGATTGAGGGACGAATTACGCCCACGAATAAGAAGGGGTACTGCATGTTCTGTCATCGCCATCAGGAGCTGGGGTTTTTCAACGTGAAGACCAAGGCACAGTCGGCGGACAATTTTGCATCCGTTGGCCAGTATGTGTGTATGGATGATAAGGCGTGTAATGAGAGCATTACGGATATCAGCATGCTGAAGAAGTTTCTGCTTGCAACGATGAAATAAAGCTGGAGATTCGGGTGTAACGAATATATCCAAACTGGTCAAACGACGTTAGTATCGTAAAATAGCACAAAACACAGGAAGGGCCGCTCAGTTGAGTGGCCCTTTTTGATGTGTAATGCCGGAGTGTTTACTTACCGTAACCGCTCTTGAGAAGCGGAAACGGGTGATTCATTTTACCAAAGGCGGAGCGGAATGTGAGGCGTTTATTTTTTCAATTGTGAAAGGGGTGGATGGACCCTAACCATTTATTATGTTGACTGTTCAGCAAATGCGCTGGCATAGTTAACGCCCAACTCGTACGCCTGATGCAGCAGTTCCTCATAGTGTTTCGGCGGAGCATCCACCGTTTCGTACAGGAATTCAACCTTGGAGCGGGACACACCGCAGTAATCGGCGATACCGACATTGAGCAGGTTGCGAATCGAGTCACCATAGCCCCGCTTATTCATCTGTTCTTCCGTCACACCGGAAAGAGCAATCCACAGAATTTGCTCATGATGCAGATTGTTCGCACCATAGGCAAAACTGTTGTTCATGACGCGATCAATGTACCCTTTCAGCATCGCTGGCAGATGCCACCACCACAGAGGGAAGACAAGAGCAATGGCATCGTGTTTCTTGAGACGTGCAATTTCCGTTTCAATCTGGGGGGAGAATCGCTGATGATCTTGCGTATAGTCCGGTTCATCTTCTGCCCGCAGGACCGGATCAAAACCAATCTCGTGCAAATCCACGATTTCGGCTTGATGACCTGCTTCGGTCAGACCTTGAACGAAACGATCGGTGACCTGAAAGGTCAGGGAATCTTTGCGCGAATGAGACACCACCACTAATACGTTCATTATCAATCACAACCTTTCTGGAGCACGGTTCGGTAGCCAGAGCTCCTCTGCTGATGCTATTATAAACAGAGTTGAAAACATCTGGAAGTACGCACTTTATTGTTCTATAGGGAGATGAAAGTACCCTAAGAGCATGAAATTTGAACGTGAAACTTAAAAGTACCTTGATGGAAATGTCATGATTTAAGAACCATGATATAAAGGCCATGACATGAGGCTCGGAAAGATAACGGAGGGAAGACCAAGATGGAACAAGATCAGACAAATAGTGAGGCTCCCAAGAAATATAGAGTTGGCGTTGAAGCAGCGCTGGAAGTGATGGGTGGCAAGTGGAAGCCGCTCATTATTTATCATTTGTTTACAGGGTGCAAAAGAACGTCGGAGCTGAAGCGGTTAATTCCCGACATTACGCAGAAAATGCTGACCACACAGCTGAGAGCACTGGAAAAGGATGAGATCGTGCAACGTAAGGTATACTCTGAGGTTCCTCCGCGAGTGGAGTATGAGGTGACAGCGTATGGATTGGGACTTAAGCCTGCGCTGGATCTTCTGTGTTACTGGGGAGAAGATCATCTGGACAAGGTTTACGGGGATAAGTCGAAGGTGTTGGAGGACTTTTAATTCCAAGAAAAACGTGAAGGACAGGGGAGAGAATCGGTGGAACATACAACGAATGCGCAAGGATTAAGCCAAGTGAATCAAACGGGTCAATTAAGCCATTCCGACCAAAACATGCAAGCCAATAGGGCTAAACAAGTTAATAAGTCCACGAAGGATACTCCGGCCAACTCAAGCGATCTAACCAATCCAGAAAAACAGACTGTACCGATCCGCTGTGAAGGGGTTGCGGTGGTACTCTTGAAGAAAGATCTGAATGAATTTCATGTCCTGATGCTGAAACGGGCTGGTCGAATGCTTCATGGTGAGTGGTGTTATATTGGCGGTGGTATTGAGCAAGGGGAAAAGGCATGGGAAGCCGCGCTTCGAGAGATTCATGAAGAAACCGGCATCACGAATGTTCGTTTGTACACGACTAATCAGTTCGAACAGTTCTATTCACACGCAGAGGATTATATCTATATGGCCCCTGTATTTGTAGGTTATGTGCACGAGGATCAGTCTGTCCAGTTAAATCATGAGCATAGCGATTACCGATGGATGACGTTTGACGAAGCCAAACAAAACGCAGCATTGCCCGGAATAGATGATATTCTGGATTTTGTAGAAAAGCATTTTGTCAGAAAAGCCCCTTCCAAGTGGTTGCAGATTAATACGCATCAATAGAGAGGTGTGAGAAATATGATTAATGAACAATATTATGAGAAGCTTAATCAGGACGCAATGGACAATTATCTATTTTACAAACAAGAAGCTGAGGCAAAGGTACATAGAAGAGAGTATACAACAAGTAAACGGTATGACATTATGCCCTTTTGGTTGGAACGTGAGGGACAAATCCCTGGAGAACTTTCGAACGAAGAAACAGATACCTATTACGAGTTTGATGATCAAGGCAGATTGCTGATATTGGCCTGTGACGATCTCATTGACGGTTATACGTATGTTACATATAAAGATGATCTGATAACGACAAGAACATATGTTGAGGGCACATTGGATGGAGTGAAGGAATATAGGTTGCAGGGCGGGCATGTCTATCGATCTGTAGAATATCTTTCTCGGTTTAATAAAATTAACGTTGAAGAATATATTTATGAGGGCAACCTGCTTGTGCAAGTCTATCAGCCGCAATATGAAAATAATAAATATTACGATCATCTTGTCCGAACGTATTTCGAATATGATAAGCAAAATATCCTGCTACGAGTGTTAGATGGAACGCAAGGTGTGATTTATGTCAGAATGGCAGACACAGAAGTTCAGACATTGCGGGAAACGGTGAAAAAGGAACTCATGTTGGCGGTGAAGCAAACCATAGATACGCTCTGTGACTCTCCATCGGAAAGTTCCTATTGTTTCTTATCCATCTACTTGCATGATGAAGTTCATGCAGTGTACTCGCCTATGTTCAACCCGGGTTGGGATGAGGTAAGAGAGGAACAGATAGAAGAAAAAGATGAGCATGATGAGTATTATCATTACAGACTTTGGAGTTCAGGCGAACATCCATTGAATGATCAACAAGAGCTGGAGGATCATGATCTGATCCAGAGGCTTCGAACTTTGATTATATATTGGCGTAGCAGAGGAGATTGGTTTGAAGAAGGCAAGCGCTTGTGGCAGGAGGTTGCCTACGAGCTAAATGTAACGACTAAATGGTCCGAATATTCCCAACTTACAGATCATTTTGTTGTGTTTGTTGAATGGGAAGCGATGGATATCATGAATGGAGATTTACATGCAAGCATACCTGCGGGCAAGCTAGAGTTGTTACAGTTAGAAGACTTGGCACCGAACAATTAATAAAGTGCAACTAATATAACCTAACCAAAAATCAGGGGGGATAACTCATTACGTTCAAGACGATTTATCCAAGAGCTGTACTGCAATTAATTTGTATGTTAATGATTGTAGTTTTATTTTCTAGAAATGTTTTTTATGATGAAAATGGTGTTATGAAATACATCGATTTATTTTTTTTCGTCTTCATCATGGGTTATATCATCTTTCTAGTCGGGCGGATATTTTTCACCAAACCTAGCGTTACGCTGGATAGCGATCATATCATCTCTACCAAATTACAGAAATACGATGCTTCTCAGATTGAGTGTATTTATATGAATTACAGACGAATCGGGTTTAAATTGTATGGTAAACGGATTGTGCCAATGGATTTATGTTTTTATTTTAAGGGAGATCAAGAGACCGCAGGGGTGGAAGCTGTCCGTGAATGGGCCGCGCGGAACGACAAAGAGATCAAACACAAGTTTTTTCAATCTTGGGTGTAGACCGGCATGTTTGTGAGTGTAAGAGAATGTTGAGGCTGGAAAATCTGGAGGAGTAGCGATGAAAACTATAGAACAATTTCTAACCAGCGATTGGTATAAAAATGTCACGGCTGAACTTGTTCAGCTTAAACCTCAGGTGAAATTTGTGGAACATGCTAGTTATGAAGCATCGTTGCTGATGGATTCTTTTAGAGAACGCAAATATGTTCTGGAGGGCTTTAACGGCCCTGCTCCAACCGAAGAAGAATGTGTGCAGTGGATTATGGAACAGATTGCCGAGGACAAGGACGAGATTATGTCTTATGTGGTAGCCCGGTTAACGTTCAGTGAGCAGTTGGATGATGATCCGGACGGGGAATTTGCTGAGGGCGAAGAACTGGATGCAGGGGATCGGTCGGAAGTGGTAGAGATTTTGGGATTTACGAGATCGGTTATCGCAATCACGGTCATTGAATATGATCTGGTGAAGAATCATCCGAAACAATTAACGGCGTTTTTCAAACGCACACGTATTCCCGGCGCAGCCAAATTCGCATCAGAGATTAAAAAGCTCTACAAGCAGGAGAGAGGCCTATGAAATATTTAACAAAAGAGTGGTATGAAACGTGCCAGCAGACAGGGCTTCATTTTGGCTTGAGAGTACATAAAGGCGCGGCGTCGCTGGATGAGGCTCTTTTCCAGAGACTGTATAAACGGAAGGAAAAAGAGCATATAAAGCAAGAGCGTGAGATCTATGATACCGATCCTCGATTCATGCTGGAGCAGGATGGCCAGGTGATGACCCGTGCAGACAAAGCTTTTAGCGGGGAAGAGATCACGGCAGAAGACCAGATGGTGTATCACATGCCGCCGGAAGAGCGAGCGCATATTGAGAAGCTGATTGCCGAATATGATGCCCGTCCTGCTTTTGATGAGAAGCAATGTAAAGACAAGTATAAAGAAGCGATGGAGTGGAACTTCCGATACCATGCGGAGAAATTACCTGCTGAGATCTTGGAACAGATTGCGGACATCCGAGTGTTTGCACTGGGTTATTGTACAAGCGATGTCCTGCGGCAACTCAAGAAAAAGAGTGCAGAGAATACCCAAGAGATGGAACGCATCGGACAAGACTACAGGGAAGCGATGTTGGATCAGAATATTGCGGATGATGTTCACCGCCGGGTGCAATTTCACGATTGCCAGGTGACCAAACTGTTGCACTCCGATAATCTGGTTATCAGTTTTGACAACCGTGGCGGCTTCACCGAAATCAATAAACTCACGTTGACTGCCCCTGAAATTGTTAAGCAAGAAGGTGAGATCGTTGGCAGTCACTGGTTGTACCAGGAGCTGTATGGGATCGATCAGGGGTACGAACTGCATGTTCTTTTGGATGGAGAACCTATGCCTGAATTGATCGTACGTTGTACCGATATTATTGCGGAGATTGAGTGAGGGGTTACCATTTTGCTTCGGCTGCGTTATTTGTATCTCATGTATGTAAAAAAAGAGATCATGCCTGTTCACACCAAGGCATGGTCTCTTTTCCAATCGAAGACCGTGTATGCTTAATCCCAATTCCATATCTCTACCCGGTTCAGATGAACATGCTGGAATTCCGGATTCTCGCTAATCTTCTGCAATTCGCGTACGGGCCCTGTTACAACAGCACCGTATACTTGTACGCCATTCTTTTTCAGATAGGCAAGTCGTCGTTGATCCCAATCAACACCGTTGTAACTGAGGTTGCTCGTCATCCATTCCAAATCAGACATCATGGCTTGGATTTGTTCCTTCATCGTTCCTTCTGACTGTGCCAGCTCCTGATCTTTAGTGTCTCTAGGAAAATAATTAAACCATCGGCCTCCGCCGTCTTCCATTTCATAGAGCGGCTTAAGCGTCAGATGAGGAACATCATAATCAAACAGTCCTGCTCTCGAATAGGAAAGATTTTTTTCCTGCATTTCGCCTGAATAGATCGGCATTGCTGTTACTCGGACATCATATTTAGAGAGCAGCTGCATCAATTGCTCAGGCGATTTTAGATCTTTCAATGAGATCGACATCTCGGCAACATGTCCGTCATCTATTTTACGAAGCCGCTTGGAAGCGCTATTTTCCTCCGTGTCCTCATGGGAAGGTTTGCCGTCAACCAAGTCATACGGAAGGTAAAATGGACCGGGTTCGTTTCCATTTAAATAAGCACCGGTGCTATTCATCTTGTAACTGAATTTACCCGTAATACTTCGTTCGGCCTGAACCTCACCAGTAATGACTTCCGATGAACCGACAAGGCGATATACCTTCAGATTGGCCTTCTGTGTTAGAAAGGGAGTGACTTCAAACGTCTGATGGGGACTTTTTTCGACGCGCAGTCCGTCACCATGCATCTCCACCACCGAAATAATAGAACGCATGAACTCGTTCCGCACCTTGGATTGATCGAAATACATATGCAGAGCCGTAATATAGACATGATAGAGTACAAATATTAAAAGTAGAACTCCCCCTGCGTTCAGGAAAAATTTCCAACGTGTTTTCCATACCATTCGTCTAAATTGCTTATGACCCCATTCCGGGCGTTGAGGTTCAAAATCATCTGCATGGAGTACAGGCAGTTCATCGGGTTCCGTTGGTTTGGACATCATTCATTCTCTCCTTTCATCTGTAACATCTCTTCTTTAAATCGTGCTCTGGCGCGAAACAGGGTAACTTTGACTTGGCTCATATTCATATCCAGAACCTTGCAAAGTTCCTTGTAAGACAGCTCATTCATCTCGCGAAGTAGCAGTACAGTCCGATATTGTTCGGGCAGTTTCTTCATGACCTGTTGAATGAGCTTTACCCGTTCACGAGCGGCGAGTACTTCCTCGGGAGTACGATATGTATTCTCTACACTTTGTTTCTCCAGTTCCCGGCTCATTTCCATTTCCCCGCGGTTCTTTCGGTACCAATCGATAAATAAATGTCGGGCTACTTTGTACAGCCATGCTCTGGCATAGTCGGCATGTTCGGTTTTCATGGATACCATAGCTCTGTAAAATGTTTCTTGAACTAACTCCTCAGCCGTTTCTTGTGATCCACACATCCGGTAGAGATATAGATGCAGGGAGGACTGGTACTGTTTGAATAGTTCGGCATATAAATCACTCCTCATTCCAGATTTCATCCTCCTTCATTTAAGACAACGGGAGGAGTTGAAAAATGTTACAATTAAATTGAATATTTATTAAAGAGATGAATTGGACTATGCTTTTGTCAGGCACGCAAGTTCATAGACACCAAGGAGATGTACACAACTATGGAATTATTTACATCGTTCATTGCCGTTTTTGTATGCATTATTTTCGTGCTCATCGTTGCAGCCGTTGTACGTTATGCCGTAGATTCGTCCAAAACATCAAGGAAACTTGATCTACTGATGAAGGAAGTACGTGATCTGCGCGCAGAAGTCAGGCAGCTTCAGTATACGAAAGGGCAGGACAGTCAACATATTATCGATGAAAAAGTGTAATAGCTGTGTGAAGCGGTGGATCATGTAAGTTAGTGAGTGGTGGATATCATGATAACTTGAATCGGGGGTGCACAACGTTTATGACTTCAATGCAAAACGTTCAGGCTGTTTTTATTGACAGAGATGGCACGATCGGTGGTACAGGACATTTTATTCATCCGAGAGACTTTGAGTTATATCCAAATGCGCAGGAAGCGATTATGCTCTTAAAGCAAAACGGAATGAAGGTATTCGCAATTACCAACCAACACCGAATTTCACGCGGACAAGCAACGATTCAGGAGTTTGAACAGCAGTTTCAGGAATACGGGTTCGACCAGGCCTACATCTGCCCTCATGAAGAAGAATGTGGCTGCCGAAAGCCTAAACCCGGCATGTTACATCAGGCTGCTGAACAGCATGGTTTAGACTTGACCAAGTGCATCGTTATCGGAGACGTAGGCGAAACGGACATGCTTGCTGCGCATGCCGTAGGAGCAACGAAGATTATAGTGAGAACGGGTTGGGGCGAATCCTCGTTGACGAATTTCAGACATAAGTGGGCCCAGACGGAGCCGGATTATATTGCAGCTGATATTTTGGAGGTTGTGCATTGGATTATTGGAAATTTCGTTTATAAGGAGTGAGCGTATGATCGCAAGAACATGGCATGGAGCGGTACCGCTGGAGAACAAGGAAGCTTTTTTGGAATACGAGGTTGAAACAGGTGTGAAAGATACACTCGCTGTTAAGGGGAATCGCGGAGCATATCTGAAAGTGGTTGAGCAAGGAGCCTACGCACACTTTTTCCTGTGTACCATGTGGGAGGATATGGAGTCGATGATGGCATTTGCCGGGCCTGAGCCTACCATTGCTGTCACGTATCCGAAGGATGAGGAGCTTGGTTTGATCTCTGATCCGATTGTCATTATACAGGAAGTAACCAGTGCAGATAGTCCGTTTGAGGAAGAAAAGAAAAGTATTTAACATTTAGGGGGCAATGAATTTTGAAGGGATTATCCATCATCGCAGTTATATTATTTACATTGACTTTATTGTTCATATTTGTTGTGGGGCCTACAAACGAGGGGGCTGCGGTAGGAATAGCACTTTTATCTATGTTTTTTGCCATACCTTATTCTATTTTTGTGCTTGTAAAAGTCAATAAGTTAAACAAACCAGTAGTTAACGTCCATGAACAGCTTTTACAATTGGGGGATTTAAAGGACAAAAATATCATCTCGGAATATGAATTCGATCAGAAGAAAGAGAAGTTGCTGGCAAAGATCAGATGAAACAGGGAGAAAGATAGGATGAACATCAAACCGAGCATCGAGGAGATGAACGTACTTTTTCAAAAACATAGCATTCACGAACAGATCGTGGAAGTAAGACAGTTGTCGGGAACGACGGCGGGGCGGGTGTTCAGGCTACTTGCTAGCTCGGGCGAACGGTACATTTTGAAATGGGACGATCCTGAGGACATTCGTGTTACATGTCAGTTTCTGAGTACTTACAGTGAAGTGATGCTGTTGTCAAAGGTTCTTTTTACGAGTTCGGACAACACTTATTTTGCATACAGCTTTATGGAAGGTGTGACTCATAACCATCGGGGAGCGAAGAAAGCCTGGTTAACCCGGCTTGTGAAAAAGCTGTTTAATACATATGTGCGATTGCCGGATACTAAGCTATGGGGAAGAATGGAGTATCCACGTGAGACATGGAAGGGATTCAATCAGATTAGTATTGATGAGGCGAGAGAGAATCTTGGCGATGTGCTTACAGCGGAAGATTACAAACTTGTTCAATCTACAGTGAATCGTCTGTTTGAGAAGGATGAGGCGGCGAGGTTTCTTTTGCACGGGGATGCAGGTGTACATAATCTTGTGTTCAAGCAAAAGGAACTAATCGGGGTGATTGATCCGTCTCCCATGGTGGGCCCGGTTCTCTATGACTTTCTCTATGCTTTTTGTTCCTCACCCGATGACCTCGACCCGGCATTGTTATGGGATGTATTCGAGTATCTTGAGCAGGTGACTATGAATAAGTCCAGATTGATGGAAGAAACTCTGGTTCATCTATACTGCCGGATTGGGCTCAGCAACAAACATCATCCGCAGGACTTGCCCGAATATCTTAAAGCATGGGAGTTGTGGAAGGGGCTCTGTGAGGGGGATTAGTAAAGAAATTAGATGAGGTTACGATATCATGAAAGATTTGTATGAGAAGTTCAGTTTTACATGAGCAGGGACGTGCTCCAGTGGGGGGAAGTTGTTTATTTTGAAAGCACAGGCTAATGATCGGATTATTATGGCTGGAGTGCTGGCGGAATAAAGGGATCGTGGAAATATTTCGATCAATATAATAAGAGAGCTCTGGCTTAAAGTCGGGGCTCTTGTCATTTTTCAGTATTCAACAAAATAATCTATATGCACGGATACTGGGTGTCGCGAGGACTTAAGTGGTACTCCAATTCTAACGATCCCCACGAAGCTTATTTCTTGCAAAAACCTCAAAAATACACTGGATTGGAGCAAAATCAGCTAAATAGCGTCTCTGTGGATCGTTAGAAAATAAAAAGCAGAGAAACAGGCCAAATAAGGCTTCTGGTGATCGTTAGCGTTTTAGTTGAGTAAGAATACGATGAATATCGTTCCATTCAAGAACCCAAACAGTCAATGATGTATTACGGAGGAGGAAGTGTAATGACGAGCACTTATAAGATTCCTGAATTGCTGCAAGATATGATGGATTGGGAGCAGGAGATTAAGCGCGAAGTACCTTATCTGGAGACACCGACGGGTTATTTTCTACAATTTGATCCGTATGATCATGGGGGTTATTTGTGTTCTCCCGCTGATGCGATCGTGTTTGCCAATACAGGCATGGATGGCATTCATTATTCATTTTTGACGGACTTTGGGTGTGCTTCCGATCTAAGCTTAGCGCCTGTAATTCGTGTAGACCCCATGGATTTTGGGCGTTATGCGAGGGTTGTTGCCAGCAATATTCGGGAATTTTTTGCTCTGGCTTTCTCAGGTCATGAGGGACTGCTCCTGAATGAGTTTGAATCGAAACAACAATACCTGAACTACGTCATAGAGCAAGCGGCTGGCGCAAGTGAAAGTGAATACTTCGATAGGAAGCGTTGGGATCAAGAAAAAAATAAGTTTCGTGACTTGGCCATGCAGCGATTTGATCTTCAGCCCATTCGGGACGGTTACTCTTACATTCAGGAAGCACGTCAGATCAGACGCAGTGAAGTCGTTATCGATACACTTGATGGCCTTGGAGTTGCGCTGCGGAAAGATTTAGTGGGTGATCAGAAGCGAGCGAAGCCTCATCCGTGGCATGAGAAAGAAATACCGTACGATCAGGAGGAGCAGTTAAAATCCTATATATCGGGCGCAGATCAGGTGGGTCTGTTTAGTTTAATCCGGGACAGTCAGGCCCAAGGGTTCGATGATCCTGATGTATATCGAGCGATGAAAGATCGGCTCATTTCATTCGGTCTGAAGATGGAAGCGCAGAAGCTGATGCACTACAGGTGAAATAATTGAAACCTAAGGAGGGATAGAGAAATGCGAGACAGGCGTGAAACTTGGTCTACACCTTATTTGAGCTACATCGGTTTTGGGCTGGTTGTTATGACAGTCATGGTGAATTTAATTTTCAAATGGGGGATAGAACAACGTTGGGATATGGGTTCACTCATGTTGCTGTCGCTAGCTAATGCATTATTATTGTTATTTACATTGGTTTGGGGAATTTTTGGGGTATTGGAATTTGCGATGTTACGGAAGCAGAGATATAGAATTAAGTTGAGGGCGGGACGTGGAGCAATTGATCCAGAAGAACAGGAGAAACAGATTAGAATTCTGAAAAGAAGTATGATCATTAATATCAGTTATATTGTTATTCTGCTGTGTCAATTAGGATATGTAATTCTGAATTGGGATGAGATAGATATTTAGACGGTTACCTTTGGATTGGAATACATAACGATGTGATTTGCCGAAAAACACCCTAGACGTACTGTCATTTTATCTATAAAATGGAATTATAAAACGAAACTTAGTTTCATTAAGTGAAACTGAACGAAGGAGTGATGAATTACATGCATTTTCATTTCAATGGCATTGATCATGTGCAGCTGGCTGCTCCTGAAGGTTGCGAGAACGAAGCCAGACATTTCTTCAATCAAATCTTGGGCTGGACAGAGATTCCAAAGCCTGCATTGCTGCAGAAACGCGGCGGTGTGTGGTTTCAGTGCGGCGTTCATCAGGTTCATATCGGTGTGCAACATGATTTTGTACCCGCTTCCAAAGCCCATCCCGCCTTTCATGTTCAGAACCTGGAGCAGCTGCGTGAACACCTGGATATGCACGGTATCCAAGTCGTAGATGATGAAGCAAGAGCAGATGAGGGAGTACGACGCTTTTATTCAAATGATCCCTTTGGTAACCGGCTGGAGTTTCTGGAGTTCATTACGGTATAAACGCAATGCAATGCCGATCCAATGCTGTACTGATGCTGTGCGAAAGCTGCGCCTACGTGCGATAATGCTAATGTTGCAACAGCAATAAAAAAACAGGGCGATCCCTTAATGGGAATCGTCCTGTTCTTTCTTATCCAAATAAAAGCGAGTATCCACTAACCTGCACTAAAATTAATGATGGTGATGCGCATGTGCGTCAGGTGCGTCACCTTTTACGGTGCAGAGGACGGAGGTGTCGTGAAGATGCTTTTCCGACTCAACCTGCAAGGTGACATGTTTGATCTCTTTGTGCTCCAGCAGGTGCTCGATTTTTTGCACCAGAATTTCGGACGCATATACATCCATCGTGCCGTCTACGACAATATGTGCGGTCAGTGCGTTCAGGTTGCTGGTGATCGACCAGACATGAACATCGTGTACACCTTTGACGCCATCCACCTGCTGTATCGTCTGTACCAGATCGTTGACATCCACGTTGGCAGGTGTACCTTCCATGAGAATGTGCAAAGAAGACTTGGTGACATAATACCCACTACGCAATACGAGTATCGCCACAATGACACTCGCCAGCGGGTCAGCCCAGCCCCAGCCGAAGAACATCATGAGCAGGGCAGCAGCAATGGCACCAATCGAGCCGAGCATGTCACTGATTACGTGGAGATAAGCACCGCGCATGTTCAGGTTACCCTCGGTATCGCTGCCACGCATCATAATCCATGCAACGAGAATGTTCACAAGCAATCCGACCGTACTGATGATCAGCATACCCATAGTAGCCACTTCGGGTGGATTGATAAAGCGGCCAATGGCCTCGTAGAAAATGTAGAGCGCAATAGCAATTAACGTAACGCCGTTTAACGTTGCTGCCAGAATCTCAAAACGTCTGTAACCGTAGGTTTTACCCGTATTGACGGCTTTTTCCCCGAATGTGAATGCCAGTAAAGCAATCCCGAGTGCAATGGAATCTGAGAGCATATGGCCTGCATCGGAGATGAGTGCCAGACTATTCGTAATGAATCCCCCGAAGGCTTCTACGATCATGTAGAAGGTAATGATAATGAAGGAAAAGAGCAGTACTTTTTTGTTATTCGTGCCGTGCGCGTGATTGTGTCCATGGTCATGTCCATGATTGTGCCCGTGTTGTTGTCCTGACATTGAAATCCTCTCCTTGGGAGCCTTGCTCCGTTATGTAAGTTGCCTGTTGCAGTTGAGTAATACAAGTTACGTGTTGCTTGTTTCTAATGCGCGGGGTTCTGTTGCAGGTTGCTGTAACATCACTTTATATCTTGTTGTCCTGAGTAGAGTTATGTTACATGTTTCAATGCTAGTGCCGTTTGGTTACTTGATATGAACATATGAGCAATCACTCATATGTTATGTGTTCATTATAATTCCGTCATACAGTAGTGTCAACCAGATTTGCGAAAATATAAACATGCACCTGACTCAGACAGCTATACTGGTGACTGTACTGGTAACTGCGCTGGCTAATGGCTTCGTTTTTGTGCTACCATCGGGGCAGGATCACTATAGAAGGGCGGACAACGAGATGAAACATCTGCTGCTGGCAGACGATGATGCCAATATCCGAGCACTGCTGCGCCATGTCATGACGAAGGAGGGATACCGGGTACATGAAGCACAGGACGGAGTGGAGGCGGTCAAAATAATACAGGAGACAACGATCGATCTCGCGATCCTCGATGTCATGATGCCAGGCATGGACGGACTTGAACTGTGTGATTACATACGTCAGCATTACGACATTCCTATTATATTGCTGACCGCAAGGGATCAGCTGGCAGATAAGAAAGAAGGATATTTGCGGGGCACGGATGAGTATGTGACCAAGCCGTTTGAACCTGAGGAACTGGTGTACCGGGTCAAAGCTTTATTTCGCCGATATCACCGAACTTCCAGCGATATGATTCGCATGAACCGGATCGTGATTGACCGCAACAATGTGGAAGTGAGCGATGGGCAGTCTATTCTTTTTTTGCCAATGAAGGAGTTTGAGCTACTGTCTCAACTTGCGCAGTTTCCGGGGCGCCTGTTCTCGCGTGATGAACTCATTCGGCTCATCTGGGGTGCGGATTATGAAGGGGATGACCGAACGGTCGACGTACATATCAAGCGGTTGCGTGACCGCTTTGCGGATTATACCGATGATTTTGTCATTCAGACGGTGCGGGGCATTGGATACAAAATCGAGGTGAAATCGCATTGAGATCATTATACGTTCGCATATTTCTCATTACGGTGGCGGTGATTATCGTCAGTAGTTTGCTCGGATTCTTTTTCTCCAACATCTACTATCACGCTAAACTCAAAGACTTTAATGATGAGAAGCTGGTCGGTATCGCCATGGACATGAAAAAGTTTGCCGAAGAGCAGCCTGAGCCGGGTACGGTAGAGCAATATCTTCACAATGCAGCGGCATTAGGATACGAGATTTATGTCACGGATGGTCAGGGCGATGATCGGTTTTACGGCCGTGAATTCCGCGAAAAAGAGTTGGACAGGCAGGCTATTCGCCTAGTATTGGGCGGCGATGTGTATCATGGCGTGGCCGAGTTTCCGAGCCAACCGTTTATTACCGGATTTTTTGACAATCAATTAAGCAATACGGTGGGGGTTCCGCTACAGGTGGGCGATGCGCGCTATGCTATGTTCATGCGTCCCGATGTTATTTTGCAATTTGGAGAACTGCGGATTTTCTTTGCGCTCATTGGGGCATTAACGGTGGGGATCAGTGTCCTGATCTTTCTGTTCAGTACGCGTTATCTGGTCAATCCGATTGAACGACTGTCGGAAGCGACGAAACGCATAGCCCAGGGCAATTATAATCTGAAATTAAATACAGCAAGACGTGACGAGATCGGGCAGCTTGCCCAGCATTTTATGACGATGAGCCGTGAACTGGAACGGGTGGATCAGGCTCGGCAGCAGTTTGTGTCGAACGTATCCCATGAGATCCAGTCACCGTTAACCTCTATTCAGGGATTTGCGCAGTTGGTCGCGGACCGTGAATTACCAGAGCAAGAACGGGCGCATTATGCATCCATTATTGAAAAAGAAAGCCGGCATCTCTCGTTGCTCAGTAAACAATTGTTACTCCTGTCTTCCTTGGAACAAGGTCATGAAGATATGACCGGAACCCAAACGACCTTCTCGCTGAAAGGCCAATTCCGTCAAGCGGTTCAAGTGTTGCAATGGCAATTGGAGGAGAAGGAGTTATCCCTGCGCATGTCTGTACCGGAATCCATACAGTTTACGGGCAATGAAGTGTTACTGATGCAGGTTTGGATGAACTTGCTTGGTAATGCCGTGCAGCATCTGCCCAAGGGCCGTAGCATCGAGATTCGGGCAGAGCAAATGGATAAAGCGTGTGTCGTGTATATCCAGGATACTGGGGATGGAATCGCAGCCGAGCATCTGCCGTTTCTGTTTGACCGTTTCTACCGGGCGGATCATGCGCGTGAACGTTCATCTGGAGGGACTGGCCTGGGCCTTGCGATTGTACAGAAAATTATTCGTCTCCATCATGGCACGATTGAGGTGTCCAGTTCAGCTGAAGGTACGCTCTTTGCCGTAACGCTTCCGCAGATGTAATATGTTATTCATTTTCCGTTCATTTTCACCTCCTATACTTGGGCTATCAAGAGGGAGGTCAGAGCATATGTACTTGGCTATACGAGAAATCAGATTTGCAAGAGGACGATACGCCTTGATTGCGACCATCATGGTGCTGGTTTCGTTTCTGGTGTTGTTTGTAACCGGACTTGCCCAGGGGCTGTCGTATGATAACGCGGCTTCGATTAAAAATATGGCAGCAAACCATTTTATACTCGAACAGGATTCGAATCATCGATTTACTCGTTCACAGGTGGGCCAGCAGGAGCTGGATAAGGCACGTGCTATCGTTGGACAGACCAACGCCGAGCCGCTTGGGGTCCGAATGACCACGGTTAGTCCGGCGGACGATACCAAAAAGATCGATGTCACCCTATTTATGGTGAACCCGGGAAGCTGGCTTTCACCTACGGTTACCGAAGGCAAAGCGATCAACGATAAGTCTGCGGGACAGGTTGTGGTCGATCAGAAGCTGGCGAAATCCGGCGTAACGATCGGCACGGTTCTGGTGGATCAAGCCTCCGGAATGGAGTGGACGGTGAGTGGTTTTGTGCAAAATGAATCGTTCAGTCACGCACCGGTGGTGTTCCTGAATGAGCAGGAATGGCTTGCGTTGCAAGCTGGATCACGTACGGTGCAGGCGGCATCTGCAACAAGTGAAATAGAAGCAAAATCGGGATCAGGAACTATGGAAGCGAGTGCTGGCCGTGACACTGGAAAAAGCGTGAGCGCTAAAGCGGACACGGGTGCTATTGGCAATGAAGATGCAACGAGCAATACAACGGCAAGCGGTACATCGCCTGCATCTGGTTCATCGGGGACACCAGTCTACAATGCCATCGCGGTCAAAGGTACGGATGAACAGGTAAGCAAGCTGAGCGCCGCATTGCCACAGACGGAGATCATCACCAAAGCGGAGGCCGTATCCGCTATCCCCGGTTACAAGGAGGAACAGGGCTCACTGTTGATGATGATTGCTTTCCTGTACGTCATCTCTGCATTTGTGCTTGCAGTATTTTTCTACGTCATTACGATTCAGAAGACCAGTCAATTTGGCATTTTAAAAGCAATCGGTACCCGAAACGGTTATCTGGCAGGCAGCGTTTCTTTGCAGGTGTTGCTGTTGTCCGTGGGCAGTCTGGTGATTAGCGTGTTGCTTGTACGGCTGTTCGAATCTGTTCTTCCAGCATCCATGCCATTTCAATTGGGATTATCCACGCTCGCGTTAACTTGTGCATTATTTATCCTGATGTCAATGGCGGGTTCGTTATTCTCGGTGTGGAAAGTCACTAAAATTGATGCACTCGATGCGATTGGGAGGACGGCAGCATGAGAAACCGACTGGTATTACAAGGGATTACCCAGACATTTGATGACGGCGGCAGTCCGCGCACGATTCTGGATCAGCTTGATTTACAGGTGGCAGAAGGAGAACTTGTCGCGGTGATGGGACCTTCGGGTTCAGGCAAGAGTACATTTTTGTCTATTGCAGGTGCACTGCTCGAACCCACGGATGGGGAGGTATTGCTGGACGGTACTTCGATTATGGGCAAAAATAAAGCGGACATCTCGGATGTACGGCTGCGCCAGCTCGGATTCATATTTCAAAGCGCGAATCTGATTCCGTACCTGAAGGTGGAGGAACAGTTATTCGTGGTTGCGAAGCTTGCGGGTATGGACAAAAGCAAAGCCGAGCGCCGTGCAGGTGAGTTGCTGGAGACGGTGGGCCTGTCTCACCGGCGCAAAGCCTACACCGACAAGCTGTCCGGTGGGGAACGCCAGCGCGTTGCCATTGCGCGGGCGCTGATGAATGATCCGGCTGTGCTACTGGCGGATGAACCGACGGCCAGCCTGGATGCGGAGCGCGGGCTGGATATTGTAGGCACGATTGCACGGCTCGTGAAGGAGCAGGGCAAGAGCGCGGTGATGGTTACGCATGATGAGCGGATTTTGCCGCTCTGTAGCCGGGTTCTTTTTTTGGAAAAGGGAAAGCTGGTGGCGCGTTAAAGGATTATGGATGTACATTTATTTCGACAAAATAAGTTGATGAGAAATAAAGCTAAACAGTAAATTTGAGTGCGATAAGAGGGTCACAACTCCTGCAAGGGAGGTGGCCTTCTTTTTGTGTTTTCGACTATAATTGGAAGAGTATAGCATATGCACTTGAATCAGGTCACTACATAACATCAGGACATGAAATTGGAGAGGATTGGATACAGATGAGTGGAATAGATGCGGAACAATTTCCGGCACTGAGCACGTCGATCCACTGGGGAATTATTGAGGCGGAGTTTAGGCTGGGCGAGCATATAGACGAGACACTGGTGAGTAATGTAAGCATTATTCCGTTTGTCGGGGAACGGTGTGTTGTGTTTCAACTGGATAACGGACTGTGGGAACTGCCAGGAGGAACGTTGGAAGCAGGAGAGCTTTATATGGACGGTTTGAAACGCGAACTGATGGAAGAACTAGGCGCGGAGCTGCGTAGCTATCGATTATTTGGACAGTTTTATTGCACTTCCCGTGCTGCGGAGCCGTATCGACCTCACATTCCGCATCCGCATTTCATTAGAGTCATTGGTTACGGTGATGTGGAATTGGTCGCTGATCCGCTTAATCCCGAGGATGGGGAGCAGGTGGTATTCGTTGAGGTGGTTGAAATCGCTGAAGCGGTACGTCGTTTCCGGGAGCAGAAGCGGCAGGATATAGCGGAGATGTACCAGCTGGCCTACGTGCTGCGAGAAGAGGGGAAACGCTGACTCAGATGAAGAGTGTTGTTTGACTGTTTGATTCCAGTGAGGTCGCTTGTGTGCGCGTTTACATGTATCCTCTTGGACAATAAAAAGTTTTATTTAAAGCCATCTACATAAGGAGGGCTCCGTATGGTTCGTGATGAGATTAATAGGATGCTGGATGTGTTGCCGAAAAATGAGCTGAATGTGGCTCGTTCATATATTGAAATGGTGCACCGCAAATATATGTATGAGAAAAGGATTGCGGACAAGGGAGTACAAGTCACCGAGTTCTGTGAGGAGTCTGAGGAAATTATGCAGCGTTGGGATGAGGTGTTCGCACATAACCTGGATGATGTTTTAAAAGAAGCGATCCATTACAGCCAGTACAAATGGCATATGTTCAGTTATGAACAGCAAACTTGTTTAGAAGGGGAAGTAGCGCGAGCGGCCTTTGATGCAGAGGAAAAAAGGGATTTATATGTGATGTATCAGCATTCACCTTATGTACAGGTCTATGAAAACGCAAGCGCTGTTGTCGCAGCTGATTTTGATGAACAGCAGGATATCTATATTTTTGACAAGGCGTTTACATGGACATATGTGCATACACATGAATCGATGTGCGGGCCGTATTTTTATAACATCGAACAGGCATAGAAGGGAGGGAGTTTCGTTGCAGGAGCTTTTTAAAGAGATGATCAAAAATGAAGTAAAACCTTGGTTTGCCCGTCACGGTTATACCAAAAAGGCTCTGAATTTTCGCAGGGTCGTTGACAGCGTTATTTACGAATTCAACATTCAGAAGTCCCAGGCCAATACAGCCAATCACGTTCGCTTCTATATTAACTGCATGATTCATTCCAAGGAGCTGGCAGAGCTGCAGTCTAGGATATCGGGCGGTAAAACGATGCAGGAGCAGGCTCATTGGATCTGCAGGATTGAAGAGATTGTTCCGTCTGCTCCAGACCGCTACTCGTTGACACCTGACACTGACCTGGTTACCTTCTCAAAAGTATTGTTGTCCCATTTGGAAGAAGCTATGGAATATATGAAGAACCTAACCAGCGCCAGAGATCTTGTGGAATATTATATGAAAATAACCGCACTGCATTTGAGTGAAGAAACCTTTCATTTCCTGCTGCAAAATGGTGATACGACGACTGCTCAGAAATATTTACAACAATTGCATGCTAAATACGGAGCCGAAAATCGCTGGGCGATCTTCGATAAGAAGTATGCAGCCATTTTTGCAGCGTATGGTAGGTAAAAGAAAACCAATTTGATTGAATACAGACAAGGGGATAGCGAGGAGATCGTCGAGGCTCTGGAATTAACGGATTTCTGGTTTAGTTGTGCTATCGTTAGTAAAGGTACTGCGCCCGGGCAATTCAATAGTTATCTGTCCTATACGGAACAGGGTCTTGAACCGGAAGACCCGGATGGCATGGTGCTTTATATCACCAGATTAGGAATAAAGAGAGGTTTTTGGAGAAAACTCTCTCCAAATTAAAACGGTTTATGGAGATAGAGCTTATAGAGGAGGAAAGTCCATATGACAAACGCAAAAGGAACTCGGAGAACATGTGAGAAGGGACATACTTTTGTTAAAAAGAGTGATTGTTCGACTTGTCCCAAGTGTGAGGCGGAACGGAAACCAAAGGAGGGATTCATGAGTCTCCTGTCTGCTCCGGTAAGACGTGCACTTGAGGCGGAAGGTATTATGACATTACCCAAACTTGCCGAGTATACGGAAAAAGAGATTCTGAAACTACACGGCATTGGGCCTTCGTCGATGCCCATACTGCGTAAATCGCTGGAGGAAGAGGGATTGTCTTTTAAGGCATGATCTTAAGCTTTTTTGATCGTTTTCCTCATTCCTCAGCTCATTGGAACCTACTCTATAACAGATAACAGTTCTTCCATCGTTACTTGATACAGCAAGTCCCCCTCACTCAGTAGCAGCCGATCCTGCCTGAAATCCTGTCGTGCCTGTTGGAAGGGGCGTTTTTTCTCGTTCAGCAAAGTGAACTTCGTCCCCTTGGTGAGGCTGCCAGGCTTATGCATTTTCTTGAAAATAAATGTTCCATGCTTCCCGTACCCGGCATCAAACAGGAAGTGATATCCATCCGTACAGAAACCGGAGGAACCTGATATATTCGGATTCAGGAAGTTCACTCGAGTAGACTCCGGTTTGAATCCTCCCGAAATACAGCCAAGTGTAAATTCAGTATAATAGTAGAACCAGACTTCTTCTTCGTTCACCACATTGAGTGCATAACAGTCGGCAATGTCGGCGCTGTTATTTTTATAGAGTACATTCCCGTATGCGTCCCAAGCTAGCAATCCAGTCTCTCCAACGGGCTGATCCCAGCCATAGTTACCAAAGATACCTTCATCGAAGTAACTCGTCCAGATCGTTCCATGCTTCGTCACCTGTACACTCTGAATCCCATCTCCTAGCAAAAATTCACGAATCGTTGTGCCTTCCATATCACATACTTTGGCATTCAGATCATATTGACTGTTTCCGTAATAGGTACAGCGCGCACCAACGAGCAGCAGATGTTCTTGTAAAGGCTGCACGTAATGATAGTGAAATTGTTGTCCCCCGATGACGACTTCCTGGATATATTGATCCGATACGATCAGCACTTTGTACGTATAGGGCTCCTTTAGTTTGGTTTGCACAAACATACCTTGTTTTCGTTCAGGGATTTGATTAATAAGTAGTATATATGCAAGGCCATCGTGTCCCCACTGTACGGAGACGATGTCGAAACCCTCGGTGTAACTGGAAATATCGGCAAAAGGCAGTAACGTTAATTTTGGTTCAGACATAGCCAAAACCTCCTTCATTATTATAAGCGATCCTAAGGAGCATCGCAGGCTGCTGTTGTTATGTTGAATTATGACATGCGCAGACTGGTCGGAACATGGCGAAAGTATAACGATTCCGAAAAAGGAGCTGAGAAAATCATGGGTATGCCTCTTTTCTCTCCTGTAGTACAATAAGGAAGCTGTGTCAATTTTTATAGGGAGAATAGATCGCTTTCGAGCGAGAAATAGGAAGGGAATCTATAGCGCATCTATACATATGGAATCGAATAGCCGCGGTTATAACAACATGAGAGAAGGAAGTGTTAGAAATGCAGCAAGAACCTATACAAGAACCATTTCAAGAATCCATGAGAGAACACCGCCCACTTGGTGTGTCTGGGCTCGGAGGCTGGCTGATCCTTATCCAGATTGGGTTGTGGTTCACAGTAATTATGCTACTGGTACAGATCAACCAATCTATGTTAACCATATTAAACACAGAGACATGGGAGGTTCTTACTGCTAAGGATTCAGGCTTGTATCACCCGCTTTGGGCTCCAGTAATTATTTTTGAAACTGTTTTTAACCTAATGTTTCTGGTATTTACAGTGTACGTCATTGTTGCTTTCTATCGGAAAAAAGCAATGCTTCCACGTCTGATGATTATTTTTTACAGTCTAAGTCTCGCAGTTGGAGTTGTAGATTATCTGCTGCTCTATCAAATTCCGATAGCAAGAGAACTCGAAGATGGAAGCTCAATTCGGGACATTGCACGTTCTGTCATTGCTTGTGCGATTTGGATTCCGTATTTTGGGAAATCTGAACGTGTGAAAAACACATTTGTTCGTTAAATAATGAGACAGTGAGAGGTGACAAGAACGCAATGAAGATTTTTCTGGTTCGACATGGTGCGGATGAAGAAGGTTATCGGGGCGGTTGGAGCCAAAGGGGACTTACTGAAGCAGGTGTTATTCAGTCCAGAGCATTAGGAATGTATCTGTATGAACATGCAGAGCAGTATGATATTCAAACGGTGATAAGCAGCGACCTCCCTCGTGCTGTGCAAACAAGCACCGCGATTGAAGAGTCATTGGGTATCCAAGGCATCTATACAGCCGACTGGCGTGAGATGAACAATGGTGAATTGGCGGGGATGCTCCATGCGGAAGCGGATGAAAAGTATCCTGGAGTGTATTTTAATACGCTCAAGATGGATACTGCTTTTCCGGGCGGAGAAACTCCGAGTCATTTTTATACTAGAATACGAAATGCATTCGAGAATCTTTGTATTCAACTCGAAGAGAAGCGAATCCAATCGAACGTTTTGCTGGTGACCCACGGTGGGGTGATTAATATTCTTCACTATGTGCTTGCTAACAAGGAATGGAGCAATACGTCCAGTTTTTATCCCATCGATAACACGAGTATTCATACGATTGAGAAAACAAAGGATGGCTGGAGCATGTTGGACACGAACAGGATTCCTCATTTAACATCGTAAATGAACTCAACTTTAAGGTACCAAATGATAAGAAGGAGGTAGGGAATGATGAGTAACCAAGCGGAAGAACTGCTGCATCAATTAAAGTCTTTATCCGGACCATTTCCACCTTGGAATTTAGAACATTTGCCTGACCAGCCGGGAAAGTTATTTTTGGAGTGGCTGAAGCTGGCGATAGAAAACAACGTAAAGGAACCTCATGCTATGACCCTTTCAACCGTTGATCAACAGGGTTATCCAGATGCGAGAGTGTTAATTTTAAAAAATATCATCGAGGACACGTTTTATTTTGCCTCCAGTTCGAACAGTCGAAAAGGCCACCAGTTGCACGATAATCCTAAGGTGGCACTTACCTTGTACTGGCCTGCATTAGGCAGACAGATTCGGATCAGGGGGATTGCACAGGATCAGGGAGACGAAGCAGGAGCTAGTGACTTCCGTAAGCGCAAATTTGGAGCGAGAGTGGTAGCCATGACGGAGCGTCAGAGTCAGCAGTTAATTGAGGAGGGAGAGTTGAATCGTTCCATTGAGGTTCAGAAGAAACGCCTCCGGGAGGACCCTGATTTTGCCGCGCCTCATTGGCGTTTATACGCTGTACATGCAGAGGAAGTGGAGTTTTGGCAAGGTGATACAGATCGCAAACATATTCGTGTTCAGTATACACGGCAAGACGAACAGTGGCAAAGGAATAGGCTGTGGCCTTGATTTTAGAGGCTCATAGAGGCAACATATAAGAATAATTTCTTAGGCCTAATCCTTCCTGAACGTACATAATGTCATAGCCCCTGCGGAATATCTTCCACTATAATTTTCAGGTTATCAGGACGTAGATCTGAAATGTTGAAAGATAAGTAGGGGGAAGAGTTATGACGATCAGAAACAAATACAAAGCACTTGAACTGGAGAACCCGGGCGTCTATGAACTGGAAGGGCTAGAGGTCGGGGTGACTTCGAATTGCAATTATAAATGCGACTACTGCTGCGCGTACAATCGAGATGATGGGGAGTGCATCAGCGGCGCAGAGGTCATCCGCATAATTCGTGAGCTTCCACATCTCAAGCGGGTACGCCTGTCTGGCGGCGAGGTGACGCTGAAATACCAAGACTGTTTGGACATCGTAACTTACTGTGCGGCACATGGCATTGATACGCAGCTGAACACCAATGCCAGTCTGTTGACAGAGGAAAGAATCATAGCGTTACGGGACGCCGGCTTGTCCAACATCCATATTTCTTTCAACTACACCGATGCGGAGTCATACGCTGCCTACTATCGTGTTCATCCACGCATGTATGAGAGATTAGAGCATAACATTCGTTTATGCACAGAGCTTGGTCTGGAGACGGTGCTAGAAACATTGCTGTTCAAAGGTAATCAGGAAAATATGCAGTCGATCAGCGATAAGGTCTATGACTTGGGTGTACGCATTCATGAGATTCAGAACAGCATCAAGATGCCACATACCGACTGGAGCCAGATTGTTTCCAAAGAGTCGCTGGTTCAATCCGTCACGGCGTTAATCGAAAATAAAAAACCGGATATGACGCTCTATTTCACATGTATGGATCGGTTTGCCGAACAATTGAATCTGCGTGAACAGCCAGGTGTATATTTCTCGAACTGTGTAGATGGCACGAAACAATTACACTTGCATGGTAACGGGGATATCCTGATCTGTGAGCTCTGTCATCCGGTGGTGATTGGTAACATTTACAGTGGCACGTCATTGAAGGATATTTATAAGCAGCAGCCCGCCGCACTAACGGATTTTCTAGAAAACCGGCCTTGTCCAGCGTACGATGCTTTGTTTGCATAGACATACCTAACTTCAACGTTGAGGTCTTCTACTTTCCTTTAATGGAAACGGGAGGCCTTTTTAAATTGTAATATAAACTTATGATCATCTTACCCCTTTCGTTTCAGATTCATTTAAGTTACCGGTCCTAATATGGCATTAGAACGTAAATGAATCTGGAGAGGTGAACGATACATGATCAAATTCTTTGAAAAAACAAACCGGAAAGACCAACATAGCATTCCTGTTTCCCGAAAAAAACGCAGGTGGCTTACCATTACCCTTGTGGCTGTCATTGTTATAGGCAGCATTCTGTATAGCCTGGCTGACCGATATTTAATCCGCCATGTACAGGTGGTTGTGGCTGATGATAATACGGCAGTTACTCGTTCAAGTGTGGATGCTGCATCTGAGGGAACCGCAGGTACAAATCCTACTACGACTGCAACGGATGTACATGCCACATCGGATGACTGGAATTACAGCAGTGACGATCTAAAGATTCAGATTCAGAAAATGCAGACAGGGTCTGGATCGGATCAGATAACGTATTATGTAGCCGATGTACAGGCGAAGGACGCGAGCAGTTTGCGAACTGCGCTGGCGGACAATAGCTTTGGCACCAATATCACGGAGGACACATCGGAGATTGCCGAAGCAAACCATGCGATTTTTGCAATAAACGGTGACTACTACGGGTTCCGTGATGACGGTGTTATTATCCGTAATGGCGTATTGTACCGTGACAGCCCGACTAGGGATGCGTTAGCACTGTTCAGTGACGGGACGATCAAAACCTATAACGAAAATGATATTTCCTCTGCTGAACTGCTGGCAGAAGGGGCAACGAATACGTTATCCTTTGGACCGATTTTGGTGCAAAACGGTGAAATTACAAGTGATTTCAGTCGTGTGAAAATCGACAATAACTTTGGCAACCGCTCCATTCAGGATACGAATCCACGAACAGCGATCGGCATGGTTGCTCCAAACCATTACGTGTTCGTTGTGGTCGATGGGAGACAGGATGACAGCCGGGGCATGACGCTTGCCGAGCTTGCCCAGACGATGAAAGACTTGGGAGCAACCGAAGCGTATAACCTGGACGGCGGCGGTTCATCCACCATGTATTTTATGGGCAGGGTCGTGAACAATCCTTTGGGACGTAATCAGGAGCGTGGCGTGAGTGACATTCTGTATCTGACGGAGGCACAATAATATGACGATCCTTATTCCATCCTATGAACCGGACGTTCGTTTATTGAATCTGGTTATGCAGTTGCAGACATTTAAGCTTGGCCCGATTGTCATCGTGGATGATGGTAGCGGGGCTGAATACCGTGGAATTTTCGAGACAGCTGAGGCGTATGGTTGTACAGTGCTGACTCATGAGGTCAATCGGGGCAAAGGCCGGGCGCTGAAGACAGGTTTTCAGCATATCAGGGAGCATGGCCCCCAAGGAGGAGTCGTATGTGCAGATAGTGACGGGCAGCATCTGCCGCATGATATTCACAGTATCTTTGAGACACTGCTTACGCAGACAAGCCCTGGCATTGTATTAGGCAGCCGTCGTTTTACGGGGAAGGTGCCTGCCCGTAGCCGTTTCGGTAACCGTGTTACCCGTACTGTATTTGCACTGACAACAGGCAGTAAGGTGTATGATACACAGACAGGACTTCGTGGTTTTCCATATGCAATGCTGGACTGGCTATGCCAAATTCCCGGAGAACGATTTGAGTATGAGATGAACATGCTGTTAACCGCACATAAGGAAGGATATGAAATTACAGAAGAATTCATTGATACGGTCTATCTGGATCACAATGCGTCATCCCATTTCCGTCCTTTGGCAGACTCGTTCCGCATATACATGCCCATTCTGATGTTTAGTACTTCTTCTGTCTTATCTGCTTTGATTGATTTTGGATTATTATTTATCATGCAGTATTTCACACACCATCTGTTCTTGTCCGTCGTAACAGCAAGGCTCTGTAGCTCCATCTTCAACTACACCATGAATCGCAAATATGTATTTTCCGCAGGTAGGGGCTCCAAGATCGGGCAGTCGTTACCGAAATATTTCTCGCTTGTGGTTCTTGTGCTACTACTAAATTACGGTTTGTTATATTTGTATAATGAACAACTGATTATTCCGCTATTGGCAGCTAAAATTCTGACGGAAATTTCAATCTTTGTGTTCAGCTATTGGGCACAGCGAAGATTTGTATTTTAATTAGCCTAAGGATCGCGCGCATCCGTTTAGCTCCAGGCTGCGTTGTCCTGCTGGGTAACAAGTGTGTTCATTCACTTGGAAAAGTAACATAAAGAGTGAGCCAACGGGCTCGCTCTTTTTCAATTGAAGCAGTTTCCAAAATATTGGATTATGGGGTACGATGGACATAGGAGTTAACGTGAATGAACCTATGGCAGGAGGTAGATCATGTATCTTCGAAGTGTTGAATTAATGTCAGACAAGATTGAGCTACCTGAGGAATATCCCTTTAGTATCCCCTCGATTCATTCCATGGGGAGACTAGCATTTAGCAATAACGTTACGTTTTTTGTCGGTGAAAATGGATCTGGAAAATCAACATTGCTGGAAGGCATCGCTCATCAATGTGAATTTAATACCGCCGGAGGCGGGCGGAATAATGTATTTGAAACTCATGCTTCAGAGTCCTCACTGGGAGATTATCTAAGACTGGCCTGGATGCCTAAAATGGCAAACGGTTTTTTCCTGCGATCGGAATCGTTCTATCAATTTGCATCACATGTCGATCAGATGCCCGAATCGCTTCGATATTATGGTGGACGTTCGTTGCATGAGCAATCCCACGGAGAGTCTTTTCTTAACTTGTTCCTCAACCGTTTCAGTTCAAAGGGGATTTATCTGCTTGACGAGCCGGAGGCTGCGTTGTCTCCAGCTAGGCAGCTCTCGTTGCTGCGAATTATTCATGACTTGTCGAGTACGTCGCAATTTATCATTGCTACCCATTCCCCCATTCTGCTCGGGTACCCTGGGGCCGAAATTTTAAGTTTCGATGACGGACATATTCACGAGGTTACGTATGAGGATACAGATCATTATCAGATCACTCGCCGTTTTCTGGAGAACCGGGATCGAATGCTGCATGAATTGTTTAGAGATGATTAACTGGATAACGACAAACAGAACTACGAATTAAGCCGTTAGATATTAGAAGGAGAGATTGGATGAAAACAGGATTGTTAATTGTGGATATGCAAGAGAGCATTGTGCGTCAAAAGATGGATCAGAAGGCTATAGACCGTGCCTGCGAATATATTAATCATGTCGCGAATGTGCTCCGCTCCAATGATCATGTGGTTGTGCATATTCAGGATGTGGAAGGCATGGAAGGAGCAGAACCTGAGCAGTATGAGGTCATTCCCGAGATTGATGTGGATGGGGAAGATATTATCGTAACAAAAGAGAGTTCCAATGCATTCTGGCAGACCAGTCTTGAGCAGACGCTTAAAGATCTGGGCGTTGAACTGCTCATCGTGTCCGGTTTTGCCGCAGAAGAGTGTGTCCTGTTCACATACAATGGTGCGATGGAGCGTGGATTCAGACCCGTGTTATTACAGAACGGTATTCTTAGCACATATTCAGATGCCGTAACTTCAGCCTATAGGGACCGTAATGTGATCTCGTACCCGGTGGTAGATTACTTGATCGGATAGCGGATGTCATAACGGAGTTTACTGTTCATCAAGATGCTGGTTTTATTCTCAAAGGGGGAAAAGCAGGATGGATGGATACTACACTGGTTTATTGATCGTACTTTCTTGTATTGGGCTGATCTGGACAGTCAAAGGCATTAGTAAAAAGCTGCGTCTGATGGTGTTTTTCGGGGTCATTCTGATGCTGGCACCTGTGCTTGTGATTACGGGCAGGATGGTTTGGTTACCGCTTATAAGTTCCGTTGCGCTCGTTGCTTCTTTAATTGTGCGGAAAGACGTCAAGAGGACAGAACTTTGAAAGAGGAGGAACAATGACTAGACGTATTATCGTAACAGGCGGCGCTATAATTCGAGACCTTGCGGGGAGAATTTTGCTTCAACGAAGATCGGATTACGGAGATTGGGGATTACCCGGAGGCGGTATGGAGGCCGGTGAGCAGATCGAAGAGACGATGATCAGGGAAGTGAGAGAGGAAACGGGCTTGGAGGTGATCTCTTACGAATTGGCTGCGATATACACGGGTGAAAGAATGAACTATACGTATCCTGACGGGAATGAAGTCGTTTTTGTCATGTTTCTGTTTCATGTTACTGCTGAGTTGGAAGGAAAACTCGCTGAGGATCATAAAACACTTTTATTTGAAGATGAACAAAAAGAATCGCTGCAGCTTGTGTTTCACCAGTTGGATGAGATCGATTTGTCAGCCATCAATAAGGTTCAGCAACCTGTATTTATCGACCTGATGCAAGGTGAAGCCACGCTGCTTCGTCATTGAAATCATAACATCTCTGAATAAAAGGAGGGCTTAAATTGCCTTGGCCAATGGTTCATTTTGCAGTAGCAGCCGAAATCAATTCGCACCCATCTCCGTCTCTATTACTGGGGAGTTTAGCACCGGATTCCATTCATGTGAGAACGAACATACGCAGTGAAAAGGCAAAAACTCACCTAATGGCTGTAGAACATGAATTTCCTACAGATGTTGATTTTCAGCAGGTGATCGAATCGAACAGACAACGGATGCAGCAAGACCGTCAATTTGCGCAATACCTATGCGGTTACGTTGCTCATATTTATACGGATCGAGAGTGGACATATCAGATTTATCCACCATACGAAGCTGACCCGAACGGACGAAGTGTGTACACCCATGATGTGAAAAAGCTGGAGTTCAGAATCCTGCGAGAATATGTCGGTGCTCCGGCATGGTTAGATCAGCTGATCACAGCAAAGGCATATGAGTTTGGCGGTCTGACAGCACAGGAGGTGTACAAGTATAGGGGAGAAAAGCTGGATTTTTTCATCAATGGGGATAACGAGCCTGTGGATGATTTACATATAGTAACGATGGACTCTATATCGTCTTTTATTAAAAAGACCGCCCTGGATTTGAAAACAAGATTCAAAGAATGGCATGTATATGAGCATCTATAAGTTGAACTATTCATTTACACTTTAACGGAGAGGACAGAAAAAAACTGAAAAAGCGAAGCGGTCGCCTAAAAGCTTTCTGCAAGAAAGCTACATCGGAAGCATATGCTTATCACCGGATTTTCCCCTACGAAAAAGGGAATTCAGAGAATCTGGGGATAACAGCGATTGGAGGTTTATTCTGTCACTCGGAGTGGACTGTGTAACAATTTTCAATTCAAATTATATAGATTCTTAGACTGGAAGTGGGTAAACAGGATGGGACAAGTTATTCGTTTGGTGCATTATGAAGAACGATATCATCAGGATCTAACCCGGTTTACGCTGAAAAATGAACAAGCTCACTTCACGGCATTGCCTGCCGAGGTGATCGAAGAGGCTATGATGAATCCGGACAAAGATCCGGTTGTTATTTTACATCAGGCTGTGCCTGTAGGGTTCTTTGTTTTACATAAAGGTTCAGAATACGTGGAGCCAGCGGAATCGGATCGCAAAATTCTCATTCGTGCGCTGTCGATCTCGGAGCAATTTCAGGGGAAAGGATACGCACTGGAGGCCATGAAGCAATTGCCAGCTTGGGTACGTGAGTTTCACCCAGAAGTCGACGAAATTATTCTGGCTGTGAATGAGGCGAATAAGGCTGCGTATCAGTTGTATGTAAAATCTGGTTTTCTTGACCTTGGATTGACCCGAATGGGCAGTCATGGTCTTCAGCATATTTTGCATTACAGTATGAGGTAAGGTGGTAACATAAGCGGACATCAACATGAAGCTCGAACCACATACAAGTAATTGAACAGAGAGGAGCTTGTAATGAAGGCTGAAATCAGACAAGAAGATTTAAATTCCCCAAAACTAAGCTGGCTTTGTATCGAACCGATGCTGGTCTCCGTCCGCGGACAGAGTATGGATGCCAAAAGAAAGGTATACCTGCGGCTAAACGAAGGGCAACAAGCGCTGTACCTGTTTTACTCGTTTCACAATCACACTAAAAGTCTGACAGAGTTTTATTGGTTCTCGGCATATAATATTATCGATTTGCGTAGCTGGAGCGGGATCAGGAAAGGCATGAAACTTTTTGATTTGAATGAGATGGTGGATGTACTGGATAATATTGAAGCTCTTATAACGGATGCCAAAAAATCCGGAGAAACGTGGCACGAAGTATCGCCAACCGATTTGGAACATAACCCTCAGTTACTTCAAAAGACGGGACTGTTATACGCGACATATCAGCAGGAAGCGCAGGAAGCCATTATTACGATGAACGAGTGGGTACGGCAGCATCAGGACTTGGTTTTAGAGGTTAAGGCAGAGGCATAGAAAAACGAGCCAAAGATCGTATAACTACTCTGAAGAGTAGTTTTTTTGTTTTTAATGCAACACAACTACGGGTTCATGCAACAAAACGCAAATTAGTGGGAAGTGTCTTTTCAGATAGGTAATATGAGTGGTGAGAGGAGGGCAACGTGTGAAAGTTATGTTTGAGGAAAATCAGGAGATGCAGCCTAACGAGGCCAAAATAGTAACTCATCCTGCAGAGAAGTCAAAGTGGGATCGTATTCGGGAAGCGATTGGTCAATCCGAGACGGAACTGATCGTGATCCAGGCGAAAAACAATCGTCAGGTGAGGATTAGACTTAGCAGCGTCATTGCCATTGAATCGGAAGACCGCATGTGCGGGGTGCGTGTCGTCACAGGAGAGAGATATTTGCTTAACCAACGTCTAAAATATGTGGAAAAAGATTTTCAAGATACTTCATTCGTACGAATCAACAATCAGACGATGATTAACACCACACATATTAGCAACTTTTCAGCTGCCGAACATGCCAGAATCCAGGTTAATCTGAGCGATGGCTCCAGCTACTCCGTCAGTCGGTTCTATATCCAAAACTTTAGGAGGAAATTATCATGATCCAACAGCTTAAAAATTCATTTTTTCAAGTATTTACAGTCACTACACTCTGGTTAATTCTACTGCTGACGATGTTCTATCGCGATCAGCCGATCCAAATGTCATTTCTGTGGAATGTGGCAGGCATTTCGCTCATTGCAGCGTTGCTGTTCGGGGTGATGTATAGCGCGCTTTGGAACCATTTCACGTTAAAGCCGATCTGGAATATCGTCATCTCTTCTACATGTAATATTGCCGGAGGCATGCTCATTATGTGGTTGTTCTCCAGAGAGATGTTTGAGTTGATTGCACCCTGGTTACCAGGAATGTGGCTACTATCTATCGTGTTGCACGTTATTGCATTTTATTTTTATGCTAGAATGGATAGCAGGAAAAAAGCGGAAGAATTGAACGACATTCTAAAGTAATCAAGGTGAACGGCTATGAATGAAGATGAATTGTTGCAAATGTACGGACTGGAGCCTGACAAGAAACATCGGGAATCCATTCGTAGGCTACTGCAACAAGAGATGGAGAACCGGGAAGCAGACGATCATGAGATTTTGAAACTGCTGTGCATCATGTTGTTTGCTATCGGGAACGTAGAGGATACAGAGCTGATCTGGCTGGCCAAACGAAAAAATCAAAACGCAGGCAGTTATATTGATGTGCAGTTGCTTTGCGGTGCGGGTATTGAAGAGACAATCGTATATTTGGAAAAAAAGGGCGGAGAACAAGCGCACAAGCAATTGCTTTATCTCAGGAAATGCGAGCCTTATGACTTTGTGGATTTTTCCAAAGATCAATGGTTATCTGAATACAAAGCGTATTACGGCGTTTGATGCCAAGAGGGAGGGAGATTGTGAAGCAGGAGAACGTTATACACGTGCAGAAGCAACTGTGTAAGAAATACCATGCAGACTATGTTCCGAGCGAACCCCATCTGAAGGTAGGGATTGCTTGGAACGTGAAGGAGAAGCGTGAACCCATTCACGGAATGCGAATTCAGCCAGAAGGCGATACGACGGGGTGGTACATCTGGGCAGAGGAATATTCGGTAGCCGATGATTTTTTTGTCCCGCTGCATGTTGCACATATCGATGAATGGGATGAGAAGATTAAGCGATATCTCGGGCTTGCTCCAGGGTGGAGGTTCCTAATTGCCGAGGATTATGAAGATGTGTGGTTTGATGAAGGCCTGCTTAATCGATAGGCTGTATCGAGTTTTGGCAAGATGATTTGTAAATTACAATGCCGCGTTATGGCGCTACCCTATTACATGGATAACTCATGTAGGGTAGCGTGTTTTTTTGTCAGGAGGGGATATGGTCTTGAAGTTGACTTATTTCGTTCGTTCGCAAATCCCACATTATGGGTTATGATGTACCTGGGAGAAATTTTTTACAGCAACAGGAATTCATGGGTTGATAACGAACGGGGAGTGAACTGGAATGATCCGTAAGTTAGCTTTTATCCTCGGTGTTATGTTGTTATTTGTAACGGCTTGTCAGAGTAAAACAGAGCCTGAGGATACACAGAAACCAGATGTCTCGTTAAGTACGAATGACGAATTACCAGTGGATGAAGATGAACCGGCAGTCTCTACGCCACAAGATGAAGTTGTCCCACCAGAATATGTGGATGAGAGCAAGTACTCCGGTGATGAGCTGGAAATGGTCAAACTAATGAATGCACGTATGCGTTACTTATATGAGAAAGATGAAAAGGGGTATATGAGCCTGTTTGCGCCGGAATCTCCGATCTCTGGCATGCCGAGTTATACAGTCCGCAAAATCATTTCCATGGGTGACATTACGATTACGGAACAAAAAAAGCTCTATCAAGGTTTTGTGATCATTACGGAGTTGGAAGAAGGGAACATCGAGTCCAGCCCTACCATGGTGTTTTGGAAAAAGAAAGCGGATGGTGATGCTGCGAAATGGATCATTGCTGACATCGATTGATAAGTACAACATGAAAGAAGGTACAGAACGTGGTGCAGAAGACATTATTTGAACTGGTGAATGAGGTGCAGGATGAAGCAACTTTTGTTGCTTTCCTAAGTGCTTTAAGTAAGGATCGGCAAACCTGTGCCGATGAATGGCAACATGATTCGATAGAATCATTTTTGGAAGCGTCAGCCGATTGGGGGCAGGAATCCATTAAGGGATTGGTGCATTATGAGAAGCCAGATAACCCTTGGAAGCGTTGTGCTCAGATGATGTACATGGGCAAAATTTATGAGTAAGAGTCCCGTTGTTTGTGAGCGGATTTCAGAATGGGGTTGTTGAAGGATGAACGGTTCGATGACAGATGCGGTGAACCGAAACATATCGTATATGCAAGACAACAGCCGATTTAACTTTCGTGTTGCCGGTATCGTGATCGATACGGACAGAGTTCTTTTACACCAGGCGAAGCAGGATGATTTCTGGAACTTTCCTGGTGGGCGGGTGGAGATGAATGAATCAACGGAGGATGCGATTCGACGCGAGATGATGGAGGAGCTTGGCGTTTCTATTCAGGTTGAGAGGCTGGCATTTGTTTGCGAAGACTTTTATAAGTACGATGACAAGGAGATGCATGAAATTGGATTTTACTATGTGATCTCTTTGCCCGAAGGTCATTCCTTTTATAATGAGCCACAGTTTAATGGTTTGGAGAGAGATGGCGAATTAACGTTTCGCTGGTTTCCGATCCAAGAGACAGAGCAGATGGAGCTTTACCCTGTTTTTTTGCGAAAAGAACTCGTTAATCTTCGTGATGCGAGCAGCATCAGACACTTCATTCAGAAATAGAGGGGTAGCGAGTGGATATTACATTTATTCGTCATGGTCACGCGGAGCATTTGTTGAATTATCCGAAGGAGCTTAACCGGTTACACCCGGGGTTGACGGAACAGGGAAAGAAACAGATCGTAGCCTTACGTAAAAACATCAACATCATGCCTAATGATACTATTGTGGTAAGTCCAACGAAACGCACCCTTGAAACGGCAGCATTATTAACACCGAGAGAGCGTGGTAGTGTGGTAATAAGCCCCTTGGTTGGTCCAAGAATGTATCCTCAAGATGCGAAGTTTACTCCTTTAGGCTGCGATCAGATCTATTCTAGGGCAGAACTCAGCGTATTATATCCAGATAAGCATTGCATAGATGTCGGAGTAGAAGCCTGGGAAGAAAGCATAAATCAAATGAGTACACAACAGTTCACACGATTAGCAGAGCAATTTTTGGCATGGTGCAGGAAACAGACGGGTCATACGTTCATCGTGTCACATGATGGTACGATCACGAATTACAGAATGTTGTTAGGTGAGCATGATCTAACCAGAGATGATTTTCTGGGAGAAGCAGGGTACTACACAGTCCGCGATGTTTAGCTTGAGAAGGAGAAATGCGTTACATAAGGCGGCAGTAATCTAAGACACGTCCTAATACAAGAGGGGGTTAATCTAATGACACAGCGTAAACTGGTTTTGCTTAGCGATCTGTATTTTGAGCCTAGTGATGAACTGAATGAGAGAATTCGAAGCTTGTTTCAGCACAAAAAGCCCTCAATCGGTTACATCCCTTCCTGTTCCGACCCACAGCGAATTTATGTCGAGCACACTCGGCGTTTTTATCGCCAGTTTGGGATGGAAGATGTGCAGTATTATGATCCGGATACCGAGTATGAGGAAAGCATGCTGGACTCTCTTTTCCGAAGTGATGCGATTCATTTATCTGGCGGGAATACGTTTTATTTTCTAAGTTTGCTACAGCAACGAAATAGGTTTGAACAGCTACGTTCTTATGTCAGTGACGGTGGGATTTTGATTGGGGTTAGCGCGGGCAGTATTCTGATGACACCTACGATTCGAATAGCTGGATACGGTGAGGATGCAGACGAGAATCATCTCGGTTTGACTGATCTTCAAGCTCTTGCTCTTGTAGATTTCGAGTTTGCACCTCATTGGAATCGTTCGGAAGAGATGATGCAATCATTCAGAGAATACGCTCAAAATCATCAAACCAAAGTATATGCGTGTCCGGATGGCGGGGCTGTTGTTGTTGCAAATGAATCACTTGAATTATACGGCGGGGCAACTCCTGCTCTGTAAAGAGAGGATGAAGAGTAGATGCGTGCTATCCAAGTGTACCACTATGAAGCCTTTTCAAGCATTCCAGGCAAGGGCAACCCGGCGGGCGTTGTTTTTGAAGCAGATCATCTGAGTGAAACTATAATGCAGCAGATTGCTCAAGCTGTCGGTTTTAATGAGACGGTATTTGTATTGAAGTCTGAAACGGCCGATGTCCGGTTGCGTTATTTTACTCCGGGTCACGAGATTAATCTGTGTGGTCATGCGACGATGGCGGCGATGTATGGACTTAAGACACATCATTTACTACAAGGAAAAGACTCTATCACGATTGAAACGAACGTAGGTATATTACCAATCCAGTTTGAGCAACAAGATGACACTTGGTTGATGGAGATGAAGCAGGACCAGCCACGTTTTGTTCCCTTTCAAGGCGATGTAGAAAAGCTTGCTAGGTCTATTCATCTGACAACGGATGATTTGGATATGACCATGCCCATCGTATATGGAAGTACAGGCACGTGGACGTTATTAATTCCGATTCGTCGTTTAGATGCATTTGTTAAAATGAAACCGGATTCTTCTCAGTTCCCGGACATTTTATCTGAAAATCCCAAGTCATCCTTACATCCCTTCTGCTTCGAAACTCGCGATGATGATGCTCTCATACATGCAAGGCATTTTTCTTCGCCATATTCAGGCACAACAGAAGACCCTGTCACAGGTACCGCATCAGGGGTGATGGGTGCCTATGTTTTGACATATGTGAATCAGGAGATTCACGAGGTTGATTTTACAGTAGAGCAAGGGCATGAGATGGATAGAGATGGTAAGGTTCAGGTGAGCATACGTCGGGAGCAAGAGGGAATGGATGTCCGAATTAGAGGAACGGCTGTTTATGTACGGAAGATGAATGTGGAGATCGACAGTTGAGTTGATGACAGAAGGAGAGAAAGTCAATATGGACGAAAAGGCCGTATTGAGCAGGCTAATCGATATATTAAAGGAAGAGTTAGCCGACGCGTTAACAGGCGTGTATTTGCATGGCTCCATGGCGATGGGATGTTTCCATCCGCTGCAGAGTGATATCGATATTTTAGTTGTATGCAGAGAGAAACGCTCTTCCGAGACCTATCGCAGAATTGCCGACCAACTGATACGAATAGAAGATGAAATGCATATTCCGAAAGGGTTTGAGATTAGTATTGTACTAGAGTCAGCTGTAACACGTGGTCAATACCCTACGCCTTTTGAGTTTCATTATTCTGCTTATCATCGTGAAAAGTATAGAAGTGATCCTGAATATCTCTGCGGTGGTCATGAAGACTCGGATGTTGTTGCACATATGGCGGTGATCTATGATCGAGGTATTGTGCTGTATGGCAAGCCGATCAAGGAATTATTCCAACCGGCGAACCGCGAGTATGTCATCCATTCGATCGCCTCCGATGCAGATTCAGCGTTGGAAGAAATCGTGGATAATCCGGTCTATTACGTATTAAGTTTGTCGCGCGTGCTGTTGTATATTCAGGAATCAGTGATTTACTCCAAGCGAGAGGCTGGAGAGCGTGCGGTGGCAGAAGCATTGCCTGAACATCGGGAACTTATCTCGCAATGTTTGGCTAAGTACAACGGGGAACGTGAATCGGTCAATGTGGAACATGCACGTTTAAGAGATTATGCCGAATATATGCTCAAACAAATTCATGAAGCTATGCAGGCTTAAAGGAGAACATGACATATGAAAGAGTCACAACGGATCAAATGGGAGAAACAATTACAGCAAGGAAAAAGGCATCATATCCTGGTGCGTGGCGTTTTGGGCTGGGGTCTGCCACTTGCTTTTCTGTATACCTTGGTGATGACGTCATGGAGCGGACAAAGTTTAACCCTGAATGGTGAGTTTTATGTAAACTTACTGACGGCACTTGTTCTGTTTCCCGCCGCTGGCATCTGGTATGGTGCCTGGACGTGGAAAATCCTGAAAATGAAAGTCGAGCAAGGCAGAAGGTAACAGCATTTCATAGTGTATGCGTTAGTAATTGAAGGGGGTAAGAGCGTGGATGAGACACTAGAGTCACAGATCCAGTTTCTGATTGAAATAGACAAGCTGAAAACGATTGAACGAAGAACAAGAATTATCCATGGCGAGCGGCTCGAAAATGATGCGGAACATTCTTGGCATCTAGCCATGATGGCGTTAATATTGCATGGTCATGCTAACAAGGAAATCGACATGCTTAAAGTGATCAAGATGTTACTTGTTCATGACCTTGTTGAAATTGACGCCGGTGATACCTTTGCGTATGACACCCAAGGAAACACAGATAAACATGAACGAGAGCTTAAGGCTGCACATCGGTTATTCGGTATGTTGCCAGAAGACCAAGCCGAAGAACTGTTAAGTCTGTGGATGGAGTTCGAGACCAAAGAGACACCGGAGGCCAGGTTTGCTTCTTCCATGGATCGGTTGCAGCCGATCATTCATAATCATCAGAATGAAGGTGACACATGGCAGAAATATAACATTACGAGTGATCAGGTATTAAATCGTAATGCTGAAATTGCAGACGGGTCGGCAACGCTGTGGAAGTATGCACAACAAATCGTACAAGATTCGGTAGATCAGGGGATATTGAAACAATCCGGTTTCTAAGTAAACTGGGGCTGTTTTTACTACATTTGGACTCAGGAGGATAACATGGGATACATCATGGATTTGCGAAAAATGGTAGGCACACGTCCCTTGATCATGGCAGGTTCATGTGTACTGGTGTTTAACGAGCAGGGTCACCTGCTACTCCAGAAACGAACAGATAGCTTGGATTGGGGCACTATTGGCGGTTCGCTTGAACCGGGTGAATCATTGGAAGAGACTGCTGCGCGTGAATTATATGAAGAAGCTGGTCTACGAGCAGAGGCATATAAGCTGATTACCATATTTTCGGGTCAGGATATGTATTACCGTTATCCGCATGGAGATGAGGTATACAATGTCATGGCAATCTATGAAGCAGGGGGCATTACGGGCAGTCCGACGGTGATGGATGATGAAGGGTTAGAGCTCAGGTACTTCGACTTGACTCAGCCGATTCCTGATATCAATCCATTCACCAAATATGTGCTGTCCAAAGCGGGATATATCCAAGGTTAGTAAGCGTTTCGCACAATATTATCATTTTTCTCTCAGTGATTTACGGATACTGATTTAGTATGATAAGAGTATCATTTTGCAAAGAGAGAGGGTTAGACATGGATACATTTTTACAGCAAATTAACGAGTTAAATAAGCTTCAGACCGAGCTGGTCAGCCTGCATCCTTTTTTTGCAGAACACCATCCGGTTGTTGTAGCGCACGAATCGTTGTTATATATCTTTGATTATTCATCTGAAACCGGGCAGTATGAATGGGTCAAAACCGTACCGGATGACTTGTATATTCCCGATGACTGTCTCGGCGCAATGCCTGTACACCATATGGACAATCGCATGTGCGCGATCGTGACGGCGTCTGTTTTCAAAGATTTAGAGCAGAAGGTTTTTCTGTTCCATGAATACGTGCATTGTTCTGTCTATGGGAAATATGGGGAACGGATTGTTGACCGTCTGCAGATTAAACATAAAATGACCCAGCTTAAGCGTGTAACCTGGGAGATCGATTATGAGTTTCCGTACGAAGATGAGACTGTTGCCGGGCGAATCGATTCTCTTCTATCTGCGTTGAAAAGTGAGGATTTACAGCAAATTCAGGCGGCGCGAACGGCGTTGTTCCAATCTCTTACAGAAGAGCAAGCGGAATACTGGAGCTGGTTGGAGTGGAATGAAGGTTTCGCGCGGTATATCGAGAATTTGATTCGAGCCAAGTATGGATTGGAGCCTAATCATGTTGGCGATACAGCACCTTTTAACCGCCTCGTATTTTACGAGTGTGGGTCGGAATATATCCGTTTGCTGGTAAAGGAACAGCCTGCGTACCATACGGATCTGGAGAAGTTGTTTGACCGGATGCAGGACGAGAGAGTGGCAGGTTTGGTGAGCTAACGAGAGATTAAATTTACAACCATTTCTTCAACGGAAAAAGGAGATCTGTCTATGCCTCTTCCTATGGTACATCTAAGTGTAGCTCATCGATTGGCTGATATGTTGCCTGAGCCCCTGGACCTGGGAGCATTTTATCTCGGAAATATTGCGCCGGATGCCATTCACATACGTGAGGGCACGACCAAGGACGACAAGCAGCATACTCATTTTTATCCTGAGCAAGAAAACAATTATACCGGACGTCTCCAGAAGTTTTATGGTGATTACATTAGCGAGCGCACGAGTGAAGGCTGGACTTCCTTTGTTCTCGGTTACTTCATGCATGTGATGACGGATTATTACTGGTTTCGAAGTGTTTATCCCACATTCATGGAACAGGTTTGTGAGCATGACCAGCGTGAGGGAGTCGTGCGAACCAAGGAAGACCTGTCCCGTTTATATTACGAGGAGACGGATCAGATTGATTTTAATCTGTATCACACCATGAATTGGAGCGAAGAAGTATGATCAGCCTTAAATAACTCGTCAGGGTTTGAAATGACAAATCGTTTAACGGCGGATGAAATTCTAGGCTGGCGGGAGCGTACGTTTTCTTTTTTGCATGGGGAAGCACCGGGCATTATTCCGTGTTACATTACGGAAGAGGTTGTACAAGCTTTTGTTCAAAAAACAGTCCCACGCTTAATCGACTTATTAGCTGAATGGGAGGCCTATAAGTGAGACATATCGGAATGTTGCTTCTATTCTTCAGCGTCATATTCATTGCAGCGTGCGGTGGCAACAATTCGAGTGAGATGGGCTCCAAAGAGGCTGAGAAAATGGAACAGAGTCAGGGGATTCCTACCTTAATTACGTTAGCGTGTAACCAGGCTTTTCCCTCAAGTCCATGCCGGAATGTAGAATTTGACCGCGCTGACGAGATTCAGATCGTTACCGAAGCGATATTCAGTGCCGAGCGTATGCAGGGGGTACTTGATTATGCTGCGGAGTACAAGATGAACATCACATACGCAGACGGTTCCGTTACTCGGTATGATCTTTCACTGGGTACAGATCCTAAGTCGCAAGGTTTGCTTGTAAACCAGAAGGATACGATGACTGGATATACGATCCCTCTTGAGAACGCGAATAAACTGAGACAAATCATTCAGCGGCGTACGGACTAAATGGAGCACACAGACAAACAACATGAATACAGGCTTATAGATGAATGGAGTGCAGGCAAGTTGATAACAATCGGAACACTGACGGCAGCAGATGTGGATGGAGCATATCATATTTTTGAGACAACTATTCCAGAAGCATATCGTCAGGAAGGAATCGGCTCCCTTCTGGATGAGATTCAGGAAGAGATCGAGCATAAAAAGGCTGTAGTACAAGCTGTTTTACAGCATGAGCCTGATCTCGAACCAACGAAGACGGCTCCCTTTTTCCTTGTTGCCCGGAAAGACGGTAAGGTTGTGGGGACGATTTCATATGGGCCTTGCGGGAAAGTCGTTCAGGAATGCACCAGCCATCGTCTGGATCACGTTGGAACGCTGGGCTCCCTGTATGTTTTACCTGAACTGCAGGGTCAGGGGATTGCTTCTGCGCTTATTACAGCACTGGTCACCGAACTACAGGAGCGGGGGATTACCCAATTTTGTCTGGACAGTGGTTATCGGATCGCACAGCGGAAGTGGCGGCGGAAGTTTGGAGAGCCGTATGTTGTAGTGAAGGACTACTGGGGCGAAGGCAGCGAAAATATGGTATGGTTGTGTGAAGTACAGGATTTTACTGGAAAATAAACGAAAACAAAAGATGACCCCCTGCACGTGAACAGGAGTCATCTTTTTTTACTTCTTTTACTTAAAGCGCATCGCTACATAAGCATTATCGTAAAGTATACAGACAGAAGACAAAAAGAGAAGAGGGACTGCAACATGACAGAAACAACAGATGCACCAGATAAAACAGGAACAAGAGGAACAGAGGAATGGAGCCCGCCGCAACAGAAGCTTTCCCCTCATGCTATAAGCTTGTGGAGAGTTAGCGCGATCCTCTACAACGTCATAGGCTTTGTGGTATTGGCAGCGTTGCTTATACTGGACTCCGTGTATGATTGGAGGCCGTGGATCGGCTGGATTTTATGGGGAGTCACGGTTATATCCGCAGGTTATGCCGTGTGGGATATATTTTTGCAGCCCGTGTGGTTGTATCGATATTGGTTTTATGGCGTTAACGCAGAGTTTGTGCAATTGAAGCATGGGGCATTGAACAAGGTGCATCAGGTCATTCCGATGGCCAAGGTGCAATCCGTATCAACCAATCAGGGGCCACTCATGAGAAAATACGGACTGTACTCGGTGTCCATCGGAACGATGGGTTCATCCCACCATATCCCGGCCTTGCCGGAAGATGTGGCATTGGCGCTACGTAACCAGATTGCGGATTATGCCCGGATTAACGAGGTGGATGAATGACGGAGATGAAACGGCATCATGCTCTCAGCTTGTTGTGGAGTCTGGGCAATCTGCTTAAAAGCACATTTGCCTTTATTCTGTTTTTATTCGTATTCCGTGCAGGATCGGATTCGACATGGGTCTTCTATGCGAGAATCATCTTTTACATCGGTATTTCCATCGCGCTGATCTCTATCATCTGGAAATGGTTCACAACACGTTATGCAGCCGATGAGAAAGCTTTCCATATCTACACGGGAGCATTCAGTCGAACCCGCAGAACGATACCGTATACGAAAGTACAAAATGTGAGCCGGCATACGAGCTTTTTACATCGATTGTTCGGTGTAACCTCTATACGCTTCGAAACGGGTATCAAGGGGGATGATGCGACGTTTCTGCTACAGGTCGTTTCGGTTTCTGAAGCAGAACGGTTAGAAAAGCAGGTAGCCCTTCATTTATCCGAGGTCCAAGCTACAGTTGAAGGAATTATGGATGATGAGCGGAACGTACAGGATGAGAAAAGCTTACTTGCAGAGCGGGATATCGAAACTGAAGAACAAGCAGGCAGTGACGTAAGCGCAAATGCCAATGACAATGCCAATGGAATTAAAGGCAAACTCGAACACGTCGTTCACTATCGTTCTACGCGCAAAGATGTGTTCAAAGCTTCGTTTACCTCACTTAGTTTTCTGGTGTTGATCCCGATCTTGGGTTCCTTGTACTCAACCGTAAAGGATTTCTTCCCAGACGAAACCGTAACCGAAAGCCTTGTATTATCCTGGCTTGAATCATGGTGGGTAACGAGCCTGATCATCCTGCTATTGATCCTTATATCCGTCGGGCTTGGCATTGTTCGTACCTTTGTGAAATATGGAGATTTCCAGATCACGTCCGATGACAAGCGAATTTATATTACGAAGGGCATGCTGGAAAAGACATCGTTCTCGATCCAGAAAGACCGTGTACAGGCCGTCAAGATTACACAGTCCCTGATGAAAAGAATGCTGGGTCTTGCCGAGGTAGAACTAACAACCGCTGGTAGTTTGGGTGAAGCTAGCCAGGAGATTAACACACTATATCCTTTTTTACCTGTGAGAGAGGCCTATCGCATTATTGAAGAAATGCTACCTTCCTATCATGTGACGGAGGAAATGCAGAGGTTGCCGCAAAAAGCGTTGTGGTTGCGTGTACTTAAACCAAACTGGTTGTGGATCATCGTAACGGGTGTGCTAGCATACTTCAAACCGGTTTTGTTCAGCATGGAACAGTCATGGTGGATGATTTCGCTACTGTTGCTCGTGTGCATTACAACGTGTAGGGTGGTTAATTTTTATCATACGCGGTATGCATTGAACGATCAGTTCATTCAGTTTCGCTCAGGTGCGCTGACTTCGACACTGTTTCTGTCCAAACGGGAAAAGGTCATTGAAATCAAGATTACACGTCATCCCTTGCAGCGCAAGTTAGGGCTGGCTTCCATCCATACCGTAAATCGTGCCAAACCTGTCATGCATCATCATGTTCACGATATACCGGGTGACGTGGCAAACGCATTTCAGATGTGGTACATGAGGCGCTCCAACGAGGTGCAGATCCGGTAGACAAAGGCAAAGGGGCGTTAAGATGAGTAAAACGAAAAAGATCGTATCATGGACGATTGGCATTACGCTGATTTTATTGATTCTCACGCCATTTATCTATGTAAAAGCTAACAAAATGATCTATGCACATCGTGTCACGACATATTTAACGGAGCAGAAACATTATTCTCCTAATGAGATTGAATCCGTAGAAGGCGTCTGGAGTGTGAAATTGCCACCCTTCCTTGCTGTAGTAAAGTTTAAGAATGAACCGGATGTGGAGTATATATATTTTGCACATAATGATGTAATTCAGTTCAGCCACCGCATTTCGGAAGAGGCGAAGAAGAGCGGCAAAACGAAATCAGACCTGAAGCATTTCGAGCCAATGGACGACCAGCATTAGAGGAGAAGAGGAAGAGGATGAGGGTTAATGAAAAAAGTAATAAAAGCTGTATTTTTGGATGTGGACGGTACGTTGCTCAGTGAAAAAGATCGTAGCCTTTCCAAGGATACCGAAGAGTCCATCCGCAGGTTAATCCAAAAACGAATTCATATCATCCTTGTGACGGGCAGACCACATCAACTGTGTGAAAAGTTCAAACATCTTGGCATAGATACGGTTATTTCAGCTAACGGAGCTTTGGTTACTTGCCGTGGTGAAATTATTCATAAATCCATTCTTTCTTCAACCATGGTTAGGGAGTTTAGTCATTTTGCTGCGTCTCAGGGACATGCACTTTCCTACTTTACGGAGTCTTTAGGCATGAACGGAACTTGCCGGACGGATCATCGTGTGACCGATGCTCTTCGAGAGACACTTGGATTGATGGAATATCCGGATCAGACCATGACGCTGGATGAGGAGATATACTGTATGTGTTTATACGCAAATGAGGAGGAAACAAACCAATATAAAGAACGGTTTCCCTCTTTGCGATTTGTACGATTCCATCCATACGTTTGTAATGTGCTTGAAGCAGGTGAAGTCAGTAAATCTGTAGCAGCTCAGATCGTTCTAACTCACCTAAATATACGCAGAGAGGAAACGATGGCTTTTGGCGATGGAGAGAACGATATAGATCTACTAACTTATGTGGGCGTAAGTGTTGCTATGGGGAACGGTGGAGAGCGAGTCAAGCAAAGTGCCGATTATGTCACACGGAAAGCGAGTGAGGATGGAATAACCCATGCGTTAAGGCACTACAAGCTTATATAAAAGGACTTTAGTTGGAATAAGGGATATCCATATTGTGGATTTTTATGTAAAATGAGATGAAGTGAAATGAGAAAGCCCTAAAGCATAGGGTGTGAAAAGAAAGGTGAAATTTGATATGAAAAAAGGTTTTATTATCATGTTATCGCTGGTTATGCTTATCGGTGTATCCTCCTCGGCGTATGCACATCCGGGTCGATTGGACAAAAACGGTGGACACAAGTGCTCTGCAAAATCGATTAAAAAAGGTCTGTGCACAGGCTACCATTATCATAAAAAGAAAAAGTAGTTTCGGTGGGCGGCATCCTTCCCCCTCCCTAAACTTGTAATGCCAAGATCATAACAGCGAATTATTTTTCGTAAGTCAAATGCATGTTAACTTGGCGCGATTTCTTTTCTATACAGCATATTCTGGTATGATGGAGAGACGTGGCGGCGCAGATCATGACTACGCTATATAGAGAGATACAGAAGGAGAAGTGAGATGAACAAGTTACAGGAAGAACTGGCGGAGTTGATGCCGCTTGCTGGTATCGAAGAGATGTCAGGTGAAGAAATCGTGGGCAGCATTGCAATGGATATGTACAGGGCTGAATTCGCCACGATTCGGGAGCAGGTCTCAGAGCTGCCTGTTGTGCTGCGGGACATAATACTGATTATTGATCTGGATACGGAACTATCCATGAATGGATTGACCGGTTACTTGGAGAATGCAAGCGGCCAGCATTTGAGAGAGGTCACAGGCGCGTTGATGCGAAGTGGCAATGAGACAGATGCGATGATTTTGCAAAAGGTGGAACAGCTCCTGACGGAACAAAGGATTACGCCAGGTCAGTTAAGAGAAAATGTGGAGCGTCTGTCTGAACACGACATCTCAACAAGTTTGCAGACACATGGGCCACAGATCCATGAGTTATTACAGCAGGTAGAGCAGGAAGGTCAACATTTAAGCTTTCAAGCGGATAATGAAGAAAGTTTCGACTTGCTGTACCAGTATGTAGATGAGCATAAAGATGAATTAAAGCAACAGCTGGAGCAGTTTCTCGTTCTATAAGAATAAGGGGGCGAAATGAATGCGTCTGAACAAACGTGTGGGAATTGAAACGGTGATCGTATCGGGTATTTTCATACTTTTGTTAACAGTTTGGAATGTAGTTCAAGGCATGGTTCTAACATTACAGCATGTTCCGCAAGGTACACAACTCCCAACGTCTGGTGCGCCATCGCAAGTTGACTTTGGACATGTGGCAAGTGGAAGCGGTTTGATGATAGCCCTAAGTGTTGGGGGGACGTTCCTTTTTGCTATGGCGTATTATGTCATTCGTTCTTATATTGCAGGTAAGAGCAAAAGATAAAGAGAACAGCCCCTGGCATCGGATGGATGCTAGCAAGGGCTGTTGTTCTCTTTATGTTGTTTCGTTTTCGCAGTCTAGAGATGCTGTGATATAATCTCTTCTAAGCCTTGTGCGACGGAGCGAGCACCACGCTCCAGATGTCTCTCGTGCAGTTGCAGACGCACATAGGTCTCATCCGTGCCCATGGCTTCGGATAACATTCCGCTAAGTCCTCGTGCACGACGGTCGATCTGGATTAACAGCTCCAAAGAATCCCCCATTGGATAGAAGAGAACTTCAAGTTCGTCCAAATATCCGCGGAACTTGCTGGTCGGCACAAACTCAAACTCCTGTACAAACGGCAGGTTGCCACCGAGCCTTGGAGCATAGTCATTGGTCACTTCACGAAGCTTGAATCCCAGTAGATCAATGGCATCCAGAACGGTTTCCATCTGTCTGGAAGGCACAACATGAATAAGATCCCGATCTGAGGGGTCTACTGCACTAGAGATATCGAGCCCCGTTTCCACCCACACTTCCGCACGGTGTAGTGTAATCGGTAGATTTTCTGGCAGATCGAATTGAAAGCTCTTCTCCAGTCTTGCACCAGGCTGTAACGTAAATCCCTCGGTGAGCAGATATTTGGCGACAACAGCCGTTTCCTTCACTTTGCGATCATTACTTTCCCGAATGTAGTGCGTTTTGATTAATAGATAAATTCGATCGACCTGTTGCTGCACATCCCCGCCTTCAATGTAGACAATTCCTGAAAGCACTCCACCGGGCATGACCTCTGTCGTATGTAATTCCGTATTCACTTTCGCTGCACCTACACCAACACTGGCCAACATCTTCTTGAAAAATGACATGCAAGTAACCTCCAGATTCAATGGATTATGATGGGGAAAATATGATTTCGAGCATAATACGGACGATGAAATAGATGCGTTTCAATTTTTAGAGAAGAAGGGGAATCAGCGTGGTTTTGTCGAATATTGGATGAGATAAATGCTATCGGATGAGGAGGATATCTATGAGCATGGAATGGTACGATATGATTGCACTGCGTAATGGTGGATACAGAGCTCGGGCACAGTACATATGGGAGGGGAAGTCCGCAGAAGAAATGTTCGAAGAGAGGCTGATCCAGTTACTGCCTGCGTATACATCGGTGCTTGATGCAGGCTGTGGACACGGCGATTTTACTCTTAGAATGGCGGCACATACTGCTCATATAACAGGGTTCGATAACTCGGAAGAGATGATTAAAATAGCCCAAAAGGGGCTGGAATCCAGTACGATTCAGAATGTGGATTTTATCTGTGCAACAACAAAGGAAGAACCGCCTTTTCAGGATAAACAATTCGGATTGATCTATAATCGTAGGGGCCCCACATCTATTATCGAGTATGGAAGAATTCTCCTCCAAGGAGGACTGCTATTCGGAATACATACAGATGTAACCAAGGTGCGTGAACGGTTGGAACGTAACCGTTATGAGCAGATAGAGATCGAAGAATATCATGAGGCACTCATGGTCTTTCCTGACGAAAATGAGTTTGCTCTTTTCCTTGCAGACGTTCCGGGAAACCCGGATTATACACTGCCTGAGTATGGTGAACAATTGAAAGCCAAGTTAAAGGAACATACGGTCGATGGAAAAATAGCGGTGCGAGAACATAAATATATCTGGAAAGCTGTAAAAGGGTAAGCAGATTGGAGGATTGAAGTGAACAAATTATATCAAACGGAGGATATCACCGTTCGCCTGTTACAGACAGAGGATGAGCCTACTCTAGTCAAATGGTTGTCTGACCCGGAGGTTCTGCAGTACTACGAAGGTCGTGATCAGCCGCATGATCTGGAGCGTGTGAGAGCACATTTTTACGATCAAGATGATGAAGCGACCCGGTGTATTGTGGAATATGAAGGTCGGCCAATCGGATACATTCAGTTCTATGAACTGGAGACAGAGGAACGTGCGGAATATGGTTATGCTGACCATGGTGAAATCATCTATGGCACGGATCAGTTCATCGGGGAAACGGATTACTGGAACAGGGGGATCGGCTCGCAACTGGTGAAGTCTATGACAGCATATTTGATTCAGGAGAAACATGCCCGGAAAATCGTGATGGACCCGCAAGCGTGGAACGAACGTGCGTTATCTTGTTACGAGAAGTGTGGCTTCAAACGGGTTAAAAAGCTACCACAGCATGAACTGCATGAAGGACAGATGAGAGATTGCTGGCTGATGGAGTATACTCTATAAAGTAGCTCGGTGAGTGGTGTCGTGATAATATGCAGTAAACAAATCCACAGGGATCATGGGGGAGATAAGATGGACTATAGATATCCGATTGGGCAGTTCACACATGAAGGTGAAGTAACGCTGGATCAAAGGCAACAATGGATTCAAGATATTGCAGACTTGCCTGAACGTGCGAGAGAAGCGGTAAAAGGACTTGATGAAGAACAGTTGAGTTTGCCATATCGGGACGGCGGCTGGATGCTAAAACAGGTTATTCACCACATGGCAGATAGTCATATGAATAGTGTAATTCGCTTCAAGCTCGCTTTGACAGAGGATACGCCCACGATTCGCCCGTATTTTGAGGAGCGCTGGGCTGAACTGAGTGATTCCAGGGATTTAGATATTGAGTATTCCCTTCAGCTTCTGGATGCACTGCATCGCCGCTGGTCGGCATTGTTAAGCTCATTCTCGGATAATGACTATGCTAAACAGTTCTACAGCCCTTCATCCAATAAGACAATGAGACTGGATTATTGTTTGGGACTGTATGCATGGCATGGTAAACACCATGTTGCCCAGATCACTTCGCTTCGAGATCGACTGGGAATATAGAGAGAAATTACAGCAAACTTTCCTCGCCGTATAGGTGGCATGAAACGTCAATTTAGTTGCTCTAAAATGTTTATCTTAAAATAGGACATGCATGTTATACTCAATTGGAATCTAAGGCAATCTAAGATTGAAGGAATACCGAGATAACTTGATTAGAGGAGTGGTTGGTACATGTTTAGCAAATTAGGCCAAGTTATGCTGTACGTCAATAACCAGGACGAATCCCTGGCTTTTTGGACGGAGGTAGCCGGATTCCACATCGTGGATGAGGTCATCCTTGATGAAGGTATGCGATGGATTGAAGTCGCGCCTGCGAAAGACGCACAGACCAGCATCATTTTGCATGATAAAGAGGTCGTGGCGCGTATGTCGGCCGAGCTAAATTTGGGGACACCCTCATTGATGTTTTTCACAGATGACCTTGATCGGTTATATGCCGATTTGTCCGCTAAACATGTAACGGTTGGAGAGATTGTAGAGATGCCGACAGGGCGTGTCTTTAATTTTGCAGATAATGAAAAAAATTACTTTGCCGTGATGGAGCGCAAGGGATAAAATGAAAAGAATTTATAGCTGTACAGTTGTAATCTTATAGCTGGAAGTTCAAGCGGACGACATGTGATGTTGTCCGCTTTTTGTATGGAAAAAACAATGCATATTCTACTAAATTCACACATGAGAAATAGAGAAAATAATGGTTAAAAATGTTATAATGAAGTGTATTGGATTGAGTTGGATTTCATGCAAAAATACTAGTGAAACAGTAGGGTGAACGTAGTGGAGAAGTACCTATTTTACGCGGTAAAACAGGAGGAATTCAGACTTTGGAGAAAACGATAAAAAGTGTGCAGGATCTCTATGACATGCTCGATGCGGACTTCAGATCGGCCAAGCAGTTTTGGGAGCCGTTCTATGAGAATCGGGACAGACCCATTCCGTTTTTTCCAAACAAGCCAGACGAGAATCTGGTTGCTGATGTAGAAGCTGGACGGTTAAGAGGGGGCAGAGCGCTGGAGTTGGGATGTGGCCCCGGTCGGAATGCATTGTATTTAGCAGGGCACGGATATCAGGTTGACGCCTACGATCTGTCAGAGACTGCGATTGCCTGGGCAAAGGAGCGCGTAGCGGAAGAACAACTGGATGTACATTTTGAATGTCGTTCGGTGTTCGATCTGACGCCGAAGCAGGAATATGATCTGGTCTATGATTCGGGCTGTCTGCACCATCTGCTACCGCATCAGCGTATTCCTTACATTGAGATGATTCATCGTGCGCTGAAGCCGGGAGGGCTGTTCGGCATGACTTGTTTTGCACCAGGATTCGGCGGTCAAGGCGGCCCGGAGCATGTGATGGACGATTGGGAAGTGTACCGCGAGAAGTCAATGCGGGGTGGACTTGCTTTTACGGAGGAGAAGCTTCGGTATTTACTGGAGGACCCGTTTGAGTGTGTGGAACTGCGTCCAATGAAAGCGATGGGGCAGGAAGATCCGTATTTTGGTTTGCCTATTTTGTGGGTGACCATGTGGAGAAAACCACAAGTACAGAATGAAAATCTTTATGGGTAACTAGACTACATATCATTCCTGACATAGAGAGAGAAGATCGATGCAATCGAAAGGCGGCAAACATATGGGAGACAGAACCTTTATTATCACAGGTACATCCAAAGGCATTGGTAGACAGCTTGCAGAACTTTGTTTGGAAAAAGGAGACTCCGTCTACGGCATAGCACGCGGAGCATCCGACTTGGGCAATATCTACAAAGGGTACACTCATGTCCAGTTCGACCTTAAAGACATTCATGGGATCGACGATGTAATCTCGGGTATATTGGAGCAGATCCCGCTTCTTTCTGTGGAATGCATCGGACTTATCAATAATGCGGCCATGCTTGAACCGTTGAAACCCATAGATCAGTGTCTTGCGGACGAGATTAGCGTTCATCTGAATATTAGCTTGGCCGCGCCGATGATTCTTACGTCATCTTTTATTCACCATACCAACCATATAACGGCACGCCGAAAAATTATTAATGTGAGTTCCGCTTCGGGCAGTTATCCTGCTCCTTCAATGGCCACCTATTGTACATCAAAGGCAGGAATCAATATGTTCACACAATGTGTCGCGATGGAGCAAGCTTCACAGTCTAATCCGGCAGAGGTCGTCGCTTTTGATCCGGGTATGGTGGATACGGAATTGCAGGCCGTGGCGAGAGGAAAAAGTACAGAGGAATTTGCGCTGTCCGGAGCATTTCGAGATGCTTATGAATTAGGTCAACTGAAATCTCCACATGATGTTGCATTGGAAATCCTGAAGTTGCTGGAGGGGGCGAAGGAGTAGTGAATCTGGCAAACGGGATCACTCTGGCAAGAATCGCATTAATTCCGCTGTTTATGCTATGCTTTCTCGTTCAGCAGGAGCCGGGTTTGATGGTTGCGGTAATTATTTTTGCACTAGCCGCTTGTACGGATAAGCTGGATGGGTATATTGCCAGAAAGTACAATCAGGTGACTAGGTTGGGTAAGTTGCTCGATCCACTTGCAGACAAGCTTCTCATTTCAGTAGCACTTATTATGATGGTTCAGGTGAATATGATTAGCTCGTGGGTTGCAGTTGTTATTATTGCACGTGAAATTGTAATCACTGCCTTGCGTATGGTAGCCGCAGAACAGGGAATCGCACTTGCTGCTGATCAGTATGGAAAAATAAAAATGGTTCTTCAAGTCGTTGCAATCCTTACCGTTTTACTTCATCATGTGATATTTAGTACTTTTACAGATTTGAGAATAGATATGATTTTGATATGGATTGCGACGGGTGTTACGCTGTTATCCGGGTTGAATTATATCATCGTCAATTTGAAGTTATTGAGATAAAAAGGTAAATAAACGTCTCTTTTGCCCTGTACTTCTGTGCAGGGTTATTTGTCTTTGTTTTTGTATAAAATCGTGTGCGATATCGACGTTGTTCCCTGTATACTTAGAATATCTAAATGTACATACAACGATTTCTATAATGTGCACCTCAGTGCGGGTTCAGGAGGACTACATGCAGCAAGAACAAACGGCTGGTTTCCACGGCGACTGGCTTCAATTTATGATTTTGACAAACAAACTGGAATTTCCCCCTTTACCAGTGGATACCATGGATCGTCCAAGGCTCAGCTCGCAATACGATGAAGTTATGCAATCCAAGATGACGCTGTTGACTGCTCCTGCCGGTTCGGGAAAATCAACACTGCTGGGGAGTTGGCTGAGAAAAGCCGCAGGGCATGCGGCTTGTGTCTGTCTGGATGAGAAGGATCAAGATCCACTTCAGTTTTGGCTTTACATTATTCATGCGTTGGACCGCGTGAGACAGGGGTTATGCGGGGAGGTTCTGCCTTATTTCTTGCAACGCTATCCAATCGAGCCGAGAGCAGCACTAATTTTGCTGTTGAATCGTGTTGCCCAGAGTGATCAGCATACGATGCTTATTTTGGATGATTACCATGTGATAACACAGCCGGATATTCATTCGCAGATGCAGGATTTTATTGAAAATCTTCCTTTGTCTATCCATCTGGTCATATCGAGTCGGACGTATCCTCCGTTTAAGCTGGAGAAGCTACGGCTGAGAGGGGAATTGAAGCAACTTACCCTTCAGGAACTTGCGTTTACAGCGGAAGAAGGCATTGACTTTTGCCAGAACGTGATGCGTATCGAGCATGCCAGCAAGGATGCACTTGGGTGGGTACAGCAGACGGAGGGGTGGGCGGCCGGGTTGAAATTGCTTGCTTTATCTCACACACTAGGGGCAGCAGACTCGGTGAAAAATTCAATGACCTTCCTCTCCTCATTCCCATCTCGCTCCATGGATGCAGAAACGGGAAACAGAAACATCTCGGATTATTTGCTTGAAGAGGTATTTCAACGTCAGTCACCAGAAATGCAGCGCTTTTTACTTCGAACTGCGATAACAAGAAGGATGAACAGCCGTTTAGGTCAGGTGTTAAGTGGTTTGGAGGAAGCTCCACAGTTGTTAAGGCAGCTGGAGAAGGAACATCTTTTTCTTATCCCGCTGGATCGGGAAGGGGAATGGTATCGTTATCATCATTTGTTTTCGGCATTCCTGAAGCGTGAGCTAACACGTAATCGCTCAGAGTTGGGCAATGAATTACATGGTTTGGCCGCACTTTGGTATGAACATAACGGATATCCCTCTGAAGCGCTGGATCATTATATTTTTGGGCTACATATGGAGGATGCTGCAAGATTGCTGGAAGAGCTGTTTGCCCATTTCATTATGGGAGAGTGGTGGACACTTCGTAAATATTTTGATGTTCTGCCGCTGGAAATGGTGAAGGCTCGTCCTAAATTATATATGTCTTATCTGTTTCTAGTTGCGCGTGAAATGCCTTACGGGGAGATGGTGAAACAACTGGATGAGCTCGAGCATGTCATCCGCGTGCATCTCCAAGGACAGGTAGCACCAGAGATTATCGAATATTTGCTACAAGTGATCTGTGTCATGAGAGCTTATATGGCGTATCTTAACCGGGATTTAGAAGGACTTTCTGCGTATCTGGTGTCTTATATTGATCAGGGCTATCCTGATGATATCGCATTTCAGTATATGGACTACGATCGAAGAGAGAGCATGCGTGTGAGAAGTTTTCACGGCGTTAATGGTTACTTGAGGAGAGCTGAAGCTTGTTTTGGAGCTATTACAAAGCGCTGGTATGATGAACCTGCCTATGTAACGTCCTACTATGGAGCAGGATATGGTGAGGTTTTGATGGAACAGGGGCAGTTATCCGAAGCAGTGAAGTATGCGGAACGAGCTCTTGAAGTGGCCTTGCAGATTAAAGTGGCGGCACTACTTGTTCCTGTATATGTATTGAAAGCTAGGCTTGAATTACATTCAGGTAGACCTGAGGAAGGGGTAAAGCTGTTGCAGCAGGCTGAGAGTCTGCTGTCCGAGAAGGATACAGAGTACTGGAAATCTGTATTGGAAGCACATCGTAATCGAATATGGCTTGAGCAGAGCCCTGTGGACACGGCCACGCACATACTCGCTAATCCGGTAGACGAACAACAAATGCTCATTGAAATGAGTTGTGATCAACTATTTCAGTGGATGATTCGAATCCGTGCAGCCGTGATTCTTGAGCAGTATGATTACGCGCAAGAGGAACTGCAACGAGTTCGAGAACACGCTGAAAAACGTGATCTGTTGACAGAGCAGATTGAATGTGCCCTGTTAGAGTCCGTGATGTTGCAGAAGCAGGGGAATCTAGATGCTGGTGTTGTAGCTTTATCGCGTGCTCTTATTTTGGGAGAACCTGAAGGATATATTCGTTCATTTGTTGCCGAAGGGGAGCCGGTAAGATGGCTACTTCAGCAGTATTTGGTGCTTCGCCGTAAGATGGCCATCTCGGAAGATGGAGTGAAATTAACTTATGTGAAGCAATTACTCTCTGCTTTTGTCCAAAACCAAAAGGTGCGGGGCCGTTCAGGGCTAGATGATGCCAAGCATGAGCAGAAGGAAGTGGGACTGAGTCCCATGGAGCAGAAAATATTTGGTCATATTGCAGAAGGTCTGACCAGCAAGCAGATTGCAGCCGAATTTGGGATATCACCCGGCACAGTAAATACACATATACGCCGCGTGTTTGCCAAGCTTGGAGCAAGCAGTCGTACGCACGCGGTACAAATTGCTGAGCAACGGGGCTTATTATAAGGTGTGAAACAATGTCTACTTTTTTGTAGACTGTCTGGACGATGTGGTCTCTTCTACAATGAATCTAACGAAATAACGCTGTGAATTTTCGGTGTCGTTAGCGATAAAATTCTGTAGGAGGTTGTGTTAATAAATGTCTATTCGTAGATTCAATTCTAAAGGTTACTCTGAACACCGTTGGAATAAAGTTGCGCCGTATATAGCCGCCGTGTTGTCGCTTACTCTCGTTGGTGCTCCGGGAACAGTAAGTGCCGCGGAGGATGCGAAAAGTATTCAGGACTTGCGTCAGGCTGCTCCTTGGGCCCAGCAAGCTATTGAAAAAGCTACCCAGCAACAATGGATTCTTCCCGACGGAACAGGTCGTTTTAATCCAGGTTCACCCATGACAAGAGGAGAACTTGCACATATGCTGTCTCAGCTTCTGGAGATCAAGGTCTCGTCTTCAGACCAACGACCGAAACAGCTATTTAAAGACTTAGAGCGTACAAGTTCGAACGAATCTTATATCTATGCTCTTCACTTAATTGGCATTATGAATGGGTATCCTGATGGTACGTTCCGGGCGAATGATGTAGTGACGAGAGAACAGCTCGCTGTTACGATGATTCGGGCACTTAAGGTGAAAGGGTATGATGGGGCATCTAATGGACAGCAATCATTATCATTTAAGGATAGCAAGGATATTAGCACCTGGGCTTTGCCCAGTGTGCAGCAGGCCGTTGAATTAGGTCTTCTCAAGGGAGAAAATGGGTATTTTGCACCGAAACGCTCTACGTCCAGACAAGAGATGGCTGTCATTGCGTTACGAGCAACAGATACGATTCAAGTATTGGAGGCAGCAAGTTCAGAGCAAGAAGGTTCCAATTCGCAGGGGTCAAACGATATTCCAGGCAAAGTAACGGAGACCCAAGGTACAATTACAGGAACAGTGGGCAATGGAAATGCTACGGTGAACAACAACAGTAATACTGGTACGATGCCGGGCGGAACAACAGGTGGAGAAAGCGGACGATCAGTTAATCCGGGTAATCCGTCTGTCCCATCAGACCCTCCCAATCCGACGAACCCAACGAACCCAACGAACCCAACCAATCCATCGAATCCAGGAAGCAATAATCGTGCTCCAATCGTTAATCCGGGAGGTTTGCCTGCTCAGGAATTAACGTTGGATCACGCTTCGAAGGACTTGCAGGCCTCTTCTTATTTCAGCGATCCAGAGGGCGGGCCATTGAAGTTCGCTGTCTTGTCGGGAGATGAGAACCTGGTATCCGCTACTGTGACGGACTCAGTAATTCGACTTGCACCGCGGGCTGCTGGTCAGACGATGCTGACCATTCAAGCTACAGATGAACAAGGCGCCAGTGTAACGGCACAACTCCAGGTTACCGTACAAGTGAATACGATTAAACGTCAATTCCCTGACACGCATTTGGCTGGAGCTATAGCATTTTGGCTACAAAAGGATCTGGATGCTCCGCTGACCAAAGTGGAATTAGCCGAGGCTCTTATCCAGACTCAGGGAGGGTTGTATGCAAGAGAGGCTGGGATTTCCGATCTGACAGGTGTCGATATATTTAAAGGATTAAATGTCGTAGAAATTGATCTATCTGGCAATAACATAAGCAAAGCCGATGCTTCCGGGTTCGAACATTTAGAGTGGCTTGATCTGTCGGGGAACCGTTTGAGTGAAATCAATGTCACAGGACTTGAGAATTTGCATTATCTAAATTTGAGAAATAATGAGCTTACTGCGCTGGACGTGACAGGGTTGAATTCCTTGCAAGCATTGTACATGCAAAACAATCAGCTTGTTCATATTCCGGGCGGTCTGGTTGACTTAACGAAATTGGAAGATGTAAGGTTAAATTCGAATCAGATTGACCTCAGAAAAGAACCAGATTCCATAACGCACCAAGCACTACGACTAAAAGAAGAACTGATATATGTTTTTGATGGTGCTCCACCTGAATTAATCGAGGCACCAGCAGGAAGTACGGCTTATGTAGGTGGGGATGAAATCGAGATAGACTTGTCCTACATGTTTAGAGATGAGGATGACGACAGCTCGACACTTGTGTTAGAAGCGGAGTCTCCTGACGAACAATTAGCAACCGTTCGAATGGTTGGACAGAAATTATACGTCACAGCATTAGGGACAAGTAATACGCCTGTACGAATATGGGTAATGGCTACAGATCCGTTGGGTATGACGGGCGGGGGTTATGTAGAGGTTTATCTGAGAGAAGCCCAGTAGAGCATATCGTAGTCTAATTTGAATGGAACGATAACAGACGCACTTTCCTAATAGGAAGGTGCGTTGTTTCCATTTTGTGTAATATAGTATAAGATGAGTGAGATAACGTTAAGTGATAATATGCGATACATAGACAGTAGATTCTAATTTTGATTATTGTAGAACGGAGAAGGGAGTACAGGTATGCCACTTACCAACATTACACCAAGTACCGAAGAAGATTCAGCCTATGTCCGCCAGCAATTGGTCGCCTACAATGCGGCACATGTGAGCGAGGCTTTAAGGAACAGATACGAGGAGCTTCATTTTCATATTCGAAACGAGGCAGGGCAGATTGTAGCAGGGGTACTTAGCACCTTATGCTGGAACTGGGTCGAGCTAGATATCTTGTGGGTTGATGCCAAAGAGAGGCACAAAGGGTATGGAACGAAACTGCTACAGGAGGTAGAGCGTTTGGCCCGGGAGAAGCAGTGTGATTTCATTATGCTGAATACGTTCTCCTACCAGGCCCCCGAATTTTACCAAAAACACGGATACGAGCTGATGACGATGATCGAGAATGCACCTACAGGATACCAACACTACTATTTCAAGAAGGATCTCGTCAGATCAGAAGGAGCAGAGGCATCACGATGATTACAATTAAACAGATTGAACCGCAGGATTTGCCTGCGTTAAACCAGCTGTATCATGAATTGATGGGTACACCTCCCAATGAACAGCAGATGAATGCGCAGCAAATGCAAAAGACGTTTCAGCAAATGAAGAAACAGGGTCACTACTATGTGCTTGGAGCCTATGATCAGGACAAACTTGTGGGATCGGTTATGGGGGTTGAATGCATGGATCTGATGGGTTCTTGCGAGCCGTTTATGGTCGTGGAAAATGTCATTGTCTCCGAACGGGTTCGCAGGCAGGGCGTTGGACAGAAGCTCATGCTTAAGCTCGAACATATTGCCAAAGATCTGGGATGTGCGTACATCATTCTGGTGTCTGGAGATCAGCGCAAGGAAGCCCATCGATTTTATGAGAAACTGGGCTTTGGCGACGAGAAGGTTCAGGGATACCGAAAACATTTATAAAAGGCAGTATGTTTTCTATAACACGGTAAAAAAGGGAGTGAGCCCTTGGCGGACGCTCTCTTTTTCTGTGTTCCAACGGAAGGGTGGGAACTCTGTACAGCCGTATAGCGTATCCTACACCTATACTTTAGGAGCATATCGGGAAGGATAGATTTTTGTTAAACTTTAGGAAAAAGAATACGTAGGAGGTTACCGAATATGCGTATCGTGGATAACATCAAAGTCTGGGGGGAACCGCTGGAGAACGCCGTCAGTCAGGCGGTGACTTGTTCAAAATATGGAGATGTGCTGGGCGTGGCCTTAATGGCCGATCATCACAAGGGATATTCGCAACCGATTGGCGGAGTGGTTGCTTATCGCAACATGGTCAGTCCGTCAGGAGTGGGATACGATATTGCCTGTGGTAACAAAGCAGTGCGCACGAACCTGATGTGGGACGATATTCGTGACCGGATTGCGGTCGTTATGGATGATATTAATACAACGATCTCATTCGGCGTAGGCCGGAACAATCCAAAACCGGTGGAGCATGAGCTGTTCGACGATCCGAACTGGAAGCTCTTCGATACCATCGCAGGCGGATTGCAACAGAAGTTGAAGACACTCGCGCGGAATCAACTCGGAACCGTCGGTAGCGGCAATCATTTTGTCGATATTTTTGTGGAAGAGCAGACGGGCAAGGTATGGATTGCCAATCATTTTGGCAGCCGTGGCTTTGGGCATAAGGTGGCGAGTGGATTCCTTAATCTGGCGGCTGGACGAGAGTTCGGTGGCAAAGCACCGGGTGAATCAATGGATCAGCCGCCGACCCTGTTTGACCTGAACAGTGAAATGGGTGATATGTATTGGGCAGGTATGACGCTGGCAGGTCGTTATGCCTATGCCGGAAGGGATTACGTGATTGAGCAGGTGCTGGATATCCTCGGAGCGAGTGCTGAATATGCCGTACATAATCATCATAACTTTGCGTGGAAAGAGCAGCATATGGGCGAGGAGGTCGTCGTCGTTCGTAAAGGAGCGACACCGCTGGCACCTGGCCAGCTTGGCTTTGTCGGCGGGAGTATGGGGGATATTTCGGTTATTGTAGAGGGCATCCATAGTGAGGAGAATGCCGAGTCCTTCCGCAGTACGGTTCACGGGGCAGGACGAATCATGAGTCGTACGCAGGCAGCAGGCAAAATGAATTACAAACTTCGCACGCGTATGGGCGGCGAAATTAGTGAAGAACAGATGCAAGCCGCCATTCGAGCATATGGCGTGGAGCTCCGCGGAGCTGGCACAGATGAAAGCCCGTTTGTCTACAAAAAATTGCAAGACGTGCTCAATGCGCACGCGAATACGCTCAAAATCAATCATATCCTGCGCCCGGTAGGCGTAGCGATGGCTGGCGGCAATGAATTTGACCCCTACAAGGATTAATCGAAGATCAATCCGGGGCACGTATTATTTTTTGAAAAACTATATAAGTTGAACTATTTTTTACACATTAACGGAGAAGAAAGAAAAAACCTGAAGAAGCGTAGCGGTCGCCTTTATCACCGGGTTTTCCCCTTTGTAAAGGGAATCACAAAAATCTGGGGATAACAGCGATTGGAAGGTTGTTCTGTCTTTGGAGTGGCTTGTGTAAAATCTCTAGTCTAACTTAACTAGAATTCAGACACAAGAAGGAGGGCGAACACGCAATGAGAAACTGTGCGATATACAGCTCCCAGTTTGACCTGGATCAGTTATATGAAATCATTCAATCCATCTATCCCGGGGCCGCCATTCAGCGTAGAGAAGATCAGACACACATACAGGTGATCCAGAAGAAATGGTTTAGCAAAAAAACAAAGGGCTTCAATATCATGACCAGCCAGACGCATCCCGAGGAGTTCGGCACGATGATTCAAGGTATGCTTGGGTTTATGAGTCAGATTGAAGGGCGTAATGTTGCGCTTCAGGAAAAGGTACTGATTAAATGCTCCACCCTGAACATGGTGATCGGCATCGAGACAGAAGAAGATATCTCGGAAGAGTTCTTTAACGAGTTATTACAACTGGCTGAAGCGCTGGATGCCGTCATTTTCTGGGGAGGTGGCTCCCTGCTGAATGCTCAGGGTCAGCTGCTTCTGGATGTAAACGGCGAATCCGAGGTAGAGGATTACACGGTAACTGCACACACGAGTTATCTGGATGACACTCGTCCACCCTCAGTGGACGCTGTGGAGCGCAAGGCACGTTCAGAGCAGCGTTTAGCGGCGCAAGGTGTTCCGTATAATGCCAATCTGCCAGCAAGAGCAGGTGAGCAGGACACAACGATTCGAACGAAGGAAGAGGTTGCGCAGCGTGCTGTAGCTCTCTGTATAGCTGCCCTAAAAGGTGAGTGCCTGGGAGCAGGTGAGAGTGACGATGATACCGCTGCGCTTGTGCAGGAAGTTATCGACAAGTATGATGCTTCCGCCTTCTTTTCTCCGGATGAAAAGTCTTTTCTGAATCAACATGGAGCACAGCAGCAAGAGGTCATTCGCTTCTCTTGGGGATATGAGGCATATCATGTTATGCTGTGGGCGCTAGGGTACGTGGAAGAATTGACTCCACCTACTGAGCTGTGCAACGTAAGTAAGGATGTTGGTTATTTACAGCAAAAGGACAGCTATGCAGAGTTCCTGTCGGATGCCACTCTGCGTAGTAAAGATGAAATTTTGGACGAGGCCGACTTGATCTATCGGTACAACTGGATCTGTGTGAACAGTCGGATTAAGAGCGAAGCGCCGCCTGCAGGGTTGAATCCCGGTGTAGCTTATGAACGGCATCGCGCACTTAACTGGCTCATCTGTTATCTCGATCAGGCGTGGGACGACGTACGTACGGATACGTAAATGAGATCAAAATGAAAAAGAGCCATCGACTAGAATGTTTTATCTAATCGGTGGCTCTTAATTGTTTTATGGAATTGAACCATTGACATGCTAACTTGTTGTGTGAGATATCATAGCCTGGATTTGAGAAATTAGATTCACGCTATTCGTAAATAAGATGTATGATTGATTCGTGGTACGAATCAGAATTCGTTCGGTTGTACCACCGACAGGACCAATCCGAATGGCTGAAGGTTCACTGCCTCCATAGGTATCATCCAGCGTGACAGATGTGATCTGAGCGAGGGGAATTTCATATTTGGATAACTGCCAGCGAATGATGAGTTGATCTTCTACTTGTTTTGCGCTTACAGCAAACATTGGATGACCTCCTTTTTTGTACGTATACAATAGTTCCAGTTTATCATTTTTGGCTAAAAATTCCTAATTAATAAAGATGAAGTCAAATAAAAATCACAACATAAGATACCATGTTTGAGTAAATTCAGGTCCAATGTTCTGTAAGGAGATGAGTTGCATGAAGCACCTCAATGGATATCATTATTTTGAGAAAAGTTTAGGCCCGTTCCTTAATCTTTCGAGCCTGTCTCAGAGAGAGGCTGAAGCAGTCTCACGACAGATTCGACAGGAAGGCCGGGTTTTTGCCGCTCAGCGGTCATCCGACTACATAACAATCAGGAGACGGCTTGAGCATCTGGCATATGAGAAGTTCATAGCAAAGGGAGGAAAGCCGACACAAGACTATCCCCATTATCTAACGCTCGGTATATGTCCCTGGCTAGAATCATGGTATCAGGAGCCGGATCATATCATCATTCCATGGGAAGAGTTACCCGCGGAAGTTGTAAGCTTTACATACGGTGACCTCTTCCCAACGATGCGTTACGAAGACGATAAATCATATCGCAAGCAGGTGTATACCAAAGACGAAATCGTTGAACTGATTAAGACCTATGGTTTGCCACAGGATTGGAATCAGAGCGGCAAACAGGGTCCCGAACGATATATTGAGATTCAGGTCTGGGACAAATTATTCAGAGCCGGCTCAGGCCGGTTTTACACGAAGGAATAGCCCCAGCAAACCGAGTATAGCAAACGCCATAAAAGCTACCGTACTGGAAAACACCTCGATGGTGTATCCCGCCATAAATGATCCTAGGAATTGACCCACGCCCAGTGCAAGAAATGCAAGACTAATGCCGATGGAGACATTCGGCTGGAACAGTCTCGTTGCCCACACAATAAATATACTTGTAAGAAAAATGTACGTGCTGCCAAACAGGACGGCTGAAACCAGACTTGATGTCATCGAAGGCAGGACAATAACGCCAAGCGAGATCGATAGTAACAGAATACCTATTCGATAGGACCAGCCTAACTCAATCCGTTCAATAATCCGACCCGCACTACCCCCAAGTATGCCTGTCACGCCCATAACAATCCAGAACAAGACGGCTTCCGAATCGGAGGCCCCTTTCTCGTCCGTAAGAAAGTTTCGGGCAAAAGTCCAGTAAATCGCAGAGCTTGCGCCAGTTAACATACAAGCCATGAGCAAAGCCGATCCTGGTCTGGTTGGTCTCATGCAAGACCAGATGGACTTCGTACAAGGGAGTGTTTTGGTCGCCGGAATCGCATGTCGGTTCCATAGCACTACGGTTATTCCGATGAGGGCGAACAGGATATAACTCAAACGCCAGTAATCGGTGAATAGCAAGTAGAGCGGACCGGAGACGATAATGCCAAAGCTAGTTCCTGTATTGATCCAGCTGTTCCCTCTGGCGTGCAGATCTGGTGCGAGTTCTGCACTTACTGCATTCCCGAGGGCTGGAGAGGCCCATCCTGTGCTGAGTCCGGCAAGAAAAACGCTGACCGCAAGCAGCCAGGTATCATGTGCCAGTCCGATGCCTATCAAGCCAAGAATAGCACTGATTCCAGCAAGCTGAATGACGTAATGGTGCCCTTTGTGATTAATGATGAGTGGCGCAGTCAGAAGGGCAAGACAATACGCAATATAGGTTGCCGAATTAATGGCCCCGGATGCCGATTCGGATAATTGTAGAGCCTCGGAGATTTCTGGCATAAACAGTCCGTAACTGAAACGCCCAAAAGCATAACATACTGCGATCAGGGCAACGCCAGGAAGGACTATCTTTTTCATTGGATTCCACCGCCTTGTTTTATATAGAACGATCATTATATTTCTGATGAAAATAAAAAAGTGAGTTGAAATATGAACTCACCCTTTGTGTTATGAATTGAAACTATTTTGAGTCATGTGAATCAGTTCCTGGCAGACCTCTTTTACATTTTCCGTTTCGGCCAGCGCCGTCGAACCCTCTAACAACAGCATAAATTGCATGATGCTTTGATCATTTGCTTCGGGATCACTTTTTTTTATCAGGGTTATGACTTGTTTTTTGTGCCCGTTAACGGTTTGCACGATAGCATGGTTTGGATCAGCCCCGAATTCTTCCTTCGCTCGCAAAAAAAGACATCCCCTTGCTTCATGTTCCATCAGCCACTTGGCATGACCCTCAGCCAGATTAAGAAAGACGGACTGTGCCTTGTTATCTGCATATGAACGGAGTTGCTCCAGATAGCGCTGTTCGCGGCGCAGAAGCACCTCGACAATCAAGTCTTCCTTGGACGCAAAGTGATTGTATAACGTCATGATGGCCACGTCAGCATCGGTAATGATCCGTTTTAAGCCAATGGCATGAAAGCCATGCAGATAGAACAGGTCCTCGGACACGTTCAGCAACATTTCCTTTTTGCTACTCATAGTCGCTTGCGCCACTCCTTCCACCCATTTTCAGTAAAAATAGAATGATCATTATATCCAAAATATAGAACGTACATATCAATGTCAATCTGAAATGACAGTTTCAATCTCCAGCTGCCCAAAGTTCTCGATCCATTCGGCAGGGCATCTTGAGTCCGTAATCACCATGGATATGTGATCGGCAGGTACAATTCTGGCAAACGTGGAGCGTCCAAACTTGGTATGATCGGCTACCAGAATGGCTTCTTCGGCTCGTTCGATCATTTTACGCGAGATCTGGGCTTCCTCCAGGACATAATCGGTGATTCCATCGGTGAAGGAAATACCTCCAGCCGAAATGAACGCTTTATTCACTTTGAACTGGTCAAGTATCTCATGTGCCCCAGGCCCAGTGGCGGCTTGAACAGCGGTGTTGATTTCGCCTCCGGCAAAAATGATTTTACCTTTAAAAGACTCCAGGGCAACAGTCAGGATCGGGACCGAATTCGTAATCACTGTTACGTGGGATCGATGCTGCAATTGACGCATAATTGCGAGTGTCGTTGTGCCATTGCCCAGCATGACGGTTTCTCCGTCTTCAATCAAGGAAGCTGCCGCGATTGCAATAGCCTGCTTTTCTTGAACTTGCAACTGTGAGCGCTTTTGGAAGGGTGCTTCAATCATACCCGAGCGGACACGTACAGCGCCCCCGTACACTTTACGCAACTCACCTTCTTTCTCCAGCCGATCCAGATCCCGCCGAATGGTTTCCGTGGATACCTGGAATAGCTGAGCCAACGTTTGTACCTGAACTTTGCCTTGTGTGGCAAGCTGGGCAAGGATCGTATGTTTTCGCTCCTCATATGTTAATGACATTCGAATTCCGCCTCCGTACGTTCTATAGATAGAAGTTTGTTCTTTATGTGGATTGTTGTTGTTTTTAATAGTTTAAGTTGGTGAAAACCACTTGTCAATTTCATTCGGCAGATGTAGATATTAAGACATCAAGGAAGTGTTGACAGAAAATAGATGTGGCGATATCATCATATAAAAACAACTTAAAACCACAAAAAACCACATTTTTAAGTGGAATCGAAAATGAGTTGTTCCGAGAGTAATTTCAACCACGAATCAGCTTAACATATAACCAATAGATCAAACTGCATGAATGAAATGATGCGTATAACTCGCTTTCCTTGCGTATTCATGTGGTATTCGGGAGGACAACACAGTGAAACGACAACTTGCTTTTCGTGAAAATGGAACCTTTACCATCGTACAATTTACCGATTTGCATTGGAAAGACGGGCGACCTGAAGATCTGCGAAGCCAGCGGATGATGCAATCGATCATCGAGCTGGAACAGCCGGATCTGGTTATTTTCACAGGCGATGTGATCTACACCGGGCCTGTCGATCCGGGGAATCAAGCATGTGAGCATCCGGAGCAGGCTTTTCGCGATGCTGTCTCGGCTGTGGAGACGTGTGGGATTCCGTGGGCTTTTGTGTTTGGTAATCACGATGCCGAGCAACGAATCACTCCGGCGGAGCTCATGCATGTTGTCCAGGAGCATGCGCATAGCGTGACGGAAGCGGGCCCGCGTGATATTGCAGGATTGGGCAATTACACGCTGGAAATTGCCGGAGCGGATGGACTTCCGGCAGCGGTGTTGTATCTGCTCGATTCCGGGAGTTATTCGGCCGTGGAATCGATCCCCGGTTATGGCTGGATTCAGCAGAGTCAGCTCCGGTGGCTGATGGGTGAATCCACACGCGTCAATCCCGGCCGCAGCCCGGGGGATAAGCTGCCAGCCTTGGCGTTTTTCCATATCCCGATTCCGGAATATCAACTGATGTGGGACAGTCGAATTTGCTATGGCAACAAATATGAACCTGTCTGCTGTGCGCAAGTCAATTCGGGTTTGTTCGCTACAATGCTGGAGATGGGGGATGTAATGGGTACGTTCTGCGGACACGATCATGTGAATGATTTTCACGGTCAGTATCAAGGGATACATCTTTGTTACGGGCGTTCGAGTGGCCACAGTACCTATGGAAGGCAAGGCATGTTGCGCGGAGGACGTGTCATTCAGATGCGTGAAGGCGAGCGGGAGTTTAATACCTGGCTTCGTTTGGAGGATGGATCGGTGGTGAAGGAACAGCCGGAGCATCAACCGGAGCAAGGAAAGTAGAGAGGAACGTATACAGCATGATTTTACCGTTAGTTCTGGTGCTTGCTTCGGGAATGGCACATGCCGTCTGGAGTATGTTTACGAAACGAAGTTTGAACAAAAGTGTTTTTCTATGGTCGATTATGATGATTCCCACCGTATTGTTGTTGCCTGTGCTGGTGGTAGAATTGTCCCGTGAGTCGTTACCCGTGTCAGCTTATGCACTGTTGATTGTTTCGATGGCACTGCAGGCATTATATTCCTGGCTGTTGTCTCAGACGTATGAGCTTGGCGATCTGTCTCAGATTTATCCGATTATGCGGGGCACGAGTACGTTGCTGGTGCCGTTGATCGGGGTTGCTTTTCTGGGAGAAAGGTTGTCGGGATTCGGGTGGTTAGGCATTGCCTGCATGATTGTTGGTTTCATCGTTCTTAGCGGTGTGGGAAGCAGGAAAGCACAAGCAGGCTCTGGAATGAAGGGGGCGAAGCCGGTTCTGATGGCCTTGTGTGTGGGGTTATGTACGACGAGTTATGTATTTGTGGACAAATTGAATCTGCAACATATTTCGCCCTTGGCGCTGCTTGAGGTTACGAATATCGGTTTTGTGGCTGGATTAACGCCAGCGCTGCTCGCTTCAGGGGGATTGCGTCAGGAGTGGAGGGTCAATCGTTCGACGATTTTGCTTGGGGCTTTGCTGAATCCGGGATCATATCTGCTCTTTCTATTTGCCCTGGAACAGGCTCCGATGGCCAGATTGGGCCCGCTTCGGGAAGTGGGTACGGTATTCGCGGCTTTTCTAGGGATATGGTTATTAAAAGAACAGCAGGGCATGAAACGTATTCTTTGTTCCATCGTTATTTTTGGCGGCATTCTCCTGATTGGTGTGTGGGGATAGGGTAGAAAGACATCGGTCAAAAGAAAGCACAAAATGACAGGCTTCTATACCCTTCTTCGTGTATCATGATAAGCAAGGAGTGATGCAGTACATGAAATGGATTGAGGCGATACAGAAGTCAATTCAATATATAGAAGAGCATTTACTGGAGCCTATGACGACGGATCAGATTGCAACGCACGCGCATATGTCGGCATTTCATTTTCAGCGCATCTTTGGACTAATGACCGACGTTACCGTGGCGGAGTACATCCGGCGCAGAAGATTAACACTGGCGGCCAATGAACTGTTGCAGGGAGATCCCAAAATTATGGACTTGGCCTTAAAGTACGGTTATGACACGCCTGAATCGTTCGCCAAAGCTTATCGCAGACAACATGGGATATCGCCAAGCGAAACCCGAAAGTCCGGTGCCTCAGTCCAGTCGTATAATCGACTCGTTATACAAGTCAGTTTACAAGGAGCAGAGCCAATGAAACATCATATTGTCGAACAAGAGGCATTTTCCATTGCAGGCATCAAACAACGGTTTTCGTATGTGGATGGGCAGCATTTGCAGGGGATTCCTAATATGTGGGAGGAAGCGTATCACAGCAGTGCAGAGGATCGGATAGCTGCATTGAATAACGGGGTTATCCCAGGTTTGCTAGGGGTGTGTGTGGATCAGGGCGAGATCGAGGACAAGCAGATGGAATACTGGATTGCAACAACGTATGAAGGAGAGCAACCGGAAGGGTTATCCACGTTAACGTTCCCTGCCAGCAAATGGGTGGTTTTCGAGGTGGAGGAACCGATGCCTCAAGGAATACAAAAGCTGTGGAAACGTATTGTAGGCGAATGGTTCCCTTCAAATGCATACGAACATGCCTGGTTGCCTGAACTGGAAGTCTATCGAGGAAAAGAGCATGCTCCTCAAATCTGGATACCGATTAAATCGAGTGTGTAGAAACCGTTACACATAATAGAATGATTAGAGTTATTAGAAATGATCACAAAATAAGTCACACATATGTATCACAAGGTTTCAAATCTTCACAACTCCGCTCAGGAATCGTGATTTTCAGGCGTGCATTCGTTTTGGATGTACATGAAAATGACAGCTTGAGGGGAGTTGTTTATTTTATTCCTAGGTTGGAAACATGTTATATTAAAAAACAGTAGTCTCATCTATCCCTAAGAACGACGGACAGCCAAGCGGGAATGAGGATATCAGATTCGAGTAGGTCAAGGAGGATTTGCTGTGCAATACGAAGAACGGCTTGTCCAAACGTTGCGACAACATGAGCAGATCATGCAGGATCTGCGGATTGTACGTTCGCTAGAGTTGCCCGATTGTTACATCGGTGCGGGTTATATTCGCAATTACATATGGGATACGCTTCATGGCTTTACCAGACGGGAGCTGCATAGCGATATTGACGTTGTTTATTTCAATGCTGCCGATCTTCGAGAGGAGCGGGATTACGAACTTGAGCAGGGGCTATGTACTGTAACAGGTAACACGAAGTGGTCGGTTAAAAATCAGGCCAGGATGCACCTGCGCAATGGGGATATGCCGTATCACTCGACTGAAGATGCACTGCGCTTCTGGCCTGAGCAAGTAACAGCCATCGGTGTACAATTGCATGCTGACGATCAAATCAGGATATGTGCCCCTTACGGGCTGGAGGATCTGTATGCGTTAGTGGTGCGCAAAAGCCCGGCGTTTATGGATGCGGCCTACTATAACGAACGTGTGTGCAAAAAGAATTGGCAACAGCACTGGCCCAAGCTAACCATTGTACGGGCATAATATAACGAGTGTGGATGTCAATGTATGGGAAGGAGTGTTGCTGTACTGATACAGAAATTTTTACGGGAGAAAGGATATATTTTGGATCTGATCCTGCTGGCGTGTGTGGTTTTCTTTCTGATCTTTTGGGGCTGGAACTTTGCCGTGAAATTTTTTTCTCTCCTCGCGGCAACCTTTATCATATTAAGACGGATTGATTACGAGAAACACATCTGGCTGAAACGTGTCCTGTTGGTCGTTTTCGGGATCGGTGCTGTTTCCTTTATCATTATTGAAGCTCTGGTATTTACCCAGCTTGGTTCAAAGGAAGAGGAGCGAGCGGACTATGTCATCATTCTCGGGTCGGGTATCAAGGGAACCGAATTGTCACTGACCTTGAAACAAAGGCTCGATGCCAGTCTGGATTATATTCGCAGTCACCCGCAGACGCCAGTCATTGTATCCGGGGGCCAGGGACCAGGGGAGTCCATTCCTGAAGCCCTTGCGATGAAAAATTATCTGGTGGATCAGGGCATTGCCCCCGCTCAGATCATCATGGAGGACCGCTCAACAAGTACGCAGGAAAATTTGGCTTTTTCTAAAAAAATAATTCTGGCTTCCGGGCTGGAACACCCCGAAATAATGATTGTCACAAGTGATTACCATATGTTCAGGTCGAAATATATTGCGGCCAAAAACGGCTATGCTGCAGAATACGGCATATCCGCTCCTTCACCAGGGTATTTAAAGCCGATTAATATGATTCGTGAATATTTTGGCACGGTGAAGGCATTCTTATAGCAGAACGAGAAACAGGACGAAGCGGAGTAAACGCTTCGTCCTGTTTTCTTTTTTTTATGGTGAACACTACATTAAACTTGAATGGACAAGACTCACTTATCTGCAGAATCGCTAGAAGCTCTAAGCTTAGTTGCTCTGGACTCGGCTGCTGGAGCGGTAGCTGCTCTTGCGTTGTCCGGTACAATTGCAGCTTCAGCGGTCTCATCCCTAGGGGAAGTTGCTCTGGATTCAGTCGCTGGCACGACTGCCTCTCTTGCGTTGTCCGGTACAATTGCGGCTTCAGCGGCCTCATCCCTAGGGGAAGTTGCTCTGGATTCAGTCGCTGGCACGACTGCCTCTCTTGCGTTGTCCGGTACAATTGCGGCTTCAGCGGCCTCATCCCTAGGGGAAGTTGCTCTGGATTCAGTCGCTGGCACGACTGCCTCTCTTGCGCTGTCCGGTACAATTGCGGCTTCAGGGTCCTCAGTCCGAGGTTTGACAGCCCGAGGTTCAGTCGATCGAGTGGAAGTCTCTCTGGCGTTGTCCGGTACAACTATAGCTTCAGTTGACCCTGGCTCCACTTTGGGCGTATAGCTCGATGCCCATACGGCGGTAGACGTACTTGCTACAGCAATTAAACAAACGGATGAGATTGTTATGATCCAATGTTTCTTTTTCATTTTTTTGACTTCAAACATCATCGTAAGTCTCCTTTTGAGTTGTTTTCCCTCCCCTGAAAGGGATGAGCAAAATTGCGCAGGCACGCTTCGCGATCCTGCCGTGACGTTTAAAATGGTTTCGCCATACCGCTTGCGATCTTCAATGGACATCTCCTGGACAACCTTTTCATCACAAGAAAACTCACTCCAGGTGTGAATCTCTCGGCGAAGGAGGTGAACGAGAGGATTGAACCAGTGCAAGGCGCTGATCGCCAGAGTGAGTGCCTTGACCCACAGATCTTTATGTTTAAGGTGAGCTAATTCATGGTGATAAACCAGACTCATATTCAAGTAAGCTGTACCCGCTAGAGGTAAATAAATCGTAGGTTTCGTTAAGCCGACCAGCACGGGACTTCGTAACATCGGACTATATGCCAGGTTGACATGCTGGGTAATACCTAGCTTTTCTTTCATGATAGGGAGCAGTAAGGCGGCCTCGCTATTTTCTTTTACATCTGACTGTGTCCGTTTCAACGCATGGATGAATCTGTAATAACAATAAATCTGCCAGCTCGAATAACCAAGAACGCCTACCCCCCAAGCACTGAGCAAAACGTAGGCCGCTGTAGAAGATATCGCCCATTCCGGGGTAAGCCCCCCTCCAAGCATGCCCTGCAAGAAGTCAGATTGTTCATGATTTGGGCTTGAAGCATGATGAAAAAGACTGGAGAACCCTGTCATTCCGAACGATAGGGGCAGTACATAAAAAACGAAAGCCATTTTATTCAGCCCGTAACGCCAGGAAGCGGGGAAAAGATGTACCGGTAGAAGGCGCAAGGCAAGAATGCAAGCGGCGGCAATGCTTCCAGCCACCGTCAACGTGATCAGCAGATCAATAAAAAGATTCATGCGTGCCACCTACTTTTCCGACAGCCATTGTTTTAGTTCGGCAATGTCTTTCTCTGAAAGCTTATCCCCGTCATACATGGCTGAGACCAGATTTTTAACAGAGCCTTGATAGAGGCCGTCGAGTACGGTTTTGGTTTTCTGAAGTTTGTAGTCTTCTGGCAGTAAAAGAGGCTCATAGTAGTTGGTTCGCCCCTGTCTCGTGACAGTGAGCGCCCCTTTATCCACCAGTCTGGATAGGAAAGTGGAAATGGTCTGTGCCTTCCACGCTTTTCCCTTTTCCTTAAACATGTCTAACAGTTCGGAAGAAGTGACCGGAGGAGTACAAGACCAGATTACCTCCATCAGTTCCAGCTCGGTTTCGGACCATTTTTGAGTTTGGTGCACCAAAGAAGCACTCCTTTACAACGTTATGCGTCCATAACGATAATTTTATTACTACACTACGTAGTATATATAAACTACTACAACATGTAGTACATAGTCAAGCACAGTGTGTGAGAACCTCGTTTCTTCCTCTGTTTTCAAGAAGATTCTGCTTCTATATCCCAAATTCAACGAAGAAAAGCATGTTATACTATAGGTCAACAATAGATGACCGAAACAGGAGTGAATGATCATTACAGCATATCAATTACCCGCTCTGAAGGAGCAGAACATGATTTCAACGAACGATTTACAAGACATTATTCGCATGCTCGCCCATGCGCCCTTACTGTATGACGAAGGTCAGCATATTCAGGTTCAGGATTACCTAGAAGGGCTTGAGGTAGGGCTAACGCATGATCATCGTCGTGCAGCGATTGAATTGTACGAACTGGGTGTCAAGGCTTGTCGCCAATTCAAGGATGTAATTGCCTATGAGCAGTTGCAGGATGTGCTTGGTCTGCAGGCTGAGTTGTGGCAGGAGGGTGTGCTTGCACTGCAGGACTGGATGAATTGGCTAAAAGAAATTGGCGAAGGGCGGAGAACTTTGCCTGAGTATGATTTTGCGTCCATTTTGGGTGAACTCCCCGAAGGGTATATGATTCATGATTTTCATGATGAACTACAGGTTCGACTAGAGCAGGATGCTTCGAATGTTTGGGCGAACGAAGAGCGAAGTCGGTTATACACAGCGATTGGTGTGAAAGAAGTAGTCTGAGGGGAAGGTACGATTGGAAGTGGAACTTTTTAAACGTCGATGGGCGTCTCTGCGCACGGAAATGGAATCCATATCAAACGAAACGGTCTGCTACGTTGTTTAGTCTGATATGAATGCACTGCATAGATGGCATGATCCATCTGCTGAAATGAGGGGATACCGTGAAAAAGGTTGTACTTGCTGGTGGGACGGGATTTGTCGGACAGGATTTCGCACCCCGGTTTAAAAAGCTGGGATACGATGTGCGGGTGGTCTCACGCCAGTCTGGACACATCTCTTGGGAAGATCGTACAGCCATCATTGAAGCGCTTGAAGGCGCGGATATGCTGATTAATCTGGCTGGCAAATCGGTGAATTGCCGTTATACAGACGAGAATCGTAAAATGATTATGGATTCCAGAACAGAAACCACACACATTCTCGGTGAAGCAGTATTATCATGTGTACACCCGCCTGGATTGTGGATTAACTCCAGTACGGCAACCATCTATAGACATGCGGAAGATCGTCCAATGACGGAACAAGATGGAGAGATCGGTTCGGGTTTCTCCGTGGAGGTTGCTAAGGCTTGGGAGCAGGCGTTTTTCGGATTCAAGTTGCCATCTACACGTCAAATTGCACTACGCATTGCGATTGTGCTTGGGGAAGGCGGGGTGATGGAACCACTGACGAATCTGGTTCGATTTGGCCTGGGTGGAGCCCAGGGAGCAGGTACCCAAAAATTTAGCTGGATCCATATAGAGGATCTGTTCCGCATGGTGATGTTTGTACACGAGCATCCGGAGCTGGAAGGGGTCTACAATGCTTCATCTCCTCGTCCAGTGACCAATAGCGAACTGATGGCAAGTCTCAGAAAGCAGATGAATGTTCGCATTGGCCTGCCATCTCCGCGCTGGGTGCTTGAACTTGGAGCTATATTTATCCGCACGGAAACGGAACTGGTGCTCAAGAGCCGCTGGGTTATTCCCGACAGAATCGAAAAGGCAGGTTTTACGTTTAATTATGCTTCGCTGGATACGGCACTTGCTGATCTCTTCAAGCCTAAAAATGGGTAGCAGGTAGTAGACAGCAGACATAGGTGCCCCCATTTTCAGACTGTGAAAAACATGTGCAGGAATCATTAATATGTGATGGGAGGGCAGAGCAATCTGCCCTTCCGTCTATTTCGATGATATTTAGGCTCGGATGGATCGTCAGGCTACTTCAAATATTCTTTTTCATTTTCACTATTATTCAGTTGCAGGTATATTCGTTTAATGGGTAATATCACGAAATTTACATAACACGCATCAAAGAGAAGAGGGTGGGCATATGCAGCTTAGAAGAGTAAGAATCGCGGGTACAGGGAAATACCTGCCTCAGATGAAGGTAACGGATGAAGAGTTGGATGAACGATTAAATGTTTCCGCAGGCTGGGTCAGCAAAGCGACAGGCGTCGGCTACCGTTATTATGCTTCGGACGAGGAGACTTCTTCCTATATGGGTGCCAGAGCGGCAGAAGCAGCTCTGGCCGATGCGGGGCTGTCTTTTGGCGAGATCGATTGTTTGGTATGCACGAGCGGTACGAAAGAACAGCCGTTGCCAAGCACAGCCGTCTTTATCCAGCAGGCCATGGGACAGGAAGAGTCAGGTGTACCTGCTTTTGATATGGATGCGACCTGTTTAAGTTTCCTGAATGGACTCGATGTCATCTCTTATATGGTAGACGCTGGACGTTACCGGCGTGTATTGCTCGTAGCCACCGAGATTGCTTCAGCGGGATTAAACTGGAAAGATCCTGAAAGTGCTGCCTTGTTTGGTGATGGCGCGGCGGCAGTTATCATTGAGCGGGCATCAGAGGAATCCGGGTCACAGATCGTTCATGCATCGCTGCGAACCTATAGCCGCGGGGCACGGTTTTCGGAGATTGCAGGCGGAGGCACACGGCATCATGCGGCTGAGTATGATGTGGCGTATCCAGATCCTTTCCTCTTTCATATGGATGGACAGGCGATTTTTCGCATGGCGTCCAAGCTGTTACCCGGGTTTATGGATGAGATGCTTCAAGCCTCCGGTAATCAAATGGATGATTTCTCTCTCGTCATTCCTCATCAGGGCAGTGCAATGGCGATGCGCCTGATTCGCAAGAAGCTTGGGATTCCGGCAGAACGGTTCATGGATATTACACGAGGTCATGGTAATACGATTGCGGCCTCCATTCCGATGGGACTGCATGAGGCAATTCGCCAGCAACGAATAGAGCGTGGTGATCGGGTATTGATGATCGGAACGGCGGCTGGGCTGTCTTTAGGAGGATTGATCTTTGATTACTAGATTTGCACAACGTGACCAACGTGTACTCCAAGGACAAGCGGGTCATGCATACAGGGTACTTCTTACCGGAGGAAGGGCCCCGGTTACGCTTGATTTGGCGCGTATGTTGCAGCGGTCAGGTCACCTTGTATTTATTGCGGAGAGTATGGAACATCATCTGTGCAGAACATCTAGCGCGGTGGAGCAATGCGTACTTGTTCCATCGCCGCGTCACCATACGGAGAAGTACCTGTCGGCACTGGAACATTGGGTTAGGATATGGCAGATCGATGTGCTGATTCCGATGTGCGAAGAAGTGTTTTATGTGGCTAGTGGGGCTGAACGCTTAAGGCAGCGTTGTCGTGTTCTTGTTTCCGGTCTGGAGCAACTACACGTTCTGCATCATAAGTATGATTTTAATATGCTTGCCAAGTCTATGGGGCTTCCGGTTCCGGATACACATCTGATTCAAACTCCACAGGAGTGGCTGGAGAGGCAGCAGGTTTTAAAGGGAGAGTGGGTCTGGAAACCGGTCTATTCCCGTTTTGCTGCCAGAGTACGTATGCCGAAACTCGGGTACCACGATCCACCAGCCGAAGACACGTTATCTCCTGCCTCACCTTGGGTTGCGCAGCGGTACATTCATGGACGGGGACTGTGCACCTACAGTGTAGTGCATGAAGGCCATTTGATCGCGCATGCCGCCTACGACAGCCGATATCGTACGGGAAGCGTAGGCGCGAGTGTTTTTTTTGAACAGGTGCAACATGAGGGCACACACGCGTGGGTAGAACACTTTGTACGCGCGACGGGTTTCAGCGGACAGATTGGATTTGATTTTATCGAAGACGTGACAGGTGAGGTGTATGCTATTGAGTGTAACCCGAGGGCAACCAGTGGCATTCATCTGTTTCACCCTGGTAATGGATTAGTGAGTGCATTGCTTGAACCTGAAGTGGTGCTAGACGAAGGAAATGAAGTGACACCGCAGTCAGGTGATGATAAGGCGATGTTAGCACTGCCCATGCTGGGGAGTGGTATCCGGCAGATTCAAGGTAGCAGCGGTAGCCTGCGAGCATGGAGAGCGGCTTGGCGGGGTGCCAGGGATGTCGTGTATATGCGGCAGGATCGGCGGCCTTTTTTCGAACAATTTGCGGTCGTACTTGCAGCCTGGCGTCTTGCACGTTCACAGCAGATTACGCTGACGGAAGCATTGACTCATGACATAGAATGGAACGGTGAACAACGATGAAGAGAGCATTAGTGACCGGGGCTACAGGGTGTCTGGGTAGACATCTGGCGATAAGGCTTGCGGCAGAAGGCTGGGAAGTGACAGGCACGGGACGACAGCAAAAGATAGGTAGCCTGCTTGAAGCGGCTGGAATTCGCTTTATCAGGGGAGATATTCGGGATGTTCAGGTTGTAGATGCAGCATGTGCAAATCAGGATGTCGTGTTCCACTGTGCGGCCTTATCCTCACCATGGGGGAGATATCAGGATTTCTACAGCAGTAATGTGCAGGGAACGCAGAATCTGATTGATCGTTCTGTACGCCATCAGGTGCAACGGTTCGTGCATGTTTCCACGCCGAGCGTTTATTTTAACTACATACCGCGTTATGAAGTTCATGAACATGACCCGTTGCCAGCTAAACCGGCTAATCATTATGCGGCTACCAAACGTATTGCCGAAAACCTTGTGATGGAGGCACATCGTAACGGATTGCCATCAATTATGATTCGTCCGCGTGCCATTTTTGGCCCGTATGACCAAACGCTTTTCCCGCGGATTGTTGCAGCGAATGCCAAACGGGGAGTACCGATGATTGAAGGTGGACAGGCTCTGATTGATCTGACGTGCGTAAATAATGTGGTGGATGCGCTGTTATTGTGCAGTGATGCTTCTGGTGATGCACTTGGGAGGGTCTACAATATTTCGAACGCAGACCCGAGACCGTTTGCAGATCTGGTCGGGACTCTTTTTGACAGGTTAGATATGCCGCTGCGGCGTTTGAATATTCCATATAAAATGGCCTATGGGGTGGCCAGTGTGCTGGAAGGTGTGCATCGATTCATCCCTGCTCTGGGAGAGCCGTTACTGACCAGATACACTGTTGGATCTTTGGGTGTGCCGCAAACGTTGGACATTAGCGATGCTAAGGTGAAGCTAGGATATTTCCCGCGGGTTTCCATTGAAGAAGGTTTGCAACAATTTGCAGATTGGTGGAGGAGTGAAGGATGTTAACAACGAAGCCGGTAAAATTATATTTAGGCGCAGCGGGTTACTGTACTCATCCAGAGTTCCTTACGCTACGGGGAGGAAGCTTCCGGCCTGTTCGTTTCCCGGCAGGGTTCGCTTGCATTCTTCATCCCGATCATGGCCCTATACTACTGGACACCGGGTACAGTTCCCGTTTTTTTGAAGAAACCGCTCGACTTCCGAATGCATTGTATCGTCATATCACGCCCGTTGTATTCCGGGAAGAAGACAGTGCCGTTCATTTTCTGAAGCAGATCGGGCTGGTGCCGTCAGATGTCCGTTATGTTATTCTTTCGCATTTTCACGGGGATCACATTGCAGGTGCCAAGGACTTCCCGGAGGCTCGGTTTATTTATTTGCCCAGAGCCTATGATGCGGTTCGCTCTCTTGGTTCGATTGCGGCGGTGAAGGCTGGTTTTCTGGCTGGGCTGCTACCTGACGACTTTATCCAGCGGTCACTGCCCGTGAACGACCCTGCCAAGCGATGGGCGGACATGAGGGAGACTGCAGGGATTGAAGTCCCATCAGGGTTTCCTTGGGAAGAGGTATACGATCTTTTTGGAGATGGTAGCCTGCTTGGCGTGGAAGTATCGGGTCATGCGGAAGGGATGATGGGTTTATTGCTTCGGACAGAACAACATGATTATTTTTTATGTGCCGATGCAGTATGGTCGAGCCGGGCTTTCCGAGAACAGCGCAGACCTCATGCACTGGCAGGCATCATCATGTCAGATCGGCAGGAGTACCGTCAGAACTTTGACAAGCTGGTTCAATTGCATCAACAGTTCCCTGCGCTTCGTATCGTGCCGAGTCATTGCCAAGAGGCGCTGAGCGCATGGGGCACAGGAGGAACGGAACGATGAGCAACCCTGTTCGTATTGTTACTCATTATGCACTTGCACGTGGCTTACGCAGATGGCGTACCAGGGCACAGCTGGAACAGTGGCAGGAACGCCGAATCATTCGGCATGTGGAACGGATTCGGGCGCAGTCTCCATTTTATCAAAAGTGGTGGGAAGGACTGAACGCAACCGGGTGGAGACAGTTCCCGCAGATCGATAAAACGGTGATGATGCAGTATTTCGACACGCTGAACACGGTAGGTGTTACGAAGGAAGAGGCGCTAATCCTTGCTGGCGAAAGTGAGGATACCCGTAATTTCAAGCAGTCTTCCATTCAAGGCGTCACGGTAGGGCTATCATCCGGCACATCGGGAAACCGGGGCATTTTTCTGGTAAGTGATCGGGAGCAGGATGCGTGGACGGGCACCGTGCTGGCCAAACTTCTTCCGGGCGGGCTGTGGAAACCCGCGAAAATCGCGTTCTTCCTGCGGGCGAATAGCAATCTGTACGAATCGGTCAAGCGTGGCAAGCTGCAATTCCAATATTTTGACCTGCTGGAGCGTGTGGATGTCCTGATTGAACGTATGAAAGAATACCAACCTACGGTGTGGGTGGCTCCTCCTTCCATGCTTCGTATACTGGCTGATGCTTATCAGCAAGGACGTCTAACACATGTGCCTCAGAAAATCATTTCCGTAGCCGAGGTACTCGATCCTCTGGATCGTCAGGTGCTGGAGCATATCTTCGGCCAGACGGTTCATCAGGTGTACCAGTGTACAGAGGGATTCTTGGGAGCGACGTGCGAGCACGGAACGATACATCTGAATGAAGACATTGTGCATATTGAAAAAGAATACATTGATCTTGCCACCCGGCGGTTCGTACCTGTGATCACGGACTTTTCCCGAACGTCGCAGCCGATTATCCGGTATCGGCTGAATGATATTTTAACCGAGGCGGCAGCGCCGTGCGCCTGTGGTTCGTTGTTTACTGCCATTGAGCGGATTGAAGGCCGCTGTGATGATACGCTTTATTTTTCGCATATCGATGAGGAGAAGGCTGTTTCGGTTTTTCCGGATTTTATCAGTCGCGCGGTCATTGCGGCTTCGCCAGCCATTCAGCATTATCGCGTGGTGCAACGTGGCAGTGGAACACTGGAGGTGTCGATGCGGGTCAGCGAAGAAGCCGATCAGGAGCGGATACAAGCCGCTGTGTTGCAAGAGTTGGGGAAATTGGCAGGGCGACTGCAATGTGTGCTGCCTGACGTTCAATTTGTGCCGTATACGTTTGAAGCAGGGGTAACGAAGCTGCGGCGGGTGGAGAGACGGTTGGATTAGTTGAGGTTCAACGCAGAGTCTACATGTACTATATAAGTTGAACTATTCTTTTACACGTTAACGAAGAGGACAGAAAAAACCTGGAAAAGCGAAGCGTTCGCCTTTATCACCGGATTTTCCCTTTTGGAGAAGGGAATTAAAAAAATCTGGGGATAACAGCGATTGGAAGGTTATTCTGTCATCGGAGTGGACTGTGTAAAATCTTTAGTTCAACTTATATAGTTGAAAATGAATCGAACGATCATGAAAGTAGGTGATAAAGTGACCGTGTGGACTTATAAAATAGGAGAGGATTCGCCAAACCCTGTGGATGGCAAGGTTACATCAGGAGCGGAAAAATCAACGGAATTATTTCAATCAGCTCATGCAAATGTAACCAAATCAGGCCAGCCGGGGGATCAACCTCCTGTAGCTCTCATTACAGGTACCTCCAGCGGATTTGGGATGCTGACTGCCATCACTCTTGCCAAGCAAGGCTATCGTGTTATGGCTACAATGCGTGATCTAAGTCGCAAGGGAGAACTTGCGAATCGTGCCGAGGAAGCAGGAGTAACCGGGCGAATTCATTATGTACAGCTTGATGTGACAGATTCGGAATCTGTGCAAACCGCTGTGGATGCGGTGCTTCAGCAATATGGACAAATCCATGTGCTGGTGAATAATGCTGGTTTTGCTGTAGGAGGATTTATTGAGGAAGTGTCGATGGAGGACTGGCGGCGCCAGATGGAAACGAACCTGTTCGGACTTATCGCGGTGACCCGAGCGGTTCTGCCTGTTATGCGTGAACAAAAACGCGGACTGATTATTAATCTTTCGAGTGTAAGCGGCCTATCCGGTTTTCCGGGATATGCCCCATACGCTGCCTCGAAATTTGCCGTGGAGGGATTCACAGAAAGTCTGCGCCATGAGATGTCTTCATTTGGAATACGGGTCGTATTGGTAGAGCCCGGAGCCTATCGCACGCCTATTTGGAACAAAGGTCTTGGCGAAATTCACCGGAATGAGGATTCGGCTTATAAACATAAGCTGGATGCAGTTCTGCGTTATTCGAAACATGCCAGCGAGACTGCTCCTGACCCGCAAGAGGTCGCTGATCTGATCGGACGTATCGCACGCATGCGTTCACCAAGGTTGCGCTATGCATTAGGCAAAGGTTCTCGGATTCTTATTATTGCAAAGGCGTTGTTGCCGTGGAAATGGCTGGAGTGGCTAATTGCCCGTGGTCTTCAATAGTTAAGAGTAGGTAACTATATGATCATACTTGTGGCAGAATCATCATCTTTTCCAAGTGGAAATGGAGGTCTGAACTAATGTTTGAAGTGATTGTCGTTGCGTTGCTCATGATCATTACAGGACTACTCCTGCATATCAACAGCAAACTCCCGGCCCGTGACCGGGTTCAGGAAGCGATGCAGCGTGACCGTGATCGGCGCGACAGTTAGAACCAGAGCCGAGATTGGTAGGCGAAACCGAACAGATAAACTGAAATAAGATCCTTCAGAGGAGGAAAATGATTTATATTGTGAAGACCTGATATTTCTTGACATGCAGGGAGTGAATGAGGGATGAGTTCAGATGTTTTCAAAGAGAGGTATGAGCTGCGTAATATTCAACGGGACGAATCGGATCTGTATTGGCCACTAAGGCTTGAAGCGCTGAAGACGCATCCCGAAGCCTTTGGCGCTTCATACGAGTTGTCCAGTCAGTTGCCCGTTAGTGAGGTGAAAGAGCGAATACATAATGAGCCTGATGATTACATTCTTGGTGCGTTCACCCCTGAGGGGATGCTGGCGGGCATGATGGGTTTCAAAAGAGAATATGGTCTAAAGCTCAGGCACAAAGGATTCATCTGGGGTGTCTATGTATCACCTGCTCATCGGGGGAATGGACTGGCTTCCCAGTTGTTATCCGAGGTTCTGGAACGGGGGAAACATCTGGAGAATATGAAGCAGATTAATCTAAGTGTAGTGACTACAAATGTTTCAGCGAAGCGGTTGTATGAGCGGTATGGGTTTGAAACCTACGGCATCGAACGCAATGCGCTGGAGGTGAACGGCCAAGGATATGATGAAGCGCACATGACGTATTTTTACAATAAAAGAGTAGATGAAAACATCTAAATTCAAAAGCAAGAGGAGGGGGCCTGTGATCGATCAGGTTGTTCATGAGATCGACGGTGTAACATTTATGTTAAAAGAAAAGCATGCCTTCGATGGGTTAACTCCGTTGGCAGTTTGATTTATGATTTTGCGGCGGACGAGATTCACATCTGTGAGACATTACATGAGATTGCCCTGCGCGCGGTAAATCCGGATCGTTCTCAGCGGTACCCTTCCGTGGCGGAATTAGGCTTGGCATGGAAAGAGGCTAATGCGCAATAATGTAATCGTAGATTCGTAACCGTGTATAAAAACCCGTATAATGGAAAATGACAAGGAGGCTTGATGAAGGTGTGTCGATATGCGATGTCTGGACCTTATAAGGAAGTATATGCATGCTTTAACTGCCGTAAGTCTTACAAACAAGTATCGCCGTATGATTTAAGCAAGGAAACCGCAGCACGACTTGAACATAAATGTCCGCAATGTGCGGAGATTATGGTGAATATGGGGCATGATTTTCAAGCACCCAAGCAAACGGATATCAAACAGTGGAAAAAAGTCATAACCCTATATCAGCATGGCATTACCTATCATAATTGTGGATGCGGAGCCGGATATCGTCCAGCTGAGCTGCGAGAAGTTCCCGGGTTTCTGGAGCAGCAGGCTGCTGGCCGGAGAAGTGAAGGAGAAAAGTTGCTTCATCGTTGGATCAAATAGGAGAGCAGAGCGCATGATTCGTACTTTCATACAAAAAGACTTGCAATATGTCATAGAAGCGCATATCCGTATTGATCCGGACGAGTATAATTATGATGACAGCTTTGCGGCATGTATTAATGAGGCGGTGAAGCAAGGACAGAATTTGCGTCAGGAGATAGAGCGATGAAAACAGAGCCTGTCTATGCTGAGAATACTATTGTTGGCGTTTGGTTTCAGGGCGTGTGGCGCTGGTACGTCACCGAACGGGAGTATTGGTTTTTAAATATAGAGATGGAAGAACGGTTTGGTATCGATGTATTGAATGAAGAGACGGCGGCCGTGTTCTTACAAGCAATCCGGGAGGAGCAGGTAAGTGCGGCTGAACTGAGGAGTGCGCTTCATCATTTTCGGGAATCCCGTCCTGCAGGCGATGAATGGCTTAAATATGTGCCGTCCTTTCTTGTCGATTTCGATAAGCGGCTATTTTTCTCGATGTTCCCGGAGCCTGCCTCCTTTGAGCATTACATGCCGGATGGCTGGATCGGGAGTTACAAGGAGTTCTTGGAGAGGGTGCCAGAGAAGGAACGATACTGGATTGTACCAGGAAAGTCTTTATTCGAAGATAACCTTCTATAGTGGGGGGCTGTAATGAAACGTAAGTGGCTTATGACGAGCTTACTCTTCTTATGCACAGCGTTAGCCTTATCTGCATGTACAGTTACAGCGGATAAGCCTTCCGCAGCAGAAACGATTAAACAAAGTTTGAATACGATGGTCAACGAGCCTGTTCTGGCTTCCAGCAGTAACCCGAATGATTATATTGCAGGCCATCGGGACGTGTATAAAGCTATTCTACAAACGGGATCAGAAGGTCTGAATTTCTTGTTAAATCAGCTGGAATCCAGCGACGACAATGGTTTGAAAGAGTGGATCATGGCTCTGGCCAGTGCTGAACTGTTGGGAGAAGACAACCCGGTGCAAGACTGGGACAGTGGTAAGGACTGGCTGAGGCAATATAACATGATCGCAGCAGATCATTCCGATTAAGATAATAACCTTCACCTCCAGTCAGCATGAGCAGTAAAATTACGGTTCCTAGAACCGAAAGAATACGTTATAGAGGTGACATCTTTGACGAAAAAGATTGCTTTTTTTGATTCAGGCATCGGTGGATTAACGGTACTGCATACCGCTTTGCAACAGTTTCCGGAAGAATCCTATATATATTATGCAGATACATTACATGTCCCTTATGGAACCAAGCCGGCGGACGAGGTTCGTCGTTATATTTTTGCTTGCGTGGAGGCGATTATACGGGAACAAGTAGATGCAATCGTGATTGCGTGTAACACGGCAACCAGCTTGGCGGTGAATGATCTGCGTTCCATGTATGACATCCCTATTATCGGCATGGAACCGGCGGTCAAACCAGCCGTCGAGATGAATAGGGAAAACGGCAAGCGCGTGCTGGTATTTGCTACGGCTTTGACACTGAGTCAAACGAAGTATAACGAATTGGTCTCTCGCGTGGATGATGAGCATCGGGTCGATTCCCTTGCGCTGCCTGAACTGGTGGAATGGTGTGAGCAACTGGAGTTTGATCCGGTCAAAATAACAGCATACTTCCGCTCCAAGTTAGCAGGCCTGGACCTGGAACAATACGGTACGGTGGTGATGGGCTGTACGCATTACCCGTTCTATACAGCTATGCTGCGCAAGGTGCTACCAGATCATATCCGGATTGTTGATGGTAGCGCAGGTACGGTAAGTCATTTGAGTCAAAGACTTGAACTTGGTGCACAGCAGCAAGCTGGGAATACGGAGCAGGTGCAGGCAGGGACTGTGTCCTTTTTCAGTTCATCGGGTCGAACGGAAGATCATAATAAGATGCGTGTAGCGCTTCAATATCTAAGTGACAATGTACTGTAGACTAGACTATGGGAGGTGTCCGTAATGGAGTCGATTTACCTGATACGCCACGCCAAAGCCGAAGGGCAGGAGCCATACGCAAGTCTGACGGATGAGGGATGCAGGCAGGCTGAAAAATTGGCAGATGTATTGTCTGCTCAAGGAATCTCTTATATCGTATCCAGTCCATGGAAAAGAGCCGTACAGACTGCAATGCCTTTGGGTGTAGCGATAGAGCGCCACATTCATACCGATGAGCGCTTGCAGGAAAGAGTGCTGAGTACAAGGGATCTGCCAGACTGGATGGACGTGCTGAAACGTACATATGAAGATGAAGATTGGGCTGCGGAGGGCGGAGAATCTTCCAGAGTTGCAACTGCCAGAGCCTTGGCGCTGCTGAAGGAATGTTGGCGCAGACCGGAGCGTCATGGAGCGGTTGTTACGCATGGCAATCTGTTGTCCTTAATCATTCGTTATTACGAACCGTCTTTTGGTTATGCGGAGTGGGCCAAGCTTTCCAATCCTGATGTATATGTTCTAAAACGGGAGCAGGAGTCTACAGATGATGAAGACAATGAGGAGGGGAAGCAACCTGTCATTTCCAGACTGTGTCTGGATTGAATACAACAGGAGCATCCCAGCATCACATGTTCATTCAGCCAGGACACTCCATATTTTTGTTGCGCGTTTTTTTGTTAAAGAGCTGCGAACAGCAATGTAATCCAGCCGGCAAGGAAGGCTACACCACCGATGGGTGTGACGGCTCCCCACTTGCGAACACCTGTGACACTCAGTGTATAGAGGCTTCCAGAGAACAGGATAATCCCGGCAAACAAGAGCCATCCGGAGGTCATGACAAGAGACGGGGAGCTTAGCCTGTCTGCGAACAGTCCAAGCAGGATGATGCCGAGTCCGTGAGCAATATGATACTGGACACCGGTCTCATAGATTTTGATCATATCGGCGGATAACTTGCGTTTGAGCGCATGTGCCCCGAAGGCACCGAGTGCAACGGCCAGAAACATCATAATGCTGCCGAGAACCACGAGGGTTTGCATGTCATTTTCTCTCCTTTAAATAGGGTAATAATGCGAATCTAACGGGTAATAAGCAACACAAGCAGAATATCTATCATGGCGAAAGAAGTGGCCTTGGTGTTAGGTTACAACTTGCGCAATTGAATCTGCTGAATGGAGTGATCGGCTTCTTTTTTCAAGATTAACCGCGCACGTCCTTTGGTTGGTAAAATGTTTTCATGCAGATTTTTCGCGTTAATGTCCTGCCAGATCTGATTGGCTGTCTCAATGGTTTCCTCTTCGTTAATATTGGCGAACCGCTGATGGAAGAAGGAATCCTTGTTCTGAAAAGCGGTCTGACGGAGCAACTTGAAACGTTCGACGTACCAGTGACGAATATGTTCTTCCTCTGCATCAATGTATATGGAGAAGTCAAAAAAATCACTTACAAGTAATGGCGTCTCCCGTTTCACTTGTAATACGTTGATGCCTTCAATGATCAGAATATCCGGCTGGCAGATCGTTTTCTCTTCACCCTGAATTACGTCGTAGGCCAGATGTGAGTAGACCGGTGCTTGTACCTCAGGTTTGCCTGATTTCACATCGCCCATGAATTTAATGAGTGATTTGATATCATAACTTTCAGGAAAACCTTTGCGGTTCATAATTCCTTTTTCTTGCAACACCGCATTGGGATATAAAAAGCCGTCCGTGGTAACCAGATCGACCTTGGGGTTGTTTTTGCCTCTGGCAAGTAATGCCTGGAGCAAGCGGGCTGCTGTGCTTTTGCCCACGGCAACACTGCCCCCGATCCCGATAATATAGGGGGTGTGAAGTGTTTCTTTTTTCATAAAAGAGGCCGTTAGGCGATCAAGCTCTCTCGATGCTCTTGCATATAGGTCGATGAAGTGAGTTAGGGGTAAATAAACATCCTCAACTTCCTGAATGGATACTTCTTCGTTCAAGCCCTTTAACTGTTCCAGTTCAGCTTCCGTCAGTGGAAGGGTGGTCTGATGTTCTTTAAGTCCAGCCCATTCTTTGCGGTTAAACTCGATGTAAGGTGAGTATGAATTCATGAGATCCCGCTTTCTGTATGTAATGTAATCGAAGACACAATCATTAGTGTACCAAATTTCAGCGAACTGACAACACCTTTACATGCTCTGTTCAATACGTAATGTCGTAAACACAGGCATAAGGTAGCGTAATTGCAGGCTGGAAGGCGGCTTATAAGAAAGTGTAACCCAAATTATGTTAAAGTCAATGTAAATGTAAACGTAAACCATGCGGAAGGGTGACAGCAAATGATCGTATATGAGAGAGAGCATGATTTTGTTTTGACCGCACAGCATGAGCATGGAATTGTCGCTGGAGATATGGCTGCACATTGGAAGACGGAGTGGCTTCCCCAAGGCTCGCATCGCGATGACCTGATTCTCGCGGCGAAGGAGCATGACCGGGGCTGGATTGACCTGGATGCTGCTCCTTTATGGAACGATTATAGTCAAATTCCGTACTCCTTTCGTGATTTCCCGCTGAGACCGCGTTTTGTGTTTTATCGCAAGGGGATCGAAGAAGTAAGGCAGCAAAATCCTTATGCGGGTTTACTATGTAGTCTGATGTATACAGAGTTGTTTCAAAAAACACTCGGGGCAAATTCTGAGGATGATGATGACATCAGGCAGTATTTGCAAGAAGAGCAGCTACAGCAGGAGAGTTGGAAGAAAGAACTGGAGGTTAATGCCTCTGAACTAGAACAGCGGCTGAAAAACGATGTAGAGATCATGTTGTTCTGTGACCAGCTTAGTCTTTTTTTATGTATGGAAGAGCCAGGTACACCTACGGCACGTTATGATTTTTTTGCTGAAGGGCTCGGCTGTGGCTTTGACGCCTGTCCAAGTTCCAACATTCAAGTCGAGTGGGTATCAGGTGAGAAGGTAGCGTTATCCTTTTTTCCCTTCGATAGTGAGTTTGAAGTGAACATGTCTTATAAAGTGATACCCAAGGCCAGCATTCGCAAATTTGGAATGTTACAGGCATATCGCCGGGCAGATTGGAAGAAACGCCGAATATGGATCACAGCTCTATCCTAAGCTAAGCGTACTCCTGATTTAAGGAAAAAACCACATATTTACGTGATTAAAAGGCGGGCATCTGATATTACGGGCGTCCGTCTTTGGTATGGAAAAAAGTCTAGCAGGAATTAACGCAAGATTTCCAGAAATGTAGTGAAACGTGAGAAAAGCGCATCTTGGGAGGCTGAACATGAATTATCAGGTTGAGATTTATACGATGAGTATGGTGTGGAACCCGGTTAGCGATCAGGTTTTGCTGATGAACCGGCCGAATCATAAAGGGTTCCCGGGGTATATTGCTCCTGGCGGAAAAGTGGAGTTCCCCGAAAGTATTGTGGACGGAGCTATCCGTGAAGTTCGTGAGGAGACAGGGCTTTTGGCGAAGCAAATTACGTACAAAGGGCTGGATGAGTTCTGTGATCCTGAGCAAGGGTTAAGATACATGGTGTTTAATTATCTGGTAACTTCATATGAAGGCGAACTTCTTACCGACCCGCCGGAGGGAGAGTTAGTATGGGTATCCTTGAAGCAGGCATTGGAATTGCCGATGCAAGATTGGTTTGCAGAGCGGTTCCCGCGTTTTTTTAACTCAGGTACATTTGAACGAAGCGTGGTCTGGGAGAAGTCGAGTGGACAAACCTTGCAAGAGACGTTCAGGACATATAGGGACTAGAATGTGACCATGCGAGAAGAGAACACGGATATAGAATACAGAAGGAATGAGGATGAGGGCCATGGGATATGGGGAAACGCTGAGAGCGTACATAGAAGCAACGAATACGCATCAGTTTGACGAAGTGAGCAAGCTGCTTGCGCCGAATGCAATCTATTGGTTTACAGGTACTTCTTGTACAACCCTGGATGAGATCCGGGCCTACTTCGAAAATGCTTGGGAAACGGTGAAAGAAGAGGTATATCGTGCAGAGAATGTGGATTGGATTGCAGTAGATGAGCGACAGGCGGTATGCACTTATTCCTATCACTGGGAAGGATACGTTCGTGGGAATCATGTTTCAGGACAAGGGAGAGCTACAAATGTATTTGTAAAAGATAATGAGGGAGCATGGAAATTGATTCATGAGCATTTGAGCCTGAGTGAATAGGAACAATCACATCGTATCCATATCTATATATTTAGTTCCAGATATTATGATATAATGAAGTTTGCTTTGTTTTGGAGGTGCAGGTGATGGGAGTTGTATTTCGGGATACGCTGGCGGGAATTAACTGTGACCAATTAAGTGGAGGGTTCTTTGACGGTTGGCCGAACCCGCCATCAACTTCAACGTTTCTCAAATTGTTAGAGCAGTCGTATGCGATTGAACTAGCTGTCGATGAGCAGACAGGCAATGTGGTAGGTTTCATCCAAGCCATTTCGGATGGCGTACTTAGTGCGTACATTCCTTTGTTGGAAGTGTTGCCGAAGTATAAGGGGCAAGGAATTGGCACTACACTTGTCAAGCGCATGTTTCAGCGTCTGGAGGGATTATACATGATTGATCTTTTGTGTGATCCAGAAATCCAAACATACTATGAAAAACAAGGAATGCAGAGGTCAACAGGCATGGCTATTCGTCATTATTCCAATCAAGCAGGACACATAGACAACAAACAGAACGACTAACATAGATTTCAGGACAGCAGAAACAGTAGCAACATCAGGTGATTCAGAGGGACCGACCTTAGAACTTCATAATGAGTAATTTGTAGATTTGCCATACATAGGGCTTCTGCAAAGGCATGAAAAAATAATTTGGATGCGAAGAGGTGGGGATTGGCATGAACTTGTCGTTCCGAATATTGGACTGGGATGAAGAAAAACCGTATGAACTTTTGCTGATGGCAGATCCTTCTAAAACGATTGTGGACGAATATCTCAGCAGAGGTGTTTGTTTTATAGCGGAGTATGAAGGAGAGATGGTAGGAGAGTTTGTATTACTTAAGACTCGTCCGGAGACAGCAGAGATTGTGAACATCGCGGTACAGGAGGAATTGCAAGGACAGGGTGTTGGCAAACACATGATTAAGGAGGCTATGGAGGCGGCAAGAAGGCTAGGTTGTCGTATATTGGAGATCGGAACGGGCAATTCCAGCTTCCATCAATTGAAGTTGTACCAACGGTGTGGATTTCGGATTACCGGCGTGGACAGGGACTTTTTTGTAAGACATTATGAGGAAGAGATCATTGAGGACGGCATTCGTTGTGTGGATATGATTCGTCTGGCCGTTGACCTAAATGACATAGCGGATGAGGAGAAGAAGTAGAGCAGAAGTGAAGAATCTGAAGTTTTTGAAGTAAGGGAAGGGTAGGGAGCAAATGTGAACACGCATACGCATGTTGGTGTTTATGGGCTGGCTGTGTGTGAACAATTTTATCTGCTGATCCAGAAGGCTCGTGGGCCATACTACGGAAAATGGGATCTGCCTGGTGGAAGAATGGAATTCGGGGAGCCACCAGAAACTGCATTGAAAAGAGAGTTTGAAGAGGAAACAGGGATCATTCCTTTGCAATGGTCCATTCGTTCTTCACAATCCGTTGTTGTGAATTGGGAGTACCGGGGTGAACCCGAGGAAGTACATCATATCGGTATTTTATACGATGTTATCATCGGACAGAACAATCCGCTGGAACAGATCAAAAGAAATCCTGATGCTGAAGACTCGCTGGGAGCAGCGTGGTTTACATTAGAACAAGTGAAAGATTTGCAATTAACGCCCTTTGCAAAATATATGATGCATCTTTCCCAGAAGGAGAGATAGGACAGTCAGTCAGGAAGCCGCCGGGATTTGCATTCGAGCGGCTTTATTCCATGTTGTATATTGTCAGGGTTCATTCTGAAAAATCCAATTTCTTGTTGAATGACATTTGAATTGGTTAATGTTTAGATGGACGGTTTGTTTTTGGACAGAATGGACCACAATTCTTATTAAGGAGGTATATACGGAAATCAGATCTGGATTTGACCGAATCCAGCGTTTCTGGCTTGCCCAGAATTGCGCCGATTATTCGATTCATCTAATTTATGCATCAATTGAGCTAAAAATAGGAAATGCTCCTGAGCGTAAAAGTTTATAAAATAGAGATTAGAACACGAACTTCTTTGGAAACGGGGAAGAACGTATAACCTTCGAACGGATCAGGACATTATTCGACATCTGTGCGACGGTAGAACTAATCATTGTATTACTTTGATTTTGAAAACGCAGACAAACCTTTGACGGGAGCGTCGGAACAACGTTATTACTACGAACAGCACGATGATTGGACTTCATGAAAAATTTCGCTTAAAATGTTGAACGAACGCGAATTACAGCTTATTCAATGATTTCCGTCAAACCCTATGACAAAATCAAGACGGAGGGAACGTCGATGACGATCGAGAAAGGCAACATGAAACCCTGGGAGAGTTACTATGGTCCCAATATGGGATACGTACAAGAACAGTATGAATTATTCACCCAAGATCCGGGTGCAGTGACACCGGCCTATCGTGAATTGTTCGAGCAATGGGGTGCACCGCCGATGTCTGGCAAGGGTGCAGAGACTCTTTCGAATAGCGGGAATGGTCAAGTTGCTTCTGGAAGTGTTGATATCCAACTATTGCAGAAAGCGGTTACAGCGGGCAAGCTTGTATGGAACATTCGCACGTATGGGCATCTGGCTGCCGATATTGATCCACTCGGGATCAGTGAAGCAACAGATACGTCGTTGCTGGAACCAAAACATTTTCAATTAAATGAGGAAGATTTGAAAGCATTGCCTGCCTCCCTGATCTGGGAAGGGGCAGACGGCCAGACAACGACTGGCTGGGATGCAATCCAACGTCTTCGTCAAATCTATACAGGTCCGATCGCTTACGAATTCAGTCATGTGCATGAAGTACAAGAACGTGAGTGGTTGAATCGCCGTGCGGAATCCCGCACATCACCCGCTCCGCTTACGCAAAATGAACGTACAGCGTTGCTGGAACGCTTGGTTGAAGCTGAACAGTTCGAAGATTTCTTACACAAAACATTTGTTGGACAGAAACGTTTCTCCATTGAGGGGAACGATGTGCTTGTTCCTATGCTGGATGAAGCGGTCCGCCTTATGGCAGAAGCAGGCTCCAGTCATATTCTGATGGGGATGGCTCACCGCGGACGCCTGAACGTTCTCGCTCATGTCCTGGGCAAACCGTACAGCAAAATTTTCTCTGAATTTCATCATGCCCCGAACAAAGACTTGGTTCCATCCGAAGGTTCAACCGGAATCAATTATGGTTGGACGGGGGATGTCAAATACCATATGGGCGCGAACCGTTTTGTAAAAGACGGGGAGACAGTACAGGCTCGCCTGACACTTGCCAACAACCCTAGCCATCTGGAATACGTCAATCCGGTTGTGCAAGGCTTTGCACGTGCTGCCCAGGATGATCGCCGTGAACCGGGTTATCCGAAGCAGGATGTAACGAAGGCAGCGACCATTCTGATGCACGGGGATGCGGCGTTCCCGGGAGAAGGTATTGTAGCCGAAACGCTGAACTTCAAAGCATTGCCAGGGTACCAAAATGGCGGAACGATTCACATCATCGTGAACAACCGTCTTGGTTTCACTACGGACAGCAGTGATTCTCGTTCAACTTATTATGCAAGTGACCTTGCCAAAGGTTATGAAATTCCGATTGTGCATGTTAACGCAGATAACCCTGAGGCTTGTATTGCGGCAATCCGCATGGCAGCGGAGTATCGCAACCGGTTCAAGAAGGATTTCCTGATTGACCTCATCGGGTATCGTCGTTACGGTCATAATGAAACAGATGATCCTGAAACGACTCAGCCGCTCGTGTATGACAAGGTGAAGAATCACCCGACAGTCAGTCATCTGTATCAGGATATGCTTAAAAAGGAATCCGTTATTGATGATGCGTTCATCGCGAGTGTACGTGATGGCGTAGCGGATCGTTTAAAAGAAGCCTATGATCAGATGAAGAAAAATGAAGTGCATGAATACTACCAGCGCAACATCAGTGAGTCTGAGGCAGTCACAATTACGCCAACAGCGGTGCCTTTGGAGCAACTGCGTAGCATTAATGCTGATCTTCTGAAGTGGCCAGAGACTTTTAATGTATATCCTAAATTGCAACGGATTTTGCAACGCCGGAGTACAGCTCTGAATGAAGGGGAAAAAGTAGACTGGAGCCTAGCCGAAACACTGGCATTTGCAACGATATTGGCAGACGGCAAGCCGATCCGTATCAGTGGTCAGGATGCGGAGCGTGCAACCTTCGCTCATCGTAACCTTGTATTGCATGATGCTACGAATGGTGAAAAATTCTGTCCGTTGCATCATCTGCCACAAGCAAAAGCATCGTTTGCGATCTATAACAGCCCACTGTCAGAAGAGTCTGTCGTTGGATTTGAATATGGATACAATGTGTACTCACCAGATACACTCGTCATTTGGGAAGCACAATTTGGTGACTTTGCGAACTGTGCACAGGTCATTTTCGACCAGTTCGTATCAGCAGGTCGTGCAAAATGGTCTCAAAAATCGAGTCTGGTCATGTTGCTGCCACACGCTAACGAAGGCCAAGGGCCAGAACATACAAGCGCACGTCTGGAACGTTTCCTGCAATTGTGTGCGGAAGACAATATGACAGTGGTTAATCTGTCGAGTGCTTCACAGTACTTCCACTTGTTGCGTCGTCAAGCTTCATTAACCGAGACAGAAGATGCACGACCACTTGTGATGATGTCACCAAAAAGCTTGATTCGTAATCCGCGTGTTGCGTCACCAGCTGTGGAATTTAGTGAAGGTAAATTCGAACTTGTGCTGGAGCAACCAGGTCTGGGTACAAAACCGGATCGGGTAGAACGTATTATTTTGTGCAGTGGTAAAGTTGCTATTGATCTGGAAGATGCGATTGAAAAAGAGAAGGGCGATTATTCCTGGCTTCACATCATCCGTGTCGAGCAACTCTATCCGTTCCCAGCCGAAGAGATCAAACGTGTACTCGCACGTTTCAGTCAATTAAAAGAGCTGGTATGGGTGCAGGAAGAGAACAAAAACATGGGTGCATGGACATATATGGAGCCTCGTCTTCGTGAGATCGCGCCTGAAGGCACTACCGTAAGATATGAAGGCCGTCCGGAACATGCAAGTCCTTCCAGCGGTTACCAGCTTGTGCATAGCATGGAGCAACAATTGATTATTACAGCATCGTTGAAACAAACGGCGAAGAATAATATTCCACTGGGGAGGTAACAGCTGTGAGCGAAATTAAAGTACCTGCAATGGGTGAGTCAATAACTGAGGGAACGGTATCCAGATGGATGGTCAAAGAAGGAGACACCGTCAACCAAGGCGATGTTCTGCTTGAATTGGAGACAGATAAAGTCAACATCGAGATCAGTGCTGAAGAGAGTGGTGTACTGGAAAAAATCATTCGTCAAGAAGGCGAGACAGTAGTTATCGGTGAAACGATCGGTACACTTTCGGCTGGGGCAGGGGGCGGAAACGCTCCAGCTGCTTCCGAACCAGCAACGTCCGAATCCAAACCGGCTTCTGCACCAGCTCCGGAAGCTCCAGTAGCACCAGCTGCTGTTGCGGCACCGCCAGAGTCATCCGACAGCAACAAGACAGCGTCTCCTTCTGCACGCAAGCTTGCACGTGAGCGTGGGATTGAACTGGATCAAGTGCAGAGCAAAGATCCGATTGGTCGCGTGTATCAGGATGATGTGAAAAGCCATGGAAGTCAGCCGTCCGCTCCAGTGGCACCGCCGGCAGCTAAAGCTCCTGCTTCCGCGCCTAGTGCTCCAGCAGTCAGTGGCGCAACTTTTGCCAAGCCTGTAGAACGCCAACGTATGTCTCGGCGCCGGGCAACCATTGCAAAACGTCTGGTTGAAGCACAGCAGACTGCAGCGATGTTGACCACATTCAATGAGGTTGACATGACAGCGATCATGGACGTTCGTAAACGTCGCAAGGACAAGTTCAAAGAGAAGCATGATATTAACCTGGGCTTCATGTCTTTCTTTACCAAAGCGGTTGTCGGTGCACTTAAAAAATTCCCAACAATTAATGCAGAAATTGATGGCGAAGACGTTGTACTGAAAAAATTCTACGATATCGGTATTGCGGTGTCTGCCAAAGAAGGTCTGGTTGTTCCGGTTGTACGTGATGCTGACCGTCTGGGCTTTGCCGAAATCGAAAGAAGCATTGCAGATCTGGCGTCCAAAGCACGTTCCAACACGCTCGCATTGTCTGATCTGCAAGGTGGTACATTTACGATTACCAATGGCGGAACATTCGGTTCCCTGTTGTCTACGCCAATCCTGAATACTCCGCAGGTAGGTATTCTCGGGATGCACAAAATTCAGCTTCGCCCAGTGGCGATTGATGCTGAACGGATGGAAAACCGTCCAATGATGTACATCGCTTTGTCCTACGATCACCGGATTATTGATGGAAGCGAAGCTGTACGATTCCTGGTGACTGTAAAAGAATTGCTTGAAGATCCAGAATCATTGTTGATTGAAGGCTAATCATTTCTGAGATTTGGTCTGGACTTTATTTCTCATCCTATGAAACCTGAGATACTTCAATAGAATAAAACCCCCTAAACGAGCACAATACAGACTGTGCTCGTTTAGGGGGTTTTTGCTCGCATTTGAACCGGAATTGAATCAGAAAAAGATTTTTTACATCAAAGCCGTCTGATTCGATTGAATTTCAAATGACGGATCTCTATCGCAATCTTGTTGACTATTATTTTGTGTAGGTTGTTGCTCGATCGTCGGCATATGGCGTTTTAACCAATTCAGGATATCTTGAGTCACTTCGTTACGATTGGTCTCATGGAGCATCTCATGTCGTCCGCCCGGATAAAGACGATATTCTACATCTTGAAGTCCAAGCTTCTGATACTGAGCGTATAGGTTAAGCACACCTTTGCCCCGAAGACCGACAGGATCTAGTTCACCTGAGAACAGAAGAACCGGCTTGTGTTTCGGGATACGTTCCATATGCTGCGGAAGATGGATTTCTAGTAGCAGCTTAAAGAAATCTCGAAAAAAACCAGCGGTACATATCGCTCCACACATGGGGTCGTCGATGAATCGCTGTACTTCCTGCTGGTCACGAGATAACCAGTCAAAGGGGGTTGCGGCTGGCCGGAAAGCGCGGTTAAATCCGCCAAATACAATGGCATTCAGTAACAGGCTTCGATGATTGTCACCTTGAATGCCGCACTGGAGTAGCGCCAGCTTTTCTCCAAACCGAAGCAAGCCTCGTTTGCCGTTTGTGCCGGACAGCACAAATGCGTGGTATCTCTCATGTCCTGCATACATCAGGTGCTGTACCAAAAAGGAACCCATACTGTGCCCCATAAGGAACACAGGAGTACCTGGATGTTGTTTGGCAACTAGCTCGCCCAGATTGACCATATCTTTAGCCATCCAGCGAAATGCGTCCACACCTGCATCACCCAGTGCCTCGGTGCTCTCCACCGTTTTGCCATGCCCCCGATGGTCATTAGCATACACAGCAAAGCCGTGCTTCGTAAGATAACCCGCAAATTCGGCATAACGCGCTGCGGTTTCGCCCATTCCATGCGCGATCTGTACAACGCCTTGAATGTGTTCGTCCGGATCGGGAAGCCAGCAGTATACATGAACACGGGTACCTTCATTGCCTATCAGCGTAAAGGTAGATTCCTGCATTTCGTGTAATTCCTCCTTCACAGGTTATCGTTGACTAAAGCTAAAGAAAGCTAAAGAAAGCTAAAGAAAGCTAAAGAAAGCTAAAGAAAGCTACAACTTAAGGCAGATAGGATCGAAGAACGGTTGTATTGCCACTTAGTGTATAGTTACCCAGATTAGCCGGAAGAAGATAACATTGGCCTGCTTTCAATCCTAGCTGCTCGCCTTCCTCAGAACCACTCCATTCAAGCGCACCCTCACCTTCACACACAACAAGAATGGTGAAGCTGTCCGATGTCGTAGATAACTCCCAGCGTTCAGTCACCACGCCTTTTTCTACTACAAAATAAGGACAAGAAGCAAGCTGGAGCCACTCACCAGGTACAACATTGCTCGTTTTCATCGTTGTCGCTCCTGCACCTTCATAGGCGGTGACATTCAAGGAATCTTCCACATGCAGTTCACGTGGCTTCCCGTCCAGTCCAGGGCGGTTGTAATCATAGATCCGGTACGTTGTATCTGAATTTTGTTGTATTTCTGCTACAACAACCCCGGCACAAAGAGCGTGCACCGTTCCAGCAGGGATGAAGAATGTATCTCCGGCTTCTACAGGTACTTGACGAAGAGTATCCATAACGGTGCCATTCTCCAGCGCCTGTCTCAACCCCTCACGATCTACACCTTCATTAAGGCCGTAAATGATATGGGCACCGGGTTTGGCGTCAAGCACGTACCACATTTCGGTTTTACCCAGTTCACCTGGAGGAAGAGCCTTGTAGTCATCTGTAGGATGAACCTGAACGGAGAGGTCATCGTTACAATCAAGCAGTTTGATTAGCAGAGGGAAGCGTCCGCCTTTTTCAGAGACGCCTTTGGTTCCCAGCCAGGCTGTTCCGAGTTGTTCACGAACCTCATCAAGTCCTTTGCCAGCGAGTGGTCCATTTATTACCTTGGTCGTACCGTTTGCGTGATCTGCGATCATCCAGCCTTCACCAATATGTCCTTCAGGGGGAGTAAGGCCGAATTGCTCCAGCGCTCGACCTCCCCATACACGTTCTTTGAATTCGGGTTGGAATTGTAGCGGGTATGGCGTAGACATGGATATCTCTCCTTAGTATATGAAATGGTGATTCGCTTTAACCAGTTCGGGCCCTTTAACGATCGACATATGCAGATGTATGTTGTGAACGAGTGCAGAATATAGTTGCACCATGTAGGTGGCACTGCGATGTTGGGTGAAGCAGAAAGGCTTGTCCGGTCAATATGTTCAGTGTATTTCATTTGGTACACAAAGCGAATTATTTTATTTTTTTTCAATACCGATTAAATAAGGTGAAGTTTTACGTTGCAACTGGCGGTACATCACAACCTGAGCTTGTTCGACAGGTAAAGCGGCGGCCCATGTGGATACAGCATCAGCTTCCTGGGCGCCACCTTCGTGACCCGGATATAACACGACAGTGATCATACCGCGTGGACGCAATAACATCATAGCAGCTTCAAGTGCTACAATTGTACTCGTTGTTTCGGTGATGATTGAAGCATCCGCTCCTTCAGCAGGTAGGTAGCCTAGATTAAACATAATAGCCCCTACATTACCGATCCAGGCGTCAGGAACGGCTTCGGCCATTCGTGCATGGCTTAATTCCATCATGGAAATGGAACCAAGTTTGCTACTATCAGCATGCTTTCGAATTCTGGCTTGTGCAAGCATTAGTGCTTCGTTCTGGATATCAAATCCGATGACCTGACCACGCTGGCCTACTTGCTTTGCGAGAAACAAAGTATCCGCACCTGTACCCACCGTGGCATCAATGGCGAAATCTCCTGGCTGGAGCCGAGAACCAATCCATTGATGTGCGCAGCTAAGAACCGATAGAAAGCCCATTTATGCCTCCCTCCAATACTTACCCTGCCATGTATCGCGTTCACGCAGTTCGCGGTCGATGGAATTCAGAACTTCCCATTTGTTCAAAGACCACATGGGACCAATAAGCAGGTCGCGCGGGGCATCTCCTGTAAGACGATGAACAATCATTTCTGGTGGGAGCATCTCGAGGGTATCTACAATAAGCTTGATATACTCATCCTGTTCAAGAAATCGAAGCAGACCCGCTTCATATTGCTTAACCATCGGCGTTTTGCGCATCAGATGAAGCAGATGTATCTTAATGCCTTGCACGTCCATATTAGCTACGGCACGACCCGTATCCAGCATCATTTCGTGTGTTTCTTGCGGCAAGCCATATATGATGTGTGTACAGACCCGGATGTTGTGTTTGCGCAATTTTCCTACAGCTTCTTCATAACACGCCGTATCATGTGCACGATTGATCAAATTCGAAGTGGAATCATGAATCGTTTGCAGTCCCATCTCTACCCATAAATAAGTGCGCTGATTAAGCTCTGCCAGATACTCCACAACATCATCCGGTAAACAGTCCGGGCGAGTAGCTATGGATAAACCGACAACGCCGGGCTGTTGTAAAATTTCTTCAAAATATTCACGCAGTTCTTCGACTGGTGCATAGGTGTTGGTGTACGCCTGAAAATAACCGATATAGTGAGCCGAAGGCCATTTCAAATGTTGCCTGTCGCGAATCGTATTGAACTGGCTGACGAGGTCTTCGCGTCTGCTTCCTGCAAAATCACCTGAACCCCGTGCACTGCAAAAGGTACAGCCCCCTTTGGCAATGGAGCCATCCCGATTCGGGCAGGTGAACCCGGCATCCAGCATCACTTTGAATACTTTGTTATTAAATTGATCGCGCATTTCATAATTCCAGGTATGGAACCGTTTATCCCCCCACATGAGTGGGGACTGTGTAGCCGGTGCATTCATTTTCAAGGTACTCCTTTGAGGTCTATGGCTTAAAATATAGTACTTTTTTGGTTCATTTCTTATTCTGTAATATCATACCTGAGCAGGGTATGCAGCTGCTGTGCGGTTTTCGTCATTTATTGTACCAAAAATCCGAAAAAAAGGGGAATGCAAACGAAAAAAAAGGCCGTCAAATCAAGGGTTTTTACTTGATGTAGTTTACACCTTATGTTATATTTAAATCAGCGTCAGACACCATCCAGTGAGTAGTTTTCATCGTGGCATTTGAATGAATGTTGACGTCATGGATCATACTATACCGTGAGGTGATATGAATGAATTCCCAAGTTAAAAATAATGAATTCCAGCATGTATCTGTTGAACTGACGGCAGAAGAGGCGCTGGCCCTGACAGGCGTTCGTTTTAATGGAAATCCGAAAGTGAAAGCGGCTGCAAGACAAAAAGTTCGCGATGCTTTCGAAAAGACATTTGATTTTTCACACCAAGATAAGGTAGACTATGAACTACTAAAGTAGTTGGACCCCAATTCCAAATAAATCGAAAAGGGAATCTTTGAGATTTGCCCAACGTGGCAGGTCCGGAGATTCCTTTTTCATTGCTCTTTACAATTGGCCGGTTCTTCGGCAAAATGAGTCTAGGACAAGTATGGACAAACGGAGGAATAACATGCGTTTACGTGGTAGAAAAGGCATTAGAGAAAATCTGGAGCAACAAGAGGATCTGGTTGTACTGGAGCCAAAGCAACATAAAGGCCAGTGGGCCGAGCTGTTTGGCAATGATCATCCGATCTTTGTCGAGTTTGGCATGGGTAAAGGTCAATTTATCAGCCAAATGAGTTATAAATATCCCCAATATAATTTTATCGGTATCGATATGTATGATGAGCTCGTTCGTCGTGCCAGTGAGAAGGCGCGTAACGCCTGGAGTCAAGCTGAGATAGAGACACCCCCGAACCTGAAGCTGGCGCTCGCGAACATCGAACAGATCGAAGAGGTGTTTGAGCCTCAGGAACTGGAACGCATTTATTTGAATTTTAGTGATCCGTGGCCAAAAGCAAAACATGCACGCCGCCGGTTAACACACCCACGCTTCTTGAAAAAATACATTGAGTTACTGAATCCCAAAGGGCAGATTCATTTTAAAACGGATTCAGAAACGTTGTTTGAGTTCTCTCTGAACTCAATCGCTGATTTCGGCTTGCAGATGACGAATTTGTCCCTGAACCTGCACCGTGATGGCTTGAATGAAGAACATGTCATGACCGAGTATGAACAAAAATTCATGGGTAAAGGCATGAACATTCACCGGGTCGAAGTGATTGTAGGGGAAGAGGCTTTGCGAGAGTACAATGAAATGCGTCTGGATAAGTACAAAGTGCGTGAAGCGACAGACGAATCTGGCGAGGATCAGGACGAAGCATAAAAAAGGCGGTATCTGAGGGCAAATGCATTGCTCCAAGATACCGCTCTTTTTTTATAAATAGAGGTTACAGATGCTCAGAATGAAGCTCTTTACGGCGATAATCGTTAGGGGTCACGCCGTTCAACTTTTTAAACATCCGATAAAAATAAGAGCTGTTGGTAAAACCGGTTCGCTCGGCGATATCCGCAACGGAATTTTCGGTCTGCACGAGCATATGTTGTGCTTTAGCAATGCGTGTCTCATTAATGACATCTGTAAGTCCTTTCAATGTGAGCTGTTTATATAACCTGCTGACGTAGATTGGCGACATGCTTAGTTCCTCTGCGATTGAGGTTAAGCACAGATTCGGGTCAGCATAATCCCGTTCAACAATATCGTTGATTCTCCGAATGAGTTCCTCATGCTTAAGTGTGCGTTTTTCCTCTACTTTGGAGCCGAGTTCGTCAAACATCCGATAAAAATGTTCATGCACCTCGCTGAGATCCTCAGCATTTTTCACAGGAAGCATCAAACTGCCTGAAACGGAATCCAGTGTAAGTTGATTGTTTTTCTTGAGGGTATTGCGAACATGATTAAGGGTCATCGTCAGATGGGACAGAGCGAGTTGAAAGACGGTAAACGGATAGGCGGCCGTTTCACTCACGATATCTGCGTATATTAGCTTGGCTTCTTCAGTCTTGCCCGTCATTAAGCATTCCACAAGCTGTCTTTCTTTGCCTGCGGGAAAAGTATACTCTTTGCTCTGATACGCCATAATGCCTGTGGTATGAATCAAGCAACCTGGTCCCATGAACAGGCGATGCAGCGATGCTTCAGCGGAACGAGCGTAACCTTCAATACATTCCTGCAGTGAATTTTCTTCTGGACCCAGCGTACAGGAGATGGAACATTTGAGATGAGTCATGACTGCCGCCTGCATCATACGTAGCAATTCCTCAATTTGATGAGAAGCCGAAGCTTCATTTTCTGACAAAGAATCATTTTCTGATTTTTTATTAAACAGAAGCGTAATCAGGTCACCGCCCATATCCACTGCTTCCACATAATAGTGAATATCCGCGGTTTCGGTGCAAATGTTCATCATCGCGTATTTGACAAGCTTGGTATCATCCCGATAAGTCTCGCAAAATTCCGTAAAATGGTCGATGCGCAAAAGCACCATTCTTGAGGGGGAATGTACATCAATGGGGGAACCGTAGAACCTCATCCGCTCTTCCAGCATATTGCAGGTCACGGTTTCCCTTCCTTGTAGTGCACCTCGTAAAAAATCCTGCCTGAGCAAGTGCAGACTACCCCGGCGTTCGGCTTCCATCACGCGCATACGGACAAGTACGTTGTTGATCGGGTGATATAGCTTGCGCGATACCAGATAAGAGAGAATCAAACCCGCAGCCAGTAGCCCTAGGCAAAATAACAGGGTGTGCGTGCGCATCCCGCGAATATCGGCTGTAATCACGTCATAGGGGGTGATTCGTACGTAACGCCATCCTAGACTGTCTGGAGCGGTGTAGGTGATGAGCGACTTTTCCCCATCCACTTGCTCGGTAAAATAAGCAGAATGCTCCGTATCTTGCATGATTGGACGCATGAAGGTTTCGTTTGCGAGATGGTTAAGCAACGGGCGATCACCAAAATCGGACAACAAGTCGCCTTGTTCATTCACAATGAATGTTTTGCCAGGCTGGTCTGCCGCATTCATATTGGGACTAAGCCAGTCATCCTTAATGTTGACGATAACGGCGTAATTGAGCTTGGCGTTGTCGTTAATGGTGTCGTAGCACAGGTAAGTGTAACTGTTCACCTCACTGGCTTCGGTTGAGCCGACCTTATACGTGCGCGGAATAGGCACAAAGGGTTTATAGTCATGGAAACGATCCAGAATATGTTTGATCCCCTGGTCATCGATCTCGGATATAGACTGCTGCCCATTGCGAACCCCGTCGGAACTGATAAAAAATTCACTGCTTTTCGAGTTATATACATAGATGGATTCAATAAAAGGAAGAGACATGCGGTAATTATCGAGTTGCTCCATGGCCGAAGTGATCTGATAGATACTGGGTTTGGAATAGAGCATCAGGGAAGAAATCGTGTAGTCCTGATATATTTGGTAGGAGAGTGACTTGGCGCTTTCCGTCATTTTGGCCACTTCACGGCTGGTCTGGGTAAGACTGTTCACATCAGTACGATAGACCTGGCGTAGGGCAATTCGATTGTAGTTAACATATAGAATGGCTGATGCCACAAGCAGCGTTGCGGCAGTGCTGATAATAATACCGATCAGAATCCGCGTGAATACTTTCTGACTATCCTCTGAACGTTTGCGCATTCTTTTTCCCCCTCGTACCTCCTGATATAAGTGAACTGCTGTATTTTTCATAAGAAATACTGAATTTCATATGTAGCAAAACAGAAGAGCAAGGTAACTTGAATTATATATTATGTATGCGTTTACATCAATGCTGTACAAGCGTTTTGGTTCCTTTTCCCTAGATAAAGTTCAACTTTCGCGGAATTGTTCATCCGGCTGGAACTATGCACGATATCAACTTTTGTGAACGTACATGCGTTCATTTCATAATTAGTACATATTGTTCACTTCTCCATTCGCAGTATCGTTCACCAATGGGAGGAAGCTTCAGTATTCATTAACGAAGAAGTCAGTCTACAATGAATTCAGAGCTTCACCGTTACATTTTGGGAGGGATCGAGCCATGCTCAAAGAATTGAACAAAAACAAAATCATGTTTCTGATGCTGCTACCCACGCTGATCTTTTTTCTCATTAACTCGTATTTTCCGATGGTCGGTATTTACTACGCATTTACCAGTTATGATTTTGCAGGAGGGTTATTCGGAAGCCCGTTTGTCGGGTTAGACAACTTTAAATTTCTCTGGCAATCGGGAATGCTGTTGAAACTTACGACTAATACCGTAGGGTATAACCTGGCTTTCATTATATTAGGTAATGGTCTCGCGATCTTTTGTGCGATCATGCTCAGTGAAATCCGGGGCAAGTTGTTCAAAAAAATAACCCAGTCCGTCATGTTCCTGCCGTACTTTATCTCTTTTGTTCTATTAAGTGTAATCGCTTACAACATGTTTAACTATGAATCCGGGTTTGTGAATACCGTGCTCAAACGTTTTGAGGCAGGGCCGGTGGATATCTACAACACACCATGGATATGGGTGTTTCTCATCATTATCTTTTATTTGTGGAAAAACCTCGGGTACAGCATGGTCATCTATCTGGCCGCTATAACGGGAATAAGTGACGAGTATTATGAAGCGGCGCGCATTGACGGGGCGAATATCTTTCAGCGGATCTGGTACATCACAGTGCCGATGCTCAAACCAACGTTTGTCATTCTCCTGTTATTCTCGCTTGGCAGCATCATGAAAGGACAGTTTGACCTGTTCTATCAATTGATCGGGAATAACGGCGTGCTCTACAACGCTACGGATATCATTGATACGTATGTCTATCGTTCATTGAAAGTAACCTTTGATATCGGTATGGCAACGGCAGCCGGCTTGTACCAATCGTTATTCGGGTTCATTCTCATCATGACGGTCAACTACATTATTCGCAAAATTAACGAGGATTACGCCTTGTTCTAGAATAAGCACGCCCATAGGGCAGAAGGGAGAACAACGATGAGCACACAAAAGCATACCCAAAGACGGATACGGACCCAGACTCGTGCCAAAGATTCGGAATTCAACTTGGCTTTTCAGCTCATTGCCTATGGTATCATCATTGTTTTGTCATTGATGTGTCTGCTTCCATTCCTGCTCATTTTGTCAGGTTCATTCAGCAGCAACGAATCGATCGTGCGGGATGGGTATCATCTTTTTCCAACACACTTCTCTCTGGAAGGTTACAAAATGGTATTCAAATTCCCGACACAGGTACTCAAAGCGTATGGAGTAACGGTGTTCACCACGGTTGTGGGAACGACACTGGGCCTGTTTTTTATCACCATGGCGGGATTTGTGCTCCAGCGTAAAGATTTCAAATACCGGAACACGTTCTCCTTTTTCATTTACTTCACAACGTTGTTTGGCGGAGGCCTTGTGCCTTGGTACATTATGCTGGCGAACTACTTCAATCTGACGGATACGTACACCGTACTGATTTTCCCGGGGTTAATGACACCATTTTTGATCATTCTGATGAAAAACTTTATTCGCTCCGCGGTGCCGGATGAACTGATCGAATCGGCGAAGATTGACGGTGCCAACGATTTCCGGATCTATTTCAGCATTGTGTTAAAACTGGCGATGCCGGGCATTGCAACCGTTGGACTGTTTCTTGCTCTGGGGTATTGGAATGACTGGTTTACATCATCCTTGTTTATCAATAACCCGGATATGTACCAGCTCCAATTTTATTTGTACAACACGATGAATACGATTACCTTCATTGACCAGATGGCGATTGGTACGGGTGTAACGCTTAGTCAAGACGTTCCAACAGAGTCGACCAAGATGGCGATGGCGATTATCGTAACAGGCCCGATTTTGTTCCTGTATCCGTTTGTTCAACGTTATTTTGTCAAAGGACTCACCATTGGAGCCGTAAAAGGTTAGAACGTACACACGCTGGGGACTTCAGGCTACCGAGGATATGGATGGTCTGATGCATAGCGGGTCTGCGCTAACATATAGGTTTAACACAAAAAGGGAGGATGCATATGCGTAAAAAAATGATTCGGCACCTGTCTGTGGTAATTGTTATGATGTTATTTGCTGGCGTGCTGGCGGCGTGTAACGGCGGCGGTTCTGGAGGGAATACGCAAGGTAATGCTCAGGGAGGCACGTCGGACAACAAAGGCGAGAAAGTAACCCTGCAATTTTATATGCTTGGAGATGCTCCGAAAGACCTGCCTGTGATTGAGTCGGAGATTAACAAGCTTGCTGAGGCCGATCTGAACGTAAATGTAAAATTCAACTTTACGTCCTGGACGGACTGGGATCAAAAATATAAATTGCTGCTGTCTTCCGGACAGCCGATTGACTTAATCTTTACAGCAGACTGGACGAACTACCAGTCTTACGCGAAGAAAGGTGCTTTCCTGCCGCTGGATGAACTGTTGGCAAAAACACCAAAGCTCAAATCTCATGTCCCGGATGATATGTGGAATGCGGTGAAGATTAACGACAAAATCTACACGGTTCCATCCACGTGGATTGAATACGTGACGGAAGGTATTGCATACCGTGAAGACCTGCGCGAAAAGTATAATCTGCCGAAGCCGGAATCGATGGAAACGCTCGAAGCATACCTGGACGGCATCAAGGCAAATGAGCCCAATATGATTCCGATTGCAGACAGTAATGCAAACCATACGCATGGTGTTCGTCAATTGACTTCCAAACTGGTAAATACGGCGGGTCAGCTTCCATATGGCCTGGATATTATGTATGATACACCATCTACAGTGACGTCCTACTGGGGCTCGCCACAGCATCTGGAAGACCTGAAAACATACAAACGTTGGATGGATAAAGGCTTTTTTCCCAAAAACGTACTGAATGTGAAGGATACATCCAATTCCTTGTTGCAAAATGGTAAAGCAGCTGTCATTCTCGCTGGTGAGAATCCGAACAAATTCAATTCCGATGTGATCAAGGTTCAGTCCACTCACCCGGACTGGAAGCTCGGATATTTCCCTTATCCGAATGCGAAAGGCTTTGCACAGCCGGTACATCCGATTCACAACGGTTTTGCTATTCCGCGGAGCAGTAAAAATCCGGAAAGAGCACTGGAATTTTACGAGAAGCTTGTAACCGACAAACGTTATAACTGGCTGACCGAGTATGGTGTGGAAGGCAAAAACTTCGAAGTCAAAGACGGATACTATCATATGATTGGCGATGCACAAAGCAATGGTTTCCCGCGTGAAGGCATGAATGGCTGGGCATGGCGTAATCCGGAGTTTATGCTGTATGACAAGAGCTTTGATGATGTACTCACTATGTTCAAAGACCTTGATAAGATCAAAAAACCCGATATCTTCACTGGTTTTGCCGAGGACTGGACACCTTATCAAGCGGAGAAAGCGGCTTTGGAACAAGTTGAGAAGCAATATCTGTATCCACTTAACGTAGGCCTTGTTGCAGATGTAGAGGGCGGTTTGAATACGTTTATGGAAAAAGCAAAACAAGCCGGTCTGGACAAAATTCAGTCCGAGTATACAAAACAATGGCAGGAGTACCTGAAATCTGCTGGTATACAATAAGCGTGTGGTTAATTTTCAGACTTAAGAAAAAAAGGTGCCTTCCGTTTCGAAGGCACCTTTCTCTTCGTTATAAGAGACAAGAAGGACGGGATTTTCAAACTGTAAAAGGTTATAAACGGGTCGACTCTGATGATACCGGCCGCATATCCTGTAACAAATTCATAATAGACTGTGCGCTTTCCATCGGATGTACTTTGGCAATCTCGGCCAGATGGCGTTTCCGCTTCTGGAGCACCTCTGGATAGTGATGCAGCAGTTTGTTCATCCACTTTACAACCACATCAAGGGAGGTAATTCGTTCACCCAATCCTCTGGCCGTAAAATAATGGACATTCTCTTCCTCCTGACCCGGGATCGGATTATGAAACAGCATCGGAATACCTTTTGCCAAACCCTCACTGCAAGTCATTCCGCCTGGTTTTGTAATGAGTAGATCAGAGACTTCCATTAATTTATCAATTTCCGTTGTATACCCGATAATGTGGATATTTTCTTGCTGGAACAGTGGGTCCTGTTCCATGCTAATCCGTATCTTGTCATTACGTCCGAGACAGAAAATAATCTGGATATCTTCATGCCAGCGTGCTAATAATTGGTGAACCACTTTGTCACTGAGCATTCCCCAACCACCGCCCATAACAAGCACGGTAGGCATTTTTTTTAAGTTAAATCTGGATCGGATCTCGTCATGCACGGGATGCTCCCAGAAGTTTGGGTGCACCGGGATACCGGTTACCTTGATTTTCTCTACGGATACGCCTCGATGCATCAACTTGGATTTAACTTCGTCAGAGGAGACGAGATACAGATCCACTTCAGGACTGATCCATGTACCATGTGCGTCATAATCCGTTAAAACGTTACATAAAGGCACCTTCGTACCTAACCGCTTTAACCTGGATATAACCGCACTTGGAATCGGGTGCGTGCAGACAATAGCATCCGGATGCAACTGACGCACCACACTGCGGGTATGGGTGTAAAACACTTTGTGCAGTGCAAGAGTTGTTAACCGATTCAATGGCTTTTTATATTGCTGTCTGTACATGTATCCAACAAGTTTGGGTTGATTGGTCACCGTTCTTTTGTACGCATTAATGATAAGTGGTGCAACTTTCGGGTTAAGAAAGCTTCCGAGTTCAAGCACTTTGGTCTGGATATTCGGCGACAGTTTTCGTAAGTGGCTGGACAATGCATAAGCAGCCTGGGTATGTCCTGCGCCAAATCCCTCAGATAATAGTAAGATTCTTTTTTTCTCCACGCTTGCTTCACCTGTTCCTGCTAGGTTTTCCTGAGTCTAACATATCGGCTTTAAGCCCAGAATGCAACTGTAGCAAGTGCGACTAAAGTACCGATTGTGGCTCCTGCCAACACATCGGACGGATAGTGTAGCCCCAGATAGATTCGAGAGAATCCGACAATAAGGGCCACAGGAAGCAAAGTCAGCAATAGAAACGGCTCAGTAGTCATAAAGGGTACTGTAACCGAAAAAATAGCGGTTGTATGCCCCGACGGAAACGAATGGTCTGTCAGTGGGTTGCGAAACGTTATTGTATCAGGCAAGGCCAGATAAGGTCGAATGCGAGGATACAATTTTTTGGCAATGGCTACAGGAATATGACTTACCGCTAATGCGATGCAGGCTTGAAGCCCGGTCGTACTCCAGGGAGCCGGGGCCAGTAGCCAGATTAACAAAGATACTGCAATGGAAGAAGTTGCTCCACCGAGATGGGTGAAATAGTACAGCCAGAAATTCATAAATCGATTATGAAGCCGGCCGTTAATCCACATAAACACATTACGATCGTACTTTTGAAACTTTAAGAAAAAACGGCTCATATTGGCCTCCTGCCAGTCAGGCCGTCCCGAGGACGGCAGTATTTCCGGGATGTTACCCGTGTCGGTTTGCCACCTGTGTAGTATATAACCGATTTTGAAGGTCTTGAGGTTATTTCAGGCATATGTTTATCATATTTTTAAATGTTGTCCTTTTCAAGAAGAAGACATGTAAAGAACGTAAAATTCATGTAAAAGAGTGGATGAAAAACCAATGGTCTTTTTTGACTTCATTCTGCGAAAAAAGATACAATGATTCAACATGGCTGAAATGAGGTAAAAAAATGTGAGTTTTAGATTAAACTTTTTGGTGGCCATTTACGTTATTTGATGTAGAGAGACGGTTCAGTTGCAGGAAGCCACATCAAAAAGAAGGGACTTTAGAAATAAAAATCAAGAAAACGGCTGAAAATAAGATATATCAGGCATGAATGCGAGGTTGTGGCATCACGGAGTGGCTATTCAGCGTTTAAAGTTCACATTTCTGCTTCAGAAAGTGGAATTGGGGTTTTGACAAATTGCTGAAAAGAATACAGAATCGATAAAGCAGCCAACTGGTCGCAACCATGATTTGAAACATTGTCTGAATGATTGACGTAGTACACAAAAGCACAGGGTCATATTCTGCAATTACAAAAAAAATAAAATGCAGAATCAGGAAGAGAAATGCTAAAGTAATCTGGGTTTTATCTAAAAGGGGGTAACAGAGAACGATGTTGGACGCTATATTCGTCACGCTGCAGGTCATTCTGGCGCTGCTTGCCGTGTACCAATTCACGTTTTCGCTGTTCGGTCTGTATAAGAAAAAGAAAAAGAAAAATTATCCTGCAACAAAATCATTTGCTGTGCTGGTTGCTGCTCACAATGAGGAACAGGTTATCGGTGCGTTGATGGAAAACCTGAAGGAACTGGATTATCCGAGAGATCTGTACGATGTATTTGTCATCTGTGACAACTGTACAGACAGCACGGCAGAAATCGTTCGTCAGCATGGCTGGAATGCATGTGTACGTACGAATCCAGACTTGAGAGGTAAAGGGCACGCTATCGAGTGGATGCTTAAATACCTGTGGGATTTGCCTCGCCAGTATGATGCGGTTGTTATGCTTGATGCTGATAATCTGGTTGAGCAAAACTTCTTGCTTGAAATGAATAATGACTTGTGCAATGGAGCACGTGTTATTCAGGGATACATCGATACGAAAAATCCTGAAGATTCATGGATCACTGCGGCTTATGGTGTATCGTACTGGTACATCAACCGGCTATGGCAGTTGTCTCGTCACAACCTGAACATGGCGAATTTCCTCGGCGGTACAGGGATGTGCTTCGAGACCAATCTGCTAAAAGAAATTGGCTGGGGCGCTACAAGCCTTGTGGAAGACCTGGAGTTTACGATGCGAAGTGTACAGCGTAATGTGTATCCGGTGTTTAACTATGATGCCAAGGTTTTCGATGAGAAACCATTGACATTTAAAGCTTCAGCTAGACAACGTTTGCGCTGGATGCAAGGGCACTTTACGGTAGCGAGAAGATACTTTTTCCCATTGTTATGGCAGTCAATCAAGGAAAGAAGTCTGGTCAAGTTTGATCTGGCTGTGTACGGTGCCAACGTCTATGTGGTGCTACTAACCTTCCTGTTGACGGCTGTAATGTCAATCGATATTTATGTATTGGACGGCCCGCATATCGCTAACATTTATGGATATTTCCCATTATGGGTTGGATTCATAGCGATCGGCATGAACGTGTTAACGTTCCTGTTGTCTATGGCACTCGAAAAAGTTAAGTTTGCTAAAGTGTATCTGTATCTGATTCTGTTCCCGATTTATTTGTTGTCATGGTATCCAATTACGTTTTATGCGTTCTTTACGCAAAACAACAAACAATGGAGCCACACGCAACATACACGTGTTGTGCGTCTGGATGAAGTACAGAGCAAACAAGGCTAACTTTTGGATAGATTAATTGGTGAACCTTTGCATAGCTATGAATGTTGTCACATTCTTTTTACAAAAAAGTGTTTTGTATGTTGACAATGTTTGTTGGCAGATGTTATAGTATTCAAGTGCGTTAAACAAATAGCAAAATGGAATCACAAGCAGAAGTCCGACTTCTCACCTGACCAACATACGTTGGCTGGTCAACGATCCCAATAATTTATGAAGTGTATACTCATGAAGAATTGTGTTGATTACAGGGATGTCGGTAGCTTGACCGGCATCCCTTTTATTTTTGTGTAACAGGATATTCAAAATGACCTGGAGGTGGACGGTTATTAGTAAAGATCACATGATTAATGACGAGATTCGGGCGAAGGAAGTACGCCTTGTCGGAGCTGAAGGAGAACAAATCGGGATCACTCCCATTCGTGAAGCACTTCAAATGGCAATTGACCTGAACTTGGACCTGGTTAATGTGGCCCCGCAGGCTAAACCGCCGGTGTGCCGCATCATGGACTATGGCAAATTCCGCTATGAGCAACAAAAGAAAGAAAAAGAAGCCCGTAAGAACCAGAAAATTGTTGATATTAAAGAAGTATGGTTCCGTTCCAATATTGAGGAGCACGATTATCAAACGAAGCTTCGTAATGTAGTTAAGTTTTTGAAAGAAGGCGACAAAGTGAAATGCTCCGTTCGTTATCGCGGACGTGAGATTGCACACGCGTCTATTGGCCAAAAGATTTTGGAACGCGTTAAGGTGGAAGTTGCAGAACTTTGTACCGTTGAACGTCAACCGAAACTGGAAGGCCGCAGTATGATTATGATCTTGGCTCCTAAAGCCTGATAACATTGGAGGAGGAAACACAACATGCCTAAAATGAAAACACACAGCAGTTTGAAAGGACGCTTCAAAATTACCGGTTCCGGTAAAGTCCTTCGTTACAAAGCTCACAAAAACCACTTGCTTTCTCACAAATCCAAACGTGCTAAGCGCGTTTTGAACGGCAACCCTGTAATGGCTGCTGGCGACGTGAGACGTTTGAAACAAGGTTTGGCTAACCTGAAAGGTTAATTCAAAATAGTAGATTCCGTACGGGGGATTGGCTTCGGCCATACACATACCACGGATACATTTATATTTATTTGGGAGGTTCTTTAATATGGCAAGAGTAAAAGGCGGTTTTGTAGTACGTCGTCGTCATAAAAAGGTTTTGAAACTGGCAAGAGGTTATTTCGGTTCCAAACACCGTATCTTTAAAACAGCTAATGAGCAAGTAATGAAATCCTTGGTATACGCATACCGTGACCGTCGCAACACAAAACGTAACTTCCGCAGACTGTGGATCGTTCGTATCAATGCTGCAGCACGTATGAACGGTTTGTCTTACAACAAATTGATCCACGGATTGAAACTTGCTGGTGTAGACATGAACCGCAAAATGTTGGCTGATCTGGCCGTTAATGACATCAATGCGTTCAACTCTTTGGCTACTGTAGCTAAAGGCAAAATCAACGCTTAAATCTGTATGAAGTAAGCCGCCGTACCTATGGCGGCTTTTTTTACGGGCTTGAGAATAAAAATGGCTTAGGAAGAACAACCTAAACATATCGCAAAAGCTGGAAGTGATAGCAACGATGGAACGCCGTTGGTGAATAACACAGCGTGGCATTACATAAAACACGAACGGTACAAAAATACAAATGAATCAGAGTGGTTTTACAAAAAGTTTGAAGCGAATGTGATATTTTTGTTATATAACATCACATCGCTGTAACGTTAGTGTGTTAAAACACTAAATTATTAAGCGCTTTCAATAAAAAAAGTACAAAAATAAGTGGTTTTTGGTGATTATACATCTGGATTTTAACACTGGTTGATTGTATAATCACCTCTAGTAGGCCAGTCCTAAATTTTTCTTTTCGGGTCATAATGTTCGGTTTTTCGACAGATGAACAGATGTATCGTCTATAGGAATACGCTTTTAGTGAGCCATTGGCGAAACATTTCGCTTTTAACCTGTTCTTTATATCTGTTGAGCCGAGCAGTGCAGACGAGATTTGAAAGGGACATATTATTAAGGGGGAAAAAGAGAAATGAAAAAAATGCTTAGCCTGTCTCTGGTAATGTTGCTGGCAGTATCGGTTATGCTCGCAGGATGCGGAAGCAAACCGAAAGAAGAAACAAATGCCGGAGGAGATAACGGTGGAACTTCCACTGAAGCCAAATCCGATGTTCAAATCGGTATGGTTACTGACGTAGGCGGCGTAAACGACAAATCCTTCAACCAATCGGCTTGGGAAGCACTGCAAGCAACCGAAACTGAAACAGGTGCAAAAGTAAAATACCTGCAAAGTAAATCCGATGAAGAATATATTCCTAACTTGAACGAATTTGTTAAAGGTGGATACACTCTGACTTGGGGTATTGGTTTCCAACTGGCTGATGCGATCAAAACGGTAGCTGAGCAAAACCCTGATGCTAAACTGGCGATCATCGACAGCGTAGTGGATGCACCTAACGTGAAATCCGTAACATTCGCTGAAGAAGAAGGATCTTTCCTGGTTGGTGTTGTTGCTGGTCTTTCAACAAAAACAAATAAAGTTGGTTTCGTAGGTGGTATGGATAGCCCGCTGATCAAAAAGTTCGAAGTTGGTTTCAGAGAAGGGGTTAAAGCAGTAAACCCTAAAGCTGAATTCATCTCTAACTATACAGGTGCTTTTGACAAGCCTGACTTGGGTAAAGCAGCGGCAGCTACATTGTACAACAAAGGCGTTGACATCATTTTCCACGCTTCCGGTGCAACAGGTAACGGCGTGTTCAATGAAGCGATTGCTCGTAAAAAACAAGGTCAAGATGTATGGGTTATCGGTGTAGACAAAGACCAATCCCTTGAATTCGGCGATGAAGTAACACTGACTTCCATGATCAAAAAAGTAGACGAAGCGGTTAAACGCGTTAATAAAGAAGTTGTTGACGGTACATTTGCTGGTGGATCCGAGAATCTGACGCTGAAAGAAAACGGCGTAGGTATCGCGGACACTTCCAGTAAAAATGTAAAACCAGAAGTTCTGGCTAAAGTTGACGAATACAAAGAAAAAATCATCAGCGGCGAAATCAAAGTACCTACTGAGTAATACGAATTCGTAGCCATTTTGATATCTGCTGTATTATAATCATCCGGGCCGGTCTTGACCGGCCTTGTGATTGTAAAGGCAGGAACATTTGATCAAGGCATTATAACATTTGTACAATTCAACCATTGCAATAGTGCTCCGAGTAGGAGCTTTTCTTTCGTTTGCGGAACCAAACTATATCAGTTATAAGGGTGATTACATGGGTGCAGCAACCCCCGTCGTTGAGTTGAAACAGATAACGAAGCGTTTCCCAGGCATTGTTGCCAACGACGCCATCAGCCTTCAGCTTCAGAAAGGCGAGATTCATGCTCTACTGGGCGAAAACGGCGCTGGTAAGTCAACATTGATGAACATTGTTTTTGGTCTCTATCAGCCAGATGAAGGTTCCATTGAAGTGAATGGCAAACCTGTCATCATTGACAGTCCGAACCGGGCGATCGATCTTGGCATCGGTATGGTGCATCAGCACTTTAAGCTTGTGCAGCCATTCACGGTAACAGAGAACATTATCTTGGGATCCGAGCCTACAAAGGGTCTCAATATTAACTATAAAAAGGCCGCTGCAGAAGTACAGCGCTTGTCCGAGCAATATGGACTCAAAGTAAATCCTCACGCCAAAATTCACGATATCTCTGTCGGCATGCAGCAGCGTGTTGAGATTGTTAAAACGTTATATCGCGGTGCGGACATTCTGATCTTTGATGAACCTACAGCGGTACTCACGCCGCAAGAAATCAAAGAGCTCATGGTTATCATGAAAAAGCTTGTCGCAGAAGGCAAGTCAATCATCCTGATTACACACAAGCTGAAAGAAATTATGGAAATTTCGGATACCGTTACGATTATTCGTCGTGGTAAAGTCATTGATTCGGTCAAAACTTCGGAAACCAATCCGAATGAATTGGCAGAGAAAATGGTTGGCCGCAACGTTACGTTTAAAGTGGATAAGAAACCTGCTACACCTGGAGCTAATGTGCTTGAAGTTAGTAAGTTAACCGCTAAAAATAAAGAGGGTATCTCGGTTCTGAACGATCTGAACCTGAATGTGCGTGCTGGAGAAATTGTTGGTATTGCCGGGGTAGACGGTAATGGTCAAAGTGAATTGATTGAAGCCTTGACAGGTTTGCGTAAAGTGGATAGCGGATCGATCCGTTTGGAAGGAAAAGAGCTTTCCAATCACTCTCCTCGTCACATCTCAGAAGCGGGCGTTGCTCATATTCCAGAAGATCGACATAAGCATGGGCTTGTTCTGGATTTTTCGGTGAGCGAAAATATCGTTCTGGAATCATATTACAAAGAGCCATATACGCGCAAAGGTTTCCTAAACTTTGACGCGATCAAAAAACAGGCAAAGCGGCTGGTAGAAGCATTCGACGTGCGCACACCAAGCATCGAAACGAAGGCACGTTCCTTGTCGGGAGGAAACCAGCAGAAAGCGATTATCGCCCGTGAGGTGGATAAAAACCCTGAACTGCTGATCGCCGCCCAGCCAACCCGTGGACTGGACGTGGGAGCTATCGAGTTCGTGCAGAAGCAGCTGATCGCGCAGCGCGATCAGGGCAAGGCCGTTTTGCTTATTTCGTTTGAACTCGACGAGATCATGAACGTTTCCGATCGCATTGCGGTTATCTATGAAGGACAGATCGTTGGCGAGGTGCTGCCGGAAGAAACCAATGACAGGGAGCTTGGCTTGATGATGGCGGGCAGCACCCAAAAGAGAGGTACTGTGCATGAATAAAGTGTTAAAATGGTTTACCCGAGATTCATTTATTTTGCCAGTTGTAGCGATTCTGATGGGACTTATTCTCGGCGGGATTGTTATGCTAATTGGTGGATATAACCCGATAGAAGCATACGGTGCTTTGTTCAAAAAGGTATTTGGGGATATGTACAACTTCGGGGAAGCTGTGCGGGAAATGACACCGCTCATCATGACGGGGCTTGCGTTTGCTTTTGCGGCTCGTGCCGGATTGTTTAATATCGGTGGAGAAGGACAGTTTCTCGTAGGCATGACAGCAGCTACATTTGTAGGTGTGAAGTTTACAGGTCTGCCTATTTATATTCACGCACCACTTGCACTGATTGCAGGTGCTGTATTTGGCGGACTGTGGGCCGCAATTGCTGGTTATTTGAAAGCTGCACGTGGGGTTAACGAAGTAATCAGCAGTATCATGCTGAACTGGATTGGTCTGTACTTGGCTAATCTGATCGTACGTCAATTTCTGTTATTGCAAGGGGAAAACCGTTCCGTTAATATTAGCGATTCTGCCTCAATCAGTTTGACTTGGCTTTCTGAATTGATGGGTAATTCACGTGTTCATATGGGAACGTTGATTGCTCTTGTGATGGCGGTGCTCTTTTATATTTACATGTGGAAAACAAAGCAGGGTTATGAAATCCGTGCCGTCGGTTATAACCCGAATGCGGCGGAATATGCAGGTATGCATGTTAACCGGAATATCGTCAAAGCGATGTTTATCAGTGGTATGCTTGCTGGGCTTGGCGGAGCGTTCCAGGTTCTCGGGGTGTTCCAGTATCAGACCGTAATGTCAGGTTCGCCAGGCACGGGGTTTGACGGGATCGCAGTCGCTTTGATTGGTCTGAATCATCCGTTTGGAGTGTTACTTGGTGCGTTGCTCTTTGGTACGCTTACTTACGGTTCTGCAGGAATGAGCTTTGCTGCGGATGTACCACCTGAGATTATTCGGATTGTCATCGGTTCGATTATCTTCTTCATTGCCGCACAAGGCATCGTGCGCTGGGTACTTAAACCGTTCTATTCCAAGCGCAAGAAAGAGAAGGTGTTGTAGATGGACTTGTTGACAATCGGGCAAATTATCAATACGACGCTTGTCTTTGCTACGGCATTGATTTTTGCTTCCCTTGGCGGGATTTTCTCGGAAAAATCCGGGGTAACGAACCTCGGACTTGAAGGTTTCATGGTGTTTGGTGCGTTTGCTGCCGGCATTGGTGCTCACTATGCTCAGGAAGCAGGTATGGGCGGGACAACTTCGGCTTGGATGGGGGTACTGGTCGCCATCGTGCTTGGCGTGCTCGTTTCACTTATTCACGCTGTAGCATCGATTACGTTCAAAGCTGATCAGATTATCAGCGGTATCGTCATTAACTTTTTGGCGGCAGGAAGTACATTGTATCTGGTAAAACTGCTGTTTGAAGGTTCAGGTGACTCACCTTTGGTTCAAGGCTTCAGCAAATTCAATGTGCCGTTTCTCGAAAATATTCCTTTGCTTGGAGAAGCATTTTTCAAGAATGTATATCCAACGACGTATCTGGCGATTTTGTTTGTGTTCTTGACATACTACATCTTGTTTAAAACACCGTTTGGACTTCGTCTGCGTTCTGTAGGTGAACATCCAAGTGCGGCGGATACCGTTGGGGTTAAAGTCCGTCGTTACCGTTATGTTGCTGTTATGATCAGTGGTGCGCTTGCTGCGATTGGTGGAGCAGCCATTACATTGACGACAACAGGTACATTTTCGCACAATACCGTTTCCGGTCAAGGTTACATTGCGATTGCAGCGATGATCTTTGGTAAATGGAATCCAATCGGTGCTTTCGGCGCGGCTGTATTTTTCGGATTCTCTCAAGCGATCCGTAACTATGTGCAATTGTTTGAATGGTCACAGAGTATTCCCCAGGAAATTATTTTCATGTTGCCTTACCTGCTTACGATCATTGTTCTGGTGGCTGCGGTTGGACGTTCTTCGGCTCCATCTGCACTGGGCGAACCGTATGATCCTGGTAAAAGGTAACTTTAGCAAAGAGGATATCTTTTGGTATCCAAAAGATTATTCGAAAAAAGATCCGCCTTTAAGCGGGTCTTTTTTTTTGTGCGTTCCATTGTAGTACCCAACTTTTTCGGTAGGGACAAAGAAACAGGCGAATTCGGTCATGGACGAATACACTGTTTTGAATGATCCGAGGAGGAGGGATAGTATGAGAAAACAGGTTACGCGTACTGCAGCGATGAAACTTATAGGCAAAAACATAGTTGCGGTCAAGAAAGACGGTACTCGGGTTACGGGGAAACTGTTAAAAGTATCAGGTAACAAACTCGTTCTCAAGCATTTAGGTGGAAAAAAAGTACGTACCAAAGCCATCTTGCCTTTGGTATTATTTGATCTGCTGGCCATTGCGACCTTACCTTACGCTTATGGACAGGGCCCGGGATTCGGACCAGGGTATGGTCCAGGTCCGAAACCTGATTGTTGCCAAGGGTACGGCCCTGGTTATGGTCCCGGACCGGGTTACGGCCCAGGCCCAGGATATGGTCCTTATGGTCCCGGACCGAGACCGCCTGGATTTTTCTAAACATGACTAGAGTCTTTTTTCCATTTCGTAACAGCGACTGATCAGGATATATCTCAGGTTTTGATAGCCGTTTTTTTGATAGAATTGATTTCCCTTGGTATTGCCTTCATCCACCATGACTTTGGATTTTTTGCAACCACGGGATACCGCAAAGTTCTCTGCTTCATGCAGTAACGTCTGTCCGTAACGTTTACGTTGCTCTTTCGAACTAACGGCCATCATATCAACGTAAAGCAGTTCTCCGTGCATAAGAAAATGAATGAATGCCACAGCAGGTTTATTTGGCTCCGGCGAGATTACAAAGGTCATGCCCCTGTTCATTCGCAGGGGTATTTCTTTGCGTATTTTATGGATTTCCTTCTCGCTCATATGTGATAAAGGAACAAGCTGTGTGTCAATCAGCTTCATAATTGCGCCGTCATCCAGTTTGGATAAACGCTGACGAATGATCATGCGGGGCCTCCTTTCAAGGCCGGTCGTGCGGCCTGTATATCTTATGCCTGGTGCGAGATAAAAGGTGACTGCATGAAGGGCGGACATTGGGGCAATCATAGAGTGGAGAGCGTGTGTGGACCTGGTCAGCACATTTTTATCAAAAACAGGTATTGACTTATCGGTTAGAGGAATCATATAATGTTCCTAACATTTAACGAGAATATTTCATCGGCTATGAAGAGGACGAAGTTTTAAGGGCTCTTTTGCTCAGAGAGTGGATGGATTTGCTGAAACCACCACCATTACCCCTTATATACGAGCTCACCTCGGAGCTGTTTTCCTGAAAAGCACTGAATCGTCAAATTCATTGCGTATTAGGGAGAATCGTAAGTCTGCGTTACAGACAACAGGTATGGGAGACGACTCTGTTCGTTTGAACATCGTTTTGTTATACCTGGTAAGGTCCGTTATTGCGAAATTTCGGACAAAGTTGGGTGGTACCACGGAAGCGATAACCTTTCGTCCCTCGCAAGCATGAACTTGTTTGCAGGGATGGAAGGTTTTTTTTGTAACTTTAAATGTCAGAATGGTGTAAATTCCGAGAGGAGGATGACTGATGGGAGCTCATATTCCAGAAGTACGATCGACAGATGAATTACGTGAAAAATGGATGAAGCCGGAGGTCATTAGCGGCTCCGAGATTCTGCTGAGAAGTTTGCTGCTTGAAGGTGTTGAGTGTGTGTTTGGTTATCCAGGCGGCGCCGTGTTGTATATCTATGATGCAATGTATGGCTTTGAAGATTTCAAACACGTTCTTACACGTCACGAACAAGGAGCCATTCACGCAGCTGATGGTTATGCACGTGCGAGCGGCAAGGTTGGTGTCTGTATCGCGACTTCCGGCCCGGGTGCTACAAACCTTGTAACCGGTATTGCAACAGCTTATATGGATTCCGTTCCGTTGGTGGTTATAACAGGTAATGTTGTTTCCAGCCTGATTGGCTCAGATGCTTTCCAGGAAGCGGACATTACGGGAATTACAATGCCGATCACCAAACACAGCTATCTGGTCAAAGATGTAAAAGATCTGCCGGGTATCATTCATGAAGCGTTCCATATCGCAAACACGGGTCGCAAAGGACCGGTACTGATCGACATTCCGAAAGACGTGTCTGCAAACAAAACATTGTTTGAACCACACACGGAACCTGTTATATTGAGAGGGTACAATCCACGGACGGTACCGAACAAGCTGCAGGTTGAGCGTTTGGCACAAGCGATCCAGGAAGCTGAACGTCCAATGATTCTTGCTGGCGGCGGAGTCGTTTACTCCGGTGGACACGAAGCGCTTTTTGAGTTCGTTGAGAAGACGGGTATTCCGATCACGACAACACTTCTGGGACTTGGCGCTTTCCCAAGCGGGCATGAGCTTTGGACCGGAATGCCGGGAATGCACGGAACCTACACATCGAACATGGCAATTCAGCAATCGGACTTGCTCATTAACATCGGTGCAAGATTTGATGACCGGGTAACGGGTAAGCTGGACGGATTCGCACCACATGCGAAAATTGTTCATATCGACATTGATCCTGCAGAGATCGGCAAAAACATTGCGACAGATATTCCGATCGTAGGCGATGTGAAAACGGTACTGGAGATTGCTAATAAGGAAGTTGGACGTGCTGAACGTGCCGATGCCTGGAGAGATCAGATCAAACAGTGGAAACAGGAAAAGCCGTATTCCTACACGGATTCGGATGAAGTGTTAAAACCGCAATGGGTGGTTGAATTGTTGAACGATACCACAAAAGGTGAAGCAATCGTAACAACGGATGTTGGACAACATCAGATGTGGGCAGCTCAATACTACAAATTTAACCAACCGCGTTCATGGGTTACTTCAGGTGGACTTGGAACGATGGGCTTTGGATTCCCTTCTGCGATTGGTGCACAAATGGCGAATCCGGATCGACTGGTTATCTCCATTAACGGAGATGGCGGGATGCAGATGTGTTCTCAGGAACTGGCAATCTGTGCGATCAACAACATTCCGGTTAAAATCGTAATCATCAACAATGAAGTTCTTGGTATGGTGCGCCAGTGGCAGGAACTGATCTATGAAAACCGATACAGCCATATCGACCTGGCAGGAAGCCCTGATTTCGTGAAGTTGGCTGAAGCCTACGGCGTGAAGGGTTTACGTGCAACAAACAAGGAAGAAGCTGAGCGCGCTTGGCAGGAAGCTTTGGATACGCCAGGGCCAGTCGTTGTAGAATTTGTTGTACGCAAGGATGAAAATGTATATCCAATGGTTCCGCAAGGAGCAACAATCGATCAAATGCTGATGGGAGATGCTGAAGAATGATAAGACATACGATTTCGATATTGGTTAACGACCAGCCAGGTGTCCTTCAGCGTGTATCCGGATTGTTTGGTCGACGCGGGTATAACATCGAAAGCATTACAGTAGGTCAATCTGAAGAGCCCGGACTTTCCCGGATGGTCATTGTGACGATTGGTGACGACAAAACGCTTGAACAGATTGAGAAACAATTGTATAAGATCATTGATGTCATCAAAGTGGTTGATTTTAGCCTGAAACCGATGGTTGCACGTGAACTCGCGCTGATCAAGGTGAAGGCAGAGCCTTCCGAGCGTCCGGAAATTTTGGGTGTGGTGGAAACATTCCGTGCATCCGTTGTTGATGTAGGCCCAGCAAGTCTAATGGTACAGGCCGTTGGTGATACGGACAAAATTGATGCGATGATCGAACTGCTCAAGCCATATGGCATTCGTGAATTGTCCCGTACAGGCGTAACGGCATTGGTACGAGGCAACGTATAGAGGTATAATGAAACCAAAATGGGCTGATCCATACATGAGCACAATGATTTACTTGTGAAAATGCACAGTTAGCGTAAAATAAATGCTATCTGATCCAAATGTGTCAGTCCAGTAACTGCTGTAAAGTAACATTTTAGTGATGTAACGCTTGAAAAGAGAGCCACACCCCCGCATTAACGAGCGGGTGTCTGAACGGATTGGATCGGATCATATGCAACGGTAATCAGCATCGATCAGCCAGTTTTTTTACCAAGATGTGAAGGCTACCGGTCCATTGAGACACCCGCTCATTAATGAAGGGTTCTTTACAATACAAAGGAGGACTTATAACATGCCAGTAACTACTTATTATGAACAGGATGCAGAGCTTAGCGTATTGAAAGGAAAAACGATCGCGGTGATCGGATATGGTAGCCAAGGTCATGCTCAGGCACAAAACCTGCGTGACAGCGGATTGAACGTAGTCATCGGACTTCGTGAAGGTAAATCTTTTGACGCTGCTAAAAATGATGGATTTGAAGTGTTGTCTCCGGCTGAAGCAACTAGCCGCGCAGATGTGGTTCAAATCTTGCTGCCGGATGAAACACAAGCTTCCGTATACAAAAACGAAATCGAACCAAACCTGAAAAAAGGCGCAGCATTGCTCTTCTCTCACGGTTTCAACGTTCACTTCGGCCAAATCGTTGCTCCAAAAGACAGCGATGTATTGCTGGTAGCTCCTAAGTCCCCTGGTCACATGGTACGTCGTACCTATGTAGAAGGATTCGGTGTTCCTGGTCTGATCGCGATCGAAAAAGATGCAACAGGTAAAGCGAAAGACATCGGTCTCGCTTATGCTAAAGGTATCGGCTGTACACGTGCAGGCGTTATCGAAACTTCCTTCCGTGAAGAAACAGAAACAGACTTGTTCGGTGAGCAAGCGGTTCTGTGTGGCGGTGTAAGTGCCCTCGTTAAAGCTGGATTCGAAACGTTGACAGAAGCTGGATATGCTCCAGAAATGGCGTACTTCGAGTGTCTGCACGAATTGAAACTGATCGTTGACATGATGTATGAAGGTGGACTTGCAAGCATGCGTGATTCCATCAGTAACACTGCGGAATACGGTGACTATGTAACTGGACCTCGCGTCGTTACTGAAGATACGAAGAAAGCAATGAAAGAAGTGCTTTCCGATATCCAACAAGGTAAATTCGCACGTGACTTCATCCTGGAAAACCAATCCGGTCGTGCGTTCTTGACAGCAACACGTCGTAACGAAGCTGAACACCCAATCGAAGTGGTTGGCGGACAATTGCGTGAAATGATGCACTGGATCAAAAAGTAAGCAACGATTCCGTTCACTTTTTTGAACAAGCATCTTAAGGGATTCGAGCAACTTACAGCGTGAACTGGTAATAGCGGCCGTGCTTATGCGTGAGCCGCTATTCTGGTTTACAGAAATGAATAATATGCAGGGGGTGCGAAGGTGCGTAAAATCTATGTATTTGACACAACGCTGCGTGACGGAGAACAGTCTCCAGGAGTCAATCTGAACACTCGCGAGAAGGTGGAGATTGCCCATCAACTGGAGCGTCTAGGCATTGACCGGATGGAAGCAGGTTTCCCGGCAGCATCTCCGGGTGACTTGGCCGCAGTTAACGCCGTAGCGAAAGCGGTTAAAAATATTACAGTGATCGGTTTGTCCCGCTCCAGAGAGCAGGATATTGACGCGGTGAAGGAAGCACTTAAAGGTGCAGAAGACCCGTGCATTCACGTATTTTTGGCCACTTCGCCAATCCATCGCCAGCATAAGTTGCGCATGGACAAAGCGCAGGTTCTGGACACGGCTCGCTCTGCGATTCGTTATGCGAAGAAGACATTTTCCAAGATTGAGTTTTCTCTGGAGGATGCAGGACGTACCGAGTATGATTTCCTCGTGGAAATGGTAAATATGGCCGTTGAAGAGGGTGCTTCTGTCGTTAACATTCCAGATACGGTCGGTTACCTGAGCCCATATGAATACGGGAATATTTTCAAACATCTGAAAGAAAATGTTCATAACATCGATAAAGTTCAGCTGAGTGCACACTGTCACAACGATCTGGGGATGGCCACGGCGAATACGCTTGCCGCCATTTTGAACGGAGCCGATCAGATTGAAGGTACGATTAACGGCATCGGAGAGCGTGCAGGCAACACGGCGATTGAAGAAATTGCGATGGCACTCGAAACACGTCAGGAGTTTTTCCAGGCGAAAACGACATTGCAGTTGTCCGAGATCGCGCGTACCAGCCGTTTGGTTAGCCGTTTGACCGGTATGGTTGTTCCCGGCAACAAAGCAATCGTTGGCGCTAATGCCTTTGCTCATGAGTCGGGTATCCACCAGGATGGCATGCTAAAGGAGAAAACAACCTACGAGATCATGACGCCAGAAACGATCGGTCTTAAAGAGAGCAAGCTAGTGCTTGGTAAACACTCTGGACGTCACGCGTTCCGTGAACGCTTGATTGACCTCGGATATGAACTGGATGACGAGGCGTTGAACCGTGCATTTGCACAATTTAAAGATCTGGCAGACAAGAAAAAAGAAGTTACCGATGAAGACCTGCTTGCCGTTATCGAAGAAAAATTACAGGATGCACCTGAGGTGTACAAATTGGAATCGATCTTTGTTACGTACGGTGATGAATCCGTGCCTACAGCCAAGGTGCGTATTGCTACGCTGGACGGTGAAACGGTGGAGAAACAGGCGGAAGGTAATGGTTCGGTGGATGCGATCTATAACGCTATTGATCAGGTGAGCGGAGAAGAAGTAACGTTATCTGATTATTCCATCAAATCCGTAACACACGGCAAAGATGCACTCGGTGAAGTGCATGTTGTCCTTACTCAGAATCAAGTTTCTGTTCAAGGACGCGGCGTGAGCACAGATATTCTCGGTGCTAGTGCGCGTGCGTATGTAGATGGGTTGAACCAGCTCATTGAGAAACGTAAAACATACACCAACCGTGTTAACGTCAATTTGTAGAAGAGTACTGCACGGTGTGCTTGAAGTACAGACATACAAACCTGCCAATTAGGTGGGAATAGTAAGGCCAAAGCCGATTTAGCAAAGCAAAAGCCGAACATATTAAAAAGTCTGACCCTTCTGGAGTGGACTGTACCTTGTAGTGTAGACGTTATGAAGTCTATCTATGAGGGTACAGTCCTGCGAGGGTCAGACTTTTTTTAGAGTATCAATTTACCACGCGTATGCGTTAGGCGCGTGTCCACCAGGACCAGGGAAGATTTCATCCAAACGGTTGAGTGTAGACTCATCCAGTGTCATGTCAAGACATTTCAAGGCAGTTTCGAATTGCTCCAGTGTGCGCGGACCAATGATTGGCGCAGTAACAGCCGGATTAGCAGCAACCCAGGCAAGTGCAACTGTATCCTGTGGCTCACCAAGATCACGGCAAAGTGCGGCGAAATCTTCAAGTTGCGTCTGATGCTTCTCAATTCGTTCTGCGATACCTCCACTGCGTGTCCCTTCAAGTTTCTGTAAGGCATTACGTCCGAGCAAACCGCCATCCAGCGGGCTCCATGGAATAACGCCAAGCCCGAGCGCTTTAGCGGCTGGTAATACCTCCAGCTCAGGCAGACGGCAATTCAGGCTGTATTTATGCTGCTCCGATACAAGGCCGAGGAAGTGACGGTTTTTCGCTTCGCTCTGAGCAAGGGCAATTTGCCAAGCGGCGAAATTACTTGAGCCGACATATCCGATTTTGCCTTGGTATACTGCATGCTCGAATGCACCCCACAACTCGTCCCATGTGATAACAGGGTCAACATGGTGCATCTGGTATAATTCAATATGATCGGTTTGCAGACGCTGAAGAGAGCCTTCAAGGTGACGTCTGATTTTATATGCGGAGAGACCGGCTTCGTTGTTAGGGCCATCTGTTTCATCATGCATGGAACCGTAGACTTTCGTGGCAAGCACAACCTTCTCACGTCTGCCTCCGCCTTGTTTGAACCAGCGCCCGATGATCTCTTCTGTCAGACCGGAATTTTCACCCCAGCCATAGATGTTAGCGGTATCAAAAAAGTTCACCCCGGCATCCAGTGCTGCGTCCATAATGCGGAAAGCTTCTTTCTCGTCCGTGGCTGGTCCAAAATTCATCGTACCAAGACAGATACGGCTGACCTTAAGGCCTGATTTACCCAAATACGAGTATTGCATGTCAAACATCCCTCCAGCATACTTGATTTGATTTCAGCTATATTTTACCTTACCCTGAACTGGCGAACAACTTCGAAGCTTGTCATTATCCTTCTTATAGGCAAAAACTATTAAAGTCATAGATTGTATATCTTGGTCAAATGACCGTAGAATATGATACAAAGAAGAGAGTTATTTATGAGACGATGTTTACACAGAAACGCCAACATGAGCGGATCAGTGATGAATGAAGATGAGGGAGTGGACAACCTATGGCAGACGTGAAAAAAATCGCAGTAATCGCAGGTGACGGAATTGGTCCTGAAGTTGTGGCCGAGGCGGAAAAAGTTCTGAAACGTACGGAGGAAGTATTCGGTTATCGTTTTGAAACAGAGCACGCACTGTTTGGTGGTATTGCCATTGACGAGAAGGGCACACCGCTTCCGGAAGAAACATTGACTGTATGTAAAAATGCAGACGCAGTGTTGCTCGGAGCTGTAGGTGGACCGAAATGGGATAATAACAGTAAGGAGTTGCGTCCTGAAACAGGACTGCTGGGTATTCGTAAAGCGCTCGGACTGTTCTCCAACCTGCGTCCGGCCGTTGTGTTTGACTGTTTGAAAGACGCATCCACGCTGAAACCGGAAGTACTTGAAGGTACGGACCTGATGGTTGTTCGCGAATTGACGGGCGGAATTTATTTCGGTGAGAAGTTCAGACGCGAAAGTGCCCAAGGTGAAGAGGCAGTGGACACTTGTGCTTACAATGTTGCGGAAGTAGAGCGCATCGTTCGTCAAGCATTTGAGATCGCCCAAGGTCGCCGTAAAAAACTGGCATCTGTCGACAAAGCTAACGTGCTGGAAACATCCCGCCTCTGGCGTGAAGTGGTTAACCGTGTAGCTCCGGATTACCCGGATGTTGAACTGGAGCATGTGCTTGTAGACAACTGCGCGATGCAGTTGCTGCGTCGTCCGGCAAGCTTTGACGTCATCGTAACAGAGAATATGTTCGGTGACATTCTGAGTGATGAAGCGGCTATGCTGACAGGCTCTATCGGTATGCTCGCTTCGGCATCGCTGGGTGAAGGAAGCTTTGGTCTATATGAACCGGTACACGGCTCTGCGCCGGACATTGCCGGTCAAGGCCTGGCTAACCCGATTGCTACCATCTTGTCGCTCGCGTTGATGTTCCGTACAACGTTTGGATATGCAGAAGGTGCAGATGCGATCGAAGAAGCGGTAGCGAACGTGCTGAATGCGGGCCACCGCACAAGTGACATCGCTGTTGATAAGAGCAAAGCGATCAGCACGACCGAAATGGGCGATCTGATTGTTGCAGCTATTCAGAAAAAGGCTTAAGTTTCGTTTCAGCCTTGTTCACTTATCGAGACATTAACAGATCTCAGGATACAGTCCTGTAGTTCGTATAAGAAACAGCCCTTTGATGCCCTAGTAGACCGTCTTCTGGTTTCTAATAGTGGAGAATGCAAAGGGCTGTTCCTTTCTCATTTGCAACTTGAAATCGGCACGAAAATTTCTTATTTATAATTATTATAAAAAAATAACGTTTATAATCTTGACTTTGAGAAGTACGGATGATAACATTTTATTTGTACTTGAGAACAAGTATCAACAAATTTAATGACAGGACAAGCGCCCTGCGTGCATCCTGATGATGAGCAATCCATATGGATGCTTACATAATCCCAAAGGAGGAATTTTTAGTTATGGCAGAACGTTTGGTTGGTAGACCAGCACCAGATTTCGCAATGGAAACAGTATCAGGAGACGGACAAGATTTTGGTTCCGTTAAACTGTCCGATTACCGTGGTAAATGGCTCGTATTCTTCTTTTATCCTTTGGACTTCACATTTGTGTGCCCAACTGAAATTACAGCTTTGAGCGATGCTTCCGAGCAATTCAAAGCTTTGGATACAGAAATTCTTGGCGTGAGCGTAGACTCCGTACACAGCCACAAAGCATGGATCAACACACCTAAAGACAGCAATGGTCTTGGTCAGTTGAACTTCCCACTTGCTTCCGATATCACGAAGCAAGTAGCTAAAGATTACGGCGTTCTGATCGAAGAAGAAGGCGTAGCATTGCGCGGTCTGTTCATCATCGATCCAGAAGGCGAACTGAAATATCAAGTCGTTAACCACAACGATGTAGGACGCAGTGTTGAAGAAACACTTCGCGTACTGCAAGCACTTCAATCCGGTGGATTGTGTGCAATGAACTGGAAACCAGGCGATAGCAACCTGTAAGCCGGGTTTACTTGAACGATTGATGTTCAAGCCCTCATCCCAAGCGGGATTGAGGGCTTTTTGCAACCTTTTTCAAAGATATACCGTTAACTTAATAAAGGTGTTTGAACAAGCTGTCAGACGTGTTAATAATGTAATAGAAGAAGATCTTCTTTTTATAAAAGAAAGAGGAATTGAAGGCTTGTAAGGCGAATAGGGTATGGAAACCCGGTAATTTAAGTCATTCCGGTAATCCGCATTTATAATTTGCATATGAATGTGATACACTGTTTGAACGATTCCCTTTCGGAGGTCTTTCAAGTGCACGGGTGTATATTGACTAAATTCCCGGCACCTAATAAGGAGGGTGAACAAAAATGAGTTACTGTTGTGGGGCAAGTATGGTGGGAACGAAGGGCACGCTGAAGCATTACCGCACCCAGGTTCATAATGTTCCCCTGCTGTTTTGTCCGGTGTGTCACCGGGTGGAGGTGCATTACAAGGTTGAGAATGAATATGAAATTCTTGCTGAATATGCGCATGGCGATGGGGCTTCCGAGATTGATTTTCAAGACTATGTGACAGAAGACGAGGATGCCATCTTCGAAAATTGCGTAAACCGTGAAAGTGAAGATGCGATGGTGATTGTTCAGCGTCAGATTGATATGTCACTTGATCTGCTACGGCTCGCCAAGGAAATGAAGGATGAGAAATGGGAGAGCGAATTGAAACGCCGCCTTGCCGTCATGAGTCAACGAAAACTTAAAATTCAGCATAACAAGACTGGGCTATAGATTGCATTGAGATGTGACATGCTTAGACAAATATCCGATTTACGCAATATTGAACGAAGCTGATTTCCCAACAGGGCGATACGGCTTCGTTTTTTGTATTTTTTAGATAAACCTTTGTTGTTTTTGCAAAATAATTTCCATTCGACACTTTCTCCGATTGACTCTGTTCCCTAAACTTGTCTATGATAAAAGCAGACTTGCAAAAGAGGCGGAGCAAAATAAAGGGTTTTCGTTTGGGAATTGGAAAAGGTTAGAAAGGAACAAAACGTAAATGATTTTTCCGGATTCTTGAATGAGCCGGATTAGACCAGCTTAAGTTCCGGACATGCCATCCTATTTTCGGCTCAGCCCCCTGATGAAAGGGAACCGGTAATCATCAAAAAATCGGCCCTTCCTGTTTCTGTGATGATATGATGTCCGAACGGCAAAGTTTATCATTTACGTGAAAAGGAGGAACCTGAAGTGATTCGTGAATTTCAGGACATAGTGCCTCAACCAACGGATGTGATTCCTCAAGTACATCTGGATAACAATAAGTATGAAAATGTGCTAGAACACATGGATAGCGGTATTATGTTATTTGATAATCATGGGGTCTTGACGTTTATTAACGTTCAGATGGCTAAACTACTGGAGTTGCCTAGAGATCTGTTAAGCGGTTGCACGTTGATGCAGATGTTGCGTTTGCCCCAGATGACTCGATTTAAGAAAAAGAAAATTTTACGAATTTATCGGGAAACGATCTTTCATCGTAAGCGTTATCATGAACTGACGGATGAGTATGGAAGGCACTGGCTTGTGACCGTGACCTATGGTGATCAGATGGATGGCGATTTTCTTTTTAGTGTCAAGGATGTTTCGGATTACAAGCAGATCGAGCAGACGGCCTATCAAAACGATAAACTGGCTATGCTTGGCCGTATCTCCGCATCAATTGCTCATGAGATTCGTAACCCGTTAACAGCCATTCGCGGATTCATCCAGTTACTTCGGCCTCATCTGCTACAGCTGGGTAAAGACGAGTATGCCAGAATCATACTCACCGAGATCGACAGGGCAAATGACATTATCTATGAATTTCTGAACTCCTCGAAGCCTTCAGCTCCGCAGAAAACGGTCATGACCGTAGAATCTTTGCTTAAAGAGGTTGTTCTATTGACCGAGAGTGAAGGGTTGATGAAAGGATGCGAAATTCTGCTGGAGGTGGATGACACCCCGCTTAATGTATCCATTGATGTGAAACAGATCAAACAGGTCATTCTGAATATGGTCAAAAATGCAATGGACGCGATTGAAGAAGTCGGTGAAGAATATACAGGCTTGATCCGAATCACAACAGCTACGGAAAATAATTTTGTGCAAATTACGATTGCGGATAATGGACGAGGTATGGATCATAACACGCTGGTACGATTATTCGATCCTTTCTTTACTACAAAAGAAAGCGGCACGGGTCTGGGACTTTCCGTGAGTTACCGTATTATTAAAAATCATGGGGGTACCATCTCGGTGGATAGTAAAAAGGGCGAGGGCACCAGCTTTATGATCAAGCTTCCACTGGTGAATTGACACAAACGCTTACTGAAGGGATCGGTATTTTGCCGATTCCTTTGTTTTTTGTTGGCAGGATAAGGGTTATAGTTAGAAATGAATGCGAATACATAAGCATCGCGGAAGGAAGGGATTTCTTTGAATATTCAAGATATGGAGCAAATGAACGGACAATTCATTGAACATGTAGGCAAAGTGATCGTAGGTAAAGAGCATACGATGGAACTGATGTTGACAGCGATTATTGCATCAGGTCATGTACTTCTGGAAGATGTCCCTGGTACAGGGAAAACCATGCTAGCCAAATCGATGGCGTCTTCACTGGACTGCACATTTCAGCGGATACAGTTTACACCTGACTTGCTACCATCCGATCTGACGGGTATCCATTTCTATAATCAAAAATCAGGGGATTTCGAATTCAGGCCCGGACCGCTGTTTGCGAATCTTGTACTGGCGGATGAGATCAATCGAGCAACACCACGTACACAGTCCAGCTTGCTTGAATGTATGGAAGAACGCCAGATCAGTATTGATGGTTCAACAAGGCAGCTTGAGCGGCCGTTTATCGTTATCGCGACTCAGAATCCTATTGATAATCAAGGAACATTTCCGTTACCCGAAGCTCAGATGGACCGGTTTATGATGAAGATTCGTATGGGGTACCCAACTGATGAAGAAAGCGTAGAGATCCTAAGAAGGACGGTGGCCAACCGCTCAGTAAATGATCTGTCTTCTATTATCTCGCGCGAGCAACTTCTGAGAGCACAGGAAACGTATAAAACGGTTAACGTAAACCAGGACCTCCTGCTATATATTGTACAGCTCACTGAAGCAACGAGAAAACATCCTGAACTGTCACTTGGGGTTAGTCCACGGGGGGCTCAGGCGCTTCTAAAAGCTAGTCAGGCATGGGCCGCGCTTCATGGCAGAGAATATGTTGTACCTGATGATATTAAATTACTGGCAGAGCCTGTGCTGGCTCACCGCCTGGTGTTTCGTAATCGAATCAGACAGCAAGAAGGACTTGCAGAACTTATCATTCAACAGATTCTGACCGAAACCGAGGTGCCAACCGAGACACTTACTACAGGCGGACGTTAAGCTTATGGCACTTCTATGGCTTGTCGTTGTTGGAAGTTTAGTGATTGTGTTGCACGGCATATGGTTTGGACGGCCTGTGTTGCGAAATCTCAAGTACAGTAGACAGTTCAGCAAAACACGGTGTTACGCTGGTGATGAACTGGAGATGATTGAAACGATATCCAATGAAAAACGAATTTCTGTACCTTGGCTTAGACTTGAAGCAATGATGCCTGCTTCATTTGTGTTTCGTTCAGGTTCAGGTATGGATATTAGCCAAGGTAATATTTATCAGAACCATAAGAGTGTTTTCACATTAAAACCGTATAATCGCATTACCCGCACTCATCCGTTTGTCTGCTCCAAGCGGGGTGTGTACACGATGGATACAACTACCATGACCGGTGGAGACTTATTTGGAGTATGGCGTTCCTCCAAGCCGATTCCTGTGCAGATGACGATGATTGTATATCCTTCATTGGTAAACACTGAAGATATGCCAGCCATCTATCAGGTGTGGCAAGGAGAGGTGGAAGTTTCTCGCTGGATTGTGGAAGACCCGTTTCTAATCCTGGGGGTGCGGCCTTACGGGGCTGGTGATCCAATGAATCGTATCCACTGGAAAGCAAGTGCGCGGACAGGAGAACTTCAGGTGTACAAGCAAGGCTGGACGGCAGATCCCCAGTCATGGATTATTGTAAATATACAGGACTCTGCTGAGATGTGGAGTGTGGTTACTCGGCCTGAGCTGATTGAGCAGGCACTCCGCTACGCAGCCACTGCAGCGGTAGAGGCCATTGGAAGAGGATTGCCTGCTGGATTTGCACATAACGGCTACCGTGTAGGCGGGGGACGCGATGTACTTCGTATTGAACCGGATTACGGCACACCTCATCTGGAGATGTTACTGGAAGCTATGGCTGAAACTGAGTTGAAGTGTTTGGTACCGATGGAGCAGTTTTTGCAAGATGAAGTACGATTGAATGAAGAAGGACAACAGATTCGCAGTTATTTGTTGATTACATCATATGTCTCGGCTGCCATGGAACATGAAATCGGACGTTTGCATGAGCAGGGGCATCGGGTAACGGTTTTGCCTGTAGAACAGTTGAAGCGTAATACAGGGGCGGTGGGCGTATGAGTGAAAATGATGCAATAAAGCGAACACATATCATATCCATGTGGGCTGTTCTTTCAATAGGGATATATTTGTTTCCAATCTTTACGATCACATCATTGTATACCCGTGCTTATTTTCCATATCTGTTGTTTTGCTTGTATGTTATGGCAGGCCTGTTCGGTCTATGGATTCAACATCGCTTTACGAGCATTGCAGAGAAAAACGCATTCGTTCGAGGTCTGACGGCATTTGTTATCTGTATTTTGTTCGTATGGGTTTCTGGTATGTTACTGACGCTTTCACTCCCAGCAATCATTACGCTTGGGGCGGGTTTATTTATTGCATCATACTCAGGTTTGCATTTTGATCCTGCTTTTCATTCGAGCAGACTGTGGCGCCTGCAACTCGTGGGTGTAATCAGTGCCATTGTATCCACGATCGCGGCAATGCAGATTGAACTCATGCTACCGATGCAGATGTACACGGGCTACATCTATGCTGCTGGAGTCATCAGTTTTGGATGTTGGATTGTGGGACAATACAGGGCACAACTGGATCGTGCGGTACTTAATGATGGCAAGCGCAGATTGGTACTGCGGGAATTCACACGGGCAAACCACCTTCGAATCATATGGATGTTAATTATTATTGCAGGTATTGGTGCTTTTCCGAGTCTTGCTGCATGGCTTGCACCGTTGCGGGATCGTCTGCTTGCGTGGATCAGAGGTCTGTTCGGAGCTTCTTCACCTCAGGAACCGCCACTTACTCCTGAGATGCCGAATGAGCCGATGAACCTGCCGGATGAGTTCAGAGAGCCAGCTTCAGATCCTTCTTTATTCTGGGAAATCCTCGGCTGGATCGTTTTTGGAGCAGCGGCGGCAGTGATTTTATGGCTTTTGGTCAAACTGGGCAGAACCATCATGGATAAACTGGCGGAGCGTTTCAAAGGATTGTTACAGCCTGTTCAAAAAAGACAAGAACCGAAAACAGATTATGTTGATATCAGCGAAACGCTGGAAGTGCCCACAAAGGTTCGTAAACGATGGTTCCGCAAAAAGGAACCTGTTCCCACTCAGGCTGGAGAACGTATTCGATACTATTATCGGGTATGGGTAAGCAATGCGATGGATCGGGGAGCAAAGGTTGAGAAGTCTTATACGCCGCTGGAGACAGCGGAAAGCATTAAGGAGAGTAATCCTAAGAGTAAAGAGGGGACAGAGGAAGAGCTGGCAACGAGGCTTCCTGAAATCTATAATGCTGTGCGCTACGGTAAGAAAGATGAACATAACCCGGATATGATGGAGATGGACCGAATCTGGAAATCTTACCGTAAATAAGCCCGGAATCCCTTTACTTTTCTTGTCACGTTCAAGTATCATGAGAGGAATACACAAGTTGGTCAGAAAAGGAGCAGACATTAATGAAGACAAATCATAGTAAAATTGTAGATTGTACCATTCGTGATGGTGGATTGGTGAATAATTGGGACTTTAGCGTCGACTTTGTTCAAAAGCTGTATGCAGGGCTGAATGAAGCTGGCGTTGATTATATGGAAATTGGCTACAAAAATTCGCCGAAGTTGCTCAAAGGCTCCGAAGATGCCGGACCTTGGCGCTTCCTGAATGATGATTTTCTTCGTAAAGTCATTCCGCAAAAAGGCAACACCAAACTGTCTGCACTTGTGGACGTAGGACGTGTAGATGAGAACGATATTTTACCGCGCAGTGAGAGTATGCTGGATCTGATTCGTGTCGCTTGTTACAGTAAAGATGTGGACAAGGCGCTTCAACTGGTGCAAACGTTCCATGATCGCGGTTATGAAACAACACTGAATATTATGGCACTCTCGAATGTGATGGAGAATGAATTGCTGGAAGCTTTTGAAATGATCAAGGAGAGCTCCGTTGATGTCGTCTATATCGTAGACTCTTACGGTAGTCTGGATCATAACGATGTGAAATATCTGGTGGAGAAATTCAAAACTCATCTTCCGAACAAACGTCTTGGCGTTCACACGCATAACAACATGCAACTTGCGTTCTCTAACACGCTTGTAGCCGCTGAACTTGGAGTTGAATTGCTGGATGCTTCTGTATACGGTATGGGGCGCGCGGCAGGAAACTGCCCAACAGAACTGCTGGTAGCGCATTTGAAAGGAACCAAGTATAATCTTCGTCCAGTACTTGAAGTGTTGGAACAGCTTATGGTTCCACTGAGAGAAAAAGAAGAGTGGGGTTATATCCTGCCTTACATGATTACAGGTACGCTGGACGAGCATCCACGGTCGGCTATGGCACTTCGTTCATCGGAGAACAAAGACAAAGTCGTAGACTTCTATGATAAGTTGACAACGCCTGAAGTAAACTTCGATAAATAAAAATAGTCTTAAATACAGTTGTAAATTAAAAAAACATGGTCCCTAATTCGAGGTCCATGTTTTTTTAGTTCTTTGTGCCTTGTTTTTACTCGTTTTCATGAATAGATATTCCTACTTATAACTATTTTTTAGTTCACGAATAGGGATTTAAATGTTATTATGTACCAGATAGAATATATGGATTTTTAAATTAAACAGTGGTCAATATATGTTTTTGTCGAAATGTGTAATATACTTGGTGAATCAGATCAATAGAATTCAGTTGTACACGTATTACAGGATAGTGATCCCGGGAAGGAAAACATGGCATGAAGTTTAAAACGCAAGGTCAGAGTCAAATAGGTTGGGTCGCCATCGGCGGCTTATTGTTTTTCCTCGTAAGTCAATGGTTTCGTTCTTCTTCAGGCTATGATCTGAATTTTTCGGGTTACCCGGTAATAACACTTCTAGGTGGATTTGCTGCAACGGCCGCATGTATCGGTATTTATAATCAAAGCTGGCTATTTCAAACTCAAAAATTGACGCTACGCAGAGTGTTAATGACAACACTCTTTTTAATGTTAGGTCTATTTGAACTGGTGCATATCGTTTCGTTTGCAGAAGAAGTTCCTAACAGAGCGATGATGGAATCCGATTTTTCATTAATGATGTCAACGATGGGATCGCTGGTTTGTTCTGTGGGACTGTTATTTATATATAGCGTACACGAGAAGCAAGTTGCATTACCGCGCAAATTTCTTCTGTTCAGCGCTACCCTTGGTGCCTTTCTGATTTTGTACATCTGTTCTATTCAAGAGTGGAGTTTTCTACCTGAGATGCTTGATGGTCATCTACTTGGTAAAGTATTCACTCGCCTGCATTGGGTTGCAGGTCTGCTGTATGTTACTGGGGCTATCGTTCTGTATGTGCAGTGGAAAAAGACAAAAAACGCCGATCTACCACCTATCCTGAACGGTATACTCTGTTTTTTGCTAGGTCAGGGGTATTTCGTGACTGCAAGTGTAGTGGACGATCTCAATCTGCTGCTTGGTATGCTCAGCAATTGTTTGGGCTACTTTTTCATTCAAAAGGGGCTCTATGCATCTGTAGTTGACACGCCCTTCCTGCAACAACAGGCCGCTGAGGCCAAAATGAATTATATCGCACACCATGATGACGTCACCGGCCTTCCAAATCGCCGGCGCCTAAGTCAACGTCTGCAACTCATGCTGGATGATGCTGTTGTGGAGGAAAAGCTCGTCGGTGTACTTGTACTTAATATTAACCGTTTCAAAACCATAAATGACTCCCTGGGACAACAAGCAGCTAATCGGGTTCTGCGTCAGGTTGGACAGCGATTGAATCATTCATCTCTTCCGGGAGAAGAGGTGTTTGGTCTAGGTAGAGATGAATTTGCGCTGACCATGACGGACTTTTATAGTACAGATACGGCATTACGCCGGACGCGGTCCATTCTGCAACTTTTTGAGAAACCGGTTATGGTGGATGGGAGCGAATATCATCTTACGCTGGGCATAGGCATGGCGATCTTTCCTTATGATGGAGAATCTCCCCAAGAGATTATTCAGAATGCCGATACGGCTCTGCATAGTGCGAAGGAGCAGGGAATTGAACTCAACCGCTACGCACATGCCATGCAGATGAAAGCTCAGGAACGATTGCAACTTGAAAATGATTTGCGCAAAGCACTGGCTCGAGGGCAGTTTTATCTGGTATACCAGCCCCAGGTGAATCTGCAAAGCGGACTGATCGTAGGCATGGAAGCTCTTGTGCGATGGCATCATCCGCAACGCGGTTCAGTGTCACCGGCAGAGTTTATTCCACTGGCCGAGGAGAGCGGACTGATTGTTCCTCTCGGAGAATGGGTGCTACGAGAGGCATGTGCACAGAACAAGCTATGGCAGGAAGCGGGATATCGCAAATTATGTGTATCCGTTAACCTGTCGATGAGACAGTTCAGACATTCGCACCTGCTCGACAGCATCAACAGTATTCTCAGAGAAACGGGACTTGAACCGGCATGGCTTGAACTGGAGATCACGGAGAGCATGACGTTTGACAAAGACCGGGCCTTTGAACAGCTTCATAAAATTAAGGAGATAGGTGTACATATCAGTATTGATGACTTTGGCACGGGATACAGCTCACTACATTATCTCAAGGATCTGCCGATTGACCGGCTCAAGATCGACCGATCATTTGTGAATGAAATAATGGAAGACAGCAATAACGCTGCTATTGTATCCACGATTACTTCGATGGCACACCATTTACAACTCAAGGTTACAGCAGAAGGTGTTGAGAACGAGGAACAGATGATGTTTCTCCGCAATCAGCATTGTCATGAGGCACAAGGTTATTTTTTCGGTAAACCGATTGAAGCGGCGGACTTTGAGCAAAGGTTCCTTAGAGATATTGACAAGCCTGCGGGATAAGGAGTAGCAGGGCCGCGAGAGCGTTCCTGCCTTTCTGGAATCCAGTTTTAGGAAAAAAACTGCCGATGTACCTTGCACGATAGAGCAGATCGTGGTATATTAGGTTTTGTAAAATCACTGTTAACTTCCATTTGGAATTTAACGGGACGTAGCTCAGCTTGGTAGAGCACCTGGTTTGGGACCAGGGGGTCGCATGTTCAAATCGTGTCGTCCCGATTGTTCATTTTGCGGGTGTAGTTCAATGGTAGAACTTTAGCCTTCCAAGCTAATAGCGTGGGTTCGATTCCCATCACCCGCTTAATAGTAGTACATTGAAAACCCTTGGTTATCAAGGGTTTTTTGTTTGCGTAAAATTTGATATATGGTTAGATTATTTTCGTTCTTGGAATTTAGGACATATATTTATTAAATCTCTATTTCTAAAGTATGTAGGAGGGGGAAAAATAAGAAACCGCCATAAATTAAGATGGCGATTTCTTTATGCAAATATGTTTTATGAAAAACAACATGTGGCTTTATAATACCTCGGATAAATACATTTATTTCAAGCTACAAACCCAGAAATCTTTGCTTTTAAAGTACATTATGTTGCGTTGATACTTATAACGTATTTTACATAATCCCCATTAGGATTATAGGAATACACAACTGCTGTTCCAAGGGAATTCTTAGATGAAACAACTCCACCAGGACTTATTGAAATAAGGTGTCCGCCAGATTGGATTTGAACATTCGAATTCGAAGAGAATAACTTTACGTTTGAATTTCTAAGCATGTTGAAATTAACAGTTGCGATGAGATCTCCTTGAGTCACAACAGAAGAATCTGTTGTAATTTCTTTAGCGAAAACTTGTGAAGATATTGAAGAGGGAATAAAAAGCGAGATTGAAAGTGTCAATAAAATAAAGATATTTCTTGAATTTTTCATAAACACGCCTCCTATAGAATTAGTATGAGCTAAGCATATCATAGTAAAAGTGTAAAAATCAACTAATATTTTACATATAAAACAAATATTATATTCATTTTTATTTTATATAATTGGATAAACTTAGCATTAACGCTCACTTCCTTTCTAATTTTTCTTGACTAATTCGAGCATTAGTTGCTTTTTTTCAATGATCTGGTACAATAACGGAGAATTGATACTACCCATGAATGAGAGGTAACCATACGTCCAATGAAGTAAGACACATGAAGTGAACCCCAGTTAACTGCAGATTGTATTATGACGCAGTCAGCCGAGCGGCTGAGCAATGAGGGGATTCGTGTGTCCAAATTCAGCTATAGGGAATAGTATGGAAGAAGCAAGTTTTTCGGCTTGCGCATGCCCTCGTTAGGGTTTCTTTGTTCATGCTATGGTAGTCCTCATATCTGTATTTTGAACCCGTTTATCCATTAAAAATTGCTAAACCGCCGGCTGATGCCAGCGGTTTTTTTGATTTTTTTTTCAGGAAGGATGAGGACTCATGACGACATTGGTGCGCTTGCATGAAGTATCAAAAGAATGGAACGGTAATGAATTGTTTGCGGGATTAAACCTTGAAATTAACGAAGGCGAACGACTCGCCATTTTAGGCCGTAACGGATGCGGCAAAACCACACTTTTACGGATTATACTCGGCGAGGAGGATGGAGGTGGACGTATTGATCGTCAACTTCCATTGTCAGAATGGGGGTTCATGCGTCAGCGTTCAGAGGTACCGAGTAGGATAAATGTATTGGATGCAGTAAGGCGGGAGAGTGGACGGATTGATGAAATCAAGCGGAAGCTGGAAGAACTCGAGCGCCGATTGAGCGAAGCTGATGCTACCGGAGATAACACTTTGCTGGACGAATATGCCCGATTTTTGGAGGAATATGAGCAATTGAACGGCTACATGTGGGAAACGGAGGTAGAGAAGGTATTAACCCGTCTCGGGCTTACTACAGAACACTGGAGCAGGCCTTATCAATCACTTAGCGGTGGTCAGAAAACGAAGGCACGGCTTGCAGGACTACTGGTCAGTAATCCCAAGTTTCTGATTTTGGATGAACCAACCAACCATCTGGATGAAGAGAGCATGCGTTGGCTGGAGACATGGCTATCCTCATACGAGGGAACGGTGCTGTTTGTATCACATGATAGGACATTTATTGACCGGGTAGCGACCAGTGTAATTGAATTCAGTGCAGAAAAACTAACGAAATATAAGGGTGGTTACACCGATTATAAAGGCCATAAAGAGCGGGAACTGAAGGAACAGGAGACAATTTATCGCAAGCAGCAACTGGAACGTAAAGCACTGGAGGAAACCATTCGTAATTATCAGCAGTGGTTCCATAAAGCTCATAACTCGGCAGGAGGTCAGGAAGTAAAGATTACCCAGAGCTTCTACAAGGCCAGAGCCAATAAAAATATTTCGCGTTACCATGCCAAACAGAAGCAGCTGGAGCGGCTCGAAAATGAGCGGGTGGATAAACCACGGGAAGCCACGAAACTGAATATGGAGCTACAGATGACTTCACTCGGTGCACATCAACTTCTTACGCTGGAAGAAGTAAGCTTTTCGTACGATCCAAAGCAGTCGTTTCTTCATGATTTGCGGCTGGCAGTCGAACGTGGGGATCGGCTTGCCGTGCGTGGAGCGAACGGAACGGGCAAGAGCACGTTGCTGAAATTAATAATTGGAGAGCTTCAGCCTTCGCAGGGAAAGGTTAGCCGTCATCCCCAGCTTAGCATCGGTTACTTTTCACAAGAGCTGGAGGGATTGCCTGAGAATGTAACGCTACTGGACAGCTTACTGGTTCTCCCTTCTATGACGCAAAGTGCCGCCCGAACCATTCTGGGATGTTTTTTATTTTCACGAGAAGATGTGTTTAAGCGCATTGGAGATTTAAGTATGGGGGAGAGATGCCGTGTAGCATTTCTACGGTTGTATTTCGGCGGTGCTAATTTGCTTGTACTGGATGAGCCAACGAATTATCTCGACATCGACACCCAGGAAGTGATGGAGAATGTGTTAAAAGAAGCCACCGGCGCACTGGTGATTGTATCCCATGACCGGATGTTAGTCCGAACGCTGGCGAATCGTCTATGTGACTTGAAGTCGGACGGCACAGCATCACTTTTTGAAGGAGGCGTGGCGGATTGGGAACAAACGGTACAACTACGGGAGTCTGCACTGGACACACGTGATTCAGACGATGAACGTCTGCGGCTGGAGATGAGGCTGTCTGAATTACTCTCTCCGGTGAGCGTAGCGGGAATGGAACGAGAACGCTTTGAGCCTATCGAACCTGCGGAAGAGAGGGAGGCGGAAGCAGCCGAGATTCGTGACATTCAGCAACGGTTAAAGGAGCTGAGGAATCAAGGTACATCTGCAAATTAGCAACGGGGCATGCTTGCTATTTTGCCGTATTTTGCATATAATAATGAACGATCATCGATCATTGGTGTCGATACAGGTTATGTTAATTTGAACAAACGTATTGATGGAGACAAGTAAGCAGTGCCTCTGGACAGGGAGGAAGCGCCGTAGATTGAGAGCGTTTCTGTAGAACCAGGCTGCCGAAATTCACTCCGGAGCGGTTCCCTGAACCTGATGATGTGTACAGACACAGAGACGACAGTAGGGGTAAACGGTTAACGGTCGTTATTCCGTACAAAGTGAGACAGAACGTGTTGCAGAGCTTGTTGCAATGTGACAACGGAAGTCTAACAAGGGTGGTACCACGGTCTTTTCGTCCCTTTTGGGGAGAAAAGGCCTTTTTTTGTTGTAATAACAGCATTTAAAGGAGGCAATTACACATGAAAGAACGTTTGGAAGCATTAAAGATTGAAGCGCTGGAACAGCTATCCGGCGTTAACGATCCGCAGACCCTTAGTGATCTGCGTGTAAAGTATTTGGGGAAAAAGGGTGCGTTAACTGAAATTTTGCGTGGCATGGGTGCGCTTAGTGCAGAGGAGCGCCCAGTCATTGGGCAAGTGGGTAACGAGGTTCGTGGAGCGATTGAAGAGGTTATTGATCGCAAGCAGGAGCAGTTCCAAAAGGAAGAGACTGCGAAGCGCCTTCAATCCGAGAAGATTGACGTAACCTTGCCGGGTCGCCGCGGACGTCAAGGCGGACTGCATCCGCTGACCAAAGTGGTGCAGGAGATTGAAGATATTTTTATCGGTATGGGATACCGCGTAGCAGAAGGTCCTGAGGTGGAGATGGACTATTACAACTTTGAAGCCCTGAACCTGCCAAAGAACCACCCGGCGCGCGATATGCAGGATTCCTTCTATGTTACCGAGGACCTGCTGATGCGTACACATACTTCTCCGGTACAGGTTCGTACGATGCAGAGCATGAAAGGTGAAGTGCCTGTCAAAGTCATCTGCCCAGGTAAAGTATATCGCCGTGATGATGACGATGCGACACACTCCTTCCAGTTCCATCAAGTCGAAGGCCTTGTAATCAGTGAAAACATTCGTATGAGTGATTTGAAAGGAACTTTGCTGCAATTTGTGCGTGAAATGTTCGGCGCTCACACGGAAATTCGTCTGCGTCCAAGCTTCTTCCCGTTCACCGAGCCAAGTGCGGAAGTGGATGTAACTTGTGTACAATGCGGTGGTAGCGGATGCCGTGTATGCAAGCAAACAGGCTGGCTCGAAATTTTGGGCGGAGGTATGGTTCACCCGAAAGTGCTGGAGATGGGCGGATATGACCCGGAGAAATACAGTGGCTTTGCCTTTGGTATGGGTGTAGAGCGGATCGCGATGCTGAAGTACGGCATAGATGACATCCGTCATTTCTATAACAGTGACCAGACCTTCCTGAAGCAATTCGGACGTCTGTAATTATATTGAATGTCAATGAACGTCAAACTAATACAAAGATTAAGGAAGTGAACGTGCATGAGAGTATCGACAGATTGGCTGTCTGATTATATTGCCCTTGAAGGTGTAACCCCGCAGGAGCTGGCAGAAAAAATCACCCGTGCAGGGATCGAAATTGATGTTGTGGAGAACCGCAACCAAGGGGTAAACAAGGTTGTTGTTGGTTATGTGAAGAGCAAGGAAAAACACCCGGACGCGGACAAACTGAATGTCTGTGTGATTGATGCAGGACAAGAGGAAGAGCTACAGATCGTATGTGGCGCGAAAAATGTGGATGCGGGTCAAAAAGTAGCGGTAGCCCTTGTTGGCGCGAAGCTTCCAGGCGGGCTGGATATTAAAAAAGCGAAGCTGCGCGGCGTTGTATCGCTTGGTATGATCTGTTCTGCCAAAGAGCTTGGCATGAACGACAAATTGCTGCCTAAAGAGCAACAGGAAGGTATTCTTGTTCTGCCGGAAAACACAGAGATCGGCACGCCAATCAGCCAGGTGCTGGGCCTGGATGATCATGTGCTGGAGCTTGACTTGACGCCGAATCGTTCCGACGCTTTGAGTATGCGCGGTGCAGCATACGAAGTGGGGGCGATCCTGGGACGCGAAGTGACGTTGCCGAATCCGAAAGATCAGCTGGTCGAAGCCGGTGATGAAGCGGCTAATCATATTTCTGTGGAGATCAAGGCCCAGGAGCAGTGCAGCCATTATGCAGCTCGCTATGTGACTGGAATCAAGCTGGGGGCTTCCCCGCTCTGGATGCAGAACCGTCTCATGGCAGCGGGCGTACGTCCGATTAACAATATCGTGGATATTACGAATTATGTCATGCTTGAATACGGGCAACCGCTGCATGCGTTTGATGCAGATAAGCTGGAGAACGGCCGCATTGAAGTGCGCATGGCACACGAAGGCGAAACGATTGTGACGTTGGACGGACAGGAGCGTAAGCTGGAACCGCATATGCTGCTGATTACCGACGGCGTGAAGCCGGTTGCCATCGCCGGGGTTATGGGCGGTGAAAATTCCGAGGTATCGGAAGGCACCGTGAATCTGCTCCTGGAGTCCGCCAAGTTTGATGGCGGAACGGTTCGGAAGACGTCGCGCCAACTGGGGCTACGTTCCGAAGCAAGCTTGCGTTTTGAAAAAGAAGTAGACCCGGGTGCGGTAATAACGGCTCTGGATCGTGCGGCTGAACTCATTCAGCGTTATGCATCAGGGCAAGTATATCAAGGGATTGTGCAAGCTGGCGCTGAAGCTTCCGAGAAGCGTGTCATTCAAATGTCTCTGAACAGACTTAACCGTTATTTGGGAACGGATCTTTCTCTGCTTGAGGTGAAAACAATCTTTGCCCGGTTGCACTTTGCATGTGGTGATGCGGAGCAGGGTGTTCTCGATGTGGAAGTGCCTACTCGCAGAGGGGATATCACGATAGATGTGGATCTGTTCGAAGAGGTTGCCCGTCTATACGGGTACGACAACATTCCAACAACGTGGATCGAAGGCACGACTACACCAGGCGCATATACCCGTCCTCAAGCCATTCGTCGTACGATCCGTGGGTTGATGTCTGGTAGCGGCTGGCAGGAAATGATCAGTTATTCCTTTGTTCATCCAGACAAAGCAGTGCTGTTCCCTGCGCTGACACAAGGTAGCAAAGCGGTTAAGCTGGCTATGCCGATGAGTGAAGATCGTAGTGTGTTGCGTACGAGCATTTTGCCGCAGATGCTGGATGCTGCTGTATACAACATGAATCGGAAGCAGGATTCGCTTGCCGTGTTTGAAGTAGGCAGTGTTTTCTTCACGGAGGAAGAGAAGCTGACGAAGCAACCGCATGAAATTCCGGTACTCTCCATGTTGCTTACGGGTAACCGTGTAGCGCAACAATGGAATGTAGGGGCAGAGAAAGTGGATTTCTTTGACATCAAAGGTGCACTTGAGAACTTGTTTGCTTATTTGGGGCTGGAGCAACGGATTCGCTTTGTAGCGAACAGTCCGGAAGGATTCCATCCAGGGCGTTCTGCCTCCATCTATCTGGATGGCAAAGATGGAAGTGAAGGCACATTGATCGGTACTCTCGGTCAGTTGCATCCAGAACTACAGCAACAATATGATCTGAATGATGTTTATGTTGCTGAAATTGCTCTTGAAGGGATATATGAGGAAGCGGATGCGGATATTCGTTATCGTGAGCTTCCGCGCTTCCCGGCGGTAGAGCGTGATATTGCTGTGGTGGTAAACAAAAATATCGAAGCTGGCGACATGCTCCGTACCATCCGTGAATGTGCGGGTGAACTGTTGCAGAACGTACAGGTATTTGACGTATTCACAGGCAGCAAGCTGGGTGAAGATAAGAAAAGTGTGGCCATGGCTCTGGTATACCGAAACCGTGAACGCACGTTGACAGACGAGGAAGTTACCGAAGCTCATGCACGGGTAGTAACACGTTTGGAAGAGCAATTCAACGCAGAACTGCGCAAATAGGACAGAAGTCAATTTTTTGAACAAAGATTAGCAGGAATTGCTCGAAGTCACATCGAATCCTTAGCAATAGAGGATCGATGTGACTTTTTTGTCATTACAGCTTAGAATCAACATACAGACTTGAAGGAGGGCACAACTGTGACTACACCTGATCGTACACGCGTCACCGTAGAGATCTACGGGACTTCCTATAAACTGGTCGGCAGCAGTGCCGATTATATGAAACAAGTAGCTAATCTGGTAGATGAGCGTATGAGCGCCATCTCCAAAAGTCATTCCCGTTTGGACACGCCGCGTATTGCTGTACTTGCGGCCGTACATATGGCTGAGCAGTCTCTTCAGACGCAGGAGATCCGAAATGAGCTCAAGATGCTCACGGGAGAACGTACAGAACTTCGAAATGAATTAAACCGATTAAACGCCATTCAGAGCGAACACCAAAAAGAATTGCAACAGCGAGATCAGTCTCTCGCTGAGGTTCGCCAGCAGAAGATTGAGGCAGAGCAGGCTTTGCAAAAGCTCACCGCAGACAAGCAGGCTGAAATCACCAAGCTGAATGCGATGTTGGAGCAAGAGCGCAGCCAAATGAAGGATCAGATCCAGAAGATGCAGGCGCAAGCCGCGGCACAACTCAAAGAGGCAGAAGTGAAAGCTAATACACGTGTAAAGGAAGCAGAGGAAAAAGCAGCAAACCAACTTAAACAATTACAGGCTCAATCTGCGTCGCAACTTAAAGAAGCACAGAACCGTGCGGCAGCTGAGCTACAGCAGGTGCGGGCCAAAGCCGCGACCGAGTACAAAGAGCTGCAGGAAAGAACTGCGGCACAATTGAAGGAAGCCGAAAGCAAGGCAGTAGCAGAGCGCCAAAAACTGCAGGTTCAGGCGGCAGAGCAGGTACAAGCGGCCAAAGAAGAGGCAGAAGCTGCGATCCTCTCTGAACTGGAACAGGCTGAAGCCAAATTGAGACAGGTGGAGGAAGAGGCGACCCTTCAATATAGCGAACTTGAAAATCAAATGAAGCAGCGTCTGGAGCAAGCCGAACAGAAAGCACAGAAGCAGGCAGAAGCGTTCGAAGCACAAGCGAAACAAGAGCGTGAAGCATGGCTTGCTGAAGCTGAACAGAAGCACCAGGCTGCTCTGGAGCAACAGAAGTCTGAGTTTAGAGCTCTTTCCGAGCAATCCGAGCTTGAATGGATGGAGAAAGAGGCTTTCTATGAAGAGCAATTGAAAGAAGAGCAAGAAGTAGCGGCTACCCGTGCAGCTGAGGCAACGGCAGCGGCTGAAGAAACGCTACAGCAGGAGCGGAGTAAACTGGCTCGTCAGTTGGAGGAAGAACGTGCTCAGGCAAATGCTCGCATAACGGAGATCAATGAACAACTGGGCGAGGTTCGGAGTCAGCTTCAACATACGCAGGAAGTGGTTTCTGAGCAAGAACAGTTGCTCCAGGCGGAACGTACCCAAGTGGAGTCGTTGCGACAGGAGCACGAGATCCGTGTTCAGGAACAGGAGACTCAGACACGTCGGATCGCGGAGCTCCAGCAACAAGTGGAGCAGTTGAGAGAAGGCAGCAATGATCTGCAAAACAAACTTCGTGAAACGGAGCAGTCGTTGAAACAGACACAGGAGTCACAGCAACAGTTGCAAGATCAGTATAATGAAGCAGTGGATCGTGAAACAGCGCTAACCGCTCAACTGCGCAAACTGCAGGAACAGCATACCCAGCTTGAACAGGATGCACAGCATTTGCTTGAAGCAGAAGCGAAGTCAGAAGAAGAACAGCGCAGACTGCAGAAGGTGCTGGAGCAGGCACATGCGGCTGTACGTACATTGCAAAATGAGATAACAATGCTGACGGAGAGGGAACAATCCTGGAAAGATCTTGCTGAACAGCGACTCGCCGATATTGGAGATCTGGAGAATCAGATTCTCGAAGCAGCTGAGCAGAATGAAACGCTGGAGTCTGGTGTACAGTCCTTGCATGATGAACTTTCCGTCGTGAAGGAAGAAGCGCGCCTCTACAATGAGGAGGCTGTTCGTTATGAGAAAGAAAACGAGATCCTAGAAGAGAAACTCAAACAAATGAATGAGGATTTACAAGGCACACGCCGTGAACTAAATAATAATCATGAGGAGCTAGCTGAGAAGAATAAGGAGTTAGCTGACAAACATGAGGAGCTAAATAATACTCGCGATGAATTGCATAGTGCCCAAGAGGAATTAAGCCGTCTGCAGGAACAATACAAGCAGATCCGTAACGATTACAGTGATGCTCTTCAACGAGAAGAGAATACCGGTTCCCTAATGAGTGAACTCGAAGCGGAGAAGAATGCGCTGGAGCAATCGCTGAACGAAGCAAGACAGTCCGCTGAGCAACTTGCCAAGCGTTATACGGAGCAAGCGAGTCAGCTCGCGCAGACGGAAGAGGAAGCTCTCGAATGGCAAATTAAACATGAGGATCTGTCTGCCAATCAGTCGGAACTGTCTTCTCGTATCCAGCAACTGATGACACGTGAAGAAGAGCTTCGTTCACAGTTGGAACTGGTAACTGAGTCGGCAGAGCAGAACGAACAGGTATGGAAGCTACGTGCTGACGAATGGGCGGAGCAGGAGCAGGCATGGCAGGATCGCTGGACAGCACTGGAGAGTGAATTGACAGCGTGGCAAAGAGAGAGTGCAGCAAGTTCAGAGAAGCTGGAGGAACTGGTACAAGAACGTGATCTGTTGCTCAAGGAGCGTTCACAGCGGGAACAGCATCAAGTGGAGGCAGACGAGGAGAAGCAGATCATGGAGAATGAACTGCGAGAAATAAGTGAACGTTATGAACTAACGGCAAACCAGCTTCGATTGTTGCAGGTTGAGCGGGAGATGGAACAAGAAAAGGCGGAGCAGCTCAATACGAAATATCGTCAGCTTCACGATGAATATACAAAGTTACAGACGGAATATAACGAATGGATTGAATTGATTGAGCAGGATCAGACGTAAATATTGACTCTTTTTGTCGATGTGCTGACCAGCGAACTCTTGCATTATTTGTTATAATACAAAAAAGAGCTCCCGTCGCTACGGGGGCTCTTGTCTTGAAGTGTTATTCTTCTACTATAATTTTGGAGATCATGCTACTGTGTCCGGAACCACAAAAAACGGAACATGACATTTCGAACTCCCCGACTTTGTCAGGGACGATGACTTTGGAGCTTGTTTGGGTGTCTAACCGAAGATTGAACTCAGGCACGAGCAAACCGTGATTTCCGTTGACGTTTTCATAAACAATCTTCACAGGCACACCTTTTTTGAGTCGATATTCGGGTTGATCGAATTCGTAGTTGCTTGCCTTGATCACCAGTTGTTCACTGGCTGTAACCTCTGGCTCGGATGCTCCTGAATCTTTGGGACTACCGCATGCAGCAAGAACAAGAATTAACATACACGCGGCAAGCCATGTTATACCTTTCTTCATCATGTACCTCCTTCAGGCGTGTGGGATGGATAAAATTTGAATGATTTCTCAAGTCATCATACCGCAATCTGGCGATGCCTGTACATGTGGGGTATGTCGTTTTATTGAAATTTATCGATAGTCGCTGATCACTTGATGTGCAAAAAGAAAAACCTCTTCAGGCCAATGGCCTTCCGAGGTTTAGATATCTTGTTAGAGCGCTAGCAGTATGACAGTCAGTCTTTAGCTTTTGGAGCTGCGTCCGGCATCAAACGGTGTGGATACCGGAATGAAGAGATCGATAATCCCGATGACCAATGCGGCGAGAATGGCACCGAGCAGGCTGACCTCAACGTGATCAACCACATATTGACCCAGCCAAATGACCAGTGCACTCACGATAAAGCCGACGATTCCCCGGCCAAAAGGGTTCACTCTTCTGCCAAAGATGCCTTCAACGATCCAGCCCAGCAAAGCGATGACCAACGCAAGCATCAGCGCGCTCCAGAAACCACCAACGGCGAAACCGGGAACGATCCAGCTTACAACCATTAACACGATAGCGGCGATAATAAATCGTACGACATGGCCCAGAAAATTCATGGGGGTTACCTCCTTTATTCAGATTGGATTGTGCATAAACATGGGAACTCTAAGGGAGTAAAATTGAATAGCACAATCCTGACACATGTAGTTTGTGGCGTCATACCCCAAGTTATGTGTGGAAGGATTCGTTAAATAGCGCAACAAAGTTTCTTTCGTTATAATACAGGTATAGTTTGGAAGGAGTTGTACACTTGGATACGAAAATATTACACACTTTGGAATATCGTAAAATTTTAAATACATTGATTAGCTTCGCTCAAACATCAATGGGCAAGAAAAAAGCAGAGCAACTTGAGCCTAATAGTGATCTGGAGGAAGTAAAACGATTACTTCAACAAACGGATGAAGCTTTCACCTTTGAGCGTCTCAAAGGTTCTCCGTCCTTTGGCGGGATTGTAGACATCACGGCTTCTGTAAAACGTGCTGAGATTGGAGGCACACTCAACCCGCATGAACTGCTGGGTATTTCTACAACGACACATGTGGCCAGACGGTTGAAACGTCAGATTGCAACGCTACATGAGGACGAGCCGATAGCGTCGCTCTTCTATATCAGTGACCAGTTGTCTGAGCAGAAGGAACTTGAAGATGCGATCCGTATCTGTATTGATGATAATGCGGAGGTTGCAGATAGTGCGAGTGTAACGCTGGCACAGATTCGCCGCGAACTGCGCGGGGGAGAAGCACGGATTCGGGAGAAGCTGGATTCAATGATTCGTTCGTCCACCGTTTCCAAAATGTTGCAAGATCAGCTCATTACGATTCGTGGGGATCGATTTGTTATTCCTGTCAAAGCAGAGTACCGCTCTTATTTCGGCGGCATAGTCCATGATCAGTCAGGCTCAGGAGCGACTCTTTTCATTGAGCCGGAATCCATCGTGGCCATGAACAATAAATTACGCGAAACCCGGATTCGGGAGGAACGCGAAATTGAGATCATTTTGCAAAAATTGACGGCCCTTGTCAGTGAGCAGGGAGAGTGGCTGTTATATGATGTCGATTTGCTGGCATCGCTTGATTTTATTTTTGCCAAAGCGCGTTTAGCCCGTGAGCTCAAAGCAACGCTGCCTCGAATGAATGATCGAGGTTTCCTCAAGCTGAAAAAGGGACGTCATCCGCTGATTCCGATTGAACATGTCGTTCCAATTGATGTAGAGCTTGGCAACGACTACACCTCTATTATCGTGACTGGACCAAACACAGGTGGTAAAACGGTAACGTTGAAAACCATCGGTCTGTTAAGCTTGATGGCGATGTCGGGATTGTTTGTTCCAGCAGAAGACGGCAGTCAGTTATGTGTATTTGATGCGATCTATGCCGACATTGGTGATGAGCAGAGTATCGAGCAGAATCTGAGTACGTTCTCCAGCCATATGACCAACATCATTCGTATTTTGAAAAATATGACGCCGAAAAGTCTCATCCTGTTGGATGAACTTGGAGCAGGGACAGATCCAGCAGAAGGTTCTGCGCTCGCCATCTCCATGCTAGAGCATATGCACCAGACAGGTTGCCGCATGGTGGCAACGACTCACTATAGTGAGTTGAAAGCTTATGCTTACGAGCGTAAAGGCGTTATTAACGCCAGCATGGAATTTGATATTAATACACTGAGTCCGACTTACCGTCTGCTTGTCGGCGTACCGGGACGCAGTAACGCTTTTGCGATTGCAGAGCGCTTGGGACTTCCGGGTTACATTCTGGATTATGCACGCGGTGAAGTGAAAGAAGAAGATCAGCGGATTGAACACATGATCGCTTCGCTCGAAGAGAACCGTCTAACAGCTGAACAAGAGCGTCAGAAAGCAGAAACGCTTCGCCAGGATATGGAAAAATTGCGTAGCCGCCATCAAGCCGAGCTGGAAAAGCTGGAACAACAGCGTGACCGCCGGATTGAAAAAGCGGAGGAAGATGCGCGTAGCATCGTAGATAAGGCTCGTGCAGAAGCAGAAAAAATTATTGCTGACCTTCGTCAGCTGGCTCTGGAGGAGGGTGCTTCTGTCAAGGAGCATAAGTTGATCGCTGCTCGTAAACAGCTGGATGAAGCAGAGCCGGAAAAACGTAGAAAAACGGTGAAAAAGACAGCTGCTCCGAAAGCACGTGCGATTGGCCCAGGTGATGAAGTTTTAGTTTACAGTCTCAATCAGAAGGGGCATGTCGTGGAGATGGCAGGCAGCAAGGATGCTGTGGTACAGCTCGGCATTATGAAAATGAAAGTGTCGCTGGATGATTTGGAGTTGCAACAGACAGCACCAGCGGCAAAACAGCCAAAGCAAAAACCGGTCACAGGCATGAAGCGTACTCGAGATGATAACGTGAAGAGTGAACTGGATCTGCGGGGGGCTAATCTGGAAGAGGCCCTGATGGAAGTAGATCGTTTCATCGATGAAGCCTTCCTTGCCAACTTGGGTCAAGTGTATATTATCCATGGTAAAGGTACAGGAATTTTGCGTACGGGTATTCAGGATTACCTGCGGAAGCATAAACATATTAAAAGTTATCGTCTAGGCAATTACGGAGAGGGAGGCAACGGTGTAACCGTCGCTGAACTGGAATAGCCTCAGGATGAATAAACAACAACCTGCTGTTCCGTCGTTAAGTCGGACAGCAGATGCGGAAGGAGAATGGGAGTGAAAGAAGCGATTGACGGACTGCTGTCTCATCCGCTCGGGATGGTCCTCGGTTTCTTCTCGGTTGCCATCATGGAGTTGCTCGTTTTTCTCGCATGCTTCGAACTGGTAACCAAATATAAATGCTGGACGGAGATCAAAAAAGGCAATGTGGCTGTGGCTATGGCTACAGGCGGGAAAATCTTTGGGATTTGCAACGTACTCCGTTTTTGTATTCAAGCAAAATCTTCAGTATATGAAGCGATGACATGGTCATTTGTCGGGTTTGTTTTGTTGCTCATTGCTTATTTTTTATTCGAGTTCCTGACGCCAGTGTTTTCAATTGACCGGGAGATTGAAGCAGATAACCGTGCAGTTGGGTTGATATCCATGATCATTTCTGTCTCACTGTCCTTTGTTATTGGCGCAAGCATTGTCTAGGGGGATCGATGATGAAAATATTGATACGGATTTTGTTTGCGGCATCGATTGTGTTTTTTGCCATCGGTGTGATCTATGTGTTAAATACGTAATTATATGAAAGAGAAAGGTTGATACATGATGGAAACAACGGTATGTCCTTGGTGTCAAACAGAGATTGTTTGGGATGAGGAGCTGGGTCCGGAAGAAGAGTGTCCGTATTGTCACAATGAATTAAAGGGTTACCGTACACTGAACATTAACATTGGCGATGAAGAGAATGATGATAGCGAAGAAGAGTTCGACATGGAGGACATTTCAAACGATAAAGAGCAAATCTCGGATCTGACTTCGCTTTGGGGTGATGAAGTGGAACTGAAGTTGCCTGAACTTCGTACTTTGAACAAATATGCAGACGAGGGCAACGATCTCATTCAATATGAACAAGGTGTAGAAAAGCAACTGGATCAGCAAGAGGAAGTACCAGAGTGTCCGAATTGTAGGGAATTCATGATTCTAGCTGGTACGCAGACAGCGAGTCAGGATACATTCACACCAGTAGCCAATGCTGCTTCCGGGACAGGTGTTGTCTTGTCATCTCCATTTACAGTATTGACTTACGTGTGCTCTGGTTGTTTCCAGGTTCAATACAGTTTATCAGAGGATGACCGTTTGCGTTTGATTCAGAACCTGAGTGCACACGAATAGATCACATTGGTTTGAAAGCTAATTTTATACAACGCCAAAGATTCATCATGTTTTCCTCCGGCTTGGGGTACGTTAACCCTTAAGAGCCGCCTGTTCACGTTAAGTTGGATTCAGGTGATGGAGGAGGGGCAGATGAAGATTACTTTGGGAAGACAATCCATTCTGCTTTTAGGCGTGAATGGATTGTTTGCGTTAGCCGGAGCCTTGTCCGGTACGTTTTTGAACGTGTTTCTATGGAAAAGCCGTCCGGATTACGCCATGCTCGGTTGGTTTACCATCAGTCAGCAACTGGCTATTGGCATCACGTTTTGGGTCGCGGGGAAGTGGGTCAAGGAACATAATAAAATGAGTGCATTGAGGCTTGGAACAGCTTTATCTGGTATTTTCTATATGCTTGTTCTGTGGACCGGAAAGACCGCTGTGGATTGGATCTGGCCGCTAGGTTTGCTCCTGGGATGTGCACTGGGGCTGTTCTGGATTGCCTTTAATGTCGTCTATTTCGAAGTGACGGATCGGGAAAACAGGGACTTGTTTAATGGCTGGGTTGGTTTGTTAGGCTCAATGACAGGCATTGTTGGACCATGGTTCTCGGGCCTCATTATTTCACGTATGGCAGATAATACAGGATATCGGCTTATATTCACCGTATCTCTTGTCATTTATATCATCGCAGTGATCTTCAGTTTTTTTCTAAAAAAACGAAAAGTTAGCGGGACATACTGCTGGTCAGAACCCATTCGGCAGTTGTCCACCTCAAAGGGTCCGTGGCGGCCGCTTTCCATGGGACTGTTTGCTCAAGGCGTTCGGGAAGGGGTATTTGCCTTCTTGATTGCACTGCTTGTATATCTGGCGACAACTGAGGAATACAAGCTTGGACAATTCTCTCTTATTACTTCAGCCGTGGCACTCGTCAGTTACTGGGCTGCAGGAAAATGGTTCAAACCTCATTATCGATCTAAAGGGATGCTCGCAGGTTCCGTGTTGTTGCTTGCGGTGTTGTTCCCTCTTCTCTGGAAAGTGACTTATGGAACACTGCTTTTTATGGGAATCGGAAGCGCTATAGCGATGCCGCTATATATTTTGCCGATGATCTCCGCAGGATTCGACATGATGGGCACGAGCGGCGAAAATGTGGAGAAAAGGGTTGAACTTGTCGTATTAAGGGAACTCAGTCTGATGTGCGGGCGGCTTTTTGGCTTGACCGTATTTATGATTACTGTGCTAAACTCGCCATCAACTAAAGTGTTAATCTGGCTCATTATCATTCTGGGGGCTTTTCCACTGATTGGCTGGATGTTCATGAGAAAACTTTTGATCAAGTCGACAACTCGTGATTCATAAAAGTTCATAACTGAAAAAATAAAAGGGTGCAGCGAGGGGATGAAAGCTTCCCCTTAGCCGTACCCTTTTGTCATGTTTAATACGACGAAGCTGTATGTCATTCTATTCGATGTTGCTGTTTAGACTGGAGATGGTTTGCTCGTTCTTGTCAAAGAGAACAACTTCATATCTTCATTCTGGGCGCCGCCGCTAATGGCATCTGCGATCAGGGAGGCCGCAATCATGCTGTACACCGTTCCGTTCCCTCCGTACCCTTCGACGAAGTATGAATGTGGGTAATCCGGATGCGTACCAATGAGGGGAAGGCCATCATGTGTATTACCAAACACAGCACCCCAAGCATAATCTACCTCTAGCTGATCAAGTGGAAAATACGTTCTGAGCTCTTCTAACAGAACTTCGCCTTGATTTTCGGAACGGAGCTCCCGCTGATCCTGGGCAGGTGTTTCTTCATCAAGCCCACCCACGATAATGCGGTTGTCTGGCGTGGTGCGCATATATAGATAAGGGCGAGCTGTTTCCCAGATCATAGCTTGCTCATGCCAAGAGCTCAGATCAGACAGAGGTTTGGTTGTTATAGCATACGTTGCTTTCAAATACGCTCCCCGGTCTTTCTTAATCTCTTGCGTTTCATAACCTGCGGCATAGACGACTTGCTTAGCACGAATTTTGCCATGGGGCGTATAACACGTTACCCCTTCATCATCATATTCACAGTGAATCATTTCTGTTTCTTCGTAAATTCGTGCCCCATGTTGAACGGCCGACTCAAAAAGGCCTTGGACAAATCGATACGGGTTTACTTCTGCATCTCCTTTGGTGTACAAGGCAGCGGGTTTCACAAAAGGAAAGTGGCTTTTGATCTGGTCAGAGCTCCATAACTCTGCTTCGAATCCATACTTCTGTAGAGTTTGAAATTCTTCCTCAAGCAAAGAAACATCTTCCTCAGAGCTAGCAAAGCAAAAGCTGTTCCGCGGAATAAACCATGGATCGGTCTTCAGACTCCCGGCAATCCCGGAAAGTTGCTTCATGGATTCGCGGCATAGCTCATAAAAGCGTACCCCTTTTGCTTCTCCAAATGTGTTGATGCACGATGTCAACGTTTTGTCATTGGTATATTGTAGCAGGCCGGTGTTGGCTGAACTGCTTCCATGCGCTATTTTTCGCTTATCAATGACAACTGTATCGAATCCGCGCTCTGCAAGCAATCTAGAAGTCAGAGCACCTCCCATACCGCCACCAATAATCAAGCAGTCACAAGAGATGTCGCCATTTAACGAGGGATAATCCACATCCGATTTATAAGTAGAAGGCCAGTAAGGTGTACCATAGACGAGATCCATTAGAACCAGCTCCTTTGTCTTCACATTGGTATAGTTTTGTCATTCAAGGTAACAATAAACTCGCATAAACTTTAGATCTAGGAGGTACGACGTACATGCAACATTCACAAATGCAAGCCCTGAGTCCAAAAGAGTTGAACTACATTGCCGATTCCATCTCCAACGAGGAGATGCTGATCAAGCAATGTGCAGCTACGGCTTCTATATCCACACATCCGGCCATTCAGCGGGCATTGAATCAATATGTTCGCTCTCATGAGCAACATATGAATACACTGATTCAAACCTTGCATCAGCATCAGTCTCTTGCACCTTCCCAATCCCAATAATTCACATCAACAAGCAACCCACAGCAATAAATCAGCACATAGGAGGAAAACACATGTATAATCAAACCGGTACTTTTATGCAAGAACAGGATTTGTTAAAAACCATTCTTGCAGATCTGAGACGAACTTCGCGCGAATACACGACGGCTACAACAGAATCTTCATGTCCCATGGTTCGCAGCATGTTCAATGAATTGACGAATGATACACTTCGTCTGCAAGGAGAACTGTTCAATCTGATGCAGCAGAACAACATGTACTCCGCTTCTGCCAAAGCACCGCGTCAGGACTTGGACAAGCAGATTCAGTCTGCACACCAGGCACAGCAGAAATGCCAGCAATTCGTGCAGGAGAAAAATGTACAAAACAGTCCATATGGCCAAGTGCCAAATGTATCTCCGCGTCAACCGAATTACGGGAACCCTTATTACATGTAACCTGTAGATAAGGGTTTTGAAGCATGTCCCTACCGACCATACCACCGCTTGCCTGAATTGAAGGCAGGCGGTCTTTTGTCTATGCACCAACGTTGAATTCATGTAATATAAGTATTAATTCATTTTAGGAACCTGGATGACGCTGGAGGGAAAACGATGAAAGAGTTGAACGATCTGCAACTTAAAGTTCTGGATCTGTTGAAGGAAGACGCGAGAAGGACTCCCGCACTGCTGTCAACGCTGCTGGGGGAGTCGGAAGATAAAATCAAAGCTGCTGTAGCACAGCTTGAACAAGAACACGTCATCGTAAAATATGCAACGGTCGTGAACTGGAGCAAAATTGATGATGAGAAAGTGACAGCTCTGATCGAAGTCCAGATTACACCTGAGCGTGGACGTGGCTTCGAAGGGATTGCCGAACGAATCTATCTTTATCCGCAAGTAAAGTCCGTTTACCTCATGTCAGGAGCATATGATTTGCTTGTTGAAGTAGAGGGCGGCAATCTGCGAGAAGTGGCTAACTTTGTATCGGAGAAGTTGTCTCCGATTGATTCAGTACTGTCAACCAAGACGAATTTTATTCTTAAAAAATATAAGCAGGACGGGATTATTTTTGAAGACCATCAGGAAGACAACCGTCTCATGATCTCGCCGTAAAGGAAGATGTGTCATGATAGTGAATGAACAGACAACCGGAAATAACAAAACGATGTCCTCATATTTGGCTCCGCTCGTAAAACAGATCCCGCCATCCGGCATCCGCAAGTTTTTTGATCTGGTGGGCGATAACAAAGATATCATCACGCTTGGTGTAGGCGAGCCGGATTTCGTAACACCGTGGCACATGCGTGAAGCTTGCGTATACTCTCTCGAGAGAGGCATGACCAGTTATACCTCGAATGCAGGTATGCCGAAGTTGCGTGAAGCACTTAGCAATTATTTGGATACACAGTTTGATACCAGGTACGATCCAAAGGACGAGATAATAGTCACCGTAGGTGGAAGTGAAGCGATTGACCTTGCTTTGCGTGCATTGATCGTACCTGGAGATGAAATTCTTATTCCTGAGCCATCTTATGTCGCTTACTCCCCTATAGCTTCCATCGGTGGAGGTATCCCTGTCGGGGTAGAGACGTATGCAAAGGATCAGTTCAAGGTAACGGCTGAAGCGCTTGAAGCGAGCATTACACCGAAATCAAAGGTCGTGATATTATGTTATCCAAGCAATCCAACAGGGGCGATCATGACTTACGAAGACTGGCTACCGATCGCAGAAGTCGTCAAAAAACATGATCTGATCGTCATTGCTGACGAAATTTATGCTGAGTTGACGTATAATCAAAAACATGTCAGCTTCGCTTCGATTCCTGATATGAAGGATCGCACCATTTTGGTGAGCGGTTTCTCCAAGGCGTTTGCGATGACGGGATGGCGGATTGGATATATGTGTGGACATCCTGAACTCATTGCAGCGATGCTCAAAATTCACCAGTACACGGTGATGTGTGCACCAGCAATGGGGCAGGTGGCAGCTCTCGAAGCACTGACGAATGGACTGGGTGAGAAAGACCGAATGGTCGAATCCTATAACCAGCGCAGACGTTTGATTGTACAGGGGTTCCGTGATATCGGGCTGGATTGTCATGAGCCTCAGGGTGCGTTCTATGCTTTTCCGAGTATTCAAAAGACGGGACTGAGTTCTGACCTGTTTGCTGAACGATTACTGACGGAGAATAAGGTGGCTGCTGTGCCGGGTAACGTGTTTGGGCCGCAAGGAGAAGGGTTTTTACGTTGCTCTTATGCGACCTCCGTATCCCAGTTAAACGAAGCTTTGGAGCGTATCGGAAATTTTGTTTACAAAGTTCAAAAAGAGGGTTAATACAAAGAATAGATGCAGTATAAATAAGGCATTTAGTACTTTTCCAAAAAAATACTTTCTTTTACAAAATATTATGATATAATTTCAATTTGAAATAGGATTTCATATATTTGGAAAATTATTTTCTGAGGAGGGGTTAGCTTTGTTTTGTGTTGAATATGATTTACCGACAAATCGTGGACACGTTCTGGCAGAAAGCGATCATGGCAACCGATGGTCGGTGAACCCTGATGACGCATCTTTGCATAACATTTCCTTGGAAGATGAGATCCGTATGCTTCGAAGCAAGATGGAACAGATTTTCCTGGAAGAGAAATCATTTACATCCGATATTGTGATTGAGATCAGCAGTTTGCTGGACTTGAAAATTAACGAATACATGAAGGCTAATCCGGTCAAACCCAAGTAAGTATCGGGCCAATGGATATATGCCGGACACATGTAGAATGATATAATTTGTAACACGGTAGAGAAGGAGATCCGAAAGGGTCTCCTTTTTGCTGTGTAATTCAATAAATGTTGAATGGAGGGGTTATTTTTTTGCGTGGAACAATTGTGATATATTGGAGTTAGGAGACTAAAGGGGGAGCTGGAATGAAAAGATTTTGGGGACTTACCGCAATAATTTCATTAATCTTTATATTAGCCGGGTGTGGCGGTAAAGATGGTTTTACGGTGTTTATTATTGATAACCAAGGTAATCCATCAGGTATTTCGGAGCAATTGCAAACAAAGTTGCAACAAAAGCTTGGTGAAGAACCAAAAGTAGAAATCATTACAAGTGCAATGTACGATGTTCAAAAAATATTGGTTGAGTATGCCGCTGGTAGCCATGATATCTTTATTTTGCCTGAAAATGATATGAAACAGTACGGTCAGAATGGCTCGAATGTCCCGCTAGACGATACATTTGATCCCAAGAAATATGAACGCGGTGTATTTGAGGGATCTGTATTGGTTGAAAAAGGGAAGGGCGACGACGGATCTGATATGAAAAAGGAAACCCATCTGTACGGTATTCCGCTGGAGAATATGCAGATGTTCAAGGATGTAAACTACGCCCCGAGCAATTTGTTCGCTACCATTCCACTGTCAGCGGCTAACATTGAAGAATCGAAAAAAGTGCTCAAAGCGCTGACAGAATAACATCTATTTAGAACAGGTATGGGAGGAGGGAACGGATTGCTGATTACGGTCACAGGCGGTATGGGCAGCGGAAAAACGCGCTTTGCGCTGAAATATGCGGCTCAAATGAGCCGGGAAGGTGTATATTTGTCCACTGGTGATCATGATTCCGTAATTCCCGAATTGCCATCCGCTCATTATCGTGCCATTCAGGCGGGGAACGGCCCGAAGCTTGCTGAAGTGGTGAACCAGATTAATCGGGAATCCAATCTTTTTCTGGCGGATCAACGCATGTTGATTGTGGACAGCCTGACGTCCTGGATGGTAGCGAGTTTCAGGGAAGCAACTGATCTGGATCAGCAACGTGTGGAAACACAACGGTTACTAGATGCACTGCTATCCTATCAGGGGAAAATACTTATCATTACAAATGAGATGCATGGAAGCTTACATCCGTCAGAAGAGGAACGTATTTTTGCAGCGAGAATGGCTTCGGTGAACCGGATTTTGCAGTCTAATGCAAAACAGATGTTTATGCTGGTGTCTGGTCTTGCGATTGATCTGAAAGCTCTGCATTGGCATTATGAAGATTAAGAATAGACGAGCTTTGGATCATCGGGTAAGATATTTCAGCGTTTGATAAATGATTAATGCACAATTGGAGGGAATATGATGGGGATATATACACGAACCGGTGATGAAGGCCAGACTTCAGTCATTGGAGGCCGAGTTATCAAGGATGATGACCGGGTAGAGGCGTATGGCACAATTGATGAATTAAATTGCTTTGTAGGTCAAGCAATCAGCCTTATTGAGTCTGCTAATGGAGAATTTGAGGATCTGCGCGAGCACCTGCTGGAAGTGCAACAGGAACTCTTTGACTGCGGATCAGATTTGGCTTTTGTGCGAATAAGTGAGACAAAGTACAAAGTAAGGGATGAGATGGTCACACGTCTGGAACAGTGGATCGATCAATATGATGCTGAAAATCCTAAAGTGGAACGTTTTATTATCCCTGGTGGAAGTCAGCTCTCATCTGCTTTGCATGTATGCCGGACAGTATGCCGCCGGGCAGAGCGACGTACCGTTACGCTGGGACAGCATACGGATATTAATCCGTCGGTGCGCCGGTATCTGAATCGTCTATCGGATTATTTCTTTGTTGTTGCACGGACAGCCAATGCAAGACAACAAGTTGCGGATATTGAATATGTGCGGAGCAAAAAAGTATTCCGCCGCAAAGAATGAGCCAATATTATGCGCCGATTGCTTACACGGTGACCGAAGCAGAGGACGGCTGGCTGCTAAAAACCGTGCTTCAAAAACGGCTTCAGGTTTCGCGTAAGCTTTTATCCAAAATCAAACTCACCGAGCAAGGTGTTATGTTGAATGGTGAACGGGTATACATCAGTGTCAAAGTGAGTGCAGGTGATCTGGTGGAGGTTCGGATGGAACAGGAGGAATCCGATGATATTCTGCCAGAGGATATTCCATTCAACGTGTTGTATGAAGACGAACATCTGCTGATCGTGAATAAAGATGCCGGAATTATCGTGCATCCAACCCATGGGCACTACACAGGTACTTTGGCTAATGGTGTGGTGCATTATTGGCAACAAAAAGGCGAGAAATTCCGCTTCCGTCCGATCCACCGATTAGATCAGGAAACATCCGGCGTGCTGGCGATTGCCAAAAACCCGTATGTGCACCAGCATGTATCAGAGCAGATGATAGCCGGTACTGTGGATAAAAAATATATCGCACTGGTGCATGGTAGCCCTGTTCCCGAACATGGAGCCGTGGACGGCCCAATTGACCGTGATCCCGAGGAGCCGCATCGCCGTATCGTTACACCAGATGGATATGCAGCCAGAACGCTCTACACAACGTTGTCACGCTGGGATGATGGAAGTGCCAGTGCTGTAAGTTTGAAGCTGGAAAGTGGACGAACCCATCAGATCCGGGTACATATGACGTCTATCGGTTGCCCGTTGATCGGTGACCAGATGTATAAGACGTTGCCAGTGCATAACGTGGATGAGCAGAGAATGGCTGTTCGTGATGAACGGGATACGTGGATTGAACGCCAAGCACTGCATGCGTGTGAGCTGACATTTGAACATCCGATCCTCCGGGAACGTATGATGTTTCAGGCACCTTTGCCGCCAGATATGGCCGCATTGGAGAAACGTTTGGATACCGAGGCGGCCCCAAGAGAAACGGTGCAATAAGCCAAGCTACACACCCAAGTGCATGAGTAATCATTGATCAAGGCGACAGTTGAGTGTTCGCAAGCAAAAATGCCCCACGGTTTGGCGGCAAAGTAGCCAAACCACACGCCGAAGGCTAAAGAGGTTTTGGAGCTTAAGATTTGAAGCTTTAAAGTTTGGTGAGCGAAGCGCCAAACCACACGCCGAAGGCTAAAAGGGTTTTAAAGCTTTAAAGTTTTGAAGCCATAGAGTTTGGTAAGCAAAGCAGCCAAACATTACGCCGAAGGCTAGAGAGGTTTTAGAGGTTTTAGAGCTTTTAAGATTCTTCATGCTTTAAGGTAGTTAAGCTTGAGTTCGTAAAATCTATAGCTCTAGAAATGTTGGAACAAATGTTGAAAAATCACGTCGTAATGAGGGGCGATAAGCCCGCATTCGACTAAAAAAATTGCTGAGCGAGGGTATTGGGATGGAGCGACTTTTGGATTTGCGGAGCAAACCAAGGGAAGCGATAGACCAAAACCCGAGTGGGAGGAACATCCATGACAAAACTAAAAGTATATCAATATGCGAAATGCGGTACGTGCCGTAAGGCTGTGAAATGGCTGGAAGCGAAAGGGCATGAACTGGAGCTAATCCCTATTTTTGATACACCACCATCGAAAGACGAATTGACAGAGCTTGTTCACAAAAGCGGACTTGAAGTGAAAAAGTTTTTCAACACCAGTGGAGAAGTCTATAAAGAGCAAAAGCTCAAAGACAAACTGCCAGGGATGTCCGAGGAAGAGCAGATTGCGTTACTGGCTTCCAATGGTCGTCTGATCAAACGTCCGATCGTAACCGATGGAGAAAAAGTCACCGTGGGTTTCAAGGAAGATACGTATGAGCAGGAATGGAACAACGCCTAAGACATTCACCGGAGCTAAGCCTTGAATTGTTCGCAATTCAGGGCTTTTTTTGGTTCAAAGAGGTAGTGGGATAATTATGCTCCATGAGGGTTGGCGTAACTATGGTATAATGATAGAATGAGTTTCGATATTTAATATGCTATCGAGGTTGGAATCGATTGTTGTTCCAGCTTTCATAGATCAAGGAGAGAACAAAATCAAGTGAATCAACGTAATGAACCTACTTTGTTACTGGTAGACGGTATGGCAGTGTTGTTCCGGGCATTCTACGCAACATCTGCAAGCGGATATATCAGACGTACAAAGGCAGGGCTTCCGACCAATGCAGTCTATGGGTTTATCCGTTATTTTTGGGATGCGGTTCAGACGTTTGGACCAAGCCACGTCATCTGCTGTTGGGATATGGGAGGCAAGACGTTTCGCGGTCAGGAGTACGCAGCGTACAAAGGTAATCGTGCTGAAGCACCAGACGACCTTATTCCCCAGTTTGCTCTGATTCGTGAAGTGATGGATAGTCTAAATATTCCGAATATTGGTGCAGAAGGGTATGAGGCTGACGATTGTATCGGAACACTTGCCAAGTATTACACCGAAGAAACCGATATGAATGTGATGGTACTGACGGGAGACCATGATATGTTACAGCTGATTAATGATCGTACAAGTATCATTATTATGAAAAAAGGTCACGGCAACTACATGGTATACAATCCCGAAACGTTGATGGCTGAGAAACAATTGACACCACGTCAGGTTATCGACATGAAGGGTTTGATGGGAGATGCCAGCGACAATTATCCCGGGGTACGTGGAATTGGCGAGAAAACGGCTTTGAAGCTTGTGCAAGAGTATGGATCGATTGAAGGGATTTTAAGCAATCTGGATCAACTGACCCCTTCGGTACGTAAAAAAATTGAGAGTGATCTCGATATGTTGCATCTGTCTCGCAGGCTGGCAGAGATTCACTGTGCAGTTCCGGTGGCTTGTACGCTGGAAGGCTGTGAATTGCGTCTGGACCCGGATACGGTGATGGACAAGTTTGAACAACTTGAGATGAAGAGCCTGGGCTCTTGGATGGGAGTGGCGATAGGGTGAGCAACATGATGATGAATAAAACGAGTAGAAAGTGGTGGACTGGGGCAATGGCCCTCGTCCTCGCACTTCCGGTACTGCTTTCAGGGGCGGTAAGTGCACCGCAGAGAGCGGAAGCCAAAGCAGCGATTAGCACGAAAGTACAGAAAGTGAAAGCAGCAGGACGTAGTTTTAGCGTACAGACCGTTTCCATTCCAAAAGGGACACCAGTAACCGTAGGACTTGCGAAGAAACAGGTTGGTCAAACCGCAACTCTACCATCTATAGTAAAAGCGTATGGCGCACAAGCAGCAATTAACGGAGCTTTTTTTGAAGCATATCACGGAGCACCAGATCCTTACGGGATGTTAATAGCAAATGGGAAAGTGATACATATAGGAAGATATGGAACATCCATTGGTTTTAAGGCAGATGGGTCAGCGATAATGGATTCACTTCAAGTGAGCTTAACGGGCACAGTCACAGATACGAAAGGCAAATCAAGCGGATGGTATGCAACATTTGTTAACCGGACACCTTCAGCGGATGCAAGCATCTCGATGCTCTACACCCCAGAACGTGGGGCCAATGTTGGTTTCAAGGGCGGGACGGCAGTGATTATGGAAAAGGGTGTCGTGACCAAAAAAGTACCGAATACAAACGTAGCGATTCCCAAAAACGGTTCTGTTCTTGTCTTCACAGGTCGAGAGAAGTCCACAGCTGACCGGTTTACGGTAGGCTCCACCGTAGAGATGAATTACAGATATACGAACGCATCCGGTCAGGAAATTCCGTGGCAGGATGTGGTCACAGCTGTGGGGGCTGGCCCGCGTCTGGTGAAGGACGGCAAGATATCGGTCAATCCAGCGGGTGAGGGGTTCAAAGATCCGAAGATTTTGAATGCGTCTGGAGCGAGAAGCGGAATTGCCATCATGCCCGACGGTTCAGTGATGCTTGCTACCGTTTCTGGTGCTACAATAAAAGAATGGGCAGCTGTGATGCAAAAGCTGGGAGCCAAACAGGCGATGAACCTGGATGGCGGTGCATCCTCCGGGATGTATGCAGGTGGCAAGATGCTGACTTCTCCAGGACGGCTGTTAAGTAATACATTAGTGTTTGGTGGTTCTGTTCGATAAAAAGTAATCATGGAGGCATGATGTGGCATGACACCTATACCCGATTCGATTACAGAAGAGGAAAGCACAAAAGTTCTGGCGATTAATATAGGGCAGCCTAAGCCATTGCCTGGGCAGAAAAATGAAGTGTTGAGCGGCATTGTAAAACATCCTGTCTCCGCCCCGGTGTTCCTGTCATTCACTGGAATGACAGGGGATGCCCAAGCGGATCTGGTGCACCACGGTGGTCCGGATAAGGCTGTTTGTGTATACGATCATAGTCGCTATGCGGCGATTGAGCACCTGATGGATCGTACGCTGGAGTGGGGGGCATTTGGAGAGAACCTGACTGTTACAGGTTGCACAGAAGAAGAGGTTCGCATTGGTGATGTATTTGAATTCGGTAATGCGCAGGTTCAAGTCAGTCAGCCGAGACAACCATGCTTCAAGCTGGGGATAAGATATGATTACAAACAGTTGCCTGTATACTTTCAGGAAAGCGGGCATACCGGTTTTTATTTTCGAGTGTTGCAAGAGGGAGAGGTTGGCCCTGCATCACGTTTTAGAAGAGTTCGCACAGATACTTCATACATGACGATTCTTGAAGCTAACCGGATCATGCATCAGGGGAAACAGGACGTGGAGGGTATGCAGGCTTTACTCTCTATTCCTATGCTCTCAGATAGCTGGAAACAGACATTGCTTAAACGGTTGAACAAGCTTGAGCGCAACTGAGCCCTGCTGAATAGTCCGAACCGCTATATGGATACGGCAGTGTTCCTATTACAAACCAACGTAGGAGTGAGATCAACATGACAGTTTTAGGTGCGATTGAAGCAGGCGGAACCAAATTTGTATGTGGCCTTGGGACAGAACGTGGAGAGGTTCTGGAACGAGTCAGCTTCCCTACAACGACGCCGGAAGAAACGATGGCTCAGGTTATCTCTTTTTTTGAGGGCAAAGGTATCGAAGCAATGGGGGTAGGTTCTTTCGGTCCAATTGATCCCATTGAAGGTAGTCCGACTTATGGTTACATCACGACAACACCGAAGCCACATTGGGGACAGTACAACATGATTGGCAAGCTCAAAGAACACTTTGAAGTGCCTATGACGTTTGACACCGATGTGAACGGAGCTGCTTTGGGTGAAGCCACTTGGGGAGCTGCGCGGGGGCTGGATAGCTGTCTGTATATTACGGTAGGTACAGGTATCGGTGCAGGAGCTGTCGTTGGCGGAAAAATGGTACACGGACTGTCTCATCCCGAGATGGGCCATATTATCGTGCGGAGACATCCAGAAGATTCGTATGCAGGCTTTTGCCCATATCATGGAGACTGTCTGGAAGGGCTTGCGGCGGGGCCGGCCCTGAACAAGCGCTGGGAACAACCTGCTTATGACTTGCCGGCAGATCACAAAGCCTGGGAGATTGAAGCGCATTATCTTGCACATGCTCTGATGAATTATGTGCTGATTCTTTCGCCTCAGAAAATAGTGATGGGCGGAGGCGTAATGAAACAGGAGCACCTATTTCCGATGGTTCGTAGCAAACTGCAGGAATTGCTGGCAGGCTATGTGCAGCATCCGTCACTTCATGCTGGAATCGATGCATATGTTGTTCCACCAGGTTTGGGAGATAACGCTGGCTTGTGTGGTTCACTGGCACTGGCGAAATTAGCTTTGTCAAAATAAACGCATTTAGGGATTGACGAAATTTACCAATGTGGTATGATGTGAGCAACAGTATAGTACGGTTAATGAGGAAGCACCTCTCTTGCAACGATTTTGCAGAGAGGTGCTTTTTTTGTGCTGTCTGTATAGAGAGACAGAGAGCGCCTTCGTTAATCGAACAGGCTGTATCGTTCAAAGGAGGGAACAAGCAATGGAAGTCATTTTCATGAACAAATTATCCAGAGTGTCTGAGCAGCATGAGGAGATTGCCCAGTTATGGATTGGAGAGGAGGAGAATACCTGGCACTTGGGATGGAGTCGTTACGAAGCAGGGGATCGGGAAGATACGATCTGGTATGAAGGCCATTCGTGGGAAGAGCTGATGCACATTTATCGTCATCAACTTGCCATGCAGATGAGCGAGGGGTATCGTCCATTGATGCATGGGTTATACAACGAAAATGAGGATCTGAAGCTACGCAGTTATGCAGGCCAGCGTCTGCATTGTTTTAGTGAATTATACGGAAATGAGCAATTGTATGAGGATTTATGCACATGGCGCAGGCAAAAAGCGGCTTCGGATCGGAAGGCACCTTATTTTGTAGCAACGAATCGTTTGTTGCGGCTGATCAGTGCTTTTGTTCCACATACGATGGATGAGCTAATGCAACTGCCGGGTGTTGGTGAGAGCAAAGCGGCAGAATACGGGATGGAATGGCTTGACATGATGAGTGGGATCGAGCAATCGAGACCTTTCCCGTTAGACTGGGTATATGTCGTATTGCAGGAAGAAGAGTACGAAAGCTGGTTATATAAGCAGAAAGAGCAGAAGTACAAGCAGGAACTGGATAAATTCATTACGCGCAAGCACGTGCTGGAAGGCATGAAAGAAGGTCAAACCTTAGAAGCGATCGTGAATCGATCTGGATTATCCCGGCGGGAATTAATCGAACTGCTGGAAACACTGGATCTGGAAGGCTATGACACGGACTCTTTGCTGGATGTAGAACTGGCTGTTATGCCTGAGACTGAACAAGAGGCGGTATGGAATGCATATGAGGAGTTAGGAGATACATTTCTGAAGCCTGTGTTACATAAAGTTTACGGAGGAGAGCGCCCTGAAGGAGGGAGTCTGGAGCAGGTGTATGAACGGTTACGGATGATTCGCATCCGTTTTCGGAGACATACTGAAACCGAGCGTAATGTTGGTTAACTGAGATACGCCGAGAAGCAGTGATATTAAAAAAGACGAAGTCGTCCCTGTGAAGGAGCGCTTCGTCTTATTCTTTGGATGTTATGAAATAGCGGGTACTATGGCCGTTTCAGATCCAGTCTTTTTTACGGAAAATAAAGAACATCGTCAGGCCGAGTGTAATCATCAGGCCGATAACGGCATAATACCCGTATTTCCAGTGTAATTCAGGCATGTTATCAAAGTTCATTCCATAAATTCCGGTGATAACGGTCAAAGGCATGAACACTGTGGTGATCGCGGTAAACACACGCATGATCTCATTCGCGCGGTTAGCGATACTGGACTGGTAGGCTTCTCGCAAGTTGCCCATCAGATCGCGGTATGTTTCAAAGGTTTCCGATATTTTTACGGCGTTCTCGTAAATGTCGCTGAAGTATTTTTGCAGCTGATCATCAATGAGACGCAGATCTTTTTTGTTAAGTGTGTTGATGACCTCTTTTTGAGGTCCCAGTACTTTCTTCAGCCACAGAATTTCGCTTCGCAGACCGATAATCTCATTCAGATGTGACTTTTTGGTATGCATCAGAATATCTTCCTCAAGTTTCTCGATCCGCGCTTCAATTCGATCACCAACGGTGAAGTAATTGTCTACGATCAAGTCAACGAGCAGGTAGAGAAGACGATCGGGGCTGCTGATTTCCTGTTCCCAGAGGATCGGCTTCAAGGTGCGCAATTCGCTGACCTTCTGTTTCGTTACACTGATGATAAAGTGTCTACCGAGAAAAAGGTTGACTGCACGCAGGAAAATCTCTTCATCATCAAAACGAATACTGTTGATCACGATAAAATAATGGTTCTCATAAATTTCAATCTTCGGACGCTGTTCTTCATCACTCAAGCAATCCTCAACAGCCAGATCATGCATGGAGAACAGCGGCTGAAGTACAGCCAAATCGTCCACGTCCGCATCAATCCAGTAGAATCCTTCTGCTGGTGGAGTCAGCGCTTGCTGAATATCATCCACCGGGATAAATACTCCGTTGTTAACCAACCGGATTTTCATATCATCTACTCCTTCTGCACCCGCCGTCTTGGCGGATTTCATCATTAATATGGGCGCAAAAGAACAGATCAGCCGGTCGGCAGCGGAGCCTGTTATCAGGACTGTACTGCGTCATCAATCTATAATCAAACGGAAGAAACGTCCCGCTGCCGACATGCTGATGTCAATTCTCTATGCAGTTGTTCGGAATTCGACTGCCAGTTGGGCCTCGGGTCGCCATCCATTTAATATGTCACCTCTCACATAAGGGCTTATAAACACTTGTCTAGTATACCGCTGGTCTAGGGTGCTTTCAAGCGCAAAAATGTGTCTATTTCACGCTCTGAGGCAGTGTATGACAACGGATGATGAACGGTTCCGAATTTAGGTTCGAAACCAATCAACTGGTTCTTGACGTGAGGGCGGTAATGTTTTAAAGTAAAAGTTAATATATCTGAATTAAAATTGAATACAGCGAAATCTTATCAAGAGTAGGTGGAGGGACCAGCCCGATGAAACCCGGCAACCGGCGATATAACGCACGGTGCTAATTCTTGCAGCGACCAAGCATCCCTGTGATGCTGTTGTAACTGAGAGATGAGAGAGGCGCATATCTGTTTACATATGACCTTTCTCGGAATCCGAGAAAGGTCTTTGTCATATGCAAAGCTTCTCAGAGCGTGATTTTCGCACCAGATGCGACCCATGAAAAAGGAGGAGTCAACTTACTATGCCAATTAAAATTCCCGACACATTACCAGCCAAAGAAGTGCTTGAGAGCGAGAATATTTTCGTCATGGATGAATCGTCCGCGTACAAGCAGGATATTCGTCCGCTCCGTATCGCCATACTGAATCTGATGCCTACGAAGGAAACGACGGAAACGCAATTGCTTCGTCTGGTAGGTAACACACCGATTCAAGTGGATGTTGTGCTGGTACACCCCAAATCCCACACTTCGAAGAACACATCTCAAGAATACCTGGATCTGTTTTATAAAACATTTGATGAGATCCAGCATCGCCGTTTTGACGGGATGATCATTACCGGTGCACCGGTAGAGCAAATGGATTTTGAGGACGTGAACTATTGGGAAGAGATTCAGGAAATCTTTGAATGGACCAAAACGAATGTAACTTCGACGATGCACATATGTTGGGCTTCTCAGGCAGGTCTATACCACCATTTTGATGTACCCAAAGTTCCGCTGGATGAAAAGTGTTTTGGCGTATTCCCGCATACGATCAACAAACCTCATGTTCCGCTGCTCCGTGGATTTGATGAAGTTTTCAACGTTCCACACTCCCGTCACACCGAGGTAAGACGTGAGGATATTGAGAAAAACGATAAACTCGAAATTTTGGCTGAGTCCGAAGAAGCAGGAGTATTCCTGGTTGCCACCAAGGACGGGAAGCAAATTTTCGCCACGGGACATGCCGAGTATGATCCGTTCTCATTGAAATGGGAATATGACCGTGATGTTGCCAAGGGATTGGATATCGCGCTGCCGAAGTATTACTATCCAAAGGATGATCCTTCTCGGATACCTCCGGCTACATGGCGTGCACACGCTAACTTATTATTCTCTAACTGGCTCAATTACTATGTGTATCAGGAAACGCCTTACGATATTGGCCCACAAATCTAATCAAGATTACAGGAGGATGCAGTAATGGAAGATAACAAGTTGAAAATTGAAAGCCGTTTAGCTCAAATTGGGTCCATCAATGAACCCGTAACAGGTGCTGTTAACTTTCCGATCTATCAATCCACTGCGTTTCGTCACCCGAAGCTGGGGCAAAGCACGGGGTTTGATTACATCCGTACAACAAACCCAACGCGCAAAGTGTTAGAGGAAGCAGCAGCGGCTCTGGAGTCCGGTGATGCGGGTTTTGCCTGTAGCTCGGGTATGGCAGCACTGCAAACGATTTTTGCAATGTTTAGCCAAGGCGATCACCTGATTGTTTCTCTTGACCTGTATGGCGGTACATATCGCCTGTTGGAACGGATTTTGTCACGGTTTGGTGTAACTGCAAGTTATGTAGACACGAACGATCTGGAAGCATTGGAGGAGATCCGTCAGCCGAATACGAAGGCTGTATTCATCGAGACACCAACTAACCCGCTCATGATGATTACGGACATTCAAGCGGTTGCTTCCTGGGCGAAAAAACATAACCTGTTGACCATTGTAGATAATACGCTACTGACTCCATTCTTCCAGCGCCCGATTGAACTTGGCGCCGATATTATTATTCATAGTGCGACTAAATATCTGGGTGGACATAATGATGTGCTCGCTGGATTGATCATCACCAAAGGTGAGGCCTTGTCTGCCGAGATGGCGTTCCTTCATAATTCCATTGGAGCTGTGTTATCACCGAGTGATTCATATCAATTGATGAAAGGCATGAAAACGCTGGCTCTTCGCATGGAACGTCATGAATATAACGCCCTAACGATTGCGAAGTTCCTTTTGGAACATCCGGCTGTAGCTGAAGTGTTCCACCCTGGTTTGTCCGATCACCCTGGATATGAAGTTCAGCGGAAGCAGTCTTCCGGCAATACAGGCATTTTCTCGTTTAAAGTGAAGGATGCACGCTATGTTGAGCCATTGTTGCGTCATATCCAATTAATTGCATTTGCAGAAAGTCTCGGTGGTGTAGAATCACTCATGACGTATCCTGCGGTGCAAACCCATGCGGATATTCCGCTCGAAATTCGTGACGCCGTAGGTGTGGATGATCGTCTGCTTCGGTTCTCGGTAGGCATCGAACATGCAGAAGATTTGATCGCCGATCTGAATGATGCATTGCTGGCAGCACAGCAGGAAGTTGAAGGAGGCGTAACCTCATGAGTGAATCGAGCAACCATAAGCCCAGTAAGTCTGATCTGAAGTTTGATACCAAGCTGCTTCACTTTGGAGATGAAATTGATAAAACAACAGGTGCCTCCAGTGTACCGATTTATCAAGCTTCGACGTTCCATCACTTTGATATCTTTAATCCGCCGCAACATGATTATAGCCGTTCAGGTAATCCGACTCGCCAGGCTCTGGAAGATTACATCGCGTTGCTTGAGGGTGGGGTACGCGGATTTGCATACTCTTCAGGGATGTCTGCAATCTCCAGTGTGTTCATGATGTTCTCCGCAGGGGATCATATGATTGTAACGGAGGATGTTTACGGGGGAACATATCGTCTGTTAACGACTATACTTAGCCGGATGCAGATTGAGACTACTTTTGTTGACATGACCGACATTGAACAAGTCAGAGCAGCAATCAAGCCTAACACGAAGGCCGTATACATGGAGACACCTTCCAATCCGACCTTGAAAATTACGGATATTGCCGCAGTGACGTCCTGGTCCAAGGAGCATGATCTGATTACCATTCTGGATAATACGTTTATGACACCGTACTATCAGCGTCCCATTGAGCTTGGCGTAGATATCGTTGTACATAGTGCTACGAAATTTCTTGGGGGTCACAGTGATGTGCTCGCCGGTCTGGCTGTTGCGCGTACAGACGAGCTGGGCAGACAACTGAAGCAGCTGCAAAATGGCCTCGGTACCGTTCTGGGAGCTCAGGAATCCTGGCTTCTGATGCGCGGTATGAAGACCCTGGGTGCGCGGATGGCTCACAGTGAACAGAGTACTGCCAAACTGGCCTCATGGCTCAAAGGTCGTCAAGATATCACAGCTGTGTACTACCCAGGACTTGAGGATCATCCGGGCCGTGAAGCGCATGAGCGTCAGTCGACAGGTTACGGAGCCGTAGTATCGTTTGACGTAGGTTCAGGCGATCGTGCAAAAGCTGTCCTGAATCAGGTGAAACTACCTATTGTCGCTGTAAGTCTGGGAGCAGTGGAGAGCATTCTTTCATACCCAACGATGATGTCTCATGCGGCTATGCCAGCAGAGGTACGGCATGAGCGCGGGATAACGGATGGACTACTCCGCTTCTCCGTAGGGCTTGAGGATATTGATGATCTGATTGCTGATCTTGAGCAGGCGCTGCAGGCCACGCTATAAGTTTGAACTATTAGATAGGTGCAGGGTAAAATCGGATGCAGCTACCATTCAAACGGTTTTCATATGTCAAAATTTTAACTTATTTTATAAGCACCTTTTCATAAGGTGCTTTTTTTCACATGTAACCTGTGTTACGATATGAGGAGTACCAGAAATGCGATGTTACAGCCACGACTTGCTTTTTGCCAACAAGCCGGGAGGGATCGTCGTATTATTTTCTCTTTACGAGGGAGGCTTTTTTACGATGAGTACGGTAGACCGTATCTTAGATAAAGCCCTTCGGGGCGAACGTTTAGACTTGGAAGACACGATTCAGTTATTTGAGTCTGACGAAGTGGACAAAATCGGGGCAGCTGCCAATGTAATCATGAAACGTATGCACCCTGAACCATACAGAACATTTGTCATTGGGCGTAACGTCAATTACACGAATGTGTGCGACGTATACTGCCGTTTTTGTGCTTTTTACCGCAGACCTGGCTCAGAAGAAGGTTATGTGCTGCCAGATGAAGTGATTTTCCAGAAAATCAAGGAAACCGAAGATGTCGACGGAACCGAGATTCTGATGCAAGGTGGAACGAATCCAAATCTGCCTTTCAGCTATTATACGGACTTGTTGAAAGCGATCAAGGAACGTTTCCCGAATATTACGATGCACTCCTTCTCACCAGCCGAGATTATGAAAATGGTTGAAGTATCCGATGGTCTTACGCTCGAAGAGGTGGTACGTGCCATTCACGAGGCTGGTCTGGACTCCTTGCCAGGAGGCGGAGCCGAGATTCTTGATGACCGTACACGCCGTAAAATCAGCCGTCTGAAAGGTTCATGGCGCGACTGGATGGATGTGATGCAGACTGCTCACCGAATCGGTATGAATACTACAGCTACAATGGTTATTGGTCTGGGTGAATCCATGGAAGAGCGTGCGCTTCATCTGATGCGTGTACGTGAAGCGCAGGATGAGTGCATTGCGAATAAGTATGATTCTGAAGGCTTCCTCGCTTTTATTCCGTGGACATTCCAGCCGGACAATACGAACCTTAAGCTGGAGCGTCAAACTCCACAGGAGTACCTGAAAACAGTAGCGATTAGCCGTCTGGTGTTGGATAATATTAAAAACATCCAATCTTCTTGGGTCACAATGGGACCTGAAATCGGTAAGAAATCGCTCGAATTCGGCTGTAATGACTTCGGTAGCACGATGATAGAAGAGAATGTTGTATCCTCTGCCGGCGCGACCTACAAAGTGAACATTGAATCCATTCTTCGTTTGATTCGGGAGTCTGGTTATATTCCGGCACAGCGCAACACCCGTTATGAAATTCTGCGTATGTTTGATGAAGAAAGCATTGTGCCTAAAGATTTCGTAATGCAGAACTAATATCTACATTTGTAGCACTATAGTTTTTAATTTGTGACACATCATGTGAAGTAAATATGAACCCGTTCCGTGTCATGGTGCCAAAGCAGTTAAACTTGCTTTGGCACTTTTCGTTATGCGCACCTGATTCGGATGCAGTTCTCCTTCTTCGATGTCTACCGTAGTTCAGGCATCTGGTAACCTTTTACAAGGAATCGAGATCATTAAACAGTACATATTACGCATTTGACGATATGTTATATAGATTTTTAACTGTTACAATGGAGGGACAGTTGTGTAGTCCAAACCTGCTGGGAGGAACGAATCGATGAAAACAAGAAAATTGGGAAAGACAGCAATAGACGTACCTATTCTGAGCTTTGGCGCATCATCACTGGGCTCTGTATTTCGTGATATTGACCGGGACGAAGGTATTCGCACCGTTCATGCAGCGGTGGATGCAGGCATGAATTATATAGACGTGTCGCCGTACTACGGTTTAACCAAGGCGGAGACGGTACTCGGTGAAGCAATCCGCAGTTTGCCGCGTAACTCTTATACGTTGTCGACCAAAGCTGGACGTTATGGTGAGAACGAGTTTGATTTTTCTCGTAAGCGTATTCTGGATAGTGTACAAGAAAGTCTGGCAAGGCTGCATACGGACTATCTTGATATTTTATTTTTGCATGATATCGAGTTTGTGGCTCCCGAGATTATCATAGAAGAAGCTTTTCCAACATTGTTAAATCTGAAAGAGCAGGGCGTGATTCGTAACGCCGGAATCTGTGGTTTGCCGTTGCCTTTATTCGAAAAAATGTTGCCGCAACTTGATGCGGACGCCATTATCTCCTATTGTCATTATGCTCTGAATGATACGTCATTGTTATCACTACTGCCGTTACTCGAGGAAAAAGGGGTTGGACTTGTAAACGCTTCCCCGCTTTCGATGGGATTGCTTAGCACACGCGGAACACCGGCTTGGCATCCAGCGGGTGAACGGGTAAAAGAGCTTTGTTTGAAAGCAGCCCGGTTCTGCGAGGAACAAGGCAGTAATATCGCCAAGTTGGCGGTACAATTTTCTACAGCAAATGAACAGATCCCAACAACTCTCGTAAGTAGTGCAAGCCAGCAAAACATTGTCAACAATGCGGCCTGGGTTGAAGAGCCTATGGATAAGCAGCTACTGGAAGAGGTATTACGTATTCTGGCTCCATTAAACAATGAAACTTGGCACAGTGGTCGTGCTGAATATAACGGGTAGTTAAAAATATCGTCGAATGGATCTGAGGGGGAACAGTGATGAGAGCTATCGTATGTGAAGAAATTGATCGTTTGGTGCTGAAGGAATTGCCTCAGCCCGAAAGAGGTGAGGGAGAAGCACTGGTGGCTATTCAGCGAATTGGTATCTGTGGTACAGATTTGCATGCGTATAAAGGTAACCAGCCTTTTTTTACGTATCCTCGTATACTTGGTCATGAACTTGCAGGCATCATTGAAGAGATTGGCCCGAATGAGGCTGGTTTGCAGCCAGGGGACCAGGTAAGCATTATTCCTTATCTGCATTGTGGACATTGCATTGCTTGCCGCTCAGGCAAAACAAACTGTTGTGCATCGATGCAAGTGATGGGCGTACATGTGGACGGTGGCATGAGAGAACGGATTACAGTGCCTGTCTCCCATCTGCTTAGAGCAGAGGGGTTGACATTAGATGAGACAGCTATGGTTGAACCGCTTAGCATTGGGGCTCATGCTGTGCGCAGAGCTGCACTTCAACCAGGAGAGCGTGTCGTTGTTATTGGAGCCGGACCTATCGGGCTGGGAGTCATGGCCTTTGCCAAACAAGCAGGTGCATATGTCATTGCGGTGGATCGTAATCTGGACAGGCTGGAATTGAGCCGAACCTGGGCCGGGGTGGATGAGATCGTGCAGGCGGATGAACAGGCTCTGCAGCGAGTATCCGAGATTACTGGCGGTGATTATGCCACTGCTGTATTTGATGCGACAGGTAACGTACATTCCATGAATGGGGCGCTACCTTATGTGGCTCACGGTGGACAGTTGATTTTTGTTGGACTGGTGAAAGCCGATATTACGTTCCATGACCCGGAATTTCATAAGCGTGAGATGAGTATGCTGGGTAGCCGGAATGCAACACGCGAGGATTTTGAGCAGGTGTTATCGACGTTGCGTGACAAAAAATTAACGATGGATGGTTATATCACACATCGAGCGCCTTTTGATGAGTTGCCAACCGCAATGGATACTTGGCTGTTACCCGAATCACAAGTGGTAAAAGCAATCGTAGAATTATAATTTTCACAATTAAAAGGTTTGTACGAAGAAACGCTCTCTTCCCGGTAAATGAGCAATGGGGAACGATCCATTGGTTCATGGGAAGAGAGCGTTTTGTTATATCGTTATTTTCGCTAGCTATTTCATTTTTCTGGATTCGAGATAATACCTGCATGAGGGTCAATGTGCCGAACAATGGATTTTAACCAGATCATCTCCAGGAAATGGACTTCGTAATAAAGTGTTCCTGGAATCTGTTTGATCCAGACCTCCGCGCCAGCGATCGGGGAAGACTCCAGTGTTGCATCCAGCTTGCCAGGTTCCCTGCGCAGGCGGTTTCGTACAGCTTTTTCAACTTGAGCACGTTGCGTGGTCAGAATGCATATTTTGCGTTTGGGGGAGAATCCCCGGAATGCAAGGTACACCATTTCATAGGCAATCAGATAAGCAATGATAGAATACATGGCCTGATCCCAGCCAAAAACAACACCAGCAGCTGTCAATATGATCAAGTTAAGCAGCATGATTATTTTTTCGATAAGCATCCGTTTCCCGCTAAACACACGTTCAGGTGGCCTAGAAGACGGATCACCGATTTCCAGCGTATCCAGTGTCCCACCATACCGAACAACAAGCCCGATTCCGAGCCCCAGGCATAACCCGCCAAACATGGCAGCAGCCAAGGGATGCTCGACGAGCGGAGGCATGGGATGTAGTACAATGGCACCGATCGAAAAGACAACCAAACCCAGAACGGTTACAAGTACAAACTTTTTCTTCACGATCCTGTAGGATAGAAATATAAACGGAACATTGAATAAAAACAGGAACAAGCCGATTCGTAGCTCCGTCCAGTGTGCGAACAGAGAAGAGATCCCTGTTATGCCACCAATAATAATTTTATTGGGGTGCAGAAACAACTCAAGTCCCACGGAGGCCAGTATTCCGCCAATGATGACCAGAAACAGATTCAGCCAGCGGCGGGATGGCGATATGCTACTCTTCGTAGTACGTGGCACCGGATTAGCCGATATCAGAGGTGTTTTCACATGTCCATCCTCCTTCAGTGCGGCTTCGAGCCATTCTCCCTGGGTTCTTCACAGAAAGGTCAGCATGTAGCCGCTCAGTTGCTTAATACAAACCTAGGTCTGCTCTGCACAGACATGTTACTTAGCCTTCTTTCTGCAGAACTTTAGGCTCCTCTTTTTTCTTGCGAGGATCTTTGAACTTGAATATTTTATCCAAAATACGGAATACGTGTTTGGACTCTTTGGTTAACAGTGGCCCCAGAATAGCTAGGATTAATACATACAGCGCTGCAAATGGTTGAAGCAATGGTAATAATCCGCCGGCTTTACCCATATTGGCCATAATAATGGAGAACTCACCACGAGATACAATGGTTAATCCGATATTAGCAGATGCTTTTGGTGAAAGCCCTGCACTTCGTCCAGCCAGCATACCTGCGAGGAAGTTACCAAACAGTGTAATCACTACAGCAATCAAAGCGAGCCAAACGGCTTCACCGCCAAGGGACAATGGATCAATAGATAGTCCGAAGCTGAAGAAAAAGATAGCTCCAAAGAAATCTCGGAACGGCAGAATCAGATGTTCGATACGTTTAGCATGCTCCGTTTCCGCAAGCACAAGACCAACGAGCAACGCACCGATGGCTTCAGCAACATGGATCGTTTCCGAGAAACCAGCGACAAGGAACAATGCCCCGAAAACAACAAGTGAGAATAATTCGTTGGAACGAATTTTCAGCAATTTATTCAGTAGCGGTGTAGCTTTGCGTCCGATGATGATAACGATCAGCATGAAGCCCAGAGCAATCAGAGCGGACATGATTACGCCTCCGATGGAGGATGAATCACTGAGCACAAGTCCGGACAGGATGGAAATATAAACGGCGAGGAATACGTCCTCAAACATAATGATACCCAGAATCATCTCGGTCTCCGGATTGGCTGTTCGTTTCAGATCAACGAGCACCTTGGCTACAATGGCACTAGACGAGATCGTTGTTATACCTGCAATGATGAGTGCCTCAGCTGCCGGGAAACCGGAGGCAAAACCGAATACTAATCCGAGTGTGAAGTTAATCCCGATATAGATCGAGCCCCCCACAACGATAGAGCGACCCGATTTGACTAAACGACCTACAGAAAACTCCAGTCCCAGATAGAACAACAGGAACAAAATACCGATCCGACCCATAAAGTCGATGAAAGGCTGACTTTCAATAAATCGGAAGTCCAAATGCCAGATTTGCATGGCATGTGGCCCCACAGCCATTCCGATCAAAATGTAGAACGGAACAACCGAAAATCTCAGTTTTGCGGATAAAAGGCCGGCTGCTGCAATGAGCACCAGCGCCAGACCTACTTCAAAAATCAAATGATCCATCGAGTTACCCCCTTCCCGTCAGGAGGAGGGACTTGAAAAGCTTCTGCTGGTTGCGTTCGCCAACGGCGACTACCGTAGATTCTGCGCTAATCACAACCTCCGGACCTGGGCTGATGTGTTTTTTATGATTTTTCTCCACAACGGCAATGACCGTTGCGCCAGAGTTTTGACGTACATTCAGTTCACCAATGGATTTGCCAATGCATCCGAATGAAGCTTCGATTTTGTACCATTCGATAATCAGATCGTCAAAGGTGACTTCAATATTTTCAAGTTGCTTCGGTTTGTACGTTAATCCGCCAACGATGGCAGCAATCTGTCTTGCCTCATTGTCGTCAAGGGTGATCATAGAGATGCTTTGATCCGGGTCATCATATTCAAAATGATACATTTCACGGCGTCCATCATCGTGAATAATAATGACGATTTTATCACCGCTGCTCGTTTCGATTTGAAATTTTTTGCCGATTCCCGGCAAGTCTGTTTCGCGTACATCCATGGATAGTATGCCTCCTTAGTAATTGAGGCTGGCCATAGAAGGAAGGCTTTTTCTTCCCGTAATCAGTTCGTCTGCTGCTCAGGCGGAACATCAAATGGTGCGGGGAAACAGAGCCAGTAATTCCTGACACAGCCGAATATATGATGTGTAATCAAGATCAGTTTTGTGAAATAAAGTTCAACAAATAAACGATCACAAATAAAGTTCAAACCAGATGTTTCAAAAGTAACGTTTACATAATGGGTTATAAGTTATGCATGAGAACACCGTCTATAGCGAAGAGGTGACTCCATGCTCTGGCAACCTGACGAATACGGCAAACAGGCTCTTTACGAGCTCAGGCGTATCTCGGTGCCATTGGGGAGAGGGATAAATACATACTGGTGTATTTAATTGGCAACAGAAATAATCTGCGCTTGAACAGACAATACCACGGTTTAAAAGACAGACCTGCTGTAGGAATTCGCAGCACGATTAATAATGCGAGGACAAGAAATACAGGCTTGGTTTGCTTAACTGCAGCCAGCTTAGACATCACTTGCGGATTTTTGCGAATGACAGGTTTCTGCTGAGACTCGGGTATTTGAGAGAGTACTTCAAGCCCTTCTTTATTCGAAGTGGCATCGACGGATACACCAACGGCAGACTCTGTCTGCATTGGAATCGGGAAGCACAGCGCCTGAAAGACGCATAAAATGATGATAATCATGTGATGGAGCAGTCTAGGATGTTGTCTCATTTTCGGCTTCCCCCCTTCCGTGAAGATACTGTTATAAAAATAATAACACATTTTTGCGTGATCTCCAAACCATTCATTCATAGTTCACGAAACCTTCTATTATTCTTCTTTGCCAAAAAACGTTTGCTCGCGTTTTATGCTGAGAAATCATGACACCCTTTCCATCAAACCGCTTCGTATATCCCTTTGGGCCTTGCCATATACTTTGAAGAGAAAGGAAAGGAGTGATTCTTATGGAACTGTTTACAGTATGGACCGATGTGTCGGGGCAAGAGGAGGCAGCCCTTTTTCAACAATGCATTAAGGAAAAAATCAAAGGTTTACATATAAGTAAAAGAGGCTTCCGGCTCACCTTCAAACATAAGGATGGCAGAGCAGTTTGGACGTGCAGAGGCAATGAGAATCACGAAGATTTCCAGCAGTGGTTGCCACGAATCAGTGATTTGCTTTCCCTTGGTATTGCGGATTATATAATGGAAACCCAGGAACGAAGCATGGTAGAGAATATTATTGCCAAATCATGCTCGGTCATGGATGAACACGAAGTTGAGAAGGTTCACCGCATCTGCATGCCGCTGCTCGTGAATAGTGACTTGCATCAACCGGGTCTGCGGGAGCGCCGGCGCTCAACATTAGCGAGAGGTTTAAGGCAAGATTTGGAGGACATCCATTTTTTCCATCTCGAAGGCATCCTGAATTTCCGTATACGTGCCTACAAGCAGGAATTGCAGGAGCTTGTGGAATATGCACTCGATGAGTTCTGGATGGATCGTCAATATGAAGAGTTCATGGGACTGTTGAAGTATTTTGTATTTTTTCAGGAGGCTAAAGTTCCTTTAATCCATCTGATCCACAAGGGCAAACATGAATTTCAGGTGCTTGATGCGGGACTGAATCTGTTGCCTGTGCAAAAAGATGAACAAGTGGTTGTGGAGATGCCGGGGCTGGAACTGGAGATGGATATCGAGGATATGATCGTGAGTACGCTTATTTCCATATCGCCCGAAAAAGTCATGCTACACACCAGCACTCCCGATTTGCCCATCATCTCGACGATATGCCAGATCTTCGAAGATAAGGTGCAGATATGCCATCAATGTCCCGAATGCGAAGTGCTCCGTTCAGGATTGCTGACAAGTCTTGACGCAGGCGATCTGGGCAATTATAATAACTGTTGATACAAAAGCGTTGACAAAGACATGAATCACACGTTTGATCGGTGCAGAGAGAGGAACCTGGGCTGAAATTTCCTCCGGATATCGCGTATGGTTTACCCCTTTGGAGCTGCAATTTTGAAAATAAAACCGGTTAACCAATCCTTGTTAAGGATGGCGGTTTTGTGAGTAAGGATTTGCCGGGTCATGCCCGTTACCGACATGCCAATGAGGGCTGTTTTCCTGTATCAGGAACAATCAGCTGAATTAGGGTGGAACCACGAGACATAACACTCGTCCCTTGACCGGGACGGGTGTTTTTTGCGTTTTTTTTCGCTGATCCGAAAGCGAACTGGAAATACGCAATAGATGATCAGTCCATTGCAGGACAATGAAAATGGATGATGTTTATTTTACAGGAGGAATGAGACAAATGGCAGTAAACATTAAATTACCGGACGGTTCCATACGTGAGTACGCAGATGGGAGCAGTATTGAAGATGTAGCCGCTTCGATTAGCAGTGGACTTCGCAAAAATGCCGCAGCAGGTAAACTGGATGGCATCGTGGTGGATCTATCCACTCCAATTCATGAAGGGGCTCTGGTCGAGATCGTAACACTGGATTCACCGGAAGGTCTTGAAGTGATGCGTCACAGTACAGCTCACTTGCTTGCTCAGGCGGTAAAACGTCTGTACGGTAACAAAGAAGTTCATCTGGGCGTAGGGCCAGTCATTGAGGACGGATTCTACTATGACATGGATTTGGAACATCCGCTCAACCCGGAAGATTTACAGAAGATCGAGAAAGAAATGGAACGCATCGTCAATGAAAATCTGCCTATCGTGCGCAAAGAAGTTAGCCGTGCGGAAGCCATCAGCATTTTCAATGAAGTCGGCGACCCATACAAACTTGAATTAATCAATGCTTTACCGGAGGACAGTGTAATCACGATCTACGAGCAAGGCGAATTTTTCGACTTGTGCCGTGGACCACACGTGCCATCTACAAGCAAAATTAAAGTGTTCAAACTGATGAACGTAGCGGGTGCATACTGGCGCGGGGACAGCAAAAACAAAATGTTGCAACGGGTATACGGTACTGCTTTTGTGAAAAAAGCACAGCTGGACGAGCACTTGCACTTCCTGGAGGAAGCGCGCAAGCGTGACCATCGTAAACTCGGTAAGGAGCTGGAAATGTTCACGTTCTCGCAACTGGTGGGTCAAGGTCTGCCAATCTGGTTGCCTAACGGTGCCAAATTGCGTCGTACACTGGAACGTTACATCGTTGATCTGGAAGAAAGCCTAGGCTACCAGCACGTTTACACTCCTGTATTGGGGAACGTAGAGCTGTACAAAACATCCGGTCACTGGGAGCACTACCAGGAAGACATGTTCCCGAAAATGATCATGGACAATGAAGAATTGGTTCTTCGTCCGATGAACTGTCCTCACCACATGATGGTGTACAAATCCAATATGCACAGCTACCGCGATCTTCCGATCCGTATTGCCGAACTGGGCATGATGCATCGCTATGAAATGTCAGGCGCGTTGACAGGTCTGCACCGTGTACGTGCGATGACGCTGAATGATTCTCACATCTTTGCACGTCCGGATCAGATCAAAGAAGAGTTTGCCCGTGTTATCGAATTGATCCAAACGGTATATAAAGACTTTGGCATTCACGAATATCGTTTCCGTCTGTCTTACCGTGATCCGCAAGACACCGAGAAATACTTCCAGAACGATGAGATGTGGGAAATGTCTCAACGCATGCTGCGTGAAGTTGTGGAAGAACTTGATCTTCCGTTCTATGAAGCTGAAGGCGAAGCGGCGTTCTACGGTCCGAAGCTGGATGTACAGATCAAGACTGCGCTGGGCAAAGAAGAAACACTTTCTACCGTTCAACTGGACTTCTTGCTCCCTGAACGTTTTGAGCTTGAATACGTTGGTGATGACGGACAGAAGCATCGTCCGGTCGTTATCCACCGGGGCGTAATCAGTACAATGGAGCGTTTCACTGCATTTTTGCTGGAGAACTTTGCAGGTGCATTCCCGCTTTGGTTGTCTCCAGTACAAGCCAAAGTCATTCCGGTATCAGGAAATTACGACGAGTATGCGCGTGAAGTAGAAGCGAAGCTGAAACGTGCAGGAATCGCGGCAGAAGCAGATCTTCGTAATGAGAAGCTGGGGTACAAAATCCGTGAAGCACAGCTGGAAAAAATGCCTTACATGTTCGTTGTGGGCGAGAATGAGAAAAATGCTGCATCGGTATCCGTACGTAAACGCGGAGAGGGCGATCTGGGCATGAAGCTGGTGGATGAGATTGTTGCTCAGTTGAAAGAAGAAATTGCATCAAGACAAGTCTAGTTCAGCATCCTGTGTTGTAAAATAAATCTAACGAAACCGTCTGAGAACATGGCTGAATCCATCGTTCTCAGACGGTTTTTGTGTTTCTTTTTGTACTTATAGTCTGACAAAAGGTATAGGATGGATGCTTTTTGGTAACCCTTTGCAAGTGAGGGGGAGGTTATACCATGAAAAAGCATATTTTAAAATTCAATGAAAACCACAAGTTCATCATCATGTGCTGCTTCATATTTGCCGGGATTTTGATGAGTTTCAATGAGGCCAAGGCCTATATATTTGAAGAGGAAAGCACGGCAATACATGTCAAGCAATTAAATAACAATGACGAGCACGGTATGGTTCGTGATTTAAAATCCGGGCAGACGGGCGAGCAAAACCAACTCGAATCCGTATACACGGACAAGGCTCAATTGACTACACTCGTGTATATGGCTTTCATGTGGTCTCCACAGCCAATGGTGTTGCCAAAACCTGAATTACCAGCCAAACGAGTGGTTGAGCCTGCGGATCGTGCTATGCCAGTGCTTGCTCCGCGTTTAGAACAAATTTTGGAAACCCAAAAGGTGACGGCAACAGGATATACAGCAGGAGTCGAATCCACAGGTAAAACGCCAAAACATCCGCAATACGGTATTACGTATTCAGGCGTAAAAGTTCGTCGGGACAAGGAAACCGTATCTACCATTGCAGCCGATCCGAAGTTATTTCCGATGGGTTCCATATTGTATATACCCGGTTATGGTTACGGTATCGTTGCCGATACGGGTTCAGCCATTAAAGGCAACAAGATCGATCTGTATTTTCCGACGACCAAGCAGGTGTACAAAGAATGGGGCAAAAAGGATGTTGAAGTGCAAGTAATCAAGCAGGGTGCAGGGAAATGTACGGAGCAGATGCTGGCGGAGTTGTCCAAAGCGATTGATGTCTACAAAACTGTACCGGATTCCTGGCTGGACAAAGCCATCTGAGGATGGAATGTTATGCCTGAATAACAAAAAGGCTCTCTTCACATAATATTGACTGGGGACGAACCCCGCACTGCCACAAGCAGTGTAAATATGAAGAGAGAGGTGATTCGTTGTGGCAAAGAAATCCCAAGGTTACCAAACGCCAAACGAGAAGTACGATGCTGAATTTGGACAGGAGAATGGAAGCGCAGCTTCTAAAGTGAAGCAAGCCGCTCAAAACAAAGTACAAGACAATTTCCAAACACCTGATGAAAAATATAATGCCGAGTTTGGTGTAGAAAACACAGGTCAAACCGGCCGTGCAGGAAAAATGAAAAAGTAAGTTGCCATGGTCCGAGCATTAAGCTATGCAAGATGAATAAAAAATCGATGATGATCCGTACACCCTGGAGCGATTGCTCCGGGGTGTTTTCATTTCATGTTCCCGATTTCATGTTCCTTTTCGAAAATGATGAGAATTTACATAATTCTCCTCAGGCCTCAGTCTCAAGACCGAGACAATTTCCACCTGTCGGCGCTGTTAACCTTAGCATGTCTAAGGTACACTGGATATAGAATAAAGACAAAGGAGACATGAGTGATGAAACGATCTACGCTAGACCGTTGGTGGGTTGGTATACCTCTTATCGCTATAGGTGCACTGATCTTGCTCAGACAACTGGGATATGACATTGATATAGGATATATATTTAGAACATACTGGCCGGTGTTTTTGATCTGGTGGGGAGTGAAAGGCTTGACGGAAATTCGCCGTAATGGGGGATATGCTGCGATTGGGCCCGTTGTTGTGCTTTCCATTGGTGGATTCTTCCTTGCGCGTAACTTGGGCGTGATTGGTTATTCCCTGGGAGAATTCATTCGTTATCTAGTTCCAATTTTGCTGATCGGCGGCGGGTTATATGTATTAATTGGACCCGGTCATAGGGATCGGAAACCTCACGGAAATGGAAGCAAAACACCGCCTCCGCCGCCTGAGCAGCCATATAAGCCGTTGTCCCCTCAAGATTTGGAGATGCCCTCTTCGTTTGATGAAGAGTTCGAGAAGACATTTGGCAAACCCAAGCAAGAGCAACCCTCGAGTAAGCATCAATCCTTCCATTCCGAAGAGGGACCGAATCTGAAAAAAGACAGTGGGAAGTTCGGACAGTCTCATCAGAGTTACCATTCACATTCGGATGATCAGAAATTTGGAGGCTTTGGCCACGCTAATTCCCATAACTATAAGTATGGATATGAAGAAGGTTACGGCAAGACATTTAATAAATCCACTTTCATCGGTGACTTTCATATGGGCAAAGAAGTGTTTACGCTGAAACCGATGAACATCTCTTCATTTATTGGCGACACCGTTATTGATTTGACCAAGGCCCAGATTTCATATGGAGAAACTAAGATTGTCATTTCGCATTTTATTGGCGATGTTAAGATCTTTGTTCCGGAAGACATGGATCTGGGCATTTCACTGACCAGCAGCTCTTTTCTGGGAGACATGAAGCTTCTGGGTACAAAACGTGGAGGTTTTTTGGGAAATGCGCAGGAGGAAACTCCGCACTACCATGAAGCCGGTAAGAAGCTCCGCATTATTGTCAGTGTTTTTATTGGCGATGTCAAAGTAAACAAGGTGGATTAACCTATGATTCGAACGATTCTTAAGGCAAACAAGTGGGAACTGATGACGTATTTTGTGTTAACAGGATTGATTACAATCGGTGGATTCTACCTGTTATATGGGGATGTGCTTACAGGGGATAATCGCAACCGGGCATGGGCGTACATCGGAGTTGTCGTTGTAGGAACTGTGGTCACCGGATATATCGCCGCATTGCGGCTTCAGCGCAAAATTGATTTGCTCGATCTCAATATGTTGAAAGTATCTAAAGGAAATCTTGCCGTTCGCATGCCTGAAGCGGAAGATGCTTCCTTTGGACGGGTCTATCAGGAATTTAATGTGATGATGGAGTCCATTGAAAAGAAAATGAGGTTACTCCAGCGGCTTGGTGAGCAAGAGGTTATTGAAAAGGAACAGGCCTCTGAGCTTGCCGTTATCGAAGAACGTAAACGTATGGCAAGGGATCTGCATGACACGGTGAGTCAGCAACTATTCGCCATGCACATGTCTGCTTCATCCCTTCCACGTCTGCTTGAGATCAACCCGGAGCATGGTCGGAATGTACTCGACCAGTTAATTCAAATGTCCCATATTGCACAGCGCCAGATGCGTGGATTGATCGCGCAACTCAGGCCGATTGAATTGGAGGGGCGGGACCTAGCAGCAGCACTCGACAGCTGGTTCCCTGATTATTGTCGGCAAAATGGTTTAAAAGGCGTGAAAGAGCTGGAGTTGGATGGCGGAGTCTCGGATGCCATTGAGCACCAGCTGTTTCTCATTATTCAGGAGGCCGTAGCCAATGTTGTTAAACATGCTGAAGCGGGGCTCGTTAGTCTGGCTATCCGAGAATCGGAGCATCAGATTAGCATGAGCATCAGTGATGACGGGCAAGGTTTCCTGCAACAGACGGAGCGACCGGGCTCATATGGGTTGTCCACGATGCGAGAACGCGCGGAGAAGCTGGGCGGTCAAGTCCAGATTATATCCAAGCCTGGGGCGGGTACGACGGTACGAGTACTCATTCCGAAATTTGATAACGTGTCTGAGGAGGAAACAGAATGAATGGCAAAGTAAACGTAATGATTGTGGATGACCACGATATGGTACGAATGGGCTTGAAGACTTACCTCATGCTGGAGCCTACGTTCCATGTGATGGCGGAAGCAGGTAACGGGCAGCATGCACTCGATCAGCTGCGCCAGATGAAGGATTCGGAAATGCCGGACCTGATTCTTATGGATCTGATGATGCCGGTGATGAACGGAGCTGAGGCTACGCAAGCCATCATGTCTGAATTTCCGAATATGAAGATCGTCATGCTGACCAGTTTTCTGGAAGATGATCTCGTTGTTCAAGCGATTGAGGCAGGCGCAGTAAGTTATGTGCTCAAAACGGTATCTGCCGAAGAACTGATCTATGCTCTTCAAGGCGCTAACCGAGGGATGCCTGTGATGACAGGAGATGTGTCACAGGCGCTGACGCGAGGAATCCGGCAGCGGACGGCGAGGGAAAGTGAGTCCGGCCTTACGGATCGGGAGAAGGAAGTACTTTTACTTATTGCTGAAGGGAAAACCAACAAAGATATCGGAGAAGAATTACATATCAGTATTAAAACTGTTAAAACACATGTAAGTAACTTGCTGATGAAATGTGAAATGGATGATCGGACGCAACTGGCGATATACGCACATCGGCAAGGATGGGTGAAGAAACAAGGCTGAAAATGTTGCTATGACGGGAAAAAACAGCAAATGTTGCATGCTTTTATCTCCTTTTTAATTGTTTTTAAGGTACGATTAAGGTTCAAAGTACAAAATAAGGACAGTTAAAGAATATCTCTTGCAAATAAGAGATTGGGAGGTAGAGAGGCATGGACGAACGTAATTATAGATCAAATCGACAAGATGAGGAAAAAGAAACGAATCAAACTGAAAATCGCAATCCTGCCGGGAATGATGACTCCTCATATTATTATTCTTACGGACCTTTCCAGTCCGTGAGTCAGGAAGATACAGCTAGTGGCAACGGGCCAAGGCAAGAAGGAAACGTGGAGATCACAAGACCAGATCCAATAAAACCTGTGCCTTCTTACCATAGTAATGACGCCTCCGGTCAAACGGGTAGGATCTCTGGTGGTGGCGGTTCAGGTCACGGCGGAGGCCAAGGGAATGGAAATAACAACAATGGTAACTGGAACTATAACAGTCGCAGACCTCGTTCTTCTGTAAGATCACTTCTGTTCTCCTTTATCGCCGGCATGCTAGTCATTACTGTGCTGATGTATACAGCGGATAGAACGAACATGTTTACACCACAAGCCGCGCTTACGAATAATGGAACCGAATCTGCTCAGGAAACACCGAGTAACACAGGTGGAGGCAACAATGTGACGGCGTCCTTGTTGCCAACAGGGAAAGAGGATGTATCCTCTGTGGTGAAACAGGCGAGCCCGGCTGTCGTGAAAATTGAAACGCTGGCGAAACAGTCCACACGTGGTTCCGGACAAGGTGGAGCGAATACAAACGATCCGTTGTATCAATATTTCTTTGGTGGCGGACTTGGTGGACCTAGCGGAAATCAACAACAAGAACAAGGTCAACAACAGCCTCAAGCTAACAATCAACTCGTACCTATGGGGATTGGTTCCGGATTTATTTTTGATAAAGAAGGTTATATTTTGACGAACCAGCACGTTGTTCAAGGTGCAGATGTCATTCAGGTAACACTTGAGAACAATAGCAAGCCATATGAAGCTAAATTGCTTGGAAGCAGCTTTGATCTTGACCTTGCCGTGTTGAAAATTGAGAAAAATAGCGGAGATAAAGATTTTCCTGTAGCACCGCTCGGTAACTCAAATAGCACACAAGTTGGTGAATGGCTTGTAGCCATCGGTAACCCGGAAGGTTTTGAACATACCGTAACTGCCGGTGTTCTTAGCGCCAAAGAACGTACGATCAGCATTCCGGATCAAGAAACAGGTAAAACACGTGAATACAGCCACTTGTTGCAAACAGATGCTTCGATTAACCCGGGTAACTCGGGTGGTCCGTTGCTGAATCTGAATGGAGAAGTTATCGGTATGAACGTGGCCGTGAGTGCGGATGCTCAGGGTATCGGTTTTGCAATCCCGTCCAGTGTAATCTCTGAAGCGGTGAAGTATTTGAAAGAGAACAAAGATGTTCCGAAAGAACCAGTGCCGTTTATCGGTGCTTCTCTGATGAATCTCACCCCGGAAGTGGCTAAACAAATGGGAACAAATATTACGGAAGGCTCTGTTGTTGCAAGCACGGTGTACCAGTCGCCAGCTTATCAGTCTGATCTGAGACCGTATGATATCATTACCGGCGTAAATGGTACTCCAAAAGCAACAAGCCAGGATCTGATCGACTTTATCAAGACTCAGAAAGTCGGCGGAGAGATTACGTTGAATGTTGTACGTGACGGCAAGAAGATGGATGTGAAAGTGAAAATTGGAAACAAGTATGATTACGATACAACACAAACACAGCAACAATAATTGCAGCCATGATGAAGTAGATGAAGGTAAGAACGGAAGGGTTTGACGCCCTTCCGTTTTTTTGCACGATGTTTCTGTTCTGTTTTTGCATAGTTTCTCTATTATGGATTATGGAGAAGATGCGAATCGGGCTTTGGCCTGTTACAATGGGGATACAACGATAGGGTAAAGGAGAAAGACCATGCGATCAACGATTTTAATTGTAGATGACGACGAGAAAATTGTGTCTATGCTGCGCCGAGGCCTGGCATTTGAAGGATATGAGGTACAGACAGCTTCTAACGGAGCAGAAGGCCTAAGCAAGCTGATGGATAAGGAACCGGATATCGTAGTGCTCGATGTGATGATGCCGCAGATTGATGGCTTTGAGGTATGCCGCAGACTGAGAGAAGCAGGTAGTAAGGTCCCTGTACTGATGCTTACTGCCAAGGATGAGGTTCAGAGCAGGGTGACTGGACTGGATACCGGTGCTGATGATTATTTGGTGAAGCCGTTTGCACTGGAAGAATTGCTCGCACGTGTCCGTGCTTTGCTGCGTCGCAAAGCAGATATATCTAACGTTGTAGACAATCGCCTGGTATATGAAGATATTATTCTGGATAACGATTCACGCGAAGTGCTTCGGGATGGCAAACGTCTCGAACTGACAGCAAAAGAGTTTGAATTACTTAATCTGTTTATGCAAAATCCGAGACGGGTACTGTCTCGTGACCTTATTATGGATAAAATATGGGGATACGACTATAGCGGCGAGTCCAATGTGCTAGAGGTCTATATCGCGATGCTTAGACAGAAAACAGAAGAGCATGGTGGCAAACGTCTCATTCAGACGATCCGGGGAGCCGGCTATATTTTGAGAGGTGACTCGTAGCATGTCCATTCGGTTAAGACTAACCGCATGGTATTCGGGAATTCTGGCAGCCGTGCTGATCTTTTGGGGTGTGGTCATTTATGCTTTTGTGTATTTTAATACCTACAACGAAGTAGAACAGCAGTTAAGGGAAAAGAGTTTGAAGATTACCCAGCAGATCGGAGTTAATCCGTTATCACAGACGCTTGACCTGGAGCTTTTTGCAGAGAGTCAGCTTCAAGAAGCTCAAATCTATATTCAGTTGGTCGATTATCAGAGTGGATCGTATATGCGCTCGGACAATTTAGTTAAATCCAGAATTTCGTTTCCGATTGCTAAGATTCACAATATACGTGAGGAAATAGGGATTACTAAAATGGTCGTGGAGGGCATTCCTTTTCTCGTTAATCAGCAAGCGTTATCTCTCCAGGGAACGAACGAGATCAGAGGACTGTTACAAGTAGGGGCTAATGTCAGTTCACAGGAGCGTTTGCTCGAGGCATTGCGTAATATCCTGGTGTTTGGATGGCTTGTAGCTATGGCGCTTGCGATTACATCGGGTTTGATTCTTGCCCGCAAGTCTATGCGGCCGCTGGTTAATGTGATTGATGCGGCTAATCAGATTCAGTCTGGAGACGATCTTAGTGTACGTATTCAGTATTCGGGGCCGAAGGATGAGATTGGCCGTCTGATTGAAACGGTGAATAACATGCTGGAGCGTACCGAGTTGTCCTTCCGCGGCCTAGAGGAGACCAACGCGGCACAGCGGCGTTTCGTATCCGATGCTTCCCATGAGTTGCGGACACCGCTGACTACGATTCGGGGGAATGTCGATTTCCTGAAGAAGCTGTGGAATCAAGAAGGGAATGAGCGTCCGAATCTGGATGAAGAAACGATCAAGCAGATGTCTCTCGAAGCGATTGAGGATATGGCTGATGAAGGCAAACGTATGAGCCGTCTGATCAGCGACATGTTATCGCTTGCCAGAGCGGATACAGGTCAGAAAATTGAGCTTAATCCCATTCCGCTGCAGATTCTGGTGCAGGAAGTGGCACGCCGGGCCCAATTCCTGGACCGACAGGCTGACTGGATTCCAGGGGATCTGTCGATTCTGAACGGCATCTACGTGAATGGAAGCAAAGATTATCTGCAACAAGTCTTGTTTATTTTTATCGAAAATGCCTTTAAATACACCCCGGAGGGCTCGGTTACGCTGGATGCTCTGTTATACAAAGGACAGGTCGGATTACGGATCAGCGATACAGGGATCGGTATGGAACGGGATCAGGTGCCGTTTATTTTTGACCGTTTCTACCGTGCGGACGAATCCCGCGGAGCGACGCCGGGCATCGGACTTGGATTATCCATTGCCAAATGGATCATTGAGGAACATAACGGGTCGGTTGAAGTGGTAACGAGACGAGGAGAAGGAACCACTTTTATCATCTGGTTGCCTGTAGTCTTTGCCCCGCCTATCGAATAAAGGTATAATAGGATGAAGACTGCAATTACATCGGCCCATACAGCCGAAAAGAAAGCGGGTGGCAACCAAGTGGAAGTACTGCGAATTTCGCCGCGGGGATATTGTTACGGAGTTGTAGATGCCATGGTGCTTGCACGTCAGGCGGCACGCAACCTGGATTTACCACGGCCTATTTATATATTAGGTATGATTGTGCATAACAAACATGTGACAGATTCTTTTGAAGATGAGGGCATTATTACACTGGACGGTCCTAATCGGATGGAGATTTTGAATCAGGTGGAGAGTGGCACGATCATTTTTACGGCTCACGGTGTCTCGCCGGAGGTACGTAAGCTGGCTCGGGAGAAAGGTCTGACTACGGTGGATGCAACATGTCCAGATGTGACGAAGACTCATGATCTGATTCGGGAGAAGACGGCTGAAGGTTATGATATTATTTACATCGGTAAGAAAAATCACCCGGAACCGGAAGGTGCGATTGGTGTTGCCCCAGACCGTGTTCATCTGATTGAGAAAGAAGAAGAGATTGAAGGCTTGCGTGTGCCTGCGGGGAAAATTTTGATTACCAATCAGACGACAATGAGTCAATGGGACATCAAACACATCATGAGCCGGTTGCTGGAGAAATTCCCGGGTGCTGAAATTCATAACGAAATATGTCTCGCTACACAAGTACGTCAAGAAGCGGTAGCAGAGCAAGCCGGGCAGGCCGATCTTGTTATTGTTGTAGGCGATCCACGCAGCAATAACTCCAATCGTTTGGCACAAGTGTCCGAGGAGATTGCGGGCGTGACGGCATATCGTGTATCAGACGTATCTGAAATTCAACAAGATTGGTTGAAAGGTGTGCAGAAAGTGGCTGTGACGTCAGGCGCCTCAACACCAACACCAATTACCAAGGAAGTTATTCAATATCTGGAGCAGTACGAGCATGATCAGCCGGAAACGTGGGAAATCAAACGTACCGTTAATATGAGCAAGCTATTGCCTCCGGTTCGGGAGAAGACACGTACCACATAGTTACAAAAGTGAATAAGAAACATCCTGCTGTGCAGATCCTCGTTTCATTTGGATGTGATATAGCAGGATGTTTTTTTGTCCATACATTTTATATTTTATTTGTAGATAGTACCGGATATAGTGATCACTTCTTGACGATAGGAAGAAACTGTGTTATATTTGCTTTAGTGATTAAAAGCTTAAAAGCGAACAAGCGTTTAAGCGTGACAGAATTTTTTTGATACGGACTACAAGAAAATCAGACGCACGATATAATCGAGTGCTCTTATACAAGGAAGGATGGGACAATTTTATGATCGTAATCGCAGGCAAAGCTACCTCGGAGGACCAAATTCAAGATATCGTTAGTGTGATTGAAAAGGAAGGGCTGCAAGCACATGTATCCCGTGGAGAGGATCGCACCATCATTGGATTAATTGGTAAAGTTGAACCTAAAATGCAAGAACACTTGCGCCAAATGAAGGGCGTCGAGAACGTGGTGAAGATTTCGAAATCTTATAAATTAGCAAGTCGTGACTTCCATCCAGAAGATACCGTAATTTCGATCAAAGGTGTAGATATCGGCGGGAAAGAGCTTGTCGTTATGGGCGGACCTTGTGCGGTTGAATCTGCAGCACAGATTGATGAAATTGCCGGACTTGTGAAAGCTGCGGGTGGTCAAGTTCTTCGTGGTGGTGCCTTTAAACCACGTACAGGACCGTATAGCTTCCAGGGAACAGGTGTAGAAGGTCTGATCATGATGGCGGAAGCGGGCCAGAAGCATAATCTATTGACGATTACCGAAGTCATGACGCCTGAATACGTAGATATTTGTGCAGAGTATGCGGATATTCTGCAGGTGGGTACACGTAACATGCAGAACTTCGACTTGTTGCGCAAGTTAGGTGAGTGCGGCAAACCGGTATTGTTGAAGCGCGGATTCAGTGCGACATACGATGAATTGCTTAATGCGGCGGAGTACATCCTCGCTGGTGGCAATCCGAATGTGATGTTATGTGAACGTGGTATCCGTACGTTTGAACAATACACTCGTAATACACTGGATCTTTCAGCAATCCCTGTCTTGCAGTCTCTGAGCCATCTGCCAGTTATCTCTGACCCAAGCCATGGCACAGGACGCCGTGAACTGGTGGAACCAATGACCAAAGCCTCGGTAGCCGCAGGAGCTAACGGCTTGATCATTGAGATGCACACAGATCCTGATAACTCTATGACTGGAGATGGAGTGCAGTCTCTGTTCCCTGACCAGTTTGCAAACTTGTTACAAGATCTGGAGAAACTAGCTCCGATTGTGGGAAAAACATTTAACACAGCTAAACAGCCTGCTGCATTTTTCCCGGCACGTGTAGGCGTATAATTAACACGGTTATAGAGATTTGAAGAGTCAAAACCGGACTTCTGTTCAGATTTGTTCCTTGTGAACAATTTGGGTAGATGTCCGGTTTTTCGTCTATTTTGCGTAGATGAACATATTTATTAATCAAAGGTGATAAGAAACATTTATGATGTCATGTTTTTCCATGATTTAGGGTATTTTCAGGGTTGCTTTACCGCATTAAATCGTTCAAATGCAAATGATTTACGTTGTTATATGCATTTTTTAATATTATAAAGTGTAAGTATACCTGACATGCTCGCAAAAAATACCTTACATAAGTATTGACGATGTTATGTTTCAGAATTTATAATGACGACAGAAAAAAATTCGAATATATAGACATTTTCTTCGTGGGGTTGTTTAATGTTCGGAATATTTGGGAGGACGAATACATGTCGGTTGAAAACGTATTGAAATCAATTCAAGAGAACAACATCGAGTGGGTAGATTTTCGTTTTGTAGATTTGGCTGGTCGTGCGCATCATATCTCTTTGCCAGCTTCGGCTGTTGATGCAGACACGTTCGTAAATGGAGTAGCGTTTGATGGTTCTTCTATCCAAGGTTTCCGCGGTATTGAAGAGTCCGATATGGTTATGATGCCTGACCCTGAAGCGACTTATGTCGATCCGTTCACTGCACACCCTACATTGAATGTTATGTGTGACATTTTCACGCCGGATGGCGAGCGTTATGAGCGTGACCCACGCAGTATCGCGGTTAAAGCTGAAGCTTTCCTGAAAGAAAGCGGCGTAGGTACTGCAGCGTTCTTCGCACCAGAGTCCGAGTTCTTCATCTTTGACGATGTTCGTTATGAGAGCGGCACGAACAGCTCTTCTTACTTCGTTGATTCCGAAGAAGCAGCATGGAACACAAACCGCAAAGAAGAAGGCGGCAACCTGGGCTTTAAAGTTCGCACTAAAGGTGGATATGTTCCAGTAGCTCCAGTGGATACGCAACAAGATATCCGCAGCGAAATGTGTCGTTTGTTGGAAGAAGCGGGTTTGTCCATCGAGCGTCATCACCATGAAGTAGCGACTGCGGGTCAAGCTGAGATCAACTTCCGTTTTGATACGTTGAAGAAAACAGCAGATAACCTGCTTGTATACAAATACATCGTGCACAATACGGCACGTCAATATGGCAAAGTAGCAACATTCATGCCAAAACCATTGTTTGGTGATAACGGAAGCGGAATGCACGTTCACCAATCGATCTTCGACGGAGATTCCCCATTGTTCTATGACAAAGGCGGTTATGCTAACCTGAGCGAAATGGCTCTGCACTACATCGGAGGTATCCTGTACCACGCTCCAGCACTGATTGCTTTGACGAACCCGAGCACGAACTCGTTCAAACGTCTGGTTCCTGGTTATGAAGCACCGGTTAACTTGGTATACTCCAAAGGTAACCGTTCCGCAGCTGTACGTATCCCGGTAGCGGCTGTAACGCCTAAAGGCTGTCGTATCGAATTCCGTACACCGGACTCCACAGCTAACCCATACTTGGCATTCTCTGCAATGTTGATGGCTGGTCTGGACGGAATCAAACGCAAAATCAACCCAACTGAGCTTGGATATGGTCCTCTGGATAAAAACATCTATGACCTGTCTGATGCAGACAAAGAAAACATCCGCAGTGTGCCGGCTTCCCTCGAAGAAGCACTTGATGCACTTGCAGCTGACAATGAGTTCTTGACTGAAGGCGGCGTGTTCACTAAAGAATTCATCGATAACTACATCAACCTCAAACGCGATGAAGCTAAAGCTGTTGCGATCCGCATTCATCCGCATGAGTACAGCCTCTACTTCGACTGCTAATCAGTTGGAGTCAGAACGAAATTGTTCCAATTCAAAGCCTCCGGGATGCGCTCTCGGAGGCTTTTCCTTGAAACAAACAGTGCAACGCTTTAACTTTTTAGGGTGATAAAGGAATTTGATTGCTTAGAATGTAGTTTTCAGTGCATATTCCCCTTGAAGCAGTCAGGGAATACTGATATCATAGCGATAATATTTACTTCATATGTCAGTTAAGGATGGAAAGGGCGGGGGATTTTTTGACAAAGAGAGCGTATAACTTTAATGCAGGACCAGCGGCGCTGCCACTAGAAGTATTGGAGCGTGCTCAGGCGGAATTTGTAGATTTTCGTAATACAGGCATGTCGATTATGGAGATGTCTCACCGTGGGGCCGTGTACGAGTCCGTACATAATGAAGCTCAGGAGCGCTTATTGTCATTGCTGGGCAATCCAAAAGGCTATAAAGTCCTTTTCCTGCAAGGCGGTGCAAGCACACAGTTTGCAATGCTGCCGATGAATTTGCTTGGGGCGGGTCAAACTGCTGGTTACATTATGACAGGCAGCTGGGCCAAAAAGGCTCTGTCTGAAGCGAAGCTGATTGGAGAGACACAAATTGTAGCTTCTTCAGAATCCGATAAATTCATGAAATTACCGGATGTTTCGAATCTGAGTTTGCCTGAACGTACGGCTTATGTGCATATCACCTCAAACGAAACGATTGAAGGTACACAATTCAAAGCTTTCCCTGATACCGGTTCGGTACCACTCATTGCAGATATGTCCAGTGATATTTTCTGTAAACCGTTTGATCTGAATCAGTTTGGCATGATCTATGCAGGTGCACAGAAAAACCTCGGACCTTCCGGAATTACAGTTGTCATCGCGCGAGAGGAACTGGTGAGTGAATCACCGAAGACAATTCCGACGATGTTCCGTTACAGCACTCATGTAGATAACAATTCCCTGTACAATACACCGCCATCCTTCTCGGTATATATGGTGAACGAAGTGTTGAAATGGATTGAGGAACAAGGCGGTCTGGCTGGTGTGGAACAAAAAAATATCAAAAAAGCGGAGCTGCTTTACAACACGATTGATTCCTCGAATGATTTCTATCGTGGTTGCGTTGCATCAGAAGACCGCTCGTTGATGAATGTGACGTTCAGACTCGCTTCTGAGGAACTGGAGAAGAAATTCATTAAAGCTTCCGAGCAGGAAGGTTTTGTAGGTCTGAAGGGACATCGTAGCGTAGGGGGACTTCGTGCCTCCATCTACAATGCTGCACCATATGAGAGTGTTAAGGCACTTACCGACTTTATGAACCACTTCCAACAGGCAAACGGATAATCCTAAGAAAAGAACGCATGACCAAATATGGCAGAAGTGAAGCTTCGATAAGCTGTCCTACTGTTGTGGCAAAGCCTTCCGCATTGACGTGTGGAGGGCTTTTCTTTAAAATTAGAGGATTGTTGTATACATGAACATGAAATAAAAAGGAGATCAAACACATATGGCTTTACACATCGTCCTGGTTGAACCAGAGATTCCGGCTAATACGGGCAATATATCGCGGACTTGTGCGGCGACCGGTACCCATTTACATCTCGTGCGTCCTTTAGGATTTCGGACAGATGATGCAACCTTAAAACGTGCTGGGTTGGACTACTGGCATGCCGTTCATATTGAATATCATGATTCTTTTGACGAGGTTCAGCAGAAGTATCCGAACGGACGTTTTTTCTACGCAACAACGAAAGCGAAAAACCGATATTCCGATTTCGAATTTCAGGATGGAGATTTTCTTGTATTCGGTAAAGAAACGAAAGGACTCCCGCCTGAATTAATTGCTGCTAATCCAGAAACATGTATGAAGATGCCGATGAGCGGTGATGTCCGTTCATTAAACCTTTCCAATTCTGCAGCAATTATTGTATATGAAGCACTGCGTCAGCTAAATTTTCCAGGGCTGGATTAGTGAAATGCGTCTGAAAAGGCGGTTAGAATTCGCTAAAAAAACATTTTTCAAAAAAAAGGACAAAAAATGTTTATTTCCAGCAGGATTCGACAAAATTTTGGCGAATCTTTAGATATAGTACTAATGTACCTAGAAATTCAGAGTAAGATAGGAGAGGTGTGCCGTAGCTATGAAGCCAGCTGGAGTAGTTCGCAAAGTTGACCAATTGGGTAGGATCGTATTGCCTAAATCTTTGCGCAAAAGGTATCAAATGAATGAAGGAGATCCTGTAGAAATTTTAGTTCAAGGGGATCACATTATCTTGGAAAGATACCGTCCGAAATGTATTTTCTGCGGATCAATGGAAGATGTCAATGACTTTAAAGAGCGTTACATATGCGCACAATGCTTAGAAGAAATGACTCAGCTTTCATAAAAACAAGCAAAAAACACTATGGAGCATATAAACTCCATGGTGTTTTTGTTTTTTTATGGTTAACGTTGATAAGATGACACAGTGACTTGGAAGCTCGTTCTTCCACCCAGTGTCTATGTAAGCTAACAAATCATCCTTAGTTCACCTGATGTAGCACTGGCAAAATCTGATCCCATACAGCGTTCAGGATGCCTTGCATATTCTCCTCTTCACTGTTGATACTGATGACAGCCTCTTGGGAAGGCAAGATAATGCAAAATTGACCATAAGCTCCATCTGCTCGGTAAGCATCATGCGAACACATCCAGAACTGATAACCATAGCCTTTTCCCCAATCTCCATCGCCATTCGTTTCGATCTGCTTACGCGTAACGACTCTGATCCAATCTGCTGGAACGAGCTGTTTACCGTTCCAGCGACCTTCCTGAAGTAGAAACTGTCCAAAGCGGCATAGTTCTTCATTACTCAGCCAGAGACCCGCACATCCGAGGGTAATTCCGAGTGGAGAAGTCTCCCATTGGATGTCAACCATGCCTAGTGGTTCAAAGAGACGTGGAATGAGGTAATCTTTTACTGTTAGACCAACAGCCTCTTGCAACATGGCCGAAATCATAAATGTATCGCCGCTACTGTAAGTGAAATGTTCTCCTGGCAATCGATCCAATGATAAAGACATATAGTGTTTGGCCCAGTCCTTTTCCTCTAAAGAAGCGCGTTCGTCAGCCCAGAGAGGCGGGGAATCGTGGCCTGATGACATGCGAAGCAGATCCCTCAATGTGAGCTCTCGTGGAGAGGGCAGTTGTGATGGATTTTGCTGTGTTTGGTCATAAGGGAAGTAATCGCCCAATGTATTATCTAACTGAATAAGTCCTTCTTCAACGGCAAGTCCAACCGCCATACAGGTAAAGGATTTACTTATAGAATGTTGCACGCGCCTGCGATCTCCGTCCGAATGCCATTCATCCAGAAGTCGCCCGTTTTGTAGTACACGTACCGAGTGAACAAGAAGCTTCTCTTCTGTGATTGTGTCAATAAATCCTTTAAGTTGTTCGGCCATGATAACCCTCCAGTTTCAAGCGTTTACCTGAATAAATTCAGTCTGGTGAAACGTTTCCGTAATCTGATTGCAAAAGTAGAACTCATGTTAGTATATTCTTGGTTTGATGTCAATTCTGGTGTGATGATGATTGATTAAATCTGAAAATACTCGATATAAAAGTGCCTTTTGGATCAAAATTGGAACAATCAGGTCACTTTTTTGATAAAAAAACGCGAAAATTGTAAAAAGGTTATTGACAGGGTTTAGTCAACGGGATTATGATTTATTCGAAACGATTCGAAGAAATCGCTTCCAAGTAAAATGTTGATATTTAAACTCCAAGTAAATCAGTATTGATTGTTTTTGAAACGATTCGAGAGAATCGTTTCGATAACCAAAGGGTGAGTATGTAGGGGGAAGTAGCAGCACGCAAAGAAAGAGAAAAAGCAAACCGCAGTTAAAAGCAACAAAGATGAGAGGGGTTACGATCAATGGCGCATATTACGATCGAAACCGGATCGCCCACATTATGCATGAATACAAGCATACACGTGGTATCCAGTGACTCCGGAGAGACTTCAGGCGGTACACTATATCTGCTTCACGGGGCAGGAGACAACGCGAGTACCTGGCAACGTCTGACCACCATTGAGATGTATGCAGCCCAGTATGGTTGCACCGTCATCATGCCTGAAGCGAATCGCAGTTACTACACGGATATGGAATACGGCCTGAATTACTTCCACTACATCACGAAGGAACTGCCTGAACTATGTGAAAGGCTACTGAAGCTGAATTCTGACCCAGCCAAAACATATGTTGCCGGTTTGTCCATGGGCGGATATGGAGCGTTGAAATGCGGTCTGACCTATCCTGAGCAGTACAGCAAAGTGGCGTCTTTATCCGGTGTAACGAATATTCAGGCGCGGCTTCGTGATCCTCATATGCCGGAAGGCATGATCAAGGAAATGAAAGCGGTTTTTGGGGAACGGTTACAGGTAAAGGCTGATCAGGATATTTACGCATTGTCAGCCAGACTGCTGGAGCAGGGGGGAGCCATGCCGAAGATATTGAGTTGTTGCGGGGACCGTGATCCTTTCGTGGACATGAATCGGGACTACGCCGAGTATATGCAGGGAACTGCATTTGATTTTCGGTATGTAGAAACACCTGGCACGCATGAATGGCGATTTTGGGAACAGCATCTGAAAACGATGTTTGATTTTCTTTACAACGACAACACCATAGTAGAGTGAGGAGATGCAAATTGAAACCTGCAGCCGAAGGACCTAACAAAAAGCTGAAGGCAAACATGAGAGGCAAGTCGCTTTGGACTGAAATCTGGAAACACCGAATGACGTACACCCTGCTTATTCCGGGGATGGTCTGGTTGATCCTGTTTGCCTATATGCCGATGGGCGGCCTGTCACTGGCGTTCAAAGACTACAAGGCTAACCTTGGAATCTGGGGAAGTCCGTGGAGCGGATTTGAAAACTTCAAATACGTCTTCCGTGATCCGACCTTTATTGATGCCGTATGGCGGACGCTTTACATTAATATTTTGAAGCTGATTATTCAGTTCCCGTTCCCGATCATTCTCGCACTGCTGTTGAATGAGTTGCGGATGCGCAGAGGGAAGAAGTGGTTCCAGACCGTCCTGACATTCCCGCACTTCCTATCCTGGATCATCGTATCCGGCGTAGTCATCAACGTGCTTGCCTATGACGGACTAGTGAACAGTGCACTTGGATTACTTGGTTTGCCGACGATTAATTTCTTGGGTTCGGAATCCAACTTTGTTCCGATGTTACTGCTGACTGACATCTGGAAATCGAGCGGCTGGGGCGCAATTATCTTCCTGGCAGCAATCTCCGGTATCGATCAGGATCAATATGAATCTGCCCAGATCGATGGGGCATCCCGGCTGCAACAGATGTTTCGCATTACGTTGCCAAACATCATGCCAACGATTACGGTTATGTTTATTTTGTCGGTGGGCGGATTGATGTCCTCCGGTTTCGACCAGATTTTCAACTTGGCGAACGCCGCGACGAAAAATGTATCTGAAGTACTCGATGTATATATCTATCGGATTACGTTCCAGTCATCAACCGACTTTTCATTCTCGACAGCGGTCAGCTTGTTCCGTTCCCTGGTGAATATGGTGCTGCTGCTTCTGGCCGACAGATTTGCCAAGTGGCTTGGCGGAGACGGTTTGTTCCGATAAGAGAGGAGGAGAAGTGAGATGAGTAAAGCTGGAAGAAAGCCTAAGATTGGCACTGAACGAATGACCTTTCTGGATTACATGATATTTGCCGTTTTACTGGTGCTTGCGTTGATGATTCTGATTCCGTTCTGGAATGTCATTATGATCTCGTTTGCAACCCAAAAAGAGTATGCTGAAAATCCGTTCCTGATGTTCCCGAAAGAGTTCACGCTGGATTCATATAAAGCGCTGTTCGCTGATGGAAGCATCCTGTCGGGTTACAAAAATACATTGATCTTGCTGGTTATTGGTCTACCGCTCAGCTTGTTCCTGACAACAAGCATGGCTTACGGCCTGAGCCGCGGCAATTTCCCATTTAAAAAGTTTCTCTTTTTCCTGGTACTGTTCACCATGATCTTTAACGGAGGTATCGTTCCTCTGTATCTGATTATGAAATCACTGCATCTGACAGGCACGTTATGGTCCGTCATTCTGGCAGGAAGTTTCAGTGCCTTTAACATGATTCTGATGATGAACTACTTCTATACCTTGCCTGAATCGCTGATGGAATCCGCGAGACTTGATGGTGCAGGGGAGTGGAGGATTTTATTCTCCGTCGTTCTTCCGCTGGCAACGCCGATTATGGCAACCATTACACTCTTCTACGGGGTAGCCTACTGGAACAGCTGGTATGATGCGATGATCTTCCTGCGAAAAGCAGATCAGTTACCACTGCAAAACGTGCTAAGGAACATCATTGTAACGTCCACAACGAATGCATCCAATGCATCCAGTGTGGATGCGGTAAAACTGAGCAGCTTCTCTATGGGTATGAAAATGGCCGCAGTATTTGTAACTATGGTACCGATTATGTGTTTCTTCCCAATGCTGCAAAAGCACTTTGCCAAAGGGGTATTAACAGGGGCTATCAAGACCTGATATACACATAGGATTTCAATGCACAAGAAATTCGACTAAAAACATGGGGGTAAAAGCATGAAAACGGGCAAAAAGTTGTCAGTCAAATCGTTATTTGCGATCACACTCTGTCTCTTGATGTTGGTAGTATCCGCTTGTTCCAACAGCAGCAAAGGCTCAGATGGTGGGAACGAAAAGGATGCGGAAGGAAATTACAAAGATAACCTGACCATTTCCGTAGCGAATCTGACCGAAGTGAAAAACGGAAACATGGACAATGAGTTCCACAAATTCTGGGAAGACAAGTTTAACATCAAATGGGATTACAACTACATCGACTGGGATTCATGGGGTGAGAAGCTGCGCCTGTGGATTAACTCTGGTGACCTGCCGGATGTAGCCGTATGGAACTATGTACACGGCGATGCCATCAACAACATTGATCAAGGCTTGTTCTACAAGTTCCCGGATGATTGGAAAGAAAGATGGCCTAACGTTGCTGCGGCTTACAAGCTGACAGGTCTTGGCGACAAGCTAGAAGAATTGACAGGCGGTACGTATGTGCTTCCTAGACCTATTTATTTCGAAAACAAACCAGCTGATCCGCTGACCAACCAAATCGGTGTTATCGCTCTTCGTAAAGACTGGGCAAAAGCGGTTGGGTTTGAACTGAAAGATGCATACACAACTTCCGAATTGAATCAGTTTGCTGAACTGGTAAAAGAAAAAGACCCGGGTAAGGTGGGTAATAAACTGGTGCCATTGTCTTACAATGCTGCCGATGCAATGACAAACATGATCATGCCGAACAGTGTGCATGCGATGACAGACGTTCCTTTCTACAAAGGTGAAGATGGTAAGTTCCATTGGGGCCCGGCAGAACAGGAAACACTGACAGGTTTGAAATTGATGCAAAAAGCGTACAAGGATGGGTTGCTCAACCCAGAGTTCTACACTTGGAAAAACAATGAAGGACAAAACAACTTCAAAGTAACAGGTACTGCGGCTGTAACCAGTCTTGGTGGACTGGCTTCTTACAGACAAGGCCTGGATTCTGATATGAGAAAGAACCTTGGCGTTAACAGTGATGATCTTGTTCATACAGCGATCGTTCTTGGCGATGACGGTAAATACCGCAATATGGAGCAAGCGAACTTCTGGTCTGCTCTGATCTTCAACCCGAACATTAGTGATGAGAAATTCGAACGTATCATGGACTTGATCGATTACTCCGCAACCAAAGAAGGACAATTGCTGATCAACATGGGCTTCGAAGGCAAGGACTGGAAATACGATGACAACAAAGAGTTGGTAAACTTGTTGCCTGAAGGAACAACGCTGGAAGATAAGTATCCTGCGCGTTTCGAAGGACTGTACCTTCTGGGAGATGACTTCAGTGTCGTAAACCCTGCAATCAAAAAAGATTATCGTGACAGAGCAGTGGAACTGTTCCAAGAAAAAGCAAAACTAGGCACTGAAAGTAAATCACTGGCACCATACGACTGGGATGTTAACCTGTATGATTCCAAAGCGAAGAGTCAAGCATCTTTTGATTATCAAAACGAATATGCCAACTTGATCCTCAAAGGCGGAGACTTGGAAGCGAACTGGAAAGAGTGGGTTAACAGCAAAATGTCTCTGGTTCAGCCTTATCTGGACGAATTGAACGAAAAGTTCAAGTAAATGTAATGAAATGAAGAACAACATGGGGATGGCAGGAGCGTTCTGTCTCTCCGTGCGATTGAACCCGGTGCGCGGTCTCTCCCCGAACGCAGCCGGGTTCTTTCTTCAATTAAAAGGTAGTGGAGGATGGTTACGTGAATAATCAGCAGTTGATGGATTTAGTGAATCAGATGACGCTGGAGGAGAAAGTGGCACAGCTGTTACAGCTGACAGCCAACTTCTATGAAGGAACAGATACGCAGGGTCAGATTACAGGACCGATGGAAGAAATGGGCATTACAGAGCAATCCGTGAGAGCGAGCGGCTCCATTCTTGGCTTATCCGGTGCCCAAGCGATTATGGATGTGCAGCAGGCTTATTTGAAAAAAAGCCGTCTCGGCATCCCGCTATTATTTATGGCAGACGTGGTGCATGGTTTTAAAACGATCTTCCCGATCCCGCTGGCCATTGGCTGTTCATGGGATCTGGAACTCGCGGAGAAAAGTGCCGAGATTGCAGCGCGTGAATCCGCAGTATCCGGTTTACATGTCACTTTTGCACCGATGGTCGATCTGGTTCGTGATCCGCGCTGGGGGCGTGTGATGGAAACAACGGGTGAAGACCCGTATCTAAACAGTTTATTTGCTGCCGCTTTTGTGCGTGGTTACCAGGGAGACAGCCTGACGGATGAGCTGGATCGTCTTGCAGCCTGTGTAAAACACTTTGCCGCGTATGGTGCAGCGGAGGGTGGGCGTGATTACAATACGGTAGATATGTCAGAGCGTCAGCTCCGTGAATATTATCTGCCGGCATATAAGGCGGCACTGGATGCTGGTGTGGAGATGGTAATGACCTCATTCAATACCGTTGATGGTATTCCAGCCAGCGGGAATGAGAAGTTAATGCGTAATATTTTGCGTGACGAATGGGGCTTTGATGGCGTGCTGATCTCGGACTGGGCTTCCATTCGTGAGATGATTGCCCATGGTGCGGCCGAGGATGACCGGGAGGCGGCATATCGTGCGATTCGTGCGGGTGTAGATATGGAGATGATGACGCCATGTTACGTCAACCATTTGCCTGAACTGGTTCAAAAGGGTGAAGTGCAAGAGCACCTTGTGGATGAAGCGGTTTTGCGCATTTTGCAGCTCAAAGACAAGCTGGGTCTGTTCGATAACCCGTTCCGAGCTGCTGATCCGGAGCGTGAGCGCGAGATTGTTTTCTCCAAGGAACATCGCGAGGTATCACGAGAACTTGCTGCAAAGTCTGCGGTGCTGCTCAAAAATGACGGACAAGTCCTTCCGCTACAACCTGATGCTAGAGTTGCATTGATTGGACCTTTCGCTCAAAGCGAAGACATCCTCGGCTGGTGGTCTTGTGAAGGTGTCAAATCGGATGCGGTGAAGCTGGGAACAGCGTTGCAGGAGCGTCTACCGCAGGGTCAGGTTCTCTTGGCTCAGGGCTGTGATGTGCATACCATCACGGATGAGCAGATTGCCGCAGCGCTGGAAGCAGCAAGCCAGTCTGATATCATCGTGCTTGCACTGGGCGAAGCTTCCGAGATGAGTGGAGAAGGCGGCTCGCGGACAGATATTCGTTTGCCGGAAGCGCAATTACAGTTGGTAAAGGCGCTCAAGGCGGCAGGCAAACCGATCGCCAGTGTTATTTTCAATGGACGTCCACTTGATCTGAATGGGGTTATTGGCGAATCAGATGCTGTACTTGAAGCCTGGTTCCCCGGAAGCGAAGGGGGAGCAGCGATTGCGGATATTCTCACAGGAGCAGTGAATCCGTCCGCTCGACTTACCATGTCCTTCCCGCAATCGGTTGGCCAAGTTCCGGTATATTACAACCATTTCAATACAGGTCGCCCAATCAACCCGGAGAATACCGAGAATCGTTATGTTTCCCAATATATTGACAGTCCGAATGAACCGCTGTTCCCGTTTGGATACGGTCTTTCCTATACGTCATTTGCTTATGGAGAGGTTGAAGTGTCGGGACAGGAGATGACAGCAAACGATTCTCTGACGGTTCAGGTGAGTGTAACCAATACAGGGGATCGTGCTGGTGTAGAGACTGTGCAACTATACGTTCGGGATGTAAGCGGCGAAGTGGTTCGTCCGATGCGTGAGTTGAAAGATTATGTGAAACTATCCCTTGCACCGGGGGAAACGGGTACGGCTACATTTACATTAAATGAAGAACAATTGCGTTATCATCATGCTGATCTCAGCTATCGCAGTGATCGTGGAGAGTTTCGTGTGATGGTTGGACCAAACAGCAGAGATACTCAGAGCCAAACATTCAGACTTGTCTGAATCGTTTTATGCTGTAACGAATTTCCATACTTCTTATTTTTAGTTCAGGCCTTTCATTAGGAAAGGCCTGATCAACATAACAGAGGGGCGAAGAATATGGTCAGTATCAAGGATATCGCCAAAAAGGCGGGAGTTTCCATCTCGACCGTATCGTACGCGCTGAATGGAAGCAATAAAGTGACCGATGAGACCCGTTCTAAAATTTTGGTCATCGCCAAAGAGCTGAACTATGTTCCCAACGCGGCAGCCAGAACATTGAAAAAGAGAGAGTCACGAATTCTGGGTGTATTTCTCGCGGACTTCAGCGGTGATGTATACGGAGATTTGTTAACGGGTATGAAAGCAATATGTAATGCCCAAGGATATGATCTTATTGTCTGCAGCGGTAAACAGTCTCATCGGATGTTGCCGGAGCGAATGATTGACGGGGCGATTATTCTCGATCATACGTTTTCAAGTGAGGAACTTATGCAGTACGCTGATCGAGGACATAAAATTGTAGTGCTTGACCGTGAGTTGGAACATCGTAATATAAATCAGGTACTGCTTGATAACAAGGCTGGGGCCACACTGGCGATGGAATATTTGATTGAACACGGGCACAAAAAGATCTACGTGGTTACAGGTCCAGAAGGTTCGTTTGACTCTGTACAAAGGTTGAAGGCTGTAAGACAGGTTGCGGAGCGTCAGGCGGATGTGGAATGGATTGAAATCGTGGGAGATTTCGAGAAAAGCGGTGGGGAACGAGCTGCAGATCACATTATTCAGACGTATGCCGGACCGGCAGCTGTGTTTTGTCTTAATGATGAGATGGCTATCGGCTTATGTGATCGTCTTGCAGATAGTGAACTCGAGATTGGCAAACAGATTGATGTCATTGGCTTCGATCATATTGAACTTACCAACTACGTGCAACCCAAACTGGCAAGTATCGATTATTCGAAACGAAAGTGGGGGGCGCTTGCAGCTGAACAGTTAATTAAAATTATAGCTGGAGAACCTGTTGATCACGAGCGTATATATGTCACGTTGGTGGAAGGGGAGTCCGTAACCGGACCTAATTCGGCCCAAGTCAGGTTGCCCATCCCAAATGCTAACGAACGTGCAGTCAGCTATTAAGCAAGCTTTTCGTGTCTCCGCGGAGAGTTGTCAGGGAAAATCAATTGTTATAGCAAAAGACAAGCTTTGGAGGGAGAGAACGTCCTTTTAAAACTTGTCTTTTGCTGTATACAGAAATATGAAAAAAGCCTCTCCGAAGAGAGGCTTGCCTTACAATTACAGGCCTTTTGTTTTGTCTTGGTTGTAGGATGAAGTGAGGATGCCTGTGATGAATAGCGTTAATACAACTGCAATAATCCAGAATGTCAGTGAAAACGACATACACTTCGCACCTCCTGCACAAGCTCATTTACTTCTATTATAACCATATTCGTTAGAAAAGGAATGCCCTGTCCCATCATTTGTAAAATAAAAAGTGGGTAGGCACAGGTCTCAGATTGCCATCCGAAGGGTTATTGATAACCCGGTTATTCAGAATTAGCGATGAGGAACCACCGCCGTCGAGATTATAAGCGTCTACTACGCCAAGCTTAAGCAATCGGCCTTGCATCTCTTCGAGGGTGGCACCTGAGCTCCCGCTCTCGTTATAACCATCGACAACCATAATCAGTAATTGATCATCTTTGTAGTTACCAATGACGGTTCGTGGAGCACGCTTCGGCGACACCTTCCATTTGTCTGGAATAATCGTTTTCTGTCCATTTTTCATAAGGATGGGTACAAATGTCGCTCCAAATTGCGGGTGTAGGCGATCCAGGGAGCTTTTATCGAAAAACTTCCCTCCCACCAGTTTACCAGCATCGTTTAGCCCGACAAAGAACAGGTCTTTGAAGCTAGCCTGAAAACCGTTGATATACTTCCCATCCATGACGGTAGTGCTGAGGGGGTAGCGCTTGCCGCCGCTATCAGCAAATCCGCCAGCATTAATCCCGGCAATCGCTCCGCTCCGTTTCACGGCCTGCATTGTCGTTTCTGATCGCCCTAACTCACTATTTAAGGCCATCTTCATCGCGTTCGGATCTTTCAGCTTGATCTTCATGGCATATCCCTTGTATGTGCCTGGATTTACCCGATACAGTTCAATGGTGATCCGATCACTGTCTACACGATCGAAAGGAACGCCAAGTTTGGACGTAATACGCTTATTGTAGATGGTTTCCGGACGGGCGGCTTGAACTTTAGCCTTTTGTACAATGGTAGACATCGTACTGGTCGTTTTATTGTAAAGCAGGGTCGTTCTTTTAATAGAAGAAGAAGTTTGCACAGCAGCCTCTTTTGCTCCCGCAAGTTCCTTTCTGATTGTTTGGGTCTGAGAGGTTACCTGATCTTCTGGCAAGCTTGTAGGAATGATAGATCCTACTTCTAATTCAGGACGAAATAGCAACAAACATATGATCAATCCTATAAAAGGAGCGAGTGCAAGCATAAAAAAACGATTAACCTGTTTCGCGGGTGTAATCATTTGAGCAAGTCCATCTTTTTCTGGAGAGCTTCCAGTTGTTTCTTCACTTCGCTCAATTGCGTATACAATTTGTTGCTGTTGTCTGTTTTGTTGCTTGCATTGTCCTTGGTGAACGTCAGCAGTTCATTGAAGGACTGAACCTGTCCTTGCAATGCTGCAACTTCTGAAGAGATCGTTGTTAGTTGCTTTTCATAATCGTTTTTCAAAGCGTCAATCTGATGCTCGGTATGGACCTGAAGCTGGTTGATCATCTGTTGCTGGAGGTGGTTACTATAATAGTAGGTTCCAGTGACTCCTACTGCAATGAGAACAATCCACATGACCAGAAACCATTTAACGGATGATCTGATCTTGCCTTTGGCGCTCCGGGTGTGATGGATGTCAGAAGACGGGTCGGATAGTTTCATAACATCACTCCTGGTTCGATATATTAGATTAAAAAATTCCAATCCTCATTCTACCATGCTGCTATTGATTACGCAAAAATGAAATTCTTTAAATAATAGATCAAAAAGAGATTGCATCGGAAGGAAGTCCTAGGATACAATTTCTTATAGATGCAATAAGTAGGAACTTTGGGCAGGTTTTTCGACTTTTTTAGATAGAAATGCAGGAATTTTATACTAGGTTTTGATCATTTCATGTATGGAATGGGGCCCATCTTGCCTTTTCTACAGTAGAATACAGTCAGAAAACAGAGTTTTTGAGCGCTGAATCCTGTATTTTCCTTTTATTCGACATAATCCGACTTTAGCTTCATCTATACTCGGACTGTCGCATAAAGGATTTAGATGGAAAACAGAAGTCAATTGCCCAATACATAACAGGGGGAACCACAATGAAAAAAGTATGGCAGGTGGTCATCATAGATATCCACCCCACCAGCATGCTGGGAACAAAGTTAATCTTGGAAGAGCAGCAGGATCTGACGGTACGTGGTATGACTTCGACCGGAACGGAGGGTCTTGAACTGGTGAGCATGCACAAGCCTGATTTGATTCTCATGGATTATCGTCTGCCAGAAGGGCAGGCGGATCAGTACATCGCTCAAATCAAAGGGCTATCGAATGAGACACATATTATTATTCTGACAGATGAAGATAACGTAAAGTTGTTTCGTTACCTGATGAGCCTTGGTGCAAGCGGCATGTTATCCAAACAGGCTTCGCCAAGCCAATTGATTCATCTGATCTCCGGACTAAGGGAAGGCTACGTTTCAATACCAATGTCTTGGTTAAACAGTGAGGATTGGGGCCAACCCGCCGATTCACAGTCTGAAGAAGGTATAATTGAACTAACCGAGACAGAAACTTTTATTATGGAAAGAATTGTTCAAGGGGTAACCTATGATAAAATAGCGAGTGAGATCAATGTGAGTAGGCGCTCGATAGACAATTACTTGCGTAAAATCTATGTGAAGCTGGAAGTGAGCAGCAGAGCACAGGCCATCGAACGTTATGCCTTGTATGCAAGGCAATCCAAGACAGTGTCTTAAATATTGTCTCCGCTGGTCCTAATAGGTCAAAATAAAATTGGTCCTAGAGGTCAAAGTCAGAATGCCTCACTTCATTCGATAATTCAGGTATTCGTTCAGTTATATTTGGTACCCAGTCGGAATAGGTTGTAGGGCGGCTGCGAGAACAGTTTCGGATTAGGGATGAAGGGGGATCTATCATGAAATATTTCTTTGCTTCCCGTACCAACAGGCTTTTGTCTTCACCACTGAGGGATATACGTGAGATGTCTGGCAAGGAGTATTTCATTTCTCTCGCTGAAGAATTGCCCGCGGAGGAACTGTTTCCTTTTAAACTTTTGGAGGAAGCGGCGTTGTCCGTATTTAGTTCAGGACCTTCTGCATTGCAGTATGGTGAGCCAGGTGGTTATGCTCCATTAAGAGAATGGTTGAATAATGATTGGAATAAGCGCAAGGGTATCCGGACGGTCTCCAGTCAGATTTTGCTGACTACAGGCACCCAACAGGCAATCGATCTCGTGATGCGTCTGTTACTGGAGCCGGGAGACTCCGTACTTGTTGAACATCCGACTTCTCCTGGTTGTCTTGAAGTACTCGAAATGCAAGGAGCCACAATTGTACCTGTTATGGGAGATCAGGATGGCATTTTACCAGATTTATTGGAACAGCACATGCAGCAGGTGAGGCCGAAGCTGCTTTTTGCTGCACCCAGCTTTTCCAATCCCACGGGAATCTTGTGGAGCTTGGAACGACGAGAAGCTGTTCTTGATCTGTGCGCGCGTTACGGCGTGTTGCTTGTTGAGGATGATTCCTATGGTGAGTTGCATTTTGACGGTTTGGAGCCGGCTACCTTCTATCGCAGATATCCTTCACTCTTCGCATTGGACACTGCAGATCAAGGTGGACATGTCCTCTACATCGGGTCCTTCAGCAAAACAGTTGCACCTGCACTCCGCACAGGGTGGGCTGCGGGACATCCATCACTGATTCAGGCCATGGCCTCCGTCAAACGAATAGCGGATGGACAATCCAGTCCAATGAATCAGCGGCTACTGTACCAGTTGCTGGCTCAGTCGCCTTTTCGATGGAGCGATCACCTATCCATGCTGAACAGGGAATATAAAACAAGACTTAAATTGATGCTTGAGTTGTTGAAGAGACCTGGCTGGAAAGGATGTAGCTATAATATTCCTCAGGGTGGAATGTATTTATGGGTACAGTTGCCGGAAGGACTGAACAGCGAGGCGCTGCTTAAGGCAGCTTTATCAAAGGGCGTATCTTTTCTGCCCGGAACGTTATGCTCCACAGGAACACTTGATCAACAATATATTCGGTTAAACTTCAGCCGTCCCGGCCGGGATGAATTGTTGCTTGGCATGAATTTAATTAACGAAGCCATCTCAGAATTTACCGCCCGTAGCTAAAGGTAGAGCGATTTCATCCAGAGAATTTCAGATTAGTTTACAAATCATCTAGATTACCTTATTGCATCCACTAACATTTTTATATATAATATGAATTAATGAGTGGTCGACTTCTTAATTACGATGCAACAACGGTTGCGAGTCCGGGGTACACACTCATACATTTTAATCATTGGGGGAAATTTTAACATGTCTAACGTTCTTTTTATTAAAGCTAATGACCGCCCTGCGGATCAAGCAGTTAGTGTTCAATTGTACGATGCATTCCTGAGCGCATACAAAGAGTCCCACCCAGGTGATACCATCACTGAGCTGGACCTCTACAATACAGATCTTCCTTACTACGGCAACACTGTAATCACTGGTGGTTACAAAGCAGCTAACGGTATCGAAGCAACTCCAGAAGAGCAAAAAGCAGCAACACTGGCTGCACAATTGCAAGATCAATTCCTGGCAGCTGATAAAGTGGTATTTGCATTCCCACTGTGGAACTTCACTGTTCCAGCACCGTTGGTTAACTACATCTCTTACCTGAGCCAAGCAGGCAAAATGTTTAAATACACTGCTGAAGGCCCAGTAGGTCTTGTAGGCGACAAAAAAGTAGCATTGCTTAACGCACGTGGTAGCGTATATTCCGTAGAGCCTATGGCATCTGCTGAAATGTCCGTTCGTTATGTAACGAACGTACTTGGCTTCTGGGGCATCCAAAACCCTGAGGTTGTCGTTGTAGAAGGTCACAATGCTTCTCCTGATCGTTCCCAAGAGATCGTGGAAGCTGGCTTGAAATTGGCTAAAGAAGTTGCAGCAAGCTTCTAATCCGTTTCAATATGGAAAACGCCCGTCTCTCCGGAAGGAGATAACGGGCGTTTTTTTATGTTTTTGGCGAGCGAGAGCTTCCTGGCTATTTGGCTGGATCAAGGAGATAACGTTCAGCGACTTCGGCAACCTGGACAAGATCTTCCTGCGCCACATCCTTGGATTCAGTGGAGTTCACATGGATTGTCTTGATTAGATCATAATCAGTCCATGTGTCTGCCTCCCCGGCCGTCAGTTCCTGATCTTGCATCATAAGTGCATGTTCGGTTAATGCCTCCATCCCCTTGATGGTGAGCATATATTTTCCGCGGGACACACGTTCAAACCAGCCGTAATAGTTTTTCTGTAGGATGGCTGATGCTGTGCCTACACCTGTCTGACGGGCAAGTACCGCAGGAGAAGATTCACCACTGGACCTCAGCGCAGCGGCGACACGGATGGCCTTTTCCCGATAAGCCGTCATGAGCTTTCGGCCTGTACTCCCCCCGGTATTATAGTCTCCGCTTCGTTCATCAAATTCCTTCAACAGACGCTGGCGCCGTATCCCGGTCTTACGGGCTACCGGGATTGATCTACCAGCACCGGATATGACAGAGGGTTCGCATAATACGTCAATCAGAGGCGCTTTGGTTTTGTAAAAGGTGACCGTCAATAGCCCCAGACCGAGCTGACTGCACAGTGCTGATAGCTCGCTCCAGCGCTGATTCACCGCTCCGCGTTTACTTCGGTTTCGCTCCACAGCCAGATATACGAGCGGGCTGAGTTTTAGGCGTTGCATGCCTTGCAGTAGCAAAGACAGGTTAAACGTTTTTTTCATCTCCACAATAAGGGGATCCGTCTCATTAGCCTTGATGCCGACGAGGTCGCAGTGCTTAACCTCTGCCTTGATATTGAAGCCGCGCTGTTCAAAAAAAGTTTTGACAGGGGAATACAGCTCTGTTTCATATTGTACAGCCATGCTCTCCGCTCCTCTCCCGAAGTTCTTTGCCTGCCTTCGCTTGCGTTGTCCGGTTTCCTTCATTAGAACCTTCATTATAGCATATTCATGCTTTTTTTTCTGAGGCCACAAGATGTCTGATAGAACAGCATATGCGTAAAATTCAGGGTCAAGGTTTGAAAAAAAGAGGTCAACTTATCCAAGTTGCCGCATAGGTATGTAATACACTTTTCACATCCATACAAGACCATTGTAACAAGGGTAGCGGGACTAAGCCGGACCGCAGAAGGGTATTCAAGCAGGAGCTGCAACTCTATTGATTTCTTCATACCATTCGGAATGGTTGACAATCACACTAAAGGAGCCATGGGAGGTACCAAGCATGAATATTTTTGAACGCGTTGCGGAATATCGGGCAGAGAGTGACCGTTTGTCATGGAACGGAACATTTGAAGATTATATTGCGCTGCTGAGAGAGGACCCGACTCCGGCAATGACGGCTCACGCACGAGTGTATCAGATGATTGAATCGTTTGGGGTAGAAGAGGTGGGGGGACACAAACGGTACAAATTTTTCGAGCAGGAGATTTTCGGACTGGATCGTTCCATTGAAAAACTGGTGGAGGAGTATTTCCATTCGGCAGCACGTCGTTTGGATGTACGCAAACGGATCTTGCTTCTAATGGGACCGGTCAGCGGAGGTAAATCTACCCTGGTGACACTTCTGAAACGGGGATTGGAGCAATTTTCGCGTACAGAAAAAGGGGCAGTGTATGCGATTGAGGGATGCCCGATGCATGAGGAGCCGCTGCATCTTATTCCGCTGGAGCTTCGGCCTGATGTGGAGAAAGAGATCGGAGTGCGCATTGAAGGCAACCTGTGCCCTTCCTGCCAGATGAGACTTCGTACCGAGTATGGAGGGGACATCAGTAAAGTTCGGGTAGAACGTGTCATTATCTCAGAAGATAATCGGGTGGGTATTGGTACATTCAGTCCATCAGATCCGAAATCCCAGGACATTGCTGACCTTACAGGCAGTATAGATTTCTCCACCATTACCGAATTTGGATCGGAATCGGATCCACGGGCGTATCGTTTCGACGGGGAGTTAAATAAGGCCAACCGCGGTTTGATGGAGTTCCAGGAGATGCTGAAATGTGACGAAAAATTTCTGTGGAATCTGTTATCCCTGACACAGGAGGGCAACTTCAAAGCAGGACGGTTTGCGCTCATCAGTGCAGATGAAATGATTGTCGCACACACAAACGAATCGGAGTATAAGTCTTTTATCTCAAACAAGAAAAACGAGGCTTTACAGTCACGGATGATTGTAATGCCGATTCCGTATAACCTGAAGGTGTCGGAAGAAGAGAAAATTTACGCCAAGCTGATTCAGCAAAGTGATATGAAACATGTGCACATTGCTCCGCATGCGCTACGTACAGCGGCGATCTTTTCCATACTTACACGATTAAAGGAAACGAAAAAACAAGGCATGGATCTGGTGAAAAAAATGCGGATGTACGACGGCGAAGAGGTTGAAGGGTATAAAGAAGCCGATCTTCGAGAAATGCAAAATGAATATTTGGACGAGGGCATGTCCGGTATCGATCCGCGGTACGTCATTAACCGGATATCCAGCGCTTTGATTAAGCAAAACCTTCAGTGCATTAACGCGCTGGATATCCTGCGTGCGATTAAGGATGGGCTGGATCAGCATGCTTCGATCACTAAGGAAGAACGCGAGCGGTATTTGAACTTTATCGCGCTGGCACGTAAAGAGTATGATGAACTTGCGAAGAAGGAAGTGCAGAAAGCATTTGTATATTCGTTCGAAGAGTCAGCCAAAACGTTGTTTGAGAATTATCTGGATAACATTGAAGCGTTCTGCAACTGGTCTAAAATCCGTGATCCGCTAACAGATGAGGAGATGGACCCGGATGAGCGGCTGATGCGTTCCATTGAGGAGCAGATTGGTATCTCCGAGAATGCGAAGAAAGCGTTCAGGGAAGAGATTCTGATTCGGATCTCGGCATACTCCCGTAAGGAACGAAAGTTTGAATACAGTAGCCACGATCGTCTAAGGGAAGCCATTGAGAAAAAGCTGTTTGCTGATCTCAAGGACATCGTCAAGATTACGACGTCTACGAAAACACCGGATGCCACTCAATTGAAGCGCATGAATGAAGTCATCAAACGTCTTATCGAAGAGCATGGATATACAGCTGCAAGTGCCAATGAATTGTTAAGATACGTGGGAAGTTTGCTTAACCGTTAACCTGCAGCACCATTCCGAATTAGGTCCTGAAGATTTGTTGTGAGGCTCCTTCGCAACAGATTCAGGGCCTTTTTATATTAAAATGAACCAGTTAAAAACAATATTTGACAAATAAATATAATTAATCCCACATTAAATAGTTCTTAGGGTATATGTGTGTTTAGGTAGTTTAGTCTATAATCAATTAAAATTGTTTTAATTATTGGTTGAAAAGTGGATAAGGAGTTGATCCGATCGGATATGAGCAGCATTTCGGCAGAAAGGCAAAAACAACTGGATTATGTAGGGGTAACAGCCCAGGATTTGAAACTACTTGCCGATCATCGGCCTGTCTTCGAAAAAGTTGTTGAAGATGTGGTGGATCATTTCTACAAACATGTGGGGAAGTACCCAGAATTAACGGAGCTGATTGCCCGATTTTCCAATATTGAACGATTGAAGGAAACGCAGCGGATGTATTGGTTATCCATGACAGACGGCATCGTGGATGATGCATATATTGAACAGCGGATCACCATTGGATTGGTGCATTCACGGATTGGACTCACGAGCAACTACTATCTGGGTGCCTACATGGCTTACCTGGATATTGCCACAACCATATTTCAGCAACTCATTCCGGATTCCTGGCACTATGTCATCCATGCACTGAGCAAAATGTTCAATCTCGATTCACAGCTCGTTCTGGAAGCTTATGAAAAAAAAGAAAAAGAGCAGCTCCACCAGCTCGCTGCAGATCAGGATGATACACTTCAAGCGATTACTCAAATTACGCAGGAGCTTACCGGTATGATTACGGAATTAAATGAAAATGCATTGTCCATCTCCGCTGTAGCGAAGGAAACCGTCGTGTCTCAAGATCAGGCCAATGTGCTCTTGAAGGAATTAACCGAAGAGATGCAGCAGATCGAAAAAATGGGTGAACTGATTCGGGAAATTTCCGATCAAAGTCACCTTGTCGGCTTGAACGCTGCAATCGAAGCGGCACATGCCGGAGAGTTCGGACGCGGATTCGAAGTGGTCGCAAGTGAAGTGCGCAAGCTGGCGGCAAGCTCTAGAGATGCGCAAAGCAAAATCCAATCCAATCTGGATCAGATTATGGAGATTTTAGAAAGAGTGCAAAAAGAGTCTGATCGTACATCAAGCGGGGCGCAGAGTCAGGCTTCGCGTTCATCCGAACTTGCCGTTTTTGCGACAGCGATGGAGAGGCTTGCCACGGATTTGAGAAAACTGTAGACGTAATGTGAACCCCGGATATGCTTAGAACCTTCGATACCGTTTCTCGCTCTAATAAGCTATAATGGGTAGACAAACCTGCGGGTGTTATAGATCATATAGCCGGAGACAGGCGATTTAAAAAGAGGTCGAGGTGATTAGATGGCTTCTATCCATGATGTAGCCAAAGAAGCGGGAGTATCTGTTGCAACCGTTTCCAAAGTATTGAACGACTATCCGGACGTTAGCGAAAAAACACGTAAAAAAGTAAATATAGCCATCGAGCTATTAAAATATCAACCGAATGTGGTTGCTCGTGGACTGGTTAAACGCCGTTCATGGACAGTGGGGGTACTGCTTACCGTTCCGTTTACGAATCCGTTTGTATCGGAGTTACTTGAAGGGATCAAAACAGCCTTGGAAAATAGCGGTTATGATCTTGTTCGATTATCAACACGATTTGATGACCCTACATATTCTTTCATCAAGCATTGCCGCAGCCGAAATGTGGATGGTGTTGTTGTTTTCGGGGAAGGCCGGGAAAACAAAAGTATTCAGGAACTGGTTTCAGCAGAGATTCCAACGATGTTCATTGATACCGATCTGTTTGGCAAACGTGCAGGTTACATTACGACAGACAATGTAAATGGTGTTGCTATGGCAGTGAAGCATCTGTATGAACTAGGGCATCGTAAGATTGCCTACATTTCAGGTACGCTGGGACCTGCTGTTGCTAACCTTCGTTTAGACGGGTACAAGGAAGGGCTTCGTTTATGTGGTGTTCCTTATGCGACGATCTATCTGGAAGTCTGTGACTATTCATTTGATGGCGGTGCCAAGGCAGCTCGGCGTTTGCTGGCTCTTAGGGAACAACCTACAGGTATTATCTGTGCCTCGGATATGTCTGCTTTTGGTGCGATTCATGAGATTGAGAAACATGGTTTCAGTGTGCCGGAGGATATTTCAGTGGTCGGATTCGACAATACGTATTATGCTGAGGTGTTTAAGCCGGGTTTAACAACGGTGAATCAGAATATCTACACCATAGGTATTCGAGCGATTGAATATCTGATTGCGATGATTGAAAATCCAACCTATACACCTCCTGTCGTGACGGAACCATCGAATTTAATTGTTCGTCAGACGACAGCGCCAGTAAATGAAGTGTATCCGGAACTACCCGCACAGCCATAGGCTGTGCTTTTTTTGGTACCGAATAATACGTTATTACTACAGCGTGAAAGACACAGACGGCGATCATAAGTATAAAAAGAGGGGGGTGGACACTAAATTTCCATATGTACAGTAAAAGGCATGATGACATAAATTTGATAATGTAACCGCTTACTTAAAAGTAAAGCAGGTTCCCAAGGGCGCAATCAGGCTCACTTGAGGAGGTTAAGAACCGTGCATTGAAGTTCCTGATTCCATCCGTGCGACGTAATATGTTGCCAGTTAACAGACCAGCAGAGGAAATCCATGCATGCAGAAGTGTGTTGTGAAATGCCCGATGTTTGACCGCGTTACAGGATGGATGACGAAATTCACAAGGAGGAATTGACGTGCGGGGAAAATGGTTGAGGTTATGCTTGGCAGCAGCGCTGATTTTTAGTTTATTGCCAGGCATCGGAGCAGGAGAACAGAAGGCAAGCGCAGCAAATGCAGGCGACATTTTGTTGTCTCATTCGTTCGAGGATGGCACGACCCAAGGCTGGACAGCCCGGGGTGGAGTGACGGTTGGCGTGACTGGAGATCAGGCTTACCAAGGTACACGTTCTCTGAAAACAACAGGTCGTACAGAGGCCTGGAATGGACCTTCGTTGTCATTGTCGGATGTGGTGGACAAGAATGCTGTCGTTGAAATATCTGGTTACGTAAAACTGGTTGCAGGTTCAGCACCGGCTAATCTGAAATTCACCGTGGAACGCCGCGATGGCAACGGGGATGCGCAATATGATCAGGTTAACGCAGCCGAGCAAGTAACCGATCAGAAATGGGTGAAGCTGCAAGGACAGTATAGTTATGAACAAGGTAGTGGCCTGCAATTGTATCTGGAGAGCACGGATGCAACAGCGGCTTATTTGTTAGACGAGTTCCAGATCCGACTTGTTAAACCTGCTCCAGAGATTCCGGGTGAACCAGGAGAACCGGGCAAAGCCTTGTTTAAAGCGGACTTTGAAGACGGTAATATCGGAAACTGGAAAGCTCGTGGCACTGAAAAGCTGGAGGTAGTCAGCGGCATCGGACACAATAGTAACCGCAGTTTGAAAACCTCCTCCCGAACGGAAACTTATCATGGACCGTTGGTAGAGGTGTTGCCTTACCTGCAAAAAGGAAGCACGGTTCATGTGTCCTTCTGGGCGATGTATGATGAAGGGCCTGCAACACAGGTAATCAACGGCTCATTGGAGAAGGAATTTAATGGTGACGCAGCTAAGCTGGAATATGCGACCTTTGCTTCCACCACGCTGAATAAAGGCCAGTGGAAGAAGATTGAAGCGGATATCATCGTGCCGGCAGAAAGCACAGGTGTAAGCGGATTGCGGATGTACGCCGAGACACCGTGGAAGCAGTCTTCTGAAGTGACGGAGACAGACACAATTCCGTTCTACATTGATGATGTTCAGATTACAGCGACGGAAGCGATTGCAATTGAGAAGGATATCCCTGATTTGGGAAAAACACTGGGTACATCTTATGCGCTTGGTGCAGCGATTGACCAAACGGCTCTAAACCCACAAGATCCGCACTCGGATCTGCTTAAGAAACATTTTAAAAGTATTACTGCAGGCAACTTCATGAAAATGGATGCCATGCAGCCGACGGAGGGCAATTTTGTCTGGTCCGAAGCAGATCGTCTGGTTAACTTTGCTGCAGCGAACAATATGGAGGTCAGAGGTCATACGTTGCTCTGGCACAGTCAAGTGCCGAATTGGTTCTTTACCGATCCAAATGATCCATCCAAGCCAGCTACACGTGAGCAACTTCTGAAACGTATGAAAACACATATTCAAACGATTGTGAGCCGTTACAAGGGCAAAGTGCATACGTGGGATGTTGTCAATGAAGTCATCTCCGACGGCGGCGGTCTGCGTGATCAGGCGAGCAATTCGAAATGGCGGGATATCATCGGCGACGTAGACGGCGACGGAGATGACAGTGATTACATTGAACTGGCTTTCCGTTATGCGCGCGAGGCTGATCCTGACGCGGTACTGGTAATCAATGATTATGGTATTGAAGGTAGTGTCAGCAAAATGAACGACATGGTTAAACTTGTGGAGAAATTGCTGGCTAAAGGAACACCGATCGATGCTATCGGTTTTCAAATGCATGTGTCGATGTATGGACCGGATCTAAAGCAGATTCGTGAAGCGTTCAACCGCGCTGTTGCTCTAGGGGTTCATATTCAAGTGACAGAGCTGGACATGTCGATCTATTCAGGGAACTCGGAGCAGGAAAAACCGGTAACGGATGAGATGATGCTGGAGCAGGCTTACCGTTACCGTGCGTTGTTTGACCTGTTCAAAGAGTTTGATGATCGTGGTGTCATGGACAGTGTGACGTTATGGGGGCTTGCCGATGACGGCACATGGCTGGATGATTTCCCGGTCAAAGGCAGAAAGGATGCACCTTTGCTGTTTGACCGTAAGCTGAAAGCTAAACCGGCTTATTGGGCGTTAGTTGACCCGGCATCCTTGCCTGTATATCGTAATGAGTGGACAGCCGCGCAATCCAAAGTATCCTTGCCTGACCGTAAAGGGCAGGAGGATATTCTCTGGGGAGCTGTTCAGGCCAAGCCGGTTTCACATGTCATCGAAGGCACAGCAGGTACTACAGGTCAAGTGAAGACATTATGGGATGGAAAAAAACTGAACCTGCGCATTGATGTCAAAGACGCTACACGTCAAAAAGGCGATCAAGTAGAGGTGTTTGTCAGCCCGGAAGATTTGGCAACGAGCAAGAAAAACACGACACCGAAGGATGGGCAATACATTTTCAATCGGGATGGCGGCAAAGGCAAAGATCAGAAGCTGTACCAAGTGCAGGAGAATAAATCGGGATATATTGTTTATGCATCACTACCGTTCTCCGCAGCTGATCTAGCCGAAGGTAAGGTACTATCTCTGGATTTCCGCATTACAGATAAGCAGCCTAACAATAAAACTTCCGTTATTGTCTGGAACGATACGAATAATCAGCAACCGCAGAAAAAGGAAAGTCGGGGCAAGCTTAAGTTAGGTCCTGCATTAAAACAAGTCAAAGTTTCAAATGGAACTCCTGTTGTAGACGGTAAGGAAGATAAGCTGTGGAAAAAAGCAGTGACCATCACAACGGATGTTAAGGTTGCCGGAAATGGCGGTGCTAAAGCCAAGGCGAAGTTGCTGTGGGATGAAAAGTATCTCTACGTACTTGCTGATGTCAAAGATCCTTTGCTCAGTAAAAAAAGTGCTAATGCACATGAACAGGATTCCATCGAGCTATTCATTGATCTGAATAAAAATCAAACGAGCAGTTATGAAGACGATGATGCACAGTATCGGGTTAATTTCGATAATGAAACTTCGTTCGGGGGGAATGCCCGTAAAGAGTTGTTTAAATCAAGCACACGTCTGACGAAGGAAGGGTATGTGGTAGAGGCAGCTATTCCGCTGGAGAATGTTAACCCTAAGCAAAGTAAATGGATCGGGTTCGATCTGCAGGTGAATGATGACGGTGCTGGAGATGGAAAACGTAGCAGTGTTTTCATGTGGAGTGATCCTTCAGGCAATTCGTACCGCGATACGTCCGGATTCGGTAGTCTGCTATTGGTGAAGAAGTAGAGTTACTGACCAGGCTTTCGATTAAACTGTTTAATGAAGTGTAACAAATATGTGACTAGGGTGAAATGCGCTGTGCTTCTGGAAATAAGTGTTGATTTTCAGGGCTGGGACGTTTAGACTATAAACATTCATCATTAGCGGGTTTCATTGTATGCCAATCGGTTTATGACTAAGTCGCTAGTCGCAAAGTCAAATGCTACGGAGGGAGTGCCTGTCATCTAGGCAGCGCACTCGCTTCTTTTTTACATTTAACATACATATGAGCATTACCCGGCTGAAAGGACAGAGTGAGTGGAGCACATACATGGCACGTACAATCTACAACTTGTTATTTTATCCTATTTCATTGCGTCGTTAGCCTCTTATGCAGCACTTGATCTTGCAGGCCGTGTATCTTTGACGAGCGGAAGAGCGCGTCACTGGTGGGTTGCTTGCGGGGCAATCTCTATGGGACTGGGTATCTGGTCGATGCACTTTGTCGGCATGATCGCTTTTGTGTTGCCAATTCACGTTTCCTATTCCGTGGACAAGGTGATCTTGTCCGTTTTGTTAGCTATTATCGCGTCGGGGGTAGCATTGGAATTTGCAGGTCGCCCGTCCAACCGGATTAGCAAACTTGTGTTTGCCGGATTGTTGCTGACCGCAGGTATCACCTCTATGCATTATGTGGGCATGGCAGCGATGTCCATTCCGATAACTTACAAGCCGGGCCTTGTGGTGTTATCCGTTCTGATCGCGGCACTTGCTTCCTATGCAGCGCTGTGGCTGATGTTTTTTTTCAATCGTCCGGAATCCAGACATCATTGGGTCTATAAAATAGGTAGCGGACTCATTATGGGATTGGCTATTACAGGCATGCACTACACCGGAATGGCGGCAGCCCATTTTCATCAAGTTCAAGCAATCCCTGAGAGTCTAAGCAGACAGCTGGAGTCAGAGGTTCTTGCTTACCTTATTGCGGCGGGAACGTTTGTGGCCATTGGTCTCACGTTATTCGGTAATTTCATCAATCAACGGATGGTTCAGAAAGATCAACGTATTCGTGAAAATGAACAGTGGTATCATGCCCTGTACCATAATCATTCGGATGCCATCGTTTCTGTGGATCGCGAAGGTATCATTAAAGGCATTAACGCTGTAGTTACCACAATTACTGGATATTCTGAGAAAAGGGTGATTGATCGCCCGATTAATCAGATTATCGAACAGATTGATGTGGAGTGTTCAAGTAAAGATACCATTCACGCTTGGGATCAGCCGGATCTGGAACAAAGGCATTATATGGCGAAGATGAAAAATACACAAAATGAACTCCTTGACTTAAGTATTGCGGTCATTCCGGTCATTATTGATGACACCCATGTCGGAAGCCATATCTTGATTAAAGATATCACGGAAGAGACCCAGGCACAGCAAAACATTCGGCATCAGGCTCTGCATGATCCGCTTACGGGTCTGCCTAATCGACGCAAGCTGGATGAGGTACTGGCTAATACCATCCATGCGTGTGAACAAAAACAGCATAAGTTTGCTGTGATGGTTATGGATATCGACCGTTTCAAAATGATTAATGACTCCTTGGGTCATTCTATTGGCGACGTGTTTCTGAAGGAAGTTAGCCACCGTATTGTCACGACTATCGGTGCTTCTCATCCTCAGGCAACGACCAATGTTACGCTAGCCCGAATGGGCGGAGATGAGTTCACGATGGTGGTCACGGGGGAACAAGCGGATGAGAGGCAAGTGGTTTGTCTTGCCGAAAAAATTGTGGAAGCGATTAAGCAACCGTATCGTTTGAAGGAAAATGATTTTTACGTTACAGCAAGTATCGGTATTGCTATGTACCCTGAACATGGGGCAGGAACGGATGCTTTGATCAAACATGCGGACTCCGCCATGTATGAAGTCAAGAAAAACGGAAAGAACGGTTACCAGTTCTATACGGCTCAGCTCGACTCTGAGCTTTACGAACGGATTGAGCTCGAAGGTTATCTAAGGAAGGCACTGGAGCGCAATGAGATGGTACTGTATTATCAGCCGCAGATTCGTACGCTGGACAGCCGAATGATCGGGGTAGAGGCTCTGATTCGCTGGCAACATCCGCTTAAAGGGCTGCTTGCACCCGATGTATTTATCCCGCTGGCCGAGGAGACAGGCATGATCTATGATATTGGTAACTGGACGATTCGTGAAGCCTGCAGACAGATGAAGCTGTGGCACGCTAGTGGTGGGCCGCTGATTCCGGTGTCAGTGAACTTGTCCAGCCAGCAATTTCATCAATCGAACCTGGTGGAGCAGGTACAGAATGCTTTAATTGAGACAGGTCTGGAAGCCAAATATCTGGAACTGGAAATTACAGAGAGCATGATGATGGATGCAGCGGTGTCCACGGCGATTCTAAACGAGCTATCCGCTCTGGGTGTGAAGATTAGTCTGGACGACTTCGGCACAGGATACAGTTCACTAAGTTATCTGAAGCATTTCCCGATCCACAAACTCAAGATCGACCGCTCGTTTGTCACGGATATCACCGAAAGCCACAGCGATCAGGCGATCGTAGCCACAATTATTTCGATGGCCCAGAATCTTAAGATGGAAGTGATCGCTGAAGGGATTGAGACCAAAGGCCAGCTCGATATTTTGATGCAAAATGACTGTCGGGAGATTCAGGGTTATTATTTCAGCAGGCCGTTACCAGCAAGTGAAGTGGAAAACAATTTCTTTGTACCCCTGCGTTTGCTTGGGGAACGTAATACGGTATTTCATTCGGTATAAACGGCCAAGCGGCAAATCTCGAAGTAAGAGATTTGTCGTTTTTTGTTAAGTTAATAAGTAAGAGCTATATAAAATTCTTGTATGATATAATTGTTAGCAAGGAAATGAACTGTTGGTAAGTTAACATTGAACATTTTTTTAAGATAGTTATCCTTGCAAAAGAATTTAAGTTAATTTTGTACACGGGAGCAGATCAGTATATGAATACTATCCTTGATATTAGTGATTGGAAAAGCGAAACATTGAGTGTTTCTGGCTCCAAAGAAAAGAGATGGTACCGACATCCAGAAACGAATAAATTAGTGTTATTTAAATTGCCCGTGTCTTTGACAACCGGTAATAATCTCATAGAGGAAGTAACTGGGGAGATGTGGTCCGAGAAGTTGGCCTCTGATATCGGGGGATTATTAGATTTTAATGTGCATAAAGTTGATGTTGGCTGTATCAAAGCAAGCACTAGTTTCTTTCAAGATTATTATCTAGATGAATCAAGATTTAAGGACGTGTCTTTGATCTTTGGAGCTTTGTGTCATTCATTTATAGAAGAAGATCTCGAAAGTCTTATTGAGGGCGCTGATATGATTATGGAATTTGATGATAGTTATGATCGTCAGCGCTTAAAGGGAAGAAAAGAGATATATAGCTTCGATTTGTTATTAAGACTGTTTTCCCAAAGGAATATGTTGGATGATTTATATAAAATGATTATTTTTGATACTCTAATAGGGAACACAGATAGACATCAGGACAATTTCGGTATTATTAGGGATGAGGTTTCCTCAAGGATCACTTTTGCACCTTTCTATGATAATTCATCTTCACTAGGAAGAGAGTTGCCAGAACGTAGAATAGAACTTATGTTCAAGGATAAGCAAATGTTCGATGCATATCTGTTTAATAAGAAGGCGTCTCCGCAGATACGCTGGGGAAATATTGATAATAATACTAAATTAAATTTCTTTACGTTTTTGAAAGAAGTGATTAAAGTTTCTCCAGATATTAAAAAATTCGCTTCTTCACTTTTTAAATTATCAGATGATAAAATTAACGAATGTATAAATAGAGTACCTTCTATTGTAATGAGTGATATTCAAAAGGAATTTGTTAACAAATTCCTGATTGTAAGGCGTGACTTAATGTTAGAGGAGTTATTGAGATGAAACCAATTTATAATAAACTTTTAGTATTTTGGAAAGGTCCAAACGGAGAGAATTTCTTAGTGGGTATTTTAGAAAAGAAGAATAAACAATATATTTTTAGATACGAGAATAACTCTCTTAATGCTGCTAAAGAACATGGTTTTTCACCCTTTATCGGATTAAGTGACGAAAATAAAGTGTATAGAAGTGATAAATTATTCTCGGTTTTTGAGCGCAGAACGCCAGGAGCTAACAGAGGAGCATTTAAAAAGTTATTAGAAGAAAATAATCTTAGTGATGGAGAAGATTTAGTTTGGGATTATTTATGTTTAACTAAAGGGAGATTAGCGACAGATTCGCTCTCTCTAATCGCACCTGTTGTATTTGAGAATAAATCGTTATTCTTAGATAGCGAAGTTGCCGGATGGTCGTATACAAAGGAAAATAATACAGCACTTTCAAAGGATACAAGATTAATTTTGCAAGTCGATCGAAACAATGAAAATGATGACAAGGCTATTATGATTTTAAACTCTGACACAAAAGAAAAAGTTGGATATATTATGAAACCATTCAACTATCTATATTACTATTTGTTAGAAAAAGGGTTCTCTCTTGTGGCTAAAATTTATATTTTTGATAAAAAAGAAGGAAGACCTAGTTTTCTGATTTACTGTTCTGAAATTACAAAAGAACTGATTGAGGGAGAGAAGGAACTTCAATATTTAATTGAATATAGATAGGGCGAGTTTAGTGATGTTTATCGATAAGAGGTTGAGCCAAATGAAATTTAGTATGAGAACATTAGATGAAACTGTCATTGAACTGGATTCTGATTCTGATATACGACAAATGATCGAAATATCCGAGAATGATATTGAGGAAGGCTTAATATTTTCCTCTACAGATCTGATTGAACATATAAAGAACAGTGGATAGCCTCATTTAAACAAGGTGCGATGAATCGTAAATATCGATTTTAGTTTTAGAAAATTAAGTTTTAACGGCCAAGCGGCAAGTTCCTGAGTTGTATCGAGAACTTGCCGCTTTTTTTGTTTTCATGTCATATCCGCATATGTTTTAAGCGGAAGATAAGTCATTCTTTTTCTAAAGGCAAAGCTAAAGATTGGTACCATCTCACGTGGACTCATGCTCCACATACCCGGTTATGTCACTCCCGTTTATAAAAACTTGCGGTGGTGCTTTTTGCCGTCATAGGTGAACCAGATGGGTTTATCCTCCACACGGGTCTCCACGTGCACCGTACGTCCCCAGAGACGGTACAGATACGGGAGCGTGCGCTCCATGTATTTCAGATCCAGCTCGATGCCCTCATACTGATGTTTCAATACGAGTTCGCCTGTACGCAGATAGTCTGCATCCTGTACGACCAGATAGGGAGAGCCGCCGTTAATGCGGGAAAATACAAGCTGGTCGCGGATGTTTTCCCAGGACTTGTCGGTAATTTTCCAGTCCGGGCCTTTTTTCTCGAACACGTAGAGGTCGAGGTCTTCGGTTAACTTTTTGGTCATGTAATTACGGATGAAGGAGGTATCCGAGTCGAACTCGCGCACCTCGAACATTTTGGCCCGGCCTTGCCCAGGCTGGCGCCCCCATCGTTCCTGCTCCTCGCGCGTCGGGTGATCCCAGCGGCGTTCGATATCTTCAAAAATTTTCAGTCCCAGGTAATATGGATTCAGACTTTGTTTAGACGGCTGCACAACGGAAGAATTCAGCTTGGCAAACTCAATCGTATCCTCACTACTCAGGTCGAGTTCGCGTATAATACGTTGATGCCAGTACGAAGCCCAGCCTTCGTTCATGATTTTTGTTTCCATCTGAGGCCAAAAATAGAGCATTTCCTCACGCATCATACTCATAATATCCCGCTGCCAATCGGTGAGCACCTCGGAGAACTCTTGGATGAACCACATAATGTCTTTCTCCGGCTCTGGTGGAAAATGGTGTACCTGCAAACTGTCCGCAGGTTTTTCTTCGGTCTGCAGATTGTCGAGAGACCACAGGTCGTCATATTGGCCTTCCGGTTTAGGGGCTTTATCACCACGCTGTTCCCGAATTTTCATCTCCATGTAACGCTGTTTGTCGAGGTGCCGCGGTTTGATGAGTTGCGGGTCCACATGCTCCTGAATTGCGAGCACGGCATCGATGAAGGATTCTACCGCTTCGGTGCCATATTCCATCTCATAGTTGCTGATTCGATCCGCCGTGGCGGCCATGCTTTCAACCATATTGCGGTTGGATTTGGAGAAGCGTGCATTGTTTTTGAAAAAGTCGCAGTGTGCGAGTACGTGGGCGACGATTAATTTGTTCTGAATCAGAGAGTTGCCATCCAGCAGGAAGGCGTAGCAAGGGTTGGAGTTAATAACGAGTTCATAAATTTTGCTCAGGCCAAAATCATACTGCATTTTCATTTTGTGAAACGTTTTGCCAAAGCTCCAGTGGCTGAACCTTGTTGGCATGCCGTAAGCACCGAAGGTGTAGATGATATCCGACGGGCAGATCTCGTAGCGCATCGGGTAATAGTCGAGGCCGAATCCATCGGCAATCTCCATAATTTCAGCAATCGCGTATTCCAATTCGCGGATCTCATCGGTCATCCCAGGCTGCCCCCTTCTCTTTTTTGAAAAAAGCTGCGGAGCGCTTTATACACTTCGCCTTTTTCCTTGATGACGTAATACATAAACTGATCCATCTTAATATGACGGTAGGCAGACATCAGTGTACTGCTACGGTTGTATTGGTTCACTTCACCGTAACCAAACATGTTGCTGCGCTTCATTAACTCGCCGATCAGCTTCACGCAGCGCTCATTATCCGAGGTCAGGTTATCGCCATCCGAGAAATGGAACGGGTAGATGTTATAACTCGAAGGAGGATAACGTTTATCGATGATATCCAGTGCTTTCATATATACAGAGGAGCAGATCGTACCGCCGCTCTCGCCACGTGTGAAAAATTCCTCTTCCGTCACTTCTTTGGCTTCCGTGTGGTGAGCCAGAAACACAATTTCGACTTTCTCATACTGACGTCGAAGAAAACGCGTCATCCAGAAGAAAAAACTGCGGGCGCAATATTTTTCAAATGATCCCATCGACCCGGATGTATCCATCATGGCAATGATGACGGCATTGGACTGAGGGATGATTTTGTCTTCCCACGTCTTGTAACGGAGATCATCCGGACTGATGTGATGGATGCCCGGATTACCCGTTGTTGCATTGCGGCGCAGGTTCTCCAGAATGGTTCGTTTCTTATCGATGTTGGACTGCATGCCTTTTTTGCGAATATCGTTGAAGACCACGGTATGTGTCTCGATCAAATCTTTATCCTTTTGTTTCAGATCCGGCAATTCCAGTTCGGCAAAAAGAATATCTTCCAATTCCTCGATGCTGACCTCAGCTTCAACAATGTCATGACCTGGTTGATCGCCAGCTTTTTCACCTTTGCCCGGCTTCTGGGACGCAGGATCACGGCCAATGACATCACCAACCTGACTGTCACCGTCCCCCTGACCGACATGTTTTTGCTTCTGGTAGTTATACACGAAACGGTACTCATCCAGACTGCGAATGGGTACCTTGATGATTTGTTGTCCATCGGACATGATAATATTTTCTTCGGTGATCAGATCGGGCAGATTCTGCTTAATGACATCTTTCACCTTTTGCTGATGGCGCTGCTGGTCCTGGTACCCTTTGCGGTGAAGCGACCAATCTTCCCGGGATACGACGAACGAGTAAGGCTGGTGTGAATTTGACATGTAGGCACCCCCCATTGATTACGCGGCACAGTTTGGCCTGTCGGTAATTAAGTATATTCACGGGCGGGGACGATATGTGATGCGATCTGAACTAAAATGAATGAAATACGCTGCAACTGCCTTAGGATAGGTGAAAGTGGGGTACATGTTTAAATTTTACAAAAATCATGATCATATGTGATATCTTTCCTTTACAATAGAGAAAAAGGTCTGATTCTGAGCATCGAACCTTGGTGCATGTAAAGGAAGGATTAAGTGTGGATAAACGTGCAGTAAAAGCCTGGATTATGTATGACTGGGCCAATTCAGCTTATGCAACAACCGTGCTTGCGGCGGTGCTACCTGTATTCTATGCTTCTGTTGCTGCGGCAACATTGGATAAGGATACGGCAGCTTCTTACCTTGCTTATACACATTCTATTGGAATGTTGTGTGTGGCACTGTTAACTCCGCTGCTAGGAACGCTGGCTGATCTATCGGGACGAAAAGGGGACTTCCTGCGAGTTTTCGCGATAACGGGAATTGTGGCAACGCTCGGGTTCAGCGTGATCGGAGAAGGAGACTGGTTGCTTGCGTCTACCCTGCTTGTATTAACCACGATTGGTTTTGCCGGTGGAAATACCTTCTATGATGCCATGTTACCGGATTTAGTTCCTGTAGAGCGAAGAGATATGGTGTCCTCCAAAGGTTATGCCTATGGTTATATCGGCGGGGGGTTACTGCTTGCAATCAATCTGTTAATGATTCAGCAGCCAGGCTGGTTCGGCATGCCGAGTACACTTGCAGGTACAAGACTTGCATTCATTTCGGTATCGCTGTGGTGGTTGCTGTTCTCGCTTCCCATCTTCCGCTATGCACCTAGAAGACCAGCCTCGCCTGAGTTGCCTGCATCCGTGACAGGTTATGCAAAGATTGGTGTACGCAGATTACGGGAAACCTTCGGGCAGATCCGGCGTTTTCCACAGTTGCTTCGGATGTTGGTGGCATTCTGGTTTTTCAATGACGGGATTAATACCATTATTCTGATGGCTACAATCTATGGGACAAGCATTGGCATTGGCACATCGGATTTGATGTTGGCGTTGCTAATTACGCAATTTATCGGTTTTCCTTGTACACTGCTTCTAGGTGCTTGGGCGCAGCGGTGGGGAGCTAAACAGGTGTTATTGGTAAGTTTAAGTATTTATATTTGTATCGTTATACTTGGCTACTTTATGACCCAAGCTCTGCATTTTTATGTGCTCGCAGGGTTGGTTGGCGTGGTGCAAGGGATTAGTCAATCGACGGCGCGTTCCCTGTTTAGTAATCTGATGCCGGCTGCACGAACGGGTGAGTACTTTGGATTTGTTAACATTACAGGGAAGTTCGCTTCGATCTTTGGCCCATTTGTATTTGGTTACGTGGGACAGATTACAGGTTCTACCCGCTGGGGGATTCTGTCGCTGATCTTCTTCTTTGTAGCAGGCATTGCGGTTTTATTAACCGTGAAGGTACAGAAAGGAATGCAGGATGCTCAGTCAGCCGACCAGGAAGAGTTTGAACGTATGCAAGGCCTAGGTATGGCTGGAAAAGGGAAGGAGGTTACCTTTACCGGATAAGTTTAGTTTGGTTTCATTTGGTTAGGTTAGATTAGGTCAGTTTGGTTTAGATTAGGCTTGATATTGTAACCGTGCCGTGACTCTTATTGATTATCCCGGTCTCCGGATTCTGTTTATCTCATAACAGGATCTGGAGGCTTTTTTTGCATTGTTACGTACTTAGATCATTGGCAAGTGAATAAATTATGAAAAGGTGAAAATAAAAGATTGACATGATACATTTTGTATCATAGAGTAAAGATATAAATACATATTGTATCTTAGAGTGTCGAAATTCCCTGTCATTTCCAAGGTAATGATCATCCGGTCGATCCGATCCCACGGCATAATTTTATAAATTTACAGAGGAGAGGCTGCCATTGATAGATACGCAAGGAAACGGACTTGTCTTTTTATTATGCATTCCCCGCAGTGGCAGTTCGTTATCTACCGTTATGCTGCAAAATCATAGTCGCATATTTGCCACGCAGGAGATGTGGTTTCTGATGAATCTCGTCGATTTGTCCAAAGCCGATTCTCGCGCTTACGGTGGAAGTTCCATCATCCGTCAATTTTATCAAGCGATGGTGTCCGAGGATATTTTCGAAAAGGCGTGCAGAAGCTTTGCTCTTGAAATATATAATGGATTTTTGGAAGGGAGCGGAGCAGACTTCATCGTTGATAAATCTCCGCGTTATTATTATATGCTTGAATGGCTGGATCGGTTGTTTCCGCAGTCCAGACGCATTCATCTTCAGCGTAACCCCCTTTCTGTAGCGGCATCCTTTAAAAAAGTAAATCGCCACACCGGCGAAGGTTTTGATCTGATCCAGAGTCTGAATCATTCAAAACTCAATATGAAAGCCGTAGACCTGACACTTGGTCTAACTCGATTAAATGATTATTTTGCAGAGGCTCATCCTTTGGCCTACGAATTGAAATATGAGCAGCTTGTTATGAAACCTCAGGAAGAACTGGAGAAGTTATGTGCTTTTCTAGGCATAACTTATGAACAAGGAATGGAGCGGTATGGTCAGTTTGTTGATAGTACGAAATCTGACATGTTCTATAGTATGGGCGTTGGGGATCCCTTCCTATCTTCATATCAAGAAGCACATCAAGATTCTGTTAACAACTGGAAAAACATACTTGAGCGGCAAGAAGTTGAACTGTATTGCCGTGTACTCGGTGCGAATCTGTTCCACCGGATGGGGTACAGTGAACAGCTGCAAGAAGCTGAAGATTGGACAGGAGTCCAGTTTCAGGCAGAGCCGGATGCGGAGGTATTGGAGCGGCTCAAGCAACAGCTAGTACTGGCAACGGAGTGCCGTTGGCAACCAAATTACCGCATGGATGCACCGATGAATGGAGCCAAGGACCGGTCTCCGATCCACAGCGGCAGTGAGGAAAAGGAAAAAGCCAAGATTGACCCGTCACTAGCCGCTATGGCCACGATCAGACAGTTGCAGGCAGCACTTCGCGCAGCGGATCAGCGCCTGGAACGTGGCTATACGGAGCGGGAACGATTGAAGAAACAGCTGCATGCTGCCCATAGCAAATTGCAACGAATCAAATCATGGATACCATTTGGTCATCGAATTAGCGCATGGGCATCCCAGCGCAAGATTGTTCGGGGAGGAAAGTCATGAGCGCGATAGCCGGAATCGTACATACGGAAGGTCAGCAAGCGCTATGGGAGGACAGCTGGCGGCTCTACGCAAGTCTTGGGCATATCCCGGCAGATACAACAGGGGTATGGAAAGGGGATGAAGCCTTTCTTAGTTGCCATGCTCAGTGGATTACGCTGGAGTCCGTAAACGAGAAATTGCCTTTGTATGATGAAGAAAGTCAAATGACCATCACTTCAGATGCCATTTTGGATAACCGTGAGCAACTGGCCGATCAGTTGCAGATTTCACGAGCAGAGCTGGCTGGAATGGCGGACAGCGAACTGATTCTCCGTGCATACCAGCGCTGGGGAGAAGATGTAGCTAGTCACCTTCTGGGGGACTTTGTATTTGCGATCTGGGATGAACGCCGCCGCATGTTGTTTGCTGCGAGGGATATTACGGGCATGCGGGCATTTTATTACCGACATGACGGTTCACGATTTGCCTTCTGTACGTTAATGAAGCCATTGCTTGAGCTTGGAGGAGTGCAGAAGGCACTCGACGAAAACTGGCTATCCGAATTTCTGGCCATTCCCGACATGCATGATTCAGCTGATATTCATTCCACGGTGTATCGCGGAATGAACCAGTTGCCCTCTGCGCACACGCTGACGTTTCGAAACGGGAGGATCGAACTCAGGCAATATCATCGCTGGGATGATGTCGAACCGCTTCGACTCAAATCGGATGAAGACTATGTAGAAGCTTTTCGCGAGGTGTTTAGCCAAGCCGTAGGTTCACGCTTACGGACGCATAGACAGGTTGCGGCGGCGTTAAGTGGTGGACTGGATTCAGGAGCGGTTGCAGGATTTGCTTCCGGGACACTCCGAAGTCAGGGAAAGCAGCTTCATGCTTACAGCTACGTGCCAGTTCCGGATTTTACGGATTACACGTCGAAAACGCTACTAGCAGACGAGCGGCCATTTATTCGTTCCACCATTAATCACGTAGGCAATATCTCGGAAAACTATCTCGATTTTGAAGGACGCAGTCCGCTCAGTGAAGTAGATACGTGGCTGAACATGATGGAGATGCCTTACAAATACTTTGAAAATTCATTCTGGATCCGTGGCTTTTATGAAAAAGCGAGCGAGCAGGATGCCGGTATTTTGCTGACAGGCGCACGTGGTAATTTTACGATCTCATGGGGACCTGCACTTGATTATTATGCCAGTCTACTGAAAAGTGGCCGATATTTCCGCTGGTTCCGCGAGATGCAACAGTACAGCGAACGAACAGGGATGGCATTCTCACGCATCGCCCGAATCACAGGCCGTAAAGCGTTCCCGGACTGGTTCAAAGGAAATAACAAAGGGACAGCTCAGCCAGCAGGCGCACAACTGATTCATCCGGATTTGGCCCGAAGAACGGGCGTGCTGGATCGACTTAAATCCATCCTTGTACTCCAGGGCGGTGCACGGGCCGATGCACTTCAGGTGCGAGCCGACAAGTTTAATAATCTGGCAATCGCGAATAAAAATGGGGCCGTCGCCACCAAGTGTTCTCTCCGTTACCGGGCATGGGAACGTGATCCCACAAGTGATCCAAGAGTGATTCGATTTTGTCTCTCTGTACCGATCGAACAGTATGTAAGGCAGGGAACGGATCGTTCGCTCATTCGCCGGGCTACATCGCCGGAATTGCCGGACAAAGTAAGGCTTAATCAGCGTGTACGGGGCGTACAGCCTGCGGATTGGTTGCACCGTATTTTGCCTGACTGGCAGACGTTTACCTCGGAACTGCAAACCTTGTGTTCTGACAGTCAGGTTGCCGGCATATTAAACACGGATCGGATTAAATCAGCTCTGGCTAATTTTCCAAGTCCCAGGCCCGAACTCGCATCCCATCCAGATTTGCGTTTGATGATGCACAGTTTAATTGTATACCGATTTATTCAGAAGTTTTGATCCGAGGCCAAGGTATACGCTCTTGAAAGGAGGTGAAAACGATGCAAAACGAAAAAAAGGAATGGCAAGCACCTGTTCTTGAAGTGTTGGATGTGAATGAAACGATGGCAGGGGTAGGATACAGACAAATCGACTGGATTACTGTCCACGACGCCGACATGTACGATCCAACGTCCTAATTTTGTAGTTTCCCCAGCTAGTTCATACTTAAAGGGCGGAAATGCAACCCATCCAGCTTTTTCGCCTCCGCCCTAATATTGAGCTTGTGAATATCAGGGCTTTTTTCATATCTATAAATGAAGGAGGCGCCCTTACTGATGCCTTTGTACTATGAAGCTTATGGTTTACGCTGGTTGAGTCAGATTCCGATGCCCGAGTTGCAGCGGGCAACTCTGACTGCTGAAACGCAGCAGGATGTAGCTGATGTACAGATCGAGTCATTTGATCTGGCAGGGTTATGGCAGAAATGGGATGTTGGCAGCGACAATTTTGTGGCGCGAGACGGTTGTCTTTTTTTCAGAATCGAAGATACGGGTCTGTTTTTAATGGATCATGGCAAAAGAATCGTTGTCTCTCAAGTATCTGGTGCCGATCCGAAAAAAGTCAGGCTGTTTATCCTCGGGACATGCATGTCCGTGATTATGATGCAGCGTGGTATTCTTCCTCTGCACGGAAGCGCAGTTGTGATTGATGGTTGGGCCTACGCGTTCGTTGGGCATTCCGGCGCAGGAAAGTCTACGTTGTCCGCGGCACTGGCCTCGCGCGGATATCCTCTTCTCACCGATGATGTGGTTGCCTTGACCTGGGATGCTGGAGGCAGAGCAATCGTATCCCCCGGATATCCCCAGCAGAAATTATGGCAGCCTAGCCTGGAAGGCTTCGGAATGAAGCAGCAGGATTATGCAACGGTGCATGCTGAAATTACGAAATACGCCATACCGGTTCAGCACTACTTTCACGAGAGGGCTGTTCCACTTGGGGGAATCTACGAACTTGTACCTGAGCCGGACCAGGAATCCGGTTCTGTGCATTTGCAGGAGGTAAGTGGTCTGGAACGTCTGCACTTGCTCTGCTCTCATACCTTTCGCGGTGGACTGGTGAATCGCCAAGGACTCGCCCAATGGTTGTTTGAAACAGCTTCAAGACTTTCAGCCAGTGTGGAGATTAACAGAATTAGCAGAACGGGGCACCATTTTACAGCATTTGAAATGGTGGATCGGATCCTTAATCATATACGTAAAGGAGTGCATACAGAAATATGACAGCAATTACACCTATCGATGCGAATGACGTCGTAATCCGGAAGGAAGGCAACCTGGTCAGTGATATGGGTGGCGAAAAGGTGATGATGAGCATCCATTCCGGGAAATATTACAATCTGGGAAGTACAGGCGGGCGAATCTGGGAACTGATTGCAGAAGAGAGAACGCTGAATGAATTGATTGAGACGCTTGCTACAGAATATGACATTCAGGCAGAACAATGCCGTGATCAGGTTGTGGCTTTTTTGGAACACCTCTCACGTGAAGGTTTAATCAACATTTCGCGCGGAGTGTAAAAATATGTTTCGTAAAATGAAGTCCTATTTCTCGCTTCCAGGTACGATAAGGCGTTTGGTATGGGAAGCTTATATCCTGCTAGGATGGGCGAGAGTGCAAAAGGCAAGGCCGTTTGCCAAAATTGCTCCGAGGCTGGGTACGCCTATGGTCGAAACACCTGTCACTGGATTGAATCGGACTCAAGTGGCGGAAATAAGAAACATATCGAAAGCCGTTATGATTGCTAGCAAATATACGTTTTGGGAAAGCCAATGTCTTGTTATGGCGATAGCTGCAATGAAAATGCTGGAACGGCGTAATATCGCAAGTACATTATATATGGGGACTGCAAGGAATAAGCAAGGACAACTGATGGCACACGCCTGGCTGCGAAGTGGAAAACTGATCGTAACTGGAGCAGACACGATGGATCAATATACGGTCGTCGGCGTGTTTGGCAAACGATGTCCTGAGAAGGGATCTGGAGAGATTGTCTATGACGCATGAAACTGAACTGTATTCCACAGGGTTTCCGAAGGAGCTCAAGCTAATCTTGAGCCTGCTTAGAGATGATCTGGCAGATCTGACTTCCGAGGAGATCAAGGGCCGACTGCACGAGATGGATTGGCCACTTTTTTTACAGCTTGTGGTCCATCATCGTCTGTATTCTGTTATTTATGTAAAATTAAAAATGCTGGATTTGCGGTTTATTCCCGAAGCCGTTTTAGGGAGTTTGAAACAGCAGTATACGATTAATACCTTCCGTATGTTACATTTAACTGCCGAGATGGAGCAAGTGTGTGGAGCCTTTCGGGAGCGTGGCATTCGCACGATTACACTGAAAGGGCCTGCTCTGGCTCATGATCTGTACGGTGATGTGTCCATGCGGACTTCGAAAGATCTGGATATTTTAATTCCAGTTCAGAATGTGGAGGAAGCTGGGCGTATTCTTGACGACCTTGGATACCAGTGCAAAGAAGGAGAAAGGGCGCTTACTGTTCGTAGCTGGAAGTGGCGGGAACATCATATCTGTTATATTCATCCGGTCAAGCGTACTCAAGTGGAGATCCATTGGCGGCTTAACCCTGATTCTGGCCGGGAAACGGAGTTTGAACTGTTGTGGAAACGAAGCCGATTCAGTTCGTACACCCAGACACCTGTACGTATGCTTGAAAGAGAGGATTTATGGGTTTATTTAGTGACGCATGGTGCGAGACACGGCTGGTTCAGACTGCGGTGGTTACTGGATATCGATCAGATGATTCGTACGATGCCGCTCGATATGAAAAAGGTAGAACGTCGTTTGAAAGCAGAAGGACGTCTATCCATCGGTTCCCAAACATTACACCTCGTTTCGGATCTGTTGCATACCCCGCTGGGCGATCCGTATTTATCGATTATGGCTACGCGTGAGCGCACGGGAAAACGACTGGCGAGAGAAGGCGCGCTGTTTATGAACGAAATGTTAGACAGTCCAGAAGAGCTACACAACTATTCATCTTATTTATTCTCTCTTCGCAGTACGAGGCAAAAATGGTTTTTCTTTATTGAGCGGTTATATCCAAGTACTTGGGACGTGCATCAATTTCCGCTACCACGTTCTTTGTTTTTTCTGTATTTTCCGTTACGTCCATTTCTCTGGTTCTGGCGGCGCTTCAAAAAAAGCACGATGGCAGAGAGGGGAAAGGTATGATCTCCGAGTTAAATTATTTCATGCGAAAACTGCATCATATTTCCGGGCCTATTTTATATTGGAATCTGTTAGCTATGATCTTGATCGGTTTAATGGAAGGAATTGGCATATATATGCTTGTTCCTATGTTAAGTTTAATTGGTGTTTTTGAAATGGGCTCTTCTGGTATACATATCCCCTGGTTAACGGAGCTACTCCACCAATTCTCGGAAAATGGTCAATTGCTAATTGTTCTACTGGCTTTTGTATTTATCCTCTCGGGACAGGCTTGGATGCAGCGTCTTCAGACGATTCGCAATACCCGTATTCAGCAGCAATTCATACGAACGCTGCGCCTGGAAACCTACAGTGCACTACTTCGGGCCCAGTGGTCTTTTTTTCTCCAAAAACGAAAATCCGATTTCAACCATATATTAACTACAGAACTTGCCAGAGTAAGTCAGGGAACAAGTCTGATTCTGCAGATGGCAGCCTCGCTGATTTTTACAGCGATTCAGATCGGGCTGGCCTTCTGGTTATCAGCAAAGCTCACATCGCTTGTACTTGCCAGTGGTTTGTTGTTATTTGTATTACTAAGAAAGTTTGTTAGGCGTGCCAAACAGATTGGAGATCAGACTTCCGAATTCTCGCAGAGCTACTATTACGGGATAACGGAGCATTTCAACGGGATTAAGGACATTAAGAGCAATATGCTGGAAAGTTCCCATATCCGCTGGTTTGATCGCATATGCAGACAAATTGAGCGTAATGTGGTGCAGTTTAGTCAGCTAAACACAGGCACACAGCTCATTCATCGGGTGTCAGCAGCGATAATCATTGCGGCGTTTATTTACCTTTCTTTACAGGTGATGTCGGTGCCTCCAGCCAATCTGTTATTGATTATTTTGATTTTTTCGCGATTATGGCCAAGGTTTACTGCGATTCAGTCTAATCTGGAGTACATCAGTTCAATGTTGCCGGCATTTCGGATCGTGAGAGAGTTGAAGGATCAAACGGAGAAAAACCGTGAGATCCGTGATTCAAAGATAGAGAAAGGTACATCTGCTTCCCGGCCTATTGTTCCAATCGAACTGGTGGACGGTATCATGTGTGAGGATGTGAACTACCGTTATGAGGGAAGTGACACGTATGCATTAAAGAACGTGCAAGCATCTATTCCGGCTCAAGGCATGACTGCTATTGTTGGGAAATCGGGTGCAGGGAAAAGCACATTGATTGATCTGATTATGGGTCTGGTGAAGCCTGAGAGTGGTCGTATCCTGATTGACGGAAAACCTTTGACTGAGGAACAGTTATTGAACTGGAGAAGTTCAATCGGGTATGTGTCCCAAGATCCTTTTTTGTTTCATACCAGCATTCGTGAGAACTTACGTCTGGTTGATCCGGATGCAAGTGAAGAACAGATGTGGCGGGCACTACGATTTTCTTCCTCGGCTTCGTTCGTTCGCAAGCTTCCCCAAGGCTTGGACACGATTATAGGGGATCGCGGCATCCGCCTGTCGGGTGGAGAACGTCAGCGTCTTGTGCTGGCACGGACCATGCTTCGTAATCCCTCGGTATTGGTATTGGATGAAGCAACGAGTGCACTGGACAGTGAAAACGAACAGCAGATCCATGAAGCGCTTGAACGATTAAAGGGACACGTCACCATTATCGTCATTGCACATCGACTCTCCACGATCCGAACCGCTGACCGTGTCATTGTTTTGGAAGAAGGGCGGGTCATTCAAGAAGGCGGATATCAGCAATTATCTATGGATTCGTCAGGCACTTTCAGCAAACTGCTTCATATGCAAGCTGGTGCTGCTGGACAGTAAACCATAAATTGTATTCTTATTAACGAATTACAGAGAAGTGAGCGTTGCTAAATAGAAATAGAATGAAAAGAAGGCGTGCCGCCAAGGGACGCCTTTCATTTCTTTATTATTTACTTGAATTGAATTAATAAATCAGGGATGAGTTGGTCTGTACAGGAAGATGTAAGGCACCGATTCGTTGCAGATGTTGCACAATCTCTTGAACGGCTTCCTCAATACTGCATTGTTCGGTATCAATGACGAATGAAGGAGAGGTTGGGATATCATAGGGAGCAGATATGCCAGTAAAATGAGGAATTTCACCTTTGCGAGCTTTTTTGTAGAGACCCTTGGGATCACGCCGCTCACATTCTTCAATAGAACAACGAACATAGACCTCGATGAAATCCTCCGGTTCAAACAGCTGCCTGACCATCTCCCGATCCTGTGCGTGAGGGGAAATAAATGCCGAAAGCACAAGCAGTCCCGCATCTACCATCAACTTGCTTACTTCTCCGATGCGACGCAGGTTTTCCTGCCGATCTGCAGCGGTGAAGCCAAGATCCCGATTCAATCCATGCCGTACGTTATCACCATCCAGCACATAACAGCGGACACCTTGTTCATGCAAGGTTCTCTCTAGCGCAAAGGCAATGGAGGACTTACCCGCCCCGGATAAACCTGTAAACCATATCGTGCGACTACGGTGTCCGTTGTTATTCTCCCGATCCTGCCGATTTAAACTCGATGCTTGCCAAGTAATATGACGATCTTCCTTCGACATGTTATACCACCTCTTTTCAACTGATCCTATGTATAATATTTTAACATATTTTCTAGATTATAGACTATGAAAATTCTCTGCCAAAGAAGCGTGAACCATCTGTATATGGGGTATAGATGTTATACACAGAGAGAGCAGGAGGACAAGATCATGAGTGACAACATTCAAAATATTCAGGTAGGGTTCAACTGCCCTGATTGCGGGCAGGAAGTGAACACTTATTTCATGCAACAACAGGTGAACACGGTTCGCTGCGAGGGTTGCAATCGGGCTTATACACTCATGAAACCGACGATCGGAGATGAAATTTTGCTGGATTGGGAACAGGAGGCTCTGTATCATAAATTGCGTGCAGAACGCTCTGAAAAGGACAACCATAACATGTCAGCCCTCATCATCAAAGTGATAGAGCTTCTGACCTGGCGGGATCAGGGAGACGGTCAGACTCGTGCAATCCAGACGGTAAAAGATTGGCTGGCTACCAGCGGTAAACCTCAGACTTTGCTTGAGCTTTTCCATCAACCAACGCAGTCCTCACGCGAGAATAAACGGATGTAGCGCTAATGATTACATAATATAGACACTCTTGTGGCATATTACCTGAAGGTGTTTGTGGACCATTAACAAACTGAAATTTCAGGGACAGGAGCGGATAACATGAAGCGAACGATGCTATATCTGCTGCTCGGCTTGTTTACCATTAGCATGCTGGCATCACAGGCAGAGGCATCTCCCATCAACGGAGCATACCACTTTGGCTTTAAGAAAAGTCAGAATGGCGAACTGCCTTCCATTGATCAGGAAGGTTTTAAGTCTATTTTGGAGCAAAATCATGCCATTTTCTTGGGGGATACCAAACAAAAGGAACTGTATCTGACTTTCGATAATGGCTATGAGAATGGGTTCACACCTGCAATACTGGATGTGTTACGAGCGAAGAAGGTGCCGGCAGCTTTCTTTGTTACAGGACATTATTTGAAGGATCAGCCGGATCTTGTCAAACGTATGGCTGCCGAAGGGCACATTGTCGGGAACCATTCCTGGAGCCATCCGGACATGACTCGAATTTCCAATACACAAATTAAAGAGGAACTCGAAAAAGTGAAATCTGAAGTGCACCGTCTTACGGGGCAACAGGCTACATTTTTGCGTCCACCTCGCGGTATTTTCAACAATCGTACACTTGCCGAGAGTTATGCTCAGGGGTATGTCAATGTGTTCTGGTCTGTAGCCTATAAGGATTGGGACACGAATGTACAGCGTGGTGCACAATATGCTCATCAACAGGTGTTGAAACAGCTTCATCCAGGGGCTGTCATCTTGCTACACTCCGTTTCGAAAGACAATACGGAGGCACTTGGAGCAATCATTGATGAGGCACGCAAGCAAGGTTATGCATTCAAAAGTCTGGACGATCTGAAAACCAGGACCTATTAACGATCAAATAAAGCAGGTAAGACGAGCATGTATTAAGTTAGTTTTAGTTGAGGCCTGGGTATCAAAGAAATAAGCTTGTTTAGTTGTCATCTGCAACCCAATAAAGGACATGCCTAGCAACCTGCTGAGCATGCCCTTTATTTGTTGTTACCATTCGTCTAATGAATCGTGTTATAGATTATTCCGGTCGTTTTGGGTCCGCAATGACTGCAAATGACACAACCCGCCGTAGTTAATTCTACACGCGCTCCGGTTTGCTCCTGCAGCGTTTTTTTCAGGTTTAACGCATCTTCCTCAGCCATGGTATGAACAACAATGATTAAATCCCGATCAATCTGTTCTTTATTGCTGAGCGTGTTTTGAAGCATCTGTTCCAGCGCCTTTTCTCGTTTACCGCGTACTTTGTAGGCAGGGGACATCTTACCATCGGTTACCCGAATAACGGGACGGATTTTAAGTAAGCTGCCAATCAGATTTTGCATTCCGGAGCAGCGTCCACCTTTATACAAGTATTCCAGAGTATCAATAACAAACTCTGTACGCACCGTTGGTTTCATGGCTTCAATCTGCTGCGTAATCTGGGCCAGCGTTTTTCCTTGTTCTGCTGCATACACAGCCTTCATCACCATCAAGCCAATACCTGAGGAGAGATTTTTGGAATCCACTACGGAGATCCGTCCCTCTGGAAATTCAGAACTGGCGAGCAGAGCGTTCTGATAGGTTGAAGAAAGCTCAGAAGATAAGGAGATGTAAAAAATATCGTCGCCTTGTTCTATGTATGGTTGAAATGCGGTCATGAAATCAGCGGGTGAAGGTGCTGCTGTTTTGGGCAGAGAACCATGGCGACTTACACGTTCGTACAATTGCTCTGGTTTGATCTCTTGTCCGTCCTTCAGGGATTCTTCACCAAACACCACATACAAAGGAATGATGCCGATTTCGTACTGCTGGATCCACTCAGGGGCCAGATCACTGGTGCTGTCCGCAAAAATTTTAATTCGTGGCATGTCAATCTCCTTTAGAATTCAAAAATTTGGTCATGCATATGTTAAGTATAACGGGGCAAAGGTTAAGCCACCTAGCTTAATTATAAAGAACCGGGGCTCTCAAGGAAAGCTTTACGTAAAGTATATACCGCCAAGTACAAGCACTGTGAAAAACAAAATAAGGAGTCCACTCAGAATCGTGCCGATAACGGCAAAGACTTTCCTGCGATTTTTGAGCGCCAATCCAATAATCCCAAGAATGAGACCGATGAGATTAAGAATCAGGCAGACAAGGAAAGCTAGAGAACCTAGAACGACTGCCGGATGAATAGCGAGTTCTTCCCGGCTGATTGACGATCCGAGGAGTTCAATGGAGTTATTCAGCGCAAGAGACATCATCACAAATGTGATGAGATGCCCTAGAAAACCAACCAGTCCAACAACAAAACTCGCGATCCCCGGCCCTGAATGTTTGAGAGATATTCCATCGATTTCTGCTGATTCTGGTGAGAGTGTATAATCATTGTCACTTGTGTTATAGGGATTCGAATCGTCAGGATACGTTGAGCTGTTATGGTTACCTGCATTTGTTGAATTGTAATTATTCATTAGTGCACGTTACCTCCTTAAAAGATATCATGATTTATATAGGATACTGAAGGTTTATTACCCTGTATAGTGTCCAGCGATTCTGGATCAGGTATTCATGAGGCCTTTCTTTTACTTTAGAGCCTGAATTCGCTACAATATATAGAGTAATGGCGTTCGAAACGAATCAAGGGAGAGAATGGATATGCAACGGAGATGGATGACGCTTGGAGCCATATTAACGATGCTGTCGGTGGCAATTGGTGCATTCGGTGCACATATGCTTAAGGGCAAAATTGGTGCAAGTGCAATTGCTACATACGAAACAGGGGTACAATACCATATGATTCATGCGCTTGCTTTGATGATTGTAGGATTAACTGCAGGGCAGCTCGGAGCATCAACGAAGCTGCAATGGGCAGCACGTTTGCTGTTCACGGGGATTATCATTTTTTCAGGAAGCCTGTACGTACTTAGCATATCGGGTATCAAAATTTTAGGAGCGATTACACCAATCGGTGGCGTAGCTTTTATTGCCGGTTGGCTACTGTTTGCAATGGATGTCTGGCAACGAGGAAAGACCAGTCTGTAACAGTCCTTGTTACAAGAAAAATTGTATAATAAAAGCAACCTGTGCCCGAATGTTTACCGCATTCCAGATCAGGTTGCTTTTTTTGTTTAAAACGTTGGTAAGAATTTAATTTGAATTAAGCTCGTGTTAAGTATTTGATTAAATCTGTAAGGCTACAGCAAGAACTCATCGATTTCGTTTGTTCTGAATGTGTAGACTTGTTTTTCATCCACATGGTAAATGCTAACCACATTGTTATCCCGATCAAAGTTAAGTATCCGACAAGGAATGCTCTGATGTTTGCCATGTTTGTTGTTTACGACAATTCGGGTGAGGCGATTTTCTTTAATCAAGGATTCAATCCAGGCATCGAACGAATTCGAATCAGCGACATGGGAAGTGTCTGCAGTAGACTTTTTCTTGTCAACTTTTGAATTTGATTCCTTGGCAACGGATTGTTGTGGTTGTGATTTGGACGAAAGCGAACCAACGATCTGGTCTAACTTGCTGGAGGCTAACTCTTCATTAGATGGTTGTAGTGACTCCAGGAAATTTGGATTAGAGTCAGTAGAATTTGTTTTAGCCCGAGTCATAGCTTCAATGATTTGACCAAGCTCAATTCCGGAGTGAATCCGAAAGTCCGCAATTTGTTCTTCTTTGTTTATGAACTCGATCAGGGACTGCAGTGCCAATGCATTTGAACGGCTCTTAATAAGTATGTCGACATTAAATAAATAACCGACGTCATCTTGATTGGATAAGGTTTGTTTCATTCATCCCAGCCCCGTTAAATAATGTGTAAGCACGTATGTACTCTAATATACTATAGCACTAATATGATGGAAATCATAGTACCAAAGACTTAGAAATCGGTTAATTTTCTAACTTAGAATGATCCCATTTTTTCTTTATTATGTTGTCACTAAGAGGTTAACACACGTTAAAACTACCCACTTTTTGCTCATCACGGCAGGTGTCCACACGGCGATTGGCCAAAGGGCATACAATTATCGTGATCTGTTGAAGAGGAGGTGGATCGTGAGATTATGGTGACGATGGAGCCGATTGTGGTGGGAGAACACGTTCTGGTTGGGGTAGAAGTGAAACTTCCCAAAACGACACTGTTAACGATTAATACATCCAAAGGGTATATCATGTGCGGCGCCCTGGATGTGGGGTTATTGAATGAGAAGCTGGGCGATCGCAAGATTGTAGCCGCACGGGCTGTTGGCGTGCGAACACTGGAGCAGCTGCTTCATGCACCAATGGAATCGGTGACGACTGAGGCAGAGGCTATGGGGATTACAGTAGGTATGACAGGTGTAGAAGCGTTGTTAAAAATGATCTGAAGCACGTGCCGGTTTTTTCATACGGCACCATAGAAATAGAACAGAAAAAAAGGGACGAAGTCGGAGGCATCCGTCTTGTCCCTTTTCTTTACAGACCCACAACAATGGTTGCTATATGGGTTGTCTTATATATCTTTTTATTCCGCAAATAAAGCCGCGAGGTTCTCTTGGAAAGGGGCACGAACAATACCTTTTTCCGTAATAATTGCGGTAACATATTCGTTCGGGGTAACGTCAAAGGCTGGATTAAACACCTTAACGCCCTGCGGTGCAGTACGCTTGCCAAACCCTTCGGTAACTTCCTCAGCAGCACGCTCTTCGATTGGAATCAGATCGCCGGACGCTGTGGACAGGTCAATGGTTGATAGTGGACTTGCTACATAAAAAGGAATATTATGCGCTTTGGCCAGTACAGCCAGGCTGTAGGTACCAATTTTGTTGGCGACATCCCCGTTTGCTGCGACCCGATCCGTACCCACAATGACAGCTTGTACCCACCCTTTAGACATGACCATACCCGCCATGTTGTCACAGAGTAACGTTACGTCAATTCCGGCCTGCTGCAACTCAAAAGCAGTTAAACGAGCGCCCTGCAGGACGGGACGTGTCTCGTCAGCAAATACCTTCAGATGAATGCCACGCTCTTGAGCAAGATACATCGGAGCAGTTGCCGTACCGTATTTCGCTGTCGCCAGACCTCCTGCGTTACAGTGTGTAAGTACACCCATACCATCCTCAAATAAAGGCAGGGCATGTTCACCGATCATGCGGCATACTTCTTCATCTTCCTTCTGAATCAACAAAGCTTCTGCTTCAAGCGCATCTGTGCTTCCATCCAGACTTAGACCAGCTTCTACAACTTGGTTAGCCTTTTGCATCATGCGATCTAATGCCCAAAAAAGATTAACCGCTGTCGGACGTGATGTTGCCAAATGTGCACAGACGGATTTCACATGATCCAGCCAGCCTTGAATAGCGATGCCATCATAAGCTTTGGCTCCGAGCACTACGCCGAAGGCCGCCGCAATACCAATGGCAGGCGCACCGCGTACTTTCATGGAATGGATGGACTCCCATACTTCCTCAGGAGTGTACAGTTTCAGCATCAGAATCGTTTCGGGCAGCAGACGCTGATCGAGCATTTCAAGCTTGTCCTTTTTCCAGTTTAGCGAAGACAGAGGCTGATGTTCAGGGGTTGTCATGGATGTTCCTCCGTTCAATAATGTTAGACTTTAACCGTTGTGAGAGCAGAAGATACCAGATCCAGCACCTCACCGATTGTATTTACTTGACGATTGCTCTTAATCAAGGTTTTACCAATGGCCAGTGCCTTGCGCTGTGCATGTTCACGTTCAGTAGCATCCGTAATGGTGTCGATGTCAGCGACGTGGGCAAGTCCTACGATGCGACGTACCATTTTAGCCCCGGCAAAACCAATCGTATCTCGAAATAGCTGCTGTACATACAGGTCTTGATAACCCGGCGTTTTAGCCATCGGATCAATGAGATCAGTACTCCACAGTGCGCGGAAACGAGTATCGAATTCAGTCCAGACATCACGTACCATGTCCAGCAACTCTGTTTCACGTTTATTTCGCGTTGAGTTATCCTGAAAACGGCCGGACAGCGAAACATAATGAAGCAGCAGGTTGGCCAGCACGGCACCTACGTCAAAACCCATCGGCCCATAGAAAGCAAACTCCGGATCAATGACCTTGGTCGACTCCGATGTTACAAAAATACTGCCTGTATGCAAGTCGCCGTGAAGAAGTGCTTGGCCATGGGTCAGGAACTTTTCCCTGAGCAGGGCGATCTCCAAATGAAGTGCTTCGTCTGTACGAAGCGCCTCGGCCTCGTCTTCGATCGCTGCTTCATAGTTGTTATTTTGTGCAATCCGATACGGTTCATCAAAGATCAGGTCTTCTGTTATTTTACATTGGTCAGGGTTGACGAATCGTCCCTGCTGTTCTTTCTTCTGTTGTTGGTTCATGCCGAGGTCTGAAGTGAAGAAGAGGGTTCTCGCCATAAACTCCCCGATATGCCGGACGAAAAGAGGGTAGGAAGCTCCGTCAATCAGACCCTTGCGCATAATAACATGGTCACTTAGGTCCTCCATGACCGTTAATGCAAGATCATCGTCATAATGATACACTTCGGGCACCATTCCAGGGCACAGACGATATTCTTCCTGCAAAATTTCACGTTCAATGCGAGCACGTACGAGGGAAAGAGGCCAGGATTCGCCAACCACTTTCGCATAAGGAAGCGCCTGTTTGATAATGATACTTTTATCGGAGTTCTGATCCGTGATATGGAAAACGAGATTCAGGTTGCCGTCACCGATCTCACGACAATCCAGATTCGCATCTGCCGTAAATGGACCCGGTAAAGTTTTGGCTAATTCGATCGCTTCTTGTGGGGTTAAGGGATGATATTGAGTCAAAGGTGCCACCTCCATATATATGAAGAAACAGGAAAACCCACTTCTTTGCTTGGTTTATGACAGTATATCGGATAAAGCACGTTTTTTGAACTTTTTTTTGAGACAAGTCCGGGTTACGGTGATTCGAAGATCAGGCTCACGGGTAAAAGTGAATAGGCCGGACGGTTGAACAAAACCGCGCCGCATAACACTTCCGCGAACTTGGCGGGTGCTGACATTTACTCTCTGTCTTGCATCCAGGGTGACCTGAGATGACTTGGGCAGACTACATTTTAAATTAAAGGATGGGATTGAATATGGCTACAAAAAACAAAACAGACCAAGCAAAATCCGTTGAACAAGTACTTAATCGTCAGGTAGCTAACCTGAACGTGCTGTATGTCAAAATCCATAACTATCACTGGTATGTAAAAGGCCCGAACTTTTTCACACTGCATGTGAAATTTGAAGAGTTCTATAACGAAATCACCGTTCAAATGGACGAAATTGCTGAGCGTTTGCTTACATTGAAAGGCAGCCCGGCAGCAACGATGAAAGAGTATCTTGAGATGGCTTCGATCCAGGAAGCTTCCGGCAAAGAAGATGCGAACGCTATGGTACAAAACCTGATTGAAGACTTCGCAACTCTTTCCAATGAGTACCAGGAAGGTATTGATTTGGCCGATGCGGCTGAGGATCAACCGACTGCTGATATGCTGACAGGCTTTAAAGCGGATCTGGAGAAACATATGTGGATGCTTCGTGCATACCTGGGATAAAGCATTTCAGGGCGGACTCAGATCCGTCTGTCTGTAACCCATTCGCGGCTAATGAGTTCATCCGTAAAAAGTCCAGTGTTGCTTGCTAAAAGTTGTCAGATAAGTGTTAAGCGTCTATACTGCTGTCAAGAGTGACAGGGGAGGGCGAACACGATGTTAGACACAGCAGTAATACCGGCATTAAAAGAATGGGCTTCCGCAATCCAAGCGCTTGAAAACGGTCGCCAGATTATGGTGATGCGCAAAGGCGGGATTGTGGAGGAAACGAAACATTTTGAGTTGAAAAGTCCAGCATTTTACCTGTATCCGACTTATGAGCATCAGCGTAAAGAACTGATCAAGTCCTCGGATCAATCCTATGTTGAAGAGTCGCTGGCCGAATGGGTGCCTGAAGCTTCAACCGTCCGCATTACATCGTATGCTGAAGTAACGCAGGATTTGGAGATTCGAGATCAGGAGATGCTGGATCGACTTCTGGAATATCATATGTGGACAGCGGATTTTGCCGAATCCCGTTTGAAGTGGAAAAAGAAAGATCCGCTCCACGTGTTGATTTTACGTGTGTACCGTTTGCAGGAACCGATGGAAATACCCGTTTTACCTGAATATAACGGTTGCCGTTCATGGATTTCCATTCCGAATGGTTTGGTGCCGCGCGAAATGACGCCGGTGCTGAACGTTGCGGATTTTGCAGAACAGGTACAGAAGATTAACGAGACACTCAGAATGTAATCTTTTCATTTGCGAAAACTTGTGTGAAAAAAGTATAAAGGACTTGTCCAGAAATGGATAAGTCCTTTTTCATTTCGGGTGTGCAAGCGGAACAAACTGTGAAATTTGTGATTTATATCACTGTGTAACAAATGAAAAGTTGTTTTCTAATTTGATTCAAACAGTCATTTATTATAGAATCATAAGGAATGAAGTTTCCTGAGAAGGACAAGAATTGATAGGAAATGACTTGATAATCATTGAGAATCAGTTTAGAATTATTCTAAAGTGATTGTTACTCTATAGCTTATGATGAATGAGCATTAGAGTAACAAGGAGAAATTGCTTTACAGATGTATGATGAAACAGAGAAAGTCAGGGGAAGCCCTGTTCAGATATAATAGGTGCTTTTTCGTTTTCGACAGTAAACATCAATTTAATCAATGGAGGGAAACAATACACATGACTACGAATTTCGTCATTGAAGGTCTGAAAGCGACCATTGAAGGTAAAGAAATCCTGAAAGGCATCAACCTGGAAATGAAAGGTGGAGAAATCCACGCGATCATGGGACCGAACGGAACAGGTAAATCCACGTTGGCTTCTGCTCTGATGGGACATCCTAAATATGAAGTAACAGACGGTACAGTAACTCTCGATGGCGAAGATTTACTGGATATGGCTGTAGATGAGCGCGCACGTGCCGGCCTCTTCCTGGCTATGCAATACCCGAGCGAAATCGCGGGTGTAACAAACTCCGACTTCTTGAGAAGTGCAATCAACGCTCGTCGCGGTGAAGGTAACGAAATTTCCCTGATCAAGTTCATCCGTCAAATGGAAGGTAAAATGAAAGAACTCGATATGAACCCTGAGTTTGCACATCGTTACCTGAATGAAGGTTTCTCCGGTGGTGAGAAAAAACGGAATGAAATTCTGCAAATGATGCTGCTGGACCCTAAAATCGTCGTACTTGACGAGATCGACTCCGGTCTGGATATCGATGCTTTGAAAATCGTTGCAGAAGGTGTAAACGCAATGAAGAGCGAAGATCGCGGCTTCTTGATCATCACGCACTATCAACGCCTGCTTAACTACATCACTCCGGACTATGTACACGTAATGATGCAAGGTCGCATCGTGAAATCTGGCGGACCTGAGCTGGCTCAACGTCTCGAGGCTGAAGGTTATGACTGGGTTAAAGCGGAACTGGGAATTACAGACGAAACTGTAGGTCAAGAAGCGTAAAGACAAAACGGAGGAGGATAATAAATGACTACACAAACAATTCTTCCGGTTGAATCTGAAGCGCTTCGCGCCTTGTCGGAAAGTAACAATGAACCCGGCTGGTTGACTGAGCAGCGGCTCGAGGCTTTGAAGCTTGCGAGTGAGCTGGCGCTTCCCAAACTGGAAAAACAAAAAATCGAACGCTGGAGTATCAGCGAGTACGGCACATATAAAGCAGAAGCAACAATTTCTTCCTTGGAAGAAGTGCCTGCTTCCATCAAAGAGCTGGTTCAGGATCAAGCAGAGGGTAGCCTGGTGATCCAGCGCAACTCTGGTGCAGTATATTCCAAATTGTCTGCTGATCTGGCAGCACAAGGTGTCATCTTCACGGATCTGGCTACTGCTGTTCGTGAGCATGCTGATCTGGTCAAGCCTTACCTAAACACAGCGGTCAAAGCCGATGAACATTCCATTGCCGCATTGCATGCAGCGTTGTGGAATGGCGGGGTGTTCCTGTACGTTCCGAAAAACGTGAACATCGAAGTTCCACTGCAAGCTGTATTGCTTACAGATGATGCTTCCGCAACATTTGCACCTCACGTACTCGTTGTTGCCGAAGCAAACAGCTCGGTTACTTACGTAGACAACTATGTGTCTGGTGAGCTCTCTGCACCGGTATTCCATAACGGAGTTGTCGAAGTATTCGTAAAAGCGGGTGCAAAAGTACGCTTCGCAACGGTTCACCAACTGAATGTTAATGTAACGGATGTATCCTTCCGCCGTGCTGTTCTGGAAAATGACAGCTCCATTGAATGGATCGTTGGTGAAATGAACAATGGTGATACGGCTAGCAACACGATGAGTGTTTTGAAAGGCAATGGGTCCACTTCGGATTCCAAAGTGATTGCGGTTGGTTCCGGTTCACAGAAGATTAATTACACAACTGAAGCACGTCACTTCGGTAAAAATACGCCAAGCCAAATGATCACACGTGCGGTTATGCGTGAAGAGGCTTCGGCAATCATTAACGGTATTACGAAAATTGAGAAAGGCGCTACAAGAGCGGATGGACAGCAAACCGAGAAAGTATTGATGCTTAGTCCTAAAGCACGTGGAGACGCCAACCCGATCCTTCTGATTGACGAGGATGATGTAACAGCAGGTCACGCGGCTTCTGTAGGTCAAGTGAATGCAGAGCAAATTCATTACTTGATGTCTCGCGGGATTAACCGTACGGATGCGGAGCGCCTGATCATTTATGGCTTCCTTGCACCGGTGGTGGCGGATATTCCTTTGGAAGCACTGCGTACCCAATTGCAGTCCCTGATTGAGAAGAAGCTGGGACAATGAACCCATCCATTCGCGAGCAGTTCCCGATCCTCCACCAGGAAATCAATGGACACCCGCTCGTATATCTAGACAGTGCTGCGACTTCGCAAAAGCCTCGTGCTGTGATTGACGCGGTTAAACATTATTATGAATATGAAAACTCCAACGTGCATCGAGGTGTGCATACACTCGGAAGCCGGGCAACGGACGCTTATGAAGGCGCTCGTGAGAAGGTTGCCAAGTTTATCAATGCTCGTCGCACGCAGGAGATCATCTTTACACGCGGCACAACGACAGCCCTGAACCTGGTGGCTTCGTCTTATGCACGCGCCAATTGTAAAGAAGGCGATGAAATTGTCCTTACACAGATGGAGCATCATAGTAATCTGATCCCTTGGCAGCAAGTGGCCAAGGAGACAGGTGCTACATTGAAGTACATTCCGCTTCAGCAAGACGGCCATATTGAGTTGTCTGATGTGGAGCAAACAATCACCAACAAAACTAAAGTTGTCGCGATTGCCTATGTATCCAATGTAATGGGGATTGTGCATCCCGTGAAACAAATCGCTGAGATAGCCCATCGCAACGGTGCCGTTATCGTTGTGGATGGTGCACAGAGCACGCCTCATATGAAGGTAGACGTGCAAGATCTGGACTGTGATTTCTACGCACTGTCCGGTCACAAAATGTGCGGGCCAACCGGTATCGGTGCACTCTACGGCAAAAAGGCGCTGCTGGAGTCCATGGAACCGATTGAATTTGGCGGTGAGATGATTAATGACGTAGGACTGTACGACTCCAACTGGAAAGAACTGCCGTGGAAATTTGAAGGTGGAACCCCGATTATTGCGGGAGCAGTAGGTTTGGGGGCTGCCATTGATTTTCTTGAACAGATTGGTATGGACGAGATTGCTCACCATGAAGGTGTACTCGCTGCTTATGCCACAGAACGTCTCGCTGAGATTGATGGTCTAACGATCTATGGTCCGGCTAAACGCCATGTTGGTGTAGTGACCTTTAACTTGGGAGATGTCCATCCCCATGATGTGGCAACTGTGCTGGATGCGAGCGGTATAGCGATTCGTGCAGGCCACCATTGCTGTCAGCCGCTGATGCGCTGGCTTGAAGTAAGCTCAACGGCTCGTGCGAGCTTTTATCTATACAATAACGAACAAGATGTAGATCGGCTTGTCAGCGCCTTAATCCAGACAAAGGAGTATTTTGGCGATGCAACTTGATGATCTGTACCGACGTGTTATAATGGACCATTACAAAAACCCGCGTAACCGCGGAACGTTTGACAATGACGTCGTCACGGTGAATTTGAACAATCCAACGTGCGGCGACCGGATTTCACTGCAGCTGATGCTGAATGACGGAATCGTTCAGGAGGCCAAGTATACGGGAGAAGGCTGTTCGATCAGCATGTCTTCGGCATCGATGATGACCGAGGCTGTCAAAGGCAAGACGATTGAACAGGCGCTCGATCTGGCTAACCGTTTCTCCTCATTGATGCAAGGGGAAGAAGTCGATTTCGACGATTATGAAGATCTCGAAGCCCTATCCGGTGTGAACAAGTTCCCTGCACGCATCAAATGTGCCACTCTGGCCTGGAATGCATTACGCAAAGGAATTGACGAAGAGGACAATGTACAATAACGATAGGGAGGTCGAGCAAGATGGCTAAAAAAGCACCAGAAATGGAAGAGTATAAATATGGTTTTCGCGATGAGCATAAATCCATCTTTCAAACCGGCAAAGGTCTGACAGCGGAAGTTGTAACGGAAATTTCTAAAATCAAGAACGAACCGGAGTGGATGCTGGAATTCCGTTTGAAATCCTTGAAACAGTTCGAGAAGATGGCTATGCCTAAATGGGGCGGCGATCTGGATGGACTGGATTTCAATGATATTCAATACTATGTTCGTCCTTCGGAAAAACAAGGAAAAACATGGGAAGAAGTTCCTTCCGAAATTAAAGAAACATTTGATAAACTGGGTATTCCAGAAGCGGAGCAAAAGTTCCTTGCTGGGGTATCGGCTCAGTATGAGTCCGAGGTTGTATATCACAACATGCAGAAGGAACTTGAAGACCAAGGCGTAATCTTCATGGATACGGATACGGCTCTGAGAGAGCACCCGGAAATCCTGCGTGAATATTTTGCTACCGTTATTCCGCCAGCAGATAACAAATTTGCTGCGCTGAACAGTGCGGTATGGTCCGGAGGAAGCTTCATCTACGTACCAAAAGGCGTAAAATGTGAAGTGCCTCTTCAAGCATATTTCCGGATTAACTCCGAAAATATGGGCCAATTCGAGCGCACATTGATTATTGCAGACGAAGACAGCTTCGTTCACTATGTAGAGGGTTGTACTGCTCCAATTTACAGCACAAACTCCTTGCACAGTGCGGTAGTTGAGATCATCTGTAAGAAAAATGCCCGCGTTCGTTACACAACGATCCAAAACTGGGCACCAAACATCTACAACCTTGTTACCAAACGTGCGGTTGCTGAAGAGAACGCAACGATGGAATGGGTCGATGGTAACATCGGTTCCAAACTGACGATGAAATATCCTGCAGTTGTACTGAAAGGCCGTGGAGCTAAAGGTTCCGTTCTGTCCATCGCTGTTGCAGGTAAAAACCAGCACCAGGATGCAGGCGCGAAAATGATTCACCTCGCTCCGGATACAACTTCGACAATCGTATCCAAGTCGATCAGTAAACACGGCGGGAAAGTAACGTACCGTGGTCTGGCTTCCTTTGGACGCCAAGCTGAAGGCGCGAAATCCAACATCAAATGTGATACCCTCATTCTCGATAATGAGTCCACATCGGATACAATTCCTTACAACGAAATCATGAATGATAACATCATGCTGGAGCATGAAGCAACGGTATCCAAAGTGTCGGAGGATCAACTCTTCTACCTGATGAGCCGTGGTCTGACCGAAGCGGAAGCAACGCAGATGATCATCATGGGCTTCATTGAGCCATTTACGAAAGAACTGCCAATGGAATATGCTGTTGAGATGAATCGTCTCATCAAGTTCGAAATGGAAGGCTCCATCGGTTAAGTAATAAATTTAAAATATTCACAAGAGAAGACGAACCATTCTGGTTCGTCTTCTTCTTTATTTGCCTTTTTAGTACAATAAAGTATATATCAAATGTGAATGTAAGATGAGATGACGTTTATATTGAGTCTAATGTAGGAGGTGTGTATGCAGTATCATTACGAAGCCCTTCACACGGCTACCTTGGAGGCCGGAATCTCAGCAGAAGAATGGGAATGGTTTGTGCAGGGAACCTCAGTGAAAGAAATTCCCAGGGGAACGACCTTGATTCGTGCAGGAGAGAGAGTGCAGCACGCATATTTTTGCATTCAAGGATGTTTTCGATTATATTACACGATGCCTGATGGCAAAGATTTTAATGTAGCCTTTACGGTGGAGCAGGATTATGCCACATCCTATGCGGCAATGGTTTCAGGTGCTGAATCACCGTATACCATTGAAGCGCTGGAGGCTGCTACTGTCATTGTAATTCCTTACGATGCGCTACTGCACTTCATGGAAGCCAGTCATCATTGGGAGCGCTTTGTGCGTAAGGCGGTTGAGCGACTGTATATACGCAAGGAGGAACGAGAGCGAGAACTGTTATCTTTATCAGCACTGGAGCGTTATGAAGCATTCCTGCACAAATATCCTGGACTCGAAAACAGAATTCCTCAATATCATATTGCCGCGTATATCGGCATCTCTCCTGTTTCCCTTAGCCGCTTACTCGGGTAAACGGACGTGCCCCTCATGTCATTAACCTATGTTAATGCTTGACGGCTACAGTGTGCGTTACACTATGACTAGTTAAAAGGGGTGTAAATCCACTCCCGGATCAGATGCACAAGGAGAGATGAGTCATGAGACATATGATGATTGTATTACTTGAATTTTATCCTTCCTGGCTAGCTTTGCCACGGGAACAGCGTAGAATGCATGCTGCTGCTTTACAGACTACAATCGAAAAGTACAGCGGTCTGGTAAGCGTTAGATTTTTCGATGCAGAGGCATTGCCAGGTAAGGACTACACCGATTTTGTTGTATGCGAGACAGAGGATCTCAAAGCCTATCATTATTTATGGGAGGAAATTCGGGATTCAGAACCGTATACAAAGGGATATATGAAAATCAAAGATGTCATCATGGGATTAGAGAATGCATTTCAAGCATATGAACGGGAAGCTTTAGGCCTGCCTGAGAAAGGGGGAAACTGATTCGCATCAAAATAATAATATACTGACCTCACAAGCGCTGCCCCGAAGATATATACAATCGGGGCGGCGTTTTTGGTTGAATTAATCCTTCTCCGCAGCAGGATACAAGCACAAGCCAATTCATAGAGTCGAGCATTTGATAATAGAAAAAGGATGTGATGCTATGAATGCAAACCCTTTCGAAGGGTATCGGATTACTAGTTCATTCGGTTATCGAATTCATCCTATACATGGAGGCCAGACCTTTCATCGAGGAGTAGACCTGGTCACCGAACCTTGGAATGGGCCTGTATCTGCTTTTCTTGAAGGAACGGTACGTTTTGCAACGGAAGGACGCACAGGCTCCGGTTTTGGCGGTTACGGGCTTACTGTGGCACTGGAGGATCATCGTGGATACTTGCATTGTTATGGCCACCTTTCCCGTATTGCCGTTAATGTTGGTCAGCGAGTGAGAAAAGGACAGCTGATCGGTTATCAAGGCAGTACAGGACAGAGCACAGGGCCCCACGTACATTATGAGATTCGTAAAACAAGCTCGCCTTCGTACGGGTATACTGCAAGTGAAGATGGCGTTGTGGAACCAACGGCGTATTTGTTAAACGAATACGGAACGATCTCTCAAGAAGAGGAGGGCCTACCCATGACAAGTCAGGAAAAGCAGTTGTTCACGCTTATGCAGAAGCAACTGGAGCTTCAAGGAAGCTGGATTCAAGAACAGAAGCGATTATCCAACATGAGTTGCCCTGACTGGGCGCAGGAGGCATTGGCTTATTATCGTCCCTATATTCAGGATGACAGAGGGAACTATGACTTTTGGAGAATACTTGTGATCATGCATCGGAAGGAAACGGGAAAACAGGTGCCAAAAGAGGATTGAAGCTTGAGCCAAGGCCAGTAAAAGAGCAAACCACTTACATCCTATGGGCTAAGAACCAAATTGCGAAGAATGCCGTTTCGCCCAGTTCCTCCGGCGGGGAAGCGTCATATGTTAGGGTATACCTGATAAAGAGGAGGCAATCACATGAGCGAAGTAGGTTATGGCTGTAAAGGCAACGTTGGTGGTGTAGGCGGTGTAGGTGGATACAATCCATGTACGTCGGTTGGCGCGATCTTGGTACTGTTCATCCTGTTGGTTATCATCACAAAAGCATTCTGTGTGTAACTCCATCGGCTGAATATAAGCAAGAGGGATCAAAGGAAAGCTCAATCGAGCTTCCTTTGATCCCTCTTTACTCTTCATGTGAGATTTATTGGACGTAAATCTCAACAATGGCAATGTCTCTTTCTTTCGCTAAATCGATAAAGGCCGTAGAGGTCTGAACAAGTGGGCGGAAGTAGTCAGCTGGATTGTTCATTACAATGACACCGGTTTGTCCTGTCGTGAGAAGTACTTTTTTACCAATAAAATTCGGAAGCATATGTTTGATCAGTTCCTGGGTTGCTTCGCCATTCAACTGACCAAAACTGAGGCTGTACAGTTCGCATAGAACAGAAATTAGCTCCTGTTTGGTCTGATACACCCGATTCGTTGTCATTGCGCTGTAAACGTCGGCTACAGCAGTTATACGAGCATAGGGGTGAATCTCATCTCCTCGCAGACCATGCGGATAACCACTGCCATCCTCACGCTCATGATGTTGAAGAGCAACCAAGGCGATGATCTCGTCCTCTGTTGAAGCTTTGATAATATCGTAACCATAAAAGGTATGTTTTTTCATTTCTGCGAATTCTTCTGTCGTTAGTTTGCCTGGTTTATGTAAGATTTCAGAAGGAATTTTAGACTTGCCAATATCATGAAGATATCCTGCCTTGGCTACCGTAAGACATTCATCCGGGCTATAACCCATCCAGTTAGCAATATAAAAAGCGAGCATACCAACCTGCAAGGAGTGGTTGTAGGTGTAGTCAATGTCTCCATCCAGCATAAGTAACAGGGAGACAACATCTTTTTGTTTTTCTAGCTGTCCCGTTAGGGTGCCTAATATTTCGTCAACCTGTGATTCATCAATAAAGCCTTTTTCTATGGCTTGTTCGAACAGAGATTCTGTGCCTTTGATCGTGTCGTTAAACAGATTGGTTAACAGACGGGTCTGATCGGAAGGCAAGTTTTGTTCATTAGAGTGAAGGTCGGATGATTGTTCTACATCTGCGAAATCAATTCCATGCTGCAGCAGCTTAGATATATCATCTTCGCTGAGAACGGAACCTTTCATCAGCATGTGGAGACCTGAAGTATTGTAGATATCATTTTTTAGCAGGTCGCCGGGTTTAAGATCTGTAACATGCACTCTCACGTATAAACCACCTTTTCCTCGACTAATATCGACACATATCATTATAATAACAAGAAAAAAATGGGTTGACAACGACTTATTTACTGTTCATTTGCCTCTGTAAACAGCGGATAGACTCATTTTTTTCTAGTCCATGGGGTTCCAGGGTCCTAGTTGATGCCCCTTCCACTCCGAACCGTCTTCCCAGATTTCCTTTTTCCAAATCGGTACGGTTTGTTTCAGTCTTTCAATGGCGTAACGGCTTGCATCGTAACAGTCACTGCGATGAGGCGACGATACCGCGATAACGACACTGATTTCGGCCACGTCAACTTTGCCGATTCGATGACTGATCGCACAGCGGACACCTGGCCAACGTTCTGCTATCTCCGTGCCGATCGCAGCCATATGGGACAGCGCCATGGGTACGTACGCTTCGTATTCCAGATAAACCGTGCGCTGTTCGCCAGTCATTTCCCGTGTCGTTCCTACGAAAGTTAATGCAGCGCCATGATTGGCTGTGATGACCAAGTCGGTCGTTGCCTCAACGGACAAGGGTGCATTGGTAATTAGAAACATACCATCTTCTGTGCGATGCTCTTGTGTACGAGGATGATCTTTACTCTCGTCCGTCGAACCGTCGCCTCCGGATACAGGCGGGATCAAAGCCAGTTCATCATCTGCCTTAAGTAATGTATCGGCAGGAGCGTACCTCTGGTTTACTGCTAAAAATGATGAACGAATCTGCGTGGCAACCTCAGGATAAGCCTGGCTCAATTGTTCTTTAAGCACAGCAGCTGTAAGCGTATCACCATCATACTCAAATGCAAGTTGGGATGTATTTAAACGTTCTGCAATACCTGCAAATAGTTGAATTGTCAATTTCATGGAATGAATCGCTCCTTTTTGATCTCTAAACCTTATAAATATATCATAACGACGTAGAAAATGTTATGCTTATCCATTAGAAGAATGTACGTTTAATGAACGGCAGGGGAGGCAGTGTAATGCGCGGCAGCGAGAAGCAAACATTAACTATTCTGCACACCAATGATATACATAGTCATTTCGGCTCTATGAGTGCGATCGCTGCTATGATCAATGAGGAACGTGCCCAAGGTGGACATCTGCTTGTCCTCGATATTGGAGACCATATGGATCGAATGGCTGTTGAAACGGAAGGCACACTCGGAAAGGCGAACGTAGATGTGCTCAATCTGACAGGCTATGATGCCATTACGATTGGAAATAATGAGGGGCTAACCTTTACGGCTGACCAACTCGCTCAGTCCTATACGGGGCTCCTTTGCCCGATTGTGTGCGGCAATGTGTTTGAAGAGGATACAGGACGTCCTCCAGCCTGGATGAAATCTTGGGTTATTGTCGAAAAAGGACCGTTTCGCATTGGCCTGCTAGGAGCAACAGCCCCGTTTAACACCTTCTATGAACTGCTGGGCTGGCAAGTGACGGACCCTGTAGAAACCTTAAGAGATCAGGTTAAGGTACTGCGTGAGCAGGTGGACGTGATCGTTGTTTTATCTCATCTGGGTCTTTCAACGGACAAAAAACTGGCGGAACAGGTTGAGGGCATTGATGTTGTTCTGGGCGGACACACCCATCATGTTCTGGAGGAACCCTTGCTGATTGGCAATACCGTGCTGGGTGCGGCAGGTAAATTCGGACAATGGCTCGGGAGAGTTGTGCTGGAAAGAGCAGGCCAAGCAGAGCCCGTACAGCTGGTGAGCAGCGGTTGTGTGCCAGTACACAGTAGCATGCTGGAAGAGCAGGTGTCTCTGGCAATTGCTACGAACCGTACGGAAGCTGAACGATTGCTGGATCAGACGGCCGTGATCACGGATCGAACCTTGCCCGTTTATTATGAGCGGGAATCTCCTTTTGCTATCTTGCTTGCGCAAGCTGTACGGCACTTTACAAAAGCGGAAATATCGCTTGTGAATGCGGGCCAGTTACTCGGAAACCTGCCAAAAGGCGACATTACGAAAGGAATGTTACATTCCCTATGTCCATCTCCAATAAATGCTTGTACAATATGTTTGAATGGTGATCAGATTCGTGAAGCGCTTGAACAGTCACTGTTGGAGGAATTCTTCTCTAAACCCATCGTGGGATTTGGCTTTCGGGGACGTATTCTCGGGACGTTATGTGTGGATGGAATAGAGGTTCTTTACGACCCCAGTGCGCCAGCGTATGATAAGATCCAATCCATTTATGTTAACGGTATACCTATGGATGGGAAGCGTGAATATGTGGTTGGAACGCTTGATATGTTTACGTTTAATGTGGGATACCCTTCTTTGGCTCAAGGAAGCAATATACAATATTACCTTCCGGAATTTATAAGGGATTTGCTGGAAGAAGAATTAAAACGACCAGGAGCGCTGGAGGAGAGCCTGCGTAATCGCTGGTTACCAAGCTAGAACAAGACTGCCTTCTGCTGATGCGGCGGCTAGTGTTCATTACATCTATGGAGCGGGAGAGGATAGGCTGTGCGTTTAGTACATATAAACTTATTGCAGCCTGGCATGAAGCTGGGGAAACGAATTTTTAGTGAGGAAGGTCTGGTTTTACTCAGTGAGGATGTAGAACTGACGAGTCGGTTAATCGGACGGTTGAAAGATCTTGGGATTGGATATGTATATATTCAGGATGCTGCCACAGAAGACATTATCGTGCCCGAAATGTTACAGGAAGAGACCAAGCGAAGAGCTCTTGTGGAGATCAAACAACAGTTTCAACATATGTCCGGCTTCAAAAGTAAAAACCAGATCACACATTTTGGTAAAGCGCTTAGTGGTGTAATGAACAGCATTCTTGAGGACATTGGTGGTCAAAAGGAAGCGATGATCATGTTAATGGACATGAACTCCAGCGATTTTGACCTGTATACTCACTCACTGAATGTTTGTGTGTATACTCTTGTTCTCGGTGTGGCATCAGGTTATACCCGTCAGCAACTCATGGAGATTGGTCTAGGCGCCCTGCTCCATGATATTGGAAAAACGCAGATTCCCTCCGATATTTTACATAAGCCTTCACGTCTGAGTGATGAGGAATACAAGATTATTCAACAGCATACCACGTACGGACATCGAATTCTCAAGGATGAACCAGGCATCCCTCTGCTCGCAGCACACTGTGCACTGCAACATCATGAGCGAATTGATGGCAGTGGCTACCCATTTGGATTGAAAGGCAATGAAATCCATGAATATGCGAAGTGGATTGCTCTTGCCGATTCATATGATGCCATGACGACCAACCGGGTCTATCGTCAAGCTTTATTGCCGCATCAAGCCGTAGAGGTATTGTATACAGGTTCTGGAACGCTTTATGAACAGTGGATGCTTGAAAAGTTTAGGGATTGTGTAGCGATCTATCCCGTAGGTATATCCGTAAAACTGAGCACTGGAGAAGTTGGCGTTGTCGCTGCAATTCAACCCCGCGTGCCACAACGGCCATTGATTCGTGTGATCAAGGATGCAGAAGGACAGGTCCTTACAGCCCCCTACGAAATAAATCTTGCTACGAAGCTATCAGTCATGATTACAGGGGTGGAGGGTGCGGAAGATTCTGCTACACTTATGAAGCATGAACAGCTGAATAGTTAAGCTAGCGAAGTTATAGAGCAGGCGCTCAGGTGGTCATATCGGGAAAGTGAAGCCAGGTTAATTTCCGATGATTCATGAGCGTTTTTTGTCATGTAATGGTCAGGGTTTGGCTGTGCAGGAAGATTCATAATTGTGCTATGATAAAAGATAACTCCCAAAAAAGTAATCTCGGATATGATGTAAATAAAACTTTTTAGGTTAATAAAAGGAATAAGGTGAAGAACAATGACCATGCTAAACTCAGGATCGGTACAACCGATGCCATTATCGCCAACGAATGATCCGTGGGATCCGATTGGCTCTCTGCGTGCATATGGCCGGCATGTGCTGACCAGTGTAGAAATGACAGTGACACATCTATGCAATATGCGATGTGAGCATTGTGCCGTAGGGGATATGCTTACGATGCAAGAGGCACCTGCACTGCCACTCTCACTCATGTTGAAACGACTTGATGAGGTGGAGCACCTGCAGACTATCAGTCTGACAGGCGGTGAACCCAGCTTTAGCCAAAAGACGGTGGACGAGATGATCATTCCTCTGCTTAAATATGCGAAGGAACGCGGAATTCGCTCCCAGATCAATTCCAATCTGACACTGGATATCAGCCGTTATGAAAAACTTCTCCCGTATCTGGATGTGATGCACATCTCCTTCAATTATTTGAATGCAGATGATTTCCATCAGGTGGGATTCGCCAACAGCGGTAGACCGGTAAAACGTGAAGTAGCCGTGAAAATGTATGAAAAGATGATGGAGAACTCTCGCAAGCTAAGTGAGGCCGGAATGTTTATTTCCGCTGAGTCGATGATTAATTATCGTACGCATGATAAGCTGGACGGCATTCACCAGTTGATTCGGGAAATGGGCTGTGTACGGCACGAAGTGCATCCGATGTACAACTCTAATTTTGCATCCTCTCTTCCAGTGTTATCGCTGGATCACATGAGGAATGCCATTCATCGCTTGCTTGATGTGCGCGACAAAGACATGTGGATGCTTTTCGGAACACTGCCGTTCTTTGCATGCAGTGCAGCTGAGCAGGATCGTGAACTGATTAATCGCTTGTACAGCGAACCGAATGTAACGGTTCGTAATGATCCGGACGGGCGCAACCGTGTTAACGTCAACATGTTTACAGGCAACGTGTACGTGACTGATTTCGCGGATATTCCTGCATTCGGCAACATCCATGACCGAAAACTGGATGACGTATTCCACGAATGGTCTGCGGAGCATCCGCTTAATCAGACGGTAAACTGCCATTGTGATGCTGCGTCCTGTTGCGGGCCAAATCTGCTTGTGGCCGATATGTATTATAAAGGCGTGGACTTCAAATCAAGAAAAGCTATTTTACGCTAATATTCCAGGTGCATTCCTGAAATAGACAGAGAAGGGGAGTTACATCTTGGGCATTCATACCGAATTTCATCTTGGACAGCTGGTATTTAATCTGGTCTGTGTCTTTTTGCTCGTATTTTTGAATGGTGTATTTGTCGCGGCAGAGTTCTCTCTCGTCAAAGTAAGACAGACACGCCTGACACAATTGCAGAGTGAGGGAAACCGTCTGGCTGGTTATGCCCTGAAGGTGAACGGTAAACTGGATGCCTATCTGTCGGCAACGCAGTTCGGGATTACACTGACATCTCTCGGACTGGGTTGGCTGGGGGAACCTGCAATCTCCAAACTGCTTGTGGAACCGCTGATGTTTAAGCTTGGCGTTTCCGATACAAGCTTGATTACAACGGTATCCGTCATTATCGGTTTCTGTATCATCACGTTTCTGCACATTGTACTTGGTGAGCTGGCTCCTAAATCGCTGGCAATTCAAAAAACAGATGGAGTGGCGTTGCTTTTATCGGCACCGTTATTACTATTTTATAAAATTTTCTTCCCGTTTATCTGGATTCTTAACGCATCAGCGAATGCTTTATTACGTCTGGCTGGTATTGAACCCGCGAGTGAAAGCGAGGCCCATTCGGAAGATGAGCTTCGCATCCTGATGAAACAGAGTGCCAAAAGCGGGGTCATCGACAAGGATGAGATCAAGCTGATGGATAATATCTTTGATTTCTCTGACATGCTGGCTCGTGAAGTTATGTTGCCTCGTACAGATATGGACTGTTTGTATACCCATCTGTCACTGGAGGAAAATCTAAAGATCATCAACGCAACGAAGCATTCCCGTTACCCGGTTGCAGTAGAAGATAAGGACGAGATTATCGGATTTATTCATATTACGGACTTGCTTCTGGCAGAACCGGAGCAACAACAGGATCTGGCTTCAATGGTACGTCCGATTCTGAACGTGCCCGAGTCTATGGAGATTAGCCATGTATTACGTTTAATGCAGAAAAAGCACTCCCAGATGACGCTTGTAGTCGACGAATACGGGGGGACAGCAGGATTGCTGACGGCTGAAGAGATTTTGGAAGAGATCGTTGGGGATCTGTATGATGAATTCGAGGATGAGCGGCCGCATATGGAACGAATCGGTGAGGCTTTTTCGATCGATGGACGTTCGTTGATTGAGGAAGTTCATGAATGGACCGGAGCGATCATCGAGGATGAAGAGGTGGATACGATTGGCGGCTGGCTATTCAAAGAACTGGAAGGCAGTCCGGCCAAGGGAAAAACACGTGAGCGAAACGGCTATGTCTTCGAAGTCGAAGAGTCTACACGTTTACGAATTAACCGGGTCAAAGTGTACAAGCAAGTGAAAGAACAAGATGAATCTATCGAAGAGGATCAGTGATTTTCTGTTGTCTCAGGATGATGATCGACGTGAAAAATAGCGAATAAGCAAGACCTTTAAGCAGGACCTTTGAAGTGGTGGTATGACACCTTTCAAAGGTCTTTTTTGCATGGCAGGAATAAGCGTAAGCTTGGGCTAGAATGGCAAAATCCTTGTTTTAGTTTCCGTAAAAAGGGATTATCTTGATCATCTCGACATATTGTTATAAGGACAGGAAATGATGGGGATGTATTGTATGCCTTATGAAGCAATACCGGAATACATGTAATTGCATGATAAAGGAGGCGTTTCGATTGAAAGATCCTCTGAAAGATCCTCAGGTTCGGGCTTATGTTCCTTTTGTGGGTCCATTTGATCCGTGTAAACCTCTAGGTATTCGTACGTATCTGGTTCCGCCGCAACTATTTATTCCTTTTCAACCGATGGGCTGGCCACAATACAGTCCGGCTGAAGCTTTAAGAATCGGCACATTGTGGCCAGCACTATACAGTCCGTATACCTCGAAAAAAACGAAGGAAAGGGCGGTGGTGAACGATGGAGAAGGAACAGCCGAAAGCCTGTGACGCCAAATATTACGAACTGCTGGAGGAACTACAGGCACTGGATTTTGTCTTGGTTGAGCTGAATCTGTATCTGGATACGCATCCGGGAGATTTTCAAAGTATCGAACAGTATAACAAATTCAGCCAGGAACGGATGCGCGTTGCGCATGAGTTTCAGCAGTTATATGGTCCGCTGACGAACTTTGGTCATGCCTTTTCCAAATATCCGTGGGAGTGGTCCCAGACACCTTGGCCTTGGCAAGTATAAAATCGAAGGAGGCGTCCTGTGCATGTGGGTGTATGAAAAAAAATTGCAATATCCGGTTCGGGTGAGTAAATGTGATCCTCATATGGCGAAGCTACTGATGGAACAATATGGCGGTGCGGATGGAGAACTCGCGGCAGCCCTGCGATACCTGAATCAGCGTTATACCATTCCCGATAAAATTATCGGTCTATTGAACGACATTGCGACGGAGGAATTTTCCCACCTGGAGATGATTGCGACGATGATTTACAAGCTCACCAAGGATGCCACGATTGAGCAACTGGAGCTGGCCGGATTGGATGCTCATTATGCAGCTCATGATAAGGCCCTCTTTTACAACAATGCCGCGGGAGTACCTTTCACGGCCACGTATATTCAAGCGAAGGGTGATCCCATCGCCGACTTGTACGAGGATATCGCAGCCGAAGAGAAAGCTCGGGCTACATATCAATGGTTAATTGATTTAACCGACGACGTGGACTTACAGGACAGTCTGAAATTTTTGCGGGAACGCGAGATTGTGCACTCCCTGCGGTTCCGGGAGGCCGTTGAAATTCTGAAGGATGACCGGGAGACCAAGAAAATATTTTGACGATGAGCCAGGCAAATATGTAGCGAAAGATATAAAGGCAGTCCAGGTGGGTGGGCTGCCTTTTATGTTTAGGTACAATGATATAAGTTGAACTTTTCTTTTACACTTTAACGGAGAGGACAGAAAAAACCTGGAAAAGCGAAGCGCTCGCCTGAAAGCTTTCTGAAAGAAAGCTACATCGGAAGCCTACGCTTATCACTAGGATTTTTCCCTTTGGAAAAGGGAATTCAAAAAAATCTGGGGATAACAGCGATTGGAAGGTTCTTCTGTTATCGGAGTGGACTGTGTAAAATCTATAGTTCAACTTATATTGATTGAAAAATAAGATCAAAAAAAGGACGATGAATGAAGGGTTGCTCCTCAAGGTCGTCCTGCAGATTGAACATATAAGTTTGAAGAAGTGCTTTTGCTCTTAGTATTCCACGACCATGGCAACATTTTGCCACCCGGCGCCAACGGTCCAGAACAACACTTTGTCACCGCGCTGCAGCTTTCCGGAGCTAATGGCTCGATGCATGGCTATAAACGGACTACTGGTCGAGGTATAACCAAATTCGTCGCCAATATATACAGCAATGTCATCAGCAATCCCGATGTTTTCGGACACTGCACGAATGTTAGCAATGGACAGCTGAGAGAAACAGGCGGCTTTAATCTCATCCGGTGTGATTTCGTTCCGCGTTAGCAATGTTCGAATGGACTCAGAAGCCGCATCGACACAGATCGAATCGTCAAACGGTGTGAATTTTACATGGAAAGCTCCTGCATCAACACCCGTGCTTCCGAGCTTTGCGAGTCCTTCGGCTGGAAAGAGTGAATTTTGATATACACAGGTATCTGTCTGATAGATCGAATCAATAAAGCCAACGGCATGTTCATCCCGTTCTACAATTACGGCTGCGGCTGCATCTCCGAAATTTGCAAAATAAACCGGGTCATCCGGACTGGCATGAGGAGCTACGTAGTCTGAGCCGATAATTAATGCCCGTTTGATCCTTGGATTACCAAGCATCTGCCGACTGACCTGTTCGAAAGCTGCGGTCATCCCTGCACAGTTGGCATTGCTATCAATACAGATGGTGTGGGCTGCCCCGCGGATCAGATGATGAATCATTAAGGAATTCGTAGGGAAAATATATTCCGGTGTTTGGCTTGCATACGCAATCAAGTCAATATCTTGTGCGGTTAACCCGGTTTTAGCGAGTAGCTTTCGGGTTGCCTCGAAGGCCATGGTCAGTGAGTTTTCGTCATGCCGATCAATTTTGTAACGTGACTCCCGCCCGAGTGCTTTTAACAAACCACGAATATCGACCCCTCTGGCATCAAAATGTTCAATATAAAAATCATTGTGCACCTTGGTTTCAGGGTGGTACATATCGATATCTACAATACGAATTCCAGCCATCGTCATCCTCCTCATAAGTGGAAAGGCAGAGCTGTCATTAAAGCATCATACAAACCAGGGAGCTACGCCGAAATAATTTCAAGATTGTCCAGCCCTACGGTCCGACCAAGTCTGGCCAGCTGCATTTTCAGAATGGCATTGTTCTCCAAGGTTAACACCACTTTTTTGTATTCGTCCTTTTTGAACATGGCCAGGCATCCCTCCAGAAGAGGTACAATCTCAGGGGCAGTGACATTCAACTTTTTGCAGTCAATATCCAGGTTATATTCCTTGGTGTTAATGGAAGCAATCGTATCCTGATACGCCGAGATTGAACGAAGACCGTCCTCTTGAGAAAAAGAACCTTCCAATTCAATGTGCAACACCTTGTTTGAAGCATCCGTTTTTAGATTGAAATTTCCCATTACGTGTTCTCTCTCCTTTGTAATATGAGTGAAAGCTATCCTCTATGGAATGAATGATGCAGTCCATTAGACCCTAAAGCGAGCGGTACCAGGTGGTAAGGCTGGAAGGATAATTTACCCATATTATAAAGGTAATAATGTAAAAAGATCAATAAAAAGGTCGAATGATGTATAAAAATGTAGAACGTTGAATTACTGGATTTCCTCAAGCGTGGATAGTAATACATTAAATGCACTGATAATACGTGGAGCACCAACACACGGTGCCAGGTGAAGCAGAACTCCCTTAAGCTCCTCAACGGTAATACCCACACTTAAGGCCATGGCATAATGCACACCAAGCTGTTCGAATTGTCCCTGTGTAATTAACGACGAAATAATGGCGACTTCTTTCCACTGATCCGTAATGGTGGTTCGCTGAAAAATATCACCATATGCTGTTCCCATAATAAATTCGGACAGTTCGGGAAAATGCTCCTTAATCGGGGCAAGTGCCTTTGCACCAAACTCCCCGGAAAGCTTGGCAAAACGATCTAACCCTTGATTCACTTGTTCACTCATGATTCGTGCCTCCTGCTAATTCAAATTGACAACCCGATGAGCCGTTGGAGGGATCTCGTCCCGATCGGTTAACAGCTCGATGACAGCGACTTGATTTAACTTTAAAGCTGCCTCCAGTGCGCCAGAGAACTGTGGTAACGTTTCTGCACGGAAAGCCTTAGCTCCAAGGGACTCGGCAAATTTGACTGCATCCATGGGAACCTCGAAGAGTGTGCCATCGATACGTCCCGTCGTTTTTTCCATCCCTTTCAGAGCCATATCCAGTTGTTTGTTGTTTACAACGATAAAAATGACGGGAAGATCCTTGCATACGGCTGTGTTAATTTCCGTGCCCAGCATCATAAAACATCCGTCTCCGGTGATACATATTACGGTTTCTTCAGGTGAAGCAGCTTTGGCACCAATGGCCATGCCGATGGCATTCCCCATGCAGGCAAAGTAGGCATCAAATATGAAACTGCCGGGTTTCTTCACTTTGTACCGCTGAACGGCATGAAAGCCGTGGCTTCCGTCATCAACAAACAGTTTGTGGTCATAGGGAAGCAGTTCGCTCATCTGATCGAGAACGGCAGCGAGTGACAGATGTGGCAGATCTGGTAATGGGGATTGATATTCAAAGGACTTGGCGACACCTGTAGAAGCAGTTGCAAGAGAGAATGGCAAGGTGCTAAGCAGGTATTGCAGATTATCTTTGATATCCCCTGTTAGTTGTAAGGTTTGAGATTGAAGAATTTTGCCTACGAAAGTTGGATCGGTATCGATTTGAATCAGCTGTGCCGGATGGTTATGCGGCTTGAGATTACAGAGCGTCATATCGCTCAGTCTGGAGCCGAGGACAATATAGAGATCACTTTGATTCAACATCTCGTCTCCGTGTGGGAATCCGCCAACACCACAGGGGCCATGATATAAGGGGTGATCCCAAGCTATGGCTCCTTTACCTCCAGGAGTTGTCACGACTGGAATATTAAACGTTTCGGCTAGCTGCCTTAGTTCCTCATGTGCCCCGGAACGAGTTACACCTTTACCTGCAATGATTAATGGACGTTCGGCTTGATGGATTAAAGGCAGGCATCGATTCAAACCAGAGATGCTGAGCAATGGCTCAGGTTCGGGAATAACAATGTGACACGATTGAAGCTGTTCCGTTTGTACGTCAAAAGGCAGGCAAAGATGGACAGGACCTTTGTTTGGGCCAAGTGCAATCGAAAGGGCGTGATTCAAAATGGTTCCGAAGTGATCTCCACGTTCGACCAGTTTGCTGAATCGTGTGGCAGGTCTGAACATTTCGGCCAGATCGGCCAAATAAGAAGAGGAGTCCTGACATTGGGGGATGCCCAGTTCCTGAATAGATTGATGGCCGGTAAGAAATAAAACGGGAAGATTATTCGCCTTGGCATGGGCCGCCGCGGTAAGCAGATTGGTTCCTCCAGGACCGGAGGTGGCAAAAGCGACTCCCAAGCGGCCTGTCTGCAATGCGTAGCCTGATGCGGCAAAGCCTGAACTGGCTTCGTGGCGACCAGGGATAAACTCCAAACCGTAATCTACCATTTTCAGAAGAGCGGGACAGATGGATTTTCCGATAATACCAAATACATGAGTGACACCCAGATTGCGCAACGTTTCTGCTAAATAATCCGCAACAGTTCTCACGCGTGGACACCTCGTTTCAAGTAGTAGGTTTTTAGAACCAGGCGGCTTATCCGATTGTGCATGTTGGTATTTGTCTAAGGTTGTAAGAGGAAGAATTCCTTGGTATTAGAAATGGTATCTTTTTTTGTGGTTTTTTGTCAATCCTTTTCCTGATTCTAATTACCCGAGGCTATTTACCTATACATATTGACGTGATGAAGCAGTGATAGGTTAACGCAATGCATAATCAACGGTTCTAATCCACGTTTTCTGCTATACTGAGAATGAATTGGAGGGAATGGAATGACATCATTGAAAATGGCTGTGATCGGCCTGGGTAAGATGGGTTTACATATGATTCATCAAGCGGAGAATACGCCAATGGAAATCCCCGTGGAGATTACTGCGGTTTGTGATGCGAATGAACAAGGATTGCAGGAATTTGCGGCAACTCGTCCATCGGTGAAAACATATCTTGATTATAAACAGTTGCTGGATGAACAGCAGATTGACCTCGTGTACATTGCTGTACCACCCAAATATCATTATCCGATCGTGATGGAAGTGTTGAAGCGTCGAATTCATGTGTTCTGTGAGAAGCCGCTCGCCAACAGTCTAGAGGAAGCGCGCAAAATGGTCGAAGCTGCAGAGCAAGCTGGTGTGGTTCACGCGGTTCATTTTTCGATGCCGCATGAATCTGCTGTGTTGAAGCTGCAAGAGATGGTTAAACAACAGGCAGTGGGTGACATTCGCAAAATTGACCTGATTCTGCAGTTCCCGCAGTGGCCGCGCTCATGGCAGCAAAATGAATGGATCACAAGCCGGGATCAGGGAGGTTTTATCCTCGAAGTTGGCATTCACTGGATTCATATGATCCAGAACGTATTCGGGCGGCTACGTGTGCTGGATGCTCAAGTGCTTTATCCTGCCGATCAACCAGATGCGTGTGAACAGGAAGTGCAGGCTGTGCTTGAAGTACAGGACGGAACCCGAGTTCATCTGCAAGGGATTTCTCAATTTGCTGGCGAAGAGCGTGTGTCCATGGTTGTATATGGCACCGAAGGCACCATTGCGCTGGAAAATTGGGAGGAACTCATGAGTGGCAAGATCGGACAGCCGTTGTCCCCCGTGGAAGTGCTGGAATCTTCCAGCGAACTGCCCGTGTTGAAACATGTCATTGCCCGTATTCAGGACAAACCGGGTAAGATCTATACGTTCCACGATGGGTACGAGGCACAACAGGTGCTGGAAGCACTTCGGAACAGTAATTCATCTACAATTTGACCAATTTCACTCCGAAAGGAACTTTGAATATGACCAATAAAGCGGGTTTGCGTAAACCGGAAGCGATGATTTTTGACATGGATGGCACGTTGTTTCAGACAGAGACCTTGCTTCTACCTGCGTATCATCAGTTATTTGATACGTTGCGTGCAGAGGGCTACTTTGAAGGAGAAACTCCGCCGGAAGAACGGATGCTCGGAAGTCTGGGCATGCTGCTTGAGGATATCTGGAAAGTTGTTATGCCTGAAGCATCCGACGCGGCTCATCGTCGTGCCGATGAATTATTGCTGCAACTCGAGATCGAAGGACTCGATGGAGGCGATTCCAAACTGTATCCCGGTGTCAAAGAAACATTGACAGAACTGAAAGCCCAAGGCATTCGTCTGTTCGTTGCCAGCAACGGGCTTGAGGATTACGTCAAGGGGGTTGCGTTCGCACACGAAATCATGCCGCTGTTTGAAGGGGTATACAGTGCGGGTCAGTACAAGACCCCTTCCAAAATTAATCTGGTGCAGATTCTGCTGCAGAAACACCGGATTCAGGATGCCTGGATGGTAGGCGATCGTTCTTCGGACGTCGAAGCGGGCAAAATGAACAACCAGACCGTTATAGGCTGTGCTTATGCCGGATTCGGCAGGGATGAAGAACTTGCCGGATCCGATGCACTGATCTCGGATTTCACGGATTTGCTTCGTCTATATGAAGAAGCAGAATAAGTGCTTTAACGCTGCATGATCATGGCAACACCCCTGACAAACACAAAGCTAGCTGACCTTCATATCTATGTCTGAGCACCAGCAAAACAGTGCATAAACAACGGCTATATCAACGATTCAAAGCTCTTTACCACATACCTGTATGGGCGTTTTTTGCGCCTGTGCAGGTTTGTTTGCTTTTAGCACGAAGTCACATTCTCCCCTGTAGAAAGTTGATTTCCCTATCCCGCATGTAATGTAAATCCCTCTATACTTTCATTCAAAAGCTATAGGGGGTCTGATTCTGATGAAACCATCCAAACTGAACGCCTACATCTTCATCATCCCAAGTCTCTTTCTCACATTGGTATTTGGAATCTATCCGTTGTTATGGGCTCTGCGCTACATGTTCTATGATTATCAGGGCATCGGTAAGCCGATCTTCATCGGACTGGATAACTTTGCGCGCATTATGCGTGATGGACAGTTCTGGGACTCGGTCAAAAATACGGGCATCTATGCACTGGGTAAACTCGTTATCACCATTCCACTGTCTCTGATTCTGGCGATTATCCTGAATCGCAAATGGCGTGGACGCTCCTTGTTCAGAGCCGTTTTTTATCTTCCAACCATTTTTAGTGCATCCGTCATGGCGATTGTCTTTTTCATCATTTTCAATTCATATAACGGCATTTTGAATCAATTGCTACTCAAGTATCACATCATCTCCTCGCCGATTGGCTGGCTGGATGCGAATCATGCCATGCTCACAACGATCATTATTGCTATATGGGGTGCTGTCGGTAACTACATGTTATTGTTCATTGCAGGTCTGCAAAGCATTCCGGAGGAGCTGTATGAGGCCGCATCACTGGATGGAGCAAGCGAATTCCAGAAATTACGCAATGTAACGATTCCGCTGCTCGGACCTGTAATGCAGATGATCATTATGCTAGCGATCACGACAGCACTGAAGGGGTACGAGAGCATTATGGTCTTAACCGAGGGCGGACCTTATGGCAAAACAGAGGTCATGTATTTATACCTGTTCAAACTGTTATTCCCTGTTTCGGCTGACACGCAATCTTTGCAACAGCTGGGTTACGGAAGTGCAGTCGGATTCACAACAGCTCTCATTGTAGGGGCGGTGACGCTCATTTACTTCCAGATTTCCAAAAAGCTTAATGATGTCTACTAATCTTGATTAGGAGGGAACGATGATGACTCAAACCGTGCTTGCACCCGTATCTTCGAATTCAGGTTCATTCCGCTGGACTCGCTGGACGAAGCGAACCATCCTCTTTCTATTTTTGCTGATCATTGCGATCTTGTCCCTGTTCCCGATCATCCTCGTGTTACTAGGATCGTTCAAAACCAATCAGGAACTTACCGGAGGAGCAACAATCTGGCCGAAAATATGGCAGTTCTCGAACTACAGCCAGGCTTGGAAGACGGCGAATTTTTCCGGATTTACGTTGAACAGCATCTTTGTAAGCATTGCCACAACGGTAGGAACACTGATCGTATCGTCCATGGCTGCTTATGCAGTGGATCGGGTGAATTTTAAAGGCAAAAAAGCGTATACCCTGCTCATGGCATCCACACTGTTTATTTCGATTGGTGCGGTGGTACTTAGACCACAATTTGATCTCATGGTCAAGCTGGGTCTGAACAATTCGCTGTGGGGTGTCATCATCATATTAATCAGTGCCCATGCGGCAACCTATTTTATTCTCGTTGGGTTCTTCAAGAGTATCCCCCGTGAACTGGATGAGGCTGCGATGATTGATGGCTGTAACTTCTTTACTACCTACTGGCGGATTATCCTGCCACTTCTGCGTCCGGGTCTGGCTGTGGCTGGACTTGGTGTTTTCCAGAACTCTTGGAATGAATATATTCTTCCGTTTGTATTCACGATGAGCAATCCGAAGCTGCAGACCTTGCCGGTTGGTCTGGCAAACCTTCGCTACGGCATCGGGGCCGCAGCCGAAGTTCAATTAATGATGGCCGGGGCCTGTCTGTCCATTTTACCGCTGCTCGTTGTCTACATTTTTGCGAATAAATCATTCATGCAAGTTACGCTGGGTGCTGTCAAAGGTTAGGGCGGTAAAGCTGAGGAAGAGATTTCGGGGAACGGTATTCCGTGCAGATTCCGCTGTGCTATACTCTTTTTAATTACAGCGGACAGGGCCAGTCCTTGTTCAAGGAGCGACCGTCTATGATGTCGTATTTCTACAAAATGTCTCTGAAAAAACGGATACAGCTCATCTACATTTTTCTCGTTGTTTTGTGCATCAGTGTGACGGGAATTTGCTCTTATCTCTTCGCTGCCAAAAGCATAGAGCGGAACGCGCTTGAATTAAAAAAGAGCATTCTGAACAAGTCCGTACAGGTGATGGATGAGCATCTGCGTCATATCGTCGTTTCATCCTATTCGTTCATGCTGAGTGACACGTTCACACAGGTGATGAAGGATGTGCGTAATCATAATGAGGGGCGTTATTATCAGAATCTCTCGCTGCTTCAGACCACATTTGCCCAGCTGAAGCTGGTAGAGCCGCTGATTGATACCGCCTATTTGAAGACACCGATCGGCAATTTTTTCTCGACAAAAGACTTCCCGAATCAAAGCACTGCGTTTGACAAGGAATATGGAGAAGTTGTCAAAAAAACCGGCTGGAATACGATGTGGTTCGGTTCACATCCCAGCGAATTATTCCAATCCCGGGGGAATGTGTTGTCACTGCTGCTCAAACCGATTGTGATCGACAACCATACCTTCTCGGAGGTATACATGGTCGTTAACATGAAGGAAGCTGCGATGAGAGATATTTTAAATCAGGATCTGATGAACAGTCAGGTGCAATTGTTTTTACTTCATAAAAACGGTAGTGAGGTCATCCGCCCAGGGTCGGGGACATTTAATCTGGTGACGGAACCTGGTTTTGCACAACGATTAAATCGTGAAGCAGGTGATTTCACGTATACCAACGTACAGGGACAAGAGATGTTGGTGAATTATTCGGCTCTATCGATGAATGAAGACTGGGTTATGGTCAGTGTTCAGTCCAAGGCCGATTTGTTATCTCCGCTGAAAAAGATTCGCTGGCTGGTCATCCTGATTATGCTGTTCTGTATCCTGCTGGCGCTCGCATTGTCCGACCTGTTATCCTCTGCGCTTCTGAAACCGCTGAACAAATTGCGGCGGCTCATGGTTGAGGTAGAGTACAACGACTTGGAAGTACGCTTTCGCAGCAAATATGACGATGAGGTCAGTGCCGTAGGGCATCGCTTCAATCGGATGCTGGATCAGATTCAGGTTTTGTTTGAAGAGGTGCGGGCCACCGAACAGGACAAGCGAAGGTTAGAAGTGAAGGCGCTTCAAGCCCAGGTTGATCCTCATTTTCTGTACAACACGTTAAATACGATGTTCTGGAAAAGCGAGAGCGGGGAGAAGAAGGATGTCAGCGCCATGATTGTCTCTCTCTCCCTGCTATTCAGACTCGGGTTGAATGATGGGAAAGACATGACCACCGTGGAGCAAGAGATCAAACACGTCGAGCAGTATATGCAGTTGCAACAGCAATGTTACGAAGACTTGTTCGAATACCGGATTGAAGCAGAGGAGTCCTGCAAGGGAATCGAAATTCTAAAAATTTTGCTCCAGCCTCTGGTAGAAAATTCGATCCTGCATGGTTTTAATGATAAGGAAGATTTGGGACGCATTCTCATCCGAATTCTTCGTCTTGAAGATACACTCCGTTTGGAGGTCACGGACAATGGATGCGGCATGGATGTAGCGAAAATGAATGCGGAAGAAGCAACAGAGGGGAACCGGAAAGGATATGCTATATCCAATCTGGTTGATCGATTAAACCTACAGTATGGTGAGCAAGCTTCACTTGTGTTCCATAGTGAAATAAACGTGGGCACGACCGTGGTCATCACCATTCCGATTAGCTAGGAGGGAGCGTACGTATGGAGCAACGGACGATGTGTGTTATGGATGATATTCAGGCTGTGGTCAAGGGCATCGTTTCCACGATTCCGTGGGAGGAGCATGAGGTTCGGATTGTGGGCACAGCGAACAATGGAGAGCAGGGCTGGTCGCTTCTGGTCGAACAGCAACCGGACATTGTCATTACGGATATCAAAATGCCTCGGCTCAGCGGACTCGAACTCATGAAGCGGGCAACGGATGCCGGACTGCGCTCCAAGTTTATTTTTATCAGCGGATACTCCGATTTTCAATACGCCCAGGAAGCGATCAAGCTTGGAGCCTTCGATTATCTGCTCAAACCGTTTACCCCGGAAGAAATCTTGGGTGCGGTGCTAAAAGTGAGAGAGGTCATTGAGAGTGAACAGGCGAAGTCGCAGCAACTTCAAAAGCTGAAACAGAAAGCGGTTAGCAGCAGTGAGTACGAACGTCACAGTTATCTTCTGGGTCTGCTTCGGCATGAAATCGGGGGATATCTGAATGAAAGCCGGTGGGACGAGCTTGACATGGAGCTGGATTCCTCCAACCTCAATGTCATGGTCATTGAGGTGGATGGCTATACACGCTACGGATCAACGATGCACCTGGATGCAGAGATCGTTCCGTTTGCGGTTCAGAATATCGTCAGCGAGACATTGAATCGGTATACGAGAAGTGTTGTACTGCGTGAAAATCGTTACCGGCTGGCCGCTATATTTAATACATCCGACCAGATTGAGGTATCCGAGCTCATGGAGCAATGCCGTCGCAATGTGGAGCAATATAGCAAAAAGACCATATCCATTGGAGTCGGCACAATGGCCCGCAGACCACAAGAAATATGGATATCTTATGCCAATGCGGATAAGGCGATATCCTATCGTTTTTACAGTGAAGGAAACTGCATTTTCCAGTATGCAGAACTGGAGAAGCAGGATGTCGTGGCTCCCGTCTATCCGTTGGAAAAGGAAAAGGAGCTATTTTACGCATTGAAATGCGGCAATGAAAGTTCGTGTCACCGAATTATCGATGACATTTTGGAAGTTTGGCAGAACGCCAAAGGTTTTCCCGAACCACTGACGATGATCCGTCTGTTGTCCGGGCTCGCATTCGCGATCTACCGGGCGTTCTGTGATGAGATCACAGAAGAAGAACGTCTTCGTCTGGAAGCAGACCTGACTGTGCTTGAAGCGATGCGTTCGTTGACGTTTGACGGCTGGGGAGCATACATCAAGCATTTCAGCAGTATGGGCTGCGAGATCATGGAGAAGAAACGGCTTACAGATGTCAAACAGGCGATCAGCAAATCCCAAGAGTTTATCAGCATGAATCTGTCCGAAAATCTGACATTGCAGACTTGTGCCCAGTCGGTTCACTTAAGTCCAAGTTATTTTGCCAATGCGTTCAAGAAGGAAACGGGGTTGACGCTTATTCAATATATTACGAAGTTAAGAATGGAGAAGGCGAAGGAACTGCTGGTTGCTGGGGTGCAAGTACAGGAAATATGCCAGATGCTGGGGTATGAGGATAGACCGTATTTCAGCGGTCTGTTCAAGAAGTATTGCGGCATGACCCCTACACATTTCCGGCAGATGTATGAGAACGGATAAGACAGAGATCGTCATTTTTCCCACCTTGCATAGTCAGAATGTCCCTCACTTCGATATAAGTGGAACGTTTATCATTACGTTAACGGGGAACCGGACAGGTTGTCCAGACAAGCATAAGGGGGCATTTCAATGGTTAAAAAGTGGATGATGACTACACTAAGTGCTGTGCTTGCATTAACGGTAGCTGGTTGCTCGACAGACAGTAGAACGACAACGGGCAGCGGGGCTGCAGCTGGCGGCGGAGAACAGAGTAGTGGCAAAACGAAAGTGGTCTATTGGACCCCGGACCGCCACGATGCTGATTTTATGAAATCCAAGATTGATCAGTTCAACCAGACCAACAAAGACAACATCGAAGTGGAAATGACCGTCATGGGTGATAATTATCCGCAGGCCGTTGATATCGCTTTTGCGAGTAAACAAGCTCCCGATGTGTTTCAAATCGACGATTTCCAAACGTATTATCAAAAGGGGTATCTTGCTCCAATCGACGGATATATGAGTGATGCCATGAAGGCAACGTTCAAGGACAGCCTGATCGAAAATAAAAATACGATTGATGGAAAAGTATATACCCTTCCGAATACGGGCCAGATCTGGAGACTGGTATACAATAAAGATATTTTCCAAAAAGCAGGCATTGCTTCTCCGCCTAAAACCATTGCCGAGATGGTAGCTGATGCAAAGAAAATTACGGAAGCAGGTAAAAGCGAGGGCATCTATGGCTTCGCCAGCCCATTCAAAAGTGGTAGCGGTTTCTGGAGAGCGGCGAACACCATTGCCGGTGCAAGCACGAACGAAGGTATCGACGGCTTTAACTACAAGACAGGTCAGTTTGACTTCAACATGTACAAGTCGATTGCCGAGGCACTTCGTCAGATGAATCAGGATGGAAGCATGCTCCCGGGTGTGGAAAGCTTGGATATTGACCCGCTGAGAGCACAATTTGCACAAGGCAAAATCGGGATGTACATTAATCACTCCGGTGAGCCAGGGGTATACAAAGATCAATTCCCGACCAAAGAAAATTGGGGTGCTGCTCCTGTGCCAACAGATGATGGTACGATTAAAGGGGCTTCGCAAGTCATTGGTGGTTCCTATATCGGCATCAATGCGGACTCGAAAAACAAAGAAGCAGCTTGGAAGTTCATGGAGTACGTATACAGCACGGATCTGCAAAGCGAGTACTATGAAAAAGGGTATGGTATTTCCTTAATCCCTGCAGTACTCAGCTCGGATAAAAAACCTAGCATTCCAGGCATTGAAGGTTTCTTGCCTAAAAAGTATGATGCGATCTTCCCTGCCAATCCAAGTGTGATTACAGAGAGCTCGTTGGAAGGCATGAAATGGGCTGAAGCTTTCTCAGCCTATGTATTTACTGGTGGTGATCTGGATGGCGTGATCAAGGATCTGAACACACGGTATAATGCAGCACTTGAGAAAAGCAAAGCGGCTGGCCTGACAAAAATTGAAGCTGATCCATCGTTCGATTCATCCAAGCTTCAAGGTAAACTGTCCAAAGAAGAGTAAAACCTAAACATGGCGGCCGTCGTATTCATACTTCGGTCGCTTCACTTTACTGAGACGATTAAATCATTTTTACCTGGGAGAGGGGAATATCCAATGATTATTGACACGAATTCCGTAAAACCTCATATCATTAACGAGACAAGTTCGCGTAAAATTCTGGGAATGGGCGGAACACTCATGATGGTGGAAGTTACCTTTGCCAAAGGTGGGATCGGCGAAGTTCATTCCCATGATGCGCACGAGCAAGTCAGTTATATTGTTAAGGGCAGCTTTGAGGTTCAGGTAGGTGAGGAGACCAAGGTTCTCAGAGCGGGAGATAGCTTCTATGCCGGCTTGAATGTGCCGCACGGGGTAAAGGCGCTGGAAGATGCGATTATACTGGATGTGTTCACGCCGTTCCGTCAGGATTTTCTTGAGGCAGGCCAATGAGTGATTTTTACCTTTCAGCAGACGATCTGCAGCAGGCAGCCGTATACTATCAGGAGCATTTTCCAGAGGAAGCCCGAAATTCGGTGATGATTGCCAACCGTGCTATTCTGAATGAATTTATTGTGCCATATACGAATGATCTAACTAACTGGATTCCACTGGGTACGCCGGTGGACTGGCTTCACAATCCGACCAATGATCTGGAGTTCACGTGGGGCATTAACAGGCACTGGCATATGCTTGATTTGGGCAAAGCTTATCTGATGAAAGGCAACCCGTTATATGTGACTACCTTTATCGATCACTATCGTACATGGCGAGAACAGAATCCGGTGCCTGTTCATCTGGCATATGATGAAGCTGTTTTTTTTCAGAAACCAGGTCCTTGGCGTTTGCTTGAAACAGGTCTGCGTGTGCAATCCTGGATTGCCGCGTACAAATATATGGAATCCAGTCCACAACTGGACGATGCCTTTCGGGACGAATTTTTGCAAGGGCTGGAGGAGCACGCGGAATTCCTGACCCATTATCTCGGCAGTACGGAGATCAACCACGCCATTATGCATATGCAGGGTTTGTTTATGATTGCAGCTTTCTACAAGGAGCATTCACGCAGTCCATTCTGGCGTCAAGTGGCTACCGAACGGCTGGAGCTGTGTCTGCTGCATCAGTTGAATGAAGAGGGAATCCAGGTCGAATTGAACACCCACTACCATAACGCGAGTATTGAGATGTTTGGTACACCGTATCTGCTGGCAGGTATTTCGGGACATCCATTCTCGGCGTGGTATGGAGAATGTTTACGGAATATGGCCGCGTTCACCGAAGCCATGATCAGACCCGATCATCAATCGACGGGCATTGGAGATTCGGACTGGCTTAGTGATGGACGACAGCGGTTGACCCTGTTAGGTGCGATTCTGGGAGACGAGGATCTCATGGCTCGCGGAACCGACAGTTCAGAATGCCTATGGCTGGTGGGGGCGGCAAAATATGAGCAATGTGTCAGACTGCAGGCCGGTGCTTCCCGTTCATTGACAAGCCGTACATTTCCCCAGACCGGATATTATGTGATGAGGGATGAGAAGCAATATTTGTTTTTTGATGCAGCTCCGATGGGTGGTGCTCACGGTCATGCGGATGCCTTAAACATTGAATGGATGTGGAATAACCGACTGTTTTTTTCGGATACCGGACGTTATACGTATGAAGAAGGGCAGTGGCGTCATTATTTCAAAAGCACGCGCGCACATAATACGATTACCGTAGACGGGACAGATCAGACGCCTTATGTATCGACTCAGCAATGGGGGGAGCCGGAAGCAGAAGCGAGAACACACCGCTATGAGAGTCGCGCAAGCTATCACTTTATCGATGCTTCACAAGATGGATATACACATCTACCCGATCCGGTTAGCCATCGCCGGTGGGTGCTTGCAGGCAAAAGTGTACCTCTGCTTCTGGTGGTGGACTGGCTGGTTGCTAAAGAGAAACATACGTTGGAGCAACGATTCCATTTGCATCCGGAAGCAAGCCTTGTATTGCGCAAGGAAGATCGTGCGAAACAGCGAGCAGGCATTCGGTTTGACGATTCTTCCACGAAGCTGTGCATTAAATTTTTAATGGCGGGGGATGGCAGTGAAACGTTTGAGGTGACAGAGCAGGTGGGCTGGATATCCGAAATCTATGGCTCGAAATCGGAAACGGCCGTTATTCAAGGCAAAGCTGAATTTGCTGGCAAAGTGGGCGTTGTGGCCATAGGCCTACCGGCTGACGAATCAGAAGAAGCTGTGAAAGTTACAGGCTGTGCACTGGAGCCGGAACAAATGAGGTTCACGCTAGATTACGAGTACCGCGGTCAGGAAGCTCGGATTGTGATCGACGAACATCAGGTGGACTGGAAGTCGTTAGAACCTGATTGCATATGCTGAAATTTATAAAATGATAAGCTCCATGCTACTAACTAGATAGGTGGAGAAGAACTGAAAAAGGATTGAAGGCTCGATGTACTGCCGAACCTTCAATCCTTCTTCAGTTACCCAGCCTGGAGGCTACGCTGTAGGATCAGCTAGCTGGTTTATTTCACTCTCCGGCCTCGCTTCAACCTCGCTGCTTTAGAAGTGACGGGCCTGGGAGAGGGAGGTTTTCTAACCGTTTGAGCAGGACGGTTGCGGTATACCCACAAGGCATATTCGAGCGGCTGTGTGATCGCTTTATAATAAATGCTTCGTTCACCAATTCGGGCAAAAACTTCACGGGCAGGTTTGGGGTTGACCTCAAGCAGGTAGATCTGACCACTTTTGTCTATCGCCAAATCCAGTGCAAGCTCGCATAGATCCCCATACGTATCCTCCAGGAACGAAGCTACATCAATGCCAAATTTTGCTGCCGTTGCTGTCACTTCTTCTCGCAGTTCTTCTTCGGGAATCCATTGTTTCATCAATCGCTGCATGGCTATGGCCTGCCCGCCTCCATGCAGGTTCGAGGTTACGCTTTTCTCAGCGCCCATGCGCCCTGCACATCCTGTGAGTTCCCATTCACCTTCTCCGTTTTTCTGAACCAGCATACGGTAGTCGTGTACCCTGCCGTTAGGAAGCTGGAGCTGAATCCCTTTCTGCACCAGATATTTATCTTTCATGTTCCAATGCTGGAGCAGGGGGCCGAGCCTTGATAGATGAACCTTACGCGGTGTAATAATGCGGCGTTTCTGATCGCGGCCTTGAACGAGCACTGTACTGGGTTCCTTGCTGCTACGTTCTACGCGCAAAATGCCGCGTCCGCCTGTGCCGTTGATCGGTTTCAGATAGATCAGCGGGGACACCTTGAGCATTCGGTTTACATCGGACATGTCCTGAAATAAAATCGTTTCCGGCAAATGCTGCCGGAAGGCGGATTGCTCGGACAGGGTTTGATGAATGGTCCATTTATTGCGTAAAGGCCGGTTCAGAAAGAGCAGATGTCCGTATTTTTCACGAAAGGCAAGGAGCTGCTGGAAACGATGGTTTCGCTGAATGCGACACCGGTCAAAAATCAGATCCGGGAATGCGCGCCATTCCCTGGACCAGCCATTCTTTTCGTCATACACCATCGCTTCGATCTGCCTGCCGCCGGAATGGACATCAGCAGGTGTGAATACATAGATATCAAGTCCCCGTTTGCGCCCCTCCAGAATCATTCGCCGATAGATGCTTCGTTCTTCCAGAGCGCGGTGTTCATTCAGATACAATGTCATAATGCCCAGAACAGGTGAGGACACAAACAATCACCTTCTTTGTATGCAGTATTCCTGCCCTTCATCGTACAGACTGACGGGCAAGATAGGCGCTGTACTGGAAAATGCGTTCCAGTGAACGCCGCCTGATCTGTGGTTCATCAAATTTCATCGGCTTCGCGTTGGCTTCAAAAAACCAGATCTCACCCAGGTCATCCACGCCAAGATCCATTGACATTTCACCAAGTGTATGTCCGGAACCACGCTCAACCTGTCTGGCAATCATTAAGGAGGTAGACTTCACTCGTTTCATCAGTGCTGTAGTCATTTCTTCCCCGAATAACTCGGTGAGCAGCTTCTCCGGGTCTTCTACACTTCCGCCGCGAGGCACGTGAGTCGTAATGCTGCGTGAGCCTGCCAGTCGTGCACCGATGCCAGTCACACTCCATTGTCCTTTGCCATTTTTCTGCACAAGCACACGAAGGTCGAAAGGTCGTTTGTGGGAAGAAGCGAGCTCGATGCCTTGTTGCATGATATAGGGCGTATGTCCGGTTTCTTTGCGAATTCGGGCCCATAACTTGGATAGCGTTGCCGCCTTGTACGTCATACTTTTTCGAGTATTCTGTATTTTAAGTCGGTAAGGCAGCTTTTCTTTTTCTTGAAATTTGAGCATCATGATGCCTTTGCCAGCTTTGCCGCTCTCCGGTTTCAGGTACAAATAAGGATAGGTGCGAAGCACCGTACCCAGTGAAGATGCGCTGCGCATCCGCCGGGTATGGGGAATCAGTTGCTGCGTGGACTTGGATTTTTTGAGCCATTCGAACAGATTCCATTTGTTGAAAAAAAACGGGTTATACAGCTCGATGCCGGACTGCAGACATTCTTCAATTTTACGTTGAACCGAAGGCTTGCGTTCGTCTTCCCGGTTAGGTATACGGTTATAGAGCACATGAGGGAGGGGGAACGGCTTTGAAGTCCATTTGCCGCTCCCTTTGTTGTACGTATATCCTTTCACGGTAGGTCCGGTTACATTAAGGTCACGAACCGTCACGATATAAACGACATATCCCATGCTTTCACCTGTTTGCAAAATGTCCTGAAAATTTTGATGATTCCCTCTGAACATACGCTGCTGATCATGCATGGTGAGCACGGCGATCACAGGTTTGAAATCATCATGAAGGCTCATCAAATGCTGTCCTTCTTCCGGAATTTGCTCAAATACAGGCAATGCTCCAAAATGTGTTCCACCGACGATTTGCCCTCCACCCGGAGTGAAGGGTGACGGAAGATGGAGCGCCCGGGTTTGGCGTTCGCTTCGAACATCCATACATGTTCCTCCTGATCAATGCCCAGATCAAAGCCAATCTCACCAATCAGATGCTGGTGCTGGGACTCAATCGCCTGGGCCAGTGTAATAGCGACCGATTTCGCCTGCTGCAGAACCTCGCCCGCACGTTCCCCGAAATTGCGGCTGAGCGCCTGTTCAGGGGTCATAAGAGAGCCGCCATTTTTGATATGAGTTGTGACACTTCCGCGTCCCGCCTTTTTGGCACCGATGCCAACAACAACCCACTGATTGTTCCCGTTCTTATGCATGTGGAAACGAAAATCAATAGGGCATTCGTCGATCTCAATCAGTCGTATTCCCTGTTGAACAACATAACCGCGTAACTGCTTGCCGTGTCTACCCTGAAGCATGCGCATCAGGCTATTAAATGAACCAAAGCGTAGCAGGGCGTTACCCCCTTTTTTGCGATAACGTGCAAAATATCCACGTTTAGGTGAGTAGGTTAAGCGGTAGATCCCGTTTCCAAGGCTGCCAGCGGTAGGTTTGTAATAAACGAACTGATGGCGCTCAAGCATTTCCCTCATCTGGTCAATGGTAGGGTTGGTGATGGATTCCGGGATATAACGTCCTGCGGTTGGTTCGTTCTCCAGCAATTTGTAAATATCCGATTTATTGAAGAAGCTCCAGTTGAAAAAAGGAATTTTGCGGCGGATAAATCGTTCCCGGAGCTGATTGATTGCTGGCGAAAAGTCGGAGCGGCGGCTCGGCAAACGATTGTAAACCACATCGGGCAGTGGCACCGTCCTGCGGAAGAAGCTTCCGCTCTCATTGAGGAAGTACCCGGAAACGGTCTCGTTCTGCCAGTTGATATCTCGCGGAGTGAAGGCATAGATATATGATTTACGGCTTCCTTCCCGAAGCAACTGCTTGATGAAACCGGTACGTGAGCCGAACGGATTCGAGCTTGAAGAAGAACCGTCGGACAGCACCCCGATGAGCGGTCCCAGCTGCACTTCATCATTCTGGAGATTGCGAAGATAAATGCTGCCACGTTTGGGAACGTTCATTAAGTTGCGGATGCCTGATGCCAGATACAGATGTTTCCCCGGTTTGCGAATCGGTTTGATGGTGGCTGGCACGCGATCACGTCCGAAACGCAGATGTATCGTTTTTTTGCCGGACAGATTAAGGCTTTTCATTAAAGCATTAGATACGTACACCACTTTTTCGGGTTTTTGGGTGAAATGCAGATTACAAAAGGTCAAACTCATGATTTATCCTCCTATCCTGAAAAAGATCCTTGTGCTCCATGGCATGCAGGCATTACAGGCCCCTTGCTGCCTGGAATCGGGATGCGTTTCAGGCCAGCTTTGCTGGATGAATTCGGCATTTTCATTGGACGTAAGACGTCCGCGAGAACATGTTGTTGCAGCAGATAACGGGCGTAAGCAAGCGGTTGAGTATACGTCAAGGCATGCATGCGTTTATCATCTGATTCCGCAAATGAGGTGCGGCCTGGTTTTGAATTCACTTCAATCAACCACAGCCTGCCGGCCACATCGGCTCCAAAATCAAGACCAAGTTCCGCAAGTCGGCCGAAACGGCTCTCCAGCGTCGGAGGAATGAGAGCGGCAGCATGTTTGATCTGTTGCAGAAGCGATGAAGCTTTGTCTTTGCCATATCGTTTGGTAAGGTATGCATCAGCAGGATAAGCGTTACCCCCGCCGTGAAGATTCGAGGTCAGAGAGCCTTCTGCTCCTTCCCGAATCATACATCCCGTCAGCGTCCAGCGTCCTTGCCCGTTTTTTTGTACCAGTGCCCTTATATCAAATGCTCTTCCGTGATGGCTAAGCTCCAGATAAGGCTGCACAATCATGTTTTGTACAGCCTGATGTGATTCCAGCCAGGAAGATACATCCGTTGCTTGATGAAATAACTTAACATAGTGTTCGTTGCTTCTATTACGCCCCTCCACAATCCAGGAGAATGGTAATCCTCCTATGGATAAGCGGAAGGTGTTTTTGCCATGAGTTCCTGAAGCGGGCTTGAAAAATAAACCTTTGGGCCAGCGGGCAAGCCATATTTCCCAGGGAATAGTCGACCTTACCCGAGTGGTTGGAGCAAGTAGTCCCCGAAGCGTGGTTGACTTCGATAGAGCGCGATGCACTTCCCATTTGCCAGGAAGTGCACTTGACCAAGAGCGCTGGCGAAGACTGGAGGTATGAGGTAGATAGCGTTCCAGCTGCTGTCTGGTATTTCTGGAAAGTGGATTCAGGCATCGGTTCATCACCAGATCGATCATAGGCATACGAATAGCTTTCCATTCCTTTTGATGGTAAGTGTATGCCCTCAGAAGAGTGCCTCCGGTATATTCGGCCAGAATCGGAATGACGATAGTTCGTAACCCGTACTTGGAACTTTCCACGCAAAGCGTGCGGCAGAAGCGTTCATCTGCAAAAGGAGGTGAGCCTTCTGCTTCACGGATGAGTATAGCCATGGTGCTGTTTTGCGGCGATGTAAACATCTTGCTGCACCTCCTTCATGAGATCAAACTTCAGAATCCGGCCAGATATGTGGAGTATTCAAGCATTGCTTTGACCGACGGGCGAATTTTGCTCTCGCTCAGCGGTGTATTATCGTTCTTGGATGGTTTTGAATTCACCTCAAGCAGCCATACGCGTCCACTTGTGTCTAGTGCGAGATCGATACCTAGCTCACCGAAATGGGCAGGAATAGCACTCTCAATTCCTTTGGCGATATCAAGTGCTGCTGTATGCAACCCTGCATAGGCCGAAGCTTTGGCAGAACTGGACAGCTGCGTTTTGGCTACGGCTTCTTTGACGGTGCTGAGGCTTCCGCCTCTCGCCAGATTGGAGACGTAATGACTGCCCCCTGCAATACGGGCAACGATGGAAGTTACACTCCACTTTCCCGTCTTATTCTTTTGCACGAGCGCGCGGAAATCAACGGGCCTGCCGCTGTTGTCAATCAGGGTCAGCCCTTGCTGAATCTGATAACGCGTTGTTTTCATTTTTCCGGACATACTGGCATAGAGTTTATCCAGAGAAGCATAAGATTGTTTGCGGGTACCTCCGACACTTGTCGCCAGAGTTAGATACCCTCCTTCTGGCTGACGGGAAACCCGGATAATGCCTTTGCCCAGTGAACCACGAACCGGCTTCAGGAAGATGACCGGATAACGTTGGCACATCGCTTTGAGAGTCGCTGATGATTTGAGCAAATGGGACTCCGGCAGCACCCGTTTGAGTGTCGTGATCGACTTGAGTGCGTCAAACACCTCATTTTTGTCCAGGAACTTTTCGTTAAAGGTGTGTGTACCGTATAGCGATTTTACTTCTTTCATAAAATGCTGTACGCTAGGTTTGTTCTCGAGTTTGCGGGACGTCAGCCGGTTATTGACCACATCTGCCACAGGCAGAACGGTTTTTTTCCAGCCGTCATCATATACCCAGCCTTGCATGTAACCAGTTACTGCTCCGATGTCCTCCGGTGTGAAAAAGGATACATAGGCGCCCTGCTTTCGGCAGGCATGCACTAATTCCTGGCAGAACATCGTAATCGAGCCAAAGGGCCGATCGGGTTGATCGGGGTAATCCTGGCTGACCATAACGCTGATGTAGGGTCCCAGGCGAAGCGTATGGCTGGAAGCACGGTAAGATACCCTCAGGACTGAACGGGGCACAAGTCCGGTTTTGTTGGCTACCGTCTGATTGAGTCTTAATCCGTCATACCGGGGAACCGGAATAACTGTAACTTCACGGCGGTACGAACCGAATTGCAGTTGAAGAGGTCTTCCCGAAGGAATCTTGAGTGCTTTGAGAACCCCTTCGCCCAGCATGATGACGTCGTCCTGCAGGATGCCCGAGCCGGTAACCTGTATCGTTACTTTTTTAGTGGACATCACGGATCTCCTTCCGGGCGGCAGCTTGATGTCTGATCTTGAATTTGAACGGCATCTGAACATGGCATGTGCTTCATCATATGAGGACATATACCCCTTGGTGATTGACCCAGCCGGATTTAAATGTGTTTGATTTGGGGCGTTTTTGGGCGGCCTGATCCAGAACCTTTATTTGAGAGCATAGAATGCGTGTTCTTACACGGATGAACAACCAATTTAGAGGAGGAATTATAATGAATATTTATGACAAAGCCAATGATTTGGCAAAAGCACTAAGAGAAAGTAGCGAGGTAGAGGAGATTACCTCTGCGATGAAATTGATTGAAGCCGATCCAGAGGCCAAAGCGATGCTGGACAACTTCCGCAACCAACAGATGGAATTGCAACAACGCATGATGAGCGGAGATATGCCAGCACCCGATGAGATGGAAAAGATGGAAAAACTCTTTGAAGTATTGAGTCTGAACCTGAACATCCGCCGCCTGTTTGATGCAGAGCGTCGCCTTAGCGTCATTATCGAGGATGTAAATAAAATTATTGCAGATAGCCTGGCTCATCTGTACGGCGGAGCAGAAGCTTAAGCTATAAGCTTAATAAGCATATACTTGTCAGTTTTTTTCTCCGATCCTCTCATATTCCCTCTGAACCGTTCATAGACTAGCTATATATGGAACGAAGGAGCTGTGAATAGTGAAGAGGTTGAAAAAAACAAAACATGTCATCTATCTGCTGATTGCATTGTCGATGCTGGTTATTGCGCTTCCGCGCATTTCCTTTGCTGGCGGAATGGACTGGGTTAATATTTTCGGTATTGTGTGGGTGCTGTTCTCGCTATTAATTGTAGGCGCACACCTGCATTTCATTCTTGGCGTAGATGAGGAGAAAAAACGTGCGCTGGAGGCTGTACGCCGGGCGAAGTTACGGCAGTGGGAGATGAAACTGCTGGACAAGCAGGAGCGTAGCGAATCCGTATAAATAAGTTATAGATAGACCGAATCCTGAAGTGTGCGGGGTTTCGGTCTTATTTGTGTGTTTAAGCAAAGCACACAGGAGCAGATCATGCAGAATTATTAAAAGTGAGAAGTTTTTTTGCAGGTCAGGACTCTAGGTCAGATGGGGTTATTTTCCTAAGGTCGTGTTATAATAGATACAGTATAGTACAGATGCAACCTCGGGGGTGGTACAGTTGGACGGACAAGAAGAAAACGTCACGAAGCATGAACAGCTTCTACAGCATATTGAGCAATTGAAGGTGGGCAGCAAAATCTCGGTACGCAGGCTTGCACGTGAACTGGGGGTAAGTGAGGGAACAGCTTATCGTGCCGTTAAAGAGGCGGAGAACTTCGGACTGGTCGTGACGAAAGAGAGAATCGGAACGGTGCGGATCGAAAAAAGACCTCGGGGCATGTCGGAGCAACTCACCTTTGCCGACGTGGTCACGATTGTGGAGGGACATGTGCTTGGCGGCAATGAAGGACTAGCCAAACCTTTGCACAAGTATGTGATTGGGGCGATGAAGGAGCAGGCGATGGCGCGTTACATCGATGCTGGCAGCCTGCTTATTGTCGGTAACAGGGAAGACGCTCATTCCCTGGCACTGGAACAAGGAGCTGGCGTATTGATTACGGGTGGCTTTGGTACAAGCAGGGATGTAAGAATTATGGCAGATGAACTGGGACTGCCGATTATCTCCTCCAGACATGATACCTTTACCGTGGCCTCTATGATTAACCGTGCGATCTTCGACAGGCTGATCAAGAAAAAAATCATGCTGGTGGAGGATATTATCGGCCAGAAACCCCGTCTGCAAGTGCTCAAAGTAACGAGTTCTGCTTCGGATTTTCATTCGCTGGTGTCGGAGACAGGGGAGCACCGCTTTCCGGTTGTAGATGAATGGAACCGGGTCATCGGTATTGTGAGTCTGAAGGATGTCAGTGAACTGCAACCGGATCAAAGCATTGAAAAGTGTGTCGTTCGCCGTCCGATAACAGCATCGTTACAGACCTCCCTTGCTTCTGCTGCGCAGATCATGACCTGGGAAGGCATAGATTTCCTGCCCATTGTGGATCGTAACCGTAAGCTTATTGCTTCCGTTACACGTAAGGAAGTACTGCAGGCCATGCGTGATGCGCAAAAGCAACCCCAGCTTGGCGAGACCTTTGATCATCTGATCTGGAACGGATTCGCAGAAGAACGTGGGGAACAGAACGAACTGTTGTTCCACGGCTTCATTATTCCCCAGATGGCCACGGATTTGGGCACGATCTCGGAAGGCGTGCTATTGAATGTGATGACACAAGCTGCCCGAAGAGCAGCATGGGACGTCACAGGCAACGACCATGTGGTTGATAACGTAACGACGTATTTTGTCCGTCCGGTGCAGATTGAAGATCAGATTATGGTGCGTCCCATGATTCTTGAAACGAGCCGAAGAACATGCAAAATGGATATTGTCATTACCCGTGAGGGCAGTGTGGTGTGCAAGGCAGTCATGACGCTGCAGTCCATAGACCATGCTTAGAATAAATGCATAATATGTATTCAAGAGAGATTGTCTATAAAAATATATCCCGGCACATAAAAAAGAGAGCGATTGCCCGTCAGGGGAAAAAGTGAGCCATTGATCTGTTATACGGCATTTGCACTTTGACATGTACGATAAACATGTACAGATCACAGCAATGCAGCAAAGTGCATGCGGCTTACTCTATTCACCTCAAGATTGTTCGGGTGTGCTCTCTTTTTTTGCCGATATGTTGTCCAAACCTGACTGACTTGTACCGAAACGCTTCGAAATGTGCAACGATTAACTCTAAGCCGGTGTATTGCCGGAATGCTGTTTAAGTCTGGCGTAGTAACTGCGATTACGGATACCAGCAAACACATTGTAAGCTCCCATGATCAGGAAGAGCGCTTCCACAATGACAGATAGCGTAGAACCGGTAAAAACAAACATCAGGATCAGTGCGAGAATGACAAGCATGCAGCCCATCCAGATATTCGTCCAGGAGCGGTACAAACCGGCAACATGTCGGTCAGTCGTCCGGCGTGAACGAATGCTGTTCATGGCAGAACAGATCATAGCGATGGCGAAGAGGGCGATCAGAATATACTTGAATACTTCGATCAACACGCAGAAGCAACTCCTTTTTTGAAAAACATAGACTGCCCTTATTGTAGCATGTGACCATGCAGACCAGGGCAGTTTTTTGCATTTTTCGGAGATTATGCCGGAACATGCATGCGGATCTGTACCCAGACTTGTAAAACGCCCTCCATGACAAGCATCGTTTTGACCTGAACGGAATATTCTTTTTCTCTGACTTTATAAATTTTCTGATTAAGCATGATGCGTGTCATTTTGCTATATTCGTCGATGTTAAATACATCTCTTCCACGCAACACTTCAAGCTCATCCCCGAGCTTCTGTAACATCAGTTTTAATGAAGCCTCATCGGGGCCTTTATCGGATTCTTCGGCACGAACTTTGATCTCTTTGATAACCGTTTGGCGCTTGCTGTATTTTTTCAGTGTTTTTATATCCTCCTCGTTCTGGTGTAGTTGAAGTTGCAGCTCCTGATTATTTAGCCACAGTTTGTTATAACTGAGATGAAACACACCGTTATACACAACACATCCAGCGATCATTCCGAGCACAAATACGGCAGTCATACGCATCAACGGGCGGTAGCGGGAGAAGGGGGGAAGTCTCATGCAGGGTCATCACGGGTCATCTAACCCCGGCCTCCGCCGCACACCCATTTCACCAGTTCGGTTCCCATATGTGCACCCATAAAGGCTGAGATCAGGTACAGGATTTGTTTTACTGCCGGTGACAGGTTGCCATCCAGGAAATTACTCTCAATGACTCGCATCGGATCGATCGTACCACCCACAGCTGCAGCGAGTGCCCAGATTTTAATTTTGCCAGAAATATCGAGCATTGTTTGGGTCGGAGGCTGAAGGGAAATGACTGCACCTATACCCCCAATCATCGCGCCGCCCAGCACGATCCCGAATGCAATAAAGAAGTCAAGAATGGCTTTGGATAAAAAAGTGCTCACCCACAACACCCCTTTCAGACCAGCAGCATACCGCCTGTTTTGGATTTGTGTAACAGGGGAGCAGCTTGTACTTCTATTGTATGGGCGAGCCCCCTGACGTTATGATAAAATAGAAGAATAAACTCTTTCATTTGTTTGATTATTTAATTTTAGAGGAACTATTCATATAATCGCAGGTATATATTGATTTTTTAACAGATTCAACACTTGTGCATGGTATATAGCACACCAGGGAGAGCACAACGGAAGTAATGAGAGCTGCCACTGTAAGAAGGGGAAAGGAAGTAAAAAGACATGAGTTCTTTTGTGCATTTGCATGTTCACAGTGAATATAGTTTGCTGGACGGCGCTGCGCGTATTCCGGATCTCGTGGATAAAGCCGCAGATCTGGGGATGACGACACTTGCGCTGACCGATCATGGCGTCATGTATGGGGCTATCCCGTTTTATAAAGCCTGCGTCGAGCGGGGAATCAAACCGATTATAGGCTGCGAAGCATATATGACGGCAGGTTCTCGCAAAGAACGGGGAAGCCGGAAGGATCAACCGATATATCATTTGATTTTGCTGGCGAAAAATATGACCGGTTATCGGAACCTGATGAAGCTGTGTTCCATTGGACACCTCGAAGGTTTCCATTATAAACCGCGTATCGACATGGAGAGTTTGGCGGCACATCATGAGGGGATTATCTGTCTCAGCGCTTGTCTCGGCGGCGAAGTCCCGCAACATCTGTTACATGGGCGTGAAGAAGAGGCGCGTCGTGCTGCGCTACGTTACAAAAACATCTTCGGCTCCGACTTTTATCTGGAACTACAGGATCATGGACTGGCTGAGCAAAAAAGAGTCAATCCGCAACTGATCAAACTCGCTGCTGAATTGGAAATTGAACTTGTGGCAACGAATGATGCTCACTATCTATCCGAAGAGGATGCAGAACTGCAGGATGTCCTGATCTGTATCGGGACAGGTAAAACGGTAGAAGATGAGACCCGTTTGCGGATCGGAACGAACCAATTGTATTTGAAGAGCGGCGAGCAAATGGCTCGTCTGTTCCCTCATGTGCCGGAGGCCATCGCTAATACAGCCCGCATCGCCGATTCTTGCGAATTGGAGCTGGAATTTGGCAAATCGATTTTACCGGAATACCGTCCATTGCCTGAAGGTTCGAGTCCGTCTGCATATCTGCGTCAATTGTGTGAAGAGGGCATGATTGCCCGGTATGCAGAGTCCGATCGGTGGAACGACACGGCGCTTCGCACAGAGCTGGAGCAACGGCTGGACTATGAGTTGCGCGTGATTGACAGCATGGGCTTCTCGGATTATTTCCTGATCGTGTGGGATTTTATCGCTTATGCGCATGAGCAGGGAATTGTTACCGGACCGGGTCGGGGTTCGTCGGCAGGAAGCCTGGTGGCCTATACACTTCGCATTACGGATGTCGATCCGATGAAATATAACCTGCTCTTCGAGCGTTTTCTCAATCCTGAGCGGATATCCATGCCCGATATCGATATCGATTTCAGTGATGAACGTCGTGACGAGGTCATCGATTATGTGGCACAGAAATACGGCAAAGCCCATGTTGCCCAAATTATTACGTTTGGAACGATGGCAGCCCGGGCTGCGGTCCGTGATGTTGGGCGGGCGCTGAATGTGCCATATGGCGAAGTGGACAAGGCTGCAAAACTGATTCCTGCACAACTAGGCATTAATATTGAACGAGCCATGGAAGCTACGCCGGAGCTGAAGGCGTTATATGAGACGAAACCCAAGACACGTGAGCTGCTCGATATGGCAATGAAGGTAGAAGGCATGCCCCGTCATGCTTCCACGCATGCTGCGGGTGTCGTCATTTCACGAGATCCGCTGACGGATGCCGTTCCATTGCAGGAAGGTAGCGAAGGAACAGCTTTGACGCAGTATTCCATGGAAAATCTGGAATCGATAGGGCTGCTTAAGATGGACTTTCTCGGCCTACGAACCCTCTCCATTATAGAACGCTGTCTGCGCTGGATTGGGGAGCGTGCGGAAGTTCCTGATTTTACACGGATTTCCGATGATGATTCTCCGACTTATGAGATGTTAGGCAGAGGGGATACGATGGGTGTATTCCAGCTGGAATCCGCAGGTATGCGCCGGGTTCTGAAAGAATTAAAGCCAAGTGTATTTGAAGATATTATCTCCGTTCTGGCCTTGTATCGTCCGGGTCCGATGGAGTTCATTTCGAAATATATTCAGGGGAAGCACGGGCAGATTGAAGTGGATTATCCACATGGCGATCTGGAGCCGATTTTGAAAGATACGTACGGCATCATTGTATATCAGGAGCAGATCATGCAGATTGCATCCCGTATGGCAGGGTTTTCCTTGGGAGAAGCGGATTTGTTGCGCCGAGCTGTTTCCAAGAAAAAAAGAGAAGTGCTTGATCTGGAACGGGGGCACTTCGTTCAGGGCAGTCTGAAACAGGGATACAGCGAAGCGGAAGCGGATCTCGTGTACGATATGATTGTCAAATTTGCCAACTACGGTTTTCCACGTGCTCACGCAGCTGCATATGGTGTTCTTGCATTCCAAACGGCTTACTTGAAGGCGCACTATCCTGTGCATTTCATGGCTTCTATGTTAACCGCCGTTATGGGGAGCCATCGTAAGGTTGCAGAGTATGTAGTGGAATGCCGTCACATGCAGATTGACGTGCTCCCGCCGGACGTAAATGAAAGTGGCATTTTGTTCACACCTGTGTTTGCTTCGTCTGCTGTGAAGGAGAAGGATGAATCAAGGGTAACGGGTGAAGCTCCCGAAGCCCGTAAAGATGCTTCTTATGATAACTATGAGGAACACGGGGATTACGGAGGGGTGCCGTTACCGGATGATCCTGGGCCTATGCCGGAGGATAACGAACACTTAACGGAAATGGAGATAAGGGGATACGACGAAGGTTGGCAGTCTGTATCTGCTAAGTCAGATTCGAAAACATCCGGTCTTCAGTTAGACCCGGGTCTGGTGAAAATATCTGTATCGGACACTGTGCTTGGATCGGAACAGGTTCATGATCAGCAAAAAATGCGGGATCATGATAGGTTGCATGGGGCCGAGCATGCTCAGTCTGAGGATGAGACGCACAACCAGAATCCCGATCAGGCGTATGGACAGATTCAGGAAAAGGCAGCTGAAATAATCGATGAGGAGAGTAGCGCAGTAACGCGATGGTCTTCAGGAGCCATACGTTTTGGGCTGGCTGCAGTGAAAAATGTAGGCACGCAAGCGATGGAAAGCATTATGGCCGTCAGACAGGAAAAACCGTTCGACAGTTTACTCGATTTTTGTCGCCGTGTTGATCTGAGAGTGTGCAACAAACGTGTTATTGAATCACTGATTCAGGCTGGTGCATTTGACAGCCTGCCAGGACATCGTGCTCAATTGCTCGCAATGCTAGACGAGACTGTTGAAGCGGCTCTGAAATGGCGTAAAGAGCGAGAGGACTTGCAGATTCAGCTGTTTGACTTTGTGGAGACACCCAACTGGGAGATTGAATATCCCGAAATCCCGCCGTTCTCGGCAAGTCAGCAACTGGAACTGGAGCGTGAACTGCTGGGTCTGTATCTGTCCGGCCATCCACTGGATGACTACGAAGATGTGCTCGAATCGAGCGGGGCTGACCGGATCATGGAATTGACGGAGGCGGCTGACGATACGATGGCCGTCGCCGCAGGTATGGTAGTGTCCGTGAAGTCGATTACGACGAAACAGGGCAAGGCGATGGCGTTCATGGAGCTGGAAGACCAGGTCGAACGCTGCGAAGTGGTTCTCTTTCCCGAGGTATGGCGGCGAAGCCAGCAGCATGTCGGGAAAGGCGAACTGCTCGTCGTGCGTGCCAAGGTGCAGCAGCAGGACGAGGGCTTTAAGCTGCTGGCCGAGGAAGTGTCGCCGCTGACACCGGCGGCACTGGAACAGCAGCTGCGCAGCCGCGACCGCCGCGGCAAGCCCGGCAGCGGCAGCGCTTTGAGCCCGGCGCAGGCGGCTTCGCCGCAGCGACCCGCGGGCGCGGGAGCCGCAGCGCAGCGCAGCAGCGCAGGCGGTGACGCTTCCGCTGCGCGTGCAAGCGGAAGCCGCAGCCCTGCCTCGGCGCGCAGCGAGGCAGGCACAGGCGCCGCAGCCAGCGCACGCGCGGGCAGTGCGGCGCCTGCGGCGGCTAGCGCGGCGGAGCAGGGCCGCGCGCCGCGTGGGACCGAGCAGCGGGTGTTCGTGAAGCTCACCCCGCAGGCCGAGAAGCCCGAGCTGCTGGCGCGTCTCAAAGAGCTGCTCCAGCAACACCCTGGCCCGGTGGCGACCGTGCTCTTCTACGAGCAGCAGCAGAAGCTGCTCGCCCTGAGCGACGCCTACCGGATCAAACCTTCACCGGCACTGTTCTCCCAAATGGAGAAAATGCTTGGTGAAGGGACAGTCAAAATCAAATAAAGCTGAAGGGTTTTACCACCTTTAGCAAGAGCATGTCCACCGTTTACATGATAGAAAACGGTGGACATGCTTTTTTTTATAAAAGTTCTGCCAAACATGTGTCCCTTCGGCTGAGTACTATCGTTCACCAGAAGCCTTTGCGCGAATGCACATATTGCCAGTTGTAATAATCACGAGAATGGTTATTCCGGTGAAAAACAGCAAAATGCGCCGGGAAATTCTATTTTATGAGGAATTGTGTTCGCCCTGGTTACTAGAATCTCTCTCCTGATTTATATGCATCTCTAAATGAAACTGCAAGATGAGAAGATGACCTGTTTGAAAATTTAACCAATGGTCGTCAGCTATACTTGCACATGCTTGCCAACAGAAGATCGGTATAGCGTAACGTTCACTCGTGCGTGTACATTCGCACATTTTATGAACATTTTGGAAGTTCACTGCATACACTTGAGAACACCGAAGAACCTTGAAGTTCTCGGGGGATTGATGCGGGAGGTCGAGATATGTCATATGAGATCGCGGAAGCTATGCTGGCCCGGCGAGGTGTACACATTGATGCTATCGCAGAAATTGTATATCGTTTGCAGAAAGGGTACCACCCGGAATTGACCATGGACGACTGCGTAACCAGCGTAAAATCCGTTTTGCAAAAAAGAGAGGTACAGTACACACTGTACACGGGCATTGCACTTGACGAACTGGCTGAAAAAAAGCTTCTGCCCCAACCGCTGCAAGCGATAATGGAGGCGGATGAGTCACTCTATGGAGTGGACGAGACTCTGGCTTTAGGGATAACGCATGTCTACGGCATGATTGGTTTAACCAGTTTTGGCTATCTGGACAAGGAAAAAATAGGTGTGATTCATGATTTGAATGAACAAAAATCGGCCGTTCATGTGTTCCTGGATGATCTGGTTGCAGGTCTTGCTGCAGCTGCCTCCGCGCGGATTGCACACAAAAATATTAAAGCCAAGAAATACTCTTCCGACCTGTAAAATCCATTAATACCAACAGAATACTGTGGTTACCATCTCAATCTGTCCCATAGGATTAAGGGCGGCTAAGGCTGCCCTGTAAGGTTTTTGCCTGTTAGGAAAAGTCTGCGATTTATATCACATGACCATGACCATTTGGCTTGCCAAGCAGGGGTCAATGTCCCGAATCATCCGATTTTCTCCTGAAAGGTCTTCAACCCTTCCTTGCAGAAAAAAACGGAGGTATGGTATCATTAGTCCAATATACGGGCTCTGAACATTAGCTTAGGGGGCGGACATGGCATGTGGACGGTGATTTACATTGCGCCGACAGCAAAGGTTGCGGACAAGATCAAGACCAAGCTTTCGGAAGAAGGTTTTCTGGTACAGACCCGTCCCATCAGTTTATCCAAGCAACAATATGAGATTCGCGTCCCTTCTGGGGAATTGGAAGAGGTTCAGGAAGTGTTGAATTCCATTCTGCATTCCTGATTCTCGATATTGAAGTGCCTTGGCAGATAACAAAAAGTACCACTGGTACATAAGGGACTTACCGCGAAAGCGGAAAGAGGAATCGACTTGCATGTGTGTAATGCTACTGTCCTTCCTTCTTTTTTTGTTAATCGGTTATTGCAGGTAACATCAATTTTGCGGAGAGTAGCCGTTGATTTTTGCCTTATATCGGAGGAATTTTGTTCTGAATGCTAGTTAAGGTATAAGTCTTTGCATGAGTTATAAGCGTAAGCGGTTCACCGCAGCATGCAGATCAAGCTGATTGTTACAGCGGACTGTAGCCTGCGGCCATCAAATTATTGGCTGGAGAGGTGTAGTTGTGTTCAAAGATATATTCCAAAAGAAACGGAAGTACGCTACCATACCTTCCGAGCGTGCAAATCCAGGTGAACGGCAGGAAGCCGTCGAGCGCCCAAAACGCGAAATACCTGAAGGACTCATGAACAAGTGCAGCAAGTGCGGCACCATTCAATATAGCAAGGAACTGGAGAAAAACCTGAAAGTATGTCCTGCCTGCGGCTACCATATGCGTCTTAACGCGATGGAGCGAATTGCCATGGTGCTCGATGAAGAAGGTTTTGTTGAGCATGATGCCGATATGGTTTCGGTTGATCCACTCGGATTCCCGGGATACAGCAACAAGTTGGAGCAGCAACGTCTGAAGTCCGGTTTGAAAGAAGCTGTTATTACGGGAGAAGGCACGATTGAAGGTCTGCCAGTTGTTGTCGCCGTGATGAGCTTTGATTTCTTCACAGGCAGTATGGGATCCGTTGTCGGAGAGAAGATCACCCGTGCGGTTGAACATGCTATTGAGAAGAAGCTTCCTTTGATTATTTTCTCTACTTCAGGCGGTGCCCGGATGCAGGAGAGTATCCTGAGTCTGATGCAGATGGCGAAAACGAGTGCGGCTTTAGCGCGTTTGGACGAGCAAGGCGGGCTCTATATTTCCGTAATTACCGATCCGACGACAGGCGGGGTTTCGGCTAGTTTCGCGAGCCTTGGCGATATTATTATCGCTGAACCTGGTGCGGTATTTGGTTTTGCGGGCAGAATTGTTATTGAACAAACGATCCGTCAGAAGTTGCCGGATGATTTCCAGACCGCAGAATTCAACCTCCAGCACGGTCAGCTGGATATGGTTGTTCACCGGAAAGAACTTCGGACAACCCTTGGCAAGCTTCTCGATATGCATAGTGAAAAGGGAGGGGTCTAAATGGCGGGTGGTTTGCCATATGAAGCGCCTCTGATTGAGATGCGCAAAAAAATTGAAGAACTCGTTCAGTTTGGACAGGAGAAGGGAATTGATTTCACCGAAGAAATCGCCCGTCTGGAAGAACGTTATCATAGACTTGAAGAAGAGATTTACACCAACATAACACCGGCTCAGAAGATGCATTTGGCTCGTCACCAGCAACGGCCAACCGCGCTCGACCTGATTCAGCTTATTTTTACCGATTTTACCGAATTGCACGGTGACCGTATGTTCGGCGACGACCTTGCGGTGGTTGGTGGACTTGCCAAGCTGAATGGACAGACCGTAACGGTTCTTGGACAACAACGCGGAAAAGACACGAAAGATAATATCGCCCGCTTTTTTGGAAGTGCTCACCCGGAAGGTTTCCGTAAAGGGCTACGTCTGATGAAACAGGCTGACAAATTTGGCCGCCCGATTATTACGTTTGTTGATACTAAAGGAGCGTATCCGGGTAATACTGCAGAAGAGAGAGGTCAATCGGAAGCGATTGCCCGTAATTTGCTGGAGATGGCTAAGCTGTCCGTTCCAGTCATTGTTGTTGTTATTGGTGAAGGTGGAAGTGGCGGTGCCTTGGCTATGGCTGTAGGTAACCGTGTGCTTATGCTTGAACATGCCATCTACTCGGCAATTTCTCCGAATGGTGCTGCTTCTATTCTGTGGAAGGATGCATCGAAGGCAGATCAGGCTGCTGAGGCGATGAAAATTACAGCGAAAGACCTGCTGGAGATGGATGTTATCGAAGAGATTATCCCTGAGCCGCGCGGCGGGGCTCACCAGGATTACGATACAGCTGCAGCGGCGATCTCCGAAGCTCTTGTTCGTCATCTGGAAGAGATGAAAGGGTGGAGTGCGGAGCAATTAAAGCAGGATCGCTACGAGAAATTCCGCAAAATCGGTTCAGTAACCTTTGAAGCACCAGCCTCTGCGGTAGAACCTACTGAAGAAACTGAGTCTGCTGGTAAAGTAGAACCACAAACCGGAGCAGAATCTGTCCAAGTGGAAGCATCGGAACAGCCGCTAGAAGCAGAACCTGTGAGAAATTTGTCGGGAAATGCAGAATGATGTGACGAATTTCCTATACAAATGACTAAAAGTATAGTAAATTTAATAGTTGGAAAAAGAAAAATAGAGATATAAAGTTAGACCTTTAAAATCGGAGGAAACCCAAAATGCGCAAAACGAAAATTGTATGTACGATTGGCCCATCCAGTGAATCCCTGGAGAATACCAAGAAACTGATTATGGCTGGCATGAACGTAGCCCGTCTGAACTTCTCCCACGGTGATTTCGATGAGCACGGCGGACGGATCGTTGCGATTCGCCAAGCATGTGAAGAGCTGAACAAAACTGTAGCGATCCTGCTGGACACCAAAGGACCGGAAATTCGCACGGGTAAACTGGAAGTTGAGCCTATTGAACTGGTTCAGGACGAGTACATCACTTTGACGACAGAAGAAATTCTGGGAACCAAAGATCGTCTTTCCATTACGTATGCAGATCTTCCTAAAGATGTTGAAGCGGGATCTACAATTCTGATCGACGACGGTCTGATCGGACTGACTGTGGTAGAAGTACAAGGCACTGAGATCAAATGCCGTATCGTTAACGGCGGTACGATCAAAAGCAAAAAAGGTGTTAACGTTCCAGGCGTTGCGATTTCCCTGCCGGGCATCACTGAAAAAGATGCTAACGATATCGTGTTTGGTATCGAACAAGGTATCGATTTCATCGCAGCTTCTTTCGTTCGTAAAGCAAGCGACGTGCTTGAAATTCGTGAATTGCTTGAAAAACATAATGCAGGTCACATTCAAATTATCTCCAAAATCGAAAACCAACAAGGTGTTGACAACCTGGACGAAATCCTTGAAGTGTCTGACGGCCTGATGGTTGCTCGTGGAGACCTGGGCGTAGAAATCCCTGCGGAAGAAGTACCACTGGTACAAAAACGCATGATCGAAAAATGTAATGTTGCGGGTAAACCGGTTATTACAGCTACACAAATGCTGGATTCGATGCAACGTAACCCGCGTCCGACTCGTGCGGAAGCAAGTGACGTAGCAAACGCAATTTTTGACGGTACAGATGCAATCATGTTGTCCGGTGAGACAGCTGCCGGTAAATATCCGGTAGAGTCCGTGCTGACCATGTCCCGTATCGCAGAAAAAGCAGAATCTGCTCTGCCTTACCAAGAGCTGTATCTGAAACAACGTGTTGCACAACAAACAACGGTTACTGAAGCGATCAGTCAATCCGTTGCTCTGTCCGCTCAAGATTTGAACGCAAAAGCGATCATCACTTCGACAGAATCCGGACATACCGCACGTATGATCTCTAAATATCGTCCAGAAGCTCCAATCATCGCTGTAACGACAGAAGACAGAACTTCCCGTCGTTTGGCACTGGCATGGGGTGTAACTCCTGTTAAAGGCAGATTGGTTGATTCTACGGATGCTTTGTTCGAAAATGCAATTGAAGGTGGCGTAAAATCTGGACTGGTTAAAGAAGGAGACCTGGTTGTGATTACAGCAGGTGTACCTCTGGGCCGCTCCGGTTCTACAAACCTGATCAAAGTAAGCCAAATTCCAAACAACGCTTAATTTTAGCGTATGATTCGGTAAGTAACATGAAAGAAGCAATGGGGCTTGATGTCCCGTTGCTTTTTTTCCATCTTCATGACACGATTCTGTGATTTGAAGCGTATGAATGGTAGAGCCAAGGAGGGTGAGAACGTGCAAAAAGAAAGTAATGGTAACTGGTATACAGCCCGTCTTCGTGTACGTTATCAGGAAAGTGACCAGATGGGTGTTGTCTATCATGCGAACTACCTGAACTGGTTCGAGATCGGTCGTACCGAGATGATTCGCCAAATGGGGTATACATATCGTAAAATGGAGGAACAGGCACTGTTGCTTCCTGTAACCGGTCTGGATGTGAAGTATCATAAACCGGCGCGGTACGATGATGAGATCATCATTTTCACTCGAATTACTGCTTTTAGCGGCCTGCGCCTGAATTACGAGTACGACATCAGACGTATGCCTGAGGAACATGATGCTTCACTCGCTGTCGGCGAACGGGTGTGGGCACATGATGAATCACTCCCAGGTGAACGATTGGTGACGGGATCTACCCAGCATGTGTGGGTGAATACAGACTGGAAGCCTGTTAGACTGGATAAGGTCTTTTCAGAGCTATACAGCGCGCTTGAAAAGGTGTGGTTTTCAGGAAAGGAGTAACATATCAATGCGAAAATGGATGTGGGCTTTACTTTTATTAATTCCGGTGATTGAGCTGTTTGGTTTCATTCTGATGAGTGATTGGATCGGAGCCGGAAAAACATTGCTTCTTATGATTCTCACGTCCTTGATTGGTATAGCCATGTTGCAGTTTGAAGGGCGAAAGGTATTAATGGATGCCAAGCAGGAGATGGAGCGCGGTAAGGTGCCTGGGCGGAAAATGGTCGACGGCCTTTTTGTTTTTGTCGGCGGATTTCTGCTGTTGATCCCTGGTTTTGTGACCGATCTCATCGGTTTTACGTTAGTATTTCCATTAACACGTCCGGTATATCGGTTATTCTTCCTGGGCTGGTTGGAGAAAAAGATGAGAAACGGCAGCATTACATTTTATCGCCGTCCGAAATAAGAGAGCATCTATCTCGTTAAAAACAAAAGTCTCCGTTCTGCAGACAACTTCTGCTTGGAACGGAGACTTTTTTTGCATTAGTTTAACTGGAGCACGATGGTGGTTAAGCTCTTCAATCAGACTCATCGGACTCTGCCGTTAATAATATAGGTCCTGAGGTCACGAAGTACATTGGCACGATTAAAGGCATCGAGGATCACAAGACTGACTGGACCGATAATGAGGCCTAACACGCCAAACAGCTTTAAACCAACAAACATGCCTACTAACGTTGCAAGTGGGTCTAGACCAACACTACTGGCAAGAACTTTCGGTTCAATGATCTGCCGGGCAATAAGCAGGATAAGATAGATCACACTAATACCGATGCCAAGATAGATATCTCCATTCATGAACAAATAGGCCGCCCAAGGCACCATCACCAGACCTACACCGAGATATGGAAGAAGGTCAACCAGACCAATCAGCAGAGCGATCGTGAACGCTGACTTCACTTGAAGGATGAGCAGTCCAATCATGACGAACAGAGCGGTAATCGAGATCATGATCAGCTGTGCGCGTACATAACCAAAGAGAGCTTTTTTGAGATCATTCCAGATATCAGAGATCGGTTTGCGAACTGCGGACGGAACCCAGCCAGAGACGGTAATGCTGTGACGTGTCCAGCCTTTGCTAATGAAAAAGGTAGATAGCAGCACCACGATGAGAACTGCACCCATATTAGGTAGCGAGGTCAGCAGGTTTAGAATCAGGTTGAAAAAACCAGTAACGAGGTCACTTACTGCTGATCCGACGGTCTCTGTTGTTTTGCTTATGTTGCTGTTAATGGTTTCTTGATAATTCGGGTTTTCTTTGTAAAAATCGTTAATCTGCGCTATCAAACTCTGGATTGTATCGTTTTGTGTCCAGCGTACAAACGTTTCTTTGATTTCATCCACATGCAGGTCGAAACTGGTGGTTAGTGAAATGACTTCTTTAACCATACGAGTAACAGCCGCAGATAAAATTACAGCGATTGCTCCAAAATACAATAGGAGTGACAAGGTTACTGCTAACCAGCGCGGAAAACGAAGTCTGTTCTGGAGCAACTTTACGAGCGGATTCATGGCATAGGCGATAATCCAGGCAATAACAAAAGGATATAAAAGCGGGAACAACAGATATACGGCTACAGCGATCAGAAAGGTAGCCACAATAACCCACAGACCGCGAAGCAGACGTTTGAGAATGATTCGATCCAAGGTTCAACTCTCCTTTATTCAGTCAAGAGCTTATCTTATTAATATAGAGCAATCGTAAGCTTTTGAAACGCAATAAGAACAGTCTGCAATTATGTGCTGGAATGCTACTATGTACATCGTCTGCCTAAAGTATGCCTGAGGTTTACAAATTATAGCAATAGATTTTGTGACTATATTTTTGTTTGAATTCGCTAATGACATGAATTGTTTAATACACATTAAATGTCAACCTTGCTTGTGTAAAGGTTTTCAAAAATGCTTTATCACTCCGATAAATATGTTTGATGTGCGAATGAACTCTCATCATGTTCACATAAACGACAAAATCCAGTATGATGATATAAGTAAATACCGATTGACAGATAAGAAAACCGAATTTTGACAACTTAGGTCATTTTTAAAATGAAACGGTTTACAAAAGAGGTTAGGTGCACTTCGGCACTGATATGACTTAGAATGATTTCTGATTTCGCTTATTAAAGGAGAGATGTAATATGACAGCTACCAAAGGTCTGGAAGGCATCGTTGCAACAACCTCTTCGATCAGCTCTATTGTAGACGGTGTGCTTACATACCGTGGATACGATATCGATGATTTGGCTGAACATGCAAGTTTTGAAGAAGTTGCTTATCTGCTCTGGTTTGGCAAGTTGCCAACAGCAGATGAACTGAAGTCACTTCGTAAAAGTCTGAGCGATTATGCACCGATTCCAAGCGAATTGATCGCCCAAATCAAGTTGTATCCAAAACACATCAGCACGATGGCAGCTCTACGCTCTGCAGTCTCCGCACTTGCGCTCTATGATGAGCAAGCCGACGAGATGACAGAAGCTGCGAACGAAAACAAAGCGGTGAAGCTGCAAGCGCAATTGCCAACCATTGTAGCGGCGATCTCACGTATTCGTAAGGGGCAAGAGCCTGTGGCTCCAAAAGAAGGCGCTTCCATCGCTGAGAACTTTTTATACATGATGACAGGAGAAGAGCCGTCCGAAACCGCGGTAAAAGCACTTGATCAAGCACTTGTTCTGCATGCAGATCACGAGCTGAATGCTTCGACATTTGCTGCCCGCGTTACGGTAGCGACCCTGTCTGATATTTACTCAGGCGTAACTTCTGCGATCGGTGCACTCAAAGGGCCTCTGCATGGTGGTGCAAACGAAGCGGTTATGAAAATGCTGGACGAGATCGGTACACCGGATCGTCTGGAAGCGGCTATTCAGGAAAAACTGAATAACCGTGAGAAAATCATGGGCTTTGGACACCGTGTATACAAAAACGGCGACCCACGTGCGAAGCATTTGCAGAAGATGTCCAAAGAACTGGGTGAGATGAACAACGATACCCGTTTGTATGAGATGTCCGTGAAGATTGAAGAAATCGTGACCGGTCAAAAAGGTTTGAAGCCAAATGTCGATTTCTATTCCGCTTCCGTTTACACTCAACTGAAGATTGATCAGGAATTGTTCACACCGATCTTTGCGATCAGCCGTGTGTCCGGTTGGACAGCGCATATTCTGGAGCAACTTGCAGATAACCGCATTATCCGTCCGCGTGCCGAGTACACTGGCCCAACAGATCAGAAATATGTTTCCATCGATCTTCGCTAAACTTTAGCAAAAACAGTATAATCATATAGATGAGGTGAGGGGCTTGTGAATACGAGGCTATACTGCCGAGTGGAGACAGCCCTTCCTTCCTGCAAAAATGTGGTATGCTTCATACTGTGAAACCAAAACTTAGGAGGAATTGTAATTATGAAATTGGAAAAATTTGCACTCCCAACTGAAGGCGAAAAAATTCAAATTGACAACGGTACGCTTCAAGTACCTAATAATCCAATCATTCCATTCATCGAAGGTGACGGTACAGGCCGTGACATCTGGAAAGCTTCTGTACGCGTTCTGGATGCAGCGGTAGAAAAAGCATATAACGGTACTAAAAAAATTGCTTGGTATGAAGTGTTTGCTGGTGAGAAAGCATTCAATACATACGGAGAGTGGTTGCCGAACGATACGCTCGAAGCGATTCGTGAGTACATCGTAGCAATCAAAGGACCTCTGACTACGCCAATCGGCGGCGGTATCCGTTCCCTGAACGTGGCACTGCGTCAAGAGCTTGACCTGTACACTTGCCTGCGTCCTGTACGTTATTTCGATGGCGTACCTTCCCCGGTTAAACGTCCTGAATTGGTAGATATGGTTATTTTCCGTGAAAACACAGAGGATATCTATGCAGGTATCGAGTACGCTGAAGGTTCTGCAGAAGTGAAAAAAGTAATCCAGTTCCTGCAACAGGAAATGGGCGTTAACAAAATTCGTTTCCCTGAAACTTCCGGTATCGGAATCAAGCCGGTATCTTCCGAAGGTTCCAAACGTTTGGTTCGTGCAGCGGTTCAATACGCGATCGACCACAACCGTAAGAGTGTTACACTGGTACACAAAGGTAACATCATGAAGTTTACTGAAGGTGCCTTCAAAAACTGGGGTTATGAAGTAGCCGAAGAAGAATTCGGCGATAAAGTGTTCACTTGGGCACAATACGATGTAATCAAAGAAAAAGACGGTACAGATGCAGCCAATGCCGCTCAAAAAGCAGCTGAAGATGCTGGCAAAATCATCGTAAAAGATGCTATCGCTGATATCGCTCTGCAACAAGTATTGACTCGTCCAGCTGAATTCGATGTAATCGCTACATTGAACCTGAACGGTGACTATCTGTCCGATGCTCTTGCAGCGCAAGTTGGCGGAATTGGTATCGCACCTGGTGCGAACATCAACTACGTAACTGGACATGCTATCTTCGAAGCAACACACGGTACTGCACCTAAATACGCGGATAAAGATGTCGTGAACCCTGGTTCCGTAATCCTCTCCGGCGTAATGTTGCTTGAGCACCTGGGCTGGCAAGAAGCGGCTAACCTGATCTACAAAGGCATGGAAACATCCATTAACAATAAAACGGTAACCTATGACTTTGCACGTCTGATGGACGGCGCAACAGAAGTGAAATGTTCCGAATTCGCTGATCAAATCATTAGCAACCTGTAACAAAAACCTGTAAGGGGAGATGTGAATCGTGACTATTCAGCGCAAAAAAATCACAGTCGTTGGCGCCGGTTTTACCGGTGCTACAACTGCACTGATGCTTGCCCAGAAGGAACTCGGGGATGTTGTTCTGGTTGATATTCCTCAACTGGAGAATCCGACCAAGGGTAAAGCACTCGATCTGCTGGAGGCTAGCCCTGTGCAAGGGTTCGACAGTCATATCGTGGGAACTTCCAACTACGAGGATACAGCTGGTTCGGACATTGTGATCATTACAGCCGGAATTGCCCGCAAACCGGGCATGAGCCGTGACGATCTGGTGAATACGAATGCAGGTATCGTGAAGTCCGTGTGTGAAAATGTGAAAACATATTGCCCTGAGTCCATTGTCATTATTCTGAGCAACCCGGTAGATGCAATGACATATGTAGCGTATCAGACACTCGGTTTTCCCAAAAATCGTGTGATCGGACAGTCGGGTGTTCTCGATACCGCCCGATACTGTACGTTCATTGCGCAGGAGTTGAACGTATCCGTAGAGGATGTACGTGGTTTTGTGCTTGGCGGTCACGGTGACGATATGGTACCGCTTGTTCGTTATTCGAGTGTAGGCGGCATTCCCATCGATACCCTGATTCCGGCGGATCGCATTGATGCGATTGTGCAACGTACCCGTGTAGGCGGCGGTGAGATCGTTAACCTGCTGGGTAATGGCAGTGCATACTATGCTCCGGCAGCTTCACTGGTTCAGATGACGGAGGCCATTTTGAAGGACAAAAAACGCATTATTCCAGTTATCGCTTATCTTGAAGGTGAGTACGGATATCAAGATCTGTTCCTCGGTGTGCCAACCATTCTGGGAGGCAACGGAATTGAGAAGATTTTCGAACTGGAGTTGACGGCGGAAGAAAAAGCAGCACTTGATACGTCTGCAGATTCGGTGCGTAACGTCATTTCAATCGTTAATATTTAAGTTTTGAAGACTTTTTGAACATGAAAAGTGAGAAAACCTCCGTAAATACGGAGGTTTTCTTTTCTTTGGATAAGTTCCCCAGTATAATAAAATGTGATATACAGCACAGCGAATATGTTGAGGAGGATGAAAATTTTGACAATGATTATGTATTTGCTCCATATCGTCGGAGCACTGGCCATGGGATTTTATCTGATTTTGCCATTCGTGGTCGGTAAAATTCGCACATTGAGCTTGCCAGCACAGGAGGGAGCATTCGCGTCACTTCGTTCCTTAAACAAAGTTGCACAGTATGCACTTGTTATTCAGCTCCTTACAGGTGGTTATCTGATGACAAAGGGGAATTACTCCCACATCTGGATGGCTGTTGTCGTTGTACTTCTTCTCGCAATTGCAGCCATTGGCGGAATTATGGGTAAACCGTTACGTCTTGCCGCAGAAGGTGTAAAAAATAATAAGGATGTAACACCATACCAAAGCAAGATTCGTACGTTCAGTACGTTGCTTGCCGTGTTCTTGCTCATCATGGTGTACCTCATGGTGGACAGATCGATTTTTTAACAGGAGAAATAAACGGCTTCATGCTCTAATGCTGATGCTAAGACTATAACTACGAGTATAAGGTGAAGCGTTTGCACATGCCCAAGACGAGTGATAGTGCTGAAGCTATGACTAAGGAAACATGTACGTTTACAGTCATGTGGGGTAAGTCACGACCGTTTCTCTTGAATCAAACCGTATAGACAGACATACAAACAGACAGCCTGCATAGGCTGTCTGTTTGTTTTGTGATCTTTTATGAAATGACTGCCAAGAATTTAACCCCGCTACTCATAATGAACGAACACTTGCAGCATGAACTCGTACAGCATTTCGGCCATTCCGTTTGGACTCATATAACGCATGATCAGCGTCACGTAGCAAGGATTCAAGGGTGTCCGTCTCACTGCTGATTTGAGATACGCCAAAGCTGGAAGTGATCGGAATGGACTTGTCCTCTAGGTCGAGCGGTTGATTTAACAATGCGATTCGCAACTGTTCTGCAAGAGCATAGGCTTCCTGAAGTGGCGTGTTCGGCAGAGCGATAACAAATTCTTCTCCTCCGTACCGGGCGAATAACATCTCCGTATCTAAATAACGATTGCACACAGATACTACATGAATGATGGCCTGATCTCCCACATCGTGTCCATAGGTATCGTTGATCTGCTTAAAGTGATCGATGTCAAACAAGATGAAGGAGACGGGTTGAAGATTAAGCCGGGCTTCTTGAAGCAATTCCTTTCCTTTGTTCAAAAATTGAGTCCGATTATATATCTTGGTTAAACCATCGAAATAAGCCAGTTGCTTCAACTGCTCTTGTAGAAAGCGTTGTTCGGTAATATCGATTAGCATGATGAGAATACCGACAACTTGAGGATTTTTGTTGAATACATAAGACGTCCTGACCTGGTAACAGACGGTTTCTCCGTTTAATTGCCAGTACAGGTCCGTTTGTAAACCTTCTCTTCCATATTCAACGGGAAATGTCTCTCCTGCGAGATCAAGCCATATGTCATTCAAGGGTTGTCCAACCATCGTTGTTTCAATCTCAGGTAACATCAGTCTCAGCGATCTGTTGAAATCGACAAGACGATAGGAACTGTCCAGGACAAGAACCCCTTCACGCATGCTCTCAAAAATGCTTTCTTTGGCAATGGGCACAATCGTCAGCAGTCTGGAGGACAGAATCGCCCAGATGTACATCGCGGAAGTGACACACATCAGGATCGGAACCGGGTCTAAACCAAACGGTGTCAAGCCAAGCAAGTACACGAAAGCAGCAACCATCGGTATAATTTGCGAAACAATTAACGTAAGCAGTTGACGACGATACATCTTTTTGGTGTGACGCCATTGCCCAATCAAGATAAGGCCAGCACATAAAAGGCAGGAGAACGTAAAGGCACCATGGACAACATACCATTGACCGATATCCATCGCCATGACAGGAACGGTGCTATCCTCACGTAACCACACTCTTTTGTAATAGAGATGATGCCAATCATTCGTAGCAACCAGAAAAACCGTAATGGAAGGAATGATGAACAGGGCTGATGTCAGCCATGTAGACAGCTTTTTTCCAGTGTAATGAATCATGAGAAGCAGACCAAGCGGTGCAGAGACTGGCATACCAATATACTGAATGATATTCCAGAACTTCATCTGTTCCAATGTATTACTGGCGAGACCAATGGCATATCCGAAGGTATATACGGACAGTGAAGCAGTGTACAGTATAAAGATGTTGGCATTTGGAAAATGGGCTCTTCTGAAGTACGTATACATACACAGAAACAAATTCAGCACGGCTGACGTGGTCACCAGTGTAATGTATGTAGTAATATGCGATTCCATGTTCAGATCTCCATGTCAAATTAGATTGTTGTAGTGCTTGAACAAATATTGTGATGCTCTTAATCGCACTAGATGACTGAGAAAAAAGAGGCATAAAGCTCTCTACATTGTACATTGTACATCAGCCCTATCGGCTTAGGAACACTATTTAGATCATGAAACAGGTTAATTTCGAAAAAATTTCGAATATTTGAGAAAAGCAGATTGTCACGAAATGCAAGTTTGGATTTCCATATATGTGGTAAATAAGGAATAACAGTAATATAAGTGGGTTCGCATTGCTGTCCAGTAGAAGAATAATCTGGTCGGTTCATGCCATCCTACAGAATGAGACATATGACGAATGAAAGACAAGGGAGCATGTTGATTGTGTCCAAGTCTTCTTGAAATCAAACATGTTCATTTTGAAAGGAGAAGATACTATGTCAAGCACTACCCAGCAAAAACAACAAACGATGCCTGCACAACATCAGGATCAGCGTCCGGGAATTGAATCCAAGATGAATCCCAAGCCTGAATTCGAGAAGCCGCAGTACAAGGCGGCTGGCAAACTAATGGACAAAGTGGCTTTGATTACAGGAGGGGACAGCGGGATTGGACGCGCTGTTGCTGTGACGTATGCCAAGGAAGGCGCGGATGTGGCGATTGTATACTTAAGTGAACATGAGGATGCAAAGGAAACAAAACGTCAGGTGGAGCAGGAAGGGCGCAAGTGTGTGCTTATCGCAGGTGACATCGGTGATGTGAATTTTGCGAAGAAAAGCGTGCAACAGACAGTCGATGAACTTGGCAAACTCGACATCGTGGTTAACAATGCGGCTGAGCAACATCCGCAACAAAACCTGGAAGATATTACACCGGAGCAACTGGAAAAAACGTTCCGTACCAACATCTTTGGTATGTTTTATGTTACACAGGCAGCTATGCCCCATCTGAAACAAGGGAGCACCGTCATTAACACAACATCGATAACCGCTTATCGGGGAAGCCCGACGTTATTGGATTATTCGTCGACCAAAGGGGCGATTACATCCTTTACTCGTTCATTGTCGATGAATCTGATTGAAAAAGGGATTCGTGTGAATGCCGTAGCCCCTGGCCCGATCTGGACACCTCTGATTCCTTCGACATTTGATGAGCAAAAAGTAAGTGAATTCGGAGCAACGCAACCGATGAAACGTCCTGGACAACCGGATGAGCTGGCACCAGCTTATGTATATCTTGCTTCCGATGACTCTTCTTATGTCAGCGGACAGGTGATGCATGTGAACGGCGGCGAAGTCGTTAACGGATAGGTGATGCCCTGTGCTGCTGATATTGCGGTACGGGTAAGGATATGTGCTGTATCGAGAAAGACGGAACGCTGAATTATCGTTAGCGTTCCGTCTTTTTTTGTTTCTTTTTTCTAATAAGCAGAGGGTTCCGGACAGGGGAGGAAAATTGAAGTCCTATCTATTGTAAGATGCGATTTACAAAAGTCTGTATCTGCGTTGATATATCTATGATACCTTATACAGGTCTGACTTTAAAGCAATGGAGTGAGTCAGAGGGGAAGAAGGCAGATGTATTGCTCATTTTACTCGGAAAGATATCTCATTAGATGTGATATGATAAACCGGATAACATATTCGGGAGGCACTCATATGAAAATTAGCAAACAAGAGGCATCACATTATATATGGGGAGCTCAGTGTGATGGTTGGCATCTGGTTCAGGGAGAGACACTTAGTGTGATTCATGAGCGAATGCCCGCAGGCACGACAGAAACAAGGCATGTACATGTGAAGAGTCGCCAATTCTTTTTTGTTCTTAGCGGTGAGGCTTGTATGGAGCTGAATGGAGAGACCTATGTACTGGAAACACATGAAGGCATCGAAATCCCGCCGGGAGCACCCCATCAGATGCAAAATCGAAGTGCACAAGATGTGGAATTTCTAGTCATATCACATCCAACGACACGCGGTGACCGCACCGAAATAAATTGATAAATAAAGGTTTGTTTTCATCATTTGAATTTAATATTCACTTATTTACATATGAACGGAGAGGACAGAAAAAACCTGAAAAAGCGGAGCTAAAAGCTTTCTGAAAGAAAGCTGCATCGGAAGCATAAGCTTCGCCTTTATCACCGGATTTTCCCCTTTGGAAAAGGGAATCCAAAAAATCTGGGGATAACCGCTACTCTCCAGGTTATTCTGTCATCGGAGTGGCTATGTAAATGTTTTGTTCAACGGATTAAAATATAACAGAAGGAAGAGATTAATGAGACCGTTTCGCGTTCGCCTCGCTCTAATCATGATGGTGCTCATTGGCGTATCCGTCATTGTCGCAGGGTATACAATGGGCAGAGTTTTCAAGACTACTCACATCGCCGCACTGGAACAAACAATGGTGCGTGAGATTAATTTGTTAAAAGCGACTTTCCCGTTTCACGATGCTTCGAATCCAACCTCATCCGAAACACGGAAATATTACTCGGATCGGGCGTTGGAACTGGACCGTCTGACAGACTCACGGGTAACCTTTATTAATAAAGACGGTGTCGTCATCGGCGATTCCGAGAGCGACCCTGCGACAATGGATAATCACCTGAATCGGGAAGAGATCCGGACGGCTACGGAAGGGACTTTTGGACAGTCCATCCGATATAGTGCAACGTTAGGCCAGGACATGCTGTATGTTGCGCTGCCTGTTAATTCGGATCAAAGTGACATGATTGAAATGCCAAGTGGCAAATTCGACGGTTTTATTCGTCTGTCTATGAGTTTGCAAGCGGTGGATCAAGGACTGCAACGCGGATGGATGATTATGTTTGCTGCCCTCGGCCTGCTTTTTCTCATTGTGGCATTTGTCAGTTACCGGGTAGCTAGAGGTTTAACATCGCCCATCGAGCATATCACCAAAGTGGCACACCGGATTACGAAGCTGGAGTACGATGCAAGAGTAAAAGTAACACGCAGGGACGAGATCGGCCAATTGGGTCTGGCAATTAACGGAATGGCAGATAGTCTGCAGTCCCAACTCAAAACCATACGAGACAATGAAGCATTGCTTCAAAGTGTCTTGGCGAATATGACGGGCGGGATCGTCATGATTGATGCAACGCAGTCGATTGCACTGGTTAATCGGGAAGCAGAGCGTATGCTCGGCATTCAGGCCGTGAAGGTTACAGGTAGACCTTATACGGAACTCAAGCGGCATTATGAGCTGACACGCACGATTGAAGAGAGCGTAGCTAATCAGGAACGGATGCACGAAGAAGTAAGTGTATTTAACCCGGAAGAACGGTTGATAAGGCTGGATGGCGTGCCGATGTCGGAAGACAATGGCGGATATCGGGGAATGTTATTCCTGCTCCAGGATGTAACCGCGATTCGCAGATTGGAATCCATGCGTAGCGAGTTTGTGGCCAATGTCTCTCATGAACTCAAAACACCTGTGGCAGCAGTGAAGGGATTTGCAGAAACCTTACTAAGCGGCGGTGTACAGGATAAGGAAACGGAACGTTCTTTCCTGCAGATTATTTATGATGAAGGTGATCGACTAAACCGCTTGATTGGAGATATTCTCGAGTTATCCAAGATTGAATCGAAACGTGCACCGCTGGAATGTTCACCAGTGCATGTGCATTCCTTCTTCGAAATGGTGCTTGGAACTTTGTCCAAGGTAGCGGAGAAAAAGCAGATTCGTCTGGAAATGAATGTACCGGAGGAACTGTATATTGAAGCGGATGAGGATAAAATGAAGCAGATTTTCATTAATCTCTTATCCAACGGCATAAATTATACACCTGAGGGTGGAAGAGTGAAGCTCCAGGTGAAGATGGATCAGACGAGTGAGGAAGAGCAGGTGGTTTTCTCGGTCTCCGACACAGGAATTGGTATTCCGAAGAAGGATTTGCCGCGAATCTTTGAACGTTTCTACCGTGTAGACAAAGGTCGATCACGGAATTCGGGAGGAACGGGACTTGGACTCTCTATCGTTAAGCACCTGGTGGAGCTACATCACGGAAAGGTGTCGGTTAATAGTGAACTGGGCATGGGAAGCACCTTCCGTGTCACCCTACCATTAATTCAGGAGGAAGAAATCTAGTTTACTTCAAGAAGAAATGTAGGCGTATAGAAGCAAAATGTAAAATGAGTCTTTTGCTTTACACAGCGTTAACAAATTAGTGCTATGATAGAAAAAGTGTTGTGGCAACAGACAACCTATGAAGAGAGAAGGGGTATCATGGCACAGCGTTTGCTGGTTATTGAAGATGAACCGACATTATCGAGATTACTTACGTATAACCTGACACAGGAAGGTTATGACGTAACGGCAGAGGATCATGGGTCAGCAGGATATGACCGGGCCTTGTCTCAGGATTTCGATTTGATTCTACTGGATCTGATGCTGCCAGGCATGAATGGTCTGGATATTCTGAACAAACTGCGTATTCAGGGAGTAAGCACTCCTGTCATTATCCTTACCGCCAAGAACGGTGAAGCCGAGGTTGTGCAAGGGCTGAAATCGGGTGCAGATGATTACATTACGAAACCGTTTGGTGTATCCGAGCTTTTGGCACGGGTAGATGCGGTACTCAGACGTTATTCGAATGGCGACGATTTACCGCAGCCTGAGGATAAAGACGGCTCACGTATTATTCTTGGCGAACTTGAAATTTATCCGTTGAAGTATGAAGTGACTTTGGGCGGACAATCGATCAGCCTGCGTCCGAAGGAGTTCGAAGTCCTGTTATATCTCGCTAAAAAGCCTGGCGTGGTGCTCACCCGGGATGACCTGATGAATGCCGTATGGGGTTTTGATTATATCGGAGGCCAGCGGACCGTGGATGTACACGTCAGTTCATTACGTAAAAAGCTGGAGCTTGATCCTGAATCCGTTCATATCGATTCCATCCGCGGCGTAGGTTATAAATTGGTTGTCAAAAGAAAAACTCCCCATCATTCTAGTTAAATGATCGGGGAGTTTTATTTTTACCTCCTTTTTACACAAAGGAAGATTTTTCTTCATTTATGGGGAGTAGGATGAAGTTATCCAAGTGATACTTTGTACCTAAAAACCCACCTTAGGGCGGAGCTAACACGTAAAGGAGAATGTGTAATTATGCCCATGTTGTTAGAGGTTAGACCTGAGAATCTGGATGTTAGTTTACCAAAAGAGGAAGAAATGGTGTTCGTACCTGAGTTGCAATCGGACGAATCAACAAGTGAAGTTCAGGAAGAACATGCCGTTTCTATAAACGAATATTTCCGTCAGGTGCCTGTAGCTAGAGGAGATACTACCTGCGGAGAGGCTGCGGCGATGTTAAGTGACGGACTGGAGCATCCGTGTATTGTGCTCTGTGATGAACACATGAAACCGACAGGATTATTGATGCGTGAGAACTTGTATCGTTTACTGAACGGAAGGTTCGCAGCGGACTTATTTTATCGTAAACCGATTATGAATGTAGCTAACGCATCACCGGTTATTGTAGATATACATATGGAACCTGCAGCAATTATTGATGCCGCGCTTCGGCGGGATGAGGATCATTTTTATGACTGCCTGCTCGTAACGGAACAGGATCGCTTGCTTGGGGTACTGACGATCCGTGATGTGATGTCTCTCTCCCGTAAGCTCCAGCAGGAGGCATCCGCAGACCGTATATCTACCGTGACGGAGAGTGGACAGGAAATCTCACGCATTCATGAGGCCGTAACCAAACTGGTTCAAGCGGCGAATCAGACCGTGCAAGAAGCAGGGCAGGTTATCAGGTTATCCAATGAGGGAGAAGGGCGTCTGCGTCAAGTTGAGTCTTCCTACCTTCAGGTTCATGAGCATATGGAAGATCAGGGCAAACACGCAAGTCAGATGCTCGAATCTATCAAAACGGGTGCAGGAATGGCACGTTCCATTCGAACGTTGGCGGATCAGAGCGGGCTTTTGGCACTGAATGCATCGATAGAGGCTGCGCATGCCGGAGAGTACGGCCGGGGGTTCCAGATTGTTGCCGGAGAGATCCGGGCACTTGCCAAACAGACACGGGAAGTGGCTGGAAACATGACCGTATTGCTTCAGGATATTGAAAGCTTAACCCAGAAGACCGTATCCCTCATTCAGGCGAGTGGAACTGAAATCGATGAGAGTGCGAAGTATGTGCAGGAAGGTGCGGCAGCGTTTGGGAAGTTGAATCATGCGGTAAATGCTTTGTCCTGCATCGTTGGAACCATTGCTACCGAAGGCGAGGAAGCTGGCAGGGTCGCAGCAAATATTCAGTTGAAGCTGAAGACTATGATTACGGATCATTCCGAGCTATGAATTAATGTATAACCGAGGCATAGAGTATAACGGAATTCGTGCAAAGCAAAAAATGAGAGACCTGGGAATTTGATATAACGGCTAGGTCTTCTTCAGGTGTTTTTACATTCCGTTAACATGAAGGTGGTACTGTTTTTACAATGTTACGTTAGGATATTAAAGATGACTGTGCTGATTGTTAGAGAATATGAACGCCGGTCTCAACGTAAAGGGAATCCGATGATCCCTGCAGCGAAGGAGAAGTGAGCATCCATGAAAGACCTCATTCACATTGATGGGCTTAATTTATACTATGATACGCATCACGCGCTTAAAAATATATCGATGGATCTGCCGGAGAAAACCGTTACGGCGTTTATCGGGCCGTCAGGCTGCGGTAAGTCAACATTGCTCCGCACATTAAACCGGATGAATGACATGATTCCGGGTGTTCGTGTGGAAGGACAAGTTATGCTGAACGGTTCGGATATTTATAGCAATGAGATTGAAGTGGAGACGCTTCGCAAACGGGTAGGCATGGTATTCCAACAGCCGAATCCTTTTCCAAAATCCATTTATGATAACGTAGCATATGGACCGCGTCTGCACGGCGTAACCCAAAAAGCAGAACTGGATCAACTCGTCGAGCAGAGTCTGGTGCATGCGGCGCTGTGGGATGAAGTCAAGGATGTGCTGAAAAAATCGGCGTTAAGTCTGTCTGGTGGACAGCAACAACGTCTGTGCATCGCACGTGCACTTGCAGTACAACCGGATGTGTTGCTGATGGACGAAGCAACTTCGGCGCTGGACCCGATCTCTACGCTGAAAATCGAGGAATTGGTCAAAGAGTTGCATCATAAATATACCATCGTCATGGTTACGCACAACATGCATCAGGCCGCGCGAGTATCTGGACGAACGGTATTTTTCCTGAATGGTGAAGTGGTGGAGGCAGCTGATACGGAGACGTTATTCTCCACACCGCAAGATTCCCGGACCGAGGACTATATATCCGGCCGGTTTGGATAAGGCGAGCTGAACAGGATGATCCCGGCTTACCCGGAGATGATGGAGAAGGAGGACATGAAATCTATGATTCGCAGAAAAGAATTTGATCAAGAGCTGGAAGAACTGCGCACCCTGCTTAAACAAATGGGGGAACATGTAGGAAATGCCTTGGACGGTGCTATTGAGAGTTTGCAGACATTGAATGTGGAGAAAGCTCAGATCATCATTAAGAATGATGCGAATCTCAATGCCCTTGAGGACAAAATCATGGAGCTGGGCTCCAAGCTGATTATTACACAGCAACCCGTTGCGAAGGATTTAAGACGCATTATCGTGGCCTTCAAAATCTCCAGTGACTTGGAGCGTATGGGGGATCTGGCCCTCGACGTGGCAAAGGTAACGATCCGCATGGAAGGTCAAGAGCTGATCAAGCCGCTGGTGGATATTCCGCGTATGGCTGAAGTGGTGAAATCCATGATTGATGAGTCCATTGAGTCCTATCTGAAAGAAAACACGGATCTGGCCTATAAAATGGCACAAACGGATGATCAGGTCGATCAGTTGTACAGCAACATGATTCGTGATCTCTATACGTTGATGACGGATCATCCAACGAATGCATCTCAGGCGATGTTGCTCTTGATGGTTGGACGTTACATTGAACGTATTGGTGATCACGCGACCAACATTGGTGAGAGCACCGTGTATCTGGTGACAGGTCAGCGTCCGGACCTGAACCAGTAAGTTGTTCCGGGCAAGCTCTGCTGCACAAGCAATGAAACATGCACATACAAGATAAGAGTTGATGATCGAAATGGGGAACTTTCTTCCGGCTGGCCTGTGCACAGGCTAACTGGGAAGGAGGTTCTTTTTTTGCGGAAGAAATGTGGTAAAAAGGGGTATGAAGTTTTTTTGATGTAGGTGGCAGGTATGGTATCATGAGATTAGGTATGTAAGTACAGTCTGACCATATGATACGCGAGGTGCTGGAATGGACAAGTTTATTCTTATAGATGGAAATAGCATTATTTATCGGGCATTTTTTGCAATGCCTCCCCTGACGAATTCGAAAGGACTGCACACCAATGCGGTGTACGGCTTTACGACGATGCTGCTGCGCTTGCTGGAAGAACACAAGCCTACACATGTGATGGTGGCGTTTGATGCGGGTAAAGTGACGTTCCGTCATGAGGGATATCAGGAATACAAGGGTGGACGGGAAAAGACACCGCCGGAGTTGTCCGAGCAGTTTCCTTTGCTCAAAGAACTCTTGCAAGGACTCGGGATTGCCCAGTTTGAACTGGCAGGTTACGAGGCGGATGATATTATCGGAACGCTGACCAAACGCGCGGATGATGCAGGAAGACAGGTTCTCGTGGTGTCGGGTGACAAGGATATGCTGCAGCTTGCTTCCGAGCATGTACATATCGGTCTGACGCGTAAAGGGGTTACAGAGATTGAACTGTATGACCCGGCTCAGATCAAGGAACGTTACGGTCTGACACCCTTGCAGATTATTGATCTGAAAGGTCTGATGGGCGATGCTTCGGATAATATTCCGGGTATTCCGGGTGTCGGGGAGAAAACGGCGCTGAAGCTGCTGCACCAGTTTGGATCGGTGGAAGAAGTGCTGAACGGTACGGGTGAACTGAAAGGCAAGATGAAGGAAAAGATTGAAACCCACGCCGAGGATGCACGCATGAGCAAACAGCTGGCGACTATTCACCGGGAGGTTCCGCTCGAGCAGACGTGGGAGGACATGCAGTTTGACGGATTGAAGGAAGCAAGTGCGGGACCGGCGCTTGCCAAGCTGGAATTTAAATCGTTGCTGGAGCGCTTGTCTTTTAGCGGCAGCGTGGCTTCCGAGCAAGAGGCTGTTCCGGCGGCTGAGGTTGAATCTACGATTGCAACAGAAGATAACATAGCTGATTTGATTGATATGTTGGATTCGATCGATGTGCTACATGTTGAGACCCATGGGGACAATCCGCATCAGGCGAAGCTTGTTGGTCTTGCTGTAGGTGCCGGGGAGAAATATACGTTCATATCTCCGGAATTGCTAAAGTCTGATCCGGCAACTCCTGTAAGGGAATGGCTTGCAAGTGCTGACCAGCCGAAGCGCGGATATGATCTGCATCGTGTGGATTTGGCTTTGCATGCACATGGCATTGAATTCGCAGGTGCATCCTTTGATGTGCAGCTTGCTGCTTATTTGCTTGACCCGACCGAGTCGAATCAGACAATCAGCGGTTTGACGTCCAAGTATGGGCTGCCTTCACTGGTTGAAGACGATAGTGTTCTGGGGAAAGGGGCTAAATACAGAGTACCAGAGGCGGAAGTTCTGGGCGATTTCCTGTGCCGGAAAGCCGCTGCACTGGCCGCGATTATTCCCCTTCAGGAACAAGCGCTGGAGAGCGATGAGATGAACTCACTGTTCCATGAGTTAGAGATGCCGTTATCCCGTATTCTTGCCGACATGGAGAAGCAGGGAATCAAGGCGAATACTGAAGACTTACAAGCCCTTGGTCGTGAATTTGAAGGACAGATCGGCAAACTGATGGCGGAAATCTACAAGTTGTCCGGTACGGAGTTTAATCTGAACTCACCAAGACAACTCGGTGAGATTTTGTTTGACAAGCTGGGCCTGCCTGTCGTGAAGAAAACAAAAACAGGCTACTCCACAGACGCTGAAGTGCTCGAAAAGCTGGCTCCGTATAACGACGTGGTGCAGCACATTTTGCAATATCGCCAGCTTGCCAAGCTGCAATCCACTTATGTGGAAGGTTTGCTGAAAGAGATATCGGAACGGGACGGCAAGGTGCATACGTTCTATCGTCAAACCATTGCAGCAACAGGACGACTGAGTAGCCAGTTTCCGAACTTGCAGAACATTCCGATTCGTATGGAAGAAGGACGCAAAATTCGTAAGGTCTTCGTACCTTCAGAGCCTGGTTGGTCTATTTTGGCAGCCGACTACTCCCAGATTGAACTGCGTGTTCTGGCTCACATCTCGGATGATGAGCGTCTGAAAGAAGCTTTTGTACATGATATGGATATCCATACGAAGACTGCCTCCGATGTATTTGGCGTGAAGCCGGAGGATGTGGACAGCGATATGCGTCGTTCTGCGAAGGCGGTTAACTTCGGGATCGTATACGGCATCAGTGATTATGGTCTATCGCAAAACTTGAACATTACGCGCAAAGAAGCGGCACAGTTTATCGATCAGTATTTTGAAATATTCCAAGGTGTGCGCCGTTATATGGATGATATTGTGAAGGATGCACGCCGGGACGGTTTTGTGAAAACGATGCTGGAACGCCGCCGTTATCTGCCCGAAATCAACGCAAGTAATTTCAATCTGCGTTCCTTCGCGGAACGTACCGCGATGAACACACCGATTCAAGGTACTGCGGCTGATATCATTAAGCTGGCTATGGTACAGATGGACGAGGCGCTGCGCGAACGTAAGTTGCAGAGTCGTATGTTACTTCAGGTACACGATGAGCTCGTGTTTGAAGTGCCGGCGGATGAACTGGAGCTAATGAAGGAGCTTGTGCCTTCGGTGATGGAAAAGGCGCTTCCGCTGTCGGTGCCGCTGAAAGCAGAGGTTAGCTTTGGTGAGAACTGGTATGAAGCAAAATAGATAAGAAGGGGTAACGCTGAGCGCCATCTTCCGTTATAATATAAGGGAGGTGAGAACATCATGCCGGAACTACCGGAAGTCGAAACAGTCAGAAGAACGTTGAATCAACTTATTGTAGGTAAAACGATTGAACAAGTTACCGTTAATTTGCCGCGAATTATTCAGCGGCCTGACGATATAGAAGCATTTGCATTGGAACTGGCAGGACATACCGTAATTGGTGTAGAGCGCCGGGGCAAGTTTTTACGTATTTTGTTGGACGGGCTTGTGCTGGTCTCCCATCTGCGGATGGAGGGACGTTACGGTGTGTATCATCAGCACGAAGAGGTAGAGAAACATACTCATGTCATCTTCCATTTCAATGATGGCACGGAATTGCGATACAAGGATGTTCGTCAGTTTGGAACGATGCATCTGTTCAGCGCAGGCGAAGAACTGGTTTCGAAACCGCTTATGAAGCTTGGACTGGAGCCGCTGGATGAGGCTTTTACGGTGAATGCATTCCGCGATGCAGTGGGGAAACGAACCACCAAAATCAAAGCTGTTTTGCTGAATCAGGCATATGTGGTTGGCATCGGGAATATTTATGTGGACGAGGCTCTCTTCCGTGCAGGTATACATCCCGAGACGATTGCCAAGACGCTGACCGAAGCACAGCTGAAGGTTTTGCATGAAGCCATTGTGGCTACGTTGCAGGATGCGGTGAATGCAGGAGGCTCCTCGATCAAGTCATATGTTAATGGGCAAGGCGAGATGGGCATGTTCCAGCATCAACTGAAAATTTATGGTCGCAAAGCGGAACCTTGTGTTACGTGTGGTACGTTGATTGAAAAAAGCGTCGTTGGCGGACGTGGCACGCATTTTTGCCCGAATTGTCAGCGACTTTGATCTCACGAACCAGAACTGAATCAATGAAATGATGAAATCATAGCACCCTTGGATTCCTCCCTCCATATACTGATATGGCAGAAATAAGCGGGCATATACCCATACTGACTTCATCAGTTGGCACGTACCGCACAGGGGAGGAATCCGGGGTGCTGCATCATTTTATTTCATTACTGGCGCTTGCTTTTGCAGTGAGTTTAGATGGTTTTGGAGTTGGGATTACATATGGACTTCGGAGGACCAAGATTCCGCTCTTATCCATTGCTATTATTTCACTTTGTTCGGGATTGGTTATTGCAGTGTCTATGCAGGTTGGGGTGTTATTATCTCATGTCGTGTCGCCAGGTGTAGCTTCGATTGTGGGTGCTGTCATTCTGATTGTGATCGGTGCGTGGTCGCTCTTGCAACTGATCAGGCGGAGGGGCAAAGAACGTGAGGAAGCAGAGAGTGGATTGGTGCAAGAGAGATTACTTCTGGAAAATGGAGCAACGGATTCGGGGCTTTCATCCAGAGGCAAGAATCAATTAATGGTTCTGGAAGTGCAACCTTCACCAACGGATGGTTCGGTGGAGCGCATGGTATTTACACTGGAGCTGCGCAAGCTTGGTGTGGTCATTCAAATTTTGCGTAGCCCCTCCAAGGCGGACATGGATAACTCAGGCAGTATCTCCGCACAGGAAGCAATGTGGCTCGGAATCGCGCTGTCATTAGACGCCTTTGGAGCAGGTCTGGGTGCGGCATTACTTGGATTCCCTACGCTGTGGACAGCACTGGTGATTGCGTTGTTTAGCGGGGCGTTTCTGTCACTTGGCATGAAGGTAGGATTACGGTTTGCAGCACAGCGTTGGATGCAGAAGCTTTCCATTCTGCCAGCCCTGCTGTTAATGATTATGGGAATATTCAAGTTGTTTTGAGGAGTAATTAAGTGTTATGAGGTGAGACGATGAATATAGGCTTAACAGGCGGAATCGCAACAGGCAAAAGCAGTGTTTCCGCCTATCTGGCCAGTAAGGGAGCGCTGCTCATCGATGCAGATGTTATTGCCCGGGAAGTCATGTTGCCTGGGCATCCCGTTTTGGCTGCCGCTGTTCAGCGGTTTGGACAAGCCATACTGAATGAGGATGGAACGTTGGATCGGAAAAAGTTAGGGAGTATTGTTTTTCAGCACCCTGAGGAACGTAAAGCGCTTGAGGCCATCACTCATCCCGCCATACGGAAGGAGATGCGTGAGAGAGCGGCTGCATATGAGTTGAACCATCCGGACAAGCTGGTAGTATCGGATATTCCTTTGTTGTACGAGTCGGGTCTGGAAGATGGTTTTACGGAAGTTATGGTCGTATATGTACCTAGAGCAGTACAACTGGAACGACTGATGAACCGCGATCAGATGAACCAGGCTGACGCCGAAGCACGCATAGCGGCACAGATGGATATTGAACGCAAAAAAGAGCGGGCAGATATCGTGATTGATAACAGCGGATCATGGGCTCAGACGGAGAAGCAGCTTGAATTATTTTTAACGCATAAGGGTTTGTTATGAAAATATTGCGTAAAAAACGTGTACTGCTGATCATGTTTGTTTCCTTTGTACTTGTGTTATTTCTAAATACGAACTGGATGGCCTGGTTTTATCCGATTGAATACAAGGAAGAGATTCGGGCACAATCCCAGAGTTATGAGGTTGATCCGTTTCTGATCGCCTCCATTATCAGGGTGGAGACCAATTTCAAAACAAGCAAAGAATCCAAACGTGGTGCAATCGGACTGATGCAGCTCATGCCGGATACGGCGAACTGGATATTGGAACAAGCCAAAATTCCGGATACTTCGCTGGAGGAATTGAAACATGAACCCGGGCGAAATATTCAACTGGGGACATGGTATCTGCGTAATCTGTCAGACCAGTTCGGTGGCAACGAAATCGTGATGATTGCCGCTTATAATGCTGGACCGGGGAAGGTCAGTAGCTGGTTGAAAAATGGTGTATGGGATGGCACGCTTGAAACGGTAAAAGATATTCCTTTTGGTGAGACACGCCACTATGTACAACGGGTTATTTACTATTATAATCAGTATGTGAAGATCTACGATACGTTTTAGAGCGATTGCTGGGAAAAGATAAGGAGAAGCACGGAGCAGACCGGTAGTGTACCGGCCGCACCATGCTCCTCTGTGTAACGTATTACGATGCAGATAATTATTGGTATTGACCTGCCAATTGCTGTTCTGCAATTGTTACCAGACGCTTCGTGATGTATCCACCGATCGAACCGTTCTCGTAAGAAGTCATGTTACCTTGGTACCCATCTTGTGGGATGCTGATTCCGAGTTCTTGAGCGACTTCATATTTCATTTGCTCCAGGGCTGCGGAAGCTTTAGTTACAACCAAGTTGTTGGAGTTACCGTTGCTTTGTGCCATTGCTGTTCACCTCCTCGCGGGTTGGTAAAAGTATTATGTGTCGTGAATGCGATTTTCATAACAAAATATGCTCAGGGAATATGTGGTAAAAAGTAAAAGTGGGAAGTGATCTAAGTTGAAATGTCCTTATTGTGGTTATCTAGGTACCAAAGTGTTGGATTCCAGACCAGCCAATGAATCGAAATCCATTCGCCGCCGCCGCGAATGCGAGCAGTGCGCGAGAAGATTCACAACTTTTGAAATGATTGAAGAAACCCCTTTGATTGTCATCAAGAAGGATGGCAGTCGGGAAGAATTCAGCCGTGACAAAATTCTTCGTGGATTGATCCGTGCGTGTGAGAAGCGTCCTGTCTCTGTAGAAACGCTGGAGATGATGGTATCTGAAGTGGAGAAATCACTGCGTAACACAGCCGAGGCTGAAGTGGAAAGCCGCCAGATCGGTGAGCTTTTAATGGAACAGCTGTTTCCGGTGGATGAGGTGGCGTATGTGCGATTTGCTTCTGTGTACCGCCAGTTCAAAGACATTAACATGTTCATGAAAGAACTGAAATCACTGCTGTCCAAGGAAGATCTGGAGGACTAATGTAGTGGGGGAAAAGGAGAAGAGCAATCCGGAGCTGCATTCTGGTATATGCCATGCCGTGTGTGCCCGTAACATGAATGTTCTTCTCCATAGATTTCGGTGCTTCAGAAGGGTATTGACAGTCCAGAAGGGATTTTATATGATATAGAAGTCGCCTGTAAAATGAGTTTTTAGCAGTGCTGGACAAGATGTAACTTCATATCCTGGGGCCTTAGCTCAGCTGGGAGAGCGCATCGCTGGCAGCGATGAGGTCAGGGGTTCGATCCCCCTAGGCTCCATAACTAAAGAACGCCATCACGTCATGTGATGGCGTTTTTTTCTATAGATTTCATAGGGACAGCTCAGAGATTCATTAGTCAACCATCCGCGCATCTTCAAGAGAAGGAATAAGATTTCTATGATCGATTGGTGAAGACATAACAATCAGGATTGTATATGTTCCATATTTATCGCACTGGTTTCCAAACTCTTCAAGAGCACGCGTGGATTCGGTCACTACTTTTAATAAGTAACTGTGTTCCCCGCTTATGCGGTGGCACTCGGCAACATGAGGAGATGCATGGACAAAATCAAGAAATGCCAGGCAGTCTCTAGTCCGGAACAGCATGTAAGCGGCCGAATCCTTCCCGATTTTTTCAGGGGATATGACGGTGCGATATTCCTTTATAACTCCACTTTCCTATTCTTCTGACTCGCTCCGTTACAGCTGGTTGGGACAAACCCACACATTTACCCAGCTCCGTCATTGATATCCTTGCCTGATTTTGAAGAAAAAAGAGAATTTGCTTATCTCTTTGATCCACTTCAAATGTCCTCCTTTAATTTTAAGGTGTAATCTAAAAAGACGTTGAATTATTAAGTGTAGTAATCATAATGCATTTATTATGTCATGTAAAATGGCTGATTTAAATTATATAATTACCTCACCCCAATATAGTGATTAATTGAGAAAAAGTTAGAGAGGATGTTTACCATTGAGCAAATCTGATTTAGGCGAGGTAGAAAAGGATGATTTCTGGGCACAAATTGAGAAGGTCAATGTTTGTATGAGGTATGCTTCAATTTGCAATTCTAAGTCTGGAGGGAACCATTAATGCTTCTCTATCCCTCCAACAAAAATATAATTGCATTGGCAGCTATATGTTTGTCAGCGCTAATGTTTGGTCTCGAAATTTCCAGCGTGCCAGTGATACTGCCAACACTGGAGAAGATACTGCATGGTAATCTCAAGGATATGCAATGGATTATGAATGCTTACACGATTGCTAGTACAACGGTTCTGATGGCTGTTGGAACGCTGGCTGACCGGTTTGGGAGAAGGCGTATTTTTATTATCAGCCTCGTCCTGTTCGGCATTACATCCTTGATTTGTGGCTTGGCACAAAGTTCGACGATACTCATTATTAGCCGATTTCTTCAGGGAGTAGGCGCAGGAGCGATGCTAATATGCCAGATAGCCATTCTTTCGTATCAGTTTAAGGAAGGAAAAGAACGAAGTAAAGCCTTTGGCGCATGGGGAATCGTATTTGGTATTGGCCTCGGTTTTGGACCCATTATCGGCGGCTTGATTATGGCCGTTTCCAGTTGGCATTGGGTTTTCCTAGTCCACGTCCCATTGACCATTCTTACTTTGCTCTTTGTTTTAGGTAGCGTACAGGAGTCTAGCGATCCACAGGCCAAAAAGCTGGACATTATCGGTATCGTCACGCTTTCATGTACCGTTTTTGGGCTGGCATACTTTATCACACAAGGGCCTGAACTTGGCTTTACCAGCATAGCTGCGATTAGCATACTTATTGCAACGGTATCATGTTTCATTATATTTTTGTTTTCAGAGAAGCTCAGTCCCCATCCGATGTTCGACTTTTCCGTATTCAGGATACGTAATTTTTCTGGTGCTCTTTTTGGCTCCGTCGGCATGAATTTCAGTTTCTGGCCGTTCATGATTTACTTGCCAATCTATTTCCAGAGCGGCCTGGGTTACAGCACGGTGGCAGCTGGACTGTCACTCTTGGCTTATACGCTGCCCACTCTGGTGTTTCCACCTTTGGCAGAGCGCCTTTCGCTCCGTTACCAGCCAGGTATAGTCATTCCATCGGGTCTATTCATGATTGGTACAGGCTTCATTTTGATGAAATTTGGCAGTGGCATGGATCACGCTAGCTGGTTGACCATGCTCCCTGGTTCTCTACTCGCTGGCATTGGGCTTGGTTTAACAAACACACCTGTAACCAACACGACGACCGGCTCGGTTCCAAGTACTCGTGCAGGTATGGCTTCCGGCATAGACACGAGTGCCCGATTGATCAGTCTAGCCATCAATATTGCCGTGATGGGATTCATTCTGCAGGAAGGTATCCTTTCCTATTTGAAGCGGGTTCTTCCTGGGACAGACGATGTAACGCAATTGCGCGCTTTGGCCGAGAAAATAGCCGCTGGAAATACATCTCTCCATCAAAATTTTCCAGAGCTGACCTCACTTGATGCATCTGGAACTGTGGTTCACACGGCTCTTGTGAACGGATTTGGTTGGGTGATGCTCTATGGGGGTATAGGCGTGTGGGTGTTGGCCGCAATCAGTTTTATAATTTTTGCACCAAAGAAATCATTGTAGCAAAAGTAGAGTGTAAAGACTATCACTGGCGGCGATGAGGTCAGGGGCTTGATCCTTTAATTTCCATAAGAGTGTAACAAAAAACGGCAGAGATGCCGTTTTTTTGTTGGAATCAATTTTTCTTTAACAGCAGGTAAATTTGTTTCTCTGTAGCTAATAACGAATTAAGGCAATTGACGTACGTGGAATTCCTAATATGATGAAATGGGGGAGGGTTGTTTTATGCCGAAAAATGATAATATGTTAGCCATGCTATGGATGTTAAATTCGGGAGAAAAGTTAACTGCAAAACAAATATCCGAAAAGTTAGAAGTAAATATAAGAACTGTCTATCGCTACATTGATGCATTATGTTCAAGTGGAGTGCCTATCATATCCGACGCAGGTCATCATGGTGGATACAGTCTGTTGAATCATTTTATCAGAGCGCCTCTACTATTTGATATGGAAGAAAAGAAGACACTTCTTCATGCTGCTGTTTTTGCAAAAGAAGCCGGATATCCATTGACTGAGACATTAGAGAATGCGACAGTCAAGTTGAAAATGTATTCGAATGAGCAACAGGTGAGTGCACTAAACCAACAATTATCTGGGTTTGAAGTGATAAATCGGATGGCCAGCCCTTCGAGTCAGCTCGTATTAGCGGAATTGGAGCATGCTGTTGAAAAGGAAATCACTGTAGAGATAGATTACCGTACAAACCATGAAGAGAAGCCAAAGAACAGGATGATAGATCCCTATGGGATCGTTTACTGGAACAATAAATGGTATACAGTTGCATTTTGCCACCGAAGGAATGAAATACGAAGTTTTCGGGTAGATCGGATTTTACAAATCAAGCGAACTCAACTAATCTTTACGCGTCCTGAAGCATTTTCTAGCCGTGACTTTTTTATGAAAAACCTGTTACCTGATCTTGTGGGGAAGGAAGGGTTAATTTCTTTAAAGATCGAAGGCAGGCAGGAAGCGTTAGACGAACTAAGCATGCATTGGTTTTTCGGTCATCATCTGCAAGAGCGAACATCTAATCAAGCCATCTTTTTATTTGAGGAAAAATCCATTCAACATTCTGTCCCTTATTTTCTTCTACCCTATGGTACATCCATTCGAATCATCGAACCCCAGCGTGTGAAAGACAGGCTTGTTGCTATTGCAGCAGAGTTAATGGAATATTATCAACAATAATAGCTTCACTGACAGCGGATGTCAGTGAAGCTATTTTATAATGAGATAGTCAGTGATTATCGATGGATTGTAGTCCGTGATAGATAAGAAAAGGGAGAAATTCAACATGAAAAATACAGTATATCTTTATGTTTTTGACAGTATGTCCGATTGGGAAATAGGTTATTTAACTGCTGAGCTGAACTCAGGAAGATACTTTAGAAAGGGACTGGCTCCAGTACAAATCGTTACTGTTGGGCTCGAAAAGACTCCGGTAATTACAATGGGTGGGTTGAAAATAATACCTGATATTACAGTGGATGAGTGCAACATTACAAGCGTAGATGCGTTGATTTTACCTGGGGGAAACACATGGACAGAGGATATTCACAGGCCCATATTAAAATGTGCCGAGATGTGTTTACAGGAAGGGATCGTAGTTGGAGCGATTTGCGGAGCTTCCATAGGACTTGCTCAAGCAGGCATGTTAGATTCCCGCTCGCATACAAGCAATGACCTGGCGTATCTTAAAATGATTTGTCCGTCTTACACGGGCGAAGAATATTACAAATTGGAATCTGCTGTTACCGATGGAAAACTGATCACCGCTTCCGGAGTAGCTCCACTTGAATTTTCCGTTCATGTTTTAGGAGCGCTAGATGTATTTTCTCCAGAAACATTAGACGCATGGTATCGTCTTAATAAAACGCATGAACCTCAATATTTCTACGCGTTAATGAATTCAATCCAATGACCGCTCCATTCAAGAGAAACGCCATCACTTCAATGTGATGGCGTTTTTTGATGGATTGCTCCGTAAAGTCTGTCTTCTTATCGGAAGTGAAAGACAAGACGTTTTCTAAAATGCTCCTCTACAATGGAGGACTTTAGGTATGTTGTTTAGCCAGAAGGATCGTATCATCCTGTACGCGCTTTCAATTATGCGAGTGTTCGACGAATCTTACAAAGAGAGTAGCTACTTCGGCGCGGGTAGCAGTGGCATTAGGAGCAAAGAGATTGTCCGGATTGCCTAATACAATACCGTTGCTTCGCATCAGCTTAACGGCCTCCAATGCCCATGAGCTGATCTCACTCTCGTCCGTGAAGGACTTAGATTGGCTTTCAGGTATCTCATAGCCCTTATACTTCATGTAGTTATAAAGGATCACTAACATCTGTTCGCGTGTCAGTGGTGAATTAGGGTCAAACAGATCTTCGCTTAAACCGTTGACTATGCCTTTTTCTGCCGCCCACTCGACTGCTGCCGTGTACCATTGTCCGTCAGTCACGTCGCTATAGCGCGAACTCGCAGAGTCGGTGTGTTTTACGTTCTCCAGATTGGCTAGTACCTGCACGAACATTGCACGTGTCATTCCGGTGCTAGGTGAGAACGATGTAGAAGTCGTGCCGTTGAAAAGGTTGTATGTGTAAGCGGAATTTACGTAGCTGTAGAACCAGTCATCCATGGTGGTATCCCTAAAAGGATTGCCTGATCGCACAAGGAAACCCAGTGAGGTGGCATCATTGAATGCAAGCACCGTAGCCTCACGGATGTTTAGCGACAAGCCGTTGTTTAAGTCGACTTTTGCTCCGTCCGGTCCTATCAATATGGTACCGTCGTCACGTATCTTTGATCCTTCATGGATGAGCAATTGATTGTCGTTTGGTAGGTTCACGTTGGCTACTTTGCCACCCACAGTGACCGTACCGTCTTTCTCGATTGTCGATCCACCAGAAATGATCACTGTGCCTTTGCTGCTAGGTAGCGTCACTTGGGCGATCTTGTCCGCCGGAATAGTCACCTTACCGTTAGAGTCTATCGTTGTACTCTCTGGTACCGTGATCTCGATCTCGCCTTTGGTTGAAATCTTGCCGCCACCGGGCAGGGTGGTAATTCCATTTTTTTCCGTGACAGTGGGTTTATCCTTCGGTGTAGTCAGGGTGTAGTTCGAATTTGATATTCCGTTATCTGTCCCGGTGCCCGTACTGTCGGAGTTGCTTGTGTTACCTGTGTTGCTTGTATTACCGGCGCTACCCGTCGTGCCACCGGAATTAGGCACGGTAGGAGTTGTCGTCGCCGTCGGTATGGACGTTACACTGATCTCAGCTCCGTCACCCTTCGCGTTCAAAGCAACGATCTTGAAGCTGTAGCTTTGGCCGTTAATCAGGTTGTTGAAGGTATACTTAGTTTCGGTCGCTTCCAATGTAACTGGCGGTACGTTGCCATACCATACCTTGTAGCCTAATATGGCGCTACCACCGTTGTCAGCAGGAGCAGACCAGCTCAAGGTGACCCGTCCGTCACCCGCTGTCGCCTTGAATCCGCTGGGCGCACCGGGCACGACCGGTTTTCGCTGCGCGAACATCCAATCAAAGACATCTGTGTAGTCATTGTTCCAAGCCGGTAAATTAGAGGACTGCGCTGTAGGAGCTATTGTCCAAGTTCCCATCGTTATCTCGTTGTAAAGGACCGCCGCTTCCACTTCATGCGCTATATAATCAGCCAGAACGGGTGTGTTGGCAGGATTCGGTCTTAGATTCGGCTGATCAAATTGATTGTACGGCCACGTAAGTACCTCATTACTCTCAAAGCGGGAAGCTCTCGCGTTAATCATTTTTGGCATATTAGTATTGATGTAGTTATTGAGATTAGACTGGTAGCTTCCAACATTATGAGCATTTAAAAACATCCAATAGGCCAGGGTGTTGTGAGCATCATTGGCGTTAGCATTCGGTGAACCGCTTACCGGAGCCATAGGTGCGGCGGCAGCGAAGAAGCCGGGATAGCTGTTAACTAAGTTGTTCGTATATTGGCCGCCCCAGGAGAAGCCTGCTGCGTAAACACGGTTAGGATCTACTTCGCCACTGGCGATTAGGGCGTCAATCACCTTCTTAACATTCTGTGTGGAGGGAACAGAAACGCCATTATAGGAAATATTCAGGATGTGGCTGGCATACTTTTCGGGATTCTGTGCCATTTTTTTCATTAGGGCGACCGATCCATTGGCGGATTTCATGGCCGCTTTTTGGTCTGCCGCAGCGTTTGTTCCGCCGCGCGACATGCCGTGGGTATACACATACAGCGGTAATCCTTTCATCACGTTACCATCCTCATCCTTGTGGAGGTAGAGCGAGCGATTGACCGAATTATCCGTGAATGTTGCGAACTTATCAAGGATGGTATTCACAACTTTTTCTTGCTCAAAAACCACATTGTGAAGTGCATTTCCCTCTGTCAGTACGATCTCACCCTTTGGGATGAGGGTGTAAACCTGCTTTGTTGAGTTACTGCTGCCATCCAGCGTTGTATTGCCGCCGCTTTCTGAATAAAACTCAGACTCAACGACGATGTAACGCCCGCTCTCCAGTCCTTCCTGATAATCTGGTGAATTGCTAACCGGCCCCACATAGCCGCGTACCTTCGGTTCATCATTAGCATATACCCTTGTGATCTTGCGTGGTCCTTCTAAGGTAACCGCTTCACCATTCAGGGTAGTGTTCCTAGCCGATAAGGCGAACAAGTCCGGATTAAGCGCGGAGCCTAACGCCGTATTCCCCTCACCTAAGTCGATGATAACAGCCGTTGTGTACTCGCCACTGGCGAAGTTGTCATTCCATACGACAAAGGGGAGTATCCTCGCGTCCGGATCATTTTTAAATGTCACATGAATGGTATGGCTAGTTTCAATATTCGTAAAGGTATAAGTGCCAGCAGATAGAGTCACGATCTCGCCGTCTATCGTTACGGTATCCACAACTTTACCGGAATCCGGGGCGAACGTTATTTCTTTGTTAGAGCCCCGATCTACTCTAAGCACATCGCCGGGTGGATTCGATATGATTGAGCCGCCCGGTCCGGCAGTGGCGGTAATTGATAATCTGGTGTCTAATTCATTGGCTGGGATGAGCTGCAGGCTGTCAGTAAACGAGTCAGAGCTGGTATAAGCTGCGTCTGGAACTCCAAAAGAGGAAACGACTTCATAGCGGTCACCGCCGTTTTCCGTTGAGTTATTGATGTAGACCTCAAAGGTAAGCTTTCCCTCCTGTAAGGTCAAGTTTCTTTTGGGTATTCTCATCTCTACGATATATCCGGTTTCCGTAATCTGGGTCCATGCAGCTCTGCCTGGAGCGGCCTGCCCTGAAAACACACCCGTCGCGCTGACACGCCATTGGTTCGAGCCACTGCTTCCATTACCAACATAAAACTCCAGACTGTCGTACCGGTGGTCTCCACCTGCTCCCTGATATAGATTACTGTCATTCACAACTACGCGGGTATACAGGAACTCGTGATCCCAAAGGATTCTGGCTGTGCCCGTGGCATGGGGTCTTGGGTCGGTGGGCACAGTGCTTTTGTTGATGTGATGCTCCATGGTTTGGCTCCAGAGGGGGTCGTTTGAACCAAGTTCGGGAGTACCAAAAATGGAGGTCTTTGTTTCATTCGCTTCTGCTGAGCTCTCAATGTTGTCACTGTCGGCAGCGTAGCTCGTAGGCATTAGCGAAGCCACCATTACCAAGCAACAAAGGAACGCGAGCATTTTTCTAAATCGTTTTGGCATAGATGCAATCCTCCTTATTTTTTGATCCGGTGCGCTCATGGTTTACTCGCATCCGTATTTGGAAGCGTTATCAAGTCGACATGCGCCCAACTATATATATTATGTTTATCCGGGGTTAATCCCTTTAATTTGAATGTAGAGTATATTTTGGAATAATAACGATTCCTTCGAGGTATAGGGACAACGTTTCAGTCCACATCAAATTTCAAATTGCAATAAAAAAGTTCACGTTATTAACATGATAGTACATTGAATTGAAATATCGGAACACGTAATATGAAAAAATGTAAGCGTATTCATTTTGGGGTGATTCTCTAGTTTCATGAGTGAAGGGGTCTTGGTTTGAAAGCGAGCTATGGTTTTGTGTGCTTTTTGAATATTCAATGAGGGGAAGAATGCTATGCGAAAGCGAATGACAAACATCACTTTGGTTTTACTGCTGACCTTCAGCAGCTGTTTTAGTTGGGGTATGCCGTTTAACAATCAAGCTTCAGCTGACCCGATTACACCAAGGATGTTGGCGCATTATCCATTGCTTGAGGATGTATTGGATTCATCAGGCAATGGCAAGCATGGGACGGCTGTAGGCAACATTACGTATGACGATGGCCTTACTCTACCGGGAGGGACGGATAGTACTACGAACTACGTGCAACTTCCTACGGGCTTGTTTGATCATCAAGAAAACACAACGATCTCTGTATGGATCAAGAGTAACACTGGACGCGGGAACTACGCAGCCTTATTCTACGGTACGCCAGCAGCTGAAAATAAGTTGCCAACGAATTACTGGCTGTTTAATCCATCCAATCCAAGTGGTGAGTTTAAGTCCGTATTTACAGATCGCAACAATGTTGACCAGCCTTGGACGACGGAGTTAGGCGTATCAGGCCCTTCTACGTCACAGTACGAAGGTCAGTGGGTTCACTATACAACGGTCATCACAGAAGGCTCTATAACAGGTTACATTAATGGAGTAAGTATAGGCACTGTCGCCAAAGAGAAAACAACCGCAAGCTTTGGTACAGATTTGCAAGCTTACATCGGTCGCTCCAATTATTTAGCAGATGCTACTTTTGCCGGTAGCTTTCAAGATTTAAGAATTTACGGAGAGGCACTAAGTCGTGATGATATCGCTGAAGTATACCAACAATCGTTCGATGAAAAGCAAGTACAACAAAGCAAAAAAGAGCTAACGTTAGGTGATGTATCTGCCGTTACCGAATCACTTGAACTTCCTTCTACCAATACGTATGGCGCATCGATATCGTGGACTTCCAGTGATGAGAGTGCGATTAGTGCAGCGGGGGAAGTATTTTTACGAGAAATAGAGCAACAAGTGACGTTAACGGCAACCATTTCTTTAGGTGGAAGCCAAGCAACGAAGGAGTTTATCGTGACCTTGTTACCTAAGGATGACTCTGTTGAGCAGATTGCCGTTAAAGGTGTTTCGCTTAATAATTCTACACTTCGTTTATCAGTGGGGGACAGCGAGACACTCGCTGCGACAATTTCACCTGCTAATGCAACGAATAAAAGAGTGACCTGGACATCGAGTGATTCCAGTGTAGCGAATGTCGATTCGGGGGGGATTGTTACAGCGGTTAGTGAAGGGACAGCCACCATTACGGTACAAACGAAGGATGGAGATTTTACAGCGGTATCCGCTATTAGCGTTCAAGCCAAGTCGCGAAATGATGATCTGATTCTTCATTACAACATGAAAACGACTGCAGAAGTAGATGGTCAACTCGTACTGAAGGATGTCGCCAACAAGCAAGTTACATTTGATGGGATATTTAAAAATGCAAACAACGGACAATTCATTTCTAACAGTGAGGTTGGATTTATATCCTTCAATGGAGGGGGTTCTACATCAAACAGTGGATATGTTGAGATTCCTAAGGGCTCCAATGGACGGGATCTATTACAAGGTCTGAATGAGATTACCGTATCTTCCATCGTGAATTGGACGAATGATGGTATGAATCGCTGGATCTTCGGTTTGGGTACGGTGTTGACACCGGAAACGAACAAATATTTTTTCGTAACCCCACGTCACGGTAGCGGATCAGGCCATATGATTGCTACTGGTATATCCAAAAATGGCTGGCCGAACGAAGCGTTAGTCACAGGTAGCGCAAACTCAAACCTGATTACCGGACAGTGGAAGCATGTAACGGTGTCCTTTTCTGAAGCCAGCAACACGATCACGTTATTCGTGGATGGGGTTAGGGTTGCTTCAGGTAACGCGAAGGGACTAAAGCTGTCAGACATCATTAATCCGGATTCTACGTTCTCTGGTTTTATCGGAAAGTCCATCTTCGCGAGCGATCCGTATCTTCAAGGAAGCGTGGCTGATTTCCGAGTATATAAGCGCGCTTTGACGGAGCAAGAAGTGGGGGACTTATATCAACAAGAAGCAGTAACCCATATCTCTCAAATACGTCAGCTTACGGTTGATGATGCAGCGAATCAACTTAGCATCGATCGTTACTTGGACGAGGCAGATCATAGTGCGGATAAAATAACGAAAAATGTTACCTTACCGACAAGCGGTAAAAACGGCGTGAGTATCACTTGGAGTTCCAGTAAGCCTACAGTTATTTCTAACAGTGGCACTGTACAACGTCCAAATGCTCAAGCAAGTGATGTTCAAGCAGAGCTAACGGCTACATTAACGTATCAAGGCGTATCTACATCGGCTGTATTCCCTATTACGATCTTGAAGCAATTCGATGATCAACAGAAGGTTGATCTGGATGCTGAACGATTAGAGATTTACAATGCGGACAACGTTAAAGGCAACTTACGTCTTGTGACTGCGGGTGAACAAGGCTCCACCATTACATGGACGTCTAGTAAACCTACTGTTGTTAAAGGAACAACTGAAGCGGCTGGTAATGCTACACAGCTAGGCTGGGTAAGCCGTCAAGCTACGGAGGTACCCGTTAAGTTAACAGCTACAATTACAAATGGTACAGCTTCTAAAGAGCGTACGTTCGACCTTACCATTAAAAAAGCAGTTGCGCCAGTAGAGCTTGATGCGTACTTCTTTGCGTACTTTACAGGTGAATATGAGGGTGGTGAAGAGATTTCCTTCGCTACGGCTGAAGAACCATTGTATTGGAAAGCGTTGAACAATGGGAAGTCGATCCTTCAATCGAATATGGGTGAAAAGGGACTTCGTGATCCATTCGTTATTCGTTCAGCCGAAGGTGATAAATTTTATATGCTGGCAACCGATTTAAAAATGGGCGAAAGTACGAATTTCGACCAGGCTCAAATTACCGGGAGTCATTATATGATGATTTGGGAGTCGGAGGATCTCGTCAACTGGAGCGAGCAACGAATGGTCAAGGTTGCTCCCAAGACAGCAGGAAATACGTGGGCACCAGAAGCAATCTATGATCCGGTAACTGGTGAGTATATCGTATTTTGGGCATCATCGATGAAAAATACAGAGACATACGGTGATTATAACGGCAGACCGGCAGGTCAGTATAATGTGATGTATTATGCAACAACACGAGATTTCTATAACTTTTCAGAGCCAAAGGTCATGATTGATGAGTCACTTCCAACCATTGATACGACGTTTATTGAGCATAACGATATGTTGTATCGATTTACCAAATCAGAAGTCAATACCAAAGTGTATGTGGAGAAAGCACCAAATTTCTACTATGACAAGGACGGTATTGCTGCCAATGGCCTTCAATACGACGCTGTTCCGGGTACACGTGATAACAAACTTGGCTTGATCGGAAAAAATGGAAACAACGAAGGACAAACCATATTTAAGGATATTCATCAAGCCAAGTGGTATCTGTTCCTGGATTCATGGCCTTATCATGTACGATATACAACAGATCTGGATAGCAGCACGCAATATATGAACAATGTATTAAGCAGTGATCAATATGCACTTCCGCCAGGACCAAGGCACGGAACGGTGATTCCAATCTCACGTGCGGAGTATAATGCTTTGCAAGAGAAATATGCTTTGAAGGGACCCGCACCGTCAACAGACCCGGTTGTACATTACTCATTCGATGCAAATACAGTGAATGGTACAACGTTGAACGACATTTCGGGGAACGGCCATCACGCAACACTGGTTGGTGGAGCAAGCATTGATGAAGAGGACCACATCGGTAAAAAGGGCGCTTCGCTAGAACTTAATGGGTCAACAGGATATGTGAAACTGCCTGATAACCTGATTCAATCTTTGAATCTGGAGAAGGCTACGTTCTCTACATGGGTTCAAATGGACAAAAATCAAGCCAATCAGAGAATATTTGATTTTGCTTCCGAAACAGGCAGACAGGTTAACCGCAATACCATGTACCTGAGTACACAAGGCGATACAGGTAGTCTGGAGTTCGCTGTCGTAACCCCTTTTACAGAGAAATTTAGCAATGACAACACGAAACTCGGATCAGATTATAAATATGCTTTGCGAAATGCCGGACTATTACCAACGAAGACTTGGCAGCATGTTGCCATTACTATGGATGAATTTGAGGCAGTACTGTATGTGAATGGGCATGAGGTTAAACGCAGCTCGACATTTAATGTTGAGCCCAGAATGTTACTGGAAACAACGATGAATTATATTGGTAAATCAAGAAATAGTTCTGATCGTCTGTTTGATGGTAAATTGGATGATTTCCGTATTTATAATCGTGCATTATCCGTTCAGGAGATTGCAACATTAGCGGATGAAGACGTTACTCCTCCAGTAGAGCATCCATCCGGGGCTGAGCTCATTCTGCACTACGATATGAATGATATCGATCGTGCGACTGCAACGGTTATTGACCAAACCGGAAAATTCAACGGGAAATGGACGAATCCGTTTAAGGCAGAATGGATTCGGACAGATGAAGCTGGTGTGCTGAGCTTTATTGGGGGCAGAACGGACTCCTATGTAGAGTTGCCACAAGGAGTTCTCGATGGATTAACGGATATCACCGTGTCATCCATTGTGAACTGGAGCGGTAAAAACGCTGCGGAGTGGTTGTACGCACTAGGAAGGCCAAATAATAATACGCACTATACGTATTTCACACCACGATATAATGCTAACGGTCTAGCCCGTTTAGGTATCGCGACGAATGCCTGGAATAATGAGTCTTCAACTTCTACCACGGGTTTAAAGAATAATGAATGGAAAGTAGTTACGACCGTTGTTTCAGGAACGGACGGTACACTAACGATTTATATTGATGGTGTTGCTGTTGCAACAGGCTCAACCAATGGAATGACGCTGGAACAAATAAAAAATACTTCAGGCAGTAGCGGATACATCGGGAAGTCATTTTATCCGGCTGATCCATATTTCGGCGGGTTGATTGCAGACTTCCAAATCTATGATGGTGCTATGACGGCAGCAGATATTACAACCCTTAAGGCTCGTGCGGATCAGAAGATTGCTTCAATGAAGGGCATGCTTGTATCGGGTGCGACAGAGAAATTAACGATCGATGATCTGCTTGCTTCGAATACATCCAAAGATGCGATTACAAGCGATGTAACCTTGCCAACTTCAGGTGCTTATGGCACAACAATAAGCTGGACAACGGATAAGAGCAATGTGATCTCAACTACAGGTGCCGTGACTAGACCAGATAACGCAACTGGAGATCAAGTTGTAACGTTAACAGCGGTATTTACAGATGGTACAGAGACAAAAAGCAAAGCCTATACGTTGATGGTTAAAGCATTGCCGAGCGACGCCAATGCTGTAGATGAAGCAAAAGCGGCACTAGTTGTGCATAACATTCAGGATGTAAGAGGGCATATCTCATTACCGACATCTGGATTATACGGGACAACGATTACTTGGGCTTCTGTTCAACCAAACGTCGTTTCAGTGACTGGTGAAGTGCAACGTCCGGCGCACGGTAGTGGAGATGTAGACGTGAAGCTTACAGCGACGATTACATTAAACGCAGCATCCACTACGAAGGAGTTTATTGCCAAGGTCAAGGAACGGCCTGCCGATGAAAAATATGCAGGATACTTCTTCACCTATTTTACTGGGGAAGGTTCTTCAACAGGGGAGCAAATTTACTTTGCACTAAGTAAAGGCAATGATCCGTTAAACTGGCGAGAATTGAATGAGGGTAAGCCTATATTGACCTCGACCTTAGGAGAAAAGGGAGTACGTGATCCGTTCATTATTCGTTCGCCTGAAGGCGACAAGTTCTACATGATCGCTACTGATTTGAAAATTAACGGCAATGGGAACTGGGGCAGAGCACAGACATGGGGTAGCCGTTCTATTATGGTCTGGGAATCGAATGATCTCGTCAACTGGACAGATCAACGCATGGTAGAGGTTGCACCGGAAGAAGCGGGTAATACCTGGGCACCAGAAATCATGTATGACAAGACTACAGGTGAATATATCGTATTTTGGGCATCCAGAATGTTTGATGATGCATCCCATACCGGTAACGCTTATCAACAAATGATGTATAGCAAGACACGAGATTTCTACACGTTTACTGAACCGAAAGTATATTTGGATTATGGATATTCCATCATTGACACCACAATGATTGAGCATGATGGAAAAGTGTATCGTTTTACGAAGGATGAACGAGACAACGGAGTTACTGCTCCATTTGGTAAGATGATTTTCCAAGAGATGGGTGACTCGATCTTAGATCCAACCTTCAAGATGATTAATCAAGGTGTGGGTAACATGAAATGGGTTGAGGGACCAACCATCTTCAAATCGAATACAGATGAAAAATGGTATTTATTCGTGGATGAGTTTGGTGGAAGAGGTTATATTCCATTCGAGACAACCAATCTTGCATCAGGCGAGTGGACATTATCTTCGAACTACAACTTACCCGCTAGTCCGCGTCACGGAACGGTCATTCCGATTACACAAAGTGAGTATGATGCACTCAGTGGGAAGAGGGTACCCGTTAACGGAGTGAGCTTGGACAAAACGACATTGTCCATCGTAGAAGGTCAATCAGGGCAATTGACAGCTACGATCACACCGGCAAATGCAACGAAAAAGGCAGTAAAATGGAGCTCAAGTAATCCAGCTGTAGCGACTGTAAGTGCGACAGGTCGAGTAACAGCGGTGGCACCAGGAACAGCAAGCATTACAGTAACTACAGTAGATGGTGGTATATCATCCAGCGCTACAGTAACGGTGACACCATTGGTTGAACCGACTGCGCCAGGAGAAGTGACCGGAACAAGCGTAATAGCGGGTAATCAGAAGCTGACTTTGAAATGGAGTAATCCTGCAGCAAGCGATCTGGTCGCTATTAAGATTACAGGTCATGGAAATACAGAGTTTGAGACGGTAACGCTGAATCATGCGGCTAGCAGTTATGAAGTCACAGGACTTGCGAATGGTACTCGTTATGAATTCCGTATTATTACGGTAAACGTAGCGGGGCAAGAATCCGCAGGCGTTGTGGTGTCGGGAACACCACAAGCACCAAGTAGTGGTAATGGAGATGGTGACGGTGGTAATGGGAATGGGAATGGGAATGGTAGTGGTAGTGGCGGTAACGTCCCTGCACCTACAATACCACCAGCTTCTACAGGTGGAAGTGAGCTAGTGGTGATGGACAACGGTCAAATAAACATTAAGCCAGTTGTTAATGAGAACGGTACTTCTCTAGTGAAGTTAAGTGCAGATACCGTTAAGCGTGCACTTGATCAAACGACCGATGGTAAGCTACAGGTACAACTTGAAGGAGATCCAAGCTTGAACGAGCTAACCGTTGAGCTAGCGGTAGATCCCCGCTTAACAAGCGCAACTTCTAAGGTGGGTCACATCGAGATTAACACAGGCTCAGCAGTCGTAACGTTGGCTACCGAACGGCTTGGAACAGAAACAAGCGCAGGGAAAACGTTAGGATTGTCGATCAAGAAAATATCGTCTAATCAACTGCCAGCTGGCACACAAGCTAGGATGAATGATGAGGTCGTATATGATATCAAGCTAACGATAGATGGTACGAAGCTTACGGCGTTTGATGGTAGAGATGATCTCGTGATTGCATTGCCATATACGCTGAAGGCTTCTGAGAATCCAAACAACATCATCGTATACGATGTGAAGGACAACGGAGAGTTAAGAGTAGTGATGAATGGTAAATACAATGAAGAGACAGGTCAAGTAGAGTTCAAACCAACGGACTTAAGTAAGTATACGTTAGCGTATGTTGCAACGAGCTTTCAGGATGTGACTCAAGGCTGGGCGAAAGATGCCATCTCGGCATTGGGAGCAAGAGGCGTCGTAAAGGGTGTAGGCTATGGGGAGTTTAATCCGAAAGGCCAAGTGACAAGAGCAGCATTCATCACCATGCTGATAAATGTGTTGGAGTTATCGGATGAGAGCGTAACGACAAGCTTTAGTGATGTGAAACAAGGAGAATGGTACCATGGAAACATCGCAATCGCGCAGAAGCTGGGGATTGTGAACGGGAAACCAGATGGTAGTTTCGGAGTTCATGAGAACATTACGCGAGAAGATATGGCCGTTATGGTATACAAAGCGATCCAAATGAAGCACCTAAAATTACCAGCTCGTGAAGCTAGAGCTTTCAAGGATAAAGCAAACATCTCAAACTATGCGAAGCAGGCGGTAGAGACAATACAAGGAGCAGGCATCATAAACGGTGTAGGTAACGATGAGTTTGCACCGAAGAAGACGGCTAACCGTGACCAAGCAGCAGTAATGATCTATAATTTATGGAATTTGATGTAAACATGTTGAGTATAGGGTATCTACGTGGATTCAAGAAGAAACGGTTATTCTACTAGGCTCCATACAAAAAAAGAACGCCATTACATTATGTGATGGCGTTTTTGACTTGGAAAACTAGTAAACTCAGCGTACTAGTACAAAGAGTTTTTCCTAGCTTATTCAGAGGTTCGCGCTTTTTGCCTTGTTTCAACTAATGTGAACACCTCATCCATGTCGAGGGAAAACATGATGCTTTCGCTTGTTATCGGCTGGAAGTGGAATTCCAGCTTTTCTTTTCCGAATTGCTTCTCAAGCTCTGTCCACTGTTCCGTAGATAATAAGAGATATGCTAACGTGTCGTTGCCTAAAGACTCCATAAACCATCGAATCTGATACCGGGGAGCAATCATTTCCTGCATAGCCCGAATGGCGCTGTCTCGATCAGTCCGATCATCAGCGAACGGTATTTTAAGCTTTCGATCGTTCGAACTTAACACAATATCAACGCCTCTCGGCTTGTCAATGTCGATGATCTCGCACTTGATCTGATCGGATTCCGGCAGTCGATCGTTAAAGTATTGGATGAGGTCCCCTTCGTCTTCTCTCCAATCAATCCAGATTAATGACTCGTGCTCAAAAAATTGTTCAACGACGTCTTCATCGGACGAATGTCGCAAGACATGGATAATTGGTTGCAGCGTACTCATGATCATCCCATCCCTTATTCAAAGTTCATATATACTCTATTTTATCTTATAGGATGGGCAGGCCTGAATAGGGCAACGGACACACTTACTTTCGGAAATAGGACTATTTTCCATCATTTAATTCGATGTTATGGTAGTATGGAGTTATATTTTTCAAGTATTCTTCAAGGATAGAAATAGGTCAATTATACATATGGAGGTAGTACAGTTTGAGTACTCACTATTATTTCAGTTGGTTTAATGATATTTTTCCAGAGAAACTGGTCGAACGGTTACATGAGGACATCACAGATAGAAAATCGCTTGTGATGATTAGCGCTGAGCCTTCTGATTATGAAGGTGAGCAGGTGAACTTTGAGGATATTACGGAATGGACCTGGTTAACTCAGGTTATCCTTAGTTTTGATGAATATCATTTCATTGATTATCGTATACGGAAAGAAAAGGCCCAGCAATGGATTCGGGGCGCTTCTGTCATCTTTCTATGTGGTGGAGATCCTGTTCAACAACAAGAGTTTTTGGCGGAATATGAACTTTCCGATGTTATTAAACATAGCAAGGCTGTTATTCTCGGTGCGAGCGCGGGTGCATTAAATATGGCTGCAAAATGGATATCTTCGAAAGACGCTACCCCTAGGGATGAAACGACTACGATTTATGAGGGGTTGAGCTTCAATCATTTTGCCTATGAATCCCATGCTAGACGCGACTATGGTACGTTTGTTGAAGGCTACTTGTTTCCGCTATCTGAAGAGATGCATGTTTAAGCGGCAGAGCAGGAAAGTGCCATTCGTGTAAAAGACGGCAAAATGGATATCTTAGGCCCCGTATATTTCATTTCCGAATCTAAGATTCAGAAATTGATTGAAACACTCTGAGTACAGAATGTTTTTTTCAAACACCCTCAGACTCTATAATACGAATACTTCGCCTGAACGATCTCATTCATTTTAACTTGATATTGGCTGAATTTTCCCTTGCAGATTTTCGGTGTAGGCCATGTTTCCATCGGTTGTGATAACGGCGGCTTCGATATGTTTCATCCTGTTGACTTTATGAATAACGGAGGAGGCATCTAAGCCGAATAACTCTGTTGTATAAATATCACAGTCCAGCGATCTATCCGCAATAATGGTCAACGAAGCGACATTACTTTCGATGGGATAACCTGTTTCGCTGCTAAAGATATGATGGTACTGCTGGCCTTCCTTTTCCAAAACACGCTCGTATATGCCTGAGGTAACGATGGATTGCTCTCTGATGCTGACGAGTGCTGCTGCATGACCTCGGGGTAAGAAGGGGTTTTGTATTCCCACATTCCAGTGATCAGAACCGGAAGGGGAATCACCATGAACAAGCACATTCCCGCCCATATCGACCATAGCAGAGACAGCGCCGTTTTTCTTGAACAGGGCCATCACCTGATCGGCAAAATAACCTTTAGCGATGGCTCCCAGGTCGATCTCCATGCCTTTTTGTAATAAATGTACGGTTTGTTGCTCATCATTGAGCTGTATATGTTCAGGCTGTAAGAGCGCCAGTACCTTCTTAATCTCTCCATCCTCCGGCACCTGTGCCTCGCGGAAACCGATTCTCCACAATTTGATCAACGGGCCAATCGCAATATTTAAAAAAGAACCTTCATTCAGGCTGTGTTCTTTGCCTATTTTGATCAGATCATACAGTTCCCTGTCTACTTGGAGCGGATGGGAGGCGGCTTCTTGTTTCAACATCGCAAGCTGTGAGTGATCACTGTTGGCGCTAAAGACTTTTTCGTAACGGAACAGCATATTCTCTGCTTCCTGAGCAAGTTCTTCTGCGCCGGCCCCTTCGATGTATAGAGTGATTTTAGTTCCCATGAGAGGGATCGTTTTCGTAAAAGATTTCATGTGGATTTCCTCCTACACTGCGCATTGTTGTCCATGATTCAGAAAAGTATGGATAAGGTCATGATCTACACTCGTAAGCTTTCTTTCCCCATGATGTGCTATAAAATAATCCAGGCTCATCTTATCAATCGGGATCGGGTAAATGTTGTATTCGGAAGGAGACTCGTCAATCCGGACACTTTCTGGAATAATCGTCAGGCCCATATTCTGTTTGGCAAGTTTCAACACCGTGTGGATTTCGTTGCTTTCCATCACGATGCTCGGTTGGATTTTGTGCACACTAAGTAATTGATCGATCTGTTTACGGACCGCAGAGCCTTTGGACGTTAAAACGAGCGGTTGGCTCAGCATGGTGGGGATATCAAACGTTCCCTCTGGGATGACGGCAACATGTTTCTGATATAGTTCACAGCCGCGCGGGATAACAGCCCGGTAGCTGTGCTTGCCCCAACTAAAGGAGTTTAGATTCGGGGAAATGCTGCTCGAATTTTGCCCAATCCAGAAGTCGAGTTCGTAATTTTGAATCCGTTTTTCATTTTTTTCAGGAAGATCCTCTACGAGATTAATCTTATAGGCAGGATGAAGCCGTAAAAATGCCGGTAAAAAGAGAGGTGTCAAATAAGAACCCAGGCTAGGCAAAATCCCGATCCGCAACACTTTGTTGCCGATATCTGATGCATATGAGATTTCTTTCATGAGCTTGGCGTAGCTATGTTCGAGTGAAGTTAAATACTGATAATAGATTTTTCCCTGCTCGGTTAATCGATACGGAAGCTTGTTGCGAGTAATCAGCTCACAATCTAACTGACTTTCCACTTTTTTGATTACTTTGGTCAGGTAGGGCTGAGAAATATAAAGGGATTGGGCTGCTTTGCTAAAGTTGCTGTATTTTAAAAGGCTGTCGATGTAACATAAAATATCCTGCGATTCTAATTTAGACATGTCACTCACCCTTTGTGAAAAAAATAACAAACTTTGAATTTGAGGTGATTATAACAAATTGGTTATCAAACTGCAATGAATAACTATTAGATCATTCCAGCTTCTCTATGTTAAGGTTATGCCGAAAGATCGAGTCTGACATTGACGAACATGATTTTCGAATGACAGAGAGGGGATTACGATGAATTATTTAGCTATTGTGGGCACCAATTCGGATGAATCAACGAACCGCACGCTGCTTCAATTTATGCAAAAGCATTTTGCAGACGAGGCCAAGATCGACTTGTTTGAAATTAAGGATCTGCCTGCTTTTATTGAAAAAGATGAAATAGAAGACGCTGAAGTTGATATACCTGTGAAGGTGCAAGATTTACTGGATCAGATTTCTAGAGCAGAAGGCATTATTATTGCTACTCCGGAGTACGACCATGCGATCCCTGCTGTGTTGAAAAGTACGCTGGAATGGGTCAGTTATACCACTCAAACTTTGAAAGACAAGCCGGTTCTGATTGTGGGTGCTTCACACGGTTCACTTGGTTCTTCCAGAGCGCAAGCGCATCTTAGACAAATCCTGGATTCACCTGAGCTTGGTGCGAGAATGATGCCGAGTAGCGAGTTTCTTTTGGGAAAATCGCAGAGTGCATTTGATCACAGCGGTAGCCTGATCAGTGCAGAGAAAGTGGCAGAGCTAGAGGAAATTTTCAGGGAGTTTGTTCTGTTTACGGAAATCACCACAGAGTTGCTGTCAAAACGGACGTTGAAGAAAAAAACGAAAAAATTTTCCTGGCAAGAGTAGGGGGCTAACTACAATGAAAATCATAGCGATCGTGGGCACCAACGCAAAGAAATCGTATAATCGCAAGCTGCTTCAGTTCATGCAAAAACATTTTGAGTCCAGAGCTACCATTGAAATTCTCGATATTACCGATGTTCCGATGTTTAATCAATCCGATAACCAGACGAACAGTGCCATTATACAATCGTTTAACGAAAAAATTACCGCAAGTGATGGTGTCATTATTGCAACTCCGGAATACAACCATTCCATTCCTTCATCCCTGAAAAGCTTGCTGGAATGGCTGAGCTTTGAAATCCATCCGCTGGCAGGAAAGCCGGTTATGATTATTGGTGCGTCACAGGGAACGCAAGGTTCGTCTCGTGCACAGCTGCATCTTCGTCAAATTCTGGATGCGCCGGGTGTTGAAGCGAACGTGATGCCGGGGTACGAGTTTTTGCTGGGCAGTGCACATAAAGCGTTTGACGAAGCAGGCAACCTGAACAGTGAAGGTACGATTGATTTCCTGGAGATATGTTTCTTGCGGTTCCTCCGGTTTGCGAAAATATCCAATCAGCTCAACGAGGAAGAAGAGTTCACCTATAAACCGGGTGTGTATGAAGTCAATGCGATTGGTCACAGCGGCAATCTGCCGATGAAGGTATCCTTTAGTGAAAATCGGATCGAACGTATTGATATCGATTCCCAGGGAGAAACCGAAGGCATCGCCGATGTTGTTTTTGTAAGAATACCGAATAAAATCATTGAAGGACAGACGCTGAATGTAGATGCGCTATCCGGTGCTTCCGAGACAAGTAACGCGGTCATCAACGGTGTCGCGAAGGCAGTCAAGCTGGCCGGAGTGAACCCGGACATTCTGAAAAGACGTGCAAAACCTGCCAGCAGCCAGATGAAGGATGATGAAGAATATACTTGCGATGTGGTTGTTGTAGGGGGAGGCGGCGCTGGACTCAGTGCGGCTGCTACAGTTCTACAGCAGGGGGCAAGTGCAATTGTGCTTGAGAAATATCCTGCTGTTGGCGGTAACACGATCCGTTCAGGTGGTCCTGTTAACGCGGCAGACCCTGCATGGCAACAGCAGTTTAGTGAAAATCCGGGAGAAAGACAAACGATTGAGAACCTGTTAAGTACCGATGAGAGCCTGATTCACCCGGAATATATCGATGATTTCCATGCGCTGAAGGCAGAATTTGCAGCATATCAGGAGAAGTTTGGTACGGAAAAGGCTTATTTATTCGATTCCCCGCTACTGCACAGAATGCAAACGTATTTCGGGGGCAAACGAACCGACTTGAACGGCACCACGATCTATGGACAGTATGATTTGGTCAAAGTACTTACAGACCGTGCCTTGGAAAGTGTGCAGTGGCTTGAAGATATCGGGGTCGAATATGATAAAAGTATCGTATTTGCTCCGGTCGGTGCCCTGTGGCGACGTGGTCATAAACCTGTCAAAAGTTATGGCTCTGCCTTTATCATCGCGCTTAGTAAATATGTAGAAGACAATGGCGGACAAATCATTACAGATAGCCCGGTTAAACAGCTAATCATCGAAGACGGAAAAATTGCAGGTGTCATTGCAACGGGTGTAAATGGTCAGAAAATTACGATTCATGCAAAAGCGGTTGTGCTTGCCAGTGGTGGTTTTGGTGCAAATACGCAGATGCTTAAGGAATATAACACATACTGGAGCCATATTGACGATGATATCAAAACAACGAATTCCTACGCGATGACGGGTGACGGAATATCGCTTGGCAAGAGTGCAGGAGCCGCGCTGACAGGTATGGGCTTCACGCAAATGATGCCGGTAGCCGATCCGGAAACAGGCGAGCTCTTCAGCGGACTGCAAGTACCGCCTGAAAACTTTGTCATTGTTAACAAAAAGGGAGAACGGTTTGTCAACGAATTCTCTGGGCGGGATGTCTTAACCAAAGCGGCAATCGAACAGGGAAGTTTATTTTATCTAATCGCTGACGATGAGATTAAGAAAACCGCAGCCAATACCAGCCAGGAAAAGATAGATCGACAGGTTGAAGCGGGTACTCTGTTTAGAGCGGATACCATTGAAGAACTGGCAGTGAAAGTGGGGATGGACCCTCAGGTTCTCAGATCGACCGTGGATAAGTATAACTCTTACGTAGATGCGGGCTTTGATCCCGAGTTCCACAAGGATACGTTTAGTTTAAAAGTGGAGAAGGCTCCATTTTACGCTACGCCTAGAAAACCTGCGGTCCACCATACGATGGGCGGCATCAAGATCGATACCCAAACCCGCGTACTGGATGAAAACGATCAGCCGATTGCCCATCTGTACGCCGCCGGGGAAGTGGCAGGGGGGATTCATGCAGGCAACCGTTTAGGAGGGAATGCCTTGACAGACATCTTTACGTTTGGACGAATCGCGGGTAAAACGGCTGTTGAAGAAATGAATCATGTGGCAAATGTGAGAATAGGACGCTAGAGGTATGAGTCAATCCTTAAACCACTTCATTTTTGAAGTGGTTTATTTGCTGTTTTTCCCACTATAAAAGAGCACTCAGTGGCAGACAGAACAATGGTTTGTCAGTTGATGTAAACGGAGTACCCCCTGAAATAAACATCGAGATCACGCGCACGTATCCGATGAATCTCAGGGGGCATTTGGTTTGGAAAATATGATTATGGCGTAGCCTGTTCGGCAGTTGCAGGTGCCGTGGTTTTGCGAACAAGTCCCGGAAGTGATCTCAAATAGAAGAAACTAACGGCGACTGTGCATATAGCCAGTGTGAGATGAAGCCATGTCACATTGATCCATACAGGGAAGGCCAAGCTGATCGTTCCGAGTGCCAGAGAATGGCCCAGCATCATAACGGGTTCAATGAGTGAATTTACACGTCCCATATTCTGAGGCGGAACAAGTTCTGGAAGCCAGCTACCAAGTGCGATGTTGATAGGAGCAATGGCGATCCCTGCCAGCAGAATAATAACGAAATAAAGTTCCACACGAGGTACGAGGCCCAATCCAGCCAGGAGCAGGCTTGCTAAAAATAGGCAAGTGATCAGAATGGGTGTTCTTGTGTAACGCCGAATCAGAATGGGTCCCAAAATACTGCCGATCAAGAAACCAATCCCCATAAAAACAGTGACAAGGGACGAATGGACAACATACTGATCCGGGCTAAGTTTGTACTTCATTGAAAAGATTGGAAGGACGGAAAAAACTCCGTTAACTATACCAAAAAACATGAATCCACTAATTAAAATCAGCAGGAGCCGGTTATGTATAATATATTGAAGCCCCTGCCAGAAGTCTTTGATGACAAGAGAAAATCGTAGATCACGTACACGGTTTTTTCCGTTCGGCATGCGTGCCTGTTCGGGAAATTTGGCCCAGGCGAGAAGGAAACCAGATAACAGGAAACTGCACAAGTCCACGATAATAGCTCCCTCGATACCAATAAAATGGTATGCCGTTGCTCCCAGACTCAGTCCAAAAAGCATAAATACACCTGAGATGATCTGAATAAGTCCAGATGCGTGAACGTACTGATCTGGACCGATGCTACCTTGAAGAAGTCCCATTTCGGCCGGGCCGAAAAACTTGGAAATGGAACTGCGCAGAAAAAGAATCAGAAAGCACATAAACAGCACGTCATAGTGAACAAAAAGCAGCAATAACAAGGTTAACAAAGCTCTGATCCAGTCACTGTATGTAGCGATATGTTTACGATCAAAACGGTCTGCAACGACTCCAACAATCCAGAAAACGGCCAAGGTTGGAAGGGAATACATAAGCTCTGCCATACTGGCTAAAGACGGCTGGTTGCTGAAACGATCCACCATATAATAAGCGAACGCCATATTTCCAACGACATTTCCCAGCTGCGAAGTGAAGGTTGCCAGAAAGAGCTTCAAGAAAGTTGGATTACGGAAAAGTTCCTGCATTAGTTTTCCTCCGAATGGTCAGGTTCGTGAATCATTACGGGGTGTAACAGTGTTTTCAGATACGCGAGTAACGCCTCAAACTGCATGCTGGTTTTAGCCTTTTCGGTACCTACCGTGATGGAATGTGTCATAATTCCTTCCTGATATGATGCAGCGAGTCTGGAAATGTCCATCACGTCCATGTCAGGAGAGAATTCTCCTCGCTCCACGCCAATCCGAATTAAGGTTGCGAACTGTGCAACACCCGAATTGTAGCGCTCAATCAGTAAGTTCCGGCGTTCTTCATCGCGTGAGCCAATCAGAGAGTATTCATAGAAAGCAGATTGTAGTCCCGCATTCGGGAAACGAAGCAGATCCTGCAATTGCTGCGTATAGAGATCCTGGATAATTTTCCAGACGGATGACGAAGAGTGGATCAATGTTTCGATGTGTTCTTTGTAACGCATATCTTGCCAATGAAGCAGTGCCTCGAAGATTTCTTCTTTGCTTTGATAATATAGATAGATCCAGCCTCTGCTCATACCGGCTTCTTCGACGATATCTTTTAGCGTTGTTGCCCCATAACCCTTGTATTCAAATGCACGTTTCGCTGCTTCAAGAATTTGCAAAGTCCTTAGTTCCTTCTGATCGTCGGATAACTTTGGAGACATCGGATCAGTTCCTCCTTTTCTTAAAAATGAATCACGATTTATTATAATATAAATGACATGCAGTTCATTTTGCAATGGGTAAAAAAAATAAATTGATCTGTTTAAGGCAGTGTTGATATAATGTGTTCAAATGTAAAGAAATTGTATTATAATCCTTAAATTTCAATTATGATTAGATGATTAAATCATGTAACAACGTAGAATGAATATCAAATATTGTCGAATATCTGGTTCTGAGGGGGATGTTATGCAAACGGCACTGCTGTTTCCGGGTCAGGGATCGCAATACATAGGCATGGGACAGGATCTGTTTACCCGTTCCATAGTAGCCAGAAGAACGTTTGAAGAGGCCTCAGAAATCTTGGGATACAGCGTATCGAACCTTTGTTTTCAAGGAAGTGAGGCAGATTTAACCCGGACCGATTACGCTCAGCCGTGTATTTTGACGGTTGGCATCGCTGCCTTTCGTGTGTTAGTGGAGAGAATGGAACGTGAGCCAGTCTATTTAGCAGGGCACAGTCTTGGAGAAATTACGGCGCTGACTGCTTCAGGAGCATTGCATTTTGCAGATGCCGTTCGCCTTGTACGTTTTAGAGGCATGTTGATGCGGGATGCCCAGAAGCATAAAGCTGGCTCCATGATGGCTGTCCATGGGCTTACCCCTCAAGTCATTGAGAAGGAATGCCTTGAGCCTGAATATCGAGGCCTAGTGGTCATTTCCAATCTGAATTCCAGCCGCCAAACTGTCGTTTCAGGTCAAGTGAATGCGCTTACAAAAATAAAAGAACGATTTACTGACTTGGGAGGTCATGTTACACCGCTTCAGGTGGACGGCGCTTTCCATAGCCCATTCATGAAGAACGCGGCCATGCAATTGTATGATGAACTTCGCCTTATCCCTTTTCATTCCATGCGTTATTCCGTACTTTCCAATGTTACTGCTCTTCCTTATCCTAATGTGAATTGCATCCCCTCTTTTTTATCGGAACAAATGGTAGAAAGGGTCCGCTGGCAAGGATGTGTGCAATTCCTAATGGAGAGGCAGGTTTACAACCTGATTGAGGTTGGGCCAGGTAGCGTGTTAAGTAATATGCTTCGAAGAGAGAAGCTTGATGCATGTATGATCCAGTCTATGGACACAAAGGAGTATCTGCAGAAGCTGATCAAGGAGAGTCTTCCAAAGGGGAATAGAGCAGTTTCATATGCCCATTATTTAAAAGCGGCACTTTGTGCCAAAAACTACAACATTCACGGGGAAACTTCGAATTATTTGAAAGAGGTTGCGGGGCCGTTTCGGGAACTGGAGCAACTTGCTAGGTCAGGCGATGTTGCAGACGGTAATGCTAAAGCTCTCGAAGCGTTAAATCACATTTTGGATTGTAAGATGACTCCTGCTATTCAACGGGGAGGTATTCTCAGTCATATAGCTGAAGAAGGAGTGGTTCGGCATGTTTAGCACACTCAATGAGGCCCTGAATCATCACACTGTTCTGGAAGAACGAGGAATCACCTTTATTGAAGGAGAATCCCAAAGTGAGTTTTGCAGCTTTGCGGAGCTTTATCGGTCCTCGATGTGTGCCCTGCATCTCCTAAGGAAGAACGGAGTAAGTGAAGGATCTGAAGTGATTTTGCAGTTGGATAACACCCGGGAATTCCTCGTTATTTTCTGGGCCGGCTTGCTGGGTGGGTTCATCCCTGTTCCCTTGACAGTGAGTAAAAATGAAGAATCGCTGACCAAAACGTTACGTGTAACCGGTGTTCTGAACCGTCCCTTTATCGTAGCGGAATCGCGACACGTGGAAGAACTCCGTGAGCATCTGTCCCGCATTCCAGATCGAAATTGTGTTCTACTGGATATCCAGGATCTGATGAACCAGGCCTTCGAACATCAAGAGCAACCTGTTTCTGCTCATCCTGACGATGTTGCCTTTATTCAGTTTTCCTCGGGGACAACGGGAGAACCCAAAGGTGTGAAACTGACACATCGCAAGCTTCTCGCGAACATTTATGATTTGGAAGAACGTTTGGGAGCCACCTCGGAAGATGCTTTTCTCAATTGGATGCCACTGACTCACGACCTCGGCATGATTATGTTCCACTTGCTCCCACTGGTCGCCGGGTTGAATCAGTATCAGATGCCAACTTGGCTTTTCATAAGACGACCTGTTCTCTGGTTGCAATCCGCCAGCCACTTCAAAGCAACAATGCTCGCTTCGCCCAATTTCGGAATCAAGTATTTCTTGAACGCGTATTACAAAGCTGCGAACCAGCGCTCTTTTGATTGGGATTTAACTCCAATTAAAGCGATCGTGAACGGTGCAGAACCTATCGATGTGGACGCATGTCGACAATTTTTAGATGAGATGGCCGTTTTTGGACTTGACGGGAAAACGATGAAAATGGGATACGGCATGGCTGAAGCTTGTGTGGCGGTATGTATTCAGGAGCAGCACGAAGCCTTCACAACGTATTATGTACGTCGAGATACTCTCAGTGTCGGGGACCAGGCTGTTTTTCTATCAAGTGAGGATGAAGCAGGGCTGGCACTCTCTGGAACGGGAACCCCGTTACGAAATAGCCAGGTGAGAATTTGTGATGATTCTGGTCGTACGCTCCCCAAGGGTTATATCGGATATATTCAGATCAAGGGTGCGAATATTACAGACGGATACTATAACAATGAAGAAGCGACCACCAAACTTTTTACGCCGGACGAGTGGGCTCATACAGGTGATCTGGGCTTCCTAATCCATAATCATCTGGTGTTTACGGGGAGAACCAAGGACATCATCATCATTAACGGCTCCAACTATTATCCCTATGATATTGAACGTATTGCAGAGGAATGTACGGATTTGAAGATCAAACGAATGATTGCTTGCGGAGTATACAATGAAGCTACTGGCACGGAAGAGGTTGTATTGTTCGTTTTGTACAGGGACAAGCTGGAAGAGTTCGGGCGTTACGCGGATCAGATTCGCAGACATGTAAATCATGTGATGGGCATTCATCTAAGTGTTATTCTACCGGTTTCCAAAATACATCAAACGACCAGTGGCAAGTTACAGCGTTACAAATATATCGAAAAATATAAAGAAGGAGCATTTCAGAAAGTCGAAGACGAACTAAGCAAGTGGCAGGAAATGCGGGAACAGGAAGCGCTGGTGCATAGGCCTAAGGATGCGATGCAGGAAGCGCTGTTTGAAATATGGAGCAAGCTGCTTGGCAAGAAATATTTCGGAGTCCATGACAGCTTTTTTGAGATAGGTGGAACTTCGATTCTCGTTATTCAGATGCTTGAGGAAGTAGACCTTCTATATCCGGATGTCATCACACTAACTGATATTTTTGCCTATCCTTCTGTGGAACAGCTTGCACAGCTGATTTCCAGTTCAGAGGGATTGTCAAAAAAGGAGATACAGCTACAAGCAGTTCAGTTGGAAGCGCCGTACTTCGAAGCGGAGTGGAGCGGAGCAGAGAATCAGTACCATATGCTGATGTCCTCGTCGCAACGAAATCGATTCCAAACATTTTGTCACGAGTTGCAAGTTGCAGAAGAAGCGGTATGGCTTACCCTTTTTTCGAATGCCATCTATGAAATATCGACCGGACCTAAAGTGACTGTGCATACAATGCTGGACGGCAAGGGCTGGATTGTACCTTTTTACGTGGATTTTGCAGAAGTAGAAAGAATAGAAGAGTTACTCCTTCTGGCCGGTGCGAAGAAAAAAGTGGGCGAAGCAGAAGTATACCACGCGAGAGATATTGAAAGACATGTGACTCGCATTGAACCTGGGAATGCTCGCTGCCTGTTTGCACAAAAAGGGTGGTTGCATACAGAAGATACCCTTCATAACGTATTTGACATGATCATGGAGTGGGAGGACTTAAAAGATACATCGGCGCTTTTTTTCCGCTACAACCCTTCCAGAATGAATGGAGTGCTTATGAAAGAGTTGTTCCAGACCATTGCAGACTCCATAGAGACTCTACTGAGTGTGGATATGGTTCCCAATATATCGGTATCACAGTGAATAGGAAGGGGAGAGCCGATGAAAAAAAGTTTGTTGCCTCGCCGTACGAAGGAAGATCGTACTCCGGCTACAGTTATTGAGGAGCAGTCAGGTAAAGATATCGCGGTGATCGGCATGGCGCTTAAAGTCCCTGGTGCGGATTCACTCGATCAATTCTGGAGCAATCTGTGTCGCGGTGAAGATTGGATTCTTGAGGCTCCAAAGGTCAGAACGTCAGAGGGGGGAATCAAGGCACCACGACGTGGTTATTTGAACGAGATTGACACGTTTGATGATTTCTTCTTTCGTATCCCGCCTAAAGAGGCAACGTTAATGGACCCGTATCAAAGGTTGTTTCTTGAAATTGCATGGAGTGCGATTGAGGATGCAGGCTATGGCGGGGATCGCATAAAAGGAAGTCGGACTGGTGTTTATGTCGGATCAGGACATGAAAACGAGTATAAACAAATGATTGCTTCATGCAATACAGATCTGTTGTCGGCAGCGGCAGTAGGTAACATGTCCTCCGCTATAGCGAGCAGAATCAGTTATTTGCTTGATCTTAGAGGTCCAAGTCTGGTCATTGATACAGCCTGTTCTTCATCGTTAATGGCTGTTCATCTAGCTTGCCAGGCACTGCTCTCCAGAGAGTGTGACATGGCTATCGCTGGAGGCATTCAAATCATTCTAGATCCACAAGCCGAACAGCCCCAGATCGGCATTGAGTCCCCTTCGTCTAAAGTCAGGGCGTTTGATGAAGAAGCTGACGGGACGGTAAGAGGAGAGGGCATGGGCGCGATTCTACTTAAACCTTTGTCCAGAGCCATTGCGGACAATGATCTTGTATATGCCGTAATTAAAGCGAGTGTCTCCAATCAGGATGGTAAATCCATAGGCATTACGTCACCTAACCGGGCGGCTCAGGAACAGCTTCTTATTCGTGCTTGGGAGCGTGCAGGTATTCACCCGGCCTCATTATCCTATATCGAAACGCATGGTACAGGAACACCGATCGGTGATCCGATTGAGGTTCGTGCTATCCATAATGCGTTCCGTGTGTATACCGATAAAGTCCAGTTCTGTGCGATCGGCTCACTTAAGCCCAATATCGGACATTTGTATCATGCAGCTGGCATTGTTAGTTTTATTAAATCAGCGTTGGCGCTTCATCATGAACAGCTTCCGCCTTCGCTCTATTTTGAAAAGCCCAACCCGCAAATCGAATTTGCGAATTCTCCTGTATATGTCAATGCTCACTTATCGGATTGGAAGAGAGGTACGGATGTACGCCGATGCGGAGTAAGCTCTTTCGGTATGAGTGGCACCAATTGTCACGTTGTACTGGAAGAGGCAAGCGAAAGAAAGGTTTTTCTTTCGCCGAATACACAGAACGGACCTTCCTTGTTCACTTTATCTGCCAGAACGCTAACCTCTTTGCGGTCTCTGATCGATAAATATCGTCTTTTTCTTCTTACATCTGATCCACAATCTTTTGCAAACATTTGTTATACCTCGAATATTGGTAGAGGCGTGTACGAGTACAAACTTGCAGTAATAGCACATCACCATCAAGAGTTACAGGACAAGCTGGCATGGTTGCAGCATGAGACTTTCACCGGGCAATACGGTGAATTGGCGGAGGGAATCTGGTTCGGTGGACCTGAGCAGGATAGAACCTTAACTTCCTCCGAATTGGACTCAAACGTGGCGATGCCAAGTCTGGTAAATGTTAATGTCTTGTATAAGATTGCTACCCAGTACGTTAATGGTCAACCCATCGATTGGAAAGATCTCCATGCTGGAAGCGGCAAGCGTGTAGTTTCAGTTCCGACATATGCATTCGATCAACATCGGCACTGGATTGTTCCTATGTTGGTGTCAGAGAGCAGAGGGGAAGTTAACCACAAACCGGAGGGAAAAAAGGAGAATTCAACGATGGAAAATCGGGTTGTCCAGGACGCAAATATTCTTTCCTTCACAAGCGCGGTACAGGAAATGATGTCGAATATCTCAGGATACTCTCCGGAAGACATCGGGATAAATCGAAATTTCATGGAACTTGGTATGGATTCTATCTTGCTGGTCAATGCCAAACATGCAATTAAAAATCAATTTGGCGTAGATATTCCGATGCATCTGTTTTTTGAAGAGATGTCTACCGTCGCTGAAGTAGGGAAATATATTGCCAGTCAATCGCAGCAATTGCCAGAGTCTCCGATTCTAAACGGGCAAACAGAGGATAAGAGAGTGCCTCGGGATGCCGCACGTTTGCAAAATGTATATGTACATCCGTACGCAGCATCAGCAGAGGAAGAGAGCGAATCGAGTAATCAATCCGTAGCAGGTTCAGGTCTGGAGGGGATTGTACAGAAGCAACTGGACTTGATGACTCTCCAACTTTCCATGTTACAGGCAGGTTCTGCAGGATCGGAAGCTTCTGCAATTCGTTTGTCGGCGGCGACGGCAGTGCAGGCGAATAAACCGGTGAAAAAAGACTATTTCGACGATTTGGCGGAGAGCCCGAGCGTGCCCTCTAATTTTACAAAAGAACGTGTACCGACCAATCGGCCCTATGTCCCGTTCCAGAAGCTTGAAACGCATTCGAAAACAGGATTGAACCCTGTACAAGAGCATTTTATAGATGAATTTATTTCCAGATATACTGCCAAAACAGTGCGATCACAGCTTCACACACAAGCTTTCCGTAAAGTGGTGGCTAATAATCGCAATGTGGCAGGTTACCGCCCCTACTGGAAGGATATCGTCTATCAGATCGTCGTTGATCAGGCCGAAGGATCTAACATTACGGATATCGATGGGAATCGTTATATTGACTTGACGATGGGCTTCGGTGTGAACCTGTTCGGCCATCAGGTGTCTTTTATTAACGAAGCAATGCAAGAGGCTGTTCAGAAGGGAATGTGTGTTGGCCCGATCAATGCAAATGCTGGTCAGGTTGCATCTGCCTTGCGTGAATTGACTGGAATAGAACGTGCCGCGTTTTTTAATTCCGGGACAGAAGCGATCATGGTTGCCATGCGTTTGGCTCGAGCGGCTACAAACCGAAAAAAAATAGTGGTCTTTTCAGGTTCTTATCACGGTACTTTCGATGGTGTTTTGGCCATGAGTGCAGGACTCGGAGGCAGTAGCACACCAATCGCTCCAGGGATTTTGCAAGGTATGGTGGAAGACCTCATTGTCCTGAATTACGATCATCCCGAATCACTGCGGATGATCGAACAGCGTGCTGGAGAGCTGGCAGCAGTACTGGTAGAACCGGTACAAAGCCGTAGGCCAGACATTCAGCCAACCGCCTTTCTCCAAAAGCTGCGTTCGTTGACCGCCTCAGAGGGCATCGCTTTGATTTTTGATGAAGTCATCACCGGATTCCGCATTCATCCTGGAGGTGCGCAGGCATGGTTCGGCATTGAAGCCGATATGGTGGTCTATGGCAAGGTGGTCGGTGGAGGTTTGCCGATTGGCATCGTCGCTGGAAAAGAACGATATTTGGACGGCATAGACGGAGGAATGTGGTCTTTTGGGGATTCCTCGTTCCCTCCGCATGAAGAACGGAGAACTTTTGTAGCCGGAACGTTCTGCCAGCATCCGTTGGCTATGAATGCTGCTCTGGCAGTCCTGCGGCGGTTGCAGGAGGAAGGTCCGGCCCTTCAGGAGCAATTGAACAGGAAGACGGCGGCTTTGGCAGACAGACTGAATCATTACTTTGCAGAAGAACTGGTGCCGCTTGAGATTGTGCATTTTGGTTCCTTGTTCCGTTTTGTGCAAAAGTCTGATCTGGAGCTTCTGTACTATTTGTTAATCGAGAAAGGAATTTATATTTGGGAAGGCCGAAACTGTTTTTTATCGACGGCTCATTCGGAAGCAGATATTGATCGTATTGTAGATGCCGTTCAATCGAGTATAGAGGAATTGCGAAGTGCCGGATTCCTGCCTCCGAGTTCACCGACCTCGCCGGGAGGCGGGAGAAAGCAAGCCAGTAAAGCAGTGGCGGTAGAAGCACGAAAACAAGCCGAGATCCACCCGCTTACATCGGAACAGACGCAACTCTGGTTCGCATCTCTGGCCAATGATAATATGAGCCATGCTTACGTGGAGTCTGTCGTACTTCGTTTGGAAGGAGCAGTGGATACCAAAAGGTTACGGGAAGCCGTTCGTTATGTGGTCCAAAGACACGGGATGTTGCGAACCCACTTCTCTAACGATGAAGGGCTGTATTACACGGAGCCGTTTGAGAACGTAGCTTCGAAAATTATGTTTGAAGAAGCCGAAGGTTTAGAAGAATCAGAAGCCTTGCCCGAAGCCATTCAACAGAAATGGAGCAATGGATTTGATCTGTCGAATAGTCCTTTGATCCGATTCTGTCTGCTACATCTCGGGCATCAGCAGTACAGACTCATCATGCAAGTGCATCATCTCGTAGCAGATGGCTGGTCCATTGTTCAGATTCTGAAAGAGATTGCTGGGTACTATACGACGCAAAATCGGTTGCAGTCCCCTGACTCTGTATTGTTTTCTGCATTTGCACAGTGGCAACTTAATCTGCCGCTGGAGGAGAAGCAACATGCAAGGGAGTTTTGGACCAGACGGCTTTCCACTCCGATGCCGGAGCTGGTTGTATCTGCTCGGCTCGCTTCGGAGTCTGTCTCACTTTATCCGGGAATGCGTCTGTACAGGAGCTTGAACACTGAATTCACGGCAGGGTTGAGGGCATTCGGTAAAAAAAAGGGTGTCTCCTTGTTTATGCTGATGCTTGCGGCTTATAACATGCTGTTATCTCGAATTTCAGGTCTCCGGCAGATCACGGTTGGTATTCCCGTGGCTGGTCAGCTACAGATGGGGCTGCCCCAATTGGTGGGTCAATGTGTCAACTTACTGCCCTTTTCAAGCCAGTTGCCAGCTAAGGAAGAACTATCCGGATACGCGACACTAGTAAGAGGAGAAATGCTTGAGCTACTGGAGCACCAGCGTTGCTCTTACGTAGACATCGTTACGGCACTAGTCACGGAAGGAGAGTCTGTTTATCCTCCGGTCATCAACACCATTTTTAATTTTGACAAAACGCCTGAATTACACTTCGGAGACCTGAGAGTACAGCTTAAGTCGTTTCAGCCATCGTCCTTCAAATACCCGATCAGCATGAATGTCCTTGAGATGGATCAAGAATTGGTGCTGGAATTAGATGTGGGGGATGGAGTATGTGGACGGGAAGAGGCCGAAGGCTGGCTTGAAACATACACCTTATTACTGGATACGGTTGAGTCCAAAGTATGGAAGGAAGGAAAGGCAGAGCCCAATTCTCGGTGTAGTAAAATACATACTTTATTATCGACACCATCGTTCGTTTCATCCGAGAAGCTTGCCACTTCCCTTAATCCGTGCGGAAATGATCTCACTACCGAGCAAGCTCGGAAAAACTTAAATGATAGAGCTGCAGGGTATGCCCCTCCGGTTACGGAAATGCAGATCAGGATTCATCGGATATGGCTTGAAATAATGAAGTTGGAAAACGCCGGCATTCATGATCATTTCCTGGCGGTGGGTGGTAATTCACTTGCAGCTACAGTCATTACGGCCCGACTTCAAAAAGAATTAGGAATCAACGTTCCGCTAAGTCTGTTGTTCCGCCATTCAACGATTGCCGAGTTGGCACAAGTGCTGGACGAGGTTCCCACCGCTGAACCCATGCGGATTCCGAAGGCACGTCCAGCCCAGTGCTACCCACAGTCTGCTTCTCAGCGTTCGATCTTTGCTGTAGAGAAACTGGGTAGAGCAGGTACGGCTTACAACGTCACCGGACTGATTACCGTGGATGGCTCGCTTGACCTGCAACGCTTGAATGTGGCGGCCAATGCACTGGTGAAGAGACATGAATGTTTGCGAACCTCTTTTGATCTGGATGAAGATGAGCCGGTACAGCGTGTGTTCAACGAGGCAACCATGGAAATTCCCATGCATTTGTTGGACAGTGATACAACGGAGGAAACGATTCTGCGCACGATCCGGCCGTTTGACCTCGAACAAGCACCGCTGATGCGGATGGAGTACTGGACTGAGCCAAAGGAATCGGGTCGGCAGTATTTGCTGATGGATATGCACCATCTGATCGCAGATGGACTTTCAGCGAATCTGCTGCTGGAAGAGTTAGTTCAGTTGTATGACGGACAAAGCTTGCCAGCTGTCCCACTGCATATGAAGGACTTCACCCAATGGCAGTTGGGACGCTTCGGCGCAGGAGATATGAGGGAAAGTAAGAAATACTGGGCTCAGCAGTTCAAGGACGGAATTCCGCGGCTGGATTGGGGAATTTATCATCAGCGGCCTGCTGTACGCAGTTATGAAGGAGCAAGATACGGGTTCAAGCTTCCTGACGAAATTCTGGCACGTATCAAGGCATATGCCGCGGATGAGAAAGTCACGTTATACAGCTATTTTCTAGCTGCATATAAGGTGATGCTGTCTAAATATTCTGTTCAGGAGCACATCATGGTTGGCACAACGGCATCGGGACGGTTGTATTCGGATATCGAACGAACTCCCGGTATGTTCGTCAATACTATTCCGTTGCGAAGCGATCTCTCAGGCAACCAGTGGTTCTCCAAGCTGGTCCATGAAGTGCAGGTAAATGCGGTGCATGCATTGGAGCATCAGGAATATCCGCTGGAACAATGGATTGCTCTCGAGAACGGGGAGCGGGATTCGGGTCGGAATCCTTTGTTTGATGCGGTTTATGTTTACCAACATGAGGCTCTTTCTACGGAGCCGCAAATAGGTGGTGGCGTCAAGTTCACGGCTTCCGAGTACAAAAACAGGATGGCCAAGTTTGACCTGACACTGGAAGTTGTAGAGAGACCAAATGGACTGCATCTCGATCTTGAATATTGTACGGAAGTATTTCACCCTGAAGCTATAGAAGCAATGGCTGGACACGTAGTTGCCATCTTGGAAGCTGTGTCCCATCAACCTGACGTTTCTATCTCGGAAATCAGCTTGCTCCATGCTTCGGAAACCAAGCAGCTGCTCCATGAATTTAATGAAACGGATAACCAGCGGCTCCTTGATCAGCCGATCTTCGTTTTATTTGAAGAACAAGTTCAACGAACACCTGATGCCATAGCAGTATCTTGTGCAGGCGTGCAACTCACCTACCTTGAGCTTAACATGAGAGCCAATCGATTTGCTCAGGTGTTGAAGGAGCAGGGAGTGCTGCGAGAGATGGCCGTTGGCCTGGTTATGAGGCGATCTCCCGACCTGCTGGCAGCCATCCTCGGTATATGGAAAGCAGGTGCCTGTTATGTGCCGATCGATCCGTCGTACCCGAGGGACCGTATCCGTTATATATTAGACGACTGTAAGGCACAGTGGGTCATTGCGGATGAAGCCTATGAGGAATTGTGCAATTTTTCGGGTTCAGTAATGCTGACGGAGGAAGTGCACGGAAACGTACCTTTAACACCAGTGAACCTTGAACGAATTGCCGGGCCTGACGACCTGGCCTACATCATCTATACATCAGGTTCTACGGGCAAGCCCAAGGGCGTTATGGTAGAACATCGAGGTTTGACCAACTACATTCGTTGGGCAGATCAGACCTATGTACGAGGGGAAAAGATTCGTTTTTCGTTGTATTCATCCATTTCATTTGACTTGACGGTAACATCGATGTTTACACCCCTACTGTCGGGGAACCAAATTATTATTTATGCGGAAGATGTGGAGTTCGCGCTTGAACGGATTTGTGAAGATGGTGAAGTGGATCTCATTAAATTAACGCCTTCCCATCTAAAACTCCTGTCTCTTTATAACACAAAAGGATCAAGCTTGAAGCGTTTTATCGTAGGTGGTGAAGCATTCGAGAGCTCCGCGGCAGCGGATATTATCTCTATGTTCGGTCCGCATGTTGAAATTTACAACGAGTATGGCCCTACCGAGACGGTCGTTGGCTGTATGATCCATCAATACGACCCTGCTGAAACATATAGCGAGGTGCCTATTGGCTGGCCGATTGACAATATGCGGTTATATGTTTCCGATGAACAAGGGAATTTGCAGGCGAAACATCTTCCCGGAGAACTGTGTATTGCCGGTATTGCCGTAGCCAGAGGATATGTGAATCAGCCTGAGCTGACCGAGGAGAAGTTTGTATCGGACAGGTTCCATGAACCCGGCAAGGTTTACCGTACCGGAGATCTGGTGCGTTGGTTGCCAGCAGGTGGAATGGAGTATCTAGGCAGAATCGATGAACAAGTTAAAATTCGGGGTCACCGGATTGAAATGGGAGAGATTCGCAATTTGATTCTCGCATATTCATCTATTCGCGAAGCGGCAGTGATTGTTCAAGAGACGGAGAGTAGAGGGAAGCATCTGTGCGCTTTCTATGTCTCGACAGAAAAGTTGGAGACGTCGGTGCTGGAAAGTTATCTCTCGGCATATCTACCTCAATATATGTTGCCGTCCGAGTATATTCGTTTGGATCGACTCCCGCTTTCTGCCAATGGAAAGGTGGATATCAAGAAACTACCTGTTATGTTGGCAGAGCAGGCTCCGTTCGAGCATCCACCTCTGGTTGAAATCCTTGGTGAGGCGGAGTTGTTGCAAGCATGGCGTGAAATACTCAAAGCGCCTGATGCCAGCAGAGATGATCAATTTATGCGACTTGGCGGGGATTCGATCAAGGCAATCCAGATTGCGGCTCGTATGAAAAAGTGTGGATATCGGCTTGAATCGGCTGAAATTTTACGTTTGAAAACGGTGAGCAGCATTGCCCCAATGCTTATTCCGATGGACGATACATCACCCGGCAGCGCTTCAGAGCCTATAGAGGGTGATGTACCTCTGTCGCCTATTCAACACTGGTTTTTCAAGCAAAATTTTGCCGAAATGAATTATTGGAATAACAGCGTGACGCTGATTAGTGTTACGAGGTTCAACGAACGGTTTGTCAGAGAAGCACTCCGATTGCTCACGGTTCATCATGATGCACTGCGAATGACATTTAAGCGAAATGGCAACCACAACCACATTCAGCAATCTTGTCAACATTCGGACCGGCAGGCTTTTGCCTTCCAAGAAGCGGAGTCAATAGAGGAGACGAATAGCGAGCAATTCAAGGCTGTGAAGGAACGAATGATGGAAGAAATGCACCGGGCAATGGATCTGGAGCGCGGACCATTAGTACAGGCGGGCCTCATCCAGGGATCAGATCGGGACGAATTAATCTTTACGATTCACCATTTAGTCATTGATGCCATATCTTGGCGCATTTTACTGGATGATTTTTATGATATCTACCTTGCTCTAGAAAAGGACATGAAGCCGATCTTGCCTTCTATATCCGATTCTTACCGGGACTACGCACAGAGAATGCATACGTATGCTTCTATTGGTGAATGGAAGGATGAGGCGCAATATTGGAAGAATCTATCGGTTCGGCAGGTTTCATCGCTCATCGGGGACGGGGTAAACACGAAGGGGCAGGTTCGAGATAGTGAAGTGGCAAGCCTTCATTTTACACAAAAAGCTACTACGACCCTCGTGCAATTGACGACTGAGCGATACGAGGCGGATACAGCGTCTTTGTTGCTAGCCGCGTTAGGTACTGCAATGGGGGCTATGGGTGTTCAAGATGGCCTATGGGTCAACATGGAGGGACACGGTCGGGAAAGTTTCGGTGAAATTGTGGATTATTCACGAACGGTCGGCTGGTTTACATCCCATTACCCGATTTATCTGGATATCTCAGCAGCCAAAACGCCGCACCTTTATGTGGCACAGCTTCATCATGATTTGCAACGCATCCCTAACAGGGGAGCTGGATTTAACATATTAAAGTACATGCAGCCTGAAACAGAGACCAGATTGTTCAATGGATCTGAGATTGAGCCACAAATTTGCTTCAACTATCTTGGTGAAATGCATGACCATCGTTATCAAAATCTGTTTCGGCTTTCGCAGCTTCCCATGCATGGAACGGAGAGTCCAGATGCGGATCGCCCATTTGCGATCACTTGTAATGTGCTCATATCGGACGGGCGGATGCTGGTGGAATTTGATTACAATAAACATCAGTTCCAAGCAGAAACCATCCAGAGAATGCTGCAAGGTTTCCTTAATGGTTTGCAAGACATGATGTATGCCGGTGAGGGAGAGATGGTTACAGAAGAGGAACATGAGGGATTTCAGCTGGTACCTTCTGCAGAAAGGGATGTCCTTGAACAGGTAGCACCTTTTCCAATGCTCAAAGCTTATCCGCTGTCACCTATGCAGGAAAGTATGTTGTTTCATTATCTCCGCTTTCCGGATTCCACGGCTTATGAGGAGCAATGTGTCATTCATTTGCAAGGTGACCTTGACTCAGAGCGGCTTAGAGACTGCTTTCAGCAGGTGGTTAATCAACATGACATCCTTCGTACCTTTTTTGCCTTGCGTGGGCTCGAACGGCCGCTTCAGGCAGTGGCGAAGTCATGGAACCTTCCCTTTGAGTTTATGGATTGGACGGCGGAACATGGCGGATGTGAGCCCGAGAAGCTTCAACAGTATCTTCGACAAAATCGTGAACGGCGCTTTAATCTATTTGGTGAGGTACCTCTGAGAGTAACACTTATTCGAACAGACGGTAACGCGTATAGTCTGGTTTGGAGCTTTCATCATATTTTGCTTGATGGGTGGAGTGTAGGCCTTCTTCTTAGTAGTATCTTCGATCTATACGCCGATCTGTCTGATATACAATCGCTTGTTTCAGCGCCGCACTATGGGGAATACATCGGGTGGCTTGAAGAACGAGATCCGTCCGTGGCTGAATCGTACTGGGCGAAGTATTTAGCTGAATACCGCAGTAAAAATGTGCTGCCACGGTTAAAAGGATCAAGCGGTGAGTATGTAAGGGAGGAACTAACCCGTAACTTGCCAGAAACGCTCCAGGAAGCACTTAAGCAATTATCCGCCGAGTACGGTTTGACGCTAAATATTTTGTTTCAGGCTGCTTGGGCGACGGTATTGCAAAATCTCAACGAAACCGAAGATATGATCTTTGGCGCAGTGGTATCGGGCAGAAGTGTCGAGGTGCAAGATATCGAGAACATGATGGGGCTATTCATTAATACGATTCCTGTTCGGGTCAAGTCGGCATCGGGTACCTTTTTGGAACTTGCATCACAACTTCAGTGGGAACAGATGGAGAAAGAACCCTATTCCCATATTCCACTATCTTCGATCCAAAAGTCTGGCGGCGGGGCAGTTCTGGATCATATCCTTGTATTTGAAAATTATCCGCTGGAACTCCAGCTTCCTTCCGGACTGGAAATGGTAGATTACGATTTACGTGAGTATACAAGCTATGATTTCAATCTGATTATAGAGCCGCATGAGAACTTCCTCATTCGATTTGTATACAACAGTGCCGCACATAGAGCAGAAGAGCTGGAAGATTGGATGAACTGTCTGTTCATTGTTCTCAGTCAAATCAGTGGAAATCCGAATGTGTTGTTGAAAGATCTTTTCCCGGATGAAATTGTAACAAATTCAGATGAAGGAGAAAGTCTAATTAAATTCCATTTCTAGACAACCAGGGGGATGAAGTGACATGGATCGAACGTCGCCAAAAGAGGCTGTTTCCGCACAGGAACTAAGATTGCAAAAGAAGCACTGGGTAAAAAAAATGCTTGCACTCCAAACGGAGGAAACGTTGTTCACGTCATCCTTCATACCTCAGCATGAGAAGTCTGCTGTTCAATCCTATAAGTTTGAGTTGGCACAGAATGTAAGCGAACGGTTACGCACCATGAGCGGGGAATCCAAAGAAGCTTTGTTTTTGATTTTACTGACAGCTTTAAAGACTCTTCTTCACAAGCATACCAGCAGTGATTCGCTTACCGTTGCTTACCCGGTGAACAGAATACAAGACACAAGCGAACGTTCGCCGGAGCCAAACTGGATTCCACTAATCGACCATTCCCCGAAAGGCTGTACTTTCCGGGAATGGCTAAATGAACTTAAATCAACATATATCGAGACAGTCAAACACAGTGATTATTCGATGGACCGTCTTGTAGACGATATGAAGGTTGTCCATGACCGGGATTACGCTTTTCTTCAACATATTCGTTTTTCCATTCAGGGGATGTACAACATAACAGATGTAGAGAGTGAGACGCTGGGCATGCGGCTTCATATGTATTGGAGTCAGGACAAGCTGTGTGGTGTGTTAGCCGGAAATACCCGCTTCTTTAACACCCCTGATTTGGAGCGTTTTGCGAAACAGTACGGGGTTATCATTGAACAATTAATAGAGAACCCGGATCGTCCGGTGGAGGACAGTGGGGTGCTTGCTGGACTAGAACGCGACCGATTGCTGAATGAATATGCAACAGGGCCGCGCCGGACCTATGGTTCCAGTGTAATGGGTTTGTTTGCGGAGCAAGTCCGGCAGACACCAGAGGCTACAGCCATCGTGACATCGGATACTTCGATACGTTATGCAGAACTGGAGGAAAAAGTGAACCGCTGGGCCGCTGCACTAGTCAAGGACGGAACGAAACAAGGGGATATCGTAGGACTTTACCTTGACCGAAGCCTGGAGACGGCCGTCGCGATCTTAGCCGTGTGGAGGGCCGGGGCGTGTATTTTGCCAATGGATGTGCAGATGCCCGCAGAGCGAGTTCGATTCATGCTGAAAGATGCCGGGGTAAACCGTCTACTCACACAGGCCCGTTATGTTAACCTTCCTTTGTTCCAAGACGTGGAACGATTGCTTTTGTGTGAAGACCTGGATACAGCAAGTGATGATGATGAGGCATTGAACCCCATCACGGCCGAACTGCCAGCTTATATCATATATACTTCAGGAACTACGGGGAATCCCAAAGGCGTAGTCGTAACTCATGGTGGACTGGTCAATTCAATCGCATGGAGAAAAGAAGAATATGCATTGGGAGTAGAAGACAACACGATCCAGCTCTTTTCCTATTCATTTGATGGCTTCATGACAGGATTCCTGACCCCGCTTGTGTCGGGAGCAAGTCTCTTTATGGCTACCGAAATTCAGGTTAAAGATCCATTACGTCTGAAGCAATTGCTTATCGTATATCAAATCACTCATTTTATATGTGTGCCTTCGTTGTATCGCCTGCTTTTGCAACAGATTAAACCGGAAGACCAACTGTTTGTGCGCCGTATTACGCTTGCGGGGGAGAGTGTCTCTCCTGCACTGGTTCAGGAAAGCAAGGAACGGCTTCCCGATGTGAAGATATACAACGAGTATGGTCCTACCGAATCCAGTATCGTCGCCCTCTGTAAAAGAGATGTGGAACAGGGAGAGAAGGTGACGATTGGTCGTCCGATATCGAACATGGTTGCATATATTCTCGATAACTGGAACGAGCCTGTTTCGCCGGGGATCGTTGGGGAACTTTGTTTGTCGGGTCCGGGTCTGGCTCGCGGTTATCTCAACCAGCCTGAGCTTACAGATCAAGCTTTTGTACCCAATCCGTTTATTGCGGGTGAGCGGTTATATCGGACTGGAGATCTGGCGAAATGGACGGAAGAGGGGGAAATCTGTTGTCTCGGGCGTAAGGATGCTCAGGTGAAGTTAAGAGGATATCGGATTGAGCTTCCCGAGATTGAACAGCGTCTTCAGAGCTACCCGGGTGTTCAAGCGGCAGCGGTTGTATGTGAGGAAGAAGAAGGCATTCCCGTCCGATTGATTGCTTATCTTCAAACGGACGATATCAAGGCTGTTGAATTACGTGATTACATGGCAAGAGAGTTGCCGTTCTATATGCTTCCGGCTCGCTATTATCGACTGCATCAGCTTCCTCTATCGGAGAACGGAAAGTTGGACAAGAAGGCGATCTCTTCGATGGAATGTATCAACCTGGATGTTGAATTTCGAGAGCCGGAAAATGAAACGGAACAGAAGTTATGCGAGATCTTTGCTGATGTTCTTCAATTGAAGAGGGTATCCGCAGATGAGAATTTTTTTACTGCAGGAGGGCATTCCCTTAAAGCGACGATGCTGATGTCCAGAATTCAGAAAGAATTCCGTGTGGAGATCAGTGTAGATCATATTTTCGAAAAGCAGACCGTCAAGGCGTTAGCGGAAGTGATTACTTCAAAAGAAATCAAAGCTTGTCTGGCCATTTCACCTGCAATTCCGGCGGTGCATTATCCTTTATCTTTTACGCAAGAGCAGATGTACACGTTGTTCTGTAATGATCCGCATTCAACCGCTTATAACATGCCAGAGGCTCTTATTATCGACGGGGATTTTGACGATCAGCAACTTCGGTATGCGCTTGAGGAACTGACGAAGAGACATGAAATTCTTCGAACGACTTTTTATGCGATCAATGGAGACCCTGTTCAGGAAGTGCACGGTGAGAGCGTTGTTTCACTTGAATATTCTGAGCAGGCTTCGGCTGATCTTGAGGAAACGATCCGACAATTTATCCGTCCATTTGATCTGGCAAGCCTGCCGTTGTTTCGAGCTGGAATAACCAGGATGGGACCGAGAAAACATTTGCTTCTGATTGATCTTCATCATATCGTAGCTGACGGTGCCTCCATTGGTATATTCATCTCAGAACTTGCGAGCATCTACAATGGAGATTCGTTACCGGAAATCAAACTTCATTATAAGGATTTCTCGGTATGGCAGCATAAACAGAAAGAGGAGCATCAATTCCAGTCTCAGAAGCAGTATTGGACGGATCAGTTCGGAAACGGAGTTCCCGTTCTGAGTTTGCCATATGATTACCCTAGACCGAAACTTAAGAGCTTGGAGGGTAGCAAAATTCATTTTACCGCAGACGCGGCACGCACGTCGGCTTTAAAGAAGTTGGCTGCCGAAAGCGGCGTTACACTATTCATGTTGCTCCTGACAATGTACCAGACTATGCTCTCCAAACTGTCTGGACAGAAAGAGCTGGTCGTTGGTTCGCCAGTCTCTGGCAGAACACAGGCTGATCTGGAACACACCATGGGCATGTTTGTAAACGTGGTTCCCATCCGCGCCGAGGTGTTACCGCAATTGCGTTTCACTGAGCTCCTGGCTCAGGTAAAACATACGGCGCTGGGTGCGTTTGAGCATCAGGCGATTCAATATCAGGATTTGGCGCGGAACTTGGGATATACGCCAGATCCCAGCCGTAATCCGATGTTCGACACGATGTTTGTCCTTCAAAATATGGCTGAGAATCGTTTTGATTTTAGAGGACTGCATTTCTCACATGTTGGCTTCGAGCAAACGGTGTCCAAATTTGATCTTACTTTAGCCGGATTTGAGGGCGGGGATGGTGTGTTGTATTTCGATTTGGAATACTGTACACGTCTTTTCCAGAGAGACAGCGTACTGCGTTATGTGGACTATTTTATGCATATTATGCAGACCGTTATAGAACATCCGCAGATACTGGTATCGCAGATGACGCTACTTCCCTTAGGGAGCCTGCACCATCAATGGAAGGAACTCAACAGCAAGAACCGATGCAATTCACCTGACCTGACTTTACTGGAGCAGTTTGCCTTACATGCCAAACGATCTCCCCACAAGGAAGCTTTGTCGTTTGGGGATTCACATATGACGTACGAACAGCTGGATACACAGTCAGAACTATGGGCTAACTGGCTGCGTTCAAAGGACGTGGGCCTGGAAGATGTCATAGCAGTAAGACTTGAGCGTTCCTTTGAACTCGTCATTGCGTTTCTGGCGGTACTTAAGGCAGGAGCGGTATATCTGCCAATCGACCCGGAGTTTCCGGCGGAGCGCACATCATACATGCTTCAGGACAGCGAAGCAGTGCTCATGATTACGGATCAGGAAGATACACAGGATACCGCATATCATATGCCTGTTTATCTGCCTCGCGAAATCCAATTTACCGATGTGAATACAAACAAGGCATTGCATAAACCGCAAAGCAACAATCTGGCTTATATTATCTATACTTCAGGGACTACAGGCAGACCTAAAGGTGTGGCGCTAGAGCATGCAGGACTAGCTAATCTTTCGACACTCTTTATCTCTACGCTCGGAGTACAGTCCGAAGATCGCATCCTTCAATTTGCTTCTTGCTCTTTTGATGCTTCAATATGGGAGTTTGCCATGGCGTTTACTACCGGAGGAACACTGTGTTTAGTATCAGCAGAGACCATTGCTGATCCGTATTACTTCGAACGGTTCGTGGAAAAGGCGAATGTTACGGTTATGACGCTACCTCCACCTTACATGGCCCGTTTGAATCCCGAGCGTTTGTCTGGCCTTCGTCTCATGATCACAGCTGGTTCAGAGCCGTCATCGGCCATGTTATCGACATGGAGCCAGCATATGCGCTGTGTGAATGCTTACGGACCAACCGAAGCATCCATATGTTCGACGATATGGGAATATCAAGCAGAGGCCGATATGCTCTCAGTACCTATCGGATACGCCATCCCTCATAGCAGACTGTGCGTTGTAGATGCAGAACTGAACCCACTGCCTGTCGGGGTGTCTGGAGAACTATGCATCGCAGGTACTGGACTTGCCCGGAGTTATCTGAATCTGCCGGAAATAACGGGGAGACAGTTCATCTCCTCAGACATACCAGGGTTTGAGCGTATGTATCGAACGGGTGATCTGGCCAAAATGCTCCCGGATGGCAGAATGATATATCAAGGCAGAATCGACAACCAGCTTAAGATCAGAGGATACCGTGTTGAACCAAGTGAGATCGAGGCGCGATTGCTACAAATAACCGGGGTTCGTGAAGCCGTTGTACTGACTAGGCTGTCGGAAAATGAAAATTCACTAGTTGCTTTTTACACGGGTGACGATGCACCAGAATCGCGCGAACTGAAGATCGAGCTTATGACCGTTCTGCCTCATTATATGCTTCCATCATTCTTGGTGAAGCTGGGTGAGCTCCCTGTGACGTCAAATGGCAAGGTAGATCATGCTGCACTTCAACGTTTGGAACTGTTGCAAGAGGCAGGGAAGCTATCCCGTATGCCGGAGAATGGACTGGAGGCAACGATCGTTCGTGTGTTCGAACAAGTCTTGAATGTTCATGGAATCGGAACGGACGACTTGTTTCATGAGCTGGGTGGCGATTCTATCTCGGCAATGAAAGCCAGCTTTTTGCTGAAAGAGCAGGGGGTGGCTCTGGATGTGAGAGACTTGTTAGTTCATCAATCACCTGTTGCTTTGGGAAAACGGTTGCTTCAAACGACTTGTGAAGAGGATCGGCAACTTCAATCGGTAGAATCACCGGAACGAGTATCATGTGAAACGGAGACATACCGATCACTACAGAAGCAAGTTCAGAAGGCTCTGGATGAAAAGGAACTGGAGCTTCTGATGGCTGCCCGTGTAACCATTGCTGACCAACAAGAGACATACAGAAAACAACTGGCCGCAGAGGTGGAATTGGCGATATTGCCTCTTTCGGCTACTCAGTCCACACATCTCGGACGTGCAGAGAACGTGGGTGTTGTTCTGCATTTCCCTGCCGACAAGACAAATGAGGAAATCACTCAAGCCATTCACGGATTGGTGCAGGAGCAGGAGATGCTGAGATGTCTATACAATGGCAAACAGACCAACAGCTGGAGCTTGCGGGAGCATCCTGCCGGATTTAAAGTACCACACGTCAAACTTGAGGCAGCATGCTCCGAAGCAGTGATGGAACAACTGGTCTCGGAATTGTACTATGACAGATTTGAAGAGCATGGGTCAGACCGTTTGTTGTACCGGATGATGTTAATCGAGCACAACGGAACCGGAACCAAAGTGTTTGTGTACTCTTCTCATCATGCTTTATCGGACGGGTTGAGCTGCAGTTTAATTGCTGAGGTATTAACAGGGGCGACATCCACGTTGCACGGAAGCAAACCTTCTACCCGATATCGTGATTACCTTCGACGGATCGAGGAGGGGCCGCTAGGAATCAGCTTTCTGGAACTGGAGCGTCGCTTTGAACTGGCAACGTATCGTCAACTTCTCCTGGGAATGAGCAGTAAGCTCGCGGAGTTTCCGGCCCAGAAGAGTACGGCGATCACGTTGGAATGGGAACTTGCAGAAGGAAATCCTGAGGAAGGCTGGATGAAGGTACTCGGCTTGCTGGCGGTCTTTGGACGGGAATATCTTGAACTACAGCAATTGCCTGTACAATTGGTCAGCAGTGGAAGACGATATGGAGAGCATACCTATTATCATCTTGTCGGTAATTTTACGGACTATATTCCCTGGGTGATGAATACCGATTCCCCGGTGGAGCAACTCTTGCAGCAAATTCGAGCTTTGAATCAAACGACTTCCTCCCACCAGATCAGGTTCACTGATATGGAAGATCAAGGAATAGGCAAGGGTATTCTGCTCAATTATTTTGGAGCTGTCCAAGCGGAAGCGGAAGATAACTCAATACCTGCCGGAGGTCCTTCTTTTGCAGAAGCGGCTGAGCATTACGGGGTATATTTCTATGTCAGACATGTCGGTTGCAACTTGCAAGTGCATATCGCACTTCCATTCGACACGAGTGCCGAAGAACTGGAGAAGAAACTGACAGCAGGAATGTTTGCGGTGCAGTAGCTCAATTACTAATACTTTCTTGAAATCTCCGGGCATATTGCGTTGTTCGGAGATTTCAGGCTTTATTTACGAAAGGGCGGTGCAGCAATGGGTACAACCGTTGTGTTCAGTTTTCCGTATTTTGGTCATGTTAATCCTACAGTGGGGTTAGTTCAGGAACTGGCCAACCGAGGGGAGCAGGTCTATTACTATACAACGGATGCGTATATGAAATATGTACAAATGGAAGGCGTCGTTTGTCGAAGTTATGGGGATGTGCTTCCAATGTTGGACGAAGAAATCCCTATTCTTACAACCGACCCATTGAAAGTGTTGGAGCAGCTTGTTCCGCATAAACTGAATAAACATCAGAAGATGGTCCGTTTACTCCTTGAGCAGGTGATGGAGGATGATCCGGACTACATTATTCGGGATTGCGAATCTTATTGGGGGAAAATGATTGGCACTATACTTGACATTCCGGTGATTTGTTACATTACTACCATTGCTTTAAATGAGACGATGATGGATATTCATCGTGAATATTTTGTTTCCAAAGTATTCGGAAGTACGACAGGACGTATGACCTGGCTTCCCGAATCGGGCAGTTTCAGTGAATATCTGAATGAATATACAAGGGAACTCTCTCTTCCATATTCTGTAGAATATAGGGCGATCGATGCCTTTTCCGGGGCGGACGACCTTAATCTTGTTTTTACTTCACAGGTTTTCCAGCCATTTATAGAGTCGTTTGGTTCGGATTATCTGTTTCTGGGTCCGATGATTCGTGAGGAGGAGAAAGAGGGCGGAGACTTGCCCTATATCGAACCCGATCTACCCGTAATCTACATATCGATGGGAACCGTATATAATGACTGTCTTCCTTTTTATCGAAAATGCATTGAAGCATTCCAGGAACATCGGTGGAACGTAATCATGTCTGTCGGACATCGAATCTCTCCTGAGGAACTGGGCGAGTTGCCTGAGCATGTTACTGTTCGATCCCATGTGCCTCAGCGAAGACTGCTCAACCACGTGGATGTGTTCATTACACATGGAGGTCATAACAGTACCAATGAAGCACTTTGTCACGGAGTGCCTATGGTGGTGTTCCCGCAAGCAGCGGATCAGTTCGCCGTTTCCAGCCGGATCGAGGCACTGGGTGCAGGAAGCATTGGCGATAGCCATCATTGTACACCTTCGGACATTTTGTATATGACGGAACGTATCCTCCATGATAAGGCTTATGCTGAGTCCTGCAAGAGGGTCGGGGAAGCGATGCGTAACGAAGGCGGAGTGAAACTGGGCGTTGACGGTATTTTTGCGTATCTTCACGAAGGAATGCTTATAGGAACTACCAATGACTGATTCGGGTGTATCATATGACGAAGGGAGTCCGCTATGGCTACGGTAATGATATTTAGCCTTCCATTTTTCAGCCATGTTAAACCAACCTTACCTCTTGTTGCAGAGTTACTGGCACGTGGAGAGACCGTGATTTATTATTCGGATGAACAATATAGAGAATTACTTGCCGATTATGATGTGGATTTTCGAAGCTATGGGAATATGAGAGAGTTGTTTGTGGACGAAAATGATCCGGGCTTGTTTTTGAGCAACCCGCAGACGATGCTGGAGCATCTAGTCCCTGGAGTGATCCAGAAAAGCAGGGCTGTTCTTCATGCGATTTTGGCAGAAGTTATGGCTGAGCAACCGGACTACATTGTCAGGGACAGCGACGCTCATTGGGGCAAACTGATTGCAGAACTGCTTGAGGTGCCAGTGGCCTGTTATGTCTTAACGTTTGCGATCAATCAGGCGCTTTTGGAGAAAGACCATCATTTTCTCATACACAAGGTATTCAGAATTCAGGAAGGTTACGCATTTGCTGACACGACGGCCAGCGAACTAAACCGTTTGGCGGGAGAACTGGCTGAAAGACATCATATTCAAGATTTTGGCCTGGTAGATGCGTTTAGTGGGAATGAAGAATTAAATCTAGTATATACGTCAAAAGTATTCCAGCCACATTCGGATGTGTTTGATGACCGTTTTGTGTTTATAGGTCCACAGTTCCCTAATGTTAGCTCTGTAATGCTTCAATCCATGAGGGAAAGAACAAAACAGGAGCATGAGCTCCCCTTGATTTATATTTCGTTTGGCTCCATCTACACAGATCGCCCGGATTTCTACCTGAAATGTATTGAAGCTTTCAGATATAGCGAAGCCCAAATTATGATGTCAGTAGGAAAAAGCATTGATATTTCATCCTTGGGAGACATTCCGGAAAATATGACGGTATCTGCATTTGTTCCTCAGTTGGAGATTTTAAGCAAGGCGAATGTTTTTATCTCTCATGCCGGTTATAACAGTGTGTCCGAAGCACTTGCATTTGGCGTGCCAATGATTCTGTTCCCCCAAGGGGCTGATCAATTCGCTATTGCATCCAGGCTGGAAGAATTAGGGGTCGGTGTGTATGGTCGTGATATAAACATATCTGCTTCAGATCTAAAGGACATGACGTTTGAAACGATGAGAAGCGAGAAGATGAAAGCTGAAGCGGTGAGATTGGGAAGCAGTTTTTTTGAAACGGGAGGTATGGTGGAGGGCGTGAGTAGAATTATGGAATTCGTCGAACAAACATAAGATGCAGGCTAATCATCAAACAAACGTTGTTAAGCTAGAATTAATCTAGAGTTAAGTTGATTAAGAGACTTGCATCACATACACTCGTTTTGTTCGCTTGTTTTCGACATTTAATGGTAATTAAGTGGAGGATGCTCATCAATTCGAGTTTTGGATTTACACTGGATATAGAGTAGCAATGGAACAAAACAAATATAGAGCAGTAAAGCAGAGAGAGAAGACAGGTACTGTTAAACAGGGCCTGTCCTTTTTATTGTTGTCACGCTCATCAGAAATAAAGAGAGCTTCCGAGAAAATTTAATTGTAACCGCTTTAAAAATTCGTGGACAAACGATTCATAAGAGTGATATATTGTTTCTGTAAGAAACAATATTATTTATAACGAATATAAAAATAAAGAAAAGGATGGGATACACATGACCAACATCGAAACAACATTAGAATCCTTTGACGGAACGCAGCTTTATTTCAGCAAAAATTTAGTTGAGGGTGCGAAGGCAGCTGTAGTCATTGTACACGGATTGGCAGAGCATGCCAGCCGCTATGATTATTTGACAGAGAAATTGAACGGCCGTGGATTTAACGTCTATCGTTTTGACCATCGGGGTCATGCGAGATCGGAAGGACAACGAACGTTTTATAGTGATTTTCATCATCTGATTGATGATGTCAACGCTGTAGTTGAAGCGGCACTACAAGAGAGCGGCGATACGCCACTGTATATTATTGGACATAGTATGGGCGGTTTTGCTTCTTCATCATTTGGAACGAAATATCCGGGAAAAGTGAAAGGTATCGTATTATCAGGAGCGCTGACTCGATTTAATACGAAAGTGGCTGGAGAACTGCCGATGGCTCTGCCAGCAGGCACGTATTTCCCGAATGAACTTGGTAGCGGAGTATGCAGTGTTCCTGAGGTTGTATCCGCTTACGCTAATGACCCGCTCGTAGAAAAGCAGATTTCTGTAGATTTATTTAACAGTCTGGGGTATGGAGTAGAATGGCTGAAAGAACATGCGGAGCAATTCGTTGATCCGGTGCTTGTGTTACATGGAGCGAATGATGGACTGGTTAGCGAAAAGGATTCCCGAGACTTTTACGGTGATATCGCTTCGGCAGACAAAACACTGAAAATCTATGCACATCTCATGCATGAAATATTTAATGAGACAGCACGGGATGAAGTGATTGAAGAAGCGATCTCATGGATTGAAAAACGAATCTGATTTCAGTAGAGTAATAGAGAGAGAATTTGAAGACGAAAGGGATTACGCATGAAATTAGATTGGATGGGTGATCATCGGGAGCTTGTTGAGAAAATCATCAAGTACGGCAATGCTTACTCGAACACCTACAAGCTGCAACGCAGCTACGGAACAGATATGACCTTCTCTGCAGCCCAGATTCAGACGCTTGAATACATTCTGGAAGCAGAGGATCAGGAAGAGAAGATGTCCGAGATGGCTGCTCGTTTGGGCGTTAGCCGCAGTACCTTTTCTAAAAATGTGAAGAATTTGACCGAAAAAGGATTACTGGAAAAATATCATCTGAGCGGAAACCGCAAAGATATTTACGTCAAACCGTCTGCCAAAGGGCGGGAGGTTTACACGAAGTACACTGCATTTGTTCGTGAGCTTTGTTTTGATGATATATTTAAGCTCGCAGATCAGATTACGGAAGCCGACAAAAAAAACTTTATTCGTATTATGGATCTGTTCGCCGATGTGCTCGTCTGGTACGGTGAAAAAGAACAAGAACCGCGCAAACTCATCAAAATCGAGCGGGATAGCGAATGACAATTACGAAATGAAAATGAATTCCCTTACAGCGGTCTATCCGCTTTAAGGGGATTTTTTTACGTATAGGACAGCCCACAGCCCATTCCCTCCGCGAATGTCGTTCATACAGTATAAAATGCCTAGTGCAGAAGTGCTTTATAACGATCAATAATGCTGGGAGTGGGATGTTTGACAACAAACACAAAAACAAAACTAACCGGACGTGTCATTTTTAAAGGAGATCCAGGGTATGAGGCAGCACGTAAAAACTGGGACCCGCATACCGACAGGTTTCCTAAAGTCTTCGTTTTTGCTCAAAAAACGAAAGATGTATCTAATGCCATCAGATGGGCTCGTGAAAACAATGTACCGATTCGGCCGCGAAGTGGAAGACACGCGCTTGAGGTTAATCTGTCACAGGTGAACGGCGGGATTGTCATTGATGTCAGTGATCTGAATACCATCAAGCTGAACAAAAAAACAGGAACCGTAGTTGTAGGAGCAGGCAATCGGGTTGGCCGAATCGCTCATACACTCGCACGTCAGGGATTCATCGCTCCATTTGGGGATAGCCCAACCGTTGGTATAGGTGGTATTACGCTTGGGGGAGGGATTGGCCCTCTTCAACGAACGATTGGTCTGATCAGTGATAATCTGCTGGAATTCGAGATGGTGGATGCAAACGGGAAAATCATTCGTGCGAACAAAAATCGTAACGCAGATTTGTTTTGGGCATCGCAGGGTGGTGGCGGAGGAAACTTTGGAGTCTATACCCGTTACAAATTTAAAGTACGCCGGGCACCAGCCAGAGCGACAGTATATCGGATCACCTGGCCTTGGGCTCAGTTCGAGAAAGTACTCAAGGTTTGGCAGAAGTGGGCGCCTTCCGTGGATACCCGGCTCGGAAGTGAGCTGTCGATCGGTCCGAAAAAGGGTGGCAATGTCAGTATGGAGGGTTTGTTTCTGGGTTCTAAATCCGAGGCACTGCGTTTGTTAAAGCCGATGACCAGCACGGGTACACCATCCCAGACGATCATACGTTCAGTGCCTTACACAGAAGCCGTTACTTTTCTTCTACCACCAGATCCTGTACTTACTCAGAGATACAGCAATCAATTTTCTTCCGGATTTGGACGAAAGCCGTTTCCAGATCGGGCGATCAAATCGATGCGAGCGTTTCTGGAAAATGTGGAAGGCGAGTTCGCCGGATTCTTCTTCCTCAACTGGGGCGGAGCTGTCAGTCGTAAATCACCTACCTCCACAGCATTCTACTGGCGTAAAGCGAAGTTCTATGTGGAATGGAACAGCTCCTGGACGAAACCGTCTCAGGCGGCCAAAAATATTGCCATTGTGCGTAACACACGCCAAAAATTACAGCCTTACATCGTCGGTTCCTACATTAATGTACCGGATCAAGGCATCAAACGCTCAGGTCCGGTGTATTACGGGGCGAATTATGCAAGATTACGCAGAGTCAAAGCCAAATACGATCCCCAAAATGTGTTCAATAACCCGCAAAGCATTCCTCCGGCACGTGGCCTATAGTAAGACAAATGGGTGCCAGATAAATCGAACTGGTCTAATTGAAAAAAAGGATGTAATAGAAAAGGAGCCGCTTGGTGCGGCTCCCGGGCAATATCTCATTAGTCTTACTTGCAGGTGTATAGAACACTTTGTGGACTTCAAGAACATTCGTAGCGAGTTGTTCACGTGTTCACGGAACATTCTTCGGCTCCTTGCGAAGTAGACATGCTCTGGGCTGTTACTTTTTCTGGTTAGCCAGCCACTCCATAAGCGTGACGTTTTTACCTTTAATTTTCACAGGTTTACCATTGAAGTCTTTGGAAATGTCATTGTTTAATACAGGAATCCAGGACCAGTGTCCATTATACTCATATGGCGCGTTATCACCATTTCCTTTGGTGTATACTCCGCTCAAATCCAGCACCTTATCAAAATAGGAATAATGGGCATTTTTGGCTCCCGCAGCAATCAGGCGTTTGTAGGTAGCTGTTGACGTTTTGGACGTATCCACCGTCTGATCTGCCCCTGCCGCCGTGAACCAGATCGGAATATTCTTCAGTTTGGCAATATCCTGTTTGCTCAACAAACGATCCTCGTACGCTTCTGCGGAAGGATAAGCAGCTGCAAAGTAATCCGGGTTCGCAAGCAACATGTTCAAAGTCATAAATCCGCCATTGGAGCAACCGCCAATGTAGATTCGGTCTGTATCAATATCCGCCGCATGCTGTTTCACATATTGTTTGATCAACGCGGTTAACGATTTTGTATACATACTCTTTCCGTCTTTGGTATATTGCCCGGTTCCGTCATTCATCCAGAAGGTTGGAGTCTGGGGCACCAATATAGCGGCATCACCAAAATACTTCTGGATCGATTCATCGGCTAAAGCCGTCACTTTATTACCCAGCAGGGCGATTCTCGGATCAGTGCCTCCTTCACCGGCACCATGAAGCCAGATGATCAACGGTTTTTTCTTGCTGGTTTCCGGCATATAGGATGCATACGTTAAATGAATCTGACCGAACTTGGAGTCCTTGTAACTGAATTTGCCGGATGTATCAAACACGTCAACACCTTGTTCAATCACGGTATGCGGGGTGTCTGGCCTTGTGGTCAAATGCTCAACGGCATTGCCCATGGTATCTTGAAGGGATTTTTGCTGAACAATCGTATATTGAAGGTCGACATACTTATTGGTAAATGACTGCAGATCAAACATAAACGGACTTGTGGTCATTAGATCGGGATGGACTTTCATCTCCATCGTAATATATTGTCCTGTGGACAGGGAGATTTTGTTGCCATCTTTGTCCGAAAGGTAGGCTCTCTCGATCGTTCGGCTACTGCTGTCTGAGCCATCGTACTTTTGCTGCGTTTGAAAATTAATCATTGGATAATTCCGTTCCGCAAAGACCTTGAAGGTGTCTGTGGTCAGTGTATTTCCTTGAATGGCTACGCCTGTATCCAGAATAATCTTGTAAACACCGGGACCCCAATCATAACCTTTGGTCACGAGGGAGTAGGAGAAAGGAGAACGTGCTTCGGTTAAATTGTTTGCGCTTACATTTGTGGGTAAGAGGAGAGTGGAAGTTAAAGCCAGAGCCAGGAAACCTGAAAGCAGTCCTTTTTTCATCTTCATCAGCATATACCTCCGAAATATTATGTATGTCACCTTAATCATTGTACCATTTCAGGAGGAACATGGGAAATTCGATTGTCTTATCCTGCTTATGCATAAGTAAAAGAACCGTCTGAAAATCACCATGAGGTGAAATCCAGACGGTTCTTTGTATGTGTATTATTGTTTAACGGCTTCGCCGGCAAACACTTCAACGTTCATTGGTGCAGCCATAAATGCCGCGGCTTGTTGAACAAACGCTTGGAAGTGAGCACTAGAGTTGTGAGCAGCGGTTGCTGGCTCATCTTTCCACAGCTCGATCATCGTGTAGCTTTGCTCACGTTCTGTGCTTTTCACCAGATCATAGCTGATATTGCCTTCTTCTTGACGAGTTGCAGCGATCAGTTCTTTGGCAGCAGCCAGGAAAGCTTGTTCTTGAGCGGCTTGTACTTGCAAATGGGCGTGAATGATAATCATCGTTGTGACCTCCAGATAGTTGTTTGTTTACAAATAGATTTAACGTTTCTGTGTTTAATCTTAAAAAGCAGTTTGAGCAATCTATAATAACAACTGTTAAACTTGCTTAGCTTAAGCCCAAGTTGTAATTGTATCTACAGGCAGACGGTAAGATGGGTGACCTTCTTTGGCAGATTTACCAATCGAGATCAACATAACCGGTTGATAACGCTCTTTATCCATGCCGAACGTTTCAGCGATTTGAGCTTTTTCGTATCCGCCGATTGGGTTTGTATCGTAACCGTGAGCACGAGCAGCCAGCATCAATTGCATGGAAGCCAGGCCAGCATCGATCAGGTTCACGTCACGCAGATCGGAAGCAGGCATATTGTCGTAATAAGGTTTAACCACTTTGACTTGTTGCTCAGCGACTTCTTTTGGCATATATCCGTGCTCAACGGCTTTACCGAAAATTTCTTCCAAGTACTCGCCATTTTTCATATCGATAAACACGCCGATTACAGCGGCAGACGTCAGCACTTGGTTTTGGTTAAATCTTGCAAGCGGTGCGAGCTTTTCTTTGCCTTCAGGTGTATCTACAACAAGGAAACGCCAAGGCTGCATGTTTACGGAAGATGGAGCGCGGGAAGCTTCTGCCAAAATTTCAGTCATTTCTTCACGGCTGATTTTCACTTCTGGATCATACAATTTGACGGAACGACGACCGTACGTAATTTCGTTGAAATCATTTGTTTTTTGGAATTTGCTTTGTGTTGTAGACATGGAAATCTCTCCTCTATATATGGTTTAAAAATTGTTTTGCATACGTTCCAAGAAATCGGCCAGTGCCTGAATCTCCTCTTCACTGAAACCATCCAGAATCTGATGAATATAGTTGGTTTTCTCTGTTTTATATCCTTCAATCTGTTTACGCCCATGATCCGTTAGACGAACAAAAGTTACCCGATTATCCTCAGGATTTTTACGTCTTGTAACCATCTGGTCCGCTTCAAGTTGTTTCAGGTGGCGTGTGATTGCTGCACTGTCGATGTTAATGATCTTCTGGAGCATGGATTGGTTGATCTCATCTACCTGATCCAGCTCGTGCAGAATTTCAAAGCGAGAGGAACTGATCCCGGTACAGCGTTCAAACTTGGGACTGATTTTGTTCCCCAGCACATTCAGCAGATTAATGATCTGCTCTTCTTTGGAAACCATACGTGTCATGACTAGACCTCCCGGGTGAATCCAATCAACAACGGCGTATGTTAACAAATAATTAAAGTTGCCAGTATACAATGCCATTGCTTCATGATTCTGTAGCTCTCTCAATCGTTGATGGATCAATAGTTGATACGTCAATCATTGATGGCTCAATTAATATAACATGTCATAGATGAGAATGCAACAGGTTGGAAGAAAGAAAAAAAGGATTTTTTAAATACCTTATCGCAGATATTCATAAAGAAGGATTAGTATAGGTTGTCCCTAAAAGTATAATTTAACCCGGCATGAGTTTTGTTGAGAATTATTATCATTCAAACTATAATTAAAATAAAAAAGTGTCGGATTTTGCTAGTGAAAAGCAAAAAGTAAATTATTAATTTGGTGAGAAGTAGGGCTTGCCCTAATGGAGAGGGAGTTCTCATGAAAAGGACTGACTGGATGAAAAGGCTGGAGCGACTATATTTTTCTTCTATTCACATCTGCCATTACGTGTGTAAACCAGGGGAGTCACAACACAGGATATGGAGAAGATTCGCCGTGTGCAGAATAATGGATGGCACAGGGACTTTGACAATTGATAACGTAATGTATACGTTGTCCCGTGAAGATTGGTTTGTGTTTAGTCCAGGCATGCACGTGGAGTTACAAACAGATATAGAAGTCACTGTCCGAGTTCAGCTCATTTTATTTTCCGGTGTGGAACTTGTCCGAACACCCAATGTTTGGCACACGAAGCCGTTTGATTTTCCTGTTACAGGCAAGCTTGAATTTTCATCCAATAGGCGGGATCTTCAAGAAAGAATGGATCGATTAATGTATAGAAGCTTCACTGCGGCAGAATCGGAAAACATAGACAAGAAGTATCTTGTGCACCAGCTGCTAATTCAGTTGATGACCTCTGTTAAACCCTTGGTTCAACCTCAGGTTGGAATGAACTTGGCCATAGATTATATGACACACCACTATACGAAGGACATTCGAATGCATGACATGGCCCGTCTGGCAGGGCTTAGTGTGAATCATTTTATAAGAACATTCAAACGTCAATTTGGGATGACACCGATGGATTATATCCAGAAACAACGGATGACGAAGGCCAAACAGCTATTGTTTTCTACAGACAAGATCAAGATCATCGCGGAGCAGGTAGGATACAGGGACGAGCACTATTTCAGCCGGGTGTTCAAGAAAAATGAAGGTGTTGCTCCAACATTGTATATGAAAAATAAAGTTAGCCGTATTGCAACATTATACTATGGGCTGGATGACGTTGTTCTGACACTCGGGTTGAAACCTGTGTCTGCTTTATCTTATGTTCAAAGAGTGACTCATCCTACCCTTATGCCTGCACATCAAGCCGATTCTCCTCAAGAACTTGTTCTGGACAGTTCCGGTCAGAACTATGATAAATTGAAGGGATTGCAGCCAGATTTAATCATTACGAGTGACCGTATGGAGCCAAACGAATCACTGCATCATATTGCTCCTACAGCAATCCTTAAACACACAAATCAAGTTGGCGAAAGTCTGCTGTATATGGCGGATATCATGGGACGGAAAGAACAAGCTATTCGCTGGATCGAACAGCATGCGAATTTAAGCCATGTTCTTCAGAATCGTATTCACTCCGAATGGGGAAAGCAGTCGGCAATGTTTATCCGCGTTTCCTCCGAATTCTACCGGATGTATGGATTGCATAATCAGACCGGTTCCTTGCTGTATGATGATTTGGGATTACATATACCAGAGAATTACCCAAGCGAACAGTGGGCTGTGGAGATGAACATCAATGATGTGCAACTATACAACGCGGATCATCTATTTGTTATGGTGGATCCTACAGCAGAAGCGAGAACTCAATTTCAACGTTTGTTGAAATCTGATGGATGGATAACATCCAAGGCTGTACAGGAAGGTCGTGTTTATGATGCAGGGGATATTTTCTTCCAAACACTGGGTCCAACCGGGCGTGTAAGGGCTATGAAGTATGTAGCCAAGCAGCTTGGCGTTGCCTTAGGGTGATATTTTACACGTAAAGAGAGTGGAATAATCCATGGAAAGCTTGTTTGCTTTTCCCTACCATAATGATAATGATTATTATTATTAAGTGAAAAAGGGGAATTAAAACGAAATGCTAAGACAGAGAACAGCCTATATGATTATGTTGCCCCTGCTCGTGCTCGTTCTGGCGGCATGTGGCAAGACAATGACTGAAGCTTCACATGGAACATCTCCGAAACAGGACACAGCGTCAGAAGATAAAGGCACACAAACCATTCAACACCTAAAAGGAACTTCGGTTGTCCCCCAAAAAATAGAGCGTATGGTTGTGTTATCTGCTGCTTACATTGATCATATGCTTAGCATTGGAGAGAAACCTGCGGGTGTTAATGTAGAAGTACGCTACGGAGGAGATTACTTGCCTTATCTGGCAGACCAGCTTCAAGGGGTTCCAACGGTAGGTTCGGCAGATAGTCCCAACCTTGAAGCTATTGTTCAGATTGATCCGGATGTGATTGTAATAGAGAGTCGAACAGCTGAAAATTCATATGATCAGTTGGAGAAAATCGCTCCTACGATTGTATTAGGTGACGAGTGGATGGATTACAACGGCGATACAGAGTATTGGACTCAAGATTTACTGACTATTGCTGGAATGTACAATAAGGTTGATCTGGCTAAAGAAAAAATCGCGGAAGTAGAGCTACAAGCCGATCAACTTAAAGCTGAAATACAACAGTTGGGTCAGAAAAAACTGGCTTATCTAAGAGTAAGGGAGAAGAACCTGCAGATTTATGCGGCAACAGGTCACCCGACGAATACACTTTTGTATCATGATCTTGGGTTTGAACCTTCTGCTGTGACCCCTGCTGAACAACGTGAAGATCTGTCTATGGAGAAGATAGCAGATATCGATGCCAATTATGTTGTGCTCGAAGCCGATCCCAATGCCCAGGACTATTTAAGTAAGATGAAAGAAAGCTCACTTTGGAAAAGCGTTCCGGCTGTTGGAGCCGACCAGGTCTATCAAACCGACTCCTTCTGGTTGTTTAAAGGATGGGGAGCTATAGGACGAAGCGAAATATTAAATGAAATTAAAGATATGATTCAATAGATGGTACGTTATTCAGGGAATGACCGTTCAGAGATGGTGGCTGTTTTGGAAACTTCTTTTGTGACGAGTATCCGTGGAGCAGATGAGAACTCCACATATGCTTTTGCTGTCAGTGATTTGCTACATGATGAGAAGAGAGGCTTGATATTACACCAACAAGCCTTACAACAAGGACTTGATCTAGGCGGAACAGGAAGTGTGGCAGTAGGTACCCTTTTTGCCAAGCGATATTCGGTATGGGTTATGGCTGTAATCTCAGCTTGCAGTCTATATGATACTCATCTGAATATTGAGGATGACGTTGTACGATTCAAGTTGAATGGCACAGGCGGGATGCGCTATGAGACCCGGTTGGAAAGAAGTATAGATAATGGTTCAGAACTGGGGATTGGGACTAATATAGATTCCACTAGTGAGGTTTTGGCTCAGCGCAGGACAGAAATTAGAATGCTACGGGATAGTTTACAGCTACACTTGGAACGTATCTTCCAATCCGTTGCTGCGGCAACAGGAGCAAGCGTAAGGGTTATGAATGAACTGGTGGCACACAATGTACAACAATTGCTTACACAGATAATTGAAGATCACGCCATATGGAAGACGGATAAGCGTCTTGAGCTCATTAAGCATGATGCACATGTATGGCTAGAGGAGTCAACGAATAATACATTTTCGACTCGGTTGCAACGCTTTGAACATCCGGAATGGGAGGGTCCTCCGCTTCTGATCCGCAGGTATTGCTGTCTGGCGTATCAAGTGGGTAGCGGCAGTTCTGCCCATGGCTATTGTAACACTTGTCCAAAACTAGATTCAGAATCGCGATGGCGCATGCTTTTGAAATCGTGATGATTAAAGAACTTGGTTTATAAAAAATACAGTTACAGTCGGTGTATTTACTCTCCGAAGGTAACTGTTTTTTTGCGTTAGGGGAAGGGCGCTCCAAAATCAAGGAATCCCTGTGAATTAGGCGGCTCACATAGCCAGTCTTAGACATAAAGTATATGAATACAACAGCGGATAAGTACTTTTATGTAAGGGAGGGTTGTTTTGTGAGTGGTACATCCAAACAAGATCGTAAGTTATCTTTAACTAGCAGAGCAAGACGTAACGGTCAAAAGAAGTCAAAAGTAAGGTTGATGTTAGCAAAAAAAAGAAAATCTCGTAGAAAAAATAAACATAAAGTTAAAAAGAAGAAAAGATGTGTCCCTCTATATCTTAGGGGGCCGAGAGGCTTTCGAGGAAAGATGGGACTAAGAGGAGATAATGGAGCCACTGGTGTAACCGGGGTGACGGGTGTAACCGGACCGTCTGGAGTTACAGGAGAAACAGGGGCAACAGGCGCAACCGGAGCTACTGGAGAGTCCGGAGTAACGGGTGTGACCGGAGCCACGGGTGCGACGGGAATAACTGGAGTCACGGGAGAGACTGGGTCAATAGGCACAACCGGAGTTACTGGGTTGGCCGGAGCCACGGGCTCGACGGGAACGACTGGAGTCTCGGGAGAAACTGGGGCAACAGGTGTAACCGGAGCAACCGGAGCAACCGGGGTTACTGGAGAGACCGGAGCCACCGGGGCGACGGGACCGACTGGAATCACGGGAGAGACTGGGACGACAGGCGCAACCGGGGGAACTGGAGTGTCCGGGGCCACAGGTGCGACCGGAACAACTGGTGCAACAGGTGTAACAGGTGTAACTGGAGCTACTGGAGTGGTCGGAGCCACGGGTGCGACTGGACCGACTGGAGTCACGGGAGAGACTGGGGCGACAGGCACAACCGGGGTAACTGGAGTGTCCGGAGTCACAGGTGCGACGGGACCGACTGGAGTCACGGGAGAGACTGGTGCAACAGGAGCAACTGGGGTTACTGGAGTGGCTGGAGTAACAGGTGCAACGGGAACAACTGGAGTTACAGGTACAACCGGAGTTACTGGGTCGGCCGGAGCCACGGGTGCGACCGGACCGACTGGAGTCACGGGAGAGACTGGTGCAACAGGAGCAACTGGGGTGTCTGGAGCAACGGGTGTGACCGGAACAACTGGGTTCACAGGAGAGACTGGGGCAACAGGTACAACTGGAGTTACAGGGTTGGCCGGAACCACGGGTGCGACGGGAACGACTGGAGTCTCCGGAGAAACTGGGGCAACAGGCGTAACCGGGTTTACTGGAGCGGTCGGAGTAACGGGTGCGACCGGAACAACTGGGATCACGGGAGAGACTGGGTCAACAGGCACAACCGGGGTAACTGGAGTGTCCGGAGTCACAGGCGCGATCGGGCCGACGGGAGTTACGGGAGAGACTGGACCGACAGGCGTAACCGGGGTTACTGGAGCGGTCGGAGCCACGGGTGCGACGGGACCGACTGGAGTCACGGGAGAGACTGGTGCAATAGGAGCAACTGGAGCAACTGGGGTAACTGGAGTGGCTGGAGTAACGGGCGCGACCGGAACAACTGGAGTCACGGGAGAGACTGGTGCAACAGGAGCAACTGGGGTAACTGGAGTGGCCGGAGTAACGGGCGCGACCGGAACAACTGGAATCACGGGAGAGACTGGTGCAACAGGAGCAACTGGGGTAACTGGAGTGGCCGGAGTAACGGGCGCGACCGGAACAACTGGAATCACGGGAGAGACTGGAGCGACAGGCGTAACCGGGGTAACTGGAGAGGCCGGAGCAACGGGTGCGACCGGACCGACTGGATTAACGGGAGAGACTGGGTCAACAGGTACAACCGGAGTTACTGGGTTGGCCGGAGCAACGGGCGCGACCGGACCGACTGGAGTCACGGGAGAGACTGGGGCGACAGGCACAACTGGGGTCACTGGAGAGACAGGGGCGACAGGTCCAACTGGAGTTACTGGAGAGGTCGGAGCTACGGGTGCGACCGGACTGACTGGAGTCACAGGAGAAACTGGCGCAACAGGAGCAACTGGAGTTACTGGATTGTCCGGAGTAACTGGCGCGACCGGAACAACTGGAATCACGGGAGAGACTGGTGCAACAGGTGCAACTGGGGTAACTGGAGTGGCTGGAGTAACGGGCGCGACCGGAACAACTGGAGTCACGGGAGAGACTGGAGTCACGGGAGAGACTGGAGTTACAGGAGAGACTGGGGCAACAGGAGCAACCGGGGTAATTGGAGAGGTCGGGGCAACGGGTGCGACCGGAGCAACTGGAATTACAGGAGAAACTGGTGCAACAGGTGCAACTGGGGTAACTGGAGTGGCCGGAATAACGGGTGAGACCGGAACAACTGGAGTCATGGGAGAGACTGGTGCAACAGGAGCAACTGGGGTAACTGGAGTCACAGGGTCAACAGGCACAACCGGAGTTACTGGGCTGGCCGGAGCAACGGGTATGACTGGAACAACTGGAGTCACGGGAGGGACCGGGGCAACAGGAGCAACCGGGGTAACTGGAGAGGCCGGAGCAACGGGTGCGACCGGACCGAGTGGAGTCATGGGAGAGACTGGTGCGACCGGAACAACTGGGGTAACTGGAGTGGCTGGAGTAACAGGTGCGACGGGAACAACTGGAGTTACAGGAGCAACCGGAGTTACAGGGTTGGCCGGAGCAACGGGCGCGACGGGACCGACTGGAGTCACGGGAGAGACTGGGGCGACAGGCGCAACCGGGGTTACTGGAGTGATCGGAGTAGCAGGTGTGACTGGAACAACTGGAGTCACAGGAGAAACAGGGCCAACAGGAGCAACCGGGGTAACTGGAGAGGCAGGAGTAACGGGTGTGACCGGAACGACTGGAGTCTCGGGAGAGACTGGGGCAACAGGTGTAACCGGAGCTACTGGAGTGATCGGAGCCACGGGTGCGACGGGAACAACTGGATTCACGGGAGAAACTGGGGCAACAGGCACAACCGGGGTTACTGGGTCGGTCGGAACCACGGGTGCGACGGGAACGACTGGAATTACAGGAGAAACAGGAGCTACAGGAGCAACCGGAGTTACTGGGTTGGCAGGAGCAACCGGGGTAACTGGAGTGTCTGGAGTTACAGGTGCGACCGGACCGAATGGAGTTACGGGAGAGACTGGGGCGACAGGCGTAACCGGAGTTACGGGGTCGGTCGGAGCAACGGGTGCGACCGGACTGACTGGACTGACTGGAGTCACAGGAGAAACTGGCGCAACAGGAGCAACTGGGGTTACTGGATTGTCCGGAGTAACGGGTGAGACCGGACCGACTGGAGTCACAGGAGAAACTGGCGCAACAGGAGCAACTGGGGTTACTGGATTGTCCGGAGTAACGGGTGAGACCGGACCGACTGGAGTCACAGGAGAAACTGGCGCAACAGGAGCAACTGGGGTTACTGGATTGTCCGGAGTAACGGGTACGACCGGAATAACTGGAGTCACGGGAGAAACAGGTACAACAGGAGCAACCGGAGTTACAGGTGCGACCGGACCGACTGGAGTTACGGGAGAGACAGGGGTAACAGGTGCAACCGGGGTAACTGGAGAGGTCGGGGCCACGGGTGAGACCGGACCGACTGGAGTCACAGGAGAGACTGGGGCAACAGGCACAACCGGGGTAACTGGAGAGGTCGGACTCACGGGTGCTACCGGAGCGACTGGAGTTACGGGAGAGACAGGGGTAACAGGTGCAACCGGAGTTACTGGAGATGCCGGAGCAACAGGTGTGACAGGATCGACTGGATTCACGGGAGAGACTGGGGCGACAGGCGCAACCGGGGTTACTGGAGTGGCTGGGGTAACGGGTGCGACGGGAACGAGTGGGGTCACGGGAGGGACTGGAGCAACAGGACCAACCGGGGTTACTGGGGTAACTGGAGTCACAGGGACAACAGGCACAACCGGGGTAACTGGAGAGGTCGGACTCACGGGTGAGACCGGAGCGACTGGGGTTACTGGAGTGGCTGGAGTAACAGGTGCGACGGGAACAACTGGAGTTACAGGGTTGGCCGGAGCCACGGGCGCGACGGGACCGAGTGGAGTCACGGGAGAGACTGGTGCAACAGGCGCAACTGGGGTAACTGGAGTGGTTGGGGTAACGGGTGTGACTGGAACAACTGGAGTCACGGGAGAGACTGGGGCGACAGGCGCAACCGGGGGAACTGGAGTGTCCGGGGCCACGGGTGCGACCGGAACAACTGGTGCAACAGGTGTAACAGGTGTAACTGGAGCTACTGGAGTGGTCGGAGCCACGGGTGCGACGGGACCGACTGGAGTCACGGGAGAGACTGGGGCGACAGGCACAACCGGGGTAACTGGAGTGTCCGGAGTCACAGGTGCGACCGGACCGACAGGCGTAACCGGGGTTACTGGAGCGGTCGGTGCAACGGGTGCGACCGGAACAACTGGAGTCACGGGAGAGACTGGAGAAACAGGCGCGACGGGATCAACTGGAGTAACAGGAGAAACTGGGCCAACCGGAGCAACCGGAGCTACTGGAGTGGCTGGGGTAACGGGTGCGACGGGACCGACGGGAGTCACAGGAGAGACTGGGGCGACAGGAGCAACTGGGGTTACTGGAGAGGTCGGAGCAACGGGTATGACAGGATCGACTGGAGTCACGGGAGAAACGGGTGCAACAGGTCCAACCGGGGTTACTGGGTTGACCGGAGTAACAGGTGCGACCGGACCGACGGGAGTCACGGGAGAAACGGGTGCAACAGGTCCAACCGGGGTTACTGGGTTGACCGGAGTAACAGGTGCGACCGGACCGACGGGAGTCACGGGAGAGACAGGGGCAACAGGCCCAACCGGGGTAACTGGAGAGGTCGGACTCACGGGTGCTACCGGAGCGACTGGAGTTACGGGAGAGACTGGGGTAACAGGTCCAACCGGAGTTACTGGAGATGCCGGAGCAACAGGTGTGACAGGTGTGACAGGATCGACTGGAGTCACGGGAGAAACGGGTGCAACAGGCCCAACCGGGGTTACTGGGTTGGTCGGAGCCACGGGCGCGACGGGAACGAGTGGGATCACGGGAGAGACTGGTGCGACAGGTGCAACCGGGGTTACTGGAGTGGCTGGGGTAACGGGTGCGACGGGAACGAGTGGGGTCACGGGAGGGACTGGAGCAACAGGCCCAACCGGGGTTACTGGGTTAACTGGAGTCACAGGGGCAACAGGTACAACCGGAGTTACTGGGTTGGCCGGAACCTCGGGTGCGACGGGAACGACTGGAATCACGGGAGAAACTGGCGTAACAGGTGCAACTGGAGGCACTGGGTTGGTGGGAGCCACGGGTGCGACGGGACCGACTGGAGTCACAGGAGGAACAGGGGCAACAGGTGTAACCGGTGTAACGGGTGCGACAGGCACAGCAGGAATCACTGGAGTAACAGGAGCGACAGGCACGGCAGGAGTCACCGGAGCCACAGGTGCGACAGGTACGGCAGGAGTCACCGGAGCCACAGGTGCGACAGGTACGGCAGGAGCAACCGGAGCCACAGGTGCGACAGGTACGGCAGGAGTTACCGGAGCCACCGGAGTGACGGGCACAGCTGGAGCAACGGGACCCACAGGAGCGACTGGTCCTAATTTTGCAACCGAAGGATTTTCGGCTTTTCTCGCCAATCTGACTACGTCTACAAGTACACAATTAACAAACTGGTCGACAGCCAGTCCGTTCTATACTAGTCCTAATTTTAATGCAACAACAGGGAATTATACGATTCCAACGGCAGGAAGGTATTCAATTGAAGCCACAATTAACTATGCAACAACCGCAGCCATTGCTCTTTCTCTGGGTGCAGGAGTAAATCCGGCTTTTCTGGTTCAGAGAACATCGCCAACCGTCACAACATTAGTGAGTGGACTGTTGCCCGTTCTGAATGTAGCTGTTACGTTGCTCACCCTTAGAGCTGTGCTCGGTAGCAGCTCTGTTACCTTAGCGGTGGAAGTGGCTTTAAATGCAGGTGACGTCATCGGGCTGTTCTATGCTGCAAACGGTCTAACCATTTCACTCAACTTAGGTAGCGGTGCGACGAACGGGATTTTCTGGTCTGTTCATCAGATGACTTAGGCACGCTTATTTAAAATGTGATGTACGAGGCATATAGATAATTTGGCAAAAGTGCAATAACGGGTAGTCATAGAAAAACAGGCTTGGAGCAGATCTGAGTCTGTCTTTTTGTACGCTCTCCCGTTATCTTCATTGATTAAAAAGTATCTCAGCGCAAATTTTAAACATAGTGATTTTCTTTAGTATAGGGAAACAAGTATACCCAACTTTTTTAGGTTGAATGACAATTACGTTTCTGTTAGCTTCCCCTACCGGATTTCAACTCATATAATAACGCTAATTCTATTCGGATATTGCAAAGTAACCTGGAGATGAGTGTGTATGAATGCAACGAAGCCTGTTCTAGATAGATTATGAAAGGGTTGGTGAAGTATGGGCCTCGAAGCTTTGAATGAACGTGTGAAGCAAGATTTAGCTTATCTATGTTTTGGAGGTACCAGCTGGGTTCGTACAAGAGAGCATGCAGAGGGGCATGTCTATGATGTTGTTGTTGTAGGCGGTGGACAGAGCGGCCTTGGGGCTGCATTTGGACTTTTGCGCGAACGGATCTCGAATATTCTGATCATCGACGAGAATGTGGCAGGGCAAGAAGGGCCATGGGAAACTTATGCACGTATGGTAACGTTGCGGACGCCGAAGCACCTAACTTCTATTGATCTAGGGATTCCATCGCTGACTTTTCGTGCATGGTGGGAGGCTCAGGAGGGTGTTGAGGGATGGCAGCAGATCGATAAAATCCCGCGCGGGGACTGGATGAATTATTTGCGTTGGTATCGGGAAGTGCTGGACCTTCCAGTACAGAACGAAGTTAAGTTGAACCTCATTGAACCTGGGCAGGATGGAATCCATCGTCTGCATGTAAACGAAAAAGGAACTCGTGAAAAGCTGATTTTGGCTCGGAAAGTTGTGCTTGCAACCGGTATTCAAGGAGGCGGTGAGTGGCATGTACCCTCAATAATCTCAGATCATCTGCCGCGAGAGTTGTATGCCCATACCTCAGAAAAAATTGACTTTGAACGGTTAAAAGGAAAAAAGGTTGCAGTGCTCGGCGGTGGTGCATCGGCTTTTGACAATGCAAACCACGCGCTAGCCTCAGGTGTGGCTGAAGCCCATGTTTTTGTCAGACGTGAACAATTACCACGAGTCAATCCGATTCGTCAAATGGAACAATCCGGCATGATCGAGCGGTTTCACGCTTTACCTATGGCTGATAAGTATCAGGTGATATCTCACTTTTTCAAATATAATCAGCCACCTACCAATGATACGTTCAACCGGGCCGCATCTTGGCCTGGATTCGAGCTACATCTGGATTCACCGTGGTTAAGCGTGCAGGCTACGAATCAAGGAGCAAAGGTTGAAACGGCACATGGAACTTATACGTTTGATTTCCTTATTGTAAGTACAGGTCTGCTCAGCGATCCCGCTCTTCGTCCTGAACTGCAACTCGTGGAACAGCACATTGCTCGCTGGCAAGATTGTTACGAAGCCCCGCTGGAAGTTCGGAATGCGCTACTTGATGCACACCCTTTTTTAAGCGCTGGATTTGCAATGACCAGTAAAAGTGAACAGGGAAAAACGCTACTGCATGGTTTGTTTATATTCAATTATTCTGCTCTGGCCAGTTGTGGGCTGTCTGCTTCAGCGATATCGGGCACCAGAAGTGCCATCCCCAAACTGGTTGCAGGTATAGCCGATCAATTGTTCCTCGATGACCGGGAGGAGACACTTCGTGGGTTTTATGATTACAATGAGCTGGAATTTACGGAGACATGGGTGAAACGCCCCGTTCTTGGCTGAGGCAATCCTATAAATTATTTCGTGCAGCAGGAGATGCTGTACGTTTTTTTTGTTTTTTTACATTGTGACTTACACTCGGTGTCGATTTATTGTAAAATGTCGTTTGGATCATGTTAAAGGCAGGGATAACAAATGGTAGAAAAGAAACAAATAAAACAAATGAATTATGAGCAATTCAGGGCTCATGTCAAAAAAGCATCACGTGTACGCAATGTACCTCTAACCAAAATTGTAGCTTTTCAAGAGAAGTTTATGAAAATTGAGGAAGTACAGTTCTATGATGTAGAGCAAAATTATATGAGTGTGCAAGCCTGTAACACGTTGTGGATGAATCTTGAGAACAAATCATTCCGTAATATGGTCTCTCAGCCATTACAGCTCTATCGGCAGATGCCCAATCTTGGGCGACTTTCTTTCGAGAATCTGATCCGTGAATTATATGACACCGCTGTACCCATCTTGATTGATTATGATCCAGAACAATATTACACCTTAGAACAGTTAATTGAGATACTGGCAACGGATGAGGAAAAGCTCATCGAGCAACTGGAGATGGGAAGATTCAAGGGTGCTTTTATCAACGAAGAAGGCAAATGGCTCAAACCCAAGCCGGAAGTGGAAAGCACGGAGTTATTGTAGAAATACGCCGTATTATACAAAAACGTCAAAATCCTGCAGCACTGCCACCAGAAGCGGCGGTTGTTGCAGGATTTTTAATGACAAGTCTTAATGAGCACGACGAACTACAAATCCATCTCTGCGACAATTGGGAGATTCGGGTATCGATAAGATACGCTGGCCCTGAATCAGGATTCCTTTATCTCTGGTACAGAAGGCAGGAGGGCGGCCGTTCAGACGACAGTACGGTCCAATCAGCAGAAATCCGCCTATAGGGATGAGTTGTTTTTCTTTTTGCGTAACCGCTCCAATTGAAGGAAATCCAGCCCGAACGCATGCGTGAAGATTCTTTGGTTGGATGTAACACACAGGTTTTCCGTCGTTTGATCGTACGGTCTGACATTGAAGTCATCACCTCTCCGTTGCAGGGACTAGGTTATCAGATGCGTGCTAGGGATTATTGGATAGGGACACTTGGACAAGAAAATAAGTCGAACAGTGAAAGTTTTTGAAGGTTTTTAAATTATTTTGAATGAAAATGATTGTTTTTTACGGGATTTATGATACTATAGAAGCAGTTGGAGGAATGCATATGCTGACTGAAGAACGATATGCTGCAATTGTAGAGCGCTTACATTTACAGGGAATTGTGAAGTTGCAAGAACTGGTTGATGTGTTGGGTGTTTCTGAATCCACGATTAGAAGAGATTTGATTGATCTGGAAAGCCGACAGATGCTCAAACGTATTCATGGTGGTGCTTCACTGGTAAATGAAAAGTCATTAGAACCAGGTATGGAGGAAAAAACGTTCAAAAACATTCAACAGAAGACAGTGATTGCCCGCCTGGCAGCGCAGGAAATCCAGAATGGAGAGTGCATTTATCTGGATGCAGGCACAACAACACTCGCTATGATCCCTTTTATCGAAGCCAGGGATGTAACCGTGGTCACCAATGGACTATCCCATGTGGAGGCGCTGGTAAGCAAACGAATTCGCAGTTACTTGCTGGGTGGCATGATGAAAATTCATACCAAAGCGGTGATCGGCAGTATCGCGCTACAGAACATGGATAATTTCCGATTTGACAAGTGTTTTCTAGGAAGTAACGGAGTAGATCCGGAAATGGGGTATACAACTCCTGATCCAGAGGAAGCCTTGATTAAGAGGCGTGCACATCAATTGTCAGGGAAATCCTATGTGCTGGCTGATTCCAGCAAAATCGGGGATATTACTTTTGCCAAATTGTTTGATTTGGAGGAGGCAGATTTGATTACGGAGCGAATGCCTGAACATTGGCGTGCAGTAATCACCCAGAAAACTAAAATAATTGAGGGATAGCGATGATATATACGATAACACTCAACCCGTCCATTGATTACATCGTCGAAGTACACGATTTGAAGCTTGGCGGGCTTAACCGCATGAATCGGGATTTGAAATTACCTGGCGGGAAAGGCATTAACGTTTCCAGGATTCTGAATCAACTCGGTGCTGCGAACACAGCTATCGGATTTTTGGGTGGATTCACGGGACGTTTCATCAATGACAAGTTGCAGGAAGATGCGATTCAAACGGATTTTGTCACCATTGCAGATGATACTCGCATTAACATCAAGCTGAAGCATGGGGATGAGACAGAAATTAACGGTCTTGGACCAGCGATTCGTACAGAAGAGGCCGAGCAATTACTAAATAAACTATCTTCTTTGCAAAAAGGAGATATCGTTGTTCTCTCTGGTAGCGTTCCGCCATCACTTGGTTCAGATTTCTATGATCGTCTCATTCATGTATGTAAACAGACAGAAGCCGAGTTCGTGATTGATACAACAGGACCTGCTCTGATGCAAGCACTCGTTCATCAGCCGCTACTGGTGAAGCCGAACCATCATGAACTAGCTGAATTGTTTGGCGTAACCATTGAAACACGTGAAGAATTGGTTTCTTACGGACGTAAATTGCTCGAAGCAGGTGCCAAACATGTGTTGATCTCCATGGCTGGAGAAGGAGCATTGTTCATCACCGAGACGAATGTCTATCACGCAACCGTACCTAAAGGCACTGTGAAAAATTCCGTTGGTGCCGGTGATTCGATGATTGGCGGATTTGTTGGTACCTATGTGTTACAAGGAGACTTGCTTGAAGCATTCCGTACAGGGGTAGCTTCCGGCAGTGCGACAGCCTTCTCGGATGACCTCGCTACACGTGAGTTTATTGACGAATTGCGTAATCAGGTGACGATTACAACGCTTTAATTACCTTGAATAACTGATATAAGGCCTGCCCCATGTGCAGGCCGACCGAACTTAAGGGAGTGTTCCAAGATGAAAATCACTGACTTAATGATCCAGGAAACGATGATTATGGATCTGCAAGCAACAACCAAAGACGAGGTGATCGACGAACTGATTGCTAGTCTTAACCAGAGTGGACGTATTAATGATCCAGCGTTATTTAAAGAAATGATCTACAAAAGAGAAGCCGAGTCCAGCACTGGCATCGGCGGCGGTATTGCTATGCCACACGCAAAAACCAAAGCGGTCAATGAACCAACAGTCGTTTTTGCAAAAAGTAAACAGGGTTTGGACTTCGAAGCGTTGGATGACCAGCCTGCTCATATCTTCTTCATGATTGCAGCTCCAGAAGGCGCGGGCAATACGCATCTCCGCACATTAGCGGCTCTTTCAAGGTTGCTCGTTGACAGCGATTTCATCGCTGAGCTGATGAACACCAATACACCTCAAGAAGTTAGCGCTTTGTTTGATGCGAAGCAAGCGGAAGCTGCAGAGAAAGAAGCAATGAAAGAGAAAGCGAAATTAGAGAAAGAAGCACAAGCATCTTCGACTGAAAGTAGTGCTAACAACGTGAAAAACAACTCCGGTGTCATTGTTGGAAACGCAAATACAGAAGATTTCGTTGTTGCTGTTACAGCATGTCCAACAGGTATCGCTCATACATTTATGGCAGAGGATGCTTTGAAGAAAAAAGCCCAAGAAATGGGCATCAATATACGTGTTGAGACCAACGGTTCCGAAGGTGCACAAAACGTATTAACTGCTGACGAGATCGCTCGTGCCAAAGGTGTTATCATCGCTGCTGACAAAAATGTAGAGATGGCTCGTTTTGACGGTAAACCGGTGTTGCAAAGACCCGTAAGTGACGGGATTCGTAAATCCGAAGAACTGATCCGCAAGGCGGTTAACGGCGATGCACCGATCTATCGTAGCCAAGGTGGAAAAGCGAGCGATGAAGGTGCAGGCGATAGCAAGATAAGCGTGGGAAGCAAAATTTACAAAGATTTGATGAACGGGATTTCACACATGCTACCATTCGTTGTCGGCGGTGGTATCCTGCTCGCCATCTCCTTCTTGTTTGAACAACTTGCAAGTCCTGAGAATCCGATCGTACAATTGCTGCAAACCATTGGTGGAGGAACAGGCGCGTTCCATTTCCTGATTCCTGTACTTGCCGGATTTATCGCGATGAGTATCGGTGATCGTCCAGCCCTGATGCCTGGTATGGTCGGTGGTTTGATGGCTGTAAACTCCAATGCAGGTTTCCTTGGTGGTCTAGCTGCCGGTTTCCTTGCGGGTTATGTTGTTATTGGATTGCGTAAAGCGCTGAAAGGTCTTCCAAAAGCGATCGATGGCTTGAAACCGATCCTGCTCTACCCGGTACTTGGTCTGCTGATCGTGGGTACAATTAGTTTCTATGTTTTTGATCCGATTTTTGGTTCCCTGAACACCTGGCTTGTAGATGCACTGGGTAACCTGGGAACAGGTAACAAAGTATTGCTCGGTTTGCTGCTCGGCGGCATGATGGCGATTGATATGGGTGGTCCGTTTAACAAAGCGGCTTATACCTTTGCGATTGGTGTATTCACATCCAGCGGAAACACAGACGGGGCATGGATGGCAGCGGTTATGGCAGGCGGTATGGCTCCTCCACTGGCGATTGCCCTTGCAACAACGTTCTTCAAATCCAAATTCACGGAGCAAGAGCGTAAATCCGGTCTGACAAACTATGTACTCGGCCTTTCCTTTATTACGGAAGGTGCAATTCCATTTGCAGCGGCTGACCCGCTTCGTGTACTGACCTCTTGTATTATTGGTTCTGCGGTAGCAGGTGGACTTACTCAGCTGTGGAGCATTAATGTTCCCGCTCCGCACGGTGGTGTCTTTGTAGCACTTCTCGCTAACCACACTCTGCTGTTCCTGCTCGCAGTTGTTATTGGCTCTGTCATCTCCGGTCTGATTCTTGGATTGTGGAAGAAATCACCTACGCTTGTTAAATAAAAAAAATAGGTTAATGCAAGTTCAGGTGAACTTGCTGTACCCATGGTGAAACGATTATCAACTCTAGGCATCTCTCCAGTGAAATTTTCATTGAAGGGATGCTTTTTTGTGTTTCTTGTTTCGTTTGGGTAGGGGGTATGATATGATGAATGTATATATAATGAAACTGAGTTTCACTAGATGGAACTTTAGAAATACAGAAGTGACGGAAAGTAAAATCAAGCATATATCCGTAAGATATGTCCAAGAGAAAGAGGAGGAATCAAAATGGAGAGGGATCAGATCAAAAATCAGATGCGGAAGCAATTTTCTCAGAATGCCGAGCATTATGTCACAAGTGCAATTCATGCACAAGGTGAGGACCTTGCGTTGCTCGTTGCATCATCTCAGGCGGCAGAACATATGAATGTGCTGGATATAGCAACGGGTGGAGGACATGTGGCGAATGCGCTTGCTCCGCTGGTAAGTCGCGTGACAGCCCTCGATCTGACTGAAGGGATGTTAGAGGTGGCTACACGTTTTATCCAGGGCAATGGTCATGAAAATGTGGATTTTGTAACGGGAGATGCAGAGCATATACCTTTTCCGGACAACAGCTTTGAGTTGGTGACCTGCCGGATTGCAGCGCATCATTTTCCGGATGTATCCTCGTTTGCTTCTGAGGCTTATCGAGTTACCAAACTTGGTGGCCGATTACTGTTCATTGACAATGTAGCTCCGGAGCAGGATGAACTGGATCGTTTCTACAACGACATAGAGAAGATGCGTGACCCTAGTCATGTTCGGGCATGGCGGAAAACAGAATGGATTGCGCTTTTTGAACGTATGGGGTATCGGGTCGAAAAGATGGTTTCTTTTGCAAAAAAATTTCATTTTGATGATTGGTGCACACGTGCAACCCTCTTTGGAGAAGGGCGGCTGGAGCTTGAAGCAAGATTACTACATGCGAAGGAAAAGGTGAGAAGTTATTTTAATATCGTGGAGAAAGAGCAGGATGAAATTCTCAGCTTTGAAGGGGAAAGCGTGTATATCCAGGCAATCAAGCGCGGAGTGTGAGAGTGTAGGGAACGTTGCGAATACTAGAGGACAATAAAAATCGAGGAGACAAAAAAGCAGACCACTTTTTCAAGGGTAAGTCTGCTTTTATTGTTACCCGAATTCGAAAAGCATGATACAGGCTCATGTTATTTTTATACGACAGGCCATTTCACTTTGCGCAATGCATCCAGCAGTTCTGGAGGGGCATTCAGATTGTCTCGTACCAGATCGCGCGGTGTCAGAGCCATCCATTGATTCAGAGAAACATCCTCAAAACGGTCACTTCGGAATATTTCCAAAAACCATAATGTGTCTTTACCGGTATTTTGTATATAGTGGCCCATGGCAACGGGAACATACCCTACATCTCCAGCCCGGTAATCAAAGGTTCGTGCGATACCATTGCCACCAAAGACGGTCATTCGTCCTTCACCCGTCAAATAGTACTGCCATTCATCGGCATTGGGGTGCCAGTGTAACTCACGCATCGCTCCAGGTTTAATCTCGACTAGTGCTGCAGCGACTGTAGTGGAGATCGGGAAGTTGGTGGAATCGACGATGCGCACACTTCCTCCTGGTGTAATCAAAGGTTCCTGTGCTAGCAAACGATAGGTAAACGGAAGAGGAACCGTTCCGTAGGGTGATTGAACACGCTGGCTTTCGAGTGAACCGGGTACATCATCTTGAAAAATATAAACCTGTTCCTTGGGCATCGATTGAAAGGCTGATTCAGGAACGCCGAAATTCAAGGATAATACCTCTGGTGGCGTATGGGCAAACCAGTCTGAGATGGATAATGTATTTAGATCAGAGAAGCTCCCATCATCGAATACCAATAAAAATTCACACCCGTTCTCCAACCCTTGAATCGAATGAGGAAGTCCTTTTGGGAAAAACCAAAGATCACCAGGACCCACATCAGCGATAAAGTTCCGCCCGTTCTGATCCACAGAAGTGATGCGGGCTGTACCCCAGATCATATAGGCCCATTCCGATTGCTGATGCCAGTGCAGTTCGCGGACGCCGCCCGGAGTCAGGCTCATATTCACTCCGGCGAGCGTCGTGGCAACAGGCAGATCACGCACCGTAATTTCACGTGACCAGCCGCCGTGATTGAGCTGCATGTGGGTGTCAGAGAAGGACATCCTGAGGTTAGGTAACAAGCCATTGTCTGTCTTAGGGGGCACAAGCATATCGGGATTTTGCTTGTCTCTTAATACATCTCTTGGTCCATAATCCGGGCCGCCTGCACCGTCACTTCGAATAGGCTGGGGGATAATAAACGGCTGAGCACTGGGCTGTTTTTCTTTACTCATCCTGATGTCTCCTTCCGAATATCTGCCGCGATCCGTTTCATGCGGTCTTCTCACTATGTTTACACCTATGAAAGCAGGCTTGGAAAATATGAAGGACAAACATAAAAAGACCTGACCGTAGTGGTCAAGTCAAGGACCTGAGATTAGCATTTTAAAGCTCAAGAAGAGGTACAGTTATCTCAGAGAAATCTCTAGCTGGAAATTAGTCCAGATAGTTTTGCTCATAGATCTCATGCACGCGTTGAAGTACAGCAGAGCCCTGCTCCTGAAAACGAAGCCGTGCTGCCTTATTGTTAACCAGAAACGCACCGGAATCATGCTTCACGTTCCCGAGTACAGCGTCATGAAGCAGTGATGCGCCGCGACTTGGATGAGAAAAGAATAACTTCATAACAGGTTTGATATAGAAGGGCAAACCGGATGTTTTGTCGTTTTTTAGCGTGTTGTTTCCACCCGGATCAACACTAAGAAGTCGAATATTATCCACCATAGCACTAGATGCAGCCTCGGCTGTCCATAATGAGAGGGCAAGCTTGGACGCAGCGTAAGGACCAAACAGCTTTTTGAACGAGGCTGGCCGCTCCAGCGTACCCGGGTCGAACGTCCTCATCGTACGAAAAGCAGTTGTGGAGGTGTTCACGACGGTTTTCATCGTCCCTTGGCGGAGCAGATCATAAAGCTCCTGGTAGATGATATAAGGAACCACCGTCTGAAGCTCAAAATGCAGCTCACGCCCCTGATCGGAGTATTGAAGGGTAGATGAGCTTCCGCCCGCATTGTTGAACAGAACGTCGATTCTATCCGTCTGAGACCGAATCTGCTCCATTGCAGAGCGGAGGCTGGCATAATTCGTGAGGTTGGCTTGAACAGAGCGCAGTTGACCTGAGATTAATGCGGATTGGATGAAGCTATCATCTGCTGGAAACGGGGAGCGGTTAAGACCGATAATCTCCCATTGATTTGTTAGAAGCTGTCGTGTAAGCTCCAGGCCGATTCCTGAAGTGGAGCCTGTTATTACGGCAGTGCGAAGCGGGTTAGCATGGGTCATCATGAAGACCTCCTCATGTATTCGTGTAATTTCAGAAACAATCGGCGTGCAATACATAGAACGGTAATTTCGCCGATGAATCTGCAGGAGAGCTCATTCTACAATTTGGAGTCGGCTCCAAGTCAAGAGGGATATTTCAGGCTTGACTTGGAGCCAACTCCAAGTTATATGATAGAGAGAAGTATGGGTATGGGAGGGCTAATGATGAGTGAGCAAAGTACGTTCTCCATTCATGAAACATCAGAGCGGTCGGGGTTATCCAAAGATACCATTCGTTATTATGAGAAGATTGGTCTACTCCCCCGTGCGGAGCGTAAAGCAAGTAGCCACAGGGTCTATTCGGAACAGGACATCCAGACGATGAGTCTGATTACTTGTCTGAAGAAAACAGGCATGTCGCTTGAGGATATGAAGCCATTTCTGCAGATGTCGCTGGAGTCGGATTTGAACGATTTCCCTGAGGAACGGGAGATGCTGGTCAATTATCAGAAAAAAGTAGAAGATCAGATCGCCTCGCTGCAACAGGTCGTTGATTTTATTCAGGATAAGCTGGAGCAACGTAGTATGTTTCCTGAACGTTGTTCGCTGGAAGCAGAGAATCTAGTGACAGGGATCGCCCAAAAGAAAACTTTCTCTTGATGGAATATAGGATGTACAAGGGATATCGGAAAAAGGAGTCAAGCCATGACATTACAACAACTTAAATATGTAATCGAGGTTGCCACACACGGATCGATGAACGAAGCAGCCAAACGGTTGTTTATCTCCCAGCCGAGTTTATCAAACGCGATTCGCGATCTGGAACAGGAGCTTCGTATTACCATTTTTGAACGTACGAATAAAGGCATTACTCTTTCCAAAGAAGGGGTGGAGTTTCTAAGTTATGCTCGTCAGGTCGTTGAACAGGCCGAACTGTTGGAGAATCGCTATCTGAATGCGAAGCCGTCTCCGCAACACTTTTCGGTATCCACACAGCACTATGCTTTTGCGGTGAATGCCTTTGTAAAGCTTGTTCAGCAGTACGGTCATGATGAGTATGAGCTTGCACTGCGCGAAACCAAAACGTATGAGATCATTCAGGATGTAAAAAGTCTTCGGAGTGAGATTGGCATTCTCTATCTGAACGAATTCAACGCCAAAGTCATCAATAAATTATTAAAGGATGCCGGACTTGTGTTTACAAGTCTGTTTACAGCGAAACCGCATATTTTCATCAGTGTGAACAATCCGCTTGCGAAGCAGGTGTCCGTGGCTATTGAACAGCTTCAGGATTACCCTTACCTGTCCTTTGACCAGGGAGAGTATAATTCTTTTCATTTTTCCGAAGAAATTCTGAGTACGTTATCTCATCCGAAAAGCATCCAGGTGAACGACCGGGCAACTTTATTTAATCTTCTTATCGGTCTGAACGGGTATACGATATCGACTGGAGTGCTCAGCGCCGATCTGAACGGCAACGAGATCATTCCGGTTCCGCTCGAATGTGAAGAGTCCATCAATGTCGGGTGGATTTGTCATAAAAGCACGTCACTTTCCAATCTCGGCGTGGCTTATGTGCAGGCATTACACGAAGCGATTGGTTTGTAATATCGATTTCATCGTTTCTTTGTAATATGGATTTCATAGGTTCAAAGGTTCATCCGAAGGGAGCAGGAAGTTGAGAGTACTATACCGGAATAAAAGTGAGCAGCATGAGTTGACTGTGTACGAGACGAAAAGGCTTTACGGGGAAAAGGGACACTTTCGCGTATTGCAATTCTCCAATGATGCCGTGCAGGGGGCGATCGATGTAGAGCAACCTTCCAGAATTGTTCTAGAGTACCCGCGGGCTATGCTGCATCTGATGGAACGAAATAACCGGCATTACAATCGCGTATTCGTCGTGGGGCAGGGTATTGGCACAATCCCATCTTATTTGTCTGATCGACAAGTTAAGGTAGCGGAGCTGGATGCGGAGGTTGCGGAAATTAGCCAGCAATTTTTTGGTTATAAAGGGTCGCCGGTGCTGATTGGTGATGGTCGGGAACTGTTGGAACGGGAACAGGCTGGGACGTATGATTATATTGTTATTGATGCATTTACGGCCGCAGGCACGCCGGAGCAGTTTACGAACCGTTCTTTTTTTAACATGGCAAAAGACAAACTGTATGCAGGCGGTGCTGTGCTGCTTAATGTGTTTGGACGTAGTGGTAACGATCAACTTGTCAACGCAATCTACACAACGCTTGGAATAGAATTCCCTTACGTACGTGCCTTTGCACTTCCGGCTGAGCCCAATGACGTTCAGAATCGCATATTGATGGGAAGTCTTCGCCCAATTGATGTTCAGGTGCGGTATATGGCGGGCTTTGTTGAGCAAAACCTGGAAGAGGGTTATATCATTGAAGGATAACAAGAGGAAAAGGAGTCGCAATTTTTCCCGGATGCATTATTTTGTCATAAATTCGTCAATCCTATAAATTCAAAGTTAATATACGTCATTTCTTCATTGTTTCTTAACAACTTTATTATATGATGATGTAGGTATGCTTTTTTATGAAAATCCGGGGGAAGCAAAATGATTGCAAATAAAAAAAAATCCAGATTGCGCAGAAAAGTAAAGAAGTTCAAAAAAGTCAGCCTTACCGCATTACTTGGTGGATTCGTTACAATCTCCGTATTGATGACGTTAACAATTATGGTGATTACCTCGTATACCACCCAGAAACAATCTCTTATTAACAATACTCTTTCGGTTAACTATGCGAGTGCTGTACAGATGAGTCAAACGTTAGATTCCTTATTTGAATCCATGAAAAAAAGCTTAAAGTATGGGGCCGCACATTTTAAAAATGTCGATTTCAATGATAAGGAGAAACTGAACACTACGCTGGATCTCATCCATAATAGCAGTGATTATTTTAACGCTGTAGTCTTGGCAGACCAGATGGGGCTTGTGCTGTCGAGGTCACCGTATTCTCAGGCCAGTATTGGTACACATGTGAGCTCCGAGGCGGCCAAAGCGGCGATCAAATCCAAAGCCTCATACATATCAGATGCTTACGTGACACCGCGAACGAATCGTAGAATTGTTTTTCTCAGTGAACCAATTTTTGATCCAATGGGGAAATACAAAGGCATGATTAGTGGGAGTATCTATTTGCAGGAGAATAATATACTCGATTTGTCGTTTGGGAGTCAACTTAAAACCGACAACGGTACATACTTTTTTATAGTTGACCACAAGGGAACGTTGCTTTTTCATCCCAACGTCAGCCGAATTGGCAGAGATATTAGGGCGAATACAGTGGTGCAGAAACTCATCAAAAATCAGACGGGACAAGAGCAATATACGAATTTGGATGGGGTTAATACGCTTGCAGGATATTACAAAGTTCCAGCAACCAACTGGGGAGTGGTTGTCGTATCTCCAACCCAAATCGTATATGATCAGTTAAACCGTCAGATCGGACTGTTGCTGTTATACATAGCTGTACCCTTTATATTGTTGACTCTAATTGTGTTAAGAGTTGCCCGGAAGCTGGTACATCCGTTTGTATTCTTGGCTGATCTTGTGCAACAAGTAGACAAAGGGCAGGTGGAGTTGCCTGTCGTGAAGCCGCATTGGAACAGGGAAGCCGATCTGCTTACTCGAGCGGTGCTTGGAGCTATGACAAGTTTCAGAAACAAGACAGATCAGTTGGTGTATGATGCAAGAACGGACGTATTAACTGGTTTGAACAATCGCAGAACCTTTGAGGAAGTGATTCAGGCATGGACTCATGATGAGAATCCATTTGCAATCATTGTTCTCGATATAGACCGCTTTAAGTTAATTAATGATACCTATGGTCATTCGACCGGGGATGAGGTTTTAAAACAGATCGCGAAGCTGATTCAGATGTCTGTACGGCCTGAGGATGTTTGTTTCCGGTTTGGCGGTGAAGAATTTGTTGTACTGTTGCGGAATTGCGATTCGAAGAAGGCATATGAGACGGCCGAACGCATTCGGATTTCAGTTGAAGAAAGTGTGCTGGTGGTCGATCGTACAGTTACGATATCTGCTGGCATTGCTGAGTTTCCGTTGCATTCCCGCACGGAATCGGAATTGTTTCATCTGGCAGATAATGCGCTCTATCTGGCCAAAGAAGAGGGCCGTAATCGAACCGTCATCATTCAGACGGTGGAAAAAGCAAAATAGTAGCACAGGAGAACAGAGAAACGGAAGAATACGAACAGACCCTTATGAACAGGGTCTGTTTCTGTTTGTTTTTATATGAAAGATGACAGGATTCGGTCACATAAAGCCATTGTGCTAACATTATCGCGGGCGCTTGAGAGTGGAACGGCCCCCGTCTGGCAACAGGTCATAAAGTGTCTCATTTCACCTACAAAGCCACGCAGATAAAGATCTCTATAGGCACCAGACATTGGCGTGCCGGAAGGGGTGTATACCGAATCGTGTTCTTCAAGAGACTTCCATGGAAGAAGATCTCCTTTATGAGATTCATGTATTGTAAGTTTGGTGATCTCATCGGCTAGAGCGAATCCGTGCTCAAAAGTAACCAGAACACTTTCGCTTTCGCGTGACCATGCACTCATTCCTGTAAAGTAGGCATTGCCGATGACACCTTCATCAAAAATCAAGGAAATACTCTGGTTAATATGTTTTCCATCTCTTACAGTCGTTCCTGTTACTTGTGTAGCTTCGCCAAACAAATAACGCATGAGATCCACCATATGTATGGCAGCAAGTTTCATAAACTGTTCTTCATTTTCACAAAAGGGCGTGCTATCTACGGCAAATTTCATCTGGAACGAGCGCACTTTACCGAGTGTTCTCTCATCAACCAATGCCTTGAGTTTCCGATAGATCGGGGCATAACGTTTCATAAAACCGACCATGACCACAACATCAGCCTGATCTGCTGCTTGGGCCACCTTAGCGGCTTCTTCTGCTGTCCAGCCAAGTGGTTTGTCCACATAGACATGTTTACCTGCCTCAATGCATTCCAGAACAAGTTTGGTTTGATCGACTGGCTGAGCAACGACGACGACTCCGTCACAGGTTTCCTGCTCCAGCATCTGGCTGGCATGATCATAGGCTTGACCTGAACTGCCAAAGCGAAGCAGGGTCGCCCTAGAACGTTCGAGACTCCTTGTAGCCACAGCCTGAATGGTTGCCCCCGCTTCGATCGCTGCAGGGTAAATATTCGTGGAGGCATGGAATCCGGCTCCGATAAAACATAGTTTTGAATTCAGCAAATGAAAGTCCCCTTCATTGGTATAGGTGCTTTATGTCATTATAAAATTACTATTGATAAACATAGGCGGTTTGAATTCGTGAGGAAAGGACATATGTCCTTCTAAGGGATTAAAAAAGTTGTTGCAATATAAAAATGTAACATGTATACTCTGAATTACGGTAAAACAAGGAATTGCTTCGCCGGATATACTTTTCATCGATGATGAAGAGATACATAATATGCGGTCGTGGCGGAATTGGCAGACGCGCACGGTTCAGGTCCGTGTGGGCTAACCCCCCGTGGAGGTTCGAGTCCTCTCGACCGCATAACAAAAAGGTTTGTATGTTTCCCGAATGGGAAATGTACAAACCTTTTTTCGTTTGCTTTTTCCTTAATGCTCCTGAATCCGATTATACCAAATTTTACTGGTCAGCAGACCTGAGAGGATGCCGGCTAAACCGAATAGAGCAACACTGAGCATTAATTGAACGGGCGAGAAACGAAACAAAAACGCAATTCCACTACCAAAGGTAGTTCCAGCGAGAAAACCCAAGGCGACCCCCAGATGTTTGAATGACTTCATTGTATTCACCTGCTTAAAGTAGAGTATGGAGTGGTTCATTTTTGTAATGCAATGATCAATCCGCTCGCTGCACAGTTTCATTTTGTGGTCTTTTCAGGAAAATTATGCATCGTTCATCGTCTGGCGTATCCAACTAAAATAGGCTCTGGCCCCCAGGAGAGGGCGCAGAGCCTTTTGGCTGTTCGCTGTTCTAGTGATTACGACGATCTTTAAGAATGACATCTGCGAACAGAATAGTTTTCGGGATGCGGAAAAATTGTTCCGCTTGTTCCTGAAACGCGGCAGAAGGCAGCGTCCCCTGATGCAGCCATTTGCGGAAAGTGCCGGGATGAACCCCGATCCAGTGGCTGACATCTGTCACCGACAAATCATGGACCATACACAGGCCTGTCAAAATACGGTTACTCACTGGAGAGCGGGTTACCGTTCGCTTCATAAAGCGGGAAGGCTCAGGTTGACAGATGACAGGACTATTGCGCACGACCTCTTCATTAAAAAGAATATGTCGCGGGTAGCCAAGCAACTGACAAGTTTTGTCCAGATTGGTACTGCCGGGTATTCGCCCTTCATACACCCACGCGCTTACACTGCGTGAGGAGATTGAGAGGTCTTCAGCGAGCTGAGACAACTTAATATCATTGGCCATCAGCACGGCAAGAAGAACACGATTGCGGATTTGACAGCGTGTCGGTTTGCGGAACCGTTTAACACGGACACCTTTTCCCAAATATTTACGGTTGATCAGAGACCACGCCTGGATGGAATGTTGTTCTGGTTGATTAGGCATATTTCCTCCGATTTTTTTAACCAAATACTACAATAAATAATGGGGTACTTTCAAGTGCCGCATTTACTGGTTTGAAAACCGCTTGTGCGTCATTCTACATGAAAGAGGGAACTACGAACTAGACCTCTTGCGAAACGCATCCTAGTATATTCCTAGATTACAATGATTCACTAAAAAAGATGGAATGAATTGTACAAGATTACAAATTAATTAGTTCTATTTACCTATTTATAGGCCTTTAGAACTTTTGTGTTGTTTTTGTTGATTTCATGCTGTTTTTCCCCTGAACTTCTACTATATTTGTAAATCTGCTTTTGGTATTCAAACGAAAAAAGTGCACAAATCTGAAACGATAAATCCGCATGTTCAGCAAGACAGATGAACGGTCACAATCTCTCATTCTCACATATATTGTAGGGTGCTCAAACAACAAAGAACAAGGGAGAGGTGAGGAACGTGAGCCCAGCGGTGAGTTCGGTTACTGCGATTTCGGGAGCGGTTGTGACGTTCGCTTTTGGCGGGTGGGATCAGTTGCTTAGTCTGCTTGCGATCGCTATGGCTATTGATTATGTTACGGGTCTGGCGGCGGCTGTGAGAACGGGAACGGGATTGAACAGTAATATTGGCTTCTGGGGACTTGCACGAAAAGGGCTAATGCTGACCGTTGTTCTGCTTGCTCACCGTATTGATCTGATTATGGGGACCGATATTATTAAGGGAGGAGCCATTTATTTTTACTTGGTTAATGAATTGATCTCAATCACAGAGAATTATGCCAAAATTGGATTACCTTTACCTGCCAAGCTCAGACAGGCTATCGCGGTACTTAAGAAACAGGAGGAACAGAGCAGTCTGCCTGACCGGGAATGGAGCTTGCCTCGGCAAACTTCCGCCAGCTCGTCACCAGTGAAAGAAGACGTTCAAGCGAAAGAAGAAGATATCCAAACTGTACTAGGTGAGGAGAAGAGGGCTGATAAGGGAGTATCTTCGGATCGGCAGTCGGAAGCAACCAAAGATTAACTCTCAGGTTCATTACCATTGTTCAGGAAACGCATACAAGCATCCTTTCGTAATAGACGGTGATATGATATATTTTGGATACACGAAACATTGCTAATAGTTCTACTCATTAATTCAAACGAGGTGTTTAACCAGATGATTAAGCATATTGTCCTGTTCAAAATGAAAGATCGTTCTGCAGAAAGTATTGAGGCCGCTGCACAGGTTCTTCGTAATCTGGAAGGTAAAATTGATGTTCTCATGTCGCTTGAGGTGGGTATCGATGTCTTGCGCTCGGACAGATCGTTCGACATTTCACTGACGGCGGAATTTGCTTCGCTGGAAGATCTTCAGGCGTATCAGGTTCACCCGCTCCATCAGGATGTCATCAAGTATATGAACGAAGTCCGAGAACAATCCATTGCTGTTGACTATGTGATCTAAAGTTTTACACATTCTATTCTGGATTTGAAGGGGAATCTTCATGAGCGATTTAAGAGACGTTATGGAATTTTTATATATTTTTGTTGTGTTTCTGATCGCTTGCCCTGTCATGATCTTCTGGCTTAAGCGCAGAGGGAAACGAAACCGATAACTCACTGAACGGGAAGTGAATGAATGTATTATGTGAATAGGGAGCAGATTGCTCGCCGACTTGACGCGATACCGGAAGTTGCTGAAGGGCTTCGGCAGGTAGTACAGGCCTGGGATGGTGGTCTGGTATTGGGGATGGTTCAAGAACGATGTCTGCATCTTGCCGTTGAGATCGTGACTGATGTGGGCAGTTATCTCATTGATGGTTTCATTATGAGAGACGCAAGCAGTTACGATGATATTATCCAGATTAATTATGAAGAGCACGTATTTGATGAATCAACGTACGGGGTTTTGCGTCAACTTGTTACGTTACGTAAACCGCTTGTGCAAGATTATTACAGTTGGCAACGAACTGTGTTGAATCCACTTAGTGCAGCCTTGCCGGATGTACTTGAACATTTCTCCGGCCAGGTAAGCGCTTATGTGGAAAAAGAACTTGGACCTTTCCAGGGAAATGAAGGCCAAGTGACAGAGTAAGGAATGAGGGAAGTTGTATGGAGAAAGATTCGAAAGGGACAGATCAAGGGAAGCGCGAAAGCGATGAGATGTCATCAGGTTTTCACCCCGTGTATATGGTGGAGTTCCTGTTTAATGAAAAGCCGGATTTGAATCGGTCTGTTTTACAGGAGGCACTCAGCAATCGGACGGGGCAAGGGAGACTCGATGTAAAGCAGGGGGAAAAGGAACAGGAAACACAGGAGATGCTGGTGTTTTACCATATGGCACATAAAGTGGCTTTCCAGGAAGGCAGTATTCCTGCTCAAACTTGTTTCCTGCCCGTACATGAGATTGTTGAGCGTACGCGTTTTGCAGGGGCTTTGCAGCAAGCTTGGCATTGGCCTGAAGCGGGACAAGCTGTAGCTTCTGCCCGGTATTCGCTTCGGATTCATGATATGTTTACTGCGGCCATGCCGCGTAAACAGCGTCTGGGCTTGTTCCAGAAAACGGTGCTGGCTGTGTTGGACACACTGAATTGTGATGCTATTTACTGGTATGGCAGTGACAAACTGGTTGAACCTGAAGCTTATATTCAATCCCAGGAACGCGAGGAGCATCTCTACGCCGCAATGAATGTGCGGATGTATCAAGCGGGAGGCACAGAGCAACAGCGAGAACTGGTTATGGATACCGTGGGTTTATCTGCGCTTGGAGTACCTGATGTGCAATGTCACTTTACTGGACTTGACCCCGATACGGTGGCTCAGACACTGCTCGGTGCTGCGTATTACATATTTGATCAGGGAGATGTATTGCAGGATGGTCAGACCTTGGGCTCATCTGGAGGGCAGCGCTGGCGCTGTGAGCATCAGTTTGCTTTAATTGCTCCGGGGCGATACGTCGTAGATCTGAACCCGGGGGAAGAGCATGCTGTGCCCACGCCTCAGACAGTTCGGTAAAAAGGAATGAGGATGGGTATCTTAACCCAGAGCGGCATTTGTTCCGTTTTTTTTTTCAATCCGGAGTGTCAGGTCAAGCCCATCCTGCTTATAATGCATGAACAGAATAGGCATTGGCCCAGATGAACAGATCCTATCGTTGATTCATAAACCGGTGTCTAATCCAATGAAAGGGAGAGATGGATCATGAAAGATTCGAACAAAAGCTTGTTGTGGGGGGCTTTAATCGGCTCCGTCGTTGGTTCGGTTACTGCATTGTTGCTTGCGCCAAAATCTGGACGTGAATTGCGTCAGGATATTTCCGAGGGAGCTCGTCAAGTTACGGATAAAGGTCAGGAACTGGCTGTAAAAGTGGGAGAGCAAAGCTCACAGATCGTATCCAAAGTGAAGGAAACGGCGGATGTCGTTATTAAGGATATCCAGTCCTGGCGTTGCTCTTCAGATGGCAAAGAAATCCGGATCTCTGCTGCGATTGCAGATACGGATAAAGCTGGAGGAGTACAGGGGTATGTTCAGCCTGAGATCCAGGTTCAAGCAGAGGATGCAGTACAAAATCAAGGCTTGAAATTGGTGCCAGCAGAACAGGGGAACGAAAATATTGTGAAGCTTACTACCGATGAGTCCAAAGACGAAAACTAAGCAATGCGGGTTTAGCAGGCTTTCCCCAATCCGGTGGAAAGCCTGCTTTGTTGTGTTCTCATGCTCTGCGTGACAACAGGATTCGCAACCCTATATTTGAACCCGGCGATGAAATCGGGTAAGATGTAGGTACCTTTTTGCCGGAAATATCATAGGGTAGGTAGAAAGCTTTTTTGATATGGAGTATCAGAATGAATTTAATGAAGAAGGAAGCGGTGTGTTCGTGCAGCAAGCTATTGCTATATTAGACTCCGGTGTAGGGGGATTGACCGTTGCGAAGGAAGTGATGCGTCAGCTCCCGCGGGAAAAGATCATTTATTTTGGGGACACTGCCCGGACACCGTACGGACCCCGTTCGTCCGAACAAGTGAAACAATTTACGGAGCAAATCGTTGATTTTTTGATCCAGTTTAATCCGAAAGTGATCGTGATCGCCTGCAATACGGCAACAGCCGCCGCACTGGAATATATACGGACCAAGGTGGATGTTCCTGTCATTGGGGTGATCCATCCTGGTGCAAGGGCAGCCATCATGGCAACACGTACAGGTCGGATCGGTGTGATCGGGACTGTAGGTACGATCGGTAGTGGGGCGTATACGTCGGCACTCAAGCAGCTGTCTCCTTATGTGGATGTGGTCAGTCAGGCTTGCCCTGCACTGGTGCCGCTGGTGGAGAAAGGTGAATTTCGTTCCGAACATACAACGCATACGGTGGATCAAGCGCTCGGAGAAATTAAAAGACAGCCTATTGACTGTCTGATTCTTGGTTGCACTCATTATCCGTTTCTAATGGATACCATTCAGGATGTCATGGGCCAGGATGTAAAGCTCATCAGCTCAGCCGATGAAACAGCGAGAGAAATCAGTACCATCTTATATGATAAACGCAAGCTGGCAAGCGGAGACGAAACGCCCGTGCATCAGTTTTTCTGTACAGGTGATCCGCGTATGTTCCAGAATATTACGAAGCAGTGGCTGGGAGAGCAAATTTCCAAGACACCTGTCGTCTGGCAGGTCACGCAGTTGTCGTAATCGCTGTCGGAATGTATTAGTAATCATCATTATTTGGAATAAAATAGGATTAAGCCTGCGTTCATCTATGTAATTTTGCTTCGGTGCCCGGACCTGTAAAGGTTCGGGCTTTTATATTATTCTTAGGACGCTGCAACTCGGGTCTGCTCTGGTGGCCAGAATATCTAACGTAACATAGAAGTCTGCGAACGATGTCACATGACGGACAACCGGGCTTGCATACGATAATACAGGTACGATTAAACGAAATTAATTGGGAGAATCAAACCTGTGGAAGGGAGAACAACATGGAACTGCAATGGATTATCGTGAAAACAGGTGACACGTTACCGCGAATTGCTTCGGCATATCGTATGACTAATGCATTATTGTGTGCGTTGAATCCCGAAGTTGCAGCCCAGCCTTACTTGCTTGCGGGTCAGATGCTACGTGTGGTGCCGGGGACTGGGCGCAGATATGTCGTGCCACCGGGAGAAACGGTGCAGGAAACGGCAGAGCGTTTTGGATTATCGGAAGACCAGCTTCGTGAGAGGAATCCCGAAATCTCCAAGGTGAAGGATTGGGGGGGCTGCTGTATACATATTCCTCAGGCTGGTGGCAAAACCATCGTGAACATTGAGGGTGAATATGGATATCGTGAATTGATCAAAGATATAAAGAGATTGGAAGCGCGTTATTCCTTCATAGAATCGGGGGAGATCGGTACAAGTGTGATGGGCAAAAAACTGCCCTATGTGCGAATCGGGCAAGGTCCTCGCCATATCCATGTTAATGCATCGGTTCATGCCAATGAATGGTTAACTACGCCGGTTCTAATGAGGTTTATCGAAGAATACGCCGAGGCGTATTCCACGCATTCGCTTTGGCATACGTATGATCCGCAGCGCTGGATGCAAGAGACGACGTTGTGGGCAGTTCCTATGGTGAATCCGGACGGTGTGGAATTGGTTCAGGAGGGCGTAGTGAATCATCATAAGTATGCTTCGGAATTACTTGCGTGGAACGGCGGGCGACCACACTTTACACATTGGAAAGCTAACATTAGAGGTGTGGATCTTAATGATCAGTTTCCGGCTCACTGGGACGAAGAGGTTGCGCGCAGGAGTATTTCTTCGCCCGGACCGCGGGATTATGCTGGGAAAGCTCCACTGACGGAACCTGAGGCTCAGGCACTTGCACAGTGGACGCAGGAACAAGCATTTTCCGCAGTTGTATCCCTGCACAGCCAAGGTCAAGAAATCTATTGGAATTATCGAGATCTGGAGCCGAGAGAGAGTGCACCACTGTCGCGCAAGCTTGCCAAAGCGTCCGGATATAAAGCGGTAAAACTTGGTGGCAGTGATGCCGGGTATAAAGATTGGTTTATTCAAGCGTTTGGCAAGCCGGGCTTCACCGTAGAGGTGGGTCTGGGAGTGAATCCGCTGCCTGTGGAGCAGTTTGATGACATTTGTGTGGAAGTGGGCATGCTACTGGCAGAATTGTTATCCCATGGAGAGCGTGAGGCAGGTGCCTCGGGTTAGCTGGCATGAAACGCAATTATTGTTCAAACGTGTAACTGGAACGGGCGCTGAAGCGGCGCTCGTTTTTTTATCTTTGTAAATTGAAGTTTAATAACCCTGATTCTGATGAATTGGTTGGTCAGCCGAGCTGAATGCAAATATCCAATGCTGGGGGACAAAGCAACATCCTGAGGTCGTGTCGAAAATATGACTTCACGTTGTTTTCGCATCAATGTTATTGCGATTAGCTGTAACTTTCTTTACAATAGATGCTGGAGTTTAAAATGAATGCTGATATTGTTGAAACCAGCAATGATGATATAGGAGATGAATTGAATGAACTGCAAAATCACTCGTAACGCAGCGAAAGTGTTGAAGCTTGAACTGGACAAGCCGGAGAACGAAGGTAAACTATTGCGTGTTGTGATTACACATGCGCACGGAGACCATGCGCATTACGGTCTTGACCTGGATACGCCAGGAGATAATGACACTGTAGTATCTACAGATAAAGGCATTGACGTTATTTTGGAAAATGGACAACCGATGCTCCATGGCGTAAAAATTGATTACCTCTACTTGCCACAAGAAGGATTTGTGATCACGAATCCATCCAAAGGCAACCACGGCGACCACTAAGGGAGCGAAGAAGGGGAACTCATGGCTAACGATATCCGCGTATGTGAAAAGTGTAATCATATCCGATTGAAGTCCATTGTGCCTAAGCTCGAGAAGATGGCTCCAGGCACAGAAATCAAGATCGGTTGTAAATCTTATTGCGGCCCATGTGCGAAGCGTGCTTTTGTTTTCGTCAATGGCCGATACATCAGTGCTCCAACAGAAGAAGAGGTACTGACGAAGGTTTCCAAGTTCATCAAGTAACCGTATACCAAGATCTTTTGACAACGGCAATGAACCGGTAGAAACGATCTGATATACCTGAAAAGGAGGGGCAAAAGCCTCTCCTTTTTGTGTTGCATTTTTTTGTTAGCCTAAGTTTTGACGATGATCCTCATCCGAACGGAGCAAAAATATTTGGAAGGTATCCTCCCGAATTTCAATGGCGATCCGAACCTCTTCTTTATATAGAACATGAATATGGCCCATCCGTTCCTCCTTCAGTTCCGTCCAACCCGCTTCATGTAACTTTTGAAAATATTCTTCAGGTGGGTATAGTCCTTGTTCACCCCCGATGTGTTTCAGTTCATACGTTTCGCTTTGAGATTGCGTAGGGTGATCGGAGTATGCTGCGGATTCAATGAGTTTGGCATTGGCAGGCACGGGAATATCTCTATGCATCGCTGAAGTGACGTATCCTTTGATCTCATAAGTGGAGTTCGAATTCGTGAGGCGCTGTGTCCAAACGATAAAAAATAGGAGTAACAGAACGGATAGCAATGAAACGGTCAGGAGGCCTAAACGGATCCCTTTTGTGTTCAAACGGTATTCCTCCTTTTTTGATCTTAAATGCTTCTGATCTTTAAACGTATCTTGGAAGTATAAAGTTTGAACAAATTTTTGAAAAAAGAATAAGTCTGCTCTATGCAATCCATGCTAATAGGGTGACAGGAATATGATTCCGAGGAGGAATAACTCATGCCCAAGCGTTATGATTCCAGTTTGCAAGCGGGTACAACGGTATCTCAGGCGCAAAATGCGGTGAACAAGCTTCATTATGCTGTTTCCCAGGCCATGTCCCATCCAAATGCGCAGACCATTGTGCAGGCAGAGCAGCGGCTGGCTCACACCGAGCAGGCGATGAAGCAAGCGGAGTTGTCTCTGGGTGGACAAGGCTTCGAGTTAGCACAGGAAATGTTCATTGAGGAGAAGAAGAGGTTACATTCGCTCCAGAATCAGCACAGGCAAGGGAAGAAGTAAACCGTTCCTGTTACACCGTAACCTGCAGGCCATGATGGTCTGCAGGTCTTTTTTGTCTTTTTACAAGCGCTTAAAATTCTGTCAGAAGGTTAATAGACCGTGAGCAGGCAAAAATCAATACGGGAGGTACAGGATGACCAAACATATTACAGATTGTACAATTCTGAACAACGGAGTGACGATGCCCTGGCTTGGAATCGGGACTTATAAGGCGAAGGGAAAAGAAGTGCAACAGGCGGTAGAGACCGCTCTGGAAGTAGGGTATCGCAGCATTGATACCGCGTCCGTTTATGGCAATGAGGAGGAAGTGGGACAAGCCATTGCGAGTAGTGGTGTGGCCCGTAATGAACTTTTCGTAACAACGAAGCTCTGGAATGATGATCAAGGTTATGATTCGACGCTTAGAGCGTTCGAAGCCAGCCGGAAGAAGCTTGGTTTAAATGTTATTGATCTATATCTCATTCACTGGCCTGGCCGTGATCAATATAAAGAGACGTGGAGAGCCTTTGAACGTCTGTATAGTGAAGGAAGCGTGCGTGCGATCGGTGTAAGCAATTTTCAGGTACATCATCTGCGCGATCTTATAGATGAAGGTGGTACGGTGCCTGCGGTGAATCAGGTGGAATTACATCCAGGTCTGATCCAGCAGGAACTGCAGGATTTCTGCGGAGCACAAGGGATTCAACTGGAGGCGTGGAGTCCCATCATGAAAGGGAAGTTGAATCAGGATTCGACTCTTAAGGGACTGGCTCAGAAGTACGGCAAAACGCCGGCTCAGATTATTCTACGCTGGGATATTCAGAATCAGATTGTGACGATTCCCAAATCGGTGACACCTGAGCGGATTCGAGAGAACGCGGATATCTTTGATTTCGAACTGACACCAGATGAGTTGAGACAGATTGATGCACTCGATGCGGACAAACGCACAGGGCCACATCCGGATCAATTATTTTGGGATTAAGGGCGAAGCTCATTTTCCAGTTAAATAAGTATGAACATTGGTGGAAGCTCCGGGGCGAATCGTTCATGATGTAGACGTTGGTGGAAGCTCCAGGGACGAATCGTTCTTTTGATCGCTGTTGTTTTCGAATTTCTTTGATTGAAATTTTTAAAGGTTTGAAATTCGAAAACAAAGGCGAACGCTCCGCTTCTACAGAATCGATTTCGCCCCCTCCGCAGCAATGTTGGATAGGAGAGTCACTTGGAAAAGAAGCTTCGGAGGGTAAGGGCAGTAACAAAACGGAGGGCTTCGCTTCTCCGTTTTGTTCTGTTTAGGTTGTTTGTTAGTGTGTAGAGGGAGGCAACTGGTTGGGGATGAATGGAGAATAGAATGGGAGAAAAACTAAAATAGTGGTGAAAGAGAGTAAAGATAATTAAAGTTGATGGATGACGAATTAAAAACGACTAAGAGAGAGTAGTAGTAAAGCAAAAAGCAGCAAGGTCATGAGCATTGCCATGATCCTGCTGCTTTTTTTATGTTAGTTGGAAGGTTTGTTTTGAGGAACCTCGCAACCTTCCTCTGTGCATACACCGTTACGATCTGATGCGGCATCGTTCGATTCAACAATGGTGAACGGGGAACGTTCATCCCACGCTTTTTGCAGGGCATCCAGGAAGACATCGTCGGGCTGTGCTCCGGAAACGGCAAATTTACGATCGAGAACGAAGAATGGAACTCCTCGGATGCCGAGCTGTGCGCCTTCTGCCTGGTCAGCGCGTACGTTCTCGGTATATTGGTCGCTGGACAGAACGGCAACCGCAGCTTCGCGATCCAAACCAACCTCCTGGGCGAGATCGGCGAGCACTTGGTGATCACCAACGTGTTTGCCTTCAATAAAGATGGCGTGGAACAAACGCTCACTCAGATCAAGGGCCTTACCTTGAGTGTCTGCCCAGTGAGTCAGACGATGAGCAGCAAAGGAGTTTGTTGGGATCATGGCATCAATATTATATTCGAGCCCTGCTGTACGAGCATTGGCATTCATCTGTGCATTCATTCCGCGAGCTTGTTCTTCGCTAATGTTGTACTTGGAAGTTAGATAGTCTACATTCGTTTTTCCGCTGTTCAATTCTGCGTTAGGATCAAGCTCAAAGCTTTTAAATTGCAACTTTACTTCATCCCGATGCGGGAATTTTTCGAGTACGTTTTCCAGACGGCGTTTGCCGATATAACAGAAAGGGCACATGAAATCAGACCATACTTCAATATTCATTGGTTTAAAACCTCCATTATGTTCCTAGTTGAAACTATTATAGTTACAATTATAAAGTGACTTTCAAATTTTCGCAAGTTATTCGAATTTATTCCGTCCGGTAAGCTCTTGTCCAATGGTCTGGCTGAAGCTCACTTAATGTTTTGAAAATAAGCTGTCCGGACGGATCGTATACAGCTGCTTTGACGTCCTCTCCCCAGTAAAAGAGACGTTCCTGGCAGATTCCGCAAGGTGTAAGCACTTTGAATGCAGCATTTTCGTCATCGCGCGCTACGCAGAGAGAGTGGGTTACCCGCTCATTTAATTTATGAGCTTCCAGATAAGCGCCTGTTTCCATGCATAGATGCACGGCATCGTTAATTACCTCTGGAGCTACGCTGATGAGCAGAGATCCTGCGTCGGTAAACACAGCGCCTGCCCCGCCCCAACCTTGGGGGTATCGCTCTTTCACAAACTCGGTAGCAGCATCAAAAAGCTTTTGTTCGATATCGTGTACATGAATGTTAGTTGACATAAGGTGAGTCTCCTTCAATATAAGAGTGTGTCTGACATGGATTTCGTTTTTCTGTACCTGATTATTTTTTCGAAGAGTTCACGGTTGCGTCTGCTGGTCGTTCCTTCTCCTCGCGGAATTGACGTATCAGATCGTAGGTAATGAGCGTATCAGACACATGCAGACGTTTTGAGGCTGTTTCAAAACCAACCTTGCAGGCGTCAATATCCGTCTTTTCGTGAGTGGATTGGTCGTAACAGGCTCCATTGGCATAAAGATAATCATCCGAGGGAATATAGAATACTTTACCGTCTGTGAACGAACCGTTACGCAGTACCACCATGCGTTCCGTGTCATTGTACACATTGTTTCCCATGTGATAATAGGATTCATCCGATATCCCGAGCAAATGCAACACCGATGGTGTAATATCCAGCTGCCCTGCTGGTTTATCGAAGGTACCCGCTGCAGCCCCGTCCGGTAAATGTACCAGCAGTGGAACTTCGTTCATGATCTGTGCCATATCAAGGTCGTTCAGCCCACGGCCTAGAAACTTCTCATATTGAGCTTTGTCGGTAATCGAGCTGTCATGGTCACCGTAGAACATGAAGATAGTGCTGTCCCATAGTCCGCGATTCTTCAGATCCTCCACCATACCACCGAGTGCGGCATCCACATAGTGAATAGACTGCAGATAGTTTCCGAACATTGTGCCCTGAAATTCCCCCACATCCAGCTGTTGTTTTTCTTTAGGCAGAGAGGCGTAAGGGTGGTGGCTGCTAAGCGTGATGAGGAATGAATAAAAAGGTTCCTTTGCTTCATTGCTCATTTTTTCAACAGACTGTCTGAAAAAAGATACATCGGACAAAGACCAGCCAAGCGGGTCATCTTGTATAAAATCATTTTTGCTGTAGAACTTGTCGTATTTCATATTCTGATACATCGTATATCGGTTCCAGAACCCGCTCTCGTAGGCGTGAAATACGTTGGTGCTATAGCCATGTTCCTTCAGAATGGAAGGTAGCGAATCATACGTATGATCTGCGTAACGCACAAAAGCTGACCCTACAGGAAGAGGGTGCAGAGAGATGTTGGTGCCGAAGTCGGCATCTGACGTTCTGCCCTGTCCAGTCTGGTGATAAAAGTGGCTGTAATACTGGCTTTCTTTCATCAGTTCATTGAAGTGGGGTGTGATTTCCTGCCCACCAATGCTTTGTCCAATCATAAAATTCATAAAGGCTTCACCTTGCACGATAATGACGTTGCTATCTTTATATTTTCCGTATAAGGGCTGGCTGGTCTGTCCTGCATTCGACTTTTTTTGATCATCAAAAAAAGTTTTAACCTGCTGGATATCGGCCGGATCGGCTTCGGGGCCGGAACCCATGTTATTTTTGACATAAGAGTACGCATCATAGCCGTGAAAAGCGAGCAATCCGGTTACGTTGTACATGGATACATTCCACCAATTGTTATCAAACAGCCCCTTGGCCCAGGTTTTGCTGTAATAATATATAGGGCCTGCGCCAAGAACCAATCCCAGAATGAGCGCTGTGACACCTGCTAATAGACGGCGACGGAGACGCTTTTTATGAGATATGGAGGAAGTGGAGGAATAACCGCTATAACTACCGTTAGAACTGCTTGTGTACATCCCTGACGGTTGACCTGAGCGATAACGTCTGCTGAACAGCATTAAGACAGCAAATGGAATAACAATGAATAAATCGGCAAAAAACCAAATATCGCGAGCATAGATTAAAGTGGCAATGCTGTCACCAAGTGCATCTACCTGTCGTGCCTGTAATAGCACAGGAATGGTAAGGAAATCCTGAAAGTAACGATAATAGACCATATCCGCATAGATGAGTGCAGTAAGGAACAAGTGAAGGACAGCAAGTGCAGCAATCATGCCCCTACGTGGCAACCACCAGACCCAGAAGGACAGAAGCAACAACGATCCAACGGCAATCACTTTGTCGAGCAGTCCCATGGTAATGTTGTACGCGTGCAGATTGTGATGTAGCAACATCAGCTTAAGCAGGATAAGTATCGTGAAAATAACATATAGCGTCAATGGGTGACGCAGAAGCCCGGGCGTTCTGGAACTTCGCATAGGCTGAGTGAAAACCATATTGTTTCCCCCTTTTTTTTTTGTATAGCTGTTCATGATTCGAGAGGATGTAGATTAAATATTGTCATTTATTTTGTTAACGGAATGTAAAACAGGGCTTCATATATTATAGCGTGACCGCTTCGCATTTCAACTATGCTCGTCATACTTGGCTATCATACAGAGCTGTGAGATCGGGGATGAGCAGTGCTTGTTAGATAGATAAACTTGAACAAACGAAAAAAACGCTCCAACCATAAAGGTCAGAGCGTTTCTTAACCGTAAATATCGTTAAGCTTGAGGTGTTTTGTTGCGTGGGGGCAATGGCCCCAAATATTGATAGTACTGGGTTTCGATCCGTCCGTTGAACAGCTTGCGACGCTTGTCCGCTTTGTGTCCGAAATACTCTTCAAATGCTTTGGTGGAGGTTATGGCAAAAAACGACCACGTTGGCATATCCAGATAAGAGCGGCCGAGGGAACGAAGTAGCTTCTGCACTTCTTTTTCTTCACTCAGGCGTTCGCCATAAGGTGGGTTGGTAATAATAACTCCATACTCTCCTTGAGGTCTGGCCCGGTGTGCTGGCAGTACGCTGACTTCGATATCTTTGGCAAAGCCCGCACTTTTGATCGCTGCTTGCGCAACCTCAATCGCTTCCGGGTCGATGTCGCTACCTGAAATCTGCAGAGGTACATCGTCACGCACGGCATCAAATGCTTCCTCCCGTGCCTGTTCCCACAGTTCAGCAGGAATTACGTCCCAATTCTCGGAGTTAAATGTACGGCGAAGTCCTGGTGCGATATTCCAGCCAATCATGGCTGCTTCAATCAACATCGTACCTGAGCCGCAGCATGGATCGTAGAACGGGCGTGAAACATTCCAGCGGCTAAGCTGAATCAGGGCAGCTGCCAGTGTTTCCTTGAGAGGTGCTTCTGTAACAAGTCTCCGGTATCCGCGTTTATGAAGTCCTGGGCCTGTTGTATCCAGCGTAATCAGAGCGCGGTCATTCAACAGAATCACTTCAACCACATAACGGGCTCCATTTTCAGGGAACCATTCGGTGTGATGCGTCAGCTTCAGTTTTTCAACAATCGCCTTTTTGACAATACCTTGGGAAGCAGGCACACTGCTCAGTTGCGATTTCTGTGATCTTCCTTCAACCGGGAATTCACCGTCTGCCGGAATCCAGTCTTCCCAAGGCAGTGCCTTGGTACCCTCAAACAATTCGTCAAATGTAGTTGCGGGGAATTCCCCCATGTTGACCAGTACGCGGTCCGAACTTCTCAGCCACAGGTTACAGCGACAAATATCAATGTAATCTCCTGTGAAAAATACGCGGCCATTATCGACCTTGGCATCCTCATACCCCAACTGTTTCAGTTCCCGGGCTACAACAGCCTCGAGTCCCATTGCGGAGGTCGCAATCAATTGCAATCGAGCCATATGAATTCATTCAACTCCATTTCGAGCCGCAGCTGGCTTAAGCCTCTCGCGGCCAATATAGTAACGGCGCGGCCTTGCCGCTTTCCGTGAAAAAACTTACAATGAGTAATGCGGCTTAAGCGCAAAAACTTCAACGCAGGTAAAGTAACGTTCAATAGTCTGTGTTGATACCAAACATTCATTATAAAACATTGGCATCCATATGAAAAGCTATCCAGGGTATTTATAGAGAAAGCTACCTGGGGGCATTGATATGGAAAGTAGTCCAAGTGTGCAAGGAGGAACTTCGTGTTGAATCTGACCCCTGACGAATATGTAAATCAATTATTTCAAGAGGATGAGCTCTTGTTAAAGGTAAAATCGGCCATTCGAGCGAATGGCATGCCAGAGGTTTCCGTGGCTGCGGCGTATGGACGCTTGCTCACCTTTCTGGCGAAAACCTCAAAAGCTGAAGCTGTGCTCGAAATCGGTGTGCTCGGCGGTTACAGCGGCATCTGCCTTGCTCGTGGGCTGAGCGAAGGAGGAAGCCTGACTTCCCTTGAACTGAAAGAAGAATATGCGGCTATGGCTCGCGGACATTTGGAGGAAGGTGGATTCGGCAGTCAAGTCGAGTACCGGATCGGGCCTGCGGCAGACAGTCTGGAGCAATTGGCACAGGAAGGGCGTACCTTTGATTTCTTCTTTATTGACGCAGATAAGGAAAATTATCCGGTTTATCTCGATTATGCAATTCGCCTTGCGCGTCCGGGTGCAGTCATTGTAGGTGATAACTGTTTCCTACGTGGTCGCACGCTTAATCCGGACAAGCAAGGACCGGCCGTGCTTGCTGTACGTCGTTTCAACGAGCAGATGGCAAGTGACCCGCGTCTAGTTACAACCATGCTTCCGGACTATGACGGATTGGCGCTGGCTTGGGTGAAATAGGTTACTTGAAACTCCGTTGAAAGCTCGTTTGAAAACCAAGTTAAATGTGAGATTAGATTGTGATGACATGTAGTTTTAATTTATGCTTTTTGCATGTGTCATACAATTCACTTGAGATGATCGGTTTCAGTAGTTGTACATGCGCCAGCTTGAAAAAATGGTACCCGTTGATTTTGCTGTGATCAAGAACAAGTTTGGAAATCACTTTGACAAGTTTACGTGGTGGCTGGTGCACGGAAGCGGCGATGACCGCTTTGCGTCCGTATTCCGACCGTTCATAATCGAAGCAATCCACTTGCTCCATCAGATGCGCGATCCAGTATGTCTTTTCAACCGGGCGGTCATCATGATAACGGACAATGGCGGGAATAAACTGCACGTTCGATCCGGTTTCTTCCAATAGCGTTTTGAAAGCGTCCGATACAACACGGGTACCTGTAATGGTCTCGAAGTAGTCTACCTTCAAGCTGCGTACTGATGACAAAAGTTCGACCTCGGCCTTTGTATGATCAGGCAGTGGATAATTTACATTGATGTAATTTTTATCCAATTCAGGAGTGAAGGTTGTACCGCCGCTAATAAATCCACTGCGCGGATACTGAGATTCGAGAAAATAATAGCCCATATGTGTTGATGTTCCTTTCCGACTGTAATCTATTATATATTATAAAGATTGATAGGATGGGGAAAAAGACCAAAGCAGGATGACCTCTGCTTTGGTCTTTTTTTCTATAATATGACAATTATTTTCCGTTGATTTATACCTCTGGGGTGCCGTATGTTTCAAACCATTTTTTAATGGTATCAAAATCATCACTGAAAGACAGTCCAAGCATCAAGAGAATCCGGGCTTGCTGTGGACTGAGATTATCCCCTGCAATGATGCCTTTTCCTCCGCCGTATACACTGCCTGAGCCGGTTCGGGTTGTCGTGACGAAAATAACGCCTTCTTCAATGGCCTTCGTACGGGCTTGACCCATTGCTCTGGAGATTCCGCCTGCACCTGTACCTGAGGTGACAATGCCTTTCACTCCGCTTTTTACAAAGCCTTCTATCGCTCCGCCGCCGGCTTCTTGATAAGAGATGGCGATCTCAACTTTGGCAAGATCGGCTTTGGTAATTTTGCTAAGGTCGAATGCAGGTTTTGCCGTGCCTTCGGGTTTCATCGCGCGAGCAGGAGCCCGGTAAATCCGGATATTCTCTTCATCAATATAACCCACAGCACCGAGCATAGGTGTTTCGAAAGTGTCTGTCCGGTAGTCGTTAGTTTTGGTTACCCCGCGTGCAAGCTGAATGGTATCATTCAGCATTAAGACGGTGCCGAAAGATTTCGTGCGCCCGCTGCCAGCCAGCTTAATGGCATTGTAGAGATTCGCTTGGGCATCAGAGCCAATTACCGTCCAAGGTCGCATCGAGCCTGTGATGATCACAGGTTTATCGCTCTGAACTGTCATGTCAAGGAAGTATGCAATTTCCTCCATGGTATCTGTTCCAGTGGTTACCACGACGCTGTCATATTGAGCCAGTGCTTTATCCACCGTTTGAGACAAGTCGTACAGATCAGCCATTGTATAGGAACCTGAACCGGAGTTACCGAACTGCAGTGTGCTCACATCTGCAATTTTCTGTTTATCCGGCAAATCTTTGACCATATCAGCAATAAGAAGTGTGCCGGCCTTATAGTTCTGGAAGCTGGTTGCGTCTTCCGATTGTCCCGCAATCGTTCCGCCTGTACCGATCACGAGTACATTAGGAAGTGGGGATTGTTTGGAAGCATCAGGCACTGAGGGGATAGTGGTATTGCGTGTGGGCGTGGCTGGTGTGCTCTGAACCGTGCCGACGGTGCCTTTTACCTCTACCGTAGCTGCCTGAGCGGCATAGGTTCCGATCGGGGACAGGGATAGAGTTAGTGCGGTAAATGCGGCGGTACTCCATACGGCCCAAGGGCGAAGGTTAGAAGATTTTTTCATGATGACACACTCCTTCAAGTGATTTTTGTGTGAGGTATTTTCTTTTTTTTATGTAAGTAGATTGAGATAATATTATTTAATGTTATGTAATATAACAAATCTAGTTTTATGCAGGAATAACGCTTACAATCAACGTTTTTAATAGATAAATAGATATTTAATAGGGAAAATGGCTGAATTTGAATTTTATATATTCTTGTTTAAAAGGAAGGTAGAGAGAAAAAACGGAGAATATACGTCATTTTAATGTTATTTTAATTTACATATTTAACTTTCGACACTAGAAGGGTAGTTGGTAGCATACGTTGGGACGAGAGGCTTATTTATGCTGAAATAGTTGGAATCGCTATCCAGTTGTGGTTATAATGGATATGAGTCTTATATGTAAATAAATATATATTATTGATTGGAGGAAACACGATGAAACAAGCACCCCGAAAATATGCCAATTACATTCCTATTCGGGAATTGCACAACAAGGAGCGACAATTATCTCCCTTCCAGGTGTATGCAGAACTTCGTGAGAACACTCCAGTCCGATATGATGAGCATCGTGAATGCTGGGACGTGTTTCGGTACGAAGATGTGCAGTATGTGTTAAAAAATCCGAAGCTGTTCTCTTCTGAGCGTAACCGTGGCGGTACCAGCATGTTAACGACAGATCCACCGAAGCACAAACAGCTTCGTGACTTGGTTAATCAGGCGTTTACGCCCAAGGCGATAGAAGCTCTTGCGCCACGTATTCAGGAAATTACGGATGAGTTGCTGGCTCCACACTTGTCGGGTGAAAGGATGAACCTGATTGATGATCTTGCAACGCCACTTCCTGTCATTGTTATCGCTGAACTGATTGGTGTTCCGGCTACAGATCGGCGTGAATTCAAGGAGTGGTCTGATGTGCTAGTGAAGGGTGCACGTGATGATAGTGAAGAAGCTTTTCTAGAGTTGGAGAAGGAAAAGCTGAAGAATATCCAGGAGTTATATGCCTATTTCACAGACATTATGGAACAGCGTCGTCTACAGCCTCAGGACGATCTTATCTCTTTGCTACTAGATGCGGAGATTGAGGGTGAGAAGTTAACGGAGGAAGAAGTGGTCAATTTTTGCATTCTCCTGCTGGCTGCAGGGAACGAGACAACGACCAATTTGATTGCCAATGCAGTGCGCATTCTCTCTGAACAACCCGAACTGCAAGAGGAGTTGCGTGGGCATCCGGACAAGGTGGCCAGCGCTGTAGAAGAGACACTACGTTATTATCCGCCGATTGTAGCCATTGGACGTGTTGCGAGGGAAGATATAGAACTAGGAGGCAAGGCGATCAAGGCAGGTCAACAGGTTATATCCTGGGTAGGGGCTGCCAATCGTGACAGTGCACAGTTTGAGCGTGCAGATGAGTTTGTGTCCGATCGTAAGCCGAACCGACATATGGGATTTGGGTTCGGAATTCATTTTTGCTTGGGCGCGCCGCTAGCACGTTTGGAAGCGAGAGTTGTTCTTCACACGCTGCTCCAGCGTATGGAGCAGATACGGCTAGTTCCTGAAACGGCTCTGGAGCCGATTCAAAGCGCTTTTGTATTTGGTGTGAAGGAATATCCGATTCAATTCAACGAACGACGAGTGTAATAGAAAAGCCGCTCCCAGGCCAGTCATGGCACTGAAGCGGCTTTTGTTGTTTGTTCCCGTTAGAAAATTTAAGTTGTCTTCGATTCTTTAATGCGGACAGGTGTTTTGTACAATTTGAATCGAACCCAGACCATATTGAGTAATAATAGGCCGCCGGATACGATAAACAGCCCCTCAATACCGATGAAACCGGCGAGGAATCCGCCAATGACTGCGCCCAGCATATTACCGAGAGCAAGTGTGCTTGTGTTAAAGCTGAATGCCCGGCTGATCATGTTATCAGGTGAATACCCCCGAATTAGCGCATTTACGCTTGGAAGCAAGCCGCCCATAAATATCCCCATCACAAAGCGAACAAGAATGAGTTGCCATACCGTTTGCACAAAAGCTTGCGGAATAAGCATGAGTCCGGTTCCGATCAGTGAAAAAGTGAGGACTCGGTGTGATCCGATCCGGTCACTGAGTTTTCCGAGTACCGGAGACATCGCCATATTGGATATCCCTGTAACTGCACCGACCATACCTGCCCAGAAGGCCACGTCGACTGCGGTTCCATGCAGTTTTTGTACATATATAGGCAAGAGCGACATCGGACTGATCATCGCAAATTGCAACAGGAACGTCACAGCGAAGAGTGCAGGTAGCTGAGGCAATTTGCTGAGCTCCTTCAATCCGGACAATACCGATTGATCTGGCAATTTTGCAGCTTTTTCACGGTCGAACGTCTCTCTTACGAGGAACATTGCAAGCATAGAAGCTACAAAGATGAGCCCGCCTGTAATGTAGAAAATTGGACGAAACCCTACCGCATCCGCAAGCAATCCGCCGATAAGCGGACCCAAAATCGTACCTGCCACCTGACCGGACTGGCTGATCCCCATCGCAAATCCCATACGATCCTTTGGCGTTGTGCCTGAGATCAGAGCAACAGCCGCGGGGTTGAAGCCAGAGATGGTTCCGTTCAGCAAGCGCAATAAGAGAAGTTGCCAAGGGTTTTGCACGAGACCCATCAATGCGATAACAACAGCCATGCCGAAACCGGAGCGAAGCAACATAATTTTGCGTCCGTATTTATCCGACAACTTGCCCCAGAGCGGCTGAAATAAAAAGGAGGTGAGGAAATTGGCTGCAAAAATAAATCCGGCCCAAATTCCAATTTCGTGCTCACCTACAACGCCCAGATCTCTGGCAAGAAACAGCGAAAGAAACGGTGTAATCATGGTCATGCCTGCATTGACCAGAAACTGTCCAAACCAAAGCACAATGAGATTAACTTTCCACGTTTTCAAAGTGCTTTCACTTCCTTTCAAAAAAATTTCTGCAACTCTCAAAAAAAGCGATTCTTTTATTATATCACAAATGGCATATCCATGAGGGGTGTAACGAATGTCATAGTATTGTCACTTGGAACACATCCCCATATGGTTGTTACTGCTGTTTAAAAAGGGCATAATGGTAGTTATGAGTCCAAAAACTATTGGAGGCTTCTTACATGAGCTATAATGATCGACTGATTCGGGCAAGTTTCAAACAGCAGGTTGACCGTGTGCCGGTATGGTATATGCGGCAGGCTGGACGTTACGATCCTGAATATCGCAAAATCAAAGAAAAGTACTCCTTGCTTGAAATATGTCAGCAACCTGAGCTGGCGGCTGAAGTTACACTCATGCCTGTACGTAAACTGGGTGTGGATGCGGCTATTTTGTATTCCGATATTATGAATCCGGTTGCTTCGCTTGGCATTGATTTTGACATTGTGAAAAATATAGGTCCGGTGATTGATAACCCCATTCGTTCGGCTGCCGATGTAGATCGTCTGCGTCCCATCGACGTGGAAGGGGACTTGTCTCACATTCTGGAAACCATTCGTATCCTGGACAAGGAACTTGACGTTCCGCTAATTACATTTGCCGGGGCACCGTTTACGATTGCAAGTTATCTGATCGAAGGTCAACCTTCCAAAGGATATATTCGAACGAAAACGATGATGTACAGCGAGCCGGAAGTATGGCACAAACTGATGCAGAAGCTTGGCGATATGGTCATTACATATATTCGTGCTCATATCGCAAATGGCGGTAAGGCATTCCAGTTGTTTGACAGCTGGGTAGGGGCGCTCTCTCCCAAAGATTTCAAAACGTACGTGCTGCCTACGATTACTCGTATCTTTACCGAATTATCCGATTTGAATGTACCGAAAATTTATTTCCCTGGTGTGGCCTCGGGTGAGTTGTTGCCAACCCTGCAGGACTTGCAGGCGAATGTCATCGGACTGGACTGGAGAGTTTCCGTATCGGAAGGACGCAGGCGTTTAGGTGGGAAATTTGCGGTGCAGGGTAATCTGGATCCCTACATCCTGACTGCGCCAATGGAGTTAATTAAAGAACAGGCAAAAGTAATCATAGATGAAGGTATCAAGGACCCGGGTTATATTTTCAATCTGGGACACGGCTTGTTCCCCGAAGCTTCTCTTGATAAATTAAAAGAACTCACAGCATATATTCATGAATATTCAACAGAAGCTTTGAAGACGGGAGTGACGGTAAGTAATGACTAATACTGTAGGCGTACTGGTGATGTCGTATGGCACACCTGAAAATATGGAAAGTGTTGAGGCGTATTACACGCATATCCGCAGAGGGCGTCCGCCTGAGCCGGAACAACTGAAAGAGCTGACAGATCGCTATGAAGCAATTGTTGGCGGTGTTTTCCCGTTGCGTGAAAATACGGATAACCAGGTGAAAAACCTTCAGGAGACGTTGCAAAAGGATGAACGTCGCGGCGAGATTGAGTTCCGCTGTTATCAAGGACTAAAACATGCGTATCCTTTTATTGAGGATGGTGTGGAACAGATGGCGAAGGATGGCATTCAGACCGCTATCGGCATTGTGCTTGCGCCTCATTTCTCCACGATGAGTGTGGGGAGTTACATCAAACGTGCACGAGAAAAAGCCGAAGAGCTTGGTATCCAGATGTCCTTCATCGAAAGTTATCATTTGCATCCGAAGCTCATTCAGGCTCTTTCCACGCGAGTAAGTGCGAAGCTTGATGCATTTGAGGAAGCGGGTGCGAAGCGTGGAGATGTGAAAGTGTTATTCAGTGCTCACAGTCTGCCCGCCCGCATTGTGGACATGGGAGATCCTTATCCGAATCAATTGCTGGAAACTTCCGAGGCCATCGCTTCCCGAGTGGGGATTGCGAACTGGCAGTTCACTTGGCAAAGTGCCGGACGAACTGCCGAGCCTTGGCTCGGCCCAGACATTCTGGACACACTCCAAGAGCTTTCGCGCGAACAAGTGGAAGATGTACTTGTGGCTCCTATTGGATTTGTTTCAGACCATCTGGAAGTGTTGTATGATCTCGACATCGAAGCCAAAGCGATTGCTAAAGAAATGGACATGCGATTGATGCGCATCGATTCGCTTAATAGTGACCCGTTGTACATGGAGACATTGAGCGACTCTATTATTAGCCAATGGCAGCAAGGGTCTGATAACTAATGGAAGACAAGAAAAGACGTATTGTTATTGTCGGCGGGGGCCTGACGGGCCTCAGCGCGGCATTTTATATCCGCAAGCATTACAGGGAAGCTGGTTTTGAACCGGCGATAACCTTGCTTGAGAAGAGTTCGTCTATGGGCGGCATGATCGAAACGTTGCATCGGGACGGATTTGTCATCGAGAAGGGTCCTGACTCTTTCCTGGCTCGCAAAACAGCGATGATTGATCTGGCAAAGGAACTGGAGATGGATCATGAACTTGTCAGCCAAAACCCGGAGTCGAAGAAAACATACATTATGCAGCGCGGTAAGCTTCATCCCATGCCAGCGGGTCTGGTGTTAGGCATCCCGACAGAACTGAAGCCTTTTTTGAAAAGCGGGCTGGTCTCTCCGGCAGGCAAGCTGCGAGCGCTGATGGATTTTATTATTCCACCCAAACGTACAACAGAGGATGAATCTCTCGGTTATATGATTGAGCGCAGGCTTGGCCCGGAAGTGCTGGAAAACCTGACTGAGCCGCTTCTGGCAGGCATTTATGCAGGAGATATGCGAAAGCTCAGCTTACAAGCGACCTTCCCGCAGTTCGGAGAGGTGGAGAGGGATTATGGCAGCTTAATCCGAGGCATGATGACAGGACGCAAACCGACCGAGACACATACAGGCACCAAACGGAGTGCGTTTCTGAACTTCCGTCAGGGGTTGCAAAGTCTTGTGCATGCGCTTGTACATGAGCTTCATGATGTGGATCAGCGTTTGAATACGGGAGCCCAATCCTTGGAGCGTGTGGATGGACAGGACGCCGGATATCGGGTTGAACTCAATAACGGACAATTTTTGGAAGCAGATGACGTTGTAATCACCGTGCCGACCTATGTGGCTTCTGGGCTTTTAAAACCGCATGTGGATACATCGGCGCTGGATGCAATCAATTATGTATCTGTTGCTAATGTCGTTCTTGCCTTTGAGAAAAAAGAAGTGGAACATGTCTTCGACGGTTCAGGGTTCCTGGTGCCACGAAAAGAAGGACGTAATATTACGGCCTGCACATGGACATCTACCAAATGGCTGCATACCAGCCCGGACGACAAAGTTTTGCTTCGTTGTTATGTTGGCCGCTCTGGAGATGAACAGAATGTGGAGCTTCCCGATGAGGCACTTACGGAGCTGGTCATGAAAGATCTGAGAGAAACGATGGGTATTCAAGCAACACCCATTTTCTCCGAGATTACCAGATTGCGTAAATCGATGCCGCAGTATCCTGTCGGCCATCTTCAGCACCTCGCTAACCTTCGGAAAGAGCTTGGAGATAAACTTCCGGGTGTTTACATTGCAGGGGCTGGTTATGAGGGTGTCGGGTTACCAGATTGCATCAGACAAGCGAAAGAAATGTCCATACAGGCCTCGGCACAGCTGACTTCGACGAACTAAAAGTATGAATTATAGATCTGCCGTCTCCAATGTAGCAACATCTACAGAAGGGACGGCCTTTTTTATAGGATGTACATCCAGAATATGCTTGATATAATGGTATTTATATGGATCTATTGTTAAGAAGAGGAGTTGCTTATGTATCCCCCAAGATCACAGCGAAGCTCAGAAAAGAAAAAAGTAAGACGAACCCGTAATACAAAAATCAGGATTGTGAATGTAATATTGATTGTAGCCATTGGTCTTATCGGCTTATATTACCTTTTGAACACACGTGAACAGCAACCGTCCCAGCCTGCCAATTCAGAGGTCGTGCAACAACGGCCGCCCTCGGGAGCTGACGATAAGGGCGGGGATGCATTGAAGCAGTCCGAGCCAGATGATGATCCAGCTGAGACACCGGGTAAAGATGTTGCTCCGGTAGATGGGAAGCCAGATGGTACTGTAGATAACTCGGAATCGGGTACCAATGAAATTTCCGGGGCAGGCGGTGAAAAGCCTTCAACGGGAACAAAGTCTGCCACCACTACTGGAAAAGGAACCTCGGGTAAGACAGATGGCAATAAGGGAACGCCAACATCTGATTCATCCAAGGATGTAACCATTCATTTTGTCGGCGATATTCAATTTTCCGGAAAAGTCGCAGAATTGCTGGAGAAGAACGGATATGATTATCCTTTTGCCAAGCTTGGCTCTATGTTTCAGAATGACGATCTAACGATCGGTAATTTGGAGACTCCGGTGACCCATGGTGGTACGGGGGCTGCGGATAAAACCTATGTTTACAAATCCTCACCTAAAGCGTTGCAAGCGATGTCTGCGGCAGGGTTTGATGCCGTTAATCTGGCAAACAATCACATTCTGGATCAAGGTGTGGAAGGGCTGGTCGATACGTTAACGTATCTGAATGATTACGGCATCGCACATGCTGGCGCGGGTATGAATGGTACTGAGGCTTATGAACCTGCCTATTTTGAGCGCAAAGGCATGAAAATTGCCTTGCTTGGGTTCAGTCGGGTTGTTCCTGTGGCTAGCTGGAAGGCAGACGGGAATCGGGCAGGCGTAGCGGAAGCGTATGACTCCACAAGAGCGATCGCAGCGATTCAGTCGGCCCGGAAGAAGGCTGATCTGGTTATCGTCGTCGCGCATTGGGGGGAAGAGCGTGTAAGTACCCCGAATGCCGATCAAACGAGGCTTGCGCACGAGTTTGTGGATGCGGGAGCCGATCTGATTATTGGCGGTCATCCTCATGTTTTGCAGGGGCTTGAGTACTATAAAGGCAAATGGGTTGCATATAGTACGGGGAATTTTATTTTTACAAAATCGACGAATGAAGAAACGTGGAAAACAGCTGTCTTTCAGGCACGTTGCAGTCGCGAAGCGGTGTGTAGTATGAAAGTGATTCCGTATGAGGCTGCTCTTGGGCAGGCTGTGCCAATGCTTGATGAGGCGAACCGACTTCTGCTGGAGCAGATGGCTAAGATGTCATCAGGCATTCGAGTGAACGCAGATGGAACTGTAGTACCCAACTAAGTAGCGTTTTGCTGAGGAGAGATGATGATGAACAATCTGTGTGTAGCGCATCGTGGATTTTCTTCCATTGCACCAGAGAACACGATGGCCGCATTTAATATGGCGATGGAAAGACCGGAAGTCCAGTGGATGGAACTGGATGTGCAATTATCCCGGGACGGCGTGCCTGTGGTAATCCATGATTTCACATTGGAACGTACGACGAATGGTAAGGGTCGAGTGAAGGATACCGATTGGTCTGTCTTGAAACAACTGGATGCAGGATCATGGAAAGGCAAGAACTACACGGGGGAGCGTATACCTTCCCTGAGCGAACTCTTGGATCGTTCCTGTGGCAAAGTTCGATTAAACATCGAATTGAAAACACAAGGAGACATGTATCCGGGTTTGCCTGCAGCGGTGATTCACGAAATTAGAAAAAGACATATGCAGCATGATGTTGTCATCACGTCGTTTGAGCCGGCAGCACTGGTTGAAGTGAAAAAGCTTGCGCCTGAATTAGAAACGGGTCTCATCATTGATGCCAAACCCGGGGATCTGCTTGTAGCATTGAAACAAATGCATTGCACGTTCCTCTCCATCGGATACACCAATGTAGACAAAGCATTAATGAACGAGATGAATGTTGCCGGCATTCGAGTGATGGCGTGGACAGTGGATGACAAGGCAAGTATGAAAAAGCTGGCTGCCATCGATCCAGATGTGATGATATGTACCAATCGTCCTGATGTTTGGGAAGATGCGTTTCAGGAGACGAGTAGCCGCTTTTTCAGACCTTAATTGTAAGGCTGTAATCGAACTAACAAACAAAGCAATGAACGAAGTAATGAATCCAGTAAAGGTGGTTGCAACTCTATGTTGACGAATATTCGCAATGTGTATTGTGTAGGACGAAATTATAAGCTTCATGCGGAGGAGCTTGGTAATGCGGTTCCGGATGAACCGATGATTTTTATGAAGCCTTCTCACGCGGTTGTGCCATTGAATGGAGGAAGTTTAGAATTGCCAGCTTCTAAAGGCGAAGTTCATTATGAGGCTGAATTGGTCATTCGCATTGGTGAGGATTACAAGCCGGGAGCGCATGTCGATGAACTGGTCGATGCCTATGCGTTCGGTATTGATTTTACGCTCCGTGATGTACAGACCGTGATTAAGAAAAAGGGACACCCGTGGACGGCCGCCAAAGGGTTTAAAAACTCCGCACCCATCACAAGCTTTCAAACATTTCCTGGAGCAGTAGCACTTCTCGAAAAAGATTTCACTTTGACGAAGAATGGTGTTCAAGTTCAGCGCGGCAATATCGTCAACATGATTTTCAGTTTACAAGATATTGTAGATTATGTAGGTCATCATTATGGCCTGGGGCCGGGAGATATTATTTTTACAGGTACACCTGAGGGAGTGGGAGCTGCGCAACCGGGAGATATGCTAGAGCTTGCGTGGGCCGGTGATTCATTGGGAGCATGTACGATCAAGGCAGCGGAGTAATTGAATCAACGCTGTAAGCCATAAGGTTTATGCCACCGAGCGCAAACAGAATCAAATAGATTCGTGTTAACAGGAGGAGCGTGATTATGCGCTCCTTTTTTGCGTTGCGCTGCCTTGAAGTTTTTATAGATTGAAGTGTAACGGGAACTAGATATATGTTTTGTTTGCACTCTCTGTGAGCAACTCTGCAATTTCCAGGGACTGAAGAGCGTGCTGCTCAGAACTGATACTTCCGCTAGCAAGGCGCTCATCCAGCTGTGACTGAAGCTGTTTGATCTGAATGGCAAGGGCCTTGGCAAAATCTCCACCGCTACTCTCGGCAATTGTTCGTAGTGAATGACCCTGATAGAGTTTCTCCGCCAGTTCCTCTTCTGAAGCCTGGTTCAGTGCACTAAGCAAATCATCATCTTCATTCTCATTGCTGTTCTCCAGATCGACAATCGACCATTTGGGTTCGGGAATGGGGGAGATGGTAGATTTGCTCCATGCAGAACCAGCGAAAGACATTGTAACAATCATTGTGCCTAGAATAAAAACTCTTTTCATATTCATCGTTATTATGCTCCTTGTTTTGTTTTGTTTTGTATTGTTGTGTATAAACCGAATTGTAGTTGTTCAATTGATCTTGTTGTTTGAGCTAAACTTATTGTAACTCGGAAACCTGAAGTAAAACTTAAAAATGAATAAGGTTTTGTCTGTGGCATGTTCAGTTTCTGCTTTGGCGTAAAACCGTGGTATAATTAACTTTCAAAAATATATAAACGTCATGTGCACGGTATTAATGTCACATGCAGGAGAACCTATGGATTGGATTATTGGTGCTGTGTGCGCTTCTCTGGTAGCGGGGGCCGCTTATGCAAAGAAATCGCTAACCCTGTCTGGATGCCTTGCTGCAATTCTGATGGGTACGATATATTACGGGGCAGGAAATCTGTTCTGGTTTGGCACACTGCTGTTATTTTTTATCACGTCAACACTGCTTTCCAGGTTTCGCAAAGATCGCAAGCAGGAGATGGAGAAGTCTTATGCCAAGACAGGAAACCGGGATGCCGGGCAAGTGATGGCCAATGGCGGTATAGGTATGCTCTTATGTCTGGCAAACTGGATCATGCCGCATCCAGCGTGGTTGTATGCTTTTATCGGAGTTATGGCAACGGTCACCTCGGATACATGGGCAACCGAAATCGGAAGTCTCAGTCGTAAGCCCCCTCGATCTATACTCACATGGAAGGTGTTAACCCCCGGAGCCTCGGGAGGCGTTTCTATGTTAGGGAGTTCAGCTGCTGCGCTCGGCGGTATTGTCATTGGTACCGGGGCTTTTGCCTTTGCGTCGATTAGCGGATTGGAACAAACAGGCTGGTTTGGCTGGACTCTGGTTGGACTGATTGGTGGACTAGCAGGAGCGTTCGCTGATTCCTATCTCGGTGCAACCGTGCAAAAGATGTATCGATGCACAGTATGTGGCCGAGAGGTTGAAGTTCATGAACATTGTGGTCAGCCAACAATACAGGCTCGGGGCTGGAACTGGATGAGTAATGATCTGGTCAATGTGCTCAGTTCTGTGATTGGTGCATGTATAGCTATAGGATTAGGTAGTATTTTGGCGTTGTAGGGAGGGGATGCAGGTTGAATACGGTACAGGGAGACAAATCGGAGGCGATTTTGGATGCGGCCTACGGCATATTCGGATCGAAAGGATTCTATGAGACTAAAATGTCCGATATTGCTGATGAGGCTGGCATTGCCAAAGGCACGATTTATTTATATTTTAAAAGCAAGGAACAACTGTTTGTCGCTGTATCCAAGCGGGATTGTAACAGTTTTATCAGTCGTCTGGAGTATGCATTGCAAGCGCACGAGAACACGGGGGACAAGCTTGGCGCGATCGCCAAGACACATCTGACGTATTATTATGAACGGCGCAATCATACGAAGTTATTTTTTATGGCACCCAATAATGATCCGGATTTGATGAAGTTTATGAAAGCTTTTATGAACGAGTATATGAGCATGGTATGCAGGGTTTTGGAAAGTGCAGGTGTACCTGAGCCTGTGCTGCTGGCTGAAGCGTATATCGGCATTCTGGATCGGCTGAAGATGGATATTATGCTGAATCCAGCTTTTAATGAACAAGATCTGAACAAACGAATTGCTTTTGCCGCGGCGTTGTTTTTGGACGGATGCCGTTCCTTTCTGCGAGTATAAGCTGGTATGCAAGATCATGTAGTAGAGGATAGCTGATAGAGGATAGAGCATTTCAAATTATAGAGAAGTGTGGGTAACGTGCAATGAATATAATGACGGTAGAACAGATTGCAAAAAGTTATGGCGAGAAAATCCTGTTTAAGGATGCTTCGTTTGGTATGGCAGATCAGGATAAAATCGGTGTTGTTGGTGTAAACGGTACCGGTAAATCGACGTTTTTACGAGTTATTGCAGGTATGGAGCCTGCAGATGAGGGACAGATTTCCATCGGCAATGATGTACGCGTGCAGTTTCTGGCGCAAAATCCGGATTTTAATTCGAACAACACCGTATTGCAACAAGTGTTTGAAGGTGATAGCGCCGAGATGAGAACCGTGCGTGAGTACACGGAAACGATGGAATTACTCGAATTAAACCCATCGGATCCGGCTTTGAATGAACGTCTGATGCGCCTGAACCAACAAATGGAGCAACTTCAGCTTTGGCAGATGGAGAGTGAAGCGAAGAGCATTTTATCCAAGCTGGGTATACAGCAATTCGATGCACTTATGGGGACATTGTCAGGTGGACAACGAAAAAGGGTTGCGCTTGCTTCCGCGTTAATCCATCCTTGCGAATTGCTCATTCTCGATGAGCCTACGAACCATATCGATAATGATTCCGTCGTGTGGCTGGAGCAATATTTGCAGAAACGCCGGGGCGCATTACTTATGATTACGCATGATCGCTACTTCCTGGATCGTGTGGCCAATGTCATGCTGGAGCTTGATCACGGGCGTTTGTTCCGATATGAGGCGAATTATACGCGGTTTCTGGAGCTGAAGGCTGAACGGGAAGAACGGGAGTCGGCTTCAGAACAAAAGCGCAAGAATCTGTTGCGAACCGAACTTGCGTGGATTCGTCGCGGAGCTAAAGCACGGACGACAAAACAAAAAGCGAGAATTGATCGCTTCGAACAACTGAAAGATCAGCAGGGTGTCCAACGCTCGGGCTCTCTGGAAGTGTCTGTTGGTTCTACGCGTCTGGGGAAAAAGATACTGGAGATTGAGCATCTCTCCAAATCTGTCGATAGCCGCAAGCTGATCGACGATCTCAGCTATATTGCTGTGCCTGGCGATCGCGTAGGGATTGTAGGCCCGAACGGTAGTGGTAAGTCTACTTTATTACAGATGATTTCAGGCCGTTTGTTGCCAGACGCTGGAGAGGTTGTCCTGGGGCCAACAGTGAACTTGGGTTATTTCACACAAGAGCATCAGGAGATGGATGAAACGCTGCGAGTGATCGAATACATCAAGGAAGTGGCTGAAAATATAAAAACAGCAGATGGTTCATTGATCACTGCTTCCCAGATGCTAGAGCGCTTTTTATTCAACCCCACCTCCCAATGGACGCCGATTGCTAGGTTGTCTGGCGGAGAGAAACGTCGTTTGTATCTGCTTCGCATTTTGATGGCCGCTCCGAATGTACTGCTACTGGATGAGCCGACTAATGACTTGGATATTCAGACACTTGCCGTGCTTGAAGATTATCTTGATGATTTTCCGGGCGTTGTGTTCGTTGTATCCCATGATCGTTACTTCCTTGATCGTACAGTGGACAAAGTGCTGGCGTTTGAGGGGAACGGCGCTGTGCGTGTGCACGTGGGTGATTATAGTGAATATGCGGAATGGATGCTGAAAAATGCCGCTGGGAATCAAGATAGCGGTGCGAGTGCGTCCAAGAAACAGGTCACTGAGAAAAGCGTTGAAGCTTCGACTCCGGTTACAACGCAGGTAAAACCTAAATTGAAATTCAGCTTCAAGGAACAGCGCGAATACGATCAAATCGACGAAAATATCGAAAAGGCTGAAGCGAACCTTGCCCGGATTAACAAGGAGATGGAGGAAGCCTTTAGTGATTCAGCCCGTCTGCAAGAGTTAATGGCGGAACAGGCTGAGGCAGAGCGTCATTTGGACGAATTGATGGAGCGCTGGACTGTACTAAACGAGCTAGCAGAGCAGATTGAGCAAAACAAATCTTGATTTGGTTGACGTCAAACAAACAAACCATACTATACCATACCAATGCCTTTCTTCATCAGGCGGCTTAGTGCCGCCTTGGAGGAGGCATTTTTGCTTTAAAAACATAGATGAATCCAGACATTGAACATAAAAGATGAAACGTTACCCTTGTTTATTACGTTTTATTAGTAATGAATTCCATAGAAGGGGGAGAGCTTGAAATTGATCAATAATGATATCAATGAACAACTCGCCATACTTAAGGAAAAAGGAAGAATCTACGAAAAATGGACAAAACGACTTCATAAGCTCCAAGAGGAGGAGAGACAGTGGGAAGCGAAAGTGGAACATTGCACCATAGCTCTTCAGAAGGAACAGAAGGACGTGGATCGGCTGAACGGCATGAGCTTGGCCTCATTTTTCTATGATCTGATCGGCAAGAAGACGGAACGTTTGGAGAAAGAAGAGCTTGAACTGCTGGAGAGCAAATCAGCTTATGATACGGCTTGCCGAATGTTACAGGATGTACAAGAGCAACGGATTCAAGTTGAACAAGAGCTTCAAAGACAATCGCAGTATAAGTTCTGGGAGAGTGACTACCTAATTTTATGGGGGAAAAAAGAACAAAATCTACTTAAGCAGGATGAAGAACTGCAACAATTGGCCGAAGATCAGGAACATCTGGCGAGTGAGCTTCAGGAGCTTAACGAAGCTCTCAGAGAAGGAGATTACTTGGTATATGCGCTTGAGCGTGCAGAGAAAGCTTTAGAATCAGCAGGAAATTGGGGGATCTATGACATGATGGGGGGAGGTGCAATCTCCACGCATATCAAGCGCAGCCGTATGGATGATGCTCAGGTGGCTATTATGGATGCGGGTAAGCGCCTGCGTCGTTTTCAGAAGGAATTAGAAGACGTAGAGATGGCGGTAAACGCAGATTTGAATTTGGGCGGTCTGCTGTCCTTTGCGGACTATTTCTTTGATAACTTCTTTGTGGATTGGATGATTCAGGATAAAATTCGTAGCGCCGAGAAACAGGTGAAGCATGGACTTAGCATGGTACGACAGACAATACAGGTTTTACAGGGAGAGATCAAGGATCACGAAGCCCGGCTTCAGGCTCAGGAACGCCGGTATAGAGAGTACGTGGAACAGGCCTGATCATGAGATGTACCTATTGTGGCTACATGGTTCAAATAATAAAGGACACAACTTCACACGCTGTTTATGCGGTGAAAGAATGTGTCCTTTTTAATATTGAGCATGGCTTAATTTAACGAACTGAATGAAATGCATCAAAGCAATAAACAAAGTGATTGTGATTTAAGAAGTAAGCTACCCTAAATTCCTTACTTCGTAGTAATGTATGCTGCAAGTAGCTTGGCTGTATTGATTACCGCGCTTTTATGCGTGCGCTCCATAGAATGAGAAGCGTGAACGCCTGGGCCAATCAGGGCAGCGCGAATATTATTTCCTCCGCGCAAGGCAGCACTGCCATCAGAGCCGTATTGCGGATAAATGTCTACCACGTAGTCCATGCCATCCTGTTTGGCTAGCTCAATTAGGCGACTTGTCATATCGTAGTCATAAGGACCGGAAGAGTCTTTTGCACAGATGGACACATCCGTTTCTTTACAACTAAGATCATCACCCATGGCACCCATATCCACAGCGATCATTTCGCTGATTTCTGCCGGAATATATGCCGCTCCGTGTCCAACTTCTTCATAGTTTGAGATTAGCAGAGAAACATTATGTACAGGCTTCCAGCCTTCACGATGAGCGGATTCAAGAATACCAAACAGGGCAGCGACACTGGCTTTGTCATCGAGATGGCGAGATTTGATGTAACCGCTTGGTGTAATGACAGCCCGGGCATCAAAAGAGATAAAGTCACCTACACTAATACCTAGCTTTAATACATCCTCCTTGGACGATACCACTTCATCAATCCGGACTTCCATATGATTTTCCGAGCGTTCAAACGTACGAGCATCAGGGTATACGTGTACGGATGGATGCAGAGAAAGAATCGTTCCCGTATAGACCTTGCCGTCTCTAGTGTGAATGGAGCAATACTCATTCTCAATGCTATGCATCGTAAAACCGCCAACAGAGGTCAGTTTTAACGTGCCGTAAGAAGTGATGGACCGCACCATGGCACCAAGCGTGTCCACATGCGCACTTAAAGCAATGGTTCTGGAAGGGTCTTCACCGGGCAAGGTGAGCATAGCTCCGCCTTTGTTGTTCAGTTCACAGGAAATGTTCAGGGAACCCGCTTCCTTGCGAATCATCTCGATAATGTGGTGGGTGTATCCGCTAGGACTGGGTGTATCCAGTAATTTTTTCAAAAAAGACAGAACGTAAGATTCATCAATAGTAAAACTCATCATTATTTTCCTCCTTTGTCTTGCAGGTACAGGTCAAACAGAATACAGCCTGTCTGGGGGAATGTATGTCCATTCCGATCTACCAGCAGGCTGTTTCTGATTGATCTCTACAACGTACCTGTATTGTTGCCTTTTTGCTGAGTCTGGATTGAATCGTTGTGCAACTGGTGGTCGTGTTCAGGTTCAGTTGAGCGGGTGGAATCCATGTTATCGTACGAAATGGGTGTAGTAGCGCTGGCTACAGAAGCTTCCAACTCAGCTACGCGCAGGTGCAGGCGTTTATTCTCCCGTTGCAGTCGATATTGACGGTAAATCCCGTAAGAACCTACAATGATACCGCCAATTAAAGTACAGCCTAAAATCAGCAAAATCAATGGAACCCGAACCGTATTAAACAGCAGATTAACCTGAACAGAATCTACATTGATGACTGCGAAAATTCCTGTAAGCAGTGCAAAAACAAGACCTGCGATAAGTGCCCATTGCATTTTCATGATGTTGCCTCCTTGTTGTGAACCAAATGCGAACTAGAATGCATTACCCTTTTTCAAGCGTACTGCATCTCGCTTGATTATAAAATCCCTTGCCCGCCCGGGGCAAGGGATTAGATTACAGGGGATTGCAACCTTATTTGGTTAACTGTTCCATCTGCTCGATTAATTCTTTGAATACACTCATCGCTTCGCGAATCGGCTGTGGTGTTGACATATCCACACCTGCTTTTTTCAAAATATTGATGGAGTAATCACTTCCACCGCTCTTCAGGAATCCGAGATAACGATCGACTGCAGGTTGACCTTCTTCCAGAATTTGCTTCGAGAAGCTGGTCGCTGCCGAAAAGCCTGTAGCGTATTTATACACATAGAAGCTGTTATAGAAGTGGGGAATACGTGCCCATTCCATCTCGATATCTTTGTCAACGACCATATTTTTGCCATGGTATTGTACATTGAGATCATAATAAATTTCTGACAGTAACTGTGGTGTAAGAGCTTCGCCTTGTTCAGCACGTTCATGAATAATTTTTTCAAACTCGGCGAACATGGTCTGGCGGAATACCGTAGTCCGGAACTGATCTGCATAATACGTAAGTAAATACAGTTTTTCCTTTGGATCTGTTGATTTATTCAACATGTAGTCCATGAGTAGTGCCTCGTTTGTCGTTGATGCTACTTCTGCAAGGAAAATTGTATACTGTGCATCACGATACGAAAGGGTTGTATCCGAATAATGGGAATGCAACGCATGACCCATTTCATGTGCCAATGTGAACATGCTGTTCAGATTGTCCTTATGGTTGAGCAGTACATACGGGTGAGTGCCATAAGCACCCCATGCATAAGCACCTGAGCGTTTGTTCTCATTTTCGTACACATCAATCCAACGATTATCATATCCAGCCTGAAGAGCCTCTGCATATTCTTTGCCAAGCGGCGCCAGACCTTCCTTGACTGTTTTTTTAGCTTCTTCATAGGTGATGTCCATCTTGTACTCATCCACAAGTGGAGCGAATAGATCATACATATGCAGTTGATCCACGCCCAGCAGTTTTTTACGGAGATCCATATAACGGTGTAAGAGTGGAAGACTTTCATGAATCGTGTCTACCAGGTTGTTATACACCTCCGTTGGGATGTTGTCACCATACAGGTTCATTTCCATGACTGAAGGATACTTCCGCACGTTGGCATAAAACATATTTTTGGTTACGTTGGCATTCAGCGCTGCGGCAATCGTATTTTTCTGTTTGGCATAGGTTTCATATACTGCTTTGAAAGCACGTTCCCGAACTTCACGGTTAGGATTCTCCAGAAACTGAATGTAGCTACCATGTGTCAGTTCGACTTCTTTTCCGTTCTCATCTTGAATTCGTGGAAACTTAAGATCTGCATTGTTCAGCATGCTAAAGATGGTCTGCGGTGCTTGAGACAGATTGCCGACCTGTGCAAGTAGTGCTTCTTCCGCCTGGCTTAACACGTGGGCCTTTTCCCGTTTCATCTCTTCCAAGGTAAAGGTATATGCGGAGAGCTTCTCATTCTTAATAAGGGCGTCAAGCTCTGAATCCGGCAAAGAAAGAATCTCGGGTGTGAAAAAGGAAAGAGCTTCGCCTACCCGTACTCCGAGTTTCTGGGCTTTTTGGGACAGGCTTTGATATGTAGGATTAGCTGTGTCTTCATCTTGATGCATGCGAGCATATACGAAAAGCCGTTCAAGCTTGAGTCCGATTTCGTCTTCGAATTCGAAGCTGGCTTTAAGCACGTCAGGCTGATTCAATTTACCTTGAAATTCGGAGGCTTTTTTTATCATAGAAGATACTTCTTCATACTCCTGATCCCAAGCCTTCTGATCGGCAAATAAATCTTCCAGTTTCCATGTATGCTCGGCTGGCACCTCGGAACGTTTCAATAATTTACTCATGGGAATCCTCCTTTGATTATGTGCTGAAATTATGGGCATATCCGCCTTCGTCTCCTGTGCTTGTGCAGCAGGAGACGAAGGAATCAGACTAAGAGCCAGAAGAACAGATAACGACTTCTGATATTTCAACGGCTTTCCTCCTTACCATACGAATAACTCAGAAAAATGAATTCCCAATAACTTCGTATAGTATGACCTAGGCACAGCTGAAATATTTGAGCGCCTTAAACTGCGTGTAAACACATTTAGTATAGTGTATCAGGCTCCCATGTTAACGAGGTAATATACGATGAGGAAAAAGGCAAAACAAACGAGTAACGTAGCGATTAGTGCCATTCCTCTTCTTAGACGATCCGGGACGGAATTACGTCCTAGAATCAACGCAAACCCCAGTGCGAAGGCAAGGATAATGAAGATAACAACATTGCCTGAATCAAGCTGCATCGATTAAACTCCCTTGAAGGCAGCCATTAGCGCACGCCATTCCTCTTCGCGATTTTCAAAATCCTCTTTCGGAAAACGACGCTCTGCCCAATGCATTAATGCAGGACGGCTGAGGAACGTGTGGCATTCTTCGCCCCACTCTTCGGATATTTCCCGGAGAACGAGATACTTGCCTTGTACTTCCACAGTCATCATATTCCACTTGTCTGTTTTGTATATTTCGTGTTTTTTTATCATAGGTAGTCTCCAAACTAACGGTTTTGGTAAAATGATACCGTACCCTACGATGCAAAGCAAATTTTTTCATCAATTATGGAAAAGATAAATTGCAAAATGGAAGCCCATACAGTATAATAAGGATATTCGCCATAGATGGCGATATTTTTAGGAGGTTGTTCATTTGAAAGGTACAGTTAAATGGTTTAACGCAGAAAAAGGCTATGGCTTTATTTCAGTTGAAGGCGGCGAGGACGTATTCGTACATTTCTCCGCAATCCAAGGCGACGGCTTTAAAACATTGGAAGAAGGTCAAGCGGTAGAATTCGAAATCACTGATGGAAACCGTGGTCCTCAAGCAGCTAACGTTACTAAATTGTAAGATTTTTCCGTCATTCACGGACTTCTTATAAATGATCGATTATAGCTGAACATCACAAACACAAGCACAGTCCCCATTTGGAGACTGTGCTTTTTTTGGTTTTGCACCGCTCATGTGGAACGATGCGTTGTGGTGCGTAACAATTGAAATCCGAAACCAATCAATGCGGCCAAAGCAAAGCCCATCGCAGTAAGATAGAACGTCTGACGTCCTGTAAGCTCTAATAACAAGCCACCCAAGGTGCCGCTTAATAGTCCGGAAGCGCTAGACCACACAATCGTAAATAAAGCCATGCCCGTTGCTCGAAAATTATCGGGAACGAGTCGGGTGATATAACGAACCGCAGTGACATAAAAAATACCGAAAGTCACGCTGTGCATCGTTTGAATGAGAACAACGGCTGCCGGTGTATGCGAGACAGACATGAGTAGTAAACGAATGGTATACATCAAGGCCGCTAAGGTGAGGAGTGGAAGCTCCTTATATTTGTTTCCGTATTTGCTCAGCAACAAAAATATCGGGATCTCACTTACTGAAGAGATGAGCAAGGACCAGCCGATCAATCCTTCACTTGCACCCAAATCTTTGAGTGTGATCGTCAGAAAGGCTTCGTTCATCCGATGACCCATAGCCAGTAGAAACACACAGCCGAAAAATGCAAGAACATCCCGGCGTTTCAAGATAGCCCACAGCCCGGATAAATCCATTCGGCTACTGTTACCAGCAGGCTGGTCCCGTAATTGGAAGCTGATCAGTAAGGTCACAGCTGCAAGGCTAATGCAGATCCACATCGTCCATTCGGAGCCAAACGAGCCAAGGACATAACCGATGCTAAGGGCAAAAAAAGCATATCCGATGGAGCCGAACACTCGAATGGACGTGAAATTTCGACCATATTTATTCGCCGTTGTAATTGCCATCGTATCCGACAGTGGGTAGACCGGATAATAGAAAAAGTAAAATAGAGTTACAAGGACAAATACTTCGCCAAAGCTTGATGCGTTGGCAAGCAGGATTCCAGTGATCAGCTGGCCGCCGAGCAGTAGGATCATCACTTTCCGTACGGTCTTGTATTTATCACTCGCCATGCTCCAGAACATATTGGAGAATACAGAAATGAGCGGTCCGATGCCATACAGGTAACCAATCTCGGCGGGGCTGAAGCCAAGGTGGCTGAAGTAAAGCTGGAAGTACGATACAACGAGTGCGGTAGAACCAAAGATAGTGAACATCAGAGCCCGGAGCCAGTTCTGATCTGGCCGGGCCGTATGACTTAATTTCATGATGAGAGACTCCATTCTTAATTCTGATTCAGGTTATTCCTTAATTTCAATGCCTACAATAAACCCGATAATTTTGTTCATGGGTATAATAGGGTTTTCCAATGTGGGTTACCCTTTCAGGGATGAAGAGCCGCGAGATGGCGGTATAGACATCGTTGGTTCTTTTTGCGTGCGCCGGATGACCAGCCAGACAATAACAAGCTCTGCAAGCAAACCAAGGGATTGGGCGGCTGCCCCGATCATACCGTTCCAAGCGGGAAAAATGCTTACCAGCACGAGCAGAACAACAATCGTGCAAATCGCATTGGCGCTCTGCGAACGAAACATCGTTTTGGTCTGTCCGCGAAGCAGAATCAAACCATTGCTGAAATCCAAAAAAGGAGAGATCAGCGGAAAGAGCACAAAAGCGCGAAGTGTCCAGAGACTTTGCTCCAGTAGCTGGCCCTGAACGCTCATGATATTTTCGAATACCCATGGCCCCAGAGGGGTATACGCAATGGATACGGTCATCGCGAACGGAATGAAACCTGTAACAAGCGCGAATTTCTTAACGAGTTTGGCATCGATCAGATAGAAGTTGAGCACGATCTGATGAATATAGGTGAAAAAGCTTAACATGAGCTGCATCAGACTGCTCGCTACAGCAAAAGAAGAGATAGCCAGTGCGATTCCCGTTGTTTTACCGAGCACAATGTTAATGACAGGACCGATAAACAGGGCTACAAAACTGGATAATAACAGTGGTTTGTAAAAGCGATACACATCTCCCTTGCTCTCAACAGGATGATCCTCAAGCTTGGCAGGCATTTTTCTCATAATGTTTCTGCCTTCCAAGTAGCTGATCAGAGCTTCAATCATCATTCCCGCAGCAAAGATGATAGCGCCTACACGACCACTGTTAATGGAGTCTGTATAGATGAAGTAGAGGGATAAACCATACATACCTGATAACCTGAATACCATGCCGATCGTGAGCCATTTGGTTCGGTTGTTCGTGATGATAATGCCTTGATAAATATTCCGGATGACAGAAAAAATACTAACGTACATCAGGATCTCGTAAACGTCGATCACTTTGCTCAGCAGATCCGGGCTGACGCCAAATAAATATTTGAACACACCGGTACCAATGGGTGAATACACGATAAGAAATCCGATCAGCAATACGCATGCCAGAAATATTTTGGTCACGAATGTAAGAGCCTGAAAAGAGAGACGGTCACGAACCAGTGCGGAACAGGTTTGGCGCAGCAAAGTGGAGGGACGCTCCGTGAGGGTCAGCAAACTTCCTGCAATGGCATAACTTGCAATAACCGTCTCTGGATGAGCAGAGCGTGCAAGTGTGCTGTTGATGATTACATGAGATATGGTGACTAGAGAGGCGGATATGCCAAGTGGCACAAAAAAAGAAAATAACCGTCTCCACGAAAGTGGTTCATCTGACGACATGTCAACGACTCCTTTGATGGATAGAAATATGCATAGTATATCATAAAGCTTTGGACGGGGATGCGATTTTTTACGCGGTTTATGCGGCAGATCATTTGTACAATTAAGGGGATCATATTATAATAGGAATGGTTAAAATCGCTCTAATACGTATTCAACCAAAGTGGAGGCACATTTATTTTGAGCCAATCAAATCGAAAACGTCATCAGTACCCGCGAGGACCGCTGGCATTGATGAGAGGGGTGTACAAATACACCATTCCGGAAACGCGTAAGGCATTGAATGCATGGCGTGCTCAGGCAGAGATGATTCCCAATGAGGAATTACGTACACAAGCACTTGCCAGTCTAAGGGATAAGCAATTTCACTGTGAAGGTGGAACGGTTTATGCTTTAGCGGATATGTCCAATAGACATATTCTCATTCCGCTAATCGTTTCGTATCAAACCATAAGTGATTATTTGGACAATCTGTGTGACCGCAGCACCTCGATGGACCCCGCTGACTTTCGTTTGCTCCATCAATCTATGCTTGATGCGGTAGATCCCGAGGCAACACCTGTCAATTATTATGCACTCCGTGAGGATCAGGATGACGGTGGGTACCTTCGGAATCTGGTGACGACATGTCAGGAGCTAACTCGTCAGCTTCCGGGATATGCGTCAGCCAAGCCCCAAATACAGGATCTGGCAGGCCTATACACGGACCTGCAGGTATATAAGCACATCAAACCGGAACTGAGAGAAACGGCTTTGCTCGAATGGTGGTCGGAGCATCGCCACCGCACACCTCAGTTTCGCTGGAACGAATTCGCCGCTGCTACGGGCTCTACTCTGGGTGTATTTATGCTGTTTCTCGCTGCAAGTGACGATCAGCTGACCGAAGAGCAGGCGGTTGCGATCCACACGGCCTATTTCCCGCACGTATGTGCTTTACACATCATGCTCGATTATTTGATCGATCAGGATGAGGATCGTGTTGGTGGGGATCTCAACTTCTGCAATTATTATGAGAATGTAGAGATGATGCTGGATCGAATTGCTTTTATTGTGGAGATGGCTCGCAGTGATGTGCAGAAGATTCCGGGAAGTTCCTTTCACCGGATGATTATTGAAGGACTGATAGCCATTTACCTGTCTGATCCCAAAGTCAGCGAACAGCATGAAGTTCGCGTCGTGTCCAAACGCTTGATGAAGAACAGTCCAATTACACGTGTGTTTTTCTTCATTTTCAGTCGGTGGATACGGAAGCATATGTAAGTCAGGTGTATTGTTGCGGAGCCTGAAGTGAAACTAGAGGAGGAAGAAACATCATGACAGCAGTAAAGAAAATCGCAGTGCTAACGAGCGGTGGCGATTCACAGGGGATGAACGCGGCTGTTCGTGCGGTTGTTCGCAGCGGACTATTTCACGGATTGGAAGTGTTCGGTATTCAACGCGGATACCAAGGGCTTTTGAACAATGACATTTTCCCGATGGATCTGCGCAGTGTTGGGGATATTATCCAGCGCGGGGGGACTGTTCTGCAATCTGCACGTTGTAAAGAGTTTTATACCGCTGAAGGCCAGCAAAAAGGAGCAGATATTTTGCGCGCTCGCGGTATTGATGGTCTCATTGTTATTGGCGGAGACGGTTCATATAATGGCGCAAACAAACTGAGCAAGCTTGGCATTAACACGATGGGTTTGCCAGGTACGATTGACAATGATATCTCATTCACCGATTATACAATCGGATTTGATACATCCGTAAGCGTCGTGGTTGATGCGGTAAACAAATTGCGTGACACGATGTCTTCCCATGAACGTTCATCGATCGTTGAGGTTATGGGCCGTCACTGCGGTGATATCGCGCTTCATGCAGGACTTGCTTCAGGAGCGGAGACGATCCTGGTGCCGGAAGTACCTTTTGACATGGACGAAGTAGCGGAGCGTATGAAAGCTAACTTTGCACATGGCAAACGCCACAGTATCATTATCGTAGCTGAAGGCGTAGGTAAGGGAGAAGACGTTGCTAAAGAATTGATGGAACGTTGCCCAACGTATGAGCCGCGTGTTACCGTTCTCGGACACATTCAACGTGGTGGTACGCCAACACCGTTCGACCGTAACCTTGCAAGTCGTCTGGGCGATTTCGCAGTGCGTAGCTTGATTGCAGGCGAAACGGATAAAGGCTGTGGAATCATTAAAGGTGAGCTGGTTCTCACGGATATCGATAAAGTAGTTAATACGAAAAAAGCATTTGATATGGAAACGTATGAGCTTGCACAACGCTTGTCTCAATAAACCCTTTCAAATCCAAAAAAAGAGCACACTCCGTATGATTCGGAGCTGTGCTCTTTTTTGATTGGATTGCTCTCCTTCATCTACGCGGGGAAAACATGTTTGGATAACGCAGTTTGCTTATGCTTGAAGGGAAGCTTGCTTTTGCACCCGGAACAGTCTCCACAACAGCGCTGTGGCTCCCGCTGCGAGCCCGGCAATGAGACCAATCCAATAACCAAATGCGCCAAGTGAAGTATAAGTTGCTGTGAAATAACCAACGGGCAGACCGATAATCCAATAAGCGACAAAGGTAATGATTAATGCAGGATTGACATCTTTGTATCCTCGCAATGCCCCTTGCGTAGGCGTAGCAATGGCGTCGGAAATTTGGAAGAAAATCGCATAGATCAGAAAATGCTGCGTTAGTGTGATTACTTCCTGTTCATTGGAGTAAATTCTCGCAATCGACTCTCCGAACACCAGCAAAATGATCGCTGTAATCAGGGAAAGCCCAATAGCTCCCCCGATTCCGAGCAAACTATACTGTTTGGCGTCTTTAAGCCGGCCTGCACCATTTTCATAACCAACCAGAATGGTGAGTGCCATACAGATGCTCACAGGTAACATATACAGCGTGGAAGCAAAATTCAGTGCTGCCTGATGGGCCGCTATCGTGACCGTATCGAATCGGCTCATCAGCAAGGTGACCGCAGCGAAGATAGACGTTTCAAAAAAGGTTGCAAATCCGATCGGCACACCGATGGTCAGGAGTTCCTTCCATTTGCTGAGAGAGATCCGTGACCATTGACGGAAAATAGAATACTGGGCGAATGGCTCCATACGATGGGCGAAAAACAGGCTGATCAGAAAAATAAGCCAATATGTACATGCTGTGGCTACACCTGCGCCGACGCCACCTAATTGTGGGAAACCCCACCGCCCAAAAATGAGCAGATAGTTCAGTAAAATATTAACGGGTAGCGAGACAAGTGTGATGAGCATGGTAACACGTGTCTGCCCAAGTGCATCCATAAAACTGCGAAGAACCGTATATCCAAACAGAGGCATAATGCCAAAAGCAAGCGCACACAGAAAATAAAACGCTACATTTGCAACATGCGGCTCCAGAGGCATGGCGTTTAAAATGGGACTCAGCAATAAAGCGCCTGCTCCTAGCACAATAAGACCTACAGCAATGCCCAGGTAGAGCGCCTGAATGACGCTGCGTCCGATCTGATTGTGTTGCTTGGAGCCGAGCAGGTGAGAGACAACGGGGGTTATCCCCATTAAAATCCCGCTAAGTCCGGTCTGCACGGGCATCCACAGGCTTGTGCCTATAGCGACTCCTGCCAGATCAGCTGGTGAAAATTTGCCGGACATATTCGTATCGAAGAACGACATGGCCGAAAGCGCAATCTGAGTGGTGAAGATGGGCAAAAATATAATCAGGAACTGTTTGATTTTTTGCGGAAAGCTCGATGTGTTCATATTCACTTAAGGTGCCTCGCGATCTATATCGTTATCATGCTGATGTCATATCAGACAGCTATTAATTCTAGAGGATTTTTACGAATTTGAACAGTGCAACTGGAGAAGGGCATGAAGCAGGAGCATAGTACCTTAACAAATATCTAGGATATTAAAATAAAAAACCTCGCTCCCGCTTTAAACGGGACGAGGCTCGAGATTATGGAGTTCATGACCAAATCTGCGGTCAGATGAGTTCGAACGAATAAAATTCTATAAGTGCAAATAAAGTTATTTGTATTGCACGCCAGGAGTATAGCGATTGGATGCATTCCATAGCAAATATTCATCAACATTCATTTCTTTCATCGCCTTAATCTGATCTTCGACCTGTTTCTTGCCGTATTTGATATAATGTCCGCTACCCAGCCAGCTTGCGGTAAAATCCTGAATCCATGGCCGAATGATCGGTTTGAGTTCTTTAGTAGGTTCCAGCTTCTTATGTGTATCCTTCATAGAACCTTTAATTGTAGTGTAGGGGTCTTTGTCAGGGTCCTTCACACCATACCAGCCGGTAGAATAATGACTTGGATAGACCATAGGCGAGATGACATCCACGTTTTCCGATATTTTCACAAAATCCTGACCAATACCTTCGGCTGCCGGCACAGAGGCTGCATATCCAAAAATATCTACCGAAACTCGGACACCAAGAGGTGCGAGCTCTTTACGTGCGTATTGCACAAATTCGGCGACAACGTCAACGCGTGATTGATCGGTCTGTGTGTACTTCAATGTATCTGCACGTGTTTCAAATCCCTCGGGAAAGCGAACGTAGTCAAACTGAATTTCCTTGAAACCGAGCTTCGCCGCTTCTTTGGCAATTTCAATATTATAATCCCATACCTCTTTGCTGTAAGGATTCACGAAACTGTCCCCTTTACCGTTGGCCCATACTGAGCCGTCCTTATTACGAAAGGATAGTTCGGGGTTCTTTTTTGCTAGAATGGTGTCCTTAAATACTACGACCCGTGCGATAGGATACACCTTGTGTTTCTCTAATCGTTTCATCAAGGCATTGATATCCCGAATAAAAGGTTTTGCTTCGCCCATTTGTTTCACTGCTTTGTCTGTGGATGGATATGTGATATACCCGAGATCATCCTTGATATCAATAACCATAGCATTTAGTTCTGTCTGATCGGTCAGCTCGAGCAGTTGTGCCATTCTTGCGCCACCAGCACTGTACGCTGTGACGTATATGCCTTTAACAACAGGAGCATCGGGTTGCGGATCGACTTTGGCAGGGGGATTGTCAGCATCAACGGCGACTTGTTCTTTTTGTGATTGGATAACGGCCGTGTTAAAACTGTTGCTTAACGAGGCGAACTGACTATTATTGCTATGACTTAGATCCGAAGCTACCGACGTTCCTCCAAAACTCCCCAAGGCCATTGCGAACAAGGCCCATAGTATGTTCATACTTTTCCACTCCCTTTATGTACATTCCATACTTGAATTATACAGCAAAGCCTCCGTGCTTTTAACCATATTAATCCTTTTATGAAACATGTGGGAAAAATGAAAACCGCTCCCTGACTGAGGAATACCTCGTCAAGAAGCGGCGTAAACGATCTGAAAAAAATTATTGAATATACACATCATTCTGATGCTCACAAATACTGTACTGAATGATTTCCATTGCATCTCCCTGTTCCAGGATGCCCAGCCCATCCCGGAGAACAATCAGTGAGTCGAGTTCATTCGGTTTCAAGAAAGGGAGCATTTCAGGGCACCATTTGTTGACAATCTCAAACAGTTTTACCGTTTCCATATCCACAATAATCACCCTTTCCTACTCGAATTCCAAAATGGTAAGTCATTCGGCGCGAATCGGGAAAGCATATGGCTTTGTGAAAAGTAAAGGTCAGAACCTGCTTACAACATATTTAAGAGCGGTGCACCATTATTATACCACAAACTTGCGAATTGTTAACGGGCGGATGTCTAACTGCGGCGGAATGAGCCCATCACGCCTACGGTCTCCACGATGTTAACAAATGCTTTTGGATCGGTTTCTTTGATGATGCGTTTGATCTCAACCAGTTCGTAACGGGTAGTCACAGTCATTAACATATCCTTTTCAATGTCGGTATATGCCCCTTGCGTTTTAATTTTTGTGACGCCACGAGGACGGGTCAGCAGTTTTTTCAGCATCGCTTCGGTTTCATTGGTGATGATGTAAAGCGTAACCTTGACGTGACTGATATGGATGAGATCCAGCACTTTACCTGTAACATAGATCGAAACCATGGAGGCCAGAGCGATGTTCCAGTTATTATTCAGGTAACCCGCGAGCAAAATGATCGCTCCGTTCATACCCGCCATGACAGTGCCGATCGGGAAATCACGATTTCTAGTGAAAATGGAACCGACAATATCCAAGCCTCCAGTAGAGCCACCGACTCTAAAGGAGACACCTGTACCGATTCCAACCAGCACCCCGCCGAAGACACAGCTTAGAAGTGGATCGGTTGCTACAGCAGAAACAGGCAGCAGTCCAATAAACCAGGAAGTGGCTGCTACCGACACAATACTCAATATAATGAAACGTCGTCCAAGAATAAACCAACCTGCAATGAGCAGAGGGATGTTAAGAACAAAATACATTATACTAAGATTCAAATTGGTAAAATAACCTAAAAGCATGGAAATACCGGATACTCCACCGCTCAGAAGCTGATGGGGTACCAAAAACCAGTTAAAGCCGCAAGCAATTGCTGCAGCACCCAAAATGATCACCAAAGAGTGCCAAATTATTTTGGGCAATTTAATCACCTCATTTTTATTTAAAACCAGATTGCTGGTAATCTTGAATAGTTTTATGATATAATGATTTGTGGATATTCTTGAGTAGGAAACTTTTCCCAAATCGAAAGCTAAAATTTGAAATGTTTCAAACACGTGATTGTAGTTTTAGTCTTATGTTGGGGACCCATTCATGGAATTATGTTCGTTCGTGAAAATAATTCGTCCCGTTGGGATACCCTATAAATATTAACGCTACTTAAGAATACAGACAACAAAGTGGATTGTCCACCATGTCCACCATATAAAAGGAGTATGAATAATTTTGACAAATTTAAATTTCTCAGATTTCAATCTTGAACCACTGGTGTTGCAAGCCATCACTGAGCTCGGGTTTGAAGAAGCAACACCGATTCAATCCAAATCAATTCCAATTGCGCTTGAAGGTAGAGATTTGATCGGTCAAGCTCAAACAGGTACGGGTAAAACCGCAGCATTCGGTATCCCGTTGATCAGCAAAATCTCCAAAACGGATGATAAAATCCGCGCCCTCATTATGGCACCTACACGTGAACTTGCGATCCAAGTCGCTGAAGAGATCGAAAAACTTACTCGCTTCAAAGGTCTGCGCTCCCTGCCAATCTACGGCGGACAAGATATCGTACGCCAGATTCGTGCATTGAAAAGAAAACCACAGATTATCATCGGTACACCAGGACGTCTCCTTGACCACATCAACCGCAAAACAATCAAACTTGATGATGTACAAACTGTTGTATTGGACGAAGCAGATGAAATGCTCGACATGGGTTTCATGGAGGATATTCAATCGATCCTGAAACAAGTTCCAGACGACCGTCAAACGATGCTGTTCTCTGCAACAATGCCTCCTAACATTCAAAAATTGGCTCAACAATTCTTGACTAATCCAGAACACGTTTCTGTTATTCCTAAACAAGTCAGCGCTCCGTTGATTGATCAGGCTTATATTGAAGTACCTGAGCGTCAAAAATTCGAAGCTCTTAGCCGTTTGCTGGATATGGAATCCCCAGAATTGGCAATCGTGTTCGGACGTACAAAGCGTCGTGTTGACGAATTGGCTGAAGCTTTGCAAAAGCGTGGATATTCCGCTGATGGTTTGCATGGTGACTTGTCTCAGAACCAACGTGATACGGTAATGCGTAAGTTCCGTGATGGCAGCATCGATGTACTCGTTGCAACAGACGTGGCAGCGCGTGGTCTCGACGTATCTGGCGTAACACACGTTGTGAACTTTGACCTTCCGCAAGATCCGGAAAGTTATGTTCACCGTATTGGCCGTACAGGTCGTGCGGGTAAAGAGGGTGCGGCATGGTCTTTCGTAACTCCGCGTGAGATTGATCACTTGCACTTCATCGAGCGTGTAACACGTCACCGTATTCCGCGTAAACCGTTGCCTACAATGGCAGAAGCGGTTGAAGGAAAACAACGCGTAACGGCTGAACGTCTCCTGGAGATCGTACAATCCGGCGAGTTGAACGAATACAAAGGTATTGCCATTCAAATGCTGGAGCAATATGATTCCGTACAATTGTTGTCCGCAGCTTTGAAACTCCTGACAGGCGACAAAAAAGATGCTCAGGTTGATCTGACTCCTGAAGATCCAATCCGTGCTAAACGTCGTAGACCAGATGTTCGTTCTGGTGGACGCAAGCCATCAGGTTACAGCGGTAACCGTAGCGGTGGCGGTGGTGGTTATAACCGTGATCGCAACAGCAGTGGTGGTGGACGTGGCGGTTACAATCGTGACCGCAACAGCAGTGGTGGAAGCGGAAGCAGAGAAGGCGGCTACAACCGTGATCGCAAACCGCGTCCAAGCAATAATGAAGGACGTCGTCCGGCTAGAGACAACTCTTTCGAATAAGTGTAACATTTAATTAGGATGGGGCAGGAAGCTGCTCCATCCTTTTTACTTTGTAAAAATACATAAACTTTCCATTTATTAGAACGATCAGGCTTGCCTAAAGTGATCTACTTTCGGGAAGTGCTGGCTTTTCCTATATATAATAAGGTATATTAATATTAGAATTCAGGTTAGACGCAAGGTGCGGAGGAGGAGAAATGTTTGGAATTTAAAGGAGCTATGGGCGGGCTTTACCGGCTGACAGAATGGATTACAAGACTGGCCGCAAGCAATCTCTTGTGGGCGATCTGTTCTTCACCGTTCTTGTTTTTCATGATTATGAAGCTGCTCGTCATGCAACAGAATCTCGCGAACGAATCATTACAAATGAACTGGGCTATAGCCATTGTGGCACCGCTTACACTGTTTCCGGCGACCTCAGCTTTGTTCACGGTTGTTCGTAAATGGAATATGGGAGATACGGATGTGCCGATCTTCCGTACATTCTTTACAGGTTACAAGGAAAACTACAAACAAAGTTTAATCGGGGGTATTTTTTACACCCTGCTGTTCGCAATCATGTATCTGGACTATACGGTTTATATGACGCAGTTCCGTAACATGCAGCTGGTTGGCATTATTATGCTTGTGTTGTTGTTATTATTGTTTGTATCCTTGTTTAACTTTTTCTCTATGGTTGTACATTACCATATGTCGATCGGCCTTATTATCAAAAATGCAGTTCTGTTAACGTTGATTCGACCTTTCCGTGTGTTTTCCACATTACTTGGAAGCGGGTTGCTGTTCTATATCGGATTGCGTTATCCGGTGCTGTTTATCTTTTTCATTATGAGCATCGTGGCCTGGTTTGCGTTCTTTAACTTCTATGCAACCTACAACAAAATGCAGGAGCAGATGCAAAAGATCCAATTGCAGAAAGAGGAAGAAGAGGCAGCTGCTTTGGCTGAAAAATCAGGAGAACAGGACGAAGCACAGCGTTCTGAACCTACTGAAAATAAAGAGTTTACACAGCAAAAATAAAACATGTCTGTATGGCATTTACTTTTTACAAAGTTAGGGATATAATAAGTGTACATCCTGCGATGTACGTTTCGGTTATTCGTTGTTTTGAACCAATGATGATGTCTTCGGGAGATTAATACAAAGTGTTGCTGAAAAGCCCTGTCTATACGACATGGGGACTTCAAATGCATTTTTGCAGTCACCCACCTGCCAAGCAGGTTCATAAGACAATGTAGCCGGACGGCATAGGCGGGTTTCTCATCTTACAATGTACAGCACCCTGACTTTTCCTTTTTTATGAGGAAGCCAGGGTGTTTTTATGTTGATTTTTGGTTGGGTATAATGAATGATTTAATTCTGGTTATTGTTGATCCTAGTATTTTTGTTAAATATGATGCTTACCCTTTTGTTACTACTTGAACAATGTTACACTAGAATACATAATGGAACGGTTACACTCAAAGGAGGAAGGGTCTTGACCTTAAAGAGAACGCTCGTCGGTATCATCCGAAGTATGGAGGGGACCAGCGATCGAGCCAAGGATCCCAAATTAAAAACACGCTATTACAATTTATCCAAAGAAAAAGCCTGGGAAGAAGTATCTTCGACACTTAAAAAAATTCCGGGGTATAAAGTACTGCATGAAGTGCATTCTGTAGGCGAGATTATATTGGAAAAACGCACGACGTTTGGGCGTACAATGGATATTACGGTTTCCATTATTTCGGTGAGTCCTGTACGAAGTGCAGTAGATATGTACTCTGCTTCCCGCGGTTCATTGGGGGATCTCGGTTCCAACTATCGTACGATTATGCACTTGTTCTCCGTACTTGATAAAAAGCTCGGCAAGTATAAGGCGAATGAGTGAAATAAATGATGAAATAATAAAAAGCGAGAGAAGGATGACCTTCCTCGCTTTTATTCTGCAATGACGCAATTTGTTTTACAGCAAAGCTTTTACCGCAGCAATGGCTTGCTCGAAGTTAGGGGAGTCTGTCATTTCAGGCAGGTACTCCACATATGTAATTTTGTCTTCGGCATCCAGGACAAAAATGGAGCGCATGTCCAGTTGGAATTCTTTGATCAGAACGCCGTAGTTTTCGCCGAAAGAGCGTGTTTTGTAGTCGGAAAGGGTAACCACGCGGTCAACACCAGCCGCACCGCACCAACGTTCCTGTGCAAATGGAAGGTCTACGCTTACGGTCAGAACAACAACATTCTCACCGAGTTCAGCTGCCTCAACATTGAAGCGGCGAGTCTGAGCATCACATACGCCAGTGTCCAGGGAAGGAACAACGCTGATTAATTTAATCTTGCCTGCGAAGTCTTTCAGAGATGCATCTTCAATCAAGTTTTTGCTCACAGTGAAGTCAGGTGCTTGATCGCCCACTTTCAATTCAGGTCCGATCAATGTGATAGGGTTGCCTTTAAATGTGGCTGCGCCTTTACGTTCTTGTGTCATAAATAATGTTCCTCCTTATAAATTGGTGATCCGTGCCAAAATCCATTATAATCTTTTATGAAAGACGTTGTCCAATCCGGGCATGTATTATTGTGATGGATTCAAGAAATAGGTCTGATTTTAACAGGGTGGAGTGAAAGTGAAAATCTATGATATTTATCCGTTATGAAAATTGGAAAGATTATTTGAAGTTCTTCCCTTTGACGTCGATTCTTTTAATTGCGAATGTTGTTATGTTTATCGTAGTAACGCTTAATGGGGGGGCTAGAAGTGTTCCGACTTTGTTTCATTTTGGAGCATTAATTAATGACGGCGCGTACGTGAACGAGTGGTGGCGTTATGTAACAGCGATGTTCCTTCATGGGGGTTTTGACCATCTGTTGTTCAACAGTTTTGCGCTCATTGTATTTGCTCCTCCTTTAGAGCGATTGCTTGGGTCTGTGAGATATGGCGTATTGTATCTAGCGGGAGGTGTAGTAGGGAACATTCTGGCCATTGCATGGTACAAATCGATTGGTGAGCTTACCATTTTGTTAGGGGCGTCTGGCGCGATCTATGCCGTCTATGGTGCGTTTCTCTACATAGCGCTGTTCCAACGGAACATAATGGATGAGACTTCTCGCAAAACGTTGTATACGTTGTTGCTGTTCGGTATCATTTTTTCCGTTGCGGTTGCAAACGTCAGCTGGATGGCCCATTTAGGTGGTTTGCTCGGTGGATTCTTTATTTATGGTTTGATTATTCGTTTATGGAAACCTCGGATTTTTAGGCAATAGGTAGAATGTTCTCAAGATGTAATGTACGGTGAACGATATAGTAGGGTATAACAGATTGGAGCGATCAGGCAAGTGGAATTAAGACAGTTGCATTATTTTCTGAAAGTTGCTCAAAAGGAACATGTTACACAGGCGGCGGAAGAGTTGCACGTGGCACAGTCTGCGGTCAGCAGACAGATTCATCAGCTTGAAGAAGAGCTTGGTGTAGATCTTTTTATGCAAAAAGGGCGGAATTTGCAGTTGACTGCGGTAGGACAGCTTTTTTGCAAACGGGTTGAAGGTATTTTGAAGGATCTCGACAAAGCTGTAGGTGAAGTGCATGAGTTTCTTGACCCGGAGCACGGGGAGATTCGGATTGGCTTCCCACATAGTCTGGGGATTCATCTTATTCCTTCGGTAGTGGCGGCTTTTCGCCAGAAGTATCCGAATGTGAAATTCAGATTTAAGCAGGGGATGTACCCGACATTGATCCGGGATGTGTTGTCAGCTGAAGTGGACCTTGCTTTCATTTCGCCGTTTCCGGAAAAACATGATCAGGTTGCTGGTGATATTGTACTGACTGAGGAGTTACATGCCATCTTGCCGCCAAATCATCCGCTAGCGGGAGAAGAGACGATTGCGCTGGAGCAGTTGAAGGATGATAAGTTTGTCTTGTTTAGCAAAGGTTACTCCCTGCGGCCAATTGTGTGGCATGCCTGCCTGGAAGCCGGATTTACACCGAAAATTGCCTTTGAAGGCGAGGAGACCGATACGATTCGTGGTTTGGTAGCGGCAGGTATGGGTGTAAGTCTGTTGCCAGAAATGGCTTTATTCCAGACGAATCCCTTGCAGCCTGCGCATGTGGCGATCTCTCAGCCGAAAGTAACCCGAACGATTGGGTTGATTCACCGTGCAGATGATAAGTTGCCACTCGTTGCTCAGTCTTTCCGCTCATTTTTGCTTCATTATTTCGGTTTACAACAAAACAATACCCCATCCGAGTAACGGTGGGGTATTGTTTTTATTTATTTAACTTGTTCATTGGGTATCTGCAACATTTAGTCCCGGCTATTAAAGATTCCGATGTAACGAATCAATTCAAGTAAAGAGATCAATGCAGCGGCAACGTATGTCAAAGCTGCGGCATTCAAGACTTTGGCAACACCTTTTTCTTCTTCGTTACGGATATATCCTTCAGATACCATTATCTCACGTGCTCGATTGCTGGCATTGAATTCGACCGGTAATGTAATCAACTGAAATGCGACAGTAACAGAGAAGAAGATAATGCCGATTCCGACCAGGTTCATCGCGTTAAAGAGGAAGCCTGCAATTAACAGAAATGGTGCGAGCCCAGAGGCAAAGTTCACAATCGGAAAAATCCGGTGACGCAATGCGAGCATAGGATAACTTTCCTTGTGCTGAATGGCATGGCCGACTTCGTGACACGCGACGGATAATGCCGAGATGGACTTTTCGTAGTACACAGGTTCTGACAAACGTACAACCCGATTGATCGGATCGTAGTGGTCGGAGAGTGAGCCGCGAACCGGTTCAATCGGCACATCGTGCAGGCCGTTAGCATCGAGCATATGGCGGGCTGCATCGTAACCGGTCATTCCGTTCTGGTTTGGTACTTCGGACCAACGTCTAAAGGTGCCCTTAACGCGAAATTGCGCCCATAACGAGAGCAAAAAGGCGATGATAATCAATACGAACATACCGTTATTAAAACTCATATCCATTCCTCCGCTTTCATAATAAGCTACATCATGGTGTTTTCAAGCAAGATTTTTAATGCCTCCATTGTACCCGCGCTTTTGGTGAGGAGTCCTGCCATCATCTTGCGTGCTTGTACAGGTTTCATCTCTCCAAGCAATGGTTTGAGTTCATTGACCTCTCGCTCAAGTTGCTGCACATGAAGTTCAAGTGTTGTCAGTTTGCTGGCTACTTGTTCTTCTGTACTGACCAGACGCCACTTTTCAAGAGATTGTTTAATCTCTTCGAGACTATACTTCTCTTGTTTCATCTGTACAATACGTTCAAGTCTGGTTAAGGTTTCATGACTATAAAGACGATAATTTTTTTGGGTGCGTTCTTCGGGAGCGATTAACCCGAGCTTTGTGTAATAGTCAATTGTCCGTTCGCTTACACCAGCCGTTTTGGCGAGTTCGCCAATTCGAAAAAGTTTCATATCCCCAATGATATTCACCTCGCTTGCAAGTTCAAATGTAGGGAAATGTAGTTTCCACAAGCGCTTCAATGTACACGCTCAATTTTTCTTACTAATAAGTATGATACATGATCATGAACCGTACAGTCAAACGTTATGCTTTAGAAGATAGCTTGCTTTATTCCTATATCTATGTACTCAAAGTGTGTGAATATGTACTTAAGTGCAAGAAAAAGACGTAAGACTTTATTCCCATAAAATATTTTCGAAAATGATAAAAATACTCTTGTCAACTTTCCTTACTTCTGCTTATAATGACATTAAGAGTTTCATGATATGTAAAGAAACATAACACAAGAGGGAGTGGGGCAAATGAGAAAGAAATGGTTGGTTTCAATGTTAGCAATGCTTACTTTGCTGGCTTTTCCGGTGAGTGCATTCGCTGCTGCGGAGGGTCCAAGTACTATTGAGCTTCAAAGTGGTTTGAACTCGGCATTTACGTTTCTAGCTGTAGTGCTGGTGTTCTTTATGCAAGGGGGATTTGCACTTCTTGAAGCGGGTTCGACACGAATGAAAAATGCAGGACACATTGCGGGTAAGACGATCCTGACATTAGGGATTTCAGTTATTGCTTTCTGGGGCCTTGGTTTTGGCCTAGGTTTTGGTAACGGTAACGGCTTCTTTGGAACAACCGGTTTCTTCATGAGTGGAGACAACATGGCGGCTTCCTTTGAATCACTCGCTTTCTCCGATGTTCCATTAACAATTAAATTTGTTTTCCACCTTGCATTTGCGGCTGTCTCCCTGGCTATTGCCTGCGGTGGTATGGCAGAACGTGCAAAGATGAGCGTATATATCGTGTTTGGTACACTGTATACCATTATTATGTATCCGGTCGTTGCTCACTGGGTATGGGGCGGTGGCTGGCTCGCAGAGCTGGGTATGCAAGACTTCGCGGGTTCAACAGTAGTTCACTTGACGGGTGCAACAGCCGCGTTGGTAGCTACCATCTTGCTGAAACCTCGTATCGGTAAATATAACAAAGACGGCAAACCTAACATCATTCCTGGTCACAACCAAGTCTATTCCGTACTCGGGGTCATTATCCTCTGGATTGGTTGGTTCGGCTTCAACCCAGGTAGTACGTTGTCTGCAATGGGTGAAGGATTCTTCGGGTATGTGGCACTGACTACAAACGTGGCTGCTGCTGCTGGTGGTGTTGCCGCACTGTTGATCTCCTGGGCAGTTCTCGGAAAATCAGATATCCCTAGTATGTTGAACGGTGTGCTAGCTGCACTCGTAGCCATTACAGGTGCTTGTGCTTTCGTTGAACCTTGGGCGGCTCTGGTTATTGGTGCACTGGCAGGTATCATTACATTCTTCACAGCTCAATATTTCGATCGCAAAGGTATTGATGATCCGATCTACGCGTTCTCTGTACACGGTATCGCTGGTATGTGGGGGGCTATCTCCACAGGTTTGTTCGCAACACCTGAACTTGCTGAGAAAGTAGGCGTAGGTCAAGCGGGTCTGTTCTATGGCGGTGGATTCCACCAGCTGGGTGTTCAATTGTTAGGTCTTGTGGGAGCATTTGCCTTCGTACTTGTCATGTCCTTCATCATTCTTGGCGGTATGAAAGCTGTAATGGGCATCCGTGTTACGGAAGAAGAAGAGACAATGGGACTTGATCTTAGTGAACACGGGACGTATGGATATCCTGAGCAAATGAAACATGCAGAATCCAAATCAGGTGGTACATTCAGCTCCTGAGGTAAATCAAGATTGAAATTGCTTCAAGGAGGCTGGATATGATGGAACCTATCTCAATAACAAACCTTTCCTGGTCCTATAAAGGGATCGATGGTGCATCTTCTGCACATGAACTGCGCCAGGCACGTGTTATTTTGCAGAGAGAACTCCAGAAATCAATGTCCGCTTCCTTGTCGCTGGTCGAATGGTACGAGATGGTAAATGAACTGCATGACCGCATTGCACGGAAAGCAGTAGAGTTATGCATTCAGGGGATGGTAGAGGAGGGCTTCGGCCAGCCTCCCGTCCCCTATGCCTTTATCGTATTTGGAAGCTCCGGCAGGGAAGAAGCGACATTATGGAGTGATCAGGATAATGGCATGATTATCAGCGATGCTCCGCATGCAACAAAAGAAGAGTATTTCAACGAACTGGGAAACCGTATTGCGGATCTATTGGAAGAGCTGGGTTATGCCAAATGTGAGGGCAAGGTGATGTGCTCGGAATCGCTTTGGCGAAAAACACTGGCGGATTGGAAAAAGCAATTGCTCGAATGGAGTTCCGACTTAAATTGGGAGCCGGTGCGTAACCTGATCATCGCTTCCGATATGCGTTTTATTACAGGGGAGGAGAGTCTGGCAGAGGCTTGGCTTACGAGTTTTTATGAACAGTTTCGCCGGGTTCCTGAGCTCTCTGATGCAGTGCTACGTAATACGGTAAAACATAAGGCGACATTAAATATAATGGGGCGTGTTGTTACAGAGCGATTTGGTGAACATGCGGGCGGTTTTGATGTCAAATATGGCGTATATATTCCGCTCGTTAACAGCGCCAGATTTCTGGCTTTGCAGCACGGGATTCAGGAATCATCGACGTTAAAACGTATGGAGAGGCTGAGTTCGCTTGAGGCCATTCCTTTTCAGTTAACGGACACATGCCAGCGTGCATTTACGTCAGCTTTGAAGCTACGTCGAAACACACCGGTTGTTATACGTGAGGATTTGCAACAGAGCAGTGGCTTTTTGGATGAGAAACAGATGAAGCAGAAGCAAACTCATTATGAATTGAGAGAGACACTTGGATTGGTTAAGCGAGTGCATCGTGCATTGCAAAGACAGTTACGTTTTGCAGAAAGGAGACGTCCATGAGAGAGCCGGCAAGGGGCAGTTCGGGGTTTTGGAATTCGCTGCGTCAGGGAGGGGTTCCTTCCGCCATCGCTTCCATTATGGGAGCCCCTACGGCGCAACATATGGCGTTTATCCGTTCCATGATGAGGGAGCAACGTAGACCGGAAGTGTTGCATACCCCTCTGGGTGAACTGGATGCTGTTGTTTTTGATCTGGAAACAACAGGTTTTTCCCCCCAGCATGGAGACGAAATTTTGTCCTTTGGTGCAGTTCGTCTTCGAGGTGGCGTTGTACTAGAAGAGGAACAGTTCTATACGCTGGTTCAGTCGAAAACGGCGGTGCCGAAACATATTACCGAACTCACCGGGATTACGCAACAGATGACAGAGGAGGCGCCTACATTGCTTCAAGGATTGCATGATTTTATGTCCTTTGTGGGTGGGAACGTACTGGTAGCCCATGCGAGTGCGCATGACCGGGCATTCCTCAATGCAGCGTTGTGGCGAACCTCCAAAGTCAGGCTGACCCATCGTTTAATTGATACGATGATGCTTGCCCGCTGGCTTGAACCTTCGAGAACGGGATACGGGCTCGATGAATTGCTTGAATCCAGGGGTATTCCGATCTATGGGCGGCATCATGCGCTTGAGGATGCTAAAATGACGGCGCAGTTGTGGTCGTACTATCTTGAGGATATGCAACGCAAAAATATAGAGACCTTGGGTGATCTTTACACCCAATTAAGTCATGCTTAACGTTAATGGGATTAAGCTGTAAGGGGACAGCGGAAACGAAGCCTCGCTGCTTTGCTGCGCTTCAATCGATATAATCTGATAAGCGTTCAGAAGCATAGGCGATTCGGAGTCTTCTGAAGCTGAAACCGAAAGAACAGGTGAACCAATCAGATATGTGTGTAACATGCCCGCGAAGTTCGGGAGGGCTTGCAGGTCCTCTTGCGAAGGAATGGGCAGTGTACACGGATGGGTATGGAAAATGCCAACGATCGTAACGTCGGAGAAAAAACATTGAATCCATTCCGATTGATCCAGCGAGAAGTGATGCAGCGGGTCAGGCGCTACGTTACGAATGGGCTGAAACCGACTGATTCGTATGCCGCCCGCTGCGGATTCACCCAGCACAACCCCGCAGGCTTCTTGTGGCAGTGAAAGATGCATGTGCCTGGACATTTCTCGTTCCACCGAGCGAGGAAGGGTTAAGGTATTTTGTTGCCCGTGAAGTGCTGCCATTTGTATTCACCCCTCTCTCTTTTGGCTCCTGCTTGATGCAGGAGTCCTTTTTATTTTATTTTGTTCGGTGCGGATTGTAAAATTTTAAGGGAAAAGGGTACAATATGAGAAAGGATTGATGTAATCCCGTTGGATACACATTGAATGAACAAGAGGGTGGCGAGTGATGAAACGTAACCTATACATACTGCTCGGAGCTGTCCTGCTTGTTGGTATAGCTCTGGCTCAAAATACGGATAGTGGTATTGCCGCTGTTTTTAAACAGGAGCAACCCATGCCCACAGAGACGGGGCCGAAGGCGGGGTTACTGGCACCGCCGTTCTCGCTGACTGGACTTGACGGCAAGACGTATAGCGTAGGTGGGGCGAAAGAGAAAGCAACCTTTGTCAGTTTCTGGGCGTCATGGTGTGACCCTTGTAAACAAGAAGCACCTGAACTGAACCATTTGGCCGAAAAGTACCAAGATAAGCTGGATCTTTACGGTGTAAATGTTACTTCATACGATAAATTGAAGGATGCCAAAGCGTTTGTGGACGAGTACAAGTTGACATTCCCGATACCCTTGGACGAAAAAGGAACCGTCTATGCTCAGTATAACGGCGTTGCATTTCCAACGAACGTTCTTATTGACTCCAGAGGAGTAATCCAAGAGATTGTTCTTGGTATTTTGCCGGAAAAAGAATTGGAGAAAAAAATTAAAAAGCTGATTTCAAACTAAAAGAAAAGAATTTTTGCTTATCGTTTTGCATTGAAAAAGCTTCTGTTACCATCCTTAATGGCTGCAGAAGCTTTCTTTATTTTCCGGGAAATAAGAAGCACGATTGTATTTTGGCAGTTCATTGATTTTGACTTCTAGTGATTGATCAGACCTGGCGTTGGAATCGTAAGGGATTCCGGTTCATCCGAAATATTTTCCTGGAGTAGAGCATAACGGAAGCTGTGTACAAGCGCTTCCCAGCTGGCTTCGATGACGTTCTCGGATACACCGACCGTGTTCCATGTGTTCTCGGTATTTTTGGATTCGATCAATACACGAACCTTTGCGGCGGTCGCATCCTTTTCATCCAGTACACGAACTTTGTAGTCCGACAAGTGCATATGAGCAAGAGAAGGGAAGTACTGCACAAGTGCTTTCCGAAGTGCATTATCCAGTGCATTGACCGGGCCGTTTCCTTCTGCTGCGGTATACACGCTTGTTCCGGCAACATTCAGTTTGACAAAAGCTTCGGATACAACGGATTTACCTGCCGTTTTCTCCACAAGCATTTTGAATGATTCAAAGGTGAATAGTTCTTTCATATCTCCGTTCGCTTCACGAATCAACAATTCCAGTGATGCATCAGCGCCTTCGAATTGATAACCTTGATGCTCCAAGTCTTTGATTTTTTCGATGATTTGACGGGAGTTCGGGCTACTTGGATCAAATTCCAGTCCCATTTCCTGTGCTTTGGACACGATGTTGCTCTGTCCAGCCAGTTCGGAGACCAGCACACGTTGCTTGTTGCCGACCAGTTCAGGCACGATATGCTCATAGGTCCGGGAATCCCGCAAGATGGCAGATACATGGATCCCACCTTTATGAGCAAATGCGGCATTACCCACATAAGGTTGGTTGATTGGCATGTTTACATTCGCAATCTCGCTGATATAACGAGCAACATTCGTGAGTTGTTTCATGGAATCCTCAGAGACACATTCATAACCCAGTTTGAGCTGCAAGTTCGGGATAATGGAAGCGAGGTTAGCGTTACCGCAGCGCTCCCCATAACCATTCATCGTGCCTTGAACCTGACGAGCCCCAGCTTGTACAGCGCTGAGCGTGTTTGCAACCGCTAGCTCACAGTCATTATGGGTGTGGATACCAAGATGTGCTTGAGGCAACGTCCGGTGCAGTGTGGATACGATCTCGTGAACTTCGTGCGGCATCGTTCCTCCGTTGGTATCACACATGACGAGCCAGTCCGCCCCGGCTTCGTGGGCTTTGGTCATGACGGCTTGTGCATACTCTGGATTGTGTTTGAAGCCATCAAAGAAATGCTCGGCATCAAAGATCACTTCCATGCCATTTTGTTTCAAATACGCGATGGAATCATAGATCATGGACAGATTTTCTTCAAGCGTTGTCTGCAAGGCGGTATGCACATGGAAGTCCCATGATTTTCCGACCAGCGTTGCGGCCTGTGCCCCGGATTCAATCATACGTTTCAGATTGGCGTCTTCGCTTGCGAGGCTACCTTTGCGGCGAGTGCTTCCAAATGCAACAACTTTGGCGTTTAGCTTCAATTCCTTGACTCTTTTGAAAAACTCAATGTCCTTGGTATTGCTACCGGGAATTCCGCCTTCAATATAGTGAGCACCCAGGTCATCCAGCTTTTTGGCAATTTTAAGTTTGTCATCTGCCGATAAGCTGACACCCTCTCCTTGTGTGCCGTCGCGTAAAGTTGTATCGAAGATGGAAATGGCCTTTGACATGAAGATCCTCCTTTAAGGTAAAGCGCTTTTTTATAAGTTTTGATGGTAGGGTTGAAAGGCAGGTAAGAACGTTAATGGATAAACCCTTCGATGTAGCAACGCTACACTGTGTTAAACTGGTATGATGGATTTGTCCCAAACTCGTGAATTTGTATAATTAATTATTATAGCATCATTATAGCCAAATGCTACATAGAATTCGCAGGTTGACGTAAACAATTGCGATTTTGTTGTGAAAAAGGGTCCGGGATATCAAAAGGCGACCTATGTTATAATTTTAACAACGAAAGGTTGGGAGTGATCGTGACCATACTATGGGAGAATGTAGTTATTACAGTAATACTTCTGATTGTGATTGCTCTGGTTGTGAGAGCCATATTTAAGAACAAAAATAGACCTGGATGAAAATAAAGCGAACTCCCAGCCGGGAGGAGAGAAAGGGTGGGGGGCGTGAAGTCTTCAGACAACAATCCTCCAATGAATGTAAGCGAGTATTATCCAGCGGCTGGCAGAGTGATTCTGCATGTCGATATGAATGCCTTCTATTGCTCCGTACATGAAGCAGAAGAGCCGGAGTTATACAGAGGAAAAGCAACTGCTGTTGCGGGTAGCAGTGAGTTGCGTAAGGGTGTTATTGTCACTTGTTCTTATACAGCCCGAAGTAGAGGGATTTCAACCGGCATGGTTGTGCAACAGGCGATGAAAAAATGTCCTGATCTGATTGTCATTCGACCGGATTTCCACCTGTATCGTCAATACTCCAGGGCGTTTATGCAGATTGCGTATAGTTACACGCCTCTGCTGGAAGCGACCTCAATTGATGAGTGTTATCTGGATATAACGGGTTCCAAACAATTCGGTACACCTATTGAAATCGCTGAACAGATTCAACAGAGAATCAAGGAGGAGCTTGGCCTGCCTTGTTCCATTGGGATTGCGCCGAACAAGCTGCTTGCCAAAATGGCTTCGGATCTGAAAAAACCAAACGGCATATCGATTTTGCGGATGAGAGATGTGCCGCGCATTTTATGGCATAGACCGTGTAACGAGATGTTTGGCATCGGGAAAAAGACGGCCGAGAAACTGAAAAAGCTGGGCATTGATACGATCGGTCAATTGGCTAAATCGGACGAAAAAATGCTGACAGACCTGTTTGGTGTGAATGGTACATGGCTCAAAAATTCGGCTAATGGCATTCATCACTCGCCTGTTGTTGCAGAGCGTGAAGCAAATAAATCGATTGGGCATACAACAACACTGCCAGCCGATGTCTCTGAAATGGCGGATATCCACCGTGTGTTTCTCAACATCAGTGATCAGGTAGCCCGGAGATTACGCAAACACGAAATGCTCAGTCAAGGCATTCAGATTACGATTCGTACCCCTGACATGAAAACGATCACGAGGTCACGCATGATGGATATACCTACAGAGGACGCGGCGGTTATCTATCGTGAGGCCTGTAAGCTTTTTGCAAAACACTGGGGAAATGGAAAACCTGTACGAATGCTTGGCATCACGTTGCAGACCTTGATTCCCAGGGAAGAGTCGGCTGTGCAGATGGATTTGTTTGAATATGAACAAAAGCCGAAAAAGGAAAGTTTAATTCGAATTATGGATCAGCTTCGGGATAAATTCGGTGAAAATGCGGTGGTGACTGCAGGTATGCTCGGGGATGATCCTTCCGTATTGCTTCGTAACCACAAAGTAAGAGGAACGTCTCTGCAAAAAGATAACTTGCAAAGTTTCGACTAAACAGGGATAATATAAAGTTGTGGTTGTTGTAATTTGATTTGTAATTATTCAAACTTTGGTTTAATATGTTTTTAGATAAAAACACGGTTCGTGGTGAATCCTAGGAGGAGAGATTGTACAATGAGTAAATATACTTGGGTTGAAAAAGACACATGTATTGCATGTGGCGCTTGCGGAGCAACAGCTCCGGATATCTATGATTATGATGATGAAGGTTTGGCAGAAGTGATCTTTGATGGCGATGCTAACAAAGGAATCAAGGCCATCCCTGAAGATTTGTTCGATGATATGCAGGATGCATGCGATGGTTGCCCTACAGACTCCATTAAAGTAGCGGACGAGCCTTTTAATAAAGAAGGTTAAGTTTTTTATTTCATGTTCATCAAAGCACATTTTTTGTCGCAGAGACAGAAGGTGTGCTTTTTTTATATGTGCCAAATTCAATTGGTTAGTACCAAGTACTGAAGTCCTATGCATGTTTTGACGCTGGATGCCGATATATAACTCTATATGCTTACGGCGGAATAGTGGAGGATTAGATGCAAAATACGGATCTAAGGTCATATGTCAAGAAACATCCAGATAATAAAATGGCATGGTACTTGTTAGGCAAAGAGTACCTTGGCGAAGGACAGGAAGGAAAGGCCAATTATTGTTTCCAACAAGCTGGCGAAGTGTATGAAGCTTTCGAGCGGAGTAAAGCCCCTGCTGACATATGGATGGACTATCAGGATAAGTTAGTAGAGATGTCTGAGCTCAAGGAGAAAAAGAAACGCAGACGGAAAATGTGGCTGACTCTGTTAATGCTACTACTGTTAGCGGGTTTACCGCCTGCAGATGCCCCTGGTGCCCATAAAGGGGCGACGGATGCCCTGTCTGAAGCATTGGAGTCAGAGGACGATACACCACATGCACAGCCTGCCAAAGAGCAACAAGGAGAGAGTATGACGTCCATAGAGCAGAGCAATGTGTTCACAGCGGCCGGATTTGGCAATGGAAATGATGGAGGGGATACTCTTGCTGCTGCCTGGTCTGGATCAGGTGCCGGAATGAATACGACGGCTGTTCTCGGCATGCAGACATCGGAGAAATGGTCTGTCTGGAAGCGGGATATGCCAGTCAAATACATTATGCAGACCAATGAAAAAGGCAAGCTCACGGCCCAGAGTTATGATGCAGAACAATGTAACTGTGAACCGCCTAAAGTATCCTCTAAGATCAAACGTATGGCCTCCGCGTGGACAGCCAAACAGGAGACAGCCGCGGCGTTGTCAAGTGCAATCCTTTCATACCATAAACAACACAAAGCTTGGCCAAAGAGTGTCACAGCAATGGCCCAGCCGTTTCCTGACAATATTTTGGGAGAAACTTCAGCTGAAATGAGTGAGATGTTTCCGCAGCTGTTGGCCGCTCATCAAGCCAAGGCTCAAGAGGCAAGTTCTAACGGTAATGGGAAACAACAGGCTACCGGGTCATCCAAGAAGACAAAGGCACCGTTTGCTGATACGTTAGGGGGACAGCCTTTTTTTGAAGAGCCGCTTGAGATCGTGATCGACAAGAGTAACCACAGGCTGGCACTCATCAGCGGGGATACGATCATTCGGATGTATGAAGTGGGTCTGGGCGGAGATCGGACGCCTGAGGGCTCGTATGTCATTACGGATAAAGTGGTTAATCCGAATGGCCACTCTAATGGAGAGTTCGGAACTCGAGGCATGCAGCTCTCGAATACGAATTATGCCATCCACGGGACTAATGAGCCTGATAGCATTGGCCTTGATGAGTCCCTTGGATGTGTGAGGATGAGCAAAGCGGATGTGGAGGAGTTGTTCGCTCTTGCTCCGCAAGGAACTCCGGTGCGCATTGGTAAAGATCTGCTCCCAGAGCTAACATCTGTGCCAAAAACCGAACAGCGGTATAAGTACAAACTTGTTCCTCAGCAGAACAATCCAAACAAAACATATCACTGGCTAAATTGACTCTGCAGTTCTCTGATATAATCGTAAAGTTCCCATTGAGCTCAGAGATCACTATATGTAAGTTCGGTTAGTGCATGCTGATTCAACTACATGTTGGCAATAATAAGCAGAGCACCAATGATAACGATCAAACCGCCAACGCTGGCTGCTGTCCATATGATGGCTTTGCGATTGACCTCTTCCTTTTTTTGTTGCAATGCAGGTGGTTTACGTTTCTGAGCCATGGCTTTTTTCCTCCTTCATAGGTATCGAACTGGTCTAGAGTAACCATGCTTTCATTGTAAAGAATTCAGCCCGCTATTTCCAGTGGGTAGGTGGATTTCTTATGCATAGATCATCTGATTTGAAATTTGTTTGTCTATGCGTAAATGACTTTCTTTTTGAGGGAGAAACGGCTAGACTTGTGTGTAGAGTTTTTTTACATATAAGAGACGGGGAGCGGCCATATGGCGTACCGAACCAGAACGGAGTGAGTGATTTGTTGTACAAAAGTCTTGCTAAACCTTTATTATTCAAAATGGACCCTGAACAGGCCCATCATCTGATTATTGGTGGCCTAAGCGGTGTGGGCAGTGTCCGTCCAGTTCCGTCCGGACTACGTGTCATGTACGGTGTGCGTGAGACCCCGGATCTGGCGGTGGACATGTTCGGTTGTCATTTTCCTACACCGGTTGGTCTAGCCGCAGGTCTGGATAAAAACGGACAGGCTGTAACCGGCTTCTCTTCGATTGGGTTCGGATTTATGGAGGTTGGAACGGTGACACCGCTCGCACAGTCTGGCAATGATCAACCCCGTCTATTCCGTTTACCGCCAGATGAAGCGCTGGTGAACCGGATGGGCTTCAACAATCTGGGTGCAGAAGCGATGGCAGGCGAGCTGGCGCGTCTTCAAGAACGTCGTATCCCTGTAGCGGTCAATATTGGAAAAAATAAAGTCACTCCAAATGAGGAAGCTCATCTGGATTATGCGAAATGTATACAGGCGTTATATACTTATGCAGATTTGTTTGTGGTCAATATCAGTTCACCAAATACACCGGATTTGCGTAATCTGCAACATGGGAATGAATTGAAAGAACTGCTGGCTGCAGTAATGGAAGAGATGAACCGCCAACAGGCTAAGGTTGGTGGAGCAGCCAAATCCGTGCTTGTCAAAATAGCGCCCGACGTGAATGAGCAAGAACTCGAATATATGGTTGGTACGATTGCGGCGAGTGGGGTGTCGGGTATCATTGCGACGAATACAACGATTAGTCGTGAAGGTCTCTCGCATCAGCACGCGAAGGAAACGGGCGGGCTCAGTGGAAAGCCGCTACGTGAACGTTCAACAGAAATCATTCGTCAGGTATACAGACAGACTGAAGGCAAGCTTCCCATCATCGGCTCGGGTGGCATTTTCACTAGTGAGGATGCGTATGAGAAAATCAAAGCCGGGGCAAGCCTGGTAGAAATCTATACTGCGTTAATCTATGAAGGACCAGAAGTAAACCGCAGAATCCATGCTGGATTGCGCGAGTTACTGCGTAAGGACGGATATCACCATATTTCAGAGGCGGTTGGTGCAGACCACCGTTAAAGAGCGATATACCCCCAGAACACGAATATTAGAAGCGTGGGAGAGTGTATAATGGATCGGGACTCTTCCCCCCGGCAAACATCATGTATAATGGATAAGAACAGGGGATGCTATAGAGACAGGAGGCTTAACGATGGACGGTAGAGACTGGGGTACATTTTTACTTCCTTATGAACAAGCGGTAGAGGAATTGAAGGTCAAATTCAAAACGATGCGGGCCGAATTGAAGAAACGGGAAGAATATGCCCCGATAGAATTCGTTACGGGCCGTGTCAAAAAAATCTCCAGTATTCTGGAAAAGTCAAGACGTCTGAATGTTGCACTGGATGATGTGGAGACCGGGATAGAGGATATTGCGGGTATTCGGATTATGTGTCAGTTCGTGGATGATATTAGGCGTGTTGCCGAATACATCAGAGCACGGAAGGATTTAACCGTATTGATTGAAAAAGATTATATAACCAACTTCAAAGAAAGCGGTTATCGCAGTTTTCATATGATCATTGAGTATCCTGTACAGACGGCCTTGGGGCAGAAAAAAGTGCTTGCCGAAATTCAGATTCGGACACTTGCCATGAATTTCTGGGCAACGATTGAACATTCCTTGAGCTATAAATACCGGGAAAGCCTGCCGGAAGATATGCGAGCCAGACTTAAGAAAACAGCGGAGGCTGCTTTCGTCCTCGATAATGAGATGTCAGCGATCCGTCTACAGATTCTGGAAGCGCAGAAGGCATTCGAGGATGATTCCAATATTGTGTCAAGAACGCTCAGCATCATTCAACAGCTGTATTTCTATCATCTGGTTCATGAGGCAATTGAAGCACAGAGACGATTTAATGACTGCTGGGAACGGAATGATATGGAGGGGCTCAAAGCGCTGCTGGATGATGTGAAAGAACTTCTGAACAACGCCAGAAAGGGCGAAAATCCAGATGAGCAGTTATGAACCGCTCTACATTGATTATCTGATTTATTTTAATCGGGATCGGGACTATTTCGAGTGTCATGAGGTGCTTGAAGAATTGTGGTTGGAACGAGACCGAGATCCGCTATACAAAGGCCTGTTGCAAATCGCGGTGGGACTATATCATTACAGAAATCGTAATTTTCGCGGCGGACGAATGATGTTGCAAAGTTCTCTGGAACTACTGGAATCGTATCCTGACATTATTCTCGGTATCCGTCTGGGCGAGTTGAAAGCAGACGTTCACAGCATTGTAAACGAGTTACAGGATCATGATCCTGAAAAACTTGAGTATCGTGATCTGTCTATCCTTATTGAGGATAAGGCACTTGTTGAGCATATGCAGAAAAGGTCGCTGGAGCTGAAACCTAATGTTCCGCAGCGGCGAAGTCCAACCCGAGGACGAATTTACGAAGAGAAAATGAAGGCTCTACAGCAGACGGAGTTACAAGAGCACGACGAGAACGCTAATCATCAAGCAAATAATTAGGGTCCTACATCCTATGTTTGTATAACAAGACACCCCGACGATTCCTTTACAGGAATGATCGGGGTGTTTTTGGTTTATTGGATTTGATTTTTACCCAAAGTTCATCGAACTAGCTTTTACTTGGAGTTGCACTGCCTTTATACTTATCGAAAAATTGCTTGTAGTCGTCCAGGGTATAACCGTTGTCGCTTCCGTTCTCTTTCAAACCGCCAACCATACGGTCTTTCTCAACGCCATCTTGGTAATAGACAAGTGTAGGTGTAAATTCAATGTTGTAATCTGTCCAGCCGGATTCGAACTCGCGCAGGTTAAACTGTGGAAGCTTAATTCCTTCACTGTCTACCAGCGGCATTAATTGAGGTGTCGTTGCACGGCAGTGTGAGCAGTCGGAAGCGAAGAAATAAACAAAGAAGCTATCCTTGTTATCAATTCTGGCTTTCAGATCAGCCGGCAGGATGATTTGTTGATAGTTGGGATCAGTGAGCAATTCCCGTGTAGCCGGATTAAGCTTGGAAGCTGCAATGCCATAAGCGTTTTCTACAGTATCCATCTGTTTCTTGGATTGTTGGTTCACGAGAACCAGCGCAGCAATCATGACGACTAGTATGCCGAGGAAGATAAGGATTGTGGCGCTTTTCTTTTTCTTCTTGGAATTCATTGTTCATCCCCCATCATTCATATCGAGATAAAATTGCAACAAAAATATAGGCTGGGATAATATTCATAAACAACCGAATTTTTGCTGATCAAACAATCTATTAGCATTATACTACATTACACGCTGTAGTGGAATACACATGATAGGATAGGCAAGGAAAATCAGGATATGATAACATAGAGCAATATGTCATTTTAACAGGATAGGATGAGTGGAACTATGGCCGTACAGTTGCCCTTGGACTTCGCAGAGCGAATGAAACGTTTGCTTGGCGATGAATTTGAATCTTTTATGAAATCGTATGAACAATCCCCGCATGCCGGTCTCCGCGTAAACACGCTTAAAATATCAATGGAACAATTTAAAGAGATTGCCCCGTTTGACTTAAGACCTGTTCCATGGTGCGAAACGGGTTTTTACGTGCCTCATGGGGTGAAGCCTGGCCTGCATCCTTATTACCACGCGGGTCTCTATTATATTCAGGAACCGAGTGCAATGGCTCCCGTGGAACAATTGAACGTACAGCCTGGAGATCGCGTGCTCGACTTGTGTGCTGCTCCCGGGGGGAAGTCAACCCAGATTGCTGCCAAGTTGCAAGGTAAAGGGGTGCTTGTCACGAATGACATTCATGCAGAGCGAACCAAAGCACTTGCCAAAAACGTGGAGCTGTACGGTGTGAGAAATGCCGTTGTGCTGAATGAGTCACCTGAGCGCATTGCAGATGCATTTCCTCATTATTTTGATAAAGTGTTGATCGATGCACCGTGCTCAGGCGAAGGCATGTTCCGTAAGGATGAAGACATGGTGAAATCATGGGAACATCATTCTGTGGAGAAGTGTGTGTTGATGCAGCGAGATATTCTCGAAATCGCAGCGCGGTTATTGGCTCCAGGAGGCACGATTGTTTATTCCACCTGTACCTTTGCGCCGGAGGAAAACGAAGCGATGATCGCCGAGTTTTTGAACTTGAATCGTGATTTTTCAGTAGTTCATATTGCTGACACCGCGGGATTTGCCCCAGGGCGCCCGGATTGGGTGCGTGAGATGTTGCCGGAGCAGGCAGCGGAGACAGAAGAAGTGCTGGATCAGACGTGTGGCACAGCCCGATTATGGCCTCACTTGTTAGAAGGAGAGGGACATTATGTTGCTGTGATAAAACACTCTGATGAATCTAATCCAGAGTTAGACCAAGAGTTACATGAAAAACAACGTGGTGCTGAACAACGTGTGCCTGATTCCGGATTGTTGCATGAACCGAGTGAGGATCGTTCCTTTTTACGATCGGCTTCGCTTCCTATGACCAAAGCCGATCGTAAAAAGGAACGTTTGTTACGGGTTGAATCCAGAGAAAGCAACGACAAAAGTACACGAGGTGGTAAACACACCGTTAAACCAGGCAAGAAAGGGAAAGAGGCTGGTGGTCGCAAGTCTGAGCGAGGGCAAGGACGAGGTGCGGATTCCAGTTCCGTTGATCCATTAGCGGTCTACGCTCAGTTTGTAAATGAGAATCTGGTTATAACGCTCGAAGGCGAAACGGTATGTTACGGGGATCGTGTCTATCAGTCAGCGGTAGGTGCTGCCCGTCTGGAAGGGTTGAAAGTGATTCGCCCCGGATGGTTTATGGGCACGGTTAAAAACGGGAGATTCGTTCCTTCGCATCCGTTAGCGTGCGCGTTGCGTGCATCCGAGGCACATCGAAGTGTGCATCTGTCTTCTGAAGATGGAGAAGCAGTGAGGTACCTGAAAGGGGAAACGCTGAACGTAGAGCAAGGACGGCTTAACCTTCTGGAAGGAACAGCGCCTAAGGGTTATGTGCTCGTATGCGTGGATGGATATGCGGCCGGTTGGGGCAAATGGCTGGATGGTGTATTGAAAAATGAATATCCTGCAGGATGGAGGTGGACATCGGTATGAGTGGGAAAGGCAAACAAACGCAGCGATTGGATAAAATTTTAAGTCATATGGGTATAGGTACACGCAGTGAGCTTAAAAAAATGGTAAAGCAGGGACGTATTCATGTGGATGGCAAAGCGGTAAAGGACAGCGGCATGCAGGTTGATCCGGCAATAAACATCATTAAAGCGGATGGTGAGCGGATTGTCTACCGTGAAATGATCTATTTGATGCTTCATAAACCGCCGGGTGTCGTATCTGCGACGGAAGATGCTCGGGATAAGACGGTGCTGGATCTGCTACGCAAGGAAGATCGTGTTTTTCAACCATTCCCGGTAGGGAGGCTGGACAAAGATACGGAGGGACTTCTTATTTTAACAAACGATGGCCCTCTTGCCCATGATCTGTTATCCCCTCGAAAACATGTACCCAAAACATACGAAGCACGGGTGCTCGGGAAAGTGGAGGAAGAGGATGTGCAGCGTTTCGCAGCTGGCGTTCAACTCGATGACGGGTATGAGACCATGCCGGCTGAGCTGACTGTGCTCGGATATGAGGAAACAGATGAAGGCATCGTATCGCTTATTTCGCTAATTATCCATGAAGGGAAGTTTCATCAAGTCAAACGCATGTTCCAGGCAGTGGACAAACGTGTCATTTACCTGAAACGTGTAGCCATGGGAGAACTGAAGCTGGCTTCCGATTTGGCGATCGGGAGTTACCGCGAGTTAACCGCAGAAGAGCTGACTTGTTTACGAAACAATAATGCAGCCAACTAAACACAGATGGGATGAAGAGCATATGACTTACAAATTGATTGCACTGGATGTTGACGGAACTTTATTGAATGATGATCATGAATTGACTGAATGGACACAAGAAACGTTGATTCAGGCTTCGCGCCAAGGAGCAGAGATTGTGCTTTGTTCAGGCCGAGGCCCTGCCAACACGATTCCTTTTATGAAACAGATGGGGCTGGATGGTTATGTTATTACGCATAACGGTGCGGTTACTGCGCAAGTGGAGACACGTGAAGTCATTCATCAGTTTGCTTTGGATACCCAGGGGCTGGAGCCTATTATGACATACTGCCGTGAAAATGGTGTACATTTCGATATCAATACCGCCTTTGGGCTATATGTAGATCAACCCGAAGGTTTGGAATTGCAGGTAAGGCAGATGTATTATAATTTCCTGGCTGAGCCGCTTAAGCTTCCTCGGTGGGCGGATATGACTGAACCTCTGGCGAAGTTTACAGCTTTTGGCCCCATCGAGCAGATGGATGCGGTCCAGCGCGAGTGGACGTCTTGGAACTTGCCTTATTACATGACACGCAGCGGCGACTTTTTCATTGATCTGATGCATCCCGAGGCTTCCAAAGGAGCGGCGCTTAAAATGCTGGCTGATTCCAAAGGCATTGCGCCTTCTGAGATCATGGCGATCGGCAACTATTTTAATGATATTACAATGCTGACGTTTGCTGGTAAAGGGATTGCGATGGATAACTCTCCAGAAGAGGTGAAGGCCGCATCCGATGAAGTGACCCTGTCCAACAATGATGAAGGGGTTGCTCACGCGATCCACAAGTATATTTTGTCCGTATAAATCTTCTGTTGCTTGTTTACTTGACCTGCGAAAATGGCCCCAATCGTCGTTCGAAAATGTACAGTGCCTCATAAACTACTGTCTCCAAGGGCATCCTAAGAGAATACGTTAGGAATGAGGAGGACTGTCAATGGTACAGATTGATTTAACGGCGGATCTGCGTACAGCAAATGGTGAAGTGCAGGATATTATGGTAGATGGCAGATATACAGGGTCGCTTTTACTGATCTACAGAGAAGGGGAACGTCTGTCAGGCAGCCTTCAACTGGAACAGGAGTCTATAGAAGAGGCAGTAGAGCAGGTTATTATTGATAAGGTACATGCTTATGTTCGTGCACTTGCAGATGCAGTAGCGGCATCCTACTATGAAGTTTTGGTGAGCTGTGGCACGTTGCATTCCGTCCTGCAACCAGTGGAACGAAGTGAGGAGGCATTTTGGTATTCTCCGGGAACAGCGGTTATGGAAGGCGAACTGTATGATGAAGAGAGCCGTTATGGTGATGATTTGCCTGGCGAGGTGAATATCATTCCCGCATCTCGGGATGATTCGTTTACATATGAAGACGAGGAACACCTGCTGGAAATGGAGATGATCAGTGCCGGTCGTAACTTATCTAGCTATGTATTCAATGATGTTGCAGGAGAAGAGGTAGCCGAGGCTACGCTGAAACAGTATGGTGCCGATGCACAGGGGGAGATTCACTGGTACGAAGAACCTGATGAAACGGTACAGGAAGCTGCGGCAGAATTGCTTGTACGGGAACTGGATGAGGAGATCATTGATACGATTACCATTCGGATATGGCATCAGGGGAACGCGTTGCAGACGCTTGAATGGGTACATCGTGATTTTTCCGAAGAGCTGGAGGAAGATGAAGAGGAAGAGCAGTATAATGCTTTGGATTCAAACAGAGATATGATTGAGCCGGAAGAGGCGGAAGAAGCATGTTATGTGATGCCAAGGAACAGGGACCGGGAGTTCAGAATCTATGACCTTTTCGTCCAGGAACGCGGAGGTCTGCCCGTGGGTACAGCAACCATCGATACGTCGCATTCCGATCTGACAGGTTATATGGATTACGATGTACCAGGCACGAGTGAACAGCGTAAAACGCTGGTAGAAGTGCTAATGAGGGAGCTAAACAAAGAGATCGAATTCGACTCACTACATCTCACGATGCTCTACCGTAATCAGATTATTGATGAAGCCAGAATGGAAGGGTAGGAGGCGAAAGCCTTTTATCCTTTTTTTTTTGAGCATTTTTAATTGATTTTTTGACGAAAAAAAATTTTCTCGGTATATTACGACTAGTTCTTTTAATTAATGTAGTTGCGATAGTATCGAATGGGAGCGACTTTTGGATTTGGACGTAGTCCAAACCAAGGGAAGCGAGCAGTTAATACCGGAGTATATAGGAGGGGTATGATGACACACACATTCACCATTCACAGCCAGTACATTAATGATGGCTTTCAAGCTGTTCAAGCACAGCCGGAGGACACGGAAGAGGTGCTCTCATTGCTTGCAGAGACGGCATCCTGGTTGAAAAGTAAAGGCTCTTCCCAATGGAATGCATTGCTACAAGGGGAGGATTCTCATGATACACCTTCGGCCATTCGCCGAGGGGACGTCTTTGTTTTCAAAAAAGAAGCACAGATCGCTGGAATGGTCATTCTCATGCAGAAGCCAAGTCCATGGGATCTTAAGTTATGGGGAGATCAAGCCCACGTAGAAGATGGGGCAATCTATCTGCATCGGCTCGCCATACGAAGAAAATATGCTCGAACAGGTCTAGGGAAATCGATATTGGAATGGTCAAGTCGTGGCATACAGTTCGAAAACAAGTCTCTCGTACGATTGGATTGCGGGGCTGACAATGTCACGTTAAACACTTTTTATGCAGGAAATGGATTTCGTTATGCAGGTAAGCATGATGGGTTCAGCATTTACGAGAAACCGGTTGAATTTTAGAAGGAATTCGTCACGAATTGTTAAGAGTATCATGAGGAAGAATATGGAAGGCGCTAAGCTTGTTCGGCTAATTTTCTATACTCAGCTTCGTCCTTCGAGGAAGAGATAAATGGAAAACATAAGCTTCTGTATGTGGTGTTGACTGAATATGTTGTATATACGACTTAATAATTAAGTTGTCAAAGCGGTGGATGTTCTTGCTTTTCTATGTCATAATAAATATAAATGGTATGCAACAAAATGCATGAAAATACATTTTCGTGTAAAGAACGGAGTTGGAGGCTCAAGAGCCGCTTTACTGAACATATGTTCTAATATATCATAAATGAATGTGGAAAAAGAGAAATGAAGATGGAAAGGGGGATAATGACGTTGAAATTGCTACAGGCTCTATTCTTTCCTCCGGAGCAGCCCGGAGGTGTATCCTCTATGATTCCTTATTTGCAGGAGAGATTTGCAAGCCCAAGATGGGAGATGGACCTGTTTTCCTTGCCCAAACGTATTCGTAACAAAGGGAGAGAGGAAGTACAGTTTGATACGTTTGACTGGACGATCTATCAGGATAGTCTTGTGGTACAAAAGTATATTCAGACATATCGTGACTATCTATGGTGGACCAGGCTTCGCATCCAGAAGCCTTATGATCTGATTCATGCGCATCATCCTATTGCAGGGCTGGCCATGAAGTCGGTGTTTCCTGAGGTTCCCCTCATTCAAACCGTTCACTCCAGTTATGAGAGAGAGCTTATCCTGAATGGTCGTATAGAGCCTGATGGATTGGAACATCAATTCCTGCAGGCCATCTATGGAGAGCTTGAGTATCGTGCAGAGCGTCTGCTAACGGTATCTGATTCGTTCCGACGATATTTGAGCCCGTATGTAAAACATCCAGACCGCATCGGCATTATTCCGAATGGTTTTGATGAGAAGCGGTTCAAACCGATTCCCCATGATAATGCGGTCCCGCAACTGGTCACGGTCTGCCGGCTTGTTCCCGCCAAAGGGCTAGATATTTTGTTTAAAGCTTGTGCGGAGTTAAAGGACAGGGGACATGATTACGTACTTCATATTATTGGAGATGGACCGATTCGTCCCGATCTGGAAGAGCTCGCACAGCGTCTGGGAATTTATAATGAAACGATTTTTTATGGATATACGCTACACCCTGAAGAGTTTATGCCATTCTTTGATGTGTTTGTACTGCCATCGCGTGCAGAAGCCTTTGGTTCAGTGTTCGCCGAAGCGGCGCTTAGCTGTCTTGCGCTTGTAGGCACCGATGTGGGGGGGATTCCCGAACAGATTGAAGATGGAGTGAACGGACTGCTTGTGCCGCCTGAAGATCCATCTGCGCTGGCTGATGCCTTGGAAAAGGTCATGCTGGACCCGGCATATCGCTATGAACTGGCTCGTTCCGCTTGTGAAAAAGCCAAAACGTTTTACTCGCTGGGAAGATCGGTGAATGATTTGAAAAAAATGTACTTGCAATTTCAGGCGTAAAACTGGGAGAGCAAATATATGAAACAAGCCGCTGTAGTGTGATACAGCGGCTTTTGTGTTGTTAACGGATTTTACAACAGCCAATCCTCTGGATTGCCTGCTAAATCCTGAACAGCATTCATGAACAATCCGGCATGGTAACCATCACAAACCGAGTGATGAACCTGTAGTGATAGTGGCAAAAATATTGAATTTTTTTTATTGATGAATTGTCCTGCAGTAATAATGGGCAGAAGGTAACGACTGTTATTATTAATATTTAAGTTGAATCCAGTAAAAGATGTCCAAGGAATCATCGAAAGAGAAAAAATATTTTCAGGTACAGGTGTCTTGGGAAACAACTTGCCTGAACGTTTATATTTTTCTATATCGGAAATGCAGGCATTTTGGAACGAATTGAAGTCCTTTGTAACACGAGTCCAAATAGCAGAGAAAGATTCAGCTTCATGATCAAAGATGGTGTAAAGTGGCTCCAATGTATCCCAATAACCTAGTTCTCCATCATGATTGTAACCTGTTCTAAAAGCGGGATGTGAATTGATCACACTCGTGATCAAAAAAATAAACGCAGGATAGAATCGATATTCTTTATGTTTGATGAGTTGATACAGAGCAGTTATATCCATTTCTTTGGTCAAGCTGAATGAAGTATTTTGATTCATATAGTGATGAAATATGTCTGTTCTATTCCAAGTATTAAACTCAATTTTGTTAAAATTCATTATTTGAGCCTCCTAAATTATATCTAAAACGAATTTAGGAGGCCAAGTTGTCTGCTTTTTTCATCAGAACCCATCCTTTTTCTATGTTTGCTTTAAATTGTACCATAACTTTATGCATTTAAACGGCTTCAATCTCATATCTACGTCTTCAATTCATATTATTACGACCACGAAATGTACCCCAGCGATCCCTAATGAGCTTCCCCGCCCAAAAGAGTGCCATGCATCCGAAAATGGGATAAAGAACGGATAAAAGGGAGCTGAATCCGAATTGGCTAAACGAGTAACATAACATCATGATGACTAGTGTAATCAACCGGGGATGAACATCGATATGTTGTCTAAGTTGCAAAGTCATGCCGTAGATGTCGGCAACAAACGTTGTAAATATTTCCATGAAAATCAATGAGACATATACAGATTGCACTATCCATCCCAGTTGAAAAGCGATACTTCCCATAGGGATTTCAAACTGTATGATGCCTGGCATCTGGGCCGACATTGCAAAATGGGCTGCCATCAGCATAAAACCTACGCCAATCCCGCCTAGAATTCCGCCCCATTTTAATGTATTGCGATGACGAATCTGATTGCCTACAGGTACAAGTACCGCTTGAGCGAGCGCAAGGTTAAATGCAGTGTAAAGTAATGGGGAAATCCATACCTGAAACGGATTGCTATCTGTTGTCAGTGTGACAAAACGAAAGACACCCGGATGATGTAACGTACTGAAAATCATAAGCAGGGACAGCAGAAGCATCATGGGCACCACAATACTGTTCATTTGCAGAATGGCCTGCATTCCGCGTCCCAGAAGAAGATATGTACCGATCAAAGTGATGATCAAACCAGTTTGGTAGTGCAAACCCAGATGTTCCATAAAAACAGAACCTGCCCCGGCGAGCATGACGCTGTTTACACCGATCAGAACAATAAGAGTAATCCATGTGATCCATTTGCCAGCTTTGTGACCAAACAGATGTTTGTTAAGATCCTCATAGGAACGCGAACGGGTATCATGAGCAATAAGCATCATTTTGGTTCCGAGCCAGACAAAGAGCATGGTGGACAAAGCAATGGTGATTGTGGCCCACTTGCCATATTGGGTAAAAAACTGCAATATTTCCTGTCCTGTGGCAAAGCCGGCCCCGACAACAGTTCCGATGTATGTGAATGCAATCTGTAGCACCCGGAATACCTGTTTCATGTGTTTCCCCTTTCAGGTCCCGGGATTGTTGGACATGCGGGTACCATAGTACAAGTTATGCTTGACCAATGAAAGTCATGACTGCAGGATCGGATAACGGCTCTGAATGTTCAGGTTCTGTGGACTTAGGGTTGATTTCGCTTGAACTTGTAGCCGGATATATGATACTTTATACCTCATAGGATAGGCTTGGGAGGTCAAATCATGGACGTATTAAAACAACGAATTTTACAAGAAGGTGTCGTCATCTCGGATCAGGTATTGAAACTGGATGGTCTTTTGAACCATCAGATTGATCCTGCATTAACGATGGAGATGGGACGGGAGTTTGCTGCTCGTTTTCGCGAGAGTGGAGTTACTCGGGTGATTACGGTGGAATCATCAGGGATTCCGGTTGCTTTTGCCGCAGCACATGAACTGGGTGTACCTTTGGTATTTGCCCGGCGCAAAAAAACGCTTCTGGCCGATCCTGATGCCTACTGCGAACGTGTACCATCCTTTACGAAAGGAATCGTAACGGATATTATGGTATCTCGCGAATACATTCATGAAAATGACCGCATTTTGTTCATTGATGACATTATTGCAAACGGAGACGCAGCCCGCGGCGTAATTAAAATTATTGAGCGTTCCGGCGCAGAGCTTGTGGGATTTGGTGTTGTGGTGGAGAAGAGCTTCCAGGCGGGTGCCCGTACCATCCGTGAGCAAGGGATTCCAGTAGAGGCTCTTGTGCGCATTCGTTCACTAAATAATGGCACCGTGCAATTCGACGATAACGAAATGTGACTTTTTGAAGGAAATTGGGCCTAATTTTTGAAGTATGACTTTGCATGGCCTTAGATTTCCTTTATAATGGGGTTATGTTAGGGAGAGGAGGCAACACCATGGGGAACCAACCGGCAACAGACCAATTTTTTATTGATAAGCTGGCGGAATCGAAAGTTCATTTTGAACGTGCCCTGGATTGTAAACATACGGAATTCGATGACCTTTATCCCTATATGATTGAACATCCTCAATTTTTCTGGTACAAACGCTATGTTGCCTGGTCAGAATTACTGACGATTGTAGGCTTGTGTGAAGAGTTGTCCTTCTCTTGGAAAGAACAATTTACACCGCACCAAGTAGAGTACCTTGAAGAACGTGTGATGTCCGCCAAAGTGCTTGATTTTTGGTTCGAGAAGAACGACAGCAAAGAGCACGCGCAGCGGTAACTCTCAGTCGGGACATTTTTTTCGAATGACATGACAGTCCAATACAGTCACGTGAGACCTAAATGACTTTTCATTTAGGTCTCTTTTTGTAAAGAAATTTGAATATAGGAGTCTAATTATGATCAGTGATACAGAATTGGATGCCCTGCGTTTGTCAGGGGAAAAGGTAAGAGTGGTACGCGATGAGCTTGAGTCTAACGATGTAACGGGCATCGTGGTAGCCTGGGATGATGAGCAAGTACTTATTCGCAGGCAGAATCGCCGTGTCGTGAAGCTGGATCGGTCTTACCGTTATCAGCTGTTCAGTGAGCCTCGTCAAAGTGTTTTAAGTGAATAAATGACATGAGTGCTTAGCTTAACGGATTCATGTTACCGGAAATCTCACTCAAAGAGAAGGTCTGCTACACCAAATGTTTGGAATTACCATCAGGATCAGGCATATTTGCGACGCACGCGAGAGAAGATAGGTACAGTGGAACAATTCGCTGTATTTACAGCCGAAAGGGTGTGTTGCAAGTCATGACATTGATGAATGATAAAGTTCATGCTTATAAGGATCAGATTGGCGCATTAAGCGACGTTCTCCCGGATGTGGTGAAATCATATCATGAGTTTACGGGAGAGTGCTTCCAGCCGGGGGTGCTTGATGCCAAAACCAAGCAGTTAATTGCGCTAGGTATCGGTTTGTTTGCGAATAACGAAGTGTGCACGTTCTATCATGTGGAGGAAGCCCGGTCCAAGGGAGCGACCGATCAGGAGATCATGGAGACGGTAGCTGTCGCTGGTGCAGTGGGCGGCGGACATGCTCTGTCACAGGGAGCCATGCGTGTGCAGAAGGCGCTCCATTAGTGGATGAAGTAAACAAAAAAACAGGGTCATACACCTCTTTAATAGAGGCGTATGGCCCTGTTTTTTTATAGATCATCTTTACATTCTTTACTGTAAGGGGGTAGCCAGGGGCTATTTCCCGTTCTTTATATTCAATTAAAGCTTACCCAACATTTTGTTATACATAAATTGACCTGTTACCCGTCTTGCGGTTACATAACGATCACTGAAATACGGATTGGACAACTTGGTGATGCTGACACCTTTGCTGCTGGAGGCATGTGCGAATTGACCTCCACCGATGTATACTCCTGTATGTGAGATGCCTCTACCTGTTGTGTTGAAGAAGACCAGATCTCCTGTACGAATGCTTGCTTTGGAGACAGGTGTTCCGGCTTTCGCTTGTTGTTGCGACGTGCGAGGGAGCTCAATGCTATATTTGTTGAAAATATATCTCATAAACCCGGAACAATCGAAGCCAGCCATGGTTGTGCCGCCCCATTTGTACGGGATACCTGTCATATTGTTAACCATCGTATTAATTGTGCTTGCCTCTGTGCTTGTTGCCCCGGATGTAAATAGTACAGCAGCCCCAAAAATGGAAATAATCAGTTTTTTCAAAATCAATGTTCTCCCTTCGATGCCTACGGAGTTAGCTAAGGGTTCGGTAGAAGGTTCCCTATATTTCCTATGTATAAGAATAATTCACCCAAAATGGTTCCCCCGTTTTCAATCCTGAAACTCGGCAAATGAATAATTAAGTTTTTGTAACTATTTGAAACTATATTGCATAAATGCGTAATTGTCAAACCTGTTTAAAGGTGTTCATTTAGCCTCAATGTTAGCGGAATTATCGATTTTAGTTATCATTTTGTTGAAATTAGGAAGTTAAAGATTACAAAAAAGTCATTTGTGTTTCATATGAGAGAACTTGGATAATAAACAAGATTGTTATAAGCTAAAAAGGAAACCATTCTGTTCAACAAATTTTTTTGGTTTGTTGCGTATATTGACAAAAATATATTTATTGCATATCATAACCTTATTAAATACATAATTTGTATTTAAATTGTTTTCATTGGAATTTATATGATCGAGTCAATCAAATGAATGGGGAGAGTGTTGTCGAGTGAAAGCAAAAAAATTAGTAACATTTGTACTGGCGTGTTCAATGGTATTCTCCGTAGCGGGAATAGCCGTCCTTCCTGTACCAACCGTATCGGCAGCTGATGCTTCCGGTACAACGGCGAGTATGTCCGATATCTTAAAAAATCAGCGCCCCGATGGAGGCTGGAGAAAAGATTACAATCAGACGTCAGGTGAATGGGCCAAATCAACGATCGATAACAAAGCTACATACTCAGAAATCAGAAGGCTAGCAAGTGAATTCAAAAAAACAAATGATCCGCGATACTCTGCTGCAGCGATTAAAGGCATCAACTTTTTGCTTAATATGCAGTACTCCAATGGCGGTTGGCCTCAAGTCTATCAAAGTTCCGGCTATCATAAACATATTACCTATAATGATGATGCGATGATTAATGTATTGTACATGCTGGATGAAGTCGCAGGACGTAAGGGGGATTTCTCCTTTATCGACAGTTCTCTCGCAAATCGCAGTAAAAATGCGGTTTCCAAAGGAGTCGATGCTATCCTGAATACCCAGGTGGTATCCGGTGGGAAGTTAACGGCATGGGGACAACAGCATGATTCCAGTTCACTCAAACCTGCGGGAGCCAGAATCTACGAAGTGCCTTCATTAACGGCAGGTGAAAGCGTGAATATTGTGAAGTTTCTAAAGACCAGACCGGCTAATTCAAGAATCACTGCATCCATCAAAGGTGCCGAAGCCTGGTTTAATAAAGTGAAAATTACAGGATATCGGTATGAGAGAGCGAACGGGGACAGCCGAATCATTGCAGATTCCAGTGCATCACCGATCTGGGCCCGTTTCTATGAACTCGGTACGGACAAACCGATCTTTGTGGGACGCGATGGCGTTGTGAAATATAAGCTGAGCGATATTGAAAAGGAAAGAAGAGGCGGTTATGCATGGTACGGCAACTGGCCGTCCAAGCTGTAGAAAATTCTTTTATTGACCCTAATCTTCTAATAAGTCCACTGTCGACTCATATATAGGCTTAATCTGAAGCAGAACTAATGGGTGCGAATTGGAGTATATCTGATTCGCACTTATTTGGCGATGAATAGATGTGTTGACATGTTAAACTACGCGTGGTATATTATTTCTTGTCGCCGATAATAATTGGTAAGACACAATATATGCGGTCGTGGCGGAATTGGCAGACGCGCACGGTTCAGGTCCGTGTGGGCTAACCCCCCGTGGAGGTTCGAGTCCTCTCGACCGCATTGGATAAAAAGGCCTCCTCAAGCAATTGCTTGAGGAGGCTTTTTTTATAAAAATAAAGAGAAATCAACAGTCTTTAATTCCAGTACGGATCCTGAAACACGTTGATTGACGAGTTTCAGGTTTGTTGCAATATAGGAGCTTGGCTACTTTTTGCCCTTCATAAATTAAAAAGAATCAATTTATGATGCTGCCGTTACCGTAATATTATCAATGTTTGGTCCCTCTGTGCCTGTTGTTACGATTCGGAGTGTATTCGTACCTGAATTCATAGGCACTTGAATGGTTTTTTCACCCCAAGTTGACCAGCTTCCTGTTTGAGTAAAGGGCTCATTACTGAGTACTTTTGTGCCATTAACATAAATATCTAGAGTCCGCGTACCACTTTCCAAAGCGTAACGAAACTTTACATTTTTGGTGCCTGTGATTGTGTTATTGATATCATTCCATTGAATTGCGGAGCCTGTATAAGCGTTGAAGTTAACATATCCAGAACCGGCAAAGCCCGGATAAAGTGTTTCAATGGTTGCATCCGTAAGTGTTGTTCCTGTTTCGGCCTCATATGTGGTGCCCGTGCCTACATTGCCACCGCCGTTGCCGCCAGTAATATTAGCAACAAATGTGGTTACACTCTGTGCTGGGAGTTGAGCAGTGAATGCGCCATTGGAAACGTTAATTGGTGCAAGACTTGCCAGATTACGACTGCTGTCTGTTACGTATGAAGATACAGTGGATGCATTGCCATTTTGCAACACAAAGCGTTGACTTTTTGCCGAAGTACTGCGGTTAATTGCTACGATAACAACTTTGTTATCCCCTTTGTAAGCAGACACGAAAGTGTTTGTATCCGGGTTTTTGGAAGCATCTACTCTGACATAGCCTGGACGAACAAATTTGGAGAAATGAGCCATGTTGTATCCACGCTTACTGATCGTACCGTCTTCCTTCATTGGTCCATATGATCTGCGGATATACCACCATACATAGGCTTGGAAGTCGCCTTCAACCATTGCATTGTGCATGTGGTAGGAGATGTCGAGCGCTTCCGGCCAGCGGTCAGCGGAATTGTTGTCACTGTTCGGATAATACACTTCAGTCATCCAGAGCTCTTTACCGGCTCCCTTTTGTTTGAAAAGAGGATAGGCAAAATTGCTGAACTGTGTTCCGTACAAATGTGCTCCCAGAATGTCCATGTTAGCAAGGGCTTGCGGATCATTCAGAATGGGGTCAGATATGTTTTTCAGGTATTGGAAGGATTCTGGAGCCATGACTTTGGTGCCTTGAATGCTTCCTGCATTTTCTTTCATAAAACGAAGGATTTCCTGCGGTGTCCACCAGGTCCAGTCATGGGCATAATCCGGTTCATTTTGAACGGATATGGCATACAGATTCACGCCGTTATTTTTCATAAATGTTACAAAGTCATTCAGATGTTGTGCGTAAGCAGCGTATTTGTCATAACGTAACCGCTTAGCATTGGTATCACCGTTTCGATTAAACGTCTCAACCATGCTACTTGGAGGGTTCCAAGGCGAGGCAAAAACGATAGCTCCCTTTTCAATCGCACGTTTGGCTGTAGCAACTTCAAGAGCCCAATTATTGGGGTTTGGGTCTACCCAGATTCGGAGTACAGAGAATCCCAGTTGATTCTGATCATTTCCGAAAGCGGTTTCACGTTGCGCTGCAGTTAAGTCACCAACCCAAACCGGATGGTTGATACCACCAAAGCCACGGATTACTTGTTTTTCCGAGGATAAGTTGATGTTGGCGTCACTTGCTGCAGATACGTTGGTTGGAGTCAACATTAGGGGGAGGGCAGTTAAGCAGGCTAACAAAAGGTTGACTGATTTTTTAAATTTAAACTTCATCTTCAATGTGTTCACTCTCCTCAATATAAGTGACTTGCGAAAGCCTGGACAAGAAAAATAAATCTCTCGGCATAACTTCGAAAAGGGGCACCACATCCTCTCAGAGTAGGTTTTGATAGATATCTTGACGAGAAAAAGTTTTGTTTTGTAAATTCTACTATATTATTCCTGTGAAAAATACCCGATATATTGCAGTTGTTTGTAATTTTTTATATTTTTATGACATCCATGCTATTTTCAAAGGAAACGCCCTTCTTCTGAATTTGTGTCAACCGGTTGACATATTGGATCATCACCGATTATGATAAAGCTGTATTCGGAATGTAAACGCATTCATAACAAACATCAGGGGGGAAGTTAAGAAATGAAAAAGACATGGGTACCGTTTGTTGGCGTATTGATACTGATGTTGGTCATTACTGCCTGTTCGTCGGGTAAAACAACGGATTCTTCAGCAGCGGGTTCTGACAAACAGGCTGGAGAGGCTTCAAAAGAGGTGAAATTGACCTTTTTTAACACCTCCGCAGAAGTTAACGGTGTTTTTGAGAAATTGTTCAAGACGTATCATGAGCTTCATCCTGAGGTAACCATTGAGCTTATTCCTACCCCGATTGGTGGAGCGCAGCTGGAGAAGTTCCAATCCTTGCTTGCTTCAGGCAATCCGGCAACCATTGCCAATCTGGATGCAGGCACAATCTTGCAATATAAAGACAAATTCCTCAATCTGGATTCGGAAAAGTCAACGTATGAAGGGTTAACGAAGCCTGGTGCGGTAGATGGAGCGCTACTGGATGGTCAGTTTTTGGGTATCCCTTGGACAGCGCAAGGGTATGGCCTTTTATACAATAAACGGGTTGTAGAAGAGGCGATGGGTGGCTCTTTTGATCCAAACAGCATTAAAACTCGTGACGATCTGGAAGCGGTTTTCAAAAAAGTAGAGGCGGCTGGCAAAGCACCTGTCATGCTTCATGGTGCAGACTGGTCACTTGGAGCGCATTATCTGGGACTGACCTATTCTCTTCAATCCAAGAACGTGGAAGACAATCGTAAGTTCGTGAAGGACTTGGAAAATGGAACTTCGAAGCTCACGGACAATGCTGCATTTAACGGATTAATTGATAACTTCGATCTGCTGAAAAAATACAACGCACGTAGTAAAGATCCACTTGTGGCAGATTACACCAAGGATAGTACAGATTTCGCCAAAGGAGATGCGGCCTTTTATTTCATGGGTGACTGGACATGGGCTGTTATTGGTAATCTGGAAGGCCGCGACAAAGAGTTTGGCATTATCCCTGTTCCGATTAGCAACAATCCTGAAGATTACGGAAATACTCAAGTGGCTTACAGTGAACCGAAACTACTTGCTATTGATAATTCGGGTTCTACGGAAGCACAACAGGCTGCAGCCAAAGCATTCATTCAGTGGATGGTGACCAGTGATGAGGGACAGGATGCGATTGTAGCGCAAATGGGGCTGGCACTGCCATACAAAGACGTCAAAGTGAAAAGCAGTAACATTTTATCTGAAGCAGTGAGTAGTTACGTAGACCAAGGTAAAGTGTTGAATATCAGTGTGATTAATTATTTACCACAGGATTATTGGGCAAAGACAGGTGCATCTATGCAAAAATATTTGGCAGGTGTAATTGATCGAAAAGGACTGGCAGAGGAAGTGCAAGCTTACTGGGCTAGTCAGGCAGGAAAATAGAATTATTAACGTTCGACAGAGGATGTGCATCCATACAGGGGGCGCATCCTCCATTATTCCAACGTTCATCAAATTGTTCATCAAGCCGTTACCAAGGGACACACAGGAGGTCGACATGGATAGAAAAATACGGATGAGAAACGCGGGAACCTTCTTACTGTTTGGAGCTCCTTCCGTTATCGCTTTTCTCGCAGTGGTTGTGATCCCGTTCATCGTTGGATTGTACCTTACGTTCACCAATTGGGATGTTCGTACGGGGGATAACACATTTATTGGTATATCCAATTATATCGCGGTTTGGCAGGATACCGTGTTCTGGACTCAATTATGGTTTACCCTTAAATATGTATTTTTCACTGTCATTATCGCAAACGCTGCTGCTTTTTTTATTGCTCTGGTGCTGACGGGTGGTGGGAGAGGTGAGCAATGGCTTCGCACTGGTTTTTTTACACCCAATCTGATTGGGGGCATCATTCTGGGGTATCTTTGGCAGACTTTGTTCTCACAAGTGCTTCCTTACTTAGGCCAAAAATATGGCTGGTCCTGGTTTGAAACATCCTGGTTAACCAATACAGACACGGCTTTCTGGGCGCTCGTTATCACAACGTCATGGCAGTTGATTGGTTATCTCATGATCATCTATATTGCAGGCTTTGCCGGGGTTCCGAATGATGTACTCGAGGCTGCCAGCATCGATGGGGCAAGCCGCATGGCAACGATACGCCGGATCATGTTACCGCTCACCATTCCAGCCATTGTGATCTGTGTATTTATTTCGATTTCTCGATCGTTTCTGACCTATGATATCAACCTTGCATTGACCAAAGGGGGGCCGTTTAATTCTACGGAGCTGGCGACCTATCATATCGTGCAAAAGGCATTTTTGTCTAACCAGTACGGGGTTGGTCAAGCGGAGGCTGTGGTGCTCTTCGCCGTAGTCGCCATTATTGCGTTGACGCAATCGTATTTGCTCAAGAGATTGGAGGTCGAGTCCTGATGTCGTTCCGCCAATTCCTTCCTTCGTTGAAGAAAATACTGCTATACGTGTTGCTGTTTCTTTTTCTCACGCCGTTTTTGTTGATTATTATGAACTCATTCAAATCGACCCAGCAGTTCGTGGAAAATCCGTTATCGTTGCCAACGGGAATTCAGCTGGACAACTACGTCAGTGCATTTGACAATATGAATTTTCTGGATGGATTTCTGAACTCGTTGCTGATTACCGTCGGCTCCGTGTTGCTGATTCTTTTTTTCTCATCCATGACGGGGTATCTGTTTGTTCGTTTCAAATGGCGTGTGAATGGCATTCTTTTCTATGCGATGCTGGCTTCACTAGCTCTACCGTTTCAGGTATTAATGATCCCGCTGGTGATGCTGTACGGCAATATGAGTCTGCTCGACTCCAAAATAACCTTGCTGTTTATGTACCTGGGCTTCGGCGTGCCATTTGGCGTATTTACGTTCCATGGATTTATTAAGGGCATCCCTTACGAACTCGAAGAATCTGCTTTTATCGAAGGGAGTTCGCGTATGCGGACGTTCTTTCAGATTGTGCTTCCCCTGTTAAGGCCGGTATTTGTGACATTGATCGTGCTGGATGTGTTATGGATCTGGAATGACTACTTGCTGCCAAGCCTGGTGCTGTTATCGCCGGAGCACAAAACATTACCACTATCTACGTACAATTTCTTCTCGTCCTATTCAGTAGATTATGCGCCGCTCATGGCCGGGTTGATTATGACGATTATTCCGGTGTTGATCATGTATTTGCTTCTGCAAAAACAGATTATCAAGGGGATTACAGAGGGTGCACTGAAATAGCATTGAAGTAGCAACAAGTGAACTGGAGTGAAATGGAAAACGATTAAGCTTATAATGGATTAAAAAGAGCAAGGTGGTTAACGGTTATGCCCAAGATTGATGATGTTGCCAAAAAAGCAGGAGTATCGGTTACAACCGTGTCCCGCGTATTAAATAATAGAGGATACATTAGCGAAGAAACGCGCCAAAAGGTCTATCGGGTAATGAAAGAGCTTGATTATCAACCCAACGAGATGGCGAGAGCTTTGTTTCGTAAAAAATCCAATATGATTGGTCTGATCATTCCAGATGTATCCCACCCATTTTTTAGTGAGATGACTTACCATCTGGAGTATTATGCGGATAAGTCCGGATACAAGCTCTTATTGTGCAACTCCAATCGAGATATCAGTAAAGAAAGCAAATATATTGATATGTTGAAAAAAAACAAGGTGGACGCGATCATTACAGGCAGTTCCGTTCTTGATGTACAGCATTACCTGAATCTGAATCTACCGATTGTTTCATTGGATCGTGAAGTGGCCGACAACATTCCGGTCGTTTCTTCGGATAACGAGATGGGGGGCAGACTTGCTACGCGGCTACTCCTTGATAAAAATTGCAAACAGCCTGCCTTTCTCTATCGAGGCATTGGAGGGCCACATCATGTCGCTTTGCTGGCAAATGGCAGAGCGCAAGGATATGAAGCCGTAATGCAACATGCAGGACTTGAACCGATTCATCTGCAACTGGACGCTTCAGCCGGGGATGAGCAGGAGATTCAAGACGAGATCATAGGCTTTCTGGAGCAACATCCCGCCGTTGATGGCATATTTGCGAGCAGTGATGTCATTGCTGCTGAAGCTATGCAGGCTTCCCGTCAGGTGGGAAAACGTATCCCTGAGGACATGCGAATTATCGGTTACGATGATGTGAAAATTGCTTCTCTGCTGAGTCCAAGACTGAGCAGTGTTCGTCAGCCGGTAGAGGAGATGGCTGAAAGGATCATCAGTCTGGTTGTTAACCAGATTAAGGGAGAAGAAATTCCCGACTCGAACCTATTTCCAGTCCGGCTGGTTGAGCGGGAAACGACATAGAAGAGGTGCTTGGAATAAAGCACACTCCTTCTACAGTTCATATATCAACCCGTTAACATACACAAGTCGATATGATATGAATTCGTTTAGGGAGACAGGGGGAGACAACATGGATTTTATGAATAGAGTCGCACCAGAGCTAAGGGCAGGTTTACTTGGACTTGAGGTTATACAGCTGCCTGAAGATCTGATGAGAGCACGCAAAAATGCAGATCTGAATGCTTCACAAGTTGGTCAGACTTCAAACGCTGTTGAGATCGTGAACGTGTATATTGAAGGACCGGATGAAAACGAGCTGCAGCTTCGCATTTATACACCTGTACATCAGAATACACAAGAGAGGCCGGCACTGCTGTGGATTCATGGAGGAGGAATGATTCTTGGAAGTCCCGAGGGGGATGACCGACTCTGTACGGATTTTGCGATTCGAGCGGATTGCATCGTTGTCTCTCCGAATTATCGATTGGCACCGGAACATCCTTATCCTGCAGGGCTTGAGGACTGTTATAGCACACTTGAATGGATGTCAGAAGAAGCTGAGGCACGAAGGATAGATCTGAAGCGTATCGCCGTTGGGGGAGCCAGTGCAGGAGGCGGGCTGGCAGTAGCACTCACCCTTTTAACAAGAGATCGCAATGGGCCTGAACTGTGCTTTCAGCTACCGCTGTATCCGATGCTGGATCATCGGAATGGCACATCTTCCAGCTATGAGATGACACATCCTTCGATATGGAATCGGGCGCACAATATAGCGGCTTGGAAGATGTATCTCGGACACCAATTCAACATTGAAGTTCCTGCATATGCTTCTCCCAGCCTTGCTACCGATCTTACAGGCCTGCCGCCTGCGTATATTTGCGTAGGTGAGCTGGATCTGTTCCGGGATGAGATCATCGAGTATGTGGCTCGTCTGGCCAGAGCAGGAGTTAAGGTTGAATTCCACCTGTATCCCGGGTGTTATCATGCTTCAGAGCACGTTGCTCCCGAGGCAGAGAGCAGTCAGCTGATTCGAACCGAGTATATTGAGCGTTTAGCTCAGGCGTTAAAACGTGAACCGGAGAGGGAAACCTATGATTTTTGAAAAAAGTGATCGTCTTAATGAAAGTATTAATTGTCTAATCGCTATGAGATGCTACGTAGTCATGTTCTAAAGCTTGCTTTGAAGCAAGCTTTTTTTATGTTCAGATGTTCCTAGAATGAATTGGGAAAGGGAGCTTACATAGAACTGCGGCTGAAATCAAACAATGAGAACACCAAGTTTAGAGGAGGCTGAAGGGTATGATACGTAATCAAGCGAAACAGGACTATTCGGTTAAAATGAGGTTTCGAATGCGGATTTTCCTGTGTCTCATCATAGCTGTTATTGGAGCAGGAGGAACTGGAGTTTCTGCCATGCCAGCCTTGTTAACGGAGCCGGTTTCATCATCATCTCAGTTCAATCGAATGGCCATCATTATCGATGATGTGGGCAACGATATGAAAGGCACAGCAGAAATTCTAGATATGCCTGTGAGGCTGACTGTAGCAGTGATGCCTTTTTTGCCAACAACGAAGAAGGATGCCATTGCTGCACATGAGAAAGGGATGGATGTGATTGTACACATGCCGATGGAACCCAAGAAGGGCAAGCCGGAATGGCTTGGCCCGGGGGCCATTACATCCAATCTAACGGATGAGCAGGTTCGAGAACGGGTTGAAAAGGCCATTGATGATGTGCCCTATGCGATCGGCATGAACAATCACATGGGTTCTAAAATCACTTCGGATAAACGCATTATGTCCATTGTACTGGATGTCTGCTTGGAGCGTGGTCTCTTTTTTGTGGACAGCCGTACGAATTTTCGTTCTGTGGTTGGCGATCTTGCCATAGCTAAAAATATGCCGCCTGTGGGCAATGACATTTTTTTGGATGACCAGAATTCAAAGGCACATATCCGCAAGCAGCTTGATCTGGCTGCTCGGCGTGCGGTTGAGAAGAAAAGCTGCGTTGTCATTGGCCATGTCGGTCATACAGGCATGAATACTTCGGCAGTGATACGGGAGTCGGTCTCCCGCCTGCAGAGTCAAGTTCAATTTGTAGGAATCGGTGATATGGTAAGGGATGTATGGCACTGGCAGGCGGCACCTACACTACCGACAGATAATAAATAATTCCATCCGCAATCGACTGGGCAATTCGCTTTTGTTCTGCGGGGTCACTGATTCTGGCCCGGTCGGCTGCATTGCTTAAAAAACCCGTTTCCACAATGACTGCCGGATGCTTCACATAATTTAGCATGTAAAACGGTTTGCCCCAGACGACTTCACGTTGTGTTCCGCATAAGCTATTCATCGCATCCTGAATCGATTGTGCCAGCAGATAGCTGCGTCCCTCTTTCTGATGAAGCACTACAGGGCCGTGCGTGGCTGACCGTGGGCTCCAGTTCGCATGAATGCTAACGACGATATCGGTGCTTACTTCCTCACTGAGGCTTTTGCGCTGTGCGAGATCCCTGATGTGACGTGAGCGGCTGTTTAACCAACGGTTCTCATCACTTAGTGCGTAATCACCCAGACGGTTAATCATGACGGTGTAACCTTTGCCGCGAAGAAGTAAGTATAACTTTTGACTGATCGCTAAATTGATGTCTTTTTCCAAAACACCGGCTTCCGTTGTTCCTCCGTCGATACCTCCATGTCCAACATCCAGCAGGATAACGGGTGCCGCAAAAGCATGATGGCTTGAGCGATAGGAATCGCCGTCCGTGATGGGCATGATGGACGGCTGATTGGCAGATGGATCAGGGCGAGTCAGTGTAGAAGCGGAGGAGAAACCGGTTAAAGAATAAACACTAATCAGCAGGACTATGGGAGTCGTCAATAGTAGCTTAAACATCGAATTATACACTCCTTCAAAATATAGGTGATGAAGCGAAAAAGGCAGGATGGATACCTTTGGCATTAGACTGTGCATTTTAGGTCATTTCATACGCTATGGCACAAAAAAATGTTTAGTTCAATCACATCTTGCGCACAATAGGGATAACGTTAGATCACGAATGTGCGGAAAAAGAGGAGGCTGCTTTATGGCTAAAAGTGATGAACTGGTTAAATACATTACGCAACGTGTGGTACATTACATCGACACGCCGAAGGATGAGCGAAAGGAACGGAGAGCACAAAGCAGAAGGAAAGAGCCCTGGTCCATGAAATGGTTTGGCATGATTCCATTTGCGGTATCCCTATGGGTAGACAAGAAGAAACGAAGATCAGAGAAGAGTTAAAAGCGATTCATCAAAAAAGACGAACGAAAGTGCCAATCCAAGAAGACGCAATCCTATATTAGGATGCGTCTTTTTATGAATTATTTTGATTGAGCTTTAAGAAAGATGATGAATGCATGTGCTAAGGATTAATCTTGTAGAAATGTCCATCATTCAAGAGCTTATTCAAAGAAATGAAGCGTTGAGTGGAGTTAAGGCCACCAAGACCGACGTAAAGATCAGACATTGAAACTGCAACACTCCATATCTGGTATCCGCTTACTGGCAAAGGACCACCGTAGAACAGATTCCATTCTTCTGCTGAAAAGACAAGGGCTTCTCTATGATTCTGCTGGAGCTGTTGCTTCACTTGGGAGGGTTGCAGAGGTTCAGATGTCAGCCAGGTTAGTTGAGATGAAGGGTCAAAAGCAGGCTGTAGAATAACAGGACTCGTATGAAATCTTGTTGTATCAGGTATGGCTATCTGTTGTTGCAACTCCTTCAAGTCGAAAGATTTCGTTCCAGAGCCAGTCTCTATACGTTCTAACTGATCGACTGGCAACAAATCTCCATTGGATGCATCAATGTACAAAGCGGGATGATTTACACGTTCCACTTTCCAATAAGCCAAAAGAGGAGTAGCATATCGACGTGTAATCTTATCACCAGCAGTTTGTAAAATCTTCATATCCAAGTCCTGTCGTTCTAGAGCCTGTCCTAGCAATTCGTTATTATACAAGGAATGTTCTCCCTGACCATACTCACTGAGAAGAAGCTGACCTTGCGGATTTATGGAAATAATCATGTATCCAACGGACTTGTCCTGAATGCCGGCATGCACAAACCAGCCATGGCTACCCGGTCCTAATGGATAATATTCAAGCTTCGCTGCAAGCCAATCTGGATTGGAGGTACCGAGTGCGTTCACTTGCAGTTGTGCGAATTGCTCTACAGATGCGGGTGCCAGCCTGTCAGTTGGTGCCGCTGCATGAGCCGTCGGCCAGATGGAGAGAAGAGCAAAGCAGATTATCATGCTCAAGAAGACCGATAGGCAATGCCTGATATTTCGTCGTTTTGACCTGAGCCGTTTTTTCATTATAAACACCTTCTTCCTGACTTCATTGTAGAGGAGAGGGGATGCAAAGGGTGCTGCAAACTGTCGGTTCAAAGGTTATGAATAAACACTACTTTTGCCAGCATTTGCAGGAAAAGTAGTGTCTTCGTCTTATCTTAAGTGAAACATGCCGCTACTTATGGCAATGACCTTCACCTTCGGCTCATATTGCCAGATCATCTCGGTTCGCCTGTTTTCATACTGCAGTTTCATCGCTTCACGATCTATAACCGCCTGTTTCGCTTTTTCTTGCTCAGGGTCTACATCATCTTGCATCGGTTGTATGGTAGCTTCGGCGGCCATTTCCACGTCGGCTCGGACCGGTTCTAATATGCCGCGAACTCGATTAATAACAGGACGAACCGTTTCAACTTCAATATCCTCAGTAACCTCAGGCATATCTTCTCGCAGTACGGCTTCATAGTAGGCATCAACCACATCAAGTTCGAGTTGCAGACGTTCTTTTGCTTTTTCCGCCCAACTATAATCCAGACTGCTTAAGTGATTGGTGAGATGTGATTCGAGAGCAGCTCCTGCATCAGCTAGCGAAATTTTCGGTGCTTGGGCATGCATATTTTCAGCCAGTCTTGGGCTGAGATCACGCCGGCTCAGCTTGCTGCCGAACTTTTCGATGATTTCACCCGATCGTAGTGAAATGCCGAGGAAGTGTAATTCCTCCCGTTTCAGGTCACAAGCAAACTCGACTTTAAAACAAACCCCTAACCAAGGTTCATATACGGCCGGGGATGTGGCCCTAATCTGGCGTTTGGCGGCTTGTTCAAACAGGTTTACGAAGGCGCCACCTTCGCGGGCTGCGGCAAAAATTTGCTGTAATCTGCGGCTGCCATACACTACATCTTCTCGCAGAATGCGTCCGGGTCCAAGCTGCGGCATGGAAGGCGTGATGCCAAAATAACGTCCGAGTATCGTTTCTTTCGGAGCATCAGCATTCGCTTCAGGCGAAGTTTGAGCAAGCTGAGACGCTTTGGACTTGGCTTCCGCCGCCTCGGTGATCTGCTGATAAGCTTCCGGGTCAAAAACAAAAGTAAACGACATGGTCTCAGGCTCCACCCCTACACGTTCCACAAATCCCCAGTAATACGGACGGTTCGTTAATGCCTTGTCTGCTTCAGGTGATAATTTAACCGTCACATGAGCAGGTGACCGCTCCATGATCTGACAATCCAGAGCTTCCAGATAGGTCAGGACGTAAGCCTGGATCTCATGAGGTGACATTGTCATGGATCAGTGGCCTCCTTTGTGAAGATCAAGTTTGGTGATTAAAGGCACCTCGTCAGCAACCTCGCGCTGAATTGTGTTCAGCGACTGTCCGAGAGTGTCCATTTTACGGCGAATATCCTCTTCGTTCTGCGACTCCAGCATAATTTTGTAGAGACTTTTTTCGATGGATTCCTTTTTCTCCAGCCGTTCGAGAATGACATCCAATCCACCGATGACCATCTCAAACATATTAATCTTCTCATGCAACAGATTCAGGATATGCTCTTCAATCGTGCCTTTGGTTGAAAGGTTGAAAATGTTAACGTCATTCTGCTGACCGAGCCGATGTACCCGGCCAATCCGCTGTTCTACCCGCATCGGGTTCCACGGTAGATCAAAGTTAATCATATGGTGACAAAATTGCAGGTTGATGCCTTCGCCACCTGCCTCCGTTGCAATCATCGCCTGTACACGGCCGCGGAAGAGGTCCATCATCCAGTCCTTTTTGCCTCGGTTCATCCCGCCCCGATAGGGAACAGCCGTCAGCCCGTTGTTACGAAAATAGTTCAACAGGTATTCCTGCGTCGCCCGATATTCCGTGAAAATAATGACTTTCTCATTCATATCTCGAATCAGTTCCATCGTTTTTTCGGCTTTTGTATTTTCTTTAATCGCCTTGATATGTGCCACCAGTTCCCAGATTTTGTCCCGCAGTGGGGAATCCAACGGCAACTTCTTGGACAGATTCACGAGTGTTACAAACACAGCGTCCCGACTGCTGCAGACTTCCCGTTGCAACGTGACCAGAGAAAGCATGCTGCTAAGGTTGCCTCCTGCTTCCTGGTATTGATCTTTGACAAATGAGGTTACCCCGTCATAGAGCGCTTGCTCTTCGGGTGAAAGTTGCAGATCCACGTTAGAGACGTTGCGTTTGGTGAATTGTACGGGGCCTTCGCCACGCCTGTTACGGATCATGACTTTGGACAGCTCATCTTTGAGCTGCTCCTGATTTTTGGGCACACGTTTATCGACGACAAAGTTGGCAGCAAAATCGCCCTGACGACCAAGCTGACCTGGCTTCAACAGATTAATGAGATTGAAAAGCTCGCTCATGTCGTTCTGAACAGGCGTAGCAGTGAGTAGCAGGCAGTATTTTTTGCGTAATTGCAGCATGAATTGATAATTGGTTGTTTTTTTATTTTTGAGTTTATGTGCTTCATCAATGATGATCATGTCATAGTCCATACTTAGTAACATATCTTTGTGCGGGTCTCTCTTGGCAGTGTCCATAGAAGCAACAACAACGTCATTTTGCCAGGAATAAGCCTTTTTCTGCGCAACTGCCGGGATGCCAAATTTGGAATTGAGTTCACGTACCCATTGCAATACCAGAGAAGCTGGGACAAGAATTAACACTTTCGAAACAAGTCCACGAACCATATATTCTTTCAAAATCAGGCCGGCTTCAATCGTTTTGCCCAGACCTACTTCGTCGGCGAGTATGGCTCGGCCTGACATTTCGAATAATACTTTGCGTGCCGTATCCATCTGGTGAGGAAGTGGGGTCAGATCTTGCAAATGTTTCAGACATTGAATTTCGTCAAAGTTCGGAATGAGATTCGTTTCTTCAGCCTGAATACCGAGTTGAAAGAGTCGGTAATCCCCCCAAGGGCCGCCCTTGTCCAAACGAGATTCAAGCTGTTCCAGCCAGCTTCGATCAAACTCAAGAGGAACAGGTAAGTCAGCTACAGGTTGATTCATATGATGCGGATGTTTCCGGTTCATGATGCTTCCTCTCCGTTCTTGTGTTATTCGTAGGTAATAGTATGGACGAAGGAAGGCAAGTTCATAACCCGTTTCAGAGGATCTATGAATTAAATGACATGGAAAATCAATATATAGTGTAATATAATGGTTGTGAATCACTATATGTGGTATATAGGCGTAAATTATTCTCAGAGACAGCATTGAATTTAAAATGAACGGTTTATTCGGGGAGGTTGATTGCAGAGATGGCATCCAACAATACAGGAACGAACCAACAAGTGAAGCATCATGAGAACAAACGCAAGCTGGAAGGGCTCAGCGAGAAAATATTTCTGGATCGGTACGCATGGAAGGACGCCGATTCAAATCATGCGAAAGTCGGAGATGTTGTACTTGTATTAACGAAAGATGATCCCAAGTTTCCGGTGAAGGAAGTCGGTGAGATTGTTGAACGGCAGGCACAACAGGTTAAAGTGCGGACACGTAGCGATAGCATCATAGAGACCGATGTGGAGAGGCTGACACTTACGATTGAGAAAACACCGGAGGAGATGTGGGATCGTCTTGCCCGAGCGATGGCTTCTGTTGAATCGACAGCTGAACAACAGGCGGTTTGGGAGAAGAAGTTTCGCTCGGTGCTGGATGACTGGAAACTGGTTCCTGGTGGACGTATTGCTGCTGGCGCAGGGGCCAGTGAGGAGTTGACGCTGTTTAACTGTTATGTCATTCCTTCTCCGCAAGACAGCCGGGGCGGCATCATGAAGACGTTGACCGAGATGACCGAAATTATGGCTCGCGGCGGTGGCGTGGGCATCAATCTGTCTTCCCTTCGTCCTCGGCGGGCTGTGGTGAAAGGTGTGAACGGCTCGTCCAGCGGATCGGTGTCCTGGGGCGGGTTGTTCAGTTATACGACGGGGCTTATCGAACAGGGCGGTAGCCGCCGGGGTGCGCTGATGCTGATGATGAACGATTGGCACCCGGACGTGCTAGATTTTATTACGGTTAAGCAAACGATGGGACAAGTGACCAATGCCAATCTGTCCGTTTGCGTAAGCAATGCGTTCATGGAGGCTGTGAAGCAGGACGGTGATTGGGAGCTTGTTTTTCCCGATACGAGTGACCCGGACTATGATTCGGAGTGGGATGGGGATTTGAGCAAATGGAAAGAGGCAGGCCATAACGTTATTCCATACCGGACAGTGAAGGCACGTGAAATATGGCATACGATTATTGAATCCGCTTGGAAATCAGCCGAACCCGGTGTTGTATTTATGGAGTATTACAATCAGATGTCGAACAGCTGGTATTTTAATCCGATCATCTGTACTAATCCTTGCGGGGAACAGGGCCTTCCAGGCTGGGGCGTATGTAACTTGTCAGCAATCAATTTGTCCAAATTCTATGATGAAACAAACCACGATGTGGCATGGGAAGAGCTGGCGGAAACGACGCGCATTTCGGCAAGATTTCTGGACAATGTGATTGACGCGACGCCGTATCATTTTGAAGAAAATCGATTAAATCAGCAGCGTGAACGCCGGGTGGGGCTAGGAACCATGGGACTTGCGGAGCTGATGATCAAACTGCGTATCCGTTATGGCAGTCTTGAATCGCTAGATTTTCTCAATAAACTGTATGGATTTATGGCAAAGGAAGCCTATCTCGCTTCAGCGGAGATTGCCGCGGAGAAAGGTGCGTTCCCGGCGTTTGAGGCAGAACCTTACTTACAGAGTGGATTTATGAGACAGATGACGGAGGCGTACCCAGAGGTTGGAGAAGCGATCCGTGAAAAGGGAATTCGTAACGTGACGCTGATTACTCAGGCGCCTACGGGAAGTACCGGAACGATGGTGGGCACATCGACTGGCATTGAGCCGTATTTTGCTTTTAAGTATTTTCGCCAGAGCCGTCTTGGGTACGATGAACAGTTTGTGCCGATTGCCGAGGAGTGGCTGGAGCAGCATCCCGGTGAATCCTTACCGGATTATTATGTGACGGCGATGGATCTTTCGGCCGAAAATCATATTCGCGTGCAAGCCGCCATTCAGAAGTGGGTGGATAGTTCAATCTCGAAAACGGCAAATTGTCCTTCTGATTTTACGGTGCAGGATACGGCGGAGCTGTATGAGCTAGCTTTTGATCTGGGTTGTAAGGGAGTAACGATTTATCGGGACGGCAGTAGAGATGTTCAGGTACTTTCTACTTCGAAGAAAGAAGACACCTCGGTTAATGAAGGGCAGAATGCGGATAAAGAGGAATTCAACAGCCCGGTAGCTGAGTCCGTTTCGGTAGCAAATCCGGTGTATGCAGAGCGAGAGTCCAGCTTGCCAGACTTGGGAGAACAGACTACGGGTGTGGTGGATAAACAATATAAACGCCGTCCACAAGTATTGCGCGGAGCAACGTATAAGATGCATACGCCGTTCGGCATGGCCTATATTACGATTAATGATCTGGACGGAACACCGGGTGAGATTTTCCTCAACGTAGGCAAGGCAGGCTCAGACGTGTTTGCAATGGCGGAGGCACTGGGCCGGGTATGCTCTCTATTCCTGCGATATGGCGATCATGGTCATAAGGTGGAGTTGCTTATCAAACATCTGAAAGGCATCGGAGGTTCAGGGGCTATTGGATTTGGAGCTAACCGTGTGGAATCCATTGCCGATGCCGTCGCGAAAGCGCTGGAAAGCCATGTTCAGATGAATGAGGATATTGGAGTGAAGAATCCGAACAGTGCTAACCGTGTGAACAGCAGCAACAATACAAAGGGAGTTCTGCTGAACACGCAGACACCGACCTCACAACTGGACGATGCGGGAGGCGATGGGCAAAAGGCTTTTATCCAATCTATCGACTTATGTCCTTCATGCGGCTCGGCATCCTTGATCAATGTAGAAGGGTGTAAAACATGCAGTAACTGCGGATACAGCAAGTGTAATTAAGCTATTTCAGAACAATTCCGGAACCAATTATTGCTCTAATGAGCCTGAACAGCGATGTTCAACCTAAAGAGTGTACAGACGAAGTGCGGACTTACCAGCTGTTATCCTTCAAAAGGTTTGAAAAATGAAAATAAATTTTGGGAAATTAGCCTTAGTTAAAACCGCGATATAAATGATTTTTCTTAATTCTATTACTGGAAATATTTTAAAACTAGTGGAGATTTAATTAATTCGAGCAAAGCTTGTGTTAATAAAGTTTGAAAAAGAATACTGACTAATTTCAGCTCATCAAAAATTGATGTAACTCATTATCGTAGGAACATTGGTATATTCTTTAGTCAATGAAATTAATTATTTTTGTGTACTCAAAATAAAAGCTAAGTCTCACATTGTAAGTGTACTTAGCTTATGAACATATATAAGTGTAGTTATATTCGATTCCCGAAATATAATTATTATAAAAAGTAATATCCATTCTTTAAATTTTGATATAAACAATTGTATTTGAGAACTTTGTAAATATGCTACATATTTATTATTAATAACTTATACAGGCAGTCTCCTTATCAATTCTTAAAAAAAACAAGAACTGTTAGAAAGACCTAAGTTCTTGTTCAATGTGTGGGTTATTTAACTTTTAACTTTCGGGTCTAATGATATTTCATTTCTCTTTTTTTAACTCCGTGATTCTCTTCTCCAAAGATTCCGTCATGGATGCTTCCAATAAATCATCCCATTTTTGAAACTTACTAATTTTTTGTGAGAGCAGATTTCGCTCATCATATTTCATACTCATTATATCGTCATACGTTCTAAATTGATTCTCTTTTAATAACTCATCAAAACTACTGTAAGATGTATGTCTGTTGATAAAATCATCATTTAAGAATTTTAAAGGTTCAAGTCCAACTGTTCTTCGAAGAGTCTGCACAGGAGTCTCTTTCTGAATTTTTGAAATTTTAGTATCTTGGGGTAGTTCAGTTTGACCGTTCATATTAGGAACTTTTGTTGATTGGATATTTTGGAGAAAATTATCAACGAATTTAGACAAATTGCTAGCAGGAGTTCTACTGCTGGATGGTGTTGAGTTCCTGTTCTTCACATCATTTGAATCTTTGTTACTGTTTCTTTTTGGTGGCGTTGAAATTTCGTTCGTAACTTGTGTTTCTTCCAATGGTTTTGACCAAATCATTTTCCACTCAAAACCAACTGAATCTTTGATAAAAGATAATATATTTTTGGACGCTTTTAATTTCTCATCTGAAAGACCGCTCCTAAACATGTCACGAAATGCATTGTCAGAAAAGTCTTTTCCTTTTAATCCTTGTTCAAACAACAAAAAGTCTAACAATTGAGGCATGTCTACATACCATTGTGGATTATGCAAAGCCCTCTCAATAATACCGATTAGACTGTATGAATAGTCGGGTGGAGGGAACTCGCCAAATTCAATTAGTTTTGATTTTGGTAAGTATGAGGGTGCTATATTTGCACGTACTATTTCATTAGCTAAATCACTTGCAGAGCTTAATAATTTATGAACCTGTGCAGCCTCTAGTTCTCCATAAGTTAATTTGCTTAATATACGCTCTTCTCTTGCTTTTTCTGGTAAGGAATAGGTATCTGAGCATATCCAAAGAATTTGTAAACCAATCAATACGACAAGTTCACAACAAAGGTATTTCCAGAATGTATTATCGTCAGAATCACTTTTTGATATAGATAACTGTTTGGTAGATATATTTAAAAAATCAAATGCTATATTAATAGAAGTATAAGGGTCATCTTTTAGATACAGTTTTCTAACTGTCAGCCACATTTTCTCTGCCTTTTTATCTGTCTTCAACACTTTATCTATTGAAGAAAAGAAGCCCTTATAAAACTTTTCATCAGCAATGCCGTAAGAACCAGATGGTATGTTGGAAAACTGGCTAACTTTATCATTTGTCAATACTCTCACACCACCAGTTAGTGCGAAATTAATAATTTCAGCAGATGTTTTGGGTAATGCAACATAAACATCAGATGCACTAGTGAATTCACCAAGTCCTTTTGCCCAAAAAATACGTTCATATGGTCTTGATTTCTGCTTGTTTTTACAGTCACAGATAATTCGATGCCCTTTAAATGGCAAGGTAAACTGAATACCAAGTACATCTACATCAGTAGCATCTTGGTTGACGGGTCCATATTGTAAAGGTATTGACCTTCTAGCTAAATAGCCCTGACTTTGAAATAATCCAGTTACCATGTATTCTAAAGAAAATCCTTTGTCACCATTGTTTTTTGAAGTGCTTCTATCATTATAATTAGCCATATTCAATTCATCCCCGTTCTGAGGGAATTTAGCAATCTTGCTCTAGCATCAGCTACTGGAGCAGTATCACTTGCCTCAATCATTTTGCGTCTCGACTCAGGTATTAGATAACCTGTTGGTTGAGTTTTTAGAAAATCTTCTTCATTTACTTCGTTCTCAGGAAGCAGTTTTTTGTATGATAACAATTGCTGAACCATTTTACCAACCTCGGTTTGACGAAGTTTCATGTAGAACTGACCTCCACCAGCAGGTTGAGTCTGAATTACACCATCCATTTCAAGAAGTTGATAATCTTGTCCAATTGCTGTACATTTTCCAACCCATTCACCACGAACAAGTTTATTGATAATATTAACCATTTTATCCTGAGTTGAAATTTTACCTCTACCATATATAGATTTTGTTTGACCAAAGCGAAGGCAACTTAAGAGAATTTTAGCCTTATGAAAGACATCTTCAGCCATAGCAAAAGTACCAACACCTTGTCCTTTTAATTGTGGTGTTGTGTAATAGACCCCTGCGCCAAAAGATGATTGGACAGTGATACCATCCAGAAGACCAACACCTTCCATCAGATTTACAATGTGAGGTGAGATATGTTGGGGCAAAGATTCAGCAAAAAAACCTGGTGATTGCATTACCAGACTTTGTACTTCATTTACCATATCCTTTTCATCAGTATCCAAGCTTTTTAGTGCCTTTGCGACTTTAGAGGGGTCACCACTAAAAGCATATTCGTTATACAAAATTTTTTCACTGGGGTCACCACTTGATTTGACGAGACCTAATACTTGTTGAAGTTGAATTGTGGTAAGCGCTGCGCTTTCGCTAATCCCATTATTTGTAAGAATGGAAGTCATCTCATCTTGATAACGTGGTAATTCATATGTAGTTTGAAGTCCAACGAGGCTTGCTTTTTCAAACTCGCTAGGTTCAAATTTTTCATACATTGTTGCTACGGTTTGTAAGGCATCAACAGTTGAAAAGCAATAGATTTCAATTTCTTTAATATTGTTGCTTGAATCAATATTGTAATCAATTTTTTCTTCAGCTCTCAAAAAATCCAAATATACTTTTGTTTCAGCAGGTGTAATACCTGATTGACGTGCAAATACTTTTGCCTTTTTATAAGAAACTATTTCATCTTTATCAGCAATCAGACGTCCAAGTAAAGTTCCAGCTTTTCCAGACTGTTCAGTTGCTTCATAATAACTTAATTCTGGTGTGTTAGATTTTATTTGCATCAGATGTTTATTGGAATTCACAACCCAAGTACCTTTTGTTAATTGGTCCATTTCAAGTCATCTCTTTCTATTATGGTTTAGTTTCTACGCCTACGTCATGCTTCTACAAGATTTTATAAAAGTTTGACTGTCATAACGGCACTAGTACTGTCATCTGATATAAACATAATATTCCCCTTTTTAACAGTAACTCCTATATTCCTATTATATCCAAAAGCAATGATTCAACAAGATTAAATTATATAGTTCCAATATCTTAATAGAGTAGGTGAAGAATTTAACTTTTATATTATCAAAACTTGAAAAATGGAGTCGGAAATTAAAAATGTTCTCCTAGAATAAAAACAATCCGAGTGTCAGAAAAGTTTTTTCCCTGCTGGTTGTAAGAGTGTACAGTATCTTACGTCCCTATTTATGGGATGTTGCTGAATGGTGCTAGTATGTTAAGCAAGAGACATCGCAGATCCGAAGCACCGTATATACAGGATAACCTCACTCAATCCAAACTATCGCTGTTTGTAGTCGGGGAATTTTTCTAACGAAACCCTTGAGAATCTTGTTCTCAGATGCTTTCGTAATATTACTTCTGAAATCCTTGATAGTTGGCTATGACTTAATTAATTTGTTCCTTTTCTTTTTGTTTTTTAGCCACTAGTTCCCCCACCTCATCTTCAAATTGACGAACCAAGTCGTCAGCTTTTTAGGAGACATTCCGTACTTTCATGAACAACCTCTATTGGAGAATAGAAAGCACAACTATAACGTACCACTTTTCAAACCAACCGGTCATCTAAATCGTTTTTCATGAATACTCTCCTCATTCCATTTGGTGTAACTGAGTGGCTTCAAGTATCCAGTTGGATTAGGGGGCTTTAAAGCCAGAAAGACGTTATTTAGACTAATTTGTTTTCGCTGGACTTCTAACGGTCCTTAGGAAGCGCTATTTCACCAAAAAGGTGATCTTTTTGCCGATTTGATTTATTTTTAGCAAAATAACGTTCCTCAGAATCGTTTGAGTTGGAAATGGGTGATTTACACAAAATTAGGTTACTGGGGATCGTTAGAAATAGCTAGACTTCAATTGAACTGTCACGGTGTACATCGAATCTAGTTTCACCTGAATTATTTGATCATTAGACATCCCTTTAATCTTAAATATGTTAAAATAAGGACGTTGTTCTTACAAATCCAGTTAAAAGAGGCACATATTCGTTCAAATTAATGTTCATGACAGGTTCTGGACGAAGGAAGGAGGTAGCATCTATCATGAATAATCATTGGAAAAAGTCCTTGTTTTTGTTTGCTCTGATCGTGCCGGTCTCGGTAGGTACCATTTTTACGCTCCCATATCATCATCGGTATATTGCAGTAGCTATATTTCCACCGCTATTCTGGGTGCTCTATTATTCATGGATCGCTTTAGAAAGAAAAATGGATCGTTAGTGAGGGGGAAAGGTGACAATGAGGGCGCTATTAACATTAAAAGAAGCTTCTAAAAAATATGGCGATCGAAAAATTTTAATAGATGTGTCACTTGCGATTAGTCGAGGGGATTGCATTATTATAAGAGGAAGCAATGGTTCCGGGAAAAGTACGATGCTGCGCATGGTGTGTGGATTAATTCCATTAACGTCGGGTCAAAGGTTATTGGAGCATACGAATCTGGTGATTGGATATACCCCTGATCGATTATCTAAACTACGGATGACTTCGACGGAGTATTTGACACACATGGGCAGAATATCAGGTATGACTAAGAAAGAATTGAAAGAACGTATCAAGGAGTTGCATGATTTGTTTTGTCTTGAACAAAGTAATCAGTTGAAGATGAGTCATTTCTCAAAAGGAATGTTGCAAAAAACAAATGTAATGCAAGCTATGATTAAGCCGCCAGACCTTCTGGTATTGGATGAGCCTTTCTCAGGATTGGATGAAGAATCAACGAGGCATTTGCTTCATTCTCTGAAGAAGATTAAGGAAGAAGGTACATCGATTTTGGCAGCCGTGCACGATCCATTATTAGCAAGTCAATTGGAAAGCAACACATATTGGATTCATCAAGGAAGACTAAGCAAGGAGAGTATAAACACGTCTTCCGAACAGAAGGTTGTATATTTTGAACTGGAAGGCAGCATAGATTTAAGCGTTGTTGATCATCTTCTTGAATCTTTCCCCGATATTACATATAAAAGAAACCAAAGTGGTTATACGCTCATCACTTTTATGTACAAAGACTATAGTAGCTTTTTAACCGAATTTATAAATAAAGGCGGAGAGATTGTTAGCTTAACCAGAAAGGAGCTAAGCTCGTGATCTCATTACTGTCATATTTACATACTTGTTTCATGCGTTCTTATCGTTATGGTCCAGCTACCTTTGTATTTTTTATGGGGATCATTTTCGTATATAGTGTCGTTCCAAATCCAGTAATGGCTAGTTATGCATTTTCAACAACATTTATTTTTATTATTTCTGCTGTCATTTGTTATACGTTGATTGATATGGAAACGACAAATCAGGAAGCGGTGACGGTATTGCATAGTGGCAGTTTAGTAAAACTTTATGTTGCAAAATTGTTGTATTGCTGGCTTTTTACCATTCCACTAGCTCTGTATGCCGTTTCTTTCCCAGCCATTTTTCAAAAGTTTGATCGAAATCCGAGTGTTGAAGAGCTAGGCATGGCCCTGACTTATCATTTGGTTTCATCTTGGCTGGGAGTCGCTTTAGCCTGCTGGTTTAGTTCTAAGTTTATTCGTTCCCGCGTCATGTCTTTTTTAATGTTGAGTGTGCTCATTGTTATTACACTTTCAATACAAGGTATAGAGAATATGTTGCCAAACGGATTTAAAGCCATGATTTTTTTGTTGCCTCCTCTAAGTAGTACTATAGATGTGTTAATTAATTACGATGCACAAAGTTTATTTAAGAAGCTACTGGTAACAATTATACCGCTCGTATATGGTGCAATTACAGCAGGTTTATTTGTTTTAATGATTCACAGACGCAAGCTGGATGCAATGCATTGATTCTCCCGTTCCACCTCTAGAGTCCTAGGAAGGAAGAAGCAATTATAAGCAAAACTTTCAATCCGCTCTGAGTTAGGTTTATAATGGATAGTGGCTGCTGAGCAAGTCGGCGGCCTTTTTCTATTGAACAAGCTCAGGTAATTATGTCCAGTCCATGAAAAGCACTATATTAAACATTAAATATAGAGTATGATTTTACAGCTGATTATGCTGGCAGAAAAGGTTACATCGGTTAAACGGGTTTGTAACTATTCTTGTCAATTATGAAGTTGTTTTCAGGCGTATAATGCTAAACGTAATCGTGAACGCACGAGAAAATATAAGTTAAATAGACAATCGATACAACTAAATCTATAGGCAATTCGTCTTCTTTATGTTGTAAATGAAAGATGGAAGGTGCAATACGTATGTTAATAACAACCAGAATGAGCCAGTGTAAGAGGATGCCCCGATCTCGATGGATGTGGACTCGCAGTAACAAGGAGGGGCGCGCATGTCACAATCAGTGAAAAAAAAGAGGCATATGAACGGACTGGATGGCTTACGAGCCATCGCGGTACTTGGCGTAATTGCTTATCATTTAAATTTGGATTTCATTCCGGGCGGGTTGCTCGGTGTAGGTATATTTTTTGTTCTGTCAGGCTATCTGATTACCGATATTTTGTTATCCCAGTGGCGGGAACATGGGCGCATTGCGCTTGGAGATTTCTGGTTAAGGCGGTTTAGGCGCTTGTTGCCTGGCATGCTGACCATGACAGCGGTTGTGATGCTCTGGCTGTTATGTACAGACTCGTCCCGGCTTGCTTCACTCAAAGGGGATATCTTATCCGGTGTTACGTACATAAGTAATTGGTGGTATATCTTTCACCATGTTTCGTATTTTGAAAGTTTCGGTCCGCCATCACCTTTTGGACATTTCTGGTCACTGGCTGTTGAGGAGCAGTTTTATCTGCTTTGGCCCCTTCTGTTAATTGCAGGGATCGTGTTGTTCAAAAGAAAGGGATGGCTGGTCGTCTCCATTGTCGTTGCAGCTGAACTTTCAGCTGGCGCCATGGCCATCATGTATAACCCGGATTTGGACCCGAGCCGTGTATATTATGGAACAGATACCCGTGCATTTGCCCTGCTTGCCGGGGCCGCGTTAGCTGTAGTCTGGCCGAGCCGCAAGCTGTCCGGCACATTGCCTGCGATGAATCGACTTGCATTGGATGCATCGGGAGTTGCTGCCTTAGCGGTGCTCATCTATATGATGCTGAATACGAGCGAATACGACTCGTTCCTCTATCAGGGGGGCATGGTGATACAAACGATTGCCGCAACCCTGCTGGTGGCAGTACTTGCCCATCCTTCGTCTTTGCTGGCACGGATTATTGGGGCAAAACCATTGCGCTGGATTGGTGAACGTTCGTATGGAATATATCTGTGGCATTATCCGATTATTGTTCTGACCAGTCCTGTTGTAGATACAGGCGGTGCACATCCTGTACGTATGTTGCTACAAGTCGTTGCAACGGTTGTACTTGCATCGATGTCGTTAAAATATATTGAAAACCCGATTCGTTATAACGGATTTCGGGATTCCTTGTCAAAACTGTGGGGAAGAGGACGCACCTCTTTCGTTCCCCGTCAGGTATGGTGGAAACGAACAGGCCTGCTGATGACGTTCCTGTTATTATGTTATGCCATATCACAGACGGTACTGCCCGTAGCAGCCAATTCAGATTCGCATTCGGTGTCCCTGTCTACGGTGTTCAATGGCGAAAAGTCTGCTGAAGAAAAGGGCCAGGACGTTGTACCCGTTACAACAAAACCTTCGGATTCCGGGCAAAAGAATCCATCTGTTCAGTCAGGTACGGAGTCGACGTCAGACGGGAAAACGGATGGGAGCCACAAGCCTGGAACTGCATCTGCAGATGGGTCCAAATCGGCCAAGCCGGACGATTCATCCAGCGATAGCCGGGATCAGGGCAACTCGCCCTCTAATCCTGACAATAATCCTGCTTCCAATTCATCGGATTCAGGCAACAAAGAAACCGCCCCATCGGGTTCGAAACCAGATGAAGGCACAACTGATGCAACGGATTCAGGGGCAACGGATAAACCTGCGACACCTGTCACGAAGAATGGAAAAGTCCAATATACAATTATCGGAGATTCCGTTATTCTGGACGCCAAGCCTTATCTGGAGCAGAGCATATCCGGTGTGTACGTAGATGGCCATGTCGGCCGTCAGATGTGGCAGGCCGGGGATGTGCTGAGGGATCTGAAGCGTAACAAGCAAATGGGCAGTGAGGTTGTGCTGGAGCTTGGAACAAACGGTTCATTTAATTCCAAAAATTTAAAAACTGTACTTGACGGCTTAAAGGATAAAACCCGGGTATACCTCGTTACGGTACGTGTGCCGCGTCCTTGGGAGCGAACGGTGAACAAGGCTCTGACGGATGCAGCCTCCAGTTACAGCAATGTTTCTCTTATTGACTGGAATCAGGCAAGCGAAGGACATGACGAATATTTTGAAAAAGACGGGGTGCATCTGACCGTCGAAGGTTCGGAAGCTTTTGCAGCGCTGGTAAAAAGCAGTCTTCAATAACAGAGGATTAACTTATAGACCTTTATATTATATATACTATAGAACTTATTGAATTATTGTATCTTATAACCACGCGTTAAAAGTATATCAAAATGAGTGTACACTGATTTTCAAAGTCTCTCCCTGAGAGTGATGTAATTGGAGTTATTTTTGACTTCATGACATTGTCTTGGGGAGGGCTTTTTTGGTATGTACACAGGGAACCGATATTATTCACCCCTGCATCCGTGAATCGTCACCTTACAATATGATAGCGTTACCATTTACAATACAAATATTAAATGCTCAAGGGGGAGTATAACGATGTGGAAAAAGTGGTTTTCAGGCATGCTCGCACTAACCTTGTTTGCCGTTATCCTGGCAGGGTGCACAAGCGGGGATTCTTCCGAAGCTGGCAGCGGCAGTGACAAAGTCTCGGTGACTATCTGGCATAACTGGACTGGACAGGATGCCAAAGCGGTGGCGATGCGGAAAATAATCGAAGATTTCCGTACAGCACATCCAGACATCGAAGTGGTGGATGAAGGCTTGCCAACGGACGGACTTAAGACAAGACTGCGCACAGTTGCGGCAGCCAACGAGATGCCGGATCTGTTCGTGATGTGGCCGGATGCAATGACGAAGGAGTTCGTAAAAGGAGATCTGTTGCAGCCGATCAACGCAGAACTGGATGCGAAGCCGGAATGGAAAGACAATTTTATTCCAAATGCACTGGATGGATATACGGTGGACGGCAATATTTATTCCGTTCCGATGAATCTGGCGCCCAGCTCGTTTATTTATTACAATGAGGCACTCTTCAAAGAGAATAACGTAAAGGTTCCTGAAACGTGGGCTGAATTGGAACAGGCGGTTGCTTCGTTTAACGAAAAAGGAATCATTCCGATGGCTCTCGGTAACAAAACGAACTGGGTTGCCCAGTCTACCATTTTCAGTACGCTGGCTGATCGGGTGACGGGTACAGACTGGTTTTTGAAAGCCGTAGCTCAGGATGGTGCAAGTTTCACTGATCCGCAATTTGTTGAAGCGCTGAAGAAAATGCAGGAGCTTGGGAACATGAAGGCTTTCCAGGACGGATTCAACAGTATTGATGAAACTCAGATGATGCAGCTATATTTTCAAGGGAAAACTGCGATGGTCATGAACGGCGGGTGGGCGCTCGCCAACCTCGTTAACAATGCACCGGAAGACGTGTTAAAAAATACACATATTACGATTCTGCCTCCTGTGGAGGGCGGCAAGGGTGAACCAAGAACAACATCAGGAGTCGTTGGAACGGGTCTTGGTGTCAGCAAAAAGCTGAGTGGTGCTCAAAAAGACGCAGCGATGGAGCTGTTCTATGCACTGGCTGGTCCGGACGGTCAAAAAGCGACGCTGGATAGCAGTACACTGGTCAGCTACAACATTGATCTGGATAAGTCCAAAGCTCATCCATTGTTTGTGGAGTTGTACGATCTGATGCAGGAAGTGAAGATTACGCCGGTATACGATTCCAAGCTGGGATCGGCTACGGTTGAGGTGATTAATAATGGGTTACAGGAGCTGCTGATGGGCGGCAAAGCGGAAGATATTGCGGGCCGAATTCAGGCAGCTCAAGCGAATGCGATGAAACAATAGGTTGTTCCCTGCTTCTGGAGGCTGACTAACCTAAGGATAATTCATTCCCCTTCCCGGCAGGGGAGGGGTTTTTAGATCAGAAGTGTTCGATACCGGACAGATTAGAAAGGCAATACGAGGGGAAGTGAAGCCATTGAACGCATTACAAAATCGGCGTTTTATTATGCTGGGGCTTGCTCCGGCAGTCATTATCTATGCATTGTTTGTGTTTGTGCCTGTTGTATGGTCTGCATATTACGGTTTTTTTAACTGGTCTGGCATTGGGGCATCGACGTACATTGGCCTGAGCAACTATGTGGAAATCTGGAATGACGCGATCTTTTGGCGGGGTTTGAAAAATAATGTCATTTTTGTGCTGGCTTCGGTGTTTGGTCAGATTCCATTAGCACTCATTTTGGCAGTGATGTTACACAAAAGCAACCCGCTCCAGCGCTTTCTGCGCTCGGCTGTATTTCTGCCTATGGTATTGTCAACGGTTGTGATCGGCATGATCTGGCAGTATATCTATCATCCACAGATCGGTATCTTGAATTTCCTGCTGGATGCGCTAGGGCTTGAAAGCTGGAAGCTGCAATGGCTGTCCGATGCGAAGATCGCGATATTTTCTCTAGTGCCGCCCTTGCTCTGGAGTTTTGTTGGACTGTATCTGATTATTTTCATCTCCGCTTTGCAGAACATTCCAGGTGAAATCCATGACGCAGCCAAAATAGATGGCGCATCCGGAATACGCAAACTGGTTTCCATTTCTCTGCCGATGATATGGGGCACGGTACAAGTTGCGATTATCTTATGTATTTCAGGCAGTCTGAAATCGTTCGATCTGGTCTATATCATGACAAAAGGTGGGCCGGCTCACGCAACGGAGTTGCTCGCTACGTATATGTATAACTCTACGTTTACAACGTACCGATATGGTTTCGGTAGTGCGATCTCCACAACGATTGTTCTGATTTCCTTGCTGCTCATCGGAACAAGCCAGTGGGTGACCAGTCGGAAGCGTAACGAAAACCGATAGAGAGGAGGCAGATTTATGCGTACAACACCTGTGACTATTCCAACACCGCAAGGCCATGCAGGGCATTCCATTCGGCAGATTCGCAAAGGAATCCTTTGGACGCTGCTGACGGTCTATGGTATTTTAACATTGTATCCGTTTTATTGGCTTGTGATTAGTGCGTTCAAAGCGAATGAGGATTTCTACAGCAGACCTTTTGGTCTACCGGCACACTGGAATGTGGCCAATTTTACAAATGCCTGGGAAAGTTCAAAGCTCGGAACGGCTTTTGGCAATTCACTAACCGTATCGATTGGCTCGCTGATTCTGACGCTGTTTATCGCGGCACTGGCTTCATTCATTCTGGCGCGATTCCAGTTTCGCTGGAAAGGGCTGATTATGACGTTTTTCGTTGTAGGCATGCTCATCCCGATTCATAGCACACTCGTTCCGTTGTTTATTTTGATGAAACAGATGTCCTTGCTCAATACGTATTGGGCTTTGATCCTGCCGTATACTGCGTTTGCCTTGCCAACAGCAATCTTTGTGTTGACAGCTTATCTGGTCAGCATTCCGCGCGATATTGAAGAGGCAGCTTTTATGGATGGAACCGGACTTTGGGGACTTTTTACCCGGATCATGCTTCCCATGTCGCTTCCTGCACTGTCTACGGTGACCATTTTGAGTTTTTTACATGCGTGGAACGACTTTTCCTTTGCCCTTGTATTCATTAATAAAACGGGATTGAAAACGTTACCGCTTGCCATTGCAAACTTTGCAGACGGATATCAGACCGATTATGGTCTAACGCTTGCTGCCATGACCCTGTCCGTTATTCCTACCATCATTGTCTATTTAATCTTTCAGGAACAGGTGATGAAGGGCATGACAGCAGGTGCAGTCAAAGGGTAAGCGAGGGGCGCATCCAAAGGAGGAACAGAGTTGGTTCGCTGGCTTACATCTTCACTGCAACGGAAGCTGTCCGTCGTTGTCACAGCTTCGATGATTGTGCCACTTGTAGCGCTTGGACTATTTGCTTTCCTGTTTGCCTCACGCATCACGGAGGAAAAAACGAAGCTATCGGGGATGGATACGCTCAAGCAAGTGGAAGCGAATCTTCGTTATATGCTCCAGGATGCGGAGAATTTATCAATTTTCCTCATTGGAGAACGGGATATTCAGCAATATCTAAGCCGCGATGAGGATCATGAAGCCGATCGCTTGGATATAGTGGGCCGAATGACCAATCTGGCCGCATCCAAAAAGTACATTGCGAACATTGCCATTTATCCCGGGCGCTTTGATGCTGCGTTGTCCACGGCCACTTGGTATGAACCGGACGGAGGTAGCCTGTTTTCCCCTTCTCTCCCTAGTGGAAACGCGGATAAAAGGTGGACGGGTGTATATCCCGTTCGCAATTATGCCGGAATTCAAAATGTCATTACGTTGATCAGGCCAATTCGCAGCATCCACAATTATCGTCCCATCGGCTGGCTTAGCATCAGTTTAAATGAAAATGCGATCTCTAAAGGGTGGCCGGCGTTTGGACTGGGTAGAGGGGAAGGTAGCCTTGAACTGATTGGCAACACAGGAGAGGTTCTGTCCTCCATGGATAAATCCAGGCTTGGGCTACATGTATCTGATCTCGAACCGGGACTGATTACGCGCATTCAGAAGGGGCATAGTGGGACGACTACGTATGGTGAGGAAGAAAGAAAACGTACGGTACTTTATTACCCTGAGGAACTGACGGGGTGGACGCTGGTTGGTATGGTTCCTTATGAGCAATACCGTTCAGAGAATAGTTACATTATCATTTTGACAGCAATTGCGGTTGCCTTGTCAGCGTTAATCAGCGGTGGTTTGGTCTGGTTCACGGTTCGCAGGGTTACGAGGCCGCTGCTTGTGTTAACCAGACATTTGTCTCGAATTGATCCGAAGCGTCCCTTGCCGTTATTCCGAGCAGAAAGCGATGACGAGATTGGCAAGCTTGGGGAAAGTTACAATCTGCTTGGTGCACATATTGAATGGCTTAAGGAAGAGATCATTCGTGGGGAAGCTCGCAAAAAAGAAGCAGATCTGCGCGTGCTCCAGGCACAGATTAATCCTCATTTTCTGTATAACACGCTCTCCTCCATTCATTGGATCGCGCTGATGTCCAAAGAAAACCGGATCGCGGATATGGTAGAGGGACTAAGTGATTTTCTACGAATCAGTTTGAATAAGGGACAGGATTACTGCCCGGTTGCCCAGGAGATTGCGCATATCCGTCATTATGTACGGGTACAGTCGATTCGTTTTCCGGATCAATTCGTGCTGCATTATATTGTTGATCCTGCATTGGAGCAACGAATGATGTTAAAGCTTCTGCTACAGCCACTGGTGGAGAATGCGATGATTCACGGGATTCAACAGGCAGGAAACCAAGGCACGATAACGATTATGATTCAGAAGGATTCCGCGGTTGAGCGCATGAACATTTTGGTACTGGACGACGGTGCGGGCATGGAACTGGAGCAATTGGAGCAATTGCGGGCCAGTATTATCCCCGCGGATGAGAGTAACATGTTGCCGCAGGGCAGTCATTCCCAAGGGAAGCAACTGGGGCAGTCGTTGTCCGATGGAGGGTATGGTCTCCGTAATGTAAACGAAAGACTGTTTCTTCACTATGGGACGGATGCGTTACTTGAAATACACAGCAAAAAGGGTGGGGGCACCCGAATTTCGTTCTCCATTCCAATTCTGGAGGAATCGCCATGAGATTATTGATTGTGGACGACGAAGTCATCATTCGCACAGGGCTCGCGAGTGTGATCGCCTGGCATGAACTTGGCATTGAGATTCTTCCGCCAGCTGCTTCTGCCGAGGAGGCTTTAACTCGACTAGCGGAGGAATACCCGCATATTTTGATGACCGATATTCGAATGAACGGCAAGTCGGGGCTGGAGCTAGCGGAAGAAGCACAGCATCTGCTTCCGGAGCTGGAGGTCATTATTTTATCGGGTTACGATGATTTCTCTTACGCCCAGCAAGCGATCCGTAATGGAGTCACAGACTATCTCTTGAAAACGAGCAAACCGGAAGAGATCATCAAAACGGTGCTGCAGGCCAAAGGAAGAATTACAGAACGATGGGCAGAGAAGTCCCGTGAGGGACAATTGTTACGTGAGAACCGGGAGAGGAAGTTTGCCAGATGGGTGATCGAAGGTCAAACGAATTCGGGGAGTTGCCCATCCTTTCTCGCATTTGATGAGGAACATGCGCTCCCCGTTCAATCCATAGAGCAAGTTAGTGGCAACAAACGGCCTGTGAGCAGGCAAGTTGTTGTGATTGAGGCAGAGGGGTGGGGCCGCTCTTCCGATGCGCTGCTCCGGTTTGCAGTGCAGAATATGATTGAAGAAGTGCTCCCGGGAACGATTGCTCAGGTTGACAAACAATATATTGTCTGTGTTCTGCCTGTGGCTTCCGAAAATGAAGTAAGCGTATACAGGATCAAGGAAGGCATAGATCGTATGGAGGCATGGTTGAAATGTTCACTTCGCGCTGTGCTTGGTGAACCTGTTAACCACTCTTCTGAATTGCACCGTAGTTATCAAACGGCGTTGTTAGCTTTACAGTACCGTGGACTGCTGGATACCAAAGTGTGGCGATATCAAGAGGTTAACGGCAAGCGAGGTGGCAAAACGGTGTTGACACATGAGGAGGAGACCACCCTCGGTACGTTGCTCATGGACAATGATCCAGTCACGCTTACAACATGGATACGTGAACTGATTACGAGGTTGATTGCAGAACCTGATGTCACACCGGGATCATATGGAGCTTGTCTACATTCGGTGATCATTGCAGGACACCGCTGGCTGGCGCGAACACTTCAAGCGATTGGAAGGGAACAACCCTCCAGGCTTGAGCCTTGGACCCCTGAAACCGACAAGAAACCGGCAGAGATCGGGGATGAATTGTTCCACCATTTATATGATGTGATGCAGGCATATCACAGTCGTATGGGACTAGGGCAGGCCGCACATGTGCAGAAAGCGATAGGTTATATTGAGAATGCACTGGCACAGGATATTAGCTTGCAGCAGGTGGCCGGACAAGTTCATTTGCATCCAGGACATCTTAGTGAATTGTTTAAAAAAGAAATGGGTGTAACCTTTGGTGACTTTGTTACAGATATGAGGATCAGGCGGGCAATGGATATGCTCGTTGTGTCTCCGGCAAAGGTCAGTGAAATCGCAACAATTAGCGGTTATGAGGATGTGAAGTATTTCAGCAGACTGTTCAAAAAGCATACAGGCAAAACACCGAGTGAATACCGGGAGCAGGCACTTGCATTTAAATCTTCAGGCAGCTAGACGGGAGGAGCAGGAGTACAATGGTCAACGTGTGTCGTACAAGTCAGGATTTATCAGGACAGTGGAAGATACAACATTACGAGGTTGGAGAAAAGCGAGCAATGGATGTTGCCGCTGCAACGCTGGATGACCGATTCTGGATCGGGGCAACCGTGCCTGGTGATGTTCATGGGGCACTTGCAGAGCGAGGCATTATAGATCCGATTTATTTTGGACATAACGATGTCAAGAGTCGCTGGATCGAGCAGAAGGAGTGGTGGTATCGCACCACCTTTAATTTGGACGCGGGTGCATCTTCCGAGGAACGTATTGAACTTGTGTTTGAAGGCTTGGACACGTTTGCAACGGTATACGTCAATGGACATGAGGTTGGACAAACCGCTAATATGCTGATGTCTCATACATTTGATGTGACAGGTCTAGTGCGAAGCGGCTGGAATGCGATTGCGGTACGCTTTGACCCGCTTCATCTTCATCATCGTGACAAGGAGACGTTTGATTGGTCTTCGTATACGAAAGAACGCCCGTGGCTGCGTAAAGCGGCTATGAATTTTGGCTGGGACTGGGGGCCGCGCATCGTTACCGTAGGGATCTGGGGAGCGGTTCGTCTGGAGCGCAGCACGATTGTCAAACTGCAACATGTGTATGCCCGAACCAACGCTGTAAGCAAGGAACAGGCTCAAGTACAAGTCACTGCTGAGGTACAATCTGTTTTATCTTTGCGTAGCAAGCAAAAACGGACACAACCAGTTGTGACCACTTGTGATATCCGTCTTCTGGATCAGCACGGAGAGGTAGTAGCCAGCGATATTTCTTTGCCTGTAAAACAGGGGAAGGCAGAGGTAACGTTAGATGTGGCTCATCCCTGCTTATGGTGGACTCATGATCTGGGGGAACCCTATCTGTACACACTTGAAGTTACGCTGTATGCTGATGATGTAGCAGTGGATCGGTACTGTCAGCCGTATGGCATACGGACGATTGAGCTAGCTCTGCATAATGAGCAGGGAGAGAGCCGGTTTGCTTTTATTCTGAACGGGGTCAAAATCTACGCCAAGGGAGCAAACTGGATACCTGCCGATCAGCTGATTGGAACGATTCCGAATTCACGTTACCGCGAGCTTGTGGAACTGTCTGTAGAAGCACATATGAACATGCTGCGTGTATGGGCAGGTGGCATTTATGAGAAAGAAGTCTTTTACGACGAATGTGATCGGCAAGGAGTGCTCGTCTGGCAGGATTTTGCTTTTGCCAACGCGTTATTTCCGGATTTCAATCGTGACTTCATGCAAAACGTGCAGCAAGAGGTCGAGAATAACGTACTTCGTCTACGTAACCGGGCTTCGCTGGCGATCTGGTGTGGCAACAATGAAATCGACTGGCTGTATGACATGAAAACAGCTAGCGGTGATATCACAAGTCCGTTCTACGGCGAACAGATTTACCATGAACTGATTCCTGAGGCATTGGAGCGGCTTGATCCATCCAGGCCGTACTGGCCTTCTTCACCTTATGGCGCAGATCATGGACAGGATGCGAATGACCCGGATACCGGAGATCGGCACAACTGGCAAGTGTGGCACGGTTCTGTATACCCGAGGAAACAGGGAGAAGTACCTGTGCTGGACTATAGCATTGAAGGAGTCACGTTCAAAAATTATAAAAAGGATCAAGCACTGTTCAGCAGTGAATTTGGCATGCATGCTTCAGCTAATCGGTATACGCTGGAGAAAAATATACCTGCCGGCCAGTTTTACTGGGGGAGTCCCGAAATGGCCAATCGTAATAAGGATACGAATCATCAGAAAGGTATTTTGCTGATGGAAGGGTACACGGGCATTCCACAAAATATAGAGGATTACATGAACTTCTCCATGTTGACCCAGGCAGAGGGGCTACGCTATGGGATAGAACATTTCAGACGAATCAATGACCGTAACAGCGGTGCGCTGGTATGGCAGCTGAATGATAGCTGGCCAGGAACAAGCTGGTCGATGATCGATTATGAGCTGCTGCCGAAGGCTTCCTTTTACTATGCCAGAACGTTCTTTCATCCTGTATTATTGTCGCTTGAGCATGAACCAGGGCATTCGCTTAACTTATGGGTGATTAACGATACACAAAATGAAATCGGAGGACAACTTCGACTGATTGTTTATGACCTGCATGGAGAGCGGCTGTATAACTCTACATATGAAGTGAAGGTGCCTGCTCAGTCATCATTGCAGATTGTTGCAGTGGAGGAAGCCGAAGTGCTTGGGACAAAACCGGCGGAAGAAGTGATGGTAGAATTGCAAGCCGAGGGGTTTGTTGTACCCATGAATCGTTACTTTTTGCGTGATCCCAAAGATGTCGTTTTACCGCAGTCTCAGCTCAGCGTTCATGTAAACGAGGAAGAACAATCCGTAACCGTTCATGCGAGTGGTGCCATTGCACGTATGGTGAAGCTGGAGTTGCCGGTTGGCCGGGTGCGTTTCAGTGATAACTATTTTGATCTATTGCCAGGAGAGAGCCGCACGGTAACGATACGGCATCCAGAGATGCAAGCTTTGCCATTCACAGAACTGCGAGTAAGTGCAATGAATGCAAGTGAAGCTTGATTTAACCCCAAAAACCTCCATTGGCGTGGAGGTTTTTGAATTGGTCCGAAAAATTAAGACGAAAAAAGAAATCCGCTGATGCTGTGTATTCGTGGATTCGCAATTAGCGAAAGGATTCATACCGCTGCTGAAAAGAAGACTCCATCTCCACTTGGCGTGCCAATTGTTGCTGTACTTTGGAGCCACGAATGGCCTGCAGTTGCTGTAGCACATCGGAAGAACTGAAATCATGATCTGCCATCTGTATGAGCAGTTCGGCAAGAACGTCGGCATCCTCAAGCGCAGCATTCAAGCCGAATGCTCCTGTGGGTGTCATCGTATGAGCAGCATCACCAATTAGAGCGACATTGTCATCCGCCCACCTGGAGCTATAACTGCTCTCTACAGAGAGCAGCACAAAATCACTCCAGTTTTTGATATGCGCAGCGACAGAATCCGTAAGACAAGGGAAGGCGGCTACCAGCTTGCCTACAAAAGGAGCAAAGGGCTGTTCACGCAGCTTGGCAAAGCCTCCTTCGGGAATGTTCCACCCAATCTGTACATAACCGCCGTATTGTGAAAATAATGCGAGCTGCTGACCGTCCATACTTGCCATGCGGACGGCAGGTTCCCATCCTGGAGGTGCAGGGATGCGTGCCCATAACAGATCGTAGCCGTGTTTGCGAATCTCGGGAACAAGGCCGGCATGTTTGCGTACTGCCGAATATCTGCCGTCTGCGCCAATAACGACCGAAGCTCTAATGGAGGCAGGAACACCGTTTTGACGCACGTTAATGCCAGCAACCCGTCCGTTTTTGTCTCGAAGCAACCCGGTCATAACGGTGTTGAAGCGAACCTGATGCATCGGGTTTAACGCTTCGATCTGGGTTGTGATCGCTTCAAGAAGGTGATCTTGTGGTACATGCACGCCAACATGGTGCTCCCCTTTGATTGGATCAGGATTAATCGTGTGCAGGATGTTGCCTTCTTCCCAATATTGAATCTGTTCCAGTGGTAATACCCCGTGCTCTTGAATGTGTGAATATAACCCATGCTTGTTCAAAATGGCTTCGCCATCTGCATTCAGCAGTTCTCCGCGGAACGACTTATGGAGATGTGGCTGTCGCTCAATAAGTAATGTAGAGATGCCTTTCTGGTTCAGCAGGTACGAAAGCAAGGCGCCTCCAGGTCCTGCCCCGACGATACAGACATCTGTATCCCTGATATCGCTTGTTTGAATATTCATTGATTTCATGTACATTATTCCCTTGCTATATGATGGTAAAAATCTAGTGTTGGTAACTGTTTACTTTATGAAAACAAATTTATTTAAATTATTAAGTAACTAAAAGTAACCTATTGGATATACGTTATTATAATCAAAGTATTCCTGATATACAATAGGCCAAATTCAAATTTTTTATCACATAAAGGGATGCGCCCATTTTGCTCGCTAGGTAGCCTTATTTTTTCACAACCAAATGTGTGTAAATATGTTACAATATAAGGCAGGTTACAATGAAAGGCAGGAGGAACGGATATGAGCCCGAATACGGAGCGAAACTCGCAATTGGCAAACGTTGATCAATTGTTGGAGGCCTTCTTCAGATATAAAAATAAAGTATTGGATCAACAGCAAAAGTCAGAAACAAACTGCAGGCTGAATCCAACAAAAAGCCATATATTGGGCATGATTTTACGTGAAAAGCGCTGTATGGCTGTTGATGTTGCGCGTCAACTTAGTCTGTCCTCTGGAGCTACGACGATTGTGCTTAATCAACTTGAAAGTGAAAACTTGATTCAACGGGAACGCAGCGAGGAAGATCGAAGAATCGTTTGGTTGTCCTTAACGGAAGAGGGCGAACAGTTAGCCAGAACGTTGAATGTTAATCGTGGCCGTATGACATGGGAGCTGTTACAAGCGCTTACGGAGGAGGAACAGCAGTTAATGCTGGGCATGCTCAAAAAAATAGAAATGAAGCTGCTGGAAGACATGAAATCTTTTGAGCAGACTTATCGTTAATGCATATGACACCTGAAGACGTCAGTCCTCATGCATTCGTGCCCGGCAACGGGTATGAATATGTGAAGACTGGCGTTTTGTGCATTATAACAGAGCTACAGATGAAAGCGAGATACATGATCGTTCAAGCCTTCCTGTATAAGGATATCTTTCTGCCGGCTGCCCATTAAGTCAAAATGAGGGAAGGGCTGTCTCCGATGAATATAACGCGGGTCTAACCCGTGTTCACGACACCATTGTTCCAGGCGATGAAGGTCTGCACAGCCCACTTTGGTGACACTGGTTATGCCGGGGAATCTGGAATCGATCCAGAAATGAGTGAGATAAGCGATCTCACCGCGTGTGACTTGTTCTTTCCATGCTGCAAGTTCTTTCCGTTTAATCCCAAAAGCCATAGTTGAACGTTCCTTTCCGACAGAGTATGTCCTTAACATATTGTACATCTTATATATGAACTCAATCAAAATGTTTCAGCACGATGCGTATCAGCTACAAAGAAATGGGTAAATGAATATGAAAACTTTGTTATAAACGTCTATGCTTTTGTTAAAATAAAGGCATCACAAACGATTCATGACTTATGTAGCGGAAAGGGATGTCATCATGGAACTATTCATTGCGGTACTTGCATTGCTTGGACTGATCGGTTTATCTAACGTGTTGAACCGGTTCGTGCCTTTTATTCCCGTTCCGCTTATTCAGATTGCTCTGGGGGTAGCTGTAGCCCTGTTGCCAGCAGGTGTACATCTACCATTGAATCCGGAATTGTTTTTTGTGCTTTTTATTGCGCCCTTATTGTATAACGATGGAAAAAGAACGCCAAGGAACGAACTTTGGAACCTGCGTGCACCGATTCTTTTGCTTGCACTAGGACTGGTGTTCGTTACGGTTGCTGTTGCCGGATATGCCATACACTGGCTGATTCCGACCATTCCACTTCCTGCCGCATTTGCGCTTGCGGCCATTCTTTCCCCGACAGATGCAGTGGCTGTAGGTGCCATGGCCGGACGTGTACATCTGCCCAAAAGCATACATAGACTTCTTGAAGGAGAAGCATTAATGAATGACGCTTCGGGCCTGGTGGCGTTTAAATTTGCCATCGCAGCGACGGTTACGGGTGTCTTTTCACTCGCTCAAGCCACATTCAGTTTCATTATCATTGCCGCAGGAGGCCTGCTCGCTGGCGCGCTCATGTCTTTTTTGTTTATTCGTCTCGGGGTATGGATTCGCAGACTGGGCATGGAGGATGTAACCATTCATATGTTGCTTCAGATTCTGACTCCATTTGTCATCTATTTGGTGAGTGAAGAGATCGGAGTTTCAGGTATTCTGGCTGTGGTTGCAGGCGGGATTATTCATGCGATTGAGCGTGACAGGGCGGAATCGGTTCAGATTAAGATGCAAGTGGTGTCTGCGAGCACATGGTCTGTTATTTTATTTATTTTGAATGGTCTGGTGTTTGTCATTCTCGGCGTGCAGGTTCCCGATGTGCTTAGTAAGATCTTTGTTAACGTCTCATTCAATAACTTCGAGGTGCTGGGTTATGTACTGATCATTTCCGTACTACTTGTGTTGTTACGTTTCATGTGGATATATTTGTTCTGGCAAGTCAATGAATGGCTACGTGCGAAGTCCGCTAGTGGCAAACCGCGTTTTAAGGAGATTACTATTCTCTCTCTATCCGGAGTAAGAGGTGCAGTGACGCTGGCTGGAGCATTTTCGATTCCGTTTGTGCTTCAGGACGGGTCACCTTTTCCCGAGCGTGATTTAATAATTTTTCTGGCGGCTGGTGTTATTTTGTTCTCTCTGATTGCGGCGAGCGCGTTGTTACCTGTGTTAGCCAAAGAAGAGGGGAAATCCTCCGATGAAAATACACCACAGAAATCTGAACGCAGAGCACAGGACATTATGCTGAATGCCGCTATTCGAGCAGTCAAGTCTGAAATGAACGATGAAAATAAAGCTGCCGCACTGGCCGTTGTGTCTGACTTGTCCAAATATATTAAACAGGCGACAGGGCAGTTTACAGCAGATAATCGTAAAGCATTGCAGAAGCAGGAAACAGCGATCAATCTGATTGCTACCCGGGCGGAGCGTAAAGAGATTGAAGTGATGATGGATGAAAATGCCCTTGGGCCAGAAGCGGCTTTCAAATGTGATAACTGGCTGGATCGTAAGGAGATGATGCTTTCAAACCGGACGAACACTCAACTGCTGTCGTCGCTCAATGAGATTGGACGAATGCTGGGTCAACTGTTCACAAACCGTTCCGGCAAACCAGATCAGCCCTTTATGCTTGAAAATGCCGATCTGTTCCGCAAGGTGAAGCTGCGCACCTCTCAGGCAGCAATCAAAGCCATCCGGGCACATATGAATGACTCCAATCGTGTGGCGGCTCTCGCGGTTATTTCCAAATATGAACGGGTGATCGCAAAGTTACGTGCGTGGAATCAGGATAAGACGACTGAAGATCCCTTCAATCAGGATAAACTGGAACTTCAGATGGTCGCCATTCAGGAGCAACGCAATACAATACAACAGCTGTATGAGAACGGAGAGATTACACGCGATGTTGCAGCCAGATTACGTCGTTATATCAATGATGTAGAGGCAACAGCTCTGAAAAACGATTAACCATGATTAATCGATCATTCATGAGTTCGCATGAATCGGGCAATGCTAACGGAGAGTTTGACGTATGAAATTCAAAGTGAGGATACGACATGAACCTGAAAGCTACCCGATTCATCGCATTGTTCATGCTAACTGGAGTGATCCTTGGCAGTTCGACAAGCTCGGCGTATGCCAAGCCAGTGCAGAAGAATCGTCAGTATTATGAAGAACGGGGAGAGATCGTATGGGAAGTCCCCACGCAGGACAAACTGATCGCTCTGACTTTTGATGATGGGCCAGACCCTGTTCAGACACCACAGATTTTAGCTTTGCTCAAACAGTATCATGCGAAGGGTACTTTTTTTGTACTCGGCAAATGGGCAGAGAAATTTCCTGATATCGTCAGGCAGGAGCAGTTAGAAGGACACGAGATTGCTAATCATACGTTTGCACACACGTATGCCGTTCGCTCAACAACAGCGGACAAATACTTGAAAGACATGCAAGCGGCAGAAGCTTCGATTGTAAATGCAGGTGCGGAGCGTCCACTGTTGTTCAGACCTCCTGGGGGGTATTACAACGATATGGTGATTCAGACGGCGAAGCAGAAGGGCTACACGATCGTATTATGGTCTTGGCATCAGGATACTCGAGACTGGGCTCTACCTGGTGTATCCGCGATTACAAACAAAGTTTTAAATAATGCTCGTAATGGGGACATCGTTTTGTTTCATGACAAAGTGGAAAGCAAATCCCATACGATTGATGCCCTGCGAACGATTTTGCCCAAACTGCAGGAACAGGGCTATCAATTTGTTACCGTATCTGAACTTCTTGCCGTGAAAGCTCGTGAAGCTGCCAAGGGTGGGGTGTCGTCCTCATTACCACGAAAGCAGCCCTAGTGCAGGCGATTGAAAGATTCATCTGCAAAACCAGCTGGACCTAGGATTGTGTTGGAAGCAAGATTTTATTAGTAAGTCTAAACTAATCACAGCCGCAATCAAGCTGAACCAATGATGCTTTGCGGCTGTTTGTCGTGAAGTTATTCATTGAACCTCGGTTTGGCGGGTATGCCGCAAATTGTTCGGAAATAAGTCCTAGGCTTTTGTTTTACAATCGAAACGTCTACAATAGATAAAGTCTTTATATCAGACCCTATTATGTTAATAGAGAAGGTGAACAAGTTGAATGGACAAAAGAGAGCTGACATCAGACCTGGTTTAGAGGTGGATATCGTACTGAAACAGGATCAATCCAGTGGTAAACTGACGAGGGGCATCGTCAAGGATCTGTTAACCAAGTCTCCTTCACATCCTCATGGGATCAAGGTGAGATTGACAAACGGTCAAGTGGGGCGAGTGAAACAAGTAATTTCTGCAGGTAATCATCCGCAATGAGTGTGAACGGGAGGCTGGAAACGACCGAAAAAGTAATGACGCACCTGTCAGTCGGTAACCAACGGCAGCAAGATGCTTACCGTGTTTTGCACGAGAGCGGACTACTTCTCATGCTTTCTGCCCACGCTGCATACCCTGCGGGGACGGTACCGATTGACGTGTATCTTCCTGATAGTGATCTGGACATCCTGTGTTATTCAGAAGATCTGAACGCTTTCCAAGTTGAGACTTCTAGTCAACTAGAGCGCATTGCAGTGAACGGAAGTACAGAGTGGACGTTCGGAGATCATGCCTTAGGTCAGAACGCATACGTTACATGTAAACTGAGATTGGGATTATGGCCTGTTGAAATATTTGCCCAAGCAACTCCTGTCGATCAACAGAATGCCTACTTACATATGCAGGTCGAATGGAGTTTGTTGCAGTTATGGGGAGAGGCAGGGCAACGCGAGATTCGCAGACTTAAGCAAGCAGGGTGGAAAACAGAGCCTGCCTTCGCCCGTGTACTAGGGTTAGAGGGTGATCCTTACATAGTGATGCGAGAACTAGCCAGCCTGCAGGAGCCGGAGCTATGGGATTTTGCCAGATCACGCGTCACATTTAAATGAGAAAGATCGCTACAACTGTAGTTACTGTTAATCCGATGATAACCGGTTTCAGATTACGCCTCGCAAGTTCAAACGGGCTGACCCCGCAAATGGCGGCAGCCGGAATTAAAGCCCACGGAATTAACGTTCCGCCGCCAACCCAGATTGCGGCTACTTGGCCCAGTGCGGTAAGTACCGGAGCCGAGCTAGTCGTACCTGCAAACATGGCAGCAATCGAACCTACGAGGGAAATTCCCGAAAAGCCAGAGCCATCCAGACCGGTTACAGCTCCAGTGACGGTCATCGTAATCGCCCCGACGGTTCCATTCATAGGCACAATCCCCGCAAGTGCAACGCCAAGATCATTGACGATCCCGTGTGACCCTGCAGGAAGTGGATTCATAAATAACTCCGTTATCGCAGCGTCACCGAGATAACAGAATGCGGCAATCGGAATGACTGGACCAAATACTTTGAAGCCGAACTGGAATCCTTCAATTAAATAACCGGTCGTCTCTTCTGAGCCGCTGTGACGGTGTGTTGCAAGGGAAACGGCTATCAGAATAACGATTGCGGTTCCGCCAATCAGCGCTGTTGCATCTCCGCCCTGCAGATTTAGGACAAACATTAGCACAACGTCAAGTGCGAATAACAACGGAATAAAAAGGGCGAATGTTTTTCTCAGACGAAGAGGCAATGTGGGAACCGGTGCAGACTCATTCGGTTCTGACTGTGGCTCAGGCGCTGACTGCTGCCGTGGAGAAAACTCCTGTTCCTTCCGTTTGGTGGTGTTCATTTCTTTGCGAAGCATCCAGAAGGCGGTAAGCGTAGATACCATGCCCATGACTACGACGAGAGGAACACTGGCAACCATCACTGACGTAACAGGAAGACCTGCTGCGTCTGCAGTAAGTTTGGGAGCACCTTGAATAATGTAATCCCCTGACAAGGCAATGCCGTGCCCAAACAAGTTCATTGCAATGGCGGCTCCAATCGGAGGTAAACCTACGCGGGCTGCTACCGGCAAAAGTACTGCTCCAATCAAGGCTACTGCAGGAGATGGCCAAAAAAATAAAGATACGACCATCATAATAAGTCCAATGCCCCAGTATGCGGCATGAGGCGTGCGAATAAATCGGGTGAGCGGTGTGACCATGATTTCATTAATACCTGTTCGGATCAGAACACGGCTCATCGCCACGATTATTGAGATGATAAAGATTGTACTTAACAATTCCTTCGTTGCGTAGATAAAACTGTTAAAAACCCCGGTGACGGAGCCACTTAATGTTTCAGTTGCCAGCAGTCCAATGGTCATAATGCCTGCGACACAGATCATGGTTGCAGCCTCCTGCATCCCTGGTCATCGATCCTGGGAGTGCTATATCCTATGCATGTCAAGCCTAGGTGTTCGTGGAGGTGGCAGCAGGATTTTTTTTACATCCAGAGAATTATATGAGTGAAGCGAGCAAACAAACGACAGGGACTATGACTATACCAAGTCACGATAACACACATCTGCGGGTCACCGAACCTGATAGACAACGTCAAACCGAGGTGATTACAATATACATGCCATCTTCAGGTAGAAATTAGAAAAGATTCAGCGAGCCTGAATCAAAAGGACGTTAATGTATGAACTTGATCCGTTCATTACGCTTTAAATTTATTGTGGGACTTACGTTAATCATGTTGCCGCTGTTTATGCTGTTGTACTATAACAATGTGTATGCCATGAAGGTCGTACGTGATAAGGTATCCCTCACCAATATGAATCATTTGGCCAAAAACGTGGAACAAAATGAGCGTGTATTACAGGAAACCAATCGATATTTATACAGTTTGGGCGAACGTGACCCTGATATTATCTCGCTGTTTTTTCTGGAATACGGAAGTGGAGATTACATCATTGCCAAGCAGCGAATCATGAACAAGTTTATGACCGATATCGGTTTCTATAATCTTATCGATTCTTTTTATTTGTATGATGCGGTGAATGATGACCTGTTGCTGGCAACCGCGGGCAATTATGATATTAAAAAATCGGTGGTACAACGTAATATGCCTGCACAGTTGCGTCAGCTCGAAGGGGATATCCAAAGGCCGGAATGGAGCATCGTGCGCGGAGGATCATTTAATGCTCTTGTGAAAACGGTACGTATTAATCAGCAGTTCTATGCTGGCGCACTGGTCGATATGAATGCGCTGAATGACACACAACAGTTTACTGAATCAGGTGACAGAGGTGGAGCGGTGATCGTTACACCTGATGGCAGAGCATTATCTGATTCTACGTTAAATAAGGGGCAGATCAAGCTGGTCGCTGATCATTTGACCGATTTGGAAAGCCCGTATCAGGTCATCTCGGAGCCGGGTAGCGCTGCTCGTCAGTATCTAATGGTGGGCATTCCCTCAGCCATGTCGGATATGAATTATATCGTCTTGTTGCCAGAGGAAGATATGATGCGTAATTTGCCGTTTTTCCAACAGATCATCAGGCTACTTCCGATCGGGGCGGCCGTTATTTTGATCACAGCACTTTTCTTCCTAAGACAGCTTCTGTTCCGTCCAATGAATGCGCTTATTCGGGGAATGAGAAGGGTTAGCCGAGGGGAACTCGATGTAACGCTGGAGGCACCGTCTTCGTCTGAACTGGAGTTTGTGACACGTAGTTTCAATCAGATGATACAGGAAATTCAACATTTGAAGATTGATGTGTATGAGGAGCAGCTACGTACGCGAGAGGCAGAATTCAAGCAATTGCAGATGCAGATTAATCCTCACTTTTATCTGAACTCCTTGAATATTATTCATAGCCTGGCTTCCTTGCAAAAACATGAACTGGTGCAACAGATGGCTGGTCATCTGGCTGATTATTTCAGATCCAGCTTAAGGGCTGGCAAACGAGTGATCACGCTAAACGAAGAGATGGAGCACATTCGGCATTATCTTGAAATTCAGAAGTTAAGGTTCCCGAGCAAGCTGGATTTCGAACTTGATATTGATCCAGAGGTGGGACATGTTGTGCTTCCGCCGCTGACGATTCAGCCTTTTGTCGAAAATGCAATTATCCATGGTTTTCAACGAAGAATGCAGTCGTTCGTGATTCGGATTACTGCACGCCTGACCGAAGCATCCGGTATTCAGCCCGGAGGAGAGGGGATGCTCCAGCTTCAGATTATGGATAACGGGGTCGGATTCGAACCCGTTTTGTTAGAGCAACTGAAAAGGGGAGAATATGCCAAAGATCCTGGAGGGCAACACATCGGGATATGGAATGTTGCACATCGGCTGCTGGTGAAGTATGGCCCTGAGGCCGGGTTAACGTTTGAAAATAGGATAGACGGAGGCGCTGCAGTAAGCATTTATTTGCCTGCTCAGACCGAGGAGCAAGAAGGAGGAACTCATGCGGAACCTGTTGATCGTGGATGATGAAGTGTATGCCCTGCAAGCGATGCTGGAGGGGGTGGACTGGAATGCAGCCGGAATTGACCAGGTATTCGGCGCTTGTGATGTGGAGGAAGCAAGGCAGGTCATTCGAGCCCATGCTATCGACATTCTGATTTGCGACATCGAGATGCCTGGGGAAACCGGGCTTGACCTGCAGAGCTGGGTATTGAAGCATGACCCTGGCATCCTGACGATTTTTCTGACAGGTCATGCGTTGTTCGATTATGCACAGACGGCTATCAAACTGAACAGCTTTGATTATTTGTTAAAACCTGCTCCTGCAGACCAGCTGCTTAAAGTCGTTACACGGGCATTGGAGAAGATCAGGGACGGAGAGCAGCGCACCCGAACGAATGAAGTTTACGAGACCGTATACAAACGGTGGAAAACCCATAAACCACTCCTGACAGAACGTTTCTGGAAGGATGCTGTGTCTCAGCGAAGTACACTTACGCCACAACGGTTGCAGCAGCTTGCTGAGCTATATGGTGCAGAGATTGATCCCGCAGTGCGTGTTCTTCCTATTGTGATCTCCGTTGAAGAGTGGGTACGTGAATTTAACCTGCGCGATGAAGAGGTACTGGAATACGCTCTGCGTAACGCAGCCAGAGAAATATTGCTTGGAGACAAACCGGGTGAAGTGTTCCAGGATCATAGTGGCTTAAATATTGTGCTTGCCTACGAACAAGATGGAGTTATCCTTGCAACCGATGAAGCAGAGCAGCGATGTCAGCGCTACATTCAAGAGTGCGGCACATACTTCTACTGCCGGTTATCCTGTTATGTTGGCACACCGGTAGCTGTAACCGAATTGCAAGGCATGTTGAATGAACTTATGGACATGGAGCGCCGCAACATTAAAGAGCTGGAAGAGGTTTTTGTGTATGATGAGCGGGATCGGGATCAGGAGGATCGGTTTTTGCCTATCCCATGGTTCCCGGAGCTATCCATCCTTTTCGAAACCGGCAAGGTAGAAGATTTGCGTGAACGTGTGGATGAAATCTTCGATTTGCTTGCTGCTCAGGAAGGGTTGTCACCAGAGATGTTACGGCTTTATTATCATGCGATGTTGCACGTTGTCTATCCGCTTCTGCATCAGAATAATGTGTCCATTCGCAGCCTGTATCCCGGAGAACGGGAGCCGGAAGAAACGGTAGTCACGAGGTCATTGCCGCAGTTGAAACAGTGGACACTTGATCTCATAGATCGAGTCATTCCCGTGCTGTACCCGGACGATCAGAACCCGATGTCCATTGTGGATCAGTTATGTATCTACATTGAAAACCACATTGGAGAAGAATTGATGCGGGAAGAGCTTGCTGCTTTTGCAGGATTTAACCCGGCATATCTGTCCCGTTTGTTCCGTAAAGAAAAGGGCATGTCTCTGTCCGAGTTTATTCTTCAGCGCAGAGTGGCCATGGCGAAAACGTTGTTATCCCAATCCACCGTCAAGGTAACGGATATTGCAGGTAAGGTCGGATACTATAACTACTCCCATTTTACGAAAATGTTCAAAAAATGCACCGGCATCACGCCGCAGGAGTTTCGCAAACAATCCAGAACCGTGTAATCAGGCGCAGCATGCTGCGCCTTTTGTTTGTTTTTTATGGGATTAAAGTCATAATTTGATAACTGAACAGGTCACCACAGCAGATAGAGGAGTTGATCGCCCCGCCGTATACTTGAACCACAGGAGGCGCACGGAGCTTCATCCTGAGGAAGAATTCAAGAGGAGTGAGGGAGAACACGTTATGAAGACACAACCCCAAGCGGGTAAGGGCGTACGGATATCGGAGATACCGGAAGGCACGGCTCGAAAGCGCAAGTCCGTGTTGTACAATCTTGGCAAGTACAAGGTGCTTTACCTGATGTTTTTGCCAGGCATTCTGTTTCTGCTGGTAAACAATTATATGCCGATGTTCGGCGTTCTGATCGCATTCAAAAATGTAAACTACGCGGATGGAATCTGGGGAAGCCCGTGGAGCGGGTGGGACAATTTCAAATATCTGTTCTCAACCAGCGATGCATGGGAGATTACGCGAAACACCCTTGCATACAACACCGTGTTTATTGCACTTAATCTGATAGTCGGTGTAGGTCTCGCCATTTTACTCAACGAAGTCAAAAACAAAGCGATGTCCAAACTGTATCAATCTTTGATGTTGTTGCCTTATTTTCTATCGATGATCGTGGTCAGTTATCTCGTTTTGGCATTCCTCGGCAAGGACTCGGGATTTATGAACTCAACCATATTGCAAATGTTCGGAGGACAGCCGATTGACTGGTACTCGGAACCGAAGTATTGGCCGTATATCCTGCCGCTCGTGAATACGTGGAAAAATATAGGTTATTATGCCGTCATTTATCTCGCCGCTGTTGTGGGTATTGACGAAGAATATTATGAAGCGGCTGTGCTGGATGGTGCATCGAAGTGGCATCAGATTCGTTTTATCACCATTCCGTTTTTGATCCCGCTGATTGTCATTATGACCTTGCTTCAGATTGGCCGGATCTTTTATGCAGACTTCAGCTTGTTCTATCAGGTTCCGCTGGAATCGGGCGCGCTGTTCCCTGTAACCAACGTTCTTGATACGTACGTATATCGGACATTCCTCATTGGTGGAGACATCGGGATGTCATCTGCGGCAGGTTTATATCAAGCGATTGTCGGATTTGTACTGGTGCTGGTGTCCAACACCATCGTCAGACGGATCGACAAAGATAATGCACTATTTTGAGAGGAGGCAAGTCAGTTGTGAAAACACGTGATCCATTAGCTGTATCGAAGCGTTCTGCTGCTGTCATTCATTTCATGTTTTTATTCTATGCCATTGCCTGTATCGTGCCGATCATACTGGTCTTCGCCATCTCTTTCTCGGACGAGACAACCGTTATTGCGAATGGCTACAAGCTTATACCGGAGCAATTCAGCCTTACGGCCTATGAATTCCTCTTTAAAGATATGGATCAGATCATCCACTCGTACGGAATTTCTATCATTGTAACGGTCGTTGGTACGATTACGAGCGTTGCGCTGACCGCATTATATGCCTATCCGCTCTCACGAAGAGATTTGCCATACCGAGGCTGGTTCGCCTTTTTCATCTTCTTTACGATGTTGTTTAACGGTGGACTTGTTCCTTGGTATCTGGTTTACGTCAACGTGCTGGATTTGAAAAACTCGATTTTTGCCTTGATCTTGCCGTTGCTCTTATCACCGTTCTTTGTACTGGTTATGCGTACGTTCTTCGCGAACTCCATTCCCGTTTCTATTCTGGAATCGGCACGCATCGATGGAGCAGGTGAATTGAAAACGTTTTTGCGAATCGTACTGCCGCTTTCATTGCCCGTTATGGCAACCGTCGCGCTGTTTAGTACGCTGAACTACTGGAATGACTGGTATCTTAGTATGATTTTTATTTCGGATAACCGGACGATCAGCCTTCAGTACCTTATGTACCGGACGCTGCTCGATATTCAATATTTAACAACCAACTCCAACGTTTCTTCACAGATTTCGTCACAGGGAGGGCTTCTCAATCTGCCCAACAAAACGCTGCAAATGGCGATGGCTGTCGTCGGTATCGGTCCAATCGTACTGGCGTATCCATTCTTCCAGCGTTACTTCATCAAAGGTCTGACGGTAGGTGCTGTGAAAGGATAACTCCGGCCGGTTAGGGAGTGAGTAGGGTCTAAGGGAGATAGACGAAAGGGCATATACAGAAAGCTTGCCGTTTATTTGGAATTGGGGAAGAACGGTAAGGGTGTGAAGACAGGGTCCATTATATGAACAGGAGGGGTTCAATTGGTTCAATCGTTAAAAGTCTGGTCACGTATGACGGCAGCGGCCATGGCGCTGGCACTGGTGCTCGCGGGCTGTTCGTCAGACAAGGGAAACTCTGCAACACCGGGTGCTGAGGGCAGTACGCCGAACACAAGCAACGAAAAGCCTTATGAGGTATCGTTGTTCTATCCGGGCACACCTCAGAAAGATGTCGCTCTCGTGGAAGCGGAAATTAACAAAAAGATGGAGCCCAAGATTGGAGCAACGATCAAGATTAATGCTGTGGACTGGGGACAGTGGGATAACAAGCTGAATCTGATGATCTCCTCCGGGGAAAAGGCAGATATCATCTTTACCGCTGCTTGGCAGAACTACACGGTAAACGTAGCAAAGGGTGCCTTCTTGCCTCTGAATGATTTGTTAGATAAATATGGTCAGGATATCAAGAAAAATCTGGACCCTGCCTTCCTGGAAGGCTCCCAGGTGGATGGTGTAAATTACGGTGTACCTACCAACAAGGAGCTTGCAGCCACTCGCGGTGTGTTGGTACGCAAGGATTTGGCTGATAAATACAAAATGGACCTGACAGCCGTTAAAACATGGGCTGATCTGGAACCACTGCTTAAAACCATTAAGGAGAATGAACCGTCCGTTACTCCGTTTTATATGTCCAATACAAATGGTAACGGATTGCTCGAAAATCTCGACTGGGATTACCTCGGGGATGCGTCTGTACCTGGCGTAATCTCCAAAACAGCAGGTGAGACTACTGTGTTGAACGAAGTGGAAACACCGGAATTCAAAGAAGCAGCGGAACTTGCACGTAAATGGTACCAAGCGGGCTACATCAACAGTGACGCTGCTACGTCCAACGTATTCCCGAAAGATCAGGCGAAAGCCGGCAAAGCTTTTATGTGGACGGATGGCATGAAGCCGGGTAAAGACAAGGAAGAGGAAGGCTATGTAGGACATCCGCTTACGCAAATTGAGATGACGAGTCCAACGATTACAACCGGTGATGCCTCTGGTGCGATGCTTGCCATCTCCCGTTCTTCCGAACAGCCGGAGAAAGCAATGCAAGTCATTAACTTGCTGCACTCCGACAAAGAAATTAACAATTTGCTCAACTTCGGTATCGAAGGCAAACACTATGTAAAAGTAGAAGGTCAAGAGAACATCATCAAGTTGCCTGACGGTGTAGATGCGAACAGTCGTACCTACAATCCAGGTGCACAATGGCAACTGGGTAACCAGTTCCTGAACTATCTGTGGGATAACGAAGATCCGCAGAAATGGGAGAAGTTCAAGGAGTTTAATGCGAAAGGCGTAAAATCTCCTGCCCTTGGTTTCACATTTAACAGCCAGTCGGTTAAAAATGAAATTGCAGCTGTAAATAACGTCAACAAACAGTTTAAGCCAGGCATGACCTCGGGTGCAGTTGATCCGAATGAAATGATTCCAAAGTATTTGGAAAAATTGAAAGCAGCAGGTATCGATAAAATTATCGCGGCCAAACAAGAGCAACTGGATGCATTTTTGGCTCAAAAATAATACAGCGCTATCCTGAGAGAGTACATGTTTCCATCATCGAATACATCTCATCAGCAGGGCTCCCAAAAAGGAGTTATCGGTTTTTACCGATAACTCCTTTTTTTATGTATGGATCGTTAATCAAAAATAGGAAAAATATGATATAATATGGTGGATGATTAGGAGGTGTTTGCGTGTCGAGAACCAGGCTTGTGTTCTCAGGGGGGTTATTACTGTTTGCCATCATTTTTACCTTTAAACATCATCTCGGTTTCTCCGTAGGAGATTCGTTGTTATTATCCATTGGTATTTCTCCTTATACCACATCCTACTTAAGTGGTGTTCACATCACGATGTACTTTGGACTTGGCATGCTTGCCTGTGGATATTATCTTACACGGAAAGAGATCATGTACGAGTTTCCACTTGTGGCAAGAACGTTATGGATTGCTGTTTTGACCATCATATTCTGTTACTCATTTATGACAGACAAGTTGATGTATGTGGTGAAATGGGGAGCGACAGGCATGAATAGCATATCTTACCTACAGAATGACAGCTCATGTACCTATGATGTGTCATCCAATGGATATGCCTTGGCAACCTGTGAATTGACGCTGAAAAATTACAGTAACTCTGCGGTTGCTGTAATGGTTAAACCTGATTTGTATGGAAGTTATTCCAATCAGGATGATCCGCTGTCCGAATCTTTACACTCGGTTCAGTTAGAGGCGAAGCCGATCCAGATTGAACCGAGGAAGACATTCACGGGTACACTTGAATTTTCAGGTGTGGCGGAAAGCCCGCTCGAAGTAAGGGGCAGATTGAAGGATATTGTATTAGATGTGGCAGTCGATGGGAGAAATACGGTTTTTGATTATGACATTCCTTAGTTCGTGATAAACAGACTCTAGTTTCAAGTACATAACATATATAATGAATCACTTGCAGAAGGAAAACATAAAAGCAAGTCTTTGCTTATACGGACGGAACCGGCATATCTGCCGGTTTTTTTCATGTACAGAAGTTGAATTTAGTGCTGATACATTGGTTTTATCTCCTTTTTCATAGGGACTCTAACGCTTAAAATAGATAGTGGGTTACTCTATTGATTGGGTTTACCCACGTTCAAGAAATAGTTTGTATTTACAACCAATTTGACTACAATTAATGTCACGATATAAGTTAACTCTTTTTTACACGTTAACGGAGAGGACAGAAAAAAACTGGAGAGCGAAGCGGTCGCCTTTATCACCGGATTTCCCCTTTTATAAAAGGAATCAAAAAATCTGGGGATAACAGCGAATGGAAGGTTATTCTGTCATCGGAGTGGATTGTGTAAAATCGTTAGTTCCACTTCTATAGTAAAAGTAGAAAAACAAAAAAAGCGAGATGAAACTTCCATGTCATACCGGACAAATCTGTTTTCCAAGATGGTCATTTTAATTCTGATCATGCTTATTCCCGTTGTGCTCCTGTACTGGTATTCCAATCATAAAACAACAGCAGTACTAAGGGCTGAGCTTAATCGTTCGAACAGCAATCAGCTTGAATTTTTCCAAAATCAGGTCAACACCCATATTGAGTTGTTATCGTCTTGGCCGAACCTGCTGATTCATGATCCTGATATTGCGAGCTTTCGGCGCATATTTGCGGAGAGCCGTTATTTTGACCTGGATGCTATTAATCTCGTCAAGCGAATCCAGAACAAACTGAGTATTCAGGAAAGCTCTTCTAATTGGGAGACCAAATTATATCTGTACTCCCCATCCCTTGGCAGGGTGATCTCGGAACGGGATGCCCGTACTTATGACAAGCAGGCTTTAAAAGAAAGCCTCATCTCTGGCTGGGATGTGCACAAAATCGAGGATGGGCAGAATGATCGGTTTAAATTCAGCTGGATTACGGTGTCACCTTATGGCATCGAGAATCCCGCGGAGAATGCAGAAACGATTATCAAGCTGGAGTTCGATAGCGATAATATCCGTGACATGCTCGATAAATTCAAAGGCGACGGCAGGCATGACCCGTTCTATTTTCGCGAAGGGACAGGGGTGATCTATAACCGGACATCAGATCGTACGTTAACGAATCAATTAATCCGAGAATTATCTAGCCATACATTGCAAGACGTAGAAAATCGCACGATCGTCATTGGAAATGAGCCTTACATGGTCAATTCTGTGAAATCGAGTACGACCGGCTGGTATTTGGTCGATTACATGCCGCTTTCAGATATTTTGAAACCGATTCACCAGTCGAATCTGCTGTTTTATTCTGCAATGATCTGCCTGTTACTGATGAGTTGTATCGCGGCTTACTTGTTATATGTGCAAGTTCAAGTACCAGTAAAGCAACTGATTCGCGGTTTCCAGCGATTGAAGCAAGAAGATTATTCGGTTCGTATCGAGCCCAAAGGCCGTAATGAGTTCAGTTTTTTGTCTGAACGTTTTAATTCCATGGTGGAAAAGATTCAGCAATTGTTTGAGCACGTATATCTCGAGCAAATCCATGTTCGGGAAGCACGTTTAAAGCAATTGCAGTCACAGATTAACCCGCATTTCTTCTATAATTGCTTTTCGTTCATTACGAGTATGGCGAAGCTGAAGCGAGTCGATGCCGTTGTGGCTATGTCGCACAATCTGTCGAGGTATTACAGGTACACCACAAGACAGGAGCGGGATGTTGTTCCGTTATCTGAAGAGATTGAATTTGTGACCAACTATCTTGAAATTCAACGTATGCGTATGGAACGTATCCACTACACGCTGGATCTGCCAGAAGATATGCTACGGATTGAAGTGCCGCCGTTAATCGTACAACCTCTGGTTGAAAATGCGGTCATCCATGGTATTGAAGCGGATGCAGAAGCCGGTGAGATCCGGGTATCCGGTGAGCAACGAGATGGTACATTGTTTTTGATTGTCGAAGATGATGGTCAAGGGATGACGCAAGAAGAGCGAGAAGCAATGCTGATCAAACTTGCAGGTACGATGGATCAGGAGATGGGCTGCGGATTGTGGAACGTGAATCAAAGGTTACAACTCAGGTATGGAGGGAAGGGCGGCATTGAACTGGCGGAATCTGAGCTCGGGGGAGTTCGTGTGACCTTGTCATGGCCAATGGAACAACAACCTCTGCTGAAAGACAAAGCGTGAATATAAGGGACTAGGGAGTGACCGCATTGATTGATATATTGCTTGTGGATGATGAAACGTATGTAACAGAAAGTTTGGAGTTAACGATTCCTTGGGGGGAACTTGGAGTCACAACGGTGTTGCGTGCAGCATCGGGCAAAGAAGCGCTGGAGATTATGGAAGAAAATGCAGTAGACATCATCGTTACAGATATTCGAATGCCAGGTATGACAGGCCTTGATCTGATTTCGGAAGTAAACCGGCGCTGGCCTCATGTGCGCTGTATTCTGCTGACAGGTCACAGTGATTTTGATTATGCCAAAAAGGCAATTCAATTACAGGCGGCTGACTATATTTTAAAACCTGTTAATGATGATGAGTTTATGAATTCGGTATCAGCGGCGATTACCTCGCTGCGGGATGAGTGGGATGAGTTCGACAAATATCATCGTTTGCTGTACAGTCGTAAATCCGATTACAAGATTCTAAGAGAGAATCTTATGCATGATTTGCTACTTGGTCGAGAGATTTCGTCTAAAGCGCTGCGTGAGCAATTAGAGCAATATGAGCTTTATATAGAGCCGGAACAGCCTGCTGCGATGATGCTGATTCGTCTTGCAGGACGATTTGCATCCATGGATCAGCAGTCCATTGATTTGATGGATTTTGCTGTTGGAAATATCGCCGAGGAAGTGCTCGGGGAGACCTATCATGTCTGGTTCAGCCGTGGGCCACATGATTGTTTGGTGATGTTCCTGCAGAACCGGGAACAGGCGGAAGAGTCCCTGCTGGTCAACAGTCCATTACGTAATGTTGCCGAGACCTTCCGGGAGCATGTGGTGCGTTACCTTCAAGGGGATTTGTCCATCGTTGTGACCCCGCCGTTTCCTTTTAAAGAACTCACCAACGTGTATCGAAAAAGCTTGGGTTCTCTTGTTCTTACTGGACCGGAAGAACACAAGATCATCTATATGGATATGGAAAATACCCTAAACAAGCGCCCCGAAAATGATGCGGCTCAGGCTCTTGAAGAGTTATACAAGCCACCGCTACTGCCTCAGCTATTGGAGACGAAACAATGGGAGACGGCAGCCGCAAAGTTGAATGCCGTTTTTGATGCGGCTGAGCAGGTTTGCTTGTCCAGAGAGTATGTGTATGAGATGTACTTGTCGGTTACCAATGCTTTTATGTACATCGCCCACAAGCAGGGTCACTTGGTACACGAGATCGACCATGCGGGGTTTGATTTGTTGCTGGCTCATCAGTTGATCCAATCTCCAGAGAAGCTAAGGCGCTGGGCTATGGATATGCTGGCGAAGCTGCAGGAGGAATTGTCCGATCAGGAGGGAGCACAAAGCCGCAGACACGTCATTAAACAGGTACAGGAGCTGGTGACCAGAGACACCGGACAAGACCTCTCTGTGAAGATGATAGCGGATAAAGTCTATCTACATCCGGTATACCTATCGAAAATATATAAAGCAGAGACAGGCGAGGGTCTGGGAGATTATATGATTCGTATGCGTATGGAACGGGCGCTGTATCTGCTTAAAAATACGAATAAAAAAATATATGAGATAACGAGCGAACTCGGATATCAGAATCCGCAATATTTCAGCAAAATGTTCAAAAAACATTATGGGTTGACACCGAATGAATTCCGGGATCAGACATAAATACAACATCATTCGAGCATATAGGTTGGCAAAGGTGCAGAAATCTTGATTTCGTATCATAGGCTGATGTACCTGACCCGTCTTATAATGAAAGGGTAACCAAAACGATTTAAGGGGGAACAACATGAGAGCGCAATCAACGAAAAAGAGATTCTTGTCGCTTCTCGCTACAACGCTGTGTCTGACCGTCGTGCTTGCAGGATGTTCAGGTGGCAATGAAAGCAAAGAGAGTGCAACACCAAGCTCCACAGGAGCTCAAAATGAATACAAGGAAAAGTATGATCCGGCAGTAACGATCACGACGGCATGGGGGATTGACCCGGAACTGAAATTTAAAAACGGTGAATCCATGGAAAATAACGTAGCTACCAAATGGGCGAAGGACAAATTTGGTATTGATATCAAATCTCTTTGGTCTGTGACGGATACGAACAGTGCATTCGCAACAAAATTGCGTTTGGCAATGTCTTCCGGTCAGGAAATGCCTGATATCGTTACGGTTGGACAACCGGACAATCTGGTGGCTCAAGATTTGATTGACTCGGGTATGTATCAGGAAGTTGGCCCGTTCTTCGATAAATATGCTTCAGACACATGGAAAAAAGCAATGGAGCAAGATCCAAATGTATGGAATCAATACAGCCGTGACGGTAAAAGAATGGGTATTCCCGTACTGGATTATGCGTACAACAACGATTACCTGCTCTGGATTCGTCAAGACTGGCTGGACAAGCTGAATTTGAAAGCACCTACGACCATTGACGAGCTTGAAGTGGTTATGGATGCATTCAAAAACAAAAATCCGGATGGTCTTGCGCCAGATAAAGTAACCCCACTGAGCATTGGTTTCAAGAAATCCATGAATACATGGATGGGTGATCCATCTTGGATCTTCGGCGCTTATGGTACACTACCTTCCCAATGGAATGTAGGTGCAGATGGCAAGCTGGAGTATGGTTCGATTAACTCAGGCATGAAACAAGGGTTGACAAAACTGAATGAATGGCTGACTAAAGGATACATTCCTCAGGAAGCAGCGCTGTGGGATGAGAACAAAACGGCTGAGCCGGCAGTGGCAGGTACAGCAGGAATTATCCCTGGCCCTTACTGGATGAGTGGGTGGCCATTGATCGATACAGTGAAGAACGTACCAAGTGCTGTATGGAAGCCCATTGCTATCCCGGCTGGACCAGACGGTAAAGCGATGCGTCACGGAACACAGTTTGTTAACGGTGTGACATTGATCAAAAAAGATATGGCACATCCAGAAGCATTCTTTACGTATCAAAACTACCTGTTTGATAATTATGCAGATCCGAAGCCAGGAAGTGAATATGATAACGGTTTGTTCGATGGATACGACTATCAATTGGATGCGAGCGGCAAACAGAAAAAACCGGATGAAATCGATGGTGGATATGTCAACGTCGTACGTTACCTGCTTGTTCGTGACGGCGCGCGTATTCCAGATGCTCAGATGAAAGCATTGATGAATCTGGCAGACGGTAAAGAGCCGCAAACGAAGCTGGAAAAAGACGTAGCAGTGAACTACGGACCTGAAACGCCTGCAGCAGCGAAAGTGTTGCTGGAACAGAAAGATATTTCTTTCAAAGACATGTTCACAGGGCCTACAACGAAAACGATGAAGTCCAAATTGGATTACCTCAACAAAATCGAGAACCAGACCTTTAATGAGATCATCTATGGCAAGAGTCCGGTCGATTCGTTTGATACCTTTGTTCAAACATGGAAATCCGGTGGCGGCGATCAGATCACTCAAGAAGTGAACGAGTGGTATGACGGTGTGAAAAAATAAGTTTTATTCAGTTGTTTACTAGTAAATAAGTATTTTAAAAAGTCATCCTTGATAAACAGGCTGTGTAATGCGGTCTGTTCGAGGATGACTTTTTTAAATTTTGTTGTCGTTAACCACCTTGTACTGGATTTTGAAAATGAAGATTGTTTCCCTTATTAGTTTAATTATGATAAAATGCGAATATTATAAAGGGAAGATAGGAGAAGTTATGTCAAGAGTAATAGATATTTTTACTGAAAATAATGATTATCAAAGATTCGAAGTCCTGAAACGTAATCGAAACAAACGACATAAATATAATGAGTTTTTTGTTGAAGGAGTTCGTAATATAAATGAATTGATGAAAAGCGACTGGAAGATTAAAAATCTTCTGTATTCAAAGCATAAGCCGCTCTCAAACTGGGCAAAAGATATTCTTAGTCACTCAAGAGCGACGTATCACTATGAATTACATGGAGATTTAATGGAAAAGTTGAGTGATAAAGAAGAAACCTCTGAAATTATAGCTATCGTTGAAATACCCGAAGATAATGTTTCAAGACTGCCAATTACTAACGAAATGCTCGTTGTGGTTTTTGATAGACCTTCTAATAGAGGGAATCTTGGAACCATTATTCGCACTTGTGATGCATTAGGCGCACAAGGATTAATAATTACGGGTCATGCCGTTGATCCATATGATTCAGAGACCATACGTGCTACAACAGGTTCTTTTTTTAATGTTCCCATTATCCGAATGTCTTCTCCAAATCAAGTACAGAACTGGATTGATGGGTTAAACGGAACATTTCCTGAACTTCAAATAGTGGGTACAAGTGCCATTGGTAGTAAGGAAATCTACTATAATGATTTTTCCAAGCCAACAGTACTACTTATTGGTAACGAAACCGAAGGATTGTCACAGAAGTATAAAGAAATGAGTACTTCTATGATCAAGATTCCTATGGGGGGATCCGCTTCTTCCTTAAACGTAGCCTGTGCGACGTCAATCATTCTTTATGAAATTAGCAGGCAGAGAAATCTCGGCTACTAATTTATTGAATTAAATTACAATTAAGAAATAGTTCATAATCCCCTGATTTCCCTCTGTTTAAACTTTTCCAATGTAATAGGTAAATAATAAAATATACGGCTTGAAAAAGATGATCACTGGATTTTACATGGATCATCTTTTTTTTTTTTTGAATAGGTTGCTTTTGTGCCATTTATATTGCTTTTATGCGCTGTTTGGGGGTGCTGGAAGGTTGATATAATTTGCCTATAGAGCCACTCAGGAGTACTTGAGTAGGAAGAATTACAGGGGGAGCAATCATGAGAACTTTAAAACGAACTTGGCCATTCCACGTAATGCTGCTGCCAGCCATTATCTTTCTGATCATTTTCAGTTATGTGCCTATGGGCGGAATTGTTATGGCATTCCAGGACTACAAACCATGGATGGGCATCAGCGGCTCGGATTGGGTCGGGCTTGATAACTTTAGATATTTATTTGAACGTGATGATAGTTTGCAGGTTATCTGGAACACGCTGATCATCGCGGTACTCAAGCTGATTTTTAACCTGTTTGTCCCGTTTGTGTTCGCCATTCTGCTGAATGAGGTTCGCAAGATGGCCATTCAGCGCACGATCCAGACGTTGGTATATCTGCCTCACTTCTTGTCCTGGGTTATCCTGGGCGGGATTCTGCTTGATCTGTTGTCAACGGGAGGACTTGTGAACCGGGTGCTCGGCACATTTGGCCTTGGACCATACTTCTTCCTTGGAGATAACAGCTTGTTCCGACCAACGATCATTGTGACGGATGTGTGGAAGGAATTCGGGTATAACATGATTGTTTTCCTGGCTGCCCTAGCTGGCATTAACCCGGCGCTGTATGAAGCGGCAGAGATTGACGGAGCAAACCGCTGGAAGCAAACACTTCACATTACGATTCCGTCGCTTGTACCGATGTTGATGGTCGTTGGAACGTTGGCTTTGGGTAACGTACTCAATGCTGGATTCGATCAGATTTTCAACTTGTACAATCCGCTTGTATATCAATCAGGAGACATCATCGATACATTCGTATATCGCTCGGCGCTGGAAAATGGAGAGATGGGCTTTGCAACCGCGATCGGATTGTTCAAATCCGTGATCAGTATGGTTCTGATCCTCGTATCCTACAGCCTGGCCAAGAAATACGCCGGATACCGCATATTCTAATCGAATGAACAGAGAAGGAAGGGACTACGATGTATCATAAATCACCATCATCTCGCATTTTCAATGTCATCAATATCAGTTTTCTAATTCTGATTGCTATCATGTGTATTGTACCAATGATTCACGTGCTGGCTGTATCGTTCAGTAACAAGGCTGCGGCAGATGCAAATCTGGTCAGTCTCTGGCCGGTAGGGTTTTCCCTCGAAGCCTATAAAAAAACAATGAATAATCCGATCTTCCTGAACTCGCTCTGGATTTCACTACTCCGTACCGTCATTGGTACAGGGATCACACTCCTGATTACTTTCCTGGCAGCATATCCGCTGTCCAAGGAAAATAGTGAGTTCAAAGGCAGAACGGTATACTCCTGGATTTTCGTCTTCAGCATGATTTTCAACGGCGGTTTGGTACCGTTCTACATGGTTATTCAAAAGATTGGTCTGATGGATTCCTTCTGGGTGCTGGTACTTCCGGGTGCAGTCAATACGTTCCTGGTCATCCTGATGCTTAATTTCTTCCGCGGCATTCCGAAAGAGCTGGAAGAGGCGGCACTGATCGACGGAGCGAATCATTTCAGAACTTTGTTCAGCATCTTCCTGCCGATCTCCATGCCTTCCATCGCAACGATTGCACTGTTCAGCATGGTGTTTCACTGGAATTCCTGGTTTGACGGTCTCTTGTACATGAACAATGCGAAAGATTATCCCTTGGCAACCTTCATGCAGACGGTCATTATCAAACGTGATATGAGCACGATGGCGATGAATCCGCAGGAAATGGCAACGATCTCGCAAACGACGGTGCGTGCAGCCCAAATCTTTATCGGAAGTGCGCCGATCCTCATTGTGTATCCATTCCTGCAACGTTTCTTTGTAAAAGGTATGACACTGGGCTCAGTAAAAGGCTGAGCCTCAATCCCTAATCACTGGAGGCTGATATTTTGAATTCATCAACCAATCAACCGTTCGTTCTCGGCATGGATGTGTCATTTATGGACGAGATCGAACAGCATGGGGGAACATATCGTGATGTGGATGGCAAAGAGGAAGATTTGCTGACCATTCTCAAAATGAATGATGCGAATGCGATCCGGCTCCGCATCTGGAATGATCCTGCCGGCGGATACTGTAATTTGGAGCGCACGGTAGAAGTAGCCAAACGAATCAAGGCACAGGGATTACAGTTTCTGCTTGATTTCCATTACTCTGATCGCTGGGCTGATCCCGCGAATCAGTGGAAACCGAAAGCATGGGAGAACTTGTCCTATGAACAGCTTAAACTGGCTGTATGCACATATACGGCGGATGTGCTCCGCACATTGAAAGAACACGACGCCTTGCCGGATATGGTTCAGGTTGGTAATGAAATTACGCCAGGCATGTTATGGGATGATGGACGTGTCGGTGGTGAAGAACATGATACAGACGAACAGTGGCAACGTTTTGCAGGGCTTGTGAAGTATGGTATTGCAGCGGTTAAATCCGTTGACCCTTCCATTCAAATCATGATTCATATCGACCGCGGCGGCGATAATGCCGAAAGCCGTAAGTTCTATGATCGTTTTGAAGCGTTAGGTGTAGAGTTCGATGTCATCGGTCTGTCTTATTATCCTTGGTGGCATGGAACGTTGGACGCCTTGCGTGACAATTTGAATGATCTTGCCAAACGCTACGGCAAACCAATCAACGTGGTTGAAACGGCATACCCGTGGACGTTGGAACAGCCCGAAGGCATCGAATGGATCATGAATCAGGAAGACATGCTACTGCCAGGTTATCCTGCAACGGTTGAAGGGCAAACCCGATATCTGAAGGATATGTTACAGATTATTCGTGATGTTCCCGGCGGTCTGGGCCATGGATTTTATTATTGGGAGCCTGCATGGATTCCGAGTAAAGAAGAATGGTCTGTGGGGCACCCGAACAACTGGGGCAATCTGACGATGTTTGATTTTAAAGGGCGCAAGCTTGAATCATTTAAGGCCTTAACTGCGGTTCAAGAACTGAATGTTACAACTTTTGTTTAAAAGATATGCATAGGTAAATAATCGTAATTCAACAGCAAGGGAGTTTTCATAAATGACGTACAAATTTCCACCCGTAAGTTCCAAAGCTCCGCACATGCTTCATGGTGCTGACTATAACCCGGAGCAGTGGCTTCGTTATCCAGAGGTGCTGGAAGAGGACATTCGTTTGATGAAACTGGCGAAGTGTAATGTGATGTCCATCGGTATTTTCTCATGGGTATCCCTAGAGCCGGAAGAAGGCGTCTATACGTTTGAATGGCTGGATCAGGTGCTGGACCGTTTTGCAGCGAACGGTATTTATGCGTTCCTTGCAACACCAAGCGGTGCTAGACCTGCATGGATGTCGGCAAAATATCCTGAAGTGTTGCGTGTCTCGGAAAATCGGGTTCGTAATCTGCATGGGTTCCGTCATAACCACTGTTATACCTCTCCGGTGTACCGGGAAAAAGTAACGGCGATGAACAGTAAGCTGGCGGAACGCTACTCGGATCACCCGGCTGTTATCGGCTGGCATATTTCGAATGAGTTTGGTGGAGATTGTCACTGTGACTACTGTCAGGAAGCCTTCCGCGCCTGGGTTCAAAACAAGTACAAGACATTGGATGAGTTAAATCACTCTTGGTGGACAACGTTTTGGAGTCACACGGTGACGGATTGGAGTCAAGTCGAATCTCCGGCACCACACGGCGAAACTCAGGTTCATGCGATGAATCTGGACTGGCGCCGTTTCGTGACGGATCAGACAGCGGATTTCATCGTTCATGAAACGAAGCCACTCAAGGCGAAAAATCCAAATCTGCCGGTAACGACGAATCTGATGGAGTTTTACGGCGGATTGAACTATTGGAAGTTCGCGGATATTCTTGATTTTCTCTCGTGGGACAGTTATCCAACATGGCATGATGCAGAGGACGATGCGAAACAGGCGTCCCGGATTGCGATGATGCATGATATTGTACGTTCCATTAAAGGTGGCCAGCCTTTCCTGCTCATGGAGAGCACACCTAGTTCCACGAACTGGCAGGATGTAAGCAAGTTGAAACGTCCAGGCATGCATCTGTTGTCCTCCTTGCAGGCGGTAGCTCATGGATCAGATAGTGTTCAGTACTTCCAGTGGAGAAAAAGCCGTGGATCAAGCGAGAAGTTACACGGTGCGGTAGTAGACCATGTAGGTACAGAGCACACCCGTGTATTTCGGGATGTGACCGACGTAGGTACAGCGCTGCAAAGTATGGAGAATATTGTAGGAACCACGGTTCCTGCTGAAGTGGCGATTATCTTTGATTGGGAGAACCGCTGGGCTGTGAACGACTCCCAAGGTCCACGTAACATCGGCGTGAAATATGAGCAGACAGTAGAAGCTCACTACGAAGCGTTCTGGAAAAAGGGTGTAGCGGTTGATGTCATTGATATGGAAGCTGATCTATCCAAGTACAAAGTGCTCGTGGCGCCGATGCTTTACCTCGTTCGTGAAGGAGTAGGCGAACGGATCGAGAAGTTTGTAGAACAGGGCGGTACATTTGTGGCAACCTACTGGTCTGGCATTGTGAACGAGAATGATCTATGTTTCCTGGGTGGATTCCCTGGTCCGCTTCGTAAAACGCTTGGCATCTGGTCAGAAGAGATCGACGGATTGCATGATCGTGAACTCAATGGAATTATTCCAGCGCAGGGTAATGAATTGGGACTCACTTCGGAGTATGATGCAATTGAGCTGTGCGACCTGATTCATCTGGAGAGTGCAAAGTCACTTGCCGTGTATCGATCGGATTTCTATGCAGGACGTCCGGCTTTGACCGTGAACGAGCTGGGTCAAGGTAAAGCTTATTACATGGCTGCACGGATGAAAGCGCCGTTCTATGATGACTTTTACGGCAAGTTGATCGCAGATCTGGATCTGGAGCGTGGACTGAAATCGGACTTGGCTGCAGGGACTACTGCACATGTACGTACCGATGGGGATTCCGATTATGTATTCGTTCAGAACTACACCGAGCACGTGAAACAGGTTCAGTTGGACAGTCTGCCTTATACCGATGTACTTAGTGGAGAAACGGTTGAAGCAAGTCTGGACTTACAGCCTTACGACATTCGTGTATTGCGCAGAGCAGCGAGTCGCAAGTAAGAGTAACGAGAGATATGAATAGGGGAATGGAGTTCATCGGAAACATGAGCCTTAGGTATGCATTCCGATAAACGAACGAATGTTACACACAGAGAGACATTAACTGGATTGTCTTGGACCTTTAACAGGTACCAGGGCAATCCATTTTATTTTGTCATTTGTGGGACTTGAGGGCTTTTTTTGGACAAGATAAAGGATAATCGTGTCCACGTAGCGAAGACAAACACGTAACTTGTCAACTTAAGACTTTCATTGTCTGGGAGGAATTGAAATGAATCAGAGAAATCTGGACGGCAACAGCATTATTATACGGCTGGAAATGACAACGAAAGATATCAAGTTTGGCGAAGTGGCCTCGGCCATCTCGGAAGCTGGGGGAGACATCATTGCCATTGACGTCATTTCGACCAATCAGGATGTCAGTGTGCGCGACTTGACTGTTGCGGTCACCGATTCACAGGATAACAGCAAAATTATAGAAGCGGTGCGCCAGCTGCAAGGCGTGTCCATCGTTAACGTATCGGATCGTACATTCCTGTTGCATCTAGGCGGAAAAATTGAAGTTACACCAAAGACACCGATTCACAACAGGGAAGATCTATCCCGTGTGTACACACCGGATGTGGCTCGGGTATGTTCGGCTATATCAGAGGAGCCGGGCAAAGCTTTTTCCTTAACGATTAAACGGAATACTGTAGCGGTAGTCTCCGATGGTAGTGCAGTACTTGGACTCGGTAATATTGGTCCGCGTGCAGCAATGCCTGTAATGGAAGGTAAGGCGATGTTGTTCAAACAATTTGCAGGCGTGGATGCGTTCCCGATCTGTCTGGATACACAAGATACCGAAGAGATCATTCGCACCGTGAAAGCGATATCACCTGCGTTTGGCGGCATTAATCTGGAGGATATTTCTTCTCCGCGCTGTTTTGAGATCGAACGCCGGTTAAATGAAGAGCTCGATATTCCGGTATTTCATGATGATCAGCACGGTACAGCGGTTGTATTATACGCAGGTCTGATCAATGCGCTTAAACTGGTTGGCAAGTCTATTGAAGATGTGAAAATTGTCGTGTGCGGCATTGGAGCAGCGGGTGTAGCTTGTAGCAATATTTTGTTGTCTGCAGGTGCGAAGCGACTGATCGGTGTGGATCGCGACGGGGCCATCGTGCGCACGAATACGTATGAGAATGAGGTATGGACCGAATATGCGGCACGTACTAATCCTGATCTGGAGACAGGTTCCCTGCGTGAAGTTATTCGAGATGCTGATGTATTCATTGGTTTATCGCGCGGCAATCTGTTGACGCGTGAGGACGTACAGACGATGGCAGACAATCCCATTGTATTTGCGATGGCTAACCCTGTACCCGAGATCATGCCTGCTTTAGTGGAAGATATTGTTGCAGTCATGGCGACAGGACGTTCGGATTATCCGAACCAGATCAATAACGTGCTTTGTTTCCCAGGTATGTTCAGAGCTGTTCTCGATTGCCGGGCAACGGAAATTAACGAAGAGATGAAGCTGGCTGCTGCCCAGGCGATTGCCTCTTCCATCTCGGATGAAGAGCGTACACGTTATTACATTATTCCGAGTGTATTTAATGATAAAGTCGTCAAATCCATGCGTAGTCGTGTTATCGAGGCGGCAATTCGGACAGGTGTGGCTAGACGTGTACCGCGTGAGCAGGCGCGTGAAGGTGGAGAATCCTGATGACTTCCGAATCAACCAATAAAGAAGCCGTGCTACGTGCGGCTCGTGCCTTTGTGCAAGAAGAGGTTTCCAAGCATTCCGATGGACATGACTGGTCACATATTGAGCGTGTGACTAAGCTAGCTACTAGGCTAGCTCGACACACGGGTGCAGATCCATTTGTATGTGAGCTGGCTGCACTATTACATGATGTACCCGACGAGAAGCTCAACGACAGCTTGGAAGCCGGTATGGCAAAGCTACACACGTGGCTGGATAACCAGCCACTGGAGTCTTCCACACGCGAATTGGTAGTGAGCATTATCAGTACGATATCCTATGCGGGTGGTCAAGGTGCTTCAGTCAGTTCGCTGGAAGCACAAGTGGTGCAGGACGCAGATCGGCTCGATGCGCTGGGGGCGATCGGCATTGCCCGTACGTTTGCCTTTTCTGGAGCCCGTGGGCGTGAAATGTATGATCCAGCCTTACCGCCGCGGGAACAGATGACCCGTGAGGAATATCGCAATGGGCGCAGCACAACGATCAATCATTTTTATGAAAAGTTATTCAAGCTTAAAGATCTGATGAATACGTCCTACGGCAAGGAACTTGCGCAGCAACGTCATGAGTACATGGTGCAGTTTGTGGAGCGGTTCAGGCAGGAATGGGAAGGCGCGGACGCATAAACGTATAGAAGGTCACCATAAGTCTTTAAAGGCTATGTGGTGACTTTCTTTCTTAGATTAATCCCTTACATAACTGAGGTTTAAGACAACAGCAACGGGAAGAATGGTTCTTCTGTCTTCGTAGTGGCGGTATAAATATTTTACTTATTTAAAAATATGTCTAAGACTTCGGAGGATGAAGATGCAAAGGCATAACCTCTCATGGTACAATAAATCGTTCTCCTGAACTCATTCGGGCAAAAAAACAAATATGGGGTAATAATGAACATGATCATCATCAAACGTAAACAAACAGGTCGGGGAAAGGGAGGGAGATGCCATGTCATTTGGAGCACGAGTACTTAAGACAGGTATAGCGGTCACGCTGGCTTTATATCTGAGCAGTTTGTTCCTGAATCCGCAATCTCCCGTGCCTGCCGCGATCGCAGCGATATTTGCCATGCAGCCTTCCATCTATCGTTCGTGGAAGTATTTTCTGGATCAGTTGCAGACGACCACGCTGGGTGCAATTGTCGCCTTGTTGGGTGGTATGGTGCTGTCCAACGAGCCTATTGCCGTAGGATTAATTATTGTGCTGGTTATTATGATCTGTCTTAAATTAAATATGGGTGAAACGGTTGGGCTGACACTGGTCACGGTAGTATCCATTATGGAAGCCTCAGGAGATTGGCACTTTGCGCTGAATCGCTTCTTGCTAACGCTTGTGGGCATTATATCCGCCTTTCTGATTAATATCTCGGTGTTTCCTCCTAAACCGAAGGTGCAGTTTGTGAAGCAGATACAGAGTGTGTTTAACGGCATGTCACTGCTGCTTCGTACATCGATTTCCGATGAGATTAAAGAGGTTGTTTTCCGGGAAGAGAAAAGCAATCTGGGCGGATCGATCAAGTCTTTATCTGACAAGTATCATCTGTTCGAAGAAGAGCAGAAGAAGATGAAACGTGCCAAATTCAGCGAGACCCGCCAGATGGTTGTATATAAACAAATGCTGTTAAGTTTGCAAAAAGGATACGATGTACTGGATTCGGTAGAACGTCACTACTTTCAGGCACAGCGAACACCGGAAATGGATCTGTTTTTTGATACCCATCTCGAACGGGTGATTAAATTCCATGAGCATGCCTTGCTCAAATTCGAAGACAAACTCAAACCAAATGGTGAAGAGGCCGCACAATTTGTAACCGAGAATGATCATTTTATGGAACAGGCCATTACGCAGTTTGATGTCGATAAGGAAGGCATGTTAAGGTTATCCATCGTGGCCGCGGCTATATACGATTACGGATATCAGCTCGAACGGTTAAACCGGCTGGCAGATCATGTGCACACTTCAAACGAAGACAAAGAATCACCTGACCACATGTTAAACTGGCTGAAATGGCCTTAGATGCCAAAATAAGATACAATATAGGCAATATAAAGCCCGGACAGAAGCGTCCGGGTTGTTTGGTCTATCGGTGAATGTTAGTGACGTGAATCAAAGAGAATCGATAGGAATTAATGGCAACAGAGGATAACCATTATGAATGAACTGAGGGATAGAAATGGAGATCAAGCAGTTAGATGCAGAGCTCTTGGAATGGTTGGGCGGAAGCGATCTGGAAAGCAAACAACATGAAGCGATGCAGTTACTAACCGTAACTGGCGGACAGTGGCCGCATCTGGCGATGATCAGCATGGGAGAAGTTATCGCTGTAAGTCCCGGTTGCCTTCGCTTGGCGCTCTGGCAAGGGACACAAACGAGTATGAACATGATGGAAACGGGTAAGGCTACGTTAATTGCAGTGCATGGACAGCGTATATTGCATGTTCGCCTTGAAGTCCGTTTACTTCCCGAACTCGTGGACACGACTCACCCGCGAGATCGGTATGAGTGTAACATTGTTCATATACGGATCGATCAGGCACCCTATGCAGAAATCACGTCAGGGATTACGTTTCAACTAAAAGATCAGACGGGTGCATTGGCACGCTGGACTTCAACTATCGATGACTTGAGAATTTAGAGGGAAATGCGCATGTGAGTAATACTATATGTGGGTAATACTGTGTGACGAGGTAAAACTCCCGGATTAAATCACATAACGCAAGGAAGACACAAGCGAAAATAACAAAAAACGTCTCCGCTTGCATCGGGACGTTGTCACTGGTACAATATAAAATGGTTTTCAGAAAATTAGAATTAATTAACATAAAATTAAAATGTTTACTTTCTAATAATTATACCATTGCCTTTTCGGGCTTGTCAAATGGATATTCGAAGACACAATCCGGGGAAAGAGAGGCGCATAACATATGAGTAATGAGCAACAGTGGAGCCAGGAACAGGAGCGGGTGAATACCGTAACTGATCAGATTGAGCGCAAAATCGTTACATTGGAAGAAGAGGTCGGGTCCTTCCGTGACGAAGTAGTCGGGATGCGTAAGGACTTCTGGGATGAAGTGACGATGAACTTTAGTGAAGCCGACGATGTCGGGGAGACGTCGACGAGTATGCGGCAACAATCGCAGGTTTTGTCCGATCGTGAACGAAGTCATCTGAATACAGCTGCGGCTTTGGATAAAATGAAACGACTGCATCATTCGCCTTATTTCGGACGGATTGATTTCAAGGAGGATGGATACCCGGACTCGGAACGTATCTATCTGGGCATTGCATCCCTGCTGGATGAGAAGGAGGAGTCCTTCCTGATCTATGACTGGCGTGCACCGATCTCCAACCTGTATTACGATGGTGCACCTGGACCGATCTCTTACCGTACCCCAAGCGGCGAGATTAGTGGAGAAATTGAAATGAAACGTCAATTTGTTATTCGGGATGGGCGTATTCGTTTCATGTTTGATACAGGGGTAACGATCGGAGATCAATTGCTTCAGGCTGTGCTCAGCCGAACGTCTGATGCACAGATGAAGAGCATTGTGGCAACGATCCAGAAAGAACAGAACCGGATCATTCGTAATGACCGGACACGTATGCTGATTGTTCAGGGCGCAGCAGGAAGCGGGAAAACCTCTGCCGCTCTCCAAAGAGTCGCTTATCTTCTCTATAAATACCGCGAGCATTTGCAAGCGGATCAGATGGTTCTTTTTTCACCAAATCCGATGTTTAACAGTTATGTATCTACGGTACTTCCAGAGCTCGGGGAAGAGAATATGTTGCAGACGACGTTTCAGGAGTATCTGGAGCGCCGTTTGGGACGGGAATATCAGCTTGAAGATCCATTTATACAGCTGGAATATGTGCTTACAGGAACGGAGGAGCCTGGTTACGATGCACGAATGTCCAGCATACGGTTCAAGTCCTCTGCATCATTTTTGAAAGTCATTACACGTTATAAAGAAAGCATGTTGACCGGAGGCATGAAATTCAAGCCGGTTCGTTTTCAGGGCAAGGCGATTGTCGATGCGGAAGCGATGGCAGCGAAATTTTACAGCTTCGGTTCATCTGTCAAGTTAGTTAGCCGGCTGGAACTATTGAGGGATTGGTTGCTGAAGGAACTCTCGACGTTTGGTAAAGGCGAACTAAATGCAGCTTGGGTTGATCAGCAACTTGATCTGATGGAACCGGAAGATTTACAGCGCGCATATCAACGCTTGAAACGTAAACAAAAAGGCAAATCCCATACATTTGATGATTTTCAGCAGGAAAGAGAGATTCTGGCGAGAATGGTGGTCAGTGACCGATTGAAGCCTTTGCGCAAATGGATCAAATCACTGCGTTTTGTGGATGTCCGTCAGTTGTATGCAAACCTGTTCGAGGATCAGGCACAGATGGTTCGTCTGCTTGACAGGGAGTCTTTGCCTGCCCACTGGGAAGAAATCTCGACCATGACGTTACGCAGATTAAAGATCCAGGAGTTGGCTTATGAGGACATTACGCCGTACCTGTATTTGCGCGAACTGTTGCTGGGATTCCATATTAATTCGAACATTCGCCATGTCATTATTGATGAAGCTCAGGATTATTCAGCCTTCCAGCTTGCTTTTATGAAGAGACTGTTTCCACACGCGAAAATTACGGCACTGGGTGACTTTAACCAGGCTATTTATGCCCATTCATCCGTACTCAGCGGCACTGGACCATTAAGTGACTTATACGGGCCAGAGAACACAGAAGTTATTGTGCTGACGCGCAGTTACCGCTCTACGATGGAGATTGTGGAATTTACGCGTGGCATGGTTCCTGGTGGGGAGGAGATCATCCCGTTTAACCGAAATGGAGAGAGACCTAAAGTCATCGTGACCTCTGATCCAAAGCAGCATATGGAGCAAATTACGGCAGATCTGCATCATCTGATGCAGGAGGGATATGAATCCGTAGCGGTCATCTGCAAGACGGCAGAAGAGAGCCAGGAAGTTCACGCCTTACTAAGTCAAAAGCTGAATACTGCGCCTAAGCTGATCAAAAAAACAACGCTGGCTTTTGAACATGGCGTTCACGTGATCCCTGCTTATTTGGCGAAAGGTGTGGAGTTTGACGCAGTCTTAATCTATAATGGCTCCGCTGATGCCTATTCCCGTGAGCAGGAACGTAAGCTGTTCTATACCGCCTGTACCCGGGCGATGCATTTACTGCATGTATACTCCTTAGGGAAACCAAGTCCATTCATCACTTCACAGTCAGAAGCGTGGTACGAGCTGAAAGACATCCCTGCAACTCGTGTGGAGTAAAAAGAGCACTAATCTCCGAGCGATATGTTGCGGTGAATACTCTTGCAAGATGAGGTCAGTCAGACATGTTCTGGTTGGCCTTTTTTTGTGTATGCTATGAAGAGAAAGTTGCTAACAATAGTGACATATGCAGACATATCTTAGTTGTTATTGATAAATAAGGTGAATCTCCTTGTGCATGTATTCAATAGATGTAATTTTTCTTTACACACGAAGCTCAGACTCATATAATCGTAACAATCTATTTTTTTTGAGCGTTGCATGATAAGGGGAAAATTCATTGCATGAGGTACAAAATACTTGAATTTTGTGAACAGGCAACGGAACAGGTGATCTAACGAAGGAGGCAGGTAATTTGAAAACAACAGCTTTTGAACGGCCGCTGATGGCCGATTGTGTACCGGATCTGGTCGCTACAGCCCGAGGAGATATGAAGGCAACTTTGGTGATTCGGGGCGGTACTTTGGTAAACGTGATATCAGGAGAAATTTTGCCGGATATGTCTGTCGCTGTACAAGGGGCACGAATTGCGTATGTTGGCAGAGATGTAAGTCATACCATTGGAGAACATACCAGAATTATTGAAGCACATGGGAAGTATATTGCTCCCGGATTGTTAGACGGTCATTGTCATATTGAGAGCACACAGATGAAAGTATCCGAGTTTGCAAGAGCTGTCCTGCCTTCCGGTACGACAGGCGGATTCTTCGATCCGCATGAAATTTCCAATGTGCTTGGGCTTAAAGGACTACGGCTCATGCTCGATGAAGCACGTACTACACCGATGGCAGCCTATATGCAAGTAGCTTCATGCGTACCTTCCACTCACCCAGGGCTGGAGACTACAGGAGCTTATATTGGGCCGAAAGAGGTAGCAGAGGCACTATCATGGGGACCGGATATGATTGGCCTTGGTGAAGTCATGAACTTCCCTGGAGTGGTGTACGGGGATGAGACCATGATTGGGGAGATTCAAGCGACGCTGCGCGCTGGCAAAGTGGCAGATGGACATTTTACCTGGGCCTCGGACGACTGGCGTCTGCCTGCTTATGCGGCCAGCGGTGTGACAGGAGATCATGAGTGTGTTACGAAAGAAGATGTAGTGGAGCGCTTGCGGCTGGGGATGTATGCGAAGATGCGGCAGGGTTCTGCATGGCATGATGTCGCGGAGACGATTAAAGCATGTACGGAGCTTGGACTCGATACTCGGCGAATGATGCTGGTAACGGATGATCGCAGCTCGGAATCTTTGCTGAAAGAGGGTCATATGGACTTTGTCGTTCGACTTGCCATTTCTCAGGGCGTGAAGCCCGTTACGGCATTCCAGATGGCTACGATTAATACGGCAGAACGTTTTGGCGTGGCGCGTGATATCGGAGCGGTGATTCCGGGTAACATGGCCGATATTATTTTGTTAGACGGACGCCTTGCGGATGTCCGTGTAGGCACAACGATTGCAGCAGGGCAAGTTGTCGCCGAGAACGGTAAAATGACAGCCGTGTGGGATACGTTCAATTATCCTGAGGAAGCGCTCAATACGGTGAAGCTGGAAGCAAACATCCAGCCACAGGATTTGGAATTGTCTGCACCCATTGGCGAGGGTACTATAGGCGCACGCATTATCCATGTGACGGAAAATCATGTGGAAACGAAGGAGAAGCATGTACAAGTGCATGTGCAAGGAGGCAAGGTGGTTCTGCCTGCCGCAGGTGAGGTATGTAAAATTGCCGTGCTGGAACGCCATAAACAAACCGGAAATCGCGCAGTGGCGCTGGTCGGTGGGATCGGGTTCACTTCGCCAGCAGCGATAGCCATGACGGTAGCTCATGACAGTCATAATCTGTTGATCATCGGGAATGACGATGCACTTATGGCAGACGCCGGTAATCGTGTCATTCGTATGCAGGGCGGTGTAGCTGTAGTAACAGATGCGGGTGTGACGGAGTTTCCTCTCCGGATCGCCGGTCTGATGTCGGTGGAACCCTTCGAAGTGGTAGCGGAACAATCGGCAGCAGTCAGCGAAGCACTGCAATCGGCAGGATGTACGTTGAACAATGCGTTTATGACGTTATCGCTACTTGCGCTGGTCGTTATTCCTGAACTGCGTTTGTCTGACATCGGGCTGGTACGCATCTCTGCAGATGGCATTGAACGGGTCTCTTTGTTTGATGAACCGAACGCGGATTAAGCAGGTAAAATACAGGTAAAGCATCAAATGAGAGTTATCGATGAATAAATATCAATGTTTCATTGCAAGCCTCGCCGCCTTCGGGCGGTTTTTTGTTTTGGAGAAAGAAAACGCTTTCTAGGTCTACGGAATCGAAGTGTTAAAAGGAAATATAGACTGAAGTCGTAACTTAAATTCTGATTTTTTACATACAACATTAAATTTTGTGACTTTTGAACTATATATTCAGAACTGTGAATTCCCGAAATAAGTTATATGATTCTTTCGTCGTGAGTCTTAAAGGTGATGTTGCGTATAAAAGCAGTTTAAATTCATGAAACTTCCGTAATCATGCAAAAAATGAATCCTAAACGACATCCTTTCACCCGGATTTATACGTAAGAGCTGCCATAACTTCAAGGGAGTGTACAAATATGAAAACCAAAAAAGAACTTCGTTTTATTCTGCTGATGAGTTGTCTGGTGCTGTGTTTAAGCACAGCCTGTTCTACCCGAGTTGATGCGGTAGGTTCGGTAGAACCGGTAGACAGTTATGCCACAATACATGGCAAGCTGGATCGCCCTGTGCGGGGGACGTGGGTGTGGGATACGACTCAAATCCGAAATAATGCGCAGGATATTTTAACTTTTGCTAAGGCCAACAACATTAATACGATCTATCTGCAGATGAACCGGGATATTAAAATCCCTGAATATAAGAACTTTATCCGTCTTGCACGGGGGCAAAATATCGCTGTGGATATCATGGACGGACGTTCGGCTTGGGGACTGACTGAAAGCAGGGAACAGATAGCTTCCTTTATGGACTGGATTGAAGCTTATCAGGCACAGGCACTGGCTAATGAGAAATTTGCAGGTATTCATCTGGACATTGAACCTCATGTGCATCCGCAGTGGAAGATCAATCAAGCCAGCGTGATTACGCAGTGGCAGGGAAATGTGAATTATATTGTAGACCGTGCTGCGCGTATGAAGATGCCTGTTGCCGCTGATCTGCCGTTCTGGCTGGACAATTACAAAATTCCGGGTTCAACAATGGCGGTAAGTAGCTGGATGATCCGCAAATTTGATTCCATTACGATTATGGCTTATCGGGATACAGCTGCCGCCATCTACAATGTGGCAAAGGATGAACTTATCGATGCGGCTTCTGTAGGTAAGAAAATATCGATTGCGGTGGAAACGAAGCAAAGCAAGGAAGGCGACTTTATTACCTTTTACGAAGAGGGAGACGCCTACATGGAGGAACAGTTGAAGCTGGTGGAGAAGATGGCGAGTGCCCACACTTCCTTTAATGGTTTTTCTGTACATGAGTATTCTTCATGGAAGACGTTAAGAAAGTAGAGCAAGCCACGAAACAATAGAGGTTAACGTAAATAAAAGGTGCTTGTAACTTACGTGCTGAAGGCACCTTTTTGTTGATCTTGTACACGTGTATTCTATCAAAAACTCATCAATGGTAACCGCCCGATGTGGTTCATTCCTTTGTTAAACCAGCAAAGTTTCTGTAAACGTAACAGGCACCAGTGTCATATTTTCGGAAAATATTTTACGATACTGAGACGGTGTAGTGTTCTTGTGTTTCTTAAAGGTAGTAATGAAATAACTCAAATGCTCGAATCCAACATCCATAGCGATATCAACAATCTTATGGTCCGTATTCTCCAGCTGTACGCAAGCCTGCTGTACCCGATAATAATTGATGTAATCGACAGGGCTCTTCTGCACCAACTTTTTGAAAAAACGACAGAAATGTCCCTCGCTCATATTGGCTTCATCCGCCAGGTCTTTCAGCTTCAACGGTTCAGGATAATGCTTGTGAATGTAACGGAGCACTAATTTTAGACGCTCCATCTTATCCGGTGTGCCCCCGTTAACCGTACTTTTGAGCGGAAGCACCTTCCGCTGTTCAAACATGCGAGCAAGCATGAGATAGAGATAGGCTTTCGTGGATATCTCACAGGTGTCTGTCCCGCTCGCGTGATCTGCGAAGATGCGTTTCAGGTAGGCCAGAACTTCTGAACCCCAAGCTTCATCAGCTGTGATGTGATAGGGGAGATGTATACTTTTTCGCAAAATAGGTCCGATAAACTTCTCCTGCACCGCATCAAACGTATGACTACCGAGTAGATCCGAATGAAACACAACGGAAGAAAATATACAAGGCTCATCGCCCATCAGATATCCTGCATGAATTTCACCTCGATGAATAAAAACAGCCTCTCCGGCCTTCACCTCAACCCGGTTCATGTCAATTTGAAACACAGCAGAGCCTTGCGTCACCATTGTAAACTCCATCTCATCATGCCAGTGGCAATCCAGAATGCTGTCCCCGTTCAATTGTTGAATGTCGGGGTATACACTGACCGGATACATGGCGTTGCCGTGAATTCGATCTTCCCGTAAATGTTCCCGTTCCATTATGGAACCTCCTTATGCAATAAATAGATGTAATCGTTTGCAATTCACTTTGGAAATTCGCAGAAATCACGCTCCGAATATCAAAATACTGATATAAAAGGTCAAAATACAAGAAGAAATTCGTTATCGATATCAATATCATTATAGTATAACCGAAGGGGGTAATCCAAGATGAAATTTACCGATGGCTACTGGCAGATCCGTGATGGATATCATGTTCAAAATCCGGCGGATATTCGAGATATTGTACAAAAGGGTGATTCCTTTACTGTATATGCAGCAACGAAACGCATCGAGCGCAAAGGCGATACACTTAACGGAACGTTGCTCAAAGCAACCTACAGCTCCCCCATGCCTGATGTTATTCGTGTGCAATTGAACCACCATAAGGGAAAAGTTAACCCAGGCCCCGAGTTTGCACTGAACACGCTAAATACCGATGTGCAAATTGCGAAGGATGAGAACGGTGCAGAGCTGAAAAGCGGAAACCTGCGTGTAACCGTGAACAAAACAAAAGGCTGGGATATCGGCTTCCATTATAATGAAAAGCGTCTAACTGGCAGCGGCTGGAGAGGTCCGGCGTACATTGAGTCAGCAACAGAAGGTACGTTCTTCCGGGAACAACTGGAGCTGGGTGTGGGCGAGTATGTCTATGGCCTTGGTGAACGATTCACTCCGTTTGTGAAAAATGGCCAGGTTGTGGATATCTGGAATGAGGATGGCGGTACAAGCAGTGAACAGGCGTACAAGAACATTCCGTTTTATCTGTCGAACAAAGGATACGGTGTATTCGTCAATCATCCTGAGAAGGTATCCTACGAGATCGCTTCCGAGAATGTATCGAAAGTACAGTTCAGCGTGCAGGGCGAGACGCTGGAATATTTCATAATCGGCGGCGCTAATCCGAAAGAGGTACTGGATAACTACACCAAGCTCACAGGCAAACCGGCTCTTCCGCCGGCATGGACATTTGGTTTGTGGCTGACGACTTCGTTTACGACAGATTATGATGAAGCGACCGTTAATCATTTTGTCGATGGCATGGCTGAGCGTGATCTGCCACTATCCGTATTTCACTTTGACTGCTTTTGGATGAAGGAGTATCAGTGGTGTGATTTTGAATGGGACAAAGATATGTTCCCTGATCCGGAAGGCATGTTGAGACGGTTGAAGGAAAAGGGACTTAAAATCTGTGCGTGGATCAACCCGTATATTGCTGAGAAATCTGTTCTGTTCGATGAAGGCATGGAAAAAGGTTATCTCGTCAAGACAGCGGATGGCAGTGTATGGCAGTGGGATAAATGGCAGGCGGGCATGGGGCTTGTGGACTTCACGAACCCAGAGGCAACTGCATGGTACAAAGACAAGCTGAAAGGTTTGATTGACCAGGGCGTGGACTGCTTCAAGACCGACTTTGGCGAAAGAATTCCGACCGATGTTGTATATTATGACGGTTCCGATCCGGTAAAAATGCACAACTACTACACCTTCCTGTACAACAAAGCGGTATTTGATGTGCTTGAAGAAAACCTGGGTAAAAATGAAGCCGCTTTGTTTGCCCGCTCGGCAACCGTAGGGGGTCAACAATTCCCTGTGCACTGGGGTGGAGATTGCTCGTCCAACTATTCGTCCATGGCAGAATCACTGCGCGGCGGATTGTCGCTCGGTCTCTCCGGGTTTGGCTTCTGGAGCCATGACATCAGCGGTTTTGAAGCGACTGCAGAGCCTGACGTATACAAACGCTGGGTTCAGTTCGGATTACTTTCTTCCCACAGCCGTCTGCACGGAAACGAATCGTATCGTGTGCCTTGGTTGTTCGATGAAGAGGCTGTTGATGTAGTACGTGATTTTACGAAGCTGAAGCTCAGTTTGATGCCGTACCTGTTTAATTCCGCGGTAGAGTCCTCTGTACAGGGATTGCCAATGATGCGGGCGATGGTGCTGGAATATCCAGAAGATCCGACTTGTGCGACACTTGACTTACAGTACATGTTCGGAGATTCTATCCTGGTCGCACCGATCTTCAACAAAGAAGGTTTCGTTCGTTATTACCTGCCAGAAGGGACATGGACCAATTATCTGACAGGGGTAAAAGTTCAAGGTGGGCGCTGGATCAGTGAAAATCATGACTTCAAAACACTGCCAATGATGATCAAACCGAACAGTCTGATTGCGGTAGGTGCGGTAGACAGTAAGCCGGATTATGATTTTGCGGACAACGTATCGCTGCATTTATTTGAACTTGCCGACGGGCAGACAGCACAAGCTGTCGTTGTAAATCAAAGTGCTGAGCGTGAGTTGCAAGTGACCGTCACACGTAACGGCTCGAAGCTGGAAGTTCGTGCTGAAGGTGCAGGCAAGCCATGGAAAATCGTGCTTCGGGGCATTGATTCCGTATCCGGCGTGGATGGTGGATCACAAGAAGCTGGCGAGCAAGGCATTATCGTAACGGCATCAGCAGGTACAAGCAAACTTACAATCGAGCTGTAACCTGTTAGAATAGACCATAAAGGGACGGTGCCTGAAGGCGCCGTCTGTTTTGTTTATTTATACAAAATAAATGGATATAGTTCATTCAAGGAGAGAATGGAAAGATAAAGAGGGAGAGAATACAATATGGCATACCAACACTCCGATAACCAACAGCATCCAAATCAGAACCAAGATCAAAAACAACATTCGGGCTTACATAGCCCAATATCAGCGAAAGTGTTACATGCACTGGTGCATCGACATTTTGGAGATCGCGTTGTCGTAAAACAGTTTGGACTGTTGCAGGGTGGTCTGTTTAATACGACATATCGCATCCAACTGGAGCATACGGCGATTACGGACGTCATTTTGCGCCTTGCACCGGAGTATATACAACCACTGCAACCGACAAATGAAAAGGGTGAGCAACTAACCGAGCGTGATCCGTTATTTTCGTTTGAACGCACGATGATGGCCGCCGAACCAACGATCTATGAGTATTACCGCAAAGCAGGCATTCCCTCACCGCAAGTGCTGGCTTGTGAGGACAGCGCTCGGGATGTTCCGCGAACCTATATGTTTATGGCATTTATCCCAAGCGTGCAACTCGATCATGCGTCCATTGAAGAGAATGACAAGACTCATTTGTATACTCAATTAGGCAAATATACAGCCGCAATGCATCGGATCAAAGGAGTATCATTCGGTTGGCCTCAGGCGGATGGTACGATTCGCGGATCGGAGCACTGGTCTGAGGTGTTGTTGGCCATAGCCGATGAAACAAGTAAAAAGGCGGCGCAAATCGGGTTTATGCCTGGCGTAGGGGAAAAGATTACGGCAATCTTCGAGCAAAATAAAGCTCTTTTTGATCAAATCAAGCAACCAGTGCTTGTCCATAATGATCTATGGGCAGCAAATGTGCTCGTGCACGGTAAACAAGGGGAAATGAGCATTGCCGCTGTTATCGATGGAGACCGCTCTATGTTTGCCGATCGGGAATATGAGGCCATCCTCAACACGGATTCTGCCGCATTTCACGCAGGTTACGGTCGTCCCCTAGAATCATCACCAGAAGGGCAAGCACGCCGGCTTGCGTATCGTCTATTGTCATCTTACTTTAACGCCTACGTTCATCAGCATCAGGTAGACCAACCGGAAGATGGCCGGATATTTGAGGAGCGTACGCTGGATTTGTTGGAAAAGTGGAAGATCGGACAATTCCGCTAATGGAACCTATCCATTTTGACATATGCTGAATAATCACCCCCAGATTAACCAACAATAACGCTGTTGTGTGTAAAATCCGCGAAGGTGGTTAGGGTATGTCTGATAAAAAGTGGGACCTCGTCGCACTTGCTTCTATCCCTGTCATTATGACATTGGGAAACTCCATGCTTATACCGATTTTGCCACAGATTGAACGGGAATTGAAGGTATCTTCATTCAAGGTCAGTATGCTGATTACGGTATATGCGGTAGTGGCCATTCTGCTGATTCCGCTGGCAGGATATTTATCGGATCGATTCGGCAGGAAAGCCGTGATTATCCCCAGTCTTGTCATTGCAGCCGTTGGAGGGGCTGTTGCAGGGGGTGCTGCATGGTTCATGAGTGGAAATATAGCTTATTGGACGATTCTTGGGGGAAGGTTTTTGCAGGGAGTGGGTGCAGCAGGCGCATTTCCGATTGTCATACCTCTGGTGGGGGACATGTTCAAGAATGAAGATGAGGTTAGCAAAAGTCTGGGTATTATTGAAACTTCAAACACCTTTGGCAAAGTGCTTAGTCCGATTCTGGGTGCTGCGCTGGCGGTATGGTTGTGGTATTCGCCGTTTTTAGCGATTCCAGTACTATGCCTTATTTCACTTGTACTCGTGGTTTTTTTGGTGAAAACACCGAAGAGGAAAGAAAAACCGCCTACATTTTCGGAATTTGTTGCTTCTATCCGTGATGTTCTTAAAGTAAAGGGACGCTGGTTGTACGCTTTGTTTGCGATCGGTGGAATTTGTATGTTTCTTATTTTTGGCGTCTTATATTATCTTTCTGAAACGCTGGAGAGTGAGTTTGCGCTCAAAGGTGTAGTCAAAGGATTGGTTTTGGCCATCCCTCTGGCATCGTTATGTCTTGCTTCGTTTTTGGCAGGCAAGTGGATTGGTAAAAATAAATCACGCATGAAATGGCTCGGTTTTGCCGGACTAGCCTTGGTAACGGTATCGCTGGGGATTATCGGCCTGTTCGATAATATTTACGTTGTGGTGGGATTGTTCACCCTAGGGAGTGCAGGTATCGGTGCTGCACTGCCATGTCTCGACACGTTGATTACAGAAGGTGTAGACAAAAAGCAACGTGGGACCATTACAGCCCTGTTCAGCAGCATGCGTTTTATCGGCGTTTCGCTCGGTCCACCCATTGTTTCTTTGTTGATTGGTTCTCACCATTTTTTGCTTTTTGGCATTCTGGCTGCGTCAGGTGCTGTCGGGGGTTTGCTCACATTGCTGGCGGTTAAGCCAGAGAAGAGAGGAGAGCCTACTTCTGGCAGTCATTCTAAGCAGGATGATCAGGAGAAGCAGGGTGAACAAGACGAACAAGGCAATCATGATAATAAAGAGAAAGAAGACGGTCATGATAAGCTACGCAAAAGGCGTGTGCAAGAAAGTGAAACCGATCAAGGATACAGACCTTCGCCACTGCGCCGCAAAAAAAGTCCTTACTGACGGGTACATGGAATGATCCCTTGCGTTAAAGGGAAAATTGAAAACGCGTTTACGCCATGGAAAGCAGAGTAGCTGCTTGCCAGACGTAAACGCGTTTTTGTACTGACATCATCACAGGTGACGTTGTTAGTGTAGATATTTTTATTTTTATGAACACCTATGATTAGGTGAAAATCCGGGAAATACATATTGTGAAATTCAACGTAATGATCTGTTAATTTCTTTTATCAGGCTCTGCTTGTAGATCATTCGTATCATGTGAAGCAGCACTATCCGTTGCCGTAATATGTGTGTGAGATAAAAGCGGATGTGTTTCAATCTGGAAACTGCCACTTCGTTTTCCCTGAATGAGATAGATCAGCAGGAACAATGCCATAAATAAAACGGAGTAGCGATACATTTCCGTATAACTTGTCAACGAAGCGATAGCACCGAGCAGAAGTGCACCCGTAGCAATGCCAAAATCAAGTGTATTCAAAAACATCCCGTTCGCCATCCCTCTCTGAGCAGGGGAGACGACCTGAATCATCCAGGTCTGTATGGATGATTGCATCGAGCCATATCCAATACCATAGATAAAAGCAGCCACAAACAGGATAGGCATCGTCGTTGCCCAGGATAGCGTGATAAGTCCAAGTGCGATACATATTGCCCCAGGAATCAATAAAGCTTTAGGGCCTTTATTGTCGTAAATGCGACCGGCAAACGGTCTGACCATTAGAACAGCCAGTGCATTAAACAGGAAGAACAGCGCTGGATTAGCAAGATGCGCTTCTTTGCCATACAAAACGATAAACCCAACTAATCCCCCGTAGGTAATAGATAACAAACCGTTCAGTACACTTGGCAGGATCAGTTTCCGGTTAAAAGGCGCCTTTGTTTTGGAAACCGGGTTGGCTCCTGAAACAGAGGCAACATCGCGAGTCGCTTGCTCTTGTTGTGATGGTTGCATCGAAGTAGTCTGGGGCGTCTTTTTTTTGGCTACTTTTTTACGTGTCAGGCTATAACTGAGCGGATAGATCACAGCGATCACACCGGCAGTACTTAGCATTAGTGTGACAAATCCGGCTCCTTGCAGTAAGGTAACGCCAATAATGGGTCCCATGGACATCGCAAGGCTAGTGGATAGTCCAAAGTATCCCATGCCTTCACCCATTCGTTTAACAGGTACAATATCAGATGCCATGGTCGGAAACGCAGTACTGCTGAGCCCGAATCCAACACCGAATACCATACGGAGCAAAAGCAGAACAGCGATGCCCGCAGCAAAATAATAGCCAAGCGTGGCAAGCAGGGCTACAGATAAGCCAATATAGATCATCGCATTACGGAAACCCTTTTCCAGCGCTTTCGCAGAATAGAGTCGTGCCGCAATAGCGCTTAATGCAAACAGGCAGGTGAATAGGCTGACTTGGAATGCATTGGCATGGAATCGATCCTGTACATAGGAAGGTAATGGTGAAACGATCATGTGCAGTTGCAGGAATAATAGAAAATTACATAACATGAGTAAAATAAAATCGGTCGTCCATAATCGGACAGGTGCTGATTGGTCTTTCATGGTGAAACATTCCCCCTGAGTTGTAATAGTTACAGATTGCGATTAATGAGGGAAAGAGTATGTTTAAATGCTTCCATCTGGTCATCGGGTATACCTTCAGCAAGTTTTTTATTCATTTCTCTTTCGATCGGGACAAGGACATCGATTAATGCTTTACCTTCTTTGGTAGGGTACAAGAGATACGCTCTACGATCCTGGTCGCTCGTGCGGCGCTCGACCCAGCCTTTTTTCTCCAGTAAATCAATGATTCGTGCGGTGGTAGGCTGGTCTTTGAACACATATCCTGCCATTTCTTTCTGGTTAACGCCTTCTTTGCGCACCACATTAAAAAGCACAGAAAATTGCTCTGTGGTAATATCGTAGGGTTTGAATTGTGCGGCTAGAAGAGCAGCTGTTTTGCGGTGGGTGAGTCCGAGCATGAATCCGACAGATTGCTCCAAAGAATAATCCATGAATGGATGAACCTCGCTTCCGTAGAAAATATCTCTAAAATTCATATAGTTGTTATAACAACTATATGTGGAACAAGTACTTTTGTCAAAGGGAATTGTTGCGCCACAGGGGCAGAGTATAACGATGCAAAGCGTAAAAAATCCTGCTAGAATAAAGATGAAACGGCTTCCAAAGTAATAAAAATTTGTTATGTAAGGAGCGTTTAATGATGCTGAAAAATATTCCTGCGATCCTTCCGCCTGAACTCCTCAAACTCATGTCCGAAATGGGACATGGAGACGAACTTGTGCTAACGGATGCGAATTTCCCTGGAGCCAGTCATGCTCAGCGCATAGTACGCTGTGATGGCGTAGGGACGGTGCAACTGCTGGAAGCCATATTACAATTGTTTCCGCTGGACACGTATGTAGATCGACCGGCCGCTGTCATGCAGGTCGTTAAAGGTGATCCGGTCATTCCGATCATCTGGGAAGATTACCGGCGGTTAATTGAGGAATACGAGGATATGAGAGATGCCCTCGAATACGAGGATCGTTTTGATTTTTATGATCGTGCCACTAAAGCGTATGTCATTGTTGCAACGGGTGAACGTGCTCAATACGCGAACCTCATTTTGAAAAAGGGTGTTATTTTCCCTGAATCAGAACCTGCTCAAGAGCGGATGAATTCAGAAACCTATTAAAATCATATCGTTATGGCGACGGGGCCGGCGAGGCTTTCGTCGCTTTTTTACGATTGCCTGATCGGAGCCAGTAGACGGCAACATATACAATGGGCATGGATTCCACAAGCAGGGTGAAAGCCGGTATGGCGTAGGAGCGGATTGCAAGCTCGTAGGCAGCTGTGTCTCGGGCATATTGCATCACAATGACGGCAGCCGTCCCAGCAATAATAAACGTGAGGGACTTGTTTTGCCGTACGCCGCTGATGCTGGATAGACAAACCGAGGAGACGTATAACAGAAAAGAGCTGCGTGTAAACATCGTTGTTGACCAGATGGCGATCAGAACAGGATCAAGGTTGTCCAGAAAATCACCGTATCGTGCAAAACGAACCAATTCCAGTAAAGGATACCTCAGACTCGCTGCCACATAAGGACCGAAATTCATCAGGATAAACACCCAGAAGAACAAAATAAAGATGACAACAGTGCATCCTGCCCACACCATGCTCGTAAACATGGGACGCCTGAATGCGACAGCAGGAGCGAGGAATAGAAACAGCATCCATTCAGAGAACCACGGCATAGTGGAGATAGAGCCCATAAAAATTTCGGACCAGTCATGATGAGTTGCCATAGCTGTCAAAATTTCCGGGTTACCTCCGCCTCCCACAGAGGGCATTAACAAGGATGAGGTGAGGAGCTGAACCAGAAATATGCCCTCAGATATAAAAACGATCGCTACCAGTCCTGAACGTGCTGTCAAACAAATACACAGTAGGGTGATGGAGGACGTTAGCCAGATCGGTGTCTGGGGCAAGTACATGGACTGCAAAAAGATGATGAAGTTCTCCACATCAATGGAGAGCAGATACAGACATAACAGCGCGATTAAACTGGTGAAAAAACGATGTATCATTTTGCCGACCACTTCTTCACCGTAGGAGAGCCAAGCTCGGTCAGGGTAGAGAGAACCCAAACGATACGTGAACATGAGAAGGATCAAACTAATTAGAAACCCACCAATGGTGGAAATCCAGCCTTGATATCCGCTCATTTTGAACAATCGCTGCAGAAGAAAAGCCACAGGCTCGGAGTACAGGTACACAAACATAAAACGGTATGCCTGTCCGGAGGTAAGGTGATTCACGGCTGTTTCCCCTTTCTTTATAACATAAGATGGTCAACCCATCCGAATAACAGCAACAGTACTTGATTGGGATTGGGCCAGGTCGGCCAAAGCAATGCCAGTGTGTTCCAAGCGAGGAACAGCGTAAGTACGGCAACATAGGATCGTTTTACGGATTTTTTACTCGTTTTAACAGCAGGCCAATCCAGTAAATACAGGCCCGCGAAGAGCAAGACAGCAAACACAAGATCAAACCTCCTTGAAAGAGCCAAGCCAGCTATTCACTGTATACTTCTAGAAACTGGACTCTGAGCCGACAAATTGGATGTCAACAGCGGTGTGCACATCAAACTGCAGTTCATTTTTAACATACTGGTTCCAGACAGGACGAAGTTTTTTCCAGGTTGCAGGATGCCCCCATTCAAGCCGATATCCAAGCGAAAGGATATCCGCCCCATGACGCTTCGCCTTATGCAACGCAGAGGTTAGAGAAGCAGTGATCAGTTCATTGACGGCTTGTTCGATATCCTTAACACTGAGGACATCTTTTACTTTTAATACGGGAATCACGGAGATCAGTTCAGCCTTCCCTGTAAGATGAATGGTGAAAAAGGGCTCGCCATTCCGGAGCTCACATTGTATCTTGGACTTCATATCAAACAGTGACATACTGGCCTTTTGTTTGCGGGTACGCACGGATAGTGCCAATGTATCCAGCTTCTCCGAAGCCCAGGCCACCCCGCGAGCCTCTTGCTCTGTCAGCGTATCAACCATACGCATCTGCCTGAAAACAGCGCCACCAATCTGGCTGACCCATTTTTTACTTTCGCCTTCCTCGCTCGCCATAGGTTTTATCCGGGAGTCTAACATGGATGCGGCGAAGCCTTGATTCATTTTGTCAGCGGCAAGGATGTTCAGCATCTGTGTCTTTAACAAATTTTCCTCGGTGGAAAACTCGCGTAATACATCGCTGGGGGTTTCCTCAAAAACAGGTGTCAAATCGGAAATGTCTTTCGCTTTGCCTTGGGCAACCATGGCGTAACTGCTTAGATGAAAGAGCGGCTGGCGTGAAATCCAGGCCATCGTGTCATCAATACCCTCGCGTGCATAATCTTGTCCAAAGACAATTACACGAGTATGCCCCCATGAAATTTTCCGCGTTAAATCCGTTTGAATTTTCTCGATGGCATCAGCTATGGTGGGTGCGGTTGCGGAAACCGATGCATAAGGAGCTTTACCTGTTCCGCTTCCTTCGGGAGACAAACGATTGGGGAGGGGCATGCTTAGAGTCACCTCGATCTCCCCTGGATTGTCTGTGGTATCAACAAAAAGCGTGGTTATAAAGGTGCGTTCGTTAATTTCTACTTTGGACCAGCACCCGGTGCAGATGAAGCAAAATAGGCAGGCCAGTCCGAGCTTTTGTAACCACCTCTGGGTATGAATAGTTCTCGTCACTCTGATGTTTTTCATGTTGTATCCTGCCGTGGTTCATTATCCGGCGTGTAAGCCTGAGTTCTTTTTTTCATGCGGAACCAAGGGACACGAATGAATGTATCTTTGAGATCTCGCAAGACGAAAGGAGCAAAGGGCTGCATGTAGGGAACGCCGAATGAGCGGAGACTCACCATGTACCAGTAGATCAAATAGACAGAGATGACCACCCCGAATAAACCAAGTGTACCGCCCATAAGCAACACTGGAAAACGCAGCAACCTGAAAGCAAGCCCGAGCTCAAAATGTGGGATGATAAAAGAGGCGATACCCGTAATCGAGACGATAATGACTAGTGGTGCAGAGACAATACCAGCCTGAACGGCGGCCTGGCCCACCACGATTCCGCCAATAATGGATACCGTTTGCCCCAGTGGCTTTGGAATACGTATGCCCGCCTCCCTCAGCCCTTCAAACGTAATTTCCATCAGGAGTGCTTCAACCAGCGCCGGGAACGGGATATTCTCTCTAGCCGATGCAATGGTAATTAACAAGTTGGTGGGGATGATCTCCGGATGAAAAGTCGTGACCGCCACATAGGCTGAGGGTAGCAAGAAAGCGACAATGGCAAACAATAAACGAATCAGCCGAATAAACGTAGCGGAATGAAACCGCTGATAATAGTCCTCGGATGACTGCATTAGAGAGAAAAACGTAACCGGAATAAGCAGGGAGAAGGGAGTACCATCCTGCATTACGGCAATCCGTCCTTCAACTAAAGCGGCCGCAACCGAGTCGGGCCGCTCCGTATATTGATATTGTGGAAAAGGAGAGAGTGGATGATCTTCGAGAAATTCCGAGAGATAACTCACCCCCAAGCTGCTATCCATGTTGATTTGGCCTAGACTCGTCAACACATTTTCCAAAATATCAGGTTTGCACAGTCCTTGAATGTAGATGACATATACTTCGGTTTTTGTATATTTCCCGATGTTGAATTGAATCATTTTGAGATCAGGATGTTTGATTTTATGACGTAACAGCGACATGTTTACTTGGATATCTTCGATAAAAGCTTCTTGCGGGCCAACAACAACGACCTCATTCGTGGATTCGGGAACAGAACGTTTTTGATAGCTAGGTATAGAAAAAACAAGCATGCTTGACATGCCTTCCAGCCACAATGCAACATTCCCGGAAACAAGGTCATTCACAACAAGTTCCGCAGTATCCGCGAGTCTATTTTCAATTGAAAAAAAAGTCCCGCTTACGATCCGGCTGATGAAGTCGGAGCCGACCTCGGTTCGTACAGCCGCTTCAAGCAATGGTTTGACAATCGCTTCCCGTAGCACCTGGTTATCAATAATGGACTGAATATAGAGCACGGTACAGGAAACGGATCCAATCTGAAGTGGCTGGTACATCATATCGGATACACCGATAAGTCTGGACTGTACTTGCAAGAGCATGTTTTCATTCATAGCGCTTTCCTCCTGACTGCAAGATGAAACAGCATCTGTCAGTAAACAATGATCCCTATAGTGTGCAACACTTGGGTAGAAATATACTTTATGTATGGCATGTTTCGCCAAAGGATACATAAATGCAAACTTTACTCCTGTTGATGAATGGGGGAAAGGTATGATTTCTTTTACAATGAACTTAAGGAAGATTCGATTCGAGAGATGTATTGTGAGGAAAAGAATGAAGTGAAAGAAGGGGAAGAAACACGTGAAAAACCCGAAGGAAATGACAATCGACATTAGACAAGCAACTCTAAATGATATTTCAGAAGTATCTAGGCTTTTTAATGAATACCGCATGTTTTATGGTCAGCATTCGGATCTGGAGGCAGCGACCTCTTTTATTAAAGAACGGATGAATAAGCAAGAATCGATGATTTTCATGGCTGCGTGGAACGAAGAATCAAAGGTGGCTGATACTGCCATGGGTTTGGTACAGATTTATCCGAGTTATAGTTCCGTTTCGATGGGACCGATCTGGATTCTGAACGATCTGTTCGTGGATTCAAAATATCGGCAACAAGGGATAGCCCGAAAGCTAATGCAGGCCGTAATGAAGCAGGCGAAGAGAAACAAGATTCTTCGAATTGTGCTTTCTACGGCGATCAGTAATCAGCAAGCACAAGCATTATATGAATCCGAAGGATATACACAGGATCAAAGCTTCATGTATTATGAATGTAACGTTGAGCGTGAAACTGAATCCTGATTAAGATTTTACGATTCATCATCTAGTGTTGACGTGCTGAGGAGGGATAACCTGATATGATGCAATGGATTGCCATGATTACGATGTTGATTGATCATATCGGAGCTGTGTTTTTTCCGCATGTGGTTGAACTGAGAATCATCGGTCGTATCGCTTTTCCAATCTATGCCTTTGCCGTATTTATAGGTTACAAGCATACACGTAATGTACAGAAATACATACGGCGGTTATTCTGGATCGCAGTGATTTCCCAGATTCCGTTTATGGCTGCGTTTAATCATTTTTCATTGAATGTGGTCTGGACCCTATGGTCGGCACTGCTTGTTTTGCTAGCCCTGGATAAGCTTCCTTCGAAGCTGATCAGTATCCTGATTGCGATCGGGGCGGGCTGGATAATGGAGTGGTCACATATGGATTATGGGATGTATGGTCTGCTGCTCGTGTTGTTGTTCCGTTACTTCAAAGGTCCTGTGCTGGTTATGGCACATGTTATATTAAATGCCCTTTACCTGATGTTGCACCATAGTTTTTTGCAGATGTACAGTGTGCTTGCAACAACCGGTATTGCCATTGCACAGTACTACCAGGCAGGTTTTCGTTTGAAAGGGCCCCGGTGGATCTGGCGTTATTTCTATCCTGCTCATCTTGCTATCATTGCAGTAATCCGCTGGCTATAGTTTTTGTGATGCAAAGGTAGCGTATAAAAGGGGTAACGCTTATGATGATCAACTATCAATTTGAACTCATCTTTATACAAAAAAAGCCACTTATCGCCGTAGCGATAGAGTGGCTTTTGCTTTATTTCTTTCTATTAATATCGTTATCCGACATATCGTTTAATCTGCAACCGTTGTTGTACCGTAATTCGGACGAATTGCAGCGGGGAAATAACCGATCTCAACTGCATAGCCCAGCATCGTATGAATAAAACGCTCATCGGTCTTGGCGCAGTTGATTCCTGCTGGTTCGACGTAAGCCGTTGTTACCGGTGATGCATAGGCATATGCTGAATCCTTTGCCCCGTCACCTTCCAACTGAGCGATTGCAAGTTGCAGAGCTTCCGGTTCTTTGGCAATGGTTGTATCAAACAGCCAGTGGTGATAGTCTTCAAACGGCATCGTTTCAATATCGTAACCTGCACGCTTCACGGCTTCTACCAAGTCATCATACCGGATCGGCTCTGGATTACAGATGTGGAATACACGTCCAGCTGTATCTTGACGTAAGGCCAGATGCACGATAGCTTCGCTGGCATAATTGATCGGGGTGAAGTCCATGAGCCAATCCGCGGCAGGGGCTTTGCCCAGCAATAACATGGCTTTGATCATGCGGTAGATCGCATTGCTATCGATATTGGTCTGAAAACGACCTGTACGGGAATCACATGTCAGGTTGCCTGCACGATAGATGCTGACTGGCACTCCTTCTGCTGCGGCTTTCATGAGTACTTTCTCCGCTTCGAGCTTACTGTCGGAGTAGACGTTGTCCACATGTAACTCTTCCGGGAAACGGTCATATTGCAATGTAGATTCCCATTGTCCGCTGAGGGCCAGATCTTCGGGTATACCCATCGTGGATATATGATGGAACGAAGCACCTTTTTTGTTACGTATCAGGTCTAACAAAGCAACTGTGCCTTCGACATTGGTTTTAGCGAACTGCGCAGCCTCACCGAAATGACGAACATCAGCCGCGCAGTGAATGATACGGTCAATCCTTGATTCAAGCAACGATTGTTGCTCGGCGACAAGACCCAGGTTCTCTTGCTCCAAATTCCCCTCAACAATTACAACACGATCTTCAAGCTGGTCAGCAAGTTGTTTGCCGAAATAGCCCTGCATCACTGTGCTTAATCGTGCCATTGCCGTCGTGCCGTCGCTTGGGCGACGAACAAGAGCGTAGATCCGTGCCGAAGACTTCACAATTAACTGCTGCAGTACATGTGAGCCCAGATAACCGGTTGCACCTGTCAATAGCACATGTTCAGGCTGAAGAATGTTCGGATATCCAAGCTGTGGAGACAGTTCCACCGGATGTTCGGAAAGCTGCGTGATGATGCCATTTGCAGTGGATGTCTGTTTCGCAGGTTCACGTTGCTCCGATAAAAGCGCGACCCGGCGAGCAAGAGCACGAATTGTTTTTTCTGCAAAGAAATCGGTGATTTTCAGCTGCGGATAATGTGGTTTCAGAAGAACCAGAACATGGATAACACGCAGGGAGTCGCCACCAATACTGAAGAAACTGTCTTCGACACCAAACTCTTCGTGTTGTAATATCTCTTTCCAAGCTTGGAAGAGTATAGATTCCGTATCTGTCTCAGGCATCACGCGGTCTGGCTGATCGGTATGACGTTCAGCATGTGGCATAGATACCATGGCCTTGCGGTTGATTTTTCCTGTTGGGGCAATAGGCATCTCATCCAGCTGGCAAATCCATTTTGGTACGAAGTACGATGGAAGTTTCTCTGAAAGTGTTGCTTTGATATCCGTCACGGAAAGGGTGCTTCCATCTTTGGATGTAAAGTAACCCACGAGCATGTTCTGGCCGTCCGCTTCCTTCTTTGCAATAACGGCAACATCCTGGATCTGTTCCAGTCTGGCCAGATGATCTTCGATTTCACCGATTTCGATTCGGTGACCCCGAATTTTAAGCTGAGAGTCACTGCGTCCCACATATTCCAGTAATCCGGTATCCAGCACTTTGGCAATATCTCCGGACTTGTAAATTTTCTCGCCAATCGCAAACGGATTATCAATAAAGGATTGCTCTGTCCGCTCAGGCTGGTTCAAGTACCCTTTGGCAAGTGCAGGAGTTGCGATATACACTTCGCCTGGTACGCCTACAGGACATAGCTGGTGTTCTTCGTTGACAATGTAAACTTTGTAATTATGAATAGGTCTGCCAATCGGAATATTAACAACGTGTCCCGGGACCTGTTCACTAATCCGGTGTGTCGTGGTAGCGACTGTGCATTCTGTTGGCCCGTATACATTAACGATGTCAATCTGATTGCCAAATTTGCGTTGGAAAGCCCGAACTTGTTCCCCGTAGAGAGCTTCTCCAGCTACGGTGATGATGCGCACTTTGGCTAGTTTATGAAATCCTTCATCAGATAGATAAGATGCCAGTTGATTGAAGAAAATTGTGGGTAATATCGTAATAATGGTCGTTCCTGTTCTTTCGATTGCACTTGCAAACTCTTCAATAGATACTCGTTCTTCCGCCGATAACAGATAAAGCTCGGCTCCATAGAACAGCGCACCGATCGTATCCCACACGGATGCATCGAAGCTGTATGTGGCAAACTGCGTTAATACATCGCCAGGTTGAATGTCGCAGTCACGCTGTACGACACTGCCCAGATTGGTGACGCCACGGTGAGCGATCAGCGCACCCTTTGGTTTGCCAGTAGAGCCTGAAGTATAAATGACATAAGCCAGATCATCCGGCTTGATATCAAGATTGGGATTGCTGGCGGCGAATCCTGCAAGTCGTCCGTCAACGGAAAGAATGTGACGTACCGTAGTAATGCCGGAGAACATTGCTTTGGCCTGATCAAACGAGGCTTCTGTTGTCAGTACAAACGGAGAAGCAGTATCTTCGACAATGTAACTGTTCCGTTCTTGTGGATGTTCGGGATCAATCGGCACATAGGCACCGCCTGCTTTAAGAACACCGAGCAACGAGATAATCGTATCCAGACTGCGATCCATAAAAATACTGACAAATTCACCTTGCTTTAGACCGTTGGATATTAACACGCGAGCCACCTGATTCGCGCGTTCATTTAATTCCCGGTACGTATAACTCGTTGCATGTGAGGTAATCGCTGGAGAATTCGGGTATGCCGCAGCGACAGCTTCAAACCAGCCATGGATGGTCGGATGTGTTGGCTCAAGTACCGCGGTGTCATTCATTTCCCGATAGAGCAAACGGTCTGAAGTAGACAGAATGTCTACTGCACCGATTGCTTTGTGATCATCACGCAAGAGAGCAAGAAGCAATGTTTGAAAATACTCCGCATATCGCAATATCGTTGATTCTTGTAGCAACGAACGGTCATAAAACAGATCGAGAATCATCTCGTTCTGATCATAACGAACGTTCCAATTCATCACCTGAGGAGCCTGAGGCAATTGAACACTGTTTAGCATAAACACTGTCTCAGGATATCCCCCGATTTGTTGTGTATAAGGAATCTCAAGTTGTTTTGTAATCTGTTCGAATAATTCACTGAAAGTTGTCTTGCCCTGAAGCTCTAATGAAAGATAAGAAGCTGCCTGATCCGGAGCAAGTATTCCAATCGCAAGCTCCTCTTCAGCAGACAATCGGAATAACAAGGCTGCATAAGCTGAAAGGAATGCAGGGTACACCATCTGTTCTCCAAACTTCTGTTTAAGTTCACGACTCAATGACGCTTTCAATGTAATATGAGTAGACTCATAAGAGAATGTTTGCTGGCGACGTCCATAATCCAATGGAATCTGAAGAACAGGTAAGCCAGATTCCACGGAGTGGGAGAAAGTATGGTTTTCAATCACTTCAGGTATCCTCCTTGGTTGAAACCGAATGTTAGTTATTTTTTTATTGTTGCTTGCTTACATTGAAATGAGAAATCAATTCCTGTAGCTCTTCAGACATATCATTGAGTCGAGTAGAGGAGTCTACCAGCGTAATCAGAGAAGCCTTTTGCTCGTCTACAGATACAGAGATCTTTTCACTGCTATCCGCTGTCTTGCTTACACTTGCAGACAAGTCATCCGCTGTTGCGGTCATCTCTTCTGTGCCTGCTGAAATTTCCTGGGTTGCACTTGAAACTTCCTGAATCTGATGGGATACCTTTTTCGCTGCTTCCAGGATTTCATCGAACAATTGACCGGTTTGATCCGCTACGGAAAGACCCGTATCTACTTCAGCAGTACCTTGTTCCATGGCTTGAACAGCTTGTTTAATACCAGCCTGGATCTCTTGAATCAATACGCCAACCTGACTGGTTGCCTGTTCAGACTGTTCGGCAAGCTTACGTACTTCGCCAGCAACTACCGCAAAACCTCTTCCTTCTTCACCTACACGAGCCGCCTCAATAGAGGCATTAAGCGCAAGCAGGTTGGTCTGACTTGATATCCCTGAGATAATGTTCAGGATATCGCCGATTTCCTGTGAACGGCTCTCTAGAACTTCGATTGCGGAAGCCGTATTTTTCACAGATTGCGTAATGAGGTTCATTTGCTCGGATACCTGACGAACTACAGTATTACCTTGTTGTGAACGACGCTCCATCTCATAGGCTTCGTCCGCAACACTTGCGGAACTACTCGCAATGGTCTGGATTACGGTAGCCATCTCGGACATTGCGCGTGCACTGTCACGGGTAGCCTGTTCTTGTGAACGGATGTTTGAACTAATATGAGTAACGTTATTGTTAATGGAGTCTGCATTTTCACTGTTGCGCTCAGAGACTTCATAGAGTTCCTTCGCAGACTGGTTTACTTCCTGGGAGGTCATTTGCACTTTAACGATCGTGTCATTGATACGGCGTACCATGACGTTGAATTTTTCGTTTACAAGTCCCAGATCGTCTTTTCCTGTCGGGATGTTGACATCCAAATTACCTCTGCTGACTTCATCAATGCCTTTGATCAGATGGCGAATTGGAGAGAGGGTATTTTTAACGACAAGATATTGAATAATGAGGAACAGAAGCAAGAACGCTACCAAAATAATGACACCATTTAACAACAACGAATTCAGACCTTTAGGAACTGCACTGGCATCCGCATCCACGGCGAAGTAAGCAAAAATTTTGCCGTTGCTGTCTTTGATCGGATAAGCAATGGTTGTCCAGGTTCCGAAGTCATCGGAATAAAAAGTGGTGAACGTTGGACGATCGGTATTTAGCATCTCTTTCAGAGCATTGGCTACAACGACCGGTTGTTCATACATATCCCCAATATTTACATTGTCGCTCTGAAAAGCCTCTCTCAGGTTTGTTGGCATCGCAACAAGGGAAGTTAACCGTTTGTTGTCGCCGCCAAGCTCCACACCAAAGATATAGGCTTGTGCAATGTTAGGATAATATTTTTGCATTTCGTCAAAATAAGCTCTTAGTTTCGTCTGAGCAGTACCTTCGTAGCTGCGCTCTGTGATGGCAGTTTGTACATCTGCCGCATTGATATCTTGAGCCCACTTTTTCGTAATCTGCGCTACTTGTCCATGCAGTTGATCAACCAGAATCGTTCTTTGGAAGTAATAACTGCTTGCAATCAGAGCCACGCCAATAATGATGATGTTGGTAAATGAGAGCAATAGGTTTTTAGAGAAAAACGACATGTTTTTCCAACTCAATGATTTCACTAAACTCCACTCCTGATCTTCTGTAAATTAAAAATCTGTAAGATGCGCTTTTGGAGCAAAAAGTTACTTCATTCTGTCATCTCCTCCTAAAGGGAAAGTGCGACAATGGTCTTGGTTTCTTAGTCACTATGCAAGACTTATGTACCTTTTGAATCCAGTGTGTCTAATTATTAAAACACATCTATATCTATTATGTCGTGTAAAATGTCGTTAAATTGAATAGTTTTGTTAAAACTTTTTTAATATTTTACGTATTTATGGACATATCTTTCTTTTTATAGGTAATTAGTACTGTTTATTTTTAAAAATTGCCATTTTTTAGTTTCATTCTGTATTCTATAACATAGCGGGAAAAATTACACCATTTATCATCAGAAAACCGGTCTTAATCTGTTCAGGAAGCTTGGATATACATCGGATGAGGTTTTATCTATAATAACTACATATGGTTTTAACCAAATTAATGAGCAGGCGGGGGTTAAATAATGAATCTGAAGCAGATTGCAGCAGAACATGCGGCAGCGTTCGTTGAAGATGGAATGAAAGTGGGTTTGGGCACAGGCTCAACCGCATATTATGCGATATGTCGAATCGGGGAGCGGGTTCGGGAAGGTCTGAACATTCAAGCAGTAGCTACCTCAGAGGCTTCAGACAAGCTGGCACGAGAATGGGGGATTCCGATTATTCCTTTTGACCAGATTGGGCGATTAGATCTGACGATTGATGGGGCGGATGAAGTGGATCCGGATTTTAACCTGATCAAAGGCGGTGGCGGAGCTCTTTTGCGTGAAAAAATAGTGGCAGCAAATAGCGATAAGCTGATCATTGTTGCTGACGGTAGCAAGGCTGTACAAACACTGGGAAAATTCCCTTTGCCGGTCGAGGTTGTACCCTTTGCATCGGAATGGACTTTTCAGGCGCTTGAGAACATGGGATGTCAGCCGGAGTGGCGGATGGATGGGCAAAAACAATACCTTACGGATAACGGAAATCTGATTGCAGACTGCCATCTGGGGGCCATTGACAATGCTTCCGAACTTAACGTGCAACTGAATATGTTACCAGGTGTCGTGGATAATGGACTATTCGTGAAGATGGCAGACGTTGTGATCATTGCCAAAGAAGACGGCAGTATCGACGAACTTCACCGTCCGTAACGAATTTGACGGAAAGTTGGTGTCATGATCTAGAATGAGAGAATTTCCCCTTAGAGATGATGAGCTTGTTCTTCGTAACGTGGAGCAAGATGACCTTACTGAACTATATGAGCTGATTTATAAGGATGACAATCCCGAATGGAAAAAGTGGGATGCACCTTATTATCCGCTGGAGCATGAACCATACGAACGTTTTGTGCAGCATACGCTTGCACGGTTGGAGGCAGATCAAAAAGCAGCGCGGCCAGCATCCCTTCGGATTATTGAGGCAGATGGAGAAATCGTTGGAATGATCAGTTATTATATTGAAGATCCGTTATCGATGTGGCTTGAGATGGGGATTATCATCTACAAACCTTCTCGATGGGGGAGAGGGATCGGTACACGTTCACTTCATATGTGGTCAGGTCATTTATTTGAAAATCTGCCCATCGTGAGGGTTGGACTGACTACGTGGTCTGGTAATGAGCGAATGATGCAGGCTGCAACAAAGATTGGACTGCAAATCGAGGGGCGTATGCGGAAGTGCCGGCTCGTTCTTGGAGAGTATTATGATTCAATCCGGATGGGTATGCTCCGCGAGGAGTGGGAGCAGAAATTATCCGGTGAAACGGACGGAAATGTATATAACTGATGGAGGATTATAGAAATGCTGAAAACGGAGGATAACCGGGAGTTGTCATTGCAATTGTTCGTGGTTCTTATTCGCGCATACAATGCAGTGACATCACGTTCCAATCGGGACATCCAAAGCCATGGACTCAATTCCACAGAATTTGGAGTACTTGACTTGTTATATCATAAAGGACCACAGGCCTTGCAAAAGATCGGTGAAAAAGTATTGATGTCTAGCGGCAATATTACTTATGTTGTTGACAAGTTACAAAACAAGAATTTGCTTTTTCGCCGTCCCTCCAAGGAGGATCGCCGGGTTATATATGCGGAATTGACGGAAGAAGGGAAACAGTTATTCACGCAAATATTTCCACAGCATCATCAAGTCATTATTGACATTCTGGAGGGGCTTGAACCATCCGAAAAAGTTGAGGCGATACGCCTGCTGAAGAAACTAGGGCTTGCTGCAGAAGGCAAAACGGACCTGCGTATATAACGTGGATCCGTTTTTTTGTGTCTTCAACATACCTCGGATACTGGCTATATGGCTTGCGTATAGCTACATAATATAGGAAGATTGTTTTATATCATCGAAATGATTTAGAACTCTTCATGTATACTAGATTAGTAGAGTTGTCCTAAACGGAATGATTTACATGAAGTAGATTTGTGCGGCACAGGATGCAGACAAAGGAGGAGTGCGTCGATGAGTCATCGGGAGGCCGGAGAACGTTTACTTCAGGATGCAGAGATCTTGGCTGAAAAAATAACCGAAATGCAGTATCGGTTGCAGCCCGACTTAATAGAGCGTTTCGGTCCGATTGGTAAAATAAGAACCAAGCAGGACTCACAGTACAGTCTGAGCTATCTGGCAGAAAGTGTGCTTGTGAAAAGTCCCGGTTTGTTCACTCACTATATATCGTGGTTAAAAGTACTGCTTGCCGGCTATCAGGTATCTGCGGAAGATCTCGAAGTAAATCTTCAGTTGATTAAAGAGGCGTTAAATGAAGAAATCGAACAACCTCACCGTGAGTTTCTGTTGGAATATCTGGAGATGGGGATCGATGTAATCCAGCAGATGGATACCCAGGCCAGCTTTATTCATGCATCTATGCCCTACGGGCTCGAAGCAAAAACGTATTTGCAACATTTGCTAGATAATAAACGCAGGGAAGCTTTCGAAATTGTCGAGTCAGAACTGGACGATGGTGCAACGATCCGCGATATGTATCGTTACATTTTTCAGCCTGTTCAATACGAGATCGGCCGGTTGTGGCAAGGGGGACAGATTAGTGTTGGTCAGGAACATTTTTGCACAGCAGCAACACAATCATTTATTTCTCGTTTGTACTCCAGATGGCTGATTGGACCGAATAAGGGAAAAAAACTGGTTGCAGCCTGTGTGGGGAGTGAGCAGCACGAGATTGGGTTACGCATGCTTACAGATGTATTCGAAATGGAAGGCTGGGATACGTATTATCTTGGAGCCAATGTTCCAAATGGAAGCATTGTGGAAGCAATCAAGCGACATGAGAGTGATGTAATAGCGATTTCGGTGACGATGACTTATCATCTTCATCTGGCTAAAGAGTTAATCGAACGTATACGTAACCATGCAGAAACGGCTCATGTCAAAGTGATGGTTGGCGGTTATCCGTTTAATATAGACAAAGAATTATGGCGAACAGTCGGTGCTGATGGTTATGCACCTGGAGCGGAAGAGGCTGTTGCTGTTGCTGAGCGTCTGCTTATTCATCCGGTGTCGCTTGACAATGTAAGTATGGCAAGTGAATAGGAAAGGGATGAAGGGATGTCTAATGACAATGAAGAGATACAGAGGCTTCGTAAAACGATCGAGCAGTTATCCGACCAACTGATTCGAAGTAAGGAACAAGAGGAACGCACACTGTCCGCATTTTCGGATATGAATAATGAGCTTGTGACGCTTCAGCGGCAGCTCGCCAAGAACAATGCGGGTCTTGAATCAGCACGCCGGCAGGCTGTAGCATCGGACGAATCAAAAAGTGCTTTTATGGCAGTCATCAGCCATGACTTTCGGACACCCCTAAACGGAATATTGGGGATGGCTGAATTGTTAACGTTATCGTCGTTGTCGAAAGAGCAGAAAGATTCAGTCATTGTTATTCAAGAGGCAGCCAAGCTTTTACTCAAATTAATTCAGGATCTTCTGGATCTTTCCAAGCTTGAAGCAGGTCAATTGCGTCTTGAGCAAGGAGAGGTGAAGCTGCAAGGGATTTTGGATCACATCTTTCGTTTGCTTAAACCACAGATCGATAAGAAAAGAAATTGCATTACTATGAATTGCGATTTAGAAATCGCCGCTGTACTTGAGGGAGATTCCACCCGAATTACACAAATACTGATTAACCTGATTCAAAACGCAAACAAATTCACTACCGATGGATCTGTTCAAGTTGAGGTTAAGCTTGTTAAGCATCAGTCACGTAATCAGCTTGTGCGCTTCGAAGTGCATGATACGGGGATTGGTGTTTCAGAAGAAGATCAGAAAAGCTTGTTCGAGCCATATATGCAGACAGAACGGGGACGTTCGAAAGAGTATGAAGGTACAGGCCTTGGTTTATCGATCTGTAAGTCGCTCGTTCATTTAATGAATGGAGAGATCGGAATCAAGAGTACCGAAGGGGAAGGTTCCACTTTCTGGTTTGAGCTTGAACTTGGGCTATATAAGGTGAAAAGCGAAGTTGGGGATACAATGAAGAATAATTCTCAGGATGCACTTGAGCAGGATGCCCATACTTTGCCCATCCTACTGGCTGATGATAATGTTATTAACCGTCAGCTTGTTCAACTGCAACTCAAAAAGCTGGGTTTTACTGAACTCGAATGTGTATCCAGTGGGGAAGAAGCTGTGAATGCGTTTCGCAATAAAACTTACAGTCTGATTTTGATGGATAGTATGATGCCCGTTATGGACGGGATTGAAGCCGCACGCCAGATCCGTGCAATAGAGCAGGATGAGATGCGTCCAGCTACGCCGATTATCGCAATGACAGGCAATGTAATGCAAAGCGAGAAGGACAGGTGTTATGAGGCTGGAATGAATGACTTTATCGGTAAGCCATTTACCTTAGAGGTGCTTGACACGACCATTCGGAAGTGGCAATCGTCATCAAAACCTGTACAGATTCTGAATATGGACGTTGTCCGTGAAATTGCCGAATTAAATACGGATGGTAGCCAAACGTTGCTCAGCATGTTGCTGGAGATGTACCGTGCGGAAACGCCGGGGAAAATCGAGGACTTGCGCAGACATGTTGTGTCAGCCGATCATAAGGCGGCAGCCGAGACAGCACATGATTTGAAATCAGGGAGTCTGAGCCTCGGAATTAATTATCTCTCAACGTTGTTCAGCCAGATTGAGAAATACGCGAAACAGGAACGAACCCATCAAGCAGAACCACTGCTTGATAAGCTACTTCCCGCGTATCAGGCTGCTTGTGGAGCACTTCAGCAAGCTAATAAAAGTTGAAGCATGTTAGGTTATGCCGCATTATAACCTGATTTTTATATGGAGTCGCTTAACTCATAGACTGAAATGGAGGATTTTTTACATGATATTTTACGGGCTGGCGGCTCTCATCATCATCATAGCTCTGCTGTGGGTTGGAGGACTTTATTTCTTCAAGACAGCGATTCGGCGTACGCCGAAAACATTTTTGGCGGATAATCCGAATCTTAAAACGGAAGTGGAAGATGAACTGATCAGTACTGTTGCTGATTTACAATGGCTTGATGCTCGGGATACCAAGACTGTTACCATCCAGTCTCAAGATGGATTGAGACTCTCCGGCTCCTGGCTTTCATCAAAGAACAAGTCTGCAAGCACAGTTATTCTTGCTCATGGCTACTCGGGGAAAGGCAGAGAAATGGCGGGGTTCGCCCGATTTTACGCTGAAACCCTGGGTTATCACGTATTAATGCCGGATGATCGCGGACATGGTCAGAGTGAAGGAGAGGTCATCGGATTTGGCTGGTTAGATCGGAAAGATTATGTTCAGTGGATCGGGTGGGTGCTGGGACATGTGGGACAAAATACAGATATTGTTCTGCATGGCATATCGATGGGAGGCGCCACTGTGCTGATGACAGGCGGGGAAGAGCTACCTGATCAGGTCAGAGCCATTGTATCGGACTGTGCCTATACCTCTGTGGAGGAGGAATTGACGTTCCAGTTGAAGCAGTTGTACAAGCTGCCGCCCTTTCCGTTCATTCCGGTGACCAGTTTGATTACAAAATGGAAAGCCGGGTACTCATTTAAAGAAGCATCCGCATTGAAACAACTCGCCAAAGTTAACGTTCCGGTGCTCTTCATCCATGGTGAGGCGGACATGTTTGTGCCAACGGAAATGGTGTATCGCTTGTACGAAGTGTGTAAGTCAGAGAAGGAACTGCTGACGATTCCTCGTGCAGGTCACGGAACGGCGTATCAGGTTGATCGCGAGAAATATGAAGCGGTACTAGAAGCTTTTTTGCAGAAACACATGCCGCGTTGAGAGCGGTTCACTGATGGAGGGAGATGGATATGCCACGTTTTTCAAGAGAATGCTCGTATTGTCATGAACCAATGGGAGCAGATGAATTCAAATGCAAGTCATGCGGCAACATGGTAACGACCAAAACGGCCAAGCCAGATCAGCCATATATGTCGGAGTATGAAGAATCGACATTGGATCGTTATTCTATGGTGCTGCTCGTGATCATGACGATATTTTTTGCGCCCATTGCGATGACCATTGGTGGAATACTGTTGTTTAATGACTATGCCAGTAAACGGGATGCGGGGAAAATACTTGTCACGGCCAGTTTAATTATGATAGTAATTTATATGATTCTTTTCTTCGCTTTTAGGTGAACGTTACTGTAAAGGTCTAAATCCATTGCAGGAGGTAACTGAATGCGGGAAGAACAATTTGAGGCTGCTCGTCAAGCCGAAGCGGGATATCATTCTAACTTTTATAAAAACAATGAATTGTTTGAAGATGGAACATGGATGTCCAGACCCATGCCTATGGTGATGGAGATGTTGGAACGTTTGCTTGTTCATAAACAGGAATTACGTGTACTTGACCTGGGATGTGGTGTGGGCAGACATACGATTCCGATTGCACAACGTCTGGCAGATACAAACAGCGAGGTTATTGGCGTGGATCTGTTGGATGAAGCGGTAGACGGACTTCGCAAGTATGCGAAACAGTATGAGGTGGATCACATCGTTCAGGCCGAAAAAGCAGATGTTGAGCATTACCGGATTCAACCGAAAGCTTTTGACTTTATTGCGGCCTGTTCCTGTCTCGAACACACATCTAGCAAAGAGGCTTTTCTTGAAACAGTGGAACGATTAAAAGAGGGAACCCGGCTCGGAGGTATCCATTGTATTACGATGAGTACCAGTGTGGAAGAAAAAGAAATCCAGACAGGCCGTCAGATTGAGCCATTGATTGAATTGAACCTGCCGACATCCGAAGTCATGGCTTTACTGGAACAAGCCTACGAGGGCTGGAATATTCTGTTTCAGGAGCATGTAACCCAGACGATCCAAGAAGAGAAGTATGATAAACCGACAGAGTTTCGTTGCGAGTTGCTTCGGTTTGCTGTGCAGAAAGACTAAGTACTTATATTGGAGGAATTGTTTTGTTGAAAAATTTGAAGCCACGACTGCAGGAGCCGGAGGTACAGGAGCTGCTCTCTTACGCTGTATTCCCAGACCCTGATCAGGTTAATGAAACGGTACAGCAATATGTGAAACAAAGTAACCTGTTTCTGACGGGATATGAGGACGAAGAACAGCTGGTTGGTCTAATTGGCTATGAACATACGGGAGCGAGCGAAATTACGATTCGCCATATTGCAGTTCTGCCCGAGAACCGCTTCAAAAATTACGGGCGGGGCATGATTTCACAGCTTCTTGCAGAGTACAATCCAGATACTTTGATTGCGGAAACAGACCAGGAAGCGGTGGAGTTTTACCGAAACACGGGATTTGTCGTCTATAGTCTCGGTGAATTGTTTCCAGGTGTGGAGAGATTCCGCTGTGTTCTTGAGAAAGAAGACGATGAGCAAGATGTTTAGCGAGGGAAGTGCGTAAAGCATTCTGTGTATAATCTTATACGAAAAATCCGATAGGATATTTGGCTTGGCAAAAGTGCTGAGCCGGATGTCCTGTTTTTTTGTTTAAAGTGTAGGAAAAAAGTATTGCTTCGCGATATAGTTTCATTATAGAATAGTTTTTGTGATGAATAGTTCGTTATGTGAACTAGTTTTGAAAGGAGAAAAATATATGAACATTCCAGATGCCAAAAGTTTAGTGAATCGTTATCTGGATGCCTCTTTCCTTGTTAACAAGCGGTTTGATACCCAGATACGGGAAAAGGTAGGGCAAACGGTCACGACGGACCAATTTTGCGCACTGCGTCTTATACATGAGAAGCCTGCCTGCACTCCCTCGGATCTTGCAGAGCTCTTATGTGTGGGCAAGAGCAGCATTACGGCTTTGGTCAACAAGCTAGCTGATCGGAATCTGGTGCATCGTACAGGGGATGAACGTGACCGTCGCGTCATCTATCTTACCCTGACCGAGGATGGTCTTCAGATTTACAAGGAGACTGAATTGGAAATTCAGAAGGTTCTTGAACCTTACTTGAAACATTTCACACCAGAAGCGGTCCAGAACTTTATTGAATCTTTTGAGAAGCTGGCAGCGCTGCTAACACAAGAAGAAGGGCTGGAGAAGCAATGAGAGCGATATTAAAAGGGCGCTGGTGGATCATGGGGCTGTGGATTGTCGCCGCAGCTGTATTGATGTTTACCGCGCCAAACATGAGCGAATTGATTCGTGAAAAAGGGCAGTTTTCCGTGCCGGAGGGGTACTCTTCCACAAAAGCGGCGGCGATTTTGGATGAAGCCGCAGCCCAAAATGGAGAACAAAAAGGAACTTCTATTGCACTGGTGTTCTATAATCCAGATGGTCTTGGCACAACAGGTAAACAAGAGGCAGAAAAGGCGGTTAAACTGCTTGAGGCCGATAAGCAAAAACTTGGTATTTTGTCTGTTCTGGAACCATTCTCACAGCCGGAACTGTCAGACAAAATGATCTCGAAGGACGGTAAAACCATTCTGACTTCACTCTCCATTGAGATGGGTGACCGCACGGTAAAGGAAATGCGGAATGACCTGAATGGTGCGCTGGAATCAGTAAATGTTGAGCATTATATTACAGGTAAAGGTTTAATTGATGAAGATACGATTGAGAGTTCTCAGGAAGGACTCAAGAAGTCGGAATATATTACGGTTGTCTTTATTTTGCTTATTCTGTTCCTCGTGTTCCGCTCGTTCGTAGCTCCATTTGTACCGCTGCTGACGGTGGGAATCAGTTACATCGTATCCCAACAGATTGTTGCGTTCCTGGTTGATGGGGTTAACTTCCCACTTTCGACGTTCACACAAATCTTTATGGTTGCGGTCATGTTCGGGATCGGTACAGATTACTGCATTCTACTGATCAGCCGGTTCAAGGAAGAGCTTGCACACCATGAGAACACATGGGATGCCATTATAGCTACATATCGCACCGCAGGTAAGACAGTATTTTTCTCTGCTCTGGCAGTGCTGGTTGGATTCGTGGCCATCGGTTTCGCACAGTTTATGTTGTACCGTTCTGCGGTAGCCGTAGCCGTAGGGATCGCCGTAATGATGCTGGCACTTGTAACGATTGTGCCGTTCTTTATGGCTGTGCTGGGCAGAAAGTTATTCTGGCCATCCAAAGGGTCGCTGGAACATGCCGAGAGCAAAATCTACGGTGCAGCAGGCAAATTCTCACTTAAACGTCCGTGGGCAGCTCTGTTGATCGTTGCGGCAGTTACTGTGCCTCTTTTGTCAACATATGACGGGAAATTATCATTCAACAGTCTGGATGAGATTGGTGATAAATACGATTCCGTCAAAGCTTTTAATATTATTTCAGATAGCTTCGGGCCAGGAGAATCCCTGCCGGGTCAGATCGTCATTCAGAATGACGAAACGATGGATAACGCCAAATATATGGCTGTGGCAGAGAAGATCAGCCGCGAAGTAGAAAAAGTTCCCGGTGTTGCGGGTGTTCGCAGTATGACACGTCCAACAGGGGATGAGATCAAAGATTTTGAAGTAACCAAACAGGTAGGTACACTATCGGATGGTCTGGGCGAGGGCAAGACAGGTCTCGATAAAATCAGCGATGGTCTTAGCAAAGCCAGTAATGAATTGAGCAAAAATGAACCACAGCTTAAAGAGGCAGCAAACGGCGCAGGTCAGCTTACCAAGGGAACAAGCCAGCTGCAATCCGGAATTACACAGCTCAGCGATGGATTGAAGCGTATTGAAAAAGGGATTCGGGACGGATCATCTGGTGCAGGGGATCTCAAAGCCGGACTTCAACAAGCCAAAACGAGTGCAGATCAGCTTGCCAAAGCGAATGATCAGTTGTTGCAGGCCTACCGTCAGGCAGGAGCAGGGGTTGCTGCGCTGGGCGATGGAACGAAGGAACTGGAAGAGCAACTGACAGGTGTTTCAACAGCTTTGACGAGTCTTACGGCATCTTTCTCTGCTCTGGAAGAGCGTTTCCCTGAGCTGCAGCAAGATGCTGACTATCAACGTATCAAAGGCACGATTGGTCAAACCGGTTCAGGCACTGCGCAGCTTGCGCAGGGACTTTCCCAAATTCAGACGAATCTGAGTGCAGCGGCGGCTGGAATCAATCAGGCCAATGAAGGTTTTGCTTCCGCAGCATCCGGACAGAAGGCTTTGGCTGATGGTCTGGGTCAGATTGTAGCAGGTATAGGTCAACTGGAAACCGGATTGAAACAGGCTGCTGATGGTCAAGGTAAAGTGATCAAGGAGATTCCTTCCATCCAGAACGGTCTGGGTCAACTTCAGGGAGGACAGGAGAAGATCCAGAAGGGCTTCTCGGATCTCAGTGGTCAATTAACACAATTGACTGATGGTTTGAATCAAAGTGTTGATGGAATAAAGAAGGTGTCGGGCGGTCTCGATTCCGCTCAGGATTACCTGACACAACTGCAAAATTCACCGGATTCCGATCTCGCAGGCTGGTACGTTCCTGAAGAAGCCTTGAATAACAAGGACTTCAAAAAGGTATTTGATACGTATCTGTCCAAGGATCGCAAGACGATGACGCTGGATGTAATTTTTGCAGAGAATCCGTATGGTACAGAAGCCATTAACCGTGTGCCAGATATCGAAGCGGCAGTACATCGTGCAGTTCAGGGCAGTGCGCTTGAAAAAGCCGACGTTGCCGTAGGCGGTGTAACCAGTACGTTTGCCGATCTGCAGTCGATTTCGAACAAAGACTACACACGTACCGTTATGCTGATGCTTGCCGGAACATTTATTATTTTGGTAATCCTGCTCCGTTCCGTGATCATGCCGATTTATCTCATTATTTCGCTACTACTTGCGTACTTCACAGCGATGGCACTTACGGAAGTGGTCTTTGTGAATATCATGGGTTATGCCGGAATCAGCTGGGTTACGCCATTCTTCGGATTCGTTATGTTGATTGCGCTTGGCGTAGATTACAGCATCTTCCTTATGGATCGATTTAACGAAAACAAAGGAATGAGAGTACAGGATGCAATGTTATACGCGATGAAAAACATGGGAACCGTCATCTTGTCCGCTGCGGTCATTCTAAGTGGAACGTTTGCGGCGATGTATCCGTCCGGGGTGCTCTCGATGATGCAAATCGCTACCGTTGTGCTTGGTGGTCTGGTACTGTATTCCCTGTTATTCCTGCCATTCTTCGTACCTGTAATGGTGAAAATGTTCGGGAAGGCGAATTGGTGGCCGTTCCGCAACAAGGAACAGTCGGAATCCTCCGAATCAAATCATACGATTGGTATGTAATGATCAGGCATGTAATCATCGTTGGGATTTAATATTTAAAAATGGAAGGGAGCCTCTGCCGCATGATGCGGCGGGGCTTTCTTTTTTTATAATACTTATCATGGACACAAAGATTGGTGTTTGCCTAAGGACACTATCCCGCGCTTTGCCGAATCGATCTTCATAGGATATAGGGAGTTCATCAATGATCAGGGAGATCAGCAGAGAAAGGGGCGGCGGGATGGTACATCGTTATGTGGCTATAGGGGATTCCTTGACGGTAGGTACAGGAGCTTTGCTCGGAACCGGATTTGTTCCAATCTATCGCCGTATGGCGGAAATGAACCTACGTACATTTGTCTCTATGGATAATTTGGGTGTGAACGGACTAACATCGGGAGAACTGAAGCAGATGATTAACGGACATCCTCGGGTGCGTCAAGCGATACGTGAAGCAGATATGATTACGGTATCCATCGGTGGTAACGATCTGATCCGTACATTTAAAGCTAGCGGAGGTATTCCCAATGCCGGGAAGATGACACAGGTGCTTGGTGAAACACGTCATCATGTATCTCAGGTTATGAGACAAATTCGGCAGTTAAAAGGGGATCAGAAGTACTTTGTTCGTTCCATTGGATTGTACAACCCGTATCCGCAATCCACCGAAGCGGCGTACTGGGTACGACAATACAATTCTTATCTGAATGGTGCAGGTTCAGGCAACTACGCATGTGCTCAGGTGTACGACAAGTTTGAAGGACGGGAGCGAGAGCTGCTGTTCTGGGACAGAGTCCATCCAAACGCAAGGGGATATCGGATTATCGCGGAGCAGTTGAATCGAACGGGCTATGTTCCTTTTTCTTGAAGCCTGAAGAAAACTAGACCCGCCTTACAACTTCCGATATGATGAAAGAGTTCATTCAAATCATCCTAACAGAGGAGTTCAAATCGGTGTCTAACAAACAGCAAAATTCTCTGCTTCCAACGGAAAAGCAACTCATCTCTGAAGTGTTAGCTTTATACGGCTTCAGATCGGATTGGCAAGGTAAGCGCAGCAATGGAGGTATGAATAATTCTACTTTTGTGCTTCACACCCGTGATGCAGATTATGTTATGAGACAATACGAAACACATAATGATCAAGCGAAAATAGCTTTTGAACATGGCGTGCTTATCGCACTGTCCAATACAGATTTTAAATTTCATTCGCCGACACCGGTCATTTCATTATCTAGTAGCAGCCGCGAGACCGCGGATCAAGAATCGAAGGAAAGTAACCATTCTAATAAGGAGGATAGACGGACTTTCCAAATTGTACGGGATCATATCACGGGAACATTCAAAGTCGTGACTCTGTTTCGTTATTTGGAAGGCGTCAATCCGGTATGGGAGTCCCCGGATCAATTGCTTTCTTTGGGGCGGGCGGCAGGACATCTCTCAACAGCTCTTGGCAAGCTTGAATTGGAACTTGAGCCGGTATATCCGCCATATTACCGGATCGACGAGGCATATCCGCTGTGTACACCAGAACGTTTACTGGAAATGTGCGCTTCGCCGCCGGAAACGCTGGAGGCTTGTGCCGAGGAGCTAAGACAGTTGCAGGATGAACTGCCAGGTTTGTTCACAGCATTGCGTGGGATGGAGCAGCTTCCGCATCAAATCGTGCATGGTGATGTGAATGCATCCAATGTGCTGGTAGATCTGGAAGGCAATATGAGTGCGATTCTTGATTTTGAGTTTGCCACCTGGGATCTGCGAGTCATGGAACTGGCGGTTCCGATGTCTGACATGCTGACCATGGACAAGAGCGAAGAATGGATGTGGCAGGCACAGGCCAATCTGGTACAGGGCTTTCGAGAAGAGGTTGAACTCACTGCTGACGAACTGAAGGCAATCCCGCAGCTGATTTTGCTACGAAGCCTGGACGTGGTTATGCATTTTATCAGCCGGATGCTGGAAGGGACGGATAAACCGGAGGTGGCCGCAGAGCAAATTGTAAAACTCAAACAGCGGATGGACTGGATGGGGCGGCACGAGGTTCAGTTACGTCGATTGTTGACGAAATAACATGCGTGGAAAATAAATAAGTGTGCCGGTTCTGCTATGGATAAACGAGCAGAACCAGCACACTTATCTTCTTTTATAGGATGCTTGCTGACATACGAAGGTAGTTCAATCTACAAAGCACGTTTGCGGAACCAACTGCGGAGAGCCCAGCGCCGTTCCTGACGTTTTTTATATTTGGGCAAGGAACGATACACATTCAGGGATTGATCATATGCTTGTTTGGCATCTTCATGGCGCCCTAGCGAACGGTATACCGAGCCAAGCAGATAAAAGGCTTCACTGGAGGAAGAATGGATTTCCTGAAACTGCTGCACATAATGAAGTGCTTTGTCGCGATCCGTATCCTTGAAGGCTGTAGCCAGATTCAGATAAGGCTGTCCGTACTTGACTCTGGGGTTAATCTCAAGGGCATGCAAGATATGACGTTCGCCTTCCGAGATTTTGCCGAGATACAGTTCAGTTGTGCCCAAAGCTTCCCAGTACTCAGCAGACTGTTCGTAAGGACGTTCCAGTTCAAGCAAAAAGGCATGTGCCTCACGGTAACGTTTGCGTTCAATGAGCAATCGGGCCAGTTCCAGCTTGGAAGATACTTCGTTAGGGTTCAGCGCTAGCTGTTGTTTCAACCTGGAAATGTTACGCAGCCGTTTAAGGGGTTTGGTGAAGCTTGGAAATACGCCGACAAAACGACGATCCAGAAAATACAGGATAACGAGCAGAATCAGAATGGCGATGAACGGATTGCCAACGATCTGCCAGAGCAGGCCAAAAATAAGAAATTTAATAATCACAGGTTCAACTCCAGTAACAATATAATCGTGTTGCGCAAACCTTGAATATCATACCATATCCTCTCTTGGAATAATATGTGTGTGCATATCTCCGTTTTACATCCTAGCGATGTTGTACCATCGTTCTGCGATATGCAGCCGGTGTCGTGCCCGTCAGTTTCTTGAACTGTCTGTAGAAATGAGGCAAACTATCAAATCCGCAAGCGTCTGCGACAGCAGCCATCGTTTCGTCCCCATTCAGAAGATGCTCCTTCGCCATAATAACTCTACGAGCGAGTACATAATCCGTTAGCGTCATTCCGGTGTAGCGCTTGAATGCCCGGCTAAGATGGGCAGGAGACACGGCAGCTTGTTGTGCAAGTTCAGGTAAAGTCAGTCGTTTGCGCAGTTTAAGATCAATGTCAGACAGAATGGAGGACAGCCATGACGGAGTAGGTAGTGAAGTTGTAGCATGGGCAGGACCGGTAGCTGAATCCAGACGTTCAAGGAAAATAAGCAAGAGCTGCAGTCGGAGCAGTGCAGCGTGAGAACTCAGATGATGATCGGAACGGAACTCGGCATGAATATCATCGATGAAGGCAGACACTTGTGCCCGCTCGGCATGGTTCAGATGTCTTTTGTATACTCGTCGTTTGCGACAGCGTTCAAATGGGTGCAGCAAGGAGGAGGACATGCCTCCGGCGGTTGAAGCCAGTAACCCCGGACTGAAGAACAGTGCCGAAGAGGTAACCGGATTACCTGCATCAGGCAACGCACGGTGCACGGTACTGCCTGGAATAAGAAATAAATCTCCCTCCTGCATATCTTCGAGACCTGTATCGATAAAAATACTTCCCTGTCCCCTATAGACATAGATAATTTCATGCCAGTCGTGCAGATGATCCGGTAATTCATTTTGTGGAGATTTCGTATCACTATAGACAAGGCGGAACGGTATGCCCGATTCGGTCTGAATGGTGGTGCGAACTGGTGAATGTTCCATTGGGACTCCTTTGGAGACAAATGTCTCAGATAAGATGTCAATTCTGATCAAAAAACAGTATATTTAACGCAATATAAGCAATTTAATTTCCTTTTATTGATGATACAATGAATTTAAAGCGTTTACAATAAAAGGATGCCAGCATTTGCTGTTCGCATTCTGAGTTCGCAAATAATCGGTGAGGTGAGTGTCCATGTCTGCAAGCACAAAGCGGCCAAGATTGAAGATGCATCTGCTCGGCAATGATAGTCAGCGCAAATGCAAAGAAATGATTGAACGTCCCGTCAAAGTTTTGCAGATCGGGGAAGGTAATTTTTTACGTGGATTCGCAGACTGGATGCTTCATGAGAGTGCTCGGCAAGGCAAGTTTCACGGCTCTGTAGCCGTGACACAGCCTCGACCTGGGGGCAAGGCCAAGCTGGAGCAGATTCGTGATCAGGATGGATTATATACAATGATTACGCGTGGTCTCTCTGAAGGGAAACGTGTGGAACGTACGGAAATGGTCTCTGTCTTCTCCCAATTTATTAACCCATACGAGGAATGGCAGACGTTTCTGGAACTTGCGGAGTTGCCATCTCTGGAATTTGTAATCTCGAATACGACAGAATCCGGCTTGAAATATATCCAATCAGACTATATCCCAGGAGAACCAGTTCAATCTTTTCCTGGTAAATTGACGGTTTTCTTGCATCAAAGATATGTACGTTTTGCTGGAGATCCATCGAGAGGACTCATTCACCTGCCATGTGAATTGCTGGAGGGCAATGGTGATGTTCTGCGAGAATGCGTGCTCCGTCATAGTGAAGATTTCGGATTCTCAGGCAGCTTCCGCTCTTGGATCGAAAACCATAATCTGTTCTTGAACAATCTGGTAGATCGTATTGTGACGGGTGCGCCAACTCAGGAAGAGGCAGATGCACTTACGGAACGCTGGGGTTACGAGGATCAACTGATTAATACGGCAGAGCCTTATCATTTCTGGGCGATTCAAGGCGAGGAGTCGCTGGACAAGCGCCTTCCATTGAAACAAGCAGGGCTCAATGTGCATTGGGTTAAAGATTTGAAACCATATCAGCTTCGGAAAGTGCGCATCCTGAACGGCTCACACACCCTGATGTCTTCTCTGGGCTTGCTTCGCGGTAAACAACATGTAAGAGAAACCATGGAAGATCCGCAGTTTAGTTCCTGGATCAGGCAAGCGGTGCTTGAAGAGATTGTGCCTGCTATGGATATGCCTGAGCTGGGATTGGAGCAATATGCGGAAGAAGTCTTTGAACGTTTCTTAAATCCATACATTGATCACAAGTTGCAGGATATTGCACTGAATACGGCTGGTAAATTCAAAGTACGTGTACTGCCTACCCTGCTCGCCTATGAACAGAGTCAGGGAAGCTGGCCTGAGCGGTTAATTCAAGGTTTTGCCGGATTCCTCTATTTATATCGCCCATTGCAGACGCAGGAGGGCTACAAAGCGCAGCTTTTGAGCGGAGAAACGATTCCACTCAGAGATGACCCTGATGTACTGGCAGCTTTGGCTACTCATTGGGAAGGTTACGATCACTTGACCAGTGGAACGGCTGAACTGGAGAAAAGAGTTGCTATGGTACTCTCCAATGAAGCGATCTGGGGAGAGAATCTGGATGCAAAAGAAGGACTGCGGGCAGCACTCGTACATGAAATCAGTAAACTGGAAGGTGAAGTAAAATGAGTACAACAAGCACAATCAACGACTGGATTGCGATCCAGCCTCAGGACGATGTCATCATAGCACTTCGCGATTATGTGAAGGGAGAGCGTATCGATCTGCCGGATGGTCACTCGTTCACACTGCTAGATGATGTACCCAAAGGGCACAAAATCGCTGTGCATGATCTTGCACAGGGAGCAGATGTAATGAAATATGGTTTTTCTATCGGCATCGCCCAGGAAGCCATTGCACAGGGGAGCTGGATACACAGCCATAACTTGAAGACAGGTCTGCATGGGTTACTTGAATATGAATATCAGCCAGGACAACCGATGACGATAGACATGCCTCCGGAACATTTGCGAACGTTCGATGGCTATTTGCGTCCGAATGGGGAAGCGGGAATTCGCAATGAAATCTGGATCGTCAATACCGTTGGATGCATTAACAAGGTGTGTGAAGCTCTTGCACGGATGGGGCAGTCCCAATTTGGGAGTCGGGTGGACGGTGTGTTTCATTTTCCGCATCCTTTCGGCTGTTCACAGCTGGGGGACGACCTGAAATATACTCAACAGTTGCTGGCCTCACTGGTCGAGCATCCAAACGCTGGTGGTGTACTGGTCATTGGATTAGGTTGTGAAAATAACCAGGTGGATCAGTTCCGTGAGTGCATCGCTCCGGAATATCGGGAGAAGGTGCGTTTCCTCAAAGCGCAGGAGACCGAAGACGAATTGGAAGAAGGATTGCGTTTGATGGAAGAGCTGGTTGAGATCGCTGAGCAAGAGAAACGTCAGCCTCTGCCACTGAGCAAACTGAAAATTGGATTGAAATGCGGAGGCTCAGACGGCTTATCCGGCATTACAGCGAATCCGCTCGTAGGCGCTGTGGCAGATCTGCTCGTTGCCGCGGGTGGAACAGCGATTCTGACTGAGGTTCCGGAGATGTTTGGTGCGGAAACCATTCTGATGAACCGTGCCGCAGATGAACATGTATTCAACGATCTGGTAGACCTTGTGAATGGTTTCAAGCAATATTTCGTGAATCATGGTCAAAATATCTATGAAAATCCTTCGCCGGGTAACAAAGCAGGCGGTATAACAACACTCGAAGAAAAATCACTCGGATGTACGCAAAAGGGAGGACGCTCTTCGGTTGTCGATGTGTTGCGCTACGGTAAACGGGTGACCAAAACGGGTCTAAACATTGTAGAGGCACCCGGCAATGATCTCGTTTCCGTGACAGCTTTATCTGCGGCAGGAGCGCATATCGTGCTGTTTACGACAGGACGCGGCACACCGTTTGGCGGTCCGGTACCTACGGTCAAAATTGCAACGCAATCGGATCTGGCGAACCGTAAAAAGCACTGGATTGATTTTAATGCCGGTCAGCTACTTGAAGGGCAGACGATGGAACAAGTCAAAGAGCAATTATTCAGTCAAATTATTGATATTGCCTCAGGACGTGCTCAGACCCTTAGCGAACAGCATGGTTTCCGGGAGATCGCGATCTTCAAAGACGGAGTTATTCTCTAAACCTCATCTACGTGTTGCAAAATAAAACAAGACAACAATCCGGCGAGTTGTCATAAACTGCCGGATTGTTTTTTATTTCGTTTCGAATTCTTATGCACGCATAGCGGTGCAACAATATGAATGATACCGCTACGTTGTTTGTTCAAAAATGTGTACTCCGCGGGCTTCAATACTAATCTGTCCGGTGTATTCCTTGCCTGTTAACAACTCACGGACGGTTGAATCACCGAGATCATATGACTGCGGGGAAGCATTGTGGTTCATGACAAAAAGATAAGTTAACCCGTCTTTAGTACGTGCACTTACTTCTACACCTTGCGGGGTTTCGAGCAAAGGCTTAATATTTTTTTCGGCCGCAAGCTCTGCGAGTAAACCTTCGAGGAAAATGTTTTCCGGATCAGAGGCGACATACCAGGCTTGCCCTTGACCAAACGTATTACGTGTAAGTGCAGGCATGCCTTGATAGAAGTCTTCACCGTACTCGGCAATCACTTCTGCACCTTCACTGTGAAGGAGGTCGCACAACATACCGCATTCGTATACGCCTTCAAGTGCGCCCCATGTTTCCTTCAGAACGATGCTATTCTTCTGTTCGGGTAGGAGAGCATCAATCTCTTCGACCCAGATGCCCAGCAGGTTTCGAAGCTCACCCGGGTAACCGCCAGTGGTCACGAGATCATGCTCGTTAACAATTCCGCTAAAGAAGGTGGTCAGGAAGGTGCCGCCGGCCGCAACGAACTGCTCCAGTTTTGCAGCAAAGCCTGGTTTGACCATATAAAGTACGGGCGCAAGAAGCAGATCGTATGAGCTGATATCGCTGTCTACACTTACAATGTCCACTTGAATGTTGCGGTGGAAAAATGCCGCGTAGTATTTGTGAATTTGCTCGACGTATTTCAGAGCTACGCTAGGCCCGCTTGATTTTTCAATCGCCCACCAGTTATCCCAATCGAATACAATCGCTACCTTGGACTGAACTCTGGCATCAAGTGTGGCCTCACCGAGGATCTGCAGTTCCTTGCCAAGCTGTGCGACCTCCCTGAACACTCTTGTATTTTCGTGTCCCGCATGTTCAATGACGGCTCCATGGTATTTCTCGCATGCACCGATGGAACGGCGAAGCTGGAAGAACATCACGGTATCCGCGCCGTGTGCGACAGACTGATAACTCCATAGACGCATGACACCAGGGCGTTTCAGTGAGTTATAAGGTTGCCAGTTCTGCTGACTGGGTGTCTGCTCCATTAGCATAAATGGCTGACCGTCTTTGAGACCACGCATGAGATCATGAGCCATGGCGGTATAGCTGATTGGTGTCGCAAGACCGGGATAGCTGTCCCAGGACACGATATCCATATATTTAGCCCATTTGAAATAGTCGATCTGTTTGAAAAATCCCATTAAATTCGTTGTAACGACGGAATCGGGAATATGCTTTTTAACGGCATGGTACTCCAGAAGATAACATTCCAGCATACTGTCCGAGTTAAAACGGGAGTAGTCCAGTGAAATGCCTTGGAAAGAAGAACTGTTGTGACCCCAGTGTTCGCTCAGATTGCTTGGAAGCACAATCTCGTCCCAGTCATAGAACGTATGACCCCAGAAGCTGGTGTTCCATGCTTTGTTGACCTGTTCAATGGTTTTATAACGTTTCTTGAGATATACACGGAATGCTTTCTCACAGTTATCACAATAACAATCGCCGCCATATTCATTGGAAATATGCCAGACCAGGACTGCGGGATGATCTTTGTATCGCTCGGCGAGTTTGTCTGCGATGATTTCGGAATACTTGCGGTAGGTCGGACTGTTCGGGCAGGAGTTATGCCGGCCGCCAAATTTCCGTTTGTGTCCGTCCGCATCCACGCGCAGGACATCGGGGTATTTTTTGGCCATCCATGCTGGGTGCGCGGCGGTACTTGTGGCAAGGCAGATATAAACTCCGTTTTCATACAAACGATCAATCAATTGATCCAGATATTCAAAATGATACGTCACCTCGTCAGGCTGAATCAGTGCCCAGGAAAAAACGTTAATCGTGGCCATATCAATGCCTGCCAGTTTAAACATACGGAGGTCTTCCAGGTGGGTCTCATGATCCCATTGTTCAGGATTGTAATCGCCTCCATAAAACATTTTGGGTAATTTGCTGCTGATCAATGTGCTCACCTCTTGTATAAGAATAATCCTATACTATATGATACATATGACTTTTAAAATATAATAAAAATGATGATACATATAAGAATATGGAACTTTGTTTCTATGAAACTAGAGGAGGTTGTCATGCTCATTTCACCGGGGCATCAGCGTTTTTTTATGACACCGCGAGATCAGCCGCTTCCACTATATATCGAGAGTATAGGATATAACGGAAATCAGGAAAAAGTCTCCAGACCTGCAGGTTATCCGTATTACCACTGGTTACAAACGGTCAAGGGAGCAGGAGAGTTCAAGCTGTCAGGAGCATCAGCGATTCTGGGCGGAACCTCGGGGATTCTAATCCCTCCAAACCTGCCTCATGAATATGCTCGTGTTCAAAACGAGTGGGAGACCATCTATATTACATTTGGTGGTTCGCAGTGTGCCGCCATCGTAGATTCAATCGGGTTGGGTGAGGCCGATATTCGTCAGTGGGAGACAGATAGTCCACTAAACCATTATGGTCGGCATGTGCTGAGTTCGATCGGGAGTGATCAGGATTTATCCGGATTGGAAGCCTCGGCGGACATGTATCGTTTTTTGATTTTGCTGAAAAAGCACGGAATGACCGGCAATCGTTCCTCCATCTCCCAAGCTGTAGCAAGACTTGCTCCGCTGCTTGCCTTTATGGAGCAACATTATGGTGACCCGGACATCGGGCTAGAGCAAATGGCATGCATTATCGGAATCTCATCCAGACATATGAATACGCTGTTTAAACAATCCTTCGGCATAACGGCATACAGTTACTTCATTTTGCTTCGCATACGTAAAGCCAAAGAAATGCTGACGGGCAGCATGGAACTTACGATCAAGGAGACTGCGGCACGGGCCGGGTTTCGGGATGCCAGTCATTTTGTTGCCACCTTTCGGCGGATTGAAGGGGTTACACCTGAACAGTTTCGCAACTTGTACTAATCGAGGCCAGGTTGAACAAAAAGATATGCAGAAGGGTATTGATGCTTCTTTCTGTTGCCGTTATGATGGTATCGAATCCTAGAATCGAAAACGATTAAACGAATCTATCCCATATGCACGAGAGAGAGGATGAGTCCGATCATGAGTTCAATTATTCCTTTGTGGGAGCAAGCCGCCCCATACGCAGCCGCAGGTCATGAAGACGAAATGCCACATCTGATTCCTTTTATTCAACCAGGTTCCGAGAGCGCTATCATTGTATGTCCAGGGGGCGGTTATGGCCATCTCGCAGACCATGAGGGTGCGCCCGTTGCTGAGCTGCTCAATCGCGCTGGCATTAGTGCTTTTGTACTCAAATATCGAGTAGCACCGCACAGTCATCCGGCGCCTCTGGCGGATGGGCAGCGTGCAATCCGTTATGTACGAGCTCACGCGGAACACTACGGGATCAACCCGTCCAAAATCGCAGTACTTGGCTTTTCGGCAGGTGGCCATCTCGCAGCAACATTGGGTACGCAGTACGATGATGGACAACCGGGCCACGAGGATCGAATCGAGCGGGAAAGTTCCCGTCCAGACCGTGTCATTCTCTGTTATCCGGTCATCACAATGGAGTCTTACGGACATGAAGGCTCGCGTATCAACTTGTTAGGCGAGGATGCAACCGAAGAACAGATTCAAGCGTTCAGTGCAGAGCGACAGGTTCGAGCAGATGCTCCCGAAGCATTTATCTGGCACACGAGTGATGACCAGGCTGTACCTGTAGAGAACAGTTTGCGATATGCCTTGGCTTTGGGTGCACATGGGATTCCATATGATCTTCACATCTTTGAAAAAGGTCCACATGGTTTAGGGCTGGCCGAGCATGATGCTACGGTTCGAGTATGGTCTGATCTGTGTCTTACTTGGCTTAAGAATCAAGGTTGGTGACGTCGGCAACGGCAGAAACTCTATTTAGCCAGTGAACTGACGGATCAACCGGATCAATATCCAGCAAAGGAGAACAGCGCCATGAAATTGCAAAAGAATGACAAACTTCTTTTTATCGGGGATTCCATTACCGATTGCGGACGAGCACATCCTGTAGGTGAAGGTAGTTCAGGATTGGGACATGGATATGTGGCACAGGTATATGCCCTTTTGCGGTCCATTTATCCCGAACTGATGCTGAGATTGCAGAATGTGGGTAATAGTGGGAATACCGTTCGTGATTTGAAGCAACGCTGGCAACACGATGTGCTTGATCTGAAACCGGACTGGTTGACCATCATGATCGGTATTAACGATGTGTGGCGTCAGTTTGACCATCCGCTGGCAGAATCACAGGTGTTTCTGGAGGAATACGAGGCAACATTGCGTGAGCTGGTAGCATCCGTGCGCCCGAATCTGAAAGGGCTTGTGCTTATGACCCCGTATTATCTGGAAGCGAACCCGGAAGATCCGATGCGGGCGACGATGGACATTTACGGAGACGCGGTTCGCAGAGTAGCATCGGAATATGACGCGCTGTTTGTAGATACGCAGGCAGCATTTGCGCCACTGTGGGATCATTTTTATACATCGGTTCTCACACATGATCGAGTACACCCGGATGCTACGGGTCACATGGTACTTAGCAAAGCTTTTCTGGATACGATTGGATTTGAATGGACGAGAAATACGAAATCCTAAGAAGGAGCGATCATATGAGTCATGTAACTGTAGTCGTGGATGCACCAGCACAATTGGGAGAAGGACCAAGCTGGGATGCGGAAAATAATCGTTTGTTATGGGTAGATATTGAAGGGTTTAAAGTACATGCATACGATCCCGAGACAGGTAAGGATCAGGCGTATGATGTGGGTGAACACGTCGGCGCAGTGGTACCCTATCGTGGGGATGAAGTGATCGTTGCACTCCGAAGCGGCTTCTATACATATCATCTGCTTACGGGTGAGAAGCAAGCAATCGCGGACCCCGAGCAAGACAAATTGACCAATCGGTTCAATGATGGCAAATGTGATGCATACGGACGCTTTTGGGCCGGTACAATGAGCCTGAACAACGAACAAAAGGCCGGATCGCTATATTGTCTGGAGGAAGGGAAGCCTGTTCGCAATATGGTGCAGCAGGTATCCACCTCCAACGGTCTGGGGTGGAGCCCGGATCGTGAGTTCATGTATTACATCGATACGCCGACGCGTTCCGTGGATCGTTTTGATTTTGATCTGGCTACGGGTACGATCTCTAATCGGACCAGTATCATTTCTGTTCCGGAAGACATGGGATTCCCGGACGGCATGACTGTGGATGCTGAAGGTATGCTGTGGGTTGCCCACTGGGGTGGAGGAAGAGTCACACGCTGGAACCCGGAGACAGGGGAACTGCTACAGCAGATCGAAGTGCCTGCGGATCAGGTGACTTCCTGTTGTTTTGGCGGCCCGGATCTCGAAGAGTTATATATTACTACCGCACGTATCGGAATTAAGGAAGAGCGTTTGCAGGAAACGCCGCAAGCAGGTGCATTATTTGTCGTTAAACCGGGTGTTAAAGGGCAGGAAACCCATGTTTATGGACGGAAAGCTTAAGCAAAGTGAGCAGGGAAAATCATAGTGGGTTTAAAGGTGCTGTGTGAACAGCATCTTTTTTTTATTTTACCAAAGGATTACAAATTTTTTTTGAAAAGTGGATATTTGCACAGAGGGGAAAAACGTTTTCTATCGAATGTTATTAATGAAAGAATTATCCATTTTGCGGTAGCGTTCGAAAAAAAAGTTTGTAAGCGCTTAACCGAAAAATGAAGGGAGGTGGGTCTTCTTTAAGGGAGAAGGTATAGATTCGTCTGATACGCCACCCATCAGCAGGATGAGACAGCGGGGATAGACCGAATTGCCAAAATGTACAAACGCGAAAAGGAGGAGTAGTTGAGATGAAAACGTGGATAAGCAAGTTCCGAATCCTGAGCTTAAGTGTGGCTATTGTTACAGCTTCACTCGGTGGTCTGGGGATGACAGGAACTTCAGAGGCAGCGCCAAGTGAGGCCTACGAATGGAAAAACGTTGTTACTGGCGGAGGCGGAGGTTTTATACCTGGTATCATCTTTAACGAATCTGAAAAGGACTTGATTTATGCGCGCACCGATATAGGAGGAGCTTATCGCTGGAATCCGGTGGATAGTAGCTGGACTCCCCTGACTGACTTTGTAGGTTGGGACGACTGGAACAATAACGGGGTAGATGCACTCGCCTCCGATCCCGTTGATCCAGACCGAGTATATATGGCGGTAGGGACGTATACGAACTCATGGGTCAAGGACAACGGATATATTTTCCGTTCCACTGATCGCGGAGATACGTGGGAAAAAACCGAGCTACCCTTCAAGGTAGGGGGGAACATGCCTGGACGTTCCATGGGGGAGCGTCTGGTTGTTGACCCGAATGATAATAGCATTTTGTATTTCGGAGCCCGAAGTGGCAACGGATTATGGAAAAGTACGGATTATGGGGTAACCTGGAGTGAAGTAACCAGTTTCCCGAATCCGGGTAACTATGTTGAAAACCCAGCCAACGAGTATACAAGTGACATTATAGGCTTGGCCTGGATCACCTTTGATGAAACGAGCGGCTCAGCGGGACAGGCTTCACAAACCATTTATGTCGGGGTAGCTGATAAAAGTGAAAGCATATATCGCAGTACCGACGGGGGCTTGACCTGGGATGCTGTTTCCGGACAGCCTACAGGTTATCTGCCTCATCATGGGAAAATGGACGTAGATGGAAGTTTGTATATTACCTACAGCAATGGTGCCGGACCCTATGATGGAACGAAAGGGGATGTCTGGAAGCTGAACACAGCGACAGGGGTGTGGAAGAACATCAGTCCTGTTCCGAGCAGCAGCTCGGATAACTACTACGGCTATGGCGGCTTGGCGATCGATGCCCAGGAGCCTGGTACATTAATGGTCGCAACACTGAATTCCTGGTGGCCAGATGCAATCCTGTTCCGAAGTAAAGATGGTGGGGACACCTGGACACGGATATGGGATTTTGAAGGGTATCCAGACCGCAAATTCAGATATACGCAGGATATTTCCGCGGCGCCTTGGTTAACTTTCGGTGTGAATCCTGCACCGCCGGAAATCTCGCCTAAGCTGGGCTGGATGATTGCTGCCTTGGAGATTGATCCGTTTGATTCCGACCGGTTGATGTACGGAACGGGGGCAACGATCTATGGAACCAACAATCTGACCGATTGGGACCAGGATAAAAAGATTAACATTTCCGTTATGGCCAAAGGCATTGAAGAAACCAACGTCCTGGATTTGATTAGCCCGCCAAGCGGAGCGAATCTGCTCAGTGCACTCGGTGATGTTGCCGGGTTCCGTCATGATGATCTGACCCAAGCTCCAGCGAAGATGTTTACAAACCCGAATTATCCTTCAACGGAGAGTATTGATTTTGCAGAATTAAGCCCGAACACGATGGTCCGGGTCGGGAAAGCGGATTACACGGTTGATCCCAACGCGAAGTCTATCGGCTTATCCAGCGACGGAGGAAAAACGTGGTACAAAGCAAGCGCAGAGCCGTCAGGCACCGCCGGAGGCGGAACCGTCGCCATCTCGGCTACAGGCAACCGTCTGGTCTGGAGCACTTCGGATCGAGGGGTATTCCACTCTGCTGGCGGTAATTCATGGACCGCAAGCACAGGTATACCGGCAGGGGCCAAAGTCATTTCCGACCGGGTCAACCCGAACAAGTTCTATGGCTTCGCTGCAGGGAAAATTTACGTCAGTGTTAATGGTGGAGCATCGTTTACTGTATCTCCGGCTACGGGGCTTCCTGCCTCAGGTAATTCAGACCTCGACGCTGTGCCAGGTGTGGAAGGAGAACTGTGGTTTGCTGGAGGCAATGAAGAAGAAGGGCCTTACGGCTTGTGGCACTCAACAGATTCTGGAGCAACCTTTACGAAGCTTGCCAATGTAGAAGAAGCGGACAGCATCGGTTTTGGTAAAGCGGCTCCCGGGCAAAGTGTTGTCGCTTTGTATGCCGTAGCACAGATTGATGGGACTCGCGGATTTTTCCGTTCCGATGATGGTGGCACGAACTGGGTGCGGATTAACGATGATCAGCATCAGTACGCCCGTGTAACTACAATAACAGGTGACCCACGTATTTATGGCAGAGTATATCTTGGTACCAATGGACGCGGAATACTGTATGCGGACCCGGTTAATGGCAATGGCGGCACACCTACAGTACCTAATTCAACCATCACCCCGGTGACGGCTCAATTTGATCTGAAGGTGGATCAGCAGGCCAATATTCCTGTAACGTTAACACTTAATGGCAATACACTAACCTCGATTCGGAACGGAAATACGATACTTGTAGCCGGAACCGACTATACCGTTGCGGGTAATCAGGTTGTGCTGTCGAAAAACTATTTAGCCACATTACCCAAAGGTACAACAGTGTTAACTTTTCAGTTTAATGCGGGCAATCCTGCAGTGTTGAACCTGACCATCAAGGATACCACAGTGGTCATCCCAGGTGGAACGATTCGCATCGAGATGTACAATGGAACAACGGCAGCTACGGGCAATTCGATCACTCCTAAGTTCAGATTGACGAATACGGGCACGAATCCACTCAATCTCTCGGATGTAAAAATTCGATATTACTATACGATTGACGGTAGTCAGCCTCAAAATTTCTTCTGCGATTGGGCAGCTGTGGGAAGTGCCAATGTTACCGGTACGTTCAGTTCTGTTACTCCGGCACTGCCAGGAGCGGATCATGTGTTAGAGGTTGGATTCAAAGCAACTGCGGGAACGTTGAACGCAGGACAGAGCACGGAAATCCAGACTCGCTTTTCCAAAGACAATTGGACCAATTACATTCAAACGGATGATTACTCCTTTGAAGGAACGCATACCTCTTACGCGGATTGGTCTAAAGTAACCGGATATGTTGCCGGACAACTTGAATGGGGAATGGAGCCGTAACATTCGGTTCATGATTGAATTGAGAAAATAATAATGAACGAGAGGTCTCAAGATGCCTGAGTAGGTCGCGGCGTTTTGGGACTTCTTGTTTTGTCGAATTATAGTGTAAACTATAGGTAGTAACTATTGCTTAAACATAGGATTTAAGATATAACAATATGTACGATTATTATATTGTTCATGTAACCGCTAACAAGGGGAGAGTTTGATAACCAACATATAGAGGGCTAAACCGTATAGATATAGAGTGATAGAAGAGACAGGGGGGTCGCGATCATGAACCGGTTATGCAAGGTGCTGATTGTTGACGATGAATTTCTGGTTAGACAGGGTATTAAGCACCACATGAACTGGGAAGCAGAAGGATTTAATATTGTAGGGGAGGCATCCAATGGCGAAGAAGGTCTGCAACAGGTGGAGTTGTTAAAACCGGATATCGTTATTACCGACATCGTGATGCCTGTCATGGACGGTGAAACTTTTGTTCGTACACTCAAAGCGGGTTATCCGCATATTGAGGTCATTGTGCTGAGCAGTTTCAGTGAATTCGAATATGTTCGATCTACACTGCAGCATGGAGCGGCAGATTATATATTGAAGCCCAAGCTGGATACGAATGAACTTCTGGAAGTGTTAAGACGCACGGCTGGCAAAATACCGGAGCTTCAATACGAGCCATCCCATGACGGCTGGCGGCTTGGTCAATTAATGGAGAAAATGTTGTCCGGATTCACGCTGGACGAAGACAACGAAATGCCTGTTATTCGGGAAAGCTTCCCATTAGGCGCTTTTCGCTTGCTCGCATTTCAGATTGCTGAAGGCAGTTTGAAAAATCAGGATCAGATTGAAGCTGAGGTTAGAAAACGCTTGCCTGAGATTGAATGTGCTATTTTACCAGCGGAAAGCCGATTGTCGGTTATGTTGCTAAATATGAAACCTGAGCAAGATGAAGCTATCGTTAAACAGATCAGGGAATGGGCTGAGGAAGCAGGAGCAGGGCAGCATGCTTCGGTGTGGGTGCTTAGTGAGAGATTTCTTTCTTTTGAAAAGATGGGAAACATCTACCGTGAGCGTCTGCTTAAATTAATGGAGTTTTGTTTCTATTATACGAATCGTGCGATTCTGATTGATGGTGAGCTTCCGCCGATGCATCCCGCAGGGTATCAATTCAACGTCAATATGTTTTTGCAGCATGTAAAACGTAATCGGGTGGAAACGGCCAAAGAATATTTGCATGAACATGCCGCGACACTCGGGAGAGACTATATTGCTGATGTATTTGAGATCAAATCATTTCTGGGTAACTTGATCTTCAATGTCACGATTACCCTGGCAGATATGGATGTACAGTCAGCTGGGCTTGAAGAGAGTAAATATACGTATTTTAAAAACGTGGATGGAGCCTCGACGCTTACCGAAGTGATGCTGGTGCTGGATCAATTCATGACGGAGGTTCAGGAATGTGTCTCCGGTTCAGGAGGCAAACGAAGTGATCCGAATATGACTATGTTGCTGGATTACATGCATGCGCACTATGACCAGCCCTTAGGGCTGTCCGAAGTGGCCAAACATTTTCATTTTAACCCGTCGTATCTATCCAGTTATTTCTCGTCACATAAAAAAGAAGGATTTAATGAATATCTGAACAAGATTCGCATCGAGAAAGCGGAGGAATTGCTACGATCGGATGATGTCACGATATCGGAAATTAGCAGTATGGTTGGGTATTCCGATCACAGTTACTTCTGTAAAGTGTTCAAAAAATTCACAGGACTATCTCCAAGTCGCTATCGGCGTAAATTTTGGGCTTAAATAGAAATGGATGAGATTACTTCATGAAAAAGTGGAAAAATGGCTTGTCGCGTCTCGGATTATTCCCCAAGCTGATTCTGGTTATGGTTGTCAGTATTGTCCTGGTGTCAGTGCTTATATTGTGGACAACGATTCATATGTCAACCAACCTGTTTACTGAAACGTTCAGTATCACGAATTCGAAGGTGCTGAGCCAGATCAAAACGAATTTCGATGCGTTTAACGACTCCATTGCCGCGGTGACGAACAATGTGGCCCAAAGTGGGGCTATTCGGGGGTTTCTATCGGATGGGGATGGGGATTCGGTTACCATGTCCAAATCGTACTACAGTATGCGTGAAACGATGAAGCGGGTTCAGTCCATCATTGAGTTTTATGAAGTAGGTATTACGATTGCAGGAGTAAATGGACGAAGTTTTTCGACCAATCCCTCATACATCCAGAAAACAGCGGAAGAATTAAAACAGGATCAGATCACAAAGGCAGCGACCGAATCGCCGAGTCGTCTGATCTTCGATGACTATCAGGCCCAGACCAAAGAGGGCACATTGCGAATGATCTCTGCAACCAAAGCGCTGACGGATCGAACGAGAAGCAAAATCTACGGTACGGTGTATATCACGATGAGAGAAGAGTCATTCCGTCAGTTCTACGCCAGTTTTACAAGCAGGGGCAATGACGTCGTCATCATGAATGAAAAAGGGGAGATCGTATCCTCTAACCGTGAAGACTGGATGGGCACGACTCAATCTGAACTGTTATCTTATGCCAAAACGATAAATGAAACGGCACCCAAAAACATCAATGCACGAGTCATGGGGCAGGATAGCATCATAGTCTCAGAATATTTGCCGTTTTACCGTTTGTACATGGTAAACATCGTTGACAAAGAATCTGCAATGGGGCAGCTCATTGATATGAAAACGGTCGCGTTGATCTGTGCTGCGATTGTGTTGGCAGCGCTGTTGCTCGTGTTCCTGATTACGAGTCAGATGACGAAGTCGTTGCGCAGACTGGTCAAACAGATGTCCAACATTACGAAGAGTGATCTGGACAACTATATCCCGATCAGCGGCAGTTACGAGAGCAGGCAGTTAGGTCATGCGTACAATTACATGCTGGATGAATTGCATGATTACGTGGATCAGCTTGTACAGACACAGCGTGAGCAACGTAATGCCGAGCTTGCGGCGCTTCAGAGCCAGATTAATCCTCATTTTCTGTATAACACCCTGGCTTCTGTCAAAGTTCTGGTACAGCAGGGTAACAAAGATCGGGCAGCCGAGACGATTAATGCACTGATTGGTTTGTTGCAAAATACGATCAGTGATGTCAGGGAAACGGTGACGGTGGAGCAAGAGGTCGAGAACCTAAAAAATTATGTCTTTATCAACCATGTGCGTTATGGCGGACGGATCAAAGCGGCCTTTTATGTAGCTCCGGATTGCACGCACTATCATGTTCCCAAGCTGGTGATTCAGCCATTTATCGAAAATGCCTTCTTCCATGGGTTTATTAAAAAAGAAACGGGCACGATTCATGTGATGGTTTCCCGCGCGGGAGAATCATTAGTGTGTGAGATCATGGATAATGGTGATGGTATTGCAGGCCTTAATGTAGAAGGTACACTACCCAATCCGAAAAATAATCGTCAACTGTTCAGCGGTATAGGTATTCGAAACGTTCATGATCGGATTGAGCTTTTGTATGGTTCACCGTATGGTGTGACCATCATGAGCAACGTCGGCGAGGGGACAAGAGTCACTGTAACGCTGCCGTTGATTACGAGTTGAACAAGATAATAAAAAGCTTCAAAATACAACAACCCTTCATTTCTGATCCCCGGAGATGAGGGGTTTTTCATATGCAAAATCATGAACGACTTGCATAGTTGTAAAATTTTCAGCTCAAAATAGTACAAAATCAAAAGATAATACAAAAAACTAAATTATGTGCAACCGTTTTCTGTAAAGGTTTTCATTGAGGCAATAAGAAGACAAATCTGCACAAAATTTTTACTAACGAATGGAGAAATGGGAATGATAAGATGAATACATCGAAAGCAACCGCTTTCAGAAAACGCAAACAAATTTACAAACAAAGAGGTCGAAGGGGAGTTGAATGGTTTGAAAAAAATGTGGGTATTGATGCTCGTAACGGTATTGCTGTTGTCCGCATGTTCATCCGGCGGTGGAGGTAAAGAAGCTGCAAGCGGTGGCGGCAGCGAAAAAGCAAACGAAATTACGATCTGGGCTTGGGATAAAGCATTTAACGTTGCTGCTCTGGAGCAAGCTAAAGCCATTTATCAAAAAGAGAACCCTGATCTGAAAATCAACATCATTGAGAATGCTCAAGATGCGATCATTCAGAAGCTGAACACTGGATTGAACTCCGGAACAAGCAGCGGTCTGCCAAACGTAGTTCTGATTGAAGACTATCGTGCACAAAGCTTCCTGAGCGCTTATCCAGATGCGTTCAAAGATTTGTCTTCAACAATTAAAGCATCCGATTTTGCAGAGTATAAAATTGGACCAACTTCTTATGAAGGTAAACAATACGGTATTCCGTTTGACTCCGGCGTAGCTGGTTTGTACTACAGAACAGACTTGCTTGAAGAAGCAGGCTACAAAGCTGCTGACCTGCAAGATATCACGTGGGATGATTACATCAAAATCGGTGAAGCTGTAAAAGCAAAAACGGGTAAAGAACTTCTGTCTCTTGACCCGAACGACCTGGGTATCATCCGTATGATGATCCAAACTGCAGGTAAATGGTACACAGCTGAAGATGGTAAAACACCTGATCTGAACAACAACCCTGCATTGAAAGAAGCGTTCGAAACATACAAAAAAATGATGGATGCTAACATTGTTAAATTGCACTCCGACTGGAGCCAATTCGTTGCCAACGCCAATAACGGTGCCGTAGCAACAATTCCTACAGGTAACTGGTTCTCACCATCCGTTCGTCAAGAAGCTTCCCAATCCGGTAAATGGGCTGTAGCTCCAATGCCGAAAATGGCTGGTCAAGCAAACTCTGTACACGCATCCAACTTGGGTGGTAGCTCCTGGTACATCATGAACGATGTTCCTGGTGCAGATCAAGCGGCTGACTTCATGGCTAAGACATTCGGTTCTAACAAAGAATTATATCAAGACCTGTTGACTAAAATCGGTGCAATCGGTACGTACACACCGGCTGTTGACGGCGAAGCTTACAACAAACCAGATGAATTCTTCAGCGGTCAAAAAATCTTTGCTGATTTCGCTAACTGGACGAAAGAAATTCCAAAAGTAAACTATGGTAGCAACACTTATGCAATCGAAGACATCCTGGTTGTTGAAATGCAAGCATACCTGAACGGTAAATCAATTGATGACGTTCTGAATGATGCACAAAAACAAGCTGAGGCACAATTAAACTAATATCCCAGGGTAACTTATAGAACCTAGGAAACAACGGAGCCATCTCCCTTGTCTGGCGCAAGTCGAGCTGGACAAGGAGAGAGGCTCTGTAGGTTCTACCCATGTTGCATGGAGAGAGAGGAGCCATACTGTGAAAGCCATAAATACAGGAGACAGTCTCCAAAAGAAAAATAATTTGACTGGATGGGCTTTTGTTTTGCTGGCGGTTGTCGGAATTGTAGCCTTCTACTTCTATCCGATGATTCAAGCGCTGCTCTTATCATTCAAGTCAGGCAAAGGTGCCAACCTTGAGTTTTCGGGCCTCGCGAACTACAAAAGATTGCTCGTGGATACCACGTTCCGTACGGCATTATCGAACACGTTTATTTACTTAATCATTCAAGTACCTCTAATGATCATTCTCGGATTGTTCATTTCCGTATTGCTGAATGACAGCACACTGCGTTTCCGCAGCTTTTTCCGTACTGCAATTTTCTTGCCTTGCGTAACTTCACTTGTTGCTTACTCGGTTGTATTCAAGTATTTGTTTGCACCGGATGGTATGGTGAACCAAGCTTTGCTGGGTTTACACATTATCGGCACACCAATTCAATGGATTACCGACCCTTTCTGGGCTAAAATTACGATCATAATCGCCGTTACTTGGCGTTGGACCGGATATAACATGATTTTCTATCTGTCATCCTTGCAAAACATTGATCAATCGATCTATGAAGCAGCGAAGATTGACGGAGCGAATGCGTTCACTCAATTTTTCAAAATTACTGTACCATTGCTTAAACCGATTATTCTCTTCACGTCCATTACATCAACGATTGGTACACTTCAAATCTTTGATGAAATTATGAATATTACCAAAGGTGGTCCAGGTAACGCGACCATGTCGATTTCTCAATATATCTACAACCTTTCGTTCAAATATTCACCGGACTTCGGGTATGCGGCAACCGTTTCGTATTCCATCGTAATCCTGATCATTATTTTGTCCATTATCCAGTTTAAAGTGGCAGGTGATAATAAAAATGGCTAAATCAAGAGCAAAACGCATTTTCACATATGTTTTCCTGTCCATCGTCGCTTTTATTTCCATTTTCCCATTTTTCTGGATGATCGTCAGCGCTACAAATAAATCGGTAGACGTAACTAGAGGCACTTTGCTACCGGGCTCTGCTTTGATTGAAAACATCAACAAATTGCTCGACACCACGAATCTGATTCAGGCACTGGGCAACTCAGCGATTATCTCCATCGTGTCTACCATTCTTGCTCTCTTGATTGGTTCCATGGCGGGTTACGGGTTTGAAGTATATCGTACAAAATCACGTGATGTCGTGTTTAACATCCTGCTCATGTCGATGATGATCCCGTTTGCAGCGATTATGATTCCGCTCTATCGGATGTTTGCAACTATTTCGAGTGCGGCACCGGCAATCGGTATTAACACGATGGCTTCGGTTATTATTCCGACCATTACAACAGCGTTCCTGATCTTCTTCTTCCGTCAGAACACCAAAATGTTCCCGAAAGATTTGCTGGAAGCTGGACGTATTGACGGTCTGAGCGAACTGGGGATTTTCTTGAAAATCTATATGCCTACGATGAAAACAACATACGCAGCAGCAGCGATCATTACATTCATGAGCAGCTGGAACAACTATCTGTGGCCGCTCATCGTATTGCAAACGCCAGATCAGCAAACCATTCCGCTCCTGATCTCCAACCTCGGCGCAGGTTATGCTCCGGATTACGGCGTTATCATGACCGCAGTTGTTATTGCAACACTTCCAACTGCACTGGTGTTCTTCATCATGCAAAAACACTTCGTTGCAGGTATGGTTGGTTCCGTAAAATAAGCATAAGTGCATATCACGTCCAACTGGACGAATGCAGGAAAGAAGGGAGGACGCCTGTACAGGCGTACCTCTATCTTTTTTGTATAGATGCGGCATATCAGAACTACAATGTAAGCTTCAAAGAACTCACAACGAAAACTCATAACGAAATTCGTACTATAGAGGGAGAGAGAGCCGATGAAAGCAACAAAGGCAGATATCAATTGGTTAGGTGACGTAAGTGTATTTGAGGTAAACCGTCTTCATGCCTATTCCGATCACCGCTATTATCAAACGATGGAAGAAGCTGTGGCTTCCGCTGAGATGGCACTTCGTTACGATCTGAATGGAACATGGAAATTCAACTATTCAATCCGTCCCGATTGCCGTCCTGAACTATTTTATACATCCGAGTACTCCAGCGAAGGCTGGGATGATATTGAAGTACCGGGACATATCCAGCTTCAAGGTTACGGACAGATTCAATATGTGAACACGCAATATCCGTGGGATGGATTGAATGAACTCCGTCCGCCAGCTCTGCCGCAGGATAAAAACGCTGTGGGCAGTTACATTCGCACATTCCATCTGCCAGCAGGCTGGGAAGCGAATCCGGTATACATTTCGTTCCAAGGTGTGGAATCCGCATTTTATGTATGGCTGAACGGACAGTTCGTAGGGTACGGAGAAGACAGTTTCACACCATCTGACTTTGACCTGACACCGTTCCTGCAAGATGGAGAGAACAAACTAGCGGTTGAAGTATATCAACGCAGCACAGGTAGCTGGTTAGAGGATCAGGACTTCTGGCGTTTCTCCGGTATCTTCAGAGATGTGTACCTGTATACTGTTCCGGTTGCACACGTTCGTGACGTTCATGTTCGTACCGATTTGGATGCTTCATATACAAACGGTACATTGGAACTGGATTTGAAACTGGAAGGAAAAGCAGCGGCAGGTGCACGGATTGAAGCTGAGCTTTTGGACAAAGAGGGCAATTCGGTTAAATGCCTTGACGCTAATGTCGTGGACAACGGTCTGGTACAGCTGCGTGAGGAAGTAGGCCAAGTTAATCTCTGGAGTGCAGAGATTCCGTATCTGTATCGTCTCTACATCCGTGTGTATGATGCAGCAGGCAACCTTGTGGAAGTTGTTCCTCAAGCTGTTGGTTTCCGTAAATTCGAAATGATCGACAAAGTGATGCACATTAATGGCAAGCGTATTGTGTTCAAAGGCGTAAACCGTCACGAGTTCAACCCGCGCCGTGGTCGTGCTGTAACGAAGGAAGACATGCTGTGGGACGTGCGTACGATCAAACAAAACAATATGAATGCTGTTCGTACATCACATTATCCGAACCAAAGCTTGTGGTATGAGCTCTGCGATGAGTACGGACTCTACGTGATTGATGAGATGAACCTGGAAACGCACGGTTCCTGGCAAAAGCTTGGCGCTGTTGAGCCTTCTTGGGTAATCCCTGGCGATAAGCCGGAATGGCATGATATTGTTATGGATCGTGCAATTTCGATGGTAGAACGTGACAAAAACCATCCGTCCATTCTGATCTGGTCTTGTGGTAACGAATCCCATGGTGGTGAAGTGATCTACAAAGTATCCCAATACTTCAAATCGGCAGACCCGACACGCATGGTTCATTACGAAGGTGTGTTCCACGACCGCCGTTTCAATGACACAAGTGATATGGAATCCCGTATGTATGCAAAACCGGCTGACATCGAGGAATTCCTGAACGATAACCCAACCAAACCATATATCAGCTGTGAATACATGCACGCGATGGGTAACTCCATCGGTGGTATGCATAAATACACGGAACTGGAAGACAAGTACCCGATGTATCAGGGTGGTTTCATCTGGGATTACATTGACCAATCGATCTACAAAAAAGACCGTTACGGTAAAGAGTACCTGGCGTATGGCGGGGATTTCGGGGATCGTCCATCAGACTATTCGTTCTGCGGCAACGGGATTGTACACGCGGATCGTAAAGTGACAGCTAAAATGCAGGAGGTTAAATTCCTGTATCAAAATATCAAGCTGTTCCCAAGCCGTGACGGCGTTAAAATTGTGAACCAGAATCTGTTCGCAGACACTTCCGCGTTTGAACTGGTGTACAGTTTGGAGCGTGAGGGACATGAAGTATTGCGTGGCACACTGGATGTAAATGTCGCTGCCGAAAGCGAATCCGTAGTAGAACTTCCGTTGAATGCAAAGGCTCTTGAAGGTGGCGAATATGCTGTTAACGTAGCATTTGTACTAAAAGAAGCAACGCTGTGGGCTGACAAAGGTGAAGAAGTAGCATTTGGCCAGTTTATTTTCACGCAAGAAAGTAGCCAAGCGGCTGTTGTAACAGATAAAAACGTTGTGAGCGATATTCAGGTGGTCGAAGGTGACGTAAACATCGGCGTTCGCGTTGGTCAAACGCATGCGTTGTTCTCCAAGCAGTTTGGAACACTGGTATCCCTGAAATTCTCCGGACGTGAAACCATTGCGATCCCGCCTGCACCACTGTTCTGGCGTGCAACGACAGACAATGATAAGGGTACAGCAATGGGCTTCGAGCTTGGTGCATGGTATGCTGCCAGCCTGTTGCCACGTTCTGTAGAATGGAAACATGAACAAAAATCGGATCAATACCGGATTGAGTTCACCTATAAATTAAACATCTCGGCCGATGTAGTGGTGAAAGTGACCTATACAGTGCTGGCTGATGGAAGTGTACATGTGCATAACACGTACAAAGGTACTGAGGGATTGCCAAACCTGCCTATTCACGCACTGTCGTTCAGAACATCTCCGGATTATGAGAACGTGGAATGGCTGGCCATGGGACCGGAGGAAAACTATTCGGATCGCGCATTTGGCGCTCGTCTGGGTATCCATGGCAGCAAGGTTGCAGATACGATGGCTCCATATCTCGTACCGCAAGAGTCGGGTAACCGCACAGGGGTACGCTGGGCTAAGCTGACGGACAATGCAGGACGTGGTTTCAAAATCGAAGCTTCCGGTACACCGGTTGAATTGAATGTGTCACCTTATACAGCGTTTGAACTGGAGAATGCGCAGCATGTGTATGAGTTGCCGCCCGTGCATTACACTGTCGTTACGGTAGCCGGTAAACAAATGGGTGTTGGCGGTGACGATAGCTGGGGCGCTCCGGTACATCCGGAATATCAAATTCCTTCCAATGGTGAGCTGAGCTTTGAATTTGTTATCCGTTCACTGTAAAAAGGGAAGTATACGGCAAGAAGTGGCAAGAACAATAAGTGCTGTTGCCGTTAGTGTCAATGTAGCGGTACTTGACTTGAAACATAATTAGTACAGGCAGAGGTTCCCCTGGATGGGGCCTCTGTTTTTTTGCTTTCCTTTATTGAAACCGTTCTCGTTCCATTCTCGTAGAGTACTGGACAAAGAGACCGAGGAGGGGACAAAATGAGCAGAAAAGCAAAAACAGGGGTATGGGTGACGGTGATCGCCGTTCTGGGCATCATTGTTGGATCATTTATATGGTATTTCAATACGGCTTCCGGTGAACGTGCGCTCAAAACGATGAGATCGAATAATGCGGGCGGGTTGGAACGTGTAGTGAAGGTGTATAGTAATTCGGGTGAACTGATTCAGACGTACGAAGGCAAGATTGATGTACAGGATACGGAGTATGGCAACAAAGTGTTGTTTGACCTGAACGGCAAACGGGTTGTGATCTACAATGCTACGATTGTGACCGAGGAGAAATAAAGTAAAGTAAAGTGACAAGTACTCTGGTGATCCTGATTACATAGACAGATCAGGAGACATAATTCTACTTCTGTAGTAAAATTAAGGAAAAGCATGAGAGTTGAGTGATTCAAAATGATGATAATAATAGTTGCTCTTTCCTTGCTGGGTATGTTAGCGTTCTATAGCTTAATTGCTTACGTCTTGATTCGCTTCATTTCAAAAAAGGCTTTTAAAGTGACGTTAACGAAGTTGGAGATAATTGAAATCATAACGTGGGTTGCACTGATTTTTGTTGCTTTTTATACGATCAGATCAGGATCATCTTCTATGTTCTTACCATCTGTACTACTTTTTATAACATTAATGAATATGCGAATCTCGAATCGAAAACAAAGAGAACGTGTCAAACAAGAATGTACTTGAATTGTCGAGACAAGAAGGTTGTACTTTGATTCTGGAGCAAACATTAAGAACGTCAAAAAAGAAGTAAACGCAGTGCTAAAAAAGACTTGTAATCTTTATGAGAAAGAGTGAGATAAGTTATAAAGATGTATATTAAATAGTAGGGCCAACCAAGATTCAAATCATCTTGGTTGGCTTTTTAGTATTTGTTAAATAGGACTCTGACCTCTAAGCTTTAATTCCCATCCATAATTGAAGAATTTAGCTGTTGACTGATTTATAAAATTTGTATTAACTTTAATTCCAACTTCAGTTCCTAGCCCGCCATCAAGAACATCAATCCAACTTGAAGGTGCTACCGCAAGAAAGGTTTTGCCAAAATCTATAGATCCAGGAATTTGAGAGCAATCAGATATTTGTTTTTTTGCCTTTGTATCAATTCCTGGACCGATTTGAGATAACTGACAAGAGTTTGTGCCATAAGGTAAAGCGTTATTGATGTTCCAATTTGCACCTTTATCGTATCGGTAATATGCTTTATCTATACCATTATATATAAAACGATCTTTAGTTTGTGAATGGTAATATAAAGTAATTGTTAGTTTAACAGTATTTGCATCATTTTTGTTGGTGCCTGTCCAAGTAAAGGGGTCAGCATTCACGACCATATTTGTCTTGAACTGCGTTACTTTTTCGCCTGTTTCAATGTTTTCTAAATCTCTATATTTATATGTTTCATTCGTTAATATTTCATAATTAACTTCCTCCGATGGAATCTTAGATTGGGAGTTGTTCATAGAATTAATATTAATTCCATCGTCAGCTATGAGACTATTTCCTTCTACTTTTGTATCGACTTTATTGTTTTCGTTAGTTACGTCATACTCTTTGAGCACTTTAAATCCTTCTGGAACGTCTAAATCATTTGGGAAGTTCTCATTGTTTGGCGAAGCCGCAACAGGGGACAAGGAACATAATAAAAGGATTGCTGTTAACCATGCACTAAATAAGCCATTTCTAAATCTCATATAATTCCTCCTAAATTATGGATTTTACACTCGGTTTTTTAATTAACCAAGGAACCATATATTGAATCAGAATAGATAATTTAGGTTATTATTAGATTAGGAGGGATGTATCGTGAGAAGGAAAATAATATTATTCATGTGTCTAACTTTTCTTTTAATTTTCATAAGTGCCTGTGGTAATGGTGATATTAAGCACACTAAAAGCGAGAATTGGGATGTTGCATTTCAAAGATCAACAGGAACATTTGGGATGACATATATTGGGGAAGAGAAACAAATAAAAGATTTGGTATATAGTGTGACTGGTACAAACATTGAACAAGAAGGTAGGGCTTACGAGGAACAGGATACGCCATTTAAGATTTCTGGGGTGGTGACCGATTCGGAGAAAACTGAAGGTCCAATTAAATTTGATATCCATTGGAATAATAAAAGCGAAAGTGTGACTTTCGAATGAACTAGATTGTAGAATCTTAAGTAAGTTGCTATCACCTGAATGTTTTATTTTATTGTAAGAATTAGATTGAGCAATTGAAATGGAAGTGATAATGAAACAGGAGACTTTTTAATATGTCAACAACTGGTCAACAATTATTATAAAATTATTTGAACTTGGATATATCTTTTGAATTTGAAACCTCAAATAAAAGTTCAAACAACAAAAAGAAGCCCTCTTTCGAGAGCTTCTTTTTCATGGGAGAGGAGAAACCGGACGAAGAGCTTATGGGGAAACGTAAGTCTTCTCCGCGGTTGTCTACGACACTTGTGATGTCGATAATTATAGAATGGCCCAAGGGTTTCCTTTTTATACATATCTGTCAACAATCCGTCAACAATTTTTTGTATAGGCAGAAGCAGTGTTTTTCAAACGGAACTGGAGTGTGGTACGATAGGTTAAAGAATAAATATATGTACATAGAGAGAAAAGGTGACGTATTCGTGAGAGTGGTATCTGGAAGTGCGAAGGGCAGGCCGCTGAAGGCTGTTCCCGGCACAGGTACGCGTCCAACCACTGATAAGGTGAAGGAAGCGTTGTTTAGCATGATTGGCCCTTATTTTGAGGGCGGCGCAGCATTGGATCTGTTTGCAGGCAGTGGAGGTCTCGGGATCGAGGCGCTGAGCCGCGGCATGGACAAGGCTGTTTTTGTTGATCTGGAAACGAAAAGTATTGAAGTGATCCGCGAAAATCTGAAGGCAACGAAGCTGGAGGGTCAGGCGGCTGTATATCGGAATGATGCAGGTCGTGCGCTCAAAGCGCTGGCTAAACGTAACACAACATTTGATCTGGTGTTTCTCGATCCGCCCTATCGCATGAAGAACGGACACGAGTTCATGTTAACGATGCACGAACTGGAATTGCTTGAAAAGGGTGCAACCATCGTGCTTGAGTATGAGTTCAAACATGAATACCCCGAGCAATTTGGCCCGTTTGAACAAACGCGTAAAGCGGTATACGGGGATACAGCTGTATCCATTTACGATTATGTACCCGGTGCGGCAGAGGATGAAGAAAACAGCATCACAGAAGAGGAGGCTCCTCATGACTGAAATGATTCATCGGCAGGAACGCATTGCTGTATATCCAGGAAGCTTTGATCCCGTAACGATGGGGCATCTTGATATTATTGCGAGAGCGTCGAAACAGTTTGACCGTGTCATCGTCGCTGTGTTGAACAATATGAGTAAAAATCCGATGTTCACCGTAGAAGAGCGTAAGGAATTGATTCGAACGGTAACCAGCGATCTGCCCAACGTTGAGGTGGACAGCTTCCGTGATCTGACGGCCAATTATGTGCGGCAAAAGGAAGCACAGGTCATCGTGCGAGGCATTCGCTCTGTGACTGATTTTGAGTATGAGCTTATGCTTGCATCCACTAACAGCAAGTTGAACCCGGATGCGGAAACGATTTTTATGATGACCAACCCGAAATACTCCTACCTCAGTTCCAGTATCGTTAAAGAAATCGCCCACTATCATGGGGATGTAACGGATCTGGTATCACCTGAAGTTGAAGCTGCGCTTCGCCAGAAGATCAGCGAGAAAAAAGGCGGTTAATCCATAAGGTAAGGCCGGAAAGACCGATCATCACCCCAAGAAGTAAAGCGAGACTTAGGGCTGCTGCAGGAAAGCTGTTCCAGATGAGTTGCCATGTACTTGTGGTGTCTGGAAATTGCAGAAACGGCCAGTAGAACAAAGAATTTGAGCGCTCTACCGCAGTGGTCTGCCACGTGGTCCATACTTCCGTGCTATACCGGCCGAAGGGTTCCCACAACCAGAGGGTAAGGCTAAAGGCGGTTAACCCATGTCCTAATCGAACGATAATAAAAAAGAGCACGGATTGCAGTCCGGGAATGGCTGTTCTTAGCATCGATGAGACTTGCAGATGCGAGCATACGCCTCCCCAGCCAAGCGCACCTGCCAGGAATGCCATCAGTAGGGCGGGTGCTATTGCTGTTTTGCTAATATGATATGTCCCCAGGTGAAGCTCCAGCACAGCAGGCCAAACTGCAGCTGAAATACCGGGAGTCAGGTAGAGGGAGAGCAACCGGATGAATACTGCAAAAACGATGATGTAACCTCCAGTTAACATTAGAACCTGTACGGCATGAGATACAGTGTCACCCAATAATTTTCCAAAACCTCGTGCATCCCGGCTATGTGCTTCTCTAGCGGCGAGCAACATACGCGAACCAATGCGAAGTCTCTGAGATTTCGGAGCTAAGGGATGCGGTTGCTTCTTATCGGTCTCTGCTTGATGTTGGACGGATGAGAGAGAACGGACGGCTTTGTTAGGTGATATGGATTCTGGTACAAGATTTTTTTGGCGGGATGCAGGGCTGAAACGAATGGCAACGGCGGCTGCAATCCAGCCACTGATCCAGTGTATGATGAGTAGAAAATATCCGGCGGCAGGATTTTGAAGAAAAGCACCTCCAACAACAAGCAGAATCATCATGGGGTTGGCAAAATGGGCTGCTGCCGTAATAATAACCGCCTGTCTGGCGGTCATTTGTTGATCCTTGAGTAATCGGGATACGGCATCTATGGCGGCTGGAAAACCTCCACACATGCCCACAGCGAGAGCGAAGCCGGTATGGCCTGGCAACTTGAACAAAAGTCTCATCAGAGGCTCTAGCAGAACCCCCAAGGCGTGGGTAAAGCCAAACGCGGTCAGCATCTGGGATAACATCAGGAACGGTAGCAGGGCGGGAAAGACAATTTTCCACCAGATGTCGAGTCCCTGAATGGAGGCGTCGAAGGCTTCTTTGGGAGATGCAACTATTGCAACAACCAGCATAAATGCACTGGCGCTCAGGAATACGGTTCGTACCAAACCCGGACTTCGAACCTCGCTGGATACGGTCATCGTTTCACCTCATATCAATTAACGCCTCTCGGGCATTGGGATTATAGTGGACGGCCGAATCACGTTCGTAAACGGTTCGGCCTTGACCGGATAGACGGCGAATCATCCTGCGGCCTATCCGGCCTGTACCATTGTATGCAGGAACAGCAAGGTGTTAGACTTGGATTGTAACCATATGGAATAAGGATGGGCTAAAAGTTTACATGAACGCATACCTTGTGGAGTTGATTTAGAGAGCCATTTTCTCATAATGGAATACTGCATAAGCGGCGTTTTAGTGTAGAGCTTGGGTTCAGCTTGAATAGGATAAAGAACGGAGGCTCATGAGATGAATCGGTTCCGGAAAACGGGTGGTTTCAGAGCTTCGATCTACGTGATCGCGGTGGCTCTGATCGTCTATCTTACGGTGTACATGCCAACGCCGTATATTATTTATACGCCTGGCAGTGCGGATGAAGTTAAACCGATGGTTACCGTGAAGGGCGGTGACAAAGATGAAAAAGGCGTATTCATGATGACCACCGTGTCGGCGACGTATGCCAATTTATTTTTGCTAGCTACTTCTTACTTTGATAAAAATGCGCAAGTGGATAAAAAGGAAGATCGTCTGCGTGGCAAAAGCGAGGCGGAATACTCCGCTGAACAGGTCTGGTTCATGAGTGATTCGCAATCCTCCGCCATGGAAGCAGCCTATGAGAAAGCGGGTATTGCATACTCCATTGTGCCTGAGAACATCTTTGTGTTTGGTCTTTCGGAAAATCCCAAACCGGATGGAGATATTGAACCCGGAGACATTATACTGGGTGTGAACGGTACAGCTACACCGGATAATACGGTGCTTGCCAAACAGCTGGAAGGAAAAAAAGCCGGGGATACGGTGGAGATGCAATTGGAGCGCGGCGGTGAGACGATTAGCCGGGATATCACGCTGGTTGAGGTGAAAGACAGCAAGACAGGCAAGATGCGTACTGGACTTGGGGTGATGATCGGTGCGGTGCAGAAGGTGAAGCCGGAAGACCCGAACAAACAAATCACGTTTTCAAGCACGCAGGTGGGAGGTCCTTCTGCCGGATTAATGTTCACGTTGGAAATTTACAATCAGTTGACTCCTGGTGATCTGACCAAGGGACATCGGATTGCTGGTACAGGTACGATTACGAAGGATGGTGTTGTAGGAGCCATTGGCGGTGTGCAACATAAAATAGTCGCTGCCGACCGTAAAAAGGCGGAAATCTTCTTTGTACCTAAAGATAATTATAAAGAAGCTGAGGCCAAAGCAAAAGAGATCAACACTCCAATGAAGCTTGTGCCCGTTAGCACACTCGATGATGCTTTGACCTACCTGAACACCATGTCCGTAAAGTCGTAAGTGGAATGAGATGCGTTTAGAAGAGCCTGGACAGTTGCTTTTTCTAAAAAGTGAAGGGCACGCTCGAAAAAACAGGTATAGGGCGATTCTTACAGAAGAACATAAAGCAGTGAATGGAACGATGTCACAGTAAGTATCAAGGTGAAGTTAAATATTACGATATGTATTCATAGGTATGATAACCATGTAAGACCTTGCTTTTAAAATAATGAAATGAAGAAATCCCTTGTGATGGCGGCCAAAGGCTGGACACAGGGGATTTTTTGCTGTTTTTTTTATAGTTTGAATCGTATTGGTATATATGCATTTTGTGGCTTTGAATCATTGGGCGAGATCAATTAGATTCTCACGGGTGATTCGTAGTAGTCGCTAAACATTATGCGTGATATGCTGCTTGAATCCTGCTGGTCATGGGCAAGAGCATAGGCGGCTTGCGCCTGGATATCCAATTCCAGTTGAGCATGTTCAAACGTTGAGGGTTTCATTACAACAGGCAGGGTGGCTGTTCTTTTCATCTGTTTGAGCAGACTCTGGCCTGTTGAAGTAAAGCCGAGGATTCGCAGATATCCGGGTCCGGTGGCTAACCGCTCTGGTGAGCATTCATCCTTCGTGTGGTTCAGAAGTATGTGGGCAAGCATGCGCTGCAGTTTGGTGCGCGTGTAACGCCGGGTTTTGAGCGCATTCAGGAGAGTTTCGACGGAAGGCTCGGGGAGCTGGGCGAGTGCACGTATAAGCCGATGCTCCAGTCCTTCCGTGACTTCGGCGATACGTTCCAGCTCGGAGGCACGGCGGGTGGCCGCGATGTGCAGCAGCGGCTGGGCAAAGCGCTCCCAGTGCATGGGAGCGCGTCCTTCTTGCCATTCGCGATGCAGAATGGCAAGTGTTGCCGCCGGCACGTATGGTGCCGCGGCATCGGGCCCGTCCGCCAGCAACAGGCGGCGGACAGCTGTGGCACTGGCGATCGCCCCCGGACCGGGCGTCGCCTGGTGATAGGCGGCACCGGTACGTGCCGCCGTCAAGGGCTGGATCGCGCTGCCAAGCCGTTGCAGCGCGATGAGGTAGTGCAGCCCAAGCGAATTGTTGGGCTGCTCCAGCAGTGCGGCGGCGTCGTGAGCATCGACGCCGCCGGGCGCCAGCGCTGCCGCCGCGCCTGCGTACGCGGCGGGGTAGCTGGCGCCCTCCCGCAGGCGGCGCGCGATATCCTCGCGCAGCCCTGCGGGCTCCACAGCCAGCACGCGCGCAATGCGCTGCAGGCTGTCGATGTCGCCGGACTCGCTGCCAAAGCAGAGCGAGTCCACAACCCCGGTGCGGTGAAGCAGCGATACCGCACCAAAGGCAAACCACTCCGCCGGTTGAACCGCATAGGCAACCGGCAATTCCATCACGAGATCGGCGCCAGCATGGAGCGCCATCTCGGTGCGTGCCCTTTTACCAACGATGGCGGGTTCGCCACGCTGGAGAAAAGGGCCGCTCATCACGGCAACAACGGCGTCTGCTCCGCTAAGCCGCCGCGATTCATTCAGATGATGCACATGTCCGTTGTGCAACGGGTTATATTCCACAATAACGCCTACAGCTTTCATGAGCGTTACTCCTTTCGTACTTTAACTATAGCAAACTTATTCTTAAAAATATTCAGGCAGTAACCTGCCTCTGCAGTTGTTCTGTCATCTTCGTATCTGCATACATAAGTAGTCATAAACAATCAGTTCACCGTCAAAGCTCATTTTACCTCTTTCATCATATTTCATCATAGAGTAGAGCCGGCATTAGAGCAAATGATGAAAAAAGGCACAGAACCAGCATCCGCAGATGCTGCCTGTACCTGAAATATAGTCCTGATTATTTTTCGGAAAATCTTTCATAAGAAAATACCTAAGAAGTAACCGCCACTTCCTCGGAATCCATTTTTGTACCTTTAAGATGAATTCTACACATTTTTCGACTATATTTTATGCTCAGACATTCTCCGTAGCAGGAGCAAGACTGGCTTTTGGCCCGAAAAATTCATAATGGATACGATCTTCTGCAACACCAATGGACAGAAGTTCTGCATATAACGAACGCATAAACGTGACAGAGCCGCACAGATAATAGTTCGCATCCGGTTCTTGAATCACTTGACGAAGCCATGCTGCATCCATGTATCCCTGTTTATAAGCCAGCTCATTTTCCAGATCGGAATCGGCAGGCGAAGTGTAACAATAGTGTGCGTTGAGATTAACATGCTCATGAGCCAGTTGACTTACGTGATCGCGGAACGCGTGCGATAATCCGTTCGGGCTAGCATGTAAAAAGGTAATGGAACGCTGATCATCCGACTCCAACATTGTATTCAGCATGCTGACCATAGGGGTTATCCCTGCACCTCCGCTTAACAGCACAACAGGACGCGGATCTTCCATATCCAATATGAAATCACCCGCAGGAGCGGAGAGTTCGACCAGGCTCCCCTCTGTAATATGATGGTGAAGATAATTGGAAATTACACCGTCAGGGCGATCCGATCCACCCGATTCACGTTTCACGGATATACGAAAATAGGGTTTGCCAGGTGCGTCGGAAAGGGAATACTGACGAATCTGGGTGAATTCCTGTCCGGCAGGCTGGATTTTAATGCTGATATATTGTCCTGCCTTGTATGAAGAGATAGACTTGCCATCCTCCGGTATCAAATAAAACGAAGTGATGAGTTCGCTTTCTTGTACTTTTTTCGCAACTTTGAAGGTTCTGAAACCGTCCCATCCACCCGTTTGATTTTCGGCTTCGCTATACATATCCTGCTCGATGCCTATAAAAGCATCTGCAATCATTTGATAAGCATCGTCCCAAGCGGCTAAAATTTCATCGGTTGCGACATCACCGAGTACATCTTTGATGGCTTGAAGCAGATAAGTGCCAACGATAGCGTATTGTTCAGGTACAATGCCGAGGCTACGGTGTTTGTGAGCAACCTGACGAACGGCTGGCAAAATAGCCGCGAGGTTATCGATGTGCATTGCCGCGGTGTAAACCATGTTGGCGAGTGCGGCTTGCTGGCGGCCTTGTTTTTGATTCGCGTGATTGAAAATGTTTAATAGCTCCGGATGAGCCGCAAACATCGTTTGATAAAAGTGGCGTGTAATGGCTTCTCCATGAATTTCAAGTACGGGTACAGTAGATTTGATTACGTTAATCGTTTGTTGGCTTAACATGTATTTTCCCTCCCGATTTTCTTTTGAAATATCAATAATAGATTGTTATAAAAATGGTTGTGAAAGTTACTTTGTGATTGAATCTACGAAAAGTATAGGCATCAGATTTAGCGACCTGTGTGACATAGATCACACCATTTGTTAACGATTGGTGACCGATGTAAGGAGCGGAGAGCAACAGAATATAAGCAGAGGGGATAGAAACATAAGTATAAGTGTAGGGATGACTTGTAGTTAAGATGGAGTAGGTCTATAATAGACCAGATGTGGCGGTTTAATCGAAGTGATCGTTTTCCGCAAAGGGTGTAAAGTTAAAAGTGTTGACAAACCTCTTGGAAAATCGGTATAATGATTTTTGTTTGTTAAGTCAGTTTCATAAATCTTTTGTGAGTGACAGACAGCATACATACAGTCAGGAATGAACGCACATATTAGGATCGTCTTGTACTGTAAACTGCCGCCATTCGTTAGACAACTATTTATGAAATTGGTTTCGTTTGGAGTGATAGAACATGATAATGCCATTTCGCAAAGTGGCAACCAGTGATCGCCCCCTGCGCTTTAACGAACAGTGGGATATCAAACATCTGGTTTCTAACCGACAAGATATCACAGCCGTTACTCCGCTGACTGCAGATTTATCTGCAGAGATCAGAGAGGAGAACGTTGTGGATGTTCATGGCAAGCTGACAGTAGGGGTGGACATGTTGTGCTCCCGTTGCCTCAAGCCGCTAAGTGAACATTTTCATATTGATTTTCATGAGCAATTCAAGCAGGGAAAACAGCCAGAGGAATTATCTGAAGACGACGATACTCTCTATGTGGATGAGGATAGCGTTGATCTGAAAGGTTATGCCGAGGAAGCTTTTCTGCTGGATCTTCCGTTTGTACCGCTCTGTAGCGAGACATGCAAAGGACTTTGTCCTAAGTGTGGCCATGAGCTGAACGAAGGTGACTGCGGTTGCGATAACCAGGTTATTGATCCGCGGCTTGCAGGACTCAAGGATTTTTTTAAATGAGCATGATTGAAAATCGAACGTAACAACTACCTGCAAAGGTTGATTTTGATAAGGAGGTGGGAATAATGGCAGTACCTCAACGGAGAACGTCCAAGACGCGTCGCGACAAACGTCGCACTCACTTTAAATTGGCTGTACCGGGCATGGTGAAATGTGAACAATGCGGCGAATTGAAGCTTGCTCACCACGTGTGCAAAGTGTGCGGAACGTACAAAGCAAGAGAGATCATCTCTCAATAATAGCTACACATCAAGCAACACTTCATTTCGATGAGGTGTTGCTTTTTTGTGTAAAAGAAAAGCGAACGCATAAGCTTGTTCAAGCGGGTATGTATGCTTGCTACACATGTTCATCAGTACTTTGATGAGGTGATGTGAATTTGTTATACTAGCCTTTCTTTTTGACACAGGATGAGATATACTATACTTTAGTACCAGGTTCTAAGATTTGACGTTACATACAGATCATCATACACTTTTATTTAGAAGCTCCCTGAATAAGCAGGGCTACAGCATATAAAGAAGTAAGGTTTGAAAGAACGAACTTGACCTAAAGGCAGGTTCTGGAAACGATACAGCGGGGGGTGTCAGGCATCGAGCGTTTACCGAAGAGACAGAGGCAACAGCAGTTAACCAAAATGATAGACGAGAATCCGTTTGTGACCGATCAGGAGCTTACACGTCAATTGAAGGTAAGTATCCAGACGATCCGTCTTGACAGGCTGGAACTTGGCATACCGGAGCTTCGGGAACGGATGAAACTGATGGCGGAGCGCTCGTATGATCAGGTGCGATCGCTGCCCCTGCATGAGATTATCGGTGATATTGTGGATTTACAGCTGGACAAGAGCGGGATATCCTTATTTGAGATCAAAGAGGAACATGTTTTTTCAAGAACAGGTATTGCCCGCGGGCACTATGTCTTTGCACAAGCGAATTCACTTGCTGTCGCTGTCATTAATGATGAGATTGCGTTAACTGCTTCGGCAGATATACGTTTTGTTCGCTCTGTTCGTTTAGGAGAAAAGTGTATTGCCAAAGCATATGTGAAATCCATTCCCGGTCAGAAGGGGAAAGCCAAAGTTGAAGTGTTCACTTATGTTGGTGAAGAAATGGTGTTCCAAGGAAATTTTGTGATCTATCATTCAGGTGGAGAAGACAGCAAAGAAGGAGGTCATTTGGAATGAAAATCGTCATTGATGCCATGGGAGGAGACCATGCTCCTGCGTCAACCGTAGAAGGGGCTATAGCCGCAGCTACGGAATGGGCGGATACACAGATCGTCCTGGTTGGCGATGAAGCCAAGATTGAACCTCTTTTAAGTCAGTCAGGAACAAGACCGGCCAACTTGAGCGTTCGGCACGCTTCCGAAGTAATTGGTTCAGATGATGAACCGGTAAAGGCAGTAAGGCGCAAAAAGGATTCTTCCATGGTTGTAGCCGGACGTATGGTCAAAGAGAAGGAAGCCGACGCCATGATCTCGGCAGGAAATACAGGGGCGTTAATGACGGCTGGTTTGCTTGTTGTAGGCCGGATGGACGGAATTGAACGCCCTGCACTTGCCCCCATGATTCCCACGATGGATGATGTAGGTGTGCTTGCGCTAGACCTCGGTGCGAATATGGATGCTAAACCGGAGCACTTGGCACAATACGCGCTGATGGGCAGTTTGTACCGACAAAAAGTACAAGGCATTGCATCCCCGAGAGTGGGGTTGCTCAATGTGGGGACAGAGCCTGGCAAAGGCAATGAGTTGACCAAACATGCATATCCGCTCTTAGAACAGCTTCCGATTCGTTTTGTCGGGAATGTAGAGGCACGTGATGTACTGACTGGCGCCTGTGATGTGCTGGTGTGTGACGGATTTGCCGGCAACATCCTGCTGAAATCACTGGAAGGCGCGGCAGGAGCGATTTTTGGCCTGCTCAAAGAAAAGTTTACTTCATCCTTCAAAAATAAATTGGCTGCGGCGGTACTCATGCCAGAATTGCGTGGGTTAAAAAGCAAACTGGATTATACGGAACACGGTGGTGCCCCGTTGCTAGGTTTGAGTGGCCTGGTCGTCAAAAGCCATGGTTCCGCTGACGGCAATGCGATCAAAAATGCCGTGCGTCAGGCACGGATTGCAGTACAAAACCAGTTGGTGGAGAGCATATCAAAGGAAATTAGTGGGAAGTGAGTGACGATATGAATAATTTGCGCCCGGTAGGGATTATTGGTACAGGTAAATATGTGCCGGAGAAAATTTTGACAAACAGTGATTTGGAGAAAATGGTCGATACGAATGACGAGTGGATTGTCAGTCGTACAGGAATTAAGGAGCGGCATATCGCTGCACCGGATCAAGCCACTTCTGATCTAGCCTATGAGGCAGCAATAAAAGCGCTTGAATCTGCTGGCATGACAGGCAGTGATCTGGATCTGATTATCGTTGCTACGATTACGCCGGATTCCTCTTTCCCGTCGACAGCTTGCATTCTGCAGGATAAACTGGGTGCCAAAGGCGCTGCTGCATTTGATTTGTCTGCTGCTTGTTCCGGGTTTGTATACGGCCTTGCAACGGCAACCAGTTTCATTCAAAGCGGCATGTACAACAACGCGCTTGTTATTGGTGCAGATTGTTTGTCGCGTATTACAGACTACACAGACCGCAACACTTGTGTTCTTTTCGGTGATGGAGCAGGAGCTGTTGTTGTTGGTGAAGTTCCAGAAGGCCGTGGTTTCAAAGCTTTTGATCTCGGTGCAGAAGGGGCAGGAGGTAGTCTTCTTAACATTGAAGGCGGTGGTTCACGTCTGCCAGCAAGTGCGGAAACGATTGAGAACAAAAAGCATTATATCTATATGAACGGCCGTGAAGTGTTTAAATTTGCTGTTCGTGTCATGGGTACAGCAACGATTGAAGTCCTTCGCAAAGCTGGCATGGATCGCACGGATGTTGATTTGTTCGTTCCACATCAGGCGAATGTTCGAATTATTCAATCAGCTATGCAACGACTGGAACTTCCAGAGGAGAAAGTGGTTGTCAATGTAGACAAGTATGCGAACACGTCGGCGGCATCCATTCCACTTGCACTGGTTGAAGCTGCAGAAGAAGGCCGTATGAAAGCAGGAGATACTGTTTTGATGGTTGGCTTTGGCGGCGGTTTGACTTGGGGCGCATCCGTACTCGTATGGTAAACTAGACAGCTGGAGGATGAATGAAATGGGTAAAATCGCTTTTGTATTCCCTGGACAGGGATCACAAAAAGTAGGTATGGCCAAAGATGTATATGAGTCTGTACCTGCAGCCACGGAAGTTTTTCGCACAGCAGATGAGGCACTGGGCTTCTCGCTGAGCAACCTGATCTTTGAAGGACCAGACACGGAGCTGAAACAGACATCCAATACCCAGCCGGCACTGCTCACCGCGAGTATTGCACTGCTGGAGGCTTTCAAAGAAAAAGGAATTGAGGCAGACTATGCTGCAGGTCATAGCTTGGGCGAATACAGTGCACTAGTGGCAGCGGGTGTTCTTTCCTTTGAGGATGCTGTGCAAATTGTCCGGGCACGTGGTCAGTATATGGAAGAAGCTATTCCAGGTGGACAGGGAGCAATGGCTGCTGTACTGGGTGCAGATCGGGAAGCGCTGGGGGTGCTTTGCCGTGAAGTGTCAGAAAGCGGAGATACAGTTGAACTTGCCAACATGAACTGTCCTGGACAAATCGTTATTTCGGGTGTAAAAGAGGGCGTTGCTGCCGTGTCAGAACGGGTGAAAGAGGCAGGTGGCAAGCGCGCAATTGCAATTGAAGTAAGTGGTCCGTTCCACTCTTCATTGATGAAAGGCGCTGCAGATAAGCTGGCCGATAAGCTGAGTACAACGACGTTCTCACCTGCGAAGGTTCCTGTGGTAGCTAACGTAACCGCAAGACCTGCTGAAGATGGACAATTTCAGAACTTGCTTACGACTCAGGTCTATTCTCCGGTTTTATGGGAAGACAGTGTGACATGGCTGATTGAACAAGGTGTGGATACGTTTATTGAGATTGGTTCAGGCAATGTATTAACCGGTTTGATTAAAAAAACAGATAAAACCGTAAAATTATACAATGTAAACAGTCTCGAAACATTGGAAGCAACTGCAACCGATCTTAAAAATAATAATTAAATCACACAAGCAAAACTATTTATTTACACTTTAACGGAGAGGACAGAAAAAACCCTAAAAAGCGAAGCTAAAAGTTTTTCGGAAAGAAAGCTGTATCGGAAGCAGATGCTTCGCCTTTATCACCAGATTTTTTCCTTTGGAAAAGGGAATCAAGAAAATCTGGGGATAACAGCGATTGAAAGGTTATTCTGTCATCGGAGTGGCTGTGTAAATAATCGAAGTTCAACTTGTGTAGATTCAGGGAGAGGAGGAATGGTTATGTCTAAACCGTTAGAAGGTAAAAATGCATTAGTAACCGGAGCGTCCCGCGGAATTGGCCGTAGTATTGCACTTGCCCTGGCTGAAGCCGGAGCGAATGTAGCTGTAAACTATGCGGGCAGTCAGGCTGCGGCAGAGGAAGTAGCCGAGGAGATTCGTGCAAAAGGTGTACAGGCGATTACGATTCAGGCGAATGTAGGTCAGATGGTTGAAGCGGAACAGATGGTGAAAACAACGCTTGAAGCATGGGGGAATGTCGATATTCTGGTGAATAATGCGGGGATTACACGGGACAACCTCATTATGCGAATGAAAGAAGAAGAGTTCGATCAAGTTATCGAAACGAATCTTAAAGGGGTGTTTAACTGTCTGAAGGCAGTAACACGTCCAATGATGAAACAACGTTCAGGAAGGATTATTAACATCTCTTCTGTTGTTGGTGTGCTGGGTAATCCGGGTCAAGCCAACTACGTGGCTGCCAAAGCGGGAGTGATCGGTTTAACGAAGGCTTCTGCTCGAGAGCTTGCTTCTCGCGGAATTACGGTGAACTGCATTGCACCAGGCTTCATTGAAACCGATATGACCAAGGAATTGTCTCAAGAGCTGGTCGATGGTATGCTTAGTGGCATTCCGTTGTCCCGTCTGGGACAGCCGGATGAAATTGCTGGTGTGGTTACATTCCTTGCATCAGAAGCTTCATCCTATATGACAGGTCAAACACTGCATGTTGATGGCGGCATGTACATGTAAATTTCCTGGACTTTGAATCAAAGTCGGGGAACAGGCGCTGGACGATCCGAAATGCCGGAAAAAGGCCGGGTTCCCCGGCCGGGAGCCGCATATGTCTTCTATGGCATTTTGCCTGCGATTCTCGTATAATACCAAGGAGGAGGTGAACCGGATGTCCGATGTATTGGAGCGTGTAAAACGCATCGTCGTCGACCGCTTGGGCGCAGACGAAGCTGAAGTTACACTTGAAGCATCTTTCAAAGAAGATTTGGGTGCTGATTCTTTGGATGTAGTGGAATTGGTCATGGAATTGGAAGATGAATTCGATTTGGAAATCTCTGATGAAGATGCAGAAAAAATTACGACCGTAGGTGAAGTTGTAAACTACATACAATCTCATACCTAAAGTCAATTCAGTCCCGCTCCTGTTTTCGAACAGGCGGGACTTCTCATCATTCATTGGTTTTTCACATCCCGCAGACAAGATGCTTGCTGATCTCTGGAGAGGCGTCGTGCATTCGAGTCTGCGGATATTCCCACAAAATACTTGCGTAATGCAGTCGATATAGAGGTGAGTCGGTTGAAACAAAGAGTTGTAATTACCGGAATGGGCGTAATGACATCGCTCGGAAAAGATTTAGAGACGTTCTGGGGCAGTTTAATGGCAGGAAAGTCCGGAATTTCTCAGATTGAGGCATTTGATGTTAGTGAATACACGACACAGATTGCAGCCGAGATCAAAGATTTCAACCCGGAAGAATATATGGATCGAAAAGATGCACGGAAGATGGATCGTTTTGTACAGTTCGCTGTGGCAGCTGGTTTCAAAGCAGTTGAAGATAGCGGCCTGAAAATCAATGAGAACATTGATGCAGAACGTTTTGGTGTATCGATTGGTTCTGGTATTGGTGGATTGGGAACTTGGGAAGATCAGCACAATGCGCTTTTGCAAAAAGGCCCTAAACGTGTGAGCCCGTTCTTTATTCCGATGATGATTTCGAATATGGCATCTGGACAGATGTCCATTTCACTTGGTGCCAAAGGACCGAACATCAACGTTGTTACCGCTTGTGCAACAGGAACACACTCCATTGGAGATTCGTTCAAGTTGATTGCAAATGGTGATGCAGATGCAATGATCTGCGGCGGTGCTGAGGCAACCATTAGGCCAACTGGACTTGCAGGCTTCTGCGCGATGCGTGCGATGTCTACACGTAATGACGATCCTGTGAAGGCAAGTCGTCCTTTTGATACGGGGCGTGACGGATTTGTTATGGGTGAGGGTGCCGGAATTCTGATTCTGGAATCTCTGGAACATGCTCAGGCTCGTGGCGCACGAATCTACGGTGAAGTCATCGGTTACGGTCTGACTGGTGACGCACACCATATGACAGAACCAGATCCAGACGGAGCAGCACGTTGTATGACGATGGCGCTACGCAATGCAGGCATTCAGCCGGAAGAAGTGGATTACATCAATGCACACGGAACTTCAACACCAGTAGGTGACCGTTCCGAAACGCTAGCGATCAAAAAGGCGTTTGGCGATCATGCGTACAAGCTAGCCGTAAGTTCCACCAAGTCCATGACAGGCCATATGCTTGGCGCTGCGGGCGGGGTTGAGGCTGTTATCTGCGGATTGTCCCTGACACATCAGACACTGGCTCCAACGATCAACCTGGAAGATCAGGACCCTGAATGTGATCTGGACTATGTACCTAACGTTCCGCGTCAAACCAAAGTGAACGTAGCAATGTCTAATTCATTTGGATTTGGCGGTCACAACGCCACCATTATTCTCAAAAAATTTGAAGCATAAGGGGCTAGTTCGTTTGAGTGAAGATCTGAAGCAGTTACAACAAAAACTTCAAATCAAATTTGACAACAGGCAGCTTCTAAAACAAGCGTTTACCCATGCTTCTTACGTAAACGAACACCGATTCAGTCAACATCAGGATAACGAACGTCTGGAGTTTCTGGGCGATGCCGTATTGGAGTTGACTGTATCGGAGTACTTGTATCATCTGTACCCTAACCGTCCGGAAGGAGAACTAACAAAGATGCGGGCATCCATTGTCTGTGAACCTTCCCTCGTCAAATTTGCTGAAGCGCTTAGTTTTGGACAATATGTACTTCTTGGAAAAGGTGAGGAATTAACTGGAGGACGTACACGTCCAGCTCTTCTGGCGGATGTGTTCGAGTCATTTATAGGTGCATTATACCTGGATCAGGGTCTTGAACCTGTGCGAGCATTTCTGGATCAGCATGTGTTTCCGTTAATCGTTGTTGGCAGCAAGCTGCAAATGAGTGATTACAAAACAGAATTGCAGGAACTCACACAGCATCACAATATGGGGGCTCTGGAGTACCGGATCGTCGAAGAACGGGGACCAGCCCATGAACGTGAGTTTGTCTCGGAGGTTCATATGGGCCAAGAACGACTTGGCCGAGGTACAGGACGCTCCAAAAAAGAGGCGGAACAACAGGCAGCATCTGCGGCGCTTGAACGATTGAAGCTTCCTGAGGCCTGAATTGTACCAGGCAGCGCTTAGACAAACGAAGAGCAAAGAGCAGCCCGCGGGCCCGCCCCGGCGGAAGTAATCGGCCGGACTGCTTTTTGCTCTTTTTTTTGTAAAGGGACTCGAGAGAGATTTCGGATCTTTAACTAGGTGCTAAAAGCATTATTTGAAATTTGCAAGAGGAGGTGACGAGAAGCCCTATGTTTCTGAAACGAATAGAATTGGGTGGATTCAAGTCATTCGCCGACAAAACGGAAATGGAATTTGTTCGAGGTATTACAGCAGTTGTAGGTCCGAACGGGAGCGGTAAAAGTAATATATCCGATGGTATCCGCTGGGTGCTAGGGGAGCAAAGTGCCAAGTCACTCCGTGGCGGTAAAATGGAAGATATTATTTTCGCAGGCAGTGATGCGCGTAAAGCTGTCAATTACGGAGAGGTTTCCCTTACACTGGACAATGAGGATCATGCACTCGCTCTGGATTTCGGTGAAGTAACCGTGACCCGTCGTGTTCATCGCAGCGGGGACAGTGAATATTTTATCAATAAACAATCCTGTCGCTTGAAAGATATTACAGAACTGTTCATGGATACGGGGATCGGCAAAGAGGCTTACTCGATTATTGGACAAGGACGTATTGAGGAGATCTTGAGCACTCGTTCAGAGGATCGCCGTGGAATCTTTGAAGAGGCTTCAGGAATCGTTAAATATAAATCCCGCAAACGGGATGCAACGCGAAAGCTGGATGAGACAGAGCAAAATCTGCTACGTATTCACGATCTTGTAACCGAGCTGGAGGATCAGATTGGCCCGCTTAAAGAACAATCCGAGAAAGCCATGCATTACAAGCAGCTTCGTACCGAACTCAAATCGAAGGAAATTTCGATGTATGTGTATCAGATTGAACAGATTCATGCGTCCTGGAGCAAAGCGAGCGAACGTCTGGAATCACTTAAACACGAAGAGGTTGGATTAGCGGCGATTGTATCCACACATGATGCGAAGCTGGAGAATGATCGGAATGCGCTACGTCTGCTGGAAACGGAGACGGAAGAACTTCAGGCTGCTTTGCTGCAATTTAGTGAGGCAACAGAGAAAAGCGAAGGGCATGGAGAACTTCTTCGGGAACGCTCGCGTAATCTGCAAGCGAATCAGGAGCAGCTGAGGGAAACACTGGCGGTGAGCGAGGAGAGGCATCGGGAGCGTGAAGCTGAACTGATTGCCTTGCGGGAGAAGTTTGGCAAGCTTGAACTGGAACTGGCTGACGTAAAAAATCGACTGTCGGAAGAAGAAGCCAAGCTAATCGGTGTTACAGGTGGAATAAGTCAGCAGCAGGAAGAGAGCCTCAAAGGCAACTTGCTGGAACTGATGAATCAGATGGCGCAGGCACGAAACGAAATACGGTATGTGGACCAGCAAAAAGAAGCGCTGGAGCGCAGAATGAACCGTGCATCAGAGGAATCCGGCAAGTGGGAAGAACAGAAAGAAACGTTAGAAGGCCGCAAAGCCGAAATTCAGAAAAAAGTGGTTCGGTTAGGTAAGGAAATCAGTGAACTGCGCGGGAGTTATATTTCGGAAAGTGAACGGCTGCAGTCTTTGCAAAAACTGTTGGAAGAGGGCCGTGGCACCGTACGTAAATGGGAACAAAAGCGTGAGGCACAAGTGTCCCGCCGGGATACGATGAAAGAAATGCAGGATGATTTTGACGGTTTCATGCTGGGCGTAAAAGAAGTGCTCAAAGCTTCTCGAAAAGGGACGCTAAACGGAGTACATGGTGCTGTGGCAGAACTCGTTAAAGTTCCCGAAAAGATCGAGCTTGCGGTAGAAACAGCGATGGGGGCTGCGTTACAGCATATCGTCATGGAGAACGAGGCCGTATCGAGACAGGCTATTGCTTTCTTGAAGCAACGTCAATTGGGACGTGCAACCTTTCTTCCGCTGGACGTTATTCGTCCTCGTTCAATTGGTGCAGGTGAGCGCTCGATGGTTGAGGGGATGGACGGTTTTGTTGGCATCGGTGCTGAGCTTGTACAGTATGATTCAAGATATGCCTCGATTATCGGTAGCTTGCTCGGAAATGTCATCATTGCAGAAACGTTGGAGTTCGCGAATAAAATTGCAGCACGTTGTCAGTATCGTTTCCGTGTCGTAACTCTCGAAGGGGATGTCGTCAACGCTGGCGGTTCCATGACTGGCGGCAGTCAGCACAAAAAAAATGGCAGTCTGCTCAGCCGCAAGCGGCAACTGGATCAGCTGGATCAAGATATTCTGGATACCGAGCAGCAGATTGTGAAGTTGCATCGCAGTGTGGAAGATGTCAAGGCTCAGCTGGAGCAGTGTCAGGACAAGCTGGATCAGCTACGTCAGTCTGGTGACGATACCCGAAATGCAGAGCAACAGGCTTCGATGGAGATGAAGCAAGTTGAGCATGAACTGCGCCATGTATTGGAACAGGTCGCTGTGGCAGGTCAGGAAAAGAACGGGTTTACGGAAGAAATTAAGGAACTGGACAAATCCCGGGTTGAAGCGGAGAAAAAACTCGAACAGCTTGAGGAAGAGGAGAAAGCAACCCATCGCGCTATTCATGCAGCAGAGTTTGCCCGGAAAGCCAATGAGTCTGCAAAAGAAGAGTTGCAAACGCAGCTGACCGAACTGAAAGTGCGGGAAGGTAAGCTGGATCAGGAACGCTTCTCAAATGAGGAGCAGTTGCGGAGGCTGGAGCGCGAGGTCGATTCACTTGTTAAAGATCTGCGCCAGAATCGCACACTGCTCGCTTCGATGGAAGCGGATTTCAAGAAAACACAGAGTGAAAGTGTAAAACAGATTGAAGATCTGAACGAGTATAAGCTAAAAAAGGCACAGGCATCTCAAGAATTGGACTTCAAACGTGCCGCGCGCAGTGAACTTTCGAAAAAGCTGGAACTGGCCGAAAGTGAAACGAAGGAGCAGCGTACACAGCTCAAAGCGGTGGAAGAGCAGATGCGTCAGACTGAAATTTCCGTGAACCGTCTGGATGTTGAGCTGGAAAACATTTTGCGTAAGCTGACAGATGAATATGAGTTAGGCTATGAGCTTGCCAAAGAACGTTATCCAGTGCCTGAAGATGTGGAGAGCACACAAGCTGAGGTACAGAAGCTAAAACGTGCAATATCGGCTCTTGGCGATGTGAACCTCGGTGCAATCGAAGAGTTCCAGCGGGTGAATGAGCGGTATGAGTTCCTGAATGAACAGAAAAATGATCTGGTGGAAGCCAAAACGACACTCTATCAGGTCATCAAGGAAATGGAAGATGAAATGGCGAAGCGATTCAAAATTACGTTTGATGCGATTCGCCGCGAATTCGGTACTGTTTTCACCAAGCTGTTTGGCGGTGGACGCGCTGATCTGGTTCTGATGGACCCTGAGCGACTCCTTGAAACAGGCATTGATATCGTAGCTCAGCCGCCAGGTAAGAAATTGCAAAATCTGCAACTGTTGTCTGGTGGAGAACGGGCCTTAACGGCGATGGCGCTGCTCTTTGCCATTCTGCACGTCAAACCTGTACCATTCTGCGTTTTGGACGAAGTTGAGGCTGCCTTGGATGAAGCGAACGTTGTTCGTTTTGCCCAGTATTTGCGTGAGTTTTCTGAACAAACCCAATTTATTGTGGTTACGCACCGGAAAGGCACGATGGAAGAGGCAGATGTCCTATACGGAGTTACGATGGAAGAGGGCGGAGTATCCAAACTCGTTTCGGTTAAACTGGATGATGAGGAAGCGGAAATCGCCTAATTGCATGGAGAGGGCAGTTCGCTTCAAAATAGGATTCATTTAATTTTACAAAATCATGACCATTTACGATTTAATTATCTACACGATGGAGGGGCTTTATGAGTTTCTTTAAAAAGCTACGGGACAGCATTGCAAGTAAAACGGAGTCGGTTACTAAACAGTTCAAGGATGGCCTGGAAAAGACACGCAAAGGGCTTGTGGAAAAAGTAACCGATCTGGTCATTCGCCGCAAAAAAATTGATGAGGAATTTTACGAGGAACTTGAAGAAATTCTGATCGGAGCGGACGTAGGCGTCAATACGGTCATGAATCTGATTGAAGACCTGCGCGCAGAGGTGAAGAAACGCAAAATTGAGGATGCGGCTGAGTTACAGCCTGTATTGTCGGAGAAACTGACAGATTTGCTTCGTGGGGAACAAAACAATGAACTGAAAATGAATCCGGATGGCATTACGGTTATTTTGTTTGTTGGTGTGAACGGTGTTGGTAAAACAACCACGATTGGCAAGCTGGCTCACCGTTTCAAGCAACAAGGGAAAAAAGTAATTATGGCAGCGGGCGATACGTTCCGAGCTGGAGCGATCGAGCAACTTGAAGTATGGGGCCAGCGTGCTGGCGTAGATGTGATTAAACAGCAATCCGGTTCTGATCCGGCTGCTGTTATGTACGATGCAGTGCAGGCAGCAAAACAGCGCGGAGCTGATGTGTTGTTATGCGATACGGCAGGCCGCCTGCAAAATAAAAGCAACCTGATGGACGAGCTGAACAAAATTTATCGTGTCATTCAGCGTGAGATTCCAAGTGCGCCGCATGAAGTGCTGATGGTGTTGGATGCGACGACGGGACAAAATGCGCTGAACCAGGCCAAACTTTTCGGAGAGAAAAGTGGAGTAACGGGTCTTGTGTTGACCAAGCTTGATGGAACAGCTAAAGGCGGTATTGTAGTGGCAATCCGTCAGGAGCTGGACCTGCCTGTGAAGCTCGTTGGTCTTGGGGAGAAGATTGATGATCTGCAGGAATTTGATTCTGAGCAGTTTGTTCACGCGTTGTTCGCGGGGTTAATTCAGGAGCAACCAGTAGAGAGTGCCGAAGACGAGAGTACACAATCCTAATCTTATCCTGATCTTGGGTCGTAAACGAATAATCATGTTCACCGTATTGCCGCTGCATCATGTGAGAGCTCACGTGTAATGTCATCGGCAATACGTGTATAATGAAAGGTAACTGATATTGTGATGGGTTAGAAAGGAAGGTTGATATGGCCAATACCTATACCTATTCCCGCCGTGAAGAGGTCGCTAATGCCGTGACACATGGAATTGGCGCTGCGCTTAGTGTAGCTGCGTTAGTATTGTTAATTGTTTTCTCCAGTATGAAAGGCACGGCCTGGCATGTTGTGAGTTTTACAATCTATGGCATTACCATGTTGATGCTCTACACGAATTCAACGTTGGTGCACGCGCTCAAAGAGGGAAAGGCAAAAGATTTGTTTGAGTTTTTTGACCACTCTTCCATATATCTGTTTATTGCAGGCACATATACGCCGTTTTTATTCGTCGCAGTTCGGGGAACACTTGGCTGGACGCTATTCGGTGTCATCTGGGGCATTGCACTGGCCGGAGTGATCTTCAAAGCCTTTTTCACTAAGAAATTTCTGTTTATGTCTACGATCTTCTATATCGCGATGGGGTGGCTAATCGTTATTGCTTGGCAACCGCTTGTGTCAGCGATTCCCACAGGCGGGATTGCACTATTGGTTGCAGGAGGCCTGATGTATACGCTGGGGACATTGTTCTATGTATGGAGAGGTTTCCCGTTTCATCATGCGATCTGGCATCTGTTTGTACTGGCAGGCAGTATTCTGCATTTCTTTGCGGTCTTAATCTATCTGACACCACTTCGTTAGAAGTACTAAACGAATCGTCTCTTCATAAAGGGGCGTTTCGTTTTTCTTCCTGGTTTTGGCCTGAAGGAGCTACTCGTATGTTATAGAGATATAGTAACAAAAATGAGGCTTCAGAGCGTTTAAAGATGGCATTTTTAAACGGTCCATGCCAAGCTTTACATCTCTTTTTATTGTGACAAGTATTTTTGCTTGACATCCTGATTTGTTTTAGGTATTATTAGGAACGTTGCAAGAGTGTAAAGTGTTTTTCCTTGACGAAGGGAGTGCCCTGATATGAGTCAAGAAAACCGGCTTGAGAAAACAAACCGGATTAACTTGCTGTTTGCCTTTTATGAATCACTGCTGACAGAGAAGCAGCAAACGTTTCTGAAATATTACTTTCATGATGATTTTTCACTTGGTGAAATTGCAGCCGAGTTTGAGATCAGCCGCCAGGCGGTATACGAACATATCAAGCGTGCTGAACAAGTGCTTGAAAACTATGAGAGCAAGCTTGGCTTGCTTGAGAAGTATGAAAGACGCAGCCGCTGCCTTGAAGATTTACAACAAGCACTGGAACGCGCTGGCGTTACCGTGGATAACAACAAACCAATACACGATCTCGTTGCTTTACTGGGAGAATAGCCATTGTCTGCAGTGAAGTGGGACGAATCGGTCTTAAAATGGAATTGAAGCATGAAGGAGGTGGGATCATGGCATTTGAAGGATTAACGACCCGATTGCAGAATGTGTTCAGCAAGTTGCGCGGCAAAGGCAAGGTGTCTGACGAAGACGTAGCCGAAGCGATGCGCGAAGTACGTCTGGCATTGCTTGAAGCGGATGTAAACTTCAAAGTGGTCAAGGAATTCATCGCCAAAGTGAAGGAGAAGGCTGTCGGTAAAGAAGTGATGGACAGCTTTACTCCCGGAATGGTCATCATCGACATTGTTAACAAAGAGTTAACAGAGTTAATGGGTGGAAGCCAAGCTAAACTCGCGAAGTCAAACAAACCACCTACAGTGATCATGATGGTTGGATTACAGGGTGCGGGTAAAACGACGACTTCCGGTAAACTGGCGAAAATGTTGCAAAAGCAAAACAGCAGACCCTTGCTGATTGCGGGTGACATTTATCGTCCGGCTGCGATCAAGCAGCTTCAAGTTCTCGGAGAACAGTTGAAGGCGCCAGTGTTCACCCTCGGTGATCAGACAAGCCCGGTGGAAATTGCTCGCCAAGGTTTGCAACATGCAAAAGATAACGGACATGATTATGTGATCGTGGATACAGCGGGACGTTTGCATGTGGATGAAGAACTGATGGAAGAACTTCGCCAGATTCACAGTGTAGTGAATCCGGATGAAGTACTGCTGGTTGTCGACAGTATGACAGGTCAGGATGCTGTAAATGTGGCGGAACACTTTAATCAGCAACTTGCTCTGACCGGGGTTGTACTGACCAAACTGGATGGCGATACACGTGGTGGCGCTGCACTGTCTGTTAAAGCAGTTACGGGTTGCCCGATCAAGTTTGCCTCTCTGGGGGAGAAGCTTGATGCACTGGAGCCGTTCCATCCGGAACGTATGGCTTCACGTATTCTTGGTATGGGTGACATGTTGTCCCTGATTGAAAAGGCACAGTCCAACATCGATACCGAGAAAGCGAAGGAAATGGAACGGAAGATGCGGAATGCAGAATTTACGTTCGAGGATTTCCTGGAGCAGATGGATCAGGTGAAAAAGCTGGGACCAATTGACCAGATCATGGATATGATTCCGGGTATGGGCAAGATGAAACAAGCGAAGGACCTGAAAGTCGATGATAAACAGATGGGCCGAATCGAAGCGATTGTCTATTCGATGACAACGGAAGAGAAGCGTAACCCGGATATGATTAACCACAGCCGCCGGAAGCGTATTGCTACCGGTAGTGGAACGTCGCTCGCAGAGGTGAATCGTCTGATCAAGCAGTTTGATGAGATGCGTCGCATGATGAAGCAGTTCTCGGATATGATGGGTCCTAAGGGTGGCAAGAACAAAGCAATGAAACAGTTGAAAGGTCTCGGTAAAGGAATGAAGTTTCCTTTCCGTTGATTGAACAGCCGTTCACATGAGAACCAGATTTCATTGAAGGAGGTGAATTTTCAAATGGCAGTTCGTATTCGTCTGAAACGTATGGGTGCTCACAAAGCTCCTTTCTACCGCGTAGTGGTATCGGATTCCCGTTCCCCACGTGACGGTCGTTTTATCGAGGAGATCGGTTACTACAACCCGGTTGAACAACCGGCTGTTGTTAAGATCGATGAAGATAAAGCATTGCAATGGCTTCAAAACGGTGCGCAAGCATCCGACACTGTCCGCAACTTGCTGAGCAAAGCGGGCGTGATGAAGAAATTCCACGAGTCCAAATTATCTAAATAAGGTGCTGATTCGGAGGGTCATCTATGGAAGAATTAGTAAGAATAATTGCTAAGGCTTTGGTCGATCATCCGGATGATGTGGCGGTTCGGACGATTGAGAAAGACCGGCTTGTCGTTTATGAGTTGACGGTGCATCCCGACGATGTCGGAAAGGTGATCGGAAAACAAGGACGAATCGCAAAATCTCTTCGTACGGTCGTCACATCAGCAGCAGTTAAGATGGATAAACGGGTTACCGTTGATATCATATCTTAAAGATATACGAAAGGGGGTTAGGATGCATGTCCTAGCCCCTTTTCGTGCATGCTGAACTTATCATTTAATTGTTTAATGGGAATTTAGGGTTAAAATTAATTTGGAGATTACACTTTAACGGAGCGGGCAGAAAAAATCTGAAGAAACGAAGTGTTCGCCTTTAGCACCGGATATCGACTTTTGATAATATGTTCAAGATATCCGGGGATAACAGCAATCGGAAGATGTTTCTGACCGTCGAGTGTGCGGGTAATCGGTTATCATTTTGATTGAATTTCGTAGGAGGATTGTATGGCAGAGTTTATGAATGTTGGTAAAGTTGTGAATACGCATGGGATTCGCGGCGAATTAAAGATTATGCCTTTGACTGATTTTCCAGAAGTACGTTTCGCCAAGAATGCTGAATTATTTTTGTTTACTCCGGATAATCGTCCGGTGCCGGTTACAGTGGAGTCTGCGCGTTTGCATAAAAATATGTATATCCTTCGTCTGAAAGAATACGGCAACATTAACGAAGTGGAGAAGTTCAAGGGAGGGATAGCCAAAGTATCCAAGGAAAACCTTGCTGAGCTTGAAGAAGGAGAATATTACTTCCACCAAATCGTAGGATGTGCTGTCATTACGGAAGAGGGAGAAACACTCGGAACGATTTCGGAGATTCTGACCCCGGGTGCGAATGATGTATGGGTAGTCAAAACACCAGCGGGAAAAGAAGTGCTGATTCCGGTGATTGACGATGTTGTTCTGGATGTGGACGTAGAGCAGAAGCAGGTCAAGATTCACCTGATGGAAGGATTGCTGTAACATGAAGGTGGATGTATTAACGTTATTCCCGGAAATGTTCGACGGTGTGTTTGGCACAAGCATTCTGGGTAAAGCGCAGGCCAAGGGGCTTGTATCGCTTGGGGCGACCAATTTCCGTAATTACGCAACCAATAAACATAACACTGTGGATGACGCACCATATGGCGGCGGTGGAGGTATGGTGCTCAAACCCGATCCGATTTTTGCTGCCGTAGAGGATGTTTTGCAGCAACGCGGAGAAGCTGCCACCACAATGAAAGCGCCCCGGATTATTCTAATGTGTCCGCAGGGGGAGACGTTTACACAGAAAAAGGCAGAAGAGCTGGTTCAAGAAGATCATCTGATCTTTATCTGCGGTCATTATGAGGGATATGATGAACGTATCCGCGAATTTCTGGTGACGGATGAACTATCGATCGGTGACTATGTTCTGACTGGCGGAGAACTACCTGCTATGGTGGCCATTGATAGCGTTGTAAGGCTGATTCCGGGAGTACTGGGCAACGAGACAAGTGCAGTGACGGATTCATTCAGTACGGGATTGCTTGAGTACCCTCATTATACTCGCCCGCCTGAATTTAGAGGCATGAAGGTGCCGGATATGCTCTTGTCTGGACACCATCTGAATATCGAGGCTTGGCGTAGAGAACAATCGCTAATTCGTACGTTGGAGCGCAGACCTGAACTGTTAGAGTCGGCAGATTTGACGGAGAAGGAACGGAGATGGCTTGAACAGTACCAGGCGGAACGAGATAAGAAATAGGTAAAGATAAAGCCGAGTGGACAGCTTAGACTGTATCCATCGGCTTTTTTGATTTAATCAGGACAGAATTGAATTATTATTTAGGAAGTATTACTAATCTAGAACCGCTCACTGAGTACATTGGAACCCGTTTGTAGCAGGGTAGGGAGATCGGTATCATTTGTAACGGTTAAGCGAGGTAAAACCATAGGTGAATCCCCAGGGTGAACGAATCCGGGTCTAACCGTGAATCCCATGCGATATCCATGCTGATGGAGTTTGTAAATCATTTGTTCACTGAAATATCCATAAGGGTAGGCGATATATGGCGTATCGATGCCGATATGTTTGATCTGTTCAATATCGTGATCCAGCAGGCTGGTATCCAGCGTAACGGGCAGATCGTCTCCACATACCATATATCCTTTGTGATGCAGGTTAAAGGTGTGGCTATTATACTCAAATACATCGCTTCCTGCGGCCATCTCTTGCTTGGAGATATCGCTTTTTTTACTAGGGTTAAAAGCAACTGGTGTGGACTGAATCCGGCTACCTATGACAAAAAGGGAAGCATGGAAATGATATTTTTTGAGTATGGGATAAGCTAGCGTATAATTGTTTTGATATCCGTCATCAAAGGTAATGACAAATGATTTCTCGGGTAGCGAGATTTCACCGTTAACGTATTGTTCAAGCTGAGCCAGAGTAATGGTTCGGTATCCATTTTCGTATAAATATTTCATATTCTGCTCGAACACATCCAGGTCAATGATGGATTTATTCTTTGGCTCGTGATTGTCTACTTTTGGCGTAACGTAATGATACATGAGAACAGGCACTTTTGTAGCGGTGCCTTGTTTGATAACAAAGTTAGAGCGATCCAGCTTGGAATGCAATGAAAAGTCCGAGTGAGTTAATGTGAAGAATTTACGTTGTACGACATTCCAAGACGAGCAGGCCTTGTGGGATAACGCGTTGGTGGGATGATTCACAGCATAAGCGTATAAGGTAACGGTACATGTGAGCAAGGCAAGTGAGGCTAACAATAATTTTCTGATGTGTTTCATGTCTCTCCTGGTTCTCCTTTAGCATTCATCTATTTCTTAAAATTCGCTACGCTGCCCGTTAAATGAGCTTTTAAGTATATGATAGACGATCTTCTATGTCGGAAAGTTACATTATTTTATCCACGAGAGTGGTTGACTTTTTTAAAGGGGATCAAAAATTTTTACCTATCTTTACAAGAAGGGAGGAAGTGGATACGAGAACTTGCGGACTATGGCTGAAAAAAACACTTATGCTTGTAAGGTGATCCATTATAAAGTTGTTTATTTCTGCTTGTGTTTTTATATGCTGCGTGATACAATAAGTCTGTTGTGTGGAATACGGCGGTCCTCTATGGATAATGAAAGAGACAAGGTGATCTCTGGAAGAAGTATGAACGCCTGTACGGAAGGAGGGAGTCATAGATGAATATCGTTCAAGCGATTACACAAGAACAACTTCGCAAAGATATTCCGAGTTTTCGTCCTGGTGACACTTTGAAAGTGCACGTTAAGGTAATCGAGGGAACTCGTGAGCGTATCCAATTGTTCGAAGGTGTTGTGATTAAACGCCGTGGTGGTGGAATCAGTGAGACTTTTACAGTTCGTAAAATTTCTTACGGTGTAGGTGTGGAAAGAGCTTTCCCGCTTCATTCCCCTAAAATCGATAGAATCGAAGTGGCTCGCCGTGGTAAAGTGCGTCGTGCGAAGCTTTATTATCTTCGTGAACTACGCGGTAAAGCAGCGAGAATTAAAGAAATTCGTTAATATAACGGATACCGGGAAGGGCTTGGAGACAAGCCCTTTTCGTTTTTGTCCGGGAAAAGTTGAACCGGAGGTACACTTCCGAGTAAAATGGTATGGCGGATATGCGGCGTAAAGTCCGGGAGGATTGTGACATCAGTTATCCAAGGCATTTGAATTGTGGTTCAATGTACGGTTGTAATGCTTGGCTTCAAGAATTACATAACTGAGTTGAATAATTTGTTTTCTCTAGTCTTATACAGGGAGGAAGCAAAAAGCTGAATGTATACTGCTATAATCATGTACTGTGAAGAGAGGAAGATCTTGAATGGAACAAGAAGTTCAACAGGACCAGAGCTTACCTGCGGAAGAAAAAAATAATCGATCCAAAAAAGCGAAAAATGAAATTGTCGAGTGGCTGAAGGCCATTGTCATTGCACTCGTGCTGGTTATTCTGATCCGCTGGTTACTTTTTAAACCATTTGTGGTGGACGGGCCATCCATGCAACCGAATTTCTCGACAGGAGAACGTGTCATTGTCAATGAGATACTGTATGATATCCGCGAGCCAAAACGTGGCGAAGTGATCGTCTTCCATGTACCTTCCGAAGGACGGGATTTCATTAAACGTGTTATCGCAGTAGCGGGAGATACGGTTCAAGTTCAGGGAGACACCGTAACGGTAAATGGACAAAAGGTGAATGAGACCTACATCCAGGGTGCTATTGATGCGGCTGAAGCGAGTGGTGGAACGTATAACGTGAAGGATTTCCCGAATGAACAATTCCCAGATGGTAAAGTGCCAGCGGGTCATGTGTTTGTTATGGGGGATAATCGACCTAACAGTACAGATAGCCGAATGATCGGTTATGTGTCCCTGAAAGAGATTATTGGCCGTGCTGATGTTATTTTCTGGCCTATTGGAGAAATTAAGTGGATTAACCACTAAAAAACTTAAAGTATGTACTAAATGAGGTGAAGACAAGGTGACGATACAATGGTTTCCAGGTCATATGACCCGAGCCAGACGCCAGATTCAGGACAAGTTGAAGCTCATTGACGTGGTCATCGAACTATTGGATGCCCGTCTGCCTGTCTCCAGCCGTAATCCGATGATTGACGAGATTTTGATGGATAAACCCCGCATGATTTTGCTCAATAAGTCGGATTTGGCGGATGCCAAAGTGACGCAAGAGTGGATTGAGTATTTTAAAAAAGAAGGCATTACAGCGTTCCCTGTGGATGCTTCAACAGGTACAAATGTCAAAGATATTCCTGCTCAGGCAAGACTCCTTCTAAAGGAGAAGATTGATCGTCAACTGGCAAAAGGCATTAATCCCCGAGCTGTTCGAGGCTTGATTGTCGGTATTCCTAACGTAGGTAAATCCACATTGATCAATCGTTTGGCTGGACGGAGCATTGCTGCAACTGGAGATCGTCCAGGTGTAACCAAAGGCCAGCAATGGATAAAAGTAGGCAAGGAAATGGAACTGCTGGACACCCCAGGTATTCTGTGGCCGAAATTTGAAGATCAAAATGTGGGTTACCGACTTGCTGTGACGGGTGCGATCAAAGAAGAAATCCTGAATGCAGAGGATATCGCATTTTTCGGAATCAGTTATCTAATGCGTTATTACTGGGACGCGCTGGAAGAGAGATATGGTCTTCAAGAGTTCTCCAGAGATGCGGACGATTCGGACAGTGTTATTGCCATTATGGAGCAGGTCGGCCGAATCCGCGGTTGTGTCATCAGTGGTGGACGGATTGATCTGGAGAAGGCATCACGAGCGTTTCTGAGGGAATTAAGAGCGGGCAAGATGGGGCGTTTCTCCATGGAAGCTCCTTACTAAACGAAAATATCCTTACAAGAGCCGAAAGAAGCGGCCGTTACCGGATTACCGGGAACGGCCTTTTTGTGTTTTAAGGCTACAGGGGATATAAAACTGGCATGAGTATGGTAAAAAAATGAAGTGAAGTGTGCTTAATGGAATTGTTTGTTCTGTATAGGAGGTGTCCTGAAATCATGCTATGATAAATGATGTTGAAAATTTGCAGAACATCAGTTTGTATGTATTCAATTTAACGTCATGACAACCGATAAATGAAGACATCAGGATATTTTTTTAAATCATACTTTTAACACGAAACATTGTGCAGGAATACGATTAATCAGAACAAATATGCGATAGCCTACGTCTAATTAATTATATACATTACATGGGATTACACAGTTACATGAAACATGGGTGAGGAGATGAACAGAATGACAGCAAACCATGAAATGCCGGAGCTTGCATTGCCAGAACTGCAACGCAAACCGAAGAAAAAGAAAAAAGAAACTAGCGAACCTCGGGATCTGTTGGTGTATGAGCGGGAGTATTGGGGGAGCGGCTTTGAATATATCGCAGGAATTGATGAAGTGGGACGAGGGTGTTTGTTTGGGGATGTGGTTGCGGCGGCCGTGATCTTGCCTCAAGGACTTATTTTGGAAGGGGTCAATGATTCTAAAAAGTTGTCAGAAAAGAAACGTGATACGTTATATGACATCATTATGGAGAACGCGCTGGCTGTAGGTGTAGGATATGCAGATGCGGAAACGATTGATCGTCTGAATATTAAACAAGCCGCCAGACTGGCGATGAAACGTGCGGTAGAGGCACTTGATCTAACACCTCATTACATGCTGGTGGACGCGGAAAAGGTGGATTTGAATATACCGCAGTTGTCTATTATTAAAGGGGATGCAAATAGCCAATCGATCGCAGCGGCTTCTATTGTGGCCAAGGTAACGAGAGATCGGCTGTGCAAGGAAGAATGGGATACGTTATACCCGGAATATGGTCTGCCCGTACATAAAGGCTATGCAACTCAATTTCATCGGGAACAGATTATGGCACTCGGCGCAACACCGATGCATCGGCGGAGCTTTCTCGGGAATTTATTAGGTGAGCAGCATACGTTGTTTTAATTGAAAGGGAACGGAAAGGAGGCAGAACGAGTTGAATATCAGCTCCATGATTCGTGGTTTAATGGGGGACAGTAAGCCCGGAAACGCCAAGCCGCTCGAATTAAAAGAAGGTCAGGTCGTTCGTGGATCTGTCGTCAGTGTATCGGATGATGGTGGAGAGGCTGTGCTCCAGATTCAAGGGGTGCAGGTGCGTGCTAAACTGGAGACACCGCTCCGTCCGGGTGAGACGACGCTTCTGCAGGTTCAACCTCCGGGTGAGAACGGTATAACGGTAATGAAACCTGTTGCTGGCTCGCTTGCAGAGCTACCGCAGGCTTCACTGAATAACTTGTTGCAAGAGGTAGGTTTGGGGGATACCAAAGAAAACCGGGAGTTGTTACTTGCTATGCAACGCAGTGGGTTGCCGCTGACCAAGGATAACGTAGCCATGGTGCAAAACATGATGGTAGCCAAACCTGCACTGGTACCTGTGGAGGAATGGGTACAGGCGGCGGGCATTGCTTTTCAGCGGGGCTTGCCTGTTACGGCAGAAACGGTGAAAGGTTTACATCAGACCGTATTTGGACCTCCTTTGCATCAGTTGTTAAGTGGTCTTGCGGATCAACTGGAGTCATTTTTGTCTCAAACGGTGGCAGGTAAGCCGTTCCCTGGCGGCGAAGTAGCAGGCTTGAAAGCGGTGGCGTCCACAGGACAGGCCGGAGCTTCTGGAGCCTTGACTAATGTTGCTGTTCAGCCAGAAGAGGGAGCACCCGTGGTAAATGTGAGCAGGCCAGGAGTTGGAATACCCGTAGCCTCTCCTGTAGCGTCACAGCCGAATCAGGTTCAGACCACTCCAGCGGTGGGTGCAGGATTGACTACAGATGTTGTTGAAAGTGCGGCATCAGACCAGGGGCAACAGGCTAAAGTTAACGTGCCGTCGAATGCAAGCCAGGCGAATGGTGGACAAACAGGAGCTGAGGCTGTTGCGAAGAGTGTTGCCAGCCAAGCGGAAACGGCTGGCAAAGGTAATGCAGGTATTCCGGCGGGCACCGGAATACCTGGGGAAGGCTCGCCGCGAGCTACGGAAGCGGGCCAAGTTGCGAGCCGCCCGGGTACACCTGGGGCGGCGGAAGCGGCGGCTGGCCGTGCAAGTGCGGGCCAGCCGGAAGTTGCGGCCGTGCGTGCAGACGGCCGCGCAGACACGCCTGCTGCTGCGGCGACACCGTCCGCAGCAGGGCAGGCCGCGCCAACAGCGCCTACGCCAGCACAGCTGGCGCCAAAGCTGCTGGCGCTGCTGGACGCGCTGCGCAACGCGTCCACTGCCGCACCGGCACAGCCGGGTGCGGCAGCACAAGCCGCCCCTGCTGCGCAACAGGGCGGCCAAGCGGCTGCGGCTGCCGCAGGCTCGCCGCAGCCCTTGCCAGCCGGCGCTGATGCGCAGCCGGCTGGCGGTGTTGCCGCCGCTCCCGCAGGTGCGGCGGCAGCGCACGCGCCCGTCACCCACGGGGGAGACCCGTGGGTGGGGCGCGTGCTGAAGCTGCTCGGTGCGGAGCACGAGCAGCAGGCCGTTCACGGCGCGGCGATGCAGCCGCGCGTGGGTGAGGCAGCGAGTCCGGCTAACACGGACTCGCTTAAGGGTCTGCTGCTGCAGTTAGCCAGCAGCGACAGTGCCCCGGCGGCGCTGAAAGATGCCGCCAATCAAGCCATACAATACCTGACGGGTCAGCAGCTATTGCTTACAACCGATCGCGGTGCAGCGTTTGCGCAAATGCACTGGTTTATCCCCATCACGGGTCCGGACGGTGAACAGACGGCCTCTGTGCAGATTCAATCACGCCGCGGTCCGCGCGGGGAATTGGATGCCTCGAATTGCCGTTTGCTGTTTGACTTGGATATGAGAAGTTTGGGGCATACCCTCGTTGATGTACATGTGGTCAATAACATTGTCAGTTTGCGTGTCCTTAATGACCGGGAAGAAATGGGAGCGCTTTTGGAGAGTGGACGTGAAGTGATCCATCAATCGCTGGACAAGCTTGGATATCAGCTGTTGACCTTCCGGGCAGAACCTTGGCCGGCAGGGCAGGAGCCGGGGATGGAGCGTAAGATAACTGCTGCAGATTATAGCCCTGAGCGATACAAAGGGGTGGATTTCAAGGTATGAAAGAGGAATCGGCACAGCCGGACCTGTTATCGAAAAAAGCAGTTGCACTAAAATATGTCCCGGGAGAAAGTGAAGCACCTGTTGTTGTAGCCAAAGGCCGTGGCAAAGTAGCGGAAGCCATTCTGGACAAAGCCAAGGAAAACGGCGTTCCCGTACAGGAGGACGCAGCTTTAGTTGAAGTGCTCTCCAAGCTTGATCTGGATGAACAGATTCCGACAGAATTGTATCAGTTGGTAGCAGAGGTGCTTACCTATGTTTATCGAGCCGATCGGCTTGCCTCGGGCCGAAGTGATAACGAATCATGGTAGAACAGGGATCTGGCCAGCAAGCTAGTGGCAAGTTGACCCGTCAGCAAAAGGGAAAGCTAGGCGAAGAGGAAGCTTGCCGCTGGTTAGTGAAACAGGGTTATTCTATCCTGCAGCGAAACTGGCGTTGTCGTAGCGGAGAAGTCGATATTATTGCAGCACGGGAAGAGTTGTTGATTTTTGTTGAGGTGCGAAGCCGAAGTTTCAATTCAGGATTCGGAACTCCACAAGAGTCTGTCGATCAGCGCAAAATGCAACAGGTTCGTTCGACGGCGGCGGTTTATCTGCAAATGAACGGAGAATATACTCGTCAGATTCGATTTGATGTCATAGCGGTGATGATGAACCATTTTGGGGACATCATGTCCATAAATCATATAGAAAATGCATTTTAAGCTTGAAGTTGGTTGATAAAATGGATGAACTTTTAGACAAGTATGCTGTCTATAGTTCATCTTTTTCTATTTGATCCGGAACTCTCATATCTGCCATCCTTTGAATCTGGCTAACATAGAGGTGTATAATAAAAATTGCAACCTGTTGTGTACCATTAGGAGAGGGGGGCATGACCCATGAGTAAAACGACGAAGACAATCAACGAAGTCCGCCATGCGATCGAGAATCGCCGCACCGTCAAAAAATTCAAGAAAGATCCTGTTCCAACGGAGCAAATCATCGATTTGCTGGATACAGCCGTTTGGGCACCTAACCATAAATTGCGTGAGCCGTGGAGATTTGTGTTGTTCAATGGCAAAGGACGCAAAAAGCTCGCAGAGGCCATTGAAGCCGAGATGGGTGAGGATAACAAGTTTTCGGGGAGTGTGCAACAGGTGCCTGCTATTTTGCTGGTTGTGCTGGAGGAAGACCCGAGACAAGCGATCTGGGATGAGGATTTTGCCGCAGTCAGCACCATGGTTCAGAACTTTATGCTTGCAGCATGGAGCGAAAATATAGGCACATTTTGGGTGACCAAACCATTTTTATATGCACCTAAATTTCGGAAGCCACTAGGTATCAAGGCGGGAGAAAAAATTATTGGAATGATCTATATGGGATACCCCGATGTCATCCCATCAGCGAAAGAGCGTACACCTGCCAAGGAGAAGCTAACGTTATTTGAATAAAAGAACTTCATTCGAGACCACATGCATGTGGTCTTTTTTTGCAATAGAGATCGGGATAACGTCTGAATGCCGGGCAATCAAGCGGATCAGTTATTTCGGAATAGTGTGACAAGTTCGCTTTTTTCATCATTGCTTCAAATCGATTTCCAAACTCTTTAATTGTTAACATTAAATCTACATCCGAGTAAGCGTCCGAGGGTTGTTCAACACGACTCCCGACTCCTTTTGAATGTGCTTATAATGCCAACCAGGCCGTATAGGTACTCTTCATTAACATGTAAGCAGAGTTCAAATACGGCCTTTGCTTAGCATCTGAATATTAGTATTAAAATAAACTCAAGTCTAATTGTCGATATTGTATCGCTTCCGCGACATGGGCTGTCACAATCTCACCTTCATGATCCAAGTCAGCAATAGTTTGTGCCATTTTCATAATTCGGTCATGGGCACGCATACTCAGATTCAGCGTCTGTATCGTTTGATCCAACAACTGCTCTGCTTCACGAGGTAGATGTATGGTCTTCCGTAAAAATGTGCCAGAGAGCTGACTGTTCCAGCGCACTGAACGGTTTAGGTAGCGTTTGGCCTGAATGGAATGGGCGACCATCACTTTTGCTTGCATCTCGACAGATGAAGGGGAAGTGCCAGCCATACGCCAATCTCCTGGTGGGGGAACTTCGACTTGCAGATCGATACGATCCAGCAGTGGGCCCGAAATTTTTGCCCTGTACGCTGCAACGCGAGCCGGACTGCAGATACAACGCTGTTCCTCCGCCTGAGCCGACAGATAACCGCAGGGACAAGGGTTCATTGAACAGGCCAGCATGAATTGTGCAGGAAAAGTGAACGCAGCTCTTGCCCTACTGATCGTAACGGTCTGATCTTCAAGCGGCTGTCTTAGTACTTCAAGAACCTGACGCTGGAACTCCGGTAGTTCATCCAGAAACAAAATTCCGCGATGAGCGAGACTGACCTCGCCTGGCTTTGGAATGCCGCCGCCCCCAATCAAGCCGGAGGTGGATATCGTATGATGAGGTGACCGAAAGGGTCTGTCTGCAATCAGTCCTTGAGGTGCTTCTTTTAGATGTCCTGCCGCACTTAACACCTTAGTTACTTCAAGTGCTTCTTCTTCCGATAAAGGGGGTAAAATCGTCGGTAATCGTTTAATCAGCATCGTTTTGCCTGTACCAGGTGGGCCAACCAGCATGATATTATGCATGCCCGCAGCGGCAATCATTAGTGCACGCTTGACATGATGCTGTCCAAGTACATCACTATAGTCTTCATGTGGGGAAGAGAAAATTTCTCTACCTTGACTGGAACGTGCACTGGAAGGTTCGGAGAAATGAAGGTGACTGTAGTCTTTTAAGATGATTGGCCCCGCACTCGCTGTTCCCCCGGATGTGTTGCCATTTAAACCTTGGGATGTAAAGGTATGATCACGAGCGAGGTCCTTCAGATGTTGAAGCCCATAAATCCCGATTCTACGAATCAAACGTGCCTCCTCCACGTTCTCATAAGGGAGCAGAACCGAAGTAAAGCCTTGTCTTTTGGCTAGATCAACCATCGACAATATCCCGGGTACGGGCCGGATTGAACCATCCAGTGCCAGTTCCCCGAGAACTAAAGTGCGTTCCTGCGGGGGAAGAACAAGCTGACCGCTGGTTGTAAGTAACGCAATGGCAATAGCAAGATCAAAGGAGGAGCCTTCCTTACGAAGATCTGCCGGGGCCAAATTAATCGTAATACGTTGCAAAGGATACTGATATCCACAGTTTTTAATCGCCGCCCGAACGCGTTCCACAGCTTCTCTGACCGCCGAATCCGGTAGTCCGATAATGGAGGTCAGAGGTAAACCATTAGATAAATCCGTTTCAACTTCAATTAATACACCGTCAATTCCATACAGACACGAGCTATATAGCTTTCCATACATAACAAAGAAACACCTCACTCGAATAGTAGGCTCCGCGCAGGGCGAGCCAGTCTCGAATTAAGGTGCTTCCTCAGCTTCTACTAGCATTTTATATAAAAGGAATCAGAGCGTCAACCCGGTGTGAATGGTTATGAGATAAGTTTGTCTGATCCTGAATTGTTCTGGTATTGTGGTTGTTCTGATGATCGCCCTAGCATAAGTGGGTTATTCACCCTTTGATCACCTGTAATTATATTTTATACAACTTAATTTAACATGATTAAATAAGAAAGTAAAATAATTTGTGCTCAATTATTCTTTTTTTAATCTATTTTGTGATAAGATAGTAATGGGGAAACTAAAATTCGCCGCTAATAAAGGCGAAGCAGGATGATTAACCCAATAAGATATGCAATTTAAAGTACATTAGGCAGGTGAGACAGACAACATGCAGACAGACCGTTTAAAGCTGGATAATCAATTATGCTTCGCCATATACGCTTGTTCACGTGAAATTACAAAATTGTACCAGCCCTATTTGGAAGTGCTTGGTGTAACGTACTCTCAATATCTGGTATTAATGGTATTGTGGGAGCGGCAGGAATGTACCGTTAAGGAAATCGGTGAAGCCCTGTACCTCGACTCAGGTACGCTGACGCCTCTTCTCAAACGGTTGCAATCAGCCGGGTTCATCCATCGTGAGCGCTCTGCACAAGACGAGCGTAAAGTGATGATTACACTAACCGATGCGGGACGTGAACTCAAGAATAAGGCATTATCCATACCTGAAGCCATTCAGGGAGATGCTTGCTTGAACAGCACAGAGTTTGAAACACTGCTTGGACAGTTTAAGGGTTTGCTTGAGAAAGTTCATGAAACGAATATCAATGTGGCTAAAAAATAATAATAAAAGTCTCCATGTGATGAAAAACCTTAGCCTACTCGGTTAAGGTTTTTTTCCATATATATCCAAGCATTCACAAAAAGGGATCATATCCATATCAAAATGCTGTCTATTAACCATTACTTTTTTAAGGAAAGCGTTTTAAAAACATGTTACAATGAATTGGGTTTAAGTGAAAATAGTCAACATATGTCTTTTGTTCGTCTACCAGCCCGCCTTGTTGCAGTCATGTTGATAGGAGGATTCGAGAATGAATATCCATGAATATCAAGGAAAAGAAGTACTGAAACAGTATGGAGTTACCGTTCCAAACGGAAAGGTTGCTTATACAGTCGATGAAGCGGTTGCGGCCGCAGAGGCACTGGGCAGTCCGGTGACTGTAGTTAAAGCGCAAATTCACGCAGGGGGTCGGGGTAAAGCCGGCGGCGTGAAAGTAGCAAAAAGCACAGAGGAAGTTCGTGCCTATGCATCCGAAATTTTGGGCAAAGTATTAGTAACCCATCAGACAGGACCAGAAGGTAAAGAAGTAAAACGTCTTTTGATTGAAGAAGGATGCGATATCCGCAAAGAATATTATGTGGGTGTTGTTGTCGATCGTGCTACAGGACGTGTAGTCATGATGGCTTCCGAAGAAGGCGGAACAGAGATCGAAGAAGTAGCTGAAGCTACACCTGAGAAAATTTTCAAAGAGGTTGTTGACCCTGCAATCGGATTGCAAGTGTTCCAGGCTCGCAAGCTGGCTTACAGCATCAAAATTCCGAATGAACTCGTGAATAAAGCTGTGAAGTTCATGCTCGCCTTGTACAAGGCATTTGTTGAAAAAGATTGCTCCATTGCCGAGATCAACCCGCTGGTTGTTACCGGAGATGGAAACGTTATCGCGCTGGATGCAAAGCTGAACTTTGACTCCAACGCTCTCTTCCGTCACAAAGATATTCAAGAACTTCGTGACTTGGATGAGGAAGACGAAAAAGAAATCGAAGCTTCCAAATACGACCTCAGCTACATAGCGCTTGACGGCAACATTGGCTGTATGGTTAACGGTGCGGGACTTGCGATGGCTACGATGGACATCATCAAATATTACGGTGGAGACCCGGCCAACTTCCTTGATGTTGGGGGCGGTGCAACAACAGAGAAAGTTACGGAAGCATTCAAGATCATTCTGTCCGATGCCAAAGTAGCCGGTATCTTTGTTAACATCTTCGGTGGTATTATGCGTTGTGATGTCATTGCCAACGGTGTTGTTGAAGCAGCGAAGCAGCTTGGCCTGACCAAACCGCTGGTTGTTCGTCTTGAAGGAACTAACGTGGAACTGGGCAAACGTATTTTGGGTGAATCCGGCCTGAATATCGTTCCTGCTGATTCCATGGCCGATGGAGCACAGAAAATTGTTGCCCTCGTAAAATAGGTTCATTCCTTCGTACCGGAGCTGTCCGGGAATTGAAAAATAACCGTAAGGATGTGAAGCAACGTGAGTATTTTGATCGATAAAAATACAAAAGTCATTACGCAAGGCATTACGGGTTCAACGGGAATGTTCCACACGAAGGGCGCATTGGACTACGGAACCCAAATGGTAGGCGGTGTTACGCCAGGCAAAGGCGGAACCAATGTTGACATCACGCTGGAAGACGGTTCAGTAGTCAGCTTGCCGGTATTCAACACGGTGCAGGAAGCGAAGGAGGCTACTGGCGCAACAGCGAGCGTCATCTATGTTCCTCCTGCATTTGCAGCGGATTCCATTATGGAAGCTGTTGATGCAGAACTGGATTTGGTCATTTGTATTACAGAAGGTATTCCGGTTCTGGATATGGTCAAAGTAGACCGTTTCATGGACGGAAAAAATACAGTATTGATTGGGCCTAACTGTCCAGGTGTTATTACACCGGGCGAGTGTAAGATCGGCATTATGCCTGGATACATTCATATGCCAGGGCATGTTGGTGTCGTTTCACGTAGTGGAACACTGACGTATGAGGCTGTTCATCAGCTCACAACTCGTGGTATTGGCCAATCTTCTGCGGTAGGTATCGGAGGAGACCCGGTTAAAGGCTCCGAGTTCATCGATATCTTGAAACGTTTCAATGAAGATCCACAGACACATGCTGTGATCATGATTGGTGAGATCGGCGGTACTGCGGAAGAGGATGCAGCAGAATGGGTGGCAGCTAACATGACTAAACCGGTGGTAGGATTCATCGGTGGTGTTACAGCGCCTCCAGGCAAACGTATGGGTCATGCGGGTGCGATTATCTCTGGCGGTAAGGGTACAGCCAAAGAGAAAATTGCGAAGCTGGAATCATGCGGTATTAAAGTTGCTCCGACACCAGCGGAAATGGGCTCCACTTTGGTAAGTGTGCTCGAAGAACGCGGTATTTTGAATTTGTGCACGACACATTAATCCTATTCCGTTATAATAGAAGAAACAGCACGGAAATGACTCATTTTCGGAGCCGTTGATTCAGGAGACGGTAAAGGTAAGCAACCTTTTGTCCTTTAAACAGGGCGAAGGGTTGCTTTTTTGCGTTTTTTTAGAAAAATGCGGGCGAGCTTTAGTGTGCAGAATATGTTAACGTTTGCAATTTATCGTTGTTTATCACACAATTAGAGGGCAATTTGCCCTCTCACAGGAGGCAGAAATATGGAAGAACGCTGGATTTTGCTTGGACTCTACGAAATGGAAGGCATCGGTAAGAAAAGTGTTGCAAAATTGATGACAGGTCAGCACTCGTTGCAGGAGTTGCTTTATTACGAGGAAGGAGACTGGATTGAAGCTGGACTGAGGAAGGATCAGGCGACTCGTTTGGCTAGAGAATTTAATGCCGGCTGGATTGAGAGCAGAAGAGAGCAGGTTTATAATTGCGGGATCGAGGTTATTACTTATCTGGATTCAAATTATCCTATATTAATGAAGGAAACCGCACAGCCTCCCTGGGTGATGTACACTCGAGGAGATACTCGGTTATTACATCAACCTTCGATTGCGATGGTAGGAACAAGGATGCCTACAGTTTACGGGCGTAAGGTTGGGGAAAAGCTTGCAGAGCAATTGTCTCTTGCGGGGTTAACCATTGTCAGTGGACTTGCCAGAGGTATTGATCGTGTGTGCCATGAAGCTGTTTTAAGAGTGGAAGGCAAAACCATTGCCGTTTTTGGTACGGGGGTAGACATGGTCTACCCACCAGAGAATACGAGCTTAGCGGAACAAATTGCTGAAACGGGCCTACTTTTGTCAGAGTACCCTCTGGGAACCAGGGCTCGTCAGGGTCTTTTTCCCGAGCGAAACCGGATTATCGCAGGATTAACATTGGGAACGCTCGTTGTAGAAGCGGATATACGAAGTGGTTCTCTCATCACCGCAGATGCAGCACTCGAGGCAGGCAGAGATGTATTTGCAGTTCCAGGGCCGATTACTTCGCCGAAGAGTCGAGGGGCACATAATTTAATACGGCAGGGGGCCAAATTGGTCACTTGTGCTGCTGATTTATTAGAAGAGTATCGTTTGGACTTGCCAAATGCAGAACAACTTCCTTACAATAGAGGACGTTCGGCAGAAATGTCAGGACATGCGGAACAAGGTTTATTTCCAAAGGCAGAACTTTCTACAGATGAACGACGTATCATCATTTTACTTGAGCAGGAAGAGCAGTCTTTAGATCAATTGATAGAGCGGTTGGGTTGGGATTTTGGACATTTACATTCAGTTCTGTTATCTTTAATCATAAAAAAGCAGATTAGCCAATTACCAGGAACCAAGTATGCGAGGGTATGACGATGCTGCAACCTGTGCAGTATGTGAAGTATATAATACGAAGTATGAAGTGAAGTATTCAACTATATAATTTGAACGCTTAATTTACACAACAACGGAGAGGACAGAAAAAACCTGAAGAAACGAAGTGTTCGCCTAAAAGCTTTCTGGAAGAAAGCTGCATCGGAAGCATACGCTTATCACCGGATTTTAACCTTGAATAAAGGAATAAAAAAATCTGGGGATAACAGCGATCGGAAGGTTATTCTGTCATCGAAGTGTTTAGTGTAAAATCTTAAATTCAACTTATATAGCAAGAAACAGTTTCATGACTGAGAGGAGGATGGGCCTATGGCGGATGCACTCGTAATCGTGGAGTCGCCCTCAAAGGCGAAGACGATCGGCAAATATTTAGGTAGCAAGTTCATCGTGAAAGCTTCGATGGGACATGTGCGCGATTTGCCAAAGAGTCAGATCGGCGTTGAGGTAGAGAATGATTTTAATCCGAAATATATTACGATCCGCGGCAAAGGTTCAGTATTGAAGGAACTTAAGGATGCGCGCAAGAAGGTAAAAAAAGTGTATCTCGCGGCCGACCCGGATCGTGAGGGTGAAGCCATTGCCTGGCATTTGGCACATGCACTTGAACTGGATGACACGGCTGATTGCCGAGTTGTATTTAATGAAATCACCAAACAAGCGGTTAAGGACGCATTCAAAACACCGCGTAAAATAAATATGGATTTGGTCAATGCACAGCAAGCCAGACGGATTCTGGATCGGCTCGTTGGATACAAGATTAGTCCACTATTATGGAAGAAAGTGAAAAAAGGGTTGTCAGCAGGACGAGTTCAGTCCGTTGCCGTCAAAATTATTTTGGATCGCGAGAATGAAATTGACGAATTCGAACCGGAAGAGTACTGGAGCATTACAGCCAAACTGAGTGCAGATGGCAATCCGTTTGAAGCAAAGTTTCATAAGTTGAACGGAACGAAAACAGAGCTTGGCAGTGAAGCGGAAGTACAAGCGATTTTGAAACAGATCGAAGGTGCTGATTTTACAATCAAGGAAGTGAAGGAGAAAGAGAGAACTCGAAATCCTTCGGCGCCATTTACGACAAGTTCACTGCAGCAGGAGGCGGCACGTAAACTTAATTTCAGGGCTTCCAAAACGATGTCGGTTGCACAGCAACTTTATGAAGGCGTGGACCTTGGAAAAGAAGGCACAGTCGGTCTCATTACGTATATGCGTACAGACTCGACTCGTATCGCTGTTTCCGCGCAGGAAGAAGCAAAAGAATACATCATTGGCAAGTATGGTGAGACGTTTGCACCAGAGAGCCCGCGGAATTATTCTAAAAAGGCTTCCAACGCTCAGGATGCGCACGAAGCAATTCGTCCGACTTCCATTTTGCGTGATCCGGATTCGATTAAATCGTTTATGAGCCGTGATCAGTTCCGTTTATACAAGTTGATATGGGAACGTTTTGTAGCAAGTCAGATGTCTTCGGCTATTCTGGATACACTTTCGGTTGACATCGCTGCAGGAGATACAATCTTCCGTGCCGCGGGTTCCAAGGTGCGCTTTCAGGGATTCATGAAAGTGTATGTAGAAGGCAATGACGATGGTACAACCGAGGAAGATCGTTTGTTGCCTCCTCTCAAGAGTGGAGATGTCTTGGAGAAGCAGGAGATTGAGCCTAAACAGCACTTTACGCAGCCGCCGCCACGTTATACCGAAGCACGGTTGGTTAAAACCCTGGAAGAACTCGGCATAGGTAGACCGAGTACATATGCGCCAACACTGGAGACCATTCAGAAACGCGGATATGTTGCGATCGAAGAGAAGAAATTTATGCCGACTGAGCTGGGAGAGCTGGTCATTGAGCAGATGGAAGAGTTTTTCCCGGAAATTCTGAATGTGGAGTTTACCGCGAATATGGAAGGCGATCTCGACCATGTAGAGGAAGGCTCTGAAGATTGGGTTAAAGTGTTGGCTGAATTCTATGAATCTTTCGAGAAACGGCTGGAGTTTGCTGAGGAAGAAATGAAAGAGATTGAGATCGAAGACGAGGTATCGGATGAGATCTGTGAAAAATGTGGCAAGCCGCTCGTGTATAAACTGGGACGTTTCGGAAAGTTCCTCGCATGCTCAGGATTCCCTGACTGCCGCAATACGAAACCGATTATTAAAGACATCGGTGTAACTTGTCCGAAGTGTAAAGAAGGGCATGTCGTGGAACGCCGCAGTAAAAAAGGACGTATATTCTATGGCTGTGACAAATATCCGGAATGTGATTTTGTATCTTGGGATAAACCTTCCGCCAAACCTTGTCCGAGCTGTGGATCGTTAATGATTGAGAAGCGAAACAAAAAGGGAACAAGATTGCAGTGTACTTCATGTGATCATCAGGAGCCGGTGGAAGAATCGGAAGATGAATCAACGGATTAGCATATGATGGGGGTAAATGATTTTGACAAGTGAACAACAAGTAACGGTAATTGGAGCGGGACTGGCTGGATCAGAAGCGGCATGGCAGATTGCCAGTCGCGGTGTACGAGTGAAGTTATATGAGATGAGACCGGTAGTCAAAACGCCGGCCCATCATACGGATAAATTTGCAGAACTCGTATGTAGTAACTCTCTGCGTGCCAATGGACTGGCGAATGCTGTTGGCGTTTTAAAAGAAGAGATGAGAATGTTGAATTCGCTCGTGCTCGGGGCGGCTGATCGACATGCTGTTCCGGCGGGAGGAGCATTGGCTGTTGACCGGGATGGCTTCTCGGGTGAGATTACTTCGACATTGCATCAGCATCCGCTGATTGAAGTGGTGAACGAAGAACTTACTTCTTTGCCAGAGGACGGAATTGTTGTTGTAGCGACTGGACCACTGACTTCGCCGGCATTGTCCGAGCAGATTAAAGCGTTGATGGGTGAGGAATACTTCTATTTTTACGATGCTGCAGCTCCGATTATTGAAAAAGATTCCATTGATATGAACAAGGTTTACCTTGCCTCTCGTTATGATAAAGGAGAAGCGGCTTATCTCAACTGTCCAATGACAGAAGAAGAGTTTGATGTCTTTTATGAGGCTCTTATTACTGCAGAGGTTGCTCAGTTAAAAGAATTCGAAAAAGAAATCTATTTCGAAGGTTGCATGCCGATTGAAGTCATGATGAAACGGGGTAAACAAACAGCATTGTTTGGACCGATGAAGCCGGTAGGTCTGGTTAACCCGCATACGGGTGAATTGCCTCATGCTGTAGTACAGCTTAGACAGGACAATGCAGCGGGAACGTTGTATAACCTGGTAGGTTTCCAAACGCACTTGAAGTGGGGAGAACAGAAACGTGTTTTCTCACTGATTCCGGGTCTTGAGAATGCTGAGTTTGTGCGCTACGGTGTCATGCACCGGAATACATTTATTAACTCACCGAAGCTGCTTCGTCCAACGTACCAATTCAAAGAGCGCCCTAATTTGTTCTTTGCTGGCCAAATGACAGGGGTAGAAGGCTATGTTGAATCTGCCGCATCGGGTCTTATTGCCGGTATGAATGCAGCTAAAGCGGCGTTAGGACAAGAACTTGTTGTACTGCCGGTAGAAACGACACTAGGTAGCATGGCCCAATATATTACAACAGCGGATTTCAAGCACTTCCAGCCAATGAATGCTAACTTCGGTTTGTTACCGAAATTGGAAACTAGAATCCGTAACAAAAAAGAAAAAAATGAAGCACTTGCTAATCGTGCCCTGGATGGTATCGCCAAGTTTATTGCTTCAGAAGGTCTAACCGTTCCGGAACGCGTATAAATTATTCGTGGGGGAGCTGATATCATGGATATGTCATTTCATGCGACAACGATCTGTGCTGTCCGTCATAATGGCAAGGCGGCGATTGCGGGCGATGGTCAGGTAACGATGGGCCAGAGCGTTGTTATGAAGAACACAGCCAAAAAAGTAAGACGCTTATATCGTGGACAAGTTGTTGCTGGCTTTGCCGGTTCTGTAGCTGATGCAATTACACTGTTTGAAAAATTCGAAGGTAAACTGGAAGAGCACCATGGCAATCTGCAACGGGCGGCGGTTGAACTTGCAAAGGATTGGCGGCAGGATCGCATACTGCGGAAGCTCGAAGCCTTGTTGATTGTGATGGACAAAACAGGAATGTTGCTTATTTCGGGTGGCGGGGAGATTATCGAACCGGATGATGATATCATTGCGATCGGTTCAGGTGGTAATTTTGCTTTATCCGCTGCGCGGGCGCTGAAACGTCACGCTGGACAGATGGAAGCGAAAGATATTGCGCGTGAGTCTCTTCAAGTGGCTTCCGAGCTGTGTGTGTACACGAATAGTAATATTATCGTCGAAGAATTGTAGGAACAAAGAAATCTCCCGTACAGGAACAAGATGCTACATCTGCTCCGGTTTACGCTAAGGAGATTCTTTGCTCTTGTGGCTGAATTGACGTCAACATACTTGTAGGAGGGAAGCATTATGAATTCTCAAGCTTTAACGCCAAGACAGATTGTTACCGAACTGGATAAATATATCGTAGGTCAAAAACAGGCGAAGAAATCAGTGGCAGTAGCCCTTCGTAATCGCTATCGACGTAGTCTTTTGCCAGAACATACACAGGATGATATTGTACCTAAAAATATACTGATGATTGGACCTACAGGCGTCGGTAAAACGGAAATTGCGCGTCGTCTTGCAAAACTGGTAGGGGCGCCTTTTGTCAAAGTTGAGGCAACCAAGTTTACCGAAGTGGGATATGTTGGACGTGATGTGGAATCAATGGTTCGTGATCTGATTGAAACATCCCTGCGTATGGTCAAGCTTGAACGAACTGAACAAGTGAAGGATAAAGCGGAAGAAGCTGCTAACGAGCGCATTGTACATATTTTGGCTCCTTCTCAGTCCAAGTCTAAAAATCAGCGTAATCCGTTTGAAATGATCTTTGGGAACAACGGGAATGGAAATGCCTCTCAGGATCAGGACGAACCTGAACCCGATGCAAACGTTGCTGAGCGTCGTCGTAAAATCAAATTCGATCTGTTGTCTGGTAAACTGGAAGATGACATCATTGAGATCGATGTAGAGGACAATACGCCGAACATGATGGATATGTTTGCTGGCCAGGGTAATGATCAGATGGGCATGAACATGCAGGAGATGTTTGGCAGTTTGTTGCCGCGGCGTACGAAGAAACGTAAATTGGCTATTAAGGAAGCACGTAAAGTGCTTATTCAAGAAGAAGCGGGCAAATTAATCGATATGGATGATGTGACTCAGGAGTCCATAAGACGTGCAGAGCAGACAGGCATTATTTTCATCGATGAGATTGATAAAGTAGCCAGTCAAGGTCGTGGAAGCGGACCGGATGTTTCCCGTGAGGGCGTTCAGCGTGACATTCTACCGATTGTTGAAGGATCAACGGTCATGACCAAATATGGGCCTGTCAAAACGGATTATATTCTGTTTATGGCGGCTGGCGCATTCCATGTGGCTAAACCTTCAGATCTGATTCCGGAGCTTCAGGGGCGCTTCCCCATTCGTGTAGAGTTAAACAGTCTTACCTTGGAGGAGTTTGTCTCCATTTTGACGGAACCTCAGAATGCGCTAACGAAGCAATATGTCGATTTATTGCGCACAGAGGATATTGAGATTGAGTTCTCGGAGGATGCAATACGCGAGATTGCCAAGCTCGCGGAATCCGTTAACCAAAACACAGAAAACATTGGGGCTCGCCGTCTGCATACTATATTGGAAAAACTTCTGGAAGACTTGTCCTTCGAGGCTCCCGAGCTTACGTTGGAACGTATGGTGATTACACCAGAGTATGTACGTGAAAAATTACATGATATTGCGACAGATCGAGATTTAAGTCAGTACATCCTTTAAGTAAGTGCAAAGGGTAATGAATATAGCTTGTAGTATCATATGAGATGATGGTTATATGGAGTAAAATCAGGGGTATGTACCATGAACAGTGAACATTTAATCAATATGTTCTGTGCTTTGTATGCAGAGGATACTGTGTTAGATGTCGTGTTTATGGATACGTACCCTTATTTTATATTATGGTCTAACCTTTTCTGATGATTGGACCGATAATAGAGAGGTGGCGATCATCTATGCTAGAAACTAGGACTTGGGCCGCATGGATAACAGTATAAAGGGTAGCGGATTAGTTGGTATTCCTATTTTTATGCAACCATGTATTTCCATTAAAAGAATTTTAATTATTTAAATGTGATCTTTTGTTAAGCGAATCCACTGGAAAAGTTTGCGCAAATGCGCAAAACGTCGTTTTGTGGAAAACCGAGAAGCCATCAATTGTTTCTAAATATAAAATAGTAGTGACTTATACAATTGTTAAGAAAGTGTTGTGTCAAAAATGATGAATCCAATGAATCTATAAATATATAATGAGCAATAAAACAGTGTCGAATTCATAAAAATACAGTATGCTGTAAGCTTAAAACCCTAATACGACGGTAATATATGCTAAACTTAACAAATAAAAATCCTATTGTGGAAATGAACACTTGGCTGTGTTCAGATTGAAATACTGTCTGGGAAATTGAGTTATATTTTAAGAATGTTTAAGGAGAAGCTGTCAGATTGTTAACACAATTTTGATTTGGGACTGAATATTTACGAAAAAAATCATATTTTGCAGAAAATACACAAAAAGCCCTCTCTTTCAGAAAAGATAGGGCTTTTTTCTTATTGTAATATATCCCAAACTCGAAGAAACTTATGTTATACGACAACATCAGAGTTAATTCTACTTAAGTCCTAGAAAACCGTGTAAACACGAATGTTTTTGTCGAAAAAACAACAGCCGTTTCGCGTGAAAAGATTCAATCTTTTTCCATATATACTAATGAGAGGAGGGATATTGTGAATCTTTTAAACGATATTAGCTTTAAAAGATTACAAGGTGCGCTCGATGCGTCGAACATGAGACAACGAACGATAGCTGATAACGTAGCGAACGCCGATACCCCGTATTTCAAGCGATCAGACGTTTCTTTCGAAGAAATGTTACAGGATCAGATGAGCGGTGATTTACCTGTTCTTAAAGGGAAAGTAACGGATCCAAGGCATTTTGTCATAGGTCCTTCCTCTTTAGTACCAACACCAGTAGTTAATATGGACCAGTCCACTTCCATGAATAACAACCAGAATAATGTGGACATTGATCGAGAGATGAGTCTTCTGGCGGATAATCAATTGCGTTACAACGCTTATATCCAGCAAGTGAACGAACAAATTAAAATGATGCGAGTAGGCGTAGAAGGGAGATAACCGCGTTGAACATTAGCAACAGTTTTGGAATCAGTGCTTCGGCTCTTACAGCTCAACGTTTGCGTATGGACGTCATTTCTTCCAATATTGCAAATGCGGAAACCACGCGCGCGAGCATGTCGAATGGGGTCGCAGTTCCCTATAAGCGGAAAATGGTAGTACTTGAACCGAATAAAACATCCTTCAGCACGATGCTACAAAACCAGATGCGTGGTGGAGGTTCAGGTGATGGTGTAAGAGTAACCGAGATTCGGGAAGATCAGTCACCATTCAAACCGGTTTATGACCCGACTCATCCAGATGCAAACGCAGAAGGGTATGTGTTCATGCCTAATGTGGATATTGCAAAAGAAATGGTCGATATGATCTCAGCTTCACGTTCTTATGAAGCTAACGTTACTGCACTGAATTCAACCAAAGCAATGATTTCCAAAGCGTTAGAAATTGGAAAAGGTTAACTGTTGCATTCTTCGACAACAAACTAAAAGAAGAGATAAAAGGGAGGGACATTCATGATTCAGAACAATATGTTTAGCACTCAGGGAGTTCAGCAGTTGCAGATGAAGAGTGCAGCAACTGAAAATAAACCTTCTACACCAGCCGAAAGCATTCAGAGCTTCGGTACATATTTACAAAATGCACTGGGGTCTGTCGCCGCACAGGAAACCCAGGCTCATGAAATGTCAAATCAATTTTTGGTAGGTAAAGCGAATGTAGATCAGGTGTTGATTGCTTCGGAACAAGCCCTGCTTAGTCTGCAACTTACCACTCAGGTACGTAATAAAGTGGTTGAGGCATATCAAGAGGTTATGCGCACACAACTATAAGAGTTCATTTGCGCAAACAGTAGCGCTGATCATTACGACAAGCAGCTGCGATGCTGCTCCTGATCAAAGCTAGGAGAACGCTCAAGCTTTTGTCAGGACAGACTAAGCAAAGTTTCGGATGGGGTGACAGAGTGAATGAGAGAATTGCCCAGTACAGGGACAAGGCATCACAGTACTGGAATAGCTTTAGCAAAAAGCAGAAAACATTATTTATTTCAACCTTCTTATTTCTGATTTTGGCAGCAGTGGTTCTCACGATGCAGTTATCCAAGACAGAATATGAAGTGGCGTTCACAGATTTAAATGCAAGTGATTCAGCTGGTGTCATCAATTATCTGAACTCATCAAATATCCCATATAAACTTAGCGCGGACGGAAAAAGTATTTCTGTACCCAGTACAGATGTAGCGCTGACCAAAGTGAATATCGGATCCCAAGGCATCATACAGAATGGTTCCCTTGGTTATAAAGCGTTTGAAAGCTCATCATCACCAATCGGCATGACAGATAAAGAATTTGATGTGAAATACAACAATGCATTAAACGGAGAAGTTGAAAAGCTACTCCAGCGAATGCAGGGGATTCAGGATGCCAAAGTCCTTGTTAACATGCCAAAAGATAATATCTTTGCAGGTTTGGAGGAACAGGACAAAGCTTCGGCTTCCGTAGCGTTGCAATTTAAACCGGGGTATCACCCGAATCAGGCAGCTGTCGATGGTTACTTTAATTTGGTTAAAACAGCTGTTCCGAACCTGCCGATCGAGAACATCACCATCACGAACACGGATGAGGCTGAACTCGTTCCAACCGCTCGCGGTGGCAGTGGTGGCTTGTCATCTGAAGTTCAGGAGAACATGGCATTACAGAAAAAGTTTGAGAGTGACGTGCGAAACAACGTGAAGCAATTCCTCTCTCAAATTGTAGGTGAGGATAAGGTCAACGTTTTGGTGGCCTCCAAACTGAACTTTGATAAAGTGACAAGCAAGGAAAATCTCGTTACACCTGTTGATCAAGAGAACATGAAAGGGATCGAGATCAGTGTACAGCAAATTCAGAAGAGCTACACTGGTGGGGGAACTCCGACAGGTGGTGTAGCAGGAACCGGCCAACAGGACGTTCCAGGCTATCCTTCTTCTGATTCCAATAGCAATGCGAATTCGGAAGAATCCTCAAGCACGATAAATTATGAAGTGAATCGAATTGCCAAAGATATCATTTCGAGCCCATATACTGTAAAAGATTTAACCATCAACGTGGCGGTCGAACCACCCGCAGGGCAAAACGAATTGCAACAGCCTGTTAAAGATGCGATCGAAAATATTCTGGTTAATATCGTTCGCGCGTCATTGGCAGACTCAGGCACGACAATAACTGACGCAGACCTAACAAAAAAAGTATCAGTCATGTCACAGGGCTTTGCAACAGCTGCAGATGCCAATACGGGCTTCCAGTTGACACCTGCGATGATGTGGGGCGGCGGAGCACTTATTGCGGTCCTGATCGCTGCGGTAGTGATCTTGTTAGTACGTCGTCGTCGTAAACAAAATGAGATTCAAGAAGAGGAAGAAATCCCGCTTCCAGTAGCAACAGAGTTCCCGTCCATAACATTGGACAGTGTGACGAACGAAAGTCAGGTGCGCAAACAATTGGAGAGTTTGGCCAAGAAAAAGCCGGACGAATTCGTCAATCTGCTGCGTACGTGGCTGGCTGACGAATAGAGGTGAACGCATTGGCGAAGGCAGGCAATGCCGGATTGACTGGCAGACAAAAAGCAGCAATATTGTTAATTACATTAGGTCCGGAAGTATCTGCTCAAATCTTTAAACATCTCCGTGATGAGGAGATTGAGCAACTTACGTTGGAAATTGCTAACGTGCGTAAGGTTGACGCATCCGAGAAGGACATGATTATGTCCGAGTTCCATCAAATTTGTTTGGCACAGGAGTATATCTCTCAGGGGGGGATTACCTATGCAAAAGAAATTTTGGAGAAAGCACTCGGCTCCTCCAAAGCGCTTGAAGTTATTAATCGTTTGACAGCTACGCTGCAAGTCAGACCATTTGACTTTGCACGTAAAGCTGATCCGAATCAGATTCTGAACTTTATTCAGAACGAAAGTCCGCAAACGATTGCGCTTGTACTGTCTTATCTGCAATTTGAGCAAGCGGCGGCCATTCTGTCCTCGCTCCCTCAGGAGAAGCAGGCAGATGTTGCTCGTAGAGTAGCTGTGATGGACAGCACTTCACCAGAAGTTATTTCACAGGTGGAACGTGTGCTTGAACAAAAGTTGTCCTCTACTGTTACGCAGGATTACACAAATGCAGGCGGTATCGAATCCATCGTTCAGATTTTGAATGGTGTCGATCGGGGGACGGAACGTACGATTTTGGACTCCCTTGAGATTCAGGATCCGGAACTTGCAGAAGAGATCAAAAAACGGATGTTTGTTTTCGAAGACATTGTCAATGTGGACGATCGCTCCATTCAACGTATTATTCGGGATATCGACAATGCCGACCTGCAACTTGCACTCAAGGTCGCAAGCGAAGAAGTGCGTGAAGCTGTATTCCGTAATATGTCGAAACGGATGTCCGAAACATTCAAGGAAGAGATGGAGTTCATGGGCCCTGTGCGGCTGCGTGATGTGGAGGAAGCTCAGACACGTATCGTAGGTACGATCCGCAGACTGGAAGAAGCTGGCGAGATCATTATCGCACGTGGTGGAGGAGATGATATCATTGTCTAATTTGATTAAATCTTTCCAGTATGTACCGGTAGAAGACCATAAAAGGCTCGAAAATCACCACCATTATGGTGGTGAAGACGAGACTGGATTGGAAGAGGACGGCGTAGCAGTTTCTGAATCAGAAGTGCTTCAGGCACGAGTCGATGAAGAGACGGAACGTCTTACTGCTCAGATGCTGGAAGATGCCAAGGAGTTTGCGGAAAAGCAGGTGCGCGATGCTTCGGAAGAGGCGGAGCGAATGCTTCAGGAAGCCCAGGAACAGATTGAACGCTGGTGGCAGGAGCAACGAGAGCAGGATGAACATCTGACTGAAGCTCTCCGCGCTCAAGGTTTTCAGCAAGGGTTTGAAGAGGGACGAGCACAAGCTGAACTGGATCTCCAGGTGAAGATCGAAGAGATGATGAAAGAAGCACAAGGGGTGCTTCAGGAAGCGTATGTTGCCAAAGAACAGATTATTCAGGAAGCCGAGCCGTTCCTTGTTGAACTTGCATGTGGCATTGCGGAGAAAGTGATAGATAAGCAGCTTACGGTAGAACCTGAACAAACGATTGAGCTGATACGTCAGAGTTTGTCCAGGAAAAGGGAGCAAGGACAGATCGCGCTCTGTGTGGCGCCTGAGCAGTTTTCTTTTGTACAAGCTTCAAGGGAGGAACTGGCTCTTTCCATTGATTCGCAGGCAGAGTTACAGATTTTGCCGGATGCTACGGTTAAAGATAAGGGCTGTGTTATCCGTTCTTCATTTGGAAGTGTTGATGCAAGAATTGATACACAGCTGGCCGAGATCAAAAAAGAACTGATCCGCATAGCACTTGAGGATGAGGAGCGAAGAAATCAACATGAAGGTTCTTAGTTCACAGCGTTATATGGAGCATCTGCGACAGTTTGATCCTGTGCGTATAAATGGAAAAGTAACTCAGGTTATTGGACTTATGGTGGAATCAGAAGGACCGGATGCCAGCATTGGCGACGTATGTTACATCTATCCTGGCAAATCTGCTAAGCCGTTACAGGCTGAAGTTGTGGGGTTTAGGGATAACAAGGTGTTGCTAATGCCGCTTGGAGAACTTCAATCGATTGGTCCGGGCTGCGACGTGGTCGGAACCGGTAAACCTTTAGGAGTACAAGTAGGCTCTGAATTGCTTGGCAAAGTGCTGGATGGACTGGGACAGCCGCTTGACGGTTCATTGTTGCCATCCCGAATGCCGATGTACTCTACTTCCAATACCCCTGTTAACCCTATGGATAGACCGCGTGTGCTTGAAACGATGAGTGTAGGCGTGAGGGCAATTGATGGCTTGCTCACTGTAGGCAAAGGACAGCGTGTGGGCATATTTGCTGGTTCAGGTGTCGGAAAAAGTACATTGATGGGCATGATCGCCAGGAATACCGCTGCGGATGTGAACGTGATTGCATTGGTGGGTGAGCGTGGACGGGAGGTTCGTGATTTTATCGAACGGGATCTTGGTCCAGAAGGTCTGGAACGTTCTGTCGTCATCGTGGCAACATCAGATCAACCGGCTCTGATACGAATCAAGGGGGCTGTCATAGCAACAACGATTGCAGAGTATTTCAGAGATCGGGGCATGAACGTGATGTTAATGATGGATTCGGTGACCCGTTACGCCATGGCGCAAAGGGAAGTCGGTTTGGCGGTAGGAGAACCGCCGGCGATGAGAGGTTATACACCTTCCGTTTTTGCAAGTCTGCCGAAACTGTTGGAACGTGCAGGAACAGGTCCCACAGGCTCGATAACTGCCTTCTATACTGTTCTCGTCGATGGGGATGACATGAATGAACCGATTGCAGACGCAGTCCGGGGGATATTGGATGGTCACATCGTGTTGAACCGTGCGATAGCGAATAAAGGTCATTTTCCAGCAATTGATGTGCTTGCAAGTATCAGCCGTGTCATGAAGGACATCGCTCCTGAAGAGCAGATTGATGCGGTTAACAATATGAAACGTCTGATGGCTGTGTATAAGGAGTCCGAGGATTTAATCAACATCGGGGCTTATCAACGGGGATCAAATGCAGCTATAGATGAAGCAATGGATCAGATTGATCATATCTGGGATTTTACGAAGCAAAAAGTTGATGAAAAGGTAACGTTAAGTGAAGTGCAGGAGCGTTTGATTCTTGAATTCGCAAGGAGATGAAGGGTGAACGATGAAATTTCGATATCATTTCCAGAAGGTTGTTGACCTGAAAAGCAATGAGAAGACACAGGCGGAATGGATGTTATCCACAGCGATCGGTAAACTTCAGACGGAAGAAGAGCATTTGTTGCAATTGATTAATGATCGAAATAATTTGATGAACATTATTCAAGCGGCAACTGAAAATTGTGCTTCCGTATCCAGTTTGCAGGAAATGCAGCGATATGCATACCACCTTGACGAATGTATATCGCGTAAGAACAGTGATGTCGAGCATGCTCAGGTCAATGTGCAACGGAATCAGAGCTTTCTGAATGGTAAAGTAATTGACGAAAAAGTGTGGCTTGGAGCGAGAGATAAGGCTAAAGGCAGATTTCAGCAAGAGATGCTCCTCCGGGAACAGAACGATCTGGACGAGATGGCTACTGTACGCTTCGCCGCCAAAGCCCGTGCGAACTGATGTGAGCCGGATGCGAAGTTGTCTCGTGAAGGAGGAATGAACGGTGGCTGTAGAAGACACTGATATCGAAAAAGAGTCCGGGAGTGGATGGGAAAAGTTTCTCATGATTTCGATCCCGATTGTATTCACGGTTGTGCTCTTAGGTGTACTGCTTACTCTATTTAATGTTGATATTCGGAATAACGCGCTCGAACTTGCCAAAAAGATTCCTGTAGTCAAGAATTGGGTGCCTGATCCGGTGCTTGATCCTGAGAAGGAGAAGTTGGAAAAGAGCGAAAAGCAGGTTGAAAGCGCGGAAGCAACGATTGAAAAGCTAAAATCTCAGGTCACTGCGAAAGAAGCAGAGCTGAAAGCAGCCAAAGACGCGGCTACTGCGGAGACGCAGAAAACAGCTGATTTGCAAAAAAAATTGGATGATGCGAATAAGGCTACTGAAACAGCTAAAGCTTCTGAACCGGAAACCGAAAGTGATTATCAGAAGCAGATTAAAAGTCTGGCTAAAATGTACGCTGATATGAGCCCAAGTAAAGCCGCGCCGATTTTGCAAAATATGACGAATGAAGAAATGGTGCTTATGTTGAGCGCGATGCAGTCGACAGCCCGGACGAAGGTGCTGGAAAAGATGGATCCGAAGACTGCAGCGGATGTGACCATGCTGATGAAGGATGCGAAGCCTTCAGGCGATCTTGCTTTGGATGCCCTGCAGTCCCGATTGAAAAAGGAGACAGCAGCAACGTCCACGACAACAACGACTAATAGTAAAAATTTGGATAAAAATCAATTAAGCCAGACCTTTGCTTCGATGTCTGCCTCAAGCGGAGCAAAACTATTGCTCGAAACCTATAAAATTAGTCCGGATAAAACACTGACCATACTCAATTCAGTTAATGATGCAACACGATCTCAGCTACTTGAGAACATGTCAAAAGAAGATTCGGTTGAGACAGCCAAAGTGTTGAATCGGCTAATGGGCAACAAGTAGCAACTCTATTCTTAATGCATGGAGGGGAGGTGAAAAAATGTCACTCGTATATCAAATGAACGCTGGGGCTTCTTCCAAAGCTGCTGGTTCAACACAGTCATCAACAGCGCAGTCTAAAGGTTCGGTTACAGGAACTGGAGCTGAGTTCTTGCAGACGCTGGCACAGTCATTGGCTGGGGGAAGCGGAACTGGTGAGGGTACTGATGGAACGAATGGTGCAGTAACAACAAATACGTCTGCTCCCCTGATGTTCACTTTTGCCTCAGAAAATGAAGAAAAGAACACATCCGCAACAGACGCGTTAAGTTCACTATTTGTTGATGCAGATTCTTCAGACTTAATGGGGAAGCTTGAAAAATTATTTGGTGATCTGGATACGTTAGACAAAGCTTTGGAAAATGATCCGGCCTTGCTTGCAGGTCTTCAATCGTTGATCCAGCAATTGTACGCATTATTAAGTAGAGATTCCGACGGAAATCAGCAAGCTTCGTTAAGCGAGGTTGGTTCTAATTTAGATCAAGCTCCTACGTCTGCATCTGCTGTTGAACTGTCTCAGCATCCAGCCGCAGTCCGTTTTGTATTACAGGATGTGCTAACACAATTGTCAACGGAAGTTCTTAAACCAGGTCCTAATGTAGTCAAGAGTGCTCCCGAATTCCAACACTTACTTCAGCAGTTGCAAAGTCAGTTGAAGGAAGCTGGAGTCGAAACGGATGGGAAAAAGGGTTGGTCTGAACTCAAATCGATACTGAATACACTCTCGGCAATAAAGGATGCACCTGTTCAATCACCTAACGTTGCTCCGACTGCAGTATCCAAAACAGATGGGATGACACCTCAGACCACTGTATCTGCAACAGTTCAAACAGAAACTAAAGCGACAACAGTAACGGTTAAAAATGACTCAACACCCGTTGCCGATGCGCAACCTGTAATCCATCATTCAAACATTGTAACAGCTGGAGAGTTGTCCTTGCGAAGCTCAGGTACAGTCGTGAGCAAACCTGCTGAGCCTGTCATGCAAGCAACGAATTTTGCTAAAGAAATGACGCAATTTGTGGTGAACAAGCTGGATATCGTGAACCAAAAAGGATTTTCTGAAGCCACAATCTCACTCCGTCCGGAGCATTTGGGGAAATTGGATGTACAGATTACGTTGCAAAACGGACAATTGGTTGCCAGGTTCATGACTGAACATGTCATGGCCAAAGACATGCTTGAACAACAGATGATGCAGTTACGTTCCTCGTTACAGTCCCAGGGCATTCAGGTGGAACGGCTCGAGGTCACTCAGAACAGTTCGCTCGGATCTGAAATGTATCAGGATGGCGGACGTCAACAAGGAAATCAATCTCAGCAACAAAGACGTTCCCGTGAGCGTGGGGAGCATACCGATGAAGCTGTAACGGCCGCGGGGTTGCAGGAAGAGTTACGCAACTGGCGTAGTGAGCAAGTGGAAGGCAACGAAATCCAGAGAGATTCGTTTACTGCAGAGGCTTAAACAGGGATGAGGTGAATATATGGCAAATGAAATTGTTTCTACTAATAATACGTGGCCTAATTACGCGGCTGCGAATAGAGCCACAACAAGTGCTGCAACGAAAGAACTTGGTAAGGATCAATTTCTCAAAATTTTGATTACGCAGTTGCAGAATCAGGACCCGATGCAGCCGATGGAAGATAAAGAGTTTATCGCTCAAATGGCACAATTCAGCTCGGTGGAGCAACTCGTCAACATCTCTACACAGCTTAAAACGTTAAATCAGTCTCTTGGGGCGGTATCGGGTATGATCGGCATGGAGATCAGCTGGCTTTCTTCTGATAAAACAGACAATGGTACGCTTCGTCAGGGAATTGTAGATTCAATCATTGTGCGAGACGGCGTTCAGTATGCGAAGGTAGGCAACGACGAAATTAAACTGGATGAAATCATTCAGGTGAATCGTGCCAAGCAAGCTGAGGAAACGAATCCAGCTGTCCAGAACGTTCAAAGTGATGTTACAGATACTAAAGGTAGTAACCCGTCTGATGTGAATGCCGGGACGAGTGAACCTGAAGATCGAGAGCAGAGCATATGAGTGACCGTATAACCGTTGGACAGTTATATACGGGTCCTGTTACTCCAAATATGCTTCGCAAACCCCAAACGGGAGACACATCTGGAACACCCTCTAAACCTTTTGCTCAAGTGCTGGAAGATAACCTTTTAAAACTCAGCAACCATGCAGCTAAACGATTAGAACAACGTGGTATCGAGTTGAAAACCGAACAAATGAAACAAATTGGTTCTGCACTAGACAAGGCTGCTGCCAAGGGGGCAAAAGAATCACTCATTTTGATGCAGGATATGGCCTTTATCGTTAATGTCAAAAATCGTACTGTCGTTACGGCAATGGACAGTGCAAGTATGAAAGATAATGTATTTACTCAAATCGATAGTGCTGTCATTATTTCATAGCCGGCTGGCCCTTCTCGGGAGCCGGAATGCCGCTGACCGACTGATGCGGCAACCAATTTAAGGCTGGGAGGATTTTGTAAAATGTTGAAATCGATGTACTCAGGCGTTTCCGGGATGAGGGGTTTTCAAACCAAACTCGATGTCATTGGTAACAATATCGCGAACGTAAACACGGTTGGATTTAAAGGAAGCCGAGTGATGTTCAAAGATATTATGAGCCAAACAACAGCAGGTGTGACAGCGCCAGGTGATGCTAATGGCGGTGTCAATGCAAAACAAATTGGTCTTGGTGTTTCGGTAGGATCGATTGACACTTTGCACTTGGCAGGAAGTCCAATGACTACGAATAATCCAACTGACCTTCGAATCAATGGAGATGGATTTTTTCTGGTACGTTTAAGTGATGCGCAAGAGGTACCTTACTTGACTCGTGCGGGTGATTTCCATGTTGATGCTGCTCGTAACCTGGTAACCTCTGATGGATTATTTGTATTGGATAATGGCGGCGCCAACATTACTCTTGAGGATGATGTGGTTTCATTCACAATCGGTCAGGATGGTTTTATCAATCAGACGATGGCTGATGGAACGACTCAGGCGGGTGCGCAACTGGGAATTGGTAAGGTTGTTAATCCTGCAGGTCTTGAGAAAATTGGCGGCAACTTGTATCGCATGACGGCGAATGCCAATCCGGAAGGTGCGCTTGACCCGGTAACAGCAAATAGTGCAGAAGATGGTACAGGGGCGATCATTGCCGGTCAGCTTGAAATGTCGAATGTCGATCTGACTGGTGAATTCACAGAGATGATCGTCGCACAGCGTGGTTTCCAAGCGAACTCCCGGATCGTTACAACATCAGACGAGGTGCTTCAAGAGGTCGTTAACCTGAAACGATAATAACTGATTAGTGATTTTGAAATGGTGGGGGAGCTTGCTCCTCCACTATGATTGAGGGGGCTTGACATGATTTCAGTTACGCGGTTAAATGGTTCTCCCATGTGGTTAAATGCGCTGATGGTCGAAATCGTGGAAGAGACGCCGGACACGTATATTACTCTGGTAACGGGAAAAAGATTAATCGTGCTTGAAAAGGCCGATGAAGTGATTTCCAAAATCAAAGAATACAACCGTGAAATTGGAGTTCAGGCAGCCACGATTAAAGTGCAGCAAACGGAGGAGTCCTGATGAAAAAGATGATGCCCTGGATTGCAACAACGTTGCTTGCAATCACACTCATTGTGGTCGTAGTTTTTGTATTTATGCAAAGTCAAAACAAGAACGACAATACACATACAGCGGCAGCTGCTGAAGAAAAAAAGCTGACAGCAGATGAAATTGTAGAGGTTTCATCCGAGCTTGGACAGATTAAGACCAATTTGGCTGATGCAGATCGTATTATTATGGTTAGTTTTTCTTTCAAGTTATCGGATAAGAAAGCCAAAGAAGACTTTGAGAAAATTAAAAGTATTACGGTTAAGCCCATTATTATTGAGGCACTTGCAGACACCAAGGCAGAGGAACTGAGTTCGGCAAAAGGTATGAAACAATTCAATGAGAAACTAACGGGGCTAATTAATGAGGCATTGCCTGAGCCTAACTTGAAAAGCACAAGTGTTTCAGACATTGTTATAGCACCAATGTAATGAATAGAACAAGCTGTAGACCTGTAAGGGGGTGAGAACATGGTGGATGTATTATCACAAAACGAGATTGACGCCCTATTAGCAGCCCTTTCTTCAGGCGAAATGGACGCCGAGGAATTGAAAAAGGAAGAAACTCAGAAGAAAATCAGGTCTTACGATTTTAAACGGGCAGTGCGTTTCTCCAAGGATCACATTCGGAGCCTGACGCGTATTCACGAAAACTTTGCTCGTTTTCTCACCACTTATTTTTCGGCCCAGCTGCGGACGTTCGTTCAGATCAATGTTGTGCAGGTAGAACAGTTGCCTTATGACGAGTTTATCCGTTCTATTCCCAAGATGACGATTTTGAACATTTTCGAAGCAGAACCATTACAGGGACGAATGGTCATGGAGGTTCACCCGAACGTGGGATATGCGATGCTGGATCGTCTGCTTGGAGGTACAGGCAGTGCTCCGACCAAAATTGCAAGCATGACTGAAATTGAAACGACAATAATGGAACGGATATTCAGCCGAGCCTTCGAAAGTTTGCAGGAAGCCTGGAAGACGGTACTGGATATCTCGCCTAGAATGGAAGCGCTGGAGACGAATCCTCAGTTTATGCAGATTGTATCTCCCAATGAGACCATTGCCTTGATCTCGCTAAGTACCAAAATCGGCGATACCACAGGCATGATCAATTTGTGTATACCGCATGTCGTTCTTGAGCCTATTATGTCCCGGTTATCAACACATCAGTGGTTTGTTTCAGAGAAGAAAACGAGAGCTCCGGAAGAATACGAAGCACTGAGAGCACGTGTAAACAAAGCCAAATTACCTGTTGTAGCCGAACTTGGTGAATCCAGAATTTCAATAGCCGAATTTTTAGGATTATCGGTTGGAGATGTCATTACGCTGAATAAACCGGTGGAAGAGGGACTTTCCATTAAAGTTGGTGACAGACTGAAGTATATTGGCAGTCCGGGAACGATTAAGGACCGTGTGGCTGTACAAATAGATCAAATTGTCACCGAAGGAGTTGAAGAATTTGACGAGTAAGGATTATTTATCCCAGGAAGAGATCGACGCTTTGCTTCGGCAATCGGAATCTATCTCGAGTTCTGAACCCGCTGAGAAAACGGTTGACGATTTTCTGACGGAGCTGGAACAGGATGCCTTGGGGGAGATTGGTAACATCACTTTTGGCAGTGCTGCGACTGCGTTGTCCACACTTTTAGGCCTTAAAGTGGATATTACAACACCTAAAGTATCAATTATTAGCCGAACACAGTTCGAAGAAGCGTTCCCTAAACCACATGTTGCTGTTCATGTGAACTATGTGGATGGATTCGAGGGTATTAACTCACTGGTTATCAAAAAGAGAGATGCGCAAATTATCGCTGATTTAATGCTGGGCGGTGAAGGAAATCCGGCCGACGAAGAGTTGAACGAAATTCACATTAGTGCGGTACAGGAAGCGATGAACCAAATGATGGGGTCTTCTGCCACATCTATGTCGACCATCTTCAACCGGTTTGTTAATATTTCTCCTCCAGGGATTGATATTCTCAACTTGGAAAGCGGCGAGGGTGTGACCAATCTACCACCAGATGAAACACTCATTCAAGTTTCGTTCCGTCTGTTAGTAGGGGATCTGATTGACTCCAATTTGATGCAGTTGCTTCCTGTACATTTTGCGAAAAACATGGTGGATATGTTAATTGGAGGTGCTCAAGAGTCGACCTCCAGTGCTCCTGTTGCTTCAACACCCGAGCCTGCTCCGGCGCCAGTGGCACCACCAACGCCGCCACCAGTTATGGAACAGCCGCCGGTTCAGCAACAGATGCCTCCACATGTTCCACAGCAGCCTGCTCAGGACTATAGTGGATATGGGCAAGCTCCGATGGGAATGCCTCAAGGTATGCCTCCACAGCAACCATACGGTATGCCACCGCAGCAACCATATCATATGCCACCACAGCCAGCTTATGGTGAGCCTCAACACTATGGTGCTGCACCAAATAGGAATGTAAATGTACAGCCTGTTCAATTCGCCAATCTGCAAAATGGAGCTTTTGCTAATGTAGATGAGAACAATTTGAATTTATTGATGGACATTCCCCTTAAAGTCACCGTAGAATTAGGAAGGACCCAAAAGCAAATTAAAGATATATTGGAATTATCACAAGGTTCGATTGTCGAACTGGATAAGTTGGCTGGTGAACCTGTCGATATTTTGGTCAATAACAAACTGATCGCCAAGGGAGAAGTTGTCGTCATTGACGAAAACTTCGGTGTTCGTGTTATAGATATTCTAAGCCAATGGGACCGTATTCAGAAATTACAATAAGCACAATTCAGGGAGGATTTGAACCAACATGGCAAACCGAATTTTAGTCGTAGACGACGCTGCATTTATGAGAATGATGATCCGGGACATTTTGTCCAAAAATGGGTACGAAGTCGTAGGAGAAGCACCAGATGGTGCACAAGCCGTTGAGAAGTTCAAGGAACTTCGTCCGGATCTGATTACAATGGACATTACAATGCCTGAGATGGATGGTATTGCTGCTCTGAAAGAAATTAAAAAAATTGATGCAAATGCGAAAGTAATTATGTGTTCTGCAATGGGCCAACAAGCGATGGTTATTGATGCCATTCAAGCTGGAGCCAAAGATTTTATCGTTAAACCTTTCCAATCTGATCGGGTTATCGAAGCAATCAGCAAAACACTGGGAGCTTAAGAAGCATGTTGATGGCTCAGGGGAGTACTCCAGAACCAGCTGGCGCAGGAATCAATTATTATCTACAGCTAGTATGGGTGATTGTTGTCCTGGCCGTCATCCTGGTTCTTATTGTCTACCTGATCCGATTCTTGAACAAACGAAATCAGCAATGGTTTCGAAGTGGAACTATTCGCATTTTGGGCGGGGTCGGACTAGGACAAAACAAGTCACTGCAAATTTTAGAGATTGGCGGCAACGTTTATTTGATTGGTGTTGGCGAGAATATACAGCTGCTGGATAAGGTTTCGGATTTGGAAGAAGCACAGAGAATTGTGGATTCCTTTGAACGGGATGCTGTTTCACAGCAAGGAAGCCTCCCACCCATCATAGCCAAGCTCGCTAAACGTCTTCGTAAAGAAGATCCGCCTCGGGAAATGGAAATTGAGGACACTGCTTCTTTTCATGAGATGTTTGAATCCAAACTTCGGCAGATGCCAAACCGTAAAGAGAAGATGGAGAAGCTCCTGGATCAAGACAATACTACAGATCGGTCGAGGGATTCATGAATAAAAAGATTTGGTTAGCGTGTTGTTTCGTAGGACTTATCAGCCTGGCATCCGTTACGGTGGCTTTTGCCGAGCCGATTCCTAATATTGATATACAGATTGGGAATGGTGATGGCAACACGCCAAGTACTAGTTCATTATCTATTATTCTATTAATTACGGTGCTTAGCATAGCCCCGGCATTGCTGGTACTGATGACCAGTTTTACTCGGATTGTGATCGTGCTTGGGTTTGTCCGAACTTCACTCGGAACCCAGCAGATGCCTCCGAATCAGGTATTGGTCGGTCTGGCCCTTTTTCTTACACTTTTCATCATGTCTCCTACGTTGTCTTCTATTAATCAGGTTGCATTACAGCCCTATCTTAAAGGAGATTTGACCCAAACGGAGGCGCTGGAAAAGGCAGCAGATCCGATTAAGAAATTTATGTTTACTCATACGCGTGAGAAGGATATCTTGCTGTTCATGAAATACAATCAGGCGGAACAGCCTAAATCGTATCAGGATATTCCAATCACGGTAATGGTACCGGCATACGCAATCAGTGAGCTCAAAACAGCTTTCCAGATGGGATTCATGATATTTATTCCTTTCCTGGTGATCGACATCGTTGTGGCGAGTACGCTCATGGCCATGGGTATGATGATGCTCCCACCGGTCATGATCTCATTACCTTTTAAAATACTGCTCTTTGTTCTGGTGGACGGGTGGTATCTGGTAGTCAAGTCACTGTTGCTGAGTTTTAATACTTGAACCGGAGAGTTAAAGGAGGACGGTCATGACTTCGGAGTTTATTATCGGTCTGGCCGGAAAAGCAGTATACACGTCATTGCTGGCCAGTGCACCTATGCTCATACTAGCTCTGGTTGTAGGACTTATGATTAGTATTTTCCAAGCAACGACTCAGATTCAAGAGCAGACGCTCGCTTTTGTACCTAAAATTGTCGCAGTACTGCTGGCGGTACTTTTATTTGGGCCCTGGATCTTGAATATATTAATCGATTTTACGTTTAACATACTCGATAATTTGTACAGATACATAGGGTAGGCTTTAGCCGATGGAGACATTGCTGCAAAGTTTCCCTGTTGCTCTGCTTATGTTTTGTCGAATAGCCTCATTTTTTGTAACTGCACCGGTCTTTTCAGCTCGAAATGTACCTACATCGTTTAAAATAGGGATCTCTGCTTTTGTTACGTTGACAGTATATATGGCCTTTGGCATTCATCAGACTGTTCCAACGGACTTGAGTTACATCCTGCTGATCATCAGAGAAGTTCTCATCGGCTTACTTTTGGGATTTGTGGCTTATCTCTTGATGACTGCTGTACAGACTGCAGGGGCGTTTATTGATATCCAGATAGGCTTCGGTATAGCTAATGTGTATGACCCGATGACAGGTGCATCTGCACCACTTACAGGTAACTTTAAATATGCTTTTGCTGTACTTCTATTTTTAACTATGAATGGACATCATTATCTGCTGGATGGCATCGTATACAGTTATCGGTGGATACCACTATCCAATATATTCTTTTTGAAGATGGCTGATGGCAGCGTTGCGGAATTTCTCGTACGTACGTTAGGAGAAGCTTTCATGCTTGCTTTCCAGATGGCTGCTCCGATTGTGGTCGCTCTGTTTCTGACGGATGTAGGGTTAGGCTTTTTAGCCAAAACGGCTCCGCAGTTTAATGTATTTGCTGTAGGTATGCCGCTCAAGGTACTCGTTGGAATTGCTATTTTGCTCCTGCTGGTTCCCAGCTTCGCCTTTGTGTTTGGTCAATTGTTCGAGGTCATGTTCCGAACTATGGAAAAACTGCTTGGAACGATCGGACAAAGGCCGGGATGAGTGAAACGGAGGACAGGATTCAGATGAAACTTCAACTTGACCTCCAGTTGTTTTCTGGAGAGAAGACAGAGAAAGCCACCCCTAAAAAGCGGCAGGATACACGGAAAAAGGGCCAAGTTGTAAAAAGCATGGAATTATCCGGTGCCTCGATTCTCCTGTTTACATTTCTGACCATGATGATGTTCAGCTCGTTCTATAAAGAGCGCATGGTAAAGCTGTTTACGGATATTTTTATTAACCGACTCAGCATGAATGTTACAGAAGACAACGTGATGGCATTAATGATGCGTTACGGGATTGAAGTGATGTTGTTGCTGGCTCCCGTTTTGCTTGGCGCGGCACTAATTGCGTTAATCGTTAACTACATGCAGGTGGGTTTTCTTCTTATAGGTGAGGGGTTAAAGCCAAAGCTCGAGAAATTAAATCCAATCAAAGGTTTTAAAAATATTTTTTCACTTCGCTCGTTAGTTGAATTTGCAAAGTCCATTTTGAAAATGTCTATTATCGGCTACCTTGTGTACAGCACAATTATTAGTTACCAGTCTGATATTGCTTCATTATCACATTTTTCAATGGATGCGATTTTACAGTTTGCTGCTTCAATTACTTTGAATCTTGGTGTCAAGATTGCAGTTGCACTCTTGGTACTTGCCGTATTCGACTACATGTACCAGAAGTACGATTATGAAAAGAATATACGCATGTCAAAGCAAGATATCAAAGACGAGTATAAGAAAATGGAAGGCGATCCGCTGATTAAGGGCAAAATCCGGGAGCGTCAGCGTCGTATGGCTATGCAGCGTATGATGCAGGAAGTACCGAACGCAGATGTAATCATTACGAACCCGACACACTTTGCAGTAGCGCTGAAGTATGAGGGGTCTGAGATGGAGGCTCCGCAAATTATTGCTAAAGGGCAGGATTATGTCGCTCTGCGCATTAAAGAAATTGCCAAAGAGCATGGTGTGATTACGATGGAAAACAAACCACTGGCACGGGCATTGTTCCAGAGAGCTGAGATTGGTGACGCTATACCGGCCGATTTGTTTCAAGCTGTAGCCGAAGTGCTGGCTTATGTATATAAACTTAAGGGCAGAACGAAATAACAGGGATCGGAGGCCGTACATTCATTGAAAACAAAAGATTTAGCTATCCTTGCGGGTATTATCGGCATTGTGTTGATGATGATTCTCCCGATCCCCATCTGGCTGCTCGATATGTTGCTCGTTATCAACATCTCTATTGCTTTGATGATCTTGCTTGTTGCCATGAACAGCAAAGAAGCATTACAGTTTTCCATATTTCCAGCTTTATTGCTCATTACTACGTTGTTCCGACTGGCACTCAACATCTCAACTACGAAGCTGATCCTTGGTAAGGGGGATGCGGGAGCTGTTGTGGCTACCTTTGGTAGCTGGATAGCTGGCGGGCAGATAGCCATTGGATTTATCGTGTTTTTGATCCTGGTGGTCGTACAGTTTATCGTTATTACCAAAGGTTCCGAACGTGTAGCTGAAGTGGCAGCAAGGTTCACCCTCGATGCCATGCCTGGTAAACAAATGAGTATTGATGCGGACTTGAATGCTGGTTTAATTAATGAACAGCAGGCGCGTGAGCGCCGTTCCAAAATCGAACGTGAAGCCGACTTTTATGGGGCTATGGATGGCGCCAGTAAATTCGTAAAAGGGGATGCCATTGCAAGTATTATCATTCTCCTGATTAACCTGATCGGTGGATTTATTATCGGTATGACGGTGCATGGTTATGATTTTGCAACTTCACTTTCTACGTACTCGGTGCTGACTATAGGGGACGGATTGGTTAGCCAGATTCCAGCACTTCTTATTTCAACTGCAGCGGGATTGATTGTTACCAGAGCTTCATCGGAAGGAAACTTGGCAGATGACATTACTGGCCAGTTGTTTACATATCCGATACTCATCTATATCGTAGCTTTTGTCATCGCGATGCTGGGATTCTTTACGCCAATTCATGTAATTACAACGTTGCCACTCGCAGGTGTTCTTGCTTTTGCCGCCTGGCGGATGCAGAATAATCTGAATTTGAAACAGGAAGCAGAGGAGCAATTGGAAGAAGAGCAACAGATTGAAGAAGTCAGAAGTCCTGAAAGTGTTATTAACTTGCTTCAGGTTGACCCGATCGAATTCGAGTTTGGTTACGGTTTGATTCCTCTGGCCGACAATCAACAAGGTGGAGACTTGCTGGATCGGATTATTATGATTCGAAGACAATGTGCTCTTGAACTCGGTTTGGTGGTCCCAGTCATCCGTATTCGAGACAATATTCAACTAAGACCCAATGAGTATGTAATCAAAATTAAGGGTAATGCGGTTGGTGGCGGAGAACTGCTTCTGAACCATTATCTTGCGATGAGTCCTGGATATGATGAAGAATCCGTAACAGGAATCGAAACAACAGAGCCGGCTTTTGGTTTGCCTGCGCTATGGATTGATGAAGTGACTAAAGATCGGGCAGAGCTCGCTGGATATACGGTAGTCGACCCGCCTTCTGTCGTTGCGACTCATCTGACAGAACTCATCAAGAAACATGCGCACGAATTGCTTGGAAGACAAGAGACGAAGGCACTTGTGGACAACCTTAGAGAAAATTATGCTGCACTGGTGGATGAGTTGATTCCTTCCGTTCTTTCGATCGGTGATGTACAAAAGGTATTAGCCAAGCTACTACGTGAAAAAGTATCGATTCGAGATATGGTTACCATCTTTGAAACGCTCGCAGACTATGGAACCTATACGAAGGATCCAGATGTGTTAACGGAGTACGTTAGACAATCGTTATCTCGTCAGATTACACAACAATTCTCGCAAAAAGGCGAAACCCTTCAAGTGATCACGGTTGGACCAGGGCTTGAGAAGAAAATTGCTGAAAGTGTGCAACAATCAGAGCAAGGTAGCTATCTTGCACTGGATCCAGTCTCTACTCAAAGTGTATACCAAAAGTTAAGTGAACAAGTAAATCGATTAATTCAATCGGGTCAACAGCCCATCGTGTTAACTTCTCCAACCATTCGAATGTATCTGCGTCAGGTGATTGAAAGAACGATGCAGGATATTCCGGTGCTCTCCTACAGCGAGTTGGAGCCGAATGTTGAAATTCAAAGTATCGGGGTGGTGAACTTATGAGAGTAAAACAATACGTTGTTGAGACCATGCCCGAAGCTATGCTTCAAATTCGCAAAGACCTGGGAAGTGACGCCGTCATTCTGTCCACCAAAGAAATCAAGGTGGGCGGAGTGCTGGGGATGTTCCGCAAAAAACGTATCGAAGTGGTTGCAGCAGTAGATAAAGAGCAGCCTAATCAGGCGAATGGTTCTACTGTTAAGAAGGCGCAAAATTCATTTACGCCTGTGCCTCGATCGTTTGTACCTGAAGCTTATGCTCAAACCGCTCGTTCGTTTGTAGGGGGTTCCGATGTGAGGGAAACTCTAGCGGCGGTGGATCAAAAAGGGCAGGAGAAAACGGCGGCTGTTCCATCTGTATCCAAATCAAGTGGTATAGATGAAAAAACGGATTACGGCTCAGATTTTCTGAGCAGTGAGCATAAACCGCGACCGCAAGGGGCGGATTTTTCGGGTTCAACGCCTAGTATTCAAGATCGTGGTTTGGATCAGCAGCAGGACAAGCTGTTGAACGAGTTACAGGACTTGAAACAGATGATGACCAAGCTTTCCAAGCAAGGAACAGTAGCGACAACAATTCCTGAAAAATTAATGAAGAGCCAGGAGCGGCTTGCGGAACAAGAAATTTGGCCAGAAGTATGGGAATCCTGGTTTGAACCTATTGAGCAGGGCTTAGCTGAGGGGAAATTGCAAGAATCGGATGTTGAAGAGGCGCTTCGGTTGGAGATAGCGACTTTTCTGAAAGATCGTATTCAAGAGGGCATCATGCCTAGCACTCGAATTGTGTACGTGGCTGGACCTACAGGAGTAGGGAAAACAACAACGATTGCCAAATTGGCTGCGGAGCAGATGTTTAAGAAACAGCGTAAAGTTGGTTTTATTACGTCAGATACGTACCGTATCTCTGCGGTTGAACAGCTAAGAACGTATGCATCGATTCTGAATGTGCCGCTTGAAGTTGTACAGTCGCCGGGAGATACGCAACGTGCCATTTCACGGCTAGAAAACTGCGATCTGATCTTTATGGATACGGCAGGCAGAAACTATAGGAATGAATTGCTTGTCTCCGAACTGCAGAGTTTACTTGCTCCTGTTGAGAACAGTGAAACCTTTCTGGTGATGAGCATGACTGCGAAAAGCATGGATATGGTACAGATTACGGAGCATTTCAGTAAATATGGATTGGATAAAGTGATCTTTACCAAAATGGATGAAACAGGAACTTGCGGTCCGCTCTTTAACCTTCTACATCGTTTTCCGCTCAAACTTGCTTATGTGGCAAACGGCCAGAATGTTCCTGATGATCTGCTGAAGCCCGATGTGGAATGGTTGTCCCATGCGTTATTGGGAGACGGGACACAATGAAGGATCAGGCAGCATCACTCCGAAGTTTGGTATCCGCGCCACTCGAGAACGATGAGAGCAAAGTTAGGAACCGTTCCTCCAAAATTATTACGGTAGCTAGTGGTAAAGGTGGGGTAGGCAAGTCCAATTTCACACTAAACTTTGCACTGACTCTTCATTCTATGGGTAAAAAAGTGCTGGTGTTTGATGCAGATATCGGTATGGCAAATATCGATGTTTTAATGGGAACTTCTTCTTCCTATAATCTGTATCATCTTTTATACCGACATAAAACTATAAGGGAAATCATACAACTTGGTGCTGATGGCCTGCCATATATTGCAGGGGGGTCGGGAATGAAGGAATTATTCTCCTTGTCTGATCGGGATCTGGAGTTTTTTGCCAGTGAGGTGGAGGACATTGCGCAAGAGATGGATTACGTCATTTTCGACACCGGGGCTGGCCTTTCCAAGGAAAATATGAGATTCATCGGCGCTGCTGATGAATGCCTGATTGTAACTACTCCTGAACCGACTTCAATAACAGACGCCTATGCCTTAGTTAAAGTCATGCATGGCGAGGAGCATGCAACTCCTTTTCGAATGATCGTAAATCGGGTTGAAGATGAAAGGGAGGCGGAGCGTGTAGCAGATAAAATAGCTGGAGTGGCGAGAAGGTTTTTGCAAACAGATATCCCTCTTTTAGGGTATATTTCAGAGGATGCTCAGGTTGTGACAGCAGTAAAGAAACAGATGCCTTATCGATTAGCCTATCCTCATTGCAAGGCTTCTAAAGATATACAAAAACTTGCCCTTCGATATCTGGCTGTACCTGCAGCTCCGGAATCCGGAACCTTGTCAGGAATCAGGGGATTTATGAAAAAGTGGCTTAAACGAACAACATGATTTCTGAAAAAAGGAAACAGAGGTGACACAATATGGCGGTCTATCAAGTATTGGTTGTCGATGATTCCGCTTTTATGCGCAAAATTGTGACCGATTTAATTGAAGCGGACTCAGAGTTCAAGGTTACAGCCACTGCGTCAAACGGCAAAGAAGCCATCCAAAAAGCATTAGAGTTGAAGCCTGATATCATCACGATGGATGTTGAAATGCCGGAGATGAATGGACTGGATGCACTTAAATCCATAATGGAGGATTCCTTCATTCCTGTGATTATGCTCTCTGGTATTAATGAACAAGGTATGAAAGAGACCATTATGGCTCTCGAAGCTGGCGCATTTGACTTTATTCGCAAGCCGTCTGTTGTGCATGATCAGGATATTGCTCAGGTTGGTAAAGCGCTGGTTGAACGAATGCGTGCTGCCATGCATGAAGTGAAGCGAAAAGCTGAGCGTAAAGAATCGATCAAAAAAATGGAGGCTTCCCGCAATACTGTAATTCCTCCAGCACAATCGGTAAAGAAGGAAGAAATGACGAAGGAAATTGTTGAACCGCTTCATAAGACAGTTCCGCCGATACTTCCAAAAAGAGAGACATTTCAAGAGCGTACTGGAGTTTTACAGGCTAAAAAACAACCGAGTGTCCCGCTTTCTCCTCCGAAATCGGAGCGTACGATCACAAAAAAGGATGGCTTAGGTAAGCCTGATCAATCTGCTCGTACGAAAACGGACATACCGAGTAAGCCGCCTGTGAGTCCACTGCAGGCTCGCAAAGAGGTCAGAACACCAGAGGTGCCCCGGCCCCAGACGAAGCAGCCAGCAACCAGTTCTACGGCTGTGCCTGTTCCTGCGAAGGAGCCAACTAAACTTAATACGGCTTTTAAAACTTCAGCGGGATCGGAAGGATCGTTCAACAAACTTGTTGCGATCGGCTCTTCAACCGGTGGACCAAGAGCTCTCAAGACTTTACTGGAACAGTTGCCAGCGGATTTGCCGGCGCCAGTCATTATTGTGCAGCATATGCCGCCTAATTTCACCCGTTCACTTGCACAACGGTTGAATACATTTAGTCCGCTCCATGTAGTCGAGGCAGAAGACGGTATGGTACTAAAAAAAGGAACGGCTTATATCGCACCTGGTGGTTTCCATTTGAGAGTTCACAAAGCAGCAGATGGAAGATTTATTTTGAAGCTGAGTGAGGATCAACAGGTGAATGGTCACAGACCTTCAGTGGATACGATGTTTGAGTCGCTTCTGCCGTTTACATCTTTACAACGACATCTTGTTCTTCTGACAGGTATGGGGAGTGACGGGGCGCGTATGATGAAAAAATTATACGAGACCGGAGTCACATCAACTTTTGCCGAAAATGAAGAAACTTGTGTTGTCTATGGTATGCCGCGTTCAGCTGTAGAGCTGCAATGCGTGCGTCATCTTCTGCCCCTGCAGGAGATTGCGCCAAGACTTGTTCAAGCAGTGAAATAACGGAGTGTAACTTACGGAGGAGGTGCCTCACAATGGACATGAACCAATATTTATCCATGTTTATTGATGAGTCTAATGATCATCTACAATCTCTTAACGAAAACATGCTACAACTTGAAGCAAATCCGGAAGATCTGGGTATAGTGCAGGTCATCTTCCGCTCGGCTCATACTCTCAAAGGTATGGCGGCAACCATGGGATTCGAGGATTTGGCTTCACTGACACACAAAATGGAAAATGTACTGGATATGGTTCGTAATGAAAAGCTGAAAATGCAGGACTACATTTTTGATACCATGTTCAAGAGTTTGGATGCTTTGGAGACTATGGTTCAGGACATTACCGGTGGCGGTGAAGGTAAAGCGGATGTCTCCTCCATTGTTGCTTCGCTTCAGGCTATTGAAAGTGGCGAATGGACAGGAGGTAGTGCTCCTGTTGCAAAGGTAGACAAGCAAACGAACTCCTCGATCTCCAATGCTGTAGAACTGGACGAATTCCAATATTCAGTACTTGATCAGTCTATCGCAGAAGGTCACCGTGTATTCTATGTTGACGTCCTTGTGAGTGAGCATAGTCAGTTAAAAGGTGTTCGGGCATACATGGTGTTTGACATGCTTGAGCGTTCAGGTGAAGTCGTTAAAGCCTATCCTTCTGTTCAGGATATCGAGCAAGAGAAGTTTGAGCGCAGTTTCTCGTTGTATTACATAACGACCAAAGAGGCGCATGAACTGGAAAAGGGCATTATGAGCATCTCGGAGATCGAGAGTGCCAAATTGATTCAGCTGGATCAAGAAACGTTGCAACAGATGACCAATCAGGCGGCAGCCGCGGTTGCGGTAGAAGCAGCACCAGCCCCAGCCCCTGTGGTTGGTTCGGATTCGCCTGTTTTAGATTCTAAACCTCAAGAAGAAGGTAAAGCAGCTTCCACGAAGGCAGCAACGCCCAAACAGGCAGCCGCACCTTCACGCACAATTCGTGTTGACATTGAGCGTCTTGATGTGCTGATGAACTTGTTCAGCGAACTATTGATCGACCGTTCGCGCCTTGAACAATTAGCAAGTGAGACCGGCAATAACGATCTGTCGGATACTGTAGCCCACTTGAGCCGTGTGAGTACGGACTTGCAGAACATCGTACTGAAATTGCGGATGGTTCCTGTGGATACCGTCTTTAACCGCTTCCCACGGATGATTCGTGACTTGGCTAAAACATTGGATAAAAAGATCGATCTCGTCATTACAGGTGCTGAAACAGAGCTGGACAGAACGGTGATTGATGAAATCGGAGATCCGCTTGTGCATCTGTTGCGTAATGCGGTTGACCATGGTGTTGAATCGATCTCGGAGCGAGTTGCGGCTGGAAAACCGGAAATGGGCACAGTTAATCTGCGAGCTTTCCACAGTGGTAATCACGTGTTTATTGAGATTGAAGATGATGGTAAAGGAATTTATCGTGAAAAACTCCTGCAAACAGCCATCAAACGAGGCGTTGTAACGGAGGAACAAGGTGCGAAAATGAGCGATGATGAAGTCAATCAATTGTTGTTCGCCCCTGGATTTAGTACAGCAGATAAGATCTCTGATATTTCAGGCCGCGGAGTAGGTCTCGACGTTGTAAAATCAAAAATCACTTCGCTTGGCGGTAATGTAACGATTACGTCAACTCCAGGCAAAGGTACTAACTTCTCCGTACAGCTTCCATTGACTCTCTCTATCATTGCTGCGATGCTTGTACGACTCGGTTCAGAGAAGTATGCAGTTCCATTGTCTTCGATCGTAGAGACCGCGATTGTACAGCGTGAGCAAGTTCGTAATATTCATGGTAATAAAATGATTACGTTCCGTGAGTCTTTGATTCCTTATCTCTCATTAAGCGAAGTTTTCGGAGTGCCGGATTTCAACGATGCGGATGAGAAAGAAACCGAGATTGTTGTAATTCGAAAAGGAGAGCGTTTGGCAGCTGTTGCTGTTGAAGAGTTCATTGGTCAGAGCGAAATTGTTCTGAAGTCTATGGGCACGTATCTTCCTGCGATTGAAGGAATCTCCGGTGCGACGATACTTGGAGATGGACAAGTGGCTTTGATTCTTGATCCAAACGCATTTATTAAATAAGCATAATGATAGAGTTTTAAATCGAATAGGGAGGTTTTTTACATGGAAGAAGAGTTGAAGGTCATCGTCTTTAAATTGGGAACCGAAGAGTACGGAATTGAGGTAGACAAGGTTCAGACTATTGAGCGTATGATGCCTATTACCCGCGTTCCCAAAACACTTTCATTTGTAAAAGGTGTTATCAACCTGCGCGGTGTTGTTATTCCGGTTATTGATCTCCGCGGACGCTTCTCCCTTGCGGAAACGGAATATACAGATCAAACACGGATCGTCATTGTTGGTGTTGACGATATGCAGGTTGGTTTTATCGTTGACTCTGCCAATGATGTTATCGACATTAAAAGCAGTTCGATCGATACTCCGCCCGAAGTGGTTGGTGGCGTGAAAGCAAGATATCTTCGTGGTGTTGCAAAATTGGAAGATGGCCGCTTGTTGATTATGCTCAACCTCAACGAAGTATTAAATAAAAGCGAGATTGTGCAGCTGGAAAGTGTTGAGGGCTAGAACGTGGAGATGTTTAACCGATTTGAGGGTTTCCAAATGGATGTGCTCAAAGAGGTCGGTAATATTGGAGCAGGCAACGCCGCTACGGCGTTGTCTCAACTCCTTAACAGACCGATTGATATGGGCGTACCCACTGTTCAGATGCTCCCATTTGAGGAGATTGCTGAAAAAGTGGGTGGTGACGAGCGCATTGTAGTCACAATATTTCTTCGTGTAGAAGGTGAAGCGCCTGGTAATCTCTTCTTTATGATGACACCAGAGGCTGCTAAAATGTTATTGAACCGTCTCGCTGGTTTTGAGCTAAAAGAAGGCTTGGCATTCACTGATATGGAACAATCCGCTCTATCTGAGATTGGAAACATTCTGGCTGGATCTTACCTGTCTTCTCTTGCGGATTTCACAAAGTTATCAATGTACCCAACGGTTCCGGGACTTGCGATTGATATGGCGGGAGCAATCCTGAGTTATGGGCTATTGCAATTTGGAGAGATGGGCGATGCGGCATTGTTAATTGACACTTCTTTCTTTGAAGGTAGAGATCAAGTAGAAGGGCAATTTTTCCTGATTCCTGATCCGCCGTCATTTGCAAAGATTTTTGAATCGCTAGGGGTGCCACTGGACAATGATTGAGGACAAAAGCATCGTTAAAGTCGGTATGGCGGATCTGAATATCGCTCAACTTCCTGGCGTAATCCGTACAACTGGCTTAGGGTCGTGTGTGGGGCTAACGATGTATGACCCACAGTTGAAACTCGCTGGAATGGCACATGTCATGCTTCCGAGTTCAGAGATTGCCCGGGAGGGTAATTTGAACACGGCTAAATACGCGGATACAGCATTGCCAGAATTGCTTGAGAAGATGCTGAAAATGGGCGCGTCTCAATCGCGAATCGTATCTAAGATGGCCGGAGGTTCGCAGATGTTTGCTTTCTCGGGTGCAGGAGATACCATGCGAATTGGGCCACGAAATGCAGACTCCTGTCGAGAAATGTTGGAACAGCTCAAAATTCCGCTTTTGGGCGAAGATACAGGAGGAAATTACGGTCGAACTATCGAAATGAATTGTGAGACAGGACTTTTAACTATTCGCAGCGTACAAATGGGTGTAAAGGAATTATAATACATGATAGGAAACTACCGCATTAATCTTGGAGCAGGCATAGTCGGATTCGTTCTGACTTTTTTTGTAGCATTCAGCAGCAATGTGTTGATGACCAGTTTAATACGCGGATTAATTGGATTCGCAGCCTGGTATGTTCTTGCATATGGTCTGCGTTGGGGATTGGGGATATTGTTTAGCCCTCATGTAGAAAATGGATCTGTTTATGCTTCAGAGGGTACTCAAGATCTAAGAGGTTCACAGGTGGACATCAAACTCGAAGACGATGGACAAGAGCTGAATGACTTGCTCAAAAACGGACAGAGCGACTCCGCCGGGGCTAATCATCCACCATCTGAGACGAAAGCTCCAACGGGATTTGCTCCCTTGGATCCGCCTAAACTTGTCCGGACCAAGGACCCGGAGGAGTTGGCGCAGGCCGTTCGTCACCTGACAGACAAATAAGGAGGGTGAAAGCAATTGAACGAGCGTAAAGCTTCACATTTGAACCATTCAGATCTATGGGAAAAGTGGAAAGAATACGGAGATCTTGAAGCAAAGAAATTGTTGATCGAAAAATATCTTCATATTGTTAACTATGTGTCAGGCCGTCTGGCCGTTGGTTTACCCAAAAATGTTCCGAAAGATGACTTGGAGAGCAACGGCGTTATGGGTCTAATTGATGCACTGGAAAAATTCGATTATGAACGAGGCTTGCAATTCGAGACGTACGCTTCATGGAGGGTTCGCGGAGCCATACTCGACGGATTGCGTCAAGGAGACTGGGTTCCCAGATCTGTACGTGAGAAAGCAAAGCGGATTGAAGATGCCTACCAGCAATTGGAGCAGACCTACTTGCGTTCTGTCAGTGATGAAGAAATGAGTCAGTATCTGGACGTGTCAACAAAGGATTTTCAACATATGCTTCAGGAGGTGGCAGTTATGTCGCTCTGCTCGCTGGAAGATCCGATCCGGGAAGAAGAGTCAGAGACACGTCTGTCTTTAATGGTAGATGAAAAAGCCAAAAATCCGGATTATAAAGTCAATGAGTTTTATTTAAAAGAAGCGCTGGTTCAAGGGCTTGAGAAGCTGACAGTGAAAGAACGAACGGTGGTCTCCCTTTTATATTACGAAGACCTGTCTTTAAGTGAAATTGCAGAGGTTATGTCTCTTTCGCCGTCTCGTATCTCCCAGTTACATTCCAAAGCCATATTGCGGCTTCGCGGCACACTGGATAAACAAAAAGATCTACTGATGCGTAAAGACTAGAGAGCAGAAGTTAAGATATGTATAGGGAGTGGACAGGCTAATAAGGAGGAAGATCTGCGTTGACACAACGGACTGCTATGGATAAATCACTAAATGTTGTTTTATCCGATGATAAATGTATCGCTTATCTTGAATATTACAACGAAGAAGAAGGCTTTTCCTGTACCACGGAAGAGCTTGAACAATTTGTGGAGAGCAAGGGCATTAAACATGGTCTATTGCGAGAAGCATTACTAGTATTTGTGAATAACCCGTCTGCCTACCTGAAAGATAAATGCAAGATAGCCGAAGGCGTTTCTCCTGTACAAGGGATTGATGGATATATTCAAGTCTTGATTGGTAAAGAAGATGACAGCGAGCAGCGGCCACTGGAAGCAGAAGACGGAAAAGTGGATTACAAAGAGCTAATACGGTTAGACAATGTGCGCAGTGGTCAGATCATTGCAAAGCGTATCGATCCTGTAGATGGCATACCAGGTAAAGCAGTGACTGGTGAAGAAATCCCTTTTCGTTCCGGAAAGGAAGCCCGATTCAAAATCGGAAAAAACGTTGTTGTCAGTCCTGACGGTTCTGCGATGTATGCTGCAATTGACGGCTTGGTGAGTAGGACAGATGGAAACAAACTTAACGTATTTCCAGTGTACGAAGTCAATGGTGATGTCGATTATAAACATGGAAATATTGATTTTGTAGGTAATGTCGTGATCCGAGGCAATATACTTACTGGCTTTAAAGTAAAAGCGGCAGGTGACATTCGTGTCGTCGGTGGTGTCGAAGGAGCAGAACTGGAGGCAGGTGGCTCTATCGAAATTACCGGTGGGATCATCGGTTACAACAAAGGTTTAATTCATGCCGGACATCATGTGAAATGCACGTTCATTCAAGAAGGCAATGTTGATGCAGGTGAAGATGTACTTGTATCCCAAAGTATTATGCACTCCAATGTCCGTGCGGGTCATGCTGTAATCTGTGCAGGAACAAAAGGACTTATCGTTGGCGGCTCAACACAGGCCGGAGAGCATGTATCTGCGCGTGTTGTAGGTAACACGATGTCTACAGTCACCTCGATTGAGGTTGGCGTGCTACCAAGACTCCGAAACGAAATGAATGAATTGCGTAAAGAAATGAGAGAACAGATGGACTCCTTGGATAAAACCAAGAAAGCATTGACTCTTCTTGATCAGCTGGCTGCAGCAGGACAACTAACGCCAGACAAGATGGCGATGAGAATCAAATTAAACTCAACTCAAAAATCGGCTCTTCATCAGAGTGAAGAAATGAAAATGCGTATCTTGGAAATTGAAAAGGTACTTGAAGATACAAGCAGAGCTCGTGTTGATATTTTGAAGATGATCTATGGGGGCTCTAAAATAGTTATCGGCAGATATACGAAATTTATTAAAGATCCCGTTAGCCGAATGTCATTTTATTATCAGGACGGAGATATTACCATGGTGCCGTACGTTTAAAACTGGCAACAGCCTTTTGAGGAAATCCATTCGAAACCGTGAGGTGAGCGTATGAGTTTCAAAGCAGTGGAGTTGCAGATTGCGGTGCCGCGAACGAGTGAAGCGGGACGATATCAAAGTGAAGCCCAGCAGAGACCGGTTACTGACCAGAATCTGCTCGCCGAACAGACGAATAAAGAAGCCAATGAGGCACGGCAACGCAGTGAAGCCATGGCTGAGACATCGCATACTTCGGTACGAGATGGTCATGCGGATGAGCGAGACCAGCATAGTGGGACTGATGGACGGGAGACGATGGACGAGCAGGAGCACTTGAAACCTGCTGAACATCCCTACAAAGGTAAACATATTGATCTGTCTATGTAAAAGACTACAAACATGCTGTAAGCTTGCGCCCGAGGGTGGTCGTAATAAAAGGAGAGAAGCAATTTGTCACCATGGATCATTATTGTCATATTAGGAGCTTGCGCAATTGCTTATGCATTCATTATGCCTCGTAAGGACAAAGTACAGCAACCATCGCATCAGTTGGTGCAGGAGATGGAGTCAACGCTTGAACATTATATGACAGAGATTGAACAAGATAACGATGCTCTTATTCAACGTGTGGCTGAACTTAAAGGGGAAGCCACCGCAGCAGATCATCGGATGCAGTCACAACTCAAGGAATTACAACAACGGCTTGACCAGCTGGAGCAACAAAAGGGTAAGACGAATGAACTCACCACTGCAGAGAACATAACGGTCCAGCGATCAGAGGGTTTACAAGCACGAAGCCTCATGGACAGTGTCAGGGCTGAAACGAATCAAGAAGTTGTATCAGCATCAGAGCTACAAGATAACCCGGCGCAAGAAGAAGAGCAGAAGCGTGAATCGATTAAAGATCGTTACACAGAGCTTTTTAGGTTGCATGATGAAGGAAAGTCTATGGATGCTATTTCTAGACAAACAGGCATACAGCTTGGTGAGGTGCAATTAATACTGCAGCTTGCAGAGCGGGAGGAGAGCTGACCATGGACAAGCGATCTTTGTGGATTGGTATAGGAAGTGGCATGATTACTGGAGCAATCTTGCTTCAGCTAGCTACGGTGGGGCAAAAGGCCCTATCTGACAGTAATTTGGAACCGGTACAACGTGACAATTGGACGAAAGAACAATTGGAAACAGCAGCAAAGAGTCTGGATATGAAACTGGTTGGTACCCAGGACGAGTTATATACAGAAGCTGAATGGGTGTCAAAGAAAAAGCAGGAAAGCAGCCAGATGCAAGGGAAGTCGGCTGAAAAACCAGAGCAAACTACCTCTGCTGCACAACCGACGGAACCAAAGCAGCCACAGACAGATCAACCCAAGACGAATACACCTGTGACGCCAACTAAACCTAATGGACCTGCTGTAACATTTAAGGTTCGTTCTGGAAATAGTTTGGTTATGGTTGCCGAAAATCTGAAAGAAGCCGGTATTGTGGACGATGCACAAGCCTTTATCAAGGCAGGGAAGTCTCAAGGTATTAATAAAAAAATTCAAGTGGGCACGTACTCTCTTGAAAAGGGTGAGAGTTTTAAGTCGATTATCGCCAAAATTACCAAAGAACCGTCAAGCTGAGCGCACATGCTCGGACTGGACGGTTCTTTTTGATGATAGGTGGATTATTTTTGATATAATAAAGCTATAAAATTTAGATTCAGATATTGTTGCAACATACTGACACTTATGATATATTAGATAACGGTGTTAAAACACACGCTGTGCTAATTTTGTTGAGGGTGCTTTCCTGATGGAGAGTCTTAGCGAAAAATGATGCTGGCGGAGGACACAATAAAAAACCATATTAGGAGGTGTGTGAAGATGGCAGTAATCTCCATGAAGCAGCTTCTCGAAGCTGGGGTACACTTCGGTCACCAGACTCGTCGTTGGAACCCAAAAATGGATCGTTATATCTTCACTGAAAGAAACGGAATTTACATCATCGATTTGCAAAAAACGGTGAAAAAAGTCGAAGAGGCTTACAACTTCGTTAAAGGAATCGCAGGCGAGAATGGTACTATTCTTTTCGTAGGTACTAAGAAACAAGCTCAAGATTCCGTTAAAGAAGAAGCTGAACGCGCTGGTCAATTCTACATTAACCAACGTTGGCTCGGCGGTACCCTGACTAACTTCTCTACTATTCAAAAACGTATTGATCGTTTGAAACAGTTGGAAGCTTGGGAAGAAGACGGTACTTTCGCTGTTCTGCCTAAAAAAGAAGTTATCTTGCTTCGCAAAGAAAAAGATCGTCTCGAGAAATTCTTGGGCGGTATTAAAAATATGAAAGGCCTGCCTAGCGCCCTGTTCATCATCGATCCACGCAAAGAGCGTATCGCTGTTGCTGAAGCTCGCAAATTGGGTATCCCAATCGTTGGTATCGTTGATACTAACTGCGATCCAGACGAGATCGATTATGTTATCCCAGGTAATGACGACGCGATCCGCGCTGTTAAATTGCTGACAGGTAAAATGGCTGATGCCGTTATCGAAGCTAACCAAGGCGAAGAAACTTCCGCTTAATAGTTTTCGAACATAACATTCATGAATTAAATGAAAAGGGTGGTTGGTAGGTGGATAACCTCTCACTGCCCTTTTTTTAGAGTGTACGTGTACGTACAATACTTAATCTGGAGGGAATTTATAATGGCAGTTAATGCGAGTGCAGTAAAAGAACTTCGCGAAAGAACGGGCGCTGGAATGCTCGATTGTAAAAAAGCACTGGAAGAAGCAAACGGTGATGTAACGAAAGCGGCTGAATTGTTGCGCGAAAAAGGTCTTTCTGCAGCAGCGAGCAAAGCGGGTCGTGCAGCTACTGAAGGCGCTGTAGAATCTTACATCCACGCTGGCGGACGTATCGGTGTCTTGGTTGAAGTTAACTGCGAAACTGACTTCGTTGGTAAAACAGATCAATTTAAGGATTTCGTTAGAGACGTAGCTATGCAAATCGCTGCAGCTAATCCTAAATATGTTACACGCGAAGAAGTTCCTACGGATGAGTTGGAAAAAGAAAAAGAAATCTTGAAAGCTCAAGCGCTTAACGAAGGTAAACCAGAAAAAATCATTGAAAAAATGGTTGAAGGCCGTATCGGTAAATACTACGAAGAATATTGCCTGATGGAACAAACTTTTGTTAAAGATCCAGACAAAACAATTTCCCAATTGCTGAATGAAAAAATCAGCCAAATTGGTGAAAACATCTCTATCCGTCGTTTCGTTCGTTACGAACTGGGTGAAGGTTTGGAGAAAAAAGTGGATAACTTCGTAGAAGAAGTTATGTCCCAAGTTAACAAATAAGACGTTATCAAGCCGACAAAGCAGGATTGATTTTCGAAGATATAAGAATGATGAAACTTCGAAGCGTAAACTCCCTTATATCTCAGGAAAACAATGCTGAACGGTAATTTGTTATTCCTAAAAGAGCGGAACACTTCTGTGTTCCTTTCTTTTTAAGCAGGAGTCCATGCGCGAGAAGTTTTGTTGGTTGAACACCGGAAGGTGTTCAATTCAAAGTGGAGGGTGAACAATTGGAACAGCCAGTATTTAAACGTGTTGTCTTAAAGGTGAGCGGGGAGTCTCTTTCCGGTCAAAACGGCTATGGCATTGATGCAGTAACGATCTCATCCATTGCCCAGCAGGTAAAAGATGTGGTTGCGCTTGGCGTACAGGTTGCGATTGTATGCGGCGGAGGGAACATCTGGCGTGGTATTGCTGGCAGTGAGAACGGGATTGATCGTGCAACTGCGGACTATATGGGTATGCTCGCGACGGTGATGAACTCTCTGGCGCTGCAAGACGCACTTGAACAGATTGAAGTGCCAACTCGTGTGCAGACATCAATTGCTATGCAACAGATTGCTGAGCCGTACATTCGTCGTAAAGCCATTCGTCATCTGGAGAAAGGCCGTGTCGTTATTTTTGCAGCAGGTACAGGTAATCCGTTCTTCTCCACGGATACAACAGCAGCACTGCGCGCAGCGGAGATTGAAGCAGAAGTGATCTTGATGGCCAAAAATAAAGTGGATGGTGTCTATTCGGCAGATCCATTCAAAGACAGCACAGCTGAAAAGTTTGAGCAGTTGACATACCTGGATGTACTTAACAAAAACCTTGGTGTAATGGATTCAACGGCGTCCTCGCTTTGCATGGATAACAATATTCCGTTGATTGTATTCAACATTACTGAACAAGGTAACATCAAACGTGTTGTTCTGGGCGAGCGTATCGGAACAATCGTTAAAGGGAGTGTAGATTAATGCCACAAGCAGTTAAACAACATGCTGAAGAGCGCATGGAAAAAGCGATTCAGGCATTGCGCCGTGACTTGGCTACGTTGCGTGCAGGCCGTGCAACACCTGCTCTTCTGGATCGTGTGCAAGTTGAGTATTATGGTGCAATGACACCTTTGAACCAATTGGCAAATATCAGTACACCGGATTCCCGGACACTGATGATTCAGCCTTGGGACAAATCAGCGATGAGTGATATCGAACGTGCGATTATGAAATCAGACCTTGGTCTGACCCCGGCTAACGACGGTAGCATGATTCGTCTGGCTATTCCGCCGCTGACGGAAGAGCGTAGAGCTGAGCTTGTCAAACTAACCAAAAAGTTTGGCGAAGAAGGTAAAGTTGCGATTCGTAACATTCGCCGTGATGCGAATGATGATATTAAGAAAATGGAAAAGTCCGAGATTTCCGAAGATGAATCCCGGAGACATCAGGACGACATCCAAAAGTCGACTGATAAATTTATCGCTGAAGTCGATAAGGTACTTGCTGCCAAAGAAAAAGAAATCATGGAAGTGTAAGACAAGCGCAGCCCCTCCAATATGGTGGGGTTTTGTCTCTTTTTCCAAGCTTCAGATGAAGAAACTTCAGGGATTTTGGAGGAACAGGAATGATCAAACGGGTTCGGTCGTGGTGGAATGGGGCTGACAAGCAGGAAACGCTGACTATATCCGAGGATAATATCCCGCAGCACGTCGCCATCATCATGGACGGCAATGGACGATGGGCCAAACGTCTGGGTCTCCCGCGTATAGCTGGACACCAGAACGGCATGAAGGCAGTCAAACGTGCAACCATCGCGGCGGATGAACTGGGCATCAAATATCTGACGATGTACGCTTTTTCGACAGAAAACTGGACGCGTCCAAAAGAAGAAGTGGATTTTCTGATGAGACTTCCGCAAGAGTTTTTGGCTATTGAGTTAGATGAACTGATCGAAAAAAATGTACGTATCCGTATGATGGGACATGAGGAACATCTGCCTTCACATACGGTTAATGCTTTGCGGGAAGCCATTCGTCTTACGGAACATAACACTGGTCTGGTGTTGAACTTTGCGATGAACTATGGAAGCCGCCGGGAGATGACGGAATGTGTGAGAGACATTGCTCTGCAGGTAAAGTCAGGGGAACTGGATGCAGAAGATATCACACCTGAACTTATTGACAAACATATGCTGACCGCAGATATGCCGGATCCGGATCTGTTGATTCGAACGAGTGGCGAACTGCGACTGAGCAATTTTATGTTATGGCAACTTGCATATAGCGAATTATGGTTTACGGATATATACTGGCCCGAATTTGGCAAACAGCATCTGCTTGAAGCAGTAGCCGAATATCAGCGCAGAACAAGGCGTTACGGCGGTTTGAAATAGATGGAGGATGAAGCCGTTGAAACAGCGATTAACGACTGGAATTATTGCAGGTGTGTTGTTTTTGGGTTTTTGTATGCTTGGCGGGCCTTGGTATCACGGTTTGGTCTTGCTTATGGCACTCATCGGTTATTATGAATTTGTGAAAATGACCGGAGTGAAGCCATTTTCAGGTGTAGCCCTAATCGGATATGCTGGAATTGTTTCTATGGTATTTCCATGGGAAATGGTATGGGATGTAAGACCGTTATCCTTGTTTCAAATTTCGTGGATCATCATGCTAATTTTGATGACCGCTTCGGTTGTCACGAAGAACAGATTACCAGTCAATACAATCGCTATGCTTTTCATCGGTGTGTTGTATATTGGAACAGGATTTTATTACATCGCAGAGTCTAGACATTTACATCATGGTTTATTCTGGACATTCCTTCTGTTAGGTTCAATCTGGGCAAGTGATGCCGGAGCATATTTTGTAGGTAAGTGGATTGGGAAAAACAAACTTTGGCCTTCGATCAGTCCAAACAAAACCGTGGAAGGTGCACTCGGCGGCATTGTTATTGCGATTGCCACCGCGGTGGTGTTTGCCTTGGTATCAGACGGCTTACTCTCCTGGCAGAGAGCCATTTTAATCGGGATTGCTTGTGCAGTAGTTGGTCAGATGGGTGACTTGATCCAGTCAGCCTACAAACGCGTTTACAACATTAAGGATTCAGGCAATCTTCTTCCTGGGCATGGTGGCATTCTGGATCGGTGCGACAGTTGGATTGTGGTGTTTCCATTTGTACATATACTGATGCTACTGCCTTATTAGAAGAAGACAGCTTAAAAATGATTAAGGTGGCTCGCCCACAAGCATTGGATTCGGTAGAGGTGAGGTGCAGTAATGAAAAAAATAGCGATTCTTGGTTCGACAGGGTCGATTGGGACACAGACATTGGATGTTGTTGATATGCATCCAGAACACTTTCAAGTGGAAGCACTAGCTGCCGGGGGCAATATAGATTTGCTGATCGAACAGGCTAGACGTTATCAGCCTAAAAAGATTTCGGTAGGATCAAAAGAGTTGGCTGATAAGATCGCTCCACATGTGCCAGCAGGCACGAAAGTGTATTACGGTTCAGAGGGTCTCATCGAGGTTGCTGCAGGAACAGATGCAGACACGGTTGTTACTGCTGTTGTAGGAAGTGTTGGGCTGGAGTCTACGCTTGCAGCGATCGAGTCCGGGAAACAGATTGGACTTGCCAACAAGGAGACTCTGGTTACAGCGGGACACATCGTTATGGATAGAGCAGTAGCCAAAGGAGTTTCTATTTTACCTGTTGACAGTGAACACTCGGCAATTTTCCAGTGTTTAAATGGAGAGAATCGATCCAGTGTGGCTGGAATTACATTGACTGCATCAGGTGGTTCGTTTCGACATCTTACACGTGAGCAACTAGAACATGTGACTGTAGAGGATGCACTCAAGCATCCAAACTGGTCCATGGGATCGAAAATCACGATTGATTCTGCAACGATGGTTAACAAAGGCCTTGAAGTCATTGAGGCACATTGGTTGTTTGGTCTTGACTATGAGCAGATCGATGTACTACTTCATCCAGAGAGCATCATCCATTCTTATGTGGAATTCGAAGACACTAGTATCATTGCCCAGCTGGGTACTCCGGATATGCGTGTCCCCATTCAATATGCTTTGACCTATCCTGACCGCATGCCTTCTCCGGCAAAACGGTTGTCTCTTGCCCAAGTTGGACAACTTCATTTTAGGGAGATGGATATGGATCGTTTCCCGTGTTTAAGAATGGCATATGAATGTGGTAAAATGGGAGGGACTGCAACGACGGCTTTTAATGCAGCCAATGAGGTTGCTGTAGCACGTTTCTTGCGGAAAGAGATTTCATTCCTTAAAATAGAAGATATCATTGCTTCAGTGCTAGAAGCGCACCAAAATGTGGACAAACCTAATCTGGAGCAAATTGCTACCTGTGATCAGGATAGCCGCAAGCTTGCGTCCGTGCTGTAAACTCTTTTTTTGAGACAAACGGAACGAAGCGATTCTCTTGTGCAGCATTAGAGAATAATGATAGTCTAGAGGGACAGACTGCGGTACGTGCCGTGAAGGAGGATGGATAGGGATTGGAAACCATACAAGTGGTATTTCTAACGGTGCTCATGTTCTTTGTCATCGTAACGGTGCATGAATGGGGGCATTATTATTTTGCCAAGCGCGCCGGCATTCTTGTACGGGAATTTGCGATCGGTTTTGGTCCCAAATTATTCTCATATAAAAGAAATGAGACGCAGTTCACGCTGCGCTTGCTGCCTTTTGGCGGATATGCACGGATGGCAGGAGAAGACCCGGAACTGATTGAGATTCAAGAAGGACAGACCATAGCGGTACGGACTGTGGACGATCAGGTCAAAATGATCTATCTCGACCAATTGGATAACCGTAAAAATGTGATTCGCGGAGAAGTGATCTCTATTGATATGGAGAACACGCTTAAGTTACAACTGGATGTGGATGGCGAAGTGCAGCATTATCAAATACATCCACAAGCGATGTTGGTTAGCCGAGGCAAGCAGACACAAATAGCGCCTAAAGATCGACAGTTTGGTAGTAAAACGGTTGCTCAACGCGCTATGGCGATTTTTGCAGGTCCACTCATGAACTTTATACTTGCTTTTGTTCTGTTCGCTGTGTATGCACAGATGGCAGGCGTTCCGGTAGAGAATCCAAAAAATCTGCAGATCGGTGAAGTGTTTAAAGGCGGAGCGGCAGATCAAGCGAATCTGCAAAAGGGCGATATCATTGAAACCATTAACGGTACAGTTATCGGTACGGATTCTAAGAAGATGGTATCCATGATTGCTGAATCCAAAGACAAGCCGATGGAATGGACTCTGCGCCGGGGGAACGAGACATTTAATGTCACGATTACACCTCGTGCGGTAGAAGGTCAGGAAGGCGGAAAGGTAGGTATTGCGCCTGTCTTGCCTACTCGTTCTGTTGGATTCGTGGAAATGTTCAAGTTCTCGGGAGTAGCTATGGTGGATACGACCAGGGTTATTTTTGAAGGGTTCAGACATTTAATTAATCAGTTTAGCATGGATGATATTGGTGGACCTGTGCGTACGTTTGAGGTAACTGGCCAGATTGCCAAGCAAGGTATCGAGCAATTAACAAGATGGGCGGCGATTCTAAGCCTTTATTTGGGAATCTTCAATTTGCTTCCGATTCCTGCGCTTGATGGCAGCCGTCTCGTTTTCCTCGGAATCGAAGCGTTGCGTGGACGTCCGGTTGACCCTAATCGGGAAGGTATGGTGCATTTTGTCGGGTTCGCGATGCTCTTTGTACTAATGCTGGCTGTAACATATAATGATATACTACGTTTAATTAACGGATAATTACGGTTTGACTATGTGCTGAGTATTCAGTACTAGTCGTTATGGGAGGACGCTGGAGTCTTATGTCAAAGGAAAACGATAAACAGTTCGTGACAGAAATTACACCGCAGGGTGAGGATTTCTCTCGCTGGTACATTGATGTTATTAAAAAAGCAGATCTGATGGACTACTCACCAGTTCGTGGTTGCATTGTATTTAAACCGGACGGCTTCGAAATTTGGGAGCACATTAAGGATGAGATGGATCGCCGTTTCCGCGAAACGGGCCATCGCAACGCGTACTTCCCAATGTTCATTCCCGAAAGCTTTTTCCAAAAGGAAAAAGAGCACGTGGAAGGGTTTAACCCTGAGTTGCCTTGGGTAACTGAAGCAGGCGGAGAAAAGCTCGAAGAACGTTTGGCGATCCGCCCAACTTCCGAGACGATTATTGGACATATGTACTCCAAATGGATTCAGTCCTATCGTGATCTGCCAGTATTGATTAACCAATGGGCTAACGTTGTTCGCTGGGAAAAAAGAACGTTGCCGTTCCTTCGCACGAGTGAGTTCTTGTGGCAAGAGGGCCATACAGCTCACGAAACAGAAGAAGAAGCTCGCGAGGAAACGATGAAAATGCTTGAAATCTATCGTGAAGTAGTCGAAGAATACCTTGCCATTCCCGTTATTACAGGACAGAAGACCAAATCCGAGAAGTTCGCCGGGGCAGTGGATACGTTCTCGATTGAAGCCATGATGAAGGATGGACGTGCCGTACAGGCAGGTACTTCTCACTACATGGGGACTAACTTTGCAAAAGCCTTTGAAATTCAATATTTGAGCCGTAATAACGTTCTGGAACTTGCGCATACCACTTCGTGGGGAACAAGTACACGTTTGATCGGAGCTTTGATTATGGTCCACGGAGATGACCGTGGTCTTGTACTGCCGCCAAAAGTTGCACCAACGCAAGTGGTGATGATTCCGATTGGACCGCCAAAAACACGTGATGCCGTTGTAGGTCGTGCGGATGAATTGTTTGCTGAACTGAAAAAAGCAGGTATTCGTGTGAAAATGGATGATCGCAGTGATGTTCGTCCAGGCTGGAAGTTCAACGAGTATGAGATGCGTGGTGTACCGATCCGTTTGGAGATTGGCCCTCGTGATATGGAGAACGGCGTATGTGTGCTTGTCTCCCGTATTACTGGAGAGAAGAAAGTGGTTGAACAAGCAAACCTCGTTGAAGAGATTCAAACGATGCTGACACAAGTTCAGGCAGACATGCTTGATCGTGCTCGTACATTTATGTCAGACAACTTCTACTCCGTAGACACACTGGATGAGATGAAAGAACTGATGGAAAACAAACGCGGATTTACACTGGCTGGCTGGTGTGGATCAGAAGCATGTGAAGATAAAGTAAGAGAAGTCACGGGTGCAACCAGCCGGAACATTCCGTTCCAGCCAGCGGAAGAAAAACATACATGTCTGGCTTGTGGTGAAAAAGCGCAACACACGGTTGTGTTTGCAAGAGCATACTAGTTAACGGTTTGATGAAGAGAGCTTATTCACCGGTTTAGCAATGAATGAAGAGCTTCTGTCGGATAAAATGGATCGGTGCGGGTTCGGATCGGGGACATTTTTGAATACAGAAGCTTTTCATGTTTTAAGGGGGCACAGGAGGAACACGATGAGTGGATTTGAGGAGAAGAGAAAACGGTTTGAGTTGTTGATGAAACAGGCAGAACTTCCGGCAGGTTTGACTGACCCTTATTTCCTGGATGGGTGGATTGAACAGGTCGAGACCAATCGTACGAATCGCGAATGGCATATCCAGATTGGTAAGGACACACTGGTGCCTGCGCCGATCTATCGAACGTTCAGTCTGCATATTCAGGAGAAGTTGAATCATATTGCCAAAATTACATTTGCTTTTAAATATACAGACAAGGTGCTGCCTAACGATATCGTAAATGAGTATTGGAACCTGTTTCTGGAATGGGTTACTCGTGAAATTCCGTCTGTAAATGGCTGGATGAATCGTGCGACAGTGGAATGTGAAGCCGATCTGTTGCAACTGACGATGAGTGATTCCACATCTATGGAGCTCGCTCGCAAAAAGCAGATTGACCAAGCCATTACCCGATTCTACGAAAAGTATTTTCACTTGCCACTGCGTATTAAAATGCAGGTGGGCGAAGCGGGAAGCAACAAAGAGGCAATGGAGCAATTCCAGGCTCAGAAGAAAGTAGAAGAACGACAGGTTATCGAAAAAATGATGAGTGAAGTCATCGATACCGAACTGCCGGAAGAAGAAGATCAAGGTGATGTGCGGTTGCAGATGGGGTATGAGATCAAAGAGCCGGCTGTTCCGATGCAGGAAGTTCAGGATGAGGAAAAGAAAATTACTCTCCAGGGAACGATCTTTGGGCTGGACCGCAAGGAACTGCGGAATGGAAATACGCTATTCACCTTCTATCTGACAGACTTTACGGATTCAATGCAAATGAAGATGTTTGCCAAAACCAAAGAAGATGTCAAAATTCTCAGCTTGCTGGCGAACGGAAAATGGGTAAAAGTTCGCGGACGTGTAGAGTACGACCGGTTTATGCAAATTCCTGAGCTTGCTATGATTCCTTCCGATTTGACTGAAATCAAAGCACCGCCATCTCGTAAGGATACAGCGGAGGAGAAACGTGTAGAATTCCACTTACACTCCACGATGAGTACGATGGATGCCGTAACGTCCATTGATAAATATGTAAAAACAGCTGCTGATTGGGGACACAAGGCGATTGCCGTCACTGACCATGGTGGTGTTCAGGTCTATCCGGAAGCAGCCAAGGCAGCGAAGAAAAACGGAATTAAAATGATCTATGGCCTGGAAGCCAATGTGGTGAATGACTCTGTAGCGGTTGTCCTGAATCCACAATCAATGGATCTGAAAACGGCCACGTATATCGTATTTGATATCGAGACCACGGGACTGTCGGTAACACAGAACAAAATTATTGAGATTGCCGCTGTCAAAGTCCAAGAGGGGAAAGAGGTGGATCGTTTTGCTACCTTTGTCAATCCGCATGAACGAATCCCATACAACATTCAGCAATTAACCAACATTACAGATGAAATGGTAAAGGATGCACCAGAGCTTGAACCGGTTATTCGTGATTTCGTTGCCTTTGCTGGTGATGGTGTACTGGTCGCGCACAATGCACGGTTTGATATGGGCTTTATTCAGGCATCCCTCAAAAATCTGAACATGCCTGAGTTGCCAAACCCGGTGCTTGATACCTTAGAACTGGCGCGTCTTTTATATCCAAAAATGAAAAATCACCGCCTGAATACACTCGCTGATAAATATAAAGTTGCGCTGGAAAGCCATCACCGGGCGATCGATGATACGATTGCTTTGGCAGGGGTTCTGAATGGACTCATCAATGATGCAGCCCAACTAAAAGGTCTGACGATGCTGGATCGTTTGAATGATTTCGTTGGGGTAGATTTGTCGAATACACGTCCTTTCCACTGCGGAATTTACGCGTTGAATGATGTAGGCAAGAAAAATCTCTATAAACTGGTTTCCCTCTCACATACCGAGTACTTCAAACGTGTTGCATGTATACCTAAGTCCAAGCTTGTAAGCTTACGCGAAGGATTGGTCGTCATATCCGGTTGTGAAAAAGGTGAGTTCTTCGAGGCTGTCCTGAACAAATCAGTGGAAGAAGCCGAGGAAATTGCCGAGTTTTACGACATTCTGGAGATTCAGCCACTGACCATGTACATGCATCTGGTGGACAAAGGACTCGTTGCCACACCCGAAGAGTTGAAACTTGCGGTTCGTAAAGTTGTAGATATCGGCGCAAAATTAAATAAACCGGTCATTGCTACAGGAAACGTTCATTATTTGGAGCCGAGAGATAAAATTTACCGGGATATTACGATTCATGGAATTACCGGATTCAGCCCACTTAAAGATCAGCGCAAACCGGATGCTCACTTTAGAACAACAGCCGAAATGCTGGAGGAATTCCAGTTCCTTGGACAGGATAAGGCATATGAAGTCGTGGTTACCAATACCATTGAGTTATCCGATCGTTTTGAGGAAATCAAGCTATTTCCAGACAAGCTTTTTACTCCGATTCTGGAGGGGGCGGATGAGGAAATCCGTAATACCTGTTACAACACGGCGAAGTCGATCTATGGTGAAGACCTGCCGGAAGTTATTATTGCTCGTTTGGAAAAAGAATTGCAGCCAATCATCAAATATGGATTTTCTGCCAACTATCTGATCTCGGAACGTCTGGTGAAAAAATCGAATCAGGATGGTTATCTTGTAGGTTCGCGGGGATCGGTGGGGTCATCCGTCGTAGCAACGTTTCTGGGCATCTCGGAGGTTAATCCGCTTCCTGCACATTATATCTGTGTGAACCCTGAATGTAAGCATAGCGAATGGTTCCTGGACGGTAGCGTACCGAGTGGATTTGACTTGCCAGAGAAACCGTGTCCTGATTGCGGGGGAAAACTCAAAGGGGAAGGACAGGATATTCCGTTTGAAACCTTCCTTGGGTTTAAAGGGGATAAAGTTCCCGATATCGACTTGAACTTCTCGGGGGATTACCAGCCCCATGCCCATAATTACACGAAAGTACTGTTTAGTGAGAAGAGTGTATTCCGTGCGGGTACGATCGGAACGGTGGCCGAGAAAACGGCGTTTGGTTTTGCGAAGAAATATGAAGAAGAACATCATAAGAAGTGGCGCGGCGCCGAGCTGAATCGTCTGGCATCTGGCTGTACTGGTGTAAAACGAAGCACGGGACAGCACCCCGGCGGTATCGTTGTTGTACCGGATTATATTGAAGTGGAAGATGTTACACCTGTTCAGTATCCAGCAGATGATGTTACAGCAGAGTGGAAAACAACCCACTTTGACTATCACGCGTTTGAAGAAAACTTGCTGAAGCTTGATATTCTGGGACACGATGATCCGACGATGATGCGTATGCTGCAGGATCTTACGGGCGTTGATCCAACAACGATTCCGATGAATGATCCCAAAGTAATGAGCATGTTCAACTCCACGGATGCCCTTGGCGTAACCCCGGAGCAGATTCGATCCCCTGTTGCCACATTCGGTGTGCCAGAGATGGGGACGAAATTCGTACGTCAGATGCTTGTCGAATCGCAGCCGTCATCTTTTGCCGATTTGTTGCAGATCTCGGGACTTTCTCATGGTACGGGCGTATGGCTTGGTAATGCGCAGGATTTGATCAAGAACGGCACATGTAACATCAAAACGGTAATTGGTTGTCGGGATGATATCATGTTGTTCCTGATCTATAAGGCGGGAATGGATGCGAGTCTGGCCTTTAAGATTACAGAGAGTGTTCGTAAAGGACGTGGACTGCCGCAGGAATGGATTGACGAGATGAAAAACTGCAAGGTACCCCAATGGTACATTGACTCCTGTCTCAAAATCCAGTACATGTTCCCGAAAGCCCACGCGGCTGCTTACGTTATTTCAGCTGTGCGTACAGCGTTTTTCAAGCTGTATCATCCGATCGAATATTATGCAACATACTTTACCGTGCGTGCAGACGAGTTGGACATTGAGCTGGTGTGTCAGGGTTATGATGCCATCTATCGCAAAATCGTAGAGATTGAACAACTCGGGTTCCAGGCGCCGCCAAAAGAGAAAAACATGCTTCCTGTTCTCGAAATGGCACTGGAAATGACCGCGCGTGGTTTCTCGCTTAAACCGATTGATCTGTACCGCTCGGAAGCGACGAAATTCATCGTGGACGAGAAGTCTTTGATTCCTCCATTCTCTGCACTGGCAGGTATTGGGGATAATGCGGCTCGTAACATTGCTGCGGCCCGCGAGCATGGTGAGTTTCTGTCGATTGAGGATTTTCAGCAGAAGTCCAAAGCAACCAAAACGATTGTGGAGTTGCTGACCAACATGGGATGTTTCCGTGGTTTGCCTGAAAGCAATCAGCTATCCTTGTTCTAATGGACAGGCAATTAGCAGGATAACTCCATTCGTTATGTCCTGAAGCCATACGCTTCGATTTTTCCTTCATTAGTGTAGTAGCTATGCAAAGGTGGGTTACTTGTCACTATTACCAGACTATGTTATAATTTTTGAAGTGAACGAGATAGTACGAATTTCTGAAGAGTGGGGAAACCCACTCTTTAGTCTTTGGTATACAAGAATCTTGGGTATTTAATTATCTGCCAACGATTATAGTTGGTGTGACCTAAGTTGGAGGTTATCGGTTTTGAGCACAACGAATATTAAATCTACCGTGGAAGAAATGATCCAACCCTACTTGAACGAACAAGGCTTCGAGCTGGTTGACATCGAATACGTCAAAGAAGGCAGCAACTGGTTTTTACGGGTGTATGTCGACAAAGAGGGTGGAATCGACATCGACGATTGTGTCTTGATCAGCGAAAAGCTGAGCGCCAAGCTGGATGAAAACGATCCGATCCCATCTGTCTATTTCCTTGAAGTGTCTTCTCCCGGTGCGGAGCGTCCACTGAAAAAAGCGGGGGATGTTGCCAAAGCCGTAGGCAAAAACGTATTTGTTACAACCTACGAGCCGGTGAATAAATTAAAGGAATTCGAAGGCAAGCTGCTTTCCTTTGACAACGGGGAGCTTGTGATTGAAACAGGCAAGAAGCAGCATACCATTTCTTATGAAAAGGTTGCCAGTGCGCGCTTGGCCATTTTGTTTTAAAGTGCCTTGTTCACTTGATTAATGAAAAAGACACATCTCACGATAACGGCAAGGTGCTCACAAGTTTCGAGCCTTCGCCGTTTTACGTATGGGATGCCATGTTTGAAAGGGGGATCAACATTCATGAGTATGGATTTTATTGAAGCAATGAATGAATTGGAACGGGAAAAAGGGATCAGCAAGGATGTGCTGTTTGAAGCGATCGAGGCTGCACTTATCTCCAGTTACAAGCGTAATTTTAACACGGCGCAGAACGTACGTGTTGACATGAACCGTAATACGGGGGTTATTCGCGTATATGCCCGCAAACTGATCGTGGAAGAAGTCCTGGATTCACGGACTGAGATTTCATTGCCTGCTGCACGGGAAATCAATCCACACTTCCAGCTGGAAGATATTGCGGAGATTGAAGTTACACCGCGCGACTTTGGACGTATCGCCGCACAAACGGCTAAACAGGTTGTAACTCAGCGGATTCGTGAAGCCGAACGTGGCCTGATCTACAATGCTTTCGTGGATAAGGAAGAAGATATCGTTACGGGAGTAGTGCAGCGTCAGGATTTGCGCAATATCTACATCGACCTGGGCAAAATCGAAGCGGCACTGCCACTCACCGAGTTAATGCCGAACGAGAAGTTTGTTCACGGTGACCGCATCAAGGCTTACATCACTAAAGTAGAGAATACGACTAAAGGGCCACAAATCATCTTGTCCCGTACTCATCCGGGCCTCTTAAAACGCCTTTTCGAACTGGAAGTACCCGAGATTTTTGACGGTGTAGTTGAGATTCGTTCGGTTGCCCGCGAAGCAGGATTCCGTTCCAAAATTGCAGTTCATTCTCGCAATGAGGAAGTTGATCCGGTTGGATCTTGTGTAGGTCCAAAAGGGATGCGCGTGCAGACCATTGTGGGTGAGCTGCGCGGTGAGAAAATCGACATCGTTCGTTATTCCGAACAAGTGGACGAATATGTGGCGAATGCACTGAGTCCTTCTAAAGTTTTGGAAGTTCACGTGTTCGAGGAGGAAAAGATGGCTCGGGTGATCGTTCCTGACTATCAACTGTCCCTTGCCATCGGCATCAAAGGTCAAAATGCTAGATTGGCAGCCAAATTAACGGGCTGGAAGATCGACATTAAGAGCGAGAGCCAGGCGGAGCAGGAATTCGGCAGAGAAAAAGATTCTTCTTCGGAAATGCATCAGGATTCCGTCTCCGTCGACTAAAGGAAAGCACGGAGGGGGCGCTGACGTATGAAACCTAAAAAAGTGCCGCTACGCAAATGTGTGGCATGTCAAGAAATGATGCCCAAAAAACAACTGATTCGCATCGTTAAAACGCCTGAGGACGAAGTGCTAATTGATCTGACCGGTAAAAAGTCCGGACGAGGCGCATATCTGTGTGGCAAAGAGTCTTGTTTCAAGCTTGCACTTAAAAATCGTGCGCTTGATCGTGCGCTGAAGAGTAAAGTTTCACCAGAAATCTATGAACAGCTCGCTGCTGATTTCGTTGCAGTTGAGGATGAATTCATTGCTGCACAGGAGCGTGAAGAGGATGAGTGATACGAAAGTGTTGTCTTACCTCGGTCTATCCATGCGCGCTGGTAAACTGCTCACAGGTGATGAGATTGTGCACAAGGCGATCCGTTCGGGTGAAGCCAAGATGGTTATAGTTGCAGGCGACGCCTCGGCGAATACACAAAAGAAATTTCGCGACAAATGTGCTACTTACAAGGTTCCGCTTCTTATCGGATTGGATCGTGACCGTATTGGGTCAAGCATCGGTAAAGACACGCGGGTGGTTCTTGCAGTAACAGACCTTGGGTTTGCAAAAATGATCTCCAAGCAAGTCGGTATAATGTCGGAGGTGGAGTATATTGAGTAAACAGGAAAACAAGGAAAAATTGCGAGTTTATGAATATGCGAAGTCCCTTAACATGAGCAGTAAAGAAATTATAACCATTCTTAAAAAGCTGGATATTCCCGTTAACAATCATATGAGTGTGATGGAGAATGGTTCAGTCGGTAAAGTGGAACAATTTTTTAAAGATATAAAATCCACTGCCGCTTCGAAACAAGGTGGCGAAGCCAAGTCTGTTGCGACTTCGGCTGTACGCAGTGACAAACCAGTGGACAGCAACAAGCCGGGCGGCGGAGTGAACACGCCGAATAGCAATACAACAGCCGGTAGTCCCGTACAAACAAAAATACAACAGGAAAAGCAGGTAGGTATGAACAATAGACCAAATTCCAACAATAACAATGGCGCTCAAAGACCAAGCGGCCAAGACAGCCGTAACAGAACAAATTCTTCTTCCCAAGGCTCAAGCCAGGGAGGACAAACAGGAAATCGTCCAAGACCAGCTTCGAGCGGTCAAGGAAACACGGGTTCCCGCCCGCAAGGGTCCGGTCAACGTCCGAACAATAGCGGCGGTCCAGGCAGATCGGCAGGACCGAACACCGGCAGTAACTCTGGCAACAATGCTAACCGTACTGGTGGCCAAGGTCAGGGACAAGGTGGCCAGCGTAGAGGCGGTCAAGGCAATTCCGGTAATAACAGCGGCAACCGTTCCAATAGTGGTGGCGGTGGCGGACGTCGTTTCGACGATAACCGTGGTGGCGGTAACTTCCGTAATAACCGTGGTGGCAAAAACAACCGTAACAGAAATCAGCAACAGTATGTGCAACGTGAGAAAATCGATAACACACCGAAGAAAATCATCGTTCGTGGCGACATGACTGTGGGTGAAACGGCGAAACTTCTTCACAAGGATGCTTCTGAAGTTATTAAAAAGCTGATTGGTATGGGTGTTATGGCAACCATTAACCAAGAGCTTGATATCGATACCATTCTCCTGCTTGCAGGTGAATTCGGTGTTGAAGTTGAAGTGAAGATTGTGCTTGAAGACGACCGTTTCGAAACCGTTGAAGAGAATGATGATCCAGCAGATCTTCAATCCCGTCCTCCGGTTGTAACGATCATGGGTCACGTTGACCATGGTAAAACAACATTGCTGGATGCCATTCGTTCTACGAATGTAACTGGCGGCGAAGCTGGCGGAATCACGCAACATATCGGTGCCTATCAAGTTGAGATCAACCACAAAAAAATCACGTTCCTGGATACTCCGGGTCACGAAGCATTTACAGCTATGCGTGCGCGTGGAGCACAAGTTACGGATATGACGATTATTGTAGTTGCAGCCGATGACGGTGTTATGCCACAAACGGTTGAAGCGATTAACCATGCCAAAGCGGCAGGTTTGCCAATCATCGTAGCGGTTAACAAAATCGATAAGCCCGGCGCTGATCCGGACAAAGTGAAGCAGGAACTGACAAACTATGAACTCGTTCCGGAAGAGTGGGGCGGAGATACGATCTTTGTAAACGTATCTGCGAAACAAAGAATGGGTCTGGAAGGTTTGCTTGAAATGATTCTGCTCGTTGCAGAAGTAAATGAATACAAAGCAAATCCGGATAAACGTGCCCGGGGTACGGTCATTGAAGCTGAGCTCGATAAAGGGCGTGGACCAGTTGCGCGTATCCTTGTACAACACGGTACACTGAAAGTCGGAGATGCGTTCGTAGCGGGTAACTGTTTCGGTCGTGTACGTGCAATGGTCAATGATAAAGGCCGTCGTCTGAAAGAAGCCGGACCATCTACACCGGTAGAAATTACAGGCTTGACTGAAGTACCAGGGGCAGGAGATCCGTTCATGGTGTTTGAAGATGAGCGTAAAGCTCGTTCCATCGCTGACAAACGTGCGATTACGCAACGTGAGTCCGATCTGGGCACGAACACACGTGTTACTCTGGATGATCTGTTCCAGCACATCAAAGATGGCGAGATCAAAGATTTGAACGTGATCATTAAAGGTGACGTGCAAGGTTCGGTTGAAGCATTGAAAGGTTCCCTTGCAAAGATCGAGGTTGAGGGTGTACGCGTGAAGATCATTCACAGCGGTGCTGGTGCGATCACGGAATCCGACATCATTTTGGCTGCGGCTTCCAATGCCATCGTGATCGGTTTCAATGTTCGTCCTGAAAACCAAGCCAAAATTACTGCGGATCAAGAGCAAGTAGACATTCGTCTGCACCGCGTCATCTACAGTGTTATCGAAGAGATTGAACAAGCAATGAAAGGTATGCTTGATCCGATCTACAAAGAAAAAGTGATTGGCCATGCTGAAGTACGTAATACCTTCTCCATCAGTAAAGTGGGTACCATTGCGGGTTGTATGGTTACCTCTGGCAAAATCACTCGTTCTGCGGAAGCTCGCCTGATTCGTGATGGTATCGTCCTTTACGAAGGTAAGCTGGATTCCCTGAAACGCTTTAAAGATGATGCCAAAGAAGTGGCTCAAGGTTACGAGTGTGGTATCACATTGGATAAATACAACGATCTCAAGGAAGGCGATGTAATCGAAGCCTTCATCATGGAGACCGTACAACGATAAGCAAGGAAGTTTGAGGTGAACAACAATGGCTAAGATTCGTACAGGTAGAGTGGGCGAGCAGATCAAGAAAGAACTGAGTCTGCTCATCCAGTCAGAACTGAAAGATCCACGCATCGGTTTTATTACCGTGACAGGAGTTGAAGTAACTGGCGACTTGTCGCAAGCCAAAGTTTATCTGAGTGTCTTCGGTGAACAGGAGCAAAAGGATAACTCGCTTAAAGCACTTGCGAAAGCAAACGGCTTTTTGCGCACGGAGTTGGGCAAACGTATCCGTTTTCGTCATGTTCCCGAGTTGATATTCAAGATCGACGAATCAATTGCATATGGTAGCCGAATTGAAAAGCTACTTGGCGATATTGGTTCTGACAACGACAAAAACGAATCCCAGTAACAGAATAGAGGAGACGGCAATGCACACTTATGAACAGGCGCTTCAGGCAGGAAAACAATTCTTGCTGGAGCATGACGATTACCTGGTCGTGTCGCATGTACAGCCGGACGGTGACGCAGTCAGCTCGACGGTAACGATGGGCTGGCTGCTGTCATGTCTGGGAAAAACATTCACAATGATTAATGAGGGTGAAATTCCATCACGCATGCGTTTTCTGTATCATGCGGATGCCATTGTGAACATGACCGAACAACCCCCGGAGCGTAAGTATAAAGCGATCATTTGTGTTGATTGCGCTGACTTTGCTAGAGTGGGGCTTACCCGTCAATATTTTGAAGAAGACGCCATTATTTTGAATATCGATCATCATCCTACGAATAACGGATATGGTTCAGTGAATATTATAAAATCCGATGCAGCAGCAACAGCCGAAATTTTGTTTGAATTGCTACAACTCTTCGACATTACATGGGATAAGGATATAGCTACGGCAGTATACACAGGTCTGCTAACAGATACGGGCGGATTCCGTTATGCGAATACAAGTCCCAATGTGATGAATGTTGCTTCCCGCTTACTGGAGCATGGTGTAGATGGACCTTATTTGGCGCAAACGCTGCTCGAAGAGGTGACTCTCCCGCAGATCCGCATCTTGAACAAGGCACTGTCATCTTTGCAAATGTCAGAAGACGGCAGAGTTGCCTGGGTTGTTATTACACCGGAAGATATGCAGGAGTGTGGAGCAGCCAACGAAGATCTGGAAGGGATCGTCAACTATACCCGTAACATTCGTGGAGTAGAAGTGGGTATCTTTTTCAAAGTGATCAACGATAATGCTGTTAAAGCTTCCTTGCGTTCTGCCGGTAAAATAGATGTTGCAGCACTGGCACAAACTTTTGGCGGCGGCGGACATGTTCTCGCAGCTGGATGCCGACTGGAAGGAAAGATCGAAGAAAGCGTGGAAAAAGTGTTGAAGCAGGTGAATACACAATGGTAAAACCGTTTGAAGGTATTCTCCCGGTATACAAACCAGCGGGATTTACTTCCCATGATGTTGTAGCCAAAATGCGTCGGATTTTGAAAATGAAGCGCATCGGTCATACGGGCACACTCGATCCCCAAGTAACCGGAGTTCTTCCGTTATGCCTTGGACGAGCGACGCGGGTGGTAGAGTATATGCAGGAACTTCCGAAGGAGTACCTTGCGACACTAAGGCTGGGCCTTGCTACAGACACCGAGGATCTGACGGGTGAAATTATTGAACGTTCGGAATCCCCTGTAGAAGTAACTCAGGATCAGGTGCAACAGGTATTTCAGAAGTTTTTGGGTACCATTTCGCAGGTTCCGCCGATGTATTCAGCAGTAAAGGTGGATGGAAAACGGCTATATGAGCTTGCCCGCAAGGGTAAGACCGTAGAACGCAAGAGTCGTGAAGTCACCATCTACGAGCTTGAGCTTATCGGAATCGAAACCCATGATGGAACAACGGATATTTCGTTCCGCGCCTTGTGCTCAAAAGGGACGTATATTCGCACATTATGTGTAGACATCGGTCGTGAACTTGGTTTCCCGTCCACCATGGTCAAGTTGGAACGCACGATATCTGCTGGTATCTCGGCAGATCATTGTCTTCGTATCGAAGATGTGGAACAACGTATGAACGAAGGGACTCTCTCTGAAGCATTGATTCCCGTAGATGAAGCGATCTCTTCCATTCCAGCCCATAAAGTTGGAGAAGAACAGACGAAGGGCGCTCTACAGGGCCAAAAGCTGTCAGCACGTTTACTGGAGCCGCCTGTGGAGAAGCCAGGGCTACTGCGTCTATATGCTCAAGATGGAACGTTTCTGGGTATTTTTGAGCGGGATGAATTGAAACCAACCGTGAGGGCTGTTAAAGTCTTTTTACCGGAATAAAGAGGCAATGGCTTGGCGTGATGACGAGGTTCAAGCTTGGCCTATCAAGTGAAATGCAGGTGAATGATTGTGAAAACCGTAATGCTAACCTATCCGCAAACATTGCAATCCGCGGAACTGAGTACACATCCCCAAGTGCTGGCTATCGGTCAATTTGACGGGTTGCATCTCGGACATGCAAGCGTCATTCTATCCGCCGTTCGCATCGCTAGGGAATCGGATATGAAGGCGGCCGTCATGACCTTCCACCCACACCCGAAGGAAGTTATGCGCAAAGGGGATTACGAGGGTTATCTGACGCCTCTCAGAGACAAAGAAGAAATTTTGGCTGGCATGGGCGTAGACATACTCTATGTTGTCGAGTTCAATGAATCATTTTCACAGCTCTCGCCAGAGCAATTCGTTCATGAACTGTTGCTTCCTCTCCAAACGCGTACAGCTGTTGTTGGATTTGATTTCCGGTTCGGGCACAAAGGTGCTGGGGATGAACAAATGCTTCGTACGCTTGGAAATGGAGAAATGACAGTAGAGACCGTGCCTCCGTTCTTGCTGGGCGGGGAGAAAGTAAGTAGCTCGCTGATCCGTGCTCTGTTGAAGCGTGGTGAGATGGATGAGGCAAGCCAGTGGCTTGGACGTCCTTATAGTGTCAGAGGTACTGTGATTCACGGAGAGAAAAGGGGACGGACCATCGGTTTTCCTACCGCCAATCTCGAACTTACCGATCACTATGTTACACCAGCCAAAGGTGTATATGCTGTACGAGTAAACGTTGGCGATCAAGAATTGACAGGTGTGATGAACCTGGGTGTCAAACCTACCTTTCACGAGAATGGAATGAGACCGACGTACGAAGTGCATCTGCTTGATTTTGACGGCCAAATCTATGATCAGGAACTGAAAGTAGAACTGGTGCATTACATTCGAAATGAACGAAAATTCGATTCCATCGATGCTCTGATTGCTCAGATCCGTGAAGATGCACTCGCGGCTGCTCGCTTACTTTCCTAAAAACTTTAAAAAAATGGATGTTTACATTTACTTTGTCCGGGCAAGTATGGTATAATGTACTACGTTGTCGAATGAGGCAACATTAACCTTAGCTTGGTTACACGCTCTCACCGGCGGTGACGAGGCTAATGGCGATTATAATGAAGGAGGTGAATAGGATGGCATTGACTCAAGAACGTAAACAACAACTGATCGACGAGCACAAAACTCATGAGTCCGATACTGGATCACCTGAGGTGCAAGTTGCTATCCTTACGGAAAACATCAGAAGTTTGACAGACCACTTGCGTACGCATAAGAAAGACCACCACTCACGTCGTGGACTTTTGAAAATGGTAGGTCAACGTCGTAAGCTTTTGGCTTACGTGAAAAACAAAGATGTTAAACGTTACAGCGCACTGATCGAAAAACTCGGATTGCGTCGTTAATTATCGTACATGTTTTCAAAATCAACCTGGCTGTTATCCGCTTTTCTTTTGTCTAAAAGGACAAGCGGAGCTTACAGCCGGGTTGTTTTGTAGATGAACATGTTGCCATATATTTGTAGCTGAGGGCTCCGCAAGGAGCTTTTGTTTTGCAAGTCAGTCTCCGGCCTGTCCAACCGTAGTTAATGAATGCTGGACAAGCAGGAAATACTGTTAATATGCAGAATCCATTGTGATAGGAACGAATTAAAGGAGGGATTTCATGGAACAGCGTGTTGAAATGCAGCTTGGTGGAAGAAAGCTTACGCTTGAAACCGGGCGTTTGGCCAAGCAGGCAAATGCTGCCGTAAAGGTAACGTACGGAGATACCGTCGTATTGTGTACCGTGACAGCATCCAGTGAGCCGAAAGATTTGGACTTTTTCCCACTAACGGTGAACTATGAGGAAAGATTGTACGCTGTTGGTAAAATCCCAGGTGGATTTATCAAGCGTGAAGGTAGACCATCCGAGAAAGCAATTCTGGCAAGTCGTCTGACAGACCGTCCGATTCGTCCATTGTTCCCGGAAGGTTTCCGTAATGATGTACAAGTTCTGAATATTGTTATGAGCGTGGATCAGGATTGTGAACCACAAATCGCAGCAATGATTGGTACTTCAGCAGCACTCAGCATTTCCGATGTACCTTTCAGCGGGCCGATTGGTGGCGTAAAGGTTGGTCGTATTGATGGTGAATTTATTATCAACCCTACGATTGCACAGTTGGAAATTAGCGAACTTGAACTCGTGGTTGCAGGAACTAGAGATGCAATCATGATGGTTGAAGCGGAAGCGAATGAATTGCCAGAAGAAGTAATGCTTGAAGCAATCATGTTCGGACATGACGAGATCAAAAACATCGTGACGGTCATCGAAGAGCTTGTACAAGTTGCCGGTAAAGAAAAAATGGAAGTCAAACTGCATGCGGTTAATGCGGAAGTAAACAGTAGCGTTCGTGAGTATGCAAGCGCACGTCTGGTGGAAGCCGTTAAAATTGCCGAGAAACATGCACGTCAGGATGCCATCGATGCAGTGAATGACGAAACCGTTGCTCACTTCGAAGAGAAGTATCTTGAGACGCCTGAATTGCTCAAAGACGTGAAAGAAGTGCTGCACGATATCGTCAAAGAAGAAGTGCGCCGTCTGATCACTCACGATAAAGTTCGTCCGGATGGACGCGGCCTGGCCGAAATTCGTCCAATTGAATGTGATACTTCCCTGCTTCCGCGTACACATGGTTCAGGTTTGTTCACACGTGGACAAACACAAGCACTGAGCATCTGTACTTTGGGTGCACTGGGTGACGTTCAAATTCTGGATGGCATCAGTCTGGAAGAAACGAAACGTTTCATGCATCATTACAACTTCCCGCCGTTTAGCGTAGGTGAAGCTCGTCCGCTTCGTGCGCCAGGACGTCGTGAAATCGGACATGGTGCGCTTGGTGAGCGTGCGTTGTCCAAAGTCATTCCTTCTGAAACGGACTTCCCATACACGATTCGTTTGGTATCTGAAGTATTGGAATCCAACGGGTCTACGTCCCAAGCAAGTATCTGTGCGAGTACACTTGCCATGATGGACGCAGGTGTACCAATCAAAGCTCCGGTAGCTGGTGTAGCGATGGGTCTGATTAAAGACGGAGACCATGTATCTATCCTGAGTGATATTCAAGGTATGGAAGATCATCTGGGTGACATGGATTTCAAAGTAGCAGGAACACCTGAAGGCGTAACGGCGATTCAAATGGACATCAAAATTGATGGAATCGATCGTCAAATCTTGTCCGAAGCGCTGGCTCAAGCCAAAGAGGGACGTATGCACATTTTGGGTAAAATGACCGAAGTGATGAAAACACCTCGTGAGCAATTGTCCCAATATGCGCCTAAAATTACGACTATGCATATCAATCCGGACAAAATCCGTGATGTTATCGGCGCTGGTGGTAAAATCATCAATAAAATCATCGAAGAAACCGGTGTTAAAATTGATATCGAGCAGGATGGACGTGTCTTTATCGCTTCTTCCAATCAGGAGATGAATGATAAAGCCAAAGCGATTATCGAAGGTATTGTACGCGAAGTACTTGTTGGCGAAATCTATGTCGGCAAAGTAAAACGTGTTGAGAAATTCGGTGCATTCGTTGAAGTGTTGCCAAATAAAGAAGGTCTGGTTCACATCTCTCAATTGTCTACTGAGCGTGTAGCGAAAGTAGAAGATGTTGTGGCGATCGGTGATTCTATTACTGTAAAAGTAACCGAGATTGACCCGCAAGGTCGAATCAACTTGTCCCGTAAAGCAGTACTAACAGCAGAAGCTCCTGCGCAATCCTAGGTTGCTGACGTTTGTTTGAATAACATAAGCATGGTTGAATGAAGAGACAGAATGTGAATTTCTGGCTCTTTTTTTAACGTTTAAACAAGAATATGTCTATTCATCAGATTGCCGTTTTTATTCATATTCCTGTCCTTGTCCTCATATGATGGGGACAAAGACGGCAGGAGGATGGAGCTGTGAGAAACCAATCCAAAAAACTGGCGGTTGTTCTTGCGGGTGTGGCGGCGGTCATGCTAATCGGACAAGTGGACAGTGTACGTACATACATTACGGAGATCCGTGATGGTCCGGGAACTCAGAATGCTTTTGATATGTTCAAGGAAGCGACCGGAGAAGAATCATTGTTATCTGCGATCAGGGATAAGGCAGCAGAAACTCGAATTGCACCGGTGAATGCGAGAGTTGATCGGGTATGGAAAGCGATCCCGGGTTATAACGGCCTGGAGATTGACGTAGAAGCTACGTATCGCAAGGCGCTGGGCGGCACGCTGAATACCAAAATTCCATACGTCTATCGCCAAGTTGAGCCGGAAATTCAGTTAAAAGACCTGGGGGCACATCCGATCTATCGAGGCAATGCGAGTAAACCAATGGTTTCTTTTATGATTAATGTGGCTTGGGGGAATGAATTCCTCGTTCCAATGCTGGACACGCTTGACGCGGAGAAGGTGAAGGCTACATTTTTTCTGGATGGAAGCTGGCTGAGCAAAAATGCAGAACTCGCCAAGGAAATTCAGAAGCGTGGACATGAGCTTTCCAACCATGCATATTCACATCCCGACATGAGTCGTTTAAGTGCTGAGCGGGCGCGATTAGAAATTAGCAAAACCGAGGAGTTATTACAACAAACGCTCGGTGTGAAAAATCGTTGGTTTGCCCCGCCTTCGGGTGATTTTAATCAAAAAACGGTGGATATCGCCGCATCGATGGGGCTAAAAACCGTCCTCTGGACGGTAGATACAGTGGACTGGCGTAAACCGAGCCCGGACTCTGTGATTGCCAAAATTGCAAAGAAAACTGAAGCAGGATCGTTAATTCTCATGCATCCTACTGCTTCCTCGGCAGGAGCACTGAAAGGCATGATTGATTCGATCCACGCCAAAGGGCTTTCGCTAGGAACTGTAAGTGAGACGTTGTCTTCTGAACGGGTGCAGGGCCATACGGTTGAGTGAACGCCGTTTTTTTGTTAATATCAAAAAGTTGGAACCAAATGTCGATTTCAATTTGTTCATTATTGAGATCAGGGCAATTATAGAGATGTAGGAGGGCCAACCGTGAAAAAAATTCAGCTGGGCAATGGCCTCAGAGTTGTGATGGAACAAATCCCGACCTGTCGTTCCGTGTCATTTGGAATCTGGGTGAAAACAGGTTCGCGTAATGAGCGTACCGAAAATAACGGGGTATCCCATTTTATTGAACATATGCTGTTTAAGGGAACAGATCGTTTCGATGCCAAAGCGATTGCGGAGCAATTTGACGCCATTGGCGGTAATGTGAATGCATTTACATCCAAAGAGTATACCTGCTATTATGCGAAAGTGCTGGATGAGCATCTGCCAATTGCGGTTGATGTGTTGTCCGATATGTTTTTCCGTTCCAAAATGGACGACGGTGAACTGGTCAAAGAGAAAAACGTAATTTTGGAAGAAATCTCAATGTACGAGGATACGCCTGACGACATGGTTCACGATTTGATGGCGCTCGCTGCATATGGAGAGCATCCGCTGGCATATCCGATCCTGGGAACCGAAGAACGACTTAAAGCGATGGATTCCAGTCATTTACGTGCATATATGAAGGAACACTACACCATCGAGAATACCGTGATCAGTATTGCGGGTAACATTGACGATAGTGTGATTGATCTGATGGAGAAACACTTTGGTGCTTTTGATGTTAACGGTGTAACCGAGGAAGTAAACATTCCGACCTTTCAAAGCGGTCAGCTCTTCCACAAAAAGAAAACGGAGCAGAATCATATCTGTATCTCGTTTCCGGGCTGCAAAATCGGAGACCCGCTGCAATTTGCCATGGTTGTTCTTAACAATGCAATTGGCGGTGGCATGAGCTCCAGATTGTTCCAGGAAATCCGTGAAAAGCGTGGTCTCGCTTACTCCGTTTATTCCTATCATAGCTCTCATGCGGACAGTGGACTATTCACGATCTATGCGGGGACAGCGCCGAAACAGACCAAAGAAGTGCTGGATCTGACCAAAGAAGTTCTACGTGATCTGGCTGTAAATGGATTATCCGAGGATGAACTGCGTAAAGGCAAGGAGCAGCTGAAAGGCAGTCTGATCCTGAGTCTGGAGAGCACGGGCAGTCGTATGAACCGACTGGGGAAAAATGAATTGATGCTTGGCAGACATCATACGCTTGACGAGATGATTGCCAAAATTGAGCAAGTCACGATGAATGACATCGACGCTGTGCTTGATCTGATGTTTGCAGAGCCGTTTGCGCTCGCGATGGTAGGAGCTTCAGACAAGACGATTGCTGGACTGAGAAGGGATGATTTGGTTGCATTACGTTCAAATAAAGAAATTACCGGGTAACGAAGATATTAAACTGCCGCAAAAGATGTCCGAGCTGGCTGCCGGCTTTGATGTGGTGGCCGCATTGGACGAAGAGGTTGTACTAGAGCCGGGGCAGCGTACGTTGATCCCTACTGGTCTTGCGATGGCGATGCCAGCTGGGCTGGAAGCTCAAATTCGTCCGCGTAGCGGACTTGCGTTCAAACACGGGATTACCTGTCTCAACACTCCTGGAACCATTGATGCGGACTATCGCGGTGAGGTGAAGGTGTTACTCATTAATTTGGGTCAGGAGCCGTTTACGATTGTGCGAGGGGAACGAATTGCTCAAATCGTGTTTCAGACGGTGCCTGCCATCGAATTGACGGAAGTGGCCGAACTTTCGGAAACCGTGCGGGGCGAAGGCGGATTCGGACACACAGGTAAATAACCATACCGTACGTGATTTCTTTTTTACAAACATATTGTTGGCTAACGATAATAATTGTTGGCTAACGATAATAATAGCGTGTATCCCGGCCGCCCTTTACAGGGCGGCTTTTTATGTTGAACATGGATTTCATTCCTTTATTGTTTTCACCCCGCTGTAGGCCACTGCATACGATAAGGCATACATGTGGTGAAAGGAGTGACGTCCCGATGCTGACCGGAGTCCGGATAGTCGTTCTTGGCGGAGATGCAAGGCAGCTTGAAGTCATTCAAAAATGCGCCGAGCTTGATGCAACGGTAAGTGTAGTAGGCTTCGATCAACTGGAGCAAGTGATTCCGGGCATTGAGCACCGCGAACTTAAGGATGAAGTGTTTGCTTCTGCAGATGTATTGGTCCTGCCTGTTGTGAGCTGTGATGATCAAGGAAAAGTGAGCTCTTCGTTTAGTGTTGAACCGATTGTTCTGAAAAAGGAACATATGGCCGCCCTGCCGGAGCACTGCACCGTGTTTACTGGCATGGCAAAGCCGTTTTTGCGTGAACTTTGTGAGGAGAATGGCCTTCGGCTTGTGGAAGTGCTTGATCGTGATGACATCGCACTATACAACTCTATTCCGACAGCGGAGGGAGCCATCGCCATTGCAATTAAAGAAACGGATTTTACGATTCACGGGTCTGAATGCATCGTGCTTGGCATCGGTCGAACAGGGTTTACGCTAGCCAAAACATTGCAAGGACTTGGAGCTAATGTACGAGTGGGGATTCGGCGGAATGAGGATGTTGCCAGGGCAACGATCATGGGCTGGAAGCCTTTCATGACAACGGATTTGGCCGCTCAAACCGGGGAAGTTGACTTGCTTTTTAATACGATACCGACTATGATAATCACAGCACAAATCCTGTCCAGGATGCCTCAAAAAGCCGTCATTATCGACCTTGCATCCGCCCCAGGCGGCTGCGATTTCAGATATGCAGACAAACGTGGCATTAAGGCACTGCTCGCACCAGGCCTCCCCGGCATTGTTGCTCCCAGAACGGCTGGCGGCATTATTGCCGACGCGTTAATCCGTTTGCTTTTGGAAGAACAGAACGCACGGGAGGTTAAATCATGAACTGGCAGGGTAAAACGGTAGGTTACGCAATTACGGGGTCTCATTGTACGTTTGAAGAGGTTATGCCAGTCATTAGCCGCTTTGTATCCGAAGGCGCGAATGTCGTTCCGATTATTTCGAACTCGGTACTGACGACGGATACGCGATTCGGAACAGCGCAGAATTGGCAAAAACAATTGAAAGATATAACGGGTAATGAGATCATCTCTACAATTGTTGAGGCGGAGCCCTTAGGGCCCTCCAAGCTGCTTGATGTGCTGGTCATTGCTCCGTGCACGGGGAATACCACAAGCAAGCTGGCGAACGCGATGACGGATAGTCCGGTGCTTATGGCTGCAAAAGCGCAGATGCGTAATCAGCGTCCGCTTGTGCTGGCGATATCAACGAATGATGGACTTGGTTTGAATGCAGCAAATATAGCTAAATTATTAGTGGCCAAATATGTATATTTTGTACCGTTTGGTCAAGATGATCCAACGAAAAAACCAAACTCGTTAGTTGCCAAAATGGAACTTATCCCGGAGGCTTGCTGGAGTGCACTGGAAGGAAAGCAACTGCAACCGATGATTGTGGAGCGTGCTCCACAGGCTTAAGGATGGTATTCAGGGCAATAACGGCTATGCGCTTGGAGAAATGAAGAAGGGTACGAGAGACAAAGAAAATCATGGGGGACGATAGCTGGATTATACAGCTACCTCTAAACACGTTCCTGTTCATAAGGGCATTCCTGCTTGCATATGATCTTCATGCAGCAAGCAGGAGAGATGTATTTGATATACATGTCATACATGCCGTATACATTGCTGAGATTATCGCATCGGAACGCTCCCAAGGGTTATGCATTTGTTGATTTGACCCGTGTCCAGTCTTCTTGCGTACACAAATGGAGGAATAAAGATGCGTATTATGGTACAAAAATTCGGAGGTACATCGCTCTCTACTGTGCAAGCAAGAGAGCATGTGCTCCGGCATGTTAAACGTGAGCTCGAAGCGGGTTTTAACCTCGTTATTGTGGTGTCAGCCATGGGTCGCCGCGGTGAGCCTTATGCTACGGATACACTTTTGGACTGGGCTGCACAGAACGGGAATGCTTTATCTGCTCGCGAAAAAGATTTACTGCTGTGCTGTGGTGAAATTATTTCTGCAACAACACTCAGCAGTTTGCTTGAACATGAAGGCATTCCAACTTCAGTGCTGACCGGCGCACAAGCAGGTTTTGTGACGGACGACAATTTCGGGAATGCCCGGATATTGGATGTCCGTCCTGTTCGTGTGCTGGAACAGCTTCAACTCGGTCGCGTTGTCATTGTAACTGGATTCCAGGGACAAACGGAAAAAGGCGATTTTACCACACTCGGACGCGGAGGTAGTGATACATCCGCTACAGCTCTGGGTGCAGCACTACGAGCTGAGATGGTGGACATATACACGGACGTTAACGGGATATTAACGGCTGACCCTCGGATAGTTGAAGATGCTCGTCCGTTGACCGTAGTAAGCTATGCGGAAATCTGTAACATGGCTCATCATGGGGCGAAAGTTATTCATCCGCGTGCCGTCGAGATTGCGATGCAATCGCAAATTCCCGTGCGGGTAAGATCTACTTTTGCCGATACAGAAGGTACGCTTGTTACCCATCCGGAAGGGTTTCAGGATGTACAGACAGGCATTATTGACCGCTATGTAACCGGTATTGCTTATGTGAGCAATGTTACGCAGATTACGGTGGATGTTCCTGGTGGGACGGATCGCCTCCAATTAAAAGTTTTCAAAACGATGGCGGAAAATTCAATTAGCGTTGATTTTATTAATGTAACCCCCTCGGGAGTCGTCTATACCGTGTTTGATAGTGATTCCGAGAAGGCTATACGCGTATTGCAGGAGATCGGACTAAAGCCTCAAAGTCTGTCCGGCTGTGCCAAAGTATCTGTTATTGGCGGAGGAATTAACGGTGTGCCTGGAATTATGGCCCGCATTGTGGAGTCACTTACACTCGCAGATATTCAGATTTTGCAATCGGCGGATTCCAATACAACGATCTGGGTGCTTGTTAAAAAAGAAGATATGGTTCAGGCTTTGAGAGCACTTCATGCCTCATTCGAACTTCACTTGTAACTCACCCATGTTAGCGGAGCCAGACTTGTTTTGAGGGAGGAATCGAATTGGACTTTGGAAGATTGATTACAGCAATGGTCACTCCGTTCAATGCACAAGGAGAGATTCATTGGGAGGAAACGGCACGTCTCATCGATTATCTGATCGTTGATCAAAAGTCGGAGACTCTCGTGATTTCTGGAACAACAGGGGAGTCGCCAACACTTAGTGATACAGAGAAAGTTCAATTATTCGAATTTGCAGTGAAACATGCGGCTGGAAGGTGCAAGATTATTGCCGGAACGGGCAGCAACAACACAGCCCATTCTATCCATCTGACAAAAGAAGCTGAACGTGTTGGGGTAGACGGGGTATTATTAGTTGTTCCGTATTACAACAAGCCGAGCCAAGAAGGTATGTTTAGACATTTTGAAGCGATTGCTGCAGCAACTACGCTGCCAGTGATGCTATACAATGTGCCTGGACGTACTGTCGCAAACCTGTCTGCTGCAACCACGTTGCGACTGGCACAAATCCCGAATATTGTGGCGACGAAGGAATGTGCCTCCATGGAGCAGGTAACTTTAATTGCAGCCGATGCACCAGATCATTTCAGAGTCTATTCAGGGGATGATGCGGCAGGTTTGCCTGCTATTGCAGTTGGTGCTCACGGTATTGTTAGCGTGGCGAGTCACGTCGTGGGAGCAGAGATGAAAAAGATGATCGATGCCTTTTATGACGGCGACCCTCTACAAGCGAGACGCATTCATCAGAAGCTCTTCCCGCTATTTAAAGGGTTGTTTGAGTGCCCACAGCCTTTGCCTAATCCGGTAGCGGTAAAATATGCATTAACTTTACGTGGACTGGACGTAGGCTCAGTGCGTCTGCCTTTGATTCCGCCTACCGTAGAGGAGCAGGATTACATTAAAAATCTGCTTCAATTGTAAATAAAAGTCGGATTCATTAGACGTTTATTAATGATAAGCACGAACGCTATGTTTAACGAAAGAACCGCACCTCTCAGGTAGAGGCAGCGGTTCTTTTTTTGACGAGCGATGTAAGGTTTCTTTTTTTGCAGGAAGGGAAACCTACAGGTTAACGAGAGAGTGACTTGTTTTTTCTGTTTTTAATCATGTATAATGATGTCAAGTGACTGGGTGCGGTATTTTTTTGAAATTGAAAGCGACATCGTTTCGTTGGTGTGGCTTTGCGGTGAAAAAGGAAGGAACGGCTAAGAGGGGAAATTCGGATCCAACCTGTTGGTGATGGGGTATAACTTCGAAGAACTTCTTCCAAATATCGTGAATAAAGGTGTTCTTTTGCATTCATCCCTAATTCATAGGGGTGTGATGTTTGAACTACTTTTCTTAACTTACAATAAATAATAAGGTACGACGTCCAACTACCATAGGAGGTTCAGATTCATTTGTCTAAGAAAAATAATAATAACGAGAAGCTGATGATTTTTGCATTGGGCGGCGTAGGCGAGATTGGTAAAAATATGTATGTTATCCAATACGCGAACGACATTGTAGTCGTAGACGCTGGTCTTAAATTCCCTGAAGAAGATATGCTTGGTATTGATATTGTCATCCCTGACATTTCGTACTTGACCGAGAACCGTGATAAAGTACGCGGCATTATTTTAACTCACGGTCACGAGGATCACATCGGCGGTTTGCCATATGTCCTCAAACACTTGAATGTTCCTGTTTACGGAACCAGACTTACACTTGGTCTTGTTGAGAACAAACTGAAAGAAGCTAATTTGCTGGGTGAGACGAAACGTATCCTCATCAACGCAGATTCAGAGATCGAACTGGGAACAACGCTGAAAGCATCATTCTTTGCTACTAATCATAGTATTCCCGATTCCGTCGGGGTATGTGTAGAAACGCCGGAAGGCGCAGTTGTTCACACAGGTGACTTTAAATTTGATCATACGCCAGTGAATGGTCAGTATGCAGATCTCCAACGTATGGCACAGATCGGAACCAACGGCGTACTTGCGTTGCTCTCTGACAGTACCAATGCGGAGAAACCTGGATTCACTCCATCTGAGAAAAACGTAGGCATTGTGCTGGAAGATATTTTCCGCAAAGCTAACCAACGTGTCGTTGTCGCAACGTTTGCTTCCAACGTACACCGTATTCAACAGGTTATCAATGCAGCAGAGGTTACTGGACGTAAAGTTGCAGTGATCGGACGCAGCATGGTAAATGTGGTGGGTATCGCTTCGGATTTAGGTTATCTGGAAATTCCAGATGGAATGATCATTGAGCCGGAAGAAGTTGGGAAAATGGCTGCAGATCGTGTAGTTATTCTCTGCACAGGTAGCCAAGGTGAGCCAATGTCCGCATTGACGCGTATGGCGCGTTCTACGCATCGCAAAGTGGACATCCTTCCCGGAGATACCGTTATCATTGCAGCAACACCTGTACCAGGAAACGAAAAGTATGTAGGTCGTACAATTGACGAACTGTTCCGTCTGGGAGCTAACGTACATTACAGCGGTGCTAACAGCGGCGTTCACGTATCTGGTCACGGTAGCCAGGAAGAATTGAAACTTATGCTCAACTTGATGAAACCGAAATACTTCCTGCCAATTCACGGTGAATTCCGGATGCAACGTCGTCACGCGGTGCTCGCTGAATCCGTAGGCATCGACCCGGACAATATTTTCATTACGGATATCGGTGAAGTTGTCGAGATTCAAGGTGGAGCTGCACGTAAAGCAGGTAAAGTAACTGCAGGTAACGTGTTGATCGATGGTCTGGGTGTAGGTGATGTTGGTAACATCGTATTGCGTGATCGTAAATTGCTGTCTCAGGATGGTATTCTGGTTGTCGTGGTAACACTCAGCAAGCAGGATGGTAAAATCGTCTCTGGTCCGGATATTATCTCCCGCGGATTCGTGTATGTACGTGAGTCAGAAGGACTGCTGGATGAGGCTAATCGCATTGTAAGCAGTACTTTGCAGAAGCTGATGAGTGAAAATGTAAACGAGTGGGCTTCACTTAAAACAAACGTTAAAGATGCTTTGGGACGTTTCCTGTATGAGCAAACGCGTCGTAGACCGATGATTTTGCCAATCATTATGGAAGTTTAAAATAAGTTTAATAAAAAACATATAATCAGGCACACAGTCGCCCCTTCTCTACGAGTAATATTGGACGGTTCCTCGTAGAGAAGGGGCTTTTTTGTGTTTTTAAAAGGAGGTATGAGAGGGGAGTAAAGTTTCAAAGGCTGATTGATGGAAATGTTTGTTCAGGGAAAGTATAAGGTCGTTGACAGATTCCCCATACTAAGGAAAAGACAACAATTATATTTTTCAGGAGAAGGAGACAGCATTTTATGAATGAGCAGATGAATGACAACAAACGAATGCCAAAATCCAATCAGTCGGAGGCCGAAGCTCCAGATATTCCGGTGCAGGAGGAGAAGCAACTTTCTCCAGTCACAGAATCCATTCAGCAGTTCGGGCAAACACAGTCACCAGCCAGTGAATCTAATATTTTCTGCATGACCATTATCGGTCAGGTAGAGGGACATTTAATTTTACCTCCACAGAACAAAACAACCAAGTATGAGCATATTATTCCGCAGCTGGTAGCGGCAGAACAGAATCAGAAGATTGAAGGCATTTTGATCATTCTCAATACCGTAGGTGGAGATGTGGAAGCTGGCCTTGCTATTGCTGAGATGATTGCCTCTTTGAGCAAACCAACGGTGACCGTTGTCATTGGAGGAGGGCATAGTATTGGTGTACCGATTGCAGTTGCTTCGACGTACTCGCTTATTGCGGGAAGTTCCACAATGACGATCCACCCCATACGTATGAATGGACTTGTCATAGGTGTACCCCAGACGTTTGAATACATGGAGAAGATGCAGGAGCGCGTTGTACGGTTTGTAACTTCACACTCTAACATTTCCGAAGACATGTTCAAAGAATTGATGTTCAAGACAGGAGAGTTGAATCGGGATATTGGAACAGCAGTAGGAAGTGCAGACGCGGTGAAGTACGGTCTCATGGATGCTGTTGGTGGTATTGGTCAAGCCATTGCACAATTAAACAAGCTTATGGGAGATAGAAGACAGGCGATGCAAGCAGGAGGATACACGCAATGACAACCATGTATACTGTGATGCCTCCAGAGCAACTATGGTCAGGCATGTGGACAGAGGCGGGAGATACGAAAGAGATCCGAATGAATGGTTTGTTGATGCAGGTCAGACCGGTAAACGACACCGAGGCTGTTATTGTGCGTTTACTTGACTGCCCACTAGAAGCATATCTGGATCCGTCCAATCTGCCGGGTTCAACCGTTCCGCTTTCGGGTAACACAAGTCCAACATAACGCGACGAATTCAGACAAATGGTGCAGAAAAAGAACATATGTACGGAATATATTTGTATGGTATAATATTCTTCTGGGGGTGACCTGATTTTGGCCAGAAGAAAAAAGAGGAAAAAAAAGGGTGCCGGGTTTAGTGGTGTCTTAAAATATGAAATTTATGGAATTGTGCTAATCACGCTGGCAGTTATAGCACTATCGGGTGAAGCCACAGTGGGACGTTCGCTTTCCAAGATGTTTGGACTGATGCTTGGCAAGTTTTATTTTGCGATTCCGCTTGTGGGCATATATTACGGTTTGATGGTGATGATTCATCGGAAGTGGCCTAGTGGCTGGACTACACGCAAGACGGGTTTGGTACTGCTTGTCTTTGCGTTAACCTTGATGAGCACCATATCGGCTATGCATCAGAAGTTGCTTCCGGTTGACGCGCTTGAACCAGGTGCGGTGCTGACCCAGGTACATAATGATATGCAAACTGAATTATTGACACCAGCTGCCCCTGGAGAACGGGATTCCATGCTTGGTAAGGATATTAGCGGCGGGTATCTTGGTGCAGGACAGTTTGCTTTATTTTTGTGGTTATTTGGCAGTCTTGGCGCAAGATTGATCATGATCGTCATGTTTGTGATTAGCTTTATGCTTGTTACGGGGCTTTCCTATGTTGATTTGATACGCATATTCCGAACTAAGATTTGGGATGCTGGCAGCTCCATGTACAAAAAACTGGAATCCAGACCAGCAAAACGTTCCGCTTCCAGTGTGACGGGAGTTAAGAAAAACAACGCACGTAAACTCGCACCTGTACCCGTTGATGATGAGGAAGAGGATGACGATTATGATTCTCCCGATTCCCAAGAAGGACAGCTGCCCAAACGTAAGGCTCCGATATTCTTCCAGTTGTTCGGAAAATGGGGGGCGGATCGGCAGCCCGCGAAACAAGCTGAGGAATCATCTTCGGAAACAGATGTGCTCGAATCGGAACAGGTCGTTTATCGTGCTGGGCAGGATTTGCCAACCGAGGCATGGTCTGGAGAGCTTGAGTCATCTGTGATCAAAGGTTCTGGTGCAGCAGCAGTTGGTGCAACAGCATCAGTAACGCAGGCAAAGGTTGATTCGGCACCGATTATTCGTGACTTCTTTGAACATGTCAGATCAGAGGGCTCTGACAAGGATGATGATCTGGATGATGCCTATCCTTTCCCGGATGATCTGAATCATAATAACAGCACTCTAGATCAGGTAGACAAAACGGATATTAAATTTACAGATGAACTGGTAGAAGCAGAGTGGACTGAAGCCCATGGCGCAACAGATATGCTTCAAGCGGATCTTGAGCAAGAGATAACGGATGGAGAAGACGCTCCGAGTGAAACGTTGAACTCTGGCATGGAGCAGGATGGTGTGGCAGGAGAGACTGTACAACCTGTCATACCGCCACCTCCTCCGCCGAAGCCATACAAGCTTCCTTCATTCCGGCTTTTGTCCAAGCCTCATAATAGTGGAAAAGGTAGCGATCAGAAGGATTACATGCAGACTGCACGCAAGCTGGAAGCAACGTTAGAAAGTTTCGGTGTACGTGCCAAAGTTCTGGAGGTTGTCCGAGGTCCAGCGGTTACAAGGTATGAAATTCAACCAGATATCGGGGTCAAGGTTAGCCGGATCGTCAGTCTTACCGATGATATCGCTTTAGCTCTGGCTGCGAAAGATATTCGGATGGAAGCACCCATTCCAGGAAAATCGGCAATTGGTATTGAAGTCCCGAATGGCGAAGTATCCGTTGTGACCATGCGTGAAGTGATGGAGACAGCCACGTTCCAGGATGCTGAATCCAAAGTAACAATTGCGTTTGGACGTGATATATCAGGTCAGACGATCATTGGCAACTTGGCCCGTATGCCCCACTTGTTAGTGGCTGGAGCTACCGGATCAGGAAAGTCGGTATGTATCAACGGCATTATCACCAGCATTTTGTATAAAGCTAAGCCAGATGAGGTCAAGTTTCTAATGGTTGACCCCAAAATGGTTGAGTTGAATGTGTATAACGGAATTCCGCATCTGATGGCACCGGTAGTGACCGATCCGAAAAGAGCGTCGCTTGCGCTCAAAAAGATCGTAGTCGAGATGGAGAAAAGGTATGAGTTGTTCTCCAAATCAGGTACACGTAACGTTGAGGGATATAACAATCTGATGAAAGATAATCCGGCGGCGGTACTGCCATACATTGTGGTTATTGTGGACGAGCTTGCTGATTTGATGATGGTAGCTGCTGGAGATGTAGAGGATGCGATTGCGCGCCTTGCGCAGATGGCCCGTGCAGCCGGAATTCACCTGATCATTGCGACGCAACGTCCTTCCGTTGATGTTATTACAGGGGTAATCAAAGCGAATATTCCTTCACGGATTGCATTCGGCGTATCCTCACAAGTCGATTCACGTACGATTCTGGATATGGGTGGAGCGGAGAAGTTGTTAGGCCGTGGAGACATGCTGTTCATGCCAATGGGTGCTTCCAAGCCAATTCGTGTTCAGGGTGCGTTTATGAGTGATGAAGAGGTTGAAAATATCGTGAATTACGTTCGGGGTCAAGGCGTAGCGCAGTATGATGAATCCCTTGTGCCAGAGGTAGATGACTCCAATCAAGCAACAGAAGAAGTACAGGATGAGTTATACGAGCAGGCTGTACAGATCATTCTGGAAGCAAAGCAGGCTTCGGTGTCACTCTTACAACGTCGAATGCGGGTAGGTTATACTCGTGCAGCGCGTTTGATTGACTCGATGGAAGCCAGAGGTGTGATTGGGCCATATGAAGGCAGCAAACCGCGCGAAGTCCTTGTTTCGCTGGAACAGTATCAACAGAACAAAATAAGCTCATAGAGAAGCGTTAGAAAACCTTCAACCTTTATGGTTGGAGGTTTTTTGTTGTTCCGCAACTTTGAGGTTTTGCCATTTGCTCCAGAGATCGGGTCGTTTGGTGCATAGGAAACATGACTGCTTGTCATAATAACGGTAGCGATTCTGTTAAATTCCACAAGAGAAAGGTAGAGCATAGTCGATGCGAAAAATGAACCTATGGCTTTTCACTGCTATTTTGCTGATAACCGCGCTTGGAATTCGTTATTTGCTTCCTGAGCATACAGCGCCTCAAAGTGCTGCTCAGAACAACCTGCCAGCAGAGGAAAAAGCAATGCCGACCTTCAGTAACAATACCGTGAAATATGGCAGTTACGGTCAGGATGTCTACGAGCTTCAGGGACGATTAAAGTATCTCGGTTTCTACAATGGCAAAATCGATAGTAATTTCGGCAGTAGCACGCTGAAATCAGTGAAATGGTTTCAATCTGAATTTGGCATGAAGGCAGATGGTGTGGTAGGCGCCAAAACCAAGTTAAAGCTATATAACGCCAGCACCAAATGGTCACCTACCGAGCCACCTTTGCATAAAGGAGGGGCTACTGGTGGAGATACAGGCGGAGGTGGAGATACCTCAAGTAATGAGAAGGACAATATGGGTTCTGCCAATGCGCTCGGACTCTCCGAGAACGAGCTTAAAATTATGGCGAATGCCGTATATGGCGAAGCGCGAGGCGAACCGTTTGAAGGTCAGGTAGCCGTAGCCGCTGTTATTCTGAATCGCGTAAACTCAGCAAGTTTTCCATCTACGCCTTCCGGGGTCATCTTTCAACCGGGAGCCTTTACAGCCGTAGCGGATGGACAGATTTATCTGGAGCCCAATGCTCAGGCGAAAAAAGCTGTAGAACAGGCATTGAACGGGTGGGACCCTTCCGGTGGATGTTTGTATTATTTTAACCCGAAGACAGCCACATCCAAATGGATATGGACTCGTCCGCAGGTGAAAACGATCGGGCAGCATATATTCTGCATGTAATCGGGCAATCCGGCGGGAAGCAACCAGAAGGCATGACTTCGGTTGCTTCTTGGCTTTTGGATGGTTTAAAATGGAGGTTACGTTTAAGCTTGAGACAGGTTATCTAAATGACGCCGTAAAGGGGTTTTGACATTTGAATACCGCAGCATTTGAACGGGGGAGCCGTAAACAGCTACGTATCCATGTGCTTCCAACCAAACGTTTCAAAACGTTCGCTATCTCACTGTATGCCGGAGTTCCGCTACGCGAGGACACCGTTACTCCTGTGGCATTGACACCGTTTGTTTTAAGAAGAGGGACAGAGTCCTATCCGGAAACAACGCAATTTCGAGAGCAATTGGAGCATTTGTACGGAGCAGGATTTGGTTTTGACGTCTATAAACGCGGTGATTATCAGATTGTGCAGTTTCGTATGGACACCATTAATGATTCGTTTGTCGGAGGTGGGGAGCAGCAACTTCTGGATCGTTCGTTTGCGTTTCTTGGAGAAGTGCTGACCAAGCCCGCGAGGGAAAATGGACACTTCAAAACATCGTATGTACAGGCAGAACGCGAGACGGTTCGTAAAAAGCTGGAGTCCATTGTGAACGATAAAATGCGTTATGCTGCTGAACGGTGTATCGAAGAAATGTGCAAACATGAGCCTTACCGGCTTCATCCCTTGGGTGAACGAAAAGCACTGCCAGCCATGGAACCTTCTGAATTAACGGTTGCTTATGAAAACTGGCTAAGGGAAGCCAGCATGGACTTGTATGTGGTCGGGGATACAACACTTGAAGAAGTAGAGGAACTGGTGCAGCGTCATTTTAACCTTGAACGCAAGACTTCCTCTGACTATCAGGCTCAGAAGGCGGTGCGTGGGGATGAGGAGCCACATACGGTCATTGAACGGCTGAACATTGGGCAGGGCAAGCTGAACCTGGGGCTTCGCACTTCCATTACCTATGCAGATGATAAATACGCTTCAGCGCTAATGTATAACGGTATTTTGGGTGGATACCCGCATTCGAAGTTGTTTGTCAATGTTCGTGAAAAAGAAAGCCTCGCCTATTATGCTTCTTCCAGATACGATGGGCACAAAGGCATTGCCACCATTCAATCCGGAATTGAAATTCCCAATTATGAAAAAGCAGTGACCATCATCAAGCAACAGCTTGAGGAAATGAAACTTGGTCATATCACCGATCTGGAGATGTCCCAGACAAAAGCGATGATCCGTAATCTGTTAAAAGAAATGCAGGATGCTGCTTTTGAGATGATTGCTTATGATTTTAACCGTCAGTTGTCCGGTAAGGAGAGAACATCTGAAGAGCTGCTTGCTCAAATCGAGCAGACGACCAAGCAGGATGTTCGTGAGGCCGCAGAGCAGTTCCGACTGGATACGATTTATTTCTTGCGGGACGAGAAGGAGGAATAGTCGTGGAGAGCATTCGGTACGAACATTTGCAGGAGACATTATATTACGAAGTAATGGAGAATGGACTGCATGTCTATGTTTTGCCTAAACCGGGTTTTCAGAAAACTTATGCCACCTTTGCGACCAAATACGGGTCAGTGGACAATCACTTTCAAGTGGAAGGACAACCTGAGGTAAAGGTGCCTGACGGTATTGCTCATTTTCTGGAACACAAAATGTTTGAGGAGCCAACGGGGGATATTTTTGCAACGTTTGCTTCCCATGGTGCTTCTGCGAACGCATTCACAAGTTTCGATCAGACCGTTTATTTGTTTTCGGCAACCGAAAATATAAACGAAAATATACAAACATTAGTTGATTTTGTGCAAAATCCGTACTTTACAGATCAAAACGTCAACAAGGAAAAAGGCATCATTGAACAAGAAATTAATATGTATGCCGATAATCCGGATTGGCGGGTTTATTTCGGATTAATTGAAGCAATGTATCAAAAACATCCGGTGCATATTGACATTGCGGGCACGGTCCAATCCATTCAGACGATCACCAAAGAAACGTTGTATACGTGTTATAACACATTTTATCATCCAAGTAACATGCTCTTGTTTGTTGTCGGCGGTGTTGATCCCGAGCAGGTTATCAGCATGGTTCGTTCCAATCAGGAGCAGAAAAATTTCGAGCCGCAGGGCCCGATTCAACGCTTCTTTGAACCAGAGCCAGAGCAGGTGGGAGAGGCCAGAAGAGAGGTCAGATTATCCGTTTCCCTGCCGAAATGTTTGTTTGGATTCAAAGAAACGGATGTCGGACTTACAGGAGAGGAACTTTTGCGCCGGGACACAACCACGCAGCTGATGATGGATCTGTTGTTTGGCTCCAGCACACGTCTGTTTCAGAAGCTTTATGATGAAGATCTGATCTCGGACAGTTTTGGACATGACTATATCAGCTCGCCACAATATGCCTTTTCTGCGGTCGGTGGGGATACGAGAGACCCGGATCAATTGTTGAAACGGATACGCGAGGAAGTCGAAGCGATTATGCAAAAAGGATTCGATGCTTCCGATTTTGAACGTGCGCGCAAAAAGAAAATTGGCGGTTATTTGCGCATGCTCAATTCACCGGAAAACATTGCGAATGAATTCACACGTCAGCAATTCCGTGGCGGTGACTTTTTCAATATGATTTCATTGTATGAAGCGATTACACTTCAAGATGTGAATCAAAGACTGAAAGAGCATATTCGTTGGGATCAGCTGGCTGTATCACTCGTTGTTAGTCCTTAACGATGGAGAGGAAATAGGACGAAGTTTGAAGGGTTCACTAGACTGGGAGTGAAGTTATGGGGGGACACATTGTGAAAGCTATAGGGGAAATGACCGTTCTGGTTACCGGGGCAAGCGGAGGCATAGGAGCTGCAATTGCAGAGCGGTTTGCCAGTGTAGGTATGAACGTGGTGTTGCACTACATGAAGTCGCATGAAGCGGCCAATGAGGCGGCGAGACGTTGTATGGAGCAGGGAAGTGGACGCATTATGACGGTGTCAGCCGATCTTCGCAGCAGGGAACAGATTCAGCGGATGAGGGAAAAATTGGCTTCTCACGAGTTGTTGCCGGATATTCTTGTGAACAACGCAGGTATATCTCACTATGGTTTACTTGCGGATGTGACTGAGGAAATCTGGGATGAAGTGATGGCGATTAATCTAAAAGGTACTTTTCTATGCACACAAGAGATGATGCCACATATGATCTCCCAACGATACGGTCGAATTATTAATGTGTCGTCCATCTGGGGGTTGTCTGGTGCATCCTGTGAGGTGTTGTATTCCACAACCAAAGGCGGGGTAAATGCCTTCACGAAGGCGCTTGCTAAAGAGCTTGCTCCGTCCGGCGTTACGGTGAATGCTGTTGCTCCAGGGGCTGTTCAGACGACGATGTTAGACCACCTGGATCAGAGCGAGTTGAAAATGTTGGAAGATGAAATTCCTGCTGGGCGACTGGCGCAGCCGGACGAGATTTCGTCACTGGTTTATTTTCTTGCCTTGCCTGAGTCGGGATATATCAATGGACAGATTATCAGTCCCAATGGAGGCTGGCTGACTTAATATCGGTGTTCAAGTTATAAGACCAGGATATGCTTAGTGAATGTGAGATATAGGTGTTTGAGTTCTGACATACAGCTTGATTTAATTTTAAAAGCTCGTATATAAAATGTCCGGGAAGCACATATTACAACTGTTGATTTTAAATCTCATGCGTCAGCTAAGGAGGATTTATCATGTCAACAGAAAACACAGTAGTTTCTAACTTTGACACTTGGAAGAAGTTCCTGGGTGATCGCGTACTGCAAGCTGAGAAGATGGGAATGAGTGAAGAAACCATCAACAAACTGGCGTACGAGATCGGTGACTTTCTGGATGAGAAAGTTGATCCGGCGAACCATTCCAACCGAGCATTGAAGGAACTATGGGATGTCGGCGATGCGGATGAGCGTCGTACGATCGCGTGCCTGATGGTCAAATTGGCCAAACAAAACGCATAAGGCAAGAGATGGAGAGCTCCCGCAAGGGGGCTTTTCTCTAATGATTACAAACGGATTACAGAGCTGTTCTTGTAATTCATTTTCATTTTATATATCATTAACGTGACCCATTTTTAGAAGATGACCCGAAAAAGCGTCCAATGGACACGTTCGGATGTTGTCGAATAATGTGGAATAATGCATTACGGGGTGTATACATGGAAACTAAACAATGGTATATGGAATATAAAATACATAAGAACAGACCTGGTCTTTTGGGGGATATTGCCTCTATGCTAGGGATGCTTGAAGTCAATATATTGACCATCAACGGAGTAGAAGGCAAAACACGGGGCATGTTGCTCGAGTCAGATGATGATGAAAAGATCCGTCTGCTCGGAGAGATGCTTGGTAAAGTCAACAGCATTACGGTTTCGGCATTGCGTCAACCCAAATTGGTGGATATTCTGGCTGTACGTCACGGTAGGTATATTGACCGGGATTCGGATGATCGCAAAACATTTCGTTTTACTCGGGACGAACTTGGGTTATTAGTTGATTTTTTGGGTGAAGTATTTAAAAGAGAGGGAAATCAGGTAATCGGCTTGCGGGGGATGCCGCGAGTTGGTAAAACAGAGTCAATCATCGCGGGCAGCGTATGTGCCATGAAGCGTTGGACTTTTGTATCTTCTACTCTTCTTCGCCAAACGATTCGGAGCCAGATGTCTGAAGATGAGTTGAACCCGAATAATGTATTTATTATCGATGGGATTGTCAGCACGATTCGCTCCAGTGAGCGGCACTATAATCTTTTGCAGGATATCATGTCGATGCCTAGTACGAAAGTGATTGAGCATCCGGATATTTTTGTGCAGGAATCCGAATATGATTATAATGATTTTGATATTATTATTGAATTGCGTAACAATCCTAACGAAGAAATTATTTATGATACGTTTACGGCAAGCTATACCGACGAACTGTAAAGCTCCGTACGGAATCATGGAATAGATCTGCAACAACCGAAGAGATAAACATAAGGAGGAGATGGCATGTCTGAACTGGGTCAGCAGTTAAGAGAGGCCCGGCTGCAAAAAGGGATGAGTCTCGACGATGTACAGGAAATGACGAAAATTCGCAAGAGGTATTTGGAGGCTATAGAAGCAGGGGATTATAAAGTGTTACCCGGCAGCTTCTATGTGCGTGCATTTATAAAAACCTATGCGGAAACGGTGGGACTGAATGCCGATGAGCTGCTGGAAGGACACAAAAAGGACGTACCTGCGGAAACCGCGGAAGCAACGATGGAACCGGTAATCCAGAAGCGCTCCAGCCGGCCGGCGGAGCGGAGCAACCGCTGGATGTCTGTTGCTTTAATGTGGACTTTCCCTATTCTGATTATCGTGCTCTTGTATCTGTATATGGCAAACAACAAGGGTGATGACACCAATCCACAAGGGCTGGATGATACAAAGATTACGGACAGTCAAAAGCCTGCTAATGACAAACCTGATCAACCATCCGATAACGGGCAAACTGCAACTCCGCCTGCAACCGATTCGGGAACGGATGATTCCGGGAAAGGTGATGCTGGCGGAAACGGCGGCGGTAATGAAACGAATGGGCAGACCAATGGAGAAAATAACGGTCAAACCGATGGACAGACTGATGGACAAACAGACGGACAACCAGGTGAGAACCCAGAGGGAACACCGCCAACCACGCCTGGTTCTGTTACTGTTTCTGAAGATGGGAAATCAGGAAATATTACAAACTTCAAAGTTAGCGGAAGCACGGGTCAGCCTGTAACCGTAACGATCAAGGCGACAGGTCATAGTTGGCTTGAAGTGTATAAAGGTGAGAATTCAAGCGGAGAGAAACTCCAGTATGGCAATACAGCCGACGGTGACACGTTCACATTTACATTGGACAGCTCTGGCATGTACATTAAATCCGGTTACGCGGCGGCAACAACCATTGATGTTGGCGGTCAAGTCGTAACGGACGGCAAAGCAACCAACCGCATTCGTCTTAAACTGGATACAGATAGCACGGCTTCTTCCTCGGGAACTGAAGGCATGACAGGGACAACGACCAGTGGTTCCACGGAAGGCGGAAACTCCAGCAACGAATAACCTGGCTAAATGCAGGGGACAATAATCTTGTCTTCAATTGCAGTTAACTTATGGTGAAGTGAGGTGGAAGGCCGTGACAGTCAGCTGGATCGTAACCGGTTTAGGGATCATTGTCAGCCTCCTGGGTTATTACCTGACTCCAAATGCCTGGGGTTACGGAATATTGGGCTTTGGACTTGCACATATCGTTCTTGGTGTGCTTGATATGTTCAGACAGCCTAACCGTAGCCGGTATTAAAGAAGCTCAACCAGCAAGCATTTTTGGTGACCGAACGGTACTCCAAAAATGCTTTTTTCTATGAGTAAACATGACTAAGATTAGACTTTTGCTTGAAGTTTACTCTATAATGTTACAGAACATATGATTAACTTGAAAGGGTGACTCGGTTTGAGTTCAGAAAATTCATTTGATATTGTGTCCAAAATGGACTTACAGGAATTGACCAATGCGGTTACACAAACGGAAAAGGAAATTAGTACTCGTTATGATTTCAAAGGCAGTAAGAGTAGTTTAAAACTGGATAAGGATTCTCTTACAATTGTGTCAGATGATGAGACCAAGTTAAAAGCGGTTATTGAAGTATTACAGTCCAAAATGGCAAAGCGTGGTCTGCCGCTGAAAAATATGGATTACGGGAAAGTAGAGCCGGCTTCCTCCGGTACAGTTCGCCAGCGTTTGAATTTCAAGCAGGGCATTGATCAAGATGTGGCTAAAAAAATCAATATCCTCATCCGTGATTCCAAACTGAAGGTGAAGAGTCAGATTCAGGGAGACCAGCTTCGGGTGACAGGTAAGAGCAAAAATGATCTGCAAGCCGTTATGCAACTTCTTAATGGAGCTAACTTGCCACTGGATCTGCAATATACCAATTTTAAATAAAAAGTTCTTGTACAGAAATGTCTTTTTGACACTGTATTGGTACGTATATTATACTGAATGTGCATTGCTGGCAGTCATGCATCAAGTCCAGTCTTCATCGTTAGCTGACTTTGTGAAAAGCAGTACACTTCTGGAAGTCACCGGAGCGTTTAAAAGCAGTTTTGCGTTTGAGCGGTAGACTTTATTTTTGCGTTTCTACATAGGCTTTTATGTAAATATAAGTCGACGTTTCAATCGTTTATTTCTTGCTTCAGATGATGATACGGAATTAAGATGATTGTTTGAAGTAATGGAGGATACAAAGGGAGGGCGTCTTGTGAATTTACCCAACCGGATTACGCTTGCACGAATTTGCTTAATCCCTTTTTTGATGGTGTTTCTGCTTGTGGATTTTCCGTTTTATCCCGAGCCGTTACATCTTGGGAGCTTTACGCTTCCGTATAATCAGTTAATTGCTGCTTTTATTTTTATCGTTGCTGCAAGCACGGATGGAATAGACGGCTATCTTGCAAGGAAAAACAATATGGTCACCAATCTAGGCAAACTGCTTGATCCTCTGGCAGACAAGCTTCTGGTTACCGCTGTTTTGATTTCATTGGTTCAAATGGGCAAGCTGGATTCATGGATTGCAGTCGTTATTATCAGCCGTGAATTTGCCGTGACCGGTCTACGTCAGATTGCTTTGTTGGACGGTTCGGTTGTAGCTGCGAGTGCATGGGGCAAACTGAAAACAGTAGTTCAGATTGTAGCCATTGTTTTGCTGTTGCTGAATAATTTCCCCTTCTCATACACAGGTATTCATGTCGATGAAATTGCGGTATGGGTAGCGGCTCTGATCACCATCTGGTCTGGAATTGACTACTTTATCAAAAACAAAAACCTGCTTCATTTATCAAAAGCGTAATGATTTAAGCTGAAACGGGTAATGATGAAAGACTCATTGGGTCAAGGGCAATAGGAACTCATCCTATTGCCCTTTGATTACTCCACATGTGTACAGGAGGAAGCGAAAATGAAGGCAGAGATTATTGCAGTTGGGACAGAGTTACTGCTGGGACAGATCGTAAATACCAATGCCAGATACCTTTCCCGGGAGCTTGCTGCAATGGGGATTGACGTATATTTTCAAACGGTAGTTGGAGATAATCAGAATCGGCTATGTGAAGCGATACGCATCGCGCAGGGCCGTGCAGACATTATTTTATTTTCCGGGGGCATCGGGCCAACGCAGGATGATTTGACTAAAGACGCGCTGGCCGCAGTGTTGAATCGGAAGTTGCACATCGACCGTATGGCTATGGATAAAATTGAAGGGTTCTTCCGCGATCGGAATGTGGAAATGACGGAAAATAACCGGCGCCAAGCCATTGTTCTCGAGGGTGGAACCCCTCTGGCGAATGAAACCGGACTTGCTGCAGGAAACGCGATTGCGGATAACGATAAATATTATGTTGTTATGCCTGGGCCACCTAAAGAATTGATTCCAATGTTCGAGCAGGAAGTCAAGCCTTGGTTGCTCCAGCACGCCCTTACAGAAGAAATGCCGATCTATTCAAGAATGTTGAAATTCGCAGGCATTGGAGAATCTGCTCTGGAGGATCGGTTGTTAGATTTGATCGACGGGCAGACAGACCCGACTATTGCTCCCTACGCGAGCGAGGGAGAAGTAACCGTACGTGTGTCTACCAAGGCTGCGAGCGAAGGAGAAGCCAAGCTGAAGCTGGATGCGATGGAAGTGCAGATCCGTGAGCGTTTATCTGAACATCTCTACGCTAACGAGGATGTGCCTATAGAGTATACGATTGTTACAATGATGTCTGATATGGGGCTGACTCTGAGCGCGGCCGAAAGCTGCACAGGAGGGCTTGTGATGCAGAGCTTAACTTCGGTGCCTGGAAGTGCCTCCATGTTAAAAGGAGGCATTGTATGTTACTCTAATGAGATCAAAGAAAAGCTGTTAAATGTACCTCACAGTTACCTTGAGGGTGAAGATGCACCAGGTGCCGTTAGCCCAGAGGTGGCAAAAGTGCTCGCAGAGCAGATCCGTATGATCGGGGATGCTGATTTTGGATTGGCGATTACTGGAGTAGCCGGCCCGGGATATTCGGAACGCAAACCGCCAGGCCTCGTGTTTATCGCTTTGGCTGAGCGTGGGAAGGATACAGAGATTCATGAACTCCGGATTAACGGTAACCGGGAAACGGTTCGCATTCGCTCGGCAAAAGCGATTCTGTATCGCTTATGGCAAAAGTTAGTCGCTATTGATTGATGATTACGCAGGCAGATTGCATTTGCATAATTGAGGAAGTATAATGATCGTAGACGGAAGAACCGTAAAATGTGGCTTTACAGCCTTGTTTACGGTTCTTTTTCTGTTTTTTCATCGATTTCCATGAGGAAGAGGCGCCTCGGCCTGAACAAAAAAAACGAATGTATGTTCGAAAAAAAGCTTGGCAAACGAGTTAAAACAAGGTATCATTATATTATAAACAGTAAAGGGTGTGAGTTTATTGTCAGACCGTCGTGCCGCGCTTGATATGGCGCTCCGTCAAATAGAGAAGCAATTTGGTAAAGGTTCCATCATGAAATTGGGTGAGTCAACTCACATGAATGTGGAAATCATTCCCAGCGGATCTTTGGCTTTGGATATTGCATTAGGAACAGGCGGCTTGCCTAAAGGCCGTATTGTTGAAATATATGGACCTGAATCTTCAGGTAAAACAACTGTGGCATTGCATGCCATTGCTGAAGTTCAACGTGTAGGTGGACAAGCTGCGTTTATCGATGCTGAGCATGCGCTTGATCCGAATTATGCAAGCAAACTGGGCGTTAACATTGATGAATTGCTCTTATCACAACCGGATACAGGTGAGCAGGGATTGGAGATCGCCGAGGCTCTTGTACGCAGTGGTGCAGTAGACATCATTGTTATTGACTCGGTAGCAGCGCTTGTACCAAAAGCGGAGATTGAAGGAGAGATGGGAGATTCCCACGTTGGTCTGCAGGCTCGTTTGATGTCTCAGGCACTCCGTAAATTGTCCGGTGCAATCAGTAAATCCAAAACGATTGCCATCTTCATCAACCAGCTTCGTGAGAAAGTTGGTGTTATGTTTGGTAACCCCGAAACGACACCAGGTGGCCGCGCATTGAAGTTCTATTCCACGATTCGTTTGGATGTACGCCGTATTGAGAGTATCAAATCGGGCAATGACATCACAGGTAACCGTACCCGTATTAAAGTTGTTAAAAACAAAGTAGCACCTCCGTTCAAGCAAGCAGAAGTTGATATTATGTATGGTGAAGGTATTTCCAAAGAGGGAAGTATCATCGATATCGGTACAGAGCTGGATATCGTAAACAAAAGTGGTGCTTGGTATTCGTATGAAGGTGAACGTTTAGGCCAAGGCCGTGAGAACGCAAAGCAGTTTATGAAAGAACATAAAGAAATTGCTGATGTGATTGAGCAGAAAATTCGTGAAGCCAGCAACTTGACAACGGCTGTTCCTGCTCCAACGAGTGAGGAGCAAGAAAAAGAGGCGGCTGAAGAACAGGAATTGTTCGAAATTAATGAATAATTTCTTCTGTGAGGGAAGGCTTTTCTCTTCTGTCACAGTATGAACGTGTAATGAGCGACTGCTAATGCTTAGCTAGCTAAATAGGATTGGTTTTTCGCGATGCTAACAGCCTCTGTCCATTCCGGACAGAGGCTGTTAGCATCTATGCCATCTGTAACCTAAACAAAGGGGAGCGTGAAGACCGTAGTGAAATATCGCCAAAATGAGCAAAAACTTGATGCACATGATGATGACGAAGAATTACAGGAATCAGCAGAATTACATGGTATCTCCCAATTTCCAGATGATGAAGAGCTAGTCATTACTCGGGTGGAACGAACGAAGAGTCGTGAAGCACGCTACCGAATTTCATTCGGTCACTATTCACTTACGGTTCTGGAAGATGTGATGATTAAGTACAGGATGACACGTGGCAACACTTTTATGAAGAAAGATCTGGAGGAAATTATCGTTGCGGATGAACGCCAGCGAACGTATGTGCAATCGTTACGTTTTTTGGAGTTTAAGCAGCGGACACGTCATGAATTAAAGGAGAAGCTCAAGCAAAAAGAGTTCGCTGTGCCAATCATTGATGAGGTTATGGAACGGCTTGTACAAGAAAAACTCGTTGATGATGATCTGTTTGCTAAGGAATGGACAAGACAGCGTATGGAGGGGCAACGGAAGGGAAAACTGTGGATAAGGCAAGAATTGCGTCAAAAAGGCATTGCAAATGAACTCATTGCTGAGGTACTAGATGATGTGAGTGAGGATGCAGAATACGACACTGCATTAATTGCTGGTCGCAAGAAGTGGAAACAGGTTCGTGGAGATGTGCAGGAGAAGAAACGTAAAACGTTCCCGTACTTGATGCGACGCGGTTTTAGCATGGATCTGGTGCGCCGGGTCATGAACCGTTTAATGGAAGAGGATGGGACAGAAGATGCCGAAGAGGATGAAGCATTGTTATGGGACTAGACGAGAAGACTAACAATACTGCATTCTCTTGACAATTTCTTTCGTCAAATACTAAAATGGACATGAGTCTGTAAGAAATGGACAACCCTTTTTCCTTCCAAAAAAGCGGTTTCGGTTTCTTCAGATTTAGTCCATTCCTGATTATGGGTTCACTGGAAACAGTGGATAGTACATGTAGTCATGTACTTGTGAAATGAAAATCGGCGGGGGATCGCCGTGAGTATTCGTTATTCCCAAACATATGTAAGGCATGAAAACAGAAAAGTTGACCCAAGGAGTGCCTTGGAGGAACCAACGAGGAGGTGAACAGTATGAACATTGCTATCACGATCATTCTCGTTGTGGCCGCGCTCGTTATTGGGTTCGGAGTCGGATATTTTATTCGCAAATCTCTTGCAGAGGCTAAAATCTCTAGTGCGGAACAAGCTGCCGTACAAATCGTGGAGAACGCGAAAAAAGAGGCAGAGGCACTGAAGAAAGAAACGGTGCTGGAAGCGAAGGATGAGATCCATCGCATTCGCGCCGAGGCTGAAAAGGACACTCGTGAACGTCGGAACGAAATTCAACGACAAGAGAGACGATTGTTGCAAAAAGAAGAGTCGCTGGATAAAAAATTGGAATCACTCGAACGTAAAGAAGAGCAAGTGGCTAACAAAGAGAAACGTATCGATGAAACACAACAGCAAATCGAAATGATCTACAAAAACCAGGTGACGGAGCTTGAACGAATCTCCAATCTCACAATGGAAGACGCACGCAGTATCATACTGTCCAACGTAGAACAGGAAGTTCGTCATGAGACGGCTCAAATGATCAAGGACATCGAACAGCAAGCGAAGGAAGAAGCGGACAAAAAGTCCCGCGAGATCATTACACTCGCTATCCAACGCTGTGCGGCTGACCATGTAGCGGAGACAACGGTATCCGTTGTAACGCTTCCTAATGAAGAAATGAAAGGCCGGATTATCGGTCGTGAAGGACGTAACATCCGTGCGCTTGAAACCCTTACCGGGATTGACCTCATTATCGATGATACGCCAGAAGCTGTTATTCTGTCGGGCTTTGACCCGATTCGCCGTGAGATTGCCCGGACGGCACTGGAGAAACTGGTGGCGGATGGACGGATTCACCCGGCGCGTATTGAAGAGATGGTGGAGAAATCACGTAAAGAAGTGGATGAGCGCATCCGTGAATACGGTGAACAAGCTACCTTTGAAGTGGGCGTGCATGGTCTGCACCCAGATCTCATCAAAATTCTGGGCCGCCTGAAGTTCCGCACAAGCTACGGTCAGAACGTCTTGAAACATTCGATGGAAGTTGCTTATTTGGCAGGACTAATGGCTGGAGAACTTGGAGAAGACGTAACTTTGGCAAGACGTGCAGGTTTGTTGCATGACATCGGTAAAGCGCTGGATCACGAAGTGGAAGGTTCACACGTTGAAATTGGCGTGGAGCTGGCGAAGAAATACAAGGAACACCCAGTGGTTATTAACAGTATCGCTTCCCATCACGGGGACTGCGAAGCAACTTCGGTTATTGCGATGCTGGTGGGTGCAGCTGATGCGCTGTCCGCGGCTCGTCCAGGTGCACGCCGCGAAACATTGGAGACATACATCAAACGACTGGAGAAGCTGGAAGAAATTTCGGAATCTTTCGAAGGTGTCGAGAAATCGTACGCCATTCAGGCTGGACGCGAAGTTCGCGTCATGGTGCAGCCTGAGAAGATTGATGATGCTGAAGCTTTCCGCCTCGCTCGTGACATCACGAAGATGATCGAGAATGAACTTGATTATCCAGGTCATATCAAAGTCACCGTGATCCGGGAAACCCGGGCGGTTGAATACGCAAAATAGAGCATTTTGGAAAAGTGGCCGCTTCAGTGGGCCACTTTTCCTGTTGATAAGCCATGCAGGAACTGAGGAGGCAACAAATCATGAAAGTTTTGTTTATTGGGGACATCGTAGGAAACGTAGGGCGTAAAGCGCTAAAAGAGAATTTACCATACCTGAAATCGAAATATAAACCCCATGTGATCATTGTGAATGGTGAGAATGCTGCAGCAGGACGCGGAATTACAGGTGCAATTGCAAATGAATTTTTTAACTGGGGTGTGCATGGAATTACGCTAGGTAACCATACTTGGGACAATAAGGATATTTTTGATTTTATAGATGACGAACCACGCATGATCAGACCAGCCAACTTTCCACCAGGTACACCTGGACGTGGGTATACCGTAGTTAAGGGAGAAGGGAAAGAACTTGCGATCGTGAATCTGCAAGGCAGAACCTTCTTGCCTGCTATTGATTGTCCTTTCCGCGCAGCGGATGAGATTGTGGACGAGCTACGGAGAGACTACACATGTATTCTTGTGGATATGCACGCGGAAGCAACGTCTGAGAAGATCGCGATGGGCTGGCATCTCGATGGGCGTGCATCCTTCGTTGTAGGTACGCATACCCATGTGCAAAGCAACGACGAACGTATTTTGCCTGGAGGTACGGCATATTTGACCGATGCGGGGATGGTAGGACCGCGTGACGGCATTCTGGGCATGGAGCGTGATGCGGTGCTACGTAAATTTTACACCCAGCTTCCAGTGAGATTTGTCGTAGACGACGGCAAATGGCATTTTCATGGCGTGATCGTGGATATTGACGAAGAAACCGGTGCGGCTACGCGTATTGAGAAAATTCGATTAATGGAAGATGAGTGGCGTATGGAATAGGGGTATTGTCCCATTTTGCCGGGAAACCCTGCTAAAAAGAAGGAATTTTTTTTCCTCCCGCGAATAACATCTAGTAAGTGGAAACAAACTTTCAACATTCCCAGGGAGGTACTTACCATGGATGTATTAAAAGTTTCAGCAAAGTCCAATCCTAACTCTGTAGCCGGCGCTCTTGCAGGAGTTCTTCGTGAACGTGGAAATGCTGAACTGCAGGCAATTGGAGCAGGAGCACTGAACCAAGCCATTAAAGCGGTAGCGATTGCCCGGGGATTTGTAGCACCAAGCGGAGTTGACCTGATTTGTATTCCAGCTTTTACAGACATTGTGATTGACGGTGAGGACCGAACGGCCATTAAGCTGATTGTGGAGCCCAGATAATACATGAGTTGAACGTACGCATGAGCCTGTTTACGAATAAAGTAGACAGGTTTTTTTGCGTTATTTTCCAAAAGAATTGGAATGTAAATGGGTAATTATATTTTATTAGGAGGGTGGGCTATGGCGAGAATTGGCCAGCGTATCGCTGATTTTCATTGTGATGCACTAAGCAAGTTGCTGATGAAACCTGAACTTTCTTTTGAGAAGACTTTCGAACTGGATGTCAATCTGGAACGCATGCAAGAAGGTGGTGTTCATCTGCAGGCGTTTGCGATTTATTTGCCAGAAGTGCTGGGCCGAGGCAAGTTTGAACATGTGATGGGACAACTGGAGTTGTACCGTAAAAAGGTAGAGCATAGCGTACAGCGCTCTGGAGGGGTCAAGACACTGCTTTGGCGAGAACAGGTAGCAAACTTGCAAACGGAAGTGGAAACCGCTCCATGGGGCCTAATTACATTAGAGGGTGTCGATGGGCTGGAAGGAAACTTGTTTTATCTGGAATTGTGTTTTCAGATGGGGGTACGCGTCGTTGGTCTTACATGGAATCATGCGAACTGGGCTGCGGACGGTATTGTGGAAAAGCGGGGGGCGGGTCTGACCGATAAAGGCAAGGAACTTGTGCGTCTCTGCAATCAAATGGGGATGCTCCTGGATGTGTCTCATTTATCGGAAAAAGGATTTTGGGAACTGGCCGATCTGAGCGAACGTCCTTTCATAGCCTCGCATTCAAACAGTTATAACGCATGTCCGCATGTACGCAACTTGAAGGATGACCAGATTCAGGCCATAGTTGCGAGAGATGGACGTATTGGCCTGACGTTTGTACCCTGGTTTGTCAAAGAAACAGATGAAGTGCGAATAGAGGATTTGTTACCACACATCGAACAGATCTGTTCGCTTGGCGGGGCTCATCATCTGATGATGGGATCAGATTTTGACGGGATATCAACCAAAATTCAGGGGTTGGAACATGCGGGATGTTATCCCAAGCTGACAGAAATATTGCTGAAGCATTATGACGAAGCACTGGTGCATGGTTGGTTATGGGGGAATGCAATGCGTTATCTCGGGGAACACTTGCCTGAGGGCAAAATGGTGAATGCAAGTCACTTTAATTCTTAAAGGAAGAGGAGCAAAGGAATTAAGGCAGGAAAAAAGATGTAATACATCTCACTTTTTTCAAGATAAGTGCTTGGAAATGGAAATGAATTCGCGAAAATAAGTGTATTTCATGAATTTTCATCAGTTTGTTTTCATTTCACAGTAAAAAGGAGTATAATACCACTTGGATTGTTAAGAGCCTGTCTACAGGCCATAGATAAACAAGGAGTGAATTTACGATGAGTAAAACAGTACCTGTGGGCGTATCCGCCCGTCACATTCATGTATCCCAAGAGCACGTTGACATTTTGTTCGGCAAAGGTTATGAACTGACTGAATTTAAACCTCTGTCCCAACCCGGACAATATGCTGCAAATGAAACGGTAGCGGTGATTGGTTCCAAAGGACAGTTTGATAAAGTACGTATCCTCGGACCTGTTCGTCCGGAAACACAATTGGAAATCTCCATGACAGATTCTTTTGCGATCGGTGTAAAAGCACCTGTGCGTGAATCTGGTAGCATCGAAGGTACACCGGGAATCACAATCAAAGGCCCAGCTGGCGAAGTAACGATTGATAAAGGTGTTATCGTTGCGGCTCGTCATATCCACTTCCATACGTCCGATGCAACAAAATGGGGTATTGAAGACAAACAAATGTTGAAAGTTCGCTTGGGTGGGGACCGTGGCCTGGTACTGGAAAATGTACTGGCTCGTGTATCCGATTCCTTTGCACTGGATATGCACATCGATACAGATGAAGCAAATGCAGCGGGCGCTCGCAATGGCGACACTGCTGAAATTATTGATTAATGATTTTACACGGCCTATAGCGTTGCAGTGCAACATAGAGGTTGGATATAAGTAAAAAAAGACCTGAGTACACTGGCCGAGGCAGTTCTTCTTGAACTGTGCGTCAATGTGCTCAGGTTTTTTTGTGCAAGGCAGATTAGGGCGGTAGAATGGAGCCAGCAGGACCGTGTTTGCTTGTGGAACTACAGCCCATTTCATGTTATAATTTGCTGTAATGCTCTTTTGAAGCATGAGGAACCAAGTGGTTGGATTTTGTGATGAAAAGAACGCTTTTTATGAATAGAGGCTGTAAGGAGTGACCGAAGGAAATGGCTAAAGACTCAAAAAAGGATTACTCCCAATATTTTGATTTCTCCGATGCCAAAGTAATTTCGCAAGATGAATTCAGCAAAAAGATTAGAATTCGCGGACGCGAGATTAATATCAAAGCGGAACCGAACCATCGTCAGGAGAAACAAAGGGGCAAGGAAGACATTCAGGTTCTGTATGAAACTGCTGTTCCCGATGAACTGAAAACGATCGGAAAAGGCAAGCATTATATCGTATATACCTACGGATGTCAGATGAATGAACACGACTCCGAGACGATCAAAGGTCTGCTGGAGACGATGGGATATCAAGCTACGGAAGATCGCAAAGCGGCAGATATCATTTTGCTTAACACTTGTGCGATTCGTGAAAATGCGGAAGACAAAGTGTTTGGCGAGCTGGGCCATCTGAAGACACTCAAGCTGGAGAACCCGGGTTTATTGCTTGGCGTATGCGGATGCATGTCTCAAGAAGAAGGTGTCGTTAACCGGATCATGCAGAAGCACGGTTTTGTTGACATGATCTTTGGTACCCACAATGTTCACCGTCTGCCGCACCTGATTCAGGAAGCGCTCTTCAGTAAAGAGATGGTAGTTGAGGTATGGTCTAAAGAAGGCGACATCATTGAGAACCTGCCGAAGAAGCGGGAAGGCATGCGCGGCTGGGTAAACATTATGTACGGTTGCGACAAGTTCTGTACATATTGCATCGTGCCGTTTACCCGGGGGAAAGAACGCAGCCGTCGTCCAGAGGACGTCATTGCAGAAGTAAGAGAACTAGCTAGACAGGGATTCAAGGAAATTACACTGTTAGGTCAGAACGTGAATGCGTATGGTAAAGATTTTACGGATCTGAAATACACCTTTGGTGACTTGATGGACGATATTCGTAAAATAGATATTCCACGTGTGCGTTTTACAACGAGCCATCCGCGTGACTTCGATGATCATTTGATCGAGGTGCTTGCCAAAGGTGGCAATCTGGTGGAGCACATCCATCTGCCAGTGCAATCAGGCAGCACGGAAGTGCTCAAACGTATGAGTCGTAAATATACGCGGGAACACTACTTGAATCTGGCGGCGAAGATTAAAGCGGCCATTCCGGACGTCGTTCTGACAACGGATTTCATTGTGGGATTCCCTGGTGAAACGGACGAGCAGTTTGAGGATACGCTCTCGCTGGTTCGTGAAGTTGGTTATGATTTTGCCTATACGTACATCTACTCTCCGCGTGAAGGTACACCTGCGGCGGTGATGGAAGATAATGTGCCAATGGAAGTGAAAAAAGAACGTCTGAAACGCCTGAACGAAACGGTGAACGAGTACAGCCAGCGCAGCAACGAGCAACAACGTGGCAAGATCGTTGAGGTGCTTGTTGAAGGCGAGAGCAAACGTAATTCAACAGTTCTCGCTGGACGTACACGCAGTAACAAGCTGGTGCATTTTGAAGGCTCTAAGGAACTGATTGGTACCTTTGTACAAGTTGAAATTACCGATCCGATGACGTTTTATATTCGCGGCAACTTGCTTACGGAGCCGGTAGCTGCGAATCAGTAGCAGAGGGAACGGAATCGGCTCTGTAGAAGCGAAGCGTTCGCCTTTATCTCCGGATGTTCCCCTCTGAGAAGGAAAAGTAAAAAAAATCCGGAGATAACAGCGATTGAAAGAACGATCCGAACCCGGAGCGGCCACCCAAGCCTTACTATTACAAAAACTCACCTAACAAGATGAGATTTTCAGGTTCAATATAAGATTTGGACATTGGCTTGAGGTAGCGGAGGGGTAGGAATCGATTCTGAAGAAGCAAAGCGTTCGCCTTTATCTCCGGATTTTCCCCTTTGAGAAGGGGATCGAAAAAAATCCGGAGATAACAGCGATCGAAAGAACGATCCGAACCCGGAGCGGCCACTCAAGCCTCACTATTACAAAAACTCACCTAACAAGATGAGATTTTCAGGTTCAATATAAGATTTGGACATTGGCTTGAGGTAGCGGAGGGGTAGGAATCGATTCTGAAGAAGCGAAGCGTTCGCCTTTATCACCGGATTTTTCCCTTTGAGAAGGGGATCGAAAAAAATCCGGAGATAACAGCGATCGAAAGAACGATCCGTACCCGTAGCGGCCACCGAAGCCGATGTCCAAACAGTGTTTAACCGCAGTCTCATCTTATATCATCTCATACGAATGGAGCGATTACAGTGGCGCAGGAAGAAGTGCAGTACAACCATTATGGAATGCCAACCTACGATACGCGCAATCTGATCATACGCGACGACATTATGGGAAAGGCCAAAGAACTGGCAGATATGCTCGGAACGAGCGAAGAAGTAAGACAGTTTCAACAGGCAGAAGCCAAAATCCGAGATCATGAGCGCATTCAGCAATTGATCGCAACGATTAAGAAAAAACAAAAAGAAATCGTTGCTTTTGAAAGCTTCAACAACAGTGCGATGGTTAGCAAAATTGAACAGGAAATTGATGACTTGCAAAACGAACTGGACAGCATTCCGCTAGTAACCGAATTCCAGCAGAGTCAAAGTGACATCAATTATCTGCTTCAATTGGTCATCTCGGTGATTCGGGATACAGTATCCGAGAAAGTCAATGTCGAAGCTGGAACGGATTCACCTCCAACCAGCTGCGGTTAAATGAACGGAAGGGTGCGGACGCAGTCCGCGCCTTTTTTGACATCATGGAGATCAATGAACTCCGAATGAAGCAACGAAAAAGACATCTAGAGTGAGTTAAACAACGTGTGGAATAGAAGGAGAAATGAAACATGAGTATTTTGGACAAAATGGTGGAAGACGGCGATGGCCGATTCTGGGGATTTCTCGGTTGCCGGTACATCAAGGGCAACAAACAAGAAGTCCAAATTGCGCTGACAGCAGGAGAGAATCATACCAACTCCATGGGCATTATTCATGGTGGTGTGTTGACCTCATTGATGGATCAGGCGATGGGCATGGTCGCAACAGCAGCCATGGAGGTGGATCGTTGTGTCACGACTAACCTCAATGTACATTTTCTGGCGCCGATGAGTCAGGGCGAATTAATCGTAACGTCAACCGTGTTGCACCAAGCTGGGCGTAGCATCACGACCCAATCAGAGGTTCGCGATGCCTCAGGAACACTGGGATGTATGTCTACAGCAACGTTCCGGGTGGCAAAATCGAGAGTCTGAATAGGAAAAGCGGTATCCACGGTTGACAAAAGTTATTATTATGTCATAATGAGATTATCAAAATGAATATAGTCGGTGGTGCCCATGAGCGAAAACAACAAACACGTTAACACTGAATCAGCAAACGATGAACTGGAAGCACGTAATTATAGTTCCAAAAAATATCGTACCCCCGACGGGGTTCCTGCAGATATCGTCATGTTCACCTTGACGAAGCGGGAGCGCAAAACGGTAACGAAAACCCTCCCGATTCGGGAGTTAAAGGTTATGTTAATTAAACGCAAGGGCTGGCCGTTTGCCGGAAGGTGGGCATTGCCAGGTGGCTTTTGCCAAGAGAATGAGTCCATTTACGGTGCCGCGAAGCGCGAATTGATGGAGGAGACCGGTGTAGACGGCGGACATCTCGAATATCTGAACGTTTACAGTCAGCCCGGACGTGACCCCAGAGGTTGGATTATCTCTCATGCCTTCTTTGCACTTGTAGAGGAATGGATGCTGGAACACAGGCAGGCAGCAGATGATGCGGAAGATGTTGGGTTGTTTACGATCCAGGAGGCACTGGAAGAACTGGAACTCGCTTTTGATCACAGAACGATCATCGAGGATGCTTACAGACGAATCCAGCAGCAGATGCTGGAGACAACGATTGCAAGACAGTTTCTGCCGCGTGATTTCACGTTAAGTGAATTATATCAGGTCATCCAGAGTGTTGTGCCCGATTTCGAAGAGCCTAACTTTATTCGTAAAATAACATCAACACGCAGCCGTAAAGGGATTGTCGAGGAAGTGCGTGACGATGAGGGCAATCTGGTCAGCTCCAATCAGTACTCCCAACGTCCGGCACAGCTGTATCGATTCACCGAACTAGTACCTCGTTTATCGATCTATACGTAAAAGCGTATGATGCATTCAACCATATTCAAACCAAGGGAGTGTGGACGATGAAAGCATTGATTGTTATTGATTTTACAAAAGATTTTGTCACGGGAGCATTGCCTGTGGGTCAGCCGGCCGTTGAAATTCAGGAAACGGTAGCGGCGATTACCGAGGCGTATCTCCATAATAAAGATGAAGTGATCATGGCGGTAGATTTGCATGAAAAAAATGATCCTTATCATCCGGAAACGGTACTTTTCCCGCCTCATAACATTCGTGACACAGAGGGAAGACAGTTATACGGTCGTCTTGCCGAGGTAATGGAGAAGCACGCGAGTGAAATCCGCTGGATGGATAAAACGAGATATAGCGCGTTCTGCGGAACGGATCTGGAACTGAAGCTGCGTGAACGAGGCATAACAGATATTGCGCTAATCGGGGTATGTACAGATATATGTGTATTACATACTGCTGTGGATGCTTATAACAAAGGATTCCATATTACGATCTATGAGGATGCTGTAGCCAGTTTTAACCCTGCTGGGCATGAATGGGCGCTTGGGCACTTTCGTTCCAGTATGGGGGCACAGGTGGTTAAGGCAAGTGAAACGATTTTGGCCTGATTCGCCACCGAACATTGCGGTGTAATCAGCTTTAAGCCCGTATTTTCAGAAATGGATCTGAGAAACGAGCGGAAGTCAGAGAGGATGAGACAAATGCAGACAACAAGCCTGGCTTTACATACGGATAAATATCAGATCAACATGATGTATGCGCACTGGGTGAATGGTACACACAAACGGAAGGCGGTATTTGAAGCCTACTTCCGTAAGCTTCCTTTTGGTAACGGTTATGCCGTATTTGCCGGACTGGAACGTATTGTGAATTATATTAGCCAGCTTCGCTTCACGATGGAGGACATCAAGTTTTTATCCAAACAACCAGAGAACTATGATCCGGTCTTTCTGGAGGAATTGCTTCAGTTCTCTTTCCAGGGAACGATTCATTCCATGAAGGAAGGTGCAATTGTTTTTCCTGACGAACCGCTCATTCGGGTTGAAGGCTCTATTATGGAGACACAGCTGGTGGAAACGGCAATCCTTAACTTCATGAATTATCAGACACTGATTGCAACGAAAGCATCTCGTATTAAACAGGTGGCGCAGCAAGATACATTGCTTGAATTCGGAACACGCCGTGCACAAGAAGCGGATGCTGCGATTTGGGGTGCGCGTGCTTCATATGTTGCCGGTTTTCATGCGACGTCCAATATGCTGGCTGGTGAACAGTTTGGCATTCCGACAGCAGGTACACACGCACATTCATGGGTGCAAAGCTTTATGACGGAGCAGGAGGCGTTTGATGCGTATGCAAGAGTGCTACCGGATCAGGTGACGCTACTCGTGGATACGTTTGATACGCTGAATAGCGGCGTACCTCATGCAATCAAAACAGCCAAATGGCTGGAGAGTCAAGGCAAAAAGATGAATGCCATTCGTCTGGATAGCGGCGACCTTGCCTATCTTTCGATTCAGGCCCGTCAGATGTTGGATGAAGCCGGACTGGACTATGTGAAAATCGTAGCTTCGAATGATCTCGATGAGAATACGATCTTTAACTTGAAAGCTCAAGGTGCACGGATCGACACATGGGGTGTCGGCACACAGTTGATTACCGCATCGGATCAGCCTTCTTTGGGAGGTGTCTACAAGCTGGTAGAGCGTGAAGTGAACGGAGAAATGTTGCCAACGCTTAAAATATCGGCCAATCCCGAGAAGGTGTCGACACCGGGTAAAAAAGAAGTCTTCCGCATCATTGATCCGAAGCATGGCAAAGCTATTGCGGATTATATCTGCTATCCGGATGAGGAGCAACCGCTGCAGGGAGGACCGCTCAAGCTGTTCAACCCGCTACATCCTTATCTGAAAAAAACGGTAACCCGTTATGAAGCGGTTAACATGCTGGAGCCGATATTTGTGAATGGACGTAAAGTGTACGAGTTGCCTACGCTCGATGAAATACGCGCGTACCATAAGGAGCAGTTGAACCTTTTCTGGCCGGAGTACCAACGGAAGCTGAACCCGGAAATTTACCGCGTAAACATCAGCCCGGCCGCATGGAATATGAAGCAAAAGTTGATTGCTGAGCATGTGAAATCAACGGAAGAGTAATATCGTAGCTGTGTGTGAGAGTCAGGAAGGCATAACCGGTAGGGATTACCGGCTTATGCCTTTTTGATGTGATGATATGATGATTCTCAATTAACATGTGTGCAGTTTCATAGAAGTATGCTGGAGGAAGATGTACACTGTCTGAATAAGCAATAATTGTGAAGCGACTTTTGCACAGCATCCCATCCCACCCCATCCATTGCATCACCTTTCCCAGGCATTGTCCCAAGTAAAATCGAATCATTATTTCTCGGGAAAGCGCAGGAAACGCCAAATGCCGCCACATTCCGAAAGTGACTTCGACAGGAAGGGGCACCTTAGAAAAACTGGTGATCTGGAATGAAAATCAGCTCTGTTTCAAATTGATGTCAGCAGGGGATGAAAGGTAGAGGAGGGGTGGCTAATGAGATACATGCTTGGACTACTATGGGTTGCATTTATAGCTTATGCGCTCTTTATGGCGCCGGGGAACTCCCCCGCGAATGATCCGATATTCAAAGAATTACTTACATTGCAGAGCAAGGAGCCATGGCTATTGACGGTGTTCTCATGGCTAGGCATTTTCCCGGCTGTGTATGCATGTATTTTACTTCGAAAATCAGTCACAGCTTCGAAGGGACAACGGATACCAGCATGGCCGTTTGTCTTGTTTTCTTTTGGGCTTGGAGCATTTGCATTATTGCCCTATTTCGCGTTGATTGCACCATCCCGAACAGGCATACATGATCCAGTACCATTTGTTAAACAGTCGAAGCGAGGTGTTTCGCGACTGGTTTCGCATAAGCTGACACATCTGATCCTGTTATTACTAACACTAGGAACAGCACTTTATGCGTTGATCGAGGGCAATCCCGATCGCTTCGTGAATGCTTTTTATCAATCCTCGTTTGTACATATCATGACGATTGATTTCGTAGTACTGACGTTGCTGTCCACGTATGCTATCTATCACGATGCCAGAGTGAACGGACGAACAACAAACTGGGCGTGGGCAGGATTACTGCCGCTTGCAGGGCCATTATTATATTTGCTTACGGAACGAAAATAAGGAGATGAGACTAATGAAAGAACAATTTCAGGCTTATGTAATACGCAAAGATGATCAAAAGGGGGTTACAGCCAATCTTGAGCAGTTGAAAAAAGAAGACCTTCCTAACGGGGATGTGACCGTACAGGTACACTATTCCAGTGTGAATTATAAGGACGGATTAGCGTCTCTTGAAAAAGGGGGTGTCATACGGAATTATCCAATGGTGCCTGGAATCGATATGGCCGGGACGGTAGATGAATCCGTGAGTGGTCGTTTTGCACCTGGGGATCGGGTCATTAGTACGGGATTTGAACCCGGGGTCTCCCATTACGGGGGATATAGTGAATATGCTCGTCTTCGTAGTGAGTGGTTAGTGCCTCTCCCGCAAGGGCTGAGTGAAAAAGAAGCGATGGCTATTGGAACGGCAGGGTTCACCGCCGGACTCTCGGTAGACGCCTTGTTACAAGCGGGAGTAGCGCCAGAAATGGGCAAAGTTCTCGTTACTGGCGCCACGGGAGGCGTTGGTAGTATGGCAATAGCTATCCTTGTGAAGCTTGGTTTTGAAGTGACGGCAAGCACGGGTAAGAAGCAACAAGAAGAGGAACTGCTTCGCAGCTTGGGAGCCTCCGAAGTCATTTCACGCGAGGAGGCTGATGCTCCAGTCGGGGGAGCAATGGGCAAACAAAAGTGGGCAGGTGTAGTTGATCCTACAGCGGGGCCGGCACTGGCGGAGCGGTTGAAACAGGTACAGTATGGTGGAGCAGTTGCTGTATCCGGGTTAACTGGGGGCAACGGATTTGAATCAACGGTCTTTCCATTCATTTTGCGTGGCATCCAGTTGATCGGCATTGATTCGGTGTATTGTCCTATGGAACGTAGAGAACGGATCTGGAACAAGCTGGGCGGTGAATGGAAGCCAGACCGTGCTCTTTCGCTGGGAGTTCGGGAAATTACACTTGATCAATTGCCGCATACATTAGAGAACATACTACAGGGTGGTGCAGTTGGGCGTACCGTTGTACGTGTCTCCTCTGAATAATGCTTACTTGGAATAAAATGTGTATCTCCTAGCCATGCTAATTCTACCTGAAAGAGTCACAAATACTGTGACTCATGGAAAGGAAGGATAGACATGCTGTTAAAGGAGAAAAATCCGAACCTGATGGGGCGGAATGTAAAACGATTTTTGATGTTAAGTGGCTTGGTAATCCTGAGCGTAGTATCTCTAACGGCTTGCACATCCTCATCTATTGAGCAGGAACGTAAGCTCTATACAGGGGAAGCAACAACAGAAGGGAATTTCAGAGCCAAGCAACAAGGTCATGGCTTAAACGGTACGTTAGCGAGAGAAATGACAAGCGGTTTTGCTGCCAAACGTATTAAGCTGATGAACAATATGTTCGAGGATGATGCTAATGGCGGCATGTCATATATGTATTTATTGAATGGTAGTGCAAGACATATCGTGAAAGTACACATTTATCGTGACGCGAAAATCCGTGCAGCACGAATGGAAGAAATGTATGGGGAACCTAAAGGAAATGCCGTTCTGGAGAATGTAATGGGCAGAACGACGATTCGTAGCAAAGGGCATGTATCATTGGTTTATACGGCTTCCGGTGGAGAGAAAGATGTGTATGCTCAGGACGTCCTGCAAGTATTTGAAGATGTATTGCAACAAATAAAAGAGCAGTGACATACAAGCTGTCCAAGTGAGATAACAAACCCGTCTGAATGATTCAGACGGGTTTATATATTTCGCGCATGACATGGCGCAGTTCAGGCAAAATAATGCGTTCCATGGCAAGTTTAACGGCTCCGCGAGAGCCTGGCATTGAAAATACAGCTGTACGCCCGATAGTTCCGGCAACTGCCCGGCTGAGAATAGCTGCTGAACCAATATCTTCGGAATAACTTAAGTAACGGAATATTTCACCAAAGCCCGGCAGTTCTTTGTCCAGAAGGGAAGATACTGCCTCATATGTAGTATCCCTTGGAGCAATACCGGTACCCCCGCTTAACAGTACAGCCTCGATATCATCCCGCACAACAGCATCTTGCAGAATCGTCTGAATCCGTTCTGTCTCGTCAGGTGTAATGATATACTCCACAACCTGATATCCAGCTTGGTGTAATAACTCATGCATGAGTTGACCGCTCATGTCCGTTTCTTTGGTACGTGTGTCCGAAACGGTAACAACCATGCAGGCGACCGTTTGCGGAGCTTCCTGACGGTGCTGTTCAACTGAATTGGTCATTGAAATCCTCCTCAAATAAACATGTCCTCATAGCATAGACTATTCATGTTAATCAGGCAATGAAGTTTTCGTCAACAGAACAGGCATATTGCACAACAATTGAAGGATAGTGTACACTCGCTTAATAGAGTCAGACTAAGGATAGAGATGGGCAGAGAGGTGTGTAAATGATGAGTATCTTCAATGAACAAAAACCAAGTATTCCTGTATATATTTTGTCCGGTTTTTTAGGTAGCGGTAAAACGACATTGCTTGTTAAGCTCATAGAATACTGGAAACAGAAGGGTCTGCGGCCGGCTGTGGTGATGAATGAACTCGGTGAAGTGAATCTGGATGGTCAGATCGTAGATGAGGAAGTGCCCATGACAGAAATGTTGGGCGGATGCATTTGCTGTACTGTACGAGGAGATCTTGGACTGCAGCTGGCAGACCTCGTTCAAGAAGAGTCACCCGATGTTATCGTAATCGAGGCAACGGGTGCAGCGAATCCGATGGAAATTTTGGATGCGGTGACGGAAACATCTCTATATATGCGTTTGGAGTTGAAAAGTTTGATCACCGTAGTGGATGCGGCACATCTGTCAGGTCTGTATCAGGAGCAAAAGGGAAAAACCTTCAAATTGATGCAAGAACAGATTCGTTGCGCTTCGGTGTTGCTTTTGAATAAAACCGACCGGGTTCAAGAGCAGCAACTGCAGGATTTGGAAGAGCTTCTGAATAAATGGAATGGCTTTGCTCCCGTGATCCCAACGGTCAAATGTGAAGTGTCTATCGAACAATTGCTTCATAGTGGTGCCGACGTCCACATTCACCAATCCAATATAGCAGGCGATGCATCGGAAAATGCAGGCGAGACTCATGTGCATACAGATGCTTGCCGTACTCACGGTTGCAATCATGGACATGAGCACACGGATCAACGTGGTAGCAATCATTCAAGCGACCAACACGAGCATTCTGTCAAGCCACATACATCACATGAACATGTCATGGTATACACACATTATTTCAGGCAACCTGTGAACAGCGAAGCATTCGAACAGTTTGTGGCTAGCTTGCCGCGTGACGTATATCGGGCCAAGGGAATCCTTTCGTTTAGCGATACCGCAAGCCGGTTCTGGTTCCAGTATGCCTATCGTGAATCAGATTACATGAAAATTACACCTCAAGGTGATGTGCCGAATGTAGCTGTGTTTATCGGTGAGCATTTTGATCAAACTGCCATCCGCGAACAATTGCTGGAATTGGAAGCGGTAAAACAAGACTAGGATAATGGTTCAAAGTTCCTCCCTGGTGGGTATTAAGAAGCATAGCAAACTTTGCCTGGGAGGTAACTTTAAATGACACAACAACAATACCAACAATGTATCGATGCTTGCCTGGAGTGCATGAATGCTTGCAATGTATGTTACATATCAAGTTTGAAAGAATATGATTTGGCGATGCTCCGTGACTGTATTCGTTTGAACCGGGAATGTGCTGATATTTGTGCATTTGCAGCGCAAGCGATGACACGTGGAAGTGATTTCATCGGTGAAATCTGTGAACTGTGTGTCAAAGCATGCGAAGCCTGCGCAGCAGAATGTGGGAAACATGATCATGATCATTGTCAGGCTTGCGCTGAAGCTTGCCGTAGATGTGCTGAGGCTTGCCGTTTAATGGCTGCGGTTGCCTGAACGGTCTTCGGTTATCAATATTAAATAACGGGGTTGCTAATCTATACCATAATATGTATAATGATTTGAAATGATCGAAACAGCAATATCCGTGATCGGGAGAGTAGCCCAGATTCAGGCCATGGCAGCGAGCCGGGACAGGTGTAAGCCGGTATGTGATGAACTGTGTGAAGCGCACCCGTGAGATGGTTATCCGAAGTCATGTATAAGCGCCATTTGGCGTTCGTTATATATGGATTTGAGGGCAATCCGGCATGCAACCGTTATTTGCACCGAGCGGATCGGTTTAACCTGACTTGCAGTTTGCTGTAATGAAGGTGACTGTTCACTTAGAGTGGTACCGCGGGAACTGTAAACACAGCTCTCGTCTCTTTTTAAAGAGACGAGAGTTTTTTTGCGTTTATTTTAGGCATAGTTTATGCAGAGAAGGAGTGCTCGATGTGTTAATGAATCAGGCTGCAACTCAGATTGCCCCGTTAACGGGGCTCACGCCAGAAGAAGTATTGGGATTATTGGAAGTCCCACCGCAGGAGGAGATGGGAGATGTTGCATTCCCCTGTTTTACGTTAGCGAAGTCGCTAAGAAAGGCACCTGTCGTTATTGCTGGAGAAATTGCCGTTGCATTGCAGACCGATGGTATGGATGCTGCAGCTGCGGGTCCTTATGTGAATATTCGTTTTGACCGAAATGTCTTGGCACCCCGATTGCTCGAAGAAGTGGGTAACGAGACTTTTGGTAAACTGCAGCTTGGGCAAGGAGCGCGTGTTGTCATTGATATGTCCTCACCTAACATCGCGAAACCTTTTGGTATTGGGCATTTGCGTTCCACTGTTATTGGTGCAGCGTTGTATCGTTTATATAACGAAGCGGGTTATACCTCGATAAGTGTGAATCACCTAGGAGATTGGGGGACCCAGTTTGGCAAGCAAATCACGGCATATAAGCGGTGGGGAAATGAAGAGATGCTACAAGCAGACCCGATTCGTAATTCTCTCGAACTATATGTTCGTTTTCATGATGAAGCAGAGAAAGATCCTTCTCTGGAGACCGAAGCACGGGAATGGTTCCGTAAGCTGGAGCAGGGGGATGAAGAAGCGAAGCGTCTATGGACTTTCTTCGTAAACGTGAGTATGCAGGAGTTTAACCGGATGTATGAACGCTTGAATGTGGATTTTGACCATACGCTCGGTGAGAGCTTTTATAATGACAAGATGGGTGCGGTTGTGGAGGAACTTCAAGCCAAAGGACTACTGGAGGAAAGTGACGGTGCTCTCGTTGTACGGCTGGATGAAGAGAACATGCCACCATGTCTGATCATTAAAAAAGATGGAACCACAATCTACCCAACCCGGGATTTGGCAACAGCGATCTATCGTCATGGTGTGATGCAGGCCGATCGGTTGTTGTACGTTGTTGGCGGGGAGCAGAGGCTTCACTTCCGTCAAGTATTTACGGTATTGTCCAAGATGGGTTATGACTGGGCAGACCATTGTGAGCACATTCCGTTTGGCCTGATGCGTTTCGAGGGGCGGAAGATGTCCACACGCCGGGGGAAGGTTGTCTTCTTACAGGAAGTGCTGGATGAAGCTGTCGCTCGTGCCTTGCAAATTATTCAGGAAAAAAATCCGAATCTGGAGCAGGCTGAGCAGGTAGCCGAAGCCGTTGGTGTAGGGGCGATTATTTTTGGTGATCTGCGCAACAATCGCATGAATGACATTGATTTTTCGCTGGAGGACGCGGTAAGTTTTGAAGGGGAGACCGGCCCTTATGTGCAATATACTCATGCCCGGATTCAAAGTGTGCTTGCCAAAGCTGCTACTGTGTCAAGTGAAGAACAAAAAACGGACTTGGACACGGACCGGACGAACAACCCTCCTGTTGCAATTGTCGGCGATACCTCTTGGGCGTTGCTGAAATTGCTTAATGAGTATTCATCTTATCTTGAAAAAGCAGTGCTTCGCAACGAACCATCGGTGATTGCTAAATACACGATTGACGTTGCCCAAGCCTTTAACCGGTTTTATCATGCTGAACGGATTGCCGATGCACCGTCAGATGTCAAAGCTTTTCGGGTGAAACTGGCCGAGCACACCGCCAAACGTCTGGCGTACAACTTGTCTTTATTGGGCGTACGCGCTCCCGAGCAGATGTGATCTAGGTTCAGATTACGAAAACAGGAGGGAATCCGAAGTTAGGCGCTGGCTTTTCCGGCAACTTGAATGTTGTTTGCAGTTTGGTTACGATATAGACATAATAAACAGCCAAGGTGCACGGATTGAAAGGAGCGCTCGCATATGCATAACACGGATTTCCAGAATGATTTCATGCTGGACAGCGAACACTCCAAGGAATTGTTTGCCTATTACGGCTTGGCCGTATATTATGGACAGGCGCTTGAACAGCAACTGGTTAATCTTATTTTGTTAACTAAAATGTCACAAGGCAAGGTAGTAACTGAGGAGGAACTGGAGGAGCTGTACGAGCGGAAAATGAGTAGTTCACTGGGACAACTTATTCATGAAGCACGGCATCATTTTACGTTTTCCGAAGAAGAAATAAGCAGTCTGAATGAATTATGGCAGCAACGAAATCGGATCGTGCATCATTATTTCAAAGAGCGCATTCATGAAACCTTCAGTCCGGAAGGTCGCACACGTATGATTAAGGAATTCCAAGATTTTAAAGAACGTGCACAGGAACTGGAGCTCGTACTCCAGCAATATATAGGTACCTGGATGGCAGCATTGGGATTAAAGGATGAGTCTGCGGCAGCATGGGCTGCTTTGGAACGAATGCATGCGGCGAGATTTCAGGAACGCAGGCCAGATGAGGAATCTTGAGTGACAAACATTCAATTAAAACGTAGTTGTAAAGGTATCACAAAACGCAGTGTAGTTATGGGGTTGGCATCGTTGCTCTTATGTATTCTCATCTGGGCAGGGATCACAGCTGCAAGCATCCTCTCGTACATGCATGCAAGTTCACCAAGAACATCTGATGCAGCGATTGTGTTGGGTGCAGCGGTGCAAGGGGATATTCCCTCGCCGGTATTCCGTGAACGAATTGAACAAGCTATAAGGTTATATAGAGCAGGCACAGTTCGTAACCTCATTTTAACAGGGGGCTCCAGTCAAGAAGGTATTCCTGCTGAAGCTTTGGTCGGACGCCAATATGCTCTTACGCAAGGCGTGAAACCGGAGCACATTCAGGTGGAGGAAAAGTCGGTAATCACCCAAGAGAATCTGGTATATGCGCTGAAAATAGGCGAGAGGGAAGGTTACCGTACCTACACTATTGTCAGCGACCCCCTGCATATGAAACGTTCCATGAAAATGGCAGCTGAACTTGGCATGGACGCCGTACCATCTCCTACACAAACGACCGCGTATCAGAGCTGGAGTACCCAAATCCCGTTCCTTGTCCGAGAGATAATTATTTATATGGGATATACAGTTAGAGGCTGGACTTAGAGGGCGAACTTAAATTGAAGATACAGTCCATAGAACAATAATAAAACCCGTTCTGTCAGTAACCAAGAGCCTACTGTACAGAACGGGTTTTATGTGTTGGTTTAATGTTTGACGGATGTCCTTGTTCACGAAATATGTTTTGCTAAATGATAGTGGAAGAAAAGAAGGTTACACATTTCCTCCGGCGAGTGATGCCGCAGCTGTGCTGAAGGTATCTGCTGAACGAGCCGAGCCGTCGGCGATGGCTTCGCCTTGAGCCCCTTGCTGCAATTGATACATCTGATAGTATCGGCCTTTCAGCTCCATCAACTCATCATGAGGCCCTTGCTCTACAATTTTTCCGCGATGCAACACGAGAATCTGATCTGCGGAGCGAATGGTTGACAGACGGTGAGCAATGATGAAAGTAGTACGTCCTTTTTTGAGGACTTCCAGCGCGTTCTGGATCAAAGCTTCCGTTTCCGTATCAATGTTGGCGGTGGCTTCGTCCAGAATCAGGATTGCCGGATCGAAGGCGAGTGCTCGTGCAAAAGAAATCAACTGCCGCTGTCCGGCAGACAGTGTACTGCCTTTCTCAACTACGGGCTCGTCAAAGCCTTGCGGCAGATGCGCCAAAATACGTTCCGCACCTACATCGCGCAATGCCTGCTCAATGCGTGCCCGGGATATTTTTTCATCACCCAGACTGACATTGGAAGCAATCGTGCCTGTGAAGAGATAGGGGTCTTGCAGTACGATCCCCATATGCTCACGAATCCACTGCTTTGGCAATTCCTTAACGTTCTGTCCGTCAATCGTGATTTTGCCTTTTTGCGGATCATAGAACCGGAACAGTAGATTGATGATCGAGCTTTTACCGGAACCGGTGTGACCCACGAGTGCTACGGTCTGACCTTGCGAAGCTTTGAACGAAATGTTATTCAGCACGTAATCCTTTTTATAAGCGAACGACACATCGTCGAAGACAACATTACCTTTGTATCTCGGCATCGACCCGTCTGTAACCGGTTCTCCTTTTTCATCCATCAGCTCAAATACACGGCCGGCGGAGACAAGGGAGGAGTCCAGGTTCGCAAGCTGGTTAACCATACCGATAATCGGCTGGAACAGCCGACCGAGAACATCAACAAAGGCATACAGTACACCAAGTGAAATAATACTTGTGCCTGTGATTGCACCTGCTCCGAAGTACCACAGTACAACCGCAAAGGCGATGTTCCGCAACACATTCACCAGGTTATGAGAGGTAAAGGCATTGAGATTGAGCATTTTGTTTTGATGTTTCATATAATCTTCATTCAGTTCTTCGAATTCCTGCCGGGTTTGCTTCTGGCGACGGAACACACGAATGATGGACATGCCCTGAATGGATTCGTTAATGATCGCATTAATCTCACTTAGTCGCGAGCGAATGATCGTATTATAACGGGTGGCGAATTTGCGATAGAGCACAATCCACGCAATGAGCATCGGTACAACGAATAATGAAATCAGACCCAGACGTACATCAAGCAAGAAGAGGGCGATATAAACCCCAGTGATCGTAATGATACCTGAGAAAAAGTTGGAAAGAACCGCCACAAACAGATCCTTAACGGCCTCGGTGTCGTTGGTGACCCTGGAAACGACCTTACCTGCGGGCAGGTTATCAAAAAAGTTCACGGGCAACCGCTGAATGTGCGCATACACATCGTTACGAAGGCGCTGAATGACCTTGTTGGCAGAGGATTGTAGCCAGAAGGTTTTACCAAACTCCATGATAACTGAAATCACAAGAAAGATCAGATAATACACAATTAATTGATAGATGCTTGGCATCTCGGGTTTGTAAAAGGCAAACAGTTCACCAGCAGACAGCGGCACAGCCGCGTATTGCCCGGTAACTTCACCTGCGCGAGTTACGGTTAAGGTTCCGTTCGCATAGGAACGATCGCCGTCAGGAGCACTAACCGGCTCGCTCACGAAATAAAAGCTTTTGCCGGCTTGCAGTACGCGTACCTCGGCTCCTTTGGTTTCGTCTGGTGAAAACAAACCTTCACGTTTATAGTTTTTTCCTTGATAAACTGCGGCTTCCTGCGAAGTAGCAGTTTCATAAAATGGTTGCTCGATGGCGAGCAAGTGATTATCAATCATGGATTTGGCGATAAAGGGTCCGGCGAGTTCAGCCGCAACACCAATCGTCAGCATGATCAAGGCAGCGATGAATGTACCTTTGGCTTTCAAGGCGTAATCCAGCAACCTTTTACCTGTATTGGACTTCAAATGAGTTACCTCCTACGTGGACAGATTGGACTCGACCTGTTGCCGTTCATATTGTTCACGGTACCAGCCATTTTTGGCGAGTAATTCCTGATGAGTGCCTTCTTCCGTAATTTTACCGTGCTCCAGCACGATGATCCGATCCGCATGTTCGATAGCGGACAGGCGATGTGTCGAGATCAGTGTTGTTTTGCCAGCACGTTTGTTGCGAATATTTTCAATGATTTTAGCTTCTGTGCGAGCGTCAACTGCAGACAGGGCATCGTCAAGAATAAGGATATCCGGATCAGCGATAAAAGCCCGAGCCAGAGATACCCGCTGTTTCTGTCCACCAGACAAAGCGATTCCTTTTTCACCTACGAGTGTATCGAGACCGTCAGATAACGTTCCGAGATCGCCGTCGAAGGCAGCAGTGCGAATCGCTTCCATAATGACGTCATCCGAGGCGTTCGGCTTACCGAATTGAATGTTCTGACGAACCGATTTGGAGAACAATACTTGTTCCTGAGGAACGTATCCGATCCAGCTGTGCAGATCATCCTTCGCAATATCCTCGATGGAATGTCCTGAAATGCTGAGCGTACCTGATCCAGCAGGGTATTCGTGCAGCAATTGTTTGAGCAGGGTGGATTTACCACTTCCCGTGCGTCCTACCACGCCAAGTGTCTGTCCGCGTTGAATGGTAACATTGATATGATTCAGGTTATCCACGGTAGAGGTTGGATAGCGGAATGTCACATCGTTCATGACGATTTCATCCGGCCGCGTAATATGAACAGGATGTTCTTTGTCCTGAACAGCAGGCTCTACGGATAACGTTTCATTCACCCGATCCAGAGAAGCACTCCCCCGCTGCATGAGGTTAATTAATTCACCGATGGCAAACATCGGCCAGATCATCATCCCCAGGTACATGTTGAACGATACGAGGTCTCCCAGGGTGATTTCATTGTGGAATACAAGATAAATACCGTAGGCTAGTGCAATGACATAACTCAGACCTACGAATAGTCGAATAGTTGGTTCAAATAAAGCATCCATCCGCGCAACCGCTAAGTTTTTGCGATATACATCTTCCGTGACATCAGCAAATCGTTTCTCGTCCAGACGTTCCTGAACGTACGCGCGTACAACACGGATGCCTGCAATGGACTCTAACACCTGATCGTTCATATCACCAAAAGCATCCTGTGCCAACGTATAACGTTGATGCACCGCTTTACCATAGATCATCATAGCGATGGCGATAAAAGGCAGGGGCAGAATTGCAGCCAAAGTCAGCTTCCAGCTGACGAGGAAACCCATGGCGAACAGTACAGTTAAGAGAAAAGCTGTGGAGTCTGTTAACGTGAGCATACCGAAACCAGCGGTTGTGGCAATAGAACGAAGGTCATTGGTGGCGCGAGCCATGAGATCTCCGGTTCTGTTCTTTTCGAAAAAGGGTGGTGTCATTCGCAACAAGTGATCCATGAAGCGGGAGCGTAGCAACCGTTCAACGAGATTGGCTCCCCCGAATAATTTGTGCATCCATATGTACGTAATCAGATAGATAATAATGACCGTCCCAAGAATAAGCGCAATGTAAAACGTTAATGAGGCGCTTGTAATGGAGCCGCGTACGATCTCGTCGATGGCGTTCCCCAAAAGGCGCGGGGGCAGCAGTTCAGCAATGCCCACAAGGATGAGCAAAATGACACCAACCAGGTATCTTTTGCGCTCCAGCCTGAAGAACCAGGCCAGGTTTTTAAGTACAGAGAACAAGTGTTATCCCTTCCTTTCGATGTCCAAGAAGTGCGAAGTTTCGTTCAAAATGACAGTTAACGCTCTTAAGGCCCATTCAAGCGTATTCAATCCAATAAAAAACCCACAAAAAAAGACACACCGCACGCAGGCGGTATGTCTTATATCTTCATACGGCAGCATGACTCCGAGAGCAGAGCCGCCGCCGTACATAAGGTATTGTGAGCGAGCTTGACAGGGGTCTTATAAAAAGAGACACCTGAAGCGCTGTCTTATGAACGGAAAAGTAATTTCGGGGATACTCCGGTATTTAATTGTGTGTGAATGTGAACCAACTTATGTGTGTTAAACACCGTAATCACCCTTTCTTGTTAATGGAAATAAATGCAATGTAGACCTCGTATGTTTGCATCTTACCACCCGTTTTTACAATCTGTCAAACATTTTTCACAAGATCGTATGCCTGCGTATGTTTTCCAGGGTTTGTGTTCAAGGCGCTCTAGCGATATGATGTAACATATATATACAAAAGGAGCTGACATCATATGAGTACCATACATGTATCCGACCAAGCTGCTCGCTGGTACAAAGAAGAATTGAATTTGAATGAAGGAGACAGCATCCGCTTTTTTGCCCGTTACAGCTCTGGCGGTGGTCTTCATCCGGGATTTTCTTTAGGAATTGCCGTTGAAAAACCGAGACATCCTGCGGATCAAACGGAAGTTTCCGGCATTCAGTTTTTTATGGAAGATCACGATTACTGGTATCTGAAAGGGCATCAGTTACATGTAGATGTTGTAGAGGATGGCCAGGATATTGAATATCGTTATACCGAAGTGCAGTAAAACATCAGTCCATAAACGAAAGGTGAGCACCGTCTTTTTTTAAAAAGGAGGGATGAGGAGTGGATCTGCCGACACGGGATATTGGGCAATATATTGCGAAACGTGCAAATATTGTAGTCAAAGCGGCCATTATGGCTGCGAATGATCAAGGTGAGCTACTGCTCATCCAGCATGCGGAACAGGGGCATTGGCGAATTCCTGTTGGAGAGATGCGCCCCGGGGAAACGATTGAAGGGGCAGCTCATCGTGAACTTTGGGAAGAAACCGGTTGGACAACGGAGTCGATGAGCTTTGAATCGTTATACTCTGGGCCGGAGTTGCGCCAAGTGCACGCAAACGGAGATGAGGAGTATTATGTTATCGCCTTGTTTAAGGCTCGAATTATTCTTGATCATCTTGTGGAAGCGCGGGTAAACAGCGATGCGGGATTAAAGTTTTTTGATCCGAATGCACTGCCTCCGATGAACAGCATCAGCCAAACGCTACTTGAACAGTCTGGCATTAAGTAATATGTGAAACTGAAGTGCATAAACTCCAAAAAGACCTCGACTGCCACTATAAAGTGAAAGTTGAGGTCTTTTGCATTTGTTCGTACATATGTTCTTGGGGTTATACCTGATCCAGCGGTTCATCATCCATTGCAAAATCGAAATCATCGATATCAAACACCTGAACAGGTGATTCGGACTCAATGATCCGGGCGATTAACTCCACTTGATCGGTCAAAATCGGAATGCCAAGACGTTGGGATGTGAGAATAAGCTCTGTCTCTATCGGATCAAAATATTCTCCATATTGAGCGGTATCCATGGCGTTAATAATCGTAATGGAGGCCTGATCACCAAATAGAATGGCCGGGCTTTTTGCCCATGGTACCGCCAGGGCGCGCTCAATCTTTTTCTTATTTAAGGGCTCCTCAAAGTAGGAGATTAATTCATTGATCTTGGCTTTAACATGCTGATCATCTGTGGGATTATCCATCATGGGGTCAGCACTGCTCTGAAATTCATATAGTTCAAGGATGGTGGTGTAAGGAACGATATATTCCACAGGCGCCGGAGGCGCAAGCAATTGACCGTAAATAGCCACCATCACGGCTTCGGTAACAAAGGGACGTGACATGGTTCCTGAATCCTCCTGAGGACGATAAACGTCGTGAAGTGCTGAATGAGTTCATCTGACAAGGTGAGAAAGATGCCCATTCCCTGTTGCAAAATTCATGTATCGGTTTGCATGAATAGAAGTATAGCACAGAGCGGTGGGAAATACAGCCAGTTTGCAAAAGCATACACGATTACCGTACCGAACGGTTCAGGATTTACCTAAAAGCAGGGACAGGATGCCCGCTGCGATCAAAGGCCCGACAGGTACACCTTTGAACAAGGCAACGCCAAGAACTGTACCGATCAAAAGGCCTGCCACAACTGTTGGCTGTGTGCTCATCAGCGATGCGCCGCGACCGCCCAGATAAGCTACAAGCAAACCAACACCAATGGCGAGTAGTGACTTCCAGTGCAGAAACGATTCACCAATGGTCTGCAAGCTCATTTTACCGCTGGCGAGAGGAGCCATTACACCAATTGTCAGAATGATAATACCCAGTGTGAGCCCGTATTTTTCAAGCCAGGGAAAGGCTTGGTTGACATTAAGTACACGAAGCAGTAACAGGAATACCATCGCTACAGTTACAGGTGTGTTACTGCTAATGATGCCAAGCGTTGCGAACACAAGCAACAGGAGGGAGGTCATATCCATGGATTTCATTGCTCCTCAGACTGAGCATGATGTTTGCCGCCACGATGTCCTGTTTGGCTAATGATATGTTCAGCAATGTACCGTCCATGCCAGCGGCCTGACTCAATGAATACTTCATTGGCATTGCGCCCAGAAGCGATAACTCCGCCCACATAAACGCCTGGCACACTGCTTTCCATCGTTTGTGGATCGTATAATGGCTTATCCATATCCTCAGACATCTCTGCTCCAATGGAAGCAAGCAAATGGCGGTCAGGTCTGAAGCCGGTCATGGCGAGCACGAAGTCATTCTCAAGCTCGCTTTCCGAACCGTCTGTATGCACAATTCGAATGGAATCATCCAGGATTTCATTGACACGTGAACCAAGATGAAGCGTAATGCGGTTTTTCTGCACCATACTTTCGAATAACGGGCGAACCCAAGGCTTAATATGCTCGGACAGACCTGTACCGCGGTATACCATATCAATATGAGCGCCAACCCGGACAAGCTCCATGGCGGCGTCAACTGCTGAGTTACTTCCACCAATGATAGCCACGCGTGTATTGGTATACGGGTGTGCCTCGCGGAAGTAATGCGTGACTTTATCCTTGTCTTCACCTGATATGCCGAGGTAATTCGGGTGATCGAAATAGCCGGTAGCCACAACGACATGTCGTCCCTGATGTACGATGGCTTCTCCACGCCGATTAACCGTATGTACCTCGAAGGTGCCGTCTTCCTTACGCTGGATCTCACGGGCTTCCTCATAATTATGAATACGCAGGCCGAAATGTTCGGCTACTTTGCGATAATAGGCAAGTGCTTCATAACGAAACGGCTTGTCATTGGCCGAACTGAACGGCACGTTCCCGATCTCCAGCAACTCCGCTGTACTGAAAAATTGCATATGAGTCGGATAGAGATAGATGGATTGTACGATATTGTGTTTCTCAATAATGACAGCGGACAATCCTACCCGCTCACATTCAATGGCAGCGGACAGACCGCATGGGCCTCCGCCAATAATAATGACATCTTCCATGTTCTTAATCCTCCTTCATTACAAGCAATATAATCCTACCGTAAATAACACTTCAATGCCAGTTCTGCCTGGCAACACAATGTGATGAAAAATCAAAAAATAAATTGAATTGACTTCCAGAATGATAAAGATTATTATCTAATTAGATGATTATCTAATTTAATGTGAGGTGTACATTGATGCAGCTTGAGAAAATTGTGGCCTATCACAAAGCCTTGGCTGATCCTACACGGCTACGGATGCTCCTGCTTCTTTCTGAAGGAGAACTGCATGGACAAGCGCTCGCGGAGCGCCTTAACTTGTCTCAGCCGACGGTGACTCATCATGCTGCCAAGCTGAGAGAAGCTGCGCTGATTCAAGAGCGGCGGGAGAAAAATACGGTTTATTTTACCCTGAACCCTTCGTTCATTCGCGAACATGCTCAGGCTTCAGTTGATTTTATTTTCAAAAGAAAGGAGCAGTCTGATATGACAGATGTGAACGAAACATTGAAAGCGTCCATCATGAGAAACTTTTTTTCCAAGGATGGCCGGCTTCGTCAAATTCCTGCACAGTACAAGAAAAAGCTGGTTGTGCTTGAATATCTGGTGGAGCAATTGGAGTTCGGACGCAAGTACAGCGAGAAAGAAATCAATACGTTTATTCAGGAATACCATGAGGATTTTGCTACCCTTCGCCGGGAGTTTATCATGCATCAGTTCATGTACCGCGAAGACGGAGTGTATGAATTAAATCCGCGGGAAATGTGGACGAGATGGGATCAGGTGAAGTAGAGAGAGAATAGCAATAAAAAATAATGGGCTTGACAAAAGCACGACAGACTGTGTAACATGATGGCATATTCTACAAGGGAGGCGATGTTCATGACAAATCTAACGGCAGTATACGTGGAGTTGAATAGGAACAGCGTCTCCGGAACGGATCAAGGTACATCGATTTTGCAATAGCTGGATAGAAAAATCCAACTTTGGCGAGCGATGATAAGACCTTCAGACAAAGTCACGGGTGACGTACCCGTGGCTTTTTTTGTGCTGATAAGGGGAGTTCCAGGGCTGGGATAACGGATTGGGCATAGGATGACCGTTATTCAACATGCTGTGGAGGCTGCTTTATATTCGGATAACTATGGATTGCCGCGGGTCTGAACAACCTCGTGGTTTTTTTGTTTGGATCTGTATTCGGAGATGAAGAAACATAAACAATCTGGGAGGAATTTTTATTTTAAATCAACGTATGGAAAATAAGGGAATTGAAAATTATGGCTGGTCTGCTACATGGGAGAAACGATGGTCTGAGGAACAGTTGAGCTGGGAATCCAGACGGCCTGCCCGAATTGTCGCGGATCATGGACATATGCAGCGTCTGATCACAGTTGACGGAGAATGTTGGGGCAAAGTGTCAGGAAAACTTCGTCATGATAGCTTGGAGACAGGACTTGCACCTGCTGTTGGCGATTGGGTTGCTGTGGCAGGAGAACAGGGTGAGGAAGTGATTATTCATCATGTATTGCCACGTCAGAGTCGTGTATCCAGGCAAGCCGCTGGCCCGGTAACGAAAGAGCAACTGATTGCAGCAAACGTAGATACTCTTCTGATCGTTGCGGCGCTTAATCATGATTTTAACCTTAGAAGACTTGAAAGATATGTGTTAATGGCTTGGAACGGGGGAGTAAGACCGGTTATCGTCCTGAGTAAAAGTGATCTGTGCGATGATGTGCAGGGACGAATCCGTGAAGTGGAGGGGATTGCACCGGGCGTGGAGGTACTGGCGATCTCGGCAATCGAAGGACAAGGGAAGGAAATGCTGGAAACCTATCTGAAACCAGGGGCAACCGTAGCGCTCACAGGCTCCTCCGGAAGTGGCAAGTCCACACTCGTTAACTGGATGATGGGCAAGGAGGTTCAGATTACGCAATCCGTCCGCGAAGGGGACAGCCGTGGCAGACATACAACGACGCACCGGGAGATGTTTGTATTACCACAGGGAGCCGTCTTGATCGATACGCCGGGCATGCGTGAACTTCATCTCTGGGACGAAGGAGAAGAAGGTCTTTCTCAGGCTTTTGGAGAGATTGAGGAGCTGTCTGGCACGTGCAGATTTATGGATTGCAGTCATACGAAGGAAGAGGGCTGTGCAGTTAAAAAAGCCATTGAAAACGGTGAGCTGGATGAGAAGAGGCTGAATAACTTCCTCAAAATGCAGAAAGAAATGCAGTATCAGCGGCGCAAGGAAGAGGTGGCTTCGCGTAAACGGACTGCTTCCAGCAAACCGGTAAAAACACGCAAGGCCAAGCATGTCCAGCGGGCCAAAGATTGGGAACAGGACTGATATGAGGCGGGGCATTCCTATCTGTCTTGCATAGAATAAGGCAGGAGGGATATGGTGATGCCGAATTACAGAATCATCGTGGACTTGTCTGACCATATGTTGTATCTGCTGGATGGAGATCAAGTTGTGAAAGGTTATCCGGTAGCGACAGGTAAAATGCTTACCAGTACTCCAAATGGAGAGTTCACCATTATCAACAAACAAGAGAATCCTGGAGGGCCTTTTGGTGTGCTCTGGATGGGTCTGTCCAAACCCCATTACGGCATTCATGGAACGAATGAACCTTCGTCGATTGGCAAGTCCGTATCACATGGCTGCATTCGCATGTATAATTCAGACGTGCTGGATTTGTCCTCGAAGGTATCCGTCGGAACCCGAGTTACGATCCGGCCATAGGCCGGATTCTTCTTCTATTTTAGGAAACGTGATGGGCATGATAAACGTGATAGATATAGCAAACGTGGTGAATGGTAATCGGGCCATTGAGTGTGGAGAAATTCATTTTAAGAGAGGAAGAGGGAGATTCTATGCGAATTAGACGAGCATGTGAGGGGGATGCGCGGGGGATCGCATACGTACATACAGAGAGCTGGAAAACGACATACCGCGGAATTGTGCCAGATCATGTTTTGGATTTTTTGACTACAGAATCCCGGCTAGCTCAGTGGGAACAGCAGTTACGCTCTGGCGAAAATGACCAGATTTTGATCGTTGCCGAGGATGAAGAGGGGAAAATTGTCGGTTTTGCCTGTGGAGGTAAGGAACGCGAGGGTCAATTACCCTATGATGGCGAACTGTATGCCATTTATCTGCTGAAGTCTCATCAGCAATCTGGAATAGGCAGACAACTTGTGAAGAGGGTGGTTCAGCATCTTCAGACATGCCAGATTGGTAGTATGATTATTTGGGCTTTGGAAAGGAACCCGGCATGTCGCTTTTACGAAAAAATGGGCGGTATACCTGTTCATACACAGTCGATTCGTATCGGGGATGAAGATCTGGCGGAAATCGCGTATGGCTGGTCTGATCTAACTTCTTTTGAGACTTAGCGCACACGTTGCTTTACTCATGTTGTTACAAAGCCAGCTCACTTTTAAGGTTGCATTATCGGTTTGCCTAACTTCGAACCAGGTTAATGAATGAGACATCGTTTTTTTTGTACATTCTAATCTGAAGATCGGAGGCGCATGTCATGACTTTAGTAGATAACCAACATAAAACGGCAACGTGGACTAAACAGTTCATTTCAGGTAAATGGGTGGAAGGCGCAGGCGAGAGAACGATAGAGAACATTAATCCTTATACGGGTGAAGTGATCGCAACCTGGCGTTCTTCCAGTCCAGAGGATATAGATCAGGCTTATCAGTCTGCGCAAAAGAGTTCGGTGGAATGGAGAGCAGCGTTACCTTCCATTAAGGAAGGGGTGCTCCGGAAAGTCTCGTCTTTAATGGAAGAACGAAAAGATGAGATTATACAGCTGCTCATTATGGAATCCGGTAGCACACGCATCAAAGCTGAAGCGGAATTTGCCGCAGCGAGACGTATTGTGGATGAATCGGCTTCATTTCCTTTTCGAATGAAAGGCGAATTGCTTCCATCCAATACGCCGGGTAAAGAAAATCGGGTAGTCCGTGAGCCCAAAGGCGTTATCGGCGTTATTGGACCATGGAATTTCCCGCTACATCTATGTTTGCGTTCCGTTGCACCCGCGATCGCACTCGGCAACGGTGTGGTGATTAAACCCGCTTCGGATACCCCGACTACAGCAGGCTGGCTGATTGCGGATCTGTTTGAACAAGCGGGTCTGCCAGAGGGGGTATTAAATGTAGTCGCCGGAAGTGGCAGCGAGATTGGGGATTATTTTGTCACACATCCAATTCCCAAGGTAATCTCATTTACGGGTTCTACAGAAGTGGGTAAGGGCATTGGTAAACTCGCCGGTGAACATCTCAAAGAAACCGCACTGGAACTCGGTGGCAACAATGCGATGATCGTTCTGGATGATGCGGATGTTGAGCATGCGGCACAAGCTGCTGTGTTCGGTAAGTTCCTGCATCAGGGTCAGATTTGCATGGCGCTAAACCGTATTATCGTACACGAAGATATTTACGATCGGTTTGTTCAATCCTTTGTTAACAAAACGAAACGTATACATGCCGGTGATCCGACTGACGAGAAAACATTAGTAGGGCCCCTAATCCGAAAGAAAGAAGTGGAACGGCTTCTCGAGCTAGTAAAGCAGGCTGAAGAGGAAGGGGCACAATTAGTGCTTGGCGGAACACATCAGGAGAATGTACTTATGCCAACCGTGCTTGCAGATGTCAAACGCGAACAGGAGATTGTACAGCAGGAACTATTCGGACCAGTAGCTATCATTATGAAAGCTAAAGATGAGCAGGATGCTATTGAGCTGGCGAATGATACTCCTTATGGTCTGAGTGGCTCTGTCTTTACGGCAAATTTGGAGCGTGGGTACAAGGTGGCAGGGCAGATTGAAGCGGGTATGGTACATGTCAACGATCAATCAGTGAATGATGAAGCCCATGTCATGTTTGGCGGAGAGAAATCGTCCGGCATAGGTCGTTTTGGCGGAGACTGGGCGATTGATAAATTCACACGTACACGCTGGATCAGTCTGCAGCATCAATTCCGGGAGTATCCGGGCGTGAACTAAGTCGAATATGCATGAATAGAGAGAGGCGGTCAGGGATTTATCCGAGTCATTTCGCGATGAAGCGACAGGAGGTGCATGAAGCCCGTCTGAGCGGTATTTGGACGGGCTTTTGCATCATTTTACAACGGATAAAAATAACAATCTCGATCGAATGAAAAAGCTGTTTGGGCAACTTCTGATCTGGTTATTTATGGATACACGGGACGAAGTACTCCGTAAAAATCATGGCAAAGGGGCTTGGAACTTATGTCCATTGACCGCTTTATTTTAAGGAAAATAAATACCTGTCAGGAAGAACATACACGAGAAAATTTAGTTAGACTGTTTGTCATTCGGATACGAAAAGCTGAGTTTGCAGAAGAACATGATGCGGCTTACGTGTTGGAAAAGCTGAAATAAAAGGGTGCGGATATGCCCAAACCACGTCAAAAAGGAAGCTTGTCCTGTATAGGGAAGCTTCCTTTTTCATGGTAACACATAAACGAAGGTTGCTGGACTCTTCTTCAATATAACGATAGAGCAAGAGAGTCATTTTCACTGCGGCTATGAAGAATAGCTTCGCCGCCAACAATTTCAATACTAATCAAAGAGTGCAGACATTTTTGCAAAGCGCGTTTACCGTTACTGATCTTATGCTCAAGAGCACTGCTAAGCAATCTTAATGTTTTTTGCACAGGTTGTTTGTTTTCTTGATTAAAATATACAGGGATTGATTTGTCTTGAAAAGTTATTAGAGTTCTCACTTGAAATCACCTCACGAGAGTTATTTCATACAGGTAATATTAAATACCAATGCTTAAAATTACCTTAAAATCAGCTTATGAAAACATAAAGGTGGATAAAGTTTGAAAAGTGTTCACAATTCAATTGTGGACGAAGGAATAAAAGTCCCGAATTCATTCATTCTTATTTCCATTAAATGGTATTCCGAGTGTTGTTTTCGCATCCTTGCAATTTTTCCACCGAACAATGACACGAAAGTTCTGAGTCAAATGGACGATATTTTAATATAAACGTGGGTCATATGTAACAAAATTACAGTGGATACGTTGCAAACAAGGGTTTTATATAAGAAAATAGGATGGAATACCGTTTCACTCGCATTTTTTTGATTTAATCTGACATTAGGACAATTTACATATGAGACCTTGGGAGGGATTCACATGATTCTAACCGTGTATTCCGGCCGGGAGGAAGGCGAATGGTTCGACATTGAGGTTCCGGATGAATGCACCATTGAACACCTGAAGACGTTGCTCGGTGTACGAATATTCGGACAGGCTCCGGGGGATGGCATTCAGTATATTTTGGAAGCTAGATTTCCTGAAGGACTATGGTTTACCCCCCAGAACGCCCAGCAACTAATGGAGACGGGGCTACGTCAGGGAAGCTGTGTGCGTGTGCAACGTGCTTTTTCAACGACTACTGAAGAGGCCCCCATCTACGGGAGACGTTCCTTATTTCAGCAGGAGAGCAACGAATAACGCTTTGCGGCGTATCATTCATTAACTGAACGACTAAAAGGAGGTCTTTTCTTCGTGAATGTGTTATATCAGCGTTCTCCAAGAATGACACCGGTTTTGAAGGAAGAAAGCCTCGAAATTCTCAGGCCGCCTGCAGAGCCGAACAAACCTACATTTTCCATGATTTCAATCGTGGTTCCCGTGATGATGACGATGGTCAGCATCGGTTTCTATGTGTACATTAATATGACTGGCAAAATGAATAACAGCAATTATATGATGTTCCAGATGATGACGGTTATGATGATGCTTACATCTTATACCATCCCGTTCTTTGTATATCTCAGTAATAAAAAATCATATCGCAAAAAGATCGAGGAACGTAAAGCGATGTATCTTGCACAGCTGGATAAACATCGTGAAGAATTGAAGGAAGCACAGGTGGAGCAAGTGAAGAGCCTGCATGAAATCCATGGTGATCCATCCGTCTGCCTGCAAATTGTCAAAAACCGAAACAGCTCGCTTTGGGAACGTTCCCCGGAAGATGACGATTTTTTACAGGTACGTATCGGTACAGGGGAGATTCCGTTTCGGATCAAACTTCAGGTACCGCGTATCGATGGATATGAAAAGGATGAGTTGATTGAGGCCGCTCATGGACTCGCTGCGGAATTCCAGACCGTGCCTGATGCCACGATAACCCTGCCTCTATTCGAATCCAAGGTGATGGGGCTAGTGGGTGAACGGGAAGAAGTGATGGCTTCGTTACGTGTTATCGTCTCACAACTTACGGTAAGGCACTCACCGGATGAACTGAAACTTGCCGCATTTTATGAAGAAAAGGATACCAAGGAGTGGGAATGGCTCCGCTGGTTGCCTCATATTTGGGATGAGGATCAGGGACAGCGATATATGGCCGACAGGCACAGCAGTGCGCATCAATTGGCGGACAGCTTGTTTTCCGTGTTGAACCGCCGCCGTAATAACAAGGAAGATCGCTACAAAAAAGCGGTGCAAACTCCTTGTTACGTTATTATTTTGTCGGATACGCAACTGATCGAAGAAGAACCTTTACTTCCATTACTGCTGGAGGCTGCGCAAGAGATTGATGTATGCACGATTGTGCTGGCGAACCGCAAACAATCCCTGCCTATGCACTGTCAGTTAATTATGGAAGCTTCCAAAGGCAAAGGAGTGTACATCAAAAAGACGGAAGATGCCGATGTCATCTCGCAGACATATAAACCGGATGTGATCTCCAAGGAGACGGCAGAGGCGTTATCCCGTTACATGTCACCGATTCGCCTGAAGCGTTCCTCCGCTTCGGAGATCCCGCAAGTGTTGCCACTATTCGATATGCTCAGCACTTCACGTGTGGAGGATCTGGATGTTGTCTCCCGCTGGGGGCAAACCAGATATCCTGACACACTGCCTGTACCTATGGGGGTAAGAGCTGGTGGTAAAAAAATAGCTATTAATCTGCACGATAAAATCGAGCGGCAAGGGCATGGTCCCCATGGTTTGATTGCGGGTACAACCGGCTCAGGTAAGAGTGAGGTTATTCAGTCTATTGTTGCTTCACTGGCAGCCGAGTTCCATCCACATGATCTGGCGTTCATGCTGATCGACTATAAGGGCGGAGGCATGTCTAATACCTTTGTCGATCTCCCGCATGTTGTAGGTACCATTACGAATCTGGATGGCAATCTCATTGAACGTGCCAATGTTTCTCTTCGGGCTGAACTGGTGAGAAGACAGAAGATTTTAAATGATGCGGGGAACCTGCAACATATTGATGAGTACTATAAGATTTTGCGTTCAAGACATGAACAACCATTGCCGCATCTTGTGATTATCATAGATGAGTTTGCTCAACTGAAACGTGACCAGCCGGAATTTATGGATGAGTTGATCAGTATTGCCGCGATCGGCCGGACGCTGGGGGTTCACTTAATTCTCGCAACCCAAAAACCCGCGGGAGTCGTGGATGATAAAATTTGGAGTAACTCGCGTTTCCGTATCTGTCTTCGTGTTCAGAGCGAGGGAGACAGCAGAGATATGATAAAAATTCCGAATGCTGCCTGGATTACGAAGCCTGGCCGAGGTTATTTTCAGGTCGGCAGTGACGAAGTCTTTGAAGAAATGCAGTTTGCCTGGAGCGGCGCACCTTATAATCAGCAGGAGGATTCAACGACGGTACTGCCTGTAATGGAAGTACGCCTGAATGGCAAACGTGAACCACTGCTGACGGGAGAGCGAAGAGCTGTTCTCAAGGGAGAGGATGTGCCGAAACAGCTACAAGTGTTTATTGATTATGTGGCAAAGGCTGCTACAGAAGCCGGCATAGAGCGTTTGCCTGGACCTTGGTTGCCTCCGCTTCCAGAAATATTGGAACTGGACGGCCTGTACGACTGGAAGCAGAAGGAGAAAAGAGAATCTCTGCTTGATGACGGGGCTAACGGTCTCAAACCTTTGGTTGGTATGCTGGATGATCTTCCGAATCAGCGTCAGTTGCCACTTGCATTGCCTATGGATCAGGGGCATCTTGTCGTATATGGCATGCCTGGACTTGGTAAAACGACTTTTGTTCAAACGTTATTAATGTCTCTTGCCCGTACGGAGCGCACAGAGCCGTGGAACGGATACATTATTGATATGGGACGTATGATGAAAGACTTTGCTAAGCTTCCTCAGATCGGTGGCGTGATGATGGCCGAAGAGGAAGACCGGATCAAGCGCTTGTTCCGTTATATTCTGAAAATCTCGGCGCAGCGCAAAGATATGATCTCGGAGGCCGGGGTTAAAACGATTTCGGCTTATCGTCGTACGGCTCATGCTACAGTTCCACAGATTGTTGTGGTTATTGACGGATATATGTCTTTCCGTAATGCTTACCCCGATGAGAATGAATCGCTCGAGACCATTTTGCGTGAAGGCGGAAGTTTAGGTATTACCTTTGTGCTGACCGCCAATCGGGTAACCGATATTTTCGAAAAATTCAGAAGTAATATTCAAAATGCTGTTTCATTTGAGCTCTCTGATCCAAGTGATTACTATTATGCTGTGGGGCGGCCTTCCAAGGCGCCAAGCCAGCTACCTCCTGGCCGAGGTCTCGTGAAGGGACAAGTCCCTCCGCTAATGTTCCAGGCTGCTCTGCCATCTTCAGGAGCGGACGAGGGTGAACGATCGGCCGCTTTACGGAGGGCAATTACAGAGATTCGTCAAGGTTGGACGGGTGAGGAAACGCCACAAATTGCGCCACTACCGGAAGAGATCAAGCTTAAAGATTTGCTTGTTCGTACAGGCTCCTTCGGCAAAGTAGGGGGAACTTCAACGGTAAATGTACCTGTGGGTCTGCTCACGGATGATTTGGAGCCGTTTGAACTTAACCTGCGTGAAGGGCCGCACTTTATGGTGACCAGTCCAATGGAAGGTGGTAAAACGACTTTCTTGCAAACCTGGATGTTGTCACTGGCCTACCATGCTTCACCTGAGGATGTGCAAATATACACGGTAGATATGAGGTATGGGTCAGGTGGATTAGGTGAAATCAGCAGTTTGCCCCATGTCCGTGGACACGTATCGAGGGAAGAATTGCTTGCGCCTGTCATTCAGGAGTTGTACGATGAAGTTCTAAAACGTGGTGAAATTACCGGAGGACCCGATATCGTACTTGTCGTGGATGATGCGGACACCTTGTCCAAACAGCTCACCGATTTTAATATCAAAGATCAGCTCGGTGTGATTGTTCGTCAGGGCAGAGACAGAGGCATTCATGTGATTCTCTCAGGCGTTCCGGCGGATTTTCCAACGTTCGGTTCGGATTGGGTAAGTGATGTAAAAGCATCCCAAAGCGGATTGCTGTTCGGGACTTTGGACCCTAATGATCTCTCGTTCTTCCGTATACCTTATTCGGAATCCGGGGGTACCGCAGGTGGGCTGAAGGTACTGCCACCAGGTCAAGGTTATTATATAAAACGCAAATATTCCAGGGTTAAAGGTGCAATTCCATGCGATAACAGCTGGAAAATGAATAATTGGATTTCAGAAATTCGTGACCGATGGCATGTTGTAGTTTGAGGGGAGGTGGCTCATAATGTTGACGGTTCATGATTCTAAGCAAAAGGTAGTCACGCTGCAGATTAAGGAACTATTTTTCCTAGCTGGTATTCTCGGTTCAGATCGATTGCTCGGCGTGGAAGACCCTTTCCGAGGTTATATGGCAGAAGATATTGCCATGGAATGGGAGCGTGTCAAAACCTCTTTGCTAGACAAAGGCTACTTGATTCAGGATCAAGATACCAATGAGCTGATCATGACACCAACCGTTTTTTCAAGAGTAGCCATAGCCGGATTATCCGACAGAGCATGCTGGCTTCGCTATACGATTGACGGGAAATCGCAGGAGAGTTATATACACTGCACGGATGAACGGGTCGTTGAAGTAGCCCGCGCTACGGATGTCCCCGATTCGTTCCGTCTAAGTGACTTGGGAAATGTTCGTGAAGCCATTGATGTTCTGATTGAACGGATGAAGTGGAGCGGCCATTCTCCAGTGGATAAACCGGCACTGATGTGTTCCAAGAAAAAGTTTTATGATGTCATGAACGGCTTGAAGGGGTATGAAGTACAAACCGTTGCTGATGAGCTCTCGCAGGAAACGAATGATCCTGAAGGTTCACTGGCATTAGCACGGTGTCTGGTAGGCAAGCAATCTGATGGAGAGCTCAGATTGCTTGTATGGGGACAGGAGGGCTGGCAGTCACAATCGGCGGCATTTACCGCGAGTGCAGCCTCCAACTGGTTATTCCGTATGAGCACGGCGGCTTCGGATGACTGGCTCGTTGCAGCGCTCACAACAAAAGAACAGTTTCACGAAATGCTGCTGGACTGGCTTAAACAGCCTGCAGGGGAAGAGGAAAGGTGATGGTAAATGCGCATTCGTGTGGAACCGGATGTGCTTCGGGCACTGAGCAGGCAGATTCAGTATGCAGCGGAGCAAATACAGCAAAAAATGACAGTGTTGGATCAGGCGATACATTCCCTGGATTGGGATATCGAGTCCCGTGCAGCGGTGATGAGCGAATGGAATCGTAGTAAACGGCTGGGAGAGGAAGCCCTTCGTCGTTTGATGGACTTAAGTGTACAGCTTGGGCGCAAGGCATTGTTATTTCAACAAGCAGACATGGAATATCGTTCCGTGCTGAGTCATGTCAATGTGGCCTATGGCAATGCGGTCAATATGCTGAATGTTCTTCAGAGTAGCCGCAGTGGCGATATCCTGCCTGCACATGCTGCTGATGTAGCTGTTGTATCCGACCCGCTTTCCGCTATGGCGGCTGTGTACCGGATACAGGATAGTGCTCCACCTGATGGTTCTCCGGCGACCCTTGTTCAGGCTACACAGCCTGAGCCTGTTGCATGGAGATTCAGAGACCCCTCTTTTCGAGAAAGAAGAGGAACTGAACCTGTAGTTTCATAGCGGCCTAATTAATATAGTACAACTGCACGTTAAATAAATTGTAAATAGTCTGTTAGTTGAAGTTTCATATGCTAAAAATGGGGTAAATAGGATTAGGTCCTTCGGCTTTTGTCCGAATGATCCTTGTATAGTACAATTTGAACAAACAAATTTAATTGCACACATCAAGGAGGAATTTAACAATGGCAGGACGTATTTTAGTTACCCCAGAACAACTGGATCAGGTTTCGAACCAATTCAAACAAAGTGGAGAACAAAGTCAACAAATCGTATCTTCATTGACTCAATCCATCACAAGCATGGAAGGACAATGGGAAGGTATGACGAAGCAACGTTTCTTCCAAGAGTTCCAGGAAGCTAGCAAACAAATGCAATCCTTCGTTCAAACGTTGAATAGCATTAGTGTAGAACTTTCAGCAATCGCGACTAAATTCCGCACAGCAGACCAATCTCGTTAATCTGCTCCTACATAGGTCCAGACGATTTGATAATTTGCATCGTCCTGGCCATATGCGGGCATCGAGTTAAAGATTGCAAGATTACGGCAAAAACCGGGTGGATTACACCCGGTTTTTGCCGCAACTATGACACAAAAAACAGAGAGAGGGATGAGCATGTCTTTTCAACCGAATCCCGGCGATGAAGTGGTGATTAATGATATCGCCTATACGATTGGTCAGCATCCGGCTGCGCCGGGGCTTGCTTATGCCCAAGCGGGAAGGCAAGGAATAGTGTATCAATTGATTCCCCGCACGGGTACCATTCATGGGGCGAAAGCACTAAAAGTATTTTTTCCAAAATTCCGTATCCCGGCTATGGTCTATCAGTCCGAGCATATGGAGCCATATAGTGAACTGCCAGGCTTGCGGGTATGCAAGCGTGAAGTGCTCACTCCGGAAAGAAACGGAGCGCTTATTGGAGAACATCCCGATCTGTTATATGCAGTACTGATGCCATGGGTACAGGGTCTGACCTGGTTCGATGTGATCAGTGATCAAAAGCAGCTGACAGCGGAGGAAAGTCTGCAGCTGGCTAGAGCACTTGCAGGTACAGGTTCTGCAATGGAGCAACGTGGACTCGCACATTGTGATATGTCTGCTCCTAATGTAATGATTCCGTTTTTTTCCGAAGTGCAGAACTCGGCCATGACTTCTGCAGTTGAACTGGTTGATGTGGAGCAGATGTACGGCTCTAAGATGGATCGACCAGATGCGTTGCTTGCTGGTTCACCTGGTTACGCAGCCCATCGAACGGTGCACAGCGGCTTGTGGAGTTCTTATGCTGATCGATTTGCCGGAGCTGTTATTATCGCCGAGATGTTATGCTGGTCTGACCCTGCCATCGTAGAGAAAGCTTGGGGAGAGAGTTATTTCGACCAACACGAGATGCAGACTTCGAGTGAGCGTTATTTTGCGATGCGCGGTTCCCTTGAGAATCGCTGGGGCTCCAAATTATCAGATCTGTTTATCCGGGCATGGGAAAGTCATGATCTGAGCAGTTGTCCAACGTTTGGGGAATGGTACATTGCCCTTGCGTCTGTAGACACCCGGCAGGCTGAGGCCTTTCTGGCTGCTCTGGAAGCGCCGCAAGAGGATGTAACAGGATCTTCAGAAACTGATGTGGTTGCGAGGCCAAAAGACTATGAAACATCAACGAGTGTGAAACAAGATGCGGAAGCTGGCAATACATCGAATTCAAAACAATCTCCGGACCAGGAGGCCGTTGTGAACCGGCTGTTTTTACAAGCGAGAGCGCTGGAGGATGAAGACAAACCAGCGGCGGCACTTGAGGTTTATCGTTCACTGTATCACTTCATTCCGGATAACAGTGCAATGCAGCTGGAAGTAGAGGCTGCGATCAAGGAACTGGATGCCAAAATCAACTCAAACACGGAGAACGCTGAGCCGGTAGTGATTCCATTCTACCGTTCCAGAAAATTCATGATCTCCTCGGCAGTGCTCATTGTACTGCTTGCCGGGGGTGTACCCACAGTTAAAATCCTTGCCGATCAGGCTGAGGTTAAACAGCAGGAGGCTGCTCGTATAGCCGCGGCAAAAGCAGCAGAAGATGCGGAAGCCGATAGGCTCAAACAGGCAGAAGCCGAAAAGCAAAAAGCTGCAGAAGCGGCAAAGCAGGAAGCTGCTGCAAAGAAAAAGCTTGCTGAGGCTAAACAAAAGGAAGCGGAAACGAAGAAACAAGAGGAAGAACGAAAAGCCTTGCAGGCTAAATACGACAAGCAGGCTAAATATGAAGCTTATCTGGCGAAGCAGGAGCAACAGAAAAAAGAAGCAGCACGTAAAGCACTGCAAGCAAAATATGACCAGCAAGCGAAATATGAAGCTTATATAGCGTGGAAAAAAGAAAATGACGCCAGAATTGCAAAAGAGAAGGCTGCTGCCGAAGCCAAACGCAAGCAAGAGTTGGCGCAGAAAGAAGCTCTTAAGAAAGAACGTGCTCAAAACGTCGTTACTCTGATTGCAAGCTATAACAAGGCATACAATGCGCAAAAAGGCAGAAAAACAGATAATGCACTTGCCTATGCGCGTGATTTCAAAAACCTATATAATACGGATGCTTCGTATTTTAAAGGGGTAGGGAAAGTGGCGGCACGGATGAGTGCGATCAACAAATTTTTGAGTAATTCCAAGTACTCACTACCGGACTTATAAATTTATATTGAATAATAGAGGTGACACACTCTAGATGAACTACACAATTCAAGCGTCACAACGTACGCCAGCACTTATTATTTATTTAATTGATATTAGCGCCTCCATGAATATGGTTCTGGATAATCGTCGCCGGATTGACATCGTTTATGATGCTTTATCTTTGGCGATCCGGCAAATGGTATTTCGTTCAACCAAAGGAAATCGGTTGACGCCGCGTTACCGAATCGCTATTTTGGCCTACAGTGATGATGTATATGATGTATTAAACGGGATTAAAGGAATCGATGAGGTTGCGGCTGTAGGTTCGTTGCCTGATTTGACACCTAAACGTTTCTCGGACTCCGCAAAAGCATTTTTGCAGGCAGAGAAAATTTTGCAAGCCGAATTACCTAATATGCAGGACTGCCCGGCTCCGCTCGTATGTCATATGACTGATGGAGTTGCTACCGGTGAAGACCCGGAGCCGATTGCCAAGCGTATTATGGGCATGAGTGTGCCGGATGGCAATGTTTTGGTTGAAAATATATTTATAAGTGATCATCTGCTGGAAGCTCCGATTGCAGAGCCTAGACGATGGAAAGGGATCTCTCCAGAGACGAACCTGCAAGACGAGCATGGAGAGAAGTTGCGTAATATGTCATCCGTGCTGCCTGAAAGCTATCGCGAAATGTTGGTGGAGGCAGATTATTTGCTGGCACCAGGCGCACTCATGATGTTGCCTGGCACTTGTGCAGAACTGGTATCCATTGGATTCCAGATGTCTGCTGCAACACCTGTAAGATAGGAGGGGAATCATGCGAGCAGTGCGTATGGCAACATTGTCTGCCAGTGATCGAGGAGGACATGCGAAGCAGCAACAGGACAATTTTCGCTATGTAAGCATTCAGACTGGGGAACAGCCGTTAACTCGCTATCAGGGAAAGCTGAAATGCAGATACGGATATGGACGTGCAGCAGAAACCGTGAACCAGGGTGACGCAGGGCAAGATTTTGTTGCGATTCGCATGCAAGGTAATGTCTGTCATTTTGTATTGTGTGATGGAGTTGGCATGAGTTATCTGGGTGATTTTGCTGCGCGTTTTCTCGGTAGTGCGCTACTGGAATGGCTTGAAACGACGTCATCATTAACCGCTGAAGGGGTCGAACAGTTTCTGCAAGGTCTAACGGGTTCTGCATCTGAACAGTTAGAACAATTACAGCCTTTGGATACCTCGCCTCTTCTGCTACGGGAGGTGTTGATGGAAAAGCGAAGCCAAGGTAGTCAGGCCATGTATGTATGCGGACGCATTGAACTCACATCTGGAAGACGGAAGAGCCGAGTCTGGCTGGCATGGCAAGGAGATTCCAGAATCCGGCTCTGGCGTAATGGACAGGAGCAGTCGGAACAATTCCAAACACATTGCAAGACCAATGAGCGTTGGTCTACACGAGAAGGCTCCATAGGGGGGAGACCCCATGTTTTCGAAATGAAAGGTTCAGGGAGTGAATCATTTCGCCTTCAACTGTATACAGACGGACTGAATGATCTCGATGCCATTGGTACATACATCCCGGATGAGCATATTCAAGTGTTGCTGGATGCCGCCCATACCGGCGGACTTGAGGATGATGCCGCTTTCATCGAACTGGAGTGGTGAACGCGCCCTGTAACGAGGATCGTTTTTTGAAATAGATCGGCGTGTGGCTGGTGCAGATCGTCAGTGTATGTAATTGCCTGGAAAATGAAAAAAGTTACGAGTGTTGATTTAAAAGCTGCTGGTTTTGGGTAATCTTGTGAAGAATTGATTGAAATAAAATCAGATTAAATCTTTACATAATTTCCAAGACGAAGGAGTGACTCGGCTATGACACAACACAGCAGCAGATCACCATTTCAAGGTAAGGTGGCTATCATTACAGGAGCTGGCTCGGGAATCGGCAAGGCTACGGCACTCAAGCTGGCGAATGAAGGGGCGCATGTGGCGTTGTTCGATCTGGTGAATGATCGGATATCAAAGACAGAAGCGGAGATTAATGCGAGCCATGAAGGGGCGGCACGGGCGTTCGATGTGGATATTTCCGATCCGGCGCGGGTTGAAAAGGCTGTACTGGAAACGGTCGAATTGTTTGGGGGACTGGATATCGTTTTTGCCAATGCGGGCATAAACGGGGTATCTGCTCCAATCGAGGAAATTCAGGTGCAGGACTGGCAGCAGATTATTACGACAAACCTGGACGGCACATTTTTCACCGTAAAATATGCTCTCCCACATCTGAAAAAACGCGGCGGCGGCAGCATTATTATTACAAGCTCGATCAATGGGAACCAGCGTTTCTCCAGCTTCGGTATGTCGGCGTATAGTACGTCAAAGGCAGGACAGGTTGCTTTTGCCAAGATGGCGGCTTTGGAGCTGGCGAAATTCAAGATCAGAGTCAACGTGATCTGTCCAGGAGCGATTGCTACCAATATTGATCAAAGTACGATCAAGACAGATGACCTGCAGGACATTATCATCCCGATGGAGTTCCCGGAAGGACAGCAGCCGCTTGCGGATGGACCAGGACAGCCCGAGCACGTTGCGGATCTGGTTAGCTTCCTCGCTTCCGGCGCATCCAAACATATTACTGGGGCAGAGATCGTGATCGATGGTGCGGAGTCGCTGTTGAGTTGATCGGGTAAACGATGGGGAAGTAACTGGATAAGACAATTCGTAGATGATTAGCCCACAAGCTGAAAGTTAGATAATTGAATGAGTTTGGGTAACATCTATAAGATATGGATGTCATATAGTCGTTCCTTCGGGACGGCTTTTTTTGTTATAATGCTAACATTCGAATGCTGAGCTTATAGAATGATATCGAAACGGCAAGATATGCATTAGGAGCGATGATATGTACACTGATTTACCAATACAAGCGATTATTCCGGAGGTACAGCAGCTGTTCCGTGACCAGGACACAGGTGTTTTGATTGCTGAACCGGGCGCCGGAAAAACAACGGTTGTGCCGCTGGCGATGCTTGAGCAGCCTTGGCTGGATGGCAAAAAAATCATTATGCTGGAGCCGCGGAGACTCGCTGCTCGTTCAGCCGCGTCGAGAATGGCAGCAACGCTGGGTGAAAAAGCAGGACAAACGGTCGGATACCGCGTACGAATGGATACCCGGGTAAGCCCGGCTACGCGAATCGAAGTGGTCACTGAGGGCGTATTAACGCGTATGCTACAGCAGGATCAGGGACTTGAAGATACGGCGATGATCATTTTTGACGAGTTCCATGAACGGCACCTGCACGGTGATCTGGGACTGGCTTTGGCGCTGGAATCGCGGGCCATGTTGCGGCCGGATCTGAAGCTGCTGGTCATGTCGGCAACGCTTGACCCGGAGCCGGTCTGTCGTTTGCTGGGCGAAGATACACAAGTTGTGCATTGTAAAGGCCGTACGTTTCCGGTGGAAACGAAATATGTCGCGAAACCTGCCGCAGTTGAAATCGAGAGCTGGACGGCTCGTACCGTTATCCGGGCATTGAGTGAAGAACAGGGGGACGTTTTGGTTTTTCTTCCCGGGGCGAGAGAGATTCATCGTACGGAAAGGGAACTGTTGCAAGCAACTCTCCCTCCGCAGGTTCTTGTACATACGCTATATGGCAGTATGTCTGCCGAGAAGCAGGATGAAGCCATCCGGCCTGCGGCGGGTGGCTGGCGCAAGGTTGTGCTGTCCACTTCCATTGCAGAGTCGAGTCTGACTCTTCCGGGTGTGAAAGTGGTCGTGGATACCGGACTAAGCCGGGCGTCGGCTTTCTCGCCAAGGACGGGGATGAGCCGGCTTGTCACACAGCCGGTCTCCAAGGCGTCCGCTGATCAGCGGCGCGGACGTGCGGGGCGTATTGCCCCTGGGGTGTGTTACCGGCTATGGAGCGAGGAGGCTCATGGCGCGTTGCCTGAAGCAACGCGCCCGGAGATCACCTCCGCGGATCTTGCGCCGCTGGCGCTGGAGCTTGCCGCGTGGGGTGTCCAGTCCCCGGCTGAGCTTAGCTGGCTGGACACCCCGTCTGATGCGGCTTACGCTCAGGCACAGGCGCTGCTGCGCCAGCTGGGCGGCCTGGACGAAGCAGGCCGCCTCACGCCCTTGGGGCGGCGGATGAACACGCTTGGCGTTCATCCGCGGCTGGCCAGCATGTTGCTCCGCGCGGCTGAGCTTGGGCTGGCCAGCTACGCCAGCACGCTGGCGGCGCTGCTGCAGGAGCCGGCAGGCCTCCGCAGCAGCAACGCAAGTGCTGGCGGCGCGGGCACGGACTTGCGCCCGCGCGTAGAAGCGCTGCTGGCCGCGGGCAGCAGCGGGGGGCCGCCAGCGGCAGCGGCTGGCGCAGACGGCGCCGCCGTGCGGCGCATGTTGCAGGAGAGCCGCCAGCTATGCTCGGCGCTCGGAAGCGCGGCGGCCGATCCGGTGCGGCCGGATGAGGACAGCTGCGGGTTGCTGCTGTCCTTTGCGTATCCGGACCGGATCGGGCAGCGCCGCGAGGATGGCCGCTATCTGCTGAGCAGCGGCCGCGGGGTACGGCTCGCGGGGGCAGAGTCGCTGAGCCGTTCCGCCTACCTGGTCGCAGCCGAGGCCGACGACCAGGGCGCAGATGCACGTATCCTGCTGGCTGCGCCGGTGCAGGAGCAGGTGATGCTGCGTGCCGCGAGGCATCTGTTGCACGAGGAGGTGCTGGTGGCTTGGGATCGCACGACCAGAAGTGTGCGGGCACATAAGCGGCAGCGCATCGGAGCAATAATGATCAAGGAAAGCACGATTGCACAGCCACCGGAAGATCAGGTGCTGGAAGCACTGTTGTCGGGAATACGACTGGAAGGATTGGACATCCTGCCGTGGAGCAAAACATCGCGCCAACTTGCGGAGCGCATGCGTTTTCTGCATCTGCACATGCCAGACTGGCCTGATCTGATTGAAGATCGTCTAACGGATGAGCTGGAGGAACAGCTTGCACCGTATCTGGCAGGAATGCGCTCGGCGGCTGATCTGAAGAAACTGTCCATGCATGATATACTTTTGGGTGGACTTAGCTGGACGCAACGGCAACAGCTGGATGAAGAGGCGCCTACCCACATTCAGGTTCCAAGTGGTTCACGTATTCCCGTGGATTACAGCAATCCGGAAGATCCGATCCTGGCTGTTCGATTACAAGAGATGTTTGGACAGCAAGAGACCCCTCACATCGGAGGCGGTCGCGTTCCGATCACGCTACATCTATTATCTCCGGCGCAACGTCCTGTGCAGGTTACAAGAGATTTGGCTAATTTCTGGCGTGAGACCTACTTTGAAGTGAAAAAAGACTTAAAAGGGCGTTATCCGAAACATTACTGGCCGGATAATCCGCTTGAAGCCGTCGCAACGAATCGAGCGAAACCGCGAACAACCTGATAAGCAGGTGGTTGATAATTGATTTTTTCTCGGAACGATCTCGTCATTTTCTGGGCTCTGCGGGTATTCGGTCTTTTGGCTCAAATTAGTATTCATCCATATGATCAATGGCCTAAAAACGTTTGAAAGAAGGAATGACGGGTAATAACATAGCGAACCACTCAAACCCATGAGGAGGTATTCACTATGAAGAAGAAAATCGTAGGTGTGTTTAATACAGAGCGTGAGGCATCTGATGCTATTGAAAGTTTGAAAGCCGAAGGATTTACATCGGATGAGATCTCTGTCGTGACGCAGGACAGAGATGAGCTGAAGGCTATCCGGGAAGAGACAGGTACAAAAGCGCCAGAGGGTGTAGCAGCTGGCGCAGCCACAGGTGGTGTGCTTGGAGGCGTAGCAGGTTTGCTTGCTGGCATAGGTGCACTGGCTATTCCGGGGATCGGCCCGATTCTGGCTGCAGGACCTATTGCCGCAGCATTTACAGGTGCAGCTGTAGGTGCAGGAGCCGGCGGATTGGTTGGTGGACTTGTAGGACTGGGCATTCCAGAAGAGGATGCGAGACAATACGAGGAGTATGTGCAGCATGGTAAAATTCTGTTGCTCGTTGACTCATCGGATCGGGATAACGCGGTATACGATGTGTTTAACCTTAACCGTCAGACTCATTCCAACATCGATCCTGTGCATGGTGAAGATGTGAATACTGTTGATTCACGTCCAGATCTCGATATGGAAGAACGCCGAATGGAAGCACAGACCAAAGCCGCTCGTTTCGGCAACAACACCTTTTTGTAAAGACTGAACACGACAGAACACATGCGGGCTCAAATGAATAAGAGTCTTTGGAATACGAATGAGGCATGTGAACGATAACTTGGACTTTAGCCGGTCTCCGCTGAGGAGATCGGTTTTTGTCCTCATACGGGATTCGGCTGTCTCAGGTTTGCAATGGGTTTGTAATGATAAGATCCGAATATTGTTTTTCACATGGTCAGACAGGGAATAACAATACATACAGCAGCACAGCTAGCGCGAGGCCAATCACAAGCAACAGGAGACTGAGAAACGTGATAAGTCCGGTAGTGGCTTGGAAGGTCTGCTCATTAATCTGTGTGCGTTTACGGTGGTAAGCAATGGCTGAACAACCAATGATGGCAATGCCGCCAAACAGAGAAGTGATTCCCGTGATGATGGCAGCAAGATGGGCAATGCGGTCATAGGCGGTGGAATGAAAACCGAAACCAGCGGCAAGGAAACCGATCCCTGCCATGGCAATGCCTGTGCGTACCCAAGCGAGAAATGTACGCTCGTTAGCTAGATGTTGTTGAACCGTTTTGGATTCATGTGAACCGGATGGTTTGTCTGACATTACTTTTACATACCTCCAATGGATGGTTAAAGGTTTTTTAATTTGATTTCGTATTTGATATTTCAAAAATAAACAAGAAAGGCAGGTTGAGTGATTTGCCTCGCAAAGAACGAATTACTGAAATCGAAACACTACGAGGCTTGGCCTTTGCAGCGGTTGTACTGCAACATTCTATTGCTCATTATTCGCTGGTTCCGCAGGCTGGACTTCAGGATGGCGTCGTGCTGGCCTTGCTACTGATGTTAGCGAAGTTCGCTGTGCCACTTTTTATATTTATAACCGGGATGGTGCTGTTCTACAACACCGGTGATAAGCTCCATTACGGCCAGTTTATGCGGAAAAGAGTCATGGATGTCATCTTGCCCTATGTAGTCTGGTCTCTCATTTATTTTATACTTGCCCCGCGTAACTGGGCAGCATTCGGCTGGCAGGACATTCCTGACCTCGCTCTGAAGCTGGTGACAGGTAAGACGGCTTCACATTTCTGGTACATCATTATGCTCATTCAGTTCTACGTGTTTTTTCCGTTATTCTTGCTTGGTATCCGGTATGTAGTCCATCGTTACCAAGCCAAGGGACGAATGCTCGCACTGCTGGGTTCAGGTGTCTTATTTCTGGTTCTATCCGATCAATTAAGGAACATTGCCGGCTGGATGGAGCGGATGCAAATCCCGGTACTGACAGATGCTTTTACAACCTACGCAGACCGTAATTTCATCTATTTCTTTTTTTATTTTGTACTGGGCGCTGCGGCGGGAATTTCGGTACAGCGCTGGAAAGAATGGATTGAGCGTTTGCGCTGGGTCTACTGGCTGGTGTTTATGATCTTGGGTCTGCGGTTTATGTATCTATTAATGCTGGAGTTTCAGAAACCCGAAGGAATTCAAATCCGTTTTTATACCGTCAGCCTGATCAGGCCGGATATGGTTCTGTTCCTGATTGCTTCCATTATGGTGATGTACCAATTAGCCAGTAAGCTTCATCACCATCGCGTTCTTTACTGGCTGGGATGGATTGGCGGCATGTCGTACGGGGGATATCTGATGCACATGCTGGTGCTGCGTTACAGTTACATTCCAGACGAATGGTTTTACGTGGCGTGGGGCTGGAATCCTGCGATACGCACGATTGTCACTTGGATTGTAGCACTGAGCGTATCTTGTGTGCTGACTTGGTTCATCTCGCGTTTTAAATGGGGAAAATGGATCGTAGGCGTTGTACCGAAACACACCCAAGCCAATAACCCGACTGCTTCGACCCAAAGGTGAGTATTTCAATAAATATGAGTATTCCATTATATGAAAAATTCACAATAAGTAAGGTCGTTCTTTCTTACTCCAGCCTGTCTATACTCAATCTTCAGCCCGCTTACTCACCGTGACCACACGTTACAAGAGTGAAATCAGGATCAAGATGGCAGGATCAGAACATATGTTTTATAATGAGAGATAGACAGGTTCTGACAGGAGGGAAAGCTCATGGCTTTTATGATTGCGCAACGGGCATTTATCAAAGTATATCTTATCACGATGGTGGAGCAGCATAGAGGTTATGGTTACGAGATGTTGGAAGCGATGAAGCAGGAATTCAAAGATTACGGATATGTACCACCACAAAGTGAGGTATATCGGGCATTACATGAGCTGGTGCAACAGGGTATCTTTTATCGAACCAAAAAATTAAAGGGAAACGATCCCAAAGTTGATTTCCAGGAAATTGTTCTCTATCACTTCACAGATGATGGTGCGGCCAAAGCAGAGTTATACAAGAAACAGGTGAAAGCCGATCTGGATCGTTGTCTTGGCATTTTGCACAAGGCAGAAGCGGATAATTACGGTACGAAAGGAAGATGAGCATGAACAGACCTCTGCAGTGGGGTGTACTGGGTACTTCAACGATTGCCAAAAATGCTATTATTCCAGCAATTCAGCAGTCTGAACGTGGTGAAGTACTGGCAATTGCCAGCCGCTCCAAGGAAAAGGCTGAAGCTCTGGCTGAAGAGATGGACATTGTCAGATCCTATGGCAGTTATGAGGAACTTATTGCTGATCCGGATATCCAGGCCGTTTATATCCCGTTGCCAAACCATCTGCATCGAGAGTGGACGATTAAAGCTGCCGAGGCGGGAAAACATGTGCTTTGTGAAAAACCTGCCGCGCTGAATGCCAAAGAATCCATAGAGATGATTAAGGCATGTGAACGCCATGGGGTGTTGTTCTCGGAAGCTATCATGTATCGGTATCATCCGAAACACAGACGGGTGCAGGAGATTATCGAGAGTGGCGAGATTGGAACGGTCAGAGCGATTCATGGTAATTTTACATGTAATACCGCAGATGACAAAGATAATGTGAGATTCAAGAAACACATGGGTGGCGGTTCTATTTTTGACCTCGGTGTATATCCGATTTCTGCTGCCCGCATGTATCTGGGACAAGAGCCGGAAGCCGTTACGGTCCATGCTTTATTCTCGGAGGAACATGATGGTGTAGATATGATGGCTTCAGGGCTGATTGAGTTTCCGGATTCAGTGGCTCTGACCTTTGATTGCGGCATGTGGGCGTCAGGACGGGCCGAGATGGAGATTCTCGGAACGGAAGGACGTATTGAGCTGCCTAAAGTGTTCGGCTGGGAGAATAGCGATATCCCGCCTCAGATCATCATTCATACGGATTCGGTCAGTCGGGAGGAACGAGTTTCGGTATCCAACTCCTATGTGCTTCAGGTCGAAACATTTGCAACGGCAGCTCTTGAGGGAGAGGCGTTGCCGTTCGGTCCGGACAATACCATCTTGAACATGCGTGTGATTGATGCCTGTCTGGAATCTGCGCGCAAGCGTCAGCGGGTGCTGGTGGATCGTAGTCCGATTTAAACAACTGTTATAGCTGTAGTGCAAAGACCTCCAGACCTTAACCTTTAGGCTGTAAATTTTAAAATCAGGGATGATACAGGACTCCATCGATGACGATGAGAGTCTTTTTTGTATGGTTATGCAAGACCAATCAGGATGGAGACTGGGCGCATTGATTTTATAGATATGCAACGTTAACAACATCCTTAAGAAACAACGTTAAAAATATTTTCACGTTTGTATTGATTTTTGCATAAACTTCGTTAAAATAATATTAACATGAAAAATATTTTAACGTTGAGGAGTGGAACAATGATGAACGAGGGTGCTGTCGCGGGGAAACAAGGTTTGGGAGAATTAATTCGAATCAGGCCATATATGCAATTTATGTTGAGTAAGATGGTGTCCCGCTTTGGGGATTCCATCGATTCGATTGCGTATAGCTGGATGGTGTACATTTTAACCGGATCGAAGGTACTGATGGGCACACTTCTTGCCGTTAACTTTTTACCGAATATTGTGTTTGGGCTGTTCGCCGGGGCATTGGTGGATCGATTATCTCCGAAAAAAGTCATCGTCATGACGAATACCGGACGCGGAGTGATGGTTGGACTCACAGCACTTTTATTCGCCCTGGGGCAACTTGAAGTGTGGCACTTATTTGTATTTACGGTTCTGAACTCCTTGCTGGAATGTTTCACGTCACCTGCCGAGGTGTCCAGTGTTCCCAGGTTATTGCCTCATTCCATGTTGCTTTCAGGTAACGCGATGACCTCTTCAGCCACTCGATTGGCTGAACTGGCGGGGCTAGCCGCGGCAGGCGCTTTAATTGCAACCGTGGGTATCGCGTGGACTATCTGGATTGACGCCGCGTTGTTTGCACTAAGCGCAATCTTGATGAGCCGGGTGGACTATCCGGAATGGATGTCGCCGCGAGCCGTGTCATCTGGCGCCAGGAGTCTGATCTCCGAGATGGCGGAAGCTTTTCATTTTCTACGTAAACATGCCTTGTTATTCGTCTCTTCCGTGTTATTCGCTTGGGTTAACTTCTGCCTGATGCCCTTTAATGTGCTACGTACACCTTACGTGATGGAAACACTGCAAGCAGGTGCTTGGGGATTAAGTCTGCTTAGCGGGCTTTTAGTTGGAGGGATCGTGCTTGGTGGTCTGTGGATGTCACAACAAGGGACGCGTTACCGTAAAAGCGTGCTGGTCATCACCGGCATTGTTATGCTTGGTTGCGGATATGCGATGACTGCACTTCCGGCTTATATGACGTCATTCCAGCTTCCGACTGCAGGTGTGTTCTGTTTGCTTATGGGTTTGGGCATACCGCTTGCGACAACGCCGCTCGTTTCATATCTGATGGAAGTAACCCCAGGTCATATGCTCGGAAGAGTGTCTGCGCTGCAAAGTATGCTGGTCCTAAGTGTTTCACCACTCGGTAGTCTTCTGTCCGGTGTTCTGGCCGACTGGTTTTCAATGCCGATCCTGTTCATTGTATTTGGCGTGTTGCTGGGACTGTCTGCGATATTACTGCTTACGAGCAAAAGTTTTCGGCGGGAGATGTAAGTGTACGTCCTTTTGACCGAAGTCCTGTCTGAACGGTATAATATAGGGAACGAAGGGCAGGCAGGTACCCCGGAAATGAGGATTCGGATATGCAGCAACATAAAGTGCTCTCAACAATTGAAGAGATCAAAATCTACTCTGATCCGTACCGGATACAGATTATGAATATGTTTAACCGCCAGGGCAGACCTTCCACCGTGAAGGAAATTGCAGATCTGATGGGAGAAGTGCCTGCGAAGGTGCATTATCATGTGAAAAAACTGGAGAAAATCGGTCTTCTAACCATGGTATCCACTCGGGAAATCAACGGCATTATCGCAAAATATTACGAACCCTTCTCGGGTGAAATCCACCTTCGTCACAAGGATGAAGAGGATGAAAATTCACCGCTGAAGCAGGTTTTTCGCTCCGAAACGCTAAAGTTGCTGAACGAAATGTTCGAACAGAGCCGCCAGCGCTTTATGAATCATGCAGAGCATGATCGTCAGGAGAAACGTTTTATCTCGGATATGACGCTCTACGCTACGGCGGATGAAGTAGAGGAGCTATATCAGAAGATTGTGGAGCTGTGCAAACCGTATTTAACCAAGAATGAACAGAAATCAGACCATCAGGTTTTTCAGCTGTTCACGGCGTTGTCCAAAGAGGCACAGGTTGCGTCGCAAGCTGATACTCCCAAGGCGTCGAAAACATCCGAAACATCAAGTACGGCGAAAAAATCGAAACCTGCTACCAAACGGAAAGCCTCAGAACCTAAGGCAATTGATTCTACAGATGAATAGCTGATCAGGATCGAAATGAAACAGGATAGTTCTTTCTAGTGTAAGGCGCAGGACGGACCAAATGTAGACGTATGATAGTCGATTCATTCATTTTAGGAAGAGAAAACAATCGGGTAGCATGGAGTTACAGCAAAAAAAGCCGCCAATGGCGGCTTTTTATTATCATAATGGATAGGGCTGATTCCATCTGGATCGATGTCCAGACTATTGGATCATTAGATGTCCATATGCCTTGGTTAATCTGGACTTGAGGTATATTTCTTTTACTTTACATGTTCTCGTCGTAATCCTTCACATCTCGTTTGGCGGCCATCGCGGGGGAATTGGATGTACCGTAGTCCTCAACAGCTTCCCATGCTTCTGCATGGTCAAACTTGCCCGCGTTACGCTGTCTCACTTCCCCGGCACCACTCGGTGGCATCGTCATGACCTCTTCCTCAACAGGACGATCATTACTTACGTCCCGGTTTGGAGTATCATCGATGCAATAGGCGGTATAAGGTATAGCTTGCAAACGTTCAAAAGGGATCTCTTTGCCACATGTAACACAGGTTCCATATGTACCCTCATCCATACGTTCGAGGGCTTCATTGACCTGATTAAACTCTTCGGTTAGTGTATCGTCGATTGCGAGGTCACGGCTACGTTCAAACGTTTCTGTTCCCGCATCTGCCGGGTGATTATCGTAAGAGGAGAGTTCGCCTGTAGAATCTTTTAACGACTCTGCTGGTGCGCCATCCTCCATGCTGGATTCAAAATGACGTTGCAGATCCTCACGCTGCTCCAGCAGGGCTTGCTGCAATTCTTTACGTTGTTCTTGGGTTAATGTACTCATAAGGACATGCTCCTTTCCCGCTTAGGGGTTGTAACGACTTCTTACCCGAAAAGCAAGAGAAACAATCATTTTGCACGGGAGAGGGCGGTTTCGTTTTATATCTGATGCATTATGTGTTATAAAAAATAGAGAGAGAAATTGCCGTGTGTTCTTTTCGGATGAATGGAACCGCTGCTCGGCAATAATGGAGGGTTGTCAAGATGGATGAACATATGAAACGAAGATTGGACAAACAGAGACAATTGTTCAAACAACTGGGTGTGCAGCTGGATGCTTTATCAATTCATGAGAAACAGTTCAATTATAAACTTCGTGGCTATGACCCGGACGAGGTAGATGCTTACCTGGATCTGGTGATTAAGGATTACGAGCGCTTTTATGCGAATATTGCGGATTTAATGGATAAATGGCAGGAGCAGCAGCTGACCATTCGTGACCTCAAGAATTCGGTCAAACCTGTCGATGACCCGAACAAGATTGATCGCAAACAACTGGATGACATCGTGAAGCAACTGGAGTATACTGTGCGACAACTCAAAGTCAGAGCACGTCCTGAAAAGGATCTGTTTACGGAATAAGGCTGGAACATCCGGGATTATATTTAAAAAAGGTGGTTAATCATGAGTACTCATTTTTCGGTCAGTGTGCATTGTTTGTTGCTACTGTCTCTCAGCGCGCCTGAACGAATCACGTCTGCTGAAATTGCGGGTAGCGTTAATACCAATCCTGTCGTTGTCAGACGTATACTGGGAGGGCTGAAAAAGGCAGGATTAGTCAATTCTTCACCAGGCACTAGAGGGTTTTATCTGGCAAAGCCAGCGAGTGAGATTACACTTGCCATGGTTTATGAGGCAGCCAAGGATGAAGGGCCATTGTTCCCGATCCATGGAAGTTGCAATCCCAATTGCGAGGTGGGCATGCAGATGGATGGACTGCTGACCAACCTGTATCAGATTGCTGAATCTAAAGTGGAGCAGTTTTTTGCAACGATCACGCTTGAAGATATGGAGCGTACCAGTACCGAGCGGATCCAGGCTTCACAATTAGAGGCGAATCAGAAGTCGAACTAAGGGAAGGCGGTAATCACATGAAAATCATTGTTATCTCCGACACGCATCTACCGAAAAAAGCAAAAACGTTACCCGCGCCATTGGTTGACGCATTGACTAGCGCAGATCTCATTCTCCATGCAGGGGACTGGTCAGACTGGAGTGTGTATGAATTGCTAAGCCATTACGCTCCGGTCGAAGGCGTCGCTGGTAACACGGACCCATCCGAGATCGGGGAGAAGCTGGGTTTCTCCCGCATTGTTGAGGCGGAAGGGCTTCGCTTGGGGCTTGTACATGGTCATCGTGGATCAAACGGCACAGAGCAGAACGCCATTCAGACCTTTGCTGGAGAGCAGCTGGATGCGGTAGTCTACGGGCATTCACATATTCCGGTGATGCACACCGTAGATGGCCTGCTTGTATTTAATCCGGGTTCACCTACGGACCGCCGATTTCAGAAGCGATTTTCGTTCGGAATCATGACGGTAGAAGATGGGAAATTGCAGGCCGAGCATGTTTTTTTTGATCGTGATTAGATCGTGTTTGTATGGACAAGTTTACTTGGACAACAATAGAACAGCATTCCATATAAAAGGTGTCTCTGAACAGAAGTTATTTCTGTTTTAGAGACGCTTTTTTGTTTTTGGAGGATGATGTGACTCGAAACGTTATCTCTGAATGGGGAATATGTGCGGTTTGTTATCTGTCATTCATCTGTTTGCGTTAGGCTCTATGGCAGTGATCAAGAGAGTGATACAATGCGTTTACGACATAAAATGAATGCGTTTACATAAAGGGGAGGTTCAAAAACATGAAACTGTCCATATTCACCGTTGCTGTCCCAGACCTGGATGCTAACGAGCTGGCTTCCGCAGCGGCGTCAGCGGGTATCGCTGGAATCGAGTGGAGATATCGCGGCATACCGGAGGATGCGTTGTCTGAACAACCTTCGTACTGGCGAAATAATCGTTGCTCCATCGATCCGGACAGGTGGCAGGCAGAGGTCCCTGTTTTTCGGGAAGCGGCTGAGGTTCATGATAGAAAATCCATTGCACTTGTGCCGTATCTCAATTGTGGAGACATGGTTGCAACCGAGCAAGCATTCCAGGCCGCTTCTGCACTTGGCGCTTCTATGATGCGTGTGGGCGTTCCGGGTTATGACCGGAGTACAGCTTATCCCGAGTTATACGGGAAGGCCGTTCGTTATCTAAACGAAGTTCAGGATATAGCGAAACAGTATAACATTAAAGCTATCGTTGAAACGCATCATCAAACGATCGCGCCCACGGCTTCTCTAGCCTATCGCCTTGTACAATCTCTTGATCCCAAGCATGTCGGGGTACTCTATGATCCGGGTAATATGGTGCACGAAGGGTATGAAAACCACCGCATGGGACTTGAACTGCTTGGTCCTTATCTCGCCCATGTGCATGTGAAAAATGCAGGGTGGTACAAGAAGAATTCGGGGGACACATCAGATGCGAGATCGTTGGTTGGAAGCGGCGGCTCTAAACAATTACTAAGCACGTCATGGGAATGTCACTGGGCTCCGCTGACGGAAGGTATGGTGGACTGGGTGCAGATGGTACGTGATCTGAGAGCGGTTGGCTATGACGGTTATTATGGCATCGAAGATTTTAGCGGAACTTTGGATTCCAGAGCGATGTTGCAGCATTTTGCAGACGTTTTTGCTGCAATTGAGCGTCGCGTAAACGAGGAGGAGCAAGCATGAGTATCGTTCGAGTAGCGGTCATTGGAATTGGAAACATGGGTGCGTCACATGCCAGAACATTGGTGGCTGGAGAAGTACCGGGTGCAGAATTAGTAGCTGTATGTGATGTGAGAAAAGAGATGGAGAGCTGGGTAACAAGTAACCTTCCGTCTACCGTAACGTATTGGCAGGATGCGGAGCAGATGATGTCCTCGGGAACGATCGATGCCGTCATTGTTGCCACGCCACACTACGACCATCCCGAACAAGCGATCCAGGCATTCCGTCATGGCCTGCATGTCATGATCGAAAAACCGGCAGGTGTGTATACAAAACAGGTTCGGGAGATGAACGAGGCTGCTGCGGCAAGCGGTAAAGTGTTCTCCATCATGTACAATCAACGGACCAATCCGCTGTACATTAAGCTACGTGACCTGATTGCTTCAGGTGAGCTTGGTGAGGTACGACGTACCAACTGGATTATTACGAACTGGTATCGCTCCCAGAGTTACTATGATTCAGGCGGCTGGCGTGCAACATGGGCAGGGGAAGGAGGGGGTGTGTTGATTAACCAAGACCCGCATCAGTTAGACTTGTGGCAGTGGACAATAGGTATGATGCCTGTGCGTATGCGTGCCTTCTGCGCCTTCGGCAAATACCGGAACATAGAAGTGGAAGATGACGTGACTGCCTATGTGGAATATGAAAATGGAGCGACCGGTGTTTTTGTAACCACCACGGGTGAAGCACCAGGAACGAACCGTTTTGAGGTTAGCGGCGACCGCGGTAAGATCGTCATCGAAGACGGACAACTCACCTTCTGGCGCTTACGCGAATCGGAACCAGAGTTCAATCAACGTTTTACCGGCGGATTCGGACAGCCGGAATGCTGGAAATGCGATGTGCCGATTACAGGCATTGAGACAGGTCATCCGGGGTTAATCCGCAACTGGGTTGATGCGATTCGCACAGGGGTTCCATTGATTGCTCCCGGTCAGGATGGCATTCACGGCTTAACGTTATCCAACGCGATGTTGCTCTCCACTTGGACGGATAACTGGGTCGATCTGCCGATCAATGAAGACTTGTTCTACGAGCACTTGCAGGAGCGGATTGCCAATTCAACTACGAAGAAAGACAAAGCATATGCGGGCGGTCAGCCTGCCGATCTGAGTCAGACATTTAAATGATGACGTAATAAGTGAAACTGGAGATTTACACGGAACACTTCGATGACAGAATAATCTTTCAATCGCTGTTATCTCCTGATTTTTTGATTACCAATATCAAGAGGGAAATCCGGTTGTAAATGAAAAGTCAAACGTATTGATGGAGTCTGGGATATCAAAAGGCTTGATCAATATACATTAAATGCAATAAAGAAAAGGATGGGATAACATGGCGAAAGACGGAATGTTTTATGCACCTAAAAGTGCTACAAAAGAGGTTGTGTGCGAACCGGGAGAGTTCACTATCGCAGCAGTGGCTTTGGATCACGGACATATCTATGGCATGGTCGGCGCATTGCTGGAGGCTGGAGCTACGCTCAAGTGGGTGTACGACCCGGACCAGGCTAAAGTGGATGCATTCCGCAAACAGTTCCCTCAGGCACAGGTCGCCGCATCCGAAGCGGAAGTACTCGCGGATGAAGAGGTGTTGCTGGTAGCAAGCGCCGCTATTACGTCAGACCGTGCACCACTTGGGATGAGGGTCATGGCAGCAGGGAAGGATTATTTTACAGACAAAGCCCCGTTCACCACGATGGAGCAATTAGACTTGGCACGTGAAGAAGTAAAGCGTACGGGCAAAAAATACATGGTGTATTACAGTGAACGCTTGCATGTGGAAAGTGCCATCTATGCTGGACAGCTCATTGAGCAAGGAGCCATCGGCAAAGTAGTTCAAGTCATGGGCACAGGGCCACACCGTTTGAACGCGGGCGGACGACCAGATTGGTTCTTCAACCATCAGCAATACGGCGGCATTCTCTGTGACATTGGTAGTCACCAGATTGAACAGTTCTTGACCTTTGCGTCATGTAGTGATGCACAGGTAGCATTCAGCCGGGTCAACAACTTTAATCATCCACAGTTCCCGGAACTGGAGGATTTCGGTGAAGCTTCCCTGATCGGTGATAACGGAGCATCCGGCTACTTCCGCGTAGACTGGTTCACACCGGACGGCCTCGGTACTTGGGGCGATGGACGTACCGTTATTCTCGGCACAGACGGTTACATCGAGCTGCGCAAGTACATCGATATTGCACGCGAGCCGGAAGGGGATCAGGTATACCTGGTTAACCATGAGGGTGAGTTCAGATACAACGTCAAAGGCAAAGTTGGTTATCCGTTCTTCGGTCAGCTCATCCGCGACTGTCTGGATCGTACCGAGACTGCAATGACACAGGAGCACGCATTTAAGGCAGCAGAGCTCTGCCTGATCGCCCAGCATAAAGCCATGAGCGAGCGTGTGGTATGGAGTGTCGGTGGGAAATGAGGTTTAGGAGTAGGGAGTACGATTTTAGGTATGAGGCAGTAAGGCTTTAAAATAAGTCAGAGCAGTCCCGTTGTAACTGTAGGTATGCTTGTTAGCAAGTAATAACAAGCGAAGCAGTTGTGGGACTGCTTTTCTCTATTTGATGACTTCGCAGATGGAACAAATTGGGTTATATTAGATGTAGTTCGGATATGAGTTTGAAATGAGCGGTATATACGAAGTTCGTAGAAATTATGTTATACGACAGAGTCTAAAACTATCAATAACAAAAACTCTATAAACAAATTGAATCAGGGGGGCTATTTTAATGATCAAGAAGATTAGAACTATAAGAAATCTTGCAGTATTCCAAAATTTCGAATGGGATAATTCAGTAATAAATAATAATGGTCAAATAATGCGATTTGATAGAATGAATATTCTTTACGGAAGAAATTATGCTGGAAAAACAACACTTTCTCGCATTGTAAGGGCAATGGAAATCGGTGAAATTTCAGAAAAATACGATAGTCCGTCTTTCTCTGTAATATTTGATGATGATACTACTATAAATCAAGATCAAATAGCTAATGTTCAAAAGAATATCAGAGTTTTTAATGAAGATTTTGTTCGAGAAAATTTGAGGTTTATAATTGATCCAGAAGATAATGTAAAACCATTTGCTGTCCTTGGTGATGATAATAATACCCTAGAAGAAGAAATTGCTGTTTTGAGAAATGAGATTGGTTCCAATGAGGAAAACAAAGAAACTGGATTATACGAACAGTTGAAGAATTACAAAACAATTTATATTGAAGTAAAATCAGCTAACGATCAGCTTGCTAGTAGTTTAGACAGACAACTTTCAGAAAAGGCAACAGGACGCAACACAGGGATAAAGTATAGATCCAATAAGTTTGGAGACCAGAATTACAATATATCCAAGTTGAAGACAGATATCGAAAAGGTTTTGTCAGAATCGTACAATTCGTTAGTTGATCATCAAAAAGCTGAACATGAACTGATGCTAAAAGAGCAAGTTAAGTCCATTGTTCCAGCTCTCCCAACTTTATCCCTTCAATGGGAAAAGTTCTGCATTGAGGCAGAAGAATTATTATCACAAGAAATTGGTTCTTCTGATAAAATTAGTGAATTGCTTCGTGAGGTTAGCTTGAATGAGTGGGTGAAAAAAGGCTATGACTTACATAAAGATAAAAGAGAAATGTGTGCGTTTTGTGGAGAAAAAGTTTCAGATGAACGTTGGAGCGTTTTACATAAGCATTTTGATGATGAATCGAGGGCTTTAGAACAAAGAATTGGGAAATTGATCGAAAAAATTGAAATGGAAATGCAAGCAGTTGAAAATGGTTTTGTAACTGATAAAGGCTTGTTTTATTCCAATTTTCATAAAGAGATCGAAAAATTGTCTGAGTCATATTCGGAATTTTCGTCTAGGTATAATGGACAACTGAAATTATTAAAAGAGCAATTATCTAAGAGAAAAGAAGCTATAACGGTATCTATACCTTTTGTACGTCCTTTCGATTGCTCTCAAGAACAACGAATGATTTTGGAGAGCTATGAGGAATGGCGTATTCAATCTAATGATTTTACTGGGAATTTAGCATCGGAGCAGACTAATGCTAGAGAAGCTTTACGCTTACAAGAGGTCTATGATTTTTGTCAAATGACAAATTACAGTGAATATATGGGCTTCATAAGCGAAAACAAAAAGAAAGTAGAAGATGCTAAGCAAGCACTTGATCTAACTCAAACAGAGATAGAAAGACTAGAAGAATTAATAACAAATAAAAAGCGTCAGCTAAACGATGAGGAGAAAGGTGCACTCTTAGTTAATAAATACCTTACTGATTTTTTTGGTCACGAGTTTCTTTCTTTAAAAGCTATTGAAGATATTAATGATGGCGAAAAGAAGGTTCGCTTTGAAATTGTTCGAAATGGAAGACGTGCTTATCATTTAAGTGAAGGGGAGTGTAGTTTGATTTCTTTTTGCTATTTTGTTGCAAAATTAAATGATATTGATACTAGTGGGCTTAAACCTATAATTTGGATTGATGATCCTATTTCTAGTTTGGATGGGAATCATATTTTTTTCGTTTACAGCTTGATTGCTGCTGAAATAGCGGGAAAAGGGGCATTTGAGCAGCTTTTTGTGTCAACTCATAACCTTGATTTTCTGAAGTATTTAAGAAGATTGAATAGTTTGGAACAACAACCAAATGGAAAAAGTAAAAGTTGTAGCAAGCAGTACTTTATAATCAACAGGCAAGGTCATTATTCAACATTATTACTTATGCCGAAATACTTAAAAGAATTTGGCACTGAGTTTAACTATTTATTCTCTTGCATACACCAGTGCTCTTGTATAGACACCGTAGATGATTCGAATTTCCATTTGTTTTATAATTTTGGTAACAACGCAAGAAAGTTTTTAGAGATATATCTTTATTTTAAATATCCTGATTTCTCTGAGGACAAACTGGAACGTTTCTTTGGGGAAGATAAAATTCCTTCAATTTTAATAGATAGAATTAATAACGAGTATTCTCATTTACAAGGCTCTATTGAAAGAGCGGCTATGCCAGTTGAAGTGCCTGAAATGGTATCAACTGCTAGGTTAATTATTGACAAGGTTAAAGAAGATGCTGAACAATATACTGCTCTTATGAAGAGCATAGGAATTGATTCATAATTCTAATTAAAACACACTAAGCAAAAGAAAAGAGGATCATATGATCCTCTAAATGCTAGAGTTTTGTAATTCACTAAAGAGTTGTAGAGCGTCTTTAAAACCTTGTATGTATATACTTCTTTCTAAGATGGATTGAAGAGAAATTTGAGCGTCTTCGTAAAGAAAGACCGTATGTTGAAGTTGATCGGGCAAAGCATCACGGAGTGTTTTAAAGTATTGTTCTGACTCAGAAGAAAGCTGAGTGTATTCCGCATGATACTCCAAAAGCTTAGTATAGAGTAATTCTAAACGTATTCTTATAAGTGGTTCTGTTAGCGTTTCTAATGTATTGACCATATTTTAATCCTCCTTGTAATTAACTCTATAGAGTTATTATATAACTTCATAAAGTTAATTACAAGGTGAATATTTGACTTTGTAGAGTTAAATATTCGCTTTTCATTGATGATTACTAATATGGAAGATAAGATAGAACTATGGAGGGGAAAAGATGAACGTAATCAAGTGCAATATACGAGAACTCATGGCAGAACATCGGATAGATGATATAACAGAATTGATGGTGAGATCAGGCTTAAGTCGTAACTCAATCAACAAGTTATATAGGGAGACGAATATAGAAACAACAAAACTAGAAACTTTATTTAAACTATGCGATACATTTAACTGCAAATTATCGGATTTAATTGAATATGTACCAGAAGAAGAAAAATAGTGAAGGTATATTCTAGAAGTGATTCCATCTTATAACATAATATTCATGCTGCGGCTCCTTTGGAGCCTTGGTCTGCGAGAAGGATTTCAGGGAGGCATATCAGCAGACAACCCCTTTGGGGTTCATGAATACAGAAACGTTATCTGAAAGTCGGGCAAAAGGAAATAAGGAGAATCTAAACAAATGACAATTATTAGTATCGAGGGAGCAAGTGCTACGGGGAAAACTACAACATCTGCGACGCTTGCAAATCAAAATGGATCATTTCATATTCCTGAGGTCGCAGCATGGTGGGAAAAGCCAGAATTAGTTTATCCAGAATGGTTTTTTGAGAGGCAGGTAGATCGATGGAAGATTGCGACCGAGAAAGAAAAAGATGGTTTAGTGATTATTGATATCGATTTATATCAGCCGTTTTGGTACAATTGGGCTTTTGATTTTACGTTATTTGATGGGCAGTCATTAGAATTTGTTGAAAATTTTTATAGACCACTATTGAATCAAAGGAAGCTGGGGTTTCCTGACAAATATTTTATTCTACACACACAGGAAACTAATCTGAGACAAAGGAAAGCAAGTGATGAGACTAGATTGAGAAGAGGATTTGAACAGAATTTAAGATTTATTGAGCCCCAAAAGAGATATTTTCAAGCACTAGATAATTTTTGTCCAGGATTAGTTTGTTTTATTGAGTCAGATGAAATTGAGACCAACGTAAGAAAGATAAAAAGTGAATTACCAAATTGTAAGAGTACTCATAGACATTCGATAGAGTTGTTTGATTTTATGGTTTATTGGTTGAGGGAGAATAAAGCATCTTGTGCGAGTAAACTCAAAGAAGGCCCGACCATCTTATAACATAATATTCACGCTGCGGCTCCTTTGGAGCCTTGGTCTGCTGGATGAATTTTGTGGAAGCGTTTCAGCAGACACATCCGACTTCGCCGGACGTCTTGAATACAGGAACGTTAGGTGAAAGATACTATATATAAAGGAGATATAACAGATGTGGATTGTTAATGAAGATTTTCTACAAGATAAAACTTGGAATGAGCTTTTTAATTTAATTGAATCAACCGAAGGGAAAGTTATTGGTGATTTAAAATTATTTGATCTAGTATATTTTACTGATCTAGATAATGGCTTTGTTGGGAATGGAATTTATATAGTAAAAGATGAAAAAAGTATTAGGTACATAGGAAAAGCATCATCAAGGCCATTTATTGAACGACTTGGAGGACATTTGGATTTAAGGAAAATAGGCGGTTTTAATAACTTATTGAAGAATATAGTAAAAAAAGATTTTAAAAGAGAAGAGAGTGATCAAAGCATTGCTGAAGCTGGTAGAGTTCTGATGAATTACAAACTGATTCTAATATGTATGGAAGGGAAGAAGAATAATTCTTATCAATTTGAAACACTTGAGAATATATTGATTGATAAATACAGACATGAAAATCTATTAAATAGAAAGTGTAGGTTGAAAAAAACTTATAATAAAAACGGGAAAATCGCAGATACAATATACAGGAGAATCGAAGAAGTAGCATCCATCACCTAACATAATATTCATGCTACGGCTCCTTTGGAGCCTTGGTCTGCGGATGTATTTCGATGAGGCATTTCAGCAGACAACCCCGTTGGGGTTCATGAATACAGGAACGTTAGGCGAAATTATAGAGAGAAGGTAAAAGCTATGGAAAGAAGAGGAATAAGTGATTTGACCGCGGCTGAGCTATTAGGATATGAGCGTTTATATAAAGATGAATCTATAAATTACTATAAGCTAAAGAGTGATGAGGTAGTAACGATGAAGTTTTCTCATCTTTATCCAGATGGTGTTGGTTACTGGTATGGGGTGACACCTAGTGCACTTCAAAAATATCAATCTCAAAATATATCAGCACTGTGTTTGATATTAGGTTATGAAGGTGTTTTGAAAATACCTTTTAAATTTATTCTTGATTATATGAAGAATGCTGACAAATCGAAAAACGAAAATGGTGGAATTAAACATTACCATTTAAGAATCAAATATGACGACAGTATCAAAATGTATAACAAGTTTGTAGAGTTTGAAGTTAGCGAATATTTGATTTTTGATGAAGAAATAATTATGGATGACTTGAATAAGAAATCTATGGATCAAATTGAAATAGAGGCAAGAAAATTTAGTGATTATGCAAATCAGTATACTGAAAGCGAGAAGAGAAGCAAAATAAGAAAAGAGAGCAAAGCACAAAAACAAAGAATTGCCAAGCTAGAGAAACATACATGTCAAGTATGCGGTTTCTACCAAGAGTACGTCAGAAATAAGAAATTGGCTTGGATAATTCAAGTCGATCATATTATTGATAAATCTAAAGGAGGTGGCGAGACAATAGATAATTTATGGGTGTTATGCCCAAATTGTCATTCGAAAAAAACCTATGGTATCATTGAAATTAATAAAGAGGAAAAAACTGTTAAGGAAAATGGGAGGTTCATTGATATAAGGGATAATCATTTAAGATGGAATAAGGGATAGTAAAATCCATAAATTCGCCTAACATAATATTCACGCTACGGACATTAGTCCTTGGTCCGGCATTCGCCGGACACCCGACATGAGTCGGGTCGTGAATACAGGAACGTTATCTGAAATCAGTCAAGTGCGTAAATCTAAACCTAAACCAGAAGGAGTGATCACTTGATTATTATGATTAATGGGTCATTTGGATCCGGCAAGACCTCGACTTCTCAAAAGTTACAGCCTCTAATCCCTAATAGTATGATTTATGATCCTGAAGAAATTGGATATATGTTGAGAAAAATCATAACAGAGGACATCTACTTTGAAGAAGAACGAACTGATGATTTTCAGGATATAGAACTATGGAGAATACTTGTAGTACAGACAGCTCAAGAATTAATGAATAGGTATAAGAAACATCTTATTGTTCCAATGACAATTTATAAGTCTGAAAATTTCAATTACATATTAAATGGATTTAGAAGTATTGATCGAGATACTTTTCATTTTTGCCTCTTAGCATCTGAAGAGACGATCAAAAAACGAATTGAAAAACGTGGAGACAAATTTGATGTTTGGTATCAGAAGCAAACAAACGCGGGTGCAATTGCATTTAAAGATATTAAATTTCAAGAACATATTGACACAGATAATAAAGAAACAGAAGAAGTTATAAGAATAATTTCAAGAAAGATTTCAAAAATCAATGTGTAAGTAATTCAATGAAGTGACTGACTCCACATAACATAATATTCAAGCTGCGCCTCCTCTGGAGCCTTGGTCTGTTAGATGGATTTCGAAGAAGCATTTCAGCAGACAACCCCTTACGGGGTTCATGAATACGGAAACGTTATGTGAAATCCAACAATACCTTTTTGAATTATCATGTAAATTAATTTTTACAATTCTTTAAGCGTACTTTAGCCAATAAGTTGAATGCTTAATTTTGTAGAAACTAAAAAACTCTAAAATATTATAAAATGATTGAGCAGTAGAATTTTATGAAGGAGGATTTTTATGAAACAAATTAACAACATTCTAAGATTAAGTTACTCTCCGATGACCATTTTTGAATTTGAGAAGTTTAGAGATGATATAGACATAGGCAACTATCTCGAAAATTGTACTATATATATAATTGCTAAAAGAAAATTGCCGATCATGCAATTAATTGAAGGTGATTCTAGTAAAGTTCATTTGAAAATAAGCATGCAAGGAATATCTAATGAATTAGAAATAATAATATCTCAAACGTATAATGAGAAACTTTTTAAAGGTGGATTAACTTATATGAGAACTGGAAATAACACTAAGGATGAAGCAAGTTTTCATTCAATCACACTTTATAGAGGTGATAAAGAATTCATTCTCGCGGCAAATATTGATAGGCTACTACATTTGCATAGTCAAGGTTTAATAACTCTTCTTACAAAAGGCGATCCTGAACCTATCTTAACATACGATGTACTCTATGTTGGACAATGTACAGAACAGCACATTTTCAAAAGATTTAAAAGCCATCATGCATTACAAGAAATACTAATAAATGAAAATATTATTCCTGAGAACTATCAGATGGTTAACGACCTTGTCTTACTACCTTTCAATATTTCCAGTGATTTAGTCTCTCGAATTGATTCCGATATGAGTTTTGAGGATGTTAATGACTTATTAGTAGGTAATCATGGAATCAATGAAAATGCTATATCTTTGGATTGTGAGAAATCATTAATAAAGGCGATTAATCCTAAATATAATAAAACAAAATTTTTAAATTATCCAAAATCAAAAGATGGATTGTATAAATATAATTTAAATGCGGTAGTTTACCAAATACAAGAAGATATAGTTCTACGCTATGGAGAAAAATGTATATATGGAGATCGGTCTCTTAAGGATGCCTCGAAGATAGCGGTATTTGAGAACGAAGAATTTTTAATTTATTAAGTCGTATTTTTAATATTAAGCACAATTAAAAATATTTAAGCTCTTCACCATAAAGTGTCCTTGACTCGATTTAATAAAGAAGCATAAGGCTAAATGTCTGAATTATAAGGGTTAATTCCTCTACTTCCATGTGTTTTAAATCCTCTCTGATTCATTATCTTTTATGTAAAATGACCTGAGATATTAAGAAAGATAATTTATGAAAAAAAGAAAATGGAATCACATAACATAATATTCACGCTGCGGGCATACGCCCTGGGTCCGGCAGTCGCCGGACACCCAGCATACGCTGGGTCGTGAATACAGGAACGTTAGGCGAAATCATTGTAAAGAAGGAGTATTTAATGGATGAATATCAGAGGAGTAATTCTTGAAGGGTATTCCAATGCTGGAAAAACATCAGTATTAAGAGCAATAAAACAGCATCAATCTCAAGATGAATCCGCTGAACGGAGTGTAGTTGTTCTTGGAGAACATTATTCACAAATACTAAATAACAATCATGGGGAGTATGTGAGTTTATCTCGAAATGAACATTTGAATTTACTTAAGGAAAGAGTAGAAATGCTAAAGAAACTTAATGATTGGGCAATACATTTAGGACCAGCATCCAGAAGATCTCGGGGGCTTTTCTTCGTCCTAAAAAGATTTCATCTAAACCATCGTGTCGCTTTCCCAGAACACGATGATACTGAAATTATCGATATTGAAAAGCAGTTAATTGAACTAGGGGCTAAATGTATTCTGCTTACAATATCGGATGAAGTTGTAGAAGAGAGAATAAAGAGTAGAGATCCAGATGAATGGCTCAATAAGTCGAAGTCGGATATTGGACGAGCATGTAACGAGCTTATCGGTACTCAAAACAATCTAAGATATAATGTAACAAGATCAATAGTGCCTACCTTAGAAATCAACACTGATAATAAAGAATGGAATGAATATGCAAGATTAATCATGGAAAACAATGACTCCGCCTAACATCGTTTTCACGCTACGTCGCTTGTCGGCTCCTTGGTCTGCTTGAGGCATTTCGGGGAAGTGTGGTCAGGAAGACAACTTCTGCGAGGCTAAGTCTTCGACCCGGCGCGTTGCGCCTTAAGCCTCTCGGGTTCGTGAATACAGGAACGTTAAGCGCAACTTCTGGAAGAGCGCATTTAAGAACGATTTAAAGGCGAGGAATTACCAAGATCGACGAGGAGGATTCGAACAATAAGCGTAATCTACAAAGCAAACAACACTTTACAGGATTTCAGCCTGTTAAATCTTAAAGTGGACTCAATGATTTATCTCGGAGGGATTATGTGAAATTCGGAAACGGTGCTAAAGAAAATCGTGAAATAAAGATTTTAAAAGATTCAAAGACATTTTTAGAACTAAGAGACATTGTTAACAGATTTGATCCTGTAAATCTAGTTGAAGGCGGTGCTCCTGATGACGAACACGATCGTTTAACTACGGAAATATTAATGTTGCTTTTTCAAGATTCGATGGATGAGATTCGGGATCTTTTGATCAATTGTCAGGTATGGTATGGATATGATCCAAACGATATTAAAGAAGAGTACAGAGAACGATTTAACAGCAAGATTAATAGAACACAAAAAGAGATTTTAAATTGGCATACAAAGAATAAGAACCAAGAAAATTAGATTTATGTAAATAAAGGATCAATGAAGTCAACTCAGGAAGACAGAAGCAACGCTTAACATAATATTCAAGCAGAGGCTCCTTGTGGAGCCTTGGTCTGGGGGAAGGATTTTGAGGAGGCATTTCAGCAGACAACCCCTTTGGGGTTCATGAATACAGGAACGTTAGGTGAAATCAATGAGAAATTTAGTAAGAGGATGAGGAGATTGAATTTAATACAACTTAAGGTTCCAGCAGGCTATGCAGTAGTCTATAACAAGTTTTATGATGTAGAACCTATTCTCAGCGAAGACAGTGGTGATTTCATTGAGAATTGGGGTTTCTTCACAGAAGATTTACTACAAATAATTAAATTGAAAATAAAAAAAGGGGAATGGTATGTGCCTGAAAGAGAAGATACGATCCTTTTCGACATAGGATGGTATCCTGATTCAAATATTAACGGAGAGTATAGTTTACAACTTGTAGATGGGGACTGGAATGAAATCAAAAGCATTTCTTCTAAAGATCGTTTTGTAATAAAAGAGGCACTTGAAGAGTGGATGGAAGAACAACAAAGAATATAATTAGAAATTTGTTATGTAACTCAAAGAGGAGATTGGCTTCACCTAACATAAAATTCACGCTGCGGACATTCGTCTGACAACCGGCATACGCCGGGTCGTGAATACAGGAACGTTATGTGCAACTGCTGAAATATAAGAATGAACATATAAACAAAGGATGAAACTGATGGACAGTTTAATTGAATTTATATTGGAGCCTTTATTTAACCGATTTGTCTTGCGAATCAAACAATTGAAAGCACGAGTAATAATTAAAACATATTCGAAGAAGAACAAATGGATAAATGGGAAATTAAATGATAGAACATATAAGGAAATAATATTGAGTACCGAAAGTCTCTTGAACTTATTTTTGAACAAAGAATACAGAAATAACAATTTAATGGATGAAGAAACACGAACGACCTATATTGAAAACATTAAAAAAGCGATATAGAAACAATAATTATATGATCGTAACTCGAGAAGCATCAACAGCACATAACATAATATTCACGCTGCGGCTCCTTCAGAGCCTTGGTCTGTCAGATGGATTTCGAGGAAGCCTTTCAGCAGACAATCCCGTTGGGGTTCGTGAATACGTGAACGTTAGCCGAAATTGCTAGGTTACAAAGAGAGGTGAAAACATTGTGAAAGAACTGAATTTAAGACCAAGGCTATTAAGATGGCATTTCGATGATGAGGTTGAAACTGATAATCCAGAAGAATGGAATTGGATAGAAATCACGATGCATTTTACGGATGGTTCCAAAAGATGGAGCATTTTATATACACCAGAACGATTGCTAAATAACTTGTCTAGACCAAACATAGATCCACCAGGTCTTCATATGCAACAGCTTATTGTAGTTAGAAGCTACGAAGTTAGTGACATTGACAGAGTATTAAGAGTTTTCGATGAGGAAGATGAATTGATAGAAGCCTCAATGAAATATCCAGAGTGATTCGAATAAGTCAGCAACATCATCTAACATTATATCCACGCATCGGGCATACGCCCTCGGTCCGGCAGAAGGATTTCGGGGAGGAAGGAGTAGTCGGACACACCCAGCATTCGCTGGGCGTCGTGAATACGTGAACGTTATATGATAGAAATGATGGACTGAAAATAGAATATAGGAATAATACAAAAAAGTAGATAAGAACACTTGTACGGAGATGTAAACACAGGTAAAATATAGATACAATTGAATCTTGGGTGGGCATGGTTTCCCTTCGAAAGGAGGTGAGACCATGGAAGTGAAAGATGCGATGACTCTGATGTTATTATTTGGAACATTCATTCTTGCACTTTTAACTTACATCAATAACAACAAGAGAAAGTAAAAACCCACCCAAAGGTTGACCGCCGAAGGTGGGTTTTTATTTACCTGAGACTTAGAAGGGAATAGACCATCCAAGCCAATTGTACTGACCAAGTGTTCGCTGCACTTGGTCTTTATTTAAGAATATGATAACACATCGAAAAAGATGAATCAAAATAAAAAGCTATAAAATGTAAAGGTTAGTAAGCAATCTCGAAGAAGTATTTCCATCATATAACATAATATTCAAGCATCGGCTCCATTGGAGCCTCGGTCTTCGACCCGGCGCATTGCGCCTTAAGCCTCTCAGGTTCGTGAATAAAGGAACGTCATCCGAAATTCATGCATTGATTTTAAATACTAATAGAAAGGTGTAGCTATGACTAGATTTACTTTAAATGCTGCAATGGAGTATGCTGCGAATGATGATATTGAAGCATGGATTCATCTTTTTTTGAATGGGGAAGGGGACAATGTTGGATTATCAGAAGGACTAAAAATGAAAAGACGCTATTGGTTAGGGCCAATTGAAATCAATATCAGTTATCTAGAAAGAGTTGTTGGTCCTGAATCAAATATGGAATATGTAGAAGATGAAAATTTATGGAATCATAACATTAATCAAATCTCTGATCGTATAGAAAGCGGATGGGATGTACCCCCATTAATTGCTGAAAACAGAGAAGGCTTTTTAAGTGTAAGGGATGGTAATCATCGACTTGGCGCTCTTCAAAAGCTAAATAAAGAAAAGTGTTATGTAGTTATTTGGGATGATAGTAGTGTGGAGAATATATTAAAAGCTGTACAAAAGAAAAATAAAATGTAGTATTAGGAAGCTATTCATGAAGGAATGAACATAGGATAACAACATATTCTCGCTTTGGGGCATTCGCTCCTCGGCCCGGCAGAGGTTTTTCGAGGAAGCGAAACTGCTGACGCTCTCTTAAGCCTCTCGGGTTCGTAGATACAAGAACGTTATAAGAAATCAGTGAAAAATATACAAGTCAAAACAAAAAGTGATTTAAGTTCTACAAGGTATTACATTCTAACGCAATGCAACCGCTCTCGTTGGTCACTTAGAAAGGAGTTATGCAATGAAAATTATAAGTTCAATAATTATATGTGTTACTTTACTTTTCATTGTTTGTTGTTCTGACTTCAAAGAAGAACATTCCTCAATTAGTGCTACAGATCCTTCGATAGAACCCCCAACGACAAATGCAAATTCAGAATCAGATTCTACAGAAGAGACGGTATTCATGGATCCGCCAGTTTCAACTCCTGAATTAGGAAATATTAAAGAAGATAAATATTATTCAATAAAATATAAACAATCCTTTGTTCAGCTGAGAGACAAAGAAAAGACTGTAGTGCATATATTAGGGGAGCCTGAAGAAGCTTCTCAAGTTAAGCAACTCGGTGATGGAGCAGATACCTTTAGTGGTATGTATTCTAAGAATCTCTATTATAGTGGATTAATATTAAAATTTCTGGGGGTGGAAAAAAACAGTCTATGGCTTTCAGAAATTATATTAGATGAGAATGAATATGAAACATCTGAAGGGATAAAAGTTGGGGATCATTTAGAAAAATTGAAGAATGCATATTCAAATATTAAATACGCAAACCTGAAGAGGATTGACAACAAACCAAATTTAAAGATATATGAATACTTTCAAGGTGATCTTGGATTCTTTGCAGAATTTATTGTTAATGAGAGTGATGTCATAAAAGAGATTCATATGTACTTTCTTTTTGATTAATCGGTCCGGCAGAAGTTGAAGTCGATTCGGGGGAGGCAAATGTAGTTGCAGGCAAGCGGATTCAGCCGGATACATCCAACTCTCTAACCGCATCAGGGCTGGCCTTCGGGCTAAAGGGAGTTGGACGTCGTGAATACAAGAACGTTAGGTGAAATGAGCTGTGGGGGAACAATTTAAACATAGAAGTGAGGAATACATATGAAGTCAAGATTGATACTGATAGATGGAATGCCGGGTTCCGGTAAGTCAACGATTGGAAAAATAATAGGTGCAAAGTTGAATAAGATGAATATTCAAAATAGGTTTTATCACGAATTAGAAGAGAACCATCCATTGCGAATATACGATAAGACGTTTACTTCCTTTACTAATCAAGATGAAGCGGAGTGGTTTACTACAAAAGTTGAACAGCTATTCACTGATTTTGTCAATGAAAGAGTAGGGCGAGACGAAGTTACAATTATGGAAAGTTACGTTTTTCAGAATACGCTTGGCTTTGCCTTTAATATGCAAATGGACAAACAAAGAATATTAGATCTGACCAAGAAAGTACAACTTATTTTAAGTCGTCTCGATCCGATCCTCATTTATTTTTATCAAACTCATGTAGAGCAACATTGGAAATGGATATGTAATGTTCGAGGACCTGAGTTCACACAGGATCGTTGTGGACTTTACACGGATAATGATTTTATTGAAGCGGGACATTTTTGGACGAAAAACCAAGATTTCATTTTCAATATCGTTCAGGAATGGGAGATACCAAAATTGATCATAAAAAACGAAAAGTACAATTGGGAAGACTATGAAAATAAAGTGAATCATTTTTTGGAGGAATTTGAAGAAGACACTGACATCCGATAAATTAAACAGATAACCCCGGGGTTCGTGAATACAGGAACGTTAACTAAAATTGATAGAAAGAGGAATGAAAATGGAAAACCAAATAAGAATAAGACACCTTTCAAATCATGAAGAAGTATCTTTATTAAATTTTGAATTTTCAAAACGATATCCATGGTACACCTCGAATGACTATTTTGATAAGTGCTTGGAAGAAAATATAGAAGGCAAGAGAGTGACTTTAATGGCCTACTATGGAGATACATTGGCTGGGTGTTGCCACTTAATATTTACTTCGGATTATCCGTATTTTAAAACAGGCAATATCCCGGAAATAAATGACTTGAATGTTTTTCCAGAGTTCAGGAGGAAGGGGATTGCCAGTACAATGTTCGATGAACTTGAAAGAATAGCATCCAAGAGATCCAGATTCATTGGCTTAGGAGTAGGGCTCTATAAAGATTACGGTAATGCTCAGATGATGTACAACAAACGCGGGTATTACATGGATGGTCGAGGAATTACCTATAAGAATATTGAAGTAAAACCCGGAGAGCAAGTGATGGTAGACGATGATCTGCTGATGTATCTAATTAAACCATTGGATAATGAGCTGTGAATGTAAATTAACGATGTGGCGAGATGAGTTAACTTTATATTCAATCTTTTTGCATACGCTGAGGCCGTGAGTACAGGAACGTTAAGTAAAATTACCAAAGAGGAGTGAGCTTTTGATCCTGGATTACTTAAAGAAGTATGCTCAAAAAGCATATGGAGAAGTTCATTCGATAACGACTTCCCCCGTTTTTTTATTTGCTAATGATCCCAAGTTGAGAGAGAAGGAACTTTATCATAAATACTTCTACATCCATGGATTCAACCGATTGATTAAGCATAATCGAATATCATCAGAGAAATTAATCGAAGTCTTTTCTTATTTAGAGGAAGAGATTGAGCAGTATCTTAAAACGTATTATAAGAGTAAAAACTTTATTTTATATTTGAAAGCGGATTCCGTAGTACCTGCATTTACAGTGACATTGCTTTCTTATTATGAAGGAGAGGGTTTGAAGGAAAGTTGCTCCTTGCCCGAACTAATGGATTGGTATAAAGAAAATGCTTGTTTTGATGGATTGAAAATCATAGAGAATGAAACAAGCGAAGACCATGTAGAAGAACAGTCTGAAGATGTTTTTCCTAATGTTGAAAAGACATATATAAAGATCATAAGGACCTAGTCGGGTCGCGAATACGGGAAAGTTATCAGAAATAGACTCAGAATTCATATGATATGGAGGGATTGTAATGAAAATTGTTTTTAGAAATTTCGATGATTCATGTTATGAACAAATTTGTGACTTTTTAATTGAATTATCAAAAGACGACCGTAAACATATTAATTGGAACTGGGCAAGGTGGGAATGGATGTTTTTTCATCCTGAATTTAATCGTGACTTAAAACATAAAATTGGATTATGGTATCTTGCTGATGAGTTAGTAGCTATAGCAACGTATGACCATTATTTCGGTGAAGCTTTTTTTGCTACTAAACAGGGATTTGAAGAGTTAGAAAAAGATATATTAGAATATGCTATTGCTACTTTCAGTAATGAAAATGGCCTTGGGATTGCGGTGAATGATAAAGATACTCACATTTTAGATTTATTACGTAGTCATCATTTTGTGAAGCAGGATCAGACGGAAAACATACTTGAGCTTGCACTAGAGTATGTTAGCCTTGACGGTACAATTTCTGAAGGCATAACCATAAAAAATATCGATATAAAGAATGACTTATATAAACTTCATTATATGTTATGGCAAGCATTTGATAACGAAGGGCCTGTACCCGTTGATGAAATTACGATGAGTAAGCAAAAAGAAATGTTATCCGCAACCCATTTGAACCCGTTTATACATGTTGTGGCTGAAAATGAACATGGAGAATATGTTGCATACTGTGGATTATGGTATAGCCCGAAAACGGATTATGTTTATGTTGAACCTGTATGTACAGTTCCGGAGTATCGTCATAAGAGGCTAGGCCAAGCGGTGGTTCTGGAAGCTTTAAAAAGAGGCCGTTCTTTAGGTGCTAAAAAAGCATATGTTATTTCTGATAGCCATTTTTATAAGTCATTAGGATTTCAGCAACATTCACATTATACGTTTTATTGGCATAATAGCTGATATTCGATTCGTTGATAGTTGTACATCCTAACCGTAAATTAAAACATGAATTGGGGGGACTCATGGAGTATCAAATCATTGACTTGAGAGAACATTCAAATCTTTTAAAAGAAGCTATCGAGTATGTTGTGGAAAGATGGGGATTACATAGAAGAATATTCGAGGAATGTATCACTTCCAGTATGACAACAACAAGTCCATTACCTCGATGGTATTTTATGATAAATGGAGATGAAATCGTTGGTAGTTACTCGTTAATGAATAATGATTTTGTGAGTCGACAAGATTTATGGCCGTACTTATCAAATCTATATATCGAGGAAAAGGAACGAGGAAAAAATCTTGGGTCAGACATGATGGCACATGCAAGACAAGAAGCTTATAAACTAGGATTCAGTAAATTGTATTTATGTACAGATCATATCGATTATTATGAGAAGTATGGCTGGCTTCATTTATGTAACGGGTATCACCCTTGGAACAGGGAGTCAAAAATTTATGTGATTGATACAGATCAGAAATCCCAATGAAGGGTGGACCAAAATGCATATTGAATTTGATGAATTTCTTATTTCCGATGATAAATCTTTATTAGATTATGAAACCATATGTGGCTTCTTATCAAGAAGTTACTGGGCTAATAAGAGACCTAAAGAAAAGATTATAAGATCATTCCAATCATCAGAATGTGTTGGTGTGTATCATGAAAATAGACAAGTCGGCGTCGCAAGGTTAGTTACGGACTATGAGACGGTCTATTATTTATGTGATGTATATGTAGATGAAGATTATCGCAGTAGAGGTATAGGAAAAAAATTAATTGAAAGTATTACGACCTCTGACAAGTATAAGAATTTATTAGGTATTCTCGGAACGAAGGATGCTCATGGATTATATGAGGAATATCACTTTGTAAAAGACAATGATAGATTTATGCGGCGAATGCCTGATTCATAAAGGAGGATCAATGAATACAGAACTTAGAAACACAATGCAGAATACAATTGATCACTTCGTATCGCCTAATGCAGAAATATTGAGTATTAAAGATCAGGATCTTGCTTACGGCACCTCAGCAGTAGAACTTAAAAGACATGAAATATTACTTAGAAATGATCCTCATGATTGGAGTATTAATCTTATTTCAAAGAGAGCGTCACTCGTTGAAAGGCGTACATTAAATTATCTAAATGATCAATCAGCAAATGTTCCATTTAGTTTTACATTAAATATGATAAGTAACAGCCGAGAATATCTTTGCATGCAGGATGTCGATTATGAAACGGATTATAATAATTTAGACATCGAACTGCTTCAAAAAAATGAACAAGCTGCTCTGGCAGATATACATGCGTTCAACTTTGAAAAATATTATAAATTGCAATGGCTTCCATTGCTTGATTCAAAATATATTCAATCCGTACTTAACGAGAAATGGGGACCGACTTGGAATAATGCGAAATCAGATCCGGATTTTATAAGTCATTTTGGTGATCTTATTCCAGAGATTGATATGGTTGCAGAGCATATAGTTAAGGACATGGATAAAGTTCTCAGGGATGAAAGTTCACATACCCTTATACATAATGATCTACATCCGGGTAATACATTGGTTTACAAAAATAGAAAGGTGTATTTCATTGATTGGGAAGAAGCACATTATGGTTCCTTATACATTGATGTAGCGCTTAGGTATAGAGAGTTTTCCCAAGCCGAGAACTATAGAATGTTGATGAATTCGAGAGGATTAAATCTATCCGAGGATAAATTCAAACTGAATTATACAATTACGTCCAGATACTTGGGATTACGATATATGTCATGGTTTTTATCCAAGTGGAAAGACGATAAGAGATGCCTGGACGAATTAAACAAGTATATAAATATGACTGTATCTTAGATAAGATATGAAATTACTTTAGTGATGGGATATAACGTAATATTTATGTTACGCACATTCGCCCTCGGCCCGGCATTCGCCTTAAAATCAGTATTCTTGAGCCGTGAATATCGTAAATCTTTGGAAATATTTTTAAACTCAAGGAGGATGGCGTTGGAGAATCAAAAAACAGTAGTCATAGAAGAATACAATCAAGAATGGCCTAAAGCATTTGATATAATAAAATCAATTTTGTCAGATAAACTTAGTAGTCTAACATTACGAATCGAGCACGTTGGAAGCACGTCGGTACCGGATCTTGCAGCCAAGCCAATCATTGATATTGATGTAGTCATTGAATCTATGGAGTACCTGCCAGGGGTAATCAAGAAGCTAGACGAACTGGGATATGTACACGAAGGTGATTTAGGAATAATGAATAGAGAGGCATTTGCGAGGAAGGATGTTTATGTACCTTACAGCAGTGAAGGCGATGTGAAGCACGAACATCATCTATATGTCTGCAATAGAGAAAGTGAGGAACTACAAAGACATATCATGTTTCGAGACATATTAAGGAAACACCCCTTACTGGTATCTGAGTACACAAATTTGAAGAACCAGCTGTCAGATGAATTCAGAAACAATCGTAAAGCTTATACTGAAGGAAAGACAGAATTTATTACGAAGATATTGAATGAGTACAAGGATGTTTTGTAGAGTATTTCAGGTTATCAAGATCATACAAATCCTTATTAAGGACGGTGGTTTCAATGAGTAGCCTGTTACTAACCTCAAGTGGTTTTTATACTCAGGATATTAAAAATCAATTCCTGAATTTCATTGATAGAGATATCTCTCAGTTAAAGGTCGCTATTATTACAACGGCATCTCCGATGAGAGGAAATAATAGATATGCTCAAAAGGCAATGCAAGATTTCAAGGAAATGGGGTTTCAGCATATTAAGTTTGTAGATATCGAATTTGATGACCCACAAATTCTCTTACATACTGATGTTATATATATTAATGGTGGAAATCCATTTACTTTATTGTATTACGCTAAGAAAAGTGGTGCTGATGAAATTATTAAAACACTGGCTGCACAGAATGTAATTATAGTTGGAGTAAGTGCTGGAACGTTATTACTGGGGCCGAATATAAACATTGTCAATTACTTTACTCCAGAGATGAATACTATGGATATAACAGATTTTAGCGCATTAGGTGTAACCGACAAGCTTATCTTTCCTCACTATGACCGAGAGGATATATTTAAAGATAGTATGAATAGAACAATTGAAGAAAGAATTGCAGCGTTTGAAACTAATGAGAACTGTAGAGTGACAAGGCTTAGAGATGATGAATATATCTCGATTTTAAAGAATCAAACACAGTAGAAGTCGTAAATGCTGAAGTCCTTAAGCCATAGAAGGCTAAGTAAATACGTAAATGTTAGGCGGGATCGTGAATAGAAAGGAAGAGATTTGATGGAAAAGCATGTTAAAGAACTTTTTACTAAAGAAGTACTTCATGAAGCAGCTCAAAAGTTTAATATTATTCGATCCAGTCTTAAAGACTTGGAAGGTTTTCAGAACTTTGTATATTTTGGAAAGTCTAACGGTACAAATGTTGTAATCCGGATCACACACAAATCCCATCGAACCGAAAAAGAGATTTTATCTGAAATTGATTTTATAGATTACTTGTTTACTCATCATGTATCCGTTTCCAAAGCGATAACATCTATTCATGGGAAATTTGTAGAGGAAATCAGTGATGGGGAATTTTATGCAACATCGTTTGAGTTTTCTAGTGGAAGAAAGGCTAAAATCGCTGAAGAAAGCGATCTGTTCTATCAAAGAATCGGTGGTTATGCAGGAAGAGTACATAGTCTTTCAAAGACGTCAAATCTGATACATCATTTAAACAGGAGACAATGGCATGAAAAAGAGTTTTTGATCCATATGAGTGATTATTTACCTGCGGAACTTTCTTATGTCATGGATCAATACGAAATTCTGAAGAGAAAGCTTAGTCAGCTTCCAAAGAATACGGATTCGTATGGAATGATTCATGGAGATTTAAATCATGGGAATTACTTAAATGTAGACGACGATGTTGTATTTATTGATTTTGATGAAGCCGAATACTGTTGGTTTGTGAGTGATATTGCTATCCCGTTATTCTATGAAATTCCAATCCCTTGGGTAGTCGATGGAAAGCAAAGGTTAGAGATAACCAAGAGGTATTATTATAATTTCATGGATGGTTATGTTAAAGAAAATACAATAGATCATACATGGTTAAAATTAATCCCTGATTTTATTAATCTTAGACAGTTTGGTGTAGTTTCCGCGATTTATAGAAGTTATAATTTTGATAATTATAACAACTGGAGTGATTGGGACAAGGAAGCGTTGAAATTCTATCTAAATAATATCGAGCAAGATATTCCGTATATTGATATGGATTTTAGTAGGTAGTTTAATGTGGCGTAGACTAAGCTTGTATTATAAATGCAGGACGTTTACTGAAGAACTTAACACCTAAAAATCAAGAGAAGAGGAGCAACTGATGACCTATAAATCCATTTTAACAGATCAAATATCTGCATGTTATAACGATAAAAGCTGGTTTATTCCGCTGGAGGACATATTGGAAGATATAACAACGGAAGAAGCATTGACTGAGGATGATAATAAACAAACCATTTGGTCCATCGTGAATCACCTTATTTATTGGAATGAGAAATGGCTTGAGCGTTATAAGGCTGGAGAATTTGTATTAAATCACGGGATCAACAATGATGAAACTTTTGCTTTGAATGAAGATCAATTGAATGATGCTGGCTGGAAGGAAACATTAAATAGACTTGAGCATGTTTTTATGAGCTGGAGAGTTGTTTTAGAAGAAACAGATGAATCTAAACTTGCAAAGCAGCTTCCAGAATATTTTAATGCCCCTTGGTGGGGAGTTGTTTCTAATCTAAGTATTCATAGTGCATATCATATTGGACAAATTATGTTATTAAAGAAACAAATTCGAGGTAGATAATAGTTTAGTCAGTTCGGAGGGTATAGAGAACAATTTCAAATAAGGAGTTGATTATTTTGGACATCGAATTGGCTATATCTGTCGCGTTACAAGCTCATAAAGGGCAACTTGATAAAGGTGGGCACCCGTATATTTTACATCCGCTAGCTGTTATGAACAGAGTGGAAAGCATGGAAGAGAAGATTGTGGCTGTTCTCCATGATGTCATTGAAGATTCGGAAGTCACAATTGAAGAGTTAAGAGGTTTGGGATTTTCGGAAGAAATTTTAACAGCCATTCAGTTGTTGACGAGATCGACAGAGGATAGTTACGAAGAATTTATTGAGAAGACAACAACGAATCGAACTGCAAGAAAAGTGAAAATCGCTGATATTCAAGAGAATATGAACATATCAAGAATTAAGAATCCGACGCAGGAAGATGTTCATAGACTTGAGAAATATAGAAAGGCGTTAGAAAGATTAGAGCGTGAATAACATGTGAAAGAAACTAAAAAGAGGTACGTTATGTCCCAGACGATGACAATTCCTAGAATACAGATAAAATTCCAAAGTGCTGTATGGACAGCAGTAGTCTTAAGACAGAAGGCTATAAATATCAAAGTAAGAGAAGAGCTGGGTCATCTACTGTTAGTAGATGCTAAGGACTGTCCTGAGATGTTTTTATTAGCCAGTTTATTTCAGCACGCCATGTATACTCACGACATTATCTATTTTGCGAGAGAAGATGATTCAAGTTGCGATCTCTTGGTGTTTAACGGTGCAATAACTCCAATACATCAAAAAGATTTAAAAAATCTTAAAACAGCGAGAAAGCATACACAGCCAGAAACTTATACAATTCCGTTGCTAGAATCTCACGATGAATCAATATGGAAGACGTGGCAACCTTGGAAATACGATGAACAATTGAGAGTCATGGCGAACAAAGATTTAGCCATCATTAATGCATCTCAGCTGGGATACGAACTATTAATTCATCAATGTGCTTACTTAGCAAGCTCGTATTCAGGGCATTCACATTTTGATCATTATTCAACCAAGAAATCCATTGAACTGATTATACGTAATATGAAGCGAAATTATTAAATGAGGTATGTTATATGAGTGAGCCAGTGCAGTTTTTTGTTAATGATGATCTTATAGGAGTGTGGTCTTCGGAAGCCTTTTTTTATGATGCATTTGAAGATACACAGTTAGAATTTCATGCGGATGGCACGGGATGTCATGCCTATTTAAGACCTGATGGTCAAGAGATTACCTTATTCAGATGGACGTTAATTAAGGATCGAATTGAATTTGAGGAATATTTCAGGGTATCTATTGAAGTGAGCGAGGTTAAGGAAGAAGAAATTTGCTCCACAGATCGATTTGAAAATAAATATTCAGCAAGGTTTTTCAAAGCGAAGGGATTAGATGTGGCTAATGAAGAGATCAATGTGATCGTATTCTATTCCCCTTTGATTGAAGGGATCAATTCACAATCATTTGGAAGGATATCAAAAACATTGGATAGATCACTGATTGATGTAGCAATGAGATATGAGCAGGACATCTAATAGATCATAGAAGCTGGGCTGCTCAGAGTGATCTGTACGAATACTCAATGATTGGAGTCCAGGATGAGTAAATTAATTGCTATATTGATAGGTGTCCTTCTACTTATAACAGGTTGCAGTACTACACATAAGATCCATACCGATTCAACCAAAGCATTAACAAAAGAGCTGAAGGAACTTTTTCCGTCGATTGAAAAAGTTCATTTTACGTTTACCCGTCCAAATCTCTCTTGCAGAATAGACATGAGCAAAGAACCGAGTAAAGAAGAACTGGAAGCAATCCTTACAGTAATCAAGAGATTTACAACAGTGGATAACATGAATGAGATTGCCCGTAGCGTTAAATGGGGACTGGAAATATCCAAAATTTATCTTGATATGAATACGGATGAGGATACGAAAACCATTGAACACTCTTATTATGCGAGATATTTCAAAACATCCAACGCTAGCGACTATTCCGAAACAAACATTGAGGGTTATGAAATTTGGTATGAAATAAAATGAGAAATAATAGAAATTGTGCTTATTAAATTTCATTTTGGAGGGCAATCATGGAACTCATGTTTAATGACTCGACAATTCAACTGGTTTGAGAAGATATAACTAAACTGGAAGTGGATGCTATAGTCGATGCGGCGAATACAAGTTTAATGGGAAGCGAATGAAATTAAAGGGATTGGGATAATGAAAATGAAGCATCATTTGTAAACTGAGGGGGCATATGCATGGCATTCTGTATCGATTTTAAATTGATTGGTGTTGACGACGGTAAGGCAACGTACGCTTACGGAGACTGCTCTGAGAATTTAGAAGGGCGTTTTGAATTGAATTTAGGACGCCTACTCTCAGGTGAAATGAGCATGGATACAGATATGAGAGAGGTTGTTAAGGTAACCAAGCCGTGTTTAAGTGATGGAGAACATCAACATAAAGCAAACCGGGCATTCAGTAAGATTTATAAACATTATAAAATAACGGCTTCGTATCTAAAAGAAGGAGGGTACTATGCCTGATTTACTATATAAAAAGAAGTTATCGAAGCTAGCCGTTAGGAACAAGGCTGCTTCTTTTTTTATTTTTTCACTTCGCAAATGGAACATTGTGGGTTATATTGGATATGATTTGATTCTGTAGTAGATGAATGGAGCGGTGTTTAAAATGGCTTTAGATGAAAAGATACGTTTTCCAATCGGACACTTTGAGCCCCGCCTGGACTTCACCAATGAGAATCGAAAACACTTATTAGATCAAATTCCAAAGATTGCGAAGACCTTAAGAGAGATTACACAAGATCTTAATGATGAGCAACTTCGTACGCCTTATCGTACAGGCGGCTGGACGGTTATCCAGATTGTGCACCACCTTGCAGACAACGATATGAACGCGTACATAAGATTCAAAAGAGCATTAACGGAGGACCAACCACTCGCAAGCTCGTATCGGGAAGATTTATGGGCATCGCTACAAGAGTATCAAGATTTGGCAATGGAAGACTCAATCATGCTGCTGGAAGTACTCCACAAACGGTTTCTCACGCTGCTACGTGGCTTACAACCTGAGCAATTCAATCGGAAGCTTCGAACAGAGTTATTAGGTACCATTTCGCTGGATATCGCTATTCAACGATTCGTCTGGCATGGACAGCATCATATTGCCCAGATTAAATCTTTAAAAAGTGTCACAGAAATAGGAGTGCTTGACCAAAACGAAATTTATCCTCATTGTCCCATGGAAATAAGAGTCGTTGAAGTTGGGGGAGTAAGCAAACCGCGGCTTAAACATAAATTAAAGCAGTGTTCAATTCGAATGAACGAATACGGAAATAAACTGTTTGATGATGAGAAATTTATCGTTTCTCCTACAAAGATGAGATTAGAGACGGTCGAGTTAGCTGTTAGAAATCTAGGGTTTTTGGATGGAGCTACGACCTTACAACTCTTTCAAATGGCAGATAATCTTGGTTTGCAGTTATGTCCAATGGATTTGGGTGCCTTTCTTCGAATTCAGTATTTGGATCAACCTGAGATATGTACATCAAGCACTGAAAAAGGAAACCAAGCACCATCAGGTTCGATTACAATAGCTTCTAAACCTCTTACTGAGGATGATTATTTTCCAAAAGGTTTTTATCTCAGACGTATAGAAGACGAGTTGTGGTTACGAGGGTACATTGCGGATGATCTACATGTGTGGAACCCTAATGACCGTTTTATCTTTTGCAGAACTTGACTGTGTTCGATAGGAGACTTGCATATGTACTACTACCGAATGGGGCAAAAGGAAGATCTTACACACATTATTGCTCTCTCTAATCTGTGGCAAAAAGAAGACATTACAGTAGGTTAGGAGAATGTGGCCTGGACTCCAGAAAAATTAGAAAAAAAGCTGAACGAATACTTTTATGTTGTGGGGTTACATGGTGTGGTTATTGGTTTTGCCTTCGGAGAGATTAGGTGTGGAAACGCAGAGCCGGTCATTCCTCAAGCTGATGGTTATTTGGAAATTCATGAGGTCTACATCCATCCTGAACATCGGAGTAAAGGGATCGGCAAAGAACTCATTAATTGTTTAATCGATAAAGCAAGTGAGCATCAGATTGTGAGGGCTTTGGTTGGATCATCCAATCGGAGATGGAAAGATACGGCATCATTTTACGAAAAATTAGGATTCGATATGTGGTATATCCAGATGTATAAATAGAAGGTGAGAACAACATGAGTCAAACCATATACGTGATCTCGGGGCCTGCTGGGGTAGGGAAATCGACAACGTCGCAACAGCTTGTTCAGGCCTTAAGCAAAAGTGCGTATATTTCTGGAGACGCAATCAGTCATATTCCAGTGAATGGACGAGGTAAACCATGGTTATGTAAAGAGACGTATGATCTGACATGGAAAAATATACTGAGCTTAACCCGGAATCTGTTAGAACAGGATTATGACGTTGTCATTGACTACGTTACTTTCCCTTCAGAAATAGAATGGCTTGTGCAGCAGTTAACGGATTTTGAATTCAGGGTCGTCTATGTTGTCTTGTTGGTAGATCGAAGTACCCTGATTGCCAGGGACCAATCGAGATCAGCAGACGTACAGATGGGTGAGCGCAGTTTGGTTTTACTAGGCTCAGAATTAAAAGAACAAAATAAACTCTATACGCAGCAGTACAGGCGAGAACAAGTATCTGAAATTATTGAAGAAATTCAAAACAACTTTAGGTTTATATTGAAGGGAGGTCACCCGAGTTGAAGGCACTACCCAATATTTTTTCGTTCATTCTCATTATTGTAGGAATCAGTATAGTGACACTTACCAAAACGATTGAAGAGGTAATCCCCAAACTGGGATATGCCGCATTTCAGTCCGCAGCAGCAGGAAGTTACAGCCCGATTAACTATGAGATGGATTTGAGGCTGAATTACTGGGTTGGAGGAATCTGTATCCTGGTGGGAGCAGTTTACTTCATTCGTCACATCGCTTTCTTTCAACATTCGCTTACCGAAATGAAAAAGAGAGACAAAGAGTTTAAGGAGCGATATAAATAACATCAGGTAATCGTACGCTGAAGTAACTGATTGTAAATTCTGAGGTGGTGACCCGGATGGATGATCAAAATCTCTTGAATTTTTATTTACATATGAGGGAGAAGGAAGCCTATCAATGGAATTTATCACCTGCAAGTCTGTATTTGGAGCTGGAGACAAGAGATTTTTTAACCAAATACTTTAATGTGTTCAGCGGAATGAAGGCGCTTAATATTGGAATTGGAGTAGGGGAATAGGACGATTATATCGGTTACTTATTGAATGGGGCAGGTAGTTTAACAAGTATTGATATTGATTCTGATATATGTGACATATTCAAATACCGACAAAAAAAGGAGGGCCATCCCAATGCCTCTACTGTTATATGTGAGGACTTTTTAGCATGTGAATTGCCTCAAACTTATGATCTGGTCACCATGATTGGCTCTGCTCTGCAAGAGACAGGCGCATACCGGAAAGGTTTGCAGAAAATATCAGAGGTGTTAAAACCGAACGCTCAATTTATGTATATGGATTTTGATAGATACCACAAAAAAGAAGATCTATTCGAACTGTTGACTGAATTGAAATTTGAGCTAAAGCACATCGAAGAATATAACCGATTTTCAAATGTCAGTTTTTACTGCATGAAGATCCAAAAGGAAGGGTTTCTATGAATCGAACTCTCATGATTAGTGATATTCATGGTTGCATTGATGCATTAAATCTATTGTTAATTAACGTAGACTACAATTCAAAATATGATCAGTTGATCCTCTTGGGAGATTACGTAGATCGAGGTGCAAATAGTAGAGAAGTCGTCGCTAAGGTCATGGAATTAGTACAAGAACATCGCGCTATCGCATTAAAAGGAAATCATGACCAAAGATTCGTGGATCTCATATATGACGGAACTTCATCCATTCAATCCAAGTTTATGGAACATGGAGGACTTCAAACCCTTGAAAGTTACTGTCAACTGAACGATCAAGTTTCGAATGAAGTGTTAGAAACGGCAAGGAAGATCATACAGGCGGATTATAGTCATCATATTAATTTTTTGAGCAACTTACCTTTATTCCACGAGGATGAAAATCATATTTATGTTCATGCTGGATTGAATCCGGATTACAGTGAATGGAGGCAACAACCCGAGCATGATTTTATGTATATTAAAGATAAATTTATCCAGCATGCATTCGGAGACCTTCACAAAAAAGTTGTCTTTGGACATACCAAAACGAAAGACATACATGGATCAGCGGACGTTTGGTTTGCTGAAGATAAGATTGGCATTGACGGTGGATGTACCTTTGGAATGCAGCTTAATTGTTTAATTTATCAGAATGGTACTTACTCGGTAGAACACTTCTAAAATATTGTAAACGATCTCACTCGAATTAATGAGCTTTGGAATGCGTATTAGTACACGTTGTAAAATATTTATAGATTCTTATTTTAGCAAAGGGAGATAACATAATGGATAAAGGTAAAATTATATTTTTGAATGGTGTAACGAGTTCGGGCAAAACGTCTATAGTCGAGGCGATGCAGTCATACGACGATCCGTTCTTTTATGTTGTGGCGAATGATTTATTTGAGAATACAATCGGCGATAAACATCTGCAGACTGATTATTGGAAGTACCTGAGCGAAGCCATCCTCATGATGTATCACACAGCGAAGGTATTCTCAGACCATGGCAAGCATGTGCTGATCGATGGGATATTGGTGGAGAGACCTGAGCTCGCACCGCATTATGAACAAGTGAAAACAATTTTCGAAGGATATCCTCTCGATATTGTGGAACTATACTGCCCTCTCGATATCTGTCGTCAGCGTAACATTGAACGGGGAGACCGCAGAGAAGACCAGTCTGAAGAGCAACATCGTATTATGGCGTCCGACATTCAGTACACATACTCGGTAGATACGAGTCAGCATACACCTGAAGAATGCGCCGAGATGATTATAAACAAGTTATTCAAAAGTGAATAAGGTTTCTTCTGTGGCATGAAACGAGGAGAATAAAAATGAAGCTGGGACGTCTAAAGCAAGATGGACCAGCTTCTTGACTATTTCAGCACAATAGCAGGAAGAAGGAGCAAACAGATATGCAGTTTGGGAAACATAAAGAGCGCTCGAATCGAGAAAGAATACTTCTTCAGTTCATAACCTTGCGCTGGGAGAAGGAAGTGAGAGGGGCCCCTTTTTCCACTGCCAGAAATGATATGGAGAAAGCCTTCCGTTTACCGGATACGCTGTTCAGTTACGACATGTCCTATGGTCTGCCTTACCACAGGCTGGTCATTTTGCAGAACAAGAACGGTTTTGAGACGATTCAAGATAAAAGTGTCATTCTGAAACCTGCTGCAAAGAATATCAAATTGGGTTGTGTTTTGATTGATAATAAGGAGCCTGAATCCGAAAATTCCGAATATGATGTAACCTTCACCTACTCCCCGGAATGTGGGAAACCTGTCCGATATGACAAGCGATATCAGCCTTTGACAGAGCGGGCATTTGGATTGACTTCAAACGAATATGGAAAAGTGGTGTACAACGGACGGCATATCTATCAGGATACCGGAGAATGGTACTACGAGTTAAATATATTGAATATGTTACTTACCGAGCAGAAAGACCCAAATGTGTTGATTGATCAGAAGCCGCTGAACGTATACAACCAGATTGAGATTTTATATTAATGTAATTTAGATACGAATGATTGATATAAAATGAGCGTTAGGAGTGGGACACATAATGATGAATCCTCAAGAGATTTTACCATTAGTCAAACGTTTAGAAACGAATCATATTGCATATTCACTGGGTGGAAGTGCGATGTTGTGTTTTCTTGGCTTGGTTGATTCCGTGAACGATTGGGATCTGATGGTCGATTGCCCAAAATCCAAATTCATAGAAGCGATTGCTGGATATGAGTGGAACGAGAAGGAAAGCGGCGACAAACCTTTTGCAAGTGAATACAGGATTGAGATTGAGTCGTTAAACGTGGATGTCATCGGCGGATTCGCATTTGATGTAGATGGAAGTCGGCTGGAGTTACCTATATCGCCTATTCCAAATGTAAAATGGCACGGAATGCACGTTTCAAGTCCCGAAGTGTGGTACGTTGCTTATCACATGATGGGCAGACACGAGAAAGCGGATTTGATTTTAGAGTATTTGCAAACAAGTAATGAGTATGTGAATCAGGACCTGATCAAGGGTTTGTTAGCGAATAATCATTTAACATATGAGATTAGAAAAGGGTTGAACATACTGCTTGAAGCTTAACTTCATCGATCAGAGGTGTATCGAATGTTATATCATTTCAGTGAAGAATCTGATATTCATATCTTTAAACCAAGAATGAAACAAAATCGGCCTGATTTTCCGGCGGTTGTCTGGGCAATTGATGAGCAGCATGAATTCAGTTATTACTTTCCGAGAGATTGTCCTCGTATTGTTATTCGAAGAACGAAAGACATGAAGGATGAACATCATGAGTTGTTTTTTAAACACACCAATGCAGACCTCATTGTAACCGTTGAGAGCGATTGGTACCCAAGGATCATACAGCAAACGTTATATCGCTACCATATGGATGAAGCGTCGTTTAAACTTTTTGATGAAACCGCAGGGTACTATATTTCTGATCAGGTGATTATACCAAGTTACATAGAAAAAATAGATCATCTGGTAGAGAGGCTTTTGGCCAGAGGAATTGAGTTGCGATTCACGGCAAATCTATATCCTTTGAGAGATGCTGTGTTACAGTCAGACTTCCAACAATTCGGAATACATCGTTTCAATCATGCAAGAAAATCGTGACCAAAGAAATCACAGATATAGAAAGTGAGAGAGTGAACCATCGTTTACGAAGAGAAGGGGGACATAGATGATGAACAAAGAAATGGGACAGCTGCTTCAAACTTTTGAAGAATGGACGTTGTTTGTCAAAACGTTGAGTCGTCTCGAAGAAAAGGTCTGGAATTCCAGTCTAGAAAAAGGAAAATGGACGATTAAGTCGATCGTAAGCCATATGATGTTATGGGATCGATATTTTTACAAGGAAGCGATTGAGAAAATTGCTCTGAATCAGCCAATCACATTGAAACATGTCGATTTCGATGAATTTAATCGCAAAGCTGTGGAGTACGGAAACCGCACCGAAGTGTCAGAGATCGTCGATAAGGCGATTACGTACCGCCACAAAATCATGAATGATATTCGAGGGTTATCGGAGGAACAGATCCAGCTAAAGTATAAGGGTTTGGACGGTAACCTGTTTTATATTCCCGAATACCTTGAAGAATTTATATGGCATGACCAGCATCATATGAAGCCGTTGAAAACGTATCTCGTTGCGGAGGGATGGTTATGAGCATTCATACCGTTACATTAGCTCAGGAAAGTCTAATCGGTTCATTTACTAATGAGGCAACACCCATATTGAAAATAAAATCAAGGGACTCCATCCGTTTTCAGACGTTAGACGCAGGTTGGGGGACAGGCAAAAGTTATGCGGAACGGAAGAAACCTTTTCCACGACAAGGTGAAAAAGATGGAGGTCACGCCTTGATCGGTCCAATTTATGTTGAAGAGGCGAAGCAAGGAAAGACTCTTGAGATCATTTTCAATGAGATTATTCCAGGCAGTTACGGGTTTACTTCCGCAGGAGGATATCCCAACTGGCAGAATCAGAAATTGCATCTAACAGAGGTCGAAGAACTATCCCTGAATTGGACACTTGATCGACAAGCGATGAGCGGGTCTTGTAAAGTGCGGGGCAAGTCATACAGCGTATCCTTAAATCCATTCATGGGTGTCGTGGGCATGCCGCCAGAATCAGGTGGAATCCATACGACATGGCCGCCGCGATATTGTGGAGGGAACATCGACTGCAAGGAACTAGTACGGGGAAGTAAGTTATATTTGCCTTTTCCTGTAGATGGGGGTTATCTGGCGATTGGTGATGGTCATGCACGGCAAGGCGATGGGGAAGTCAGCTGCCAGGCGATTGAATGTGCCATGGAGCTTGTAGATATCACAGTGAATGTCATAGATGATATAAAGCTGACCAATCCACGTGCGCATACGCCTTCTGGATGGATTACCTTTGGTTTTGATGAGGATTTGAATGAAGCAACGGTTCAAGCATTGGATGGCATGTTGGGCCTGATGGGCGAGTTATATGGCCTGGAGCGGGTAGAAGCGATTGCGCTGGGAAGCGCGGTGGTTGATCTGCGTATCACGCAAATTGTGAATGGTGTGAAAGGGGTACATGCTTTTCTGCCTCATGATGCTTTTAAGTGATTTGAATGTTCAGCAAGTCTCCGGACAGATTGTTCTGCTATCAAAATATGCATATAAGTTTCTGGTTTGATTATGATTCCGAAAGTTAAGGAGAGGATTGATACCATGCAGACAAGACCACAGCTCGTTTTGGATATCGCAGGGGTGTTGTTGAGTAATATGTCCTTAAGGTGCTGGAAAGAGATGATTCAAGAAACAAACCTGTCAGCAGAACAATTAAAAAAGCACTTTGGCGGCATCAAAAGAGATCTTTGGACTGGAAAGATGAGCGAACAAGAGTTTTGGGTATCCTTAGGGAAAGCTTATCCTGAATTATCAATTAGCCGAGCAAGGGACATTTTATTCGATTCAATCGTTCCGTTATCTGCGGCTCAATTCCTAGAGCGCTGGAGTAAGTACGCCGATATTCATCTGCTGAGCAATCATTGCAAGGAATGGATAGAGCCGAATCTGGGTAGCTTGAGCACATATGCGCAAAGTGTAACCATCTCGAATCAGGTAGGTCTATGCAAACCGGAGATTGAGATATATCAACTTGTTGAAACTCACTTTGTATATGGAGCAGAGGTCTTATTTATAGATGATCAAGAGAAAAATTTGCATTCGGCTAATCAACTCGGCTGGAAAACGTTACTGGCGGATGAAGAGGGGAAATGGACCCGGGAAGTAGAATCTTTTGTTGTGCCTCAAACTTAAAACCCCAAACCAAACCAAACTAAATCATATATGAAGCCCTCTACGATATCATTTAGTATAGTGTAAGAGGGTTTTGATGATTTATCCCCTTTAAGTGTTATGTTTTCCTGAAATTGTGCGGAATGAAATAGAGGGGATCAAAATATTCTAAATAATAACAGAATATGTATTGACCCAAGGCTTTTTATGATACTATAATGAAATGGGTTTCATGAAATCCGTTTCATTAAATCCCGACAACTTCGTAAGCGCTTTCTGTTGAAGGGAGAAGGCAGGTTTTCAAGTTCCCATCCGTGACAGCCTTGTGATGAGTTAAGTCATTCCAGGAAGTCATCCAAGCATGCTGCAAGCTTGATTCATCTTTATCTAACTTTGAGGGGGAGCGTGTGAAAGATGAAGTTTGTGAGAAAGAAAAGGTTCAGCCTGTTGGTGATATTCACATTACTCGTAACCATTATTGCTGGTTGCAGTGGTGGAGGTACACCACCTGACACGGCGACTCAGCCACCAGCGGATAAAAACAAAGAAGCGGCAGTCGAACCTGTAGAGGAAAAACAGGAGCCTAAGGTGGACTTGAAGGGCAGAGCAGTCCGTATATCGAACTGGTGGGATGCATCTCCCAAGGGAGATTCGGAGGCGGATGAGCGCGCACGTGAACGAATCAAAAATGTAGAAGAGAAATACAACGTTAAAATTTCCTATCTGAATACAGATTATGGAGCAACATCCGAGAAAATTTCTTCATCTGTAATGGCGAATGAACCTTTTGCAGAGATTGTACGTGTGCCTGACGGTAATATTTGGGGTCTTATGCAGGGCGGATTCCTTACACCACTGGATGATTATCTGAAGGATACGCAGATTAAGCCGGATGTCATCGATTCGATGCGATTCGGCAGTGATAAGGTATATGGTCTGACGGGATGGTATACCCCGAATGACAGCGGAATGTTTTACAATAAACGAATCTTTAAGGAAGCTGGTTTGAAAGATCCGCAACAATTGCTGGAAGAGGATAACTGGAACTGGGATACGATGCTGGATGCTGCCAAGAAGCTAACTGTAGATAAAAATGGGGACGGCAAGATGGATCAGTATGGTCTGTCGGGTGCGTACTATGTATTTCATGAAATGCTGATTGGAAGTAACGGCGGCAAGATGTATGACGAGGCAACGCAGAAGGCAGCGTTTGATTCACCTGAATCCTTGGAAGCGCTTAACTTCTTATATAGTCTGTACAATGACCACAAAGTAGTGAAGGCTAACGCCGGTAATGATTGGGAAGATCCATCTAAATTCTTCTCAGAAGGCAACATAGCGATGTACCCTGGCGGATTATGGGAAGTCGAAGGTCGTATTCTTGATAAGTTAAAGGACGACTGGGGTTATGTTTACATGCCTAAAGGTCCAAAAGCAAAAACGTATCTGGATACAGTCAACAGTACAGAAAGTTTCGTTATCCCCAAAGGCGTAAAGGATGCCGATATCATCGTGAAAATTTGGGAAGAGCTCCAGGACTTTGACAACTGGCAGGATAATCACCGTTTGTGGTTAGAAAACATTTTGCCTGACGAAGCTTCTATCGCTAACGCCATGAATGACAACGGACAGGTTGAACGAGTATACGGTGCTCGTGCTGGAGGATTAGGTGTTAAGGAAGCTCTGGGCAGTGTAACCGAAAAGTTTGTGAAAGGTGAAGTGACCCCATCTACAGGTGTTGCTCAGGTCATTGGACCTGCACAGGCAGGGATTCAGAAAGTATTGAAGGGCGAAAAAAGCAAGTAAAGTAAAATCATTTACTTAAGGGAGGCAACCCGTGTTGAAAAAATTGATTTCTAACCAAATCATGTTCATCGTTTTGTTTGCCGCTTTGATCACGCTTTTGTCTGCATGTAGTGGTTCTAACGATAAACCAGCCGAGCCTGTGGCGACTAAACCAGCCGAGACGGAGACAAACACCACACCTGCCAAGGAAGAAGAGAAGGAGGAGGCGGCGCCAGCTCCTGATTTGAACGGACGGGTCATTCGCATATCTCACTGGTGGGATGCCACTCCCAAAGGAGATTCAGAGTCAGATGAATTGGCGCGTGAGCGGATCAAAATGGTGGAAGAAAAATATAACGTGAAAATCAAGTATTTAAATACAGAATACTGGTCTACATCTGAAAAACTGTCTTCCTCCGTGCTTGCCAACGAGCCTTTTGCGGAAATTGTCCGCATTCCTGACGGCTTCATCTGGGGACTTATGCATGGTGGATTCTTGACACCGCTGGATGATTATCTCAAAGACACTCGGGTCGAGAAGGATGTTGTGGATTCCATGCGTTTTGGTGGAGACAAGGTGTATGGCCTCGAAAGCTGGTATACACCGAATGAAAGCGGCTTGTTCTATAACAAGCGGATTTTCAAGGAAGCGGGTTTGAAAGACCCACAGCAGTTAATGGATGAGGGTAACTGGAACTGGAATACGATGCTGGATGCGGCCAAAAAGTTAACCGTTGACCGCAATGGTGACGGTAAGATGGATCAATACGGTCTGGCTGGAGCACATTACGTGCTTTCGGAGATGCTGATCGCGAGCAACGGCGGTAAATTATACGATGAGCAGACTAACAAAGTGACGTTTAATTCTCCCGAAGCCATGGAAGCGCTTAACTTTCTGCATAGCCTGTACACCGAGCATAAAGTGATCAAAGCCAACGGGGGCAACGACTGGGAAGATCCGGCCAAATATTTCGGAGAAGGTACGATTGCGATGTATCCGGGCGGACTCTGGGAGGTTGAAGGCCGTATCGTAGATAAGCTGAAGGATGAGTGGGGATATGTTTATATGCCGAAGGGCCCTAAAGCGCAGTCTTATTATGAACCATTCGGTCAGACAGCAGCTTATGTTATTCCGAAAGGCGTTAAGGATGCAGATGTGATCGTGAAAATTTGGGAAGATCTGCAAGACTTTGATAACTGGCAGGATAACCGCAGACTGTCTCTTGAAAATATTTTACCGGATGAAACTTCAATCGCGAATGCGATGAATGATAACGGCGAGGTACAACGTTTGTTTGGCGGACGCTTCGGCGGTTTGGGCATCAAAGAACAATTGGACAGCGTAACAGAAAAATTTGTTAAAGGCGAGATTACACCTTCCACAGGTGTTGCACAAGTTATCGCACCTGCGCAGGCTGCTGTGAAAAAAGTGTTGAGTGGAGAGCAAGACAAGAAAAAATAATGTATATAAGTTGACGGCCTCATATCTGTTCTCGGTTAGCCGGGAAACAAATTTGCGGGCCGTCCATGTGATTACTTTTAAGAGAGTCAGTTAAAGGAGGGGCATTGGGTGAAATTCACATTATCCCGAGTGACGATTGTCGTCGTCATGGTAATGCTCGTCGTGGTGTATGCGATATTCAGTTCCGGTGCGAGCGGTAATTCGAAAACCGGAAATCGAACATCAGATCCGAGCCGTGTGATGCCGATATCGGAGTCTGCTGCGGAGGGTAGCTACGATTATTATCTGCAGCAACACCAGAACGAGAAGCGGCCTTCCAGGGAAATTGTCATTCAGGGAGCAGATTACACAGCTTCTGAAGGCATGAAGCCCGAGATGATCACAGAGCTTGGCGGCGAAACAGGTAAGTTCATACGAACAGAGGAAAGTGGTTCCGTGCAATGGGACGTGGATGTTCCGGAATCCGGGATGTATCAGATGACCTTGCGCTATTACCCGATTCAAGGGAAAAGCTCTGCCATCGAACGTGAGTTATGGATTGATGGAAAGATCCCGTTCAACAGTGCACGCAACATGAGCTTTCATCGGATTTGGGTTAATGAGAAGTCTGAGATCGAGAAGGACAATCGAGGCAATGACCTTCGCCCCCGTCAGATCGAAGCACCAATGTGGCAGGAGTCCATCCTGAGAGATAAAGAAGGCTATTATGAAGAGCCGTACCAGTTTTATTTTTCAGCAGGGAAACACTCCATAAAGCTTGTGTCGACGCGGGAACCGATGGTCATTGATACCATCAAACTGCATCATTACGAAGAACCGCCTTCCTATGCGGAACTCAAGCAGGACTATGAAACGAAGGGATACGCAAAAACAAGCGGACACTTGATCAAAGTTCAAGGGGAGCAGGCCGCATTCAAGTCATCACCGACATTGTATCCGATTACGGATCGATCCAGCACATCGACAGAGCCATATGATGTTTCCAAAATTAGAATGAATACCATAGGTGGGAACAACTGGCGCGTGCCGGGGCAATGGATTGCATGGGAAATGGATGTACCCGAAGATGGCCTATATAAAATTGCGATCAAAGGCAGACAGGAATTGCTGCGAGGCATTTACTCCACACGCTCGTTGCAGATTGATAACAAAACGCCATTCAAAGAGATGATGCAGATTCCATTCTTCTATGATTCGGATTGGCAGATGCATGTGCTTGGCAGCGAAGAAGAGCCGTATTTATTTTATTTAACCAAAGGAAAACATGATCTACGGCTTGAGGTCAGTCTCGGAGCCATTGCGCCTTTGATCCGTCAGGTTGAAGCCAGCGTGCTTGAGATCAATGCGATGTATCGAAAAATTCTGATGATCACGGGCAATGTGCCTGACCCGTATCGCGATTATCAATTAGAGAAACAGATTCCAGATATGGTGGAAGTATTTCATAAGCAAAGCGATATCTTGAATGCGGTTTCTGAAGAATTGATTCGTCTAACAGGAGAAAAGAGTGATAAGACTGCAATTTTGAATAAAACCGCTTATCAGTTAGCCGATCTGGCCGACAAACCGGAAACGGTTCAGAAACGGTTGTCTCAATTCAAAATTAACGTCGGAAGCGTCGGTTCCTGGCTTCTTGAAGTTCGGGAGCAACCGCTTGAAATTGATTACCTGCTCTTAGCCTCACCTGATGAGAAGCTGCCAAAAGCAAATGATTCGGCATTCCGTAAAGCTGGACATGAAGTGTCGTCTTTCTTCCATTCCTTTTTCGAGGATTACGACACGATCGGCAGCACGGCGGATGAAGATAAATCCGTTACCGTCTGGATTGGTACAGGCCGCGACCAGGCACAGGTATTAAAAGCGATGATTGATGACACGTTTACGCCGCTGACAGGCATTAGTGTCAATCTCAAGCTGGTCAATGCCGATGTATTGCTACGCGCCTCACTTGCAGGAGAAGGCCCGGATGTAGCGATGCAAGTAGGCAATGATGTGCCGGTTAATTTCGGGATGCGTCACGCGGCAGAGGATCTGTCGACGTATCCGGGATATCACGAGTTGATTAAACAGTTCAGGGACAGTGCTATGGTTCCTTATCAATTTGAGGATCAAGTATTTGCACTGCCGGAACAGCAAATTTTCAACATGTTATTTTACCGAAAAGATATTCTGGAACAGCTTGACCTTGAGCCACCGCAGACGTGGGAAGACGTATATGCCATGATTCCTGTGCTCCAAAAGCACAACATGGAAATGGCATTGCCGCTTGCTCAAACCACTGGCGTACCGGTACTCGAAGTGAACCGGGCGTATGCAATGCTGCTCTACCAAATGGGTGGTTCATTCTATTTAGATCAAGGTGCCAGAAGTGGTATGGATACGGAAACGGGACTGGAAGCGTTCAAAGAATGGACGAATTTTTATACCAGTTATAAACTTCCGCTCACCTTCGATTTCCCAATGCGTTTTAGAACAGGTGAAATGCCAGTTGGTATTATGGACTACACCTTCTACAACTATTTGTCCGTATCTGCGCCAGAGATCAAGGGACTATGGGAGTTCATCCCGGTACCAGGAATCAAGCAGAAGGACGGAAGCATCAAACGGGATGTGGCCAGTGGTGGCACGGCGACGGTGATGCTCAAGCAATCCAAACATAAGGATGCCGCCTGGGAATTCATGAAATGGTGGGTCAGCAAGGACGCGCAGGTTCGATTCGGACGGGAAATGGAAGGTCTGATGGGAGCTGCAGCGCGATATCCGACAGCTAACATTGAAGCATTACAGGAATTGCCTTGGCCAATCCGCGATTACCGCAGTTTGGAAGAACAATGGGAGTGGGTGCAGGGCGTGCCTGAAGTGCCTGGAGGTTACTTTACAGGTCGCCATCTGGACAATGCCTTGCGTGAGGTTGTGAATAACGGTACCAATTCCACGGATGCCATCTACGATTATGTGCAGGAAATTAACTACGAAATTCAGCAGAAACGAAAAGAGTTTAAATTGGACGGAATGCGCTAGGGAGGGACTCTTTTGCAAAAGACAGACATTGTGAACAAAACCGGTTCTCGGCCCAAGCGCATGCCTGCCGGCATGCCGGGGAAATGGGAACTCTTTGTCAGAGATATGAAGCGGGATAAACATCTGTATGTTCTACTATCTCCGTATATGTTGTTGTTTTTATTATTTACTGTGTTTCCCGTCATCATCTCCATTTTCTTCAGCTTTACTAACTTCAATATGCTGGAGTTTCCGCAATGGGTCGGCTGGGAGAATTACTCCAAGTTGCTCTGGAATGATGATGTGTTCTTGATTGGTCTCAAAAATACGATTATTTTCTCGGTAGTCACCGGCCCGATCAGTTACATCGCCTGTTTTGTATTTGCATGGCTGATCAATGAGCTGAATCCCAAGGTGAGAGCCTTTATGACCCTGATCTTTTTTGCGCCTTCCATTTCGGGCAATGTGTTTTTTATTTGGCAAATTATTTTCTCCGGGGATTCGTACGGCATTATGAACGGTTTCTTGATGAAAACAGGTATTCTTTACGAGCCGATTCTGTGGCTTCAAGATCCGAAATATATGCTGGCGATCATCATGCTTGTGCAGCTATGGCTCAGCTTGGGAACCAGTTTCCTGGCGTTCATCGCCGGTTTGCAGACCGTGGATCGTACGCTATATGAAGCGGGTGCAATCGATGGAGTTCAGAATCGCTGGCAGGAGCTATGGTACATTACGCTGCCCTCGATGCGCCCTCAGCTGATGTTTGGTGCGGTCATTCAGATTACGGCGTCATTGGCGGTTGCCGAAGTCGCTACGGCGCTGGCCGGTTTCCCAAGTGTGCAGTATGGTGCGCATACGATCGTCACTCACTTGATGGATTATGGAACGATTCGCTTCGAAATGGGTTATGCGTCTGCCATTGCAACGGTGTTGTTCGGTCTGATGCTGGGTTCCAACCTGCTTGTACAAAAGCTTCTGAAGAGAGTGGGGGAATAGCAGATGAAAATAGCCCTGCGTATGAAACGAAAAATCAACCGATCCTGGCAGGTCGATATCCTGCTGTTCCTGTTGCTTGGCGGATTTGGCGCGTTTATGGCGGTTCCGCTCATCTATGTCATCAATAATGCGTTTAAGCCGCTGGATGAGCTGTTTATTTTCCCGCCAACCCTGTTTGTTCGCAATCCGACGTTCGAGAATTTTTCGGATTTGTTTCAGGTGATGAAAAATTCATGGGTTCCCTTTTCCAGATATATTTTTAATACCGTGTTTATTACTGCGGCGGGTACGTTCGGTCATATCATTCTGGCCTCGGCGGCGGCATATCCACTGGCGAAACACAAGTTTCGCGGACACAAGGTGCTGTTTACCGTCATCGTATTGTCGCTGATGTTCTCGCCGCATGTCACGGCGATTCCGAACTACATGATCATGTCGACACTGGGCTGGCTTGACTCGTATCAAGCGATTATTATCCCGGCCTTTGCTTATCCGCTTGGTTTGTATCTGATGAAACAGTTTATGGAACAGATCCCGGATGCACTGCTGGAGGCGGCGAAAATGGACGGTGCGAGCGAGTACCGGATTTTCTTTCAGGTCGTTATGCCGCTCGTTAAACCGGCTTGGTTAACGCTGCTAATCCTGATGATGCAGATGCTGTGGGGAACGGATGGCGGCAGTTTTATCTACAGTGAGCAGCTCAAAACGATGCACTATGCCATGGGACAGATTGTGCAAGGAGGGATTGCTCGTGCAGGGGTAGGCGCGGCTGTTGCTGTCATCATGATGACGGTCCCAATCGTGACGTTTGTGTTGTCGCAGAGCAATGTCATTCAAACGATGGCTTCATCCGGCATGAAGGATTAAGGGAGAGGGTGTTACAGATGAGAGTGAAATCATGGCTAATCGTTCTGGCAGCTTCCCTGCTGATTGCCGGACTAGGACATAACCAGGCTCATGCGGCACCGTATGAGGGATATACCTACAACTATTGGGGAGATGCGGTGAAGTCACCGATTGCGTTTCTTCCCTCCAGAGTAATTACAGGGGATGAGGCCGGAACAGGAGCATGGCAGTCTCCGCTGGATTTATATGCTGCGAAAGATGGCTTGCTCTATATTCTGGATTCAGGCAATGGACGGATCGTTGTCTTGAACGAGAAATGGGAAACGGTTCGGGTCATTCAAGAGTTTAACCATGACGGTAAAAAGGACAGCTTTAAAAATCCCGAGGGACTTTTTGTGACGGAAGCAGGTCAAATCTACGTTGCGGATACCGAAAACAGACGGATCGTAGAGTTGAATCAAGATGGTACTTTTGTGCGTGCCATCGGTGCACCAGAGTCGGATGTGCTTAGTGATAACTTTGAATACTTTCCTCGCAAGGTGATCGTGGACAAAGCTGGACGAATTTATGTGGTCGGCCGCGGGGTCTTCGAAGGACTGATCGAGTTCGACAGTGACGGACGTTTCACCGGATTTATGGGTACCAACCGTGTGCAGTTTGATCCGATCGACCTGTTCTGGAAAACCGTATCTACCAAGGAACAGCGTGAGAAAATGGTTCGGTTTATCCCGCTGGAGTTCAACAACGCGGACATCGATGATGGCGGTTTTATCTACACCACAACAGCGGACAAAAACTCGCTTTCTGCGGTCAAAAGATTGAATCCGTCCGGTATCGACGTACTTCGGGTCAACGGTGAATTCGCACCGGTCGGAGACTTGACCTTCAATCGCTCTTCCTTCGTCGATATCAAGGTATCCAGTAACGGTGTCTATCGTGCGCTGGATTCAACAAGAGGCCGGGTGTTCACGTATAACGAGGACGGTAATCTGCTCTATGTCATAGGGCAGCTTGGCAATCAGATCGGTACATTCAAAAATCCGGTCGCCATCGAAAGCTATGGGGACGCGATCTATGTACTGGATCGCGATCTTGGACGAATTACGGAGTTCAAGGCAACAACGTTTGGAAGCCTGGTTAACGAAGCCAACCGCCTGTACAGTTCCGGTAAACATACGGAAGCCGCAAAGTTATGGCAAGAGGTACTACGCCTTGACGCGAACTATGAGATGGCTTACATCGGGATCGGTAAATCCATGCTGCGAGAAGGAAAATACAAAGATGCCATGACCTACCTGAAGCTGGGAAACGACCGCGAATACTATTCCAAAGCCTTAGCGAAGTATCGGAGAGAATACATGCGTGAATATTTCGGAATGTACATGACTGTAGCAATTGCATTGCTAATCAGCGTCATCGTCTGGCGCCGGATTGCCAGAACAAGGAATGAGAGGGGGGTCAGAGATGTCGCTAATTAAGGAACTCAAATACTCTCTGCATGTGGCGGTACGACCTTTTGACGGATACTGGGATTTGAAATATGAAAATAAAGGCAGATTGCGCGTTGCATTGCTAGTGCTTCTGGCTGTCACGATAACGATGATCTTGAAGCGACAGTTTGCCGGATATGTTGTCAATGATAACTATCCGCTCTCGCTTAATAGTATTAACGAATTCAAATATATCGTACTCCCTTTTCTGCTCTGGTGTATTTCCAACTGGTCGCTGACTACACTGATGGACGGGGAAGGCAAGTTCAAAGACATCTTGATTGCAACAGGGTACGCGATGCTTCCGCTTATTCTGGTCAACATTCCTAATATTTTACTGAGTAATGTGATCACGCTGCGTGAATCTTCTTTTTATTACCTGCTTGACTCGTTTGGTGTGATCTGGTTTGTGTGGTTGCTGTTTATCGGAACCAAGACAGTACATCAATACTCGGTCATGAAAACGATCACCACCATGTTTCTTACGCTGGTTGTCATGGGAGTTGTGATCTTCCTGGGCTTGCTTTTCTTTAGCCTGATTCAGCAAATCATCAGTTTCGGTTATACCCTCTTTCAAGAGATTACACTGCGCGAATAGGAGAAGAAAGGAGGTGCGTGATATGAGAAAAAAGCGTACTGCGTTTGCAGCGGTCATCCTCATTGCAAGCTTGATCTTGGCTCAAAATATCAACTATGCGGAGTCGGTAACGGAACGAGTAGCGACTACATCAGGTGATTCACAAGAGGTGGATCAGAGTACGGCTTCTGAGTCTTCTAAAACACAACAAACTTCAACAGAACAAAAGTCTGAGGCGGCGGATTCTGAACGTGTGGGAAAAGAGCAATCCACTACTACCAGCTCTGAACTGAAAACAGCATCTGCAGAACAACAGAATAATGAAGCAGTGGCTGTTCCTGAGGGAATGGAAGCTGTTGCAGAAAAGGATGGCTTGATCCTGTATCTAAAGCCGGAAACGACAGAGATTGCGGTCAAGGATCTGAAGAATGGTGCGATGTGGTTTTCTAATCCGCAGGATCGGGAAGCGGACACCATAGCGACCGGTTATAACAAATCCCAGCTGAATGTGCAATTTGAATTGACGTATTACGACAATACGGGCAATGCGCTCAAATACGATAATTTTACGCACAGTGTAGAGAATGGTCAGTTTGAAGTTGAAAAAGTAGAGGACGGTTTCAACGTTGTATACACGCTGGGTGAAGTCAAAAGTGATATTGAAGCCATCCCTAAATATATTAGCGAGGAACGCTTTAACACGTTGATTCTCGGGAAACTGGAAGAAAAAGACCAGAAAGAAATTGAGAAGCGCTTTAAGTATGATGAGCAGAACAAACGTTACGAAAGACGGGATTCATCTCTTAAAGGCGTAGGTTTGTCCAAAGTAACCCGAATTTTCGAGTCTGTCGGCTATGATGAGGCACAGATTGCCATAGACAAAGCGGCCTATGGTGAAGAGGAAAGCGGGAGCGCAAGTGTCATTGTGCCTGTCCACTATCGACTGGAGCAAGGACATCTGCGTGTATCCATTCCGGAAAATGGAATCCAGTATCCGGATACGATGAAAATTCAATCCTTGTCCCTGCTGCCGTTTTTTGGAGCGAGCGGTCCAAAAGATAAAGGATACAGTCTGGTGCCAGACGGATCGGGTTCCCTGATTTATTTTAATAATAAAAAAACGACGGTATCCCCATATAGTACGGCTCTGTATGGAAGTGATCATGCTGTAAATCAGCTCTCCCAGATCCAGAAGGAACAGAAGGCCAGGATGCCGGTGTTTGGCATGAGTTACGGAGACAAAGGCTACCTTGCAATCATTGATAAAGGTGATGCGGTTGCGTCTGTTGAAGCGGATGTCAGCGGCAGATTGAACCAGTACAATACGGTGCATTCCAGTTTTTCGCTTAGCAGTATGGAAGAGGTTACCCTGACGAACGGCTGGCGTTCCAGCACAGTCAAACGGTTTCAGGCACAGCCTTTTCATAATGAAATGTCCGTTATCTATGAATTTTTGAGCGCAGATGATGCGAGCTATTCCGGTATGGCCTCGACTTATCGGGATTATTTGACGGAGCAAAAGAAACTCACCCGTTTAGGTGATGATACGGAACTCCCTTTTTACGTGGAATTAATCGGCGGTATCCCGAAGAAAAAGTTTTTCCTCGGCATCCCGTATAATGCTTACGAGTCGCTTACCACGTTCGAAGAGGCACAGGATATTTTAAAAGAAATGCAAAGCCTTGGTGTGGAGGATATCCAGCTTCGGTACTCGGGGTGGTTTAACGGCGGTCTGCATCATGATATGCCGAAGTCCATCGATGTGGATAAAAAGCTTGGTGGCGCTAAAGGTTTGCAAAGCCTACAGGCCTATACACAAGAGAATGGTTTTGGATTATACCCGGACGTATCCTTCCTAGAGGCGTTCCCGGAAGCAAAGGGATTCAAAAAATCGTATGCTTCTCGCCAAATTACAGGTAAACTTGCGCAGTTATTCCCGTACTATATCTCCTCCTTTACACGGGATGATGAAGCCTCTCCGGGCTATGTCCTGAGTCCGGAAGCGGTGCCGGGCATTGTGAGCGGATTTATGCAAGATTATAAGGAAACAGGACTTACAGGTCTGTCGCTTCGAGATTTAGGCGACCAGCTGAATTCCGATTTTAACCGCGCTAATGTGATCAATCGCGAGCAGGCCAAAGAGGTTGTGATAAAGCAGCTTGAGCAGGTGCGCAGCTCGGATGCATCGCTTCTTGTAGAAGGCGGCAATAGTTACGCAAGCCCCTATGCCAGACATATCGTGGATGCACCTGTTAGCAACAGCGGGTTTAACATTACCGATGAAGCGGTTCCCTTTTTCCAACTGGTCTATCACGGCTATGTACAGTACACAGGCCAGGCATGGAATATGGCGGATGATCAGGATTCCCATGTACAGATGCTGCGGGCGATTGAAACCGGATCGGCACCGTATTACACGTGGTTCTACGCAGATCCATCTGCGATCAAACTGACGAGCTTTGACGCGTTATATTCGGCCGATTATCGACGCTGGATCGAGGAATCAGCAGAGCGATACAAGGAACTTAGGAATGTGTTGCAAGATGTACAGAATCAAACGATTGTTAGACATGAGAAGCTGAGTAAGGGTGTTTATCAAACGACTTACGAAAAAGGTAAAACGGTCATTGTGAATTACAACGATGCTGCTGTGGAGTGGAATGGCACACGTGTGGCAGCGAAGAGCTACTGGGTAGGAGGTGACATGCCGGAATGAAACTTAAGAAATTATCCCTGGAGCAAAAAAACAGATATTACGGTTTGTATTTCATCCTGCCTTGGTTCATCGGTTTCCTGTTACTTTTCATGGTGCCGCTGATCTCTTCGTTCCGATACAGTCTGAGCAATCTGCAGGTATCTAATGAAGGGTTTACGCTGGAGTTTATCGGTTTGGCGAATTTCCGTGAAGCGTTATTCTCTCATGAATCCTATGTGAGGATGCTGACGGAATCTGTAACCAATATTGTCGTGAATACACCTTTAATTATTATTTTCAGCCTGTTTTTTGCGGTGATTTTGAATCAGAAGTTTCATGGAAGAGTGCTGGCGAGAGCGATTTTTTTCCTTCCGGTTATTCTGGCTTCGGGTATTATTGCAAGTATCGAAAACGGGGATTTGATGCAATCCGTTGTACGTAGTGCCAACGACATGACGGGCGGCGGGCTATCTGTAATGAAAAATCTGGATCTGACGATCATGCTCCTTGAATCAGGCATGAGTCCGATTCTGGTTGAATATTTGACAGGTGCGGTTAGCCGGATTTACGAGATTGTCAGTCAATCAGGCGTTCAGATTTTGATTTTCCTTGCGGGATTGCAGTCGATTTCTCCATCGCTGTATGAAGCAGCCAAAATCGAAGGATCTACGGGCTATGAAGCCTTTTGGAAAATTACGTTCCCGATGCTGAGCCCGCTGATTCTGACGAATCTGGTGTATACCATCGTGGATAGCTTCATTAGTGATCAGACGAGCCGGCTTGTGGTGGATACGGCCTTCAAAAGCTTTAACTTCGGGCTCAGTGCGGCAATGTCCTGGATGTATTTTGCCGTGATTGCACTGATCCTGTGGGTAACGACCGCCCTGGTATCCCGCAAGGTCTTTTATCAAAACTAGTATTCTGAAGGAGGCCTGACATGAAGACAGAAACCGCAGCAGGGCAACCGCCAGCGAAAAAGGAATGGCTGCATCGCCTGGGTTCCACGGCCTACTGGTTTGAAGCGATCAAGAAGTGGGCGTGGATTCTGGTTCGGTTTGTCTTGATCTTTGGCATTTCATTTGTCATTCTATATCCGATTTTATTGAAAATATCGATATCCTTTAAAAGCATGTCCGATCTGTATGACCCAACGGTGATCTGGATTCCGCGTACGTTTACGCTCGAAAACTTTAAACTGGTCTTTACGGCAATGAACTATCCCGGCGTGTTGATGAACACCTTATGGTTATCCTCTGCGGTGATGCTTCTGCAGACGATAACCTGTGTGCTAGCCGGTTATGGGTTTGCAAGAATCAAGTTCAAAGGCAGTGGTTTGTTGTTTGCTGCCGTAATTTTTACCATCCTGGTACCTACACAGACGATCATGATTCCGCTCTATCTGAATTTCAAGAACTTTGATGTGATGGGTTTAATCGAGCTATTTCGTGGCAGTCCTGCTAATCTGATCAACACATACTGGCCGTTTCTGATCTCGGCAGCACTCGGTATGGGTGTGAAAACAGGTCTGTACGTCTATATTTTCCGCCAGTTCTTCAGAGGCATTCCGCGTGAGATCGAAGAGGCTGCCTACGTGGATGGTGCAGGATATTTCAAAACGTTTTGGCGTATTATTTTGCCTAATGCGATACCTTCGATGGTTACGGTCATGTTGTTCTCGTTTGTATGGCAATGGAATGACTCTTTCTTTACCAATATGTATCTGAATGAACCTAAAGTCATGTCATCGATGATGTCGTCCTCTGGTTTTACGATTGCAACGTATCTAACAGGCGGAGGTCAGGCCGCGGCATCCTATACCCAAGATCCGTTTTTCATGTCCATGATGATGAATACCAGTGTACTGATGGCCATTTTGCCGCTGATTATCATCTATCTGTTCGTTCAGCGTCATTTCGTGGAGAGTGTGGAACGTTCCGGTCTTGTAGGATAAAAGGAACCAGAGTGGTGAACAGAAGGGGAATAAGTCCTTCATGACCGGAGAAGGATGCTGCATTTGTAAAACGTTAAGAGGCTGCCTACATCGAAGGCAGTCTCTAACCCATAGCCATTTAACAGTGTATGGTGCAAAGACCTGCAAAGATAGATCAGGAAGAGGAGGATGAGAGATGCAACGAGATAACCCGAGAACAAAAGACATGCTGGATGCAGAAGTCATAATTAATGGGGAAAAATCTTATCAAAGCATTGACAATTTTGGCGCGTCGGATGCGTGGTCGATGGAACCGCTAGGGAAGCATTGGAGCGAGGAAAACAAGGAACAAATCGCCGATCTGTTATTTTCCAGGGAGCGTGGCATCGGGTTGTCCGCATGGCGTTTTAATATAGGCGCAGGTTCAACAGAAACCGATCAGGATCGAATTCCGGACCCCTGGAGAAGAGCCGAAGCTTTCAAAATATCAGAGGAGCATGAGTACGATTGGAGCAAACAATCCGGTCAACAGTGGTTTCTTCAAGCCGCACGTGACCGGGGCGTGGGGACACTTATCGCTTTTGTAAATAGCCCGCCGGTATGGATGACCAAAAATGGGCATGCCCAGCCTGATCTTGAAGTAGGTTCGACGAATCTGAAACCAGATTGTAATGGAAAGTTTGCGTCTTATCTGATTGATATTTTATCGTATTTCAAGGGAAAAGGACTTGCTTTTGACTATATCAGCCCGATCAACGAGCCCACTTGGGACTGGAATCAGTCTTGGCAGGAGGGGAATCGTTATAATAACGATGATCTGAAACAAGTGATTCTGGAGTTGTACCGCCAGTTACAGCAGACCGATCTACAGACACGGATCAGTGCACCGGACGGTGTGGAAATTACGTCGCTCTTGGACGATGAATACTATTGTCAGTTTGCGGGAAGTGGAACGTATTCCAGCGGTGCTAATAAGCTGGGCACAGGGAAGTATCGGGAATACATAAAGGATTTGATTGGTGATCCTGAGGTGAAAGAAGCGATAGGTAATAAAATGGCTTCCCATTCATACTGGTCTGACTACAGTAATCCTGGAGACGATCGGTTGGTCCGATTGAGGCAGTTACTGCACGCTAATATGAAGCATTACGATGAAGAGAGCAAGTACTGGGTGACGGAATATTGTATTCTGGGGGATTATGGTCCTGGACGTGATTTGGGCATCGAACCTGCGCTTCATGTGGCAAGAACGATTCATTTTGACCTGGTAGAAGCGAATGCGGCAGCTTGGCAATGGTGGACAGCGGTTTCCAAAGTAGACTACAAAGATGGATTAATTTATACAGATTTTAATGAAACTGGCGATGAACAAAATATTCTGACTTCCAAAATGCTGTGGGTGCTCGGTAACTATAGCCGATTTATTCGGCCTGGTGCGAAGCGAATCGACTTGACCGGGCTTGGTGAGGAAGCCGACAGCGGTTTGTTAGGTTCTGCTTATGTCCATGAAGGAGAGCAGACCGTGACTGCCGTTTTTGTGAATCATGGTAAACAGGACAAATGCATTCAACTACACCTCCATGAGCTGGGGTTAAATGAACGAATTACGACAATGGATTCTTACGTAACCAATGCGGAACTGGATCTGGTTTGCCAGGAGAGAGTTAACGCAGCGGAGGATGAGCAATCTTTTATCGTAAACGTTCCGGGGAAATCGGTTGTGACCCTCACTGGCGGTGCGCAGAAAGCGGAAAGTGAGAAGTAAGAGTTTAATCTTGATATTGCCCATGACATCATGAAGCTTGAACCATGCAGAGATGTGTGATTAAGCTGAAATTTTGTCATGGGCTTTTAATTCATAATTAAAGTTCTTTAGGCTCCATCAGCATGATATGGCATTCACTCTCGGCAGAGGGCTTGATTTCGAGTCCTTTAGGAACAATAAACATTTCGCCTTTAGCAATTCTCACTTGACGATCACGCAGATCAATGATCATTACGCCTTTGAGCACAAAAAATACTTTATCTGTTTCTTCATGAGCGTGCCATTCGTATTCACCAATCATTTTAACAAGTTTGAATTGATATTCATTCATCTCACCAATGTATTTCGGAGACCAATACTCCGTAAATGTAGTAAGCTCCTCCATTGGTTTTATAATTTGATATTGGTTCATAATTCCTCCTTTTATTAGCTAGGGGTTTGTTGCCTGATTAAAGATGTTTTTTAATCTTGTCTATAAGTATATAAATTTCATTAGACATCTAAAATAGATACCTGTTGAAATCAGAATGGATTATTGATGAATTGATGACGATATGCAACAGGAGAGCAACCAACCTGTTTTTTAAATACTCTGCTAAAATAATAGGCATCCTGGATACCTACAGCTTGGGCAATATGTTGTATCGTGGCTTGGCTTTTAAGCAGTAACGTTTTGGCTTTTTCAATACGGTATTTGGATAAATATTCACCTGGCCCCATATCCGAATGTCTTCTAAAGACGTAAGAGATCCGATTACGATTAACACCAAATTGTTCTGCAAGTGATGCTACGTTATGATCTAAGTGATAGTTTTGATGAATATAGTGGGAAATCTGCTCAAACAAGTCAGAAGAGTCATGCTGATTTTGTCGCTGTGCAACAGACAGGAGGGTTTCGTTAAGTATATCGCGAAATAACATTTCAGTTTGAAACCTCGAAAGACCTCCGCACTGGTTATATACTTGCCAGAGTTGCAGAATGAGTTCTTTAAGGCGGGGAGATTGTCCCGTTGGTAATTCAAAATGCTGATTGGAAAAGCTTGATTTTTCAAGTTGCGAACCAAATGTCTCGTATAAAACAAGAATGTATTCCCAATTGGAGTTGTGGAATGTTTTCTTGGCCAGTTTCATTTTGGCACCACCGTGTACTACCTTTCCTGGCGAAAGAATATAAGGCATTTCATTGAATTGAAATTGTATCTTTCCTGTGAGAGGAAACACAAATCCTGGATAAGAATCGGTGTAGTCAGCGTGTGGCACCCCGCGAAATTGTGTATATCGATAGATTCCTTTAACTTGAAAAGGAGTATAAGCAAAATGCTCTGCTAACTGATTAACGTCTATGTTCACAAGACCTGCCCCGTTTCAAATGTGTTTAACATGCTTGGAGAGCAATGATGATTACTTTCACATTATTGATAACCGTTATCAATGTCAAGCAGGCTTCTGAAGGAGGAGATCGAAGAACGCAAACAGCTAAACGCCAAATTGTTTGAGATGATGGTCCAGATGTTTATAGATTCCTTTTCCCCATTGCTCAGCAGTCAGTTTTCCGAAAAAAGGATGAGCATAACGGGAGCATTGATCAGAGCCGTTTACTTGAAAATTAGCAATCTGCTGTTGCAGCTTTTCTTTCTCCGTCTCAAACACTCGATCATTATCAATAAGGATGTCTGGTATGGTCGACATATTTTGTGGTAAAGGTTTTTCATTGTAAAACATCGGTTTGGCAAACCGTCCAATTAGTCTTCCGAGCAACCCTCTTGGCGGCAAAATATTACCCAAAGAAATATCGTGAAAAGCTACACAGTGAGCTAACATTTGAGAAACCTGCATCGTTCCCCACTGAGGTGTGGACTCTTCACGGAGTCGATTAATACGCTCTGTTATTTCAATCGCATGCTTTGTTTCAAAGATACTTTTCATCGAATCACCCCGATCCATTATATTAACTGATGAACTAGAAACAGTAACATTCCATTATTGAAAGGTTTATTTGGATATATTCAAGAATAATAAGATATGGTAAGTTTAGCCAATGAAAATGGTAAATAAAGTTAGAAAAATGGGAGGCTGAATTAATGGAAAACAAGGAAACGTTTAATCTCGTAGCGAGTGAGTATGATCGGTACAGACCTGTTTATCCGAGTGACATGTTTGATGATATTTTTACATACGCGAAGCTTCATAAGCAAGATTCTATTTTAGAAATTGGTTGCGGAACAGGGCAGGCTACTGGAGGTTTAGTAAGTAAGGGCTACACAAACATTACGTGTATTGAACTGGGAAGTAACTTGGCACAGTTTACCGCAGATAAATTCAAATCATATCCATCGATTCAAGTCATCAACACTTCGTTTGAGGATTGGAATGCTGAAGGAAAACTTTTCAAGTTGCTAGTTTCAGGAACTGCATTTCACTTCATTGCTCCGGAAATTGGTTACCGCAGGGCCTCAGAATCGCTTGAGGATGAGGGATGCATTGGACTTTTTTGGACGATTCATGTTCCGGGAGACGATCAGCTGCATCAAGAAATTCGTTCCCATTACATTTCGTTAGCCTCTCATTTGGATGATTCTCAGTATCCTTCGCCCGATGAAGTGATTCAGGAGCGTAAAGAAATAACGGAGCGTTCCGGCTTGTTCACAGATATTAAGGTGAAGGAATACAACTGGATACAGTCCTGTTCGAGCGATGAATATGTCGCACTTTTAAATACAAATTCCAAGCATCAGCAGCTTTCTGAAGATGTTCGGAGTGAGCTTTTGGAGAGAATCAAATGTTCAATAGATGATGCAGGTGGAACAATAGACAAACATCATAAGGTTGCTCTTTTTTTAGGAAGAAAAAAAGGGTAAAAATGCAGGTTTATCATTTCAATCAAGAGCAGGAGGAGAAATATGACTGATCCGCGATCAACTTACAATATCCAAACCGCAGTATTAAGTTTCGAAGAAGAATTAGAGAGGTTAAAGATACAAGCCGGCATGGGTTGGTTCAAGGAATTTCGTAATCTGTCGTGGTATGGGCTCAAAAATGGAATGCGTGTATTAGAGGTCGGAAGCGGACCAGGCTACATCACAGAACAATTACTGAACAGTCTACCCGGCAGCGAGATTACCTCGCTTGAGATCGATTGTACGTTACAAGCGCAAGCCAAAGAACGGCTGAAGGACGTTTCTTCCGAGCGGCTGCAATTTGTGGAATCTTCCATTTATCAGATGGATCTGCCGGATAACTCATTCGATTTTGTGGTGGCTAGGCTGATTTTTCTTCACCTGAACAATCCGATCGAAGCTGCGCAAGAAATTTATCGTGTGCTCAAGCCTGGTGGCCGGCTGGCCATTATTGATGTTGATGATGGTGTTTTTGGGGCAGTGAATCCGGATATACCGGCGTTGCATACCGTATTAATGAAAATCGCGGGCTATGTGGCCCAACATGGGGGTAATCGGTTAATTGGCAGAAGTTTGCCGCGGCTCCTCTCAGAGAGTGGATACATTGATGTTGATATTGATGCGGTTGTTCAACACAGTGACATCATCGGGATCGAGGGTTTCAAGCAACAATTCAATCTCCAGCGTTTTGTACATTTTGTTGAGAAGGGTATCATTAGCCCGGAGGAGTTTGCCCAGTTACAGCGAGCTTTCGAAGCTATAAATCATTCGCCAGAGGCCTATGCCATGATGAACTTTATTACCGCTTGCGGCACGAAGCCATTGTAAGGGCTATGAGGGACGGAGGAGGACGAGGATGAGGGAAAATATCGTTCAAGCTTTTCAGGAGACAGTGGCTCAACGTGATCATCAGGGTATGATTAACTTAATGAAAAAATACGAGCAATCCGGCGAACTAGCTGTGAATGAACGAGGCTGGGTATACTGGAATATTTCAGATGGTTATGCTCTATTAAGAGAGCCAGAGCCACTTTATGCCAATCATTTGGCATTTTTCGAATGGGGGAAGCAGATTCTTCCCCCTGAACAGTACCATTGGTTCGTCTCTGATTCCACACAGGCTTTGTCGTTGTCTCTGGGGAATTACTTCAACCATTGGATTGACTGGTATCGATATGCTTGTGATCATGCGCCAAGATTGGATTGTAATCGCGCCGTTCGTTTTGAGAGCCACCGGGCCTTAAGCAGTACGTTCTGGGCATTAGAGAAACACAACGAGATGCCATATGTTCTAGAACATATGAAACAGCTTATAGATGAAGATAAGCAGTGGGACAATCTTCTTTTTGCTAGAATTACATATAATAAACAACGTCTAGCTTATCTGTATCACACCAGAAACGAAAGGGAAGTAGATGTACTTTTGCATGAAACGATGCATTTAATCGATAACATGGATTGGACTTCCTTAGAGCTAGTAAAAAAAGAAGAAGTTGTCGGAAGTTGGAAAGATGTGAACTCATGCCGAAACTCACAGAGAGATATTCATATTGCGCTAAACAATCTGGCTTGTATTCTAGCGGATATTGAACAGTCAGAAGAAAGTGTGAAATTGTTCAGACAGCTAAAAGATAGCGGGTACGTCTTGAATGGCTATGCTTTTTCCAAATATATTTATTCGGTCTGGAAGTCGGAAGATATAGGAGCTGTTCGGGAAGCAATGGCGGCTAACCAATCTCTTGAGTTTTCCGAACTGACTAAACATACTCCTACTCTTGTGAAGATCAGGGATCAGATTTGAGTACGCATTAGCGAATAGTACCTGATAGAAATAAGAAAGAAGGAATGCATGAAGTGATACATGACATCTTGTTAAAGCGATTACCGAATGTAAAAATCGTCGAATTAACTGGCGGTTATACGAATATGACCCTATTAATTGAGGGAATTGATATGAAGAGAATTGCTAAAATTTATCATGTGAAAAACACAGATGCAAAGACAGAAATAAGTGCACTGGCGCTGTTAAGTCATTCTGGGGTGACTCCGCGAGTGTATGATTTTTTTGAGCAGGATGAATGGCTATTTGTAATGTTGGACTATGTTCCGGGCGTAAATGCACAGATGATTTTGGATCAAGATGGACTTGACCAAGGCAGGAGAATATATGGGCAACTGGGTAAATACCTTGCCAGAGAGGTGCACTGCATCAAACGAGACAATAAAGACACAGAGTTGCCTGTTATCATGAAATCCGCTGTTGCTGAAGATGGACTTGAGTTCATCCCCAACGGAATCAAGAGCATGGCAAATGAAATATTAAGCACTCCTGATCATGGGGAACAAACTCTGATTCACGGGGATTATGGACCTCATAATGTAATGTTAGGTAACGATACTTTGTTCATTTTGGATTGGGAGTGGGCAGGCTGGGGGAATCCGTTATTTGATGTGTCATGGGTTGTCTGGTTTGTGCATTTACATTATCCTGATATGGCGAAGGAACTGTCAGGAGCCTTCTTAAGTACATATACAGAACATACAAATATCCAAATAACACATGATTTAATCCGAACTTACGCCACATCCAAAGTACTACAGATTATGAACCGCATCAAGAATGCCCACCCGGATGTACAGAAGGAATGGTTGCGAAGATTAGAATGGACGCTGCACACAAACTTTATTGTAAATGAATAGCGAGATGAATAGTACTGAAGTACATAAACCTACGTGAAAGGAGTGATGCGGTATGAGAAACCAGTTGAATACGTGCATTAAAAAACAAAGAAAACCATCAGGAGGAATTTTAAATGACTATTCAGGTGAGAGCGGTTTCGATGGATGATTGGTTTGCTTGTACTCAATTGCAGGTAAGTGAAGAACAGAAATCAACGTTCCCTGCGCCAGTTGTATACTGGTTGGCTGAGTCCAGGTTTGTCACAGATTTTCAACCTATGGCAATTTACAACGATTCAGATTTGGTCGGTTTTGCGGTGTATTCTGATCAAGAGCATGACGAGGGTGATTATTGGTTGCCCGCTTTGATGATTGATAACAAATATCAAGGCAGAGGATACGGAAAAGAAGCACTTCAGGCTTTGATTTATAGGATGCAAAAGACACTAAACTGCAAACGGATTCTGATTGGACATAGACCTGATAATCACGTTGCAGGTGCCTTATACGAATCTCTCGGTTTCCAGCAGATCAGTGAGGAACTTATTGACGGTGAGGTTGTTCGAGCTTTGACATTCGGCACAAAGAGCGATTAATAACTATTCTCTGCGTAATGATGGATTGAGTCCGCTGCGCATAACTTGTTAAGAGAGGAGGTATAGACGAAGATGAGCATATTCAAACGGCTTACCTTTTGGTTAGTCCTTTTCTCATTGCTGGTCTGTTTCAACAACCTGTTCGGTAATGATGATAAAAATATTTTAATTTATTTGACGAATCCATTCAATCCACTATTAAACCGCTGGCTAACAGACATCAATATGAATCCGGAGACAACGTACTTGTTTAAGCCTCTCATTTGTGGACTACATCTGCTTTTTTGGACAGGGTTGGGTCTGATTATTGATAAATTAATAAAGAAGGATAAGATCAGGAAACAAACCGGGAGGTAACGAAAATGGCTCGAATATATGGAGAACGAATCGTACTCAGAGAGTATCAGGATACTGATCTGGAGTATATGAAAAATTGGGTCAATGATCCGGATATAACCGCAAATTTATCAGATCATTTCCTATATCCTCATTCGAGTTATTAGACAGAATCCTTTTTCAAAACGATGGTTGAGGGAACGTCTGCAAACAAAGGTTTTGTTATCGGGGATGCAGCATCGCTGGAGTATATAGGTCAGATTGACTTGTATAAAATAGATTGGAAAAACCGATTTGCTTCATTAGCGATTGTAATTGGAAGAAAAGAATGCTTAGGCAAAGGTTATGGCAGCGAAGCCATTCGCCTTCTTCAGAGGTTCGCTTTTGAAGAACTCAATTTTAATCGCTTGGAACTTGAGGTATATGAGTATAATCTGGCGGCTCATAAGTGTTATCTCAAGTGTGGATTTCAAGAAGAAGGGCGATATCGAAAGAAAATATATAAGAACGGCACTTATTGGGACAGTCTAGTGATGAGTATTCTGAAAAATGAGTATAAAAAATGAGCAAACGTATTAGCAGTTTCGTGTATTTACCGCGTTATAGCCCAAGGGCTGGACAGCGGTTTTTTTTATTTCCAGCATAAAGTTGCGTGAAATTTTTTAAAACATTTGCAACAATTGTGATCAACAATACAGCAATATTGTTTAGATTATATCGAAAAAACTGTGATACAATTCATTGTAAAGCGCTATCATTTTAAATTATTGAACAATATTGCTATTGATATTCTGGGAAGGGAGAGCCTCATTGATGTTAACCATACACACCCCGACGAATATGGCATTGCAGGAGAACGAAGTTTATGTGCGGTCAGTAGCTGATAATTTTCAGGATGAATGGCCTGTGCATACGCATAACGGTTATGAGATTCATTATTTTATTCAGGGGGATGCAACCTTCTTGATCGGTGACCGAATATACAAGCCGCAGCCTGGCGATATGTTTATTTTCAGAGGCGGAGTTCCCCATCGGATTAATCCTTCAAGGGAGATTGTATACAAGCGGAGTTTTGTTAATTTTACGGAACTTCTGCTATTGGACATGCTCGAACTTAGTCAATTGGATAATCTCATGTCCATATTTCGTCATCCGAATGGGCTATTGGTACACTGGTCTCCCGAGGAGCGTGAATACATTACAGCCACATTTAAGGAGATCAAAGAGGAGATGGATACCCGAAGTACGGGATGTAAAACGATGGTCAAACTAATTCTTACGCAATTGCTGCTGCGAATTTATCGGAAAATGACCAGTGAACAGTCGGTCGATCCGATTCTGATTTCTTCCCAGAAGCAGTCCAGTGTGAGCCGGGTTTTACATTATTTAAACCAGAATTATGCGGAGAATATTTCGCTGGACGAACTCTCCCAAACGTTACATCTGAATAAATATTATATCTGTCACTCCTTCAAGGAGACTACGGGATATACCATTAGTAATTATGTTATTCGCAAAAGGGTAGCCGAGGCCAAAAAGCTGCTGCTCTCCACCGATGCACCGATTTTGTCCATATCGGAGACACTTGGCTTTAATACACCTGTGTATTTCAGCAGGGCGTTTAAACAATATGTAGGTGTATCACCGCAGCTGTTCCGTAAAAACGAATTGCTTAACGCAGTAAAACACCATTAATTCTTCTTGAGGAGATGTTGAGATGACAAACAAAACATGGTTTAAAATGAGCATCAGTGTTCTGATGATCGCGGTGCTCATCATGCTGACTGCCTGTGGTGATACGGGTAACAACGCTAGTGGGAAACAGAAGTCTCTGGATTTCTTATGGTTCTCTGACGGGAAAGAAGGAGAAGTCATCAAAGAAATCATTAAAGAATACGAGCAAAGCAATACCAACGTTAAAATCAATCTGATTGAAGTTGGCTTCAAGGATATCCAAACGAAGTTGAAAACGATGTTATCTGGAGGAAAACCGCCAGCATTGAGCCGGGTTACGGATACGGGGTCTTTTGCGAACCAAGCTGTTGATCTTACTCCTTATGTAGGAAATGCGGAACAATTCGAGGATCAATTTATCGATTCCCTTAAACCTTATTATGTTATGGACAACAAACTGGTAGCCGCGCCGATGGATGTCACTGCGAATGGATTGATTTATAACAAAACCTTGTTTGATAAAGCCGGTGTCAAGGTGCCAACTTCTCCAGATGACGTATGGACCTGGGATGAATATATTGCTGCATTAAAGCAGGTAATGGACAAAGGCGGAGCACGATACGGCATGGTTTGGGATGTTACGCCGCATCGGTGGTCAACATTGTTGTACCAGAATGGCGGAAGTATCTTGACCGAGGATGGCAGTGCGGCAGCCATTAACAGTGAAGCTGGAATCCGTTCTATGGAGATGTTCAAACAGCTTCATCAAGAGGGAATCATGCCTGAATCGGTATGGCTCGGTGGAGAGAATCCGAACAACTTGTTCCGTTCCGGTACGGTAGCGGCTCACTGGGCTGGCAACTGGATGATTAGCAATTATAAGGATATTACCGACTTCGAATGGGGTGTCACCTACATGCCAAAAGGTACGCAGCGTTCTTCCGTACCCGGAGGGAAGTTCCTTATGGCCTTTAAGGGAAGCGGGCAGGAAGAGGAAGCTGCCAAGTTTATTGAATATTTAACGTCGAAAGAAGTGAATTCCAAATATAATCAGGAGTCCTTGTTCATGAGTCCGAGGAAGGACAGTTCCACACTGAATTATGAATTTGGCAAGGAGATGTTTGAAATATTCTCCGATGAACTGAAAAACAGTTCGCCTCTTGCAGCGAATGACTGGTCCAGACAAACGCTGATCTCCAAAATTTCAACGGACTTGAAAAATAATATTATGGACGTATTATCCGACAAAGCAACCCCGCAACAGGCCTTGGACATTATGGCCAAGAAGATTAATGAAGCGATTGCCAGTCAATAACACCAAAGCGTGACCTAAAGTTACGTGGTCATCACAACGGGGGCTTAGCGATTCCTGTCAGGCCCCCTTTCCATGTATTTATAGGAAGGAAGGAGCACACAGATGAGCGAAACACAACGATCCAATCCGAAAACCTTGGCAAAACAGAACAGGAAGCTTCTCATCGCTCCGTATCTGTTCATACTCCCCAACCTCCTGATCTTTGGTATTTTCATCGTTTTTCCCTCTTTGTTGGGATTGTATTATTCTTTCCATGTTTACGATGGACTGAATCCGATGAAGTTCAACGGTCTGGACAATTATATCAAGATCATGACAGATGGGGAATTCTGGTCAACCATCGGCCGAACAGGCGTCTACGCCGTCATTGTTGTACCGCTAATATATGCGGCAGCATTAGGTATTGCTTTGTTACTTGCTCGCGAGATTCGAATGCGCGGCTTATTCAGAGCCATATTTTACTGGCCAACCATGATCTCTTTTATCATCGTAGGTTTGACCTGGAAATGGATTTTCGGAGATTCGTTTGGCATTCTGAATCATTTGCTTACGATGGCAGGTGCCGAACCGATTGGCTTTCTGACCTCATCTTTCTGGGCCAACACGGCTGTAATTATAGCAACAGTATGGTCACGGGCGGGCTTTTTCATGGTCATTTTTATCGCGGGCTTGCAGGCCATACCTACAGATTATTATGAGGCTGCACGCTTGGATGGAGCAACGGGCACCAAAGTGTTTCGTTATATTACCCTGCCGCTATTGAAGCCAACAAGTCTACTAGTGGTCATGCTTTGTCTCATTGATGCGTTTAAAGCTTTTCCACTTATGTTTGCGCTTACAGGCGGTGGCCCGGGGAAAGAAACGACGTATGTTGTTCAATACATTTACGAAATTGGCTTTAACAGGCAGGAATTAGGTCTTGCCAGTGCCATGTCCGTTATTTTGTTTATACTTATTGGCGGTTTCTCGGCACTTCAATTCCGCTTATCGAAAGGAGGAGCTGTCTGATGGTGACGAAACCTATGGCCAAAATTGCAATCTACAGTATATTGAGTGTGGCCGCAGTGTTATGGCTCCTGCCTGTACTATGGGTTGTGATCTCTGCGCTGAAAACCAATAGCGATCTATACAGCTTTCCTCCCAAATTGTGGCCAGATCCAGTGACCTTTGAACATTTCACGGCGGCATTCAAAAAAGGCGATTTTGGCTTGTATTTTATGAATAGCACGATCGTCACGATATCTTCGACGCTGCTGTTGTTACTGATCAATTCCATGGCAGGTTTTGCACTCGCAAAGTATCGCTTCCGCGGAAGCTCCATTATACTCATTGCTTTTATCTCAACACTTATGATCCCGATTGAGGTCATTATGATCCCGATCTTCAAAGTGCTGAGTGCACTTGGTTTATATAACACCCTGCTTGCGATCATCATTCCGCCTGCAGCAACGCCGACAGGGGTGTTCCTTATGCGGCAATATTTGCTGACCGTGCCGGACGAGCTGCTTGAAGCGGCTCGTATGGATGGAGCAGGGGAATGGAAAATTTACTGGAGCATTATTCTTCCCATAGCCAAGCCGATCCTCGCTGTGCTTGCAATTTTTTCCTTCATGTGGAGATGGGATGATTTTGTATGGCCGTTAATCGCAATTAGTGATCCATCCAAATATACGATCCAGCTGGCGCTCTCTAATTTTATTGGGGAATACAACGTCGATTGGGGAAGCCTGCTTGCGATGTCTGTCATCACGATGCTTCCGGTACTGATTGTTTTTATGGTTTTCCAGCGTTATTTTGTCAGCGGTATGATTACTTCAGGCATGAAAGGATGAGTTAAATGGTAGAATCCACCCAGGGCGGGACGGATACGTTGAATTACAAGCCGATGAAATTAGGCGAAAATCAAGTGATCAATCATTGGTTGATCAGTGGTATATATACGAAGCCTGTTACCTTTGTTCCAACAACGATGGAGGGAGATATTAATGATTGGCTAATCGATGGATTTGCCATTCACGAAAACCCGTGCAGGCAGGAATTTGTTGAAAATAGAAGATCACAGCCCTTATCCCGGTTTTTCGATCAATGGAGTGAGTTTCCGGGTCCCGGAGATCCATTTCGCGGAGAGCAGGATGGGATGCCATGGGAGATCTATTCTCCCTGGGGTAATCCACGAGTAGAGAAATCAGGTTTCTGGTTTGTGCCTACCCATCTTCGCAGTTATGCGGCGACACGCCTCGTATCTCCAATCGCTCATACGGCCTCATTCCGGATTAAAACATACGGAAGCTTGACCCTGTGGATTAACGGAGAACAGGTAACGGACTTTGCACCGCTTATTCGTAACAAGGAGCAGGAGGTCATTATTCAAGCCGAACTACTCGCCGGAATGAATGAGATTTATGCCTGCTGGGAGGATTTGGCTGAACGGGATACGATGTATGCATTCGCAGTAGAATATCTTGGAAAAGAGGAATTGCATATTTCGCTGCCTATAGCATCTCATTTGGTAGAGCCTGTGCAAGCTGCAGAACGTGCCTTGGAACAAGCCTATTTTCCTTCTGATATTTTCAGAGGCGAACAGATTAGACTTAAGCTTCCGCTTCCCTTGCCAGATATCGTCAGAGAAATGCATATCCAGTATGGCAATTTCTTCGATGGCACCGAAAATAAGACGGTACAGATCGCCGAGAAGTCAACCGATCTGATTCTAGGGCATACCAATGAAATTGGACATCATTACGTATATTTCACGCTGACGATCTCCGTTTCGAACGTAGTTCTGACGAAGAAGTTTGGCTGCCAATCCTACGATACCCGTTATGATGAGGCTGCTCAGCAAGCGAAGGATATGGAGGCACGGAAATCTTTGGCTTTGCAATGTATCGCAGGGAAGGGAAGCTCTAACATTCACACAGCGATCGCCATGCTCAAAACCAATGGTAATGTGCAAGAGGCGGAGAACATGCTGCTGGAAGGCATAGAAGGCATCGAGCAACGGAAGGATTGCAGTGATTTTTATCTAGTTGGACTTTTCCGGCTGTGGAGAGATGAACGAAATAGCGGTTTGTTCAATGAAGCGTTCTGGGATCGGGTCAAAGCAAGTATTCTGAACTATCGTTACTGGATTGATGAACCAGGCGATGATGTGATGTGGTTTTTCAGTGAGAATCATGCCTTGTTGTTCCATACAAACGAGCTGTTAGCCGGACAACTGTTCGGGGACGAAATGTTCAGCAACAGTGGGGAAAACGGCGAAGTTCATCGTCAGAAGGCAGAGAAGAGACTTGCTTTATGGTTTGAACGCTTTATGGAAGAAGGATTGGCTGAATGGAATTCCAGTGCGTACATTCCCATTGATGCCGTTGGACTCTTGCATATTTACGAGTTTGCTCAGAATGAACAACTTAGAGAGCAAGCGAAAAAAGCAATGGATTTGTTATTTTATTATATTACGATTCAGATGCATCAAGGGGTGATGTCAACCACGTTTGGCCGTAGCTACGAGAAAGAATTGCTGGGGAGTTATGCCGCGGGAACAACGTCTATGTGCTGGATCGGTTATGGTGTCGGTCATGTGAACAATTATTCAATCAGCAATGTGGCCTTGAGTTTATCCGATTACATGCCTCCTGCGGAGTATCAGAAACATCTCTTGCTTGAGGAAAATCAGCAACTAACGTTTACCAATCAGCAGGGCAAGGGAGGATATGCCAAACTCTATCATTATCGAACAGCAGCATACGCCCTGTCCTCCATTATAAACTTTAGACCAGGCAAGCCAGGTTATCAGGAGCATGTCAACCATCTGTCCCTGTCGCCAGAGGCGCAGGTATGGGTGAATCATCCCGCAGAGATATACAAGCATGGAGACGGTCGACCTTGTTTTTGGGCCGGAAACGGCATTTTGCCTGACGTTGTTCAGCATGAAGCAATCGCTTTGATGATGTTTGACATTCCGGCAACGCATACTTCGGATTGGACACATGCTTATTTTCCTACGTCATTTTTCACAACATGGGAGAAACATGAGAATTGGTATTTTGGCTGTCTGAATAAAGGGTATGTGGCTCTATACGCAGCGAATGGGACGAGCATGGAGAAGAACGGAGTGACAAGAGAGCGTGAGCTTGTTTCTCCTGGATTACGTAACGCATGGATTATCAGAGCAGGAAATGAATCGCAATTCGGATCATTCAGCCAATTTATAGATCAAATTCGTTCCTCCAGCCCGCAATTTGATCGTAATTCTCTGACGCTCAGCCTGACCGATCCGATATACGGTTCCGTTCAGTGGGGAATGAACAAACCTTTGCTTGTTCGAGGAGAGGAATTTGTACATGAAGGTTACGGCGTAAGAGGAAAGTTGCAATTACAGGACATTAAACGTTGAATCGTATGCAATAAATCTAGGGAGTGACAGCCAAAATGCCGAATCAAGAGGTACTTCTGGAGAACATAAACAAGGTATCCGATGCGATGAAATCGATGAAAAATACAAGCATCAACGAGCAGTTTCCGATTGGGCTGATCGACATTCATCTATGGGAATGGCCGCAAGGGGTCGGACTTTACGGTCTCCTTCAGCTCTATGAAGCAACAAAGGACGCAGAGGTGCTTCGTTTTCTTGAATCATGGTACGATGCTAGGCTCAACGAAGGACTACCAGAGAAAAATGTGAATACCTGTGCACCGTTGCTTACGTTGATTTCAATATGTGAATTGACCGGGAACGAGAAGTATGAACGTGTCTGTGAAGAATGGAGCAACTGGATTATGGAGGAACTGCTGCGAACCGGAGATGGCGCGTTCCAGCATATGATCACGGGAGATGCGAATGACGGACAAATTCTGATTGATACACTGTTTATGACGGTGTTGTTTTTGGCCAAAGCAGGAGTACACTTTGAGAAACCAGCCTATGTGGAAGAAGCCAAGCGACAGTTCCTTGTGCATATTAAATATCTGTACAATAAACAAACCGGATTGTTCTATCACGGCTGGGATTTCAATGAAAACCATAACTATGGTGCTGTTCATTGGGGGAGAGGCAATGCGTGGTATACGGCCGGAGTGATGGATTTTCTAAATATCATCCCCATTGAAGATGGGCTGAAGGCTTATCTACTGGATACAGCGACTGCGCAAGTCAGAGCACTTAGCAAGCTGCAGCATGAGGATGGCATGTGGCACACGGTACTGGATGATCCAGACTCCTACAAAGAAACGTCTGCAACGGCAGCGTTTGGATACGGAATTCTCAAGGGAATCCGGTACGGCTACCTGGACGAGTCCTATCGGGGTATCGGCATGAAGGCGCTTGAAGCCGTGCTCCGACATATTAATGAAGACGGAGTTGTGCAGCAGGTATCTTATGGAACGCCTGTGGGGAATGATGCACAGTTTTATAAAGATATACCGATCAGTCCGATGGGGTATGGACAAGCCTTGACGTTATTTATCCTCATTGAGGGCTTGCGGTCTTCAGTCGTAGCAGAAGTGTCTTAAAAAAGATAATACTCTTTACATGATCCGATTAAATATACCCTATAGCTAAGCCCTCTGAAAGGGTATTGCTATAGGGTGATTTTGATTCGTTACTATTCAGATGTAACCTCAGTTTGGTTGATTTCCTTTATCCCCGTGTTAATAAAATTCTCAACAGGAAGTCCTTCACTTGCACGCAGCAACGTCTCAATCATTTTTGTTCCCCATACCTGTTCGTTTTGCGAAATCACGGCTGATATCTGCCCATTTAACAGTCCTTCCTCACTAATTGAATTGCCACCAAAAGCAATAAGATGCCGGTTCAAGCCCTTGGCTTTCCAAACGAGTGCAGAGGCTGAAACGGATACAAAATCCAGCCCCACAACGGCATTAAAATGGGGGTGTGCATCAATCATCGATTCAATATCGTTGACGGCTCGATCTTCATTGCCTTGATTGTATCTGACTTCCAAAATTTCGATGTCGGTGTCATTACGAATATAATCTATGAAACCGTCCAGACGCTGTTGCAGACCAACCATCTCTTCCATACCACTTTCGACCAGAATCATGCCTTCATTATTCAGTAGCCTGGCTGTGGTCTGAGCAAACTGTCGCCCGGTTTGATAATTGTCTGCTCCGACATACGCCACCCGTTCGCTGGAAGGGGCATCGGATTCAAATGTAATCACCGGAATACCTGCTGCCGTAGCTTTATGAATGACCGGTGTAAGCGCGGCAATATCAATAGGAGCGATGGCGATCCCGTCAACATGTTGTTTGATCATGTTTTCCAGAATGCGAATTTGCTGTTCGGTACTTGCTTCGTCTGGCGCGTTGACGGTAAGCGTCACATGATGTTTTTCAGCAGATTGCGCAGCATCCATCGTAATCATCTCATATGTCGGATAGGTCATCGGATAGATGATTCCGAAGGTTTTGTTTTTGGACGCGGATGGTTCCACAGCTGTAGCAACATACTGGCTTATTTCCTGACTTTTGGGATGTAAAGCGCCTGATTCCGAATGTATCGTTGGACTCGAAGGGACTCTTGTGCAAGAGGTTACCAGTGATGCAAACAAGATCAACAACAAGAGCCAGCGAGCCCTTTGGAGCTTACTCATACATGGGCTCTTTTCTCATGTCCACAGATGATTCATCGGGTACCACGGCCCCCCGTGTGCGATATTCCTTGGGTGTACATCCGGTGGTCTTTTTGAATATATTTGAAAAATAGTGTGGATCGTTATATCCAACCTTGAATGCAATCTCAAATGTCTTGTTGCTCGTTGTTTTCAGCAGTTCTTTGGCTTTGCCGATTCTCACTTGGGTTAAGTATTCCGTTATGGTCTGACCGGTTTCCTGGCTGAAAATTTTACTGAGATGACTTGGGCTAATACGTACATGTGCTGAGATACTCTTCAAGGAAACCTGCTCGTTATTGTATTGCCCAGACACATACGCTTTGACCTGATCAATGACATCACTGTATTTGCCCGAAGAGGCTGCTCTTCGCTGCCATAATTGATCGAGCAGATCACACAAGTATTGGGTACAGGCTTCCCAGCTTGTAATTCCCCGGATCATCTGCTGCAAACTCCGAATGTTCTCGTCCGGGTCGGCGCTCATACGAAAGATTTGATTCGCGATACGGAAGGATTCTAGAGTAAGATCGTTTAACAAATAAACGCCATACGATGAAGAATTCCAGTCCATCGACTGTAATGGAGCTGCGAATTCCTTCACAAAGCTGTCACGCAGATGGGGGTCACCAATCTTGAGAAATTCAAGAAACCGGCTGCGATCTAACAAAATATTCATTTTCTCATCCAGGTGAATCTCCCGTAACGAGGCTTTGTTTTGCTGGGTCAAACGCGTGATATATTTGTCTTCATCTGCTTCCAGATAGGAAACATGAATGCCTTGCAGGCGTTCCTGATGACTTCCAATGCCAATAACGACACTGCAGTTGAGCTGTTGCTCCAGATCCAGACGGATCTGTCCTCGAAGCTGTTCCAGATAAGCCATAATACGGTTTTCGGAGCTGGATTTGAGCAACAGCACCCGTTCCGTTCGACTACGAATGTAAGAGAGGAGCTCTACATCAACGCTACAGCATTCCTCCAGAATCCGAAGTGTTTTATTTAATAATAACTCCGAATTTTGAGAATCATCATGGGGTCTGATATCCATAATGACGATGGTGTAGAATTTGGCTGAAAGAGACAGTGAGAGCTTTTTGGCAGAATCGATGGCATCCGAAGTGCCGATGAGCCCCCCGCACAGATCGGCGAGCAATTTTTCTTTGGTCATTGTAAGGCTAGTCAGTCGTTGTTCTTCATCATCCATCTTCTGGCTGACTTCATGCAATATCTGAAGAAGTTCTGTTGCGCTAACGGGTTTAAGACAATATTCGGTAACGCCAAGCCGGATCGCCTCCTGGGCATAACTGAACTCATCATGTCCGCTCATAATAATGATCTTGATCTGGGGTTTTTGTGCACGGATGATAGAGGCCAGCTCTAAACCGTTCATAAACGGCATTTTAATGTCGGTAATGAGAATATCAGGTGCCCATTCTTCGATTAAGGGTAAAGCTAGCTCCCCGTCCGGTGCATCTCCACAGTAGTGAAAACCTTCCTTTTCCCATTGTACGCTGTTACGTATGTTCTCCCGAATCCCGATCTCATCATCGACAATCATTACCTTTTTCAATGCTGAACCTCCTTGCTTTTGGGGATGCGAATCTGAAACGTACTTCCTTCCATATACGTGCTTTCCATCTCAACGCCATAGGACGGGCCGAAATAGAGACGAATACGGTCATGCACATTCAGCAGACCAAACCCGCCGTCTTGCTCATTTTCTTGAGGGGAACGGGAGCCTGCCGGTTGATCTAGTTTTTCTCTCAACTGGTTTAGTTGTTCAGTGGTCATACCAATGCCGTTGTCCTGCACGGTGAGCACAATACTTGTATCGTCCGAGCAACCCTGAATCGAGATGAGCCCTTGACCACGTTTGTTTTTAATGCCATGATAGATGGCGTTTTCAATCAAAGGCTGTAGAGTCATTTTCAGAATGGGATACTCCTGAAGCTCCTGCTCAACCTTGATTTCGTATGTCAAAATATCGTGATACCTCATCTGCTGAATTACCAGATAATTGCGTGCATGTTCAAGCTCCGTTTGGATCGATACCCAATCAAAGCCTTTGTTCAGACCCAACCGAAAGAACTTGGAGAGCGCCTGAACCAGCTTGATCACACTTTCCTTTTTTTCGGCTTCGGCCATCCAGATGATAGACTCCAGCGTGTTGTATAGAAAATGAGGGTTAATCTGCGCTTGCAACGTTCGCAATTCGGCTATTTTGACTTGTTCATTTTCTTTGATGCTTTGGTCAATAAGTGTTTTAATTTGCTCCAGCATAATGTTGAAACTTTGCCCTAAATCCGCGATTTCGTCCGAACCGGTAGGGGTGACTTTGACCTCCAGATATCCGCTGGCCGCTTTGCGCATCTTGTTCATGAGAATCTGTATGGGATGAATGAGTCTGTTATTCAGGAAAAAATATAAAGAAATCGCAAAGAATGCGCTTAATAAAACACTGATGATAATTAACTGGCGAATACCATTGGCCTCCGTAATAATTTCTTGAAAAGGCGCAGCACCGATGATTTTCCATCCCGTCTGTCTGGATGTACTATATACAACAAACTGCGGTTTCGAGCCTGCGGACAAGTTAAAGCTGTCTTGCTCTGCGTGCAGAGGCACGGAGTTGATCTGGTTGATGATGGCGAGGGATGCCTCGCTTGCGGGCGGTGTGAAAAGTGTTTTCCCGTATTGATCGTTAATATAAAAGAAGCCGGAATCCTTAATTTTCGTCGTAGTCAAAAAATCATCAATGAATGAATCATTCATATCAATCACAATAAAGCCGATCACTTCGTGTGTAATGCGTTCTTTGACGGTCGTCATAATTGAAAGCGCATTCTGTTTTGGGTATACGAATCCATCCAAACGGTTATATTCCGCATAAGGTGCAGCATGAGGAATTCGCAATATAGCGTTTGGGTACTGTACCAGATACTGAAAATAGGGATTGCGAAGCGGGTTACGATCCAGCTTGAACACTCCTTTTCGTTCACTGATGCCTTTGCCATAGAAGTTAACAAATGAGATGTTGAGTACCTTATCGTATTTGTAGGTTTCGCGGTAGAGATTGTAGGTCTGTAAAATAGCCTTGGCTTCGTCATACGACTCGGATTGCGCGTACAAATACTGTAGAACTTGTGGATTCTTGCCCAGTTCTAGCAGCCGTTCCGTATCTTCAAACATGATGTCAATGTTTCTGGCAAGCTGGTCGGCAGCCAGTTGGGTGGAGGCTTTGTTGTGATTCGATACAACGGTATATGACTTGTGGTACGAAATTAATCCAACGATAATCAGCGGTACAGAACTGAGGATGATGAACATGCTGAGTAATTTAAGTCTGAGACTCGAAGCTATCCAACTAACAAGTTTCAACGTATTCCACTCCATCTGAAGGGATCATGATCCAAACGTAGCATTATTATAACATGAATTTAGCCAATGAAAGCGTATCGCAAAATAGTACACCATTCACTAAAAAAATTACACGTTTCTATAACATCTCCTCCACAATTACTAAATTATTACATAAAATTCGCATCACATTCCATGTAAGTGCATGTTGTAAGCGTTTTATAATGTGATCACACCACACAAGGTGAACTGAAAAAGGGAGGATCACATGATGCGAAGCAAAAAAAAGTGGGGACTCGCCATCACACTGGCAATGGTTATGCTTGTTAGTACGGCGTGTAACAGCAGTAATGGGACATCCGGTACAAATCAAGCGAGTTCTGGAGGAGATAGCGGAAGTACATCTGCGACTTCCAAGACGATTACACTTGGTTTTTCTCAAGTGGGTGCGGAGAGCGGCTGGCGTTCAGCCAACACCAAATCCATTCAGGACTCTGCCAAGGAAGCCGGGTATGATCTGAAATTCTCGGACGCGCAGCAGAAACAGGAAAATCAGATCAAAGCCTTGCGGTCTTTTATTCAGCAGAAGGTGACTGTGATTGCCTTTTCCCCGGTGGTGGAGTCAGGTTGGGATACGGTCTTAAAAGAAGCGAAGGATGCAGGCATTCCGGTCATTCTGACGGACCGTGCCGTAGATTCACCGGATAAATCCTTGTACAAGACATTTATCGGTTCCGACTTTGTAGAAGAAGGACGTAAAGCGGGCCAGTGGCTGAGCGATAAGTATAAAGATGCACAAGAGGAGATCAATATTGTTGAACTGCAAGGTACAACAGGTTCTGCTCCAGCGAATGATCGCCAGGAAGGTTTTATGGAGATCATTGGTTCCAATGCCAAACTGAAAGTGATCGCGTCCCAATCCGGTGACTTTACTCGTGCCAAAGGGAAAGAGGTTATGCAGGCATTCCTCAAGGCCCATAAAAAAATCGATGTTCTCTATGCACACAATGACGACATGGCACTTGGCGCCATTCAGGCGATTGAAGCTGCCGGTTTAAAACCAGGTGTAGATATCACCATTATCTCCGTTGATGCGGTGAAAGATGGGATGCAGGCCGCCGCCGATGGCAAGATCAATTTTATCGTGGAATGTAACCCGCTGCTCGGACCTCAGTTGATGGAGGCGGTTCAGGCTGTGGTGGACGGCAAAGAGATTGAGCCTCGCATCGTCACGGAAGAAACGACCTTTACATCGGAGCAAGCCAAAGAGGCACTGCCATCACGGCAATATTAAAAGCAGCTGCGGTTAACACCGAAAAGTCATTTTTCGACCTCACTGTCGCTAAATGACTTTTTTCTATCCAATCGGAGGGGGCCGATCGAATGCGAACGGCTTCTACAATAAAGGAGCGATGGATATGGAGGATCATCACACCCCCATCCTGCAAATGACAGGCATTACCAAACGTTTTCCAGGCGTTAAAGCACTCTCTAACGTCAGCTTTCGCCTGTTTCCCGGTGAAATTCATGCACTAATGGGTGAGAATGGCGCGGGAAAATCAACATTGATCAAAGTACTGACAGGGGTTTACTCGATCGACGAAGGTACGGTAACGATGGACAATCGAACACTTGCCATATCAGGGCCGCTGGAGGCTCAAAAAGCGGGGATCAGCACGGTATATCAGGAAGTGAATCTTTGTCCGAATCTGACGGTAGCAGAGAACATTTATATCGGGCGGGAGCCGATAAAGTTTGGCCGAATTAACTGGAAACAGATGAACCAGGATGCGGAGAAGCTGTTACGTGAACGATTAAATCTGGTCATCGACGTAAAAGCGCCCCTGCAGACCTATTCGGTAGCGGTACAGCAACTCATCGCCATTGCTAGAGCACTTAGCATCTCGGCCAAAGTCCTTATTTTAGATGAACCGACTTCCAGTCTGGATAAAAATGAGGTGCAGCAGCTCTTCCAGATTATGCGCAAGCTGAAGAGTGAAGGACTGGCGATTCTGTTCGTCACTCATTTTCTCGACCAAGTGTACGAAATGTCAGATCGCCTGACCGTGCTACGCAATGGTGAACTCGAAGGGGAGTATATTGCCGCCACGCTTCCTCGTATGGAACTCGTGCTCAAGATGATTGGCAAAGAGCTCGAAATACTGGAGGAACTTCCAAAGCAAACGGGCGAAAGGAAGTCAGAGACAGAAGTGGAGGCAGATGCAAGGGAGGTCATGATTACCGCAACGGGATTGGGACGAAAAGGGGCCATTGACCCATTTGACTTAACGATTCGCAAGGGAGAAGTTGTGGGTTTGGCCGGATTGCTTGGATCGGGGCGTACAGAGATTGCTCGTCTGATCTTTGGCGCAGATCGTGCGGACGAAGGCAAGTTGACGGTTGCAGATACAGGTAACTCGGTAAAGTCACCGCGGCATGCGATTGACCAACATATTGCCTTTTGCTCGGAGAATCGCAAAACCGAAGGGATCATCGACGATCTGACGATCAGGGAGAACATTGTTCTTGCCTATCAGGCGACACGGGGCTGGTCAAAGCCTATCTCTCGAAAAAAACAGGATGAGCTTGCGGAGAGATATATCAATCTGTTACAGATTCATCCTAAAAATCCGGAGCAGCTGATCAAAAACCTGAGTGGTGGCAATCAGCAGAAAGTTTTGCTTGCGCGCTGGTTATTGATGAATCCCGATCTGCTGATCCTCGATGAGCCTACACGCGGCATTGATATTGGGGCGAAGGCAGAGATTCAGAAGCTGGTGCTGTCGTTGTCGAAGCAAGGCATGGGGGTTCTGTTTATTTCCTCGGAGCTGGAAGAAGTGATTCGGGTTAGCGACCGGGTAGCCGTGCTGCGAGACCGAAAAAAAGTAAAAGAGCTCAGTGGTGAAGAGATCAATCAGCAGCAAATTATGAAAGCGATGGCAGGAGGTTGACGTCATGATGAGCAGGATGCGAAAACATCATTTGTTTTGGCCGTTATGTATGCTGGGTGTACTTTTATTATTTAACTTGCTTTATTCGCCCGATTTTTTCTCGCTTGTGATACGTGAAGGCAATCTATATGGCAGTCTGATCGATATTCTCAATTTCGGCGCACCGCTAATTCTGGTATCCATTGGTATGACCCTAGTCATTGCAACCGGCGGTATTGATCTGTCCGTAGGTTCGATCGTAGCGATCTCGGGGGCGATGGCTTGTATGACGATCAGTAAAGGAACGGATCAAAGCTCCCTCTGGCTTGTTTTGAGTGCACTTGCGTTATCCATCGGTCTTTCTCTGGTCCTTGGCGTGTGGAACGGAGCACTGGTATCCGTAGCTCAAATCCAACCGATTATCGCAACGCTCATTCTTATGGTGGCTGGCCGAGGTGTTGCCCAATTAATCACTGACGGACAGATTATAACGGTCTCCAATGCACAATATCAGTACATTGGCGCGGGTTCACTCGCAGCGTTGCCTTTTTCGATTTTCATCGTATTGACGGTACTTCTCGTTGCCGTTCTTCTCACCAGAAAAACAGCACTCGGGTTGTTTATTGAGTCCGTTGGCAATAACGCGCGGGCCAGCCAACTTGCTGGCATTCGTTCCAAAACCGTCATCCTTGCCGTTTATGTGTTCTGTGGTCTCTGCGCGGGGATTGCAGGATTGATTCTTAGCTCCAATGTATCCAGTGCGGACGGTAATAACGCCGGACTTTGGTATGAGCTGGACGCCATTCTGGCCGTCGTGATCGGTGGAACTTCGCTGAATGGTGGACGTTTCTATCTGATGGGTACGGTGGTCGGTGCGCTGATTATCCAGACCTTAACGACAACCATCTACATGATTGGTGTTCCGCCAGAGGTTACACTCGTTGTCAAAGCCTTCGTTGTGCTCGTCGTATGTCTAATCCAATCCGATGCTTTCCGCAAGACTATGGCAGAGCGCCTGAAAAAGCGGAAGTTTCCGGCTGAACAAGGGGTGAATCGCCATGTATCTTAATCGAAAATTGCTCCCGGTTCTGGTTACCTTTGGCTTGCTGGCTGTCATGATTGCTATTGGCTCGTTCCGTTACACGGGTTTCTTTTCCACACAAGTTCTGTTTAATCTGCTGATTGATAATGCTTTTCTCATTGTGACGGCGATTGGCATGACCTTTGTAATCGTATCCGGGGGCATTGATCTGTCCGTTGGTTCGGTCATTGCGCTGACAACCATTATTAGTGCGAGTTTGGTTGAAAAACAAGGCTGGTCGCCCACGGTTGTCATTCCCTTGGTGCTTATTATGGGCGCGGTGTTTGGCACATTGATGGGAGCCATCATTCATTATTTTAAAATTCAGCCCTTCATTGTGACACTCGCTGGGATGTTTCTTGCAAGGGGACTCTGTTATGTCATCAGTACCGACACCATTACGATTACCAACTCGTTCTATACGGACGTTGCTCAAGCCAAGATTCCGCTACCTGGAGGCAGCTTCGTTTCCATTAATGTAATCATAGCTCTGATCATCTTATTGCTTGCCATCTTCCTTGCCCACTACACCCGTTTTGGACGTAATGTTTACGCCATTGGCGGAAGTGAGCAATCGGCCATGCTGATGGGTCTTCCTGTAGCCCGCACCAAAATTTTGGTGTATACCTTCAGCGGTTTTTGCTCTGCGCTGGCAGGCGTTGTATTTACATTCTATATGTTATCCGGTTATGGTTTACACGCGATGGGTATGGAACTGGATACGATTGCAGCGGTTGTTATCGGGGGAACATTGTTGACGGGTGGCGTTGGTTACGTAGCCGGCACGTTCCTTGGTGTATTGATCCAGGGGGTTATCCAAACTATAATTAGTTTCGAAGGCACGCTCAGTTCCTGGTGGACGAAGATTGTGATCGGTCTGATGCTGTTTGTCTTTATTTTATTCCAACGACTTCTCAGTGAACGGCGAGTATCCGCCAAATCATTGCATTAACCTGTTTTAACATAAGGCAACTTAACTACACAGTACACATTGACGATAAACCCGTAAAATCAGATTGCTGTGAGGGAATTGGCGGTTATAAATGATGTTTGAGGGGGAAGGATCTGGTGAGAAAAGTTGTGAGCTGGTTGAGTCTGCTACTTCTGTTGTGTCTCTCTGGATGCACCATGGCTGAATCCGAGTCCAAGCCCTCTCCTGTCCCGTCAAACGTTGAATCCCTGCCCTCGTTAGAGGAATGGATGCAATCAGCGGAATATAACTTGCCTTCCAAAGAACCGATTATATTGGGCTTTTCGCAACTGGGTACGGAGAGTGCCTGGCGTATCGCCAATTCCACCTCCATTCAGGATGCCGCCAAGGAATCCGGGATTACCCTTATTATAAAAAATGCAGAGCAGTCTCAGACGAAACAATTTGAGGCTGTTCGTTCGTTTATCAAGCAAAAAGTAGATGTGATCGCGATTGCACCGGTGGTGGAATCGGGCTGGGATGATATTCTGCAGGAAGCGAAGCAAGCCGGAATTCCTGTCATTATCGTAGATCGATCCGTTGACGCGAAGGATACTTCTCTGTTTGTAACGACAATAGGTTCAGATTTCTATGAAGAAGGTGTGAAAGCCGGAAAGTATATTCAGGACCGGCTGAGAAATATACCAGGAACGATTCGAATTGCTGAATTGCAGGGTACAAGCGGATCAACGCCGTCTATTCAGCGGGGTGAGGGCTTCCGAAGTGTTTTAGGGGATAAGGAGAATATTGTGTTCTCGCAAAGTGCCCCTGCTGATTTTACAGAAGACAAAGGCAGGCAAGTGATGGAAGAGTTTCTTCAAGTTCGGGAAGAGGAACGACCACAAGTCCTTTTTGCACATAATGACGAGATGGCTTTTGGCGCTATTCAGGCGATTCAGGATGCTGGCTTGAAACCTGGAGAGGACATCATCATTGTGTCGGTAGACGGCTCACGGAAAGCGCTGCAGATTTTGGCGGACGGACAGATTAACGCCGTGGTGGAATGTAACCCGTTACTTGGCCCTCAGCTCATGCAGGCTGCCAAAGAAATTATGGCAGGGCGCACACTTCCGAAACGTATGGTACCCCGAGAGGATATTTTCACACAAGAAAGTGCGAAGCGTGAGATGCTTAATCGAAAATTTTGAGCGGCCAGAGTTTATAAGAAATCCTGTTGGACATCCCGACGGGATTTTGCATTTTTGCATTTTAATTAAAGATGACTTATAGTATTTAGCCGGTATGATTTCATGTGAAGGAGTGGGTGTATGATCATCATGATTAATGGCGCATTTGGTTCCGGTAAGACTTCAGCAGCAAAGGCACTACAGCCAAGAATTGAAAATAGCATGATCTATGATCCAGAAGAGATTGGTTATATGGTCCGAAAGCTTCTGCCTGAGGAACATCGGGAAGAACAGGAGCGCACGGATGATTTTCAGGATATTGAACTCTGGAAAGTGTTGACGGTGAACGCTGCGAGAGAGGTGAAGCAAAAATACAATAAACATTTGATTGTTCCCATGACGCTCTATAAAAAAGTTAACTTTGATTACATCTATAATGGGTTAAAGGAGATTGACCCGGACCTGCATCATTTTTGTTTGACGGCTGAGCTAGAGACGATATATCAGCGACTTGCCAAGCGTGGAGATGAATTCGGCGGCTGGCAATATCAACAAGCACCGAAGTGTGTTGATGCGTTCAAGGAAGTTGCATTCGAAACCCGAATTGCGACAGATCATCTGGCGACGGATGAAGTGATCGATATCATTTTGCGGAAAGTGAAAGGGTAAAACGACGAGGAGACAATATGAAAAGAGGCATACAATTTCAAATTCCAAATGAATATGGGAGCTTTTTGGGAGAAATCCTGAAACCGATCAAAATCGCGGATTATGACTGGTTTGTTGGCGGGGAAGAGTCCTATCTAGTGGTTGAGAATAGCTTGGGAGACAGTCTTTTTCCAGACCGGGTTATGGGCATGGCAGGCGAAGAGTTGCAGCAAATGATTGATGATAACAACTATTATTTGATCTTTGCCAATCTGAAGGCCTATCCGAAAGGTACAGCAATTATAGATATAGAGACATATGAAGACTATGCAGAGAGTGAATGTCAGCTCGCATTGCTTGTCATAGATAGCAGTTACGTTGCGGTATACATTAAAGATGCGGAAATACGGGAAGAAATGCTTGAGCATATCAAGAGACTGAGATACGAAGCACTGCATTATATTACGGATGATAATGACGTATGAACAAAACTGTCCGTCTGGTGATAATTGCTGGAAGTTCGGGAACAGATCATCCTGAAGTTGGATAGACTATGACATATTTTAGGAGTAGAATGGGATGTGCTGAATTGTAAATGAAGTTAGATGAAGTTCTTTGGAGATATGAATACGTTTACAAGTGAGGGGTGTAACTATTGTCGGATTATTATTGGGATAACCAAATAGAGTATCTGAGAAATACACGCTGGCTTTATTATAACGATGATTATCTCGAATTTCTGGTTGAACGCGTTTGGAAGATTAAACAAGCCGTACATATGATTGATTATGGATGTGGTTTTGGTTACATGGGACTGAAGCTACTCCCGCTCCTGCCTGTTGGTTCACGATACACGGGTATAGATCAAGGATCAGAACTGATTAAACATGCGAAAGAGCTCTTTGCACAAACGTCTTATCAAGCTGAATTAATAGAAGGTGACATTGAAACGGTGCAGGTCGAACGAACCCATGACATCGCGATATGTCATGCTTTTTTGTTACATATGTCAGAACCACGTGTGGTATTGGAAAAGATGATTGGCAGTGTGGTGGATGGAGGCCGAGTGATTTGTTTCGAGCCACACTGGATTGCCAACATGGCGAGTTATGCAATAGATGGCATGGAGCAGTCCAGTATTATGCACCTGGGGGTACTTCAGAAGTTGTATGAGTATGGTGCCAGAAAGAGTGGCAAAGACGGAAATATAGGCATGAAGATTCCGACAATGCTCAGTAAGCTTGGTGTTAAAGGCGTGGAATGCAGAGTAAGCGATCGGGTTAACTTTCTAGATCAACAGATGGATGAATCGGATAAACATACGTTGTATAACGCGTTAAAAGAAGAAGGGTTAGGAGCCGTCCCGGGTAACCGGGATGAAGTCATTGCCCACCTCATTGGACGAGGATTAACTTCCGAGGAAGCCATCCATCAGTATGAGGCAGAGGAGCGTTTTGCTAGAAAGCTCAATGAAAACTCGTATATGACTTATGCTCCGAACATGAAAATTACTAGCGGAATTGTAGTACGATGAATTCTAATTTACTTATAGCTAGGAAAGGAAGCTGAGATAAGATGGTGTCTAAAGCAATACTTTCACAAGCTTCTCGATCCTTTGGCTTCGCTCCGGAGTCTCTGGTTTTAGTAAGTCAATCCACGAATGTGGTTTACAAATACCATCAGCAAAATAAAACATATTTTCTTCGGTTATCGGAGAAACCGGAAGCATATGAAACATCTATTCGGGCAGAAGTTCACTGGGTTCGCTATCTGGTATCCAAGGGAGTTCGTGCCTCATTACCCATTCTTACGGTAGAAGGCAATTTGACTGCTGTATGCCGTGATCAGGATAAATGTTATGTTGCCGCGGTATTTGAAGGAGCGACCGGATATTTTTTTGATTATGACTGGAGTGTATGGGATACGGATTTATTTACTCGATGGGGAAGCGTCATGGGCAGTTTACACCATCTAACACAGAGCTATCAACCAGAAGATCCGAAGTTCATTAGAGCCGACTGGACTCCCCTGGAACTGGAGAATCCACATCTGCATACAGGTGACTATGCCTTGGTCCTAGGGAAGCTTCGAGCATTGGAGCAACAACTGATGGATTTGCCCAGAGAGGCCGAGGGTTATGGCCTAATTCATTATGATTTTCATCCTTATAATTTTTTGATTGATCATGGTGAGCTTAATGTCTTTGACTTTGATGATGCGATACGCGGTTGGTATGCTCTGGATATTGGGATCGCGGCTACACATGCGGTGTGGTGGGGATCACATGATCCGAAGTGGGGAACGAAGGATGAGTTCGCGAAGACGTTTCTGACCGCCTTTCTGGAAGGGTATGTGCAACAACACCCAATAAGTCAGGAATGGATCACTCGGATTTCTTTGTTCATGGAGTACCGAAATATAAGTTCATTCTTCTGGTGGTTAAAGGATTGGAATGGGGATGAAGGTAGCTTGTCTGATCATCAAAAAGGGGCTATCGCATCAGCAGTTAAACTGATCCAAAATGATCTAACGTTTGAAGGTTGCCGTTTTAAACTATAAGAAGACCAAATTAAGATCTTAAAGCGAGGAGTGGTGTGCATTATGGAAACAGAGCGGCTTATATTTCGTGAATACACTAAGAATGATTTTGAACATTTATATACCATGACAAGTGAACCAAACGTGATGAAATATATTCGCCACGGAAATCCATGGACAAAAGAAGAAACGATGCAGACACTAGAGAAGTTTATTCAATGGAACAAGGCAGGTAAAGGACTTTTACTTGCCTTTAATAAAAAAGATCAACAGCTTGTTGGAACGTCTGGATTGATCCCGCAATTCATTGATGGCAAAGATGAGCTTGAAGTCGGTTATTGGGTGCGAGAGCCCTATTGGAGACAAGGCTACGGGTATGAGCAAGCCAAAGCCTGGAAGGAGTACGGCTTGCAACAAGGAGAGAAGCGTTTGATTTCATTGATCCAACACGGAAATGCAGGCTCCATGCGAGTTGCGGAAAAGAATGGCATGACCCATGAGAAGGATGTGGACATTATAGGGAAACAAGTTGCGGTATTTTCAATCGAGGTGTAGTGTAATTTGAAAATTCGCATTATTGGCGCTTGCGGAAGCGGAAAATCGACTTTAGCTAGAGAACTGTCTCGAAAATATAACATTGCCTTCTATGAAATGGATAATCTGATTTGGGATCGAAGCGCAGAAAATAGGAGATATCCTGATGAGGTTAGGGACAGTTCTCTGCAAGCTATTGTTGGCTCAGATGCCTGGATCATTGAAGGAGCACAGCTGAAACCATGGACTTCATCATCTATTCTTGAAGCAGATTTGATTTTTGTGTTGCACCCCCATGTATTGGTTCGAGATTATCGGATTATTAAAAGGTTTCTGCTGTCTCGAACAGGGTTGCAGACGTGGAATTACAGACAATCCTTTAGCAATTTGTGCAAGATGATTGTGGAATGGAATCATCAATATGACGTTCAGGATGTCATAGAGATGACGAGTAAACATGGCAAGGATGTAGTTGTCATTACGAATGAGAAGCAGGCTGTAGAAAAGATAAATACTACTATAAACCTGCAACAACAATGTTTTAAAGATTGAATAAGGAGATAACATGATAACACACATCATCCAGATTCATCCCGTTACGCGAGATAATTGGGTACAGGCACTACAAATTTCTCTACATGAAAACCAGAAACTTCTGGTTCCAAGTATTACGGAGGGACTTGCTTATGCCTATATTAAACCATGGGATGAAGCATTTGATCCTTACGTTTTGCAAATCGAAGGCAAAATCATGGGATTCTTTTATATAAGTTATACGCCTGAAAGTACAGATAATTACTGGATTGGCGGCTTTCAGATTGACAAGACGTTTCAAGGGCAAGGTATGGGAAAACGAGCATTAAGAGCCATCATCGATTTTATCAATTATAAACATCCGTTATGTCAGATCATCTCTCTGACCGTTGAACGAGATAATCATATTGCCCAGCACTTATATACAAGCATGTCATTTATAAGCGAGAATCTGACCAATTCGGATGATGAGGTTATTTACAGATTGAAAATAAGATGAATCACCAAGTCAAGATATGCTTTTTAAAGGGAGGTAGTACTATGAGAACAATCGATTATAACCAGTATTACTGGCAAGATGACAAGGTGAGGCTGAGAGCCTTTGAAGAAGAGGACTGGGAGAGCTGTTATACTGAGGGCTTTGACTCTCCTGCTCGCATTTTGCTTGAATGTGCTGTTGAGCTTCCGCCAACGATCGCTGGAGCTAAACGATTTATAGAACAGAACATAGCATTCTCATCAACTAACGGTCGTATCATGTTTACCATCGAAAATCTTGACGGGGATACCATTGGTGGAATTAATCTGAACAGCATTGATGAGCGGAACGGAACGTTCAGTATCGGCATTGTCATCAATCAACCTTATCGTGGTCAGGGATATGGCACAAGCGCGATGAATATTTTGCTTGGTTATGCTTTCTTGGAGCGCAGACTTCACAAGTTCAACGATTATGTGCTGGAAGGTAACGAAGGCTCTGCTAGAATGATGCGGAAACTAGGGTGTGTGCAAGAAGGGATTCGTCGTCAAGTTGTTTATATTCATGGGAAACATATGGATTTTATTATGTTCGGATTAACAAAAGACGAGTACCTCGCTAATCTAGATGCAGAGTAGGTAGTTTAATAGGGGTTAGAAAGGAGAACAGTATGATTACATACCAAATCTTGAACCAGGATCATGCAAAACAGTTACAGGAAATTGATCGTTCCGAGTATATCGACCTCATTTATGAGGTTAGTGAACAGAGCTTAGTTGAGCACAAACAAGATCATGAATGCGCGAATTGGAGTCAGGATCAACTGGAAGAGATGCAGGATCGTTACGTTTATGAATTGCAGCATGGGGGAATGGCTTATGGGGCTTTTGATGGTACGAGATTAGTAGGCTTTGGTGTGCTTGCCCATCAATTTAGGGGGAAAGAGCAGAATCAGTTGCAACTCGATCTCATGTATGTATCCAGAGCGTACAGACGACAGGGAATAGGGACACGAATTCTTGCTTTTTTAAGTGAAGAGGCAAGAATGCGTGGAGCCCAATCCTTGTACATCTCGTCAACCGAAACGAGATCAGCGGTTTCTTTTTACCAAAGCCAGGGCAGTGAAATGACGGGAGAGGTGGACGAAGAATTGTACACCAAAGAGCCCAAAGATATTCATATGATAAAGGAGCTTAACGGATGACAACGGTTGGTTTGTTAGGAACCATTCATAATGCAGCACTTAGAGAGCATTACAATTGTTCACTGACTTTATATAAGCGAATCATTGACGAATTCAAACCTGACGTGATTTGTGGTGAGGTGCACCCACAGAGCTGGCAGAAGTATATAAATGATCCACAAGACAAGGGATACTGGGGAGAACCAGCCAGTGAATATTGGGAATTGATTTTTCCATTGTGTGAAGAACATCGCATTATTTTTGTTCCTATTGATTGGTTTGAACTCGATGTATGGAATGATTTTGATCCATTTAAAGGTTATGGTACCGAGGAACGTAAAGAACTAGAGAAACAGGATGACGCCTGGTTTATAAAGCAAATGGAAACTAGCTCGTATGGGAACATTCCGTTTAATTCGATTGAATTCGATCAAGTTACTAGAATGAAATACGAATGGTTATATAAGATGAACCCCAAGTCGCAAAATATGCGCTGGCAGGTTCGTAACCAAATTATGATCCAGCGAGTGAAGAATACGATAAAGAATCACGCAGGTAAGCGAATTCTCTGCATTGTCGGTGCGGATCACAATTACATATTTCATGATGAGCTACAGAAAGAGGATGTTCATTGGATTTATCCTTTGAAGTAAAAGGGGAATGAGAAATTCATGGCTTGGCTGATCGAACATTTCAAATAGGATTGAAAAGTGTAAAAACCTGTCAAAAAGGACAAGGAAATGAACTTTATTTACCATAATTGTGTTATTATGTTGGTGCGAACCGTTTTTTCGCTCACCACTCTATTCATAGAGAAGGGAGGAATATATTTTCGTATTTCTTCAATCAATCAATCAATCAATCAATCAATTTTTTAACCATCCAGATGAATCACTAGAATAACTGCACTGCTTGTTCCAAAATAAAATAAGCGGAGGTACCGTTATGACGAAAACGTTTAAAAAAATTAGCATAGCCAGTTTGGCACTGCTTTTTATGGCCACAGCGGCGTTTGCGGGATGGGGCTCCAAAGCATCGGCTGCCGACATGAGATCATTAACCGCTGCGCAGATTACTGCGGAGATGGGGGCAGGCTGGAATCTGGGTAATCAGCTGGAAGCTACCGTGAACGGGACACCGAATGAAACGTCATGGGGCAATCCAACGATCACACCTGAGCTGATCAAAAAGGTAAAAGCGGCAGGTTTTAAAACGATTCGTATACCGGTTTCTTATCTGAACTATATTGGAAGCGCCCCCAATTATACAGTGAACGCATCTTGGCTTAATCGTATACAGCAAGTGGTGGACTATGCGTATAACGAAGGTTTATATGTAGTCATCAATATGCATGGAGACGGGTTCCACTCGATTCCGGGCTCGTGGTTACATGTGAACAGTGGCAATCAGAACGTTATTCGGGAGAAGTATCAAAAGGTGTGGCAACAAGTGGCCACCAAGTTCAGCAATTATAACGAACGTCTTATTTTTGAATCGATGAATGAGGTGTTTGACGGAAATTACAACAATCCGAATACGTCTTATTATGGCAACTTGAACGCGTACAATCAGATCTTTGTGGATACCGTTCGCAAAACAGGCGGCAATAATAATGCAAGATGGTTGCTTGTTCCAGGCTGGAATACAAACATTGACTACACTGTGGGCAATTACGGTTTTGTCGTTCCAAATGATAATTTCAGATCTTCCGCCATTCCAAGCTCTCAGAAGCGAATTATGATCTCGGCACACTATTACTCGCCATGGGATTTTGCTGGTGAAGAAAATGGAAACATTACGCAATGGGGAGCTACCGCGACGAGTCCTTCCAAAAGATCGACATGGGGGCAAGAGGATTACTTGGAATCTCAGTTCAAGTCCATGTACGATAAATTTGTAACTCAAGGTTATCCAGTCGTTATGGGTGAGTTCGGTTCCATTGACAAATCTTCTTATGATTCCAGCAACAGTACCTATCGTGCTGTTTATGCCAAAGCGGTGACCGCCAAGGCGAAAAAATACAAAATGGTTCCGGTTTATTGGGATAACGGGTTCAACGGCCAACATGGATTCGCGCTCTTCAACCGATTTAACAATACGGTAACACAGCAAAATATCATTAATGCCATTATGCAGGGCATGCAGTAATTGATATTGTCAGAAGCAAGAATCGAGCGGCATGTTTCTTATAACCAGGGACATGTCGCTTTAGCGTGTTTTCTCAAAAAAGCGTGGTGCGAGTTTACTCGTAATTTCCCATGAATTTTACACAAGCCGCAAGCAGAATTCATTAAATGCCACACAATCATGGTTATACTTAATTTTGCTTTGATCTAGCGAACTTGAAGGATTGGGTGGTAGACAGAATGTTGAAGAAGCGTGAGCTGCATGAATGTCAATCTCTGCACAGCTTGATGATGGATCCCGCAGTTTCCCCTTATGTTCGTTATGCATGTCAGTCGCAAGAGGAATTTATGTTTTTAACAAGGCAGTTGATCGCAGAAGAAGAACAGGGAAGCGTTATAACGCGTACGATTTTGAATGAGGTTGGAACCGCAATCGGTACCATTGATCTGTATCACATGGTCAACCAGACTGGATTTCTGGCAACTTGGATTGGTGCTCCTTATTTCGGACAAGGATACAGCCAGCGAGCGAAGTCCGCGTTTTTGACAGAACTGTTTCTTGAACATGATATACAGACGGTTTTTATGAAAATACGCAAGCAAAATGTTCGTTCCCGCAAAGCGGTAGAAAAACTACCTTACGCTAAATTTTCCAACGATCTCTACCCAGAGGTCATGCAAGCCATTAATGTGAAGCAGTCCATATATGATTTGTACCATGTCGAACGTGCTACTTTTCTCGAAAGTCATATGGAGTTACATCATATTTTAGCTACGTGAGATAACTCGGGAATAGTAAAAGAGTATACCAGGCGCCGTCAGAGATGACGGTGCTATTTGATATGTAGGGAAACACGCCCCCTTGAAACTAGCTGTAGTTTCATTCGTAGAAGCATAGGTGAAAACTCCGGGATAAAAGCTGCTGCATACCTCGTTTAAAGGGTTATAAAAATTCCTTAATGGAAGAAAAATGGATTATAATTGAGATGAATTGTATTGAAGGAGGTTGTTGTTTTGACAACAGAGGTATGGATTCAAGTGGAAGAGATTCAGGATCAGGAGCCGATCTGGGCAGGTACCAAAATTCGAATATATCAAGAACAAGAAAATCCAATGGAATACTTGCTCTCATACATACATGGAAATTCGAATGAGCTTCAACTAACCTGCCTAACCCAAGGCGAGGCAGGTAATATTGGGGGTGTCATTGCTAAAGACCTGCCCAACCACTATGCACTGGCTCAAACGCTAAAGACCTTTTTGACTGGACTGTATAGTGAGATTCATTTTGAATGAAAAACAAAAATAAACGTCAGCAGGAGCGCCCAGAGAATTACAAATAGAGGAGGATGCAAGTTGTCTGAACTACCGGAGGAGAAGTTAACAGGCGGTAACGTGAATGAAGTTGTGCGCGTTGGAGATACGGTTCGCCGGAGTGCCCATCCGAATCGTTATGTACGTGAACTGCTGTTGCATCTGGAAAAAGAAGGCTTCCATCAGGCGCCGAGGTACCTCGGCATGGATGAGAAGGGTAGAGAAATGCTCTCTTACCTTGACGGAGACGTCCCGGGTAATGATTATCCAGAGATCGAAAGTTATATGTGGTCAGACGAATCACTAATTGCCGTTGCCCGTTTATTAAGAGACTATCACAATGCAACCGTAAATTTCACCACGGTGGGACAGCCTGATAACTTTTATCCAGGTATAGGTAGAGATGAACGCTTACATGAATCAGTAGATACAAATTCAGAGCATTCCGAAGTCGTGTGCCATAACGATTTTGCTTTATACAACATCGTGTTCAGACATAGTTTGCCGCAGGGTATTATTGATTTTGATCTGGCTTGCCCAGGCCCCAGGCTGTGGGATATCGCCTACACTTTATATACTTGCGTACCCCTAGCCAATTTTTCGCCCAAGCTTGAAGGTCAAGGGAAATCAGTTGATTCATATGATAGAGAAAAGAACGCTAATGTTCGAAAGAAACGCATTGAAATGTTTATGAAAGCTTACGGGTTAGATGTTCCACCTGATCTGAAACATTGGGTCGTGTCCCGTATTCGCTTTATGTGCAAAACATTAGAGGATCGAGCAGCAGCAGGAGAAGCTGCCTTTGTGAAGATGGTTGAAGAAGGTCATCTTGCTCACTATGAGAGAGAAGTGAGTTTTCTGGAGCAACATTGGCAAGAGTGGACATAGTTTTGTCGTATCTTTTCGGGCAAATGCAACGTTAAAACGGTTTGTATTCTATTGGTTCATTGGGGGAGAAGAAGATGGAAACAAAGATCGTTACATTGGATGCATTTTACGTTGCAGGTTATCGCATTGAAGCTACGGTGGAAGAGTTTGAAGCAGGATTAAGACAGAGCCATTATGATAAGTTAATAGAGAAGAGAGACGGGATTAAGCATCGGAAAAATGATCGGGTTCTCTTGATGCAACTTTACCCGTCCCATGAGGACTTTAATGCCAAAGTGCATCCATTCACACATGTATTGTGCTATGAAGTAAACGAGCCGGAGGGTGCGCCGCCTGGAATGATTATTCATCATGTGCCAGCTCGTTCATACGTTACATGTACGCACAGAGGACTAGAATCTGACATAGGTGATACTTATGACTACATCTATGGACAGTGGTTAGAATATGCTGGACACATACCTGAGTGTTATGATTTCGAAATCTGGGACGAACGTTACCAGCCGGAAAGTGCCGATAACGAGATCGATATTTATGTGGCTTTGCAATCTTAACCCCGTTCAAAGTATGTGATTAGCATAAAAATTTTGGAGTAAATGGATGACTCTCTACCTTTCTCAATACAACCTGGGTGACTTCGTATATAATGAGAGATGACTCTACAAAACAAGTAACTACATACTATTGCGAGGTGCACTTCGACTTATGCCAACGATCTATGATTTCACTGTGACGAGAACGAGTGGAGAGCGTTTCCCGCTCTTTCAATACGAAGGAAAGCCTGTACTGATTGTGAACACGGCAAGCAAATGTAAATATACGCATCAATTTGACGACATTCAGAAATTATATGATGAGTACAAGGATCAGGGTTTGCAGGTCATCGGATTCCCATGCAATCAGTTTGCGGAGCAGGAACCGGGTAGCAGTGCGGAAGCCGAGTCTTTCTGTCAGATCAACTACGGGGTGAAGTTCCCGATGTTTGCGAAACTGGATGTGAATGGAGAGCAAGCGCATCCGCTGTATGACTTTTTGAAAAAGTCAGGTCCGTTTGCCGGCTTTGACGAGAGCGACATTCAGGCCAAACTGCTCAAGCTGATGGTGTCAGACAAAGCACCAGAGTGGCTGCACGGCGATGCAATCAAATGGAATTTCACGAAATTCCTGATTAATGCAGAAGGTCAAGTTGTTCGGCGCTTCGAACCGGTGGATTCCATGGACGAGATCAAAGCAAGTATCCGAGAATTGTTATAAATTCAAGTGAACATTAGCGGGGCAACCAGGCATGAAGTGGTATCCCGCTTTCTTTTTGCACAGGAGGTGATGATGTGCCAAGCATGATGCAATTTAATGCTCCACTGGCGTATACCTATAGAGCCACGAGTCAGTTCGATCCGGGTAATTCGGACGGCTTCCATTCGCATCCACACTATGAGATTTATTATTTTCATGAAGGGGAATGCACTTATATTATTGGAGATCGGGTATATGCTCTGGAGCCGGGGGATCTGGTGTTAATGCATGGACTGACCTTGCATCGGCCGCATCCCAAAGTCGGTAAACCCTATGTTCGGACTACGCTTCATTTCGACCCTTCTGCCATTCGTAAAAGTCTGCACCCCGAACGCATCCATGACGTACTGAAGCCGTTCGATGAGCTGGGCAATTGCCGGGTGAACCTTACCGGTGAGATCCGCACCGAGTTTGAAGCACTGCTGCTAAATCTGCACCAGTTATCTTCTCACTCGTCCAGATTCAGGCAGGAGCGTATGCATATCCGGGTCTGTGATCTGTTATATTGTGTGGCAGAGATCTGTCAGGGACATGTGCAAGAACAGCGTTCTTCGTCGGAAAAAGAAAGACATGTCCAGCATATCATCCGATATGTGGATACAAATTATATGCATGACATCGGTCTGGATGATCTGGCTCAGGAACTACATCTGTCCAAGCCGTATTTGGCAGGTATGTTCAAAGAGATGACGGGACTGACCATATTTAAGTACTTATATGATCGGCGTATTAATCAGGCGAAGCTGTTGTTTCAGTTTCAGCCGGAGATGAGTGTGACGGAGGCCAGTCGATTGTCTGGTTTTAAAAGGCTGTCTCATTTCAGCCGGATTTTTAAACAAAGCGTGGGCTGCTCACCCGATCTGTATCGAAGTCAGTTGCATCGGCAGTTGTAGGGACGATAGGGACTTTAAAACGAAGTTTAGCGCTGTTAGCGTAAAAGAAGAATAATAGTATGTCATGTATATAAGTTGAACTATTCTTTTACACGTTAACGAAGAGGACAGAAAAAACCTGGAAAAGCGAAGCGTTCGCCTTTATCACCGGATTTTCCCCTTTGGAGAAGGAAATCCAAAAAATCTGGGGATAACAGCGATTGGAAGGTTATTCTGTCATCGGAGTGGACTGTGTAATATCTTTAGTTCAACTTATGTAGAAGCCGACCCGCGGAAATTAGGTCGGCTTCTTTAGCTTTATTTTCATAACCATGAGCAAATCGCGATCAAGGGTCTGCACCCTTCACGTAACGCAGATGTTTAGAATGCCAAATGAACAGGTAAAGAAAGGTAACGAGAAAAAGACGATTACAGGAGGCGAAAAGCGAATGGAGAAGCAAACACCGGCGCGACAACGGGAAAATGGCAAACGGGTTAATATGCCAGACCACCCGGAGCAACATAAGACGGAACACGAAAGCATGCTGGATCGATACGAGCAAGAACAAACCGTAGACCCGATTCCGATGCAAGATCTGAATATGAAAGCACAGGAAGAAAAAAATAAGGATCAAACGAAAAGTAATTCGTCTACAGAAGAGAAGTATCGGGCAGACTATCGCAGGAGAGATTAAATTTCCATGAAAATAAAATAGTTTATTGACTAATGTATGTTACTATAATATAGTTACCTTATTGGCAATGAACTACAAATGACTTAGGAGGCGTATATGCATGTCTACTTTTTTTGATGCGTTGAAGAACAGAAGATCTTATTATGGAATCAGTAAGGAATCCACAATCTCGGATGCTAAAATTCAGGAAATCGTCGAAGAAGCGGTAAAGTATACACCAACTGCATTTAACTCACAGACTTCCCGGGCAGTCGTATTGCTTGGTGAACAGCATGATAAACTATGGAATCACACGGAAGAAATTTTGCGTGAAGTTGTGGGCAATGAAGAGGCATTCCAATCCACAGCTGAGAAAATGGCAGGTTTCCGTAGTGGCTACGGTACGGTTCTGTTTTTCGAAGATAACAATGTGGTAGCGCAGCTTCAACAGAACTTTGCTGCGTACGCAGACAACTTCCCGATCTGGTCTAACCAATCGAACGGTATGTTGCAACTGGTCATCTGGACTGCACTGGAGCAAGAAGGACTGGGAGCATCCCTGCAACACTACAATCCGTTGATTGATGAGAAAGTGAAGCAAGAATGGAATATTCCGGAGCACTGGAGACTGATCGCTCAGATGCCGTTTGGTAAACCAACCGCAACACCAGGCGAGAAAGAGTTCCAACCGATCGAAGAGCGCGTTAAAGTACACAAATAAGGAAGAGCTCGTCAAAGTACACAAGTAATACTCCAACATTACCAATATTTAACCACATACGGCCTCGCTTCAATTTGATACGATAATGAAGATCGTAATCTATTGAAGTGAGGCTTTTTGATGTGAAAATAGTAAATGATAATAGAGTAGCCTTTCAAACCTTTCATCCCGTATGGAAGATCGTGTTAAGCGGCGTCATTTTATTCGGTTCAGTGGTTGGTAACGGAAGTATCGTTAACGGGGCGGTGAGCGAGCAGTTTACCTTTCAGGATACAAGCAAAAGCTTCGCAAAAGAAGCCATTGCGCGACTGGTGCAAAAAGGGATTGTAGCAGGAACAACGGAGCACACGTTTGAACCGAAAAAAGCGGTTACACGTGCTGAATTTGCATCATTTGCGGTTCGCTTGCTCGGACTAGAGCCAGTTTCAAACAATATTAAACCTTTTGCAGATATTTCTGCGAACGCCTGGTATTACGGTAACGTAGCTGCGATGACCAATCTATCGATTCTTGAGGGTAAAGGGCAGAACCAGTTTCAGCCGAACGCTTCCATTACACGTGAAGAGGCAGCTGCTTTGCTTGTTCGTATGCTGAAACAGCGCCCCGTGGCAAGCGATAGTATATACAATACATATGCAGACGCAGCGGACATCTCAAGCTGGGCTCTTCCATATGTACAGAAGGTGCATCAACTTGGATTAATGCGCGGAAGTAGCGGCATGTTCCGGCCTGCTGACCAAGTCACACGTGAAGAGGCAGCAGTGATGCTGGATGCTATCTTGCAAAATAACACATGGGCTACACAAATTCAGCGGAAGCAGGATCATGGGATTCAACTGGGATGGCAGTACAATTCATCGACAGCAGCATTTATAAAACAAGTGGAGCGGTCGCCTGTCAACACGGTGGTTCCACGCTGGTTTTTCCTGAATCAAGATATGGACGTTTCGGATCACGCCAATGCAACATTGATCTCTTGGGCATCTGCTACGGGAAGAGCACTATGGCCCATGCTGGGTAACCGTTCCAATAAAGAGATGACACATCAGATGTTGTCCAGTTCGGTCAACCGGGAAGCGGTTGTCAATCAAGTGAGTGCTTATGTGAAAAAATATAAACTCGGCGGTATTAATGTGGATTTTGAAAATGTAGATCCTGTCGATCGCGAAGGTTTTACCGCGTTTGTGACTTCGTTAACGAAATCCTTGCACGCTCTTGGCGCTGTGGTATCGGTTGATGTATCTCCCAATCTCGGTTCAGATTGGACGGCAGCCTTTGACTACGTCAAGCTGGGGGCGATCTCGGATTATATGGTACTTATGAGTTATGAAGAGCATTGGAACGGTGACCCCAAGCCCGGTTCCGTCGCTTCGCTTCCCTGGGTAGATCGAGCATTGACAAAGATGCTCTCGGAGGTGGAGCGTACCAAGACTATTTTGGCGCTTCCACTATATACGAGGGATTGGTCCACCGTGAATCCTGCAACAGCTTCCTGGGACATTACACTGGGAGAGCAAGGAATTCGTGCATCGGTATCAGGTTCGCTAAGGAACTGGGATACGCAACTGAAACAGTATATGATTAACTACACGTCTAACTCGGTAACACGAGCGATCTGGGCGGAAGACAGCCGCTCCTTGTCTGCCAAAGTGCTGATGAGTGGTGAGCGAAACATTGCGGGACTGGCTTACTGGTATATGGGCGGCGAAACTGCGGATGTGTGGAATGCCATTACCAATGCTATGCGATTCGAATCGTATCAGTTCTAATACTTGAAGACCTAAACCTTTCGTTTGAAACCGGAGGTTTGGGTCTTTTATTTTTGGTTTAAGCTATGGAATAAGTCGGGCCGTTTAAGCCTGTTTGTACGGTTTAATGTATAGAAGGACAAGAATCACCATGTGAAAATATATTTTTAAAAAGAGAGAGTACTGGATATTCAGGAGGGAATAACATGCGAGAGATGGATTGTATTATTGTGGGCGGAGGGATTGCAGGGCTTCAGGCAGCCATTCAGCTGGGACGTTATTCAGCGCATCAAGTACTGGTAGTCGATGCTGGGGAGGGCAGATCAACGTTATGCCGAACCTATCATAACATTCTCGGCTATCCGGATGGGGTGTCGGGCAAGGAATTACGGGCCCTTGGCAGAATGCAAGCTGAGCAGACAGGCGTTTTGTTTGAAAAGGATCGAATTGTAGAAGCCATGCGTGTGCCTGAGGACAAGATCAGGCTTAAAGGGGCTTCTGGAACTCTGTATCAGGCCAAAACAGTGCTGCTGGCAACCGGGCTATCGGATCGAATACCTGATATTCCGGGACTGAAGTCTACACTCGGCAGAACCGTGTATATATGTCCTGACTGTGATGGTTATGAGATTCAAGGGAAACGAACGATCCTGCTGGGGGCTGGCGAAGCTGGAGCGAATATGGCCATGACATTGATTGAACGTACGGATGATCTTTTATATATTAACCACGAACAGACCGAAATCTCTGCTGACCTTCATCGTCAAATGAAACAAGCAGGAGTCCGTTATCTCGAAGCGGCGGTACAGGAAGTACAGCAGATGGAGGACGGTCACATTACAGGTGTTTTAACCGAAGATGGTCAGATTTTCGAATCAGAACGTGGATTTATCGCGTTTGGCGGGAACCGGGTACACTATGAGCTCGCTGAGCAGCTTGGAGCCGTCATTGCGAACAATAAACATGTAGAGGCGAATCCGCGCAGTATGCAGGCAGCCCCTCACGTCTGGATTGCTGGAGATCTTGGTATACATGCCGAACAAGCGACTGTGGCTATGGGCGAAGGCGCGATCGCGGCCATATGGATTCACAAAGCGTTACAGAAGATGGCTAAGGGATAATGAGCATTTTATAAAAAAATCATAAAAAAACAAGTCCTCTCTTTTCCTGTTGGCTTAGGAGGACTTGTTTTCGTGCGTTTCTTTTGAGGAAAGTGACAAGCACAAGCATGATCTACTCTCAAGAATATCGGAGTACTAATGCTTATTTACCCGGTTCATCGGTTGCATTTTTATTGGAAGAATGATCATGTCCTTTATGGGAAAAGTCTTTGCGAATGTTGTCTACAATGTCTCCGACGACGCCTTCAATCATGTCCGTAGGTCCCGGATTTCTCTTGTCTGGTTCAATAACGGTATTTACGCCTGGCTTGAGTTCATCGTTTGTTTTGTCATGTTTAGACTTGTCATTCATGAGATTGCCTCCTTAAACTCGGTAGTTATCAATGTTTACTAACATAACCAAACATCTACATGTATATGTAAAACGTTTAACCCAACTACGATTTTTGAAACGGCTGATTAAACTTCAGCGAGACGTTTATATTATAAAAGACCCAAGGTTGTGAAGCTTATTGCAAGCTGAACACAAGTTACAAAATGAATGATGCAATTAAACTGAAGGAGGTAATAAGCATGAATGAACAAAATCATGTGATCCACAAAGACGGACAGGTTTCGACAGATCAGGTAGACAACGCAATTGAAAAGATTGCACCGGAGGAAAGAGATCAGATTTTACAAAATTTTGATGCATTCAAGGAATACCTCGGTAAACGGATTGCCATGGGCGAATCCATCGGTTTAAGTGAAGAACAAATGGCTAAAATTGCACAAAAGGTAGCAGATCATCTGGCGGCTAACGAAGAACCTCGCAACCGGGAAGAGAAGCTATTACAGGAACTCTGGAATGTTGGTAAAGAAGAGGAACGCCATATGCTGGCTCATATGCTGGTTCGTTTGGCGCAAGACACCAGAACAAGTCATTAAAAGAAGTTCAGGCATAAATGGACCGTACAAGCATAGATTAATATAGATGCAGCAGAAACCCCAAATGTAGCTGATTTGGGGTTTCTCCATCTAAAGCGGTGGACGAGCTCAGTAGTGATGACGTGAATTGTAACTATTTTTAATCTGGCTGATACTTTTCAGAAAGTGCTATGACGTATGATGAGTACAACATAAACGAATCGTTAATGTTTGGCGTGTCCGTTTGAGAAGAAGAGCTTTCGTTTAATGATTAAAGAGACTTATGAAATAAGGAGAGATGCTGGCATGAAGAACGCGGCGAAACAATGGAGATATCGGATGATCGGTGCAGCAGTGGCTTTACTTGGCATCATCGTGCTGACTACATATTTGCTTACCCCTGCAAATGCAGAGGAGCGTACTGATGTTCAGTCACCTTCTGCTAATAAGGCCCAATTGACCAATTCTGAAGTATATACAGCTTATATTGACGGAATGCGTGTGGAAGACGGTAAATTAATGCTGACTGTAGATAAAATAGGCTGGTACCAGGGTGAGGAAGCAAACACCATTTTCAAACAACGAAATCCGGATGCAGGCATGGACGAAGCACCTGACGGTTACTATATTGTTAATGATAATAAAGAGCAGGAACAAGTTGAGGTCAAAGCTGACGCCAACGTGCTCATGCAACTCTATGACCGTGATGGAACGGTTCAAGGAGCAGAAATTCAGTGGAATGAGCCAGTGAGCTTGTCCAAGTTTGAATCGCTGTATGGGGATAAACGGATTATGGATCTGTCCGTGTTTCCATATCATCTGACGATTCAAGATGGAAAGGTCATTAAAATTGTACAACAGTATATCCCTTGATAGTTAATAGGGATAAACCATAATTAGAGCATGATCAGGGAAATAAAAAAAGAAAAAGATTTGAACATAAGGCATTCTTTCCGCTCCATTCGGCGGTGAAGAATGCTTTTTGGTATGACAAATGCTTGAAAGCGATTGTAATTCATTGGTGGTACATGTATCATTATAGGAATGGCGTTTTTACATCATTCAGGAGGCTTCTGATGCTTAAAGACATGATTGCATTAACCAAGCCCGGACTGTTAAGGCTGAATGTATTTGCGGTTGCCGTCGGTTTCTGGGTCGCTTCACAATGGGATATCGCATGGATATCTCTGCTTATGGTCGTGATTGGTTCAACGCTTGTCATTGCTTCGGCTTGTGTCATCAACAACTATTGGGACCGTGAGCTGGATCAAAAGATGGAACGAACGAAAAAAAGAATGGATTACATTAATCATCTGAAACCAGGATTTGTTCTTGGTTACGGCTTGGTGCTCGGAGTCGCTGGTTTAGCGATATTGTTTCTACTGGTGAATCCGTTATCCGGCTGGATGGCTTTACTCGGTTGGTTTGCATATATTGTGATCTATACGATGTGGCTAAAACGAACATCGACATGGAGCACATCGCTGGGCGGAATTGCAGGGGCAATGCCACCTGTCATTGGGTATACCGCCGTAACGAATGAAATCGATGCAGGAGCCTGGCTGTTGTTTGCACTGTTATTTTTGTGGCAGCCTCCACATTTCTGGTCGCTGGGTATTCGCCGTGTGGAAGAGTATCGTGCTGCGGGATTCCCGCTCTTACCGGTGGTCAAAGGCGTTAAACGCACCAAGCTGCAGATGATTCCTTATGTCTTCCTGCTGATTCCTGCTGTGTTTTTGCTGTATTATTTTGATTACGTTGGGTTGGTATTTCTGATTGTATCTCTGATTAGCAGCATCATCTGGTTTGTACATACACTTGGCGGATTGAAAACACAGGATGATGAGAAGTGGGCGAAGGTTAACTTTTTGATCTCGGTCAATTATCTCATGCTCATATTTATTGTAATGGTTGCGAACACCACGTGGTCTTGAACAGAATCATAGGAGGGCACTCATGCTCTTCTGAACGCACCTTTTGAATGAAAGAGGGACAACCCTGGTTGTCCCGTTTTTCGAAAGTGTGCTTTTTGTTATGCGTTAAGTTATGGTTAGTAAATGTAAGTAATAAAAAGAGTTATGCTCAGGAACTATATTATTTGTTATTGGATGTGACAACAACATGAATGATTTGCAACAAGCGATCTGCCTGCGACAGGAAGGCAAAGTGCGGGAGGCCATAGAGCTTCTGCACCGAATTACGGAGCTGGAGCCGCAGCTCGGGGAAGGCTGGTATCAACTCGCCTGGGCACATGATTCACTTGGCCTGGAACGTGAGGCTGTGCCTTATTATGAAAAAGCATTGCAACTGGAACTATCAGCAGAAGACCGGGCTGGTGCTATTCTCGGACTCGGGAGTACTTATCGTACGCTCGGACAATACGAGCAGGCCCAAACATGGCTACTGGCAGGGATATCGGAATTTCCGGAGCACCGGGAATTCGAAGTGTTCTATGCGATGGTACTCTATAATTTAGGTGAACACGCAGAAGCGATGCAGCGGCTGCTCATTCAGCTCGCGGATACATCTGGAGATCAGCGAATAAAGGACTACAGCCGGGCGATAGGCTATTATGCAGATCAGTTAGATCGGGTCTGGGAGTAAGGTATAATCGTCGTTAAGCCATCAATTGGGTTGCATCATGCTAACCTAAACTTCTCGATCTGAAATGAGCCATTGCTGGACATGTTCGATAAAACGGCGTGCAGCTGGCGACAGATTGCGAAGAGAAGCACAAGCCAAACCTATCATTCGGTAAGGATCACCCTCAAGTGGCACAAGCGCGAGTGATTCCGTATGATTTTGCAGCACCATCTCGGGAAGCAGACTGATGCCGAGTCCGTTACGTACCATGGCCATTATAGCCTGATCCTCGGCAACCTCGTACACAACATTTAACTTGGCAGCATGCTGACGAATCAAACGTTCAATTTCGTTGTCGCCGCCCCATTTGGGAAGAATGAAAGGTTGCTCTAGCAAAACTTCAAAAGATATCGACTTCTCTGAAGCCAGAGCATGATCCAGAGGCAGGATGCACATGATCCTGTCTTTTTGCAATGTGATCGTTTCAAATGGCGACGAGTCGCCGAGAGACAAGAAACCAAGGTCTATGGCACCGCTGGTAAGCCAATTTTCAATCTCGGCATAGTCACCCTCCCACAGCTTAATCTCTATTCCGGGGTGGCGAAGCCTGAACTGCTTGAGAATACCCGGAAGCCATTGTGTGGATACACTGGCAAATGTCCCGATTCGTACGGTGCCAATCTCGGCACCGCGAATCAGGGAGATTTCCTGGTTCATCAGTTCGGCCCAGCGGATGATTTCACGAGTATAACCGAGAATACGCTCGCCTTCCGCGGTGACCCGGACACCCGAGCGACTGCGATGCAGCAAGGAGAAACCATATTCGCTTTCCAGGCTGGCAATGGCGTGGCTGACGGCGGATTGTGTAATATTCAGGGCCTCGGATGCTTTGGTCAGACTGCCATATTCAACTACCGTGTTTAGAATTTCGTATTTAATCAGTGACATATATATTAACTCCCTTTCAGGTTTAACCACAATTATATACATGAGTTTATTTCATAATAACTATTATAAATATTCATTTTCATAATGCAAAGAGATCGTTTATACTTGCCAAGGCGAGTTAGTTTAGTACATATAACCAACGTAGCTCAGACTATTATAGAAGAATGAAGGTAGAAGTTAGATGAATGGGGTACAAGGAAAGCAGATTCAAGCATCACGAAGAGCAGACGTGCAGATGCTGCTTGCAACCGTTATATGGGGTTCTTCTTATCTGTTTATGAAATCGGGACTAGCATCCATGCAGGAACTGAATTTGATTGCTTTGCGATTTGGAATCGCCTTTGTAGCGGCAGGGCTACTCTTTCACCGCCGTTTGAGAAGTGTAGATCGTGGTACGTTGCTTGCTGGAGGCGTGCTGGGTACAGCGTTATTTGCTGCGTTTGTATTCATTACCTATGGGGTACAGCGAACGACAGCTTCTCAGGCGGGGTTTTTGATCAGTTTGGCCGTCATTTTTGTGCCAATATTAACGACAGTCTTACGCCGGCGATTGCCGGACAAACGTCTAGGTGTCAGTATTGTGGTCGCAGTAGCAGGGCTTGGACTATTAACGCTTCAACATGAAATGAGCCTGCATCTCGGGGATTTGTTATGTATTCTGGCGGCATTGCTTTATGCCGTTTATATTATGATTGCAGGTAAATATACACCGAATCATGATCCGCTTACACTCGGAATCGTTCAACTTGGTGTAGCGGCTTTGTTGGGAACTGTAGCGACATTTTTGTTCGAAACACCGCAGTTACCAGATACACCGGAATCATGGGCATCGATCCTTGGACTTGGAGTATTATGCAGTGGGCTTGGTTATATTTTGCAAACTTTTGCCCAACGCCATGCTTCACCTACGAGAACGAGCCTGATCTTTTCGCTGGAGCCACTGTTTGCCGCAGCGTTTGCTTTTATTTTTCAGGGAGAATCTCTTACATTGCAAGGATACTGCGGAGCGGCGTTGATGCTGGCTGGCGTATTAATTACGGAGATCAAACTGCAACAACCTGTGTTCAGACGCAGAAAGCGCCCGGCATTATAATGTGAAGTGAATCTGTTTGTCCATCTAGATATATTTAGTTGAAGACAATTACCTATATATAAACGTAGATATACGAAAGATAAACGAAGTTACAGGTTAATCTGTTCCAGTTATTCCGTCTTGCTCCGATCTAACCTAACAAACCCCGAATGAACAAAACATGTTTTGTTCATTCGGGGTTTTGTGCTACACTGGATGAAAAATCAGGAAAATCGGGTGAGCAAGATGGGCAAAAGAGTGACCATGCAACAGATCGCAGATGCTGCAGGAGTATCCAAGTTCGCAGTTTCCCGTGCACTGACGGGGAAGCCGGGGGTTAGCGAGCACACACGCGAGATGATTGTCAGAACCGCGGGGCAACTGGGTTATTTTAAAATAGAGCCAAAATATAATGCAGTCGATTCTCATACAGTATCCGGCAGCAAAGCGGGGAAGAAAAACAAAGGTACGATATTGATTTTGTTTCCGAATATACGCTCTCAAAATCGTTCTTCTTTGTATTGGGGGCCTGTATTCGACGGGATTTCGGCGCGTTTGAATGAGCAGGGTATGGATATTTTGACACTGACGGAACCATCTTCCGACCATATGTTTTCGGTTCTTAATCCTGACGCCATTCGGGGTGTCATTACGGTAGGTACGATCTCAACGCCGGTGCTGCTCGAAATATATCGCTTGCGCATTCCGCTCGTTATGGTGGATCACGAGGATTCGGCAATACATACCGATACTGTATTTACTGACAATGTGAAAGGCATGAAAGAGTTAGTTCTTATGCTCGCGGCGAAGGGATATAAGCGGTTCCAGTTTGCTGGACAGCTACCTGATGCGGTTAGTTTCAGGGAAAGGTGGCTCGGGTACCGGATGGGACTTGAAGAAATGCAACTGCAGGCAGAACAACATGCGGGGCTGCTCGTGCAGGAGTATGCGGAGATGCAACAGACGATTAGAGAGCTCAAGCTTCAAGAGATTCCAGAGGTGATCGTCTGCGCGAATGACCACACGGCATTTATTATCATTGAGGCTTTGCGAAGTCGTGACGTTCAAGTACCTGAACAGTGCGCGGTAACAGGATTCGATAATACAAGGGCAGATGATCCTATTATGGCTACGGCACATATTCATAAGGAACATCTCGGAGCCCGTGCTGTAGATCAGCTACTATGGCGTATCAGTAATCCCGAGGTTCCATATGAGCGTAAGCTTATTCATGCGGACATCATTATGCGGGAAGAGTACCATTCGTTACGAGCCTAGCGCGGTACAGTTTGGAGTTTGCCGGCCTTCTTAGGAGGATGGAAACAAAAGGGAAGGAAGAGACATGAAAAGATATGAAAAGACATGGAGAAGTATATCTCTATGTCTTTTTTGTGGATGGAATGATAATTGAAAAAATGTAATTGGCCAAATGCATTGACTATTATACGACTAACATGTTAATTTTGTTTTGTGAATTGTTTGTTAATATAATAACAAAACCTAACAAAATACGTTGGATACTCTAACGACATGGGAGGCTGTCATGAGCACAAACCTATCGCAACGATTTGAAAACTGGACGTTCAAGGCTAGTGAAGATCAGGAATGGATGCCGGCTCAGGTGCCTGGATGCGTACATACCGATTTGCTGAGACTAGGTAAGATTCCTGACCCATTTTACGGGACAAATGAAAAGGAAGTGCAGTGGATCGACAAGAAGGACTGGGAGTACCGTGCAACGTTCGATATTGAACCTTCCTTATTCACGCAGGAACATCTGGAACTTGTTTTTGACGGACTGGATACGTATGCGGATGTATATGTGAATGACACACATGTGTTGTCCGCGGATAACATGTTTCGAGTATGGAAGGCAGATGTAAAAGCATTCGTGAAGGAACAGGGAAACATGCTTCGCATTCATTTCCGTTCTCCCATTCAGGAGGATTTACCGAAGCTGGAGAAGCTGGGATATGCCTTGCCTGCATCCAATGACCAATCTGACGTGGGCGGTCTCGGGGATAAACGAGTCAGTATCTTTGCGCGCAAAGCGCCATATCACTACGGCTGGGATTGGGGTCCGCGTTTTGTCACCAGTGGCATCTGGCGTGAAGTTAGGCTTGAGGGATGGACAGATGTGAAAATCAATGATCTATTTCTCCGTCAGAATGAAGTAAATGCCACATCGGCACAAGTCACCGCCGTGGTAGAGGTGCAAACTTCGCAGCCTATAGATACCGTTATTCGCATAGGTGCAGATGGTCAGCGCTGGGAGAAGGCCGTATCTTTGCAAGCAGGTTCCCATACGGTAGAGGTCCCGATCTCGATTCAGAATCCAAAGCTTTGGTGGAGCCGCGGATTGGGTGAAGCGTATCGATATACGTTTGCTGCCGAATTACTTCAAGGTGAGCGTGCTGTCGCAACGTACGAGGTCAAAACAGGACTTCGTTCCATCCGTCTTGTGCGTGATCCGGACGAAGCCGGGGCTTCCTTTTATTTTGAACTGAACGGAGTTGCGGTGTTCGCTAAAGGAGCCAACCACATTCCTAATGATAGCTTTATCACCGAAGTGACACGCGAACGGTACATGCATGAGATCATATCGGCAGCGGAGTCCAACATGAATATGCTACGTGTATGGGGCGGTGGTTTTTACGAAGAGAATATATTCTACGACTTGTGTGATGAATACGGTATCATGGTATGGCAGGATTTTATGTTTGCATGCAGCATGTATCCGGGTGACGAAGCGTTCCTGAACAGTGTCCGTCATGAAGCGATTGACAATGTGAAACGTCTGCGCAACCATCCGAGTATTGTCCTGTGGTGTGGCAACAACGAGATTGATTCGGCTTGGGCGCACTATATTGAAAATGGTGGCTGGGGCTGGAAAAAGGATTACAACGCCGAACAGCGCGAACGCATCTGGGCGGATTATGAAGCCATTTTCCATGACCTACTGCCAGAAGTGGTCGAAGCGTATGCACCTGGTATCGACTACTGGCCTTCTTCCCCTATGGTGTCGCTGACAGGAGATGAAAAACAGCACGCCCATCCGTCTACATCGGAAGGAGACATCCATTATTGGGGCGTGTGGCACAATGTCGAGCCTTTTGAAAATTACAATACTTATGTAGGCCGTTTTATGAGTGAGTATGGGTTCCAGTCGTTCCCTGAATACAAGTCGGTACGCACATATGCCGAGGAAGAGGACTTGGCGCTGGAGTCAGGGGTCATGCTTGCACATCAGAAGAACGGTGCGGGTAATCGGCTGATCAAACAGTATATGGATATGTATTTGCATGAACCGAAGGATTTCCCATCCTTCCTGTATATGAGTCAGGTCCTTCAAGCAGAAGCGATGAAAACGGCAATTGAAGCCCACCGCCGCCGTAAACCGTACTGTATGGGCACGCTCTACTGGCAGATGAATGACTGCTGGCCTGTCGCTTCGTGGGCGGGGATGGATTATCTTGGTCGCTGGAAGGCATTGCAATATTATGCGAAACGTAGTTTCAATGACGTATTGGTCTCTGTGGACGGTACCAAAGAAGATGTTACCGATATCTATGTGATTTCGGATCAATTGAAAAAGGTGGAAGGGCAACTCCAAATTCAATTGATTGGGTTCGATGGCATGGTGCACCGGGAAGAGACTTTTGCAGTAAACGTAGCATCCAATTCAGGCGAGAAGTTGTTGTCCTTACATAATGCAGACTGGCTCGAAGGGCATGATGCTGCGACGACGCTACTGCGACTCGCTCTCCGTCAAGAGGGATTAACAGACATTGTGCAGGAGCATTACTTCGTGCCTTCGAAAGACCTTGTGCTTCAGCCTGCGAGCATCAGAGTTAGCGGAGGAGCCGATGAGGATGGTGTACATCTAGTGCTGGAAAGTGACGTTCTTGCCAAGCAGGTGTGGATGTCTTCGGAAGTTGAAGGGGTCTTCTCGGATAACTTCTTTGATCTGATTCCCGGGTTTCCGGTAAAGGTGAAGTTCACCTCCAGAGAAGGGTTACAGCAAGCAGATGTCATTTCGAATCCAGGAGCGGTCGAGGTTCGATCCATGGCTGATTTTATTCGAGTGAAGTAAATGTGAGGCAAGGAGAAATTAAGACTTAGCAACGAATGATACGGTTGAAGTCTCTCGTGAAGAGTGATTTCAACCGTTTTTTATAAGAGGATAGATACAAAAATGTACATCGTAATGGTTTCGTAATATTTTGATTAGAGAATCGTAAGTTGTTTTCCTTATTGTAGTCCATGCAAGTAACTAAACCATGGAGAGTGATAACAATGATGAAAACAAGCAAAAGCAAAAAAATGATCGCAGCAGCGGTGTTGATGATGTCTATGACTTTTTCAGGATTAGCAAGCGCAAGTCCAGCAGAGATGAAAATGATTAAAAAGGATGGAATGGAACTTGTTCAATTGAGACAGGCGGCAAAAATGTATGGTTACAGCATTATGTGGGACAGCAAAGACCGTTCGGTCACGTTAATGTACATGGACAATATGCACGACACGATGATGAAAGACAATATGACTATGAAAGACGATATGAAAATGAAAAATGACATGATGATGGACGATGATATGATGAAGCAAGATGACACGAAGATGGCTGATAACATGATGATGGAAGACAACCAAATGAATAAAGAAGACATGATGAAGGACGACATGATGATGGAAGGTGCTATGATGCCTGCGGCTAAAACGATTAAATTGTGGGTTGGTTCTACCAAAATGATGGTAGATGGCATGCAGGTTAGTTTGAAGTCGATGCCCATGATTCATGAGGGCAACACATATGTAACGGATATAGTCATTTCCAAATACATGATGCCGATGAAGGCTATGAAGTAAAGGTAACGAAGTAAACGTAAAAATTGAAAGTAAGGCAGATCAATAACACTGAAACATGATCCTTGCCCTGTGATATGATGATGCCAGATGTTTGTTATGAATATGGGGTGAGTTCATTGAATGAGCGTATCATGGTTGCCGATGATGACAGTAATATTACAGACGTTTGTCGCAGGTACCTCGAAAGGGAAGGTTATTCCGTGGTGACAGCTAAGGATGGTATGGAGGCGATTGAGTTGTGGCGCAGTCACACGCCTGATTTGATTGTGCTCGACCTGATGATGCCACATAAAAATGGATGGGAAATCTGTAACGAGATTCGGCAAAGCGAGGATGTACCCATTGTTATGCTGACTGCTCGCGGAGAAGAGCAGGATCGACTGATGGGTCTGACGATGGGAGCAGATGATTATCTGACCAAGCCGTTTAGTCCGAGAGAACTTGTTCTGCGTGTCAAAGCGATATTGCGCAGAGTGCGAACGGCACAGGTGTCGCTTGCCACTCATTCATCACATACGATTCGTTATGAAGGGCTGACCATTGATTTTGTGAAACGCGAGGTAGAGATTGACGGACGGCTGATGGACTTGACGGTTACTGAGTTTGAAATGTTGTATCTGTTAGCCAGCCACCCGGGACAGGTATTTTCGCGTAGTCAGATGTTAAGCAAAATCTGGGATTTTAGCTACGAAGGAGATACGACGACCGTAACCGTGCATATTCGAAGATTACGAGAGAAGATCGAGCAAAATGCTTCAGACCCGAAATATATTAAAACGGTTTGGGGTATAGGTTATAAGTTTGCAGGTGGGACATCGTGAAGCTACGCACGTATCTGGTATCGTCCAGTCTTCTGGGCATTGGTGTACTGCTGATTTGTTTGTTCGTCAGTTATTCCAAAATGCTTCTCACCATCGATCAATTGTATTGGCTGTCAGGGATAACGGCCGGAGTAGGTTTGCTTTCGTTTGTTCTCCAGTATGTATTAACGAAGCCATTGGAAAAATCAATAGCTCGTATTGCCGAGCGTACGGTGAAGGTAGCCGAAGGGGATTTCCATACGGAAGTCCCTCTCATCGGACCACAGGAATTCAAACTGCTGGCACAGCAATTTAATGAAATGAGTTCCAGACTGAAGGATAGTTTTGACGATCTTCATCAATCCGAATCGGCCAGGCGTGAGCTGATAGCGAATGTGTCTCATGACTTACGTACACCACTGGCCTCGATTCAGGCCTTTGTCGAAGCGCTGGAGGACGATGTCATTAAGGATGAAGCCACCTTTCAGCGTTATCTGAATACGATTCGCCTTGAAACGAAGAGGCTGGGAGGGCTGATCCAGGACTTGTTTGATCTATCAAGTCTGGAAGCCCAAGGGGAGCCATTTGATCCAGAGCCCAGTCATGTTGATGAGTTGTTGCTTAGCACACTCGAGAGCTTTTCGTTCCATCTTGCCGAGAAACAGCTGAATGTGGAGATTGAGTTGCCTGATCAATTGCCAGCTGCCATGATGGTGCCTGCACAGATGAAACGGGTGGTTTCCAATTTATTGCAAAATGCCATCCAATACTCTTCTACTGGAGGCACAATCACGCTTACTGCAACAGAGCAGGGATCATTTTTGCAAATTACGGTGATGGATCAAGGTGAGGGGATAGAAGCGGAAGAAAAGACACGTATTTTTGAACGGTTTTACCGGATTGATAAATCCCGTAGTAAAAGTAGTGGTGGTGCGGGACTTGGACTCGCGATCGCTCAATCCATCGTGGAAAGGCACGGAGGAGAAATTGGGGTTCAGAGTAAGAAGGGAGAAGGCAGCTGTTTCTGGTTTACTCTTCCGGTGTGTGTCAATCGCTAGCATCTGCATTGAGAGATTTGATCATAGCAATAACGTAAAAACGTGCCACCCTGTATTCAGGGCAACACGTTTTTTTATTTTATGTAGAGCGGCATGTTGAGGTGGGCATCAAGCAAGCAAGTAAGCAAGCAAGTAAGCAAGCAAGTAAGTAAGTAAGAAAGTAAGTAAGTAAGTAAGTAAGTAAGTAAGTTGATAAAAAGAAGAAATATACGTTATGGATTGGACTGTTCGTTTTTGATTTGTTGCAATTCGCTCAGGCTGAGTGTCAGATCATTCTCCGGATTTGCGCTGATAATCACCTCAGACTGGGATTGCTCGCTGGCTTGGTTTGATTTCGAAGCGGGTTTGACCACATAGAGACTTTGAACACTGTTCAGAAGGCTTGCAGGGGTGTCCTCATACGTTTCGAGAAAAAGTACATAATCCTTGGCTTGCATAAGCTTAAGACTGTCATCGTTGACGATTTCGGTGTTGCCCAGTTGTCCGCCAAGCTGTTTGACTTCAAGCCGATCCCCGGCTGTGTAACCGCCTTTGTAGGATTCAGTCACCTGAACCGTATAGATCGTATAGATTTTGTCAAAAGAAACCTGTGCATCTGCCGCGCTTCCCGTTACGTCCATATTATGTTGATCTTGGAACTCGGGCGACACCCTGTCATCTAAAGCTTCAACCCGGGTTTGGATGACATTGCCCTTCACAATGGTATCGGCCCGTTGGGACAAGGCATCTACACTGCCATAAGTGGGATAATCTTCGGAGGCGATGATTGTGACAGGAGTACCCGGGGGAGATGCGGCCGGAGTTACTGGAGAGCAACCGACGACAGACAAGATAAAGATGGACGAGACGAGCAAGGTAAGTACTCGATTCTTTTTCATGGATTGGAATCCTCCTTGGGAATAAAATGTAAATTGGTGGAATGATGACGCACGAAAGATTAGTATCTGGATCTGACATTGTTGATATCGAAGGCTTGCGGTTTGGTCATGGAATTCCGGTTACGTGTGTAAGACATAATGGAAGGACTGTTCGTTGTAGGGTTGTCCCCAAGCCAGACGGAGTGGCCCAGTTCATGGACGAACACGCTTTGTATAAAATTGGATAGGTTGGATGCATCAGCAGTAATCGTGGAGGCGTTGAGTTCGATGCGGAAGTTGACAACCTGATTGCCGGAGACGGAAGCGTAGTTGACACCATAAGCGGTATTATTGAAGTTACCAGCGGTGATCGTGTTCGGAGAATTATTCGTTTTAACGAATTGCACTTTGGCTCCCGCATTGTTCCAGTTGGCAAGAGAGGCATCCATTGGACCCTGCCATGCAGAAGCGTAGTTGTAGGTCCGGATTGGAATGGTGGAACTTGGATAGCCGTAATTCAAAAAGGTTGCTGCATAGATCGTGCTGCCAAACATCGCAAGCGCAGAGAACAACATCAGACTCATTAAAAACTTCCTTTTCATACTTAAAACCTCCAATAAATGTATATTTTCTCTATTATAGTAACAAGGAAATGTGTACCTGAAATGAGTCTCAAGTCGTTGTTTTTGCCGTGGAAAAGAGGAAAAAAGCTGTGCCGCAAAGGAATGTTGTCACAACAAGTCGCTTTCTGTCCGGGAAACGTATGCATAAATTCCCTTAACTCACAAATAATACATTCAACCTGACTAGGAAAAAGGAGTGTATAGGGATGTGCGAACGTTTTTCACTTGCGGCTGATCTGGATGAAGTTCGGGATCATTTCAAGGTACAACGGGTCATGTATTATTATAAAAATCGCTATAATATCAGTCCAACGCAACATACACCGATCATTTTGCATCAGGATGGAGAGCGTGTGCTGGATGAGTTCCGTTGGGGATTCATTCCGTTCTGGGGGAGGGATGCGGTGAATGCCAACTTAATGACTGTGCATGAAAACCCCGCGTATTATAAGTTGGTAGAGACCAAACGCTGTGTTATTCCTTGCAATGGGTTGTATTATTGGCGGCAGGAAGGCAAAAAGCGTTATGCCGTGCGTGTTGTCATGCCGGATCGCGGACTTTTTGGCATTGCGGGATTGTATGAGATCTGGAAAGATACCCGCAAGCAACCGCTCCGTACCTGTACGATGCTCATGGCTGGCGCGAATCTGGCGACTCGTGAGTTTGGCAACAAGATGCCGGCTATTCTCATGGATGATGAGATCAACACCTGGCTTGATCCGGCCAATACCAGAGTTACACAGTTGTTGCCGCTGCTTAAAACATACAATCGCACAGAGATGAATCTATACCCGGTCACGCCGATGGTGGCGAACGACGAACATGATTGTTATGAATGTGTGGAAGAGATGGAGCAGAAGCTGGCTTACGTGCGGAGTTACTGAGGAATGACTTGAATAATGAATGCCTAAGGTAGTACTGAGGTTTTCTGAAGATGTAGCTAAGTTGTGTTTTAGTTTCTGAGTTTCTGAACTCTGGAAATGGTTAAAAAACGGGATGGGGTGTCCGAGGACACGCTATCCTTTTTACATTCGTCATCGTTTCCGTTACAGGCTGACAAGGAATGGAAAAAGGAACAGTTGCAATTGAGTCGAAACGTAACTATAATAATTACAGTAGTTGAATGTATATATCCATATATCTATTTAAAGAGATATAATATCAGGAGGGAACCACGAATGAATCCAAAGTATTCGAAAATGTTTGAACAAGTTTCACTGCCAAGCAGCGGCATTACACTGAAAAACCGGATCGTGCTTGCTCCTATGACTCATATGTCTTCTAATTCGGATGGCACGGTATCCGATGCTGAGCTTGCATATTATGCACGTCGCACAGGTGGGGCTGGCATGTCGGTTACAGCGGTAACCCATGTTACGCCTAACGGTATCGGCTTCCCTGCACAATTTGGCTCTTATGACGACGGCTTTGTGCCTGGACTGAAACGTCTGGCTGAAACGATTAAACAGCAAGGTTCTGTTGCCGTACTGCAAATGTTCCATGCAGGCCGTCTGACTCCGGAACAAGCCGTTCCTGCGGGCCAAGTGGTTGCACCTAGTGCAGTCGCAAGTGAACGTCCAGGTTCACCGGAACCAAGAGAAATGACGGATGAAGAGATTACTTCCGTCATTCGTGATTTCGGTGAAGCGACTCGCCGTGCCATTGAAGCTGGCTTTGATGGTGTAGAGATTCATGGTGCAAACGGTTATCTGATTCAGCAGTTTTTCTCTCCACATTCCAACCGGCGCGAAGATCGCTGGGGCGGTAGCGTAGAGAAACGTTTGGCGTTCCCATTAGCCGTTGTAGATGAGGTACAGCGTGTGGTTGCCGAGCATACTAAACTTCCATTCATTGTGGGTTACCGTTTCTCGCCGGAAGAGCCAGAAACGCCAGGACTAACCATGGAGGATACGTATGCACTGGTTGATGCTTTGAAAGATAAAAATCTCGACTATTTGCACGTTTCCTTGAATGAGTTCTGGTCGAAGCCAAGACGTGGTGAAGAGGATACACGAGCCAGAATTGAATTTATCCTGGATCGTGTTGGGGGTAAAGTACCTGTAATTGGTGTTGGATCGATTCATACCGCCGATGAAGCAGCAGAAGCGCTGGAAACGGGCGTACCGCTGCTTGCGATTGGACGTGAGCTGATCATCGAGCCAGACTGGGTCGAGAAGATTGAAAGCGGACGTGAAGAGGATATTGAGACCATTCTGACGAAATCCGATCAAGAGCGTTTGGTGATTCCTGATGGATTGTGGAATGCGATTATCCACACACCGGGTTGGTTCCCTATGGCAGAGGATAAATAATTCATCGGAATGACTGGATGGAGGGGGCGCAAGCCTCCTCTTTTTGCATATATGTATGAATGTTTAGGAATGTCATTTCTTGTAGATGTGTTAAATTCTCCTTCCAACCGCTCTATGGTATGATGGGATAACAGGATTAACTGGTATATTAACGGTTTGGAGTGAAGGAATATGCTCGTTGCGGAACGATATGAAAAAATTGTGGAATGGGTGGATGCGCATGGAAGCATGCGTGTCACCGAACTCAGTGAGCGCTGCGGAGTGACCGAAGAAACGATTCGTCGTGACTTGGACAAGCTGGAGCAGGCGGGCAGGCTTAGACGCTCGCATGGTGGAGCGGTAAGTGTGAAATACAAGGATGAGTCGCAAACCGAGATTCCCTATCCCGAGCGTGCTGTTGCTTATGCCGATGAGAAGCGTCGCATTGCAAGCGAAGCAGTAAAACTGGTGGAGCCCGGTGACCGGATTGCATTGGATGCAAGCACTACCGCGTGGTATATGGCAACTGGACTGCCCAATATTCCGCTGACGGTGTTAACCAATTCGATTAAAGTTGCCGCGGAGCTAAGTACGAAAGAACAGATTCGTGTCATTGCTACAGGCGGACAGCTTGCCTCAACATCCTTGTCCTTTGTCGGGCCGCTCGCAGAGCGCTCGCTGGATGCGTATCATGTGGATAAAGTGTTTTTGTCTTGCAAAGGTGTACATCTGACCAAGGGCATCAGCGAGTCGAATGAATTACAGGCTTTGGTGAAGCAGAAAATGATCCATATTGCGGACGAGGTCATTTTGCTAGCCGATTCGAGCAAATTTAACCTTCAAGCTTTTACAAGGGTAGCTGGCATGGAGAGTGTTGGGAAGGTCATCACCGATCAGGCTTTGCAGGATGGACATGTTGACGCTCTAAATGAGCTTCAAATTACGTGTATACGTGTATAAGCGTAACGGACGTAACAATATTAGAATGAATATTTATAAGTCGAACTCTTTATTTACACGTTAACGGAGAGGACAGAAAAAAACTGAAAAAGCGGAGCTAGAAGCTTTCTGAAAAGAAAGCTAACATCGGAAGCATACGCTTCGCCTTTATCACCGGATTTTTCCCTTTGGAAAAGGGAATCCAAAAAAATCTGGGGATAACAGCGATTGGAAGGTTATTCTGTCATCGGAGTGTCTGTGTAAATGTATTTATTTCGACTTATCATAGAAGGGATCGATAGCAATGAAACATCCGTTTCACTTAAAGGCGGTATGGAATGGCGGACGTAACAGCGAGGGCACGATTGATGCGGGAGGTTTGAAAACTGTCATTTCGATCCCGCAGGAGATGGGCGGCCCTGGTACAGGAACGAATCCGGACGAGATGCTGCTGGGGGCAGCGGCAACCTGCTACCTGATTACCCTTGCGGCCATGTTGGAGCGTTCAGATATTACACCTGACGAGCTGACGCTGGAATCGGAGGCAACGGTAGATGTGACCAATAATGTTTTTACGTATGAACGCATTGTGCATCGACCGCGAATCGTGCTTCCACAAGATGCACCCGAATCCGATCTGAGCAAGGCCGAAAAGCTGGCGCATAAGGCGGAAGCATCCTGCATGATCTCTCGCGCAGTAGCTGGCAATGTGACGATGGAAACCTGTCCGGTGATTGTAACCACTGGAGCGGACGCAGTGTGATATAATTGGTGGGTAGACGACATGATTCGTCATTTGTGCAAATAAGGAGAAATTCAGGATGAAAAACCGGAAGCGCAAACCCAATCGAATGGCACGTTTGACTCGTGCAATGAAACTGAATTTTCTCAAACTTTTACGTGCTCCCGGTGGTGCTCATAAGGTATCTACCGGATTTGCTATAGGGTTCGGTCTTGAACTGATCGTGATCTCGACTGCATCCCTGATTTATCTTGTGTTCTATCCGATTGTTCGTTTATCCGGTGGTTCCATGCCAGCGGCCATTGTAGGCAACGTTGTGGGCAAGCTTACATTTCTGCCGATTATTCTTATGCCACTTGCGAAACAGATAGGTTCATGGATTTTGCCAGCGCACAGTATGGGACAGGGGCCTATGCATGAGAGCGCATGGAGGGAACTGTTTCATGGAAACTGGTCGGCGGTAAGCGAACTTTTGCTCGGCGGACTTGATATTCTGGCAGGTATGAGTGTGCTTGGGCTAATTTTGGGATTCATTTCGTACTTTGTCGTCAAATACTTCTATGTCAGAGCTCTCCATCGGCGGCATGAACGCCGGCTGGAGAAGCGCCGCCAAGCGGCAAACGCTTCAGGCCTTAGTTCAGCACCTGTGCTGATCAGGAAGACATCACAATCATAATTGGCAGAAAGACCATGGAAACAGCGGTGGTCCACAGAATGCAGCGGGATACAAATTGCGGAGATGCACCGAACTGTTCAGCCAAAATAACAGCGTTCACTGCGGTTGGCATTGAGGCGAGGATAAGCAACACAGGGAATAATGTTCCTTCGACTTGCAATGCTTTCAGTATAAGCCAGGCTAAAATCGGTGCTGCAACCAGCCTGACAACAAGTCCGGCCCAAAAAGCCTTGCGAACATTAGGTTGCCAAGGTGCTGTAACTCCTTTGGGTCGTAACATCTGTGCGCCCAGGATCGCCAAGACAATGGGAGAATAACCGGCAGCCATCATCGAAATGCCCCCATCCAGAGCATCAGGAAGGGAAATGGCCGAGCTCCGCATGATGACTGCGATCACAGCTGCGTAGATGGTAGGCATGCGGAATACGGACAGCATCGCGTTTTTTACCGTGAATTCGGATCTTGCGGCAAAGAAAATACCTACCGTGTTGACGATGATCATCTGTCCAATGACATATACCGAAGCCTTGTCCAGTCCAAGCTGACCAAAGGCAAGCAACACAAGCGGGAGCCCGTAGTTCACACAGTTGGTGAATGTGGAGACGAGGGTCAGTCCTGCTTTTTCAGGTGCACCTAGACCAAAGATTCTGCTTATGATCTCAGCCAGAGCCCAGAGGGCGATCAGGTTGAGGATAGAAAACCAGAAAGTGCTTGTAACATCCGTCCAGGTAATCTCTGCGTGAAGCAGGGTATGGAAGATAAGCGCAGGACTTAAAATATAAAGTGAAAATGCCGAAAGCGGCCGTGTATCCCAGTCCTTGAAATGTTTTAACAATATTCCGCCAATGACGGGCAAGGATATGGGCAGAAACACATGGTAGAGCGTAATGAAAAACGAGGTAAACAATCTGTTCAGTCCTTTCTGGATGAAAAACCTATCTTATCATAGCAGGAAATGCTCGACAGTTGAATGTATAAGGACACAATCCTTCTACAGATACGCATTTCATTGCGTTAAACATGGCAGGCTCCGGTGGAGTGAGCAGGGGTCCGATTGCTATTTTGATATGGCAGATTTATTATAGAAGAGGTGCAACAAGATTACATACACATAGAGGAGGAAACTGTAATGAGTGAATCAAAACGCTTGCTCGTACTAGTCGGCTCTTATGCCGAAGCGGAAAATGAGGGCATTTACGCATATGAATTAAATGAGGATACAGGCAGTCTGGCGAAGCTGGACGGCATTGCGGGCGTGAAAAACCCGACGTTTGTTAACGTGGATGCGCAAGCAAACAAGCTATATGCGATTGGCGAAACGGCTTCTGCCGAGGGCAATAAAATGTCTGAAGCGGTAGCACTGAGCGTAGATCCTGCGACGGGTAAATTGGCTTTGCTCAATCGCAAAGACTCCATCTCTGCTCCGCCATGCCACATTCAGCGTGATCCTTCGGGTAAATATTTGATCCTGTCCAGCTATCACGGTGGATTGGTGGGACTTCAAGCCCTCACAGACAACGGAGAAGTTGGAGTGCTTTTGGACGAGAAGAAACATGAAGGCCACGGGGCACATCCTGAGCGTCAAGACAAGCCGCATGTACACTCCGCTTTCTTCAGCCCGGATGGTAAATATATGATGGTACAGGATTTGGGCGCAGATAAAATTGCGATCTATTCCATTAACGCAGACAGTAATGAACTGGTGCTTCACAGTGAAACGAAAACTCATCCGGGTGCTGGACCACGCCACTTGGCGTTCCATCCGAATGGTCAATTTGCCTATGTGATCAACGAAGTGGATTCGTCTGTCACATCTTACAAGTATGATGCAGCTGCGGGTACGCTGACTGAAATCTCCAATATTTCAACGCTTCCAGACGGCTATGACGGTGCGGAGAATACTACTGCTGAGATCACGGTTTCGAACGATGGCCGTTTTGTGTATGGTTCCAACCGTGGACATGACAGTATCGTCGTATTTGCAGTAGATGCAGACAAAGGTCATCTGACCCTGGTAGAGCATGTCTCCGCAGAAGGACAGCACCCGCGTCATTTCGCATTGACACCGAATGGCAAACTGTTGATTGCGGCTAACCGTGATACAAACAACATGGTTACCTTTACGGTGGATCAGGAGAGCGGCCGCCTCAAATACACAGGTCACAGCACAGGCGTATCCAAGCCGGTATGTGTGAAACCTGTATATCTGTAATAGGTCGATGTATAAATAGAAATGGACATACAGCACTTATGTTGCTGTGAAAAATCAAGAAGAATCCTGCCTGAGAAGACAGGGTTCTTCTTTTTCTTTTTTTATGAAATGTCTTTAAAAAGTGAATAACATCCATTGTAAGAAATCTACATCATTGATGTTGTACAAACAAAACGCTGTTGGTAAACAGCACTGAGAAATATATTCGTATAACAACGACTAATATCCATTAGTTTCTCCCAAGTAACTACCTCACTTGAAAGTGCGTACTTCCTGAATGGATAGTCAGGCTCTACAATGAACTAGCAACCACCATTACAAGATGCTGGCCTCAGCAACGGATCATTGGCGGTAAGGATAAACATTTGGACTTGTATAAGTTGAACTATTTTTACACGTCATCGGAGTGGATAGTGTAAAGTCTTTATTCCAACTTATACAGCATCATTAATCAACCTCAAATACAAAGGAGACATAAAACATGAAATTACAACTCGCACTTGATTTGGTTAACATCCCTGAAGGTATCGCACTGGTTAAAGAGGTAGAGCAATATATTGATATCGTTGAGATTGGCACACCGATTATTATTAATGAAGGATTGCATGCTGTAAAAGCAATGAAGGAAGCTTATCCTAACCTGCAAGTCCTTGCGGACCTGAAAATTATGGACGCTGGCGGATATGAAATTATGAAAGCAGCTGAAGCGGGTGCAGACTTGATCACCGTTCTGGGTGCAAGTAACGATATGACGATCAAAGGTGCTGTAGAAGAAGCGAAAAAGCAAAACAAAGAAGTTCTCGTGGATATGATCAACGTGCCTAACCTGGAACAACGCGCACGTGAAGTTGACGCTCTGGGCGTAGACTATATCTGCGTTCACACCGGTTATGACCTGCAAGCGGTTGGACAGAGCCCATTCGAAGATCTGCAAACGATCAAAGCTGCAGTCAAAAATGCAAAAACTGCGGTTGCTGGCGGTATCAAATTAGACACTTTGCCAGAAGTTGTGAAAGCACAGCCTGACTTGGTCATCGTTGGTGGCGGTATTACAGGGCAAGCTGATAAAGCAGCTGTAGCATCCGAAATGCAGCGCCTTGTTCAGCAAGGGTAAGCTGATGAGTAGCAAACAATACGCCGCAGATATCCTGAAGGAACTGGAACGCACGTTAAGCCAGCTTGACGATGCCGAGATGCAGGCGATGGCAAAACAGTTGTTAGCTGCGGAACGCATTTTTGTAGCCGGGGCGGGTCGTTCAGGCCTCATGGGAAAAGCATTTGCGATGCGATTGATGCAGATGGGACTGACCGTTTACGTCGTAGGCGAGACCGTGACACCGGGGATCAGCTCCGCAGATTTCCTGCTGTTATGTTCTGGTTCTGGAGAGACAGGCGGTCTGGCGGCCATGGCACGAAAAGCGAATCAAGCGGGTGCACCTGTAGGATTGATCACAATTAAGCCGGAGTCTACAATTGCACAGCTGGCACAAGCGGTCGTTCGTTTGCCTGCCTCTGCCAAGGAGGATACGGCGGGAGCCGGAGCGGATGTAACCATTCAGCCCATGGGTTCCTTGTTTGAACAGAGCCTGTTGTTAAGCATGGATGCGCTGATCCTCACCATGATGGAGTTGAAGGGCATGACAGGTGCAGATATGTTCAGCCGGCACGCAAATCTGGAGTAGTCCCATTGAAGTGCTCGCGCGTTTAATATAGCTAATAAAGAAATAGACCGGAGTCCTGTGCAAATGCAAGGATTGCGGTCTTTTCTGTGAAAAAGAAGAGCAAACTTTGCATTCCGTCCGTGCTGTAGTAAAATGAAGTATTAGAGTTTGATATCGTACGAGATAAAGGGGGCTTGGAGCCATGGCGTCCGAAGTCAAAGAACGCATTAATTTAAAGGAAATCAACTGTGAAAAGGAATTAACGCTGGCGGTGATTGGTGGCAAGTGGAAACTGATTATATTGTGGCATCTGGGTCTGGAGGGCACCAAACGTTTCAGTGAGTTGAAACGCCTGATCCCCCATATCACGCAAAAGATGCTGACAAACCAGCTGCGGGAGCTGGAAGAGGACAAACTGGTGGAGCGCAAAGTGTACGCCGAAGTTCCGCCCCGAGTCGAATATTCACTGACGGATCATGGGCAGAGTCTGATGCCGGTGTTGCATGCGATGTATAACTGGGGCAAAAACTACGGTGAGAATGTCATCTGGAAAGCGGATGAAATGAATATCTTATAGTACAACAATGAATATCTATAAGAATCAGAAATAAATGATCGATTAATAAACGTTAAGTAAACTGGACACTTCCGGTGCTTGACGTTTTTTTACTTTTCCAGCCGGATTGATTTCTGCAGATTTAAACCAAAAGTCTCATAATCAGGAGATGTCATGTATCTATTAGTATAGTATGGTACGATGAGAGATATTGGAAATGCGAGGAGGATGACAAACAAGATGACAATCAAAATGGATAAGATACATACACGTTCCGAAGTTATGGAAGAAACAACCTGGGATTTGCGTGATTTATTTGCAACCGATGCGCAGTGGGAACAGGAACTTCTATCGCTACCGGATGCTGCTTCTGATATTGAAACATTCAAAGGTACACTGGGTCAAAGTGCGGGGCAATTGCTCGCTTGCCTTGATGCTCGTGAAGCTTTGCAGGAACGAATCGGTAAAACGGCAGCGTATGCGCGCTTAAAACAATCCGAGGACAGCACGAACCCGGTGAATATCGAGAATGCGGCTAAAGCTGGTGATATTCTGTCTAACTTGTCGTCCAGCCTGTCATTTGTCAACTCGGAGATTGTTTCGCTACCAGAAGGCACGATTGAGAAGTATTTGAGTGAACTTCCGGGTCTGGAACCGTATAAACGCAGCCTCGAGAGACTTATTGAAGAAAAAGCACACCGACTCTCGCCTGAAACAGAAAAAGTGCTTGCTTCACTTGGTGAAGTGCTGGATTCCCCCTATCGAATCTATCAACGCGGCAAGCTGGCAGATATGACTTTTGGTGAAGTGTTGGATGGTGAGGAGCAATTACGTCCATTATCGTGGTCTTTTTACGAAAATAATTACGAGATGTCACCCGATACCAAACTGCGTCGTTCCGCTTATGCCTCCTTTACTGAAACGTTGAATCAATACAAAAATACGTTTGCTGAAGGATATGCGACTGAGGTCAAAAAACAAGTGGTGTTATCCCGTTTACGTGGATATGAAGATGTGACGGACATGTTATTAGCTCCGCAACAAGTAAACAAGGAAATGTACAATAATGTCCTCGATATTATTCAAAAAGAGCTAGCTCCGCATATGCGCAGATTGGCTGCGCTAAAAAAACGCGAGCTCGGACTCGACAAGCTGATGTTCTGTGATCTCAAGGCTCCGCTGGATGCCGAATTCAGTCCAGCGATTACCTATGATGAAGCTTGCACGTTGATCCGTGAGGCGCTGGATGTACTAGGTCCGGAGTATGGGGAGATTGTTAAACGAGCCTTTAATGACCGCTGGGTAGATTACGCGGACAATGCAGGTAAATCCACAGGAGCGTTCTGTTCCTCCATCTACGGGTCGCACTCCTACATCTTAATCTCTTGGGCGAATAACATGCGCGGAGCGTTTACCCTGGCGCATGAAGTGGGCCATGCGGGCCATTTTATGCTAGCTGGCAAATATCAGCGGCTTACGAATACGCGGCCGTCACTTTATTTTATAGAAGCACCTTCGACAATGAACGAAATGCTTCTGGCAGATCATCTGTTGAATCGTTCTGAAAATCCGAGAATGCGGCGTTGGGTAATTTTGCAATTGCTGAATACGTACTATCATAACTTTGTTACTCATCTGCTGGAAGGCGAGCTACAGCGTAGGGTGTATGCACTCGCGTCGAATGATAAGCCAATTACTGCTAAGACGTTAAGCGAACTGAAAGGTGCAATCCTCTCGGAATTCTGGGGACCAGAGCTGGTAGTGGACGAAGGTGCCAAGCTGACGTGGATGAGACAGCCGCATTATTATATGGGCCTGTATCCGTACACGTATGCAGCAGGTTTAACAGCGTCAACCGCAGCTGCACAGAAGATTAGAGAAGAAGGGCAACCCGCAGTGGATCGCTGGCTTGAAGCGCTAAAATCCGGGGGCAGTCTCGCACCGCAGGAATTGATGAAGCTTGCAGGTGTAGATATGTCCGGTCCTGAACCAATCCGCACAGCAGTTTCTTATGTCGGCAGCCTTGTGGACGAACTTGAACGTCTGTATTCCTGATTCGGCTCATATAGTATAGGGACAAGGCAGAGAGGGTGGTCTGCCAATGCACCATTACCTGCACGGGAAGTGGTGAACTGTTATTTTGCGTGGGGAAAGGAACGATGTGTTATGGCAGTTACGGGCATATTCTCGTCAGTAGGCCAGTTGAGTGTAGATGGCTTCGGGGGATTAGATGATATGAGCGGCGTGCCAGGATTCGAAGGCAATCAGAGTGGTTTTTTTTCCGGGTTCAGCGAGCTTGGGGCAATGGGCACGATCGTCCCTATTTTGATCGGTATCGTGTTTCTGGTTGTGGCAGGCGCTATCGTATATGCCATCTTCTCAGGTGTACGAACCTGGTCCTCCAACAATGCTGCAGCTGTACTTACCTTACATTCCAGAGTCGTTGCAAAACGAACGGAGGTTAGTGGTGGAAGTGGGGATAGTAGTGCAACTACGAGTTATTACACAACCTTTGAGTTCGACAATGGGGAGCGTCTGGAATTCAATGTGGGTGGTCAAATGTACGGCATGCTGGTGGAGCAGGATCGGGGCATGTTAACCTATCAGGGGACACGCTTTAAACATTTTGAACGAGATATCCAGCCTCAATTCGGGTAATCCGTATCCGGGGCGGAGAGTGGATAGTTTTATATGTAAAAGGAAAGCAACGACTCCTCCCGCAAGGGAATGAGTCGTTTTTTGTGTTGTAATGAGGAAAGCGAATTCATGGGTATTCAAACGTTTACAATGATGGTATACTCGTAAAATAAAACTAAACAGTATTAAACAAAGAAAAACAAACAGTTATTTGGTTGTTAAATAAAGATACGAGCGAAGATGAAGACATTAATAACTGAAAGGTGGGAGAGCAGTGAGTGTGCTGGCTTATGATTTGGGTGCAGGAAGCGGCAGAGCGATACTCGGTCATCTGAATGATCGAGGGATCGAAACCCGTGAAATTCACCGGTTCAAAAACGAACCCGTTAAGATTGGTGATCGGATGCACTGGGATATTTTGCGGCTACATCATGAAGTACTGCAAGGCTTGACGTTTATCAAACAACAAGGTGAAGTGCCGGAGAGTCTGGGCATTGATTCTTGGGGCGTAGATTTTGGTTTGCTGGGTAGTAACGGCGAACTGCTGGGTAATCCCTATCATTATCGTGACACACAGTTCAACGGTATGATGGATACGGTTTGTCAGGAGTTTACGGCTAAACGGGTTTTCGAGCGTACAGGAATACAATTTCTTCCATTTAATACACTATACCAACTCGCAACACTTCAGCGGAGTGCTTCTCCATTGCTACGGGAAGCGGAACGTTTTCTAATGATCCCTGATTTACTAAGGTACTTTCTTACTGGAGAAGCGGTAAATGAGTTCACCAATGCTACAACAACACAGTTATACAATCCTGTACGTGCACAATGGGATGGTGAACTACTCGCTCATATTGGTGTTTCTGACCAATGGTTCGGGGATGTGGTCTTACCGGGGAGTACTGTTGGAAAATTACGCAGCAGTATATGTAATGATATCGGTCTTGCGCCCATTCCCGTTCTGACCGTAGCAGAGCATGATACCGGTTCGGCGGTGGTAGCGGTTCCAGCTACGGAACGAAGCTTTGCTTATCTAAGCTGCGGAACGTGGTCACTGATGGGTACCGAGCTGGATCAGCCTGTCATCAGTGCGGAGAGCATGGAAATGAACTTTACGAATGAAGGCGGGGCAGGGGGCACATATCGTCTGCTCAAAAACATTATGGGGCTCTGGATCTTGCAGGAATGTATGCGGCAATGGGAAAGTGAAGGACAAGGGGTTAGCTATGCCTCATTGCTTGCGAAGGCTGAGATAGCTCCCGCGTTTGCAAGTCTCTTCGATCCGGATGATGCGTTGTTTCTGCCTGCAGGCAATATGACGGAACGCATTCGTCGATATTGCCAGAAGACAGGGCAGCGTGTGCCAGAGGATCAGGGCAGTATAGCCAGGGCCATTTTAGAGAGTCTTGCTTTGAAGTATAGGAGGGTTCTGGAATGGACAGAGCAACTGTCAGAGAAAACATTCGGCGGCCTGCATATGGTAGGCGGCGGCATTCAGAACGAGTTATTATGCCAGTGGACAGCGAACTCCATCGGCAAGCCTGTATGGGCAGGGCCAGCGGAGGGAAGTGCAATCGGCAATATGGCTGTGCAATGGATCGCGAGCGGAACGTTTAAGAATATTTGGGAAGCGCGCCGTGCTATTCGTGATTCATTCCCGGTAAGGGAATATGAACCGCAAGACAGGGCGGCATGGGCAGAAGCGTATGAACGATTTTTGCGGATAACGGCCATATCGCCGGGTACAGAAACCGGGAGTGAGGTGTAGACATGCTCGCGGCAGAACGATATGACCGGATTGTAGAGCTGATCAATATCAAGGGCAGCATGCGTGTATCCGAGCTAAGTGAACGTTGCCGAGTAACCGAAGAGACGATCCGCCGTGATCTGGATCGGTTAGAACAGGCTGGGCGGCTACGCCGATCACACGGTGGAGCGGTCAGTGTCAAGGAGGATCAGCCGGAAATCCCTTACCGGATACGGGAAACGACCCATGCAATGGAGAAGAAACGAATTGCTGACGCGGCATTGACGCTAATCGTAGCCGGAGATCGCATTTTGCTGGATGCCAGTACAACAGCAGGTTATATGGCGGCGAACATGCCGGATATGCCATTAACGGTGCTGACCAACTCGATTCAAATCGCCACCGAACTCAGCAGTCGGGACAACATCGAGGTGATTTCTACTGGAGGGCAGCTGGCTGCCCGCTCCTTATCCTTTGTTGGACCACTCGCGGAGCGTTCTCTCGAAACGTATCATGTGGACAAACTTTTTTTATCCTGCAAGGGCGTGCATCTTGAAAGCGGCAGTATCAGTGAATCCAATGAGCTTCAAGCCAGATTAAAACAGAAGATGGTAGGCATTGCGGATCAGGTGATCCTGCTGGCTGATGCGAGCAAGTTTGGCCTGAGGGCTTTCGCTCGTGTGACCGGACTGAATGCGGTGCACACGGTTATTACGGATCAATCTTTGACCGAAGGACAGATTTCCTTGTGCAGTAACTACCAATTGCTGATTCGCACGGTATAACGATAACCAGGCGTTTGACATGAAATAATTTGTTTATTGGAGTGTGTAATGATGAAAGTCTCCTTGTTTATAACCTGTCTCAGCGATGCCATATACCCCCGAGTGGGAGAGGCGATGGTTCGATTGCTGGCGGCTCATGGCATTCGGCTGGAATTTCCGCAGGTGCAGACCTGTTGTGGTCAGCCCTCGTATAACAGTGGATATTGGGATGAGACCCGGGTAGCTGCCAAGACGATATTAGAAGCGTTTGATGACAGTGATTTTGTTGTCTGTCCGTCAGGTTCATGCACATATATGATTCATCATTATCCGGAGTTGTTTGCAGATGAGCCGGAATGGCTGGATAAAGCGAAGCGCCTTGAGGCCAAGGCTTACGAGTTTACACAATTTCTTGTTCAGGTGTTAGGTGTAACCGATCTCGGTGCACATTTTCCGCATAAAGTAACCTACCACCCGTCCTGCCATGGCAGTCGTCTGCTTGGGGTGAAGGACGAACCGCTGGCCTTGCTGTCCAACGTGAAAGGGCTTGAACTGGTTCCATTACCTCATGCAGAGGATTGTTGCGGATTCGGAGGTACGTTTGCGATTAAAATGTCGGATATTTCCGGGGCGATGGTGACCGAGAAGGTGGATCATGTGAAAGAAACACAAGCCGAAGTTCTCGTTGGGCTAGACATAGCTTGTCTGATGAATATTGCGGGCAATCTGCGGCACCGAAATGAACCTGTGCGAGTGATGCATCTGGCTGAACTTTTATATGAGGGGGTGCAGACACGATGAGCCAACCTGGTGTTATGGATGAAACGGTCAAATCCCGTGCGGGTCTGGCACTGAATGATGATTTTCTCCGTAAAGCGGTCAAGTTCACAACCGAACGTTTGCGCAATGGCAAGAAAGCTGCGTCGGAAGAGCATGGCAACTGGGAAGAATGGCGGGAGCGTGGACGCCAGATTCGGTTGCATACAATCGCACATCTCGATTATTACTTGAATGAGTTTGTGAACAACGCTCGTGCGAACGGAGTGCATATTCATTTTGCAGATACTTCAGCAGAAGCGGCTTCCATTGCCCTTGATATTGCCATGCACAAGCAAGCTTCAAGTGTGGTGAAATCCAAATCCATGGTGTCCGAGGAAGTGCATCTGAACCATGTGCTGGAGAAGGCAGGCATAGAAGCGATTGAAACTGATCTTGGCGAATACATTATACAGCTTGCGGGTGAAGCGCCGTCCCACATCGTTATACCTGCCATACACAAAAACAGATATCAGATTGCCGAGTTATTATCCAAGGAAGCTGGAGAGATACTGGAGCCCGATACGACGGTACTTGCCGGATTCGTCCGCAAAAAGCTGCGCGAGAAATTTTTGGAGGCCGATATCGGGTTGACTGGTTGCAATTTTGCGATTGCGGAGACGGGTTCGATGGTTTTATTTGAAAATGAAGGCAACGCCCGTATGGTATCTACCGTGCCAAAAACACAGATTACCCTGATGGGCATGGAGCGCATCATTCCGTCGTGGGCAGACCTTGAAGTCATGGCAACCTTGCTGCCGCGCTCTGCCACCGGACAAAAGCTCACAATGTACATGTCCGGGATTACAGGTCCTCGTCGCTCGGCGGATGCTGATGGACCGGATGAGATGCATATCATTATCGTAGATAATGGACGATCTTTACAACTCGGAGATCCCGAGTTTCAGGAACTGCTTAACTGTATTCGTTGCGGAGCATGCCTTAACGCTTGTCCGGTATATCGGCACATTGGCGGTCATGCTTACGGTGGAACCTACAGTGGTCCGATTGGGGCTGTACTGACTCCTGCATTAAACGGTAACATTGAGGAGTGGAACGATATTGCGAGCGCATCGAGTCTGTGCGGTGCTTGTTATGAAGCTTGTCCCGTCAAGATTCCACTGCATGACATGCTTGTATATTTACGCAGACGCAAGGTGGAGGAAGGACATGGAAACAAGCTGGAAACGATGGGCATGAAGGGCTTTGCGGCGGTTGCGGCAAACTCCAAACGCTTTGCTCTTGCTATTCGGCTTGGACAGATCGGACAAAAGACGGTTGTGCGGAATGAAGGTATTTCACTGAAGCTTGGCCCGCTTAAAGGCTGGAATACGTATAGAATAGCCCCCAGTCTAGCGAAAAAATCCTTCCGGCAACAGTGGGACATTCTGGATCGAGAGTTGGATCAGCAGCAATATGCCGCCATGGATACATCTGTACGAGAGCGTATGCAACAGATTGTTCGTGATCGCGGGCAGGGGGGTTCGAAGCATGGAAAGTGAACATCAGCAATGGCTTGCATCCATGGAGGAAAAGTCAAGACGTAGACAGGAGAAGTTCATGGACGATATCGCAGCCAAGTTGAAAAGACCTAGACAGCGCCATGCACCGATCCATGCTTTTCGAGGTTCCCCGGACTTCTGGAATGAATTGGAATGGGACGAGGAACAGCGAATACAGGCGTTTACAGATAACTTTGTCAGCGTGGGTGCTCATATTGCCCGATTGTCAAATATGGAAGAAGCAGCAGAGTTTATAGGCAATAAAGCTCATGAATTAAGCGCTAAATATCTAATTCGCCAGAATGAACAAGATCTTACGGATCTAGGGCTGGAAGAACGTCTTGAGGATGTACAAGTTTCGGTGTGGAACAGTGCTCCGGATGTAGACTGGAAAGCCCGGGCTGCCGAAGCGGATATCGGTGTAGTCATGGCGGATTATGCCACAGCATACACAGGCTCAGTCACTGTGCTTTCTTCTCCGGAAAAGGGGCGATCGGTCAGCCTCCTTCCAACCGTGCTGATTCTGATTATTCCGATTGAACGGCTGCATACAAGGCTTGGAGAGACATTGAATCGTTTTGACGAAGCAGGACGAGCGCAGTTGCCGGCAGGCATTCATTTTATTTCAGGTCCCAGCCGATCGTCCGATATCGAAAATGATTTAACCATCGGAGTTCATGGCCCAGGAATTGTATATGGTTTAATTGTAGGTTAGCTTGCTGGTTGCTTGCGTGTTTTAAATGCGGGAGCAACGGTCCACATGGAACTGTCCTGAAGGCAGAATTTCTGCTGAGGGCAGTTTTTTTTCTGATCAGCAACAATGCCGGGGAGAGAAACTGAGACTTTAGGGCAGTTGAAGATTGGAACTGGAAATGATATGGTAAAGATAGACATAGAGTATTGCCCATTTTTTTTATTTAAAATTGACCAGATTACGATTGTGGTCAGTTGGTTTTGGGTATGACATATTGCACACATTACACACGTGATTAAAAGGTGGATTCAACGGAAATCCGATTCAACACGCTATGTTACATTACTCATCATTTACATTTGGAAAAAAAGAAGGAGTGAGAGCTATGTCATCCATTTCAGTACCTCAGCCCAAAACGTACGGCCCGCTAGGCAATCTGCCACAATTGAATTTTGATGAGCCGACTCAGTCTTTGGTTAAGCTGGCAGGCGAGTACGGACCTATTTTTCGCATGGATTACCCTGGAAGAAGTGAGCTTTATATTTCAAGCGAGAAGTACGTAGCCGAAGTGACGGATGAGTCCAAATTCGATAAAAGAGTATGGGCCCCGCTTGCGAAGGTACGTGCTTTTGCCGGGGATGGCCTCTTTACCAGCTGGACGGACGAGCCTAACTGGAAAAAGGCACATAATGTGTTGCTTCCAAGTTTTAGTCAGCGTGCGATGCAAGGATATCATAACAAAATGGTGGATCTTGCAGTGCAGCTTGTGCAGAAGTGGTCAAGACTGAATCCCGATGAAACGGTGAATGTACCGGATGATATGACTCGTTTGACGTTAGACACCATTGGTTTATGCGGGTTCAACTATCGTTTCAACAGCTTCTACCGCGAAGAGCCACATCCATTCATTACAAGCATGGTACGTGCATTGGATGAATCCATGAGTTCGTTGCAACGTCTGCGTTTGCAGGATAAATTGATGATCAGCAAAAAGAAACAATTCGAACAGGATATCCGTTCCATGTTCTCGCTGGTGGACCACATCATTGCAGAGCGCAAGGCGCAGCCTCAGGAAGGTGCAGATGATCTGCTCTCTCACATGCTGAGCGGCAAGGACCCGGAGACAGGCGAAACGCTGGATGATGAAAATATCCGGTATCAGATTATTACATTTCTGATTGCAGGGCATGAAACGACAAGTGGTTTGTTATCGTTTGCCGTGTACTACCTGATGAAAAACCCGGATAAGCTCGCGAAAGCCCAGGCGGAAGCCGATGAAATTCTGAAAGATGCGGTGCCAACGTACAATCAGGTTCGTCAATTGAAATATATACGTATGGTGCTGAATGAAGCACTACGCTTGTGGCCAACCGCGCCAGCCTTCTCCTTGTATGCAAAAGAAGATACAATGCTCGGCGGACAATACCCGCTTCAAAAAGGGGACAGTGTCAGCGTGCTCATTCCCAAGTTGCATCGTGACCGTGAGGCATGGGGAGAAGATGTAGAGCAATTTCGCCCTGAACGTTTCGAAGACCCAAGCAAAGTGCCACATAACGCGTATAAACCGTTTGGTAACGGTCAGCGCGCATGTATTGGTCAGCAGTTTGCGCTTCAGGAAGCGACGCTTGTGCTGGGTATGGTCCTGAAACATTTTGACTTCATCGATCATATGGATTATCAGTTAAAAGTCAAAGAGACATTGACTCTTAAACCCGATCAATTCATCATCCGTGTACGGCCGCGCGGAGGTCAACCCGTAATGGCTGTACCGGGTGTTGCTATGCAAGAGCCTGCTAACATTGTACAAAAGCATGAACAAGATGTTGTAGAAGCGCACGATACTCCATTGCTTGTACTCTACGGCTCGAATCTGGGGACGGCAGAAGGGATCGCTCGGGAAATTGCGGATACCGCTAGATACCAAGGCTTCCGTAGTGAAGTCGCTGCACTGGATGATCGCGTCGGCAGGCTCCCAAAAGAAGGAGGCGTCATCATTGTCAGCGCATCGTATAATGGCCAGCCGCCAAGCAACGCCAGAACGTTCGTAGAGTGGATTCAGCATGCCGATCAGAGGGAATTCGAGGGTGTGAAATATACCGTTCTTGGATGTGGAGACCACAACTGGGCCAGCACGTATCAGCGAATTCCCCGTTTGATTGATGAACAGCTGTCCTCACGGGGAGCCAAGCGTTTATCATCTCTGGGAGAGTCAGATGCCAGCGGGGATTTTGAGAAGCAGGTGGAGGATTGGACGGAACAGTTATGGCCTGACCTGGCACGGACGCTGGAACTGAATCTGAATACGGGATCGAAAAGTGAACACAGCTCCCTGTCGGTACAATTTGTTAGTGGCAGGGCGGTTACTCCGCTGGTTGAAACGTATGACGCTCATGTTGCGACCGTGCTGGAGAATCGGGAGCTTCATGATGAAGGGAGCGAGCGAAGCACAAGACATCTGGAGATTAAGCTGCCGGAGGGCATCACATATAAAGAGGGGGATCATCTTGGCGTTTTGCCGCAAAACCCACCAGAGCTAGTGGGGCGTGTGCTCCGCCGTTACGGATTCACCGGAACAGAGCATCTGTTACTCGATGCATCGGGTAGAAGCGCGGCGCATCTGCCACTGCAACGGCCGGTGAACTTGTACGATCTGCTCAGCCACAGTGTGGAATTGCAAGAGGCCGCAACACGTGCGCAATTAAGGGAGCTTGCTGTATATACGGTCTGCCCTCCACACAAGAAGGAACTTGAAGCGCTCTTGGATGAGACGTTATATATGAAGGAAGTTCGTGGCAAAAGGATATCGATGCTGGACTATCTGGAGAAATATGAAGCATGTGAATTGCCATTTGAACGTTTTCTTGCATTATTGCCTTCGTTGAAGGCTAGATACTATTCCATATCCAGCTCACAACGGGTACAAGCAACGCGAGCGAGCATTACGGTAAGTGTGGTGAAGGCATCTGCGTGGAGTGGAAAAGGGATATATAAAGGTATTGCTTCCAATTATCTGGCAGATCTGAAGCCTGGCGATGAGCTTGTCATGTTTGTACGTACACCGGAATCCGGCTTCCAGTTGCCTGAAAGTCCAGAGGTGCCGATCATTATGGTTGGACCGGGAACAGGGGTAGCCCCATTCCGTGGTTTCTTGCAGGCGAGACATGTGATGAAGGAGCAAGGCGCGCAAGTTGGTGAAGCGCATCTGTACTTTGGTTGCCGCAATCCGGAGCATGATTATTTGTACAAAAACGAGCTGGAAATGGCAGAGCAGGAGGGGCTTGTACAACTTCATACAGCATTCTCCCGTCTCCAAGGGAAGGAGAAGTGTTACGTTCAACATCGGATGAAGGAGGATGCACATCTGTTGATTCCTTTGCTGGAAAACGGGGCTCATCTATACATCTGCGGAGATGGCAGTAAGATGGCTCCAGATGTGGAAACAACGCTAAAACAAGCTTATGCGGATACTCAAGGCAAGACGGTAGAAGAGGCAGAAGCCTGGCTTGAACAGCTTCAGGAGCAAGGACGTTATGCCAAAGATGTCTGGACAGGCATTTGATTGGATGGAGCGAACGTGTTTTACGATTTGAATAGGAGCACGGGCCATTTGTAGCAAGGCAGGCACTTAACCTCGCGGTGAGAAGCGGAGACAACCGATTCTCACCGTTTTTTCTCATGCGCTTGTTGATTAGTTGTCTAACCTTATCTAACTTGGGTAGCTCTTTCATCGTTCTGATCTATTTACGACGGATACAACCACGTTTCCGCTTCAAGGTTCGCTTGCGGGGGCGATAGATGGACTCCACGCTGGAAAGCGGAAACAGAATACGTGAAGGAACTCTGCCTTTGCCTTGTAACTCAACGTAATTGAGTCCAATGCCCACCAGTCTAATATTTCGGAATGCATTGCGGGAAGGGAATGTTGTACGAATGCCAACCCGAATCCCGCGCTGTGTGCGTGGAACATTGAAGACACGAATAGAATTCAGGCTAAGCGGAATAAATAATTGATGATTGATTTTGACAAAATTACGAGGGAATACCCGACGGATGCGTCCAGGCTCCAGACCGGAACGCGGGGCGTTAAGCTCAGCAAGATGTCCCTGGAATTGGGCCAACCGTTGCTGAAGTGTTTTGCCTGTGCGAAGATGCTGCCAGCTCATAATTCTTCCTCCGTTCGTCATTTATAGCTAGTATATGAACGAAGCAAGGAGGAAGGTGAATACTTGACAGCCCATGTTATGCCGAGGTGAAAGGTACATGAGACATACTATGGGATGTGAAATAGAATGTGCAATGAAATGAAAATCAGAAAAGGCATCAGATTAGAGGTACAAGGTCTCTATCTGATGCCTATTTACGTGCACTTTATTAGAATTGCACCAGAGTATCCACTTTAACTGGAAGGCCTGTTGCAATCGCACGATTGGCTGCAATGCCTGTCAAAATCGAGCGAGCGCCATCCACATGATTGGCTGCACGATGGAACGGATCTTCTGACGGTGCGCCGAACAGATCGTTGAGCAGTACAGGGTCGCCTCCACCATGGCCGCCTTCCTTTTCCTCGACTTCAACGTCATAAGGTGAGCCGAACATCGGAAGTACACGTAGCGTTTTGCCAATCAAAGCGCCTTCTTTGCTTTTGTCACCCAGGGAATTGACGTAGGATTGTTCGATAATGCTCATTTCGATACGGCCTTTGGTGCCGTTGATCGCAATGCGGTAACCTTCCCACGGTTGATAAGCAACAAGGGAATACGTCAAGATTGCCTTGTTCTGATATTGGACAAGAACCCCCATCGTATCTTCAATGTTGATTCCTTCACCAAATACGCTTTGATCGCGCTGGTATCCGTCTTCAGTCTCGGCATCCAGATACATTGATTTCAGATGGTCATCAGAATCCAGATGCAGTGCAAATGGATCATCCTGTGCGAGCGGATTACCTGTAGCGCGGTTATAGAATTGGGTAACCCCGCGATCCTCGGCATTTTCTCTGCCATAGAACATCAAATCTCCAAACGCAAACACAGTATCTGGCTGTGAGCCGATCCAGAAGTTTACGAGATCGAAGTGATGCGTCGATTTGTGAACCAGCAGACCGCCACTATTGCGCTTGTCCCGGTGCCAGCGACGGAAATAGTCCGCACCGTGACGGGTATTCAGTAGCCATTCGAAATGCACAGAAGTCACTTTGCCGATGGTATCGTTCAGAATAAGCTCCCGTATTTTCGTGTGATGCGGTGCATAACGATAGTTGAACGTCACGCGTACATTCTGTCCGGTACGTTTCACAGCATCCAGAATGTCCTGACATTTCTCTTCATTTATCGTCATCGGTTTCTCCGTAACCACGTCACAGCCGAGTTCCATTGCTCGAATGATGTATTTATGGTGAGTCCGATCCACGCTGGTCACGATAACGTAGTCGGGCTTCTCGTTCTCAATCATCTGGTCAAACTGATCTGCCAGGTATGTAGGCACCTCAGCATAGTTATATTTTTCTCGCAGCAGCTTATTCGCATAGTTCATACGTACTTGATTGATATCACAAAAGCCGACAAGTTCGGAAGTTGCGCTAAAATCCCGGGTCAAAGCACCATAGAAAAATTCAGCACGACCACCGGTTCCGACTAATACATAACGTTTTTTGTTCCCCACGTATATCGCCTCCTTGAATGTAGGTTTAGACTATAACAAAGGAGCACTTCTTTCACCGCATTTTATGCGTAACCGCTTTCAAATGCCGCATATTTTGCTATAATTGTGAAAAAGGAGAGAGTGATATGACCGAAGCCATTCGTGCAGATTATCATGATGCAACGGATTTATTACATATGCAATACGATCGCCGGATCGGATACTACTCTATGCCCAATGATCATTTTCATGACCATTATGAGTTGTATTATTTGCTTTCTGGCGAGCGCATTTATTTTATCAAAGATCGTTCGTATCTGGTCAAAGCAGGGGACTTGGTATTTGTAGACCGCAGTACGGTGCACAAAACACTGGAAAGTGGAATGCCGGACCACGAACGAATTGTGCTGTATCTGCAACCGGAACTGTTTGCCGCCATGGCGGTCACGAGTGAACTCACAGAAGGGTTAACGGGGCCCTTTCGCTGGGACATACCGATTGTGAGATTCCCCGCTCAGGTCGCCAAGGTGACGGAGGAGATCGTGGCAGAAATGGTCCGAGAAATGCGTAATCCCGACGAGGGAAGCGGAATGTTGCTGCGTCACCGTACGCTGGAGCTGTTGCTACACACGTACCGTCACCGTCATCTAACACGTATACAGCCGGATGATCAGGACCCTGTCCTTCACCCCAAGATTCAGGTCGTTGTCCGTTATTTAAATGAGAATTACCAGAATCCGGTTACGCTGCCGGAGGTCGCAGACAAGTTTAGGATTAGTCCGCATTATCTAAGCCGGCTGTTCAAACAAACGACGGGTTTTACGTTTAGCGATTATCTGAATTTACTGCGGCTGAAAGAGGCTCAGCGCCTATTACGTGAGAGTGAAGAGTCGGTTACCGATATTGCCCTGCTGGCGGGATTCGGGAATTTTTCGCACTTTGGGAAGATGTTCAAGCGCGCGGTTCAGATGTCGCCAAGAACATACAGGCAGGAGTACAATGGACGGGATGGAATTAAAAAGACACAATCAACAATTAACTAGGATTTAGTTATTTTGAGGTACGAAAGAATTCAGCGAATGCATGACTAATAATTGAGAAGGAGCCTGACGATGAACGTAATCGAAGCCAGACTACAGGAATTAGGAATCACGCTCCCGCAATCCAGTTCTCCTGCGGGGAAATATGCGAATGCTGTAATTGTAAATGGGATGATGTATGTATCAGGAAAAGGCCCGGCTACAGATGAGCGCGGCAAGCTTGGCGTGGAATTTACGACACAACAGGGATATGACTTCGCCCGGAATGCAGGACTGGAGGTACTTGCGGTTGTTCGGGAGGTGCTAGGCTCGCTTGATCGGGTTAAAAGGGTAGTTAAAGTGCAAGGATTCATCAACGCTTCTGCTTCCTATCAGGAACATCATAAGGTGCTGAACGGGTTCTCGGATCTGATGATCGACGTTTTCGGAGAAAAACAGGGAATGCACGCCCGGTCCGTCCTCGGAGCTATTTCTGTCAGAGATCAGCTACCGCTGATTATTGATTCGATCTTTCAGGTGGAGGAATAGATTTTATGACAAATTATGGTTCGATTGATCCCATGATGCTTGACTTTCCGGAGAGCTTTGATACGGAACGTCTTACGATCCGCTCACCGCAGTGGGGGGATGGCGCAGATGTTAATGAAGCGATTCGGGAAAGTGTGGAGGAGCTAAGGCCGTGGTTACCTTTTGCGGAGAACATTCCCTCATTAGGGGAGTCAGAAGTAACAGTCCGAAAAGCCAGACTACGATTTTTGGAACGCAGCGACCTGATGTTACATTTACGCGATAAAGCTACGGATGAGTTTGTGGGCAGCAGCGGTCTGCACCGGATGGACTGGAATGCTCGCTCTTTCGAGATTGGTTACTGGGTGCGGACCTCCCGGTCGGGCGAAGGTTTGGTTACAGAGGCTGTGCGGGGGATCGAAAAGTTTGCCATAGTACATCTGCAGGCCAATCGGCTTGAGATTCGTTGTGATGCCCGAAATGTACGCAGTGCAAGTGTAGCTAAACGGCTCGGTTACACACAGGAAGGAATACTGCGCAGGATAAAACAAGATCGCACAGGTGCATGGGTAGATACGATCATTTTTTCCAAAGTAAGAGGGATCGAGTTCGATTAAAAAAGAATCTCACATACTCAGGGGGATAAGCAGATGAAGCTGATTGGGCAAGGAAGAACGGCGGAAATCTACCATTATGCAGATGATCTTATTTTGAAATTATACCGGACAGGATTCTCAGGAGAAGCGGTACAGAATGAATATCGCATCAGTCAGCGGGTGTATGAAAAGGGACTGCCCGTTCCTCGTGCTGTAAAACAAATACATTATGCTACACGTACGGGTATTGTATTTGAGCGGTTTGAGGGAGCAACGTTGTTATCGCTGATGATGCAGCAACCGGAATTGCTGGAACATCTATCCTATATCATGGCAACAACTCATTATAAACTGCACACGGTACAGGATGAGGGCAACATATTACCTTCTCAGAAAAAGATTCTGGAGCACGCCATGCTACGCGTATCGGGCTTCTCTGATCTTGAGCGCGCACGGCTGATTCACTACTTGTCCGCATTGCCAGAGCAACGGGTGATTTGCCATGGTGACTATCATCCTGATAATGTAATGCTGGGTAAGGAGGGAGAACAACATTGTGTCATCGATTGGATGACGGGCATGGCGGGTGATCCTGCGGGTGATGTGGCCAGGACGTGGGTAATATTAAAGAGCGGCAAGCTGCCAGACGATGCGGAACCTGCGATTCGGGAAGGATTCGAGCGGGCTCGAAGTTTGATATTAGAGCAGTACATCACGCATTACGTTGCTCTTTCCGGGATCACTCTTGAGCAGATTGATGCCTGGATGTTACCTGTCGCTGCGGCACGTTTGGACGAAAGCCTGCCTTGCTCGGAAGAGGAGTATCTCCTTCAGTTTGTGCGGAACAGACTGCGCTTGCTGGATGAAACGGTTCATACAACATCATGAAAATAAAGAGGGTGGAGAATCCATGCTGCACGCGCTGGAAGTGATTCAACGTTATAAATCAGGAAAGACCCAACAACAACATTTGCAACAAGAGCAACAAGAGCCGCAATGGCTGCAATGGTTAGTCGCGGCGGAGAAGCCGCGAATTAATCTGGAGCGGATTCACTCCATTGCCGAACTTCAGCAGACGAATGCGGTATTGGATTACACCGAGCGCACACTTCGCATGCTGGATGAAATGCAGCTTTCGTTCTGGATTCGGGAGTTGCTCGAAGAGGTGCTGGCCTGGTCAGAAACGGCAAAAGGGGGTTCACTGGAACAGCGCAGAACGTGGCAACAGCAGGGGATTAACCTGTTCGTACATAATATTGGCTCTGCTCAGCTGTACCATCTTTATACTAGTGATCAAGAAAATGGACTGGAATCGGCAGCCTCGCCGAGACAGGAGATCATTCGTATTTTAATATCAACGCATGGACTGATTGGGCAATACATACGGGGGGAAATCCCGTACGCCGAGAATATACCGTTGCGTGCTTTGATTACCGAAGGCTGGGTTACCAGCGGTGAACTTCGTATCATGTTAATGGCTCTGAATCAATGTATTATTGGAGCGGTTGATTCGGGTCTTTGGGAGCAGGTTCAGGATGAAGTAGCGCAGATTGTGGACTGGATCGTGTCACGAACGGAGCATACAGACTGGAGCGTGAAGGAGCGTTTATCTCGCCTGAGAAGTCATTCCATCCGGCAAGGTGAGGCGATGGATGAAACGTATGCGAAGCTGAAACAACAGTTTCCTGTGGAGCAACAACTGTCTGCTCTTGCATCGCGTACATTGTGGTATGTGGAGTCGGCCATGCGGGATTTTTCGCTGGAAGAGATGGTCAAGGTGTTTTTACTTGCACTTCATAGCGAAGAGCGGGAGAAGGAAATAGAGGGGCATTCAAAGGACTCTTCATTGACCTCTATACGTCACATCAGCTTCGAACCGTTAATGAACACGATGTATTACGACTATAAGGGTGTCAAAAAGCTGAATATTTACAAGAAACGTATGATTGAAAAATATCTGGAACAGTATTCATGGGAACAGATGACCGCTGGCGAGCAGTTGCCTTATCCGCATCTGGGGCATCGGATTGAACGTTATCCCGATCTGCCCGATACGTTATTTGTAACCTTTGAATTCTCGCCTGCGGCCGAAAAATTGATTGCTTTTTGCATTGAAGCAGAGAAATCTCCGTTGTACGAACAGGCTGTACTGCTTTTATTTGATCTGTTTGGCCTGCGACGGGATGCGTATGATCGGTTCCACAACGAGGAGACGTACCTTTCGGATATGAATAGCTCGGGAGACTACAAAAAAGTGCTCCTTGACTATATGGTGGGCAAACGTGTACTTGATATCGGCCCGGGTGGCGGTGTGTTGCTGGATTTGATTGAGCAGGAGAAACCCGAGGTTGAAGCGATTGGCATCGATATTTCGGCCAACGTGATCGAAGCGCTGGAGCGCAAGAAGCAACGGGAGTCTCATCGCTGGCATGTGATGAAAGGCGATGCTCTGCAACTGGATCAGTATGTGGCGCCGGGAACAGTGGATACGGTTATCTTTTCCTCTATCCTGCATGAGTTGTATTCCTATATTGAGCGTGATGGACGCAGATTTAATACGGATACGGTGGCGGCTGCGTTGCAAAGTGCTTTTCAGGTGCTCTCGCCGGGCGGAAGAATCCTTATTCGGGATGGTATTATGAGTGAGCCGGAGTCACAGAAACGACGAATTCGATTCATGGAGCCGGATGGGTTAGGCTGGCTGGAACGTTATGCAGCTGACTTTAAAGGGCGCGGGATCAGTTACGAGCGTTTATCCGATGATGAGGTGATTATGCCGATTAATGATGCCATGGAGTTTCTGTACACGTATACCTGGGGGGAGGAAGCCTATGTGCATGAAGTTCAGGAGCAGTTCGGCGTATTTACACCGCAAGCCTATGAGATATGCATACGGGACACGTTAGGGGAGCAAGCGGATATCATCCTGCTACGTCATTTCCTGCAAGAAGGGTATACCGAAGCCTTGGCAGATCGGATTATTTTTATGGATGAGAAGGGTAAACCTGTATCCTTGCCTGACAGCACCTGTCTGATTGTGATTGAGAAGAAGGGCATGGTAGGTGAATGAGCGCAGAAGCTTATACAAGCTTGTATTTTGTACGACATGCAGAATCCAGGTTCATCGAAGGTCAGGAGCGCGAGCGTGGACTGACGGAACAGGGGAATTTGGATGCGAAAAAGGTCGCTCAGCTTCTGCATAAAGAGGACGTGGAGGTATTTTACTCCAGTCCTTTTCTCAGGGCTGTACATACCATTCAGCGTCTGGCGGATTTGTGCGGGAAGTCTGTATTCATTGAGGAAGATTTACGTGAGCGTACGCTGTCGGGCACCCACGTAAAACATGATGATTTTTATGAAGCCAAGCGGCAGTTATATGATGATATTGCGTTTGCTTTTCCAGGTGGAGAGTCTGGCATTCAGGCCCAGAAGAGAGCCGTTAACACGATTGAACAAATGTTAGGAGAACATAGGGGGAAAAAGGTCGTAATCGGTACGCATGGTGATATCATGACCCTTATTTTTCAGCATTATAATCCGAGTTATGGTTTCGAGTTCTGGAAGAGCACAACGATGCCGGATATTTACAGGATGGATTTGGATCAAGCTGACAAGATGCTTCAGATTACACGAATGTGGGAGTGAAGGATGTGAAAATTACGTTTTTGCCGGGTACATATACGGTGGACAAATTAGATGTGACACCGTTACAGGATAGAACATACTGCATATTTGATCTGGAAGGAACAGGAATTGATACCACTGTGGAGAGTGTCACTCAGTTTGGTGCAGTACGCTACAAAAGGAGCGAGGGAGCTAGTGAATCCAGTTTCTCTTCTCTGGTTCGGGCATCCAAACCGATTCCGGAAGCGGTGGAAAAACTCACGGGTATTACGAATCAAGCGATATCACAGGCTCCGCTTTTTAATGAGGTTTATGGACGATTCTGCAGCTTTATCGGAGATCAGGTCCTCGTGACTCATGCGGGATATGAATATGATCTGCCTATGCTGGAGCGTCATTGTGAAGAATTAGGGCTAAAGATGTTTACCAACAAGGTGCTGGATACCAAGGCGATGTTTACGTATATTCATCCCGAGGTAACGGACGTAGTTTCAACCGATTTTCTTATCGCATATTACAAGCTGGATACAGAAGGCATTCACAGACATGATGCGCTGGCGGATTGTGGCATTATTGCCCGTATCTTCGAATGTGTACTCGAAGAATATGAGGAACGGGGATTAGATCATTTTATAGCCGATTCCAGTAAACAAATGAAACGTTTTGTTATACCTGAGATGTATTTGAAGAAGGAGAATGGAGTGACGGAATGAGCAGAAGCGATGTGAACACATTGTTGCAAGATTTGAAGGAAGGACGCTTGCTGGACGAACGGAATTTCGAAGGACTGGATGTAGAAGCCTATCTGGATGAGCGTGACGAAGCCCCATTTGCAGATGCGTGGATGCAGGCTTATGAACGCTATGCCGGTGACTCGGTCGTAGCCGAAGATGAAGTGTTGCGGCAGATCAGGGAGACGGCATTTAAACGAACACTATCTTTAACAGGTGAACCGGAGTTAGCGGGTTATGTCAGCGATGATTTTGGATTGATCGGTTGTTACTTGCTGCAAGGTAGTGGACAGGATGCATTTGTGGAACGGTTGTATGAGGGATACGTTAAAGCGTAGGGAGATAAAGTACTTTTTTAGAGCGGCTATAATCGTATTATCCCCTTTTTGTAGACAAGAGAAAAAAGACATCTGTTAAGATGGACTTAATCTTGCCAAACAAAGGGGATTTTTTCATGGCTAAAAAAGGACAAATTAGACTTGGAACTGGAGGTAGCTTGGCTGGTTGTCAACGAGGAACACATGAGTATACGTGAACAGGAAAAGAGTTTTAACATTCTGGGTTGCCAAAATTGTGACAAGGTTCAGAACAGGAACATTGGTATTCTGGAGGAAAATGACGAGTTGACAACCTATTTTATCTAAGATAATGTGGGAGGTGTTAAATTTATCCTGTTGGAAAGGAAGATGGTAATATAAGAAATTTAGAGGATTTCATTGCTTGGAAGAAACATACATACTAGGAGGAACTTAATTGCAATACCTTAGGAAGGGTTTACTCAAAAGAACTTTTATTATTTTTAACGTGTTTATTCTAATGTTTGTTGTAGCGGTAGAAGTAAAAGTAGAGGCTGCAAGTACAGATTTTGCTGTCGGTGAACTGGAAGCGGGTGTTATCATGCAATGGGGTGGAACAGCACTCCTTGCAGCATCGGGAAATGCAACTAGTATTGACCCGGTTATTATGGAGCAATTTCATCATTTTGGACGACAGGCCTGGCAAGATGCGGATGCACAAACAAGATCCGCTATTACGTCTTCAATCAAGGGTTTGGATGATCTTTGGGGGACAAACAGAAAGTACAGTCTTCAATGGTCTTCTGATGCGCAAATCTATCTCGTGAAAAAATTTAATGAATATTTTGGCGCGGGAGTTTTGATCAATGCTTCGACCAATAAAGTAGAAAAAGTCGCTACGATTAATTCGGTTATTACGAATTCATATGTTGACGCATCTAAACAAACGGTAGGATTCGGTGAACTGGGATTTATGAAGACCTCGTACGGTAAAGATATTTATCTTATGGAGGTAAGGATAGATGGGGTTGGAGCTATAACTGGTGTACGTTTCAATGAAGATTACTTTTTACCTAAGGATAGCCCTTTAAAAAATGAAAAGTACCCTAATGCATTGGCTGCATATCGTGCAGTAGTCAAGGAGTTAGGGATAAAACCAACTTTAAGAAGTATTGAGCCAACGTTTCTAGTGCAATACCCTAGTGCTCGTTTTAATCCCTTGTCGTTCCCTGAAACTTTTCCAACACGGTTAACGATCCCTGCGTTAAAGGGGATTGTAAATAGCCGCGGAGAAATAACTACTCTTGAGAAACCGAACATCGGTCGGGTTGGAAACAGCCTTACCGGAGAAATTGCGATCAGTTATCCTACCTTTATTGGAGATACGGGTACGTTTACTTCATCAGACGCTGTCACAGTTGCGCCTCCCGAAGAACCGGGCGGTGGAGGAAATGGTAACGGAGATGGGGGGACAACGGATTCCCCAACATACTCACCTTTAGATCTAATTGTTTACAAAGCAATGTTGCAATTTATACAGAACTATCGAGTTAACCATTCAAACAACCTGGACCAATTACTTGAATACATGAAATTAAATGACTATGGAAAGCCGTCAAATAAAGATGCTTGGAACACCTGGTTGGAGAGTTTTTAAAATTGAGCCTATGCCTTGCTAGTCTGTCTGACTAGTGAGGCTTTTTCTTGCTACTGATTCCAAATAAACTAGTAACCTATTTTTTACTGTAAGAGGTGCACTAACATGATCCAACCCTTACTCGAAGATATTGTCATTACAGGAAACCCAGTATCCATGGCAAATTACAGTTCACAGGAACAGAAGATATTGGAAATGATTTTTATCTGTCAGGTACCGCTTGCATCGGAACTGATGATGGTGATGGAGCGGATTGTTTTGGCTTTGAAATGATCACCAGAAAGTTTCGTAGATTCCTAGCAGGGATTATTTTTTATCAAGAATGCTTCGTTTGTATAAAAAAGAGGTCTCAAATGTGTATTGTGAGTTTGGGTCAACATCATGTACAATTCACCTACAGAGTTATGTGAGAATGATTATCATTATAGATTAAAGTACTCTGTTCTCATGATGACATCTACAGATTTAGAAATAGGGGGAAATGCATGATGGCAAGACGGAGCAAAGGAATTCAAGGGTGGTTGATGTTGTTATTGCTCACTGCAATGGTGATATCGGGTTGTAGCGCAAATAAGGAAACATCAGCGCAACAGGGAGATGCCAAGAAGAGCAACAGTGTGGAAACGGAAGCTTCGAACGCCGCGACACGTGTCGTAAAGGATGAATTTGGAGAAGTAACGATCCCGGTTCATCCACAGCGTATTGCAGGTATCTATGTCGAGGACTATCTCAAGGCGCTGGATATTACACCTGTTGTGCAATGGTATCATCCCACTTGGGGAGTACAGGATTATTTGAAGTTGGATGCGCCAAAGTTTGATACGACAGGCAGCATCGAGGCACTTTTGCAATATAACCCGGATCTGATTATTGTGGACGGTGGGGTAGATGCAACACAATACGAACAATATAGCAAGGTAGCCCCAACCTACCGTCTGCCGGAGAGTGTTCTTCAGGACTCCAATCAGGTCTTGACGACAATTGCCGATATTGTAGGGCAGCCGGAAAAAGGGGTAGCATTTGAAGAACAATTCAAACAAAAAATTGCAGATGCGAAAGCAAAATTACAACAAACCATCGGAAATGAGACGGTTGCGGTTGTGAGGTTAAACGTAGCAGACAAAGGATTGGCGTTATTCGGGGTCAAAAATCGGTATACCGGATTTGTTTACTCTGATCTTGGACTTACTCCACATCCACTTGCCCGAGATATGAAAGAGTATCAAGAAATTCTGTCCGAAGAAGCGATTCCGAGTCTGGATGCCGATCACATTATCGTATTTCCTTCGAACGGAACCTGGGATTCCCCAGAAAATCAGGAGGCTATCCGTATGTTGGACGGAAAACTGTGGCAGTCGCTTCCTGCAGTTAAAAATAAACATGTCTACTTGATGGAAAGGTCTCACTGGCAGTCGGGAGCAGTCATTGCAAATTCCATGAAGATTGATGATTTGTTGGAAAAGATGACGCCATAACTTGTGAGTTGAATAGAGAAAGTTCTTCAGCGTGGGTTGAAGAGCTTTCTTTTTTCGTTTACACTGACTCTAATTGATAACAATTCTCATATAAGGAAGATGGATCACAATGTACGCTTCAATACAGCACATCATTACCAAGCCATGGCTCTGCTCTTTACAACGCATACAATACATAGATTATACATTGGAAACAAGCTCAACATATTCAGTTAAGCAAGCGGAAGCTCATTCTTTCATTGTTGTGGTGCAAGGAAGGGGCATCTTAACGTGTTCTGAGGTTCAAACGAAGCTGGAACCGGGTTCCATATGTTTGGTGCGTGAAGATGTTTCCTTCTCTGTAACAGCTGATGTTGGAGAAGGAGAGGCGTTGACATTTTATACATTGGATATGAATCCGATGTTTGAAGACAGCTGTTCGGGCAAGATAATGCCGATCCAAAACAATCTGGAGAAGCAGGCTATTAACCGTGAAATAAGTTTGGCTACTGACAACATAATATCCGTCATTAATTTTACATATACCCCTTGGAGTGCCTGTGTGGAGTGTATAGAACAGTTATATCGCCAGCATCATGCTACGGTTGTGCATGACATGTGGGATGTGCAAATCCAGTTCCAACAGTGGTTCCGAGATGTCGTTCGTCAAAATGATCCAGAGCTTCAGCTGAATCATGATCGGACCCCACTCCAGCAATCCGTTCAATACATTGAATCACATTATAATCAGAAACTCACCGTGGACGAGCTAGCTTCCCGAGCCGGTCTATCCAGAACAAGTTATACGCGGTATTTCAAGAGATTGACAGGCCAGCTTCCTCTTGATTATGTGAACCGTGTTCGACTGGAGCGATCCAAAAAGCTGTTACAGATAACGGATGATCGTTTGCATGATATTGCGAGTCATGTGGGATTTAACAATGAGTACTATTTTAGTCGCCGCTTCAAGCAATACGCGGGAGTCGCACCAGGAGTGTACCGTCGTCATCACCGCCAGGAGGTTCGTGTGTTTGCTCCTTATTTGGAGGATTTCCTGCTGGCGCTCGGAGTAAAGCCGATATTGCAAGGTTCGCACAGGTCTTGGGGCAAACAACGTTATTTACAGCTGGATGATGTGCCCGAATTTGACGTCAGTCAGCGGGATGCCGAATTTCAGGCGGAGCATGTACCGGAGTTTATTATGCTGGACATGGGATACAAAACATGGAACCTGGATCGATTTGAACAGGTGGCACCCGTTTATTATGTTCATCAAGAGGGTGAAGATTGGCGTGCCATTTTGAAATCGGCGGCAGACGTGCTTGGTAGAAACAATAGAGTCCAGGACGTTATTGAGTCGTATGAAGATAAAGCCATGGAGGCCAAAAGACATCTGCAAGGACGTATGCGCAAAGAATCGGTTGCTTTTCTCCGTATTTCGGCTTCTGGAATTACACTTTACGGTGATCAATGTGGTTATGTAGGCCCAGTCATCTATCGGGATCTCGGTCTCAACCCTCATGAATATGTGACACAGTGGACACGACATGAGCGTAGAGTCGACATTGGATTAGAACAATTAAGTCAGCTTGGTGCCGATCATCTACTGATTACCTTTGATACTCGTGATTCTTTAAGTTTCGGAGAGGAACGGCAACTGCTGGATAGAACGGAATGGACGCAACTTCCAGCCGTAAAGAGTGGTCATGTTTATGAGGTAGACTTTTTGACGTGGATGAACTACGGTGTAATCTCTCATGGGAAGAAAATCGACGATATCTTGCGGTTTATAGGGTAGTATTGGTTAGGCAAAAAAACAAACAAAGGCTCCTTCAGCTTATGCTGAGGGAGTTTTTGCTTGGTACGGAATCAAATTTAACAAAACAACAGAATAACGTTCACAAAATGCTGAACCTGTAGTCTTTGAAGACGCTACTGCAACATAACATTAGAGTGAAGGCAGCACAGTTCAAGATTTAAGACCGCTGCTATTTTAATCACAGCCATGGACGGCAGATGGGAGAGTTGCAATGACTAAACGGGTAATTTCTTTGGAAGAAAGTGGGGTAGAGTTGAAAGGGCTACCATACAGTATGGGAGCTGCTCTCGCAGAACGGATGCAAGAAGGTTGGTCTGTCCCAGCGGGAATGGTCGTTACGACGGATGGCTGCCGCTCATATTGTACCCGTCTTGGTCAACTTTCGGATGAAATCATGGAAGAGCTGGTTAGTGCCATCCGACAGCTGGAGCAGCAAACAGGTACATCTTTTGGTGGTCCGAATCATCCTCTCCTGTTTGATGTGCGATCCGATGAGACTGTTTCTTTTTCGGCATTAGAAAAATACGCTATATCATACGTGGGTCTGAATGATGAAACCGTTGAAGGTCTCGCTCACCAGACAGGCAATCGTTTTTATGCGCTTCAATGTTATCTGGCCGTACTTCAGCAATACGGGCACTTAGTTCATGGTATTCCCTATAAGATGACTTTTGCGAAGCCTGCAGCTTCAGAGCCTTATTTTTCAGGAGAGACGGAGCTTGAATCATGGATTGAAGAATGGAAGGACTTGATTCAGGCGGTCAGCGGAAGTCCTTTTCCACAGGATGTATTTACTCAACTTCAAACAGCTGTTCGAGCGGTGTTCTGTTCTGCTGACAAGATGAATCATGGAGCTGATCCCCTTGAGGATCAAACAAAGGAAGAAGCAACAAAAGGAGCAGCAAAAGGAACAACAAACGGGTCCGCTGTACTTATACAGGCCATGGTACAAGGTAATGATGTCGATTATAAAGGCTCAGGGAAAGTCTGCACCCGTAATCCGGCAACGGGGGAACAAGGCATGATAGGAGATTATCTTCCGTCAAGAAGCAAGTCTGGAATGGTGCATGCGCTCTCTTACTTAAAAAGAAATAATTCAAAGCGCTATACAGAGCTTGAGATGATCTGTACGGAGCTAGAGAGACGCACGGGAACAGTGCTGGAACTCACCTACGTGGTGAAGACGGACTCGGTATGCATACAGCATGTGCAACCTGCGAGATTAAGTTCATTGGCTACGATCAGAAACGCAGTCCATTTCGTACATGAGGGGCTGGTTTCAAAAGAGGAAGCACTCCTCCGAATGAGATCAGAGGATATAGCAGCAGGTATGCAACAGGAGCTGCCCGAACTGAAAATTTTGCTGGAATGGGCTGATGACATAAAAGAGTTATCCATTCTCTCCAAGGTGGAACATATATCAGAGGTTTGGCATGCGCGAGCATGGGATGCTGAGGGGATCGGGTTATGTACAACCGAGACCATGCTGTTGTCTCCGTCCAGAAAGCCTTATATGCAGAAGATGCTGTTGGCCGAAACAGAAGCAGATCGCAGGCGTGGGTTGGAACGATTGCTGCCGATGCAGCAGTCTGATATGGAATGTCTTTTTGAAGCGATGGACGGACGACCGGTGAACATTCAATTATTTGATTTTCCGCTACAAGAGTTGTTTCAGGATGAAAAGGTGCTGGAGTCACAAAGTAATGATTCGGCACTGGTTTTATCCCAGATTCATGAAATGCAACTGGAGGCTATTTTCCGGGCAGCGGTCAAGAGTATTCGTAAAGGGCTATGGGTTCGTCCCGAAATCATGATTCCGCATGTGGAGCATGTACAGGAAATTCAAAAAATGAGAGCATTGGTGGATCATGTAGCGGATCAGGTGCTTGGTGAAGAGCGACGCCATTGTGTATATAAGGTAGGGGCTGCAGTTACCTCAGCAAAAGTTGCATGGACAGCAGCACATATCGCACGTTATGCGGACTTTATCTCGTTTGATGCCGATACTCTGACACAATCTATATATGGCAACACTCGTGAGAAAACAGCGGGGCGAGAACTGGTTGAGGGAGAGACTTCCCAGATAGAATGTAACTCTTCTCATACCTTTAGTATAGAAGGGGTAGGCCGTTTAGTAGAAATGGCAGCTGCACAAGGGCGAATTCGCAAACCACATCTGAAAACATCCATAACCGGTGAACATATACTGGATACGGCGTGCATTTCGTTTATTCATGACATCAAGTTAGTGGCTGTATGTTGCAAACCGGAGCAGATTCCATGGGCTCGAATTGCAGCAGCGCAGGCAGTCATACGAGCATCACATAACAATCAAAGCATGAAGAACGAGGATATATCAACGATCGCCTGAATCAATCCTTGTCCTTCATTAAAACACATCTGAGCCAGTGTGGACGTCTTTATAAGTAGAACGATTCATTTACACAAGAACGGAGAAGACAGAAAAAACCTGTAAAAGCGAAGCTAAAAGCTTTCTGAAAGAAAGCTACGTCGGAAGCATAGGCTTCGCATTTATCACAAGATTTTCCCCTTGAAAAGAGGGATCAGAAAAATCTGGGGATAACAGCGATTGAAAGGTTATTCTGTCTTCGGAGTGCCTGTGGAAATCATTTTAGTTCTACTTATATAGCATAACCTCAATGGAACAGACACACGAAAACTGTTATACTGAAATATGCGTTTTGTAAAATGAACGTAAAATTTCAGATAAGGGTTGAAAATGACCATGTTTACATCCACAAATAAAAGCAGGCAGTCAACATCGCGGGCCTTATTTGCCCTTTTGTTTATTTTAATGCTGCTGAAGTTATCGCTTCTGCGTTATTTCTTTTTCAATGGCTTGTCTGGCGTGGGGCTGTTCACGGATGCTCTCGCTGCGCTTACCATTGTATGTGTACTGGATCTGATTGTGCCGCTGAGCTGGAAGCGAACGGTATACGGGGCGTTTAACGTTTTGTTCTCCTTGATTTTGTTCGCAGCCACGCTATATAATGCACATTTCAGTTCAGTTCCTACGTACACCGCGCTAAGTGAGCTGGGGCAGGTTGCGCAGGTTAGAGGAAGTATCGGGCCGCTGGTCCGGCCGCAACACTTTATGTTTTTTGCCGATATTATTCTGGCTATACCGGTCTGGTTGATTAAACGCAGACGTAGCAAAGGAGCGTATCGTAGCAGTTACCAGGAGAGCACCCTCACATTTGGCAGAAGTCGCAGACGCTACTGGGGCAAACTGGGCGTCGCACTTACAGCGGCGTTCTGCATTATTTTGTCTGGCAGCTTTATCGTCAAGGGGGAAACGATTGATAACGAGCTGGTACGAGCTGAAAATCTCGGTTTTCTGAACTATCAGGTGTCCTCGGCAATTCTGACGAGCAAGGAAAATGAAGCCATTGCGAGTGGCAATATTAACGAAACGATTGCCAAGATTAATGCATTGGTGAGCCAATATCCCTACCAGAACAAAACGGATAACGGTGCAGCGGTGAAGGCCAAATATTTTGGTCAAGCAAAAGGCAGTAACTTGATTGTGCTTCAATTGGAATCCTTTCAAAATTTTCCGATTAACGCTTCGTTAAATGGTCAAGAATTAACGCCAGTCTTAAATAATCTTGCGAAAGAAAGCTATTATTTCTCTCATTTCTTCCAACAGATCGGCCAAGGAAATACGTCGGATGCGGAGTTTATGTCGAATACGTCCATTTATCCTACAGGAGTCGTACCGATGTCAGCCGGGTATAGTGACCGAGACCTTCCAAGCCTGCCCAAACTGCTGGCGAAAGAAGGATATGAGTCCGAGACATACCACGTTAATGACGTAACCTTTTGGAACCGCAACAAGATGTACCCTGCTCTGGGTTTCACAAGATACTTCGATAAACCGAGCTTCACGAATGATAAATTTAACGATTTTGGGCCATCGGACGAAGAATTGTATCGGGTCGGTGTGGAAAAAATGACTGCGCATCAGGCTGCGAAACAGCCGTTCTATGCTCAGTTTATCACGGCGTCAAGCCATTCGCCGTTTACTGTGCCAGCCGATCGCGCACGAATTGAAATTCCGGCGACGATTACAAACAAGCTGCTGCATGATTACCTGCAAGCGATCAATTATACAGACTACGCGGTAGGTCAACTGATTGACGAATTGAAAGCCAACGGTTTATGGGATAATACAACGCTTGTGCTCTATGGAGATCACTTCGGACTACCGGAGGAACCAGAGATTACACAGCAGATTCAGGAAAACTTGAATATCCCATACGATGGAAAAGTAAGCCGATTCAATATTCCGCTGATGATTCATACGCCGAAACAAACGAAAGGGCAAGTGATTGAGCAGCCGGGTGGTCAACTGGATATTCTGCCTACCGTCATGAATCTGATGGGCGTATCGCTTGCGCAGGAGAAGTTCACAGCTTTTGGGCATGACTTGCTCAATATGGATCACAATGCATTCGGTATTCGTTATTACTTGCCAACAGGTTCATTTGTGAATAATGACATCATGTTCATTCCTGGTGCGGGCTTTGACGATGGAACGGCATATTCGCTCAAAACCTACGAACCCGTGACAAATCTGGAACCGTACCGTTCCGATTACGAGCATGTGCTCAGCCTGATGAAGCTGTCTGATGAATACGTGAAGCTGTTGCCTAAACGAGCACCTTAATTCAAATGAGTTGAGTAATGGAGTGGCATACAAGCAGGATAAATAAGTAAACTAGACAATTAAGGTAGATTAAGTAAAGTAGATTAAAAAGGGTAGGTCGAGATAATGCTCCTGTAACGCAGCCAGCTAAAAACTGGTTGCGTTTTTTATTTTCTTTTCGAAACGTAAGGGGGAAGAATGAAGAGTAAAGTAATGTAAAGTTTGAAACTGTAATTTTTAATGTTACAATGGACAAGTAAGCAAAAAGGGAAAAGCACCTTTATTCCATCACTTCACAGACGAGAGGAATGAATATATATGAAATTGAGTGTATTGGAGCATGGACACATTAGCGAGGGTCGCCATGTACATGATGCTTTGCAGGAGGCTGTAACGTTAGCGCAGCATGCCGAACAACTGGGTTATTCCCGATTTTGGATGTCTGAGCATCACGGAGGCGGTGCGCTGTCCTTTTCAAGTCCGGAAATCATGATTGGCCATGTGGCTGCCCATACGGAGCGGATTCGAGTAGGATCAGGAGGCGTTATGCTGCCGCATTACAGCGCGTATAAAGTGGCGGAAAACTTCCGTTTGCTTGAAGCATTGCACCCTGGACGTATTGACCTCGGCATTGGGCGTGCGCCAGGAGGTATGCCTATTGCCAGCAGGGCATTGAACGAGGGCAAATCATCCAATGTACAGTTTTTCCCGCAGCAAATTGCGGATCTTGGTGGGTACTTCTACGAGCAGTTGCCTGAAGATCATCGTTTTGCTTCACTCGTAGCGGGGCCTTCCGTTCCAACGGTACCCGAAGTATGGCTCTTGGGGTCCAGCTCGGAAGGAGCAAGGATCGCCGCGGCCCAAGGGACTGCTTATGCATTTGCCCAGTTCTTTGGAACACCAGGTGGTGAGGAAGCGATGAAACACTATCGTCGCCACTTCAAACCGTCCATTCTAGGCGACAAACCCCACTCCATGATTGCGGTCTCCGCTTTCTGTGCAGATACAGAAGAAGAAGCCGCTGAACTGGCTCGCAGCAATGAGTTATTTTTCCTGCGACTTGGACGCGGATTGGAACAGAAGTCCTTTCCTTCTCTTGAAACAGTGAGTAACTACCCATATACAGCGATGGAATTGGAACAGATTCGTCAGCGCCGCTCATTCTCCATCATTGGCACGCCGGATCAGGTGAAGGACAAAATTATTGCAATGGCTGAACGTCACGAAGCCGATGAAGTAATTATCGCCTCTGCCATCCATTCGTTCGAAGCACGTCTGCGTTCTTTCCGTCTGATTGCAGAAGCTTTCGATCTGAATCAGAATTAAAGCAGGATTATAGCCATAGGATCGGGAATATAAGTCTGGATAGGATTGGAACCTTGTTTGACTTGGCTGTAGTTGTGTTGCAGCTGGCAGACAGGGTTCCGGTTTGCATTTTGGGCTCAACCGGAAAGAGAGGAGATTCACTTGCGCAGATGTGTCATCAGTGACATTCACGGTTGTTATGATGAATTCAATGCACTGCTGGAGCAGGTTCATTACGACCCGTCGCAGGATGAGTTGATTTTGCTGGGGGATTATGTAGATCGAGGCCCTAAAAGCAAACAGGTCATTGAGCAGATCATGAAGCTAAGACAAGAGAACCAGATCGTTATTCTCAAAGGGAATCATGATGCCATGATGGTGAAGGCTCTGACCCATGATATAGAGGAGTACGATTTACACTGGATCCGCAATGGCGGATTACAGACGCTGGCGAGTTATCTACCCGTTCCGTATGATAGTGATCAGATGGACTGGCAGGCGTATGCTCAGGACAAACAATGGATGCGCTCTCATTATGGGCATCATCTGCATTTTCTGGACGAACTTCCGTTGTCGTATGAAATTCCGGGATATATTTTCGTACACGCGGGGATTAACCCGGATGTACCCGACTGGAGAAACCAGTCCGAACGGGATTTTATCTGGATTCGCGAACCTTTTTATAGCAAACCTACAGCACTTCAGGACATTGTTGTGTTTGGACATACGCCTGTGCAATATTTGCAGGATGAGCCTGGAATCTGGATGGACCCGCGCGGAGACAAGATCGGTATAGACGGTGGATGTGCTTATGGCGCACAATTGAATTTGCTGGAGATTAACGAGGCAGGTCGTTTGCAGACGTTCTATGTGAAAAAAGGATTGAAGACGTTCGATCCTGAGCTGTAGTTTATCATTATCGTTGCACAAACCTGGATAGATGTGCTAATTTATAGAGTTGTAATGTTATACTATGCAATCATAAGAAGATACATATCCTATTGATGTGAGAGGAATGAAGCGAGTTTGGCTATCTATAATCTGGATCAACTGCAACACCATATTTTATTCTGTAACGGCGGAACATGTATGCGTAATGAGGGGGAAGAAGTCACTCAGGCGGTGCGGGACGAAATTGCGAAACAGCAGGCCGGAGGATTCATTCATACAACACGTACCAAATGTAATGGCCGCTGCGATGATGGATGTGTAACGATTGTGTATCCGCAAGGGGACTGGTACGGTAAAATGACCCCGGAATCAGGCCGGGAGCTCGTACAAGCGCTGTGTAAAGGTGACAAGCTGGACGGACATCTGATTACAAATGTAGCGAATGCACCTGCAAATTAGAACAGACGTGGATACCTGTTGATAATAATAAGCTAATAGCGTCCTCTTGGTTCCCGGTGTTTGCCACTACCGAAGCTGGTTTTTGCATGAGCTGCAATTAATTCGCTGTAAAGGGATTGGAATTAAGACGTATAAGCGCTATAATCAGTAAGGTATGATTCAAAACAAGGATAAGTTTAACTTAAACTCGAATTGACGGAGGGCTATGATATGGAAAAAGTACTAATTTTCGGCCACAAAAACCCGGATACAGACACGATCTGCTCAGCAATCGCGTATGCAGACCTGAAAAGCAAATTGGGACAGGAAGTTGAAGCGGTGCGCCTGGGCGAAGTGAACGGCGAAACGCAGTATGCTCTGGATCAATTCAAGGTTGCTGCACCACGTTTGATCAAAACGGCAGCGAACGAAGTTAACAAAGTTATTCTGGTGGATCACAACGAACGTCAGCAAAGCGTAAGCGATATCGAAGACGTAACCGTTGTAGAAGTGATCGACCACCACCGTATTGCCAATTTTGAGACAAGCCAGCCATTGTATTTCCGTGCTGAGCCTGTAGGCTGTACCGCAACGATTTTGAACAAAATGTACAAAGAGAACGGCGTTGAAATCAGCGCGCCGATTGCGGGTCTGATGCTGTCCGCCATTATCTCGGATTCCTTGTTGTTCAAATCTCCAACATGCACCGAGCAAGATGTTGCAGCAGCACGTGAGCTGGCTGCCATTGCCGGTGTGGATGCAGATAGCTACGGTCTGGACATGCTGAAAGCTGGAGCGGACTTGAGTCAGAAAACAATCGCTGAGCTAATCTCTCTGGATGCGAAAGAATTCGCTATGGGTACAGCGAAAGTGGAAATCGCACAAGTGAATGCGGTGGACGTTAATGATGTGCTTGTAAAACAGCCTGAGCTTGAGGCAGCGATTGAAGCGATCATCTCCAGCAAAGGACTTGACCTGTTCTTGTTTGTCGTGACGGATATCTTGAACAATGACTCCGTTGGACTGGCTTATGGTGCATCCACTCAAGCGGTTGAAAAAGCATACAACGTAACGCTGACAGACCACAAAGCATTGCTCAAAGGTGTTGTATCTCGCAAATCGCAGATCGTACCTGTGCTGACTGAAGCATTTAACTCGTTGTAATTCGGGGACTCGACAAGATAATGCGAGAAGTCAACGTAAATGACTAGTCGTTAATCTTAACGTAACTGGGTAACGCAGGAAACGGTTATAATTTATAAAGTCTTACAACATGCAATCTATTATTAAGCCTGCTCTGATCTTCAGTGATCAGGACAGGCTTTTCATGTCAAGGAGGAAGATGCATGGCTCAGATCATTAAAAATGAAAAGATCAAAGCGAACGAAGTGCAACTTACCGGTCTGAATGGAGAAGACCTGGGCGTCATGTCAACACGGGAAGCACTGGCACTGGCCAAACAACATAAGGTAGATTTGGTGTGCTTGTCCCTGATGACCAGCCCACCTCCGTGTAAACTGATTGGTGCGGGCGCTGCCCGTGAAGAAGCACAGCAGGCGAAGAAAAAGGCAGGCAAATCTCCGGATAAACGCAAAGTAAAGGAGATTCGGTTGCATCTGCAGATGGAGGACCATGACCGGGATGTGAAGCAGTCCCAAGCAGAGCGTATTTTAAAAAAAGGTGACTCCGTGAAATTGGTCATCCAAGTGCATGGAGCCAAAGAGGGAGAGTCGGGCAAAGCCTGGGCAGAAGAACTGTGCAAAGCGTTGAAGGAACACGGCACTAAAACGACGGGAGTTCAGGTTAGCGGCAAGCAAGTCGTTGTTCAGCTTGATCCAACGAACTGATAACGTATTGCAAGGAGCCCAATATCAAGTCAGCGTCATTGCTGCTTGTGATTGGGCTTTTTGCAATACATAGGTTATCCTATTAATGAACGGCAGCTGATCGTCTGATCAAAACATTCAAGCACGCAAATAGCGGCTGCTACCCACTCGAACATACATTTGTCCAGGTAATACGGGTGTGGTTACGTCCGGGTTGCTGCCGGTAGCATTTTTGGCATAGCGGGATAAATAAAGAAAGTCTGGATATATGACCATATCCATTAAATAGGCCGAGGTCATGCTGCCGGGAAAACGAAAATGATTTAAGGTCCGGATAATTTCCTGACCGCTAGCAATGCCAATACCGTGTCCGTAGTACCAGTTTTCCCGCAACATAATGGTGTTTTCACCTTGCCATTCAGGAGTTTTGGGTGACACATCCGGATTTTTGAAATAAAGCACATCTCCAGGTAGAGCGAGTTCCTTGCCATTCTTTTCTGTCAAACGCAGATCACTGTCGTAATGCCAGTCAAACAGCAACAGATTACGGAATAATGAATTAAATGCATCCTCACGGATGCTTCCAAGTACGCCTCCATAGAGTACAATAACGGTAGCGGTTGCACACTCGAACGCATACAAGCGTCCGTTTCTCCATATATCTCGGATGCCCTCTGCAGGTGTTACATCTGGCCTTAGCTCGAATCCACCCTGTGCATTTCGATTCCAAAAGGCAGGGTTACACCTGGAGTCTTCGAATGAGGCAAAGCTGACACCGCTTCGGTTCAACCCTTCGGCTGCGTCAACAAGGGATTCTCTTAAGTGCCATTCAAAATGGAGATGATCCATGGACTGGTACACATACCTTATAGGGCGGTTTTGCAGCTGCTGTAACCAATACCATTCAAATGCAGACCATTCGGATGGAGACAGTTGAATCGGTTGATTCGCAACAATAATCATGGGGCAGTAACCTCCGTTCTTTCATGACATGGGCTGTGCTGAAAAGCTGAAGATCTTAACGTGTCGATTGTTGTCATATTTTTTTGCTTTTGTTTCGTTTAACTATCGTGGCATTTGGGGTACTACTCTATAAGATATAGTTATGTTCAGGTCGATCTGTTCATACGAATAACATTCACATTCTTAGTAAGGGAGGATATGTAGTGTCGAACTCCATCACACAGAGCCGGTCACTGTTCGAACAATTATACACACACGCGCCAATCGGCATTGCTGTCGCTTCTCATGTTAATGGACTGTGGGTGCAGTTAAATCCAGCTTTTTGCGAGATGCTTGGATCAACGGAGGAAGAACTGTTGCATACTTCCGTTGTACATATGATTTATGAAGAGGACCTCAGGTACGAAGAGTTTCGCCGTAATTTCTGGGAGATGACTAACGGTGAACAGCCCATGTACGAAACAGAGGTGCGCCTGAAACGAAAAAACGGTACGTTGCTGTGGGCAACAATCAGAGCTTGCATAGTCCGGGACGAGGTAAGCGGAGAGCCTTTATATTTACTAGTACAAGCTGCAGACATTACGAAGCAAAAAGAGGCAGAAGAAACACTCCTTGAACAGCGTAAGCAACTGGAAGAAAGCAGTCGTATTTCTCGTATTCTAGCTGAATCGTCCATGGATTTGATTGCCATTCACGAAGCGGATGCCGAGCGCACGTTTAAATATGTATCGGATGCCAGCAGAAGAATGCTGGGTTACGCGCCGGAAGAAATGTGCGGACGCTCTGGAATGTTCTGTATTCATCCGGAAGATATCCCGATGGTGAAGGCATATATCCGCGGTCAGACGGAGGGACTTACCCCTGAGAGAATCAGTTATCGACTGTTGCATAAGGACGGGTCCGTAGTGTGGGGAGATACATTGACCCATTATGTTTGTGACGAGTCGGGTAATCTGCAAGAGATGGTTGCGGTCACACGTGACATTACAGAAAGCAAACAGCAGCAATTGAGTTTGCAGGAGTACAAGTCATTGTTTGATTGTAATCCGCTTGGTGTGGCATCGCTGGATCTGGATGGGAACTTGCTGAAAGCGAACGCAGGGCAGGAGCAATTAACAGGGCATAGCAAAGAAGAACTGTTAAGCCGACCTTTTGATCATTTGATTGATCCGGTCGACTTGGAGAAGACGCGTTATCATTTTGAAGAATCGGTCAAGGGTGTAGCGCAGCGTTATGAGATTGGTCTGATTCATAAGGATGGACAACGAATCGAGACAAGTGTGATCAACGTTCCAATCTTATTAGAGGATAAAGTGGTTGGTGTCTACGGCATTACGAGTGATGTTACAGCAGCCAAACGGTACGTCGAAGAGATTGAAAATCTAAGTTATGAAAGAGCACTGATCTTGAATGGAATGTCCGAAGGTGTGATTGGGCTGGATCTGGATGGAAACGTGAATTTCGCCAATCCTGCAGCGGCGGAGATGATGAATATCTGTCCGAGTGAGATGAACGGTAAACCTTTGGAAAAAATGATGATACAGATGCAGAGCGAAGGCATTCCATATCCGACGAATGGCACACCTATTTTGCAGGCTGTGCGTGAAGGGAGGGCCTTGCCTCGTACCGAATCCGTATTTTGGCGTCAGGACGGTTCCAGTTTTCTCGCAGAGTTCCAACTGAAGCCGATTATGGATCAAGGGAAAACACGCGGTGCTGTGCTGGTCTTCCGCGATATGACTTCGGTAAAAGAAATCATTCGTGCCAAGGAAGCAGCAGAGCATGCCGACCGTGCGAAATCCGAGTTTCTTGCTATTATGAGCCACGAGCTTCGTACACCGCTTAACGGGATTATGGGAATGGCACATCTCTTGATGGAAACAGAGCTGAACGAGGAGCAACAGGGATTTACCGAGATCATGATTGATAGCGGGGAGTCGCTACTCTATATTTTGAATGAAATATTGGATTTCAGTAAAATCGAAGCAGGCAAAATGGATCTGGAACAGGGGCCAGTAGATATTCGGGACATGTTAGGCAATGTAATGGAGCTGTTCTCCATTAAAGCCTCTGAGAAGAATATTGAGCTGTACAGTGAAATATCGGATCACATTCCGGAACGTGTACGTGGAGATGAGACAAGAATCCGTCAAATTCTAATTAATTTAGTAGGTAATGCTGTTAAATTTACCGAAAAAGGAAGCGTCACGATCGTCGCGGAGATGGATTCTTCGCAAGAATACGGTCCAGATCAGTTGATGCTTTCGTTTAAAGTTAAAGATACAGGCATTGGCATTGCATTTGATAAACAGCATCAATTATTTCAATCCTTCTCCCAGTTGGACCCAGCGATTAATCGGAAATTTGGAGGAACGGGGCTGGGACTTGCCATTAGCAAGAAATTAGTTGAGCTGATGGGCGGAGCCATCGGGGTTCAAAGTGAGATCGGGCAGGGGGCGGAATTCCAGTTTACAATTGTGCTGGACAGGTGGAAAGAGGAAATGGTGTCCGAAGAAGGTGATTTTTCTGTCACGGTAGGACTGCCCGAACGTAACCGTCTTGCACAAGGCATTCGGATATTAATCGCTGAGGATCAGGCAGTGAATAGCCATCTTCTGGAGGAGATGCTTCGCAAATTTGGTGGTGTGTGCGATGTCGTCGAAAATGGAGAACAAGCTATACACTTGCTTGCAACTACCCCTTATGATCTGATTTTTATGGATATTCAAATGCCTGTGATGGATGGGATTGAAGCGACCTGTGAGATCAGGAAAATGCATCCTGAAATCCCTGTGATCGCTGCGATAACAGCCTTTGCAGGGGAACGAGACCGGGAAGCGTGCCTGCAATGCGGAATGCAAGACTTCATAAGCAAACCTTTCCACTCGGCAGAAATTATCCGAGTGTTAAACATATGGGTACCTTACATTCATTCTCAGAGGGCGCCCAGAGAATAACAAAGACAAAAACCTGTATCTCCAACGGAGTACAGGTTTTTTGGGTTATAAATTTTTTGTTTTTTTGTGCGTTCAAGTGGTTGAAGTTACTATACGGTTTAGAAACTCCGTAATCAGGACCATCCTCCGATTAATCCTGAGAGCGTTACACATTCATCATCTTCCAATTCTGCGATCAGCGTGAGCTCTTCCTCATCCTTCGGGTCCACCGAAAATAACTCACGGCGTCCGTCTTCGTGCTTGATGATGACTAACTGATTACCACCTTTTGTATGGAACTGGTACTTCACCCCGATACCAGGCAGGGCGCATTCCCGGATATTCATGAAACTTGTTCACCTCTTTAATTTTTGCTTTAATCATCGTTAACCGTTCTCACAGTACGGATGTATTCTACTATCCATAACACCGTTTGGCAAGTCACAAATCTCATTGCACGGCAGGGGTTATGATTTTTTTGGATCTGCAATCGAATTTTGCTGTCGTCTTGCCCGTCTGCGCCGCATGAAGAACCAGATGAGCAGGGCCAGGATCAAGACAAGGCCAGCGATAGCCACCAACAGGATATTCCGAATATTCGGAATCTGTAACGTCAAATCCAGCTTATTTTTTTGCAAAGGAGAAATGTTCCAGATTAGCGTTTTACCGCCATCTTCTACCTGATCGGCATTGGAATCCTGGGCTTTAATCGGCAGAGAAAGTTTGAAATCAAAATTCACATCTTTTAACAAAAGCCGTTTGAGAAAACCCGGAACGCTGTTGATCCTATCTTTAATATCCCCATCCGGCATCGATTCCATAAGGTCGGCTTCGGCAAGGATATGCATCTGGGATGTGAAGAAACCCGGTGTCTTGGATTGTTCGATATGAATTCCTGGCGGTAGCTTCGAGGAATCGAATCCGGTCATGTTGCTTTTTTCGTAATGAGTCGTTGCTTTCAACACGTTCTGGTCCGCCTGTTTGGTCACTTCTGTCTTAAAGTTATTCCGTTCCAATGCTTCAGCCAGCAAGGGCATCAGATTGTCTTGTCCAATTTTGCCAAGAGCCGAGTCCGACACACTTAGATTCAGATCCAGATCGGCCGTTCCATTGGTATTCACGGTTACATGGGCTTCTCCATCTGCACAGGCAGACAACATGACAAGCATGAGGGAAAGCATAATAGAAAGCGATAATTGGCGTATATAAATGCGAGTTGACATGTGGAGCCTGCCTTTCTGCTTAGGTCTAGTGTGATAATGTCCATATCTATCCAATCCAGAAGTATAGTATACAACGGAACGACGGGAGATGCGAACAAGATGTATAAAACGAGGTAAATGGTGAGATTACTATGGCGCCGGATGAAAAAAGTAAAGTGAAAGTGATGTTTATCGTTGATTAAAATTAAAGATTTCGTATTTTTGTCAATGTTCGGTTAATTCAAACGGCCATTCCGCGTGTACACTAAGATAGAGATGAATATACGGGCAAGGGAGGTACATTCATGACTTATATTATTATTCTGGCTGCGATTATGGTTGTGGGTATGATTGGAATGGGCTGGTTCTATAAGATTGTTGACGAAGACAAACATTAATTGTGGAACCATCCATAGGAACAATTGAAAAAGACAAGCCTATAAGCTTGCTTCGCAGATGCGAGGCGGGCTTATTTGATATTTGTGTAAAAGCATTTGACCGATGGACAAATATTTTTCGTAAAGTTGGGATTTTTAGGCTTCACTTTTGTATAATAGGGGATAGCTTCTCGGGTTTTTCCCGAAATTTGCCAAACAGGAAAGGGTGTACATAAATGAAGTTTAGTGAATACACGTATACACGTCCCGATCTGGAACACATCAAGACCTCTTTCGGTGAACTGCTGAAGGGATTCGAAGCGGCGGCTTCAGTGGAAGAGCAAAGTGAATTCATGGACAAGATCAATGCGTTGCGTAGTGATTTTGAAACACAGGCACAGCTGGTCTACATCCGCCATTCCATTGATACGAATGATGAGTTTTATAAGGCAGAGAATGAGTTCCTGGATGATAGTCAGCCTGTTGTTCAGGAATACATTACCGATTTTTACCGTGCGCTGGTGAACTCCAAGTTCCGTGCAGAACTAGAACAGAAGTGGGGAACCCAACTGTTTCAGCTCGCTGAGCAAGCTTTGAAAACATTTAGCCCGGAGATCATTGAAGAGCTCCAGAAGGAAAATAAACTTTCTACCGAATACAATCAGCTGATTGCTTCTGCCAAAATTCCATTCGAAGGCGAAGAGCGCACGTTGCCGCAGCTTCATCCGTTTGAGCTGTCTACGGATCGCTCGATGCGCGAACGTGCTTCAGAAGCCCGTTACACGTTTATGGCGGAGCACGAAGCGGAATTCGACCGCATTTACGATGAACTGGTGAAGGTACGTACACAGATTGCGAAAAAGCTGGGGTATCCAAGCTATGTGGAGCTTGGTTATGACCGTATGAACCGTACAGACTACAATGCGGAGATGGTAGCTAATTTCCGCGCACAAGTCCGCGACTACATCGTGCCTGTTGCGACCAAGCTCAGAGAACGTCAGCGTAGCCGGATCGATGTCGATACGCTTTATTTTTACGATCAGGGTTTTAGTTTCAAGACGGGCAATCCAACACCCAAAGGTGATCCAGACTGGATCGTAGAGAACGGGAAACGGATGTACGCCGAACTTTCACCAGAAACAGATGTGTTTTTCCAGATGATGACTGACAACGAGCTGATGGATCTGGTGAGCAAAAAAGGCAAACAGGGCGGCGGATATTGTACGTTCCTGAACGATTACAAAGTGCCGTTTATTTTCTCCAACTTCAACGGTACCTCGGGTGACATTGATGTATTGACCCATGAAGCAGGGCACGCTTTCCAGGTGTACGAGAGCCGCAATTTTGCAGTGCCGGAATATAACTGGCCGACCTTCGAATCTGCAGAGATCCATTCGATGAGTATGGAGTTTTTCACTTGGCCATGGATGGAGCTGTTCTTCAAAGAAGATACGGACAAGTATAAGTTTGACCATTTGTCCTCTGCGTTGTTGTTCATTCCTTACGGGGTCGCTGTGGATGAATTCCAGCATTTTGTGTATGCGAACCCAGAGGCAACACCGGCTGAGCGCAAACAGGCTTGGCGCAACATTGAGAAAATCTATCTGCCGCATATCAACTACAAGGATAATGCGTATCTGGAGCAAGGTGGATTCTGGCATAAACAAGGTCATATTTTCTCTTCACCATTCTATTACATTGATTATACACTGGCTCAAATCTGTGCGTTCCAGTTCTGGAAACGCAGTAATGAGGATATGAAATCAGCATGGGCTGATTATCTGACGTTGTGCAAAGCTGGCGGTAGCTTGTCCTTCACAGGTCTGGTGGAACTTGCCGGGTTAAAATCGCCTTTTGAAGACGGCTGTGTATCCTCCGTCATTGGCGAGATTGAAGCTTGGCTTGATGGTGTAAACGACAAGGCATTGTAATCAAAAAAGTAATCAAAGATATGGCGGCTTGGACCCTGAGGGTGTCTAAGCCGTCTTTTTATGATCAAAGAAACCATAAAATCCGGTTTGCTGTATGGGACAATGTAACATTTATCAAGTGAATGTGATTTATTTCACTATAGCTGGAAACGGATTCAGTTACAATAAAGGTAGTAAATCAGGGTTACAGGAGGCTGGTTCAGATGGCAACGCATGCATATTATGTCCCACCCGTGAATTTAATGGGTAGAGGGTGTTTGCAGGATGCAGCTCCAATGATTGGACAGATGGGTATACGTAAGGCACTGGTTGTTACGGATCAGGAACTGGTTACGTCAGGTATCGCCGAACGTGTATTGTCTACGCTGCGGAAAGCAGGGTTAGACTATGTCGTATATGATGAGGTACAGCCCAATCCAACATGTCAGCAAGTGCATGAAGGGTTACAAGTGTTCCAGAACCATGGCTGTGACGCCATTGTATCGATAGGCGGAGGTTCACCGCAGGATGCTGCAAAAGCGATCGGGATCGTTGCAGCAAACGGTGGACACATCCGTCAATATGAAGGACTGCACAAATCCCGATCCAAATCGGTCCCGCTGGTAGCTGTCAATACAACGGCTGGTACATCAAGCGAGGTAACGATGAACTATGTGATTACAGATGAGGAGAGAAAAGTGAAAATGGTGATGGTAGACCGAAACTGTCTGGTTGATCTGTCGGTAAATGACCCTGAGCTTATGCTGAGTAAACCTGCGAGTCTGACTGCTGCAACGGGCATGGATGCATTAACCCATGCGGTTGAAGCGATGGTTACACCAGGTGGGTTTACAGTTACAAGTGCAACGGCAGCAGCTGCGGTCAAATTAATCTTTGAATATTTGCCAAGAGCGGTGAAGGATGGAACCGATCTGGAAGCAAGGGAGTATATGACTTACGCATGTTTCCTGGGTGGTATTGCTTTTAATAATGCGGGGCTTGGATATGTTCATGCCATGGCGCATCAATTAGGCGGAGTGTATGATCTGCCGCATGGTGTCTGCAACGCGATGTTGCTTCCTTATGTGGAAGAGATGAATGCCAAACATGTGCCCGACAAATTCCGTCATATCGCCAAGGCAATCGGGATGGATGTGAAGGAACGTACCGACGAGGAATGTGCAGATTACGTAATTACAGCGATCAGAGACCTTGCCAAAGAAGTGGGTATTCCGGAGAAGCTGTCCGAACTTGGGGTACAGAACCCGGATGTGGAGTTGCTTGCAAGCAATGCGATGAAAGATGCTTGTGCACCAGGTAATCCGTATCAACCGTCGAAGGATGAGGTTATGAGCCTGTTCCGAAAGATAATCTAGAACAGATTGCAGAGAAACTTTTATATTTACTGCGGTTTAGACTACAGAGAAGAAATTAATGTTACAATTGAAGTCGCTGAGACCGGCGGCTTTTTTGGCTTGAACAGATATGTATTGTAGGATACGCTTACATCTGTCGTTGAGAAAAGTTAACGATGTTGGCTTTACATATTATGATGGAGACTCCGGTTTATTTAAATCGTTGATGGAGGCCGTGATGAAACAGGATCAATTACATGTAAAAGCACCTGGCAACTGGATGAATGACCCGAACGGGTTTATCTATTACCGGGGAGAGTACCACTTATTCTATCAATACTTCCCGTATGGCCTGCAGTGGGGCACGATGCATTGGGGGCATGCGACCAGTCCGGATTTGGTCACATGGACGCATCATCCTATCGCTCTGTATCCAAGCAAAGGTTATGACCAAAATGGGTGTTTCTCTGGAACGGCACTCGAAGTGCAGGGCCAAATGTTTATTTTTTATACCGCTGTCAAATACGATGTGCTCAATGAGGAGAACGTTCATGTGATTGTGGATGATCAATTCGAGTCCAGTCAGGTTTTGATGATCTCGGAGGATGGTTATACGTTTGACAACCTCGCTTCCAAGCAACAGATCATCCCGCCGATCGTCGATTCTGTTCTGGGGCATCGCACGCATACACGTGATCCTAAAGTGTGGAAGTATCGGGATCGGTATTATATGATTTTGGGCACGAAGACGAGAGATCAGCGGGGCAAGCTTTTGTTTTATTCAAGCGAGGATCTACTCCGGTGGACGTATGTGAACAGCTATACCAAGCCAGGGCTCGGTTATATGTGGGAATGTCCGGATATTTTCAGGTTGTCAGATCGTTCGAGCGGAGCCGAGCAGACTGTACTGCTGATGTCCCCTGAAGGGATTCAAAAGGAACCGTTGTATACAAGTCATGCGATGTGCAGTCTGGTTTCCTTCATAGAAGAAAGCTGTGATATCGTCATTCCGGATCAATTGAATATGGTTGATTATGGCGGGGACTTGTATGCGCCTCAGACGAATCTGGATGCCGCAGGGCGCAGGGTTATGGTAGCCTGGATGCGAATGCCGCTACCTGTGAAGAATCCGGGTGAGAAGCCGTGGATTGGCATGATGGCCCTGCCACGAGTTATCGAGGTCGAGGACGAACAGATCTATTTCCGGGTGCATCCTGAGGTGGAGACTCATTTTAAGACACCTATGCCTGTCGAGCAGATTGATCATGCGAAGCCATTTCAATTGAAAGTTGTGTTGCAGGAACATCAGGTTCTGGATATTGGCGGTTATCGCGTATGGCTGGAAGACGGAAGAGTGCATACCGATCGTACAGAGGTATTTAGAGGATTGGATCAATACGATCTTCAGTTTCAGACTCCGGAGCTTCAGGGAAGCTGTGAACTCAACATCTTTGTAGAGCCTAACTTAATTGAAATTTTTGTGAATCAGGGGCAGTATGTATTAAGCAATGTGGTATATGATCTGAAAGCTTATGTAAGGTATAAAGGTGAATTAGAGTGTAGAATAGGTAATGCGTAGGGCCGCCGGAGAAATCCGGCTTTTTTTGATGTGTGTCAACCATCCTGATCATCAATTGGCATGGTTTTACCATATTATTACCAAGAGGATTTTAATTCGTTTCTATCGAATAGATTTAAATAACAGCGGCAGTTACAGGAGCCCGTAAGGTTCAAACCGGCGATGCCCTGATTTTTTTCAAATTTGCTGTTACCGCAAGATTCCCCGATCGAATTCCTGTTTAATGGGTAATAAGCTCATTTTTCATTACCCATCATTAGCACGGTCTACAATGCAAGCCAAGTCGTTTTCAACACAATCAACATGTTCTGCAAGATCAACACCATCTACATGCTTTAAAACACACCATCAGCTTCGCTCATCTGCATTTGAAAAGAACTTCGACTCAAACAGATCATTGATTTGATCCGCACCAACATTCCTGTGATCATCTAACCAAAGACGTCTGGTTACATATGAATGATGTCTTTATCCGTTTCACATCTGTACAGCATGCTCCTAATCAAGACAGTCGTGTTTTCACAACAAAATATCGATTATGGGCTCTGAAATGAATCAGAATGAATGCACGTGGAGGAGGCTGTAATGATGGCAAAAAAAGAAGTTGTAGCGATGCTGCTCGCCGGAGGGCAGGGTAAACGATTAAAGGGTTTGACGAAATCACTGGCGAAACCCGCTGTTTATTTTGGTGGAACCTACCGTATTATCGATTTTCCGCTGAGCAATTGTTCAAATTCGGGTATTGATACCGTTGGTGTGTTGACCCAATACGAGCCACTTGTTTTGCATTCCTACATCGGTATTGGCAGTGACTGGGATCTGGATCGTAAAAATGGCGGAGTTTATGTGCTTCCTCCCCATGAACGGGAAGACGGAAGTAATTGGTATCGCGGGACCGCTGACGCGATTTACCGTAACCTTAACTTTATTGAACAATTTGATCCCGAACATGTGCTGATTCTGTCGGGTGATCATATCTATAAGATGGACTATGACAAGATGCTCCAGTATCACAAGGAAAAAAATGCCGATTGCACCATTTCCGTGATTGACGTACCGATGGAAGAAGCGAGCCGCTTTGGCATTTTGAATACGAATGATGATTACAGCATCTATGAGTTCGAAGAAAAACCTTCTCAGCCCCGAAGCACGCTTGCTTCCATGGGCATCTATCTCTTCAAATGGGATGTGCTGAAACGCTTCCTGATTCAGGACGAACAGCAGGCATCCACCTCCTACGATTTCGGTAAAGACATCATTCCGTTGTTGCTTGAAAATGACAAATCTTTAGTTGCTTATCCGTTTGAAGGGTATTGGAAAGACGTTGGAACGATTCGCAGCCTTTGGGAATCCAATATGGATCTGCTGGACGAGGAAACGCCGCTGAATCTGAATGATCCGAGCTGGCGTATTTTCACCCGTAACCCGAACCAGCCTGCTCAATATATATCTCCTGCCGCCAAGGTGCGCAACTGTATTATCAGCGAAGGCAGCATCGTGCACGGTGAGGTGAATCATTCCGTCCTGTTCTATGGAACCGAGGTGGGAGAGAACAGTGCAGTGATCGATTCCGTTGTTATGCCTCGGGTCAAAATTGGCCGTAATGTGTCCATTCACAACGCCATTATCGCCGAGGGCTTAGCCATTCCGGATGGAGTCCGGATTGCCCCCGCGCCTGGAGACGAGAGTGATATTTTGCTGGTAGACCAGGAAGAACTGGAACGGCAGTTGCGTCAAGGAATAGCGAATTGATTGACCAAAATGTTGGCAAAGGACGGTGCGCGGCATGAAATCACTAATTGGAGTTATTAACCTTGACCATGAACTGGAAGAATTGAAGGAATTGACGTACTTTCGCTGCGGAGCCGCGGTACCTTATGCCGGGCGTTATCGTCTTATTGATTTTGTCCTGTCTAACATGATGAATGCGGGTATTGAGAGCATAGGCGTATTTGTTCGCCGCAAATACCGTTCGCTGATGGACCATCTGGGCGATGGTAAGCCATGGGATCTGGATCGCAAACATGGGGGCATGTTTATTCTTCCTCCCGATTGGAACGATCCAACGGACACGTCGCAGGGTGATTTGCAACATTTTCACAACAATCTGGATTTCTTCCACAGAGGCGCCGGGCAATACGTTGTGCACGCAGGCAGCCGCCATGTGACCAAGGCCGATCTTCAGGATGTCTATCAGTATCATATCCGTAAGGGAGCGGACGTTACACTGGTTTGCAAAAAAGTAGACCGACTGCTACCTGAGCATGAATCCTGCGTTAAAGTCGATCATGATGAAGATGGCAATGTGGTGGACATTCACCAATGTGCTGACCATACGAATATATATACGGAGATTTTTATCATGGAAAAAGAACTGTTCCTTAAACAGGTGCAGCGCTGCATTGAACATGGTGAGACTCATTTCTTCCGTGACGCCATCCTGAAAAATCCGAGCGGATTGAAGATCGCGGCCTATGCCTACGAAGGATATCATGCCGTAATTAACTCGATTGACAGCTATTACCGCAATAGCATGGATCTGCTGAATACAGGGCAGTATGAACAACTGTTTAAAGAAGATCCCGTGCAAACCAAAATCAAATACGAGGCCCCCGCCAAATATCTGGAATCAGCGGATGTTAAACATTCCTTGCTTGCCAATGGATGCATCGTAGGCGGTGAAGTGCAAGACAGCATCCTGTTCCGGGGTGTGCATGTGGCCAAGGGTGCGAAGATTAAGGGTTCAATCATTATGCAGAAATGTTACATTGGCGAGGGAACTGTGCTGGAGAATGTCATTTTGGATAAAGACGTGAAGCTGACTGGCGGGCAGACGTTAATCGGTGCCCCGTCGAACCCGTATATTTTGGCCAAAAGCACTATTATTTAAATCTGAAATCTGTCCGATATCATCCATAACTATATATAAAAAATAAAATTTTGCGGGTAAGTTTTCAGGTTTGTGTGCACTTAAGTAACTCAGGGTTCGTTTTCTCGCTAACGTGCAGCCGTAGTGCAGGGAACGAAATCAATTCTGTAGAAGCGAAGCGTTCGCCTTTGTCTCTCCATTTCAACCTTGTAAAAGGTGATCAGGAAATGGAAGAGACAACAGCGATCGAGAGAATGATTCGTGACCGAAACGGTCACTTAGCAGAGAAGCCCGGGTACTTAAAATCACGAACCGCCCTCACCTCGCAGGATTTCACCGGGAGGAACCTACTTTTGTTTGACAACAAAGAAACGTTCAAATCAATCTTTCAACGGAATCTCGTCAGCAAACTGGGCAAACCAATTGAAGAAGCTACGAAGGAAGACGTGTACCATGTGCTCGGCAGCATGATCCGTGAATACGTGGGTCAGGACTGGGCGGCTTCGAATCAGGGATTCAAGCAGCGTCAGGATAAACAGGTGTATTACTTCTCGCTGGAGTTTCTGATTGGACGTCTGCTCGGAAACAATCTGTTGAACGTAAATGAGCTGGAACTGGTTCGTGACAGTCTGGAGGAACTTGGATTTTCACTGGAGTGTATTGAGGAACAGGAAGCAGATGCAGGGCTAGGCAATGGAGGACTGGGGAGGCTTGCTGCCTGTTTCCTGGACTCCTTGGCTTCACTTGGCTATGCGGGACATGGATGTGGTATCCGCTACAAATACGGTCTATTCGAGCAAAAAATTATTAATGGCAATCAGGTAGAGTTGCCTGATAACTGGCTGGAAAAGGGCAATGAATGGGAGGTGCGGCGTCCAGATAAAAAGGTAGAGGTTCAGTTCTGGGGCCGGGTAGAAGCCTATGAGCAGGATGGACATTATCATTTCGTGACAAAGGATGCTGAAGCGGTCGTTGCCGTACCGTATGACGTGCCCGTTATCGGTTATGGTCAGTCCCATGTCAACACATTACGGTTATGGAGTGCGGAGCCGAAACGAGAAACGTCATTGGATACCCCTTCGAACTATTACGGATATCTGGATTACAGCCGTTCGGTGGAGTCGATCTCGGAATTCCTGTACCCGGATGATTCCCAATACGAGGGCAAGTTGTTGCGTTTGAAACAGCAGTACTTTATGTGTTCCGCAGGAGTGCAGAGTGCACTACGTACATTTAGCAAGCTGGGACTGTCGTATGACCGCCTGCCGGACAAAGTGGCCTTCCATATCAATGACACCCATCCTACTCTGGTCATTCCCGAACTGATGCGAATTCTAATGGATGATAAGGGCTATGGCTGGGATGAGGCGTGGGATATTACTGCACGCACGGTATCTTATACAAATCACACGACTCTAAGCGAAGCGCTGGAAAAATGGCCTGTACCTATGGTCAGCAAGCTACTGCCACGTATTTATATGATCATTGAAGAGATTAATAAACGTTTCTGCGGGTTGCTGCTGGATCGTTATCCGGGTGATGACGAACGCATTGAGCAGATGGCAATTATTGCGAATGATCAAGTTCGCATGGCACACCTTGCCATCGTAGGCAGTCATAGTGTCAATGGTGTGGCTGCACTGCATACCGAGATTTTGAAAGAGCGGGAGATGGCGCCGTTTTATGCCCTGTACCCTGAACGTTTTAACAACAAAACCAATGGTATTACACACCGGCGCTGGTTAATGCATGCCAACCCGAAGCTGTCGAATCTCATTACAGAAACGATCGGCAATGAATGGATCACGGAACCTGGCAAACTGGAGCAACTGGCTGATTACGCCGATCAATCCGCGTTCAAGGAGCAATTTCGTGCAATTAAACGAGATAACAAAAATCGTCTGGCGTCTTATATCCTGGATCACACGGGAGTAGCCGTTGACCCGGATTCCGTGTTTGACGTGCAGGTGAAAAGGTTGCATGGGTACAAAAGACAGCTTCTGAACATTTTGCATGTCATGCATCTGTATAACAAGCTGAAAAGTGATGCTTCGTTTGATATGGTGCCGCGCACGTTTATTTTTGGAGCAAAGGCAGCGCCGAGTTATTATTTTGCAAAGAAGATCATCAAACTGATCAATACGGTGTCAGATACCGTGAATCGCGATGCAGCAGTAAATGACCGGTTGAAGGTCTTTTTCCTGGAAAACTATTCGGTCTCGCTTGCCGAGAAAATTATCCCTGCGGCAGATGTGAGTGAACAGATCTCGACAGCGGGGAAAGAAGCATCGGGTACAGGTAATATGAAATTTATGATGAATGGCGCACTGACGATTGGTACGATGGACGGTGCAAACGTGGAGATGGCAGAGCAAGTGGGTGAAGAGAATATGTTCATCTATGGCTTGCGTGCCGACGAAGTGCTGGAATATTATCGGAACGGCAACTATCGTCCGAACGAAATCGTGAATCAGGACGAACGTATTCGTGAAGTCGTAGAGCAATTGGTACATCCGGGGGCATTCTGTTATCGGGATGGGGAGTTCTGGGATATTTATGACTCTTTGCTCGCGCATGGGGATGAATATTTTGTATTACGGGATTTTGCAGCGTATGCCGACGCACATGCAGCGATTGATCGAGCGTATCGCGATGTTTCGGACTGGACTCGCAAGGCTGTGCTTAACACAGCACATTCAGGTATTTTCTCCAGTGACCGAACAATAAGTGAGTATGCAACCGATATATGGGGCATTCATCCTGTGTCTGGGCACTGGAATGGTTAGAATTGAGAAGAAGCATGTTTAAAAAATAGAACGGATAAATTAGCATTTAAGTTAGCTTTACAAACGGAAGTCCGCTCTCTCTTGTTTGATGTCTGCGCCTGGCAGTGGGAAGTTCGCTGCAGGGCTGCGGACAGGAACAAGAGATTTTTGTTATGAATATCATAAGTTCGCATTCAGCATCAAAAACTGCCGGGGCATTTCAGTCATACTAAGGGAAGCAACAGACCAGTAAGGAAGACAAAGTAGGGTACATATCACGCGAACGAATAGGAGACGGAACATATGGATCACTATGCGCGTATTCAGCTTGCCATCGAGCATCTGGAAAAGCATCTGCAGGAGCCTTTCAACATAAAGGATGTGTCGGCTGCATCCAGTTTTTCAGTATTTCATTTTCAACGTTTGTTTCAGGCGATTACAGGTTTTACTGTTCTGGAGTACTTGCGCAGACGAAGACTAACGGAGGCAGCTTCGACCTTGCGAAACTCGGCGCAGGGTGTACTGGAAATTGCGCTTAGCTATGGTTATCAATCGCAGGAAGCCTTTACCCGGGCATTTGACGCTCACTTTGGCGTCACACCGGCGCGGTTTCGCAAGCAGCAACAGGAAGCTTTAACAGAGGAGTTCATGCAACAACGTATTGATTTTAATGAATATCGTTCACAGCTTGGCACAGCGTTCCATATGAATCCGCCACGTATGGTGACGCTGGAGCCGATCCGGATCATCGGATATGAATATAAGACCAACCTGAATTCAGAGCAACATTACACAGAGATTCCCGGATTCTATCATGAATTCGGGCGTGAGCAGAAGTTTATGAACATTCCCGAGCGAATTCGCCCCGATATGGCGTATGGTGTTGCGGCTCATTTTCAGGAGGATGGGGCATTTTCATTTATCGTTGGCGAAGAGAGTGCAGGAAGCGGTGATTCCTTAAAACCCGGATATACCTGTCTGGAGATTCCAGACGGGCTATATGCCGAGTTTACAACCGAAGGCTCAGAGCAGGATGTGCGCAAAATGATCTACGGAAGCTGGCTGCCAGCTTCCAAGTATGAACGGCGGGAAGGGCCGGACTTTGAAGTGACCGATGTGTGGAAGTCGACGCCCGAGCGGCTGGATATGAAGATCTACATCCCGTTAAAATAGACCTTACCGCTCATTCGGCGGAAAACGAGGTCAAGTAAGACTCGAAGCTGATCGCCCAGTGCGATTGCGGTTTCGGGTCTTTTGGTCTTTTGGTATAAAACCTAGGTTCAGGTGTTTATAAGGGTTTCTTTTCGGATAAAACATATTAACGGGTGAATTGCTTCACAAGAGAAGAAAGCGAGGTGGGTGTTATCGTTTGGTGGAAGGAAAGTGTGGTATATCAGATTTATCCGAGTAGCTTCAAAGACAGCGACGGAGACGGATATGGCGATTTGCAGGGGATCTATGAGAAGCTTGATTATTTGCAAAAGCTGGGCGTAGACGTCATTTGGCTGTGTCCCATCTATGATTCCCCAGGTCATGATAACGGATATGACATCCGTGATTACTACGCTATTTTACGAAAATATGGCACGATGGAGGACTTTGACCGGCTACTTGCTGAAGCGCATAAGCGTGGACTCAAAGTCATGATGGATCTTGTGCTGAATCATACTTCGGATGAACATGCCTGGTTTGCGGAATCCCGTTCTTCCAAAACCAATGCAAGGCGTGACTATTACATCTGGCGTTCCGGTAAAAACGGACAGGTGCCGAACAACTGGGAGTCTTATTTCGGGGGTTCAGTATGGAAGCATGACCCGGAAACGAACGAATATTACATGCATCTATACTCGGAGCATCAACCCGATCTGAACTGGAATAATCCGAAGATGGCTGAAGAAATGTACGAGATGGTGCATTGGTGGCTGGAAAAAGGGGTAGATGGCTTCCGCTTTGACGCAGTTGCCCATATCGCCAAAGCCGATGGCTTACCCAATGCACATAACCCGAACAACCTGCCTGTCGTACAGGCGTATGAGCTGTTTTCCAATCTGGATCAGGTCCATTCCATCCTCCGCAAGTTAAATCAGATGATACTGAAGCCATACGGCCCGATGACGGTGGGAGAAACCTCGGGGCTAGGGCCAGAACAGGCTTTAGCTTATGTCGGTACGGATCGGGATGAATTAAACATGGTGTTTCAGTTTGAGCATATGTTCATTGATGCCCAGTCCTCGGGCATTGGGAAATGGAACTATAAACCTTGGAAGCTCACGGAGCTAAAAGAAATCATGAGCCGTTGGCAGACGGTGCTGCACGGCCGGGGCTGGAACGCCAACTATATGGGCAATCATGATCAGCCGCGCCCGGTTTCGCGTTTTGGAGATGATGGTAAATACCGCGTGCGTTCTGCACAAATGCTGGCAACATGGATGTTAACGCTGGAAGGCACGCCGTATATCTATCAAGGGGAAGAGATTGGCATGACCAACGTAGCGTTCCCTGACATAGACCAATATCGGGATATCGAAACTAAAAATTATTACAATCACTATATCGGGCAAGGGAAATCCAAGCATGAGGTGATGGAGGCCATCTGGCTGAAGAGCCGGGATAATGCACGAACACCGATGCAATGGGATGAATCGGAGCATGCCGGTTTTACCGCAGGTAATCCTTGGATCGAAGTGAACAGCAATTATAAGGATATCAATGTAGCGGACGCGGAGACGGACCCACATTCCATCCTGCATTATTACCGTAAATTAATAACACTGCGGAAGCAAAACCGGGTGTTGATTTACGGAGCATACCAACTGCTTTTGGCGGATGACCCGGAAATTTATGCATATACACGTACACTGAATGATGAGCAGTGGTTAATCGTGATGAATTTCAGTTCAAACGAGCCAGAGATGATATGGCCAGAAGGCTGGAATGCAGAAGACAGCAAATTCATGATTGGCAACGTGAGCAGACGGTATTCAACCGATGATGGAGCTATTTTGTTGCAACCATATGAAGCAAGGGTGTATTGCAAAAAGCGTAAGAGCGGCGAGTAAGCAATGCGCAAGCGGCGTATGAAAGTGATTATTATGCATAGCTAGCTGACGAACGTAACAAGGATGGCAGTTTTGCGCTCGCGCAGCGTTCTGAATTATAATAATCTAAAAATATAAGTTGAGTTTTTTTGTTCACACAGCAACGGAGAGGACAACTTATATTAAAGTCAGGAGGAATATGAATTGTTGAATATTACGTACCACGGACACTCCAGTGTACAACTGGGCACAGAAAATAAATCACTCATGATTGATCCATTTTTGCGTGGCAATGAGTTGGCGGTAACCAAACCAGAGGATATCAAGACGGATGTAGTCCTGCTGACACATGCGCACATGGATCACATTCTGGATGCTGAACCGATTGCCAAAGCCAACAATGCCAAAGTGGTGGCGATTGTGGAATTGGCTACATATATGTCGTGGAAGGGGCTTGATACCCTCGGCATGAATATGGGCGGTACGGTAGATCTTGAATTCGCCAAAGCGAAAATGATTCAGGCGTTCCATACGTCCGGCATTGTGCTGGAAGAAGAACAGCGGATTATGTATGCAGGTTTGCCTGCCGGATTTATCATTGATATTGGTGGCAAAACGGTTCTACATGCTGGCGACACAAGCCTGTTTGGCGATATGAAGATGATTGGGGATCGGCATCAAATCGATGTTGCCTTCCTGCCGATTGGCGGACATTATACGATGGGGCCTGAAGATGCATTACAGGCAGCGGAATGGTTTAATGCCAAACTGACGATTCCCGTACATTATGACACGTTCCCCGCGATTCGTCAGGATGCAGAGAATTTTGTGCAGCAGCTGGCTTCCAAAGGGTTGGAGGGTCGTGTACTGGCACCTGGTGAGTCCATTTCCCTGTAAAAAGGAAGCTGGTTTGAGGTCAGATCCATATTCATTATAAAAGGCGAATGATGCGTCAAGAAAGATGATGCGTCATTCGCTTTTTTTGTGCTGAGCATTCAATTTAAAGGGCAATTGTTGGTCACTATCACAAAATGAACGAAATGGCATTGTAGCTTGAAAGACAGCAATGTTATAAAAAGTTACACGGAAACCAACCGGATATCCGAAACGATTGCAAACGGGGGAGCGTTCATGACATTTGTAAAATCTTTATTTTTTCAGATCATTGCAGCAGTAATCATCGGTATTGGAGTAGGTATGTTGTGGCCCGATCTGGGGAGTCTATTGCAACCCTTGGGTACAGGTTTTATCAAATTAATCAAAATGCTGATTGCACCGTTAATTTTTATGGTCATCGTTACAGGTATCGCTAAAATGGGTGATCTGAAGTCTGTTGGCCGAATCGGGCTTAAAGCAATTTTGTGGTTCGAGCTTGCCACAACGGTTGCACTTGTGCTTGGTTTATGCACAGCCAATCTGCTTCGTCCAGGGGCGGGAATGAATGTAGATCCCGCCAGCATTGACGCCAGCGGAATCGAGGCAAAAACAAAGGGGTCCGAGCTTCCGCATACGGTTGATTTTATGTTGAACATTATTCCAACAAGTGTCGTGGATGCCTTTGCCCAGAATGCCCTGCTGCAAGTGCTGCTTGTTGCCTGTCTGTTCGGGGTTGCCTTGGCAGCCACGGAGAGCAAGGCTAAGGAAAATGTACTGAACCTGATGGAGCAGCTACTTGGGATTGTGTTCCGAATGATCGGTTACATTATGAAGCTGGCTCCGATAGGCGCTTTTGGTGCAATGGCCTACACTATAGGGGCGTACGGCGCTTCCACCCTTTCCTCCTTTGGATTGTTAATATTGGCTTGTTACGGCGCTGCTCTGTTATTCCTGTTGCTGTTAGCGCTGGCTGCCTGGTGGATTACAGGGCTGAACTTTATACAGTTTGTCCGATACACTCGTTCAGAAGTGATGCTCGCGATTGGAACAGGCTCATCAGAAGTTGTGATGCCGCGTATGATGGACAAGCTGACGAAGGCGGGGTGTGATCGTGCAGTGGTTGGACTGGTGGTGCCTACGGGATACTCATTTAATCTGGACGGGGCTTCCATCTATCTATCGTTAGCGACGGTCTTTGTTGCTCAGGCTGTCGGCATTGACCTGACCTTGGGTCAAGAGATCACCATTCTGCTGGTGCTGATGCTAAGCTCGAAAGGCATGGCGGGTGTTCCCGGTTCGGCGTTTCTTGCTCTGTCAGCTACGGCGGCGGCAGTGAATGCTTTTCCGGTAGCAGCAGTGGCTCTGCTGCTTGGTGCAGACCGCTTTATGGATACGATGCGTGTTTTTACGAACCTGATGGGGAACTGTGTAGCGGCATTTGTCGTTGCGAGATGGGAAGGATTGCTCGATCAGAAACGGATGCGTGCTGTGCTCTCCGGTGAGATTAGCGCCGCTGAATTGGAAGCAGAAGAAAAGGCTGCGCGAGCTACATTGAAGCTGAATCTTCGAGAGAAACAGGGCCAATCCTTAGCAACACCCGAGGTGCTTTAATTGTGAAATAGATTGAAGTTATATCTTTCAACCGTCTGAAAAACCGGGATTAGTCCAGGGGAACAGACGGTTTTTTGGTGATGTAATACACATATCATGGAGTTTGCGAGACGAATTCTTCAAATAAATGTTACAGCTAAAACATTAATGGGGAATGAGTAGAAGAGAAGCAGAATGTACATATTTGCGTTTCAACTTGTATATACATGTTTAGTTATGTAATATAGATGATGAAATATCCGAGGAGTCTGGTTAGAGCAATACAACAATTGGAGGCGTTAACATGAGTTCGAAGAATACAGAGCCATCATCGTGGTGGAAGCGGTCTACGGTGTATCAGGTGTATCCGAAGAGCTTCAATGATACAACAGGATCAGGGACTGGCGACATACGGGGGTTAACGGAGAAGCTGGATTATTTGCAGCATTTGGGGATCGACATTGTTTGGTTGCAGCCCGTATACGTTTCCCCGCAGCGTGATAACGGGTATGACGTAGCAGACTATTACCGCATTAACCCCGACTATGGAACGATGGAAGATTTCGATGAATTGCTTGCCGAGCTGAAAGCGCGTGACATGAAGCTGATGATTGACATCGTGGTGAATCACTCCTCAACCGACCATGAATGGTTCAAGCAGTCTCGTTCATCGAAGGACAATCCTTATCGGGATTATTACATTTGGAGAGACCCCGCGCCGGACGGCGGTGTACCGAACAACTGGCAATCGAAATTTGGTGGGCCAGCTTGGCAGTATGATGAGCAGACCGGACAATATTATTTAACGTTGTTTGATCAAACGCAGGCAGACCTGAACTGGGAGAATGAGGAAGTACGCAAGGCTGTCCGCGACATGATCAAGTTCTGGGCGGAAAAAGGAGTCGACGGTTTCCGGATGGACGTCATTAACCTCATTTCCAAAGATCAGCGTTTCCCGGACGATGATGGCAGCGTGTCACCGGGTGATGGACGCAAGTACTATACGGATGGGCCACGAGTGCACGAATATATTACGGAAATGTACGATGAAGTATTTGGGCCCTATAACATGGTGACGGTAGGGGAGATGTCCTCGACTACGCTTGCGCACTGTATTCGTTATTCCAATCGGGCTTCAAGAGAATTCTCGATGACCTTTAACTTTCATCATTTGAAGGTGGATTACCCAGATGGACAGAAATGGGAACTGATGCCATACGACTTTGAATCCATGAAGCAACTGTTCAGTGAGTGGCAGACCGGAATGCAGGCTGGTGGCGGCTGGAATGCACTGTTCCTGAACAACCATGATCAGCCGCGTGCGTTATCCCGCTTCGCAGATGATGGAGAATACCGTGCGGAGAGTGCCAAAATGCTGGCGACGACTTTACATGGATTACAAGGTACGCCTTATGTCTATCAGGGCGAAGAGATTGGTATGCCTAACCCCGTTTGGAATGACATCAGCGAGTTCCGCGACATTGAGTCCACCAATATGTATCGTTTGTTGCAGGAAGAGCGGGGCAAAACGGCCGAAGAGGCTTTCCAGATTGTGAAGGAGCGTTCCCGGGATAATTCCCGGACACCGATGCAGTGGGACGGTACGGCTAATGCTGGATTTACAACCGGAACACCTTGGCTCAAGGTGGATGAGAGATATCCGTCCATCCATGTGGAGGAGCAGATCGGCAACCCGGATTCCATCTATCATCATTACCGTAAGCTGATCCATTTGCGTAAAGAGGTGAATGTCCTGACTGACGGTTTGTACGAACGTTTGGATGATGCGCACGCTGAAGTGTTTGCATATGCACGCGCCAACGGGAATGAGACATTAATCGTAGTGTCCAACTTCCGTAAACAGGATACAACCTTTCAAGTTCCTGAAGCGGTCTGGAACAATCATATTGCAGGTAAATCACCTGAACTTCTGATCAGCAATACGGATGCAAAACCTGAGCTGAAGCAAGAACTCTCGCTTAGTCCGTATGCTTCTTATATGTGGTTAATCAAGCAGTAACAGAATGAATTCCATTTTATAAATAGGAAGTGACACTATGGCAATCGATAAAAAACAAGTCGAAGAGATCGTCCGGGCCGTCGGCGGCAAAGACAATATTGAAGCGGCGACGCACTGTGTAACGCGATTACGCTTTGCTTTGTATGACGAGGACAAAGTAGACACAGAGCTACTTGATCAAAATGATCTGGTCAAAGGGCAATTCTCTTCCCAAGGCCAATTCCAGGTCGTCATCGGTCCAGGTCTGGTGGATAAAGTCTATGAAGAGATGATTCAGATTACCGGAGGCGAACGGTCTTCCAAAGATGATGTGAAAGCAGCCGCGGGTAAAAAGCAAAATCCGTTGCAGCGTGCCATCAAAACGCTCTCGGACATTTTCATTCCGATCTTGCCAGCAATTATTACAGCGGGTCTACTGCTCGGGATTAACAACATTTTGACAGGTCCTGGTATCTTCTTTGATGGGAAATCATTAGTGGATGTGTATCCGGCATGGAAAGACCTGGCTTCCATCATTAATACCATTGCAAGCACCGCGTTTACATTCCTGCCCGCTTTGATCGGCTGGTCAGCAGTGACCCGATTCGGCGGCAGTCCGCTGCTCGGGATTGTGCTGGGTCTGATTCTGGTACATCCTGATCTGCTGAGTGCATATGGTTACGCTGATGCGGTGAACAAAGGAACGGTTCCGACCTGGAATTTGTTTGGCTGGGAGATTGAGAAGATCGGTTATCAGGGTCAGGTACTGCCCGTATTGGTATCGGCGTATCTGCTTGCCAAGATGGAAGTTTTCCTGAATAAAAGGGTGCATGATTCCATCAAATTGCTGGTCGTAGCTCCTGTGACATTGCTGGTTACCGGATTCCTGGCATTTACGATTATCGGACCGGTTACGTTTGCAATTGCAAACGCCATCACATCCGGTTTGATTTACATCTATGATTCGTACGCTGCGCTGGGTGGTTTGATCTATGGTGGTCTGTACGCGTTGCTCGTTATTACCGGTATGCACCATACGTTCCTTGCCGTAGACGTACAGCTAATTGGTAGCCAAGGCGGCACCTTCTTGTGGCCGATGCTGGCTTTGTCCAATATTGCGCAGGGTTCGGCGGCACTTGCCATGATGCTCGTGTTACGTGAGAAGAAAATGAGAGGGCTTGCGGCGACCTCATCCGTATCTGCTTTCCTCGGAGTGACCGAGCCAGCCATCTTTGGGGTGAATATTCGTTATCGTTATCCTTTTATCTTCGGTATGGTCGGTTCCGCCATTGGTGGTGTACTGCTAACGATGAATAATGTTCAGGCCACGTCCATCGGTGTAGGCGGTGTGCCAGGGTTCCTGTCCATTTTCCCGGATAAATGGGGGGTGTTCTTTATCGGTATGGCTATCGTTCTGGTGGTGCCGTTCCTGTTGACTGTTGTGTTTGGACGGGCGAAGCTGAGAAAAGAAGATCGACTGATGGCGAACGGAGAGTCCGCTTCAGGGATCACATCTGCCGAGACAGCAGCAGGAACAGAGACGGCTGAGCGCAATCGTAGTACAGCGAAGTCTGAAAATGCATCTGCAAAAACACTCGAAGTTATGGCGCCAATGACGGGTAAAGCGGTACCGCTGGAGCAAGTTCCTGACCCGGCGTTTGCCGAAAAACAAATGGGTGAAGGCATCGCAATCGAACCTTCGGGCAATCAGGTGGTTGCCCCATTTGACGCAAAAGTTGCACATGTCATTAAGAGCAAACATGCGGTTATATTGGAACATGCGAGCGGACTTCAAGTGTTGATTCATGTCGGCATTAATACGGTATCCCTAAAAGGGGAAGGTTTCTCTATGTATGTAGACACGGGTGATCGCGTGAGAGCCGGGGAGAAGTTGCTTGAATTTGACCGTAACGTCATCGAAAATGCGGGTTATCCACTCATTACGCCTGTCATTATTCCGGATGGTCAGGATATGGTTGAACGGATTGAAACGGTGACAGGAGATGTGACTTCAAGTCAGAACGGTGTTCTCAGGATTCATCTGAAAGGATAAATTCATATCTGGTAGTAGTCAAAAGGAGCTGTGAAACCTGCAGCTTCTTTTGGCGTTTACAGGTGTGATTTTGCATAGGCATCATGATAAAATAGTTATGTGATCAAGTAATTACAATTTTTGATAATAAGTCGAAGCGCACTCGTTTGGTGCTTCAGTTGAATGTCAGTCATACGGAGAAAAAGCAGTTCATACAGTGGGTGTACAAGGAGTGTTCCTAGTCAAATGATAAGGAGGAAAGCCATGACTCGGGTAGCGGTGATGGTCATTCATGGACTGGGTATGCAAAAAGAAAACTACGCTGACAAGCTGATCGCTTGCTTGAGCAAAGAAATGGAACGTGTTATGGTGCTGCCAGGCGCCGCGAAACAGATGCTTGATATTGAACCCGTCTTCTGGGCCGACGTGTTCGAGGAGCGTGAAGAGGCTTTGTTTCAACAGCTGGTTCGCACACCGGGATTAAACTATCAGGCATTGCGCCGTTTTGTCATTCATTATCTCGCCGATGCGGTGGCTTACCAACCTGTAGAGAACCAAGGACATCATTATGATGCTGTGCACCGAACGCTGAATCAGGCCATGCACGTTCTCGCACAGCGCAATGGGCCGGAAGCTCCGCTTTGTGTCATCGCTCATAGTCTCGGAGCTGTCATTGCAAGCAACTTTTTCTATGATCTGCAGTATCCGTCATCCAACCGAATACCGGAAATTGTGGATGTGAACTCTGCTTTGGAGCGGGGAGATACGCTGACCAATTTTTACTCCTTTGGCACAACACTGCCGCTATGGAGTCTGCGCTACGATAATTTCAGCCGTCCCATTCGGGTGCCTGCGCCGCAGGCCACGCATTACTTTCCACATCTGGAAGGGGAGTGGGTTAATTTTTATGAAAGCAACGATATATTAGGTTATCCATTACGTCCCATTGACCCGGCATATGCGGCCGCTGTGAAGGAGGATATTGAGGTGCGTGTCGGTGGACCAGCTACAAGCTGGAATCCACTGAGCCACGGAGGATATTTTACCAGTGAGCACATGAACCGCAGAATCGCTCAAGGATTAGCACGAACATGGACATGGGTAAATCGCTCAAAGTAACAGAGTGTTATACGAGGCAAATGAAGGAGGAAACATCATGGAATGCAGGACGGGATGTGCCGCATGTTGTATTGCCATATCCATATCATCACCGATTCCCGGCATGCCTGAGGGCAAACCTGCGGGAATGCGATGCATCCAGCTGACGGACGATAATCGTTGCGGTATATTCGGTCAAGCCAGCCGCCCGGCGGTATGTAGTGGATTGCAGGCTGAGGAAGCGATGTGCGGCAGCAACAATCAAGAAGCCTTTCATATTTTGACACAGTTGGAACGACAGACAGCACCGGGCCTAAGATGAAAGACTTGTTTGATTATAGAAGGTTAATTATACTTAATATGGAATAATATTGATTGTGGAAGGGGGATTAATAATGGATTGGATGAAACGTCTGGTGAAAGTGGTTGGCCATATGATGAGCGATCTGTGGATGGGGTCTTATCGTCGCAACTCTGATCATTACGATGAGCAAGCTCCAAGTCCAGAAAATAAACCGAGATATTACACTTTTGTTGTTCTAGCAACGGTGGTCACCCTGGGTATTGTCGTTATTATGTATAATCCAAAATATTGGTAGGTAATCAAGGAGAAATAATCCAAAAAAGAGAGTATCCCGTGAGTGCTAGAGCATGGGGATACTCTTTTTTTAGTTGTTTATGGTTACGATCTGTCTGCAAGAACAGTAACAGAGGGCTTTGGCTCTCTAAACATGAAGAAGTACATCAGGGAAGAGATGACGTAGAGACAGCCTGTAATGCTGAACGTAATCGCGTATCCCCAATAAGTTCCGTAGGTAGTAACCAGATATGACTGCACTGGCCCCATCGTCGCCCAACCAATCATAAACGAAGTTTGCATCATGGAGTTGGCAATCCCGCGGCGTTTATCCGAGATCCGATCCACTAATATGGCGGAATGAATTGGATTAGCAGCATTCATGAGCGCTTGCCTGAACAAAAAGCTGACGGATGCAATGAAAAGCAGGTTCGTAAAACCTGTGAATAACAGGAAGGGCAGCGATAATACTTGGAAAATAACGACAGCTCGTACACTGCCAACTTTGGCAGCTAACGTTGGGCCAATCAGCATGGATACAATGGTCATGATCTGACCGAGTGCAATCAGGATGCTCATGCCGCTTAACGATACGGCGAAGCGATTCGTAAAATACAAATTCAGATAAGGCACAACGAGTCCTGATCCTAATCCGATCAGCAACTGTGTCACAATGAACTGACCAATCAGCCTGGTATCTCTTTTTTTAATACGTGTGTCATCATCAACGGGGAGTGGTGTAATTACAGCACGAGTAAGCTCTGCTTCAGCCCCCTGGACAGAGTGTTGGTGAGGCTGAAGCTGTTTCGGTTTTAGATCTGTCCGAGACTCCTGATTCTCGGTTACAAAAAGCAACGGAATAAATGCGGCTAGTGTCGCAGCTCCGCCCATAAATAACACCGTCTGCAATCCGGTGACTTTGGCCATGCCGGCAGCATGAAGCACGTCTGCAAGCACGCCTCCGCCCAGACTGCCAAGAACCTGAGATGCGAGCACCAAAGAGGAATAATAACTGAACATTTTGAGACGCTGACTTTTTTTGACGTTCTCTGCGAGATAAGGAATAGCGAGCACCTGAAAAACACCGGCAAACAGGCCGGAAAATACAGCAAACCAGATCAACCCGCTCGCGGCATAATCGAAGGAACGTCCGATTAGAAAAGCACCGCTGAATAGCGCCCCGATAATCAACAGTTTTTTGCGGCTGAACTTGTCACCGCTAAATCCAATAGGAATGAACATGATTGCTGTAGCAAGAGATTGGATACTGACAATTTGGCCATTCATGGTGTCATCGTAACCTAAGCCTTGAATGTACAGATTATAAAGAACCGAGAACATGCCGTTTCCGATCTGATACAGCAGACTTGCCAGAAAGAACAGTTGAATATTGCGAGACCACCCGCCAATTTCAACATGGATCTGTCGTAAAGCTCTCAAGTAACTCCCTCCAGTCTGCCTTTGCAGTGATACCAGTGTAACAGGAAAGGCAGATTTTCGGAAGAATTGACCACTGTTTATTTTGTTACAGGGGCATCTGTGACACGAGCAATCACAAATCCATCGTATCCTTTACTGCCCACGGTTTGCAGTGCCGTGGCTTCAAGATGAGGGTGATCTCCGATGCATTCGAGGAAGGTTCGAACCCCTTGAACTCTCGGGTCTTCACTGTCAGAGTGAATGACTTCCCCATCCCTGATAATATTATCTCCGATGATCAAGCTTCCTGGTCGTGTCAGACGCAAAGCCCATCTCAGGTAATCCGGATTGCTCGGTTTATCAGCATCGATGAAAATCAGATCAAAGGGTTCAGGGTACTCTTCCTTAATATCTGGGAGGGAGGTTAGTGCCGGGCCTACTCGAAGGTCTACTTTGTGCATTAGCCCAGCTCGGGTCAGATTGGCTTGAGCAATTTCCGCATGTTTAGGTTCTGACTCCAGCGAAACAATTCGTCCATGATCCGGCAGAGCTCTGGCCATCCAGATGGTGCTGTAAGCACCTAGAGTTCCAATCTCCAGTACGCGCGAAGCCCCCTGTATTTTCAGCAATAGCTGAAGGAACTTTCCCTGATTCGGTGTGACATCATGTGACGGTAGCCCTGCTTCTGCATTGGCTTCAAGTGCAGCTTGCAAGTCTTTGTCGTTTGGAAGAAGAAGGCTGTTTATATAATGATCGACCTCATTCCAACGGGCGGGCTGGTTAACCTGGCTATTATTCAAATCATGCTTACTCATTACACATCTTCCTTTCTGTTTGGCTGCATTTGTATTTCTTATAATTCAACTATAGAGGAGATTGAAATATAAATAAAATATATATTTTGTATGTTAATATATAATTAAGTTATATAATGTGATGATAAAATGTTGGATCAGTACGCCAGTAAGTAAGGAAGGGGGAGAAGTTGTATGAATTTGCATGGATTACGATTGTTTCACGCCATTGTGAGGTACGGCGGAGTTACCCGGGCTGCGGAAGAATTGAATATCAGTCAACCTGCGGTGTCTTCTCAGGTAAAACGATTTGAGCGTGAACTAGGCATAGGGCTGTTTGGTTCCGAAGGACGAAAACTTGTGCTTACCGATGCAGGGAAACATTTAATGGAATATGCCGAGCGTTTGTTTATGCTGGAACAGGAAGTAGAGCAATTTCTAGAGGACATGAGGGAGGGGAGAAAAGGACAGATTCGTCTCACGGCGACTTACTTGCCGGCCAATTTTTTGTTGCCGAGTTGGATTGCGACGTTCAAGCAGACACATGAGGATGTTGAGCTTGTGGTAAGCACAAGCAATACACAGATGGCTTTTGACCAGTTGCTTCGTTATGAAGCCGAGATTGCAATATACGGAGGAAGTGGAGTCAGTCATCCGGGTGTGCATTGGGATAAGTTATTCGAGGATGAAATGTGGTTTGTGGTGCATCCAGATCATCCGTATGCAGGTCAAAACATTACATTGCACGAGATGATGGCTGAGCCATTCATCATGCGTGAGAAAGGCAGTGCAACACGAGATCGACTGGCTGCCTTGTGCACGACCAATAACCTGCCCTCCCCACGAATAACACTCCAGTTCAACGGATTAAACGAAACGATTAGCGCAGTAAAGGCAGGATATGGCGCTAATTTCATCTCATCCCTTGTTGTAAGAGAGGACGTTAATCAAGGTAAACTTGCCCGTGTATATGTACAAAACGTACAGTTACAGAATACGATTGCCATCTGTACACGGGCAGGAGAACAGTTGTCGCCAGCAGCAAAACAATTGGTTCAATGGATCAGGCAAGAAGCGCTTGCCATGCACTCTTAAATAAATTGTTAAGTATTATGAACGTGTTTCAGCAGCGCATCATCGCAAATGTCCTCTCACTCCGGATTACGATGTAGCTCTAATTCTTTGCCCCAAGACGTGAATCTTGCCTGGAGTGTTACGCCGGCAATGACCAGTACAGGAACCCAGACCGCTACTAGTGGCACATGATGGAAAAGCAATGCTGCGATGATGACCCCGCCGAGATAGATCACAACTGCGCCTGCACGCAGGTAGGCGTCTGTAGACAGCGCTTTGACCAAGGAGCGGATATTGGCATGTCTTAACCGATGAAGAATGCTTACAGCATCTTCAATCACCGCCGCCAGATTATTAGTGAGCACCGTTGTCGAGATTCCCGCAACACCAATCCTCCGGGCAGCCGTTGTTTGCATCCCCATGGCCACTGCAAGCAGTACAATTAACAGATAGGATAATTGCTCGGAAAAGGGAGTGAGCATAAGGACTGCAAACAGCAGAAGTAGTATGCTTTCAACGGTAAATACGGCAGTGACCTGCGGGGACCAGCCGTTTTTGATTTTGACTTTTCCAAGCACATGTGCCGCGATTGCATTCCCCGCAATAAAACCGATAAGGGCGAGCAAAGCACGCAGTACAACAAACTCCTGAGCACGGGCAATAGCGATACCCAGCAGCACGATGTTTCCTGTCATATTGGCTGTGAGTACATGCCCAAGCCCTAGATACCCGATGACATCGACCATACCGGCTGACATGCAGAGCAGTAACATGGCGTATTTCTGGAGATGATTTTGATTCATATTTTCCCGTCCTTTCAAGCAAACATAACTTCTCCAGTATACAGCTATTGCACCGCCTTCATCAAAACGAAATCTGAACCAAAGCGGCACATGTACATTTCTAAAATTCGTTTATTCATGTCAGATGTTTTATAATGATATAGAAGACATGTCATAAGACCAGCGTTCATACGAATGTATACAAGTTGGTTATCAAATCATAGAGGTGTCAAAAGAAAGGAAGAAACTGATGATGAATGCTCCGCATCCGATTGACCAGTTCAAGAAATTCAAATACGAAATTACACGATTTATGATGATCTATAAATTTGCGCTGGATCAGATGGAAACCAAAATAGAAGTGCTGAAAGAAGAGTTCCAGTCCCTTCATGATTACAGTCCGATTGAGCATACCAAGTCGAGATTGAAGTCTCCCGAGAGCATTATGAATAAAATGTTCCGTAAAAATCATGAGCTGACGTTTGAAAGCATCAAGCAAAATATTAAGGATATTGCCGGTGTACGCATCACATGTTCGTTCATTTCTGATATTTATCGGATTAAGGATATGCTGTGCAACCAAAGTGACTTGCGTGTGCTCGAAGTGAAAGACTACATCCAAAATCCGAAACCGAACGGATATCAAAGTTTGCATCTGCTTGTGGAAGTGCCGGTATACATGTCCAATGGCGAGGAACGTGCCTGTGTGGAAATTCAGATTCGTACGATCGCAATGGATTTCTGGGCAAGTCTTGAACATAAAATCTTTTATAAATACAACAAAGATGTTCCGGAACATTTAACAAGAGAACTGAAAAGTGCGGCGGATTCTGCCAATGCATTGGATCACCAAATGGAACGTTTGCACCGTGAGATCCAGGAGATCAAGGACGCCGAGAACGAACGGGATGATGAGGAGTTACGCCGGATTATTATCAATAATCAACAGTTCACCCTGCCGAACAACTTGCTCAGATTGCTTGGAGATGGAGAAAACTAAAAATGAACATGGCAACACGATTGGAACGAAAGGGACATCTTTGGGATGAAAAGTAAAGCAGCAGCTTCATTACACACCACGGCTACGCCAAGAGTGAGAATGGCGCTAATTCTTGGGACGCTCTCCGCATTCGGACCGCTGTCTCTGGATATGTATCTGCCAGCCCTGCCAACGCTGGCGGATGAATTTGGCTCGTCCACTTCGTATGCTCAGCTTAGCCTGACAGCATGTATGATCGGGCTTGCGCTGGGTCAGTTGCTCGCGGGGCCATTAAGCGATGTGAGAGGTCGCCGAATGCCTCTGATTGCCGGACTTGTGCTTTATACAATTGCGTCTATATTATGCCTCATCAGCCCATCGATGGGCTCGTTTGTTGTGTTACGTTTTATTCAAGGTTTGGCCGGAGCGGCGGGGATTGTCATCGCGCGTGCAGTGGTCAGGGACGTATATGAGGGTCCAGAACTGACCCGCTTCTTTTCTCTGTTAATGCTTATTAACGGAGTGGCACCTATCGCGGCACCGATTATAGGTGGACAAATCCTGACGTATACTTCATGGCGGGGCGTATTTATTTTGCTAAGTCTTATCGGCGTGCTCGCGCTTCTCGCGGTCATCTTTGGTTTGGGCGAGACACTTCCGGCACAAAAAAGATCGAGCGGGGGGCTTAAGCAGACGTTGTTGACGTTTGGCAGCATAGTGAGGAATCGCCGTTTTATGGGTTATGCTCTAACGCAAGGTTTCGCAGCGGCAGGCATGTTCGCTTACATATCGGGATCACCATTTGTGCTTCAGAAAATATACGGGGTGTCCCCTCAAATGTTCAGTATATGTTTTGCCATCAATGGACTTGGCATTATTCTTGCCAGCCAGATTGCAGGCCGGCTTGCCGGTAAGGTATCGGAGACACGGCTGTTAATCGCCGGATTACTTATAGCGGCAGTCGGGGGAACTTCCTTACTTATCGCGATCCTTGCTGGTGGCGGGCTGATTTCAGTGCTAATACCCTTATTCATGGTTGTATCCAGCGTGGGGTTGATTAATACAGCGTCGTTCGCGCTGGCTATGGCGGATCAGGCGAAATCTGCTGGAAGTGCATCAGCGTTGATTGGTGTTATGACCTTTCTGTTTGGCGGACTCGTTGCTCCACTCGTGGGTCTTGGAGGAGAACATACGGCTGTGCCCATGGGAATTGTGATCGCGTGTGCTGATCTGGGGGCATTGTTCTTGTATGTTGTCATGATCGGCAGAAGCAAACCGAAACAGTCCATTTCTACAACTGCATAGTGCTTTGGTATAACCAGGAACGGCCCGCAGGGAAGCATATTCTTCCAATGCGGGCCGTTTTAGTCTGTCTGCCAATCAACAAAGGGCGAACAAAATTTGGGTGTTGAGCAGAATTCCTGGTGTCTGGTATGGATAGAAATAGCCGACAACAAAGCCAAACAAATTAATGGCAGGCCACATTAAATACACATCATTATACGTAAACACGAGCGACCACCGGTTATAACAGAAGTTAGGGAGTACACGCTGCTCTTGATCACGAGGCGCGGCCGCACCTGTCTGTGCAAATTGAACGGCTTGTGTCAAGCTTTGCGGTTGCTGCTGCAGGAAGAGTGGCAGCAGACCAGGACTGCTTTTGATAAGGTTATACAAAAATAACATCTCGGCAGGCGGCTGACCCACCGGGCGAGGATAGGCACTTAGCAAGGAAGGAAGATTCCCCTGAGCTAGCTGTGCTGGCACACCTGGAGCTGGGCCCGGACCAGGAACAGGACCCGGCATGCCGCCAGGGAAATAGGGGCCAGGAGGGGTTCCTGCACCAGGAATGAAAGGAGGATAGGAACCCGGGCTTCCGGGAATGCCTGGCGGGGTTTGCCCTCCAGGGAGACTGCCTCCACCCGGGAAGAGTGGAGGGAATTGAATGGAACGCTCTTCGCCGTAACTTGTATAACGACCATCATAATAACCTGCATAAGGGTAATAAACATGGTTCATGTTCAAGAACATCCTTCCTGTCATCTTATTCTGAAAACAGTCTATGACGGTATTCGCCTAGTTGTGATTGTTTAACAAGTGTGTATTTCTAAACGTGAGCAATGAAAATGGGACACTCATGATTGCCATTAGGTCTATACAAGTATTTTTTTGTTTTTAGGGACGGTATGCATATATAATAACGAAGAAGAAAGCAGAAGATTACGAAGATGAGGATCAGCCTCATGCATGCGACTAGGAAAGGGGACTTACATATGTATTCACTAAATCCGGAAGAACTCACGGCTAAAGATAATTATAAATTAATGAGCGGTTCAATCGTACCGCGTCCGATTGCCTTTGTAACCACGCTCTCAGATCATGATGGAATCATTAATGCAGCGCCATTTAGCTTTTTTAATGTGGTGAGCTCTGATCCGCCATTGTTATCTATCTCGGTGGGACGTAAAAATGGCGTAATGAAGGATACGGCACGCAATGTCCTCGCCCATAATGAACTGGTTGTGCATATTTGTGACGAAGACATTATTGAAGACGTCAATGAAACGGCGGCTTTACTGGAGCCGCATGAAAGTGAATTGGAAAGAACTCGTCTGACAACTGTTCCCAGTTCCGTGGTCGCTGTACCCGGAATTCAGGAAGCGCTGATCCGGATGGAGTGTAAGCTGTATCAGCATATTCCGATCTCGAATGATGAAGGCGTGCCTGTAAGTGACCTGCTTCTGGTCCGTATCGTGCAGTATCATTTTAGCGAAAAGATCTATCTTGCAGATAAAGGGTATATCTTGATGGATCAGTTAAAACCGGTCAGTCGTCTGGCAGGTAATGATTATGCCAAACTGGGTGATCGATTCACGGTTATTCGGCCCGAATAATTGGATATGAAATGAAACCGCTAGGACGAACAGCCCCATGTAGCATATACATGAGGCTATTTGTCTTTGTTTCATTAGAAACATAATCATGTTTGCTGATGAATAGACTTGTACTATACAAATCATGTCTTATGGTGCTAACCATAATTAGAATCCAATTTATATGCAGAGGAGCTTGGGGATGGGATATCGAAGCTTGGCTGCCCTCATTAGTCGATATCCGTGGTTTATTATCATCTGCTGGGTGTTTATCATCGGGATGTCAGTCGCCTGGGCGTGGAAGTTGCCTGACATGGTTCAGGATCACGGGTTAAAGCTGGCCGGGGGACAAGCCCAAACCGTAGAACAGATATTGGACCAGGAATTTGGCTCCCCGCCTGATCCGGTCGTGTTACTTTTTAATAAACTCCCGAATACTTCTGAGATATCCTTCAAGACGTGGATTCAAGAACAGCTTGACGCAGTCCGCACCTTGCCAGCGATATCCTCAGTGGTTTCCCCTTTTGATGTAAACACACAGGGAAGAATGTTGCGTGATAATCAGGCTTACGCTCTGGTACACATGGACATCGCACCTCACCGGATGAAGCATCCACTTGCTCAATTACGAGAGATTCTTGAAGTGGACAAGCAAGCTGATGTGCCTGGAACCGTGCAACTTACAGGAAAAACCGTGGTACAACAGGATGTAAATCGACTGAGCTTTCAGGATTTAGAACAAGCAGAGATCGTGGGACTACCGATCGCATTCGTCATTCTTTGCGTTGCATTCAGAGGACTGTATGCGGCATGTATTGCTGTCATGATGGGGATCAGTGCAGTGATTACGGCGATGGGCATAACGTCTTTGCTGGGTCATTATCTGGAACTTTCCAACTTTATTATTAACGTGATTCCAATGGTGGGTATGGCGCTCAGTATTGATTTTGCACTTATTATTCTGAGCAGATACAGGGAGGAATTAAAGCAGCGTTACGCAAGTACAGACAAGTTAAATAGTGAGCGCAACAGCATCAACCAACGCGAAATTTTGGAACGGACATTGGGCACAGCTGGTCGAGCGGTTCTGTTCTCAGCGGCATGTGTGTTTCTGGGTTTGCTGGGTCTGCTCTGGATCAGGCTACCTATGTTTCTCAGTGTGTCGCTTGGGGCTACCATTGTTCTTGTGCTGGCCTTGATGTTAAATGTAACCTTGTTACCCGCTATTCTTTGCCTAAGTACAGACCGATTATTTGCTCGCGTAACACGCATATCCAGCGTTACAGGACAACAAACAAAGGATAACACACTTGAACACAGTTTCTGGTACCACTGGTCAGCGATTGTTATGAAACGTCCTGTATGGATGGGGCTCGCAGGCACAACGTTACTATTGTGTTGCGTGTTTCCCGTTACACGGATGGATTTGTCCGTTCCCGATGCTTCTTCCTTACCATCCAGAATGGAGTCCCGTCAAGCATCTGAGCAGATCGAGCAAAATTTCGGTCAGGAACATATTGCTCGGGTCGATATTATCATCGGGAAAAAGGATAAGCCGTTAACAGCTTCTCACTGGGAGATAGCCGAACACAAAGTAACCAAGCTTCAACAGGATGAAAGAGTGGTGAGTATTGACTCCCGAGGGGGCATTTCGGATTCTTTTATTCGCTTAACGGTTGGTGTATATGGGGAAGCGGGTTCAGATGAGATGAAAGAATGGCTGCGGCAGACAAGAGCAGATGATGTAATAGCCCAGACAGAGAGTATTCCAATTCGTTATGGCGGCGAAGCGGTTTATGAGGATGAGATCAAGTATGAAATTGCGCAACAGTTGCCCAAGGTCCTTGTATTTGTCGTGGTAAGCAACTATCTGGTGTTGCTACTCGCGTTCCGTTCTCTACTAATACCACTAAAAGCGATTCTGATGAACTTGCTTAGTCTGGCCGCTTCGTTTGGCATACTTGTATGGGTCTTTAACGAGGGTCATCTGGGAATGGAAGTATCATCCATCGCCATCATGATTCCTGTTTTTATTGCTGGGCTGGTATTCGGCATATCGATGGACTACGGTGTTTTTATGTTGAGCCGGATACAGGAAGTGTACAGACAAACAGGAGACAGTGACACAGCCGTTCAACAAGGCTTGGCTTCAACGGGTCGTTTAATTACGTCTGCAGCAGGTATTTTACTGGCGGTAACGGTTCCCTTTGCCTTTGCCGAGGTGGAAGGGGTAAGACAGCTAGGCATCGGGATCACAGCAGCTGTATTCATCGATGTGACGCTAATCCGTCTTGTGCTTGTTCCATCCTTGATGAAACTGATGGGGAGATGGAACTGGTGGCTGCCTGGCTGATTGTAGATAAATAAAGAAGGGGATTTGTAGCCACGAGAATTCAGTCGTCTCTAGTTATATCAAGGGTATTCTGAAACCTGAATTTAGGTTTGGAATATTCCTTTTTTATTTAACTAATTTAGAAAAAAATAGTGATTTTCATCCTATGAAAATAGATAGCATTACCCTATCATATGCATGTTGGAATACTCAGGAGGGGTAAAATATGAGCTCTCAAGTGGCGGAAATACATGGTTTGAACTTGAGCTTACAGGGTAAGCCTGTACTTCATAATGTAAATATGGTTGTCCGTCCGGCGCAAATCACCGCTTTGATCGGGGAGAATGGTGCGGGCAAAACGTCTATGATTCGTTGTATTACAGGTCTGTATCCTCCAACACAGGGAATATGTGCGGTGTTTGGAGAGCAAGCCTATTACATGAGTCAGGGGAGCAGAAACCGTTTGGGAGTTGTTTTCGATGAGGGCGGATTGTATGGTGAGATGTCAGCCTGGGAGAATGTACTGTTTTTCGCACGACTCCGTGGAATACCCAGAGCGAGAATCGAAGAACCCTACAACAGACTTGTGCAACAGTTTGAATTGAAGACTTCCTTGAAGGTAGGGCATTTTTCCAAAGGAATGAAGCAAAAGCTTAGGATTATACGTGAATTGTTACACAAGCCAGAGTTATTAATTCTGGATGAACCCTTTAACGGGCTGGACCCGGATTCTAAATTTTTTTTGAGAGACCAACTAAGTGCGATCTGTTCGGATCAAGGTACTTCAATTCTCATTAGTTCTCATGATCTATTTGATCTGGAGAAAATCGCTGATCAGGTTGTGATGATTCATCGAGGAAGAATCGTGGCGGATCAGAGCATTCAGACAATAACAGAAGTGACCGAACGTTACATCGTTATTTGCAGTAACCCGCAACACGCGGTAAAGATTCTTCATAATGTAAAGGGTATTTATGTAATGAATCAGGATGAACAGTCTGTATCTTTTATGTCGGGATCAGGCTCTGTCAAGCATCTTCTACAACTCTTATTACAACATGGCATTGAAGTAGAGGAATTTTTCAAGGAAAAAAACTCGCTGGAGGATTTCTACAAAAAAATCAAACAAGCCACTATTCGAGAGTGAGATTAAGTAACAATTTGAGAGAAAGGTGGGCTGTAAATGCTGCCGTTATTACGCAAAGATGTGAAAACGCTTCATTGGAAAAGATCACTGACCATGCAGGTGTTGATGCTGGGAATGTTTTTTATTTTTACAATCAGTCAGTTGGGGGAGCTGGAAGCGAATCTTGGTTTATCTATAGAGGGCATGGTTCCGCTACTTCATAAGTTAAATGAGACACGTGAACATCGATTGATGTTTACGAATAGCTTAATGACTGTTGGTTTCCTGTCGTCTGCACTTGTGTTTGCTTTATACGTAGGCATTCCCCATATTTTACAGTTCTTCACTAAAGAAAAGGCCGAAAAAAACTTGGGTTTTATGCTTGCTGTAGTATCCAGACCAGAGAAAATCATGCTTGCTGTCTGGTTGTTCGCGTTGATTCGTGTTGTTGTTATGTCCATGATTAATGGGATACTAATCTGGTGTATTTTCACTGTACTCGGATTCCGTTCGGTAGGATCCGTCAGTCTGGTTTCTTCTGCGTTAACGATACTGCTCGGCATAGCTGCTTTTTTGTATCTTGCGAACGCTATCGTATGGGCAACACATGGAAGTGAACTGATATTGAAGGTTTATCGCATATTGATTCTGGTTGGCATTGTCGCGGCATTTCCAGCTGTAAACGTCCTTCGGATGGATTTCAGTGGTCTGGACTTTCGTTATGTTGGGTTAAGTTTGGGAATCTTCGTGATGGCTATACTTTTCTCAAAGTTAATAATGGGATATTTTAAAGTTGAAAAAGTGGTCTAATGCCGTAAACTAAAGGTGGCGACGATGTTACTTCTAGTACTATAATAGATAGGGGTTACCAAATTTTACAATTCATCATTAGCATCATTCCAGCACCTATAGGAGGTACACAGAAACATGTCCGAAATCGAAGCTTATCTGCAACAACAAACCACACTTCGAGGTCGTTCTGCGTTTGATGCAGATCAACCCTTGGAGTTATGGCAAAATCAATTGCGTACACGTATCCAAGAAAAGCTGGGCGATTTTCCAATGATGCCCGCTGCATTGAACCCTGTCGTACTGGAACGTGTTCCATGTGATGGCTACATCCGGGAGCGGATTGAGATCACAACCTACTCGGGGTTACGGATGCCTATTTATCTTTTAATCCCTGATAATGTAAGCGCTACCGATGTGAAGAGGCCTGCTATTGTTGCTTGTCATGGACACGGCTATGGGAGCCGGGAGATTTGCGGAATGGAGCCGGATGGTTCGCCACGGGCAGGGGAGCCTGGATTACACAAAGATTTTGCCGTTGCGCTCGTGAAGCGTGGGTACGTTGTGGCCGCCCCAGAACTGCTTGGGTTTGGGGACAGAAGACTGGATGAGGATCGAGAGGCGCCCCCGGGCGTAAGTTCCTGTACGAAGATCGCCGCACATCTGCTTATGGTGGGTAAAACGCTCGCAGGACATCGGGTTTATGAAACCACACGAGTATTTGATTATTTATCCACTCGAGCTGAAGTGGATTCGGAGCGAATCGGAAGCATGGGCATCTCCGGTGGGGGTCTGGTTACAGCCTTCACGGCAGCATTGGACGAACGATGCAAAGTTGTGGTGGTCAGTGGTTACGCAAGTACGTTTCATGGCAGCATTCTGGATCGCAATCATTGCCTCGACAACTACATTCCGGGGATTCTGCAGGAAGCAGAGCTGCCGGATATCATTGGTCTGATTGCTCCGCGTCCTCTATTTCTGGAGATTGGAAGTGAAGATCTTGTATTTCCGCTTCATTCCGCACGGGAGGCTCACGAACGGTTGAAAATGATCTATGAGCATGCTGGTGCAGGACGAGCATTGGATGCCGATTATTTCGACGGTGGACATGAGATTAGTGGTGCAAAAGCTTATGATTGGCTTGAACAGGTATTGTAATCGTAGTAATCGTAATTTTTCATCATGATCTGGAATGTGATGGGTACAAAATCGTATCATTTGAATTCGAGAGGAGCACTGTATGATGAAATGGCCAACTTCTTTACGAATGATGTTATGTACTGTACTTGCTACGAGTATGATCGCGGTTGGATTTGGAAGTGACAGAGTAGACGTAGCCGAGGCGGCATCGGATCATTATAAATTCGATTTTGGTGCAGGAGCAGTGGCGAACGGATATACTGGAGTGTCTGCCACAACGGCCTATACAGCTGCAAGGGGTTATGGTTTCAACACTCCGGCTAATATGAAAAATGTTTCCGCATCAGGTAGTGGTGTTGCAAGTGATGCCGTTCAATTTCTGAAATTTGGTACGAAAAGTGATAACACCTTCAATGTTGACCTGCCGAATGGTCTGTATGAGGTCAAAGTGACTCTGGGTAACACCGCCAGAGCTAGTGTGGCAGCCGAAGGGGTATATCAGATCATGAATATGACGGGCAACGGCGCAACGGATCAATTCCAGATTCCCGTGACAGACGGACAGTTGAATCTGCTGGTAACGGAAGGAAAAGCGGGAACTGCCTTTACGCTAAGTGCCCTTGAAATTCGGAAACTGTCGAACCAGCCTGTCACGAACCGTACGATCTATATTGGTGGAGATTCAACGGTATGCAACTATTATCCTCTTGGTAGCAGCGTACAGGGGGGCTGGGGGCAGTTGCTTCCTTCTTATGTAAACAACACAACTTTCCAGGTTCGTAACATGGCCACAAGCGGACAGATTGCCAGAGGGTTCCGTGATGATGGTCAGATGGAAGCGATTCTGAAGTATATCAAACCGGGTGACTATTTTATTCTGCAGCTCGGAATTAATGATACAAACGCTAAAAACAACACAACTGAGGCTCAGTTCAAAGAAATCATGCGTGATATGGTCCGTCTGGCGAAAAACAAAGGCGCAACCGTTATTCTCTCGACACCTCAAGGGCGGGCAACAGACTTTAATTCGGCCAATGTGCATCAAGCGGAGAACCGATGGTATAACGCGTCTACACGTGCACTGGCACAGGAAGAGGGAGTAACGCTCGTGGATCTGAACAAGCTCAGCTCGGCATACTTCACTTCCATTGGGCCGGCAGCTACGCTTGCTCTGTACATGAATGGCGATAGCTTGCATCCGAACCGGCAAGGGGCTTCACAGCTTGCCCGAATCGTGGCTGCGGACCTGAAACGCCAAGGCTTAAACGGTTTCTAACAAATAACGAGTTAATAGATACGCTCGATCTGTATCGTGGTATAGATAACATATTAGGTTATATCAGAAATCCCCCGGAGGAAAGCCGCTTACGAGCGATATCTCCGGGGGATTTTTTTACTTGTTTTCGCCACTATATAAATTGAATTATTTTTTACACATTAACGGAGAGGACAGAAAAAACCTGAAGAAGCGCAAAGCGTTCGCCTTTATCCCCGGATTTTCCCCTTTGGAAAAGGGAATAAAAAAAATCCGGGGATAACAGCGATCGGAAGGTTATTCTGTCATCGGAGTGTTCCGTGTAAACCATTTCATTCAATTTACATAAGCTACTCCATCATATCCTTTGCTTCGTGATTCATCTTTTTTCCTTTTAACAACGGTTCAAGCTCGTCTTGCACACTTTGCTCCCAGAGAGGCACATCGGTGCGGTAGGCCGCACGGCCGTTCAGATGTCCCGCAACAGGCGCAGTGATGAAAACAAACAAAATACCGAGTAGCAAGCGAGCACTGATATAGTTGTCAAAATACCAAAAGAAGAAAAATGCACCGCTGAGCACACAAAACACGCCGAGTGTCATGCTTTTGGTGGCAGCATGGGCTCTCAAATATACATCAGGCAGACGAAGGAGTCCGAAGGCGCTGAGTGCACTAAGGAGGGCCCCAAGCAACACCAGCAGCCCAATTCCCGTTTCAGCGGTGCCACTAACGATCTCCTTCATTTTTAAACACCGCCCCTCGTTCAATATAACGTGCAAATGCGACTGTGCTTAGAAAAGCCAGAATGCCGATCAGCAAAATGATGTCCAGATAAGCCTGTGTCTTCAGCATCATGGAGAGTACAGCCACGATGGCGATCACATTGATACCGATCGTATCAAGAGCCGTAATCCGGTCAGCCATGGAGGGACCGCGAAGAACACGATATAAACAAGCCAGAATCGCCAAAGATAGAATGAGCAGTGAGATAAACAGTAATGAGAATAACATTAACGTGTCACCTCCATGATTGCTTTTTCGAACGTATTCTGAATATCGTTTCGCAGTTTCTCTTCGTCTTTGATATCCAGTGCGTGAATGAAAAGCTTACGCTGATTCCCCGAGATTTCGAGTGGCAGTGAACCTGGTGTCAATGAGATCAGTAGACATAGCAGCGTCACTTCCCAATCGGAAGATAGCTGTGTGCGATAGGTGAAAATGCCTGGTCGAATGTCAAGCCGTGGTTTGATAATCTCCCGAATGACCTCGATGCTTGCTCGAACGAGTTCTTTGAACAGCAATCCAATCAATTTGAAGATAGCCCAGACTCGGACGATATAGAAGCGTTGCGGGAAGAAACGTCGCATGCCTCCGATCAGGAGCAATCCAAGCATAAATCCAACGAGAAAACCAACACCATTCCAGGCATTATTCAAAAACATCCATACAAAGGCAATGATAAGATTGAGTACAATCTGAAAGGCCATAGACATCTACTCCTTCAATACGGCATCAATATAAATGTTGGGATGTAGCAGAATATCACCTGCGCGAGACGTGAGCTGGAACATACCTTCAGCCCCGAGGCCCATGACGATGATAAAAGTAAACAGAATTCCGGCAGGAATCAGCAGCCCGTTCACCGCATAGGGACGTCTCGCCATGCCTGCTGGAGGCTCACCCCAGAATGCCTGGATGAAAATACGGAGCACGGAATATAGCATGAGCAGGCTAGAGAGTACGGCAATACCCGTTAAACCGTATAGTCCGGCTTCGAAGCCGCCCTCAAACAGCATCAATTTTCCCGGGAATCCACTGAACGGAGGCAGACCCGCAAGCGCAAGCGCACTGATGAAGAACATCCATCCCAGCACGGGATAACGTTGAATTAATCCGCCCATGTTATCGAGCCTGGAAGTTCCAGCAACAGCAATGAGAGCACCGCCGAGCAGGAAAAGCAGTGTTTTGATCAACATGTCATGTAGCATATAGAACAGCAATCCTTCCAGAGCAGTGCGGCTGGCAGCAGCCATACCAAACGCAACGAAACCTACGCCAGCGACGACATTGTAGATCAAAATTTTGTTCACATCACGATACGAGATCGCTCCAATCACACCCAAAATCATCGTGGCTCCCGCCATCCAGCCGATCAGGGCATTAAAGAAGTCTGGATCATGGTAGAAGATCAACGTAAATGTCCGCACAATGGCATACAGGCCAACCTTGGTGAGCAAACCAGCGAATAATGCCGTAACGACGGCGGGCGGAGCCGCATAAGACCCGGATAACCAGAAAAACAGGAACAAGCCCGCCTTGATGCTGAATACGATTAGGAAAAGAACGGCGATCAATGTGACGACTCCGCTCTGTCCCACTTCAGCAATGCGTAACGACAAGTCGGCCATATTCAGCGTACCTGTGATGGAATACAGGAAGCCGATGGAAGCGACAAATAAGGCAGAAGACACGATATTGATCAGTACATATTTAATGGTTTCACGAAGCTGTCTTTCCGTGCCTCCGAGTACAATGAGAGCGTAAGAAGAGATCAGCATCAATTCAAAGCTGACAAACAAATTGAACAGATCCCCGGTTAGAAACGATGCGTTCACGCCCGCAATCAAAAAATGAAAGAACGGATAGAAGTGATGTTGCTCCCGCTCCTTGTTGATGCTTCGAAAAGCATAAAGCAGACAAGCCAGCGCAATGATGGAAGCAGCAACAACCAGCAACGCTGCGACCATATCGGCAACAAGTACGATTCCATAAGGTGCTTTCCAGCCCCCCATATGAAGTGTCAAGACACCGGATTGCGCAACACGTGTGCTGAGTATGGTTGAAACCGTTGCTGTGGCTAACAGACCAATCACGCTAAAGAAACGTTGTATATTGATTTTACGGAAGAACAATAGGGTGATCACACCCGTGATCAGCGGAAGCAGGATAGGAAGAACCACAAGATTATTCATATGGGCGCCCCCTTACTTCTTCCATATCATCCGTTCTCAGCTTCAGATAAGAACGGTAGGAAAGGACAAAAAAGAAGGCTGTCAGACCAAAATTGATGACAATGGACGTCAGAATCAACGCTTGAGGGAGCGGATCAACATATTTCTCTGCCATTTCTCCCAGTAGTGGAGGAGCGCCCGTCTTGAGACGTGACATCGTTATTAATAACAGGTGCACTCCATGTGTGAGAATGGACATGCCTAGTACGATACGGAGCAGGCTCCGTGACAAGATTAAAAAGACGGCAACCGCAAACAAAATGCCTACGGCCACACACATCAAAATTTCCATATCAACGATCCTCCCCGATCTGTAAAATGATAGTCATGGTGACGCCGAGCACAGCGAGGTATACGCCTAGGTCAAACAGCATGGCTGTAGCAAGCTCTGTCTCGCCCAGCAGGGGCAGTTCGAAATATCCGAACGTCTGGCTGAGAAACGGAACACCGAACAGGAACGAACCTGCACCGGTAAGCAAAGCTATGGCTAAACCTATGGCTGTCAAACTTCGAAAATCGATGGGTAGCGCTTTGCGTATCGTATCCGTGCTGAAGGCCAGAGCGATTAGTACGAGGGCTGCAGCTGTGACGAGTCCACCGATGAAACCACCGCCAGGATTATGATGTCCGGCAAAGAACAGATGCATGGAGAAGGTTAAAATGATAAACACAACCACTTTCGTTGTGGTTTGTAACAAAACATCATTACTTTGCAAAGGAACCGTATCCCAGGACAATGTACTACGCTCGCGGTTTCCGTATTTTTTCGTGTTGTCCGCTTCATCGTCAAGTTCGGGTTCTTCGTCCTTTTTCTCCTCATTTTTACGGAATTTCAATCGGGCTCCAAGATCCTTCGCTTCGAGATTCAGGTTGATCATGGAGTAGATCGACAACGAGGCTACGCCAAGAACCATAATCTCAAGCAACGTATCATAACCCCGGAAATCCACCAGCAATACGTTTACGACATTTTTCCCCCCCGCGGAACTGTAAGCTTCCTGAATAAAGAAAGCCGAGATGCTATCCAAGGATAATGTGCCGCTTGCAGCGAGTGCGACGAATGTCATCACAACGCCAACGGAAACAGCTACAATGGCATTCACCGTGAGATACCGGGAGCTGGATTTGCCGCGTTGTAACTCAGGCAGATGGTAGAAGCAGAGCAGGAACAACGCGACGGAGACCGTCTCCACAATCATCTGCGTCAGCGCAAGATCGGGTGCCCGAAACAGAACGAACAGCAGTGTAACCAGGTAGCCGACAGCTCCGGTCATAATGACAGCAGATAATCGGTTTTTGGCAAAAGGAATGGAAATGGCCGCTGCAATCAGCGTGACCAGTAATACGACTTCGTAGAATGAGTATGGAGCATTATCCTGCACATGCCAGGTAATATTTTCGCCAGACCGGAAGAAGGCGTAAACAAGTAGCGCAACGGTGAATGAGAAAATATAAACCAGATAATTGCGGACGGAGCCGTTCATATAAGCTTCTGTCCACTTCCGTGCATAATGCTGTACATTGTCGAGAACGACATGATACATGTTGTTAATCGTTAATCCCTGTGGATAATGCTCATAAATATTCCTCCATCGTGGCAGTAACTTGTATAACATGACCCCGAGCACAACAACACCGATGGTCATGAACAATTCTGGAGTCCAGCCATGCCATAGGGAGAAATGTACATCAAAGCGTTCATTCCCATTCAGCAGGGAAGGGAGAACGGCAGCCATTGCCGGCTCGATCAGTGACCCGGACAGCAGATCCGGAAAGAGTCCAAAACCGATGACGAGCACACCCAGAACAAGTGGTGGAATGAGCAGTCCGACAGGCGCTTCATGTAATTTCTCGGCAGGCACCTCACTTCGGCTACGACCGAGGAATGTTTTGAACACAAAAATCAGGGCATAGATCAGAGTGAAAACGCTGGCAAGCCACGCGATGACAGGTAGGAGAATACTCCAGGAGCCTAAACCAAAGATACGAAGATCCGTAATCTGTACCATCGCTTGAAAGAACAATTCCTTACTGAGGAATCCGTTAAATGGCGGGATACCTGCCATAGCCAGTGAACCGATGAGCGCCAGGCTGAATGTGACAGGCATGAATGCTGCCAGACCGCCAAGTTTCCGAATATCTCGTGTACCTGTCTCATGATCGACAATACCGGCGACCATAAACAAAGCTGCTTTGAAGGTACCGTGGTTGAATAAATGGAGCAGTGCAGCAGTGATCGCTATGGTGTACATGGCAGAGGACTCGCCATATCCGAAATAGAGAGCAGCAGATCCGATCCCGAAGAGGGACATAATCAAGCCGAGTTGTGAGATAGTGGAATACGCAAGAATGGCCTTGAGATCGTTTTTCTTCACTGCTAAAAACGATCCGTAACCCAGTGTGAGCAGTCCGACGCCAGTTACAAGCCAGAACCAGAGTCCTTGTCCGCCGAAGATGGGAGTGAAACGGGCGACTACATACAACCCGGCTTTGACCATGGTGGCGGAGTGCAGATACGCACTGACTGGAGTCGGGGCTTCCATGGCATCAGGCAGCCAGATGTGAAACGGGAATTGTGCCGATTTGGTGAACGCTCCAATCAGAATAAGAACGAGAGCCGGTAAGAACAGCTGGCTGTCCTGAATATGCCCCCATTCGGTAATGGTTGCGCGGATACTGAATGTACCTGTCATCAAGTACATCAACATGAATCCGGCAAGCATGGCGAATCCGCCAAAAACCGTAATCAGGAACGATTTTTGTGCACCCGATGTGGAAGCTTTACGCTTGTAATGAAAGGCAATTAACAGAAATGACGTAATGCTGGTGAGTTCCCAGAATCCATACAGCACGATCATATTATCTGATAATACGACGCCAAGCATAGCGCCCATAAACATTAACAAATAGAGATAGAACCGGTTTAACGCCTCTTTTTTGCTCATATAAAAGATGGAATAAAAGACGACAAGCACGCCTATTCCGCTGATCAGCAACGTTAACAGTAGACTAAGTCCGTCCAAATATAGATTAAATCCGATGTCCAGGGACGGAATCCAGGGAATTTGTCCGGATACCGGGTTACGCCGGGACACGGCAGAAATCTGGCTTGCAAAATAAACAAATAACGATGCCGGTACGACAAGTACCAGCCATCCCAGATGAATTTTACGGATTAGTCTCTGTAGCAAGGCTAGAACGATGCCAGCTGCAAAAGGCAAAATAACAGCAATGTGAAGCAGGCTCAAATAATTACACCCCCAATGTTTTTTTCTCGTCATTCTCTCTGTGACATACAGGCGCAATCCTTTAAGGATATGCTTGCTCTCTCTATTCATAACCCAAGTTTGTATATACAGAATCGTGACTATTCTTTGAATGGAAGAAACTCGGTTGTGATTTTGGGTAAATTTTGTATGGGTACATATATTAAAAATACAAACTAAAATACCGATATAATTCAAAATAAAGTGAGAGCTATTTCTTATCATTTTGCAACGCAGAGCTGTGGATGAATGAGATTGTAAGAGCGGTTCACCGGATGTGCAGGAGGAATTATGTCATTTAAACTTAGAACGGTGCTCACCGTCATTTTCGCTGGGTTATCTCTGTTCGTTATCTTAACCATTGGATATGTTTTCAGCCAAAAATCATTCGAAGCGGTGGAAACCGAAATTGGCCACTCCCTGGAAAGCACGGCTCTACAGACCGTGGACAAGCTGGACCGTTTCATGTACTCTCGTTCTGGTGAAATGAATCTTCTGGGCAACATGGCTTCTATGAATGATGAATTTAACCACAAGGATATTCAACTGCTGTTGGATCAGCTACAGAATAGCTTCCCCTCTTTTTCATGGGTTGGATTCATGGACCCAAAAGGAAAAGTGCTAGCCGCCACAGACGGAATACTTTTAGGGGAAGATTTATCGGAGCGGCCTGTGTACCAGGAAGGAATCAAGGGTAAATTTATTGGAGACGTACATAATGCGGTGCTGCTCGCCAAACTATTGCCTAATCCGTCGGGAGAGCCATTGCAATTTGTAGATATCAGCTTCCCGCTTAAGGATAGTGATGGCCGGATTCGTGGTGTATTAGCAGCACATCTCAGCTGGGCGTGGGCCAAAGAAGTTGAGGCTTCCGTACTCGTTCCCTTGCAACGTGAGGAGAAGGATATTGAATTCTTTATCGTTAGCAAAAAAGAGCACACGGTGCTTCTTGGCCCCAAAGAGTGGGTAGGTAAACCGCTTGCACTAGAAGAGATTGGAGATCATCGGAACAGTACAAGTAGCTGGTCCACTGAAAAGTGGCCGGATGGCAAGGAGTACGTTACCGGTTTAGCGTATAGCCAGGGATATAAGGATTATCCGGGACTGGGTTGGACCATTATCATTCGTCAGGGTAAGTCGGCAGCTTTTTCCTCTGTTGTTGATCTGATGTGGTTTAACATCTTTGCTGGCATCGTTGTCATGCTTTTGTTTGCGCCGATTGGGTGGTTTCTGTCCAGACTGATCTCGGCTCCGCTGGTTCGACTAACCCGTGTTGCAGATCGTCTTGGTGCTGGAGAGAATATTGACATCCCCGAGACCAAAGGGCTGAAGGAAATTGAGGCATTGTCACGGTCACTCCGAAACATGGTATCTTCGATCATGAATAAAGACTCAGAACTGGTTGTGATGCAGAATCTTGCACATTATGATCAGCTGACCGGATTGAAGAATCGCACAGCCCTTGAGACGTATCTTGAGGAATCTCTACAGACAGAGAGCGAGGACCATACGTTGACGTTTCTCTATCTGGATCTGGACGGTTTTAAAAGTGTGAACGATTCGCTTGGACATCAGACGGGCGATGTTTTGTTGCAAAAGGTTGCTCAGCGCCTTACAGCACTAAGTCATGAAGACGGTATAACCGTTCGGCTTGGTGGTGACGAATTCCTGATTGTACTTCGCTCTATCGGAGATGATCCGCGGCAGGAAGCGATCCAGTATGCGCAAGATATTATTCAAAGTTTGAACAAACCATTCATTATTGAGTATGAGCGTGTTCATATTGGTTGCAGTATTGGAGGAGCGGAGTATCCGACGAATAGCAACAATCCGAGTGAGATTATTCGGATGGCGGACGAGGCACTTTACAGGTCCAAACGTGCGGGCAAGAACAGAGTCACATTTTATTCCGAGTCGGATAACGAGGGCTAGGATATAATAACGATATGAAGTTTGACTCATTGATCATTCAGGCAGGTGTGATTGGCTAATAGTAACTTAACTGAGAAGGGAGGTGGGGCGCTTGTCTGGAAAATATGCAAACGTACCCTTTGGCTATGAGCCTGCCCAGCCTAGTCGCAAGGGTTCACTGATCTTCTACGATTCGTTCGAAAACGTAACGGACGAACAGCTTGAGCGTGCAGCGGCAATTATGAATGCAAGAGCTTTCAAGCAGCTAGTGCTCTACCCATTACATGAAAGCACGGTAAAACGAATGAGCCGAGATTCGGTACAATCCTTTTACAAGAGAGAGGATCGTCTTCATGAATGGAGGCGCGATCACCCGTCTGCACCAATCCGGGTAGAGGGATTAGAAGGGAAACGAAAAAAGTATACGCCAATCGACACAGCGCTGCGACATATTCAAGCCGAATACCCGTCACCTCTTTTTCTGTATATGACCTTAGAAATGGCTAATCAATGGGCATCCTTCGACTCCTTTACGGATTGGATCAAGGAACTTCGTCTCATTATTGACGGTCAGCCTGAACAAGTCCACCCAAGGCTGGAGCAATATCGCCATCGCTGGGAATGGGCAGAAGAATAAAGCAAGAAGGCAAGTTCGGAAAACAGGCCGATTCGTATAAAAAGCAAAAAAAAAGTTGTGTGGTGATCCGGTTATCCGGGTGTGTGCCACACAACTTTTTTAATTACTGTTTCCTCTTCATCATGCTGAAACGAGTGATGTTACGGTTTTATTTTTACCTGAGCGTTTGGCAGCATACAGGCAAGCATCTACTTCTTCAAACAACTTGTCTTTACTCAAATCAAGGTTGTATCCTTTGAGGCCGATGCTTACGGTAATGGAAGCGCCCCCAAGTTCCAGATGGCCCATTAATGAAATTTTTTGCCGGATATGTTCAACCAGATCATAAGCTTGTTCAAAGGATTGTTCGAACATTAACAAAGCAAATTCCTCGCCGCCATACCGTGCAGCAATGTCACTGGCTGTGATGCTCTCCTGAATGATCAAGGACACCTTTTCCAAAATGATGTCGCCCACACGGTGACCGTACGTATCATTGATCACTTTAAAATCATCGATATCAATCAGCGCCAAATGCAGACTCATTCCGAGATTGGCGTACTCAAATGCCTTTTCATAATAATCCTTGAACGAGCTCTGATTGTAAAGATTCGTTAACCCGTCTGTCTTTGACTGTTTGGCAATGATGGCATTTCTGACGATAAGGTCTTCTTTGGCGTCCATGCTTGTCTGCAAATCGTCGAGCACCTCGATGCCGGTAGTCACAATGATTTGGGCTACATAGGTGGCGAGAATCAGGAATGCCGGGATGGAAACCATGTCAAAAGAACTCAGATATGCGCGGTACGCCGGATCTATCAGAAGCAAGCCATACCCTGCCAATTGCAATGAAAAAATGAACCAGACGCGCTTGCTGTCAAAAAACAACACAGAGGCAAAAATCGGTAATAGGCATATGGCCGGCATGATCCGAATGTCGTAATTGACATGAATAATGGTCCAGGCGATCACTGTACTGGTTACGGACATCGTATAGAACGAACAGGAAGGAAATTTTCGATCCATATAACTGGTGAGTAAAATACAAAAAATAGCTAGAGTTGTGGGCCAAAATAGGATGTTTACTATGAAATCCTGGAGAGTGCGATCATATTTCAAAAAAAGATAACAACCTATCTGAATGAAGAAATGTACAATAACAACGACCCAATAAGCATGAAGCATTTTACGTAACCATTTGGAATGCTTGATCTCATACTCTTTTGGAATAGGGCTGTTATGTTCTGCTGAACTGTTCATAAATCACCGCTGACTGCATCAAAATGATACGACAGATTGCTCTCGTATAAGTAGATTATAAGATACAATCGGCAAAACGCAAGCGATAAAATTTTAATTATGATAATAAACCTTACATAATAATCCAAAGATTATCCAAACTTTCGGAAGTGGACATACAAATTCCCTGACTTTGCATCATAGACTGATAACAGGCTCTGTTCGAGGAATTTTATTTTTTGCTGAATGGGAGGTGAAATCCATTCCTCTTGTCGTTCGTTCAACCATCAACGCTACAGGGGCAATTACGTTCACGGGCAATACTCTGGGCCTAAGCCGTTCCGAAACGGCAGGAGTACCGGGAACACTAGACAGTATTGGAGGATTTACAACCACCAATACGGCTTTGACTTACGGGACATATCCGGCAGGCACAACCAGTCTGTATCAAAGCAACAGTTCAGCAGCCATTCTGGTTTTGCCGGCAGGGAGTACCGTTCTTTATGCCGAGTTGATCTGGGGCGGAAGTTACATTAACGGAACAGTCAACCTCAGTTCGGCAATCAACAATCCGGTTACGTTTACGACTCCTGCCGGCACATTCAGTGTTACGCCAGACCCGGCCACATATAATCAGTTCGACCTTGGCAACAATGCGGCCGGATATGTCCGATCGGCTAACGTCACCACCCTTGTACAAAATGGAGGAGCAGGTACATATGTCACTGGTGGTGTTGTGGGCACGATTGTAATTACCAATGATTCTACAGCCAATCATGCGGGCTGGACGCTGGGCGTCATCTATCAAAATGGAAATCTGCCTTTTCGGAACATGTCTTTACGTGCGGGAGGGGTATTGGTTCAAGCCTCTTCTGCTCCCGTTGTTACCACGCTGACCGGTTTTGCAACGCCTGTATCCGGAGCTCTGGGAGGCAGGGCACTGTTCAGTGCGCAGGAGGGAGATGCGAACCGGACAGGAGATCAGGCGTTATTCGGGGCGACTTCCGCAACTTCAGTCGCACTCTCTGGGCCAAATAATCTAGCGGCCAATTTTTTTGCGTCTCAAATTAATGGCGATACGGGAGCCCTGAATACGACAGGCACCTTTGGAACTCGCAACCAGATCAATGGAGCACCGGGGACCAATATTGTCGGCGGACGTCAGGGCTGGGATATAACCAATGTAGATGTATCCGCAAGACTGATCAACAATCAGTCCTCGGCAGTGCTGACACTTACTACTTCTGGTGATGCGTACATCGTGAATGGTAACGCCATACAAGTCGATATTAACGCACCACGGATTACTGTCGCGAAATCATTTACAGCAACGGGAGCAGTTGCAGGGGATATCGTCACATATACTGCAACCATCACTAATGGCGGCTCAGCCAGTGCGGCCAGTGTAGTACTGTCGGATACTTTGCCTGCCGGTCTAACGTTTGTGCCTGGAAGCATTACGGTTGGAGGGGTATCGAGACCGACACTGGATGTGACATCAGGTATACCTTTAGGCTCCTTGGCGCTCAATAGCAGTGTTGTCGTCACTTACCGTGCTCAGATTACAAACGATACAAGTGTACTGCAACTCGTCAATTCCGCGAATGCCGCATTTACTTTTCAAAGTGTTGCTGGCGGTCCGGTGATTAGCGGGGTTATTCCTTCCAATAATTCAACGCTTCCTGTATATTCACCGAATCTCTCCATCGTAAAATCAGCGAATACCACGAATGCAACGGTAGGAGATCAGGTGACCTATACGCTTCAGGTAACGAATGGAGGAAATGTAGGAGCAAATGTGACGATTGCTGACAATATTCCATCTGGCAGTTCCTATGTGGCTGGCAGTTTCCGTGTCAATGGAACGGTAATCGCAGGAGCCAATCCTGCGGCAGGTGTAAATTTGGGCACACTTGCTACAGGGAGTGTGACAACCATTACGTTTCAAGTACTGGTGACGAACCTGCCCACACCGCCCACGTTGGTTGATCAGGCAACCGCATCTTATTCGTTTACCTCACCAGACGGAAGAACCATCACGGGGTCGGCGGCATCTAACACACTCACCATTCCGGTAACCTTGCCGAATGTCACCGTTCTCAAAACAGCAACGGTTACGGATGTTGCTGTCGGAGAGACTTTCACGTATTCGGTGGTCACGACCAACGGGGGCATACAGCCGATCACGAATGCAATATTGTCAGATAGTCTTCCAACAGGGCTGAGCTTTGTCCCCGGAAGTGTCACGGTTCGGGGTATAAGTGTGCCGTCAGCTAACCCGGCCAGCGGAATCGCTTTGGGAACATTAAATGCAACGACCTCCGCAACGGTGACTTTTCAAGTAAGTGTGCAGTCCGTACCAACAGGAGGATCACTTCTTAACCGGGCCTCTGTGTCTTACAGTTCAGGAGCTTTTACAGGCATTTCAAATTCCAACTCAATAACCACACCTGTATATCAGCCTGTGATTAACATTGTGAAATCGGCAAGCCAAACCAATGCAACACAGGGAGATCAGCTTGCTTATACGCTCGTTGTCAGCAATACAGGAAATATTGCAGCTCAAGTCAATGTGTCAGATACGATTCCGGCTGGCCTTACATTTGTGCCGGATTCAGTCACGGTTAACGGCACAGCCAGACCAGGCACAAGTCCACTGACGGGGATTGCCCTGGGAAGCATTTTGCCTGGAGGAAGCACCACCGTGGTATTCAGAGCCACATTGACTACTATTCCGTCTCCGCCTTTATTAGAAAATCAAGGGTCTGCTACTTACACATATCAGCTACCGAGTGGCCGAAATTTATCTGGCAGTTCCAGTTCCAATATTGTCCGTATCCCTGCTTCTGCGCCTAATATTACCTTGTCGAAAACAGTAAACACGACAGATGGCACAGTTGGAGATGCTCTCACGTACAGGGTTGTCATCACAAACGCCGGTGGGGGTGCTGTACAAAATCTGGTGCTCTCAGACACGCCTTCATCCGGCTCCGAGTTCATAGCCGGTACGGTTACAGTGAATGGAGTGGTGCAAAGTAGTGCCAGTCCTGTTGCAGGTATCGCCCTGGGGACTTTGAGTAATTCCGCTAGTATCACAGTGACGTATCAGACTAGAATTACTGCTGTTCCCTCATCAGGTGTAGTGAGCAACAGGGCAAGTGCCGCCTTTACTTCAGGTAGCTTCAATGGTGTGTCTTCATCAGTAACGGTGAATACCCCCGTCTATCAACCGGTCATTCAAGTGCTGAAGTCGGCAAGTACGTCAAGTCTGACGGTGGGAGACACATTCAACTACAATGTTCAAATTACCAATACCGGCAATATTCCTGCAGTCGTTACCCTGACTGATCCGGTTCCTGCTGGAGCCATATTTGTGACAAACAGTGTTTTGATTAATGGAAACCCGGCTCCAGGTGTGAGTCCAAATACAGGAATCAGTCTGGGAACACTGGCTGCCGGAGCGTCCGTGACGCTGTCTTTTCTGTCAACCGTCACAAGTCTGCCCGATCCAAGACAGTTAATTAACCAGGCAGTTGCCTCATACAACTATACACTGCCGAGCGGAAGAGCTATTGCGGGCTTTGTTCCATCCAATACGGTTACGATCCCGGTGTCCTTGCCGAACGTCAGCATTGTTAAAACGGATAACGCTGATTATGCGGTGTCTGGAGATGTGATCCGTTATACTTCTGTGATTCGAAATAATGGAACCACCGCTGTGAACAACGTCATTTTTGTCGATCCGCTGCCTACGAACACCCCATTTATACCCGGAAGTGTCCTGGTGAACGGCGTTGCTTCACCGCTCTCCAATCCGACCGCCGGCATTCCAATCGGTACTTTGGCCCCGGGAGCCGAAGTTACCGTAACTTTTGAGGTGAGGATAACTATGCCGATCCCTTCCCAGATTAACAATCAGTCGACGGTCAGCTTTACTTCCGGCTCCTTCTCGGGTTCATCATCGTCCAATACAACACAGACCCCTGTCATACAGCCGCAAATTGCACTTGTCAAAACGGCAAACACCATCAACGCAACCGTGGGAGATACCGTTGTTTATACCATAACGGTGAGCAATACCGGGAATCTGCAAGCCAATGTTACTGTAACGGATACGATCCCGGCAGCGACAAGCATTGTGCCTAACAGTGTAGTTGTCTCGGGTGTACCACAGCCGGGAGTTACGCCAGGCGCTGGCATTCCGGTAGGCATTGTAGCGGCAGGGGCAACAGCCATTGTAACGTTCGCGGTCGTGGTGGATTCTTTGCCATCTCCGCAGCAACTTAGCAATTTTGCTTCATCGACGTTTACATTCACACCGCCTGACGGGCGAACGTTAACGGGAACAGCAACGTCCAACACACTTACCTTCCCGGTTTCATCGCCTAACGTTAGTGTAGTGAAAAGCACAGTATCTACAGCTGCAACCGTGGGTGACACTATTGTTTATTCCGTATTGGTGACCAACAGCGGTATTGCACCTGTAAACAGTGTGCAGTTCTCGGACCCGATTCCGTCCGGGGCTTCATTTGTGCCGGGCACTGTAACGGTAAATGGTGTGGCACAACCCGCAGCCAGTCCTTCAGGAGGAATACCGCTAGGTACCCTTGCACCAGGCGGAACGGCAACCGTTACATTTAGCGTCATCGTTAACGGGATTCCTACAAACAATCAGTTGAGTAATCGGTCGACGGTTACGTTCACTTCCGGAACATTCTCAGGCACAACATTCTCCAATACCGTCTTAACCCCGGTATTTCAACCGGTATTAGTCGCTCAGAAAACAGCCAGTACTCAGAATGCCACCGTAGGCGACACCGTTAGTTATACGATTAGTGTAAATAATCAGGGGAATTTTGGAGCGCAGATTAACCTGACCGATAATTTGCCGGCAGGCACAGTGCTTGTGCCGAACAGTGTTATCGTCAATGGCCAGCCGCTACCAGCAGCCAGTCCGGCAACGGGTATTCCTGCCGGTACGGTGGCAGCCGGAGCGACAACAACCATTACTTTTTCCGTTGTCATAGATACACTGCCAAGCCCGCAACAACTTGTGAACCAGGCCTCCGTTGCGTTATCTTTCACACTGCCGGACGGAAGAAGTATCAGCAGATCCGTACTCACTAATGTACTGACCATCCCGGTGTCTGCACCTGACGTAGATGTTGTTAAATCTACCACATCCACAGCCGCTTCTGTGGGTGATATCGTAACCTACAGCATCGATGTAACCAACAATGGAATTGCCAATGTCAGCAATGTCATATTTACCGATGCTTTGCCGGCAAGCACAGTACTCGCACCAAGCGGGGTCTTTGTGGATGGCGTGCTGCGTCCCAATGCAAATCCTTCAACAGGCATCACCTTGGGTTCCATTGCACCTGGAGTCACCGTAACCGTTGTATTTAGTGTACGAGTGACAAGTCTGCCCGCAACGGCTGTATTGAACAATCAATCAACGGTAAGTTTTACTTCAGGAGCATTCTCGGCGACGACGTTTTCCAACACGGTCTCGACCCCGGTATACCAGCCTATTCTGGCTGCAGTCAAAACGGGGGATCAAGCTATTGCCACGGTTGGAGATACGGTAATTTATAGCATTGCTGTAACGAATACCGGAAACTATGGTGCATCGGTGACACTGACTGATACCATTCCTGCCGGGACGGAGTTTGTGCCAAACAGTGTCGTGATTAATGGGGCATCGGCACCCGGCGTTGACCCCGCTTCGGGAATTTCACTTGGTGTGGTCACCACTACGACCATCGTCACTTTTTCAATCGTCATCACAACGCTCCCAGTAAGCCAGTCCATTACAAATCAGGCGTCAGCAACCTTTACGTACACGCTACCGGATGGAAGAACACTTGGGGGAAGCATTACTTCGAATGCTCTGATTATTCAAGTCTCGGCACCGAATGTCACTGTTGTGAAAACAACAACATCTACAGATGCCGTCGTAGGCGACACCATTGTTTATGAGATGGTTGTGACCAACAGTGGCATAGACCCGGTCAACAACATCGTTCTGACAGACCCGATCGATCCGGCGACCACTTTTGTTACGGGAAGTGTGCTGGTTAACGGCACACCTCGTGCTTCGGCGAACCCGGCACTGGGCATTGCGCTGGGAACACTGGCTCCCGGGGAGTCGATTGCGGTATCCTACGCTGTCCGTGTTAACTCCCTTCCAACACCGCCGCAAGTCAGCAGTCAATCTTCTGTAAGCTTTACATCGGGTGTGTTCTCAGGAGCGGCTTATTCCAATACGATTGTTACTCCAATCTATCAGCCCATTATTGCCGTTTCCAAAACAGCAAGCAGATCAAACGCTACGGTTGGTGACGACATCGTGTATTCATTTACAATTAACAACAGCGGTAACCTTGTTGCGACGCTTACATTAACAGATAACATTCCAACCGGTGCGGTGCTTCTCCCGAACAGTGTTCTGATCGATGGTGTGCCGCAACCAGGTGCCAATCCCGAAACAGGTATCGTCGTAGGTAACATTCCTCCTGGTGGCTCTGTGAATGTAACGGTCACCTTGGGCGTTACGGTCGATTCGCTGCCTCAAAATCAGCAACTGCGCAACCAAGCTGTCGCGAACTATACATTCAGTCCACCAGACGGGCGTGTATTGACGGGAACGGTATCATCCAATGTACTTGTCATTCCTGTATCGGCACCAAACGTAACTGTTGTCAAGAGCACCAGTGCCATTGATGCTGTCGTTGGTGATGTGATCACGTATACGGTAGTGGTAACGAATAACGGCATAGAAACAGTGAATAACGTGGTCATGGTCGATCCGGTTCCCGTTGGAACTGTATTTGTGCCGGGAAGTGTAGTTGTAAACGGTGTGGCGAGACCGACAGGTAATCCGAATACAGGTATCACACTAGGTTCCATTGCTGCCGGTGCTTCTACTACAGTTACATTCAATGTAGAGGTTGTGGTGATATGAGCGAAATTCCAGGTACGTTGTCCCACTGGTTAAAGAATCAGTCCCTGGTTCGATTCAGCTCGGGTACGACTGAACTGGAACAGGTGGCTTATTCCAACACCGTTGTGACACCATGGGTCGGTCCCAGGCTCAAAGTGAGCAAACGATGCAATGTAACAACAGCAGCCTTGGGCCAATCTCTGACTTATCAGATTGAGATTGTAAACACGGGCAACCGCGCGGCAATGATCCGTGTGGTAGATCCGCTCTCTCTCGAAACGGCTCTTCTGCCAAACAGCGTGCTGAGGGATGGCATCCCCTTGCCAGGAGTCTCTCCCACGCAGGGTTTGCCCCCGGCAGAAGTTGCGCCCGGTGCAGTACTGACCTATCATTTTCAAGTCGTTATTGTGCGAGTGCCTGGGAATCTCACGCTATTGAACCAGGCGGAAGTAAAATATGAGTTTGTCACAACAGACAGCAGAACGGTTAACGGGACGGAAAAGTCCAACGTTGTTGAAGTTCGTATCGAAACATCGCGGCTCGAAGTGAGCTTGCAAGTGGACCGGAGCAACACGTTTGCTGGAGATATCTTGATGTACACGGTGCTAGTGAGCAATCCGGGGTTTGCCGCGGCGACAGGTGCTGTATTAACAGTGAGGTTGCCACAAGGTGCCATCTTTATCCCGGCAAGTGTGACGATTAACGATATGTTCGCACCACAAGTCACACCGGATGCTGGAATTGATCTTGGTGATATTGGGCCAGGAAATGTGATTCGGGTGCAGTATCGAGTACAGGTAACCCAGGTGACAGATTCGCAAGCCCCGGATCAATTATCAAGTGAAGCTGTCTTAAAATACATTACTGCAGGGAAACAAGAAGTTGTTTATTCCAATGTGGTCACACTGATTATTGTTGAACCTCAAATTTCCGTTGTCAAAACGGTCTCTCCTGCAATAACGACACCAGGAGATACGGCGCGATATCATATCACGGTGTCTAACAAAAGCAATTATGCAGTGGATGCCAAACTTCAGGATGTTTTGCCTGCAGCGCTAGTCTTTGTTGAAGGTAGTCTCAGCTGGAATGGAGTCAAACGTCCAGGTACGAACCCCAATATAGGGATTAATCTGGGCACACTAACTGCCCGCTCCGAGCTACATATTCAATTTGAGGCTCAGGTGGAAAACGAAGTGGCTGCGGCAGAGATTTCCACGCAACACAGTTATGTGAATCGCGCCGCATTACTATACACATTCCGCTTGCCGGATTCTCGTACAGTTCAACGCAGGCTTATCTCAAATGAAGCTGTTCTGGAGGTCAGATTGCCTGTCATTCAGGTTCATGTGGAGGTATTCCCCTCTATTGTTGAGCAGGGAGGCACGGTCACTTTTAACGTAAGTGTCAGTAACACGGGTTCGTTGCCTGCACGCGTGCAGTTGGGTAATATTCTGCCTCAGGGAGCTAAATGGGTGGGGCAAGAGGGTGGTCAGATGCAGTTAAATATCCCCGAATATTCGACTCCAAGGTATCTTCACATTGGTGAGCTCGGCGCAGGATCGGAAAAAGAATTTGCTTACCTTGTGCAACTTGCTCCTGAACAAACGGGTATTCTGCAAGGGAACTTGACGGCCCTCTACACGTATGAGTGGAATGCACAACGACGCTCAGGAGAGACTAGATCAAACCAATACACCATACTGGTTGAAGCTCAAGATGAGTAAGAGATGGTGTGAAGTCATACAAGTTGAATATATACGAAGGAACTTAACGAAAAAAAGGTGTCATGACATTACACAAACGTAAATGAATGGTATACTAATTGAATATGCACTCGGCAAGCAACCGTGGAATCGGGACGTCGTAGTAGAGGAGGTAGCTGTTTTGGCCAAAGCAAAAGTCGCAAAAAGACCCACACGGGATGAGTTCGAACTGGAGGAATTAGGGAATCAACTTGTGGAGGCTTTTCATGAGCGCTCAGAAGTGTTGTTGACCGTCTGGGGTAAGGAGGAGCAGGTACAGGGCATTATTGTAAAAATGGATTCCCGTACACGCCTTGTACATGTTGAGCATACGGAAGAGGAATTCACGGCGAAGGTGCCTTTTATGGATATCATGCAGGTACAGTCGCCACGATACTGACTTTAAAAATAATCCAACCCAATTTTAACAATAGGGCATTCGCCCTGTCAAAGTTTCGTTCTCTGCATAAGATAACCCATACCTGTTGCAGAGGAGGTACAATCAATGAGCGAAGTTTTAGGTGGAGAAACAAGAGGTTACGGCTATGGTGGTTTCACTTCTGTAGGCGCGATTCTGGTTCTGTTCATCCTGTTGGTAATCATCTCCAAAGCGTTCTTGGTATAATCATTTCATCAAAATGATACAAGAAAGCTCTGCCGTCATGGCAGAGCTTTTTTATTACTATGTGCCGTGAATTCGTCCTTTGACGAATAATGTAGAAAATCGGATGCAAGCTACTTTCGTGTTGTGTTAAAATGAAAACATTCCCACAGAAAGAGGTGTTTTTTCATGAGTCAAGAACTGACTGCGTCTTTAAACGAGCAGATGAACTTCGAGTTTTACTCTGCTCATGTATACATGGCGATGGCTGCGTATTGTTCCAGCAAAAGCCTGGATGGATTTGCTAATTTTTTCCTCGTACAAGCGGAAGAGGAACGTTTCCATGGCATGAAAATTTATAAATTTCTGAATGACCGCGGACATCGTGCTACACTGGCTGCGATGCCTGAACCGAAAAATGAATACGACTCCATGCTGGATGTGTTTGAACACGGTTATGCACATGAACAGCAAAACACGAAGAAATTTTATGCGCTGGCGGATATCGCGCTGAACGAGCGTGAACACGCAACAATGTATTTCTTGAAATGGTTCATCGATGAACAGGTTGAAGAGGAAGCTTTGTTTGATAACATCATTCAGAAGCTGCGCCGTATTGAGAATGACAGTAACGCCTTCTACATGCTGGATGCAGAGTTCAGCAAACGTTCATTTACGGTTCCTGCGGAGTAAGCAGAGCTGAACGTCAAAGCGTATATTCGTAACATTACATACCGTGTATACGGAAGAAAGCTTGCATTCGTGCAAGCTTTTTTGCTGTGTTCAATCCTATTAAATTCATTATACGTCTATCAGAATATAGAAATAGGGTAATAAATAATATGTCAACATTGATCTATGGATACCGATGCTAGGTTGGAGATCAAATCTATCAAAATCGTTTTAATTTTTAAGTTTATCTGACAAAAGTGTAACTCATCCGTAGCCTTTGAAGCGAGAAGAGTGAAAGGTGTCTCTGATACTATTAAAATTAATCGCCAAGGGATACGAGTTAAGAGGACACACACACCCGGGTAAAAACACACACAAGGGAGACTATTATTATGCTACAACTTCGTAAATCATTCGTTGCTACACTCGCTATTGTACTTCTGTTACCGTTTTTATTGTTGCCACAGTCTGCATCAGCCACAGCGTCATCCGCCGATAAATCAAGCCCTAAGGCCAATACAAAAATTTTATATCTGACGTTTGATGATGGCCCTACTGCGCATACCAATCAACTTCTCGATATTTTGGATGAATATAAAGTCAAAGCTACCTTTTTCATGCTTGGGCCTCATATGGAACAATATCAGAAAGCAACGAAACGTATTGTAAAAGAAGGACATGGACTTGGATTGCATGGTGTAACCCATGTGCCAAGCAAATTTTACAAAAATGCTTACAGCGGATTGAAAGAAATGCAACAAGCCAATGAAAGCTTGAATAAGGTTGCTGGTGTTAAAACGAGTCTTGTACGCACACCCTATGGCAGTAAACCTTATTTGAAACCTGCTTATCGCAACGTGCTTCTTGCGCAGGGAGGATTTCATCTGTGGGATTGGAACGTTGACTCACTTGACTGGAAGTACAAGAAAGATCATCAGAAAGTATACAACAACGTCATGCAGCAAGTTCACAACATCCATAAAAATGGAACTACACCTGTAGTACTAATGCATGATCAGGAGGCTACATTGAAAGTATTGCCTCAAGTATTGAAAACATTGAAGGCGGAAGGATATCAATTCGAAATTTTAACCAAGAACGTGCAACCGGTGAATTTCTGGAATGACAAGCGTTGAGAACAGGTCACTAGCAACGAAAAACTAGGAACTGGGCCGGTGCAAACATTAGGAGGTATACATCATGAAAAAACAATCGTTATGGATGACCATTCCGGTGACGACAGCCGTTTTGCTCGCGCTGGCTGGATGCGGAGGACCAGGCTCGAATCAGGCATCGACGGGCGGGCAACCATCCGCAGCATCCGGTAGTGAGCAAACGCAGTCGGGAAGCGGGAGCTCCGCTTCTACCGATACTGAAGAGAACGGCACGAAAACAAACACGGCTACCAATGCTTCTTCTGCTTCAACAGGCAAAGATGGCACTGCCAATTCAAATACCAATGGAAGTACAACCCATTCGGAGTTATCCAATGTTGACGAAGTAGTGAAGGCTGTCCGCAGCGAGTTGAAGAATCAGAGTGTTTCGCTCCCGACCTCTTTCCCATTACCTAAAGGTAAGTATCTGGGGGCAGCGATTACAACAAACACGATCGATGCTTCACATGTAAACTTTTATACAGTAAACAAACCACTGGCGTTAAATGATCCCTCATTAACGAATTCAAACAGCAAAATGCCTTGGTTAGCGAGTTATGAAGTGAAAACCTATGAGAATCCCAATCAAACGGATTTATTCCCTGAAACAGATTTGCAAAATATACCGAAGGATATGAGTGTTGATTTGGGACACGGCATCAAGGGCATGGTGGAAGGCGCGGCCGGTAGTCAGTATCTAACATGGCAGGAAGGTCGATGGACATTACAGATTCGCTCCGTCTCCGAGGACCGGATGAACAACCCGGGGATTGCAAAGAAAATGGTTGAGTACCTGGAGTCACATATGTTACCTGCTCCCAAAGACAAAGGATTTGTGGACGTGCAATATGCTAGTGGCGGAAAAAGCGTGCGTGTCACGATTTCATGGCAAGACGGCAAACAAATTCATCAGTTGAAAACAGGCCAGGTTCCATTGGACGCACTTGGAATGGTTGTATCGGTAAAATAAGCAAAAAGCTCGGCACAGGGAGAAATCCTCTTGAGCCGAGCTTTTTGCTTATTGCGTTTCTTATGCAAGGTAACGGGAAGCGTTTATCGTTTTCGTCCATTACCGGCTCCTTCACTTAAACCACCCTTTTTCTTTGGAGCGGGTAATTGCTTCAATGCGGTTACTTGCATTTAATTTGTTAAGAATAATCGAGATGTAATTCCGAACAGTGCCCGTTGTGATGAACAAGTGTCCGGCAATTTCCTTCGTGTTTTTTCCGTCAGCCATGAGGCCAAGAACGGCGTGTTCACGTTCGGTTAATGGATTTTCCTCAACATAAGCTTCGTCCACCAGATCGGGAGCGAAGATGCGTCTGCCATTCATCACTTGACGAATCGCTTCGGCGAGCTCTTCTATGGGGCTGTCCTTAAGCAAATAACCGCGAACACCGCCTTTAAGCGCACGTTCGAAATATCCGGTTCTGGCAAACGTGGTAAGAATAATGACTTTGCAGTTCATGCCTTTCAGTTCCTCGGCAGCCTCAAGCCCGCTTTTAACAGGCATTTCAATATCCATTAAACAGATATCAGGAGCATGTTGATGTACGAGTGCAAGAGCTTCCTGACCATTGCTAGCTTGTCCAACAACCTCCATATCTTCCTCCAGATTAAGCAGCGAAGATAATGCGCCTAGCATCATACGCTGATCTTCGGCAATGACGATTCTGATCATTCTTCTGCCTCCTTTATCGGTTTGCGTACCAGCTTGGGCACATGGATGATAAGCGATGTACCTTCGATTCCTGTACCTGACCGGATGTCCATGCAGCCGTTCACAAATTCCAGTCGTTCTTTCATACCGAGGATGCCCGTTCCGCGTCGATCTTGCTTGCGGGTGCGCTCCATGCCTATCCCATTATCGTCTACGGTTAAGACATTGTGGGAAGGGGTTTCTTCAATTTCAATAATACACCTCGTAGCCTGACTGTGTTTGACTACATTGGTCACCGCTTCCTTTAAACACATTCCGAGCACATTTTCATTTAATTGTGAGGTGTCCTGTAGCTTGGGGTTGCCATGTAAAATAAACTCAATGGAAGCGGCTTTCAGAATTTGCTCCGCCCGGAACATTTCATCCACAAGTTGCGTTCCACGCATCGTTGTAACCATCTCGCGAACTTCCTTCAACGCTGTGCTTGCTGTCTGTCTAAGTTCATTCAGTTCAGTGATGGCTTGATCCGGATTTTTGCGAAGCAGGCGCTTGGCCAGATCGGTTTTGAGACCGATCAGCGAGAGCTTTTGCCCCAGCGTATCGTGCAAGTCTCGTGCAATCCGTTGACGCTCTTCCATTTTTACCAGATCATCCAGCCGTTTGTTCGCACTTTCCAGCTGGCCCTCTAGCTGCTCACGTTTGTTTTTATTGTACGTGCTAATCGGCAGAAGAATCGAGGCCATCAGACTGATAAAGACAAATGGAAATTGGCTAAGCAACAGCGAGCTTTGGTTGATAAAACCATAATTGACCGTAAGGAAGCTTGCACCGAGATTTACCGAGTAAAGGGTGAAAAATCCGGCTTTATTTTTAATATTGCCAATAAAAAAAGCGAGAAATAATGAGAAATAGGCATAATCATACGCAATCGTCATCGTAATGGAGATGGCAATCAGTAGTCCGATCCACATGTAGACCTGCCAGCCCTTGGTGATGAAGGCCAGTAGATAACACACGAAAAATACAAGAATAATGGTAATGCCGGTCACCAGTGTCCACAATTGCGAATATTGAGAGATGTAGTAGAAGGGCAGAATGAAAAAAACAAGCCATACATATGGATTCAACCCCGTATTTTTATAAAATAGTTGCGACCACTTCTGAATGTCATTCTCCTCCTTGAAAAAGGTGTTACCGGACTTTAGCCTGACTGTAGCATGACTGCCGTCCGAATACAAGAAAACGAATCCGACAGAGCCTAAGGCTTCTCTGTCAGACCCGCTTGATTGGTTACCCGAATAGGATTCGGATTCGGAATATATTTTTTGCGTGATGCTTGTTTCAGCTCTCTGAAACTGATGAATTGTTTGTGTTCTTCGTCCCACAGACGGAAGCGGAGCGCAACCAGACTGGAACGAAGGGTAATCGTTGTGGCTTTCTGCAAAGGCGGTGTTGCATTATGTGCTTCTTCCAGATAGTAGTTCGGTACACGCGGACTCAAGTGGTGCACGTGGTGGAATCCGATATTTCCGCTGATCCATTGCAGCAGCTTAGGCAGTTTGTAATAAGAGCTTCCCTCTACTGCCGCTTTGACATAACTCCATTCATCTTCATGTTCGAAATAGGTCTCTTCAAACTGGTGCTGTACGTAGAACAGCCAGATGCCGAAGAAACCGGAGAAGAAAAATACGGGTGCCTGCACCATGACAAAAGCCTGCCATCCAATCAGCCAGCACATGAAGCTATACAGAGCGATGATTAGAATCGTTGTTAAATGGGTATTAATTCTTTCCTTGCGTCTTGCCGCTTTGCGGTTAAAACGATAGGCAAACAGAAACACATAGATCGGTCCAATGCCAAACATGATCACCGGGTTACGATACACACGATAGAAGAGACGCATCCAAGGTGTTGCAGACTTATATTCATCGACGGTCATAACCCAGATGTCACCTACACCGCGTTTGTCCAGATTGCCGCTTGTTGCATGGTGGATGGAATGCTCTGCTTTCCATTGCTGGTAGGGAGTCAGGGTTAATACGCCCGTGATGGTGCCGAGAATATCGTTAGCCCGTTTGCTTTTGAAGAATGAGCCATGACAGCAGTCATGAAAAATAATAAACGTTCGAAGCACGAATCCCGATGCGACTAGTGCGATAGGGAACGTAAGCCAGTACGAGATCGATAAGCTGTAATATGCAGCTGCCCATAATACAAAGAGCGGGACTAATGTATTGATTAACTGACGAATGCTAAGTTTGAGATCATTTTTTTCAAAAGGTGTAACTTCTTTTTTTAGCGCCATTTCTTTGCTTCTGCTCATGCATGTTCCTCCTTCAATGCGTACAACCATGAACGACTGTACACTGACGATCCTCAGTAATCCTCTTTTGGGAAGCGTTTTTATCATTGTAAAAGAATGCGTGCATGACGGTAAGTCATAAACGTCAGCCTGTTGTAATGACAAATATCAAGTATGGACCATGACATTTGTCATGGTCAGTTTCCGTTTTACATGATACAGAGCGCGAAAAGATGACGTTTTCAAATTTCCTTTGCACAAATGACGCAACAATTTGTATTATGTATACAAATTTTGCGAAGAGCATGGTAGAATCTATCCTGGAGTGTATATGACAGGTTATTAGGTAGAGAGTTATTTTTAGATGCGTTAGTTAGGGTAAGACGAATATTGGAAGGTTTAGATGAAGTGCGATTTGATTTTTTGAGGATTTAGATGAAGTAGATTGATTTTAAAAGGTGTAGATGAGGGACATTAATTTTGAAAGGTTTAGATAAGCTATTATTTTTGGATGGATTGGATGGAGCGCTGAATGAAAAGAAGAATCACGGATATTTTATTTATTATGGCTGGTGCGTTTCTGTTTGCGCTGGCGGTAAACTTGTTTGTCATCCCCAATGATCTGGCAGAGGGGGGCGTAACAGGGATCACGATCATTTTGTATTATCTGTTTCACTGGTCTCCAGGACTGATGAACCTGATCCTCAACGGTATACTGTTAATCGTAGGTTATAAGTTCCTGGATCGAACCACGACAGTATATACGATTATTGCAGTTATCTTTAACTCGCTGTTCCTGCACCTGACAGAAAGCTGGAGCATCGCATCAGATGAGCTGTGGGTTAATACCATTTTTGCAGGTGTATTTGCAGGTCTCGGGATCGGCTTAATTGTCAAAGTAGGAGGAACAACGGCAGGTACTGTCATTCTGGCACGACTTGCGAATAAATATCTGGACTGGAATATCAGCTACGGATTGCTTTTCTTTGATCTGATTGTGGCATTCTCTTCTTACTTTATTATTGGGCCACAGGGCTTGATGTGTACGATCGTGTTACTGTTTGTTGGAACGAAAACGATGGAATTTATTATTGAGGGACTGAATCCGAAAAAGGCAGTTATGATTATCTCATCGAAGCAGGATCAGATCGCGAAGCAGGTCATTGAGAAGATGGATCGTGGGGTTACGGTTCTGTCTGGGCACGGTTATTATACGAAGAATCCGAAAGAGATTTTGTATATTGTGATCAGCAAGCAAGAAGTGCCGATGCTGAAGAAAATTGTACGGGCAGAGGATGAGATTGCATTTATCACCATTCATGACGTACGCGATGTATTCGGAGAAGGGTTTATTGAGCTTTCGAAGTCATAATATATTGTAATGGGTCGATGTAGTAAGGACGAAGTGAGGAACGATTCCCGCTTCGTCCTTTTTACGTTGTGGAATGATATTGCCTTCGATAATATACAGAAGTTTTTTGGCTGTTTTTCCTGATTCAACATGATTGCAGCAGATGTCATTTGCATGAGATGTATTCGCTCAAAATATGCTGTACACACTTCAAAGTGGATGATATATTGAATTTAATTCGTTAAGAAACTTAACTAACTATAGAGCGGAGGTGATAAAATGGCTGGCACACCGCAATATATCCGTAATCTGAATGAAAACCTGATTATGGATGCCCTGATTGCACAAGGCTCCATGTCGAGAGCGGATATCAGCCGTCAAACAGGACTTAGCAAACCGACAGTATCATCAGCGGTAGAGCACCTGATTGAGCGTAATCTGGTGAAGGAAACAGGTCGGGCAGACAATGCCCAAGGACGCAAGGCCATGTTAATTCAATTTAACGAAACAGCTTATTATGTCTGCGGTATTGATATCGGGGCTACACGAATTCGAATTGCCCTGTCTGACCTGAATGGGCAAATCATAGCCTATGCTACTTATCCGCCAATTGATCCAGATCAGTACGTGCAGTCCAACTCAGTAATCGCGCAGTCCTCTGGAGAGGCTGGAGTCGAGGGTGGGCATGAGACATCTGTTCCCTCTGAAGCGCCTGTACTTCGATTGTTACACAGCTATGTGGATCAGCTGCTTCAGAATAATCACCTTCTGTGGAGCGATCTTCGTTGCATCGGGTTTGGGATTCCAGGTGTTGTTTTGCCTGTCTCAGGCAAGATTAGCCGGATTGTAGACCCGCTTGCAGGCATGGAGCAGAACTTCTCCCGTGATGCCTTAGCTCGTGCCTTTCCATGTGATATTATGCTGGACAATGATGTGAATCTGGCTGCACTCGGGGAGTACAGAAAGGGAGCTGCGATGAATTCACCTTTGTTCGTATTTCTCTCCATTGGCGCGGGAACGGGTGCAGGGATCATGGTTCAGGGTCATTTGCTGCATGGCTTGGGGGGACTGACTGGTGAAGTAGCCGAGATGCGGATGCAGGATGGCCGCCGTCTCGAAGATGTGTTGTCGGCTGATGGGCTGATGAGACTAGCGAAGCAACGTTACCTAAACGGCCCTTTAAGTTCAGACATGCAACCTGAGGATATTTTTGCGGCGACTCGGAGCGGAGAGGCATGGGCTATCGAGATTATACAAGAGTACAGTCAGATGATCGCTTGGGCGTTGCGTCAGATTAGTACGCTGCTCGCCCCTGAATTAGTCGTGCTTGGAGGCGGCATTGGTGGAAATGGTGATGTATTGTTGCCTCTGCTAAGGAAAGCTGTTGCCGAGCATTTTCCGGTGCAACCACAGCTGATATGTTCGGATCTTGGAGAACGAGCGGTTGTTACAGGGGCTGTGCAAGTAGCTTTACAACATACATTAATGGAGCTTAAACAAGGGACACCTGAAGAGTAGAAGTCGAAGGAAATAATTTTTACCGTTGTACTACGAATCATAAAGAACAGATCTGCCAAGGAGGAAGTGTAATGACAGAAGCACAGCTTGAAGGGCTCGAAGCGAAAGGCTCATGGGTTGCCGGTGTTGACATTGGAGGAACCAAGATACTGATGTTGTTATCCAATCAGAAAAGCGGTGGAGAAGTTCATGAGCACAGATTGCCAACGCAATTCGCGGAGCAACCGGAATTGTTTTTCCAGTGGTTATTCGCGGAATTAAAAACGTTCTGTGCAGAGATTGGATGTGACTGGGATCGGCTCGCGGGTGTAGGGCTAGGTTTCCCGGGTGTTATTTTGCAAGATGAAGCTGTGCTTCGCAACGCTCCTGCATTCCAGTGGCCCGAAGAAGATATTCGGCCGATAATCGCTAAGTACTACAGTGGAAAGGTCGTTCTGGATAACGATGTGAACATGGCGGCCATGGGAGAAGTGGATGAGGGAGCAGCCAAAGGACACCGTCATAGTGTAATGGTAACCGTAGGTACAGGCATTGGCGCTGCGCTCGTTCTGAATGGAGAATTGCACAGTGGGCAACACGGTGCGGCTGGTGAGATAGGACATTTTATCACAGGTGATGAGGGACTTAGCTCCGAATATGTAGCAGATGGTGATGCCTTCGGCGTGTTTGAACAAGTGACGTCGGGGACCGGCATTACGGAGCGGGCAAGGCATTATTTTAGATCGGGAAAAGGAAATGAACTATCCCTGATCTGGAGTCTGGCCGGAGGCGAAGTGGAACAGATTGAAGCAAGACATGTGTTCAAGGCGGCGGAGTCAGGCGACGTAGCTGCACTTGAAATTCTGGAACTGCCTATGCGCTATATGGCAAGAGGACTCGCGAATATAACGGCGTTGCTCAACCCATCGATTATCGTACTCGGCGGCGGAGTGGCTGCATCCAATCCAACCTATTATCTGAATGAAGTTCAGGCCAGACTCAAACGTTATGTTGTGCTTCCGGTTCAAGTGGTCATTGCCGAGCTTGGCAATAAAGCAGGGGCAATCGGAGCGCTTGCTTCCATTAGACGTCACCTTGAACGTATGTAGCGGCTAGTAATAGGAGTAAACCATACACAGAGACTACAGAAATAAAAGGATGGAGATCCGGATGAGCGATAGACATATGACGGCTACTACAAAAAAAACAAAAGCCGAATTCAATGGAGCGAAAGCTGTATTAATTAAATTGCAGGGTTTATATCTGTTTATGGGACTTGCCGGAGGCATCTTTAACCCTTACATCAATCCGATTTTGGTTGCTCAGGGTTTTTCGAGTAAGGATACCGGATTCATCATGGCATTCGGGACATTAATATCCATCATTCTCCAGCCTGTCTGGGGGATTTTGGTGGATAAATTCAAAAAGACACGTCTTGTATTGGTGGTCAGTCTGCTTGTTCCAGCGGCGTTAGCGTATTTTTATAATATTCAGGTATACATTATATTAATTTTGATTTATACTTTGTGCACTATATTTCAAGTGACACAGATACCTGTAGCTGACTCCTATGCGGTAACGGCAGCAAGAGCGGCGAATACCTCTTACGGTATGATTCGGCTGTTCGGAAGCCTGGGGACAGGGCTTGGTGGATTCGCTGCAGGGATGTATCTTTCCCAGTTTTCCATTCATATGTTATGGTTGCCCTTTCTGTTTTTCAACATCTTAAGCGCAATACTGGCGGGTACGCTCCCCAAGCAGACGAGCATTTCCTCGTCCTCGGTCACTTTCTCCGTAGGTTTGGCAAGATTACTTCGAAATCGCACGTTCCTTCTCTTTCTCACGGGTTGTTTTCTGGTGAATCAGACACTTACTGCATTTAACTCCTTTTTTGTTATTTCATTTCAGATGGCTGGCGGCTCGGTTGCCTTGACGGGTACAGCTCTTTTGATCGCTTCCATCACCAATGTACCCTCTATGCTGGTAGCCGCTTATGTGTTACGCAGGTGGGGGCATGAACGAACCATGTTGCTAGCGGCGGGAGCCTACATGTTGCGCTGGGGGATTCAATGGTTATGGCCCAGCCCGGAAGTGATGATTGGTGTTCAGGTACTGCACGGATTGTCGTTTGGATTTTTCTATATCGCGGCAGTGGAATATGTAGCGTCTGTTACTGGACGTGAAATGCAGGCGACGGGTCAAAGCTTGTTTAACATGGTGTTTGCAGGACTCGGAGGCATTGTGGGGAATATGCTTAACGGCTATTTGTTGGATACTGGCGGCCCGTCAATGATGTATCTGGCTTGTACAATCAGTGCGGCAATGGGGGCAATCATTCTGTATATCGTCAGCAGACAGGCCAAAGAGCAGAGAAGGGCATACCCGTTAGAGTAGAAGTAGAGGTAGGAACTAAAGTAAAAATGGAAGGAACTGAAGCCTATGAAGGTGAATCTGAAGCGGACTTGGCACACCAGGTTGATTTATTCATATTTCCCCCTATTTCTGCTCACGATTTCCATTCTGATCTTTCTCTCCTTCCTGATTGTTAACGAACTGTCACGAAAAGAAACCAGAAAAGCAGATCTGATCTCTTCACATTACATTGTCAGCACATTGGAGCGTTCGTTAGGCGATATTGAGATGAAACTGCTGGATGAAATTGTAACGAACAAAATGTACAGTCGTTTTTTGGAAGCCGAAAAAGGACAATTGTCCAGTCAGTTTATTTATGATGCAGCCAGTGATCTGAACCGTATGGTTGATCAACAGGGTATGGTGCAATCGATTTACCTCTACCGAATGTCGGATTCGAGCATTATTACACCTAGAGGCATGGTAAGTTTTGAGGAATTTGAGGATAAATCGTATATCGAACAGGCATTGAAAAATAAACTGAATCTGGGTTGGAATCAGCCCAGATCCTACAAAGAACGTTCATTTGACGTCCCTTCACAGGTCATCAGCATGAATAAATGGCTGCCACTACCTTGGGGTGGTGAAGGCCTGCTTGTTATTACAATACGGTTGTATGCCTTGGAGAGGCAAATTGACAATATGACGGAGGCGAATCTCTCTTTTCTACAGGTGAAGGATAGCCATGGGGATCTCGTATATTCGGCTCATCAGATTGACTCGGCAGAGGGGAATGTCCTTAACCGGGTCAAGGCTGAGAAGCTGGGGCTTACCTTTGAGAGTGGTATTCAAACGGGTCAGTTATATTCATGGGTATCGCTGGTGTCCTATGTGTGGATTGGGATTGGTATTCTCACCATTGCTGGTGCGGTCGCAGGTTTGATCTATATTACACGTAGAAACGTAAAACCCATGCAGCTGATGATGAATCGCATTCAGGCGCTACAGCCACGTGTGCATGAAGAGAATGCCGCACCTTCTGTCAAAAACGAGCTTGCACTGATCGACCGGGCGCTGGAACATCTCATTGCTCAAACGGTGGATTACGAGAAACAGCATCATGAGAATCTACTGATTCATCGCAGGCAGTTGCTTGTGGATTTGATGGAGGGTGAACGTATAGATTCTTTCCGTCAGCGTCTTCGTCACTTGCAGCCGCTTGAGGAACGTTTTCTTGAGCCGCAGTGTGCCGCTGTATTGGTAGCGGAGATGGATGGGACAGACCTACCCGCTCATTCCAATACGTTGAAAATGGCACTGATGAACGTGTTCAAGGAACTGGTGCAGAAAGAGAGCCAGTTTGGTGCATGGGCAGAATGGTTTGGCAATCGTCGTCTGATCGTTGTAGTTGCCTCCAATGAAAAAGAAGGACTGAGCCGTGAACTGCTGATGGATTTGGCTAAACGGTTGCATATGTGGATTGCTGAGCATTTCCGGATTCGGTTTACGTTCGGAATTGGGCAGACGGTTAATGGCTGGGAAGAAATCACTCGATCCTATAGCAGTGCAGACACAGCTCTGCAGCACCGGCTCACCCTTGGTCAGAATGCGATTGTGCTCAGTGAACAACTGCCAGGCCATATGGAGCTGCATTCGTACAAATATTTGCAAATGCTCGCAGACATCGTTCGGGAGTTCAGGCTTACGGGGGATGGGTGGCGTGCACAGCTTGACCGGATGTTTATTGCGTTCCATGAAGACCAAATGAACGATAAAGATATTCGTATGCTCTTGCAATCGCTGATTCAGATGTTGGCGCGTGAGTTTGGGGAGTTATCCGAACGTTTACAACACCAATTTGATGAGCTGTTTTTGGTGCGGCTCCGCTCGCAAATCCAGGAGGTTGACACACTCGAAGGCATTCGGGGGATTTTGATGGATTGGCTCAAAGAGGTCTATCGCAATTATGTTGCCGTTAACGAAACGAAAAGTCACCGTGCGATGATTAACGAGCTACGCGTATACATTGAGGAGCATTTCGATGACCCGGATCTGTCGCTGAAACATCTAAGCGACCGTTTTCAAATCTCGGGTAAATATGCGAGTTATTTGTTCAAAGAAGAATTCGATATGAAGTTTGTGGATTTTCTTGTGAAACTGAGAGTGGAAAAAGCATGCCGAATGCTGACATCAACGGATATGGCTATTCAGGATATTGCCCAACAAGTGGGTTACGCTAATGCGATCTCGTTTGGCAGAGTGTTCAAACGGGTGATTGGCGTGACTCCGGGGGATTATCGCAAGCAGTATGGCAAGCAAGAAGAACTATAAAACCGAGGCAGGATGTTAGGTTAAGCGGAATAAATCTGTCGATATCGCCGATGTCTTACCTTAATAAAATAAGATATTATTGGATAACTTCTCTAAGAAGCAACGTAGATTTTCTCTGTTGCTTCTTAGAGGAGTTTTTTTGTGAGGCTGCTCGAAAAATAAAGTAAAAACACAGTTAGAAAACAAACAACATGTTCTAAACTATAGATATCAAAAGGGGGGAAACAAAATGCATCAGTATGGGCAACAAGTTTGGGGCTCCTTGGAGCTTGTTAGCAAGGTTAACATTACAACGGATAACAATACCTTCAATTTTAGCGTGGATGGATCACGATATTCTTTGGACATTCCAACGGGAAGCTACATGACTAGTAGGAACAGACATGAGTCAGAGCTCGTTCAGATCATGACTGGGACAGCTGAACAACTGAGCTTACCTGTGCAGTTCAAGCTGGGCGGGATTCATGATGATCAGAAGTTGAATGTATTAATTCTGGAACATCTCGACAAGAGTAAAGAGTATGTGCTGGATGAATTCGGGGGAAGCGCAGTAGATACGCTTTTTGGAGACGTTCGTTTTAATCTTGCTCCAAGAAACTAGCCAACTAGCATCATCATAGTTTGTTTAGAAATGACCGCGGATAAGGCGGTCTTTTTTATTTGCGCGCTGATCAGGAAAATAGATTAGTGAATGTCGTTAATTGTCGAATTGGAGAGGATTACCACCTGAAAAAGAGTGAGAACAACCCAAAAGTGTGTTAGGTTATATAACATAAATGGTTTGAAAATAGTTTATTGTCAGGAATATTGTTTATGAGATAGGTTTTTTAACGTAAAAAATAGAATTTTTCCTGTTTTGAAAATAGTTTATTGTCGATTTTCAGAAAACAATGTAATAATTAATGACATTCACAGGTGCAACAAGTTGGACAGCTATAACGGAGTGGCGATCATGTGAATCATTACAGAATGGGTGCGAAAGGGGAAAGGTCAAATGAAATTATTTCAAAGACGCAAGGCAGGAAAGGCAAGTTCGATTCTCGCAGCGGTAACAGCATTCACTCTATTATTATCCGCGTGTTCGTCAGGTAGTGAATCATCATCTTCATCATCCGGGGAAGCGGGGGCGGGGAACAGAACCACGTTGAAAGTAGAAATTTTTGACCGGGGAAATACACCGGCGGGTTACACCATCTCCGATAGTTATCTGACACGCTTCATTCAAAAGGAATTTGGTGACCCGAACAATATTGATGTTAAATTTGTTCCGGTTCCGCGTTCAGAAGAAGTGCAGAAGCTCAACGTGCTCATGGCAAGCGGTTCTGAAGTGCCTGATGTTGTGTTCACTTATGATTCCGGTACATTTAATCGTTATGCTTCACAAGGCGGTTTGACAGAATTGACCGATCTGCTGAACAAAGAAGGAAGTAATCTGAAAACATTCCTGGGTGATGACACGCTTGCATACGGTCAATATGATGGGCAACAATTCGCAGTCCCGGGTAAACGTCTGGTGTTAGGCAAGTATGCTTCGTATGTCCGGCAGGACTGGCTGGATGCACTCGGATTGCCTTCACCTCAAACGGCTGAAGAATTGCACACCGTCCTGAAAGCATTCAAGGAGAAAGATCCAGGCAAAGTGGGATCAGGACTCATTCCCATGGGGATGTCGATCGCTTCGGCACAATATGAGCCATTGATTTGGTCTTTCATTCAGCCTCTCACGGAAGAACAGAGATATACACTGACTCAACAGCTTGGCTCTAATGATTATCCAACGTTGCTGCCTGGCTTCAAGGATGCGCTGAAATATATGAACACCTTGTATAACGAGGGGTTAATGAGTGCAGACTTCGGGCTGGATAAAGACAAGAAAAAACTGTGGGAAGATGTATCCAACGGAAAAGTAGGTTTCTATAGTGAAGATGCGGGAGAGATTTACATCTCAGGTACGTATAAAAACCTGCAAACGAACAAACCGGATGCGGTGATGACACCGATTGACGCGTTCAAAAACTCGGAAGGCAAATTTGCCAAGCCTGCATATGCACCCAATGCAATGTACGTCATGATTCCAAAAACAAGTCAAAATGCAGAAGCAGCCATGAAATATCTGGACTGGATGGCATCTGGCAACAATCTGTTTGACCTGCAATACGGCGTGAAAGACGAAAACTATGAGCTGGTAGACGGTGTACCACAGATCAAAGAAGATGCTTCACCTGAAATTGCTGGTCGGATTTACAACTCCGGTGACATTGCGATCATTGTAAACGGCAAATATGTCGGAGACGAAAAGAAAAACGAAGAGGCTTATGTCGTTCAGGTGGATTCCAAATATCGGGATGACATGCGCAAATCCGTAACCATCTCCAATACGGATACGATTCAACCCGTACGTTTCTCCAAGCCCATTGAAGCGGAATCTCGTTATGGCAACGGCTTAAAAGACAAATTTTCGGAGTTTATTGTGAAAACAACGATCTCCAAGCCGTCTGATTTTGAAGCGGTGTATAACAGCATGATGAGTGATTATATGGCAAGTGGGGGTCAAGCCATTCTTGATGAGCGTACGGAGGCTTACAAAGCGATGAAGTAATGATCATAAGCGCAGGTTGGACAGGTCTGACCGCAATTGAACAGGACATTTCATGGGGGGGGCGATGTTAGAATCGCCTTCCATGAGATATCCTTCACGACTTGGGGGGAACATTATGAAGACAGGCACGTATTTCCGCAGAAACTGGCAAATGTACGCATTACTTGTGCTGCCAATGTTATACTTCATCATTTTCAAATACGGTCCAATGTATGGGGTACAGATCGCCTTCAAGGATTTTAACTTCTTCCAAGGGATCGGCGGCAGTGAGTGGATTGGATTCGATGCGTTTAAGGAAGTGTTTCAAAATCAGGGATTCTACACCGCCCTGCGTAATACAATCGTTCTGAATCTGCTCGACTTGCTCGTATCCTTTCCGGCACCGCTGATTCTCGCTATCCTGCTCTTTGAATTACGAGTAGCCTGGTTCAAAAAAATGGCACAGACGTTGCTTTACATTCCACACTTTATTTCCTGGGTCATCATAGGTGGTATCGTACTGCAGGTGTTTGGCACACAATCAGGCTTCATTAACAATATGTTAATGAGCGTTGGACTCGATCCGCTTCCGTTTCTATCGGATAAAAACTATTGGATTTTTACGTATCTCGCTGTAGGTGTGTGGCAGAGTGCAGGCTGGGGAACGATTTTGTATCTGGCATCCCTTACAGGCATTAACCGTGAGCTCTATGAAGCAGCCGAGGTAGACGGGGCGAGCCGTTTGCGCAGAATTTGGCATATCTCTCTGCCAGGCATCAAAACGACCATTGTTACCTTGCTGATCATTAACGTCGGAAACATGATTTCCATCAGCTTTGACCGGCCGTTCATCATCGGAAATGTAGCAGTACGCGAATACTCGGATGTACTCAGTACATTTGTATACCGTCTGGGTCTGCAATCCGGTCAGGTGACTCTGGCGACCGCAGTGGGACTGTTCCAAGCTGTCGTTGGACTGATTTTCATCCTGGGCGCGAACTACGCATCTAAAAAATTGACAGATGAGAGCATTATGTAACAAAACGAATGCCTCTGCGGCAACACGGTGTCCATCTATGATCTGTAAGGAGTGAGTGAGATGTCGGAAAACACGGCGAATCGAATATTCAACACAGTAAATGTAACTCTGATTATCATTGCGATGGTATTATGCCTTGCACCATTCATCCATATCATTGCCATCTCGCTTAGCTCGAACCGGGCGATTGGTTCGGGAGAGGTTTCCTTTTTCCCAAAAGAGCTGTCCTGGGAGGCATACGGTAAGGTGTTTGGTGATGGTTCCATGATTCGTTCCCTGATCTATACGATCTGGTTGACGGTTCTGAGCACGGTGCTTAGTATGCTTATGACGATTATGGCAGCATATCCTCTTGCCAAAAGCAGTCTGAGAGGCCGCAAATGGTTCATGCTGGTCATTGTTGTAACGATGTTTTTTAGCGGGGGGATTATCCCGGAGTATATTTTGATCAAAAACTTGCATCTGCTTGACAGCACTTGGGGACTCATTCTTCCTGGACTAATCAGCCCGTTTTATATGATTATTCTGATCACCTTTTTCCGCGGCATTCCGGAGAGTCTGGAGGAGGCGGCAGATATTGATGGCAGTACCCAGATTGGAACGTTAATTCGCATCATTCTACCGCTGTCTCTTCCGGTAATGGCTACACTCAGCTTGTTTTACGCTGTAGGACGCTGGAATGGATTCCAGGATGCATTGATGTATATTACCAAACCGGAGTTGTATCCGTTACAATTGAAGTTATATCAGATGATTCAGCAAAACCAAATTACCGAACTGATGCAAAATGAAGGTATTGGTGCAGTTCATGTATTACCGGAAAGCTTGAAAGCAGCCAGCGTAATATTTTCGACATTGCCAATCCTGCTTGTCTATCCGTGGTTGCAGCGGTTTTTCATCAGCGGTGTAATGGTAGGTGCTGTAAAAGGCTAACGTCTCAGGAGGTCATAGGCATGACACAACCGATGGTTAAGAAGATGTCCAAGGAACAGCAGCATCTGGTTCACCAGTCCATGGTCATGATGGATCGTTTTTATGACGATGAATTTGCATTGCTTCGCAGTTTTGAAGACGATGCATCACAGCACGGTACACGAGGAAGTGCGCATTATGCGCTGGGCTTGCTTATTCGTCAGGAGCCCGGCGATGTGGAGCGGGCTGTTCGTGTACTTCATAAAGTGCTTGATTATCAATATGATGCACCGGAAGAAATTTATCACGGCACCTTCGCGACCCAGACGAATGAAGAGCATCCACCCGCGGGTCATTATGCATGGAAATCATTTGCGCCAGGCACAGCCTATTTCCTGGAACGCACCTTTGAGAAGGTGTCTGCGCAGTTTATTCATAACCTGCAGCAAGAGAATGATTTGGTGAAGAAAGACGCAGACGTCAAACGATTGAGAGAGCTGTTCTATGCGTCCGTGAACGCTGTTTTGCCCCCGGTCTGGATCAGTTATGATCCAAACTGGCGGGAATTTATCGCATGTGTGTGTGCTATAGCGACAACCGAGTTTGCAGAACTTCTGCCGGATAAGCTTATTCAGCGGATGGATGAAGCGATGGAGCGTGCCGTTCTAGGCTCCGTGGACCGCAGACGGTCAGATGTGATTCCGATGAACACGAACATTGAATTGATGCATATTTTTATCACCCATTATTACGGACATCGGTTCCAGCGGGTGGATTGGATTCAGCATGCGGATGAACAAGCCGAAAGTCTGTTACAGGAGTTTGAGCAGTACGGGGGGACGTTTGCCGAGTTCAATACGACGACCTATTACGGGGTGGATCTCGCCGTACTCGGGATGTTCCGAAAGTATGCTGTAACGGAACGCATGACTGAAATTACTCATCGCATTGAGCATGGATTATGGAACAATATTGCGCTGTATTACAATGCAAACCTGGAAAATCTATCGGGGCCATTTGCTCGTGCATATGATATGGAGATGCGGGAGCATAGCTCGATCGGTGTATTTCTCTATCTTTTGCTGGGAGAAGGTTACGAGTATTTGACGGGCATGAACTGTGAATCAGGGCATGATCCGATGATTGCTTTACTGGGGATTGATGTTCCGGAGGAGGCTGTGCCGTATTTCAAAGCCCATCAAGGAGATCGATTTGTGCAAAAACAGTTCATGGAGCTCTGCGAACGCAACGATCCAAAAGCGAATCGGAATTTGTGCACCGCTTCGGCCTGGATTGGTGAGACACGAATGATAGGTGCGATGTCCGGCAGCCGCAATACCAACGGCCAGATGCATCCGGCAACGATTCATTGGCAGAACGAGGCAGGAGAGCGGTATTACCTGCGTCTTGTTCGGCGTGAAACAGGCGGAGACTGGAACAGCCATCTGCGCGGTATCACTTTTGAAGCAGAAGTCACAGCGGAGTCATTGCAAATTGAGGTGCAGCTGGATACGGCGGAGGAGATCGAGGTTTATTTTGAAATTAAAGGACCTCACTTGCATCCACAGCATTTACAACCAACACGTTGGACGCTTCCGGGGCTAACCTGTTCTGTAAAAGCCGAAGCCCCAGCGCCGACAGTGTTAATGTATACCGACTATGCTGAAATAATCTACCGCTATGTTCCGGGCGTGACGGATAACAGGATGAGGTTTGAACTCAGTATCATTGAATAGATCGATGATGCCAGACGGTATCATAGGGTTAGGCAGAAGAATATAAGTGGACGTTTTCAGAAGGCTATTAGAAGGGCTATGGTAGGGTTAAAGTACGTAAGGAGGAGGGCAGAGTAAATGTACACAGACAAAAAAGAGTACTCTTTCTCGACATGCTGGAATATCAAGCGCCATACGACGGGCGAAGGTATGATCGAAGAGATTCTGTCGCTTGGATTCAGGCAGGTGGAGTTGAATTATAATGTGACGGATGAGCTATTAAAGACGATTGAACCGATGATTGAACGTGGGCAAGTGGGTGTATCGAGTGTGCATAACACGTTCCCGCATGTGGCCGATCCGGATTACGGAACGGATTCGGTGTTGCTTGGATTCGACGATGAGCTACGGCGTAAAAGGGCAATTGAATTGTTGCTTCGTTCTGCGGAGTATGCTCATCGCTACGGGGCAAAGGCAGTAGTTGTTCACCCGGGAGAAGTCCCGTTTGAGTATAACATTGACGAAGCTCTGAAAAAGATCTATCACGAGCAAGGCAAGGATTCACCAGCTTATCAAGCTTTGTGGCAGGAGATGCTGGAGAAGAGGCAGGCTGGAAGTGAACACTATTTGAAACGCATACAGGAAAGCCTGGAAGAGGTATGTAATCTTTCGGAGCAACGTGGATACGGTGTGAATTTCGGAATTGAAACCCGTTCACGCTGTTATCAGATGCCTACGCTACAGGAAGCAGGATCGATCATTGGTCAGATGAAGGGGGCACCGCTTGGGTTATGGTATGATATCGGCCACGGCATGATGATGGATCGGATGGGATTGTATGATAACGTGCGTGAAGCCAATGCGCTGATCGATCATGTCGTGGGGGTTCACATCCATGAAACGGTAGGGTTGTCAGATCACTGGTGTCCTTATATTCATAGTCAGGACATGACTTATTTTGATTCATTCCTGGATATCATTGATCGATCCCCAGTGAAAGTGTACGAACTGAAAGCGGCCTGCACGCCCGAGGAGATTGACGAGAGTCATAAACTCATTACGGCTCGTATTGCTGAACGGCGGGAGAAAAAGAAGCAGGCGAGTGAAGTGTGATGCAGTAGTGGAATTGGGGAAATACAAGGTACAACGAGCGTGAGAAAATAGAGAAAACACTAAAAACATTGAAAACACTAAAAACACTGAAAACACGAGGAGAACATAAACTCTCTCGTGTTTTTTGTTTACCGAGTCGAAATGAGTGTGTCAAGCAGGTTATGGGGAAGAGCAGAATGGAGAGAGTGATCAAACGGAGTGGTGATAGGAAAGGTTAACGTATCAGTCAAGAATAGCAAAAATGAGTTCTAATCCTCACCCTTAAAGTTCTAACGATCACTAGGAACCTTATTTCCTCCATCTAGACTGATAGGAAAATCTAACGATCACCAGAGAGCTTATTTCGTTGTTTCGGTGACTTTTTAGCTGTGATCGGGGCGATTTTAGGAAAATAGCGTCACCTGAGATCGTTAGAATTTTAAAACCGCCAAAAAGGTTCAAATAAGCTCTCTCAGGATCGTTAGAGATTGATTGCCTTCATACCTACCTCGCATGCTCAACGCAACTTGCAATCCCATGGTACCCGAACCAGTTCCAGTTCACCCCAATACCTGCGCCCCGAAGAAAGCTTAACCTGTAAAACCGGCATTTCACTACAGTCCAATTACAATTCAGTCAAGCTATCCTCCAATTTCCATTAAACGATGTACAGGAATTTATGGATACACCTTCCTTTTGAAAAAGTCACCCTTTCCTTTCACTCATACATCCGGCGTTCCAATTCAGCAAAGGCAATGTCAGGATCGTCACTGGAGTTGTCGATATACGCAACAGATTCGGCGGGAAGAGGCCAAGCCACTCTTTTTCGGTCAAGAGACGCACGAAATGCATCCCAGTTGGCTAGTTTCCATTCATCTAAAGGAGATTGCCTTGCCGTAATCCTTTGGTAATACAATGCTTCGTTCTGCAAATAAACGTAAGCGACTCGAACATCGGTGTCATGAAGAGACCGTCCGATGCGTGCAAGTTCCTGCTCGATCCAATCCGGTGTCTCGGTCTCTTTGGTAAAAGGACCTACAACAAGGGTATCTACACCAAGCTGCACGTTATCCAGGGCGGCGTCCATCGTGATTCGATAACCCAGATCACGGCACAGTCGTTTGTATTCCGGTGAATCCCGGTCGGATGGATCAAGCCCTTGTAACGTCATAATGGCCTCAGCGGCTGGGCGAAGCAGGATGTCCATGTCCAGAAAGGCGGCTTTGTATTTGCGCGAGAGCGCTTTGGCAAGCGTAGTTTTGCCACTTCCGGCTCCGCCAAGAAAGAAAATAAGTTTACTTTTACTCATGCGAGAAAGTCTCCTTTAATTCGTAATATCGGTCTATCTAAATCTGTAAAGATCAAAAAAATTTCTATACACAATTCAAGGCTGGATAGAGGTAGTTTAACATAAATAGATAAATGGAGTGCTGGACATAGAAGGAATTATAAGGTATCATGACACCTAGATTAACTATGCATAGATTTCCGATGCATTAGACCAGTACTTAGGAGGGAGCGTTTTGTTTGCAGATTAATAAGCAAATGATTAAAGGAAGTACAGAAACATTAATTTTAACTTTACTTCATGCACAACCCATGTATGGCTATGAGCTGATTAAGGAACTGCATCGTCAATCGGAGGGAGTGTTTATTCTCAAAGAAGGAACGTTGTATCCGATCCTACATGCGATGGAAATCGAAGGATGGGTGGAGGCTTATTGGGCAGAAGTGGAGGGCAGAAAACGGAAATATTACTCCATTCGAGAGCAAGGCATACAGGCATTACAACAGAAAAAAGCGGAATGGTCTGTATTTCGTCGTGCTGTAGATCGCGTGATCGGTGAAGGAGGTTTAGCCTGATGAATCAGAAGAAAGTGAAAGAGCAGGGGAAGCAACAAGAAAAAAAGGAACAGATTCAGAATTATCTGGATCAAATCTGTGGTCAGGTCAGGGCGAGGGAAGTACATAACGATCTTCGTGAAGAAATCGGGAATCATCTCGAAGAGATGACCTATGACAAGGAGCAGGAAGGATTTACAACGGAGGAAGCTGCCACATACGCTATTGAACAAATGGGTGATCCGGCTGATCTAGGCAAAAGAATGCACAACATTCATCGTCACCGAATGCACTGGGGATTATTGGCGGGAGTCGTGGGGATGGCTCTAATTGGCATGGTTTTGACCTGGATATATACGAATAGTCTATTAGACTTGGGAAATGAATACTCATCCGTCCATCTACTGTATACAAGTATGGGGATGTTAGCCATGTTGTTCTGCCTCTTTTTCGACTATAGGAAATGGATTAAATCTGCTTGGTGGGTATACATTCTAATGAATGTTCTCTTATGGATTACCCCGGTGATAGCAGACTCGTATGGTAGCTTGAATAGAATGCTTATATTGCCATTTGGCTTCTCAATCGATGTTACCACGTCCGCCCTTTGGATATTGCCACTCGCGATCGGCGGGATTGTCATTTCCCATTTTCGTTCGGGTCTGAACGTACAAATGATCTTTACCTATGTTGGGTTAGTAGCTTTGCCTATGGTACTTATCTATCAAATCTCGGATTGGGTCCGATTGTCGTTATTTGGGTGCATATCTTTACTACTGTTCGGATGGATTACAAGAAAGTGGCTGTATACGCTGATTACTGCGTGTTTTTGCGGAGCGGCTGCAGCCGTTCTATTACTTGTAACCGATCAATATAGTCGATTCGAAAGGTTGTCTGTGGTATTTAATCTGGATCAAGACTCTAAGGGTATGGAATTTATGAATAACGCTATTATTGATATCGTCAAAACAGCGGGATGGTGGGGAAATGGTACGAACATCCCGTTAGGATCGACTTTAAAATATCTTTATCTGAGTTATCCAGGGGTTATGCTTATAGACGTGTTTGGGTGGTCTGCCTGTGCGCTGTTTATTGTTGGCATAGTGTGGTTTGTAAAGACATTATTTAAAATACTGCCGCGTATACAAGAGAAGTTTGGTTCGATGATTGTACTGTCTGTAACGGTTACACTTGCACTTCAACTGAGTTATTCAGTTGCGATCATCACGGGAATGGTCCCAATCATGAGTATTGAATTTCCCCTTATCGGATATGGATCTCATGTGATGCTTGAATACGCCATGATCGGTTTGCTTCTTGGTGTTTATCGTCGAAAGGATACGGTTTCCTTGAGCCGTAACTACACCCGGACCCACACGGGAAAGAGTATGACGTTATCAGAAAGATGATGGACTATACCAAGGTTCACAACTCATCAGAGGGAAACCAGATGTGCCGCAGATTAACCCAGCCCTGACTGTTGAATGACATTCCGCGAACGGAAGGAAGATAAGCGGTCTCTACAGGTTTTTGGGACAAAATGAACATTAGATGTTCACGAATTAGAAATTCTTCGATGTCGAATAGTGCCTGCTTGCGCTCGCTGGTATGTGGAGATGCGGCAATAGATTGTAACCTATGTTGAACTTGCTCCTGAGATGAGGATTCGAGATGCTCAGATATTGTGGAGAACAGATCATATCTGCGTAGCTCCACGTCCCGATCTTGAATCAAGGAGAAGAGAATGAGATCAGATTCAAGCCGCCAATCGCCTTTGAATTGTTCCATGTTTCCTGTGTGTATGGTGCAATGAAAACCGGATTCTTCCAAAATCAGTGCAAGCCGCTCAGCATCGGGCCGATATTGCGGGATGGTAGCGAGGTGCAAGGCGATGGGCTCATCGTAAAAAGGGCTCTCCTGCGAAGTGGGATTATTCTCATGTTTATATTCATGATGTTGAGGCCGATTTGGTGTCCCCTTCTGTTGTGCCAGGTGAATAGAGTGTTGCAAATAGGCTCGTACAGCCGGATCGTTTAACGGTCCGGTTTTTTCTGTGTTACACGTAAGCAACTTGGTCACGGTCACACCTGAACTTGCCTGTGTCCAAGCCGTTCCCGTCGTTTTAGTCGGATTATGCACAAGGTGAAAAAAGGGAGATTCCACATTTTCGATAGATGCAGGCTTCTGATCTGAATCAAGTTCATCGAGTGGAGTCCCCCACGGAATTTGCAGAATATCCACCCGGTCAATAAGGGCTCTGCCTTGAAAATAAGCCGCATAAGCTTCAAGTCTGCACAGGTGCTGATCCCATACAGTCACTTTAAAAGGCCCCGTTCCTACCGGTTTTAGCATGGACTGTGTCGGGGCGATAGGTATGTTTGCCTGATCTTTATCCAGGTTTCGAGCAACAATGACGGCCCGGCTGGTCGTCAGAAAAGATAAAAATAATTCCTGTGGTCGCCTTAAACAGAATCGCACAGTTAATGGGTTTAACGCTTCAACCGAATGAATCTGCTTCATAACCTCACGGTACAATGTACGGCGCTCCGTAGATAACAATCGTTCAAACGAATAAACCACATTTGATGCTGTAAAGGGGCTACCGTTGTGAAAATAAACCCCTTTCCGCAAATGGAAAATCCATGTTTGTCTATCATCGGATACATCCCATGTATGCGCTAGGCAGGGCAAAATGTGTCCTCGCTCGTCTCGCTGCACAAGTCCATCGTATACGTGGCTAGTTACAAAAGACTCGGCAAGCAAATTAATATATAACGGATCGAGCGCATGAAGTTGCTGACGAACAGGCAAACGAAGCGTATCGATTTGTTCATTGTTTGTTCCAGCTTCCGTGTGGTGCCCTGAATAACCGAGCAGCCACTGGTTCAGAACATGTTGCATAGACATTGAATTGGAGAATGCACGAACTTGATCGGCAGCCTCTTGCAACTCCAGGCGATTCATCGCTTTCATCATGTACTCTGTAGCAATTTGGTCTGCTGGAGCTAGTAATGACAGAGTCGAACGCCGTCCCCGTCCCCGCTGGGCATGCCAATGAATCCAGCCCAAAGAAGCCATTTTTTTCACAATCGTTAATGTGTTGCGATGGGTACAGTCAAGGATCACAGCGAGATCTGCTAGCGTTATGGTGTGTTCAAATGCTTCTCCGAGCTGGCTGTGGAGTAGCAAGTATTGCTGATGCAGCTTCAACGGGGTTCCTCCTTAATGACATGATGTATGACGTTCCTTAGCAATCTAAAATAAGAAGTTATATCGGTCAAGATTTTTATTTTTGTTCTTATTTTATCATTTAGAATAAAACGTAGATAGATGAATGGAGCTTTTTCCCGTGATTGATAAAATAATCTCTTCATCCCATCTTTGTGATCTTGTAGCCCGGGTAGAATTGTCCAAATTAAGAACGGAATAGAGCGGAGTTTGGATTTGCCAGCAGTTCATTTATGCAAACGTGATATGTAAGTGCTATAATGTAAAAATAAACGTATGAAGGGGGTGGATCTCTTGTTTGAATTACATGAGCTATTGCCGTATATATTCTCCATTGGTCTGATTTTTACCGTCAGTTACGCCTATATTGCCCATCTTCATTGTGGTATGACGGAGTACTGGATGGAAGGTGGAGCTGGAGACGGAATTGAACCTGTCTTTCCGGCACTTGGCTTGAACTTACAGCGCAGGCCGGAAGACTGGAGCCGCATGGTCAGACGAAAAGAAGCACCGGATGAAGATGAACCAGACTGTATTTCCTTGTTGAGACTGGAATCAACCAATCAACAAGGAGGATATATATGGAACATAATGCAAACAAGAGGTTTACGCTCACATCTGGCAAGGGACGGATCTATGGCCTGATTGCGATTTTATTCGCAGTTATGCTGCTTGCCGGATGCAGTAATAATGTATCAGAGATTAATTCTTCCACGCCAGGGTTCTTTAATCATTACATCGTATTCCCACTGTCGTATCTGATTCAGCATATCGCCAGTATATTTAATGGAAGTTATGGTGTAGCGATTATCGTCATCACACTTGTCATTCGTCTCGCATTATTACCGCTCATGATGCGTCAAGCGAAGTCCCAGCAGGGAACACGGGTGATTATGAATGCGATGAAACCTGAACTGGATGCCATTAAGAAAAAATACGAGGGCAAGAACGATACGGCTAGTCGGCAGAAGTTGTCTGAAGAGACAATGGCGTTGTACAAAAAGCATAAATTCAACCCGCTGAATATTGGCTGTTTGCCATTGTTAATTCAACTCCCGATTTTATCGGGGATATACACAGCAATTCGGCTAACGCCAGAGCTGTCGTCCCATTCGTTTTTATGGTTTAAGCTTGGAGCACCTGACTATGTACTGGCCGTAGTTGTAGCGGTTATTTATCTCATTCAGGCGAAGGTGTCACAGGCAAATATGGCTCCTGAACAGCGCAAACAGTTTGCGATTATGGGCTATATCTCCCCGCTAATGATGGCATTTTTCTCGTTTTCCGCACCAGCAGCTATGCCGCTGTACTGGACGGTCGGGGGCTCGTTTTTAGTACTGCAGACACTGCTGTTCCGCAAATTGTACCCAGTAGAGCATCCTCAGGTAGCCGAAGTGACGCAAGTAAGCTCGCAAAAGCCTGATCACATCAAAGGTGCTAAAAACATGAAGAATACTAAAAATACGAATAATGCAAAAAATACGAATAATGCAAAAAATACAAAAAATGAAAAAAATGCAGGTGCTTCCAAACGTTCTGCTAAACCTGCCAAGTCGTAGTGGAGGTATAAAAATATTTAAATCAAGCAAACAAAAGGAGCGCGTCCATGGGGACACGCTCCTTTTGTTTGCTTAACCTACATTCCAGGTATCTCCGGCTCTCCGGATAACTGAAAACGGGAAACAAAATGCCAGATTAACTCCCGACGGGAGGAAACCTTTGTTTTGGCGAAGATGGACTTCAGATGATCTTGAACGGTGTAGGTTGAAATATGCATAGCCGCTGCAATTTCCTTCGAGGAAAAGCTGCGTAGTACATAGGCGAGCAATTCACGCTCCCGAGCGGATAAGGCATAACTCTCGGACAGCAGGGGGAGTAAGTCTTGAGGCATGGCCTGCTCCAGCCAAACGGCGATCTGATCCCATTTCTCTGAATGTTCTGCCGATTCGAAAGACTGCATCAAACTAGCCTGAAGCATAACATAACGACCGTCCGCCAACTGGACACAGACTTTGGACAGTGAACTGTCCGATGCTGTTGAAGCTGACGAGGCATTCTTTTGAATGGATTTCAGTAGATGAGAACTCACGGCACGGACTGGTCTCGGAAGCACATCGGATTCAACCTGCTCCAATCGGCGTAATTCGGATAACCAGTAATGTGCGGCCGGATTTTGCATTACAGGTTCGAGCGAAGGGCGTAAAATAACAATGCCCGGCTCCCGCGGACTGCCACCTTGAAGCTCTTCCATCAATAATAGATGAGTTGTCCGTAGCATAAATGCAATTGACGATGCCCAGTGTTGCATAAGCTCCCGCTCTTCTTCCGAGAATGTAGGTTTGTTCTGTTTGCGGTACAACGTGAGATAACCCCAGCAGGCGTCGTTATTTACAAACACCGTGCGAAGCTCATCCCCGAATCCGGCAGGCTGCAAAATATTCGTATAACGTGAACTTGCTCCAGGCCTTGATTGAATGGAAGCATGTAAAATGGCTGCATACTTACCGGATTGAATCAAATCGCTATATTTATGGATATCCTCTTCCATGTATTCATTAATAAACAATCGATCATGAATGGCTTCAATGCCGTCTGCCGTCACCGCGCCTGTAGAAAGAAGGGTGGAAGGATCTACGGTGGTGAAGCAATAGGCATCATATGCGATGACCAATTGTATTTGTTTGAGAACAGCTTCCCGATAGGTCCGAGAGGTCCAGTTTCCTTTTTCAAGGGAAGTAATCCGGTGGCTATTCTGTGGAGTGATCAAGCTGGTCAAATGCATAGGCTCCTTCCCGAGTACGTTAATATCCCATACTTATGGGATGGTCGTCTGTATGTATCCTTCTATAATGAAATTAGACGAATACAGAGTCAAGTCTAACTTCAAATTCAGAGGAGTGTAGCTACGATGAAAGATCATATAGATGGTACGTGGGGCGAAAAACGTAATCATGGAACGGAGTGTACACTCTCCGACAATCCTTCAGCGATGAGTTGGGAGAACGCAGACATCTATCGATATGAGCAATCGATAACTCTCAAAATTCCGGGGTATGCCCATATGCATGATCTGATGGATAAACTTCTCACAGCAACAATAGCAGATAACAACACCGATATTAAATTATTAGTTACCGGTGCTGGAGGAGGAAAGGAGATTACTTTGCTGGGTACAAAACATGCTGACTGGTTGTTGACGGGTATGGATACCTCTCAGCGGATGTTGGATTTGGCGAAAAAAAGAGTCCAAGAAGCTGGTATCTCGAATCGGGTCAAGCTTCATTCTGTGACCATTGAACAATTACCTGAGGATGACTTGTACGATGGTGCCACGAGTATGTTGATGTTGCATTTTATTCAGGGATTGGAAGCGAAAAAGTTTTTCCTGATGCATCTCGCCAGTAGGCTCAAACCCGGCGCACCTCTAATTCTTGCGTCTGTTAATGCAGATCTGGATTCTCCCGTTTATCCGGTCATGATGCAAGCTTGGCGAGAACATATGATGCAGGCGGGTGTGCTTGCCGAGGAATGGGAACGGTTTGCCGCATCGCTCGGTCAGACATCCGATCCCGTGTCTGCAGAAATTTTAGTGAAATTGCTCGCGGAATGTGGTTTTTCCCGGATAACCCGTTATTTTGGAGCATTCTGGGTGGAGGGGTACTATGCAATACGAGACTAATATACAACAAGACAACATCATGAAAGATCAGATCTGGGTCGTTGGTGGTTACGGCCAAGTGGGGCAGATGGTCTGCACTCAGCTTGCGCGTGCATTTCCCGGCAATGTGTGGGCAGCAGGTACACGTTTGGAACGTGCGGAACAATTCAGTCGCCAGACGGGTGGCGCAGTTAAGCCAATGCAACTGGATATTATGAAAAAGGTAGACCCTGCCATGTTGCGACACGTTAAACTCGTCATCATGTGTGTAGATCAGAACGATACCCGATTCGTTGAAAGCTGTGCCAAAGCCGGAACGGATTATATCGATATTTCCGCCAAGGTTGGCTTTCTGAAACAAATGGAAGGGTTGCATTCCGTAATGAAGGCCCATGGATCAACCGCAATTCTCAGCGTCGGTTTGTCACCCGGCATAACGAATCTGCTTGTGCGTGAGGCGTCGACGCAGCTGGATCAAGTGCAGGAGGCGGACATCACGGTGATGCTCGGTCTCGGGGAGAAACACGGCAAGGCGGCAATCGAATGGACGGTGGATCAGATGAATGCCAATTATGAAGTCATGCAGCGCGGGCAGCTAGTCAAAGTACAGAGCCTGAGCGGTGGTAAGTCGATTGAGTTTGGAGAGGGACTGGGACGGCATATTGCGTATCGATTCCCTTTTTCAGACCAACAGGCTGTAGCTCGAACACTTCGTATTCCCAATGTGTCAACGCGGCTGTGTCTGGATTCACGCTGGATCACGAGAGCACTTTCGATATCGAGACGAGCAGGACTACTGAAGCTGTTGCGTTTTGCCTGGCTTCGTAATCTGGCAGTTAAAGCATTTGCTTGGATTCCGGGTGGTAAGCCGATGTTTGCTGTGAAGGTAGATGTGGCTGGATGGAAAAATGGAGAGCGGGTGGGAATGGAACAGCTCTTGGTTGGCGAGAAGGAAGCAGTTCTAACAGCAGAGGTCGCTGCCGCTGTAGCCAAAAGAGTTTATACAAAGTCTCAACAGCCAGGCGTGTATCATGTGGAGCAATGTTTCTCCATACATGATATTCAAGAGGAGCTGGAATACCCGTTAAACGTGGTAACGAAGATCATCTAACCTGACGGGTAAGAGGCGCGACGGATGGCCCCAGTTCTTAAACCCGGCTTAAAGTTTTTGTCTGAAAGCTCCAATCTGCTATGATGAAACTATGGATCAAGCACGATTGGAGGAAGAGCATGGACTGTATCGCCGTATTGCCGTATTACAGAGTACAGCGGGAGGTCAATGGCCTTTCGCAGGAGATTGAGAGGAATGCACGTACCATGACGCTTTATTCGGATCGAATCGTAACCAAGTACAGGGAGTTCAGGATTACAGAAGTGTTTGATATGTCATTTCGCCGGATGGGGGATGAAGGCGGTTTTTTCTATTTGCATACGAGTACAGGGGTGTATCCTTATATGGTAGAAATTGATCCCAGACCATTTATCCGAACTTTTCATCAATTGGCAATTGCCCGGATAAAGTGATTGACCTTGCCGCTGCGTGAAGCCTTACGCTGGATTGGACACAAATTACAAGTTCCAATTCAGAGGAGTGAAAGTACATGGGTATTTTGATTCAGCAAGCAACGGTTCTAACGATGCAAGAAGCCGGAGCACCTTTTACGGGCGATATTCGTATAGAAGGGAACCAGATTGTGCAGATCGCCAGTCATATCATGCCTCAACCTGAGGACGAGGTGATCGATGCTCGAAATAAACTGGCGATGCCCGGTCTTGTGAATGCCCACCAGCATTCGCCAATGAGTCTGCTTCGAGGTTTTTCCGATGATCTGAAGCTGATGGACTGGCTGGAGCGCAAGATGCTGCCTGCTGAAGCGCGGATGACACCCGAAGATATTTATTGGGGAGCCAAACTGGGCATTGCAGAGATGATTCGTTCCGGAACAACCGCTTTTGCCGATATGTACATTCACATGAATGAGATTGCGGAAGCAGTCACTGAAACGGGCATGCGTGCATCGTTGACACGGGGAATGGTTTTTATGGAGGATGACGGAGGACGCAGGCTGCAGGAAGCGATCGATCTGGTGCAACGCTGGTCGGGGAAAGCGAATGGTCGAATCACAACGATGTATGGGCCGCACTCTCCTTATACTTGTCCGATGGAACCGCTGCGTGAAGTCATTGCGATGGCTGTTCAGGACGAGATTCCGCTGCACATTCATCTGGCAGAAACGAAGGAAGAAGTAGAGAAGATTCGTAGCCGCTATGATATGACACCCACGGAATATTTGGAGGAATCAGGTATGTTCGAGCGGGCGCATGTGCTACTGGCTCACGGAGTACATCTGAACCCTCAAGACATCAGCAGGCTGAAGGGCATGCGCGGCGGTGTCGCCCATAATCCGGTGAGCAACCTTAAGCTCGGTTGTGGCATAGCTCCGGTTGAGGCGATGATTGCCGAAGGGATCACGGTAGGAATCGGCACAGATGGAGCAGGCAGCGCAACAACACTGGATATGTTCGAAGAAATCAAGGCTGCATGCTGGCTGCAAAAGCTGGAATACGGTGATCCGACCCGGCTTCCAGCACGTCAAGTGCTTGATATGGCAACCCGTGGGAGCGCAAAATTGTTAACCCTGCAAAATGAAGTGGGGATGCTTGCACCTGGATACAAAGCGGATCTCATTCTGATTGACCTTGCCAAACCTCACCTGCAGCCCATTCATAATGTAGAGTCGCTGTTGGCCTACAGCGTGAATGGGGCGGATGTGCACACCACCATTGTAGATGGGCAGATCCTGATGCAGGACAGAAAGTTGCTTACCATAGATGAGGATGAGTTATATCGTGAAGTAAGCACTCGCGCGAAGCGAATTGTGGAAGGCGTCTAAAAATATTTTTTTCGAAAATTAAATGGAATATGGAAATTTTTTGATGATTAAAACGCTATGGGAGCTTATCCCATGGCGTTTTTTGTCGAATATTAACTGGTAATAGTTCTATGGGCCTGTTCAGAATCCGTTCAGAATAGGTCGTTATACTTGCTATGTATCTATATTAAAAATCAGATAAACACGAGGAGGAACATGAATTGAAGGGGAAAAATAAACACAATAAATTAAAGCCGATCATGAGAAAAAGCATGTTGGCCGCACTCGGTCTTGGCATAGCTTTGCCGGTAGCTGGTTCACTTCCTCAGGTTCAAGCAGGTGCTATTGGACCAACTTTTGAGATTTCAAGACCTGTACTTAATGAAGGCATTTCTTGGATGAGTGTTTCATCAAACCCGTCTAACTCATCAAGCCCCTGGCCTTCTAGAGTTACTGCACCAATTACGGTTGAAGAAAATAATTTTATTACGATTGATTTGAGCAATCATTTTCCATCAGACCAATTTAGTTTAATAAGTGCGCAGTCCAGCAATGATGATATCGCTAGTGTAGATGTATCGCGTGATCATTCGAAATATACATTGGTTGTTGTTCCCTTTGCCAAGGGCGTGATCAATATTAAATTAACAGCACAATACAAAGCATCGCAAGACCCGAATTCCCAATTAGAAACGGTTGAGGACAACATCGAGCTGCATATCAGCAAAAAAGGTGATTTCAATAATGACGGTTATGTGGATTCTGCCGATGCGGTTGAATTATTAAGTTACCTTCGTACCCGGTCCTTCTTGTCCAACCGGGCAATAAATAGAGCAGATATCGACCGCAACGGTACACCAGAAATGGTCCAGGACATGAAAGCTTTCATGCAGGGGTATATTGAGGGGTCGCTCGGTGCGAAGAATAACAGCTATGTGCTGACGTTCAAGCAAGTGGATGATGCTCCTTATGCGTTCAATGGCAAGTTAAATGGAACGATGCAACTCGGACAAACGATTACTGGATCATTTACACAATTAGATGTAGATGATGATTCCGTAGCTACTGCCAAATATCAATGGTATACGGCTGCAGATGTGAACGGAACAGACGAACTAGCGATTGAGCAACCCAATTCTCCTCAATATACGATTCAAAATGCTGACGTGGGTAGATATCTCATCCTTAAAATAACACCAGTATCCAATTCGAGTCAGTATCCTGAAGGAAAGACCATCGTTATTCGTGGAATGCAAGCAATGGAGGGACCACCTCCCCCACCTTGATCATAATTTAATAATTCTATTTATCTGAAGAATTAATCATTGAGTCTCAAACATTTGAATTATGACATGGAGGTTATACCATGCTTCAACCGAAAAACAAACGTGCAAAAGTGAAAAAAACGATGTCAGGCCTGATCATGTTAACATTATTATCTTCGCTTATCTTACCAGGTGTGGCTGGGGCCATACCGGCTGTCAAATCTCAAATCGAGTTCAGCAATGTTAGTGTGCAAGCAGGTCAATCCGTTAAGGTACCTGTCAAATTGACACAGAATGAGTACCCGATTAACGCTTATAATATGCAGATTGATTATGATAAATCGACGTTGGAAGTGGTGCGTATTACACCAGCCGCGTCAGGAAATATAACCTCTTCTGCAACGGAGGAAGGTGTGCCTGACTTCCAATACCAAATTAATAACGCCGAAGGCTGGGTACGCATCATCTGGGTGAATTCGAAAGACCTTTCTCAAGTAGAGGATACAGGGCTGATTGATGCAGATCAGGCATTATTCGAGATGGAGATTAAAGCGAAAAGCAATGCCGCTTCAGGAACGACAAAACTCACTGTTGATCAGAACGATAAAGAACACTGGCGCTTCAATAATCTGGAGTACAGTCCGCCTGCCCTATTAACAGGTGGAACCATTACGATTACAGCAGCTAGTTCAGGTGGTAACTCCAGTTCGCCTTCAACGGGTTCATCAGGTGGCGGAGGATCATCCCCTGCACCATCTGTGCCAACCACATCTTCCACTCCAGCGCCAACTAAAGGCGTAGACATTTACGTGAATGGACAGAAGCAGGAGCAGTCTGCAACGGCATCAATCTCCACGATTGATAATAAAGTGACTACAACGATTCAAGTGGATAACAACAAAGTGATCAATCAGGTGGGGAACGGACTTCGTACACTGTTACTTCCCGTTACAGGCACGGGTACTAATTCGGTTGTCGGTGAACTGAATGGCAGGCTCGTGAAGACGATGGAAGGCAGCAATGCCCAAGTTGTTATTCAAACGGATACAGGAACGTATACCCTTCCAGCCAATCAAATCAAGGTAGATCAGGTGGTTAGACAACTTGGCGGCTCAGCATCTTTGGAAGATGTTAAGTTTCAGATTGCGATTACACCAAGCAATGATGCAAAGAAAGCAGCGATTGCGGCGGCGGCAAGCAAAATGAATAATACAACGGTGATCGCGGCTCCGGTTGATTTTGAAGTGAAAGCCGTTTACAAAGGTCAGCAGGTGGATGTGAATCGCTTCAATGCTTATGTAGAGCGCACGATCACTTTGCCTAAAGACACCGACGGCTCCAAAATCACCACAGGTGTCGTTCTTCAAGCGGACGGTACAATGCTACATGTGCCAACCAAAGTAATCAAAGGAACAACCAATGATGCCGCGGTAATTAACAGCTTGACAAACAGTACGTATGCGTTGATCTACCACCCGGCAACGTTCACGGATGTCTCCAATCACTGGAGTCGCACGGATGTTGAGGATCTGGCTTCGCGTCTAGTTGTGGAAGGTGCAGGAGATAATACATTTGCACCGGATCGTAGCATTACGCGCGCAGAGTTCACAGCCGTATTACTCAGAGGTCTTGGTCTGCATTCTCCTGAAAGTGCCGTAACGACAACATTTACAGACGTGAACGCAGATAGCTGGTATGAAAATGAAGTGCAAACCGCAATTTCCTATGGACTGATCTCCGGTTACACGGATAACAGCTTCCGTCCGAACGACGAAATATCCCGTGCCGAAGCGATGACCATCGTTGCGCGTGCCATGAAACTGGTAGACTTGGCTAAAGCGGATGCTTCCGAGACGGCGAATTTGCTTGGTGCGTATAGTGATAGTGGCCAAGTACAAGCATGGGCTGCAGAGTCTGTAGCCTCAGCAATTAAGCAAGGTCTGGTTCAAGGCGCTGACGGGAAACTGATGGCAGATGCAGACATTAGCCGTGCTCAGACGGCAGCTATTGTGAAACGTTTGCTCGCTAAAGCCGGATTGATCTAACTTATTTTTAAATGATTGTTCAGTAAAATGTATTTCCTAACCACAATAGAACACCTGCCTCTCGTTTAACGTTATCGTTGAATGGAAGACAGGTGTTTTTTATTTCAAACGAAAGCTTTGTTTAGAGACGGATCATTTGATAAAATAGAAGGGACGCCTCAGCACACTTTCTAATAGAAAAGCATCTCACGCGTCTATGTGAATATATGAACATAATCTAGCGATTTTATAATACACAGAATGGAGCCATCCGATGAAATATCGCAATATGGAAGATTGTATAAACGATCTGGAGCAACATGGTCATCTGATCAGGGTTAAGGAAGAGGTTGATCCGAATCTGGAGATGGCTGCGATTCATATGAAGGTGCACGAGGCTAAGGGCCCGGCGCTGTTATTTGAAAATGTAAAAGGTTCCAAATTCAAAGCCGTATCGAATCTATTCGGCACCGTTGAACGCAGTAAGTTCATGTTCCGCGAGACACTGGAAGGTGTACAGCGCGTTATGGATGTGCGGGACGACCCTATGAAGGCACTTAAGACGCCATTTAAGCATATTCAAACAGGACTTGCCGCCTGGCAGGCATTGCCAAAGCAAAAATCTATCAGCCTTCCGGTATCGGCGCAGGAAATCCAGATTTCTGATCTGCCGCTCATCAAACACTGGCCGATGGATGGAGGCGCGTTTGTCACTTTGCCTCAAGTGTATTCGGAAGACCCGGACAAACCGGGCATTATGAATTCCAATCTAGGCATGTATCGTGTGCAGCTTAGTGGCAACGACTATGAAATGAATAAAGAAATTGGATTACATTATCAAATTCATCGTGGAATCGGAATTCATCAGGCCAAGGCTGTGAAAAAAGGCGAACCGCTGAAAGTTAGCATTTTCATCGGCGGCCCGCCAGCACATACGTTATCAGCAGTCATGCCGCTGCCAGAAGGTTTAAGTGAGATGACCTTTGCCGGCCTGCTTGCCGGACGCCGCTTCAGATATAGCTATAAGGATGGGTACTGCATTAGCAATGACGCGGATTTTGTCATTACGGGGGACATTTATCCTGGTGAGACCAAGCCGGAAGGTCCTTTTGGGGACCATTTGGGTTACTATAGCCTGACTCACGAATTTCCGCTTATGCGTGTTCATAAAGTATATGCTAAACCGAACGCGATCTGGCCATTTACGGTTGTAGGACGTCCGCCGCAAGAAGATACGGCATTTGGCGATCTTATTCATGAAATTACTGGAGATGCCATCAAGCAGGAAATTCCGGGTGTGAAAGAGGTTCATGCCGTGGATGCCGCAGGGGTCCATCCTTTGTTATTTGCTATCGGTAGTGAGCGTTATACGCCTTATACGGATGTGAAGCAACCAACCGAATTGTTGACGATTGCCAATCGGATTTTGGGAACAGGGCAACTCAGCTTGGCGAAGTACCTGTTTATTACGGCTGAGGAACAGCAATCGCTGGATACGCATAAAGAGGTTGAATTCCTCACCTATATTTTGGAACGGATGGATCTTCAAAGGGATATTCATTTTCATACGCATACCACGATTGATACACTCGACTATTCAGGTACGGGGCTCAACAGCGGTAGCAAGGTGGTTATGGCCGCTTACGGAGACAAGATTCGCGAACTGTGCAAAGACGTGCCGGAATCGCTGAATAATATTCGCGGTTACGAAAATCCGCAACTGATCATGCCGGGCATGGTTTCCATCCAGACATCTGCCTTCACTACGTATGAAGATACTGCGCGGGAGATGAGAGAGCTTACAGATCTTCTGCAAGAGCGTGGGGGACTGGAATCATGCCCGCTGATTATCGTGTGTGATGACAGCTCGTTCCTGAGTGCAAACCTCAGTAACTTCTTATGGGCTACGTTTACGCGCAGCAACCCGTCACATGACATGTACGGAGTGAACAGCAGTTATAATCACAAGCACTGGGGCTGTGACCAGCTCATTATCGATGCACGGGTGAAACCGCATCAGGCGCCGCCGCTCATTCCCGATGCATCGGTGGAGAAGGGCATTGAACGTTTTTTCGTAAAAGGTGCAAGTCTGGAATCCATTAAACTCTAAGACATGGTTCGAACGGCTGAACGTTCTCGAATAGTAAGTCAAGTTGTAGTGAATCGCTCATGAATCTGGAGTCCAAACCATGTGTTGGGACTCCTTTTTCATTAAGTTAGTTTCGTTTCATTCGCTTGGAACACGTGAAAAAGTTATTAAATCTCGCATACACGAAATTAAAAACCGGGATAATATCTTATGGCCTATGAGGATAAAGTCTTAGACGTTCATTTTTGTCCATATGATTAAGGTCATTTGGACTATGTAGAAAATGTTGGATTCAAACGATATAAGATGTATAAGTATGTCTCGGCCCCGTTGATCCGGGGTTGTTAACTATAATCATTTGTTCAGGGGGAGTTCCGATTGAGAATCCATATTATGAACCTGCAAGACGGGGACCGTCTGACAGCGGATACGTTTAGCGATGCAGGACTGCACATTCTCGGAAAGGGGACTGTCATTCGAAGCGAGGATATTACCTTGCTTATGCAGCATCGGGTAGATTACGTAGACATTGAATTGCGTGAAGAAGGAATTACCGAAGCAGAGTTTTTCGCAGCTTCCATGAAACACGCATCAGAATCCAGAAGTAACAGTAGTTCTAGCGGGACAAGCACGGGTGAACAACCTCCTGAAGAAGAGATGAAATCCCAATTTCTTCAGACTGTACATAATTATCAGAATGCGTTTCTGGAAGCGCTGACGGTAGGCAAATTTAATGCGACAATGGTAGATGATGCCCTGCAGCCTATGGTGGATGGACTTGATGAGCAGAAGGACGTTGTACATCTCCTGATGATGCTGGAACGTGATGACGTTAACAATTACACTCATTCCATACAGGTAGGTCTGTTGTCATTCTATATTGCGAGCTGGCTAGGTTATTCGCAGGAAGAATGTTACAAGATCAGTCGGGGCGGGTACTTGCACGATATCGGCAAGTGTAAGGTTTCACTCCGAATTCGAAACAAAACAGAACCATTGACGGCAGAAGAGCAACTCGAATTGCAGCGGCATACGATTTACGGGCATGAAATCATTAAAAGTTCCATGACAGATGAAGCTACGGCTTTGGTTGCTTTACAGCATCATGAGCGTGAAGACGGGTCAGGGTATCCAATGCAACTTGGAAAAGGTGAGATTCATCCGTATACTCAAATTGTGTCTGTAGCTGATATCTATATTGGTATGCGGACAGGTAAACATGGAGCAAGCAATCCGAACCTGATTAACAATCTCAGAGATATCTATAGCATGGGATTTGGAAAATTGAATGAAAAGGCGGTCCAAGCGCTAATGCAGCATTTGCTGCCTAACTTTATTGGCAAACAGGTGCTGCTAAGTAATGGAGAGAAGGGTGTTATTGTCATGAACAATGCGTCCGATATTTTCAAACCGCTGATTAAAGTGGAATCGGAACAGTATCGTGATCTGTCCAAAGAGCGTACTCTTTCCATTAATGAATTGCTGATTTAATGCCGCAAAAAAGAAAACAGTCAAAACGAGCTTCTTGTCATTGGATGAGAAGCTCGTTTTTTTAATGAAACAATTTCAACTGTTGCTAGCGATCATGCCTCGTTAAAACAAACCGTTCCGACAGACGATCCACGATCCATACCAGCAAAGCCGTGATACTGACGCCTGCACCTAACAAACATACTCCCCTCCAGCCTGACCAGACATACACTTGTGTAGAAATAATGGAACCGGCTGCACTGCCGATGGAATAGAAGATCATATACGATGCAGTTAATCGGCTTTGAGCTTCCGGACGGACTCGATAAATCAGACTTTGATTGGTTACATGTATAGCTTGCACAGCAAGATCAAGCAGGATCATACCCACAACCAGAAACCATAATGAAGTATGTATCAAGCTGATAGGAATCCAGGACAACGCTAAAATGATGAGAGAAATGCCGGTTGTTTTCTGCCCAGAGCCGTGATCAGCTTGTTTGCCCGCTTTGGCGGCAGCAAGTGCTCCAGCAAGGCCTGCAAAGCCGAAAGCACCTATAGCAACGTGGGATAACGATATTGGGGGCGCACTGAGTGGTAACACGATGGCAGTCCACAATATGCTGAAGGCCATAAAAATGAACATGGCTAGTATCCCGCGGATTCGAAGTACATGTAACTCTCTATATAGTCGCAGGGTGGAAGCGAGCAATTGTATATAGCCCAGCTTGGATTGTGTGAACGAGCGTTGAGGGAGCATACGCCCCAGCACAAATACACTGATCAGAGTGAGACTGGCTGAAAATAAATATACAGATCTCCAGCCCAGCCAGTCATTCATCAAACCGGCTACAGATCGTGCAAGCAAGATACCGATGACAATTCCACTGGTTACCCGGCCTACGATGCTACCTCGCTGCGAGTCGGTTGACAAATGAGCCGCATAAGCAACAAAGGTTTGAGTGATAACGGCTAATAACCCAACCATTGCAATAGCTGCGAATAAAATGGATGATGAAGCAGAAGTACCTGCAACAATTAAAGCGAATGCGGATAAAATCATCTGGATTAGAATCAGTTTACGGCGGTTGACGAGGTCTCCCAGTGGAACAAGCAGTAAGAGGCCAAGCGCGTAACAAATCTGGGTAATGGTAATCACGAGACCAATGGTTGCAGTGGATAGATGGAAATCGAGTGCGATGGAATCCAATAAAGGTTGCGCATAGTAAATATTCGCTACGGATAGACCGCTACACACGGCAAATACCCATGCCAATGCTCCTGTCATGCTCTGTTTTGTAAAAGATTCCTTGTTTGCATGTTGGATAGAATGTTGCATTTGTGTCGGATTCCTTTCTTACTTTTTATTTTATACTGATCGGTATTTTATTTATGGGATTAACCATATATTTTATCTTTCTGAATGTCAATAGGGCGCTGATTAGAAAAGAGGTAATGTTTATTAAGTCATTGGAATGCCGCGTAATTTGAGCAAAAGTTTTAGCTGATGATATAAATACATTTTGACTTTTCGAATCGTTGCGTTAGTATATAACTATACTGTTCGATAAATAATGGAGGGGTATTGTGGTTAGAAAGCGAGAGTTTAATACAGAAGAAGCACTGGATGCTGCTATGCATGTATTTTGGCTTAAAGGGTTCGAGGCAACCTCACTAACGGATCTGACAACGGCAATGGGGATTCAGCGTCCCAGTTTGTATGCAGCCTTTGGAGATAAAATGGAGTTGTTTGAACTTGTGCTTCGTAGATATACCACTTTACATGCCGCGCAGATTAGAGCATTACTGGGTCATGGAGAGTCTGTCAGAGAAGCTTTTCGCGCTGTTTTTGACTGGATTACATCAGAGGAGAAGAAAGTTACTGCCAGTCAAGGTTGTTTTTGTATCAACACCATGGTTGAACTGGCTCCCCATGATCCCAAGTTTGCTGTGTTAACACGTGAGCATCAGATGTATTTAGCGGTCATTTTCAGAGAAACACTCGAAAAAGGTCGACAGAATGGAGAGTTACCAGAGGAGTTAAACGCTGGACTTGTGGCACAAAGTTTAGTTGTTTCGATGATCGGGTTAACCGTGCTAATGAAGGCGGCACCGGATCGTTCGTTCATCGAGCAAAGTATTCAGGCAACGTTATCTGTATTGAATAACAGCGATCATAGAAACGAGCCTCTTATTTTAAAATAAGAAGCTCGTTTTTTGAACGGATATTGCGATAATTGTGTACAGATCGGTTTGTGTTTTTTTTAGGAATGGATATTGTTTATCGCGTTTGACGAGCGAATCATAGCTACACTGGACTCGCGGACAATCAACCGCGGTTCGAACTGGATATGTTCGTAATCCGAAGTACTCATCTCACGAATCCGTTTAAGCAATAACTCCGTTGCAAGCCGAGCGACCTCCTCACCCATGATGGAGACGGAACTGATCTGAGGCGACGACACCGTTGTCCATTGATTGTTATCCACGCCCACCACAGCTACATCCTCGGGTACCCGTACACCTAACTCTTTAAAGCGGTTCACAAGTCCAATGGCAACCATATCATTAATTGCATAGACCGCATCCGGCATATGGGTCAAACCGTAGAAGTAATCCGCGGCACTCGCTCCCGTAGCAAGAGAGAAGTCTTCACCGAAGTAAACAAGGGAAATATCCACATGACCGACAGCTTGCTCGTAGGCGCGATAGCGCTCCTCAATAATATCTTTGGGGGCTCCGGCATAAGCAATCCGGGTTCTTCCGATTTTAAACAGATGCTCCATAACCAGTTTTCCCTCAGGTTGCGACAAGGAGACGATGTCTGCTTGAATGCCAGGCTCCAATTTTTTTCCGTAGTTAATAATGGAGATTGGAAGAGGTGCTTTGTCAATGAGTCCGGGCAGTGTTTTTGGATAGGCAAGCGGCATGAAAATAAGACCATCAACGTGTAATTTCTTCACATTACGTATCGTCTCAAGCTCCGTTCTGGCATTGCCAGCTGTGTTAATCTGCACAACATGGTACCCGTGCTGCTTCGCGGTCTGCTCAACGGACCAGGAGATTTCGGGAATGATGGCGTTACGGATATCCGGAACAACAAGTGCAATCTGATGCGTTTGTCTGATTTTGAGACTCTGTGCAGAGGTGTTTGGCACAAAGCCCAAATCTTCTATGGCACGCATAACCTTTTCTCGTGTTACACTGCTGATTCCATCCGAATTGTTGATAGCCCGCGATACGGTAGCAATTCCTACACCAGCGCGTTCAGCGACATCCTTAATCGTGATTTTTTGCTCTTTACTCACTTTATCATTGACCTCACTTCATCGGAAACGATTCCGTATTTTAGGCTTATGTATGTATTGCAAAGTATGCATATAACTTGATTATACCATTGCAACATCATAGTAGCCCGTCAACAAACAGAAATGGATGTAAATTTATGCATCTTTATGTTTAATTTCCTAATTTATGATTAGAAATAAACGAAATCTTAGAATGATCATCGTGTTTATTTCCTTTATTAGCGTAAAACTGCAGATTAATTGACGAATTTACTCACGAGATCGACATATTTATGGAGAAAGATGTTTGACAGGCTATCTCTAATGTGACATATTTAATTTACGGAAACGTTTCCGATATTATACGAATTAATCATTTGGGAGATGAATGGAATGAAAGCATTGCGTTGGCACGGTGTCAAAGATCTTCGTCTGGAACATATTTCTGAACCTCAGATTGAACAGGGTAAAGTGAAAATAAAAGTGGAATGGTGCGGGATCTGTGGCAGCGATCTACATGAATACACAGCTGGACCGATTTTTATACCAGCTCAGGCTCCGCATCCGCTAACAGGGGAAAAAGCACCTGTGGTTATGGGACATGAGTTTTCGGGACAAGTGGTTGAAGTGGGCGAAGGGGTGACTCGTTTTCAGGCAGGTGATCGTGTGGTTGTAGAGCCCATTTATGCATGCGGTCATTGCGAAGCTTGTAAACAGGGCAGGTACAATTTATGTGACAAGATGGGATTTTTAGGTCTGGCCGGGGGCGGAGGGGGATTCTCCGAGTATGTGACAGCAGACGAGAAGATGGTTCATGCCATTCCGGATTCCATATCTTATGAGCAGGGTGCTCTTGTTGAACCTTCCGCAGTAGCTCTGCACGCTGTTCGCCAGAGTAAACTGAACGTTGGGGATACGGCAGCGGTATTTGGTGCAGGACCGATTGGACTTCTGGTTATTGAAGCGCTCAAGGCATCCGGGGCATCCGATATTTATGTTGTGGAACTGTCGCCGGAGCGTAAAGCAAAGGCGAAAGAGCTGGGTGCCATTGTGATTGACCCGACCGAGGTTCAAGTGGTTGAAGAGATTCACCGGCTTACGCAAGGGGGAGTCGATGTAGCCTACGAAGTAACAGGTGTGCCTCGTGTGCTGCAACAAGCGATTGACTCAACACGTATTGGTGGTGAACTGATGATTGTAAGTATTTTTGAACAAGAAGCGCCAATGCAGCCGAACTCCATTGTGATGAAAGAGCGCACAATAAACGGAATCATCGGTTATCGCGATGTGTTCCCGGCAGTCATCCGTTTGATGGAGAAAGGGTTTTTCCCGGCCGACAAGCTGGTGACCAAACGAATTGTGCTGGATGAGGTTGTAGAACACGGTTTTGAAGCGTTGCTTAAAGAAAAAAATCAGGTGAAAATTTTGGTCAAGGCAGAATAGTCCTTCAATTCTTATAGTAGACCTCTTATCTTCGGATACGAGCGTCTACTTTTTTTGCTGAAAAGGGCGAAATTTGTTGCAGTGTAAGCACCATTTACATACTATAAAAAGATACAATTTGTATCTTTTTTTGAACGTATGAAAAGTGATTATGTTGAAGGAGGATGCGGATATGCAAAAGAAAGTAACCTGGGCAGCAATCGGGCTGGCTCTTGTCGCCGGAGCGGGCTGGATGCTCATGGGAAACGCCAAACCCAAGACGAACACCCCTGCACTAAGACCTGCGGCTACAGAGCGTGAGAATGTCCAGGTGTCCAATGCCCCGATTCAGTCAGCTGATGTGACGAGCAAGCTGGAATTGTTAGGAAGGGCTTTTAACAAATCGCCTTATGCCAACAACGTATGGGACATGCAACGATACAACGGGAAAATCTATCTGGGCCATGGAAATAGCAGCAATACGGGGCCTGCACAAAATGCGGGGCCGATCCCTGTCGTGTACTATGATGCAACGAATGCCAAGTTTGAGACGCAGGCGGTGACGAACAGTAATCCGAGCATTATACCCTCAACAAAAATGTACGTGGACGAAGAGCAGATTGATCTCTATAAGGTGTTAAATGGAAAACTGTATATCCCTGGTCATGATTCCGATGGTGAAAGCTGGGACTTTGGCAACTTTTACCGCTTGCACGAAGGGACGTGGACCAAATATCGCAATCTGCCCAAGGGCGTTCATGTCTATGATCTCGCATATTATCAAGGCAAGCTGTTTGCTGCACTTGGCACAGAAACCAAACCAACCGTCTTAATCTCACATAATGATGGGCAAAGTTGGCAGCAGTTTGGAACGATCAACACATTTGGCTTTAGAGCATATACGCTATTCGAAATCCAGGGGAAATTGTATGCCTCCGGAATGATGTACCCCGCCAATAAAATATGGAATGACAAAACGAATATACTGGAGATTAATGAACGTTTGGAAAAGAGAGACGTAGCTATCTACGGTAACAAAATGTTACCCGGGTTGACCTATCAACAAGGTACAGTTCCGTACAATAAAATCGGTAAAAATATTAATTTTAACAATAAGCTGGTGTATATTGCTGGTGGTGTCTTCAATGATAGTCAACTGTTGCCTAAGTCATTGAATGTGATGACGGATATCAATCAGGCGAGACGTGTCAGTCTGGCAGATGCGAATGCGTTACCAACAGACTTGCTTGTGCGTGATGATAAAGTTTATGTGTTAACGTATACTCGCAAGCAGGCCAATGTCTACGTGAGCAGGGTCTATCAAACCAATGATCTGACAACATGGAATGAAATTTTGCGCTTTACACAGGACACTTATGCCAAGTCATTTGAGGAGCTTGATGGTGATTTTTATTTTGGATTGGGTACAGACCCGGACGTCCTATCGCCCTCATCTGGAAAAATATTACGAGTGAATCGAGTGGATATTCCTGTGAATTCAAATTAAAATATAAGGAAGATTATGGATTATATACTATGCTGCATCCACATTGTTGGTGACCCGGCGATGTGCTGATGATATTCATTGTGTAGAACAATCTGCGGCACTCAGGTCAACGGACAGCGGCTCTTCCGAAGCTGTTCTTTTTTTTGTGGTTCAGTTTCGTGTGAGAAATTTGTTTGAAAATAAAAATAAGAATCTATAAAATGGATAAAGAGAAATATGTATGACAGTCTACAGGCGTATGACCACTGCTTAGTGTTATCCAAAGCATGTCACATCTCAAGGTAAGTGCGAAATGTATACTTTCCATTGCAAAGGAGACTAAAACATGAACGTACCTTCATCATTGTTTAAACCGTTCACATCTGACAAACTTACCTTGCCCAATCGAATTGTTATGGCACCGATGACGCGGGGGTTTTCACCGGGCGGTGTGCCAGGGCCCGATGTGGCTGACTATTACCGCCGTAGAGCGGCTGGCGGCGTGGGACTTATTATTACAGAAGGCACAGGGATTAACCACCCATCCTCAGTAAGTGGTGAGAGCATTCCGCTTTTTTATGGTGAAGAAGCGTTGCAAGGATGGGCGAATGTAGTCAAGGCTGTTCACGATGCTGGCGGGAAAATAATGCCTCAGCTCTGGCACGTTGGCACTGCAAGGCGTTCTGGAGATTTACCTAATGCAGAAGCTCACCCCGTTAGTCCATCCGGAATCAGTATGGCTGGTGAAGCGGCTTACGAACCATTAACGGAAGAAGAGATCCACGCGCTTATACAAGCCTATGCTCAGGCAGCGGCTGATGCGAAGCGTATCGGTTTTGATGGCATTGAGTTGCATGGTGCGCATGGATATTTAATTGATCAATTTTTCTGGGGGCAGACGAATCGCAGGACGGACAAATATGGCGGAGATTTAGTGCGCCGGACACAGTTTGCAGTCGAAGTGATCAAAGCTTGCCGCGCTGCGGTAGGACCAGATTTTCCGATCGTTTTACGCTTCTCGCAATGGAAGATGGGCAGTTACGAGGCTAGACTGGTCGAATCGCCAGATGAGCTGAAACAATTTTTGGAACCGCTGAGTGCAGCGGGGGTAGATATTTTCCATTGTTCCACACGCCGCTTCTGGTTGCCGGAATTTGAAGGTTCTGATCTCAATCTTGCGGGCTGGACTCAGAAATTAACGGGAAAACCCGCGATTTCGGTTGGTTCAGTAGGTTTAGAGGCAGAGTTTGTGGAACGTGGTAGTGAAAAGCAAGAAACAGGAGACGCGCATCTTGATTTGCTGGATGAGAAGATGGTGAATGGGGAATTTGATCTAATTGCTCTCGGTCGTGTACTATTGAGTGATCCTGAATGGCCGATTAAAGTGCAAGAGGGACATAATGCCGATATCATTCCTTTTACAAAAGAAGTATTGTCCAGATTGCAATGAGAATTTCATTATATGAAAAATTCAAAATAGTAATACTTAACTTTGTGATTACATCCATAACAACGGGACAAAAAGTGGTCTAAAATCAACAGCAGAGCCGCCGCAAGGCGGTTTTTTATTTTCCCAATAACGATCCTCTTGAACAACGAACTTAATACCCACCATTCTCAAAAATAAATATTTCATCATATGAAAAATTCACAATAGAAAACGGAAATCCGCATATACCCAGAACGCATCCACTACGCTTGCTCCCGCCCAATGTTAAAACAGCTATTCATGCCATATCCAGGTACAAGAAGCAAGATTACTTTTCGCATCTATATAAGTTTCAAATCTGTAGTTCAACTTATATAAGACCTATTTTGAAAAACATTTACCTTATGGTAAGGTTAGCCTGAACGAAATCCAAAAATTTTCAGAACCGATAAGACATAAGGAGGAAGAACATCCTTGAAGATGAATAGAAACCTGCGTTTGAAGCGGAACTTCAGATTTGTAGTGCTGTTGTCTGTGATTGCTACTCTGAGTCTTGTACTGGCCGCATGCGGACAAGCTCCAAAGCCTTCCACTGCAACAGGTAACAATAATGGAACAGCATCGGGCCAAAATCAATTACCATCTGGGAATAACGCCGCTCCGTCTCAAGATGAAGTCCATGAGAAACCTCAGGATGAAACACAGGAAGAGATTGATCCGGTAAAACAACAGCTGCAGCAACTAACACTGGAGGAAAAGATAGGTCAGATGATTCTGGCAGGTGTGCAAGGAACCGAATTGGATAATCAGGCGAAACAAATGATCAGAGACCAAAAAGTCGGGGGCATCATTTTTTATGCCAACAACGTAACAACGCTTCAGGGAACGGCCGCTTTTGTGAAATCGATTAAACAGGCGAATCAGCAAAACCCGGTTCCCATCCTCATGAGTGTGGATCAAGAGGGCGGCAAGGTAAGTCGCATGCCGGACGCAGTTGAGTCGATCCCGTCCAATCGAAAAGTAGGTAAAACCAATGATACCAAGCTTGCTGAGAAGATGGGTACACTGCTGGCGAGACAGATCAAGCTTGCCGGTTTTAATGTCGATTTTGCACCCGTGCTGGATATTAACAGTAATCCGAAGAATCCAGTCATTGGAGATCGATCCTTCGGCACTACTGCTGACCTGGTTACACGTATGGGCATCGCCGAGATGAAAGGATTGCGTAGTGAAGGAGTCATCCCGGTGGTGAAACATTTTCCTGGCCACGGTGATACTTCCGTCGATTCTCATTTAGACTTGCCTGTGGTGAACAAATCGGAGAAACAGCTTGCAAAGCTGGAGTGGATTCCGTTTCAGGCGGCCGTGAAACAACAGGCCGAAGCGGTAATGGTTGCCCATATTTTGTTTCCCGAGTTAGATCCTGATCACCCGGCGTCTCTGTCGAAAGTAATCATCGGGGATCATCTAAGAGGAAAGTTCAAGTATGAGGGTGTAGTGATCACCGATGATCTAAGCATGGGAGCGATCTCGAAAAACTATCCATTGAACAAGGCTGCAATCGCAACGGTTCAGGCCGGAAGTGATATTTTGCTGGTGGCTCATAGTTATGAGAGTGCCAAAACGATTTTTGACACATTAATTACTGCAGTCAAATCAGGTAAAATCAAGGAGTCTCGTATTGATGAGAGTGTGTATCGGATTCTGTCATTGAAACAGCATTTCAAGTTGTCTGACGAGCAAGAGGCCACTGGAGACGTGAAGCAGTTAAACGCAGATATTCGAAGCTGGCGCAAGCAAGTCGATGCCCGCTGATCTATCCTGTGTTATGATTTGGCTTATGAACAGAAACAGAGAGAAGGTTGCCATCATAACAGGTTAGAGGAGAGAGCTTTAAATGTATACCATTATGATTATCGAAGATGATCCCAAAATTGCGGGACTGCTGAAATCGCATATCGAGCGTTATGGGGACCGAGCTGTATTAGTCGAAGACTTTGAGCAGGTGACGGAACAATTCAAACAGCTCCAGCCTCATGTTGTGTTACTGGATATCAACTTGCCAAGCTACGACGGGTTTTACTGGTGCAGGCAGATTCGAACAATATCGACATGTCCGATCCTGTTTATTTCCGCGAGGAGTGGTAAGATGGATCAGGTTATGGCGCTGGAGAACGGGGCCGATGATTATATTACCAAGCCGTTTGAACACGAGATTGTTATGGCTAAAATTCGCAGTCAGTTGCGCCGGGTGTATGGCGATTATGCGGCCCGAGATGAAGAACGTAAGGTCGAACTGAACGGGCTCGTGGTGTACTTGGAAAGGCTTGAGATTGAACTCGGCGATCAGAAAGTGCAACTCACCAAGAAGGAAACGATTCTGCTGGAAACGCTGATGCGCCGCAGTCCAAAGCTGGTCAGTCGGGAAACCATTTTGGAGAAGTTATGGGATGACTCGTTTGTGGATGATAATACCCTTAGCGTTAATATTACGCGGGTACGGAAACGTCTTGCCGAACTAGGCATTACCGATGCGCTGGAAACGGTGAGAGGCTCCGGATACAGGCTGATTAATAACTGGAAAGCGGCACCATCGTTATGAAGCTGTTTATCCGAGAACATATCGCTCTGACGTGCTGGGTGTTCGCGATGATGTTCACCGTGGTTGCTGTATTTTGGTACGATGGATACGACCATTGGAAGACAGCGCTATATGCCGTAGGATTAGGTTTGTTTTTGTATGTCGGTTATCTCGTGTATCGTTACATGTCGCATCGAGCCTTTTACACCCGTATGACACAGCCCGTGAATTCGCTGATTGAATTGGTAGCATTACATGAAACAACACCGTTATCAGCCTCTTTGGAAAAACTGCTGGATTCCCAGTACGGTCAATATCACGCACATCTGAGCCGGCTCGAACAAAAGCAACAGGAATATCTTACGTTTATGAACCAGTGGGTGCACCAGATGAAAACACCGTTATCGGTCATTGAGCTGACCGTGGAAGAAGAAGAGGACGATGATGCTCGTTTTCGCAGTATTCGCGAGGAAGCAGATCAGATGCGACGGGGATTGGAAACGGTCCTATATGTCGCAAGGCTGGATACCTTCGAGCAGGACTTCAGCGTTGAACCGGTTGAACTGCGAGCGGTAGGTGAAGAAGCGATTCATGAGTTGAAACGATTTTTCATTCGCAACCATGTGTATCCCGAGATGCAGATGGATGCTTCGCTAGTGGTGCAATCCGATGCAAAGTGGATTCGATTTGTGTTGGTACAGCTGTTATCCAATGCCATCAAGTATGCTGCAGGCAGTGGACAGAAAGTGCATCTTCGCGCCTACGAAGCGGAGCAGAAGGTTATACTGGAAGTTCAGGATCATGGGATTGGCATACCCAAATCGGACCTGAACCGGGTGTTTAGACCCTTTTTCACCGGGGAGAACGGAAGGCATTTTAAGGAGTCTACTGGTATGGGGCTGTACATCGCAAAAGAAGTGCTGACACGTATGAATCATCAGATTGAGCTTGAATCGGTATATGGGGAAGGAACGACGGTCCGAATAACATTTTTGGCTTGAATGCAAGAAATCGTGAATTAAACTCGAGTTAAACCTTACTTATGTATGATTGAATATGAGTTAACCATAAGTTAAATATTAATATAACGACGTCTTTTGCCGTGCTGGAGGAAGGCGTCTTTTTCCTGCCTTTTCATAAATGAGCCGAATCTTACAATATTGTCATGTTGGTGAAAGGTTAAGCCATAGGAGAATAGAGGAATCATCGGGTAGACTGTAGTCAGAAGGTTAGCCAAGAACATAAGAAGCATCAAGATAAGTAACAAGAAGTTAAAATTAGACGTTAGTCGTTAAAGGAGTTGTACGTATGGAGATATGCTCCGTCAAACAAATCAGTAAAATCTACAAAGGTGTGGTTTCTTACGAGGCTTTGTCAGGCATTGATCTTGGCATTCAGGAAGGCGAGTTCGTAGGTATCATGGGACCGTCAGGAAGTGGCAAAACAACGCTGCTGAACATGATTTCAACTATTGATCATCCCACATCAGGAGAGTTACGGATCGCGGGTCAGAACCCGTTTGAGTTGGATTCGGATAAGCTTGCCTTGTTCCGGCGACGTGAATTGGGCTTCGTTTTTCAATCCTTTAACCTGCTTAACACGTTAACGGTGAAGGAAAATATCGTGCTCCCCTTAACATTAGACGGTGTTTCCGTTCGGGAGATGAATGCGCGAGTAGCTGAGCTTGCAAGCAAATTGGGCATTGAAGGGATTTTAAACAAACGCACGTATGAAATATCAGGTGGACAGGCACAGCGGACAGCGATCGCTCGGGCGTTAATCCATTCTCCCAAGCTGATTCTGGCAGATGAGCCGACAGGGAATCTGGACTCCAAGGCGGCCAAGGATGTGATGGAGATTCTTGAACAGCGCAATCGAGAGGATCAGGCGACGATGTTGCTTGTGACCCACGATGCCGTTGCGGCCAGTTACTGTAGCCGAGTGGTCTTCATTAAGGATGGTCAGTTATATAATGAAATTCATTACGGTGATAATCGGGCGGCCTTCTATCAGAAGATTATTAACGTATTATCCCTGATGGGAGGCTCTGGACATGAATTTTCGCCAGTTCGCCATTAATAACGTAGTTCGAAACAAACGGATTTATCTGGCTCATTTTCTGAGTAGTACGTTCTCCGTCATGATCTTTTTTATCTATGCGTTATTGCTGTTTCATCCGGATTTACAAGATGGTTTGAAAGGTTCTTCCCAGACGGTGACGGTGCTTGCTAATCAGGGTCTGATGATTGCTGAAATCATCATTTTCATATTCTCTTTCCTGTTTCTGCTGTATTCGGTCGGTTCATTTCTGAAGACGCGGAAGAAGGAGTTTGGCATCTTCCTGATCATCGGCATGACTCGCAAGCAGATGAACCGGCTTTTATTTATGGAAAATATGTGTATCGGCTTAGCCTCCATCGTGGCAGGTATCGGACTTGGACTGATCTTCGGTAAATTAGTTTTGCTCATTTGCGGTTCCATGCTTGCAGTGGAGAACAGTCTGAGGTTTTATTTTCCACTCAAAGGAATTCTCCTGACAGCCGGAGCGTTTCTGTTGCTCTTTGTAGTGATTGCTCTGTCTTCCTCATTGCTTATTCGTAAGGGAACGTTGATTGAGCTGGTGAAGTCAGAGGAAAAACCAAAGCCTGAACCGAAGGCATCCCCGCTATTCTCGCTGCTCTCGGTTGTGTTGATTGGTGGAGGGTATACAGGTGTATTTATCTTCGCGTGGGGGACATATATTTTCCCTTTATTGTTTGGCGGTGTGTTCAGTGTAATTGCAGGTACGTATCTATTGTTTACGCAGCTTAGCGTGTATGTCATTCGGGCACTAAAAAGGAATGAAGGGTTATTTCTACGTAAAACCAATCTGCTCTTCCTGTCCGAGCTTACCTATCGGATGAAGGATAATGCGGTGATGTTTTTTATGGTCAGTGTCATCTCTGCTTCTGCGTTTACGGGAATTGGCAGCATGCTGACCCTAGGTGATCCAAGGCTGTCTTCCATGACGAATCCATATGCTTTTACCTATACAAATTCGGGCTTTACGGATTTAGCTGTCGTTGATCGTCAGATCCGAAAAATTGAAGAGACGCTGGTTAATCATGAAGTTCCATATGTAAAAGGTAGTTATCAGCCTCTCTATGAGAACAATAACAACTACATCATCAAACTGAGTTCATATAACCGTCTTGCCAAAGCACTTGGTTATGAAGAACGGGTCCTGGATCGCAATGATCTGGCGTTTAATACAGCTCCCAATATTACTGCACGCAATAAACTGTTAGATACGAAAGAGGACAGTTACCCATACTCCGCTGACTTGTATGTTGGTGAACAGCAGCATTTACAAATGCAGATGTTGCCACCGGCAACCGATATCGTGATTCCGATGGAGGGTGAGGCGGGCGTCTACGTTGTTTCCGATGACCTGTATTCCAAGATTCGAGAAGCATACATTGCAGAGATTAAGATGAATGTTGATTTTTACTCCGATCAGACGACGTTTTTTGTGGTAAAAGACTGGATGTCGACGCGCAACTTTGCTCCGGAATTGCTGGATGCGATTGAGAAGGACCGCCCGGAGAAGGGATATATCAACTTCAGTTCTCTTGTCGTAGATTGGCTGAATAACAAACAAACCAACGGAATTATTCTCATTGTAAGTGGGTTGATCGGTATTGTATTTTTCACCTTTGCGGCGAGTTTCACCTATTTCAGGTTGTATGCGGACCTCGAACGGGATGAGGCACAGTATCGCATGATTGGTAAAATGGGGCTTAGCCGCCCTGAGCTCCGCAAAATCGTAACAAGGCAACTCGTGCTGATGTTTTTCCTGCCGCTTCTGATCGCATTGATTCACAGCTCGGTGGCATTTGCAGCACTCTATCAGATGGTTCAATTTTCGGTTCTAGATCATAGCCTTGGCGTATTTATGGTGTTTGTTACGATGCAGGTTGTTTTCTTTGCCTTGGTACGCTGGCGTTATCTGCGTCATATGTATTCGAAGCTGGTGTAAATTAGCAGTGCACCTTATACATTTCACTGCTTTTTAGTAGCCTTGGCCGGTAGGTCAGGGTTTTCTTTTTTAGTTAAGAAAGATTTAAGATATAGGGATTAGCAGGAATGAAGGGACTTGATATATAGTAATAATAAATAGAGAAAAAAGAATAATTCAAAGAAGAAGAACGGCGATGTGGAGGGGAATTGATTGTTAAAAAGCAATGCTTTTGTTCGGTTCAGTATTGCACTGGCCCTGATTTTGGTTAATATCTATTTATTATCCCGTGTGAGCTTTATTTTTCAACCGCTGGTTACTATGGTTACAGTAATTACTGTGCCAATGATGCTGTCTGTATTTTTTTATTACTTGTTACGGCCGCTTGTGGGTTATTTGGAGAAATTAAAATATTTGAATCGAACGCTAAGTATTCTGCTAATCTACGTTGTGGCTATTATGCTTGGTGTGGCGTTTATTGTGGGGCTGTGGCCTTCTTTGCGAGAGCAACTGGTGAACCTGGTCGAAAATGCACCTAATCTATTGAACGCACTTAGTCTGCAATTAAAAGATTTGGAGCAGAATGGTGCGATTCAGGCGTTGTTCCCGAATGATTCCACGCCATTATCGCAGGTTACGGAGTATGTGAATAAAGGATTTACGTTTGTAACCAACTATGTGAGTGGCTTCATTTCGTTGATTTCCAGCTTTGCAATCATTCTGTTTACGTTCCCGATCATTCTTTTTTACATGCTGAAGCAGGACAAGTTGTTTGGACGCAAATTGGTGAACATTGCCCCTAAACGATTCCAGAAAGACAGCCGCGAAGTGGTGCTTGAAATTGATCAGGCTCTGAGTGGATTCATTGTTGGCAGAGTGCTAGTTAATCTGGCTCTCGGGGTGTTGATGTACATCGGTTTTCTGTTTATCGGGCTTCCGTATGCACTGCTGTTGACGGTGGTCGCGGTCATTTTGAATTTTATACCCTTTATCGGAGCGATTGTTTCTTCAATCCCCATCGTCATTATGGGACTGGTTGTATCACCATCGGTTGCCATCTGGTCACTTGTAATTATTCTCGTAGCGCAGCAGATTCAGGATAATCTCGTTGCACCGTACGTTTTCGGTAAAAAGCTGGATATTCACCCGCTGACGACGATTATTCTGGTATTGGGTGCTGGCGATCTCGGTGGAATCATTGGCATCCTCATTATTATTCCTGTTTATATGATTGTGAAAATATTGCTGGTTCGAATCTATCAGATGTTTTTCAAGGAAAAGTGGCAGAATGCTTAGGCTCTTAGGAGAGCTACCCATAGGGCAGAAATGTAACTGCTCGTAAACCGTGGTAGAATAGAAGGGATAACACCATACTTAGAACAACAAAAAAGATCATAAGGAGAGGAACTTATGTCTGAAATGATTGAAAAAAGTGTAGCAGAAGCGGAATATATTGCCCCTCCAGCGGTTCAGCTCGGAACCATTCATATTTCTAACGATGTCGTGTCCAAAATTGTTGGCATGGCCGCACAAACTACTCCAGGGGTGTCTTCGATGTCAGTTGGGCTGACGGAAGGGCTTGCCAAGAGCATTAGCGGCAAAAGTCTGCAAAAAGGAATTGACGTGCATATTCAAAATGATGAAGCATCCATTCAATTGCGCATTAATGTACAATATGGCCGCAAAATGCATGAGGTCTGCCAAGAACTGCAGCATAACGTACAGCAAGCGGTGGAGCAGATGGCAGGCGTAATTGTCAAAGAGGTTAAAGTGCAGGTTGTCGGCATTGCCATGCCTGAAAACGTGTAAATCTTATAATCTTTCTAATAGGAAAGCACCTTCCGACACATGGGGTCATGGGGAAGGTGCTGTTTTGTGTTTGCGATAATAGGTGGGAGCTTCGCCCACCACTTTTTTGAACATTTTGGAGAAAAGGAGCTGGTCTGCATATCCCACGGAACGGGCAATATCCCCGATACTCAGGTTAAGATCAAGCGTCAGCTCGGCTGCTCTGCGCATACGATAATGGACGAGATAAGACTGAATGCTGCTTCCGATCTGATCTTTAAAGAGGGAACACAGATAACTTCGCTGCAAGCCGATGTGAGAAGCGATGGACTGTACAGTAATGTTGTTGGCATAGTTCATCTCGATAAAATCAATCACCTGGGTTACATATGTTTCTTTGCCGTAATCTACGGTGGTTTGTACGTTCTCGTCATGCGCATGATCGATTAAAATGGAAAAAAATTGATACAGCCATCCGGTCATACTAATCTCCCAGCCTTTATGAGCCGTGCGAGAATGAACGATGCGGTGCAGACAAGAACGCATCTCGTCGTCTTCGTCACCGAGATTAAAGACAGGCTGTTGTTCCGATAAAGCGGCTTGTTGTAAAAAGGAAGTACTGTGTATGCCCTGAAACGCAACCCAGCTATACTCCCATGGATCATCTTGATCAGCCTTATAATGCACCACGGAATGAGGCACGATCAGGAAGCCTTGTCCCTTCTGTAGATGGTAGGTCTTCCCTGCAACTTCAAATGTGCCCTTGCCGTTCAGGACATAATGAATTTTATAGTAATCTCTCATGGCTGGCCCGAAGTGGTGCCCGGGTGTACAAGCTTCAGTACCATAATGAAGGAGCTGCAGCTCCTGAAAATGCGTGTTTTTGAACATATACGTAATCATTGCGTCCACTCCTGTGTGAATCAGTTGATTCTTGCATTTTAACATATATTAAAATATAAATGTTACATAAATTAAAGTCTAATTACAGTTATAACGATCATTTTTACATATCAATGTAGTGAAAAACCATATCGTTTATGTAAGGAAATGACTAAGATAAAAGAGTGTTAACGGCCGAGCTTAACCAACTTTACAGAAAAGAGTGAATGAACGATGCCTTATATTGCAAATGAACAACGTTACAATGATATGAGCTATTCTCGCTCAGGCAGATCCGGCATTAAATTGCCGCAGATTGCACTGGGATTATGGCAGAATTTTGGCGGCAATCGCACGCTCGATATTCAGGAAGAAATGATTTTACGTGCGTTCGATCTCGGTATTAACCATTTTGATCTGGCGAATAACTATGGACCACCCCCAGGATCAGCAGAAGAGAACTTCGGCGTGATCTACCACAAACATCTGCGTCCTTACCGGGATGAGCTGTTGATCTCTTCTAAGGCGGGGTACCATATGTGGAGCGGTCCTTACGGCGAATGGGGCTCCCGTAAAAACTTGATTGCCAGTCTCGACCAGAGCCTGCGCCGAATGGGATTGGATTATGTCGACATTTTCTATCATCATCGTCCAGATCCGGACACGCCACTTGAAGAAACGATGACAGCGCTGGATCACATCGTAAGGCAAGGGAAGGCATTATATGTGGGCTTGTCCAACTATAATGCACAGCAGACTCAGGAAGCGGTAACCATTCTGCAAAGGCTTGGCACGCCGTGCCTCGTTCATCAGCCAAACTATTCCATGTTAAATCGCTGGATTGAAGATGGTCTGCAAGATGTGCTGGATGAGCAAGGTGTAGGTTCTATCGCGTTTTGCCCACTCGGCCGGGGGCAGTTGACGAACAAATACGTGGACAAAATCAAAGCGGAACGGGCGAATCCTACAGGAAGTCTGAAAAAAGAATCGTATACCGACGAACGTATCGCGAAATTCGAAGCGTTGCAAGCCGTGGCAGAACGAAGAGGACAGACGATTTCACAACTTGCACTCAACTGGGTATTACGGGGTAGTCGTGTAACGTCTGCATTGATTGGAGCCAGTCGTGTATCACAGATTGAAGAAAACGTTGCTGCGCTCAAGGCTCCGGAATTAACAACGGCAGAGCTGAGTGAGATGGATACGATTTTGGACGGGATCGGCAATTATCCTTGGTAAATGCTCTGTATACAAAACGTGTTACAATGAGTACCTTTTCTCTAATAGAGAAGGGGTACTTTTTATGTTCAGAAGGGAAGAACTGGCGTATCGAGTAGCATAAGGTTTATACTGGAATGATTCGTGATCAGGTTATCAGACGAGCAAGAAAGGGAGATGCATCATGGAGTTTTATCGATTTGATCAAGATAGCGGCAAGCAAATCACGAAATTTGATTCGAATTTTGTGATGTCTCGGATCATCCAAACGAGCGGTAACGCGCATATAGGCTGCATGCATTTACCCGTTAACGGTGTGGTTGGATACCACCAGGCGGTTTCACCGCAATTAATGCTTATTATGACAGGAGCAGGACAGGTGCGAAGCGGGAACGATGATTTTATCGAAATAAAAGCGGGAGAGGCTGTTTTTTGGGAAAACGGAGAATGGCATGAAACTGTCTCAGAGACCGGTCTAACAGCTATCGTGATCGAGAGTGAGGAGTTGAACCCCTCAGCATACATGCCTTCAAAACAAAGTAACCTCTAAAATAATCACGAAATGGAATGAGAAAGTCCTGTTCTTATGATAAAAAGGTTGTTGTTCATAGTACCTGGTCATAGGATTTGATGTATAATATAAAGACGATATATAAGTTGAATGATAAAGGAGAGGCTCCATTTGAATTTTGAACAGTGGATTGCGCCTGAAACCTATAACCTGACATCCGAGATGGAGAACCACCCGTCAGATCGGATTGCACTTAGATGGCTCAGCGATCAGCAAGAAGTAGAAGAGATTACGTACGGTGATTTGTTAAAACAGGCGAACCGTCTGGCTGGAGGACTGCGTGAGCTTGGTTTGGTGAAAGGAGATCGGGTGCTGGTCATGGTACCACGCCGGATTATCGCTTATGTGATATATATCGCCTGTCTGAAACTCGGCATTGCTGTGATTCCATCCTCGGAGATGTTGCGTGCGAAAGATTTGGAATATCGTCTGCGCCATTCATCGGCGAAGGCAGTCATTGTCTGGTCTGAGACCACATCGGAAGTGGAAAAAATGGATTCCGACCTGCCAGCACTTGCCCATCGTATCGTTGCATCCCCTAACGGAGACCACACTGTTCCTGGAGAAGGCTGGGTTAACGTACATCAATTGATGCAGAATCAGCCGGATGAAATGGTTGCTGTTCAGACGCACCGCGATGACATGGCCATTCTGGCATATACCTCAGGCACGACGGGCAATCCAAAGGGCGTCGTACATAGCCACGGCTGGGGTTATGCACACCTGCGAATTGCATCCACGTTATGGCTGGATATCCAGCCGACCGATATGGTATGGGCAACAGCGGCACCTGGATGGCAAAAGTGGATCTGGAGCCCGTTCCTGTCGGTACTCGGAAGAGGAGCAACAGGTTTGGTATACAACGGCTCATTCCAGCCGAAGCGTTACCTGGAGTTGATGCAGGCCCATCAGATTAACGTGCTCTGCTGTACACCGACGGAATACCGTCTGATGGCTAAAACGGATGATCTCGGACATTATGATTTATCCCATCTTCGTAGCGCTGTATCGGCGGGAGAACCGCTGAATCAGGAAGTCATTGAAATCTTCCAGCGTCATTTCGATCTCACCATCCGCGATGGTTACGGACAGACGGAAAGCACGCTGTTAATTGGCAGTTTGAAGGATGCGCCTGTGCGCATAGGCTCGATGGGTCAGTCCATTACCCCGGGATTGATCGAGATTATCGGTGAAGATGGGCAACCACTACCTGCTGGAGAGGTTGGAGATATTGCTGTGCATCAGGACATGCCTGCGCTGTTCCGTGCTTATTATCAGGACGAGGGTCGCAAGGAAGCGAACCAGCGCGGGGAATATTTTGTCACAGGTGACCGGGCAAGCAAAGATGAAGATGGGTACTTCTGGTTTGAAGGCCGAAGTGATGATATCATCATCAGCTCGGGATATACGATTGGGCCATTTGAGGTAGAAGAAGCGCTGATGAAACATGAAAGTGTGAAAGAATGTGCTGTCGTGGCTAGTCCAGACGAAATTCGGGGCAACATTGTCAAAGCCTTTGTAGTGCTACGAGACTTTTCCCAAGCGTCATCGGAACTCGCGCATGAACTGCAAAGACATGTGAAGGAATGGACGGCACCTTACAAATATCCACGCAAAATTGAATTTGTGACAGATCTACCCAAGACCAACTCAGGTAAAATTCGCCGCATTGAACTCCGTGAACAGGAAAAACGCAACGGTTAGTTTGCGGACTGTGTATAGAGCAATGTAGAGGCAATAGATGAAACAGCATCTTTGATGTTAATGTTTGAGAATACAGCAATTTGAATCTTACCAAAGCAGGAGTGAACCTAACATGAGCTCGTTTGAACAATCTTTTGCAACATCATTGGAACAATACGCTGAACTAGTGGTTAAAGTGGGTGTGAATATCCAGAAGGGACAAGACCTACTGGTAACAGCACCGATTGAAACGCTGGAATTTACCCGTCTGATCGCCCAAAAAGCATACGCGGCCGGAGCCAATTATGTACAAGTCGATTTTGAGGACGATAAAATTACACGTAGCCGGTTTGAGCATGGTTCGGATGACAGCTTTGATTATTATCCGAAGTGGAAAGGCGACATGATGGAACGTTTCGCCGAAGCTGGAGGAGCGACACTGACAATTAAAGTGCCTGACCCAGACTTGTACAACGGAATTGAAGCGACCAACGTATCCCGTGCAACCAAAGCGGCGGCAGAGGCGCGCAAAGGCTATTCCAAATATACACGTAACCATGAAATTAGCTGGTGTCTGATCAAGGCCCCAACCAAAGCTTGGGCCAATAAAGTGTTTGCCGACATTCCTGAGGAAGATCGCATCCACGTAATGTGGGATACCATTTTCAAGATGAATCGTGTGGACGGCGGAGATCCTGTACAGAACTGGAAAGAGCATATTGAGACGTTGAACAAAATGAGTGACTTGCTCAATCAGAAAAATTATAAGAGCCTGCACTATCGTGCACCAGGTACGGATCTGAAAATTGAACTGGTGAACAACCACATCTGGGGCGGTGGCGGCAGTGAAAACAAACAAGGGGTCTACACCGTAGCAAATATGCCGACAGAAGAGGTATTTACGATGCCGAAGCGTAGCGGTGTTAACGGTTATGTTAGTAGCACGATGCCGCTGAATCTGAACGGACAGCTGGTAGATCAGATGCGAATTACATTTAAAGAGGGTCAGGTTGTTGCATATACAGCAGCTTCTGGCGAAGAACATCTGAAGAACCTGTTTGCGACAGACGAGGGGGCTCGTTACTTGGGAGAAGTGGCGCTCGTGCCGCATGATTCGCCAATCTCGAATCTGAATCGTATTTTCTATAATACGGGTATTGATGAGAATGCATCCTGCCATCTGGCTGTCGGAAGTGCGTATCCGTTCAACATGAAGGGCGGCACGGCGATGTCGAATGAAGAATTGCTGAAACATGAATGCAATGTAAGTTTGACGCATGTCGATTTCATGATTGGTTCTGCGGAACTGGACATTGACGGGGAGTTACAGGACGGCACGATTGAGCCGGTATTCCGCAAGGGAAACTGGGCATTTTAATATGAAATGCATAGTCTGTTAATGATGAAACGATGAGTGCAATTTTGGTGTAGTCAAATCAATAACAGATGAAACGTAGAAAAGTGACTTCAATGGAAGTCACTTTTCTGTTTATATTCAATCATTAGGGAGTATAAAAGGCTAAGTCCGGCATAAAATATGCGGAATGTAAATTGCTTTAATAGGTTGTTACAGGAATACAAAATTCGCATAAATGCTGATTAAGCAGTGAAAGACGATATCTTTCGATCACAGGTTTTGTATTATTCATGCTATAGCCATACAAGTGTAATTGTGAAATCATCTCATTCCAGGCTCTCTGAATACCCTCAGTCGTATGTGGAATTGTGATCGTGAGGTAGTTTCCACCGGGTGATTTTCCCAAGCTAATATCAAGGCCAGGCTCTTGTTCAAAATGAAAATCATCGCTAATCACTATACACGCATCATACCTGCAATGTTCTGGCATAGTTACCCGAGGATCATCTTGAGGAATACCGTACAGGATGGCATCTTCCTTCAGCAGTTCTTTCTGCTTCGCCCATTGTTTCAGTTTTTCCATTGTCTGCATGTTTGAAGGGCCATAAGGGCCAGTGTGACGTACAAATGCCATACGGAAGGGGCGAAGCTGTTCGAGATACAAGTTTTTCTTACCTATGATTATCATCTCCTAATTAGACATTATGCTTACTTGAAGAATGCTAACATGTTATAAAAAATAATGTATACTTTTTTTAGAAAGTCGGTAAAAATGTTGATTCAGTAAGGGACATCGTAGAGAAATGATAGTTTGGTAGCATTGTAAACCACTCAAAGAACTCATAAAATAGGCATGATATGATATGTACAGTGAGCCGTACGTAAAAGTGGTTAGGAGGGAGAATGGATGGTGAGTATGGATGGAATGGATATTACAAATGCCTTTACAGATGAACTTTTCAAGCAATACATATTAGCAAATTATGGTGATCAACGAGGTTATATTCGGGCACAAGATGTGAGTGAAGTGGAGACCCTGGAGCTTCCAAAAGTCGGTATGAAAAATCTTAAGGGCATTGAATATTTCACGGAACTCAAAGTTCTCGATTGCACATATAATGCTTTGGTCAGTCTGAATGTTGAACATAATTTGAAGTTGAAAACGTTATTATGCAGAGAAAATCAAATTGTCGAACTAAATCTGCACTCCAATACACAGCTTGAAACACTGGACTGTAGCTTTAATCGTCTGCGTAAACTGGAACTGGCGCAGAATCAAAAGCTGAAGTCTGTTGAATGTCACTGGAATTTGCTCTCTGAACTGAAAGTAGGGCATCTAAAGCAATTGCAGAGACTCGCATGCAGCTACAACACACTTTTCTCACTGGATATGGTAAATAATGAGCAGCTAACTTATTTGGATTGTGCGAGCAATGATCTTATTGAGCTTGATGTCAGTGGCTGTCCTGCTTTAATAGAGCTTCGTTGTCATCACAATCAACTCAAAAGTCTGGATCTCCGTTCCAATCACCGTTTGGAAAGTGTACGTTGTTTCAATAATCATATTCGTGAACTGGATTTACGTAAAAATACCGAACTTGTGGAACTATATTGTTCTGAAAATAAGTTGAAATCCCTTGACGTGAGCTATAATTCCAAGATGGAGCGCATGCAGTACGGTGATAATCTCATCATTGAACCGGATCATGAAGTCCCAGGCATGGGTATATTTCAATATGATAATGAAACGACGATGTATCATATGAATTTGCAGGAGGAAGGAAGAGAACTGCAAGTCACGGCACAAATTTCAACGAAGGCCGGTATGGATGCATTGTCCGCTTCTTTCGAAGCTGCTTGGGAACAATGGCATGTCCTGCGAGAACAGGCACTTCACATCATTGGTAAAGCTCATCCGGACGAGGATGCAAATACTTTGGTACTGGCAGATGTAGAATTTCAAGCAGATGGCAGTTTAAAGTTGGGATTTGATGCTGGCGATACGCCAGCCGGACAGCTCTATATCTATGTTGCATTCGATAGCGATCTCCAGATCTCGGATGAGTTAATATATGAAACGTATTGAAACAACGGAATGTTAAAAAAGCTATGAACGCATTCAGTAACTTGATTAAGTTGTACACACGAAAAAGCCTCGAAGTCGAAGTCGTGGCTTTTCAAGCATTTTTTATTTAGGAAAGATCTATATAATTTTAACTATTCTTTTACACTTTAACGGAGAGGACAGAAAAAACCTAGAAAAGCGAAGCTAAAAGCTTTCTGAAAGAAAGCTGCATCGGAAGCATATGCTTCGCCTTTATCACCGGATTTTTCCCTTTGGAAAAGGGAGTCCAAAAAATCGGGGGATAACCGCTACTCTTCAGGTTCTTCTGTCCTCGGAGTGGACTGTGTAAAGTCTTTAGTTCAAGTTATATAGCAGTTATTCGGCATTCATTTTATTAAAGCTAACGTACTCATGAATAGGTTTGCGATAACCGCGCGGACGCTGTTTGGATTCTGATTTTTTGCCAATGGTAATCATCATCGCAGGTACGTAATGATCCGGAATGTTAAGGCTCTGCTGCAGCTCTTCAGCATTAAATCCAATCATCGGACAAGTGTCCCAGCCACGATCCTGAGCAATCAGCATGAATTGCATCGCTGATAAGCTGGCGTTACGGATGGCATCCTCACGTTGGAAAAATCTACCGCGAGTTTCGTAGAATTCAATAACGCTCTGTGATTCCTGCTCGTATTGAAACGGTGTCATTGCGCCCAAGTTAAGCAATCCTTCGTTGATCGTGCGAATATGATGATGTGCGTTGACATCCCCTAACACGATGATGACCGCAGAAGCTGTTTTCACTTTATACTGTTGCGAAGCCTGATATACTTTCTCTTTCTGAGCTTCATCGGTCAATACAAGATAATGAGTGTGTTGCAGGTTAAATGCGGATGGCGCAAATTTATTCAAAGCAAACATGTCTTCCAGTTCGGACTCTGAAATCTCAATTCCCTCTTCAAAAATAACAGCAGATCTGCGGTTTTTAATCAATTGATCCAATTCGCTCATGTTGTTTACCTCACTTATGTATAGTTTGCTTGCTTATAAAGTGAATATAACATACTTAATTACTTTATGTAAGTATTATTTTTGAATAAGACAAGATGTGCTCGCCATACGCTAATAGAAAACAGCAGAGGTGAGTCATGAGATCATTCATCCTCAGATTAAAATCAGCTTGGCGGCATCATGAGTTTCAAGTATATGTCTTTGAATCCTCTGCCCTTAAAAAGTTTGTGGTGGTGGAGATCATACTGGGTTACCTTGTATACAAAACAGCCTTTTATCTGAGCCACAACGATTTACTGGCAGGGGCAAGTTCCTGGGCAGGAACCGAAGGTGTGAAACGGTTGCCTATTTTGATTCGGCGTATTGCTGGAGTCTGAAAAACTTGAAAGATGGTCTGTAACCCTATGGGATGTGAGACTGCTCTCAAGAACATTTTCTCTGAAAAAATGGGTGCAAAGAGGCTTTCTTGTAACTACAGCCATCTTGTAATTTATATGGAGAAGGGGCAAGTGTGCCCCGTTCTCCAGATTCACCTACAAATGAACGAATTGAGTTAACTAAGCTGCTTGCCAAATCAAGAACTTATTTTGCTCGTTCCAAATATTGCTCCAGAGTTAATTTTTGACTAGTGATCTCGCCAGCGATATAGACACCAACATAACGAACGTGCCAAGGCTCATATGAATATCCGGTTAATTTCTCTTGATCTTTGCCATAACGGATGATGAAGCCGTATTTATGGGCATTGGCTTTCAGCCATTTGCCTTCTTTGGTGTTGCCAAAACTTTGCTGCAGATCATAACCTGCCGAAGCGCTGGAAATGTCCATGGCGAGTCCGGTCTGATGTTCGCTCTGTCCTGGACGAGCACTTGTTTTGTTGGCAACAGCTTCGCCTTTGATGCTGGCATTACGGTCAAAGATTGCTTTCTGCGTAGCATAAGAACGGTAACCCGAAACCGCTTTGATATCGATACCGTCTTTTTTCGCGGCGGCAAACAATTTCTCAATAGCTGATGCTGCGACTTTACGCATCTGTTTCTTCGGACTGGAGCCAGAGAAGCTGAACGGGATGTTAGGAACGACCAGATCTTTTGGCTCATAAGTAGATGGTAGGTTTCTTTTTTTATTTACAAGCACAACGGTGCTGGATAGGTTCGTTACGGTAGCAATGCCTTTGCTAGAGGTCGTAATGGTACGGCTTGGCGCGTTATCTTTCAAAAATTGAGAAAAGCTTGAGCTTGCCGCAGAAGCAACCGGGTTAAATATTTGATTAATCGGAAGTGTAGTAAACGCTGTGCCCGCAAGCACCGAGCCAACGAGTAGCGTCGATATGATGGATTTACGAGTAAATGATGACATGATGGGAGTTCCTCCTTGGAATATATTAATCTATAAACCAAGTATACTGGAGGATTATATCGATAGGTTCTCCAAATGTTTCCGACTTGTAAACAAAGTTTGCTAGAATCTATTTTTCATTGGCCGATTTGGCGGGAGTAAGAATATTATCTTCGAAATAAGAGGTTGGCAATTGAAAATAGTGGAGTCTGATCCTAGCGGCAGTTTCTATGATGTGAACCAACAAATCGTAAAAAAGTATTGGAAAAATCGTAAATTAGAAAAGTATTGAAAAAGTAGATAGGAGTTCGGATATCGCAGTTGCGAGATATGGAAGACGCAGGAGATCGGGTGCTGCGGCACAAAAGATGCTGGAAGGAGAAATGTATGTAAACGGTGAGAGAGAAAGGATAAAAGTGAAAGTGAGTAAGACATAAGAGCCCAAAGAACACAAAATAAAGAGCATAAAGAGGGAGGGCATAAGTTATACATCAGCAAAGTCAGGGGAGGTGCAAGTAAAGCAATTCAAGCAAGTAACCCAAGGATTTAATCTATCTATCAATCTGTAAAAAATCTAACGATCACCACAGACGCTATTTGCCGCTTTTTATGCGTTCTGAAATTTTAACGATCACCAGAGGGCTTATTCTTCGAAAACAGCCCGTTTTTTTATAATTAAATACTGTTTTCAAAGGAAATAACGTTACTGGTGATCGTTAGATTTTCATTTTGTCGATTTGAGCCTAAATAAGGTTCCTCATGATCGTTAGAAGTTGGTTCAAGCATCAGGTACGCGAGAAAGCCAGAAAACTGGACAAATCATCTTTGCAGACGCAGTAACCTTTGGATCGGGAGCAGTTAGATGGGTCTACATCAAGAAAAAACGTACCCTTTTCCGAGGCTTATGCTTTCCCTATAAGGGTGGTAATTCGTTGCTTACCTGCTGTTTAGGATAGTGTACAAGCGTTTTCCGCACTAGGTGTACCTACCGCGGCAGCGCGTGCATCACGAAGCCGGAGGTTACTACTGATTACACCAGAGTCACTGCTGAGCGTAAATGCAGGATAGTTTTTTTGTGCGTCCAATTTCATGCTGGATTCCAGGTTAAGCTGGTGTTTGGGATCCACGTAGAATGGAACAAAATTGGTTTCAATCTGCTCATCCAGTGCACCCAGTTCATCAACAATCAGCAACACGACAACACCGTTACATCCGCAGCCCTCCATATCATAAAATACTTTGAAATAACCGGGTTGATCATTCAAACTTGCTGTCAGTCGTTGGGCTGCCAAATCTGTAATTTGCATATGCATATCGCTTCACTCCTCTATATATTGACACCGTCATAAATGGTTAAGGAACATTCAGCCTGTAATGCCATTATACCACTTTGTCGAAAATTAAATCATTCATTTTCTTGACTGATCAGTCTGGAAAGGATATGATGAGTTTAACGAAGAGGAGGTGGGGACACCAGTTGGGAAGAGCGAAAGAGTTTGATACAGAACAAGTATTACGAAAAGCGACTTCTGTTTTTGGCGCTTACGGTTATGAAGGGACCTCGTTAACGGTTTTACTCAATGAGCTCGGCATTGCCCGGCAAAGCCTCTATGACACTTACGGAACAAAACATGATTTGTTTGTCTCTGCTCTGAAATTTTATGTGCAGCAGAAAACTGAAGCATCGACACAACTGTTGGAACAGAGCAGCAGTGTACGTGATGGTGTGCAGCATTTGTTTGATGAGGTTGTCAACGTGTTAACCGATCCGGATCGGCGCAACGAATGTTTTATTATTAACAGCGCGGTAGAACAGGCACCTCTGCAACATGAGATCGCTGCGTTTATACAGTCGAATAATCGCATGATGGAGAACGTATTGTACACAGCGCTTTTACGAGGGTGTAATACGGGAGAGTTACAGCTACAAGAAGATGAACTGCATCGTATCGCACGGTTTCTTAACTATTCAAGGCTTTCGTTCACATATACAGCGAAGAGTGGTGCTAGTGAAGAAGAAATGCGGGAACTAGTGCAAACGACTTTGAAGGTTTTGGATTAAACGTTTAATAAATGAACGCCTTAAGCGTTTATTTTTTTAACCATTCTAGACTGATTAGTCCGAAAAGGAGAGGGTTTAAAATGAAAGAACAACAACGGGTGGACAATGAACATAATGTACCCCGGCAAATCATGCAACACTTCACCGGGCTTCTGCTTGGAGGCAAATTAGATCAATGGGCAGAACTATTTGCCCCCAATGCCACTTTTGAATTTCCTTATTCACCTCCGGGTTATCCGCAGCGGCTGGAAGGGAAATCAGCCATTTATAATCACGTGAACACGTTGTTTACACTTGTGGAGATTCAACAATTTAGCGAGCCGGTTATTTTATTGGATGCCGATCAACAACGCTTTGTAGCGGAATTCACTTGTGAAGGAACATTCTTGGATACAGGAAAGCCATACAATCAAACCTATATTTCTGTCGTCAGCTATGATGGTGACAAAATTACGCATTACAGAGACTATTGGAATCCTCTTGTCGTAATGGAATCGGAAATGGGGGGTGTTGTAGATGAGCAATGAGAAACCTCTTACACTCATTACCGGAGCGAGTGGCAAGACAGGAAGCCGAGTTGCCGCACAATTGCAGAAACAAGGTTATCCGGTACGTTTGGCTGGAAGAAAGCGTCCGTCCTCAGGAGATTTTAGTGGGAAACATGTCTACTTTGACTGGTATGATCCTGCGACATATGGCGAAGCACTAAAAGGTGTTAATCAAATTTATCTTGTTGTGCCACAGATGGATATACATCCGGAGAAAGTGATGGTTCCTTTCATTCAGGAAGCGATATGGAGTGGAGTAAAGCGTTTTGTGTTGCTGGGAAGTGCATCTGTCGATGAAGAAGGGCCTGTTTTTGGCAAAGTGCATCGAGCCTTGAAAAAGCTTGCGCCAGAGTGGGCCGTGTTAAGGCCTTCTTATTTTATGGAAAATTTCACGGAGGGTCCTCATCGACAGACGATTGCTCAATTTCGCAAAATATACAGTGCAACGGGTGAGGGGAGAATTGGTTTTGTAAGTGCGGACGATATAGCAGCTGTTGCCTTCCAAGCCCTAACCGATGCCGTACCCCATAATACAGAGCACATCATAACGGGACCGGAATCGTTATCTTATGCAGAGGTAGCGCAGCAAGCCAGTGAAATATTAAATCAGCCGATCCAGCATGAACCATTATCGGAGGAGACTTTAAGAAACCAGATGATTCAAGCAGGGATGCCTGAGGATTATGCGATAATGCTTGCAGGTTTGGATACTCATATTAGAGAGGAAGGGAGAGAAGATCAGGTAACGGATACCGTTTTGCGCATAACGGGTAATCATCCACGATCCATCGCACACTTGTTTTCAAAACAGATGCGGATAAGAACATCAGTGAAGCACACAAGGTAGTTTACAAGGTAAATGTACAGGGGATGTCGAATTTGTAAACGTATAGACGAAACTTTGAAAAATATGTTATTGCAAAAGTGAGTAGAACTTGCAACTGCTATATTCTTCGCACATAAGAGTAGTGGATATATGGGGGTTGCAAGATTCGCTTTTGCAAGGAACGGCAGAGAGGATGAGAATGAAGATGTCCGTCAACTTTACAAACCTTGAACGAGGAAGCTGGACAACCGAGCCTGTTCATACCCAACATGATGGAGAACGGTTGATTGTACAGGCTCAGGAAGGCAGTGATTTCTGGGAAGAGACGTTCTATGGTTTCTGTCACCGAAATGGCCATGCCTTACTCGCGCCGTGGGATGGGGAACAAGCTGTTGAAGTTTCGTTTGATCTAAATTCTTTTACAGAATTATATGATCAGGCAGGATTAATGCTGTGGCATGGAGAGCATCAGTGGATTAAAGCCGGGGTTGAAGTCAATGATGGTATTGTGCATGTGGGGGCTGTTGTCACAGATCAATTTTCAGATTGGTCACTCTCACCTGTACCGGAGTGGGGAGGACGAATCGTTACCATTCGTGCGTCGTATCACCAGGAATCCGTTGTCATTCGTGCACGTACAGATGAGCATCCGTGGCGTACGATCCGGGTGGCGAGATTTGCTTATCCAACCGATAAGCAGGCAGGACCGTTCCTTTGCTCGCCTAAACGGGCAGGTTTTGAGGTTGCTTTTACAAGATGGACCTATACCGCACCGGATAAAGACTTGCATACTGATCCGCCAATTAGCGGGTAAACGCAGGAATATAAGAGGAATAGATTCTGTAAGGGAATCAGTGAATCTAAAATGTATAGAAGATATGAGTTGTTCGATCTGGAAAGTACGCTGTAAGAACACGTTCTGGAGAGTTAAATGTCAATGTTACCGCTGTAAGTCCTGTCGCCAAACCTTTAATGACCCTCCGCTCCCTTCTTCTGCAACGAACGAAGCGACCTCGTATGAGGGTTCGTTTTATCGGATGGATGATGGAGGGCATTTAACTCCTACGCGAATTCAAAAGGCATGACTCATTACCGATTCAAATCCGACGGAGAACAACGCGTGAAAGGCGTGTACCCTATCCAAAACGTAAACAGCTACCACAGCCAATTCAAGAAATGGAAAGATTGCTTCGATTATAAGAATAAAAAATGCGTCGGTTTTCTGCTTCTTCTTGTTAAGCTAAAGGGCAGTTATGCGTAACTTTCAGGGAATGCAAACATCTAATTAACGTAAGAAGCGAGGAGGCAGACAATTTATGGGAGGAACGAATGTATGGGATGCGGAGTGGGAGGTTAACGAAGAGCAGGCGCGGACGCTGATCGGCAGACAATTTCCTCAGCTGTCATCGAAGGAAGTGAAGCAATTGGGCTGGGGTTGGGACAATACGGTTTTTCTCATCGGTGACGAGTATGTGTTCCGGTTTCCAAGAAGGACGTTTGCAGTTGGTCCGATTCGTATGGAAGGGAAGCTGCTACCGAAGCTGGATGCATATTTGACCATCCCTTATCCGAAACCGTTATTCTATGGCGAAGCAAGTGACGAATACCCGGCACCATTTCTCGGCTATGCCCACGTGCCAGGAGATTTCCCAATCGGTTTGACGCAAGAATGCCGGGCTTTATCGGCAGAGACGCTGGGGAAATTTTTGCGGAGATTACATGAGTTTCCGGTGCAGGCGGCGCTGGAGTGCGGAGTTCAGCAAGATCATCGAAACTTGACGGACATCGCATCGCGCAAAGTGAAAATGGAGAGCTTTCTATCGAAGGTAGTTGAACACTTGTCGCCGGAAGAGTTCGGTGCGATCGAAGCATATGTTGGCAGTCTGCCGCAGGACCGTGTCGAGGCCGTGAATAAACTGCTACATGGAGATCTTCATTTCAAAAATATGCTTGTGAATGAGAACGGGATCATTTCCGGCATCATTGATTGGGGTGATCTGAGCGTAGGTCATCCGGCTTGCGATTTGAGCATTGCTTATAGCTTTTTACCACCTTACGCTCGCGGCGTGTTTTTCGAAACGTACGGAGGAGCGGACGAGGAAACAAAGCTGCTGGCGCGGCTGATTGCGGTATACATACCTATACTGATCTTAATGCAAGCGATCGATGACGGGAATGAAACGATTGCGGCAGAAGCGAAATCCAACATCATGAGGGCACTGTCGGATTAGGCTCATTATTTCATTCCGGCTAAGGGGCTATGGCTATAAACACCATTTTGGCGTTTATAGTCGCGATAAGGTTCAACAGAGTAAGTCGTTGCGCTAACGGGACAGGATTGTAATAAACCGCCTTTTCAATGAACTGCACCCCCGATTGTTAGACACAACTACCAATTGGGGGTGCAGTTTTTTTTATGACTAGACAAGTTGCTTAAAGATGTAAACTGTCTAACTTTACGGGGTCACTTCCCGTTCTGGTTCTTGAGTGAGCTCGGTCTCTTGTTCTTCCTTGTCCTGCATTTCGCGCATACGTTCTTCGTAATCATCCAAGAACCACAGCGGGTCCATATTATCTTCTTCGCCGTTATAGTTAATGAGGATTTCTTCGCCAGCTTTGATGTCTTTATAAGCATAGAAATCAAAGGTGTGATTTTCGAAGTTGATATCATACGTGGCATTAGGCTCGTAGGAATGATTAATCAAACTACCGTATCCTAACAGGATCGCGGTATGATTGGCGCCGTATTCGAAGACGTAATCCTCCAGAATCGTTTTTTCGATATGCTCGTGATCTTCATTCGGATAAGGCACAACGGGTGCCTGATGAATTAGTTGACCTTTTGCAATATCCACTGTAGCAAATACCCCGCGGTTAAATTCACCGCCGTCACCCAGCTTGGACTGTTTTACTTCAATCATGACATTCACCTGATGCTCTCGCTGAGAGCTCCGTTCTATATAATAGTTGTAATTCGTTTAAGGCAAAATTTTACCGCATACGCCGGGATAAGGCAAATGGAACATCACATTTTTTAAATAGGGCGTTGAGTTGTTCGGCAGATAACGCTTATAATATACAAAGAATTAAGTCTATATAGAAAAGGTGTCATGAATGAGCATATTAAATGTAGAAAAATTAAGTCACGGTTTTGGTGACCGTGCTATCTTTAACAACGTTTCATTCCGCTTGCTTAAGGGCGAGCACATTGGTCTGATCGGGGCGAATGGAGAAGGTAAATCGACCTTCATGAATATTATTACAGGTAAGCTACAGCCAGACGAAGGTAAAGTGGAATGGTCCAAACGTATGCGTGTAGGTTATCTCGACCAGCATGCGGTACTCAGCAAAGGACAATCGATTCGCGATGTACTACGCGGCGCATTCCAATACCTGTTTGACATGGAACAGGAAATGAATGACATGTACGGCAAGATGGGCGACGTTACGCCGGAGGAACTGGAGCAGTTGCTTGAGGACGTAGGTACCATTCAGGATACGCTGACGAACCAGGACTTTTACATGATCGATGCCAAAGTCGACGAAACCGCGCGTGGTCTGGGCTTGACCGACATTGGTCTGGACAAGGACGTTAATGACTTGAGCGGTGGACAACGGACCAAAGTATTGCTCGCCAAACTGTTGCTGGAAAAACCGGATATTCTGCTCCTCGACGAGCCGACAAACTATCTGGATGAACAGCATATTGAATGGCTGAAACGATATCTGCAGGAATATGAGAATGCATTTATTCTCATCTCGCATGATATTCCGTTCCTGAACAGCGTAATCAACCTCATTTACCACATGGAAAATCAGGACCTGACACGTTATGTGGGCGATTACAACCACTTCCAGGAAGTCTACGAAATGAAGAAACAACAGCTGGAGTCGGCGTACAAGCGTCAGCAGCAAGAGATTGCAGACCTGAAAGACTTCGTAGCGCGTAACAAAGCCAGCGTTGCCACTCGGAATATGGCGATGTCCAGACAGAAGAAACTCGATAAGATGGATGTCATCGAGATGGCCAAGGAGAAACCGAAGCCACAGTTCAACTTCCGCGATGCGAGAACGTCAGGCAAGCTTATTTTTGAAACGAAAGGCCTGGTTATTGGTTATAACGAACCGCTGTCCAGACCGCTTGATCTGCGTATGGAGCGCGGTCAGAAAATTGCTCTTGTCGGTGCGAACGGTATCGGTAAAACAACGCTGATGCGTAGCATTTTAGGGGAGATTCAGCCTTTGGAAGGCAATGTCCAACGTGGCGAGAACCTGGAGATTGGATACTTCCAGCAAGAGATGAAGGATGCCAACTACAATACGTGTATTGAAGAGATCTGGCAGGAGTTCCCTTCCTACACCCAGTTTGAAGTTCGTGCCGCACTTGCCAAATGCGGACTTACAACCAAACACATCGAGAGTAAGGTCGCGGTCCTCAGCGGTGGAGAGAAAGCGAAAGTGCGTCTTTGCAAGCTGATCAACAATGAGACGAACCTGCTTGTGCTTGACGAGCCGACGAACCACTTGGACGTGGATGCGAAGGATGAGTTAAAACGTGCGCTTCAAGCGTACAAAGGCAGCATTTTGCTGATTTCACACGAACCTGAATTTTACCGTGACGTTGTGACAGACACATGGAACTGTGAATCCTGGACGACCAAAGTATTCTAAAAGGCGCGTATTTCACTTGCATAGAGCATGTGGAATACGCGTTTTTTGTCATATTGGACGGAGGATGAAATAGGACAAAAGAATGGTTGACAGCCTTATAAGCAAACGATATTCTAATTTTAGAAAGCGGTTACATTTTGTTTGAAGAAACCTGTTTACGACATGGGCAAGAAAAAAACGGTTCTCTGTTCTCCGTAACGTGCGTGATTGCACCTGCCTGAGTAAACGGGGCTTTTTTGCTCTTGAATGAAACCGGTTTCATTGAATGGGGAGGTGTGATTAGCGGAGAAAACATGGTCTGAGGCCCGATTGACTGGTTCATGTGTACTAGGGCGTGTTAAACCACTACGCTGGATATGTAAGGAACCTGCTTATATTTTCAGGCGCAAAGGAGCGAATCGAGATTGGATAAACTGAGAAAACCGGTTGCAATTCTATTATCCGCTGCACTGATGTTGACTTCCGGACCGTTAATGTACCCGAACAAGGTTCTTGCAGATGGAGCTCTCATTCCCGGATTGTTAATTCAAGACGATTTTTCCGATGGAGACTATACCGTTTCACCTGAATGGCATGTGATCTCAGGCCAGTGGCAAGTGACATCAGATCCGGCGGACGCATCCAACCAGGTTCTTTTTCAAAATGATACCGATGAAGGTTTTATCACAACGGGTGAGCCTACAGCGGACAAGACAGTGTCGATGCGTTTTTATACAGGAGCGGGTGAGGGATTTCCCGGCATTTTACCGCGGTTTCAAGACAAGAGCAACTACTATTATTTCCAAATGCAGGTGCCCGGCAACAAACTCGTTTTCAGCAAAAGAGTAAATGGCGCGGATACCACGCTGAAATCGGTGGACTATACGTTCAGCAAAAATACATGGTATACGCTTAAAGTGGTGGTCTCAGGCACCTCCATCCGCGGTTACATTGTCCAAAACGGGATGGATCAAATGGTTTTTGATCTGAACGACACAGCCATTCCGACCGGTACAGTAGGCATTCGGAACAAGTGGCAGACCGTACATATTGATGATGTGATGATTGCGGAGCCGCCTCGAGTGAATGAAGCTGTGCTTGCAAAGGATGGAGAGACGGCATCTTCAATTTCATTGCATTGGCCGGAGATTGAAGGGGCGACAGGTTACCGTCTTTATCGCTCGAACACGCAGGAAGGCAACTACTCTTATGTAAGTCAGACGTCATCAACAAGTTATGTGGATGAAGGACTAAGCTCGGATACAGCCTATTATTACAGACTTGCATTTGACTACGGGGCATTAACCGAGTCACAGTGGTCTGTCCCGTTTGAAGCCAAAACGGCTGCCGAGGCACCACAGGCACCGGGAGATCTGAAGGCGACAGCGCTGTCATCGACAAGTGTCAAATTGAGCTGGAATACAGTCAGTAAAGCGAATGGTTATCGTGTCGTTCGCGCCGAACAAGGAACGGAAGATTATGTACAGGTATATGACGGCACCCTGTTGTCTTTTACAGATCAGGCACTTGAGCCTGGAAAGAACTACAGTTATCGGGTGACGGCGTACAATGCTGCGGGTGAATCGGCATTTAGTACAGCGGAAGCGCAGACGTACACGGTAGATTCTCCTTCAGGATTTGGTGTTACTGCTACAACGGATACATCCGTTTCTTTAGGGTGGGGTGCACTGCCCGGATCAGAAGTCTCTTACACCGTGTCGAAGGCGACAAGTGTTTCGGGGGCGTATCAGCAAATCTATACAGGGAGTGCGACTTCGTTTGATGACACAGGTTTGACGATGGGTACGGGATACTTTTATACGATTCAGGCCAAAGTGGACGGAATGGACACTCCTGTATCCGCACCGCTTGGTGTATCCACGGTGCGCACAAGTATTACGCCAGGACAAATGTGGCCGGATCAAAACGGCAAACCGATTGATGCCCATGGCGCGGGTTTCTTTTACGATGAAAAAACAGAAAAATATTACTGGTATGGTGAATATCATACGGGGGGGTGGCCTGCTGCGGGTGTGCGAGCCTATTCCTCCAAAGACCTGATGAACTGGACAGACGAAGGCATGGCATTGACGATGCTTCAATCGATGGACGATTTTGACACGAACCCGTTAATCAAAGAACTCTATGCAGGTCGCGAGGATCGTGTGGACATCTGGGCCGATATTCGCAAAGGACGGATTATCGAACGGCCAAAGGTCATTTACAATGATAAAACGAAAAAATATGTCATGTGGGCCCATATGGATGGAGACAAGGACCCTTACAACAATAATGCGAATTACGGTAAAGCGAAGGCCGGTTATGCAATCAGTGACTCACCTGCTGGACCTTTTATATATCAGAAAAGTTACCGTATGGACATGGCCCCAGAAGGCGAGAAGGACTATTTCCCAAGTGACAGAGGTATGGCCCGTGACATGACGCTATTTAAGGATGATGACGGCACGGGTTACCTGATATACTCCAGCGAAGAAAATCTGACGTTATACATTTCCAAGCTCACCGAGGATTACAGTGACGTCACAGGGTGGCATAAGCAAGGCCTTAAGGATGATAAAGGCAATCCTGTTCGCGATAGCGTGTATCAGGCGGAATACGGCGTAGACTATGTCCGGGTATTCCCGGGCGGACAGCGAGAAGCACCGGCCATGTTCAAGTATCAGGGTAAATACTATATTATAACATCGGGTGCAACGGGCTGGGCTCCTAATGAGAACAAAGTTACGGTCGCGGATCATATCTTCGGACCTTGGTCGGCGATGGCAAATCCGTTTGTCCGCACGTTGCCGAGTGATCCTGATCCCGGGAAGGCATTTGGTACACAGGCGACTTCGGTCATCCCGGTTGATCCGGAAAAGGGCAAGTTCATTTATGTAGGAGATACGTGGAACGGAGGCAATTTTGCCAATGACGCAGCCAAGTACGTGTTTTTGCCGATTGAGTTCGGGATAGGGTCAGACATTGCGATCAAGTGGTATAACAGCTGGACACCCGATCTGTTGAATACCATGGGTAAGGTAGATATCGCAGATAAGCTGCCAGAAGCGGTGAAGCTTGGCGAAGTGCCGGCTTTGCCTTCTACGGTAAAGGTGCGTGATGGAAATAATCTCGTGTCAACGCCAGCCGTATGGACGATTAATCATCGATCGATGACAGTGGAGGATTTTGCCAAGCCGGGACCGCTCACACTACAGATCACGACACCTGAGTATAACAACAAAATGCAGGCAGTTCGTGTGTTTGTCATTCCCGAGAATACACTATACTTTGTGAACAGCGGTGGTTATGATACGGCAGATTACAAGCTGATGAGCAGTTATATGAAAGATACGCTTATGCATCCGGGAATTGTAGATCAGATGTATGCTCCGGCTAATGGTCAATCCTGGGGATATGTTAGCGCCGATGCGCTGCCTTCCGGTTCGAACGGCGGTGATATATTCTCAACCGTACGTTACCTGAATGGTGGCAATATCAGCAATTCTCCGAAAGGCAAAGATTTGACGTATCGTTTTGATGTGCCAAATGGTGAATATGATGTGTATGCAGGATTTAATGACCCTTGGACGAATACTTCTCGTCGTGCAGATTTTATTATTAACGGTACAAACACCGGGGCGATTACGTATATCCCTGCAAGTGTTCGAGCTCAGAAGGGTGCCGAGGTGTCTGACGGTAAACTGGATATCACGGTGCGTAATACTGCATCCCAGGACCCGTTGATCAGCTGGATCATGATTGTAAAACCTGATATATCGTCCCCTGGTTACGGTAGCGGGGGTCTGCACTCTGTCTCCGCCACGGCTTCAAGTGTAACACTTGGCTGGGATACATTACCCGGTGCGGCTACCTATAAGCTGTATCGTTCGGATCAAGAACAAGGCACTTACGAGATCGTTTATTCCGGCGAACTTCCAGAGTACACGGATTCTGGGCTGCGTGAAGATACGGTCTACTATTACAAGGTCGAGGCATTGGACGATGCAAGCCAATCCATCAAAGGATTGTCTGACCCATATCAAGTCACAACAACTCGCCAGACGGCTGCTGACGTGGCTTCAGGTATTACAACACTGGAACAGCCAACGACAGCTTCTGCAAAAATTAAACTACCGGTGTTGCCTCAAGGTTTTACGGCATCCGTTCATTCAAGTACAGCTCCGTCTGTAGTCCAAATGGACGGAAGCATTATTTTACCAGCGAGTGAGACGACGGTCCGGATTGAACTTGCCATCACACGAACCTCCGATGGGAGCAAGGCGATAACAACGCCTTTGATCATTAAAGTGCCTGCACGTACAACATCTCCAGGCGGCAATGATTCGGGAGGGAATTCTGGCGGAGGATCGGGAAATAGCTCAGGCGGCAATAACGGAAATGGTTCATCAAGCAGTAACGGTGGTCAGATAGGCAACAGTAATGGCAACTCAGGGACAGGGCAATCGCAGTCGTCAACTCAACCTGTCACAGAAAAGGACCGGGCTGTTCTTGAACTACAGGTCTCTTCGGCTTCAGAAGGTAATGCACAGTCTAAAGTAGATGCTTCGGTGATTGAAGCTGCGGTCAAAGCCGCACCTCTTACTAGTACAGGACAACGTCTGGTTGAATTTCGCTTAAAGTCTGTTCCAGAAGCGGCTGCTTATGAGCTGACCCTGCCAGTTTCATCCCTGCTGGAGCAGAAGAAATCAGATATTTTCCGTATCGTGTCAGCATTTGCAACGGTTGAGTTACCTGCTGATTTTCTGGCGAGAGTGGGAGCTAAAGAGGGGACAGCGGCGATACGATTAACCCGCACACCACTTCCACAAGGGATAACGGATCATTTGGGAGCAGGGCATGGTGTGCTAATCGAATTTAGCCTTAATCATCAGAACTTCATGCCTGATAGAGAGGTTTCAATTGATTTACCGTATACCTCGTCGAAAGATACCGTGGCTGATAAAGTGGTTGCTGCACTCATTGGACCAAGCGGGGAAATAACACCGTTGCCACAGAGTTTTTACGATCCGCAACGCGGCGAGATTATATTTTCTGCAAAATCTTTATCCTTGACTGGTGCTTATGCTGCCTTATCTATGGATGAGAAATTTTCGGATCTGGCCGGAGTGCCATGGGCACAAAAAGCAATGGAGGCACTCGCAGTTCGGGGCGTGGTGGATGCAACGGGTAGTGAGGACACCAGACAACTACATCCCAAACAGGGGACGACACGCGGGCAATACGTACAGTGGCTTGTAGCTTCGCTCGGCCTAAACGGGAGTTCTACTGATCCATTCACGGATGTGAATGAACAATCTTCTTATTATAAGGCTGTTAACATAGCGCGATCACTCGGAATTACGGATGGGGCTGGAGATGGACGTTTCAAGCCAGAGTCCACGATTACTCGTCAGGAGATGATGACCTTAACTGTAAGGGCGCTCGTCGCGGGTGGACTCATTGATGATGAAGCACTGAATTCTTCCGCAACGGATCTTGCTCGTTTCCGGGATGCAGGCCAGATCAACTCGTATGCAAGAAAAAGTGTAGCTGCGCTTGTGAACCTCGGCATCGTAGGTGGTTACAACGGCGAAGTAAAACCTGGGGCTGAAGCCAACCGAGCCGAATCTGCTGCGCTGATCTATGCCATGATGAGCAAGCTGGTCTGGAAAAAGTGATGAATCACTGTAACTTGTAAAATAGAAAAGAAGCTTGTTTTGACCTGAAGTCAGGTCAAAGCAAGCTTCTTTGCTGTTCATTGTCGATGGTTGTTGGTGTATTCGCAAACAGGCGATTCGCACGTTTTGTTCCTTTATCAGTGAAACTGATAAATGGTATAAAATCATTGAAATTGACCCTCATCCCCCGGTGTGTTAGGTTCTAGAGAGAAGAAATTAATATGATCATTTTAGTAGGAATTAAAATCGAAGTAATGCGTGAGGTGGCAGATGGTGGAACTTCAAGTGACAAATAGTCCTTTTAATCAAGAGCAGGTAGAATTGCTCAATCGACTTATTCCTACATTAACGGACGGACAAAGACTCTGGCTTGGTGGGTATATTGCAGCGTTTCAAGCAGGTGTGGCAACACCACAGGCAGGTCTGATTGGGCAAGTTGGACAAAATCCGGTAGCAGCGCCAGTCAGCGCTCCGGCCGTTTCCCGAGAAGTTACGGTATTATATGGTTCCCAGACAGGAAATTCAATTGGGCTGTCTAAAAAACTAGGAAAAAAACTGGAAGAGCAAGGATTGCAAGTGACCTTGTCATCCATGGGAGATTTCAAGCCGAACGGACTGAAGAAAATTGAAAATCTTCTGATTGTGGTCAGCACACATGGAGAAGGCGAACCGCCGGATAATGCAATTCCTTTTCATGAGTTTTTGAATAGCAAACGTGCTCCAAAGCTGGACGGACTTCGTTATTCCGTATTGGCGCTTGGAGATACCTCTTATGAATTCTTCTGTCAAACGGGTAAGGATTTTGATAAACGGCTTCAGGAGCTGGGCGGCACAGCTTTGGTTCCACGCGTAGACTGTGATGTTGATTTTGATGAGCCAGCTGCAGCGTGGATGAATGATGTTCTTGCTGCGCTTAGCAGCACAGTAGCTACTTCGGGTGCGGTAACGAGTGAAGCAATCACAGCCGCGGTAAGTGGTGGAGAATCCGAATTTAACCGCACAAACCCCTTCAAGGCAGAGGTGCTGGAAAATCTCAACTTGAATGGCCGCGGATCGGATCGTGAGACACGCCATATTGAACTGTCTTTGGAAGGCTCCAACCTGGATTATGAGCCAGGCGACAGTCTGGGTGTTTTCCCGGAAAACCATCCGCGCCTCGTGGATGAATTAATTGCAACTATGGGGTGGAATGCAGACGAACGGGTTACGGTGAACAAAAATGGAGATCAGGTATCGGTCCACGAAGCACTGCTGCGTTATTACGAGATTACAGCAGTAACTAAACCGGTGGCAGAGCAACTTGCCAAATTAAGTTCAGGAAACGAATTAACAGCATTGCTTGCCAACGATTCCGAATTCCGTAACGTTATGAACAGCAGCGATCTGCTTGATGTAGTTCAGGACTACGCACTGAAGGGCATTCCAGCCGCTCAATTTCTAGCAGTTCTTCGGAAAATTCCGGCACGCCTGTATTCCATTGCGAGCAGCTCGAAGTCTTTCCCGGACGAGGTTCATCTAACGGTTCGGACTGTACGATATGAAGCACGTGGCAGACAACGTTATGGTGTATGCTCGGTGCATCTCGCTGAACGAGTCGAGGCTGGTGACACCTTGCCGGTATATATCCAGCATAATCCGAACTTCAAATTGCCTGAAAATCCGGACACACCGATCATTATGGTTGGACCTGGAACAGGGGTAGCTCCATTCCGAGCTTTCCTTGGCGAAAGGGAAGAAACGGGTGCGGAAGGAAAAACATGGCTGTTCTACGGGGACCAGCACTTCGCTACAGACTTCCTTTACCAAACGGAGTGGCAACGCTGGCTCAAGGATGGCGTCCTGACGAAAATGGATGTTGCCTTCTCTCGTGATACGGAACAGAAAGTATATGTACAGCATCGTATGCTGGAACATAGCAAGGAATTGTACCAATGGCTTCAGGAAGGAGCAAGTGTGTATATCTGCGGCGATGAGAAAAAAATGGCTCATGATGTACACGCGGCGCTGATTACGATTCTACAGCAGGAAGGCGGCTTGTCATCCGAGCAGGCTGCGGAATACATGACACGGTTACAACAGGAGAAACGTTATCAGCGGGATGTGTATTAATCCAAGGCTAAGCCGAAAGGTTATATTCCGCAGAAACGAGAGGAGAAAGCGGCATGGCTTATAATAACTTACTTAATCCGCAACGTACCAACAGCGATGTGGAAGATATAAAGATCAAGAGCAATTACTTGCGTGGAAGTCTCACGGAGACACTGGCTGATCGCATTACTGGCGCGATTCCTGAAGATGACAACCGTCTGATGAAACATCATGGCAGCTATATGCAGGATGACCGGGATCTGCGCAACGAGCGCAACAAATCCAAGCTGGAGCCCGCTTATCAGTTTATGTTGCGCGTGCGTGCTTCCGGAGGGATCGTAACGCCGGAGCAGTGGCTGATGATGGATCGTGTTGCCCATAAATATGCGAATCAGACGATCCGTCTGACAACCCGTCAATCGTTTCAGCTACACGGGGTGTTGAAATGGGATCTCAAAAATACGATTCGTGAGGTCAATGACTCTTTGCTCAGTACACTCGCTGCATGTGGAGACGTTAACCGTAACGTGATGTGCAACCCGAATCCGAATCAGTCTGAGATTCATGCTGAGGTGTATGAATGGGCTTGTCAGGTGAGTAATCATCTGGACCCTCGAACTCGTGCATATCATGAACTGTGGCTCGATGGGGAGAAAGTCATTGATTCCCAGGATTCGGACGAAGAGGTAGAACCGATCTATGGCAAGGTATACTTGCCGCGTAAGTTCAAAATTGGTATCGCGGTACCGCCGTCCAATGATGTAGATGTATTTTCACAGGATCTCGGTTTTATCGCCATTGTAGAGAACGGCAAACTGCAAGGATTCAACGTGTCTGTTGGCGGAGGAATGGGCATGTCTCACGGAGATTCGAAGACATATCCACAGGTATCCAAAGTCATTGGTTTCTGCACGCCGGAGCAGATGATTGATGTTGCAGAGAAAACGGTTATGATTCAGCGTGACTACGGGGATCGTGCGGTTCGTAAACATGCGCGTTTCAAATATACCATCGATGACCATGGTCTGGAGTGGTTTGTTGACGAGTTAACGAGTCGTCTGGGCTGGAGTCTGGAAGCGGCACGTGCGTATCATTTTGACCATAATGGGGATCGTTATGGCTGGGTTAAGGGCAGTAATGGCAAATGGCATTACACACTGTTTATCCAGAATGGACGGGTAAAAGATGTAGACGGTTATCCGCTTATGACGGGTTTGCGTGAGATTGCCAAAATACACACCGGAGATTTCCGGCTGACGGCGAACCAAAACCTGATTATCGGTAACATTAGCAGCCAGAAAAAGAAAAAGATTGAAGCATTGATGCAACAATACAATCTGACCGATGGAGCTCATTATTCAGCGCTTCGCAGAAGTTCCATGGCTTGTGTCGCACTCCCGACCTGTGGCCTTGCCATGGCTGAGTCCGAGCGTTACCTGCCATCGTTGATCGACAAACTGGAGCCTGTACTGGATGAAGCGGGTTTGAGGGATGAAGAGATTGTCATTCGTATGACAGGCTGCCCGAACGGGTGCGCCAGACCGATGCTGGCCGAGATTGCTTTTATCGGAAAGGCACCAGGCAAGTACAATTTCTATCTCGGTGGTAGTTTTACAGGTCATCGTCTGAACAAATTGTACCGTGAAAATATCGGTGAAAATGAGATTCTGGACACACTGACACCGATGATTAATCAATATGCCAAAGAGCGCAATGAAGGCGAGCATTTCGGAGACTTCGTGATCCGTGCGGGTTATGTGCCTGAAGTGCTTGACGGAAGACAGTTCCACGCGTAACTTGACGTTTACCCAAAAAGCATTCCTTACGGAGTGCTTTTTGTTTCTTCGATGCAGCATCGTTTGATGAGATGAACTTGTTGAACCAAGCGCAACACGATATAATGACAAAGTAGAAAGCAGATTACATGTTGAAAGTGAGCGGAAACGATATGGGTCGTAAGTGGAATAATATTAAGGAAAAGAAAGCGTCAAAAGATGCAAACACAAGCCGGGTCTACGCGAAATTTGGCGTTGAGATCTATGTAGCGGCGAAAAAGGGTGAACCGGACCCAGAAGCGAACCGTGCGCTGAAGGTCGTTCTGGAGCGTGCCAAAACGTATAACGTACCTAAAGCCATCATTGACCGTGCGATGGAAAAAGCAAAAGGCAGCGGCGATGAGAACTATGAGGAGTTGCGTTACGAAGGCTTCGGGCCAAACGGTGCGATGGTTATCGTGGATGCGCTCACGAATAACGTCAACCGCACAGCACCTGAAGTGCGTTCTGCGTTTAACAAAAACGGGGGCAACATGGGTGTGAGTGGTTCCGTTGCTTACATGTTTGATCCTACAGCAGTCATCGGCGTTGAAGGTAAAAATGCGGAAGAAGTGCTGGAAATCATGTTGGAGGCAGACGTAGATGTGCGTGATATCGTGGATGAAGATGAAGCGGTTATCGTATACGCAGAGCCAGATCAATTCCACGCCGTGCAAGAAGCATTCAAGGCTGCGGGTGTGAACGACTTCACCGTAGCCGAGCTGACGATGCTGGCGCAAAACCACATTGAACTGCCTGCAGATGCACAAGTTCAATTCGAGAAGCTGATCGATGCACTCGAAGACCTGGAAGATGTGCAACAGGTGTATCATAACGTGGAGTTTGTGTAAGCGAGCTAATTACTCACTTAGTCTGATATTTTTTGATTGATTAATATCGTGACTCCAGAGTAATCTACTTAACTTACTTACGTATGTTCTAAATTTAATTATGCTCTAAAATGTTTGAATTAAAAAGAGTGTCTGTCCAATCCAGTTCGATTGGGAGACACTCTTTTTGTTTAAATCTATGATTTACTCGGCACAGTGTGGGCTTGCTTATCCGATGAATCGGATGTCTCTTTTTTCAGTCCGCCAAATTTAAAAAGCACGATGCCACCTACTATGACAAGTACACCAATAAGTTGGTTCCATGAGAACGGAATTTTCTCCAGACCAAGCCAACCCATAGAATCAAATAGTAAAGCGAAGCTTAACTGAGAGGTTAGTACGATAGAGATCGCATAAGTTGGACCGAGCAACTTCATGCCTTGAACGAGACAGAACACGACACCTACACCAATCGCACCGCTCAGCCAGTACCACGACTGCATATGCTGAAAGCTAAATGTATTTTTGCCTTCAACGAGGAGAGAGATTACGAAAGAAGCAATAAATCCGGTAAATAACACCATCGTTGTGGTCGACCATGAACCGGTGCGTTCATTGACTTTACTATTAAATATCGTTTGCAGACTGACCAGTGAACCAGCCAGTAGCGCAAGTAAAATACCTGTAATGATCATGCGTGTCCTAACTCCTTATTCATAAATGTTGTGTCCCGCAATGTGCCTAAGGCCTGCACGATTTTTAATGCGGATTAATCCTTGATCCCGCTGAATGTAACCGTCAGCACATAGCTTCTGAATCACCCGATTCAAATGGCGATAGCTGGTGCCGATCAGGTTGGCGATGTCCGTCAGGTTAAAAGCATCCAGTTCTTCATGCATTACGGTTCCGTCTTCATCCGTTGAGATGGATAACAGATAACTGGCTAAGCGAACATCCACCGGATACATCAGATTAAAGTTCGAAAAGTTCGAATCAATGTAAAACTTGTGTGAGATGATTTTTAGCAAAAATTGCAGTAAAGGTGCGTAATCACTGGCAAGCTCAGTAAGCCAGCGGTAATGAATACGTAGCATCACAACAGGGGACACCGCCTGAACGGTGTTAACGATGTTACTTTCACGCACATACTCGATGTCTCCGACCACTTCAAGGGGTGTCTTGAAACAGAGCACGAGTGTTTTGTCTTGTGGGGAGGTGGTGAAAATTTTAATTTTCCCCTCTACCAGGACATATAAGTATTCGGAAGCTTCGCCTTCGCGGCAGATCAGCTCACATTTATCGAATTGACATAGGCTCATATGAGGACGCAGGTGTTCGTGAAAAACCGCCTCCAATTGATACTGTTTCAAATAGTCCGTAATTTGCTGGGATTGATGAATCTCTTCCATGCGGTTCTCACCTCTGCATTAATTGTAATGAAACTACAGCTTCATGATGATGACACCGGCGATCATTAGAGCAATACCTAGGAATTGCGGCAGTTTCATTTTTTGTTTAAGCACGCCAAACCATCCATTGCTGTCGATCAAAAAAGTTAGAAACAATTGGGCAATCAACAATGCCGAGATCGTAAAAGTGACGCCAATTTGCTGAATCGCAGAGACTTCACTGAAAATAATAACTGCACCAAATGCGCCTCCAGCCAGATACAACGGTTTAACCTGTTTAATACCCTGAAGATTGGTATCCCGCACAAACATCAGGATGATCGCCGCGAGTATAAATCCCGTTAGCTGGGTGATTGAGGCGGCCTGCCATGTGCCTATGTCTGTGCTGATTCTGGTGTTAGCAACCCCTTGCAGCGTAATGCAGGCTCCGCCCAGCAGGGCAAAAATAATTCCTCTCATCTGTCTCCGTACACTCCTTCAATGCATGACTTCGACTTCTATTAAATGATAAATATCTCCAAACAGCCAAGGACAAATGTCCTGAGTCTGAAATTTACAGCATTTAGCGTACACTAAAGCTTCAGGATATTCCAGTAAAACAAGGGAGGAAGTAGCTACGGAAGGAAAGAGGAAAGGAGGAAGGAGTGGATTAACGATCAGCAGGAGCGCTACTCCACCAAACGAGGTCAAACCGCTGGATATGTGAAAAATGGAGGAATAGGGTCACTGAGGAGCGTTAGGTTTATAAATGAGACAAGTTACGTAAAAAAGGTATCTAAGCTGTAGTTCAATATGTTCTCCGACCTAGCCTAACGTTAAAACACTTTAAATACAGGCTGTTCCTTCACAAAAGTAACTTTGAGCTCTGGAAAAGACTCCTTCAGCCTGTTCGCCAAAAGCTTCATTCCCGGGGCCTCACTTTCGGCATGTCCAACCATGATGAGTGCTTTGGATTTACCTTGCTGCACAGCATCACGAACATACTCAGGCGTTTCCCATTCAAATCCTTCCCCTGCGATAATCAGGTCCACCTGTTCATTCTGAAGAAGAGGGATCGTGACAGGGCCATTTCCACGAAATCCAACCAGAACGGCAACACGTCTGCAAACGATTTCGGAATTGCCCGCAATGCGAACATAGTCAATGCCTAGACGTTGCTTTAAATGTCGAGCAATTTCCTGAACGGTCATTCCTTTTGGAAATGTAACCATATCCGACTCTGCTGTTCGCTCGCTCAGATATGTAGTCCAGCCAAGCTCCTGGATGAGTCCATCCGTAATGCCATCTGGCTCGAAGCGGTGGATTATATCATGGCAACGAAAAAGAGCAATACCTGTCTGGTCGATCAAATTTCTTTTATGCATATAAACGGAGTCGTTCTCAAGCCAGTCGGTCGCACTGTGATGATTATAAAATGGGGATTCATGGGCAATAATCAGATTAGCTCCGCCTTGAATAGCCTGTTCGATGACCTGTTGTGTTGGCATAAAAGCAACCACAATTCCTGTTACGAACTGATCCGGTGAACCCGTGATTAGCTGATCCACTGTATTCTCCGGAAGTGTGATCCCCTCTGTGAGGTGGAATATAATTTCTTGTACCGTGAGTTCCTTTGGCACTGTCATATCTTTAATTTCCATTAGCTTCATTCCTCCAAAATAAGGATATAGTGCTAGTGTATCATCTTCATAGTTAAAAACCAGCTATACATAAGATACTTCATTACCCTGAAAATGAACGATTTTCAGACATCCATCCATTCCACAGTTAACCTAACAACGTAAGTGTACAACCAGCTCACAAGCCTCTTGAATTCATGTAGTTTTCTGATACGAGAAACCGTATACTTACATAGAGTCTTTTTTGAATCAGGTAAAATTTACTATATTCGCAAATGGATTTTTACGCTATTCATAGCCTGGATTCACATCAATATACGAAAGGGGACAACGACATGACGGCTGTTAATATTATGGAACGCCTGAAGAGTGAGACATCACATTATCATAGACAAGTAGAACAGAACCCCTATGCGAAGGCAATTATGGATTCAACCATAACGATTGAACAATATAGAGCGTATTTGGAGAAATTTTACGGTTTCCTGAAACCTTTGGAGGATCAAGCGGTTAGGCTTCCTTTTTGGGCAGAAACAGGATTGGATATCGAGATAAGAGGCAAGGCTGGTTTATTAGAGCAAGATCTGAGTGATCTTGGCATAAGCGAAGAGCAGATCAAGCAAATTCCACAATGTAACGACAAGGATTTACCCGACATTTCTACGCCTGCACGACTGTTCGGATATCTCTATGTCATTGAGGGTTCGACGAACGGCGGTCAGATCATGACCAAACGTTTATCACAATTTTTGCCTATAGAAGCGGATCGTGGACTGCAATATTTCAACGCATACGGCACACAGACACGTGCAAAATGGAGCGAGTTTGTGGATTTGTTACAGCAATCGATTCAGACATCCGAGGATGAAGACAGTGTGTTGCATACAGCCTCCGATACATTCCGGCTACTGGATCAGTGGATCAATACGTAAGAATCAAACCTGAAACACCTGATTAGCTACCCGACGTAATTTCTGTAACAATGAAACAACACATGCTGAGAGGGGATATTTAAGTTCATGGCTGAACCTAGGTCGAGGCAAGAAATGAGCATGCTTAACCGCACCTTACTCCCGCAAGGGACATATACGAATGATCCGATCGACCTGAATAACTGCGATAAGGAGCCTATTCATATTCCTGGCTTTATCCAGCCACATGGCGTGCTTCTGGCTATCGATCCCAGCGGTATAGCAACGATCGTGCAGTGCAGCCAAAATACTCAGGATCATCTGGGCATCCAATACTCGGATATTTTAGGCATGCCTTTAAGCAGCTTGATCTCTCAAGAAGACGTCAACAAACTCCTGAACAACCGCTCGAACGCAGCTGTAACATCAGATTTGCATTATACGGATTTGATTATAGATGTGGCAGGGGAAGAGAAGGTTTTTTCCTCTGTCCTGCATGAGAGCGAAGGTCTGTTAATTCTTGAAATCGAGCCTTATTATGAAAAAGAAAACATCGAATCCAACGATTTTGAATGGATATCCCGTTTCTTCGGAAGAATCAAAAGCACGGATAGCCGCGTGGAGGCGAGTCAGATTGCGGCTGAACAGGTCAAAGAAATGCTCGGATATGACAGAGTCATGATCTATGAATTTGACGAGCAATGGAACGGTAAAGTGATCGCGGAAGCACGCGAACCGGAACTCGAACCTTTTCTAGGGCATCACTATCCGGCCTCGGATATTCCCAAGCAAGCAAGAGAACTGTATCTTCGTAACTGGCTACGCACGATTGTCAACGTGGATTATACCCCTGTTGAAATCGTACCTACACTGCAGCCTCTTACAGGCAAACCCTTGAATTTAAGTCTATCTGTGTTGCGGAGTGTATCTCCGCTTCATATTGAATATTTGCAAAACATGGGCGTGGGTGCTACCGTGACTATTTCGCTGATCCATGATAATCAACTTTGGGGACTTATTACGTGTCATCACTATTCTGCAAGATACGTCCCGCATCGTGTTCGTAATCTGTGTAACTTTCTGGGATCTTTTTTCTCCAATGAATTGTTCCAGCGTCAGCAGCTGGATGATTACCAGGCAGAGATTAAGTCCCGTGAAGCCGCTGCGCGGATTGTTAATATTTTTATTGGCAATACAAGCCCGGCGCGTGTGGTGGAAGAACTGCAGGGAGAACAGGAAACCATTCTTCAATTAATGAATGCATCCGGTGCTGCAGTTTGTTACCAGGACAAGCTGCTGTTATTTGGCGAGACACCGACGAATGGGCAAATTCGTGAACTGGCGGGATGGCTGGCTGGACAGGCAGAGGATCACAGCTATCACACGTCGAAGCTGAGTCTGGAATACGAGACAGCCAAGCGATTTCAAGATGTAGCCTCGGGGGTTATTTATGTTGCCATCTCACCAGGTCATCATAACTATATGTTATGGTTCCGTCCCGAGGTGGTTCAGGTGGTAGAATGGGCTGGTGATCCGGCGAAAGCCGTGCTGAAGACGGATGATGGTGTACGTTTGTCTCCGCGCAAATCGTTTGAAAAATGGAGGGAGGTTGTGCAATCGACCTCCTATCCATGGACAACGAGAGAGCTGAGCATATTACCTTTGCTAAAGTCTATTGTGCGTCGTCAGACGGAAAATCAGCTGGCTCAAGCCGAGGAGCACGCTTTTCAGAATGCCCGTATCTTGAAGCGAAACGAGCAACGGTACTTACAATTGATGGATTTCTCCCCCGTTGCTTTTTTCACACTTACCGAAGGGCGTATTATTTACTGTAATAGGATGGCGGCTGAACTTTTTGGATATGAAAGTACAGGTTGTCTGATCGGGAAGAGTTTCAACGATTTTTTGCCTGACAATACACGAGACATATTACGGCAAGACTTTGAAAATTTACAGCTCGACATCACAAGTTTGATGAACAATCAGTTGTATTTTACAACAGCTTCGGGTACTGCTTTGTTGCTAGAAATAACAATGGCTTCCGTCATTCACGCCGGTAAGCCTTCAGTGATGTTACTGCTTCGCAGCAGAACATCACAACAGGAACACGATGGATACAATGAAACCACAACGCAGCTTCACAATTACCTGACCACCGATCCGTTAACCGATATGCCGGTCCAAACGGTATTCAAGCAGCAGCTTGAAGGGGATTGGAACGATTGCCTGCAGGAAAACTGCAGTCTGGGGCTGTTGATCATTGATATCGACGATTTCCGCTCTTACAATACTGCGTATGGCTTGCAAGGCGGCGACCTGTGTTTACAATGGATTGGCGAGGTGCTGACGGTGGTTAGCGAACAGCACAACGCCCTCATTTCCCGTCAGCGCGGAGGGACATTTATGCTGAAATTAAAAGACACAACGTCGGCTTATTTATCCGAACTTGCCGAAGAGATCAGGCAACATGTTCTCGCTCTACAGATCCAGCGAGAGCTTACGGGTCAGAGTGGTGTGGTTACAGTCAGCGTTGGCGGGGCGGTTCTGCTTCCTGATGAGAACACCGTCGCAGGTGATCTAATTGAAATGGCTGCTCAAGCCTTGTCTCAGGCCAAGGACGAAGGCAAAAATCGTACGCGAGTTATTTGATTCGAACGGGTAACCGCCGCACGGTGTATCAAAAAAAGTGGTTCAGTTGGTTGTAAAATAGATAGGAAATACATGATAGAGAAGAGGGCAGGGATGCCTTCTTTTTTTGCGTGAAAAGAAAGTATGATTTTGCCGCCCATAGAAGCTACACAAGTGTTATAATGATGCGTATGGATACACGTGTTCGTATTTTACGCTGAAAGAGGTGGATTCAATTCCATGAGAGATCATTCGGAACAGCTGGAATTCATGGAGATTGATCTAAGTGAAGATACAGAGACAACCTCGATTCGTATACCTGATCGTTCATCTATAGAGAACCAGAGTCGTCAACCACACAAGTCGCAGGGAGCTGTATTGTCTTCGGAAAAGCGATTTGTGGAGGAAGCAAGACGCCTTGCGGAAGTTACGGGAGAAGAAACTTCACCTGTTCCGTTTATGAGTTACTGGCCGACGTATGGGGTGATGGATGATGCACAGCTGAAATGGTATTTGTACTGGAGAACGGAGGTGCGCCAGGAAAGATACCCGGATGTCGACCTCTCATATCTGTTTGTTCATATTTACGAGTTGATTAACGGGATCGGCTGGTTGCATCCAGAGGATGGTTATCATCAGTTAAAACGATTATGGTTGAATTACCGAGAGAGGCTTCCTCAGCTTCATGTTTATATGCAGGAGTGGATGGTCGATTACGTTCTGGTTCATGATCTTCATACATTGCTTCGTGAAGTGATGCAGATCTCGGATGGTTATTTGCCAGCACCATTGATGGACAAGGAATTAGAACAGGTGTTACAGGAGAATGTCGCTGAGGTAACGCTGGATATGCTGAAATGGTATTTTGACTATGATATTACTTTAAATGCCTTTTACCGGGATGGCGGCAAAGAATGGATGGAACGATATGTGCCCAAAGTGATGGCTCTGATGGATTCGTATTTGAAGCGGACGCAACAAAGAGGGCTGTTGCCTGAGCTTGGACCGAAAGCCGAGCAGACGGTGAAACGCACGCTGTTTCATAAAGCGGTGTATGACGAGTCCGTTTACGGCAGATTTGTTACGTTCACTCATGTTCCACTCATATTGGAACGTGAATTTGTGGAGAGGTTAACCCGGATTTACCGCTGTACGGAAAATAAGCTGCGTGAATTGAGAGGTTTCCGGGGCCGTCTGCGAGGTAAAACGCTGGAGCCTGAGCTTGCCAGTGTGATTGAGCGTTATCTGGAAAGAGCTTTTGCCATGGAACAAGCTGAGGCCGTAACTGCGCCAGTCATTCAGATCGATACGGCCAAACTGGCTTCTTTGCAGAAGGATAGCGAATATGTGCGTAAGGCACTGAGCATTGAAGATAATACGCATTCCGAATCGGATGATGCTGAATCTGACCTTGAGGAGAACGCCGATGGGAATGAAAGACACGTAATGGACGAGTTGCTCTTCCAGGAACAGCAAAACAAGTCACTATCGATCTCAGACCACACGGCTCAGCCATCGGTGAGTTCAGATCGGTGGAATGAAGTGCTTATATGGGACGAATCGGCAGAAGCCCATGTACCAGAGGAGTGGCGGGAATTTGCCGAGAGGTTGGATACCCGGCATATAAGAGCCATCCATGCTTTGCTTGGTGAACATCCGGATGGCGATCTGATGCGTCTTGCCGAAGAAACGGGAACGATGCCAGCCCTTTTACTAGATGAAATGAACGATATCGCTATGGAAACTATCGGAGACTTGCTAGTGGACGGTGACCGTATCGTTGCGGATTATATGGATATATTTGAACATGTGAAGAGGTGATCGAAAATGACTGACCATCGATTGAATGAACATCAGAGAACAGAACATCAACCATACCAGCTCAAGATTCCAAAACGTTTGACCACCGCACTTGTGAATTCATTAACGGCAGGTGTCGTGCCACGGATTGGTCTGGAGCAAATTGCTGTAGGGCGAAAGCCGGAAGTGGAGGCGATCCTGCGAGATTTGGACAACATCGCTGAAGGCGGTGCGGCTTTTAAACTGATTACTGGCCGTTATGGCAGCGGTAAAAGCTTTCTTTTGCAAATGATTCGTAACTATGCGATGGATCGTGAATTTGTGGTTGCGGACGCGGATCTTTCCCCGGAACGCAGACTTGTCGGCACGAAAGGGCAAGGTCTGGCGACTTATCGTGAGCTGATGACACGATTGTCTACACGAACACGCCCGGATGGCGGGGCACTGGAGCCTATTTTGCAAAAATGGATTGCAGGCTTGCAGCAAACAGCGATGACCCAGTTGAATATACGTCCAGATGATCCTACGTTACCACTGGAGGTGGAAAAACAGATTTACCTGGTGACGGGTGAAATGCAGAATCTGGTTCACGGTTTTGATTTTGCCAAAGTGCTGGCCTCTTACTGGAGTGGTTACAAACTTGCCGATGATGACCTGAAACAGTCTGCACTCCGCTGGCTTCGGGGTGAATTTGCGACCAAAACGGAGGCCAAAAAAGAGCTCTCCGTGGGTGTCATTATCGATGATGATAACTGGTATGACTATTTCAAATTGTGGTCTGAATTTACGGCACGTATCGGTTATAAAGGGCTGTTGCTCTTTATCGACGAAGCTGTGAATCTGTATAAAATTACAAACAGCGTTTCGCGTCAAAGCAACTACGAGAAGTTGCTAACCATGTTTAATGATACGATGCAGGGGAAAGCCGAGCATCTGGGCATTTTTGTGGGGGGAACTCCTCAATTCGTGGAGGATGAACGCCGTGGTTTGTACAGCTATGAAGCGCTTCGTTCCAGACTTATTGACGGTCGATATGCCGCAAGTGCTTATGCGAATTATACCGGACCCATTATCAAACTCGCGATGTTATCGCATGAAGAAATTTTGATTTTGCTACAAAAGCTACGCCAGATTCATGCCCTTCATTTTGCATATACCGCTAGCTTGAGCGATGAACAATTAGTAGGTTTTATGCAAATGGCTGTGAATCGTTTGGGTGCGGATGAACTTTTGACAACACGAGAAGTGGTGCGTGACTTTATGGATGTGCTGCATACGTTGCATCAGAATCCTGATGTGACTTACGAGCAGTTACTTGGTGAGCGTGCGGCGCTTTCCAATGGTTCGGTTCGTGGAGCGACGGGTTCCCGGAAGGAATCCGATGAGCTGGATGATTTTCTTGCGGAGTTCGAACTATGAGTGAGAACCCGAATCCGTTTTATAGACTGGCTCCGTTTGTGCAGGAATTTATTTATAAAAAAAGATGGGAATCGCTACGTCCTGCGCAGATTGAAGCGTGCAACATTTGTTTTCATACTCCGCACCACATGCTGATTGCGGCGGGCACGGCTTCCGGTAAGACGGAGGCCGCTTTTTTTCCCGCGTTGACTGAACTTTATGACCAGCCTTCCAAGTCGGTGGGTATTCTGTATATTGGCCCTTTAAAAGCACTGATTAACGACCAGTTCGAACGACTCAAAGACTTGCTCTCGGAAGGGAATATTCCTGTCTGGCATTGGCATGGGGATGTGCCGCAGGCTGAGAAAACCAAGCTGATGAAAAATCCGTCCGGTGTGTTGCAGATTACGCCCGAATCGCTGGAAGGGCTGTTGATGAATCGACCGAATGCGATTCCTGCGCTTTTTCATGATCTGCGCTATATCATTATCGATGAAGTGCATGCGTTCATGGGAGCGGATCGGGGCATTCAGGTGTTAAGCCAGCTGGCCCGAATCGAACGTATGGCCGGCTGTGCTCCTAGAAGAGTTGGATTATCCGCTACACTTAGCGATTATGAAGCAGCGACAGCCTGGCTTGCAGCAGGAACACGGCAAGGAGTCGATGTCGTATCCTCCCCGGGCGGACGTAAGCTGCGGCTCCGCGTGGAGCATTTTTCATTCCCGGATGCACAGAACGAAGAGCAGGCTGAGCAACTTCATCATGCGCGTAAAGCCTATTACGACTTTATTTACGAGAGCACTCATCGCAAAAAAGCTCTGATTTTCACCAACAGCCGCACGGATGCGGAAGTCACGATTCTTGAGATGCGCCGTGTTGCAGCACGCCGAGAAGAACGGGATGTGTTCCATGTTCATCATGGAAGTATATCGGCCATGCTGAGAGAAGAAACCGAAGCGGCTTTGCGGACAGGTGCAGGTCCGGCTGTTGCTGCAGCGACGGTTACGCTGGAACTTGGCATTGATCTGGGAGAATTGGAACGTGTCGTTCAGCTTGGGGCACCTTATAGTGCTTCGAGTTTCGTTCAGCGGTTAGGTCGCTCGGGCAGGCGTGATGACATGGCATCGGAGATGCTTTTTGTATGCCCGGAGGAAGAGGATGAAGAAGCACAGTTGCCGGCCCGTATGCCATGGACACTCCTGCGCGCCATTGCCGTTATTGAGCTGTATGTTAAAACAAAATGGGTAGAACCGCTGGAAGCACGAAAAATGCCCATAGGTGTCCTCTACCACCAGACGATGAGCATATTGAAAAGTATGGGAGAGGCTGAGCCAAGAGATCTTGCGGCGGCAATCCTCTCTCTGGCGCCTTTTGCAGAGATTACGCCGGATCACTATCAAACGTTTCTGAATTATCTGATCGCGACGGATCATCTGCAATGGACGGAGGAACAGACGCTTATTATCGGACTCACGGGTGAAAAGATCGTAAACAACTATCGCTTCTATGCGGTGTTCAAGGACGACGAAGAGCATAAAGTGCTAAACGGCTCGGAAGAGATCGGGTCGATCACGACCGTGCCGCCTCCAGGCTATTGTTTTTCACTCGCAGGAAAACTGTGGAAAGTGGAGGAGGTAGATCATAAACACAAGGCGGTGTATGTGAAGCCTGCGAAGGGCAAAGTCGATACACTGTGGCTCGGTGCAGGTGGGGATATACATACCGCGGTCATTCAAAAAATGCGTGAGGTGCTGTCCGAATCCGTGATTTACCCTTATCTCTCTCCACAAGCCGTTAATCGGTTGGAACGTGCGCGTCGTCTGGCTCGCGAGAGCGGATTGCTCAAGCAGGTTGTCATTCCGGCAGGCGGGGATTCCATCTATGTTTTACCTTGGGTGGGAAGTAAATCGTTTCGTACGCTAGAGCGTTTGATGAAACATAATTTGTCTGAAAGGCTGGCTTTGCGCTCCGTTGTGCCGATGGAACCATACTATTTTGTAGTTTCGGGCAAAGTGGACGAACGAACCTTGTTAGCCGAGATGATGAGTGAATGTCGATTGGCTCAGAATGCATCCGAACTGCTTGCTGAGGATGAAGCGCCTTATCTTGGCAAATATGACGAATTTATCGCACCACCCTTGATTCGTGAAGCTTTTGCGGTAGATGGGCTAGATCTCGAAGGGTTGAAATCAGGATTGCAAAAGACCCTGGAGTGGGAAAGTTAGATCAAACGATGGAGTGAAAAAATGGGAGTGGGCGTCTGAAGTTTTTAAATTTTAAAATCTGAAATTAAAAAGAAATGGGTTGACACCACCTGACCTCCCATGTAATATATGAAAAGTCGTCACACATGAGCGATATTTCAATTGCATACTTCATTTCGTATAACCTCGCAGGCCGAAAGTGTACACAGGGCGAGGGTCTCTACGGGAAGCCTATACTTCCTAACTACGATGCCAGGGAATCATTGTATTCCTTGCTCGGAGTTAGGATTTTTTGCATTTGAATTCGTGGTTGTGACCTTATATGAACCCGGGAACGGGACGCATCATTGAATCATCAGGAGGTTAATTACACATGAAATATTATTTGTCAGTTCTTGCAGGCGCGATGAGTTATGGTATTCTGTCCACCATTGTTGTACTGGCGTATGGTCAGGGATATCAACTTGGTGAGGTTGTGGGAACGCAGCTGATTACCGGCTTCATCTTGTCGTGGATGCTGGCTTTATACACACGTTTTAGGGCTAAACGCAAAATGCAGGCTGGTGGCCATTTAAAGGTTACATCGGCTAGTCCTTCAAACGTCTTCACACGTTTAACTTGGAAACAGCGTTTGATGCTGATGGCGGCTGGAACGCCAACGGTAATTACCGGACTCGTGTATTATCAATCGTTACGTTACATTCCGGCATCGCTTGCGATCATCCTGCTCTTCCAATTTACATGGATCAGTGTGCTGATTCAGGCGATTAGCAAACGTCAGCGTCCAGACAAAATCACGTTCCTGACCCTTTTTATTTTGTTTGGGGGAACCTTGCTGGCAGCAGGTTTTCTGGAACAGGGCATTCGTAATGTAAGTGGGATCGGGATTGCGCTCGGATTAATGGCAGCAGTTAGCTACTCCTTGTTTGTACTATTTAGCGGTAAAGCAGTTCCTTCTGCACACCCTGCGTTTCGGAGTGCATGGATGGTTACTGGCGGATTGATCCTGCTCTGCATCTTGTTTCCGCCGACGTTCCTCTTTAACGGTCTAATCTGGAGTCAACTGCTTGTGTTTGGATTGTTACTTGGATTCTTTGGAGCGTTTATTCCGCCCGTACTGTTCGCCATCGGCGTACCTCATATTGGTGGAGATATGGCGGGGATTCTGGGGGCGGTTGAACTTCCGGTTGCGGTGTTGTTATCCTCCATCGTACTGCATGAGCATGTTAGCGCTCTACAATGGTTCGGTGTCGTTATCGTACTGATTGGTGTGGCTCTGCCGGAATTGTATAAAATGAGGGCACGGCGAAGTCGAAGCACGCCTGTATATTCCGGATAGCCCAGAGGGGTCATTTTCATGAAGTGCATAATGGGGTATGCTTGTAGAGTACATCCATCCACTTACGAATGAAGATGGGACAACGGAATAAGGAGTGTGTATATGAATAGCTGGTTTAAAAAAGCGTGGCCGTTCTTAACTCTGGGCGTGGCTGTAGTTGCTCTGCTCGGTGGATTTTTTGTATATTTCATGGGTAAGGACGTATCCCCGGGATCAGGCGGTTCAGTAACAGCAAAGATCGAGACACCGGAGGATTTGAAGGGATATGAGATCATTAATGTGAACGTGAGCAACGATGGATTTGAGCCGAATGTCATTGAGGTAAAATCGGGAGTGCCTACGAAAATTAATTTCATCCTGACCCGAAGCGTGACACACGTCAAATCTGTCGCCGCAGAGAAGTTAGGCATGGATCTTTATATGCAAAAGGGAGATAACTACTACACGGTCGATCAGAACGTCGCCCCAGGGGAATATGAACTGCACTGCGGAATGTACATGATCTATGGTACGATTAAGGTTATCTAAAGAGTCAGCCTACTGGACATTAGGATATAAGCCAGATATATTAGTTCAACTCATACGCAGGAGTAAGGTTCGGTCAACCGGACTTTGCTCCTTTTTTGCCTGCATGATATCATGAACAAGGAACATAATCGATCTGGAGGTGTAGCAATGAAAGCGCTATTTATCGGAGGAACAGGCACAATAAGTACAGCTATTACCGACATGCTTGCGAAGCAAGGTTGTGAATTGTATTTGATTAATCGCGGCAATCATAACGATGATTTACCTGCAGGAGTCAAGGTTCTTCAAGCCGACATTAATGACGAAAAACAGGTAGCAGATCTGATTGCCGATTTACAATTTGATGTAGTTGCGGACTTTATTGCTTTTGTACCCGCTCAGCTGGAGAGAGATTATCGTTTGTTTCAAGGCAAGACCAAGCAGTTCATTTTTATAAGCTCCGCATCAGCATATCAGACACCATTGTCGGATTACAGAATTACCGAAGGAACGCCGTTATCCAATCCATTCTGGGAGTACTCCCGTAACAAAATTGCGTGTGAAGACTACCTGATGAAATTATATCGGGATGAAGGTTTTCCCGTGACTATTGTTCGTCCAAGCCATACTTATGGCAATAAGTCTGTACCGCTTGGTGTACATGGTGCAAAGGGAAGCTGGCAAGTTCTGAAGCGTATGCTTGAAAATAAACCAGTGATCATTCACGGTGACGGCACTTCGTTATGGACGATTACACACAACACCGATTTTGCCAAAGGTTTTATCGGCTTAATGGGCAACATCCACGCCATCGGTGAGGCTGTACATATCACCTCGGATGAGTCTGTCACATGGAACCAGATCCATGAGATTATCGCCGACGTGCTTGGCGTAAAACTGCATGCGGTTCATGTGCCATCGGATTTTTTGGCGGCTAGCAGTGATTTGGATTTCAGGGGTGGTTTGCTTGGAGATAAAGCCAACACGGTTGTTTTTGACAACAGCAAACTGAAACGGCTGGTTCCTGAATTTGTAGCAACGACAAGGGCGGACCAGGGCATTCGCAACACGATTGAGCATATTCTGGAGCACCCGGAATTACAGATGGAGGACCCTGAATTCGATCAATGGTGTGACCTTGTTGTCAGCACATTGGACGAGGCATTGCTCAAAATCAGAGATGGAAAGTAAGACTCATAATAGGGGCGAATTTTATACGCATTATCATTCCAGGTATTTACATTCGATTTCCGAATCGTTATAATCAATAAAAAAATAACACTTTAGGGGAGGCACCCCAACTCAGGACATTGTTCCTTGGTTGGGGTGCCTCCTTTTTTTGTGTGCACAAAAAGGAGAGCAAGGTATTGAAAAACTCAAGAAAACGGTTGAAAAAGCAGGCGGAGCAAATGTCTAAAGTGATGCTGGCGGTTGCACTATTGTCGCCTCAGACATGGATACCTGAATGGAGCCATGCGGGCACGGCAATGGCAGCAACGGTAGAGAATATCGGGGTGGTATCCGATACATCCTCATTAAAGGTGGTACAATCCTCCAAAGTGAAAGTGGAGATGAACAGTGATGGAAAATACCGAATCGTATTACTACCAAGTACGAACGTTTTTTACGGAGGTGACACCGGTAACGTATCGACGATTATTGACCATCACGGCACAGCAATCAATTTCAAATCATTGCCGCTGAATTATTATCGGATTAACAACAATGTCATCGAGATGTCCCGACAAAAAGACAATGTAGAGTATATTTTGCGGGTCTCTATCGTAAATGCGACATCTCAAGGCGGATATATGAAGGTGGAACTGGAAGCGATAAATCGAAGCGGGTCAGCGCTGAATCTCGGGGGGACGTTTTATTGGGATACGATGGTGAACGGCAACGATGCTTCTCCTTTTGAAGTCATTCAGAACGGGTGGCGCAATTATAGCGGAGGCGTACAGGTGACTGCCTTTTACGCAAACACATACAACGTTGTTAATGCTGACCGTGTATTCATGGGACAATATCAAAGCCCGGATAGTGCCCAGTTGACAGGGGGATCGGCACCATCAGCCTATACGATTGGACAGACCGTGAATGCGAGTGATACTGCAGCTCAGTTCTGGTGGGACGCGAGATCAACGGCTAATCAGGGATCACGGAAATTTTCAACCATAGTAGGCATAGGGCCACAAAACGTTCCGCCTTCTTTTACATTAACAGCACCTGCATCAGGTCAAACGTATTACAAAGGGGAACAGTTGCAGATTTCAGGCACAACACGGGATAACGACGTAGGCGATCTGTTAACGGTCAAGTGGTCCATTGATGGCGGGCCTGAGAATGTTCTGACGCAAATAACGGCAACAGGTTCGAACCAGGCTTTTAACACCAGTTATACCTTGCCTGATACATTGCCGGACGGATCTCATTACTTGCAAGTATGGGTTATGGACGATAAAGGTGGGGTATCTTCCGCGGGAACGGTTAACTTCTTGGTTAGAAGTTTTGTCGTACCTGGAACTCCAACATACACCCTTGTGAATAACAATAATCTGACGGTGAACTGGGATAAAAGAGTAAATGATGCTTCTGTAACGTATGAACTGAAAAATATGACAACGAATCAGACTTACGATACAGGTACATCCAACACCAGACAGCTCACGGGTCTAACACCCAATACGAGTTATTCTTTTGCCGTGCGTGCGAAAAATACAAGTGGTGCTTACACAGGCTACTCGGCAACATCCTCTAAATATACACTTGCGAATCCGCCTGCGGATGTTGCCGTTTCACAAGTCGGCAATAATGTAACAGCCAGCTGGACTGAGAACGGTAACCCAGTTGGTACCAGATACAGGACTGAAATTCGCAATGTGAACGGACAAGTGCTTCAATCATCAACGACGACTTCTACCGGGATGAATACATCATTAACAGGACTTGAGGATGGACGTTATGAACTGCATGTAGTAGCTTTGAATGCTGAAGGTATTCAGACATCCTCAGTCTTGGCAGGGCCGATTATGAAAGATACAACCGGGCCGTCTGCTCCGTCCATTACCATCACCCCTTCAACGTGGACCAAAGAAGAGATTCTTGTGAAGGTCGAAGCGGGGACGGATCAATGGAGTGGAACACAGAAGACGGAAGTGAAGATCGGCCTTACTGGTGAATGGAGAGAATACACCGGGCCATTCACGATGAACGATGAGGGAAGTACAACAATCACGGTACGGAGTGTGGATGCATTCGGGAACTTGGGTCAGGAAAGCCATGTGACTGCAAGAGTTGACCGGACGGCTCCAACCCCGCCGTTGATTTCCTTGAATCCAGCGGAATGGACGAAGGAAGCGGTTGTGGTTACCTTGACGGAAGGCGCGGATGATGCAAGTGGTATCGCCTTAACACAATATAGAGTTGGCGAGAGTACACAATGGATCGATTACAAAACACCGTTCATTCTGAAAGATGAGGGCGTAACCGAAATTTACGCACGCAGTATAGACCGCGCTTCGAACGTAAGTGCTTTGACGTCAACCGTTGCCCGAATTGACAAAACAGCACCTGAACAACCTGTGATCCAATTAAGTGAAGCCGACTGGACGAGAGAGGATGTATCTTTTGTCATTACAAGTGGTGCAGATGAAGGAAGCGGGACAAGCAAAACGCAGTATCGGTTAACAGAGCAAGGGCCTTGGTTAGATTATTTAGGCGAAGTCACGATTAAAGATGAAGGTGAAACCGTAGTTAATGCTCGTACATTTGACCGCGTAGGCAATGTAAGTATATTGGCGCAAGCCACTGCTCGGATCGACAAGACGGCTCCGACAGAACCGGAGATCTCGTTGAGCCAATCCGGCTGGAGTAAAGAAGGGGTACAGTTTACGATCGCTGGAAGTGTGGATGATCGAGAAATTACATATGAATATCGATTGGAAAATGAGGCGTATACAACCGGAAATGAAGGTACGGTCAATACAGAGGGAGCAACCGTAATCTATGCTCGGGCCAAGGATGCAGTCGGTAATGTGAGCAGAGAAGTCAGCAGGACGGCGTATGTGGATAAAACGCTACCGAATATTAGCTTTACTCCTGACGGAGCGGCTTGGACAGATGAAAATATAACAGCCACCGTACAATTCGCAGACAGCCATTCCGGCATAGATGGAACACGACGTTTCTATCAGATCACAGCTCAGGCAGAAGCTCAAGAAGACTGGCTGGAGGCTGAATCCGATCAGCAGAGCATATCCATATCGTCTGAAGGTACTTGGTACATCCACGCCATGACCGCTGACAGAGCAGGCAATACCGTTCAGATGACATCTTCTCCTTATCGAATTCAACGGAAACCTAATCAACCAACTCAAGTCCAGCGGAGTGCGGTTGGTGAAACATCGGTAACACTAACAGCTGATTTACCTTCAGGTGAAACCTACACAGCAGGTTACCAATATGAAATCAAAAATAGAACGACCGGGCAATCCTGGACACTGCAATATCCGAACAATAGCCTTGTTAATGACACATTGAGCGGAGGGCAAGTCTATGAATATGAAGTGAGAGCAAGAAATCATACGGGTATAAGTGAGCCGGCTATTGTGAGTGTTTTAACTTTACCGCCATCTCCAAGTGAAATGCGCATACAAAAAGTGGACGCAGAGCCAAGTCTGGCTAAAATAGACTTTAATCACGTACAGGGAGCCACAGCATATCGGGTGACGGCTACGGATTCTAACGGAAGAATCGTTTTTGAACAAACCATCTCCGATCCGGGAAGTCTTCCTTACATTAGCAACCTTGCTCCCGGAATGGTTCATACGATATCCGTTACGCCTATGAATGCGAGTGGTGCTGGTGCAAGTTGTGTAGCAGCATTTATGACTCTTCCATCCGCTCCGGGTGAGTTCGCGACAGTGCAGATTCGTGAGCATGATATCTCCATGACGTGGGAGTCTGTAACATCGGCTACGTATTATGCACTTGCACGTAACGGGGATATGGTCTACGAAGGAGGGGAACTCTCCTACACGGATGCTGGACTTGAAAGTGGAACAGATTACCGTTATACCGTTGTTGCAGAAAATGAAACAGGCTCAGGTCCTTATGCGAGTTTACCATGGCTAAGAACGTTGCCTGCGCAGGTGACGGGTTTAAGCGTCACGGATGCCTCGAACTCAAGTTTGCATCTGAACTGGGAAGCCGTTCGTGGAGCAGAAGCTTATGAGGTATGGAGTAATGGAGAGAAAGTGGGCCAGATTACAGCTGACAAGAATGCATGGACACTGACGAATCTGAATCCGGGATCGGCGTACCAGCTTGAAGTTCGGGCGGTAAACAGAGGTGGACATGGAATGAGTAGTTCAATAACGGGACTAACTATTCCCGATAGTCCAATAGGACTTCACGTTGTAAGGGCTACGGAACAGGGAGCGACGCTGAGTTGGGAAGCGGTGGCTGGAGCAGACAAATACCGTGTGACCATTGATGGGCAAACGTACGAGATATCGGATACAGAGCTTACCGTTAACCACCTGTCAGGTAGCAATCTGTATACGTATGAAGTGCAGGCAGGGAATGCTGCGGGGTACAGTGAAATCGTAACGAGCACTGTTCTAACGCTGCCAAGGAGGCCGGAAGGATTACGGGTCAGCTTAACGGAAGAAACGCAGATCGGTATTCGCTGGCAAGCTGTTCCTACAGCAGAGATGTATATCGTTATGATTAATGGTGTAGAGACAGGCAGAACGTCTGATCTCGAATTTAGAGCGGAGGGATTGTTACCCGGCCAAGAATACACGTTGCAGGTGCAAGCGGTAAACGCAGCGGGTGCTGGTGCACAAGCTGAGCTTGTGCGATTGTCCAAGCCTTCTCGTCCAACGAACATTAAGATGCAACCAGATGTACATGTCACCCGCTTGTCATGGTCTGCCGTTCCGGGAGCTTCTGAATATGTCATATTGCAAGAGGATAAAGAAGTATACAGAGGCATGGATACAGATGCCTTAATTACAGGGCTTGAAGCTGGGCAATGGCATCATTATAGGCTATTCGCGGTCAATAGGCAGTCCTCCCGTTCTGAAGCAGCGGAAGTATCGTTTCTGACATTGCCGATTAAACCGGAGAAGGTGGATGTACGTGACGTAACCGAGAATGGGCTTTCACTCGATTTTACTCATACGGGTGTACGTGGAGCTGATCAATATATCATTGAACGTAATGGGCGGGAAGTGGCTCGCATGGAAGCAAGCGAAACTCGATTTGTAGAAGAAGATTTAAAACCGGGCACAATGTACACTTACGTTATCCGTGCAGTGAATGCAAGCGGTACCGGTGCACCGTTGACGATCAGAACGATGACACAAACGCTACCGCTCACAGCAGACACGATTGAAGTGATTCCGGGAACCTATTCACAAGACATAAGCTGGGAAGCAGTCACCGGGGCCGTTGCCTATGAAATTCGAAACCAGGCTACAGGGGAGATCACAAGTGTATCTGAGCCTTATGCACATCTCGTGAGTATGGAGGACGGCACGGTGTATCGATTAGAAATTGTGGCTGTAAATGAGCAGGGACAGCGCTCCAAACCTGTTCAGATCGAAACGTTAACGAAGCCTGCAGCGCCGCAGACTGCGAGTGTAGATCAGTTCACAGATCGGGCAGTCAAGCTGGATATATCGGATAGTTTTGTCCGAGGTGTGGAGCAATTTATCATTCGGCGGGATGGTGTCGAGATTGCGAGAATTGTTGCAAATCAGGCAGATCAGAAGCAGTTTGAAGACAGTGGGCTCGTACCAGGAGAGCGCTATACGTATTCTATTCATACATTTAATACAGCGGGCGAGAGTGAAAACGGGTTTTACCTTGAGGTGAGAACCTTGCCAGCAACGGTGGATGAAGTGTTGAGTGCACAAGAGATTGGGGAAGAAGATGCCGTACTGGTCTGGCCTAAGGTACAGGGAGCGGAAGGCTACATTGTTCGCATTAATGATGAGGAAGTCACTAGATTAGATGACGCGAACAAGACAGAATTCAGGTTAACGAATATGAGTAGTGCGGACGTGAACGACAAAATTAAAGTCATACCGGTCAACTCGGCAGGAGAAGGCGCAGCAATTATAGTTGCACCATTTTACACTTTGCCTCGCATTGATTCGCTCGATATGAGAGTCTTTCCAGAGTCTGATCATATCCAACTGGAGTGGGATTTCTCCTATCCCAACGAAACGTTTGTGATTGTATTGGATGGTGTGGAGCGATATCGGGGACGGAATCAAGAATATGTAGTTGACGGACTTGAGGCGGGCAAACAATATCAGCTTGAGGTATATACGGTAAATGGTGAGCAGACTGCATCGGACAAAAGAAGCTATTCCCTCTTAACCAAGCCGGGTTCCCCGATAAATGTAGCCTATGAAGCGACCAAGGATCAGGTACATCTTCTATTGGAAGAAGCGCGTGCGGCTGGTGCTGAGCAGTTTTCAATTGAACGGAATGGCCTGGAGATTGCCCGTATTAACGCCAAGGAGACAAGGTATGAAGATACGGATCTTGAGCCCGGAACACGATACAACTATGTTATTCGAGCGATCAACGCTTCGGGCACAAGTGATGACGGATTTATGTTGCAAGCTGTGACTTTACCTGGCAAGTTAGATGTACCACCAGTTGTGCAGGATCGTTCGGTATCTGGTGCGACGCTCGTTTGGGAACTTGTACCCGGTGCAGCAGGTTATCGGATTTATCAAAATAAAGAAGTAGTCGGAACAACAGCGGAAACGTCACTTCAACTCTCCGGATTGACTAGTGCTACAGAATATGATGGTTTTAGTATTATTCCTTATAATGAGGCCGGTGAAGGGGAAGGCATGAAGGTGCCGGAGTTTGGTACGCTACCCTCGTTGCTTGAATCGATTACAGCCACCGCCAAAGGGCCTGATCATATCCTGCTCACGTGGAGATTGGAAACCCAAAATGAGATTGTTGTCATCGCTTATAAGGATCAGGAGATTTATCGCGGACAAGAGCGAGAATATGTCTGGAAAGGGTTAGATGCAGAACGTCATTACGGGATTTCAGCGTGGACGGAAAATACGGCTGGTGAGGCAAGTGAGAAGAAAAGCGCAGCAGCAACAACCATTTCGGTTCCAGTAGTTTTATCGAACGGTGGAAGTGCAGGAAACAACACCAGTACCAATGATTCCAAGGAAAAGAATGAGGAAAAAGATAAGGATACAACGAATACCCAGCCTGAAGGAATAACAAGTAAGCGAGTTGCTTTTTTGGATATTGACCAAACGTTTAATAAAGACCAGATTACTTGGCTTGCTGAGCACAATATCATACAAGGGGTAAGCTCAACGCGTTACGAACCGCGTCGCCCCATTACTCGTGCGGAGTTTACAGCCCTTATTGTGCGTTTAATGAAGCTGGATATCTCGTTGAAACCATCTCATGTTTTTGAGGATGTGAATGACACGGATTGGTTTGCACCTGAGATCAACACAGCAGCCGAACGTGATGTTGTACAAGGTATGGGAAATGGAAAATTTGCTCCACATGCTCTGGTGACACGCGAGCAAGCCTCCAAAATTATAGCCAATGTGGTTCATCAGATTAGAAGCGAGCCGATCATCTCACATAAGACATTCACTGACCAGGTCGATGTCTCCAACTGGGCCAAAGAGGAAGTCGCGGAGTTAGCAGGTATTTATATGATTAACGGATACGAGGACGGCAGCTTCCGCCCATTACAAGCGTTGAGCAGAGCTGAAGCGGCCGCGTTAATATTCCGTTTGAATAAACTGATGCAGGTCATAGCCAGCAACACAGATTCCCTTTGAATTGGATTTAATGTTATTATTGGTGTAATTACTGTATATACTTTGGACTATTAATTTACAGATAAATATCTTTAGTTCAGTTTATATAAGTTGCTAATATGACATAAAAAGGGTAATGAACTATGGTGATGAAAAATGAATAATAAATTTATCCGAATATACGAAGATATCGCTGGACGTATTCGGAACGGAGACATCGAAGCGGGCACACTGCTTCAATCAGAGCTGGATTTATCAGAACGGTATCAAACATCCAGAGAAACGATACGTAAAGCACTGAAAATGCTATATGAAGAAGGTTATATTCAGAAGATTCAGGGTAAGGGATCCATTGTACTGGATATCCGTAAAATTGATTTTCCCGTGTCAGGTCTCGTTAGCTTTAAGGAGCTCGCACAAAAAATGGGACACCGCGCACAAACGGTTGTGAAGCTGTTTGAGGAACAAGGGGTGGATCAGGCGCTCAGCCAAAAGACCAGCTTTGGTCTGAATGAACAAGTGTGGCAGATCAATCGAGTTCGCATTGTGGATGGAGAACATGTCATTCTCGATAAAGACTACATCAGTCAGCGCTTAATTCCGGGGCTGAATCAGGAAATCTGTAATGACTCCATCTATGAGTATATTGAACAGAAGCTTGGGCTATCGATTTCTTATGCCAAGAAAGAAATTTTGGTGGAGGAGCCTACGGCTGAGGATCGCGAGTTACTGGATCTTGACGGTTTTCACAACGTTGTTGTCGTGAGAAGTCAGGTGTATCTAGAAGATACTAGTCAGTTCCAGTATACGGAATCCCGGCATCGACCGGACAAATTCACATTTGTGGACTTTGCCAGACGCAAGTAAACGGAGTAGAAAGGTAAGAATATATGTAATGCGTATTCAGTAATTGAAGACATAATCTAATGTCGACAGAAAAAGAGTATCAGGTCACTGGAATCAGAGGTGACCGGATACTCTTTTTGCCATGCAACATTCCAGTTATGATCCGAAGATCGTCCATCAATAACCGTTAAATGTCAATGTCAGTCTCGCTGATCTAAGCGTATGATCATCCTATCTCGAAGCAAGGAGTGAGCGAATTTGGAATTGAAGCAGGTTAGCGCAGAGACGTCCGTTCGGATCTGGGAAGAGAATAGGGACATTCCAACGTATGGCACAGGTAAACCCGATAGAAATCCAATGTTTCTTGAAAAACGAATCTATCAGGGCAGTTCGGGTAAGGTATATCCTTATCCCGTCATTGATCGAATCGAGAATGAGGCGAGACTGCAATCGTATCGATTGATTATTCTTGAAAACGAATATATCCGCATTGAGATCATGCCAGAACTCGGTGGCCGTATCTATCGTGCGCTGGATCTGACAAACCAGTATGATTTCGTCTATTACAACCGAGTGATCAAACCTGCTTTGGTTGGTCTTGCTGGGCCTTGGATATCAGGAGGCATTGAGTTCAACTGGCCACAGCACCATCGACCAAACACATTTGGCAAAGTAGATTGCACTTATAGTAGCAATAAGGACGGAAGCGCTACCGTATGGGTGGGTGAGATCGATCGCATGTACGGTACCAAGGTGACGACGGGTTTTACTTTGTATCCCGGGAGAGCTTATCTGGAGATTCATTCCCAAGTATACAATCGGACAAGTCAACCCCAGACGTTTCTATGGTGGGCTAATCCAGCGGTCGCTGTGAACGATGATACACAATCTGTGTTTCCACCAGACGTAAACGCCGTAATGGATCATGGGAAACGTGACGTTTCCCGATTTCCCATTGCTACAGGAACGTATTATAAGATGGATTATTCGGAGGGGGTGGATATTTCACGGTACAAGAATATTCCGGTGCCTACTTCCTACATGGCATACAAGTCCGAATATAACTTTGTAGGTGGGTATGATCATCGTTTACAGGCAGGACTGTTACATGTTGCCAATCATCATATCTCACCAGGCAAGAAACAATGGACCTGGGGTAATGGGGATTTCGGAAAAGCATGGGACAGGCAATTGACGGATGAAGATGGGCCGTACATTGAACTGATGACAGGTATTTTTACGGATAATCAGCCTGATTTTAGTTGGCTACAGCCATATGAGAGCAAATCGTTTACTCAATATTTCATGCCTTACAAAGATGTGGGTGTAATAAAAAATGCAACGATTGAAGCAACAGTTAATTTTGCGCTGGATAAGCACACGGGAACGGCCAAGATTCTGGTTTACGCGACAGCTATTTACGAGCAAGTCTCTATTCAAGTGAAGGGTGTTGCAGGGACTTATTTTGAAGACACATGTGATATCTCGCCAACACAATCATATACAGGCACATTCCCATGGAATGGAGAGGAAGAATGGCATCAATTACAGCTGAGTGTATGTACGAAAGAGGGAAGAGTACTTGTGGCGTACCAGCCAGAACAGACCCGCAATCAGGAAGTGCCTGATCCTGCGAAGCCGCTGCCACTCCCCTCAGAGATCCAGACCAACGAACAGCTCTATCTCGCAGGCCTTCATCTGGAGCAGTACCGACATGCAACCTACGAACCGGAATTATATTATCTAGAAGGACTGAAACGTGATCGTACCGATATCCGCCTGAATGTTGCATATGGAACTTTACTTTTACGAAGATGCCTATTTCAGGAGGCAGAGACTCATTTCAGACAGGCCGTTCAGTCCCTCACATGGAAAAATACCAATCCGTATGATAGTGAAGCTTATTACCAGCTTGGTTTGAGTTTGAAGCTTCAAGGAAAGATGAAAGAAGCCTATGATGCAATATATAAAGCCGTTTGGTCCGCACAGTTTCAGGATATCGGATATTTCACTCTCGCCCAGATGGATATAGCTCAGGATCAGTACGCACAGGCACTCGAACACATTGAATGTGCGCTAATTCGAAACAGCAGAAATCTCAAAGCACGTCACTTGAAGACATCATTGCTTCGAAAAACGGGGTGTCACTCGCAAGCCATTGAGTTTGCTCGTGAAACGCTGGATATGGACCCGATGGAATATGGGACGGCATATGAACTGATGTTATTGTCTGCGGAGCAGGCGAAGGAGTATTTCTTGCTGATAATGAGCGGGGATGTCCACAATTACTTGCACTTGGCTGCAGATTATGCAGAAAGTGGCATGTGGGAGGAAGCACGAAGTGTACTTTCCACAATAAAATCCGATTGGACCAGACCATACCCGATGCTTGGTTATGCTCAGGCATTTCTGTATCGGCAGTTGGATCAACTGGATCAGGCATCTCAATGTCAGGCAGAGGCGAGTGCCGCAGGGACGGAATATTGTTTTCCGAATACACCGTTCGAATGCATGATTCTTCAAGATGCGCTTGAAGCGGACCCGGACGATGCACATGCGCATTATTATATGGGTAACTGGCTCTACGACCACAAACGTTACGAGGATGCGATAAACCACTGGGAGATGTCTTGTAAAATAAACCCGGCTTTCCCTACAGTACACCGAAATCTAGGTCTGGCTTATTACAACAAGATGAATCAGCCTGATCAAGCGTTGATCTCGCTGGAGGAAGCATTTCGGCTGGAGCCGCAGGATGCGCGTGTATTCTACGAGTTGGATCAATTACAGAAGAAGCTGGGATGCCCTCCAGCAGAACGATTGCAGCGGTTTGAGGCTCACATGGAGCTGGTACATCAACGGGATGACTTATACATCGAACGGGTTACGTTGTTGAATATGTTAAGTCATCATCAGGAGGCGTTCAATGCCCTGCAAACAAGAACGTTTCATCCATGGGAGGGCGGAGAAGGTAAAGTTACGGGGCAGTATGTGATGGCCCTGACGGAACTTGCTAAGCAAAAACTCACGGAAAAACATACAGAAGAAGCTATAGAATTGTTGCTTCGGGCTCAGAAGTATCCTGAAAATCTGGGGGAAGGCAAGCTTGAAGGCAGCGCAGACAATGCACTTTATTATGTTTTGGGCTGTGCATATGAACAGATGCAGCAGACTGTTGCCGCTGAAGAGAGCTTCCGCAGGGCTTGTTCAGGTTTGCGTGAACCTGCGAGTGCGATGTTTTATAACGACCAACCACCAGAATCTATATTTTATCAGGGACTTGCCTGGCAGAAGCTTAATCATATCCAGGAAGCAAGCAGACGATTTAATAAGCTGATTGATTACGCCGAGCGACATATGTTTGACCATGTTCAGATCGATTATTTTGCCGTATCTTTGCCAGACTTCCTCGTATTCGATGATGATCTGGATCAGCGAAATAAAGAGCACTGCCATTATATGCGGGCATTAGGCCTCCTTGGTCTGGGTAAGAAGCAAGAAGCATCACAGGAATTGCGGCAAGTGCTGGAAAACAATGCAAATCACCAGCAGGCGTTTTTGCTGTTGGCGAAAGGGCTTTAAATTGGATTTTTCACATCGTAACATCCTGCCTATTCTATTGAAGAAAGAGTTGATCTCCTAATATGAAAGATACAATAAACGCGGATATGTGTGAGCACATCAACGAACCAAATGACAAGTTTTGTTCACATCGTTGTATTCGCTTCACATTGGAAGCCGAGGATAAACTGATCCAACCTGGCCACATGGAAGGCTATGGAGGTTACAACACGCGCGGAGAATCCTATGATTTCACCAATTTTTATATGATGCATAACGGTAAACCGCATATTCCGGTCGTCGGGGAATTTCATTTCTCCAGATTTGTCTATCTTCAGTGGGAGGAAGAATTGTTGAAGATGAAAGCAGGGGGAGTGCATATCGTAGCAACCTATATCTTTTGGAATTTCCATGAGGAGCAGGAGGGCGTGTTCAACTGGTCGGGAAACTTGAATTTGCGGCAGTTTGTGGATCTATGTAGTAAACATGAGCTGGCGTTAATTCTTCGGATTGGTCCGTTCTGTCACGGAGAAGTTCGGAATGGCGGTTTGCCGGATTGGCTGTTCAACTATGCATTTGAGGTCCGTTCTAATGACGAGGGGTATTTATTCTATGCGGAACGGTTGTATCAGGAGATTACACGTCAGATTGAAGGCTGTTTTTATCAAAATGGTGGCCCGATTATCGGTATCCAGCTGGAGAATGAATATATGCATGCTGGTGCGCCAATGGATTCGTGGGGTTATTCGCAGGATAGATATATCTCTTCGGGACGTGACGGAAAAGAACATATGGAGCGGCTTCGCCGTATCGCGGAAAACGCGGGCATGAAACCGATGTTTTACACGGCGACGGCTTGGGGGAAAGCGGCAGTTCCTGCGCAGGGTACGTTACCAATGCTTGCAGGATATGCTTATACCCCTTGGGTACCTAATCAGCCACCCAGCGGGGAGTATCTGTTTCGTGACTTGCATCTAAATCCGGCAGAAGAACTGGATTATGATAGTAAACACTACCCAGCGGCCTATTGTGAACTTGCCGGCGGAATGCAGGTTAGTTATCAAGCCCGCCCTGTGGTCGAGGCAGACAGTGTGGAGGCGATGACCATTGTCAAGCTGGCGAATGGTAGTAATATGGTGGGCTATTACATGTATCATGGAGGTTCCAATCCCATTGGTAACAAAACCTACATGAACGAACGTGGATTACCGAAGGTGACGTACGACTATCAAGCACCCATTGGAGAGTTTGGACGTATCGGAGAATCGTATGATCGAATCCGAAGTTTGTCTATGTTCCTGGATGCATATGGGGAGCAGTTGGCACCGATGGGGTGCGTCATTTCTGAGGATCAGTTGACTATTGTGCCAGAAAATACGATGGATCTGCGTTGGTCGGTCCGCCAGCGGTCAGGAGCAGGGTTTCTTTTTATGAATAACTATCAGGATCATATTCATATGCCGGCGCGTGACATTCGACTGGAGCTTCTAACCTCTCAAGGAAATGCGATGTTTCCTCATGAGGAGGGCACCATGCAATTGAATTCTGGCAAAGCAGTAATCCTGCCTTTTCATCTGAATCTTGGGGGGATAAAGCTCATAAGTGCTACAGTTCAACCTCTGACTAAATTTCTGGTAAAAGAGGAGCTTACGGGTGTCTTTTATGCTCATGAAGGCATGGCTCCAGAATATGTAATTGATGCATCCTCTGTAGCAAGTGTGCAACTGACAGCAGGTACAGTCCGTGAACAGGATGGAAAGTACGTGCTTCATCCGGTGGCTGGCAAAAATGACGGCTTTAGTGTTAGCACGGTGGATGGGAAAGTGATTCGTATCGTTACGTTAACGCGTGAGGAAGCACTGCGAAGTTATCTTTTTGAACTAGACGGAGAAAAAAGATTGGTGATCAGTAGCAGTCACATATACCAACAAAATAAGCAGTTGATAAGCACGTCTGTTGGACAGAATGAGATCGAGGTTTCCATATATCCTGCACCTGAGAGGATCATAGCCCCTGAATATACAATCATCTCCCGGATGCAGCTGCAACGGTGGTTTGTAACCTATACTTTACAGGTACCTGTATATCAGCCGGAAGTGGAGATCAATTATCCGCAAGAGCATGCTGCTTCTTTAAAAATAGATACGTGCTGGCCTAAACAGGTACATGACCTGTTTGTAGAGATTGATTATGAAGGGGATGTTGCAGCAGCCTACATTCATCAACAGTTATTGACGGATCATATCCAGTATGGTCACACATGGAACATTGGACTGAAGCAATCCCGGCATTTGTTACATGACCACGCCCTGAGGTTATTAATAACACCTCTTCGTAAGGGAAAGACAGAGCATTTTGTGAATCAAGCGTATGTAGAGAGGTTCCACGGTGTAGAACTGGGCAGGTTCGAGAACATTCGAATGGTGCCGCATTACCGGGTAGCTATAAAGCTTTCCTGAGATTATATTTCAAAGACTTTTACTCTGCCCGTATGGAGTGAAGGTCTTTTTGCTGTCACCCGCTATAACGAATAACGGTGCTAACACCGTACGTACTGTTCATTCAAGTAATATGCGATGAATGTTCATGCCGCTTCGTTTCCTTCTGTATTCTTTGTATTTTTTCTGTTTTTGTTAATAAAATATTTGTTTTCAAAACAAAACAAAGATGATAAACTCAAATAAGGAAGAAAACAAACATTATCGGAGGGGAACAAATGGTACAGAGTTTATGGAATGAAGCGAATGCATCAGAGAAAACAACAGGGCTTGAACAATTGGTCTACCGCTCTAATCTGATCGGAACGGATCGTCGGGTTTGCAATATTTATGGGGGGAACACATCTACTAAAACAACAGTAAAGGATTTTCGCGGTCGTGATGTCGAAGTCATGTATGTGAAAGGGAGCGGATCGGATCTCGGTTCCATGGAAGCAAAGCATTTTACCGGACTGGCGCTTGAGGATATCGGCCCGCTCATGGAACGTGACTCCATGTCGGATGAAGAGATGGTTGAATATCTTGGGCATTGCATGATTGATGCGAAACATCCGCGTGCTTCCATTGAAACGCTCCTACATGCGTTCCTGCCTTACAAACATGTAGATCACACTCACCCGGATGCAATTATCAGCCTCTGTTGCGCGGATAACGGGAAAGAGCTGGCACGTGAAATATATGGAGACCGTTTTGTATGGGTTCCTTATGTGCGTCCAGGTTTTACACTCTCCAAAATGATTGCTGAAAGCGTATCCGCAAATCCGAATGCCGAGCTGGTGCTCATGGAGAAACATGGTCTGGTGACTTGGGGAGAGACCTCTGAGGAATGTTACGCTCAGACGATCAAAATCATTAATGAAGCGGAAGCATTCATCGAGGCACGTCTCAATGAAGCTAATCTGTTTGGCGGCGTGAAGCATCCTGCACTTCCTGCTGAAGTTCGTCGTCAGATTGCTGCTCGGGTGATGCCAATCATTCGCGGAGCGGTGTCGGACAGCAAAAAAATGATTTTGTCCTTTGACGATCAGGAGGATGTACTTGCTTTTGCAGGTGGAGCAGACTCACCGCAGTTATCTCAGGTTGGCGCGGCTTGTCCGGATCATCTGGTGCATACCAAAGTGGTGCCGCTGTTCATTGACTGGACGCCGAATGCGGATGATATAGACGGACTGAAAGCCAAGCTGGCGGAAGGCATTGCTACGTACAAAGAGCAATACAAGCAATATTTTGAGGAGAATAAAAATGAAGGCGACGTAATGTTCGAAGCCGCTCCTCGTGTTATTCTCATTCCGGGCGTAGGGATGATTAATACCGGCAAAAGCTGGGCGTTGTCCCAAGTCAGCGGTGCGCTCTACCATCGGGCGATTGCGGTTATGCGCGGGGCAACAAGCCTCGGTAAATTCGTTTCGCTCAGTGCGAATGAATCTTACAATGTGGAATACTGGCCGCTGGAGTTATATAAATTGTCGCTGGCTCCTGCAGAGACGGAGTTTTCTCGCAAAGTAGCCTTTATTACGGGCGGGGCAGGCGGTATCGGTAGTGAAACAGCACGCAGACTCGTTTCGGAAGGCGCCCATGTTGTGCTTGCAGATCTAAATTTGGAAGGCGCGCAGAAGGTAGCACAGGAAATTAACGATCAATATGGTGCCAATCGTGCATACGCACTCAAGATGGACGTAACAGACGAAGAAGCGGTGCAGGCGGCCTATGCGGAAACAGCTCTGCAATACGGTGGTGTGGATATCATCGTGAATAATGCGGGCCTGGCCACATCCAGTCCATTTGATGAAACTTCATTGAAGGAATGGAATCTGAATATGAGTGTACTGGGCACAGGGTATTTTCTGGTCGCTCGCGAAGCGTTCAAATTGATGAAGGAGCAGGCCATCGGCGGAAGTATGGTCTTCATCGGATCAAAAAACTCGGTATATGCAGGTAAAAGCGCTTCTGCTTACAGCTCGGCCAAGGCGCTCGAAGCCCATCTGGCTCGTTGCATTGCAGCGGAAGGTGGCGAATATGGCATTCGCGTTAATACCATATTACCGGATGCGATTCTGCAAGGTTCCGCGATCTGGAACGGATCATGGAGGAACGAACGTGCGGCCGCATATGGCATTGAACCGGATCAATTGGAAGATTATTATCGCAAACGCACAACGCTGCTCGTTAACATCTATCCGAGAGATATCGCGGAAGGTATTGCCTTCTTCGCTTCATCGAAATCGGAGAAAACGACAGGGTGTATGCTGACCATTGATGGTGGTGTACCAGCGGCATTTACACGTTAAGGGAGGTTAGATCGATGCAAAATCAAGTGGAACAAGCGTATCAAGCTGCGAAGACTTTGTATGCACAACACGGCATCAATACAGATGATGTATTAAATAAGCTTGCAGATATTAAAGTATCCGTGCACTGCTGGCAAGGAGATGATGTCAGGGGTTTCCTCAACCAGGAAGGTGAACTGACGGGTGGTATATCGGTTACGGGAAACTATCCGGGCGCAGCAACAACCCCTGCGGAGCTTCGTGCGGATCTGGAGAAGGCTTTTGCACTCATTCCCGGTAAACATAAAGTCAATTTGCACGCGATCTATGCGGATACAGACGAACAAGTGGAACTGGATCAGATTGAGCCAAGACATTACGAAAATTGGGTGAAGTGGGCGAAAGAGCACGGGCTTGGACTGGACTTCAACCCAACGTGTTTCTCACATGAAAAATCAAGCGACGGCTTCACTCTCAGTCATCCTGACCCGGCGATTCGCAAATTCTGGATTGATCACTGCAAAGCTTCACGGCGAATTGGTGCGTATTTCGGCGAACAATTGGGCCAAGCCTGTGTGACCAACGTATGGGTGCCGGATGGATTCAAGGACAACCCTGTTGACCGGATGGCTCCCCGCAAACGTTTGAAGGACTCCTTGGACGAAGTATTCGCAGAACCGCTGAATCCGAAGCATAATCTGGATGCGGTTGAAAGCAAGCTGTTTGGTCTTGGTTCGGAAGCGTACGTTGTCGGTTCACATGAGTTTTATATGGGATACGGTTTGCAAAATGATACGTTAATCTGCCTGGATGCCGGCCATTTTCATCCAACAGAAGTGATATCTAACAAGCTGTCCTCTCTCGCATTATTTACGAGTGGAATCTTGCTCCATGTTAGCCGTCCAATGCGCTGGGATAGCGATCATGTTGTTATTATGGATGACGAATTGCTTGAAATTGCCCGTGAATTGGTGCGTCACGAACTTCTCGGCACAACCCACATCGGGCTGGACTTCTTTGACGCCAGTATTAACCGTGTGGCGGCATGGGTAGTTGGTACCCGCAATACAATTAAAGCTTTGCTGCGAGCCATGCTGGAACCGGTAGAAGCTTTAAAACAGGCGGAACTGGCTGGAGATTACACGACACGCCTGGCTTTGACGGAGGAGTTCAAATCCTATCCATTTGGCGCAGTATGGGACTACTATTGTGCTCAGCAAGGTGTGCCTGTTCGTGAACAGTGGATTAAGGAGGTTAAGTCCTACGAGCAGGATATACTTCAATCTAGGTAAAATATTGCGAAATAGAATAGCTGGCTAGTAATCCTAGCCAGCTAACTTAAAATGTATTAATAAGGTTCCGGGCAAGCCTTATGCGGAAGCGGGCAAGTCCATTGAGGACCTACTGGTTCTGAAGGTGCAGCAGAGATCAGCGAGGACATAGAAAGAGTTAAGACAGCAATCAATCCAAGTAGAGTCAATTTCTTTTTCATATTTTCACCCCCCCTTATTTTGTAATGATTATATCATTTCTGGGATAAAAAAGTAATATATTGGAATTTTAAAAAAGGGTAATTTTGTGAATGAGCCACTGCGGAATGAAAATTTCCGTATGTGGTTTTTTGGTATACATACATACTTGTGCATAACCAAAGCGTTTCTTTCCATACTAGGAATACACAAGAAGAAATTGAGGATCACCATACAGAGGAGGGTGAAAGCATTTTGAAGTTTGCTCATGACAAACTATATATAGCTGCACTTGGCGGTGTGAATGAAATCGGTAAAAACATGTATTTGATTCAATATGATCAAGACATCATTGTGATTGACTGTGGTTCGAAGTTTCCCGATGAAACGATGCCGGGCATTGATCTCATCGTGCCGGATGTGACGTATTTGCTCGAAAATCAGGATAAAGTAAAGGCCCTTGTTGTCACGCATGGACATGAAGACCATATTGGTGGAATTCCGTATCTTTTAAAACAAATCAATATCCCCGTCTACGCTTCCAGGCTAACACGAGGTCTAATTGAGTTAAAATTGAGAGAGCATAACTTGCTGCGCCAATCGGATCTGCACACCATTGATGCAAACTCTCAGATCACGCTAGGAAGTATCGACGTTTCATTTTTTGCAACGAGTCACAGTATCCCGGACTGTCTGGGTATTTTCTTTCAAACGCCGGCAGGCAATGTGGTGCACACGGGCGACTTCAAATTTGATATGTCCCCTGTAAACGGTCCTTTCCCGGACTTGCACCGCATGGCTGAGATTGGGAAACAAGGGGTGCATGTGCTTCTTTCCGAGAGTACCAATGCCGAAAGACCGGGTTTTACTCCTTCAGAACGTGTTGTCGGGGATCATATTCTGGATGCCTTTATTCGTGCCAAGCAAAAAGTGTTTATCTCTACCTTCGCATCCAATATCAGCAGAGTTCAACAGATCGTGAATGCTGCGTTTCAGACAGGCCGCAAGCTTGCACTGCTTGGACGAAGCATGATTAACGTCGTGAATGTTGCAAGTGAACTCGGTTATCTCGACGTTCCGGACGGACTATTGATCGAGGCCGCTGATTCAGGACAGTTTCCGCGAGAGCAGGTCGTTGTGTTATGTACGGGAAGTCAGGGAGAGGCTATGGCGGCATTGTCACGGTTAGCTGCCGGAAAACATCCTCAAGTAAGCATTGAATCGGGAGATACGGTCATCATTGCCGCAGGAGCAATTCCTGGTAACGAAAGAAACCTCGCCCATGTCATCGACAACTTGTATGTTCTGGGCGCTCGTGTAATTTATGGCTCCAGCGGAGCGGCAGGAATGCACGTATCGGGACATGGCAGTCAGGAAGAGCTGAAGCTGATGCTTACACTGATGAAGCCGGATTATTTGGTACCCATTCACGGTGAATTCCGAATGTTGTATCAGCACAGGTTGCTTGCGGAATCTGTCGGGATTGAGCAAAGTCATGTGTTTATCGTTAATAACGGAGATATGGTGGAATACAGAGACGGAACAGCTTCATTGGGTCCGAAGATTGCCTCAGGTAACAGCTTGGTGGACGGGCTTATTATTGGTGACGTCGGCAATGTGGTGCTTCGGGATCGCAGGCAGCTATCATCGGATGGGATGCTGGTCATTGTAACCACGCTTAGCAAAACAGAAAAACAAATGGTTGCCTCCCCGGAGATCATCTCCCGAGGTTTTGTTTTTGTGAAGGACTCGGAACAATTCATGAAGGAGATTCATGAACGGGTAGTTAACCGTATGGATGAATTAACGGGTGCCGGGGTCAATCAGTGGAATGTGATCAAACGGAAGCTGAAGGATGAGATTGGTCACTACATTTATGCACAAACCAAGCGGCGGCCGATGATTTTACCGATTATTATCGAGGTTTGAACTAAATGTGCGCAGGCAGAACGAAAAATTATTCTTGATTAATGTCTTTAAACTTATGTGTTTACAAAATGAATTTGCCAAGTTCGGTTCAATTCGCATGGAGCATACGACGTCGTGAGCTTCTGCGTGAACCGGGCTTTTTTTGCTATGTTATTCTACTCATATTCGCTGAGGTTTGCGATTCGAGTTATAATACATAAATGAATGATTTTATTGACACTAGAGGAGTTTCATATGAATAAAACGATTTCAGATATCGCTCAAATGGCAGGCGTGGCGAAGAGTACCGTGTCCCGTTTCCTGAATGGTGGCTCAGTCAGCGAGGATACCCGTCAAAAGATTGAGCGTATTATTAAGCAATATAATTATGTTCCGAATACCTTTGCACAGAGTCTCAAAGCCAAAAAGACCAGCATTATCGGTACAGTGGTTCCAAGGCTGGATTCCTATGCGACATCACAGACACTGATCGGCATTGATGAGGAGCTAAGAGGGCTGCAATATCAGATGCTCATTGCGAACACGAGCCAGGACATGCAGCGTGAGATTGATGCCATTTATGATTTTGCCAGACAAAAAGTATCCGGAATCATTCTTCTTGCCGCTGAAGTGACCGATGCACACCTGAAGGCCATAGAAGACATTCGGATTCCGGTGTTACTGGTAGGACAGCAGCATGAGTTACTGCATAGTCTCATTCACAACGACGAACAAGCCGGGTATCTCATGGGCAAATATGTTGTGGAACAAGGACACCGGGACATCGTGTACATGGGAGTAAGCGAGAAGGACCAGGCTGTAGGTATCCATCGTAAACAAGGATTTCGACGTGCCATTGACGAGTGCAGTGATTGCACGGTGAGGTATTATGAAACGAGCTTCAAAATGTCAGAAGCAGCGCTTACGGCAGCGGAGATTTTGCAAGAAAACAGACCCTCTCTTATCGTTGCAGCGACAGATAATATCGCGATGGGTGTCATGAAAACCGCGTCCTTTCAAAAAGTTCGCATCCCGCAGCAAATGTCAGTAGCCGGGTTCGGCGGATACGATATTACTGAAATGATCCACCCGACATTGACTACGGTAAAATATCATTATTTGCAGGCCGGAAAACTCGCCGCAAGTCATATTAGCAAGCTGGTTAAAGGGGAGAGTGTAAGTCAGCACACCGTCATGGATGTTGAATTAATTCCCCGAGAAAGCGTTGACAAAATATAAATCGATCCTTTATGATAATTCCATCGAACCGGTTCCATTCCAGTTTTTAGTTCGAGAATGATGACACCGGTCAGCAACAATGGTTGTATGGAATTATTTTTTTGTCCGCTTTGGAACCGGTTCCTTTAAAGGTGGAACTGCTGATTTTGCATCATGATTGGAGATTGATATGACGTATGAAAATGACAAGAGAGCAGCTCTATCGGCGGATTGAGCAAGCAGAACCGGGAGAGATTGCCACGCTGGAAGCTAAGATCGCTGCATGTCCGTGGAGACAGAGTTATCATATTCAGCCCGTAACCGGTCTGCTTAACGATCCGAACGGATTTTCCTACTATGAAGGTTATTACCATCTGTTTTATCAATGGTTCCCTCTTGGAACGGAGCACGGCATGAAGTACTGGTATCATACCCGTTCGAGTAATTTGGTGAACTGGGAGAATGTTGGTATAGCCATTGAACCAGGGAGTTCTTACGACTCTCATGGAGCGTATTCCGGAAGTGCGATTGAAAAAGATGGCATGTTAAACCTGATTTACACAGGCAATACGCGGGATCGGAACTGGATCAGACATCCGTACCAGTGCTTGGCGTTCATGGATAAAGATAATGTAGTCACAAAATTCGAGCATCCAGTCATTTCTGACGTACCGACTGGATATACCGAACATTTCCGAGATCCGAAGGTGTGGCAGCACGAAGATGTCTATTATGGTGTCATTGGAGCCCAGCGTACGGATGAGACGGGATGCGCGGTGCTTTATCGGTCGGTAGATTTGAAACATTGGCAGTTTCTTGGGGAGATCGGCACAACATTGTCTTCCTTCGGATACATGTGGGAATGCCCCGACTATCTGGAGTTGGAAGGCCAGGGAGTACTCATCTTCTCACCGCAAGGCATTCCGGCCGAATCAGAACGCTACCAAAACATTTATCAATCGGGATACCTCATTGGTGAACCTCTGAACCTGGAGACGAGAGAATTCACACATGGGAAGTTTGAGGAGCTGGATCGCGGCTTTGATTTTTATGCGCCGCAAACGATGCACTCCCCAGACGGAAGACGAATCCTGGTTGCATGGATGGGACTTCCTGATCTGGCGTATCCCACAGATGACAGTGGCTGGGCCCATTGTTTAACGGTTCCACGGCAATTATCGATTCAAGGTGGCAAGCTTATTCAGCAACCCGTTCCTGAAATGGCTCAACTGCGCAAGAATCAGCAAGGTATTCGGACGCAGGACTCGCTTCGCAATGAAATCCGATCCTTTGCAGACTTTCATGGTATCGCTTACGAACTCCAATGTGAGATTAGCCAGAACGATGCAAACCTTGTGGGGATTGAGTTTCGGGCAAGTGATACGGAGAAAACGGTCATTCAGTATGATCGCCTGCAACGCAAACTTATGTTGGATCGCAGTCAGTCCGGTGCGGCACTGTCCGAAGCGAGTGGTACCATTCGCACCTTTACTTTGAATGAAGATATAGATGTAGATGCCGTAATCAAGCTGCATATGTTCGTGGATTCATCTTCGGTCGAGATATTTGTCAACGATGGACAGGAAGTCTTCACCAGCCGAATCTTCCCAAGCCGGGATAGTACGGATATTCGATTTTTTGCACACGGAGGCAAGGCGGATTTCAAAGCAGTCATGTGGAATGTTTAGATTGAATGAGAGAGGGATGAGACAACATGTCGGATAACGGGCGCATTGCCAAAGAGGTCATCCAGGCCGTCGGGGGAAAAGATAATATCGCCTCCTTTGCACATTGTGCGACACGGCTTCGCATCATGGTGAAGGATAAAGAGAAGATTGATCAGAAGCAAGTCGAGAACATCGACAAGGTGAAGGGTGCCTTTTTCAATTCGGGACAATATCAGATTATTTTCGGCACAGGTACGGTCAATCGAATTTTTGAAGAGGTTGAGAAGCAGGGAATTGAAGGGACATCGAAAGAAGACGTGAAGAGTCAGGGAAAAAAGGAAGGCAATGCATTCCAGCGGGCTATTCGCACATTTGGTGACGTCTTTGTTCCGATTATTCCTGTGCTGGTAGCGACAGGGCTGTTCATGGGTCTGCGCGGTCTGCTTACGCAAAATGAAATTCTGGCATGGTTCGGCGCAACACCTGATGACATATCGCCAAATTTTCTGCTCTTCACGCAGATTCTAACGGATACGGCTTTTGCATTTCTGCCTGCACTTGTTGCCTGGTCTGCATTCCGCGTATTCGGCGGGAGCCCTGTGCTCGGGATTGTACTTGGTCTGATGCTGGTGAATCCAGCGCTTCCCAATGCTTATGCTGTAGCTGATGGCTCGGCGCAACCCTTGCATATGTTCGGGTTTATCCCCGTCGTAGGGTATCAGGGATCGGTACTGCCTGCCTTTTTTGTAGGTTTACTCGGTGCAAAGTTTGAAAAAGTATTGCGTAGACGTGTGCCTGAGGCACTGGATTTGATTTTGACTCCATTCATTACGCTAACGGTGATGATTACACTTGGACTATTCGCTATTGGTCCTGTATTTCACTCCCTTGAAGAGTGGGTTCTGCATGGCACAACGGCTGTACTCGATCTGCCTTACGGAATCGCAGGCATTATTATTGGATTCTTCCATCAGATCATTGTGGTTACGGGTGTACATCATATCTTTAACTTTCTGGAGATTCAATTGCTTGAAAAAACGGGCTTCAATCCGTTTAATGCGATTATCACATGTGCGATGGCTGCACAGGGAGCGGCATGTCTTGCGGTGGGTCTGAAAACTAAAAATATGAAGCTCAAGGCACTCGCGCTTCCCTCATCGTTATCGGCATTTCTCGGTATCACTGAACCCGCCATCTTTGGTGTGAATCTACGTTATATGAAACCATTTGTGATGGGTCTGATCGGGGGAGCCGTTGGTGGTTTCATCGCTTCGCTCTTCCATCTGCAAGGTACGGGCATGGCCGTGACGGTAATTCCCGGAACACTTCTGTATCTGAACAGTCAATTGCCTTTATACATTTTGTCCAACGTAACGGCTATGGCGATTGCTTTTGCACTGACATGGTTCTTCGGTTATAAAGATCAACCGATTGAAGCAGAATCCGGCAACGGTTCATCTGTGGAAACAACGTCTGCGTCATCCGTATCGGGCTTAGCTTCTTCTGCATCTGCATCGGTAACGGAATCGCTCAATGCCGCATCTCGTCCCAAAGTGAAACAGCTGGAGATCGCATCCCCGATCCATGGTACACTCGTTGAACTGGAGCAGGTGCCTGATCCGGCATTTGCGGAAAAACATATGGGAGAGGGCTTCGCCATCGAGCCTTCCGAAGGCAAAGTGTACGCTCCGTTTGATGGCGTTGTTGCCCATGTCATGGATAAGAGTAAACATGCGGTTATTTTGGAGCACGAGACAGGAGTTCAACTGCTGGTTCATATCGGTATCAATACCGTCGGTCTGAAAGGAAAAGGTTTTGTTACTTATGTGAAAAGTGGGGATTCCGTACTTGCCGGACAACTGCTCATTGAATTTGATATGGATATCATCGAGGAGGTTGGACTGCCGTTGATTACTCCTGTGCTGATCCCGAGCGGGAACGAGTCTATTGCTTCTGTGAGAGCGATAACAAGCGGAATCGTGCAGGCGAATGAGAAAAAGATACTGACGATAGAGTTTACGGAGCCACAATAGGAAATATCATGTAAAACAAGAGCTACAAAAATCAAGGGAAAACGGGTGGATACACCCGGTTTCCCTTTTTCTAATCCTGTTATAATCCGGCATTCCGCTTAAGTCGTTCTGCAATCTGGAGAAAGTCTTCCGGGGATATACCAGGAGCAAATTCTTCCGGCAGATCAGGAAGCTCGGGAATGGGACCTCCGTAACCCGGTAAACCTGCAAAGGCCTCCAGTTTACCTCCGTCGGTAGGATGCACACCTTTCCATATCTGGGCAATCTGCTGATAATCCTTGTCACTGAACGTGTACAATCGTCGTTGTTCACCCATCGCTTCCCATTTGCGGGTAGTCTCAAACGCTTTGTTGTCAAGAGAGGGGATGGGAATCAGCTTCGTCACATCAACCCCCGTTGCAATCTCCAGTGCTTTGGCGTATGCCAGAATGTGTACACCGCCCCGGACAAGCAGATAACCCGTCATCTCACGAGCCGTATTGTTATCGGTCATTTCGTACACTCTCATTTTGTGTGTTCTTGCGCCACATTCCAGGAAGAAGTTGTGTAGCAGATCTAAAATCAAGTTACCACTGCTAAATACATACGAGCCATTCCAGGGTCTTCCCATGGAATCATAGGGTAGTGCCGTCTGTGCGGATTCTATAAAATGTGAAGTCATACGTAAATCCTTGGCTATGCGAAGCGGTGTGGAGTCTGGTTCGCCAGGTGACGTTGAGCCTTCGAGCATCAAATTAATCGTGTTCGCGACAAGTTCGACATGACCGAATTCTTCTGCCGTAATACTGGCAACAATGTCATAGAAGGGACGTAGCTTGGATCTGCCTCTGAAGTTAAACGACTGATACATGTAATTGTTCAGCGTTGACATCTCGCCATATTTTCCACCAAGCAATTCCTGCACGGCACTGGCTCCGTTCGGGTCCGGATTATTCGATATAGGCAATTCAATGGCAAGACGATCTACACGTTTGAACATGTCAATTCCTCCTCATCCTCATTACAATCAAGGTATGAAGGTTGACTTGTACGTTATTCAACCTAATGTTGTGCGCAGATCAGGAGGATGAACCCTTAACGCTTGTGCCTTTTTTCGTAAGGGTATATTCAATCACAGTACCACTCCAGAAATGGAACTTGAGGTGGATTTCGCCGTCTTTGGTTTCGTTGAAAAAGTTAGGTTTAAGCTCAATGACATTGCCATCATAATCCGGGCTAAACGTATAGGCGAATTCCTTAAATGACGTCCAATTCTGAGGGCCAGCATTTTCTCCATTGGCATAGGTCGCTTCCATCGTTGCGAGCTGATCGCCACCAAAAGTGACGGGAATAGCGAAAGTGCTAGTTGTACCCTGCGCGTCATTTAAAACAGGTGTGTTGTATTGAATAATATGCAACGTCCAGTCTGCACCTGCACTGAACCCGGCTGTCAATGTAGCATTTACCCCTAGCTTGCTTTCAGCAGTTAATCGGGAGAGCAGGCCTGATTTTAAAGTGAGCACACCGTTTCGAATCGTGTAATCTTTACCTCGTAGAAGTGGAGTTATGCCATTTTTCAGAGAAAAGAAGCGGTTTTCATTCAAATGCAGATTGATTTTTACATCCTGCATGGGTTCATGTTGTTTCAGATATACTTGATCAGTCTCTGCGGTGGATGAACGCCCGCTCCAGCTCGCCCGGATCATATCAAACAGTTGTTGATCTGACCAAGTATAGCTAGTGCGTCCAAAATGTTGTCCGTTGTCCCAAAGCATGGTGGTCATCTGTTTTTGACGTGAGTAATGTCCAACGAATTCAAAAAATTTCAATTTCTCACCTTGTTCAATCACACCTGTATGCTGGTCAAATCCGAGCAAACCGTACTCACCGATGATGACTGGAATACCTTTGGCTGTAAAGGCATCGTGAACGCGGTCAAACGTGTTGGTAACGTCCTTTTGCACTTCATCGTTGAATTTGGTAAATCCCGCAATGTTCACGCTGAAAGGCCAGAAGCCGTAATAATGTACGGTAGCGATGAGATTAGGATCATCCAGCTTTTGAATCGTCTGATTCAACGCATCCAGATCAGGCTGAGCCGACGAAGTATGCATGGTAGGCAGTACAAGTGGACGGGTATCGTTATTTCCGCCGGAAGATCTTACGATATGATGAAAAGAAGTATTCAACGTATTCAGCATTCGGTATCCCGTGTCTGCATTCGTAGTGCCACCTTCGGTGAAGCGGGGTTCATTGACACTTTCGAACATCAGTTTCTCGGGTGCATCCTTGAACTTGTTTGCAATCTGTGTCCAAATGGCATTGTAGCGCGCAAGAACGTGATCATAGTCTTTCTCCATGGTGCTGATCCAGCGCCAGGAATCATGATGCAGATTGATCATGACATAGAGATCGGCATCAAGCGCCCAGCCTACGACCTCATGAACCCGATTTATGTAAGCCTCGTCAATGTTGTAATCCGGTTTGTCACCAATGTGCGCTTCCCAGGTAACGGGTATACGAATGCTTTTGTACCCTTCATCGGCTATCGATTGTATCAGCTCTTTCGTAATGCGTGGGTTTCCCCAAGCCGTCTCATCATCCCCGACTGCATCCAGCGAGTTACCCAGATTCCAGCCTGGTTCCATCGCATTGACATAGGTTTGCATTTTACTTACGGGGGCTGGTTTGCTGTCAGGCTCGTGGGGTCCTGTAGCGGCAGAGGCCATGGCGGCAGAGAACATAGACAGAACCAAGGCCGCGGCTACGGTGATTGTGAGGATGGACTTTCGTTTTTTTGGCATCAATAACATCTCCTTTTTTAAAATCAAGATGATGAAGCTAAAATACTGAAAGCGTTTTCTGAACAGTAAATATATCACAGTCGACAGGAAGGAAATACCATTACAATTGGAATAAAATTCATTCGAAAATTAGTGCTTATCTGCTGCATTTGATTTATATTTATATGAATGTAGTACACTGAACTACCGTGGACAACACAGGAGGGCACTTATGATGAAACTCGATGCACATCAACATTTTTGGAATTATAACATTCGTGATTATGGATGGATCGGTGAAGAGATGAGTGTGATTCAGCGTTCATTTCTGCCGGAAGACCTAGAGCCAATCCTTTCGGATTCTGGCGTCTCGGGCTGTGTAGCTGTGCAGGCACGACAAAGTCTTGAAGAAACCGAGTGGCTGCTCGAACTCGCAGACAAGCATGATTTCATTAAAGGCGTGGTTGGCTGGGTAGATCTCTGTTCTGAGGAAGCCTCATCTCAACTAGAAAAATTTGCGGCTAACCCTTGGCTGAAGGGCGTGCGCCATGTGATACAGGACGAACCTGATGTAAAGTTCGTGTTGCGTAAGGATTTTCAACGAGGGATTGCCTTGCTACAACAGCACGATCTAGCCTACGATTTGCTCGTATCGAAGGAGCAACTTCCTTATGCCGTAGAATTGGTTCAGAAGTTTCCACAGCAGCGCTTTGTCATTGACCATCTGGCTAAACCGGCCATTAAGGCTGGAATCAGTTCACCTTGGAAGGAAACCATGAAAGCGATTGCGGCATATCCAAATGTCTATTGCAAATTATCTGGCATGGTCACCGAAGCAGATTGGAATAAGTGGACACAGGAGGACTTTGCCCCTTATATTGATACCGTGCTTCAAGCCTTTGGACCAAAGCGAGTGATGTATGGATCGGACTGGCCGGTATGCACCGTAGCTGGTACATATGCACAGGTTTTCAATCTGTTGCAAACGCATGTTCAGAGCTTGCCAGAAGCGGAGCGGCAACTGATTTTTGGTGATAATTGTGCCACGTTTTACAGATTATAAGTATATGAGAAATGGTGCAGACATGAAAAAACACCCCTTAAATAAGCCAATAAGTATGTCAAATTCAATCGCGTGCGTTGACATATTTCCTGTTTCTTGGTAATGTTTTATCTAATCCGCATAATGTTTTCTGGGAATGTTACCGAATACGGGCATAACCTGAGCTGGCTTGTGATACACGTTACCGTGTATACAGGCTGGTTCGGGTTTTTTCTATTTTCCATGTGGCAGATCTGGAGGGCAGAAAAGGGGCGGATCATGGAGTTACATATTTGAAAGGAGAATACAAATGACAACATTTAAATTTCCTGAGAACTTTCTGTGGGGTGGAGCGATTGCGGCCAATCAGGCAGAGGGAGCATATCTTGAAGGTGGTAAAGGGCTGAGCATCGTTGACCTGCTGCCAACGGGTGAAAACCGTAGAAGCATTATGAAAGGAAATGTGCCAGCATTCACACCGCTCGCTAGCGAGTTTTACCCGTCACATGAAGCGATTGATTTCTATCATAGATACCCGCATGATATCGCTCTTTTCGCCGAAATGGGGTTCAAAGCATTACGTGTATCGATCGCTTGGGCACGGATTTTCCCGACGGGTGAGGACGCAGAACCGAATGAAGCGGGTTTACAATTTTACGACGATCTATTTGATGAACTCTTGAAACATGGAATTCAACCTGTGGTTACGCTGGCACACTTCGATGTGCCTGTACATCTGATTGAGAAATATGGAAGCTGGAGAAGCCGCAAATTGGTGGATTTGTTTGAAACCTACGCTATAACGGTATTTACCCGTTACAAAGACAAGGTGAAATACTGGATGACGTTCAACGAGATCAATATGCTGCTTCATCTTCCTTTCCTTGGTGCAGGACTGGCGTTCAACGAAGGTGACAACATCAAAGAAATTCAATATCAAGCGGCACATCATCAACTCGTTGCAAGTGCGCTTGCCGTTAAAGCTTGCCATAAAATCATCCCTGATGCCATGATTGGCTGTATGCTCGCAGCAGGTAGCTTCTACCCATACACATGCAATCCGGAAGATGTATTCCAGGGGATGGAGAAGGACAGAGAGTCCTATTTCTTCATCGACGTGCAATCACGAGGGGAGTACCCGGGTTATGCCAAACGTTTCTTCAAGGATCACAACTTGAACATTGTAATGGAGCCGCAGGATGCTGACATTTTGCGAAATCACACGGTAGACTACATCGGATTCAGCTATTATTCAAGTCGGACAACCAGCACAGATCCTGAAGTGAACAAAAATATGACCAGTGGCAACGTGTTCGGCTCCATAGCCAATCCATACTTGGCAAAATCGGAGTGGGGATGGACGATTGATCCCAAAGGTTTCCGTATTACGGCGAATCAGCTACAAGACCGTTATCAGAAACCGCTGTTTGTGGTGGAAAACGGCTTTGGTGCACACGATGAGGTGAGCGCTGAAGGTGAAATCGACGACTCGTACCGAATCGATTATTTGAAGCGCCATGTAGCTGAGATGGGTGAAGCCATTCAGGATGGCTGTAATATCATCGGTTATACGAGCTGGGGGCCGATTGATATTGTCAGTGCCTCTTCCGGGGAGATGAGAAAACGTTACGGTTACATCTATGTGGATCGTGACAATGAAGGTAATGGCGAGTTGACTCGGATCAAAAAGAAAAGCTTCGAATGGTATAAAAATGTCATTGCCTCTGGCGGTACAGCGTTGGGAGACAAGTAATCTCATTGTTTTGAGCGCAGCTGCTTCCAAGCATGAGGAAGTTGCAGGATTCCTGTAACTTCCTCATGTCTGACCGTTGAAAGCGTTGACATATGACGCAGTTCACGCTATACTTGACGCAAATATATCGTTACTGGGATTGTTACTACATCACACGCGTAGGCAAAACCTGAGCACCAAAAAAAGCAGACCGCCACGTCTTGTTTATTTTGTGATGCTCCAGGTTTTTTTTGCATGCCCATAATTGGATATATCTTGGCGACTAGAGAGTGGAACGTGACGGGGGGATTGAAGTGAAAATAGCAAAGGTTATCAACAATAACGTCATTAGCATCTATCAGGCCGACGGGGCAGAGCTTGTGGTGATGGGACGTGGGATTGCCTTTAAGAAGAAGCCGGGAGATAAAGTAGACGAGACCCGCATTCAAAAAGTATTTGCCTTGAAAAACAAACAGACATCCGATAATTTCAAAACGCTTCTGCGGGAAGTTCCGATGGAACTTGTTGAGATTGTGGAGGAAATGATTGCCCATGCACGTGACAATTTGGGACGTAAATTGAACGAGAACATCTATGTCTCACTTACAGATCATATTCATTTTGCCATCGAGCGTTATCATGAGGGAATCGAGATCAAGAATGCTTTGATGTGGGAGATTAAACAATTGTACAAAGCGGAGTTCGGGCTGGGACTGCGCATGCTGGAGCAGATCAACAGCAGGATGAATATCGAACTCCCGCCAGATGAAGCGGCTTTTATTGCGCTACATATCGTGAATGCGGAAATGAACGAAGAAGTGATTACGACGATGAATATTACGAAGTTTATCCAGCAGATTATTAATATCGCCAAGTATCATTTCAAAATGGAGTTTGATGAGGAGTCTCTCAGTTACTTCCGTTTTATCACTCATCTAAAGTTTTTCTCCCAGCGAGTGCTTAGCGGAACGCATTATGACAACAATTATGATCATTTTTACGACATGATTAAGGAGAAGCATCCTGAAGCTGCAACATGTGTAGAGAAGATCGCCTTGTTTGTTAAAAAAGAGTATGATCACGAACTCACCAATGAGGAAAAGTTATATCTTACAGTGCACATCGAACGTGTCGTGAATCGTTAATCTGTTAAATTTAATTATTGACATAAATGGTTATATTATAATATTATGTTTGTAACAGGAATTGAATACGATTTAACTGGGATTGTTACTGGTTATGCAGGCAAAACCTAAGTCATGTGTATTTCGGCATTTTATGTCCATTTACGCAAGGCTTAGGTTTTTTGTGTGCAAAAAATCGGTAGAAGCCTGTTGTATAAATTGAATTATCATTTACACATCAACGAAGAGGACAGAAAAAACCTGGAAAAGCGAAGCGTTCGCCTTTATCATCGGATTTTTCCCATTTTAAAAAAGAATCAAAAAATCTGAGGATAACAGCGATTGGAAGGTTATTCTGTCATCGGAGCGACCGTGTAAAAGACTTTCAGTTCAATTTTATAGACAAAACGTAGGGGGGCAAATCATGAGTCAAGAAAAACTGGCCAGAGAGATTGTGGAACGGGTTGGCGGTGAGAAAAACGTAGAATCACTGGTTCACTGCGCAACACGTTTACGATTTGTATTGAAGGATGATTCCAAGGCTGACAAAGCAGGTCTGGAGAAAACAGAAGGCGTTATTGCCGTTAAGGAAAACGGAGGCCAATTCCAGGTCGTTGTGGGTAACAAGGTTCCCGAAGTGTATCAGGCAATCGGGCAGATCAGCAACATTCTGGATGATTCATCCACTAAAGAAAAAAGCGGCAAAAAGGTCAAGGGATTAGGCGGTATCATTGACGTCATCTCCAGTATTTTCGCACCGCTCCTTGGTGTAATGGCCGGAGCCGGTATTTTAAAAGGGTTGTTGCTGATTGCCAACAATGTCGGTTGGCTCGAAAAGACAGATACGACCTATATCATTCTGTATGCAGCAGCAGATAGCTTGTTCTACTTCTTGCCGTTGCTGTTAGCGGTTACAACTGCACGTAAGTTCCAAGGAAATGCATTTGTTGCATTGACCATAGCAGGAGCACTGATCTATCCAACGATTATTCAGTTGAAAACGGACGGAACGCCAACAGACTTTTTCGGAATTCCTGTAGTCCTGATGAGTTACGCTTCGACCGTAATTCCAATCATTCTAGCCGTTATTGTGATGAGCAAGCTGGAGAAGTTCTTTAATAAGCTGCTTCACGACAGTATTAAAAATTTTGTTACACCGCTATTTTTGCTTGTTATTATGGTTCCGCTCACGCTGCTGGCCTTCGGACCATTCGGAGTATATGTAGGTAATGGAATTGCGTCCGCAATGGTGGCTGCATTTGGATTCAGCCCGCTGCTTGCCGGAGCTGTGATGGGTGCAAGCTGGCAGTTGCTCGTTATCTTCGGTGTACACTGGGGGCTGGTGCCTGTATTTATTAATAACATTGCCGTACACGGACAGGACGGTGTGAAACCGGCAGCGACCGCTTCTGTCTTTGCTCAAACGGGCGCAGCATTCGGCGTAATGCTCAAAACGAAAAACAAAAAATTAAAGACACTTGCTGGTTCCTCAACACTTACAGCACTGTTCGGGATTACCGAACCGGCCATTTATGGTGTAACGCTACCGCTGAAACGTCCGTTTATTGCAGGGGTTATCGGTGGTGCTGTCGGTGGAGCGATTATCGGTCAGGCAGGTACGCAAGCATTTGCATCCGGCGCGCCTGGATTGCTGACTTTGCCGATCTTCTACGGGCCGGGTGGTCAAGGATTCCCGGGATTGATTATGGGTATCGCCGCATCGTTCATTGTTTCCGCAGTATTAACGTATATCATGGGCTTCAAAGACCCTGTCGATGATGAAGAAACAAAGACAGCATCAACAACACCATCCGATGGAGCTGCTGCTACACATGGCAAAGATGCTTCTTCGAAAAACGCCGCTCAGGTTACAGCTACTTCCGATCAAGAGGTATTAAGTCCGATTGAAGGTAAAATTGTAGATTTGGCCAAGGTTCCAGATCCGGCGTTTTCTTCCGGTGCTATGGGTAAAGGGATCGCGATTGAGCCGTCAATCGGCCGGGTGGTTGCTCCTTTTGATGGCACCGTAACGGTTGCTTTTAAAAAGAAACATGCGCTTGCTGTGGTTTCGGATTCAGGCGCGGAGATTCTGGTGCATGTGGGTGTGGATACGGTTAAACTTGATGGGCAGCACTTTATCTCTTACATCGAGGAAGGAGACAAAGTGAAGGCGGGCGATTTGCTGCTGGAATTCGATATTGAGCAGATTAAAGCGGCTGGTTATCATACCGTAACTCCAATCATTGTAACCAATTCGGCAGATTACAATGATGTTGTTCCGCAAGCTACCGGCCAAGTAAGCAACAAGGATATGCTCTTGAAAATTGTCGGAACAGAAACGAGTAAGGCTAAGTAATTAGGTAGCAATATGTAGCGTTTTGATAGAGTTAGACAAAGATTGTTAGGCAAATAGAATTTCTGAAGATTAACGATAAACATTTTGATGATTCACACTAGATGTATCACTCATGGATAATTTGCAATTATGCATCTTATGAATAAACAAACAACCGCTAAGAACGATATGGCGGTTGTTTGTCGTGTGTGATCATGACAAGGCATCTTTTCTGCAAAGATGATTGCTATTTACTTGCTTTAACTACATTAGAATGCATATGACTTGTCAGCCGCGAAGGCGGAAATACGATGCGAACTGGAGCAATGATGATTGTGGCAAAGATGGCTTTGACCAAATCACCGATAATATAAGGATAGAAGCCTTGAATCATCGCATCCGATAACGACATGCTGAATCGGTAAGCCAGCCAAGGAACACCTGTAACATAGATTAATAGGGAACCAAACAACTCAATAATGATAAAAGCAAACAAAAACCCTTTGAAGCCCCGAATTTGCACTTTGGAGAGCAACAGACCCATGAGCAATGCGGCAAACGGCCACATCACTACGTATCCCCCGGTTGGCCCCAGTAGCACACCAAGGCCGCCTGTACCGTGTAATAGAGGAAAACCGAGTCCTGTAAGTACAACGACAAGGGCTATACTGAGAAAGCCGTAGAGTGGCCCAAGCAGTCCACCGGCCAACATCACTGCTAAAGTTTGTAACGTGATGGGTACAGGTGAAAAGCCAAGAGGAATGCTTATGTATCCGAAAATAACGAGAATGGCAGCCATAAGTGCACTAAATACAATGCCTCGCAAAGATAATTTCATGTTTGTACAATCCTTTCGATTTTGATAGAATTATTGTTAACCTATTGTTTGTATTTGGTTGACGATTAGGATATTATCATATAATTTCAGAATGTGAAAGGACTAATTTCGAAATGCAAGACAAGTTACCTATCATTTCATTGCTAGATGCCCGTGTTCACTATGCTGCCGAAGACGGTGAAGTTAAAAAGGCGCTGGACGGTCTCTCGTTTACGCTCAAAGCGGGAGAGTGGTTAAGTGTCGTGGGAGCTAATGGCAGTGGGAAAAGCACGTTAGCCGGATTGCTGCTTGGTTTCATTCCCTTATCCGCTGGAGAGCGAAATGTTCCTGCAAACCTGACCATTCGCGGTGTATTACAGCAGCCTGATACACAGGTGCTGGGAGATACAATCGAAGAAGAATTTCATTTTGCCTTATCGCATTTACATATATCGAGCGAGGAGAAGGGAAAGCGCAGACAAGAAGCGCTACAGCTAGTTGGACTTCAGCACCCGCTGGGTACAATGATCGCGCGTTTGTCCGGCGGACAGAAACAGTTGCTTAACATTGCAACAGCCCTTGCGGCCAAGCCGGATGTGCTGATTATGGATGAACCTACAGCGATGCTCGATCCAGATGCCAGAGAACGCATCGAGGGTATTGTCCAGGCCGTCACGAGCCATGGTACGGCAGTGGTCTGGATCACTCATCACCTGGAGGAAGCGACCTTATGTGATCGGATTATGGCTATGAGTAAGGGGAAATGTGTCTATGACGGCGTACCGGAATCATTTTTCTATCCGGAGGTAACAGCAACGGAGGCAACATCAAATACGAAGCCGTATGAAAGGCTTCAATCTCCTTGTGAAGAGATAGGACTGGAACCGCCTTTCACAGTAAAGACATGCCTGATCTTGAAACAGCGGGGAAGACTCAAGGGTGTTAACCCCCTCCGGCCTGAGGAGCTTGCGAAGGAGGCTGCGCGTTGGTGATTGAACTTAATAATATATACGTGCGAGTTCATGATGAAACGAAACGAACCTTACTTGATCATATTTCGTTAACACTGAACCGTAGTGAGATCACATTGCTTCTGGGCTGCACTGGCTCTGGCAAGACAACGCTACTGCAGACGATAGCCGGTCTTAAGCAGCCGGATTCCGGAGATATTACGCTTGCAGGAGAGCCGATGTGGCATGACGGCAAGGTACCTAAATCCGTACTGTTTCAGATGGGACTTGTGTTCCAGTTTCCAGAGCAACAATTGTTTGCCCGAGATATTAAGCGGGAGCTGTTATATTCCCTTCGACCTTACCGTTTAAGTGAAGCTGAGCAGGAACAGCGGATCGAAGCAAACCTGGCACACTGGGACCCGCATAGAGGAGATGACGCGGAGCGACGTTTTCACTTGGACAGGTCGCCATTTGCGCTTAGTGGTGGAGAGAAGCGTAGATTAGGGCTTGCACTTGGTTATGTGACCAAGCCAGACTGGCTTTTGTTAGATGAACCTAGCGCAGGGCTTGAAGCACAGAGTATCAAGTTGCTGCTTGATTCACTGCATGAGCATCGTAAGGAAGGCGGAGGAGCAGTCATTGCGACGCATGACCTGGATACATTCCTGCCGCATGCAGATCGTGTACTTTTATTAAGGGAAGGGTGCCTGGAAGCAGACCTGACCCCGCTGAAATTGTATCAGCATCCCGAGATATTAGTGCAAGCTGGAATCGGTCTGCCTCCATCCATGCGACTTGCGGCGCAGCTGAGGGAAGCAGGGATGCCAATCGGTTCTCAAGCCATGACCCCGGAAGAAATGGCGGAATCTATTTTACAATCCGGGATGGAGATGGCTGCTTCTTCTCTTAACGTCAAGAGTGACGATGACACCGTTGCGTTAACACAAGAGACATTTACAAGTACGTCTGCAACGGCTATTTCAAAAGCAGATGAAAGTAAATTTTCAGTTTCAGCCGTAACAGACTCATTGTTAATTGGTAACAAAAGAACAGCCTCTTCTACTAGTTCTTCAACTTCTCCCAGCCGACCGAAAAGCATGATGGACCCGCGTCTGAAATGGATACTGTATATGTTGCTCGTTACAGCGGCAATGCTTCAGCATCATTGGAGGGGACTGTCGTTAACTCTGATTCCAGTGGCTGGTGCTTTAGCTATCTTGCCTCGTCAGATGCTGATCGGATGTATCAAGTTGATGAAACCACTTGCGTTGTTTTTTGTTATTTCTACAGCATTATCGGGTAGCACTCTGACCACAGGAGAAAGCGGGTTTCAGCTGGGTTTTTCCTTGACTCAGGCCGAGGGAACATTACTTAATCTGTACCGCTTGTTCATCGTAACCCTTGCAAGTCTGTGGTTCTCGCTTACAACGCCATATGGACGCATGGTTGAAGGACTGAACTGGGTGCTGGCTTATGGGAGAAAAATCAGGTTGCCTGTAGCTTCGTTTGCACTTGCTGTATCCTTGATTTTCAGATTTATTCCAATGATTTGGAGTGAGTGGCAACGGTTTTCACTGATCGTACGGGCACGCGGAAAAGCGGCCCTGAAGCCCAATATGGTTCGTGTACGGGATCTGGGGCCCATGATTATTCCTCTGATCATGGCCCTGTTTCAGCGTGCTGAGGATATGACGATTGCGATGGAGATGCGTAAGGTGAGAGAAAACGGCGCGCTTGGCGCTCGTTCCTCACTTCTGTTCTGGAGCAGGCGGGATACCTGGATCAGTATCCTTGGACTGCTTGTGTTTGTTGTGCTGGTATCGGTGCGCCATTGGTAGGGGTGCAGATGAAGGTGCTGATTCGCTTGTCGTATCAGCACCAGAAACGCAGTGTTTTCCAAGAATAATGCATAAAAACATCCCGTTTCGCCCACCTTAAAGGTGCGTTGATCATCTCAAGACGATCAGGAGGGACGAGTGATGGAAGAGAAGTTTTTGCAGGAAGATAGACGTGAATATACAGACGTGTCCACTGTAGAATCGCAGCGGAATGATATTACGCTTGAAGAATTTCCAGAGGGCCCATACGGTTCATCCTTGCTGTCTGAATCGCTTGGGAAAAGCTCTCCGTGGCGAGCAGATCAGAGGACTGCACACCGTTTTGACTATGAAAACCATGAATTGCACGAGGGTGAAGTGCGGGATTATCCGGGTCAAGATGTCTTTGACGAAACGGTGCCTGATGATGTACACGAACCTCAATATCCGGGTAAAATGTAATAACGTTTTTTGTCCAATTGAAATCCATATACCTAGCCTTCGTCATGAATAGTTCGTGCGAGGGCTGTTTTTCATTTTGTCTTATTCCATCCAATTCAAGCAATTATAAAAAAATGTGTTTACTTCCGTACTGGAATTTTGATATTATAATCGCAATATCAAATGCAACGATGAGACGAGTAGATAAAAATGATTCTTTCATCAGAGAGCTCCGGTAGCTGAAAAGGAGCAAAGAACCTTTTATCGAATAAAGACTCTGAGCAGCACATCGGAATTGGCTTACGCTGAAGGATGGTGTGACAGGCGCTCCTGTTATAGAGCTAGAGTATAAACGGATGAAGACAGCATCTAAAGTTGCTGGGTCATTCATCGCATACTTGAAGAGGTGAATATGGCGACATATTTGCGAATCTGGGTGGTACCACGAGTGTTCAATCTCGTCCCTGAGACTTTTGTCTTGGGGATGGGATTTTTTGGTTTTTTCGGAGCTGGGATCACACGCTTTGGATGGACCTGAATAGTGTGAATGATAGGTATTAATCAAGTTTCAAATATCCCATGTACGATGACAGTAACAGATGATCCAACTTAAATCGAAAGGAAATGATAATTCCATGTCAGCAAAATTAAAAGTCGGTATTGTCGGAGGAACAGGAATGGTGGGTCAACGTTTCGTAGACCTGCTGGATCAACATCCATGGTTTGAAGTAACAGCGATTTCAGCAAGTGCCAACTCGGCAGGCAAAACGTATGAAGAGTCTGTAAAGGGTAGATGGAAACTGGCGGTTCCAATCCCTGAGCCGGTGAAAAACATTGTGGTGCAAGATGCATCTCAGGTTGAAGCTTTTGCAAGCCAGGTTGACTTTATTTTCTGTGCGGTCGATATGAAAAAGAATGAAATTCAGGCGCTCGAAGAGGCTTATGCCAAAACAGGTACACCTGTCGTGTCCAACAACTCCGCTCATCGCTGGACAGCAGACGTGCCGATGGTTATTCCTGAAATTAACCCGGGCCACTTGGCGGTCATTGAAGCTCAGAGAAAACGTCTGGGTACAACGACAGGTTTTATCGCTGTAAAACCAAACTGCTCCATTCAAAGCTATGTGCCGGCGCTACATGCATTGCGTGAGTTTAACCCGACACAGGTTGTGGCTTCCACATATCAAGCGATCTCAGGTGCGGGCAAAAACTTTACGGACTGGCCTGAAATGCTGGATAACGTGATTCCTTACATTGGTGGAGAGGAAGAAAAAAGTGAGCAGGAGCCGCTTCGCATCTGGGGTAGTGTAGAGAACAATCAGATCGTTAAAGCATCCGCACCATTGATTACAACACAATGTATTCGTGTACCGGTAACAGACGGACACTTGGCTACGGTCTTTGTAAACTTCGAGAAAAAACCGAGCAAAGATGAAATTCTGGAGCGCTGGTTGCAGTTTAAAGGTCGCCCACAGGAGCTGGCACTGCCAAGTGCACCGAAACAATTCATTACGTACTTTGAGGAAGAGAACAGACCGCAGACTAAGCTGGATCGCGATATCGAGCGTGGAATGGGTGTTTCCACAGGCCGTTTGCGTGAAGACTCACTCTATGACTATAAATTTGTTGGATTGTCCCACAACACACTGCGCGGAGCAGCAGGCGGTGCGGTTCTGATTGCGGAATTGCTTAAAGCAGAAGGATATATTCAACCGAAGTAATGTGTGTCATTCAGTAAACAGTGGGCATCATCCAAAAAGCAGCATGAAAAACGTCGACTTGAAATGTCGGCGTTTTTTTTGGTTTATTCCATTCCTTTAGGGCAGCTATAGCGAGTGTTGCGCAACCACTCCATCGCTTTTACGGATAAAAATCCTATTTTAGACCAGAAGTTTCCCACTGGGCGGGATTTGTGATATCAGGAATGCCTTTTTCTAAAATTTCTTGATAATGGAGCGTTTTTTCTTCCAGATGTGCAACACGCTGTTTGGCCTCTTCCAGTTGAGTGAGCGCTGCTTCCTTGAATTGCATTATGAGAGCAAGGCGTTGCGGAACGGTCGAATCACCTTCTAGGCATAGATCTACATAGGTTTTAATGTCCTCAATCGGCAACCCCGTCTGCTTAAGGCATCTTACCCCGCGCAGCCAGTTGATCGCTTCATCGTTAAACAACCTTACATTATTTTTGTTGCGTTTCACGCTTGGAATCAAACCTTTATCTGTATAATAACGAACCGCATGCTCCGTGAGCCCTGTAATCAAGGCAGCTTCATGAACTGTAAACATGTATGATCCCTCCCAAAAAAATAAGTATATATCGCTTGACTTCGTGTTACACGAAGGTACTAGGGTTATTGTAACGCAAGCTGATTCAAAGCGAAATAACCAAGAGTGGTTCATGGCCAGAAACGCTTGATGGCTTGAGTTACATCATAAATTTTTAGGAGGAAACGATATGGAACAAACGGTAACTTTAAACAATGGTGTGGAGATGCCAATCATCGGATTTGGTGTGTATCAGGTGCCTGATCTGCAACAATGTGAGAATACGGTCTATGAAGCGCTCAGAGCGGGTTATCGTCTGATTGATACAGCAGCAGGCTACATGAATGAAGAAGCTGTAGGACGCGCGATTAAACGCAGTGGTGTAGCGCGGGAAGAGCTGTTTGTTACGACCAAATTGTGGATTCAAGATTCCGGATACGAAAGCACGAAGAAAGCATTTGCTAAATCATTGGATAAGTTGCAGCTCGAACAGCTGGATATGTATCTGATTCATATGCCTTTTGGTGATTATTATGGTGCCTGGAGAGCAATGGAGGAGTTGTATCGAGAGGGATTTATCCGTGCCATCGGTGTAAGCAACTTTTTACCTGATCGTCTGATGGATCTCATGATTCATAATGACATTGTGCCAGCAGTGAATCAGATTGAGACACATCCTTTTCAGCAGCAAGTTAGCAGTGCGGCCTTTTTAAAAGAACATGGGATTCAGCATCAATCGTGGTCACCATTCGCGGAGGGACGCAATCATCTATTCAGTAATCAGACACTTGCATCGATTGCCGACAAGCATCAGAAATCCGTCGCTCAGGTTGTACTTCGCTGGATGACGCAAAAAAACATCGTAGTGATCCCAAAATCGGTACGAAAAGAAAGGCTTATCGAGAACATTGACATTTTTGATTTTGTGCTTAGCTCGGAGGATATGCAATCCATAGATGCATTAGATACGGGAGAAACTCTATTTATGAAAATAGATGATCCAGAGGTAGCCAAAATGCTTGGTAACTTGAAAGTAGAACTTTAAAATATGGCAAGATTAGTATTTTTTAGATAGGTAAAGGGCTCCTGGTACTCTTTAAGCATTTATGTCAATCAAGATGAAATGCTAGCGGAGATCGGAGCCCTTTTCCGTTGCGGATGAAGTTATCAAGCTGCTGACGTTTTATCCGAGTTGTTCATTAGCTGTGAACGCCTGCCGAGCAAGTAACCTGAAAGAGACGCGAGCATCTGTTGAAATACCATGCCAAGTACAACTGGAACCGCAACAGGCGGTGGAAAATAAGTAACGGCAAGAACGGCCCCAGCGCTAATATTACGCATTCCCCCATTAAAGACAAGTGCGACCTGATCGGCCTCATTCCAGCCTAGCCACCTCGCGATGAAATAACTGAGTGCATAGCCGAAGGAGGCCAGAAAAACAATAATCACCGCCAGCCCGGCCAAGCGCCAGTTGAAGTCAGCCAGATAGGGTGCGACAACCGAGCCGTTAATGGCAACGACCGAAGCCATAAACAGTTTGGATAACGGATTAAGCCGAGGTCCCCATACAGGAACGATGCCGCCCTTGGTCCACTCATTCAGGAGCATACCCAGAAGGGATGGAAACACAATCATCCAGAACAGACTGCTCATCATGGCCCCAATATCCAGGGAAACACTTGTACCTACAAGTAGAGATAACACGCCAGGCACAACGAACGGAGCTAGCAAGGTATCAATGAGAATAATCGAAAGCGTAAGTGCAATATTCCCCCGATAGATGCTGACCCATATGAAGCTGCTAATTCCAGTGGGGATGACTGCGGCGAGGACAAGTCCTGTAATTGTATAGGCATCCGCTGGAAACACCAGATGACCCATGCCTAGCGCTACAAGCGGCATAGCCAGATGCAGGATCAGCAAGCAAACAAACAAAGGCAAAGGCCTCTTCAGTACATTCACAAAATCTCTTACGCTCAGACTAATACTGCCCGCAAATGTCATGAAGGCAAACAGCCAAGGCGACAAATACGTGTACGAAGACAAAAAACTGCCGCATAAAACACCAATGATAATACTACTGGGGGTAATCAGTGGCATGATGCGGTTCAAGCGTTGATTTAAGGCCGGAAGCATAATGATGACATCCCTTTATTGTGTGATTATTCTATTATACATCGGAATGACTGGGCATGCAGGCTGATTTGCAATGCAGCTTGGTGAACAAGTATCATGAAATAAGGTACCATCATTCTGAGATGAAGAAAGGGAGATGCTCATGCGAAGGCGGAACAGAACACACAGGATGATGATTACAGCTATTGTGACCTCCAGTATGTTGATGCTATCCGCTTGTTCAATTGTAGAGCAAGCCAATCAAAGTTTGAGTTATGTAAGCGGTGCTACCGATTATATCAATCAGGTATCGAGTGCTGGAACCGAGTTACAACAACTTGCAGCAGATGCCATCAATAACCCGGACGTAACGGGTCAGATTCAAGAGAAGATTGATTTAATTCAAGCAGAAGCCGCTGAATTTTCGGAGATGAGTGCGCCTGCTATTGGAGAAAACATTCACGAGAATCTGGTTAGCTATAACAATCAGCTGACAGAGGTAATGAACGAATTCGAAACTTCCATCGCGGAGCAAGGGATTACCGCTGAGAATTGGGAGAAAACAGGTATTCCGGAATTGATCAACAACATCAACAGCCTAAAGGAACCGCTGAGCGGATTACAAACCGAATAATAAGTTTAAACTAAATATAAGAATAATCTTTCCTCCACTTTAAGGAGCAATTGAACAGGATAGTTATAGAAGACGGGTGATCCAGAAAGGCTGCTCGTCTTTTTTGCATATTTATATCGTATAAAGAAAAACTATATGAATTACGACAAAGATCCACAATGCTGGCAGTGTATCAATCGGGAATACCATGACGGTGAATGTTTGTTTAGTAACAAGCTGGTCTATCGTAATTGCATCGTATGATCGACCCATTTGACAAAAAGGTGATAGACTAGTAAGGTTAAGTTATGAACATATATATATCAACTAACATTAATTTAGTTAACAGGAACCAATTTCATTAGCAAAGGAGATCTATGTTATGTCCGAACATACGGGAAAAGTCATTGTTATCACAGGTGGAGCAAGTGGAATTGGAAAAGAAACAGCACTGCAACTATCTGCACAGGGAGCAACAATCGTTGTCGCGGATTTTAACGAAGAGGGAGCCAAACAGGTTGCGACTGAGATTGAAGCAACCGGTGGCAAAGCCGGAGCTTATAAAGTCGATGTGTCCAAAGGCGATGAGATTAAAGCTCTGATTGACTGGACTGTCGAAAAGTATGGAACATTCAACGGGATTTTCAACAATGCGGGTATCGGCCTTGTCAAACCGTTTCTGGAAATGGACCCGGAATCCTATCACAAAGTTATTGATGTGGATCAACACAGCGTTTACTACGGCATGTATTATGGCGCGAAGAAAATGGTTGAATTAAACGTGCAAGGCACGATTGTTAATACAGCTTCGATCTATGGAAGCGTGGCAGCCGTGGGTAGCTTCAACTACAATGCAGCGAAAGCGGCGGTTGTGATGATGTCCAAATCCGGTGCTCTTGAACTGGCCGAGCATGGAATCCGCGTTCTCGGTGTGGCGCCTGGTTTTATCGAAACTCCGATTTTGGGAGATGATCAAGCCATGAAGGATGCGCTGGCAACCCAGCACATGCGTGGAGAGCTAATCCAGCCAGAGAAAGTTGCAAGTGTAGTTACCTTCCTGTTTAGTGATGCAGCTAGCGCCATGAATGGCACAACGGTAGCAGTGGATGATGGTTTCCTGAGTTTCAAAACGAAATAACGGGTTATCTACAAGTTATCTGCTTCTAAACCATATTGCGTTTAAAATGAACCAAAGGCACAGGATGTAATCATCCTGTGCCTTTTCATGTTAACTCTCGTAATAAAATCATCATATAATAATGTCGAATTATCCCGAAATTTAGAAGTTCATGATACAATGAAAATGCTGACTCGTTTTATCCATTTGTGGTGTCGTAGACAATACGGACTCCGAGTGAGCCGTAACTTTCTTCTTTATAGTGACAATGAGTGCAGGTTTTGACTGAGCATAATTCATCATGATGTGTTTGTAATTTTTCGTTACAGCGAGGACATGTATTTACAAAAAGTGCCTTCAACACATTAAACATGCTTAATCACTCATTTCTGATTAAATTACTTGGTTTTAAAGTATTATACCCGAATCCAAGTGTCCTGTATATGTTTTTTGGAATCAAATTTTATTTATTTTGATTTTCTATCCTCGTAATATCTTCATGAAAGGAAGCGTATAACCGATGGATCTTTTGCTGTTCTTCATCATGTTTATACTGGGTCTAATCGGTTCATTTTTCTCCGGATTGCTTGGCATTGGCGGGGCAATCATTAACTTTCCTCTCTTGCTGTATGTGCCGGAAATGGCAGGGCTCGAACCGTTCACGGCTCATCAGGTATCTGCCATCAGCATGTTTCAAGTATTCTTTGCTTCGCTTGCGGGCGTAGTTGCATTTCGCAGAAAAGCAAAAGCAGGCAAGACTAGCGGCGCTGTGATCGATTCCAAACTTGCCCTGTATATGGGAAGCAGTATTCTAGTGGGTAGTTTAATTGGCGGTTTTATCTCAGGTATGCTGGATGAACGTATGATTCATCTGGTTTATGGGATTCTGGCGATCATAGCGATCGTTCTAATGCTCATTCCGAGCAAAGGGAGGCTGGATCTGGACCAACCGTTGACGTTTAATAAAATGATTGCTTCAAGTACTTCGCTTGCCGTTGGAATCGTTTCAGGAATTGTAGGGGCTGGCGGTGCATTCGTACTCATCCCTGTTATGCTGACTGTTCTGAAGATTCCGGTTCGGACAACGATTGCCTCATCCCTCGCGATTGTCTTCATTTCTGCCATAGGTGGAGTTATTGGAAAGTTATCTGCGGGAGATATCCCAGTGGAGCCGATTATCTACACAGTGCTGGGAAGTTTGATTGGCGCATCGATTGGCTCAAGAGTAAGTTCGATGGTAAATGTCCGGTTACTTCGATATGCGTTGTTGCTTCTGATCGCGGTTACTGCGGTTAAAGTATGGTCTTCCATATTCTGATTTAATGCTCTTGCGTTATCGAACATTTACGATTTCGTAACCAAACGGCCGAAGTGCCGTATATAGGATATGAACATGAGCGGACCATGTTTAACTTTAACCGAAGTTGAGGGATCGACCGATGAACAACGTACTTATGAATCAGACCAAGGCCGAAGCTAATGCAGATGAAGCATACCGTCTCGCAGAGCAGAAAGCATCTCAGTATTTTGCAAAGCTCTCTCAGCAGCTAATTAATAACACACATATAGATTCACTTATTCAAGATTTCAGGATTTGGCAAAAAAAACATATCCATCGTTGGAGCTGGTTTTCCTGGTTCGCTGGCAAAAGAAAACCGGATTCCAAAGATATTCAGAAATATATGCATTGGCTCAGTGCGACAGGCAAGATCGATGATTATCTGGATCGCAGCATCTCATATATCTATATGCGCGATCTGGGACAGGCGCTGGATAACACGAAAACAAAAGACAAGATTCAGCGTATCGCCAAGGATACCAAAGCATATTTTATGCGTGTCGCAAGTGAACAACAACGTCAGGCTGATTACATAAGCCCGGCAACATTATATCGGTGGGGACAGCGGGAGCAGATTGAAGAGGCTGTGATCTGGGTGATGGACAAATTAAAACATGTTGCAGCAAACATTCCCCCAGAACTTGATGCGGCGCAGGCACAACGTAAACTGATCAAGATTATTCTGGGCGTCGTGCTTCATGTCGACGATGAGCTTACAGAGGACACGCCGCGGGAGGAACGGATTGCTAAGCTCGATGCAGCCATCAGGCTGGGTTATTCCTACGGTTTAACGTACCCTTTTGTGGATGATCTTCTCGATTCTCAGGCGCTGACCACGCAGGAGAAGGAACAATATTCAGCGATGATACAACAAGCTTTGCTTACTGGGATTGTACCTGATCTTGGAGAATGGAAGGGGCCGCAGCTTGAAGTGATTCGGTATGTACACTCCGAGCTTCGAGAGGCCTTTGAATATATTCGGAACTATCAACGTGAAGAGATGCGGAACACTTTTTTTGAACAGTCTTATGTGTTCTTCCAATCCCAGGAGATCGACCGTGGCAAGAAACTATCCAATGCGCATTATACGAATGAAGAGCTGTACATCCCGATTATTATTAAGTCGGCGTCGTCGCGATTGATTGTTCGTTCTGTTCTGAGCGCACCGGAAGATGAAGGGTTTGATCTGCGTACCTTTCATTACGGGATTTATAATCAGCTTGCGGATGATTTTGCGGATATGTTCGATGATATGCAGGACGAGGCAGTGACACCTTACACGTATTATTTGAAATATCGCGACCTGCGTCCGGATTTGATTAACCCGTATGAATTGTACTGGGCAGTCATCTCGTTTCTAATCCATGACGTCTACCATTCCAATGCCAAGGCGAGGGAAGTTATCCTGGATCGTGCAATTAACGGGCTGAAGCGTTGCAGAGAGCGGCTCGGTCAGGCGAAGTATGACGAGGTCATGACGCTCTTTGCTTCAGGCCAACCCGAACTTAATCATGTAGTGCAACAAATGGTGCGAAAAGCAGATGACGTGGACTTTCTGGACAAATTGCTACGGGATCAGGTTGTGCTGCAGCTCAGTAATGAAAAACAAGAGAAGGAGTCGTTCCAGCAGACAACCCAAACGGTACGTGAGCGGATTAATGTGGAACTGCAAATTAACAAAGCCGCCGAAGAACTCGAAATGAAGGGGAAGCTGATGGATGCGGCCAACTACAGTCTGCAAGGGGATGGCAAACGTCTGCGTCCGATCCTGACTTGGGTCATGGGTGTTCAGGAGTACGGGCTCAGCGAGTCGGCTATCATGCCGTTGTTACGCTCCATGGAGTATATGCATACGGCTTCACTCATCTTTGATGATCTGCCCACACAGGATAATGCCGAGACAAGGCGCGGACGCTCCACGCTTCATCAGTTGCATAATAGTGCTACAGCAGAACTTACAGGACTATTCCTGATTCAGCGAGCGATTCGTGAGCAGTCTTCACTGCATCGGTTTGATGCGCAGACCGTGTTGAAGCTGATTCAGTATTCGGCTATAAAAGCCGAGGATATGTGTATGGGTCAGGCGATGGATCTGGGTTCCAAAGGAAAACTGCTCTCACTGGAAGAGCTGAACACGATCTGTTTTTACAAAACAGGCATTGCCTTTGAGGCGGCGCTGGTTATGCCAGCGATTTTGGCAAAAGTAAAGGATGAGGAGATCGACGCGCTAAAAGTGTTTGCGTATCATGCAGGCATTGCTTTTCAGATCAAGGACGACCTGCTGGATTATGGAGGAGATCAACAAACCCTTGGCAAACCCGCCGGTCAGGATGAGCGAAATAACAATTCAACCTTTGTATCTATTCTTGGGGAGACAGGTGCTCAAAAAGCGATGTGGGAGCATTATTGCCTTGCTACCGACGCATTACGTCAAATGCCTAAACCGATCCCATTTCTAAAACATCTACTGAATTATCTCGTTGGCCGTGAACGGTAAGTCTAATAACGTTGATGCAGCATCTCTATTGATTTATTACATGAATTGCATGGTTTTTATAATCGGAATACACAACGGAGTTGCCGAACTTATAACTGCTATTCGATGTATGTTAAAAGAAACCCTCACCCGTGTTTTAACAGGGCGGAGGGTTCTTTTATTACGGATTTTTGATCCATAATTTGGAAATATCCAGGAATCCAAATTCTGAGGTTTGCATGCCGTAGAAGCTCTGATGCAATTCCGCTTTTTTGTTCATATGACATCCGTACAACATCCAGCTGTTTTTCCGCAGTAATTCTTCAGCCTGTTCCAGAAGCTCGCTACGTTCGGCGTGAGGAAGTTGCGGAAAGGCGTCCAGCAAGGAATCCAATATCGATTGAAGCTCAGGAGTCATGTATTCATGGAGCGTATTGCTTTGATTTTTGAAAAAATGAATCATGCCATACTGCCAGTCATCCTCCAGTATTTCTTCTCTCAGAATCAAAGGTGCATCTGAGGTCTTGACGACATCCAGATAATCGTCAAAAGGCTCAAGATCCATCCTCAATCCTACTCGACTTGCACGTTGTTGCAGCCACTCAGCCACATCGGAATCTTTATTCTTTTTATAAGATAACAAGAAGGTTTCACCTTGATAACCCGATTGTTCAAGCAATGCTTGAGCATCACCCAGGGATGCAGCATCCCAGCTCCGTGCAGCGCTTTTCCACGGCAGAAAACTACTGGCGGGTGTAATTCGATTTTTACCCAAATCATGCACCAGTGTGACCGGATCATAGATGATACGCATGGCCTGGCGGAAGGGCAAGGTATGATGACAACCCGGGACATTGAAATTGAAAAGCATATACTGACAGCCAAGTGCGGGATAGTCAATATAATGAGGCCGTTCATGACTACTTCCAGGCAGACTGAGCCGATCAGTACCAGGTAAATCATAATAACCGTCGCTTGAAGCCGATTCAGGAAGAAACCAGATGTGGACCTGGTCCAGATGAGGACGAAAGCCATAATAAGCATCGAATGCAGTCAGTTTGATTACATCTTCGCTCATTTCGGTGATCTGAAACGGGCCTGTGCCGACCAGGGGCTGGTTCGATGCATAATCTGCCGGCAGTACCGTCATGCGAATACAACTGAACAGATGTAGAAAAAAACGGTTCGCACGATGCAATATAAACCTGATGCAATAATCGCCGTTCACTTCTGTTCGCTTAATATCGCGGTACAGCCATAGAGACGAACAATGGGTCTCGAATAAACGCTTCAAGGATGCCTGAACATCATGCGATGTCATCGTACGTCCGTCATGGAAACGAACACCTTTTCGCAAATAAAATACCCATTCTTTATGATCGTTGTTAGATTCCCATGTATGTGCAAGTGCGGGTAAAAAGGTATCAGTGTGGGCGTCGTAAGTAATCAGTGTGTTGCATATCTGACCAAGAAGATAGGTTTCAAAAGCCGTATAAACCGAAGCCGGGTCCAAATCACCCAGTTGACGTGATCTCAACATGCGAAGTGTATCCTGACCGGAAGTGCTTTCGGTGTAACTGCGAAATCCCATCTGCTCATGAAGGGTAAGCATCAGTTTTTCCCGCATCAAGTCATCGATTTGCACATTTCCAATCAACTCGATGGCTTCTTTCAGTTTGCCTTTGGATAACAGTTCAGTAAAGTTAAATTCTAAAGCATCATTCAGACTTCGCAGTAGTGTAAGCTCGGAATGATGGCCTCGTCCACGCCCAGGTTTCCAATGGATGAAATGCTGATCTTCCAGCTTCCGTAAAATAAATTTGACATTGCGCGGAGTGCAACAGAGGACGGAGGACAGATTCTCGATCGTTACGGGTACAGGTTCATTGATCTTGATCGAGAGCATTTCAGAGCCAGCAAGTCTTAGAAAGTGAGTATATATCGTATCCATGTGTACAGCTCCTCCATAAAGGTGAAAAGTGAGAACAAAACATTACACTTTTACTTCCCCCTTTTATCTTTACAATTATACCTATGAGGATGACAGAATTCATCCATTTTCGCAGCAACAGGATAGATAGAGAAAGCAGCAAGATAGGAGAATGAAAGATGAAGCATATTTTAAAGCAAATTCACCCGCTGGCCTGGACCATTATTATTGGAACGATGTTTGGGCGCCTCGTGACGTCGATGAGCATTCCATTTCTGTCCATCTATTTGACACGTGTGCTTGATGCTACGCCGACCCAGACGGGAATTACGGTTGCGGTAAGTTCACTGGCGGGAGTATTGGTCAGTTTTTACGGGGGATATATCTCTGATCGAATCGGGCGCAAAATCGTTATGCTTGTCTCGGTATTTAGTTGGGCCGCTGTATTTTTCATTTTTGCGGCAGCCGAGCATTTATGGGTGTTTTTTGTTGCAAACACGTTAAACGGTTTGTGCCGGGCCGTGTTTGAGCCAACCTCAAGAGCGTTGTTATCCGATATAACTTCACCTCAAAACAAACTGCTAGTGTTTAATCTGAGATATGCAGCGATTAATCTGGGGGTCGTGTTTGGTCCAATTATCGGATTTCAGCTGGGATCATCGGAATCGACGTTTCCTTTTGTTATCTCGGGGCTCGTTTATATCGCTTATGGTCTGATTCTAGGTCTTCAATTTCGACTTCATCATGCCAATCTCCCTGGACGTCTAGAAGTGGCTGCACCCCGTCTGCGCGAAGCCCTCATGACCACCGGACGGGATCGGGTATTCCTGCCTGTGCTGATCGGTACGACGTTTTGTGTGTTGGGTTACGGCCACTTCAGTTCCACGTTAGCGCAGTATTTGGCGAGAAGTCCGATCTTTGAAAATGGAAGTCAGATGTTCTCGTATATGCTTTCACTCAACGCGATTACTGTACTGGTTATCCAGTACCCGCTCGTTCGTACTTTCCGGAATGCACCGCCGCTTGTCCCGCTAATTCTGGGAAATCTGCTCGTTTCCGCAAGTCTGCTGTTATTTGGTTTAGCCGAAGGAATCGTATTGATGATGGTCAGTGTCATCCTGTTTACGATAGGGGAAGTACTGCTCTTTACGATGATGGATATGCTAATCGACCGAATTGCAAAGCCCGAATGGAAAGGAACGTATTTTGGTACAATCGGTTTCAACAATATCGGAAATGTTGCGGCTCCGGTCATTGGTGGGTTGCTGTTAAGCCAGTTTGGTGCGGGGAATGGACTTGCTGTCTTTATTCCGATTGCTGTAACGACAGCACTTGGGGTTCCTTTTCTACTGATGGCACATAAACGTCTTGTTAACAGAGAAAAGCAAGCAACTGAATCTATACAAGTTGGACTCTAACAGATGAATTAAATAACAATTTAGTTAATAATTATGTTGACGTATAAAGAATGAGCGAATACAATAAACAACAAATATGTGAAACGGGTGGGATAAACAATGGTGGATCAGCCAGCGCAGGACCTTCAACCAATAATTGAATATGCATGAGCATAGTGACATTATCCGGGTAGAGTATTGAGCACGTTTGGACTGTCCAGCTTCGTGCAACCCTGTCTGGACGCTCATTCATACTGCGATGTTAGAGAAGAGGCTGAAACGAAACGTTTTCTCGCTGGCTTTTCAATCCAATCAAGCTGTAGATGAACTTCATTCATCTATGGCTTTTTTTCATTTCGCCAGACTGTTCACATGGGAAGGAGCATGAGTAAGACTACAGGTTAAAGTAAAGACAGACATCAATTCTAATTGGTTACATTAAGATCGATCTATATCCATACGAAGGGAGAATAAACTATGGTTAACGTTTGTAAACGATATGTTTCTTCGGGAGGCCTTGCTGACTACAACAGGCTCATACATGATTCATCATAGCGAAGGTAATCAAAAGTGTGGTTGGAAGATTTAACATTCAAATGATAATTATGCGCGAGACAAAGTATACATCCGAGTAAAATTTTTAATTAAAGGGGTGGGGCTGGTGCCCAAAACAGAAAAACGCTCCATGTCATGGCTGCTGCGATATTTAAAGCCGGTGAAAGGCAAGCTGGCCGTGTTGCTGATCTTGTTGTTAACATCAACAGGGCTGCAACTTCTAAATCCACAGATCACCAGACGATTCATTGATACGGCTGCAAGCGGCGGAATTCTGGGTGATCTGGTACAGCTTGCAGGGCTTTTCCTGCTCATTGCTGTGAGCAATCAATTGATTACGATCGCGGTCAGTTACTTAGGAAACGATGTGGCCTGGCGGGCAACGAACCGGATGCGCGGAGATTTGCTGAAACATTGCCTGCGGCTCGATATGCGTTTTCATAACGTCAAAACACCCGGAGAGATGATTGAACGTGTGGATGGCGACGTAACGAGCATTTCGAATTTCTTCGCCATGTTTATCGTGCAGGTCATCGGTAGTTTTGTCCTGCTTGCAGGCATTCTGGGATTTATGTTTACGATTAATGTGCCAATTGCACTGGTGATGACTGTATTTACGTTATTGTCTATTCTGTTCATGGTCGTTATTCGTAACCTTGGGGTAGAGTCCTCTAAAAATGAGCGAGCGGCTAGTGCTTCCTTGTTCAGCTTGATTGAGGAGCGAATTGCCGGCATTGAGGATGTACAGGCGAATGGACACGTTCCATATGTAATGAACCGATTCTATCGCACGATGCGCACTGTTTTTCTCAAAGGTCGAAAGGCATGGATGCTTAGAGTAATTCCTTGGAATACCACGGTTGTCATGTTTATTGTATCCGTCACGGTCGTTTTGCTTCTCGGCGTGCACTACTATATTGAGGGTGTAATCAGCATTGGAACCTTGTTTTTGATCTATCAATACAGCCAGATGTTGAATGACCCCATTGAGTTGCTTGGCGATCAGGTGCAGGAGTTTCAAAAGGCAAAATCAGGCATGCTTCGCTCCCGCGAATTATTGTCTTTACGAAGCGAAATACAGGATGGAAGTGAAGAGAGGCTGCCTGACGGCCCGCTCGGACTGGAATTTAATCAGGTGTATTTCAGTTACAATGAGGATAAACCTGTGCTTCAGGATATCACCTTTGAGGTGAAACCTGGAGAACGTTTGGGCATCATTGGTCGCACGGGGAGCGGAAAATCAAGTCTTAGCCGTGTTCTTCTGCGTCTTTACAATCTGGATCAGGGAACGATCCGGATCGGTGGATCGGATATTACGAAGTTATCCATGCAGGCTCTCTATCGCAGGGTGGGTATGGTAACACAGGACGTGCAGTTGTTTGATGGTACATTGCGTGACAATCTGACATTATTTAATCCAGAAGTGTCGGATGCCATGATTAGGCAAACAACAGAACGGCTGGGGCTGCATCACTGGATTGATACACAAGCGGAAGGATTGGATACACACCTGACTGCAGGAGGTGCTTCATTATCTGCGGGGGAAGCCCAGCTCTTCGCTTTGACCCGTGTATTTCTGACGGAGCCGAGTCTGGTCATATTGGATGAGCCTTCCTCCCGGCTTGATGCAGCGACCGAGAGTTTACTTCAAGCTGCTATTGACGAATTAATGAAGCGGTCAACAGGGATTATTATTGCACACAGATTAGCCACGCTGGAGAAGGTTGATAAAATTATGGTTCTTGGCGGGGGCAAGCTGCTGGAATTTGGATCAAGAGTAGAGCTTGCGAATAATCCGTCCTCCCATTACGCACGGCTTTTGGTTACAGGGCGAGAGGAGGAACTGGCATGAATGTTACAGGTTTTATAGGACGTTTGTTTCGCTTCAAGCCTTATTTGTTTCTAATTAACGGTTTGTTATGGTGTATCTTTCATTCGCTTCCGCTGGCAATGGGGCTTGGCATGCAGTGGTTCTTTGACCGGACAGCAACGGGAAGTTCAGACTACATGTGGCTTGCCGTACCGCTTGTTGTCATTGCGCTGTTCCGCTTGACAAGGGTTGGTACGTTCTTCGTTGCTTTTCATGCCTGGGTCACCTATATGTACCACATTCAGGCTATATTGCGGACGAATATGCTGGCTGGCATTATGCGCTGGCCGGGACGCAATCTTCCTGCATCTCCGGGTGAAGCAATGAGTCGTTTCCGGGATGACGTAGATGAAGTGGTTGAATATATGGAGTCCTGGGTGGACTTTTGGGGTCGATTGGTGTTTGCAGTGGTGTCGATCGTAATTATGGCCAACATTAACTGGAAGATTACACTTGTTGCCGTTTTACCGCTCTTGGTGGTGACGCTGCTGAATAATTTGTCAGGCAATCGTGCAAGAAAGTATGCTCAGGTTAATCGTGAAGCGACGGGGCGGATTACCAGTTTTATCGCCGAAACGTTTGGGGCTGTACAGGCACTGAAGCTGGGTCAGGCAGAAGAACATGTCTCTGCACGGTTTAATCGATTGAATGAAGAACGGCGTCAGGCTGCCTTAAGAGATAATCTGTTCAAGCAATGGATGAAGTCACTTAATCAGCACGTGCTGAGTATATGTACGGGGCTTATTTTGTTGATGTGTGCAGCCGAAATGAAGGCGGGTAACTTCACAGTGGGTGATTTTGCCTTGTTTACGAGTTATCTCATGAATATTGGGTTCAGCATTTCCTTGTTTGGATACATGGTATTTCAGCACAAAAGACTCAAAGTGTCATATGACCGTATGCGAACGCTTTTTCGTCCAGGTGAAGAGGATCAGATTATGGAGAAACGGGAAATCTATCTTAATGAAGAGCCGCCAGAGCCAGTGAACGAAGCAAGAAATTCGAAGGAGAAATTGCGTGAACTTGAAGTGAATGGTCTTAGCTATCGCTATGAGCAATCCTCAAACGGTATACAAGACATCGGCTTCAAGCTGAAACAGGGACAATTTCTTGTCATTACAGGACGCATCGGTTCTGGTAAATCCACACTGGTTCGTACACTGCTTGGACTTCTTCCCAAGCAACAGGGTGAAATTCTCTGGAATGGAGAGCACGTAGATCCGGCAACATTTCTTATGCCACCTAGAGCTGCATATACGCCTCAAGTTCCAAGGCTGTTCAGTGACACGCTCAGAGAAAATATCGTTCAAGGTAAACAGGGAGATACAGATCAGGCACTTGAAAAAGCCATTCGACTGGCTGTTTTGGATAAAGACATCAGACAGTTGGATCAAGGATTGGAAACGCCCGTTGGTCCAAGAGGCGTCATGTTATCCGGCGGTCAGATTCAGCGATCAGCAACAGCTCGGATGCTGATGACCGAGGCGGATCTGTTTATCTTTGATGATCTGTCCAGTGCGCTTGATGTGGAAACAGAGCAGCTGGTATGGGACGGACTCTTTAAAGAGAGAGATGTCACATGTATTGCCGTATCTCACCGCAAGGCCGCTCTCACCAAGGCAGATCACATTATCGTTATGAAAGATGGACGGATTGAAGCCGAAGGAAACCTGGCCGATTTACTTGAAACCAATGAAGAGATGCAGTTGCTGTGGCAGGGAGAGCAGATACCTGTAAAGGCAGGATGATATGGGTTACAACGGAAACGGATAGAGCTACAATGTGATTAATTCAGATCTCATAAAAATAAAAGAAAAAACCGTACAGATCATGCCTGAGTGCAGGCGTAGGATCTGTGCGGTTTCTTCATGTTTTTCTAAAATCAATATGATGATATAATCTCATTTTTATTTAAGCAATTAAGGAATACGCAATGATAACCAAGAAAATGATGGTGATATGGTTAATGGAGAAAATAAACATACGCTGTGACCATTTTTTGGTTTCTTTTTTGTCAAACGTAGCCACACTAAGAATGAGCCAAGCCAGGCTTACCAGAAAAGCCACAATGGCAACAAACGGGCTCATCGGCCAGAACAGGAAGCTGGAAAGCAACAGCAATACCAGATAAACGTTAGTTTGTACGTAAGTACGTCCAATACCTTTTACCACAGGTAACATCGGAACGCCTGCCGCCTTGTATTCATCGAAGCGACGAATAGCGATACCGTAGAAGTGAGGCATCTGCCATAATAACATCGTTACGACCAGTGCCCAGATTTCAAAGTGTCCAAGTTCCGGAGAGATGGCAGCCCATCCAATCAGCGGAGGAACAGCACCTGACAGGCTACCTACCTCAGTGTTGTAGATCGTTGTGCGTTTGGTCCACATCGTATATGGAATGACGTAAAGGAACAAACCAAGAAGGCCAAAAACAGCTGCTGATGGAGATGCAATGTACAGCATAATCGCACCAATCAACGTGATCGTAAACCCTAGAATCAGACCCGCCTTGGTATCGACCCGTCCTGTAACGGTAGGACGTTTCTTCGTGCGCTCCATAATAGCATCAATGTCCCGGTCGTACAAATTGTTGAACACTCCAGCTGCTCCGATAATTAATGAAGAACCGAGAAATGAAAGCAAGATCGGAACAATATTATCGGTAACAGAGGCATCAAATACATATAAAGCTAAACTTAAACCTGCAAACATGGCGATCAAGTTGGACTTGATGATTCCAATTTTGATCGTATCTAAAAATACTTTTGGAATCGAGCTGTACTCCAGGCTGATATTGGCTTGTGACTCATTATTTAATGTTTTCAAATACTCACTTCCTATGTTTGTACTTAATATAATATGTGTACATTATATCATTCAATTCGCGTTGTGATTTAAATTACATTCTAGTATTTATAATAATGTCATTTGATTGTGAACAATTTAAAAACAAGAACTTTTTTAATTGTTAAAACAACAGTTCTGTGCTACGCGCGTATTTTCGAAAGATTGTCATCGTTTAATTGTAGAAATGAAACAAAGATATTGCAAATACGAAATAATAACTGTATTGTAGATATAAGATATCTCTAATGGTTTCGTTTTGAGTCCATAAATGTGGGGTTCCATTGACTGTTAGAAGGGACGCTATTAGATATCTCACATATCTTTGTTTCTTAAGTAGCAAGTGTGCAGAGGAAAGAGAGAATATTTTTTGCTTCTATTAGAGATATTAAATATCTGGAAAGGGTGTTATGTATGGGTGAAGATCGTAGCCGATTCGATGTTGTGATCGTGGGAGGAGGACCTGCTGGACTTAACGCTTCGCTGGTACTTGGGAGAGCCAGAAAACATGTACTTGTTATTGATGATCAAAAACCTCGTAACTGGGTTACCCGCGAGACACACGGCTTTTTGACCAGAGATGGCGTGAGTCCACGGGAATTCCGTAGAATTGCGAAAGAAGAGATCGTTGCGTATCCTTCAGTGCAATTTGCATCCGATACCGTGTTGGAGATAACCGGACAAGATGGTGAGTTTGTTGTTAGAACAGTCGAAGGAAAGCAGTATGATGCGAAAAAGGTTTTATTTGCTGTTGGCAAAAGAGATTTGCCTTTGGATATAACAGGTTTATCTGATGTCTACGGAAAAAGCGCATTTGTATGCCCATATTGTGATGGATGGGAACTAAGGAATCGAGAGCTTGTCATCATAACTAGCGCCAACCACGCGTTACATATGGCTAAATTAATCTCTGGCTGGACAAGTCGGTTTACGCTGTGCATCCAAGGTGACAATCGTTTGGAAGCAGAAGAGAAGCAAGAACTTTCACGTCATGGGGTAAAGGTTTATGAAGCTCTCGTTCAATCGATCAGATCGGAAGAAGGGATGGTGAGTTCAGTTGAACTGAGTGACGGAACAATAATTCCTTGCACGGGTATCTTCTTCCAGCCCAAGCTTCAGGCTGGCTCAGATTTACCAAAAGTCTTAGGTTGTGAGATGACGGAGACCGGAACCATCGTTGTTGATGCACAAGGAAAAACATCGGTCCCTGGTGTGTTTAGTGCGGGCGATGCATCATCAGAACTGTATCAGGCGATTACGGCAGCATCGTTAGGTGCGTTAACTGCCGTTAGCATTAACCATGAGTTAAATGTTGAAGTATGGGAATCTAAATAAAGTGTAACAATACAGTGAAACCGCCAGCTGATTCTCGATTACATGTCGACCTGCTGACGGTTTTACTTATGGCTTTATGTAGCAGTGAAGTGTTATTTTTTCGTAAAATTTAAAATAAAAGCATTGACATGTTGCCAACGAGCGACTTTAATTATATAGACCGATTGTTATAATTTATTGAAGGAAGTGGCTTTCTTTGAGTGAAAAGTCGAATGCCAGAGATCTGATCGTTGGCACAGCAGCGAGACTGTTTTTTTCACAAGGGTATCATGCGACCGGTCTGAATCAGATCATTAAGGAGAGTAACACACCGAAAGGTTCGTTATATCATTATTTTCCACAGGGGAAAGAAGAGCTGGCTCTCGAATGCATTCAATCAGCCAATGCCCACATCTTGCAAAGGTTTGAAGAAATTTTTGCAGCCCATGAGACGACTGCAGAAGGCATTCGGCAGTTCATTTATGAAACAGCGAATGAAGCGGAAGCCAATGGTTATACGGGATTTCTGCCATTCAGCTTCTGGGCAGCAGTAGAGACTTCCTGTATTAGTCAGCAGCTGCGTACCGCTTCGCAGAACGTATTTGCAGGATGGCAGGATATCATCGCAAGACATCTCATTTTGGATGGTATGAGTGATAAGCAGGCTCGTGAGACGGCACTGCTCGTTATTTCTCTGATGGAAGGTGCATTGATCATTACGCTGACCAATCAGGATAAACAGCCGATGCTGACGGCTGCGGATTATTTGTCAGTTGTAGCGAAGAATGTCCAGCAGCATCAATAGGTTGTACCAAGAGAAAGAGAGAAAAAAGAAATCGCAGGATTCGTTTGAGGAGGATGGGATCGTGGAGGCTTCCATGAAGGCTGGTACAGCAAAAGACCAGCAAGAAACACAGCAATATAAGGTATTCCCGATTTTGTTTGCCATGTTGCTAAGCGGGTTTATCGGTTTGTTTGGTGAAACGGCTTTGAATGTCGCTTTGACACCACTTATGGGTCTGCTCGAGGTTGGACCTACAACCATTCAATGGTTAACTACAGGATACTTGCTTGTTCTTGGTGTTCTGGTACCTGTTTCTGGATTGTTATTGCAATGGTTTACGACCAGACAGCTGTTTACAACGTCGCTTATTTTTTCTATCGCAGGAACGTTGGTTGCTGCGTTAGCCCCTAGCTTTGAAATTTTGCTCGTAGCCCGTGTGTTACAAGCGGTGGGAACGGCACTATTGCTACCGCTAATGTTTAATACCATACTGGTTATCTTCCCTATTGAAAAACGGGGAGCAGCGATGGGGTTGATTGGTCTCGTTATTATGTTTGCACCAGCAAGTGGCCCAAGTATTTCAGGACTGATTCTGGCTAACCTGAGCTGGCACTGGATTTTCTGGATTTCCTTGCCGTTCTTCCTGATCTCCTTGGTATGTGGGTTGCTGTTCCTGCCGAACATTTCCAAGTTGACCAAGCCCAAGATTGATGTGTTGTCGATTGTTCTGTCTACACTTGGTTTTGGCGGTATCGTGTACGGCTTCAGTAGCGCAGGTGGGCATGGTGAATCTGGCGGAGGCTGGACTAGTCCTGTTGTGATTGCCACGTTAGCCATCGGTATCGCTGCATTACTTTTGTTCAGCATTCGTCAATTGAGTATGAAAGAACCCGTGATGAATCTAAGAGCGTTCAGATATCCAATGTTTACGATCGGCCTGCTCCTGGTTTTCATCAGTATGATGATGATTCTGTCATCCATGCTGATCTTGCCGATGTATTTGCAGCAGGGAATGGCTGTTACGCCACTAACTGCCGGATTGGTTTTGTTGCCAGGTAGTTTGCTGAATGGATTCTTGTCTCCGGTAATGGGACGATTGTTTGACAAGTTTGGCCCTAAATGGCTTGTTATTATCGGGATGGCTGTCGTTGCGATTGTCTTGTTCTTGTACACAGGGATTGAAGCAACAACACCTTTGATCGAGATTATTATGTTGCATGTGTTCATGATGATTGGTATTTCAATGGTGATGATGCCAGCACAGACCAACGGATTGAATCAGTTGCCGCCTGAGTTTTACCCGCACGGTACTGCGATCATGAACACGCTGCAGCAGGTATCTGGTGCTATTGGTACAGCTGTTGCTGTAAGTATTTTGAGTGCTGGACAGACTCGATTCCTGAGCAGTGTAGAGAATCCGCAAAGTCCGGAAAATATTCTTGCAGGATTTACATCAGGTGTACAGAATGCATTTGTCTTTGCACTGATTCTGGCCCTTGTTGGTTTTGTTATCGCACTGTTAGTAAAAAGAGTGAAGGTTGGGTCGGCTGATAAACAGCAGAGTCCGATGCACTAAAATAAGTCATTGAGAAGAGCGATGTTCCCTAATGAAAGGGGACATCGCTCTTTTGTTTACTTTAGAGAACACGTTATTCGGATGATTATTGTTGTTCCGCCGGATTCATTATTTCTTAACAACCTCCAGGATTTCATTAGCTACAATATCCGGATGGTATTGATGAATGTAATGCTCCGTATCTTTAACAGTAACTTGTTTGGATAACGTTGACCAGGATTTGAATTCACTCTGTGTTTTCACCCAATCCGGTTCAGGTTTACCAAAGTAATCTGCGGTCAGAATCGTAAGCGGGAATGGGAAAGGATGTTTATTGGCAATCACCGTTTTGGCATTCCCTTGCGTTTCACGTAATTCATCTACCGTGTTGGCGTTCCCGTAGTTTAGCAGAAGCGCCGTTTTATCTACTTTTCTCAAATCTTCTGGTACCAGTTTTAATTCATTGCGGTTGGCATTAGAAGCTTCAACGACTGCCGGGACTTGCATACTGAGCCGGAAAAGTCCGGTTTTGATACGGAATTGATTCGCAAAACCAGCAATCGTATCTGCCAGGTTATCCTGACCCGTTGCGTAGAATTCAGGACTTCCGCCGTCAATCATCACAATACCTTTAACCAAGTCAGGATACTTTTGCGCGAATCGAAGAGTCTCTAATGAGCCAAGGGAGTGAGCAACAAGCACGTAAGGCGGTTTTTGCCCGGAAACCTGCAGCAGTTCATGCAATTCGTCCGCTACCGTGTCTACATCCCGTTTTTTATCGGTCCTGTCACTGTATCCATAACCGAAGCGGTCGTATACTGCGAATTTCGTATTAGGGGCAAGCTTTTCATATAAAGGATAATAGTCTACATAAGGATCAGCTGTTCCCCAACCTGAGGCAAGAACGACGGTTACATTGCCTTCACCGCCTGTATACAGGTGCATTTTATCTCCGTGTACTTCATACAGTTTGCCCGGAGGTGTAAATGTTTTTTCATCTTGTGAAGAACTGATCTGCTGATAGATCAATCCGGAACTTAACAGAATAATAATCAGTGACAGGTCGAATATCAGAAATTTAACAAGTCTTTTACGCCATTTTTTGCTCATGGTAGCTCACACTCTCTCTTGTTTTTTCTATATCATATATGCCCAGTCTTATACGAGTGGAAACAGTATCTTAATTCTAGCTTAACGGCATCGTAGTTGTTCCGGTTTATATAAAATTGAATATCGGCAAGCGTTGAATTAAGATGAAGTAAAGATTAGCATTCTCCACAAGACTAGCCATGGAATATGGAGATCAGAAGGGTGAAATATGACGAAATACGAAAATCAGATTCCAACGACCGCCGGAATGAGCATCAAGTCACTCACAAGTATATTGAGAGATTCCATGCGCAGACATGCAGAACGGAGGCCGTCAGGGAATATACCTATGGAACGCTATCAAGCTGCTACAACAGAGAGTGTGTCTGAACATTCACAGGTGACATGGTTTGGACACTCGGCTTTTTTGCTCGAAATCGAAGGTCACAGACTACTCTTTGACCCCATGTTGGGTGACAGGCCGTCACCCGTGTCGTGGGTTGGAACGAAACGTTTCCGCAAGGATTTGCCTATGCAGCCTGAAAACTTTCCTACTTTGGATGCGATTGTGATCTCTCATGATCATTATGATCATCTTGATGTTTCTTCTATTCGAAAATTAAAAAGCAAAACCAATCGTTTTATCGTTCCACTCGGTGTGCGCAAACGCTTAATCAAATGGGGAGTGCCAGCGGGCCAGATTACGGAGCATCAATGGGGGGATGAATTCTCCTTCAAGGGTTTAACATTCGCTTGTGCACCTGCTCGTCACTTCTCAGGCAGAGGATTATTTGATCGGGACTCCACGTTATGGTGTTCATGGGTAATTGTTGGGTGGGAAAAGAAAGTATTTTTTAGTGGGGATAGTGGCTACGGTCCTCATTTCAAAGAAATTGGAAGCAAGTATGGACCGTTTGATCTGACCTTGATGGAATGCGGCCAATATGACGAACGCTGGTCCAATATTCATATGATGCCTGAAGAAACCGTACAAGCCCATCTGGATGTGGGCGGACATGTATTGATCCCGATTCATTGGGGGGCATTTACACTCGCCTATCATGCCTGGAACGAACCAGCAGAGCGGGTAACTCGCGCCGCACGAGCCTTGAATGTATCTGTCATTACACCGGTCATAGGCGAGACGGTTGCGTTGAGTAATGTAGCTCATGCTACTAGGTCATGGTGGAGAAGGAATCAGGAGTAACGGTTCTTTCAAGCTAGCGTTCGCTCAGTAGATGAGCGGACGCTTTTATTTTTATCTAATGATTCTTTTATCTAATCAAAGAAATCGCGGTCCAGATCAACAGAAGACCCATGACCATATTAAAAGGGCGTTCATATTTTAACAGGAACCGTTGAAATATACGTCCACCCAATGCCCAGGACAGATTAGCACTTATTCCAATCCAAGTCAGCAGTAGCGAGTAACCTAAGAGTTGAAAATGTGACTGCGTATGGGGCAGGATAAACACAGATAGCGCTGTAAGCGCGTATAGGATAACCTTCGGATTAATCAGTTGAAGGCTGAAACCGAACCAAAACGAATAATGAGTCTTCTTCGAATTGTGCTCGGACCCACTCGTGGAAGAAGTGCTCCATATGATTTTGAAAGCCAGATAGAGCATGTAAATACATCCGAATACATTGAGGATCGGGGTGATGGACGGAATGTATTGATATAGAGCCAGGTTGAAATAACTGGATAACATCATGATCAGAAGGCAGCCGGCAGCGACTCCGCGAATAAAATGAAACGTGCTTCTGAATCCATGCTCTCTTGCGCGGGTCATAGAGATGATGTTGTTGGGGCCGGGTGTAAAAGAAGCAATCATCGCGTACGTTACTAAAGATAAAATATCCATGTGCTCTCCTTGTGCTATATATTGTATGCTATAATGAACGATATGGTCGTTATAACGCATGTTCTCTTTGATTGTACAATATGTGCTATATAGTGCACAAGAGGGCGCGAGGAGAGAGGTGTATTTTGGATGGAAAATATTAATTTGGTTTTGGCTCACAACTTGAAGCAAATCAGAGAGCAAAGAAAACTTAGTCTGGACAAGGTCGCAGATCTGTCAGGCATTAGCAAGACGATGCTGGGTCAGATTGAACGCGGGGAGTCTAATCCCTCGATTGCAACGGTCTGGAAAATTGCAAACGGGTTAAAAATATCATTCAGTGAATTAATTCATGAAGCGAAGTCGGATACAACCGTTCTCATAAGGGAAGACATTAAAGTCATGCGAGAAGATGAGGGAAGAATCCGCATCTATCCTCATTTTTCTTTGGAAGAGGGGCGCCGGTTTGAAATGTACATGATGGAGATGGATGAACGGGCATCGTTGACCGCTGAACCACACATTGACGGGGCTGAGGAGTTCATCACGATGTATGAAGGGGAGCTTACGATCAGAGTAGGCGAAGAAGAATACAAGTTAAGACAGGGAGATTCGATTCGTTTTAAAGCGGATCAGCCGCATGGTTATTATAATTCCGGCGCAAGTAGTAACAAGCTGAGCATGGTGATACATTATGCCAATTCGAAGTAAACAGGTAACAAGTCGAATTACAGGAAATATGATGCACTCACTGTTGTGAGGCACCATATTTTTTCGCATGGATGCTACTGGATGTGCTGGTTCATAGTTAGGTGAAGTCATAAAACCTTGTGTTTATTTGTTTGTTGAGTGTTGTTTGTTCGGCAACTTATCACCGGGCGTACCTTTACCATTGTTTTTGTTGTGGCGTGCTTTCTCGGCATTTTCGTTGACCTTTTTCACGAATTCTTGTGTGCTCTCCATTCGGGTTCATGCTCCTTTCCAAAACAGGGAATGGGTAATTCAAGCTTAATATAACCAGCATCCGATCTTTTTATTTGAGCAAGGGAAACTGGACAGGTGCTTAACTTGTCTCTAAACTAGATACAAGGTGAACTATTCTTTTACACACACTTAAGAACGAAGGGACGTTCTGAACAAAACATGCTGCAAAAATTCGGTTTTACCCAATATGAAAGTCAGGTCTATGAAGCTATACTTGCGCAGGATGAGCCGCTGGATGCGACAACGATTGTAAGCACCTCGAATGTACCCAAGGCTAAAATTTATGAAGTGCTTAATCGAATGATCGATAAAGGTATTGTGCTGACAACGATGGATGGCAAGAAAAAACTGTACATGGCGGTGGATCTGCAGGCGGTCATTCACAAAATCAAGCTTGATTTCGACAAAGATATAGAGACCTTGAAACAATATAAAATCAAGCGTACGTTCACGGATGAGCATATTTGGACGTTAAAGGATGAGTCATCCATTGCTTCAAACATAGAACAGCTGATTGAAGAGGCAGATTCATCGATTCTTTTTCTGGCCTGGAATGAGCGGTTGGAGAGATACCGTGGCCTGCTGGAGCTGAAGGAGAAACAGGGTGTGTATGTAGAAGTGCTTGCGGTTGGTGGTCTGGAAAGCACTCTAACCCGCAAATACTCGCTCATACCGCTCCTTGATGCGCCAGAGCCATCACAGCTACTTATTGTAGATCATGCCTATCTGCTGTTCGCCGGATTGGAAAATGAGTCGTGGAAAGCAATCAAGACGACGTCCAAACCGATTGTTAAAGCGATGACGGATTATTTCTATCACGATGTGGCGTTGACACAGATCACCAAAAAATACGGGGAGCAACTATTGCAGGACGAAGAAATTGAACGGTTGCTTACGAGATTGATTTACTAGGAGACTATTCTTTCGAAGAATAGTTTTTTTGTTTTTTTAAACTTTTGTAAATGGAATGAAAAATTCTGAAAAAAAATTAGAAATCTCATTGAACTTTTCTTCTTATTGGGTTACTATCGTAGTTGTAACTTGTTAGGGGGATTTTATAAGATGAACAAAAAGGTATATGTTTTAGCCATTGCAGCCTTTGTGGTCGGAACGGTTGAACTGATATTGGGAGGCATATTGGATCTGATTGCAACGGATCTTCATCTGTCTCTGGCCAAAGCGGGATATTTAATTTCGATCTTTTCATTGGTCTATGCGGTATCCGCACCCATACTACTCAATATGACAGCACGATTCGAGCGTAAAAAGGTATACATGGTTACGTTATTTGTATTTTTGATCAGCAATCTGATCTCAGCGTTTAGCGTGAACTTTTATATGTTAATGGCAGGGCGAATGCTTGGAGCCGCAACAGGTTCGCTTATTTTTGTATTATCATTGACACTAGCTTCCCGCATCGTTAAGCCGGAGTATAAAGGACGTGCGGTGGGCACGATAACGATGGGAGGAAGTGCATCTCTGATTCTCGGCGTACCGATTGGCATCTTTATTGGTAATGCGCTTGGATGGCGTGAAGTATTTATGCTGATTGCAGTTCTTACTGTGCTAGTCATGGTGGCGATTGGCTTTGCGATGGATCGTGTTAAGCCTGCTCCTGCCGTGAGTCTGAAAAATCAGTTGAAGGCATTATGGAATCCGAAAATGCTGGCGATTCACACTACTACACTGCTCGTACTGGCTGGGCATTTAACATTATATGCGTATTTCACCCCGTTTCTACAGGAAACCATAGGGGCTAGTTCAACGGCAATCACCTTAATCTATATGATGTTTGGACTCGCTGCTGTAGCAGGCGGAGGCATGGGGGGAATGTTATCCGATCGGCTTCATCCAGCTAAAGCTATTATTATCGTGTTAGTTCCATTTATGATCAGTATGGCTGTGATTCCTCTCAGCACCGGACTGCCTTTGATTGCTTTTCTGCTACTGTTAAGTATCTGGGGCGCTCTTAGCTGGACGGTTACACCCGTACAAAATAGCCTGATTATTAAGACTTCGCCTGAGACATCTGAAATTCTAATTAGCACGAACTCAGGTATAGCCCATGCGGGCATCGCACTGGGAACGTATGTCGGCGGTCTTGTTATTGATCACTCTTCCATTATGAACACCGGATGGGTCGGCGCTATCCTTGTATGTGTTGGACTTGGTTCTGCCGTTCTCGCCATTAGTATGAAAGAAAAACATGTTCATGCGATCGCATGAGGATACAATGATTCATATAGACATTATTTAAAACGATATTTAAAATCAAATAGAACCTTTGTGTTTCCAGCATTTTTGCGGAAGTACAGAGGTTTTTTCGTTATTTAGCGGACGGAGTCCGTAGGCCGAAAATACAAAAGAGGCTTGATTTTTGATCATGGACCCATATAATTAAAATAGTTTTAAAAAGTATAAGTATAAGTTGTTAAGCTTTATAACTTGTATGAACGTCGCTACTTACTTACAAAGAATACACATTTATGATCTGCACAAAGGAGATTTACATGACCATCAAATCAGAGAAACAGAAGATGCTGGGCGGGGAACTGTACATGGCTAATGATGCCGAGTTATCCCGAGACAGAGAGGCTGCACGGAAGATGACACGTCTATTTAATCAAACGACGGAGATCGAACAGGAGACACGCCAAAAGCTGTTAAAGGAACTGTTTGGATCGACAGGTGAGCATTTAAGCATGGAACCAAATATTCATGTCGATTATGGGTATAACATCCACGTAGGCAATCATTTTTATGCCAATTTTAACTGTACGATTCTGGATGTATGTGAAGTTCGAATCGGAGAGAACTGTTTGTTGGGACCGGATGTACATATCTATACAGCAACTCATCCGCTTAATCCACATGAGCGCAATACCGGAGCGGAATACGGTAAACCTGTAACCATTGGTAACAACGTATGGATTGGCGGTAGAGCAATTGTTAATCCAGGAGTTACCATCGGAGATAACGTGGTTATTGCTTCGGGGTCGGTAGTTACGAAAGATGTACCCGATAATATGATTGTAGGCGGGAATCCTGCAAGAGTCATCAAGGAGATTAATATGGAGTAGCGCGATATGAAAAAAAAGCCCTCCTCGGCAGAACTGTCAGAATGCCAAGCTTGGATGCTGTGGCTTGCCTGACGGTATACTGCCGAAAGAAGGGTTAACTAGTTTACATTTTGAAGTTAAAACCTGAAGTTTACGCCTTGAAGTTTATGCCCTAAAGTTTAAATCTTGAAGCTTAACGCTTCAGGCTATTTCCGTTACTGGCAATAACATCTTTGTACCAGTGGAAGGATTTTTTGCGATAACGCTCGAGCGTACCTGAACCATCATCGTGACGGTCTACATAGATGAAGCCGTAACGTTTTTTCAACTGCGCAGTGGAGGCGCTCACGACATCAATACAACCCCAAGAGGTGTATCCCATAATGTCTACTCCATCTTCCAGCGCTTCACCGACTTGAACGAGATGGTCATTCAAATACTGGATGCGGTAATCATCTTCAACGGTTTTCTCGCCATTCGGACCCGTGATTAACTCGTCTACTGCGCCGAGACCATTTTCCACGATAAACAGCGGTTTCTGGTAACGATCATAGAACATATTCAGCACATAGCGCAGTCCTTGCGGATCGATCTGCCAGCCCCACTCACTTGCAGGCAAATACGGGTTAGGGATTCCGCCGATCAGATTTCCTTCACCAGCCACTTGTTTGGCAGGATCGGCTGTCTGACATGTGCTCATGTAATAGCTGAACGAGATGAAATCGACGGTGTTAAGCAGCATCTCCTGATCGCCGTCTTCCATATGAATCTCAATGCCGTTTTCACGGAAGTAACGTTTCATGTAACCAGGGTAACGTCCACGGACATGCATATCACCGAAGAAATAATTGCTATGTTCGTACTCCATGACTTTAATCACATCATCCGGGTTCGGAGTTAGTGGATACGTCGGCATGCTTAAAATCATACATCCGATCTGAGCATCAGGAATGATCTCATGACATAGCTTCACAGCAGATGCACTCGCCACCAGTTCGTGGTGGATCGCTTGATACAGATCTTGCTTGCTTAGCTTTTCTTTGGGTGTGTAGATCCCACCACTCATGAACGGAAATTCAAGAATAGAGTTGATCTCGTTGAAGGTCAGCCAGTACTTGACTTTATTTTTATATCGATTAAAGACCGTAGTTGCATAACGTTCGTAAAAGCCGATCATTTTCCGGTTAACCCATCCATCATATTCTTTGGCAAGATGCAGAGGTGTCTCATAATGGGATAACGTGACCAGCGGTTCAATACCGTACTTGCGGCATTCATCAAACAGATTATCATAAAATTGCAGGCCTTCTTCATTCGGCTCAAGCTCGTCCCCTTTAGGGAAAATACGAGACCATGCGATAGAAGTACGGAACACTTTGAAACCCATTTCGGCAAACAGCTTCACGTCTTCCTTATAACGGTGGTACATGTCGATACCGATCAGTTTCATATTGTCGTCCGTTGGCTCTTCCGTAATCGAACCCATAACACCTCGGGGAGCAACGTCTTGTGTGGACAAACCTTTGCCGCCTAGATTGTATGCACCTTCAGCCTGGTTCGCCGCAATGGCACCGCCCCACAGAAAGTTTTCAGGAAATGAATACGTATGATTCGAAGATTTACTCATATAGATCGCTCCATTCATTAATTCATGGTGAACGTGCTACGTTCACGGTAGTATTTTCTCTCAAAAAAAGCTTACACGTTGTAACGGGTTACACGTCAAGTTTTACTTTTACAGAGCAGATGAGGCATACTATATTTGGCGATTATTCGCAGGAAAGGAGCATCGGCATGTCCAAATTTGATGAAATTATGAAACGTTCCGGTTATTCAAGGGCTACGGTATCCCGGGTCATTAACCGGTCACCACACGTGAGTGATGAAGCAAGACGCATGATTACCGAAATTATGAATGAGCTGGACTACATACCGAACCGGAATGCAGTTTCTCTGTCCACAGGGCAGACAAAGCAGATCGGGATTGTCACTGCAATGATCGACGAACTGAGTTTGACCTTTATTAACCAATTTATGGATACCGCGATGGATTACGGTTTTCAGACGATCGTGTATTTGTCGCGCGGTGATAAACAAATTGAGCTGCAGGCATTCGAGGATTTGCGAAGTAAACGTGTGGATGGTTTGTTAATCGTGACTTGTGTGAATGATCCGGGTGAATTGAAAACATATATGCAATATGGACCGATGGTGTCCTGGCAACGCATGGGGAACGATGAGATTCCTTCGATTGCAATGGATCAGGCTCAAGGGTATAGACTGGCGCTGGAGCATCTCGTATCGAAAGGGTACACACGTATTGCGAATGTGTTTGGCCGTAGTAACAGTCTGAATACGAAAAGCCGCCGCGAAGCGTATGAGACATTCATGACGAGCCAAGGACTTCCCGTGTGGCGCGAAGCATATCAGTATTCCGTATTCACTTCATCAGACGGAGAAACAGCCTTTCGACGTATGGCCAACGGGGCCGAGCTACCGCAAGCGGTGCTGTGTTCCAACGACTATGCGGCAATAGGCATCATGAGTGAAGCGCGCAGACAGAACATACGGGTTCCAGAACAGCTCGCCATTGTGGGATTCGATGATATTGAATTGTCACGTGTGCTTGAGCTGACAACCATTCATAATCCGATTGCGGAGCAAGCGAAACAGGCTTTTTATCATTTGTGGAGAGTGCTGGGGAACGAGGAACATAAGGCGACATCACTGGCATACCGTTTGGTTGAACGAGCAACGACTTGAGCGAAGCAAAACGGATGATATTGATTTGTTGTGGTTTGACCCGCAATGATGTTTATTGAACGGAGTTAATATACGTACGGCGTAAATCCGATCGATTCTATTCAACAATTATTCAAATTTAAAGTAAATCTGAATCGGATTGATGTTTTATAATACGGGGAAGGAGCTTACATACGTTGTGTGAGAATCGAATACAGCGTTGTAAAGCGTCATGTTATAAGTTACATATTTCACAAACAATTTAGCGGAAAGGTGAGAGCATACGGAATGAACACGGTCACAGGTCGCTTCAGAATTGCAGGTATTTGGGAGGGGATATCCCTTCTACTACTCGTATTTATTGCAATGCCACTCAAATATTTAGCGGATATTTCTTCAGCCGTAGCCATACTGGGGATGATTCATGGTATTTTATTTCCTCTATATCTCATTGCGCTGGTACATGTAGGCTTGGTCAAAAAGTGGAAGATATCGCTTTGGATTATGGGCCTATTGGCGGGTCTGCTTCCTTTTGGAACATTTGTGTTTGAGTCTTATCTCAGAAAAAGAAATTGGCAGTAACATAGCGCTCATAACGCATGGCGCATATTGAAAGTTAACGTGACCGAACAACCTCCTGAACAGAAGTCAGGAGGTTGTTTTTGTATAAGCTTTTGCACACTAGGAATTGTATCAGTTATGTATACCATGATGTCCAGCATATAAAGATGAATCGTTATCTTGGTTTAACGGTTCCCGTTTCACGATCAGATAACACGCTATACCCGTTGTCTGTCGGTGCCGCCGAAGCCAAAGCAGCGAACGAGGAAACAACAAACAGGGCAGCAATTAGCAGGAGCGTCTTCTTCGTCATATACGAACCTCCTTTCTTCAAGAATGAGCTACACTTCCATTTTAATCCAAAAATGAAACTTGCGGGAATGTTTTTTTGGAGTTGAACTATATTTTGAAATTTATGTGGTTACCGTCGTTTGCTTGCGATATTCGGTGGGATTCAATCCGGTATGTTTCTTGAACTGTCTGGAAAAGTAATACGAATCGCTGAATCCGAGATTGCCCGCGATTTGAGTCATCGTTAGAGAGGTGCAGTGAAGCATCTCTTTGGCCTTATCTATTTTACGGCTGGTCAGATAATGAATGGGGGGCATGCCTATATGCTGTTTGAAAAAACGAATGAAATAATTCGGATGCATGTGCAGCATCTTAGCCAAATCCTGAACGGACATGTTCTCTTCAATATGTGAATCAATATAGGTGAGCAAGGTGGATAATTTCTCAACCACGGGCACGTTCAAGTAGGTAATCTGGTTCATATCCAAGTTCATGATGTAATAGGAAAGAAGTTCTGTCAATTTGCTCTTGGCCATCATAGGGGCGTAAATTTCATTCGAATTCGCATAGGTTAACACACTGTCAAAGATGTCTTGAAATCGTTCGGGCTGTTCCATGTTAACAACGTGCGGGAATTGGAGAATCTGAAATAGATTGATCCCCCCGACTTTAGCGGAAAAATGACACCAATATTTAAGGAAAGGTTTGTCACTGATTACTGAGTAAGATTGCTTTATTCCTTCCGGCATCAAAAAAAGCTGTCCTGGTTTGGGGTAATATTCCTGATCCCCGATGCGAAGCCAGCCTTCTCCCTCGCAGATCCAGTACAATTTGCTATAGTCCGGTGTGTAGTCCAGATCTCTCCAATCCGGGCCGCAGCGGTTGTAATTCACCATGAACAGATCCACTTCCAGATTCGACAAATAGCTGGTCAGCAGTGTTTGATGATCCATGAGCATATCTCCCTGAAGGTTATTATCGTCCATCTAATCGTTAGAGTTCTGCATGTTCATCGGAATCCTGCCACACTACAATACAACTGTGGTCAACCAGGAAAGGGTGGGGATAACACATGAACAAACATGAATATTTGCAACATATCGATACCCGTATTGCTAACGGAAAATTCAAGGACAACTGGACTTCGCTTCGTGAAATTGTCGTTCCCGAGTGGTATCCAAAAGCGAAATTCGGCATTTTCATCCATTGGGGCGTGTATTCGGTTCCGGCTTATGATAGTGAGTGGTACTCCCGTAATATGTACATTCAAGGGTCCAAGGCTTATGAACACCATCTTGAGGTGTATGGGGATCATAAGGAGTTTGGATATAAAGATTTCATCCCGATGTTTAAGGCAGAGAACTTTGATGCAGATGAATGGGCGACTCTTTTTAAACAAGCAGGTGCAAAATATGTAATGCCGGTTGCCGAGCATCATGACGGTTTTCAGATGTATAAAAGTTCTATCTCTCACTATAACACATATGAAATGGGCCCTAAACGTGATGTGTTAGGTGAGATGAAAGTCGCCTATGAAAAGCATGGGTTGACCTTCTGTGTGTCGTCCCACCGTGCCGAGCACTGGTTCTTCATGTCTCATGGCAAAGAATTCGATTCCGATATCAAGGAACCGTTGCATTGCGGAGATTTCTATTGGCCCGCCATGCCGGAGCCTCCCGATTTTCAAGACCTGTACGGCTCACCGCCTTCGGACGAATTTCTGGAGGATTGGCTCATTCGGTGCTGTGAACTGGTAGATGAGTATCAACCGAGGGTGTTCTATTTCGACTGGTGGATTCATACGGCGGCGTTCAAGCCCTATCTAAAAAAGTTTGCAGCGTATTATTATAACAAAGGCGAGGAGTGGGGCATTCCGGTTGCCATCAATTACAAGCATGATGCGTTCATGTTTGGTGCAGCGGTTCCTGATGTAGAGCGTGGACAATTCGCTGAGCTGAAGCCTTATTTTTGGCAGACGGATACAGCAGTTGCGAGAAATTCCTGGTGTTATACGGAAAATAACGAGTACAAAACGGCAGAAGAGATTATTCGGGATCTTGTGGATATCGTCAGTAAAAATGGAAGTCTGCTGCTCAATATCGGGCCACGTGCAGACGGAACGATTCCAGACGAGGATCGCAATATCCTGCTGGCTATAGGGAAGTGGCTGGAAGTGAACGGAGAGGCCATCTATGAGACCTCGTTCTGGCGTACGTATGGGGAAGGGCCAACAGAAGTGAAGGAAGGCCAGTTCACGGACGGGGATACGAAGGTTTTTACATGTGAGGATATACGCTTTACGGTGAAAGGAAATAGTCTTTATGCGACGGTAATGGTGTACCCGGATAACGGAATCGTGCACATTCAATCGTTGAAAGACGGATCTCCGCATTTTCATGGAATGATTGAGCAGGTTCGGATTCTGGGATATGAAGAACAGCCGAATTGGGAGCGGGATGAAAATGCTCTAACGATTACCACTACGAGTGTGCAGAGCAACGTACCTGTTGTATTTAAAATTGATCTGGATTAAGTGTGAAGAGAACCGGCGTAAGGGCTGGTTCTTTTTTTGGATTATGCGCAAATGCGAAAGGGGTATAGGTCGAAGGTGTATACAATAGATATTCAAAAGCATGATATAGACTTATTTTCTATTTTTTTCAAATAAGGACTTGTGCAGTTTCCACTTTGAAACTATACTATACCAATAAAATCCAATTAAAGCCTAAATTTAACTTTTATATGTAATTCAAGATGTACCCTGCTATTCAAACCCGTACGAATCACCCAGATTCACATACCACTTCATGGCAAGCGTTATACGATCACTTCTGAATATCCTCCACACGAATGCTTACGACATCCCGGTTACTCTCTTATGACATCCACACTAATTATTGATGACATCAGTCAGCATATAGACTTTTATCTAAATACCATTTCTTCACATTTATTTAACCTATGGACAATTTTCGAATGTATCAGTCCCCTATGTTCCTAACCAAACCTGTAAAGGAGGTGAGGCCGTATGTGAAATGAAAAGAAGGTAAGCAAGGTGAAGTAAATAATGTCCGATGATGCTCACTACACCGCTACAAAATCAGCAATTGCATACATTCACAGAGAAGGGTACTTGTACTAGATCAAATCATAAAACCGGGTAAAAGGAGTGGAAAAGTTTGATTAAATTAAAACCGTTACGCAAGCCCGTTTCCATGGGGCTCTCGCTTCTCCTTGCATTATCAATGGCACTTCCGGTTTCTGCACAGAACTCATCCTCATCTAAAATCGATATGAAGTCCAGCTTGGCTGAGGTTTCAACGTCTAAAGTGAATGCCAAACTGACCAAAGCCTTTGAAGGCAGCGAATATGTCACCTATCTTGTCAAAATGAAGGAACAGGTGGATACCAAGGCTGTCTCCAAACAAGCGATGGAAAAGGCAACGATTGCCAAGGAAACACCTTCGGCAACCAAGCTCTCTGTGCGGAACTCTGTGGTGAGTTCACTTCGTGAAACCGCCTCGCGGACACAATATTCGATCGAAAATTATCTGGAAAAGGAAATTGACCTCGGGAAGGTCAAAGATTATAAAAGTTATTTTATCGTGAATTCACTCGCGGTCACCAGTACCAAAGAAGTCATGGAACAGATTGCGTTGCTGCCAGAGGTAGAGAAAATTCTGCCGAACGAAACGCGATATCTGGATAAGGCGGAAGTAAGCAAGCAGCCAGCGAGTGTCTCGACAGAGAAGGATTCCGTCCAATCACCGGCTAAAGAGTCGGCTTCACAAGGAAGCGCAACCAAAGAAGCGGATTCCAAGGTGAAGAAACAGACGGAAAATGTGGAATGGAATATTGACTACATCAATGCACCTGCAGTTTGGGAGCGGGGCATTGATGGCACGGGCATCGTAGTTGCGAACCTGGACAGTGGCGTGGATTACACGCATCCTGCGCTTCGCAGTAAATGGCGTGGTCTGGACGCTTCAGGCAATGTCGTTGATCCAGAGCTAAGCTGGTACGATCCGCATAGTGGCGCGACTCTTCCTGCTGATGGGGATGGACACGGTACCCACACGATGGGAACGATGGTTGGTTCCGAAGCGAACGGCACGAATAAGATCGGCGTTGCACCTGGTGCAAAGTGGATCGGAGTACGTATTTTTAATCCGGAAACAACAGATGCCATTATTCTGGATGGCGGACAATGGCTCATTGCCCCAGTGGATGCCGAAGGCAATCTGCATCCTGAACTCGCACCGGACGTTGTAAACAATTCATGGGGCGGAGGTCCAGGTTTGGATGAGTGGTTCAGACCCATGGTTCAGGCTTGGCGTGATGCTCAGATCTTCCCAGAGTTCTCTGCTGGAAATACAACCTTGACCAATCCGGGAGGCCCGGCTTCAGTTGCGAACCCGGCTAACTATCCGGAGAGTTTTGCTACAGGAGCAACCGATATTAACGGCAACTTAGGTTCATTCTCATTGCTGGGACCATCCCCGTACAATGAGATCAAACCAGAAGTATCCGCCCCTGGCGTGAACATTCGTTCAGCCGTGCCTGGAGGTACATATGAAGGTGGATGGAACGGCACATCCATGGCAGGTCCGCATACGACGGCGCTCGCAGCATTGTTGCTTCAAGCGAACCACTCTCTTAACGTGGATCAGCTGGAACAGATCATCATGGATACGGCGACACCGCGAACCGATAGCAAATTTCCGGTTACCCCGAATAACGGTTATGGTCACGGAATCATTAACGCACTGGATGCGGTTGGTTCGGTTCTAGAAGGCATCGGCACGGTCTCCGGTAGAGTTGTCACGGCTGGCGATGACTTGGAAGAGCCGGTGCTGGAGCACACGCCGGTAAATACGGCCTTTACGGGTCTGGACATTCCTTTAACGGCACATGTGACAGATAATGTAGCGGTGGTTTCAGTCGAAGCTTTTGCCAGAACCAAAGGCACGAAGCAGTACGTCTATCTGCCCATGAATCGGATTGAAGGAGACAGTAAAGCGGGTACGTATACTGCGACGATTCCGGCTTTCTTGATTGAACCAGAAGGCGTGGAGTATTACATTCGAGTGAATGATTACGGCAACAATGGATTTGAGAGTAAGGTATATAACATCGCGGTGTCTAATGGTGTCAAACCTGGATACTTGCAGGACTTTGAAGCCGATCAGCTTGGCTTTACTACAGGCGGCACAGGAAGCACCTGGGTTTGGGGGGCACCTGTGAGCGGACCAAAAGGTGCTTATTCAGGTGAGAAAGTGATTGCTACCAATCTGCAAGGCACGTATCTGCCTAACAGTAATGCGTACTTGCTTGCTCCTCCGATCGACTTGACAGAAAGCCCTGAAGGGGCATTGTTAACATTCAAACATTGGTATGACCTCGAAAATAATCTCGATTTTGGCAAGGTATACATTGCTACTGAAAATAACGACTATGTATTTGAAGAACTGCTTAGTTACACAGGGACGAGTGGTGGATGGAAAACACAGTACATTGATCTGCGCGATTATGCCGGACAGCAGGTGTTCATCCAGTTTAACCTGACCAGTGATGCTTCAGTTCAGAAAGCTGGCTGGTATATCGATGACTTTGCCGTTCAGGAACTGGACGATATTGCTCCAGGAACGCCTTCGGCTTTGTCTGCAACTGCGGATATTTTAGGTAACGTAACCCTGAACTGGACGGGTTCGGATGATGAGGATCTTGAATCTTATGTCGTCTACCGTTCCGAAACGGCTAGTTCCGGTTATGAGGCTGTCGGCACGGTGAAGAAAACCACATTTACGGATACGGCTACAGAGTCGAACTCTACGTATTATTACACTGTGGCGGCACGTGACTATAGTGGTAACGAAAGTGAGAAATCGAATGAAATTTCCATTACCGTAGAGGTGCCGGAAGATATTTATATCGATTCGTTTGATGGAAACGATGATAATGGATGGACTCATGCCGGAACCAAGGATGAGTGGGAGCGAGGTATCCCGTTAACGGGTCCTTTAAGTGCGGTATCCCCGCCTAATGTGTGGGCAACCGATCTTGACAACACGTATGAGAATGGTTCCAACTACTCACTGGTGTCCCCGGTGATTGATTTGACGGATGTCTCTGATGCGACACTTACGTTTAATCACTGGTATGAGATTGAAGGTGGATATGACTTCGGTTATGTCGAAGCAACCAAAGATGGAGGAACAACCTGGACGGAACTCGGCAAATTCTCGCATAACACCAACGGAAAACAGTGGACACCTGTCTTCTATGGACTGAATGCACTGACCGGGAATGAAGTTCAATTCCGTTTCCGGTTAACCTCGGATAACAGCGTGGTGAGAACGGGCTGGTTTATCGATGATTTCCGTGTACTGGGTGTTGCTACACCAACGGTAACAAAGGATGAAGTCGTTGTGCTTTCAAGTGACAAGCCTAAACCGGACTATGATAATCCATGGTACAAAGTCACGCGTACAGACAAATCAACGTTCAATCAGACGAAACAGCAGGAGCCTGACGCCCTAAAACCGGGAACAGGTTCAGTTCAGCCACAAAGTCTCCCGGCGAGTGCAACGGTCACTGTGCTTGAGACCGGGCGTTCCGTGAAAACAGACTCGTCAACAGGCAAGTACAGCTTCACGCATGTTGCAGGAGAGTATACGTTAAAAGCGGAAGCATACGGTTATTATCCGCAAACGAAAACGGTGACGATCACAGATGGTGGCGGAGCCAAAGCCAACTTCAATCTGGAAACGATCCCTTATGGACAGATCAAAGGGGTAGTTAAGGATGAACGCTCAGGTCAACCGATAGCGGATGCCTCGGTGCTCGTTGTGGAGGATGCTAAAGTAGCAGAGGTTCGTACAGGAGCAGACGGAAGCTTTACGCTTCAAGTGTTAGAGGGAAGTTACACATTGTCGGTTCGCGCGGCGGACTACTACAGCAAAAAAGTTACGGTGACTGTACCGGGCAACGGCACAGTAGATAGTAATATCGCTTTGAAACCATTTATCGGTTTCCCTGGTGAAATTGCGTATGACGACGGTACAGCCGAGAATGCAAGAGCCTTTAATGCTGCCGATAATGCGTGGGCCGTTCGAATGACTCCAGAGCTTGAAACAGCACAACTCACGGGAGCTTCGTTCCGATTCTGGAATACGGAGTGGCCTGTACCTGGTGGGACTGCTTTCCAATACGCGGTTTATGATGCATCAGGCGCTGGTGGCGCACCAGGCAAAAAGCTTGCTGGACCGTTCAATGGTACGGCACTGCGGAACGATCAGTGGACTTCCGTGGAATTCCCTGAGCCGATTATTGTGACAGGTGATTTCTACATCGTTTATATCCAGAGTTTAGCGGGTACAGCCGCTCCTGGTCTGGCTACGGACGAGGACGGGACTTATGCGGCACGTAGCTGGCAGCGTGTAAGCGGGGCATGGAGTGCTTCACCTGCTGAAGAGGGGAACTACATGATCCGCGCGGTGGTACAATATCCGGTGAATGCTCCGGTGCTTACACCACCAGCGAATACGTATACCAATCAGTCTACCTTTACGGTCGCTGGAACATCTCCTGCTTCTGGAGCACAGATCAAGTTTTACAATGGCAAGGATGCTGCAGGAACAACAACCGTAAATAACGGGACATTCTCTTATGGAGTGAAGCTGCGGGCTGGCGTTAATGTGATTACCGCAGAAGCTGTCATTAATGGTAAAACGACAGATCGTTCGCTTCCAGTCATTATCATCCTTGACCAGACCAAACCTCAAGTGAACGTTGTCAGTCCAGCGGAAGGAAGCCGGATTAATACCGAGGTCGTTCATGTGACTGGCAGTGTGGTGGAACAATTCCTCGACAAAGTCACCGTGAATGGTCAGACCGTGCAAGTGGACAGAGACAGAAAGTTCAGTCACCGTGTACTGGTGAACAAAGGTGAAAACATCATTACTATTGTGGCAACCGATCTTGCCGGAAATAAAACGACAGTAACACGTAAGGTTTATGTGGAAACGGAAGTGCCTGAACTTACCGATATCACACCAGCCCAAGATGTACGAATTACATCAGGGGAAAGTCTCAACGTTTCATTCAAAAGCAAACCGGGATTGGAAGCTTCTTTCCGGGTTCAGTTGCCTTTGAATCTGAACGCGGACGGTGCGGGAGAGGTGCCTCTGGTGGAAACAGAACCGGGTGTATACACAGGCTCTTACACAACACCTGCTAATCTTGTGCTTGAAGGTGGAGTCATTGTGATCCGGGCACAGGATGCAGCAGGCAACAAGGCTGAAGCTCAAGCCGCTGGAAAATTGTTTGTCCATGCAGAGCAAGGAGAAAACAAAGCAGAAGGGCAGCCAGCTCCTGAGAAGGAAGCTGATGCAGGAAGTGATTTGAAATCGGAACAAACGGATACAGGTTCTGCTCCTGCTGAAGGTCTTGAACCATGAATTGAGTAGAAGACAAACGTATTAAAAAGGCAATTTTAACGAATGACTTATTTTAGATGTGGTTATGGCAGTAGAAGCGGCAAGCCCAGCAATCAGGGCTTGCCGCTTTTTTTGTCTGGTTCACCTTCATTTGGGAGAGGAGAATTAAATGTCGTAATCTTATATATGAATTGTCGTGAGTTTCGATTAAAAATAAACAAATCATGTGATACCTTATAGATACGTTGTCAGAATATTATATACTATGGAGGGAAGACATCCGTGACCATTCGAATTGGAAAAATCAGTTTGTGGCATGTACATGCATGGGACTACATCAAGCAAGCCCAGGAACATAAGGATACAGTAATCGCCGCCGTGTGGGACGAAGACCCGAAGCGTGGGCAGGAAGCCGCTGACCGCTTGAACGTGCCCTTTTATTCATCGCTTGAGGATATGCTGGCACAAGATGACATTGATGCGGTAATTGTAGATGCGCCTACACGTCTCCATGAAGAGGTGATTACGGCAGCTGCCAAGGCGGGGAAACATATTTTCACCGAAAAAGTCATTGCCGCTACGCAAGTGGAGTCTAATGTGATTCTGAAAGAGGTGGAGGCAAACGGAGTTAAAATGACCGTTTCTCTTCCGCGTCTATATGCTGGATATACGCTGACCATTCAAGACGTGCTTGAGCGCGGATTACTCGGTCAAGTTACATACGTGAGGGCGCGATTATCCCATGATGGAGCGATCACAGATTGGCTTCCTCAGCATTTCTATGATCTGCATGACTGTAAGGGCGGAGCACTGATTGATCTGGGCTGTCACCCGATGTATTTAACGAGATTGTTTCTAAATCAGCCAATTACCGATGTGAGCGCAAACTTTGGTTATATTACAGGCAAAGAAGTTGAGGATAACGCAGTGGCAACCCTCTCAACCGCATCAGGAGCGATTGGGGTAGTCGAAGCGGGATTTGTGAACAGTCATTCACCTTTCACCATCGAAGTACATGGCACAGAGGGCACGTTGTTGTACGGCACGCCGGATTCCACATTGTTGATCCGCACGAAAGTAGCGGAAGGTCAGTATACGGATTGGACCGAACTTCCTGTTGCTGAAAATGTAGAAAGCGCATTCAATCAGTGGGTAGGACACATTCAACATGATACCGAGGACAGCGCAAACATCAACATGGCGATGGAGTTGACCCGTTTGATGGAGGCGGCGAATCGCTCAGCGAAGGAAGGTAGACGAATTGCGCTGACTGAGTTGCAAAGTTTTTGATAAGAGGGCCATACAGGATTAGATTGGATTATATAAGTTGAATGATTTATTTACACTATAACGGAGTGGACTGTGTAAAACCTTTAGTTCAACTTATATAAATTCATCCTGCAAGGCGTTAAGGAGGAAGGCATCTTGAGTCTGTATCCGTATGAGAAAATGCTTGATCGGCAGGATCTCCTGGAGCGGCTTGATATTACCGTGGTATGGGGGCATTACGAGATTCGTGTGCTGCGATTTCACCTGACGACGTTTCCCGCGGGACGTATTGTCGACTTTCATAACCATGCGGAGTATGAGTTCCATCTCATTCCTAGAGGAAAAGGCAAAGTTATTATTGATGATCAGTCCCACGCACTATCGGAAGGGCTGTTGTATCTAACCGGACCAGGGGTTGTTCATTATCAGGAAGCTGATGCCGAGCAGGATATGGATGAGTTGTGTCTTCATGTGGATATCGTGCATAAACCACGAGAGCATGTCGATCCATGGGAAGTTGCGGAATCGGAAGAAACGATTGAAAAACTAAAGACACTTCCACATTTTCCGGTTCAGGATTATCACCGTGCGATGCTCTGTTTTCTCGAAGCGTACGAAGCATGTGACCACAAGATGGTCGGATATTATACCTCGATTAAACAGCTGGTTGTTAGCATTTTATTAAAAACGGTTCGCGCTTACGATACGGGCGGGATTCGAGCTCAAGCCCCCGTAAGGGATATGACGGTCTACCGATACGATTATGCCGTTCAGTACATGGAGGCTAACCATGCTTCTGTGGTGACGCTGGAGCATGTTGCCGAGAAGCTGCACATCAGTAGCCGCCAGTTGCAACGCATTTTTTATCAGGTACAGCCTGATATGCCGTTCAGCCGTGTGCTGGAGGACATTCGCTTGCGCGCGGTGTGCCGAAATTTACAGGAAAGCAACGTGTCCATTGAGCAAATTGCGGTTGGCTCCGGCTTTAACAACGCCAACTATTTGCATGCTGTGTTTCGCAAACGCCTCGGGATGACCCCGTCGGCTTTTCGCAAAATGAAACAACCAATACTAAAGTGAGGGTGACTTATGATGAGTAAAGTATATCGCATTGGAATTATTGGCTGTGGCGGAATCGCAAATGGCAAACATCTGCCAAGTCTGAGTAAGCTGGAGAACGTTGAACTGGTTGCTTTCTGTGATATCGTGGAAGAGCGTGCCGCAGAGGCAAAGAAACAGTACGGTTCAGCCGGTGCCGAGATATACACGGATTACCTGGAACTGCTGAAGGATGATTCACTTGATATTGTACATGTGCTTACCCCGAACATTTCCCATGCGGAGATTTCAATTGCGGCGCTGGAGGCTGGCAAACATGTGATGTGTGAAAAACCGATGGCCAAGACTGCGGCTGAAGCTCAGCTTATGTTGGAAGCGGCGGAACGTACAGGTAAAAAATTGACGATTGGTTACAACAACCGATTCCGGCAGGACAGCATGGTTTTAAAGCAACTGTGCGAAGCGGGCGAGTTAGGTTCGATCTATTTTGCCAAAGCCCATGCGATTCGACGAAGAGCCGTGCCGACTTGGGGAGTGTTTCTGGATGAAGAGAAACAAGGCGGCGGCCCGCTGATTGATATCGGAACACATGCACTGGATCTGACTTTATGGATGATGGACAACTATCAGCCGAAAGTGGTACTTGGTACTACGCATCATGAGCTCTCCCAGAGAGAAAATGCAGCGAATGCCTGGGGACCGTGGGACCCGCAGAAATTCTCGGTGGAGGATTCGGCTTTTGGTATGATTGTCATGGAAAACGGAGCAACGATTATGCTGGAATCCAGCTGGGCGCTGAACTCGCTTGATGTGGATGAGGCTAAATGCAGTCTGAGTGGCACCGAGGCAGGCGCTGACATGAAAAACGGACTGCGTATCAATGGCGAGAAGTTCAGCCGTCTGTATACCAATGAAATTGAACTCAGCTCTGGCGGTGTAGACTTCTATGAAGGACAGTCTGAAAATGCACCAGATGTGGAGATGCGCAAATGGATTGAAGCGATCGATAAAGATTTGGAGCCCGTAGTTACACCGAAACAGGCGCTGGTGGTATCACAGATTTTGGAAGCTATTTACGAGTCGGCACACACGGGCAAAGCCGTATACTTTAATAATTAACGCATACGCTTGCGTACACTTATCTTTGCTGTGAGTGTAATGTATTCTTTTAGCAAATAAGCAATGATCATGAATAATGCTAAAAAAATCAATTTTCCTGTAAACCTCTGTCCCTGTAATCAGGGCAGAGGTTTTTATTATTTTGCAAGACTAGAGGGAGCAGTCCATACCTGGTAAGAACCAAGCACATAGGATGAGAGATAATAAGCGGAAAAGAGGGGGATGTTGTGTCTAAAAATCGTACTTCTCCAGGAGTATCCATCGTGGTTTGTACCAATCGCCCACAATTTCTCGATAACATCCTGAAAAATTATCTTCGACAGCGCTACAAGGCCAAGGAACTGATTATTATTCTGAATCTGGACAGCATGAACATGCGTTTGGTTCGGAAAAAGGTACAGAAATACGCAAATGTTCAAGTATACCGGGTACCAGAGAGGGTATCACTGGGGCAGTGTTTGAACGCAGGAATGACGAGAGCCCGCTTTTCACTCCTGGCCAAAATGGATGATGATGATTACTACTCTCCCTATTATCTGGAAGAACAGGTGCGTGCGCTCAGAAGATCCGGTAGTGATATTGTAGGCAAACATTCCTGTTTGGTCTATCTGGAAGCTTCCCGAACATTGTTGGTGAGATCACCGGGCGAGAGCAATAAACCAGTGGAATTTATTCAGGGAGGCACCTTGTTATTCAGAAAAAAGGTGTTAAAGAGGGTTCGATTCACGGATCGTTCGGTAGGGGAGGATGTCACATTTCTGCGGCAATGCAGGAAGAGAGGTTATAAAACGTATGCGACCTCACCTTACAACTATGTGTATCTGCGAAGGCAAAACAAAGCGAGCCATACGTGGAGAGCAGAGGATCGGTTCTATCTCGAAGGAAGCGAGCGGCTGGCTGTAACCGGGGATTTCAGGCCTTTTGCACACAAAGATTTATAGAAGATGAATATACAGAGTATTAAGGGCTACCGGTTACTATCTTCGTTTTTTTTCAATATGAAAATGAATAGCACATCTTCTTGAACGATAGAGGTTCTGACCGATGCAGAGCGTCTTTTTTTTCTTTACAGATCACGTTTTTTCGATAGGGAAAGAAAGGTGCTATGCAGAGGATTAAAATAAATGTTGAATTTTATCAAGAAAAGTATTGCATATCAGTTTAGTCGGAATTATATTAATGGTATAAGGTCTAGACCATATACAGATCGGAGTGATCAGATGTCTAATCCATTCTCCTTTCATTTCGAAAAAGTATCGACTAAAAAGGTTAGTGAATTTATTCGGGAACAACTGGAAGAAGCCATTATTTTAAAAGAGTTGATGAGTGAAGAGCAACTTCCCGCTGAACGGGATTTAGCCGAGATGTTTAATGTAAGCCGCATTACGGTTCGTGAAGCTCTCTCCGCACTGGAAGATAAAGGATTGATCGAGAAAAGAGTTGGAGCCAAAGGTGGAACCTTTGTCCTGCCACTCACGACCAATTCGCATAAACGTACGAGAGAAGAGATCAAACGAGGCTGGGCTCAGATGCTCAAAGTATTTGAGTACCGGACCATTATTGAGCCGGAAGCGGCTTTTCTGGCTGCTGAGCGGATCACCGCAGGCGAACTGGAACAGCTGTATAACTATATGGAGCAAAGTATCGAGCCGGATTGTACACGGGAATGGTTCAGAGCACTGGATGTAAAGTTCCATCTAACGATAGCCAAAGCATCAGGAAATCCATACTTCGAAACCGCCGTCAGACAAATTCGGACGAAGATTAACCCTGCGCTCGATCTGATGCCTTACGATGAGCGAATTCGTTCCGTAAATTACGGAGTACATATGGAGATTCTTGAAGCACTGAAATCTAGAGACAGCGTGAGATCACGGGATACGATGAAAAGGCACATCGAATTCTCGGCTGATGCCATCTATGCGCGGTTGGTGTCGGAATCCGAGGAACATGAAAGGAATGAGATCCAATGAAACAATCTGAATTAATACAGCTGGCTCAGCCGCTACAAGCGAAGTTAAGTGCTTGGCGCAGAGACTTGCATCGCCATCCGGAAATTGGTTATGAGGAGCATCGCACCTCTGCCATCGTGGCCGAGCACTTGGAGAGCCTTGGACTAGAGGTTACTCGTCATGTTGGGAAGACGGGCGTAACCGGCCTGCTTCGCGGGGAAACAGATGGTCCTACCTTTGCACTTCGAGCGGATATGGATGCTTTGCCGATTGAGGATCAGAAATCAGTGGAATATCGCTCAACGGTGAAAGGCAAGGCACACCTCTGTGGTCATGACGCACACACATCCATTCTGATGGGGGCTGCTGAACTACTCACAGGGCTTGGCAGGCCTAAGTCCGGCAACATCAAGTTCATTTTTCAACCCGCGGAAGAGGGACTAGCCGGTGCAAGAGCCATGATTCAGGACGGCGTGCTGGAGAATCCAAAGGTGGATGCCATTGCTGGCTTGCATATGACACCCGGTCAGGATACGGGCACAGTTGGGGTGAGCCAGGGGGTTGCTTTTGCTTCGGCTGATCCACTTGTCATTAAGATTGTGGGTCAGGGAGGTCACGCGGCTCGTCCGCATGAAGGTATTGATGCGATTGCCGTATCTGCTCAGGTGATTACTGCATTGCAGAACATCGCCAGCCGTATGGTTGATCCGCTTGAACCAGTAGTGGTCACGATCGGTAAAATCACCGGAGGTTATATGGGTACGGCTATAGCGCCTGAAGTCGAGATGATTGGCACGGTCCGCACATTATCTCCTGCAGTGCGCGAACGGATGCCATCACTGATCAAACAAGTGGTGAACGGTGTCTGCAGTTCATTCGGAGCGGAATGTGAAGTCACCTATGGTGACGGTTATCCGGTCGTTGTGAATGACCTTGGCATGGTTGATCTGCTCACAGATGTCTGTGAAGAGGTGAATGCGCAGAAGGGGTGGAGTTACATCAAACCGTCGACAGGCGGGGAAGACTTTGCTTTTTATTGCGAACATGTGCCGGGTGTGTTTTTCCGGTTAGGATCGGGAAATGAGGAGGAACGTACACGGTATCCGCTTCATCATCCGAGATTTGATCTTGACGAAACGGTCATGCCTTATGGCGTAGGCCTGTTGTCAGCAATTGCACTTGAATTTTTGGCAAGGAATACAACTTCCAAGGGGGAAGAATCACAATGAAAAAGAGACAATGGACAGGCTTGTGGATTACTTTGCTGGCAATCGTAATGGTATTAAGTGCTTGTGGCGGAGGCAGTAAAGGAACGACGAGTAATACAACTTCTGAAGGAAGCGGGAACGAAAGTGCAGCTGCCAGCAACACGTTAACGATTGCGGCGGCAACGGATATCGAAAGCTTTGATCCACACAACAATAACAATACCGCGAGTGAAGCTGTGCTTGTAAACGTATTTGATTATTTGATCAAAAACGACAGTCAGCAGAAAAAAGTTCCTGCGCTCGCCACTTCATGGGAGCAAGTGAACGATACAACGTGGAGATTCAAGCTGCGTGAAGGTGTAACCTTCCACAATGGTGACCCGTTCACTTCCGCTGATGTGAAGTACACGCTGGAGAGAGTCGCCAAAGATAATACGCTGAAGCAAAACAGTTATTTCAAAAACATCGTTGAAGTCAAAGCGGTGGATGAGCATACGGTAGACATCATTACCGATGGACCAGACCCGTTGCTGCTCAATCGTTTGTCCAAAATGGGCGCTGGCATCCTGCCTTCCAAATATATTGCAGACAAGGGCATCGACACATTTCTGAAAGAACCGGTGGGTACCGGCGCATACAAGTTCAGCAAATGGACTAAAGACGACCGCATTGAGCTTGTGAAAAACGAAAACTATTTCGGCGGTGAGCCGAAGTGGAATGAAGTGGTGTTCCGTGTCATCCCTGAGGCTTCCACACGTGTATCTGAATTGCTTGCCGGCGGAGTTGACATTGCGTCAGCCATCCCATCGACAGATATTACACGCATTGAAGGCGAGGCAGACAAAAAGATTGTAAAAGCACCCATTCAACGTGTTCTTCAACTAATCTTCCGTCAAACTGAGGGCAGCATCACGGCTGATCCAAAAGTGCGTGAAGCCATTGATCTGGCGATTGATAAACAAGGGATTGTAGACAGCATTGCCGGGGGAGCAGGAATCGTTACACGTACATCTGTAACACCTGGAAACTTTGGGGCTGATCCGTCACTGTATAAGACATCTTTGTATGATTTGGAAAAAGCAAAACAGTTGCTAAAAGAGGCAGGGTACGCTGAAGGCACAGCCGAGATGACCATCTCCGTATCTTCTCAGTATAAGGAACAAGCTGAAGTTGTTGCAGCCATGCTGGATCAGGCCGGATTCAAAATCAATCTGGACGTGCTTGAGCCGAGTGCATTCAGCGAGCGTTATAGCTCCAAATCGTTTAAAGAAATTTTCATGATCGGAATCGGTAACTCCCTGTTTGACGCTTCGAACAACTATAACCGCTATATGGTGGAAGAAGCCAAAGGGGAATCGGATTACAACAATCCGGAAGTGGAGAAGTTGTTGCAATCTGCACTTGTAAACATGAATCCTGAGTCTCGTGAGAAAGAATATCAGCAAGTACAACAGATTTTCTCAGAAGAGCGCCCTGCCGTATATTTGTATCAGATGGAAGGCGTCTATGGAACCAATGACAAAGTGAACTTTGCACCACGCAGTGATGAGATGTTCTATGCGGATGAGATTACACCTGTTGCAAAGTAACAGAGGCTAATACCACCTGTCATTGCATGAGTAAGCCGTGAACGGCAGGGACTGGATGAACAAGTTCCTGCCGTTCTTTTTTGGAAAGAGGAGGTGAGCCGGGAGTGGGAAAATACGTATTCAAATCTTTACTGCAGGTCATTCCGGTGCTGTTAATTGTCTCATTAATTGTTTTTATTCTGGTTCGGGTCACGGGTGATCCTGTGGCTCTGATGTTACCCGAGACCGCTACAGCGGAGGACAGGGCTGTGTTGACGCAGGCACTGGGCCTCGATCAGCCTTTATACGCGCAGTATATGAAGTTTCTCGGCAATGCCATTCAGGGAGATTTTGGTCAATCCTTCCGTTACGGTCAGCCTGCACTTGAGCTTGTGTTAGAGCGATTGCCTGCAAGCTTTGAACTTGCCGCGGCTGCCATGTTATTTGCAGTATTGATGGCCGTTCCGCTGGGAGTGATCTCGGCAGTGAAAAGAAACACATTTACCGATCTTCTCATTTCAGGTATTTCGGTGATCGGCAAGGCGATGCCGAACTTCTGGATGGGCATTATGCTTATTCTGCTATTCTCGGTTGTGCTGGGCGTTTTACCGGTTTCGGGTCGCGGAGGTTTATCCCATCTGATACTGCCCGCTTTTACGCTGGGAGTAGGACTTGCTGCACAGATGACACGGCTAATCCGATCCAGCATGCTGGAGATTTTGAATCAAGATTACATTCGCACGGCACGCAGTAAAGGATTGGGACGAATGACAGTGATCGCGAAGCACGCGTTCCGTAACGGTTTGATTCCGGTTGTGACCATTATGAGTCTGCAGTTTACCAGTCTGATCGGAGGTACTTTGATTACGGAAACCGTATTTTCCTGGCCAGGCTTGGGTCAACTGTTAGTTGTGGCCGTAAATACTCATGATATGGCGATTGTGCAAGCTGCGGTGTTCGTGATTGCATTCATTGTAGTGGTTGTTAATATTCTGACGGACGTGTCCTATAGACTGCTAGACCCACGTATCAAATATGACTAGAAGGAGGTGCGATCTATGAGAGACAACGATGAAAAAAATGTTCTGGTTACCGGACCGGACAACAACAGCCCGCGTGCGATTGCCGGAATTCGATCTATCTGGCAACAGCTAATCATCAGCAAGACCGGATTCATCGGTGCAGTGCTTGTATTGGTTGTTGTCCTGATTGCAATAGCCGCACCTCTGCTGACGAGTCATGATCCGTCAGCGGTCAACCCGCTGAACCGTCTCAAACCTCCTGCGTGGCTTGAAGGCGGAACGGCCGAATACTGGCTGGGAACCGACAATCTAGGCAGAGATATGTGGAGCCGTATTGTATATGGCGCACGCGTGTCTTTAATTGTAGGTATGGGCGCCGTCATTGTCTCCGGAATAATCGGAGCCGTTCTGGGTCTCATATCCGGATTCTATGGAAAGTGGCTGGATGCCATTATTATGCGTGTGGGCGATGCATTCATGGCGATACCCACAATCCTGTTCATGCTCGTGGTGATGGCTATTGTGGGTCCAGGTATGACTACATTGATCTTGGTTATCGGTGTAACCAACTGGGTGCCATTCACCCGTGTAGTTCGTAGTGAAGTGCTTAGTATGAAAGAGCGGGATTTTGTATTTGCCGCCAGATCGATTGGTGCCAAAAATGGACGGCTGATTATTAAACATATTCTGCCTAACGTATTGTCGTCGTTTATTGTTATCTGCGGCATGAATGTAGGCACAACGATCATCATGGAAGCGTCGCTGAGTTTCCTGGGGCTTGGAATCAAACCACCGGATGTATCGTGGGGCGGCATGTTAAGTGACGGACGGCAGTATGTAGCCACGAGCTGGTGGGTTGCGACATTTCCGGGACTGGCTATTACGTTTACGGTGCTGGGTGTTATTTTCCTCGGCGATTGGCTGCGGGATGTGCTTGATCCTCGAACAGAGTCAGCTCAGAAATCATAACGGAAGGGAGTTATGGATATGAAAAAAAGCCAGATTACGCCGGAGGATCTCTATCACTACCGCTGGATCAGTCAGCCGGTGATCAGTGCAAATGGACAAGTAGCCTACGTTGAACAGACGATTGATCGGGCAAAGAACGAATATAACACACAAATTCGGGGAATTTCGCTGGATGGGACAGAAGATGTAGCGCTGACGGATGGAACGAAGGATTCCTCTCCCGCATGGTCACCAGACGGCGACAAGTTGACGTTTATTCGATCTACTCCGGCTGGAAAAGGACTTTGGTCAGTTCATACGGAATGTACAGAACCGTCCATGCTCATATCTCCTGAACGTAAAATCATGAGTTACGTCTGGTCTCCCGATGGGAAGTATATTGCGTTTACGAGTAAAGCTCGGATGAGTTCAGCTCAATTATCGACCGATGAATCAGCGAAAGATGCTGACGATGAAGCAACCCGGCAACCAGAAGCAGCATTGCGCGGAAAAGTCTACGAGCGCACCACGCCGAAAGCCGAAGGATCAGGTTGGTGGGATGGTCAATACAGCCATTTGTTTCTTTATGAGATCAATAGTGGACTTATCAAGCAGATAACGTCCGGGTTATGGAACATCACGACCCCCGTCTGGTCACCGGACAGCCTGAATCTTGCCTTTATCTCCAAACAAGCAGAAGAAGCAGGATCAGATCCGGATTTGCTTCATCATACGGACGTGTATATGACCAGCATTGAAGCAAACTCAGGAAACGTTGGAGAACCTTTTAAGGTTACGGATTCAAGTCTTCAGATCACCCAATTTTCTTTTACAGCCGATGGAAAACAACTGATTCTGATTGCAAGTGATCGTAAATACGGAAGTGGAAGTCATCATCAACTGTTTACACTTCCCGTGAATCGGGGGATTCCCAGGCTAATCGCACCTGAGCTAGATATGCACATCGGCAATGCTGCACTGGGGGATATGAAGTCGGCAAGCGCCTCTCCTTCGCCAATCCTTAGTCGTTCATCTTCTCAACCGGGAGTATATGTACTAGGCACACATCACGGTAATGTCGATGTATACCGAATTCAGTCCGATGGAAACTGCGAAATGATCACAACTGCAGGAGAAAAAGATGTTTATCAGTATACGATCTCTGCAGATGAAGAGACTTTGGTTGTAGCTGCGCTCACGGATAAGCATCCAGGAGAGTTGTACACCGTCGGCATGAAAAGCGGTAAAATGGCCAGACTCACTCATCGTAATGATGAATTTATGGGGCAACGGATGGTTAGCGTACCGGCAAGAGTGGAATTCACCTCATCGGACGGTTGGCGGATTCAAGGCTGGCTAGCGATGCCTGAACTAACGAAAGGTGCAGATTTGGCTGAAACTACGGGTGCAACGGCTCCATCGTCCGGAATTCAGATTGAAGATGAACTGCAATCTGATCGTAAATTCCCTTTGATTTTACAGATTCATGGTGGACCTCACGCCATGTATACCGGAGCATTCAGTCATGAGATGCAGACACTTCTAGCAGAAGGTTATGCTGTGTTATGGGTTAATCCTAGAGGTAGCATAGGTTATGGACAGGAGTTCGCCAGAGCTTGTCGTGGAGACTTCGCTGGCGGTGATTATCGGGATCTGATGGAAGCTGTGGATGACGCACTGGCGACGAATTCAATGCTGGATGTATCTCGTTTGGGTGTTGCTGGCGGCAGTTATGGCGGGGTCATGACCAACTGGATTGTCGCTCACTCAAACCGTTTCAAAGCAGCTGTGACACAGCGCTGTATCTCCAACTGGTTGTCCATGTATGGCACAAGTGACATTGGCATTTCGTACGTGGAGGGCGTTATTGGGGGGAATCCCGCGGAGAATGCCGCATATCTTTGGTCTCGCTCGCCGCTTGCTCATGCGCACAATATTGAAACTCCGCTGCTCATCATGCACGGGGAACAGGATTACCGGACGCCGATCGCTCAGGCGGAGGAATTGTATACGACGTTGAAGCGTTATGGAAAAACAACCAAGCTGATCCGTTACCCGGGTTCCAACCATTCACTGCTCAAAAGTGGCAAACCTTCTCTTCGAGTCGATAGCTTCGAACAGGTGAATGCCTGGTTTAAAGAGTACTTGTAACTCATTAGATGCAGAACAAATTCAGGAAGTATCCTTCCGTTCATATTTTTAATATAGAATAAAAGCCGAATAGAGAGAAGCCAAAAAACCGCAAATCCTGCGGTTTTTTTTTGCTTTATGTAGTAATAGTTGAATTTAGTTATTGGATGATATATATTTTAATTAAATGATAGTATTGTCTATCAAAATTGGCGGGGGTGATTCATATGATCATTCAACAAACGTTAGGTCAGATCCAAATTTCCGATGAGGTCATCTCCAAAATGGTCGGTAAAATAACAGCTGCTACCCGTGAGATTTCTTCCATGTCGGCTGGATTGGTTGAAAGTGTCAGCAAAATATGGAGCGGTCGAAGTCTGCAGAACGGCATTGCTATTCGCAGGGTAGACAATAGCGTGGAGATTAACGTGAAAATCATTGTTTATTACGGTAGTAAAGTACACGAAGTTTGCAGAGAGCTGCAACAAAAGGTCATTGACCAGGTTGAACATCTTACCGGGGTATCCATTCAAGCGGTGAACGTTTTTGTAGATGGCATGACATCCGAACCGAATTACGCTAAAGCATAAAGTATAGAACTAGGGACTCTAACAAGCAAGCATAACAACACATGAGGAGTGATCACCATGAGCCAAGTATCTATTGTAAAAGCAAACCCGCAAACCGCCGTCGGAGGAAAACTAACGGAGATGGCGCTTGATTATATGAAATATTCGCTGGCAGGTTCCAGAGAGCCCGCAATTATCAATAATACCTTCCAGAAGCTTTGGAAGGCCCGAAATAATCGGTTTAGTCACGAGTACGCTTATGAAGCGGTTCGGGAGGGGAAAACACTAGGCATGATTATGTGTTATCCAACAATACTGATGGATAAGCTGGCGTGGCCGACGTTCTCGCAGCTGTTTGATATACATAAATGGAGGCTGATCGGATACAACCTGCGAAACTGGAAGGAGTTTTATACGATGGTAACGCTAAAAGAAGGAAAGAAGGATGAGTTTCACATCGGGACTATAGCTGCTTTACCAGAAAGCAGGGGGCTTGGGATCGGGACAGAACTGATCCGTCATGCGGAGAAACAGGCGCTCCTGCAAGGATTTGCAAAGTCTTCCTTAACCGTTAAACAGGAGAATGCAGGTGCGATCAAACTTTACGAGCGACTGGGGTACAACAAGGTAGGCATGATCAACAAACCTGCTGTATCGATGTATCGCATGTCGAAATCACTTAACTGAACGAAGCGACCTCATGTGCTATAGTAGAATGAGTTGTTATTCAAAATGACTTCGACGTTAATACGATACCAGATGAGGTGTAATTCATGTATCAATATAAGGATCAGGAATATGAGGGCGTTCACTTTGAAGGACGGGATTTGCGTTACGGTGAGTTGATTAGCTGTGTGTTCAAGCATTGCACATTTATGAATGCCTCCATGGAGGAAGTCGAAACAAGCCATTGCCGTTTCATTGAATGTGATTTCAAAGGGGCATCCATGAATGGTTCCTTACATACGGAGTCTGCGTTTGAAAACTGCCTGTTTGGGGGTGCGAACCTGTTTGCCTCCAAATTTATAGCCTGCAAGATGACAGGATCGGATTTTTCCGGTGCGCAGATGGACGGCATTACACTTGTCAAAGGGGATTGGTCTTATACTAATCTGAGGCATACGCGGCTTGGAAAACAGGATTTGCGAGGTATTCGTTTTTTTGAAGCGGATCTCGCTGAATCCGACTTAACCAAGGCCGACCTGCGTGACTGTGATCTCACGAGAGTATCCATGAGTAAGGTGAAGCTTCAGGGAGCAGATTTGCGAGGGGCGATATTGGATGGAATCGATCTCAAATCACTGGATTTGAAAGGGGTGCGAATGGATCGCGAACAGGCCGTTCTGATTGCACGCTCCTATGGAGCGAAAGTGGACTAGCTGGACTTCTGACTTGAAATTGCCATTCTTCACATATGATGAATCAGAAAAAGAACAACTTCATGTACCTATGCCCAAAATAAAAAGTAGTAGTCTATTCGTTCCGAGGTGCCGTTTGAGATGAAAAATGAAAAGTTAACATTTAAGCAAAATCGAATGCTTGCCATTCTGGATGAAGCCACCAAATTACTTATAGAGAAGCCCAATGCGTCGATGAACGACATTGCTGAAGCTGCGAATATCGGAATTGCCACATTACATCGATATGTGGAGAGCCGTGAGCGACTCATGATTCACTTGGCGATGCGTGCAATTGATGTCGTTAACGAGACGTTGCAGCACGTCAAGCTCGATGAGGAGCGGGTTGAACAGTATATCCCGGAGCTGATTGAAGCGCTGATTCCACTGGGAGATAAGATATATTTTCTGGCTCACGATGCAACCGTCAATTATAATACCGAGATTGAAGGGGCCGATCAGAAGCTGAGACAACCGGTGCTTCATGCCATTGGTATACTTCAAGAGAAAGGTTTTTTTCGTTCGGATGTGGACAAATCGTGGATTGTAGAGGTGTTGTATTCGATCCTTTTCTTGACGTGGCAGCAAGTGATTCAAGGTAATATTGCCAGAAATGCCGCACCTGCGCTTGTCGTGGACACGTTCTATCACGGGTTTGTTGCGAAATGAGCGGATAATCGGAATGAACTTCGACAAAACCTGGAATACGTTGTTGCGTTGCTTGGATAAATATAAAATGCACAAAACAAGCCGCAGAATAAGCTGCGGCTTGTTTATATTCGGACATATGGCAAGCACAATTTCAGAGACGCCCACTTAATAAGCAACACATTTATTTTTAATACAGGTGGAATGCAGCAATCCATTGCACTTAACTATGTTCAGCGTGTTAATTTACAGTGCAATCTTTGCTTTTAATTGTTCAGATGCTGGCATGAGAGGCAGGCGCAACTGTGCAGAAGCGATGATGCCTTGTTGTGCAAGCAGATGTTTCAGCATGGCAGGCGCAGGCTCCTCGAAGAGATTTTTAATGAACGGAAGCAACTGCGTATAGAGACGGTAGGCATCCTCTTTTTCACCAGCCACAAAACGGTTATACACTTCCAGAAACCGCTCCGGATGAATACTGGCCGATGCCATCATGCCGCCGGCTGCACCTCTCGTTAACATATCGAAGAAGAAGGTATCGTCTCCACACAAAATGGGCTTCGAGCCGCAACGTACCAGTTCGGTCATAAGATCGAGGTTATTTGTGCTATCCTTAAGACCGATGATACCATCAATATTCATAATTTTTTTCATCATATCTATGGAAACTCTAACCCCTGTACGGGCTGGGATTTCGTATACCATCACGGGGATGCCCACGCTGGCTGACATGCGGAAGTGCTCGTAAATGCCCTCTTCCGTAGGTCTGTTATAGTATGGAGTAACGACAAGAACGGCATCGGCTCCGAGTGCGGCAGCTTTCTTTGTTCTTGCCACCGTTGAAGCGGTATCATTGGTTCCAGTTCCAACCATAATGGGTACGGAGGAGTTGATGCTGCTCAGTGTTTCCTTCGCGGCCTTCACAAGCTGTTCCACTTCATCCCATGTCACGGTAGGTGACTCTCCAGTCGTACCATTAATCACCAAGCCATGAATGCCGCTGTTTGCCATAACTTTGATGTAATTTTGGAATGAAGGGAGATCAAGTTCGCGTTCTTTGGTAAAAGGTGTGATTACAGGTATATAAATACCTTGAATCTGTTGCTCGGTTAACATCGTATAACCCCCAAATGTATGTTGGAATTCCATTTCATTCACTTTACCATGGGAAAACGTATCATAGTTAGCTATAATAGATGATAGGTGTTATCAATAATTTCGATGATGTGAGGGAATAAATAATGGATTTGAATTATTTTCAAACCTTTCGTGAGGTGGCATTGAGGCAAAGCTTTACCAAAGCAGCCGAAGAGCTTGGCTACGCGCAGTCGAGTGTGACAACCCAGGTTCAAAAGCTGGAGAAAATTTATCAGGTCAAACTATTCGAGCGTTTTAATAACAATAAAATCCGGCTGACTTCGGCTGGAGAAGAGCTATTTAAGTTGTCCGGACAGCTTCTGGAGATATTTGAACATTCTCAGGAGAAGCTGACCAAACAGGGCGGCGGGTCACTCACCATTGCTACGATGGACTCGCTTGCTTCCTACTATCTGCCAGTGCCCATTCAAACGACACGTAAACAATATCCCGAGCTCGGCATTCGGCTACAGACCGATCGGGAAGATCTGATTCTACAAAAAGTAAGAGAAGGGGAAGCGGATGTTGGTCTGATTTTGGCCAATGCTTCACCGGAATCAGGATTACAATGGATTACGATTCGCGAGGAACCGCTGGTGCTCATCGTGAATTCCGACCATCCACTTACCGCTAAATCCGAGGTAACGTTGAACGATCTGGCGGACGAAGAATGGATCATGCCGGAGGATTCGTGCAATTACAGGCAGTTGCTGGAGAAAGTACTCCGAACCAATGGCATTCCTTATAAAGTGGGGCTGGAGCTGGGAAGTCCTGAGGCCATTAAACGAAGTATTATGGCTGGGCCGGGCATCTCGCTTTTGCCTCGAATGATTGCCATGGATGAGATCCAACGACAGAAGCTTACGGTATTACCACTGGTTCATACCGACTTTACACTGGAAATTCAGTTAGTTATTCATGCCCGCAAATGGATATCGCATGCACTGCAGCAATTCATCACGAATCTGGGTGCCAAAGAATCCGATTGGTTGCCTGCAAGGGCATAAAGTGAGCAAGTGAAGGCGTACTAGATAGATTAAAAGCAATAACCTCTGGAAACTCTTGATCGGCTTGTCGCATTGGATGCGAGGGGCCCATCGGGAGTTTTTTTGATTTTAAAGAGATTCAGAACTTGATAGTGTTCAGAATTTAAGATTTAAAACTTCCAATAAATGATATAAATTTCTATTAGATTCAAATCATTGCCAAATTAAGACAAAGTTTGAGCGGAGGAGGACGACAGAAAACAAGAAGTTTTTTCATGCACAACAGTTCATATTTCAGGTTTATTAGTTCCATCAACTTTAACGTCATGAGGAGGAATTATATGCTTTACACCATTATTGTACCGGTCAATCAGGACTATAACATTCTGAACCTGTTTACAGACTCGCTGCTTCGAACAGTCGTCCCATCAACACAAATTATTTTTATCAATGACGGTTCAGGCTCGGCTGTCTTCCAACACCTGGATAAACTCAAACAAGAGGTTAGAGAAGGTGTGACAATTGACATTCTTCAGCATGACTTTCCGCTTGGCTGCGCCGTATCCATTAACAGCGCCCTGAATCTTGCTAAGGGAGAATATATCTTTTTCCTCGACTCCGACACGATATTGCAGCCTCATTGGCAAACGATGATGAAGGAGACGCTCGACACGGATATTACGATCGGTATGATCGGAGGCGTGCTGTTGTATCCACAGACTGGCGGTGTGCAGCATTGTGGTATCGCCTTTGCGGACTCGATTGGACGACATCTTTTTCTGAATGCATCTCCGGACGATATCCCGAAGGAGACGTTCTCCGTGCAGCTTGTTGTATTTGCGATGTTTGGCATGAAACGGGAAGTATATGAGACGATCGGTGGTCTGGACGAAAAGTTTTTCAACGGATATGAAGATTTTGATTATCAGATGCGGGCAAGAGCAGCGGGATATGATACGGTCATTAATCCTAACATTCAAGCCTATCACTGGGAACGCAGCAGCGGCATTCATCGTAATTTTAACCGCAAGAACAATCTGGCACGATTTTGGAAAAAGTGGGGAAGTCAGATCGAAGCCGATGTATGGCCCTTCGTATTCAGTCATCTAAAGGAGCAGTTGCATCATCAACGCGAATACGAGCATCTGCCGATGGTTGGTATCGATCTTGCCGAGGTTCGAAGTGACGCGGATACGTTCTGGAGCAAGCTTGACGAGGCAGGTATTGCGCCCCTTGCCGACGTGCGAGACTACTCGAACCGCTTTAACTCGAATGGAGCGATTTGGCTCCCCCAAGTATTAGGCAAGGAGCTGATTCATAGCGAAAATCGGTTGCTATTTCTGGTGGACAACTTCACCCGATTGTTGGAGAACCGTTATTGGATCGAAATGCGACATGCCCACAGAGCCAAGGATCTAATTATTGACCTCTACGGTAACGTAATCACGATGGATCGCATCTATGATGGATGCTGGCCGGGCACGAAAGTGCGATAACTTAAGGAGTCAGTTTGAATACAAAACTATTAAGCCGTAGGGAGGTATTTCAAAGTGAGCGATGAAAAAAGCACGCTGGATCGTGGCGCAAGATTTACTCAAAATCTGGAGTGGCTGGAGAAGGTCAAAAAGGTTATTCCGAGCGGGTGCAGTACACTGGCCAAAGCTCCGGAACGCTTATTTCCGGGACATACTCCCGTCTGCTGTGCGGAAGCATATCATTCCAGATTCACGGATATTGACGGTAATGAATGGCTGGATTGTGAGATGGCTATGGGCACGGTTCCTTGGGGACACGCCAGACGAGAAATTCAGCTTACCGTCATTCATCAGTTGAAAAAAGGGACGGGCTTTTCACTCCCGGCGGATATTGAACTGGAGTGTGCCGAGTTAATTCTGGAGCGGTTTGAGGGACGTTATCCGTCCCTGCGCTTCACCAAGAGCGGTGCAGACGCGGTAAGTGGAGCGGTGCGGCTGGCCCGTGCGGGAAGTGGTAAAAGCAAGGTCATTGCAACGGCTTACCACGGGTGGCACGACTGGTCTGCATACGGTTATTACGGCAGTCAGACCAAAGAACGCGGCATTCCGGTGGATATTGAGCGTTCCACGATTTGGGTGAACAAGCCTTCCTATACTAACATTCGGGAACACATTTCATCTATGGATGATATCGCTTGTATTGTCTTGTGCCCCAACGAGTGGAATAAGGAAGAACTGGAGAAGGTAGTGAATTTATGCCGCACTCTGGACATCATTATTATCTTCGACGAGGTGACTTCGGGAATACGAATGGGCAAACAGGCGACTGCAGGAGAGTATGACATCTGGCCGGACTTGCTCTGCATCTCCAAGGGCATGGCCAACGGACTTCCGCTTGCGGCGGTATTGGGGCCAGAGCACCTCATGTCCCTTGCAGGTCAGGTGCGATTCAGCAATGCGCATTCCAGCGAGACAACAGCACTTGCGGCAGCTATTGCTTGCGAAAGGTTAATTAAAAATGCCAAAGTCTGGCCCACTTGGCGTGAACCCGCTACGCGAATCATGAAACGACTGGAATCCGAACTCGTGTTGCTTGGTCTCACCGAACAATTAGCCTTAAAAGGCACCTATGCTAGCTTTTACATTCAGTCCCTGAATGAGCACAATTTTCAGACGGACCCGTTCCGGGAATTTATGGTGAAGAAGATGGCTCATTACGGCATTTTCACCAAAGGTTACTTTATTTTCTCGGATACGCATACGCGGGAGGAATTGATTTGGGTGGAGGATGCGCTGCTTCAGATTTTGTCGGACTGGAAAGAAATGCAGAAGCTTGAACATCTGAAATATGCCAATCTGTAAGGAAAACAACACGAAAATTTATTATATGACCAGGAGGATATCTCATGAAAGCACTCGTATATCAAGATTTGAAACAGGTGGAGCTGCAAGAGATCGAGGAGCCCCGTATTCAAAGACCGAATCAGGTCAAAGTGAAAATCTATGGATCAGGGATCTGTGGAACAGATTTGAACATTGTTAAAGGTAAAGTCCCGGCAAACAAAGGAACGGTTATCGGACACGAGGGCGTAGGAACTGTGGTCGAGGTGGGGGATGAAGTACGAGGCATTCGCGTAGGAGACCGGGTTCTCGTGGACCCGACGCAATCCTGCGGACACTGCTCGTATTGCCGTGAAGGCTTGTTCATTTACTGTGAAAATTTCGATGACTACCAAGTAGGAATGACCACACACGGAACGTTTGCCGAATACTTTGTGGGAGATGAAAAATATATCTATCCGATTCCCGATTCCATGAGCTGGGAAGCGGCCATGATGATTGAACCTCTGGGTTGTGTGCTGCAAACATTCATGAAAGCAGGTGTGAAGCCAAGCGACTCTGTACTCGTACTGGGGTCAGGCGCCATTGGTTCACTGTGTCAGCTGGTGAGCAAACGACTGGCAAGACTTACGGTGGGTACCGAAATTGATCCTTATCGCAAACAATTCGCAGAAGGTATCGCTGATTATGTTTACTATCCACAGGATCTAACACTGGACAACGTATACGAGATCAACAATAACAAAAAGTTTGATATTGTTGTCGATGCTGTAGGGAATCAGCTTCATGTCGGATTTGAGATGATTGCGAAAGGCGGCCGAATCATTCCGATGGGGTATGACGACAGTTACGAAGTGACTTTTAAATCAACCCATGTCATTAACGATGGACTCAGTATTATTGGGGCGGTAGCTGTACACTCCATGATTAGCACGGCGCTGAAATTCGCGCAAAGCCTTCCTGAACTGGAGCGGATGGTAACCGCCAAAGAATATTTGACGGAGTATGAGCAGGCTTTCAATGGCACCATCGGTTATGACCTGAGAAGCGGGGAGAAGCTACCGATGAATTCGGTCAAAACCGCTTTGATTCTATAACGATGTAGATATTATGGGGTTCTCCGCTGTGACCTGTGAGGTATAAGGCGTTAAGCGCAAGTGAGATGTGCTTTCGATTCGATTTTGCGGGCCACGGCGGAGCAATCCGCAGAGAGAAAGAAGGGATATGGAGTGAAGTTGCTTCGGGATTTGCCGAGAAATCCGCGGTATTCCATTTTACTAGAACCGGTATGGGCCATTCCGGGAACGATTGTTTTATTTTACGCGCCTTTATATATGAAAGAAGCCGGTTTGTCCGACATTGAGATAGGTATCATTAATTCGGTAAATCTGTATTTTGCCTTCGTTTTTCAGTTGTTTGCAGGGTCGGTAACCAACAAGCTGGGACGTAAACGAACGACCCTGATCTTTGATTTACTCGCCTGGAGTGTCCCCATGTTGATCTGGGCATTCTCTCAAAATTTCTGGCTGTTCCTCATCGCTTATTTGCTCAATGCGACATCAAAGTTTGTCACCGTGTCTTTCAATTGTCTGATTATTGAAGACGTGGAAGAACATAAACGATCCAAAGTGTTCGCCATGTTGAACATGATTATTACCGGTGCAGGAGTGCTTACGCCGATTGCGGGGGTTGTAATTGCAGACTTTGGCATCGCGCCTACGCTGGCAAGCATTTATTTTGTGGGCGGGTTGCTGATGACAGCGATGTTTTTTATTCGAAACCGATACACGGAAGAGACGGAGGTTGGCAAGGAGCTAATGGGCATACACAGCAAAACGCATGTATTTCGCAGCCTTGTCACCAGCCTTCGTCTGTTTGGGCGGTCGTTTTACAAGCGCAGGCTGTTTCCGATCATTTTAATTACTGTATTGTCCAATCTGGTACTGCAGTTGAACTTCTTTCAGGTCATTTATTTTAAGGAGCAGTTAAGCTTTGGTGATCGAGTTATTTCATTTATTCCGGTCGTGACAGCGGTTACCGTCATGCTGTTATATCTTGTTGTTCTTCCCCGCTTGAAGCGGAGATCGGAAGAGAAGTATGTCAGCTTTTCCATTGTTCTCAGTACCGCGGGTGCAGTGTTATTTCTTCTGATTCCGGCCGGTAATATAACGATGCTGTTTCTCACCCTTGTTGTACTTGCTGCGGGGAACTTCATTCTGCAAACGTACCGTGATTCATTACTGATGAACCGACTGGGCACGCATGAGAAGGCGGACATGTTCTCGGCTGTACAGACGGTTATGACGTTAACAGCAATACCTTCGGGGTATCTGACCGGATTGCTGTATCATTACCATCCGGTTCTTCTGTTCGGCGTTATTCTTGCACTGTATATTTTCTTGATGCTTATCATGCTGTTTTTACATGATCCACAGCAACGCCCCCAAGTGACGGATTCTTACAATAATATGTAGAAGAAGGGCTTTTCTGTATATTGCCGAATATATAAAACGGTAAATTACAGTAAGCAAGCACAATCCTTGGGAGGTTGGAATGATGAATGTACTAACAACAGAAGCAAGGGAAAAACTGAGCTGGATCAATGAGCCGCACAACTGGTCATATACAGATCAAGGCGGCCTGATCGTAGAGGCGCAAGCTGATTCGGATTTCTTCCAAGACCCGGCAGGCAAGCATATTCGAGCAACTGCACCGTTCTTGTCGATGTCCGTGGCTGGTGATTTCGAGATGACCACACAGCTGAAGGTAGAGATGAAGCATCAATATGATTCCGGTTGTTTGATGGTAATGCTCGACGAACGTAACTGGTGCAAACTCTGTTTTGAATATGATGGTAAAGCAGCAACCATCGTATCTGTCGTTACGCGGGATGGATCATCCGATGATTGTAACTCGTTAGAGGTGCCTGTGTCAGATCCTTACCTGCGCATACGAAAAGTGGAGGGATGTCTATCCTTCTTTTACTCTCCCGATGGGGAAGAATGGAAGTTAATTCGATACTTTGGCATGCCGATGGATGGAGAGCTTCGAGCTGGAGTTGTTGCTCAGTCACCGACCGGCACGGGTTGCACTTGCCACTTTTTATCCGTAAGCATGACCCAGCCGGATTTGACCGCACGCTTCTGATCCGTTTCTCCAGCGATGGATGAGAGAGAGAGGAATAGAACAATGGTACACAAGTTAAAAGCATTTATATTTGATTTTGACGGCCTGATTGTCGATACAGAAACGCCTTGGTATTACGCTTTTCGTGATATCTATGAAGAACATGGTGTGGAGCTGGGGCTTGAGCTTTGGTCTAAGAACATAGGCACCTCCTTCGAGGAATTTCATCCGTATCGATATCTGGAGCAGATGTTGCAAAAAGAGATTAATCATGAGCAAATCCGCTTGCTCTCTGAACAGAAGTACGAAGCATATTTGGGACAAGCAAGCATACTCCCGGGCGTACTTGAATTGCTGGACGCTGCCCGGGAGAAGGGAATTCGGCTTGCGGTTGCTTCGAGCTCCACTCGTGATTGGGTACACGGGTACTTGCAAAAGCTTGGGTTGTTTGATTATTTTGAAGTCATTCATACTTCGGATGATGTGAAGCGGGTGAAGCCTGACCCGGAACTGTACTTACTGACTTTACAGAAACTTGGTGTGGAGGCAGATGAAGCGATTGTGTTTGAAGACTCTCCGAACGGACTAAAGGCAGCAAATGCCGCAAATATCCGTTGTTATATCGTGCCGAACGAGGTAACACGCGGTTTGGAATTCACCATGCATGAACGGCGGTTATCCTCGTTGGCCGAGATGAAGATATAATTCCTGTACCTCTAATTACTCGTATCTCATACCGAATACCTTTTTTATCTCTTAAACTTCTTGCGCAGTTCAATGGGTGAGATGCCTTCGTATTTTTTGAATACGGAGCCGAAATAACTGGCACTGTTAAAACCGACTGCTTTTGCAATCTCATGTGCGGTGATATCCTCTTGTTGCACAAGCATTTCCTTGGCCTTAAGCAAGCGATAGCGAACCAGGTAATCGAGTGGAGTCATATGGAACTCTTTTTTAAAGATGCGGTTCAGATGTTGCTCGGTCACATTCATCTGATCCGCGAGTAGGGAGAGGGAGAGATCCCGTTGATAGTTTTCTTTGATAAAAGCAACAAGCTCTGTCAGACGTAGCCGAGCCTCAGAGCGCTCAACGTTGCTGTAGCGTTCACTCTCAAGAGTTAAACGAACCAAAAGAGTATAGAGCAGCGTAGAACCGTGCCAGATGTAATCCTTGTGACGGGACTGTAGCGCCAGTGTGATCTCACGTAGCAGAAGGCCAAGTATGCCGTCTGGTTTGAAGGTGCGTAGTTCCCCGATCTGCAAGGAGTGCAGGAAACGCGGCAAAATGTAGCCATTAAACGACAAACAATCAAACTGCAATGTGTTACTTGAATTGTTATAACGGTAGGGTACCTGTGGAAACATGATAAGCGCTGTTCCTTTCCGAACAGAAAACTCAAGATTTTTGGCTGCGATTCTCCCTGTTCCGCCGATGCATTGTACAATGGTGTAATCCCGTGAATGGTCGCTCCAATCCATTAATTCATTAACGGTCAACCGGTTTTGCCCAGTAATGATGAGAGGCATATCGGGCACCAGCAGATTTCCCATGTTAGGTTTCGGCATCGTTGAATAATTCCTCTTTTCGTTAAAAGGTCTTGTGCGCAGGTAGCATGATTAGAGCATGAAAGAAACCTATATAGAATTATATTACATAAATGTAATTATTTTAAATTCGTTAACATTTCAACAATGTATTTTTCCGAAAACGGTATCTGTGTGACTCAGCTTGCCAACAGAATGTCAAAAAGGGTACGCTATATAGATGAATGGACGAAGGAAAGGAATACTCGTATGAAAAAAGTCATCGTAGTCGGAGCGGGAATATTAGGAGCATCAACAGCCTATCATTTAGCAAAATCAGGAGCAGAAGTATTGCTTATCGATCGGAAAGATGCAGGGCAGGCCACGGATGCGGCTGCTGGTATCATCTGTCCTTGGTTGTCCCAACGTCGGAATCAGGATTGGTATCAGCTAGCCAAGGCAGGTGCTCGTTATTACCCTGAGCTTATAACTGAATTAGAACGTACTGGGGAAACCGAGACGGGGTATGCACAGACAGGCGCACTCAGTATACATACCGATCTGGATAAGATTAAAAAAATGGCAGAGCGGGCGAAGCTGCGCAGGGAAGATGCACCTGAGATTGGAACAATCACATGTCTCGACGAAAAAGAAACCCGTGAACGTTTTCCTTTACTTGGGGAAGGTTATTCATCTGTACACATTAGCGGCGCTGCTCGTGTGGATGGAAGAGCGCTGCGTGACGCGCTGATCCGCTCTGCACAGCGGCACGGGGCTCGTCTGATTAAAGGAGAAGCCGTGTTGCTCTATGAGGACGGGCAAGTAACTGGCGCCAAGGTGCAATCGGAGCAATATGTCGCGGATCGGGTGGTCGTGTGTGCAGGAGCGTGGGCGAATGAGTTCATGAAACCACTGGGGATTCATTTTAACGTCCATTATCAGAAGGGTCAGATTGTGCACTTGCGTACTTCTAATCAGCAAAATACAGAAGAGTGGCCTGTGATCATGCCGCCTACGGATCAGTATTTACTTGCGTTTGCAGAACAGAAAATAGTTATTGGCGCTACGCATGAAAATGATGTCGACGGTTACGATACACGAATTACTGCCGGAGGTATGCAGGAAGTGTTGAACAAGGGACTAGAGCTGGCACCTGAGCTTGCAGACAGCTCACTGGATGAGGTTCGTGTAGGTTTTCGCCCGTTCACCCCGGGATTTTTGCCCGTCATGGGACATGTCCCGGGATGGTCAGGTTTGATTACAGCTAATGGATTGGGTGCTTCTGGTCTAACCATGGGGCCTTATATTGGTAGTCAGCTTGCCAAATTGGCATTAGACATGGCACCGGATATCAAGATGGATGCGTATAATGTAAGTAAAGCGATCGAGTCAAAGGCAGAATAACAGTTGCATGAATGAGGTGAGCAAATGACGTATTCACAGCGTTTATCAGGCGGAGCAAGCCTGTCCGAAGTATTGTATCTGGAACAGCAGATTGATCAAATAAAAGAAGAGCACGTTGTAGCTGTTGAAGAACTGAAGCGGTGTGAACAAGAATGGACTCAAGCTCAGATCAATTCTGAAGCCCCTGAGACAGAAGCAGTCGCAGAGAACGAACAGACAAAAGTTTTACAGAAAAAGATTGCTGACGCGAAAGAACAGGTGAATATGCTGTCAACTCGGCTTGAAGAGCTGGAGAATACACTGGATGAACTCGTGGATTAGGTCGTTTTCAGATGACTTGAACTGAATATCTAAGGAGTAACTTGAGATGAAATATGAGGCGGAACGAATTTATATCAGAGCTTGGACGTTAGAAGATGCTGGACTGCTTCAGGAGTTTCAGTTGGGCAACAGAGAGGAAATAGAGAGGACTTCGGCTGGTCATCGAAATGAAGCATTTTATAGTCTGGATGGACAGAGCCGTCTGATTGAAAAATGGCTTGAGCTTAGAAAAGAAGGAAAACGACATTCTTTTGGCATTTTTCTTAAAGATACCGATGAACTGGTGGGCGAAATCTCATTATTTCGAATTGAATTGAATGGTGCGGAAAAATGGGTCATTGGTTATGCAACAGATCGGCAACACCACGGTAAAGGATATATGAGCGAAGCGTTAAAACGTGTGCTTCAATATGCCAAACATGAGATGAACATTACACAAGTTGAAGCGGGTGCTGTTCCAGACAACATAGGCTCCATCCGAGTGCTTTTGAAAGCAGGCTTCCAGGAAAGTGGCACACATGATGTACCTATTCAGGGAGTCATGAAAAAACATACGATGTTCACGATATCTCTGACGGATGTGGAAGAAGGAAAAAGCATCGAATGAGATTGCAAAGATTGAGGACTCACTAAATTAACGAACTGGCGATATAAATGCATAACAATTCGTATAATGTTGCCGAAGGAGAAGCATATGGCTACCATATTAGTTGCAGACGATGATGCGAATATTCGTGAGCTTGTCTGTTTGTTTTTACGAAATGACGGATTCGATACCGTAGAGGCTGTGGACGGCCATCAGGCGCTCACGCTGTACAAGGAACGCTCGATTGATCTGGTGGTACTGGATATTATGATGCCAGTGATGGACGGGTGGGCTTTGTGCAGAGAATTGAGACAATTAAACGCGGATCTTCCCTTACTTATGTTGACCGCAAGAGGGGAGACATGGGAGAAAGTAAAAGGTTTTGAGCTTGGAACAGACGATTATTTAACGAAACCGTTTGACCCTCTGGAGCTAACTGTACGTGTGAAAGCTCTGCTAAAACGATACAAGATTGGTTCCACACATATGATTCAGTTTGGGAACGTCACACTGGATCGTCAGAGTTACAAAGTTATTCTGGGCACAGAGTCGTTAACTCTGCCACTCAAGGAATTCGAATTGTTATACAAGCTGGCCGGAACACCGGGACAGGTCTATACACGAGAGCAATTGATCGATCAGATCTGGGGTCTGGATTACACAGGGGATGATCGGACAGTGGACGTACATATCAAACGTTTGCGTGAACGCTTTGCGACGACGCCTGATTTTCAGATTGAAACGGTTCGTGGTTTAGGATATCGGTTAGAGGTCAAGCATGATTAAGTCTTTGTATATACGGGTCGTTGTGACTTTCCTTGTGTCTGTAATTGCGGGGACTGTGATTGCATTTCTCTTGTCCACCTGGATTTTTGAAGATCAGCTCAATGAAAATTCACATATCAATATACGTAACTTTGGTCAGGATGTTGTACAGATATATAAAACGCTGCCGCTATCCGAAGCGGATGCATTCGTGAACAAGATGAAGCAGCTCGATTTATATTATATTCGGATGTATGAGCCCTCAGGACAGTTCCAAACGTACGGGAAGGCTATAGATCATGAGCCGATTTCAGTGACGAAAGAGCAACTTCAGAAGGTACTGGGAGGAGCTGTCGTGGAGGCGAATCCGAATGGGTTAGGTACCGTTCTGCTGGGATTACCTGTTCCGACGTCGAATGGTACTCGAGCTATGTTTCTTGAAGCTCTTTCGCCGCCTGCAGCAACTGTTGTTATAAGGTGGGGTACCATTTTTGCGTCCTCTTCCCTGATAGCTGGTAGTTTGATCATTTTGATTGCATCGATGTTCCTGGTAAGGCCGATCAAAACATTAACTCAGGCAACAAAACGAATTGCAGCAGGAGACTTCAATGTGAAGTTGAATATCAAACAGTCCAGTGAATTGGGTACACTCGCACGAAGTTTTGAAGATATGATGAAGGATTTGCAACAACTGGAGCAGATGAGAAAAGAGTTTGTCGCCAACGTTTCACACGAAGTGCAATCACCGCTCACTTCCATCTCAGGATATGCTCAGGCGTTAATGAATGTGGAGTTGCCAGATCGGGAACGGGCACGATATCTCGACATCATTATCTCGGAGGCAAAACGGTTGTCCAAAATGAGTGATAGCCTGCTAAAACTCAGTATGCTCGAATCACAATCCCATCAGCTACAGCTTGTGACACGTGACCTCGATGAACAGATCCGTAGGGTTATCGTTGCATTACAGCCCCAATGGGCTGCCCGTAATATACATTTTGAGCTTGATTTGCAGAAGGTTCAAGTCATCGCAGATCACGATCAGTTGAATCAGGTATGGACGAACATTCTCAGCAATGCGATTAAGTTCTCAGACGACAACAGTGAAATTTTAGTCAAAGTGCAACGAGATGTACGTAATGTAACGGTGTACATATCAGATCAGGGGATTGGAATTCCTCTCGAGGATCAAAAGCGTATATTTGAGCGTTTCTTTAAGTCGGATCGTTCCCATAGTCGGAAATATGATGGCAGCGGGATGGGGCTTGCAATAACCAAACAGATTGTGATGTTACATCAAGGAGATATCAGGGTAGAAAGTAAAATGGATCAAGGAACAACGTTTATCATCACGTTACCTGTCCATCAACGGCAGGATGACTAACTCATCTGTGCTGGTTAATGAATCTCAGTTGATATAAACCTTCAATGCTACGTTTATGTACAAGTTCGCTTGTATGTGAAGTAGCATTTTTTTGGTTGTTCATGTTCCGTTCATACTCATGTCATGATGAGTACATTTGGCTTGATTAATCTTGTATTAGAACTAGCGGTAAGATAATAAACAAAACCAGGAGGAGATGTGAATGGAAAACCAAACCGAGAGCGCATTCAACAAGGCGATGACCAGAGGAACAGTCATGAAATGGACTTCAATCGCAGCTTTGAGTCTGGTGATAGTCATGATGTTAACACCATGGACTGTTATGGCTGCACCATCTGTTACTAAAAGCAATGACCTCATGTACGGAACGACCAAGAAAACAGTGATGGAGAAGGCAAGCCTACTTACCGAAACATACGGGGTAACCAGTGTGCAATATGCACTTATGGATCAAGGAGAGATTGTTGTTTCCGGGCAGACAGGTAAAAATGACCTAAAGAATGAAGTTCCACTCACATCCGATACTATCTATGGCATAGGGTCAACCAGTAAAATGGTTCTGACAGCTTCTGTAATGAAGCTGGTTGATGAAGGCAAGGTCGATCTGGATCAACCCGTGACGAGTTATATTCCAGAATTTAAGATGAAAGATCAGCGCTATAAACAGATTACACCACGTATGCTGCTGAATCACTCGGCAGGTCTTCTTGGCACTTCAAGTCACAATGCAACCTTGTACGGGGATAATGATACGCTCTCCCATGATACGTTGTTGGATCAACTTGCAACGCAGCATCTAAAAGCAGAACCAGGTGCTTATTCGGTTTATTCGAATGATGCATTTACATTAGCTGAAATTCTGGTTGAGCGAGTCAGTGGGTTGAGCTTTACGGCATATATACACAAACACTTTACAGAGCCTTTGAAAATGGAACACACGAAAACACCACAGGATGTGATTAACCCGGCAAACATGGCGGGAATCTATTCACCGTTATATAAAGGTCGGCTCCCACAAGAGAATTATAATATCATTGCTAACGGAGGCATCTATTCCACCGCTAAGGATCTTGTGAAATTTTCACAAATCTTCACTGGCGAGGTTGAAGGTATTCTTTCCGAGAAGTCGGTAAAAGCCATGGAACAAAAGGAGTACCAACGAGGCATGTGGCCAGAAGAGAGTGATTCTTCTATATCTTACGGATTAGGGTGGGATAGTGTAAACTTGTTTCCTTTCAGTGACTACGGTATTAAGTCGCTCACGAAAGGGGGAGATACTCTATCGTATCACTCATCCTTGATTGTGCTTCCAGAGCATAATATGGCTGCCGCGGTGACTTCCTCAGGAGGTTCGAGTGCAATCGATCAATTGATAGCGAGTGAACTGTTACTTAGCGCACTCGAGACCAAAGGTATCATTCAAGAACGCAAGCCTGAAAAGTCGTTTGGCTTACCTGCAAAGGCTGATATGCCAAAAGAGATGTCTGCGTATACAGGGAACTATGGAGGTAATAACTCGGTTATGAAGGTGGATGTAAACACTGGCGGAGAACTGTTGATTACTCCCCAAATGGTTCCGAATAGTCCTTCGAATCGATACATCTATACGTCGGATGGAACATTTGTAAATAAAGAGGGCACAGAAAAGTTGAAATTTGTTGAAGAGTCAAACGGTCATGTCTACTTGTGGTCTCGATCCTATCTGTCCGTACCTGGGTTAGGACAACTTGCTTTCTCGGAATATAAGGCACAAAAGCTGGAAAACAATGAATTGCCTAAGGATGTTCAAGCGGCATGGGATGAGCGTGATGGGCAGCGGTATTATTTGATGAATGAAAAATATACCTCGACGGCATATCTCCATTCTTCAGCAATCATTCCATTGGATACAGTAAATGGCGTTCACGGGTATATGATCAATCACAAAATGGTTGGAGCCGACCATGCAGTGAACCAACTCCAGATTCCCGGCATGGCTGGCAGGGATGCGAGGGATATCTACTTTTCCAGAAAAAATGGTGTAGAATATATTCATTTTACAGGCTATAAATACGCCAGTGAAGAGATTGTCCAGACACTTTACAGTGGCAAGCAATCCAAGATAACGATCCAGCCAGAAGGTTATAACAGATGGTTCTCCGTGCCGTCAGCTACCGAAGGTCAGGTTATGACCGTGAAAATGCCTGCAAATGCCGCCTTTGCTGTATATGACGAGAAAGGTGTCTGTGTGAATCATACTGTGGTTAGTGGCAAGAATGAGGTAGTCTTACCCGAAAACGGGCGTATTGTGTTTGCGGGTGAGGCAGGTGCTCGATTTGAAGTTTCATTAAAAAAATAGACAACGATAGTACATCATTCAATCATAATCTTCATTTGAACTTATCCATATGTATGAACAGAATCAACATGCAAAAAGTCTTCTCTCTAATGCAGAGAAGGCTTTTTAGTATCGATCAACGAGAATAGGTTTACATGTTTTGGAAGACTGTATAGAATGGTATACACTGTATAACCGAATATGAATGTGGAGAGTGAGTGTGAATCGAAATGCTTCGTCGTTTTTTTTCGTATTACCGACCGTATAAAAAACTGTTTTTGATCGATTTTGGCTGCGCTGTATTTGCGGGGTTGCTGGAGTTGGCATTCCCTCTTGCCGTTAGTAAATTTATCAATGAACTGCTGCCTGGCCAAGACTGGCCGCTGATTTTATTGGCGTGTATCGTGCTGTTATCGATCTATGCACTCAATACGGTACTGAACTATGTTGTTACATACTGGGGGCATATGCTGGGCATCAACATCGAAACGAATATGCGGGAGAAAATGTTCGCCCACCTGCAAAAGCTTTCGTTCCGATTCTTTGATAATCGCAAAACCGGGCATCTGATCGGTCATCTCACGAATGACCTCAATGATATTGGCGAAGTGGCTCACCACGGACCCGAAGATGTATTCATCGCCGTGATGACGCTGATTGGTTCATTCTGGCTGATGGCCAATATTAATCTGGAGCTGGCTTTGCTCACCTTTATCATCATTCCGATTATGGCGTGGGTGATCATTGTATTCGGCGGTCGGATGACCAAAACGTACCGTAGACTTTTCGGTGACGTCGGTAACTTCAATGCGCGTATTGAAGACAACGTAGGCGGAATGCGCGTCGTTCAGTCTTTTGCCAATGAAGAGCATGAGAAAAAGCTGTTTGCCGTAGATAATGCCAATTTCCGTCTGACCAAATTACTCGCGTACAAAACGATGGCGAAAAGTATCTCGGTGAGTTATATGATGATGCGTCTGGTGACCGTGTTTGTCATGATCAGCGGAGCTTGGTTTTACATTGATGGCCGAATCAACATGGGCGATTTCATGGCATTCCTGCTTTTGTCGAATATATTCTTCCGCCCGATCGAGAAGATTAATGCCGTGATTGAGAGTTACCCGAAGGGGATCGCGGGGTTCAAACGTTATCTGGAGATCATCGACACCGAGCCTGAAATCGCAGATCGCAAAGAGGCGGTTGAACTGCGTGAGGTAAAGGGAGATATCCGTTTTGAAAATGTGTCGTTTGGTTACGAATCCAGCCGGCGCATCTTGAATCAGATTAGTTTGTCGGTTCGTCCCGGGGAAACGGTTGCTTTTGTCGGGCCTTCTGGTGCAGGGAAAACGACGATTTGCAGCTTGCTTCCACGTTTTTATGAGGTTGAAGAAGGCCGAATTACGGTCGATGGCATTGATATTCGAGATATTAAGCTGCAATCGCTGCGCAAACAGATCGGGATCGTGCAACAGGATGTATTCCTGTTCTCGGGTACGATCAAGGAAAATATTGCATACGGTGACCTTACGGCAACCGAGGATCAGATCTGGGAGGCCGCGCGCCGAGCTTCACTGGAAGAACTAATTCTGAGTTTGCCGGACGGCATGGACACAATTATTGGAGAACGTGGGGTTAAGCTGTCCGGTGGGCAAAAACAGCGGTTATCCATTGCCCGTATGTTCCTCAAAAATCCGCCGATTCTGATTTTGGATGAAGCGACATCTGCCCTGGATACGGAAACGGAAGCACTCATTCAGCAATCTCTTGCTGAATTGTCGGTAGGCAGAACAACGCTGGTGATTGCTCACCGGCTGACTACAATTAAAAATGCAGACCGCATTATCGTGGTCAACACCGATGGCATTGCTGAACAAGGAAATCATGAAGAGCTGGTTGCTGCCGGAGGCATTTACAGCCGCCTGCATCAAGTACAACATAATCACACGTAGGATGGGATTTTACCAAATTCTTTAAAATTCATTAAAGTTGCCGCGCCTTGCGCGGCTTTTTGCTTTCTTTAGATATGATGTGCGATGTCTGGAGTTGATGAACTGGAAGAATAATGTTGACAGTGTCCACAATCCTGATTAATATAATGTTGACAATGTCCACTAAAAGGGAGGTTTCATAATGAACTCTCAACATATTCAACCAGAAGTTCTCGCAGACATGCGGCGGTTTAACCGTTTTTATACCAATATTCTCGGAGTGCTTGATAAGCATATTCTCGGGACGGGATATTCTTTTGCCGAAGTCCGGGTCATTATTGAGATTGGGATGCGCGGGGAAAGCATTGCGAACAATCTGGTCGATACACTGACCATTGATCGCAGCTATATGAGCCGCATCGTGAACAAGCTGACAAAGGAAGGACTGCTCATTAAGGTGGATTCCGCAGAGGACAGCCGGGTTAGTCTCATTCGCCTGACGGAAAAAGGGCAAGTGTTGTTTAATGAGCTGAATGACCGATCCGATCAGCAGATTATGAAATTAATGCAAAACCTGAATGAAGAAGAGATTCAAGAGGTCTATGCCTCTATGATGAACATCCAAGAGAAGCTGAACAAGAAGGCAGGAGAGAGAGCACGATGATACGATTTGAATGTGATTATAACGAAGGTGCGCACGAACGCATTTTGCAGCGATTAATGGAAACCAATATGGAGCAAACGAGTGGTTACGGCACAGATGATCATTGTGAGCGAGCGCGTATGCTGATTCGGAGGGCCTGCGGTCACGAAGAGGCCGATGTACATTTTCTCGTTGGAGGTACGCAAACCAATACAACGGTGATTGCATCTATTCTTCGCCCGCATCAAGGCGTCATAGCCGTGGTGTCTGGTCATATTGCTGTTCATGAGACAGGTGCAATCGAAGCGACTGGACACAAGGTGCTGACGGTTCCGAGTCTGGATGGCAAAATTACGGCTGCGCAAGTGAAAGCTGTCTATGATGCACATGCACAGGAATCGTCACCAGAGCACAGTGTTCAACCCGGCATGGTATACATATCCCAACCAACCGAGTATGGCACCATGTATAGCAAAGATGAACTTGAGGCGCTGTATGCGGTAAGCAAGGCGTGTGGTCTGCCATTTTTTGTGGATGGAGCACGTCTCGGTTACGCTCTTGCATCCAAAGATTGTGATATGACGATGGCCGATCTTGCTCGACTTTGTGATGTATTCTATATTGGCGGAACCAAAATTGGTGCATTGATGGGTGAGGCGGTTGTTATTCTCAATGATGCGTTGAAGCGGGATTTTCGTTATATTATCAAGCAAAAAGGTGGATTGCTGGCGAAGGGCAGATTGCTCGGTATCCAGTTTGAAACGTTGTTTGAAGATGGTCTGTATCTGGAAATTTCCCGTCATGCCGTAGATATGGCTTTGAAAATCCATGATACCCTTAAACAACATGGTGTGGAGTTCTTGTATGATTCTCCAACGAATCAGCAGTTCCCGATTCTGCCGGATTCCTTGCTGGCACAATTGAGCGAAGACTACACATTTACATTTTGGGAAAAGGTTGACCATTCCCGCAGTGCAGTTCGCTTCTGTACCAGTTGGGCCACTCGCCCAGAAAACGTAGAAGCACTAACGCATGATATTGCATCACTGTTGCAGAAAGACAAAGGTCAAGCTGAATCGACTGAAACGGTTGCGGTGTTAGAGTCTGCGGTAATGGTGTAACTGAATTGGTGTGATTGAATGCGCAAATAACAGTAGAATGAAGTGGGCTATCCAAATCAAGCATGCTGCCACTGAAGTAGAGCACCTTTTGTTAAAGATTCACCAATCGAGTTGAGTGAAAGGTTCAAACGCTAACGATCATGACAGAGCTTATTTGGAGCATTTTAGCGAGTAAATTTTTCTAACGATCACCACAGACGTTATTCGATTAAGCATCGCGCTTTTTCAGGATAAAATGCTGATTTATTACAAAATAAGCTTCCTGGTGATCGTTAAAATTTAGCATTGCCAGAATTGAGCCAAATAGCGTTTCTGGTGATCGTTAGAAATTTATAACTGGCCAGGAGTGGCCTACTGTTTTCATAAATTAGTGCCCTCATACAATCATCCAAGGATAGAGAACTAATTATAGGGACGAAATGTGCCTGGAATAGAATTTGGGGTGTCTTGCAGGTGAGATGTAACCTGTAAGGCACTTCTTTGTATTTTATATGAAAATGATGCAATCCGGATTTTTGTGCAAATTAAATATATTAGGAATTATTTTATTAGAAGTAAGTTTATCAGAAATTAGTTTACTAGATGTGAGTTTATTAAGGGTTAGTTTAGCAGGGCTTAGAAACATTTGACCTCTCCGTTGTTAGACTGTGATTGTTAAATTTTAGTGGTTAGACCTTAGTGGTGAGGTTAGATTGACATCTTTCTTCGAATAATTTAAGTTATTATAGATATATTATGTCTCTAATATAAAGGAGAGAAGTTATGCAACCTGAAGAAAAACAATCCTTTCCAACAAACAGTTCATTGAGTAAGAATTCATCTACTTTTTTAATAAATGAAACGACTCCAGCGATCCAAGACCTTCAAACTAAGCTTCCCATACAGTCTATGCCTATCCTAACGATGTTACAGCCATCCCCCGGAGAACGGATTCTGGATTTGGGATGTGGGAATGGCGTGCTGACGGCTAAAATTGCGGCAACCGGAGCGATCACCACCGGAATTGATTTTTCGAAAGAAAGCATTGCGCAAGCTTTGGAAAAATATCCGGAACTTGATTTTCAGACGGCAGATGCTGCTCATTATCGGACGAAGGAACCTTATGACGCCGTATTTTCCCATGCTGCATTTCATTGGATGGCTGACGCTCCAGCTGCCTTGAGAACCGTGCAATTGGCGTTAAAGCAGGGAGGGCGCTTTGTTACTGAGTTTGCAGGTAGCGGTAATACGGCGATCCTTCTTCATGCGGTTCAGGAGGAGTTGCTCACACGAGGATACACTTGGGAAGGACGTAATCCGTGGTATCATCCAACCGTAGGTGAGTTTTCAAGCTTGCTGGAGCAATATGGATTCCGAGTCTTATTCATACAACATGCCGACACGATGAGGCCGCTGAAACAGGGGGTCCGTCAATGGCTGAGTAGCTTTGCTTCGTATCTCTTCCATGATATAGATGCAGAGGAGCAGGAGATAATGATGGAGGTTGTCGAAAAGAAAGTAGAACCGCAGCTTTATCGTGAAGGGCAGTGGAATCTGGATATTGCCAGAATGCGGGTTGTGGCTGTAAAAGGTTAACCATTAAGAATACAATAGCCAGGCTGGTATTTTCCGACTCATCAAAGGAGGCTCGCATGAAAATAGAGAAACCCAAGCTGACCTTGCAATTGCTTGAATCTGAACCGATCTATACGTTGGATTCGAAAACAGAGTACAAGGACAGACTGTTTGAACATATGACACTGGACATGCTGGAGGTGAGCAAAGCATCATTCGAGAACGTGGTGTTCCGGCATGTAACCATTCTGGAGTCATCACTTGAACATTGTGAGTTTACGGATGTGCGGTTCGAGCACTGCGACTTGTCCAATGTGAATCTGCAAAATACGTTTATGCATCGTACGGAGTGGGCCAATTGCAAACTGGTCGGCACGGACTTTTCCGGTAGCAGGTGGCAAAACGTTAGCATTGTGGAGAGTATATGCGACTATAGCAATTTTCGTTTTTCCCATCTTAAACAGGTGGAGTACCTCGAATGTAGCTTGATCGGTGCGGATTTTGCCTATCTGAAATTACAAAAGATTGCATTCGGTACATGTAGGCTGGATCAGGTGACGTTTACCGGAACACCTATGAAAGGATTGGACCTCAGTGATAGCGAATTTGATGCTCTTGTTCTTACGCTGGAGGATCTGGCCGGGTGTGCGATCGCACCGCATCAAGCAGCAACGTTTGCCGGATTAATGGGACTGATCATCAAATAACGTTCAAAAAGATATACAGAATCGTGATTTAGTGTTATCCTTAACCGTTACGTGTGACATAAAGATTCGTTTTATGTAGAGATGTGCGTAGATGAAGGAGATAACATGACATTTCAGGAATTAAACATTATCCCTCCGATTTTGGAAGGATTGAAAAAAGCAAATTACAGTAAACCCACTCCGATTCAGGAGCAATCCATACCTGCCGTGCTTGCGGGCAGAGATTTACTTGGCTGTGCGCAGACGGGAACAGGTAAGACAGCGGCGTTTTCGGTGCCTATTATCCAGTTGTTGAGCCAAGGTAGCAAGCAGAAACAAGCGACTCCCGGTAAACAGTCAGATCCAAAAGCAAAATCCGTCCGTGCTATTCGCTCACTGATCTTGTCCCCGACAAGGGAGCTTGCCATTCAAATATCCGATAATATTAAAATGTACAGCAGATACACGGACATTCGCTCCGTGGCGATTGTAGGCGGCGTGTCTCAAAGAGTACAGGAGCGCGCACTGCATCAGGGAGCAGACATTATCATTGCTACACCTGGACGCTTGATGGATCTGGTGAATCAGAAGCAGATTGATCTTAGCAAAGTAGAGATTCTTGTCCTGGATGAAGCGGACCGAATGCTCGATATGGGTTTTATCCACGATGTGAAACGCATCATTGCCAAGATGCCGAACAAGAAACAGACTTTGTTCTTCTCGGCTACCATGCCGCCAGAGATTGTGAAGATGGTGCAAACACTGCTGGTGAACCCCGTGAAAGTGGAGATTACTCCGGTATCATCAACGGTAGATCGTATTCAACAGTCTATATATTTGCTGGAGAAGGGCAATAAGCAGAACATGTTAAATCATATTTTGCAAGATAAATCTATCGCTACTGCACTGGTGTTTACTCGTACAAAACGCGGTGCTGATCGGGTTACGCGAGATTTGGCCAAAAATAATGTAACGGCGCAGGCGATTCACGGCAACAAGTCACAGAACGAACGCCAACGGGCGCTGAACAATTTTAAAAGCGGTGTAACTCGTGTGCTGGTTGCAACCGATATTGCGGCGAGAGGTATCGATGTGGAGGAGTTGACTCATGTCATCAACTTCAATCTGCCGAACATTCCTGAGACGTATGTCCATCGTATTGGTCGGACAGGCCGAGCCGGGAAAAGCGGGATGGCGATCTCGTTCTGTGAGAAGGATGAGCTTCCTTTCCTGAAGGATATCGAGAAAGTCATTAAAAAATCGATTCCCGAAGTGAAGGACCATCCTTACCCGATGACCAATACGCCTGTGTTTGCCCCAATGAATCAAACGAATCAAGGTAAACGGACAAAACAAAGTTCCAGAACAGCTGACAGTAGATCAGGATTTAATCGCGCTACTGCGGATAAACCGGCGAAATCCAAGGCCAATCCGGCGCGTAAGCCTAGGTCCGAATGGTTTACCAAACGGGATAAAGCAACATCCGGCGGTAGAAGCGAAGAGCGTAGCTCGAATGGATCGCGTTCCGGACGTAGCGACAATCCTCAAGCCAAAGTTAAGGGTACACCGTCATCTGAGAGAGTGCGTAAAGCAGATCATAGCCAAACAGGTAGCCGTTCTACCTATCAGAGCCAGCAGCGCCGTAGCAAAACGCGCAACGATAAGGTTAATTAACATACAAGGAACGAAGCCTTCTCCGATTTATCGGAGGAGGTTTTCTTTGTGTAAGGCTTCGATTAAAATGGAAGATAAACGAGTTCAGTTTAGAGGAGGAAGTATTGTGACGGGTAGCATTATGGATTATTGTCTTGGCAAAAAAGGGGCTGTGAAGGAATTTCCATTCGGTCCTGAAACGGCAGTGATTAAGGTAGCAGACAAAATGTTTGCACTTCTGTTTGAAGGCAATGGAGAGAATAGCCGTTTGAATCTGAAATGTGATCCGATCATTGCGGAGAACCTGAGAGAGCAGCATAAAGCTGTTATTCCCGGCTACCATATGAATAAAAAGCATTGGAATTCCGTCATACTGGATGGTTCCTTATCGAACGAGGACATTTATGCCATGATTGATCACTCTTATGACTTGATTGTGCAGAAGCTTCCAAAGAGGATTCAGGAGACACTCAGCGAATAGATTTAATGAAGCAGATGCGATTGTAGCAGTTTTCGGTATACACAAAGATGATGAAGGAGTGGATGTGAATGGATCAACAGCAGCAGATTGCCATGGTTCAACAAATGCGTCAGCATAGCTCGGGAAATGATCAGAGTCTCCAACCAAGTCTTACATATGACGTTACTGTAAAAGAATACACGATTCCTACCTCCGCCGGAGAAACCCGGGTGTTGGTGTATGTGCCGAACCCAAAAAAGAAAAACGAAGAAGCCTTAACTTGGCCCGTGTTCTTTAACATGCATGGAGGCGGGTTTGTGCTGGGTCAGGCTGACGGGGACGACCCTTGGTGTCGTTTGATTGCAGATCGTGCAGCATGTCTCGTCGTGAACATTGATTATAAGTTAGCACCTGAGCACAAATTTCCCACGGCTGTCCATGAGTGCTATGACGTCGTGAAATGGATGCATTCCAATGCAGATCAGTTCTCCGCTAATGCAGCTATGTTTGCTATTGGTGGTCATAGTGCGGGAGGCAATCTGGCAGCATCGGTATGTTTGCTGAATAGGGAACGTGGGGATGAATTCCCGATTCTGCTCCAGATTATTGATTATGCTGTGCTGGATGTGGCTACAGAACCCGAGGAGAAACCTGACTTTCCGGAAGCTATCCCAGCCCATGTGGCTAGAACGTTTAATGCAATGTATTTATCAAAACCAGAGGATGCCTCGAACCCCTTAGCTTCTCCGGTGCTTGCCGAATCACTCTCTAATTTGCCTGAGGCTCTGATTATTACTGCGGAGAGAGATTCTCTAGCTGAAGAAGCTCGTGTATATGCCGCGAAGCTGGAAGCAGACGGTGTAAAGGTGACCCACAAAGAGTACGCAGGGGCAGTGCACGGTTTTACACATCATGGCGATATTGAAATGGCTGAAGATGCTTGGTACTTGATGAGTGACAAGTTGAGGGACGTTTTTAGCCGCGCAGAAGTTTGATATATAACGATGACGTTGAAGCCGCCTATGGGCGGCTTTTTGTGTGTGAGAAGAAGTTTCCTTCGTGTGACCATCAAAATTCAAAAGAAATGGATTTATAATCCTTGTGGGCTAATCTTTCTCAGATTTATAATAGTCCTGAAAGTCCATTCATTACATTTAAGATAGGAGATTAGGATGAGAAAACGTCATTTTACAGCATTATTTTTAATTATGTTATTTTTGTTAAGTTGTACTTTTCCGGGGAAAGTAGCTATGGCTAGTGAGGGAGGAGCTGGAGTAAAGCAAAAGATATATTTTCAATGGATGTACCATACTTACAAGCAAAACGAAACAAAACAGCCTTTTATTCGAAAGACGATTGTAGATTATTCCACAGGTCTGTTTCGTCAAGAAGATACGGTAATTGATTTTATAGACACATCAAAGGACTATTCTTTTACAGAAGCATATGGATCGAATACAAAGAACCCCTGGATCAGGTACAGTACATTAAACACGGCATCTAACCAGCAAATTTTGAAGTATGATAGTCGATCCAACAAGGTGTCTGTAATCGGAAATGTAAGTAAATCTACGGGTACAATGGATGAAATTTATCCCGATGCGAATATGTATGTTGTCGAAAAAGGACCACGTGAGTATCTCGTATATTCATTATCAACGAATAAGTTAATACATAGAACTAAAGAAAAACCTTCCGAACACACGAGTCTTTATGTGACAAATTTGTTATTTCATAATGACTTCGATCCAGAACCAACGAAAGGTTCGTTATATGTTACGCCAGGGAAATATTACGTTTCTGGTCGGGGTTATGTGGACAATCCCGGTGAATATTCTTACGAGATCAGACCAGATGGGAGCGAGCGCAGACTAGGCTCATATAGAAAAAAAGACACGTATGACTACGTCTACAAGAAAATGTTAACTTCATCTACAATGTATAAACAAACAAGCCAAAAAAGAATGTTCAAACATGAACTGATCATAAACGGTAAGGCGCATACACTTCTCGAGTCTAACACATCCAAAGCGAAATACACATTCGGTGTTGCGCAGTTTAGTCCTAACGGGAAATATGTTGTACTCTGGGTGAACTATACGGAGAATGGGCGTCGCGTTCCTGGAAAGGAAGAATACCGTATATTTGACACCTCATCCGCGAAACTAATCCAAACGATTCCCATTAATACGACAGGTGGATCTTCTGCGATTGACTTCGGACTGGGTTGGGTGGATAACAATAATACGGATCACATTATGCAATCGGGACTGCTGAATAAAGGTGCATTACGAGTCATTGGCACGAATCTGATGACACCTTCCAGAAGCGGAAATGTCATTAACGTTTCAAGTCAGAGCGAGTACTTGTTTACATTTGACCTGGCCAATTATTTAACGATTAATGATCCTGTGCCGGTTAAATACAACGGGGAATATATGCAATTCCAGGGTCAAGGAACATTCAGAGCGATGGATTCTACCATCTACACCCCTGTAGACGAATTGGTAAAATTAATTGATGGCACTGTAAATCGCAGTAAGGATCAGATCATCGTAAAATATCAAGACAAGTCCTTCACTCTAAATCCGGCTAAACAAATCAAGTGGAAGAATCGGATCTATTATCCTTTGAGAGAAATCCTGACCGGGGTATCGTTAAAATTGCTGGTCGAATCCAATTCGCAAGCTTCTGAAGATTGGAAAGAATTAAGAATCGTTGATTAATCGAATAACGCCTTTTAAGGATGAAATCCGCCTGTAAGTAGCGGAAGGATTTATCCTTAGGAGGTGTTTTTTTCTATGAATTGTTGAAGTTCGTCAAACGGCGCTTCTGAGTATGTCATCATCTTAATAAAATATATAATCCGGGCAGAGAACTCGTCGCCTGGAAACAGTGAGTCATGTTACGGCTTCAATACATCTTCGCAATAATTTTATATGGATCAATATCATTTTGGGGATTACAACTTTTTCATAAAGGGTAAGAGGTGTTAATTGCAGGTAATTATAGCCAAAATCAGGAGGTTCATATGAATCCAAATAACCCTTCGAGTGATATCGCCATTCTTGGCATGGGAACGGCGCTCCCCGTACACAAGGTAGCTCAGCCGGACATTGCAGAGCTTATCGCTTCTTCACTGGTTGATCGACCGGATTTGGCGAGGTTTGCCAAGCGTATTTTCAAATCCTGTGGTGTGGAGACACGGTATACCGTGGAACCGAGTTATCTTGGAACACTGAAAGAATGCCGTTATATCCCTTCTGGTACACAGCCGGATATTCCAACGACACGGGAACGCATGGATACATACCAGCGGGAGGCGCTCCCTCTGGCGATTAATGCCGCGGAAGAAGCAATGCAAGACGCGCAGATCTCTCCCGAAGCGATAACTCATATAATTACGGTGAGCTGCACTGGGCAGTATCTGCCAGGACTTGATGTGCAATTGATCCAACACTTTGGACTTTCTGCTCGAGTGAACCGATTACCACTCATTTTTCAGGGCTGCGCAGCAGGGTTAAAAGCAGTTCAGATGGCCCGTGACGTCGTTCAGGGTGCCCCAGGTTCACAAGTGCTGATCGTTTGCGTTGAATTATGTACCCTTCATTTCCAGCCGGTGCAAGATCGGGAGGCACTGTTTGCTGCGTCGTTCTTTGGAGATGCCGCTTCTGCATCCATTGTGGGTACGCCAGAGGCGAGGCATAGAGACTACCTGAGTCTGGGAACCGGCTATTCGGTGTTGCTACCCGATTCGACGGAAGACATGACGTGGAAAGTGGCCGATTACGGCTATGATTTGCTTCTGTCGCCACGCATCCCGAAGTTACTTGGCAACCATTTGCAAGAAGAACTGGGTCTCTTGCTGCAAAATGAACAGCTCCCCGAACTATGGGCAATACATCCGGGCGGACGAGGAATCGTAGATTCTGTTCAGGAAGTGATGAATTTGAAGCCGGAACAGACGAAGTACAGTCGGGATGTTTTGAGAGATTACGGCAACTTGTCTTCGAATACGATCTTGTTTGTGCTGCAAGCGATGCGCATGGATATGAAAAAGCAGGCACAATCGTCAACGGAAGGCGTAGCCATGGCTTTTGGTCCCGGACTTATCGCAGAATTAATAAAATTCACTTATGTTCCGGCGCTAACATCGGTCATGGAGGAGCAGGATCATGTCCTTCTTTAGAAGATTGAGCAGTCGTGCCAGGGAAGAAGAATTGATGGATGACTTTTCCATGGGTGGCGAAGAACTGCGTGAAGCGTTGCGACATTTACGGCGGTTGAACAAAATATTTGCTGCTCCTGGTCCCACCGTGTCCGGTGTGGAGAAGTTATGGAAATCCGTAGGTAAGCCGGATAAGCTAACCCTTCTGGACGTTGGTGCAGGTTCAGGAGATGTGAATCTGAAGCTATTGCATTGGGCGAAAAAACAAGGGATAGATATGCAAATTACGCTAGTGGATCTGACCGAAGAGGCTTGTGAAGAAGCAAGACAGTTGTTTCAGAGCGAGCCTCGTGTTCGAGTACAGCGTGCCGATCTAACAGCGTTGCCTGATGATTCAGCCGATATTGTGACAGGCTCACAGTTTATTCACCATTTTGAAGGAGAACAACTTGTCGATATGATTCGTCATATGCTTCGTGCATCGAGATATGGTGTGGTTATCAACGATATTCACCGTCATCCGGTGTCTTATAAAGCGGTATGGATTACAACAAGACTTATCTCGCGTAACCGTTATATTCGTCATGACGGACCGTTGTCGGTAGCCAAGGGATTTACAGATCAGGATTGGCAGGAACTCAAACATCGATTGAAACATGAGACAATGACCTATGAGTGGAAACCGTTATTCCGATATTCTGTGGTGATTCCGCGAAAGGGAGGCCTCGTAACATGATGAAATCAACCGATGTAATCATTGTTGGAGCTGGCATTGCGGGCAGTAGCTGTGCGATCGAACTGGCCAGGCAAGGTCATCGAACGTTGTTGCTCGATCGGCAACAGTTTCCCAGACATAAAACATGTGGGGAGTTCATGTCACCTGAAACGAGGGAGATGCTGGAGCGTCTTGGCATTCATCTGTTGAATCAGGAGAAGAGCCCCAGCAGTATGGATCATGCCCGGATTACGATGCCGGATGGTGGTGAGATTGAAGCACCTTTGCCTGGATTCGCCTATGGAATAAGCCGATATGAGCTGGATCAGCTACTGCATCAGCAGGCTTATAACGCCGGGGCCGAAATTTTAACGAAAGTGAATATTACTTCGATCCGGCAACTTGAGAATCAGAGTTATGAAGTCGAGGTGAAGCAGGGCGATGAACGGAGATGTTATCAAGCCAAGGCGGTTATCGGGGCATACGGGAGCAAAAAGTTGAGAGGAACAAGTAGCGAAGAAGGAGTTCGGGACGAGACGATATATGTCGGTGTCAAATCTCATTACAAAGGTATTAACATACCGGCGAGGGTAGAATTATATTTTTGTGATGGTGGTTATGTGGGCATATCTCCGATTGAAAACGACACGGTTAATGTTGCCGCATTGTTAACACTTGATTCTGTACAGGGGAGCGGCAAGTCCGTAACAGAGATTTTGCAGGCAGCCGCGATGACGAATTCAAATCTGGCGGCTCGTTTAGCAGAAGGGGAGGCCATTCAGGGAACCCAAGTGTCCGTTGCGCCTTTGCAACTGTCTAATGTCCCGGAATCGTGGTCCGATTATCCGCATATTGGGGATACGATGATGGTCATTCCACCTCTGTGCGGAGACGGGATGTCCATTGCCCTTCGTTCCTCGATCGTATGCGCGCGGTGGACAGATGCATACCTTAAGGAAGAAATCGACTATACCACATGGCAAAGCGAGTATATACTTGAAGCGAATCGGGAGTTCGCCCCATTGCTTCGAAGAGCCAGAATGATTCAGAATCTTGCCTTTGCCAAAACCAACCGCTTTTATCCTGCTCTAGCTCGAATGTTTCCTGGGCTTGCGACCTACGTAGTAAAAGCGACGAGACTGTCTGAGATGAAATAAGCTGCCGAGAGCAGCTTTTTGTCGTTACTAGAGGTATTCGGAACAAGGATTCACAACATTTTGTATGAAAAAGCAGCAGGACTCTTTGGCAAATTGAAAAATGCTCGTATAATAGAGTCTAATGTATCATTAGAGCTAGAACTCAGATCGATTAGATGCCGAGAGGATGTTAGTAAAGATGAATTATACCTTTTCCAACCGGATTGCATCACTGCAACCGTCCATTATTCGTGAGATTTTGAAAGCTTCTTCAGGTCAAAATGTAATCCCATTCTCAGCGGGCAACCCTGCGCCAGAAACGTTCCCGATTGAAGCGATTCGTACCTTCACCCAGTCGATTCTGGAACAAGATCCGGTTACAGCGTTGCAATATGGCATCACGGAAGGATATGTACCGCTTCGTGAAGCACTCCAGCAACACTTGGAACAGAATTTCAATACAGGTAAGCCGTCCGACCAACTCTTTATCGTGTCAGGGGCACAACAGGGGATTGAGCTTGCGTGTAAAGTGCTGTGTAATGAAGGGGATACCATTATCTGCGAAAGTCCCAGCTTTATCGGTTCTCTGAATTCCTTCCGTGCTTCCGGTGCGAAGCTGGCAGGGGTTCCGATGGAGACGGACGGTATGGACATCGATAAACTTGAGCATGCGCTCCAAACCGAGCCGAATGTAAAAATGATCTATGTTATTCCTAGTTTCCAAAATCCTACAGGCGTAACCACCAGTCTGGAGAAGCGCCAAGCGATCTATGCACTGGCTAAGAAATATGGTGTTATGATTCTGGAGGATAATCCATACGGAGAGCTTCGATTTAATGGTGAGGACGTGCCAACGATTAAGTCTATGGACGAAGAGGGCTTGGTCATCTATGTCGGATCGTTCTCCAAAATTTTGTCGGCCGGACTGCGAGTTGGCTTTGTACAGGCTCCGCATGAAGTCGTGGAGAAGATGGTTGTAGCCAAGCAGGGGGAAGACGTACATACAGCGATGCTTCCGCAGATTCTGGCTCATCGTTTTATGACGCAGTATGATTACGCCGGGCACATCAATCACATTCGTGAAGTCTACCTCCGAAAGGCTACACTGATGATGGACAAACTACAAGAGCATCTAGGCGATGCTGTGACCTATACTCGTCCAGATGGCGGACTGTTCTTATGGTGTGATCTGCCTGCTCATGTACCGATGGTGGATTATGCCAAAACGGCGGCTGCGCAAGGTGTAGCCGTAGTACCAGGTAACGCCTTCCTCGTAAATGAGCAAGACCCGTGCAATGCGATTCGATTGAATTTCTCAACACCATCTGATGAACAAATTGCCAAAGGTGTGGAGATTCTTGGACAAGTGTTAAGGAACTCGTTTTCCTAAAACCATTGATAAATAACGGAAGCCGCCCCCCCCAGGGCGGCTTTTTGCATGACTCTTATTTACTATTTTTGTAGTTAACCAACGAGAGACTATGTCGATCATTTTTTTCTCAGTTATTATGACATAACATAACCAGCTTAGCCTTTTAATTGTCCACCAACGCGCTCAATTCCGCCCGAAATACATTCTGGCCCTTTTGGTTATATGTACTTAGCAATACCGTCACCGTGCCATTCCCGGTTCGTCTCGGACGAAGCTCGGTGACTTCAGCGATAACGTGAAGTTCATCCCCTGGATAGACAGGTTTCAGAAATTGAATATGGTTCATGCCCGTGCCAGCGATAATATGCTCACCATACACGCCAACATCGATCCATAGTCGGAACGTGACATTCAGAGTCTGCATGCCCGATGCAATCAGACCTCCGAAGCGTCCTTTTTTCGCTTTGTCCTCATCCAGATGCATGTATTGCGGATCGTAAAGTTCGGCAAAATGTAGGATGTCCTCCTTCGTTAAAAGAACCGACCCGGTTTCGTAACGCTGTCCTATTTTAAAATCGCTGAATTTCATGTCTGACCACTCCGATTTCATTGGATTTCCTTAGCTTATACTAACATGCTTATGTTCAATCTCCCTAACCATTGAGATCAGAAAATTTGGATGTTTGGTCCCATTTTAGATAGAATATGAGAAACGGGGAAGTACATTCAGGCATAAGTATAGAAACATGAGGCAGATGTGTATGGAAAAAAGAGGAGGCAAATGACATGGGCGTACCTACTTTTCTCGAAACAGGTCACATGGCCGACGGGTTTCCCATTCGGTTAATTTATACAGGTGCAGAATTCAATTATGCGGCACATTGGCATGATGAAGTGGAACTTGTTATCGTGACTGGAAAACATGCACGGATCGGTGTAAATGAGCAAATGTATGAATTAAACCAAGGGGACATCATTCTGATCAAACCGGGGGATGTGCATTATTTTATGCCTGGCACCGGACGGCTAACTATTCTGTTGTTTCGGCTTGAATTGTTAACCGGAAGCTTTACGAATGAAACGGAAATGCAGGAACTCGGGACACTTTTTAATCAAACGTCCATCATTCCGTCGGGCAGTCAGTCTAACCCCAGTCCTTATATTGAAGCAATTGCCGCAGAGATAAAAAACCAGAAACCTGGCTACCGTTGGCTTATGGTTTCTCGGTTATATGATCTGATCGTACTGCTGCTGCGTACCGCGCCCCCGGCTCCATCAAGGGATACGTCGCCATGCTGGCCTTGCGTATCTTCCAAAAAGTTCGAGTTTCTCGAATCCGTATGCGAGTATTTGGAAGAGCACTATGCCGAGCCGATTAAGCTGGAGCAGGTGGCAGAACATATGAAGTTCAGTAAGTTCCATATCTGCAAACTATTCAAAGAAATCAAGGGCATCACGTTAATGGAATATTTGAATCATTTTCGCATTATCAAGTCGGAGTGGGCGCTTTTGTTTCGTCAGGAATCCATTTTGGAGATTGCGATCAGTCACGGATTCAACAATGTGAACTCCTATAATCGTCTTTTTAAGAAATACAATAACTGCACGCCGTCCGAATTTCGCAAACGTCACCGATCCAATATCGCAAAATATCAAGGATGATTGACAATATTTGTGGAGAAAGCCACCGCTCAAATTCTTATACTCAAATAAATTGTAAGCGTTTCCTTTTCAGGGAGGGTACTTTTATGAAGAGATGGTTTAAGCGGTTTGTTGTACCAGTCACGGTGCTTGCAACTTCAGTCCTATTGCTTGCGGGTTGCCAGACAGGTGCATCCAATCAAGCGAAGCAGCAAGAGATCACGGTCTGGAGTTTCACGGATGAGGCAGGCTATGCCATTGAGAAATTCGAAGAGAAGTATCCGGATATCAAAGTGAATTTCGTTAATATACCGGGCAACTTTTATCTGACCAAACTCAAATCAGCACTTCAGACCAGTTCCAAAGCACCCGACGTGTTTATGATTGAAAATGCAAATATCCGGGAACTCATTGATGTTCCGTATTTGGAAAATTTATCAGCTGCACCATACAACGCAAACGAGTTAATTAAAGAACAGTACCCTTTTGTACAGGCTAATGAGCAGGATAGTGAGGGTAATGTCCGCGCCATCGGTTATCAAGGTACACCTGGAGGCATCTATTATCGCCGTGATCTGGCGAAGGAATATTTGGGCACTGACGATCCAGAGAAAGTCAGCGCCCAGATTGATACATGGGAGAAGATTTTTGCTATCGGAGAAAAAGTACAGGAACAAAGTAGTAACAAGGTACATGCACTGGCGAACTGGAACGGAATAGCCAACTCGTACGGTGGCATTCCTTGGGTGAAAGATGGGAAGCTCGTCATTGATCCTACGTATATGAAGGTGCTTGATCTGGTGCGTGAGGCAAGGGAGCGCCGTGTCCTGGCTGAATACGAGGATGGAAGTGCAGGGTATGCGGCGTCCATGCAAAAAGGTGAAGTGATGTTCTATCCTGCGGCGACTTGGGGATTGCAGTTTACATTCAAAGCGAACGCACCCGATACCGAAGGGTTATGGGGTTTGGCACACGGGCCTTCGTCCTTCAGTTCAGGAGGAACCTACATTGCGATGTATAACCAAAGTGATCAGAAGGATGCGGCCTGGAAATTCATCGAATTTTACAATTTTAATCATGAATTTCTGACAGGGCTTGCCAAGGAGCAGGATTACTTTACAAGCAACATGGTCGTGAATGACCAGCTGGCGGACTCACTTACCTCGGCCTATCTGGGTGGACAGAAACATTTTGAATTTTTCTCGGAGGCCGCCAAGCAGGTTCCGGTGTATGAACGCACCAAATATGACGGCATTATCAGCAATGATATCTATCGAAACTTGTTGCAGTTGTATCTGAACGGCGATATTCAGACGAAGGAAGAAGTGGTGAAACGCATCAAACGTGACGTGCGCTTAAGGTTCCCAGAGCTAGAGGTAGAGTAAGTTTACTACTCCAGAACCTACGAAGTTAACTAAGCGTTTACACAAACAACGGAGAGGACAGAAGAAAGCTGGAAAAGCGAAGCGGTCGCCTTTATCACCGGATTTTCCCTTTTAAAATAAGGGAATCAAAAAAATCCGGGGATAACAGCGATTGAAAGAATCTTCTGTCATCGGAGTGCTTGTGTAACCATCGTAGTTTGCTTTAGGTCAATTAATGATTGGAGGACAGCGTATGTTTGCCAAGACAATTCGTAAAGACCATTACGGGTACTACTTTATTGCTCCTTTTTTTATCGTGTTTGCCATCTTTGGACTGTATCCGATTCTGTACTCTTTATATATCAGTTTCACGAATTTCGACGGGATCACCACGCCTGAGTTCGTCGGGATCGGTAACTATGTCGCCGTGCTTCAAGACCCTCTTTTCTACAAAACATTGTTTAATACCCTCTTCATATGGGGTGTGTCGGTTGTACCGCAATTGACAGTCTCCCTTGTACTTGCTTTTATTTTGAACGACAAGTTGTTAAAAGGACGGGATATTTTCCGGGCGGTATACTTCTTCCCTAACATCGTTACGGCTGCTTCTCTCGGTTTGCTTGTCAGTCTGATCTTTGATTGGCAGTCGGGGGGACTGAATCATTTTCTCGTGCAGACAGGGTTAATTCAGGACCCGATCAATTGGAAAGATGACCCCTGGTTTATGCGGCTGATCGTGTCATCCATTCTGTTCTTCCAGTACTTTGGTTATTCAATGGTCATCTATCTGGCCGGATTACAAGGAATAGACCCGGCGCTGCAAGAAGCTGCACAAATCGATGGTGCCAAGAAAAAACATATTTTCCTGCACATCATCGTGCCGATGCTCAAACCCATTATATTATTTCAGATTATTACCTCAATCATTGGGGGCATTCAGATTTTTGACCAGCCGTTTACGTTGACCAATGGTACGGGAGGGCCGGACCGTGCGGCGATGACCAGCATCATGTATCTATATAATGTAGCGTTCCAGAGTACACGTTTTGGTTATGGAGCTGCCATTGCATTTTGTCTGTTCGTCATTATTATTTTGTTATCGGTTGCATCCTTCATCATGACCAAACGGAAGAGCCGTTCATAGGGAGGGAGAGATTGTATGCAAACTGCTAAGGTTGCCGCGCAGCGGGAGGCCGTAGTTCAACATCATGCGCTTCGTCAGCGGCTGACATTGGGCAAAATCCTCGTTTATCTGTTTCTGATCGCCCTCGCTGTCTTGTGTGTGATTCCGTTTTACCTGATGCTGATCTATTCCACACATAACAATGCGTCGATTGCTTCAAGCTTTACGTTTCTTCCAGGTGCCTTTCTGATAGACAATTATGTGAATATGGCTTCAAAAATTAACATTTGGCGTGGCTTCGCCAACAGTTTCTTTATCGCTGGCAGTTCTACAGTGTTATCACTGTATATCGGTGCTTTAACGGCCTATGGATTTGCCAAGTTTAACTTCAAAGGGCGCACCGGATTGTTTCTGTTTCTGCTCGCCACGATGATGGTTCCGGGTCAACTGGCGCTAATCGGGGTATACCGGTTGTTCAGTACACTTGGCCTGCTGGACAGTTATGCGGCGATTATTTTACCTGCGGCGGCGAATGCCTTTAACGTATTTTTTATCAAACAGTTTATGGAGAGCAGCATTCCGGATGAGATCATTGAATCATCCCGGGTGGACGGTGCGAATGAGTTCAGGACGTTTAATCAGATTGTACTGCCCATCCTTGGGCCAGCGATTTCGGCTCTGGGGATTTTCACCTTCATCGGGTCATGGAATAATTTCCTGACACCACTCGTACTCTTTTTCTCCCTGGATAAGTATCCGCTACCCGTGTTGGTCGCTCTGGTTCAGGGCTACTACGGTATGGATTACGGATTGTTGTATCTGGGCGTAGCGATTTCTATATTGCCGATTATTGTTGTGTTCGCCGTATTTTCGAAACAGATCATTGGAAGTGTGGCATTGGGTGCAGTTAAGGGATAGCTAGAACACACAATCTGTCCAGTGATAGTTAAATGTTAGTTTAAAAAAGAGTCGCTCACGGAGCGGCTCTTTTCGTCGTTCACACTGCATATTTCTGGTGAAGGAAGCAAATGATATCTTTTACTGAGAATACTTGGACGAATCGGTGGAAAGGGGGTGGAGCCCATGAGTCAAAACAGTCAAAATACAAATACCAACTCAGGAACAAACTCAAATACGAATACGAACTCAAGTACAAGTAGCAACTCAGACACAAATAAGAATACAGATACCAACACAAACTCAAGCACCACGGAACAACAGGATTCGAAGCAAGATACAGAGCAGTCAACCGAGCAAAATAGTAAACAGGATACAAAAGAAGAACAGAAAGAACAAGAACAAGATCAGCAAGAAAACGAAAACCAAAACCAGAACGAAAACAGTGAAAAATCAAGACAGAATACGGATCAAAACGCGAAGAAAAATACGGATCAAAATTCAAACAAAAAAGAGAAGAAGAAAGAGAACCAAGAGAACCAAGAGAACCAAGAGAACCAAGAGAACCAAGAGAACCAAGGCAAGAAACAATCGGATCAAGAAGGACAATCGGATCAAGAAAAACAAGAAACGCAGCAGGACTTGCCCTTAACGGGGGATCTGGCTATCGATGAAGAGACATTACGCGCCGTATTTACGGACTGCTCCGATGTGATATTTCATTCATTCGAGACCGCGGGCTTCACCTCGGCACTATGTGTATATTGCGTGGGTTTATGTGATACGGAGCGGCTTGAGCGCCAGGTTTTAACGCCCGTTCAGGAGATTGGCATGGAGGCTGCTCAGGTTCCTCTATCTTCCGTAAAGACCGTGGAAACGTCGAAAGAGGCCGCAGAAGCGATATTGGAAGGTGAAGCACTGCTATTGCTGGAAGGCTCCAATGTGGCAACAACGTATCCGCTGTATAAAGCCGCGAATCGTTCAACAGAAGAGCCTCTAGCTGAATCAACGGTTCGTGGTGCAAGGGACGGCTTCACCGAGTCGCTGGCAATGAATCTTTCTTTGGTTCGCAAACGGCTCAAAACACCTGCACTCAAATTCCGAACACGAACCGTTGGAGAAAGCTCCAATACCAGCATTGCACTTGCGTACGTGGAAGGCATTATTGATGCTTCTTTAGTGACAGAAGTAGAGCAGCGACTGGATCGGTTAAGAGTTCGAGACATTTTGGAAAGTCAGTATATTGAGGAAGATATCATCGATCAGCGATTCTCTCCATTTCCTCAAATGATTGCTACCGAACGTCCGGACGTTGTGGCCTCCAACCTGATGGAAGGGCGCTTTGCGATCCTGGTGGACGGAACACCGTTCACGCTGGTGGCTCCTGTAACGCTATTTTCCATGCTGCAGTCACCTGAAGATTACTATCAATATGTGTTTATGAGCGTATTTCTCCGCTGGCTGCGATACGTATTTTATGTTCTGTCCTTGTTACTCCCCTCGGCTTATGTCGCAATCACGACGTATCACCAAGAGATGATTCCTACAGTACTGTTGCTCAGTATTGCCAGAGCCAGAGAGGAGATTCCTTTTCCCGCACTTGTAGAGGCACTGATTATGGAAATTGCCTTTGAAGCGCTCCGGGAAGCCGGTGTTCGCCTGCCGAAACAGGTAGGTTCCGCGGTCAGTATCGTTGGCGCGCTCATCATTGGACAAGCTGCAACCACGGCGGGTATCGTCTCTGCTCCCATGATTATCATCGTTGCGATCACAGGCATTGCATCCTTTATGATTCCTCGTTACTCCGCCAGCATCTCGACACGGCTACTTCGTTTCCCCATTATGATATTGGCTGGAACGCTGGGGCTAATCGGGGTCATGCTGGGCATCATTTTGATCGTCATTCATCTGAGCAGTCTTCGCTCATTTGGGGCGCCGTATCTATCTCCGGTGGCACCGACGAATGCCAAAGGGTTGAAGGATTTGTGGTGGCGTCCAGCACCTTGGAACAAGCCGCGATAGGCATCAAATTGCATTCATGATTTAGGAGAGGGGAGGGAGGATTCATGTTAACGGACCAAGGAAAAATATCGGAGACACAGCTGGCGTTCATGATCTTCCCGGCTGTGATTGCCACTGCGATCTTGTCTGTACCTGGAATTACAATGCATTATGCCGGACATGATATGTGGTTATCTCCCATTATTGGATCGGTTGTAGGACTTGCCGCCATTGGTGTATCACTTGGACTAGCACGAATGTACCCCGGAAAATCTCTCATTCAATCCAGTGTACTCGTAGCCGGTCTCATTCCAGGCAAGCTGGTGGGACTTATTTATATTTTGTTCATGCCTCATTTAACCGGGTTGATTATACGGGAATATGGGGAGTTCATTGCCAACAATGCGCTTCCACGCACTCCGATGTTTGTAATCATGGGCACGATGATGCTCGTGTGTGCGATCAATGTCAGACTTGGCATTGAAGTGGTTGGCAGGACAGCACAGGTATTTGTGACACTGGTCATGATTATGCTTGGACTTGTCTTTTTACTGCTCATCGGGGAATTGCATCCTTCAGAGTTGTTTCCTTTTATGGAAAATGGGCCAATGCCTGCTGTCAAAGGAGCGCTCGCTCCTGCCGCCTGGTTCAGTGAATATATTGTGATTGCCTTTCTCCTGCCGTATGTGAATCGTCAAAAAAGAACCACTCGTGTGATGCTTGGCTCTTTATTTACAACAATGGTAGTGATGACCGTCATTAATGTCGTTTGTCTCTTTTTAACTGGAGATTTGACAGATACGTTTGTTTTCCCGGTGATGATCGCCGCCAGGTACATTACGATAGCGGACTTTTTACAACATATTGAATCGATTATTATTGCCGTGTGGATCTTTGGCATGTTTGTGAAGGTTTCCGTGTTTCTGTATATATCTGTGACGTCGACAGCGGAATGGTTTGGTCTGAAGGATTACAAACCGCTAGTAAGCCCGCTTTCCTTTCTCTGTATGATTTTTTCGTTTTGGGTAGCTTCGAGCAGTTCCGGGTTATCCAGTTTGGTGAGTCCTTCAGCCAATTTATATACCATCGCCGTGTTGCTGATTCTTCCAGGGTTGACTTACGGGATAGCTTGGGTGAAAAAGGGGTGGGCTTATGTGCGAAAAAAACGTACGGATGCCTGATCCCATGAAAAAAAGAAGGATTTCAGCATGCAGGACTTGGCTTATGATCTGGTTATGCTGCACATTACTTACGGGATGCTGGGATCGGATCGAGATTAATGATCTTGCCATTGTACTGGCAACCGGAGTGGACTACAAAAATGATCAGATCGAATTAACATCACAGATTTTTATTCCCCGCAAAGCCGGAGGAGGGGACAGCACGGGTAGTGGAGGCAGCCCAAGCGGAGTGACCCTTACTCGATCTGCCGAAGGTCATACCATTGCAGAGGCGCTGAATCGTTTGCAGCGGAAAATGCCGAGAAATATGTTTTGGGGACACTGCGAAGTGATCTTAATTAGTGAAGACGCCGGAAAAAAAGGCATACGTGAATATATCGATTTTTTCCTTCGATATCCCCAGATCAGGGAACACGCTTACGTATTTTCGACACCTGAACCTGCCAAAAACATTCTTGCCTTGCTCGACCCATTGGAACGAAGCTCTGCCGAATCCTTGCGCGAGATGGCCAATATGAAACTGGGTACACGGATCACCGTTTTGGAGCTCGCTCAATCCATTGAAGGCCCTAGTCAATCTGTCATTTTGTCCCGTATGTTGTCACTTCCACCAGAAGAGGGGCAGGATAAATTAACAACGACGCCATATATCAAAGGACTGAGTCTCTATAAGGGCGATACGTTTATTCGCAGTGCACAGGAGCCGTTAACCGTCGGCATTTTAATGCTTGCCAATGAATTAAACAACATTATCATGCCTGTAAATGTAGAGCCGGAGAGTGGTTCTTTTTCGATCCAGCCGCTCGAAGTGAAGACCATTTTGAAGCCGAAAATTTCGGCTGGGCAGTGGAGCATGCAGGTAGATGTACAGACACGGGGAGAGGTGTTGTTAAATACAACAGACGGGAATCTCACAGATCCTGCTGTACTGAAAAAGCTGGAGGAAACCTGGGCATCTCAGCTGAAAGAAATGGCTAAATCAGCCCTTCGGTTATCCCAGCGAGAGATGCGAACGGATCTGTTTAAGTTCGCGGTGGAGTTTCGCAGATACTATCCGAAACAGTGGAAGGAGCAGGAGAAGAGATGGGAGCAGATCTACTCCGACATGGATGTAGATCTCCAGATCCACGCGAAGGTTGTACGTACAGGCAAATCCGCCGGGCCTCAAGGAATACCGGATGAGCAGGGGAGATAACCGTTTTAGCCGTAGCTGTAACCGTAACGATATCGCTCATGCAGAGATAAGATATGACAGACAGAAGGTGAGAAGTCATGAAAATTGCATCTATGCTAGGTATCCTGTTGTTAGCCGGAACGATCATCTATGTGGAATGGAAGCGAAGCGAAGAAAAAAAAGTCCGGATGATCACAGCAGGCGTCAGCGCTGTAAGTGCGGTTATTGGCATGATCCTGTTATTTGATCCCCAGTTGCCGGGACCAGGCTTAATCATTAAGCTGCTCTTTGGCGGTATAGATAAGGTCATGAAATAAGAAGAGGAATATTGTATCGTAAACATACGTTAAAAAAGCATGGGGCTAACCAGAGAACTATGTACAAGAGCATCCGTAAAAATAAAAAGTACACCAAAAAAAGCACGTTCCTTGCAGAGTCTAACAAGCAACGTGCTTTTTCTTGATCCTTATAAATCACATCACTAACTTGATGATAGATATGAGAATGATAGATTTGAGAAGACAACCTTGTTATTCCTTGATTACCGATGCTTGCACAGCAGATTGCATATCAGCACTGTACGTACGGAATAGGCCAAGCCTCCAGAAGGCTACACCTTTCAGATCGTAACGCTTCGCAAGCCCCAGTTTGTCCCCGACAGATGCAGGTGTCTCGCTATTAATGTTAATACCAAGCAATAGCTTTTCCTTAGGGGCACCTGCCTTGAGTGCGAGCACAATCGCCTGATTGACCAGACTGTTCGGCTCCGCAACTTGGGCTTTGGTTCCCGTCGGATTGTATTGGTAGGCCATAATGATAAGGTCATCCGCAAGCGTAGCCAGTGTTTTGTAATCATACCCTTTGTATGCGCTATTGAGCGGAGGAACTGCGAGAGAGAGGGCAATCTTTTGAGGCAGCGATTCTCTCAGCTGTTTCACATACTGATTCAGCAATTGCTGTTGCTCTTTAGTGTCCAGCTTGAAGCCGAGTCCCTCAAAATCAAGCACAACTCCGCCAAAGCCATACTCCTCAATGGCTGCTTGAATGCCTTCAATGGATTTTTGCCTTAAAGTGCTGTCACTCAGTACTTTAGTTAGCTCGCCATTTCCGTCCAGGGCGTAAACCATCAGACTTGGCTGGATTTGTTGACTGGCCGCATCAGCCACGATAGATTTGGGGGTTACCTCTCCGGCGGCAGCTGGAACCTGATATTCTTTTCCTTCCAGCGTAAACTCGCCATCCCGGTCAATCCGGCTCCAGCCGAAAGCAACCGAATTCATAGAAGGTAACAGATCGATTTCGTGGTACGCTCTTACGGCATAGAACGCCCGGAGATGCATTTCACGTTGCGGTGAAATCATCGAAACCGTTCGTGTCGTCTGGTCCCAGCCTGTACGGACATCGAATTGGCTGCTGAATGAACTCAGCGGAATAAGTACGCGTCCTTCCCGCTGCACAGGTGCGGCAGGGAGATTCACTTTCTCTCCATTTACAGTAGCTGTCTTGCTTCCGACCTGAAGAACAACTTTCGTTGTTTTTCCTTTGGATGTGTTCACCGCGGTTATGGTCTGTGTTTTGTTGTTCCAGCTAATATCGATGCCGAGTGCTTCTCCGACCGTACGGAATGGAACATAAGTAACCCCTTTATCAATCCGGGGTGCTGCATCGAAGGTTAAGGGTACATGGTCCAATTGAACAGAGATCGCAGGGGATGCTTGAAGTTTATGGGATTGAGTTGCAGGTATACTGCCCATCATGGATATTACCATGACGGCTGCCACAGCGATTTTTCCAGTACGTTGTATGAACATAATTAGATGTACCTCCAAGCGTTGTGGTTTTGCGTAAATCTATCAAACGAATGAAATTCAGCAAATCTATCATAACAAAATTTTCATATTGTTCCAATACGAGAAAACATAGAATCTGCATAACACAAGCTTCATTGAAAGTATAGTGGAGTATATGGTGTGGAAGGAGTGTGATTCTTTGCCGAACTCTACAGGGTTTATCTACAATCCAGCTTCAGGCCCGACACAGTCTACACAAATTATAGTCACTTGCATTAACGACTCCCTTAATGCTCCTGTTAATGTTGAACTTGAAGTATTCCGATGGGACACGGCACAACTGGCAAGGGTTCCTATTGGTCATGATTTAGTTGAAATCTTGCCTCAAGCAACAAGGACTTTTATCTATCCGTTAATTAACGCTGCATTTTTTGAAGTTCAAAGTGATTTCTTTAGCGCAACCAGCACCATTATCCATGTCTATGGCGTTGATTCTACGGGTCAGATTATACAGCGGATTCTTCAATCGGAAATGACGCTGATTGACCGGTTCACCAATATTCCTTAAAAAAGAGGTGAAGATCGTGGCCGTTGTGAATATTACCGGCGCTTTGGGAGGAAATCAGTTCGAACCTTCGATCGCGGTCAATATATTGAATCCCAATATTATGTGTGTCGTGGCTGTCGATACAAGTACAGGGCCGACACTTACGGGATTTTATCGCTCCATCGATGGGGGGACTACCTGGTCCACCACTGTTCTTCCACAACCCGCAGCCTACTCAGGAGCAGAAGCGCCGACTATTGACTATACGTTTCCGAGCACATTTATCGTAACAGTACATGTATTTAACGGGATTAATGACGGGACCATTGTAAGTTATACTTCCTTCGATGACGGGGCAACGTTTCAGCCTCCTGTGATTGTGCAATTAGGATTTGGAACAATCGTGCATAATGACGAACCTTTCATTGCTGTAGATCGTTCCCCTGGCAGTCCATATCGCGGTCATGCGTATGTAGGGTATACCCCGCTTGCTACAACCTCTTCTGCTATTTTTACTCAAAGATCTGTGGATCAAGGAATCTCGTGGGAACCCCCGGATCGACAATCGAGTCCTCGTGGAATTCATGACCGGGCAGCTTTGGCCGTTGGCTTCTCCGGGGAAGTCTATGCAGGTTATATCATTACAGGGCCAGCCAGCCCTTCAGCATTAATACGCATATCGTATGATGGCGGAATCAACTATCAACCCCCTATAGAACGTCAGTCTACGTTTATTTCTTCCGTTGTACCATCGCCATCGCCGCTACCTGTGCCGAACTATAATTTTCGGGTGCAAACCAATCTGAGTCTGGCAGCTGATATATCGGTTGGACCGAACAGCGGAACCGTTTATGCCGTATGGAATGACGCTCGAGCCGGATATACCGATGTTTTGCTTTGTGAATCTCCAGATGGTCTGCTCTGGTCTGATCCGATAAGCATTACTGGCGCGCCCGCAGGTACGCAGAACTTTTTTCCGGCCATTACGGTTTCTCCATTTGCCGGAACGATACGGGTAATTTATTACAGCAATCGAATCGACGGTTTTCTGCTCGATGTATTCGTTGCGGAGTCCTTTGATGGAGGCGCTACTTTCAGCAATCGCCGTCTAACCACAACGTCCTTTAATCCGAATGGTGTTTCTCCGGTGCCAACCGTTCTGATTGGAGACTATATCACAGCAGCTACATATGCTCCGGATAACCTGGCTGCCGTGTGGATGGCTACTACACCGCCGACAGGCAAGCTGGATGTTTATTTCGGAAATTAGCTGGACACACAAGGGCCCCATCCCCGTTTTCTGCAGTACAGATGCAGAAAACGGGGATGGGGTGTTAAGCATTACATACCAGAGTTTAATATAAACCGTTAATCCGAAACGATAAATCCATCGAAATTTTCAGGTCCTACCCGGACGGTGCCGAGCAGATTGGTGCTGATAAATGCAGTGTAGGTGATCTGCGGGGTTACAGGGGGATTATAGTCATTCGCAGAAAACATGATGACCTCCGGGACAAGTAACCCGCCGAGACCGTACGTGTGATTGGCAGAATAAATAATCGGATCGGTTGCAACGGTGCCTCGTACAATCGTAATTCGGACTTGAAACAGAGCAAGTGGAAGCTGTACGGTAATCGTTCCTTTCAGAGAAACTCTTGGATTGGAACCAGCCCCGGCAGTCAATAACCCGATCTGTGCAAATAATGTAGGCGTATTGATAACGGGAATAGGAACGGAGATAGAGTTAAATGTTGCTGCATTCACCGATACTCTCGCATCAAGTAATTGGGTCAAGGGATATCCCTCCTTAGCATTCAGATAGAATACTATATTCAATGAGGTCAATTTCGCGTGGACGAGCGCTCAGCGCTAGCCATAAATAGCAAATGAAAGCCGCATACAAAGCAATTTTTGAGCTTGTGCTTTGACACAATCAGAATGAAATGAGAAAATACGTTGTTATGAAATGAATTAAAGAACGAATAAAAAGAAGTTGGAGGCATAACGAGATGAACCAGCGCTTTAAAATAACGAGATCGAAGCAGGAAGACAATCGGGAACAACATATTTCTTTGGAGGAATGCAAAGCCTATTTTGCCACCAAGCCGGAATTTACCTACTCCACAGTGTTAAATATTGTCGGGGCGGAGAGTACAATGACCATTGAGGGTGACTTTTTTATGTGGGAGCATGAAGGACAACAATATCCATTCCGATTGTATATGGGAGAGTTGTACGTTGCTATTTCCAATGAAGCGATTGTTCCGGTTATGATGGAAGCGGCATCGCATCTACATGCGGATATTGTAGAGGGATAGTTGTCTCGTGCTCCGAGTCGTACGATGAGCCTAGCTGAAAGAGGAGAATCTCTGTATTTCGACAAAATAATTAGCAGTAAACATCATACTCGATTGGTTAAATGAGACTAAAATACCATTTTATTTACATTTTTTAAATTGTAAAATGTGGATATCTCATTTCACAGGAGGATGATCTGATTGAGAAGGTTAAGACCACTGCTAATTGTTTTGATGAGTGCGATTTTTGCTTTTGCTTTACCCGGGATTGGGCAGAGTTCGACCGCTTCTGCTGCCACTGCACGGACACCCATTGTCTTTGTTCATGGATTGACGGGCTCGGACAGTAATTTCGCCCTAATCGAAAGGTATCTGCGCGGTGAGGGATGGTCGAGTGATGAGCTATTTGCCATTGACCTCCCCAGCAAGGCAGGCAATCAACTGTTGAATTCGGCGGCGATCAGCCGATTTGTGGACGATGTTCTTCGCCAAACGGGGCATTCCAAAGTTCATATCGTTGCACATAGCATGGGTGGAGCTAACAGCCTGTATTATATATTGAACCGCGGTGGCATAGATAAGGTGGATAAATTGATTACGCTGGGCGGGGCAAATCGGTTGACAACGAACAGCGCACCCAGCGGCATTCGAGTTACCTCGATCTATTCCACCAGCGACACCATTGTTTCGCCTCTTTTATCCAGACTGGACGGAGCGAACAATATTTCCGTTAGTCTGGTATCTCATATCGGATTGCTCTATAACTCAAGGGTAAATGCATTGATTAAGGCCGCACTCATCGAATAGCTGTGGTTGAAGAACTTATATACTCATCCTATATTAGCGGTATTAACAAGACTGACCACTCCTGGTCAGTCGTTTTTTTGTTTAAGAGTAAGGTGGTGCCTACAACCCCGGAAGCGCAAAGATCGAAAAACAACCAAAGGATGGAAAAGGATGTATCATTCACGGTGTTCTTCTTTTTACGTTTGCCTGCATTTCAGGGTAGCGTAAATGCTTTTCAATCCATTCTTAACGGTCTGAGCGTGATAAGATAGTATATTAGAATGAATAAAAACGGCTTGTGTTCGAGAAAGGCGGGATGAAATGTATCATGTAGCGATATGTGACGACGACGAGCAGCAACGCGAACTGATGAGGCATATGCTGACAGCGTTCTCGCTCAAAACCAATATCGAGTTTCATATCACCATGTTCAGTTCAGGAGAACAACTCCTGACTCATTATAAGGATCAGAGAGAGACGTTTCACCTGCTCATTCTGGATGTAGAGATGGGTGGGTTGAATGGCATACAGACGGCAAATGAAATCAGAAAACTGAAGATCATGGATGTGCAGATCATGTTTTTGACCAGTTATCCCGAGTATATGGTTCAAAGTTTCGATGTCATGACGTTCCAATATTTGATCAAGCCGATTCAAGAGGCTGTACTGAAAGAGAAGCTGATCAAACTGCATCGGTATTTTCAAGCTATGGATAACAAGTACCTGGTGATTAAATCAGATTACGATGATTTGATGTTGAAATATGAAGATATTTTATGGATTGAGGTAGTCAAAAGCCTCACGGTTAAAAACAAGCTAAAGGTGATTACTCGTGATAAATCTTATGAAACGAAAGGTATTCTATCGGCTTATGCTGCAACGCTGACAGAGCATGGTTTTATGCAAATTCACCGATCCGTGCTTATTAATCTGATGCATGTACACAAGTTCACGGGTGCACAGGTCACGATGCTGGATGGAACCTCTCTGCCTATAGGTCGTTCCAAAATCAAAGAGGTCAAGGATACGTATACCAAATATATGATCATGAGGGTTCAATAAAATGAATATTTTGTATCTAGTACCCATTATTTTTATGACCTTGCTCATGACCTTTCAAGCCAATTATTATTTTGATGCTGTACTGGGCAAATCCAGACGTAAACCTCGTAGAACGATCTATTTTATTGTGTTTATCCTGCTCAATTTCTTTTATTTGGCTATGCGATTACCTTCTTTACTTTCGACTTTGCTTGCATTGATCTTTATCTTCACACTGGCACAATCCTACCGAGGAGAATTAAAACTGAAGATTATGTTTACGGTTATGTATGCAGCGCTGCTAACAACAGTGAACATCATTTCAGTGTATATCCTGAGTGTAATGGATGGAATTGACTATCTGAAAGAGGCACTTTATGGAACGGAAGCGCTATGGTTGTTCACCAAAGTTATGCTGTTAGGATGTAGCATTATGTTTGTTGTGATTCCCATTGTTCATCTCATTGCCAAACGCAGGAGCTTTAGGGTGCATCGGCGGTCTTATTTTTTATTTTTGATCGTAACTGCGATTACGGTGTACCAGATTAATGTCATTTCGATATATAGCGAAAAAAATATTTTTTATATTTTTTCGGTGCTCGGTTCGCTTTTTCTCAATGTATTTATCGTATATGTATTTGATAATATCGTGGAGAAAGCGCACCTTGCGCATGAGAATGAACAATTGCAGCGGCAGATGGATTATCAGGATGCCAACTACGAGAAGACCGTGCACAGTTTCAAAAGCATTAAAAGTATTATCCACGATATCCATCAGCAGTTTCTATATATCGAAGAATGTGTGAAACGCAACGAGCTTGCGGCAGCAACAGAGCATATGCATGTTACGATGAACACCATCGAGCATGCTTACCAACGTGTGAATAGCGGTAATCTGGTCATTGATGCTCTCGTTACGAATACGCTAACCGTCGGGCAGGCAAACGGCATTCGAATCGATACGCGCATCAATCTCCATTCTCAGCACATCGGCATTGAGCGTTATGATTTGTGCGTGGTGCTCGGAAATATTCTAGACAATGCTGTTGAAGCATCCAAGAAAGTACGGGTCGCCGAGGATCGTTATATCGTAGTATCTATTCATTCTACAGCTTCTGCTCTGGTAATCCAGATTATGAATCATACCGTCCAACCGGCAACGGATCTGAAAAGTGACAAAACGGATTCGGAATTTCATGGTTTTGGCCTGACCAATATATCCAGAATATGTAGCAAATATGGAGGACATATGACCATTGAGCAAGGACAAGGGTCTTTTAACAATATGGTCGTTCTTCCTTACAACACAAACAACGTCTGAACTGTCGTTCAGGGGTTGTTTTTTTCCATTCGGGGTTCTTTTCCGCAGGCCACGTCTTTGCCGGGTATGATGAATTCATTCAAGTATATCGATCTGAAGGAGGAAGTCTGAATGAAAAGGATCATAGCGGTTTTATGTGTGTTTATGCTTGTCATTATGCCTGTAGCAGATGTCAAAGCTGAGGCGACAGAAAAGCAGACAACCCAAGCGAAAGCTAAACAACTCGCTGACATGCTGGTTCAACAATACGGTGTCACAAGTCTGCAGTATGCGATTATGGACAAGGGGGAAATGATTTTATCGGACGGTGCTGGATTTCATGATAAGGCGAGCCAGAAAACCGTGGACAAAGACACCATGTACGGCATAGGCTCCGTAAGCAAAATGGTGGTGACAACTGCGGTCATGATGTTGGTCGATTCTGGTGAGGTTGACCTGGATCAGCCACTTACTACGTATATTACCGATTTCAAAATGGCAGATCCCCGCTATAAGGAAATTACACCGCGTATGTTAATGAATCATTCATCCGGATTATATGGTTCGCAGTATGGAAACAGCATGCTGTTTGATGATAACGACACACGTAACCATGATGAACTGCTGATCAAACTTCAGGCCGAACGACTTAAGTCTAAACCGGGGGAATACTCGGTCTATTGCAATGATGGCTTTCAATTGCTGGAGATTTTGGTGGAACGCGTGAGTGGGCAAAGTTACAGTCAATATGTGGAACATTCTATCAGCAAGCCGTTGCAGCTGAATTCAACGAAGACACCACTGGATTCGTTCAATAGAGACAAATTAGCTGGAACCTATTGGCCAACTTTTAAATCGAAGATGCCTGTTGAAAATGCTAATATCATCGGTACGGGTGGCATTTATTCAACGGCTGAGGAGTTAACGCAATTTGCGGAACTGCTAATGGGTAACCGTTCGGATCTTCTATCGGAGGCTTCGGTTAAAGCGATGCAAAGTCCGGAATATCGCAAAGGCATCTGGGTATCTGACGAAATCAATTCGTTCAACTTCGGACTGGGCTGGGATGCAGTAGAACTTGCTCCATTTAGTGAATATGGCATTAAAGCACTGACCAAGGGCGGGGATACGATGATGTATCACGCTTCCTTAATTACGATTCCAGAGCACGACATATCCATGGCTGTGTTATCTTCAGGTGGATCCTCTGTTTTTGACCAGATGTTTGCCAGCAAAGTGTTGCTTGAAGTGCTGAAGGAGCAAGGTATCATTGACAACATTAAACCCGATCGTACCTTCTCTGCGCCAGTCCAGACCAAGATGTCTGCTGAGTTGAAAGAGTACTCCGGTTTGTATGGGAACGTTGGTAGTACTACGGAAATTGATATTCAGAATGGAGCATTCACATTACCAGCTATGCTGGGCGGACTGATTGCTGAACAAAAGTATGTGTATACAGGTGACGGGTATTTTACCAGCAAGGACGGAAGTGTGAAAGTGAGCTTTGTGAAGGAACGCAATGCCAAGACCTATGTTAAAGTTCAAGGATACCTTAACTTGCCGGGACTGGGACAGATGGGCATGAGCACGTACGATTATCAAAAGCTGGAGCCTAACAAGCTGGATGCAGTTACCCGGGAGAAGTGGGCTGCACGAAACAGTTTGAACTATTTTGCGCTGGACGAAAAAATCACATCGATTTTCTACCTGGTTCCATCACAGCTTATTAAAAATTTTAAGGTCAACGCAGAACACGGTTATGTGAATGGGACGCAAATTAAAGATGTGTATCATGCCGTTAATGTTGCGGAAATCCCGATCATGAATGGCCGAGATGCTTTTGACTTGGAATTAATGAAGAAAAAAGATGCTGAGATTCTCACCCAGAACGGACAGCAGTACATTTCGGAAAAGGCGATTCAGCCTATTTTCGGTGGGAAATCAGGAATGGCGACCATTCCAACGAATGGTCAGGCACGATGGTATGCGATTGGCGGGAAATCTGCTGAAAAGACGATAACGGTGGATTCTCCTGAGCAAGGTGGTTACGCGGTTTATAATGATCAAGGCCAGGTGCTACAGTTCTCTACCGCAACTGGAGAACAGTCCACGAAGCTACCGAAGAAAGGCTTTATCGTATTTGGGGGTAACGCCGGTGACGTTTTCCACATTCGTCTGAAATAAAGAGAATCGAAATGTTTAAATTCTTCAGTATTTTTAAATGTATCTATACGGAAAAAGCTGCCGAATGGCGGCTTTTTCGTTCATCCTGATTGGCGAATGAAGATTAATGGTGAATTTTCAGGATAGACGTTTTAAGGGACATCATTTGACTTCGAGTTTACTCTAGGGTGTAGACTGATTATAGAAGTCCTAACAGGGATAATTACGATAAGCTGTTAAAAGTGTATGAATATGAAGGAGCTGAGGCAGATGAGCATAAACAAAGAGACAAGAACAGTGCAACATAACATACATTCAGGTTTTGACAAAAGTAGTACAACTGATGAGGTATTAAGCGGACTGGATCTGTCAGGGCATCTCGCCGTAGTGACAGGCGGATATTCCGGTCTGGGACTGGAAACAACACGAGCATTGGTTAGAGCGGGAGCACACGTTGTTGTGACTGCACGCAGACCAGATGTTGCGCGTGAAGCTTTGGCTTATCTTGAGAACGTGGAAGTGCACGAGCTTGATTTGGCTGACCTGTCCAGTGTTGCCGCGTTTGCGGAACGTTTTCTGGCAAGTGCACGCAGTATCGATATGTTAATCCTGAATGCAGGTATCATGGCCTGTCCCGAGACCCGGATTGGTCCGGGATGGGAAGCGCAGTTTGCTACGAACCATCTGGGACATTTCGCGCTAACCAATCAATTGTGGCCTGCGCTGGTCAGTGAAGGTGGAGCCCGTGTCGTTTCGCTTTCCTCTGCAGGACATCATTTCTCACCAATCCGCTGGCATGATATTCATTTTGAACAGGGATACGAGAAGTTCCCGGCATACGGTCAGTCCAAAACAGCGATCAGCTTATTCACGGTAGAACTCGACAGACTTGGCAAGCAGCATGGAGTTCGTGCATTTGCTGTACATCCGGGCGGAATCATGACTCCATTACAGCGTTATATGCCCAAAGATGAGATGATTGCTCTCGGTTGGATTGATGAATCCGGGAACGTGGCTAATCCGGGCTTTAAATCACCGGAGCAGGGTGCGGCAACTCAAGTGTGGGCTGCGACTTCTCCCAAGCTTGAAGGCCTGGGCGGTGTGTACTGTGAAGATTGCAATATCAGTGAGATGGCTCCCGAAGATGGCGGTTTTTACGGCGTGAAGCCATATGCAATTGATGCTGAGCAGGCGGAGCGCTTATGGGCGTTATCTGCTGAATTGACGAAGACGGATATTCCAGTCGACGGACGAGAATGAACCGGACTTCTATTTAGAAGATAGAGAATGTTAAAAATATGTGGTAGAATGTTCAAGCGTTGCGGTTTATAAATCCGCGGCGCTATTTTTTTATGCCTGACGATCCGAAAAATGCTGTTCATTTATAATTTAAAGTGTACTCGAGTACCTATTCAGCAAACAGGCGAATATCATTATAATAATACGTTTGAATTTCATCAGTCTGTAAAGGGAAATATGAGGATAGATTGTCATCGGAGTGTGTTTCGATTTACAATGTAGGAATCATGTTCTTTTTGAAGAACGCAGGGAGAGAAAATCATGAATATTTTTGAGAACCACATACCTAACGAAAAAGTGAAATGTAATGAACCGCTAAAAAATCATACGTTTATCCAAATTGGAGGCAAGGCTGATATTCTCGTTCATCCAACCACTGTGGAGGAGATTACCAAAGTGGTTGAAATTGCGAACAGCCATCAGTTGCCGCTGACCGTTATTGGCAAAGGCTCCAACGTTATTATTAAGGACGGAGGCATCCGGGGAGTCACGATTTCGCTCAGCCGCTTCGATCAGATCGAAGTCAGTGGGACACGTATCATGGCACAAAGCGGCTCCGATATTATTGACGTATCCAGAACTGCTTTGGCACATAGCCTGAAGGGTATGGAATTCGCCTGTGGCATTCCTGGCAGTACAGGAGGCGCTCTTTATATGAATGCCGGCGCTTACGGTGGTCAGATTGCAGATGTGATCGAAAAGGCGACGGTCATTACCCGTGAAGGCAACGTTGTCGTAATTCCACGTGAAGAGATGAAGCTGAGTTACCGCAATAGTCTCTTCAAGATGGATCATTATATTATTTTGGATGCCGAGTTTACGCTTAGCGCAGGAGACAAAGAGGAGATCTCCAGCAAAATGGAGGAATTAACGTTCCTGAGAGAATCGAAACAGCCATTGGAATACCCTTCTTGCGGAAGTGTGTTCAAACGTCCGGAAGGACATTTTGCCGGTAAACTAATTCAGGATTGTCAGTTGCAGGGTACTCGCATCGGTGGGGCTGAAATCTCAACCAAACACGCAGGATTTATCGTGAATGTGGATCACGCCACTGCCAAGGATTATGAGGATCTGATTCAGTTTATTCAGAAAAAAGTGTGGGATACGTTCCAGGTTGAATTGGAGACAGAAGTCATTTTCCTTGGAGAATATTGATTAAGGATACGACATGTGAAGAATGGAGCACTAGGGTATGCGTAAGGCATGACTATGCGCCGTTAATAAAGATGTAGCCGCCAATTGGCGGCTTTTTTGCTGTATTTTATTAAAAATGAAAGAACGATCATGATAATTTTGGTAATATTAGATGGGTTTATGTGTTATATTATCAATTTATCCGTTTTCAAGGAGGAGGCTTGAACATGAGTAAAGGAAAAGGAAAGTTTCTCAAGATTATAGTCGCAACTATAGCGCTCTTATCACTTACTGTGGTATCGGTATACACCTATATGTATATAAAAGAAAGACCGGGTGGTCTGGCGGATCAGACATTGTCCAAAGCTATGGGGCTGGACGAAACCATGTCGATTCCGATCGGCAACACGCCGGAGGATGCAGTGGAACAATTCAGGACTTCATCCCATAATGTCCATGTAGTTCATCAGGAGCCTGTGGACGACGATATGATCGTGTTTACGCAGAGAACAAACAGCGAAGCAGCAAGCAATTTGCAGCTGGAGTACGTACGGAAAAATAATTTTGGCTGGAAGTGGGTGTGGGGCGGAGGTTATGGAATAGGAGATGTAGATCCGTCTGAGTATGCATTGTATTATATGAACTTACCGAAGCTAGAAGGGATAGACACTCCTTTTCCAATGGTGTTTGGTACAATCGAGCATCCGGGGATCCAGCGTGTAACTGCTGAAACAGAACAGAACGGCTCCATGTCCATAACGGAAGCCAAGTTGATCAAAACAGATATGGAAGAGTATGTCTGGTTTGTGATGCTGCCTTCATCAGAGGGCACACCCTATACGATTAAAGTATATGATGAAGAGGGGGAACAAGTTGGCAGCAAACAAAATGAAATGCTAAACGATAGCGGATCACTGACGCTGGGGAAAAGGTCAGCTTCGATGTGATCCACACGTGGTCTTCTTGAAATTATTTTGTTGTGCGATTGGCTTTCACATATTTAAGTTGCGCGACGATGATTACACTGATAATAACCAGCAGAAACCAGGAACTGATTTTGCTGAAGCTCACCAGCTGCCAGCTCTCATGCTGATCGGGATATTTCCAGCCGTTAAAGAAGGTGGCGATATTTTCTGCCAGCCAGATAAAGAAACCTACAATGATGAAAGCAAGGGATAAAGGCATACGGTAGGTTGTATGGCGTACCCGGTAGATAATCCACGTTTTCCAGAAGACAACAAAGACGAGTGCTGTCAGCCACCAGCGAAAATCCGGGATAAAGTGATGCGTGAAAAAGTTAAGATAGATTGCTGCGCCGAGTAACATGGAGGGAACCATGCCCGGCCAGCCGGTCATATCCATACGCAACCTTCGCCAGATCTGACACATGAAGCTGGCTACACTGGCGTACATAAATCCGCTGTATAACGGAACACCGAATATTTTGCTATATGCTGGTTCCGGGTAAGACCATGATCCCATATGCACTTTGTATATTTCGAGCAGGAGACCGATCACGTGGAATACACAAATGACCTTGATTTCGTCCAACGTTTCCAGCCCGGAGCGAAACATCAAATATTGAACAGCAAGCAGAATAAGCAGAATGGCATCATAGCGCTGGATGTAAGGAAATGGAATGATCGTCGAAAGAGCCAGCGTGCCAAAAATGGCTACGGGAAAAATACAGCTCATGGCCTGATGGTAGCCGAAATGCAATAACTGAATGATTGATTTCATAGGAAGTAGCTCCTTTTGACACTTCTGATCTGGAGTAAATTTGAGTGTGCATGATCACTTATATTAATCTAATCGATTTTGACCCATTTGAAAAATAGAAAAAAATGAAGAAGGAAGTTCATGTTTTGGCTAAAGCCCTGTCATTTTATGCACCAGAGCAGCTTTAAATGTATATTCTTTGTTGCATATGATAAAATGGAGTTTATACTTTATAAGAAACAGGGAGGCCGTCATGCAACTGATACAACCACAAGATATCCAGCTCCGGCTTGATCGCTTTGTTGATCAGGATGTGTATATGCATCTTGAGATGACAACGGGCGCTTACGCTCAACATTACGATAGTTCACGGCATCCGGCTTCAGCTTTTATCACCAATGCCGCCATTCGATATACGCAGGGCTCTATCTCAGGTGAGGGACCCTACCGTGTCGGTCTGAAGACGACAGATGGCTGGGTCTATGCTGAAGGGCTCACCCATATTGATGAGCAGGAACAAAATAGATTGATTATGGCCGGCCATGACAGCCAAGGCAAACTGGTTGTCGCATTGCAGCTGAGCCGGGAGAAGTTCTAATGGGAGCGGAGGAACAACATATGACAAAGAATGCACACGATGAGCACCAACGCATCCTGGTGGTTTATCCCCATCCAGACGACGAAGCATTCTCCGTATCGGGCACGTTAGCCAAATACATTGATTCTGGAGCACACGTTACATATGCTTGTCTGACGCTGGGTGAGATGGGACGTAACATGGGCATTCCGCCGTTTGCGAACCGCGTGACCCTGCCATCCATCCGCAAAGAGGAGCTTATTGAAGCAGCGAGTGCGATTGGTATTCAAGATTTAAGGATGCTAGGTTTTCACGATAAAATGGTAGAGTTTGAAGATCCTCAACTGCTGGATGGCAGCATTATGGCTCTTCTTGAGGAGATTAAACCTTCGCTGGTCTTTACATTTTATCCCGGATACAGTGTTCACCCCGATCATGATGCGACAGGAGCCGCGGTGATCAGGGCTGTCAGCCGTATACCGCTGGAAGAGCGTCCTGTTGTTCATTGCGTGGCTTTTTCTAATAATCATGAGCAGCATATTGGCAAGCCTGATGTGATCGTAGATGTCTCCCAATTTCTTGCGCAAAAGCTCGCCTCGATCCGTGCCCATCGCTCGCAGTTTCAGGCGGCCGAGTTGCTCGGTAATCGCAAGTTGAACGATGAAGAACTTCAAGCACGCTTCGGGCGTGAACGGTTCTGGACCTATACCTTTGCATAAATTGAACATGTCATGTCTAAAGTCGCCAAGTTGGCGGCTTTTTTTCATTCAATCACAATTTGGACACAAAAGTAAGCAACCTATAGCCTGATGGGGCTATATGGGAAATTTATCATTTTCGATACACTGTGTGAAGGACTGGGATAACGCATTTATGTAACACCAAATGAAGGAACGGAGGGAAGCGGTGATGAGATGGATGAAAAATGCAGGAACAAAAATATGAACAGTAATAAACGATTCAGTATCCGTAGATTTGCAGTAAGTACTCTGATCGTGATTGGACTGGGGCTCCTTCCAGTGTTTCAAACTGCCCTGTATGCTACTGGGGTCACTGAAGATCGTGAATCCATCCTGCTTCAGCCCATTATAGACCAAGCGGATACAGGAGCGGTTATTCGTCTTGAATCTGGTCGATATGCAGGCCCCGTTCTCATCTCTAAAGCACTCACTCTCATTGGGGATGATTCGGTTACCATCCATAATGAACAGGAACAAAGTGCGATATCCATTCAGGCGGAAGGTGTGAAAATGGAAGGGTTTACAATTGAACATCACGGTCGTCAGCCAGCAGCAGCTGTGCAGATAACGGGTAGCAATAACGAAATATCTGAACTTATGATTCGCACCAAAGGCGCTGGTTTGCTTGTGCGTGATGCTGCTACTTCTGTCATACGAAATAATACGATTGAGTGGGCAGGTGCAAGCACAGCATCCAGCAGTCAAAAAGGCAACGGGATCGATCTCTACAATTCACATAACAGTAGGATTGAGGGGAATCAGATTGAGGGCGTGCTCGATAGTATCTATCTGGAGAACAGTCGAAACGTAACAGTGAACGATAATCGTTTCATGCAAACTAGGTACGGTATTCATTGCATGTATATCGATGGATCATCTGTTACGAATAACACAGGAGAAGGTAACATGACTGGTGCCATGATCATGGGGGTTAAAAATACGGTTGTATCAGGCAATACCTTTCGCAAACAAAGTTCGAATGTTCATTCCCAAGGTATTTTGCTCTATGACGTGCATCAGTCCAAGATCCGCAGCAATACAGTAGAGGGCAATCGTGTGGGCATGAATATCGCTGAGTCCACGGATAATGAAATCTACGACAACGGTTTGATCCGCAATTTTGTAGGAATACAGATGGTGCTCGCTGAGGGAAATCAATTTACGAAAAATCGATTTGTTTCCAACGTTATCGATGCTTCGACAATGGACAGCAAGGATAATATTTTGAAAGAAAACTATTGGGATTCCTTTCAGGGATTGGATTTGAATCAGGATGGAATCAGCGAGCTTTCTTATGCAATTAACCCGTTCTATGAGCAATTAATAAGCAGAAATGCTGCTTATCAGCTCTTTTTTCAATCACCGGGCATGGTCTTTCTGAGTGACTTGCATTCGGAAGGGAAGAGCAATTGGACAACAGATGAATCACCGCAAATGAGCATTGTAAACGAGCATACTGATGTTTCAGAAACATCCGGAAATTTCGGTACAGATGCAAGAAATGTGGAAAGCCGGTCAAGTCCGGTTACGATAATTGGTTTACTTTTACTTGGTTTGTCTGCTAGTACGATGATCTATATGGGGGTATGTAGAAAATGAATAAACGATGGATTTTGGCAATGGTGTTGCTCTTAGGGACTTTGATGTTAACGGCTTGTGGGCAGAAGTATGCGGCTGTGCCCATTAATGAGGACGTGGATATCTGTGCGATCTGTAACATGCAGGTGAAGGATGATGCGTTTGCCACACAGCTTACAACGAAGGACGGTAAAAACTTCAAGTTTGATGACCTCGGTTGCATGAATGAATGGAAAAAAGAAAACGGCACAGACAACATTGGCATGGACTATGTGCGTGATTATAACGATAAAGAATGGATTGAATTCAATAAAGCGACCTATGTATATGACCCTTCACTCAGAACACCCATGGCGTATGGCATTGTTAACTTCAAGGATAAAGCTTCTGCCGAGGCATTCGTGGCCGAGCAGGGTGTAGGCAAACTCATGACTGCGGAGGAACTCTCTTCTCATGATTGGACTCAGAATATGGATAACATGAATATGGACGGAGACGGGCACGGGCATATTCACGATGAGGGCGGGACGGATCAAGGCTCGAAGCAAGATACGGGTGAAGATATGAGCAAAGATATGCATCAAGAAGGTGAGTCGAAAGAAGGATCAGGCAGCCACTGATGCGGATAGGGGGTGGTGAACGATGTCTGATATGTTACACATAGCCAAAAGAGAGCTGAAAACGGGGTTTCGTAACCCCTGGTCGTATTCGTTTCTCGTTCTTTTTTGCACATTTAGCTTAAGTCTGTTACTTCTGAATGCACAGAATCCGGTTCAAGGATATTCGGGCACCACAGGTTCCATGCTGAACCTGATTCTGTATCTTTTACCGCTGATGACGCTGTTCCTGGGTTCATTCTCATTGACTGCTGAAAAGGAAGACGGAAGCTGGCAGCTTCTATCGACGTATCCCATAGGCACGTTCTCCTTCATTACAGGCAAATATCTTGGACTAGCCGCCGTGTTACTACTCATCGTGACATTTGGCTACGGCCTGATGGGGCTGGTTAGCGGGTTGCTTGGAAATCCGATCGATCTACTGACCTATCTGCTATTTCTAGCGTTTTCTTGTGGACTTGTGCTTTTATTTCTAAGTATTGCGTTATGGATTGGATCGTTGTCCCGTAACCGCTGGCAAGCTTTGACGATTTCCGTATCGATCTGGTTTTTCGCCGTTATTGGCTGGCCGACATTATTACTTTCGATACTAGGGTTACTGCCGTACCTCTGGATAAAACCGTTGCTGGTGGTGTTAACCTTTTTAAACCCGGCTGAATTGGTACGGCTGTTTATTGTGATCAGGCTCGGCGGTGGTTCTATCCTGGGGCCCGAGTATTATCAATGGGTAACGTGGGTGCAACAGCCATGGGGAAGTACCCTATTTATCGGGATATGTCTGTTATGGATAAGCTTCTCCATTCTCATTGTCTACGCTATCTGGGAAAGGGGGCGCTCTCGTGCTTGAACCGGAAGTTATTGTGAACGGACTAGGCAAACAAATTAAAAGTCAGAGCATCGTCAAAGATATCTCCTTTCGTCTTGGTTCGGGTCAGGTGCTTGCCGTCTGCGGCGGAAACGGTGCAGGCAAAAGTACGTTGCTGCGTATGCTGGCAGGCATTCTGCGCCCGACTTCAGGTGAGGTTACGGTGAATAACGTCCGCTGGTCACAGGATCGCAAAAGGTACGCAAATCAGATCGGATATATGCCGGATGACTATCAGTTCAGCCAAGGTCTTACGGCCGGGGAAGCTTTGTTATTTTGGGCTTCGCTCCGTAAGCTTCCCCGAGAGCGGGTGCAGGAAGTGTTAGAGATGGTGGGACTCAGCGAGCAAAAACATAAACGAGTGACCGCCTTCTCCAAAGGCATGCGGCAGCGTGTATTGTTTGCTCAGGCGATGCTTGCAAAGCCCGCTCTTCTGATCATGGACGAGCCTACCAATGGACTAGATCCATTCTGGATGCAAGAGTTCGTACACTTACTGGGAGATATCAAGCAGGAAGGGCACATGGTTGTGTTTTCCACACATCAGCTTGAAGTGGCGAATGACATTGCAGACCAGGTGATGTTTATGAATCATGGTTCAAATGTCGGGGAAGGCACCGTAGAAGATATTCGAAATCAGTATGGTTCACTTCATGCTGCTTTTCATCAGAGTCTGGGAATAACGTGAAGGTGATGTGATCATGCAAAACAAGCCGCAAAGCAGGGATACCAACAGTGCGCAACAGGACGGACAAAAAAAGAAAGGGTCGAAAATAAGACGGATTGCTACGATGTTGATTGCACTGGCAGCATTGGCTACGGGAGTATGGGCCGTGCTGGCGAATCTATCGAACTCAGATGCGAAGAGCAACAATCCAATCCGCGCAGGAGTCGAGGCTCCTGATTTTACAGCGGTTAATTCCGAAGGGGAGCAAGTCCAGTTGTCTGATTACCGGGGCAAAGCCGTGATGATTAACTTCTGGGCATCCTGGTGCACGCCATGTGTAAGAGAAATGCCCTTGGTTCACGAGCTTGCACAGCAAAATCAAAACAACGTGGAGACACTGTTTGTTAACGTGGGGGAGAGCAAGGGGACCATTACCGAGTTTATGAAAAGTCATCGGTTCGATTTTCCGGTAATCATTGACGCAACGGGCAAGATATCCAAACTGTACCGTATCAATGGCCTGCCAGCCACAATGGTTATTGATCAAGGGGGGCATTTCAGCCATATCTTGCTCGGTGAACTGACAGAGGATATTCCTTTGCAACAATGGTTGGAGGAAAGGTTGTGAATGTCGACAATTCATATATGATTGTTAAAAATAAAGGGCATTTCAAAATAATGATCAAACAAGCTGGTTCCTTAATGTAAGGAATTTCAGATTGTTTGATCATTTTTTTAGCGCTATTTTTCTGAATTCTTTTTATTGTTCGAAAATTTTCGAATTATTTATTGCTGCTTTGTGGATAGTGTGATATATTTCTTTTCGTGCCAAACAGTTCGAAAAAAATCGAACTAAATTATGCTACATAAAATAATGTAAAAATACAGGAGGTAATACGATGTCTAATACAGCAACCGCTGGCAATACTACTAATTCTCTGAATACCGATGCAAACATCACGATGTTAAATAACTATTTCCGCTTGTTTGATGCATCTCGCACTGACGATCGGGCTATGAAAGATTTGTTATCCCTGTTCACGCAGGATGCTGAAATTGTTTCAAACGGTAGCAGTCGTACAGGATTCGAAGTCGTTGTTAAGACTATTTATGAATACAACAAAGACATTAAACATATGTGGGATGCATGGGTTCTTCAGCCCGACGGCAGTTATCGAACGAACTGGGTGGTATGCGGTCAAGCAGTAGATGGCACGGTTTTCACCAAAGCAGGTATAGATATTATGCGTTTAAATGAAGAGGGAAAGATTATGTATATGAAGAACGTGCAGACGACTGAGGATGCTTACAAGGAATATAATTCGTAAGATAAATATATGAGGTGTTACTTTATAGGCCTCTGGTAAGCAATAATCACTGGTTTGCTACATAGTAACCCAAGTAACCCTTTTTTAATTTGGCATAATTTTTAGACTTATTTACTGGATTTACAGTATTTGTCCTGCAACTGAACTATCCTAAAACTAAAGAAACCGATGGGCATTTACATATAAACGCCCATCGGTTTTTATTTTAAACAAAAAGATATTTTCTTCGAAATGATATATGCACCATGTGACGAGTTAGTTGTTCACTCCCGAGTGATTTTCGGGCAAAAGCTCTATTGGAATATCCATGAAATTTGTTCATATAGGATGAACTGGAGTATGATTAGGGAGGACAATGCTGATAATCATCATATAAGTAAAAGTCCCTTGGAAACTTACTATACAATCAATACCACATAACTTCTTTGAAGGGGGACATCTGTTTTGGATGAGCAGTTTCTAGATTTATTGGCTCAGCAATATGATACTGAAGAAAAAATCATCACCGAGATCATCAACCTTGAAGCGATCTCCAATCTCCCTAAGGGAACCGAGCATTTTGTCAGTGATTTGCATGGGGAGTTTCAGGCTTTTCAGCATGTACTACGAAACGGTTCGGGTACCGTCAAAGAAAAAATCAAGGAATTATTCCGGGAGGTATGGACGGATCAGGAAATCAATGATTTTGCAGCTCTGGTTTATTATCCAGAAGAAAAAATACAGCTGGTTATAGCGGAATTGAGTAATAAATCGGCTCTTAGCCAGTGGTATAGACAAACAATTGAACACATGCTTAAGCTTATTTCTTATGCCTCCTCCAAGTATACACGCTCGAAATTGCGTAAAGCTCTGCCGGAACAATATGTATATATTGTAGAGGAGCTTCTGTACAAGACGGATTCGACCAACAATAAAGATCCTTATTATGAGGAAATATATCGGCAAATTATAGCCCTGGGCCAAGCGGACAAGCTCATTATCGGCCTTGCTTATACAACCCAGCGCCTGGTGGTTGACCATCTTCATGTGGTTGGGGATATTTATGACCGTGGTCCAGACCCCGATAAAATTATGGATACACTAATCCATTACCATTCTGTAGATATTCAGTGGGGAAACCATGATGTCCTCTGGATCGGGGCGTACGCGGGTTCTCTGGTCTGCCTTGCGAATATTATCCGGATATGTGCCAGATACGATAATCTGGACATCATAGAAGATGTATACGGAATTAATCTGCGCCCACTGCTAAACTTGGCGGAGAAATACTATGAAGATAATCTGCCTTTCAGACCTAAGGTTCAGGCTGGCCATCATGTATCAGAGCAGGAAATACTGCAGATCACCAAAATTCACCAAGCCATTGCCATGATACAGTTTAAACTTGAAAGCCCGATTATCAAGAGACGCCCATACTTTAATATGTCTGAAAGACTTTTGCTGGAGCAGATTGATTACGACAAAAATGAAATCAAGATCTGCGGAAAAACGTACAAGCTGGAAAACACCTGTTTTACAACCGTAAATCCGCAAAAGCCTGAACAATTGCTGGAGGAAGAACGCCAAGTGATGGAGAAACTGCTGTTCTCCGTTCAGCATTCCGAAAAGCTGGCCAGACATATGAACTTCCTCATGAAGAAGGGAAGCCTTTATTTAAAATACAACGGGAATTTGTTAATCCACGGCTGTATTCCTATGGATGAAGAAGGAAATATGGAAGAAATGCAGATTGAAGACAAGACCTATTCGGGCCGTCAATTGCTTGATGTTTTTGAGGAATATTTACGTTACGCCTTTGCGCATCCGGAAGAGACAGAAGATCTGGCGACGGATATGGTATGGTACATCTGGACAGGAGAATGTTCCTCACTCTTTGGCAAGAGAGAAATGACCACTTTTGAACGTTATTTTATTCAAGAAAAAGAAGCACATAAGGAGAGAAAAAATCCTTATTACCATTTACGTGAAAATGAAGAGATCTGTCGAAGAATCTTGCAGGAGTTTGATTTGAATCCGGATCATGGACATGTCATTAATGGCCACACGCCGGTCAAAGAAATCAGTGGAGAGAGCCCTGTGAAAGCAAACGGAAAAATGATCGTGATTGACGGCGGTTTTTCCAAAGCCTATCAATCCACAACAGGCATTGCCGGATATACCTTGCTTTACAACTCTTTTGGCATGCAGCTCGTCGCCCATCAAAAATTCAATTCAAAAGAAGAGGTGTTATGCAACGGAACGGACGTATTGTCTGTAAAAAGACTGGTGGATAAAGAGCTGGAACGGAAACTGGTGAAGGAAACCAATGTTGGGGAGAAGCTGCAGCAGAAAATCTTAAACTTGAAGGATCTATTAGACTATCGCTATATGAAATGAGAGCAATGCTAAAAGTACAAAAAGCCCCCATGCGAGGGAGGCTTTTTGTACTTTTTTCTGCACTTATAAAAATCAACTGCAAATACTATTGATGGAGAACATCTGCATATTCAGAGATACGCTCGAAACGTCCCTTGGCAAAAGGGCATAAAGGTAAAATCTTAATACCGTTTTCCCGTGCGTATTCCACCATAGCTTTGATAAGCTCATCACCAAGCCCTTGTCCCCGGTATGCATTTTCGACCAAGGTGTGATCAATAATGTACAGCTCTGGACTTGAGATGACATAGGTCATCACCGCAGCAATGTCGCCGTTATCTTGAATAACAAATCTTTTATTGGCAGCTTCATGTTCTACGTTATGCATGTTCATCCTCTTTCTTTGTTGAAAATTCATCGTTCAGAAGCTTATACGTTAATGCTCCGCTTGGGCATGTGTCAATATGCCGGGCAACAGCCTCCGAAGTGTCACCATCGGGATCAACCCAAGGACGCTTGCTCAAATCAAAAACAGCAGGGAGGCCCTTTACGCAGATACCGGAATGAATGCATACATCCGAATTAAACATGACCTCGATATCTTTACCGTAGTATAACTTCTCCGTAGCCATAATCTCTTCACATCTTTCACTTTAGAGTTAGAATTTTATACAGAACGCTATCCCATGCATTCATGCTAATCATGTTTGCCAGGCGGCTCTTGATGTCCGAATTATAATGAGGAATCATGGATTAGTCAACGTGAAGAATGACCTAATACGTTGATGTAATACTGATTTTCAACGTGTACAACGTAAAAAGCGGGAATCCCTTGGTACAGGATTTCCGCTTTTTACGTGTTTTCTTAGCTTCATACAGCGAACATAAAGTTTTTTTATTGAAGCGTCCGTATATAAAATCAGTTGTTCAACTTTTCTAGTTCAGAACAGGAGTAGCATTATACTTTGCCCGTGCAATTCGGGTTGCATCCACCATGTTTTTGAGAGAAGCCACGGTTTCTTCCTGTCCACGGGTTTTCAGACCGCAGTCCGGATTGATCCAGAACAGCTTCGGATCGAGCACACGCAAAGCGCGGTCAATCATATTGCTCATTTCTTCGACGCTTGGTACACGCGGACTGTGAATGTCATATACACCAAGTCCAATACCTAGCTCATAGGTATTCTCTTCAAAGCTGTGAATCAGCTCGCCGTGGCTGCGCGAGGTTTCAATGGAGATGACGTCGGCATCCATCGCTTCAATAGAGTCGATCATATCGTGGAATTCGCAATAGCACATATGGGTATGAATTTGGGTTGTATCCTGTACAGTGCAGGTCGTAATACGGAACGCTTTGACCGCCCAATCCAGATAACTGGCTTGTTTATGTTCTTTGAGCGGCAAGCCTTCACGAACGGCAGGTTCATCCACCTGGATCATGCCGATGCCGGCTTTTTCAAGCGCTTCAACCTCTTGTCTGAGTGCATATGCCAATTGATACGCAATCGTTTCCCGTTCAATATCATCCCGAACAAAAGACCAGTTCATGATGGTGATCGGGCCAGTCAGCATACCTTTGACAGGGCGATCTGTTTTCGACTGCGCATACTTTGTTTCCTCCAGCGTCATTTCACCTACAAATTCAACATCTCCGAAAATAACAGGCGGTTTCACGCAACGTGAACCGTAAGATTGTACCCAGCCATATTGGGTGAAGGCGAAGCCAGCAAGCTTCTCTCCGAAAAATTCAACCATGTCCGTACGTTCAAACTCACCGTGAACCAACACGTCAATGCCGATCTCCTCTTGAATGTTAATCCAGCTGTCAATCTGATCACGGATAAAGGAACTGTACTGTTCATTGCTCAACTCGTTTTTGCGCCATTGCTGGCGAGCTTTTCTGACCTCCGTTGTTTGCGGGAAGCTGCCAATCGTTGTCGTTGGGAACAGAGGCAATTGCCATTTGTCCTGCTGTGCTATATGACGTTGTGCAAACGGACGTGAGCGGTTAGGCTCTTGTACACGGATAGAAGCCACAGCATCCTGTACTGCCGTACGATTACGATCTTCAGAACGCTGCAATGCTTGCAGCTTCAGCTCAGCTTCGTTGATTTTAGCGGTAATGTCTGCATCGGTCTGTTTGAGTGCTTTGGTCAAAATAACGATCTCATCCAGCTTTTCATCGGCAAATGCAAGTGCCTCTTTAAGTTCAACAGCAAGCTTTGTTTCTTTTGCTGTTGTCACAGGCACATGCAGCAAGCTGGAAGAGGACTGTACGATTATCCTTTCAGCTGTGACGAGTGAAGTAAGGGTGCCCAACAATGTCAGCTTGTCCTGAAGGGAGGCTTTCCAGATGCCGCGTCCGTCAATGATGCCTGCGCCAAGCACTTTATCTGCTGGAAAACCGCTCGTTTGAATGGATTGCAGGTTGCCTTCAAGTCCGTGTACAAAGTCAAGACCGATGCCTTGCACTGGCAATTGAATGATTTCGTTATAGTTTTCCACGGACTCAAAGTATGTCTGCAGCAAGATATTTAAGCCAGGAACAGCGGATGCAAAGGCTGTATAGATTTTGTTCAAGCGCTGTACGTCCTGGTCATGCAGTTTGGTTACAAGAATCGGCTCATCAATCTGTACCCACTGTACGCCTGCGTCTGCAAGTTCTTGTAATACCTGAGTGTAAAGCGGAACCAACTGATCCAGCCAAGCATCGGTTTCGGATGCATCATACCCCTTGGAGAGCTTCAGGAAGGTCAGCGGTCCAACGATGACTGGTTTACCTTCAATACCTAACTTCTCTTTCGCTTCGAGGTATGCAATCAGCGGTTTGTTCTCGGTAAGAGAAGGAGAAGCATCATGAAGTTCAGGTACAATATAGTGATAGTTCGTGTTGAACCATTTGGTCATTTCACTAGCTGCGGCATCCTTCGTTCCACGGGCGATGCCGTAATAGGTGGAGAGAGGCACAGCACCTCCGGTATAAGCGAAGCGTTTTGGCACAATACCAAACATCACGGCTGTATCCAGAATATGATCATAATAGCTGAAGTCGTTTACTGGAATCAGGTCAATGCCTTTGGCTTGCTGCTTTTGCAAATGATCGAAACGAATTTCCTGTAGTCTCGCATGAAGTTCATGTTCTTGCAATTTTCCTGACCAGAATGCTTCAAGTGCTTTTTTCCATTCCCGGTCGGCGCCAATTCGCGGATACCCCAATACGCTGCTTTTTGTCATTTGTCCTAACCCCTCTGCAATGTGTTAACAGTAAGGTATCATATAAGCATGGCTATTAAGTAATTCCATTAAATTATATCTAGCTATAGCTTTGGGCTATATCAGGGAAGATAACGAACAAGTATAGAACAAGGACGATGGAAGTGAAGAGGGAGGGGGCAACAAAGCCATGACGCCTCTATTGGAAAGAGGTAATCTTGTCTGGAAGTAGACATACGGGCGTTCCGATGGTTAACTAGGTTTATGGCAAGAAGGAAGGGAAGGCGGCATCTGTGAATTTGTTTTATGTTCAATCGATTGTAGATGGAGTCAGCAAGGTGAAAAGCTTTCTGGAGGATAACTATATCGGCATCCCGTGGTCAGCGCTTGGCGATCTGGAGCAGGCGTCATCGGAGGAATTACGTGAACTGTTGGAGCAGCGCTATGGCCTTGTCGCGGATAAATCAGGCGAAGTTTTGCAATCGATCCAGCTGTTTGCACACGGGATGAGTGATGGGGATTATGTCGTGATTAAGGATGAGGATTGGATGTATGTCGGAGACCTCGGCGATTATTATTATGACGACTCGATTGGCACAAGCGACGATTTGATCTGCCACCGCAGAGGTGTAACATGGCTTGGTCGGGTACCTCTTGAGGAGATCAATGAACATATGCTAACTTTGTTACACGAACCAAACGTTGTTGCCCAATTCATGCTGCCTGTAACGCAGGCGAGGTTGGAGCAAGCCCTTAGGGGCAATAGCGATGCAACGGGGACTGTGGAGAAAGCATTAAACCAAGGAGCTACGTCCGCAGAACCAGAATTACTCAAAACGCTAACAGAAGATCACACACCCGCACGAGTGGATCAATCCACGATCGAGGCCGCAGTACAAGTACTTAAAGAAGCATTAAAGAGCAAGGATGAACGGCTGCGAGTCCAAGCGGCAACCGCAATTTTGCAATATGCCAAGTGATAAGCCCAGCTTCGGTTGAGTGTTGAAATAGTAAGTATAAGAAGTATCAAGTAAATGAGAGGAACAAAGCACATTGAACAAACTATAAGCATAATAGGGACAACCATCATGGTTGCCCCTTGTTGTGCATAGAGAATTTTTTTATAGAAAGATAAGTAACAATGTTCCTGCCGCAAAGCAGTAATATGAAAAATACTTCAGATTGCCTCGGGCCATAATGCCCATAAACCATCTCATCGAGAAATAGGTAACGACCAGCGTGGTGATAAACGCGATCAGGTAAGGAATAGCTAGCTGGGCGCGGTTTGGATCATGCGCAATATCAGATGCACCCATAATCAGACCGCCGATACTGATCGGGATGTAGAGCATAAAAGAAAATTTCAACGCGGTTTCCTGTTTCATGCCGACCGCAATGGACGCAATAACGGTAGCACCCGAGCGACTGATCCCCGGAATAAGAGCGACAGCCTGAGCGAGTCCAACCAGCACAGCATCCTTTGTTTTTAAATCACCGTCCTGCTTGCGACCGCGCAGATTACGAATAAGCCAGAGAGCTACACCCGTAATTAGCAGGGCCACTGCAACCGTATAAACAGATGAGAAGATGTCCTCAATCTGATCTTTGAACAGCACTGCAACAACGGCAGCAGGAATTGTACCGATGACGATATATAAGCAAAACATAAAGTCTGCCCGATATTCCGATTTGCGAGTTGTTAAGTAACCCCACCCACCGGTAATCAGCTTCATGATGTCTTCCCGGAAAATAAAAACAATGGCAATTAATGAAGCGGTGTTCGTCAAAATTTCAAATGAAAGGCCGTTTTGCTTCAGCCCCATGAGCCGCTGGGCAATAATTAAATGGCCGCTGGAGGAGACCGGAATCGGCTCCGTTGCACCTTGAACAATGCCCAGAAAAAAGTACTTTAACCACAGTATAATCTGATCCATCTTGTCCTCCTTGAAACATTTCTCTACATTCTCTAAAACCATGTTCTCAACCATACTCTCTCTAAAACCATGTTCTCAACCATACTCTAAGATTATTCTCTTTCTTAAATCTCTCTATCCACTCTAATGATGATAGCCTTTTAACTTACCAGATGGCAAGTTTGGAATAAAATTGTCAGAGAAAATCTGATTTTAAGTCTCTATTTTCACTTGATAGACGAAGTGCGGAATGAATATATTAAACTTGTATTGTAAAAAAGATAGAGTCGTGATATCGTTGATAACGATTATCAATATCATTTGATTCATAGAATCCAATACATTAAAGGTGGGGTTATTTTGCGTAGTACAAAAAGAAGTTCAATATGGATCATGATGGCGCTGGTGTTCGTGCTCATCCTGAGTGCATGTGGTCAGTCTGCTTCGAATACAGCTAAAGATGGGGCAGAGAAGACTGCTACATCCTCAGATGCTACAAGCAAAACAAGTAACAATTCATCTGGTTCGACCGACACGGGAGCAGGTGCAGAAGATGAGATGGTTTCATTTGAGTCTGATGCAGGTGAAGTGCAAGTCCCTAAAAATCCGAAGCGAATTGTGGATTTAACAGCCTTCAACACAGGGTACTTTGTAGCACTGGATGCTCCAGTAGTTGGAGCATTATCGGGCTCGATGAAGAATAAATACATCAAAGATCAGCTTGCTTCCCAAGGCGCAACAGATTTAGGTGATCAACTGCCTACGCCGGAGCAGCTGCTTGCTCTAAAACCGGATCTGATTATTGTCTACACAGGTACAGAAGGCATTGATAAGCTGTCTCAAATCGCACCTGTTGTTCAAATCGAGTATGGTAAGCATAACTACAAAGACTTGATGCTGAAGATGGGTAAACTCACAAACAGAGAAGATGCAGCTAAAGCCTGGATCAGCAAGTGGGAAACTCAGATCAACGAATTAAAACCGAAGGTAAACGCAGCAGTGGGTAATCGTACCGTATCGATCCTGAATCCATATGATAAAGGATTGTATGTCTTCGGTCATAACTATGGCCGTGGAGGAGAAATTATCTACGGTGAGTTTGGTCTTAAGGCACCGGCGAAGGCTCAAGCAGAAGCGATTGACAGCGGCACAGGCTGGGCTTCCATCTCGGTTGAAGTGCTACCGGATTATGCAGGGGACATTATTTTCACCAGCCCTTGGTCCGGTGACACGAGTGATTCCAAAAAGATATATGAAAATACGCTGTGGAAAAACCTTCCGGCTGTAAAAGCCAATCATGTATTCCAGCTAGATCCATCGTCGGATACCTATAACGACCCGGTATCGTTGGAAGGACAGCTTAAATTTATTACGGATAGCCTGCTTGCGGCATCCAAGTAGTTTCAGCAAGTAGAATAAGCAAATTGACCGAAGGAAAAAAGAGGCTCCCACCGTTTAGGTAGGAGCCTCTTTGCGTGAAGCGAGATAATGTAGGAGGAGAAATCAGTAGGCCCCTCCCAATCATTTAATATCCTGCATTACTCTAGGAGCTTGCTATATGCTGAGGGTTAGGAGCCAATGCGATTTTGTGAATATTCTCCGTTCCAGCTTCAATGGCCTTCTGATAATAACTGCGTTTATGCTCAATAACCTCCATTGTTCTCCGGAGTTCTTCCATTTGAGCCTCAACGCTGGCTTTGCGCTCGGTAAACATGTCATATCTCTGATGCAAGGTTGCATCGCCCTCCGAGCACCAGGCTATGAATTCCCGGATATCCTTGATTGGCATTCCGGTAGCTTTCAGACATTGGATTATTTTCAGAAAATCAATATCGGAGTCCTTGAATTGTCTCGTTCCGGTCGAATTACGTTCGACGAAGGGCATGAGTCCCTCTTTGTCATAATAGCGCAATGTATACACAGTCAGATCCAATTTTTTAGCGACTTCACTTATGGAATAGGTCATATCGAGTTGTTCCTTTCAATTCTAGATCAGATCGAGATTAAACCTTGTATGGTGCAGGGTTTTCGTTGATGCGAGTGAATTCTATCATGCGGTCAGGAGTGATGTCAAAACGAGCAATTTTTTTAAAAAAGTAGAGCAAAACATTTGACCTAGAGTTAACTATAGGGCGTAAGATAGAGAGGATTCCAAAATCATGAGGAGGTTATCATATTGATTACAGCTAAAGCCAGAGCCGTGGATGGACCCGATCAAGCCTTCCGTTCCGCAGAAATTAACCGCCGTGATCTGGATACCACGGATGTATTAATTGAGATTAAGTTTGCCGGTATCTGCCACTCGGATATTCATACAGCCCATGGGGAGTGGGGACCTGTCAATTATCCGCTCGTACCGGGCCACGAAATTGCCGGGATTGTGACTGAAGTAGGCAGTGGTGTAACGAAATATAAAGTAGGCGACCGCGTAGGCGTTGGATGTATGGTCGACTCTTGCGGCGAATGTGAGAATTGCCGTAAAGGAGAAGAGCAGTACTGCCTGAAAGGTAATATTCCAACGTATGCAGGAGTAGACAAATACGGTGAGCCAACCCAAGGCGGTTATTCCACACATATCGTGGTAACCGAGAATTTTGTAGTGCGCATTCCTGACAATATTGAGCTGGATGCTGCCGCACCGTTGCTATGCGCCGGCATTACCACCTATTCTCCGTTGCATCACTGGGGAGCTGGTCCGGGTAAGAAGGTTGCAGTCGTAGGGATGGGTGGCCTCGGTCATATGGCGGTTAAAATCGCACATGCGATGGGAGCTGAGGTTACGGTTCTCTCCCAAACGCTGAGTAAAAAGCAAGACGGATTGCAGTTTGGGGCAGACCACTACTACGCAACGAGCGATCCGGAAACATTTGAAAAGCTGGCAGGCTCAGTAGACCTGATCATTAATACAGTAAGTGCCAGCATTGATATCAATGCTTATTTCTCGCTGCTCAAGTTGGACGGCACACTCGTTAATGTAGGGGCTCCGCCTGAGCCACTTCCCGTCAATGCATTCTCGCTGATCGGACATCGCCGCTCATTCGCAGGTTCCATGATTGGCGGCATACGTGAGACACAAGAAATGCTTGATTTCTGCGCTGAGCATGATATCGTCCCTAGCATTGAGGTTATCTCGGCAGATCAGATTGATGAAGCTTATAAACGTGTGCTCGCTTCAGATGTAAAATATCGCTTTGTAATTGATACAAGCACTATTTAACAGACCAGAGGGGAAGAGAGTTTAGTTAACGCCTTCGCCTATGAATAAATAAAACTGATGTACTAGCAATAGCCCCTATTTCCGCAAAAGGAAAGGAGGGGCTATTGTTGTTACGATAACATTTTAATACCGTAAACCTTACGACCATATCGTTGACAGATCATAAGTATGTTTCTTGTTCTCCAAAAATGTTGTTTACTGTGCGCCCACGACAGGATGCGGAATATAAGGCTCTTCCAGAAAAGCGACATCCTCTGAAGTAAGCTTCACAGACAGTGCGCCCAAGGCAACATCGAGATGTGAATGCTTGGTTGCGCCGATAATCGGAGCAGTCACGGTCTCTTTCTGTAACAGCCATGCCAGCGCTATGTGTGTACGAGGTACATCATACTTCTCGGCAATAGCTGCCACCCGTTCGACAACGATGCGATCCGCGTCACTGGTGGCATTGTACTTTGATTTCTGAATCATGTCCGTTTCAGAGCGATGGGTCGTCACCGACCAATCTCTTGTTAACCTGCCGGAAGCGAGTGGACTGTATGGCGTAACGCCGATTTTTTCCTCTTTGCAAAGTGGCAGCATCTCGCGTTCCTCTTCACGGTAAATCAGGTTCAAATGGTTCTGCATGGAAACAAATTTGGTCCAGCCATTTTTCTCCGCTGTATATAAAGCTTTCTGGAACTGCCATGCAAACATGGCGGAAGCACCAATATATCTGGCTTTCCCGGACTTCACCACATCATGGAGTGCTTCCATTGTTTCTTCAATAGGCGTGTGATAGTCCCAGCGATGAATGATATATAGATCCACATAATCCGTTTCGAGTCGTTTCAGACTTTTGTCAATTTCACTCAAAATGGCTTTCCTGGACAACCCGGAGCCGTTGGGCCCTTCATGCATTCGGCCATGAACCTTGGTCGCAATCACAACCTCATCCCGGCTCGCATAGTCTTTTAAAGCTCGTCCTAAATATTCTTCACTTGTTCCCAGTGAGTAGATATTGGCCGTATCAAAAAAATTAATACCAAGATCCAGTGCCTTACGAATCACGGATCGGGAGTCTTCTTCGTTCAACACCCACTCGTGAACCCATTTACTGGCATCCCCGAACCCCATACAACCGAGACAAAAGCGCGAGACATCGAGCCCTGTATTGCCAAGTTTAACGTATTCCATCGTAATCACATGTCCTTTCTACTCAAAATTGCCACGTATCACATATCTAATAGGATGGCTACTTTCTATTCTATTATGTCATGAATCTATAATGAAACTGTAGTTCATTTCAATCAAAAGTTTGCCTGATCCGATCAAAATGGGAAAGCCGTCTTTTACGTATAGAAACGTTGAGTAGAGCATCAAATGAAATAAAGCCCTTGGAACAGACCAAGAGGCTAAAAGGTAAGTGAAGTTTTATAAGTAGTTTTATAAAATGAAATGTTGGTCCTATGAAAGAAAGAAGTTTCATGAGCATAGAAAAAGATTGAACGCAAAAATGCGATGTGATATAATCATGAGCGCAGTTGATATTTCGTTGAAAATGTAAATGATGTATCATTATTTCTCCTAATTTAATAATACATCGGATTCTTCGTTTTGTCAACGCGCTTTTTTATTCCAAAAAATGGGTTGAGGAGTGTGGTTAACTTATATGACAGACACGAACGAGTGGCAATTGGAAAAAGAAAGATTGGCTCACGTGCGAAATGAACTGCAGGCGAGACTTGACGAACTTGAACCCCAAGTTGAAGGGCTTGCCGATCAGGCCACGGAGATTCGCAAACGTTTCTGGGAAGAAGTCACGATTAATACCGGATCATACACGGATTTTGAAGAAGCCTTTTATACCATTAATCAGCAAGCGAAAGTACTGGCTGAACGAGAACGTGGACATAAGTTATTGGTGCAACAGTGGAAAAATGTGAACCGTTTGTTGCCCTTACCTTACTTCGGACGTATTGATTTCAAGGAAAAGGGTCTTGGCTTTGCAGAGCCGATTTACATCGGTGTGTCCTCTTTCACGGATAAGGAAGGCTTGAATTTTCTGATCTATGATTGGCGTACTCCGATCGCAAGTCTTTATTATGATCATGCCTCTGGTCCGGCAGATTACGAAACACCAATGGGACGAATCGAAGGCACCGTGGAGTTGAAACGTCAGTTTCAGATTCAGGATGGCCAGCTGCTTGGCATGTTTGATGCCAGTGAGACGATAGGAGACGCACTGCTGCAGGAGGTGCTCTCCAAAGGAGCCAATTCTCAGATGAAAAGCATCGTGGCAACGATTCAAAAGGAGCAGAATGCCATAATCCGTGATGATCGTAGCCGAATGCTGATTGTGCAGGGCGCCGCAGGGAGCGGCAAGACATCCGCTGCGCTTCAGCGCGTGGCCTATCTATTATATAAACATCGCCAGACGATCAAGGCAGATCAGATGGTTCTTTTTTCGCCAAATCCGATGTTTGCCAGTTATATCTCGACCGTATTGCCTGAGCTGGGTGAAGAAAATATTCAACAGACGACGTTTCAGGAATATGTGAATTACTGGCTAGGATCTAGTCTGCGTCCGGAAGATCCCCTTGACCAGATGGAGTATGTGCTTACTGCCGGTGGGGAACCAAGTTACGCCGCTCGTATGGAAGGCATTCGCTATAAAGCATCCGCGGAATTTATGAAAGCTTTGAAGAACTATGGGGAATGGCTTGGACGTGAAGGATTAAACTTTATCAGCATCCGGTTCCGTGAACGGGAGTTTATTACTTCAGCTCAGATGAAGGCACAATTCTCTACGTACGATGTCCATCTTTCGTTACCCAGTCGGATATTGTTATTGCAGGAATGGTTACTAAAACAACTGACAGTTCTAGAGCAGCAGGAACGGCAAGCGGACTGGGTGGAGGAAGAGTTGAATTATCTCGATATGGACGATTATGCGGATGCATACGGTAAGCTGCACAAGGAAAAGCCTGTATTCGAAGTGGCGGAACAGTACGCAGCCCGGGAAAATGCTGGCAAGCGCCCTGACCTGGATGAAGGCTCATTTGATTTTCTGGAACGAGAAGAAGAATTGCTACGGCAAAAAATAGTGAAACAGACGTTCAAGCCGTTAAGGCAGCGGGTACGAAAGTTCAAGTTCGTCAATGTTCAGTCAGCTTATGAACAACTATTTGTAGATGCCGCAGCCTATCAAGAACGTACGTATGGAGCGACAGTTCCAACTCAGTGGGATGAAATCTGCAAACAAACCAAAGACATGTTGCGTCAGAACAAGCTCTTCCATGAAGATGCTACTCCGTATCTATATGTCAAAGAAATTATTGAAGGTGTGCGTATCAATACGGATATCCGTTATGTATTTGTGGATGAGGGGCAGGATTATTCGGCATTCCAATACGAATATATCAAAAAGCTGTTTCCCCGTGCCCGCATGACGGTACTAGGCGATTTCGGGCAAGCAATCTATATGCAGGCTACGGAGCTTGCTGCTGCGGATTCCCCACTATCCGGATTGTATGGTGAGAAGGAAACGAGACTTATCCGGCTGTTGCAAAGTTATCGTTCAACACGTGAGATTGTAGAATTCACAAGAGCTATGCTGCCCGGCGGCGAAGAAATTGTTGCTTTTGACAGAAGCGATCACAAACCCGCATTAATCCGGGTAGAGGCAGGAGAGAATCAGCGTGACGAGTTCATCCGATCTGACATTGAGGCGCTTCAAACAGAGGGTTTTCGTTCGATTGCCATCATAACCAAAACGGCAGCCGAGAGTCACCTTGCATATGAACGTTTAAGAGAGACCGGCGTAGAGGGACTAAAGCTGATCACGAAAGACACGGAGCAGTTTGAAAAGGGCGTGATGGTCATTCCCGTGTACCTTGCCAAAGGTGTGGAATTCGATGCAGTGCTTGTGTATGATGCTTCATCCGGCAAATATGGAGAGGAGTATGATCGCAAACTTCTATACACAGCTTGTACCCGTGCTATGCATCGGTTGCATCTCTATACGGCGAAAGACTGGTCACCTTTCGTGCAAGCATTGCCTGAAAACTTGTATCATTTAAAAAGTGTATAAGTTCACCTTTTCCATAGTGTGAATCTCAGCCTCAACTGTGAATTTATTTAAAACGGCTGACAATATGCAACAGCTGGTTCAACGATTTACACTCTAAGACGTCGAAGGAAAGTCGCTGCATCTAGCGGCTTTTTTGCGTTGCTCGCTTTTTCTCTCATGCTAACAGAGCGTGTAACAGGTAGGGAAATGCAAGGTTTTGTGCATGTTGTAAAGCGAAAACTCTGATAAAATAAAACAAACCTGAATGTAAATCCCGGTAAGACATAAACAACGAATGAGCGTTGAATCCAATATAAAACAGGAGGTGGCTTGAGATGAACAAACCGATGATAGGGGTACTGCCCTTATACGACACGGACAAAAAAAGTTACTGGATGCTTCCTGATTATATGAAGGCCATTGAAGATTCAGGAGGTATACCGGTCATGCTGCCGTTAACGACAGACGAGGACATGATCATAACGCTGGCGAACGCCTTTGACGGTTTCCTGTTTACCGGCGGCCATGATGTTAATCCGGAGCTTTATGATGAGCGGATGCAGAGCGTCTGTGGTGAGTTGTGTATGGAGCGGGATCGGATGGAGGTTTTTCTGTTTAAAAAAGTGATTGCAATCGGTAAACCAGCCTTTGGCATCTGCCGCGGATTACAGCTGTTTAACGTGATTTTAGGCGGAACGTTATATCAGGATATCCCGACAGATATGGATGTAGAACGTAAGATTATTCACCAGCAAAAACCTCCATACACCAATCTCGTACATTCCGTACATATTGAAAAAGATAATCTGCTTCATGATATCTTGCAGACGGATCAGATTCAGGTTAACAGCTATCACCATCAGGGCATCAAAACGTTATCCGATCAATTAGTGGCTGTTGCCATTGCGGAGGATGGATTAGTTGAATCTGTCATCATGCCGGGCAATTCGTTTGTACTCGCAGTTCAGTGGCATCCGGAGTATAGTTATGCCGTTGACGGGTACAGTCAGCAGTTATTTGCTGCTTTCGTCAGAGCATGCACTTCAGCACGATTTAACAGTCCTGTGCAGGACATTACGGCTTGATTCTAGTTCGATTGATATGAAGGTTGAACACAAAAATCACTTTCGAGTATAGCTTAGAGCATACGCTTGAAAGTGATTTTTTTATTCGAGTTAGCGTATGAATGGTTACATTTTAATAAAGTTATACTCCAGGGTTGACATGAGATTAATCAAAATATATGCTATAGCATATAGATGAATGGGAGTGAGGGTTGATGTTAAACGTGAAAGCTGGTAGTGGATTAAATCAGCTATTTCATATGCAGAGTCACAGACCCAATACATGTTATAGCATGTATTCGATCTATATGTATAACTCAAAGAAAGAAGGATAGCTATGTTCATTTTTATTACGGTTTTACAGGTTCTGTTAGGTGTCTTTTTTCTGTTCACAGGAAGCAAAATTATTTCGGGTAAGATGGCCGATGAATTCAAACGTTTTGGATTGCCCTCATTTTTCAATGTTTTGACCGGATCTTTTGAGATTGTTGGAGCTATGGGTATGCTTGCTGGCATATGGGTATCTGGTGTTGCATTTTGGGCAGGTTTGCTACTGGGGGGGACAATGCTTGCTGGAGCCTTTACTTTGATTGTTTTAGCTAAAGATCCCATACAAAAAGCCATTCCTGCCATTGTTCTGTTTGTTCTCAGCTTGATTGTATCACTGTATTATTTCTTCTAAGTGCCGAATAAGGAGAAGGCGTAAACGAGTTACTTTGGCGAGAGTCATTTGTAAGAACCATTCAGATCACCTATAATTGGTGTAACAAAATGATGAATGAGGGTACAACAATGGACTTATACAATGTAACTGGTTTTTTAATCCACCGGACGGATCTCAAGCTTACGAATTATTTTATCAAACAATTGAAACCTTACGAGGTCACACCTGAACAATGGAGTATTATTTCTTATATGGATTTCGACAAAGCTACGACTCAAAAAGAGTTGGCAGAGGCTATCGATCGGGATCAAACGACTGTCGTTCGAATGATCCATTCACTAGAGCGTAAAGGAATGGTTCGACGTATCGTTAATGATCAAGATAAACGTTCACACCACTTATATTTGTCTCCCAAAGGTGAAGAAATAAAACAGCGATTGTTGTTAACCGTCAAGGACGCTCATAATTATGTTACGCGAGGGATAGAGCCTGAGGAACTGGAGCAATTAAAGGCAATATTAGAGAAGCTGTACTTGAATGTGCGAGAGAATTAAGTCAATTCAAGACAGGACGTTAGAGGTATTTAGGATACATGCTATAGCATGTGTTTGGCGGATGGTGTATATAGAACATAAGGTTAATATAAATACAATGTAAATGTAAATGAAAAGACCTCCTCATGAACCGAGGGGGTCTTTTGTTGAAGAACGTTATTCAAGAGTCTTTATGACTTGGAATCCTACATGGGTTTCACTTCGTCATTTTGGGTACTTAGGGAGGCAATCAGCTTTTCACCTTCCACATCGAGATTAGGTAGGATGCGATCCAGCCATTTCGGAAGGGACCAGGCTTTGTCACCGAACATGGCCATGACGGCAGGAACCAGAGCCATGCGAATGATAAAAGCATCTACCAAAATGCCTACCGCGAGTGTGAATCCAATCTGTTTAATCATCACATCATCGGTGAAGATAAAACCAGCAAATACGGAAACCATAATAACTGCTGCGGCTACAACGACACGGCTAACCTGATTATAACCATGGACAACGGATTCCGTTCCACGGTGACCGTGAACATAGGACTCGCGCATGGAACTAACCAAGAATACCTGATAATCCATGGCAAGACCGTAGAGAATCCCGGTTACGATTATAGGCATGAAGCTGAGTAGCGGGCCGCCTGTATCGAAACCAAAGAGGGAATGCAACCAGCCCCATTGGAACACAGCGGTTGTCATACCGAACGTGGCTAGAATACTAAGCAGAAAACCGATCGTTGCTTTGATCGGCACGATGATCGAACGGAACACAAGCAGCAGGATAATCAATGAAAGCAGGATGATGATGCCTACATAGATCGGGAAAACTTGAGCCAGCTTGGCGGACATGTCAATATTTACGGCGGTAAGTCCGGTTACTCCAAGTTTGACGTCATAGGTCTTAGCCATGCTGGAGTCTGCGGACCGCAAATCGTTGACGAGTGTTTTTGTCGCATTATCGTTAGGACCTGTCTTGGGAATCAGACTGAAAATAGCCAAATCCTCCGTCATCCCTAAAGGTGAGACTTGAGCCACGTTATTCTGACCCTGCAACTCCATTGCGATTCCACCCAGAAGCTCTGGTGTCATTTTGGCAGAGGCATTACGTGGTTCAGCTACCAGGATTAGCGGCCCGTTAAAGCCTTCTCCGAAACCTTTCGAGATGGCATCATAGCTCTGTCTTGCATCCGTATCCAGATTTGCTGAGGAAGCTCCCGGAATGCTCATTTCCATTTTTGTAATCGGAGTAGCAGCAAAACCAAGAACCAGAATAATCGCAATAACGGTCGCCCAGCGATGTTTAATGACGAATTTGACCCATCTGTTGGCTACGCCATGACTTGACGGCTCTGATGTGCTGGAAGCCTTCGTACGGGCTTTCTTCGAGCAGATTCGTTCCCCAACCAGACCAAGCAAGGCTGGCAGCAGGGTTAATGCAACGAATACGTTGATCAGGACCGTGGCCGCTGCGACGAGTGCCATCGTGGACAAGAAGGTCAGTCCAATAACAAGCATACCGCAAAGGGCGATAATGACGGTTAAGCCGGCAAAAAAAACAGCACTGCCTGATGTGCCAATCGCTCTTGCAGTAGCTTCTTGTGCGCTTAGGCGCTGGTCAATAATCATCCGGCGTTGACGGTTGACGATGAAAAGTGCATAGTCGATGCCGACAGCCAAACCTACCATCAGAGCCAGAACGGATGTCACACTTGGCATATCAACAAATTTGGAGATCGAGAATGCTCCCCCAACCCCAATAGCGACACCAAGAAGAGCTGTGATCAGTGGCAGGCCTGCTGCAACAACAGAACCAAGGGTAATGAGTAGTACGATTACGGCGATAACCAGCCCCACAATCTCAGCGGAACCAACCCCGATGGATACGGATTTAAGCGTTTCACCAGGTAATACCTTAATCTGTGTACCTTCTTCAACTTTCATGACCGATTGAATGACAGAATCGAACACATCTTGCGTAATGGCGGACTGTTCAATCGTGAATTGGAATTGAAATAGCGCCGTGCTTCCATCCGAAGAGATCAATACTCCTGGTACAGGAACATTGTTCACCATGAATGGTCCATATGGAGGCGGAGAGGCCGTCGCCGACGGAGCCATATTCATCGCTTGAGCCGCGTCCGCAGATGTCCCTGAGCTATTCCCTTGCGAAGCTGCTGCATAGTCGGCTGGATTAATCACTTTGTCCAGCCCGTATACTTCGCTGACACCTTTCATAATGGCAGCTGTACGTTCAGGTGTATCCAGCCGCTCGTTGTCCGGCGCTTTGAACACAACGCTTCCTTGACCGCCGGAGGCGGCAGGCAGTTCTTTTGCAAGCTGATCCAAAACTTTCTGTGATTCTGTTCCTTCAATTTTCATTTCTGAACTGATGTGCACGCCATTGATGCTGATCATGGAGATGACGATCCCCAGAATGATCACCCAGCCAATGATGAAATATCCGGGCTTGCGAAAAGCGGTTTTTCCTATTTTGTATAATAAGGTAGACATTTCTCTCTTTTACACTCCTTCTATTATAAGTATGACGATTCTGATGGTGGATTATGGTTAAAAGACGATAAAAGAAGGAGCTTAAAATCCTTTTCGCAAATGATCAAACACTGTTTCCATAAACTGTTCAAACGGGATTGCATCTGAAGTAGAGTCAGTAGCGATTTGCTTACCAGGCAACAGTACATTAAGTCTTCCTTCAATCAAGGGCAACACGGTGCCATAAATGGCGCTGATCAGCAAGTACGTGTAGATCTCGTCGTTTTGGCCGTTCGATAGGTCAAGCAGGGTTTCCTGAGCCTGAGTCTGCAGTTTGTGCATCGCAGCCAAATAGTGTGGTTCAAGCACAGGATAGGTTCGGGACAAGATGACAAGTTGATGCAGTCTGCCAATTAATTCAGACGTGAGCTGCATTTTAACCAGTTCGTACATAATCTCGAGCAATGTGGCATGGTCCGGAAGCTGGATAATCAGATGCTCTAACTCAGCTGTATTCGGCACGGATAGGGCTCCAAGCGCAACAGCTTCTTCCTTGCATGTAAAGTAGTTGGCAAATGTTCTACGCGAGCATCCGACCTGCTGCACAATATCTTCTACCGTGAATCCGTCGAGTCCATGCTCGAGCGTAAGGTTAAAAGCAACTCCAGCGAGTGCTTTCTCCGTGGCTTCTTTTTTTAAGTGTCGCAACGTTCGTTTCATAATGTTATACCGCCTATGCGTTCACCTCCTTAAGATGGATTAAAGGGAATATCCAAGTATCTCATTTGTGAAAATAATCATAACAACAATTTGCCCAATGTGCAAATTTACTCATTGTGCAAAGTTTTGGTGTGAATGAATATCCATTATTGACTTATTAATATACACATTATTTCAATATAACATTTGTACTTTATGGACACAGTTCAAGCTTGCTACTCTTTGGATTCCATCCCTGTAAATGGTTTGAATTAATCGTAAATTGCCGTCAGAGAACTATATAGACAAATGGAGAAACGTATTTTCGAAAAAATATGGCTTCATTAGGAAAATGTATCGATTAATTCAATACAGAGGGATAGAGATTGAAGTTAAAATATAACAGTCATTACTTTATCTATAATTACGCGAGAAGTAGACTTGAATAAATGAAGGGGCATATTTATGCAGAACCGTTTCATTTCAAGTGGAGAACACTGAAGATGATTTTAGAGGTTATGATGAATGGTTCAAACCTGATCGACTAAAACAGAAAAATAAATTTTGAAATATCCCTTGATTTTTCGAGAAACGTCTGATAGTGTAATACCTGTGATTTTGGAAAGTTGATTTATCAATATGAATTAGAGCTTTCCAGCAGATAATTTTTGACCACTTCTACCAAGGAGTTAAGGCCATACGGACAGCCGGGTCAAATGCCGATTGGCAACTTCTGTTGCCTTATTGATTGAGTTCAAAGCTCAAATTTTATAAGTTGGTTACTTTACAACCAGTGCATCTGCACATCAACTTGTGAAACGGTCAATAAGAGTGGTAAAGGCGAATTATTTGCTATATAGACTCTGATCCAATATTGATATACATGAAGAAGCTTTCCGCTGAAGGGGTTCTTACGGACTTTTTTGGTCAAGGAGTCTTCACGTCTTTTTTATGATGTATATCGACAAGCAAGTGTGATGGTGTGCGCAAATGCGACATTTTTCACCTTGCTTTTTTTATTGTATCAGGAGCGGGTGGACGTTGCATAATGAAACAATACAACTGCGAACGTCTTAGAATTTTACGAAAAAAACAAAAACTAAAAAATCCTAATTATGGGGATAGGAGAATGAGAAAATGGGAAAAGCACTAATCATCGGCGCCGGCGGCGTGGCTTCTGTAGCAGTACACAAATGCGTTCAAAACAGCGAGGTTTTTGAAGAAATCTGTATCGCAAGCCGTACCAAATCCAAATGTGATGATCTGAAAGCAAAATTGGATGGCGGCAAAACAAAAATTACAACAGCTCAAGTGGACGCGGACAATGTAGAAGAGCTGATTGCATTGATCAACGAGTTCCAACCGGATATCGTTATGAACTTGGCGTTGCCATACCAGGATCTGACGATCATGGATGCTTGCCTGGCAACGAAAACAAACTACATGGATACAGCAAACTATGAGCCGGAAGATACGGCGAAATTTGAATATAGCTGGCAATGGGACTACAAAGAGCGTTTCGAAAAAGCAGGTATCACTGCACTGCTGGGTAGCGGTTTTGACCCGGGCGTAACGGGCGTATTCTCCGCATACGCATTGAAGCACTATTTTGACGAAATCGAATATATCGATATCCTCGACTGCAATGGCGGCGACCATGGTTACCCATTTGCTACCAACTTCAACCCTGAGATCAACATCCGTGAAGTTTCTGCAAACGGCAGATACTGGGAAAATGGTGAATGGATCGAAACCAAACCGATGGAAATCAAACGTGTGTACGACTTCAAAGAAGTTGGCGAAAAGGATATGTACCTGTTGTACCATGAAGAGCTGGAGTCCCTGGCGAAAAACATTCCTGGCTTGAAACGTATCCGTTTCTTCATGACATTTGGTCAAAGCTATCTGACTCACCTGAAAGCTCTGGAAAACGTAGGCATGACTTCCATCGAGCCGATCGAGTTCGAAGGAAAACAAATCATTCCTTTGCAGTTCCTGAAAGCTGTACTGCCTGACCCTGCATCACTCGGACCTCGTACAGTAGGTAAAACAAACATCGGTTGTATCTTCAAAGGTAAAAAAGACGGTCAAGACAAAACATATTATGTATACAACATCTGTGACCACCAAGAGTGCTATAAAGAGGTAGGTTCCCAAGCGATTTCTTACACAACTGGTGTTCCGGCAATGATCGGTGCAGCTATGGTGATGACAGGCAAATGGAACAAACCAGGCGTATACAATGTAGAAGAGTTCAACCCGGATCCGTTCATGGAAGAACTGAACAAATGGGGACTTCCTTGGGTAGAAGACTTCAATCCGGTTCTCGTGGATGAGCTGCCAGAAGAGTCCAAAGCTAAAGAATCGGAGCTTGTTCGCTAACATGCGGTTCGAGCAATTACCGACACCCTGTTTTGTTGTTGACGAAGCCCTTATTGAGAAAAACTTGAAAATCTTGAACGGTGTAATGCAACGTACAGGAGCGAAGATCGTACTCGCGCAGAAGGCGTTCTCTATGACGGCGATGTATCCGCTTATTGGAGAATACCTGAGCGGTGCGACTGCGAGCGGTTTGTATGAAGCGCGTCTTGGTCACGAAGAGATGGGCAAAGAGAACCATGTCTTTGCTCCAGCTTTTCGTGAGGAAGAGATGGACGAGATTGTTTCGATCTGTGATCACATCATTTTTAATTCCTTTTCACAACTGGCAAAATTCAAGGATAAAGCACTGCAAGCGGGCTGTAAGGTTGGTTTGCGTGTAAACCCGGAATGCTCCACTCAGGAAGGACACGAGATCTATGATCCGTGTGCTCCAGGTTCACGCTTCGGCGCGAAGCAGGAAGATTTCCGTGCTGAATTGCTTGAAGGGGTATCTGGACTGCACTTCCACACACTGTGCCAGCAAAACTCGGACGACTTGGAAACAACGCTGAATGCATTTGTTGAGAAGTTCGGACAATGGTTGCCGCAGATGGAATGGATTAACTTCGGCGGAGGACACCATATTACCCGTGAAGATTACGACATTCCAAGACTCGAAGCTTGCATTAAACGGATGCAAAATGATTATGGTTTGGAAGTGTATCTAGAGCCGGGAGAAGCGGTTGCCCTTAATGCAGGTTATCTGGTGACTTCCGTACTGGACTTCCACAAAAACGGCATGGATATTGCCATTTTGGACACTTCCGCAACTTGTCATATGCCAGATGTGCTAGAGATGCCGTATCGTCCGCCATTGATCGGATCAGGAGAAGCGGGCGAGAAAGCGCACCTGTATCGTCTAGGTGGGCAAACATGTCTGTCTGGTGACGTGATTGGCGACTATTCATTCGATGAGCCTTTGAAAGAAGGCGACCGTCTTGTATTTGAAGACATGGCGATTTACTCCATGGTCAAAACGAATACGTTCAACGGCATGCCTTTGCCAGCAATAGCTGTGAAACGCAAAGATGGCGATTGCGAAGTTGTACGTGAATTTGGATATCAGGATTTCAAAATGCGCTTGGCTTAATACTTTATTATATATCCGAGCAATAGAGAGATATTACAATAGAGAGCAATAATAGTGCAGTACAAGTCAAAAGGCTGTCCAAGGTCACAGAGTTCGTGTGACCAGGGGACAGCCTTTTTTGGCTACTCCTTTTATTTGTTTGAATCGACAGGTTTGCTCGCAGCTCTTGTAGCGTAGGGGAAGATCGGGTCTTTCAGTTCGAATTCATACGTGAGCCCATTCACAATACCTACCACATGTTTGCTGTCATACAGATCGAGTAAAAATCCTGCCATTTGCTCGGCTGTATGGAACTTGGGCACACGGCCTTCATACTGGAAGTGATCCAGGTCAAAGGCACGCTCGGCGAACTCGGTTTCTGTGGCCGCAGGTGCCAGCACTTTGGCTTGCATTGGAGCGCCTTTGCTCTGAAGTTCTTGTGCTAAGCCTTCGGTGAAGGCACTGACATAGAACTTGGTAGCGCAATAGGTTACCGCATCCGGAACGATGGTGTAGCCGCCTCCTGAAGAGATGTTGATGATCTGCGTGCCCGGAGTATTGGCATAATCCCGAACATACAGAGTCGAGAGAATCGTCAGTGCTTCAATATTCAGATGAAGCATTTGCTCAATTTTGGGTAGATGCTGTTCACCGACTGAAGCAAAGTTGCCAAAGCCTGCGTTGTTAATCCATGTTTCAATGGAGTAACCTTTCAAGCTGTCATAGAAAGCATGTACATCTGCAGCAATGGACAAATCCGCTGTACGAACAACAACATCGAGTTCCGGGTTGATTTCGGCAATTTTATTTTTCAACGTATCCAAAGCTTCTGTTCTCCGGGCTGCTAAAATGAGATGTTTGCCTCTGGTTGCAAAAGCTAAAGCGGCTTCATATCCGATACCTGAGCTGGCGCCGGTAATAACGGTATATTTCATGTGAAATCCTCCTGAGATCTAGGGCGTGTCTTGAAACCTACTGAAGTGCATCTTTCACCCCCTTTTGGCCCCATGCTACGTCACTTCCCCTTGACGTGCCCCGGCACGCCTGCGGGAAACTTCCTTGCTTGGAACGAAAATTCGGCAAAATCTGCTTTCTTCAGCGTTTTCAGACACGCCCTATTCAATTTATATTGTGGGATGACTACGAATTGATTATACTGATTAGAGTTTACTCTAAGTCAAGCCATCTGAAGGAGGAGGTGAAAACAAGCATGCATACGATCGGAGAAGTGGCCGAGATGCTGGGCATCAGTGCACATACGTTGCGTTATTATGAGAAGGAACAAATTATAATCCCTTTGCGTGACTCCAGCGGGGACAGGCGTTACAATGAGTCCCATCTTAAATGGTTGCAGTTTGTCATCAAACTAAAAGAAACGCAAATGCCGATTGCGATTATCAAACAGTATGCTTCTTTATTTCAAGAAGGTGAGCATACGGCACCCGAACGCTTGAAGCTGTTAGAGAACCATAAAAAAGCCGTTGAAGATCAGATGAATACCCTTCATGCGGCGAATGAAATGCTTGAACTTAAAATTACGGCATATCGATCCTTCATCGGGAAATAATGTAACAGAGATTGGTTGTGATCGGCAGAAAGAACTGTCGTTGCATTGTCCTTCTATTGCCAAATGTGTGATTTTTGTTATAGACTATTTTTTATGTTTGTTAAAATTTATCGTGTTTATCGTTTATTAAGTATGAAGGGGGAAATGGAATGCATCAACACAAACCACACAAGTCGAACCAGCTCAAAATCCTTTCCAAAGTGCTACTCATCATTATCGGGGGATTCATCACGGCCTATGGTCTGGAGGCCATATTGATTCCAAACCAGGTATCCGATGGTGGCGTAACCGGTCTCAGTATCGTCGGCTCGAATTTGTTCGGCTTGCCACTCGGATTATTAATTGGATTGTTGAACATTCCGTTTGTATGGCTCGGTTACAAGCAGATTGGTAAAAGTTTTGCACTATACTCCGTCATTGGTATTGCATCTCTTGCGATCAGTGCCAGTCTGATGCATCATGTGCCTACGATTATTAAAGGTGATACACTGTTGGTTACGGTTGTGGGTGGTATCATCATCGGTTTTGGTATGGGTCTAGCACTGCGTAACGGCGGAGCGCTGGATGGGATTGATATGCTTGCCGTATTGTTATCTCGTAAGCTTCCGTTCGGAACGAGTGACCTGATTTTGTTCCTGAACATGTTTGTATTTATCGTTGTTTCGACCGTATTTGGTTTGCAAGGCGCTATTTTGTCAGGGCTCGCTTATTTCATTGCCTCTAAAGTCATACATATCGTCGAAGAAGGTTTGAGCGGTTCGAAGACATTCAAAATTATTACGACACAACCGGAAGTCATGGTGGAAACGATTCGTGATCGACTCGGACGTGGAGCAACGTATACCGAGGCGTATGGTGGTTACTCCAATGAGCAGTTCAAGGAAATCACCTGTGTCATCAACCGGATGGAAGAGAGTAAAATCAAAGAAATTATTAACGAGATTGACCCTACAGCCTTTGTTGTTGTCTACGATGTAGCCGAAGTGAAGGGCGGCAATTTCAAGAAGAAAGACATTCACTAAGAACAAGCGTTGATAAGAGAAACCCTCTTGTCAGCGCTTTTTCTTATTTTTTGGTACTACATATAAGTCAATCAAGCTGACGAACAGGTGAAAGGTGGCTAATTACGTTATTTGAATAGCAAGAGCATGTTATTTGTGATAAAATAACGTTGTTATTTTTTTGTGAAAGGAGCTGTTCAGGATGAGCACCAGCAAAGCTGAATTGACAGAACAGAGGTTGCTCGCATGCGCCAAAGCCGAATTTCTGGAGAAGGGCTACGCAGCTGCCAATTTGCGCTTCATTGCGCAGCGGGCAGGAATGACCACGGGGGCAATTTACCGCTATTTTTCAAACAAAGATATCTTATTTGAAGCAGTCGTAGGCCCGGCTGCCAACCATATTCAGAGCAAGCTGGAGGAAATAGCAGGCCGCCAGTTGGAACTGTTGACCACGAAAGAATTTATAACAGATTTAACGACTTCAGAGACAGTAGCACATCAATTCGTAGACTACATTTATGATAATTTTGACGTATTCGATTTACTATTAAATCATTCGGCAGGTTCCTCAATGGAGGGATTTATTGACTCCTTGATTGAGCTGGATATCACTTCCACGCAAGCTTATATCGACAAAATGCTTCAACTCGGCTTGCTGAAGATTAACCCGCCGGTAAGGGTAATCGCCTTACTGGTCAAACAAAATTATAAACAGCTGCTCGAAATCGTTACATCCAAAATGACCCGAGCGGAAGCCAATGAATACATAAGTTTACTTGTCCCATTCTTATGTGCAGGCTGGCGCACTATTTTAGAGAAGACCGACACGCGGTAAAGATTAATAATAGAAAAGAGGCGCGTATGCATGAACAAATTTGCTATCGGACATATCTTGTTAAAAGCCAAGCAACTGAAACATACGGTTAAGAATTACGAGAAATGGGGCTTTACCGTTACGTACCGCACTGACCCCTCGACAGCACATAATGCGCTTATTTATTTCCGCGACGGCTCCTTTCTGGAGTTGTTCAATCCGAAGCCGATTAAAGCCCCGGACAAGCTTATTTTGGCTGTGCTTCAACTGATACGCCCCCTTCATCCGTCTATGATTAGCCGATATATCCATTACATCAGAAGTACAGAGGGAGTAACGGATTATGCGCTGGATTCTGTGCCCCACGAGTTGGTTGAGACAACCTTGGCGGAGATGAAACAAGCCGGGGCAACCATCGGCAAAAAAATAAATATGAGCAAGACATTGCAAGACGGGCGCAAGCAAACATGGTGGATAGCTACACCTGCAGATTTCCGCCTACCATTTTTTATGAGCGCATACACCCCGGCGGTCCCATGTAGCGAACAAGAGCTAACACATCGGAATGGTGCGCTTGGAATACATAAACTGGTTATCGATGTCCCAGATCTTGAAGAATGGGTAAGCAAGTATAAGGCGATCTTCGGTGATGCGGTCTGGTCCGACGATGGGCAGCAATGCGAGTTTGTTTTGGAAAAGCGCCATACGGTACTACTTAGGCTGGCCAAGCAGTACCGTATTTCAGAAGTTCATTTGCTAACCTCACAGCCGATTGCCACAAAGCTTCCGCTGCCGTCAGGGTGGGCCGATGGAACGGCTATCTATATGAAGCAGGCTTGAAAGACAAACGCGGTTTCAAAGCCTTTGACGAAATCAGAAATTTCCCGACTGCGAGGGTACTGCGGTTCTTGAATGCCATTCATAGACTTTACCATCCTCACTCTTGGCTTTCCCTTGGCGCACCTAAGTAGTAACTTTTTTACATAAATACATCCAACCAGCTTTAATCTTCGGTGAAAACAGTGGCAAAACTGCTATCAACACCTTCAATGTACAGTGGTATCGCGTAAACCTTGGCTATGTGTGAGAGATCCTGATTCAGATTCAGATCTTCAATGACGAGAATGTACTTGCCATCGACCCGAACCCAAAATAATCTGGTGAAAAGCAACGGCTTCGTCTGTATTATTCGCTGCACCAGCGGATATCATATCGATACCAATGGCACGCAGAGAGTTGAAAATCATCAGGTACTGTGCTGCCGAGGCGGATAAACCCGGGTTATGGTTAGCATATCTTGCAGGATCAGATGAGCGAATTTTGCCAAAACCAGTGCGAATAAGCAACAGATCTGCACCAGCGATCTGATGTTCAAAAGGCTGTAGATCAGCTTTGGTGATCAACTCATCTTCACTTTTGGGAATATCAATCACCAACGGATGCGTAAAAATAAATTCATCAATCGCAATCTCACTGATCTTTTTTCCTTGAGGGTTAAAGTGCCATGGCGCATCAATATGTGTTCCATTATGATTAAGGCTTGAGACAATAAACTGGTTGTAAGGATCACCTTGAGCGATACTGGATTGTTGCTGTATCACGACTGGAGGATTATCTTTGTATACCGGCGTGTTCACACTCAAAGGATAAGACAAGAGAAGACGTTTCATTTTCGGCGTTAGCTCCTTTCCCGGGCATTGACTTAGATTGCCTGCATAAGCAGGGCTTCTGAATGGAAAACTTGAGTAGTGTGAAGAAATACATGACATTACAAAAAGGAGGTCAGTGTGATGACCAAGCAGGACCCACAGGAACTTTTGAAACAGAAGCACGAACAGGACGAGCACAAAAGACAATTCACCAATTTCTCCCGCAACGTATCCGGTCACGGTGAGATGGAGGCAGGGCAGGAATTTAGTCAGGATCACGTAACGGATGACCAGAATCGGATGAAATCGGTTGAGAATAGACGATCTTATCCAAATTAGCGTGCAAATATGATATGAAGTTTATTAGCCGGTCCAGTTATGGATTGGCTTTTTGCCATTTGAATTGCAAAATCTGGCCTAACGAAATTAACATTTAATCAAACTGGTCAACAGGTTCAAAAGGTCGTATAGTAGTATATGTTAAACGGAAGAGAAGTATATTTCGCTAAGTGCTCTTGAAGGGCACAGACCAAACAATTCTACATATAAGGATGGGGAAATATGGACTTTACACCTGTTGCTTCATTAATTGATCGCTTAACCTCATGGAGAGTGCCATGGGCAGAAGTGCTGATTATGCATCAAAACGAAACCGTTTTCCAGTATCGCAATGGATTTGAAAATCTGGAGGAGAAGACGCCAATTCGCGACAACGCAATCTTTAATCTTTACTCCATGACCAAGATTATGACTTGTGTGGCTGCGTTGCAGTTGGTTGAGAAAGGAGATATCCTTTTACTTGATCCGATTTCTCAGTATTTACCCGAATTTGCAGAAATGCAGGTGAAAAAGGCACTTCCAAATGGCCAGGTCTATTACGAGAAAGCGAAAAGACCAATAACAGTACGTGATCTATTTACGATGACTGCTGGTTTTTCATATGATATCCATTCGCCAAGTATCAAGGAAGCGGTGGAACGTACCCACGGTACACTGCCTACACGGGAGTTTGCGAGAGCTGTGGCGAAGGAACCGCTGATGTTTGAGCCAGGAACACACTGGAATTATAGCATGTGTCATGATGTGCTTGGTGCGCTGGTCGAGGTTGTAAGTGGCAAACGATTTGGCACTTATTTGCAAGATGAGATCATTAAACCGCTCGGCATGCATGATACGACCTTTGATCTGAACGAACAGCAACAGTCTCGTTTGATTCCTCAATACCTTTTTGATGAGGAGCAAGATAAAGCGGTACGAATGGATGGTAACGGTTTCCGTGTAGGTACGGAACTGGATAGTGGCGGTGCCGGATTGTTATCCACCGTGAACGATTACGCCAAGTTCCTGAATGCACTGACCGGATTTGGCACAAGTCCTGAAGGCGTGCGAATTCTGTCCCGGGCTTCCGTCGAACTCATGAGAGCCGATCATCTGAATGACATGACACGACCAGACTTTTCATGGGATCATATGTATGGTTACGGCTATGGTCTCGGCGTTCGTACACATATCTCCAAAGCAGGCAGTGGATCACTGAGTCCGGTTGGCGAATTTGGATGGGCCGGTGCGGCAGGCTGTATGGCCATTATCGATCCGGATTCTGGACTGACGGTGATGTATGCGCAGCACCTATTGAACAGTCAGGAGCATTATGTGCAGCGCCGCTTGCGTAATGTAGTGTACTCTTGCCTATAAACCGGCTGTATATTTGGAAGTTTTAAGTACTATTATTTATTTCAAACCCTGCTGAGGAAGAACAGCAGGGTTTCTTGTTTGTTTTCTAGTGTAAGGAGTGGGCTACGTATTCCGTGTTATTTACATTTTTTCGCGGAAGAAAGTATGTTATTATAGTTTAGGCAATTGGAACTAGAGGGGGATGTTTCCTTCAGATCAAATAACACGGAAAGGAGAGCGCGAGAGAGAGAATAATTAACTCAGATCAAATTAGAAATACCAATATAAGGGATCTAAACGTAAAAGAAATACTCAAGTTTGTAGAAATATATTAAATACATAAAGGAGCTTACATCATGACTTATACGAAACATCATACGAAATGGGCAATTCTGATGATTTTAACTTTGGTTGCCTCTGTACTAAGTTCTTTGTTCTTGAGTTTAAGCACGGCCGCAGCAAGTGGAGAGCAAATTGCTGCCGACCAACTCAAGCAACAAAGTAGACTTTCGTTTACATTAAGAGATGCACAGCAGACTGCATATACGGTTTATCTTTTTGCTGAAGATGAGGAAGCGAGTACTTTAACCGAACTTGATAGCTGGGGAGATAATAATGCAGGAGATGTAACTTACACAGGATCATATCGTGCAGCACTTCTCAAATCGGGAGAAGCATTCGGCACGGTGCAGCATGTTAATTTGGAACTGGATACCATTATTTTACGTCAAAATTGGAATTTTGTTGTGAACAGTAAGGAGTCTGGTATCCCGGATCTGTTAATGATCACGGAGTGGGGCTCATCGAATGTGAATATGATTAAAACGTTTGTCGTTCAATCCGGTGAGTTGAAGCGCATGAGTTATGTGCTTAACGATGGCAAAACCGGTGGGGACTCTACTGTTGCTATGAGGGATCAGGGAATTCGGACTTTGTCAGATGGTCGGATACAATTCAGGTATTATAATAATGTACAGGGTATCTACGAATTCAATACCTATAAAATGAATGCAAGCCAATTACAGATGCGTCTCGATGATACTCGAAATCAAAAGATTGCAGCTTGGCCTAATTCGGGCGTTGGGAATCGGGCTTACTTGAAGAGTCTCAAGGATGCTGCCTCCAAAGGACAGTTACCGGGGCGCACAGATATTAAAACAGGCCTGACGTTGAAAACAGTGCAAAAGAAACTGGGCAAGCCTAAATCCAAATCGAATGGAGAGTGGGGTGCTGTTTACAAATATGCCAACTTTGGTATCGGATTTGATTCCTACCTGCATGAATTAAAGAGCAAATCTCGTGTTTCCGTCATTGAGCTTTACAATGAGAAGCAGTATCTTTCCCCTGATGATATAAAGTTGTGGCTTGGAAAACCGTCTTCGGAATATTACAATGAAGCCGTTGGCGGATACGAGATGATATATAAATGGGGTAAACATGGTATTATGTTCAATTATGAAGAAGAAGAAGACTTGATTGATTACACTGTAATTTACTAATCTAGTATTGTTTACAAGGTGAAAAAAGCCGCTGATTAGCGGCTTTTTGTCATTCGAAGTGAATTTACCCGGTTGACCAGATAAATTCCCACAGATACCAATAGTAACGCAACAAGGTTTTTCAGTTCCCAGATCGTTTCTCCCAGGAATAGTGCGGATAACAAAGCTCCAAAGATAGGAATCAAGAAATTATAAACCGATACTTTGCCTACTTTGTTGTACTTCAGAAGCAGATTCCACAGGCAAAAGGCTACGGATGACAGCAGAGCCAGATACACCAGATTCAGTGTGGATTCCCATGTAAAATGAGTGACTTGACCTCCGAGTGACAGACCGAGCAAAGTCAGCACCAATCCGCCAACTAGAAGACTAGCGCCGGTGATCATCATAACATCAATTGCTGCAGTTAAACGCTTCGCATAAATGGCTGTTATCGAGAAAACGAGAGCTGCCATAATGATAAATCCTTCTCCTGTGAAAGAGAATGAAAAGGTAAGCAAGTCTGCATGAAAGTTGACGATAATGACACCAATAAACCCGATCACACAACCCATGATTTTGTTACGGCTCAGCTTATCGTTTTTATAGATAAAATGGGCCAATACAACACTGAAAAACGTGGTTGTTGCATTCATGATCGAGCCTTTGACACCGGTGGTGTTGGCTACGCCTACATAAAAAAACATATATTGCAGTCCCGTTTGCAATACGCCGAGCATGCTCAAGCTTGCCCATTCACGCCCGCTAAGTTTCAACTTGCGTCTGAAACCAACGCGATAAAGGAGCAGCAGCAATATACCTGCCAAACTGAATCGATACCCGGCAAATACGTATTTTGAAGCGATGTCTTCGGGCAAAATGTGAAAAGCAACATAGCCGAGTTTGATGGAAGGATAGGCACTTCCCCATAATAAGCAGCATAGGCCTGCAACGAGCATGACAATGAATGGATCGCTCCATTTGCTCCGATGTTCCTGTTCGCCTTGATTTTTGTTTTCTCGTGCGTTACTTTCACTTTCCGTATGTTCTGTTGCCTGTGGACTAATGAGTGTTGAATCTCTTTCGATCACGCTTAATCTTCTCCTCGCTTGTTGTGCACATCTGTATGTAAGAATAAACAATCATGCCTTATAGACCATATCATAAAAACCTGGTTTTGTGTTGGAAGAAAAATGGCTTGGAGCAGGGAATCTGGTTATGGGGTGGATGAGAAAAATTACAGAGATGATCGCGAGAAAAGCGGATGTGGATTTTATTTCCAGAAAGCGAACGCTTGCCAAATGAAAAATAATGTGATATTTTATGTCTGTAACCGGTTACACATAAGGAGAACATTCCATGACAACAATTAAAGACGTAGCAAATCTGGCCGGTGTATCCGTAGCCACGGTATCCAGAGTGATTAATGACAGGGGCTATGTGCACGCAGATACTCGCAAGAAAGTTGAAGAAGCTGTCAAGGCACTTCACTTTTCACCGAATGAAGTGGCACGTTCATTATACACACGCAAGTCGAAACTGATTGGTCTACTGCTTCCGGACATTGCGAATCCTTATTTCCCTCAGCTTGCGCGGGGTGTGGAGGATCGGATGCAGGAGCAGGATTACCGATTAATATTTGGAAATAGTGATGAGGATGAACGGAAGGAGCAGGATTACATCCAGACGTTTATCCAGAATAACGTAGTGGGTGTGATCTCATCCACCAATTACCCTCACTCTTCGATATATGAAAAGCTGAAGATTCCCGTCGTCTTTCTGGACAGAACTTCGCTGGATCGACCTTCGGTCTATGCCGATGGCAGAGAAGGCGGAAGGCTGGCTGCCAAGGAGATCATCAAACGGGGCAGCAAGAGAATTACCGTTATGCAAGGACCGTCCCATATTCGGCCGGCTCAAGATCGGTTTGAAGGAGCGATTGAAGTCATCCGGGAAGCGGGGCTGGATCATGAGGTCATTCAAACCACCTCATTTTCATTTAATGAAGCAGGGGTATGGGCTGAGGAACTGTTTAGAAAATTTCCAGACACGGACGGTGTTATTGCCAGTAATGACATCGCTGCAATGGCTGTATTGCATGAAGCCGATCGCATCGGGAAGAATGTTCCGCAGGACGTGCAGGTTATCGGGTTTGACGATATTCCGATGAGTGGATTGTTGTCGCCCGCATTGTCTACGATTCGTCAGCCAGCATATGAGATGGGCAGAGAAGCAGCAGGATTACTTATTCAGTTAGTAGAGCAAAATAACATGGAGAATAAAAACATACAGTTGCCCGTGTCCTTCATTGAACGGGGCACAACGAGAAAGGTGAGAAACGATGGCTAACATTTGTGTGATTGGAAGCAGTTCAATGGACTTGGTTGTCACATCTTCCAGAAGACCGGGCGCGGGAGAAACCGTGCTTGGTGAAAGCTTCAAGACAGTACCCGGCGGGAAAGGCGCCAATCAAGCTGTTGCGGCAGCTCGTTTGGGAGCCGAGGTTGTCATGATCGGCCGTGTAGGAGATGATACATTCGGTAAAGATATTTTAGAAAACTTTAAAGCGAATCGTGTAAATACAAGCAATGTGAAACCGGTTACACATTCCGAAAGTGGTACAGCTCATATCATCTTGGCAGAGGGAGATAATAGCATTGTAGTAGTCGAAGCGGCCAATCGCGAAGTGACACCTGCTTATGTGGATGAAGCTGCTGAAGCGATTCGTAACGCGGATATTGTGCTGATCCAGCAAGAGATTCCAGAAGAAACAGTCATTCATGTCAGCCAATTATGTGCCCAATACAAGACACCTTTGCTGCTCAATCCGGCTCCTGCCCGTGCGGTTCCGCAAGAGGTCATCGACAATGCATCGTATATTACACCGAATGAGCATGAGGCTGGAATTTTGTTCAAAGGCATGAAGCCTGCGGAAGCTCTACGTCAACATCCAAACAAATTATTCATTACGGAAGGTAGCAAGGGTGTTCGATATTTTGACGGGAATGAAGAAGTCCTTGTGCCAACCTATAAAGTTGAAGCTGTAGACACAACCGGAGCTGGCGATACATTTAATGCAGCATTTGCTGTCGCTCTGGCTGAAGGTAAATCGATTCAGGACAGTGTGCGTTTTGCCAATCGGGCGGCATCGTTATCCGTAACCAAGTTTGGAGCACAGGGCGGTATGCCAACCAGGGACGAAGTAGAGGAGAGCCTATAACGTACTAAAGAGAAGTCTGCAAATGAAATAAAGGGGAACTTTATATGAAAAAAAACGGCATCTTGAACAGTCACATCTCTAAAATCTTGTCTGATCTGGGTCACACCGATCAAATTGCCATTGCGGATGCGGGCTTGCCCGTTCCGGATGGTGTGATCAAGATTGATCTGGCACTTAAACTCGGTACACCAAGCTTTCGTGAAGTACTGGATGCCATTGCGGACGACATGGTTATTGAGAAAGTGATCATCGCCAGTGAAATCCATGAAGGGAATCCGCAGACATTTGCGTACCTGAATAAGAAATTTGATTCGCAGACCATCGATGATAGCCAGAACCATGAGCAGTTTAAAGCATTGACCCGGCAAGTGAAAGCGGTTATTCGGACAGGCGAGGCTACACCGTATGCCAATTGTATTTTACAATCGGGAGTTCATTTCGGTTAAAAGGAGGCAACACCATGCACATTCAGATGCATAATATCCATAAAGCGTTTGGCACAAATCAAGTGTTAAGCGGTGTGGATTTCGAATTAAAAGAAGGCGAGGTTCATGCCCTGATGGGGGAGAATGGCGCCGGGAAATCAACGCTGATGAACATTTTGATCGGTCTGCACCAACGGGATCAAGGAACCATCGAGATTGATGGAAAAGAGACGTACTTCGGTAGTCCGAAAGAAGCAGAGCAGCTTGGGCTTACATTTATTCACCAAGAATTGAATGTCTGGCCAGAGATGACGGTACTGGATAACCTGTTTATCGGTAAAGAGATATCGTCCTCCATGGGGTTGCTTAACACAAAACAAATGAAAGCGCTTGCCAGTGAACAATTCGCTAAATTATCGGTGGACATTCCGCTTGAGCGCCCTGCAGGAGAGTGCTCTGTCGGACAGCAGCAGATGATTGAGATTGCCAAAGCGCTTATGACCAATGCAAAAGTGATTATCATGGACGAGCCTACAGCGGCTTTGACCGAACGTGAGATTCAGAAGTTGTTCGAGGTCATTCGTTCCTTGCAAAAAAATGGCGTATCCATAGTATACATCTCACACCGAATGGAGGAGATTTTCGCAATCTGTGATCGCATTACCATTATGCGTGACGGGCGAACCGTGGATACCAAAGCCATTCCCGAGACAAACTTTGATGAAGTTGTGCGCAAGATGGTAGGTCGTGAACTGACTGAGCGCTATCCGTCCCGGCATCCAAAATATGGTGAATTCGTGCTTGAGGTGAGGGAAGCGAATCGGAAGGGATTATTTGAAAATATCAGCTTTGACGTGAAAGCCGGTGAAGTACTCGGTTTCTCCGGTCTGATGGGATCGGGGCGTACAGAGATCATGAGAGCCATCTTTGGTCTGGATCGATTGGATAGCGGAGAGATTAAGATACGCGGCAAAAAAGTAAACATCAGCAAACCAGCGGATGCAGTGAAGCACGGCATCGGTTTTATAACAGAAGACCGGAAGGATGAAGGGCTGGTGCTCGACTTTTCCATCCGTGAAAATATGGCACTGACGAATCTGTTCAGCTTTTCCAGCAAAGGCTTCATCTCGAATGCGAAAGAACAGGAGTTTGTAGACACACTTATCAAAAGATTGCAGATCAAAACGCAATCCTCGGAAACCGCAGCGCGGAATTTGTCCGGTGGGAACCAGCAGAAGGTTGTCATTGCCAAATGGGTGGGTATTGGTCCAAGTGTACTTATTCTGGACGAGCCTACACGTGGGGTAGACGTTGGAGCGAAGCGTGAGATCTATCAACTCATGAACGAACTAACGGATCGCGGAGTAGCGATCATCATGGTTTCGTCCGAACTACCCGAAGTACTCGGAATGAGTGATCGTATTGCTGTTGTGCATGAAGGTCGCATCACCGGCGTGCTGCCCAAGGAACAAGCGACACAGGAACAAATTATGACACTAGCTACAGGGGGACAGTAACATGACAACAATGCAGGACACTAAAACAGCCAAAAGCGGTTTCCGCTTGTCTAGCGTAACACAAAAACTCGGCCCACTTCTTGGATTAATCATTCTAATTGTTATCGTTTCCGTGCTCAATCCAAGCTTTTTGGAACCGCTTAATATTCTGAACTTGCTACGCCAGGTTTCCATTAATGCCTTGATTGCATTTGGCATGACGTTTGTTATTCTTACTGGCGGGATTGACTTGTCGGTTGGTTCTATACTTGCACTATCGAGTGCGTTCGTAGCCAATATGATGTTATCCGGTCTTGATCCGATTCTGTCGATCATTATCGGGGTTGCGCTTGGCGGAGTCATGGGTATGGTCAATGGACTGATGATTACCAAGGGTAACATGGCTCCATTTATAGCAACGCTTGCAACGATGACGATTTTCAGAGGGTTGACGCTGGTATATACCAACGGTAATCCGATTACAGGTTTGGGCGACAGTCTTCTGTTCCAATTGTTCGGGCGCGGATACTTGCTTGGTATTCCAGTACCAGCAATTACGATGCTGATTACGTTTGTGATTCTGTGGACTATTTTGCATAAAACGGCCTTCGGCCGCAAAACGTACGCCATCGGCGGTAATGAAAAAGCTTCCATTATCTCAGGTATCAAAGTATCCCGTGTCAAAATTATGATCTACTCCCTTGCAGGTATGCTTGCTGCGCTGGCTGGTGCAATTCTAACATCGCGTCTGAACTCCGCTCAGCCTACTGCAGGTACATCCTATGAGCTGGATGCCATCGCTGCAGTTGTGCTGGGCGGAACAAGCCTCTCTGGCGGCCGCGGACGCATTGTAGGTACATTGATTGGTGTGCTGATCATTGGTGTATTGAATAACGGTCTGAACCTGCTCGGTGTGAACTCCTTCTACCAGATGGTCGTGAAGGGTGTCGTTATTGCTATCGCTGTCCTGCTGGACCGCAAGAAAACCGCTTAAGGGAGAGAAAACAACATGAAAAAATGGACACTAACGCTTGTTAGCATGATACTGATCGTTGTTCTAGCCGGATGTTCGCTGGAGCCGCCAGGCTGGGCGAAACCAAAGTCAGCCGGAGGTAAAGAACAGAAGAAAATCGGTTTGTCGATCTCGACATTGAACAACCCATTCTTCGTTTCACTGAAAGATGGTGTCGTAGCCGAAGCACAGAAACAAGGTATTCAGGTTGTGGTCGTAGATGCACAGAACGATTCTGCGAAGCAAACCAATGATGTGGACGATTTGATTCAGCAGGGCGTTGATGCTTTGCTTATTAACCCGGCAGATTCCGCTGCAATCTCGACAGCGGTTCAATCCGCTAATAGTGTTGGCATTCCGGTAATTACGCTTGACCGCTCTGCAGATAAAGGTGAAGTTGCAGCGCTTGTAGCTTCGGACAATGCGAAGGGTGGACGCATGGCTGCTGAATATATCGTGAAGCAGCTTGGTGAAGGTGCTAAAGTGATTGAACTTGAAGGTGTACCTGGTGCATCAGCTACCCGTGAGCGTGGCAAAGGTTTCCACGAGATTGCAGACCAAAAGCTGGACGTAGTTGCCAAACAATCCGCTGACTTTGACCGTTCTAAAGGGTTAAATGTCATGGAGAACTTGTTGCAAGGTAACCCAGGAGTGCAAGCCGTGTTTGCCCATAATGACGAAATGGCTCTTGGTGCCATTGAAGCAATCCAAAGCTCGGGTAAAGATATCCCGGTGATCGGATTTGACGGTAACGATGATGCCATTAAATCGATTCAGGATGGTAAACTAACAGCTACCGTAGCTCAACAACCTGAGTTGATCGGACAGCTTGCATTGCAAGCCGCACTCGATGTGCTGAGTGGTAAACAAGTGGAGAAATCTATCCCGGCTGAATTGAAGCTGGTAACGAAAGATAATGTGAATCAATAAAGTTAGCGAGTAAGAGAATCCCGTTCTGGACAAAAAAGCCGGAATGGGATTTTTGTCTTGATATTTGTTATAAAGTTTTATTTAAGCCTGCAAGATAATGCAGTTCTTTAGAAATTTATCTTGTGGCAAGTCGGTGATTAAACTCAACCCCCTATGAACTGGATTGAACAATCATTTTTAATACCATGAGTCGCCACTGTGCGGCTCTTTTTTATTGGAAATAAAAAAATACTCAAAGCAAAGATTGTTGAATTTAGATTTTGGATTGCATGAAAATTGCATCTTTGGATATGTGTATTCAGTCCATAGGTTGTTATACTGTCATTCAAATGGGGAGTAGAAAGGGGGATCTTGCTTGAATCATCCGGTTGAAGACAATTTAAAAATGGTTAGAAAACAAATGGCACTGGCTTGCCAGGCTTCTGGACGAAATGTTACCGATGTGCAGCTACTTTTAGCCACGAAAACGGTACCGCTTGAAAAGTTACAGATCGCCGTGCAGGCAGGTGAACATCTGTTTGGAGAAAACAAGGTGCAGGAACTGCGAGATAAATATCCTCTTATGGAGCAGTCCAAAGCGGTGGAATGGCATTTTATCGGACATCTGCAGACGAATAAAGTAAAGCAGGTAGTCAAGTATGTGACAATGATCCATTCGGTGGATCGTCTGAAGCTTGGGCAGGTCTTGCATGAACAGCTTGTCAAAGAACAGCGGACAATGGACATTTTAGTACAAATCAATACGTCCTATGAAGAAAGTAAATTCGGCGCTTCTCCAGAGGATGCAGTGGAGCTCGTTGAACAATTGTCTCAATTTGAAACGCTACATGTAAAAGGATTAATGACGATAGGGAAGCTGCATGCATCAGCTGATGAGACCCGCCAATGTTTTCGCTTGTTGAAACAGCTCAGCACACAGATCAGAGAGAGAAACATCCCACGTGTCGAGATGGAAATATTATCGATGGGCATGTCCGGTGATTTCAGTATGGCGATTGAAGAGGGAGCAACCATCGTTCGTGTAGGAACCAATGTATTTGGGCCCCGTTATCTGCCCGATGAATATTACTGGAACGAACATACAAAGATAGAAGATTAGTTGAGGGGCAGGGGTTTACATTGAAAACAGCATCTAATAAGATTCGCGGGCGTGATCTAATATCTCCAGTGACCGCTGCTTTAATTTCTGTAATTGTCAATTACGGAGGGACGTTCATTCTTGTGTTTCAAGCGGCCAAAGCAGCGGGATTGAGCCCGGAAATGACCGCTTCCTGGATATGGTCCATTTCGATTGGCGTCGGGATCACGGGGATATGGCTTAGTTACCGCTACAAAGAACCTATCATTACAGCGTGGTCTACTCCAGCTGCAGCCTTTCTTGTCTCCATGCTGGCTGTAACTCCTTATTCAGAAGCCGTAGGTGCTTATATGATATCAGCCGTTGGTTTTGTCATTTTGGGCATGTCTGGTTTGTTCGAACGGTTCGTCCGATTAATCCCGCCAGGGATCGCTTCCGGTTTACTTGCAGGCATTTTGCTCCAGTTTGGTATCTCCGCCTTTGAAGGGGCCAAAGTCGAACCCTTACTGGTTATTCTGTTGTTCACTGCCTATATCGTGTTAAAACGGTTTACATCTCGCTATGCAATCGTTGGTATATTGATTCTCGGCCTGATCTATTTGGTGATTATGGGAAAAACCGATTTCAGCTCCATTCAGCTGGCGGTGGCTTTACCTGTATTCACAGCTCCCGAATTCTCCATTCAGGCGCTACTGGGTGTGGCTCTGCCGTTATTTATTATTACACTGACAGGGCAGTACATGCCGGGGATGCTGGTTCTCCGCAATGACGGTTTTCGAACGAGTGCCAACCCTATATTAACGGTAACCGGTCTGGGCTCACTTATCGCTGCACCATTCGGCTCACATGCATTCAACGTGGCAGCCATTACCGCAGCCATATGTACAGGGAAAGATGCGCATGAAGATAAGTCCAAGCGTTATATTGCGGGCATTGCCTGCGGAGTCTTCTACATAACTGTCGGAATTTTTGGCGTGACCTTAGCCGCATTATTTTTAATTCTTCCCGCAGCTTTTATCGCCACATTAGCAGGGCTGGCTTTACTTGGAACGATCGGCGGCAGCCTGGCTAACGCGCTGGCGGACCCGAATGGACGGGAGACGGCATTAATTACATTTTTGGCAACAGCGGCTAATGTAACTTTGTTTGGCATCGGCGGTGCATTTTGGGGACTTGTGGCTGGAGTCATGGCGCATCTGCTAATTCATTATAAATTTGCCAAAAAAACACTTGGAACAAATGGTTAAGAAACCTGGAAGGGATGATCAGAATGTTAAAACATATAGAGAGCCAAGATAAAACTTTGGTAGCAGCAACCCGTCACGAGCTTGCAAGACAACGGGATACGATAGAACTGATTGCTTCAGAAAATTTTGTGAGCCAAGCCGTAATGGAGGCCACGGCCAGCGTATTAACCAATAAATATGCTGAGGGCTATTCGGGCAGAAGATATTATGGTGGCTGCGAGCATGTTGATACGGTGGAGGATATTGCTAATCACCGCCTGAGGCAACTATTTGGTGCTGAACATGCGAATGTGCAGCCGCATTCCGGTTCACAGGCGAATATGGCTGTATATTTTGCCTCAGTTCAGATGGGGGATACGATTCTTGGAATGAATCTTGCTCATGGCGGCCATCTGACGCATGGGAATCTTGTTAATTTTTCAGGAAGATTTTATCACTTTGTTCCCTATGGTGTCGATCCACAAACAGGTCTTATTGACTTTGACGAAGTTCGAAAACTGGCTCACAAACATCGTCCGCGAATGATCGTTGCAGGCGGAAGTGCATATCCGAGGCGTATTGAATTCGAGCTTTTTGCTCAAATTGCTTCCGAAGTGGGAGCCTTACTGTTTGTAGATATGGCACACATCGCGGGCATTGTTGCAGCAGGATTACACCCTAACCCCGTACCGCATGCACATATTGTATCAACCACGACACATAAGACGCTGCGAGGTCCGCGTGGAGGTGCTATTTTGTGTAAAGAATCCTGGGCACAGGCCATCGATAAAGCTGTATTTCCAGGAACGCAGGGTGGGCCTTTTATGCATATTATTGCGGGAAAAGCGGTCGCTTTTGGGGAAGCATTGCAATCTGATTTCACTGTTTATATGAGCAACGTTCTGAATAATGCCAAAGTAATGGCGGAAACGCTGATCAATGAAGGGCTTACTCTTGTTTCTGGAGGGACGGATAATCATCTCATTCTCGTTGATCTGCGCAGCGTTGGCCTTACGGGTAAAGACGCTCAAATGATGCTGGATGAAGCTGGCATCACAGCAAACAAAAATTCGATTCCTTATGATACAGCAAGTCCGTTAGTTACAAGCGGTATTCGGTTTGGAACGCCTGCCATGACAACCAGAGGACTTGGTGCCGGGGAGATGAAAGAAATTGCCGAACTGATCGCACTTGCTTTTAAAAATCCAGCGAACACCAAAGTAAAGCAGCACATATCAGGTTGTGTGCGCGAGATCACATCCCGGTTTCCTCTGTACGAAGCAGGAACATCGTTCACCTCATAAATAGATACAGCCCGTCTGCAATCTTCTTATCGATTTTGCAATGCTGACGGGCTATATTTAATTGTTATAATACGACGCGGGCAAATCGGGAGATGCCTTCTTCAATTCGTTCCTCATCCACTTTTGCAAAACCTAATACCCATCCCTTACGATCACTTTCCAGACAGTATCTACTTAGCGGATAAACACAGACACCCTGCCTGCGGGCGGCAGCGGTTATTGTTGCTTCATCACATGACGCATCTGCTTCAAGAAGGATATGTAATCCCGTTTCTACTCCGCTTAATCTGAAACGTGAACTAAGACCTGAAGAATGGATCGCTTTGGTCATGACCTCGTGTCTGCGGCGATAAATGTTACGAACTCTTCTCATGTGGCGCATAAATTGCCCCCGCTCAATAAAATGATTCAGCGTTAACTGCTCCATTATGGGGAGATGGCGATAAGTCAATTCATGAATCTGGCTAAGCCGCTCAACCGCTGCTTGAGGTCCTATAATTGCGGATAAACGTATACCGGGCGCAATCATTTTGGAGAAACTCATCATATAAAGCGTATTCTGCGGCAGTTGGCTGAACAAGGTGGGAATCGGGTCTCCGCGATATCTGAATTCGCTATCGTAATCGTCCTCGATAATCCACATTCCACGTTTGCTGGCCGATTGCATGAATTGCTGTCTGCGCGGTTCTGACATGATGATACCGGTGGCGCATTGGTGAGAAGGGGTGACAAATACGAGCCTAGATTCCGGGTGGATGCGATCTACACATAGTCCTTGCTCATCTACCGGTACGGCATCAATCTGCATACCGCGGTATTTCATGGTGGTCCAGGCAGCAGGAAAACCGGGGTCCTCCACGGATACTCTGTCTCCTTCAGTCAGAAGCGCCTGTGCAATTAAATCAATGCTGTGCTGTGCACCTGAAGTTAACAAAATCTGATCAACTTCAATATGAATTCCTCGTTCTAGTGACAGGTAACGCTGGATCTGTTCTCGCAGCGGCAGGAAACCTTTGGCATCGCCATACGACCAGATATCAAGGTTGGGTTCAGCAGATGCCTGTAAAAATGCTTTTCTCCAGGATTGCGTGAACGTTTCATCGATGTAAGGCTCATGCGGATTAAAATCTATATCCATTTGCGTTGTATCTTGATCTCCAAACCAGCCCTGCAGCTTGGCAATGGATTCGTGTACTACGGGCAGTGCGGGCGTTACAGGCCCGGACGGTGGCTCCTCTTCTAAAGAACGGAGCACTTGGATCGAGCTACTGACTCTTGTTCCACCGCGACGTGAAGTTACGGTATAACCCCGGCTGAATAATTCTTCGTAAACGATCTGAATGGTAGATCGTGAAACACCAATTCGCCCGGCTAACTCACGTGACGGAAGCAACAGTTCACCTGGAGGCCAGTTCCCGGTTGTAATGTTGTGAATAGCCTGGTCAAGCAGCTGTTGCCAGATGGGACGCTCATCATTTCGGTTCACTTTTAACATCATAACAACTCCGTTGTTGTTGAATTTTTGGATTGCATACTAGTTGCGCATAATGAAAATTTGGGCATTCCATTTCAGGAAATGTTATCATGACAATGGTTCAACCTGCAATGATGAATCACGATGAATATATTTTTTTTTTGTTCATTTCCAGTTCATATTCAGGACGCGAGCAGTTCATTTTCTTCGTTTATACTGCGTTAGGTAACAGCTCAAACACGACGACCACAGAGCAGAGCAGAATAGGAGAAGATGAATTTGACTCGAAAAAAAAGAACGTCCATCGTTGCCATGACCTTGGCATTTGCAATGTTAACTCCCACAGCTGTATATGCAGCTGAGCTTCCAGGTAAACTAGACTACGGATTGACTCAAAAAGCAGTCACGGCGCAAACGAAAACACTGACCGAAACCTACGGTGTCACGAGTGTACAGTACGCACTTATCGATGGAGGAGAGATCGTTCTCTCTGGACAGACAGGAATTAACGACCCGGAGAATCGTGTACCACTCACGTCAGATACCATGTATGGCATAGGATCAGCAAGTAAAATGTTTCTCACAACCGCCGTTATGAAGTTGGTTGATGAGGGTAAAGTGAAATTGGACGATCCTGTAGTGGACTATATTCCTGAATTTAAAATGAAGGACAAGCGTTATGCTCAGATTACAGTACGTATGCTGTTAAATCATTCATCGGGATTGCTTGGCACATCCAGTAACAGCGCGATTCTGTTCGAAGATCCAGATACACACGCACATGATACATTATTGGAACAGTTAGCCTCACAACATTTGAAGGCAGATCCTGGAGCTTACTCGGTATATAGTAATGACGGGTTTTCATTAGCCGAGATTCTGGTAGAACGAGTTAGCGGGTTGAGTTTTACGGAATTCATGCACCGTCATATCACAACACCTCTTGGCATGAATCATACCAAGACGCCACAAGATCCGCTCGATTTGAAACACATGGCAACGACGTACTCCGCCAAGAAGGAACGTCAGCCTTTGGAGACAACCAATATGATTGCTTCAGGCGGCATCTATTCCACAGCCGAGGATTTGGTGAAGCTGTCACAAGTATTCACGAACGAGACGAATGGTGTTCTTTCCAAAGAATCAGCGAAAGCTACCGGACAGGAAGAGTACAAGAGGGGAATGTGGCCAGAGGACGGTGATTCATCAATTGCCTATGGACTTGGCTGGGACAGCGTAAACTTATTTCCTTTCAATCAGTATGGGATCAAGGCATGGACTAAAGGTGGCAATACAATAGCCTATCACGCCTCTCTGATTGTATTGCCTGAGCATAATATGGCTGCAGCCGTTACATCTTCGGGAGGTTCAAGTTCAACGAATCAATTGATTGCAACAGAGCTGTTGCTAAGTAACCTGGAAGAAAAGAAGCTGATTCCGGAGCGTAAAGCGGAGAAGTCACATGGAATACCTGTGAAAGCAGAGATGCCGAAGGAAGAGATGAATCATTCGGGAATCTATGGCGGCGGCGCTAACATGTTGATGAAACTGGATGTGCAGGAGAACGGACAACTCACCATGTCGATGTTATCGGCTCCAAATAGCCCGAAACAGACATACATCTACATTGCTGACGGTTCTTTTGTGAATGAGGCAGGTACGGAGAAAGTGAAATTTGTTAAAGAAGATAACGGAAATACGTATCTTTGGACACGTTCGTATCAATCGGCACCTGGGCTCGGTCAGCTTGCTTCTTCGGAGTATAAGGCTGAGAAGCTTCAAGCCAATCCATTGCCTTACGAAGCTAAGGCTGCGTGGCAAGCGCGTGTGGGTAAAGCGTATGTACTCGTAAACGAGAAACATACCTCGACTCTATATAATACAGCAATGCCGCTGATCCCTATTCAGTTGCTCAGTGAGTTACCAGGCTATATCTATACGAATGCTATTACAGATGGAAATCAGGCTGTGAATCAATTGCAGATTCCGGGCGTAGCGGGTCGAGATACGATGGAATTCACTTTTTTCAAGCATGACGGTGTGGAATATGTCTCGCAAGGAGGCAATATATATGCCAGCCAGGATATCGTGAAACCCATCTATGCAGGTCAGCAATCAAAAACGACGATTCAGTCGAACGGTTACGCCAAATGGTTTTCAATTCCGACTACGGCTGGAGGCAAAGAAATGAAAGTGGATCTACCCGCCGATGGTTCATTTGTTGTGTATGATGCGTCTGGTGCCAGTCTGAATCATAGCGTAGTCAGTGGTCAAACGACAATGGTGTTGCCCGAGAGAGGCTACATTGTCTTTGCTGGTGAAGCAGGATCAGTCTTTGAGATTACGTTAAAATAAAGCATGAACCCGCGATATAAACGAAATAATACGGTTTCTAAAGCATAGCAACTGATCGATCTTAACCATTAAAGTTTATCGATTGAAAATAATGCTTACCCATAAGATAGCTAAAAAGTCGCATTTTGCGGCTTTTTTTGCGTTTAATGTTTCAAATTTAAAATTTAGGTTTCGACAACCTGACCTCCAGGGTAAGTATAAGAGGACTTTTACAAGTGAAATGAAGAAAAGCCATGGAAACAAAAATGAAGGTGGGTAGAAAGAGCATTGATTGGTCAAGAGCTGAGAATAATAACCTTAGCATGATTCGGGACATACGTATGGCATGACGTCAAGACGAGGAGGACATATGAAGAATAACAGGATTACATTACTTATACTTACCATGGTGCTGCTTCTGGTGTCCGGCTTTACAGGTTGGACGGGAAGTGTGCAGGCTCAGTCGGATCCGGGCAAAACTTATGTTATCGGTACCGACATTACTTTTGCACCGTTTGAATTTCAGGAAATTAACGGCGATTTTGTCGGCATCGATATGGATCTCATGGCAGCGATCGCCAAGGATCAGAATTTTAAATACGAGATCAAAGCCTTGGGATTTAATGCTGCCGTTCAGGCACTGGAATCGAACCAGGTGGATGGCGTCATTGCAGGTATGAGCATTACGGATGAACGCAAAACCAAATTCGATTTCTCCGATATGTACTTTGAATCAGGCGTTGTTATGGGCGTTAAAGCGAGCAATGATACGATAAAAAGCTATGAAGATCTCCGTGGTAAAAAGGTAGCTGTAAAAACGGGGACGGAAGGCTATCGTTTTGCTGAAGCGAACGCATCCAAGTATGGGTTTACCATTGTACCTTTTGATGATTCGGCACAGATGTATGATGATGTGAAAACGGGGAATTCCGCAGCCTGTTTTGATGATTTCCCTGTGTTGAAATACGGGGAGAATCAGAAAAACGGACTGAAGGTTGTTACAGAACCCGAAAAAGGTGCGCCTTACGGTTTTGCTGTAAGTAAAGGTAAAAACCAGGAGTTGCTGCAGAAATTCAACGCGGGCCTTGCTAACATCAAGGAAAGCGGTGAATACAAGCGTATTGTAGATAAGTATATAGGTGACAATGCGGACTCCGTTGCACAATTGGGACGTATGGAACTTATATACAAATCTTTTCCAGCCTTGTTGAAAGGTTTGGGGAATACCCTTTTATACACAATCATGTCTCTATTCTTCGCGTTTATTATTGGTTTGATCTTCGCCTTTATGAAAGTAGGGCGTAATAGAGTGTTGCGCGGCATTGCTACCGTTTTCGTTGATATTTTCCGCGGTATTCCGTTGCTTGTACTCGCGTTTTTCATTTACTTCGGTATTCCTCAGGCATTTGGCTTTACGATGCCGCTGTTCCTTGCAGCGATTCTGACGCTGAGCTTAAATGCGGGAGCTTACGTTACTGAGATTATCCGTGGGGGTATTCAATCGATTGATCGTGGACAGATGGAGGCCGCTCGTTCACTAGGTCTTCCATATCGCAAAGCGATGATGAAAATTGTCATTCCTCAGGCGGTTCGTGTGATGATTCCTTCGTTTATTAACCAGATGGTCATTACGCTGAAGGATACGTCCATCTTGTCCGTTATCGGGCTGGTTGAGCTCACACAGTCGGGTAAAATCATTATTGCCAGAACGTTATCTTCGTTTGACATATGGTTAACGGTAGCTGTAATGTACTTGATTGTTATCATTGCACTGACTAGACTTGCCGATTATCTGGAGGTGAAGATTCGCCGTGACTAAAATTAAAGTAGAAGGTCTGAAGAAAAGCTTCGGTTCCAATCAAGTGCTGAAAGGCATCGACATTGCTGTTAATGAAGGCGAGGTTGTATGTGTCATCGGGCCATCCGGTTCGGGAAAAAGTACATTTCTTCGTTGCATCAATTGTCTGGAAGACATTACCGCAGGCCATGTGATCGTTGATGATCAGGACTTGAATAGTCGTGACACCGATATTAATAAAGCTCGTGAGAACATTGGCATGGTATTCCAGCACTTTAATCTGTTTCCGCACTTCAGTGTGCTCAAAAATATTATGTTCGCGCCAATGGAACTTGGCAAATTAAATCAAGAACAGGCCAGGGAAACCGCGCTTCGCTTGCTTGACCGTGTCGGTCTGGCAGATAAAGCGGAGAGCTTTCCAAGCCAGCTCTCGGGTGGACAGAAGCAACGCGTAGCTATTGCTCGCGCACTCGCGATGAATCCGGATGTGATGTTGTTCGATGAACCTACATCGGCACTTGACCCGGAGATGGTTGGGGAAGTACTTGGTGTCATGAAGGATCTCGCGAGCGAGGGCATGACGATGATGATCGTTACCCATGAGATGGGCTTTGCCCGCGAAGTAGCGGATCGGGTTGTTTTTATGGATGGCGGATATATTGTTGAGGAAGGAAATCCTGAACAGATCTTCGGAAAACCGCAACACGAACGCACAATCAGCTTTTTGGAAAAGGTGCTCTAATCCCGGTTTTATTATAGTTTAACAAAAAGTCGCGACATGCGGCTTTTTTGTTTTGTACATTGATTCCGTAAGGGAATATAATAGGATTCTTGAAACAGTGAATATATTGTATCTAACATCTATAATAATACCAGTTAGAAATCCTATGAAAAGGAGTATTTGCCCATGATTGAATCCGTATCCGAGACTGTACAACGGCAATCCATTGAGGCCTTTCAGTCAGTGATCCGAAAATCGGAGAACGCTCTGAAGAACATGGTGGGGAAAGAAGCAAATACATCGTTGATAGAGAAGCGACTTCATGCGCTAAATGTCAGTTTGTATATATTGGAATACACCTGGAATGAGAGAGCTGATCAACATTATAGCAGCCTGGAGATATCCGAGGCACGTCATGTGATGAACAATCTCCTTCCTTCTCTTAAACGAATGATGGAGAAGTCGGTAGCTGGAACACCACAGTATACCTTACTAGAGAGAAGAATTCGAGCTTTCCAACTTGCTGTGCAGGCAATGGAACAGAAATGAGTTGAAATACTTGACAAAGAGTGATTCAAAAGGTAACCTTCTTTTATGACAGTGATCACTGACATTTGAGTAAAAGGAGAGCTTCATGTCCAATTCAAGTAAACGGAACACAAGAGAGAAGTTAATGTTAACGGCGATTGAGCTGATCTCGGTAAAGGGATATAAAAGTGTTACAACGCAGGAGATTGCCTTAACCGCCGGCGTAAGTGAGAAGACGTTATTTCGCCATTTTGGTACGAAAAAAAATCTGCTCGAGAGCGCATTTGACGAATATCATTATGCGGCGGAAATGACACGACTTTTTGAGGAAAAGCTGGTATGGAATCTGCATTCAGATTTATTGCTGGTCAGTAAAACCTATCATGAAATCATGCATAAGAACCGTAAACTATTCATGATCAGTCTGAAGGAAATGAATCATTTGCCGGAGTTAAGAACACGAACGATAAAACATCCCCAGCAGTTACTTGAGCTTTTAACCCGATATCTGCAAACGATGCATGAGCAAGGCAAGGTGGTTCAGATCAACGCTGAATTACAGGCTTTCTCCTTCATGGCACTGAATTACGGCTTGTTTATTAACCATATGGAGGATCATGTGCATTTTCCGTGGCTTTCATTAGAAGATGTGATTACCGAAAGTGTATGGACGTTCACTAGGGCGCTAACGCCCTAGTATTTTAAGTTATATTATGACAGTAAGTACTGACAGTCTATATTATGCACTTTTCAATCAGTATAGGGAAAAGAGGGAAACGATGAAGACCAGAGAGAGTTTAGAGATCCAGGATGCATCTGCAACGGGAAAAGAAAAGGCACTACTTCGCGTGCTTGTCTTCACATTGATCATCTCTGTGATGAACGGAATGATGTTTAATGTTGTCTTACCCGTCATTGGGGATCAATTCGAACGGTCAGCTTCCGAGACAAGCTGGATCATCACCGGATATTTAATTGTATACGCCGTTGGTACAGTCACTTACGGGAAGCTAACAGATCGATACAGCATTAAACGTTTAATCACATTTGGACTCTTATTGTTGGCTGCTGGCTCCGCTATGGGAATTCTTTCGAATTCCTATTTTATGATTATTTTGGCACGTCTGATTCAGGCCGCAGGGGCTGCCGTCATTCCAGCTCTGGCCATGATTATACCAGTTCGATATTTTCCGCCAAACAAGCGTGGTCAGGCACTCGGTACTTCTGCGATCGGAATCGCGCTGGGATCTGCTTTAGGTCCTATTGTTGCCGGATTCGTATCCAGTGCACTGAATTGGAAGTTTCTATTTGCGATTCCGCTACTTTCGCTGTTAACGCTCCCCTTCTATAGAAAGTATTTGAATGATGAAAGGGGAGGTTATGAAAAGATGGACTATCTTGGAGGCATACTGCTCGCCGTAAGCATTGGAGCCATTTTGCTCGCACTGACTCAATTAAATTTGTGGTATTTGCTACTGGGTATTGCAGCTTTAGGCTTGTTTATCCTTCGCATTCTCCACACAGCATCACCGTTTGTGCAACCAGCTGTTTTTCGCAACCGCTCCTACACATGGGGAATGGTTATTTCATTTGTGTTGGTCGCATGTGGATTTAGCATTCCATTTATTATCCCGCAACTGTTAACCCATGTGTATGATGCTTATCCGGCTCTGACAGGTCTAATTATGTTACCGTCGGCTCTGATTGCAGCATTACTTGGAAGACGTGGAGGGAAGTTAGCTGATGAGAAAGGTAATGTCTATTTGATTTATACAGCCTCCTCGATGCTTGTTATCGGCTTCTTAAGTCTATCGTTTGCTGCCGGTGTGTCATTGTTTTTCGTTTCATCTTTTCTAGTCTTGGCAGTCCTTGGTCAATCCTATATGCAAATAGCGCTGTCTAATACGATCGCACAGACCCTCTCCAAAGAACAGGTCGGCATTGGTATGGGACTACTGTCGATGTTTAATTTTATCGCGGCTTCTGTATCCACAACTGTTCTTGGCAAGGTCATCGACGGGGGAGCACAGCAGATGCGTTTCAACCCTTTTATCAGCCTAACGTCTGCATTTGTATATAGTAATCTATTTATTGTGCTTGCGATATTGGTTGTGGTAATGACTTTTGTGTATAGATGGCATTTTGATCGTAAATCCGAAGGACAGATGAATAGATCATCTCGTTTGTTTTAAATAAAGTCGAAGGTGCTCATGCGAGCCAATAGTTAGAATCCGTCGATTTTCAAAAATAGAGAAGAAGAGGTCTGTCATAAACGACAGGCCCCTTCTTTATGGAACGTTTCAGGCGAAGTGCTTCACGCAAAATGGTACAGGCGCACACCGTGCGAAGGCACATGCGTGCGTAAAATATCCTCGTTAACTTCTGTCACATCGCCACTCCATAATTCAATTCCGTGGCTTGCAACAGAAGGGGATAAACCAACTGTATTGAGATTGATTTCCACCGGGAGCGCTGGCTGCTCGCCAACATTAAACACAGCTACGTAAGTGGAACCATCGACATGAGATGCCGTCCATACGATCAGATCGCCTTGATGTAACACTTCTCTTGCACTATGGCTCTCACGATGCATACGCAGAACTTCACGGTTGGTCAGCAAGGAAAGCGTCCATTCATCGTTATCCCGCAACTCACCGCCAAAGATGAGAGGAGAACGGAAGATACTCCACAGAGACATCATCGTCAATTGCTCATCCTTAGTGAATCTTGTCCACCGATCGGCTCCGCCTCCATCCACAGAGCGAATACCAATGTGCCCCAGAGGCAACATATCACAATCCGGCCAACATCCCTCCTTAGGAAGGCCCTGCCACTTACGGCAGCGATCGAACATATCCAGCAAAAGAGGCCATTGATCCCAGAAATCATCCGTGACCCGCCACATGTTAGCCTGTTCAGCAAAAAATTCAGCGTATTCCACGGGGGCAGGACCGGGAGACAGACTTAATACCATGGGACGTCCGGCACGTTTGATTGCCTTCGAGATCATCTCAATCTCAGGCTGATGTGTGTCATATAATCTGGAGGCAGCGATATCATCCACTTTGACCAGATCAACACCCCATGAAGCATACAATTCAAACAGTGAATCATAATAGGCTTGCGCGCCTTCTTTGTTGTGGTCTACGCCATACATATCCGTGTTCCAAGGACAGATGGAGTTGGTGTGAGCGATCTCACGGGCGGTGGAGTTGGTTCCCAACAGAGCTGTATTTGCATGAACCGCTTGCCTTGGAATTCCGCGCATAATATGAATGCCGAATTTCAGTCCAAGGCTGTGTACGTAATCAGCAAGCGGCTTGAATCCTTGGCCATCCGCAGCTGAAGGAAAGCGATTTTCTGCAGGCATCAGACGTGAGTATTCATCCATGATCAGTGGAACGAAAGGGCGGTATTGTGATGAGTTTGCCAGAGGTTCATACCATTGAATATCAACGGTAATGTAGCTCCAACCATATTCTTTCAAGTGTGTAGCCATATACTCCGCATTACCGCGAATTTCCTTTTCAGTGACGGCAGCCCCGTAGCAGTCCCAGCTGTTCCAGCCAAGAGGGGGTGTTGGTGCAACAAGAGTATGATCCATTTGAAGGCTCCTTTACCTAACGTAATTTAAATTATTGCTCCAGTCACATTTATCATAATGAAGTAAAATACAATAATCTACAGTAATGTTAAGTCATCAATAGCAATATATTGCGGTTAGTCAAAAAACAATCTGCGGTACACTAGGCTTTCGCCGCCGCTTCGGAACTCCCCTGGAGTAAACCCCGTTAAACCTCGAAAAGCTTTGATAAAATAACTTCCGCTGGAGTATCCCACTTGTACCGCAATCTGTTCAATGCTTAATGTCGTGCCGCGAAGTAACTCCATCGCTTTCTCGATCCGAACGCGGGTAAGATAGGCACCTGGAGTGAGACCCGTGCTAGCCGAGAATCTGCGTATAAAGTGGTATTTGGATAGGGCAACACGTTCTGCAAGCTGATCCACGCTGATCATACTGGCGTAATCGGTTTCCATGTACTTCGTAGCCTGCTGAATATGTTCCGGCCAGTTCTCCCGATTATGACGTGTTGTCGTCTGTAACCGAACAAGTTCTGTCATGAACTGATACACACTGGATGAGGCAATCATAGGGTCCGTTATCCTCCCTGCCGCCGCATCCGTTACAATCATTCGCAGCAGACGGATGGGAGCAGAATCCATGGGGAGAAAAGCGACCTCACCTGTTTCTCGCACAAACTTCTGCCAATGAGCGTGAATGAGATCAGGACGGAATAGTAGGAAGATGAACTGCCATGGCTCATCAGACTCTGGATGATAGTAATATCGATGAGCGCTCGGGATCTCTGCAAGAAAAGCCTGTCCGGGAGTCACACGGTATGTACGGTCATTCGTTTCATAAATACCTTCTCCTGCAAGGGTGTACTGAAATAAAAGAAGAGGACCATCCGTTCGTTCCAGCCCATCCCAGTAATACGATGGATCAGTAATGATATCGCTCCCCGTTGCATACAGCTTGCATAGCTCAAGTTCACGATCTTCGGCAAATCGAAAACCGTAGGTACCTTTTGAAAGTTCCATGCATATCCTCCGTCTTAACACTTTTCAGTGGAATGTTTACGTTGAAACTTACCTGGCGATGTTCCGACTATCTTGGTAAAACTGCGAATAAAGTTGGCATAATCGCCGAATCCGGAACGATAACAGGCCTCGGTAATACTCATACCTTCCAATAAACAGATCTGGGCGAGCTCAATCCGGCGAGTAAGTATATAGTTTCGAATCGTTAGTCCGGTATGTTTTTTGAATTGACGGCTGATATAACTGCTGTTGGTAAATAGTTTTTCTGATAAGTGCTGAAGGGTTAGAGATTCGGTCAGATTCGTTTCAATATAGTCCATCGTATTACGAACCAGTTCAGGCATAATGTCGGAGGGCACAAAATCCGTATGTTTAAAAGCCAGATTGGTCATGAGAAGCAGTCGGGCGATCAGCATATTTCTCATAATATCCGCACCGTAGTCTGAGATTAGCAACATTTGCTCCACTTGGGTTGTAAGATTGAGAAATGGCTCTAACTCCTCTTCATTCAAATGAATGATATTCCCCTTACCTTTAGGCCGATGATCAAAACAGGCAGAGAGGTTGGTAGATGATGTGGATAATCGATTAAGATATGATTTTTGCAGATTAATTGTGATTCGTTCATATTCATTCTTGTCGAGTGCAAAGGACCGATGCATTTCTTCTGGATTTAAAACAATAAGATCACCTCGCTCCAGATGGTGACATCGATTATCGATATAGAAATTCACATTGCCGCGAAGAAAAATGTAAAGCTCATACCCATTATGCCGATGGTAGAATGTGCCCATATTGTAGGTCGTGACACGATGCAGATACAGCAGATCCATCTGAATGGGATCATACAGGTACTCCAGCGATTCATTCATATCATGAAGGCCTCCTAATCGTTTGGCGCAATAAATATCACGATCTAAGCAATGTAATTGCGAACCTGAACCTATAAAATGGTACCATCCTAGCATCTTGGTTTAAAATTTGCAAGCGTTTTCCGAAGGGACAGGGAAAACAGAATTGGAGGATTGTATGGAACTGATTTTTACCGCACGCAGTAAAAGGCAGGAAGGGACAGCCTATACCGGTATGAGCACGCATAATCTTCGGGCTGACGTAAATATGAGTGCCGGGACAGGCTGTGCAGATGATCCAAAGCAGGCACAGATTACCATTAAGAATGAAGACAGTCAACGGTGGAGCGGAGTGATTCATGTAGAACTTGCTTTTGACAAACAGAAGCCCAGATTTTTTCTGCCTGCCTTTATGTATGGTCGTAATCGGGGAGAAGCACCCCAAAATGTACCTAACGAATTTCCAAGAATTCGTGAAGGAAAACCATCCCGCCCTTCATCCCCTTGGTGGATGGTTCGAAGTGATCGTTTATCGCATCCGGTTGCACTTGTATATGATAAGGGGCGAATTGTCGGGCTAAGCGCAAGCCCATATTGGGTGGAAAGCATGCATAGTGAACAGAAGCAGCCATGGTATCCGGGTCAAACAGGTACTTTTCTACAATATGGAGGTTTCACATGTTCGATCGAGAAAGGCACCGTTGGGTACACCTTAGGTTATGAGAATGCTCCGTTGCTGTTTATCAAATCAAGACTTGTGCACGAGCGCTCAGCCTTGGCAGAGAGCGTCTTCGTGTTGGAAGCAGGAGAATCGGTAACGTTTACCCTTGAACTATATGATTATGAATCCTCTTCGCCCTTAGGTATTAATTCTGCATTAGAGCATGTCTATCATAAGTACCATGAGCACCCGAGGCAAGGAAGCGACATCCGCACAGCCGTATCTGACATGTCCGCTGCCGTTCGAGACTACGCCTGGCTTCCAGATGACCGTCACTATTCTACTTTTGTGTATGAAGACACAGAAAGCGGAGGCTATCGATATAACAAAATCATCTCGATCAGTTGGACCAACGGCATGACCATTGCAACCCCCATGCTGATTGCAGCATTACGTCAGAACGATGAACCCATGCGTCAGCAGGCTTTGTCCTGCATCACAAACATTATCGAAAATGCGATGAATCCGGAGTCAGGACTTCCGTATGATGCTTATCAGGATGGAAAATGGAGCATTAAGGGCTGGTGGTTTGACGGTATGCGTACACCAGGGCACTCATCCTATCTCGTTGCACAAGCCATGTTTTATATCCTGAAATGTTATGACTACGAATACCGCATAAGGCAGATCAGACATGATGACTGGCTCGCCTATGTGAAGCAAGTACTGGAACGCCTGGAGCGGAGCAAAAACGCGGATGGCGAATATCCGACGATATTGTCCGAGCGCACGGGTGCAGGCCTGGAGTACGATGCTTTTAGCGGGGCGTGGTGCCTCGCTGCGAAAGCTTATTACAGCTGGTTGACCAATGAGTTATCCGATTTGGAGGAAATGAGACGCAGTGAAACACATTATTACAATGCCTACGTGAAACAGATGGAATGTTACGGTGCTCCGCTTGATGCGGATAAAGCAGTGGATTCGGAAGGCATTCTGGCATATATCAAAGCTCTCCGTTTCCTGCATACACTCTCCGGTGAGGAGACGTTCCTTAACCATATCAGAGACGCCATGAGCTACGAATTCAGCTTTAAATTTTGTTATAACTCGCCAGTGCAGATTCCGCCGCTGAGTACATTGAACTGGTCAAGTTCGGGCGGAAGCGTCACTTCTGTAGCTAATCCGCACATTCATCCCATGTCGAACAATCTCGTTGACGAGCTTTTATATTATCTTCAGCACCGTGAGGATGGCTATATCCGTCAGCGTATGAATGATACGGTCGCTTGGGGCTGTCAAACCTACAATCGTGTTGATGGTGAATATGGTTATGGCAAAAAAGGATGGATGTCCGAGCGCTTTTGTCACTCGCAAGGACTCGTTACGGAGACTTATGCCGATGGTACGCCGGCAAGCACCTGGTTCTGTCTAATGCCGTGGGCCAGCGGCTCTATCATCGAAGGTCTCGTTGGTGACTACTGGGATCAAGTCACCTCCAGCGATTGAATAGATATGATCATGCCTCCAAACGGGTTAGCATTGTGAAGGTTTAGGTTAGTTTTCTTCATTCAACGAAGCTGGGCAAACAAAGTAAACTGATGATGTAGTCTGCATTTCGGGTCATATTGAGTTCTGTTTGTCATGTTGCCGGGCAACAGTGAACCTTGGCATCTCTAATGGAGGTATAATGATGAATACAAATAAAAATAAAATTGGGTTTGATCACCCTGCCGGGCAGTGGGAGGAAGCCTTTCCGATCGGAAACGGAACCCTCGGTGGTATGGTTTTAGGAAGAACAGATCTGGAAAGAGTTCAGTTAAATGAAGATAGCCTTTGGTACGGGGGGCCGATGGAGCGGAACAACCCGCAATCACTTCAATCACTGGATAACATAAGGGAACTTCTGTTCCAAGGTCAGATCCGGCAGGCAGAGGAGCTGGCGCTAACCTCATTAGTTGGTGTGCCTGATGGACAACGACATTATGAACCGCTTGGTGATTTCTATATGGCCATGCATCACGCAGACGAGGAGGCGACAGGGTATCAGAGATATCTTGATTTGGAACAGGGAATCGCTCGCGTTCAGTACACATCAGGCAACACAAAACACAAGCGAGAATATTTTTCAAGTTATCCTGATCAGGTCATGGCAGTCCGTCTGTCTAGTAGCGTGCCGGGCGAATTATCATTCACAGCCTTGTTTGGCAGAGGTTCCGTGTTACATTGGTCGCCGTTGTCGGGGGCGCTAAGACATCCGGTCGGGTTCCAATCGTTGATCGATCGAATCGAACAACGCAGTAATGGCGATATGATCATCCGGGGCAGAAGCGGGGGAGAAGGGGGGATCCGTTTTTGCTGTACGATTCGGGTCATGCACGAACAAGGAGAGATTCAGTATTCGAGCGGTCAACTATCTCTGTCAAATGCGGATTCAGCCACCGTGCTAATATCGGCATGCACCGATTTTCGTTATGCCAAGGAAGACCTGGAGGCGGAATGTTTACGAAGAATAGATGTAGCCTCTGCCAAAACATATGAGCAGTTACTTCAGGATCATATCGCTGACTATCAGGCGCTGTTCACACGAATGGATCTTCATCTGGAGGGTGGACACACAGATACCAGTTATATGAGTCTGCCGATGAATGAGCGTCTCGCGCGTCTTAGAGCAGGCGGTGATGATCCTGAACTCGTAAGTTTGTACTTCCAGTTCGGGCGATATTTGCTAATCTCCAGTAGCCGGCCCGGTTCGTTACCTGCCAATCTGCAGGGCATATGGAACAAAGACATGCTTCCGGTATGGGACAGTAAATACACCATTAATATCAATACGGAAATGAACTATTGGCCAGCGGAGAGTTGTAATCTGCCGGAGTGTCACATCCCTTTATTTGATTTTATCGAGCGACTACAGGTTCGAGGAAGGGAAACTGCAAGTAAGATGTATGGCTGCAACGGATTTGTAGCACATCATAATTCTGACATATGGGCAGATACTGCTCCGCAGGATGTATGTCTAACGTCGACCTTCTGGACGATGGGCGGCGCTTGGTTGTCTCTTCACCTGTGGGACCATTACGAATACAGCAGGGACAAGGATTTTTTAAGAAAAGTGTATGAAACGATGAAAGAGGCAGCTTTGTTTATTCTGGATTTTCTTGTGCAAGACCCGGAAGGGAGTCTCACGATTTGTCCTTCTTCCTCACCGGAGAATATCTACATTCTGGATAGTGGGGAGTCAGGTGCACTTTGTTACGGGGCATCGATGGATAACCAGATTATTCGGGAGCTGTTCACGCGGTGTATTGAAAGTGCACACATGCTGCAACAAGATCAGGAATTTGCATCACAGTTGCAAGAAGCACTAACTCGCATTCCGGATATCGCTGTGGGAAAACACGGACAGATCCAAGAATGGAGCAAGGATTATGATGAACTTGAACCAGGTCATAGACATATATCACATTTGTTTGCGCTCCATCCGGGTTCACAGATTACTCCGAAAACGACTCCCGAATTAGCAACTGCCGCCCGGATCACGCTGGAGCGCAGATTGCAACATGGCGGGGGACACACGGGCTGGAGCCGGGCCTGGATTCTGAACATGTGGGCAAGACTGGAGCAGGCTGAACAGGCACATGATAACGTTATGGAGCTGCTTCGCTCCTCGACGCTGCCTAATTTATTCTGTGATCATCCTCCGTTTCAGATCGATGGTAACTTTGGAGGTACGGCAGGTATAGCCGAAATGTTACTCCAGAGTCACGGCGGTGAGATTCGTTTACTTCCTGCGTTGCCAATGGCATGGCCAAAAGGTTCAGTTCGAGGGCTGCGAGCGCGCGGCGGATTCGAAGTGGATATGGAATGGAACGAAGGGAAGCTGCTGCATGCCAGCATACGTGCAAGCGAGGCAAGCAAAGTCAGCGTTTCTTATCTGGATCAACATATGGAACTGAATTTCCAGAGTGCACAAGATTCAATCATGTTAAAAGGAGAAAAGTGGAAAGTGACCTCTTGATTAGAAGGATATGGATTTAGCATGAAATTCATCTCTATTCCTTAAGCGAAACGACCGGGTTAAACTCGGCTCCGTTTCGCTTTTTTTATTTTATGAGGCTATAGGCTGTACTTTCGCGCAATAAAATCAGCGATTCGCGCAATGAATTTGCAAACGCCAAACGATAGAATGGTAACAATCTTGTGCAAATAGGCGCAGAAATGTAAGCGGTTTCTAATTATAATTGGATTATAGCTTTTTTTGTTGATTTCATTCAACGATTTTGCTTGAAGGGAAGGGGCAAATAATATGTTAAAAGTACTTCTGGTCGACGATGAGATGTATATCCGTAAAGGGATGCATGAACTGATTGATTGGCATAGTCTTGGCATGGAGATTGCGGGGGAAGCAGAGAATGGACTGGAGGCGCTGAATAAGGCAGAGTGTCTACGTCCCGATGTCATAATTACAGATATCCGAATGCCTATCCTGGATGGACTCGAGCTCATTCGTGCTGTTGACAAGTCACCTACGCTAGAGCCTGTATTTATTATCATTAGCGGTTACCATGATTTCAAATACGCACAACAAGCGATAAGGTACGGTGTCCAGGATTACATCCTTAAACCGATTGATGACGAAGAAATGACCGCAACGCTGCAGAAGGCGGCTAACCTGATCCAGAATAAGCGAAAACATGTATTTTTAGAGGAAGGACAAGCCAACCGAATAATGTTAAAAGATATGATTAAGGGTCAGATTCGAAAAGAAGATGAGATCCGGTATGCAGAAATGTTAGGTATTGACCATCAGACGTCATTGATCATTGTGCTGTTTGAACTACAAACGGGTTCAGAGCATCGGAAAGTGACTCTTCACCAGGTTAATGAAATCCTTCATCCGTTGGCAGATCATCGGTTCAACCTATACGTTATTGAGGAGCAGCTAGGTAGATTTGCCTTGATTGTTCTATTGAAGGAACCCTCACCAAAACAACGTGTAGTCGAGAAGATTCAATGGATTCAAAACATGCTCAGCGACCATCTTGGCGCAGATGTAGGCTTGTATGCAGGTACATTGGTTGATGACATGAGCGACGCACCCCGGTCTTATGGGGAAGCAGAGGAAGCATACAAGCATAAATTTGCAGAGCCTGGAAGTGTTGTCCATTACACAGAAGTGAAGGATAAAGCGTTATACGTATTTAACATAAATCAGCAAGAGGTTGACCCCCTGATTCTAAGCCTGGAAGAGCGAAATCGTGAGGTTTGTCATGACATTGTGTACGAGATGTTCAACAAGTTTCACTCTCGCCGGTTTTCTACCCAGGCTGTTACAGGTTCTCTGTTGCGCTGCATTACGGGTATACTCGCGGTTGTGCACGAAATGGGAGGCACGGACGAAGGATTGCAGAAACTCAAGTTATTAGCCGAGCAAGGTCAGGATGGATGGAATTTACGACTATTAAAAGTTGCATTTTTAGCTGCATTGGAGGAAGCGGAGGAATATATTGCGCAACTGCGGCTGGAGCAGTCCAAAGGAGACATCAACAAGATCAAGCGATATATTGATGCCCATTATAAGGAGAATATCAGTCTCAAAAGCATTGCAGCCCAGTTTTACATGAATCCGGTCTATCTTGGCCGGCTCTTCCGTAAAAGCTACAATCAATATTTTAATGAATATCTGCTCAATCTCCGCATTCAGGAAGCCCAGAAGTTGCTTCGCCAGACGGATCTGCGAATGTATGAGGTGGCCGCCCGGATCGGATTTCAGAATGCGGATTATTTTGTGACCCAGTTTGAGAAAATCGTTAATATGACGCCAACAACCTACCGCAATCTTCTGAAAGAGGACGGACAGCGGGGGGCCCAATGATCAGGTGGAAATGGAACTACATGAAGCTTCGGGATAAATTATTGCTGATGTACGTGTTATCCGTATTCATCCCGATTGTTGTAACCAATGTCGTTTTTTATCAAGTAACCACAGCTAATATCCGTAATCAGAAAAGTCGTGATGCCGGAATGGCGTTAAACAACCTGAAAAACGAATTGCGTGTAACGATTGACCAAGGGGTGGGTCTGTCTTATTCGCTCTATGCTGATCCAGTATTTAATGACACGTTATCTCGTTCGTTTGAAAGTAACTCGGAGTATATTCGGGCATATAACTCCTATCTCAAAGGAGAGTTTTCCGGTCAACTGAGTCAAGGCATTCGCTGGTACCAAGTGTATACAGATAATCCAACAATTTTGTCCTCAGGATACATTGAACGCTTAAATGAAGCGGTTCGCAACAGTAGCTGGTATAAGCAATTACAGAATAATGCCGTACCTTATCCAACCTTGATTGCAACCGATCAGATGTTAAGCCTCGTACAGCGGTTAAATAATCAGGGCACGGGCGGTATCGAACAATTACTCAAGATTGACTTTAATATGGATCTACTTCAAGAGCAGTTTCGCAACAGCGGATTCGATGGCAAAGTGTATTTGGTTGATCCAGGAGGCCACATTCGCTTCTCGAATGATATGAGCACAGAGAATGTTTCAATTGGACAGCTGTACGGAAAATTGGAATTCCCCAATAAAACCATTCGATTTGATCGATTCTATTCTGGCATTAACTATTTGGAAGGGTGGTCCCTGCAAGGTGTGATGGATGAGGAAATCGTGTTACAGGAAGTTCGTAAATCACGATCCTTCGTCGTCTGGCTGGCATGTATCAATTTCGTGTTGCCTTCGATTATCATTGCGGCGATGTCCCGCTCCATTCACGTTAGGCTGGTACGTATTCTCAAACATATGAAGAAAGTAAAAACACAAAATTTCCAGACCATTCCTCCTGAAGATGCAAGGGACGAGATTGGTCAATTGACAACCGAATTCAACCGGATGACCGAGACGATTCGGAATCTTATTGATGAAGTATACCTTGCGGATATTCAAAAAAAAGACCTGGAGCTCAAACAGCAGCAGGCGCAGCTTCATGCGTTACATAGTCAGATTAATCCGCATTTCCTGTTTAACACGCTTGAATCTGTGCGAATGCGGAGTCTGATCAAGGGCGAGAAAGAGACGGCTAAGATTGTGCATCATATGGCCAAAATGTTCCGTAAGTCCATTAGCTGGAATCAGCATGACGTGACCGTGAAGGAGGAACTGGAGCTAATTGAAAGCTTTTTGCAAATCCAGAAATATCGCTTTGGGGAAAAACTTCAGTATTATATTGAAGCTGATCCTGTCGCGTTAAAGTACCGAATTCCAAAGATGGTTATCCTGCCGTTTGTGGAAAACGCCAGCATACATGGCATTGAATCTACACCGGGAGAAGGGGTTATTCGGCTTTTTGTTCAATTGGAGGGTCAGAATCTTCATATTTGCCTGGAGGATAACGGTATTGGCATGTCCTCAGCGAGATTGAAAGAATTGGTAGGATATCTGGAACAGAATATGGATATAGGTGAGCATGTTGGGATGAAAAATGCCTATAGCCGGTTGAAACTTTGTTACAAAGATCGATTCTCTTTTTCCATTCAATCAGAGGAAGACAAGGGAACGAGTATCCAAATCAGGCTCCCACTAGATGGGGAAGAGCCCGAAAGGTAAATGATGGTTCGATATACTTTTTAAAGAACAATGTACACTTTGATGGGTAACTGTGAAAGCGTTATCTTGATATATTGAAAATGCTTACATACACCGTTTAACTAAAAAGGGGGAACAAAACACATGTTAAAACCGCTTTTGAAAACGACAGGATTAGCCGTATTGCTGGCATCCCTGTTGGCCGGGTGCTCGTCAGGCAGCTCTTCTCCAGGGGCTTCGTCTACAGCAAAAGAAGATGATAACAGCCCGGTTACATTTTCATATTACATGTTTTCTTCGGGCAAGAAAGATACTTTGGCAAGTGAAACAACGATTGGTAAAGAACTGCAGAAGCAGACAGGTGTAGATTTTAAACTGGAATATCTGGTCGGTGACAGTGCGACCAAGGCTGGCGTGATGATTGCGTCCGGAGATTATCCTGACGTCATTGCCTCCAGCGGAGAAATGTCAAAATTGCTGGATGCCGGAGCCTACATTCCGTTAGATGATCTGATCGAAAAATACGGTCCGAATATTAAGAAAGTGTATGGCCCGTACTTCGATAAAATGAGAAATCCTGAAGACGGTAAAATTTACGCGTTGCCATATACAGCTAACCAAGGTGAGTATTCAGGCAGCCCTAACATTGGCGGGGGGGCTTTCTGGATTCAACGTTCTGTATTGAAGGAATTTAATTATCCTAAAATTACGACGCTGGATGAATATTTCGATCTGATCGAGGATTATAAGAAGAAACACCCGACAGTGGATGGAGCCGAAACGATCGGGTTTGTATCTCTTGCTGGCGTAGCCAATAACTTTTTCACCCTGCAAAATCCAGCCATGCACCTTGCTGGATATCCTAACGACGGCGGCGTTATGGTAGATATGCAAACTCATGTCGCAAGGACCGTTTCCGGTACGGAAGAACAGAAACGCTGGATCAAAAAGTTGAATGAAATTAACGCAAAAGGCTTGCTTGATCCGGAATCCTTCACAATGAACAAGGATCAATATTTGGCGAAACTGACCTCAGGTCGTGTTCTCGGTTATTTTAACTACGCTTGGCAGGTTGGAGACGCAACTAAAAACTTGCTCGCAGCAGGCATTGATGAGAAGCGCTATGCACCTCTTCCCATTGTCTTCGACAAAAGCATCAAAGATCAATACATTGATCCTCCTGGCTTCGTAAACAACTATGCTACGGGTATTACCGTAAATGCGAAAGACCCGGAACGGATCATCAAGTATTTCGATAATTTGCTCAAAGAAGAGAATCAGATCCTGATCCAGTGGGGGATCAAAGATCAGACATACAGTGTAGATGAAAAAGGGCGCTATTATTATGCGAATGATGAACAACGTAAAATTCACGACGATGTGGAGCTTGGCCGTAAATTCGGATTTACCTATTTCAGTAATGACTGGCCGCGTTATGGCGGAGAATCGACTCTGTCCGATGGGAACGCATTTAATCCAGGCAATCAGCCAGAAGTTGTAGCAGGAACATATACGGAAGGGGACAAAAAATTCCTCGATGCCTATGGGATCAAGACGTTCAGTGAGCTGTTCAATAAACCAGAGGAACGTCCTTGGTTCCCGGCATGGTCTATTGCGCTCGAACAAGGTTCGCCTGAACAAGTTTTCACCACCAAATCGGATGACATACAGCGCAAGTACTTGCCTGAGATGATTTTGAGTGCACCTTCGAACTTTGATAACCTGTGGAATGCTTACATGGCTGAATTTAGCAAGCTGGATAAAGCAGGCTACGAGAAAAAGATGACCGAAGTCATTCAAAATCGTGTGGCAGGTAAATGGTGATTTAATCAAGACCATATAAAATAAACTGTTACGTGCGCTGGAGAGAAAGGGAATCGCTTTCTGGTGAATATCTCGTATTCACTCTCTCCGCGCATGAATAACAGATAGGGAAAGGAGTAACCGCATCATGGAGGAACCTAATGTAACTCTCCAACCGATTCCGCCGACTTCCCGTCGAAAAGGGAAAAGCGAAACCAGTTTTTACAAACGACTGCTTCAGCAGCGTACATTGGCTTTTATGTGCATTCCCTTTGTGATTTGGGCGTTTGTATTCAAATATTTGCCGTTATGGGGATGGACGATGGCGTTCCAGAACTTCAAACCGGCACGAGCTTTCGCGGATCAACAATGGGTGGGGATGAAGCATTTTCAGACGCTGTTTGAAGATAATACGTTCTATCGAGTGCTGCGAAATACGCTGGTGATGAGTTCTATTAAATTGGTGCTTGGGTTTGTCACAGCGATTACCTTGGCACTTCTTTTGAATGAATTGAAAAATATCATTTTTAAACGTTTTGTACAAACCGTCAGTTATTTGCCTCACTTCATTTCTTGGGTTGTTGCTTCAAGTATCGTGCTTACCGTATTGTCACCTGATGGGATTATCAACCTGATACTTATGAAACTTCACCTGATCGATAGTCCGGTGTTGTGGATGGGAAAAGGTGAGTATTTCTGGGGTATCCTGGGGGCCACCGAGGTATGGAAAGACGTGGGCTGGAACACGATCATCTATCTGGCGGCGATTACAGCCATCGATCCTGCTCAGTATGAGGCGGCTGAGATTGACGGAGCCAGTCGTTTCAAACGTATGCTGTACATTACACTGCCAGGCTTGAAACCGGTTATCGTCATATTGCTCATTATGAATATGGGTAGCATTCTGGAATCGGGATTTGAACCTCAGTATTTGCTGGGCAACGGAATGAACATGGACTATTCAGAAAACCTGGATATCTTTGTCTTGAAGTATGGTTTGGGAATGGGGAACTTCTCCTTGGGTACAGCAGCAGGGATTTTCAAAACTGTGGTCAGCTTCATCTTCCTCTTCACCGCCAATTATATCGCCAAAAAAATGGGAGAAAGCAGACTATTCTAAGAGGAGGCCTAGGCCATGCCAAAAGCAAAATCATCCCGCTTGCGGAACAGCAGCGCCGGGGATCGGGCGTTTGATGCGATTAACATCACATTTATGATCTGCCTGATGATTGTTACGATCTATCCGTTTATCAATATGATAGCCGTATCTCTCAATGATGCGAATGACGCCATACGCGGAGGGATCTATCTGTGGCCACGGGAGTGGACACTGGATAACTACAAATATATCTTCGGAGAATCCGACATTTATCATGCCACGCTGATCTCGGCACTGCGCACAATTATCGGAACGATTGTCTCCGTTTTCTGTACCGCGATGCTTGCCTATACACTCAGCCGGCAGGAATTTGTACTTCGTAAGTTTGTGACGATGTTTTTTGTCTTCACGATGTATTTCAGCGGAGGACTCATTCCAGGGTACTTGTTGATACGTGATCTCGGACTGATCGGCTCTTTCTGGGTTTACATCATTCCGGGTGTCATCGGTGTGTTCAATATGATCGTTATTCGTTCTTTCATTGAAGGATTACCTGAGGGGATTCTGGAGTCAGCTCGTATTGACGGAGCCGGGGAATTCACAACGTTTATTCGAGTGGTATTGCCGTTAACGATTCCGGCCATGGCAACGGTTTCTCTTTTCGTGGCAGTGGGTCAATGGAATTCTTGGTTTGACGTCTTTCTCTATAACTCATCTAACAAGGAATTAAGTACACTTCAATATGAATTGATGAAGATTTTGCAGACGTCAACAACGGCGGCAACGTCATCGGCAAGTGATGTGTATCAGTCTGCTGAGAACAGCGGAGTTGCCGTGACACCAACTTCTATTCGGGCAACGATGACTATTATTGCAAGTGTTCCAATTCTGATGGTATATCCTTTCCTGCAGAAGTACTTCGTCCAAGGTATGACTATCGGAGGCGTAAAGGGATAAAAGTGAGGTTAAGGTTGAGGTTGTTGCGTTCGAATCTAATGGTCGGGAGATGAGACATCGTGAATGCTTTGATCAAAAAAACACTCTGTACAATGCTTGCAGCTATGACAGCACTGCCCCTGTTTTACGTACCCGTTTCTTCCAAAGTGTCTGCTGCAAATGATGCTGTAATTAATGTAGCTTCATCTAAACAAGTGATTCGGGGGTTTGGAGGTATGACGCATTCCGGCTGGATTGGTGATCTCACTGCTTCTGAGCGGGAAACGGCCTTTGGCAATGGACCTAACCAGCTTGGATTTTCTGTACTACGAATTCCGATTGATGAGAACAGGAACAACTGGCAACGGGAAGTGGACACAGCCAAAAAAGCGATTGAACATGGTGCGATTGTATTTGCATCTCCTTGGAATCCACCAACAGATATGACGGAACTGGTCACCATCGGCACGACTTCGGGCGGTGGTTCGACGTATGAAGCTGAATCCTTGACAACATTGACTGGTGCAGTAGCGGGCAGTTCTTTTACTGGATATACAGGATCAGGTTATGTTTCTTTCCAAAACGCGAGTGGCTCGGCTATGCAGTGGAATACGATTCTGATTGGTAGCACGGGCACCAAAAACATTAAAATTCGATATTCACTTCCATCAGGAACGAGTAACCTGGATGTCTACGTGAACGGCTCATTAGCGCTTAGTAATGTGCCATTTGAAGCTACAGGTAGTGGAAGCACATGGAAGGACAAGTCGATTCAGGTACCGATGGTCAATGGCACAAGCACGTTGAAGCTGGTTACTACGGGAACGGGTGGACCGAACATTGATAACATCAACGTAACTGCATATACGCAGATTACACAGGCCAAACGACTCAAGTACGACAAGTACGAGGCTTACGCTCAATATTTGAATGAATTTGATACATTTATGAAAAATAACGGCGTGAACCTGTACGCGATTTCCGTACAAAACGAGCCGGACTATGCCCATGACTGGACATGGTGGTCTCCGGAGGAAATGCTTCGTTTCATGAAAGAAAACGCGGGTTCCATCAACAATCGGGTCATTGCCCCGGAATCCTTCTCTTATGTGAAAAACATGTCGGACCCTATTTTGAATGATCCGCAAGCCCTTGCGAACATGGATATTCTAGGGGCGCATACGTATGGTACACAATACAGCGACTTTCCATATCCGTTATTCGAACAAAAGGGAGCAGGAAAAGAGCTTTGGATGACAGAGGTATACTATCCGAACAGTGAGACCAATTCCGCGGATCGCTGGCCTGAAGCTTTAGGAGTAGCGGAGCATATGTATAATGCGATGGTAGAAGGTAATTTTCAGACGTATGTATGGTGGTATATACGCAGACATTATGGACCGATTAAAGAGGATGGAACGATAAGTAAACGTGGCTATAGTATGGCTCATTACTCCAAATTCGTGCGTCCGGGTGATGTCAGAGTAGATGCTACCAAAAATCCGGCAAACGGCGTGTTTGTGTCGGCATACAAGGGAGCGGATAACAAGATTGTTATCGTAGCCATCAACAAAAACACTTCAAGCGTGAATCAGCGGTTTACTGTGCAAAATGGAACAGCCTCGGCTGTATCCTCCTGGGTAACGGACAGCACACGTAATCTGGCGGCCGGCTCCGCCCTGCAGATTTCCGGCAACGGATTCTCGGCGGACCTGCCAGCCCAAAGTGTAACAACATTTGTTGTTCAACCGTAAACGCAGATGTTAATGAAGAGAATAGAGCAAGAAGGTAAGAAGCAAGAATAGAAATAAGGAAGAGAAGAACGAGGAAAAGAAGTAATTAGAAGTGAATAGAAGTAAATAGAAATTAGTAGAAGATCGTAGAAGTTAGTAAAACAGGCTGCTCTTAGGCAGCCTGTTTTACTACGAACATAACTCGAATGTGAATTCATCAATCTCTTGCTCTGCTTCGCGCATCAAATCAACCACCTGCTCTGCATAATCACCGAGTTTTTCTCTGCTTATATCAAAATGACTCCAGCGAATTGTCAGCGGCATTTTGACTTCAGCTGTCAAGGCATCCCATAGAGCGTCCAGGTTGTGTCCGTAGTGTTCGTCCAGATTCAATTTATCCTGTAACGACTGATGGAGTGATTCCCTATTAAGAAGGTAACGACCGTCGATCTGAATGATATTCATGTGTTCCTCCGTTATTTGATCTGTTGAAAGGTCTTATAATGATCGGTGGTTTGATAGATCAGACCGTCATTTGAATATAGAATCCGGTCGCTTCCGCGTTTTCCACCAGTATAATGGATATCCGCCTCGTACCAGATCCGACCTTTTTTATTGGGAAGTAACCCTTCGCGATTTCTGAATACGTCGCCGCCGATGCTCTTTCCTGGAGCCACCTGACCGAGATTGCCTTCACTAGGCTCCCAGCCCAGCTTACGAGCTTCTTTTTTCGTAATATAATTGGGCGGAAGTTCATGATGCTCTTTGATATAATTGGCGACCTCCTGAAATCCCGTCTTTTTGGAGGGCTGACCAGCGTGAGAACTGGTATTGGCATCGGTATTGGTAATGAACTGTGAGCTACAACCCGCAACCAGCAATACGGAAAGCAAAATGAAGAGTGGATACAACCATTTTCTTAAAAGCATGTTTTGATCTCCTTTTAATCATGACAATGCTCTTAATGGTAATCGGTTTGCGGCAACAAATCAATTCTAACCTCGGCTTGCCGATGTTTCATATATTTTCCCGGTGAAATCCCAACGATTTTGGTAAAGCTTCGAATAAAGTTGGCATAGTCACTAAAGCCGGACTGGAAGCAGACGTCAGTGATGCTCATGCCATCGGTCAGAAGTAATTTGGCTAGTTCGATGCGCCGGCCTAGAATATATGAACGAAGTGTAAGTCCGGTATGTTTTTTAAACTGGCGGCTGACAGAGGTGCTGTTCATATAGAACTCCTCGGCCAGTTTGCCAAGTGTAATATTTTGAGTAATATGATTATCGATATATTCCATCGTTCTGCGTACCAAATCTGGCATGATGTCTTGAGGTACAAAGGAATTATGCTGAAACCACTGGTTGATCAGAACAAGTAGTTGTGCCATAGCAGCATTGGTCTGCACGTCTGCACCATATCTGTTAGAATCAGCGAATTCTTCAATCTGACGGGTCCAATACAGAAGCTGATTTAACTGGTTCTCATTCAGATGAATGATGTTGCCACTTCCGTCAGGGCGATGATCAAAACAGGATAATAAATTCGTCAAAACTGTGGATAGCTGGCACACATAGGTTTTCTTGAGGTTAATCGTGATCCGCTCATATTCACTCTCGTCTACAATAAGTGTCCGATGCATCTCCTCAGGAGAAATAACAAGCAAGTCGCCACGCTGCATGGGATAACAACGATGATCGACATAGAAGTGCACATTTCCTTGCAGGAATAAGTAGATTTCATACGCGTTGTGGCGGTGATAACTGGAATCGTACCTGTAGGTTGTTAGGGGATGGCGGTACAAAAGCTCTGGCTGGATCGCATCATAAAAATAATCAGAAGACATATCGTAGAAGTACCTCCTGTCATTTCGCGCAATAAAACATGCAAACTACGCAATGAAATTGGACTTAGTTTCACTTAAAATGTAATCATACTATCATGAAAACGTTTGATTTGCAAACGCTTTCTATTTGGTATGCCCTAATATTAGATATCAAAGTAGATTTGAAGATAATGGAAAAATCTATTCTATTCACGGGAGGAAATGAAATGAATAAAGAAACGATGGCACAAGCTGACGAGCAGAAGCCTGAAGCTGGCTTATCGGGTCACTCACAACATATACAAAAGGAGATTGGGAAGCTTCGTCCCAACGCCAATCCTCTAATGGCACATAAATTCGGAGCTGATCCGTATGCACTTGTGTTTAATAACCGGGTCTACCTCTATATGACCAGTGATAAACTGGAGTACGATGCGAATGAGATTCCTCAGAAAAACAGTTATCAGTCGATCAATAAAATTACAGTCATCTCATCGGATGATTTGATCAACTGGACAGATCATGGGGAGATCAAGGTAGCAGGTCCAGAAGGGGCAGCTACCTGGGCTTCCCAATCTTGGGCTCCAGCAGCTGCACATCGCAGTTTGAATGGCGAAGATCGTTTTTATTTATATTTTGCCAATAATGCCAGTGGTATTGGTGTTTTGAGTGCACCAACACCTATCGGCCCTTGGACAGACCCAATCGGAAAAGCACTGGTGACGAGAGAAACGCCGGGTGTCGAAGACGTAACCTGGTTATTTGATCCTGCTGTTCTTGTGGATGATGACCATCAAGCTTATCTTTATTTTGGTGGAGGCGTGCCTGAGGGGAAGCCAGAGCGTCCGGATACGGCGCGAGTGATGAGACTTGGAAAGGATATGGTCAGCGTTGAGGGCAAGGCCAAGATCATTCCTGCTCCCTTTATGTTTGAAAATTCGGGGATACATAAGTATGATAACATCTATTATTACACTTACTGCTCTAACTTTTTCCAAGTGGAACGTGACGAGGATAGTCCGCCCCCGGGAGAAATTGCATACATGACAAGTGCGCAGCCGATGGGTCCATGGACGTATCAGGGAACAATCCTTAAAAACCCGGGTCACTTCTTCGGGATTGGCGGTAACAATCATCATGCCATCTTCCCACTGGGGAATGAGTGGTATATTGCTTATCATGCGCAGACTCTGTGCCAGGCGATGGATATTCCGGAAGGGTATCGTTCAACACATCTGAACAAGGTGCAGTATGAAGAGACAAGTGGAAGAATCAAAGCGATTCAAGCCGATTACGTTGGTGTAGAGCAACTGAAATCATTCAATCCATATCAAAAGGTCAGCGGGTCAACGATTGGCTGGAATGCGGGAGTGATCACCCGTCAATTAAGCGGATCGGGTTCGGAGCAAGCAGAACAAGGTGAGTCACCAAAACCAGATGACGTTGTCAGTGTGATGCATGGAGGAAGCTGGATTGCGATCTCGCGTGTGGATTTCGGTCAAAAAGGAGCGGCAAGCTTTACTGCAACCGTATGCAGTCAAGGTGGATCATGTACTCTTGAAGTTCGACTAGGACGAGAAGACGGCGATTTAATTGGAAAGGTGCATATTCCTGCTTCAGCGGAAGGTCAAGAATGGATGGAGGCATCGACTTCAATAACTGGCGCTCGGCATGAACACGACCTGTATCTTGTACTGAAGCCTTCAGAAGAAAACCCATGCATTCTTTTAAACCACTGGATGTTTGAAGAAGCCTAACATCAGGAAGGGATTTATCTTGCTGATTAGAGAGCTGGAGCCAGAGTGAACAGATATGATGCTGAACTCCAAAAAAAGAGGTGTTCTAGAAGATGTATTCAAATCCGATTATATGGGCCGATTATCCGGATGTGGACGTCATTCGGGTAGAAGATACGTATTATATGGTCAGTACGACCATGCATATGATGCCTGGATGTGTTATCCTGCGCTCTTATGACCTGATCCAATGGGAAACAGCTTCGTATGTGTATGACAGACTGGATAATACACCAGCCCAGCGGCTGGAGAACGGGCAGCAGATCTATGGAAAAGGCATGTGGGCGGCTTCACTCCGTTATCATCAAGGCAAGTTCTACGTCATTTTTGTGGCCAATGATACTCGTAAAACGTATCTGTATACTTCCGAAACGATAACCGGACCTTGGAATAAACAGATTGTAGAGGGATTCTACCACGACTGCTCGTTATTTTTTGATGATGACGAACGGGTGTATCTGGTACATGGTAATCGAGAGATTCATTTAACCGAATTAAAAACCGATCTCTCCGGCCCCAAGCCGGAAGGGAGGCATCGCATCATAGTGACAGACCATCAGCCGCACTACTTGGGGTATGAAGGTGCACATTTCTACAAAATTGCAGGTATCTATTATGTCTTCCTGATTCATATGACGAAGGAAGCAGGGCGACGAACGCAAGCTTGTTACAGGGCGGATACGCTGGACGGTACATTTGTTGGCCGAGAAGTGTTCGATGATGATATGGGATACTTTAATTCAGGGGTTGCTCAAGGCGGAATCGTGGATACACCGGATGGTGACTGGTACGCTGTGCTTTTTCAAGACCATGGTGCCGTAGGGCGAATTCCGGTTCTGGTACCGATGCATTTCCAGGAAGGCGTACCCGTATTTGCAAAAGAGGCTCCGAAACAAATCGATCTAGCCAGCACAAGGCCGGGCTACCGTTACCAACCGCTGGTTGCAAGCGATCGTTTCGAATATACGCTGGATGATCAGGGTAAGGTTCGGCTTCGGGACGTTTGGCAGTGGAATCATACACCGCATGATGATCTGTGGTCTGTTACGGAAGTACCGGGAGTGTACCGAATTCGAACGGGTCAACTTAGCCCTAACCTGACGTTTGCAGTGAATACACTCACTCAGCGGGCCATGGGGCCGGCTTGTGTGGCTTCGGTAACATTAGATGGCAGCGGCCTGAACGATGGTGATTATGCGGGTTTATGTTTTCTGATTGGCACGTATGGTTTGATTGCAATGACCAAAAATGAAGGCAGGTACTATCTCGTTATGCAGGCCAGAGCGAGTCAGGATAACAGCATATTTGGCAGTATGATTGACCAGGAGCCTGCCACAGAGTATGCCCGCATACCTGTAACAGGGCCTGTAGTGAAGTTGCAAGCCTCGGCCAATTTTGTAGATAATCAGGATGAATGTCGCTTTGCCTATCTGGATGGGTCAGAATGGAAGAGCCTCGGGACGCCGCACAAAATGGTCTACAAGCTGGATCATTTCATGGGCTGTAGAATTGGATTGTTTCTGTTCTCCACACAAGAGATTGGAGGCTTGGCCGACTTTTCGGATTTTGAATATCATATCGCTCCGTAAATCCGTCGTGCTCAGAAATCCGTCCGTGCTCAGAGTTGTAAATAAAAGTCGCCAAACGGCGGCTTTTTCGTACTCATGACAGAGCAAATGTTGTACAATGATAACAATTCTGGAAAAAAAGAAAAAGATACGTTCATTCAATCAAAATGGGGGCATGTCACCATGCATAAGCGATGGATGTACAGAACAAGATGGACGATTATTATCTTTCTAACCGTGTGTATACCTGCTGGACATACGCAGGGAGACTTCGGTCGCTTCAACAACCTATCTAAGGATCAGCAGGCCTCATCTTTGGCGGCCTATTCCCCGCCCATTCAAGTTTCTTTTGTCAGAGAAACGGGAGAAGATCTGCAGCGCATGATTGAGCAACTACCCGGTGAGACACTGGTCGATAACCGCTGGACTCGTTTGTATGAACAGGAGCTTGGCATTCAGATTCGGTATGACTGGATTGCAACGGGCGATGTGTATAATCAAAAGTTAGGGGTTTCCCTTGCCGCCGGGCGGTTTCCGGATGTCGTCAGAGTTAACCCGTATCAGCTAAGGCAACTTAGCAATGCCAATTTAATTGAAGATTTGACGGAAGTATATCGTGATTTCGCCACGCCACTTACCAAAAATATTTTGGAGGCTGAAGGGAAAGGGGCATTTGATGCAGCTACGATTAACGGCAAGCTAATGGCAATCCCCGAATCTTCTTCATCCATTGAAACGGCACAGTATTTGTGGATCAGAACAGATTGGCTCGATAAATTGGGTCTGCAGGCACCTGAAACGATAGAAGATGTGTTGAAAATTTCGGAAGCGTTTACATCCCGTGATCCGGATGGTAATGGAGAACAGGACACCTACGGGCTTGCACTAACGAGTTATCTCTGGGACCCGGTTATGGGCGTTTCCGGATTGATGGCCGGGTATGGTGCTTTTCCGAATATCTGGATTAAAGATAACGAAGGCGGCCTGACCTATGGAGGCATACAGCCTGAGGTGCGCAAGGCGTTGGAAGTATTACAGACCATGTACCTTGAAGGACAGCTTGACCCGGACTTTGCTTACAAAAATGGAAGCAAGGCATACCGTCTCATTCATCAGGGGAAAATTGGCATGCTCTATGGTGAGCAGTGGACTCCTTTTGTTGTCCAGTCTACCCGTGATGAAGATCCGGAAGCAGAATGGCAGGCATATCCGATCGTAGCCGAGACAGGTCGAAACAGGGTTGTACCGCTTCGTTCCAATACAGGAAACTACTTTGCTGTGAGAAAAGGTTTTTCCCATCCTGAAGTTGTCGTTAAACTGATGAATCTGCACTTGGACAAAAACTGGGGACAGAATGCGGAATATGAAACCTACTATAATGACGACTCACGTGCGGTGTGGATGCTGTCTCCGGTAACTCCTTTTCCCGGAACCAAAAATTTAGATGCATATCGAGATATTCGGGATGCACGTAAAACAGGTGACTTCTCTACACTCGAGAACGAAGCGCTCGCGATCCACAAGCGAATTGTTGCTTATGAATCAGAAGGTTTGAAGAGCGGGTGGGGATGGAAGCAGACTTATGGGCCAACAGGTGCGTTTAGCATCGCGGACGATTACGATATGAATGGACAGCTTCTTTATGATCAATTCACAGGTGGGATTACGGAAACGATGGTAGATCGGCAGATTATCCTTCGGGATCTACAGCTCGAGGTATTTATGAATATTATTTATGGATCACCTATCGAAGAATTTGATCAATTTGTAGAAGATTGGCTTGAACTGGGCGGAAAAGAGATTACATCGGAGGTGAACGCATGGTATAGAACGGATGCCGTCAGGGATCACCAGGCGTTCGCTTTATCCTATTAAAGCAGGTGTCTTTGATCTGAAATCAGGAGGGGAGTTCGTTGTTCAAGATACCGGCACAGTCGTGGTTTAACAGTATATTTGCACGGCTGATTATGACCTACCTGGTTTTTGTCATACCTTTGATTCTTCTTGGTGTGTATCTGTACCACTGGAGCTACGATACGGCAAGTCAGGAAATTTCTTTATCGACAGAGAGGCGGTTAACTCAATACGCGACAGAACTTAACCGGGAGATCGAGTGGATGGAGTTGCAGCAGTTTGACATTGCAGAGGACCGCAAGCTGAATCGGCTGGCGATCCTCTGGAACAATATGGACCAGATTGAAAAACGGGAAATACTAAATTATTTGTCCGAACGGCTTGCCTCTTTCAAAAACAGCAGTGTTTATATCAAGAACGTTTACGTACATATTCCTACAGTCAACAAGAGTATCTCCGCAGTGCAGGGCATCGATGAATTTAATAGTACCTCATACGATTATTTCAGTTCATTCACGCACGAAGAAAGCATTCGATTCATGGTTAAAGACGATACCCTGAATCTGAGTGCGGTCCGTTTAACAGGCAAAATGGGAGACGCACCGCTGTTTGTTGTTCAGGTGGAACTGGATAATTTTGCTTTTCAGAATGAATTATCTCAACTTAATCTGTACCCTGAAAGTGCTTCCCTTCTTATTGAAGACAAAACAGGTTTTGCTATTTTAGACCGGGAAGAGCGCGAGATCATTCTTGCAAACTACCGGGAATATAGTCAAAAGAACCCCCTTGAGAGCTTTCGTGTAAATGTAGAGGATACAGCGTACCACGTGAACCAACATCATATGGAGCCTCTTGGTTTATCCATTGCTACATATTTGCCTGAGAAAATGGTCACCAAACCCTTGAGCAAGTTTTATAAATGGGCATGGATTTTTGCTATCACGTCGTTTATTGCGATTTCAGCTTATCTCTATTCTACGTACAAACTGATTCACATTCCTTTATTATTGCTGGTCAAAAGATTCAAAAAGATGGAGGGCGGGGTGCTGGATATCCCGATCGTACACCATCGCAAAGACGAGTTCGGATTCCTGTATGGCCGCTTCAACCATATGATTGAGAATCTGCAGTTGCTGATTGACCGTGATTTCAAAAAAACGATGATGATGCAAAGAGCTGAATTAAAGCAACTCCAGTCCCAAATTAATCCACATTTTTTGTACAACAGTTTCTTCATACTGAACTCGCTTGCACGAACAGGAGAAACGGATCGTATTGAACAATTTACAAATATGCTTGGAGAATATTTTCGTTTTATTACTCGTAATGGGACAGATCATGTGCCACTGAAGGAAGAAGTACATCATTCCCGTATTTATACGGATATCCAGCAACTGCGATTCTCCAGACGAATCAAGGTTGAATTCGGTGAGGTTCCGCTGGAAATGCAACAGATTCAGGTTCCTAGACTCGTAATCCAGCCGATTATTGAAAATGCCTATGAGCATAGCCTTGAAAAAAATACGTCCGCAGGTCTGTTACGTATCCAATTCCATATGGAGTCATCATGGGCGGAAATTACGGTGGAAGATAACGGGCATGATCTCCAGACAGAAGATATAGAGAAGTTGCAACATAACATGCATCGTGAGGCAACGACGGATGAGATTACGGGATTAATGAACATCCATAGGCGTTTGGTTCTGACATTTGGCGAAGGAAGTGGACTATTTCTTTCACGAAGTGAGTTGCAAGGTTTAAAGGTTGTCATTCGAATCCAGTGGAACGAGGGGGAACACGAATGTATCGACTTCTGATTGTAGATGACGAGGAGATCATTACGGATAGTTTGTATGAAACATTTGCGAGACATATGCCGGATCGGCTGGATGTATGCAAAGCCTACTCTGCTGCAGAAGCACTTTCCTGGATGAGGCGCTCCAGAATTGATATTGTGTTGACTGACATTCGTATGCCGGGCATGAGCGGGCTGGAGCTGACGGAAGAGATTCAAAACCGCTGGCCGCAGTGTCGTGTTATTTTCCTGACAGGACATAGTGATTTTGAATATGCATACAAGGCTTTTCAGATGAACAATGTACGGTACCTGCTGAAGACGGAAGGATACGATAAAGTGATGCAGATGGTGGAGCAGATCATGGAAGAAATCAGGGAGAGTCATGATATGCATAATCTTCTGAAACAGCAAAGCGAGATTACATCCCGGCTAACCGCATTTAGGCAGGATGAATACATCCGAAAGCTTCTTCAGGAAGGTTCGACTGCCGCTTCGTTAATTGAACTTCAGGCTGAACTACTGGAGAGGGAGATTCATCTAAAAGCTGATTCTCCGGTGTTTCTGGTGCTTGCACGATTGAATAAGCTACATGAACCGGCACAAGTTGAACAAGGGTGTACCGAATCCTCTATTCGGATTATTGGAACATCGTTGATGAGTGAATATACGGAATGTGCCAGTGCTACGGATCACTATGGTGATACGGTGTGGCTACTACAGCCCAAAGATGGCCAGCGAGATGCAGATCAGCATTTCGCCAGATACTTGGAAGGTACGTTAGAGCTTGTACAGGAGTCGTGTCTAGCGTCGCTTGGCCTGTCGATTGCATGTACTCTTAGTGGGCGAGGGTGTGAATGGTTCCAGATTCCACAGCAATATGAGCGTCTGCGCTTGTTGCAGTGGATGAAAGTCGGGGATGGCATGTCCATGGTTCTGACAGACAATTACAAGGAGGCTCAGGCGGGCACTCCGAAGGAATCACTGCGGATCTCAAGCCGGGTAGAGGCAATGAATGGTTATCTGGAGACAGGACGTTTTCAATCCTTCTATGATATCTTCGAAGAGCTTGTGGGAGAGCTCCTTCAACAGGATATGACGATGGAGCGAGCCATGGAGACATATTATCATCTGGCTTTGACCTTTTACGGAGCATTTAATCGCTGGGGACTGAAGCAGAAAACCCCGGATCAGCGAAGTTTTCTGCATTTGGACCATTTTCCAAGCATGAAAGATGCCGTTCAATATCTCTATCTGGCAGCCGATGAACTGGTCAACTTCAAACGATCAAACGAAGAGGAACGTGCGAATATAGTCGTACAGAGTTTATGTAATTATATTAAGAATAATCTGGAAAAAGATCTTACGTTAGTAAGACTGGCAGAACTGCATCACTTTAATCCTTCGTATCTATCCAGATTTTTCAAACAGGAGATGGGCATTAATTTATCCGAATTTATTGATGATACCCGAATCCGCAAGGCTAAGGAGTTGCTTATGAACCATGAGTTAATGGTGCGGGAAGTTGCACTGCAGGTCGGTTATGAATCTGCACATTCGTTTACCAGGCTGTTTAAAAAACAGACGGGTATGACTCCTCAGGAGTATAGAGAATCCTTAATGATTCGTTCGGTACAGCGGTAAAAATCAATCATTTAATATCCTAACTTTATAAAATGTTGCTTACGGCATCGCACCACTAGCTGAAAATTGATATTTAATTTATCCAAAGTCAGGATGAAGGAAGTTTCTATCCTTGTTCTAATCTATAAGTGAGTTTTAATACAGTTTAGATGAGATTATGAGAATTACTGCTTTGATATAAAAAAATCACTGCTTTGTACTTAAAAAATCCACAGCAAGAGAGTGGGGGATTGTTATTTGGTTTATAGTTTCTAATAATGGTGATCTTGATCTTATATATAAGTGCAGTTTATGAGTTGGCAAATCAAATACTCATTTTATAACGAGGCTTACTCTTAAATGCTTTTATGGAAAAATAGTTATTATTATATAATTTGTGTTATAATAATGGTTAAATATAGAATTATTTGTAGAAGGGAGAGATGATCGATTGGATATTGGAAAACTTTTATTCACTTTTTTGATTATTTTGGTTGTCTATACATTTATTTATTTTATAGTTCGTAATGTTGTTAAAAAAAAATCATTCAATAAAACGATAAATTGGATACTATTAGTTCTCTGTATAGCAAGTTTAGTATCCAGTTATATTGTTTATCTAATTTCAACTCCTTGAGAAAAAATATTACATTATATACATTATGTTGTAATATTTTACTTCTGATGGTATTATACGTATTGTTATAAAAATAATTTAATATGGAGATGAGTTAAGCATGAAAAAGTTAACTGTATTATTCTCAATTTTCTCTCTTATCCTTTTATTAGCTGTTCCAACAAGTTTTGCGGCTACAGAAAGTAATATTTCTAAATTTGAAGATCACTTGAAAAGCCTTGATCAATCTGATCCATATGTACAAACTCAAATTGGAAAATATCAAAAACTTTCACAAAGCGATAAGGAGCGTTTCACTGATCTAGTTTATGATGCTGAAGTACATAATCAAGCTCTTGGTATTATTCAAGAAGTTGGACAACCGGTTTCAAAAAATAAAATGACAACTGCAACCAATGATGATGTATCTGTAACTCTAGCTGATGGTGATGTTGTAATTACTGGAGTATCTGAATTCGGGACTTCGAAACCTAGTGTGAGTGTTCAGAGCATTTCTGCAAAAGCATCTGAATACAGTGCATGGGGAAGTTGGGCTTGGACCATGACCTTTTTGGGAATAGATTTGACGACTATAAAATCTAAAGTGTTTTACACTATCAATGCAAACAATAAAGTGTTACGTTCTGACAGTTGTGTGAATACCCATAGCAATATAGATCCTTTAATAATTGTATCTGATGGAACATCTAGTCATTTTAAAAGTGGTGAGTATGCTTTTGGAAATGGTCCCTTTACAGTATATGGAACACCTACTCTAGGGTTTGTATCCTCATCAGTGTCTGTCATTGTAAAGTCAAAACCGGGTGATACTACTGGTTGGAGAGAATCTGCTAACTAAGGCTGAGGAAGATTAAGCTTAGATTGTGTCTTATCCAGAATACTGAATAAAAAAATCAAAAGTGCATGCTAGAGATTATTGGCATGCACTTTTGATTTTTTTATCATGTGTACTTTGATTTATCAAATGATTAAGAATAGATTGTATTAAAAAATTAAGTGTTCTAGTGAGATGTTAAACGGCTGAGTTTACTATATATAGGTGCATGATCAATTTTTGAGATTTTATTTTTTTTAAGTATCGAAAAAATTTATTTAATTATTTAAAATCAAAATACCAGCTTGGAACACTTACAATTAGGTGATTTTATTGTTCAATAGTATAAATTAAGCCGTGTGAGTCTTTTGTCTGCGATAGGCATTGGGACTTGACCCAGCGTAAGCTTTGAATTTTTTATAAAACCAATCGATATCCCGATATCCGACCTCCAGAGCAATTTCGTAAATCCGCAGGTCGGTGGACAGGAGAAGATGTTTAGCTTTTTTCATTCGCTCCTTCAACATATAGTCATTAAAGGAAACCTTTTCTTGCATTTTAAACTTCTGACCAAGATAGGCACAATTGAAATGTAACATATCAGCGATCTTTTTCAACGTAATCTCTTCATTCAGATGATCTCTTACATAAGCTTTCACGATCCGAATCACGTGATTGGAATCCATCGCTTTGCCATTGAGCTGAATCGTAGGCTTGACGGCAGGGCTTTTTTTCACGGGAACAGGCCCAAGTTTGTTCAGAAGTTCATATAAACTGTGTACAAGCGCGGAAGCGCTAAAAGGTGAGGGTAAATAATCATTCACCTGATAAGTTAATGCTTTGCGAACCAGTCTGAATTGATCCCTTCCACCGAGCAGGAGAATAGGGATGTCGTTTGTTTTTCGAATGTGGTGACACAACCATAATCCCGCCGTATCGTACTGCTCTGTATACACAACGACAACACTGAAATCCCGGTTAGACAATGCGGCAAGAGCAGCGTTTGAAGAGGATACCGATTCTGTAATTGTAAATGGGAATTTGTTATCTTCCAGAAGCTGTTCAAGCTCTCTACACAAGCGGCGGCTATAATCAACAAGTAAAACATTGTACATAAAGCATGACCTCACCTTCTCCTGATATTCCGATCCACTGTTCAACTGAAATAAGGCTTAGTTTCATTATGGGAAGGAAAGAAAGCGCATACAATGTGCATTATTTTGCAGATAGTGCATTTCTTTACCAATTGCAGGCGAAATACCCCAAATCACTCCTCAAATGAACCCGATCTATAATCTGACCGGGTAAACACCTGTATTTTAGCATGTTGTTTGCGCTTACATTTGAACGATACACTTTGGTAGCACACGACAATCAGGGGGGAAGACAATGAAGAAAAACAAGTTTATGCTACTGAGTCTTTTGTTTGCGGTCATGTTGATGATCAATGCTTGTAGTTCTGCACCTGCTGCTGAGCCGGCACCCGAAAAACCGGCACCACAGGAAGAGCAAGCACCAGCCGAAACCGAGCCGAAAAATGAAAATTCTACACCGGAGATGGATTTTGACATGGGTGGCAGAACGATTAAGGTTGTGGCGTGGTGGGATATGCAAATTACAGATAACAATCCGGACAATATCAAACGACTCGAGAACCTCGAAGCTTTGAAGAAAAAACATAACTTCAATATCGAATACGTATCCATCGATTTTGGTGAATATCAAGAAAAAGTTGTAGCCTCCTTAATGGCAGGCGAGCCGCTCGGCGACTTTGTCAGACTCGGTAAAAACTACGCTATTCCGGCACTGACCAAACAGGATCTGCTGTGGCCGGTAGATGATTATATCAAGAACGACCAAGTATTCAATCAAAAAACAACCAAGGAATATATGCAGTACGAAGGGAAAGGTTACGGATTTACGGAAGATAAGTCTTCGTTTATCAACGGTATTTTCTACAACCGTACTCTGATGCAGGAGCTTGGCCTGAAGCCGCTGCAGGAATATGTCGATGCTGACGAATGGAATTGGGATAACTTCCTGGCTGTTGCCAAGCAAGCCAACAAAGACCGGAATAATGACGGCAAGCTGGATACGTGGGGCCTCGCTCAAACGGGCCTGCTTGAACCCATTCTGTATTCCAACGAAGCTTCACTGACCAAAGAGGATAAACAGAACCTTGAAGATCCAAAAACAAAAGAAGCGCTTAATTTCTTGAACAAATTGGCTACAGAGAAAGTGGGCAGACCGACAGAAGGCGGTGACTGGACTGAACCAGCTACCTTCTTCCGTCAAGGAAATACACTGATGTACTCTGGCGCAATGTACGAGATTGAAGGCATTAAAACAGATATGCCCGACTATGATATCGGCTTCTTGCCGTACCCGAAAGGACCAAGTGCTTCTGCCTACCATTCTGGCGAATCCCGTTATCAAGCGATCACCATCCCTAAAGCGGTAGAAAATCCGGAGCAACTGATGTACATCTGGGAAAAAATCAATGAGATTGATTCCATCTATGATTATCCGGAACAATCCACACTGGAAAGACATCTGACGGATGAAGCAGATATTAACAACGCCAGAGAAGTGGCAGCTGGTATGCTTGTTCTCGACCATAACACGTTCCCGTCCCTTCCTTTTTGGGATTTCGATGGAGAACTGAAAGAAGGCGTATCCGTATCCACGTTGATCGAGAAATACAAGGCTCCTTTCCAAGCCGCAATAGATGAGGTATACAAATAAGCACTGCTAATACGGGCAGAACGCGCGAGTAAGAAGCGCGGTCTGTCCGGGTAGGGCGTGTCTGAAAAGTCCGAAGGAAGCAGGTTTTGCCGAATTTTCGTTCCAAGCAAGGAAGTTTTCCGCAGGCGTGCCGGGGCACGTCAAGGGAAAGTGACGAAGCAGGGGGCGAAAAGGCGGTAAAAGATGCACTTCAGCGAGTTTTAAGATACGCCCTAGTCAATCGTTCTTTTGCTGATACGCTTACAGGAAAGGGGATACTTGCAAACATGCGGTCACGTAAGAAAAAGGTACTGATTCTGGCACTTGTTCTGGCTTTGGTGTTCTCGATCATCGTGATCTATCCATCCAAGAATCAGAACCCCGGGACAGTGCATGCACTTGAGGATTTTGAAGCTGTAGCGGGCACCAGAGATTCACGAAGTTATGAACATTATCAGGAAACGTATGCGAGCACTGCCAAACCGGACACGACCGTAAGGATTCAAGGTGAAGCTTATACGGAGGCGGATAACGGAGAGTTCAAGGTGGTGCAAGGATATGAAGGGCTGGATGGGAGTGCAGTCATTACACCCGAATCCGGAACCATTCGCTGGGATGTTCCCGTTCAAGTGAGTGGTTTATATCAGGTTCGCATTCACTATTATCCTGTCGAAGGCAAAAGCTCCGGAATCGAGCGCAAGCTGGAGTTAAACGGAGAAGTTCCTTTTCGCGAAGCAGATGTACTTCTGTTCGACAGGGTATGGGGCAATCGCGAAGATCACGTCCGGCAGGATGATCGAGGAAACGATCTCAGACCAAGACAAGTGGAGAAGCCGGAATGGCAGCTCGCTTCGTTTCGAGATAGTGCCGGATATTTTGAGGAACCGTTCCAGTTTTATTTTGAAAAAGGCAACCAGCAATTATCTCTGACCTCTCTCAGAGAGAGTATGGCGATTGATTACATCGAACTCTATCAGGAAGAGGCCGTTCCTACGTATGCCGAAATCCAGAAGACGTATGATTCGTTAGGTTTAAAGCCAGCCAGCCCCATCATGCTGAAAGTGCAAGGCGAAGAAGCAATCACCAAATCTTCACCTACACTTGCGCCCATCTCGGATCGATCCAGTCCATCCCTGGAACCCTACGACGTATCCAAAATTCGGATCAATGCCATCGGAGGCGTGAACTGGAAACTTCCGGGGGAATGGGTTGAATGGGAGATTGATGTGCCTGAGGATGGTTTGTACCAGATTGCGTTAAAAGTAAAACAGGATCAGCTTCGGGGTATCTATGCCACACGAAGTCTTACCATTAACGGCAAAGCTCCTTTTGAAGAGATGAAGCGAATTCGCTTCAACTATAGTCCGTCCTGGCAGACACAAGTGCTTGGAAGCGGTGAAGATGAGCCTTATCAGTTCCATCTGGAGAAAGGAAAACATCGTTTACGGATGACGGTCACACTTGGCGATATTGCCCCGTTACTTCGAACCGTAGAATCAAGCGTACTTGAATTAAATGAAATGTACCGCAAAATTCTAATGATTACCTCCAACAAACCTGATCCACTTCGGGATTATCAGTTGGAGAAACGTATTCCAGAGATGACTGAGGTTTTTGAAAAACAAGCTGTTGTACTCACATCTGTCGCTGAGTATCTCGAAAAAGCAACCGGAGAACAGAGTGATAAAGTAGCTATTCTGAATGCCATGGTTGTACAGCTCAAGGATATGGCGGCAAGGCCGGAAACCGTTCCGAAACGATTGGATACATTCAAAATTAACGTCGGTGGCCTAGGCACATGGATTCTGACCGTACGTGAGCAACCGATCACGATGGATTACCTGGTTGTAGCTCCTTCAGGACAAGAAATGCCAAAGGCTGAAGCGTCTGCGTTCCAACAAGTGAAACACGAACTTGGTGCCTATGTTGCTTCCTATACGGAAGACTATGACAGCATCGGTAACGTGGAGAAAAAGAAGGACTCGATCACCGTATGGATCACCACCGGACGGGATCAGGCTCAAGTGCTTAAGGGCATGATTGACGATACGTTTACGCCGGATACCGATGTGTCTGTGCAACTGAGACTTGTGCCGCCGAATATTTTGTTACCCGCAACGCTGGCTGGGGAAGGTCCCGATGTAGCGATGCAAATGGGTGAAGATATTCCTGTGAACTATGCGATGAGAAATGCGGCAGCAGATCTGAGCAAGTTCCCGGATTTCAAAGAGGTGGCCAGCAGATTCCGGGCAAGCGGAATAACACCTTATGAGTATGACGGTGGAGTGTATGCACTACCGGAGCAACAGCATTTCCCCATGCTTTTTTACCGCAAGGATATATTGAATGAACTGGGTCTGGAGCCGCCAAAAACTTGGCAGGACGTGTATAATGCGATCGCTGTGTTGCAAAAGCACAATATGGAGTTCTATCTGCCGATTGAAGATACGCTGAACAATGCCAACATGGTTCCTAACGCAACCTTTGCGATGCTGTTGTATCAAAATGACGGAAATTTCTACACCGAAGACGGGAGAAAGAGTGCTCTTGATTCGGAAATTTCGATGGAAGCATTCAAACGCTGGACGCAATTTTATACGAATTACAAATTCCCGTTGAAAGCCGATTTCCCGAACCGTTTCCGTACAGGAGAAATGCCGATTGGCATTGCCGATTACACGACTTATAACATGCTGACGGTATTAGCACCGGAAATCCGCAACCTGTGGGACTTCACGATTGTGCCTGGCACACAGCTTCCAGATGGTTCTATACGGCATGAGGTAGCTAGCGCGAGCAGTGCGGTCATGATGCTCGAAAATGCGGGCAACAAAGAAGCGGCATGGAAATTCATGAAGTGGTGGACGGATGAGTCAACCCAGATCGAGTATGGACGAGAAATGGAAGGCCTGATGGGAGCGGCTGCTCGTTATCCTACAGCGAACATTGAAGCTTTAGAACAGTTACCTTGGCCAGTGAAGGATTACCAGAACCTGGAGAAGCAATGGGAATGGGTGCAAGGGATTCCGCAGATGCCAGGGGGCTATTTTACAGGTCGACATTTGGATAATGCTTTCCGAAAAGTGGTTAACGCGAATGAAAATCCACGTGAGGCTTTATCAGACTATGTACTATATATTGACGATGAGATTGAACTGAAACGCAAGGAATTTAATCTGAAATAAATGAAAGGGAGGGTAACGGTTGCAAGCAAAAACATCCAAGACAGCCGCCGCTCCTGTTATGCATACACGCCAGGTCGGCTGGTGGTCCTTATTGAAAAGGAATCTGTATCTCAGCAGGCATTATTACGTCTTAATGGCACCATTTATGCTGATCTTTTTCATGTTTACGGTTATTCCGGTAGGCATATCGCTCGGTCTTAGCTTTTTTCACTTTAATATGCTGGAATTTCCGCGTTTTGTCGGTTGGCAAAACTATTCCCGGTTGTTCCTGAACGACGACGTATTTCTAATCGCACTCAAAAACACGTTGCTTTTTGCAGTGATCACGGGTCCAGTCAGTTATATTGCCTGTTTTTTGTTTGCTTGGATCATCAATGAGCTGTCTCCTAAAGTACGGGCGATTATGACATTGGTTTTCTATGCACCATCGATCTCAGGTAATGTATTTTTCATCTGGCTGATCATTTTTTCTGGTGACAGCTACGGATATATGAACGGATTCCTTATGCGCCTTGGCGTGATTCTGGAGCCAATTCAGTGGCTTTCCAACGAAAAGTATGTACTGGGCATCGTTATATTGGTGCAACTCTGGCTTAGTCTCGGAACGAGCTTTTTGGCTTTTATTGCAGGTTTGCAGACGATTGACCGCTCGCTGGTGGAGGCCGGAACGGTGGACGGTATCAAAAACCGCTGGCAGGAGCTCTGGTACATTACGCTGCCATCCATGAGACCTCAGCTGATGTTTGGTGCAGTCATGCAGATTACAGCCTCGTTCGCTGTAGCCGAAATCTCGATTGCGCTGGCCGGTTTCCCAAGTGTTAACTATGCAGCACATACCGTGGTCACCCATTTGATGGACTTTGGTACGATTCGCTTTGAGATGGGATATGCTTCAGCGATCGCAACCGTCCTGTTTGCACTGATGCTTGGAACGAACATTTTCACGCAAAAAATGCTGAGAAAGATAGGTGAATGACGATGACCAGCAAAGTACGTGCGATCTTCGGCATGCCGAAGAGACTCAACCGGTCATTTACCGTCAGTTTCATGTTGTTTGCGCTACTGGCCGTGTTCGGATCATTTATGGTGCTTCCGTTGATTTATGCGGTCAACAATGCCTTTAAGCCGCTGGATGAGCTGTTTATTTTCCCGCCGCGCTTCTGGGTGAACAATCCGACGACCGAAAATTTCGCAGATTTGATTAATCTGATGGGCAATTCCTGGGTCCCCTTATCTCGATATATTGCTAATACACTTCTCATTACCCTGGTGGGCACGGCTGGGCACATTCTTCTTGCTTCTGCAGCGGCTTACCCTTTGGCAAAATATCGTTTTCCGGGATCAAAAATATTATTCACCATTGTTATTCTGTCATTGATGTTCTCGCCGCACGTTACGGCCATTCCGAACTACATGGTGATGTCCTGGCTGGGCTGGATCAACACACACGCTTCCATCATTGTGCCTTCGCTGGCATTCTCACTCGGGCTGTTTCTAATGAAACAGTTCATGGAACAGATTCCGGATGCGTTGCTGGAAGCGGCGAAGATTGACGGTGCGAATGAATATCGGATTTTTTGGAGCATTGTGATGCCTAACGTGAAGCCAGCATGGCTCACACTTATGATTTTACAATTCCCTGCCCTATGGGGAACAGACGGCGGTAGTTTTATTTACAGTGAAAATCTCAAAACGTTGCATTATGCACTCAGTCAGATCGTACAAGGCGGGATTGCCAGAGCAGGGGTTGGTGCTGCAGTAGCGCTACTGCTCATGATCGTACCGATCACGTTGTTTGTTATCTCTCAGAGCAGTGTGATGCAGACGATGGCTACTTCGGGCATGAAAGAATAGAAAGGAGGCAGCAAAGTGCAACATAGCACGCGAAAAAGCACATGGAAACAACATAAATGGGTCATCATGGGCATGGTCTGCCTCCTGCTGTTCAGTTCAGCGGCACTGCCTGTGAGCGCAGACGGCGAGCCAGATGCCTACCATTATTCCTATTACGGAGATACCGTTCCAGCTCCGGCTGCTTATGAAGCTACAACGATTATTACAGGCAAGAAGCTGAATATAACGCCTTTCAAGGAACCAAGTGATATGCATGTTACCGCAGATGAGCGTGTCTATGTGCTTGATTCGGGCAATGGAAGAATTGTAGAAATGGATCGCAATTTTAAGCTTGTGCGCACCATTGAGTCGTTCAAAAACGACGGCAAAGAAGATCAATTTAAAAACCCGCAAGGGTTGTTTGTAACGGAAAAAGGAGATTTATTGATTGCTGATTCGGATAATCAGCGGGTTGTGCATTTGGATAACAAGGGACAGCTAGTGAAAATTGTATCTGAACCCAAGTCGGACTTGTTAAATGAGGACTTTCAATTCAAACCCATTCGGATTGTGATGGATCAGGGGGAGCGCATTTACGTAATGGCCGCAGGTGTATTTGACGGATTTATGGAATTCAGCGCCGATGGTGAGTTTTCCTCTTTCATTGGTGCGAATCGGGTTCAGGTTGATCCGGTTGAATATCTCTGGAAACGATTCGCTACTCGGGAACAGCGCAGTCAGATGGTCATGTTCACTCCAACCGAATTCACCAACCTGGATATGGACAAAGAAGGATTTATCTACGCCACCAGCGGTGATCGCGGCAAAGATCCCATTAAAAAATTGAATGCCCAAGGAACAGACATTTTACGGAGAGAAGGATATTCAGCACCTCAAGGTGATCTGAGATATACCGCGGAAGCTGGACCATCACGTCTGATTGATGTCGATGTGGGCGACAGTGACATGTACTCTGTTCTCGATTCAAACAGGGGCCGTATCTTTACCTACAATGGCGACGGCTATCTGCTCCATATTTTTGGCGGTATCGGGAACCGATTGGGCATGTTTAATACACCTGTTGCGCTGGAGCGAGCGGGAGACCGGATGCTTGTACTGGATAAAGCACTCGGTGAAATTACCGTATTTCAAACGACAGAGTATGGACGCACACTACATGATGCCGTGCGCAGTTATTACAACGGAGAAGAAGATCAGTCTTCGGAACTGTTTGCGAAGGCTGCCGAGATGAATGCCAATCTGGAATATGCCTATGCAGGTATTGGTAAAGCGCTGCTTCGCCAGAAAGAATATGCCGAGTCGGCGCAATACTTCAAGCAAAGCATGGAGCGTCAAGGGTATTCCAAAGCTTTTCTTCTCTATCGGAAAGAACTGATGCGTGAACACTTTTCATGGGTGATGTCCGGTATATTCCTGGCTGTAGCTGCGTTTGTCACCGTCGCCATCGTTCGCAGGCAGAAAAGGAGGACAACGAATGCAGGCATCAAGTAAACAATTGTACCAGTACCCGCTTCATCTTATTTTTCATCCCTTTGACGGGTATTGGGAATTGAAATATGAGCGGAATCAAAAAACGACACTGCTGATCTCTTTGATGATTATGGTGTTGCTCGTATTCACTAAAATTTTGCAAGCCCAATACAGTGGCTTTCTGATTAATTTTAACAATCCCAAGTACCTGAACAGCCTACTTGAGATGGTGTACGTTGTTATTCCCGTGTTGTTCTGGTGTGTGGCCAACTGGTCGTTAACCACCTTGATGGATGGCGAGGGCAAGTTCTCTGAAATTTTCATGTCTACGTGTTTTGCCCTGGTTCCGATGTTTCTGGTGCATTTCCCGTGGATCTGGCTGAGTCTCGCTATTTCTGCACAGGAAACGGCATTTTATTACTTTTCTAACGCGATTGCGGTTTGCTGGACCGTGTATCTTTTATTTGTAGGCAACATGATCGTGCATCAGTACACACCAGCCAAAACGATTCTAACGATGCTCCTCACGCTAGTAGCTATGGCATTTATGGCATTTCTATGTTTGTTGTTCTTTAGCCTTGTGCAGCAGATCGTTTCTTTTGTTTATACCATCTATCAGGAATTAGTGCTTCGGGGCTAGGAAGGAGGAAATCACAATGAAATATGCCGCAGCCAAAAAAATAACCGGAATATTGCTGGTGAGTAGCTTGCTTCTAAGCGGTTGTCAGTTCTCGCCATCTACGGCAGCTCGCGAGACGGCAGCAGATGTTAGTCAAGTGGAGATTCCTTCCCTGCCTCCCGGAGAAAAACTGAAATCTGCTTTTAGCGATGCCCGCATTCCCGGAATGATCGGCGTCGCCCGAAACAATGCTTTGCAGTTGTTGATCAACGAAGAGACCGCCGAGATCGCCGTTATCCATAGTAAAAGCGGCCAAATCTGGCGCAGTAACCCGGAAGAACGCGAGAAGGATGGCATTGCAGCCGGAATTAACAAGGACCTTCTGTCCTCTCAATCCAGACTTAGCTTTTTCAACAGTTCAGGCCAGAGCAGTATGGTGAATTCGTACACGGACAGTGTTCGGCACAAACAAGTGAGCTATGAAGCTTTGCCGAACGGGGTGCGCGTGCACTATCAATTCGGCAACACGGAGCGATCCGTTGAAGATCTTCCGGTAAAAATTAGCAAGGAACGTTTTGAACAATACGTGCTGGCGAAGCTCGATAAATCTGGCGAACGGGCGTTAAAGGTTGGATATGCAGAAGATAAAGATGAGGGCGTGTACAACCGGATCGACAAAGCTATGCAGGGTCTGCAGTTGACGCGTGCTCTGAAAGCCTTTGAAGACGCCGGATACACAGAAGAAGACCTTGCCAAAGATCATGCGGAGCATGGCATTGAGCAAGAACGTAGTGGGCCACGTCTGTTCATGCTCACGATGGAGTATGAACTGGACGGAGAGCAGCTGAAAGTACGAGTGCCAGCTTCCGGTATTCATTTTCCAGAAGAGTATCCAATCAACACTCTGTCTGTGCTGGAGTATTTCGGAGCTGGAGGCTCCAAGGAGGATGGATCGATTCTCGTACCGGACGGTTCGGGAGCGCTCATCCACTTTAACAATGGTAAATTGCAGTACCCATCCTACCAGCAAGATATTTACGGCCCCGACTTAACGATGAAGCTGCGCGAAGCCAGTTCCAATGAAAGCAAAGCGAGATTGCCTGTATTTGGCGTGATTCGTCCGGAAGGTGCTTTTCTGGGCATTATCGAAGAAGGGGATGCGGTGGCTGTAGTGAATGCGGATATCAGCGGTAAGCTGAACAGCTACAATAACGTATATCCCAGTTTCTATGTCGTGAACAAAAGTGATATTACACTTCAGTCCAGTGACATGGTTCGTACATTGCCGAAGTTTCAGAATAAACCGACGTCATCTGATTTTGTAGTTCGGTACGCATTTGTAGGTGCGGAGCAGGCTTCGTATTCGGGTCTGGCCTCACTGTACCGGGAGTACCTGGTACAGAATGGAGGACTTCCTGAGATGAAATCGTCTGAGGATCAAGCTTCAATCCCTTTTTATCTCAAGCTTTTTGGAGGAATGACAACGAGACAGCATATGCTCGGTATACCGTATAACTCCACGGAAGCCCTGACGACTTTTGATGAAGGAAAAGAGATTCTTTCGAAGCTGATGGAAAAAAACGTGTCGAACATTCAAGTTCGTTATGCTGGATGGTTCAATGGCGGACTGCACCACCGATTACCGGATTCCATTAAGGTGGACGGAGTAATTGGCGGGAAAAAAGGAATGAAAGAGTTTAGCGCATTTACGAATGAAGCGGGAATCGGGTTTTATCCCGATGTAGCGGTACTGAACGTGCAATCAAAGAAAGGATTCAGTCCATCGAGTGAGGCTTCCCGGTCTTTAACACAGGAACCTGCGATTCTATATCCAATGGATCTGGCTTTGGAGCGCCGGGCGAAAGATTTATCAGCTTCATATGTTCTCTCACCGAATGAGATTGACGATGTGACAACAGATATGCTGAAGGACATGGAACCACTCCAGGCGGGAGGCATTTCTCTGAAGGATATGGCAGAGCAGTTAAACAGTGATATGAATCCGAAGAAATTGCTTGATCGGACGCAGGCACTGGATACGGTTCGAAAAGCGTTGGATCAAATTAAACAACAAGCGGGCTCCATTGTGGCTGAAGGCGGTAACGCTTACGCGCTTCCTTACATTACAGGCCTTACGGATGCTCCGATGAGCAGTAGCCGGTTCAAACTGGAGGATGAAGAAGTTCCGTTCTTTCAGCTGGTCGTTCACGGCCGTATTCCTTATACCGGTTCTCCGTATAATCTGTCCACGTATACCGATGCAAGACAGTATGTGCTGAAGCTGATTGAATATGGGGCGAGCCCTTATTTTGCCTGGTTTAATGCGCCTAACCATGTGGTGAAAGAAACGGACTATAACAACCTGTATGCTGCAAATTACGAGCAGTGGATGGATCTGGCAGCGGAGATTTATGCCGAAGTCAGCCAAGTGAACGAGTCGTTCATCGGACGTCCAATGATTACTCATGAATCTTTAAGTGAAGGTGTATTTCGAACAACCTATGAAGGCGGAGGATATGTAATTGTCAATTACAATGACTCTTCTGTTGAAGTAGAGAATCATACCGTTGAAGCCCTAAGCTATGTGACTGGTGGTGAGCAGCTCTGAAGACACTCCTGAAATCGAAATGGGGAAGTCGTACGTATGCTCAGCAAAAAGCAATGTGGGGTGTCATTTACGTACTTCCGTGGCTGATCGGATTTGTATTGTTTTTCTTCGTTCCGCTGCTGGCATCTCTGCGATACAGCATGAGCACCATTCAAGCCAATGCAGAAGGAATTGCGATTCAATTTACGGGATTCGCCAATTATATTCAGGCACTTACCGTTAATACAAGCTTTAACCGGGCCCTGATTGAGTCGATTACAGACGTACTTGTGAACGTGCCGCTTATTGTCATTTTCAGTTTGTTCCTTGCCGTCATTCTGAATCAGAAATTCAAAGGCCGTGCCATAGCAAGATCCATCTTTTTCTTACCGGTCATTCTGGCATCCGGCGTCATTATGTCGCTGGAAAGCACAAGTTTGATTGAAGCTGTGAACCAGAACAGCACAGGCGGAAGTGCTTTTGGCACATTGGAACTGGAAGGTTTGATGCTTAATGCAGGCGTAAGCGAATGGATCGTTACGTATTTAAGCGGTGCAGTTGATCGAATCTACCAGATTGTCAGTCAATCGGGTGTACAAATTTTGATCTTCCTTGCCGGTATTCAAACGATCTCCCCGCAGCTCTATGAAGCGTCCAAAATGGAAGGGGCGACAGGATACGAGGCTTTCTGGAAAATCACGTTCCCGATGGTCAGCCCGCTTATTTTTGTGAACGCGATCTATACGATTATTGACTCCTTTGCGAATAATGCGATGACCAAATTGATTCGGGACACGGGATTTGTGAAATTTGACTTTGGTCTTAGCTCCGCGATGGCATGGGTGTATTTCGTAGCCATTGCCATTATTCTAGTGATCGTATCGATCATTTTCTCAAAACGAGTCTTCTATCAAGATTAGAAAGGAGGGCATTCCGCGTGACGACATCACGATTATTATCGCTTGAGCAATGGAAGAGTTGGCTGTGGTCTATCATCCGATTTGTTCTGATCACCGGACTTTCCTTTGTTATTTTATTTCCGATATTCCAAAAAATATCTACATCGATCAAGGCCAAGGGTGATCTCTATTCGGCAGTCGTTGTATGGATTCCGCAGAACTTCTCGATTGACAATTTCAAACAGGCCATTCGTGTCATGGACTACTGGGTAACGCTGTTTAATACGTTTGCGTTGTCCGCCACAACAACACTGTTGACTACAGCCTCATGCGCACTTGCAGGTTATGGTTTCGCCAGACTGAAGTTCAAAGGAAGCAACTGGTTGTTTGCAGGGGTCATTCTGACGATTCTGGTGCCGCCAACAACCATTCTCATTCCGGTGTATCTGAACCTGAAAAGCTTTGATCTGATGGGGCTGATGACGCTGTTTTCCGGGAAACCGGTAAACCTGCTCAATACGTACTGGCCGTTTATCCTGACAGCCGTTACCGCAAATTCACTAAAAGCAGGTTTGTATATCTTTATATTCCGCCAATTTTTCAGAGGTATTCCGAAAGAAGTAGAGGAGGCGGCATATGTGGACGGCGCCGGGATCAGTCGCACATTCACTCGGATCATGCTACCGAATGCCATTCCGTCCATGGTCACCGTTATGCTGTTTTCCTTCGTATGGCAATGGAATGACAGCTTCTATACAACAACGTATCTGACTTCGAGTAAAGTCATGTCAACACAGCTATCGTCGCTGCCGTACAATCTCGCTCAACAGGTTACAGACGGTGCAGCCTCTCAGGCCGATCCGTTCTATCTGAGCATGATTCAGGATACGGGTATTCTGCTTGCGATTCTCCCGTTAATTATCATTTATCTGTTTGTGCAACGATATTTCGTGGAAAGTGTGGAACGTACAGGTATCGTAGGATAGCCGTTTAGAGCGAAGAGGTATACAGCGATAACATGTTCAAACATTCCTAAACGAAAGGAGGCATATCTCATGAGTGATTCCAAAAATTATATTAAGGACTATACCAAGGAAGCTTACCTCGATGAGGTGAATTTCAGAGAATCGCGTACAACTAACCGGTTGTGTTACAACACGCGTTATCGTTGGATATGGAATGGCTTAAGGGAGCGCGCGCCGACCGAGTCTGGATGAGGCTATATCTTGATCTTGCTGAAAATCAGGTTTGACGGCAGCTTCCTATCGCAGTAATGTAAGCCAATTTAATCAAATAGGAGGAATAGCAGTGAAAAAATGGTTGATGTCTTGTAAGCTTTTACTCGTTCTGGCATTACTGATTACAATTGCTCCATGGGGAGGCGGCAAAGCCGATGCTTGGGTAGGTATGCCTATGGGGAAACTAAAAGTGAGTGGCAAACACTTGGTCAACAGCAACAATCAACCGGTACTTCTCAATGGTTGGCATCAACCTTCCGGTGCATACTGGACTTATCAGGACAGTAATTATTACCTCAACCTTCACGGTAACAACCGTCATGCCGCAACATTGGCCTATCTGAAAGACATCACAGACACGTTTGCGGATACCAGTCCGAAATATGGTAGCAATCATGGCTGGAAAATGAATCAGGTACGTCTGTTCATTGATCGTCAGGACATGGGAGATGTGGCGGCAGGTACATACAACTTTGCTGGTGTGCAGACTGTGACGCAGAACGTCATCATTCCTTATATCCAGTATGCAAAAACAAAAGGCGTATATGTCGTTCTGGGATTGGACTTCACTTTGAAGGATGATCAGGCTACGACAGCTGCCAACTTGCAGAAGTTCAATCAAATCTGGGGTTATCTTGCCTCACGTCCAGAGATTAAAAGTGCAGACAATGTTCACTTCGAACTGATTAATGAGCCGGTGAAATCGTATGCCAACGGACACTGGGGTGGATACAACGGGGAAAATGATTTCGTGGATCATTGGAATGACCTGCGTAACTTCCAAAATTCCATGATCTCCACCATTCGTAATCAGGGCGCAGACAACGTCATCTGGGCTGCGGGTCTGGGTTACAACCAGTTCTACAGCCTGACAGCAAGTCATCCGCTGACTGACCCTCTGAACAACTACGGTTATGCAGTTCACTGGTATCCAGGGTACGGAGCCTATGACAACTTCAACATTCTGCAAGATCAATGGAACACCAATGTGAAGGCGGCTGCGGATAAATACCCAATTAACATCACAGAAGTGACGTGGTTCAAAAACAAACCGGGTGATTCAGCTTATTGGAATCTGTTCAATGGTAGTAATGAAGGCTTTGGAACGAATACCAAAACCATTTTCAATGCAGCGGGCAATGTCAGCATCGCAGCTCATATGAATGGTTTTATTCTCGAACCGGGAGCACGCAGTTCATTTGCTGATCCAACCGCAGGACTGAAGTGGGATGGAGATGCTTCACGCAGTGCGATGGGACGTTTCTTATTCAATTGGTACAATGAGCGTTCCCAGAATTATGGCAGCGGTACTCCAACCAATCCAACGAATCCGTCTACAGGCCTTGTCTCCGGTGCAACGTACAAAATTGTAGCACGTCATTCCAACAAAGTGATTGATGTTCCTGGCGGTCAAAATCAGAACAACCTCCAATTACAACAATGGAGTGATCTGGGCGGCAACCCTCAGAAGTGGGTGCTGACTTCCATTGGTGGAGGCAACTACACGCTGACGAGTGTGAACTCACCGGATAAAGTGATCGACATTCGTAACGGTACCCAGACCAATGGTGAAGCCGTGCAACTCATGGCTAATCTCAATACAACGGCACAACATTTCAAAGTGAATGATCTCGGTAATGGGTACTACAGCATTATCAATGTGAACAGCAATAAAGCCATTGAAGTTGAGAACGCTTCCACATCGGATGGAGCCAAACTTCAACAGAACACCTACACGGGTGCAACGAACCAACAGTGGAAATTCGTAGCGGTTAGTAACTAACGAACATCGATATTTCCATCACGAAATTAGTGGCAATAAATAACCTTTTCAGGTCATCTGATGACCCTGAGAAGGTTATTTTTATTGTACTTATGTATGGATACAGCGAAATGGAATGAGCGAAAAGGGTGGTATTCATTGCCTTTGTCTCGTGAAGCGGCACATTACACTATAGAAATCAAGTATTGTATAGCTATAGGTGTAAATGTACCATAGGGAAGAAGTTGTACCTTCACTGTTCAGAAATGCCCGTTGTATCATGAAATGATGATCATAAACCGAGAAATGTAAGCGCTTGATTAGAAAAAGGGGGGAGTACATTGAAGCTCCTATGGTCCAAGTTTTCACCGATGTTCCGTCGTTATTTGATTTCGTATCTAATCATTCTAATGATTCCACAGATCGCCGGATACGCCTCTTATCGGGCATCCATCGAAGCGGCAAGGGCCAGCTCGATAGAGAACAGTCTGAAGTCACTGAATTTGGGCAAAGAAATCATTGAACGGAATCTGCTACAGGTCGAAGCGTTTACGAGGCAACTAGCCATCAATCAGGAGCTGCACCGTTTGATTGCCGATCCCAAACCACTGGATGCCTACAATGTTTATGGCATAGGTAAAATGCAACGAAGTTTATCCATGTACAGCAGTACAAACGAATACTTATCTCATTTTTTTATTTACATTCCTAACTATAACGTCATTATCACACCCAATACGGTCTATTACAGACCTGAACATTATTACGCAGCCAACGCCTTGGAAGGGATGACCTTCGAACAGTGGAGTGAACAGATTTTGAAAAAGCCACACTTTAACGAGATTATTCCACTTCAAAATTACAAACGTGAAATAAGCAGCAACTTGCGCACCACCGCACCGGCAATTACCTTTCTGCAATCCTTGCCGCTGAATAGTTTCAATAAACCACAGGCTACCATTGGTGTTTTAATTGATGAAGATGAGATGGCTAGCCTGACGCAACATATCGTTGATCAGTATGGCGGCTGGACTTTGGTTCGAGATGCGAACGGCGAAATTATCTTCTCGCGAGGTATTGATGAAGGAGAAGCGCAGCGTTTGGCGCAAAATGTTGGTAACCATTCGAATGAGGTACAGCCTATTGAAGATGGCCGGCTACTCATATCGATTCATTCAGATCGAAACGGCTGGAGTTACATGGCAGGTATTCCCGAGAAAGCACTTATGACCAATGCGGATCAGATCAAAAAAGTGACATTGGCCTTTACGCTTGCAACGTTAACGCTTGGTTTAGGTTTTGGACTGATCCTGGCCTATCGAAATAGTGCCCCCATCTATAGACTGTTGTCTGCCTTCAGAGAACAAGTCAGTGAGCCTTCAGGTAAAAGGCGCAATGAGTATGATTTTCTGGCAAGCCATATTCATCATTTGATCGCCAATAATCAATCGCTGGAGAACGCGTTGAATGAACAAATACCGCTCTTGCGCGATGGATTCATCAAACGTCTGCTTACGGGTGAGTTCTATACGACTCGTGAGCTGGAAGCCATTTCTTCTCAGACACAACTATCCATTGAGAACAGCCAGGGAATCACAGGTCTGCTCAAGGTGAACGGTTATGCGAGTCTGGATAGTGAAGAAACGATTCAGGAGCTTGGTGTGGCGAAATTGATGATCAGACAGACAATGACAGAATGGAATGCAGATGTGCTGATGACGGACTGGGGCACAGATCAGATTGCTTTTATATGTCCCGTAACCGAGATGCCTCTGGAACCAGCAATACGTCATTGTGAGTCCGAACTCAGCAGATTAACCGAACTCATTTATAAGGAATACCGGATATCGACGACAATCGGTACCGGAGCCGCATACGAAGTGTGGAATGACGTAGGCCGTTCATTTGATGAAGCCAAACAAGCCATGGAATATGCGATTCATATGGGAGTGGATGAGCTTGTCCGATTCGAAGATACATTGAAGGAAAATGAAATGTACTATTATCCCATTGAGTCAGAACAGCGCTTGCTGAATACGATCAAGGCAGGGGAACTGGAAGAGGCTCTTCGGATTTTGGATCAGCTGTTTGTACGCAATTTCGAGGAGCGTGAACTTTCCTATGAGATGGCACAGCAATTTATAATGGAGTTAAAGGGAACATACCTGAAGCTGGATGAGCCCAAAATCAAACACGATGATTCCTTTGCAGAAGAATACAAAAATGGTGTCACCGGTATCCAGATTACCGATTCCATTGCCGCATTACGGGGTAAATTCAAGCGCCTAACCGAAGATATGTGCAAAGAAGTGCTACGAAAAAGATCATCCACACATGCGGATACCGTACAAGAAATTACGTGTTATATAGAAAATCATTTTGGCGACGCGAATTTGACGATCTGCCGGATTTCCGAACATATGGGAAAATCCGAAAAATTCATCTCCCAACTATTCAAAGAACATACCGGAGAGAATCTTTCCGATTATGTGGAGCGGGTGAGAATCAATGCAGCATCTGAACTGCTACGGGAAAGTCATCAGACCATCGATGAAATTGCACTTTCTACGGGATATAACAGTGCGCATTCATTCCGAAGAGCATTCAAGCGTGTACGCGGCATTTCACCAAGTGTATTTCGGAAGATGGATAATTAGGTCGGTGAATGTACGTTGCCCATATAGTATCTATGCGTATAATGTACGCCGATTTCCGAGATGTACCTTTACGATTCCCTCAAGTCGAACTTATGATATGGGCACAAAGAAAGCGCTACCAACAAAAGGTGACGCTCACTTCAACCATAGGGTTCACTGACTGGGGGGATGATTCTGAGAACAACAATAACAAGTGAGAGCAAGTCTGGTGTGAAGGAGCGCAAGCGATCAACGTTACAGCATGCGCTAACCAGAAGTTTCAGGAGGCATTGGCAGTTGTATCTGCTTATTTTGCCTCCGGTGGTGTACTTTATCGTTTTCAAATATGTACCGATGGTGAATACGGTCCTCGCGTTTAAGGATTACAACGTCATCAAAGGAATTTGGGGTAGTCCTTGGGCTGGCACCAAGTATTTCGACCTGCTTTTCCAGAATCCTGCTTTTATGATGTTAATCAAAAATACGCTTCTCATCTCATTTTACAGTCTCATTGTCGGGTTCCCGATCCCGATCTTGCTGGCACTGGCTTTGAATGAAATCAAAAACATGAAGTTCAAGAAAACCGTACAGATGGTAACCTACGCACCTTATTTCATATCCACGGTGGTTATGGTATCGATTATCATGTTATTCCTCTCACCGAGGCTTGGTATTGTCAATACTATAGCAGGCGCACTTGGCTTTGAATCGGTGAATTTCCTTGGCAATCCAGACATGTTCCGGTCGATCTATGTTTTTTCTGATGTATGGCAAAGTATGGGGTATTCAGCAGTCATCTATCTGGCTGCGCTTGCCGGCATTGACCCTTCGTTATATGAGGCCGCCAAAGTGGATGGAGCCAATCGACTTCAGAAGATTATTAACGTAGATTTACCCGGCTTGTTGCCGGCAGCCGTCATTATTTTGATTCTAAGTGTCGGAAATATCATGGCGGTAGGATTTGAGAAAATATATCTGCTGCAAAATCCTTTAAACTTATCGGCTTCCGAGATTATCTCAACGTATGTCTACAAAATGGGACTACTCAATGCGAACTATAGCTTCGCTACGGCAGTCGGTTTGTTCAACTCCGTCATTAATCTCATCTTGTTGTTAACTGTCAATGCAACTGCAAAACGGCTGTCCAATACAAGCCTATGGTAACCACACGGAGGGGAGGAGACTTGAAGGATGTCTAATTTACAATCACAGGCAGGTCGTTCACGAGCGAACAAAAACCCTGTCATCAGAGAATCGCTTGGGGATCGTCTGTTTATTACGGCAATCTACATCATTCTGTCACTCGTGCTGGTTGCTGTGCTGTATCCACTGATCTACATCGTAAGTTCATCACTCAGCAGTCCGTCAGCCGTTTCTTCTGGCAAAGTATGGCTCTGGCCGGTTGATCTGTCATTCGAAGGATACAAGGCTGTATTGCGAAATGAACAGGTACTGATGGGATACGCCAACTCATTGTTCTATACGGCCAGCGGTACATTTATCAGCGTAGCATTAACAATTATGATCGCTTACCCGTTGTCCAAAAAGACCTTTGTTGGACGCAGTACGCTGATGATTTTCATTACCTTCACGATGCTCTTTGCTGGTGGCTTGATTCCAACGTATCTGGTTGTTAAATCCCTGGGACTCATCGATACACGCTGGGCACTTCTGATTCCGAATGCGATCTGGGTATGGCAAGTCATTATAGCGCGAACCTTCTTTCAAAATTCCATACCGGATGAGCTGTCAGAGGCGGCTGACATCGATGGGTGTAGTGATATTCGGTTTATCTTCAGTGTCATATTACCACTTGCCAAGCCCATTGTGGCGGTGCTTTCATTAATGTACGCGGTTGGTCAATGGAACGCCTACTTTGACGCACTCATTTATCTGAAATCGCAGTCGCTCTACCCGCTACAGCTGATTTTACGAAGTATTCTTATTCTTGGCAGTTCGGGCAATATGGACGCTTCCGAAATGATCAAACAACAGCAAATGGCTGAACTGATGAAGTACTCCTTGATTGTCATGGCCAGCTTACCGGTTCTGATCATCTATCCTTTTGTACAGCGTTATTTCGTGCAAGGCATGTTGATTGGCTCAGTTAAAGGATAAGTTTAATTACAACTTTCATGAGGGAGAGGATTTTATTGAGGAAAACAAGTGCATGGATACTCGCTTGTGTATTGCTTCTTACGTTGGTACTTTCAGGTTGCTCGTCTTCGGAAAAAAGCAGTGGTGAAGTAGATGCGAACGGAAAAGTCCCGATGAATGTATTTGTGCACCAAGGATCGGATATGAACCTGGCTACGAATAAATTCACCAAGAAGATGGAGGAAAAGTTCAACATCAAGTTTAACTGGACGACCGTTCCTTTTGACGGGGCAGCTGAAAAAAGACAGATCTCCCTTGCTTCCGGTGACTATCCGGATCTGTACCTGCTTATCCCTTGGGTGGATCGTTTCTCACAGACAGACTTGTTGAAGTTCGGGCAACAGGGTGTAATTCTGCCGCTGAACGATCTGATTGATCAGCATGCGCCTAACATCAAGAAGGTACTGGATAGCAATGAGTATTACAAAGCGATGAATACCGCGCCTGACGGTAAAATCTATGGACTGACCGGGCTGAATGAATGTTTCCACTGTTCGTATCCAAACAAGATGTGGGTCAATACCAAATGGATGGAGCAGCTGAATATCAAAGAACCAACAACGACAGAAGAGTTCCGGGAAATGCTGAAAGCGTTTAAAACGAAAGATCCGAACGGAAATGGCAAGGCAGATGAAGTACCGCTGAGTGGTTCAACGGAGAACTTTGGCGTACACATCATTCCCTATCTGATGAATGGTTTCATCTATGACGATGACCGGAACTACCTCATTCTGAATCAGGGCAAAGTCGAAACGGTAGCGAACAAACCGGAGTGGAAAGAAGGTCTTACGTACATCAAATCCTTATATGATGAAGGCTTGATTGATCCGGGTGCTTTTACACAGAATGTCGGTGCCTTCAAAAAAATTGGAGACAATGCCGATGCGCAGCTTCTGGGTGCAGGAGCGGCCATGCATCCATCCTTGTTCGTAACTACAGCTGAAGGGTCACCTTACGGCAATGATTATAATCCGATTCCACCATTAAAAGGGCCGAACGCTGAATATGCATCGTACAACTATCCGGTTGATCCTGGCGCAACATTTGTATTGACCAACAAAGCCAGTGAGCAAACGCAGATTACAGCCATAAAAATGCTGGATTACTTCTACACGCAAGAAGGGGCTATGGCTTCATATCTGGGAGAAGAGGGCACAAGCTGGCGCAAACCGGAGGAGGGAGAAGTTGCTTTGAACGATCAGGTGCAACCACTCTACAAAGCCATTCCTCTTCCATCGGGGGAAGAGCCTCGGAATGACAGCTGGTCTGCCCTGAGCCAGTACAATCATCACCGGGCATATCGTGATGCGGAAGTACAGGGAACAGACATCTATGCGAACGATGGGTATGAACGTCGTCTGTATGAAGCTACACTGTTGATGGAAGGAAAGGAACCTAAAGAAGTATTCCCGCATTGGGCATTGTGGGTTGATCCGTCCCTTGCGGATGAAACGAGCATGATGCAAACCAACATCAAGGATTATATCGACCAGAACGCACTACAATTTATCACAGGAGCAAAGAGCTTGGATAAAGACTGGGATGAATATGTGAAAGGGCTGGAAGGGCTCAATATGAATCGTTATCTGGAAATTATGCAGTCCGCTTATGATGCATCATCTGTATCTTCCAAGTAAAAAACAAAACCAAGACGGACCTTGTTCGCAATATGCGATTTGGTCCGTCTTTTTTGTCGTCTTTACGTCTGTAACCCAATCCGAAACAGAGCCGGTGCAGCAAATTTTTTTAAAAAATATTTTAATACATCCTGTATCTTCCGCTTAAGGCTAGCATCGTGAAGAAATAAAGACAGTTATCATAATAACGACGTTTTCCCTTGCGGAGCGGCGTGTTCCAGAATAACCGAACAAAAGCATCTGCATGAGGGCCGTCTGCTGCCAGTGAAGCCATCGCATTGGTGGCCAGCAAACCTACGGGATGCAATGCAGGTTCGTCAAAAGCCTCGCCCTCAATCGTATAACGGCGATAATCCGCTACGTCGATATCACTGAAAAAGGCCTGAATCCGATTGGATTGTTCCACTTGCCACGGGTCTTTACCAAACCATACCCAGTCTAATGCAATATTGGCTGCTACGCGGTAGGCATCACTGTAAAAATGCCTGAAATCCCCGTGCGGCTGAATCGGGGCAGGAGTCCCGTCATAATTGGCGTATTCAGGTGATAGCCCGGTTACCGGATGACAGGCCTTGTGCAAATAAACCCGGCTTGCTTCGGCAGCTTCTTTCCAGAACGTCTGATCTGCTTCATTGGCGTACTTGGCAAACAGTTCGTAGAAATGAGGAAGATGATAGGAAGGATCGCTGAAAGGTAACTCTGGAATAAACTTGATTAGCCGGTTACTCGGCTCCCACATGGGGTCGCCTTCCCCTCGTTCTCCTTGATGCAGACATGCATGTAGAATCTTTTGAGCTTGAGTTTTGTAATCGTAAGGAGCCGGCCCATCACCCCAGCGATTCGAGGCAAAAAATAAAGCCATGGCAAAGAACTCTTCACCATCAGGAGCCGGCCCCGGAGATAGACGGGTTCCATCAGGTTTGCAATGCCATGCAAAATAATCCTTATATCGTCCTTCCGTGTGTTGCATATATGTCACAGCGTAATTCCACAAACGGTCAAATTCCTCTTTCTTGTCCATCTGTACAGCCATCATCATGCCATAGGACATACCTTCGGAACGTACATCGTCGTTCCCCGTATCCAGCATGTAACCTTTGTCTTCGCCAACAGGATAGTAGATTCGTGTATGTTCGTCTCCATAGAACAAATCATTCCAAGTCCGTTCCAGTCTTACGTTGATTCCTTCTTCGCTATACCCCGATTTGTGAAAAAAATTGACATATGTACCGGTCTCATAAGCGCCTTTTCCTGTGAAATTCATGAGTTCCTCCTTTAAAAATGCTTATATATGCAAGTATATCATTCGTAATACTACTCAAATTAAAGCGTTTACATGGAAAATTATAGGCGTGTTATACCATCTATTTCCATTTGGTGATATGGATGATATATTTAGTCAAGTCCTATAGTTTATCAGGTTGTTGTTAAATTATGTAAGCGCTACACTCGGAGAGAAGGAACCGCCTGATATCGACATCAATCAAGTCCAGGTTTCTTCACATGGCAATACTCGGAGTGTAAATTTTTGCTGGAAGGTTGGTGAGGATGTAACATGCTTGGCGATTCAGGAGATGTAGATGAGAATCAAGGAACCCATGCACCACGTGACCCCGTAGGAGTTACTGTTTCATCATTTGAGGCTGAATTTGATTATAACTCTCCGGCTTATCTTGACATGATCGACAGATCACTCCTGAATTTGGGGAACAACGTCAGATTAAAGAGAGCGATCGAAAAAGCTAGACGTGGTGAACCTGTTGTCATTGCTTTTATTGGGGGATCGATTACTCATGGCGCTGGTGCAGCACCGATTCATCTCCAAAGTTATGCCTACCACTCTTATGAACACTTCAAAAAAATGTTCGCTTCAATGGACAGCAATGCAGTACGGCTGATCAAGGCGGGTGTAGGCGGGACGCCTTCGCAACTTGGCGTCATTCGTTATGAGCGGGATGTGCTCCGGGATGGTAACGTGCAACCGGACATTGTCATTATCGAGTTTGCGGTAAACGACGCTGACGATGAGACGCGTGGAAACTGTTACGAAAGCTTAGTATTGAAAGCGCTTGCTTCAAGTAACGAACCAACGGTCATCCTGCTTTTCAGTGTGTTTAAAAATGATTGGAATCTTCAGGATCGTCTCGCTCCCGTGGGCTTTCATTATGATCTGCCTATGGTGAGCATGAAGGATGCTCTTGTAGAGCAATTTCAGAAGACGAAAGATGAAGGTGGCGTTATAACTAAAGAGCAGTATTTCCATGATATTTATCATCCCACCAATGTGGGACATCGGATCATGGCGGATGCACTGGCGAATTTGTTTGGTGTTACAGATCGTACAAATCTCGATCAGAAAGAAGATGAATTAACGGATATACCGATTATTGGAAATGATTATGTGAATGTCAAACTGTTGGATCGGAAAAACGGGGAACAGATTGCCCGGATTGAATCAGGAAGCTTCTGTCTCACAGATACAGAGCTACAGATGACCGAGATGGACGATCATGATTATGGTACACCGCTTTTTCCGAATAACTGGATGTATGTTCCTGGTGAAACAGCAGATGACAAAAGTTTCGAGCTGCATTTGCGGTGCAGCCGGCTCATCCTGATCTTTAAAGACTCGGACAGTGATAAGTTCGGAACGGCCCACATCAAAGTGGATGGAGAACTTGTCAAAGAGGCGGATCCGCACCAAGTGAACTGGACTCACTGCCATGCCATGCTTCTATTTAGTAACAAGGAAGTGGGGGAACATGTTATTGAGATTGACATGGCGCCTGGACAGAAGGACAAGCAGTTCACGATTCTGGGTTTTGGTTACGTTGATTAGCGGGAACTTGATTTGAGGTTTAGAGGACTTTGCTAACCGTGAAGGGAGTATGACGAATGATAGCTTCAGCATCTGCTGGTTTTGACCAGTATCGTGATAACATAACACGCGGCGTAGTTGAAACGATAGAGTATGATTCCAAGACGGTTGGCAACGTGCGTAAAGCGATGGTATATACGCCGCCAGGCTTTTCTTCGGAGCTTACCTATCCTGTACTCTATCTGCTGCACGGAATTGGAGGGGATGAAAAGGAGTGGCATACTTATGGCTCTCCGGCCATCATCCTGGACAACCTCTATGCCGATCATCTCATCCAGCCAATGATTGTTGTTTGTCCTAACGGGCGCGCAATGTCTAATGACCTTGCAGAAGGTGACCTGTTTGATCCTGAGAAAATTAGGGCATTTGAACAATTTGAATTCGATCTCATTCAGGATCTTATCCCGTACATGGAGTCCTGTTATCCGGTAGCTCAAACGAGGGACAAAAGAGCCATTGCCGGCTTGTCCATGGGTGGAGGGCAGTCTTTAAACATTGGACTACGTAATTTGGATCATTTTGCATGGGTCGGTGCTTTTTCGGCAGCGCCGAACACGAAAGCGCCGGATGTTCTCGTTCCAGACCCCGCTAAAGCGACATCACTTCTGTCATTGCTCTGGGTGTCTTGTGGGAATCAGGATAATCTGATTCAGATTAGTGTTGATGTTCATGACTATATGAAGCAGCATGGCGTACCTCATATTTGGTATGAAGAAAGCGGAGGGCACGACTGGCCCGTATGGAAAAATGATCTGTATCTTTTTTCTCAGCGCCTCTTCAGGTAAGTGAATTACAAAAAATAAAAATATCAGGAGGTTTTTCCCTATGTTCAAATTCGGTAAAAAATTGTTGACTGTTGTTCTTGCAGCTTCCATGAGTTTTGGTGTGTTCGCCGCTACTACAGGTGCTACAGATTACTGGCAGAACTGGACAGATGGCGGAGGGTACGTTAATGCTGTGAACGGTTCAGGTGGAAACTACAGCGTAACTTGGCAAAATACCGGGAATTTCGTCGTTGGTAAAGGTTGGACTTACGGAACACCTAATCGTGTAGTTAACTACAATGCTGGCGTATTCTCGCCTTCCGGCAATGGTTATCTGACGTTCTACGGCTGGACCCGTAATGCCCTTATTGAATATTATGTAGTGGATAACTGGGGCACATATCGTCCTACAGGAACTTACAAAGGCACGGTGACTAGTGACGGAGGCACGTACGACATCTATACAACGATGAGATACAATCAGCCATCCATTGACGGGTATTCAACATTCCCTCAATACTGGAGTGTTAGACAATCCAAACGTCCAATCGGCGTAAACTCCCAAATTACGTTCCAGAATCACGTAAATGCGTGGGCAAGCAAAGGAATGTACCTGGGTAACAGCTGGTCCTATCAAGTTATGGCAACCGAAGGATATCAAAGCAGCGGTAGCTCAAACGTGACTGTTTGGTAATTGCCATTCTCTTTTATTTTCAAGCCTAGACTCAAGCAAGACAGGTCTGCGGATCTGTCTTGCTCTCAATTCCCGTTTTAAAGGAGACTTCCAGATGAGAAAGTGGATGGTATTTCTGCTCATCGCAGCTGTTGTTGGATTAAGTGCTTGTTCGACAGGCAGCAGTACTACTGTGAGCGATGATCTTGTATTGGTAGAGGGTGGGGCATTCAAGAGCAGTAAAACCAGCTATAGCGGCAAAGACATCACACTGGCTGACTTTTATATCGGTAAATATGAAGTAACCCAGAAACAATGGGCTGACGTTATGGGGGACAATCCCTCTGGTTTTAAAGGTGATGAGCGACCTGTTGAACGAGTGACCTGGTATGATGCAATAGAATATTGCAATGCACGTAGCATTAAGGAAAATTTGAAGCCGTATTACAACATTGATAAAGAAACGATGGATCCCGAGAACAAAAATGGAAATGATAATATAAAATGGACAGTAACCATAAATGAAGATGCGAACGGGTATCGTCTGCCAACTGCAGCAGAGTGGGAATACGCGGCGAGCGGAGGTCAGAAAAGCCAGAATTTCACCTATAGCGGAAGCAATAATCCCGACGAGGTAGCATGGTACTGGATGAATGCCGGAGAAAAACCGTTAACAGGAGACTGGAACTGGCCTGCAATCGAAAATAATAGGAATCAAACCAAGCCAATCGGTCAGCTGAAGGCCAATGAATTAGGCATTTATGATATGTCTGGTAACGTTAGAGAATGGTGCTGGGACTGGCACAAACATCCGGAAACGCCGGATAACACTTGGAGAGTCAGCAAGGGAGGCGGCTGGGTCAGCAGCGTAAACACGGAAGAGATTTCATATCCAGGAAAATTCGATGCGAATGGCCTCGGTCCCGATCAGGGATTGCGAGTCGTACGTAATAAATAACGAGGCCCTTTCCTTAAAGATGGGCCTTTTGGCATTTTGCCCCGGTAAAGGGGGATACCAATATTTAAAAATGAATATGATTTCTTTAAACTTTGCTATAGTTCATCCATCGTACTGGATATAAAATGGAAACAACAACCAATGTAAGCGCTTTATAAAATGATTGAATCGATCCATTGCATGTTGAATCTAAGAGAGTAAGGAAGTTTCATTCATTTATTCGTTTACCCGGTTGGAATCAGTAATGGAGGTGTATGATGAAGAGGAAGACATGGTTTACATTAATGGTATCGGGTGTGGTTTCATTATTTATTTCGGTTAGTGCTTTTGCTGGGTGGGTGTTTTGGGAACCACTGACGTACCACAATGCAAGTACCTGGCAGAAGGCGGATGGGTATTCCAACGGTTCCATGTTCAACTGTACATGGCGGGCGAATAATGCTAATTTTACGAATGATGGCAAGCTGCGGTTGAGTCTGACAAGTCCTTCAAACAACAAGTTTGATTGTGGAGAATATCGGTCAACGAATACTTACGGGTATGGTCTGTATGAAGTAAGCATGAAGCCTGCTAAAAATACAGGGATTGTATCCTCTTTCTTCACCTATACCGGTCCTGCGCATGGCACACAATGGGATGAGATTGATATCGAGTTCCTGGGGAAAGACACAACGAAAGTCCAATTCAATTATTATACGAACGGCGTTGGCAATCATGAGAAAATCGTTAATCTGGGCTTCGATGCATCCCAGGGATTTCACACGTATGCGTTTGATTGGCAGCCAGGCCACATTAAGTGGTACGTCGACGGTGTGCTGAAACATACAGCTACTACCAACATTCCAAAAACACCAGGTAAAATTATGATGAATATCTGGAATGGAACGGGCGTGGACAGCTGGCTTGGGTCATATAATGGCGCTAATCCTTTGCATGCCGAATATGATTGGGTGAAATATACGAGTAATTAACAGAAGCTCACGGGCACTTACAACTAGCGCAATAAACTGAATGAAACAGAGGAGCGGATTCCTTCCGCATTCCTCTGTTTTTTTTATGTTTATTTTCATGCTTTACAGAACAAACGAAACGTAAGATGATGAGGGAAAAGGGTGGGAATGAACTCCGCATAGAGAGGGTGGAAAAACATGAACATGAGTAACAGCAACGATACCAAAAACAACCAATCACCTGAGCAGTTTATCGAACTGTTGGGTCAACCATATGATGCCAAGCAGATACAAGCCTTACTAGAACCTTTCGGTGTGAAAAAAATAGCGAAGCCAGACGGTCCTTTTCAGGATGACATCCTCTGGTCTGTTAAAGCATCTGTGCGTATTGATGTGTACCGCTCCCCCAAGATCAATACGTTAACCGGACGTGATGATCTCCCTGCGGAAGAGTGGATCATTGGAGCGATTCATTTTCTTGCACCGGGTTCGGACGATCGAATTAAAAAACCGTTTGCGGGACAATTGCCCAAAGGGATGACGATGAATGCGACACCTGACGAATGGATTGAAGCATATGGGCATCCGGATATCTATGAGCAAGGTGACTGGCTTGGCGGCCGTGGCCCTTATCTGGCTTGGCGCAAATCCGGCATCAATATATCTGTCGAATACGACACGGATGAGGACAGCAGTGTGATCACTTGCGTTACATTTTGCTTAATTGGTTGCATGGGTGCTTGGCAAAGTGATTTCCCGGAAGTGTTCGCCCCCTGATAAGTAAGAGAAGACAAAAGTAAGACGTTGCACTAATGCAACATCCGTATTCACTTTTTAATATCCTAAATTAATACAATAAATGTTGCAATATTAGTATGGGCATCCATATGGTTCATTCATTATGATGGACTCTGTAGACAACATCACTACATACAGGGGGACACACAAGTTGAGAACAATCAAGAAAAGAAAGATTGGCGGTTTGGCTTTGGCAGGAATGTTGGCGCTTACAGCGGTTCTGAGCGGATGTAACAGTGGAGCAAGTAAAGAAGCTGCACCGAGCACACCGAGTACTGCACTGGAATTGAAGGACGGGAAGTATGATCCACCCGTAAAGCTTACTTATTTGCGTCCTTGGGGACCGGAAATCAAATTCAAATCTGGTGAAGATCAGGACAATAACGTACACACGAAATGGGCGAAAGACAAGCTCGGCATTGAACTGAAAAATCAATGGGTGTCACCATCCACAAACAACGCGTTTGAAACGAAGTTGCGCCTGTCTCTGGCTTCCAATGCAGAAATGCCGGACATTATCTCGTATCGCGGCGATTTCAATCTGGCACGCGAGTTGATTGAAACGGGCAAGTTCGTGGATGCTGGTGAATTGTTTGATCAATATGCAAGTGATACTTGGAAAGCTGCCGTAAATGAAGATCCTTCCGTGTGGTATCCGTACATGCAGGATGGTAAACGGATTGGTATTCCGATTCTGGATTACTCCTATAATAGCGATCCAGTGATGTGGATTCGCGAGGATTGGATGAAGAAATTCAATTTGAAAGCACCTGAAACGCTGGCTGATCTTGAAGTCATTATGGAAACGTTTACGAATAAAGACCCGGACGGCAATGGTAAAAAAGATACCTACGGTCTGACCATCGGATTCAAAAACTGGCTCAGCACATGGATGTCTGATGCTGGTTGGGTCTTCGGAGCCTACGGCACGATGCCAAATCAGTGGAATCTGAACGCAGAAGGCAAACTGGAGTACGGTTCTGTAAATCCTGGTGCAAAACAAGCTTTGGCAACACTGGCTGACTGGATGAAAAAAGGATACATTCCAGAAGAAGCCGGGGTATATGATGAAACCAAAGCAGCAGAAGAGTTTACGGCAGGTAAAGCAGGCATTGTTGTCGGGCCTCACTGGATGCCGTCATGGCCGCTCGAAGATGTGAAGAAAAACAATCCGGAAGCGGACTACAAAGCTTACCCGATTCCATCTGGACCTGATGGCAAGGCAGGCAGACGCGGTACCGCGAACGATAACGGTGTAATTCTGATTAACAAAGATATGAAGAACCCGGAAGTCTTTTTCACATATCAAAACTATCTCTTTGATCACTATGCCAATCCGAAAGCAGGAGATGAATTCGAACACGGCTTTGCTGAAGGATATGACTGGGCAATGAAAGACGGCAAAGTAACAACGGATGCTAGTGTGACAGGCGGTTATGCGCCTGAGAAATACACATTAACGTTTGATGGTGCACGTATCCCGAGTCTGAACATGGCTACGCTTGCGAAATTCGCTAACGGTGAAGAAGCAACAACGCCTTTCGAGAAAAAACTTAAATCTGGTGTACCGGAAGCAATGGTGGAAGCGGCCAAGATTGTTCAGGATCAAAAAGATATCGCATTAAAACAGATGTTCACAGGTGCGCCGACGATGTCAATGCAAATGAATAACGACATCTTAACCAAAATGGAGAAGGACCTGTTCTCGCAAATCATCTATGGCAAAGCTTCGATCGATGCTTTTGATACGTTTGTAGAAAAGTGGAATTCTTCCGGTGGAGAACAAAATACGAAGGAAGTTAATGAGTGGTACCAATCCGTCACTAGCGGCAAGTAAGTACGAGCGAAGTAACATGATCTTGTCCGTTATTTCATTCTAACCAAATTGCTAAAGCAGGTGGAAAAGTACAAATAAAAGGCCTTGCTGGAAATCATTCCAGCAAGGCCTTTATGCTTCAAACCGGCAGATTCTCTCTATATTCCTGCGGTGTCAGATCGTAAAACTTTTTAAATACCCGAATAAAATAGGCCGTGTTGTTGTAGCCGACAAGCTCCGCAATTTCGAATACCTTGGCGCTTGATGACCTTAAATAATAAGCCGCTTTTTCCATCCGTAAACGATAGACATAAGCTGTCAGCGCTTCTCCAGTCTCTGCCTTATACACTTTGGAAAGATACACAGGATGCAGGTGGACATGTTCGGCAATAGCCGGTAAAGAAACATCGGAAGCCAGATGCAGGTCCACAAAGCTTTTGACACTGCGAACGATAGTGCTGTGATTGTCCTTAAGCTCCTGTTCTGCGTCTTCACTGATGGAATGCAGGGTGCGGATCGACCAGTCTTTCAACTGCTGGGCGGTAGCAAAGCTTGGAGCCTGGAAGTATTTATACGTTTCGGCAGGCAGGACAGAAGAGATCTGTTTTCCGTTCTTGTGGATGATGTAAGCAAAGGCCCCTGCCAAAGCATGATAAACCTCAATCGTTGTTTCTGCGATATCGTGATGCTGCGCCGATTCGAGCAATTCCTCGAAAATGATCTCAATCTTCTGCTCCACATCGTCAAAGCGACCGGCTTCGAGAAGGCTAATTAAGGTCGGTGGCTTGTACAGAGACCGGATGGCAGGGAGGGGATGTACATCCTTATCATCTGATGCCGTAATAAACAAACCTTGAGCATGTCCCATACGCTTCCGCATGGATCTGACGGCACTCTCATAAATCTCTCCAATCTCATTAGGGAACTTGCCCCAGTGAGAGACTGCGATGGAAATAGCCCCTTTTAAATATAACTGAACGTTTGTCTGAATTTGGGCTGCATAATGTTCCAGCAACGCTTGAGGTTTCTCCTCTTTGCTCACACTATGTATGCCGCTTTTTTTGACACTAACCAGCACAACCAGATAATCATGGACATCCCGCGTATGCCACATATGAAAATGGTGCTGCGTCACCTCGCTAATAATGTTGCTAATGGCGTACTGCATCAGGGAAAGATCATTGTCAGCCATCTCGGATAGATGCTCTTCCATCCGAATGACCAGCATGCCCAGTTCCTCGCCAACCGAATAGGGCAGATTCAGTAATTCCAGCTTGTCCGCGAGTGCGGAGGGAGAATAGGTTTTGCCTGTCAGCAATTCATGGAGCATTGTAGATTGCAACAACGGCAAGTTATCCTGGAATGCATGTAAGGCACGTTGATAGGAGGCGGCAGCTTCCCATTTTTGCTTGATCCGGTCAACAAGCCGCTGTACGGTTTCGATTAGATCCTCATCACTTACAGGCTTCAACAAATAATCAAAGCTTTCCTGAGCCATCGCTTGTTTGGCATATTCGAAGTCGGCAAACCCCGAGAGTAAAATGGTCTGCACATGTGACCATTTTTCGTGAATTGCCGTGATCAACTCAATACCGGACATCTCCGGCATGCGAATATCAGTGATGACGATATCAATATCATGATTCTCCATAATTTCCAGTGCTACGGCACCTGACAAGGCTTCGTGTACAGTGCCGATCCCGCAGCTTTCCCACGGAATGGTTTCCGCCAGCGTTTCTACAACCGAACGTTCATCATCAACTAACAAAATTTGTAACATGTACTTCACCTACTCATTGATATTGTTGTACCATGTAATACTTACTTTAACGCCTCCGCCAGACGTATGTTCATAGCTTAGACCCGCATCTTCACCATACAAAAAAGACAAACGCTGATGAACATTCCAGGTTCCGCATCCCATGTTGCCATCGAGCGGTTTGTTCAGATTATCGACCAACTCTTGCATCTGAGTCTCCGTCATACCCAGCCCGCTGTCCTCGACGGTGATCGTACACATTTCATCCGTATGATAGCCTGTTATGTTGATATGACCGTCTTCGGTACGAGGTTCAATGCCATGGATGATAGCGTTCTCAACGATGGGTTGTAAACTTAAACGAGGTAACGTTTTATGCGACATATCGTCCGGTACGTCGATGGTAAAATGCATGCGTTCCAGCCGGAGTGCCTGGATTTCCAAGTAATTTTTCACCATGTTCAACTCTTCTTTGATGGTGGCCTGATCATTCTCGGATCTGGTGATGTATCGATAATACTCGCCTAAATTAAGGGCCATCGCCACAACGGCTTTCTCATTTTTCATCCTTGCCATATTTTTGATGTAGAAGAGGCAATTGTAAAGGAAGTGCGGATTAATTTGCGATTGTAGCTGCTTCAACGTTGCTTCACGTCTTCGGAGTTGCTCTTCGTATACGTTCTCAATCAACTCCTGAATTCGCTGCGCCATGATGTTAAATCGTGCAAACAATAAACTGAATTCATTACGAGATGAATGTTGTAACCGAACGGAAAAATCTCCAGTAGACAAACGGTTCGTTCCCTTCACGAGCTGAAGCAAAGGAAGCTGCACACTACGATACAGCACATACAACACAACAACACTCATGGCAATCAGAACGGCGATTGAAGCGTAAAAAAGATTGCGGCTATTTGTGATCGGGCCCAAAATTTGCTGCATAGGCACGTAGTCAACATAGTACCATCCCAGACTTCCTGACTGGATGTACGACACATAGTATTCTGTGCGGTCAAGCGTCGTGGTGAATCCACCTTTCCCTTGTAAAGGCATCTCTTTCAGCTTGGACTGAATCTCAGTCAATGTGCCATTTCCACTGCTGTTGCTAATTAAGCCAAACTCGGGATGAAACATAAAAGGGTCACCTTTGTTATTCAATTTGTTCTGATTCAGCATACGGATCAAATGATGAACCGGAAAGCTGATCTTTGTAATCAGTCTGGACTTCCCGGGAGTGACCATTGCTGACGTTGGATCTGTTGTGTACCACTCAAATTGATTATGTTTATATGCCCATGATTTTGAAAGCGGCTTGGAAAATTCATCCTCCGAATACGGGATATAAGCATAATAATCCGTGGAAATGACTTTTTGCAACCTTGGAAAATAAAGTGTAATGGTCGAATGCCATTTGCTGGCTGCATTATACAGATTCATTTTTTCGAGAATGGCACTTCCAACTTTGACACGTTCATAAGGTACGTCTTTGTAATCCGGCCGCTGATATTCCTGAATACTCGAATCTTGTCCGATGGACATTCCATAGAGAGATAACTGGTAAATGTTGGATTCTACAGAGTCGGCAAAAGTGGATAAATGATTCATGGTATTGTTCTGAATTTCGTGTTCGATCACACGTACACTTTCGCGGTTTGAATAGGTGTACAGAAACAAAACCAGAACAAGCAATGCTACAAACAACAGTGTAATTTTGGTAAAGACATTCAGGCGAGCGAACAATGCGGGGCCTCCTCAACTCATTAAAATATTGTTATCGTTGTTGCAATATTAGGATATAGATTGCTAATAACCGTTGCTATAATTTTAATATACAAGTTCATATCCACTTGTAAAATACAAATTTTTAGAACATGGGGGATGTAGGGGTGAAGGAACATACGTTAGAAACGCCTCGCAAGGGGCGTGCCATCAAGGCAAGACAGCGCTGGAACATGCAACGGAATTGGTCCTTGCATTTGATGCTCGTACCAGCGGTTTTGCTGGCAATTGTATTTCAGTACATACCAATGGGCGGGATTGTGATTGCTTTCCAGGATTTTAAACCGTACCTCGGATTTACCGAATCCAAATGGGTAGGTTGGGATAATTTTAAGTATTTATTTTTATACCCGGATGTAGGCCAGGTCATCTGGAATACACTGGTGATTGCATTTTTCAAAATTATCGCGGGGTTAGTTGCTCCATTTCTGTTCGCGATTTTGTTGAACGAAGTTCGTTTAAATGCCTTTAAAAGGGTTAGTCAAACACTCGTATATCTGCCGCACTTTCTATCATGGGTAATCCTGGGCGGAATATTGCTTGATATTCTTTCACCGCAGGGCGGCATGGTGAACAAACTGGTGGTTGCACTGGGGGGAGATCCGATCTTTTTCCTGGGGGATGGAACATGGTTTCGGATAACACTGATTGTTAGTGATGTATGGAAAGAGTTTGGCTTCGGCACGATTGTATTCCTGGCTTCTCTGTCCGGTATTAACCCTGCACTGTACGAAGCGGCGGAGGTGGACGGCGCCAACCGTTTCAAACAAACGTTGCACATCACGATTCCTGCCCTGATGCCGATTACGATCGTACTCATGACACTCTCCATCGGAAACATTTTGAATGCAGGATTCGATCAGGTATTCAACCTGTACAATCCGCTCGTTTATGACAAAGGTGATATCATCGATACCTTCGTATACCGTCTTGGTATCTTGAACGGCAAAATGAGTTTCGCAACGGCTGTAGGATTGTTCAAATCGGTCGTGGCAACCATTCTGATCGTTATCTCATATCGCATGGCTTACAAATTGGCGAATTACCGCGTGTTTTAGTAGAGAGGAGAAAAGGGCTTGTATTACAAAACAAAAGGCTATCGAATATTCAGCGTTGCAAACTATATTTTTCTGGGCGTATTATCACTGCTTTGCATTCTGCCTATCATTCATATTTTGGCCGTTTCGTTCAGCAGCATGGCACCGGCTTCAGCCAATCTGGTCGGCTTCTGGCCGATTGGCTTTACGACAGATGCCTATGTCAAAACGTTCGGCAATTCAAATTTCATTAATTCCTTGTTAGTTTCGGTTAAACGAACAGTCATTGCAACGGTGATCGGTATGGTGATTATGTTACTTACCGCATTCCCGCTGTCGAAGGAAGATCTCAATTTCAAAGGCCGCTCGATCTACACATGGTTCTTTGTATTTACGATTTTGTTCAGCGGAGGTTTGATTCCGAGTTATATTCTGATCCAAAAGCTGGGTTTGATGGATACGATCTGGGCACTGGTGCTTCCAGGCGCACTGTCCGTGTGGAATGTCATTCTGATGATGAACTTCTTCCGCGGTCTGCCTAAAGAGCTGGAGGAAGCGGCTTATCTGGATGGAGCAGGTCACATTAAAACGCTGGCGCTTGTATATATACCGCTGTCCATGCCAGCGATTGCAACCTTGTCCTTGTTTACCATGGTAGGTCAGTGGAACTCTTGGTTCGACGGCATGATCTATATGTCCGATGTCAAAAATTACCCGCTGGCTTCCTTGCTACAAACCATTATCGTGCAGCAAGACCTCAGTAAAATCAACGTGGACCCATCCATGCTGGAGAATGTTTCCCAGCGTACGGTTCGCGCTGCACAGATTTTCATCGGGGCATTGCCGATTTTGGTCATATATCCATTCTTGCAACGCTTTTTCGTTAAAGGTATCGTCATTGGGGCAGTAAAAGAGTAGTACTGCCCTGCAAGTGAGCACACATTCTAGGGAGGAATATGAGTGAAAAAAGGGTTGGCTTGTCTCGTAGCAGGAAGCATGATCGTTTCACTAGCGGCTCCGGCAGTAGTCGGGGCAGAACAGATGAAGCAACAAACGGTAACGGAGCAGGGGCAGGGGCAGGCGTCAAGCCTGCTTCCGGCGCCGTACAAAGATTTGCAGGGACATTGGGCTAAAAAAGCAGTGATGCGTATGCAGGATATGGCGCTGACCAAAGGTTATGCGGATGGCACATTCAGACCGAGTGAACGCATCAGCCGTGCCGAATTTGTTGTGATGCTTGATCGGGTTTTCGGATTCGCAGGAGGCTCAGGAGCAGCATCATACACAGATGTTAGTGATAAAGACTGGTACTATGATGCGATCACACGGGCAATTGGATCTGGCATTATTCAGGGTACCGATGCAACACATCTGTCTCCCCAGCTCCCGATTACCCGGCAGGATGCTGTCGTGATGGCAGATCGTGCGTTTCAGTTATCCACAGGCAGTGAGAATAAAGGGCCTGGTTCAACATTTAAAGACGAAAAAGATGTAGCTGACTATGCAAGAAATGCGATGAACTACTTCGTAAACAACAAAATTGTAAACGGATACAATGGGAAACTAACACCTGAATCCAATATTACGAGAGCAGAAGCTGCTACGATCATGTCTACGTTGATAGCAGATATTCATAGCAAACCCGGCACCTACGAATCCAATGTAGACGGGAATCTGATCGTTCGCTCAACCGATGTGACGTTGAAAAACACAACGGTCAACGGCAACTTGCTCCTTACAGAAGCTATTGGGGAGGGTACAGTGACACTCGACGGAGTAACCGTAACTGGAAGTGTTGTTGTAAAAGGTGGAGGAAGCCATTCAATCGATATTCATAACTCCAAACTAAATCGAGTTGTGGTAGACAAAAGCACAAGTCCGGTACATGTGAAGATGACAGGGACAACTCAAATTGAAAACATGTTTATTGAACAAAAGGCTACTGTCGAGTTGTCTGCCGAGAGTACGATTAATACTCTAAAAGTAAACAGTAAAGCCCGTCATACGGTGATTGACGGCAAAGGTAAAATCAAACTGTTGGACGTAGATGCAGGCAACGTATTACTTAATGGGAAAGCGGTTGCACCAGGACAATACAAGGATAGTATTACGCCTGGGACAGGACAGTCTGAGCAACCAAACGCTTCTACACCAGGTGCTTCTAACGGCGGCACTGGTTCTGGTTCAGGTGGTGGCGGATCTTCCAATACAGGAGGAACGACACCATCCGTTCCGGGCACTCCTTCAGGTGAAAAACCGATTCCGGCAACAACGATTCCGGATGAGCAATGGGAAATGGTCTGGAATGATGAATTTAATGCGTCTTCCGTGGATGCTTCCAAATGGACCGTTCAGGATACGGAGCTTGTGTACAACAATGAGTTGCAATATTACAGCCCGAATAACACACGTATTGTAAAGGATGGCAACCGCAATGTATTGCAGATTGAAGCAAAACGGGAGCAGAAGGGTAGCAAAAATTATACTTCCGGCAAACTGATTACGAAAGAGAAGGGCGACTGGACGTACGGAAAAGTGGTTGTGAGAGCCAAACTTCCCATCCAGCAGGGCATGTGGCCGGCAATCTGGATGATGCCCACGGATGAAGCGCATTATGGAGGATGGCCTGCCTCCGGTGAGATTGACATCATGGAGTTGATCGGCGGCCAAAACAAAGATCACGAAATCTACAGTACAATCCATTACGATTCAAAGAAACCAGACGGCTCTCACGGACATGATCAGGGCAAATTTACATTGCCGCAAGGTGAATCCTTTGCCGATGAATATCATGATTTTCAAGTGGAATGGTTGCCAGGCATGATCCGATTCTATGTGGATGGCACGTTGCATCATCAGATTAACAACTGGCAGACAACGGCGGCAGGACAGCCGGAAAGCTACACGTTCCCTGCACCGTTTGATCGCCCGTTCTATCTCATTCTCAACCTTGCGGTTGGCGGAGACTGGCCGGGCTCACCGGACAATGATTTTGTTTCCGAGAAGATGAATGTTGATTTTGTACGCGTGTATTCGTATAAAAATATGGATCAATGGCCTGACGTTACTTCCAGTCCGATTGAGCCTGAGAAACAGCGCGAACCGCAAGCGGACGGTAACCAGATTTACAATGAACGCTTCAGCAAAGATGCAGATGCAAATGGTGTTCCTGAGGACTGGAAGTTCATTACAAATGCTGGCGGAGAGGGCAAGGTTGAAGTTGTCGATGATCAGGTGAAAGGCAAAGCTGCTAAAGTAACGATATCCAAGGCAGGAACGGAAACATATTCGGTTCAGCTAACTCAAATGCCGATGTATATCAAGAAAGACAAAAAGTATAAAGTCGAGTTCGATGCAAAAGCTTCTGCAAACCGGGTTATTCGCTCCAAAGTAACTCAGTTTGAAAAAAGCTGGACGAATTACTCTGAAGAAAAAGCATTTTCAGTCACAACGGAGTGGCAACCGTATGAATACGAATTCAATATGCGTAATGGTTCCGACAACAATGCACGCTTCGAATTTAATCTGGGATTAAACGAAGGCGAAGTTTCGGTAACCAACGTGAGATTGACTGAGATTGGGGAGGCTGATCCACTCCCGGTGGAACGAAAAGCACTCCCGGATGGCAATTACGTATTCAATGGTACCTTTGATCAAGGGAAGCAACGGCTCGGCTTCTGGAACATTGAAATGCAGTCCGATGCTGAAGCGCAAGTATCCGTCAATAACTTCTTGAAATTCCCGATCATGGAGAGACAGCTTGTTGTTGATGTGAAGAAAACGAATGGTCAACCTGAGCAGGTAGCTGTTGTTCAGCCTGGTATGAAGCTGGAAGGTAATACGACCTACGGGTTCTCGTTTGATGCCAAGGCAGATACGACCGGCGTTATGGATATCGGTTTATCTACCGAGGAGGGCCATAACGTGCAAGTTAATCAAGGCCAGCAGATTCAGATTGGGTCTGATATGAAAACATACACTGGTGAAATTGTGATTGGAGAAGGTGAAGTCACAGCAACATCTACATTAAAGCTTTTATTCGGCGGGGCTACTGGCAAGGTTTATGTCGATAATGTGCGGCTGACGAAACGTGGAAAACCGGTAGCGATTCAGAATTATAATCATATTCCTGCCGCAGATGCTTACGTGATGCAGGGATTACAGCTTGAGAATTCCGATGAAGGCGGCGAGCATGTTAGTTACATGGATGAAGGGGATCTACTTCAATTCAAAATTACTGCAGCGAATGAAGGTGCATATGCATTCTCCACACGGATAGCAAGTGCAAAAGCTGATGCAAAGGTACGTTTTACAGTCAAAGATGAAGAAGGCCATACCGTTGCAAGTTCTAATCTTACGTTAGGAGATACCGGCGGCTGGCAAACATATAAAACGGTATATTTCCCGTCGGTATCTTTGAAAGCAGGAACAACGTATTACGTGAATTTTGAAGGGAACGAGTACAACACACGATGGCTGGACATCTCACGGAGTATAGTAAAGAATGGCGAGCTGAGTACAGCAACATCGGATTGGATGGTGCCTGCTAGTGTCACTACGGCGACATATAGTAACGACCAAGGTATTAGCTTAACTGTACCTGGTACAACCCAGAATTGGTGGGATGTTATATTACAGCAAGGACAGCTAGCGCTTGAAGCAGGGAAAACGTATCGTTTAAGTTTTGATGCTTCGGCTACAGTACCGAAACCAATGCAAGTGGTTGTGTCTCAAACGGGAAGTGATGATGTAAAGTATTTGGATCAGGCAGCTGAACTGACAACAACAAAACAGCCATATGTCTATACCTTCACAATGGGAGATTCTGCCGATGAGGCAGGTTTGTTAAACTTCGGCCTGGGTAATTCGTTGGAGCCAGCAGCCGAACATGTGGTATCCATTCAAAATGTAATGCTGTTTGAGGTCAATCCCGGCGCAGATATGGGTGGGCAACCTGTACATGTCAATTTGATTAAAAATGGTGACTTTACGCAAGGAACAACTGGCTGGTTCCCGTATGCGGCTAGTAATAAACCGGAAGACTTGGTCCTCAGCGTGGATAACCAGAAGTTACAGGCACGGATAGGTCAAGTCGGAGCCAATGCATGGGATCGGCAATTGATCCAGGAAGGCTTTGCCATGCAGCAGGGATACACTTATAAACTGACGTTCAAAGCAAATGCGGATAAAGCACGCAAGCTGGGTGTTGGGATTGGATGGGTTGACGTCCCTGCAAATTATAAATGGACCGGGTTCTATGGCAACCAAATGAATCTAACGACGGAAGAACAAGAGTTCACTTTTACGTTTCAAGCTACTGAAGCGAGTTATGCGAACAGCCGAATTGTGTTTGATATGGGTAAGATCGATGGTACCGAGCAAGAAGATACTACAATTACACTGTCTGACGTAAGTCTGGTTAATATGGGAAAAGCACAATAAAACAGTGGCTGGAAGCATACTCGGGTCAATGAGGTAAACAAGTATATAATCAGTAGTTCAGGTTGGTTAGCTAAAAAGGGACGAAGCAGATTCATGCTGCCTCGTCCTTTTTGTGCATGTCCAGTATGGATGTCAGCGATACGTAGGTGTTATTGCTTTACTAATATGTCCGTAGCCGATCAAGGCAGTGTAATACGTACATCATCAATAAAGGCTGTATTGTCACCTTGTGTAGTCGTTGCTACAAACTTGATCGTATGCTTTCCACCGTTCGTCTCAAAAGCATCGGTTCTGAACGTTTCGAAGCTACCCGACTCAGGCTGATAGGAGCCGATAACTTGATCATCGAAATAAACATCAAAGGACTGAGTGCCTCCGAAGCTGGTTCTCTTCGCTGCTTTGAACGACATTTGATATGTGCCGGGCTTGAAGTGAATGGACTGGCTCAATGTACCGGACACACCACCATCCGTTTTCAGATAACCGGTCTGTACGCCTTGAGGAGCGGTAGGCGCTTGAAACGGGCCATTATTATGCTGTACACCGGAACGGCTATCAAATACCCAACCGTTAGTCATCGGTCCCGGTTTGGCTGACGTTGTAGCGGGTTTCTCAAAACCAGCGTTGAACAATGTGACTACCGGGAGCTCATCCGGAATATCTGGATTTACGAAGCAGCGCTTGTTTACACCCGGGATCGGATCACCTAAGAGGGCACTTGTACAGGCTACACCGTTTTCCTGAACCGAATAATTAAACAATCCGTCTGCACCGTAAGCAACGACCGCTTTCCCTTGGAAATAACAATCTCCACCATTCTCAATCATACATAACTTATATCCATCCGGTGCGCTGCTGATCTGACCGATCTGATAGAGTGAAGACACCGTACCGGAAGGCTGCATGTCTGGCTTGAAGGCTTTGGCTTTGTAGAGAGCAAGAGAACCTTCGTTCAAAATGATTGGCCGGACATACAGTGTAGATTGCGCCGTTGGTTCGCTGCCGTCTGTTGTATAGCGGATCTGAGCTCCGCTAGTCGCTCTCTCCAGATAGAGCACCTCAGAGCTTGGGAATACGTGTTGATTCAGACTGAACGTTGGAACATCAACCTTACCCGTTTGTAAAGCGGGGAGTACCCGCACAAGAGCAACGCCGTATGCAGATGGATCGGCAGTACTTGTGGCACGAATCGCGATAAGGGTTTCATCTGTCACTTGAGGTGGCTGATATACGCCGCTGCTGTTAATTGAACCGTTGTTTTGCCCAACAACGCTCCAAGTCACACCTCCCGTATGATCAATGACATTAGCAGCAAGAGTAATGGACTCTCCTGAGCGAACGGTTGGATTCACTTCGTCCAGTTTTACTTGGGTTTGCGCAGGCTGGGTGGTGTAAATGATGACATTGTAATCTCCGTCAACTGTACTGTCTGTAAGTGATGTACCTCCAGGGAACGTTGCTGTAACGGGAGGAAGCACCGCATTGCTTTCTGGCGTTACGTCATTTTTGTAAACCAGCTTGCGAAACGTTTTATTCACTGGAGTATCCCCAAAATCAAGTGTAATTTCTTTGCTAGAGCCTGCTTTGGATTCAACGAGCACCGTATAATTGCCATCGGTACCTCTGAAGGCTGCAGCACGAACATCGGTGGAACCGCCTGTGTTAACCGCAAGCACTTCACTATGTTCCGGAATATAACGGTTTAGCATACCTGCAATATAAAAGGTTTTGCGGGGGGTGAGCCCGAGTACGACCGCATCCCACATCGTATAGGTTCCATTGGTTCCTCCTGTAGGGTCGTTCGTCCAGACTCCGTTTAACTGCCACATCAAAGCTGATTTCACACCCATATTGGCCGTTTGAATTACCGAGTTGGCATAACCGGCATCCCAGTTGCTTGCCTGATCATCCGCCCAGCCGAATTCAGTCAGATGAAGCGGTTTATTACCGACATAACCTTTGCGTAGGGAAAAAGCATTGCCTAGGCCTTCGTATGATTCACCGTACACATGAAAGCTGTATCCATCGATAGCATCATCGGCATGTTGCTTCATATACTCAATCCAGGCTGGAGCGCCTGTTTCCTCAGGGCCCCAGATTTCAACCCGATTGCGGAGACCATCCGCAGTCAATCGGGCGCTAACTTTATTGACCATTTCTGCGTAGTATGCCTTCTGATCTCCCGGAGCTTCAAAGTCCCAACTGCCGTTTGGCTCATTATAAAAGGTAAGGTACTTCACGTTGTCATAACCTCTGTTCAAAATCAGCTCCTCCAGCAGGGCAGAAGCAGAGACAGCATAAGCATCCAGATCTGCAGGTGCACTTGTCCAAGGATCGATGCCTGGTATGGAGAACCAATCATGTACTGAGGAGCCGACCTTCCAGCCGAAGTTCAGTTCAATTTCGGTTCCCGCAGCCTTAAACGCGTCGAGGTACTTGTAAAAAGCTTTCATTTTGGCGCTGTCCCATGTATATGTTCCTTTGGAGGGCTCTATCCAGTCAATCTGAAACCAGACTCTGGCTACCTTGGGCTGAATGGTTTGAATACGTTTTTTATCGATCTCCCAATGTGCTTCGGTATACCCGTACTGCATCTGTCCGGGCATGAGCGCTGTCGGAATGGTGTTCACACCCACGCCAAGAAAATCATCCTGAATGACGTTATTCGTTTCAATTGAAATCGTGTGACTGGTGCTAGTAGTGGTATGATTCTGGCTCTGTTCTGCGTGGACTTGGGCAGGGACGGGAATAAGCGATGCCAGCATCGCGGTGATGAGGACAGGAATCCCCCAGCGTGAAGCAAAACGTTCGGATCTACTTTTCATCTCATCTCTCCTTTAAAGAAGTTTACCGCCCAAAGCATTAGCGGCACTTCAAATGATAGCGTTTACAATAAAATACAGAATTGAAATATCCTCTGAAACGTTTGAAAAAAAGCGAATGAGGTTGAACAAAACCAAGCACGGTTGAACGATTATACGGTAAAACAGTCTTTACGAAAGCAAAACGGCATTTTATGCTTTTCATAAGGGAACAGATTTTAAGGCAACGGCATGGAAATTCAACGTAATTTTACGCGTTCAAAATCTTCACCAATAGAGGAGTGTTAACAACGATGTGTGCCAATTCGCCAAACAATAATCATGGAACAGGGATAGGAAAAGCAACAAGTCATCCATCACACCGTCAAGTAAACGTCGGAAAAAACCATAACCTTACAGCGCTTCGAGTGTCTGCGAATGGACGATATCTGGAAACATCGCAGGGCGTTCCCTTTTTCTGGCTTGGGGATACAGCATGGGAGCTTTTGCATCGTTTAAACCGGGAAGAAAGCGAACATTATTTGCGTACAAGAGCTCAACAACGTTTCACGGTTATCCAGACGGTTCTACTGGCTGAATTCAGCGGAATCACAACCGAAAATGCTTATGGCAGGCTTCCTTTATATATGGATGAACAGGGTCAACCTGACCCAACCCGGCCAGATAGCGATGGGGTGTATTCATACTGGCATCATGTGAATGCCATGCTTGAGCTGGCTGCCAGTCTTGGGCTATATGTTGCTTTGCTGCCGACTTGGGGTGACAAGTTCAATCAAAAGTGGGGAAAAGGTCCGGAAATTTTCACGCCAGAACATGCTTTTACGTATGGAAAATGGCTAGGTGAACGATACGGCTCACACCCACAAGTCATTTGGGTGCTTGGAGGAGATCGCCCGCTGGAGACCAAGTTGCACTTTGACATTGTTACTTCAATGGCGAGAGGATTAAAAGAAGGTGGTGCGATGCAATTGATGACCTTTCATCCACCTGGATGTGATTCATCCTCGAGACAGCTCCATGAAGAGCCATGGCTAGACTTCAATATGATCCAATCCGGTCACGGCGAACGAGAGATAACCAATGATCGGCGTGTACAGCAGGACTATGAACGAAAGCCTGTGAAGCCAACACTTGATGCCGAGCCATGTTACGAAGACATTCCTATCGGATTTCGTGGAGAGCAGGGTTATTTTGATGCCACAGATGTGAGGAAGGCCGCATACTATGCGTTATTTTCAGGGGCATTCGGTCACACTTACGGTCACCATTCCATATGGTCCATGTATCAAGGTACGGATGATCTTGTAGAGTCCAACCGTCAAGGAGATTATTTCATTATGGAATGGCGAGAGGCATTACATCGTCCCGGAGCAGAACAGATGAAGCATGTACGTACACTGCTTGAACATGAACTTAGCTCTGATCTGCGGCCTAACATGGACTTGATTCATCAGAATCGGGCAGGGGAGAATCGAGCAGTGAGTCTACAAAATAAATATAGCGTTTACATTTATCTGCCCAATGGCTTGTATGTGGACGTGGTCATGGGGTATATTGAGGGCAAGCACGTGAAAGCAACATGGTTCTGTCCGAGAACAGGAGAAACGATAGATGTTTCTTCTGATTTAGCAATACTGAATCAAGGCATTGAACGTTTTACAGCCCCAACAAGCGGAAGAGGGAATGACTGGATTTTGATATTGAAGGGGGTTTAATGCATGTATAAGGTGATGATCGTCGAAGATGAAATGCTGGTTCGGATCGGACTGAAAAATTCCGTGGAATGGAGCAAGTTCGGGTTAGAGGTTACCGCTGATTTCCCCGATGGTCTTGCCGCATGGGATTATTATGAACGTGAGAAACCCGACGTGGTCATTACCGATATCAGTATGCCCAGAATGGATGGCATGGAGCTGATTACAAACATCCGTAACCTAGATAAACACACGCGTATCGTTGTACTTTCTTGTCTGGAAGAGTTTGAACTGGCCCGTAAGGCGCTGAAACTGGATGTATCCAGCTATATATTAAAGCTAACGATGACGGAAGAAGAGATTGAGCAAGTACTGACCGGTGTTAGGGAAGAATTGGATCAGCAGCAGAACCAGGTGCAGGGAAGAGCAGGTTCAACTTCACCGGATATCGAACTGGTAAAGGAAAAGATGTTTAAGGACTTTATGTTTTATCGTATCTTTTCCACAGAAGAATTCTCCCGGTTTGTGACGGAGAGTGGCCTACGTCTTTCTCCTGTTCGGCTCGTGGTCTGTGTTATGGAAGTTGATCGTTATTTTTCGCTCAAGGAACGTTTTCATGATGAGCATGGTCATCTGGTCAAGATGTCGTTGCTGAACATTTTGGGAGAGATCATGACGAGTTACAAACGGGGAGAAGCCGTTCAGATTAATGACCAGCACTACGCGCTGGTGCTACATTTTGCCGATATATTGTCTGAGCAGGCGATCGTGCAGGAGATTCACCAATTGCTTGAACATGTGCAGGATACGATCCGTCATTATTTTAACTGTACGGTTTCCTTTGGAATCAGCAGTGTGAACGGAGGATATGATTCACTTCCCAGACAATATGCTGAAGCCAAGCGGGCATTGCAGCGCAAATTCATTACCGGCCCGGGTCAGCAGCATCAGGGAACCGGGCGTGCTGATCGTTCCGGCGTGCTTGTACGAATGGAACAGATTCGCAACCATAGCGCGATAAAGGAGTTGCTCCCTCCACTGAAACAGAAGGAATATGATCAGTTTTTGGATGAGCTCGAAGGCGGTTTGTGCGAAGAACGCAAAACGTTGGAATTGACAATTTATCAGTTCGTTCAATGGATTAACACACATGTATATGATCACAACAATGAAAAGACGCTGCTGGTCAGCATGACGGAAGAACTGGAAACCTGTGATACACTGCCTGATATGCTGGAGCAAATTCTCGTTTATATGAACACGCTTGTCGAGTTGATTCGCAAGCGCTTACAAATGAGTGATGAAATTACCCGCGCCATCGACTATATCAAGCGTCATTATACGGACAATATCAGCCTTCAGATGGTCGCAGATCATGTCGGTCTAAGTCCGGGTTATCTCAGTAACCTGTTTCGTAAAGAACTTCAGATTACGTACATTGATTACGTTAACCGATACCGTATCGAACGTGCCAAAGAACTGCTTGCGCAGAGTCAGATGCGTTCTTTTGATGTACCCGCTTTGGTCGGTTTTTCGCCTGAGTATACGTATTTTAGCAAAGTGTTCAAAAAAATCACCGGCCTCAACCCTAATGAATATCGCAGACAAACCACGCTCCATGACAAGAGGGTGCAATAAAATGAAGAAAGTCTTTCAGGCGCTGTTTGCATCGAGACAACTGAGAACGCAGCTTATTCTTTATATTATGATCATTAGCCTCGCCGTCATGGCGGGGGCTTCTTATTTTATTTATTCATTTATGCAAAATATGGTCAAGATTCAGAATGAACGACTACTGTACCAGCAATTCCAGCAGCTGGATCACAACATCGGCGGATTGGTCAAAGAGATCGATCGGTTATCGATGCTGTTTCTGCGTGATGATCACATTCAACGATTTTTGTATAAAATTTCGGAGAAAACGGAAGAAGAATTTCTGGAATCCAAAAATGATGTACAGCGAGTCATCGCGGATTTTATTGATAACTACAATTATATCGATTCCATCTATATTACGGCAAACAATCTGGGTGCTGTAGGCGGAAGTCAGAAGCGGACTCTTGTCTATGATCGGGAGGCATGGCAGCAAAGCTTTTTCACCTCTGAGCCTTTCCATCAGACCATTGAACGGTATCCTCGTCTGATCATTCATTCCGGAATCAAAAAATCATTCTACAACCCATATCTGACAGGTAAAGATGACGGCTATTTAATCAGTCTGATGCGGGGTACACGAGCGATTTATGATCCGAATACAAGCGCCACTTTAATTTTTAATATCGATGAACGTTATCTTTCTTCGATCTATTCTACCGCACTGAACCGGGAAGAAGGCGACATGTATATCGCGAGCGCTGACGGAACGGTTATATCAGCCAGTGAGGAGGGTCGGGTGGGAACCCCCAGCCACTTCAAGCCAGGTGAGGACCTTGAGAACGGCGCTTACGGAAGTCTGGATGATGAAAAGGCAGGACGCAACATGCAGGTGGTTTATTATAAACTCCATAATGGTGGCTGGTTTCTGCTGAAAGAGATTCCGCTCAGTCAGTATGCAGACCAGATTCTTGGCGTTCAACGTATGCTTATATTGGTGTTCACCATAAGTGTGCTGGCGATCTTTATCGCTTCCTACTTCTGGTTGCGCAAAATAATTAAACCACTGAACCAATTATCGGGCAAAATGAAGGACATGAGTCGCGGTGAACTCGGCGTTACCGTTGATCATGTACCGAATAACGAGCTCGGCACGGTGATCCGCCGCTTTAATGAAATGTCGCTGAGTATGGTGGAGCTCGTGGAGAAAAATAATGAAATCCAAGAGAAGAAAAGGGAACTGGAGCTGGAGGCTTTGCAATACCAGATCAATCCACATTTCCTTTACAATACATTGAACATGATTCGTTGGATGGCTGTCATTGTCAAGGCAGACAACATCGTGAATACGATTGTTGCGTTGGGAAATATTTTGCGTCCCGTGTTCTCTAGTAAAGATTCGATGTGTACGCTGCGTGATGAACTGTCGTATGTGGACAACTATCTGAAGATCATTAACATGCGATTTAACAATAACATTACGTTCACCATGGACGTACAGGAACAATGGATGGATTGTCAGGTTCCACGCTTTATTTTACAGCCGTTGTTGGAGAACTCGATTGCATCTGGCAGACAGAGCGAGGACTTTGCCATCCAAATTCGGATCGAGGCCACCGGGGATGAGAATCAACTAATGTTGAGCGTTGCCGATTCCGGGGTAGGCATGGACACGGGGATGCTGGAAGCTTTAAATGAAAAGTTAGCGAGGGGAGAATCACCCAAGTCTACGGCTGGAGGCAGCGGTATTGGCCTGAACAACGTCAATAAACGGATTCGTTTATATTATGGGGCTGAATATGGCATTCAATTTGTTCCAACTGATCAGGGCGCGAAAGTTATAATTACTTTGCCAGCACGTCGATAAAAAGTGTTACTTATTCAATGGAGCTATAGGATAATTGAACTGAAATAAGGTAGCTTCTTAGCTTCTCCATAGAAGCTCTCATGTTTTCGCCCGAAAGGCGAACCATGAGAGCTTTTTTTCAATTATAGTTGTCTGATTTGTTCAAGAAACATCTTAAGATCGTTCAAGTTGACTTGAGAGACGGTAATATTTTTTTCAAGCAGATCGGGGGAAGTTTCATTCAAGCGCCTTTAAGAAAGCGCTATCATATGAATAAGCCAAAACGAAAGCACACGCACAAAGGAGAAATTCATATGCAACGAACCGAAACGCTGAAAAGTTCTGTTACCAAAAAAGCCGGCAAGCTAAATCGTAAAGACGGCATTCATCTGTTGTTGCTAGCGGCACCCTTTGTCCTGTTTACACTAGCGTTCAGTTATGTACCGTTATTCGGATGGGTTTATGCATTCTTCGACTATAAACCGGGCATTCCATTGCAACACACCCCGTTTCTAGGGCTGGAAAACTTCCGGAACATGTTTGATGATCCGCGAATGGGTCCTGTACTCGCGAACACGCTAGCCCTTAGCGTACTGTCCATCGCAACAGCACCAGTGCCGATGCTTCTCGCCATTTTAATATCGGAGGTTCGCGCAGGCTGGTTCAAAAGGCTGGTACAGACGGTGTCCACATTGCCGAACTACATCAGCTGGATCATCGTGTTTTCACTGGCCTTCAGCATGTTCAGCACGGAGGGGGCAGTCAATTCCATTATGATGAAAACAGGCATCGGCAATCCGCCCGTGGATATCCTCGGAAATTATGACCGGGTATGGACGGTGCAGACCTTGCTGTTACTGTGGAAATCCGCAGGATGGAGTGCCATCATCTATCTGGCAGCCATCGTGGGCATAGACAGCGAGCAATACGATGCAGCGAAGGTGGATGGCGCCGGGCGTATGCGTACCATCTGGCATATTACACTGCCCAGCATCATGCCAACGTTTATCGTGCTTCTGTTGCTCTCGGTCAGTAACCTGCTCTCGGCAGGATTCGAACAATATCTTGTATTCAGTAACGTTATGATCGCGGATCGGATTGAGGTACTTGACCTGTATGTGTACCGTCTTGGTCTTGTGACCGGAGATTACTCGTACTCCACAGCTGTGGGGATTTTCAAAACGGTAATCAGTGTTCTGCTGCTGTTCAGTGTTAACATTTTATCCAAGAAAGTACGCGGTCAAGGCATCGTCTGACTCGCAGGGAAAGGAGCAAAACCGATATGCGCACACAACCCGCAGGACAGACGCTTCGTCCCGTCCGCCATACCGATTGGAAAGACCTGACGTTCACACTGTTTAACTACATCGTGCTGTCACTTTTGGTCATCATCACGATTTACCCGTTCTATTACATTTTCATCTATTCCATCAGTGATCCGATTGAGGTTCAGAAGGGGGTATATTTCTGGCCAGCCGGATTCTCTCTTGAAGCCTATAAAGCAACGGTGCAATTGCCCGGGATTATTGATGCTGCACTGGTCAGTGTCTCCAGAACGGTGCTAGGTACATTGATTACCGTATTCAGCTGTTCGTTCTTCGCCTATCTGATCACCAAAGAAGAGATGCCGTATCGTAAAATCATTTACCGTTTTGTCCTCATTACCATGTATTTTAACGCTGGTTTTATCCCGTGGTATCTAACGATGAAAGCATATGGCCTACAAAATAATTTTCTGCTATACATCATCCCTAGTGCGATGTCTGGCTTTAACATTATTTTGATCAAAACGTTCATTGAACAGCTTCCTGCCTCTCTTGAGGAATCAGCGAAGATTGACGGAGCAGGATATTTCCGGATCTATCGCAGTATTATTTTCCCGCTCTCAATGCCGATCATTGCCACCATTGCCGTGTTCTCTGCCGTAGGTCAATGGAATACCTGGTTTGATAACTTTTTCCTGGTCGAAAACCCGAAGCTGCAAACATTGCAACTGGTGCTCTATAATTTCCTGAACCAATCCAGTAACCTGTCCAACATGTCAACAGAGGAATTAACCCGGGGAGATGTAGTTCGAACACTCACACCTCAGTCTATCCGCATGACAATCACGATGCTGGTTACCTTGCCGATTGTTCTTGTGTATCCGATGCTGCAGCGGTACTTCGTGAAAGGAATCATGATGGGTGCCGTTAAGGGATAAGGCTTGTTGGCTAAAAAGTGTTGCAACGAGATTGGATTATCCGGCATAATGCCGATAATTATAGAAGAAAAAAACAGGAGGGTTATGACATGAGAACTAAAAAAACGTTCCGCCGAGTAATGGCCTTGCTCATGATGACGTCTTTGCTGCTTGCAGCCTGTACGAGTGGAGGAACAGGCCAGACTGGTACTGGCGAATCCGGTACACCAGACAGTGGTTCTAACCAAGATCTTGTTACGTTGCGTGTGCTAATTATGGAGACCGGCTCCAAATGGAATACACAGCAAAACAACGAGGTCGCTCAGGCCATTGCCGAAAAAATCGGGGTCAAGATTGAATACGTTGAAGCAGACGAAAACAAATTCAATGTATTGCTTGCCGGCGGTGATCTGCCCGACCTGGTTCGCACAAATGTAAATAAATATCAGAAGCAATTAATTGAAGGGGATCTGATTGTTCCACTTGACGATATGCTCGCCAAATCCGGCAAGGATATAACAGCCAACATTCCTACCGTTGTAGACTACAGCAAAAAGAACTGGAGCAACGGCACGGGTAAATTGTATTTCCTGCCGCCGCAAGTACAATCCAAACCGGGGACATCCATTGCACCGATCACCATTGGCCCAACGATTCGCTGGGACTGGTACAAAGAAATTGGCACCCCTGAAATTGCAACGATGGATGATTTGCTCGACGTTGTTGCCCAAATCGTAGAGAAACACCCGCAGACGGAAGACGGAAAGAAAGTTTATGGCGTGTCCATGTGGCAGGATTGGGGACTGTGGCCTTATACGATTCCGCCAATCATCTTCAATGAAAGTGTGAGTGCTACAAGTGACCTGACGGCATCCAAAGTTGGCGGCAGCGAGTTTATCAGCAATCTGACCGATGAATCCTCCAACTTCTGGACAGCACTTGATTTCTACAATAAAGCGCAGCGTAGAGGATTGCTTGATCCCGATTCCCTGACGATGAAAAACAATGATTACATGGCTAAAGCAACAGCAGGACAGATCGTTGTTGGTCCAGCGACCTGGGCAATGGGTGATTTCAACGCACAGCATGCAAGCGAAGGCAAAGGATATCTCGTTGTACCCGCAGGCAAACTGGCTTGGACAGGTGCAGTGAACCCACTCGGCTGGCAGGATAAAGCCTACAGTATCTCCAAAACATCCAAAAATCCTGAAAAAGCGATGGAATTCCTGAATTATATTTACTCTTATGAAGGTGCACGCACCATGTACAACGGCGTAGAAGGTAAACACTGGAAAGTGGTTGACGGTAAACCGGCACTGACGGACGAAACATTGGCTTTGAAAGCGGCAGGCGGTGCACCATACGAAGCAACGGGACTTTCACTTGATCGGAATATCATCGGTCTCGGCGGAGATATGGTGAATCCGAATGACAAAATGCCGGTTGACCTCTTTACCTCCGAGGAGTCCTTGTCAAAAGCAGCTACAACGCTTGAAAAAGACTTCGCTCAGCATTACGGTGCTTCATACTCAGGAGAGGTATTTAAAAAGCTGATTGATGAAGGCAAACTGAATACGTTCACTAGCTGGATGAATGGCATGACGGACGAGGAAATCATTAGGCGTAACACCATCCCAGGTGTAACACTGGATGACAAACTGAAAAAACAGGAGGCTGAGCTGAAAGAGCTGGCAGCACGCGAGGCAGCCAAGATTATTCTTTCCAAGGATGAGCAAGCCTTTGAAGCAAACAAACAGGCTGCACTGGCTGCATTCAAAAAAGCCGGAGCAGACGAATTTACAGCTTGGTATAACAGTGAATACCAACGGCTTCGTCAAGCTCACGGTCTGTAAACCGACTTGACCGAAAAAGAAAGGGCAAGGGAGGAGCTAAAGCGTGATGTTTTAGCTCCTTTTGTTTTGCAACATGGAGTGATGGGAATGGAGACGCATACGTTTAGCTTCAGCCCAACATTGATGGAACGGGAGTTGATTTAGATATGGATCAAACGTTGCCAACTGGCGGGAGGGAACTGCCGACGAAAGACGGAACAAGTGATTTCATCTGGAAAGCGTCATGGATATGGGGAGGCGCTGAGGAATGGCCGCGTAATGAATGGCGCTCTTTTCGAAAACAATTTATGCTGCAGCATTGGGATTACGAAGGTGCAGAGGTCTCGATTACGGCAGATGCCCGTTATGTTCTGTATGTAAACGGCGTCTTGTGTGGAAGAGGACCTAATCGCTCTTGGCCATTTGAACTGAACTTTCATGTGCACGAAGTCGGACATTTACTGCGCCCTGGCAGTAATGTAATTGCTGTTCTGGTGATGAGTTACGGGGTCGCTACGTTCAACTATCTGCCGGGTAAAGGAGGACTGCTGGCTCAACTGGAGCAGCTCTCTCCGCAGACAGAAGCACTTACCCGGCAGAGGCAGTTGATCGTTGCTACAGATGATACTTGGCATACCGCTCCATATGCCGGATACGAGCGAAGGGCTTCACGGATGTCCTGCCAGCTTGGTTTTAGCGAACAGGTGGATGCACGCTACTCACAAATAGATTGGATTGGAAAAGAAACAGACATAGATTTTGCCAGGCACGGTTGGACGAACGCCCGGATCATCGCTAGGCCAGGGGATGCCCCTTGGAAGCAACTGATCCCGAGCGATATTCCTGAATTGACAGACCAAGAGGTTTGGCCGGTCCGGGTCGAGTCTTTAAAAGAGGTATCTCTCGTCTCGTGGACCCATGTGCTGGATGTACGTGAAGCGATGGAGCCAGGCAGCAAAATGCATGCCAACCCGGTATCCTTTGCCGGATATGCGGCAGCAGTTATCCGTGCAAGCAGTGAAGCTGAGGCGGTGATCGGATTTTTCAGCGCTTTCCATGCGCTTCGCGGCATCACCCTCAACGGAACCTATTACACCGCTGAAGCGATGGAAGGGGAACGACCACGCCGGCTGCAGCGGGTCAGTCTACAGCCCGGAGACAATCTGTTATTAATTGAACTCGCTGGACCCGATCATGGTGGTGGTCTGCATTTTGGCATCGACTGTGACGTTTCATTTACGGTTGTTTCGCCGTTTATAGATGAAGAAACGGCAGGCGAATCACCATTTATGCTGATCGGCCCGTTCGCGGCACTGGTGCATGTTGATCATCAGCCGAGTTCAGACCCACTGCGTGCATATCAAGGCTTTGGCGGCAATCAGCCCTTGGATGGGAATGCTTTTCAGGACGCAGATGTGTATGAACAATGTCGAAAAATCGCTTCGGCTTCAGAATTGATTGTTTACCGAAAATGGATGCGGGCTTTTCCTGCCATGTTAAGCTCTGATGCTTCAATCTTTACCTATAGTATATGGAAGCGAAAAGAGCAGAGCCGTGCCGTGCCAGCAGCATTGCAGCAGGTATGCTTTGCCAATCGCAGGCCAGCCATCATACCGGCAATGGTTGAAGGTCAAGGCCTTGAGCTGATTCTGGACTTTGGACGTGAATGGTCTGGTTATCTGCGATTTGAAGTTGAGGCACCGGAAGGTACGGTCATTGATGCCTATGGATTCGAATACATGGATGGCGGATGGAGGCAGGATACCTTTGGCGTAGATAATACACTACGTTATGTATGCCTTGAAGGCAGACAAAGCTATGAATCTCCTGTGCGGCGTGGAATGCGCTATCTAATGCTTACAATTCACGGGAATGTAGCTCCTATTCGACTGTTTGGTGTGACGCTTGTGCAGAGCAATTATCCAGTGGCAGAGATCGGCCGCTTCCATTGCTCAGACCCACTCTTGAATGACATCTGGGAGATTAGCAAACATACGACCCGGCTGTGCATGGAAGATACGTTTGTAGATTGCCCGACCTATGAACAGGTGTTCTGGGTAGGGGACAGCCGTAATGAAGCACTTGTGAACTATTACGTCTTTGGTGCGACGGATATTGTAAAACATTGTCTTGAGCTAGTGCCCGGATCAGGTCAGCAGACACCCCTTTATGTCGATCAAGTGCCGAGCGGATGGAGCAGTGTCATCCCTAACTGGACTTTTTTTTGGGTAACTGCCTGTCTTGAATACGCCCGGCATACCGGAAACAGAAACTTCGCATCAACGATCTGGCCGAAGGTTCAATTTACGCTGGATCATTACCTTCAATATATAGATGATCATGGATTATTAACCATTCATGCCTGGAACCTGCTCGACTGGGCTCCGATGGAGCAACCCAATGATGGGACAGTTACCCATCAAAATGCCATTTTTGCACGAACGCTGGCAGATGCAGCACGATTGTCTGAACTCGCAGGGGCCGCAGAGGCAGGCCTGTACTACGAGTCCAGGTCCCATCTGTTAATTCATGCTATAAACAAGCACCTATGGAGCAGTGAGCGGCAGGCCTTCCTGGACTGTATCCACGCCAACGGTTCTCCCTCCAGCACATTTAGCATGCAGACCCAGGTGATCGCATTGATTACCGGAGTCGCAACAGATGAGCGCAAGGAGAAGCTGAACGCCTATTTAAAGTCACCGCCTAAAGATTTTGTTGCAATCGGCAGTCCGTTCATGACGTTTTTTTATTATGAAGCGCTGATGATGAACGGAGAGATCGATACGATGCTTGAAGATATTCGTGCGAAGTTTGGTGAGATGGTGAAGCATGAGGCCACAACCTGCTGGGAGATGTACCCGGGATTTACCGAGAACAGACCTAATCCGAAGGATCTGACACGCAGTCATTGCCATGCCTGGTCAGCTGCACCGGGATACTTTTTAGGAGCTATGGTACTCGGAGTGCGCCCCACCGCAGACGGTTGGACGAACGTTCGGATTGCGCCCCAACCTGGAGATCTGCAATGGGCCAAAGGCGCGGTACCCCTTCCGGGGGATGGAAGAATCGATGTGCGCTGGGAGATCAGCAAGGAAGGAGACGAGTCGGTATTTCAGTTAGAAGTCGTTGCTCCTAAAGCAATCTCGGTTTCGATGGAAGTACCGGAAGGTTATCGGCCAGTGCTCATCCACAAAACATGTTGAATCAGCGCATACCGAGTAAACAAAGTTACAAAATTCACAGAGCCTGAATGGAGTGTTAGCACGATGACAAACATCTCATATTACCGTTCCGAGAAAGGTAAGCGTTATCTCGACGAAGTTCAGGATGAGGCTTATGCCCGCTCTTCGCTTCACGGAGATGCCTGGGTGGATATGGATAGTCGTATTCCGATTCACCCGGTAATGCTTGAAATGCAGCATATGATGGAGGACCAGGAGTCCGGTTCAGCGTACTCAACTGTTTCCACATCGGATTCTCTGCTATTGTCTGGCATATGGCGCCTGAAGGGAGGAGAAGCAGCTGATCCCGGTGATCCTGCTCCTGCGACAGGTTGGTTTGGACGGAAGGCACGCGCCAGCGAAGGAATGCGTGAACGTTGGTACGACCCTGAGCATTCGCGCGAGGACTGGCTTGAGATCAGTATTCCTGCAACAGTACAGCAAGCTTTAATGGATTTGGGCTTCATGGAAGACCCGCATTGGAATACCAATACGATTGACGAACTTGAACAGTATGGTTCACCACAAGACATACCTGTCTGGTTCCGCCGAACACGCGTGGAGTGTACGGAGTGGTGGTTTGCTACCACATTCGAAGTGCCGAAGGAGTGGGATGGAAGCCGGCTTTCCCTGGAATTTGACGGCATTGATTACTCCGGCACCGTATTTCTCAATGGCGTATCGCTTGGTCATCATCAAGGAATGTTTGGCGGCCCGGTTCATGACGTTACTAATCTGGTTCGATGGAATGAAGCCAATGAACTCGTTGTTCGAATCGATCCGGCACCTCAAAGCTGGAATGGTCTGATGAAACCAAGTCCAGGCTTTGGCTGGCACTATGGACATCTCATATCGCTTGGCATCTGGAAAGATGTGCGCATAAGGAGTCAACCAGACATAGCTTTACTTGATCCGTATGTTGTAACAAGGTCTTTCACTTCGAATGAGGCAACTCTCCATATCGAATTTACAGCAGATAGTTCTCTTGTTGAGCAGGTTTCTATAACCATCGAAGGTCAGATCCGGCTGAAAACCGATAAGGTGCGCAGGGAGACATCAAGTAAAAACAATCCAGCCCTTGGGATGAAAGAACAATATGAAAGTTATGAACAGAGCCGATTTACAGCTGTTATTACAGTGCCCTATGGCAAAAGCAAATTCTCCACCGAAGTCAAACTGAACAATCCGAAGATCTGGTGGCCGTCAGGGTATGGGGAACAGCCTCTCTACGAGCTTGTGCTGCAAGTAGTCTCTTGTGAAGGTACTGATCGAGATGCGGATGATATGTCAAATCGTTCAATGGGCATATTGAACTCAGCATGGACAGCGGAATCAAAATCAATTAACACAGGTGCAGCCTTCACTTCTTTTGCTATCCGTACGATTGAGATGCGACCCATGATAGATACCGCACCTGAAACAGACTATCGCTGGAAATTTGTCATTAATGGCGAACCGATCTTCATAAAAGGTGCGAATTGGTGCTGGCCGGACGTCATGCTCACAACCAAGGAAGGGCAATACGAACGTTTACTGGAGCTGGCACGCAGAGGCCATGTTCAGATGCTCCGGGCTTGGGGCGGCGGCATTGTGGAAACTGATGAGTTCTATACCTTATGTGACGAAAAGGGCATTATGGTCTATCAAGAGTTTCCCCTCTGTTGGGGGCCTCCCGATGCACCTCTGACTGACCTGGGTGTCATTGACCGTCAAACTGTTCTTTCCGTCAAACGGCTGCGGAATCATCCTTCTTTGGTGATGTGGGGCGGTGGCAACGAAAATGGGCCGCATGGCGGGGCAGACGAAGGTCTTTTTCTAGTCGGGAAGCGGTGCCGCGAGTATGATCCATCACGTCCTTTTCATCGAACCGATCCTTGGGGTGGCAGTGCTCATAACTGGAATGTGTATCATGGCGGCGAACCGCTCGATGAAGCCACGTTAGCGATGCCTTCCGTTTTTTACGGCGAATTCGGCATTCCAAGCCAGACGAATGTTTCCAGCTGTTTGCGGTATATGCCGGAAGATGCGTTGTCTTCTTTTCCACCGACTGAGGAAAGCAGAGGATGGAAGGCTCATTTTCATCAGTTTGGTCTGAAAGATATCATTAAAGTGATGCGGTACGCGGCGTATGGACCAATCCGCAACTGGTTTGACTATATCACCTATTCGCAGACTGCACAGGGTGATGCCATCCGCCTCACCGCAGATATTCAACGAGCAGGTACGGGGAACAACAAAAGTGGATATTGGTATTACAAATTTACAGATAGCTTCCCTGGACATTCCTGGGCAGTCGTCGATTTCTATGGGACAGCTAAACTCTCTTATTATCGTGCGAAACAAGCTTGCCGTCCGCAAAATGCGTTTATCACGACAACGAAGCTGGACGGATGGCAGTCGGGAGAGATGTTTCACGCAGATTTACACCTCGTCAATGATTCGCGTGAAATACTTGCAGAGGTAACGGTACAAGTCAGACTGTACGGCAGTCAATTAACCGAAATAATGACATGGGAGTACCCGGCTTTAACAGCTAAACCGGGACGGGCGCTCTGCATAGATACGCTGGAAATCAAGCTGCCCGAAACCTCATGCATTGCTCCTTTTCTTATGGCGGTTACACTGCATGCTCCCAATGGGAGTTTGATCTCTGATCAATGGTACTGGTTCAATGCGCAGCCGAAGACTGCGGAACTTCTCGCTTTCGAGAGAGAACACCGGCACGATGCCAACGAATACCAAGGTAAGGACGCTGAGCAAGCATTCATGCTGTATGGGAACCTTTCCAATGCACCGCTACGAGAACTGCCTTGTACTTCAATGGAAGCGTCTGCTGTCTATACAGATGACAATAGCGGCGTGATTATTATCCGTAACATCGGGAGCATGCCTGCAATTCGAGTAATGATTCACGATTTTCCCGAGGATTGGAGCTGCTATCTGGATGACAATGATTTTGGCCTTTTGCCGGGAGAAGAGAGACGCATTGCGTTTGAAACGGGATCTGAATTCCGGTTAAGTGTGATAACTGTGAGTGCCTGGAACGCCTCTAAAGTGACGATCATACATGAGAATTTTCTAGAGGAGAAACAGACGAATGCGTAAGGAGGCAGGGAAAATGTCGGACACATGGCTTGCCGAGTGGATTACCCGCCAGACAAGTGCTATTGATGAGTGGACTTCTTATCAAGCAGAAGTCGTAATCGACGTTGCAACAGGTGGTGCATCATTTTTGTTTGGGTATCAGAATGAGAACGATCACTGCGGGGTTGAACTTCGGGAGAGCGAGCAAGAAAAGACAGAGCGTGGGGAACATGCGCAATTTACTACAGATGAGAACCCCTTTATTGCTTACATTTTCCGCACAGAAGAAGGTGTGAAGCATGTGATAGAAAGCATCAAACTACCTTCATTCCTGTCGACAGAGCTTACGAAAATATCGCTTAAAGTATGCACAGAAAACGGAGAATGGAAAGTCACGATAAATGAACAATTTTTTTGTCATTGCCAAGCAACAGAATATCAGGGAACAGTCGGATTCCGGACAAAAGAAGGGCAAAAAGCGGTCTTTCGCGACCTGAAACTCACCGGAAGCGATGGACGGGTGTTGTACTCCAACCGTTTTTATGATCCGCTAACCACGCATTGCACAGCAGGTACGATTCATGCTTCTGGGAACGGATTGGTGCTTGAGGGAGAAATGCTATCCGTTTGCAAGGCAGCGTTTCCAGTAGACAGCCCGCTATTCCGCAAAACATTTCATATGCCAACCTCTCCGATTGAAGCCAGACTGCGCATCTATTCGATCGGCTGGTATGAGCTTCTTATTAATGGAAAGCGGGCAGATCGCCGTGTACTTGCTCCAGCCAATTCACCTTATCATCGAAGAATGCTATATGACTCATATGACGTGACACCTCTGTTACAAAAAGGTGAAAACGTACTGGGAGTCTGGTTGGGGAATGGCTATCATTACAACTATTCCCGTTGGGGATGGAAATGGAATCGGGATAAGGCGCTTCTCCTGCAACTGGATCTACGCTTTGAGGATGGCACCACACAGACCATTATTACAGACGAATCCTGGTCCTCGGCGGCAAGCCCGATTCTTGCCAATGATATCTATGATGGGGAGGCATATGACGCACGCTTGCAGCACAGCGGATGGGACTGTCCCGGTTTTATCGAAGACAAGCACTGGACAAGAGCTGTAGCAGCAGAGCCGCCAAAAGGTGAACTCAAGGAAAATAAACAGCCTCCCATTCTGCCATTCGAATCGCTGCAGCCTATCGCTGTGCTTCATCCTCGTCCTGGCGTGAATGTATACGACTTTGGACAAAACATCGCGGGTTGGGTTCGCATTCAGGTGAAAGGACAAGCGGGTCATGAGCTACGGTTCCGATACAGTGAACTGGTGGATGGACTAGGCAATATCGATTCCTGGACGAACCGTAACGCGAAGGCTACAGATACTTACATCCTCCGCGGACATGCCGAAGAATGTTACGAGCCACGTTTCACGTATCATGGATTTCGGTATGTAGAAGTCTGTGCCGGATCAAGCTGGATTTCCATTCAGGCGGTTCCGATCCATGCCGCTGTTGAACAGGCAGGCACATTTGAATGTTCGGATGAATTGCTTAATCAGCTATACAGCAATGTTCGCTGGTCTTACCTTAACAATCTGGTGAGCATTCCCACGGACTGCTGCCAGCGTGATGAGCGAACACCTTGCCTAATGGATTCCGCTGTCGTTGAGGAATCCGGCATGCACCATTTCAATATGCATAGCTATTACCATAAATGGCTGGACGATATTGAAGATAGCCAGACCAATCCAGACTGGAGCGGAGACAAGGTTTCTCTTCCATGGCATCTTTATCAGCATTATAACGACCTTGACGTACTGCGCGAGAGTTATCCGTCCATGAAGGCATATATCGATCATCTTCATAAGAAATGGCCTGAACATGAAGTGAAGGAAGGGTTTGGGGATTGGTGCCCCCCGAATGAAGATGGTTGGGAAAACTACTTTCATGAAGTAGAACTGGTCAATACCAGTGTCTATTACAGAATCACTTCCATCGTTGCCGAATCGGCATCCATTTTGGGTAAACCCGCCGACCACGAATATTACGGTCAATTGGCTGATGACATTCATCGTGCTTTTCAGCGCCGTTTCCACACAGGGGATGGCATCTATGCAGAAGGTTCACAGACTGCTCAGCTTATGCCGCTTGCCTACGGATTGGTCCCTGTCAAACAACGTGCTTCTGCTGCAGAACGGCTTGTGCAGGCCATTGCTGAAAAAGGAGGATACCTTCACACAGGCATTTACGGAACGAGATATCTGCTGGATGTGCTTGCTGATTACGGATATATCGATGTCGCATATGAGCTTTTAACCAAGAAGGAATACCCGGGCTTTGGTTATCAGATTGAACGAGGGGCAACCACGCTTTGGGAGCAGTGGAGCGATAAGGGGGGCATGCACTCTCATGATCACGCCATGTTTGGAGGGATCAGTGTCTCTTTTTACACACGACTCGCAGGGATTAGATCGGATTCCCCGGGTTACGAAAAAATATGGATCGAACCCTGCATCCCTACCAAACTGGATGGGGTCAGCGCATCAATCCGAACCGCACATGGAAAAATCGCCGCAGCCTGGAAAAAAGACCAAACAGGACTGCACATCCAGGTGGAAATTCCCGAGAAAACCACGGCTACACTCGTCATGCCTTCTGCTGTTGTTATAGCAGCGAAGCTACCCCGCATTCAAGAGCTGAAGCCAGGTCGACACAGCTTTACTTTCCCTTCGGGGACAATGGGATAAAAATGAGTGAAGGAGCGTTCATGATGAATCAGGATTCACACCGTTATGAAAGTGGCTTTCCCAAAATCGGTATTCGTCCGATCGTAGATCGCCGCAAGCTTGTAAAGCAAGCCTTGGCGGAGAGCACGATGGAGCTTGCGCGTGAAGCCGCCGCTGCAATCACTGCCGTTCTCCGTTATCCGGATGGATCTCCGGTACAGGTCGTTATCTTTGAGCCGTGTATCTCCGGTACAACAGAAGCTGCACGCTGTGCCGAGCAATTCCGCAAGGAAGGTGTCGGTGTGCTGCTCACCGTTGCCAGTGGCTGGTGTTATCCGCTAGAGACGATAGAGACAGACCCTACGTTGCCACATGCTGTCTGGGGATTTAACGGCACGGAGCGCCCCGGTGCAGTCTATCTGGCTGCGCTTCACGCGGCGCATAACCAGAAAGGACTCCCCATTTTTAAAATTTACGGCAGACATATTCAGGATCAGAACGAACGAAAGCTACCTGAGGATGTTCGGGATCAGTTGATTCGGTTTAGCCGTGCAGCTATGGCGGCTGCATTGCTTCGAGGCAAATCATATCTGTCCATCGGCTCAGTCTCGATGGGAATTGCAGGCTGCATTGTTGACGAAAATTTCTACCAGCGCTATCTGGGCATGAGAAATGCGTATGTGGATATGACGGAGGTTAACCGCAGACTTGAAAAACATATCTATGATAAGCAGGAATTGCAGGTTGCCCTGGCTTGGGTAACACGTTATTGCCGGGAGGGACCTGATCCTAATCCTGAATCTGTCCGAATTAGCCCGCAGGAGAAATCGGAAAATTGGGAAACCTCGGTTCGTATGGCGATGATTGTACGAGATTTAATGATAGGCAATCCCAAACTTGCGGAAATGGGATATGAGGAAGAAGCTTACGGTTATAACGCTATTGCATCCGGATTTCAGGGACAGCGGGAGTGGACAGATTATCAGCCGAGTGCGGATGTGCTTGAAGCCGTTCTATGCAGCTCCTTTGACTGGAATGGCATTCGGGAGCCTTATATGGTCGCCACCGAGAACGACAATTTAAACGCCGTCACGATGCTGCTGAATCATTATGTATCACATACCGCTCAAATATTTGCAGATGTTCGCGCCTATTGGAGTCCCGAAGCCGTAGAGCGAGTTACCGGATGGAGGCCTGACGGCCTTGCAGCATCAGGATTTATACATCTGATTAATTCTGGACCTGCTGCACTGGATGGAACAGGGGAGCAGCAACGTGACGGCAAACCAGTAATGAAACCGCATTGGGAGATTGAAGAGCAGGAGGTTCAAGCCTGTCTGGATGCTGTCCGTTGGAGACCGACTTATATGGATCAGTTTGCCGGAGGTGGATATTCCACGGATTATACGACGAGAGGAGGCATGCCTGTGACGATGGCTCGCATCAACCTCGTTGCAGGACTTGGCCCCGTGCTTCAACTGGCCGAAGGTTACACTGTGGAATTACCGGATGAAGTACATGAACAGTTGGATATGCGAACAACACCAACATGGCCTACGACATGGTTTGTGCCAAAACTGGTGCAAGATGATCCGGTTTTCGGAGACGTGTACAGCGTGATGGAAGCCTGGGGCTCCAACCACTGTGCGGTTAGTTATGGTCACATCGGGGCCGATCTGATTACCCTGTCAAGCATATTGCGTATTCCGGTTAACATGCACAATATTGATGCCAAGCGTATTTTCCGCCCTAGTGCCTGGTCCGCATTCGGAACCAAAGACTTGGAGAGTGCAGATTACCGAGCCTGCGCTGCGTACGGTCCGCTGTATCGCTGACTTGCTGTATGATTAGGTTAATATGAAAAGGACGAAGCAGGATATCATCGAAATGTGAGTTAGCATTTCATGATTGGCTTCGTCCTTTTACGTGTTTACAGTAATTCTAGCGTCCGCCGGTGTCGGAAGCCCAAACATAATTATATTTCCATTGAATTTTGTAGCTTTACGAATCGTTGGGATTTCCCTTCCATTGACAATGGAATACGTTCTAATTTATTTTTAAATATTGTTGACAACCTATTTTTCTAATAACTATAATTTATATTGTTTTGCCTATTTCATCCGTCAGTCACTTTTAAGGGGTTCCACCTGTGCGCGAAGCTCCTTCTCAAGAAACTGTCTACAGCGCCTCATATGTTGCGCCCTTAAAACTTTATCAAGGAGACTGAGTAGAATCATGAAAGTATTAATTGTGGAAGATTCGATTTTTGTACAGAAAATGATGAGCAAGTTGATTAGCGATCATATTCCGGATTGCGAAATTCGAACGGCCACCAACGGAGAAGATGGTTTCCGTCTTTATCAGGATTACAAACCTGATTTGATAACGACAGATCTTTTGATGCCAGGACTCAATGGCCAGGATATGCTTCGTTTGATTCGAGAGAAAGATCAGAATGTCAAAATTATTATTTTGTCTGCCGATATTCAGAAGGCTACCCGTGAGGAAGTGGAGGAGCTGGGCATCTCAGGATTCCTGAATAAACCCTTAACTGCAGAAAGAGCAGGCACATTGCTCCAAATGATTCAGGCGGCCCGTCATGCTGAATGAGCTGCAGAAGGATCTGCTTACTGAACTTGTCAATGTTTACGTCGGACAAGCAGCGAACATGTTATCGGAAATTGTAGACAAACATATTGTACTTAATATCCCCGAGGTTGACTTAATCTCCATTACGGAAGTGGATCGGGAGGATCGAAGATACAACATTTTATTTGCCGAAGGTCATCTCTTTCGGTCATCTTTACAGTTCGGGTATCAATTTCAAGGCAAAGCTTTCCTGATGTTCCCTGCCGAGCAGGCAAAAGTGTTAGCTAACATGTGTCTCGGAGAATTGACAGAGAACGCGGATGCAAACGATTGTCGGCTGATGGATACGGATCTTGATGTGCTACAGGAAGTCAGCAATGTGTTGCTGAATGCCATTATCGGTGAATTCGGAAATTTCCTTGAAATGAAACTGGAGTATGTATTGCCGGATATTGAGCTGATTCATGTTACAGGTACTGACCCGCAAATCCTGCTTCAGAATGAAGTATACATATTGGTGCTACATACCTCCTTTTTGCTTGCAGATACAGATGTAAAAGGAATTATCGTGATTGCATTGAGCATGGATTCCATCTCCAGTCTGCTGGATAAGATAGATGCTCTGCTGGGAGGATAACCATGAATAATCTCATTGTACAAGCGCTGAACAAAACCAAAATGGGGATTATGATTGTCGACAGACAATTGAAAATTCTCGTGTGGAATGGCTGGTTGGAACGTTTAACAGGCATGCCCGCTGAAGACGTGCTCGGTAAAAATCTGCTCGAGATTTGCCCCAGATTCAAGGCTAATATGTATATGAATATCATACAAAATGCGCTGTATCACGGGCAGAGCAGGTTCTGCTCCAGCGCTCTACATAAATCTTTTATCCTTCCGAAGGAGGGAGGAGATGAGCGTTTTTACAGACAAAATCTACATGTTGAACCACTTTATGAAGATGATCACAGCTATGCACTGCTGCAGATTAGCGACACAACCAACACAAGCACTCGCGTGTACAAACTCAAGAACCTGATTAAAGAGCTGGAGACTGAATATACCAAAATCAAAGTTTCGGAGAAGATCAGTAAACATCTTTCTTTGCATGATTCCTTGACAGGTCTTCCTAATCGTTTAGCATTTAAGGATCGTCTTGCATGGTCCGTGAGCAACGCGCTAAGAAGTGAGTCACGCTTTGCGGTCATGTATATCGATACGGACGGGTTCAAGCAGATCAATGATACCTACGGTCATGATATAGGAGATCAAGTCTTAACGGAAGTGGCCCAACGTTTGAAGGCAAATGTTCGCAGTTCGGATTGCGTAGCAAGACTCGGAGGGGACGAATTCAGCATTATCCTGAACCAGCTTAAGGATGACAATGATGCGGAGGTCGTTGCCAAAAACCTGACGACTGCGTTTGGTGCTCCGATCCATGTGAATGCTATTGAGATCCATCTGTCTGCCAGCATTGGCATCAGTTTGTTTCCAAAGCACGGACAAGACCCGAACGAACTTTTAAAACTTGCTGATATGGCCATGTACAGAATCAAGAAAAACGGAAAGCAAGGCTACGCCTTCTTTCTTCCCGAGTTGGACCAAGTTTGGTGAGGTAATGTTAGCGAACAAGCACCTACTTCCAAACCTTATAAAATTTATGCTCAACCTCTAAAAGTTGCTATAATGGCAACTTTTTTTTGTTATGTCTTTGATTTACTGGCTTGTTAGCAGGAGTCTTTATGTAACTGACGAAGTGAAATAAAAGGTCAATGAATGGATAGATTCACGAAATAACTGACAGAGAGGATGAGAATGATTGATGCCGAAGCTAGAGATGGAGGAACTGTTTACGGTACACGTTAAAATTGAAAATTCAATCGAGCTAAAAAATTCGGATGGAGACTCCGTAGTGATGATTACATTTACAGGACAGGTCACAGGAACCTTTTTCCAAGGATTCGTTCGTGAGGGAGGCGTGGATACACAAATTATCGGAAAAGCGGGAGGACGTCACAGCTTGTCAGCCAGGTATATGTTACAGGGACAGGATTATACAGGGCAAGCATGTGAGATATACATCGAAAATAATGGGTATATCGGGGAAGTAAAGGGCGACATGCTGTTCCGCACCTCGCCTCGGATTATAACCAACAGTCAGGCTCTATCCGATCTTAACGTGGATGCGCTTATTGGTGAGGGTTATCCGGCGGAGGGCGGTGTAGATATTAAGATTTTCAAGGTGAAGTCATAAGTTACTTAAGTAGCCCATGTAACAAGGGCTACTTTTCTCATCTTTTTAATATTCTACGAATCAGCATAATCACAAGAATCAGAAAAACGATGGCAAATAACATACCTGTAAATCCTACACTGCTCATCACGTTTAAAACCTCCTAAAATAAACCATTAATATAACGTTTATAGTATAACATATTAAATTGGAAGCAACATACAATTTAAAATATTTAAAATATATATTGACTGTTCGAGCAAACAGTTTTATGATAAGGACATAAATTGACTGTTCGAGCAAACAGTATTGGAGTTGAAATGAAATGTCTAAACAACAATCGGGGAATCAAGATGAGCGCCGAAACGCCATTTTACAAGCGGCCTTTACGTTATTCGGCCAGGTAGGTTATACCAAGGCCACGATGAAAGAAATTGCGGCTAAAGCGGGCGTAGCCCAAGGACTGATCGGTTACCATTTTAATACCAAGGAAACACTTCTGGTGGAGGTTGTGCGGGAATGGATGATTAACCGGGGGATGAAGGAAGGACTGCAACAATTGGATATGACAGCACAACCCGCCGATTTGCTCCAGCAAGCGTTACAACACGTCGTTGAATTCCGTAGTACCAATCCGGAGTGGTTCACACTGCTCATTAGTCTTTGGACGGAGAGCGTGAGTAATGAAAAGTTGGCTCAGGAATTAGTGAAACTGTACCAAGAGATGAAATCGGGTATCCGACTAATCATTGATCGACTGGAACTGCCGCTGGACGAAGCCGAAAAAGAGACCTTCGCCGCCTTGATTCAAGCTGTGTTCGACGGGTTAACATTACAATCCCCTGTATTGCTATCCTCCCAGCCGCTCTCACACGAACAAGTATCTCAGGGCATCGGGTGGATGCTGAGTGGAATGAAATCTGCCGATTAATTACATCGACATCAAAGTAAATTACATGCAAAGGAGATCAAATAACATGACTAGATTATGGATTCGATTAGAAGGTTTGCTGGTGCTCGCAACAGCGACAACGATTTACTTTTACAATGATTATTCCTGGTGGCTCTTCCTGCTGTTGCTTCTCTTCCCGGATGTCTTCATGATTGGCTATGCAGCTAACAATAAACTGGGCGCAATGATCTACAATGTGGGGCATACGTACATGATTCCTATGGTATTTTTGGCGGCAGGTTACGTGTTGAAAATAGACGTGCTCATGCTGATCAGCTTCATCTGGATCGCTCACATTGGTATGGATCGCATGTTTGGCTTTGGTTTGAAGTATGAAACGGAGTTTAAGGATACTCATCTCCAGCGTGTATAATCTCATAAGGATTCTTTGATAGCTTGGTAGTTTCACTTTTAAAATGAACCACAAAAAAGGCTGTACCCAAATCATCGAGATGTTAGGGTACAGCCCTTTTTTAATGAAACACGAACAGCTTCGGCACACGCAGCACACCTCACACTGAACGGTTAAAGAAAATCACATCCATAATATGGATGCTCCAATCATCGGTGTCACGACCATACTCACTTTCAGCCAGATTGCTGGCACCCGTTTCGTGAATTTCGCTCCAACGTATGAACCGGACATTGTACCGATTACAACCAGCAATAACAACTGCAAGTCCAGATAACCGATCCTCATATATCCTGCTCCGCCAGCTAAAGCTATGGGAATGATGACTAACATCGTTGTTCCGGCAGCATATCTCATAGGCATGTTCAACAAAAGCATAAGTCCTAATTGGATAAAGGGCGTGGAGCCGATACCGAATAGTCCGGATAACATTCCTGTAACGACTCCAATCAGTAACGCATATACCCAGTAACGCAGACCTTCTCCGAGTATGACAGTCTGTATCTCAGAACCAGCAGGGCGCCGCGAAACAAGAATCAAGCGAAGCCACAGCGCGAGTCCTGATGCAAAAAGCATAAAAGAAGTCAGCATACCAAGCCGATCCTCCGGAATATAAGATGACCATCCTGAGCTGATCCAGGCTCCTGCTGCCCCGGCTAGACCTACGATCAAACCGGTTTTGAGCATTGCATTACCCTCCCGGTAATGACTGATTGAACCCGAGAGCGAGGAGAAGAACATCGCAGCAAGCGCCGTCCCGAGAGCAACATGAATAGGATATCCGAACGCAACCGTCAGGATCGAGATAATAAAGCCGGAGCCGCCTGCGCCAACAAAACCAAGAAGCAGACCTAGCAGAAACATAACAAAAACAATATTTAACATTAACATTAGACTTCTCCAAACTCGTATTCCGCCGAAAACCATGTCAGACGTTTTCTTGACGAATAGTGATATGAATTCGATTATATCATGCATGATCAGGGCTCTCTACTTGAGAGAAGTTATACGAGCAACAAAAAGGGGGGAGGACGCGTCTAACCCTTCATGAACTATTGAATTAAACAGGGAGTGAAATGCAGTGCGTTTAACGTATAAAACCATTATGGCCGCAGCTTTCGGTTCCATGCTGATCTGGGCGGGAAGTGCCAATGCGGAAACCAGCTTTGTCGACCTCCAGCATACGCAATGGGCCAAGGACGGTATTCAGTATATGGCCGAAAGAGGCACAGTCGCAGGTTATGGCAATGGCAAGTTCCAGCCGCAGACATCCGTAACCCGAGGACAGGCCATTACCTTCTTGGTGCGTGAGCTTTATCCGGATCAGCTTAAAGAGCCGGTGGAAAAGTTGAAATATACCGATGTGCCGATAAATCATCCTTTTTACCGTGAGATTGCCATCGCTGAGCATCATGGGCTGGCCGGCGGGTTTCCAGATGGCTCCTTTCGACCCAATATACCGATTAGTCGGGCCGAAACAGCAGCTTTTTTGACGCGTGCATATCCGCTTGAACAAGGGACTCTGACCGCTCAATGGAGCGATACGACGAAACATTGGGGTGCGGCGCCGATCCAGATTATGAGTTCAAACGGACTCGTTGGAGGTTATCCCGATGGGAAGTACCAACCGGATCGGACGGTAACACGAGCGGAATATGCCGTATTTATGGCGCGTGTCATTCAATTCGAACGTGAGACGGCGATTCAGGCAAAGGATTGGGACAAGCTCATTTCATATATGACGGTTAGCGAGCAGGTAGGCCAGATGCTTATGCCTGATATCAGGCAATGGAACGGCAAAGCGACAACGACTGTAAACGAAGGCTTGAAACGTAATCTCCAAGATCAGCATGTGGGCGGACTTATCCTTTTTGAAAAAAATATCGTAGATGCACAGCAGGTTACAACGTTTACGCATCAAATCCAAAACCAGACTGGCGATATTCCGCTGTTTCTCGGCATCGATCAGGAGGGAGGGGTGATTCGCCGCATTCCGGGCGGCACCAATCTCCCTGGACAAATGGCGCTAGGCGCAACGGGTGATCTGGCACTAGCAGAAGCAGCCGGACGACTGACCGGAGAAGAGTTAAAAGCGCTTGGTATCCAGGTTAATTTTGCGCCTGTGCTTGATGTGAACAGCAATCCGGACAATCCCATTATCGGTATGCGATCCTTTAGCTCGAATGCGGAGCTGGTCACCCGGCTCGGCCTGGCCATGATCAAGGGACTGCATCAGTCGAATGTTGTTGCAGGCGTGAAGCATTTTCCAGGGCATGGGGATACATCCGTTGACTCTCACTTGGGATTGCCAGTGCTTACACAGGGACGTGAGCGACTTGACGCGGTGGAGTTGAAACCGTTCAAGGCGGCAATTAACGAAGGTGTCGATATGATCATGACGGCACATATTGCCTTTCCGGCGATAGATAACGAGCAAGTAACCTCACGCAAGGACGGTACACCGGTTCCGCTTCCAGCTACACTGTCTCGTAAGGTGTTAACCGGCTTGCTTCGTGAAGAGTTGCAGTATAAAGGTCTGATTATTTCCGATGCTTTCACGATGAAGGGGATTAGCGAGCATTTTGGTGAAACGGAAGCCGTTAGACGTGCCGTTGCCGCAGGTGTAGACATCATTCTAATGCCACAAGATGTGTCCACTGCACACGAGGCACTCATTCAGGCTGTGAATAACGGCACACTTTCCAGGGAACGGGTGCATGAGTCGGTAAAACGTATTTTGTCAGTGAAATCTAAATATCATCTGTTTGAGTCCGGTCCATCCCTGACACAAAAGTTAAGCAAATTGAAAAGCATTATTGGGACCGATGCTCACCTTCAGGTGGAGCGTAGCATTGCGGAGCGGGCAGTTACTGCGTTGGCTGGGGCGGAAGGCAACAGCGTAGAGACAATTCGAGCCAGTGATCGAGTCGCCATTGTGGCATCCGATGCCGATCAGGCTGAGCAGCTACAACAACAGCTCAAGCAAATCTCAGGTAAAACTTCCATTGAAACGATGACGGTTGTCTTGAACTCGAATAATATGAAAACGGTGCTTCAGACCGTAAACAAGGCTGACTATGTTCTTATGGCTTCGTATCAATTCCGTAACGTGGCGAGTCAGTTCCGTTGGGATGAGATCCAGTTATTCATCAACGAACTGAACCAGCGCCAGGTACGCTATACGTTGCTCTCTCTTGGCAATCCGTATGAAATGCTTCATTTGCATAATGTACGCTCAGCCCTTGCTGTGTATGGTAAACAGGAGCCCAACACGCTTGCTGCTATCAAGGTACTGCTTGGACAACTTGAAGCAAAAGGCAAACTTCCAATCGATTCCGGACAGTCGGGCGAATAAACCGAATCGGATCACATTAGGAAAGATCAGGTTTCAAGTTTGCATGATGTTTGTACACACCGATACGAAATGAAAAATGAAGTTTTGCGTTGTACTCATCCTCAATACGTCGAAAAACCTTGCTGTCTAATTAGAATTAGATCGCAAGGTTTTTCGCGTTTTAAAGCGTGGGTAATACTTAGTTATTCATACGCTTGTTTTATTCATATCTTTGTTCTCGCAGACGCCATTTCCTAAGCTTGATCCAACTATTCCGAACCACGAACGATTGGATTCTCCAAGTCCACATGGCCCATTAGGCTCTCGCTTTCTTTCCCATCTACCAGCAACTGAATGCTCTGGATTTCTTGAAACTGAAACATGGTTTGTTTCAACGTATCTAGGAATAGAAGTTCGCCGCCAGAACCGAGTCTGGCTTCGTCAGGAATGTGAATGTTTAACGTAAGTCCGCCGTCGGCTTTGTGAAATTCAAGTGATTCAAGTCCGATATCACTCCATAACGAGATATAATCCGGATCATCCGAACGTTGCATTGCATCAAACGCTTGTGTATATTTCTCGTTACTGTCGGAAAATTCAATTTCGGCTTTATTGGTTTTGACTTGCGTGAGTTCCGAGTCCACATAGCCCACTTCAATTTCCTGTGTCTCTTTTTTCTCAGCATCGGGTGCGGAGGGGGAAGAGCCGTTAGATGGAGTCGGGTTAGGTGCGGATTCCGCATTTCCAGGGTCTGTAGCCGGTTTATTGCCGCAACCGGCAAGTATGAGCAATACAGCGGTAAGGTAGAGCAGGAGCATAATATTTGCCTTTTTTTTCATCAAAGCACATCCTTATCTTCACATTCAATTCTCTATTACATCAACTGTTCATTGCGATTGGTGTAAAAACTCCTTGATTCCATCCACGATAGCGTGAGCTGCTTTATTCTGCACACTGTCGGAAAGCATTGCTTGTTCTTCAACGAGATTACTTAGAAATCCAATTTCAAGCAATACAGCGGGCATCGTTGTATTGCGAAGTACTTCCAAATTGCCGTTCTTGACCTTGCGATCCTTAAAACCCAACGCTTCTATGAGATGTCTGTGTACGATATCTGCCAGTTCTTTACTGCTGCTTCGTTTGTAATAGTACGTCTCAGTGCCGGTAGTCTGTGGCGAGGCTTTCACACTGTTTCCATGGATGGATACAAACACATCCGCGTTTAACGTGTTAGCCAGCTGTACCCGCTCTGGGCGAGTGGGGTAAACGTCAGTCTCACGTGTCATTACAACTTCAATATCGGGCTCCTGCAACAGAAGAGCTTGAACTTTGAGAGCTAGCGGCAACGTGAAATCTTTTTCTTGTGTATTGGAGATGCCGATGGTGCCCGGGTCTTTGCCACCATGCCCGGGATCAATGACAACTATGCTTTTACCACCGTCATTGCCGACAGGGCTAACTGGAATGCCAATCGCGGCGGTCATAGCCAAATCGACGATCAGCTTACCACTTATATATTGAGAACTGACCTGCACATCGCTTAGATTATTCATCTCAATAACAACTCTGACTTGAGCCGGATCATTTTTGAATAGGGCATATCGAACCTCGGTTACATTTGCAATACCGCTGACATCAAGCTTACCCATCGTGCCTTGCTGCAAAGTTGAACCGATATCTCCAAAGGTCGTATTCGGCAGATCAACCACGATACGATCGGGATTGGATAGTCGGGTGATCTGTGGCGTAACTAGTGTATCAACAGATACAACAAGCTGTTGATTCGCAAAACTGATGTCATTCACTTTGTTCCACCCGGCGTTGTCTACGTCAGGAACAGCCGGAGCAGGAGTTGGATCAACAAGAGGAGGAACTTCAGTGCTCGTCAGGCCGACAATCTTCTCTTTATTATTCCAGCTTACCGCCAGTCCCATTTCTTCACTGACAAAACGAAGGGGAACAACGACCGTATTTTTGATTAGTTTCGGTGCCGTGTTCAGTGTTACTTTTTCATTCTGAACCCGAGCTTCTTTTTTACCTACGTTGAGAGAAAGGACCTTGGCATTTTGTTCAATGCTCACATTCTGACTCTTCTGATCCCATTTCACGTTGAATTTCAAATTCTCAGCAACGACACGAATGGGAATCATCACATTGTTGTTCAAATTGACAACTTCGACATCTGAAGGTAGCACAAGCTCCTGACCATCCAAAATAATTTTGGTTTGCGGGGTGGCTGTGGCAGCATGTCCCGAATGGGGCAGAGCAATCAGTAAAAATAAACTGAACAAGAGTGCACATACAATTTTTTTCATTTCACACCTCAATTTAATTATGCTTGTGACAATATTCTACATTTATGCGAATTGTTCCTGCCACCTAATTTATTATTTTATAATAAACTACATCCTATTTTGATGTAGCAAAGGAAGACGTTAAGACCAGGCCCTGACTGGAATTACGAGTTAACTAAAGATTTATTAGGATTCGGATATTAATTAATTTGGATGAAAATGACATTGACAGTTAACCATTTTTCCAAAATAATAGAATGTAATTGAATACTGGTACCTTTAATTCAGTCCAGAGAGGCTGGCAAGGGCAGCGGATTTTGTAATCACGCGAGAATCAGAGCATTTCCTGCAGAGGGATGTTCTGTGTCTTCGCGCGGGTTATGATGCACAAAGAGGCTACTTGTCAGCGTAAAAGCGTGACAAGTGGCCTCTTTTTCTGCTTTTTTTATGGTATCAGAACACTTTAATTTGGGGGTATTCTGATGAGCAAACAAGATCAAGAATTTTCATGGCAAGAGGTGCCGAAGGCACAGCGCAATCATTTCTGGAAGACGTTATCCGTCATGCTTGGATTCACGTTTTTCTCTGCCAGTATGCTGGCTGGTGGCACACTCGGTGTCAGTCTCACCTTTATGGAATTTATGGCGATCGTGCTGACAGGTAATCTGGTACTTGGCATCTACACCGGAGCGCTGGCGCATATCGCCGCCAAGACGGGATTGTCCACGCATTTGCTCGCGAAATATTCGTTTGGTGAAAAAGGTTCTTATCTGCCCTCGTTCCTGCTGGGCTTCACACAGGTTGGGTGGTTCGGGGTTGGCGTGGCGATGTTCGCCATTCCAGTTGCCAAAGCGATGGACTGGAACGTGTACCTGTTGATCCTTGTATTTGGTCTGGCGATGACTGCATCCGCGATCTTCGGTATGAAATCTCTTGTTATTCTTGGTTATATCGCTGTTCCGGCTATTGCCATTCTCGGAGGATATTCCATGTTTGAGGGAGCTACCTCATTAGGCGGTCTGCAAGGACTGCTGGATTACACGCCAACACAGACGCTTACCGCTGCTGCGGCTCTGACCATCTGTATCGGTTCTTTCATAAGCGGCGGGACGCTTACGCCAGACTTTGCACGTTTCTCCCGGACGTCGCGGCAGGCGGTTACGGCGACGGTGATTGCATTTTTCCTCGGTAACTCGCTCATGTTTTTGTTCGGGGCAGTCGGTGCGATGGCGTACAATCTCGCTGACATATCCGAAGTTATGTTCCTGCAAGGATTGCTCATTCCTGCAATTATCGTACTGGGCCTCAACATCTGGACAACCAATGACAATGCTTTATATGCTTCGGGTCTTGGTTTTGCCAACATTACGAAGATATCGAAAAAGTTCTTTGTTATTGTGAACGGGATCATCGGGACCATATTCGCGATGTGGATGTACAACAACTTCGTAGGTTTCCTGAACGTGCTCGGCGCAGCCATTCCTTCCATCGGGGCCATCATCATTGCCGACTATTTTATTGTGAAACGCAGATCATATGCGCCTTTTGCCGACATGAATTTCAAAAAAGTAAACTGGGTTGCTATGGTTGCATGGGCTATCGGCGTAGCATTTGCACAGCTGGCTCCCGGTGTAACACCGCTCAATGCGCTGATCGGTACAGCCGTAGCGTATGTAGTCCTCATGACCATTGTGTCCATCACATCATCCAAAGAAAAGGGGAAAACACATGATTATACAGAACGCAAAATTGCGGGGTAAAGAAGGCCTCTGGAATATCGTCGTTAGAGACGGGAAGTTTGAGCAGATTACGCAAGATCCACAGCCAGCTTCGGGTACAAGTGAAGAGACACTGGATGCTGGCGGAGCACTGGTGCTACCACCATTCATTGAACCGCATATTCACCTGGATACAACACTGACAGCAGGGGAACCGGAGTGGAATTTGAGCGGTACGTTGTTCGAAGGTATCCAGCGCTGGTCGGAGCGTAAAGCATTTCTGACCCATGAGGATGTGAAAACACGTTCCAAAACAGCTTTGAAATGGCAGATGGCCCAGGGCATTCAGCATGTGAGAACACATGTGGACGTTACAGATCCAAGCCTGATCGCCGTTAAAGCGATGCTTGAAGTGAAGGAAGAACTGGCACCGTACATCGACATTCAACTGGTTGCTTTTCCGCAAGAAGGTATTCATTCGTATCCTAACGGCGCAGCATTGCTGGAAGAATCTCTGAAAATGGGCGTTGACGTTGTAGGTGGCATCCCGCACTTCGAGTTTACTCGTGAGTATGGCGTTGATTCCATGAGAGTGGCCTTTGACCTGGCTGAAAAATACGACCGTCTCATCGATATTCACTGTGATGAAATTGATGATGAACAATCCCGTTTCATCGAAGTTGTTGCCAAGGAAGCGTATGAACGCGGGCTGGGCTCACGCACGACGGCAAGTCATACAACAGCGATGGGATCTTACAACGATGCGTACACATACAAGCTGTTCCGTCTGTTGAAGATGGCCAATCTGAACTTTGTGTCCAATCCGCTGGTGAACATCCACCTGCAGGGACGTTTTGACACGTATCCGAAGAGAAGAGGACTGACTCGGGTGAAGGAGCTGCAGGAAGCGGGTCTGAACGTCTGCTTCGGACATGATGATATCTTCGATCCATGGTATCCGCTCGGTACGGGCAATATGATGCAAGTACTGCACATGGGCATTCATGCTTCACAGTTGCTGGGATACGACCAGATTGTGAATTCCATCGACCTGATTACGAAAAATAGCGCCAAAACACTGCACATTGAAGATCGTTACGGTGTTGAAGAAGGCAAGCCGGCTAACTTCATCATTATGGAAGCGGAGAATGAATACGAAGCGGTGCGCAAACAGGCAGCGGTTCTGTACTCCTTCAGAAAAGGACGTAAAATCGCGGAAACAAAACCCCGCGATACATCCATTATTCTGGATGGTAGCGTAGAAAAGGTTACTTTCAATAAATAGTAATAGGGCGAACTTTCCGTTCCTTGATACAGGATCAAACCATCTATAGTCTGTGTGGTGTTGACTCTGTATCAAGGTTTTTCTTTTTCGGGATACAACATTAGGAAATGGATATGGTGAGATGCGATGAGAACATATCGAAAAATAAATAGGATATATTGTAATAATATGAATTTACTTCAATTAAATCATCGTTTATACTAGATTCAATCCGACAAAGTGCTAGAAACAGCAGAAAAGAAAAGTTTAATCTATATTTTTATGTAAGCGCTTTTATCGGAAATGGTGTGGCTCAGTGAGAGGAGGCGTAGCGAAATACAGCAGTAAGGATGCCGATTGAATCAGAATAAGTATGATGTTAACCAATTCACTGGAGGTGTGTTCATGTTTAAATCCAAGCTTGTTAAAGCCGCAATGTCTGTTGCTCTTTTAGGTTCGTTATTTTCTATCCCGCCGTTGCCTTCCGCCAGTGCGGCCGATGCGAGTTGTCCCAACGGTTATGTAGGGCTGACTTTTGACGACGGTCCTTCCAACAATACGAATAATATTCTTAACGCATTGAAACAGTCCGGACTGCGCGCGACCATGTTTAATACGGGACAAAACGCCCAAAATAACCAGGCTTTGGTTCGTGCCCAAGTATCCGCCGGGATGTGGATTGGCAACCACTCCTATACTCACGCAGATATGACGAAGCTGAATACTTCTCAGATGGCATCTGAGATTACACGTACACAGCAGACGATTCGTTCAATTACAGGCTCGTCGCCTTCGCTATTCAGGCCGCCATATGGTGCCACCAACGCAACGGTGAAATCGGTCATTAGCCAGAACGGTTTGAGAGAAGTATTGTGGAATGTCGATTCTCAGGATTGGAACGGGGCAAGTACTTCCCAGATCGTCGCAGCAGTCAATCGCATGGCAAGCGGTGACGTCATTTTGATGCATGATCAGTACCAGACAACACTTCAGGCTATTCCTCAGATTGCTCAAAATCTGAAAAATCGCGGCTTGTGTGCCGGCATGATCTCTCCATCCACCGGGCGAGCGGTTGCACCGGACGGGGGAACGAACAATCCGCCAGCAACGACGGTAAGAATCGAAACAGAGAATATGACGAAAAGCGGACAGTATACCGGCAACATCAGCTCTCCGTTCAACGGTGTTGTTCTCTACGCCAATAATGACGCTGTGCGCACGACACATAATTTTTCAAGCGGAACGCATTCATTCGCTTTGCGAGGTGCGTCGAACAATGCCAATATGGCCAGAGTGGATCTGAAAATCGGCGGACAGACGAAAGGCACGTTTTATTTTGGGGGTAGCAGTCCTGCCGTGTATACCCTAAATAATATCAGTCATGGCACTGGAAATCAGGTAATTGAGCTGATCGTAACAGCAGATGACGGTACATGGGACGCATATCTCGATTATTTGGAAATAAGTTAGTTTGTGAATCAACTAATTTAAAGCAAAGTATTTTAACGTTAATGTTACTATGAAATGGGCTATTTCAATGACACGCACTTGGTAGTGTGCCGTCAGCGAAATAGCCTTTTTTGCATGTTTTGCAAATGAAGATAAAAAAAGTGAAAACAAAATGTGACCAAATGTCGTCCGTAAGAGTGTTTAGGGTATAAAGGAGGGCACAACAACCATGCAGCAAACCATATCCCAACCAAGTGATGAAGTCACGAACATCTATGATACATACGCGGATACGCTATTCCGGATTGCAATGGTTCACCTCGGCAAGCGGGAAGACGCGGAAGAAGCTACTCAGGACACATTCATTAAATGGATGGAAAAAGCGCCTGTGTTCAACGATGCGGAACATCAAAAAGCATGGTTGATTCGGGTGATTACCAATCATTGCAAATCCCTGCTCCGTAAAGGCTGGCGTAAACGGGAAGTCAAGCTGGAAGCCGTGGAACCCGTCATGATGGATAATCCTGAAGATCAGGCTTTGATTGAACTGGTGTTGTCTCTGCCCGTGAAATATAGATCGGTAGTTCATCTCTATTATTACGAAGACTATGGTATCCGCGACATTAGCAAGATTTTAGAGATTAGTGAATCAGCTGCGAAGATGAGATTGCAACGGGGGAGACAACTTTTAAAACTGGAGCTTGAGGGGGAGGAACAGCTATGAACGAACAACAATTCAAACAACGATATAAGAAAGCGGTGGATCAGATGAAGCCAGATGACCAGATGAAAAAAAGAATCGAACAAAAGGTGAATTTCCAGCGTCAGTCAACGAAACGTCCTCGTAAATCGCTGTATATCGCAGCGAGTGTTGTGGTTGCAGCAGGCATCGGACTGTCAGCACCAACGGTATGGCAACAATGGGGTGGAACGACTGCACCTGCAAAAGAGACTGCGTTAAATAACGGAGAGGTTAACCCAGTTAAGGTTACCAAAGGAGAGACTGCGATCAAAACTGAAGACTCAAACATTGTGCCCGTAGAGATTCCGAAAATGGAGTTACCCAGTGATGATAAGAATGTTAAAGCAAGTATGATCGGATTAGTTGTTTATCAGGGCAACGTCTACACCGAATCTGCGACAACAGTGGATGCTGCAGATGCCTTGTCGCTTCGCGGAGAGGAACTGGGCAAAACGACTGGTGGCATCCATGAGCGAAGTGGTAAGGATGACTACAAAGAGCTAGCCTCGACGATTGGTACAGCAGATATTTACACCGTAAAAGGATATGATTCCGATTTTCGGATTATGTCTTATACGGAAATAGACGGTCAGATTTATGCGCAATTTTTTGATAAAACCAATGGGATATCAGTCAGCGGGCTATCGGATCTCCTCGGTAAACTTAACATGAAGGATCATGTGACTGCGGCACAGTGGGAGAGCTTTGATAGCTGGAATAACGGGCTCCAGCAGCTTCAGCAGCTTCCGGTAGACGGCTCCCTCAAGAGCTTTACTGAGGCACTGTCTTTAGCGGCTCCGGTTGCAGCCAGTCCTGAACTGGATGAACGTCTCTATGGCAAAGAAGATCGTAAAATGATTTATTTGACTCTTGAGGATAAAACAAAGGTTAAACTTGTCCTGTTCGGAGAGGAAGGCATGGTACGTTACGGCTTTGCGCCTGTATTTTTTAAAGTAGAGCAGGGTGCATTCCAGCAATTTTGGAACAGTCTTAAGTAACTAAATGATCTGTTTTTGGTGAGCAGAATGAACTATTGGGTAAGTAGAACGAAGCTACAATATACAAAGAGAACAGCCATCTGGCTGCTCTTTTTTTGGATGCATAAATGGTCGAATAGTCAAAAAAAGGTTCGCAATGAAGACCTAGAAGGTCATGGACTTTTCATTTAGCAACCTCATGAACTGATGTAGCGCACGACTGACATATCGATTTTCACCCCGTACAAATGTGGTGGTAGTCGGTGTGAGTACATCGGATAGATTATGCAGTGTGTAGGCTTCAGGCTTGTTGTGTACAACGCTGCAAGGCATGATCGTAACAGCGATTCCGGAGTCTACACAACTGAGTAGGTTTTCCATTGTACTGACTTCAATCAATTTTTTGGCTGAAAGTCCTTCTTCGGCCAAAAACTTTTCTGTAATCTCACGATACGGGCACCCTTGCGGAAAGACAACCCACGAAAGCCGACAAAACGATTCCAGAAGCGTATCCGTTCGTTTCGAGATGATGTGAACCGTATCCTGCATCTCATATTCGACCTTTAATCCTTCCTTCACGCAGGCTCCGCTAATGAAAGCACCATCCAGTTCAGAAGACTGAATTTTCTGCCTTAGTACCTTGGGGGAGGTGGCGTTCACCAGCGAAATGGATACGTCTGGATACTTCATCTGATACTCATTCAAAATCTCGATGAAACGACGTGAAGCAGCGGTTTCGACGATTCCGATTCTCAACGTACCCGAAGGTTCCTCCGGATCTGCCATCTCTTGTTGCAAATCATGTAGCAGACCTCGAATCCGTGACGCATAAGCAAGGAACTGCGTTCCTTTTTCCGTAGGTATCACCCCTTTGGAAGAGCGATTAAACAATTGTACCTGGTATTCTTCCTCCAATTTTTTGATCCGTGTCGTGACATTGGACTGGGCGTAGTTTAGTTCCTTGGCTGCTTGTGAAATTTTGCCCGAGCGTCCAACGGCCAGCATAATATCAATATCAGATAGTTCCATGACAGCCTCCCGAACAGCAATTTTTTAGGCGAAAAAAGAACGATTGTTCTTCGTTATTCCTTTAAGGAAAGGTATCACTCTCAGTGATGGACCTATATATTCTAATCATTTTACGATATGTCTGATCCGTTCTACAATAGCTTTAATTCAAACAGAGAAGAGGAAATGACATGTCTGAATCCAATTTATATATGTTTCAACCCGTAACGATCAACCAATGGAAGCTTCGCAATCGTATCGTCATGGCACCACTGACCAGGGGGTTTGCACGGGATCAGGACGGGACGGTAACTGATGAGATGGTTGCTTATTACGAACAACGAGCTAAAGATGGCGTGGGTTTAATCATTACGGAAGGGATTAATCCAATGCTTTCAGGCAAAGGGACATACGGGGTACCTGGATTATATACGGAGGCACAGATCGCTTCATGGAAAAAGGTAACAGAGGCTGTTCATCGACACGGCGGTACGATCATCGCACAATTATGGCATGTAGGACGCCTCTCGCATTCCGACTTGATCGGAAGGAAGCCCCAGGCGCCTTCACCCATCCAAGCGGAGGGAAAGGTGCATAAGCTTCACAAGCCCTATGAATGCCCTCAAGCCATGACTCCGTTGGAGATCGGGGATGTCATCTATCGTTTTCAGATGGCTGCACGCAATGCTGTTTTGTCAGGGTTTGACGGAGTTGAGCTCCATGCAGCGCATGGGTATCTGATTGATCAATTCATCAATGAGCGTACGAACAAACGAACAGACCAATATGGTGGCGGTCTTCAGGAGAGACTCCGTTTTTTGAGAGAGGTTATTGAGGCGGTAAAAAAAGAAATCAGCGTGGAACGCATAAGCATCCGGTTTTCCGAAAAAAAGGATGACGATCCTTCTTATTCATGGGCCTCTAGAGTCGGGACTCTCCACGCCTATCTGGAGCTGTTTCGTGAAACGGGCATCACCATTCTGCACCCTTCAACCGAAAGTTTTGCAAGTGTCTGGTTAAACGGACTCAACTTCCATCAGGCCATTCGGACACAATGGGAACACATCATGATCGGCGTAGGAAATCTTAGTCTGGATACAGCAGAAGAGGCAGTTATGGACAGTGTAATTGATCTGGCAGCTTTTGGCCGACCATTCATTGCCAACCCCGATCTGGTACACAAGTGGAAGTCGGGAATTCCGCTAACAGAGTACAATGGCACCAGACAATTATCCGTTTTAATATGAATCCGTAGCTTGCTGCATATTTTTTTGACCCCATAACACCATCGATTCGATTAAAGGAACCAATTCTTTGCCGGATGGCGTGAGTGAATATTCGACTCTTGGCGGAATTTCGTTATATTGCTCCCGATGCACGATTCCGTATTGAATTAAATCTTTCAAGCAATTTGTTAACATCGTTGGTGTTATGCCGGGGAGCCTTCTTTTTAATTCGTTATATCGAATACTGTCATCTTCACTCAGAATGGCCAGGATCGGCAGATTCCACTTGCCGCCAATTACCTGAAAAGCATAGGTTGCCGGGCAGAGTTGATCAAAATTAAAATCATATTTCACACAAAAACCTCCAAGCCAAAGTTGTTGTTCCGGTCCAATAGTATACTTTTTGATACTTAGTCAGAAAAAGAATCGTACTTGTTCTGTAGATTGTAGATATTATAATCATACTAACACAAAGTTAATTCAATAGATAAGATCAAAAAGGGCGGGATAATGATGAATAATGAATCCATGATGTGTGATTTGGAAACGGGCGTATGCGGTGTGACAGATGAAGAAGAGTTGCAAGTAATTAATCTTAAACAGGAAGAGAAGAAAATAACACTTTATTATGCTACAGACCCCATTTGCTCACACTGCTGGGCACTGGAACCTGTGTTGAATCGTTTTATAGAAGAGTACGGTCATTATTTTAATGTGGAGACCAAAATGGGTGGTTTATTAGCGAGCTGGGAAGGATTCTCTGATGGGGCAAACGGCATTCAGAAACCTGCGGATGTGGCAGGCCACTGGAGAGAAGTAGGCGAGCACTCACGGATGCCGATTGACGGTTCTGTATGGCTTGAGAACCCGATCCAGTCATCCTATCCGCCTTCCCGTGTGTATAAAGTCATTGAGCGAATGTATCCCGGGAAAGAACAAGCCTATCTAAGAGTTGCGCGTGAAGCCGTATTTGCGATGAATCAAAATATTGGGGAAGATGGCGTACTCCTTGAGCTTGTGAATGGGCTAGGGCTGAATGGAAAAGAAATCGTAGACAGTGCTGCTCAGCAATCTGCACAAGACTTGTTGGAAGAAGACATTGAGATGACTGCCCGTCTAGGCGTTCGAGGTTTTCCATCCATTATTATTGTCAACAAGGAGCAGCAAGGCATCAAAGTGGTTGGAGCTCGCCCTCTGGAAACCTACGTTCAAGCACTGCAACAGATTCTGGGTGAAGCGCCGAAGCCCAAGAAGATTGCTACATTGTCTAACAAAATCAAAGAAGGACATCTGCTGTTCTCCAAAGAAATTGAAGTGTTGTATGATGTGGAAAAGGATGAGGTAGAGTCATTCATACAATCCGAATTAGAAGATGGTACCTATCAGGTAAGGCATATCTTAAATGAAATGGCTGTCCAGCGGGTTTAATTGATTCAGGAAAAAGATAGAAATAAAATTAGTACATTTATCCATTCGTTATTGCAAAATCTTCGGGGGCTGTATTCTAAAAAAGTCACATTAATACATGTGAATATGAGTTGATAATATATGAAGTGTATCTCTGATCTGAATCCACATCGTGAAGTAAATGGTTTTTGTTAGTTCACTTGGTCCGATCTGATATTGAAGTAAAGCAGCTACCTTGGATGGTAGCTGCTTTTTTAAATGATATGTTTTATGCGGTAAACTTCTTAAAACAGATTCTTAAAATAAACAAGATGATCCGTCCATTCCTCATGTTCGTAGATAAAACCTTTGCGAACACATTCGAATTCCAAACCTGCACTTTCAGCAAGCTTGATCGAGGGAACATTGTCCAGGTTGATGTGTGCTTCCATACGGTGGAATTTCAATGAGTCAGCTGCAATACGAAGTACTTCGCTTACTGCTTCTTTGCCGTAACCTTTTTTCCAGTGCTGATTGTGAATCGTGTACCCAAAGCTCGCCCACTGAAAAGGTTCTCTCGCCAAGGTGGCAATATCGATCATGCCAAGATGTGTACCATCTTCTTTTCGGAAAACCCCGAAGATATATACTTTATCGTTAAACGCCAGTTCCTGATGTCTTGCAACCAGACGCTCGAACCATTCTAATGTGCATTCGCTCATATCCATTTTTCCAGGATCGTGTCGATGTTGGGAGGGAAAACGGCTCTCGAATCCGTGAAGCCAGTTCTCGTAATCTTTATCTTGTAGTGGGCGGATCACGAGTCTTTCGGTCTCTGACATATAATCAAATTTATTTTTCATATTACTCAATAGAACATCTCCTTACACTATGTATCGTTATTAATCGTTATGAATTGCATGTCTCTCTGTTGGAGGACAGAAGTAACTCTAGTGTAACACAGATTATTTCTAATATTGGTTGGATAATCTCCCAAGGATTCAAACTCAATCAATGAGCAATCACCTCATATCATTATCACTCAATATCACGGCTAAGCTGAATAATGCAATAGCCCTAAAGGGTGATTGTGCCTATTTTCACGAAGTTGTCAGAAAGAGTTGAGCCTTTCTTGAACGTTTATGAACAAGGGGGTATCAGCAATTGAATTGCTTAAAATTAAGGATATAATAATTTTGATTATTAAGTCTAAGCCAATGATTACGGCGTAGCTGGATCAGAGGAGAAGAGACATCCAACCTTGGATAGCGTTTAACGTCGTTTGCAGGATTAAATGCACGGGACATGTGGCAACCTATCCTTGTATTTTGGTTTGTGATTTTTTTCTCATAAGTTGTTGGGCTAGTTTGCCTATAGCGAATTTGCGATTCACTTGAAAGCTAACAACTAACTAATTTACACAAAAACGGAGAGGACAGAAAAAACCTGAAAAAGCGGAGCTAAAAGCTTTCTGAAAGAAAGCTGCATCGGAAGCATACGCTTCGCCTTTATCACCGGATTTTCCCTTTGAAAAGGGAATCAAAAAATCTGGGGATAACAGCGATTGTAAGGTTATTCTGTCATCGGAGTGGATGTGTAAAACAGAAGAAGCAATGAATGGAATTTGAGAGGAGGCAATACAAAATGGCAGTCGATACTGTGTTATGGAGCAGACTCGTAACGGGTCTGACACTTGGATTTCACGTTATTTTTGCAACACTTGGTGTAGGTATACCTCTGATGATTGCGATTGCTGAATTTATCGGTATTCGGAAGAAAGACCCCCACTACATACTTATGGCGAAAAGATGGTCACGAGGTTTTGTCATTTCGGTGGCTGTGGGGGTGGTGACAGGTACAGCGATATCGCTACAGCTGGCCCTGGTGTGGCCGAATTTTATGAAGCTGGCTGGTAATGTCATTGCATTGCCGCTATTTATGGAAGTGTTTGCTTTCTTTTTTGAAGCCATATTCCTGGGCATTTATCTCTATACATGGGATCGGTTCAAAAACCCGTATATTCACTGGCTACTTACAATTCCGGTTGTTGCCGGGGCAGGCATGTCTGCCGTTTTCATCACAACCGTGAACGGATTCATGAACCAGCCGGAAGGATTTGTGATGCAGGCTGGCCAATTTACAGCGGTCAATCCCGTGCAAGCCATGCTGAATACAGCAACGTTCTCTAAAGTGTTCCATGTCTTAAGCTCGGCTTATCTGACAGGAGCAGCTTTGCTCGCCGGGATCGCGGCTCTGGCGATGTTGAAGAGAGGTGCATCTGCATACCACAGAAAAGGCTTAAATCTCATGATGGCTGTGGTTTTGGTATTCAGCTTGCTTAATACACTCGCCGGAGACGTATCTGCTAAGTTTTTGGCTGAACACCAACCGGAGAAGTTGGCAGCAGCAGAATGGCATTTCGAGACAGAGAGCGGCGCGGATTTGATCCTGCTCGGCTGGCTGAATGCAGAACATGAGATTATAGGCGCGTTACATCTGCCCAAGTTGCTCAGCTTTCTGGCCTTTGGAGACTTCAATGCAGAAGTCACCGGGCTGAACGAATTTCCGCCCGATGAACAACCGCCACTGCTAGTGCATTATCTATTCGATTTGATGGCCGGCATCGGATTTGCTCTACTGGCCATCTCCAGCCTATATTTTCTGTTTGTGTTATGGAAGAAGCGTAATCCGCTGAACAAGTGGATGCTTGGTCTCGTTGCACTGAGCGCGCCGCTTGCTTTCCTCGCTGTGGAGATGGGCTGGTTCTATGCCGAAATCGGGCGACAGCCATGGATTATTCGGGGGTACATGCGTGTCGAAGAAGCCGCCACATCTTCTCCGAGTGTGCGAATTTTATTTTTTGTTTTCTTGCTTTTGTATATCGTGCTTGGCGTGATCTGTGTTCTCGTGTTGAAACGATTGTTCAATAATAATCCTGCCGAGGTTGAAATGGAACGGTGGTTGCAGGCCAAACAAGATAAGACGGCAACAGTTGCGGAGAAAGGAGAGGCATCCCCATGAGTTATGAGTTAATTGGTATTTCAGTACTCTGGCTGTTCCTGTACGGTTATTTGATTGTTGCATCAATCGATTTCGGGGCTGGATTTTTTGCCTTCTATGCACGGCTGACCAAACAGGATCATCTAATCAATCGATTAATTTCTCGCTATCTATCGCCCGTATGGGAGATTACGAATGTATTTTTTGTTTTTTTCTATATTGGTATCGTTGGATTTTTCCCGGATACGGCCTCATATTATGGCGCAGCTTTGATTGTTCCCGGAAGTATCGCCGTTATACTTTTAGCCATTCGTGGCTCGTTCTATGCTTTTGAAAATTACGGTTCCAAGAACAACATCGTGTACCTTTTTCTATATGGGGCAACGGGTTTGTTGATTCCGGCATCTCTCTCCGTAGCCCTGACCTTGTCCGAAGGTGGTTTCATCCTGAAGCAGGGAGAGACGGTTTCGCTAGATTACTGGGCTTTGTTCACTAATCCGTTATCCTGGAGCATCGTTGGGCTGGCCATTGTCTCTGTATTATTTATCAGTGGAACCTTTCTGACCTTCTACGCCTCACGGGCCGAAGATCAGGGTGCATTGAAGCTCATGCGGAATTATTCATTATTTTGGAGCACTCCTACGATTATTCTGGCGCTGACTGCATTTATATATTTGGGTCAGCACAATGAACGCCATTTTCAAAATATGATGGATCTCTGGTGGCTGCTCGCTTTATCCGTCGCTTTCTTCATGGTTGCCATGTGGCTGCTGTATAACGAACGCCGCTACGGACTTGCTTTTATTTGCGTCATGCTCCAGTTTTTCTGTGCCTTTTTTGCATACGGTATCGGTCAGTATCCATACATCCTTGATCCGTACATCACGATTCAGAGCAGTGCCACCCCGCCGGCTATGGGTTTCGCACTGGTTGTCGTCTTTATCGGGGGACTATGCCTGCTCATTCCATCTCTGATTCTGGTGTTCAAACTATTCCTGTTTGATGCGGATTATGTCAAAGGCAACAAATAAAAAGGAGGATCGCCCTGTGAAAAGGCAAAGGAAAGAGCGAACCAAACAGCAAGGAAAGCAATCTAGTCGGCAAAAATCGATTCTGATCCAACAGCAGATGTCTTTACTTCGAAAAAGCAGACTTCTCCTTATGGCCTTTTCACTGGCCCTTGGTGCAGCGATCATAAGCCAGGCTGTATTTATGGCAGAAGCCGTACAGCGTATTTTTGTAGAAAAGGCACCCCTATCATCGATCATGCCGCTTCTCGGGTTATTACTCACCGTTATGGCTCTACGTACGCTGTTAACATACGGTAACGGGAAAGTTGGTTTGCATATGGCTACACGGGCCAAAACCAATATGCGTGCCAAGGTGCTGCGGAATCTGACTCAAGCCTCCATGTTCTCTTCATTGCAGGGACAGACGGGAGGCAAGGTCAGCGTTGCCCTGGACGCCGTCGATGAGGCGGACAGCTATTTCAGTCAGTACATGCCACGTATGATGGAAGCATCGATTATTCCGATTGTAATTCTGGTTGTTGCCTTCACACTACATGCCAACACAGGCTGGATTCTGTTGTGTACAGCACCGTTTATTCCATTGTTCATGATTCTCGTTGGCTTGCAGACCAAAAATAAATCCGAGGAAAAGTATGCACAGCTGGCGGAGTTTTCCGGTACGTTCCTCGATTCGCTTCAAGGTCTGGTGACATTGAAAATATTCGGACGGGTGAATCGCCAGCAACAGGAGATCGAACGCAGCAGTCTGGGTTATCGGGATAGCACGATGAGCATTTTGAAGATTGCTTTTACGAATACGTTTATGCTTGAAGCGATTGTCATGTTGAGTATCGGTATCGTTGCGTTAGAGCTTGCCATTCAGCTACTCGTGTATAAATCGATGACTTTTCATACCGCTTTTCTGTTGTTGTTGCTCGTTCCGGAGTTCTACAGTCTGTTAAAAAATACAGGTACTGCCTTTCACAGCGGTCGAACAAGCATGGGCGCTATCCGTAAGGTGGAGCAAATGCTTGGGGACAGTGAACAACGAAGTGAAAATTCACAGACCAAGGAAGATGTCGCGAAGACGTCACCTCTACAATTTTTGGCCGGGCCGTCGTCATCGAAGCCAGATATGGCGCCACTCATTGAATTAGAAAATGTCCGGTTTCACTATGCCCCGGGTTCCTTTGTACTTGAAGCAGGACATGTATCTGTAAAACCAGGAGAAAAGATCGCGATTGTTGGTCCAAGCGGCTCAGGTAAAACAACGTTATTGAACCTGATCTCCGGTTTGTTACGTACGACCTCGGGAGAAGTTTGGATTAACGGAAGACCGCTTGTACAAATAAACGAGGCCGACTGGTTTAAACAGATCAGTTATATTACACAGCATCCCTATATTTTTGCAGGCACATTGGCTGAGAATATAGCTATAGGTGCAGGAGGCGATGAACCCCGTGCAGATATCGAAAAAGCGGCCGATCGCGCAGGACTCACATCCCTTATTGCCCAACTGGATAAAGGATTGGATACCCCTGTTGGGGAAGGAGGACGTGGGCTTTCAGGGGGAGAAAAACAACGCTTAGCTCTGGCTCGCGCTTTTTTGAAGAAACCTGCCCTCATTTTGTTTGATGAACCTACAGTTGGACTCGACCTGCGTACAGAACAGATTCTGCAACGTTCTATCGCAGCATTGTCAGAGCAGGCCACGATCATTACGGTGGCACACCGATTGTATACGATTCAGCAAGCGGACCAGATTTGGTTCATGTCGGGTGGTGTACTTGCAGATTCGGGAACACATCAGGAGTTGTTAGAACGAGTGCCTGTATATGCCGAGATGGTACAAATTCAGAGAACAGGAGGGATCGCATGAAAGAGTTAGCTGTTCTGTCCAAAGCGATGATGCAGGAACGTAAAGACATTTTGCTTTCTATATTATGCGGATTTATTGCCGGTACCGCAGGTGTAGCCCTTTTCTCCGCAAGTGGGTACCTCATCTCGCAGACGGTATTTGCACCGCCGCTGTATACCTTGATTGTTCTAACGTCGATGGTCAAACTTCTCGGATTCGTGCGCGCGGCTAGCCGTTATGGGGAGAGACTTGCTTCTCACCGGGCAACCTTTTCCATCCTCAGCCGTTTACGAACCTCATTTTTTGCCAAGCTTATTCCGGTTACGCCTGGAATTTTGAACAAAAACCGAAGTGGGGATCTACTGGCACGTATTGTAGGGGATGTAGAGAGTTTGCAACATTATTTTCTGCGTGTGGCTTATCCGCCTATTATGGTGGTGATGGTGTTCCTGAGCACCGTCCTGTTTACAGCCGTTTTTTCATTCTGGATTGCGTCTTTACTCATCGTTGGTATGCTGATTACCGCCTTTGTTGTTCCAAACCTGGTGCTGATCGGTCAGCGTAAAATCAACGAACATGTGCGCGAGCAACGGGCAAAACTATCTACGGAGGTAACCGAAGTGTTGTATGCTTTCCGTGATTTGAAAGTATATGGGCAATTGGCAGGGCGGGAAGAGCAGCTTCGGCAGGAATCTGCTGAACTCGCAACGCAACAACAAAGAGCTGCTACACAATTGGTGCTGGGACAATCCATGCATGTTTTTGTCACCTATTTAGTCACATGGGGTGTCCTGGTAATCAGTGCTTTTCTCATTGCGGACGGAGTCTTTGCCGGGGTTTATCTTGCGATGTTGATTCTGGCAACACAAACGATGTTTGAAGAATCCGCAGCAATGACTGTACTGCCCGCGTACAGGTTGGACAGCGAGCATGCCGCGAAACGTTTGGCTGAGACTGTGCCTGAACCGCAGACCAAAGGACATAATGGTCAAGTTCATTCACCTAAAACCCATTTATCACAGGAGGTCGATGCAGAAGCAGAGGCGCTAACCATTGAACTGTCCCATGTTTCATTTCAATATGAAGGGGAATGGAGATCTGCGCTAGATGACGTCTCACTCTACCTTGCACCTGGGTCCAAAACGGCGATTGTTGGACCGAGCGGCTCTGGAAAATCTACGATTTTGGATTTAATTCTCAAGTTACGGACACCTGCTACTGGCAAAATAAAATTCAATGGCATCTCTGTGAATGAGTTGAATGAAACAGGCATATGGCAAAATACCCGTGCCACGTTGCAACAGAGCCACTTTTTCCGGGGAACGATTCGGGATAATCTGCTACTCAGTGGTGAGTCTCACTCCGATGAATATGTGCATGATATACTCCATCAAGTTCAACTGTTCAACACATCTTTGGACGACACCGTATACGAAAAAGGAGAAAACCTGTCTGATGGGGAGAAGCAACGGCTGGCTCTGGCCCGCGCTATGTTACGCAAGGGAAGGTTATGGTTGCTGGACGAACCAACCTCTTCGCTGGACTACGCTACGGAAGCACGCGTGTTACAGAATTTGCTGACACAAGCGGCAGAGGACACGCTATTACTCGTCTGTCACCGTTTGACAGGACTTGAACGGATGGATCAGATTGTGGTCATGGATCAAGGCCGGATTGTAGAAACAGGCTCGTTCGAGGAATTGATGGAGCGTAAAGGTTATTTTTACGAGATGAAGAAGATTGAACTGCAGATGATTGGAGAGCATGGAGCTTAACTCTATGAAGCACTTATGAAGCAAAGCCGCATATAAGCGGCTTTTTTGCGTTAGATTCAGAACAGACGAACGGCGGAATCGTTATATTGCTCCAAAGTATTATAAATAAGACGATCGACCTGCGAAGCGTTGCTTGAAAGCAACATTCATGTCATACATATATACTAAGGGTAACTAGTCCAATCATGTGAGGAGGTTCGGTTGAGGTGAGAAAAATAACGCAGTTTCCGCTCGTATGGATGTTTACAGGTGTTATTCTTGTGGGCCTATCCGGGTTCATGACCCAAAAGTTGTTCGTTGATTCGCAAGGCATTCTGTCGATTCTACTGGCACTTGCAGGAGGTGTCGTCTCCATTGCGATCTACTGGTTTGTAATGAAATTCATGGAAGGGCGCAGGGTACAAGAATTGCAACTTCGACATGCAGGAATTGAATTAATCTTAGGCTCAGGAGTCGGTCTGATCTTGATTGGTTTTTCTGTCGGGATCATCACGTTGCTTGGCGGATACAGCTTTACATGGTCAGCGACGAACGCGGTTGGTTCTATTTTGGCTTTGGCGATCGGTGCGGCCATTGTGGAGGAATTGATCTTTCGCGGCTTGTTCCTGCAAGCGATTGAAAAGCGACTTGGAAGCTGGTTCGCTTTGGCTATAACTTCGCTTTTTTTCGGTTTGGCTCATCTGCCCAATCCCGGAGCAACACTCTGGAGTTCAGTTGCTATTGTCATTGAGGCAGGCATTTTGCTCGGAGCGGGATTTCTGTGGCGGCGTAATCTGTGGTTTGTCATGGGACTTCATTTTGCATGGAATGCACTGGAGGGAATGCTGGGCATACCGGTGTCGGGCATAGCGACTCAAGGCTTTTTTGATGTACAGCTAACCGGATCACCATGGTTGACAGGGGGAAGCTTCGGACTGGAGGCATCCATTGTACCCATCATCGTCAGTTTACTGATTGCCATTCCTATGCTGATGAGCGCGCATCACAAAGGAAATATGAAGTTCAAAAGATAGGCAAGCATACCGCACTTTTTTTTCGGGACTTTAGCAAGATACGTACTGATCATAAAGGGCAAACCGTTAAATGGTTTTCCCTTCTTTTTGATGTTTCCGTACATTCATATATTCCAGACATACATAAAGGATCATAAGAAATTGAAAATCAATCTTGACCTTAGGTATGACCTAAGGTTTAAGCTAACTATCGATAAGACAACAAACGTGGAGCTATCTTCATCGTGTTTATTTCTTTCAATCACCTAAAATTATACAAAAAGACCTGGTACTTCTGGTATAATAGTAATTTAAATAAAGGTAACTTGATGATCCATTGTATAAGTAATCCATCAGGAAAGGAATGAAGGCCGCGAGTGAGTAGGTGGGAAATTGTTTCTTATGTTGCTATATTTGTTTACACGCTTGTGATGTTGTTGAATGACCAATCGATTTTGTTAGTGTTAGGTACAGTGCTGGTCGCTGGACTCATGGTGTTTAGTATTTTCGTCATTTATCCTATGGTCTGGGAAACCCGTATGGATCGATTAGAGGTTTTTTTACGAAGAAGGCAACATGCACCTTATATTTATATTAATTATGCGACAGCTAACAGGTTGGACGATGAAGTTGAGCTCACGATGGAAAAGCTAATGAGCAATACATCGGCCAGCAAGTCGACGAAAGCCAACTATCAGGCAGCATACGGTGCGTATCGCAAGGATCTGTTTACCGTGAGAAAAGCGGTACGCGAGATGCGTAATTCGGTTTATCGTACATACTATGAAACGTTTGTCCTCATCGAAGAAGGACAGACTGAACGAGCCAGAGAGCATTTAGGTTCCATCAAAAGAGAGTGGATGCGATTGGCCCTTCTGGCCGAAATTGAGCGTAAGCTGAATCATTACAAGGAAGCCGAGGAGCTTGCTGCGCAAGCCGTACAAGCTAGTAAAGGAGTTAATCGATACGCGATGACGAAAGAATATGAAAGATATTACTCTAAAGAACAGCAGGCACAATGATAGAAGCTGCTTTCAAGGAGAGAGTAAATTCACATCACAGTGTCGAGGGACAAGAACATGTTCCCATTGAAGTCGCTATTATAGCGGCTTTTTTATTTATCGGTACAAGTCCATGTCCCGAGCCAAGGACTTGTACCGATTGCTGAAATAGAAAGCGGCGAATTTAGCTATATCATGCAGATAGATGTGAATCCCGTGCTTTGGATGCAGAAAAGTCGATTTGGCTACAAGAACGGAGGGTCATATCTACGTGATCGGCTAATTTTGTTTAACTAGCGGGCAGGTTAAAAGATATTCCATTCAAGGCAACTCTCTGTCCGAGATTGTAAAGTGTGTGTAATGTCAGAGAATTTAGTTGATAATCATTATCATTCGTGTTATATTGTTCACCAGTAAACAAAATTTAATTAATTATCTCAAAAACCCACACTATTAATGCGATATTTTTGTTTACAAGTAAATAAGGAGAGAGTAAAGGATGACTTCAAAAGATCAAACAAAACAGTTGCTTTATGATCAGTTTATCCGTTTTTTACATGTATATGAGAACTACAAGGATACGGAAATCGAGCATTTTTTAAGTGTTGCACAGCGAGAAAGCATCGAGAAAATTCCTCAGCATTTGACCGCGGTTCATATGATTGATTGCATAGGCAAACATGAACCTATTAATAACACGGGTATTGCCGAGGCGATGAATTTGTCCAAAGCAAGCATCACCAAAATTGGAAATAAACTGCTGGAGGAAGGATTCGTCAAACGTACAAAAATGAATGACAACAAGAAAGAGAGTTATTTCCGGTTGTCACCGCAAGGCAAAAAGATCTTCGAACTGCATGAACGTCTGCATGTACAAGAAACTGAACGCTTCTATCGTACTCTCGACAAATATTCAGAGACAGAGCTAAAAGTAATCCATCAATTTCTTCAAGACAGCAGTATAAATATTGAATCCAGATCGAACGAAGGAGAGTGAAGCATTTGAGTCTGGCGGAATTGATCAGGGCGCGCAGGAGCATTCGTAAATATAACTCTACGCCGGTGGACCATGATTTAGTTGTTGAATTACTACGCAAGGCTAATCGTCTTCAACCATTTGCTGAAGCTGGCTCGTGGCGTGTGGTCTATGCCGGAACTCCAGAAGCACGCAAACGGTTGGTAGACTGCATGCTTGAGCAGATGTCACAAAGCAGGTTCGGCAAACTGATTCCTGGGAAACTTCTGGATATTTTCAAAAAGAGATTTACCGATATTCCTGCGCACGTCATTGTTATGTCGACTGTAGGACCGGATCGGCTGACTAATGACCGCAATTATGCGGCCGCCTGCGGGATGATGCAGAGCTTCCAACTGATAGGTTGGGAACATGGATTAGGAATGCTATGGGATACAGAGTCCATGATGCTGCATGAAGGTTTTTTCAAAGGAATTGGCTTGCACGAGGATGAAAGATTTGTTGGCATTCTTCATATAGGATATTACGATAAAGCGCCAAAAAGTCGGAAAAGAACGCCAGCCGAGCAGAAGTGGACCGTCTTGCGAGGACAGTCTACCTAAGAGGAGGATGTAAAAATGAAATTGTCAGAGCTGGAAGGAGACATGCACACTCCAAGTGAATTTTTGGATCGGCCGGTATCGCAGGAGCTAATCCTTGAATTGCTCAATCATGCCGTATGGGCGCCAAATGATGAGCTGCGAGAGCCGTGGCGATTTATATTTGCTGATAACCGGTATGGGGACTTCATGCAGGGATTGCAGGAGCAGGCCCCTGCGTACCTTCTGGTTTTAATGAAGGAAGAGGCGGATCAACATAAGCGGGAAGAAGACTTTGCAGCTGTCTGTTGCCTAATTCAAAATTTCCGTTTTCTGGCTCATGAGCAGGGTCTAGGTGTACGCTGTACCTTGCATGACTGGATGTACGACCCGAGTCGTACTGAAATGTTTGGTGTACTGAGTAACGAGCGCATTGTTGCGGTTCTAGAATTGGGATACGGTGCAAGTCAGCCGAAAGAGAATACTGAGTTACCAGAGGATGAGCTTCATTTTGAACTTCTCTAGGATGGAGAGTTTTCCTGATAAATGCTTTGTACAGCAAGAGCAAAAAAGAAATATTTACTTTTTTCGATTATATCGACAAAGAGGAGTGAATGAATTGAAAGATAAAGAAAGATTGTTTAACGAGGTATCGGAGGTTCTATATAAACTTCGCCCTTTCTTACAACGTGATGGTGGAGATGCAGAATTGATAGATGTTGAGGACGGCATTGCTAGACTTAAATTTCTAGGTGCTTGTAATGGTTGTCCAAGTTCAACCATCACCTTAAAAGCGGGAATAGAACGTGCAATACTCGAAGAAATTGATGAGATTTATGAAGTTGTGCAAGTTTTCTAAACTCTAAAGTATTGACTACTTCTATGGATACGATCAATAGATCATAAATATGATGGAAGGGAATGGGTTACTCATGACAACATCACTACAGATAAATGATTTTAAAGCAACAATTGAAGGTAAAGAAATCCTGAAAGGGATCAACCTGCAAATGAAAGGTGGAGAAATCCACGCAATCATGGGGCCAAATGGAACAGGTAAATCTACATTGGCTTCCGCATTGATGGGACATCCTAAATATGAAGTAACCGGCGGAACGGTAACATTAGACGGTGAAGACCTGTTGGAGATGGCAGTGGATGAGCGTGCGCGTGCTGGTCTGTTCTTGGCTATGCAGTATCCAAGTGAAATCGCGGGCGTAACCAACTCCGACTTTCTGCGTAGCGCGATCAACGCACGCCGCGGCGAAGGCAACGAGATCTCCCTGATCAAGTTTATTCGTCAAATGGAAGGGAAAATGAAAGAGCTGGACATGAATCCCGAATTTGCACATCGTTACCTGAACGAAGGTTTCTCCGGCGGTGAGAAAAAACGTAACGAGATTCTGCAAATGATGTTGCTTGATCCAAAAATCGTTGTGCTGGACGAAATTGACTCCGGTCTCGATATTGATGCTTTGAAAATCGTTGCTAACGGCGTTAACGCAATGAAGAGCGAGGATCGCGGTTTCTTGATCATCACGCACTACCAGCGCTTGCTTAACTACATTACTCCGGATTATGTACACGTCATGATGCAAGGTCGTATCGTAAAATCCGGAGGGCCTGAACTAGCTCACCGTCTGGAAGCTGAAGGTTATGACTGGGTTAAAGAAGAACTGGGAATTACAGACGAAACTGTAGGTCAAGAAGCGTAAAGACAAAACGGAGGAGGATAATAAATGACTACACAAACCATTCTTCCGGTTGAATCTGAAGCGCTTCGCGCCTTGTCGGAGAGTAACCAAGAACCCGGCTGGCTGACTGAGCAGCGTCTTGGAGCATTAAAGCTTGCAGGCGAGCTCGCGCTTCCCAAACTGGAAAAGCAAAAAATCGAACGCTGGAATGTCAGCGAATATGGAACATATCAGACTAGCAAGGCCTTGGTTTCCCTGAAAGATGCTCCTGAGAGCATCAAAAAACTGGTACAAGATCAAAATGAAGGCGGTTTGGTCATTCAGCGAAATTCCTGCAACATATACGCAAAACTATCGGAAGAGCTTGCTTCCAAAGGGGTTATTTTTACGGACCTCGCTACTGCGGCTCGTGAACACGAAAACTTGGTTAAATCGTACCTGAATACGGCTGTCAGAGCCGATGAGCATTCGATTGCTGCTCTTCATGCAGCGCTTTGGAATGGAGGAGTATTCCTTTATGTTCCTAAAAACGTGGAAATCGAAGTGCCGCTGCAAGCCGTTCTGCTGACAGATGATGCGTCTGCCACATTTGCGCCACACGTGCTTGTTATTGCTGATACAAACAGCTCAGTTACTTACGTGGATAACTATGTTTCTAGCGAACTTTCTGCACCTGTATTCCATAATGGTGTGGTTGAAGTCATTGCGAAAGCTGGGGCGAAAGTGCATTACGCGACAGTCCATCAGATGGATACTCTAGTGACGGACGTATCGTTCCGCCGCGCTGTTCTGGAGAATGATGCAACCATCGAATGGATCGTTGGCGAGATGAATGATGGGGATACAGCGAGCAACACGATGAGCGTGCTCAAAGGTAACGGTTCAAAATCCGATTCCAAAGTAATCGCGGTAGGTTCCGGTTCTCAAAAAATGAATTATACCACTGAAGCTTGTCACTTCGGTAAAAATACACCCTCTCAAATGATCACTCGCGCAGTTATGCGTGAAGAAGCATCGGCAATTATTAACGGAATTACGAAGATCGAAAAAGGCGCAACCAAGGCAGACGGACAACAAACAGAGAAAGTGTTGATGTTGAGCCCGAAAGCACGGGGGGACGCTAACCCGATTCTTCTGATTGATGAGGATGATGTAACGGCAGGTCATGCAGCTTCGGTAGGGCAAGTGAATCCAGAGCAGGTTCATTACTTGATGTCCCGCGGAATTAACCGTACAGATGCGGAACGCCTGATTATCATCGGTTTCCTAGCTCCGGTGGTGTCGGATATTCCTTTGGATGCATTGCGCAACCAATTACAATCCTTGATCGAACGGAAGCTGGGTCAATGAACGGATTCCTTCACAAGGGGACTTAGGAGGTAGAACAAGATGGCTAAAAAAGCACCAGAAATGGAAGAGTACAAATATGGTTTTCGCGACGAGCACAAGTCCATCTTTCAAACCGGGAAAGGTCTGACGGCGGAAGTCGTAACCGAAATTTCCCGAATCAAGAACGAACCGGAGTGGATGTTGGAGTTTCGTCTGAAATCTCTGAAACAATTCGAAAAGATGGCAATGCCAAAATGGGGCGGCGATCTCGATGAGCTGGATTTCAATGACATTCAATACTATGTTCGACCTTCGGAGAAACAAGGGAAAACATGGGAAGAGGTTCCTTCCGAAATCAAGGAAACATTCGACAAGCTGGGTATTCCTGAAGCAGAGCAAAAGTTCCTGGCGGGGGTATCGGCTCAGTATGAGTCCGAGGTTGTATACCACAATATGCAAAAGGAACTGGAGGACCAAGGCGTAATCTTTATGGATACCGACACCGCGCTCAGAGAGCATCCGGAAATTTTACGCGAATATTTCGCAACCATCATTCCACCAGCAGACAACAAATTTGCTGCATTGAACAGTGCGGTATGGTCCGGAGGAAGCTTCATCTACGTTCCAAAAGGCGTAAAATGCGAAGTGCCTTTGCAAGCTTATTTCCGGATTAACTCCGAAAATATGGGACAATTCGAGCGTACGCTGATTATTGCAGACGAAGACAGCTTTGTTCACTATGTAGAGGGCTGTACGGCTCCGATCTACAGTACAAACTCCCTGCACAGTGCGGTGGTTGAGATCATCTGTAAGAAAAATGCCCGCGTTCGTTATACTACGATCCAAAACTGGGCTCCAAACATTTATAACCTCGTTACTAAACGGGCGGTTGCTGAAGAGAATGCAACGATGGAATGGGTCGATGGCAACATCGGTTCCAAACTGACGATGAAATATCCAGCGGTTGTGCTGAAAGGCCGTGGAGCGAAAGGTTCCGTTCTGTCCATCGCTGTTGCAGGTAAAAACCAGCATCAGGATGCAGGCGCAAAAATGATTCACCTTGCTCCGGATACAACATCGACAATCGTATCCAAATCTATCAGTAAGCATGGAGGTAAAGTAACGTACCGTGGTTTGGCTTCCTTCGGACGCCAGGCAGAGGGCGCGAAATCCAACATCAAATGTGATACGCTCATCCTCGACAATGAGTCCACTTCCGATACGATCCCATATAACGAAATCATGAACGATAACATTGTATTGGAGCACGAAGCAACGGTATCTAAAGTATCCGAGGATCAACTCTTTTACTTGATGAGCCGTGGACTGACCGAGGCCGAAGCAACTCAAATGATTATCATGGGCTTCATAGAGCCGTTCACAAAGGAATTACCAATGGAATACGCGGTAGAGATGAACAGATTGATCAAATTCGAGATGGAAGGCAGTATCGGTTAAATAAGCCATTGACTGGTTTTAAAGGGACAAGCAATGACCCAGAGCATCTCAATCAAATGTCGTCAATGGGGGAGTAGAAATTGACAGACAGCAAGGACGATGTCAGCATCGTCTTTTTTGCGTTTGTATTGTGCAGTAGTTATTTCTCTAAGATTTTGGGGCTTTACCCTAACGTATACGTTAGGGTTTATAATGTTTTCAGGAAGGGGAGGTAAGCATGATCCTGATTGGAGAATTAGCGAAAAAAACAAATATCAGCAAGAGAACACTTCATTACTATGAACAAATTGAATTGTTACAACCCACAGTTATTACGGAAAATGGGTATCGCTACTATGATGAAACTGCTATTCTTCGCCTGCAAAAAATTCTTCTGTTGAAGTCCATCGGCTATACCTTAGAACAGATTAAAGAACTGTTTCAGAACCAGGAAAATCAGGGAGAAGATGAAAACTGGATCATTTCTTTAAACGAACAAATAGAACTGATTGAACAGAAAAAAGAAGAGTTAAGCCGGATGCAATATTATCTCAGATCAACGATTCATACATTGCAGATGAACGGAATGAACAATCTGGAAAAGTTATTGCAGATTATAGCCAAAATGAAAGATCGCCCACTCACTGAAGGGATAATTCGCCCCGAATTCAGCGATCATTTACAGTTAACATCAAGGGAAATGGATGTACTTAATCAACTGCCTATACTCGGGAGTAACGATCCGCGAATGGAGGAACTTTTAACTATTTTCCAACGTGTACGATCCTTGATGCCTTCATCTCCTTATTCTGAAGAGGTTCAAGTCATTGCGAGGCAATTGTATGAAACAGCATTGGAGCTGTTTGATCATGATGAAAAACTACTGGGCAAGTATTGGGAACTTATCAATCCAGGAGATGCGTCTGAGCCTGTGGTGATGGGCATGGATGATGAGTTCATGTCCTATGTTGACGAGATGATCGGCTATTTTCTAAAACAAAGAGTGGACAATGCTGATGAAGGAGATTAAACAAAACAGGATTCAAGGTAAACATATGTGTCTTCTATTTTTGCTCTCCGGTTTACTCATGTTATTTACAGCTTGTGGAATGACAGGGGATACAGTAAATGAACTGGATCGTGAAGATTCAAGTCAAAACACAGCACATAGCTCGGATGGAATCGTCGTTGAGGTGCTTGTTGAAAGTGATGTTAATTCGGTATCTGATCTGGGGGTAGAGATTAATGGGCGAAAAAATCCGGAGAGTGTGTATTGGGATACAGTTGAAGTTCCATACAAAGAGAGATTTGTGATTCCAAAAGATACGTTTATTCCTTTACTCTCCACTCATGTCAGGGCAGAAGCAAATGACGGTGCCAGTTGGGTAAGCTGTTCCATTTGGTATGATGGAGAGTTAGTTGCATCTCACAAGTCCCGAGGGAGCGGTGCGAAGGCTGTATGTGAGAAGAAGTTCCAGCTGGGTCCGGGATAACTTCACGACAGGGAGCGAGGAACATAATGACATTGACGGCACTGTTATCTACCCTTGTACTACTGGCATTAATTGATTCAACAAGTGTGGGTACTCTTTTGATTCCGATCTGGTTGCTGATGACACCCGGGCGTGTTCGAGCGGGTCGGTTTTTGATCTACGTATTCACAGTGTCTGGTTGTTACTTTGTTATAGGGCTCAGCATCATGTTTGGAGCGGATTCATTGCTGCACGAATATGCACCCCTAATGGAATCTCAGCCCTTCCTGTTAGGACAACTGGCGATAGGTATATTGTTAATGATCATAAGCCAGCTCATGGATACCAAAAAATCTCGGGCTCGGGCTGCGGAACGTGCAGAAAGTGGGGAAGGTACTATTTTAAAATGGAGAGCTCGTGTTACAGGAGAAACGGTTTCCAGCAGAACCTCTATTACTATACTTATCGGGCTTGCCCTGACCGCGGTCGCGCTTGAACTGGCAACCATGTTGCCCTATCTAGCTGCCATAGGCTTGTTAGTTAGCGAAGGCCCCCCCTGGCCTATGTCGGGGATTCTGTTACTGGGATATTGCTTTGTTATGATATTACCTTCGCTCATTTTGCTGGCAGGGAGACTGCTCGCTTACCCTGTTTTAAAACAACCTCTAGCTAAAATGGATAAGTGGCTGGTGAACAATGCACAGAATGCTACGGCCTGGATTGTCGGTATCGTTGGTTTTTTGCTGACGGTTAATGCGGTTTATGATTTAGGCTGGTTTCAGTGAGAAGTGGGTATGAGCCGTGTTGACAGTACCCGTATCTTGCTCTTTTCGGCACAAGCATGTGTTATTCGCACAGGCAAGTCGTCCACCCATCGCGTAGACTAAAGTAGATCAAGTCGAGTGAGGTGAATTCCATGGCTAAGACCAATGAAATACACGTGAAGGCAAAACGATTCAAGGATCGTCCGGTCTGCGTGACTCTTTACAATGGTGAGACGTACATCGGGTACATCTCTGGCGTGAGCAACGAGGGTGTAGAGCTGACCGGGGGCGGGAAATTAGCACAAACTTCAACAACCACGGCACAGGCAACGGGGACGGCACGAAGTCGTGTTCGCCAAATGAACGCCAAGTCAACCAACTCAAAGAGGTCTGTATCTTCTTCGAGCCGGAAAAAGGTGAATTGTTCCCGCAAATCCTCCGTGCGATCCCAGGTAACATCACGTAGATCCTCCCGTCAGGCACATGTATCATCCTTCATGCCGATGATGGGCTCTTTATTAGGTGGACTGGGCGGGGCAGGATCATTTGGAGGCATGCTCGGAGGCGGCATGCGTTTGTTCGGTATGATTCAACGTTTTGTGCCTGTCGTCAAAATGGGCTACGGCATGATTAAACAAATCCAGCCGTTTATGGGAGCTGTGCAAGGTTTGATGTCACCAGCAAGTCAGGCATCCCAGGCCGAGGGTGAAGCTGAAGCGGAAACCCCAAGGGGGTAGAGTAGTGAGGAGAACTTGTGGATGTGCTAAGAAAGAGTGGAGAAAAGATTAGTGAGCACTCTTAAGTCGCTATTATAGCGGCTTTTTTATCATTTAAGTTTTTCGGAATAGGATAAGGATTCAATGGGGCTCCAATACTTACTCCATTTCTATAATTAAGAGTTGGAAACAACAGAGCAGTTGAGAGCTTATCGAGCCAAAAGCGCTAACGATCACCAGGAACCTTATTTGGCCGAATATTGAGCTTTGAAAATTCTAACGATCCTGAGAGAGCTTATTTTGCTGAAAACACAAGATTTCACCTTGAAAACAGCCGAATTGTCTAAAATAGCGTCTGCTGTGATCGTTAGAAAAAATCATGAGCTAAAAAGAGCAACATAAGCTCCGCTGAGATCGTTGGAATATAGTTACATACTTGGCGCCATTCAAGCACCTCAATATCCCATTACCATACGTCCGTCAGTAAAGGCAAAAGTTAAAGCTAAATCCAAGATTAAAGCCCAGAGCGGGTATGCTCTGGGCTTTTTAATCTTGCGCGATTTGCAGGATTACGCTTGTTTTGTTTTCAAACGGATTACGTTCCAGGACGCTTTGTTCAGCACAGCTTGTACTTTACCTTGGTCCACGGTTGTATGTCCGCCGTTGTGAGGCAACACGTTACGTGGGTTTTCTTTGGTATTGCTTGCTTTGAGGTCATTGTTTTCCAGAACAATGTGTTCTACGAATGTTGTTTCCCCGAAGGAGCGCAGGTCCACATTCAGCTCCATGGCCTCATCGAGATGTCTGTTCACCGCAAAGATGGTGATGGTGCCATTTTCTTCATCATGTACACTGATGGATTCGAGATAAGGTACATCCGTGAAGTCTTTGGAATCGTACTTCGGTGAAGATGTGATGGAACGCAATACTGTGCCCCGTCCGAAGTTGGAAGCGTGCAGGAACGGGAAATACGTCGTTTGTAACCAGATTGCGCCGTTATTTTCCGTCATGATTGGTGCAATCGTGTTAATCAGCTGCGCAAGGCAAGCCATTTTTACACGGTCAGCATGTTTGAGAATGGTGATCAGGTAACAACCTACAGCCAGCGCATCTTCATGCGTGTACACATCTTCGAACTCTGGAGGAGCAATCTGCCAGCGTTCTTCCATACGGCTTGTACCAATCGATTTCCACACATTCCATTCATCCAGGGAGAGCATCAATTTCTTTTTGCTCCGTTTTTTGGCTTGTACAAAATCACAGATCGAAGCCACACTATCAATAAATTGATCCAGATCCAGCGAGGTTGCAAGGAAATCATACGTGTTGTCTTTGTTGTTATTGTAATACTGATGCAGAGACAAGTAGTCTACGTTTTCATAAGTGAGATCCAGTACGGTTGCTTCCCAATCTGCAAATGTCTTCATGTCGCGGCTGGAGCTTCCGCATGCAACGAGTTCGATCTCCGGATCAACCCATTTCATCGCTTTGGCTGTTTCATTGGCAATACGGCCATATTCATATGCGGTCATGGCACCAATCTGCCAAGGACCGTCCATTTCATTACCGAGGCACCATGTTTTGAATTTATGTGGATCTTTATATCCGTGAGAGATACGCAGATCGCTCCAGTATGTGCCGGAAGGGTGGTTGCAATATTCAACCAGATTTCGGGCTGCATCGATACCGCGAGTTCCCAAGTTAACAGCCATCATCACTTCCGTACCTGCCAGCTTGGCCCAATCTGCAAATTCGTTCGTACCTACCGCATTGGTTTCAATCGTCCACCAAGCCAGCTCCAGTCTGCGTTTACGGTCAGCTACTGGACCAACGCCATCTTCCCAGTTGTAACCGGATACGAAATTGCCGCCCGGATAACGAACGATGGGTACATTCAGCGCTTTAATCGCTTCAATCGCATCCTGACGGAAGCCTTGTGCATCCGCGGTTGGATGGCCTGGATCATAAATACCGCCATACACGGCACGTCCCAGATGTTCTATAAATGAACCGTAAACACGCGGGTCTACTTCAGCAATCTGAAAGTCTTTATCGATCAGCATTTTGGATTTAAGCATAGTGAAAACCTCCATAAGATTAATTTTATAGTGCATGTGATTGATTTTGTAATACATATCATCGTTTGTAATATCATATGTTGTCACTAATCTATATTGAATTCGCCTAAAAGCAAAATCAATACATTGATTTGTTATCTAATATGTATCATAATGCAGATATACAGAGCAAGTTCATTTTACACAGTTCGCTAAATAGCGAATTCTAAGATGTGAGAAATGAGATACCCAATGTACAAGTTGATATACAAGCTGAATATACAAAAGGAAGTGAAGTCGATGATGCTTGGAACAGATGCATCTTCATTGCTTGTCTACGAGGCGCTGGCAAGTGAACCTCGTTTAAATATTGTACGTTTGTTACTGGAGAATAGGGAAATGCATATCAATGCGCTCGCCCAAGAGCTCTATCTGAGCAAAGCCATTGTCAGTACACATGTTAGCAAACTGCAGAAGGCTGGTATCGTAGGTAGCCGCATGAAACGAGAGAACGGGGGGACCTACAAATATTGTTTTATTGTAAAAGAGTTCATGACGATTAATTTATCACCGTCAGAGCCTGTTGATGCATCGTATTATGAAGTGTCTATACCCGTTGGTCATTATACGGATTACGAGGCATGGCCAACCTGCGGGCTGGCGACGACAACTCAGATGATCGGCCAATACGACACACCCGCTTGTTTTATGGACCCTGATCGGGTTAACGCGGCAATTTTGTGGATGGCACGAGGTTTTCTTGAATATAAGATTCCTAATTATCTTCACAAGGATCAGTATCTTCGCGAGATTGAACTTTCACTCGAACTTAGCTCGGAAGCGCCCAAGGTCAATGAAAACTGGCCATCCGATATTCGTTTTACGCTTAACGGCAATGATCTCGGTACATGGACAAGTCCTGGCGATTTCGGAGACCGAAAGGGCAAGCATACTCCGCTATGGTGGAAACTGGATGTCAATCAATACGGCGTGTTAAAAGTGCTACGCATCAACGAGGAAGGTACGTTTATAGACGGTCAATCAATTTCGGATGTCACAATCTCGGATTTGGATCTCCGAGCAGCTCCTTATTGGACGTTTGGCTTAAAACCCGAGGAGAGCGCAGCAGGTCGAGGTGGTCTGACCCTATTTGGGAAAGGGTTTGGCAACTATGATCAGGACATTCTGATTCGGTATTATTATGACAATAATGCTCTAGATAACAACACTTCAGAAGAATAGAATGTGCAATTTGGAATTAAACTACTATAAGGCGAGTGCAAAAGCCAACTTAAATGAAGCATGTACCCATTCCAGCGTTATGGTATTGACAACGATTACATGGCTGGTATAGAATACAGCTAAATAAGGAGTGTCACTGATTCGATCAGGCACCACCACAGTCTGGATCTCACAAGTTTATTTTCTTGTGTACCTGGCCATGGTGGTGCTTTTTGCATATATGGGGGTGAAAACATCATGAGGTTCAAGAAATCGTTAAACAACAATATCGCCCTGGCGGAGGATGCCGAAGGCTGTGAAGTCATTGTCATCGGAACGGGTGTAGGCTTCAAAAAAGTAAAGGGACAGCCGATCGAGCAAAGCCAGATTCAGAAAACGTTCCGGATCGGCTCGAATGATAAATATCAGCGAGTCGAACAATTTCTCAGCGATATCCCTCTGCAAGTCATTGATATCACGGATCAGATTATAGAAGAGGGCAGGGAGATCATTGGGAAAAAGCTGAATGATTCTATCCTATTAACGCTTGCGGATCATATCCATTTTGCTCTGGATCGTTACAGAAAAGGTGTGGACATGCAGAATCCGCTTCACTGGGATATTCGCCATCTGTATCCTGCAGAATACCGCGCTGGTGAGGTGGCGGTACGAAAGATCAATGAAGCTTTTCTGGTCGCACTGCCTGCGGGTGAAGCCAGCTCCATTGCCCTTCATTTTGTAAATTCACAATTTGATTCGGGTAGCATGAACCAGACGATCAAGATTACACAGATGATCAATGACATTCTCGGGATCATGACCGATCATTTTGGCAGGGCGCTGAATCAGGAGTCTGCTGATTTCTCCAGGTTCATCACCCATCTGAGATACTTCATCGTTCGGCAAATGAACCGGGAAGTGCTCTCATTCAAGGATCAGCAGTTTTTATATGATGTTTTGTCGGAACGATATCCAGACAGCTTCCAATGCGCACTCAAAATCAAGGAGACGATGGAACAGCAACGCGGATTTGTAATTACTCCCGATGAGATGGTATACCTCATGATTCACATCGAAAGAGTAACATCCCGTACCGACACGGGTTGACCTCAGCACAACTGTTAGAAGATATACCATCACCATATTAGTTGAATATGGAGTGTTACTGATACGATCAGGCACCACCAAATGTTTCCGATTCCGCTGCTGTAGCGGAGCGGGCTTACATTTGGTTTTTTTTTCGCCAAAAAAGGAGGAAGCAACATGAATCACCGGGAGTTGTCCAAAGAGATCATCCGATTAACAGGAGGGCAGGAAAATATTACGCAAGCCTGGCATTGCATCACTCGATTGCGCTTTAATGTTCGTGAAGAAAAGAAAGTGCAGCTTGAACAGATTCGCGCACTGGATGGTGTTCTTGGGGCACAGTTCCAAAACGATCAGTTCCAGGTTGTGATTGGCAACAAAGTTGCAGCTGTGTATGAAGAGCTGGAGGAGCAATTGAAACAAGCTGGTGCAACGGAGACAAAAGCAGAACCGCCGCGTTCAAGAGGTCTTAATGCCGTATTGGACACGATCTCCGGTATTTTTACCCCGATTCTTCCAGCCATTGTAGGTACCGGGATGCTGAAGGGGATTCTCGCATTACTTGTTACCCTGGGAGCTCTACATGAGACTAGCGGTGAGTATCAGATTTTGGCGTCCATAGCCAATGCGGCCTTTTATTTCTTGCCTTTCCTGCTCGCTGTATCGTCTGCACGGAAGTTTAAAGTCAATGAATATATCGCCTTGACCCTTGCAGGCACATTGTTATATCCAACCATTTTGAATGCTTACCTGGAAAATCATCTGGAGCCGATTCGTTTTCTATCTCTGCCAGTGTCGATTGTGAATTATACCCAGTCCGTGATCCCGATCATTCTTGGGGTATGGCTCCTTAGTTATGTACATCGCTGGGTGGATCGGTTCATTCCTGGTCCGGTTAAAGTGATATTCACTTCAATGATCGTGCTAGTTATTACCGTTCCGATTCTGTTAATCGCCATCGGGCCGCTTGGCAATTACATCGGCATCTATCTGGAAATCGGTACATCCTGGCTCTTTGCTCACTCGGGCCCATTAACAGGAATCGTGCTGGGCGGACTTATGCCAGTGATTGTTATGACAGGTATGCATTATGCATTTTTCCCGGGAACATTACAGAATTTGAGCAAACTCGGTTATGACGTGCTGTTACTGCCGCTTAACCTTGTAGCCAATATGAGTCAAGCTGGTGCCGTAATGGCGGTATTCCTCAAAACTAGAAACAAATCAATGAAATCGATTGCTTTATCCAGCGGGATATCTGCTTTTCTGGGCATCACAGAGCCTGCAATCTATGGAGTAACGTTGAAACTGAAAAAACCGTTCTACGCTTCGATCATTGGTGGAGCAGCCGGCGGTGGATTTATTACAGCGGTAGGGCTAAAATGTTTTGGTTTTGCCGTTCCGGGTCTGCTGTCATTGCCTTTATACATTGGTCCAAACGGGGGTATGGCGAATTTCTGGTACGCGCTCATCGGTGTGGGCATCAGCTTCGTAGTTTCGTTTACAGTGACCTTATTGCTTAAGTGGGATGAACCGATTACGCAGCAAACTGCTGTGCCAAGTTCCCCCGAGCAGGGAAGCGTAGCCCAGTTAATAGAAGAAAAAGCAACTATAGCTCCAACAACAGCATCGGAATCAGCAGAACGATCAGGAACAACAAATCGGTCTAAACAAGAACCTGCACCACCGCCTGTAACCGTTCATTCGATTGAGGAAAAGAAAGGTGAGATATTCAGTCCGCTTACCGGCGAACTGGTTGCACTCAAAGAATTGCCTGATCCTACGTTTGCCGAGGAAATGACGGGAAAAGGAATTGCAATTTATCCGCAGGAAGGGCGTGTAACGGCACCATTTGACGGAACGGTCACAATGATCGCAAAAAGCAAACATGCCATCATGCTGTCTTCCTCCAGCGGAATCGACATTCTCATTCATGTCGGACTTAACACGGTGTCCCTGAAAGGTGAGTTTTTTGAAGAGAAGGTTGTTATCGGACAACGAGTGAACAAGGGAGATTTACTGCTGGAGTTCGATATCGAGAGCATTCAAGCTGCCGGCATTAATCTGATCACCCCGGTCATTGTAGCCAACACGCCAGACTATCTTGACATAGTACCCGTTCAGGTGAAGGGGGTGATTCCAATGAATGAATTACTGCTGCTCACCGTTCGCTAAAAGCTTATTACAAAACGAATGAAGGCATTCTATTTTAACCGAGTTATAAAATTTAACGATATATTTACACAAAAACGGAGAGGACAGAAATAACCTGAAAAAGCAACGCGATCGCCTTTATCACCATATTTCTCAACTAAAAAATAATTCAAAAAAATCTGGGGATAACAGCGATTGGAAGGTTAATCTGTCATTGAAGTGACATGTGTAAATAATAAAAAGGAGAGAAACCATCATGACACAAACGACAAAACTTACATTCCCTAAAGGATTCCTATGGGGAGGGGCTACCGCAGCCAATCAGCTGGAGGGCGCATTTGACGCAGACGGCAAAGGACTTTCCACCTCTGATATGGCACCTTATGTGCCGCATGAGGAGCGAAATGGTAAAGATTTTACCTTTGACGTTAATTCCTTAGAACTGGAACAATATTTGAGTGGTAACACCGATGTGTATTTCCCGAAACGTAATGGCGTAGATTTCTACCACCGTTACAAAGAAGATATCGCCTTGTTTGCCGAAATGGGCTTTAAGGTTTTCCGTCTTTCCATCGCTTGGCCGCGAATTTTCCCGACAGGAGAAGAAACGGTTCCCAACGAAGCGGGGCTTGCTTTCTATGATAAAGTGTTTGACGAACTGCTGAAATACGGCATTGAGCCACTGGTTACGATTTCACACTATGAAATGCCCATTGAGTTAACACGCAAATACAATGGCTGGGAAAGCCGTGAGATGATTGATCTGTACTTAAAATTTGCTAACACATTGTTTGACCGTTACAAAGACAAAGTGAAATACTGGATCACGTTTAATGAGATGAATATGATGTTGACCAGCTTGTATACAGGTGGCGGCATTTTGGAAGATAAAATCAAAGGCACACCGGAACAGGTAGCCTATCAAGCGACACACCATCAGTTTGTGGCAAGTGCACTTGCTGTGAAAAGCGGTAAAGAGAAAATGCCTAATGCTCAGATTGGCTGCATGATCTGTCGATTGGAAACCTACGCTGCATCCAGCAAACCGGAAGATGTGCTGCAGACGATGAAGGAAGATCAGATGAACCTGTTCTATCCGGAAGTTCAGGCGCGTGGGGAGTACCCGTCCTACATGCAAAGATATTTTGAAGAGCAAGGCATTGAACTGGTGAAGGAACCTGAAGATGATGCGATTATCCGTGACAACACAGTGGACTTTATTGCATTCAGTTATTATATGACGTATATCGGAAAATACGACCCGAATGACAACAGCAACTCCGGTATGCTGGTAAGTCAGATCAAAAACCCGCATCTGAAAGCCACTGAATGGGGATGGCCAATCGATCCAATCGGTCTTCGCATCGCGCTGAACCGGTTGTATGACCGCTATCGTATGCCGCTCTTTATTGTAGAGAACGGACTCGGCGCTACCGATAAGCTCGAAGAAGACGGATCAGTGCATGACCCGTATCGCATCGATTACCTGCGCAGCCATATCGAGCAGATGAAGGAAGCTGTAGCTGACGGAGTGGAACTGATGGGCTTCACCAGCTGGGGACCCATTGATATCATTAGCTGCTCCACGTCGGAGATGGGTAAACGTTATGGCTTTATCTATGTCGATCAAGACAATGCAGGTCATGGTTCCCTGGATAGAACCCGTAAAGATTCATTCCACTGGTACAAACAAGTGATTGAGTCCAATGGAGAGATACTTTAAACGTTCGAAATCCGAATGTATACCCTTAACCTAGTAAACGAATAGATACGGATTCATTTAAATGTTGTCATCTCAAAGCAAAAGAAGGAGGGCCTATAACAGGCTACTCCTTTTTTATTATCTGCTTGTTCATACATTAATCATAGATCACATTTTTACCTTCATCACTTAACTTTTTCAGAGATGAAGTCATATGATCAATTTCTTCATCCGTGTGTCGTTCCCATGAACCTAATTCAGCGACAATCTTTAGCGGGGATTTGGATCGATAGGAGCGGGTCGGGTTTCCAGGGAATCTTTTATCCGTTACGTTAGGGTCATTCTCAAAATCTCCTAATGGTTCTATGACGTAAATTCTTTCCTTTGCACTCGATCTGGCAAGTTCAGCACCCCATTTAGCAGCGTTTAAGGTTCCGGTGAAGTAGATGTGATTCGACTTTTTGTCTTGATAATTGGATAAATATTGGGGCTCCAATACATCGCCAATCTTTAGTTCTGCTTTGGTACCGTGAAAAAAAGGACCCGGATCTAGGACTATTTTATTGTCATCCATATGGACACACCTCAACTTTTTAGATTTGTATTTAGGAGTATAGTGCAGGCACTGGTAAAAAAACAGTCTGTTATCCAATGTTTTAAAACGTTATAATTAGAGTAGAGAGAAGAGGATCGGGCAGATCAGACCATGAATTGTTATATTGAAATTCGTAAGCCGCTAACGTAGCGGCTTTTTTGTTTTTAATATGAAGCGGTAGAAGCTGGTTACTACTTCATGTTCAAGTAGCTTCTTTATTCAAACTTGAACATCGAACGATTGGATACATAATACGAGGTAATAAAGTCACGGAATTTCGCGAGGGATGGCGAGAGCTTACGATGTTTTAGCCATGACAAGCTGATTGGATAGACCGCGGCTACATCAGCAATGGAGACATAGTGCAATCCAAGATTACGGCAGACGGAGATTGGCAGTAATGCCACACCTCGATCCAGCCTAATAATCTCAACTAATGTATGGGAATCTACCTCAAATGCCAGATGCGGATAAAAACCAGCTTTTTCACATAACATGGTGGTAAAACGGCGATATTCTTCGTTATTCGCGAGCGCGAGAAAAGGTTCGTCGGCAACGACATCTAATGTAATTTGTTTTTCTCTACCGTAAACGTGGGTGGAAGGAAGGACAAGCACAATCTGCTCCTCAACCAGCACCACGCTTTCAATCTCCTCATCCAGAATGGGGTGGCCCGTGATGCCCAGATCAATATCTCCTTTTTTCAGCTGCGTAATAATTTCGACACGACTTGCAATCCCTTGATGAAGCTGAGCGCTTGGACATACTTCGATATATTCACTAATTAGCCCCGATAGAAACCTCGAATTCGAGATCGCAATACGGATTAACTTGGACAGCTCGTCATCTTTTTCGTGGATGGCCAGCTTTGCATTTTCCAGTTCGATAAAAATCCGATTGACGTGCTTCAGCAAAATTTTTCCCGCCGCGTTCAATTCAATATTTCTGCCTTTTCGGTGAAAGAGAGAAGTACCCATTTCGTCCTCCAGCCGTTTGATCGTAAGACTTAACGAAGGCTGAGCGATATTTAATTGAGCAGCGGCTTTGGAGATATGCTCCGTATAGGCGACGGTTTGAAAATATTTCAATTGGAGAAGTTCCATTTATATTGCACTCCTTATTTATTTCAATAAATATCTATAGTACTTATTATGTATTATATTAAATTTAAAGAAAGATGTAGACTTTATTTATAGCAAATAAGTAAATAAACAAACAGCGCAATGACATAACCAATCAATCATTAATGTAAGGGCAGGTGTCTTTTTTATGAAAATCGATGTGCAAAATATTGCTAAAAACCTGAACACGCCTTTAACAGCCCCGGCATACCCAATGCCACCTTATAAATTCGTGAATCGCGAGTATCTAAACATTATCTACCGAACGGATGAGCAAGCTTTACGCGCAGCTGTTCCTGAGCCATTGCAAATCACCGAACCCTTGGTGAAATTCGAAGTGATGTGGATGCCGGATGTTTCCGGACTTGGCGCATATACGGAAGCTGGACAGGTCATTCCCGTGCAGTTCAATGGGGAAGACGGGGATTATGTGCATTCGATGTACGTGGATAACTTCCCCGCCATTGCAAGCGGCCGAGAGTTAACGGCTTATCCGAAAAAGCTCGGTGCCCCCAAACTGTACACGGACTCCGATACCCTCGTGGGCACGCTGGACTATGGATCACTGCGCGTAGCCACAGCAACGATGGGTTTCAAACATGTGGAGATGGACAAAGAGCTTGCCAAAAAAGAAATCTGCCGTCCCAACTTTATGATCAAAATCGCCACGGATTATACCGGTAACCTTCGCATCTGTGATCTGATCCGTACGCAAATTACCGATATCGAGGTAAAGGAAGCCTGGACAGGCCCGGCGCGGCTTCAGCTGTTCGAGCATGCACTTGCGCCTCTGGCAGATTTACCGGTGCTTGAAGTGGTGTCCGCTTCCCACATCCTGACGAACTTAACTTTGAATGCAGCACAGCCTGTATATAACTATCTGGAACAAAAATAAGGAGGCAACACTTATGAGAATTGCGATTGTAGGTGCAGGTTCACTAGGAACTATCGTTGGTGCTTATCTGGCAGATGGCGGAATGGACGTGGAGTTAATTGATGCGTATCAGGAGCATGTTGACACACTGAATCAGACAGGAGCGAAAGTCACCGGAACGACCGAATTTCAGGCCAAAGTAAAAGCAATCACCCCTGAACAAAAGTCAGGGCAATATGATCTTGTGCTATTGTTAACGAAACAACTGTTCAATGAATCCGTGCTGAAAGAATTGCTTCCATACCTGCATGAAGATAGCATCGTATGCTCCCTCCAGAACGGGATTCCTGAAGACAGCGTGGCATCTATTGTCGGGGCACATCGAGTTATCGCTGGTTCCGTTGAATTTGGCGCTACGTTCATGGGACCTGGCGTATCCAGCCTGACCACGGCGTATCCTCAATTCAAACAGTACGCATTCCAGATCGGGGAATTGAACGGAGAGACGACCGAGCGAATTCAGCGTGTAAAAGAAGTGCTGGATCTGGTTGGCGGTACACATATCTCGGATAACCTGGTAGGAACCAAATGGTCAAAACTTTTAATTAACAACGCCTTTAGCGGATTGTCCGCCGCACTGAATGGTACGTATGGAGATATTCTGGATCATGAAGCAGCCATTCGAAGTGCAGTTCATATTATTGACGAAACGATCAAGGTCGGACATGGGAACGGTGTTTCTTTTGTCACCATGAACGGATTTGATATGGCCTCACTGGAACTACAGAGCGAAAAGGAGATTCCTGCACGTATTCAAACGCTGCGCCAGGTGATGGAACCTTCCAGACTGCTTAAAGCAAGCATGCTGCAGGATTTGGAGAAACAACGTAAAACGGAAATCCACTACATTAACGGTGTAGTTTCGGATAAGGCAAAAGGTACGGGGATTGCAACACCGTATAACGATATGGTGGTTCAGCTGGTCGAAGCCGCAGAAGAAGCACGGAACATACCAGAGTTTGCAACCAATATTCATGCTTTTGAACAGCTTTTGAATGTGTCACAGGTCTAAAGCTGAAGCTTGTTGAAATCTCAAATTCATAATACAAAACGCAAATAAAGAAGCCTTTCCTTCCACATGAGACAAATTGTAAACATGAGAAGAAAGGCTTCTTCTTATTTTCAAACTCTAACTTTGCGATCGTTGCTCCCTCTGTCTAATCTTGCTCCACGAATTCAAGCTATCCTTTGTCCTCATTGCCCGCATAATGCAACAGCATATCGACCAACTGCTTTGTCATCTGATCATCCAATTGATGAAGTTCATGTGAGCGGTGTGTAAACATCTTCTGTAACATGCCCATCATCACCGTAAATATGAACTGCGCCAGCTTAAGCGGAGGAGTAGCATTACGGATGCTACCGTCGGCAACTCCTGAGTTCAATGCTTCAAGCAGGAAGTGGTTCTCTTTACCGTTTTGGATAAACCGTTCATAGGTATCTTTCAGTTCTTGCTGAAAATGGACTACCTCATAATTGATATCGAATAGTTGAATAAAACGAATATGGTCGGGATTCATCCTGGCAAAAGAAACCCATGCGTTCAGCATCGCAGCAAGCTGTTCACGGCCACTGCCACTTGGGCCTGCAGCCTGTTTCACATGATCCGTCATCGATTCAACCAACTGCATCTGAATGGTGAGCAGCAGCTCATCGATCGATTGAAAATGTTTATAGAAGGTCACCCGGCTTAGATTCGCCTCGGCACAAATGTCTTTGATTTTCACTTGGAGCAGACCGTGTTTTAGAAAAAGGTGCTTACCCGCTTCGATCAGTTCATCCCGATTCTGATTTTTTAACTGCTGATGCCAATTCTCATTCGCTTGCATATCGGTTTCCTTTCCTGGAACGTTGTGCGCTCATTGTAAGTGATAACGCTGCTAGTAACATAAAAGCACCAAAAATATACGGAAAGTTTACGTTTTTGTCAAACAATATACCTGCGACAAGCGGGCCGAAGACGGTACCTAAGCTGGAATACGTTGTATTCAGGCCAGATGCATAACCTTGTCGATCTCCGGCACTTTTGGATATCAGGGAGCTGACGGTTGGTCGCAGGAATGCATTAAATGCAAAATAAAGCGCCGATGCAAATAAAAGAAATACCAGATTAACCTTGATTAACATGAGCAAAAGGGCAATCGGGGTCATGATTAAGGACAGACGGATGAGCTTGATTTCGCCTAACCGTTTCACAAAAAAGTCCAGCAGCCAAATCTGCACTACGATACCTATAATCGCTCCCATGGTGATGATAATGGAGATCGTTGAAGCATTAAAACCGTACTTATACTCTGCAAACAGCGAGAAGACCGTCTCGTAACTCATCAAACCAAAGGTCATAACCAGAATAATCAACAAGTATCCGAAATAGGGAACCTTGAACGAACTCCAGATTTGTGTGCCGATGTTGAACCCTTTTTTCTTCTCCGTAGAGATCGTTCTTTTTTCAGGTGGAAGAGTCTCGGGCAAAAGCAGGGTAAGCAGTGCCGCAACCAGACCCAGGCCGGAAGCGACGAAATAAGGCATACGCACACCCATCTCGGCAATAAAACCGCCAAGACCTGGCCCAAGCACCATACCAAGGTTCATCGACGCACCGAAATAACCCATACCCTTGGCACGCGTCTCAGGAGTCGTAATATCAGCAACATAAGCCAGATTGGCTGGAACCATCAGACCTAAACTGATTCCCCCGATGAAACGAGCAATGTAGAGCAGAGGCAGAGATGTGGATACGGCAAAAATAAGATCAGACACAACGACCAGAAACATGCCGGCCATAATCAGCTTTTTACGTCCAAAGCGGTCAGCCCATTGTCCTCCGATGGGCGAAAATAGAAATTGAGCTGCGCCAAAGGCCGCTACCAAAAATCCGGCAACGGTCCCCCCTGCATGAAACAGCTTGAGATACTCCGGTAAGATCGGAATCAGCATCCCTTGTCCGAGCAAAGCAATAAACAGATTTAACATCAGAATGAACATCGGAAAGCGGGTAGATTGTGTCATCGAACTCATACGTTTACATTTCTCCTTATCCATCACTTACAGATTTGTATGGTTAACACATCGTTAACCTTTACTCAATGTAAACCATTATAGTGTGTTATAATCTTAGTTGTAAATACATTTTTGATGGAAAAAGGGTGAGACGTATTGATTGATCACAACAATCAGGAAGAGTATCGGGACCCGAGGAATTATGATCTGGAATTTGGCGGCGAGACGGACAAATACGAATTTTTTCTCGAACTGGCGAGGAAACATCCAGGGCATGTGCTGGAATTGGCTTGTGGTACAGGACTAGCCACTCTTTATTTAGCCGAAAGAGGAGTTCGAATTAGCGGTGTAGATATCGTAGAGCCTATGCTCGCGTACGCGAGGGTCAAAGCGAAGGATCTGCCGGTTGATTTTATCGAAGCGGATGCACGTACGTTTGAATCCGATCAGCGCTTTTCCATGATTTTTTTGACGGGAAATGCATTTCAGGCTTTTCTGAGCAACGAGGATCAGCACGCGTTGTTGCAAACGGCGTATAATCATTTGGAGCCTGGTGGCATATTCGCATTTGAAATGCGCAATCCGGAAGGTAATGATTTATCGGATGAGAAAGAAGAGCACTGGGGCACATTCATCGATGTGGATGGCGTGACCGTCAACGTATCTGGTAGCCAGATGTATGATGACGAGAATCAGATTATGCACTGGACGACCATCCGTGACTGGGGGCATCGTCAAACCACGTCACGCATTGCTTGTCGATTCACAGATGTACAGACATTGCAGCAGTTGCTGGAAAAACAAGGGTTCACCATAGAGAGACAGTATGCGAACTGGGATCAAATACCGTTTCAACCTTCAAGCCCAATGGTAATTAGTGTATGTAAGAAAGGCTAAGCATGCATTAAAATGATTGAAATGAAGGGTTGAAATTACATAAGTAGAAAGGGGAATATTGATATGACAACAACGTCTAGAACTTGTAACGATTGCGGAGGTACATCCTTTGTGGAGGCAACCGACTTTATTAATTTGCGGCCTTTGGATAAAAAAATGTCACTTGGTTCTGAACGTGTATATACGATCTGTCTGAACTGTGGTGAAGTTGTTTCCATTAAGGTGAAGAATCCGGAGAAGTTAATGAAATAAAGTAGTTCTCGGGAGTGATTACAAAAGGAATTCCAGCACCGTTAGCACGTCACGTCTTAACCGTTGTATCATTTTTCATCACAGGCAACCGATATATCGGTTGTCTTTTTTTATTTTGCATGCCAGCACAGAATACCTTCATACAACAAACGGGAAACGACTCCCTCCTTGTATTTCAAATGTTACATTTAGTAGAATGATGAAGCACATACACTTGGGTTTAAGAGGTAACGCTAGAATAGGGGTGCAGTAATGAATCGCATTTTGCTTGTTGAAGATGATGAAAATTTTGTATTTGGAATAGAATATACGTTAACCAATGAAGGGTATGAGGTCACTCATGCGGGAACCTTGAAGGAAGCTCGCAATGCTCTTGCACAGAACGAGATCGAACTTATTTTGCTGGACATTAATTTGCCTGACGGAACGGGATATGAATTATGCAAGGAGATTCGTGCGGAATCACAGGTACCGATCATTTTTCTCACCGCGCTGGATGAAGAGATGAATGTGGTCGCGGGACTTGATCTGGGTGCGGATGATTATATGACCAAGCCGATTCGTACCAAGGAGCTGCTTTCCAGAATCAAGGCTGTTTTACGGCGTCATTCCCGCCCTGAACAGCATTCGAACATTTGGAAATCCGAAGAGTTTGAAGTGCGCGTGCTGGAAGGTGTTGTTTTCAAAAATAAAAAGGAAGTTTCGCTGACAACGCTGGAGTTCAGGCTACTTCTCATGTTAATGTCCCATCCCAAACAAATATGCAGCAGGACATCGATCCTGGAGAAGTTATGGGATGTCTCAGGTGAATTCATTGATGATAATACGCTGTCCGTACATATACGCAGATTAAGGGAAAAGGTGGAGGAAACGCCAGCCGTTCCTCAGTATATTGTTACGATTCGTGGGGTTGGGTACAAATGGAACGCCGAAACGACAGGAGCATACCGCTGATGAACGAAGTCATCCGTAATCCGGAGTGGAAATCTGTTTTCATCAAATTCATCCTTGTTCAATTAGGTTTGACTGCAATCATTTACGTTGCGATGAATCTGCAGATCCAAAGCATCAACGAAACGGTTGTGAACCAGCATGCGGCCTTTGTCGGACAAGTGTTAAGTAAACAGCCACAGCTCGAAGATCAGCTCATTCAACATATTACTCAAGTTTCAGACCAACAGGATATTACGTTAGGGAAACAAATCTTGTCTCAATACGGGTATACAGAGCATATGAGCATTCAGGATCAGCCTGTCCTGTCGGGAACAGCATTACCCGGGAATACGGCGTTGATCTTTTTTTTGTGCGGTATTCCGGTTTTGATGCTTATATTTTGGGAGTACCGCAAGCTGTTTTCCAGAATTCGCCGTGTTACACATGCAGCGGAGCAGGTGGTGGAGGGTCAATTCAATACCTCACTGCCTGAGAGTAAAGAAGGAGATTTTAGTGCGCTTGGCCATAGCTTTAACATGATGGCAGGCAGACTAAGTCATAGTGTAGGTCAGCTGAAGCATGAGAAAACATTTTTAAGCCATCTGCTTACGGATATATCACATCAACTCAAAACACCGCTCGCATCCCTGCTTGTGTTTAATGAAAATATGCGGGATGACCCACATATGAAAGAAGAAATCCGAACCACTTTTCTGGAACGAAGCAGACAGCAGATTGAACGCATGGAATGGCTGATTATCAGCCTGTTGAAGCTGGCGAGAGTGGAAGCTGGAGCTATCGTTTTTCAACTGCAAAGCATTAGACCCAAAGACATTATTGAATCCACTGTACAGACCTTGCAACCTTTGGCGGAGCAGAAGAAACAGACGATTATCGTTCAAGGCGGCGAGGGCATGCTGCTGCATGCAGATGAGGAATGGTTAACCGAGGCGGTTATTAATCTGACGAAAAATGCACTGGAGCACTCTCCCGTATCAGGCAATGTGTACATTACGATGGAGGACGAGGGCTTGTTTCACTCGATTATCATCCGGGATGAAGGGGAAGGGATCAGGCCGGAACAGATTCCCCATGTATTCACGCGATTTTACCTGGGGAGGAGTAATGCTAAACCCCACAGTACCGGGGTGGGTCTGTCTCTGACAAAGTCCATTATTGAAGGTTTGGGTGGAACGATCTCGGTATCAAGCGAACCTGGAGAGGGAGCCGAATTCCGAATTACTTTCATGAAAACAGTGTATTGAGAGGAAGCTTACAATAACGTAAGCTTCCTCTTCACTTTAACGTAAGCTTCCGAGCCTATAATAACCTATATGAATACAACAATTGTTCACAGCTCATGAAGGAGGCACATGCTTTGGAAATTTTAAAAACACATGATTTATGTAAAACATACGGAAGTAACGACGCGAAGGTCGACGCACTGAAAGATATTAACTTAACGGTTCAACAAGGTGAATTTGTCGCTATCGTTGGTGCCAGCGGTTCGGGGAAAAGTTCGTTATTGCATCTGCTTGGAGGCGTGGATCGCCCAACCAGTGGACAAGTCCATATTGATGGGACAGATTTATACGCTATGAACGAAGCGAATTTAGCAATCTTCAGAAGACGAAAGATCGGATTCATTTTCCAGGCCTATAACCTGATTCCGGTCCTAAGCGCAGAGGAAAATATTAAACTGCCTATGCTGCTCGACCATCGTCAAGCCGATGAAGACTATGCAGACGAACTAATGAACGTACTCGGGCTAAAAGACAGAAAACATCATCTCCCTAACCAGCTGTCGGGTGGACAGCAGCAGCGCACAGCCATTGGACGAGCGTTGATTAACAAACCTTCGATCATTCTGGCTGACGAACCGACGGGGAATCTGGATAGCAAAAACAGCAAGGAAATTGTAGATTTGCTCACTTATTCGGTTCGAAAATACAACCAAACCTTGATTATGATTACACATGATTCCGATGTAGCCCGGAGAGCAGATCGCATTGTGAACATTAAAGACGGGGTTCTTTTTGACCAGCAATCTGGGGGCGAGCACCATGCGTAAATACACAGGGCTCACAGAGAAATATTTGCTTGGTCAGAAAAAAAGATCCATTCTCACCATTGTTGGTATCATTCTATCGGTAACGCTTCTTACGGCTGTCGGCACACTTGCGATGAGTTATCAGGACAAACTGGTACGTCAGACCATTCAAGATTACGGGGATTATGAGGTGTCCTTCAATGGGATTCCAGGCAAAGACGTACCCCGTATCGTGAATCAGGCTGCCATAGGCAGTGCAGGAGTCATTCATCGTATTGGTTATGCGACCATAAGTCCTACGAGTGAAAAGGAGCAAAACGAAAACCCGTTTGCTGCGCCATATCGTTATTTAAATGTAAAAGGCTACGATTCGCAAGCGATGGCCAAGCTTCAGGTTCAGTTAGAGAGTGGACGTCTGCCTCAAAAGCCTAATGAAATCATCCTGTCATCCTGGAGTCTGAATAATTTCACATCAAAACCAGCGATTGGTGATAAGATTACGCTTAACCTGGGAGATCGGCTCGAAGCTTCCACAGGAAAAGTGAAGAGTGCGAAATCCATTGGTGATTATGGGTGGGATCTGGACGAGAAATTCAAACCGCGCATGAAACAGCAATATACCGTTGTCGGGGTAATGAAACCAGCCAAAAATGTAACGTGGTCATCCACCTTTATCTATTCAGCGATTACGTATGACGATCATCAAAAAATCGATCCATCTCAGACTTTTTTTATCTATGCCACGATGAAATCAATGGACAACATAAAGGATAAAACGGAAGCCATCCTGTCGTCCTTGGGTTGGGAAAGTGTAGATCAGGGTTCAGCTCACGAGTTGAACCGGGAATCGGTAATTAAAGATATTCGGATCGAATATAACAATGAATTGCTCGAATTGTTTGGCAAAAGTACCTTTACCAATGTTAACCAAAGTTCAATGTATGCATTTGCAGCCCTTGTTCTAATCATTATGGGATGCACAAGCGCAGTGATTTACAATACGTTTCATATTTCAGTGCTTGAACGCATCTCTCAGTTTGGCATGCTGCGCTGTATCGGTGCAACACCCGCCCAGATTCGCAAGATTGTATTTAAGGAAGCGACTGTGCTTAGTTTGATTGCCATTCCGATCGGTTTATTTACAGGAACCATTTTGATGAAGGTTTTATTCTATAACATCAGTTTCCTCACCTTAGGTTTCTTGAACGATATGCACATGATTATTTCAGTGCCCATTCTACTTGCGGCAGCAGGTTTAGGGCTGATTATTGTCTATGTTTCAGCTCTGGGTCCGGCTAAGCTGGCCTCTGGCGTCTCACCACTGGAAGCACTGAAAACTTCAGGCAGCACGGTGGTAGAGCAGGGGAATTTCAAGCGTTTGTCCTTTGCAGGCAGCAAATGGCTTGGATTTGAAGGTCGTTTTGCCAGCCGAAATATTCGGCGGAACCGAAAAAGATTTCGCATTACGGCATTTTCGATGATTATCAGCATCATCCTGTACATTGTGTTTAGCGGCTTGGTAAACGTTCTAGGCACAACTTCTACCTCGGGCATCAATTACTCTTACTCCCTTGACTATCAGGGTATGAATAAACGTATCCCTAATTCGGTGTATAACAAGCTGGCTACACTTGATGGAGTTAACCAAGCCTATCCTTTTTACAATCATCAGCTCCAGGCGATCATTCCGAAAGAGAAAGTGAATCCGGATTACTACCAGCATCGGAAAGAAATGTACACGGTTGAAATGGATAACGGATATCGGACGGATAACAACTATCTCATGTCATACGGTATAAACGGACTTCAGGAGCTTCGTGCCAAGCTCACTTCCGGAAGTATTGATGCGAGCCAAATGAACGATGAAAATGGTGTCATTGTTCTCCAGAAAATCAGCATGACAACCAAACAAGGAACCAAGATGATCATTGATCAAACCCGTTTCAAGGTTGGGGACAAAATTCAGGTTCGGGAAGTGGGGAGTAATCAGGCATACAAAACCGTTACTGTTGTCGGAATAGCAGATCATGAGCCTCTCTCTGGAGACTACACGGAAAGTGCTATTGTTCAAATGATAACGACACCGAAGGTGATCGAAAACATTACTCGGGATAATGCCTACCACAGAATATTCGTTCAAGCGAGTCCTGAGACAGATAACGGGGCAATCGTGGGTTATTTCAAAAGCCTTGTGCAGCAGGATGCAGGGTATAGTTACCGCGATCGGGTAGAGGAAATGAAGCAAGCCCGCAACGACGCGATGACGTTAAACATTTTCCTGTATGGTTTCATCGGTGTTATTGCAGCCATTGCATTTCTAAACATTTTGAATACGGTGAGTACGAATCTTATTCTGCGAACGAAGGAGTTCGCCGTATTAAAAGCGATTGGTATGACTCAAAAGGAAATTCGCAAAATGGTTTTGCTGGAGGGTGTGTTCTATGGCGTATTTGCCGCTGTCTACGGAAGTCTTCTCGGCACAGGCCTGAGCTACGGTGTGTCTTATCTGATGAGAAATGCTGTGCAGATCGAATGGGCTATCCCTTGGAGTAGCATTCTGATTGGCAGTTTGGGTGCCATCGCAGCCACACTACTGGCATCTTACTGGCCGCTTAGACGTCTTGAACGAATCCAGATTACAGAGGGTTTACGCGGGGAAAATTAACTCAAAAAAGGCTCGTTTGTTCGTTCTAAAGCGAACATCCGAGCTTTTTGGGCATGAATTAATTCTGAAATAGACAGGGGAACATTATAAAGTCAAATTTAGAAGCGATCACTAGATCCGATCAATGGCTTAAGTTCTCGTTACTCCCTCTAAAAAGACACGGACAATTTTCTCCGCCATGACGTGATGAGACTCATATTTTTGCTGATCATACTCCCGGTTCCCCATCAACATTAGAGTTGAAAAGGCTTCTGCCAGAAACATCGGATCTTCTTCACGAAAAATTTTCTGATCCATAGCTTGTCTGAAATGAGAAGCTAACACTTCATGAATCTGTCGTTCTGCTTCACGAATGGCATGAATCTGCTCTTCCTCCAGAAAAGATTCCGCTTCACGCATCATCATTTCGATCTCACCATGCGGATTGGCAAGACGAGCTTCCGCTAATCGAATTAATCCGTCTCGCAGATGTTCCGCCTCATGCAGCATAAGCGACGTGATTTTTCTAACGTTCTGCAACATCGTTGTCATGGCTGCCACGAATAGATCCGCTTTGCCCGCGAAATGATAATATATGGTGGGTTTGGATACGCCGCACTTCTTGCCAATCTGCTGAAGGGTCACCATCTCGTAGCCAAATTCTTTAAATAGAGTAGATGCCGTATAGATAATGGTTTGTTGCATGGAAATATCATTGTCCGTCTGTTTGGGTCTTCCGCGCAAACGTTTAGGTACTTGCTCTGGCATAGATTCGTACACTCTCCTTCCACAATATTTTATGTCAAATCATAAATATTAGCAAAGAGGCTTGTAATTTTACTTACCAGTAAATATAATTAATTCTGTAATTAAAAATGATACGTTTAAAGGTGGGCAACGGAGTTATGGCAAAGACAACAGCGCGTAAGAGAAGATGGAAAAAAATAGCGATATGGATTAGTGTGGTCATTATTGCCCTGGTGGCTGGCGTGTTTGCGTACCTGGCATCTGTCACATACAGCCCGTCGGAACAAGCGGAAGCGGCAATGAAAAGTGATGATCGGGTCGTTGTTAGTGAAGTGCAGAACGGTTATCAATTTGAACCTAAAGGGCAGGACATCACACAGCCAAATGTTGTCTTTTATCCCGGAGGTCTAGTGGAGCCGTCAAGTTATGCGCCTATGGCACGAGCACTAGCGGAGCAAGGACATCGTGTGTATATTACGAGGATGCCGCTAAATTTGGCGATGTTCGGGGAAAACCGGGCGGATTCGTTTCTCGCGGAACATGCGGGTGAAAGCTTTGTTATTGGTGGGCACTCCCTAGGAGGTGTATTCGCTTCAAGATATGCTGCGGCGCACACAGATCAGATCAAAGGTGTCTTTTACCTTGCATCCTATGCGGATGATGGCGGGAGACTGGACGGAACGAACTTGTCCGCACTGCAAATTACGGGAAGCAATGATGGTGTTCTGAACTGGGAATCGTGGGAAAAAGCCAAATCCAATCTTCCCAATGACACGACATTTGTAAGTATTGAAGGCGGCAACCATGGTCAATTTGGCTCCTACGGCATGCAGAAGGGAGACAACGCACCTAAGATCACAGAACAGGAACAGCTTAAACAGGTTGTTCAGGCATTGGAAGCATGGATGAAATCCATGAAACTATTACAAAAATAAAAAAAGACCGAAGTTTTCATCTGCAAACGATGAATGCTGTCGGTCTTTTTGTGATTTTCTATTGAACAACGTGATCGGTTATCCGCCTCTCTTTATTAGCGTCTACGGAAGGCTCCGCCGCGTGCCAGAGCAAAAAAGATGAGCAGGGCAATGATTGAGCCAACGATCGCCGGAATGATGTGGAATCCGCCAATCACCGGTCCCCTTGGTCCAAGCAATTCCGTTCCTAACCAGGAACCGATAAAACCCGCAACAATATTTCCAATGACACCGCCCGGTACGTCCCGCCCAATCAAGTTGCCACTTAACCAGCCAATAAGTCCACCAACAATGAGTACCCAGAGCAGATCCATGGATTGTTCTCCTTTCTTCGGGGTTATTACAAGGTATGTGGAGCTCTCGGGATTATACCTCATCTTCCTGTCGGTGGAGGGTTCTGAAGGGTCTGTGCTAAGATGAGGGTAAATGGTGATTCAAGTGGGAAACAAGGATAGAAGGGGTGTACAGACAATGAAGAAAATACTTGTTATTGACGATGAGGCCGCTATTCGAGATTTAATTGAGCTTGTGCTCAGGCGAGAGAATTACGATGTGCAAACCGCAGAAGATGGCAAAACCGGACTGGAATTGCTGGATTCTTTTCAACCCGACCTGGTGGTACTTGATTTGATGCTGCCAGATTGCTCCGGATATGATTTGTGTAAGGAAATTACAGGCAAACGTTCTGTTCCAGTGATTATGCTCTCAGCTAAAAATGAGATTATCGACAAGGTTCTGGGGCTTGAGCTTGGCGCGGAAGATTACATGACCAAGCCCTTCGACAATCGGGAATTGCTCGCTCGCATCAAGGTGGTTCTGAGAAGAAACGAGAGCAAGGAAGAAACAAGCGAACACACGGAATCCCAAACGACTCGTATCGTTCATGAAGAATTGACGTTTGACCTAGAGAGCCGAAGAGTGCTGAAAAACGATGTGCCCGTCTCTCTAACAGCCAAAGAGTTTAAAATTCTGGAAACGCTGCTCAAAAGGCCCGACAAAATCTTTACCCGGGATGAGCTGCTACAGATCGGATGGGGATATGATTTTATGGGGGACAGTCGCAGTGTGGATATGACCATCATGCGATTACGGAAGAAGCTGGAGGATAACGCGGACGAACCGAAATATGTGCGAACGATCTACGGATTCGGCTATCAGCTTGGAGGTGGCGAGGCCTGAAGTACGCAACCCGGTTACTGCTGAACTATTTGTTTTTCTCCGTGCTGTCCTTTGGCATTATCATATTTGCTATCAATAAAGCCATTGATTACTACAGCTTCATTACCATCGAAAAACAGATGATGGAGAAGGCGGATCTGTCTGAGTTGTCCTTTCGTGAGGTGCTGGCACAGCATCGATCATCATCAGGGGAGCCGCAGACGAAAGAAATCGTTAGACTTGCACTGGAGAAGCTTAAAGCTTCAGGCAAGGAAGTGCGGATCTATGACAGCTCCAAGCAGCTATTGGGCTTGGCTGTAGATGGCATCATTATTAATGATGGCAAACCACACATTTTCGAGAAAAATATTGAAAAAGCACTGAGCGGAAGCTATGCCTACACCGTAACAGATGATCATCTGCTTTATTTTGCGACTCCCATTCAGAATCAATTTTACGAAAATGCATATGTGTATGAGTTCGTAGAGGACATTTCATACTTTTATGCAATCATGGATCAAATCCGTTATGTCTTGTTTGCGGGTGCAGGTGGTTTCATTGTGCTGATTACGTTAGCGAGTCTGTGGATTGCCCGCAATACAACCAAACCGATTAAAGTACTCCTTGGTGCCGCGCAAAGTTTCTCCAGACAGGAATTTAAGCGAGTTCATCTGAACCGCAAGGATGAGCTGGGCATGCTCGCGGATGGACTCGATTCCATGGGACAGCAGCTTCATAATTACATTCAATACCAGAAACAATTTGTCTCGAACGTATCTCACGAGTTAAAAACGCCTCTGGCAGCCATTCGTGGTTTCTCTCAATACTTATATGAGGGGGAAAATGAGGACGAAGAGTTGCAAAGGATTTATGCGCATCTGCTGCAAGAATCGGATCGGCTAACCCGTTTGATTAATGAACTGTTGTTGTTATCGCGATTCGACAAGGCTGGTTCAAGCGAACTGGAGGTCGAAAAGACGGAAATAAACGCACTGATCCAGCAAGTCGCCAGAAATATGGAAGCCAAAGCTAAGGATAAAGAGATCAGGATCACAGTTAAACATGTAGAGGAAGACCCGGCGGATGAAGGTTTGACAAAAGTCTATGCGAGCGTCAATCCAATGCTCATGTCCCATGCAATAGCCAACCTGTTGGATAACGCCATTAAATATTCAGGTAGTTATTCGAAGATCGAAATGCAGATGGAACATACGTCAACCGAGGTCGTTGTAAAGATATGTGACCAAGGCATAGGCATCGCGGGTGATGAACTGGAGCGAGTGCAGGAGCGCTTTTACCGGGCGAAAAATGCAAGCACGGCGAATGGTTCAGGTCTCGGTTTGTCCATTTGCAAAGAGATCGTCGAGAGGTTTAATGGTTATATTGACGTGGAAAGTGAGTTAGGACAAGGCACGACAGTGACGATTGTGTTACCTTGTGTCTAAACACGCTCCTGAATCGAAACCCAAATAAGTACCGTTACAAGACTGATACATTTCTGTTATAAGACTAACAAATGCTTTTTTTATAATGACTTCATAAGAACAAATCACACATTTATGGAGGGATTATGATGAAATTAACAAAGAAATCTGCGAGCTTTATCCTGCTAAGTGCTTTACTAACGGTAGCTCTGACGGGCTGTCAGTCCACTGATGCGAAGTCACCAACAACCGGACAGAATTCGGCTGAGCAAAATACGTCGAACGGACAAAGTAAAGATGAAGGAACATCCGATTCAAAAAAAACGGACTCCGAAGGTACTGAAGGACAGGGCTCTGAGGCAGTGAAGGAAGGCTCAGTGAAGAAGGAAGGCAATGTGGTGCTGAAGGAGCTTGCTTTTGTTCATAACGAGCACACCATTGCGATTTCGGATACAGCGAATGAAGAGCAGATGGAACAAATGCTGGGCAAACCAGACAATTTCAAATCCCATACGTACACTGCAGGGGACGGAACTAATATGGATAATTTAATCGGATTTACGGAAAAAGTATACACGTACCCTGGTCTGGAGATTAAAACCATCAGTGTACCTGAAGGCAAACAAGACTCGATCTTTAATATCCAAATTACCGATCCCAAGTATACGACAGTCCGAAACATTAAAGCAGGGGACAGTCTGGACACACTTAAAAAAGCGTATCCTGAAGGCAAACTGTTAGGTAATGGGGCACCTGACGAGGAAGACGACTTCCGTTACGAGCCATCCAATTACGTAGATGTCATGTCGTTCCATATTAAGGATGCCAAGGTTGAAAGCATTCAGATCTTCAGCCTGCTGGACTAAAAGTGTAATCGATTCTCTTCTTTGATTCACAAGAACGTTATATACGATTTACTTTTCGGACCTGCCCAATTTCTTGGGCAGGTTTTTATGTCGTTATGAGTTGATAACGTTGTTCAGATCAGACGAACCATAGTGTGAAATAAGCGCACCACTATGTTTCCAACCTACTTTCCAACTAATACAAACACATTTTCATCAGGGGCTTTCATTACAGCAATATGTCCAGACTCTGTTGCAGAGGGAGTTCTAATCCATTTAATTTCTTCGTTTTTTCTTAGTTCGTCATAGGTTTGTCTCACATCATCAACCAGAATTTCAACTTCTGTAAAGTTGATTTCATGGTGGTTGCTTAATACGAGTTCAGAACTGTCCTTTTGGGGGAATTTTAAACCTATTACTGTCCAGGTAGAGCCGTTCTCCAAGTTACGTTCTATTTTCCAATTTTCTGTTAACCCCATAGAACTGTAGAACAAAAGTGATTTCTCAATATTTTTTGTATGTATACAAACACATTCTAATTTTTTAAACACCTGATGCATCTCCTTCTATCATGTATAAGAACTAATGTTCTCTGTATGGATTCTACTATTTTCCATGTTTAAAAGCAATAATATACTAGAAAAGGAGCTTGAAAAAATTCAGGGACAAGTTTTCCTCACGCAACTTTTTTGGATTCCGATTAAACTCTTGCGGCACTCAGACTATGTTTGCTTACACTTAAAACGTTTCTCTAGACCCACACAAATGTTCAATGATACCATCATACAAGTGTTATGACAGTTGAAGATTGCAGGAGGAACGGAAAGTGGATCAAGTAAGATACGATAACTTAAAACTCGGGGAACGTGGGGCGATCATCAGTATCATCGCTTATATATGTTTGACCGCACTAAAGTTGGTGATTGGCACAATTGCTGGCTCTGAAGCACTCAAAGCAGACGGTTTAAATAACGCAACGGATATTGTCGCATCCATCGCCGTACTGATTGGTTTAAGGTTCGCCCAGCGTCCGGCCGATAAAGACCATACATATGGCCACTGGAGAGCTGAAACGGTAGCATCTCTTGTAGCCTCATTTATCATGATGGCCGTCGGACTGCAAGTGTTGTTTGAAGCCTTCGGTTCTGTTTTTGAGGGGAAGCATGAATCGCCTGATCTTCTTGCCGCCTATACAGGGATTTTCTGTGCGATTGTGATGTACTTCGTCTACCGATACAACAAAAGGCTAGCCACACAAATCAAGAGTCAGGCCGTGATGGCGGCCGCACGGGATAATATCTCCGATGCTTGGGTGAGTATCGGTGCCGTCGTCGGGATCGTAGGTTCTCAGTTCGGTCTTCCTTGGCTTGACCCTGTAACGGCGATTATCGTCGGTTTGCTGATCTGCAAAACGGCATGGGATATTTTCAGAGAAGCTACGCACCATCTTACCGATGGATTTGATGTAGAGTTGATTCAAGAATACCGGGAGACCATAGCCGGGATTGATGGTGTAGAGAAGGTCAAAGATGTAAGAGCACGTAATTATGGCAGTAACGCCGTAGTTGACGTGGTGATCACGGTTCGGGGAGATTTGGATCTGCAGCAAGCTCATGATATTTGTACCGATGTTGAGAACGAGCTTCTGGAAGAGCATGATGTGTATACGGTACACGTTCACGTCGAGCCGGAGCCAGAGCAGGAAGCAGTCAAAGAATACATGTAATATTGTTCGAAATGAAGGGTTAAGAAAAAGCAGAAACCAGTAAACGATAAAGTTTACTGGTTTTTTTGGTGCTATTACCTGCGAGCTTATTTCACATTTTTTGGAATCCCAACATCAATTCAAATGACCTCATTCGACAATCATTTAGGCATATTGTACATAATCAAATTATTGTACTTGTCCGCATGTTTTTGCTCATCCAGAATAATGCCCCACACCGTGTCTTTGTAGATGCCGTAGGGAAGACCAAACCATATTTTTCTGTACTTCTCCACAGCGGCAAGCTCACCCTGAAATGCTTTTTGCAAACCACCAAGATATGATGTGACGGTTTCCGGGGGTTCACTGCTCATACCCGTGATTTCCTGACCTGTGAGGTCCTTATACATCTCTCTGAACATCCGATTATGCCCGCGTTCGTCATCACGGATGCTTGTAATGATTGCTGCTTGATATGTGTCTGGAGCCATGCGAATGAGAGCATCATAGAACAGTTCGTCATTTCGTTCGCCTTGAACAGCGGATTGTATTAGTCCGAGCGCTTCAGCTGTTGATGTTGCCCATACGGGAGTAAATGGCTTTCTATAAAAATAAGGATATGTTGCGTACATGCTAATCCCTCCATGCCCATGATGAAATAAGATATGCACATACGCCCAGTAACGTTAACCATCTTTTCAATAGAAAATTTATACGAAATGTCTTACCCCGGCATTCTAACGAGTTGAACGCTTAACGATATCATCTGGCAATGTCTGTTTAATAAGCTTACTGTAACCATAGGCAAGCACAAAGGGCAGGAAATAGGACCAGTACGTCCAGAAGATATTCCAACCGTTAAAGTAAACAACATGACCAAACAACTTAGCACACCACTCAATCAGTGTCAGCACAAGAGCCGATATAAAGATACTTGGCCACGGTCTGGCCTTTTTCACCAAAATCATGTACATCATAATACATCCCGTAATAGGATATATACCAAGATCCATCGGCAGAGCAGCATATGACTGGTTGTTCGTATTGGGCATAATATTCCAAAAATAATTAAACCCTACACTGTTAATGCAAGCCGATATGGCTACACCAAGTGGGAAATATAACACGAGCAAGTAGTAGTGACGCCTTAAAATCCATGCACCCAGCAGCAAGGGGATGAGCATACCCAGAACCCAGTTACCCAGCATATCATTTCCCTCCAAATCTAACTCTGATCTTCGACTTCTGTCTCGAATTTAATAGTGTTTATATGTGGCATTTGGCGATTTAATCTGTTTTTTTCTGTTCAAGGAGACGGTTGACTTGCTCCGCAATGGCATCTAGTTTTCGATTGTAGTGCTTGTAAGTGAACCAGCCAACAACGGCTTTAACTGCAAAGAAGAGAACTGCAGCGATAATCACCAAAATGTAATCATGTGCAATGTGTTTTAACCAATCATTAATGTGCTGCATTGTTTATAACCCCCGTCGCGTACATATATCATCTGGTTAAGATGCCCATTAAATCTTAAGGTAATTCATAAAAGCTAATAAGATCCTTTGCGTATAAAGTGTTGCTTTTTGTCGAAAATCATGCTACATTAGCGATGTAAACGTTTATAAATCTTTAAACAACATCATATATGATTCAATTTGGCGTGTTACTGTTCGGCAGGCAAGGCTTAAATTGGGTGGTTTGTATATTTAATATACCCGCCCTATTTAAGCCTTTTTTTATGCACAATTTCAGGGGCGAGGTGTTTTTATGAATTACAAAGAAACCGCTAAGGATATCCTTGACAAAGTAGGCGGACAAGAAAATATCAATGATTTTCTCCATTGCTCCACCCGCTTAAGGATGAATCTGAAAGATCCGAGTCAAGCAAAAACCGAAGAGATTAAAGCGATGGATGGCGTAATGGGTGCCGTATACAGCGGGGGACAATATCAGATCATAATCGGAAATGATGTAAGCTATGTATATAATGAACTGAAGCAAATGGTCACTATAAACACAGAGGCAGACTCACAGCCAAACAAGAAAAGAGATTTGAGCTTCAAAGGTTTGTTTGAGAGTTTTGCCGGATTGATTACGGGCATTTTCCAGCCGATCATTCCAGCAATCGCAGCAGCAGGGATGTTTAAAGCTTTGCTTTTGTTGTGTACCTCGCTTGGTATACTATCAAAAGAAAATCAGATTTACGCACTATTGCTTAATATCGCTGATGCAGCGTTCTACTTCCTGCCTGTATTGCTGGCATACTCCAGTGCACAGAAATTCAAAACAAATCCATATATTGCAGCCACACTGGCGGGAGTTCTGTTACACCCCAAAATGATCGCGCTACTTGGAGGAGAAGTACCTGTAGATATTGCGGGTATTCCTGTTCCTAACATCAGTTATGCATCAAGCGTTTTACCCATCATTTTGACCGTTTGGCTCATGTCATATGTCGAGAAATTCGCGGATAAGGTATCCCCTGGACCAGTAAAAATCTTCCTGAAACCGTTGATTGTTATTCTTGTCATGGCACCACTGGCTCTCACGGTTCTGGGACCAATCGGTAACTATTTAGGTGTGGGATTGTCTGACGGTTTATTCTGGATTCAAGGTAAAATTGGCTGGTTAACCGTTGTAATTTTGGCTGTATTCCTTCCGTTTATCGTCATGTTCGGAATGCACAAAGTGTTTTATCCCGTTATTTTCGCAGCCATGGTTTCACCCGGCTATGAAACATTGATCCATAGTGCGATGCTTTCTTCTAACATGGCACAAGGCGCTGGAGCGCTTGCGGTCTGGTTCCTGGCAAAAGACAAGAAATTGAAGCAGGTTGCATTGCCAGCGGGTATATCCGGATTGTTCGGCATTACCGAACCGGCTTTGTACGGGGTACATTTACGTCTGAAACGCACTTTGGTCGCTTGTATGATTGGTGCGGGGTCAGCGGGACTCTTTGCCGGTATCGTTAACTTGAAAGCTTATGCAGCAGTAGGTCCGGGTCTCGCTTCTTTACCGATGTTTATCGGGGCGGAAAATAACTTTACCTACGCGCTGATTACAGCAGCTATTTCGATTATTGTTACGCCAATTGCCGTATATTTCATCGGCTTTAATGATCCTGGAGCAGAGTCTCATGCACAAGCTTCATCAGGAAAATCTGTTCAGGAAGAAACAACATCTGTAGCTCCGAAGAAAGAGAAATTGCAGTCTCGTTTGGTTGTTTTCTCCCCGATTGAAGGAGAGGCTATTCCGTTAAAGGCGGTAAACGACGAAGCGTTCTCCCAAGAGGCAATGGGGAAAGGCATGGCAATTAAACCTGCCAAGGGACAAGTTGTGGCTCCATTTGATGGAACTGTGCAAACCGTTTTTCGTACCAAACACTCCATCGGTTTGAAATCAGTAGAAGGCGTTGAACTTCTGATTCACGTCGGCATTGATACCGTCAAATTAAAAGGACAGCATTTTAATGTTGTTGTTCAGGAGGGAGATCTCGTGAAACACGGTCAACTTCTAATGGAGTTCGATATGGAAGCCATTGAAAAAGCGGGCTTTGACACAACAACACCGATTATTGTAACAAACAGTGGTGATTATCTTGAAATCCTTGGACATGAGCAATCTGAAAAAATAGGACCTGAGACGCCACTTATAACCATTTTGTAATATTATGGGGTGAAATTCATCCTGAACATAGAGGAGCATGGATATGAGAGTAGTAAAAGTTCTCAATACAAGTATTGTTTTGGCCAAGCGTAATGACAACAAAGAGGTTATTGCCATGGGCAAAGGAATTGGCTTCAGAAGCAGACCCGGGGACATGATTAACGAAAATGAAATTGAAAAAGTATATGTCGTTGAGAATGAAGGAATGTCCTCGGATATGACGACTCTGATGAAAGAGACGCCGGAAGAGTATTTAATTTTGGCAGACGAAATCATATCCTATGCGAAACAAGTATTATCGCGTGATCTCAGTGAAAATCTCTATTTTTCGTTAACAGACCACCTCCATATGGCCGCCAAACGATTCAAATCGAATATTACGATACAAAATCGGATGTTATGGGAAGTGCAGAAGTTTTATCCGCAAGAATTTCTCATTGGGAAGCAGGCATTGAAGTTTATTAAAGATAAGCTTGGACTGGATCTGCCGGAAGAGGAGGCAGCTAACATCGCCTTCCATCTGGTCAACGCGCAGCAAACGGAACAGAACATGAGTCAGGTCATGATGATGACGAATACCGTTAAAGATATTCTTAACATTATTCGCATTCATTACGGAATTGAGTTGGACACATCGAGCATTAATTATTCACGCTTTCTAACTCATCTGCAGTTTTTTGTACAGCGATTATTAGAGAACACGATGCTTGAATCCAAGGATGATGAACTGCTTGAGCGGATCTCCAGCAAGTATCCGGAGGAGAGCAACTGTGTTTCCAAGATCAACAATTACATTGGCGCGAAATTCGAACGATTTATGTCCAACGAAGAAAGATTGTATCTCATCATTCACATCAGCCGTGTGATGGACAGAGCGCATTAACAGGAGGATTATGATATGACGACTACCCGAACATTTCCCGAAGGGTTTCTATGGGGCGGAGCGATTGCTGCTAATCAGGCTGAAGGAGCTTGGAACACAGCAGGGAAAGGCATTTCTACCGCCGATACGGCTATGAATAAGAAAAACATAGGTGACTACAAAAAGCAAAATGCTGTAAGTTCAGAGCAGCTCGCGGTAGCGCTTAAGGATCAATCTACATTGAATTATCCGAAACGCAGAGGTATCGATTTCTATCATCGGTATCCAGAGGATCTTGCATTAATGGGTGAGATGGGCATCAAAACATTACGTACATCGATTGCGTGGACGCGGATTTTCCCGAATGGAAATGAAACGAGCGCCAACGAAGAAGGTTTGCTTTTCTACGATCGCCTTTTTGATGAGATGATTAAAAATGGCATTGAACCTCTGGTTACCTTGTCTCACTATGAGATGCCGATGTATCTGGTCGATCATTATGGAGGATGGACATCCAGAGAGGTTATTGATTTCTTTGTACGCTTCAGTACAACGGTATTCAACCGTTATAAAGATAAAGTAAAATATTGGATCACTTTCAATGAAATTGATGGCATTGTGCGTCATCCGTTCACGAACGGAGGCATTGTTCCGGATCGGTTCGAGAATGTTGAGCAGGCGGTATACCAAGCGCTACATCACCAATTCATTGCAAGTGCTTATGCGGTAAAGCTATGCCACGAGATTATTCCTAATGCTCAAATTGGTTGTATGCTGACAAGCCTGTTGCACTATCCTCACACATGTAATCCGCTTGATGTGCTGGCAGCACACAAGAACAATCAATTTAATCTGTTCTTTACCGATGTGCAGGTGCGTGGCGCTTACCCGGGTTACATCGAGAGATATTTTAGAGAACAGAATATCATCATTGAAAAAGCTGAAGGCGATAGTGACTTGCTAAAAGAGTATACGGCTGACTTCATATCATTCAGTTACTACAACTCCTTCGTGGCCAGTGCAGATAGCGAGGGGCTGGAAACGGTTAGCGGCAATACGATGGGCGGCGTGAAAAACCCTTACTTGCCTGTCAGTGATTGGGGATGGCAGATCGATCCGATTGGTTTAAGACTTGCGCTTAACCATCTGTACAGCCGTTATCAGGTACCTTTGTTTATCGTTGAAAATGGACTGGGTGCTTACGATACCGTTAAAGAGGACGGTACAATCAGCGATCCTTACCGCATTGAATACCTGCGTTCTCATATCGAACAAATGCATGAGGCTTTGCTGGACGGTGTTGAAATTATGGGGTATACCGTCTGGGGAATCATTGACCTCATCAGCTATTCCTCTTCTGAAATGGAAAAACGCTATGGCCTGATCCACGTCGACCAGGATAATGACGGAAACGGCACGCTGGAGCGAAGACGGAAAGAAAGTTTCTTCTGGTACCAAAATCTGATTGCTAACAATGGACTATAGACACATGCTAAAAAGTTAAACTAAGAGATGATTTCTGTATTATAAAGAAATCATCTCTTTTCATTCATACAATGATTTGACAGGCGAAAACAAATTATAAATATATCTTTCAGCACATTCTTCTTTTCGGTAGAATAGAGTTATCCAATCTGTAATCTTTTTCCTTATTGATAATGGATTGGAAAAATGATTCGAAGGAGGAGAATGAATGAAATCGGCTGCTTGCAGGGAGAAGCGATTGGTGTACAGAAGGATGGGTTTGATGCTCGTATTCATCATGCTGGCAAGCGTTCTACTTGGGCCTGCCTCAACGGCTAGGGCTGCCGGGAAGACGATAACGTCCATGGATTACTTTTCATCTGCTGACGGACCTGTCATATCCAAATCTGGGGTTGGCAAGGCAAGTTTCGGGTTCGTGATGCCTAAGTTTAACGGGGGCTCTGCTGCATGGAGCGAAGTAAAGGGAGATTTAGGGATTAATGTCAAGGTAGGAAGCGAGTGGGTGGATATTGATCAGGCGCAAGGCTTTACGTACAACCAAAACTGGGGGCACTGGACTGACGCCGGCTTTCATGGATATTGGTTCACTCTCTCCACAACAACCGATGTTCAATTGTATTCCAAAGCGAATGGAATAAAGCTTGATTATCGACTGGTCTTTCAAAACATTAACGAAACGACGATCACAGGAATGAGCCCTACACAGGGGCCTGATATCATTGCCAGTAGCACCGGAGGCGCCGGTTTTACGTATCCCACCTTTAACAATAATCCATCAATTACCTATCAAGCCGTTGCTCAGGATCTCAAGGTGTATGTGAAACCTGTGCAAAGCAACACGTGGATTGATATTGACAATAACGCAGCCAGCGGCTGGATTTACGATCAGAACTTCGGCCAATTCACGGAGGGTGGAGGAGGATATTGGTTTAACGTAACCGAGTCTATTCACGTCAAGCTCCAGTCCAAAACATCGGCTGCGAATGTTATTTACACCATTACATTCAATGAACCTGTGCGTAATTCATTCGTAGTTACTCCGTATGAAGGGACAACTTTCACAGCGGATGGAAGCGGTTCCATAGGTATTCCACTGCCCAAGATTGGCGGGAGCGCACCTATTGCGAAGGAATTACAACATTTTGTGTACCAAATTCATATCAATGGTCAGTGGGTAGACTTAAGTAATAGTGGTCTAAGTAAATTCACGTATTCCGCCAATGGCTACAATCCGATTTCCGATGCCAATCAGTGGGGATACTGGGCCGATCATATCTACGGTTTGTGGTTCCGACCTATTCAGGAAAATATGCAAATTCGAATCGGCTATCCGCTTAATGGGCAACCCGGTGGAAACGTGGGTAGTAACTATGTGAACTATACACTTATTGGAAACCCGGATGCCCCACGTCCCGATGGTTCGGACCAAGAAGACATCTCCATCGGTACACCGAACAATCCGGCGATTGAAGGCATGAATCTGATTTGGCAGGATGAGTTCAGTGGTTCTGCGCTGGATACAAGCAAATGGAATATAGAAACAGGGTATTATCTCAATGATGATCCGGGAACCTGGGGTTGGGGCAATGCGGAGCTGCAGCATTACACTACCAGTACGGAAAATATTTATGTTCAGGACGGAAAATTAAATATCCGTGCAACACATAGTAACCAATCCTTCCCTCAAGACCCGAATCGTTTTGCGAAATATGCCTCCGGTAAAGTGAATACCAAAGACAAGTTATCCTTGAAGTACGGACGTGTCGATTTCCGTGCCAAGTTGCCTACAGGGGATGGCGTCTGGCCTGCACTCTGGATGCTGCCGCAAGATTCGGTATATGGCACATGGGCTGCATCAGGCGAAATTGACGTGATGGAGGCAAGAGGTCGTCTGCCTGGAACAACCAGTGGCACGATTCACTTTGGCGGGCAATGGCCTGCCAATCAGTATGCAGGTGGAGAGTATCACTTCCCGGCAGGACAAACGATTGCTAACGATTATCACGTATATTCTGTAGTTTGGGAACCGGACAACATCAAGTGGTACGTAGACGGTAAATTCTTCTATAAAGTTACCAATCAGCAGTGGTCGTCTGCAGCTGCACCCAACAACCCTCATGCTCCGTTTGATGAACCGTTCTATTTAATCATGAACTTGGCCATTGGCGGTAATTTCGATGGTGGTCGCATTCCCGATGCTTCGGATATTCCTGCAACCATGCAGGTGGATTATGTTCGGGTATATAAACAGCAATAATGGTTAATGTAGTTCGCTAAGTTAATTTAGCGAAAGCGAAATCCATGGATGCAGCATGATCATTAACGTTTTGCCAGGGGTGAACTTCGGTTCACCTCTTTTTCTGCACACGTAGAGGTAAGGGCCAGCACGTAATCAAAAACGTAGATGTCGAATAGTTGAGTTTTGCCTTTGCGCGAGTACATCAAATCCTAAACATGTTGCAAACTGTAGCAATTTATGTTGCAATAAGATGAAACTTTCTGTTTACAAAGAAGAAGGAACGTGAGGTACTCGCATATGATTGCAAAAACGGAAGAGGATTTTAATGGTTTAAAAGAAATTGGCAGGATTGTTGCTTTTATCCGGGATACGTTGGTTGAACGGACCGCCCCCGGTGTAACGACCAAAGAACTCGATGATTTGGCTGGGGAGCTGTTTGAGAAAGAGGGCGCTATTTCCGCACCCAAAAGTGAATATGATTTTCCTGGGTTTACATGCATTAGCGTCAATGAAGAAGTTGCTCACGGGATTCCAGGGGATCGGGTAATCAAAGAAGGCGATATCGTCAACATTGATGTTTCCGGCTCCAAAAATGAATATTTCGCAGACACAGGCATTTCTTTTGTTGTTGGCCAGGGAGATGAAGTGTTAACAAAAATTTGTGAGGTAGCGAAACTCGCTTTCGAAGCAGGTCTGAAAAAAGCAAATCCTGGTTCCAAAAAGAGCGGTATTGGCAAAGCCGTTTTCCTGACCGCACGCCAGCATGGGTTAACCGTTATACGCAACCTCACTGGACATGGAGTGGGTCGGGCTATTCATGAAGCGCCGGATCATATCTATAATTACAATGACACGTCAGATGATGAGTTGTTGAAAGAAGGTATGGTTATTGCGTTTGAACCCTTTATTTCCACATCTGAAGAAGAGGTGTATCAAAAAGGGGACGGATGGACGTTTGCTACCAAAAACAGTTATGTAGCACAGATTGAACATACAATTATTCTGTCCAAAAAAGGGCCAATCATTATTACCTTGTAGCTGTAGAGGGCAATAATGGTTTTGTGAGGTCATACTTAAAAGCCGATTCCAGATGTAGATGTGGAATCGGCTTTTAGCGTTAGTGAGTAACTTTTTCAACAAGAGGTCTGTTCTGCAAATAAAGATCCGTATCTGGGCTGGAACCATGCACAATTTTGTCCGTTACAATTTTCGCCAACACACCGTTATACACGGTTCCATTATCGCCATAAGCCATAATGACATAACAATGCGGATATGACTCGTATTGACCGATTACCGGCAAGCCGTCATGTGTTCCCCCGTAAAAAGCGCCCAGATAATACTCAGGTTCCACCTGAATATTCGGAAAAAGCTTGTTAAACTCGTGGATGAGTTTATCCTTACTCGCCAATATCTTGGAGTCCCTTGTTTCGGCGTAAGCCGTATCCTTATCCATGCCACCGATAATAATGCGATCATCCGGGGTCGTCCGCATATAAACATATGGACGTGCCGTCTCCCAAATCAACGTGCGTTTGTACCAGTTTTCCAAATCAGAAAGCGGCTTGGTAATAACAGCGTAGGAGCTGGACAGTGTGGCATTTTTCTCCACTTTAAAGTCTTTGTCTTCATATCCAGCCGCGATAATCACATGTTTCGCACGAATCTCGTAGCGTTCTTTGGTATAGAAAACAGCCGAATCATTCTCAAAGCGTTTACCTGAAATCTCGGTTTCCTCGTAAATGCGTACACCTTCTGATTTTGCTTTTTCCAGCAGTCCATAGACGAATTTTAACGGGTTCATCTCGGCATCATCACGATAATAAAGCGCAGCTGATTTAGAGAAAGGATATACGCTTGATATACGCTGCTCATCCCAAAAATCCACGTTGAATCCATGCTTTTTAAGAAGCGCATATTCTTCTTGCAATGCTGGGATATCTTCCTGGTAACTCGCGTAATACAAGCTATCACGCCTTATAAAATCAGGCTTAATCGGAAGCTCGCCGCTGATCTGCTCAATATAATTGATGGATTGCTCGCACAATTTCAGATGACGGGCGGCTGCTTCTTCACCGAATGTATTCTTCAAAGATACAAAGCTCTTTTCCCCCGCATATTGAATCAACGCAGTATTGGTGCTTGTGCTGCCTTCTCCAACCTTTCGCTTGTCCACGACAACGACGGATAATCCTTTATCAGCTAAAAAATGAGCACACTGTGCACCCGAACTCCCCGCACCGATGATCAGAACATCACAAGTAACGTTTTCCTCAAGCTTCGGGTAAGAAGGCGGGTTTGTTACCGTGGTTGGCCAATACAATTTGCCGCTCTGCAGATCCATATCGAATCTCTCCTTAGATGTATTCGATACGTAGTATAAGCACTTTGAGTGAAGTCAATGCAGAGCATACGTTTCCTATGAAGAAGCAAATGGCGAGAATACCGAACAGGAAGCGACTTTAGAAAGGCCTTCTTATCAGCATGATCAACGATGAAGGCCCCTTAATAAACATATTTGTTTACAAAGTGGCTTGCTTATCCTATATTAAAGATACATCTGCAGGTGTATTTTACTAATATTTCAATATTTTATGGAGGTGTCCGTGACAAACGAGAAGCCCATCGGCATCTTTCATCGACGTTACAGCGCAATGACCATTGGTATTATGTTGGTATTAACCACTTCGGCATTCGAAGGGCTAGCGATCACAACTATTGCTGCCAAAATAGCTCAAGACATGCAGGGAATTCATCTATATGGCTGGATTTTTAGCGCGTTTTTGTTATCTCAGCTTGTAGGAACACTGGTTATGGGCCAGCAAGTGGACAGGCGGGGTGTATTCACTTCCATTCTTATATCTTTTGCTATTTTTGTAATGGGGACAATGATTGCCGCTACATCCATGAACATGTACATGCTCATTGGAGGAAGAGTCTTTCAAGGATTTGGAGCTGGCGCTTTAATTACTTGTGTCTATGTGTGTGTAACATTATACTACCCGGAAAATCTCCGAACTCAGATTTTGGCAGCTTTTTCGATGGCATTTGTTCTTCCTTCATTAATCGGGCCTTATTTTGCTGGACTTCTTGCTTCTTATCTGTCTTGGCGGTTTGTTTTCTGGATCGTTATCCCTGTGATTGTACTTGCTCTTCTGCTTACATATCGCTCGTTTCGTGATCTGCAGCGCAGTCAGCACATTATAGAAGAAGCACGAGCGGTTGACTCAAGAACAGGTCAGGCCATTTTATTAGCTATTGGAACGGGATTGTTACTGACAGGTCTTGGCATCATTACAAGCTGGCAGGGCATAGCTCTTTCGATTAGTGGATTCATAATCATGATACCGTTCATGCACAAATTATTGCCTCAAGGAACATTTCTAATCCAATCCGGTTTACCGGCAACCTTGGTAACAAGAGGATTGTATGTGTCTTGTTACTTTGCAACCGAGAGTTTTGTTATTTTGGGTTTGACTGAGATGAAGGGATTATCGGCAGACACTGCCGGATTGCTTGTCGCAGCAGGCTCATTAAGCTGGTCTGGAGCGGCATGGTTGCAAGCCAGATTGGATGTAAGAGACCAGGGTGATGGGCGAAAGCAGAGAGTGATGTATGGAATTGGCATTATGATCATCGGAGTTACGCTCGTCATTCTGGCTTTATTTTTGACGGATATCGGAATTGCGCTTATTCTCCTCTCACAGGTTATTATTGGTTTTGGTGTGGGGCTGGCTAACCCGACTACCGCAGTCCTTGCTTTACAGTACGCTGAGCTTGGACAGGAAGGAAAGATGTCTGCCAACCTTCAGTTTGTCGATTCTTTTTATGTCGCTGTAAGCATTGGTGTAAGCGGTTCATTGGTTGCTTTAGCCAAAACGACGGGATGGGGTATATCAACAGGGATTCTGATGGTACTGACGCTTCAACTTCTATTGGTTATACTGAGCTTTTTCTCATCGTTGCGAATTAAAACCCGTACATCCCAAACACATCAGCCCGCTGGGCAAAAAATAGATACACTTCCGATGTAAACAAACAACCGGTTAGACCAGATACGGATCGGAGGCACATATTACAGGAGGTGCGCACGATGGCGCGTGTATTGGTTGTTATTACTCCGGCTGAAGGCCATGTGAACCCATCCCTTGGGTTACTTACGGAGCTAGTCAAACTTGGAGAAGATGTTGTTTATGTCTGTGTAGAGGAATATCGTTCTCGGATTGAGCAAACGGGAGCTAAGGTCATGACCTATCCTTTTGCGGAGGATGCGTTCTCACATGAACCTGCACTCAAGCCTTTGGCGTATCGGCATCCCTACCAATTCATACACATGGTTACTTGCGGTATCATTCCCAAAATGATTCCTGAGGTGCTTCGTTTGATAGAGCATGAAACGTTTGACTATCTGATCTATGATTCACTGATGGGGTGGGGAGGCCAAATTCTCGCTGAGAAATTAGGGATTCCATCCGTATGTACGATAGCTTCTTTTGCTTCCGTTGAGCCAACAAGCATAGAGAATGGAGAGGATATCGATACACATGAACTATATGAAGCGATTATGAACACGGCAAAAGAAATAGCAACAACGTATAAGGTCAGCCTGCCTGCCGTGGAGGAGATGATGGCACATAAAGCTCAATTAAATATTGTTTACACCAGCCGTTATTTTCAGCCACGGGCTGAAGAATTACAAGATCGTTTTCTATTCACGGGTTCATCGATTATTCCGCGGGAAGATGCTCCCGAATTCCCGTTTCATCTTCTTCGTGAACGGCATGCGAAGACGGTATACATTTCAATGGGAACCATACTGAATAAAAATCTGGAGTTTTACAAACTGTGCTTTGATGCATTAAAAGATCAGGCTGTAAATGTTGTTTTATCTTCGGGGAAATACACCGATATTGCTTCCATTGAAGAAATGGTTCCCGACAACTTTATCGTGAAGCCTTATGTTGCTCAGATTGAAATTTTGCAGCATGCAGACGTTTTTGTTACTCACGCAGGCATGAATAGTGTAAGCGAGGCATTATATTTCGATGTTCCACTTGTCATGATTCCCATGACCTCGGATCAACCATTTGTAGCGGGTCGCGTAAAAGAACTTGGAGCCGGGATTGTATTAGATCAACATCACCTGAACGCAATCCAATTACAGGAGGCCATCATGGAAACACTTCACAATCCCATCTATAAAGAGCAGGCACATCTCATCGGCAAATCTTTAAAAGAAGCTGGGGGCTGCACCTTTGCGGCGACGGCGATAATGCAACAATTTGCCAAAGTATAACTGCAATTCACCTCTTATTCTCATATAACAGGGAATAAAATGAATGTTAAATACAACAACCCCCTCACTTCATTTCTTTCGAAAGAAGAGAGGGGGCGCTTTAGAAAAGTACTTATACTGCTAACCATTGGATATCAGGACAGAGTGCCAAATCGTTTACTTGCCCTTTTTCAAAATATCAAAAATGATTTTGGCATTATCCGTGTTATCAATTAAGCCGGAGAAGCGCTGACTTCCCGGGCCGTAGGCATACACAGGTACATCTTCACCCGTATGTCCACCTGTCGTCCAACCTGTGAATGAACGGTTATCAATAATAGCTTCGATCGCATTATCAATTTTGGTCACATCCGCACTTAGAGCAGCATCTTTCACGGATTGAATTTCCTCAGCTGTCAGCTCAAGTTTAAGATATTTTTTCAAAGTTTCATCAACGGAAGCCCCTTTGGCAATTTGAGCAGCCATGAAATCAGGAGTACGCAGTGCAGCTTTAATGGGGTCTACGAAGAAATTGTATTCTCCATCTTTACCAAGAGTAAGACCGCCTGTGGAGTGGTCAGCAGTAGCAATAACAAGAGTTTGTCCATCTTTTTTCGCAAAATCAATTGCAGCCTTGAAGGCTTTAGCGAAATCTTCCATCTCACTCATAGCACCCACAATATCATTATCGTGTCCTGCCCAGTCAATCTGACTTCCTTCAACCATGAGGAAAAATCCTTTTTTGTTCGTTTTAAGACGATCAATAGCCGAATTCGTCATCTCAGCGAGTGAAGGCGTCGCACTTGTGCGATCAATAAATTTGTCCAATCCGCCATCTGCAAACAGGCCAAGAACTTGTTTGTTTTTGTTCGCAAGCAGGGATGTACGGTCGGTCACATAACTATAACCTGCTTTTTGAAACTCTTTCGTGAGGTCACGGTCTTTACGTATAAAATTGGTTTTGCCTCCGCCCAGAAGCACATCGACTTTGTGTTTTCCGTTAATTAACTCGTCGTAGTAGTCGTTCGCGATGGCATCCATGTTTTTGCGGCTGATATCATGGGCTCCAAATGCCGCCGGAGTAGCATGGGTAATCTCAGAAGTAGCGACCAAACCTGTGGATTTACCGATCTGTTTGGCTTGCTCCAAAACGGTTTTGACATTCTTTTGATTCGTGTCCACTGCAATGGCTGCGTTATACGTTTTCACACCTGACGACATGGCGGTTGCCGCAGAAGCGGAATCCGTAACGTTTTGATTATCGTCGTCGGGATAGGTCATTTGAGCACCTACCAGATAAGGATCGAACACCGTTTTTTCCATTACCTTCGTTTTAGGGTTATCTTTCATGTAACGATATGCGGATGTATACGATGTTCCCATACCATCTCCAATAAGAAAGATGATATTTTTGATTGGTTTTTTCTCAGTACTTGCACCGGCAGATTTAGCAATAGTTGCTTGTCCAGGGGAAAGAAGAGTGGAGGCTGATACAGCCAACGTCAGAGCTAATGCAGGCAATGCTTTTTTAGACAATTTCACAATGATTCCTCCTCGATATCTCTTTAACATGAATGCATGAAGCTTTGTTCATTTGTTCATCCTTAAGAAGATTATCATTCATTTGTAAATCAAATCCATCACAATTGTACGGTGATTGTAAAATAATCAGTTCAACTGAAAAGTAAGCTTAAACCCTTAAAAACGAATGAAATCTATTTCATCAAATTAAATAGTTCGTAAATAATGTGAACAAAGCTCGAATTCCATTGACATCCCGTGTTATTTTTAATAAAATTCGAAATGCACCTCAGATTAAAAACAAAATTCTTTTTTTGATCTTCACATTCGGAGCTGTTCAGATCCTAATAACGAATATAGGAGCGTAAGAATTCCAATCCTATAGGCAATTAGGATTTTTTGTTTTTAACTGTGCTGTAGAATCTAAGAAAACAAAATGAAAGTTGGAGGCTGGCTTGACGATGGACAACTGGTTCAAACTGAAAGAAAGAGGCACCACCGTTTCAACCGAAATTATTGCTGGTATTACTACATTTTTCACGATGGTATACATAGTGATTGTGAATCCCGGAATTCTGAGCGGGACTGGAATGAGCTTTAACGGGGTATTCATTGCTACGATTCTGGCGAGTATTGTGGCAACGCTGATTATGGGCTTGTGGTCCAATTATCCGATTGTTATCGCACCAGGCATGGGATTAAATGCGTTTTTCGCGTTTAGCGTGGTCCAGGGGTATGGCGTAACTTGGCAAACAGCACTTGGCGCTGTATTCATTGCGGGTATTTTGTTTATTATTCTATCGCTAACTTCGTTCCGTTACATGCTGCTGGATGCGATTCCTGCAAGTCTCAAACACGCCATAACGGCAGGGATTGGATTATTTATTACTACGGTAGGATTGCAGAACGCAGGTATTATTGCCAATTCGGAATCCAATCTGATTACACTCGGAGATTTGTCACAACCGATGACGTATCTTACGATTATTGGTCTAATTATCACCGTTACGTTGATGGCTTACAATGTCAGAGGATATCTTTTTATAGGTATGGTTATTACAGCGATCATAGCCTGGTTCATGGGACTCTTCCAGATGCCTGCATCCATTGTAGCTATGCCGTCAGGACTTGGGGAAACGGCGTTCCATATGGATTTGGCAGGCGTCTTCTCGAATGGACTGTACACGATCATTTTCACCTTCTTGTTGATCACGTTGTTCGATACGACAGGTACGATGCTTGGTGTGGCAGAACAAGCCGGATTACTGAAAGACGGAAAATTCCCGCGCTCCCGTGGTGCATTGCTCGCTGATGCTGTCGGTACAACGACGGGTGCTATGCTTGGAACGAGTCCAACCTCGGCTTATATTGAATCCAGTACGGGTGTAGCCGCAGGAGGAAGAACGGGACTGACTGCAGTGACGGTAAGTATCCTGCTCGCCGTAACCTTATTTTTTAGTCCAATTGTAAGTGTCATTTCGAGCATCCCGGCAATTACATCCCCGGCGCTCATTATTGTAGGTTTCTTCATGATTAGTGTCATTAGCAAAATGAACTGGAGTGATCTGGAAGAAGCCTTTCCCGCATTCCTCATCATTATCCTGATGCCGCTGACGCACAGTATTGCAACCGGAATCGGAATTGGTTTCATTTTCTACCCTGTGCTCAAGCTACTTCGTGGTAAAGGTAAAGATGTTCATCCGATTTTTTATATTTTTGCAATTCTATTCTTCATTCAACTTGTATTCCTCGACCACTAGGAATGTTCTGAAGATGGCAAAGAGAGCTGCTTGTATATAAGCAACTCTCTTTTTTTATATACTTGAATTGCTTTACACAAGGACTCCGAAGACAGAATAACCTTCCAATCGATGTTATCCCCAGATTTTCTTGATTCCCTTTTCGAAAGGGAAAAATCCGGTGATAAAGGCGAGCGCTCCGCTTTTCCAGGTTTTTTCTGTCCTCTCCGTTTCTGTGTAAATAATCATTCATTATATATCGCTTTATTGGTAACTTATATATGCCAGTTCATATTCCGTTCATATTGGCGTCACGCTCTCGACATCTTGCCTGATTATACTGTACCTAAGTCATCAAGACAGTTAAACCGACTAAGGACAGGAGAAGATGAGAGTGGAAGAGAGCGTAGAAATGAAACAAACAGAGAAAAAGCGCGGAAAAAAGCGTAAGTTATTTCTAAAAATATTCGGGGGAATCCTCGCAGCGCTCGTATTATTCATGGGCATCGTATTTGTGATAAATGTGATTAGCAATGGAATGGAAAAGAAAAAGATAGAATCCTATGGGCAGTATGTACAAGTGGATGGTAAAAATATGAACGTCTCCATTCAAGGCAACGGAGAACAGACCATTGTGTTGCTTCCAGGGCAAGGAACCCCTTCACCCGTGTTAGATTTTAAGCTTTTGATTGATCAGTTAACGTCAGATTATAAAGTGGTAACGATTGAACCATTTGGCTATGGATTAAGTGATCTTACAGACAAAGAGCGTACCTCTGAAAATATCGTCAGTGAAATTCATGAGGCTGTGGAGCAGCTTGGTCTGAAGCGTTATATTCTCATGGGACATTCCATTACAGGACTATACGGCGTGTCTTATGTGAAAAATTATCCCGACGAAGTGATGGCCTTCATTGGTATAGACAGCAGTGTTCCTAATCAGCCTGGCATGGATGTTAAACTACCTCTGAAATCGATGCAGTTCCTTCAAGCCTCAGGGCTGATGCGATTCCTCAAAAATGTGAGTGCAGATCCGTACAAATCTATGGACTACGATGACCATACCATAGAGCAGATGAACCTGATCTCGAATCAGGTGTCAAGCAATTCGACTTTAATGAATGAGTTAAAAAATCTGGGTTCTAACTTCAAAAATGCAGAGAAACTGACCTATCCTCGCCATTTGCCGATCTTGCTTTTCGTTCAGTCCAATAATACGGCGAATCCCAATTGGATACCGCTACACGAGGAGCAAATCAAACAATCCGATCAGGGCAAAATGATCCCGATGGAAGGCTCGCACTATCTGCATCATACGAAGTATAAAGAGATTGCTGCAGAATTCAAAGCTTATATGAAGAGTGTTCAATTAAAATAAAGTAATCAAATAAAGCTAAGGAAAAGGAAAAGAAGTACTTATATTCCAACAATTTGTTTAAAAAGCGGTGCCAAACCTGGTGCCGTTTTTTGGTTGCCACACAGTTTACATTTTTGTTCAACTGATCATGAGCGAATAAGTTGAAACGTCACAAAAATCCCTTTCTCATTCCAAATGGGATTTTAAGGATTATTTGTCATTCGTTTAAGCTTTTCCACTCCATTTTTATTAAATATATATCTTCCCTTTGCATTGAAAGTTATAATGATTTCTGAGCAAGTAAAATTAGAGTTTGTCCAAAAATCAAGTGCATTCGGAGGTAACGATCAGCATGAATATTCAGTTTGGCACTCCAGCCACCTATTGGGTTGAAGCACTGCCTATCGGTAACGGCAAGTTGGGCGGAATGGTCTTTGGCGGTATCGAAAAAGAACGCATTGCATTGAACGAAGACACGTTGTGGTCAGGCTACGCACAGGATTGGAATAACCCGGAGGCTCGTGAAGTATTGCCTCAAATCAGGGAATTGATCGCCCGTAAACAGTATGTAGAAGCGGATCAACTTAGCAAAAAAATGATGGGGCCTTTTACACAATCGTACCTGCCGTTTGGTGATTTGGAACTTGTGATGGAACACGGGCAATTATGTGAACGAAAAACCTATCAGCGCAAGCTGGATTTATCTACAGGCGTTGTAAGCGTTTCCTATGAAATTGGTGGAGTACGATATGACAGGGAGGTATTTGCTTCCCATCCCGATCAAGGTATCGTCATTCGTTTGACCGCAAGCAAAGAAGGAAAACTTAACTTCCATACCAGACTGAGCAGTCCGCTGAGGCACGAAACTTCTGCTGCGAACGCTCAATATGAATTGTCCGGAACTGCTCCGGAGTATGTGTCACCCAACTATCACGATGTTGAAATTCCTGTTCGTTACGGAGATGCAGCAACTAGCCGTGCGATGGCTTTCCATGGCAGACTTGCAGTAACTCATGCTGGAGGCACATTGCATTCAAGCGGCGGTGGACTGCAAATCGTCGGTGCAACGGAAGCGGTCATTTACTTTTCAGGTGCTACCAGTTATGTGTCCTCTAATCAAAAAAGTGACAGCGTAACCTCCCCGAAAGAGAAGACTGCGGACGTTATTAAGCAGATTATGGCTCGTAATTATACAGAATTGCTTCAACGTCATGTACAGGACCATCAGTCGCTGTTTAATCGCGTGCAATTGCACTTAGGTGAAAGTGTTGCTCCGCAGGACATGCCTACAGACGAGCGCATCGAAAAATATGGCAGCAGTGATCCGGGGCTAGTCGAGTTGTTGTTCAACTACGGCCGTTATTTGATGATCGCCAGCTCCAGACCAGGAACGTTGCCTGCAAACTTGCAAGGAATATGGAATCAGGAGACACGTGCGCCTTGGAGCAGCAATTATACACTGAATATTAATGCAGAAATGAACTATTGGCCTGCGGAGACGTGTAACATGGCCGAATTGCATGAACCGTTACTTGATTTTATTGGAAAACTTGCGGAAAACGGACGGAAAACAGCTGAAGTAAACTATGGTGCCCGAGGCTGGGTAGCCCATCACAATGCGGATATCTGGGGACAAACAGCCCCTGTAGGGGATTATGGTGCCGGTGATCCGTCATGGGCTTTGTGGATGATGGGCGGCGTATGGCTGACGCAGCATCTGTGGGAGCACTATGCTTTCTCAGAAGATAAAGAGTTTTTGCAGGAAACCGGTTACCCGCTCATGAAGGATGCCGCTTTGTTCTGTCTGGACTGGCTCATTGAGAATAAAGAAGGACATTTGATCACATCACCATCAACCTCACCAGAGATGAAATTTGTCATTAACGGAGAGCATACCGCGGTTAGTGAAGCAACTACAATGGACCTTACACTCATTGCCGAGCTGTTCGATAACTGCATTCAAGCAGCTGAAGTGTTGCAAACGGATGCGGAATTCGTGAATCTCCTGCGAGAGAAAAAAGGACGACTTCTGCCATTGCAGATTGATGCTCAAGGTCGCCTTCAGGAATGGAGCGAGGATTTCACGGAAGAAGATCCGCAGCACCGCCACGTATCCCACTTGGTTGGTGTATTCCCGGGACGACTGATTACACAGAAAAAATCACCTGACTTGATGAAAGCTGCCCGCACTTCACTGGAAATTCGGGGGGACGGTGGTACAGGCTGGAGTCTTGGATGGAAAATCGGTTTATGGGCTCGCTTTGGAGAGGGGAACCGTGCTGAACAGCTCATCTCCAATTTGTTAACACTCGTTAAAGCTTATGAGCCAAGCAAACATGAGCAGGGCGGCGTGTACGCAAACCTGTTTGATGCTCATCCACCGTTCCAGATCGATGGAAACTTTGCGGCAACCGCAGGTATTGCCGAGATGCTGCTGCAATCGCACCAGGGATATCTCGAATTCCTGCCAGCCTTGCCGGAACGCTGGTCTACAGGTTCGGTTAAGGGGTTAAGAGCAAGAGGCGGATTTGAAGTTAGCCTTCGCTGGGAGAATGGCAAGCTGATCGAAGCAGAAGTCCTCTCGCATACGGGCAACACATGTTATTTGCAGGCTGAGCCTGGCTTGAAAGTCTACCAAGGGGATACGGTTGTACAAACCGTTCAGGAAAAAGACGATCAAGTTAGTCTGCCAACGCAAAAAGGACAAACATATACCATTTCATTTGAATAAAATAAACTTGAATCTCAATGTCGCTCGAGTGAATAACTCATATTTAATAAATAAATTCACCTACGGAGCAGCATAAGCTCAAGAGATCAAACCGCTGATCAATGAAGATCAGCGGTTTTCTTTTATACATACTTGAAAAGTTAAGTATTGTATTGAAAACGGTTTTATGCTATTTTGAATCTATAAAAACGTTTTAATAGCAAAGGAACCTGCATGTATGGGAAAAATCACAATCAAAGATGTTGCAAGGGAAGCCGGTGTCTCGATCTCCACGGTTTCGAATGCCTTAAATGGTGTCGATGTGCTGAATCCGGAAACGAAATCCCACGTACTCAAAGTGGCGGAACGTTTAAACTACATTCCTAATCTGAATGGGAAACTGTTAAAATCGGGGCAAACCAAGATGCTTGGTTTTTTCACGACGAGTGTGTCGGGGCCGTATTTTTACAAGTTAGTTGAGGCCATGTCTCGTGAGTGTGACCGTCTCGGTTACGGACTTAATGTATTTGTGACCAAGGATAAACATGTCATTATGAGTAATATTCTTGGCAGGCGGGTAGATGGAGTAATCATCTACGAAGAGCTTCGGATTGATGAACAGGATATTCTGTCGATGGAAAAAGACAAGATTAAAGCGGTTTTCCTGGATCGTGTGTACGAGAGCGAACGAATGGGAAGTGTCATCTTCGACTCTTACGTAGCCAGCTATGAAGCAACCAAATACCTGATCGGGCTGGGTCATCAGAAAATTGCCTATATCTCCGGTGTAGATGAGATGTTTGACAGCGTGCAGCGTAGGGAGGGGTACCTGGCAGCCCTTCGAGAATACGAGCTCCCAGTCGATGAGGACTACATTATTCAAGGGTATTTTGAAGAAGAGGCCTCTTACAGTGCCATCAAATCCTTCATTCATAAGCATCCAGGCAAGTTGCCCGATGCCTTTCTCGCCGGCAATGACCTGAGTGCCATCGGATGCATACAGGCATTGAAATCTCATGGTTATGAGGTTCCGAGTGACATGAGCGTAGTCGGATTCGATGATATCGATATCGCTCCGTATTATTCTCCACCACTAACGACCGTTCGGAATCAAATTGCAAGACAAGGCATTCTAGCTGTGACTCAATTGGTCAATATGATCAAAGGACAGGAACAAGGAATAGCGCAAAAGCTGTCAGGAGAACTTATTGTACGAGGCTCAAGCCATGTGAGAATCAACCGAAGAGATGGCCGCTAATAAAGGGAGAGAGACTCTTCGGGTACATTTTCATTCATATTACGGGGAAGGGAGTTTTTTTAGATAAAATAAAAACGTTTTTATAAAACGGAATAAATGCATCTATCGACACATACAGAGGGGAGCAACGAAGGATGAGTCACTTGACGACTACAGCAGACAGGCAACAGCAACCTCTTAAACCCGGTGGCAAAAAGGATTTCAAGCAACGCTTCAATACGTTCTGGGTCGATTTCGCCAGACAATGGGAGATCCAGTCCATGGTTCTACCCGGCATTCTATTCATGATTGTTTTCTGTTACATACCCATCTACGGATTAACGATTGCGTTCAAAAATTATACCGTCATTGATACACTGTCCAGTGCCCCTTGGGTGGGGCTGGATAACTTCAGAATCATCATGTCAGACAAATACTTCTGGGATGCTGTTGTGAATACGCTTGGCATTAGCTTTCTGAAACTCGGGATTGGATTTGTCATTCCGATTATTCTGGCCATTATGATTTACGAGCTGAACAGCGGACGATTCAAGAAATTCGTGCAAACGGTTTCATACTTACCTCACTTTCTCTCATGGATCGTGCTGGGCGGTATGCTTATCACCTGGTTCTCCACAACAGGCTTGTTCAATGAACTACTGCTCGGTCTTGGCGTCATATCACAGCCTCAGAACATATTGCTGGACGCAGGCAAGTACTGGTGGATCGCCACATTATCGGATATCTGGAAGGAAGCTGGCTGGGGCACCATTTTGTATCTCGCCATCATGTCCAAGATCGATCCTACCTATTACGAGGCCGCCAAAATCGATGGAGCCAGCCGAATGCGTCAGATCTGGAACATCACCTTGCCTAACATGAAGTCCATTATCAGCTTGAATCTGATCCTGACGGTCAGCGGATTGCTGGGTTCAAATCTGGACCAAACGCTGGTACTCATGAACTCACAGAACCGCGAAAAGGCCGAAGTCATTAATTCCTATGTCTATCGTATGGGGATGTCTCAGGGTGACTTCTCGTATGCAACTGCTGTGGGGCTAGGTGTTTCCATTATTTCTGTAATACTTCTCGTGACTGCAAACAAAATCACAAGCAAGCTCAATGACAACCAGTCTGTGCTGTAGAAGGAGGTTTCCTCATGAATGGAAAAGCGGCCAAAGAAGATCTGGACAGCCGAATTTTTGATACGCTCAATATTATTTTTCTAATGATTTGTACCATCGTCATTATTGTTCCACTCTGGAATGTCATCATCTCATCTTTTAGTTCAGGCAAAGCACTGGCAGAAGGTGGATTCATCTTCTGGTCACCCGAATTCTCGCTGGAAAATTACCGAGCGGTGTTTAATGATTCAAACATCTGGCAGGCGTTCTTCATCTCTGTGTCCAAAACCATAATCGGTGTTGTGACACATGTATTCTTCTGCGCCATGGTCGGATACGCACTCAGCAAGAAGTACCTGAGAGGACGCAAATTGTATGTAGCCATGGGTGTAATTACAATGTTTTTCTCCGGCGGCATGATTCCAACCTTTTTGCTTATCAAGGCACTAGGTCTCCTGAACAGCTTCTGGGTATATATTATTCCGGCTTTGTTCAGCTTCTTCGATGTCGTCATCCTGATGAATTTCTTCCGTAATGTACCGGATTCACTGGAAGAATCGGCGAAGATGGATGGGGCCGGAGACTGGCATATCTTTCTCAAAATCTTTATCCCGCTATCCATGCCGGCAATGGCAACCATCGCTTTGTTTAATGGGGTAGGACAGTGGAACGACTTTATGACAACCAAACTGTATATCACAGACCAATCGCTGTACCCGTTACAGATGATGTTATATGAAATAATTGTGCAATCCCAGACACAGTCCATGCAGAACGTTGGAGGGTCTGTCGTGATTGAAACAACAACCAAAGGCGTGCAGCTTGCCACCATCGTCATTACTACATTGCCAATTGTACTGATCTATCCTTTGTTGCAACGATATTTCATTTCAGGCATGATGCTTGGAGCTGTTAAGGAATAAAACAATAGATTTACATCAACGATTTATATTCGAATACGAGGGGGACAACACATGTTTACTATTCACCGGGTACTGGGCAAAAGAGGGGTTAAAGGATGTGCAGCATTACTTGCAACTGCGTTAATGATCACGGGATGTAGCAGTAGTTCCGATGGATCGAGTGAAGCAAACTGGGTATCCATTGAGAATCGCTATACGGTTGATCCGGAGAAACCAGCATGGCAGCTCGATAAAAAGGAAGAAGTGACCGATCTGACCTGGTACGTCAATGCCGACTGGTGGAATACCGATTTTGGCAAAGATATCGTCACTAAAAAGATTAAGGAAGACTTGAACATTAACATCAAATTCATCACAGGCGATGATACCAAATTAAATACCTTTTTCGCTGGCGGAGATATGCCTGACCTGCTGACGGTGTTCGATTCCAATTCACAAGTCGTGAGCAAAGCATCAACCTGGGCCATACCTCTGAATGATTTGGCTGAGAAATACGATCCGTATTTCAACAAGGTCGCGGCTGCGGACACGCTAAAGTGGTTCCAGCAAGCGGATGGCAAGACCTACGGTTATCCGAATTATTCCAACACACAAGCAGATTATGATAGCGGTAACATTCCGGCCAAGACCGCCTTTATCATCCGCAAGGATGTATATGAAGCATTAGGCAGTCCAGTCATGGGAACACCGGAACAATTCCAGAATGCGATGAAACAGATCAAAGAAAAGTTCCCATCGCTCATTCCGTTTGGCTTCAACGCTATCGGTGGAGGCACAGGTTCACTTGGCGATGCGTTACAGGATTTTATCGGCGTACCCCTGGAGACAGAAAACGGAGAGTTCTATGACCGCAATCTGGACGAAGATTACCTGACTTGGCTAAAAACATTAAACGCCGTGTATAGAGACGGCAATATTAGTGATGACAGTTTTGCGGATGACGGTACAGCCTTTGAAGAAAAGGTGAAATCCGGTAAATACGCGGCGATGCTGCTCGACGGAACACCTCAACAGGGCGGAAATCTTCAGATTTACATGAGTGATAACGAAGGCAAGGAGTACATCGCCATTGATGGGCCGCAAAGTACCAAGGGCAACGCACCAACACTGAATCAATCCGGTATTACAGGCTGGATGATTAATTTCATCTCCAAGGATGCCAAAGACCCGGCTAAAGCAATGCAGATTTTCACGTATTTGCTGAGTGAAGAAGGCCAAATGCTGATGAACTATGGCGTTGAAGGAGAGACATTTAAGAAAAAAGCTGACGGTACAGTGGAATTACTTCCGGCAGTGAAGGACATGCAATTGCATAATGCGGATCAATTCAAGAAGGACTATCGCCTGGGTGAATTTATGTTCTTCGGTCATGACCGTCATAAGGCGCTGAGTGCCGATGCCTTTCCCGAGGCCATTAAACAAATGCAAGCATGGGGCAAAGGCAAACTGGCACCTCATTTTATTCTGGAAAATATCAATCCAAACCTTGGCACGCCGGAAGCTCGCGCCTTGTCCGCCATTAACACCAAATGGAACTCAACTCTCGTAAGCATGCTGCGTTCGAAGGATGACGCCTCGTTTGACAATGCTCTGGCCGCATATCAATCGTTCCTGGAGGAAAACCGCTGGCCCGACATTGTGAAAATCCGCAGCGAGAAGATGAAGCAAAATAAAGAGAAATTAGGCATGCAATAATGAGGAGGCATCGCAATGACAACATTTAAAATGTTCAAAACTACGGGGGAAAATGACCTGTTTCGTCTCGTTCCCCCCGAGGAATACAATCCGATCAAGTCCATGGACGCTGATTCGATGGCCGTAACCGTTCAACTGGATGATCGTCAAACGTACCAGGAGATGGACGGATTCGGAGCATCATTTACCGATGCAGCGGCATATCTGATGAATCAAAAGATAACGGACGAACAACGGGCGGAAGTAATGACACGGCTGTTCCATCCGACAGAAGGGATCGGCTTGTCGGTGATCCGCAACCCGATGGGCGCTTCGGATTATGCCCGCACGGTATACAGTTATAACGATCTGCCCGACCATCAGACAGACCCGGAATTAACCACATTCAGCATTGCACATGATGAAGCGGATATTATTCCGTTAACCCGGCAGGCGCTTGCACTGAATCCCGATCTGAAGCTGTTCGCTTCACCGTGGAGCGCACCCGGCTGGATGAAAACAAGCGGTTCCATGATTACAGGCCAGCTCAAACCTGAGTGGTATTCCGCATATGCAGCGTATTTTGTAAAATATATTCAGTCATATGCAGCTCATGGTCTGCCGATCTATGCAATCACCCCGCAGAATGAGGCTTTATATGAGCCAGGACATTATCCGGGTATGCTGATGCCCGCTGAGGCGCAAGCAGATTTCATTGTCCATCATCTCAAGCCAGCTTTTGTACGCAACAATCTTGACACCAAAATCTTCTGTTATGATCACAACTGGGATCGTCCGGATTACCCACTGACCGTTCTGGAGCAGGCAGGAGAAGCGGTAGATGGAGTGGCATGGCATTGGTACGGGGGAGACGCGTCAGCCCAATCCCAAGTATACGAAGCTTTTGCGGGAAAAGAAGTGCATTTCACCGAAGGTTCTGGAGGAGAGTGGATTCCGCCTTTTGAACAAGCATTCTCCAATGTGATTCGAACGGGCATTCAGATTTTGCGAAACTATAGCAAGTCACTCGTTCTATGGAATATGGCACTGGATGAACATAATGGCCCTACGGTGCCGGGTTTTGGTCAGAGCACGTGCCGTGGAATTGTGCAGATTAACCAGCAGACGGGAGAGCTTGTCTACACGCTGGATTATTACGCGCTAGCTCATTTCAGCGCTTTGATCCGACCTAAAGCGGTTCAAATCCAATCGGTGTCCAGCGACGCTTCTATATGCACAGTAGCTTTTCGCAACATGGACGGAAGCACGGCATTAGTACTGTTTAACGATGAGGAAGAAGGTAAACAGGTTAAGATTGAAATGCAAGATCAAGAGAGCCTGGTTGTATACATGGAATCCAAATGTGCTATATCTATATTAGTATCGAACGATTAAAGGGCAGAAGCTCGGCTATGACCTAATGTTGTAGAAATGAAAACACCTGCCTCAGCATGTATTCATGTAATCTCGACATTCCTAGAGAGCAATAATGCGTACCATGCAGACCGCCAACTTTGGCGGTCTTTTATCTGTTATCTAATTTGAAGTTGAAGTTTATTTTGATCATTTTCTAACCTTTTAAGGGGATTTCATGCATGCAGTCCGAATAAAGTACAAGATAGAATACACCTGCCTCTAAATCTTTAGGGGCAGATCGTGTATAAATAATCAACTTTGGAGGACTTCCATGTATAAACTGATGATTGTTGAGGATGAACTGCTGATGCGGGTTGGCATCCGTTCCATGCTGAATTGGGAAGATTATGGCTTCTGTGTGACGGCTGAGGCCAGTAATGGAAAAGAAGCATTGGAGCTTGCACTAGAAAAGATGCCAGATTTGATCATTACAGACATCAGAATGCCCGTAATGGATGGATTAGCGTTAATTAAACAGTTATCCCACTCGTTAAAAAGCTGTAAATTCGTCATTCTGAGCAATTTCGATGAATTAGATTATGTGAAAAATGCTTTAAAGTTTGGTGCCACCGATTACTTGATTAAAAGCGAAGTTAATGAGCAGTCGCTCATCCAGCTTTTGACGAATATACGAGAGAAGTTGCAAAGTGAACAGCATCAATTAAACACCTTCCCCTATGTATCCTCCGATTATTCCAAGAGTATTCGTTATTTGAAGGATAGTTTTTTCGAAGATATTGTAAGCGGATTCACCCATGGAAATGAATTGCTTACCAAAGCAGAAGAACTCCATTTTCGTATCCAGTCAGACCAGCTGGTCGTCATCAAATTCATCGTTAATCATTATGAGAAGGTCAAATGCAAGTATATTGAAAAAGGGGAAAAGTTGCTCCGCTTCTCGATACTCAACATTATGGAAGAGGTCATTCCATCCCGGTGGGCAAAGGAGATTTTTGTGGAAAGCTCGTCTGAATACTGGGTAGTGGTTAACGTACGATCTGACCAGGATGCACATGCCGACCTGAACAAACTTATTCGTAAAGTGCTCATTTCTCTTAAGGATTTTATGAATCTTTCACTTACGGCAGGAGTAAGTTCGATTTGTTTCGGTTTTGTGTCGTTGCGGAAGGCTTGTCAGGAGGCAGAATTCGCGCTTAAGGAACGTTTTTTTACTGGTGAAAGCCAGATCCTGCATGTTGAGGAGGTACGTAAATCCCCGGGCAGGGAAGACGTTGAACATCTGCTGAGTCCTCAGCAAGAACAACATTTCATGAAAATTTGTATGAGCAAAGATAAGGAGAAAGTCCGGCACTTCCTTGAAGAAATCTGCATTCGCCTGAAGACCGTAAGAGCGGACGAGAACAGTATCCGCAAACAGTACATTACGCTGCTCGAAACGATGCACGCCCATTTGCTGAACAGCACATCACGCAGCAAGCTCTCAGTAACTGACAAATCCCCCTATAAGACTGTCCTGAACGGGGAGCGTTGGGAGGATATCCATCAGAATGTGCTGACTTATATCACGACGACATTTAGCGCCAGCTCCCAGGTCACACACGAACTCAAATACACAGACCTCGCTATAGACATCATCAACCGTTATTATGCAGAGGATCTTTCACTGCAAAGTGTAGCCAGTCAGATCAACGTGAATCCGTCCTATTTAAGTCGTTTGTTCAAGCAGGAAAAGCAGGAAAATTTCATCTCGTATCTGACCCGGGTTCGTATTGATCATGCGAAGGCTTATCTGCTCAGCAAAGAGCTGAAAATATATGAAATTGCAGATAAAGTCGGGTATCACAACTACACGTATTTCAGTAAGATTTTCAAAAAGAACACAGGGCTTACGCCAGAGGAATATCGGGAACAGCAGCATGTGCATGCCATTCGGAAATAGAGGTGTGATGGATGAAATATAAGCGGCCTTTCCAGATTAAATACAAGATTATGGTGATTTGCATGATTGTCATTATTTTTCCTGTGTTCGTGATGACCATTAATTCGTACTATTCTTCCGAGCGTTTATTATCACAGAATTACAATACACTACTCAGTGATTTGACCAAACAGACGAACATTCGCATCGACGAGTTTTTGAAAGAAATCGAAAAAATCACCCTGCTCGCCAGCAACGGACTCAGTGACAGTTTATCCGCTACCCATGAAGGCAGTTTTCCGATCCAGGATTTCCTGCGTGTAAGTAATGAAGAAACCGAAATCGCGGCATATAACATATTAATGAATTACATCATGATGAAGGATCGTGTATTTTCCATTTATCTCTACAATATGAACGGGGGGCAAGACCTGTTTGTAAGTCCACATCAACCGATTGACAAGGCCTTCAATGTGAGAAATGAGCTGTGGTTCAAGAAGTTTATGCATGAGGACGAGCGTACGATCACGTTAACAACCCGGGTTGACAAGCAACTCGAAAATAAAGTACTGGCCGTGTCCCATGCACGAAAAATTCATGATGTAACCAACGGCAAATTACTGGGTGTGATGGTCGTTAGCATCGATATTAAATTTATCGAAATCGTCAATCGTAACTTGCAGGAAGGACTTCGATCCAGATTCATGATCATTGATGAGGACGAAAAAATCGTTTACAACGTCAACGACCAGTTAATCGGCACCTTGTTTCGGGATAACGTTCGTCCATCCGAGGCAACCAATGTCGTGGTAAAGAGTCCGCTTAGTCAGCAGAAATGGACTACATATGTCTACATGCCGCTGGAAGAGCTAACTGCCGATGGTAGAATACTAGGTAAAAACCTCGTAACGCTAGCGATCGTCATGTCACTGTTTGCTGCTGTCATCTCTATATTCCTGTCCCATGTCATTACGCGTCCCATCAAAAAGCTGTTGAACAATATCCGGCTCGTCGAAAAGGGGCAGTTTGAACAGGTGCAGGATATCCGATCCCGGGATGAGATTGGTCATTTATCCACCAGATTCAACCGAATGTCCCATGAATTGAAACGAATGGTGGAACGCATGCAGCAGGAAGAGATCGAGAAGGCCGCCGCCGAGATGCGTGCACTGCATGATCAGATTAACCCACACTTTCTGTATAATACTTTAGGTTCCGTGAAATGGATCGCTTCCATGCAACAAGCCGACAAAATTGTAGAAATGACCGATGCACTGATCTCTATGCTCCGATATGCCACCAAGTCTGATGGAAGTCTCGTGATGATTCGTGAAGAATTGAATCACATTGCACATTACGTGACCATCCAAAATGTCCGATATTACGGCAGTATTCATATGAAATATGAGATAGATGAGAAACTGATACATTATGCGATGCCTAAAATGATCCTGCAACCCATCGTCGAGAACGCCTTCTTTCACGGTCTGGCCGAGATTGAAGAGGATGGGGTGATCACGATTCGAATCGGGCCTCGGGAGGAAAATATCTGCATTGAAGTTTGTGATAATGGAACCGGCATGGATCAGAGTACGGTACGAAGCTTGATGGAGGAAAAGCATGAAACAGGAAATGGAGGCCGTGGGATAGGCCTCTATAATGTACAACGGCGTATTCAACTTCACTTCGGCGAGCCGTATGGGATACAGGTGAAAAGTGAAATCGGCAAAGGGACAACGTTTGCGATTCTGCTTCCGGCGATCTCCTGTTTGCCAGATAACAAGTGAATGTGGGTTAGACAGACGCATATGAAGTCGCCCTTTATGTCACTTTAACCTTTAACACTGCCGAGTACCAATCCTTTAGTAAAATACTTTTGCAAGAACGGATAGATCAGCAGAATCGGTATCGCACCAAGGAACATCTGAGCTGCACGACCTGTTCTGGCATTCATCATGGATAGAAGTTGCGTGTAATCCGATCCGGATTTCAGCATCATCTGCTCAAAGCTTTGAAGCAGCGTCTGCAAATAGCTCTGTAACGGATAGTTGGCTGGATTGTTCATATAGATAATGCCGTCAAACCAGGAGTTCCAGTGACCCACAATGCTGAACAATCCTACCGTGGCGAGCGCAGGTTTGAGAAGTGGCAGCATGATGCGAATCAACACCTGTAGAGGGCCTGCGCCGTCAATGATGGCTGATTCTTCGATCTCCTCCGGCAAACCTCGAATAAAGTTCATGAGAATGATCATGCTGAACACGGGAAGCGCTCCTGGCAAAATCAGAGACCAGATGGAATCAATCAGTCCCATTTTCACCACAACCAGATACGTCGGGATCAAGCCGCCGCTAAACAGCATCGTAACGATAAAAAATCCCATGTAAACGTTGCGCCCCATCACTTTCTGTTTGGTCTTAGATAAAGGGTAGGCTGTGAGCACAATCAACACCAGATTCACAAGTGTACCCAGAACCGTTCGCTGGACGGCAACCCATAGCGAGGAATAAAAAGAGCCACCAGAAAGAGCAAACTCATACGCTTTGGTAGTAAACTCGACAGGCCAGAAGGTAACACTACCAGCCGATACCGCCGAACTGCTGCTGAAGGACACGGCGAGCAAATTCACAAATGGCAACACACAGAGTAGCGAGATGGTTAGCAGGATGGTGTAATTTATAATCAGAAACACGCGTCTGCTTATACTTTTATCATAGATCATGCGAATATGCCCTCCTTAGAAGATACGGTAACCCGCCACGCGGTAAGCCAGAATGTATGAGACAGCGACTAGAATGCAGGAGATTACGGATTTGAATAATCCAACGGCGGTCGCAATCGAATATTGGGCCTGCTGTATCCCCAGACGGTACACATAAGTATCGATAATATCACCAGTCTGATAAACGACGGGAGAGTAGAGATTGTAAATCTGGTCGAAACCGGCATTTAGCACATTGCCAAGGGATAGCACAGACATCAGAACAATCGTTGGCATCAGTAGCGGTAGGGTGATATAGAGCGTTTGCTTCCAACGCTTTGCTCCATCGATCACTGCGGCTTCATACAATCCGGGGTCAATGCTGGTTAAAGCCGCCAGATAAACGACCGTTCCGAAACCGAAGCCCTTCCAGATGTCACTCACGATCATCGTCCATGGGAAGATGGAAGGGGTACCGAGAAAAGAGATCGGTTTGACGCCGAACAAACTCAGAAACGTATTCACAATGCCATCCGCACTCAGAATATCCAGCATGATGCCCGCCATAATGACCCAAGATAAGAAATTCGGTATATATACGAGGGTCTGGAACGTGCGTTTAATCCCGTTGTGCAGGACTTCGTTCAGCAATAGTGCGAAAACAACCGGCACGACAATGCCGCCAATCATTTTAAATATGGACATGTAGAGGGTATTCCAGATCGTTCTCACGAAGTTAGGCTGATTGAATACATGCGTGAAGTTGTCCCATCCGACCCACGGTGAACTAAAGCCGAGACCGGGGTTATATTTTTGAAACGCAATAATGAGTCCATAGAACGGGATGTAGCTAAAAATAAACACCAGCACAACGCTGGGGATCAACATGAGGTGGTAAGGACTTTGCTGCTTCCATTTTTTAAGCATGGCTTTTCCTCCGTTCAGTTATCAGAAAAGAGGGGATGAGAACGGGCTCACCCCCTCCAGCTTCACACCGCAAATGCTTTATTTCCCATAAGCTTCGTTGACTGCTTCAATGGCATTGTCTCCCCCAGCTGCTCGCCAGTTCTGTACGACCACGTCAAAGTAATCGATACTTTCACTGCCCATAATGATTTTCGTAAATCCTTCGGTCAGAATGTCATCCAGCGTTGTGCCGTAACTGGAGAGAGCTTCGGGCGTAACACCCCATAGCGCGGTTTTGATATAGTTGTTGCTATCAAGCACTTTTTTGGCCAGACCATACGCATTTTTCGGAGCTCCCTGTTGCAAATAGTCCCCGGTTGCTCCCGGTGTGGCATTCTTGATAAACTCCACGCTATTGTTGTATTTCTGCCACATTCCTGAAGTCGTTAGTCCACTTGTATCCTTCGTTTCAAGAGCTTTGGACACAGCCTCAAACTGTTCGTAGTCCGAATTCGGATTAAGTACACGGAAGGCGCCAACCACGTGGGCAATATCATTGTCGAGCAGGGCAGACAGTGTCTCCGGTTTTTCCTTGCCGTTGCCTTCATCCACGATGTAGGCATAATCATTTAGGATTTCGATCACTGCTTGCGGATTGGCGGCATCCTTTTTCATAACAATGTAATTGTTGTTGGCAAAAAAGATGGACTGTTTTGCTTCCTTACCATCCACGGTTGGAATGAGATATGGATAAAAGATCGCATCTTTGCCCAGATTGGCAATGGTATCTACGCCCGGATTATATCCCCACCACTGATAGTAAGGCTGGATGCCTACTTTACCGGCAACGATGTCGGCATTCATCGCGTTGAAGTCTTTAATCGCGAATTCCGGATCAATAATGCCTAATTTATACCATTCCGCCCACGCGGCAAGCGCGTTTTTCATCTCGGGTTGAATGGAGCCATAAGTAAGTTTTCCCGAGCTGTCCTCAATCCACATGTCGGGATGTGCGTCCCAAGCAATAGCTAGCAGGTTGAGGTAGTCCAGAGATTGATCCACAGCGATGCCGTATCCGCCGTGTTTTTCCATAAATTTGAGTGCCATGTTTTTGATATCTTCAACGGATTTCGGATCTTGCAGTTTAAGTTCTTCTTTCCAGTCGTTCCGGATCCAGATAAAGTCCGGCTGTTCAATTAATCCCCAGTGCATCTGCGGTATACCGTAGAGCTTACCGTCTTTTTTGCCTGATTCGTAGCTGTCTGCATCCGCTTTCATATAACCTTTCAGACGTTCCGAGGCATGCTGTTCGAAGGCTTCTGTCAAATCCATGACCATATCGGCCTCAACCAACTGGCGCAGCTGAGAAGGATTCACCCGGAAAACGTCAGGTAATTCATTGGAAGAAATCGCGAGATTGAGTTTTGTTTCATATTCATCACTGACCCAGTCCGTCTTGACGTTAATGTTTAACTTCTCTTTATACCGGCGAGTCCAGACATTATTGGTGATATCATCGCCCTTTGGATATTTCGCTGAACTGTACTCCGATGTGACCGTATGAATGGTGACTGCACCTGTGCCATCATCGTCCGCGTCGGTCTGTGTTTTACCTTTTCCCGTGTCACTACAAGCTGTGATCAGCAGAGCAGACATACTCACTGACATGATTAGAAGCTTCATCTTCTGGTTCATTCACGTTCCCCCTCAAGTTCAAGTCATATTTAGGAATGTTGTACTTGAAGTTATTGTAAAGGAGAATGAAGAGAGGGGATATAAACGTTATTGACCACAATCTGTATGATTTTTTACTTTTGAGGGGATGGAGAGGGCGGTTGGAATGGAAAGTCTGTACGAACCTTGCACTTATTTGAACTGTGTTGCACTTTTTTGACCTGCTGGAAGGATTGAGAAGTACAATAATAGGTTATTGCATGGTATGGATGTTAAGCGGTTCTAGAGCAGATCGTGAGAATATAGGAAGTATACATATTTTTTCAGCTTACTTGTGGCTTTTCGTTGTGCTGCGGTGTCTAATTCAGTCCTAGAGATTAGAGTGTTCGTTCATGTTCCGTTCATATTGCATTCATTCCAGGGACATCGAAGTTGAGTACACTTGATTTGCAGTAAAACAAGACCCACCCCAGGAGGAAACATGACATAAAGGAGCTGAAAGTGTTGATTCAACCAAGTCATACAGATTCAAAAAAAACAAAAGCAAGCCAGGATTCCAAAGCCAAGCGAGTGCTTAAACTTTTGCTAAAAGTCATCGTCTCTATACTTATCGTCATCTTGCTTTTCATCGCGACGGTATTCACGGTGAACCAAGTCAGCAGTCATTCTGAACAAAAGCGACTGGAGCACTACGGGCAGCAGGTATCTGTCGACGGAAAACGAATGAATGTCTTCATGCAGGGTGAAGGGAAAGAAACGATAGTCATTTTACCTGGGTTCGGAACAGCTTCGCCTGCACTTGATTTTAAGCCACTTATCTCCGAACTCAGTCCTCATTATAAGGTCGTAGTTGTTGAACCTTTGGGTTACGGATTAAGCGATCCGACTGACAAGGAACGTAGTTCGGCTAATATCACGCAGGAGATCCATAGTGCCTTGCAAAGTCTGGGTATCAAACGTTATATGCTGATGGCGCATTCCATCTCAGGTCTCTACAGTCTCGACTATGTGAACCGATATGCAGAGGAGGTACAGGCGTTCATTGGGTTAGATCACAGTGTTCCGTCTCTTAGCGAGCAAAAGGTTGAAGCATCCGACATCGAACCAATTAAATGGTTCCGTAACCTTGGTTTTGCCCGTGTGCAGTTGAAGCTGAGTGATGACCCGTATGAAGGACTCTCTTATGACGACGATACCAGAGAGCAATTGAACATTTTAATCCGCAAAAATATGTATAACAACACCCAATTAAACGAGGCCGTAAGCATGTATTCCAACTTCCAGGAGGCGAAACAGCTTACTTGGCCTTCCGATTTGCCGGTTCTTTTCTTTGTACAGAAAAATCACCCTGTCGTGAAAGAATGGGTTACAGAGCATGAGAAACAGATGGCGAACATTGAACAGGGAGAAATGGTTTTACTGGAGGCGGGACATTACTTGTATCGCTCCCATCCCAAGGAGATTGCCGAGAAGATCAAAGAGTTCGGTAAAAAGATCATTACACCTTGAAGCAACCGCGTTATGCGGCGTACTTAAAGTACCCGTATAACGCTTTTTTTGTTATTCTATTGTTTTACGGGCTAATGCCGGTATAACCCACAATGAACACACAAACAAAATCAGGAGGTTACATACAATATGCATATTTTAGTGCTCGGAGCTACAGGACGCGTCGGAAGCCATATCGTTAAATATGCGCTTCAGGACGGTCACCAAGTAACGGCTTTGGTTCGCACTCCAGATAAAATAAACACAAAACATGATCGCTTAACCATTGTTCAAGGTAATGTGCTGGAATCCCATGATCTTTTGCGTGCCATAGAAGGAACGAATGCGGTGATCAGCGCGCTGAACACGGATGGAACAACCACACTGTCCCAAAGCATGCCGTTACTCATCAACGCTATGGAGCAGGAGGACATACAACGAATCATCACTGTAGGAACAGCCGGTATTCTGCAAAGCAGAACCGAGCCTGGGAAACTTCGATATCAGTCGAGCGACTCCAGACGTAAGTCAAGTAGGGCTGCCGAGGAACATGAACAAGTGTACACATTGCTTAAAGAATCCACCCTGGAGTGGACGATTGTATGCCCAACGTATTTGCCAGATGGGGAGGTGCGCGGCAACTACAGAATAGAGCGTGACGTTTTACCTGAAGGCGGCACAGAAATTACCGTTGGCGATACCGCTGAGTTCACCTATCGTCAACTTGGCGACCGCCAGTTTATAAATGCACGCGTAGGGATATGTTACTGAAGCATATAGAAATTTTCTCTGCAAACACGTAAAGACCATCATACTATTTGAACACTACTTCATACGTCTGGAGATGGGGTGATCCTCATTCATTTGCAGCAAATCCCACAGGTTCCCATAAAGGTCTTTAAATACAGCAACGATGCCATAGTCTTGTTGCTTTGGCTCTCGTACAAACTCAATTCCTTTGGACACCATGTCATTGTAATCTCTCCAGAAGTCGTCTGTATTCAGGAACAGGAAAACACGCCCGCCAGCCTGGTTACCGATAAACGGCACTTGCTCCGGTTTGGAAGCTCTAGCGAGTAATATGGTCGTACCAAAGGAACCAGGAGGGGCGATCACTACCCATCTTTTGTCCTGCTCAGGTTGATAGGTGTCTTCAAGCAATGTAAAATTCAATTTTTGAGTATAAAACTCGATCGCTTCATCATAATCGTTAACGACCAAGGCGATATGTATAATGGATTGGATCATAAGGGGGCCTCCGTTTCATCTTTTGTTCAACGATACAGTTATACCATTGGAATCGGAGAGACTACAACGGTAAATGAGGAAAAGCAGGAAGTTTCCCTACACCTAAACAGCGATTTGAAGTATGATATATACTAGGTTAAGCGCTTTCTTTTGAATCAAATTCAGTTTACATACTTAGGAGGCTACCAAACTTGTTGAATACAAACACCAATTACGCAGGATATCTTTTTGTGCATTTTATCGGTGAACAGCCCGATGGGGAGCAGGTTTATTTTTCATATAGCGAGGATGGTCTTCACTGGAAGGATTTAAACGGGGGTAAGCCCGTATTGCGCTCCAATCTGGGGGAAAAGGGCGTACGCGACCCGTTTCTTATTCGCTCCGGTAAGGAGGACAAGTTTTATCTGATTGCAACCGATCTGCGAATCGCAAACGGCAAAGGCTGGGGTGTTGCTGTAAACGAAGGCAGTCGTGATATTGTCGTATGGGAGTCCAGTAATCTCGCGGATTGGTCTTCTCCTTGGACAGTTACACTTGGCACTCCGGGTGCAGGGTGTGTGTGGGCACCTGAAGCCGTTTATGATGAAGCGGCCGACGAGTTTCTTGTATTCTGGGCCTCGGCCACACAAGATGCAGATGAATCTGAACGTAAACAAAAGATTTACAGCGCACGCACCAAAGACTTCCGTTCATTCACTCCATCGGAAAAGTATATCGAGCGTGAAAATCACATCATTGATACGACCATTCTTGCTTCTTCGGGTTCATACTACCGTTACTCCAAAGATGAAACAACCAAAAACATTCGTGTTGAAAAGGGAAACTCTCTGGATAAGGATGCATTCACTCCGCTGCATGCGCCTGTGCTGGAAGCGCTGATGGGTGTAGAAGGGCCGCAGATTTTCAAATTCAACGACCGGAATGAGTGGTGTCTGATTGTTGATCGTTTCGCCGAGGGAAAAGGTTATCTACCGCTGTTAACGACTGATTTGGATAGCGGAAACTTCCGAATAGCTTCAGATGATGAGTTTGATATGGGAAAAACCCAAAAGCGGCACGGCGGCATTCTGCCAATCACCGCGGAAGAAGGTAATCGACTGCTGGCCGCTTATGGAGACGGTCACCAGGTACTGGCTGGTCAATATGCTGACCCTGATGTGGCCAAGTTTGGCGACCGCTACTATATGTATCCAACTAGTGATGGCTTCGACGGGTGGTCAGGTACGCAGTTCAAGGTGTTTTCCTCCAGCGATCTGCAATATTGGCAGGATGAAGGAATCATTCTTGATCTGGCAACGGATGATGTGCCTTGGGCCATCGGAAATGCATGGGCACCAGCGATTGCCAGCCGCAACAACAAATATTACTATTATTTCTGCGGCAAAATGCCTAATCAGGAAAGTGCTATCGGTGTCGCTATAGCCGATTCCCCAGTAGGTCCATTCCGGGCAGAGCCTCAACCTTTGATTACAATGGATCAATTAAGACGTCTTAAGATCACGATGGGGCAGGCTATCGATCCTTCAATCTACGCAGAGCAGGATGGCAAGATGTATCTGTTGTTTGGAAACGGAGATGCTGCTATTGTTGAGCTTGGTGACGACATGATCACTGTTGTTGAAGAAACAATGCGTAACCTTGCAGGATTGCATGATTTCAGGGAGGCCGTAACCGTGTTAAAGAGGGAGGGCCTGTACCATTTCACATGGTCTTGTGATGATACGGGAAGTGAGGACTACCATGTCAATTACGGCACGTCGCAAAGCCTCTATGGCCCGGTTACCTATCACTACCCTGTTTTAAGCAAAAATGTAGAAAAAGACATGCTCGGAACTGGCCATCACTGTATATTCCGTGATTCTGAAACGGACCAGTACCATGTGGCTTACCATCGTTTTGTCACTCCGTTATCCCGTTTCTCCGAGGGGAAAGGGTACCACCGGGAAGTGTGTATTGACCCGATTCAGTTTGGAACGGATGGGCGAATGAAGCCTGTTATTTTGTGAAATGATGGGATGGTTTGAACACCATTGAAGGGAACAATCACGATACAGAGCGATGCAATTCGAATAGAGTATCGTGACCGATCTTCATTATCAGTATTTCTTATGGAAGCCGCTAACCATAGCGGCTTTTTTAGATTATGCTTATGTATGTATCTGGGTCGAAGCATTGTTATTACGGAAGAGAGAGTTTGAATGCGTTAAAAATTCATTTTTTATATGAAACGTTTCGAATTGAAAAACAAAAAGAAAACTTGAATTGAACTTATAAAAGTAAGGGTTTTCATTTTGTTATTTACCAAATATGAACATTCATGATATCATAAATACGAAACGTTTCGAATTTATTTTGAAGGGAGAAAAGAGATGAACATTGTAAAAAGGTTAGGATTCATTTTAACTTTTTGTCTGTTTGCCAGTACAGCTTTCACTCCTGTCATATCTGCACATGATTCAGGCAAACCGCCAGGTTTCAAACCCGAATTGAAAGCGGTTGCCAAAAAAACGTACAAGTACTTCAAAGATTTTACCGATCCCAAAACCGGGTTGACGTATGATGAAGTCCGAATGAAGGAAACGGGAACGGAAGAAGCCAAGCGTACCTCACCCACGAACATTGCGATGTACATGATGAGTACCGTTTCTGCCGAACAAATGGGCCTGCTATCGAAGAAAGAAGCCGTATCCCGCTTGAAAATAACGTTAAACACGCTGGAGAAGATGGATAAGTGGAACGGGCTCTTTTATAACTGGTACAACACGGACGATGGTTCAGTCAAAAAAGATTGGGGGCAATTTATATCTCAGGTAGACAACGGCTGGTTATCCGCAGGATTAATCGTCGTTGGACAAGCGTATAAAGAGTTAAACGCACAAACCAGCACACTCGTTAACCAGATGAATTATACAACGTTATACGATTCGGAAGTCGGCCAATTCCGTGGTGGCTATGACGTTGCCAAAGGCGCACTGACAGAGCATCATTATGGTTCCTTTTATACGGAACCTCGTGTAGGGAGTTATATTGCCATCGGTAAAGGAGACGTACCGAAAGAGCATTGGTGGAAGATGTACCGCACAATGCCACTTGAATGGGACTGGCAGTCTCAGATTCCACAGGGTATAACGGTGAATTATGATGGCGTGGATGTCTTCGAAGGAAGTTATGAGTATCAAGGTAAAAAATTCGTTCCTAGCTGGGGAGGCAGTATGTTTGAAGGGCTTATGCCAGGTCTGGTGATCAAGGAAAAAGACTTGGGTACTCAGGCGTTAGGTCTAAACAATAAACGTCATGTCGATCTGCAAATCGAATATGCCAAAGAAAAAGGGTATGCTGCCTGGGGATTCTCGCCATCGGCAACAGCTACCGGATATAGTGAGTTTGCAGCGACACCGCTCGGCATCTCAGGTTACAAAGACGGAGCAACGGTAACTGCGCATGCAACATTCCTTGCCCTGGACTATGCGCCTGAAGAGGCACGCAAAAACATCAAAACATTGAAAAAGTTAAACATGATGGGTAAATATGGTTTATACGACTCTATCAATCTGGAGACCAAAGAAATCGCCAAAGCTTATCTGGCATTGGATCAAGGCATGATTATGGTATCTATTGCGAACTATCTGGAGGATGGAGTCATCCGTGATTATTTCCACAGCGATCCCATCGGTCAGAAACCTGAAGAATTGTTGAAAAAAGAAGTGTTCTCTATTCAGTAGACCCGATTCAAATGGAACGAGGCATCGCTTGATGACGCTTCGTTCCTTTTTTGTGTAGAACATAGTTTAAAATGTTTATTACATATTTTTACGCTTTTACTATCGTTACAATAAGATATAAGAGAGGTAGTTAATTTTTACTTTGTGAAAACTGCAGGGGGATAACATATGAATGATTTTTTTAGATTTGATACGGATGAAGAACGGCGAGCGTTATTCATCAGAGCAAGGAAAGTCGCATTATCAGCAATTCAACAGTATGATATAGAGTGGGATAACATCCGGTTTATTCAACTTTCTGATACGATCACATATAAAATTGAAACCAGTACAGATTACCATTATTTACTTCGTATTCATTCGGACCGATTGAGCAAAGAGGAAATTCGTTCCGAACTTTTACTGTTACAAGCACTGAATACATGGAATGATCTAAGTTTACCCGAAGGGATTGCAAGTCGTGATGGTATTTATGTATTGGACATCGAAACAGAAATAGGATATAGAAGCCCTTATGTAACGATGATGCGGTGGGTCGAGGGTGAAAAAGCAACAGGGGAATTTACGGATAGTCATGCATATCATATGGGTGTATTAATAAGCAGGCTCCATGAAGCAACAAAGGATTTCAATCCACCTTCTGATTTTGTAAGACCTGTTTGGGGAGTAGAAAATTTTAAACGTGAACTGGCTAAGTTGGAACGTTACCATGAACGTTTTTTATCCGAAGAGGCATGGAAGCTGTATCAATACGCAGCGGAGAAGGTTGTATCTCAGCTTACCATTATGCGTCCAAGTGAACATAACTATGGGCTCATTCATGCTGATTTACATACCGGTAATATGGTTTTTAACGGTAATCAACCTTCTCCGATTGATTTTGGAAGATGTGGGTACGGATATTATCTCTACGATATGGCAGGCACCCTATTGGAGCTTTGGCCAAAGCATCGATGGATGCTTATCCAAGGTTATGAGAGTATTAGGAAGCTCGAAGCGGACTATACTCGGGATCTGGAATGTTTTTTTGTTATGATCCTGATCGAAAATTACTGCCATCACGCCTCTGATCCAAGAGAAACAGCCAGTTTAATCGAAGAACAGAAATATGCCCAAGCATACATAAGAGAATATTTAAACGGAAATCCATTTTTATTCGAAGTGATCGAGCCTGTCATCCCCGCCTAATGCCGCTCACATTCCTATTCATTAAATGCCTCACCACATGGGTGAATATCATTCTCTTTATTGGATTTAGCTTTTGCGGATGGAGCGTAAAAAATTGATCGGGATTGTCGAACGTACCGAAATCCTGAACGATGCCTTCTTTCTGCACATAGGTGTCATTTTCATTCCAATAAATAGCGGGGTTCTGAAAATCATCCGTAGCCACGCCATACCCGCAAAATGAACCTGTACATTGCTCGAACTTTTGCTGAAGCTTGGTCAGATAAGGGATATCCAGGATAAAACCTTCGATGTTTAACCATCTGTCGTTATATAACACTTCAATCCAGCTATGGATGATCTCTTTCGGAGAAAGGTGATAATACCAGCCTTTCATGGCACCCTTTTGCAATTGTTTATGAATCGTAAAACCGTGAATCCGGCAAGGGATACCCAATGCTCTGAGCAACGCCATGAATAAAATGCCTTTTGTATTACACTGACCGTAGCCATCTTGCAACACTTCTGAAGCTTGAATATCATCACTGCGGTTATAACCAAATTGAATCTCGTCGCGAACGTAATTATATACATGAAGGATCTGTTCCTTTACAGGGAGTGAGGCCCAGTTACGACTGCGAATGAGGCTCTGAATGGTCGAATGATTGTAATCTAACAATTCCGTTTGCTCGAGATAGTTGTTCATGATGAGCACCTCCTGTAAACATTGTAACGTCAATGCAGGGAGGAAACTTGCAAAAACACGCTATCTTTGCGAATATCTTTGGCGGTCATTCCTAGCAATCGCTTGCTGGTATTGGCAAAATGAGAGGGTGTATCAAAACCAGCTGCCATGGCTGCGTCCGTGATACTGGTTCCTTGAAAAATCAGATAACATGCCTTCTGTAACTTATGTAAGACGAGATAACCACTAAGGGATATTCCTGTATTCTCTTTAAACAGATGTGACAGCCTACTGCTTGAAAGACCGAACGTTTCTGCGTAATTACGAATAGAGTGCTCCGAATCCGTGCAATCCTTCATATGTTGAAGCAATTCCTTGATTCGTGAATCTGTGACTACAGGTAGCGTGTGGTTCAGGTGAAATAAAGTCATGAGTTGTTGTAAAAATACACGGTAAGTCTCTGCATCATGAATTAGCGGTAAACGTGCTTTGAGAAATTCGGCGATTTCTTTACTAAGCTCCAAAGGGAAATTAACGTATGCCTGGTTACCCATATATTTTTTGAAAGCCGCTGCAATGCTGGAGGTGCTGTCTATTAAAAGCAAAACTAAGGGCTGCCCTGAGACCTGCAAACGATGAGATACACTGGAGTTAAGTATGATTCCAGCTGTACTTATATTCTCTCCCTGAACTTCAATCTGAAAATAATTTTCTAGTGCAATCGTAACTTGAATAAACGTATGTTGATGTGCCTCGGCATCAATGGCATTGGAATGCACAAGAATGTGATGCTGCGCGCCATATAAATTCATCAAACGAGAATCACCTCATAGGTAAAATAAATTAATGATCACTGTATATTACATATGAATCTTCTTTATCCCTTTATTTTAGGATAATTTCCCACTATGCAGAACGAAAATGCTTCACTATAATGCAACAGGGCGTTGGTTACGATTATTTTATAATAGACTAAAATGGGGTACACATGTGATTGTTATGGACGATATCTTGGATTACTTGGAACAGCATCCCTGGCTGAACCCTTTAACATGGAAAGTACTCACAATCTCGGGGTTAGTGTGGGAAATACTGTTCGGGATGCAACTTAAGGATCACCAAGGCGAAGAGATTCTAGCAGAAATCTCTCTTAGTAAGAGAAGATTGTTAATGTTTGTTACTCTAGTACTCACACTTGGGCCTCTTTATTATGGGCTGTTCAGATATTCGTTTGAATAGAAGTGTTTCACAAGTCACCTCTATTCACTATAATTGATGAAAAGATACACATCTTTTATGTAAGTGGAGGTAGAATGATGACTCAAAATCAGAGGAAAATAGCAATGATCACAGGTGCCAGCGGTCCCAGAGAAATGGGAAGTGCTTTTTGTCGCAAACTAGCTTCCAGAGATATTGATATTTTCTTCACACACTATAAGGCTGACCCTGAATGGACCTTTGCGTTTCACAAGGAAATTGAAGACATCGGTGTTCGTTGTGCATCAATTGAGATCGATCTAACCGACCGTAACGCAGCACAACGAGTATACGAAAATACAGTCGAGAAACTAGGGCAACCTTGCATACTTATTAACAATGCGGCTTATTGTGTCAACACCGATTACAAGTCCTTTGATGCCGAACTCATGGATAACCACTATGCTGTTAATATGCGATCGACGTTTCTACTGTGTACGATATTTGCCCGTGAATTCGAAAAATCCAATCTAACCTCAGGCAGAATTATCAATATGACTTCAGGACAGGATATATCGCCGATGCCAGGAGAATTAGCGTATGTTGCGACCAAAGGTGCGATCTCCGCTTTTACAACATCCTTATCTCGTGAACTTGCACCATTGAAAATTACAGTGAATGCTGTAAACCCTGGGCCTACAGATACAACGTGGATGGATGACTCCATTAGGGATTATCTGATGCCAAAGTTCCCGTTGGGACGGATTGGAGCACCTGAGGATGCAGCGAACATTATTGATTTTCTCGTGAGTGAAGCCGGAGCTTGGATTACGGGACAAGTTATTCATTCGGAAGGTGGATTTATAAGAGAATAATCGAACGGGACCGGATAGAATATGATTGGAATCATAAAAAGCCCGGCTAGGTTAGCTGGGCTTTTTTGTAGATTTAAACGGAGTCATTCAATGAAGGCAACAATTATTCCATCATATTAACTCAAGAAGTACCTTTGTGCCATGGGAAGTTCGTCAACCGGAAGGCAGCGTAGCGTTTCACCGTTCACGGATACGGTATAATTCTTCGGATCAACCATAATTGTTGGCGTTTCTCCATTTAAAATCATATCTTTTTTGCTCGCTGCACGACAGCCTTTCACAGGTTTTAAGGATTTACTCAGCCCCAGAGGAGAAAGGGTACCCGCATCAATGGATGCCTGAGAAACAAAGGTTGCACAAATGGCTGAACGTGCTTTGCCATAGCTTCCAAACATCGGTCTGTACATGTAGGGCTGTGGTGTCGAGATCGTAGAATTAGGATCTCCCATGACACTATGCATGATCATACCGCCTTTGATGACAAGTTCCGGTTTAACTCCAAAGAAAGCGGGTTTCCATAACACAAGATCGGCCATTTTACCGACTTCAATCGAGCCTACATATGTGGAAATGCCATGGGTAATTGCAGGGTTAATCGTATATTTGGCAATATATCGTTTCACACGATTGTTATCCGCCTGGATATCACCGACAAGTGCACCGCGTTGTTTCTTCATTTTATCCGCTGTCTGCCATGTTCTAATCGCCACCTCACCTACACGGCCCATCGCCTGTGAATCCGAACTGGTCATGCTGATCGCACCGATATCATGTAAAATATCTTCCGCACCAATCGTTGTCTCCCGAATCCGCGAAGCGGCAAAGGCGACATCCTCCGGAATTTTGGGATCGAGATGATGGCAGATCATTAGCATATCCAGATGCTCATCGACGGTATTTCGGGTATAAGGCATGGTTGGACTGGTGGAAGAAGGCAGGACGTTCGGCATGGAAGCGACACGTAACAAGTCCGGCGCGTGACCACCGCCCGCACCTTCCGTATGGTAGGTATGAATGGCGCGACCATTGAATGAACGCAGACTATCCTCCACATATCCAGCTTCATTCAGCGTATCCGTATGGATATTGACCTGAATGTCATACTGTTCCGCCACGCTTAAACATTTATCGATAACGTAAGGTGTACTTCCCCAATCTTCATGAATTTTCAGCCCGCCGACACCAGCAAGTACTTGTTCCATCAACGCTTCAGGTCTGGAACTGTTGCCTCGGCCAAGCATCACAAAATTCATCGGAAGTGAATCAAGCGCCTGTAGCATGCGTTCGATATGCCATACACCCGAGGTACAGTTGGTTGCAAGCGTGCCTGTTGCCGGGCCGGAACCTCCGCCAATCATCGTCGTAATGCCACTCTGCAGGGCAATTTCAATTTGCTGCGGCGAAATGAAGTGAACATGGCTGTCTACACCGCCAGCGGTCACAATCATATTTTCACCAGAAATCACTTCCGTACCCACACCAATATACATATCAGGATCGACACCATCCATCACAAACGGATTTCCCGCTTTGCCAATGCCTCGAATCAGTCCGTCCTTAATGCCAATATCGGCTTTGACAATTCCCCATGTATCCACAATTACAACGTTGGTAATGACCGTATCCAGGACACCTTCGCTACGCGTTGCCAGAGGATGCTGTCCCATGCCGTCCCTGACCGTTTTACCTCCGCCAAAAACGCACTCATCTCCATACACGGTAAAGTCTTTTTCAATCTCAATTTTTAACGAGGTGTCCGCAAGCCGAATCCGATCTCCGGTCGTGGGACCATACATGCTTGCATATGTGGCGCGATCAATGGTGTTCATCATTCAACCCTCCCGTTGGTTAACCCGGCGAATCCATGGATTTCTTTCGTTCCACCGATTTCAACCAGTGTGATCTCATGAACTTCTCCCGGTTCAAAGCGGACGGATAGACCTGAAGCAATATCCAGTCGATATCCTTTGGTTCCTTCACGGTTAAATGATAAAGCGGGGTTCGTTTCAAAAAAGTGAAAGTGTGATCCGACCTGAATAGGTCGGCTTCCTGTATTGGTCACAGAACGGGTAATTCGTTTGCGGTCAGGTAACAGGACAATGGGGTCATCCGCAAATTCATATTCACCGGGGATAATCGCACCATCGATCCGAGCAACAGGCTCATGCACAGTCACAAGCTTCGTTCCGTCGGGGAACGTGGCTTCAATCTGAACTTCGCTCAGCAACTCGGCTACGCCATCCATTACCTGATTTGCTGATAAAAGGTGGCGAGCTTCTTCCATCAGTTGTTTAACGGTTTTCCCATCCCGTGCACCCTCTACGACAAAACCTGAAATATAGGCAGCGGCTTCCGGGTAATTCAGCTGAACGCCACGTTTCAGCCTTTTTTCAGCCATATCCGCTGCGAGATACATTAGTAATTTTTCACGTTCCTGTACAGTCAAGTGCATAGTCAGCAACTCCTTCGCTGAGTTAAAATAAGTAGGAATAACAGTTCGAGTTTCATGTAATCTTTTTCCAATCATTGCTTATGTTTGAAAATGTAACATGGTTGTAGAGGGGAGTCAAACAAGAATGTCAAATAACATGACATCAGAAGGTTGATTTGTGCAAGATCACAAATGATTGTTAAAGAAAAGGTGTGGGCTATCTTTTCATCTGAGCCATTTGCCTGGGATCAACTCGGTGAGGTTATGGAAACGTTATATAAACGTTTCTTCTCAGAATGGCTCCCAACAGCAGGTTATGAGCAAGTCGACGGTCTCGAACTCGAGGTTACAGGAAGCAAGGATGGACTGCAATTCGTCGAATTATGGTTTGCTGTGCGAAAAATAATGTAGCTTACTTACCAAATCAAAACAGGAGCCTCGAAAAGAAGGCTCCTGTTCACTAATAATCTAGATAACCATTTCATTTTAGATCAACCTCTTTAATCATCCGAATATATCGTTGCATTAAAACTTTCAGGCCCTATTCTAAAGTTCGTGATACTGTATTGAGGATTATAGGTGAAGACACTATACACAGTATAAGTAACCTGGCCACTGCTGGGGGCGGGAACATTATAATCCGAGCCATTGAAGGTTAATGTACAGGGACTAACCAAACGGTTACCTCTAACTATAACATATGAAAAATATACCAATGCCTGGATACCATCTGATTCGCGGTAAACCTCTATGCCAAGACTTCCTTGACTAGGCAGGTTATATGCCGTGAGGTTAATAGTTCCTGAGAAAAACGTTCGTAGCCATGGACCTGGATTCTTCACCTGAAGTCCAACCTGAGCCATTAACAACGGAATTCCATTTATAAAATTATCGAGATTTAATTCTCCTGTTCCATTAGAACCTTGAGATGTTCGAGCATCCAGCGTTTTGACCAAGGCGAACCACCTCTCTTATTCAAAATCAAATATTAATCGTCACTGTATGCGACAGCATTAAAACATTCTGGCCCAAGACGAGTCGCTATTTGCGAAGAAAGTGAATCTAAAAAAGTCAAGTAACATGAATACGTGAGCTGTCCACTTGGGGGAGGAGGCACATTGTAATCAGAACCTTCAAAACTCAGTAGCACGTTGTTTTGTACAGTGAATATAGACTGTTGAAAAGTATAGATCGGTGTTCCTGTATTCGTAGGTCCTCTAAATATGTCAACTTGTATGACAGATGGCACTGAAATAACATTTGATACCACAATTTGGTAGCTTCCACTAAACTGTGTACGTATGACGGGTCCTGGATTGACAATGTTAAGTCCAAGGATACCTACTAGAGTAGGCAAGCGAGTAACGAGAACAATATTCAAGGGAGTCGTGCCGTCCGATCCGAGTGAAGTACGAGCATCAAGTGTACGTACCACGATCATTCCTCCAAACTATAGTTTTTTCATATTATTTTGTCATATAAGATACTATATGGAAGTTGAAAGAATAATGTATAGATGTTATTACCTTAAACGAAAAAGAGGTGTTTATTTATCTGCTGGAGTAAGTAAATGGATGCCATCATATTTACCGCTATACTTGTTTTCATGGTTTAATACCATTGTATCTATATCACTTAAAGTAGGGGTTCTAAAATGAGCAAATATATAATCGGAATAGATCTGGGCGGTACCAATATTAAATCCGCTGTGTTTAATACAGCATTTAAGAAAATCCACGAACGAAGTGATACTACGGAAGCCGACAAAGGCCCGATCCATGTGTTAAATAGAATAGTGAACATCACGCAAGAAATGATGGCGGCCGAAGGAATCTATCCTGAAGAGGTACATTGCATGGGTATAGGTGTGCCTGGATTGCTAGATCCACAAACGGGCTTATCTATATTTTCGCCTAACTTCCCCGAATGGGAGAATATCCATGTCGTTGATCACATGAACAAACGTTTTGATTTCCCTGTTTTTATCGACAATGACGTACGCGTGAATCTATATGGTGAATGGCGTTTTGGTGCAGGTGTCGGTTGCCGCAACTTGGTATTAATCACGTTAGGAACCGGTCTGGGCTCTGGAATCGTTAATGACGGGAAGGTAATCTACGGAGCAACCTCAAGTGCAGGGGAAATTGGACACATGAATATGTATAGAGAAGGCCGTGCTTGCCGTTGCGGGAGTTCAGGATGCCTGGGCAGATATGTATCTGCTATTGGAATGGTTCGAACGTTCACGGAAAAGCTGGAGGCAGGCCGATCCAGTATGATTACGGAGTGGATAGAAGGAGATCCGTCCAGAATTACCGCTCATATGATCTCGAATGCGTATGACCTTGGCGACGTACTTGCTGTTGAAGTCATGCACGAAACAGGAGAGATATTAGGTTTCGGCCTTTCCAATGTCATAAATATGCTGAATCCCGAAATGATTATCGTAGGGGGCGGCATGTCCGCAGCCGGCGATCGTCTCCTTAACACCGTCCGTAATACCGTGGTAAATCACTCATTAAAGCTCGCTTCGGGAGCTTGTACCATCGTGCAAGCCAAACTGGGCGGACAAGCGGGCATGATCGGTGCCGCCGCATACGCGAATCACAGGTTACTTTCGAACACCGGAATGTAAGCATGACTAAACAAACCTTCAAAAGCCGCTTTTACAGCGGTTTTTTGTTGTTTCTGATCCAATTTTGTTTAATCTTTTTTTCTTTGATCTTTAAATTGTTTCGGTGTACATCCCGTATACGTTTTGAACACTTTCGCAAAGTAACTCTGATCGTAAAAGTTTAAGAGGGTAGAAATCTCCGCTAACGTATAGTGAGAATACGTCAACAGATTTTGAGCTTCTTCAATTTTTGTTTTCAAAATAAACTGCGAAATGGAGATGCCTACTTCTTTTTTAAACAGATTGGACAAATAATTCGGATTCAACGAAGTGATTTCAGCCAGTTGTGAGATCGTAATCCGCTCGTTTAAATGGTTGAAGATATGGTTTTGGCATATGTTAATCGGTTTCGAGTATTTGTGTTTTTTACTGCGCTTCACACGTTCCGCAAAATCAAGCAGAGCAACCTCCATTAAATCCTCTACCGCTTGGCTGTCGGTTAAGTCCTCAATTTTAAGAATATAAAAATCACTAAGATTATAAGCAATCTCTTGAAAAACACCACCTTCTACCGCTGATCTTGTTGCAAGCGTGATCAGGGAGATCGCCAGATTCTTTTGACTACGCAGATAACTCGTCTTGGACAACACACTTTTTTTGCCTTGTTTGTGAATGGTATGAAAGGATTCCAACACCTTATCGGTTCTACCCAATCGAATGAAATCAAATACTTTCTTCTCTTTATCAATCTCCGTGTGAATGAGATTATTTTGACGGTCGTCTATGATTTGCTTATACGGTTGCTCGATTTCCAGCGTTTTTCTCCAACGGTCATCCTCATTTTTCATTAAGATTTCGTCTAGCGTTAGCTTTTTCTGATAGAGCATGAAATACATTGCCATACTGAGATTAATGAATTTAAACGTACTCATCACAGGGACTCCGTCGTAATACATCTTCATTTCGTGATGATCCGCTTTGGCTAACAAATCACTTAGAGTCACACGAATGATCTCCTCTGTCATTTTAAAATTGATAACCGGGCCTACGATAATGATTCCTTTCCACTGATGATCCGCAAGAATACGTATAGCGAAAAATTTCTCCAAATAGATTGTTTCACGAAGGACAGGAAGTGGCTCGAGTGGCATGCTGGAAAAGAGCTCTGTCATGATCTTATCGTCAGAGGGAAGTAAGGGATTAAGCTGGAAATCCACAGGGGTAACTTGATAGATCGGTTTATATTCATTATCAAAATAGTAGACGGGTACATTGTATAAATGATGTGTCATATTACATATATATTCAAGGCTTTCATCACAACAGTTATTCATCACCAAGCCTCCGTTCCAGTCTAAGAAGTGAAAAACACATGTGAATATTCCTATTTACATGTGAAACTTACCATATGAAACCTCACAAGACCGATTATAATTTGTCATGAAATCGATTTCAAGCATGGATTTAAGGGGGATCAGCAACTCAATCAATATAATACAAGACCTACACCCTGAATTGAGAGCGTTATCAAATGATCAGATTCATCTTGTAATAAAAATCGACAATAGTTATTCCAAATTTTGAATAAAGAGGTGGATTTTTATGCGTCCTTTCGGATATAAGGATAAATTCGGCTATTTGTTTGGTGATTTTGGAAACGATTTCTTTTTCGCGCTAGTTGGCTCATTTTTAATGGTCTATTACACCGACGTATTTCATATTAACCCGGCAGCGGTGGGAGGATTATTCCTGTTAGCCCGTTTGTGGGATGCCGTAGCCGATGTCACATGGGGACGTTTTGTCGATACGCGTAAAGCAAGCAAACACGGTAAATTCAAACCATGGATTTATCGCATGTCATTTCCGCTCGTGATCTCCGGGGTACTCATGTTTGTTTACATTCCCGGAATGCCCGATGGATTTTATCTCGCCTACGCTTATGTTACTTATATTCTTTGGGGAACGCTTTACAGCACCGTTAACATTCCTTACGGTTCCATGGCTTCAGTTATTACTGCTGACCCAGTAGAACGAACCGTTCTGTCTACATGGAGATCGCTTGGAGCAACATTGGCGCAATTATTCGTAGGCGTGGTGGGCCCGTTGCTGTTGTTTGTAAATAACGAAGCGAATGCAAGCCGTTTTTTACTGGGAGCTGTTATTTTTGGAATATTGTCCATTGCTTCTTATATGGCGTGTTATACATTATCGCTCGAACGTGTTATCCCGGATATGAACGAGAAACCAAATACCAATCTGAGAAAAACATTATATGGACTTTTGAAAAACAAGCCGCTCATCGTCTTCCTGATCGGATCGCTCATTTTCTTGATCAATTTAATGTTGCTTGGCACGGTTAATACGTATTTGTTCAAAGACTATTTCGGTAACGCGCAATTACTTAGTGTGTTCAGTCTGGTGCAAGCTGCGCCTATATTTATCGGAATGCCGTTAATCAAACCGCTCGTAGCAAAGTTCGGAAAAAAAGAAGTTGCCGCTGCAGGCTTTTTACTCTCAACGCTTGTTTACTTGCTGCTGTATTTCATTCCGAATCTTTCCGCTATTCAATACATGGCGATTCTGTTCGTCGGGTTGCTAGGATACGCTCTGTTCAATCTGATCAGCTGGGCGTTTATCACAGATTTGGTTGACTATCATGAACATGTTACAGGACTCCGGGAGGATGCGACGATATATTCCATCTATTCCTTTTCACGTAAAGTCGGGCAGGCCGTTGCAGGTGGTATTGGCGGGGTAGCCATGGCGGCTGTCGGGTATAATGCTGCACTGCATGTGCAAACACCACGTACACTTGAAGGCATTTATTTTTTAGCGACCATTGTACCAGCTATAGGTCTGTTTCTCGTATTTATCTGCATTGCTTTCCTGTATCCATTAAACAAAAAACGTACAGCACAACTTGTAAGCGATATCAATGCAAAACGAATGAACTGATACCCGAGACCCGTTTCACAACGTGTATAAGGCAGGAGGTAGAGGAAGCCCCTATTTTATAGAGAATGAAGGAGATGTTCATATGTTATACCCTATTTTGACCGAGACACGTAATCTAATCGATCTGAATGGAATCTGGAATTTCAAGTTAGATGCCGGAGAGGGATTCAAGGATAATTGGCAAAAGGAAAAACTTCAAGATCCGATGCGCATGGCTGTCCCAGCCTCATATAACGATATCGGAGTAAGCGCCAAAATACGTGACCATGTGGGCTGGGTCTGGTATGAGCGTGAGATCACTTTGCCAAGTGTGATAAATGAAGAGAGAGTTGTATTGCGCTTTGGATCCGTTACTCATGTAGCCAAAGTGTATGTGAACGGGGAGTTTGTTGCCGAGCACAAAGGCGGCTTTTTACCTTTTGAAGCTGAAATAAACCGTTACTTGCACAAAGGGAAGAATCGCATAACCGTCGCTGTAAACAATATCGTAGACGAAACCACCTTACCCGTCGGCTCTATCATTGAGAAAAAACATTCGAACGGGCAAATAACGTTGCACAATCTGCCAAACTTTGATTTTTTCAACTATGCCGGTCTGCATCGCCCTGTAAAAATATACACAACACCAATGACCTATGTTAAGGATGTCACGATCGTAACCAAATTGGACGGACAGGTTCTGTATTCCATTGATGTGGTCGGCTCTGCGTCGGTTAAAGCTGAAATTATCGATGAATCCGGCTCTTTGGTTGCAACATCCGAAGGCGAATCAGGCACGATGATTATATCAGATGTTAGACTCTGGGAGCCGCTGAATGCTTACTTATACACGTTGCGCGCAGAATTGCAAACTGAAGGGAAAACCATGGATGTATATGAACAGCCATTCGGGGTGAGAAGTGTAGAAGTGAAAGAAGGCAAGTTCCTGATTAATGATAAACCCTTTTACTTCAAAGGGTACGGCAAACATGAGGATACGACCATTCATGGCAGAGGTTTTAATGAGGCAGCCAATGTGCTTGATTTTAATCTGATGAAATGGTCGGGAGCCAACTCCTTCCGTACCGCACACTACCCATATTCAGAAGAAGTGATGCGACTGGCAGATCGGGAAGGTTTTGTCGTGATTGATGAGGTGGCCGCGGTTGGCATGCATCTGAACATGCTGGTTGTGCATCGCGGGGGCGTGTTGAAAAACACATGGGACGAGCTTGATACGTTTGAACATCATCAGGACGTCATTCGGGAACTCATTGAGCGGGACAAAAATCACCCGTGTGTGGTCATGTGGAATATCGCTAACGAACCTGCCTCTGAAGAAAAGGGAGCCTATGAATATTTTAAACCGCTGATTGATCTGACGAGAGAGTTAGATCCACAGAAACGTCCGGTGACCATTGTTACTCAAATGGAATCCTCACCTGAGAAGGATCAGATTGCGGAGCTGTTGGATATTCTCACCTTTAACCGATATTACGGCTGGTATGTGGATGGTGGGGATTTGCACGCTGCCAAGGAAAAGCTTCGTGCTGAATTCAATGGCTGGTTAAAGCGATGCCCGAACAAACCTTTCATGATGACCGAATACGGGGCAGACACGGTTGCCGGATTGCATGATGTTGAACCTGTCATGTTTACAGAGGAATACCAAGTAGAATTTTACAAAGCCAACCATGAAGTATTCGATGAATTTGAGCACTTTGTCGGTGAACAAGTATGGAACTTTGCTGATTTTGCCACCAGTCAGGGAATTATTCGTGTACAAGGCAATAAGAAAGGCATTTTCACACGGGACCGTAAACCGAAAGCTATCGCACATGAACTGAAACGACGCTGGACGAGCATACCGGATTTTCATTATAAGGGCTAAGAACGAAACAGGAATATCTATATGAAGGAATATGTACATGAAGCAATCCGAGTGATCAAGAAGTAATTGTAGCGGTCAAGTCATTCTAGTGATCAATAGGTAAGCCAGCTAATCAATATGGTTAGCTGGCTCTTTTTATTTAGTAGCGGTGATAACACAGGTTGTAGGAGCAGGTCAGGAGGTAGCATGAGAATCGATAGTGAGTGTCCTTAACCGTCTGTGTCCGCTCCTTCAAACAACTGCTGAATCATTTTATCCTTGTTATTCAGAAATTCTTTCATGATTAAGAAATGATCGGTTTCCTCCAAGGTCTGTGATTCGATGCCTCCCGGTGTCAGGTTATAGATCTGCGCATCAGGATACGCCATCAGAATAGGAGAGTGGGTAGCAATAATGAATTGTGAATTTCGCTCTACCAGCTCATGAATTCGGGCAAGCATGGCCATCTGGCGAAGCGGCGATAATGCCGCCTCAGGCTCGTCCAGAATATAAAGGCCATGACCGCCAAACCGATGAACAAACGTGGAAAAAAAGGACTCTCCATGAGATTGCTCATGTAACGATTTACCGCCATATGAATCCTTGATGGGAGCACCATAGGAAGGCTCGCGATCCAACTCATCAATAGTTGTTGCCAGATTATAATAACTCTCGGCCCTGAAAAAGAAGCCGTCCTTGGGACGCCGTGTGCCTTTGACTAATTGAACATACTCATACAAGTTCGAATGCGTGGCTCGGGTAGAAAACGTAAAGTTCATCGTGCCGCCTTCGGGATTGAATCCCCATGACACGGCAATCGACTCCATTAACGTGGACTTGCCCATCCCGTTCTCACCAACAATGTACGTAACTTTGGGATGAAAATCCATCGTATGTAGATTACGAATAACAGGCAAGTCAAAAGGATACTCATCATAAGTAGCAATTAGATTCCGTTTAAGCTGTATTTGCCTCAAATAAGCTGGAGATCCTTGCAATTCATTTCACCCCCAGTAACGAATGACATGCCTCTACAGATTATATCTGTACATCATAACGATCGCGAAGGACTGACAAATGATGCAGTTCGTGTCCGGTAATCACATAAGCAATGGAACGAGTAGATGCCGTGTTATCATTGACCTGCCCCATACGCATCCAAGCTTCCGGACTCAGGCGGCGGAGCAGTACAATGGTGGAATACCGTACCGCTGCATATTCCTCAGCCAGATCAACCACGCTATACGTTTCAAAAGGATGACCTTCCATAAGCGTGTCCTGATCATATCCCGGAAGAGAGGTCTTGTCTCCTCTGGCGATGCGTAACAAACGGCCGCTCATAATTCGCTCATTATCAATAAGGTGACCAAAAACCTCTTTAACACTCCATTTCCCTTCACCATAGCGGTAATCGGCTTGTTCGTCGGATAATGCGCGAATTGCGCTCTCCACGCGTTCCGCCTGCTTTTGTAACAACTCAATGACATTTCCTTCAGGAACAAGGTTAATATATCCTTCGTAGAAAGCAGCATATTCCTCTTTGCTCGGTCTTTCGTTCATGTTAACTCTCCTTTAGTGGGCATCATTTTTTGTTTATTTTACCATTAATCTCGGTAGAACCGAAGAAAAGTCTAATAACTACTCTCATATGAGGATTGATCAATAATCGGTCAGGATAAGTCATTGTATGAATGTGCTAAAAACCTTATCTTAAAATTATAAGATAGCGCTACCATTTCACGTAGAAACTTTGAGAAACAAACAAGTCTGTTTCAGAAGTACAGCTGCTCATTAAGACTCACTGATGTTTGAATCGCTTAGGCGATACACCCGTCATTTGTTTGAATTGCCGGCAGAAATGTTCGACATTACGGTACCCGCATCTTTCCGCAATCTCTGCAACCGTATAGGGATGGTGTCTAAGGTACTCTTTAGCCAAACGGATCCGGCTATGGATGACATCATCTATGCAGGACAAACCGAATGATTTCTTATAAATGAGTTGCAAGTATCCCGGGCTGATATTCATGGTTTTAGCCATTGTAGCCACAGTCCATGGGTGACTTGGATGGTTGTGAATAGCTGTCCGAAGTTTCATCAGAGGATAATGCTGCGGGCCAATATTTTTTTGCACATAAGATTCAAGCAGTTTGTTAAACAATGTGCGAAGCAAATAATCGATGGACGATTCCTTGTATCCGTTCTGGAGAGAATGCTCTGCGACAAGTAATTGAAACAGCTTATGACAATATTCAGGATCATCTAATGCAAAAGGTTCACCCAGAGGGAGAGATGTTTCGGTTACATAGAGCTCGTCACTTGCAAAACGTATCCAATCGTTCGCATATCGGTTCGAGCAAGCGCGATAATATATTTTCGAATAGGGCGGATACAAGACAGCACAATGGGGCGGGAATTCTTGTAGTTGACCATTGACCCAGAACAGTGCCGGAGTCTGCGTAATGACCAACAGCCAGCAATCATGACCTTCAGGTATGTCAAACACAAATGGACTGTGATGCTCAGCGTCATATTCAACGTAAAAAATCGTATTCATCGTTTTTCACCTTTACCATGCGTATTATGAGTCTCGTCTACGTGTGCATCGAAACGCCGTTGAAATATGTACATTCTTGGCGTCTCCTAATTATACGAAAGTTATCTTGAATGCAATAGAAAAAAGGAGTGCATTTTCCGATGAAAAAACAAGGTTTAAACCCTTACCTCCCATCATGGGAATACGTGCCTGACGGTGAGCCTTACGTGTTTAACGATAGAGTATATGTATTCGGGTCTCATGACAGGTTTAATGGACATGCGTTTTGTCTGAACGATTATGTGTGCTGGTCCGCACCTGTAAATGACCTTGGGAACTGGCGCAATGAGGGAGTTATTTATCAAAAAACAGATGATCCGCTGAACCCCGACGGTCATATGTGCCTTTATGCCCCCGATGTAACAATTGGACCGGATGGTCGCTATTATCTATATTATGTACTGGATAAAGTGCCTGTTGTTTCTGTAGCGGTATGCGATTCGCCTGCGGGTAAATATGAATTCTATGGATATGTTCAATATACAGACGGCACTCGGCTCGGGGAACGAGAAGGGGATGAGCCGCAATTCGATCCAGGTGTGTTGACAGAAGGAGAGTTCACTTATCTCTACACGGGCTTCTGTGCACCTGGTGACCGTTCCAGACACGGAGCAATGGCGACAGTGCTTGGCTCGGATATGCTAACGATTGTAGAGGAACCGGTATTTATAGCCCCAAGTCAGCCGTATAGTGATGGAAGCGGGTATGAAGGACATGAATTTTTTGAAGCTCCTTCGATTCGCAAAAGGGGAGACCTCTACTACCTCGTATACTCCTCGGTCGTCATGCATGAATTATGTTACGCAGCCAGTACGTCTCCAACTCAAGGCTTTAAATATCAAGGTGTAATTGTGAGCAACTGTGATCTTCACATCGATTCATACAAGCCAGCTGGAAAGCCCATGTATTATGGAGGGAACAACCATGGAAGTATCGTAGAGATCAACAAGGAGTGGTACATTTTTTACCACAGACATACGAATGGAGATGCATTTAACCGGCAGGGATGTATTGAAAAGCTTAACTTTGAAAAGGATGGATTCATCTCTCAAGTTGAAATGACCTCTTGTGGTTCGAATGGGGAACCTTTGGAAGGTAGAGGCGAATACCCCGCCTATCTTGCGTGCAACCTTTTTACCCAAGAGGATCAATTGTATACGGGTGGATTTGGTGCAGGCGCTTGGCTCGACAGTCGTTTTCCGAAAATTACCCAAGATGGCCGAGATGGCGACGAAGAAACCGGATATATTGCCAATATGACGGAATCTGCGACAGCTGGTTTTAAATACTTCGATTGTAAAGACATTCAACAAGTCACGATTAAGGTACGTGGATACTGCAATGGTAGCTTTGAGGTAAAAACCGCTTGGGACGGACCCGTTCTGGGGACAATCCCGGTACACTTCACCAATGTATGGAAGTCGTATGCTGCCGCGATTCGCATTCCAGACGGTAAGCAGGCCTTGTATTTTACATACCAGGGGATGGGCAGCGCGAGCCTGGCTTCATTTGAATTGAATTAACTTCATTTACCTTCGAAAGTTTCAAGCAGCCAGTGGTGAGGGCACTCATCCTTGAGCTGCTTTTTTCTTTTTCACAAGGGAACGCGTTTCCTTTTAAACAGTACGTTCTTCTCCGTCTTTGCGATTTATTTGTCTTGTGTAAGACTCATCACCTCCTGCTGGGCATGCATGCGAAATTCACTTGGCGCGGTGCCTGTCCAGCGTTTGAACTGACGGCTGAAATGTGCATTCGTTTTGTATCCGAGCATCATGGCAATATGATCAATATTCAGATCGGTTTGTTTTAACAGCCGCTGGGCTTCGTTCAGTAACGTTTCCGATAAATACTTGCGCGGTGCCTGACCGTACACTTCTCGGAAAATTCGATTGACCTGTGACGTACTCAAGTTGAGCGATTTAGCAATATCCTGAATCCAGGTTCGGTTCGTTTCCTGAATCTCACTATGTACATGGATATATCTTACCGAGTCCTCGATATACTCAGCAATCTGATGGGCAATCGCCTCTTTTCTGGATACTGTAACGGATGTTTTCTGCGATAACTGTCCGACGAGTGAGCCAAGAAGCTCAAATACAGCGGCATGCACCTTCATTTGTTTCGAGGAGGATAAAGATTCAGACAAATGCTCTGTAGACAGATCATACAACGTAGAGAGGATCGGGGACATGGCCATGGCAAGATTCGATGTTGCTGGATAGTAGGTGTCTTTGCTACGGTTGAGTTCCCGGCAAAAAGAAGTATCATGTACACTGAAATGAACCGAAAAATAGGCAAACCCTTCTGGCCCTGCCCCTGTGCAAGCATGGGTGGTTCCCGGACGAATGAACAAAAGATCTCCTTCAGACTGCTGATGCAGTTTCCCATTGATCATCATATTCATCGTACCCTCCATCATCCAGTGAATTTCATACATCGAATGTTCATGGGATGGATATGTCCAGTTCGAATCTGCTTTTCTTGCATGCAACCCCATTAATTGAAACGACAGACGAACATCAGGCAAACGGCCTAAATAAATCGCTTCTGAATGCTTCGCCACAGCAAGTCCCCCTCATCCTGTACAATTTTTAAGATTGTTTATGTTTGAACTAACCCTTTACACAAAAACGGAGAGGACAGAAAAAAACCTGAAAAAGCGAAGCTAAAAGCTTTCTGAAAGAAAGCTACTTCGGAAGCATAAGCTTCGCCTTTATCACCGGATTTTTCCCTTTGAAAAAGGGAATCCAAAAAATCTGGGGATAACCGCTACTCTCCAGGTTATTCTGTCATCGGAGTGTCCGTGTAAATCAACTCGTTGTGAAACTTATATCCTCATTTTAACAGAAAGTTGATGCGTGAAAAGGGTAAATGGTCGGAGTGATTAGAACATCGTCATGAGACATGGCGAATGCTAATCTAGAATTATCAACCCAATAGGGGCACAGGAGGCACGCTTACATGCGAATTATTCGATTTCTGGATGGAGAACAGAAGTGGCTGGCAGCCGTGACGGATGATGAACAAGCCTATCGTTTGCCACAGACTGATTTCATGACATTGATCTACCAAGCGAGAGAACAGGGCGTTTCAACAGTCCAACTTGTTGAAAGCGCTTTTAAACCTCTAAACAAACTGACCGACGATTGGACAACCCTGCATATTGTCAATCCCATTGAAGCACCCGAAGTATGGGCAGCAGGTGTAACTTATCAGCGAAGCCGGGAAGCTCGTAATTATGAAGCAACCGATGGCAAGCTGGATGCGACTACCTTTTACGATAAAGTTTATGATGCAGAACGTCCGGAAATTTTTTTCAAATCCACAGCTGCACGTACCATTGGACCCAATGAAGCGGTCACGCTCCGCAGTGATTCCACATGGCAGATTCCAGAGCCCGAGCTTGGGCTTGTGCTTGCCGCTGATGGCAGCATTGTAGGATACATCGCAGGCAATGACATGAGTTGCCGGGATATCGAAGGGGAGAACCCACTGTATCTGCCGCAGGCCAAAATATGGCGCAATTCTTGCTCCATCGGGCCAGCGATCCGGCTAGCGGAAACGGTGCAGAACCCCTATGACCTGAGCATTATTTGCGAGATCTACCGCAATGGAGAAATCGTCGTAAAAAGTGAAGCCAGCACGAGTGAATTAAACCGCAAGCTGGATGAACTCGTTTCGTTTTTGGCTAGAGACAACGATTTGTTCGACGGTACGGTACTCCTGACAGGTACAAATATTGTGCCTCCTAATGATTTTACCCTGGAGCCAGAGGATCGCATTGAGATTTCAATTAGCGGCATCGGGACACTGATTAATCCCGTTGTTTCAAATGATTCTAACGCGTGACAATCCGACAATTGGAACTCGAACCACGAATTAGAGAGGATGAAAACAATGAGCGCTTTTCAATTAGAGCAGACCTATAACAATTTTATTAACGGAGAATGGGTGAAGGCTTCCAGCGGCAAAACAGAACCTAGTATCAACCCGGCTAATCGAAATGAAGTGGTGGGGCATGTACCTGCATCTGGCGTGGAAGACCTGAATCAAGCCGTGGCGGCAGCCAAAGCAGCGGCAAAGTCATGGCGGAGATTAACTGGCGCTGAACGAGGTAATTTTCTTTTTCAGGCAGCAAACGTACTGGAACGCAGAGCGAATGAAGTCGCGGAAGCGATGACGAGAGAAATGGGGAAAACGTTCCCTGAAGCCAAAGGAGAAACGATGCGAGGCGTCGCGATCTTGAGATATTACGCAGGTGAAGGCATGCGCAAAACAGGCGATGTCATTCCGTCCACGGACAGCGAAGCTTTAATGTTTACAACGCGCGTACCGCTTGGTGTTGTTGGTGTAATCGCACCGTGGAACTTCCCGGTAGCTATTCCGATCTGGAAAGCTGCACCTGCGTTGATCTATGGCAACACGGTTGTTCTGAAACCTGCACAGGAGACAGCGGTTACAGCAGCCAAAGTTTTGGAATGTTTCGAAGAAGCAGGCCTTCCGGCCGGCGTTCTCAATCTGGTGTGCGGTAAAGGCTCGGTGATCGGTTCTGCACTGGCTGAACATGCAGATGTGAACGGAATTACCTTTACAGGCTCCAATGAAGTGGGCAAAAGGGTCGGTGCTGCTGTACTGGCTCGTGGGGCCAAATATCAGCTTGAAATGGGTGGCAAAAACCCGGTTATCATTGCTGCTGATGCTGATCTTGATTTGGCGGTGGAAGGAACGATTAGCGGCGGCCTGAAATCAACGGGTCAGAAATGTACGGCGACCAGCCGTGTCATTATTGAACGAAACGTCTATGATGCTTTCAAGGAAAAGCTTCTGGCAAAAGTTGAGGAAATTCGTTTGGGTGATGGTATGTCTGGCGAGAGCTGGATGGGTCCATGCGCAAGCGAAGGACAGCTTAATACGGTGCTGAGTTATATTCAAAAAGGACAGGATGAGGGTGCAGTTCTATTAGCCGGAGGAAACAGACCGGACAGCCCTGAGCTTGCAGAAGGATTTTATGTACAGCCGACGGTATTTGAAGGTGTCGGATCCCACATGTCAATCGCTAGAGAAGAAATATTTGGCCCGGTGCTAGCCTTAATGCCTGTAGATTCCATTGAAGAAGCTATAGAGCTAGCCAATGATAGTGACTATGGATTAAGTGCTTCGATCTATACGCAAAACGTTGGATCGATGCTTTCGTTTATTCGTGATATGGACGCTGGACTTGTAAGAATTAATGCGGAAACAGCGGGTGTTGAGCTGCAGGCTCCGTTTGGCGGTATGAAGATGTCCAGTTCCCATTCCAGAGAGCAAGGTCAGGCTGCTATTGAATTTTTCACCGCAATCAAAACCGTCTTCGTGAAGTCTTAAACTGCGGGGAGGGATATTATGTACGAACAGATTCGATCCATTATGGATGAAAATTCGCCTGATCTGAGTAACAAAGTATCCCAATCAGGGGTAAAGACAACCAATTCCGACGGAATGGCGTTGGATCGAAGTGAGAAGCAGTCGGGCCTCTTCACGATTCAAGCGCATGCTCCCGGGGTGGAAGGGCGTCTGCCACTAACCGATGATTTGCTGCGAAATGCGCCAAGCGGCGACTTGTTCGGCATGTCCCAGAATGTTGGCATGGGATGGAAGCCTGGGGAGTTAAACGGCAAACAGTATCTGATTTTAAGTACGCAAGGCGGTATACGCAATGAGGACGGCAGTCCGACGGCACTCGGTTATCATACGGGGCACTGGGAGGTCGGACTGCTGATGAAAGCGGCGGCAGAAGAATTGTCCAGTCGCGGCGGAATTCCGTTTGCGGGTTATGTCAGCGACCCCTGCGACGGCAGGTCGCAAGGTACGACCGGTATGTTCGACTCCCTGCCATACCGAAATGATGCCGCGATGGTGTTTCGCCGATTGATTCGGTCATTGCCGACACGCAAGGGTGTGTTAGGCGTGGCAACATGTGATAAAGGACTGCCAGCGATGATGCTTGCTCTCGCGGGTATGCCTCAGCTGCCAGGTGTTATTGTTCCTGGCGGTGTTACCCTGCCGCCTACGGATGGAGAAGACGCCGGGAAAATCCAAACGATCGGTGCAAGGTACTCGAACGGGGAGCTTTCACTGGAGATGGCGTCAGAGTTAGGATGCCGGGCTTGTGCTACCCCGGGCGGAGGCTGTCAGTTTTTGGGGACAGCTGCTACAGCTCAGGTTGTAGCAGAGGCGATGGGTATGACCGTGCCTCATGCCGCTCTCGCACCGTCCGGGCAACCGATCTGGATCGAGATGGCTCGGCAATCTTCGCGTGCCCTGATCCAAATGGAGAGCCAAGGGATCAAAATGGCGGACATTGTGACCGATGCGTCGATTCGTAATGCGATGGTTGTGCATGCGGCCTTCGGAGGCTCTACTAATCTGCTTCTTCATATTCCTGCCATCGCACACGCGGCTGGTCTAACCTTACCCAATGTACAGGACTGGATTCAGGTCAATAAACATGTTCCAAGACTGGTGAGTGCGCTACCCAATGGCCCCATTTTCTACCCGACCATTCGGGTTTTCCAAGCTGGTGGTGTGCCAGAAGTTATGCTTCACCTTAGACGACTCGGTTTGTTGGATGAGACCGTGAAGACGGTAACAGGAACATCGCTGAGCCACGTCCTGGATTGGTGGGAAGCATCCGAGCGTCGGCATGTTATGCGAAAACAATTGCAAGAAGCGGATGGCATCGATCCGGACAGTGTCATTATGAGTGCGGAACACTCTCAGCGTCTCGGCATTTCCTCTACCGTTACATTTCCAACGGGCAACATCGCTCCGGAAGGGTCTGTTATCAAATCAACGTCCATTGACCTGGATGTACTGGATGAGCACGGTGTATACCGTCACCGGGGTACGGCCAAGGTATTTACCACGGAACGCGAAGCCATCCGTGCAATCAAAACAGGAGGCATTATTGCGGGTGACATTATTGTCCTGCTTGGACGCGGGCCATCCGGAACAGGGATGGAGGAAACGTATCAACTCACCTCCGCACTTAAACACCTGTCCTTTGGCAAACATGTTTCGCTCATTACCGATGCCCGTTTCTCCGGTGTATCTACCGGTGCGTGCATTGGTCATGTTGGCCCCGAAGCGCTGGCCGGAGGCCCGATTGGCAAGCTGCGAAACGGTGATTTGATTGACATTGTGGTGGATCGGAACACGCTGGATGGAAGTGTTGATTTTGTCGGAGCGGAAGGGATCGAGGTTTCTCCCGAAGAAGGGGCACTGATCCTTGCACAGCGTCCTTTTCATCCAGATATGCGACCGGACCAGGCACTGCCTGATGATACACGCTTGTGGGCAGCGCTACAATCGGTCAGTGGAGGCACCTGGAGAGGGAATGTATACGATGTTGACCGGATAATAACAGCCCTTGAGGCTGGCAAAAAGGCTCTCGGATGGCAATGAGGCATCTGAAATCAATGCATTTTTATAGCATGTGCTAACCAGTCCAGCAATGATTATACCGCCATTACTTTTTACCGGAGGTTGCTTTGATGAATACGACTACAACCATGATTACCAATCCGATTCTCACTGGCTTTCATCCCGATCCTTCCATATGCCGGGCAGGAGAAGATTATTATATTGCCACATCCACCTTCGAGTGGTTCCCGGGTGTACGTATTCACCACTCCAGGGATCTGGTTCACTGGCGTGCACTACCTTCGCCATTGACGCGACAATCTCAGTTAAACATGGAGGGGAATATCAACTCTGGAGGCGTATGGGCGCCTTGTCTCAGCTATGATCAGGGTGTGTTCTATCTGATCTATACGGATGTGAAGAGCAGGATAGGTGCTTTTAAAGATACTCACAACTACCTCGTGACTGCAACGGATATCGAAGGCCCTTGGTCCGATCCGATCTATCTGAACAGCAGCGGTTTTGACCCTTCATTATTTCATGATGAAGATGGACGCAAATGGCTGGTGAACATGATTTGGGATCATCGTAAAGGCAAAAACCACTTTGCGGGTATTGTACTTCAGGAATATTCGGTTCAGGAGCAAAAGTTAGTCGGCTCTGCGATCCATATTTTTAAAGGAACAGAACTGGGCCTGACAGAGGCACCGCACCTGTATAAACACAACGACTATTATTACTTAGTCACAGCTGAAGGTGGAACAGGTTACGAGCATGCCGTTACAGTTGCTCGTTCACGTACATTAGAAGGCCCGTATGAAGTTGATCCGACCAATCCGATACTCACCTCACAAGGTAGGACGGATTTGAAACTGCAAAAGGCGGGGCACGGAAGTCTCGTTGAAACGCAAACGGGCGAGTGGTATATGGCACATCTGGTAGGCAGGCCTGTTCAGGAAAAACATTGTATCCTAGGGCGTGAAACGGCCCTGCAACGCTGTACGTGGAGTGAGGATGGATGGTTAAGGCTTGCAAGCGGGGATCGATATCCAGAGCTTCAGGTATCCGCACCGAATATCCAACCACATCCGTTTGAACCGATAGCGGAGATAGACCACTTCGATCATGCAGAGCTTGGTAACGACTGGAATACTCTTCGTATCCCGCCGGACGAAACCTGGCTGACACTGAAGGAACGTCCTGGCTATTTACGCTTGTATGGGATGGAATCGATGAGTTCAACGCACAGACAAAGCATGCTTGCTCGCAGACTCCAGACTTTCGCGTGTGAAGCCGAAACATGCCTTGAATTCGCGCCGGATCATCCACAGCAAATGGCTGGACTAATCCTCTATTACGATACGCGGGATTACCTCTACCTTAGGGTGACGGATCATGAAGAAAAAGGACTATGCCTTGGCATCCTCCAGTCTAAATACGGAGTGTATGATGAGCTTTTGCAGGAAGACATTCCGCTGCAGGCAGGCAGCCGAATCCGCTTAAAAGCAGTGGTTCAACATGATCGTGCCTGCTTTTACTATGCGTCAGGAGATCCTGTAGATTCATGGATTCAAATTGGTGACTGGACGGATATTACGCATCTATGCGATGAATCCCCGGAATATATCCGGTTCACGGGAACCTATATTGGTCTTTGTGTGCAGGATCTCGGCGGAACCCGCAAACATGCTGACTTTGATTATTTTCGTTATACTACATCATAAAAATAAAAAAGGAGGCTCCTGTTTCTACGGGAGCCTTCTTTAGGTTGAGCGACAGAAGTTTCCAGCGGTTAACTGCGTTTTAATTAGTTCGCGTCATAAATCGAATTCAAGTATTGCAGGATCGATGCGCTTTCCTCCATGGAGGAGCGTAGCGCGATGTAGCCGTCGGGACGAATCAATATAAGTGTTTCGCTTGTAACATCGTACATACGATAGGCATTACCCGCCGTGTCAATGATGCATTCTTCCCCTTCGACATATGATGGCACAATGCAATGCATATGGAGTTCATCAAAAGTGAATTCCTGCAAAGAACGGTGATCTGTACGGATTACAAAAGCTAAAAGAGTCCAGTGCGGGCCACGCAACAGGTCAAAGACATCTCCTGTGAACTCAGAACCTTGCAGACCCTCTGCATTAGGAGCACGATCTCCAGGCATTGAACGGGTAACATCAGCTTGAAGAGAGGGGAGGGTAAGAGAACTTGCGCGGTAGGAAATAAGAAGCCCGCTCGTCAGATCATCAGATACGGTGCTCAAGGATTGGGATAATGCTCCTCGTTCCGTCGCTGTCCCTAAGATGGCTCCCATTTTTTTAGTGCTATCCTCAAGCACCGCTTGAGCCACGGGACGGCGTTCTTCATCATAGGTGTCCAGAAGTGAGTTGTTCGCTCCGCGTATGACGGCTCCCAGTTTCCATCCTAAGTTGTAGGCGTCCTGCATCCCGGTATTCATGCCTTGCCCTCCGGCTGGTGAGTGAACATGCGCGGCGTCGCCGGCGAGAAAAACACGACCATTGCGGTAAGATTCAACCATTCGCACGTTGATCCGGTAAATAGATAGCCAAGAGGCATCCATAAGCCGAACATGTCCAGCACCTGCACGCCTTTTAAACATATCCTGATATACTTCTAACGACGGCTTTTCGGGTTCCTCGGTCTCTGACGGAATGGTAGCTTGCAGCTGCCAAATGTCGGATTTCGGTAATGGTGTTACTCCGACCATGCCCTCCGGAGAAGTCCAGATATGGATATGATTGCGATCCAGTCCTTCCAAACGTACATCGCCAAGATACCACCGTTCATGATCGTGTGTCTCCCCAACCAACGGAAGATGGATAAACTTGCGAATGCTACTTTTCCCACCATCAGCGCCAACCACATAACGGGCATGGATTTGCTCTTTTCCTTCTGGTGTATTGACCGTTACCTGCACACCCTCCGAATCTTGAACAAGTTCTACAGCGTCCATCCCCAACTCAACTTTACCGCCAAACCTGGTATATTGGTCGCGTAATGCCTTTTCCACATCAAATTGAGCAATCCAGACCGGTTCAGGATAAGGTGAGCCCAGTTCAGCGCTGGCCGCAACGGTAATCGAAGACTTAACCAGACTGCTGCCGTCTTCGGTGTAATATCGCACAGGCAAATCAATGACTCCTGTGTCCATGATGTATCGGATGGCCTCTAAATCATCAGCGACTTCAAGTGATCGGGGCTGAATTCCTTTTGCGCGAGACGCTGTGTTGTATGAGGTGCCTCGCTCAATAATCCGATGGTCTACGTTTCGACGGGCAAGGTCGCAAGCTAGTGTAAGTCCTGTTGGTCCGGCCCCGACGATGAGAACATCAACAAAAGACTGCACGGTTTCCATGAAAGAATCCTCCTTGGTCATACAATTTTATAGAGTACATTAACTAAACTACACCGTGCAGTGTAATTTGTAAAGTCGAACTTATTTTTGCTAGTATAGATATAGGGGGGGAAGCTTAAGGATGGATACTACGGAAACAAAAAAAATCCGCAAAGGCTCTTCGGACAAAAGAGTTAAAATTATTACGGCGGCACGAGACCTTTTTTTATCCGATGGATTTGATCGTTCCAGTGTGGATGCAGTCGCAGCTAGAGCAGGCGTTTCCAAACGGACAGTGTATGATTATTACGGTGACAAACAGAACTTACTGATTGCAGTTGTAGAAGAAACCAGTGGGGCCGTTTTGGATATGATCCAACAGGCGATATCTGAATATCTCTCGGAGTTTGACGATCTGGAACAGGCTCTCATTTTGTTTTGTGAGCGATTCGTCGCTTCGGCAAACGGTTCTACGGATTATAGCGCTTTGATTCGTCTCATTACGATGGAAGCTGCCAACCTGCCAGTCTCGTTTTTGGAAAACCTGGATAATGCAACCGAAGAGGGAATTCTCCGGAGGTTCGCTGAGTTTGGACAAAACGGACTGCTTCATGTTCCTGATCCTGAACTGGCTACGAAACACTTCGCTGCCTTAACATTTTTATTGGTATTTAATCAACCAAAACAAAGTGGGGCTATACAGAATGAACAAACCAAACGGATCATCACGGAAGGCGTGCGGGCCTTCCTTCGCGCTTATGGACCACAAACCATTCGTCACGAAAATGAAACGATGCACTGATTATTGTCTTTGCTTCACGATACAGACTATTTACGAATAAACTCACTTGGAGTAAAAGTAGACCTTCCAACACTTGTTGTTGGAAGGTCTGTGAAGCATGTGGTGTAAATTTTTGCTGTCGAACACAAAACTACATTCTGGAGGGAATACATATGAAGCAATACAAAGTGATTCACCCGCATCAGTCGAATTATCCAGACCCCATTGTGTTGGCTAAGGGAGATATTGTGCATTACGGAGAGGAAGATACTGAATTTCCGAACTGGATTTTTTGTGAATCTATAGCGTCTAAAAAGCGTGGATGGGTGCCAAAGCAAATCCTCAGCACACCGAATGAAGAACAACAAGCTGAAGTCCAAGAAGACTACTCCGCGCTTGAATTAAATGTGATACCCGGTACTCTTGTGCAGAAAGAGCGTGAGTTAAACGAATGGAGTTTTGTGCATACGACTGAAGGTGACAAGGGGTGGGTACCCAATAAAGTCATCACCCCAGTAGAACAATAACCCTCAGACTCTTTTATATATAAAAAAAGCAATATCTTTATAACAGATTACTGATGCTTGTTTAACCATTCCGATTGCAAAATCGCGTATTGATACTCATCGATCCATTGACCCTTGGACATGTAATTTTCGAGCAAATGCCCTTCGCGTCTCATCCCTAAACGTTCCAGAACGTGAATAGACTTTGTATTTCGCACATCGGCAAAAGCACTCAATTTATGTTTGTTCAGTGTACCAAAAACATAATCAAGCAGGGCGCAAAGTGCTTCGTGCATATATCCTTTTCCCTGATGCTCAGGCGCGAGAGTAAATCCAAGCTCGACAATTCGAGGATCGGCTCCAAGTGTATGAATCGCACAATCCCCGATGATCTGGTCAGACGTAGCCAAAGCAACGGCATATTGAAACCACGTACCTGGCTGATCCGGGGAAGATGCCGATTGACGGCTGACAAATGATTCCGCATCTTGGAGCGTATAATTTTCCCAGGACTGATAACGCGCTACATCCGGATTAGAACGATAGTGATAGAATGACTGAACATCCTGCATACCGAACCTTCGAATCACCAGACGCTCCGAATTAGCAAATACATCGTATGATTTCTCCATTTAAAAAACCCCATTCTTCTCTTTAGATTTTCACTTTTTCTAATTTGTTTTTGATTTAAAAAATTCAATCAACCATTCCGATAACTGCGCCTGCGCTTTGCTGATGAATCGATCGGCGTAGTAAGTCAGCTCCATGTGTCGAACAGGCGCAGGCGCAGCAATAGGAATCGTTACGATATCTTCCCAGCCCGAATGCTGCTTTAACAGTTCTCTCGGCTGTATTGTCGCGCCAATGCCAGCAGCTACAAGTTGAAGCAGGGAGGATGCAGAACCTGCCTCCATAACCGTCGTTAACTCCAGGCCTTGCTCCCGGAAAACCTCATCCACCAAATCTCTGCCAATATACCCTTTGGGATACATGACCAGCGCGAGCCGTGTCAATTCTTCCAGGGTTATTTCATGTCTTTTCGCAAGATCACTGGATTCATGAACAAACAGTTCGTAAGGTTCACTTCCCAGCGGAATCTGCACGAGACGCTTGTCATGAGGACCACGCAAGCCAATGCCAAGATCTACTTTATGTGTCAGTACTTCGTCTCGAACGAAAATGGTTGAGAAAGCCTGCAATTTCGTGTCAGGGTACCTTGTCTTGAACTCCACAAACAGCGGAACGAGTTGAAAATCAAGATCAGAGGGCAACACAGCGAGCCGGACCGTTCCGCGCTTCTCCGATCGCAGCTCTTGAATCGCACTTTTTGCATCCATTTCAGCCTGAATCATTTTCATGCCGTATTGATGGAGAAGTCTGCCTGCCTCGGTGGCCACTACTTTTTTGCCAATCCGATCGAAAAGGGGCATCCCGACTTCCGCCTCCAGCAAACGTATCTGCTGACTCAACGTAGGCTGTGAAATTCCGAGCACCTCAGCGGCTTTCGTGAAATGAAGATGCTCGAATACCGCCATAAAATACGTTACATTCCGAGTATCCATTTTTCCTCCTCCGCAAATAATAGTATTTTACTATCATAATAATACAAATTATTGGATTGATCAATGAATAAGGCGGACGTATACTCAAATTGACTTCAACAAGAATCAGGAGGAAGAGTACGATGAAAAAAACATTTTATTTATTTGCTCTATTTATTGCGGCTTTGAATCTGCGCCCGATCATTACTTCCGTGGCATCCATAATGAGCATGATTCAATCCGAGCTAGGCATAAGTGCATTAACAGCAAGTCTTTTGACCACCCTGCCTGTCCTGTGCATGGGACTGTTTGCCCCAGCGGCCACGACGTTAAGTCAGCGGATCGGTTTGGAGCGAACTATTTTCATCTCACTGCTTCTTATTACTCTCGCCACTGCACTTCGCAGTGTAGATCCATCGGTTACCATATTGATAGTTACCGCATTGGTCGGGGGGATTGGTATTAGCCTTGCAGGGCCATTATTGTCTAGCTTTATTAAAAAGTATTTCCCGGCAAGCCCTGGCATAGTCAGTATTTACTCCGTATCCATGACGATTGGAGCGGCACTGGCATCCGGATTGACCATCCCGATTTACACACAACGTCAGCATAATCTTTCGTTGGCTTTGTCCTGCTGGGCTATTTTGGGGATTGTTGCCGTACTCTTCTGGGTTGGACTTATTCGAAAAAACAAACCCGCCAGCAGCAGGACAGAGCGCGTTAAACTGCCGCTGGGCAATAAAAAAGCAATTCAATTTACTTTGTTTTTTGGCTTCATGGCCAGCATGTTTTATAGCTTGACGGCCTGGATTTCGCCAATCGCCCTTAGCTTTGGATACAGTTCACAAAGCGCAGCGATACTGCTGACCGTGTTTACATTAATTCAAGTTCCTGTCGCATTACTGATTCCGAATCTTGTAAACCGCTCGGGGAAGATCAAACTATGGCTTGTCTTGTGTAGTGTGTCAGAACTCATCGGCCTTGTGTTACTCTTGTCACCTATGCCCATGCTTCCAGCTGTTATTTTTCTCGGTATCGGGGCTGGTGGATTGTTTCCGCTAGCGCTGATGCTCCCTATTATGGCAACAAATACGGCCGAGGAAGCCGGAACGTGGTCAGCGATGTCTCAGATGGGAGGTTACATTATGGGGGCTTTCGGTCCACTTATTATTGGCTGGATTTTCGATCTCAGCGGTCATTTTTACGGTTCCATTATGGCCATGCTGGTCATTGTACTGTTAATGATCAGTGTACAGCTGTCCATGAACATGGGGAGAAAAGCTGTAGAAACTCCTCATGATAATAAGTTACAAAACAACTGAGAAGCGAAGTGACGAAAGTCAGGTTAGATCATTCCGTTAGAGCGCTTAAGTTGTTTCAGATCCTACACAAATTCACAGTACAAATCGCCGCAGCTTATTCGTTTGAACAGGTTTGCGGCGATTGTTCATTTTATGCAGTTCCTGCTTCAAGGTTCAACAATTGCCTGCGCGATTCTCGCCGCAGAACGAATCCGATACCTAATGAAGCCATACCTATGATCAAAATACAAGCTCCCAACTCCACGCTGTAAAAACCCAACTCACCGTTCCGGAAGGCCATACCCCGGATCAACCGATTCAGCCAGTTCATAGGCAATGCCCATGCGGTAACCTGAAAAAAGGCTGGAAACGCAAGCGGTGTTAATTGAATACCCGTCACCAGAAAAGAAGGGTACAGGATGAGGCTCATTCGTGAACCGACTTTGGATACGTTTTGAACCGAATATCCGAGCAGCATCGCCAGTAAACATAATGCCATCGAATATAACAGTAAAGGCACGATAAACACATAGGGTGCCACTTCGAAACGCATCTGTCCGACCTGTTTTAACAACCCGTAACTGAGCAGGGATGAGCAGGTGCTTAATATCGCATAAGGCAGAACGCGAATCCAGAGCTGGAAGGGAGAGCTTCCCGCAGACAAAAGCTTGCCTTCTTGCCGAAGACGGGGAGCGATCGCTCCGGCTGCACCAGTGGTGAGCATTAATATAATGATATTTACAAATCCAATCACCATCGTGCCTATATAACTGGAGGTTGGATTATATAACATGCGTTGCACGAGAGACAACGGGGATACCAAATCTTTCGCTGATTTTATGTCCATACCTTCTTGGGTAAGACGAGTTATGGCAAGGGTCGTATTTTCGGTTGTCACAATCTCCTGAATTGCAGGACGAATACCGCCAAGGCTGGAGGGCATCGTATTATCCATCCAGATGCCGATACTCGAGGATAATCCCTTATCTTGTCGCTGCTGCAATCCGTCTGGGATAACGATGACTGCCACAGCCTGTTCATTCGCGAGCAGTATATCTGGAGAAAGCCGATTGGGAAAGACGTTGGTAACCTTCATCAATGGTGAGGCATTGATCGCTTCAATAAGCTGTCTTGAATAGGAAGAGTGATCCTCGTCTACTACCACAACAGGTGTTTCGCTCAATTGATTCCGGGAAAACATCAGCCCGAAGAATAGAGCAGCAACTAGAGGGGCAACAAATATGACCATAATCCATTTGCCCCTGCGCAGGTGATTCCATTCATCTGTCAGTGATTTCATCAAGCTTCACCTCCGCAGTCATGCCCGGAAGCAAATCCTTGCTTGCCGGAACCGAGATACGGAGCAGATACATGCTCAGATCGGCTTGCCCTTTTTCCCGCGACATGCGCATATTGGCAAATTGAGGTGAGGGAGCTACCGAAGTTACCACCCCTTCTTTTACAAGAGGCTGCTCCAAATAAGGAAAGTGAACGTTTACCTTCTGATCTGCATGGAACCGCTCAATCTGTGATTCCGGAATATACAGATCAACGTAAAACGCTGCTGTATCAGGCTCTGTATTCAATACTCCCTGTTTGTTATTCTCCGCCTGACTTACGGCATCTGTACCTTTTGCAATCAACAAACCGCCTGCCAAAATAATGATTAACATAATAACGATATACAAGCCCCATTTAGATCTCATGATGTGGTCTCCCTCGTTGTCATTTTTTCCATTTTTCCACAAGCTTGTTCAGCTGCCTCCATAATGATCTCCCCCAGCGTCGGGTGAGGATGAATGGTCATCGCCAAATCTTCCACCGTTGCTCCCATTTCAATCGCAAGAGACAACTCGGAGATCAGCGTAGAAGCTTCAGCCCCGACAATCTGTGCACCTAATACAAGACCCGATGCAGCGTGAGCTACGATTTTCACAAAGCCTTCGGTTTCTTTAAGAGCAAGTGCACGGCCATTGATGGAAAAAACAGATTTTCCAACAACCATGGGAATGGATCTTTGTTTACACTCTGTCTCGCTAAGACCAACGCTAGTGACTTCCGGATGAGAAAAAACAACTAGCGGAATCGCTTTGTAGTCAATGATAGAGGGTTTACCCGCGATAGCCTCCGCAGCAATTTTTGCTTCATACGAAGCTTTATGAGCTAAAGCAGGGCCTTGAACGATATCTCCAATAGCATAAATATGCGGGATGGATGTTCTGCACTGACCGTCAATCTCGATCAACCCTTGCGGAGTAGGGGACAGACCTATATGTTCAAGACCTAAGGTTCCATCTGTGTTCGGTTTTCTGCCTACCGTAATTAACGCATATGAAGCTTGAACACCGTTGCGTTCATTCTGACGCATATAGTGGAGATCAATGTGACTCGCATACTGGTCTGCTCCTGTAACCTTAGCTCCGGTTATGATGGTTATGCCGTCCTTTTTCAGTTGACGAATAACAGGTTCAACAAGCTCTGCTTCGAATCCGGGCAAAATCTGTCCGCCCCCCTCAAGCATCGTAACCTTGGTTCCAAATCTCGCAAACATCTGGCCGAGCTCCACGCCAATATAACCGCCGCCAACCACAACAAGGCTTTCCGGAATTTCGGGCAGGGATAGCGCTTCGGTGGATGAAAGAATCCGTCCGCCGAAGGGAAGAGCGCTTATTTCAATTGGACGGGAGCCGGTTGCCAGAATGAGATGTTTAAAGCTTATTTGCTGCTCAACAGTCTCTGCGCGATGAATCTTAGCAGTATACTCATCAATCAAGCTAGCTTCACCTTCCAGCACAGTAACACCCGCTGTTTTCAGCAAAAAACGCACTCCTCCGGATTGCTTATCTACTACGGCTTGCTTGAAAGCCTGAGCCTCCTGAAAGGAAACGCCTTGATCGACAGCGCCCCATTGCCTGCGTAAAGTAAAACGCTCTGCTTCACCGATTAGCGCTTTGGATGGAATGCAGCCGACATGCGTACATACGCCTCCGATCTGTTGACGCTCTACAATGGCTGTTTTCATGCCCAGTTGTGACGAACGCAGGGCGGCGACATAACCTCCAGGGCCTGATCCGATGACTAGGGTATCTACGGCTTCTAATAAATTCATAATGGATACCTCCAAAATTAAAATATGATGATCATAATATATTATAGTCATCATATTTTAAAGGAGTCAATACTCCATTTATGATCATTCTCCCTCCACTGAAGACATTAATCTATGAAATTGACATTCGAAAATATGATAAATATAATATTTAAAAAAGCGATCCATTGGATGCAGACATAGTCAAAAAAAGGAGAGGAAGCAGGATGCCTTATCCGAAAGGGCACAAAATCAAAGTCCGAAACCATATTATTACTAGTGCGGCTAAAGCGTTTCGAACCCATGGCGTGCGGAATATAAGTCTTCCATATATTATGAAAGGTGCTGGGCTGACACACGGGGGATTTTACTCCCATTTTGAAAACAAAGATCAGCTAGTGATGGAGACCTGCCATTTCGCTATAAGTGACACGATAGAGATGCTGCAAAAAGTTGCTGATAAAAACAAAAATAAAGATCAGTCTCCAATTGAGGCTGTCATTGATTTTTATTTAGGCTCCTTGCATCGGGATCAGACGGAAGTTGGCTGCATTTTGCCTGCATTATCGGGAGAGATTTCTCAATTGTCGGAGGATATTCGGCAAGCTTACACACAAGAGCTGCAACGTTTTATCTCGTTTATAACAACTATGGCTGGAATGGATGCTTCTTCTGGGTATGCGCTGGTAAGCAGCATGGTGGGCACGGTTGCTTTGGCACGTGCGGTCAGTGATTCGAAGCTCAGTGATGATTTGTTACAAGCAGGCCGTACACAGGCCAAACAACTGGTGAATACCGGCTCCAAGTCACCACTAAATTGATGAGACAGATGGATGGGGGATTGATCGAATGATCATTAGAGAAGCGAGAAGTACAGACTATGCACAATTGAGACAAATTTATTTGGATTCCCGGAGGGAAAGCTTTCATTGGGCTAAAGCCGATGAGATGACTCTTGAAGACTTTGACCGGGATACATCGGAAGAAGAGATCCTTGTGGCAGAAGCAGGGGATCAAATCCTTGGATTTGCTTCACTATATGTGCCTGACCGTTTTGTTCATAATTTGTTCGTACACCCGAAAGCGGCCGGGAAAGGCGCAGGTAAACAGTTACTCCAGCAATCGATAGCCAGATTAGGAACACCCGTTACGTTAAAGTGTGTTTCAGACAATCATAAGGCGCTTTCGTTCTATAAAAAGCAGGGCTGGAAGCCTGTTGTTGAAGAAGGCGAACCAGGAGCAAGATACTGGGTGCTTGTATATGAATAGATGCTAACGTATATTTAGATGATTTTTGATATTAGTTACAAATATGAGATGAGGGAGCAGCAGACATGAACATTCAACAAATAAACAAAAACGGAGTATCCGTAGCATACGTTACAAGTCATGAAAAATTAATCACGGATGTGCAATCAGCCTTGGACTTAATGGCAACTGTTAGATATGAAGTAGCGGACTGTAACCTGATCATCGTTAATAAATCGGAAGTGAGCGAAGCGTTTTTTGATTTGAAAACACGTCTGGCTGGTGAAGTGTTGCAAAAGTTCATCAATTATCAGACCAAAATTGCGATCATTGGCGATTACTCAGGGTATACCAGCAAAAGTCTGAAAGACTTTATCTATGAAAGCAATAATGGTAATGATATATTTTTCGTTCAAGACGTGGATCAGGCTATTGAGAAACTAAGCAGCTTGAAAGCATAAAGCCAACAGATCGACTGTGTGGTCAAAATATAGCATGAGCGTTCCTTCAATTAAAATAATCGCATTATCGAAAGACATTTCTTATTTTCATTTGCCAAAAATGTGGTTTTACATCCATTTCAGGCAGGTGAGAATCGAGTGTGTCTTTTTTTACATTTTATAAAAACAACTTAGTTTATCCGATATACAAAGTGACGTAAACATGTTATTATCACACCAAGTTCAAGTAAAAGGTGGTGCAGAGCTCCTAATGAATCAGCATCTTAAACGAGCGATCCTCAGCGGAAATACCTCGCTTGGCATTGAATTTGGATCAACACGGATCAAGGCTGTTCTGATCAATAACAAGTATGAGATCATTGCTTCCAGTAGCTATGAATGGGAAAATCAATGGAATAATCATTACTGGACCTATCACTCCCTTAAGATGGTTAAAGGGTTGCAAGAGGTGTATGCTCAACTGAAGCAACAAGTTATGATGAATTATGGAGTAACGCTGAGCAACATCGGTTCCATCGGACTATCCGGCATGATGCAGGGTTATCTTGTTTTGGATAGCGCGGGAGAACTGTTAGTTCCATTTCGGACTTGGCGTAATCTCACAACGAGTACAGCAGCAACATTGTTAACCCGGGAATTCCAGTACAAAATTCCGGAGCGCTGGAGTATTGCGCATCTATACCAAGCGATCTTAAACGATGAAGAGCATGTAAGGAACATTAACTATATAACAACGTTGTCGGGTTACATGCATTTTCTTCTAACAGGCAATAAAGCAATCGGTGTAGGGGATGCTTCCGGCATGTTTCCGATCAATAGGGTGACAAAAGGATACAATGAAGAGATGATCAGGCAGTTTAACGAATGGATTAGTCATAAAGAATATCCATGGAAACTTGAAGATCTTTTACCTTCTGTACATTCGGCTGGTGAACATGCAGGTTATCTTCATGAAGCTGGTGCGCGTCTCATTGACCCGTCAGGCGACTTACAAGCCGGAATTCCGTTCTGCCCTCCGGAAGGGGATGCAGGAACGGGCATGGTAGCTACAAACAGTATTCAAACATACAGTGGCAGTCTATCTGCAGGCACGTCTATTTTTGCTATGATTGTTCTGGATCAAGATATAGAGGTGTATCCCGAGATTGATATTGTGGCTACACCTGATGGAAGGCCCGTTGCTATGGTTCTTGCCAACAACTGCACAAGTGATATCAATGCATGGGTCAAAATGTTTCATGAGTTTTACGAAGCGTTAGGACATAAAGCTGAGGCCAGTTACTTATTTCATGTTTTGTTTAATAAAGCGCTCGAAGCAGACCCGGATGGCGGCGGTTTGCTGAGTTATGGTTACTATTCGGGTGAGAAAATTACCGGTATGACCCAAGGGCGTCCCTTATTTGTTCGTTCTCCAGAAAGCCGCTTTACGCTCGCTAATTTCATGCGGACGCATTTGTTTAGTGCGTTTGGTGCATTAAGGCTCGGAATGGATATTTTAACTCAGAGGGAGAATGTAAAGGTTGAGCATATCCTGGCACACGGCGGATTATTCAAGACGCCCCTGGTTGGCCAAAAAATGTGTGCGGCTGCACTTAACGTTCCCGTATCTGTCATGGGGACTGCTGGTGAGGGCGGTGCATGGGGAATAGCCGTATTGGCCTCCTATATGGTTTGTAAGCAGACTAACGAAAGTTTGACAGATTACCTCAATCTGAACGTATTTAAAGACGTCGAAGCACGGAGGGTTGATCCGGACATTGCTGATGTGAACGGATTTAACCGATTTATGGAACGGTACACGAAAGGAATAGCTATTGAGCAAGCAGCAGCTGATCATTTTACAGAAAAGAGATGAAATCCATTGACTGAATTCGTTTGGGGAATATTTGCAGCAGATGCCTCTGCACACTTTCCTAACTTTTTTCCCATCGGCATGTACGGCACGAGGGAGCAGGCCGTGAACGAAATCTATTCTTTACCCCGAGACCACAATTATCAATTGCTGCGATTACCGCTAAATCAAAATTTTGCGTTCTACCACAAAAAAACGGGTAAGCTGGCAGGAATGGATTCGATCCGTCACGAACATTTCCATTTTAAAGATGAAGGTTGACTCAATACTGCTGCATTGAATAGTGCCAAATGTTGAATCTTGTGGGGGGAGGGGGGGACTTTACTATATGGATAAAACCATTCTGGAATTTGTGACTTGGGCTGAGTCAAACGGTTGGATTGTAACTCTTAAATCTGAATCTGACCTCGATTTGGATCATCGGTTAATCACAAGATATACGAATATTCCCGCGGAATATAGAGCGTTTTTGAGTGCGGTCAACCAATGTATGACTCCTAGCGAGCAGACTTGGTTCCTATGTGAAGCTGACTACAACAATCGCTCTGATTCAGAATTCCACTGGAATGAATATGAATTAATCAGCCTGGATGCAGCAATGGACGATGAGGCGTGGCGATCAGAAATCACGAGTTGGTGGGATCAATATCTGCCGATTATGATGTCGGTACGTGATGGTTATTCCTTTTATGCCATTGATCTATCCAATGAAACTGGTGCAGTTGTATACGGGGAAGAACCTGAATTTGAAGAGGTCAACAAAGTCGCAGATAATTTGCATCATTTTTTACGACAAATAATGTCCGATTCAATTAAACTTTAATAAGCAACGGTTATGATGTTGACGAGAATCCATATCCAACGAACCGAGTATTTGAAGGAAGTGCTGAGGAAGTTTAGAAAAGCCGCTATGGAGCGGCTTTTTAAATTTAGGTTTAGATTAGACTTTTTTACAATAACATCTTTAAAATATCTTTTTCCTAAAAGTTATCGATACTTCTGCTTATTTTTGGATAATCTCAACAATCTGTTTAAGCGCCTTTTTCGCTTCAGGTATCGGAAAAACGGGGAAGACATGATTCATTTTTGGATACTCAAAATAGTTTATGTCAACCGACTGACGGGCAGCTTTTTCTCTGAATTTTCGAGCATCCGGAAGGAAAAGTTCATGTGTACCAATAAACAGGGAAATCTTACCCAGATTTTTAATTTCTCCATGAATCGGACTCACTAAATAATGTGAACGAGGTGTTTCACCAGCGTAACTCTTTCCAGCTTCAACCAGCATGTCCCAATTCAACATGGGCTCTTTATCAATCATGGCAAGGACTTGAGGGTTGTTTAAGGTGATATCAAGCCACGGAGAAAGTAGAATAATGTCCTTAGGCTGTGGCAATTCTTGCTCTAATAAATATTGTGCAAAGGCTAGAGAAAGACCACCTCCGGCAGAATCGCCCATGATGACCATATTTTCAGGTTTCGCTATTTTTAATAGATGCTGGTACACCTTAAGGACACTTTCTATTGCAGCCGTATATTGATTGTCTGGAGCTTTCGGGTAGATTGGCACAAAAATCGTGCAATTCAATTGCTCCGTTAAGTTGTGCAAGAAATGCCAGTGCCAAGTTAGTGGTTGCTCAACATATCCTCCGCCAGGCAAATATAAGACAATTCGTTCGTCGGAACGAGAATTTGATTTTAAAATATACGTATCCAGAGGCAGGTTACCGTCTTTAGTGATGTTGTACTTTTGTTTAAGTTTAGCAGGGACCTGATAGGATTCGCTATTAATCTGACTGCGTTTCTCCATAAATTCATTTACGTCCAGCTTTTTTTTCGTGATTCTAAGCAATATTTCTACAAGAAAACTTCGTATACTCCGCATCATATCGCCCTCCTGTAATGAGAATACTTGATTTTAAACATAAAAGATATTTAAATATAATTTAGTATCATTAATATATATTTAAGGATAAGAGGAATGAACATGAATATTTCACAGTTGCAATATTTGCTTTCCGCTGCACAATGGGGTTCATTTACGAAAGCTGCAAATGTACATCATCTTACCGTACCAACCATTAGTCAGTCGATCAAACAATTGGAAGATGAGCTGAACACAGTTATTTTTCACCGGACAAAAAAGGGCGTCCTTCCAACAGCAGAAGGGGAGTTGATTCTCCAGCATGCGGCAGCCGTTCTCAAAAATATTGAACAGATGCAAGGTGCATTGCTTACTCTAAAAGAAGAATCCTTGGAGAGTATTACAATCTCCAGCATTCCGGGTTTTGTTCCTCAAGTGGTGCAGACGATGCTGGAATTGATGAAAACCTATCCGACACTTAGAGTTCAGATGATCGAGGGGGATACTCAGAAAGTCATGAAGGACGTTCAAGAGGGTCATGCCAATATGGGCTTGTTATCGTACCCAAAAAGCCAACGGAACACTTTATTTGATTGGGTCCCCATTGTTGAAGGTAACGCAGTATTGATCATGAACACCCGTTCACCTTTACGGTTTTTCCAAACGATAGCGCCTGAAGACTTACATAATGAAGTATTTGTCCTATATAAAGATGAACAGATCGAAACTATCGCACACACGTTAATGTCCGCCAATCATACCAACCGTATCGCCTTGATCACCAACAATATGGATGCATTATGTCAAATGATTGTTTATGGAAATGCCATCACGATTGCTCCCGATTTTATATTAAATGCGTTGTCTTCGATCTATCTGGAACAATTAGTCACGGTTCCTTTGCAACAATTCAGCGCAGAGAAAGCCGTTCTGGGAAGAATCACACGAACAGATGAACCCATTTCTAAAATGACGGGAGAATTTACAACCAAGCTGGCAAATCTCGTGCAAAACGCAAAAGGCTCTACGTTGGATTAATCCAGTGTGAGCCTTTTATTATTGTTTATGTAAGAAACAAGTTAAATTATACTCTGCCTATTTAGCGACTGATTCTACACAATATACTAATGATATGGATACAACATAATCGCCAGGATAGCATAGGTGTCCGGCCAACTAAGGGCTCTGAAAAGACAACAATATATTGCGGAGGTTACAATGAAGGCGACAATTCAACAAATAACAGATACCAACAAAGAACCATTTGAAAATTTATTTAATTATTATCTCTATGAGCTTTCCGCTTACTCACAGGAGGATGTTGGAACAAAAGGTACATTCGAAATGGAGGATATCTCGCCATATTATAAGGATGAACGGTTGTATCCTTATTTCATCACATATAATGAAAAAATGGTTGGATTTATTCTGGTTACTTCTCCTCCCTATGTTGCAAACGAAGTTGACTATTCGGTGCAGGAGCTATTTGTATTGCCCAAATATAGAGGCTCGAATATAGCCAAAGATGCTGTCATGCAAATCTTCAAAATGTATTCGGGTCGGTATGAGGTGGGGATGTTCAAATCGAATATGAAGGCTGTTAAGTTCTGGACAAAATTGATATCAACACTTGATGTTTCGGTCTCCGTAGAAGATGGTTCCATTGAAATTCAAGGAAATGTATTGCAGACGATTGGTATGAAATTTACGGTGTCCTGCGAGTCTATTTACAACATTCAGAATTAACATAGCCTGAAATTAGAGCAGAGTAGTCGATTTATAATATTCATATAATATAGCCTATTATACAAGTGAGCATTTTTTGAAACAGCAGTCTTGAAGCAGACTGCTGTTATTTGTAGTATGAATGAAAGTGACTTGTTCATGACATCCTACAGAAGTAGTACCATTCTCATTTCCTGAGGAGGAGATCTTATATGGCTCGCCAGAAGAAAAGGCAGGAAGCTGCTTGGAAGTCACGTAAGCAAGAACAGCACCCTCATGGTAAAATCAGATCGCTCAAAGAAATATCAAGCGAATATGAAGAGAAGAATACTACGGACTAAAAGCATGACTGTCGGCGATATTTGCCGACAGTCATTTTGCATTTATATTTGATTTTTAACAGCATTTTTATATGCAATATGTTCTCCTACGGCAGTCAGTGAAATAGTTGCTTTTGTTACTGTGAGGGGATTTTTTATGCGAAAAGAAGCCTAGGTACTGATACGTAAATTTTACCCGGGTAATATTGACTTTGTATTTTTACCCGGGTATAATGCATTAAGAAGTTCATTAAAGGAGGGTTAACATGCAGGATTCACCTGTCGAAATAAACTGCACTGCCTTTGTAGGTAGAAAACATGTGGCCAGTGGCACATTACGAGACGTTGTTAAAGTCATAAAAGAAAACTGGGAAAAGAGTGAATTCGTTGATTTGCTTATTTTTGACGATTCTACTGGAAAACCAATAGATATTGATTTCCGAGGAAGCTTAGAGGATGTATTAGACCGCCTTAACGGCAAGCCCAGAACTATAACGGATACCAAAGAGAATGAACAACCCGTTCGAAGAGCCGGACGCCCCAAACTAGGCGTAGTATCTGGTGAAATCACTTTACTCCCCAGGCAGTGGGACTGGCTTAAAGCTCAACCCGGAGGCGCTTCGGTAACCCTGCGAAAACTGATTGATGAGGCTCGCCGTTCAGGGGAGAACGGAAACAAAGCTCGTGCGGCACAGGAAGTAACCTATCATTTCATGACGGCAATGGCGGGGGATTATCCTCAATACGAAGAGGCTTTGAGAGCACTATATGCCGCGGATGAAAATCGTTTCTACGAATCGATTAATCATTGGACACCCGATATCAGAGACTATATTAAGTCTTTAGCCAGTAATGCATTCACGCAGGAAGAGAGGAAAACAACATGACTGAACCCATCCGATACATTGAACCTACTCAGAGCAGCGGCATGAAGCTTGTGCGACGAAACATGACTGGCAGTATATTCATGTTGAATTTATTGAGTTTTCGCAAGGTCGCAAACTATACGTCCCATCCTGAACTAGCCCCTGAACAACCTATAAGCGGAGCAGAAGCTTTTCAGCGTTATATTCAACATACGCTCCCGTTTTTACAAGAAAGTGGAGGCGAGATTATTTTTATGGGAGAAGGCGGGGAATACCTGATTGGTCCCGAAGCTGAACAATGGGATTTAGTGATGCTGATTCGTCAGAGTAGCCTAGAGTCATTTATGGCCTTTTCGAATCATGCATCGTACTTGAAAGGAATCGGACATCGAACTGCGGCAATCGAAGATTCCCGATTACTGCCTCTCTCGGAGTTGCCCAAATTTTAATTTTTATTTTTAAGGAGAACATCATAATGAATACGTTAAGAGTAAACGACATTGATATTGCCTATGACAGTTATGGCAGCGAAAAGAATGAAACCATTCTATTAATTGCAGGGCTCGGCACACAGATGATTCGTTGGACGGTCCCATTCTGTGAGATGTTAGCAGCACGTGGATTTCGAGTGATTCGTTTTGATAACCGAGATACAGGGTTATCTACACATTTTAGCAATCATGCCACATTAGATTTCGAAGCATTGGCCAAAACACTCATGTCGGGAAAACGACCAGAAATTCCTTACACACTTGATGATATGGCTAATGATACGATTGGATTATTAGATACCCTTGGGATTGAGAAGGCACATATTGTTGGGCGCTCAATGGGTGGTATGATTGCCCAGCTTGTGGCCAGCAAATATCCCGAGCGTGTTCTCTCGCTAACTTCAATAATGTCAACTACAGGTAACCCAGAACTTCCACCAACATCCCCGGAATTCATGGCGTTAATGACTCGGCCAGCACCAAATCCAATGGAGGATGAAGCGGGGTACTTGACTCACAGCATAGCTTTTGCCAAACGTATTGCGGGAACAGCTTTTCCTTTCGATGAAGATGAGTATCGTTCACTCATTCGAGAAGAAATTCAGAGAGCTTATGATCCGGGCAGTATTGGCAGGCAAATTGCAGCTATTGCCGTTTCAGGAGATCGGCGTGCACGTCTGGCAAAAGTAAACGTTCCAACCTTAGTGATTCATGGCGTGGATGATCCGATGTTTGTTCCCGCTTGCGGCAAAGATACGGCCGAAGCTATCCCCGGTGCAGAATTTATGTTACTTGATGGGATGGGGCATGATCTGCCGGCTCAACTGTTCGAAAAGGTTATTGACGGAATCGAACGGACAGCCCGGCGCAAAGGATAGCATATACATTGGACTTCAGACAAATATAGTGGCTTAAAATTACCATATTTAAAGTTATGTAAACTATAATGAATAATCGTTGTATTCTCAACAAAGTTCAGCTAAAATAAAGCTACAAATTTTATATCATGCTTGTTTTTATCCCCGGGTAAAAACGATAAGAAGCATTGAGTCTCACTCCCCACTAGGGCCTACGTAATGTAGGAGGGATGAGATTCAATGCTTTTTTTGATAAAGAAGGAGGAGTACCAGATGCGATTTTTAAGTGATCACGATGTCAGACAAGGATTGAATGTACCTCAGGTGATACATTTAGTGGAAACAGTATACAAGGCTCGGAGTGAAGAGAACACGGAGACTTGGCCGACAATCTTCTACGATTTTGTTCCAGGCAAGGCAGATATGGATATCAAATCAGGATATCTGAAGAGTGATAAGGTATTTGGGCATAAAACAATCACATGGTTTGCCGATAATGAAGCGAAGCAACTCCCTACTTTGACGGGGCTCATAAACGTATTTGATGCTGAAACAGGCAGACCTCTAGGAATAACCGAGGCATCCTTTATTACGGGTATACGTACAGGTGCTTCGGGAGCAATCGGAGCAAAATACTTAGCAAGAACGGACTCTGAAACTCTCCTTGTCGTAGGCTCGGGCAATCAGGCAATCTTCCAAATCGCTTGTGCCTTATCGGTGCTTCCGAACTTGAAAACGGTATGTGTCGCCGCCAGGGACCAAGAGAAGCTGAGAACTTTTGTTGACGTAATACCACACAGACTTCAATCTGAATTTGGCACGAACATCGAGAACGTTACGTTTGAAGCAGCGGAATCGCTAGAAGAAGCTGTAAAAAGCAGTGATATTATCATCACCGTCACATCATCCCGAACGCCGATCATTAAGAGGGAGTGGGTAAAAGAAGGCACACACCTTTCTTGCATAGGTGCAGATATGGCGGGGAAACAGGAGATTGACTCGAACCTGGTGTCACAAGCCGTCTTATATGTAGATGATCGGAAGCACTGTATAGAAGTGGGCGAGATTGAAATACCGCTGAAAGAAGGCAAGATTGCAGAAAGCCATATATGCGGTGAGATCGGGGATTTGATTTTAGGAAAAACAAAGGGAAGAACCTCAAACGAACAAATCACCATATTTGATGCGACAGGTATGGCGATTCTGGATATATATGCAGCGAAAATGGCATTGCAGACTGCAGAAGAAAGAAATCTCGGCATTAAAATAGACATCTAGAGGAGAATTTGAAATGACTTTTAGCTATGAACATGTGTTACAAGCATATGACCGCATCAAGAAACATCTGAAGCATACACCACTTGAGGAGTCATTCTATCTAGGTGATCAGAATAGGAGATACTTTTTCAAACTGGAGTCCTTCCAACGAGCAAAGAGCTTTAAAATCCGAGGGGCTTTAAACAAAATGATGACGTTATCCGAGGAAGAAAAGAGCAGAGGCGTTGCAGCCATTTCTTCAGGTAACCACGGTAGTGCTGTAAGCTACGCGGCTTCCATTCTCGGAATTCATCCCGTAAAGGTAATCGTTCCCGAAACGACGGCCCAAAGCAAAATTGATAAAATGAACTATTTCGGGGCAGCAGTGATGAAATTAGGGAAAGATTTTGACGAGGCTCATACGCTCGGCATGAAGTACATTCATGAACATCATTTAACGTATATTGATCCTTATTACGAAGATCCGGAAATTTATGGTGGACAAGGCACGATAGGCATTGAAATTTTAGAACAAAATCAGGATATCGACACGATCGTCGTTCCAGTAGGTGGCGGGGGGCTGATAACGGGGATTGCGGTGGCTGCCAAATCGATCAAGCCGTCCGTCCGAATTGTCGGGGTGCAAACCGAAGCCTGCCCGGCCATGATTAAATCTTACGAAGATCATACCTTATATGAACAATATCCTAGCGGGGAATCCCTCTGTGACGCACTGCTTGGTGGGGTCGGAAAACTGAGTTACGAGATGGCTAAAGATTATGTTGATGATTTTATTGCCGTATCGGAGCATTCGATTGGCCAAGCCGTAAGTTTTCTGGCCAAAGAAGAAAAATACATTATTGAAGCAGGAAGCGCTACTGTAGTTGCGGCGATTATGGAACAGAGGGAACGAATCGGCGGTCGAAATGTCGCACTTGTATTAAGCGGTGGCAACATCGATGGAGACGTACTCCAGCGTATTTTATCCAAATACTAACCCTTGAACCTTAGACTTTAGATTAGACGTGTCATGTAGTGTTCAGTGGGATTACAACTTTAAAATCAGAAGCCCTCGTACCTCTGGAGTAAACGCTCTATAGGCATGAGGGTTATTTTCGTTCAACCGACGTGTCATATTAACAATTTGTTATCGAAGTTATCGTTTTATCATGTTGACTTCGGCGCGGTGAATCTATACTGAATATACGGAGATACAACAGAGCTGACGCCTATCTCTGCAGAACATAGAGAAAGAAGGGGAGCACACGAATGAGTAATGCCAAAGCCACCACACCCACGAAAGCCGATGTGATTCACCCGAGTCCCCGGCGCACCAAACGAAAAAAAGGCTTTAAACGAACACTGGCACTGGATCTTATGCTCCTGCCAGCAGTTATCTTGACGTTCATATTTGCGTACATACCGATGGGCGGATTGGTCATTGCTTTTCAGGATTACAAGCCCTGGCTCGGGTTTGCCAAATCTTCCTGGATCGGATTGGAACATTTCCAATTTCTGTTCAGCATGCCTGAGAATGTGCAGGTGATCTGGAACACTTTAATTATTGCGGGAATGAAACTGATTGGAGGCCTGATTGCACCATTGGTCTTTGCGTTACTCCTTAATGAAGTACGGAAGGAAACCTTCAAGAAAAGCATACAAACATTCGTTTATCTACCGCACTTTCTATCATGGGTTATTCTTGGGGGAATACTGCTGGACATGCTGGCAACAAAAGGTATGATCAATCAGTTTCTTGGGGCCGTGTTTGGTCTGGAACCTATCTTTTTCCTCGGAGAAGGTACCTGGTTTAGAATCGTCGTGGTCACCAGTGATATCTGGAAAGAATTCGGATTCGGCGCGATTATCTTTCTAGCCTCTCTGGCAGGTATTAATCCGGCACTATATGAAGCTGCTGAGGTGGATGGGGCGAGCCGGTGGCAACAAACCTGGTCCATTACGATTCCTGCTCTGATTCCGATCATGATTGTCGTAGGAACGTTGTCACTCGGAAATATTTTGAACGGAGGATTCGACCAGATTTTCAATCTATATAATCCGCTCGTTTACGATAAGGGCGATATCATTGATACCTTCGTTTATCGGGTAGGTCTCATCGACGGGAAGTTTGGATTCTCGGCTGCAGTCGGGCTGTTCAAGTCGGTTGTCGGATTCGTTCTGATTGTGCTCGCATACCGTGCAGCTTATAAATTTGCAAATTACCGTATTTTCTAGAAAGGAGACCTTGCCGGCATGTATCATAAAACAAAACCTTACAAAGTTTTCACCGTGTTTAACTATACGTTCTTGATTTTATTATCGTTACTCTGTATTATCCCGTTGATTCACATTCTCGCGGTCTCCTTCAGCGGTAAAGCAGCTGCCAATGCGAATCTGGTTGGACTCTTTCCGGTTGAATTTACTTTTGATGCTTATGAGAAAACATTGGCTAATGAAAACTTCATCCGTTCCCTATGGGTTGCTGTACAGCGAACCGTGCTGGGTACACTTCTCAGCATGATCGTTGTCATTCTGGCAGCCTATCCGTTATCCCGGGAAAATCGGAGCTTCAAACGTCGTAATATCTACACGTGGTACTTTGTGTTTACAATGCTGTTCAGTGGAGGCTTAATTCCGTTCTACATTCTTATTCAGAAGCTCAATTTGCTCAATACGATGTGGGTGCTTATTCTTCCGGGAGCCGTATCTGTGTGGAATATGATCCTGTTATTGAATTTCTTTCGCAATGTGCCTAAAGAGCTGGAGGAAGCTGCCTTTATTGATGGTGCGGGTTACTTTCGAACATTGGTCTCTGTCTTTTTGCCTGTGTCGATGCCAGCTATCGCTACGCTATCCTTGTTCTCCATGGTAGGGCACTGGAACGCCTGGTTCGATGGTTTGATTTTCCTGACAGATCACGAAAAGTATCCTCTCGCCACCTTCCTGCAGACGATCATCGTTCAGCAGGACTTCAGTAAAGTTTCTGTGCGTCCCGAAGACCTCGAGAACATCTCACAACGGACGATCAAGGCGGCTCAGATTTTCATTGGCATGGCACCGATCTTGGTGGTGTACCCCTTACTGCAACGCTTTTTCGTTAAAGGGATTGTACTTGGTGCTGTTAAAGAATAAGACCCATTCAGGGTTAACTAAATTTGATATGATATGGGGGAGACAACATGTTTAAAACATGGAAAAAGCCGCTTCGCATTCTGATGGCTGCTACAATGTTATCTGGTGTACTCGCAGCATGCAGCAACGATTCTACATCACAGAAAAATCCTAACGACAGTAATGAATTTTATTCCGCACGGTTTGAAAATGGCAAGTATGTTGAACCGGTTACCATTTCGACGGTGTTCCCGATCACCAGCAGCTTGAAGTTCAAAAATGGGGAGAACATTGAAAATAACGTGCATACAAAGTGGGCTCACGATACACTGGGGATCGATATTAAGTACTTATGGACGGTCAGCGAACAAAATAATGCTTACCAGACCAAACTTCGTCTCATGCTCACATCGGGTCAGAAAATGCCGGATATTATTTCTTTCCGCGGCAGCCAAACATTAATTAGTGATCTAATTGAATCGGGTCAATTCGTGGATGCAGGAGAACTGTTCGATAAATATGCTTCGGATACGTATAAAAAAGCGATGGCGGAAGATCCAAATGTATGGAATCCCTACATCCGTGACGGTAAACGAATGGCAATCCCTATTCTGGAGAACGCTTACAACAATGATCCAGTGATGTACATTCGTGAAGACTGGCTTAAGAAGTTGAATCTGAAAGCACCAACAACATTAGATGAATTGGAAACGGTAATGGATGCCTTCGTCAATCAAGACCCGGATGGAAACGGGAAGAAGGACACCGTTGCTCTCTCTGTAGGGTTCAAAAACAATTTGAACACATGGATGGCAGAATCCGGCTGGATCTTTGGCATGTTTGGAGCGATGCCGAATCAGTGGAATAAAGCAGCAGACGGTTCGCTTGCATACGGCTCTATCCAGCCCGAGATGAAACCGGCACTGGAGAAGATGAAAGAATGGATGCAGAAAGGTTACATTGATAAAGAAGCAGGGCTGTATGATGAGCCCAAAGCCGCTGAAGCATTTACTGCCGGCAAGTCCGGTATTATCGTTGGCCCTTATTGGATGACAGGCTGGCCCATCCCGGATCTGCAGCAAAATGTGCCAGGTGCTGAATATAAAGCATATCCACTTCCTGCTGGTCCCGACGGTAAAATGGGACGCCACGGAACACCAATCAGTACGGGTGCTGTCCTCATTAACAAAGATATGGAACACAAAGACGCATTCTTTGTATACCAGAACTATCTGTTTGATCACTGGGCTAATCCGGACAGCACAACATTCGTGCACGGGTTTGCCAAAGGCTATGATTATGATATCGGCCCTGACGGTGAGGTATATAAAGAGCAGCAAAGCGACAAAATTCCGGGCGGCTGGATTGATGCGATCCGTTATTCATTAACCTTTGATGGAGCGATCATTCCTAACCTGATGATGAATACGTTAGCTGATCTTGCGAATGGCAAAGAGCCGACCACTCAGTATGAGAAAAACCTGGCGGACCGAATCCCTGAACAGATTAAGGCAGCCAAAATTGTCATTGATCAAAAAGATATTGTAATGCCTCAGATGTTCACGGGTGTGCCAACGAAAACACAGGTTGCCAGAGGTGATCTGCTGACCAAGCTGGAGAAGGAAGTATTGAACAAAATCATTTATGGCCAAGCGCCGATCGAGGAATTTGATACTTTTGTGCAACAGTACATGACTTCTGGAGGTAAGGAGATCACGGAAGAAGTCAATGCTTGGTATGACACGATAAAATAAAAAAACGAACCGCGCTTCATGTACAAGGGATTTCATTGACCTGTGTACGTGAAGCGCGGTTTTTGCTTTTTTTTACGCTAACTTTCTTCACGATACGCTGCTTTATTGCTCCCGGTAATCCTGCGGTGTCATCCCGAATTTATCGCGAAACACCTTGATGAAATATTGGGAGTTGGCATACCCCAGTTTTTCCGAAATCTCATATACCTTATCCTGCGAGTGGTTGAGCAGGTAGAGGGCAAGATCCATTTTGACACTTAAAATATATTCACTTAAGCTGATTCCTTGAAATTGTTTAAACAGCTTGGAGACGTATACCGGATGCAAGGATACATGATCTGCGATCGATTGAAGGCTGAGGGAGTGCAGATTAGAAGAAACAAACGTCTTGATCTGAAGAATAACGTCATGTTGCTCATCAAAAGACTGTTCTTCCAGCTTTATACGCAGCCGATCAAGCATGTTATCCGCCCAATCCGTAAGTTGGGAAACTGAACGAAAGGGCACTCGAGGAACCCATTCGTTTCCTACCAGATCAGACAACAGCGCTTGATTTTTGTGGGCAATGTAATGAAAAGCCGATAACAATACAATCTGAATCTCATCCAGATGTTCTTCGGTTTGTTCAGGTAATGCGTCATAACCGGTCTTGATCCGGTGCATGCGTTCTTTGAACACATCCCATTGTCCTGTTTCAAGCAGATGATTAAAGGTAGGAGGTTCATACAAAATATGTAGGGAGCGTATGGAGACAGAGCGGTAGCTTTCCTCCAGAGGGAAGAAGTATCCGGTACCGTTACCTACTTGCTTTTTAAGGGCCGATATGGCCTGCTCGTACATGTCACGGATATCATGCTGGAGTGTACCCGTTTGGCTAAGAATAACCGAAATGCCTCCTTTCAGGTATTCATTGACATTGTGATGCAACTGCAACGAAAGATGGGTGAGATCTTGATTTTTCTTCATGGGTCGCTCGCTGTGATTCGTCTCTGGTGAAGTATCAATTTCGTTGGCTCCAGGTCCAGCGGGCTTTAACAAAAAGACCAAATAATCGTAATGATCCCTGCAGTGCCAGGTATGAAAAGCCGTATTAAATAACTCACACGCAATGTTGGTCACAGCGTATTCAAACAATTGCAAACTGGTCGTCGTATATCTGGTGAAATGCTCTTCCAGCCGCACCAGAACAAGCTGTACGTCATCTTGGGCTTGGAAGGGCAGATGATAATGGCCCAACTTGTCGTTCAGAACATCTTCTGAATAACGATTACCTTCAATCAGTTGATTCAGTAATCTGTCCTTTAGCGAAGGCAAGTGCTCACGAAATGAGTTCATGGCCTGTTCATAAGACAAGGCCCTGCGAATCTGCTCTTCAATGGACATCACTGTTTTTTCCAGACAGGATGCCAGCTTTTCGACATCCAGCGGTTTCAATAAATACTCGACAACACCGAATTTCGTCGCTTCTTTGGCATACTCAAACTCGGCATAACCGGTAAGCAAAATGCAGGGAAGGTTGGGTTTCACCGCCTTGATCTGCCGTATCAGTTCAAGTCCATTCATGACGGGCATTGAAATATCAGTGATTACAATGTCTACCGTCTGTTCCTCCAGAATGGATAATGCCTGCATGCCGGAGTATGCTTTGTGAATACGCTCAATACGGTATTGATCCCATGGAAATGAGATCTCAAGATCGTCAATCACATAGGATTCATCGTCAACTAACAGAATCTGATGCATCTGCGATATCCTCCTTATGTATAGTAATGATGCATGAGGTTCCTTCATATAGGGTGGACTCTATAGAGAGGCCTGACCGTTTGCCGTAGGTGAGCCTCAATCGCTGATTTACATTTCGGACTCCTGTTCCAATCTGTTCCTCTGGACGCGTTAATTCATCCATATGTTCGCTGATGAGTGCAAGCCGTTCTGCCGGCATGCCTACGCCATTATCTGCAACCGCGATACGTATGAACTCCTGATCCTGCGCTGCACGAATTGTAATTTTCCCAGAACCCATGGAAGGTTCTATGCCGTGTTTGACACCATTTTCAACGAGCGGTTGCAGGATCATACGAGGAATACGAATAGATAGAAGCTGTTTTGGCACATCGATCTCACAGGTAATGCTTTTTTTTCGCATATGTATGATGGACATGTAATTGCTCACAAAACGAAGCTCTTCACCAAGCGTGGTATCCATATCTTCAATGCGGTGAATATAACGGCAATAGGAAGCCAGTTCCAGGGTCATGGCGGTTACAGATTCATAGTCTTTTACACTGGATTTGCTCTGAATATAGTTGAGGCAGTTATATAGAAAATGTGGATTGATCTGGGCTTGATACTGCTTCAACCTGGCCTCTTTGACCGACAGCTCTCCAAGTAGCACCTGTTCGATTAACGTCTGGGTATTCTCGGCCATTCTGTTAAACGACCGGCCTAATATACGAAACTCAAGAGTCTGCGTTTCATCAACACGGCTGGAGAAATCTCCCCGGTCAAAACGATCGATCGCTTTGCGCAGACGAATAATCGGTTGTTGGATCTGATTTCGCAGCGCCAGCGTGTACAGCAGAGAAAGCAGGAGCAGCGCCACAAGGGCCAGCACAAACAACGTATTGTTACGTGAGATAGACTGTTGCAATTGATTGGTAAGATGGTAATCAATAAAGTACAAATCGAGAATGCTTGCTTTCATATAACTGATGAAATAATTTTGATCCTGATATGCAATTTCGAAGAAACCGCTATCATTTCTGATCTGTGGAATAACCTGTGCGTCAGCTTCGGCAAGTTGTGAGGAGCCTGCTCCCCGGATTGCTGTCTTAAAATGCGAGTCATAAAGCATTGGTGTCCCGGAAGTATATTCAGACATCATTTTCTGCAGCACTTCAAGTGATATCCGGATCTCAATGTACATCGGACCTCGATGTCCCTTGGTAAGATGCGAATAATACCCCGTACCATCCTTGTTCATATGTAACGTCCATTTATCTAAGGGATCTTTGGACATGACGAACGGCTGAAATGAAAATTCACGATCCGAAGATACAGTAGCTTTCTCATCCGGATAATACAGAATGATCGTATTGTTCCATGCCGTTGAAGCACTATTAAGAGAAAGCTTCTCCATCAGCTCCAGTTTGGCTTTGTATTTGGCAAAATCATTCCCGTAAGTGAGGGCATACGTATACCCTCTAACCGACTGATCCTCGGATAATGTCAGCGCATTCATTAATACCTGCTCAAATTGATTAGACAGCTGGGAAGACATGAACCGTACTTCTCCCAGTTTATTCTTCTGCAACTCACGCTGAATTTCATCTACGTTTAATCGATAGATCCACCAGAAGATCAGGATGATTAGCACAAACATCAAAACCAGACCCAGCCCAAGCTTTTGAAAAATAGAGGCGTTTTCTTTTGAAAACCTTTCCTTCAACATATTTTTTCCCCCTGTGCAACAAAGAAGCATAATGACTATCTTTTATTCTACAGCATACGGCTGTATTAGGGGAAAGAATATGAGGGTAAGGGAGTCGCTTATGCCTTAAAGTTTATAAATAGGCGTAATTCGTTAGTCTGTTGTCACCCTGTGCTAGATACATATCAGAAAGTTAAGAGTATCATCATATTCATGAGTCAGCGAAGACAAGGAAGGTTTGTCATTCGAATATGTCAGTCAGCAGAAGGAGGTACAGATGAATGTCACCCTATTCCTATAACCGTATCAAAATGCCACAAGGTTTCTGGGAAGGGCTATGTCAATTAGGTATTTCCTCACAGGATGTAGCTCGTAAAGCCGGATTACCGCTTACCATCATTTCCGAAACGACGGTAAATACCGCTCAATATTATGCTATTTGGCAAGCGTATTCTGACCTTGCAGGCGATATTGCCCAAGGGATCATCAATCTCGCAACCGGTTATGAAGTAACGAAGTATCCGCCGCCGATCTTAGCCACTTATCATGCCCGTAATTATCGCGATGCATTGCATCGGATGGCCAGGTATAAACAACTTTGTCCTCCCGAAAGATTAAAGATGGTTGAGGAGGGGGAGGGTTTTACAATTGATCTGGAATGGATCGTCACCGATCAGACTTGTCCGCCATTACTGGTCGGCATCACATTAGCATTCCTGCTTGAATTGGGACGGAAGGGAACAGGACGGACTCTTATTGCAAGTGCAGTAGAATTTACCCAGCCGATGGGAGATAAAAAAGCTCTCGAAGCTTATTTTGGTAGCCCGGTCCGGACAAATGGCAGTAGAAATCGGTTGACGTTACATCGAAAAGACCTGGATCTTTCTTTCCTCACCTACAATGAAGAGTTACTTGAGATTTTGAGCCCTGCACTGGATCATACGCTACATGAACACAAAGTAAATCGTTCCATGTCGGACATGGTCAAGTGGATTATGAAGCGTAGCTTAAGTGCCGGACGTCCAGAAGTACAAACCGTCGCTAAGGAATTGGGCATGAGTGACCGCACATTACAGCGCCGATTAATGGATGAAAAAACAAGTTTCGTACATCTGCTCACGCAGGCAAGACATGAACAAGCTCGGGTGTACTTGGCAGACTTATCACTTAATATCAAGGAAGTCGCATTTCTGATCGGATATGAAGACCAGAATTCATTTTACCGTGCATTTCGTGCTTGGGAAGGCGATACACCTGCCAATTGGCGAAGCGAACATGCGGAAAGATACGCCAAACTAGAAGATGCTTCTACAGGAAGATAAGCACTTATTACATTTAACTAGAAATCAACCAGACAGAAAAAGGAGAAATGGTTTATGGATATGGGATTAAAAAACAAAACAGCGTTGGTGACAGGATCGACAAAAGGGATCGGTAAAGCGATTGCTCTGGAATTAGCCAAAGAAGGGGTCAATGTACTTATCAATGGACGATGTGCTGAAGAGGTAGAACGAGTCGTTTGCGAAATCAAATCTGCCTATCCGAACATTTCTCCTCAAAATGCGGCTGCCGATATTGTCAACGCCACTGAACGTGAAGCTTTGTTCAAAACCTTCCCACAGGTTGATATTCTGATCAACAACACCGGGATTTACGAAATCATGTCCTATTATGATGTAGACGACACGGTATGGGAAAAGTATATTCAGACGAACGTTCTTTCCGCAAACGCACTGACCAAATTTTATTTGCCAACCATGCTGGACAATGGCTTCGGAAGGGTCATCTTTATCGCGAGTGAAGAAGCTGTGATGCCTGGACATATGCCGCAATATGCTGTAACCAAATCCATGCTACTCTCTTTATCGAAGAGTTTAAGCCAATTGACAAAAGGTACGGAAGTAACGGTCAATACGATCATGCCTGGACCAACCCTTTCGGAGAATGTAGAGCAGATCATAGAGAGTGTCATCCAGGATGAGAGTCTGACCTTTGTTGAGAAAGAAAAAACGTTCATGGCGGCCAATCTTCCCCAATCTGAGTTGCAACGTTTCATCAGACCAAGCGAGATCGGAAGACTAGCAACATTTGTATGCAGCCCTTACGCAACGCCATTTAAAGGTTCACCGATCCGTATGGATGGGGGAATGGTTCCAACCATTTACTAGTGAAGTCCAGCCATAAGCGGTTTGCATGGATAGGAACTAACAAGAGATTATAAAAATAGCCTAGCGGACTATCATTCGATAGTTCGTTTTCTTTTATTCGCTGATACAACAAGGAATAATATAAATCAAGATCGAATACAAGATAAGTAATTGTCTAATTTCCCAAGATTAACTACTGGGTTCCATTAAGACAATTTACATTCTAAAGGGATGCTAATGAATATCCTTTTATGAAAAAAAATTGAAGGGATGGATAGGTATGAAAACTAAACAATTAATCAATTTGTATATGAACGAAAAAAAGGGTTTTGAAAGCGAGGAGCTAATTAATGAAACTGGTATTACAGAATTTAAGGAAGAGTTTTGGTGAGAAAAACGTATTAAGTGATGTAGATTTTCAGTTCGAAAAGGGAAAAATCTATGGCCTTCTTGGTCGAAATGGCGCCGGAAAAACAACCTTATTCAATTGCCTAGGTGGCGAGATTCATACGGATAGCGGCACAATGGAACTTATTAACGAATCGACATCGTGTCACTTGGAAGTCGATGATGTAGGCTATGTTTATTCCCTGCCCATGTTACCGGAATTTCTGACGGGATATGAGTTTGTACGATTTTTTATAGATGTTAACGTTGATGTAATCGAAGGGCGAGGAGATGACATTGATGGCTTATTCGACATGATGCACATGACATTAGAAGACCGCCACAAGCTCATTAAACAGTATTCACACGGAATGAAAAACAAAGTTCAAATGATGCTGTTCCTGCTGATCAAACCCGCAGTGATTCTCCTGGACGAACCTTTGACTTCCTTTGATGTCATCGTTGCAAGCGAAATGAAACAGCTGCTGCGTGATCTGAAAAAGGATCATATCCTCATTTTCTCAACCCATATCTTACAATTGGCAACGGATCTGTGTGATGAGTTAGTTATTTTAAATCATGGGAGTTTAACTCGGATTTCACCTGATCTTCTTACTCAACCCGACTTTGAGGAACAAATTATTAAGTTATTGCAACATGAAGGCGAAGAGGGTAGCCAGAAGGAGAATGCCGATGCAGGGAATCTTTAATACGATTTCTCGCATGTGGCAGTTGCAGGTGATCACGTTAGTCAACCGTTTAATATATTTCCTGCAAAGGTTACCGGTTGTAGGCACCTTCATTCGTGACCGATCATATGCTGCTTTCCGGGCGAAACGAACATTAGGTGCAATCGCAGTTATTTTGATGTTCGGTGCGGGTTTAATAGAGAGCTTACTCTACTTCTGGGGTATGCTTGTACTGCCTATCCTTTTATGGACAGAAGATCATTATACAGGGCGAGTTGCGCTGGTTCTTCATATGTATTTTTGCATTAGTGGCGTGATGGGTGCAGTAACGAGTGCGAAAGTGCTGGAAACAAACAAGATGAAGTATACTGCGATCAAGTTTATGCGAATAGCGCCAACTCGATTTATGCGAGCTGTACTGTTTCACAGGTATACCACATTTTTCTTGTATCAAGGGATAGCCTTTACGCTGGTCTCCTTATTTTTTAATTTTTCGATCAGCCATGTATTGCAGGTCGTGGGAATCATGACTTGTTGGAGAGTCTTATGCGAGTTTTTACATTTAGCAATATTTCAGCGGAGGGGCTTTGTTCTCATACAGAAAACGTGGGCTACGAGTTTAACAATGTTAATCTCACTGACTCTTGCTTACCTTCCTTTAACCCAATGGAGCATTCCTTTATTCGGGGCTGCGATATTGGATCACCGATGGCTTGTGACAATCATCGTGTTGTTAGGGACTATTGCTGGGTATGTTTTGCTCAAATATACGGATTATGCAGGCGCAGTACGCGCAGTAACAAATTATGCTGATCCGCTCTTGAACGCAGAACTCATGATAGCAGATATTCAAAAACGAATGATCCAGTCTACAGGGAACGACTTAAGTTTACTATCCACTTCTAACTCTGCTGTCGTCGAGCAGAGCACCCAGAGCACCTTAGACAAAAAAGGATACGAGCAAATGCACGCACTCTTTATAAAGAGGCATATTAGTCTCCTTCGAGCACCGTTTCGAAGACGTATACTAGCCATTATAATCTTAGGCTTGATCTTGTCTGTCTTGACACTTATTTTCAAAGACCGTATTTCTCTGGACTATGTAGGAAGATTTACACCTTTACTTATCATGGCTATGCTTAATCTGACCGTGGGTAATCAGATCTGTAAAGTGTTATTTTTCCATTGCGATATGCCACTTATGCGATATGCATTTTATCGCAAGCATGCGAAACAGCATTTCCTTTTAAGGTTAAAATATATATTAAGCACCAATCTAAAATTAGGCTTGTGTTTTGCGGCTGTCATAAGTGTGTCTGTACTCATATTAAGTGAGGGACGGAATATAGATTCACTTCTTGCGATCTGGATTTTAATTATTACGCTGGCTGTCTTTTTTTCATTACACCATCTATTGTTGTACTATGTGCTCCAGCCCTACACAGCCGAGCTGGAGACCAACAATCCTCTTTTTACAATCGTAAACAGTCTTATCTCATTAGGCATGGTTGTCGCGATTTTTATAGGGCCAACACTTTGGGTATTAACTACTGCACTAATTGTGTTGACTGTAAGTTATCTGATTAGTGCGTTACCTCTTGTAAACAAATATGCTCATCACCATTTTAGAGTCAAATGAGAGTGAACGTAAGGATTCACTATCTTCGTAAAATGACTTTAATCTAAAGTTTAATATCAATCCTCCCTTTTAAAAAGAAGGGGGGATTTTGTTATTCATCTGGCTTTCAAATGAGGAAGAGACTAATGTGATACCTGAACAAATATCCGTATTTTATAGTCGTCTGGGTTCTTTTCTGTCCAATAGTTGTGCAGTTCCAATGCATATGCATCTCCGCTTACTATCATTCCTTTACGTGCAATGTACTTTTTAATGACAGAATATGTTTGTGACATGCTATCGTATGAGCCTTTGTGATCTATAACTGCATATAAACCTGCAGGTTTAATAAACAGCTTTTCTTCAGGAATGGGGGCCTTTATTTGGTTAGCTATGTATTCAGGATAATCGCCCCCGGATTGAAATCGGTCTTTACTTATAATCGTCCAAATCGGAAATTCATGATCGATATAATGTGTTTCACAATAGTCCCGATGTTCGGTTAATTTTTTGGCAAACTCCTTATCACCGTCACCTGCATCCAGTTGGGTAGTTATAAAATATTCCTCTAGGCATTCCAGAATCTTTGGTGCGTTTGGTAACTCTACTGTTGCTTCCTCTGTCATCTTGATGGCACTTGTCAGAATATTTTGCATTTGAGTAATTCTACGTTGTTCTCTTTCCAACTCCACCTGTTTTTCTTTTAACATATTTATGAGTAGAGGCGTATTTTGCTTCTGAAGAAACACCTTGATTTCCTCTAGTGAACTCCCGGCTTTTTTGAGCACAATAATCAAATCAAGTACAAGACATTGTTGAACGGAATAATAACGGTAGCCTTTAGAATTGACAAATTCAGGTTTTAACAGTCCAATATCATCGTAATGAAAAAGGGTGTGTTTAGTCACTCCGCATGTTTTAGCTAGCTCACTGGTTGTGAAATATTCGTTTGATATATTCGACATTTTTCTATCCTCCATGCCTTTATAGCTATGTATTAAATTCGCTGAAATTGTTTATTGACTATAGGGTTACCCTATACATTATAGTTCAATATGCTAAAAGTTTAAAATAATTCGTATGGAGGAAGATTACTTATGTCAACATTCAAACGCTGGATGATTTTATTCATTGTATCCAGTGCACTCTTACTCATCGTCATGGATATGACGATTCTTTACACGGCTATGCCAACGTTAACACATGAATTAGGTGCGACTGCTTCACAAAAATTATGGATATTAAATGGTTACTCCCTTGTTATGGCGGGTTTGCTTCCCGCAATGGGGACATTAGGAGACCGCCTTGGTTATAAACGGGTTTTCTTAATAGGTTTGATTATATTTTCAATAGCTTCACTTACTGCGGCTTTTGCCCCCAACCCCTATGTTTTGATCGCGGCAAGGGTACTTCTTGCTGTTGGAGCATCGATTATGATGCCTGCTACCATGGCAATCGTCAGAGTTACGTTTACGGATCCGCGTGAGTTAGGCTTGGCTATTGGTATTTGGGGTGCTGTTGCCTCAGGAGGTGCAGGACTTGGACCCATTATTGGTGGACTTCTTCTCGAGTATTTCTCGTGGGGATCTGTATTCTTAATTAATTTACCCATCGCAATACTAGCATTTGTACTAACCATATTGCTCGTTCCAAAACATAAAGGTGATAGAAGTAAAAAGTTTGACTTAACCAGTTCAATCCAAATTATGATTGCCTTGGTGACTCTAATTTATGCGATCAAGGAGTTTACTCGCCGCGAAGGTTCGGTAACTTTTGCAATCATTGGAGCTGCTGTCGGCATTGTGGCACTTGTTATCTTTATACGTCGTCAGAACAGAAGTTCCGATCCGCTTATTGACCTTTCATTATTTAAGATACCACTGTTTACCACAGGATTTATTACGGCATTGGTAGGTTTATTTGCTATGACGGGAATCCAATATATTGTGACGCAACGCCTTCAATTAGTTGAAGGTTTCAGCCCACTACTAGCCGGAGTGTATACGTTAACGATCCCTTTTGCATCCGTCATTGCAGCCCCAGTGACCGGAATGCTCTTGAATCGCTTCAATGTGATTTATATCAAGAGTGCTGTTCTATTCCTAACAGCAGCAGGGTTAGGAATCTATCTTGTACAATTGGATTCAGGCATTGCTGGGCAGGTTCTTGGACTAGCGGTTTTCGGAGTAGGCTTAGGTGGCGGAATGACTGTGGCTTCTCATTCTATAATGAGTAGTGCTCCGTATGAAAAAGCAGGGATGGCTGCATCGATGGAAAGTGTGGGATATGAAGTTGGCGGAGCTACAGGAATAGCCATAATCGGAAGCCTATCCGGTCTTGTGTACACGTTAACCATGAAAATCCCAACAGGATTGAATGTTTCAGTAAAGGTGAAGGATAGTTTGGATGAAGCTTTAATCGTAGCAGAAGGGCTTCCTGCATCAGCCTCAGAAACATTAAAACAGGCCGCACAATTTGCATTTGATCAGTCCTTTTTCGCTGTTATCGTAGCCCTTATTGTGTTATTGGTAGTTGCTTCATTAAGCATGCTATGGGTTGGATCACGATCAATAAAAAAATAGAAGAATCGCGGCGCTTGGGATAAGGTGAGGAGGAACAGGCTCTGAATGCTGTCCAGAATCATTATAAGAAAGTAAAAACTGTGCGTGCAGGTTTGAGGAGGGGAGCGCTCTCCCATTGAAGTCGCTTTTATAGCGGCTTCTTTGTTTTGATCAAGACAAGCTGACTTAGTCTTATAAATAGTATAATTAATAGAACTCGCTGTTGATCGACAACATGAGACAGGAATTGTGATAACCATCTGGAGGCGATTAAAGTGCTGGAATTAGAGTTTACAACGATAAAGACCTGGGATGAAGCCTTGTGGGCGCGGATAGAGCGGATCTATCGAGAGGCTTTTCCATACGGCGCCAAGACAAAAGTGATTCTGCACAGTATGCTGGATCGTGGAATTGGTTATTTACACATGGGCGTGCATCAGGGGGAGGTAGTTGCTATGGCGGTTACTGGACTGGTAGGGAAGGGGGAGGAACGTTTGCTGATCATCGACTATCTCGCGGTTGAGCAGAAGTTGCGCGGATCAGGCATAGGCACGTGGATGTTGAAACAGCTCCGGGCTTGGGCAACAAGGGAACATGGGGTCGAAGGCATAATTATCGAGGCGGAGTCCGGGACAACAGAGGCTCATCTGGAACGAATTCAGTTCTGGCAACGGAACGGGTTCGTTCTAACCTCCTATGTTCATCAGTATAGCATGGTGCCAGAACCGTATCAGGCAATGATGTTGCCACTGGGCAGAAGCAAGCATGTGCCTGATGATGGTAAAGCACTATTCCGTTATATCAATGCTTTTCATAGGGTTGCTTACCGGAAGAGCTAGACGCAGTCTAGGTTATACGATTCTCACTGCGATATTTAGAGGGAGACTGGTTATAATATTTTTTAAACGAATGACTGAATCGTTCCGGTGTGGAAAAACCTGCCGCGATAGCTACCTCTCGAATCGGCAAATCGGTCGTCAGCAGAAGCTGCGCTGTAGCCTCCATACGCGCTTGCCATTTTTTGTCCTTAAACGACATTCCGTATTGCTTCTGCACGGTCCTTTCTGTCTGCCTCGTGCTTAGTCCAATTTTATCTGCAAGCTGTTTCAATGTTATCCATTGATAATCATATAAGAAACTGTTCTCAATGGTCACAAGCCTGCTATCATTTAATGTTTTAACCGGTGCATTACGTACCGCGGTGGGATCTTGGCGATAATGTCTGATCGTTAGCGCTACAATCATCTCCAGTATGTTCGTTGTCATTTGATGAAAACCTATATGTTTGAGTGACACCTCCCGAGCAAGCATCTCAAATAAAGTCATCATGTTTTCCTGATCGGGGCCGATCCAGAAAGGCGTATCCAGCAGCCACCTGGAGAGAACCCCCTTCGTCGGAAGATCCCTTGTATTTTGCTTCAGTTGGAGGGGTCCCGAAATAATCTCGAAGAAAATACAATATTCGGCCATGGGGTCCGTTTGATCTGGAATTTGCTCATGCTCGACCTCAGGGCCAGTCATAAACAACGTGCCGGGCGTTAAGGAATAATGCTGGCCGTCGGCAATAAGAAGCCCCTTACCGCTCGGAATATAATGAAGCTCATAGCTTCCATGACTGTGGCTGTGTTTGGGCATCGTTTGATGAAAATAACCGAATTTTACATAAAGTACGTTAAGGACAAGGTCATCGAGTTTTAACTTGATATCCATATCATTAATATCTATCGGGGGTAGACTCATCGTTTATTCTCCTCTGTCGTAATGCGACATCATGAACGGAACTTGGTCGGCTCTTGTGATAACACAACTCCCTTGCTCATCTCTATAATTATATCTATGAATCCATGAATAGGAAACGGGGGAGAAGAAGTTGGGAAAAACGAGAACTAATCTGTACAATAGAGGCAATTATGCTCTGCATTATACCGAAATACCCGTTTTAAATCCGGGGCACGCTTGGAGAGATGGCATGGTAAGTGGAAATGGAAGAAACGGCTATATCACGTCAGGTTCACCGTATTCCGACAGCTTTATTTTTCAACATATGTGGTTCAATTTCCCTTCCGCTGACCCCAGAGAGATACCACCAGAACTGACTAGTCAATTGCAGGAAGCCAGACAAAATGTGTTTGAACAGAATGACCAATGGAAAATCAAACACGACAATGGCGAGACCCGTGTAAGAACATTCTATTACAGTTACCATCCGGGTCATCAGCTTCGCTTGAACATGATAAACAGAGGACAAGTTTCAGATTATAAACGTTGGACGAACTATGAAACGGCTGAAACTGGCGTAAAATATCGTGATAACGACGGCCTGTGGGTACGGACTTCGTTTACATCCAGAATAGATGACGTGTCCATCACCAAGCTGGAGCATTCCGATCTCGGCAAAAAAATAAATATGGTATTGCAGCTTGATGATATTTCACATATGGATGGAGCACATAATGGGATGTCCGAAGTTCGTGCACTTCGATACAAAAAACTGGTGGACCCCGAAGCCCGTTATCTTGCTCAAGTGGCCCATTATCCATCTTATGCAGGCAGTGAGTTGTGCCATGGAGGATATGCCGGAGTCACTCAGGTTATTGTTGTTAATGGTACGAAGGAACGTATTGTGCTGGAAGGCTCAGGCGAGGAGATGAATGTAGGGCAGGAACAAAACCCGGCAATTCAGATTAAAGATGCGGATGCCGTATTTCTGATCACAACTTCGGGACGAACTCATGAAATGGGCAGTATAGAGAACTTTGCCGACTGTTCAAGCTACTTCCTTGTAGATGAGCTGTTACAGCACACCCAGTCGGTCGTGCAGAAGTATAGTCATGCACAATGTGCATTTGATTATGAACAGGCACTTTCATTACATGCCGCATGGCATTCCCGTGAATTTAATACTGTACGTTTTGCTCTGGGTGGCGATGAGGAACACAAAGATGTGGATAATCTGAAACTCATTGAACTGCAACAGGCATCCCCAAGCCGAATTAATCATGCTTTTATGGAACAGGTCTATAACCAGGGACGGTATGCTATGATCTGTTGCAGCGGAAGCAGCGCACCTCGCTTATACGGGATGTGGACAGGCGAATGGAATCCGGGATGGAGAGGCATTTACACACTTGATGCGAATGTGAACCTGCAGGTCGCAGCCATGAATACGGGGAGTCTGACACAAGCTCAGCTTGGGTACGTCTCATTTTTCCTCAGAAATGCCCCGGATTTCGAAGCTAATGCCCGTATGGCCTACGGCATGCATGATGCGATTCAGGTAAGTGTTAACTCGGACGGAGATCGTGCTATGCATGTCGAATATGATAACGACTATCCTTTTGAATACTGGAATGCCGGTGCGAGCTGGTGTTTACTTCCTATTTTTGAATACTGGCAATGTTTCGGCAATCGCGATATTCCCATTGTGGAGGAGATGAACATCGATCGTCTGCAATCGCTTTTATCTGTTCATGACAACGGCTTATCCGATGAGGCATTCTTAAGTTTGAAGGAACGCGGTACGCTCAATCTGCTTCAAGATATTTTGCTACCGCTGCTCACCAAGCAAGCTAACTTCTGGGAACAAATCTGTACACCTGAGTATTTCACAGATGTTACGGGACAATCGCGTTATGAGCCAGGCAAACAATCATTGCTTGCTGGTGAGCGTTATATGATTATTCCTACGTATTCTCCTGAAAATCATCCAATCGGTTATAACAGTACCATCACCGCAAACGCTACGATGGACATTTCTGCTGCACGAGATGGATTAAATATGGTTATTCAAGCGGAGATGGCTTTAAAGCGCCGGGGATATGAGAAAGCGGTAGACAAGTGGAACAAATTGATGGAACAATTACCAGCATACCGTTACGATAAAGATGGTGCACTCTGTGAGTGGGCCATGGCCGAGTATATTGAAAACAACAATCACCGGCATCTGAGCCATTTATATGCTGCCTGGCCTGCGTATGAAACCCACAGTGATGCTGACCTTGCATCGGCTTCTGCTGTAGCTCTGGCAAACAGAGACCAGTTTAACACAACGGATGCAACAGCAGGACATGGCTGGATGCATAAGGCACTCGTACATGCACGCTTAAAAAATGCAGATGGTGTCCTTCATTCACTCCTGCCGATGATGACCGCAGAAGGTTATTATGATTCTTTGATGACCGATCATGATACCAACCGTAGAAATCATTGTTATTGTACGGACACCGCTTTTGGTGTAGTTGCTGCGGTACAGGAAGCACTGCTCTATTCCAACACGGGAGAGATTGAAGTCTTGCCTGCACTTTCTTCAGACTGGGTGTCCGGTAACGTCGACGGACTAATGGCAAGAACACAAGTGAAAGTAAGCCGTTTGTCATGGGATCAAGCAACCGGGACAATAAGCGTAGTTTTGTCTTCACTTATTCAGGATAACGCCATTCGACTGAGTTCGGGATTGCCATGGACAACCGCGCTGGTTGATGGAGTGGGGGCACAAGTACACATGAATGGCAGACAGCAATATGTGAACTTAACACTGCAAGAAAACCAGGAGACTTCGATTGTTTTCCGTAGGACTTGAATAGGGCTTAAATCTCAAAGAAGTGGAAAACGGCAATATTGTAACAGTAGCAAATACCTTTTACAAATATTATCAGTAGGTTATAATACAATCACTAGATGAAATTACCCAACAATAAAGTGAAATATTGTTATTCTTCAGTGAAGTTTGCTTCATAACTCATTTGCTTTAACAGAACAAATTTCATAAAAATATGGGAGGTATCGTTATGGTCAAGAAGAAAATTTCCACAGCCCTGAGTGCAACTTTAATCGTTTCTATGTTAGCGACTGGTGTAATCGTTGCGATCCAAGGTAAAACGGCATTAGAGGCAGCAAAATCAGCAGGGGATAAGAAGGTTGAAGTCATCAAAGGTATTGAAAACAACTGACACGACAGTCACTAGAATCAAAAGTTTGCAACATGATAGAATTTCAATAACATAATTAATGGATTAACCTCAGAATAGTTATATCATCTGAGGTTTTTTTCATTAGTACAAATAATCCCCTTGAACATCATTGTTCGAAAGATGATTTGAGTAAATGGAGGGAGAAGCAGGATTTCTATTGGTGGAGGGCGATATGGACTACAATTCAGGAGAAAAAGCATGGTTTGACACGAAACGCCTTCGCAACTCTACTGTAGCGGCGGGTCGTCGTCATACCGTTGGTCTTAAAGCAGACGGTACAGTAACAGCTGTGGGTGATAATAAATACGGACAATGTAAAGTCAGCAATTGGAGCAATATCGTCGCAGTTGATGCTGCAAATGTTCATATGGCTGCAAACACGGGGAATGCCCACACCGTTGGCCTTAAAATGGATGGTACGGTAATAGCTACAGGTTGGAATAAACATGAGCAATGCAATGTAAGCGAATGGCGCGATATTGTTTCTGTTTCAGCAGGTTGGTGCCGTACTGTCGGGGTTAAGTCAGATGGAACGGTGGTTGCGGTGGGGCGAAATAACGAAGGGGAGTGTGATGTTAACAGCTGGCGCGACATTATAGCGGTCACGACAGGGGACTGGCATACAGTCGGTCTCAGACTAGACGGTACAGTAACAGCCGCAGGCAACAATAAGTATGGACAATGTAATGTTAACGACTGGAGCAACATATTAGCCGTCTCCGCCGGGTATCTTCATACGGTTGGGCTTCAATCGGATGGTACGGTTGTGGCTGCAGGTAGGAATAAGGAAGGTGAATGCGACGTAAAAGGATGGCGGGATGTTGTGGCCATTGCAGCGGGAAGTTATCATACGGTTGCTCTAAAATCGGACGGTACGGTCATTGCTGCGGGTTCAAATAAACATCAGCAATGCGCTGTAAGTGAATGGCATGAGATTAGAGCAATTTCAGCAGGATGCGCCCATACCATTGGAATGAAATCGGATGGTACGATGGTTGCGGTGGGCGATAATGATTATAGACAAAGTGATGTAAGTGAATGGAGTAACATCCAACATTAACAATAAAATAAAATGATATAAAAGAAAACCCACGCAAAGGTGGGTGTCCTCACTGTCTTTCTATAAAGGTTGTATACGTTAAAACCCGAGACATACATGACCTGCTTGAAATTTGAGATTTAGATTTGCAGGTTAGATTTGCAGGTTATCTTGCTCTTCAAGCATTCGTTTCAGCATTTGGCGTTGCCGTTTTTCCTTCTGACGACGCTCGCGATCCTCCGCTTGCAAAGCTTTGAGAAGAGAGACGCACATCCCGATCAGAACAACAGCGAATGGCAATGCGGCCACTATAGAGGCCGTCTGTAGGCCATTCAATCCTCCACTGATCAACAGTACGACCGCGATAGCGGACTGAAGAATTCCCCAAGTTAGCTTCACTCGATTACTCGGGTTCAGCGTACCGTCTGAAGTCAGCATGCCGAGTACAAAGGTAGCCGAATCAGCCGATGTAACAAAGAAGATCATAATCAAGATTGTAGCGATAAATGCTACGATCGTGCCTAAAGGCAGCTGTTCCAGCATAAGGAATAAAGCAGTTGTTGTATCTTCCTTGACAGCCTCTGCCAGACGCACGCCATCAAACAATTCCAGGTGAAGTCCAGTTCCGCCGAAGACGGAGAACCAGATAAATCCGAAAAGGCTTGGAATAAGCAAGACGTAAATTACAAATTCCTTAATGGTTCTACCTCTTGATACCCTCGCAATGAACGTACCAACAAAGGGAGCCCATGCAATCCACCATGCCCAGTAAAATAACGTCCAGGCTCCGATCCAGGTTTCTCTTGAAAACGGCGTCAGTCTCAAACTCATGTTAATAATATTCTGTAAATAACTGCCCATGGTTGTCGTGAATGTATCGAAGATAAACGTTGTTGGGCCAGTCACCAATACAAAAAGCATTAATAACACAGCGATCACAAGGTTGGTGTTGCTTAAAATCTTAATCCCTTTATCCAGACCGGAAGTCGCCGAGATTAAAAAAAGTACAGTTACAACGGTGATAATAACAACCTGAACTATTGTCGTATTAGGAATTCCAAATAAATGACTCAGCCCCCCGCCAATCTGAAGCGCGCCCAATCCAAGCGAGGTCGCCACACCAAAGATAGTGGAGATGACCGCCAGTATATCAATGGCCTTACCAAGCCAGCCAGCAGCAAGTCGCTCACCGATCAGAGGAATAAAGGTGGAGCTGATCAAACCTTTGTAGCCTTTCCGGAACTGGAAGTAAGCAAGTGCTAAACCAATGACGGTGTAGATCGCCCAAGGATGCAGCCCCCAGTGAAAAAAGGAATACCGCATTGAAAGTCTGGCTGCCTGCGTAGTCCCGGATGCTGCTCCTTCTGGTGCAGATAAATAGTGGGAGAGCGGTTCAGCAACACCCCAGAAAACGAGTCCAATGCCCATACCCGCGCTAAACAGCATGGACAGCCAGGAAATCGTAGAATATTCCGGTTCATCATCGTCATCCCCAAGCCTAATACCGCCAAATCGGCTGAAAGCCAAATAAAAAGCGAAGATCAGAAAAAACAGTGTCGCCAGCAAATAGAACCAGCCAAAATTTTGAATCGAGAAGTTGTAAGCTACATTAGCTACATCCGCCAGCTGATTCGGTGCCACCGCTCCCCATATTGCAAATAGTGCAACGATGATAATTGTGATTGTAAATACCATGATGAGACCTCCGTTATGTATGCTTTTACCAAACTGTTCCTTAGTATGTGCTAGTCCTGCTTGTAATCATGCGAAAAGCCAGCTGTTGATAAAATAAAACAAACCAACGTATATTGAAACATCCTCACCTAAATATATACTAGCGAAACAAAATTGAATGTTGGTAGTCTTTATATAAGACCTATAGTAACAGGAGTGGTCATTTGAAAATAAAACAAGTGCATGAATATAATATTGACGAGAAATTAGAAGCCGATATACAAAATGTATTGAATCGTTGTTTTCCTGAAATTTACCCGACAAATCGAATCTATTTCAAGCAATTGCCCCATCTTAGATTTCTTGCGTTTAATCAAGAGAATCAACTTGTGGGACACGTTGGTCTAGACTATAGAGTAATGAATTTAAATGGAGAAATTATAAAAGTGCTAGGTCTAATTGATTTATGTGTTTCGATAAATAACCGCTCCAAAGGAATAGGTTCCTTATTGTTATCAGAAGTAGATCGATTATCCAAAAAGGGGATCGTAGACTTTATACTATGGTTTGCAGATAATACGAATTTGTATACAAAAAACGGGTATCAAACGGTGGAAAACAACTGTACTTGGTTGAAAATAAATCATGGATCACAGAATACCATAGATATAGGGAGCGAATCCATTAATGGATTAATGATTAAGAAGGTTGGAAACAAAGAGTGGGTACAGGGGAATTTAGATTTGTTAGGGTATTTATATTAAGTTAAAAATCCCAATTTATTACAAACAAGCTGTGGTAAAAGAACATATTCCTTCTGAAGTCGCTATATTATAGGTTTTTTATTTTTATTGGTACAAGTCCGTGACCTGAGCTACGGGCACGAACTTGTTATCGGATTTCACAGAAACATAGTGTACTCAGAAGTTTGTAACAATTAAATCGGACCTGACCATTAGAGTTAAGCCTTCTCAGGGCAGCAAATTCATAGCCGTTTGAATGTTTTTCAGATCGAGCTGAATTTGTTCAGGCATATTGTAAGGGTGGTATAAGCCTTGCTTCACCATATAATTAGATATTTTTTCATGAGAGTCTATGGCTTCGTCAAGGTGTTTCATCAAAATTTGCTTGATTTCGGGGGTGGCGCATTCGGTCACAGCCATGGCGTAATTTCTGACTCCGCTCTTCGCGTTTATCAATAAATCCATTGCAATCACATCATCAGTCAGCGTATGGAGACCTGACATGTGTTCTAGTATTGGGTTCATTTTTTTATCTCCTATACAGTCGCTTTAGACAGCACTTCACCGAGTTCCTGAAGCTGCTGTTGGGATAATGTCATATCTTGCTGCAAAATTTGCATCAGCTCCGGGTCGGTGACCAAAGCTTGCATGGTCTTGGATTTAGTCACGCAAACCGTCTTGAATGCAGCTATTTCATGTACCTCGAGCATTTCATGTAAGGCATATTTGGAATTCATTCCGATTGTCCTCCCGTGGTCTGTCCATATTCAAGGCTTTAAAATGACTTTAATGCAATTGTCCGTTTTTGTATCGAACACTTCATACCCCCGCTTGGCATCGCTAAGTGGAATGACGTGCGTAACAATGTCGCCCGGGTCTACTTTGCCAGACGTAACCAACTCATACATATACGGCATGTAGTGAATAACGGGAGCTTGTCCGGAACGGATATTCACGTTACGCTGCATGATGTCACCTAACGGGAAACCGTTATATCGGCCACCGTATACCCCTGTGACTTGGATGGTTCCGCCTTTACGGACCGCTTGAGATGCAATGATAAACGCACTCATGGTTCCGCCTTGCAGTTTCAAACCGCTGGCTAGAAATTCAAGATCGCTCATCTTGCCGTCCATGCCCACCGCATCGATCACGACATCGGCGCCGCCTTTGGTCATTTCCTTAAGAGTGTTGCCAATGTTATTATCTTGTTCAAAGTTTACGGTTTCGACATGATTCGTTCGCTTCGCGTGTTGTAAGCGGTAATCGACATAGTCAACGGCTATGACCCGCTTGGCTCCTTTAAGCCAGCAGAATTTCTGGGCCAGGAGTCCTACTGGGCCGCACCCAAGAACGATGACCGTATCTCCATTTTTCACGCCAGCATTATCTACGCTCCAGAATGCCGTAGTCATGGCATCAGCGATCAAGCTTAGCTTTTCGTCCGGTTGTTCGCAGTTTTCGGGAATTTTGAAGTGAGTGAAATTGGCAAACGGAACCCGTAAATACTCGGCTTGCCCGCCAGGATATCCGCCGGTCGTTCCAGAGTAACCGAAATATGCACCCATATCCCCATGCTCGTTGGAAGTGTCACATTGACTTTCCAGCTGATTTTTACAGAAAAAGCATTCTCCGCATGCAATGTTGAACGGAATGATTACACGGTCGCCTTTTTTTACCTTTGTCACGCCAGGACCTACTTCTTCTACGATCCCCATCGGCTCATGACCGATGACATAGTTCTCCTGAAGGTTAGGGATCATCCCGTGAATCAGATGAAGGTCAGAGCCGCAAATGGCGGTACTGGTGATCTTTACGATCATATCGTCCGGTTTCACAATCTTTGCATCCGGAACCTCTTTGACCACGACATTTTTAACCCCTTGATATGTTACCGCCTTCATGCTTGGTGTCCTCCAATATGTTCATCTGGGGTCCGATCAAACATCCCTTTACGTGACGTATCACCCGGGAACAGATTCATCTGCCCGATCATCACCGTATTGTTAGCTGAAAGCTGGTCAAGTTGATATTGCTCGTTCAGCTCGTAAGGATGGAACCATTTTTTGCGAATCATGAGCTCCGTAATTTCCTGGTGCATTGCAATCCCCTGTTTCAGGTGATCACGCAACAGGGCTCTTACATCTGGCGAAGCCGTTTCTGTCAGGGCGATAGACAAATTACGCACACCCTCCTTGGCACGAACAAGGAAATCCATGGCAAAGGTCATATCGGCCATTTCCGGCATATTTAAAGCATTAATTGGGTCTAAATAATCGGTATTCATTTGAGCTCCCCTTAATGTGTTATAGGTGTAGGGCTATTCGGAACAGGCGCTTGGAAAGGAGCTTTCGCGTAAATGGCTTGTAACTCGGCGATCTGTTGCAAGGATTGCGTTACGTCTTTTTCCATTAAAGCTTTTAGCTCTTGGTCAAAGACCAGGCCTTGCATCAGTTTTGATTTAGCGAGACACAGCGTTTTAAAATTCAATGCTTCATGCAATTCCATCGATTCGTGCGGCGCTAACGTTGGATTATTCATCGAGGAATGATCACCTCCTTTTCTCATCAATGTTAGACTTTCCATCAGATCAGATCCTATACTTAAATGGATTTAAGTGGATTAAAAACCTCATATTCCTATTTATTTGCTAGAATATAAACTAATTTTTAACCCGATACTTATTGTTGTTTACAAAGGGAGGAGGTCTCACTTTGCCCAATCAAAACAAGGTTGATCTAGCTACCGAAAACGCAAAAAAACCAGCAGAAGGTTCGCTAAACTCGAGTGGACATACACTGGAGCAGCATGCATCTAACGCGGTTTCTGAGGTGCAGACGGCTTTAAATCAGGCTATAAGCTCGGTCAATGGAGCCAATGCGGCAACGGATTCACAAGCGTTGGAGAAGGCCGGGCAGCAGATAACCCGAGCAGAAGAATTTTTAGATCAAGCGCAAACTTCAGCAAACGCATTACGTCTGCCGGACCAACAATAAAACGGCCGTGGTGCTGGTCACAGCGTTTTTCCTTCTTTTCCGAATCTTCTCCGATAACATATGCATGGGTATTTACTCTGCATTGACGATTGGAGGAAGCATTTTTCCTAGCACACATATAGTCACTATCAAAATGCTTCGGCTTGCGCCGAAGTTTTTTGTTTTTTAAGTTGGTTCGGACCGTTTTAAGAAGCAGGTTGAAAAAGAATGATTGAAGGCCAGGTATTAGAAAAAGTCTTGAACATATTATAGGTAATATCTATTCAACTATGGTTAAGGAGGAAATGATAAAAACGATGTTACCTATGGAAGAATATTTTGGTAAGTTAGAACTCGTTCATTCATTTTATGGGGCTATGCCTACAGGCGTTAGTGTTTCCGAAACCGGTCGTATCTTTGTTTGTTTTCCGAAGTGGGGAGATGATGTCAGATTTACGGTAGCGGAAATTGTTGAGGGTCAGTTGCAGCCTTATCCCAATGCAGAAACGAATTTATTCAACCCTTCGAATATCGCGATGTCCCTCATCAGTGTGCAAAGTATAGTTGCGGATGGAAGGGGAACCCTGTGGATACTGGATACGGCTGCACCCAATTTTTCCGAACCCGTTAAAGGAGGGGCAAAATTAGTTGCCGTAGATTTAAGCACAAATAAGATAAGAAAAGTATATACATTTACAGAAGAGGTTGTCTTGCCGACAACGTATCTGAATGATGTCCGATTTGACTTTCGTGTAGGCAAAGCAGGTTACGCCTATATAACGGATTCTTCTTCCAATGGTCCAGGCGCCATTATCGTCGTGGATTTGGATAGCGGAAATGCGTATAGACGGTTGAATGGAGCAAGTTCTACCTCACCTGACCCGTATTTTGTACCGAAAGTGGAAGGTAGAATCCTGATGAATCGTAACGCGGATGGTTCGACATCGCCCTTTCGTTTGGCCTCTGATGGTATAGCCATTTCTCCGGATGGAAAAATGTTATTCTATTGTCCGTTGACCAGTCGCCAGCTATATTCGATCTCAACAGAATCTTTAAGAGACAGAGCAATACCCGATTTTAAGTTAAGTGATTTTGTGCAGTATTGGGGAGAGAAGGGTGCATCGGATGGCATGATCACGGATGCGAAGGGAAACGTTTATGCCGGAGATTATGAGAACGATAGCATTCGAAAAATATTGCCCAATGGAGTCATGGAAACCATTGCCCATGATCCCCGAATGTTATGGCCGGATACCTTCTCGATTGGCCCGGATCAATATTTATATGTAATTGTGAACCAATTACATAGGCAGGCAAGATTTCATTATGGAAAAGACCTGCGAGAAAAACCTTACATTTTATTGCGTTTGAAAATAGATGAATTACCTGCACCTACATTTTGATAATTAAAACTCTCTTCAAAGGGAAACGATACAACACCAACCAAAAGAGGCAGTGGATCACCATGATCTACTGCCTTTATTTGTTGTAACTATGTATAATTATATATGAATCTATACTATTTGTGGTAAATTTGAATAGTAGATTGTAGTCGAAAGCTGAATACCGTTCAATTTACAAAGAATTATGCTTTTGGGAAAATGATTGTATATCTTAAAATGACGTGTAGGGGAGAGCTTTCAATGCAGGTTCAGAAGGTTAAGCACCATGAATGCTTCGAGCAAATATATAACCATACACCGATTGGAGTTGCTCTCATAGCTCCGGCAGGAAATTGGCTGAAAGTGAATCCTGCTTTTTGCCATATGACCGGTTTCACTTGTGAAGAACTATTGGAGCTCCGCGGCCAGGATTTAACACACCCGGAGGATTCTTCGAAGGATGTTATTAAAGAAGCTGGAATGTTTGACAACAAAGCCAAAGAAAATATATACGACATTCGCTGCATTAAGAAGAATGGCGAAGAGTTGTGGTGTTCATTTCATGTAACTCCAGTCCGTGACGAAGTAACGTCTGAAATCATTTACTTCATTTGCTATATTGTAGATATTACGGATCGTATCCGATCTGAACAAAGACTTTCGCACAGTGAAGGCATTGGCATCAATGCCGAACGCCTGGCGAAGATTGGAAGTTGGAAATGGGATGTAGTTCATGATCAGATCACCATTTCCAAACAGGTGCTGGAGATCTTTGAACTTGACCGAATTAACCAATATTTCTGTGCAAAAGATGTCTATAAGGTAATGAGTCCTGCCGATGCAGCATCTTTACGGGAAAGAATAAAAGACGCAGCGCAAAGCAGTCCATTTGTTTTTGAATTTAAATCTACTCGCTCAAAAGAGAGCGTAAAATATATTCAATTACGTGGGTTAATCAATTTTGACGAACACCAACAGCCCATAGAGTTAAAAGGCGTGCTTCAGGATATTACCGATCAGAAACAGATCGAATTCAAGCTTCAAGAAACCATTGAACGTTATACCTCGCTTAAAAAGTATAATCATGACGCTATTATTTCATTCGACATGAGTGGAAACATTATTAACGCCAACCCAGCGGCCGTAAAGATGACAGGTTACGAAGTAAACGAGATGGTTGGGAAAAGTATAGGACGATTTATTGGAGCTAGCAATCTAGGCCTCATTCTGCGGAATCACTATGATTTGGCTGAGAAGAAAATGAACCATGTTTTGCACAGGGACGGCCGTGAAACGGAAGTATTGGCAACCCTTGCTCCAATTATTATTAACAATGTCAATGTCGGTTACTATTTAATGGCCAAGGACATTACCGAACAGAAAAAGCTTCTTGTCGCAAAAGAAACAGCTGAAAGAATGAATCAGGCGAAAAGCGATTTTTTGGCGATGATGAGCCATGAAATACGAACACCCATGAATGGTGTGATCGGAATGACAGATCTTCTTCTGGATACGCCGGGTCTAAGCTTGGAGCAGAAGGAATATATTCAGATCATTCAAAAAAGTGGAGATTCCTTACTTACGATTATTAATGACATCCTCGATTTTTCTAAAATCGAGTCTGGGAAAACCGATTTAGCAGTTGATCCATTTGATCTTCAAGAAATCGTGACAGAAACGGTGCAGATCGTAAAACCTTTGATCCGAGAAAAGAAGTTAGATATTCATATTTCTTTGGATGAGGCGCTTCCAATACCGCTATATGGTGACGCACCTCGTTTAAAACAAGTACTTACTAATCTCATCGGTAATGCTGTGAAGTTTACTCTGGAAGGCAGTGTAGACATTGAAGCAAGGGTTAAAGAACAATGTGAGGAAAACGTATATCTTCATTTTAAAGTCAAAGATACAGGAGTAGGGATCCCGGTAGAGAAAAGGCAGCAATTATTTGAGCCATTCTACCAATTGGATAACTATATGACCCGCAAAACGCAAGGAACGGGATTGGGACTGGCGATCAGCAAAAAATTGATAGAACTCATGCATGGAGATATATGGATTGAGGATTCGGATGAACCTGGCACAACGTTTGTATTCACAGCCTGCTTTAAAATAAAAAATGAGGACGTTGGCCAGCACATAGAGTCCTCTCAAAAAAAGAGTAGAGGCACCCCTCTCCATATTCTGATTGCGGAGGATAATGAAATGAATCAGCTCGTCCTCAGTAAAATGATTGAGAAAAAGGGACACTTCGTAGATCATGTCGTGGACGGAAAAGAAGCTATAGAGGCTGTCCAACGAAATGTATACGATATCGTGTTTATGGATGTGCACATGCCAAAATTGGATGGACTTGAAGCAACACGAGCAATTAAAGAGAAGCTATCTTCTGAAGAATGTCCTTATATTGTTGCAGTGACTGCAAATGCTCTAAGAGGAGATAGGGATCGATGCTTGAAGGCAGGAATGGATGAATACATTAGTAAACCGATCAAAAGTGAATCTATATATCAAGTGATAGAGACGTACTATAACAAAAAACAGATGAATCATTCGTAATTACAAAAGTTCATGTGGAAATAACCAGCCGCAGTCTTATACTGGAAAATAATATCTTAGACTGCGGCATCTGTTAGAGACACGTAATACTAATTTCAGTTTAGGTTAAACATTCTTACTACAAACTTTACTCCTCGAATACGGCCCATTCACCACGTTCCTGACGAATTAGTTATATAGCGGACTCCTCTAACTCTTTTACCAACGTAAAATCGGCAGTCGTGCCACGCCTGAGTCATTCATAGTATCCTTCAGTAGATTTTCTCAAAGTACTGAATTGATCCGCATCATGCCCGAACCACACTTGGGATCTCGTGCGCGCGGCCAAAACACGAATTTTCTCCACGGTGTTTCGGTAGCCGATCAGATCATAGATTATTCCAGGTGGCTTGACCGGCGGACCAAAGCTTTCCGCAGAATAGATGGCATCGGAAGCTAAAATAATTCCGCCGGTTTCTGGCATATCGATCTGGAGACCTAACATTCCCCATGCATGACCGCTTCCGAAATTCAGGATTTTGATACCGTCTACCAATTCTAGATTGTCTTCTCCCGGTTTGATTGTTTTCCATTGAAGCTGGTTCTTGATCCATGCATCGATATCAGCCCACACATAGGCTCCTTCCTTCTCATTACGGGCGTAGGTCTGCAGCGCTCCATTAAATTCATCCTCATGCACGATAATGGTCGCATTCGTGAACAATTCGAGGCATCCTGCATGGTCCAGATGTAAGTGGGAGGCAATGACATACTTGACTTCGTCCGGTCTAACCCTTAGCTGCTCCAGACGATTATGCAGGTAACATTCCTCGCTTGCTGACCACGGAGACGACAGTTGAGTCGACTGTGCCCAACGCCCTTGAACGCCCATCGAATTCGGGTTACAGGCGGTATCAAATAATATTTTTCCTTCAGGATGATCAATCAGTACCGTATAGATTGGAAATTCAACAAATTGTGTCTGGGCATTCGGATTATGGATGGTTGCCGGATTATGCATGGAGATGATCCAGTTTTTATCCATGCTCATTCGACCGTTATCCAACACATATAACTTGGGACGCTTTTTAATGATGTTTGTCATGTGATTTACCCGCCTTCGAAGGAATATAGTACAGGGCACCCCCTGGTATAGACATACAGTAATCCAAAAAATAAAATGATATAAGTAGGCACTTTAAAGTGTCCTGGGAACTTCAGCGGGCATAGGAGGGGAACGGTTTGGCACATTCAGCAAAAACGAAACAATCAGATATTTCGTTATCCAATTGCGGCTATAGCAAAGTTCTTGATATTATCTCTGACAAATGGACTGCACTTGTTATATATGCTATGGAAAACGGTAAGATCAGATATGGAGAAATACTGCGGAGAATTGAGGGGATATCTAAAAAAATGCTTACCCAAACGGTACGCAAGCTGGAGCGAGATGGTTTGGTTCAAAGACATATTACACCTACAGTACCTATAACTGTCGAATATTCTCTAACAACATTAGGGGAAACCTTGCTTGAGCCGATGAAAGAGATCAGGCAGTGGGGAAGGGAGCATTACACTCAAGTCGTTGAGGCGCGAGTTCAATATGATTCTGCTTATACCTTTCAAGAATAGCCTGAGCAATCGCTCAAAACAGGGACTTGAGTCTCCCTTTACAGGAGACCATATACTTGCTCTTAAGTAGTTAGTCGCAACACGACAAAGGAGCTGGGTATATGAGAAATCTGGAGGCTATTGTCATCCTGTGGAACATTGCGGTTTTGGGATGGATTTTGGTTGGAACAGAAAAAAAGGCGCGAGGCTTATTTATTAGTCTCGGTATATCGGTTATTGTCATTTTTCTGCAAGGTATACTGGAAGGCATCCGTTGGCAGCTCATTCCTGCTTGCGCCCTTGCTGTTGTACCACTTTATATGCTTGTGCGATCTAGACTCCCATGGTCTACACAGCCCAAAAGCTCTAAATCAAGCGTAATGAGAAGGAGCATTGGAATGACGGCAGCTATCATTTATGCTTTTGTAGCTGTCACGCTGCCAATACTACTGCCTGTTTTTACTTTTGCCGAGCCAACAGGAAATTATAAGATAGGAACCACATCTTATGAGTGGACAGACGCAACAAGAGAGGAAACCTTTACTCCAGAAGATGGGGATAAGCGTAAACTTAAAATTCAAATTTGGTACCCTGCCGATAAGGATTCAAAGGGAGAAATAAGCCCATACGTACAAGACGGGGCATTGTTGGCAGAAGGTTATCATCGACTTTTAGATATGCCAAAGCAGTTATTTAACAACATACGCTATGTAAAAACACATTCCCTTGAAAATGTGGACATCTCAGATCAGGAAGCAGCTTACCCTGTCTTGATTTTTTCACATGGCTTGAATGGCCATAAAAATCAAAATACATTCCAAATCGAGGAAATCGCCAGTCACGGCTACATTGTCGTAGGTATTGACCATACCTATAACAGCACGGTTTCCCCATTTTCCGACGGTACGGTTGTTTACTTTACTCCAGGTCAAGATGAGACGGTCGAGATGATGGATCAAACGAATGAGATTTGGGAACAGGATGCCAAATTTGTTTTAGGTCAGGTGGAAAAACTGGCTGCTTATGATCCAGATCATCGTTTTACAGGCCGAATGGATTTGCAGCGTATCGGAATGTTTGGACATTCCTTTGGCGGGGCAACAAGTACACAAATGTTAATGTCCGATCCTCGAATCAAGGCAGCCTTGAATATGGATGGGGTGCTTTATGGAAAGCTGCGAGTGCCTGAAGGGGGCTTCAATAAACCTTTTCTAATGATGAGTGCGGATCAATCCAGATATTTTGAGCAGCATGTTAAAGATCCTGCACTCACTGCCTCATTGACAGATTTATTCAAACGATATGATCATATTACAGATGACGGGAATTACTGGCTAACACTGCGTGATATGTCGCATATGGGCTTTTCCGATCTGTATCTTACATCGCCATTATTTGAATGGATGGGCGGTATAAGCTTGAAAAAATCACATCCGATTATCAATGCATACACGCTGGATTTTTTTAATCACTTCTTGAAACAGGAGCCATTGAAGCTACTTGATCAAAATATAGGCGAGCATACGCTGTTTACGTTAGAAAAAGGCGAGAAATAAGCTGAAAATCCGGAAGTAAAAAGCCAGTCATTCTAAACTGCAACCAAGTTGTCAGATGTTGTTCTGACCAATGGTTTTCAGTCACGGTGACTGGCTTCTCTATGGTTTCTTACAGGTTAGATCTGCTGAAGCTTCCATCTCAAGCCGCGAAATAACAAGTCGTCTCTTTGGGACAATTGTTCAAATTTGGGGCTAAGCTTGGAACAAAGCCTTACGGATCGTTTGAAATTTTCGGTTTCGAGTTTGTCTATATGGGCTTTTATCGTGTGAAGAAACGCCTTGCCGTCATTCGTAGCATTAGAGTGGGAATATAGCTGTAATGCATCCTCAACAATGGCTTGTACATAGCTGCTATGAGGTTCGTAGTTATTTTTCAGAGCAATACTCAATCGTTTCTGAATACGGTGCATGAGCCGGACCCATTCCTTAGTCGTATAAATTGCATGCTGAGCGATGTTAACAAATAGAAACTCTACACTTTGAAGATCAGCAATGAATTCAGGGGAGCTAATCAGCTCTTTTAACTCCTTCCATGCCATGAGTTGCTTGGCAGACAGGTTTTCCGGATGAAGGATGTACTGGTTGAAGTAATGGAAAAAAGCATCTTGCCATGCTGCTGGAATAGTTGACATAAATCCGATTTCTTCTATTTTGGTTAAAACGAATTGCTGTCTGTTTTGTTGATTTTGCTTCTGGATATCAACTAATTCATGAATGTGCGAAAGAAGAGGGGAGGGAGTCGTCTTGGAATCCTTACTATAATCGTTAGCTGTGCTTCTGGCATTTTGCAAAATCGCAATCATGCCATTCAGTGCTTGAACCTCCGTTTGTAACGTTTCTATTTGCCAATCCAGCGAGGTCTCCATCGATATTTCCCCGGAAAGAAGTTTCTTAATATCATCGATCCCGAATCTTAGTTCACGAAGTGTTTTAACAAGCTGTAGACGCCATATGGCCTCGGTTGTGTAAAAGCGGTACCCGCTGTTATTTACAAAAGATGCTTTCACTAAGTGTATTTCATCATAATAACGAACCGTCTTTACTGTAGAATCTATCATCTGCGCAGTTTCTCCAATGGAAAATAACACACTGTCTGCTGTTTCTTGTTTTAATGTTTGCATGGTAGATCGCTCATTTTGTTTTCGCTGCATAACCTTTTCACCTCTGTGATTGTATAGTATATCATCTCCTGTTAGGGGAGACTCAACACAACAACTTTTCGGGCTCTTGATCGCAGCAAAACTATAATATCTGATTGAGCTTGCTTTCAGGCTCTTCACCATTTTCAACACGTTTTATATTCGTTATGAAGAAATCATATCTTTTTTTATGAAATTTCCGACCATCAGGCATTCCTGCTGTATGAGGAGTAAGTATTACATTCTCCATATTCCGCAGTTCACTGTCCAGAGGCAGCGGTTCAGATTCAAATACATCCAGGCATGCGCCTGAAATATCCCCGTTTTTTAATGCATCAATCAAGTCTTTTTCGTTGACAATCCCGCCACGAGAGGTATTGATAAACAGAGACGAATCCTTCATTTTGTTGAAAACCGCTTTGTTGATCAGGTGTTTGGTTTGCTGATTCAAAGGAATATGTACACTGACGATGTCCGATGTGCTTACAAGAGTATCGATATCCGTCATTGTCACAAAACCGTTCGATTGTACATCGATGTTTCTCGCATAAGCCAGTACATTCATGTCAAAAGCCTTACAAAACGCAGCCAGTTTTTTTCCGATAGCACCCAAACCGATAATGCCGATTGTTTTGCCCTGTAATTCACTACCTCTATAGTCCAAATGATTTTCATCCATCTTGTTTTTCATGAAGGTATCCAGAAACGGTATGTTTTTATAATACGAAAATATCAGTGCCATGACGTGCTCGGCCACGGCTTGTGCATTCACTCCTGCAGCATTAGCCACCCAGATCCCAAACTCTGTACAGGCAGGGACATCTACATTATCAAATCCTGCACCGGTCTGTACCAATTTTAATTTTTTTGCGGTAGAAAGCAGGCTGTGATCCACTTGAATATGTTCAGGGATAATTACATCGCAATCTTCAATATGATCCAGCATCTCTTTTCCAGGCGGAACAACGACAATGTTCCATTCTTGCGGAAAACATCTTAAAATATTTAATTTTGAGATCTCGCTAAAATAGCCAACAATGAGAATCTTCATTGCTAAACCACCTTTCATATTCTTCTGTGCCTATAAATTATAAAACAACTTTTGGAGCAATGGAAAAGACTTTGCTGATCTCGTTGCTCAATTGACAATGATAATTATTATCATTATAATGTGTGCATTCTATATATAGGGGGAGAAACGTTGTTACATACAAAAAAATACTTCAGGGTTGCTTTACTCCTACTGCTGATGAGTACCCTTTTCCTTTCTGGTTGTAGTACAAGTGAAGGTAAAAGTGAAGCAGGGGAAAACACAATTGTTGGAGAGCCCAAAAGGATTGCCGTTTTAAATTGGCAGCTTGCTGATTTTCTCTTAGCCCTTGGCATCAAACCTTATGCTATGACAAACTTTATGGGAGAGACGAACCTTGAATATTTAGAGAAGGATGCATTAGATGGTGTCATTGATCTTGGAGATAAGCCTAATCTCGAAATACTCTCTCAAATCAATCCGGATTTAATTATCGGTTGGGAAAGCCGAAGAGAAATTTACGACCAGTTGACCAAAATTGCACCCACAATCCTTACAAACGAAAATGATGATTGGCGCAAATCTTTGCACGAACTCGGAAGCATGCTTGGAAAAAGCAAGGAAGCCGAGGAATGGTTAGCCCAATATGATCAGAAGGCAACTGCTTCAATGCAACTCCTAACCTCAAAGATTGATCCTGCTGAAACTGTCCTCTATGTGCGTGTGATGCCCAAGGTACTTCGAATTTATGGCGCAACTCAATCCTTAGGAGCAACGTTATCTAAAGATATAGGTCTACAATATTTACCCCAAACCGAATCGATCCAAAATTTTGAAAATACATCAATTGAACAGCTACCTGAGCTAAATCCAGATCATATATTTATTCAGGTTGGGCGCCCTCTGCGTGGCGGAGATCAAGAAGCTAAAAAGATCTATGAGGAATTAACCCAAAGTTCGATCTGGAACAACATGAAGGCAATGAAGAACAAACAAATTTATACTGTACCTCAATGGATCATTAGCGATGCTCCTCATATTAAGGAGAAATCGATTGATCTTGTGTTAGAAAAGCTCGGCATGAACTAATGATGCAGCTTTTTGCTAGAGAAATGGGTTACTCCTCCGCCATCCTTTTTAAATAAATTGGGCAAGAAATACAGTCGGATTCCTTTGTATTTCTTGCCCATGTCTTTTAGTTTGTCACAGCTTTCAATCTGTTTTGTAAGCTGCCTGAATGCCAAATACCAAAGTTACCGTTGCTTTTTAACAAAAAATCGCCGATCCAAAAAATAACCCACCAACAGTGAGAGCACAACAAGGATAACAGGTATTCCAAACGATTCCTTAGAGAAGGGGGCTCCTTCCAGCTTTAAATGGTCTGTGGCACGATATTCGAGACGTTTGGCAGCAAATTTTGCAGTCATAACATCTTCTTGTTTAGCTAAATCTTCAAATGCCGGGTCCATTGCAAATCTTTCCTGCATATTTTTGTGTAAAAATAACAATTCCGTATTGTTGTATAATTGTTTCCATACCCTGATGTCCTCCGCGGCTATAGTCTCAGCTTGAGGGCCAACAACGATCATCTTGGATAGTGAGGGAACATCGTTCATCTGATAACGCGCAACCAAATTCAAACCATGCTTCGTTACGATCGGTTGATGTTCAAGCGATATCGTTAAAGTCGTTGTTGTTCCAGATGCTCCATAGGTATCAAAGGCAGCGGACAAATCTAATTCATCAGCACCTGGATATAACAGTACGCCGGCTTTGACCTTATTCCATTGATAGGATTGATTCAAAATATATGTAATGTCACTCAATCCTGCCGTGAAAGGTTCCATCTTCGGCTCGATTACATAATGGTAGGAAGGATAATGGAGCTCATTCGCTACCTGTTTTGCGGCTGACTCCCCTAATTGTTGCGAAATGACATAAAGGGTCGCATCCATACCGGATGTAAGGCCTGCTGAAGAGACGATGTTCCCTTGTGGAACGTAACGCTGATCTTTTACCCAATGGATTTCCGGATAACTTTTAATCAACCGTTGAATATCTCCCCAGTGTGTCGCAGCACTTTTACCGTTTAGCAGTCCCGTATCGGCCAGATTCTCGGCACCATTGCATATGGATAATAAAATCGTTTTTTCACTGGAATGCTTACGAATCCATTCACGGACAGGAGCGTATTTTTTCTCATCCAGGATCGGCATAAAAGGGATCACGATAATATCTGGACTTTTACCAAGCATCTGGTCCATATCAGCAAAGGAATAGTGGGGGATGACATCCAATCCTCCGGTTAATGATTTGATCCCCGAATCTGGTGCAACACTGAATACGTTGTACTTTCCTGTGAGGGCAAACATCTCATATGGGACTAGAAAATCAAAAACTTCCGTTACTTCATTAGACAGTAAAACAGCTACCGTTGGCTTGTTAGCATCGTATGCAGGTTTCTTTACCTGATCTAATGCAGGAGGATTGCTTTGGTTATACAAGGACATTCCAGCATTTGTTGTATGAATGAAACCGACTGCACCTGATCCTCCCACGATTAAAATAACGACTAAAACATACATCAAAATGCGTAGCAAAACTTTCACTTGCCCGTTCCCCTTCCGACTAAAAAATATTTTACCTCAAGAAATATACCAATTGAGGATCGAATACACACCTGACCAAGGACGGATTGCATCCCTTGGCTGCGGGTGGATGAGCTACTAGACTTAAGTCTGTTCTATTTTATGTACAAGACCCGTTAGAGCTATACTCCTAATTTGAATTGATAAATTTTTTTGAAATAGTGACTTTTATCTGAAAAGCTCTGAAAAGAAGGAATAGGGACAAACGTTAAAGAAAAGAAACTATTAAGCAACATCGCAATGAAAACGTTAAGAAACAATGGTTAACCTCCATTTGAGACTCTAGTACAGTTCAAAGGAATGTTCCTAGTACTATTCATTGAAGGTATTATTTAATAGAGGGGGTATTGATATTCATATGAATTTCCGTTTACAAGAAGCTATCGAGATATTGGAACGTACACCGCAAACGCTGAAGCACTTCTTATCCGGTCTTTCAGACGGATGGCTGGGAAGTAATGAAGGGGATGGAACCTGGAATACAAAAGAAGTAATCGAACATCTCATTGAAGCAGAGAAACATAACTGGATTCCGAGAGTACAATCGATCGTGTTGGACGGGGAGCATCGGCTGTTTCCTGCTTTTGACCGTTTCTCCCACTTGAAGGAGACATCGGAACGAACCACAGAAGAGGCATTACAGGAATTTAGCAACATCAGAAAGAGAAGTATTTCCTCACTCAACGATATCATTCTTTCGTATCCTGATCTGGAGAAAACGGGCTTGCATCCGGAGTTTGGCCTGGTAAAGTTAAGGGAGCTTCTATCTGCATGGGTCGTTCATGATTTTACGCATATTGCGCAGATTGTTAGGGTGATGGCGGAGAGATACAGGAATGATGTTGGACCCTGGAGTGCTTATCTCGGCATTTTAAATAGAAGTTAATTTCATATATCGTGTTAAAGTCGCTCATTTAGCGACTTTTTTTATGTTGTACACATCACCATTTTAAAAAAATAACGCTGAAGCTCATTACATAATGAAGTGTCTTCTTTCCCCACAACTCCAAATTGGTACGCAAAAAAATGCTTATAGTGGTACTTAAAACAATCAAAATGTTCATGTTAGCATAATCTAACAGCATGCTGCTTAACCGAATATGAATCATAGCTATGATTATCTAACATCAAAGGCTTATGTTGGAATGAAAGGGGAGCATATGAATGCAACAGATCCCGCAACGAACAAAATAGGCAAGGTGCCTTACGTTATTGCGATATTATTCATTTCATTCATGGTTGGCTTATCCGAAATTTTACAACATTCAGAGATCATTTTACCAGAGGTTGCGGCGATGGCTATCGCCATGTGGGTATACAGAGAACCAGGGTGGATTAGACATCCCACTGTCATCTTCATTGCACCAACCGTAACAGCTACGATAGGTCTGGTCATCAATCAGCTCCAGATTCTTTATCCAATCAAGATCGTTCTTACTCTAATGATCATGATGTTGTTTTTAAGATTAATACGCTCGAATCTTGCACCCGCCATTGCAACAGGTCTATTACCACTCGCTATTCATACAGAGGATTGGTCATTTGTGTGGATTGTCCTTGGTTTCACATTGACTTTAATGGCCGGAGTTGTTGTGTTTCAGCTTCATAAAAATCTCGCAACCAAGTCGATGATCCAATACAAATACATGGTAATATTCCCAGTAATTTCAATATGCTGGCTTAGTATTTGCTGGTTACTGGGTTATGAACAAGTGGCAGTGATTCCGCCTATTTTTGTAGTCCTTTACGAATCGCTCCAAAAGCCAATGTACACAGCAAAAATTGTGTTTAAGCAAGCATTTACGCTAACACTATCTGCTGCCGTTGGTGTTCTCATTTTTACGCAGGTGGATTCGCAGGTGCTGGCTGCAGCCATCAATATGATTGTAGTCGCCCTGATATCCCGCTTTTTTCATGCTCGCATTCCTGCTCTGTACGCTATACCGTTACTAACCTTTATATTTCCCGAAGAAAAAGTGTGGAGCTTGCCTCTTGTCACGCTTTTTGCAAGTCTGTTTATGTTCAGCTTCGTATTGTTATACAAATATGGGGAAAAGAGGACTCTGAACAATAAATAATTCGGATACTTGGGCAAAAAGCGAATTTGGGAGGATCAACGTATGGTATTTGGCCTGATTGCAGCACTTTGTTTTGGTTTGTCGGACTTTATGGTTACCCAGGCCACCAGGAAGGTTCAAACTTTGCCTGCTTTGCTCGGGATTCAGTTCATTGCTTCACTTTTGCTGGGAGGGTATGTACTTACGCAAACACCTCATATGGATCAAAACCTAATGGTGTGGTTTGCAATAGCTGGCATCAGTGTCGTCAATTTTGCAGGTACGTTACTGTTATATCGGGCATTTGAAAAGGGGACTCTATCCATTGTTTCTCCAATCGGCTCGGGATTTGCTGTGGTGACTGCGGTTCTTGCTTTTGTAGGCGGAGAGCGATTGCCCTTCAATTCAATTCTTGGTGTCATATTGCTCATTATCGGTGTGTTGACGGTAACAAGATCAAGTAAGAGCGTTGGACAACAAGTAACGTTGTCGGGCATACCGGAGGCGATTATCGCCTCAATCTGCATTGGTTTTTATTTTTGGGCGATCGGATACATCACTCCTCATTTGGGGGTGACTCTTCATGTGCTCGTCACACGGATCATCCAATTTGTCTGTGCGTTTATACTTCTTCGGGTAAAAAAAATCCAACTCCCGCGCATAGGCCTGTCTACCGGTCTGATTCTGGTTGTAGCCGCGCTACTGGACACAGGAGCTTTACTCTCTTTTAATATGGGACAAACCGTTGATTATACCACAAGCACAACAGCACTTACGTCATTATATAGTGTCGTTACCATACTTATGGCCGGATGGATTCTGAAAGAAAAGCTGACGAAGAGTCAATGGACAGGGATTGGCATTATTCTTCTAGGGGTCATTATCGTCAGCGTCTAGAGAGGGGTAGAGGATGAACCGCGTGCATACCGTCTATTCATTGATTACCGACGCGAATGATTCACATCTATTAATGGTTCAAAACAGAGGCTCAGAAACCTGGTCTCTGCCGGGTGGTCAAGTTGAACCTCATGAAACGTTGGAACTCGCCGCCATTCGTGAAGTATGTGAAGAAACAGGTTTACAGGTACAGCTCAAAGGAGTCGTAGCCATAAACGAGTACAGGAAGAAAGATTGTTCTGAACATGGCATATGTATTACCTTCAAAGCATGTATTGTGAGTGGAGTTGAAACCATTTCAAGACCTGACGAGATCAGACATATAGCCTGGATTCGTATTGAAGAAGCGGATGCGCTTATGCCATTTTATGAGGAAAGTTTACAAGAAATCGTTCGTAAAAATGTGCAGGTGCCCTATTTCGATGAAGGGCTCATCTGATGGCACAAAGAAATGAAACTGAAGTAAGGAAGGGCAGGGGCCCTTCCTTTTTTACTTGATAATGTTCGAATAGTCAGTTGAACTAACATAACAGCTCAAAGTATTAGATAAATTTCGCAAGCACTTGAATCCCATCGGAAATCTGAGTCTCGTTCACATTGCCAAAGCCCATGATAAGGCTGTCATTATGCTGATCTTTGCGAATAGTATATCGCTCGGCAGGGTAGATCTTGATCTGATGTTCTTCCAGTTCCATTGCAGTCAAAAGATCGGCGTTACGTCCTGGCCAAGTTGCGATAAGGTGCAATCCTGCAGCATCACCCGATATCTGGACATTCTCTCCAAATGTATCCTTTAACGCATGAAGCAGGTGATTTCTCCGTTTATGGTAGATTCGTTTCATTCGTAAAATATGACGTTTCAGATGCCCTTCGTTCATAAATCGGGCCAGTGTTGATTGCGATAAGATAGGAGACTGCATATCGGCCGTACGTTTGAGCTGTATGATCGAATCAACCAACTCTTGTGGGGCCACAATATAACCGAGCCTTAATGCAGGGAACATATTTTTACTAAATGTCCCTACGTAGATTACCCGCTCTGGATCAAGCTCTCGCAAGGCATGAATCGGCATTCCCCCGTAACGAAACTCACTGTCATAATCATCCTCTATAATGTAAGCTCCTGCGTTTCGAGCGTAGTCCAGCAATTGGAGCCGCCTGCTGATCGACAGAATACTCCCAAACGGAAATTGATGGGACGGCGTTACAAAAATACATTTTGGATTCACATCGGTTGGCAGCTTCTCTACACATAGACCATCGGAATCTACGGAGACAGGCACAATCCCGGCACTCGTTTCAGCGAAGATATTATGAATGAATGTTGCCGTCGGGTCTTCCATTGCAATCGTTTCACCAGCAGTTAATAAAAGCTTGCCGAGTATCGAAAAAGCCTGCGTTGCGCCAGCGGTCACGATAATTTGCGAAGGCAGACAGTGAAGGCCCTTGATATGGAGAAGATGATCACAAATAGCTTGTCGAAGCTCCACATCGCCAGCCAGATCCTCCTGATACCCGAGCATAGAAGGCGGGAAATTATGGTACACATCGAATGCAACTCTTTTCCACTTTTGGAGAGGAACATGCTCAAGAGCAGGAAAACTGGGACGAAAATCGATATAAGATGAACGATCTCCATACATTGGAGAGATATCCTCATCCCTGTAACTCCTATCTTCAGGCTGCAGATGTAACGTTGTGCTTGAGCCAATATCTCTTACAAAGGTCCCTGAACCTTGTTTACCTTCCAGAAATCCTTCAGCAGTTAGCTGTTCGTATACCTCTACAATAAGGGCGCGTGAAACCCCAAGTTCTTTGGCCAGCTCCCGAGTGGAGGGGAGGGAGGTCCCTGCTCTGTAAATGCCTTGCATAATTCGATCTCTAATCCACGAGTAGACTTGCCTGGTTTTCGTTTCATTACGTCCGGGTTGCATGAGGGATCTCCTTTCACTCTAAAGTGGTATGGTTAAAATTCGTGAAAAATGGATCTAATGAAGACCAATATATCATGTTAATATGGATCATGCCAAATCCAATTCCTATAGAAAGAAGCCATTTGCATGAGAAACCTTAGAACCAAAAGCCTTAGAGCACCCACAAAGAACTTAGCACCCAAGAGTGTACCTTCGATCGCAATCCGATCCATGGACAAAGATTACGAACTGAATCGTTGGCTATGCGTTTCCGCACTTTTTATGGCATCTCTGAATCTAAGACCTGTTGTTTCATCTATTGCGCCTGTCTTGGGAAGCATTCAACACGACCTTGGCCTAAGCGGCGCTGTATCGAGCTTGCTCGTTTCTATTCCGGTGTTATGTATGGGAATACTTGCTCCGTTCTCAGTTAAATTGAGTGAAAAATGGGGGATTGAGCAGGTTATTACCTTCTCCTTAACGCTGATTGGGGCGAGCACACTTTTACGCCTGTTTATCCATTCCGCTTCGTTGTTATTTTTCGCTACATTGTTATCCGGTGTGGGTATTGCTATGATGGGGCCCTTATTATCCGGCTTTATTAAGAAACATATGGCCGACAGAGCACCTTCCATGATTGCTATCTATTCTATGGCTCTAGCATTGGGCGCGGCACTTGGTTCAAGCCTTACTTCACCGTTGAATTGGAAGCTTCATTCGTGGCAAATGTCATTATCGTTCTGGGTGATGCCCGTGATTCTCGCTTTACCCCTATGGCTTAGTATACTAAAGCGACATCCTTCTAGTTCTAAGACGAACTCAACCGTTGCATACAAAAAATTCTTAGAACTGCCTTGGCTAAAGAAAAAAGCATGGATTCTAGCTGTGCAATTCGGAATGTTATCCCTTGTATTTTATTCCCTGTTAGGTTGGCTTCCCTTAATCCTTATTGGTGCAGGTGCTTCCAAACTTCATGCCGGGCTTATGGTTACTGTGTTCGCTTTGATACAAATTCCAAGTGGTGCCATTGTGCAGCAGTTACTTAAAAGTCATCCATCAAGAAGAAACTGGCTCATCGTATCCGCCATGATGCAGGCAGCCGGTCTGTTACTTCTGTTCTTTTCCACTTATTTATGGCTTGCTGTGTTTATTTGTGGTTTGGGATCGGGTATGCTGTTTGCACTGCTCAATTTGCTTCCGGTTGAACTGACTCATTCGCCTGAAGAGGCGGCCTCATGGGCCGCTATGACGCAGTGCATAGGCTTTCTAATTGGGGCAACTGGCCCATTCTTAACGGGTTATTTGTATGATCGTATGGATCACTTTAATGAAGGAATATTGGTCATGGTATCCACCTCTATAGCGATGGGAATCCTATCTTTAACTATGGTATCTAAAGAAGATTCATTGGTTTTATCATAATAAAGCATACGAAACTTCAAAATAATAAACTGTAAAACAGAACCTGGAGGTCTATTTCTATGAAAATTTTTGTTGCTGGCGCAAGTGGCGTTATTGGGAAATTGTTGCTTCCGCAACTCGTACAGGCTGGACACGATGTCATTGGCATGACGCGGAAAGAAGAGCAGAGACAGGCCATTGAACAAACAGGCGCCAAAGCCGTTCTCGCAGATGTGTTCGATCGAGAGCAGATGGTAAGTATTTTAGCGGAAATTAAACCCGATGTTGTTATTCATCAACTTACCTCATTAAGTCAAGGTAGCTCAGCAGAAAATGCACGCATACGCATTGAAGGAACCCGGAATTTGGTAGATGCTGCAAAACAGGCGAAGGTACAAAAAATCATTGCACAGAGTATATCATGGGCCTATGAACCTGGCACAACTCCTGCGACGGAAGAAACCGCATTGGACATGTTCGCTCCTATGCCTAGGAATACAACCATTAACGGCGTTGTAGCCCTGGAGGAATATGTAAAAGAAATTCCTGTGCATGTCATTTTACGATATGGTACTTTGTATGGACCTGCAACCTGGTATGCTAAAAATGGGGATACAGCAATAAAGGTCATGAACCAAGAAGTGAAGGCAACGGATGGGATATCTTCTTTTGTGCATGTCGAAGATGCTGCGAATGTTGCTTTGCTGGCGCTGGATTGGCCAACGGGTACGTACAACATTGTAGATGACGAACCAGCTAAGGGAGTGGACTGGCTACCTGTATACGCTCAAGCCTTAGGTGCACCAGCACCAGATATTCAATCGGGAGCAGCCCAATGGGAGAGAGGAGCTTCTAACCACAAAGTCAAAAACGAATGCGGGTGGGCTCCAGAATATCCCACATGGAGAATAGGCTTTGCTAAGTCGCTTCAGTAAACTTTCTCGCTATGAGCATGGTAACCAAGAATCGGGAATACAAAAACTCGTAAAAAGCTAGAATGCGAAAGGAGTCCCTCAAAAGGGGACTCCTTCTTTTAACCCTATTCAGACAATTTAGTTCTACTTCGGTCTATTAAGATACAATGGATGGTTCTTTTCCGGACTTTCGTGATTTAGTATTTTGTAGGTGGACTGGCCTGTATATAATGGAATCTGGAGCTTTGAGAAGTCGGGGAGTCCATTCTCTAAAAAGCATGGATCATCTCTATACCGTTGTACAATTTCTCCTGCGATCCACTCATGGTCGCCAAAGCTTGTAATGCTCAACGTACGGCATTCATAAGCAAAATAGGCATCCGTGAGAACAGGTATATCGACTTGAAGTCCTTCTTCATACTTAATATTGAATTCCTTGAATTTGTCCAGATCTCTCCCACTGTATGTTCCAACGGCTTGAATTATTTCTGAACAATGTGCAGGTAAAAAGTGTACACCGAATACTCCGCTTTGCTCTATTAATGTATAGGTATAGGTCTCCTTGCGAAGCGATATACCATATATTCCTGGCGAAGAGCCGATGTACGTATGCCATCCAGAAGCCATAATATTTTGTCGCCCCTCATGGCGCGAAGTCACTATGGCAACCATTCCGGGATATGAATACCATGATTCGTCTTGGATCGGATGTCGCATGAAAATCACTCCTTTTAACCGATTTTTCAACAGGGTTGGGGGGGGGGGCTAATTAGAATTTCACTAGTCCACTTTATTGATCTTTAGGAATCGTTTCAAGCACAGCAAGCTGGCGAGCAAACTTGTAAGATTCCGTAAATTTTTTAGAGGTCCTAGATCTCTTATTTGGTTATCATTAATCAATAAACTTTCCAAATTGCGTAATCCTGAAATCCTTATATGCTTTAACAATAAAGAATATACCATAATCTGGAGCATAGTACATTGTCATATAGTCATAATAGTATGCATTTAAATTAATAGCATTATTTTATCTGGATGGGAGCTTAAAGATGGCATTTAGAATTGTCGGAGAATTAGAAAACAAATTGATTATCTACGGATACAGGAAATCCTTGGGATCGCGCACTTATTTACCTTTTCTCCCCGAAGCTCTCTCTACTGAATTTACAGATGCTGAAACGGTGCTAGAGCGACACAGTAAAGAACAAATGATTTATCAAATTTATTACTGGATTGAAGGAGAGGGAGAATTCATTTTGCGAATAATTGTCTCGTATTGGGATGATTCAATAACCATCCTTGCAGATGATGCTAAAATTGCGGTACGAGCCTATAATGCTCTGTGCGAAAGTCTGGCTCGTTGGCAGTTACAGTGAAGCTAACTTGGAATAGTAACTTAACTCATTACTTGAAGCTTTAATAATTGAAAAAATAAACAAAGATTAGTAGCGATTGTTTCCGGGAATAAGCAAGCAATCGCTATGTGTATTTGCGGATATTTTGGCTTTTTGTCCTCCACATGTGTACAAACGACGAAAAAGATGCTACATTGAAATCAGTATAACTCCTTTTATAACAAGGTTTTTCAAGGGAATAACATGTCTCCTGTACAAGGACACTCGTATATCGAGGAGGGAATAGAATGTCAAGCAAAGCATTGGATCATTTTTTAAGTTCGAACATCGAAGATCTGAAGACCAGAGGTCTATATAACGTTATCGATACGCTACAGGGTGCAAATGGTCCAGTTATTCGAATCGACGGAAAGTCTCTAATTAATTTGTCTTCTAATAACTATTTGGGACTGGCAACAGATTATCGCCTGATTGACGCTTCGGTTAAGGCAGCGCAGACATACGGGGCAGGAGCAGGCGCTGTGAGAACCATTAATGGTACGATGGATCTTCATATTGAGCTTGAAGAAAAACTTGCCCTTTTCAAAAAAACGGAAGCCGTTATCGTGTATCAATCGGGGTTTAACTGCAATATGGCTGCTATATCCGCAGTAATGGATCAGCATGATGCGATTTTATCAGATGAGCTGAACCACGCTTCAATTATTGATGGCTGCCGCTTGTCGAGAGCCAAGGTGATCCGCTTTAAACATTCGGATATGAACGATTTAAGACAGAAGGCGAACGAGGCCAAGGAATCCGGTCAGTATCATAAAATTATGGTCATCACCGACGGGGTTTTCTCCATGGATGGTGATATCGCAAAGTTGCCCGAAATCGTGAAAATAGCAGAAGAATTCGATCTGATTACGTATGTGGACGATGCCCACGGTTCAGGCGTTCTCGGAGCAGGTGCGGGAACCGTGAAGCATTTTGGATTGTCCGACCGCATCGACTTTCAAATTGGCACTCTCTCCAAGGCAATCGGCGTTGTCGGCGGTTATGTCGCGGGTAAAAAACAACTGATTGAATGGTTGAAGCTGAGAAGCCGTCCGTTTCTATTCTCGACATCGCTGCCTCCGGCTGTAATCGCTTCTTGTAGTGCTTCTGTCGACATTTTAATGAATGACAAAGAACTGATCGAGAAGCTGTGGGAGAACGGCAATCATTTAAAAAACGGCTTGAGTCGGCTTGGGTATAATGTAGGCCAAAGCGAAACACCGATCACACCTTGTATCATTGGCGATGAAGTAACCACCCAACAGTTTAGCAAACGGCTCTATGAAGAAGGCGTTTACGCCAAGGCAATCCTGTTCCCTACGGTTCCGAAAGGAACCGGAAGAATACGCAACATGCCGACTGCTGCCCATTCCAAGGAGATACTGGATCAGGTCATCTCCGTTTATGCGAAAGTTGGCAACGAAATGAAGCTGATTTAGTTGCACTACGGGAGTCTATTTCGGGAGGGATGTCTTATGAAAAAGATATTGGTGACCGGAGCACTGGGCCAGATCGGTTCTGAGTTAGTTGTTAAATTACGTGAAATTTATGGTGCGGATCACGTTGTTGCTACGGATCTCAGGTCATCATCCCACGAAATTACCCGATCCGGACCATTCGAAGTGCTGGATGTGACAAATGATAAGGCCATGTTTGAAATCGCCAAACGGTACGAAGTAGATACCGTCATGCATTTGGCTGCGCTACTGTCGGCTACGGCAGAGGAGAAACCTCTGCTTGCCTGGAATTTGAATATGGGCGGATTGATGAATGCACTCGAAATATCCAGGGAGCTCAGTTGCCAATTTTTCACGCCAAGCTCGATTGGATCTTTTGGCCCTTCAACTCCGAGAGACAATACCCCGCAGGATACAATCCAGAGGCCCAATACGATGTACGGCGTGAACAAGGTGTCCGGCGAACTACTTTGTGATTATTATTTTTATAAGTACGGTCTGGATACGAGGGGGTTACGATTCCCCGGATTGATATCTTATATGACACCTCCCGGTGGAGGAACGACGGATTACGCGGTGGAAATATACTATGCAGCTGTGACGACTGGCCGGTATACATCCTATATCGCCAAAAACTCTAACATGGACATGATGTATATGCCGGATGCCTTGAACGCTATCATCGATTTAATGGAAGCGGATTCATCCCGATTGATACACCGAAACTCATTTAATGTCACCGCAATGAGCGTAGATCCGGAGGCTATTGCTGCAGCGATTCGGGAGGAGATTCCTGGCTTTATCCTCGATTATGATGTTGATCCGAAGAGACAGGCAATTGCCGATAGCTGGCCGCATTCCATTGATGCGACGGCAGCGAAAACAGAATGGGGATTTCATGCCCGTTACGACTTGAAGGCCATGACGAAGGATATGCTCTCACAACTAAGTGAGAGACAAATACTTCGCAAAGCTTAAAGATACGTTGAATTCGTTGTATAAAGCGAGTAGAAATGCAAAAGAAGCTGCATCAAGAGGTTGGGCGTTACCACGACCTTTTGTTGTAGCTTCTTTTTTTATCCTCCAGCCCAGTCGTTTCCTTAGTCGGATTCAATTATGCTCTTGATATTTTTAATTGTTGAAAAGTGCATTGCTTCATGGTAAATCAGAAAACCCAGTAAATGTTCTACATTCGTAAAGCTAAGTCCTGTGGAAGACTTGTAATGAGGATGGATTTCTTCTTTCAATTTGCTTGAAAGTACCGATTCAACTCTTTCCATTTGTTCAGTTAACAGATCAATTAATTGAGACAACGTTGGAGCCTCTGTATCCCAGTCAGACGGTTTAGTTCCTGGATCAAACAAATTACTAAAATTAGCAGGATATTTGGTTTCTTCACCAGTAAGTTGGAAAGCGAACTTCTCATGTATAACATACATGTGGCCCAGATTCCATTTTATATTATTTTTCAAACCTGTTGGAATGATTTCGGATGCAGAGTCATTTATATTCCTTACATAATCAACTGCCTGTCGGCGAACAAATTTCAATTGATCTGCGACAAAATGGCTCATGTTATTGACCTCCCATAAAATAAAGTCGCTAATGAAAACGTAAGAGAAAATACTTCTGGTCAGTTGCTTTTAGAAACATAAGATGAGACTCGTTGTGAAAGATTTGCCAACGTACGTTCAAAGAAAGATTTGTCATTAAGCGCTCTACTCAGAACCAATGCTCCTTGAATACTAGCAATTATTTCCTCTGAAAGCTGATCAGCAATCTCTTTAGAGACACCTGTTTGAACTAGTGCCGCGCTTAAGGCTTCAATCCATCTTATAAAATATTGCTGAATTACAGTAGCGAATCGATCTCTTGTTCCGTCCAAAGCGAATGCACCAATAAGGCATATGCGCTGTCCCGATTGAAAATAAGTATCGATCTCTTGCCACATATGATCAATGGCTGCCAGGGGCTCATTCTTTTCGAGCGGTTCAAAAATATTTTTGACAAACCATTGATCGATATGAGTAAGAATTTCAGCAACCATCTCATCTTTTCCACCTGGAAAGAAATAATATAAGCTTCCTTTTGATAGACGCGTACGGGCTGTAATTTTACTTAAAGATGCACCTTCATAACCTAATTCACGAAATACCTCCGTAACGAGAGGGACGACATCCGATTTTTCAAAAACAGTACGTGTCATAGGTTTAACTCACTTAGACTTGGGTGTTCAGCAGGGCGTGTGCCGAGAGGCCAATGAAATTTTCGTTCCGATTCCTTAATCGGCATGTCATTAATCGAAGCAAATCTTCGCTTCATCAACCCGTCATCAGCAAATTCCCAATTCTCGTTTCCATACGATCTGAACCAGTTGCCACTATCATCATGCCATTCATATGCGAATCTAACTGCAATACGGTTATCGGTAAATGACCAAAGCTCCTTAATAAGGCGGTAGTCCAGTTCTTTGGCCCATTTTCTAGTTAGTAAAGAAACAATTTCTTGGCGGCCTGTGATAAACTCGCTCCGATTTCTCCAATAACAATCTTCAGTATACACAAGTGAGACACGCTGAGGGTCTCGGCTATTCCAGCTGTCTTCTGCCATACGAGTTTTATGGATTGCTGTCTCAAGTGTGAATGGGGGAGCTAAATTATTCATTAGATTTTCCTCGCTTTCTAAACCTTTTGTATTACTATAAACCGATCGGTTTATAAAAGCAAGTTCAAATCACAATACTTTAGCTGACAAACGTGAAGATCTTGTGGTGGACCAAATAGCAGAATTGGTATGTTGTAAAAGAATAAAAATGGTACTTACTTGATCCCAAATTAAAATGCTAACATATTTCTTAGATTACGATGAGTTTGACTCTGATGAAAAATACAAAGGCAAACACTCACTTCATGGTGAGTCTAAGCGTAGAAGAATTAGGGGGATTGATCTGATGCTAATCAGAGAAGCCAATATAAAAGACTATCCACAATTGAGACAAATTTATCTAGATTCCCGTCGTGAGAGTTTTCATTGGGTTAACACAGATGAAATGACACTTGATGATTTTAACAGGGACACATTAGAAGAACAAATCCTTCTTGCAGAGGAGAACTCCCATATTCTCGGATTTGCTTCATTATATGTACCTAACCGATTTATTCATAATTTGTTTGTACACCCCACTGCTGCTGGCAAAGGTGTTGGCGATCTGTTACTCAAACGGGCAGCTGTTGTTGAGGAAGGAGAGCCTGGAGCGAAATATTGGGTTCTGATTTATGAGGTTCATACTTAACATTAACGCAGGAGTGGTTACAATGGATATTCGTGTAGATGATTTGACCGGGGCACAAGTGATTGGGTTAATTGCAGAACATTTGCAAGGAATGGCAGATGACTCTCCACCAGAGAGCATTCATGCCCTTAATCTGGACGGTTTGAAGGCATGGGAGGAAGATGAGCTTCTTGGCTGTGGGGCTATTAAGGAATTGGACAAGGAACACGCAGAGCTAAAATCGATGCGGACTGCTAAAGATCATAAGCGTAAAGGTGTTGCTAGAAATATTCTTGCCCACATTATTGAAGAAGCTATCAACCGTGGATACAAAAGGATCAGTCTAGAGACTGGCTCCACGGATTCATTTATTCCAGCTCGCAAGTTGTATGAAAATTTTGGTTTCACGTATTGTGAGCCATTTGCAGATTATATCCCAGATGGGAATAGTACATTTATGACCAAGGAACTGTAAACCTTTCCTAAATGTGAAGATATAACAAACAGAAACCGACCTTACTCCATTGTTGGAGAATTTAAGGCCGGTTATTCGTTATTCCATGGCGAGATTTTGGTTTCAGCAAATTATTACTAGTCCTAACAGCATGCATCACTTTAATCTTTGATTGGAATCCCCGCAGCTGTTAAATGTCCGTGAGTTAAAATTTTTCCAAATTGAGAGGCAAGTTCACTCGGAGTATACGAAAAATCATTTTTAACCCACCATATTACAATGCCCATAAAAGTAGATGCGATATATTGAAGTAATAATTCCTTTGAAATCTTCAGAGGGGTATGATCCAAGCCATCTTCCACAGTATTTTTTATAATCTCCTCCATTTTTGATTGAAAACCATAAATTCTGTTCTCATCCAGTAAGAATGCTTTGTAAAAGGGGATATTGTCCTTAATTTTCTCCAGTATGGTTTGCATCAGTTGTTCAAGCATAGAGCCACTTATAGTAGATGTGCTACTCGAACAAAGCTTGAGTGTACTCTTTAACTCATCTAATAATTCGTCCATAGATACATTTAACAAATCGGGTTTGTTCTGATAATGAAGGTAAAATGTATTTCGGTTAATCATCGCCTTATCGGCTATATCTTGGATCGTAATCCCCTCGTATCCCTTCTCATTGAGAAGTTCTATAAATGCTTTTTTTATCGAATGTTTGGAGCGAATGATACGCAAATCAGTTTTTTTCTTCATCATGACCCGTTCCCTTAACTTTTTTTTGTTAGATATACGACATTGGAGTTGAAACTGTATTTTATCTCTCAAAATCAAAATTATTAAACATTGAATGCAGATCCTTTATTAATCATAATAAACAAAAGATAAATATACAACACGTTGTCCATTATTTATCTTGTTGATCATTAACTCTATTTGAAGGGAAGATATGAAATGAAAACGATAGCGATTGTTGGAGCAGGAGCAGGATTAGGGATGTCCATTGCAAAGAAATTCGGACAAAATGGCTTCCGCGTAGCTCTTATTGCGCGAAATGAAGACAAATTGAACCAACTGGTTATTGAATTAGAACAATTGGGAATCGAAGCGGCTTCTTTTCAGGCGGACATATTAAACAAAGAACAAATTGAGATGGCATTTGCTGCTATTAAAGAGAAATACGGATTTATCGATGTTCTTGAATACAGTCCAACGCCGAGCTTTGACACAGTAGCGCCAACATTAGATGTAACTGAAGAAAATGCGTTATACCAATTTCAATATAATGTTTTAGGTGCTTTATCGAGCATTAAACAAGTACTTCCGGATATGCTGGATAAGCAAAGCGGTGCTCTGTTATTTACAACTGGAGGTGCTTCAGTCCACCCGGTACCGATGATGGGTAATGTAGGAATTGCAATCTCAGGACTTCGTAATTATATCTTTAATTTGAACGGCGAATTAGCGGACAAAGGAGTATATGCAGGTCATCTTTCGATCGGAATCTGGATGCAGCCGAATTCAGGAGTTCAGGATAAAATCGCTGATATTTGGTACGACATGTACACCAAAAGAGATAGAGTAGAAGAGTTTATAACTGAAGATAAAGTGTGAGTTGAATAATTTATTTTAAAGGAGATACAAGAGAAAAATATGAATATCACTGTTTTTGGTGCAAGTGGTGCAATTGGACAGCTTGTAACACAACTAGCTTTGGATCACGGAGATTTCGTTACGGCATATGTTAGAAACCCCCAAAAAATCAGCCTCAAACATCCAAATTTGAGCCTTGTACAAGGGGATCTTTCGAATACTTCAACCATCGAGAAGGCCGTTGCCGAATCAGATGTCGTAATCAGCACATTGGGGCCAGCATCCGATATGTCACGAAAGCTTAAAAGCACGCCGATTGCTGACGGGCACGAACGGATCATTAAGGCTATGAACAAACTTAACAAAAAAAGGCTCATTACACTTGCGACGCCGGCTTTGCAATCCGATGACGATAAGAAAAACATTTCCACGATACTTCCAGGTGTCTTAGCGAAAGTTTTCCTACCAAACGGTTATGCAGAAATGAAGAAACTGGAAGGAATGATTAAGGAATCCAAACTGAATTGGACAGTCGTTCGAATTATTAATCCCAATGTCAAATACAAAGGGCAATCTTATGATTATTCATTCGGTGATAAACCAGCTAAATTAGGTGTTTCCAGAGAAAATGTTGCTAAATTCATGTACTCTGCCGCTCGTGACAACGCATTGATTAGGAAAATGCCTATTATTTATAACAAATAAATTTAAATGTAGTATTCACCGATTAAGGTGGTTAGTGGGGGAGGATTCAAAATGAAAATCGAGATATGGTCGGATTATGTTTGTCCATTTTGTTATATTGGTAAACGACGATTAGAATCTGCACTGGAGCAATTCGCTACTCCGAATGAAGTGCTTATTGAATATAAAAGCTTCGAACTTAATCCGCAAACATCCATGTACTCAGGCAAAAGTATGCATCAAATACTTTCGGAGAAACATGGTATGAGTCTCGAACAAGCGAAAAAGGCACATGCTGAACTTGAACAACAAGCAGCAATGATGGGTCTCGTGTATAATATCGACCAAATAAAGCCCACCAATACGTTTGATGCGCATCGTTTAACCCAGTATGCCAAATCTGTGGGTAAAGATCAGGAATTAGCTGAGAAGCTGTTCTATTCTTATTACACGGACGCCAAGTTAATTAGTGATCATGATACTTTAGCCAGTATTGCAGAATCAGTTGGAATGAATAGGGACGAGTCAATCGCAGTTCTCCATGATTCCTCCAAATATGCTAGCGAAGTGCGTTCAGATGAAGCCACAGCAAAACAATTAGGCATAACAGGAGCGCCTTTCTTTGTCATTGATAGAAAATACGCGATATCCGGCGCACAACCAACAGAGGTATTTTTAAAAGCTCTTAAACAAGCATCTCAGGAACCCTTCGTATGATTTTAACGATTATAAGCAAGTTTTAGTGAACATTTTAACACAACATTTTGGTTTAACTAACTAACAGATTCAATGATGAATGTAAATCTAACCGTGCTTAATAAATCAAGGAGGCAACTGATCTATGATTGGTTGCTTTTTTCATGCATTCGAACGCGCCAAAAAAACAGGTAGTTATCAGAATAAACTTAAATAAGCGAGTTAAAATGAAATAATAATTGCTTCTCAATCCTGTATGCGATATATTGCATATAAGAATAATTGTAATGAGGATGAAAACCATGCCAATTCCTAAAGATTTTGCCTTACCGGTCCGTATGTCCGCAAAAGAAAGAGCGTTTTCTCAGATTCAGCGATGGATTATTGATGGAACACTGCAGCCAGGTGAGAAGCTTATTGATGCGGAAATGGCTGAATCACTTGGAGTCAGCCGGACTCCGATTCGGGAGGCATTTCAGTTACTCGAAGTTCAAGGCCTCGTGTCGATGCATCCAGGGAAAGAAACAAAGGTAACGAATATTGAGAAAAACGATATTTTTAAAATGTATTCAACGATGGCTGCTCTTCAGGCATTAGCTGCTGAAATCACCGCCCAGATTATTGTTCCAGAACAGATCGAGAAACTAAGATCTATTAATTTGGAATTTGCAAATTCCATTAAAAATGGTCAAGTGTATCAGGCCATGGAGGTAGATGAGCTATTTCATAATTATATTGTGGAGCTCTCAGATAATCCTTATGTGGCCACATTTAATGCATCTCTTCAGATTCACATTAGGCGATTTAAATATGTGTTTTTAAAACAACCTATTACGGCTACACTAGCTTCAGTCGAAGAGCATGATTTGATTATTCAAGCTTTTGAAGGCAAAAATAGTGAGGATGCTCACGTACTAATGAAACAAAATTTTATCAGGCCTATGCAGGAACTGAACGAAATACTTTGAAATGAGGGAAGAAACATGGAGAATAAAAAAGATCTTCGTATTCGAAGTAAGGTAATCAGTGAAGGAGCTAACCGGGTACCAAACAGAGCAATGCTGCGTGCGGTTGGTTTTCAGGATGAAGATTTTAAAAAGCCAATGATCGGCATAGCGAGTACCTGGAGTGAGGTAACACCATGTAATATGCACATCAATGATTTAGCGGTACAAGCTAAGCAGGGCGCACGCGATAACGGTGGTGCTCCACTAATTTTTAATACAATTACCGTTTCAGATGGAATTTCAATGGGTCATGGCGGGATGTTGTTCTCACTGCCTAGTAGGGAAGCTATCGCTGATTCAATTGAAATTGTGACCGGAGCTGAGCGTTTTGACGGCGTTGTTGCGATTGGTGGTTGTGACAAGAATACACCTGCATGTCTGATGGCTATTGGACGAATGAACATTCCTTCTGTCTATGTATATGGGGGAACCATTCAACCAGGTAATCTCGATGGAAAAAAAGTGGATATCGTTTCCGCTTTTGAAGCCGTTGGTCAATATCAAGATGGCAAAATAACAGATGAACAGCTACATAAGGTTGAATGTAGTGTTTGCCCAGGCCCAGGGGCTTGCGGGGGGATGTATACCGCTAATACGATGGCCGCAGCTGCAGAAGCCATGGGTATGTGTTTGCCAGGTTCTTCCTCGACATCAGCGATTTCAGCGGATAAAGCATTAGAATGCGAAGCAGCCGGTAAACAGGTCATCTCACTGCTTGAACAGGAAATCTATCCAAGAGACATTATGACGAAGAAAGCATTTGAGAATGCGATCACCGTTGTTATGGCTCTGGGAGGATCAACTAACGCATTTCTCCATCTGCTAGCGATTGCGCACTCGGTAGAAGTCGATTTAACCTTAGATGATTTTGAACGCATTCGCCTCCGTGTTCCTCATTTGGCGGATTTGAAGCCAAGCGGCCAATATGTGATGCAGGATTTGAATGATATCGGTGGCGTCTCAGGGGTAATGAAGCTATTGCTTGCTGAGGGATTACTACATGGGGATTGCCTCACCGTAACCGGTAAAACATTGGCGGAGAATTTAGCGGAAGCTGATCCACTTCCGAATGATCAAGAGATTATACGACCACTCGATAATCCGCTGAAACCTGATGGACCATTGGTTGTACTTCGAGGAAACCTCGCTCCCGAAGGTGCTGTTGCCAAAATGTCAGGCATGAAGATCCAGCAGTTCTCCGGCCCTACCAAGGTGTACGATAGCGAAGATGAAGCAACAATAGCGATTACGAATGATGAAATTAAAGAAGGCGATGTCGTGGTCATACGTTACTGTGGTCCGAAGGGCGGCCCAGGTATGCCAGAGATGCTTTCCGTTACAGCACTTATCGTAGGCAAAGGACTCGGCGGGAAAGTGGCTCTCATCACGGATGGTCGATTCTCGGGTGGCTCACACGGATTTGTAGTCGGACATGTATCACCTGAAGCACAAGTAGGCGGACCGATCGCGTTGCTCAAAAATGGGGATATTATCACCATTAACAGTGATATTCAGGAAATGAAGGTTGAAGTATCAGAAGAAGAATTAGCCGCTCGAGCGAAAGCGTGGGTACAACCTCCGCTGAAAGTAAAATCCGGTGTACTCGCCAAATATGCTAAATTAGTTTCTTCTGCTTCAAAAGGTGCAGTAACCGATTTGATGGAATAGACAACTTTCTATTGTTATGCTTATAGTAGGGTAGGAAGAAACTGCTACGACGAATACTTGAAGCGCAATAAACTAAAAAAGCACCAGCTTTAAAAATCAAGAATTCACCAGAAATGATGAAGAATACGTTTTGTAATGATTAAATTGTTAATCTCCCGTTATTTTCATGAACTGAAAATTAACGGGTTTTTATTTTATCTGGACAGATTCTTTTCTTGCGTCAAAATGACTTGATTCTCATTATTGATAATCTCGTTTAATTCACGCTATTATGTGAGATAAGAACAACCATTTTGTCGAATTGTAAACATATGAATAATACATAGATATGTGTTTCATTGAAAGTAACTGGTTAATTCCCAATTGAGATTACAGGAGGTTGTGCAGATGATGGGAGGGCTGTAATCCTGTTGACTGATAAATACATTGGTATATAATAGATATTTAAAACAAAATAAGGATAGTGCATTCTTGGTATAAAATGTTGGTTGAACTTGGTATTAGAATTGGTGAACTGAAATAATTAGGTATGAATAAGAATGAAGTAGACAGAGTTATTCAATATTATGTTAATGAATATGAGAAGGGTACTAACTATTTTAACTTCTTATACAATTTATTTTCACGAATATCGAGTTAAGCCTTTGCCTTCCCTCTGTTTCCACTAAGTATTACAAAGATTCAATTAAATTGGATAAATCAAAATCCTCCTGAGTGGAGGTTTTTTTGATTGTGAAATTCAGATATCTATACTTATGTAAGGTTGGTTTTATCAACATATAAGAAGTTCTAGCCACCTTTCATCCAATCCATTTACATTACTACCAATAAGGCAGGAGACATATGATATAAGACCATCTGAAAAGTACGTTACGAATGATTATGAAGAGGAGAGCTGTGCAGAATGGAATTCAAATTTGGGAACGTTGCTATTGTTCTACCCCCTTTACAAATCACAATTATTGGGATCATCATTATACTCTTGTTAGTACGGTGGAGCAAACAATTAGAGACAAGACGTTTTACCGTATTCTTATACTTTTGGATCAGTACACTAGTTATACCAATCTATTCCTATGATTCATCAGAAGGTGACTTTCAGCTATCGCTTCCCATTGGATTTTTATTGATTATATTATATCTATCAAACCGAGAGAGGTACCACCCGTCAAAAATGAAGGCGAGTCTTCTAGGGCTTTCCATAGCAATATACCAGCTAATTCTTCAATATGTTGGATAGCTACAATTGACGGGGGAGGAGGGATTACGAGTAGTAATTCGATGACTAATATGAAATACCCTAATAAAAAACGACGTATGCCTAGCTCTATCAAGGAGCGAAGTCATACGTCATTAGTCGGTAGAATGTGCAAGCTTTCATAATTTATTTTAAAACGTATTTTGTGATTGTTTTATCCATGTGAATATAAAATGTGTTTGCATCGTGAAAACGAATATCAGCTTGGTGAAAAAGAGCATCATCGATTTCAAGTGTGTTTTTTTACTTTTAAGGTACGTGAATCGAAAATGTAGTAGATCGCCTTCTTCGGCTCTGGTTTAGTTGAATCATACCAAGCTTGTGATCGATCAGTGGTCCGAAGACAATACTCTGATCATTGAGTTGCTGTAGCAATCCTTGTGCAGGTAAATCATCAAACGTCTTGGTCGCAATCAATTGATTGTTAGCATTGTACAGACTAAGCTTATTTTATCTTGAATCAGATAGTTATTTTCTAAGGATATATAGAAAGAATCGTACATGTTATGCGCGTATGTTGTGATGTTTATGTATTAACATTAGATCACTGCAAGGAAATCATTACAGAAAGATGGAAGCGGTTTAGTAAGCGTGCCTTGAATGGTTCAGACACTTACATTTTTGTTGTTGCTTTATGCAAAATCCGATAACAATAGGAATGATCAAATATGGTGATACGAACGAAGATGTTACTAGCTATATCAAAGAGCTGAAAAAAATTATAGAGGGACTAAATCCCTTATTTATTTATGTTGAACAGAATGATCTTGAGCATTCCTTCAGAAAAGCGAGATATAAATGTGGATTAGCTAAACATTCAGCAGAAACAACAGCACTGCAAACTGTATCTCATTTATTACTTGCTGGTTTATAGAATATAAACTTGGAGATTTCTCATAGTTATTTTGAAGCACCCCAATATGTGTCCATTTAACCTGTTATAATGAAAATGAATTAGGCCTTTAGGTGGTGTACAAATGAATTACAAGAGTAATAAAGGATTTCGCTTATTAAATATTTACGAGCGTCTAAACAAGGGAGAAATGATCGATAAAGCTAACCTTGCTACAGACTTTGGAGTGACACAAAAGACAATACAGCGAGATATTGACGATTTACGAGCGTATTTGGCTGAGATGCACTATTCTGAAAGTGATGTATCTATCAGATATGATAGACGTAAAAATGTCTATTATTTAGTTCGTTTTGAGAGAGAATGGCTTGCAAATAGTGAAGTCATGGCGTTGTGTAAAATCTTACTTGAGAGCCGTGCATTCGCACGGGAAGAGCTAGATGCATTAATTGGAAAACTACTTAAACAAGTTGTACCAAACGACCGTAAACAAATTCAACAAGTAATTAGCAATGAGCAACACCATTATGTTCCTCTGAAGCACAACAAACCTTTGATAAAAACCATATGGAAACTATCATTGTTAATCAGTAAACGGAAGATTATAAAGTTTAACTATACCCGTCAAGATGGCAGTTCGAAAACTAGATTTGTCAAACCTTTGGCCATTATGTTTTCAGAATATTACTTTTATTTAATTGCTTATATGGAAGATGGCAATAATGAGTTTCCAAAAACATTTCGTGTAGACCGAATTTCAGGTTTAGCGGAAACAAAACGTCATTTTAATCTTCCTTACAGAGATAAATTTAATGAGGGAGAGTTTCGTAAGCGAGTACAATTTATGTATTCAGGTGAATTAATGAAAATTGTATTTAATTTCTCAGGTCCTTCATTAGAGGCCGTACTTGATAGACTCCCTACAGCAGAAATCATCTCAGAAAACAATGGTATTTACACCATTCAAGCTGAAGTTTACGGTACAGGAATCGATATGTGGCTCCGAAGCCAAGGCCAGTATATCCAAGTTTTAGAAGAGCAAAAGGGAGATGGAAATGGAAGATAAAACAGTTCGATTAATGTACAGTCTAACAGCTAATCCAATTTTGCAAGAAATGAAAATTCATAATCAGAAGCAGTATGGAGTTACTCAGGAGTATAACAGTGTAAATCGAAATAAATTATGGGATTCAGCATCTGCAAAAGGTAAATTTAAGCAATCTACTTTTAAGGATCGGAAAATCTACGATGACCCAATAAGCGGACAGCAATTGCATTTCTCACAAAAAGCAGCTCAACGTAGGTTTCGCATGAAAAATGAAGCAGGAGAGAATATTTCATCAGCTTGGGCGAGACATTCTGCTGAGGTTGATCATGTCGTTTCCTTAAAAGAAATACATAATCGTGTCAAATATAACCCATTCTTTAGCGATAAAGATATGAAGGAAATCGCAAATCAAAAGAGTAATTTCAGGGTCACTTCCAAGTCATTGAATACATCTAAAGGTAGTAAAAGTGATTTTGAATTGGCATTCGCGCCTGACAGTAAGAGTTCAACCCCAGGGAGAGTCAAGCTAATACAAGGTAAGGTCGTTGCGGAGGCCAAAGTCAATACGGATATTTTGTCTAGATCTATGAAAAATGCTGGAGCAGACTTTACAGAAGGAGCACTATTTTCACTGCAATCCTCTGCTGTCCCATTAGTAGTTGAAGGTGTGGGTAACTTGTACAAAGTTGCCTTAGGAGAGAAAAAGTTTGAAGATGCTGCCAAAGATATGGGGAATCTAACTCTATCTGTTGCAACTACAGGGGGCACAATACGAGTTGTTTCTACGGGAGTGACACATTTACTTGAAAATAATGGAAAAGAAGCAATTCGTAAACTAGCAAATTCAAATCAAGTGATGCAGGTAATTACTATCTCTCTAATGCTAAAAGATTCAATTTTCAAATATGTAAAGGGAGAAATAGATGGAAAACAATTTTTCGAGGAAGTCGGAGAGAAGGGAGTAGGAATGCTTGCAGGAACTATCGGAGCAATAGCAGGTCAAGCACTTATTCCAATTCCGGTTGTTGGTGCGGCTCTTGGATCATTGATCATTTCAACGGTATGCATGGATCTTTATCACTCATACCGTAATGTGGATGAATATAAACAGCTTGAGCAGACATCAGCTAAGATTGCATCTGAAGCTTTGCAGGAGATGGACAGACAACAAGCCGTATTAAAACAGCTAATTCAAGAAGAATATGCCGAGTGGAATGCACATTTTATTAAAGGATATAACATGATATTTAATGGATCTGTATCAGATTCACCAGAACAAATCAACGAAGGTTTAAGTACAATTCTCTCTGTTTTCTCAAAGAATGTCTCTTTTGAAAATCAAAAGGCATTTGATGATATGTTCTTTGATAACAATTCAGTATTCAAAATGTAGGCTAGGGGGCGTTTTTATGTTGTTAGAAAGTATTTTGCTCGGCGGGGCAGTCAGCAGTACCGTAGCGAGGATGATAAAGGCAGATAAGTTAAATGAAAAGGCTGAAAGTGTTAATGTCCGTTCGTTTGAACGAGTAGTGGAGGCAGAAGAAAAGGTCAAAATACAAAGTTCAAAAACGCAAGCCAGCATTCAAAAGCTTATCAATCGAAAACGGGGTATATATAAAACTTCAATTGTAAACTTTTTAGAGCTGTACAGAAATCTACAGAAAATTGAAATGGAGGAGGGAGCGGGATTAAAGGAATTGCGTTCTTCTTTTCTATCTCCAATTGCTGTTGAATCAATGAATAAGATGGTTGGAGTATCTAAAAGTGAACTATCTGATTCTCAAGTTTTTTCTACTTACATATTTTCAGGAATTGCCGGAGTGATAAAAAAAGAAGCAGAGATGAACTTGTCTGCAGCTAATGCCCGTAGCTCGCAATCATTCATGATTGAAAAACAAGCAGAGACAATTTGCATTGCTCTGGATGCTATATTCCAGCGTTCAGAACATATCTGTGATGTTCTACGGAATTTAAATGCATTATTTATCAGATCATTGCAACAATGTAGATCAATTATCCAACGTAACGATAACGAAAAAAATCAATATTCGCAAAAAGACAGGGAAGCTTTCATGATTTGTTTCAACTTTGCCAAAGGAATCAAAGATATATTGGATGTTCCTCTACTTGATGAGACTGGTGAAATTAACTTGAAATCACTTGAATTGATAGAAACAGGAGAGGCTTTTCTTAACAAAATGAAGAAAATAAATATTTGATATAAGGAGAAAATTGAATGCAACAGTTAATGAAAAGAATTGCCGTATCAGATAAATGTGTAGCTTGTGGATCATGTGTTGTAAATTCTGAATTTCTAACAGAAACCCCTGAGGGTTTTGCCATACCTGTTGATCCAGGATTAATTACCGAAGTGCAGTATCTTGATTTTAAAGAAGTAGAGGTAAGCTGTCCCGTTCAGGCCATATCTGTAGAAGATGAATATATCACAGGACATAGTGGGTCTGAGGCACTTGTAAAGCTCAAAGCTTTGATCTCCGAAAAACTGGATAACTTTTCAATTCCTTATCCCTCCCAATCAGATTATGATTTTGTTGAGAACAACTATGAAGCTCCTCCACTATTAACTAAAGACATGTCTGCCAAAGTGTATAACTCATACGATAAGGCAGATAGAGAAGGCTTTAATGCCTTTAAAGATACGATGTACTCCCAGCAAAAAGCACTTATTCAGGCAGTTTGTATTAATTACAAGACTAAACAACTCAAGAAGTTTTCCTATTATAATAAAACTGAAGGAAATTACTTTTATGATATCAATCGAGAAATAGCTAAAACGCTAGGAGAAGTAGTTGTATTAGGGCAAGCGATCTCTAACAATCAGCTAAATCTCCCTGCCGATTTTAGTGAGTTTGACGTTGGTCCTGATTTTGGCTTTGAAGGAGAATCTTATTGTTATCGGTTGAGGCATTTGGAGCGATACGATTGGAATACCGGAATGAAAGAGGCTGAATTTTTCAAAACTTACATCAACGTTGAAGATTACGGAGATGGCTACAAATATTCACTAGTCGAGGCCGAAAAGACATTCCGTGAATACATTGTATTTGGGCTCTCTATGCAAATGTATAAAGAGTTAGATCCGAAAATTGAAACATTGTATAAGAAATATTCAGAAGTATTCCAGGAGACATTAAATAAAAAGTTAAGCCTTTTAAAATCCGAACTGAAAAAACACATTAATTTAGAAAGTTCACCAAATGTCAATCAAGATGCAATTATTCAACAAATTAAATCTCTCGTGAATGAAACTAAGTCAATCCCATTAAAAAAGGAATCTGTCTTTCGCTCAATTGATACAGATTATGACAGCTCTTTTCGTTTTTCATCTCACAGTAAAGCGAGTGAGGCAGCACAAAATCGTGTTTGGCGGCTGTATAAAGAATGCTCAAATTATTTAGAAATTGGAAATGCAGATAGAATTAGTTTTGACTTAGCAAATAAGTATCAGACTCAACTGGAAAGTACGGTCAATACATTTAAGAAGAAGCTACAAGCGATTTATGATAAACATGGTATGGCTTATCCTAATTTCACATTGGAGCTTGATTGCGGAGCGTATATCATACTTGTAGATCTGTCAGATTATAATCAAGTAACTTCTCACATAAATGGGGGTATTCGCGAATTCATAGATGAAAATGTAATAGGCTGGGGCAGAGGGATAGATAAGGAAAACTACTTCTCTTATAGTGATCTAAGCTATGATGTAATAGAATCTATTACATGGAAGCAAGGCTTATTTGGAGAGAAAGAAGTTCCTGTCTTCTGCTATCATTACTTCAGTGGAGAATTTCTAAGTGGTTTTTATAGAGCTATTGAAGCTTGTTGTGATTATGTATTTGAGAGTGGTTATATGAGAACCTTGGTATTCAAGGTCTACGAATCTTTGCAACAAGAAGTGAAACAAAAAATTATACCTACATTAAAAAAATGATAATTTCTTTAGTGATGATCTACAAAGTAGATAACTTGAATTTTTTAATGTACATAGTTTGATGTGGGAGGGGAAGTATGGAGAAAGATAATGAATTGCTTTTACGTAAAGCTTATGAAAAACTGAAGATTGAATTATCTCAACCTGAAAACCAATATATTGAGCGCTCTGCTGTGCAGTTATTGGATGAGTTAAGCCAAGAAGTTCTTAACTGGAATATTAATGATACAATCTCCATATTCGATAAGTATTGGACAGCCACAAGAGCCAATGATATTTCAAAAGAGGGCACAGCTAAAATTTTCCGTTCAGAATTCAATAATATATTTCTTAAAGATCAAGATGTGCAGAATAAGATTCAAAGTTTAATTTTACTTCGCTTGCAAGAACCGCTTGACTACCGTCTTATTAGTAAAATTGCAAATGTTAAATTAATTGAGCAACTAAATAGAATCCCGTTTGAAAATGGTAGACCACTTTTCTACGTACATCGTTTAGAGATTATGATTTTTCCGCAGCTGTTTACTACTATAGCTGATAGAAATAAATTGGATAAAACAGCAAAACTACTTCGTATTAAAAGTGATAAAGTCGCTTTTGAACGTGTACAGTATCAAATCCGTGAAAAGGTAAACGACTTTATTCACAATGAGAGACTAAGTCAAGAAAGCGAATTTATAAAAAGTGCAATTGCCTGGTGGTTACTTGAAGTAGGAAATAATTAATTAAGTAACATGTATAATGTACGTGTATTATAAAAGTTATAAACGATGAACAAGAACATCTTCCTATTGAAGTCGCTATTATAAGCGGCTTTTTTATTTCGTCGTTACAAGTTCTTATCCTACGCCAAGGACAAAAAGCGTATTTAGGTAAGGATTTTTTGGGAGAAATACGCATTATAGATTAACAAACTGTGTTTTTGAAGGTAAACAAAGGCTGCTAAGCATTACAAAATTGAAATTTAGTAATAAAACTAGCCGCTGAGGGACACGAACCTGTTTCAATTCCTGATTAGCGACAATTCATAAATACTAAAAGTCTTTATATACGCGATATATTCTAAACGGAATGGTTTCCATCGACCTTATTACTTCCTGATTCTGTTAAACTCCATTTTTCTATCATTTCTCCAATACATGGCATAAAAACATTTAAAATGGCCCCACTGAAGCAGACAGCCAGTGCAGTTCCTATACCTATGGGTCCATTAAAAATGAATGCCATGAACAGGATTACAACATTAATCAGAGTTCTCGCAAAAAATATATTCGTTCGAGTTATTTTTTGTAGTAAGAGTGTTAATCGATCGATCGGAATCGGTGCAAAATTGGTCTGTAGATACATGGCCGTTCCTATTCCTGCAACAACCAAACCAGAGCCGAAACACAAAAATTTCAAAAACATTAGATCAGGTGCCACCCAAGTCCGTAACAATAACAGCCAGAAATCAATACAAATGCCTGTTATAAGTGCAGTTACTAAACCCAAATATTCAGGTTTTTGTTTTTGTAGCAACGAATTAAAAAATATCATAACTAGGGCAATGATAATCTCCCAGCTGCCAACAGTTAAACCTACGTTTAGGGACAATCCGACCAGAAGAGCATCGAATGGAGAGCTTCCAAGCTTTGATTGTATGGTCAATGTAATGCCAAGAGTTAAAATTAAGATACCTATTGCATAAATTAAATATTGATTTACACGTGATAACGGCATCATTTCGATAATAAATCTTTCACCATTAGATAATGCGGTATTCCATCTTCCATAAATACATCGGAGGTCGTCTGGTATCCTAGCTTGTGATAAAATCCCTCTGCATGTGTCTGTCCGTGTAATTTAACTTTGGAAATTCCTTTATTTTCTGCAATTTCTTCAAGTGATGTAACGATTAATTTACCCAGACCATATTGGCGATAAGGTTTCAAGATACATATTCGATCGAGTTTACCTACGCCATCTCGAAGAATAATTCTGCCTGTTCCGGCGGGTAGTTCATTAAAATAAACCAGGATGTGCTCACATTGTCCATCTAAATTATCATGATCATCAAACTCATCTTCAAGGGGTACATTTTGTTCTTTTACAAACACTTCTTCTCTTATTTGAAAAGCGATGTTGAGCCCCTCAATGGAGTCTATTTTTTTTGATTTCATTTCTTATAATCCTTTCAGAAATTCATTTTGTAATTAAAAACAAATTAAACGTTCTTTTTAATAATTATAGATGATAATAATTTTGTTGTAAATACAACAAAAAAAACGAGTTAAAAGGACTACGATTAATCCATAAGCAATCAAAGAAAAAGGAATGTTTGATCAAGTGGGAGTCGGCCGGAAATGCAGTTTGCTTAATGAGGCGTTAACTTGCGTCAGCTAGTGCTATTGTAAAATACTTAACCCGTTGAAAAGAGATGAAATATTTATTTGCTTCGATACATATTGTGTCTTATAATTTTCATAGAGATACATATTGTATCTATAAAAACTTGTATTGCGCAAGTAATGTAAGGGTGCTCACATCTTGGTTCCAGTTTTTTGTAGAAAGGAGGAGACGACCGATGGAAACGAAAAAAGCGCCTTGGCAGGCACCGAAATTAGAGGTTCTGGATGTGCGGCAGCAAACGATGGCTGGTCGTGGATACAAGCAAATTGATTGGATCTCCGAACATGATGCAGACCTATATAATCCAGCGTCCTCAAGTTGAAAATCGTTTCTTGCTCAAAAGGTCGCCTGTGGGCGGCTTTTTCGATTTTCCACTTAATTGATATACATAAGCGATATCAACAAAATCATGTTGATGCATCATCGTAAACGGCTCTTCTTTGGATTATTTGTTGGGTTGGAACAGGTTCTACGCCATTTATAGCGTTGTGAGAGGAGAGTGGGTCATTTTGAATACATCTAAACAAGTGATGCCTCAGCATTCCAATGATCGTTTTAGTAAACTTGGAATTTATAGCGTCCAAAGTGTCTTTATTATTCTGTTCTTGCTGTTAACCCCTGTCTACTATTTGAACAAATGGGATTTTAAACGTCATAAAAAGCGGAAACCTTTCTACACCAGTAAATTGGTTCGATTGCAGGAGCGTTATCCGATTTTTTACGAATTGGCCATGTACGTTCAAAATTTTCCTATTCCTCGTAATGTCTACAAGGTTTTACCCCCTTTAAAGGGCGATGTTCTTCAGGTAGGCTGCGGTACAGGTTTATTGAACAAGTATCTTCGCAAGCAGAAGGATGTTCGTTTCCTCAACATGGATCCGAATTTAAATGCGCTAAAACTTGGAAAGAAGTGGGGAAGGTTTGATTCTTATATTCATGCTTTCATTGATAAGCCGACTCCTTTACCTGATCATAGCTGCGATATGATTTTGTTTGCACGAAGCTTTCATCACATTCGTTATCACAAAAAAGCCTTCGTAGAGAGCTGCAGACTGTTACGTGACGGTGGATCTATCATTATCGCGGACCCGGTTATTCTCAAGTCTCTTGCAGGTTCTGTAACGGACGGCGGTTATATGGCGAACTCTTCGATTGATGGTGTAATTTGGAGATTTACCAAAGAAACATTAATTACTCACATCGAGCGCTGTCTTCCTCCTGAATTAAAGATTGAATCCGTAACCGAAACGAGACAAGTGCATGTAACGAATTATAATTTATTTGTTCCTCAGACAGATATCGTAGTGGTCCTGCGAAAAAGAGAGGCTGTATACAATGACAACTAAATTTATTTATGGTGTTTGAGATCTGTAGCATTATTCCATGTTTATCCTTTGCTCAGCAAGAAACATGTCTTGCGGATAATATAGCTAAAGGCACCTCTCCACAGAGGTGCCTTTTTTTGTTTCTGATAACGCTCTACCACTTAATAATGATTTTGAAATATAACAACTAGTGTAACGAAGCAAACTATGGTATTGGGCATGAAAAAACTTCAACAGCACAAATCGATAAATTAATATTGCTCGTTAATCAAAAAGGCCGCTGATCCATCTGTTTCTAATCACTTCAGGCTCATTGTAGTGACTATTCTCAAGTTTTGGTTTTAACCTCCAAAAACCTTTTTCCCACTGTGAACAATCGTGTTCAATATATTGAAGTCCGCTAATTACAGAATCAATATCAGAAGGGGAGAGATCGATGAGTTCTTTTTTATGGAATAGGGCTGTAAAGCCATGTTCAATAGAAATTCTGCAGTTTTTGTTAAAATTAAGGGAATAGTATGAATGCCCATCTTTAGCATGGTCATGTAGAATCTGAAGTATAGGAAAACCTACATATGAATGGATATCCTCTATCTCTTTAGGATAAATCGTTTCAAACGAGTGATCTTGTTCATCATATATCTCATAGGCAATCCCGTATGATTGCCATTCCAACAAACTTTCTAAGAAGATCGTATATATCTCGTGAAAATGCTTTTTAACATAATGAATTGTATTTAAATCTTCCGTGGTTAGTGCATGAGTAGTATCGATAAACGTAGTAAGCAAATAAATTTCCGTATTAAATAAATCTACCGAAGCTTTAACCTCCAATGACCCATCCCAACTTTGATATTTTTCGATGTATCGCAATTGATCTACTGCTCTGTTCATTGTTCACCTCATAATTAATCTTTATTGAATGGCAGCTATTCAAATTAAAAATGCAACGTGAAATAAATGTGTTAAAAGGTTGATATGCTTGGAGATAAAATACTTGATATGCGACATATAACACTAAAAAGTAGAAATGTACCGTGCTTAGCAAAGCAAACCTTTGTTTAAAAGTGATATGTTCTCTCCATCACTAATTAATATAACAGAAAATTATTAGGCATAATAGAATAACAACGAAAGTGTAGGGAAGAAGACATAGCACTTGTCGGGAACAAGAACTTGTACTGATTTTGATAGGCCTTGCACAAAGAGGAATTGGACAGTTACAACTCCTACAGCCATTTTGGGGCTTGTTACTTTCAGCTCTTATTCTACATGAACAGTTGGATGGCTCACCTTTTTTTGTAAACACTTGTGTCGTAACAGGCAGGACAGGATAACCATGTTATCGAACATTAGATAATAAGGGGATTTTATAAAGGTCAATTGACTAGGAGTGAGGGTATGAAATTATTACTGACATCTGCAGGCGTTAATAATCAAAGTATACACAATGCGTTAGTTGGCATGCTGGACAAGCCGATTGCTGACTCCAATGCCCTGTGCATTCCCACGGCAATGTACGGACATCCCTGGGTTGGCCCTGGCGTCAAAACCTGGGAGTTTATCAGCGGGAAATCCGAGAATCCCATGGTTGACCTGGGCTGGAAGTCTGTAGGCGTGCTGGAGCTCACCGCACTGCCAAGCATCAGCAGAGAACACTGGGAGCCCCTGGTCCGGGAAACAGACGTCTTGCTGGTATCGGGTGGCGATGCTCTCTTCCTATACCATTGGATGCGACAATCCGGACTGGCAGAACTCTTGCCTTCACTGAAGGCCGTTTATGTGGGAATGAGCGCCGGCAGTATGGTGATGGCACCTAAGATCGGGGAATACTTTGTGGGGTGGACTTCACCTACCGGTGGCGATGAAACGTTGGGACTGGTTGATTTTGCAATTTTTCCGCACCTTGATCATGTCATGCTGCCACATAACACGATGGCTGCAGCTGAGAGCTGGGTCGCAGAGATTCAAGGGCCGGCATATGCAATCGATGATCAGACCGCCATCAAGGTGATCGATGGAGTAGTAGAAGTGGTTTCCGAAGGGAATTGGAGGTATTTTGCGCTCTAAGATTCCTCACTGGTGAAGAAACGGGATACAATAATCCAATATGACCAAGAAAAGCAGCCGATCTACGTGATCGGCTGCTTTTCTTCTGCTAACGGGCATTTGAGTTGAGGTCGACCCTTTTTGAAAGCTTGACAAGATCAAAACATTTATATATAACTAATTTAGTTATAACCATTATGGTTATATTTAAAGAATGAAAATTGGAGGTTAACATGAAAATCATCAATCATTTTATACCTGTTTTTACCGATCACCTGGAACTAACTGTTACATATTATGAATCTCTTGCTAACCGATCTATGGATCGCACGTGGAATATTCCCGAGGCTGGCTTATCTTTAGCCACTGTATATCCTTACGTCATTGTATCTGGAAGTCCAGAGGCCTTGGAGCCTGCTAGATCGCTCCGTGCAGTGGTGTATGTTGATTCCATGAACGAATTAAAGGCAGAATTAAAAAAACAAAATACCCTTATCGTAAGAGATCAGCATGGTCCTATTGGTCCAAGCGTTTTTGTTCAACATCCGGATGGTAGTTTTATTGAATATGTTGAGCCTGCCCAGGCTTCTGTCTGAATTGGTGCAAAATCAAAAAATGTAAAATAAGCTACTCCGATAGAGGAGTAGCTTATTTTACATTGGCCTTCATACGTAGTTGTTCTACAATCTGAGCTAGAGTAACAGAAGCTAGTTCATGCTCCATAGCCTTCTGTGCATTAGAGAGTTGGGGCAATAGAATGGATTCAATGTTCGTTCCTACCGTACAATTGGGGTCAGTATCCTTGTGAATTTTGAAAAGCTGACTTCCATCCACAGATTCGACTGCTTGGAAGATATCCAGTAGGGTTAATCTTTCAGGAGATATCAGAAGAGAGGCTCCCGCAACTCCTGGTTTTGTTTCAATATAACCTGCTTTTTTGAGCTGGGCCATAATCCTTCTAATGACTACAGGGTTGCTATTGATGCTACGGGCAATTCGATCGCCTGTACTATATAGGGGATCCAGCGAGATCATGGAAAGAATATGGACTGCCATTGAAAAGCGACTACTTATTTGTTTCAATCTGCTCACCTTCTTTGCTAAATAGTATAGTTTCATTTAAAGAACAGGTCAATCGACGGTATGGTTTTGAGCCAGAAAGGTTGCATCATATTGCGGATGAAATTATGTCAGTGGTAAAATCTGTCTAAGAGCAATCCAGCATCTAGAAAAAGGCTATATTGTAATTTCAGCAGGGGAAACGATCAACCTTATTTTGGAGTAAATAAAAGAAGCCCGTTCTTTCAGAGCTCTTGAAAAATATATAAGAGGAGGCCACTCATTTGAAGGCACTTGTATTTCATAAATTCGGAGGACCGGAAGTACTAGAATATCTTGAAATTTCGGATCCAGTTATCGGGCCTGACGAAATATTAGTAAGTATGAAAGCCATCGGATTGAATTTTGCAGATATCTATAGAAGGAAAGGGAACTATCATCTTACCGGGAACTCCCCGTTTATTTTAGGTTATGAAGGGGCAGGAGTCGTTGAAAAAACGGGAGCTAATGTCCAGGGAATCAGCGTTGGCGACCCTGTTGCATTTGCAGATGTCCCCCATGCTAACGCAGAAAAAGTAGCTGTTCCTATAGAAAAGGCAATTCCTATTCCAGAGACCGTTTCATTTGACAAAGCGGCTTCTGTTTTACTGCAAGGGTTGACTGCCCACTATTTAACAAAAGATAGTTATGCGGTTAAGGAGAATGATGTAATTCTAGTTCATGCCGCAGCAGGGGGCGTTGGACAGTTGCTTGTTCAAATAGCAAAGCTCTTCGGTGGGAGGGTCATTGGTTTAACCTCCTCGATGGAGAAGGCACTGGCAGTTAAAAACTCTGGAGGGAATCCGGTTTTTTTGTACTCGGATGATTGGAAAAGAAAAGTCATGGAGGAGACAAACGGAAAAGGTGTGGATGTTGTCTATGACTCAGTAGGATCCACGCTCGAAGATAGTTTTGCAGTCACTCGTATTGGGGGGACGGTTGTATTTTATGGAATGGCAGGGGGAGACCCTGCTCCAGTTGATCCACGGATGTTGATGGATACGTCAAAAACGTTGACTGGTGGCGATCTTTGGAATTTCCTTACTTCCCGCGAGGAACGGGCAACCCGTTCAGCCGAGTTGTTCCGCTGGATCGAAGAGGGGAAAATAACGGTATCCGAGCCTACGGTATTTGCACTACGAGATGGAAGAAAAGCGCATGAATTTCTGGAAAGCCGCAAAAGCACGGGGAAAATCTTATTAAGACCATAAAATCTTATGAATCTAACCAAAACTCAAGCTAGCTATTCTTGCTGTATACAATGACAACTAAATCTATTTATGGTGTTTGAATTCTATAGCATTATTCCATGTTTATCCGTTGCTCAGCCAGAAACATGTCTTGCGGATAATATAGCTAAAGGTACCTCTCCACAGAGGTGCCTTTTTTTGTTTATGATAACGTTCAATCTCCCCATAAACTTTATGATTTTATAATCAATTGGTCATATAAAGCCTAGTTCCTATATATTATAATACGGCACGTTAAGCGCTTACAACACGGACTTTTAGAATTGTTTGAAAGGTTAGAATTATGTTAAGGATGGTGGTCCCAAGATGGATTGTAACTGCTTAAATTAACAGAACTAACTAGTCAGCCGACTTTTCAAATGCATAACAAAAAAGAGAGGATGACGAACAAATGAAAAAACGCAGTGCTTTAATCTCCATCGTTACACTCCTTATTATGTCACTTGTTTTTACTGCATGTGGTAATTCTTCTGGTTCAAAAACGGAAACAAAGCAATTAGGGGCTAATGCCGGTGAGAATGCAACAGAATTATCATTTTGGACATTCGTAGATTTGCACGGCAAGCATTTGGATAAAATGCTGGGGTTATGGAACGAGCAGAACCCAGACAAACAGATTAAGTTAAATGTAACGGTTATGCCTTACGATGATATGCATAACAAGCTCTTACTGGCAGTTACAAGCGGAAAAGGTGCTCCTGATATCGCGGATATCGAGCTAGGTAAATTCCCTAAATTTTTGGAAGGTGACAACGTTCCCCTGGAATCTTTGAATGATGTATTTACACCGTACAAAGACACTGTTGTTCCTTCACGTGTCGAGATTTACTCCAAAGCCGATCAGGTTTATGGCTTTGATTATCACGTAGGCGCTACGCTTGCTTTCTACAACACTGAAATTCTCGAACAAGCAGGGGTTGACTACAAGACCATCAAAACGTGGGAAGATTACAAACAAGCAGGTATCCAGGTTTACGAAAAGACTGGCAAGTACTTAGGTACTGCTGATACGTCAGCTTCGTTCCAAGCATCGCTGCTACTAGCTCAGCAAAATGCTGATTTTACAGATGAAAATGGTAATCCAAAAGTGAATTCGCCTGAAATGATTAAAGCGTTTGAAATGTTAGTCGATCTGCAGAAGAACAATGTTATTCATACGATCCCTGGCGGACAACCCGACACAGAAGAAGCAAAAGGCGAATATAACAAAGGCAACTACGCAAGTGCATTAATGCCTGAGTGGTACATGTCCCGCTTTGTAAACGAAATGAAAGACCTTAAAGGGAAGTATGCAATAGCTCCATTGCCTGTATTCGAAGAAGGTAACCCTCGTTCCGTTGGCTTAGGCGGTACTGGCACGGTTGTTACTAAGAATGGTACAGACGTTCAGTTGGCAAAAGAATTTGTAGCCTTTGCTAAGCTTTCGAAAGAAGCTACGACTGAAATCTGGAATACACTTGGATTTGACCCAATCAACATGGAAGTATGGAAAGATGATGCAGTTACGAAAAACCCTGAAAATGAATACGTCCAATACTTTAAAACAAATGCATTTGATACTTTGAATGAAATCAAGGACGAAATTCAAGCGATCAAGTCCGTTAAAGCTTCACCAACCATCGGCAACATATTCAATACGATTACTTTGAACGCGATCTTTGAAGATGGCCAAGACGTGAAGGAAGCGTTGGATGAAGCACAAGCAGCCATTGAACAAGAATTGAAATAAATATAATAAGTGAATAGTTTGATTAAACCTGTCGCTTAGGTATAGTGGTCGGCAGGTTTAACCATAGTCAAGGGAGATTGAGAATATGATAAAGAGATTTGTATACTCTCAGAAAGTTGCACCTTATGTTTTTGTATTACCATTTATACTTATATTTTTAATGTTCTGGTTTTTCCCGCTTATAAATTCATTCGTAATGAGCTTTCAAGATAGGATGTTGGGACAGGATCCTAAATGGATTGGTGAAGCGAATTATTCGAAATTGCTTACAGATAAAGTGTTTTTGATCTCTATTAAAAATAGCGTTGTGTACATGTTAGGAACCTTAGTGCTGTTAATTCCCTTTCCCATGTTATTCGCCGTTATGATCAACAGTAAGTTAATGAGGGGAAGAGAGTTTTTTAAATCTTCGTTCTTTCTCCCTGCATTGACATCTGTCGCAGTTGCGGGGACCATTTTCCGCCTGACATTCGGTGAAATGGAAGGTTCATTAATGAACAGTTTCCTGGGTCTATTTGGTGTAGAGCCTATTAAATTTTTGAAAGACGGAAGTTGGAGTATGGCAGCACTGTTAATCCTCGCATGTTGGAGATGGACGGGCGTTAATATGCTTTACTATCTATCGGGTTTGAAAAGCATTGACAATGAATACTATGAGGCTGCTTCAATTGACGGTGCATCTGCTTGGCAGAAGTTTAGAATGATCACAATGCCATTATTGAAGCCGACCACGGTATATGTTACCACAATTAGTGTTTATGCAGGTTTAGCCATGTTTACCGAGAGTCTGATGATGTTCAACGGTAACAAATCACCCCAGAATATTGGTTTAACCATTGTTGGATACTTGTATAGACAAGGGATTGAGCAGAATAAGCTGGGTTACGCAGCTGCAGTTGGTATCATTCTGTTGGTCATTGCTATGGTTATCAATTTAACGCAGTTGAAATTTAGTGGAATGTTCAAGAAGGAGGAGGATTAGAGTGGGCAAAAGTCAGACGAGAAGTGATTTCATCTCTAGAATAGTAATGATTTGTTTCTTCGTTATACTATTCGTTATCATTATGATTCCATTCTATGCAGTGGCCCTATCTTCCTTTAAGCCAGGTGAATCATTAATTAGATATGGTCTTAACCTAAGTTTGGATTTTGAAATCATGAGTTTTGATAATTTCATCTATCTTTTTACTGGAGAACATGATTATTTTGTTTGGTTTTGGAATAGTATGATTTTAACCATCGTTCAAGTGGTTTTAACACTTTTTGTAAGCGCATTTGTTGCATATGGTTTTGCAGCTTATCATTTTAAAGGTAAGAACTTCCTCTTTATATGTGTTTTGCTCATTATGATGGTGCCTTTCGAAATACTGCTGGTTCCTTTGTACAGTCTAATTAATGATTTGGGAATGGTGAATAGCTATTCGGCAATCATTCTGCCCGGTATAGCCAATGCCGCAACCATATTTTTCTTCAGGCAATATCTACGAAGCATACCCAAAGAGATAATTCAATCTGGGCGGGTTGATGGAGCAAACGAGTATGCGATTTATTTCAGACTAATTATGCCGATTATGAAGCCATCCTTTGCTGCAATGGCCATTTTGAATGGTATGAATAGCTGGAATAATCTATTGTGGCCATTCATGGTGCTCGGAGATCAGAGTAAATATACACTTCCAATCGGTTTGAAAACGTTGTTAACCCCTTATGGCAATAACTATGACCTATTGATCGTAGGCTCCTTTTTCTCCATCGTTCCCATTTTCATACTGTTCATTGCTTTTCAGAAATATTTCATAGACGGTATGACTGCAGGCGCTGTCAAAGGATAGTATATATTAACAGGTAATACGATGGGAATCCAACAACGAACATCACAAGACAGAAACGAATGAAGGGTTGTTCAACCATCGGACATGCTAGAGAATGAAAATGTCAATCCGCTCCAAGAAGAACATCGAAGGCACCCTAATTGGGTACAGTGTGCCTTCGATGTCGCTCTAAAGATAATACTCCGAACCGTATCATGAGGGCGGGATAGCTTAACAAATAAGTCGAAGAACGGGACTAACCTTGCTTAAAGAGGAATAAGATACCGTAATTAATAAAATGTTGTTCACGGAATACTTACGCTATCGCTAATATTAAATACTTTATATACATAAAAGAGCTCAATGAACTATGGAAAGAAGAGGGCGAGGTTCAGTCACACGTTGATAAATGTCCAAGGACAAACTTGTACCGATTGCAGGAATGGACAAGAGGATGTTGTGGTTCAAGGTGAAGTCGGTGAAAAGGAGCAACTGGGAAGAACTCACTGATCGTAGATGAAGAGCAAATATGTTTGGATTAAGTGGATGTGATTTTAGTCCAATCCATTTTCTTCGTGAAGCTAGAGATGTAGACCAATCAAGGGAGATATACGATCCAGGCCATACTACCAAATAAGCCTACGTGGGAATAAGGCTCTCAACAGTACAATTTAATGTTGGAAATCATTACAATGTATCAAAAAATGTTGTTGGAGAACCATTGTAACAACAGCTTTTTACGATTGAAGGAGTGCTTAGCTTGCTAGATCATTTCATGATTCTAATTAGAAGTATCTCTGCCTTTTTACTTTTATTAGTTATCGCAAGGATACTGGGTAAACAAACCTTGTCAAACATGAATTTTCATGAATTTGTCACTGCAGTAATCATGGGAGCGATTGCAGCTAATTTAGCTTTTAACGAGAAGATGGAAGTCATGCATCTAATCATATCGTTAATTGTTTTTACTTGCACCTCCTATCTGTTGTCTAAAATGAATCTAAAAAGCAGAAAATTACGTTTAATGGCTGAAGGTTCTCCAACTGTATTAATTGAAGGAGGGAAAATTATGGAGAATAACCTCGCCAAGAATAAACTAACATTAGATTCCTTGAACCAGATGTTAAGACAAAAAGATATATTTAATATCGAAGAAGTAGAATATGCATTATTGGAAGTAAATGGACAAGTTTCGGTGATGAAAAAAGCCGGTTACAGAGTAGCTACAGTTCAGGATGTACATAAAAAATCTGAACAGAAACGGGAAAGTATGCCTGTGGAGCTAATTATGGATGGAGAGGTATTAGTGATGAATTTGAAGTTAAATGGTATTTCCGATGAAGAGTTACTAATGCAACTTGAATCAAACAATAAAAACGTTAGTGATGTCTTCTACGCAGTAAAAGGAAGCGATGGTAGATTATACATTGATTATTACAAAGATCAATTAAAACATCCTGTTGATATAGAATAAAAAGAAAATGAGGTGGAGCACCAGTGTACCGTTTGTTCAGAGTATTACTTTGTATTTTTCTGCTGGTTGGAAGTACCAATACTGCTGGGGCGTCAGAGCTCTCTGAAAGTTCTATAATACATGATCTTCAAAATGGTGGTTACATACTTTATATCCGACATGGAGATGCAACTGTAGGGGAAGATCAACATGATCTTAGTTTAACTGATTGCACTACACAAAGAAATTTAAACGCTCTCGGAAAGGAACAAGCTAAAAAGTATGGGAGTGCTATTCGAAAACTAAATATTCCTGTTTATATGCCCGTGGAAAGTAGCCCCTTATGTAGAACCATCGAAACCGCTCAAACTGCTTTTGGTATACAAAATGTAAAAGCTAATGATTTCTGGCTGAATATATATAAACTCAGTCAGAATCCGAGCACTGAAACCATGAACAGTACACTGCAAGTTTTCAACAAAGAAGTTGAACAAACACCTCCAAGTCATTTCAACCGGGTAATTGTAGCTCATTCTTTTCCTCCAGGGTTAGGGCTTGGAGAGCTTTCAAGTATGGAGACTGTTATTATACAACCTCTGGGAGATCAAAGAGGGTATAAGGTTATTGGGAAACTGAAACTAGAAGACGTTTTGCGGCTAGCAGGAATTTAACTATATTAATGTCGAGGGACAAGAACATGTTCCCATTAGAGTCGCTGTTTTAGCGACTTTTTTGTTTTATAGGTACAAGTTCGTGTACCGAGCCAAGGACAAGAATTTGTACCGATTGCCGGAATGGACAACAACATAGTCCGATTAACGATTAGATGTACATCTTAAGATTGATCACAAAAACAAAACAAAGATCACGTACGGAGGAGCTTTGATAAAGAAGAATAGTCCCACAGTTCAGTGAGGATTATTTTCATATGTCAGATAACTAGAACCCATGAGACTGCCCTGTCTCCTTTCGCCGCCAATGTATAAATACCAATGACAATGCAATTAATGTGAGGATCATCCCAAGTACTCGAAAACCTTCAAAGCTGAAGCTATCTCCCATTACAGTGCTAATCAGTATAGAAGAGAGAATAGTTCCCAGGTATCTTGAGGTATTAAATATTCCAGATGCTACGCCTATCATTTCTTTTGGAGAACTTTTGAATAAGGCCGCTTGCATAGCGACACTGTTCAATCCGTTACTAACACCGAATGCAGCTAAAACCAGACACACACTGATAACTGGTGAATTCTGATCCAATGTTACGATCCACAACGACCCACATGTCATAAGCATTCCGGACATAAGCAAAGCTGGCCCGGGACCTGATTTATCGATCCATCGTCCTGCCATTGGAGAAGTAACGAGCGAGCACAAGCCTAAGCTTAGCATCAGCATTCCTGTATTGAACTCGCTGACACGACGAACGATTTGCAAGTAGGACGGAAGGCCAAAAAAGAGAGAGTAAAAAAGCAAGTTAACGATCAAGAATTCGACATTAACCCAAGTCATTGCACGATATTTAACGAATGTGCGTAAAGGAATAAAGGGCGCCTTCGCTTTTAACTCATGTCGCACGAAAGCTCCCAGTCCAACGAAGCCAATCAGCCCCACAATAACGCTGCTGAATGTAATTTGACCAGACGATTTTATGGACAATAATCCGACGAGCAGAGCAACCAGACCCACGGTGAATAGGAGAACTCCTGGCGCATCAATCAAATCAGACCATTTGCGAAAGGACATGTTGCGGGCAGCGGATGTCGTCGACGGAATATCCTTAGGAATATGCCTCCAGGCTAATAAAAAGCTTGTCACTACGATCGGAATATTAACCAAAAAGATAGCAGGCCAGCCCCACCAGTGAATGATGACCCCGCCAATAAAGGGGCCAATCGCTGCCGCTCCGGATAGGAAAATACTCAAAAATGACAGTGCAGTCGCTTGTTTCTCCGTAATATGTATTCGCACAATAGCCATTCCAACCGCAACCATCATGCTTGTTCCGATGGATTGCACAATGCGCAATGCGATGAGCCACCCAAAATTTGGGGATAGTGGAGCTAATAATGATGCAATGAAGGATACAACAAGTCCCGTAAGAAATATCCTCCTCCGACCAAATAAATCGCTAGCTTTTCCCATGATAGGTTGAGCGATAGCGCTCGCAATGTAGAAAGAAAAAATAATCCAAGATACCACGGTAAAATCGAGTTGGAACTCATTTTGAAGCCTTGGAATTGCAACTGAAATCATTGAAGAATTTAATGGGTTCAATAGAATGCCTAGTCCAACGGAGATCATCAACCACCTATTGCGAAAACTCATTTTAAGCCCCCCGATCTGTGTGTTAGTGCCATCATCGTACTTGAAATCATTTATTTATTCCAATGCATTTTATGTTATGATTTCATTGACTCAAAGGAATGAGTGGAGGGTGTAGAATGGAACTTCTTCAACTGAAATATTTTCTCGAAGTAGCTCGTGTGGAGCATATGACGGAAGCAGCACGAAGTCTGCATGTCACTCAATCATCACTAAGCAAAACGATTGGGCGTTTGGAAGAAGATTTGGGAGTCCCGTTATTCGATCGAATAGGAAGGAAACTGCGATTGAATGAGTTTGGAAAGAGATTCTATTACCGTGCAGAAAGAGCGTTGTTTGAATTGGAACAGGGGAGGCAGGAGATTCGTGATCTATCCAGCCCAGAACATGGCATACTTGAATTGGCGGTGACCACCGCAAGTACATTGCCTCAGATCCTTCGAGAGTTTCGGAACAAGAGACCCGATATCTTATTTCATGTGCAAATGCTCACCACGCAGGAAATGGTTATGCTTCTTCATAGAGGAGAGGTTGATTTTTGCTTGTCCTCACCAGCTATACGAGGGGAAGACATTGAAACTCAAATCATGTTCATCGACCCGATTCTTGTAGCTGTTCCCAAAGAGCATCGGCTTGCTGACCGAAACAACATATCTTTGACTGAGCTAAGGGATGAATGTTTTGTTGGTGTAAAAAGAGGATACGGTACTCGCGACCTGGTGGATTCGATATGCCAATCGGCTGGATTTATACCTACATATGTGTATGAAGGCGATGAACCTGCAAGGCTAAGTTCTCTAGTGGAAGCAGGGATTGGCATAGCCTTTATACCAAGTACTGCAAGGCATTCTAGGGAACATATCAAATATCTCAAAGTAGAGAATCATGAGTTGGTAAGGGAGATCGCTTTGTTATGGCACAGGAATCGGTACATTTCGCGGGCTGCTCTAGAATTCCGTGAGGTAGTTGTAGAATATTTCGGGACGATATCCAAACAAACAATTTAATTCTCCGAAAACTAATATAAAAATTTGTCGGAGAACAAAAAACAAATAAAATAAAAAAAATGTCGAGGGACAAGAACATGTTCCCATTAAAGTCGATATTTTAGCGACTTTATTGTTTTATAGGTACAAGTTCGTGTACCGAGCCAAGGACAAGAACTTATACCGATTGCCGGAATGGACAAGAACATAGTCCGATTAACGATTAGATGTACATCTTAAGATTGATCACAAAAACAAAACAAAGATCACGTACGGAGGAGCTTTGATAAAGAAGAATAGTCCCACAGTTCAGTGAGGATTATTTTCATATGTCAGATAACTAGAACCAACAAATAAAATAAAAATGTCCAAGGACATGTCGAGGGACAAGAACATATTTCCATTGAAGTCGCAATTTTGGTATTATCCCCTTTTAGTAGACATGAAAAAAAAGACATCTGTTAAGATGAACTTAATCATGTAAACGAAGGGGGTTTTTTCATGGCTAAAAAAGGACAAACATACCGGCGGTACTCCTTGGAGTTGAAATTGGAGGCCGTCCGGCTGGTCAACGAAGAACATATGAGTATACGTGAAGTAGCGACACGTTTAGATATTCAAAATAAATCTCAGGTACAAGTGTGGGCAGCCAAAGCGAAACAGGGAATGAGTCTAGAACCTGCTACACCCAAACGTGGACGCCCTAGAACCAAGTTTTCCAGTATGGAAGAAGAGATGGCGTATTTGCGGGCGGAGATTGAATACTTAAAAAAGCAGTATCCAAATCTACACAAGGAGTGACGAGTAAAGCAGCCAGATTTCAAATCATTGAGGACCTGAGAGCACGTCATGGTCTGGCTTGGCTCTTGAAGTTAGCTGCGGTTTCCCGCTCGGGTTATTACAAGTGGAGAAAAAGCATAGCAGCCGCAAAAGAGCGTAGACACAAAGAACATGAACTAGAATCCCATTTGCTTGCCATTCATCGCGTGCATCCTTACTTTGGCTATCTTCGAATGACCGTTGCTTTACGACGGGAAGGCCTTCGAGTCAACCACAAAAAGGTGTACCGATTAATGAAACAATTAGGCATCTGTTCTGTCATTCGAAAAAAGCGTCGATTCTTTGGAAAACAAGCCTCTGTGGTAAACCCGAATCGGCTGGAGCGTCAGTTTCAGGCGGATACACCACGAACGAAGCTGGTTACGGACATTACCTATATTCGTGCTGGAGAACACTTTGTGTATCTCTCTGTTATTCAAGATTTATACAATAACGAAATTGTAGCGTGGCATCTTTCTGAACGAAATGACCTCGCTTTGGTTCATGACACGCTGGATAGACTCCGTCAGCACGTGGATCTGAATGGCGTAATCCTACACTCAGATCAAGGATTTCAATATACGTCGAAGCCCTTTAACCGTAAACTAAACCAGCTCGGCATGCTAGGCAGTCACTCCAGGCGTGGAAATTGCTCAGATCATGCCTGTATTGAATCTTTTTTCTCTCATTTGAAGACGGAGAAAATTTATTTGAATAAGGCAGCAAACAAAGCAGAGGTTGAACAGCAAGTGAGTGAAATACATATTGTTTTACAACCAAAACCGATTTCAGAAAAAACTAAACGACCGTTCCCCGGTGGAATACCGGGAAACAGCCGCAGCTTAAATCTTGTCTTTTTTGTACTGTCTACTTGACGGGGTTATGACCATTTTAGCGGCTTTTTTATTTTATCGGTACAAGTTCTTGTCCCAAGCTAAGGACAAGAACTTGTACCGATTGCCGGAATGGACAAGAACATAGTCCGATTACCGATTAGATGTGTATCTAATTATTGATGACATGCACTTAAAGCTTTATTAAGTACAATAATACATGAAAATTCTCAAATTTGTTTAAGAGCAACTGACAAGATGAAGGTAAAACATAAGTGCTCAGTATTAGAAGAACGAACATTGGTACGAGAACTTGGAGGTTAGGACAAAAACTTGTTTCGCTTACCGAAATAGACAACAACATGTTCCCCTTCTCGATTAGATAAGTGTCTAAGTTTGAGATGAGTCTCTTTATGAGTGATTAAATCGACTAAGGGCTTCGAGGCTAGAAGGTATTTGATAAAAACCAAATACTTCAAAGATCTAAGAACTTCCTGTACAGAGTCTTTGTCATCAGTTAAATTTACCTAGCAAACGTGTGATAAGTTTTTTCTTTAAAACGCTCTTAGTTTCTTATGTCCGAAAGGGCATGTACTAAAGTACTATTATTCCTGGTGAAAAGAGGTATACTGGATACCGAGGTGAATCTAATGTGGTTTAAAAGAAGACCGAATGCCGCTTCAGATGCAGAAGAACATATCGACCCTTTATCCGCTTCGCGGATCCCTGTGTTAATATGGCTCTGCCTTGTTGCTACTGCAACCCTTGTATTACAGACCATGTCAGCACCCACCATTATTCCGAGTATTTTTTTCGTCATAGTGATGCTAGCCCATAGTTACTTTTACTGGATAACAGGTTCAGTGGTTGCTTATTCCAAGCCCTTATATATTATAATTCAAGCTAGTTTAATATACGGTAGTGCTATTCTTATGCCGGATGGCATGCCGGCGATTCTGATTGGTCTTATTCCTGTGTTGATTGGGCAAACCGTTGCGATCTATTTCGAAACAGCAAAAGTCGTTTTCGTTGCATTTGTGCTCTATGTCCTGTTTTGTTCTCTAACTTTATTTAATCGAACTGGTCCTGAGGCGGCACTGCTTGTTTTATTACTTTTACTCATGATGGTTGTAGTCATATCTTACGCGTCATTGTTTTACAAACAAGTGAATGCACGTGTCAGAACCCAAAATTTCTTGCGGGAATTAGAGCTGGCTCACCAAAAAGTAGAGGAACTTACACTCACTAGTGAGAGACAACGGATGGCTAGGGACTTACATGACACATTGGCCCAAGGTCTTGCCGGAATTATTATGCAGCTGGAAGCTGCGAGCATTCACCAAGAAAAGGGGAACCAGCTCAAAGCACAGGAAATTATACGTAATGCTATGGTTCAGGCTAGACAGTCATTGGCGGATGCACGACGAGCAATAGATGATTTACGCACAAAATCAAACCCTTCCATCACGCTGAGCGAGGCGTTTCAAGAACAACTGGAGCGATTCCGACAGGCGACTGGCATTGCAACTGAATTTCAGGGAGAGCTCTCTTCACAGTTGTCTAAAGTGCAGATGGAGCATATCTTGCATATCTTGAGTGAATCCCTTATGAATATCGCTCGCCACGCACAAGCGAACCTTGTCACAATAACCACTAACCAAAGCAACAACGAGTTTCACCTTAACATCGTTGATAACGGCCAAGGATTTAACACGGATCACATCGGAAAATTACATGGCCACTACGGCCTGATCGGTATACAGGAGCGCGCCAGACTCATTGGCGGGAGTATTGAGATTGACAGTACTGAAGAAGGAACAGCTGTACATCTAAGCGTTCTATTATAATCGGTAGGAAGAGAGGGATAACCTCATGAAGCACAAAGTCATGATTGTGGACGACCATTGGGTTGTACGAGAAGGTCTGAAGCTTATTCTTGAAACAGACGACAATTACTGCATTGTAGGAGAAGCGAGCGAAGGTGTTGAAGCATTAAAGCTCATGGAAAGTTTAGAACCTGATGTCATCCTGATGGACCTTAACATGCCAGGGGGGCTTGGGGGACTGGATACAATGAAACGGATGCACGAGCAAGGCCTGCTTATTCCCGTTATCATTCTTACTACATATAACGAGGACGAACTCATGATTGAAGGTTTATCCCTGGGTGCCAAAGGATATCTTTTAAAAGATACCAGCCGTGAAAATCTGTTCCGCACATTGGACTCTGCACTTCGTGGAGAGACTTTGCTTCAGCCAGAGATTACAGCCAGAGTATTTGCTCATCAGACCCGATCGCTAGCCCGAAAAACGGAACCTACCTTGCTTAGCGATAAAGAAACGATTGTTCTGCAAGCCATCGCAAGAGGGATGCGTAGCAAGGAGATTGCTTTTGATATGGGCATTGCCGAACGTACGGTGAAAGCTCATCTTACGAATATTTACAACAAACTTGGCGTAGATTCACGGTCTGAAGCGGTTGCTGTCGCTGTCGAAAAGGGACTTCTGCATCTCTAAGTAAAATTAATGACTCGCATTGTCTTGATTTAGCTAACGTACATGCCCAATCCTGCCCGATCGTACATTTGGGGAATGCCCTTATGTACGATTTTTTTTCGTCTATTTTTCAATACAATACAGACATAGGGTGGTGATGACACACTTCCTAATTGCAGAAAGTTTTGAAAGGGGCATGACATTTATTATGGCAAAATGGTTATATCGTCTCGGAGCTTGGTCTTCGAGAAAAAGAAAAACAGTAATTACGGCAACACTCACACTTCTCATTGTAATGGCATCTCTCGGTCTAGGCATGGGGACTTCGTTTACAGGTGAGATGACCATACCCGGAACAAAATCCGACCAGGCTGCCGAGGTACTAAACTCAGAATTCCCCACGTCGGATGGTGGTGGTCAGATTCGTCTAATTTTCAGAGCGGATCAGGGATTGCTCACATCAGAGACTAATCAATTAAAAATAAAAAAGGCGTTGAAGGACGTTAAGACAGATCTGTCCGTCGTCTCTGTTTCCAATCCATACGAAACGATGACACTAAGTGCAGACAAAAAAATCGGATATGCTGATATTACGTACAAACAAGCCGCAAGTGAAGTAGAAGAACATTCAAAAGAACATGTATTAAACATAGCTGAAACATTAACGAAGAATGGAGTGCAGACAGAACTCGGAGGCAGTGTGGCTTTCTCTGAAATTGAAGTAGGCGGCATCTCTGAAGTCATTGGAATTCTGATTGCGTTTATGATTCTGGCTTTTACCTTCACGTCATTTCTTGCAGCCGGATTACCTATTCTGACAGCCGTGATCGGTTTGGGAATTGGCTTGATGACTGTAATCGTTGGATCAAACTTTGTATCCATGTCTTCATTTTCAATCACGCTCGCTGTCATGCTTGCTTTAGCCGTAGGTATTGACTACGCTTTGTTCATTATATCCCGCTACCGTCAACAGCTGGCTGAAGGTTATGACCGTGAGACGGCCATTGCGCAAGCCAATGCTACTGCCGGAGGGTCAGTTGTTTTTGCAGGCCTGACCGTTATTATTGCCCTTGTGGGGCTCTCCGTTGTTCAAATTCCGTTTATAACCATGATGGGCTTGGCCGCAGCAATCAGTGTATTTGTCGCTGTGCTTATTGCCATCATCTTTGTTCCTGCTCTTCTGGCTGTTGCTGGAGATCGGATCAGTCCGGCACGGGAAAATCGCTGGCTGCGCAAATGGTCGGGCCAAAAGAAAGATAAGAACAAAGATAATGCCTGGGGAGGAATGATCACGCGAAAACCGTGGTTAATTTCGATTCTATCCATAGTCATTCTTACCGTATGTACATTACCGTTCCTGCACATGGAACTAGGCTTGCCAGACAGTGGGCTTAAATCAACCGAAACCACGGAACGAAGAGGTTATGATTTATTAGCAGAGGGTTTTGGAGCCGGCTTTAATGGTCCACTTGTCGTTGTAGCCAAAACCAGTGAAGGCAAGGATAGCCAGACCAAGATTGCAGAGGCAACAACTTACATCAAAGATATTCCCGGTGTTGCAAGTGTAACGCCAGCAATTCCTAGTCCTTCAGGAAAAGCGGCAATCATTACCGTCTTGCCTAAAACAGGACCACATGATATTCGCACGACTGAATTAGTACAAGCTATTCGGGATCAATCGGAGAATGTGCTGAAAAAAGACAACGTAGAGATTATGGTAACCGGTGGAACGGCAGTCAATATTGATATATCCGAAAAATTACAGGAGGCACTGCCTAAGTTTGCATTGCTGATCGTTGGATTAGCCTTTGTTCTTCTAATGCTTGTCTTCCGTTCAATCCTGGTTCCTATTAAAGCAGTTGCTGGCTTCTTGTTCACGTTAGGTTCAACACTTGGTTTTATCGTATGGGTTATACAGGATGGATACCTGGGCAGCTTGTTCGGTATTCCAGAACCTGGTCCGGTTTTAAGTTTCCTACCTATTCTGGTGACAGGAATTTTGTTCGGACTGGCGATGGATTACGAAGTATTTCTGGTGAGCAGAATGCGTGAGGATTATACCCACACGGGTGACGCCCACCGTTCAGTAAGAAGTGGATTAACTCACAGCGGGCCTGTGGTTACAGCCGCTGGACTTATTATGATTGCTGTGTTTGCCAGCTTTATTTTTGCCGAAGATACGATCATCAAATCGATGGGGCTCGCCCTTGCATTTGGCATCCTGGTAGATGCCTTTATCGTACGAATGACACTTGTACCCGCCGTCATGACAATACTCGGCAAACACGCTTGGTATTTGCCTAAATGGTTGGATCGAATTCTACCTAATATTGATATTGAAGGCGAATCCATTATGCAAGAGAATAAAAAGGAGAACAAGGTGAAACTCAATAACCAAGTTCAGACTGAGACCGACTTTTAAATCACACTAATGTGATTAAGCCTTAAGCGCTGAAAGAAAAGTTGTTTTAAGAATGTTAAATTGTTGATTCAAGTCTACCCGGGTATTGAATGCATCCATATCATGCAGCATGGACATCTTTTTAGAGAAATTACCAAATACATTCATCATTGTAATCAATGTTTCTACTGTATTCATGTCAGTGCGTACAGAACCATCCTGTTCGCCTAAATGGGCAAGATCCGTAAACAAGTGGATCAGCTGGTCATATGCATCCTGATAAATTTGTAAGTTCTCCAAAGGTGCTTTAGACAAGGCAACATAACATTCAAATGCTTCTATAAGTTTGGAATTCTGTTGATAATGGGCCTGATGATAGAAAACCAAGGCGTCAAAAATGCGCTCCATTTTTTCATAACACGTACCTTCGTCATTCAATACGTCTTGAAGTATCTCAATTTCTGAATGCACGATGTTAGCTGCAACTTCCACAATAAGATGTTCTTTCTTAGGAAAGTAACGGAAAATGGTCGCGACGCCAAGTATCGCTTCATTGGCAATTTCCTGCATCGTCGTCTGCTCAAAACCCTGTCGGGCAAATACAGCTGTAGCCGCTTCAATGATTGCGGCCCGGCGTTTCTGCCGCAAGCTGGTACGCTCCTGTTCTAACCTTTGTTTGGGCTGAATGAGAATAACCTCCTTAAGTTCAATTAAATTATGCTATCAACTTAGATGTGGTTTGTCAACGAAAGAGGAGTATGCATAATACAAAGAAGAACCTTCCACCCATAATCATCGATGGGATGGAAGGTTTTTTTCATATTATAAATTAACAGATGATCTTCTTGTAAAATTAACGGTTCCGATATTCTTGAGGTGTACAGCCATATTGTTTTTTGAAAATTTTTATAAAATGTGGGGGTGCCATAAACCCAAGCTTTTTGCTCACATCAGCAACTTTCAGGTCGGTTTGGGTCAGAAGATGAACAGCTCTTTGCATGCGAAGCCGAAACAGATAATCGCCAATCGTTTCTCCTGTCGCTGTTTTGTAGACTTTAGACAAGTAGACCGGATGCAGTCCAACATGATCTGCAATAATTTGCAACGAGATCCCATCTGAAAGATGATTCTGAATGTAAGCATGCACGCTTGAAACAATGTCATCGTGAGTATGCCTGATCTGATTTATCGCTCTACTTCGATGAAATTGAATTATTTTCTCAGCCCAGGCATATACGCGTTGACTCGAAATTTGACTTTTCTTTCGAATCATCAAATCGAATTCTTCATTGAGGAGCTCATCTAACGTAACATGTTGTGAGCGGAATACAATGGCAAAGGTAGATGACAGGTACAGCAAACATGTATAAAGAACTTCATGAGACAGGTCCGATCCTTCTCCATCCACTGAAAGCACACGTTTGACTTTGGCGATCGCTTCTTCCCAGTTTCCAGCTTCCAGCAATTGCGGCAGAAGAGGAGGCTCCAAAAGTTGAAGATAACCTTGATCCATCACGGGGTTCGGCAGCTGATCGTCGACGGTAATAAAATAGCTTTTATGCTCACCGACATTTTGTTGAATAACCGCCACGCACCGATTAAAACCTTCGCTTAATCCTTCAGGAAAAAGTCGCTCTTGTCCCAAACAGATGGAGATTGCCCCTTTTAGAAATTTCTGCACATGATTTTGCAGCTTAACCGCAAAAGAATCGACAGAGTTTAGTGTTTTACGATCCTCATGATGAATGAGGAACACCAGATACCCCTGATCGGTAATACAATGCCATAATCCAAATGGAGTGAAAACTTCATCTGCAATATTGGTAATCGCATATTCAAGGAGGGAGAGAGATTGAAGATCATATCCTGAAAATTCTTCTTCCATTCGAATCACCATCATTCGATAGTTGTCTTCCATACGGATAGGAAGATCAAGAATCTTCAGGCGCTCCTCCAGAATGTGCTGACTCATAGGTTTATTTTGAAGTAAATCATTAAGAAACTGATTTTGCAACACGGGAAGATTAGCATGTAACATGTGCTGAATCTGTTGCATTGAACTTATATTTTCCCATTCTTGCTCGATATTCTTAATGGCCTCTTCAACAGCCTTGACAAGTGCCTGAGTATCCACAGGTTTAAGCATATAATTCATCGCCTGATAGCGAATGGCTTGCTGGGCATATTCAAATTCATCGTGTCCTGACAAAATAATACTCCGAATGCGAGGAGCGTATAAGCGAATCAGGCGAATTAATTCAAGACCATCCATTTCAGGCATACGTATATCCGTAATCATCACATCAATCGCAAACCGGGAAGTAATATCCAGTGCTTCTTCGGCGGAATAGGCACGATGCACTTCTTCGATGCCGCTATCCTCCCAAGGAATCGTGAGAGCAAGACTGTCCACTACAGACTTCTCGTCGTCTACAATCAAAAGGGCATACATAAGTGCAACAACTTCCTTCCTGATAATTAGTCTCCTTATTGTAGGTAATCATCCTAGGCATTACAATCTGGATTTCAATATAAACCTGTAAATATTAAGAAATCGTTATCAGTCTTTGGATGTAGTTATCCATAGATATATAGAAGGATACAAAAATTAAAATAAACCTTGCGAAATGCGTTATGCAATCTTAAGAAAGCGTTATATGCCTTCTTCTCTCTCAACCTTAGAATAAAATAGATACCTTTGAATGATACATAGCGAAAAGGAGTGTCAATGGATGAAACGAGATATTAAACAGCTCATAGATCAAATGACCATCGAGGAGAAAGCCAGTCTGTGTTCCGGCAGCACTTTCTGGACAACTACAGGAATCGAAAGATTAGGTATTCCATCGATTATGCTAGCCGACGGACCACATGGACTACGAAAACAAGATGGAGAATCGGATCATCTGGGGCTGAACGAAAGTGTACCTGCGACTTGTTTTCCTACAGCCAGCGGGCTGGCTAGCTCCTGGAATCGCGACCTGATAGAACAGGTAGGAAGCACCATAGGTAAAGAAGCCCAAACCGAGAATGTAGCTGTTTTACTGGGGCCAGGTGCGAATATCAAGCGCTCCCCGCTGTGCGGACGAAACTTTGAGTATTTTTCCGAAGATCCGTATCTTACGGGTGAACTGGCTTCATCTCACATTCGCGGTGTACAAAGCCAGGGAGTCGGCACTTCGCTGAAGCATTTTGCCGTGAACAATCAGGAGGATCGTCGAATGTCTGTTAATGCCGTAGTGGATGAAAGGACATTACGCGAAATTTACTTAACCGGCTTTGAAAAAGCGGTCAAACAAGCCCAACCATGGACGCTTATGTCTGCCTACAACAAAGTGAATGGGACCTATGCATCGGAGAATCCTTACCTCCTGAATGATATATTGCGAGATGAATGGGGTCATAACGGATTTGTCATGTCGGACTGGGGTGCAGTCAGTGAGATTGTTCCTAGCGTAGCGGCAGGCATGGAACTTGAAATGCCACCTTCCAATGGTGAAGCCCAACGTAAAATTATTCAAGCGGTTGAAGAAGGCACACTCGACATCTCGTTACTTGATCAAGCGGTCGAACGCTTGCTTACGGTTATTTTTAAATGTGCAGATCATATGCAGCAAGATGCCACGTACAATGCTGAAGAGCATCATGCATTTGCAAGACTGGTGGCCCAAGAGACCATGGTATTGCTAAAAAACGAGAATGGAATCCTACCCTTGCAGAAAACGGGTCATATCGCTGTGATTGGAGAACTAGCCCAATCGGCCCGTTACCAGGGCGGGGGAAGTTCACACATTAATCCAACGAAAGTGGACATCCCTTATGAAGAATTGCTTCGTTCTGCCGGGGATCAAGCGCAACTCACCTATGCGCAGGGATATGAACTAAGCTCGGATGAAACCAATGCTCCATTATTACAAGTTGCTCTGGAAACGGCAGCGGCAGCTGATGTAGCCATCTTGTTTGTAGGGTTGCCTGACCGTTATGAATCTGAGGGATATGACCGCAAACATCTTAATCTTCCCAATAATCATCAGGAGCTCATTACCGCTATAGCTGCCGTTCAACCCAATGTAATTGTCGTGTTGAGCAATGGTGCCCCTGTCGTAATGCCTTGGCTCCACAACGCCAAAGCCGTTCTTGAAGCTTATCTGGGGGGGCAGGCTACTGGAGGCGCAATCGCTGATATTTTATTTGGTGATGCCAATCCGAGCGGCAAGCTGGCAGAGACGTTCCCGCGTTCAACAAAGCATAATCCATCCGCATTGTTTTTCCCTGGTGATGGAAACCAGGTTGAATACAGAGAGGGGATATTCGTAGGTTATCGGTACTATGAAGCTAAAGATATAGAACCGCTGTTTCCTTTTGGTCATGGACTAAGCTACACACAATTTGAATACTCCAACCTGATTGTTGATAAAAGGGAGATCAACGATACAGATTGCATCAACGTCTCGGTAAACATCAAGAATACTGGTTTCGTGCAGGGTAAGGAGATTATTCAATTATATGTTCATGACACAGCATCCCGTGTTACACGTCCAGACAAAGAGCTGAAGGGCTTCACTAAGATAGACTTAAAACCTGGTGAAGAGAAACAAGTCACCCTAACTCTCAATAAACGTTCATTTGCATATTACGATGTAGAGCGATCCGATTGGCATGTGGACAGCGGCGAATTCGAGATATTGGTAGGTGCATCATCTCAAGATATCAGGCTTGCAACAACAGTTGTCGTACATTCTACATCCCGTGAGATTATACCAACATACCATCGCGATACCACCTTCGGGGAGTTGCTTGCAAATCCCAAAACGACGGCGATTCTTTCTCAAATGCAACCTCAAGCGGATCAGGATCAAGGTGAGGTTCAATCCAGTGCAGTATCGGCTGAAATGGTTCAAGCCTCCATGCAATATTTGCCACTGCGGAATCTGATACCTTTCACAGGGATGACAGAGGAAGCCTTATCACAATTACTTGCAGCCTTGAATCAGGCAGTACAAAGTGAAACATAGAATCTGATCTTTCTTTTCAGCTTGATTTCAGATAAAAGTCGCCATGAAGGCGACTTTTATCCTTTGTATAGCCTTTACCCTTAACTCGTACATGCATAAAGGCATAATAATTACAAATATGTAACTTTAGAGAAGGTGGATATCAAATGAGTATTCGCAAGAAAATGCTATTTGCGTTTGGGACTGTTATTGTACTTTATCTCGTAGCGCTAAGTTACCAAAATTACAAATCTTTAATCCAAAATGAAAAGTTAGAAGAGATACGAAAAGTTCAGTTTACCTCCTCGCTGAAAGCACAGGAGATGCAGGAGAGTCTGATGGAATACCAGGTTCAAATGATGCTTCCAGCAATCGGATATGCGTCTAAAGAATCCGTTGAAGAAGCAAGTGCACAATTGTTAGCAAAGTTCAAGCAAGCTTTGCAAGAGTATTCTGCATTGAATCCATCCGAAAAAAATGAAGTAGATCAGATTCAGGAAGCATACTCCAGTTACATTGACCAAGGTCAATTGGAGGGGGGACAGAAACTAAACGAATTAATCCTTGGATTAAAATCCAAAAGTGTGATTGATGTGAATTCCAATATTCATACCTTGATCACGTCCAACAAAAATGCATTTTGGCAGTCCGTCACATATCAGTTATTCGTGACTTTACTTGTTATCGTCATCTCACTGCTACTCGCGCGTTCCATTATTAAGCCTACGGAACGACTCGTTAAAGGAACGGAACGGATTCATAATGGAGATTTAAGCCAGTCATTTCAATCAAGCGCTTCAGATGAGATTGGCAAACTTGCAAATATGTTTGAAGTCATGCGAACCGGTCTTACAGGCTTCATTCGTTCAGCCCAGGATAATTCCAATGTGGTTGTAAATACAAGCCAGCTTCTAATAAACAATTTGGAGAATTCTTCCAGTTCAATGAGGAAAATCGCTCAGTCGGCAACTGCCGTTTCAGACGGAGCGCTTGTACAACTTCAGTCAGCAGAAGAAACGGTGCGAGCCATAGATGAAGTAGCCCGGGGCATTGCTCTGATCAGTGAGTCAAATAATGAAGCTACAGAATGTTCATCTATGACTGAACAACAAGCTCGAAAGGGAGAGGAACTTTTACAGAACGTTAAGCTCCGCATTGACCTCTTTAATCGCACGATGGATGAAATAGAAAGCTCTGTTGCAAAAATGAATCAGCATTCCTTTACTATTCAAGAAATCGTTCAACTTATAGCGACAGTTGCTCGTCAAACGGAATTGCTCGCTCTTAACGCAGGTATAGAGGCTGCAAGAAGCGGGGAACAAGGAAGAGGCTTTTCCGTTGTTGCAAGTGAAATTCGTTCACTGGCAGATCAAACCCGTCAATCGTTAAGTAACATATTCGATACGATCAGCCACATTCAGGAAGATACGGTTTCAGCAAGCACTAGCGTAGCTCAAGGAAAAAAAGAGTTGGCACAAACGATAAATGCAGTAGAACAAGCAGGTCAAGCATTCGAAATGATTCTTGAATCTGCCAAAGACGTTGCCAGTCAGATGCAAGAGATCTCTTCTGCTTCTGAGCAGTTATCCGCAAGTTCCGAGGAGGTCAGCGCTTCAATGCAGCATTTAGCTTGTATTGCCAAACAAGCGCATACAGAAAGCACAACGATGGTTCAGGCCGTTGAACATCAGATGGTCATTGCAGAAGAAATACAGCATTTTTCCGATAACATCCGAGGTTCCGCTTTTAATATGAGAGATCAAATATCCATTTACAAAACCTGATATATATGAGGATGAGGGCATAAATAGAAAATGAAATGAATCGGGAGAGTTGATACTACATTCGAACTGTTGCATTCAGTTAAACCAATCATTTAGATTACGTTATTCCATATTTGTTATGCGTTATATCCCTCCCATCATAGAGTTATTAAAATAAAGATATAAGATAGAGAGCTCATTCGAGCGCTAAACCAACCAGATACCGGAGGGAAACAGCATGGGAACCATAGTAAACAAACAACCCATCGTAACCGAGAACGTTAAGCCCAATCAACCTGAACGAGAAATCCCGACACGCAGATTACTTGGAGACTCCATGGGTCAATTTGGTCTTAACATCTCCAGCGGCTTGCTTGGCTTAATTACGTATTATTATACCGATGTAGTCGGTGTATCCGCTGCAATTGTCGGTACAGTACTACTGTTAACTAAAATATTGGATGCGTTTGCAGACGTAGGAATGGGAGTGCTTGTGGACCGCACCAAGTCGAAATACGGGCAGGCTCGTCCATGGCTTCGTTGGATGACCATCCCGATGTTCGTCTCGCTGCTGCTCGTGTTTTCTGTTCCCGACATCAGTCCGACAGGAAAAATTATATATGCTGTCGTGACCAATCTTATCTTCTATCTTTTCGTATATACACCAACATCTATTCCTTATTCAAGCCTGATGGCACTAACGACACGTAACAACTATGAACGTTCATTGATGGGCATTTTCCGCTCCGCAGGAGGATATTTGTCCGGTATGATTGTTGCCATTGCTTTCATTCCCGTGGTAACAGCTATGGGGGGAGGAAGAAAGGAATGGACGATCTTATCCGGTGTATTTGCTGCCGTTGCTGCCATCGGTATATTCGTTGCCTTTTTATCCAACAAAGAAAAGTATAATAATGTTCAATTGGATGAACTTGGTTTTTTCCAGGATAAAGTTCCGCTGTCACAAGGCCTTAAAATGTTGTTTGCAAATAAGTACTGGGTTCAAATCCTCATCGTGATGACAGTTGTAAATATTTTGTTTGCTCTTAACGTAGCCGCAGGAAGCTATTTTGCCAAATACATTTGGGGAAATGTCAGCCTGGTTGGTTTGATGGGGGCAATCGGTTTGATACCCGTTATTATCGGGTTTTCACTCTCTGGACCTTTCATCAAACGTTTTGGGAAACGGAATACAGCCTTGGGCGGCATTATTATAGCGTTAATCGCGGCTGTGATCAGACTGATCTCACCGGAAAGCATTATTCTGGGACTGGTCTGCTCCATCTTTCAGGCTCTTGGCACGATTCCGCTTATGGCCGTGGGTACAGCTCTGACGACGGATACGATCGAATACGGGGAATGGAAGTTCAATAAACGTCTGGTTGGATTGACCAATAGTGTTATCGCATTTGGTTCCAAAGTAGGAACAGCAGTTGGAACCGCTATGATCGGTTGGCTGCTTGCATTAGGAGGATATGTCGAGCAGGCTGCTACACAGGGAGCAGGAGCTAAACAAGCGATTATTGCCCTGAACATTTACGTTCCTATTTTCATTTTGCTTATTCTTGCTGTGGCCTTGTATAAATATAAGCTTGATAAAGAATATCCTAAGATCATTCAAGAATTGGATGCCCGAAAACAAGCCTGATTCATTAGAAAAAGAAGCTCTCCCATAAGGGAAAGCTTCTTTTGTTGTAAACCGTTTTAAATACATTCAAATTAGAAGTTAAACTCTACTGACTCAAGATAATTAATGCAATATTAGGATTATTTATTCTGACGCACACCATGGCTGCTCTGCTGCCTGAAGTGAGCAGGTGTAATATTTAAGGATTTTTTGAATACGGTCTGGAAGTGACTTTGGCTGGAAAAACAAAGATAGCTGCTGATTTCGCTAATTGGTTTGTTCGTATAAACAAGCAAATTTTGAGCTTCCTTTAGCTTGCAATCCATAATAAATTGATGCAGGCTTTTACCGATCTTTTTTTTGAAAGTAGTTGAGAGGTAGGTACGACTGTAACCGAAATGTTTTGCCACGTGATCAACGGTCAAATTCTGATGCACATTATTAAAAATATATTGAATCAGACTTCGCATGCTTACGTCATTTTCTGTATCGTACCTTGCGGCTTGGACCCTCCTGGCTAAATTAAACAATGCTTCTTTCATAAAATTTTGAATGGATTCAGGAGTCGATAATTGTTCAATCTCTTGGAGATAGAGGTCGGATAACTGAAAAGCAACTTCTGTGTCTAATTGACCTCGAATGGCGGCTCGTGTAGCCAGTGCAATCGCAACGATAGACGTATTTTTCGTCTGACGAATAGTGTTGCCAGCGGTCATACCCTCATGGACCATAAATGGCTGTTCCAAAAATTGTTTAAGGCCAACCTCATTACCGTTCTCAATGTAATAACACATCCGGTTTTCAATCTCGTAGGAATTGTTAAAATATAAGTTTTCTTTATTCTCGTAAATTCGTTTTGTTTGCTCGTTGTTAATTTCCTTCATTGAATTCTTTTGAAGTAAGTCCAAGTAACTCATCTCTTGGCCGTTCACAAAATAATGAATGGTCACAAGATGATTTAGAAATTGCTGCAGCGGCATTGGTATGATCTGCTTTAGAAAACTTTCGAAGTTTGCTTCATCTTGACCGGAAACGACAAAGGCTTTTTTAGCGATACGCAGTGTGTCTTTCAAATAAGGTGTTTGACTGACGGGTCCGACAAGAATGACATGGCCCGGAAGGGAGCTAACTTTGATCGCACCATAATAAGCAAAGAAGGAAGTAGACAAATATGTAACCTCTTCGTGTGAAAGCAGAAGCTCAGAGAGATACTCAAGTGGCGGATGAGTTAATTCGCTCTGAGCAGGATGACTAAATTTATGGTGCTGATGGTTATACAAATACGTCGGAATCAATGTAGATTGGTATAGAAATTTCAATGTTTTTTGTAAGCTCTTCAACAAAATTTCCTCCAGTATAAACGAATGAATGGAGTGCCAGCATTCTAATTATTCATTTCAAAATAGCAAACTCGTCCGAGACAGTCAATATATTTTAAGAACAAATCTGAAATTTGAAGTACATATATGAAAGATAGCACTTCCATTATGGAATACAATAAATCTTAACTAATGCATCCGTAGCGAAGGGAGAAGAATCATGCAGACCGTTAATGAACTAATTGAACGTATGACGGTAGAAGAAAAAGCGGCTTTAATGGCTGGTGTGGATTTCTGGAAAACAAATTCAATCCCGAGATTATCCATACCATCTATATATATGACGGATGGGCCTTGCGGCTTACGCAAACAAGGAGAAAAGGCAGACCATCTCGGTCTAAACAACAGTGAGGAGACGACATCATTTCCCACAGGAGTTACGCTTGCTGCCAGCTGGAACCCGGATAATATTCGAAAGATGGGTGCAGCTATTGCGAAGGAGTGTCACCATTTCGGGGTTAATGTTCTCCTTGGTCCTGCGGTTAACATTAAAAGAAATCCCAAGTGCGGCAGAAACTTCGAATACTTCTCTGAAGACCCTTACCTCTCGGGAATTCTGGGCATTGCTTTTGTCGAGGGAGTTCAAAATGAGGGAATTGGAGTCTCACTGAAACATTTCGCTGTAAACAACAACGAAAATTATCGTTTCATGGGAGATTCTGTGTTGGATGAGCGTGCATTACGTGAGATCTATCTCAGAGCATTTGAGCGAATTGTCAAAGACACGAGACCGGTAACTGTAATGAGTGCATACAACAAAATCAATGGTATCTTCTGCTCGGAAAATCACAGACTATTGACTGAAATTCTAAGAGAAGAATGGGGTTTTGATGGTGCGGTGATCAGTGACTGGGGTGCAGTATCTGATCGGGTAGATGGCATTAAAGCGGGAATGGATCTGGAGATGCCAGGTGATTGCGAATATTTTAGAAAGTCAATTATAGATGCAGTTGATAGTGGTGAATTACCGATTTCTTCGCTGGATCAGTCGGTGAGCAATATTTTGAATCTGATTCGGCGTACACACGATATTCAGTACGGCCTTGCTTTTGACAGAGAAAAACATCATAACCTGTCAGGTGAAATCGCAGCCGATAGTGCTGTTCTTATGAAAAACGACGGCATCCTGCCATTAGATCCATCTCAAAACTATGTTGTCATTGGTGAATTGTTTGAGAAGATGCGTTTTCAGGGGGCCGGAAGCTCTTTGATCAACCCGAGCAAGCTTACTTCGCCAAAAACTGCTTTTGATCAACGCGGCATCCGATACGATTATGCAAGTGGCTACAGAGAGTCCGAGTTTGAATCTGAACCGGAATATGTTAGTTCAGCTATGGCAAAGGCGCAGTCGGCTGATGTTGTCTTATTCTTCGCAGGACAAACCGATTATACAGAAAGTGAAGGCTATGACCGGGAGTCGATGACATTACCTGCTAATCAACTTGCTCTCCTGCGCAAGCTGGTCCAGCTGAACAAAAAAATTGTTCTTGTATTATTTGGGGGTTCACCTGTCGAATTGCCTTTTGAAGATGAGGTTCATGCAATTTTGAATATGTACTTGCCTGGTCAAGCGGGAGGTGAAGCTGCGGCTCAACTCCTTTTCGGAGAAAAAAGTCCTTCCGGAAAGCTCGCTGAGACATGGATGAACAGTTATACAGACGTACCCTTTGGTGAACAGTTTGTGCAGCAGAAGTCAGAGCTTTACAAGGAATCCATCTATGTAGGCTACCGCTATTATGATTTTTTGCAAGGAAAAGGTGTACGCTATCCGTTTGGTCATGGACTTAGTTATACACAGTTTGCTTATGAATCGCTGCAAATCCAGCAAGATTCAGAAACGTTCATCGTCACATGTGAAATCTCGAATACAGGGCAGATGGAGGGCGGAGAAATCGTACAGGTATATGTTGCAAACCCAACCTCAGATGTGTTTAAGCCTACCAAGGAACTTCGTGCTTTTGGCAAAGTATATTTGAAGCCAGGTGAAAAAAAGCAAGTGAAAATGAAATTTACTCTAAATGATCTCGCTTACTATCATGTGGACCGGAAAGAGTGGGTTGTAGAAAATGGGGATTATCAGGTCTTGGTTGCTGCTTCCGTAGCAGATATTCGCTTGTCAGCCAGCATTTCTATCACCAGCCAGCCTGTTATTGCAAGCCCGTATTCTCGTGAACAATTAAAGCATTACTTTTCTCCCCATTTGTTATCCCAAGTGAGCATGGAAGAATTTGAAATTCTACTTGGCAGGAAAGCAACAGAATCAACTAACAGAGAATTAACGAAATATACGCTGGATTCCAGATTGGATGAGTTGCGGGAATCCTTTATAGGAAATTTATTTTATACATTTGTTATCGGTATTGGCAAAAAACAGTTCAATCGATCACAGAAGATGCCTGAAGGTCCAGAGCGGGATATGCAGCGCAAAAATGGCATGTTTCTGATGAAAATGATGCCGAACAACAGCATTCGTTCCATGTCGGTATCGAGTACAGGCCGTTTTGGCTACCATATCGCAGCCGGGCTGATTGACATACTGAATGGTCAGATCATGCAAGGCATCAAACGAATGCTTCGAAAAGAACGTTTGGCCCCTCTGCCGAAGGACCAGAATTGACTATATCTTAAATCACGAACATACAGGAGGAAACAACATGAGTCAGACCATGATCAGCAAAAAACGTGTTTTTATTACTGGTGCATCCGGTGGCATGGGACAGGAAAGCTTGAAAAGAATGATCAAAGACAGCCATCTGTATGACATTGTTACGTTGTGTCTGGATACGGAAAAGGATCGCAAGGCCCTGGAGCCTTATCAAGAGTTAAAAGAAGTAACGATAAAGTATGGAGACATACTGGACTATGAAAAAGTGCTTGAATGTGTCAAAGACGTAGATTTGATTCTTCACATTGCTGCATTTGTATCGCCTGCTGCAGATTATTTCCCCAAGAAAGCTATGGAAATTAATTACGGTGCCGTCAAAAATCTGGTAAGTGCTATATACGAACATGGCCAAGAGGACCATACCAAGCTGGTATTTATCGGAACCATCGCAGAGACCGGCGATCGCATGCCACCTATCCATTGGGGACGAGTAGGTGATCCCCTTAAACCAAGCATGTTTGACTATTATGCCGTTTCTAAAATCGCAGCCGAACGTCTTGTGATTGAATCCGGGCTCAAATATTGGGTAAGCCTGCGCCAAACCGGAATTATGGGACCCGCCATGAGTAAAATTATGGATGCGATTATGTTTCACAACTGTCTGGACAACGTCCTGGAGTATGTATCCGATCGTGACTCCGGCAGAATGATGGAGAATTTGTGCAATTATGAGTTTACAGGCAAGCTGCCAGAGGATTTCTGGTGTCATGTTTACAATATAGGAGGCGGGGAATCCTGCCGTGTCAGTACCTATGAGATGTACCAAAAACTATACGGGGCAATTGGTTTCAAAAACCTTGACCATGTGATTAATCCGAAATGGTATGCCACTCGTAATTTTCACGGACAGTACTACCTCGATTCGGACAAGCTAAACGATTATTTGCATTTCCGTCAGGACGGGATGGATTATTTTTATCGTTGTTACCTTGAAAATCTGGGTTCTCAGGCAACGGCAGCAAAAATTCTGTGTAAACTGCCGTTTGGGGAACGAATCATGGGAACTGTCATGAAAAAAATGTTTGAAAAGCCGGCCAGAACGGAACATGGCACATTGCGGTTTATTGAAGAAAATGTGGAAGACCACATTGATGCGTATTGGGGTAGCAAAGAGGCATGGAACAGCATCCCTGATAAATTAAGCGAGTTCCAGCATTTCGAAGACTGGAACACCGTAGTTCATATTGATCATGGATACGATGACACCAAACCTGAGCGGGATCTCGGAATTGATGATGTAAAGTCAGCCGCTGCATTTCGGGGAGGACAATGTTTGTCCTCAGAGATGGAAAAAGGAAACTGGAGAAATAAATTGAGTTTTACGTGTGCATTTGGACATACATTCCAAGCCAGTCCGAAACTGGTGCTGCATGCTGGCCATTGGTGCCCTGAATGTGAACGTGAGAGTTGGAATTATGCTGAACGTGCAAAAGTAGATCCATTTTTTGCACAAGTATGGACTCCGTTACATGCTCCGACTGAGACCAGAGTTTACAAAAAAATAGTTTCCGAGCTGGATGTGTAATATTTTGACAAGGCAGGAGTGACCTCAATGTTAATGCTATCTTCCATAAAGATCAACGGATTGGAATCCGGCTGTATTACAGATCATGCACCCGTGATTTCGTTTGCACTTTCTTCGGATCGAGCTGGAGAAAGGTTGCATGAAGCCGTCATTGAAGTTGGTGATTGGCGTGTGACCACCTCAGATCAGATTAACAATCTTTACACCGGGCCGCTAAAACCGCATACGGAATATCATGTCAGGATCATAGCAACCGGAACCAGTGGAGAACAGGCAGAGCATTTTGCTTTATTCAAGACAGGCAGAATGGGTACAAAATGGTCTGCTCAATGGATTACCGATATGTCCTACGCTTTCCCTAAAAAGGTTTCTCCTGTACCTATGACTTTTCGCCGTAACTTTGAACTCACGCGGACGGTGACAAGGGCGTGGATAAACGTAACGGCACTGGGGGTATATGAACTTGCTCTGAATGGTGAAAAGGTGGGAGAAGATTACTTTGCTCCAGGGTTTACTTCATATGATCATCAGATCCAGTACCAGACCTATGATGTTACACATCAACTGAAATCATCGAACGCAGTCACAGCTGTAGTAGCAGGGGGATGGGCTGTCGGTTCATTTAATTATGTTCGCAAAAATAAAATTAGTGCTGATCGTCAAGCATTATTGCTGGAATTGTACATCGAGTATACAGACGGTACATCAGATTTAATCGTTACTGATCCAACGTGGGAAGTTACTCTGGATGGAAACTATCGTATAGCAGAATGGTATGACGGGGAACATTATGATGCCACCATTAATCTTGACCATGTACATTGGAAGCCGGTAGACGTAACCCGCCCTCGCAAAAATCCGGAACTATTGGCTCAGTATGGCCTGCCCGTGCGTGTACAGGAAGAATTGAAACCGGTATCCCGCACAGTAGCACCGAGTGGTGAAATCATCTATGATTTTGGTCAAAACTTTGCAGGCGTTATCACAGCCAAAATTGTAGGAAAACACAATCAAAAGATTGTGTTCCGACATGCTGAAGTATTGGTAGATCAGGAGCTGTTCGTAAAATCTTTGCGTACCGCGAAGGCTGCTGCGACATATGTTTGTGTGGAAGGAGAACAAACGTATTCACCTCGGTTGACTTATATGGGGTTTCGTTATGTTGGTTTGACCGGGATAGATCCGGACCAGATTGAACTGTCGGCTTACGTATTGCATTCTGATTTCAAGGAGATTGGTCATTTTTCATGTTCCAATCCACTGTTAACACAGCTTCAGAGTAACATTCGATGGGGTGGGCGCTCCAACTTTGTTGATATTCCAACAGACTGTCCGCAACGGGATGAACGTCAGGGATGGACAGGGGATATTGCTGTTTTTGCTTCAACAGCTTGTTTTAACTTTGACATGAGCCGATTCTTTGATAAATGGTTGATGGATATGCGTGCAGAGCAATCCAAAGGTGGCGGATTTCCTATGGTTATTCCCCGAGGTGGAGATCACTGGCCTGCAATGGCTAATTCATGCTGGGGAGACAGCAGTATTCTGGTCCCTTGGGCTGAATACTTGGCACGCGGCAATAAACAGGTTCTTGAAAAACAATATGATTCCATGAAGAAATTTCTAAAAGCAGCGAAATGGTGGTCTTCTTTCCTAGCCGTCTCGCCTGCAGATCGTTATGTTTGGCGTTTCCCGTTCCATTTTGGCGACTGGGCTGCACCGGAAGGAGATGCCAAAGCATGGATTAAAAAAGGAAAATGGGTAGGCACCGCTTATTTCGCTAACTCGTGTGGCATTATGGCCAAGATTGCTTCCATTCTAGGTCACACCGAAGATGTATCCTATTACTACGATTTAAGAAAAAAAAATTATTACCGCGTACCGGAATGTATTTACTGATAAACAGGGGAAGATGAAAGAAGAATTTCAGACGGCCTATGTGCTCCCCCTTCATTTTGGTATGACGGAAGGTGAGGAAACAAAGCAAATGGTGAATAATTTGACTCGATTAATTCACGAAGCTGGAAATCACCTTACAACAGGCTTTACCGGAACCCCTTATCTGCTATTTGCCCTCTCTGACAATGGACAGCTTGACGCTGCATATGAACTGCTGTTACAGGAGGAATGTCCATCCTGGCTATACGAGGTGAAGGCTGGAGGGACAACGATCTGGGAACGCTGGGATGCACTCAGACCTGATGGAACTGTAAATATTGAGGAACTAAGCGGCAATAAGTCAGCAGAAGAATCGAATGGAGGAATGGTTTCCTTTAATCATTACGCGAATGGAGCTGTGGGCGATTGGCTTTATAAAAGGCTGGCAGGTCTGGAGCCCACCAGTGGCGGATATCAGACTTTCCGAGTCGCTCCTATGATTGGCGGAGGTATTACATGGGCTAAAGCCTCTACAGTTACACCTTACGGCCTGGCAAGTGTAGACTGGAAACGGGATGAACATCTATTCCATGTTGAGGTTACAGTTCCCGTTTCTACAACATGCTCTTTGCACATGCCCAATGGAGAGATACACATTTTGACGAGTGGACAGCACAGCTTTCAATGCTCCTTGAGTACAAACGCTCTTGCCAAAAATAGTTATAAAGAGCAGCCTGTCGTACATTAGGTTGGCCCATAGAACGATATACGTAATGAAGTCGCCGGTATGGCGGCTTTTTTACGATAAGCATTTTCAACTATAAGTTAAGAAAACGCTATTCATCCTTTGTATTGCATTATATCCTGCAGACTTGTATGCGCTTACAATAAATCCAGCAATACTATTCTACATCAGACATGAGGAGGTCTCATATGGAGTTGGCAGCCCCAAAAAAGGAAAAAATGAAAATCAATAGACGAGGAGATCGCTGGCAGCTCTACCTAATGTTAAGCCCCGCCGTACTATTGGTTCTTGTATTTGTTTACATGCCCCTGGGCGGACTAGTCATGGCGTTTCAGGATTACAAACCTTATCTGGGGATAACGGGATCCGAATGGGTAGGCATGGAACATTTCAAATTTCTATTTGAATATCCAGACAGCGTGCAAGTCATCTGGAATACACTTCGGATCGCGGTGTTAAAACTGGTTTTTGGTTTTATTTCGACGATGGGCTTTGCACTGCTGATTAATGAAGTCCGCCGCAAAGTATTAAGAAGTACCGTTCAGACATTTGTTTTTCTCCCACACTTTCTTTCATGGGTTGTTCTAGGCGGCATTTTTATTGAGCTTCTTAACCCGGACAGCGGTCTTGTTAATCAGGCACTGCAGGCATTAGGACTCAACCCCATCTTCTTTCTAGGTGATAACAATTGGTTTCTGTTTACAGTGGTATCGAGTGAAGTGTGGAAAGAGTTCGGATATGGTTCCATCATTTTCCTCGCGGCCATAGTTGGAATCAATCCAGCACTGTATGAAGCAGCTCAGATTGATGGAGCAGGCAAATGGAAACAAATGCTGCATATCACTTTACCATCTCTAATTCCAACAATAGCTGTGGTACTAACACTTTCACTCAGTCAAATACTGAATGCAGGCTTTGATCAAATATTTAATTTATATAACCCTCTGGTATATGAAAAAGGTGATATCATCGATACTTTTGTTTATCGGATCGGTCTGATTGATGGCAACTACAGCTTCTCTACTGCAATCGGTTTATTCAAGTCCATCGTCAGTCTGATTTTAATTCTGGGTGCATACCGGATTGCCTACAAAGTAGCTAACTATAAAATTTTCTAAGGTGGGATCTTATGCAAGTGATGTCTACGCCTCAGCGCTGGTTTCAGACATTTAATAATGTACTCATGATATTACTGGCACTAATTTGTGTTATACCGTTGCTTCATGTTGTTGCGATATCGCTAAGTTCAACAGAAGCCGTTATGGCAAACAGAGTTACTTTTTTTCCGATCAATATCACCTTTAACTCCTACATGAAAGCACTTGAAAACCCGGTTTTCCTGCCAGCGATATGGATTTCAATACAGCGTACGGTGTTAAGCCTGGTACTTGGACTTATGATCAACTGTATGGCAGCTTATGTGTTATCCAAAGGCAGCGGGAGAGACGGCATTGCTGGATACAACCTGTTTGTAGGCCTGTTTGTGGTTGCCATGTTGTTTAATGGCGGTCTGATTCCTACCTATCTGCTCGTCACCAAAATTGGCTTGTATAATTCCATCTGGGCACTTGTGCTTCCAGGTTTGGTCAATGTCTTTTATCTCGTTCTCATCATGAATTTCTTCAAAGCATTACCGAAGGAGATCGAAGAATCTGCTTTTATGGACGGAGCCAATCATTGGCAGGTATTTTTCAACATGTTTCTGCCGCTATCCTTGCCTGTCCTTGCAACCGTAGGACTATTTATGGTGGTGAACGACTGGAATGAATGGTTTGCGGGCTCCATTTATATGAGGGGAGACAATGTTCCACTCAGTACGCTCCTCAAATCTCTAATTGCTGTACCGGTTGTCGATGCCAGCAATGTGAATGACATTGCGAAGATTAACAATCGTTCTATTCGGGCAGCTCAGGTCTTAATTGGGGCAATACCGATTTTGCTCATCTATCCTGTGCTTCAAAAGTTTTTCACAGCCGGGATTGTGATCGGTGCAGTAAAAGAATAATTCACATGGGGGAAAGAGCATGAAAAAACAAAGAAAAATGATCTGGGGATGTCTACTTCTTGCGATGAGTTTTAGTCTGTTAGCCGCATGCAGCAATAAAGAAGAGGCAGCCAAATCGAATGGACCTGCAAAAGAAATTACGATTGTGAATGGAAAAATCGAGCCTGCGGTATCGGTAACAATGGTAAGAAGCGAGGACCCTACAGTCAAATTCAAAAATGGTGAAAACTACATGGACAATGTCCATACCCGCTGGGCCAAAGATACGCTCGGCGTAGAAATGAAAACGTTATGGACATCCTCTTCAGTAGACTACGACACCAAGTTGAAGCTAATGTTGTCTTCCGGGGACCAGATGCCTGATTTATTCGTAGCTAACTCAAGCCAATCCAACACAATCAATACTTTTATTGACTCAGGAAAATTGCTTGACGTAACAGAAGCATTCGACAAATACGCATCGGATACCTGGAAAGCAGCTGTCGCAGAGGAGCCAACAGCTTGGTATCCGTTCATGAAGGATGGCAAAAAATTTGCCATACCGGTACTTCGCCCTACGGCTGGAACACAGTCTGTACTTTGGATCAGACAGGATTGGCTGGATAAGTTAAACCTTAAAGCGCCAACGACATTGGATGAGCTAGAGAAGGTGATGGATGCTTTTGTGAATCAAGATCCTGATGGCAATGGAAAAAAAGACACTTTAGCTCTGGAACTTGCGATGAAAGATCAAGTTGTCGGCTCACCTATGGGTGATACTTCATGGTTCTTTGGAATGTTTGGAGCTATACCGGAACGCTGGTATCCAGACACCGATGGTAACCTTAAGTATGGATCCATTCAACCAGAGATCAAGTCAGGTTTGAGCAAACTCAATGAGTGGATGAACAAGGGATACATTGCGAGTGACATTGCTCTGCACGATTTTAATAAAGTAGCCGAGAACGTTGCCTCCGGAAAAGTGGGTATGCTGGGCGGAGAAAACTGGATGATGGTTTATCCGGGATCGATGCTGCTGGCATCCAATCCCAATGCGATTTATAATCCATATCCGATTCCTAAGGGAGCAGATGGAAAAAACATGCGAACAATCGCGGATCCATACACGAGTGCGATCCTGATCAATAAGGATATTTCAGAAGAAGCTCTACAGGCGTTTTTCCATTATCAAAATGCATTGTACGAGGCATATAACTCAGATGATCCATTGCTATTCAAGGGTTTTCAGGATGGATACGATTATGTGATTGAGAATGGCAAAGCTGTTATGGATGAGAGTAAAATTACAGGTGGCAAAGTTTCAACGATGAAATACACGATTACGGGCTCGGACGCCGTGTATCCTTCCAAACGGTTGGAAGCCAATGTTAAAATGGCTAAAAACGAAACATTGAGTAATCAAGAGTTAGCTGCACTGGCACCAACAGGTATTCTTGGCAATGACACATCAAATCCTTTGGAGGCCTTTTCTTCAAAAGCTTTGCTGGTTGCCATGGATCAAAGTGATATCGATGTACCAGAGTATTTCCAAGGTCCTTCTACCAAAACGATGCTTTCCAGGCAGGAATTATTAACCAAAATGCAGATCGACTCCTATATTGAAATTATTTATGGCAAAAAGCCCGTCGATGAATTCGATTCATTTGTCGCAAAGTGGAAATCATCTGGAGGAGATAAAATTATTAAGGAAGTAAATGAGTGGTATGACACGGTGAAGCAATAATAAGCCAGAGAAAAGGCACTTGGATTAAAACAATCCAGGTGCCTTTGTTTTGATGCGAATTATTGGTTAAACGGAGGAGAATCCATGAGGTCAATTTCATAGCTCATCCATGTTTTCACTTGGTTGTGGTTCAAGAGACCAATGCAGCTGGACGCGCAGACCACCAAGCGGGCTTTGCTCAAACTCGAGATGTGAATGGACAGGATCATGTATTCTTAGGCGTTCCGAAATGTTCCAGAGCGCACATCCCAACGTATCGATCGGAGGTTTTGCAATTCTGGCCTTAAGTGCAAGGATATCATCCGTACTCATTCCTTTTCCGTCATCATCTATCCTGATACAGAGCCCATGCTCAATACGTTTTATTGAGATGCGTATGAGGCCAGAATCACGCTTTTTTTCAATACCATGAATGATGCTGTTTTCCACCAAAGGCTGAATGAGCAGTTTCGGAATCGGCACAGTCTTTAATTCCTCCGGAATTTCAATCTCATAGGAGAGCCGATCCATACGTAAGCTCTGAATTTTAAGATAGTTGCGTATGATCCCCATCTCTTTTTCCAGGGTTGTCATAGGTTCGTCCAATCGCGTCGTATACCTGAAATATTCAGCCAGATTTTGTGTCATGGCTGTCACCGCTTCCTCATTGCCCAATCGCGTCATATTGTTGATAAAGAAAAGGCAATTATACAGAAAATGAGGGTTAATCTGAGCCTGCAGCTGCTTTAACACGGCTTCCCTTGCTACAATTTTCTCTTTATACACTTTTTCAATCAGATCCTCGATTTGCCCAGCCATATCATTAAATTGTCCATATAAAAAATCAAACTCGTTACTGCTCTCCCGCTGTATTCGATAAGAGAAGTCTCCATGCTTCAAAAGTCGAACACCTTTCAACAAAGCGAGGATTGGAATCTGAACTTTACGGAAGAGAACCACAATGATTGTAGTTCCTGCTATAAACAGCATGATACAAGAAGCATAGAACCAGAACTGACTGAAACGAATAGGTTGTAAAGCTCTGTCAAGCGGCATGAAGTCAATTAAATACCATCCAAGTTGGTGAGAATATACATAATTCACGATATATTTTTCACCTTTTACGGACACGGTTTCAGAACCGGAAGTTGGTTGAAGATGAGCTGCGATCTCCTTTACAATATTAGATGTTACCGGATTGGCCTGCTTACGTGTGATGGAATTCCCGTTAGTATTATAAAATACAGACTCATTCTCTCCCTGATGAGAGTTCTCAACAATATCTTCAAGGTTACTTCGAGGGAACTCGAGTCGAATAATAGTCTGAGGAATCACTTTATATTTGTAGTATTTATCTGAGGCTTCATCGTAATGCCATCCTGAATTCTTGGAGTTAAAAACAGGAGCTTTCATGCCCATCTCGGAAGAAATAATCCATTGTTTCAAAAGTATAGAGTAGATGGAGATTTTGTTGTTCCATCCTTCTGACAAACTTTGCAGATTAACTTTTGTAGCGATATTCTGAATTAATTGTACCTGCTCGTAGGAGCTCATCACGTCAACAGAACGTAACAAAGCAATGGAATTGTCTGTTTCCATCGAGATGGATAACATGTTTAACCGGTCCAGGCTTTGATCCAGCGAATTCACTACAAATTGCACACGATTGAGATTATTCGTTTTAATATCCTTCTGCACCGTATCCAGACTGGATTGAACCGAAAAGGTATACATGATAAGAACGGCAACAAGCATAATAGACGTAATTGCTACCATACTCAGAAATGTTCTGTATTTCTCTCTCAATCTGAAATCCCCCTGCCAAGAACTAAATTCACCTAATTGTAGGCTTCTCACTTCTGAATTACAACCCATTTAACTTACATATGGAAGTAAGGTTAAGAATGAATTATGTAATGTTGAAAAAGCGTTATTTAGACTCAATCACTGGCACAATATGATGATAATGAAGGAGCTTAATTTGTATGAACTGGAAACCAATTTATCTTTCTCTTTCATTCTTATGGCTGATCCTGCTCATTGCAGGATGTACTCCTAAGACGCCACAACTTGAGCCCGATAAATCGGCAGTTGTGCTGACAACAGTCAAAATGAATGAACCGACCACCGTCTATAAAAACGGCGAAAATGTTGCAGATAATGTACACATCCGCTGGGCTTATAACACACTCGGTGTAAAAATTCGTACAAAATGGAGTGCTCCAGCTGAAGACTATGATATGAAGCTTCGGCTAATGCTATCTTCCGATGACGTATTACCTGATGTTTTTACGTCGAATGTGATGGATACGGTCAACACGTTTATGCTTTCAGGAAAACTCCTGGATGCAGGAGAAGCCTGGGAGCGTTATGCTTCGCCCACATGGAAAGCAGCAATGGCAGAAGTGCCAGAAGCCTGGAAACCTTTTGAGATCAATGGAAAGCGTATGGCTATTCCGATCATTACGGAGCAAGCATCACAGTCCGTTCTCTGGATTCGCAAGGACTGGCTGGAGCACTTGAATCTCAAAGCTCCTAACAATTTGAACGAACTGGAAACGGTCATGAATGCCTTTACTTATGATGACCCGGACGGAAATGGCATTCAAGACACGTACGGTATTGATTTTGCAATTAAAGACCAGTACGTCGTCTCACCGATAGGGGATATCTCATGGGTATTCGGTGCATATGGAGCGATCCCGAGTATATGGAGCAAAAATGAAAAAGGCCAACTCGTGTATGGAAGTGTCCAGCCTCAGATTAAACAGGCGCTTGCGACATTAAAATCATGGAAAAGGAAAGGTTACATTGGTAATAACCTAGCACTTCAAGACTTTAGCCAAGTGAATCAGAACATCATTGATGGAAAAGTAGGTATGGTTGCTGGCCCCCGATGGTTTGGTGACTATCCTTTCCAACAACTAAAAGCCAAGGACTCGTCAGCCGAGTTTGTACCTTATCCAATTCCCGTTGGAATGGACGGAACCGTAGCTCGCTTAAAAGGAAACTCATACAGTGGAGCTTTGATGATAAGCCGGCATATCTCAGAAGAAGCTTTACAGGCATTCTTCAAGTATCAGAACTATTTATACGAAGCTACAATAACCGATGATCCTTTGTATCTTAGCGCTTATCAAAACGGGTACGATTATGTAATCAACTCGGATGGATCCGTAAATAGCAACAGCAAGGACATTCCTGGAGGAAAAGTAAGCACGTATAAGTACACACTTATGGGACAATATGCGAGTTATCCTTCCCGAATCAAAGCAGCATCACTGAAAATGGGCCAAGGTAAAACTCTCAATTCCCATGATCGCGCTATATTACTAAGTATGGGGATCGACCCCAAGGATGAAACACAATTTCCTGCCATGCAGGCAGATGCTGTGGAGAATCAACAGAGGCACATTGATCGCAGTAATCTGTTTCAAGGCCCTCCGACCAAAACAATGCAAGCTCGAAACACCTATTTGCAAAAAATTGAAATCGAAACCTTCAACTCGATTATTTATGGAGAGGAGCCACTTGCTGCGTTTGATGAGTTTGTACAAAAGTGGATGAATTCCGGCGGGAGACAAATTACAAAAGAAGTAAACGAGTGGTATCAATCCACGGGAGACTAGATCATTACATCGAATGATTTCCAGTGGATTACGCGAATTGACACAGGAGGTTACAAAGATGAAGGTTACGAAGCTAAAAACAAATCATATCTCCAATCCACTAGGATTCGAAATATCCAATCCAAGCTTTTCTTACATGGTTACAGATACTACGGCAACGAAACAAATTGCGGCACAGTTCGAAATCGCTCTTGATGAATCTTTTTCACAGCTCGTATTTAACAGCGGGAAGAAACAGGATATCAATCCACTTGCGTACTCGCCAAATTTGGAATTAGCTCTACGGACACGATACTTCTGGAGAGTTACCGTGTGGAATGAACGTGGGGAACAGGCCGTTAGTGAAACTGCCTGGTTTGAAACAGCAAAAATGGATGAATCCTGGACGGCCACGTGGATAACACCTGATCTGGACAGGGATATTCATCCCGTGATGAAAAAAAGCTTCGAATTAAGAGGTCCAATTACGGAGGCAAGAGCCTACATTTGCGGTTTGGGCATCTATGAATTGGAATTAAACGGGGTCAAAGCAGGGGAGGAATATCTGACTCCGCATTATAATGCATATCATAAATGGCTGCAATATCAGACATACGATATTACAGATTTGCTGCGGGTAGGTACAAATTCCGTGGATGTGCGCCTGGGTAACGGCTGGTACAAGGGTCGTTTTGGTTTCGAAGGTGACACAACAGCCAATTTGTATGGGGATCATTTTGCTTTGTTGTCGGAATTCGTGATTACTTACGCCGATGGTACGGAAGAAGTCATTCCATCGGACCTGTCTTGGCACGCCACTCGCTCCCATGTACTGGATGGCAACATCTATGATGGAGAAATTTATGATGCCACACTGGACGTGAGTGAAACCTATTCAGTTCGTGAAACCGATCTGGGATATGAACGTCTTCAAGCCAGAAGAAGTCTACCGGTAGTCATCAAGGAAACGATAAACCCTGTATCTGTCCTAACCACACCAGCAGGTGAAACCGTGATTGATATGGGACAAAATATGGTCGGCTGGCTTCAATTCCGCACTAAAGCACCACACGGAACAATGATTCGCTTACAATACGGCGAAGTATTGCAGGAAGGGAACTTTTTTCGTGAGAACCTTCGGTCAGCCAAAGCGGAATACGTATATACCGCAAATGGTGAGGAAGCCGTTGTCCGTCCATACTTCACCTTTTACGGCTTCCGCTATGTCAAGGTAGAAGGATGGCCTGGGGATCTGGATCTGAATGATTTTACAGGCTGTGTGGTTTACTCCGATATGGATCGCATTGGTTATTTAGAGACCAGTCACGCCGGCGTTAATCGTCTGTTCCAAAATGCACTTTGGGGGCAAAAGGGAAATTTCCTGGATACGCCTACAGATTGCCCTCAGCGGGATGAGCGTATGGGCTGGACTGGAGATGCACAGGTCTTCTCAGGCACGGCTAACTTCAATATGGACACGTATGCTTTTTTCAATAAATATGGTTATGATTTGTGGAAAGAGCAGGAGGGTCGGGATGGAATGGTTCCAATGGTCGTTCCTGTGGGCCGAGTGCAGGGCGGTGGCTCAAGCGCTTGGGGAGACGCGGCAACGATTATTCCTTGGAATACGTATGTACATTCCGGAGATAAGGCCATCCTGGAGCAACAATTTGATAGCATGAAAGCATGGGTAGATTACATCAAACGTTCAGACGAAGAGTCTGGGGGAACACGTCTCTGGACAGTGGGTTTCCACTTTGGTGATTGGTTGGCACTAGACGGGGATAATCCCGATTCCCCGATGGGCGGGACAGATAATTTCTTCATCGCTTCTGCATATTACGCGTACTCCTCGGACATCGTTGCCAAAGCCGCGAAGGTGCTTGGCCACGATAAACTTGCCGCCTCCTACGAAAAGCTGGCCCAAGAAGTTAGAGCAGCCATTCAAAATGAATTTTTCACAGCAAACGGGCGTTTGGCAGTGGATACGCAAACCGCATATGCGGTCGCCTTGTATATGGATCTCATACCCGAACAGTATATAGCGCGAATTGAGGAAGATATTCGCATGCGTTTACGCAAAGATCAAAACCATCTGAAAACCGGGTTTGTTGGCACGCCATATTTGAATCGTGTTCTGTCAGCACACGGAAGTAATGATGTGGCTTACACACTCTTGCTTAATGATGATTACCCAAGCTGGCTGTATGCCGTTAATTTAGGAGCTACAACGATTTGGGAACGGTGGAATTCCATCTTACCCGATGGGAACATTAGCGAAAGCGGTATGAATTCGTTGAATCACTACGCTTACGGTGCGATCGTGGAATGGATGTATCGTCACATGGCTGGCATCAATCCAGCTGAAGATCGGCCTGGTTTCCGTCATACCGTGCTTGCGCCAATGCCAGACTTCAGAATTCAATGGATAAAAGCCCACATTGATACGGCAGCTGGAGCTTACAGAAGTGAATGGAAATTTGACGAGCAAGGCAAATTGTATTTAAGCTTCTCCGTTCCCTTTAATGCGACAGCAACAATTAAGCTGCCACGCGCAATTATTGACCATGTCATCATGAACGGGATTGTACTATCAGATGCCGGTCTTCCGGTATTACAGGGTGACCATGAAGTCTGCATTGAAGTAGCCAGCGGCAATTACGACTTTAATTATATGCCTTCTACTCCATACAAAGAAACACTGAGTACACGCACACCTCTCAATGTGTTGCTTCGTAATGAAGAGAGCCGGAGTATGCTACAAGAGCTTTCACCTACGCTTGGTTCCTTGGATCCTTCAATCATTGGCCCTATGGGGGAAGCAAGCATATGTGAGCTGTCCAGTTATCCTTCGTTCAACACACCGGAGGAAGAACTGGATAAGTTAGATCTCAAGTTGATGACGATTCAACTGATTTAAAACCTTGATTAATATCGATTATTCTAAGCGCACAACATATTCTTGTGCGCTTTTCTATACAAAAAATGATCAATTTATCAAAATTTGAAAGTTGTATACGTGCGTGATAGAATTTATATCGTATTGATATTATAACTATCATTTTGAGAAGGAGAAGTGAAGTTATGTTTACGCATGGAAATAAAAACGAGTATCAATCCAAAGTTGATTTTATGAATCAAGCATTTATTCAGAATCCTTTCCCCGTATACGAGCATTTGAGAAAGGATGACCCTGTTCACCGTTTCCTTTTACCTAGCGGGCATTTTGCCTGGTTAGTAACCGGCTACGAGGATGTTTCAACGATTTTGCAAGACCATCAGCGTTTTGTAACCAATCCTCCTTATGTGCAAGAGTCCGATGGTTTCGTCCCCCCTCATCAGGAAATCATCTCACGCAACTTGCTCAGTGTCTCCCCTGAGGATCACCGCCGATTAAGAAGATTAATCCAAAAAGCATTCACTCCACGTATGATTGAACGCCTAAGGAGCCGCATCTATGAAATCAGCAACGATTTACTGGATCAGGTTTTGGCAAAAGGGAAGAGAGAGATGAATCTGATCGAGGACTACGCATTCCCTTTACCGATCATCGTCATCTGTGAAATGTTGGGCGTGCCTCACAAAGATCAGATTCAATTTCGCGAATGGTCCAACATCATTATGGAAGGCTTCAACAATCCCGAGCTGAACGAACAGAGTGATCAAGTCATGCGTGCATTTGTAGAGTATTTACAGACACTGATTGCAGATCGAAGACAGTCACTTCAGGAAGACTTAATCAGTGATCTCATTACTGTCGAGGAAGAAGGGGATGTTTTATCCGAGCAAGAATTATATGCCCTTGTATTTGTATTAATTATCGCTGGGCATGAAACGACTGTGAATCTGATTGGAAACGGTATGTTAGCCTTGATCGAAAATCCAGCACAGAAACAATTATTGTTGGAGCAGCCTGAACTTATAGGGCCAGCTATCGAAGAAATTCTGCGTTACAATGGCCCTGCTGAAGTGAGTAACATTCGCTGGGCTACAGAAGATGTGGAGTTCGGTGGCAAACACATTCGTAAAGGTGAGATGTTGTTTGTGTCCTTTTCTTCAGCGAATCGTGATGAGCTTCACTTTCCTGACCCGGATACATTCGATATCACACGGAAGGTAAACAACCACCTCGCTTTTGGTAAAGGTGTTCACTTTTGTCTTGGAGCACCACTTGCCAGACTTGAAGGAGAAATTGCAATTCATGAACTTCTGCGTAGAATGCCGGATATTCAATTCAAGGAGGAGCCCGAACCATTAAAATGGCGCCCCGGCATGATTATTCGTGGATTGTATGAATTCCCGGTTCGTTTCTGAATCCGTATATTCAACAGCATACAGGTCGTTAGACTGCAATTGAACCGCGATCACGCGGTTTTTTTGTTTGGAATGATTTCTTTTGATTTCGCTATTTTATCTTTGTATAGCGTTATAGCAGAGCCTCTCCCTGAAATCTACAATGGAAGTATCCCTTTTTCTTGAAACTACATTTATAAAAAAGGAGACCTGCACGTATATGAAAGTTCTATCGTATGACTTGAGCAATATAAATGTTACCCTGACTGCCTATCTGCTGGATTCATCACCCGAGATGCCGAATATGAAACAGCGGCCAGCGGTACTTATCCTCCCTGGCGGAGGGTACAGAGCCTGCTCTGATCGGGAGGCTGAACCGATTGCGATGGCCTTTTTGGCCGAGGGATATCAGGCTTTTATTTTACGTTATTCGCTCAATCAAGATGCTGCGTTTCCACGACCTCTGAACGATGCAGAAGAGGCCATGAAGTTAATTCGCACACATAGTGCAGAATGGGACATCCATCCGCAAAAAATTGCTGTCTGCGGTTTCTCCGCAGGTGGACATTTGGCTGCAGCACTAAGTACGATGGGTTCTGTTCGTCCTGATGCTTTGATTCTTGGCTATCCTTGTATTCTCGAAGAAATGAGTGCGATTTTTCCAGTCCCTGTTTCAGGTGTAGATCAGAAGGTGGATCAGCTGACACCACCGACATTTATATTCCATACATTTGATGACAAGCTCGTACCTGTGCGTAACTCCCTTGCGTTTGCTGATGCTTTGACTCGCCAAAACGTACCTTTTGAGATGCATATTTTTCCTGCAGGTACTCATGGACTGTCCCTTGCCCGTCCACAAACGTCAATGGGTCTGATCAGCATGGTGGAGCCCTCCGTTGCACAATGGTTTGGTTTATGTACAAACTGGATGACCCGTGTATTCGGAGAATTTGCTGCAGATCTCGAGCATTTACCTGAGGAAGAGGTGCTGGAGTATAGCCTGGATGTAAAACTAGGGGCGTTATGGAAGAATGACAGCTGTAAAAAGTTGATTCTTGCTGCTATGCCGGAGATTGGAGAGGAACCTCATCCGGATGCCATGGGGGTACCACTGGGTGTAATTATAGAATATGCAGGGGACGTATTAAACAAAGAAAAGAAAATACAACTGAATGATTCTCTGCGACAAATTCCGGTATTTCATTCTTAAAAACCGCTATAACAGCGAAGTACATTCATCTATTCCAATATAAATTGAAGGATTGCAAGTTTCGACATAAAATGATAGTATTCATATTGCAATGATAGCAACACTATTAAAAATAGAAAAATCCAACCACATGGAGGATCACATGACTAACTACAATGAGAACATCAAAATTTCGGAATTATTAAATAACGCGGAGGCAACTGCACTTCTTGCCAAACATCTGCCAGAATTTATTAACGAACCTTCCTTCAAAATGGCTTCCCATTTTACACTTGACCAACTTGCCGCTATTCCTCAGGTAGATTTGCCTGAAACGATTTTGGCTGCATTGAAAGCAGATCTCGCTAATGTAACTTTTGTAGAAGAAGAGGCTTCGAGAGCAAATCAAACAGTAAAGAAAAAATCAGATTCTCTGGCTGGGAAAGTAATTACGATTACGGGAGCGGGTAGTGGCATTGGTAGAGCAAGTGCAGTCCTTATGGCTTCAAGAGGAGCTAAATTAGTACTGGTTGATTTTAATGAAGCTACGGGAAATGAAACTCTTGAACTGGTGAAAGGGCAGGAGGGAGAAGCCATTTTTATTCAAGCAGACGTATCCAAAGAAGGAGATGTTCAGAACTATATTCAAAAAGCGGTAGAAACGTTTGGCAAGATTGATGTAGCATTTAACAATGCTGGCATTATCCAAAAATTCCAACCCTTCCATGAAATATCATCGGACGAGTTCTCGAGAATTATTGATGTCAACCTGAAGGGGATTTTCCTCGGTATGAAGCATGCGCTCAAGGTGATGGATCAACAAGGTTATGGCCATGTGATTAACACAGCCTCCACAACGGCAATCCGCGCAGAGCACAGTTTGGCTGCGTACACAGCAAGTAAACATGGTGTTGCAGGTTTAACAAAAGCAGCAGCCATTGAATACGTAAGGAAAGGAATTCGTGTGAATGCGATATGCCCTGGAGGTGTAGCAACTTCACTCACAGCAGCTGTGCCACAAATGCTTCAGGATAGCGACTATATGCCGGAAGAATTCCCTAATATGCGTATTGGACGTTATGCCGATCCCGAGGAACTTGCTGAGCTTGTGGCATTCCTCGCATCAGATGGATCGAGCTACATGACGGGTTCCATAATTGTAGCAGACGGCGGGCTTACGCTCTAACACCTAAATCAATACGTTCAACAGCATTCAACAATTAACCCACAAGGCCATCACTCTCAGAACGCGATGGCCTTTTAGTTTGTTCGAATTCGATACCTAACCATGGGCGATGTTATTTCGAAAATTTCATACTGCGTAAATTCTGTTTAACGATCCGCTAGAGGCGGTTCCTGATCGATCCAGTTCCATTCATTGTTGGTCACAAAAATAGTAAGCGCTTGCTCGAATGCAATGTTGGGATTATAGAATGCAAGCAAGACCTTGGCATAATCCATGCATTTTTCGTAATTCGGATGAGCGATGAGATCATTAGTCATTTCTACAAAACCTTCCGGTTTATTCGTTACTTCAGAGACGGCATTCATCAGACCTTTATGGCAGGGAAACAACTGGTGATTTATCGCCAGAATTGCCCGACCGGCAAACAAAACTAAATTGCTAACAGCATGGGAGAGCAGATAAGGATTGTTTTTTTTGACGGCTTCTCCAGCAAAATAGAAAGCGTGCAAGTAAATTTCCGCATAAAAATCCATTATATTTTTCTCGCGATTGTGCTCCGGGTACACAGGGATTCGCTGAAGAAGTTCATCCAGTTGCGGAATGGTTGAATACACGGCCTTAGAACCCAAGAAAGAATACCTTGTAGGTTCACTGCCTTGTGCAGCAGCGAGTTCCAAAAAACGATAATTGATAATCTTGCCGTCAATATACCCTTCAGGATAATCACAGATCTCATGATTGGTATATGATAGCTGATGCTGCAATTTTCTCTCTTCAAAAGAATCATCTGTAACGACGATGTAAACGTCAATATCCGAGTTTTCTCTGGCTTTACCTTGAGCGATTGAGCCCGCCGTTATAATGGCTCTGATCGTAGGATCAGGTTTTAAAAGCTCGACCAATTGATTCAATGCGATCTGATGATGCTGAAACATAAAAAAATCACTCCTGTATGATTTGATAACTTCATCTAACTTCAAATTTACAGAAGCGAACGGATAAGATATATAGTGGATTACGCCAAATCCTGCAGTTGATTAAGCAATTCACTCTCATTTTGAATAATAAAGAGCATTTTATTATATATTTTCTGACGCTGATTCACGGGATCGCCGGAAAAACTACTTTTGATGGACTGATGCATGATAGCATCCCATCTTCTAGCAAGCTCCAAGTATTGTCCTCCAATCGTGTGGAGCATGTCTTCCTGAGATAGTTCATGTAAATAAAAGATAAATGACGCATATCTAAGTCTGGCCAATGAAAACCTCATCCATTGAAAGATAGCGTGTTGTGTATCTACTTTTGGATCTGAAATAATGATTCCTTCCTCTGAATAAGCCTTGGCAAATTTCTCTAAGTTCCGAATACTGTTTTGCATTGTTGGGACGCTCGTTTGATCATATAAACTGGAAGATAGCAGTCCTTTCCAATCGTTGTGAGAAAAGCAGGGATCTGTTTTACTAAAGGTAGCATAGTAAAATGAGATGTCTAAAAACAATTGGAGCTCCATCTCCATATTTTTTTTTCCGTAATACGCATCCACCAACATTATTTTCTGGTCTTTCTGGTCTATGCCTACAGCAAGACAGGAATGCCGTGCATGCGTTTTGAGATACCCGTCAGACCATGGACAATAGTACACATCAATACCTACCAGTACAGCCATGCCGGCATCTAACTCTGCCTGCAACATGTCTAGAAATGGCTTTTCATCCTCGCTGCTGTTCAGCGTAGTCCCACTGAAATTTCTGTCTCTAAAATCAACTTGTATACCATGATAAGTATTCAGATAACTCAGGTTTAAACGGGGATAGACGATGCGATCTAGCAAAAGTTGTTGTGAATCAGCATCGTACTCAAAGACACATGCATCTGCGTACATCGTTCTCATATCTCTACCTAGCCAATTAGAAACCGTTTTGAAGTGATCATCAATACAAGACGTTACTTGAAAGGGGGGATCGAAACTTTTGAGTGGTTGTATATCTAACATGTTTTATCCTCCCGAAGTAGTGCAGCAGAACCACCTATGTACTGCCGATATGCCCCTGGAGTAGTTCCATAGTGTTCTCTAAATAATTTGTAAAAATATTTCATGTCATCAATGCCAATGGCTTGAGCAATTTTTTGAACACTCCAGTTTGAATACTCCAGCAGTTTACAGCTGTATAACATACGAATGTGTTGTAACATCTGAATGTAACTGATACCCGTTTCTTTTTTAAACATTCGTTGAAAGTTTCTTGTACTCATTGCAACAAGCTTGCTTATTTTTTCAAGTGTGAGTGTATCCCTACAATGGGCTCCCATATATTGAATTGCTCGGTGTATTGAAAAATTCTTGATCTCGGTCTTTCTGTACAGTTTATGCTGATTACTATTGTAGAGAATGTAGAATAGTTTACTCAGTAACTGGCATTGAGTAGCAGCTAAATATGGTGCGGTACGAGCCTCCTGTTGATGTAACATTTGTCTGAATACATTGCGAAATTCATTACGCCGCTCGACGAACATTGACCAGGTGAGTCCTCCACGAAAAAATGACTTCTCCAAAAACGGCTTATAGAGACAGTTCATAATATATAACGGGGCCTGTTCTTTCAAATCCAGTGGTTGAAAAACATGTGATACACCAGGGGGGATAACAAACAAGTCACCTTTGGAAACCAGAATACATTGATCCCCGATCTGATGAAGCCCTTCTCCTTCATATACATAAGCGATTTCAACAAAATCATGGTGATGTAGCATCGTAAACGGCTCTTCTTTTGTCAGCTTCAAATGGACGGGGCTAAAGGAGTCAAAAAAATACTCTTCTCTAAATACGATTGAATCGTGCATGATCAGATTTCCTCCGCTTCGTAAGTCATTTGGTAGGAAGCACTGCTTACGGACAGTATATCTGTATTTTTTGGCGTATTCAACCATATATTGGATCACTCTATCTTGCTAGAATTGAGTTCTACACCACTTATAAGTTGTGAGAGGGGAGTGATCATTTTCGATACTTCTGAACAAATGATGCCTCATAAGTCCAATGATCGCTTTAGCAAACTTGGAATTTATGGCGTCCAAGGAGTCTTTATTATTCTGTTCTTGTTATTATCCCCCGTCTACTATTTGAACAAATGGGACTTTAAACGTCACAAAAAGCGGAAGCCTTTCTACACCAGTAAATTGGTTCGACTGCAAGAGCGTTATCCGATTTTCTACGAATTAGCCATGTACGTTCAAAATTTCCCGATTCCTCGTAATGTCTATAAAGTTTTACCCCCTTTAAGGGGCGATGTTCTTCAGGTGGGCTGTGGTACAGGTTTATTGAACAAGTACCTTCGCAAGCAGAAGGATATTCGTTTCCTCAACATGGATCCGAATTTAAATGCACTAAAACTTGGAAAGAAGTGGGGAAGGTTTGATTCTTATATTCATGCCTTCATTGATAAGCCGACTCCTTTACCAGATCATAGCTGCGATATGATTTTGTTTGCACGAAGCTTTCATCACATTCGTTATCACAAAAAAGCCTTCGTAGAGAGCTGCAGACTGTTACGTGACGGTGGATCCATCATTATTGCGGACCCGGTTGTGCTCAAGTCTCTTTCAGGTTCTGTAACGGACGGCGGTTATATGGCGAACTCTTCGATTGATGGTGTAATTTGGAGATTTACCAAAGAAACATTAATTACTCACATCAAGCGCTGTCTTCCTCCTGAATTAAAGATTGAATCCGTGACCGAAACGAGACAAGTGCATGTAACGAATTACAATTTATTTGTACCCCAGACGGATATCGTGGTGGTACTACGAAAAAGGGAGACTGTAAAAAATGACAACTAAAATTATTGAGATCATAGCCGAAATCAAGGAAGACCCAAGCCTGGTTAACAAGCTGAACGAATCCTCTGATCTAACTCATGATGCAGGAATGGATTCACTGAATATTATCAATTTTATTTTACGTATTGAAGAAGAGTTCGATATTGAAGTTGATTTTGATCATTTCAGTCTGGAGCATCTGCAATCCGTGCGGAAATTTTCGCAATTCATCCATCAGATGGCCAGCGTATGAATTTTGCTCTACATTGTGGATCATTTGAAGCAGAGCGGTACTGGCGCGATTCCCGTCTTGCTTCTATTCCTGCCATACAAAATATACAAACAAAGAAGATTACTGATTCCATGGACGAGCTTTTGTTTGTCTTTTGTAAAACCGGAGACTTGTTGCTTACGCGCCATGTTATGGACTCCGTTCAACATGATTACATTCGCTCGATCGGATATGACATCCATATGAATCGAAATCCATGGTTTACCGCAGAAAGGGAGAGCGAAATAGATCACTTAAATGTCTTTGAAATCATGAATCTCTCTGATGTTACGGATCAACTACTATCTTGCTTCTCTTTGGAAAAAGCAACCTTGGAAGCGTTTGCGGCAATACCTGGAACACTAGCTTTTGCACAAAAGTATCATCTTGCATCCCATTATCCCGAGCAAAATATTGTACAGCGAATTAATGCTAAATCGTACTCACTTGAAATGCGCGATCGGCTGAACCTGCCGAATGTCGGCAGAGTCGTCGAGGGGAGGGAACAACTACTTGCGATCACCAGAGAAATGCTTTGTGACGGAGCTGTGCTATTAAAGGATGAGTTTGGTGTGTCCGGAAAAGGGAATTTCGTCATTCACTCCGAAAAAGCCTTGCTTCGTTTGATCAAGTATCTGGATAAGCAAGCTGCACAGGAAAAGTTGATTCGTTTTGTCGTAGAACCTCTACTGGATCGTAAATTTGATTTCTCTTGCCAACTTTATATCCATGAATCGGGCGAGGTTCAACTCGTTTCTTTTCAACAACTTGATAATCATGGATACGCATTCGGTGCTTCACATACGATGAGTGAATCGTTTAAAGCGCATCTGTATGCTTCAGGTTACACGGATCAAATGTTAGAAATCGGAAGTTTATTATACCAGGACGGCTACTTTGGCGATGTTTGTATCGACTCTATGATATTACAAGATGGTTCAATAGAGCCTCTGGTTGAAATAAATGCCCGAAAATCCATGAGTTTAATTAAACACGGTGTAGATAGCTTAATTAGCAATCCACAGCTGCATAGTAGCCTGGTACAGTTCAATCTCGAAGTTCCTGCCCGTTTCCAATATGAGCACTTGCTTCAAAATTTAAATCAACAGCAGATCTTGTACACCAAAGAGAGGGGAATGGGCATCTTGCCACTCTCCTCGGGAACACTTATATCTTCTTTGACAAATCATAATTTGAATGAACGTACCATGGGACGACTTTATTTTGCAGTCATTTACGAGAGCCAGCAGCATATGCAAAATCTAGTTGCCGGAGTTAACCAGTCATTGCTGGATTCCGGGCTAAACTTGATTACGTAACCCAAGTTTGTCGGGATTCCAAGCTTATTATGCTAGGGGAGACGGTGCGAATGGGTCAAAAGATTACTATATTGTGTTCCGGTTTTGGATTGGGTTTCTATATCCCGGGGTTACTCATCGCTAGAAGGTTACAACAACTCGGTCTGGAAACCTGCATTGAAGTATTTGAAAACGTGATGGAGGAAGATAAGCAGTTCAAAACAGACCAAAACAGACAGGCTTATCGTGAAAATTTCGCTGTCGCTCTTGCGTCACAACGAATACCTGGAGACATTCGCCAAAGTCTAAACTTCGCTGCAGTAGAGTCTCTACTTGTCCAGTGGCTGAAGGAAGGACGTACTCGATTTATCGTGTTGTCCGGGCACTGGGTCCACGTGCTGAATATGCTGCGTGAACGAACAAAGGATGAAATTGACGTGGATCTGTTGTATGTGGACTCCAGTCTATCTCCCTCATGGAAACAATTACTGAAGCTTAATCCCAACTATGCCTCATTTTATCGGGAAGTTCCGATGTATCATCCAAACAGGCTTGAGATGATGTATCGACTCAATGTGGATGACAAGCCGCCGGTCCCATACAAAGAACGCGCAAGTCGTCTCGTTATTCATGGAGGAGGATGGGGCATTGGAACCTTCAGGGAAAAGCTTCGTCAGCTCTTGGACACTGAACATGGGTATGACTTGGATATTGTAGCATACACAGAAGAAGAGGTCTTCCCTTCAAATACGCCAGGTTTACGCTATATAATGAATGATCCTCATTGGCGCACATGGTTCAGAGACGAGTCTGGTATGCATACATTTCCTCCATACGTTGTTACGGATTCTGGTAAACCTTTTGTTTACAAGACTCCCTTTGAGCATCACGGACTCTATGGATTGGTTCGCCAAGCCATGGCGGTTGTATCCAAGCCTGGTGCAGGGGCTTTGATGGATTCTTTAGCATCAGGCACACCACTCATTATGCTTGAACCATTTGGTGAGCATGAGAAGCGTAATGCATCCATCTGGGAGGAAAATGGGTTTGGCATACCGTACAACGTATGGGCTGAGCAAGGCTACTCCAAAAATCTACTGGCACAACTTGCTCATAATCTGATCTCTAGACGAGAACAGATTCAAGATTATCCCACAGAATATATGAGCCGCTTCATTCATTCCGAGAAGGAGGCATTACATGCAGATCGAATCCACAATAACCATGCCAAAGCTTGATGTCTCATTACCCAAGTGGGTTTTTTTACAACTGCTGGAGAGCTGTAATCTTCGATGCAGAATGTGTTACGAATGGGGAGAGAAAGGCCCTTATCGTGAGTATAAGGTTTTAAACCAGTTAAGCATTGATGTGATTCGTGATATTATCGCAACCTGTAAACCCGCCCAACCTTACTACGAGCTCTACGGAGGGGAACCTCTCTTGCATCCTCAAATTGGTGAAATCCTTCAGGCCATTCATGAAGCAGGAAGCAAAGTTCATTTTCCGACGAATGGAACGCTTTTGGAGAAACATGCAGAGATGTTAATTCAGTATCCGCCTGAACGGATATGGATTTCACTTGATGGTCCGGAAGAAATTAATGATGCTCAGCGTGGTAAGGGTGTGTTTAAAAAAGCTATTCGCGGAATCAACAAACTGCTTTCCTTAAGAGAACAAGCAGGAAGTGCGTATCCGCAGATCGGTATTAGTACGGTCGTTACACCTGCAAATCACCGGCATCTGGAACGATTTTTCTTTGAATCCATTGATATCTCCAAGCTGGACTGCATCAGTATTGAGCTGCAGGCTTATATAACGGAGGAAAACCATCAACAGTATAGCGGGATTCTCAGAAAAGAATTTGGAGTACAAGAGGCACCTCTATCCAAAGGATTTATCTCTGATCCAGCCATTTTTTCTGACATGGATGCGGGTCTGATTGAGAAGCAAGTTCAACGTCTAGCTGAATTTTGCGAAAAAAATAACAAATATATGAATACGTATCCTCAACAGATGTCAGAAGATAACATCAGGAAATACTTCACCGCTAACTGGCATTCGATGACGCATATCAAAAAACGCTGCCCTTTTCCGTGGATCAGTACAGAAATTAACGCCAGAGGTGATGTTACGTCCTGTCATGCTTATTATGATCTTACGCTGGGCAACGTTAATGACGAGAGCATTGCTACGATCTGGAGAGGGGAAAAGTACAAGCAATATCGGCGTTATCTTCGAAAGCATCTTTTGCCTATATGCCAAGGATGCTGCCTGTTTTATAACGAAAAACCGTAATAGGCAAAAACGCGGCCAAGTTTTTAACAAAATCTCAGTCTGAAAGGAAGAGATATGATGCAGCCTAACAGTCGGGTAGAAATGGATGATAAATCATTTGAGATTTTGAAACGGACGATGAGAAATGTGGTTATTCCGCATAGAGAGCGAAAGCTAAACCCTTCGTTTAAGTTGGACATGCCCGAAGTGGTTGCATTGAAACTGACCAATCGATGCAATCTGCGATGCAAGCACTGTTACCAGTGGAATGAGTCGGGCTATCATCACGATATGGACAAAACGGAACAAAATATGGACATGGACCTTGCTGTTTTTCAGCGCGTATTGGAAGAAACTCATAATACGAAGTCCAGACTATATTTATGGGGTGGAGAGCCGCTTTTCCACCGGGATATTCGTGGTATTCTCGACTTTCTTGAAAAAGACCCCCGTGAAACAACGATTTGTACTAACGCATACCTGATCGAGAAGTTTGAAGATGAGTTGTGTCGTATCTCACCTCACCTTGAGTTACTTATTGCCATTGAAGGGTTTGAGAAAGAACATGATCTGATACGTGGAAAAGGATCCTTTGACAAAGTGATGAAACAGATCGACCGGCTGATGGAACTACGTAAAGAAGGAAAGTTTCAGGGGAAACTATCGATACACACGGTCATTAACGACAGTATGATTGGTCAACTACATCCATTAATGAAATTCTTTGAAGAAAAAGGGATTGATCTGGTTTTATTATGCTTTCCATGGTATATCTCGCATGAAACATCGGCAGAAATGGATACCTTTTTTCAGGAAAAATTCAATTGGCTTCATCCGATGGACCAGCAGCACCGCAGCAGCTGGCATGCTTTTAAATATCACATCAAACCCGAACATATCCCAGCACTAATGATGGATCTCAGGGCAATTAATGAACATACATGGAAAACACGGATTCGATACCAGCCTGGACTGGACTTTGATGAAATCGAAGATTTCGTGAGTGGTCGTTCAATGACTTCACGCTGTGCTTCGAATTGTCTGGCACTGAGTACAAGAGCAGATATTACACCGACAGGCAATGTAAGTGCCTGTAAGTTTTTCTCCGAATTTTCTGTAGGCAACTTGCATGATCAATCATTATCGAATATTTGGCATTCCAAAGCTTATGATCAAATACGAACCACATTAGGAAAACAGTTGTCACCCGCCTGTTCAAAATGCAATGTATTATACCTGCATGGCTCATCGTCGCTGACTCATATATGAACGAGCTCAACAAAAAAACTTGCCGGCTTGGCATACTTGGCAGTGCAGCTATTGTTAGCCGTGCTATTTTGGATGTCATCCCTTATGTACCACAGGTGGAAGTAGTAGCCATAGCTAATCGTACCCGCTCGAAGGCACTTCACCTGGCCCAACAATATTCCATACCCCATGTCCTGCACACTCTTGAGGAGGTACTGGAGCATCCTCATGTTGATGCCGTTTATATTGCACTTAGCAATGATCTCCATATGGAATGGGTTTTACGTGCACTTAAGGCTGGCAAACATGTGCTTGTAGAAAAACCTGCAGGATTAGGGGAAGGGGAGGCCCGACAACTTGCGAGTGCCCTGAATCAATCTCATTCACTCGTCTTCATGGAAGGGATAATAACTGCACATCACCCCTGGCAATCTGCTCTCAAAGCCATTGTGAACTCCGGTCAATACGGCTTGTTACATCGGACAGAAACCCGTATTAGCATTCCAGCATCCAATAGTCATCGTGATAATTATCGTAGTGTGAAACTCAAGGGCGGAGGCTGCTTTAATGACCTTGGTTGTTACTGGCTTCAATGGATACAGCATCTTGTAGGTCTAGAAGGAAGTCAAGCTTCAGCTTTTTCTAATTTTGATGGCCCGGATGGCTGTGACTGGACGTTTCATGCCAAACTTCGATATGGTAATGGGTTGGAAGCGAGTGTTTTGACTTCATTTGAGCTCCCATATAAAGCCATGCATACGCTTTATTTTGAGCGGGCAACAGTGGTTGTCCCGAACTTTTTCAGACCATTAACAGGTTTCTACAGCTTGAAAATTCGTCTGAATGATTCTAATCCGCATACTTTTTTAAAACAATTTGAACCCATGAATTATTATGTAAATCAACTACAGGAATTCGCCGAACGCTGTCTTCACCCAGATGATGGACAAGCTGAAGGATATTTAAGTATTGAACGAATGAAATGGCATCAAACGATTATGGATTATGCACAGCAACACGCAGCAATGAATCGCGAAACCGGAAACGGAGGGAGTCACTTCGAATGAAAACAGTGATTCTATGTGGAGGTTTAGGTACAAGACTTGCAGAGGAAACGAGAGTACGCCCTAAACCTATGGTTGAGATCGGTGACATGCCCATTTTGTGCCACATTATGCATATCTATAGTTCGCAGGGGTTTCACGAGTTTGAGCTCGCTCTGGGATATAAATCTAATAATATTAAAAAGTATTTTCTGGATTACCCGTTTTTATATAACGATTTCTCGGTGAGTCTGGATCAAAATCAAACCGATTTACTAACAGCAACCAAACTGAACTGGAAAATCAATCTAATCGATACGGGACAAGCCACAATGACCGGGGGAAGAATAGCGCGATTGAAACAGCGTCTACACGGTGAACCCTTTATGTTAACTTATGGCGACGGTATAGGAGATATCGATCTTCATAAGCTGATCAGCTTCCATAAAAGTCATGGCAAGCTTGTAACCGTAACAGCAGTTAGACCCAAAGCCCGCTTTGGCATAATGAAATGTCAGGATCGTACAGTAACTTCCTTTCAAGAGAAGGGACAGTTATCTGACGAATGGATAAACGCAGGTTTTTTTGTTATGGAACCAGAGGTATTGGATTATATCGATGGAGATCAGACAGAGTTAGAGCGCCATGTATTACCAGAACTTGCTCATCAGGGGCAATTAATGGCCTATTATCATGAAGGTTATTGGGCGTGTATGGATACGATTCGGGACAAACAGGAATTGGAACAATTATGGGAGGAAGGGAATGCACCATGGAAAATATGGGGTTAGATTCAATAGAATATGACCAATCTCGTACATTCAACCTTAAGTGGCAGCCTGGTTTCTTCGGAAATGAAATCATTGAAGAAGACTTGAACTATATAACTCAAAAATTGGAGCAGAGATATTTATTCTCAGGATGTCGGTTTTTAATTACCGGAGGTGGAGGGTTTATTGGTTACTACCTCGTGCTTGCCCTTTTACATATAAACAGGTCAGGCACACCGATTAAACATATTACTGTTTTGGATCGTTTTCCTAAAGGAATTCCTACATGGCTTGAACGACTTCAGGCCGTAGGAGAGCCCGTGACTGCAGTTGTCTTTGACGTGACTACGGATTCATTTTCTGATTATATCTCAGAGACTGATTATATCTTTCACATGGCATCCATCGCATCACCATCATTTTACCGGAAGTATCCGCTGCGTACGCTGGAAGCTAATGTATTTGGCCTGCAGCGCCTTTTACATAGTTGTCTGTCTCACCAACCGAAAGGCATATTATATTTTTCAAGCAGCGAGATTTATGGTAATCCCGATCCAGGGCATATACCAACCTCAGAACAATACAACGGTAATGTTGCTACCATTGGACCGCGGGCTTGTTATGATGAGTCCAAACGGATGGGAGAAACGATTTGCTCATTGTATCATCAAGAGCATCAGCTCCCGGTGCGTATTGTTCGCCCCTTCAACAATTATGGTCCCGGGCTTGAGCTGAGTGATCAGAGAGTTGCTGCTGACTTTGCAAAAGCGATTATAGAAAAGCGAGCAATTGATATTCTATCCGATGGTACGCCAACCCGAACGTATTGTTACATCGCCGATGCCATCGTGGGGTATTTTAAAGTGATCACTCATTCTGAATTTGATGTATTTAATATTGGAGCCGATTGCCAAGAAATCAGCGTATTCCGGCTGGCACAACTATTTGCTGAATGTTCAAGGGAACTAACAGGGTATTTTCCTGCACTTACATATCAAGAATCAGCTGATCCCCATTATTTGACTCATAACCCACAACGAAGATGCCCCAGCATTGAAAAAGCGAGACAAATACTGCGTTTTAATCCTGAAATCGGATTAGAACAAGGAATTCGGCGTTACTTGATCAGCTGCGGGGTGGGAAGATGAATGAGCGAGATTTCATAAATATTACTGTTGTTGGATTAGGTTTTGTTGGACTAACTGCCGCGCTGGGGTTTGCGGAAAAAGGCTATTCGGTAAAGGCATATGACTCGGATATCTATAAAACAATAGAATTGAGCAAGGGAGAACTTCCATTTCATGAGCCAGGTTTATCCACTATGCTGAACAAACATTTGAATGAAAATTTAGTACTGTGTGACAGTCTGGAGGAATCCCTTTCCGATGCTAAAATGATTTTTATATGTGTTGGTACTCCTTACCTTGAAGGGACAGGTCTTGATCTGTCTATGCTGCTTAATGTGGTTAAAGACGTATGTCGATTTTCATCTAAAGATCCTTATCCAAGCATCATAGTCAAATCAACTATTCCCCCAGGCACGATGCGCACCAAGATCAAGCCAGTTATAGAGGATTGCGGACTTCGAGTTGGACAAGACATCGGCTTGGCATACAATCCGGAATTTTTGAGAGAAGGTAACGCTTGGGATGACTTTATGCATCCTGATCGGATCATCATAGGTGAATTAGATGGGATAACGTCAGATTTACTTGTAAAGCTTTATGAAAGTTTTTCTGTGCCATATGCCCAAGTGAGCGCAGAAACAGCAGAAATGCTCAAATTTTCTTCCAATGCATTGCTCGCAACGATGATCAGCTTCGCAAATGAACAGGCACTCATTGCAGAACATATAGGACAGGTGAATATACCTGAGTTATTCCATCTCTTACACATGGATAAACGGTGGTCAGGTTCTCCGGCTGGAATGGTTAATTATGTTTATCCCGGCTGCGGATTTGGAGGATATTGTCTTCCTAAGGACACTCTTGCTCTGAAAAATACGGCAAGTCAATATGGTGTCGATGCTAAGATATTGAACGCTGTTATGGAAGTAAATCTTGATATATCTGAACATACGGTCAGAAAAGTAATCGGACGACTAAAACACCGGGATGAACAAATCGGCATACTCGGTTTAGCTTTTAAACCTGGCAGCGATGATGTTAGGTACTCCCCCGCAGTAGGGATTATCGAAGCACTTCTGGATGAGGGATGCACCAATCTCTCTGCTTATGATCCGATGGCTATGAGGAATTTTGAAGAGCACTACAGTCTTCCATTAAAGATGGCAAACTCCCTGGATGAAATCGTAGCAGGTAGTGATATTTGTGTCATTGTTACTGCCTGGCCAGAGTTTCAGACTCTAACCGATCATGCAAACGACATTCGGATAATAGATGCAAGGTATATGCTAACAAACAAAGAACCTGCTTTATATAGTGTTTAATAACGGAGCATTATAACATGTTTATCCGTTGCGAAGCGAACGACATGTCTCGCGGATAATATAGATTAAAGGTACTTCTCCAGAGAGGTGCCTTTTTTTTATGATAACATTCAGTCACTACATCATGATTGTGAAATATAACAACTAGTTCAGATTGAATTATTAGACCTTAAGATATAGTTATTTTCCGAACCAAATCTGTCCGCTAAAATTTATATCATAGATCCATCACATGCTAGGAGCGAATGACTATGGATTTGCTGACACCATATATCTTAGAAGGAAATAACTCTTACCCTGCCATGATTATCTGTCCAGGCGGTGCTTATTCCACAAGAGCTTATCATGAGGGAGAGCCAGTCGCATTGTGGCTCAACCGTATTGGTATCTCGGCTTTTGTATTGAACTACAGAGTATCTCCACACCAACACCCTGCTCCGTTAGAGGATGCTCAGACAGCCATCCGTCTTGTTAGAGCAAACGCATCTGAATGGAATGTGGATTCAAAAAGGATTGGCATCATGGGATTCTCCGCGGGAGGTCACCTTGCATCAACAGTAGGGACCCATTTTGATCTCGGAAATCCTCATTCTAATGATTCAATCCTTAAGCAAAGCAGTCGTCCTGACCTCATGGTTCTTGGCTATCCAGTCATCACAATGAACGATGAATTTACCAGTACAGGCAGCCGAGAAGCACTTTTGGGAGAACGGCAAACAGATCCCGATCTACTGAATCTATTATCCAACGAAAAGCAGATTACTGCAGATACGCCACCGGCGTTTTTATGGCATACGGTTGAAGATAACGGTGTACCTTTGGAAAACAGTCTCCTGTTCGCAAATGGACTTCGTAAGCACAAGATTCCATTTGCATTACATCTGTTCGAAAGTGGCATGCATGGAATTGGCTTGGCAGAAGATCATCTTGAGGCGCAGCATTGGCCAGTTTTGTGCGAGGAATGGTTGAAGAAAAGACAATTTATTACAACGAATCCCCAATGGGGATCATTTTCTACTCTGGGCGATATGTTGAGTGATGAGAAGGCTAGATCAATACTGGATAGATATCTTCCAGAACTGGTACAGTCTCCGTACCTTGATTATACCAAAGGCTTTACTCTTAAAATGCTTTCTTCATTTCCACATTCACCTATATCCAAAGAAATATTACAGTCAATTCATGCTGATTTGAGGCTTTTATGTGAAGAAGAATTAAAAAAGAATGGAGTTAATTGAATGCATGAATTATGGAATGGAACCATTAAGACGCCCTACCTACAGTTTTATGCCGTGTTTACAATCACTAAAGATAAAAGCGGAGTCGTTCAACTTGCAGTAGAAACGGAACCAATGAATCTAAACCTTTCTTTTGAACAGGTTCGTTTGAATGAAAACGTACTTTCGGCTAAAGGAATAGATCCATCAGGTCAGTCTTATGACATCGAACTTACTTTTCAACATCAAAATTGTACTGGATCAATCTCTTTACCATACATGGGTACTGTTCAGTTCTCGGGTGAAAAAGGGAGAGGGGCTTCCTTAAACGAGAAGCTTCAGCAGTATGGTGAAGCTTCTGTTCAGGAGAACCGCTACTGGAAAGGGAAATGGATATGGGATGTCAGGCAGCCCGAGGAGCAGGCAAATACCGAGCATCACCTTGTATATTTCCGAAGAAGTTTCCACATCGATGAATCGATATCACCCAAATTGATGATTGATATTTCTGCAGACAGCAGATACAGACTTTATGTTAACGGTAAATCCGTTTCGATCGGTCCTTGTAAAGGGGATATGCACACTACATATTACGAATCCGTAGATGTAAGTGAACATCTAATTACAGGTAACAACGTACTTTCAGTAAAGGTTCTCCGTTATCCTGCGATGGAACCTTTCAAAATTGGAGAGGGAGGGCCTATTTCCGTTTGGCGCTCACAGTCTGCTGGCCTGCTAGTAGAGGCCTCATTACGAGACGAAACCGGCACTGAATTAATGTCACTGCACTCTGATGCAAACTGGCGTACCTATCGTCATCTCGGATACAGGCATGTGCCTAAACAGCTTATCCGTTGGATGGGAGGCGTAGAAGAAGTAGAAGGGAAAGGCGCACCGCAAGGCTGGGAGTTCCCCGAGTACGATGATTCTACCTGGGAACATGCTGTCCCATTCGCCGAAACACATGGATTCGCCGGGATCCTTAGTCCATGGAACTTGTTACCTCGACCCATACCATTTATGTACGAAGAAGAAAAACAATTTATAGAAGTAACAAAAGCAGCGGGAGTTGGAGTCGAAGAGACTGAACAGTTTCTACAAAATACGCTTGATAACACATCATCGCTGGTAATCCCAAGCAGACATAAAATCCAGGTGGATCTTGATGCCGGGAAATTGACAACCGGTTATCTCAACATACGGATGCGTAATGGCCGAGATGCTAAAGTAAGATTAATGGCCGCGGAGTGTTATGAATCTCACGAGAGCACTGAAATACAACGAAAAAAAGGAGATCGAGAAGACAGCACCGGACAGTTAATGGGCGAATTTGATACCTATATTGTTGCAGGACAAGGAAATGACACGGTTACGGATGAGATCTACGAGCCTTTCTGGTTCAGAACGTTCCGTTACGTTCGTTTGGAAATAGAAACAGAAGATGCCCCGCTTGAACTGATGCAGTTGTCATACAGAGAATCCAGATATCCATTAGAAGTCAAAGCGAAATTTGAATCTTCAGATCAAGAACTTAACAAAATTTGGGATCTTAGCGTTCGAACTTTACAACTGTGTATGCATGAAACTTATGAAGACTGCCCTTATTACGAACAACTCCAGTATGCGATGGATAGTCGACTCATGATGCTGTTTACGTATAATGTTAGCGGCGATGACAGAATGGCAAGGCGAACCATAGAAGATTTTTATCGTTCGAGACAACCTTCCGGATTACTTCAGGCACGTTTCCCGTCGGTTGAGCCTCAAGTCATTCCATCTTTTTCACTTTACTGGGTAGATATGATCTCAGAGCATTTTGAGTTTAATGGGGACCTGCAATTAGTGGAGCAATATCGGCCTGCCATCATTGAATTAATGGATTGGTTTCATACAAGGTTAACGGATGACGGAATCGTTGGTGTTACTTCAAACCGATACTGGACCTACTTCGATTGGGTTGACGCATGGCCGCTCGGTGCGCCGCCTGAGAGCGTGGATCGTCCCATGTTTTTGCTGAGTTTCATGTATGCAGCAGCGTTAAGGAAATCCGCAACATTATTACATGCTACAGGCTGGAGTCAAGCTGCATCAACAATGGAATCGAGAGCAGAACAAGTGTGTAATGCCTTGAGAAAGCTTGCCTGGTCAGAAGAACGTCAGTTATTTCGCGACATGCCTGGGCTGGAGATATATAGTCAGCACACTCAGATTATATCGATCCTTGCAGGAGCAATCGAAGGAGAAGAAGCCCGACGACTGATGGAACGCACACTGGAAGAGCAAATTCACCGGGTAACGCTGCCGTTCTCGTATTTAATGATTCAAGCTTTAAAGAAAGTGGGGCTACAGCATAAAATATTTGGACTGTGGGATCGCTGGCGTGTATTCGCTTCACAAGGTTTGACGACGCTTCCAGAGATGGAAGTGAATCCAAGAAGCGATTGTCATGCTTGGAGTGCTGTTCCACTGGCTGAATTCCCGGCTACTATTCTAGGTGTAACACCCGCTGATCCGGGAGCAACTACCATTAGAATTGAACCGCACATTGGTAAACTAGACTGGGCGAAGGGTAGTGTGGCAACCAAGCAGGGATTGATTGAGATCGAATGGCATATTGAGGAGCATCAATTTTTGTTAAAAGCTAAATTACCTGTAGGGACATCAGCAATTGTTAAGCTTCCAGATGGTACGGAGCATTCATTCCATGGTGCAGAAACCTTTACTTGTATCATATGACAAGACTAAATCTACCCTAGACTGTCGTTATGCTAACGTTGAACGTTTCAGATATGATTCCTGAAAGCGGTGACATCTATGAGAGAAGGAAGGGAAAACTACAATGAGAGCTGAGCAGAATATCTCTAGTCCACCAATTGTAGAAACAAACAAAAAGTCTAAGGCTTTAGGTCTTGATGCCCAAGGTATTCAGAAAACAATGAAACCTCATCATTACTTGGGAGACGGCGCAGCGCAAATTGCCTTAAACTCCATCAACGGGCTGATCGGAATGTTAACTTATTTTTATACAGATAAAGTAGGCATTGCAGCCGCAACGGTGGGGACAATTATGCTCATCACCAAATTTATCAATGCTATTGCTGACTTGGTAATGGGTAGAGTTGTCGATGCAACAAAGTCCAAATACGGAAAGGCTAGACCGTGGATTCTATGGATGGCTCTGCCAGCAATGGCTTCCATCATATTACTGTTCACAGTACCAGCTGAAGCATCAACAACTGTAAAGAGCATCTATGCTCTAGTTACGGTAGCCTTTGCCTCAGCCGTTGTTTATACGGGGATTGCAATACCTTACGGAAGCTTAATGGCAATCCGGACGAGAAGTGTAGAAGAACGCGGGAAAATGGGCCTTACTCGAACTGTCTTTGGCTATTTTATCGGTATGATCATTTCAATCGCACTAATTCCGGTGACCAATATGTTTGGTGGAGATCAATCCGCATGGATTATGGTTGCCGTTGTGCTAGGCGTTGTATCTTTTATTGCATTGGTACTGACATTCCTAGCTTCCAAAGAAAACAATGGAAATGTAAAAGTAGTCGAGACTGATAACGTCCCTTTTTGGGAAAGCATCAAGCTTCTGTTCAAAAACAAATATTGGGTCATTATGCTGTTTGCACAATTGTTGATTAACATGATGTATACGCTTAACGGGTCGACAGGAATCTATTACACAAAGTATATTCTCGGAAATGAAGATTTAATAGGAATCATGGGAGCCATTGGATTGATTCCGGTATTTTTAGGTTTCGCTATCGTAGGACCGATGATTAAAAAATTCGGACTTGCAAGAACAGCGCGAATTGGTATGATTTTTGGCATCGTTGCATCCCTTGTTCGCTGCTTTATGCCATATAACTTTATTGCGGCTCTAGTCCTTGGAGGTATCGCCACACTAGCAACAATTCCAATGATGGCTGTGGGCGGGGTGCTGGTGAACAATACGGTGGAATATGGTGAATGGAAGACAGGCAAACGATTAGTTGGAATGGTCAACAGTGCAAATAGTTTTGGCGTTAAGATTGGTATGGGTCTGGCAGCTGCAATGATCGGCTGGATATTGGCATTGGGTAACTATGACGGGACATTAGCAACACAAACCGATTCAGCGATTACCAGTATCCTTGTTCTGACGGTATATCTTCCTTTAGTGATCTTTGTTCTTACTTATCTTTGCTTGCGTAAGTACGATTTGGATGAGAAGTATCCTCAAATTGTTAAGGAATTGGAAGAACGTAAAAATGGTTAGGGAGGAACGGTAGCATCGCTTATTTGAAGCATTAATTATTAAAAAATAAAATTAGTAAGCGATATCATAAAATTTTTGAATTATGGAAAGGTGGATCAATATGAAGCTAAAAAATCTTCGCATTGAATACATGGAAAATCCCCTGGGCTTGGATACGACAAACCCGCGGGTATCGTGGCAATTAGTTTCTTCAGCGCAGGGAGTTATGCAGACTGCATATCAGATTGCAGTAACAAAGGATACTCAGAGAATTTGGGATACAGGTAAGGTGGAAGCCGATACTTCAATTCTGGTAGAGTATGCGGGACCTCCGCTTCAGGCCGCCACTTTATACCAGGTTCATGTCACCGTTTGGGATAACCAAGGCAATCAGGCAAGCATTGAAGGACATTTTGAAACAGGTCTTCTCAAGGGAAGTGATATTACAGCAGACTGGATCACGCATCCCTTCCCGGATGACGAAACTGCACCTCCCGTTTTCCAAAAGACGTTCACCATTGAAAAGGATATACAGTCAGCACGTGTTTATGCATCCTCATTAGGTGTTTATGAGATTTCGGTTAACGGGAATAGAGTAGGAGATCACTATTTTGCTCCTGGTTGGACAAATTATAATGAGCGTTTGCAATACCAGACCTATAGTTTAGACGGTATGCTTGAAAAAAGTAATAAAATCGAGATTACCGTTGGAAATGGCTGGTATAAAGGGATATTCGGCTTTACCTGTACTCCGAATCATTACGGTGACAAAGTGGCAGCTATCGCAGAACTTCACATCGTCTATACAGACGGATCTAAAGAAATGATTGTAACGGATGAAAGCTGGAAGGTAACCAAGGGAATGATTCGTTCCAGCGAAATCTACATGGGGGAGACCTACGATGCTTGTTTTATAGACGATACGCTATATGATGTGCTGCCTTTCTCCTATAACAAAGAGCGTCTTGTCGCCCAGGAAAGTGAACCGGTCAGAATTACCAGGAGGCTTCCCGCGGTGGAGTTCATTACGACACCAAAAGGAGAGAAGGTTATAGATTTCGGACAAATTGTCACCGGATTCGTAGAACTTCAGATTACCGGGCGTGAGGGCCAGGTCATTACCATCCGACATGCCGAGGTGCTTGATAAAGAAGGTAACTTGTATCCTGAAACTTTGCGGCAGGCTGTATCTATTGATCGATTTATTTGTAACGGTAAAGAACAAATTTTCCGGCCGCACTTCACGTTCCATGGATTTCGTTACATCGCGGTAGAAGGGTTAGAGGTAGTACAGCCGGAGTTTTTTACAGCCTGCGTACTGCATTCACATCTGGAGGAAACAGGTAATCTGACAACCTCCAATGAAATGGTTAACCAGTTATTCAGTAACATCCAGTGGAGTCAGCGCGGTAATTTCCTGGACATTCCCACGGACTGTCCTCAAAGAGATGAACGTCTCGGCTGGACAGGAGATGCTCAAGTGTTTGCCGGAACTTCTGCATTTAATATGAACGTTGCGTCCTTCTTTACAAAATGGCTGCGTGATCTTGCTTCTGAACAAACTGAACAATATGGCGTCCCTCATGTAATCCCTAATATTCTTGGGAATCAGGAAGGAGCCGCTGCTTGGGGCGATGCTGCAGTTATTGTTCCCTGGACCATGTATCAAATGTATGGTGATCTCATGCTGCTCGAGCAGCAATACGGCAGCATGAAGGGTTGGGTTGATTACATCACCGCCCGCTGCGGGGCTAATGGGCTGTGGCAGACAGGGTTTCAATACGGAGACTGGCTCGGACTTGATAAAGAAGAGATTAGTAATGAGCGAACTGGAGCTACGGACGTTTATCTGGTGGCTAACGCTTATTATGCCTATTCCACGGAGCTGCTCGCCAAGACTGCCAAGCTGTTAAATAAATTGGAGGATGCCTCCAAGTACGAAACTCTTCACAGCCAAATCAAATTAGCGTTCAAGGAAGAGTATATTTCAGCAACCGGCAGATTAGTCAGTGAAACTCAAACAGCTTGCGTATTAGCTCTTCATTTTAATCTGGTTGATGACAAGCACCGGGAGAGAGTCCGCAAGACACTGGAGACAAATATTGCCCAACATAAGAATCACCTTACAACTGGTTTTGTGGGCACTCCATATCTGTGTCATGTATTATCTGAGAATGAATTGCACGAGCTTGCCGGTACCTTGTTCCTAAAAGAAGATTTTCCGTCCTGGTTGTATGCCGTTAAGAAGGGAGCTACAACCATCTGGGAACGATGGAACTCCATTCTTCCTAATGGAGATTTTGATACATCCGGCATGAACTCCTTAAATCATTATGCATATGGATCTATTGGGGAATGGATGTACAGGAAGCTGGCTGGTATTAATCAAATTGAACCCGGCTTTAAAAAAATCTTGATCCAGCCTCAGTTCATTAAGGGGATAAGTGCAGTTGAAGGCATTTATAACTCAGTATATGGCGAAATCAAGAGCTCATGGTCTTGCGAGAACGGAGAAATTATCGTCAATGTAACAATCCCGGCCAATACTACTGCCATCATCAAACTGCCTGAGCAAAAAGATTTCATTGAAGTCGGTTCTGGAGATTACGCCTACAGATATCCTACACAAACCAACCTTAAAATAGACAGGTTTACACTGGACTCCACTCTTAAGGAAATAATAGAAGAGCCAATAGCTGTTCGGATGCTTGAAGAGCATGCCCCCGGTATGCTGGACCATCCAATGATAAAATATGCATATGACTTCTCCATAAGCGAATTGTTGGCAAATACCCCTGAGGAAACAGAAATGCTGTTTAAACTGCTTTTAAAAACATTAAATGAACCGAAAAAACAAGGTGCTTTTCATTAAAACAAAAGGGTGTTGTAGGATAACTACAATGCCCTTTGTCTTTATTGTTCGTGTGGTCTGACAAAGTGTTTTCGAGAACATTGGGTATGAGAGTGACAAAACGTAGAAGGAGAGAGAATTTCGCGTCATGGAGCTGTTGATAAGGAATCTTACATTTGATAGCAAACTTCCACTTTTGAAAACAGTATTCCGTATTATGATCTCTCAACTCTTTGCCCAATAGTGCATAAAGGGCTTGCCCTTTCGTACGATTTTTTTTTCTTTATTTTTCGTTATCATGGGGGTACAGGTTGCTCAGTTTGTAGCTCAAGGGTTTCAGAAAATTGAAAGGGGAAGAATTAAAATATGGTGAATATGGATCACCCTCGTCTCTTTAACTCAGGTTATGCTGACAATTGCCATTCTTTTTGTTAACGAAGCACATATTAAATGATTACTTTAATTACAATACTACCTAGCTTAGCTATAAAGGGAGACTTCTTTCATCATGAATAAAATAAAGTATGTATTCAATCACATGAAAACTAGAACAAAGATCATGATCTCTATACTTATCATTATTTTAATTATAGCAGGGATTATCGTAAGAAATTTATCCGTGTATGTGGAAGATAAAGATTATGTACCTGCTGTAACTACGGAGAAGTTCCGTGTAGCGCTTTCGGTAAGCCCGTTTTCGGGAGATGCATTTAAAACGGGGAATACTACGTATAAAGCAGGAGAAGTTACTGCGAAAAGTCGAGAGGAATTAGAGAAGATGTATATTTCATCAGGCGCTACGGAAATGTACGCAAGAATTGCGACCAAACGCTCTCCTACTGCGGATAATATCGTTAACGGTGAGGAAGACTCAAATGCAAATTACCATACCTTGGAGCAGGGATTAGAGCTAGCTCGAATGGCAGCCAAACTAAATATACCGTTGAACCCTGAAATTATGCTGGCTTACACATACATGGATATGGATCGGCAGCAAGCACCTAATTTCGAAGAATATCCCGAGATATATGCGCTGCAAAACGGAAAACCTTGGGAAGAATTAACTTTGGATGAGATGAACATGGTCTTGGAAGCATACGGCAAATTTGTGGCAACCGAAATTTTGAAAACAGGCGTCAAAGTAGAGAACTGGAACATTGGTAACGAAGCAAACTATGGTTTTGCAGGGGTAAGCATTGGATTGAAAACCGCAGTAAACGAAAATCTGGAAAAAGTTCCGGGCTTCATGAGACATGTCTATTCTGTGATGGGAACCAATTGGTTGAAGAATAATATATGGAAATACAATGCAGTGCAGATGACTGCGGTAGCTAAAGGGATTAAAGAGGCGTACACTAGTTTAGGACTTGATTCAAGCAATGTTAAGTTTTCTACTCACATCGCCACGGTAGTAACAACAGTGAAAACAGCAGTCACGTATTTCAAGACATTAAAGGAAAATGGATTCCCTATTGATACTGCTGGAATTAGTTTTTATCCCAGTGCGCCAGGAGTATACATCGATAAAATGGTTATGTACAAAAAAATAGTTACTGCGATTAACAAAGAGGTGGGTATACCTGTATTTATCGCAGAGTTTTCTTATCCTTCAGGTGAAGTGCAGGGCGCATATGCGGGATGGTCAAACACGGTCAAGGGATATCCGCATAACGAAGAAGGACAAGCCGCAATCTATCATGATGTGGTTCAGTGGGGTAAAACACATGGGCTTATCGGTATCCGTTATTGGGCTCCGGATTATAGTGGGTGGGGCAGTATGTCAATGTTTGATTACTCGGATCATGGCGCTAAAGCCAAGAAAATATTAATGGATGCTATTTCCGAAGAAAACAAATTAAAATAACGTTTAATTTAATCAGGTCAATATAGAAAAGTCGCTTATAGCGGCTTTTTTATTTTATTTATCGTATTACTTAAAAACTGATTAAGTACAAACTTATAATGGATAATTAAGAGAAAAATATAAACCCACAAGGATATCACATAAAAAGTGATGCCTTGTGGGTTTTTGTAATTCAATCTTATATCATTTGTAATCTGCGTTTATCGTTGTTTCTTTCCATTGTTCTATACTGGCAAGCAGGCTATTAAATTTATAGGTCGCTGCATCGTAGGCTTGTTGTCCCAGCAGCAAACGAAGAGGCGGTTCCGTTGTTTCCACAACTTTAATAACTGCTTCGGCAGCCTTTGCAGGATCTCCAGCTTCTTGACCAACACCGAGTTCGATCCCTTGCAGCATCTGTCCGACGATGGATTCTTTAAGCTCAGGGATGCTTGTCTCTGTTTTGACAGAAGAGCGACCACCCCAATCTGTGCGGAAGCTGCTTGGCTCTATTAAAGTCACATGAATATTAAAAGGTGCCAATTCTTGGGATAGACTCTCGGATATGCCCTCAACAGCGTATTTTGTAGCATGATAATAGCCAAGGGTCGGGAACGAAGTCAGACCGCCAATGGAAGAGAAGTTTATAATGTGACCACTTTTTTGTGATCTCATTTGTGGAAGAACAGCATTCGTTACATGCATAAGTCCCCAGAAGTTAACCTCGAACATTTTACGGGTTTCTTCCTCCACGCTTTCTTCAACAGAGCTGAAATATCCAATACCTGCATTGTTCACAAGCACATCTATACGATTAAACTTCTCAATCGTGCGGTCAATCACATTGCGGATCTGTTCTGGACTAGTCACGTCCAGTGGGAGAGCAATTACCTGATCCTCATGTCCTGCTGTAAGATCTGTTACCTGCTGAACATTACGTGCGGTCACGACAACGTTATAACCTGCTTCAATCGCTTGTTGCGCAATGTGACGCCCGAATCCTGTCGAGCATCCAGTAATAAGCCATACTTTTGATTCTGACAATGTAATCACTCCTTCAAGGTAATAACTTTACTCTACCTCTTAAAGTTAACTTGAAGTCAATACTCATTTTGAAAAATAAATATTCATAGCTATTTCATCTTCTTATGCATCAAAACATCGTAAATCGCTATCTTCCGTATAATCTTTTCCAGATGGAACTGAGTCTGAGCCAAAGTACGTTCCACTTTGGTTTTATGCATAAGCAAAAATTGTTTTCTGGCATCCAGGGAAGGATCACCTTGTCGAATCAGCTCTGTGTAAGCCTTTATATCTTCAATAGACATTCCCGTATCTTTTAAAGCGACAACCAGTTCAAGCCACTCTAAAACCTCATTGGAATATTCTCTTCTACCTGAAGCGTTCCGTTCAACATGTGGTAAGATGCCTTCTTGTTCGTAATAACGCAGAGTTGAGGGACGCAAACCTGTGATCTTCTCAATTTCACTAATACTGTACATGTCCGAATGCTCCTTTAATAGTTAAAGTTAACTTGAAGTTGATTGTACCCTTTTCATCAAGCAAAAGCGAGTCCTTGACTTGCTTTCTCTCAGCTCTAATCGTTAACACAGGTTAAGATCGCGCTATACAATGTTTGGTTTACGTTACAGTCTCTCTAAATCAAAGTTCTTATAATGAATATATAACTAGTTTGAAAAAGATAAGTTTCCCCATCATTCTCAGTTAAGGAGTGTTTTAAATGAATACATGGGATCCAGTGGAATTCCAAACTCCCTCCAAGCGCTATCGCCCGAAAATGAGGTGGTGGCTTCCCGGTGCGTTCATGGACAAAGACGAGATCAAACGGGAGATTGAGTGGATGGCGGAAGCTGGCTATGGCGGTGCAGAAATCCTCCATTTCTTCCCGATCCCTTCGGCGGACATACATCCATCGGATTATGGCCGCTTCGTTTTCGGAGGTGATGAGTGGAACAACCGGATGAAAGCTGCACTCGAAGCCGCCATTCCACTTAACTTTCGGTTGGATTTCACTGTAGGACCGCTGTGGCCGATCGCAACGCCCGCCGTCATGGACAAAAGTGACGATCGCTGCACACATGGGTTGCATATTGGGACAATGGTAGTTGCAGGGACTTACAACGGAGCAATTCCTGTCCCCGATACGGTCGATCCGTCACGTCCTTATAAGCTTGTGGCTGTGACGGTTGCTCGGAGATACAGCGGCGAGTCCATAGGTGAAGTCGTCACGCTAGAATTGGATACGGCAGCCGATCTCACCTTTAGAGTTGACGACGGAAGGATAGAATGGACAGCTCCTCTTGACGGAGAATGGTACTTGTTCGGCTTTTGGAGTCAAACGAACGGACAGATGAACGACTCAATCGGTGCTCCCGCGATCGACCACTTTTCGAAAGCTGCAGCCGATGCAGTTACGGGCTACTGGGATAAACGCCTGTTTGCGGATCCTGAGATACTTGCCTTATACGAGAAGAACGCCGGAAACTTGTTCTGTGATTCCATTGAATTGAACGCAACTATGCTAGGCGGGATGTACGGTGCGACGCCGATGCCCGTCGCGATCTGGTCTCCTGCTGTATTGGAGGAGTTCCATATGCGTCGAGGCTATGATTTGACTCCTTATCTGCCTTCGATATTCGTCAAAGGTTTGTATCAGCTAGGTGCAGGCAATCGGACGGACGGAGACTCCGATTACGATTTCGCTGACCGCTCGGCAAACCTGCGCATTAGGAACGACTTCTTTCAAACCTTGACAGATATGTTCCGGGACAATCACCTTCGGACAATAAGAAAGTGGGCAAACGGACATCATATGAAGCTTCGTTATCAAACTTACGGCATGCCTACCGAGCTCTCCTCGGGCCTTGCCGAAGTTGACATCCCGGAGACGGAATCACTCGGTTTCCATGATTCGACCGACGGTTACCGAATCCAATCGGGTGCCGTTCATCTGTATGATCGCGAGATCTATTCGATTGAGGTAGGCGCTGTTATGGATTATGGCTACAAGCAGACGTGGACCGGACAGGACTTCAGTCTTCTCTGGCAATTGCATCGAGGCTTTGCGGCTGGCGTCAACCAGGCGGTTCTTCACGGTATGTCCTACGATACTTCATCTGCTTCGGAACATTTCGAAGCGATGTTCAAATGGCCGGGCTTGTCGCTCATGGGGTCGAGGTTCTCGAACGAATGGGGAGGACGCCAACCAAATTCCCTGCATGCAAGAGCCCTTACAGACTATATCGCACGCACTCAATATCTGCTTCAACTTGGTAAGCCGAAGGTAGATCTGGCGATTTATCGTTATCATATTGATGGGATTCATGGCGCAATGGGAACGGAATTGACCCCGTATGAACAAGCCGGTTTCACGTATGACTTTGTAAGTCCATGTTTGTTGGATTTAGCAAATGCCCAAACCGGTACATTCGAGGGACAATCCGTACTGGTAGCGGACGGACCGGCATATCGTGCTATCGTCGTAGATATGCGTAAGAAGTCGTTGACCGGAGACTGGAGGGCGTCCGATCTCCCGATTGAAACAGCCAATCAACTGATCGCCTTCGCGGAAAGCGGACTACCTGTCGTGGTCGTTGGAGTAGCTCCGAATCATGTTGCTTCATTCTTTGGCAGCAAGGACAAGATGAGAGCCAAAGACGTCGAGCTGTGCGATCGAATCGAGCATCTGTTAAACCTGCCGATGGTAAGAGCGGTTAACACTCAAGAAGATGCGATCGGGGCACTGGGCGAGCTCTCCGTCATTCCTGCCGTTCAAGTCCAGTGCGAGTCGCCTCTGTTGAATGCCCGTCGGTACGAAAACGGTATTTCTTATTACTTCATCTACAATCCAAGTCAAGTGCAGGCATTCGAGGGAGAAGTGCAGTTCACAGGGACGGGGAATCCTTTCAAGCTGAACGCTTGGGATGGAACAATATGCCCGATGGCCGCTGTTCATACAGGCTCCGGTCAAGCAACGGCGAAGCTGCGACTCGCCCCGAACGGAACTGCTTTGATCGCAGTTGCCGAAGAATGGACAGGATTGCTTCAGCGAGAGAAATATCTTGATACGATTGCGAAAGGTACGCGGATCATACCAGATCGCTGGTCTCTCGTCGTGGACAGCTGGACTGCTGGCGCTCATCCAACGGAGACGAAGATTGAACGGATCGAGCTTGAACTTGACGAGCTGCGCTCCTGGATTCACATTCCGGCGCTCCGGCAAGTATCCGGAATTGGACGATATCGGACAAGTTTCCGCATTGAAGAGCGGAAAGATACTTCCGCTGCCGTTATTTTAGAGATGGGCGAGGTGTCCGATACGTTCAGGGTCTTCGTTAACGGCCAAGAGCTCCACGGTGTCGATCAGATCGGGCGTCATATTCCAATCGGGGAATACTTGCGCTATGGAGAAAACAACGAGTTAGAGGTCGAAGTAGCGACGACCCTGAACAATGCGCTAAGCATTTTCGCTCCTAACCGGGAACCGCTAGATTGCGGTTTGATTGGTCCCGTTGGAATCGTATTAGGGGAAGGATCGGACGAATAGCGTAATTTTAGTGCCGTTTTCCGTTTTATTTTCCTTCTTCTCGTTAAGAAAGCAAAACACTCGTATTTGGGACGATCCGGAAAAATGAATCGGTTTACCCTTCCGATGACGCGCGTGTCATACAGTATATCCTGGGCAGTCGAACCAACGCTTTGATTCGAGAGGATTCAGGAGATGACCGCGCGCCTTGCAATTGATTACGTCGATCTTCACCCAGCGCTAAAAGACGAGCATGGTAATCTGAAGCTAGAGTATACGACCGATGTTCTTCATCTGAACGTCGAAGGTTATGAAACAGTCCTTCAAGTGCTACAAAAACATCTGAATTAGAACGTTGGCAACCCAGATTCCGTGGAGTTTGGGTTTCATGATTAATCTACAATATCGGGAAAGATTATATAATAGGAGGTCACTTTATTGACTATTCAAATTGGTTTACAAATGTTTTCTGTTCGAAATAAATTCAATGAAGATCGGATTAAAACTTTGCAGAATTTATCAACAATTGGGTATAAGCACATTGAAATCCCAGTTGATTTTCAAAGTGATAGCGCTTTTAATATCAGCTCTCTGTCTGCCAGTGATTTAAAAAAAATGACTAAAGATGCAGGCATACAAGTACTTGGAACACATATTCCAGCCGAATTAAATGAGCAAGAACTCAATGAAATAATTGCCTATCACAAAGAGTTAGGGTGTAATAGAGCAATTATTCCTATGGGGATGTTTCAAGGAGCTGATGATGCAATCGCTTTCAGTAGACGATTAAATGAATATGGAAAGAGACTTTGGACACACGGGATCCAGCTATATTATCATAATCATTTTCAAGAATTTCAAAAGTTTGATGGGAAAACGTTATTTGAGATCCTATTAGAAAATACAAATCCTGATTATTTGAAATTTGAATTAGATATCTATTGGGCTATTAGGGGAGGGGCGAATGTCGAGCAGTTGCTAAAACAACTTGGAACTCGATGTGAATTAATTCATATCAAAGATTTGCCTCATCCCGTTAGCACAATAAATATACTCGACACACTAGACAAGGAAAAAGAGATAACTATACATGATTTCATTCCATTGTTTAATTCTGATAATTTTGTAGAAATAGGACAAGGAAAGCTGGACATTAAGGGGATTATCAAATTAGTAAAAGAGCACACAGCCACTAAATATATCATTGTTGAGCAAGATGTTATATCGATAGATGAAATAAAAAGTGTGGAGATAAGCTTTAACGCCTTATCCGATTTATTGGGTGTTGAGTATGCATAAATTAAATGTAGGTATTATTGGCTGCGGAGCAATTGCTATAGAAAAACATCTACCAGCATTACTCAAACTGTCTGATAAGGTAAATGTCAAAGGTTTTGCTAGTAGAAATGAAGAAAAAGCAAAAAAAGCTGCTGATTTGGTAGGAAATGATGCAAAAATTTATACCAATTATAAAGATATGCTGCAAGATCCTGAAATTGATGTCGTTCATATCTGTACACCGAATGCATTACACAGTTCAATGACTGTCGAGGCTTTAGAGGCAGGGAAGCATGTCATGTGTGAAAAGCCCATGGCCATGAATAGTCAGGAAGCAGAGAAAATGGTAAAAGCTGCTGAGCGTACAGGTAAAAAATTGACAATCGCATACCAGAATCGTTTCAGAAAAGATTCAATACTTTTGAAACAAGCGTGTACTAATGGCGATCTGGGAGAAATTTATGTAGCTAAAGCGCACGCAATTCGACGTAGAGGTGTTCCAACTTGGGGAGTATTCCTAAATAAAGACATGCAAGGAGGCGGTGCGCTTATTGATATTGGCACCCATGCACTTGATCTGACTCTATGGTTGATGAATAACTACGAAGTTGAAAGTGTAACCGGCGTAGTGCACAACAAATTAAGATATGAGAATAAGGCCAATCCTTTTGGACCGTGGGATCCGGATCATTTTAACGTAGAGGAGTCAGCGTTCTCTTTTATCAAAATGAAGAATGGTGCATCCATTTATCTAGAATGTTCCTGGGCTCTGAATTCACTAGATGAAAGAGAAGCAATGACTACGTTGTCTGGAACAAAAGGAGGCGCCGAAATGCGCCGGAATACAGCCTTAGGTACAAATGAACTGATATTTAATACAGAAATGTATGGAAATCTCGTTAGCACCCAGTTACAGAATGCAGCCGGTATATCGTATATATCCCCCGTAGAAGAAACAGATGCTGATCGAGAAATTGCTCAATGGATTGATGCAATCCTTGAAGACAAAAATCCTGTAGTTGAACCAAGACAAGCGCTAGTCGTTACTCAGATACTTGAAGCGATTTATCGTTCAGCCGAATTAAATGACACGATTAAATTTTAAATTGAAATTTGTCGTTTTCATACTGAGAGGATGAGTTCTAATGAGTAAAGTTCTTAATGTAGGAATTATTGGTACGGGTGAACTTGCACAAGTCGTACACTTGCCTATCCTTAAAGAATTACCCGAAAAATTCAAAGTAACTGCTTTATGTGATGTTTCGTATAATTCACTCAAATATAACGGAGAAAAATTTGGTGTTTCAAATCTCTATACAAATGTGCAGGATCTCGTTAATGACGAAGATATTGATGTTGTTTTCGTCTGTAACAGTAACGAATATCATGCAGATGCTGCTATAGCTGCTGCCAATGCAGGTAAGCATGTTCTCATTGAAAAGCCTATGGTGCTTTCATTATCCGAAGCAGAAGCTGTGATCGAGGCGAAAAGCAGAAATAATGTTCATATCATGGTCGGTTATATGAGAAGATATGCTCCTGCATTTGAAGCTGCAGTTAAAGAAATAGGGGGATTAGACCGAATTTTGTACGCAAGAGTACGAGATATTATTGGACCGAATGATTATTTCATAAGGCAATCTGGAGCATACCCGAAAAAGTTTAACGATTTTCCCGAAGAAGTAAATAAAGAACGAGCTGAGAAATCAGAGAAGTGGATTAGAGAAGTTCTTGGTGAGGGCGCTGATGAAACTACAATTATGTTGTACTATTTTCTTACCGCTTTAGGGTCGCATGATCTTTCTGCTATGCGTGAGGCTTTGGGAATGCCAGAATCCGTATCCGGTTTTGCTTTTAATAGTGCAGGCTTCTTTATAAATGCCATTTTCAACTATCCTTCTTTCAATGTAGTTTATGAGACAGGTATGAATAACGTAGGTAAGTTTGATGCTCATCTGGAAGTGTACGGAAAGGATAAAATAGTTAGAGTAGAATTTGACACACCGTATATTCAAGGACTACCTGTTAAATTAATCGTGTCAGAAACAGAAGGGGACTTGTACAAAGAAACCGTTATTCGACATACGTATAAAGACCCTTACACGATTGAGCTGGAAGCCCTTTACGATGCAATTGTTTACGATCAGGTCATAAAAACAACTCCGGAGAATTACCGTGATGATTTAATAATCTTTAATATGCTAATGGACTCTTACAAAAACAAAAAGTAGAAGCAATAGTACCTGATGTAATAAACACCGATGTCTATTGTGAATAGATTATAAAGACAAACCAAAGTCATTAATTGACCTAAGAAAACGTTGAATTTCGTATTACTGGAATTGAACGAACTTATTTGAAAGTCAAACTCCAATTATGATAGTCTTTATATTGAATTAATACTTAAACTATCATTTTGGGAGGCGTTACGATGTTTACCAATGAAAATCAAGGCCGTTCCAAGTCCGAAGTTGATTTCTTGAATCATTCTTTCATTCAGCAACCTTTCCCAGTCTACGAAAAGCTGCGTGCCGAAGAGGCTGTTCATCGACTTTTACTTCCTAGTGGACATGCTGCCTGGATGGTTACCCGATATGAGGATGCCGTCAACATTTTGCAGGATGGCCGCTTTGTAACCGGAATCCTTGATAATAATAACAATGAAAAGGAGGAGACACTTCCTCCGCATCAGGCGATTATTTCACGAAATCTGATCAGTGTTGGTCCTGAAGATCATCGTCGACTGCGACGCTTGATTCAGAAGGCATTTACTCCCCGTATGATTGAGAGGCAGCCTTTTGGGAAAGGGGTTCATTATTGTCTTGGCGCTCCACTTGCGAGACTCGAAGGCGAGATTGCGATCAACGCTTTACTTCAACGGCTACCGGAGATTCGGTTAAATACAGATCCGGAACTGCTGGAGTGGAGGCCAGGTATGATCATTCGGGGACTCAAAGCGTTTCCGGTCGCATACTAAATTCTGAACGTGCGGTTGATTATCAGCCATTCAGTGGGTTTCATGCGATAAAACTAACTAAACAGCATGGATATGTTGACAGAGGAAGCAACGATGACTTTAGACCATGAATTAAGGTGGAGGGGTTGAATTATGGGAAAACTAAAGGGTAAGGTTGCCATTGTAACGGGTGCAGGAGGAGGACTGGGCAGCTACATCGCTCTACGTCTGGCTGAAGAGGGCGCATCATTAATGCTTACTGATATCACTAGCTCGTCATTAGAGGAAACCGCTGCACGTTGTGAACGTGCAGGGTTTTCGGTTCTTGCCAAAACTGCTGATTTGTCTGAGCCTAAGCAGGTCAAATCACTGGTTGAAGATACGATTAAGGAATTCAATACCATCGACATTCTAGTCAATTTGGCAATTGCTATTCGGACACCGCATTCCTTTCTGGAACATGAATTGGATACACTTGATGAGAGCTACCTAACAGGACTTGTATCCACTTGGCTCATGATGAAGGAAAGTTACCCTCATTTAAAACAAGGTGGAGGAAAGATCATTAATTTTGGCTCAGGAGCAGGGTATGACGGGCTAGAGGGGTATGCCGCATATGCTGCCATCAAAGAAGGAATACGAGCGTTGTCGCGTGTTGTTGCGCGAGAATGGGGCAAGGACAACATCAATGTGAATGTCATAAATCCTGGAGCCCTCACGGATGGGATTCGCGCACATCTGGATGCCTTGCCTGAAGATCAGCGTGACCCGCAGCTGCTGGGGTTCAAGCCCACTGCAATCGGTCGTTATGGGGACCCTTATGAAGATATCGCTCCGGTCGTTGCTTTTCTGGCAAGTGAAGATGCCAGACATATAACGGGTCAAACCTTTTTTGTCGATGGGGGCTCAATTATTAACGCATAGAAACTGAAGCCCATTAGACGAACCGTAATGAAATAAACAAGTTAATTGAGAACTGTCTAACATAAAATTCAAGACACGTCCTAATTAATTTAACAGAAGCATCATACAAAACGACCGTTCCCTCAGTGTTCAAACGAGGAACGGTCGCTTATTTTATTTATGGAAGAAAATTAAATAACGCTTTTATCCAAAATTTTTAATTTTACAGGAAGAGTAAGCAGATTTTGTGTTCCTTTGTGTAAATGCAGTGCCGGGTTAAACGCTTCAGTTGGAACAATATCAGCAAAGGTTTCTACGAAACACTCTAATGCTATTTGAGCTTCAAGACGTGCTAGAGGGGCTCCTAGACAAAAGTGAGGGCCTTTCCCAAAGCTAAGATGCTTGTTACTATTCTCTCGGTGTATATCAAACTTGTTTGGTTCCGGGAATTGCTGTGCATCATTATTCGCGGCTCCAAGCCATACAACAATGACATCACCTTTTTTCATAGGGACACCCAACACATGGCTATCCAATGTCACTACCCGATCTAGTGTGATGGGGAAGCGATAACGCAACGTTTCTTCAATGGCATTGGAAATAAGGCTACGATTGGAGAGAATCTCCTGATAAATTCCTTTTTGTTCATACACGAAAGTATAAAACATATTAGCGAGTAAATTGGTTGTTGTTTCATTGCCGGCAGCAAGCAGACCCAAGCTGAAGGTTACCACTTCCTCATCTGTAAGTTGTGTCCCCTCATACGCTGCAAGAGTTAAATCAGAAATAATATCCTTCTCAGGATTTTGACGTTTTCCCTTAACAATGGGAAGCAAATATTCGTTGAATTCCGACATCGCACGGTATTTTCTTTTGGCTTGATCCGTAACGTTGACCTCTGAATTAGGGAAAAACAAAATATCGGACCAGTTCTTTATATGATGAAGATCTTGTCTTGGTGTGCCTAACAAATCAGAAATGACCGTGACGGGAAGAGGAACGGCAAGATCACTGACAATGTCGGGCTTGTTCATCTGTTTCATTTTATCAATTAATTCTTTTGCGATGTTCCTGATTCTTGGTTCCCACTCCTTTAGACTTCTTGGGGTAAAGGCACTGGATACCAGCTTACGTATATCACGTTGAATAGGAGGATCGGTAGAATTGATATCTACACGTGTAATGACTGGTGGAATAGGTGACACACTTCTTTTCCGTATACTTGAAAATAACTTGAAGTCACTAAGCACCATGTTCACATCATCATAGCGAAATACGTTCCAGACGTTTTGCTTCTCATCATAATATATCGGATTATTGACAAGCATATCGTGGTACCAATCATAGGGATTCCATAATTGTTCAGGAGTTTGTAACTTGGATATCTCATGAATGACGATACTACTCTGTTCTGAGTTCATCTTTCCAACACCACCTCTGATTTTAATATGACAAGCTTCGATGTGATATTCCGACTATCATTTTCAATTAAACCTTATCACAAAAATGTATATAAATTCAAATAACTTTAAACGATATTCAAACGTAATAATTAGGTTATCCAATGTTCTCAATCTTTCAAATTGCGTTATCTAACCTTAAGAAAGAGTTATTTCAATCATTTTGTCTCCAACATAGTATAAATATGAAAGCCTTCAAGACGTTGTGAATGCTGGGAGGAGGTATTATGAGAAAGAGCCAGCATAATGATTTTATCCATAAATATATGATACTGGTGAGGTACCCGTTTTTACGGATACTGCAGAATTGAAGTCTGGCTGATTGTATCTGGCCCTTCAAGCATTTCATCCAATAGACAAAGAGAGAGCTTTAAAGGAACCGGAACCATTCGCTATAAAGAAGACAATGATGTCGAAAAAATTGACCCTAATTGGGTCAGTCAAGCAGCATAGGAGGTATAGAAGAATCTTACATGAGAAGGCCCTTTACCTATCTACCTGGATACAAATGGTTAATTCGTCGATGGAATAATTGGAATCTGACTAAGAAGCTGCTCCTATTTTATTTGCCCTTATTTGTTCTTCCCTCTATCGTTGGACTAAGCCTCTTATCCCAGAACTATAATGCTACAATCCGTACCAACGCCGAGTCTTATTCCAATTCGATTACAAGCCTGGCTGTAGACAAACTGGAAACAACCATTCAAACCTATAATAATGTGAGTCTGCATATTCTAACCTCTGATGAAATTGGAGCAATACTGTCTAAACCGGTTCATAACGAATTTGAAAAAATCGAACTTCAGCAGCAGCTGGAGCGAAGTGTACTGCCTATCATTGGCGGACTAGACAGAAACCGTATCAAAGGATGTGTATTTGTTACTGAGGACAGTACCTTTGTCATCGGCCAAGATGAACAAGAGCCTTTAAGTGAGAGAGGAAAAACAAATACGGTTACAGCCAACGGAGCACCTTATTGGGATTCTGTAAGGTTAGGTTCTGCCACAGATGATTATGTAAGTGCTTTCAGGTTAGGGCGTGTCATTAAAGATGAGAACTTCCGACCTATAGGATATTTTTATCTTATTGTTTCTTCTAATGTATTCAGAGACGTTCTTAGCTCTGCTATGGCAGGTTCCAATACTGCTTTTTTCCTTAAAGGTCCGGATAAAGTACTGCTTCAAGAACACGGAATACAGGAAAATACCTTTTCTGAAGTTTTACGTCTTGAACAAAGTCTTGATTACAATGAATGGACGCTTACAGCCGAATATGCTCTAAATACCTTGTATGCCACCGTCTACCGAATGAGTGTTTTTGCTGCTTGGCTGGCCGGGGGAAGTCTAGTCCTTGGTTTGGTTGCCTCCTACCTGATTCGTACCGACATTGCTTTGCCGATCGCGAGGCTTCTTGCCAATATGCGGAGAGGATTGCGCGGCGAGAAGCCTAACTCCCTTACCAAATTCAGAGGGGCCAGAGAAATTACGCAGCTGAATGAAACCTTTATTTCTGTTATGTATGAGATCTACAATCTATTGGGTGAAGTGAAGGCCAGTGAAGAACGCAAACGGCAGGTGCAGTTAAAAGTGCTCCAAAATCAACTTTCTCCTCACTTCATCTACAATACGTTAAATACCATCCGGTGGATGGCCATGATACGAAAACAGGATCATATAAAAGAGATCGTTGATGCATTGAGCAATCTGTTGAGATACTCGATCAGAGACACCAATGAACTTGTTTCGCTTGAAAACGAAATTAACGTCATGCGTGAATTTGTCAAGATTCAACAAGTACGTCATCAAAACTTTATATTTCAGGTCGAACTGGAGGATGAGGTGAAACCGTATCGGCTGCTTAAATTTTTGATTCAGCCGCTCTTAGAAAATGCTATAGTTCATGGTTTGTCGTCTATTGATCATTCAGGGCAGATTCGTCTGGAGGCAAAAGCAGAGAAAGGGATGCTTAGTATTCGGGTATGGGACAATGGTAGCGGAATCGATCAAGAGCGCTTATCTGAAATCCAGCAGGTTATGAGCAGCGGAACTGGAAGCCACATTGGATTATTGAGTGTGAAAGAGAGGATTGAAATGTTCTATGGTCCTGCCTACGGAATGAACATTACGAGTGAACGGGGAGCAGGCACTACTGTGGAATTAAAGCTTCCTATCTTGAAAGAAGGATGGCCAAACGAAAATGATTAAAATTGCGATTGTAGATGATGAATCCCTGGTTCGGGTTGGATTTCAGACCATCATTGACTGGCATGAAAATGGCTATGAAATACAGGGTGTTTATCGGAACGGCAAGGAGGCATGGGAGGCCTTTTCTACAGATGGTTACCCCGAAGTTCTGCTGACCGATATACGAATGCCTGAAATGGATGGTCTAGAATTGATAAGACGGATTAGAGAGACTGATAAAAAGATGATCATTTTAGTCCTGAGCAGCTATGAAGAGTTTGAATATACAAGAAGATCAATCCAATTGGGTGTTCAAGACTATATTCCCAAGCATCTGTTCGACCCAGATGAATTGATTTCAACACTGACCCAATTATCAGAGAAACTCCGCTCAAAGGTTCGCGCTAGACAGAGCCGGGCCAATGCCATGGATGAAGAAAGGCAGCGATTGATGACACAATCCAGAATACTTCCGGGTATTGTTGCTTTTCCGGCGGATTTCTCTCACAAAGATTACCCTTTGCTTACAGACCTTTTGAAAGAATCTGCTTTTGTTTGTTGGGTTGCTATTCGTATTTGGTCAATGGATCACTCAGACAACGATGATGACCAGACTGCCTTGGGCTTTCTCCTGCAAGATCTTATGAATAAAACGACACATGCAATTCCCCTTGGCTTTGATCAAGGCTTTTTTCACGGATTACTCTATAGTCGAGAAACAGGACCGGAAGAAACAACGATGATGGCTGGTCTGGTAAAAGAATGGATGGACACAGTGAAGCAGAATCTTGCCATTACAGTATCAGCAGGTATGTCTGAGAATCTGAACTTTCAGAAGTGTAGAGTGATAAGAAACCAAGCAGAGCAAATGATTGACCGATCCTTTTTCAGTGGGCTAGGTTTGTACCGCTTTGATGCGAGTTTAAATGTTGTTCAGGAGCAGCTGGACATCAAGTTTCAACAATGGCAGCAGCAATTTATAAGCATATTCACATCAGCTTCAGAGGAAGAGTTGGCGAAGTGGCTGGAGGCTGTAGGCAGCGAACTAGAGACGTGTTATTCTCCCGATACTGCGTTCCGTTTGGTCCAGTGGATGCTTAAAATTTATCAAAATGATCCATCGAACATAAATATGCTGATTAATACAGAGAAGTCCGATTTTATGCCCCTCCCCTTTTATTCAGTGGATTCCATCCGAACATGGGACGAATTAAAGTCCTGCTTTTTACAGACGATTAAACGGTTCAATGACTTATCCGCCACCGCCAGGATGAAATCGCAAACATGGCTGGAGCCGGTTTTTCGTTATGTAGAAGCACATTTCGCCGAAACCGTTCGGCTTGAGGATGCCGCGAACTTAGTGAACTTAAACATTCATTACTTCAGTCATCGATTTAGTCAGGAAATGGGGATGACGTTTCTCGAATACCTGACCCAGGTTCGTATCCGTAAATCTATCGATCTCATGAAGCGATACTCGCTTTCTGCTGAAGAGGTAGCTTCCCGTGTGGGATATCCAAACTCGAATTATTTCGTGAAGGTTTTTAAAAAAGTTACCGGAATGACCGTTTCTGAATTTAGAAACTCGACTGGCTTCTCATCTAATTAAATGGAATGTTCATCTAATAATTTGGAATGACGATCAACCGGGACATCACTGTTCCGGTTCTTTGCCCTACATCAAATGCAACTATCCAATAATGTGGAATCATAAACAAAAACTTGTTCATGGAAACGCTTTATTTTGTGAACTATGATTATTACACGCTTACAAACCGTTAGACACGAAGGGAGAAATAAAAAATGAAAAAGGGGTTATTCAGAAAAGCACTTCTTGCAGTGACAGGTGTCTCCGTCTTGCTGTTGGCAGCATGTGGCGATGACACAAACAGCTCTTCACCTGATCAAGGCAGCAAAGCCGGAACTGAAAAACAAGTGGAACTAACCGTGTGGGGAGACCAGTCTAACCAATCATCGTTTGAGTCGGGATTTACGGCAATCAATCAAGCATTTGAAGAAGAACATCCGAATATCAAATTAAACTTTCAATTCTCAGGGTCAGAGACAGCGATCGATACGGCTGTTAAGAGCAACTCACTGCCGGATGTGTTCTATGTTCAAGGAAACAAGACGCCTAAAATGAAGCTGTATGTGCAGAGCGGTGCATTGCTTAATCTGGATGATTACGGGCTCGATACCAGCCGTTTCGGGGAAGACCTCATGGAATACGCGAAGGTGGACGGAAAACTATATTCCTCTCCTCCGGCCTTTATGGACTCTCAGTTGATTTATTATAATAAGGACATTTTTGAAAAGGAAGGATTGCAGGCCCCGGCAACCTTAGATGAATTTGTATCGTTGGTCGCAGCAATAAAGGATAAGGGAATAACACCCTTCAGCGTTCCCGGTAAATCTGAATTCGAGCGGGCTTGGCTTGCCTTTGCGCTAATGCCTGCTGCCGCTGAGGAAGCATTAAGCAAGATTAATGAGGGGACTGGTTCTTTCAAAGACCCAAGCATAATTAAGGTATTCCAAACGATCAGAGAGTTCGCTGATAAAGGTTATTTTACCAAGGATTTGGCCTCTGTGGACAATGCTGGTGCCCAGCTGGCATTTACTAACGGCAAGACAGCAATGATGGCAGATGGTACCTGGAATGATCCAACCTTCGTAGGCGCTGGAATAAACCTCGGCAGATTTTATATCCCGACAGTATCTGGTGAACGCATTGCTCCACAAAGCTTCAGTAATGCGACCACTTTTGCCGTATCTGCTGGAACCAAGCATCCGGAAGCAGCGGTCGAATATGTAAAGTTTCTGTCCAGTCAAAAAGCCCAACAGCTTTTTGAGGATGAAACAGGTATGGTGCCGGCCCTGCAGGATATCACGCCTAGAGATGAGGGAGTCAAAGAATTGAGTGCGTTTGATTCCCTGGGTCATAATATTTATTCCGTATTAACGAACATATCAACAGAAGAGATCAAGTTGAATGATATCTTTCTTCAGCAAGTAATGCCGCAACTGTTAACCTCTCATATTGATGGTCAGCAAGCTGCAGACATGCTGGAAGAAGCGCTGCTCCGTACGAAATAATCAGAAGGATTTTTGGGCGGTTAAGCCGAGTAGCTTAACCGTCCAAATCATTTGGAGGCGATCTAGATGTTGCAGTGGCTTGGAAAGAAACCTTATTTATGGTTCATATTGCCCGGTTTTATTCTGTATTCTATTTTCGTGATCTATCCCATTTTCTCAGCTGCCCAGCTTAGTCTGTTTCAGTCAAACGGTTTTAGTGAGAAGGTGTTTGTAGGCTTTAATAATTATATTGAATTGTTCACTAATTCGGAATTAAAACGGCAGTTCTTAAATGCGCTTAAGAACAATGCAATATTAGTTGTGCTTAACGTCGGACTGCTGATTCCTATACAGCTTTATTTTGCCTATGTAATTTATACACGTGTAAAAGGCTACCGTTTTTTTCAAACAATGATCTTTGCTCCGCAGTTTATTACCACTAGCGTTATCGTATTTCTGGCTACGCTAGTTTTTGACCAGAATATCGGTATTTTCAATGAGTTTCTCCAGCTAATTGGGCTAGGGGAACATGCTCGAAATTGGTTAGGGGTTCCAGGCTACGAGGTCCTTACCTTGTTCATTATGAATGCTTGGGCAGGTGTGGGCTTCAGTATGATCTACTTCGTGGCAGCCATGAAGATGCTGTCCGACGAAGTGATGGAAGCTTCTTATCTGGACGGAGCTGGCTACTGGAGACGGTTCTTCTCGGTCATTATACCTCAGATCCGTTCCAGTATCGTAAATATTGCTATGATCAGTTATATCGCTGCCATGACCTTGTTTGATTTCAGCTATTTGCTGGGAGGGGTAAGCGGCGGTATTAACAATTCGATGGATGTGATGACACTGTTTTTCTACAGAATTACTTTTGGAACGACCGGCGCGATGGGAGGAACGGTAAGCACAAACTCCGTAGGTATGGGGACTACCATTGCCGTCGTCATGTTTGCCATCATCTTTGTGGTTGCATTGATTCAGCTAAGATTCACTTATAAGGAGGAGAAATGATCATGGCTGATATCAAAAAGCTGTATGTAACAAAGCTGATCCTCTGGATGTACTCTTCCTTCACCTTACTCATCCTTGGATATCTTACATGGAACTCATTCCGCACCAAGCAGGATGTATTGTCCAATACATTGGGCTGGCCCAAGTCCTTTACATTGGAATCCTATGTCAAAGTTTTTCGCAACGAACATTTCGGCGTCAATATCTGGAACAGCGTATTTATCCTCATGATGACAATTATCATCATTGTAGCTTTAGCCTCCATGGTTGCTTATGGTTTAGGTCGTTACTCCTTTAAATTTAAGCAAGGTGTAATGCTGTATTTTTTGATCGGTCTCATGTTTCCTGTCCAACTCGGTGTGGTTCCCGTATTTTTGATTATCAAGAATCTTGGACTTATTAATTCTCCATGGAGCGTAATTCTTGTGTTATCAGCGGGATTATCAATGGCTGTACTGATGCTCACAAACTTCTTCGCCGGCTTGCCGGACGCTCTGGCCGAATCCGCACGAATAGACGGCGCCGGAGAATGGAGAATTTTTTACCGAATTATGTTTCCGCTTGCTTCACCAGTAATCGTCAGTCTGTGCATAATATTGTCCGTTAATATATGGAACCAATTTTTCCTCCCATTAATTATGCTTCAAGACGATGCAGTCAAAACAATCCCACTGGCAGTTATGAAGTATACATCCAATATTCTGCTCAATATGGATAAAGCACTGGCAACTTCTGTCATTGCAACTATTCCGGTTCTGATATTATTTTTCATCTTTTCGGAACGGATTATTTCAGGAGTCGCTTCAGGAAGTGTAAAAGAGTAATCGATCTGCAAAAAAGGAGGGCACTTATGCGTCCTGATTGGGAAGAAGAGGCAAGCTGGATATGGCACCCTCATTGGAAGGAAGAAGATGAAGCCAAGGGAGGCGGATTTGTCTATTTTAGAAAAACATGTGAACTTCGAAAAGGCAGGCATAACTGTGCGCTTCGTATTTCAGCTGACAGTCGTTATCTGCTTTATGTCAATGGTGTACCCGTAAGCCGTGGACCTTGCAAAGGCGACCGGTTCACATGGCATTATGAGGAAGTTGAGGTTGGAGATTACCTGAAAGAAGGCATAAACGTTTTTGCTGCTCAGGTGCTGCGTTATCCTTATGCAGGCGGTGGAAATCAGTCTGTATGGCGTACTCGGCTTGCCGGGCTGTATGTGCATGCTGACATCAGGGATGAGCATAATACTCAGGCTACAGCTGCACATACCGATGAATCCTGGGAATGTATTAAGGATGAGGCCATTACTTTATCTCAAGGCATCTATACCCAATTCCTCGGAATTTCGGAAGCCGTTGACGGATTCAAGCGTCCTTTTGGATGGACAGAAGCAGGCTATGCTTCGGAAAAGTGGGAGAAGGCCTCCCGATACGTATTCGATATCGTTCATGGGGAACTGAAACCGTGGGAGTTAAGAAAACGTCCCATTCCTTTTCTCTATGAAACAGAACGCCGATTTGTTGGTATTTCCCGACTCTCGGAAAAAGGAAGCAAGCCTGATTGGTTGGAACTGGTGACACATGACCGCTCGTTAACGCTTGCACCTGATTCAGTTATAACGGTAGATTTTGATGCCGGAGAGCTGACTACAGGATACCTTGAAATGGATTTGTCCGGCGGTCAGGGGAGCGAAATCAGGCTGTTGTGCGCCGAATGTTACGAAAATCCGCCCATATCGGTCCCTTGGATACGCGACAAAGGAGACCGGACAGACAGCTTAAACGGAGATTTGTATGGCGATATGGATATATATAGACCTAGTGGCCTGGAACAGGAAAGCGGAGAATTTATAGAAAAATATGAACCTTTCTGGTTTCGGACATTCCGCTATGTCAGAATTGAAATCAGGACAGGAGAAGCACCATTAACGCTTCGTACATTTTCTTATAGAGAAACAGGTTACCCGCTTGATGTCGTCGCCCAATATCGTTCTTCGGATCCTCAGGAAACTGCTTTATGGGATATTAGCATCAGAACCCTGAAACGATGCATGCATGAAACATACGAAGATTGTCCGTATTACGAGCAGCTGCAATATGTAATGGATACCCGCTCCCAAATCCAATTCACTTATATTCTATCTGGCGATGACAGGCTGGCTCGCAGAACCTTGTTTGATTTTTACAGTTCCTTGCTTCCAGAAGGATTAACACAGTCCAGATATCCTAGTGTATCATCCCAAGTCATACCAGGCTTTTCGTTATACTGGATTTTCATGTTACATGATCACATGATGTTTGTGGGAGACCGGGAACTTGTTGAGCGGTACCTGCCGGGTGTAGACGCCGTACTCGGTTACTTCTACCGAGAGATTGAGACAAGCGGTCTGATTGGTAAGATGAACCCTCGATATTGGTCCTTTGTAGACTGGGCTGACGAATGGAAAGAGAATTATGGCGTTCCTGACGCAGCACGCCAAGGTCCGCTAACCGTCTATTGTCTAATGTATACTTACGCACTGCAAAGAGCTGCTGAGCTTGCTGCTTTTACTGATAGAAGGAGTGTTGCAAAAAAGTATCTTGATCGAGCCGAACGTATACAGCTAGCTGTAAAGGAAAACTGTATGTCGATCAGCCGGCCTGGCTGCCTTACCGACGGCCCCGGACTGGAGCTTTTCAGCCAACATGCCCAAATTTGGGCTGTTCTAAGCGGGACTTTGACAGGAAGAGAGGCCAGGCATGCGATCCTACAGTCGATCGAATGCCCAGACTTCGTACCCTGTTCATTCGCGATGTCCATCTACCAGTTCCGTGCGCTTTCTTTAGTTGGTCTGTATGATAAAGTATATGATTTACTGGCTCCATGGCGGCAAATGGCCCATGAAGGGCTAACAACCTGGATGGAAGACACTGTCAGCAAACGTAGTGATGCTCACGCTTGGGGCTCCGTTCCAATTTATGAATATACAACAGAAACGTTAGGGATTCAGCCCTCTAGCCCAGGATGCGAGAAGATGAAAATAAGTCCACGAATCGGTCGCCTTTCCCACGCTGAAGGGTGTGCAATGACCTCTAAAGGCTTGGTATCCGTACAATGGCAGCTTGTTGATTCTACATTTCGCATGCATGCCACTTGGCCAGATCAAATCTCTTGCATGATTGTTTTGCCGAATGGTGAAATGGTAAGAGGAGGAGAGAACGGCGAATTCAGCATCGTAATGGATTTGCAGAATCCATTGGAATCTGGGATGAAGGAGAGCTTATGAAGACATCGGAGAAATGCAAACTGAAGGGTTCATATTGGATTGGTCAAGCCCCCCATTTAGTAGACATTTAAAACAAACCTTGGGCTGCAAACTGGCGTCGGTACTCTACCGGCGTCAGTTTTTTAGTTTCCGTTGTGGCTGTTTTTGATTGTGAAAACGGATATATTTACGATTTTATTTTGTGCTTTGGTAAGCGTTCTCCTATTTCTTAAACCGCAATTTCGTTCTTAAACAGATCCTTTATGGCTGAAAGATATATTGACCGCACTCCCACACGATACTGGGTGATGCCCGTTACCCATTTCTGACTCGGTTTTTTCTGCACTGAAGTCTCGCTTTAAGCATTCTCTGCCACTCGTTGCGCAGATGCGTACGAGTTACTGGAGCGTTGTTTATGACGAATTCGAGATTGGATACCGAGCATTTGCATCGCGATTGAATCGTTTACGTTTAACATAGGCATAGAACCCACTATTAACATTGCCCAATTGGGCAGACCGGTATGCCCCTTTGAACGATGTTGTACAAGATTACCAGACGTACAATATAAATAAGCATTTAGGTTTATCCTTTGTATAGATAGTCTGTAATGTCATTGAATAAGTAATTATTTGGAGATAATGATATGAAAGAGTATATTAACGCATTGAGTTTAGCTGTATTTCTAACCCTTTTGGGATGTTCGACGACAGAAATTACCTTGGAATCTCCAGCTGCTATCAAACCTGAAAATAAGCCACTTACTTCTTACATTCAGAACGCATCGAAATTAGAAGTTACTTCTACAAAAGAAAAGGATTCGATTTTAGGTTCTACCACCTTAAACAGAGAGAAACTGGGTTAAAGGAGGAAAGACAGTGTCCAAAGTGCGGATTTTTGTAGACAGCATCTCGGATGTTCCGGAGGAATGGATTGATAAGTATAACATAGGAATCATTCCATTATACATCGTTTTTCAGAAAGATTCCTATCTTGATCGCATAGAGATCAACGTCCATGACATGTACAACAAAGTTGAGATGAAGGGACAATTGCCGCAGACTTCCACGCCTCCACCAGCTGACTTTTTTAAAGCATTTCGCCCGATTATTGAGAACGGAGAAGATGTACTGTATATCAGTATGTCTTCTCATTTATCATCAACATATCAAAATGCAGTTACAGCCTCGCGCGAGTTTCCTCCGGGAAGAGTAACCGTTGTGGATTCTCTAAATGTTTCTGCCGGGACAGCCATGATGGTTTTATTAGCCACACAATTGGCTAGTGAAGGTAAGAGCGCTATAGCTATAGCAGAATTGCTTGAAACAATAAGAGATGAAATTCAATTGAACATACTTGTTAATAATCTCGATTATCTCCATACAGGGGGGCGTTTAAGCAATCTTAAACATCTTCTGGGAAATATGCTTAAAATACGTCCGGTTTTATATGTTAGTCACGGAAGAGTGCTATCAGGAGTGAAGTATAGAGGAAACAAACACCGGATAATAAAAAAACTCTTGTCAAGCATATTAAGCCAAATTCATCGCATTGATCATGATCATATTATTATTGCTCAGACATTAGAAAAGGAAACCGCTGAATGGATAAGAAATATTATTCTGGATGAGACTTCGATTAAAAAAGTTCATATCATAGAGGGAAGATGTGCTATATGCTCACACAGTGGTCCTCATAGTATAGCCATCAGTTTCATACTTAAATCGGAGCCCCTTGTTTACACTCAAAGATGAATATTACAAAGGATGAAGGTTAATTCGATTGTTGAAGATATTTTTTATAAGGAAAACAAGGAGATGGTAATCATGCTAATTCAAACAGGACTAGGGAAAACTACATTCTCCAAAGAGACTATATCTAAATTTGTAAATATGGCGCTCGATATGACAGATGGGCTTGTTTTAAGTTCGACTTATATCGGATCCATCACTAGTAAATTGACTGGGAACACTGCTGGAATTGAGCTGCGTGAACATGATAAAGGCATAGATATTCACTTAAGCATTATAGTCCAATATGGCATGCTTTTGCATGAGGTATGTAGGGAGCTGCAATATAAAGTGAAAGAAGTAGTAGAGGATTTCACAGGACTGAAAATTATTGCAATTAATCTCAAAATAGATGGTATCACTGTATAATTATTTAACAATGCTATAAATGAAAACTATAACATCAAGTTTGGCTATTAATCGAGTTTTATAATAGAGTAACCATAACCTATTCTTAACTCTTTAACGATTGGAGTTAGATCACATTCATGAATACCGTGATAAAAGTCCTGAAATATTGGCCGTTGCCCGTGAAATTAGTTACGTCAATCCTTGTGGTAACGATCTTGCTAGTTTCGGGAAAACAGGAGATGCATTGGTAAACTTGATGTTTGACGCCATGGGAAGATTATACTTTAAAACAAATCAATTAAAGGGGGGCGAAGTTGTTAGGCAATCCAATGTCATTACCCACATAAGTGCTGACTTTCCCCCAAGCTATATTACGGATGGAAACACTGGCACATTTACCGATCAGGCGAAGGATTTGGCGAATCAACTGGGTGAGAAGGGCATCCCTCATGAGATTACACTCTTCAACAAAAGCGAGGCCAAACTGAAGCACGGTTATGAAGGGGATCTTAGTAATCCGTATGCAAAGGAAAACTTCAAAAGAATGATAGACTTCATCAATCAAAATGTAACGAAATAAGAAACACCTCCAAAATTATTTGTGATGTTGTCGAGGGACAAGAACATCGTCCTATTTAAGTCGCTATTTTAGCGACTTTTTTAATTTATCGGAACTGTGAACAAAGAGAGTAATCAATATGTCTGATTATTGGATTGTAATTCCTACAGATTGTAATTCCTTGTCCAAGGACAAGAACATTATGTCATTTCAAATTAGATAATTATCTAATTAAAATCATGATGGAGATCATGTGGTGAGATAAAAGCATATGAATTTTAGAATTCCCTCAAATAACGTTTCTTTGTAGAATTCATTTCTTAGATGAATCGGAGATTAAAATCAAAATCTTGCTATTTATATAAATAGATCATCATAGTTAGTCTTTCAGCCACTTATCTCCCCATTTGTTCATTGAGACAAATACACCTTCAAAGTCACGACCTTTTTCAGTTAATGAGTACTCGACTGTAACCGGTGAGGCTGTTAATACAGTGCGTGTAACAATTCCGTTTGCTTCTAAACTTTTCAGGGCATCAGAGAGAGATTTTGTGCTTATCCCTGTATTTCTTCTTAATTCATTAAAACGTTTAGGCTTTGAGTATAACTCTCCCATGATCACAAATGACCACTTGCTACTAAAGATATCTGTAATTGTTTTTATGGATATAAGACAGATATCATCTGAATTTTGGTTCATTTTGTATTACCTCGCAAAGATAGTATAGTTTTATAAGTTTACAATCCGCATTTAGTAACAAAATGTTTGTAGGTATAATATTTAAACTAACATTTCATAAAAAACCTGTCAATGTAGAGTTTTAGTCCAAAATCTTATTGAACTAGACATGTGTAGATACCTGTAGATTAGAACCCATTTATCGTCTATAGGTTTAAAAAAGTAATCCTAGTTTAAAAAAATTGCGTACTTTACTAAACTGAAATGCCCCCATAGAATGATTTTGTACTTAAAACTAACTATATAAAGGGAGTGTGAGTCGATGCGTGTAGTAGGAATGAATGATTTTGGAGGACCAGACAAGTTAAAAGTCTTTGATATAAAAGAAGTACATCCCGGTCCCGGAGAAGTACGAATTCGAGTGCATGCTGCGTCTGTTAACCCTGTAGACATTGCTTTTCGAGCTGGACAAATGGGAGGATTCGCTGGAAGAGCACGTCCTTTAATTCCTGGAAAAGAGGCATCAGGTGTTATCAGTGAAGTGGGAAGTGGAGTCAAATGGCAGATTGGTGATCGTGTGATGGCAATCACAGCTCCATTCAGTCCCTATGGCGGTGCCTATGCTGATGAGGTTGTAGTTCCTGCTGAGCATGTATCCCGCATACCTGAAGGTTTAGATTTTGCAGCGGCAAGCACATTACCCATGAATGGTGTTACTGCTCATACGACATTGGATCAACTTAATCTTGCACCAGGACAGACTTTGGCAGTGACCGGTGCGGCTGGAGTCGTGGGTGGGTATATCATTCAGCTTGCCAAAAACCGGGGTTTACGTGTTATCGCTGATGCTTCCGCTGAAGACGAACAACTTGTTCGTGACCTTGGAGCCGATGAGGTTGTTCGTCGCGGCGAAGAGGTCGGTCATAATATTCGAAAAATGGTTCCTGACGGTGTAGACGGTCTGGCAGACTCCGCTGCACAGATGGGAGCGGTCGTTCCAGCCGTCCGGGATCATGGACGGATTGCGTTTCTAAGACCTTGGCCAGGGCAACTGGATCGAGGAATTTTTGGAGAATATGTGTCTTTAACCAGTTACTATTCGTTACGTTATATTAGTGAAGAAGTTGAAAAGGGAATTTTGACTCCCCGAGTGGCAGAGATCATTCCAGCAGAGCAAGCTTACAATGCACACCGTCGCTTTGAAGCCGGCGGCATTCGCGGTCGTCTCGTGCTTGATTTCAGTAAGTAAAATTAGCCATTTTCCTCCACCTGTGAATACCTGAAAGTAATTAATCACCCCAACAGTTGGGGGAACAAGGAAAAGTGGAAGGATTTTTAACAAGAATGATGATCCTTTTTCAACCCAGTGTGCCGGTACTAATTGAAGTTTTAAAGCTATAAATAACATCATCAGCCCTAAAATACTACCCGCTATAGGCAGGTCTAACGTTCTTTGTAAGAAAGTACCTAAATAATAAAAAGTTGATAGCAAGATGATTTGAAAAAGTATGATATATACTTTTATCATGGGTTTCAAAATGGTGTCATCTCCTTTTCTGAATGATAAACTGCTCAGTAGCTGGATATGGAATGAATATTCTTATTTACCATCCAAAGCTTAACATATGCCAAATTACTATAATGGTTTTGTTAATAAATGAAAAGAGTTACGTTTTGTGAATTTCATAAATTATTTTTAATAGGAATTAGAGACGGCTGGTTTATAATTCCCCCTAATGGGTTTTCACAGCCCTAAAAAGAAATTTATAAAATAAATGTTGACATACTAAAGTTACATGTTAAATCGATTTTGTTGAAATAGTTGAATACGGAATTGCTACTGGTAAATCAGGTAAGCCCTAAATTGCGGATCCATGGGATAGTTATATCTTCCTTTGGTTTCTGAAACTTAGGTCTTTTTTTTTCAATGTTTCCGCATATACGAAGGAGAATAACCTAATGGAAAAGTTTAAGGCGCATTTTAGCGCCTTTGCCGGCATCCGCGGCAGCAATGGGTGGGACTTGCGCATTTTAAAAATATGTTTAAGGACAGCGAGTTTTACACGGTATCAATGAGCGGTATTAGAAAGGTTGAAAAAAACTGATGATAGGAATAAACCGAGATTTGTATGGTCTGGAAATTTGTCTGGCCGGTCTTCGATTTACTGGCGAGCAAGTTGCTAATGTAGGTGTGATTAACATCAGAACAGGCGGTGCAGGAATGTCCTTCCTTGCACCAACTGTTCTTTGATTAATGTATAAATAAAAAGTTAACCCGGTCTCAGCCCCGTGCCATCGCATTTGCAAGCGCATCCGGAAAGTATTTTCCTCCAAAGCGCAAAACCTTGGATAAGCCTGGAACGACCCTCTTTTTATTCCGCTCCATCCCTTGGATCCCATGTTTCACGAGTGTATCCAGGCTCATGCTGGGAATAGGACCGCCGCTATCAGGAATCAGGTTGGTTTCCGCAACGAGAGGCGGGACAAGTTCCATAACGTGAATAGATTTCCCCGATTTTTTAAGTTGGACCCGCAGCGCATCGGTAAACATATGCACTCCCGCCTTGGTAGCTGAATAAACGGGATGAAGGGGAGAGGTGACATAGGAAAGGCCGGAGCTTACGGTTACAATCATGGCTTCGTTCTGCCTCGCCAGCTGCGGGAGCAGCGCTTCCGTCATCCAGATTGTCCCGTTCAAATTTGTTCCCACCTCTGCGGTAGTCCGCTCCAAATGAAGGTTATCGTCGGTCAATTCGAATGCGCGCATAATACCTGCCGAGTTGAATAGAATTGACACTTCAGGGAAGCGGTCACGAATGACAGCAGCCATTTCACGAACAGAATCCGCATTTGAGACGTCACCCTGTAACCCAATAAGCCCTTTGTGCTTGCTTGTCACTTGATTAAGGGTAGCTTGATTCCGTCCGATGACGATGACTTTATTGCCGCGATTAAGCAGCTTCAAGGCGAAGGCAAGACCTATTCCCGAAGTACCGCCGGTAACGACAATTGTACGATTGTATAGCTTCATAACTGATTCTCCTTTTAAGTTACGTTTTTTGAATTTTGTAACCGATGAATGAGCTAAGCATACAATCTCCGGTTACAAAAGTCAACGGTTGTAACTGATGGCATCAAAGCATATAATAGAACTATGAAAATTCTAAGCAAAGAACTTATTATGGAAACCGCACATCGAATGGTTGTCGAACAAGGGATGGAGAAAGTCAATCTGTCAAAGGTCGGTGCTGAACTCGGGACGACTCACGCGGCGATTTACAAGTATTTTTCGGGCAAGGAAGAGTTGTGGACCGAGCTTGCCTTGTCGTGGCTGGATCACGAACTGGCGCGGCTTTTCCCATTAGATACAGACAAATACTCATCCAGAAGGGACATTGTGCACCAATGGTTATGGATATTAAGTGAATCGAAATATGAGGCTTATGTGCGCGAACCTGAAATGTTTAAGCTCTATACAGCCTATATCGATCGAAATCCAGCGGTATTCGTTCGGCACGTCGGCGATTTGATTGACAGCTTGAAGGTAGCAAGCGGTATTGAAGATGTTAGGCGGCTGCATGCTATTTTGACGGCGTTTTCTTATTTTTCCGCGCCGGCTTATGCAGACAATTGGCTGCACATGGATTTTCAAGCAGAATTCGAAGCAGTCTGGAAGCTGATCGAAGCGGGAATTGAGGATGAGTCAGGCCAATGAGCGGAGGTAGAAAGGTTAAAAATTTCATTGAAATGCTGTAGGATATAAAGAGAATTGAATAAGACCTCACTTTTTACGGGTAGGGTAGTGACGGGATGTTAACAGTTCTTAGTAGAGCTTGAGAACGAAATGATGTTTGGGAGAAGGAACTGTCGCCGAAGTATGTAAATTCTCAATAATACATGCTGGGTCTGTAGTTAATAAGAGACCTATCCAAGCAGCAGTAAATGTAAATAGATGTGGCCAAGTAGTAAGGAGGTAAGGGCTCTAATGCCTTTACCTCGATTATTGCCGCATTTGACAAGAACAACATAAAAATGAGAACATGTTTGATATATCCTGGATACATATACATATGTACAAAATACGAGTTTTGTGAAACAGTACTTAGAAAATTAAAAGAACCGCTATGAATTTATATATCCCATTACGGTTCTGCTTCTTTTTTTACTTAATCCCACACAACTTCTGTTCCTGCTATAAAATCATGTATTGCACGACGATCCTCTCGCATACCAACCATAAACGCGCTCACAATAATTCCGATACCTAGCGTCAATACATACACAAGTCCAGCAACTAGAACTCGCATTAACATTGTAGTAATTTTAGGTGGTTCTTGTGTGTCATATATTTGAATTCGAATCCCACAAATTCGTTTACCAACCGTTCGGCCATACCAATAAACAGGTAAAAAAATCGCATATAACGAACTTAATATCTGCGCAATTGGTTCATCTGAATCATAATTACCAGTGAGCACACCTGCGATGATTACTGTTGGTATTCCAATAATAAGTCCATCCAAGAAACTTGCTGCAAGCCTAATCCAAAAACCTGATTTGTACAAAATCATTTCCTCCAAACTATTTTGTCATACCTTGATGCATGGTTATTTATATTATACAAGAAATATATACCATTTGGTTCATATTATTCATTTTTATCTCCCAAATATCTTTCTTCCTACTTTGTGAAATAATTAACTATTATATATAGATACGTTTAATACGTTTAGACTTCGCCTTTTCGCGTAATCCCTCTCTTTTATTACTTCCAAAATAAAGAAAAAGCCATATTAGACATATGGCCTGGAAGTATATTTCCCCTGCTCTCACCATTATAAATGAAATGCTTTCCAGAATGATCCTTCTGTATTAATGATGCTCATGATCTGACTAAACGGGATTGTAAATGTCGGGAATCCCGCAGCATACGGTGCAATATCATAAGGGTTGAAGTATAGATGTAGTGCATCTGCTGTCACAAAAAAAGGCTGGTCCGCACTTATTCCGGTGTACGTATCTGGAAAAACATACGAATACTGCGGATCATTTTTGATCTGGTCCCCTACAATTTGGCTTAATACCTTCACATAATCACTATCCGGCTTAAACAGATCCTTCAATTCATAGAGCTGACCGTCGGTTAGATTAATAATGGCATACACCATCGTTGGCATCCCATGTGCAGCTCCTGCTGGATAGTTATAACCCGTCAACTGGAGTTGGAGCAATTGCTTCTGATAGAAAGTTATATCAAAATCACCGGTATAGGTATAATCCAGTTGCTGATCTGCAGGAACCGGTTTAACTTGGGAAAGTTCTTTCAGCTTAGCATTAAGCTTACCCTGCTCTGTCTGATTGGCTAAGCCGTCCACCTGCGGATAATAAACGAGATAATCCCGGTTGGGTTTATACTTCTCTTCACGCACCTGATAAGGCGGTTGTAACGGTACGATCGTATTCTGTTGCCAAATCACCTTTCCAGCCCGGTTCACATAGGATAAACGTTGATCCACAAACACTTTAATCAGATCCGGCGCCACCACTTCCATCGATCCTGCCCCTGTTACACGAGGATATCCTGGAGCCGGTCTACCGCTCAAATCCAGAAGATACGTCTGATTTCCGTCTGATGCAGATGCAAGACCATGTTTGTAATTTTCCACATTACGATAGATAAACTCCGTTAGTATTCTTCCATTCAATTCAGCGATTGCATACAACGAGCCGATGTAAGGTTGTTCTGCATCAATGGCTTTCCCGAGTGCGTACCTGTTCTCCCCAAGCTCCCGAATATCGTTATAAGCCGGTTGAATCACAAATGATCCCTGCATATTAATGACGCCATAGTTCGATTTGTAATCCTCTGCCGTATTCACAATAGCCTGCCCATCGTTAAAAGCAAATGCAGAAGTAAACTTAGGCTGAATACGAATGTTACCCCGTTCATCGATGTACCCATATTTGCCAGAGGATTCTTTTTGAAAAGCAAGCAAACCATTCCCTAGCGGCCCTACAAAGGCATATGGGTAAGTTGCTAGTCGATTTCCGTTCCGATCGATAAGGGCGTATTCCTGATCCTTAATCTGTACAACGGCTTTACCCTGCTGAAAATCATTTGCTGAAGCGAATTGCGCTCGGATTACTTCATTTCCTGAAGCATCCAGGTATCCATACAAGCTAGGTGAGCCGTTCGTCTGATTTGGGTTATTATCGTAAAACATGGCTCTGCCTTCATGCATATCTGCGATAAACGGATAAGCTCGTTTGGTCAGCACGGTGCCTTGCTCATTGATCATTTTAAACCCTTGAGAATCAATGGCCATGGCCCGCTCTTCGGAAAAAGAATTAATCGAATCATACACAGGCTGAACTACATACTGCCCTTGAAGATTGATGACACCGGCTCGACCATTCTTTACGACGACCGCCAATCCGTTAGGCTGAAACGCCTGAGCTTCTTCTAGCACCGGCTCTAGACGGATATGTCCCTGTGCATCCATATACCCCCAGCGCGTCCCGCTTGTTGTTCGAACAGAGACGGGATATAACCATGTCGTCACTCTGGCATGTGTGCCTGCCGTTGCCGTCGTCGCTTGTTTTATTTTATTCTCCAGTTCAAGCAAGTTCTCTCTTGAAGGATACGCTTCCGGAAAGCGCAGCGCTTTCTGAACCGAAGTGAGTGCCGCGGAATATGATCCAGCATGAAACTGAGCATCCGCAAGATAATACCAATAGAATACATAATCGGGATACTGCTTCGTTAACTGCTCATAATATTCCACGACTTTAGGAAAATAGGCTCGGTATACATCTGTTGCTGGGACCCACTGATTCTGCTGCCAACGAATAATTTCCACTCGATAAGCTTCACCAGTGTCATGAATCCAGAGCGCTATTTCTACCTTCCCATCTCGCCCATGCACGCCAGGTATATCCACAATCTCAGCGTAGCTGTAATACAAATCGTCTGGGGCAATGTCCGTAAGACCGGATTCGGTCCACTCATATACAGCGAGTTTTGACCAAATGGCTCCAATTTGCCAGCCTACGATCAGATTATTTCTTGCCGTTGAAGTTACAGGCGCTGCTGTCAGCAACGTAACGCCATAACCTAGTCCTTTTGTTAAAGCCATTTTAATCCAATGCCCTTGAACGAATTTTAATATAAGCAGATACAGCTCACTATTCAATTGATAAACAGCAGAAATTTCAGGCATTCCGTCGCCAGTAAGATCGGCCGCATAGACCGCCGGATGCTGAATTGGTTTATCAATGGTAACGACCGTTGCCCCCGCCGGAATATGTTGATTTACAATTTGCAGTAATAGCGGTTCACTCATCGACATCTCCGCTTCCTCCCTTATGACCGCATTCGCCTAATGGTATGCAACATAACTCGGGATATGACATGAAAATGTATTGTGACACCTCTACTTCATCCTGTTACTCTTCTAAATTTACCTTCTGTCCATTGATTAAAAGATTGCTTACGTCTTCTACGCGAATGGTTTAAGAGGATATCCATTTGACCAGATCATTATCCAGTTGAGTAAAACCTGCTATAACAGACATTCTTGTGCCGTCCTTCAGCTGTAATTCGATTTTCAAATCCTCCATACGAATCATATCTAAAGCCTCGCGTGTTAACGTAATACCGATGGGTGAAAGAGTTGCCTCGACTTGTGCTCCTGCATTCTTACCCAAGTTTACATGTCCACGTTTACTTCTGTTAAGCTGGTTCAGGTTAAAGCTCGTTTCCCACTTGCCTTGAATAACTTCACCGATATTTGTAAAACTGCCCTGTAGCCTAAGCTTATTAGCGCTTTAACTGAAGAAAGATCGTATAACTGCATCGTTACTCGTAAACATGAGCTTCCTACATATATTCGTTCATCAAATCACTTTTACTTACATGCAACAACAAAAAAATCGCAGGGGCTCAGCCACCTGCAACTTTTTTAGATTATTTCTATCGAATTAGGACTAAAATCAGTCCAATAATTACTTCATACTATAGCTTTGTACAGTACTTAACCCTGTTTCATCGTTTTCAAAGCCAGACTTAACGTTAAAAAAATTTAACTAGAGAGATCATGTTTGTGATTGCTTACTAAGCTGAACATATTGAGTCAGACGACAATATTGATCCAAGAGCTGTTCCTCTTGTCCTTCGCCTAGTGCCACTTTGCGTCCTGCCTCTAGAACACCGCTGATCAATTCATACAGGAAATGCATCTGCAATCGCTGCGCATTGGTACCCAGTTGCTCAAGCAGTTGGGTATCTCTAATCGAAAATTGAGATAACCCCCGAAGGAGTAATTCTTCAGACCAATCCGATAACTGCTGTATCAATCCACTATCTTCTTCCAAAACGTCCCATCCTTCCACTACTGGAATCCAGCTTCAAGCTTAGCAACGTCTGGCCCTTTAGAAAACTGATTGGACTAATACGTTTCGTTTCTATTCGAACAAATGCATAAAAATGTTCCAGTTTTTGAGAACCCAATCCTGATTCCAGTCTGTTAATCATAGACTGCCAATCCGATGAGTAAGGCAGGGTGAGAGGCAAGCATGCCCCCTCAATATTCTCAACCATAAGAATCAGATCCTGCGTTTGTTTGTTGAAGCTATGCTCTGTAATACGGGCAACCTCGATTAATGCCAACCGTTCTTTTGGTTCAGTGAATAGATCAATAGAATCGGGCTCCCGTTGAAGTGCTGCAGGTATGTCTATCAGGTACTCTCCAAAATGAACCTCATTCACACGGGTTCGTGGTAAAACAGTTAACTTCGCCCCATCACCTGAAGAAATTCGTCGTTCTTCATTCACTTTAACCGACTGAAACTGAATTTCTTCTCCCGTAAATTGACTAAATGTCAAACTTGGCAACCAGGGAGTAAACGATGCATAATGCTCGGCATACGAGAATTGTTGATCCTCGTAATACACCGCACGTACATCACTGTACGTATAAATCTGCCTATCATCAAAGCAATAGAAATAATACGTAATTCCGCGAAATCCTGACCGTGTCTCCCAAGAGTCTGCGCCTAGCCCATAGAGATGAAGTGAAGGCACGGTAAAGTACTTACTTCGGAAACTGCCAACCAGCTGACTCTGCTGCCTAACAGGAATCTCGCCTTGTTCAAGCACTTCTAGCGCGAGATACAGCTTGCTTATACGATCCAGCATCATCAGCATGGAGAAACGTACATGACGTTTGAAAAACAGCTGGAGCTCTCCCTGAATGCCACGCAAACTACGTTCAATCTCTGGAAGGCCACCGCTATGTGCAGCAATGGCCAGTGTCTCCAATTGCGCATTATATGACTGAGGCAGTCTGGCAAGCCCTGTCTTAAGCATACCAGCCAACATGCCCCGGCACTCCTGAACCGTTTGAAGGGAGAACTTGGGCTCGTATGCGCGGACACTTAAAGCGTCCGTATCATCCGCCCCATGATACATACGGTATCTCAGCAAAGCTTCAAGCTTGGCCATTTTTCCCGCGGTCTGCTTTAACTTGCATAAAGCTTTGGCCAGCTGAGGTTCTTCTGTGAAGGACACCTCTATATTCTGACTTTTTAAATGTACGGTGAGCAGCGTGTCTTCCATGATTTGAATGTCCTCGGGATAGCGTAAACGAAAAACGACCTCTTCAACCATCGTGGAAGTATATGATTTCAGGATGGGAGTCAGATCGACTTCAAGCATCCAGCGAAAACGGACATTTGTCTCCGGCGAATGAGGTTGCAGACCGTAATCCGGTTTGTCTGACTCTTTAACCTGATGAAACTCATCCTGTCCCGCGGGCCTATACTCTTTGGAAGTGTCAGGATCTGCGAAATCAGCAGAAGGTGGTTTCATATCCAAGGCTGACGGGGAAGATGCAGGAATGTCCGCTGAAGGCTTTGCAACTTCCACAGTTTCCACAATATCCTCGCCCATAGCAATGTTTTCAGTTATCTGCTGGCGCTGGTCATACAGAATCGCAATCAATACATGCTTGCAGATATTTTCCGAGGGACAGGAACACTGCCATTCATCCAGCGTAGCATAGAGGGTACACTCGATACCCTCACTTAGCTGACAGTTTACTGAAGCTGTATTCCAGGTGTACTGTACTTGTACACCTTGATCCAGCTCTTTAAGTGCTCTTTTGTATAGTCCCTTGTTCGCATAACGAATGAGATAATCCTCTGTGCACAATTTTGAAAAGTGTCTGAATTTCTGCTTAAATTCACTAAAATCGTTCATAACCACCAAATCAACGCCCCGTTGCTCTCAAAATATCATAGAGAGTCTCACTGAATACTCGGCCTGAAATTTGACCCAAAGGAATGGATTTGTTATCTGCATAATAATAGTGCTGTCTCTTGCCATTTGGTTTGAAAAAATGTAACGATTCCAGCGTCACGTCGTCCATTCCTTCATAATACGTAATACTTGTACCGCTGAACCGAAGTTCGGCAACAATCTCTCCGTACTCTTTGTAAAACTCATTGAACCAACCACCATCTTGTGCAGGACCTTTAACCCATCCGTATTTCTCCAATGCTTTCGGGAGAGCTGTTGGTGAAAATTCCTCTTCCGGAAGATGATCATATTCTGTCTTGGTCCGATCTTCATCCTCAATCAAATAGATTTGACGTTTCAATTGCTCAAACGGTTGCTTGACCTCATAATCCTCAAGCTGAGTAGCCCAACCCTCAAGCGTGTCCTGGTCGAGTTCAAGCGGATGTACAAGACCCACCTGAGCTCCTGATGGCAGATCCGTTTCATCCTCGTCCACTGTATTAAATGTACCGTCCTCCATATAACGGAATGTACGGATTAACTCACCCTGCTCATAAATGCCCCAGATTAATCCAACGGCAAATTTCTGCATGATGACATTGTCTACAAATAGGGAAGTCCATTCCTCAGCGGTCCATAAACGCTGTTTGGATAAAGACTCTTCCAAGCGTGCAGTCTGGATCGTAACCATCGTTTTCAGATCTTTCTTCAACTGGGTAAAACGTGCCTTGGATTCTGCCGCAAGCTCAGGATCATCCTTTTGTGCCGGAGCAGGCAAACTTTTGACCGCTTTACCTGTTTCTTCGTTTACGACCACAACCTGTAGATCGGCGTTAACTTTGACCTGGAAGGAGCGTTCACCGTAACTAAGCTGTAACGTGCCTTTATCATCAAAACCGAGGGAAGTGACTAAACGATCTTCAAGCTGCTCTGCAGTCAATCCCATATTCTCTGCTGCAAGCTGCAATGCTTCTTCAGCTGCGCCTTTCACTTGACGGTTCTTAACGCTGCGTTTAACCTTGTCAATCGCCATAAGTGCGGCAGGTTCTTTTAGAAATGCTAATACTTTCACTGCCTCCGCTGCTATAGCTCCGCGGCTATTCTCTGTCCATTCCTTAATCTGTGGGGTCAATATATGAACTATCTGAAGATCACCGAACAGTGCGGAAACATACATAACCCACTTTTCCTTCGCAGGCGCACCATCCTGAATCCATAGCTGCAACAGTTCCTTTGAAAACCTGATAAGCGAAGCTTCGCTTACATATTCTCGTAGTTCATTTAACCGCTCATTCGGGCCAGACCCATGATCAATCGATTGCAGTAATACATATTGTTTGATCCGGTCATCCAAAGGCACACCATCTGCGGATCGAATCAGAGCAGGCAGTTCCTTTAGAGGTAACCAGCTGATGCGTGACATCTTCTTGGCATCGGCTAAGTCAGCAAGTGCTGCGTGTGCATATTCAGGACTTAGATCAGCCGTATCAAGCAGGATTTGAATCAGGTTTTTCCATTCGGTGGCTTTCTCACTTTGTAGGAGTTCAGTATATAATTTCTTGCTGTTATCCAGACTGCGGATCGCCGTTAGCGCCATTTCTTTAATTGAGACCTTTTTCTCCGCACGGTAGATCATCATATACAGTTCTTGATCCGGAACCCGATTAAACTCGGCCAAGGCAATACTGCTCGCCCGTTTAGAAGCATCCTGTAAACCTGCCTGAATAGCTGCTGCCAATTGTTGCTTAGGCAGGGTATCTCGCTGCTCAAATGCAACTTCAAGCGTTAAAATACGTGTATCCGTTGGCAGTTTTTTATACTGGTTTAATGCGTACTCCAGGTTTTGCTGTAAAATACGGCGATACTCATCCTGCGGCATCGATTGATACGTATAATCTGTCATCCCATTCAGCGAAATCAGACTAGTCAGCAGTTGTTCACGTTTTACCTGAGGATCGTCACCATACATAGTCAAAATTTGTTCACCACTAAAAGCATAAGAATGATACATGTCCGAAACAATGTCCAGCGTCCATTCCGGATGAGTTAGCAAAATCGCAAAGCGGTGCATTGCCTCCGAATCAATGGGCAGGAAACTGATGCTAATGAGATTGTTGATCCGCTTCCTGTCCCGATTGACATGATTGAACAATCCGCGGCTGTCCTTGTCTTCCCAATACTCTTCAAGGGTGTACTCACCACTTAAATATCTCGCGATGGCAAGACCTTGTCTCCCACCTTCGAGCGGTTGACGCAACACACGGAATACAGCCTCTTCAATTGTATTTTCCGGTTGGATTCTATGGATGCCTTGATCCAACATCATTTTATGAAGACACAACTTCAGGAATGGTGCTCTGACAATCTCATATGCCCGTTTGGCTTGCTCGGGTTGGTTGGCAATTGCCGCCTTGATTATAATCCAGGACACGCGGTACGAATTCAATTCGAGTTGCATCATTTCAATCAATTGATAGGGCTCGTTCAGAGGAATCAGCCCGGACAGCAGATCATCTTCGCTTCTTGAACGAGGGTTCATACTAAGTAAATACTTACGAACCTCCATCGGATAGAGCTCATGGAGGTGATGAATAACTTCGAGTAGCACCTTGCCAACGTCATTAACGTTATCCAGAAAGCGTTGCTTTCCTCCATTGATATTCGTCAGATACAAGACTGCACTGCTCAATAAAACCAACGTCTGATGGAATTCGGCATGGGAAACATGATATTTCGCAGAGTAAGTGATTTCTGGATAATGCTTGGCAATCAATTCGCTGCGTTTCTGTTTCAGGAATTCCTCTTCCAGTACCTGTGACGAACCGTTTTGTTTGCCTTGAACGTTACCTGCAACCAAAGGTTCCATCAAACGGTACAGCTCTTGATGAAGCTTGGCCGCATCGTTAGCCATAACATGCTGGAACAACTCCGGCAGGACGGAACTCATATCCTCGATCTCTTGCTTATTCGCAAATTCCACATCCGGTTGCACACACAAATGAACAAGCATCATGGCGTCAATCACATCTCTGAAATTACCCTGACTATCTGCTTTTTTGGAATCGAATAGCCATTGTGCCCGCTTCACGCGACGCTTAAGCTCTGAGAGAATTTCTTCCTCACCCGCATATCGCTTCATTTTCTTCAAACGAGATAACAAGGTTCCCATTCGATCCGAGCTCTTGCTTTTCCCATTTAATCCGTAAGCCTCCGAATCATCACCGAGACAAGCTGTGAATGCGTTAACCCCCCAAGGGCTTCTGCGGAAATAATTCGATTCCAAATGCATGGCGACAGCTCCGGCACGAAAAAAAATATCTCCATCATCTTTTTTGCCAAGCTTGGACAGTGCTTCTACCGTTCGATAGACATAATGACTCGTTTTACCCATCATCTCAGGGAACTTTTCGGTTGCACCCATGACGTAATCGATAATTTCGGAGCTACGATCCGTTTTGAGCGAGTAGTCATCTGAACAAATGGAAGCGAACTTTTCTACCAAACTCTCTACTGTACGATCTACGGTAAGCATGATTTATTCCTCCTAAAAGTATGTTTAAGTGATCATTTCGCCAATCCATTCGGCAAGTTGGTTAGGTGTAATCGCTGCTACATGTGCCCCCATATTGGCTAGCGTCTGTGCAGCATGTTTGTTGTACACCGAATCTCCGTTGAAATCGAGAGCGGTGAGCACAAGCAACTTGCATCCTGCATCAATAATATCCTTACAAGCTTGATACATCTGATTAATCGGGTAACCTTCCTCCAGATCACTCACCAGAATGTAGATCGTTTTTCCAGGATTCTCAATCAGCGTCTCCCCATAACGCAACGCTTTGGCGATATGGGTTCCTCCACCGAGTTGCACATTCATCAATACATCTACGGGGTCCTCAAGTCGCTCGCTCAGGTCCACAACTTTGGTATCAAAAATGAACAGCTTTGTGCGTAGCGCATTCAATCGATAGAAAATACTCGCCATGACCGAACTGTAAATCACCGAATCCATCATACTACCGCTTTCATCTACACCGATAATGATGTTCCACTTATTGTGCTGCTCTATATTCCCGTCAAAATAAAGACGATCGATAACAAACCTTCGTTTGTGTTTATCATAATTTTTAAGATTACGAGTAATGGTCCGTTTAAAGTTCAGGTTGCGCAGGGACCGCAAAGAACTGGATGCGTACCGACTGCGTTTCCCCATAATACTGGCCCGGGTATGAGACTCCAGCTTCCTGCGGAGATCTTCAACCACCGTGCGTACAATATCTTTTGCACTCCGCAGTACATCACCTTTCATTCGCCCTTTGAACTGCATGATGTTTTTGAGCAGGTTCATGTTAGGTTCAAGAGACTCCAGCAGTTTTTTATCGGTTAAGAGCTCCGTCAGTCCATAACGATCAAGCGCCTGCTTCTCCAGAATTTCAACCGTTGATTTGGGAAAAAGATCTCTGACCTTGTGTAACCAATTGGGTACGGTAAGCTCGGATGAACCATGTCCACCCTCTTTTCGGTAACCTTGTTCTTCACCGTATTCACGGTTATAGAGGTACCCTAGAATCTCGTCCAATTCAACATACTGAAATTCACCCGTTCTATATTGATCCGATTCACAAAGACCTTTCTCTGCAGATTCCCCCAAAATCAGGCGCCAACGGTTCAAGGTTTCAACAGCACTTCGTTCTTCCGAGGAAGACAACTCTGGCAACGTTTCGTCCTGGCCGCGAAGGCCATCATTCATATTAACTTCCATGCAGCAAACTCCTTTCGAAGCGCCTCATCCTGGGTTCTGTACCGAATGAGTAATTGCTCATCCAATGCAGGCATCAACATTTCATCCGACCTCACTTGGTGCAGATTGGCCACACGCTCGGCAATCAGATTCGTTTCCATTGGCGTAAAATAAGTGAACGCCAGACGTAGTTCTGGAATCATAGCAATAAAATCATCATAGGATAACTGCTCAATTAACCCATTTAGCTCATGTAACAGTTGGTCCTCATATAGGAATGCATCTCGCGCTACGGTAAAGACACCTTGTAGAAATAAAGCCGTTTGACGCGTCTGTTCCGGCGTTCCGCGGATATACCCGCGGGCTCGCTCCACGATCTCTTCTCTAGATCGATCACCAAGTCCCGAAGCAATAGCGATACATACTCCTTCAAGCTGAGCAGGTAGCTTCGAATCTGACAAAAGCTCGTGCAAATGGTTTCTAAAAGCCGTATCCTGGAATTGCTCTTCGGCAGACTCGGCCAGCATTGCAAGTAGCTTTATTCCCTGAATAATACCTTCATGCTCGTCCGCATTCGTTCGCGAAAGCTGTTGCAGCTTGTCCACTGCGTTACGGTAAGCTTCAGATACTAACTCGGGAAGATGAGGGTCATCCGATAGTCCTAGCAACCGCCGATGCTGATGAATCCGATTCAGAATCGTTAAGCTGTTGCATAGTGACAGAAAATGTCCATCTGTCCGCAGAGCTGCTCGAACCTGGGCATACAACTGCATCGCTGTCTCCTGAAGTCCCATTAATAGTGCCTGGAGCATTTTTTGAGCAAGTTCACCGCTGTGATGGTCAGGAATATCTCGCATCTGCTCTTCCATCTTTCGGGTAGCTGCTGTGGCAAGCGTTCCGCCATATAAAGAATTTTCAATAAGCCGCGCTTCAATTCGTGAGGAATACATGTATTCCCACGTTTCACGAACCAGATTCATATCACGTTGCGCGATCCAATCCGGTCCTGCCTGTCGCTTTGCGAACTCGGGGACAAGATAAGAGATGCATTGAAACAACTGGCTCATCAAACGATGTTCCGGCTTGGCATACAGATCAAGTACCTTTTTATGCTGACCCGTCGTTCGAATCTGAAGCTTGAATTCCGAGCAACGCGCTTTAAAATCCTCCACGATAGGAATATGAAACGCATTAGGTGCAACGCTCCCGATGGCATCCCCGGTCAACAGAAGTTGCAGTTCCTGAAGAGGCTTGTCGGTGGCAAGTGTAAGCTCTCCTTTGACAAATGAAGAGAGGGCCGCATCCATCAGCTCGTACACTCCGCCTTCCTGCTTGCCTCGAAGCTCCGCCAGACCTTGAATCATACTATAAGCCTCGATCGCATCGCTTGTGGATACATGTTCTTGCTTGTCACGTAGCTTACGCATCAGTCTAGATAATAGATTCAACGTGGTCACACGATAAGGTGAATATGAAGAACGAAGCAGGTGATCCCAGATTTGATCGTAAAAATAAACATAAGGCATACCGCTGGCATAACCATTCAATCGATCCGCTTCGGCAAATGTATACACCATCGGATACACCTGTTCTTGAACATTTCCTGAATCTGATGTATCGTGTTGCGTCGAATTCGCCTTGGGTTCATTTTTCTGAACAGACGGACTCATTAATCCAAACGTATGAAAACCTCCCGTAATTACGAGCACACGCTGATACCGCTCTTCAGCTTCCTTGATTCGTTTCGCCATATGGGCTTCTCTAACCAGGTCACCACTTGCGATCAGACGCTCCGGGGTGTAACACATTCGGGATAATGTACAATACGTGAAAACATCCTGCACAAAGGCAGATGTAGGCTTCAGCAGCCCCCCGATCTCAAACACCTTTTCCCAAAGTTCATCAAAACTGCGGCAGTTTGTTTTCTCACATAAACGGTTAATGAAATCTGAACTGGCAAGCAGCTTTTCGTCCTGAACGGAGATTTCTTTCTGCTCTGTTTGCGAAGGACTCTCCGTGGTTCTGGATACATGCCGATAATCCAAATCTATAAATTGTGCCGAAATGCCAAGCCGGTGTGCTTCCTTCAGCGCAACATATTCGGGTGAATACCGGAGCATCGGATAATAACAGGCTTCTCTTCCATATTCATCCTCATAGGTATAATAGAGACTGACCGGAGGCATGGTCGCTTCATCCGTTAGTACAGGTATCAGAGAATTGCCGCTTTCCGGTCCTTCAATCAAAATGATATCCGGTTTGTACTCTCCGATAACATGTAACAGATGATGAGAACAAGCTGGACTATGATGCCGTATTGGAAAATAAACCGTTCGATTGTTTAAGTTATATACACTTGTATCGAATAAGGATTGAAGCTGATTCAAATCCGTAACACTCGATAAACCAGCAGCGTCAGTAGGCTCCACTTGGTCTAACCGATCCATTTTCTTTCCTCATAATAATTCTTCCAAATTTCCTCTTCGGCAGAGCGAGCTTTGACAATTTTGGAAAAATAGTTTTTGAGAATGCTTAGATCCTTGTCGTTTTCCTTTGCAACGGTTCCCAGCATATTTTGCACCAACCGATCCAACGCAATAGATTTCCCCTCATAATAGTAAGATGTCATTGCGCTCTGCACATATACCGACACGGCTTCTGCAGTACTCATGGACGCTTGAGGTGTATCAAGCTTGTACCCTTCGCGAGACATGCCTGTTCGTAGCTCCATAAAAGTAGTTGCCAGCAACTCCACTACATCGGTTTGAATTTCGGTATCAATTCCACTATGTAATAACAGGTTTCTCGCCTGAGATTCAATGATTTTGGCTTCCATCTTTACATTCTGGATCGGTTTGATCGTTTCAAAATTAAAACGTCGCTTGAGTGCGCCGCTCATCTCATTTACACCTTTATCCCGAATATTCGCCGTAGCAATGACGTTGAATCCAGGTTTGGCAAACAGCACCCCCCCGTCAAGTTCTGGAATGCTCATGACTTTATCGCTCAAAATACTGATCAAGCTGTCCTGTGCTTCGGCCGGACAACGTGTAATTTCCTCAAAGCGCGTTAAAATACCTTTTTTCATGCCATTGTATAACGGGGAAGGCACAAGAGCTGCTTCAGAGGGCCCTTTGTCCAAAAGCATCGCATAATTCCAGGAATATTTAATCATATCCTCCGTTGTTCCAGCCGTACCTTGAATCGTATTCAGACTGGTCCCCGAGATCGCTGCCGTAAGCAACTCACTTAGCATCGTTTTGGCTGTACCGGGCTCACCGACAAGCATCAACCCGCGATTCCCTGCAAGTGTTACGACCGCACGTTCAATTAACACATCATTCCCGTAAAATTTGCGTGTGATGGCGATCTTCTCTCCATCCAGCATCGCCGGCTTATCTCGACCAATAATAAAATCCCGCACATTAGCTGGAGATAATAACCAGTTGGGCGGACGATGACCCTGATCCTCCTGTTGTAACGCCCGTAACTCAGCCTCGTATAAAGTCTCGGCAGGCGGTTTAAGCATTTCTATCATCGAGATGTCTCCTCTCATACAAACAGATCGTATGTTCCTATTCCCATCATTTTATCATAGCCATCAGCAGATGAGTCTGATAACGGGCAAAAATGGTTGAAACGTCCTTCTTACCTGCACTTTTGACTAAGTCCAAGGACTTACATCACCGTACAAATGTGAATCCTCTCTCCCGTCTACATCTAGAATAGAGCAATTTCTCATTCTATCCTTTGGAATATCGCTTAGGCATATAGTTCTACTTATCAACACTAACGGCCAGACTTCAGAGATAGGACACTACAATCTTATAAACAATCCAACATCTCTTCTAACCACTGCATAAAAAGAAAAAGGATGCAAAACGCAGAACCGTGCATCCTGTGCTTCATCCATCTGCATAATTGCGGCATATTGTCTCCCATTTCACACAATCAACTGGCTAAAGCCATAAACAAAAAGCCGCTAGATTAGCGACTAAATGAAAGATTATATCGTGTTCTATAGACGCTACATTCTCCGTCCGCACGAAGATGAGTACAGCTCGTACCATTCATACCGTGTCAGTTCAACCTGAGCCGCATCACGGCAAGCGAGAATCCGCTCCGGACGAATCGAACCGATCACCGGCTGAATTCCGGCTGGATGTTTCATTAACCAAGCCAGTACAATGGCTTCACTCGTGACACCACGTTCTTTAGCAATACGAGCCACCAGGTCTGCCGTTGCTTCAATCTCAGGCCGTTGTCCTTCAATAGCCCTGCCTGTAAATCTTCCTTGTGCAAGAGGACCCCAAGCTTGTAGCTGAATACGCTCTGCCTGGCAGTACTCCATCGTACCGTATGGGAAAACATTTTCTTTCGCCTGCGCACGGTTCACGGTTACTCCAGCTTCTACAAAACCGATTTTATCAAGGCTCATCTCCAGTTGATTCACGATGAATGGCATACGACTGTACATCTGAAGCAAACGAATCTGTTCAGAACCCATATTAGACACGCCGAAGTTTCTTACTTTTCCAGCCTGATGAAGTTTAGCCAGCGCTTCTCCGATTTCCTGCGGGTGGGCAAGTGGGTCGGGACGATGCAGTAGCAAAATATCCAGATACTCCGTGCCGAGCCGGGATAAAATCCCGTCAACACTCTTTAAAATATGTGCCCCTGATGTATCATAACGTTGCGGCCCCTCATCATCCCCGACCAATCGAATTCCGCATTTGGATTGGATAATGAGCTGTTCCCGTAGACCGTGCCTTTCGGATAAAATCCGCCCAAATACATGCTCCGCTTTCCCACGTGTATAGATGTCGGCCAGGTCAAAATGATTAATTCCAATCTCCAGTGCTGCTTCGACCGCTTGACGGCCTTCAACTACCAAATCCTCAGTAATGGGGGCTCCATCCCAATCTCCTCCAAAGCGCATACACCCCAGAACAATAGGACTCGCGGGAATCTGATGATCATGTAAAGGCAACTGTCTATATGACATTTCCATGCTCCCCTCGTATTTTTATTTTTGAAAACGCATTCTTACTCACTCTCTTGTCTTCTTGAGTCCAACACGATATTCCTGCATTACTTACATTTTTTCATATCGAAACAAGGTTTCGAACCTTTACATATGGAATAATTACAAAGTGACATATCTTATTGCCAAGGAGAGGAGATTACACATTTGAATCCGAATGCATCTAATGAGACGAATGAGAGCAACGAGACCTCTGGCCCAGATTTTTTCACAGCATCATTTACTCAGAATCCTTATCCGGTATATGAAAAATTAAGAAAAGATGACCCCATCTTTAAAGTGATGTTTCCGAGTGGAGAGTTTGGCTGGATCATTTCCCGATATGAGGACGCTGTTCAGATTTTGAAAGATTCCCGCTTCAGCAAAGACATAGTCAAACGATACGGAACAGAGGGCAAGAGTATTTTTTCAAAAAATATGCTGTTCTCTGATCCACCTGATCACCGTCGTTTAAGGGGATTGGTACAAAAAGCTTTCACGCCGAAACTCATCGCAGATATGAGAAGCCATATCCAGAGCATTGCGGATGATCTGCTCGACAATCTGCCTTCGCATGAAACGATGAATCTCATAGATGACTTTGCTTTTCCACTACCTATTATTGTCATTAGTGAAATTCTTGGCGTGCCGCTGGAGGATCGGGAGAAATTCCGCATGTGGTCTAACACCGTTATTGAGGCTTCCACCGGGAAGAATGCAGAACTATTCCAACAGCACGAACGGGAGTTCATCGAATATTTGACCGATTGGTTCGCCAAAGTACGTCAAGATCCGGGTCAGGATCTAATCAGCCAGCTTATCATTGCCGAAGAATACGGAGAGCAGTTGACCGAAAAAGAATTGCTTGGTGTGGTCTCGCTGCTTATCATTGCTGGACATGAAACCACTGTAAATCTTATCGGAAACGGTATTCTGGCTCTGCTTGAGCATCCGGAACAACAAGATTTGTTAATTCGGGAGCCTGAACTTATCCATCAAGCCATCGAAGAGATGCTGAGATATAACGGGCCGGTTGAGTTCAGCACCTCGCGTTGGGCTTCAGAAGATATAGAGTTCCGTGGACAGCAGATTGCCAAAGGTGAACTTGTGGTTGTGGCGCTGGATTCAGCTAATCGAGATGAAGAGCAATTCAAAGACCCGGATGTGTTTGACATCACACGTGAGAAAAGTGCGCATCTCGCCTTTGGCAAAGGTATTCATCTCTGTCTCGGTGCACCGCTGGCCCGACTTGAAGGCGAAATTGCCGTGAGTACGCTGATTCATCGTTTCCCTCACATGAAGTTGCAAAACAATGTCGACACACTGGAATGGAGACCGGGCATGGTCGTTCGCGGTGTCAAGGAAATTCCGGTGTTACTAAAATGAGCAGTTTCTTATTCGTGGTGCTGCTGTTGATTATTCCAATTTTGTGGTCCAAACTGGGGAGTCTGCAACGTCAGGTAGATGAACTGAAATCAGAGGTAGAGCGACTTCAAAACGGTTCGTCTGTCGATGCGAATCGTTTTGCTATCAACGCTTCTTCTGTCCAAAACGCTTCCTCCTTCTCTTCAACTACAGGCACAAACTCTTTTCCTCAGAGCGGATTCGATATGAATACGGAGTTGGATCGGGAATTGCTCGAAATGGTACGTCGCGGAAACAAAATTCAGGCTATAAAAAAACTGCGGGAAGCCCGAAGCCTCTCTTTAAAAGAAGCGAAAGATTATGTTGAAGCATTAGATCGATAACAGGGGCACAATTGACCAAAGCGGTCTTTTATATGAGCATAAGCTTATACTAAACATCATGAACTAACAGCGCTGAATTGCATCATCCATAAAACGAAAGAGGAACTGAGCGGATTAACGCATACAGTTCCTCTTTTTCGTACTCTTTTTTATAAACTTTCGAATTCATAAACATGAGAAGTAACGGTGCTCCTGACTTCTTACTGAGCAGTTACCGCCCCATCGATTGCATATACAGCTCCGTTGATGTACGGTGCATCGTTTCCGAGCAGGAAAGAAACCAGATTAGCGATTTCTTCCGGCTTACCGAGACGTCCCGATGGAATGCTATCTACTGTAGCTTGGAAAACCTCCGGATTATCTTTACCGAATTGAACAACCATCGGTGTCTCAATCGTCCCTGGAGCAATCGCGTTCACGCGAATGTTCTCTTTGCCATATTCAATCGCTGCTGTGCGCGTCAAACCAACAACACCATGTTTCGTCGCCGCATACGGAGCAACTGCCGGAACACCCACAATTCCAGCGGTAGAAGCTGTATTCACAATGGAACCTCCACCCGTTTTGAGCATTTCGGTAATAACATATTTCAATCCGTAAAATACACTTCTCAAATTAATATCGATAATCTGGTCAAACTGCTCAATGGTATGTTCGATTAATTTGATCCCTGGGCCGGCAATACCCGCATTGTTGAAAAACATATCAATACGGCCGAACTCTTCGATCGTCTTTTTCACGTAATTCTCTACCTCAGCAGCTTTACTTACATCGGCCTGAACAAAAATTGCTTTGCTTCCCAGCTGTTCAATCTGCTTCACCGTTTCAAGACCTGTCTTTTCCACCAAATCCACGACAACGATGGAAGCTCCCTGCTCCGCTAGTTTCAGTGCTGCGGCTTGACCTAATCCACTTCCTGCTCCCGTAATGATGGCTACTTTTCCTGCGTGACTCATGATGATCTCCTCCAATTATGTGTCAATTGTGATCGTACCTGTTCATTCCTCGGCCTTATATGGATGATCTATGTAGGTCAGCAAGGACATGACTCCTTCCTGACTTTACCTATTTTAATAAACAATTGATTTAAAAACAAACCAAATCATAACTACCCATATTATTTCGAGTAAATTCAGCTGCGCTACAGTCTTCGAGTTTGACTCACTCCTGCACATGCAATCTACCTGTTGCTTACCGAAGCAAGTTCGTTTTCGCAAGCTCAATTAATTCATCGCCACGGCCATTCAGAACGGCTTTCATCATCCACAACGTGAATCCTTCGGCTTGTTTTATATTAATTTTCGGTGGCAGGGACAGCTCCTGGCGATTCACAACAGCATCGATCAATACCGGTCCATTGTGTTGCAACGCGCGTTCTATGGCTCCCTCAAGCTCCGCAGGATCTTCTACGCGTATGCCTTCAATGCCCATTGCCTGTGCCACCATCGCGAAGTTTGGATTCACAAGCTCTGTTCCCGATTCAAGGAAACCGGCAGCTTTCATCTCCAGCTCTACAAAGCTGAGTGCGCCATTGTTAAACACAACCACTTTGACTGGAAGGTTATGCTGCTTCAGCGTGAGCAGATCTCCCATAAGCATCGCTAATCCCCCATCTCCGGACAACGAGATGACCTGCCTTCCAGGATCAGCAACCTGAGCACCAATGGCTTGAGGCAGTGCATTAGCCATCGTTCCATGATTGAATGAACCGAGCAATCTGCGGTTACGACTCATCTCAAGATAACGTGCCGCCCATACCGTTGGTGTACCCACATCACAAGTGAAGATGGCATTTTTCGCAGCGGCATCACTGATCACTTTGGTCAAATATTGCGGATGAATAGGCTTTTTGCCTGGTTTGCCCACTGCAAGCTCGTCCAAATCCTCCCGTACTTTTGTATAATGCTTCACGCTTTTACGCAGATGTTTGTCACTATGTTCAGCCGTGAGGTATGGGAGCAACGCTTCAATCGTCGCCTTGATATCACCGCACACCCCGTAATCCAGTTTGGTTCGCCGTCCCAAATGTGAGGTTTGAATATCCACTTGCAGCACCGTAGCATCTTCCGGGAAAAACTGACGGTACGGAAAATCCGTTCCGAGCATAAGGAGCACGTCACAGTCCATCATGGCATGGTATCCCGAAGAATATCCGATTAGCCCTGTCAGCCCTACTGAATAAGGATTGTCGTATTCCAAGTACTCTTTCCCGCGAAGTGCAATAACCATAGGGGATTTCAATCGATCACAAAGCTCTAACAGTGGTTCACGAGCCCCCGCACATCCTGCCCCGCATAGAAGTGTGATTTTTTTGTCCTGATTCAAGTACTCCGCCAGCTTGGCGAGTTCGGGTTCAGAAGGATGTACAACCGGATGTGGTGCATGGTATACATGCTCGGGAACAGGCAAATCAGCCGCTTCAAGTCCAGCAACATCGCCCGGAAGCACAATGACGGACACCCCCGAACGTGCTACTGCTGTCTGCATCGCCATTGTGAGCGAACGAGGCATCTGCTTGGCTGTCGTGATCACTTCACAATAATGACTGCATTCCTGGAACAAATACTCTGGATGAGTCGCTTGAAAATATTCGCTACCAATCTCGTCACTTGGAATGTGAGCAGCAATGGCCAGAACCGGTACGCGGTTTCGATGGCAATCATAGAGTCCGTTAATAAGATGCATATTCCCCGGCCCGCTACTCCCTGCACATACGGCAATGCTCCCACTTACTTGGGCATCTGCACCCGCTGCAAAAGCCGCTACTTCTTCATGTCTTACATGAATCCATTCAATTTTGCCTGACTTGCGGATGGAGTCGAGGACCGCATTCAACGAGTCTCCAACAATGCCGTATATCCGGTGAATTCCCGCATTTAATAAGGCTTCAACAAGAACGTCTGCTATCGTTTTTTTCATGATGCTGGGTCACTCCTTTATAACGTTATTTTGATTAGGTTTCCATCCCTTGAATATACCTATTCTTATACCCCAATATTTTGAAAAACGAATCAAAAGCATATGTCACTCCAAGTATATAAACACAATCTTCTATAACATCTGGAGAAAAATCAAAAAATCCGTTTACCTTAAAAGGCAAACGGATTACTCTTGTATTTCTCACGATATCTTCTCCTGAGAGCATAGTTAATCAAATGGCTGGCATAACATTGCCACCGCTTACAGGGATATACGCTCCAGTGATATATGAGGACAAATCGGATGCTAAGAAAGCAACGACGTTTGCAATCTCCTGATCTTCTCCCCTGCGTCTCAATGGTACAGATCGAGTATAAGCCTCGTCATGTCCTGGTTCGCTTGTTCGATCTCGTTCACTAATCGTCCAACCTGGGGCAACCTGGTTAACCGTAATCTGATATTCGCCGACTTCCTTCGCTAACACACGATATACACCGTCCATCCCGCGTTTTCCTGCGGTATAGGCTGATTGATGGGCAAAATTTTGCATCGCACATTCGGTATTAATCCCAATGAATCGACCGGATCTCATTTCCTGCATCTGCGGAATGAAAGCTTTGGCAAGATATACACTCTGCATGACACATGATTCGAACTGGCTTAAGTAATCCTCGGGTGCCTGATCCAAAACGGAAGTCCATTCGTATTGAATGACTGCATTTGCAACGGCAATATCTACGGTACCCATCGTATTTTGGATCGCATCTCGTATCCGAAACGCGGTATCCTGTTTAGTCAAGTCACCTTGCACGATTACGGTCTGCCGACCCAGTGCTTCAATCTCTTCCTGCAGTTCTTTGGCCTTCATTTCGTTGTTTATGTAATGCAGTACCAGATTCGCGCCGCAAGCTGCGAGTGTACGAGCAATCACTCTTCCCAATTGCCCCGTTGCACCCGTAACTATTGCCGTTTTTCCCGTTAAATCCAATTTCATGACCTGAGTCACCTCCTTATCCGTTCTACTCTAAAACGATTTCGAAAAGTGGATTTTAAAATACTTGTGCCGCCTGCATTTTCGGATATCAAGACTTCCTTTGGTTTTTTCTTGATTCTCAGTCCATTTCCAACGTTACTTTTGGATCTCTATTCACCATTGTGTTTCATAAAATCAATTTCCTGAAAACGGCTGACTTCCTTCTCCCAGCGCTCTGCAACATACTGACGGTGTACGGGATGGTCATTATAAGCGTCATAAGCAGCCTGATCTGCAAACTCCATGGAAAAACCGTAATCAAACTCATTCTTAACACTCACTTGACGTAACACTTGAAAATGTTCAACACCTGGAATTTCCGCAAGCGCTTGCTTACTTTCGTTCAAAAAAACTTCGGACTCCGCTGTATCTTTACCTGCATAAAGTGTAAATGTAACCATATGTGTAATTCTGCTCATCTCTATTTCCTCCTCCACTATGTTCAGACTCTGTACTCTAGTTTACAACTGATTGCGCTGAAAGCGCAATCTTTGGTTGAGATGACGAATGAGTATTCATTCAAGATACTAAGAAAACACACCTAAAAAATAAATCTAAAAAAACAAAAACCCCCGGAATAAAATCCTAGGGGTTTCTCCTCATCTATATGAGAACTAGTTTTTGAGGTTGTATTTGCGGTTGAACTTGTCAACACGTCCACCGATATCCACGTTTCTTTGTTTACCAGTGAAGAACGGGTGGGATGCAGAGCTAGTATCTACACGGATAACAGGATAAGTGTTACCGTCTTCCCATTCCATTGTTTCGTTCGAGAACTTCGTGGAAGAAGCCAGGAATTTGAAGTCAGCACTTGCATCGTAGAAAATAACGAGCTGTGTTTTAGGATGGATGTCAACTTTTGGCATAATCTATTTACACTCCTTTAATATGGGTACTTCCTAGAATCAAACTAAATTTTATTATACTCTTTTTTTGCACGAAGTACCAGCAAGAATTGACGAAAAAACAAAAAAATTATAATTCATGCGAGTGGGCATCCGATCCATCCTTACGCGGGGCCTTTTTCCAGTACATGCAACATGTACTCGAGGGCCTCGAGTTCATCCCTTCCTCTGGTCTGTAATCGAACCATACTGCCGTTTCGAAGCGGAAGTAAAGCCATGCCTAGCAGGCTCTTTACATCTACACGATGTTCATGATCAGCCTCCGTATAAGACAATAATATGTCCGATGCAAAACGTGACGCTTGAGAGGATACCGACAATAACTCATCCCGATGAAAATCCGCGTGAATCATAAATTCATGTGTTCTCACAACTTTCAATTCCTTTCGCCAAAAATAGGAGTAACCTGTAATGATGTGTTTTCATTTATATATTAAAATCAACATGAATTATACCATGTGCTGGCAGGTTGTCCATGCCTTTCATGCGGAAAAAACAAAAAAATTACGGCTTCTCCCGTTACAATTAAAAAAAGGTCCTGTACACATATGTGTACAGAACCTCATTCCCATAATGTCACATACCGTTCGGGTAAACCATCACTTTAAGACTACCGCTTTTGTTATGAAGCGCCCGCTCCATGGCCTGTTGCGTCTCTTCAAGGGGGTATCGATCCGAGATCAAAGACATCACATCATGCTGTCCCGAACTTAAAAAGGCAACTCCGGCAGGATACGTATTGGCATAACGGAATATGCCATAGATATCGACTTCATTATCGGCAATAAACGGGACATTGATCGCAATCTCATCCTGTGCAGGCAATCCAACAATGGCCAGCTTACCACCTCTGCGAAGAGAATATAGCGCCGATTGTAGTGCTTTGGGATTACCTGCTGTCTCCCAGGCTGTATCCACCCCAACGCCGTCGGTAATTTCCCGTATCACAGCAAGCGCATCCTCGTGACGCACATTGATGGTGTGCGTTGCTCCCATACGGCGGGCGGCCTCAAGACGAACTTCCTCTAGATCCGTGACAATTATGGTCTCTACTCCGAAGGATTTCGCTGCCGCAACAGCCATCAGTCCGACGGGGCCCATGCCCATAATAGCCAGTGTCGTTCCTGGAGAGAGTTTGCTCCGACGGGCAGCATGAATACCAACAGAAAACGGTTCATTCATGGCTGCTTCCTCAAAGGTCAGATGATCCGGAATTGGAAATACCATATCTTCTCGTATGACCATGTACTGGACAAATGCTCCATCGACCGGAGGGGTTGCCAGGAATTGAACATCAGGACACAGATTGTAACGTCCTTCCTTACAAGCTGTACAGCGGCCGCACGTCACTCCAGGTTCAATGGCAACTCGCTCCCCCACCTTCACCCGGGCAACGTCTGCACCTACCGCGACGATAACCCCTGCACATTCATGACCAAGAATAATCGGTTTCTCCACCACAAATCTGCCAATGCGACCATGCTCAAAATAGTGTACATCCGATCCACAAACGCCTACGGCCATTACCTTGATAAGCACTTCATGAGCTGAAGGTCTGGGAACAGGTTGATCCTCAATGATAATATGTCCAGGCTTCGTCATGACGGCGGCCTTCATCGTTACGGGCAGCTCGTGTTCACTCATACGCATTCTCCTCCTTATGCTTGTCGGTGCTGTCTTTCGTTTCAAAGAAAACATTGCGTATTTCGTACATGATCAATTAGTAAATCTTACGCGCTTGCTCATCCTGGATTCCGCTCTTGCGATAAAAATAAGTGTTAATCATATCGCGCCATTCCTTCGCGTGCTCTGCCTGTTCTTCCTGTAGCGCAGCTACCTTGTTAAAGATGACTGGATCCACTTTACCTTCCAGCTCTCTCCACGTTTCGAGCAAAGCTTCGGCCTGCGCAGCACCTTCGAAATGAGTATCGTAGATGTGCTGGATAACCGTTTTACCGGAATGTAACACATGCGTGTACGGGACATGATGGAAAAAGAGAATTAACTCATCGGGACAAGTCTCCAGTGATTCATATCGAGCTGCATTTTCCGCATGATATTGGGAAGTATAACCTGTACCACTCTTCACCGTCCGATCGACCCCAATTCCATGACAGTCGGCAAAGTGATACGTTCCCCATTTGGAATACTCGTAACCATCCACATTAGGTCCGTAATGATGATCCGGATTGACCATCCAGCCTACACCTAGAGGTGCAGTGTAGTTTTCATAGATGTCGAGTGAAGACAGTAACATACCTGTAATCCGCTCCACGACTTGCTCGTCATGTCCAAACGTTAATCTGACCCACTCATCTGCGATGGCTTCTGCCGAGAGCTCAGGATTCCACCCTAGTCTGCCATATCCGTACAGGTTCGCTTGAGCCAGCGGATGTCCTGTCCAACTTGCGTCCGCACCGATGTTGGATACAGCCGCAAATCCACTGTACTGGCGCAGATAGAGCGAACCGTCTGCAATGCGTTTGATCTCCGAACCTTTACCTTTGGCATACGTGTCAAAATCCAGAATTTCTTTCCACTGTGGCACAAGATAAGCCAGATGACGCTGCTGTCCTGTATATTCCTGCGTAATCTGAAACTCGATCACCTGATTCGTATTCTCCATCGCCCCGAATAAAGGGGATACTGCTTCTCTAACCTGAAAATCCATAGGTCCATTTTTAATCTGCAAAATGACATTGTCCGCAAACCGTCCGTCTAGCGGCTTAAAGTGATCATAGGCCGCGCGAGCCCGGTCTGTAGTACGATCCCGCCAGTCCTGCTTGCAGTCGTATACAAAGCACCGCCAGATGACAAGTCCGCCAAACGGACGAAGTGCCTCGGCAAGCATGTTCGCACCGTCTGCATGGTCACGATTGTATGTGAACGGCCCCGGACGGTTTTCAGAATCGGCCTTGATCACATATCCACCAAAATCCGGAATCGCAGCGTAAACCTTCGCCGTTTGAATGTTCCACCACTCACGTACCTGATTATCCAGTGGATCAGCTGTCTGCAAGCCACCAACTTCGATTGGACTCGCGTAATTGGCACAAAGAAACAAGCGAATACCATACGCTCTGAATTCAGCCGCTACCTTCGCAACATCACCAAGATATCGTTCTGTCAGAAAAAGACTCTCTAGCTTATGCACATTCACGTTATTAATCGATATCGCATTGATTCCGGTTGAAGCCAGCAATCGGGCGTAATCTCGAATGCGCCCTAAATCCTGCGTAAACTCACCGTTTTCGTAAAAAATAGAACGCCCGGCATATCCTCGCTCAATACTACCGTCCACATTATCCCACTGATTAATCATGCGCAGTTGATTCACGGGTTGCTCTTTAATAAATAAAGGCTTCTCCCCGTCAAGAGCCGAACCGGCTTCTTCTGACTTACCTTGCTTTAATGTCAGTTCACGCAACAAATGAAAAACAGCGTATAAAACACCTTGCGGCGTCTCTGAACCAATAACCAGTTCCTGAAGAGACTCATCTTCACGAATGATAAAACCTTCACCCTGTACAGCGGCACGTTCTGTCTCCGTAAACACACTAGTCACCTGATTGTTCCCTGCCCATGTACCCAATCGGATTGACGGTTTACGTTGTTCGTCTGAATCCGTGCTTTGGGTCTGAGAATGGCGAATGACAGGCTGTTCACCGTACAACTTACCGAGCCCTTGCTTGAGCTCGGTAAGAGCGGTGTCGATGACGAGATGCCGTTCCTGTACATCAATCACTCGGCTCCAGAGAGGAGCTACTGTTCTCGTAGCACCGTTCGCTCCTGACAGTGCAGTATGGTAACCTAGCCATGCTTCATATTGCGGGCCGGACAGTCCAGATTGTACGGTAGTTTGACTCATTGTACAGCCTCCTTGCTTGCATAGATCTGTGCAAGACGATTATTTTTGCCTTCAAGCAACCACAGAATAGAAGTTACGCCACGTGGGTAATATTTGCTGCCGACGGCAACACCGGACAAGATCTGGTCACTCCAGCACCAGTAGGATTCCTCCGGATGGAGCAACCATTTTACATGAGCAGCATCCGCTGCTTCCCCAGTCTCATCCCACTCAATACCCAGAATCTCACGTGTGATAAATTGGGACAGGTAGATTTTGCTCAACCAGGAGTTGTTGCTTGTCGAAGACAGCTTCCAGCCGCCATCCTCAAACAGGCATGTTCCGGGAACCAACACCGTTTTCAGATGTGTGTGTAGTGCCTTGATATAAGGTCCGAACCGGCCGTTAACATCCAGTGCTGCTTCACAACCCGTAAAATACGGGAATACCAAGCCTTCAATTGCCGGAATGATACGTGAATCGTTATTTTCCGCAATAACCGCCGGGATGTAACCACCGTCTGTCAATTGAGCAGCGACGCTTGCCGCGCAGCGATCAGCTTGTTTTCCTGCCTGATGAGACAGCTCTGCGAGCTTCTCGGCTGCAAACAACTTTTCGAGTGCAACATAAACAGCCCAACATTTACCCGCAAGATAGATATTGTTCCGCGATTGTCCAAGGGATACGTCCAAACTGTCATACGTGGTAATCTCTGCCCCGCCTTGTGTACGGCTGCTATCCAGACCCATTAAGCCATTACGTCGATCTGCTTCAGGATGGTCGCGGTTAAGCATACTTTGGAAGCATTCCTGAATAACCGGCAACATCTCTGTCATAAACTCCCGATCTTGCGTCTGCTCGAGATATACCGTTGCGCAACAAAGCCAGTTCACAAGCTCTTCATGGCTCATCTGAGAGAAACAGTCATCGATGCCGACGAGTTCATATGCCGAATGACCCGGACGGGAAAATACATTGGCGATACCAATATCATGTGTAAACGTCATGCCGCCTGGATGCAATTTCTCTTCTCCAGGGAAGCGAACCTGATCCGTATAGCTATAACGCTTCACAAACCACTCCAGCTCATTGCGAACAGTCCATGGATTAAGAGCAAGCTCGAAGTACAACTGATCTGCGGTCAGATCCAACGTATTCATCATCCGATATTCGCCTTCATTCACAATCCAGAGCGGCTCGCCATCTGCATCGAGCAGTTGGGTGCTCGCATAGTAGCTGTGGATGGAATGAGCTAGCATAAAGGACTGATCTTCGCTAAGCGCTGCCGTTCCAAGACGCTGATCTACTTCGGCACAGGATGCAGTCAATGCATCAAAACGATCGAGCGCATACTCACCCGCTTGCAGAATGTCAGCAAAGTAACGTGTGTACAAGTATGTGGTGTCCATACCGGTGGTAACAATTCCGCCCCGATAGAAACATACCGCGAATTGAAACGTGCGTTTCTGACCTGCAGGAACTTCCATCAGCAATACAGAAATAGACCCTAAGCCAAATGCCAAATTGTCCCGATGTTTTTCCTCTAAAATTTTCTCCAGCGTAAATCCGCGTGCAGGCCACAGACCTTCATTTTTGGACACAATAGCTGTCAGACGCCCTTGTCCAACCCCTGTCAATGGTCCTCCCTCTGGTCCACCAATCAAACGCATTGCAGCATACGGATCACTACCCTGATAACCGAAGTACCCTTTACGAGTTTTCTCGCCTTGGCTGTTGTCAATGGTCATCTCGACCAACACTGCGGGTACGAGCGCATCCATCAGCGCTTCACGATCCGCACTGTTCGGATGAGGAACGGGACGTACAGGCGAATAGATACGAAATTTCAGATCCCCTGCATTCCATGTATCCGTCCCTGAAGTAAACTCCCGAGTAATGTCTTCATCCCGAAACGCCGAAATCAGCGGCTTTGCTCCTGCACTGTCAGCTTGACTTCCGCTGTCCAGCTTCTCCACATCATAACGGCTACTCTCATCTTCACTTGCTTCATAAAAAGGCAATGCCTGATAGTGCTCTCCATCACGAGCTTGCAATCCAATATATACGTTTTGGTCAGCCGGCTTCCCGAGTTCAAGCCCCAGCCCACCTTTAGCCCCTTTGTAACCTAGCGTGAAACTGGCAAAAGCACCGATTGGTGCGTGATGCGCATTGTAAAAAATGGAATTGGATGTACTCATTCTTCATAACCTCTCTTGGAATAAGATATGCATACGTTTTCATTAGCCCCATCCTATCACGCAGTACCCGTCCAGACCATGAACAAATCAATCGAATATTTACCCAAATCAAGCTGATGTATGATAAAATATAAAGCGGTTACACTTTTAAAATTTTAGTGAATTCGTTCTAAATATGTACATAACACAGCATAACATGGCCCAACATAAGGAGGAATTCAAATGTCTTCCACGTATTTACCTCCCGATCTGGGAGAAAGTGTGCATGAAGTGTTTTACCCAGATGTACAAACCACCGTTAACTTGTTCGCTATTCATCTGCGCAGTGTCGGACCCGATTGGGACTATCCTGCGCACGAGCATCCTCAATATGAACTCAATTATGTAACAGAGGGTGTGCAGTATATGACCATAAACGGTACTTTATATGTACAAAACGCTGGCGAGCTGCTGCTGATCCCTCCGGGAAGCATCCATTCCAGTCAGAGCCGAAACGGGGAAGGCTTCACCTATTTCTGTATGCATTTTGATATCGATGATCAGCTGTTTCTCTCCCTTCTGGCTCGAATCAAGCAAGTATTATTCACTGCAGACAGCCCGGTTACCCGGCAGATTGAACCGGTGCTGCACAAACTGATGTCCTCTGCCCACGATCAATCCGCGAGTGCTATGGTACAGCGCATGCAGCTGCAATCCGCGGTATTTGAGCTGTTTGGTCACCTCTGGGAGACTGTGTCTCAGGAAGCAGCCCAGACGTTTGCGGGTGGGTACGAACGGATTGAACTGGCGCATCAGATTCGTACTCGGCTCCAGGGACTAATGAGCCAGCAATTCAAACAAGGCGATGAATCAGACACCCACTATGGGATCGATGATATCGCCGCAGAACTCGGCATCAGTACTTCGCATTGCAACCGTGTGTTCAAACAAATATTCGGGCAGTCTCCTCGTACCGTTTTATCTCAAATGGTGCTGCACGAGGCCAAAGTTCTATTAGGCAATCCGCAACTATCTGTTCAAAATATCGCAGTGATGCTTGGATATAAGGATATCGCCCATTTTAGCCGTCAATTCAAACGGTGGTCGGGGAAGTCCCCTTCACAATATAGACAGGAACAGCCTGTTCTGGAGTAATGTCCAGCAACAGGCTGTTTTATTTGATGATTATGTTACATATCGTTATTTCAGCAAACGTTTGATCAGATTCAATTTGTTATTGTAAGGCGGGTACAGCATATGCGGATTAAGCTTGGTACTCTTTTTCAAAACACTTTTCATATGTGAAAAGGTCTCGAAGCTGTACCGCCCATGGTACGAGCCAATACCAGAATGACCTACTCCTCCAAACGGTAGCCGTGGATTGGCCACATGTGTAATTGTATCGTTAATGCATCCTCCGCCAAAAGAAACCTCGTTCAACACTTTATCCTGAACAGCTGAATCGGATGTGAACAGGTACAAGGCTAACGGCTTTGGGCGTTTAACAATATTGCTAATTGCTTCATCTAAGTGACCATAACTGATAATCGGCAAAATCGGCCCAAAGATCTCGTCTTCCATCGTAGCTGCATTCCACGATTCCGCGTCAATTAAGGTCGGTTCAATAAAGCGATCCTCTTCATCGGACGTTCCTCCATAGATGACCTGATCCCGATCTCGTTCAATCAGAGCAGTCAAACGTTTAAAGTGTGACTTGTTCACGATGCGCCCATAGTCCTTGCTGCGCTGAATGTCCGTTCCAAAGAAGTTTACAATCGTCGCTTTCATCGCATCAATTAAAGGTTTTTTTACACGCTCATGTACAAGCAGGTAATCCGGGGCGATACAAGTCTGTCCCGTGTTGAGCAATTTGCCCCAAATGATCCGCTCGGCTGCTACTTGAATGTCTGCCTGCTCATCCACGATAACAGGACTTTTCCCGCCTAGTTCGAGTGTGACGGGGACAAGATTTTTCGCTGCAGCCTCCATCACGATTTTACCAACGGGTACACTGCCTGTAAAAAAGATATAGTCGAACGACGCATGGATAAGCGCTGTCGTCGTGTCTTTGGCTCCTTCGACCACTTGCACATATTCCGGCTCAAATACTTCACCAATCAATTTCTTCACGACAGCCGATACAGCCGGTGTGTTCTCTGATGCTTTGAGCACCGCCGTATTGCCTGCGGCAATCGCACCAACCAGAGGTTCAATAAGGAGCTGAAAAGGATAATTAAAAGGCCCAATAATGAGCACCGCACCATACGGTTCAGGCAAGATGTAACTTTTGGAGCCAATAAGCGCCACTTGAGTTCTAACCTTAGCAGGCTTTACCCACTTTTTAATTTTACGCATCGTGTGTGTGATGCTGTCGAGCATAAATCCAATCTCTGTCGTATAGGATTCAAATTCGCTTTTGCCCAAATCTTGATATAATGCCTGTGTTAGCTCGGTTTCAAATTTCTGAATAGCCTGCTTGAGTCGGCTCAGCCGTTCTATTCGCATACCGGCCTGGCGCGTAGCACCTGAACGAAAAAATGTACGTTGCCTTTCAAGGATCACCTGTACTTCCTCATGGCTCAATTCCTGAAACGTAGTCATAACAGTCATCCTCCTTCGTTGAATGTATTATTGATGAAAGGTTTAAACCGACGAACATATAAGGTACATGCCTTGGCATGTTAGCTTTTTCCTTGATACTACTCAGACAATTATTTTAAAGGCATTCCTCTTCAAGCGCATCGACAAGCTGTTTCAGCAAATCGACGGAAGCATGCAGCGAAGCGGAATAATAACGCTGTGTTCCTTTCTGTTCCACGAATATGAGCCCTTTCTCCAGTAGCAGCTTCAAATGATGGGATATCGCTGGACGGGATAAGTTGGACTGCTCCGTAATCTCATTCACGGTCATTTGCCCTTTCTCACTCAACATAAGCACAATGGACTGACGATGGTTGTCGCTCAGAACTTGAAACAGCGGGATACATGTTTGAAAAATGGTTATGGCCTTCTGCCCCATATTTACACCTCAATTATCATTCTGCATTCTACATTCTACATATTAACTATCATTTTAACTATCATTCTACGAAATTCATGGTTATTACTTTTATTCGTTTAAACATTTAAACTTATAAGTTGAATTGTACTCCCTTATATCTCAAATTTCAAGAAAAACAGCTCAGAACAACAATCTTTTATAAATAAAACGCTTCCATTCTGCCATACTTGTATGGTAGTATGGCAATGAAGGAGTTGAAGTTGTGGAGCATACCCCCAGATTATCATCCAAAGCCGGTTTATCGCCCTTGTCAGGCCACCTCTCGGCGTTGAACAAGCAATCCTACTCGACGCGAGATTTGGTCTATGACACGCTGAAACAACAGATTTTGAGTCTGCAGTTACCTCCGGGTACGGCCATTTCGGAGAAAGAAATCGCTCTGGACTTTCAGGTTAGCCGGACTCCTGTGCGCGAAAGTTTTGTCCGACTCGCTCAGGAAGGTCTGCTGGAAGTGTATCCCCAGCGCGGAACGTATGTCTCTCTGATTCAATTGGATCTCGTCGAAGAAGCCCGATTTATGCGCGAGCAGCTTGAGCGAGCTGTCATCCGTCTAGCTTGTGCACAATTTCCTGAAGAGCAGATGTCGGCCCTCGAACAAAATCTTGCAGAGCAGCAGCAATGCCTGATCGAACCGGATGATGAACGCATGTTTCAACTGGATGAGGAGTTCCATAGCACTCTTTTTGCTGGCTGCAACAAAAGCAACACCTGGACGGTGATTCAGCAGATGAATGTGCATTTGAATCGAAGCCGGATGCTCCGTCTGTCTTCCGATCATCATTGGGATCACTTAATCGAGCAACACCGCTCCATGGTTCAGGCAATTCAGCGGCATGATGCAGAGAAAGCAGAGCGTCTGATGCAGGAACATCTGTATCTGACAGTGACGGATCTGGCTGTTCTGCGGAGTACATATCCTTCCTATTTCCAATAAGTAAAGAATTTCTGCTTGCACATCGTAATACATGTTGTTTCTTCCACTAATGAGGATGAGGTGAATGAGATGAAGATGGTTTTTCGTTGGTTTGGCGAAGGTAATGATACGGTATCGCTGGATCAGATCCGGCAAATTCCGGGCGTCGAAGGCATTGTATGGGCACTACATGATGTTCCTGCAGGCGAAGAATGGCCGATGGACAAAATACTTGCCGTAAAGACAGCTGCGGACCAAGCCGGACTACATCTGGATGTCGTAGAAAGTGTTAATATTCATGAAGATATCAAGCTTGGACTGCCTTCACGGGATAAATATATTAGCAACTACATTAAAACCATGGAGAAACTAGCCCAAGTGGGTGTCAAGGTGATCTGTTATAATTTTATGCCGATCTTCGACTGGCTGCGTACGGATCTGCACAAAGAAATGGAGGACGGATCAACAGCCCTCTTCTATGAAGCTAGTAAAATTGAAAACATTGAACCTCTGGAACTGGTTCGCAAAATCAATGAAAACTCCACCCTCACGATGCCGGGCTGGGAACCGGAACGTCTGCAGTATCTGACAGGTCTATTCGAAGCCTATAAAGATGTGACCGAGGAAGATATGTGGGAGAATGCACGTTACTTCCTGCAAGAGATCATTCCTACCGCCGAGCGGCTTGGCATTCGAATGGCGATTCATCCCGATGATCCGCCATGGCCGATCTTTGGTCTGCCTAAAATTATAATTAATCAGGACAATGTTCGCAGATACCTGAATCTGTACGATAGTCCGGCGAATAGTGTAACGCTGTGTAGCGGATCTCTCGGGGCCAATCAAGACAACGATATCATCGGTATGATTCATGAGTTCAGTGATCGGATTCCGTTTGCTCACATCCGGAATGTGAAGGTCTATGAGAATGGTGACTTTATCGAAACCTCTCACCGCAGTCAGGACGGAAGCGTAGATATCGCGGGTGTTGTAGAAGCCTATCACGATATTGGTTTTGAAGGATACGCCAGACCCGATCACGGTCGACATCTGTGGGGAGAAGAATGCAGACCAGGCTACGGGCTGTATGATCGCGCACTCGGAATTATGTATCTCTGGGGTGTCTGGGATTCACTTCAAAGGAGGGCAAACGCATGAGCGAACACCATTCGAACCTGAATCTGGATCGTACTTCTCGCCTTGAAGGCAAAACAGCCGTGATTACCGGAGGAGCAGGCGTACTATGCCGCTCTATGGCTGAAGAACTTGCCAGACACGGCGCCAAGGTGGCTATTCTCAACCGGACGGTAGCCAAAGGCCAAGACGTTGCATCTGCGATTGAAAAAGCGGGTGGCCGTGCCATTGCCGTTGCATGTGACGTTACCCAGGCAGAAAGTGTACAGGCAGCAGCGGATATTGTACGAGAACAACTCGGCCCTTGTGACATCCTGATTAACGGCGCTGGAGGTAATAACGCTAGCGCGAATACAACAAATGAAATTTTTAAACCGGAGGATTTGGGTAATCCTGATGTAACCACCTTTTTTGATGTAAGTGTTGCAGGGTTTCGACAGGTCATGGATCTGAACTTTGTTGGCTCCCTCATCCCTACTCAAATTTTTGCCAAACACATGATTGAGCGCGATGTACCTGCTACGGTCATCAATATATCGTCCATGAGCGCCCCATCTCCCATGACCAAAGTGCCTGCATATAGTGCCGCCAAGGCGGCTATTAACAATTTTACACAATGGCTTGCTGTGCATCTGGCAGAGTCGGGGATTCGGGTCAATGCAATTGCTCCAGGCTTCTTCCTGACCGAGCAGAACCGCAACTTGCTCTTGAAGCCAGACGGCTCACCAACGGAGCGTTCCAGCAAAATTATTGCGCATACCCCGATGCGCCGTTTTGGTAAACCGGAGGATCTGCTCGGTACGTTAATGTGGCTGGCAGATGAACATCAGTCCGGCTTTGTAACGGGAATTGTTGTCCCTGTAGACGGCGGATTCATGGCCTATTCCGGCGTGTAGCCTTCTTTTTGGACACTTCGATTGCCTGGAACCGATTCACAATCCAACCGAACCTCGTGATATGCTCACGGGCTTCGGTTTTTTTGACGTTGATTTGACCCTCAGGTGATAAGGAATAAATTGCATCGTTGTGGGCAAGGATTGTGGGTGTAAAGGGTGGTGATGCATATATGATGGAGGAAACTACGGTCGTTGCTGTGCGAGCGATTATCGCTTTTCTCACCTTAATTGTCTATACGAGGGTTCTGGGAAAACAACAAATGGGCAACCTGACCTATTTTGATTACATTAACGGCATTACGATTGGCTCCATTGCCGGTACGTTTGCCACGGATTTGTCATCCAAAGCGTGGATTCATTTTGTAGCGTTAACCATCTTCACTCTGATTACCATCATTTTTCAATACATTACGCTAAAAAGCCGAGCCTTCTCCCAAATTATGGACTCCGATCCCACCCTGGTCATTCAGAATGGTAAAATTCTGGAGCAAAATCTGAATCAAATGCGCGTGAAGTTCGATGAACTCACGATGATGCTACGACAAAAGGATGTATTTGACCTGACCACGGTCGATTATGGCATTTTAGAGCCGGATGGCACCTTATCCATTGCTTTGAAACCGGAGAATCAGCCCGTAACCGCAAAGGATATGCACATGCACCCACCATCCCGGAAACTCATGACCGAGCTTATTATCGACGGTGTATTAATGAAAGAAAAACTGGCGGAACGGAATAAGGACAGCAGCTGGTTAACCGAACAATTGAAAAAACAAAACCTGACGATTCAGGAGATTGCATTTGCTGCCATTTTACCGAATGACAAGTTATATATCGATTTGTATAAGGATCGGTTATCAGACAAGACCAGCACAGATGAGGAAAAAAACCGTAACTGATCTGAATGAATCTAATAGATCTGAACGCATAAAAACAATCTGACCAAACTTGTCCCGGGAGGCTCGGAAATGAAAAAGCATAAATGGCTACTCTATACGATCCCCATTATCATGCTTTTGCTGTTCATCGCGATCATGATTAGCGGCCCTTGGCTCAAAAAACCTTTTGGCACGCAAGATCGGTTACTGGAATCTATCCAACTTCTGCAAAAGCAGGTTCAGGATCAACAGTGGACACAAGCCAAAGATCAGGTGGAGTATGCCATGCAAGCTTGGCATCGGATCGTCAACCGCATTCAATTCAGTGTGGAGCGTGAAAGTATTTACGATATTCTGGGCGCACTTGCACGCATCCAGGGTGGTATTGCGGCGCAAGATGATCAAGCGATTATGGAGGAAATTTATTATTTTTACGCGTTATGGGATAACCTCGGGGACTAACACTACGCACTATCCAGAGAGCGTTGCTACTAACTAGCAAATTATGCTGAGTGGTGCACAACAAAAAAAACGATATAAAAACACCTCCTTTTAAAAAAAGGAAGTGTTCTTTATTCATCCTTCGGGCTTTCGTCCTATCTACATTACGTTCTATGCTCTGTTTAATCCACGGGATTTGGACTTTGTGGCACTTGCCGTCCCTTCTTTGCGGAAGAAAAGTGCAAGAGCTCCCTTTGCACACCATAGCGCAAACAATGCAAACAGCGTACCCCAGAACAGCGCTGGCATAAACGTCTGTTGCGCCAGATTGGCCGCATCTCCGGCCTGAGAAGGACGGGTCCAGGATGCCCAACCAATATACATCGCACTAACGACGGACTCTTCAAGCGTAATAAAGGCCAGTAGCAGATAGTAGTACTTCGCAATTTTCACACCAAAAATCATAATCACTACATTCAACGCGATAAACCCGGTCAACCACAACATTCCGAATTCGCCTCTGACATATAACACCAGTGACACAAGTGCCACAGCCGTCATCATTCCCAAACCCCACATGTGCCGCCCTTTGCGGTACAAATAAAAGAGCAGCCATGCAAAAAGCGATGCACCAATGTATCCTGCCAGCGAAACAAATATCGCTCTCCCCGATGTCAGCATAGATGAATACGTTACACCGCTATGATCCGCGTATAATTCAATGCGTAATACTTTGCCGGACAAAACCAGTGTCATCAGCGCATGAGCGAATTCATGAATCATCGTATCCAGATTACGGAACAAGGACGAGAACGGGATAAATCGGGTCAGAAATACAGAGGCCATTAGAAAAAGAATCGTTTTGAGCCACTTGTTCAATCTGTTCAGACCTCCTTGCCTTCAACTAGCGAGCCTATTCATTATAGTACGTCAGGCTTCCCTGCTTCGTTTCGTCTTTTGAAGTCAAGCGCGCACCGCTCCATCCACCAACAGAAGCTGCGGTTGTGCCCAATGAAAAAAGAAGATAGATCATATCGACCACGCCCTTTCTCAAAAGTCACCAAAAGTCGATTTCGCATCCGCAGAATGGCATCGTTCACGAACTGTTCGGCGGCTTTGCTGTGGATAAGCGTTACATACGCATATAGTGAATGATCGACAGGTTCATCCAGCGGACTAACACCGGCACACGAGAACTCGGTCTGTACCCCTGCTTCATGGAGCAGACTCAGGGAGCGAACCAGCTCTGCGTCGACCTCTACCCCATTCCATATCACCGTCCGTTTGGGTAACACGGTTCGTTTGTCCCGTTCGGTCCACTGCAACAGTTCCTGTTTCCGTCTTCTCCACAGATGTACAGGCTGTTCACTGAGTAGCACTTCCTGTTCCTCAAATTCTTCATATACGTTCATCATGTTCCTCCCGGTCTGCATATCCAATCGTCTTAAACGAAAAAGAGCACATCACTGTGCTCTCTGCTTCGCAAAAGGCAAAGGAATAGGTCACGTTCATTCCTCAGCACGTTGTTATATTGTACCTTTTTCGGTGAAAAGCATCAAATGCTCATTAAAGTTCCTATTCGTTCAATGCCAGCTTCAGCGCTTCCAGATTCTCTCTCATCACGCTAATGTAGTCCTTGCCTGACTTAACCTCATCCTCGGTCAGACCTTCGATGGGATTCAACACAGCCGTCTTGGCTCCAATCTCCTTAGCAATGGTTTCCGATACTTTGGATGAAACGAGCGTTTCGAAAAAGATTGTTTTCACCTTGTGTTCCTTGGCAAAATCAATGACAGTTGCCATCTGAGCTGCGGATGGTTCCTGTTCAGGAGACAACCCGGCAATCGGAACCTGCTGCAAGCCATATTCCGCTGCCAGATATGCAAAAGCCGCGTGTTGTGTAATAAAGTCCTTCCGTTTGCTGTCCTTCACAGCCGCTTTGAAGTCCTGATCCAGTGATTCCAGCTTGGCAATGTATGCGTCGGCGTTTTGCTTGAACTGGTCTGCATGCTGAGGGGCCGCTTTGGCAAGTCCAGCTTCAATGTTACGTACTTCCTTTATAGCGAGCGCTGGTGAAAGCCACACGTGAGGATCAAGCCCGCCATGGTCATGGTCATCCTCTTCACCTGCTGCGGCGTCATGGTCATGCTCGGGAGCATCCTTCGCAGAAGCATCATCCGCGTGATCATGCTCTTCAGTGGTTGTTGCTTTGTCCGCGTGATCGTGGTCATGCTCTTCTTCTTCCCCACCCTCGTGGAGCGTAATTCCTTGACTGGCTTCCACCTGTACAAGTTTGCTATTGCTCAGGCTGTCTTTGACCTGATCCATCCAGGACTCCATTCCTGCACCGTTGTAGACGAGAACATCTGCTTTTTCAATGCTGGCGATGTCCTGAGGTGTTGGTTCCCAATCATGCGGCTCCATAGCCGGCGGAATAAGAGTATGTACATCAGCCAGATCACCTGCTACATTTTTCGTAAAATCATACATCGGATAAAAACTTACCTCTACATTTAATTTTTGCTCCGAAGCCGCTGGAGTGCTAGATGCTACAGCTTGATCCGGATTGGAGGTTGTTGTTTTCTGGCCGCAACCTGTTGCAACAAGTGCCAAACTGAAGATAATTCCCAGCGCTGAAGTTTTGCCCAATTTCATAGTCTGAATTCCCCATTTCATCTTTATGTGTTGCTTTTGGAATGAATATATAATGTTGCTGTCTGTTGCTTGACAGCGCGATGACGTTTACGATTGTATAGTGAAATCAGCTTTTGGGCTGATATTCCAGTCAACAGGAAAAATAGCAGAATGAGTGCAATGGTTCCTCCCGGCGGTGTATTCCACTCGTATGAGGCGGTTAAACCGCTGAAAATACCCGTCAGACCTGTAATGACAGCAATAATGACCGCTGCGGCAAAACTGCGTGCAACCCTCAAAGCTAATGCTGCCGGCAATACAATAAGTGCAGATACGAGTAGCACACCGACAATCGGCATCGCAGAGGCCACTGTCATTCCGGTCAGTATCGCAAAGGCAAATGATAAACCTTTCACCTGTACGCCTCCAATGGAGGCCGTCTCTTCATCAAATGTCAAATTATACAACGGTCTTCGCAAAACGAAAAAAAAGGTCAATCCAATCAAACATACTCCTGCCATCATCCACAGCTGGATATTACTAACCGCGACAATGGAACCAAACAGATAAGAACTGAAGGTTTTGGAAAGATTCATTCTCAGACTCATTAACACAACAGCCAATGCCAGACCCGATGTCATAATGATCGCAACCGGCACCTCACTGTACGTACGATAGCTTCGCCGTAGCTGTTCAACCAGCAGAGCACCAATGATTGCAACAGCAAAGCCGCTAAGAACCGGATTCAGGTTCATAACAGAACCTAGGGCAACCCCTGCCAGTGAAACGTGAGAAAGTGTATCAGCCATCAGTACCTGCCGTCTAAGCATCAGATATACACCCAGAATGGGTGCAATGATTCCAATTAGTCCTCCAGCCCAGAAAGCACGTTGCATGAATTCGTACTCAAACACTGCCATTCCTCACTTTCTTGTCGCTCCAAGGTGATCGTTCGATCCAGCCGGTTACCCACTTCTTCGAGACCGTGTGTAACCATGATGATCGTGAGACCATGAACATCCGCGTAGTGACGCATCAATTCATAGAACCCTTCTCTGCTGCGCCGATCCATCCCGGTGGTGGGTTCATCCAGCACAAGCACTTGCGGCTGTCCAGCCAGGGCTCGTGCGATACAGATTCGCTGCTTCTGTCCGCCCGAAAGCTCTCCTACGCGTGCGTTGCGGTATTCCCACATGCCGACCTCACGCAGGCTACGTTCAACAACCGCTTCTTTGTCGGGAGTAAACCTCCGAAAAAGACCTAGCTTGTGATAACAACCGGATCGTACCAATTCGAGTACCGTGCTGGGAAAACCACTATTAAACGAGGCTACTTGCTGAGGTACGTAACCAATCTCCAGCTTTTTGCCTCGGAGCTGCTCTGTATTCATATGTACCGAACCGCTCCAGGGCTTCAAGAGCCCCAGAAGCAGTTTCAGCATGGTTGTCTTCGCAGAGCCATTCGGCCCCGTGATGCCCACAAATTCGCCCACATGAATATCCAGCGACAGCTGATCAATGACAGGCTCTTTGCCATATCCAAAAACGACATCACGCATGGAAGATAAAATCATGGGTTAACCTCTTTCCGTTTTCGTAAATATTACGATTTAAAAAAATCAAAATTTTTTAACGTGTTTCCCGGTGAATCGTCATCTTTTTCAAACGAGGTGAATACTTTTTCATCTCCAGACGTTCTGGGTGGTTACGCTTGTTCTTCGTTGTTGTATAGTTGCGATCTCCGCACTCCGTGCAGGCTAAAGTTACAATGACTCTCATGCTGTTGCCTCCCTTTATCTATTCGTAATTATTACTATTTAATGATAGTAGCCTATGCCTTTTCTTTTGTCAACATCATAATCTCAAAAATAAAATAGTATATGCATACTTTATATTGATATGATATACTCCTTTGGTATCATTATCCTATTACCTACGGAGGAACTAGATGAAGATTAAAAAGTCAACATTTATTGGATCGTTAGTAGCTTGCAGTTTAGCGTTTGGTGCATTGGGTGCAGTAGCTTCGAATGGAATTCAAGATATTGAGGCTGCACTGGACAGTAATATCGGATTTAAGGTAAACGGCCTTTCCTGGACGCCAAAGAAGGAGTCTGGTGAAAAGTTGACCGCATTAGTATACGATGGCGATGTATATCTGCCTGTTAGTGCTACTGCCGAAGCTTTGGGCGCAAATGTATCTCTTAATGTCAGTAACAAGGTCGTAAACATCAATAGTTCAAGTAATGCCAAGCCTAGCACCTCAAACAAAAAAGATTCCGAAGATACAAGCAAATCAAGCTCTTCAGGTCCGATCAAGATGTCAGGAACAGACGCTCAGATGATGGAGAAATTACAAAAAGAATCATTAGCTTTAATTAAAATCTATGGCAAAGCATTAAAATCAGGTAACACTAGCGAATTTGACAAGTACATAGATGCAAATTTAATTGATAACCCTGAAATTGACTTTTTTGATGAAGGTAGAAAATCTCAAAAAGATAAATTCAAGACTCAAATTCAAGGACTCATTAAAGCAAATGATAAGAAAACATTAACAAAGTATGCTGATCAATTAATCAATGTAAAGTCCGCGGACTTCAAAATGATCTCTATGAATGACAAAACAAAGATTTATAAAAGCTACAAAGCCGTGTATTACCCTGAAGGATGGACGGGCTCTTATGGCGTAAACCTCACTTTTGGTTTTAGTCCACAAAAAAAGGGCAATGGTGAATTTTATCTTGGAAGAATGTACTTTAACTAATCTTTCTCTAAAACGTATTAAGAATGAAATCTTCAAGTGTATTACGCTTGGAGATTTTTTATTTCCGTGGGTCAGCTCCACTGTGGAAAAGGATCTTTCAGCTTCCGCCAGTTCATCTGCATCTCTTCATCCGTAAGCAATGTCTCGTCCAATGTCCGTTCAATGGCTACACGATCCATATCGATCCCGATAAACACCAGCTTGGTTACCCGGTCCCCCCACTCTTCATCCCAATCCGGAATAGCTGGAAGTGTGTCGCCAAAATGCAGATGCCGCTCTTCCTCACTCATCGCCCCTACCCATATTCCTGCGGGTGCAAGCTGTTTGGAAGTACCCGCATGGCTAAATGAAACGGCCATATGGTTACGAGTAGCCATCCACATCAACCCTTTGGAACGAACGATACTGTCTGGCCACTTGGCAATCCAGCGGAGCAGGCGTTCGGGATGGAATGGACGTTTGCGATGGTATACAAACGAATGAATACCGTATTCCTCGGTCTCAGGCGTATGCTCCTCTTTCATTAATTCGCGGATCCAGCCCGCGGACTGGCTTGCTTTTTCAAAATCGAACCGTCCGGTATTCAATATTTCTCTCGGGTCAATCTGCCCATGCGTCGTGCGAACCAACTTGGCCTCAGGCTGCATCGCATGCAGTGCTTTTTCCAGCTTGGATAACTCTTCTTCGGACACCAGATCACATTTGTTCAGCACAAGAACGTCGCAAAATTCAACCTGGTCGGTCAGCAGATGCACAATGCCCCGCACGTCATCTTCTCCGGCTTCCTGTCCGCGATCTTTAAGCGTCTCTTTCGAATAGAAGTCACGCCAGAACTGAGCGGCATCCACCACCGTTACCATCGTATCCAGACGAGTGAATTGGGTTAGGTCGATACCAAGTTCCTCATCAATGTACGTAAATGTCTGCGCCACAGGAACCGGTTCACCAATGCCCGTGGATTCAATCAATATGTAGTCGAACGAGCCATCCAGCGCAAGCCGCTCCACCTCTTTTAACAAATCTTCACGAAGTGTGCAGCAGATACACCCGTTTGACATCTCCACGAGCTTCTCATCAATCCGTGATAAACCGCCTCCGTCCCGAATCAACCCTGCATCAATATTGACTTCACTCAGATCGTTCACGATGACGGCGACACGCATGCCCTCCCGATTATGTAACACGTGGTTTAGCAATGTCGTCTTACCCGCACCAAGATAACCGCTAAGAACCGTAACTGGCACTCGATTTTGAATATGTTGTTGTTTTTCTGATACTGGCATTATTGGTTCCTCCACTTCTTATAGGTGAATTTAAGTGATCCATCAAAGCTTTCGGGATATTTGGATGGAAAATAGAGATGATGGCTGATGTACTTATGCTGATCTAGTTATATGGGTGATGTTATTAATCGTAATTATTACGATTAATAACATGGAGAACTATACCTTATTCCACCTTCGTTTGTCAACTAAGTCTCTTAGAGCAAACTTTTTAATCGTAAAACAACTGATTAACTGCCCGAATCGATGTATGTTACGGCAAGTACAAGCATATATTCTAGCAAAGTTCTAGTAACGGAGGTCTTTTCATGAGAATCGCGGCTAGTTTGAAACTTCTCACCTTCCTGGTTCCCTGTGCCTTTCTGGTTCCGGTTATTATTGCGTTTGCCCCGGATCTCAATAAGGTCTGGAATAGTGAAGCGTTGCAAAATATAAAAACGGTATTTATCAGCATTTTTCTGGAGGCCGCCCCTTTCCTGCTCATGGGTGTGTTCCTGTCCTCTCTAATGCAATGGTTCGTATCGGAAGAGATGGTGCGAAGACTGACCCCTAAACATCCGGTTGGCGGCGTGCTTGTGGCGGGCCTTCTCGGTATTATTTTTCCCATCTGTGAATGCGGAATGATTCCGGTTGTACGGCGGCTTATGCATAAAGGCATGCCTGCTTACATTGCGGTAACTTTTATACTCAGCGGGCCTGTCGTCAATCCGATTGTGTTTACAGCAACCCTACTCGCTTTTCCTAGTCATCCAGAGATCACCATCGCTCGTATGGGCCTGGCTTTTGCTGTAGCGGCTGCCGTTGGCGGGCTTGTATATGTGTTCGTTAAACGTAATCCTCTGCGTACAACCAAAGCAGTCGTTACCGAAGTGAAGACACATCTTGGGTTCAAGATGGCTTCGTCACCTCATTCTCATACACACACACATTCTGATACACATTCAGATGTTCACGCTCACTCGCACGGAAGCACCCATGACCATCATCACTCTCATAAAAAGGACTGGCGCAGCTTTTTCATCCACGCTGGGGACGAGTTTGTCGATATGAGCAAATACCTGGTCATTGGTGCGTTGATTACAGCGTTCATTCAGACGTTCGTGAGTCGCAGTGATTTAATTGCGCTAGGGAACGGCCCCGTTGCGTCGTATGTATTTATGATGGGTTTTGCTTATGTTCTGTCCTTATGTTCTACATCAGATGCTTTTGTTGCGTCAGCCTTCTCACATACCTTTGCTTTAGGCCCGCTGATTTCCTTTCTCGTGCTCGGCCCGATGCTGGATTTCAAAAGCACGTTAATGTTGCTCTCCACCTTCCGCACCCGCTTTGTTATTGGCTTAAGTGTAGCAATTATCGTATTGGTTTTTGCCGGGTCATGGCTGGTGAACTTCTTTGGATAATTGAGGTGAAACTGCTCCGAGTGAAGAGTACTTGTTATGTTAATTAACAACATTAATCATTAATTCTGTTAATTGGTTTCCAAGATGGTGTCTCCCTGATATGAAATGATCCAAAAATTGATTTCCATGAGAAAGGAGTGCAGGTCATGGGTCACGCAAATCATGAGATAAACAAGAACTTTTTTTCGAAAAGGATCGCCATTCAGTGGCATACGCTCATTCGTGCAGGCTGGATTGGCAGTCTGGCTGTGTATATTATGCACCTCAAATCAGGCAATTCTCTACATTACTATCTGGCTCCTACGATGCAAAAGCTGCTTCTCGGTTGTGCTATTCCCCTCCTGTTTATTGCTGTGATTATGGCATGGCATGCTTTTTGGAGTCGAAATGAATTCGATTGCGATTGTGAGCACGTCCCTCCTTCTGGCGTTATTCGTAGTTCAATGGTCTACGGTTTGATTACTTTGCCACTATTGCTGGGTTTTCTACTACCTGATCATGCTTTAGGCAGTTCGATGGCTAGTCAGAAAGGAATGTCCTTGACGTACGCTCCGCCTGAAATAAGGCGTAAAGAACCGCTGCCAGATGTATCTGCAAAGTTGAGCGTGCAAGATTATACCGTCACGCAAGGCACAAAGCAGCAAAATGACAAGTTATCTGAATTACCCGCCAGTGTGCAGTTTGTTCCGCCCGATGAATACAGCCGCGAATTCGCGGAGCTGGCTGAAAAGTTATACGTACAACCTGTCATCCAGGTGTATCCAGAGATATTCTCGGAAACCCTCGGCACCATTGATATGTTCCAGCGGCAATTCACAGGTAAAGAGATTATGCTAACCGGCTTTGTTTACCGGGACGGTAACATGGAGCATACCTCTCATTTTGCATTAGGACGTTTTCTCGTGATGTGTTGTCCAGCAGATGCGGCTCCTTTCGGCGTGATGATTCATGTACCGGATGCCAACAAATTTGAGAAGGACAGTTGGGTACAGATCCGTGGTACCATTGGCTCCGCGCAAGTCGACGGTAAAGATACGATGGAAATTCAGGCAACGTCCGTAACACCGATTAATCAGCCCGCTTCTCCTTATATTTACACCAATGCTGATTCCGTCAAGGCATATGATCAGATCGTAAGGTGAGTAAGATCGTAAGTAAGTAAGTGAGATAGAGAAAGTAGAGCATCATTGAGTTGAAGTGGAGCACTTTACGAAAAGATCGCCAGCACACTTCTATTTCTAACGATCTCAGATGAGCTTATTTAGTTGAAAATAGGCATTTTGAATTCTAACGATCACCAGAGAGCTTATTTTGCTGAAAACACAAGAAAAATGCCCTTTTTCACATCAAAATCCTATAATAAGGTTTCCTGTGATCGTTAGAATATTTAAAAGCGGGAAATAGCCCAAATAGCGTTTCTGGTGATCGTTAGAAAATTAATCTCATTGGATCGTTTCAGACTCTCCCTATTGGACACAAGTTAGTAGTCGAGCTGGTGATGATAATCACGATGATCATAACTTTTTAACTAACGAATCGCGCCTAAGTAGCACTTTCACGGTTCATTAGCGAACCAGAACATTGGACTGAGGTTTGTCGCATTATGTGCTCAGCCGTATATTCGAGTTTGCGTGCACTTCGTCTCCGAACAAAAAAGACGGGCAGATTAATATCTGCTCCGTCTTTTTTCATATATGATGTTCACCTGTGTGTTTACAAGTGTGTATTTACAATTTTGTACCAGCAAAGAGATCTTGCGACAGTTTTGTGGCAGTCTAGCGGACTGCAATCAGCAGGTAAGTCATGAATGCATCGTTACCCTGCTTATCTATCCCGCTTGTCTACCTTATTTATCCTTTTACTCCGTTACGATATCATGAACCAATACAGGTGCATCGGCATGATCTGCAATGGTGATGTTTTCCTTGATTTTTGCAATCACGGCATCGACATCTTCACGATTCGCATGAATGGTTACCAGAGATTCACCGGCTTTCACTGAATCACCAACTTTTTTGTTCAGCATCAAACCAACCGCCAGATCGATCTCGGACTCTTTCGTTGCACGACCTGCACCAAGCAACATCGCAGCTGTTCCGATCTCATCCGCAACGATCCCAGCTACATACCCGTCACGATCTGCTGGAACTTCGATTAGATATTGTGCTTGTGGCAAGCGCTCTGGGTGGTCAACCACGGAAGCATCGCCGCCTTGGTTGGCCAAGAAATGTTTGAATTTCTCCAGCGCTTTACCGTTCTGGATGACTTCTTTGAGTTTCTCTTCCGCGTGCTCCAGTGAATCTGCTTTACCTGCGAGATATACCATCTGACGTCCCAGTGCCAGGCACAGTTCTTCCAGATCTTTCGGACCTTTACCTTGCAGTGTAAGAATTGCTTCTTTGACTTCCAGAGCATTACCGATGGCAAGACCCAGTGGCTGGGACATGTCGGAGATAACAGCCATCGTTTTACGGCCTACATTGTTACCAATGCTAACCATGGCGTGTGCCAATTCTTTAGCATCTTCTGTTGTTTTCATAAACGCACCTGCGCCTGTTTTTACGTCCAGTACGATCGCATCTGCACCTGCTGCGATTTTTTTGCTCATGATGGAGCTGGCGATCAATGGGATCGAGTTTACTGTTGCCGTTACGTCACGAAGTGCGTACAGCTTTTTGTCGGCAGGTGTCAGGTTGCCACTTTGACCGATAACCGCTACTTTATGTTCGTTTACGAGACGAATAAACTCTTCTTTTTCAAGCTCAACGTGGAAACCCGCAACGGATTCCAGCTTGTCCGTAGTACCGCCCGTGTGCCCCAGACCGCGACCAGACATCTTCGCAACAGGTACATCGAGTGCAGCAACGAGTGGCGCAAGCACCAGTGTCGTCGTGTCTCCCACGCCTCCAGTGGAGTGTTTATCTACTTTGATGCCTTCAATCGCAGATAAATCGATCGTTTCGCCAGAGTTCACCATCGACATCGTCAGATCAGCACGTTCCTTATCCGTCATATCCTTGAAAAATACAGCCATCGCCCATGCGCTGACTTGGTAATCCGGGATTTCTCCTTGTGTATATCCTTGAACGACGAAATCGATCTCTTCTGTGGTCAGTTCTTTTCCGTCACGTTTTTTAGCAATAATGTCTACCATTCTCATGATGACCTCTCCTTTTGTAAAATGGATTGTATAGAACACGTGTTAAGCGGGACCGTTCCGTACCCGGATCGTTCTTTCGATCGCTGTTGTCTTCACCTTTTTTGAATATCCTTTTCTGAGGTTAAAATGTGAAGTCAAAGGCGAGCGCTTCGCTTCTCCAGAATCGATTCCGGTTCCTCCACTCCATGCTTCAACACCAGTTTCGA
>NZ_VEIO01000001.1:1927275-3327253 GCF_007680605.1 Paenibacillus xylanexedens
ACCTTTTTTGAATATCCTTTTTTGAGGTTAAAATGTGAAGTCAAAGGCGAGCGCTTCGCTTCTCCAGAATCGATTCCGGTTCCTCCACTCCATGCTTCAACACCAGTTTCGATACAATCCATTAGGGATTATTTAATGTATACCATTGAGCGGGACCGTTCCGTACCCGGATCGTTCTTTCGATCGCTGTTGTCTTCACCTTTTTTGAATATCCTTTTTTGAGGTTAAAATATGAAGTCAAAGGCGAGCGCTTCGCTTCTCCAGAATCGATTCCGGTTCCTCCACTCCATGCTTCAACACCAGTTTCGATAGGTTTACAGTGTAATTGCTGTATCCAACGCCACAACCATCATGTCGTTAAATGTTTTTTGACGCTCTTCAGCTGATGTTTCTTCCCCTGTCAGCAAGTGATCACTTACCGTCAGGATTGTCAAAGCGTTCACGCCAAATTTCGCAGCAATGGTGTACAGTGCTGTTGTTTCCATCTCCACGCCAAGCACGCCGTGTTTCATCAATTTCTCAGTCACGGAACGGTCATCGCGATAGAAGGAATCGGAGCTAAATACGTTACCGACGTGGATTTTCATCCCTTTTGCTGTAGCACGATCATAGGCTTCTTTCAATAACGAGAAGGTCGCAATTGGTGAGAAATCATATCCACCGAAAACATGTTTGTTCATGCTGGAATCCGTACAAGCTGCTTGTGCAAGGACAACGTCACGTACCCGTACATGCTCCTGCATTCCTCCGCAAGTACCTACACGAATCAGGTTTTTCACTCCATACTCGCTAATAAGCTCGTTCGCATAGATTGCGAAGGATGGAATCCCCATACCCGAACCTTGCACCGAAATCCGGTGACCTTGATATGTACCTGTGAAACCGAGCATGCCACGAACTTCGTTGTAACAAACAACGTCTTCCAAATACGTGTCAGCAATGTATTTTGCGCGCAACGGATCTCCTGGCAAAAGGATCGTTTCTGCGATATCTCCTGGTTTTGCTCCGATATGTGTACTCATGTGTAATCTCCTCCGATACGATATAGATAATCTTTAGTACGATTTAGATGACCTTTAGTTCTTGATGTGGAGTCTTGTTGTGATCAAGCTTTGTTGATATCAAGTAATGTTAAAGCAACTTTTGACGCTACGCTCTCCCAGACTCTTTCCTCAACTTTGGCATTATAGCACAGCGCTTCGTATCCAGGCAGAGCAGGCACGTACAAGATGAATCCAACCATCCTGAAACGCCTCCTCTTCCCAAGACACTATTTAAAACATGTTTATTACATCCGCATCTGAACGAGGTTATTTCAACTCATTCAAAAAGCTTTTACCATACTCCGGTAATTTCACACCAAAGTTATCAGCTACGGTAGCACCGAGATCGGCAAATGTACTGCGCAGTTCCAACTGTTTACCCTCACTGAAACGTGGGGAGTAAGCAAGCAGTGGTACATATTCACGCGTATGATCTGTGCCGCGATAGGTTGGATCGTTACCATGGTCAGCTGTAATCAGCAACAGATCATCATTTGTCATTTTCGCAAAAATCTCTGGTAAACGTGCATCATAATCTTCGAGGGCTTGCGCATAACCTTGCGGATCGCGGCGGTGACCGTATAATGCATCAAAATCAACCAGGTTCAGGAAACTGAGTCCGGTAAACTCTTCGTCCAACGTCTCAGACAACTTGTCCATTCCATCCATGTTGGATACGGTGCGAACAGCTTTCGTTACGCCTTCACCGTCATAAATGTCGGAAATTTTACCCAAAGCAATCACATCCAAGCCGCCATCTTTCAATTCATTCATTACCGTACGGCCGAACGGTTTCAGCGCGTAGTCATGACGGTTCGCAGTACGTTTCCAGTTCCCCGCTTCGCCGACGAACGGACGGGCAATAATACGGCCAAGCATGTACGGATCTTCAAGCGTGATTTCACGGCAGAACTCACAGATTTCATACAGTTCTTTCAAAGGAACAACGTCCTCATGGGCTGCAATTTGAAGGACAGAGTCAGCTGACGTGTACACGATCAACGCACCTGTTTCCACATGCTCCGCACCCAGTTCATCCAAAATTTCCGTACCGCTGGCTGGTTTATTACCAATGACCTTACGGCCCGTTTTCTCTTCAATGCGCTGAATTAACTCATCCGGGAAGCCGTTCTCGAACACGCGGAAAGGTGTATCAATGTACAACCCCATGATCTCCCAGTGACCTGTCATCGTGTCTTTCCCACGGGAAGCTTCCTGCATTTTGGTGTAATACGCTTTGGGTTTATCCGCCACAGGGATACCCTGGATTGGTTCAATGTTGGACAGTCCGAGACTTGCCATATTTGGCATGTTCAGACCACCACGCTCACGTGCAATGTGACCCAACGTATCGACGTCAAAGTCATCAAATTCGGCTGCATCCGGCGCTTCACCGATTCCTACAGAATCCATAACGATCAGATGTACTCTTTTGAATGTTGACATAACTTAAGCACTCCTTCCAGCTTCCGATAATCTGACTTACAAAAACAGTCCAGTGATGATCGCGGACAGCACGCTGACCAGCGATGCACCATAAAGCAGCTTCAGACCGAAGCGGGCCACCACATTACCCTGTTTCTCATGAAGTCCCTTCACTGCACCGGCAATAATACCGATGGAGGAGAAGTTGGCGAAGGATACGAGGAAGACGGATACGATGCCTGTTGTTCTGGCAGACAATGCCGTTTGCTCGCTCAAACTGAGCATCGCCACAAATTCGTTGGACACCATTTTAGTAGCCATAATACTGCCTGCCTGAATCGCTTCTTTCCAAGGGACACCCATAATAAAGGCAAACGGTGCAAACACATAACCAAGCAGTTCCTGGAACGAAATACCGATCACCGAGCTGAATATTCCGTTAATCAAGGCGATCAGGGCAACAAAACCGATCAGCATCGCTGCTACAATAATAGCCACCTTGAAACCATCCAGAATGTACTCACCGAGCATTTCGAAGAACGATTGTTTCTCTTCTTCCTGCACTTCCAATATATCTTCTTCATCTGTAACCCGATACGGATTCACAATAGAAGCAATGATAAAACCACCAAAAAGGTTAAGCACCAGCGCTGTCACCACATATTTCGGATCAATCATCGACATATAGGCACCGACAATGGACATCGATACCGTGGACATGGCTGAGGCACACAAGGTGTAAAGCCGATGTTTCGGCAATAAACCAATTTGTTTTTTCACCGATATGAACACTTCAGATTGCCCCAGAATGGCCGAAGCAACCGCGTTATATGATTCCAGTTTGCCCATTCCGTTGACTTTGCTTAATACCAGACCAATATATTTTATAACAAAAGGTAAGATTCGGATATACTGCAATATCCCAATCAAGGCAGAGATGACCACAATCGGCATGAGTACGTTGAGGAAGAAAGGAACTCCTTTATTTGCATCCTCAACTAAAGTTAATCCACCAAAGACAAAGGCAATCCCTTCATTCGCATACTCAAGCAAGCTTTTAAATATAGTAGCAAATCCGCCAATCAGCCAGGTTCCCACTCCCGTATTCAGTAAAGTGTAGGCCAGTACAATCTGTAAAACAATCATTACCGCAAGTGGTCGATATCGAATCTGCTTCTTGCCGTTACTGACGATATAAGCCAGTCCAAAAACAACGAGTAAGCCAAGAATGGCAATAAGATATTTCATGTGATCACTCCTTTGAAGATAGTTAATCCCGTTGTATAAACAGCTCAAAGGGTATTGAATCTTACATTCAGACATGGAGGACTTTGTGTAATTTTCAGAAACCTTTATAAAGCGCTTACAATTCAATTTTATAAATAGATCATTCTAGTGAGTCAAACAAAATGCTTGAACACTGTGTAAAACATTCCCGAACCCTGTAATCGTTTCTACAAGGTTCAGGACAAAACTCATTTTAATAAGAAGAAGTGGACTGACCACCTTGCATGATTTTCACGCCAGAGCTTGCTCCGATCCGTGTCGCACCAGCTTCAATCATTTTCTGCATATCTTCGAGACTGCGAACGCCGCCAGAAGCTTTAACACCTACGTCTGGACCAACGGTACGGCGCATCAATGCGATATCTTCAGGTGTTGCCCCGCCTGTGGAGAAACCGGTTGATGTTTTTACAAAATCTGCTCCGGCTCTGACAGCCGCTTGACAAGCACGTACTTTTTCATCATCTGTCAACAGACAAGTTTCAATAATTACTTTCACCAATGTACCTGCCGCAGCTTCAACAACAGCACGAATGTCCTGCTCTACCACATCATCTTTGCCGTCTTTCAGTGCGCTAATATTGATGACCATATCGACTTCTGTTGCACCTTTGGCAATGGCATCTTTCGTTTCAAATGCCTTTGTTTCGGAAGTAGATGCCCCTAGAGGGAAACCAATAACTGTACAGATATCTACGCCAGTGCCTTGAAGCTGCTCTGCAGCGTAAGAAACCCAACCCGGATTCACACATACCGATGCAAACTGGTACTGTTTTGCTTCTTCCGTCAGTTTTGTAATCTCATTCCGGGTTGCGTCTGCACGAAGCAACGTGTGGTCGATCATTTTGGCTAATTGTGGTGTAGTCAATTGAAATCTCTCCCTTATCTGAACTGGTGAACTTATATCCTTACACTACCATGAACATATGTAAAAATCAACTTGAACATTCGTTCACGATTCATTTTGTGGATCGAAAAGTGAACTTTGTGTTACACCAGTGGAAAATTCCTTCTTCCGTGTTTATTTTCCGCCTTACATAGCAAAACATCCGCCTGAATGTCATGGCAGATGTTGTCACTGTTATACCAAATATGGAGTTGGGCAATGGACAAGAGTAGTCAGCCACATGAGTAACCGTTCTATTCGCTTTCCTATAAACGAAGCAACGCCTGCGCCGTGTATTGATCCGTAACCAGAATATTGGCATATTGGCCTTTCAGAGCCGCATGAATTGCTTCAATTTTGCGTCCGCCGCCAGCAACGAGAATGGATTTCTCCTTATTTCTTAATTCAGCCAAGTCAATCCCGACCGTCCTGCTGTTAATTTCCTCACTGATCAGATGCCCTTCCGCATCAAAAAAACGTGAACAAATGTCACCCGCACCGGACTTCATTAGAAGCTCCTGCTCTTGTTCGTTAAAATATCCCAGCTTGAACAGAAGTGCATCCTCTTTCACGGTTCCCACCGTAAATATGGCGATGTTAGCCTGCCTTCCCAGTTCAACAATGCGTCCAATGTGGCGATCGGCCTCGACCATTTTTTTCACTTCAATATTATCGAAGATCACCGGAAGCGGCAGATACCTGGGAACCGTGTGGAACGCCTCTGCAAACAGATGCACAATATCCGCAGCGTAAGTGTTTACATGGGAGTGGCTTACTCCCCCTTTGAGCTGTACCACTTCTACGCCTTTGACCTGCTTGGGCCTGAGTTGACGTGCGACCGCATGCATCGTTGTTCCCCAAGTTACGCCGATAATGTCCGCATCCTGCACCGTATCTTGTAAATAGTCCGCAGCTCTCTTGCTTATATGCTTCTGAATTTCTTCATCACTCTTCAAAGGTGCGAAACATACCAGTGCCGTCTCCAGATTGTATTTGGCTTTCAATTCTCCGCCGATAATATCAATATCCTCCAGCGGGTCCATAATTTCAATGCGCACGTACCCTCGGTCTTTGGCATATTGAAGAAGTCTCGATACGGTAGGACGTGACACACCCAATCTTGAAGCAATATCCTGCTGACTGTAATCGGATTGATAATACAATTTTGCCGCTTCAATGCTTAATCGCTGTTTCTCCAAGTCCATTCCCATGTGCATTCATCTCACTCATCTTAATTATCGTTTTTTCGCTTCGCTACAATACTTGTCTTTATATATTATACATATATTAAAGTTTCCATCACTATATTTTGCCAATAGGTCAGAATACATCCTACTTGCACTAATCAATGACTAACATGCCTTCCACTTACTCGAACTTTTGAATAAAAAAAAGCAATACACATCATACTACTCCAGTCACTGAAGCTGTTTCGATGTTCTTGTTGATGTTCAGGTTCAATGTTCACCATCTAAAGATTCCAATTTACATTCGAAAGCGAGGATTCAACACGATGTCTACTTTATTGTATATTACTGCCCACCCGCACGATCATCAAACCTCGTTCAGTATGGCTGCCGGCAAAGCGTTTATTGATGCTTACAAAGAAAGTCATGCTTCAGACGAAATCATTCATCTCGATCTGTACCGTTCCCATATTCCACATATTGACGCGGATGTATTCAGTGGATGGGGTAAGCTGCAAGCTGGAGGCGACCTGAGCTCTGAAGAACAGTCCAAAGTGCAACGGCTGAATGAACTATCTGACCAGTTCGCGAATGCAGACAAATATGTATTCGTTTCACCACTGTGGAATTTCTCCTTCCCGCCTGTGCTTAAAGCATATATTGATTCCATCTGTGTAGCTGGCAAAACGTTTCGTTATACAGAGCAAGGTCCGGTAGGACTTCTGACGGATAAAAAAGCGTTGCACATCCAAGCCCGTGGCGGTATCTATTCCGAAGGACCTGCGGCTCAGATGGAATCGGGACATCGTTATTTGGGCATCATCATGTCATTTTTGGGTGTACCGAAGCTGGATGGCATTTTTGTTGAAGGACATAACCAGTTCAAAGATCGTGCGGAGGAGATCAAACAAAAAGGAATTGAGGAAGCACAGCGTTTTGCCAAGCAGTTCTAAGTGAGATAAACCGGGCAACCTGCTGTAACTAGGACGCAACTATCCTCCCCATGATAAATAAAACCCGCATCACAGCCCTTAGAGTGGAGTTCTAGGGTTGATGCGGGTTTTTCGTGTACATCCGTACGGTATAACGGTGTGGTATAACTTATATTTATGCTCAGCCCTTGTGCGTTCCGGCACTGGCACGGCTCATCGTTTCAAGCTTGCGAGTAATCGCATGACGGTCTATTTTCAGTCCCCAGATCAACTCGATAATCTGTTCTTTCTCTTCCGGGTGTTCGGCTTGTTTCAATTCCAGCAACAGAGCATGCATCTGCTCGTTAATGTCTTCAAACTGATTCCAGAGATCCTGCCGCACCTCGGTTGAATCCACGTGATGGTTGGCATCGACTTCTTCCTTCAATGCTTGCAGGATCGCGTCTTTCCATTCCTCATCACCAAGTTGTTTTGCAATGTTCAGGAGATCCAGATAATCGTCAACAAGAAGAGAGTTCAATTCAGCATATGTTTTCATCGTTTATTGCATCCCCTTTTCGTTCTATTTACCCAGTATTATACTCGGTATTTCAGGTAATGCAATAGTTGTCGAGAAAAAGGGAATCATTCGCTTGTTTAGATGTCATATTTTGACGAATCTCATATCCTGGTAGTTCTCCCCTTGCGACTGTATAAAATTTACTATTTTAAGATTAAGTCAGATCAAGATTTAAGCTGTTGCAGTAGCTGAACTCGATAAGCTTCGCTTTCAAGGGATTGAATCTCTTTATATTCTGCATCCGTCAAAATTTTAGGTTCGCCTGCGGCCTTGGCAATCATATATATCTTGGCACTTTCTTCTACCACTTGTGTACGGTAATAGGCTTCGCGCAGATTTTTACCTGTCGTAACCAGACCGTGATTGACGAGAATAAGCGCAGCATGTTCGGTCACCTTAGCAGCAACGGCATCGGCGAGAAGCTTGGTCGTTGGCAGTAAGTAAGGCACAAATCCGATATCTCCAACTAGGGCGGACTGATCCGGAAACAGGTGCGGAAGATGCTCAAAAACAAGACTGAGGGCTATCGTATAAGCCGGGTGCGTATGCACGATTGCTTGAATATCCGGGTTAGCACGATAGCTGAACAGATGCATGAGCACTTCAGACGAAGGACGGCTGGCTCCTTCTTGTGTCTCTCCGGTCTCCATATCAATCGCGATCCATTCCTCCGGCTCCAGTTCCTCTAGCGCGAACCCGCTTGGAGATAAAAGCATCGTATTGCCTGAGCGTGCACTAATGTTACCTCCCGGCCCGACAACAAGTCCTTGAGTTACTGCCTTACGGGCATATTTGGTTAGTTCTTCTCTAATCTGCTGTTCAGACATGTTTCTCCCACTCCTTTATTGCTGATGTTGTTTCCGTTGGTTGTATTGCCGGTACTTTCCATATGCTTCCTGCCAGCACTCTGAATCCTGAGGTGTATACATCTCCGTATCGAAGGAGGCCGATACAATGTCACGGATCTCGGACAAACCGCCTACTTCACCAAGAGCCACATATTGAAGCAGGCAATTGCCCGCCGAAGATGCCTCAACGGGGCCAGCAATTACCGGAACTCCCGTAGCGTTAGCCGTAAACTGACAGAGCAGGCGATTGTGGACACCACCGCCAACCATATGAATCACAGGGGGCCTTACGCCTGTAATCTGTTCAAGCTCATCCAGCGTTTGCCTGAACTCCAGTGCCAGACTTTCCAATATACATCGAACGATGGCTCCTACGGTTTCGGGAACCGTTTGGAACGTGCGCTCGCAATATTGTCTGATTCGTTCAGGCATATTGCCTGGGCTCATAAAAACATCATCTCCCGGGGAAACCACCGATTGATGCGCACCTGCTGATACAGCAAGCTGGACTAACTCTTCATGGGAGTATATTCGATTTTCCCGTTCCCACTGGCGTTTACACTCCTGAAGCAACCACAGACCTGAACGATTTTTCAGCGTTCTAACCTTACCGCTCACGGTTCCTTCATTCGTAAATCCAAGCTCAAGAGCCTGCACACTTAACAGAGGTGAATCACGTTCCACCCCCATAAGGGACCAAGTTCCACAGCTAATAAATGCATAGTTCGATTCAGTCACCGGGATCGCCGCAAGTGCTGAAGCCGTATCATGTGATCCCACGGAAACAACTTTCATGGGACCGGTGTGTAGTTCTCTAACCAGATCGTCTGATAAATGGCCTAGTACAGTGCCTGAGTGAACCAATTGTGGAAATAACGACACAGGTAAGCCGAGGCGGCTCAATAATGGTTCATTCCATTTCACTTCCCCGCTATGCAACAAACCACTGGTACTTGCTATCGTATACTCGCATGCTTGCTCGCCAGACAGATAATAGTTAAACAGGTCCGGCAGGAATAATAGACGTGTATCAGCATCCGGATTCATTATATTATCTTGAGAATGGATCTTACTGTCCTGAAGTTCACCGAATAACTGAAATATCGTATTGATCTGCTGAGGCAGCACACCTGACATCGCATATAGCTCTTGTTCACTGATCATCTGAAGCACATCGTTCATCGATTTCGCATGACGTGCATCACGATAATGACGCGGATTCCTACGTAATCTTCCCGCACCATCAATCAGTCCATAATCCACGCCCCAGGTATCCACCGCAATGGATGTTATTCGTCCCGCCATCCCTTCAGCGCCTTTCCGTATCCCTTGTTTCAGCTCGTAAAATAAACGAAGGAAATCCCAGTACAATTCACCCCGAAGCTGAACCGACTCATTAGGAAAGCGATGAACCTCATGTAGCGTCAGTCTGCGTCCATCCAGAGCGCCCCGTACGACTCGACCACTGCCAGCACCGAAATCAGCAGCAAGCACATATGTAGCCTGATTGCTCATTTGAAAGCCTCCTTAACTCGGCAACTCAACGATACAACGGTCCGAATACATGACAAGCGCGGTAATCCGCACTCTCCGGCTCACTTGTGCCAAACAATCCCCATGCACGTGGACGGAAAATTTCTGTCTGAGGTACATTGTGCATATTTACGGGTATGCGCAGCATTGATGCTAAGGTAATCAAATCTGCACCGATATGTCCATACGAGATGGATCCATGGTTCGCTCCCCATTGATTCATCACCTCATAAACCGAAGTAAATGCTCCCGAACCCGTAAGAATTGGAGCAAACCAGGTCGATGGCCATGTGGGATCGGTGCGCTGATCCAGCGTGTCATGAACATGCTCTGGCAGATCCACCGTGTAACCTTGGGCAATCTGTAGCACGGGCCCCAATCCCTTAACGAGATTCAGACGGGTCATGGTTACAGGCATACCGCCTTTGGTCAAAAAGTCAGCCGAGTAGCCTCCCCCGCGGAAATACTCAACGGATGCCGGTCTCCATGAAGTCGCTTTCAGGCAACTTTGGACTTCTTCATCCGTAATTTCCCAAAAAGGCTTGAGCACATGCTTGCCATTTCTCGTTTGTTCTCCAGTCCCATCAAGGGCAGCAGAGCCGGAATTGATCAGATGCAGAATTCCCGCTGTCGCGTGCCCTTCCAGTTGATGACCAGTCACACGCTTCACCGAATCAGGGCTCCAATACGTGCGCACATCCGCAAAAATCTGGGCCGTATGTGTCAGTAGTGAACCAAACAACATGGATACACCGTTTAAACTGTCATTCTCCGTTGCCACAAGATAGGGTGCACGTTTACCATTCCAATCGAACGTGGAGTTCAGTATAGATTCCAAGAAATCTCCATTAGGGGCATGATCCGTCCATTGCCGTTGGCCTTGGAACCCCGAAACAATGGCATGGTGGCCCATAGCTTCCTCTTCATATCCAAGTGAAGCCAGCTTTGGATTGCCTGCCATGAGATCACGTACGATTTGGGTCATTTTAACAACGGTCTCCCATTCGTCGTCTTTACGTTTTCGATCGGACTGAAGATCCTCGGGATTGTTATCCGGTCCTTCAATGCAATTTTCCTTCACCCAGGCTAGTGCCCGCTCGTATTCTTCAGGATCGTAGATTTCTTCTTCAATCCGCCGCGTCAATTCGCTCATATCCACATATTCGTTTCGCATGCCCAGATATTCCTGGAAAAAAGAATCATTGACGATGGAACCTGCAATCCCCATCGACACGGAGCCAATGGACAGATATGCCTGCCCCTTCATTGCGGCCGCCGCAAGTCCAGCACGGCTGAACCGGAGTAGCTTGTCACGCACATCATCTGGAATGCTAGTATCACCGCCGTCCTGAACATCTTCACCATAGATGCCGAACGCAGGAATCCCTTTCTGTGCATGTGCAGACAGCACGGCAGCCAAATATACGGCTCCCGGTCGCTCTGTGCCGTTAAAGCCCCAGATGGCCGTTGGTATAGACGGTGACATATCCATCGTTTCCGTACCATAACACCAGCAAGGCGTTACCGTAATCGTTACACCAACATTCGAACGGCTGAACAACGCCGCGGCGGCGGCGGCTTCAGCAACACCGCCGATACAGGTCTCCGCGACCACGCATTCGACTGGAGAACCGTCGGCATAACGAAGTTCGGATGAGATCAACTCGGCTACCGACGTTGCCATGCGCATCGTTTGCTCTTCCAACGACTCACGCACACCCTTGCGTCTGCCATCTATTGTGGGACGAATACCAATCTTGGGAAAAGCCTGTTGATAACGATAATCCTGATGAGTCATGCGAGAACGTCCTCCTTTTAGTGCATTTCAATAAATGCATGTGGAATTGAGAATATTCTGACTGAACGATGAGCAACAAAGGAAAAAGACATCAGATTACATTACGAGTGAATATTTGCCGATAACCACACGCGTTGAATGATTGAATACGTTTACATAATTTTTAAAAAATAAACCACTCTCATTAATCATCATCCAATGTCGTTCACTGTACCTTGATGGACAATGAAACCATCATGAAAATAACGAGAACGGTCACTGTGTTGAGTAATTAAATAAATTTATAGAGATTGTTATTCAAGAAATAACTTAGAAAACGATTATCTTAACTTTTACTTAAAACGGATTGAAATAGAGCTTATGGAGCTTAATCCAGCAATTTAAAGACCGGTTAAGACCATAGAATGACCTTTTGGGTTATCGGTAACCCTAACTTACCACGCTCCTATGTTGCTGTCAATTACCATTATCCTTTAAAATGAAAGGACTATGTTGTGGAAAGGTTCGATTCCATTTGATTACAATCTATGATATTGCCAAAAAAGCAAATGTCTCTGCGATGACTGTCTCAAAAGTCATTAATCGCACAGGTCGCATCAGCACGGCTACACGTGAACGTGTGCAGCAGGTCATCGATGAACTGGGCTACATTCCTAACTCCAATGCACGAAGTCTGGTGTTGCAGCGAACTCATATGCTGTCTTTGCTAATTACGGACATTACCAACCCTTTCTATACAACGCTGGCCCGTGGAGCCGAGGATGCCGCGCATCTTCGGGGTTATCGTGTTTTATTTGGCAACAGTGACGAGGACTATCGAAAAGAAAAAGAGTACGTGGAGGCGATCCTGTCGACACGAGTAGATGGCGTGCTCTTTGCACCTGCAGGAGATCGCTCTCTTCCCCATCTGCAACAGTTGCAGGCTCGAAACATTCCATTTGTGTTTTTGGATCGAACCGTGCCCGGTATCACTTCAGATGTGATTGCCGGAGACAGCCGTGAAGGCGCAATAGAGCTCATACGTTATCTTATTCAACTTGGACACGAGCACATTGCACTGGTCAACGGTTCTTCTGAAGTTTCGACTGCAAGACTGCGTGAAGATGGTTATATCGAAGGACTGCAGGAAGCAGGGATTACACCTGATCCTTCACTTATACTTCGTACAAGCTATCGTGATTTTAGTGATGATGAAGGATTGGAACGTTTGCTCTCTAGGTCACGGCAGCCTACAGCTATTTTTGCGGCAAACAACATGCTGGCGATTGGAGTGATCCGTCTGCTGCGCAAACGAGGACTCAGAGTACCCGAGGATATTTCTGTCGTTTGTTTCGATGACCTTGATCTGGCTTCCGCCTCTGATCCTTTTCTGACCGTCATTGCACAACCTGCTTATGAATTCGGATATCAAGGAATGAATATGCTGATAGACCGGATTGAAGGGAAACTGTCATCTGACGCTGAAAATATGATCCTATCTTCCGAGCTACGAATACGTACATCCGCTTCTGTTCCGCCTACTAATTGATGTTATACAAATTGAAGTAGAGATTTCACACACTCCACTCCGATGATCAAGTTCGAGAAAAAAGACAAAAAACAGGACCTACCCGAGATCATATCTCTGGTCATCCTGTTTTTTTGTCTGATCAATTTAAGCTTTTAGTTGAATAACAAGCATATCTCTATCAGCTCACTTATAACGGATAAGTGCATCCCATAGCGTGATTATCGTTCCGACTGTAGCGCAAGAGCGATCTCTCGCACTAGACCCGGAAACCAGTCCATAAGCTCTTCAAACGTATACCCTGCATGCTCTGCTTTGGATGTGTCCATCGTCCATGATTGCTGCACTCCGAAAGGCGACATATCTTCGTCCACGGTTTGCTTCAGAATCTGAGCCTGCATGCCCGTCACCGTTTCGATTAACTGCATCATCGCCGTGAGAGTAATCGCTCCCTTGGACGCGGCATTCACAGGTCCAGTTAACGACACATTACCAAGCCAGGCAAGGAACCTTGCCGCTTCCGTTGAATGAATAAACCCAATCCCGGCATCGGGATTCGGCATACCTATCGGTTTTCCTTGCTGTACGTGTTTGATATGAAAATGAAGCCTTCTCGTATAATCATCCATACCAAGTACAATAGGGATACGCATGGCCGCTACCGGGAAGGACGCCGTTTGGAAAAACACAGCTTCGGCAAGCCGTTTGCCTTCACCGTAAGCAAAGTCCTCCTTGTTGCCGTACTGTAGTGGATACGTGTATGGATCAAAGTCCGTCTCCACAAATCCTTCTCTTGGTTCTCCATACACCGAAAGTGTAGAGGTTAACACATATCTTTTGGTTCGTCCCGCAAATGCTTCACAAGCAGCCTTGGCTTCATTCGGAGAGTAACAGATATTATCGTAGACGACATCCCACTCATCAGACTGTGCAGCCTCTGTTACAGACTGCGGGTCTTCCCGATCCATCCGGATTCGCTTCACTTCCGCTCCAAAATCAACCTCCGTCTGTCCACGAGTCGCGATCGTGATCTCGGACTTCCCCTCCCAGATCAAATGATCCACAAGTCGTTTTCCGAAGAAACGTGTACCTCCAAGAATAAGAACCTTTTTCATCTCGTTTCCCTCCAATCGTATCTGTCTAAAGTGAAGGCTTTCTTATCCGAAGCATCGTATGAGCATTACGCTGAAATTCATATGACGTTCTAACTTCAGATAGAAGATAGCCCTTATTTTCCAAAAACATCATCAGTTCATCCATATATTCATAACGCTTGCCTGACAGATCTACCGTCGGAAAAATACGTACTTCATGCCTTGTGACACGTAGCATCTCCAGCAACGTTCCAACATGGAAATCAAAATCCAACCGATCTGCATAGGTAAATAAGAAATGTGCGGATAAGATCAAATCAAACTGCTCTTCTTTAAAAGGGAGATCAGGTAGTTCAGTAGCCACATAACTATCAGGATGATGCCTCATATCTTCCACACAATCCGTAATCGCACGCAATCGTTCTTCCCTCAACCCTTCGATTGTTCCAAATCGATCCCACATGTACTTCCCTTGAACAGCATGGATCTGTTTCATCGTATGTTCAATGTCCTGAAGGCCCTTCGTTTCAAGTTCATTCCTGCCATACTGGTAAACGATATCTGCTGCTACAGCATGAGCCCCAAGCTTCCGAGCCTGACTACTGAACGAACAAGCACCTCCGGGGCAATCCAGGATGTTCTGGCCTGCTAGCTCCTCCCTAGTCAGATCAAACATACTCATGTATTCATCAAACGTTCTTCCTATAAAAACAATCTGGGATAGCTCCAGACCGCTCTCTTCTTGCTGATGCATCTGTTTGCTGTGCTTCATCTTCATGCTTAAGCTGTCTTTCAAACGTTCCCGTTCTTCTCTGCTCTGCTGATCATTCTCAATCCTCTGCTCTTCTCGGCTCATCTCTTTTACTTCCTCTCATATCAAATCTCTCGTTTAATCATTAGGAAAAACAAGACCAATCTGTTGCCTGATCTGATCCATGACCTGCATCGTCTGATGGGAGCGTTCGTACGTGTTCATCGCGGATTCTAATTTTCCTTGCTGCACCAGATTCACGAACTCCTCCACTTCATAATACATCGCGGGATGCGGCTGTTCCACCGTCAGTACCTCAATCGTACCGTCATTATAACGAATCTCTGCATGTTCAGGCGATCCAATCTTATCGATGATGATACTTCCGCGCTCGCCCATAATTTCGCTAGGTACATGTGAATTCGCGATTTTGGAGTACGTAACAACCGCATCCATCCCATCATAATTCAGCAACACACTTCCTTGCCCATCGACACCGGATTCCAGCATCATCGCCTGAGCTTGAACGTGTTTAGGTGCTCCAAATAGCGTGATGAGCGGGTATAAACAATACACACCCAGATCCATTAACGCCCCATTAGCGAGCTCAGGCTTGAAGGCGTTTAACACGATACCTTCCTTATACTTGTCATAACGCGAAGAATACTGCGAATAACCCGCTATGTACTTGCGAATAGGGCCGATTTTGGGCACATGCTTCTCTACACTTTTAAACACCGGAACGAGCGTTGACTTCATCGCTTCCATCAGCAGCACATCATGCTTACGCGCTGTCTCGATCATGCTGTGTACTTCTGCCGCATTAGCCGCCAGAGGTTTCTCACACAGTACATGCTTGCCATTTCTCAGAAAAAGCTCCGCCTGCTGTGCATGCAGTGTATTCGGCGTGGCAATATATACCGCATCCAGCGCATCACTCGCTGCCATTTCTTCCAAATCCGTAAAACGATAGGCTGCATCATACCGATCTGCAAATGCGTTAGCCTTATCCTCTGTCCGCGAATATACCGCAGTAAGCTCGAACCCTTGCACTAGAAGTGCAGATTCCAGCAACCTTTCCGTAATCCAGTTGGTACCTACTACACCGAATCGAACCATGTCTATCTACCTCTTTCGTTTATGACTGATGTTTGTTATTTGTTATTGATTCAGAAGATTAGAACGATCAATGCTATACAAGCGGAGAAATGTTCAGTTCAACTCGTATAGATGACCTATCCTTTATATTGTAGCGTATATTTCAGCAGGAATGAAGAAAGAGCTAAGGCCTCTAGGTTTTAGATGAATAGCATGTGTTGCTTCTTCGTTTGCAGTTGCTGGATTGATCTATTGATTAAGCTAGGGAGGTCCATCATGAAAAAAACAATTTTATTTATTATCATTAGTATGATTATATTTACAGGCTGCTCTAACAAAGAAGAAAATACAAATTATCCAATTTACGAGGGTACTGTGGTTTATAAAGAAGTTAAGAATGATACGTACAGATTTCTTATGCTCCAAAATATAAGTAAGGAAGATTTGGAAAATGGAAATCCCGAGAAATTTGCAGAACTAGGACAAGATCAAGAGGCTGCATATTATTACCTCGATAAAGAAAATTATGATTCGATTGAAGTTGGACAAAAAGTGAGAGTCACTGCTGACATTAACCAAAATGATTCCAACCCGCCTCTTAGATCAGCTCTGAGAATTGAAAACATCAAGGAGTAAGCTTGGATCATTCCTTACGAACTTCGTAACCGCTCAATATTGAGATCTTGCGATTTCAATTCAAAACTTCGTCATTCCCCAACCGTGCAGGGTATAATTAAAGCAGAGGTGAACATTATGAAACCTACAGAGCAACAGAATACCCTGCCTTCGTGGATTCCCCATGAATACTGGAATGCAATAATCCAGAATGATCACACATACGATGGTACGTTTTTCTACGCAGTACAAACAACCGGTATTTTCTGTCGTCCCTCATGCAAATCAAGAGCGCCGAAATCGGACAATGTTCTGATTTTTCAAAATGCAGAGCAGGCGCTGGCTCACAAGTTCAGACCGTGCAAACGCTGTAAACCTACAGGAGAACGCGTGCCAGACCAGGAGTGGATTCACGGGGTTACCGAATATATTAATAAACACTTCGCCGAACCGTTAGCGCTTGATGTACTTGCTGCTGTAAGCCATGGGAGTCCGTACCATCTGCATAGAGTGTTCAAACGCGTTACGGGTCAAACCCCTGTTCAATATATCCAAGCGAAACGTATCAGCGAAGCGCAAACCCTTCTTAAACGTACACGTCTCACCGTCAACGAAATCGCACGCCAAGTAGGGATATCGAATCCGGCATATTTCATTTCCGTTTTTCGTAAACACACCGGATATACTCCTACACTTTACAGGGAAAGGCATGAAAGTTCATGAAGACTCAATTGGCTTATAAAATTCCTAAAACGTTATTAAACAAAGGCACTGGCTTCCTGAACGGGTACACCCACACCTTAAATCCTTATACAGGATGCGCCTTTGGATGTTCCTATTGTTACGTTAGACAGATGCCTGTCAACTTATTTCGTAAGGAAGACTGGGGAAGCTGGGTAGATGTGAAAAAAGAAGCCTCCGGCATACTCGCCAAAGAATTGCTGCGCGCCCGTAATAAAGGAAAAGTAACAATTTTCATGTCGTCCAGCACCGACCCGTATCAACCCGTCGAAGCGCAGGAACAAATTACACGTTCGTTGCTGGAAACGATGCTGATCGAACCGCCGGATTTTATCTTGGTGCAGACCCGGAGTCCGCTTGTTACTCGTGATATCGATGTATTGAAAAAGCTTGGTGAACGTGTGCGAGTAAGCATGACCGTGGAGACAGATCAAGACGATATCAGGAAGCACTTTACCCCCTCTGCGCCACCTATAGCAGGTCGCTTACGTGCACTTAAACAACTACGGGAAGCTGGTATTCCGACTCAAGTAGCCATTGCGCCTGTATTGCCAAGCAGTGAACAGTTTGCGTCTACTCTGAGGCCGCTTGTTCAGCGCGTGTGTATTGATGACTATTTCATGGGTGACGGCAGCGAAGGCAAGCGCACACGGAGACTTGGGATGGAGGCTCTTTATCAGGAGATCGGGATGCAGCACTGGTATCGACCGGATGCTCACAAAATGGTTGTAAAGCAAATGCAGATGCATTTTGCAGAACAGGAGATCTATATTAGTCAGGCTGGATTTGAGCCTTGATTATAAATACATTCTGCTAAATGTCAGATAAAACAACGGTAAATTTGCAATATACACTTGCACACGATACTCTTGCTACACAAAACAGCCTCTTTACCAGTTTCTTGGAAAGAGGCTGTTTATTCCTGTTCATGCTGGTTAGAAGTTGTACCCTTCTTACTGATCCAGCGTATATAGTGGCAGGTTCACTGGCAACGCCGCTGGACGCCGACATGTGCTCTGCATCTTGTAAAAGGTCTGCTCATCCGAAGAGTCATGGAAAGCCCACATGGCTTCAAGCACGTGGTAGGCGAGCTCGCCGCTTGCCCGGTGTGCGCGGCCGCTTTGAACGGCATACGCCATATCCGCCACGCCGATGCCGCGCGTATTTTCCTGGTACCCTGGAAGGAGCGGAGCTTCTGTCCATTCATGTTCACCCATCAAACGATAACGAACTGGGCCACCAAAGGTGTTCGGGTCAGGGACCTGCATTGTGCCATGTGTGCCGTAAATCTCAATCGGAGGTAATGCACTTCCGCCAAATACATCAAAGCTTGTAATCAGCGTACCGATGGCTCCCTGCTCAAATTGGAGCAGACCGGTGACATGGGTTGGAATGTCAACGGGGATGATCTGACCTCTCTTTTTCTCACTCGTAATGGTTCGTTCTGTCATCGCTTTACCCGTCATTCCCGCAATGGACTTAATGGGTCCCAGCAATTGAACAAGCGCGGTCAAATAATAAGGCCCCATATCAAACATCGGCCCTCCGCCGCTTGCATAATAGAATTCGGGATCAGGATGCCAGAATTCATGTCCCCGGCTCATCATGAAGGCCGTTGCCGCTACCGGCTTCCCGATAATACCATCCTCTACGAGCTGCAGTGCTGTCTGGATGCCTGAACCGAAGAAGGTTTCAGGTGCACAACCTACAAGAAGGCCTTTGCGTTTGGCTGTTTCAAGTACAGCCTGCCCTTCTTCACGGGTAACCGCAAGCGGTTTTTCAACATAAACGTGTTTGCCCGATTCCAGCGCACGTATGCATACTTCGGCATGCACGGCAGGAATCGTCAGATTGATGATCAGCTCGATCTCGGGACTCGCAAACATTTCGTCCACAGTGTATACGTTAGGAACGTTGTATGCAGCAGCTTGCTCCTCTGCCCGATTCCGATCCAGGTCGGCAACCGCAACCAGCTCAAGCACCTCGAAACGGTGGCAGTTCTCCATATAGATGCCGCTGATTTTACCACAGCCGATAATACCTACTTTCATTGTTCTCATGCCCTTGCTCCCTTCGCCGTGGATCTGATATGTGTTTAAAGTTCTCTTATGGATGTCGTGTGAGTACGAAATTACGAACTTACAAACTAACTAGTATATTGAATTGTAAAACATTAGGTCTGGTTGTCTGCCATACCTGTGTATACCTCTGTCGCCGCATCGGTTTTGCGGCTCTTCGCCAGTTCCTTACCTGCGGCTGTCCAGAGGAAACCGCTGCGCATCATCTCGGTTACGGGCTTCATATCTACGATGTCTGCATGGTGTCCCAGTGAATTGTAAAATACACGTCCTGCACCCCAGCGCTTCGTCCACGCTACAGGCATATCGACAGGCCCATTGGCGGCGTGAGGCCCGGATACAATCGGGAAACGGGTGGTTGCCAGCACTTCCACAGCCGGGTCCACGTGCAAGTAATACTGCTCACTTTTCACCTGAAAATCTTCAATATGTTCGAAAAGCGGACTGGAGCCACGCTTCATATTCACCATGTATTCCACTCCATCGTTGCCTGGATGAGCCACCCACTGTCCGCCCGTCATAAACTGCCAGTCTACGTTGTTACGGAATGCGTCACACATCCCGCCGTGCAGACCCGCAAGGCCGACACCGCTCTGTACAGCCGCTGAAACGTTATTCACCAGTTCCTGCTCAATCTGCCCCATTGTCCATAGAGGCACAATCAGATCCAGACCGAGCAATTTCTCTGCGTCCGCATACGACTCCAAAGTGTCAGAGACTTCGACTTCGAACTGCTCTTCCTTCAAAATACGCTCAAAAATCGCGGCTACTTGCTCCGGCTCATGTCCATCCCAGCCGCCCCATACAATCAGTGCTTTTTTCATCGCTAGATCCTCGCTTTCGATTCATTCAATATTCTCTGTTTTTGTCTTCTAACCTTATCTCTTCCGTATCGCTTTATTACATCGTTACATCTCTTCAAGGGTTACCCAGCGACGCTCCGTTACCGAACGTTCTACGGCTTCAAGTACGGCTTGGCAGGCAACCCCGTCATGGAAGTTTGGCGACGGCTGACGGCCTTCCGATATAGCGGTTACAAGTTCCAGCATTTCATGTGTAAACGTGTGTTCAAAACCAATTGTATGTCCCGCAGGCCACCAAGCCTCGGCATATTTATGCGCAGGATCGGTAGCGAGTACGCGGCGGAAGCCCTGTACATCCTCATCATCCTTCGTGAAGTACACTTCCAGTTCATTCATACGTTCAAAGTCAAACCGCACACTACCCAAGCTACCGTTAATCTCAAAAGAGTTTGTGCTACGATGCCCGGCTGCGAAACGTGTAGCTTCAAAACTGCCAAGTGCTCCGCCTGCAAAGCGCGCCAGGAACAACGTAGCGTCATCCACGGTTACCTCACCTTTTGGTGCATCCGCACTCGAACTGCCTTTTGCACTAAGACCCGTCATCTCGGAAGCGAGCGGACGCTCTTTGATGAACGTTTCACTCATGCCAATAACCTCCTGAAATTCACCAACGAGGAAACGAGCGAGGTCAATCAAGTGAGCACCGAGATCACCGTGTGAGCCGGAACCTGCGACTTCTTTTTGCAGACGCCATACGAGCGGGAAGTTCGGGTCCAGAATCCAATCCTGAAGGAAAAACGCACGGAAATGATAGATTTTGCCTAAACGTCCGCTTTCGATCAGATCCTTTGCCAGCTGAACAGCCGGGGAGAAACGATAGTTGAAGCCAACCATATGGGTTATACCAGCTTTTTCTGCAGCCTGAAGCATCTCGCGGGAGTCAGCTAACGAAAGCGCAAGTGGTTTTTCACAGAACAAGTGCTTGCCTTGACGTGCCGCCTCCAGCGCAATTTCTTTGTGAGCATCACTTGGAGCGTTAATATCAATGAGATCAATGTCATCCCGCTTCACCAACTCACGCCAATCCGTGACACTCTCAGCCCAACCAAATTGGTTTGCCGCCGCCTGAACTCCCTGCTCATTTCGACCGCAAATGACTGACATTTCAGGCTGTAGCGGTGCAGACGGGAAAAACATGGGCAGACTGCGATAGGCATTACTATGGGCCTTCCCCATAAATTTGTATCCAACCATTCCTACGCGAAGACGTTTTGACATCATCATTTCCTCCCTTAATAGAATGTAAAAAAACATTTAATAGAATGAAAAGAACATTTCATGATAAATGGCAGACTTCAGAAGTTATAAATCAGCAGTTTCTAGCTCCATCTACTCTTCAATACGACGGTTGGAAGAGGCACGAATAATCAATTCCGTTGGTAAAAGAGTGCGTAACGAATCAAAAGTCACTGTGGAATGATACCCTTTCGGACCTCGCGCATCAGCTATGCCATTTGTACCTTGCATCAGTTTGGATACAGCAAGCTCCCCCATCTCGAAAAAGGGAACCCTGACGCTACTCAGCGCTGGAACTGCCATCTCGGCCGCATCCGAGTCATCGTAGCCTACAAATGCCGGAAAATCCTGGGTACGTACGCCTCGTTCCCGCAAGCCATGCATCACACCAATGGCCATCCTGTCATTCGCTGCAAATACCGCATCAATCTCATGCAAACGATCAGCTATCGAAGCTGATGCCTCAATGCCGCTACGCCTGCTGTAGTTGCCTTCAAATAACAGACTAGAATCCAGCTCCATGCCCGCCTCATACAGCCCCAATCGCACACCCTCCAATCGATCCTGACTGTTCGAATAGCTGTCGGGTCCATTCAAAAAAGCGATTCTACGATTTCCCTGATCGGTAAGATGACGTATAGCAAGCCTGCTTCCCTCCACATGATCAGCATCCACTTCCATGAATGACTCATTCGCAAAATGCTGATTCATGACGCAAAACGGGTGCCCTTCCCGATCCAGCTGCTGCATGGCCGCCAGCTCATCCTGATCATGTCTCGCACCAAGAATGATACAGGCATCAATTTTTTGTCTGCGAAACAGATCGGTATAATTCATGGCCTCACCTGCGGTTTGAAACATGACCAGCAGATCAAGGCCGTTGTCTCTCGCTTTGCTTCCGATACCACTTAACATTTCCGAGAAAAAATAGGCTGAAAACAGATGTGCCTTCGGAACATACGGCAACACAACGCCCAAATTGCCGCTCTTACTTCTGGCAAAGCTGCGAGCAAGTGCACTGGGTACATAGCCTAGCCGCTCGGATGCTTCAAGTACCCTGCGGCGAGTCTCTTCCCTGATGGGTCCAACTCCGTTTAAAACTCTGGACACCGTCGCTTCGGAAACTCCCGCAAGCTCAGCGACTTCTCTGCGAGAAGCCATGTCCTTCACCTCCTTCAGATGAAATGTGCACGTAAAAATCAAAAAATTTATCGAGAACATATATTTATGTACGCGCGTACATTTTCTCATGCCATGTAACCGTTGTCAATGCAAAAACAACAAAAAGAATGAGGAATTCGGGATTCACCTTTTTTCCTCATTCTTATTTGTCAATAATGTAGCGCACAAGTGCGTTCTATGATTTTAATATATAGATGAAGTAAACATTTTAACCTTTTGTAATTACGCTTGTTTCCTTGGCAGACTGACTGAATTCAGCCTGTTCCATCTCTTTAGTCAATTTCCGGACCATGCGATCTGATGGCTCGGAGGAAGCCTGAAGCTTACGAACCTTATGCAATACCTCTTTGTTCGGCAGGAAATGCAGGGAACGAATAAAACGAATGGTTTTCGTTTTGGCACGCATGACAATCGAATCTGTCTCCGCCCGGTCATCTGCAAGATAACGCACGCCGCCAAGAATCTCACCAGGCGTTACTCCCGTTGCGGCAAAAATAACGTCCTCTGTACCGATCATGTCTTCCATCGTCAACACTTTGTAAGGGTTATCAATTCCCATCTGCAAGCAGCGCTGAAATTCATCTGCATTGGCTGGCATCAAACGGCCTTGAATCTCTCCTCCGAGGCAGGACAAGGCTGCTGCAGCCAGCACGCCTTCAGGGGCACCACCTGATCCAACATACAGGTCAATACCCGCTTCAGGGAAAGCCGGAGCCATCGCTCCTGCAACGTCGCCGTCACTAAGGAATTTGATCCGCACGCCAACTTTGCGAAGCGCTTTGATCGTGCTCTCATGCCGTACACGATCAAGGATCATGACCGTGAGATCAGAGATATTTTTATTTAGCGCAGCAGCCGCTTTTTCCAGAGTCACCTCAATCGGATCTTCAATGCTAACTTTGCCTACCAGCGCAGGACCAACCGCCAGTTTCTCCATATACATGTCCGGAGCGTGAAGCAGATTTCCTTTTCCCGCCACCGCAATGACCGATAATGCATTGTTCAGCCCTTTAGCCACAATCTCTGTACCTTCCAGAGGATCAACAGCGACATCAACCTCCGGTCCCTCCGCATTGCCGACTTCTTCACCGATGTACAACATTGGGGCTTCATCCATCTCCCCTTCCCCAATCACGACCGTGCCTCGAATGGACACGGAATCGAACATGGCACGCATGGCTAAAGTAGCCGCTTCGTCTGCACTATTCTTGTCGCCTCTTCCCATCCAAGGAGCTGAAGCTAAAGCCGCCAATTCTGTTACTCGGACAATTTCCAACGCCAGTTCGCGTTCCATGGTTGCCACTTCCTTTCTGATTTCCCACAGCATAACGTGAAGGTCATCTGAAAATCTATCGCAAATCCATATCAAATCAATCTATAAATAGCGTAGCATCAGCTTTTTCATGAGATTTCCCTTATATTTCTATTTATTAATCCGAACAATTCAACCTGATTTAGGAGTAGCCTTAAGGCATGTATAAATTCCTTTTTTTGTATTAAAACATTAATATTTTTTCCAATTTCTATTATCGTTTTTTTCTCTCCTGTAACATCAGGAAATTTGTGTTGCCATTCTAAACTTGTGGAGTATTGTAACCCTAGCTCTGACTGTCATTTTAGCCAAAAGTCAGATGGTTGACCTGCCCATTTTTCAGTAGAATCGAAAACGATTTTCGGGAAATAATCTGGTGTATAAAAGTTTCAAATAAAATGGAATTTGTTCACAACAATCGAGTGTCTCTTCTGTGTCGAAATTCAGTTCATAAAAGAGTGAATTTTAGTATTAATCAGGACTTTAGCATTCCCTAATACCATAGATGTCATCTATAAAGGATATTGAAAAAAATAAGTTTACATAATATTTGTTATGAATACAAATCCATTATTACACTTATAAAAATTACATTTACTACCATAAGTATAGCTTTCTAAAATAAAACATAACTCCCTTCAGCCTCGGATTTTTATCCATACGCCTCTTTCTTTACACATAACAAAACAAGACCGGATCAGTTTAACGAGATACTGACCCGGTCTTGCTTGCTTTCGTTTAAGGTTCCACACCCCATACCAACTGATCACTTACGTATCCGGTTATTTTGCTGTGATTACCATATTGATTGCCCGTTGCCATGAAGGAATAATCATCGGACTGATTGTAATTAGACCAGTTATTTTTAGAAAACCGAGCTTGTATCTCTGCGCTTTCACCCGGATTCAGCACCCCGGCGTTACTAGTGAACCCCAGTTCAACATAGTAGTCAGCACCAGTTACTGGTGTGTCCAGCTTGATGAAGGTACTGGTAACGTTGGCACTTCCTACACTTGCCCAATCTGACCAGAAAGTCTGGGCTTGCTCACCATCAATCGTATAATAATACCGCACCTTTACATCACTGAGATGAATAGCCGTATTCCCGGAATTAATCAGCTTGAACTTGGGTGCGATACCGTTCGTCGAAGCGCTCGTATTGCCGTTATACGCCTGAATCGTTAGCTTGCTGTCTGGTGGTACTACAACAATGGAACTATCGATTACATTCAACTTAAGAACAGCATCTTTACCATTGTTGAAGTGAAAAGTTAGGCTCGTTTGTCCAAGCGGTAGTGTTGTTAGATAGGCTTGCTTCAGCATCACTGTTGATTCAGATGCCGTATAATGCTGGCCGGAAACCAGATTCACACCTCCCTTAGAAACGCCCGTAAACTGATGCCCATTCAAGGTAAGCGAAATCGTAATATCCTCAGCATGACTTGTTTCCTTGTCAAAGGTTGCACTTCCGGGTGAGATGACCGCACTTGGATTGGGCTGGTTCGCCTTCAGATCCGGCAACTCATCCAGAGTAATGACATAATCGCTTTGATAGAGCGTTTTTAACGTGGAAGCATAGTTAAATGCTTCGCTCATCAGATGCTCGCCGTACCACGGAAGGAAATAAAGCCAGCCCGCTTTTTCCTCTGTCAGATTTTTCACGCTTGGAACGGTATCGTTCTCTGTCATTGCCACCATTTTTTTGCCATTGGTCAAGTTCACAAGCTGATAAAATGTGGACGTAATAGCATCCTCATTAGGCACACCGGATAATCCATCGTAACGATTGTAGATCGTATTGTATTTGTCAAAGCCCACAAGGTCTACTTGATCATCCCCCGGATACCAAGCTGGTGAAGTACTGTAAACGTAGCTGTTGTAAGTCCAGATCAGGTTATGCAGGTCATACGTTTCAGTCAGCTCGGTGTAGATCATATCCCACAGCTTCTTATACACATCCGCTCCGGCAGAAGCCCACCAGAACCAGGCTCCCTCTCCGTTCAGTCCTCCGTTCCCTTCTGCTTCATGGTAAGGACGGAAAATAACCGGCACATCGTTATCCTGTAATATCTGGAGCTGCTCCGCCAGATCTTCAATGGTCATCATGACATACTGATATTCCTTCGTACCAGGAATGACAGCCTTTGCGGTATCAAAGTTCGTTTCGGTTGGTTTGTAGGTCGCCTCTTTCCAATCGACAAAATCGCCAAGTTGATACGTAGTAAAGTTACGCGGCACATTGATATGCCAAGATGCGGTTGCAATGCCTCCGCGGTTGTTCACCCAGTCGATCAACCGATCCGTTGTACCATCTTCCCAGCCATAAAGCGGGTTGTAGTTCATAAAATCAAAACCGCGAATGGCCGGATATTTACCCGTCAAATCATGAATCCACTCAAACTCCAGCTCAGAATTTCCGTCATTCCCTCCTCCATAGATCTCCTGTTGCCCCGATATGATCTTGTGTCCGTATACCTCCGTTAGATAATTCATCAAAAGCTGTGTTTCCGGCGTAGCCTGTGAATCCGTGAGCACAGGTTGTACGTTTAGCGGATCAAGATCGGCATAATCCACTGTGAACGTATCAAAATACGCATAACCCCAGCCAGCCTTCAGTTGAATTGTGTTGCTTCCCTTGTTTAATTTGTGGAAACCAAAATCATAATCCGACCATGTTGTCGTATATGGAAGCATGTAAGAGCCTTTCGTTACCCCGTTCACTGCCAAGTATTGAAGTCTGCCATCCATACTAAGCTCCTGCATAAAACGGGTGGAAATACTGTACATCCCCGTTTCGGGAACGGTTACATCTAATGTGATCGTTCCCGATCCCTGCATCCAGACAAATCCGCTTCCCGAATAACCTGGCTTCGGCTGTCCGTAAATCTGAGTTACCACTTGCAAATCCGAGGTTAATTGTGCATCTTCACCTTCAATCGTGAGCAATGGGGCATCCGCTTGCGCAGGTGCAGGCAATGCCAGCATACCCAACAACAAGGTACTGACCAGCATGATTGCCAATGCTTTCCGAACCCTCTCCCTCCATCCATTCTTCGTTCCCATCTCCATTCGGAACTTCATTGCCATCTCCCTTTCCATCTGAAATGTGAGAGCGAAATGTGCATAACCCTATTCATGATGGCGCTTTCATATGTAAACATATCACGAGTGGATAAAATTGTAAATATATGGTTATATGAATCAAATAACACTATGTGTATCAAGACAATATAATCATCATACCTCAGGAAAACTTCACAAACTTAAATCCCGAAAACGCTTAAATTTTTGTTTTTAAACACTATGTTTTTTTAACAATCTAGTCATGCTTATGTAACGAACCTCTTCATTCATCTGACACTTGAAGAAACATACTTTATTCTTTTTTTATCCCCTGACATCCAAGTAATCAGGAATTCGGGTAATGTGCCTTTGCTTTTGTCCGAGGCAAGCTCTTCCACGTTTTTCGTTATATTTAAATGGTAGTGACCATCAGGTGACGACACATCATGATATTCGATCGTATCATTCGGGTATACAACCATAACCTTTACGTTACTTGCTTTTTTCGCCTTAATCATATCAAACGTTACAGTTGCATTGTACATTCCCTGATCTTCCCCGTAACTTTCGACAACCTGACTCGTATTTACGACAGCCTCATTATTCTCAATGTAGTTTACAAGTAGCATAATCACAAGCAGACTTAACACTGTACCGAGAAACACATGTTTTTTCTTCATTTTTAATCACCCCGCACAAAAAAATAAGAATTTTCTACGGGCAGCACTTGATCTCCACTCGCAGGAAATTCTCTATTATTTTTAATATTACCATATTTTTGTGTAAAGATTGATATTTTCTTTCTTCGGACATTCAGGTTTCAGCATTATCTGTTTGTAAAATGTTTACTGTTGATGTGCTTGCGCCTTCTTTCATCGCTGTTTCAACCGTTCCTTGGGCTGTATAACGCTCACTTGCCTTATTTACCGCGCGTATGATTCCCCCATAACCTGTACAGCGACAGAGATTACCGCATAATCCGGTTTCAATCTGCTCCCGAGAAGGATCAGGACATGCGTCCAGCAAAGCCTTGGTTGAAATAATCATCCCTGGAGTGCAGTATCCACACTGAAATCCGCCTTCTTCCACAAAAGCTTGTTGAATCGGGTGCAACTCTCCCTCTTTCTCACCATGCAGTCCTTCAATGGTCGTAATGTCGCTTCCCTCACTCTGATACGCCATCACGAGGCAGGCATTAACTGGCTCTCCATTCATGAGAATCATGCACGCACCACAACGTCCGACCTCACAGGATACTTTGGTTCCCGTTAGTTCTAGTTGATTCCGAAGGATATCGACAAGCCGCGTTCCGGGAGAAACGGACAGTTTTCTCAGTTGCCCATTCACTCTAGCGCTCCATGTCTGTTCAAGAGGCTGATTATTCATGATGGCTTCACTCCTTCTGGCAAAAGAACATTCAACGGCTTGCTGAGTTGCTCGCGCGGCACGGGGAGCTGAATAACCCATACACCTGTCGCCTGGTGTATAGCTGCAGTAATTGCAGGGGCAAGTGCAACGGAACCAATCTCGCCGATTCCTCTAGGTCCGAATGCATCTCCTTCAGGCAGATCTTCAATGGCCTCGACTTCAAGATTCGAATGAATATCCTTGATTGTCGGAATTAAATACGTATCCAGATTGGCTGTGACGTAACGGCTCTGCTGCATGACAGCATCCTCGGTTAATGTAAATCCAAGAGCCATCACACTGCCACCTTCAATCTGGCCTATATAGCCCATCGGATTGATTACCGGCCCCGCCGCCACAATATGTCGTGTATCCAGAAGTTTGCTTTCGCCCGTCAGCGTATTGACCTCCACCTCTGCGGCTACAGCGGCATACGTGTAGAGGTAATGACCACCCATGACATTGTCAGGCGTAGTCGGATAATGAAAGGTGGTGTCAAAAATCCATTCCTGCGCATCGTCCTGTTTTACAAGATCCGCATAAGCGATGACTAAGCGAGGGGCAGAGGTTGAAGAGGAATCGTCTGATTTCATCCAAATTCCCTCACGCCCTGTCATGAGTTGCTCTGCTGGAATTCCAGAAAACTGCGATGCAACTTTAAGTAGCTTTGTACGGAACGGGTGCTGCAAGCGTTGCAAAGCCATCCAGGCCATCGTGGTGGAACGGGATGCCGTACTGGAGCCACTATGGGGTACACGGTCTGTATCCCCAATAACAATGCTCAGGTCTGATGGTTGGCACTGGAACAGATCACAGAGCATGATCTCCAGTGTGGCGACAAGACCTTGCCCGAATTCCTCGTAGCTGAAAGCCACCTCAATCTTGCCCTCCGCATTCAGCGACAAACGTCCGCCAGCCGGATCTGGTATGCCGTAACCAAGCCCGGCGCCATGCATCGCGATGGCCGCACCTATTCCTCGCTTGATCCAGGGTGGGCGGGACGGTTCCTCTTGGACATGAAGTTTTTTCTGCCATAGCTCCGAGCGGTCCAGCGCCTCCCATACTTGATATAGTCCATCCGTGGGCAGAATGCGCTGGTTCAAGGGACCCGGATCATGTTTCTGCCGCAGATTACGCCGTCGAAACTCCCAAGGGTCCATATCCATGATCTGTGCCAAACGGTCCATCTGACCTTCCATTGCAAAGATTGCCTGATTGCCTCCGAATCCCCGAAACTCTCCGGATAATCCATTGTTTGTATACACAGATACCCCTTCTACATCCACATGCGGAATCATATACGGCCCCATACAATGCTCGGTACAGAAGTTTAATACGGGTGCTCCAAGCGTTGCATACGCACCGGTATCTGCCGTAATACGAACCCGATGTGCCTGCAATATCCCCTCACGGCTTATACCCGTTTGCATCTCGATCTTCATCGGATGACGCTTCAAACCAGCCCGAACGGATTCTTTACGCGAGTTGTGCATTTTAACAGGGCGGCCGCATTTTAACGCGAGCAGTGCACCGTAAGGTTGCACGTTCAATTCATCTTTTCCGCCAAACGAACCACCAATAGGTGAAGATACCACTCGAATGTGTTCTTCCGGGCAGCCAATAATACGTGCGAGTTGCATGCGATCCTTATACCCATGCTGTGTTGCCGCATAGACATGAAGACGCCCCATCTCGTCAGGCACAAACAGGCCTCCCTCTGTCTCCATATACGCATGCATTTGTCTTGGCGTATAATAAGTCTCCGTTACAATATGAGCACAAGCGGCAAAAGCTTGCTGGGCATCTCCACGTTTGATCTCTGTACGATGAAGCACATTGCCTGGACCATGTGGATGCAGTTCAGGCGCCCCAGGAGCCAGTGCTGCAGCCGTGCTGTCTAGCGGCTCCAGCTCGTCATACTGTACGCGAATAGCTTCTATGGCGAGCAAAGCTCGTTCAGGTGAATCGGCCGCAACCGCGGCAATCGCATCCCCCACATAACGAACAACATCTTCACAGAAGACGGGCTGATCCGGGGTTGCGATTCCAAAGCGGTTGAGTCCAGGCACATCCTTGGCCGTTAACACCGCATATACACCCTCCATCGCCTCCGCTTCCGATGTATCGACGGACAGTAGCCGTGCATATGGATATGCACTCCGCAGTACTTTTCCATAGACCATGTCGGGCAAGGACATATCTGTTAGATACTGCAACTGTCCCGTGACCTTTGGAGGGCCATCCGGCCGCAGATGCCAGCGATTCCCACTCTGTTCCCGGTTAAGCAGCATGATGTCTCTCCCCTTCCATTGCTCCTTTTTTAAGCCCAGCCTGAATTGCGATTATCTTCGTTGCGATCTAGGTTTCCGGGATTCCTTAATACACTGCTTGGTATAGATGCTTTTGATGCTGTATGCTTCACAGATACTGCCGGCTATGGATGAAAAGCCTGCCAAAGCCCGGCCCCAAGCATATTTCCTGCCGACTGGATCCTGTAGCTTTCGCTTGCAAAAGCATCCGTATAGGATACAAATTCAGCAACAGCCTGCGTTGCAAGCCCGGCGGCTTGAGAAGCATCCGCTTTTCCTGATCGAAGCCACTGCTCCGTTTCGGTCAGCCTCACCGCCATACCAGAGCCGCCACCGACAGCAATCGCAATGCGTGCCCATCGCCCGTCATCCGGGTTAACCTCACCGTGAAAAGCTACCGTGACAAGCGAGGCAGTAAATGCCTCTCTACGGCCTAATTTACGATAGAAGGAAATTTGATGATTTCGTTCGGATAGGGATTGCTCGGAATCGAACGTGTATTGTTCAGAATCATAAGACGTTAGATTTACTGCGGCATTTCTGGACGGAATATGAATGGAGATTAATACATCATCTGCATTCAGCTTGCTATCACTTCCATTTTCAAGCCATAATGCCACGTGCTGCGTCTCCATACCGCGACAGGTCAGCCAGTGGAGCTCCGCGTCATATACAAGTAACGCCGGTAACGTATCCCCTATACCTGAAGCGATATTCCCGCCAATCGTCGCCAGATTTCGAACAGAAGGAGCTGCTATAGCCAAGATAGCCTGATGCAAAATGGGAAACTTGCCTAGCAAAGGATCTGCCGCACAATCTCTTAATCGGGTCATGGCTCCAATTACAATCTCATCCCCTTGGATCGAGATTCCATTGATCTCGGGAATGCAAGCCAAACTAACTAAATGTTCAGGTAAAACCTTTAATGCAGCCTCCCATTGTGTTCGCAATAACGTGCCTCCAGCTACATAACACCGTGTTCCTTCAATCTGTTCCCTAATGTTTTGTAATTCTTGTAACGTATCTGGCTGCCACACCGAGGGCTGCGCACCTGAGCCGTATCCCGGCAGTACCATGGCTCTCCCTCCTTTATTCCTCCATTTCATTTCCCCTACGTTCCCAATCGTTTGCAGTGTTCTCACGGAGTCGCGTAAATTCAGGCTTCCCTCCACATCCGCTCTTCTGCATATTTCAGAATTTGTTGCACTTGCAACTCCGTATCAGCGTCCCAGAAACTCTCTCGCCCTAAAGACACCTGTACCCCTTGGTATTTAGGATTACGGAGCATTTTGCGTGCTCCTTCATCTCCATGCAGGGATAGTAACGGGCCGAACATATGTGAGCGAAAAGCAACCGGGGGTTTACTCCCTTCATTGTCCGTACCCGCAACATAATCACACAGCGGATTAGAATCCAGTACCGCGGTGACCTGATTAATATTCTCTGTCGTAATCAGAGGCTGGTCTGCCATCAGCATCAGTACCCCCTTCGGTCTGTACTCCATCGCCGTCAATATACCGCAATGAATGGAGTTCGCCATGCCGCCAGCAAAATCGTTGCATAATACAAAACGCAATCTTTTTTCGGGATTATATGTGTAAGAGAATACCTCGTGCCATTTGGAAGGTAACCATTCAAGACTATCCTCTGGTTTGACCACACAGACGATTTGATCCAACCGGGAATTCAGAGCAGCCTCCAGTGTCCATGCTGCCAGTGCCCTTCCATCCGGCATCATAACCGATAGTTTATCTCGCCCAAGTCTGCTGCTCTTGCCAGCCGCCAGAACGATTCCTGTCGTTTGCATAAGCACTGCTCCTTTTTTCGGTTACTAACGCAGATTTAACAGTCGCCGGCTTACGTCTGGCCGCAATCAACTCTGCAACAATACTGACCGCGATCTCCTCTGGCCCATCTGCACCAATAGGCAAACCAACCGGACTATGCACGTGTTGTAATGGCGGCAAGCCATCGAACAAACGAGCTGTTCGGGTACGTGAACCCATGATGCCGAGATATGCATAGTTGCAGTTGCTACCTTTTAACAACTCTACCCATTCTCGTTCACGGGGGAATTGATGACTCATCAGGATGAGATAGTCGTACTTATTGATGTTCAGTTGCGGAAAAACTTCCTGAGGAAAACCGTGCACCAGTTCCACATCTGGAAATCGTTCAAGCGTACACAAGGACTCTCGCCAATCTGTGATGACAACTCGAAATCCGGCGGATTGAGACAGTCTGGCAACCGGTACAACATCATTTCCGGCACCAACGATAATCAAACGTGGTTTGGGCGTATATAGCGAAGTGAAATGTTGAGGAAGATTCCAAGGATTATTCCTAACCGCCAGATTAGGAGGACAGGACAAAGACAAATCATTTTTGGAACATTCAGGTTGTTCATTTGCAGTTAAATAGTGTTCTTGTCCTGGCTCGGCTGACTTGACTGACTCGACCTTCGAATAACTATACGTAACGTTAGTGTAATCTTCATTAAATGATCTCAAAAGAGAAACCGCCAATGCCGCATCCAAACATTGCCGCATCTGTTTCATCATGTCACGTAGCTCTCCACAGATCGGCTCAAGCAGAACCATTACAAGGCCACCGCAACCAATCGTTTCTCCCCAGGAAAAGTCATCTTCAGGCCGCATATCATAGCTAGCCAGCTCAAGTTGTTGCATCTCCAGCACGCGGCTCACCCTGGCTTGCAGGTCATTCTCCAGACAGCCAGGACTGATACTGCCGTACATCCTGCCATCCTCCGTTATAAGCATGGAAACCCCTTGTTTGCGATAGGCATGCCCCTCCACTTTAATCGCAGTAGCAAGTACACTCCGGGTTTCCCGAAGGGCAACGGCACACAGATCATGCATTTCCATCGGATTGCCCCTTTCTGCCCTCTGCCTTTCAACATGCACCTGTACTGTTTCGATGGCAACTGCTTCTACGGTTCCGACTATAACCGTTTCATTAGCCGTGCAATGCTTTTATCCGACTCTCGTAATACGATGCCGCGGTCAATGGTTTGTATTTTACGATTGTTCAGCACGATACTGCCATCAATGATGACCGTTTCCACACAGCTACGGGTAGCGGAATAAACGATACGGGAGTAAATGTCGGTCTCATAGGACGGGTACGTATGAAAATCATCAAGGTCCAGCAGGATCATATCTGCCTTTTTGCCGACTTCTAGACTGCCAATCTCTCTGGACAACCCCAGCACTTCCGCCCCGCCCATCGTTGCCATGTGTAACACGGTTCTGGCATCCATCACCGTCGGCCCGTGCGGCACCTTCTGGATCAAAGCTGTCATACGCATCTCCTGGAACATATCCAGATTGTTATTGCATGGTGCACCGTCTGCACCGATCCCCACTGCGATCTGCCGGTTCAACAGGTCGGGGATGTCCGCAATTCCGGAAGAAAGTTTCATATTCGATCCGGGACAATGGGTAACTTTGACACCACGTTTACGAATAATCTCCTTCTCTTCTTCACTCAGCCATACACAATGTGCAAGAACCAATCTGGGGGTAGCTAGGCCGATGTGATCAAGATAAACGATGTTCCGCATGCCTCTCTCGTGTTCGACCAGTTCGATCTCTCCACGATTCTCGGAAGCATGGGTGTGCACTTTGACGTGATATTTATTCGAGAGGTCACGTACTTCCGTAAGCAGTTGTTCCGTGCAGGATACAACAAACCTTGGACAAAAAGCATATTGAATACGACCTCCACCGAATCCGTTCCATTTTTCTAACAAATCAACACTTTGTTGCAGCGAATCCGCCGTATTCTCACGCAGAGGCTCAGGAACCTCATCTCCATGATCCATCATCACCTTGCCTGAGATGACCCGAATTCCACTCTGGGCCATCGCTTGAAAAGCCGATTCCGTATGATTCACGGTCTCCATATCCAGAATGGTCGTTGTGCCGCTAGAGATCAATTCGCCTAGGCCTAGCATTGCGGAGTAATACACCGATTCTTCGTCATGTGCCGCTTCTAACGGCCAGATGCGCTTGCGAAGCCAATCCATCAGCTCCATATCGTCTGCACGTCCACGAAACAACGTCTGGCATAGATGAATGTGGGTCTGGATAAAGCCGGGCAGTAACACTTTCCCTCGTGCATCAATGACTTGATCTGCCAGGTTCTCATCGATATGCACTGCCATTTCTTTGATTTTGTTATCTTCGATGAGAAGATCTCCCGTAAATACTTCCTCTTCTCTATTCATCGTGACCAATTGCGCGCCTTTGAGTAGAATCGTGCCCATGCCCATCTCCCCTATCCCGTCCTGTCTTTTCTTCAACTTCCCCGGTATGTGCTATATCCCCCCGGTGCTATCAACAAAGGGATATGATAATGGCTTTTTGTGTCTCTTACGGCAAAACGAATAGGGACTTCGGTCCATAATACATGTGACATATCCGTTTGAACTTGTTGTGCAAAATAGGGTTTAACATCAAAAAGCAGTTCATATTCGCCTACTTCCAGCTTTCCTTCATCAAGTAAGGGTGCATCCAAACGTCCATCCGAATTGGTCAACGACTCGGCTACCTTCAGGGCATTCCACTCGTTTCCTGACCATTTTATAAAATAGAGTTCAATCCTCACTCCTGCAGCAGGAGCACCCTTGGATGTATCCAGTACATGTGTAGTAATTCGGCCAGCATTCGCTTGCATCAGGCATTCACCTTCGATCTCTATGTTTATCCTCTTTCCTCAGATCACGTTGCACGCTTGGTCATCCATTGCTGCAACCGGATTGTGGCAATTTTAAATACTTCATTCAATGCCGTTACGAATTCTTCTTGCTCGCTCCTCTGTAGCCGTTGTCTCATGGAATCAAGAATGGATTCCTTTGTATGGCCCTTCACCGCTAAAATAAACGGAAAGCCAAATTGCCTTGTATACCCCTCATTCAACTGCTTAAGCTCGTTATAATGTGCCGGTGTTAATGAATCCAGGCCAGCGCCTGCCTGCTCCTGAACGGAGCTGGTACTCATGCTGATGCGAGCACCCAAATCTGGATGCTTGCGGAGCAGTTCCAGCTTATCTTCATTCTCCGAGTCAAGAACTTGTTTGGTCATGACCTGCATCATCTCTTCCCAAGAACCGAAGGGCCGAAGCCCGGCAGAACGTTCTGCAATCCACGCAGATTCTTCAAACAGAGAGCCAAATTCCTTGATGAACTGTTGATCAGACCAGCCGTTAACGAGATGTATAAGATCATCCATGTCATAACCCCCGGTCTCTATTTAATTAATTGTTCCTCATTCTATTCACTGTTTTAGAATACAGCAACATTATTTACGTCTTTTTGTGATATAACATAACATCAAACAAGTGGATTGTTATCCGCGCACGGAATTTATCTCTAGATGCTGGCTATCTATGTTAATAAACCGCACTCACCGATGAAGGCAGTGCGGTTTTATTAGATTTTGATATAACTCATGATTAACCCCTTGAGCATCACTTACATATCACTTACATCACGAGCATCAGCGGCACTCTAACCATGCAAGCGTTAGGGATTACATACGAACTCTTGCAGGCGCTTTATCTCGCACGAATTTACGGAAGGTAAAGACCAGCTTTAATTTGAGCAGATCATTCGTCTTTTTGAAATCCATTTGCAGCAGACTGCCGATCTTCTCCATACGATAAGTTACCGTGTTGCGATGCACATATAGCTGTTTGGCTGCTTCATTAATTAAGCCATCATTTTCAATAAAAGACTCCAGGGTGCTCATAAGTACCTGATTGGGATCACCGTCTCTGGCAAGTAATGGTTCAAGCACTTTATTACAATAATTCTCCATAATTTGTTCCGGCACGTGTTGGAAAACATACGCAAATTCCAACATCTCAAATTGCAGTGCACGATCCTTCATGCCAAGCCTCTGAGCCAGCTGACGTGTATCCAGACACTCATGGTATGCTTCACGCAGTGAGGTCGGCTCATGCTTCATTTTGCTTATCCAAAAACGAGGCCCCGGTGCACCTTTGGCTTCTTGAGCTGTGAACACATCCCCGAATCGATTCAGGAGAAAGGCGGACAACTCCTCACCATAATCACGCCCGGTCGGACAACTGTAGATGGACAGTATTCCTTCACTCATCTGAAAATGCTGGGAAGCCGTAAATTGCATGAGCGGATTGTACTGCAACTCACGATGAATCTGTTTGAGAAGTTTCCCCTCAGCGAAGACGTTAGGTTCAAGGGTGGTTAGCACACACTGATACGTTTCTCGAAAAAGGTGTACTCCTTTATTTTCGCTCAAAGTTATGAGCTCCTGCATTGTCAATTTCTGATCCATATATTGGCTCAGCAGCGTCCGCATTTCATCCTGAACCGTTGGGTTGATATGCTCGCGGTAGGTCATATCCATGTAAAAGGCGAGCACATCCGCCGCTTGCTGAAACAGTTCCTCCTCCGCTCGCAGAGACAAGGCAGAATCCGTGTACACCAGTAGGAAACCAAACTCCTCATCTTTTTGTTTGATCGGCACTCGATGGCAACTTCCCTGGTTCCATTTCACCCGGTGCATGACTGATTTCCAGGGCCAGCCTTGCGTGACCGCCTGGTCCGACATGACGTCATCGTTCGCATAGAGTACGTGCCCTCGCGAGCCGATGACGGCAACCGGATAGTTGAGGATCGTTGACATTTCAGCAAACACATTGCGATGTTGCTGCTGTTGTAAGGCAAACTGCATGAGTTTCTTTTGTTTCTGTACAACTTCATGCAATAGCCGATGACTGCGTTCATGTTCCGCTTTAAACAAGGCGTTCATCTGGTCAGAGAAAGTGAATTGAAACGGAAGCTCCAGAAGTGGCATCCGAAGTCGATCGGCCTCCTCAACGATGCCTTCTGGAATCGATTCCCAGAATCGTCCCAGCTTGATGCCGATTCCCGCACATCCACGTTCGTTCAGACGCTGCATTAATCGAAGCGCGTCTGTCTCACTGTCTTTGATCATAAAAGCAGTCGTAAACAACATTTCTCCAGATTTGATCCAATCTGCAATGTCAGGAGCGTCCATGACGTTGACTGATTTCATCATCCGTGAAGTCCCTTCCCGACCCGCAATCAATTTCGCTTCGGACAGCGGGTATACCTGTAATGCTTCTTTAACGGTAAGCTGCATGGACATGACCTCCCATATATTTAACGTAACTGTGTAAACGAATAGTTTAAAATGGCCTTTTAACTCCTTAACTACATAGATTTAGGGATGAGGAATTGAAAATCTTCAATTATTTGTTAAGTATTATAACATCATTTTTCAAAAAGAAGCTTACATGAGAAAAAAAATAAACCTATGCCCTCCTGACACAACATCAACATGCTGTCATTAGACATAGGTTCTACATATTTTTAATTAGCGTTTTATGCTCAGACATGGAGTCAAGCAAAGCCGATCGTTCAAATCTCCATCTTTTCTTGACTCATCCATAATTTCATGCGGGATAACACGTCTTTGATATTCAACGGTTTACTGAGATAGTCCGTGGCTCCGGCAGCGATACATTTCTCCCGATCTTCTTTCATCGCTTTTGCCGTGAGTGCAATGATGGGAATCTGAGTCAAACCGAGATGCTCTCTGATCCGGCGGGTGGTTTCATATCCATCAAGTTCCGGCATCATGATATCCATAAGAATAACATCCGGCTGAAGTCCTCCTTGCTCTAACATCTCGAGACATTCCGTTCCATTCTGAGCAGAGATCACCTTCATACCGTACTGCTCCAATGCATTCGCTAGCGCATATACGTTACGGATATCATCATCCACGACAAGAATCTGCCGCCCTCTAAATAACGATTCCTCCAGTGGAGTTAGCAAAATTTCCATTCCCTTCCTTTCCGACTCCATCTGAGGTGATGAAGGGAGGATACGTTCTTCTGCTATAGCACCGGCTGCCTCATAAACAAACAGTCTAGAACCTTGCTCCTCCTGCGAAACCTCTTGACCTTTTCTATAGAGCGGGAGAAACAGCGTGAACACACTGCCTTGGCCCAATCGGCTCGTTGCCGAAATTGAACCGCCAAGTAATGAAGCGAGCGATTGAGAGATGGACAGCCCTAGTCCCGTACCGCCATATTTACGCGCCGTTGCTCCATCAGCCTGTTTAAATGCCTCAAAGATCTGGAGCAGTTTATCCTCCGCAATACCAATTCCCGTATCACTAACGGAAAAAGCAATAACTTCGGTTTCCTGATCGGCGTGTTCCGGGTCAGTCAGACGCACCTGAGAAATGGTCAGCGCCACTTCCCCTTCGCTGGTGAACTTAAACGCATTCGAGAGCAGGTTTCTAAGAATCTGATGCATCCGCATTTCATCGGTTTCAATCGTAGTCGGAAGCGGACTTTGCAACTGAATACGAAAATCGATTTTTTTCTGTTCAGCTGTTTTCAAGAAATACTGATTCATCACTTCAGGCAACGTGTCGAGGTAAACATCATCAAATTCTACTTCCATCTGTCCAGCCTCAACCTTCGACAGATCGAGAATATCGTTAATCAGGTTAAGTAAGTCTTTACCTGATCTGTGAATAACGGCTGCATAGTTCTGCTCCTCACCGCTCAAATGATGATGTTTGTTTTCCGCCAATATCTCGGACAGAATCAACATGCTATTTAGTGGAGTTCGTAACTCATGCGACATATTCGCCAGAAATTCGGATTTATATCCCGAACTGATTCGTAGCTGATCCGCAGTTACTGCAAGCTCTTGAGCTGTATTTTCTGCTGCACCTTTCTGATTCTCCAAGCGTTCATTCAGCATAAACAACTCTTCCGTCTGCATCTGCAATTCTTCTGTCTGAGACTGCATCTCTTCGGTTTGGAGCTGCAGTTTCTCCGATTGTGCTTGTAACTCTTCGTTCAGGACCTGTGATTCATCGTAAAGATGCTGGAGTTCCATCCGGGTGACAGTAGAATGAAGTGAAACACCAAAGATTACTGCCAATTCTTTGATCAAATCTAGGGACTTCTCCGACATAGGCGTCATTGAAGCAAGTTCCACTACAGCAATGGTCTTTCCTTCAAACAGGATAGGAACCACGGTGAGCGAATTTGCCGATGTATGACCCAGCCCGGAAGCTATACGAATGTAATTCTGGGGCAAATCATTCATTCGTAGCACCCTTTGCTCAATCGCACTTTGACCAACCAGCCCCTCACCTGGGGCGAGTGATATTTTGCCAAGAGAACGTTCCTTCTCACCATCTCCAGCATATGCTGCCACGCGTAACAACCTGTTGTCTTTCCAGTGATACAGCACACTGTATGGAATCTCCAGCATCACTGCAAGCTCACTAAGGAACAAGCGGGACAACCCCTCCACTGTAGTCGGATTTTGCAAAAGGGTAGCTACGCCCGTAAGTTGATCCTTGACGCGATTTTGCTCCTGTACTTCATCTAACAGTTTATTGGTTTCATGACCAAGATCAGCCACTTCATCCTTTGTTCGTACACGAATACGTTGCTTCAAGTTGCCGCCTTTGGAAATATCGCTGATCGTTTGCTTCACCTCTTGAAGCGTTCTCACGATGTTGCCAGAAACAATAAAGGCTGCGGCAATGGACAACGCTGCAATCAGACCCCACAGAGTGTACATGATGGTCAGCAAAGTCGAGCTTCGCTCTGCCAAGTCTGTCACCCTTGCTTCTGTCAGCAAAATTTCGGTGTTGCGGAAGGTAGCAAGCTGGGACCGAAGCAGATCAATTTCCGTTTTCCCCGGATCGGACTGAAAAAAAGCGAGAACCTTATCCTGATCCCCTTCTTTCTTGAGCTGAACAGATCGTTCACCGGCAATCTCAATCCAGCGGTTGATATGGGATTTAATATTTTGCAAGCTTTGTTGCTGTGCCGGATTATCACTGATCAGGGCAAATAACTGATCATAATTCGAATTCCATTCGGAAAGGCCCTGATCATAAGGCTCAAGATAACTTTCCTTACCGGTAAGCATAAAACCTCGCTGTCCTGTTTCCATATCCAATACGTTTTTCTCAATCGCGTTGGTCAGATTATGTACATCCAGATCATGATGACTAATAAAATCATTTTCCTTCTGCAACACATCGATTTGGGCCGAAAGAATCAGTAGTACTACACCAAATAAGAGCACAACCACAAGATAGCCCAATACAATTTTGGAGCGTATCGTAAATCTTCTCGTTTTAGACAACGTGGAACCCTCCAAATATAGACGAATGCTGAATCATTGCATGAAATCTGTTGCATTAGTATTTTATATGTATAGATATCAGCTGACAAGCAAAATATGTGATTACATAAGAAAAACGACCTGCTTTGCAGGCCGCTTTTACGGGACTTTATTCATAGACATTTAGAATTGACACTTATAGGAGTTTAAAATCAGTTTAGGCCTTTGGTGCAATCATTTTAGCCGGGTCTACATATTGATCGAATTGTTCCTCTGTAAGAAGTCCGGTTTGTAACGCCGCTTCCTTCAGGGACAAACCTTCTTTATGAGCAAGCTTTGCAATTTTAGCTGCATTCTCATATCCAATATGAGGATTGAGTGCAGTTACCAGCATAAGCGAGTTATCCAGATTGTGTTTGATCTGATCCAGGTTCGGCTCAATACCCACTGCACACTTGTCATTAAATGCAACAATAGAGTCAGCAAGCAACTGTACAGACTGCAGGAAATTATAGATGATGACAGGCTTGAATACGTTCAGTTCAAAATTACCTTGGCTCGCCGCGAATCCAATCGCCGCATCGTTACCCATCACTTGTGTCACAACCATCGTGATCGCTTCGCTCTGTGTCGGGTTCACTTTACCTGGCATAATCGAGCTGCCCGGCTCGTTCTCAGGGATACGAATCTCACCGAGACCGCTACGCGGACCGCTTGCAAGCCAGCGTACGTCATTGGCGATTTTCATCATATCTGCTGCAAGCGCTTTTACTGCACCGTGAGCATACACCACTTCATCATGGCTGGTCAGAGCGTGGAATTTGTTCGGTGCAGATACGAAATCTTTACCTGTATGTTTACCAATCTCCTTGGCTGTTAGATCACCGAAGTCAGGATGCGCGTTAATTCCGGTTCCTACAGCCGTACCCCCAATCGCAAGCTCCTTCATGTACTCTACGCTTTCGCGGATCATACGTTCACTCTTACCGAGCATAGCTTCCCAGCCGCTAATCTCTTGGCCAAGCGTAATTGGCGTAGCATCCTGAAGGTGAGTACGTCCAATTTTGATGATATCCTTAAACGCTTCCACTTTTTCCGCAAAAGTCGCTTTCAACACCGCAATTGCTGGCAACAACTGATCTTCCACCGCAAGAACGCCCGCGACATGCAGCGCTGTTGGGAAGGTGTCGTTGGAGCTTTGCGACATATTAACATCATCATTCGGATGCAGGCGCTCTTCTTTACCTTTTTGCTCCAGCAGTTGATTACCCAAGTTAGCAATGACTTCATTCACGTTCATGTTGGATTGAGTACCGCTACCCGTCTGCCATACAACCAGTGGGAAGTGATCATCAATACGTCCTGCAATAATCTCGTCAGCCGCATAAGCAATCGCATCTGCTTTCGCCGCTGATAATTTGCCTAATTTATGATTACTGGCCGCAGCACTTTTTTTCAAAATGGCCAGAGCACGCACCAATTCCATCGGCATATGCTCGCGTCCAATCGGGAAATTTTCCTTGCTGCGCTGCGTCTGAGCGCCCCACAGCCTGTCGGCTGGTACTTTCATTTCGCCTAACGTATCTCTCTCAATGCGGTATTCCACTTGCTTGTCCTCCTCCAAAATGTTGGTCTGGGTCTCTACAAAGCTTGTGTATCTCGTCATATTATACATGATTTACGAACAGGTTTTCACCTTTTCGACAAAATTGTAAGCGTAGCGCAAAACGAATAGGTCGGAAGCGAGTTCAATCTATCCGGTTTTATTTTTGAGCAGCAATCGGATACAAACGGCTGGTTTGTTCATACAGTTCACCTGGCTGTAATCCAACGAGACCACTCTCTTCTGGGGAAACCCCTTCCACATTCGGGGCATTAACCAGATTCATCTGTGGTTCCGGACAGAAAAATTCATTGCAGGCATTGTTGTTCCAGATCATCCAATGTTTATAGGACGTGCCTACATCGTACACCAGTTTGTCTCCTGTGCGATGATCTGTCAGTTCCATGTAATTGCGGCCATTTTGCGGCTCAGCAGTATAGTGGTTATCCATCGCTGCAAAAAACGGATTAACTCCGCCCTGTTTAAGTTGTTCTTCCTCCGTTGTAAGCGGTTGAAATTGTCCTGTCGGCAACGAACGCTCGTTTAATTCACGGCGCTGGCCAATCGTCACTTTGGCTGTATAATCCGAAGACTGGCTATCCGGTGCAAAAGGAACTTTGATTGCTGTATGGAAAGCAAACAGGTTCGGCATATATTCTGAGCCCGTATTGTTCACGATTAACTGCTGCTGCAGACCATGACTGCTCAATGAATAACGAAGCGTTACACTGAAGGTAAACGGCAGATATTTGTAAAAAGCATGGCCTTCTCCGATGTTTTGGCTGAGCGTAACATAGCTCTCCAGATCGTTAGAGCCGAATCCCTCAACCGTCCACGGCGCATCATGCAAAAATCCGTGCAAATGGTTGCCTGTTGCAGGTTCGTTAATCGGCAGTTGATAGACTTTGCCATTCCATGGGAAACGTCCGTCTTCATACCGGTTTGGCGGAGATAGAATCGGAATACCATATACGGCAGGCGCCGCCATAAATTCATCCATCTGATCCTGATCCGGCTCGCGCAGGTAGCTGTATCCTTTTTCCGTATCCCGAAAAGCTACCAGGTTCGCGCCAACGCTCGGAATAACCGCTGCTTCAAATGAACCAAAGCGCAGCCATACCGCGGGAATGCCGCCAAATTGTTCTTCGAACGCTGTATTCTGTTGTGTCATCGTTATATGTACCTCCTGCATACTAAGGTTATATTATACGGCTCGACTATATCATGATTGCGCATAAAAGAACAATCTGAGATCGAGAACAAATTAAACATGCGAGCGCAAAAGAGCGCAAAACAAAAGACAGCTGTTCGATCAGCTGCCTTGATCACTCATTGTTAGACTTTGTTGAGCTTTATCGTTTTCCAAGTCACCCACGAGTGAGTGTCTATGTTGTCTCATTCTACATACTTGCCCTGTTTGGGTACCGTATCTTCTTCAAAATGCATGTCGAGATCTCTTAGCGATTCACGTAACATCTCTCCGCTTAACATATGTCCATGCCCAGTCACAACCGTTCTCGGCTCCAGTTGCCTGATACGCTGAACCGATTCATGTGCTTCCTCCCAATCCGTTGTAAAATACGCCGGAGGGCCGTGTAACTGTTTGTCCTGAAGCAGAACACTCCAGAGCGATTCCTGTTTGACCGAGACAATCGCATCACCCGCAATCAGTAATCGATCTGCTTCGCGGAACAAGGATATATGCCCCGGTGTATGACCTGGCGTATGAATCCAGTTCCAATCCTTTGCGCCGGGCACCGTATGATCTTGGGGTAGACTGAATACCCGATCATCCAGATTAATCGCTTCGTTTGGATACGTAAATGACAACTGCGCCATAAGGCCCCCACCCACGGAAGGGTCTGCAGGAGGATAATTTTTCAAACCTGTGAGATAGGGTATCTCTGACGGATGAGCGTATACCGGCACTCCCCAGAATTGCTCCAGTTCAATTACCGTTCCCACATGATCAAAATGACCATGCGTTAAAATAATGGCAGACGGCGGACCTTGAAAACGCTCGGTTGCCACATCAACAATGTGATTCGTGAATTTTGACATTCCTGTGTCCACGAGGACCCAGCTCCTGCTTCCCGGTTTTCCAATGAACACGACATTCACAAAAAGGGTACGCAAGCTCAAAATATCAGGAGCAATTTCCTCAATGCTGGTCATTCCTGATGTAATCAGATTGTCAGATGCCATTCACGATTACCTCCCATCAGGCGAATTGTCTCTCTGGTTTAGTTCATCTCGTAGACTTCCCTTTTCTGGAACATCTATTCGGAATCTCAAAAATAAAAATAGACGGCACGAGCCCTCCTCAGGGCACACACCGTCTAGTATAGTCAGGTAACTCGGACAATAGAACAAGAACATTTACTTTACGTTAAGCGGGGTATGCATCCAAGGCTGCATCAAGCAATTGATTGTACAAATCATCGTCATTTTCAAGCAACTCGTCCATTTTTAGCAACTCTTCTTCGTCACCCGATTGTTCCGTGAAGTGCAGGCTATAGTCCCAATCCTTGCCGTTCTTGCTCATAAACGTAATTTCATATACGGATTTATCACCATCTGTCTTGAACACCGTGCTTCCTACGAAACTTTTTTCATCCTCACGACGCATTTCTGCGCGAATAATTTCAATACTCACTTTTATACTCTCCTTTAATCTCTCGTTTAAAGCCTCACTTCAATAAATCTTCGATTCAAGCGTCCAAAAAACTCTCTTTTGGTGCTTTTCTCCAACTTTCTGGCAAAGCTGTTTGGTAATTATTATTGGTTAATTGTACAATATATATCGTAGCAACGTATACATTATTCAATGAAGGCCCTATGCTGAATCCTCACAAACTTCAAAGAGGACTATAATAGACCGCCAGCTACGATATTCATATCACATTGGAGGAAAAAATAGCATGAACAATTTTGAATCGAATCTGCAACAATATGCTGAACTGGCTGTCAAAGTAGGTGTCAATGTCCACCCTGGACAAACATTAGTCGTAAATGCGCCAATCACGGCAGCTCATTTTGTACGATTGATCGTTAAAGCTGCCTACAACACGGGTGCAAAACTGGTCAAAGTCAACTGGAGTGACGAAACCGTTACCCGTCTTCATTATGATCTAGCGCCGGATGAAGCGTTCTCCATTGAGCCTAAATGGTTTGCAGGTGAAATGACGGAGCTTGTTGAAGAAGGTGCGGCAATCCTGCACGTTATCGCGGAAAATCCGGATCTGCTAAACGGAGTTGCACAGGATCGCATCGTAACGAGTCAGAAAGTGCGCGGCAAAGCGCTGGAGAAATATCGTGCCTATCAAATGGCTGATAAATTCAGCTGGTCGATCGTTGCTGTCCCTTCCCCTGAATGGGCCGCTAAAGTATTCCCGGATCTGCCTGAAGCGCAGCAAGTAGACCGTCTATGGGATGTTATTTTTAAAACGGTACGAATCGGTGAAAAGGATGCTGTCGCAGAATGGAAAACTCACCTGCAAAACCTTGACTCCCGCGCTGATCTGCTGAACAGCAAAAAATATAAAAAACTTCACTACACCGCGCCGGGTACAGACCTGACGATTGAGCTTCCCGAAGGTCATATCTGGGTATCCGGAGGCAGTGTAAACGAGCAAGGACATGTATTTATTGCCAATATGCCTACAGAGGAAGTCTTCACGGCTCCGCTGAAAACCGGTGTAAACGGTACCGTCCGCAGTACGAAACCACTCAGTTACGGTGGCAATCTGATTGACGGCTTCTCTCTCACATTTGAGAATGGACGCATTGTTGACTACACTGCTGAGCAAGGTCTGGACGCGCTGAAAAACCTGGTCGAAATGGATGAAGGCGCACATTATCTAGGCGAGGTTGCCCTTGTTCCACATCAATCTCCAATTTCGGACACGAACATTCTGTTCTACAATACATTGTTTGATGAAAATGCATCCAATCACTTGGCAATCGGTAATGCCTACGCTTTCTGTCTGGAAGGCGGCAAAACGATGTCCAAGGAAGAGCTGATCGAACATGGCATGAACTCCAGTCTGACTCACGTTGATTTCATGATTGGTTCAGGTGAGATGAACATCAACGGCGTAACTTCCGAAGGTGCAGAAGAACCGATCTTCGTGAACGGCAACTGGGCATTCTAATTTGCTCCATGCATAAGAGAGGAGATTTCTCCTCTCTTTTCTGTGTCTGAATTGTACTTACATTTGAGGATAATGGAGGGGAATACAATGTTAAGTTTTGAACAAAAGCTGGATCGATACGCTGCACTCGCCGTCAAAGTCGGGGCAAACGTGCAGCCGGGGCAGATTTTTGTCATCAATGCCATGATTGATGCAGCACCACTTGTGCAACTACTGGTACGCAAAGGATATGAGGCCGGGGCCAAACAAGTTATCGTGAAATACTCCGATGAAACGGTCAACCGTCTTCGCTTTGAAATGGCTCCGGAGGTGTCCTTCGAGGAGCTTCCAAAGTGGCATGCGGCAGAGATGGAGGAACTTGCTGAGAATAATGCCGTTTTTCTGACGATTTTATCTTCCAGCCCTGATCTGATGAAAGGCATTGATCCGGCTAGAATCTCGGCGAACCAGCGCTCCTTTGGTCAGGCGATGGCTAAGTATCGTCAGTATCTGCAAGCTGATAAAATGAGCTGGACTGGCATTGTTTGCCCTTCACCGGATTGGGCGGCCAAGGTATTCCCTGATCTCCCGCAAGCAGAACAGATGAATCAGCTCTGGGATGCGATATTTGCCGCAGTACGCGCAGACGTTGAAGATCCGATTGCTGCGTGGGAACAACATATTGAACGACTGGAGTCTCGAGCCGTCGCGCTCAATAACAAAAAGTACCATGCACTACATTACATCTCCCCGGGAACGGATCTTACGATAGAGCTCCCTGAAGGACATATTTGGGCGCAGGCTGGTAGCGTAAACGAACAAGGTACCCCTTTTGTAGCCAATATTCCTACGGAAGAAGTGTACACCGCTCCAGCGAAATACGGTGTGAACGGCACAGTGGCGAGTACCAAACCACTAAGTTACGGCGGTAGCATTATTGACCGTTTTACCCTCACATTTGAGAAGGGACGGATTGTGGACTTTCATGCAGAGGAAGGTCAGGAAACGTTGGAACGTCTCATCTCCATGGATGAAGGTTCTCATTACCTCGGTGAAGTTGCGCTTGTACCTTTCCACTCTCCGATCTCGGAAAGCGGAATTCTGTATTACACAACGCTGTATGATGAGAACGCATCTTGCCATCTGGCAATTGGCAGTTCGTACGCTTCCAATATCGAAGGAGGCAAAACCATGTCTCCCGAAGAGCTTGCGGAACGCGGTATGAACTCCAGTATCACTCATGTAGATTTCATGATGGGTTCTTCGGAGACTGACATCTACGGCATTACAGCGAGTGGTGACCGTGAACCGATTTTCCTGAAAGGAAATTGGGCCTTTTAAAAAAGAAACTTTATGTAACCACGATTTCATATCTATAACTATCGTTGCGGTGAACACTTTAAATTGTACAGGCGATTTTGCTGCCATGGATTCCATGGTATGCATAATCGTCTGTTTTTTCTTTTTCAGCAAACGTCAAACAGGGTCGGAACTCCCTCTTTTCCGGACTGTAATCAGGTCTATCGGACATTGTAACGTTTCCATAATCTGTTGTAAAATGTAATGATACCAATGTTTGTGGACTGTTGACCAGAAAGGAGAACACTATGGCCAATCGGCTCCAGCTTTTACTTGCATCCGATTTTCATCAATTAGGACCTGTACTTCAGGAAGAAGTCTATTATGAATACTATAATATGGTGTATGGATTAATCGTATATATCATCAAGGAACGTGCAGCGGCAGAAGATATTATTCAGGAAGCTTTTATTAAAATCATTAAAAACAAACCCCTCTTCGAAGACGAGGTTAAACTTAGAGCCTGGCTCAAAGTAGTCACCCGGAATACCGCAATAAATTATTTGAGAAAAAATAAAAATAACCGTAACCAACTCGACGCAGACAGTGTCTTTATAGATATAGAGACGATGAATCAAACCGCTGTTTCGGTTGAAAACATAGTCGAGACTCAGATGATGCAAGAATCCATCGAGCGTTACCTCTCTCAGCTGAAGCCGGAATATCGCGTTCTGGTTGAGTTACGGTGGAAAGAAGGCTTTTCTTATCGGGAAATTGCTGAATTGTTGAGCACCACAGAAGACATTGTGAAACAGCGATTATTCCGGGCAAGAGGTAGTATCAAGAAGAAACTACATAAGGAATGGGGTGGAAGCATTGAGCAAAGGCAAGCTAGATAAGCTTGAACAACCATTCGAATCAGGTCTGGAAGATGAATACTTTGATGCAGCGTTTGAGCAGGCGTTTGATGAAGCTTTCCAGCAAGCTGCCTCCGCCCCCTCTGCCGCCCGTACAGAATCGATGCAGCAATCCTGGCAAAAGGTACATAAAGAGATCGAAAGAATTGGCGCACGTAAACGTAAAATACGCACCTTCAAGCTATCGGGCATCGTGGCAGCTTCTGTGACCATTGGAGCTGTTATTTTCAGTCTGCCCTCGGGAACACAAGCCGTATCTCCTATTGTTCAATCGATCAAGGATTGGAGTAATGGCATGAAATCGATTATGGTTGAGGATAAGTCTGTAAATCTGAGTCCCGATCCCTCAACCGCCAAAACACCGCCACCACCTGACCTTGAATCGAGCACAATTATCCATGATGAAGCGGAAGACATTCCTGCCTTTGAACTCAACAAACATGTTTTCCGCCCCGTTGCGGTTACGGAAAAGATCGCTCGTGATGGATTTATCGGTGAATTTATTATATCCAAAGCCATTCCTGCCCGTTTTGACAAGATAAAATATGAACTCGTACTGGATACAGAGAATCCCGTCAATCCTGACAACTATTACGAGTCCGATATGATGAGGGTGAAATACTCCATCCAGGGTAAAAGTGATACAGACGAGCTTATCCAGTTCGATTATGAATACGTTAAGCCAGGGCAGTCTCTTGAGAAAACATCACTGCAGAAGAGCACTGTTGTGAAGCTTGCAGATGATAGTGAAGCACTCATGTATGTTGGACCACCCTTCAATTCTATTCAGTGGATGACAGGTTCTCTAAGTATGAGTCTGTTTGGAACCGTGACTGAAGAGGAGATGCTTGCAATCGCCAACGATTTCCTGGAGCAAAATTCTCCTGCCAAATCAAAATAAATTAAAACAATACACTAGGCGATGTATGTGTAGACTGATCCGATGTCATCCCATCATGAGCAGTATGAACACTAGTGACACGATAATAATAACCGGATGTGACCTCCCAATCCGAATTGGATCGAAGAAGATTCGTTTGGGTCTGTGTCGAGGAGCTGCCTCCGAACGTTACCCAAGCTGTTCCTGTCCATCGCTCCAATCGATAATTCACAGACAAGGTTTTCATGTCTTTGAATGTTCTAGTCGCTGTTTTTACGATGGCATGAAGTCCGTCTCCGCGTGTTAATGTACAAGTCGCCTGATAGATATGTACGGGTTTGGCAGCCCTTGATTGGAGGAAATACTCCTGAGGTTCGAGTGGCGGCGGAGCGGTTCGAGCTCCCGATGTCACGTTGATGATCGGACTTGCAACTGCGGACGGATCGGCAGACAGGATAAGAAAAACTGGCGCAGTCAAAGCCAGAACCAGACTTACTTTCAAGATTGGCGTACGGCATATTTGTCTACCTCGTCTAAGAATATTATGCATCTTCATTCCTCCTCAGCTCTGTTTTGATTTTTGGTGTAATCTATTAAACGGACGGAATGGATAACTGGTTTCAAAAAAATAAGGACGCCCGATGGTTCAATCGGTAGCGTCCTTTAAACATTTTCCAGATAAATAAAATCGTGAAACCTAAAATAATCCATCTCGTATGATGAAGAATAGGCTTCATTCGGGAATCTAAATCTACTTTATGCAAACAGCAACATCATTTTCTGATTATCTGATTCGAACAATTTGTTTATGCTCAATAGCATATACCTCATCAGCTACGTTCTCGACTAAACGAGTATCATGCGAGATGAAAACAATTGTGCCTGCATAACTTTTCATCAAATGCTCTAGTGCCTCCATTGCAGGAATATCAAGAAAATTACTCGGTTCATCCATAAGCAAAATATTGTATCGGCCAAGTAACACTTTCGCCAGCTGCAACTTCATGATCTCGCCGCCGCTTAATACAGCTAGCCGCTTGCGTATATCATGCTGAGAAAATTCGAGAGATGCTAATACAGCTCGAATCTCAGGCACCTGATAGTCACAGTTCTCCTGCATGAATTCCATGACGACCTGATGGCGGTCAAGTGTGTATGCATGTTGTGCAAGATAACCGATCTCTACCTTAGGAGATATGGTGATGCCCTGTTCACGGTTTAAAATCATGTTAAGCAACGTAGTTTTCCCTGCACCGTTCGCACCTGTCAGCGCGATCTTGCCCCCAAGCGGGAATTGAAAAGAAGCGTTTTCCAAAATGACAGTATCACCAAATCTTTTATTCATCTCTTTTCCTATAATCGGAAATGGATTGTGAAGTCCTGATGCATGACTCTGACGAAAGTGAATCGTACGATGCATCTCCGGTGCTTGGACATCACCTAACGCTTCAATCCGTTGTTCCAGATTTTTGGCGGCTTGATGAAGTTTCTTTTGTTTACTCCCCACAGATTTCTGATGGGCAAGTCTGCCACCTTGATCAGAGCTATTTTTCCTTGCGGCCCCTTTCTCTTTCTGATCGATTTTCCGAGCCTGATTCTTTTTTTCAGACATTGCTTTTTCCAGTCGTCCTCGTTCATTGACATATTGCTGATACTGGATTTCCTGTTTTTTCTGGTTTTCTTTCTTCTGCGCCAAGTAATCGGAATATCCACCCCAATACTCGGTAATTTTCCCATCCTTCAGTTCCCAAATTTTATCAACCACCTGATCAAGAAAATACCGATCATGACTGATAACCAGCAACGCTCCCGTATAAAAAGAGAGCTGATGAATCAGGAAATGGATTGCCTCTGAATCGAGATGGCTCGTGGGTTCATCCGCAAAAATACCGTGCACTGACTCAGACAAAGCCTTAGCAATTTTCAGCCGTGTTTCCTGCCCGCCACTCATTTGATCAGCATCTACACCGTTTATCCCAAGCTTACCCGTTAATGCATAATCCATCTCCCCCTGATCTCCGGCCTGCTCCATCTGCGGAATATAAGAAAAACTGCCGTTCCTCAGCACTTTCCCACAAGATTCGGGAATCTCACCCAGTAATACTTTTAACAATGTGCTCTTGCCCGCCCCATTAGCGCCAACCAAGCCGATCCGGTCATATTCATAAAGCTCCAGTTGTTCAATATCTAGTACTTCACGGCCCGAATATTCCACTACAATCTCTTTTGCTTTAATTAACAAACTCATTATAGGTTCCTCCTCAAAAATCGCAGTTTTTACGCTCGCAGGATGACCTGCGATTTTTGAAGGGGATTATATAAAGAAATACCAATGCATATATCTCATGAGGTCTTCCCTCCTTTCTATGTCAGGTATTAAGGATGTAATAAAAAATGCAGATCCAAGCCCACTGTGGACTTAAATCTGCATTACTCACGTGTAGAAGACACCTCGAATCAGCATAGCACAAATAAGCTACCCTATTCGAAACCTATGTCTTTCCATACGTAAAATAAGCAAATCAAAAAAGCCCATGATTGTGGAAAAATCCGCTTTTTTGACCTGCTTATCGAAGACGCATGGAATGAATCATGGGAACGAGCCTCCTCTTCTTTTATTAAATTGAATATTACCATGAGGTTCTTCCAGCGTCAACCAGCCAAGAAACTTGTTAGGGAGCAATCAAAAAAGCCGCTAAATAGTAGCGGCTTACATGTAAGGAGCCTTTTAAGAACTTTTAAGAAACGTCGGTATACTCAAAATCTTGAATTTCATGCTCACTGAGAAGCTAAGCTCCTTCTTCTTCAACCAGCATTTCAAGCTTCATCACATGTACACGCGAGATTCGCTTGTGTTCCGTCTCCTCGATAATAAACAAATACCCATCATATTCAACGGATTGCCCAATTTCAGGCGGAATCGCATCCACTCTGGAATATAACCAGCCGCCAATCGTATCGTAATCCGTTCGATCCATCTCAATGCCGAATCGTTCACTAACTTCTTCAATCAGCATTAATCCGTCAATCGAGTATTCCATTTCATTCACTTGTTCTATGGTTGGACGCTCCTGATCAAATTCATCCTGAATCTCACCAACAATCTCTTCCATGATATCTTCAAGCGTGACCATACCGGATGTTCCCCCGTATTCGTCGATCAGAACAGCAATTTGTGTTTTGCTACGCTGCATACGCTTGAGCAGATCACTAATTAACGTCGTATCGGGCACAGCCAGAATCGGACGAATCACGGATATGGTGTCTGTTAACTGTGAACGCATCAGATCCTTAATGTGAATAAAGCCGATAATATGGTCCTTGTCTCCGTTATATACCGGATACCGGGTACGCATGCTTTCGCTCGCAATCTCCATATTTTCGAGCATGGACTGATTGGCGTTCAGACAGATCATTTCCGTCCGCGGAATCATGATTTCACGGGCGGTTGTATCCGTAAAATCAAATATATTATCAACAAGTGCTAATTCAGTGTTATCAATTAAACCGCTCTTATTGCTTTCTTTCATGAGAATGCGTATTTCATCTTCACTATGCGCTTCATCCAGTTCTGAAGCAGGTGCCATCCGAAACAGTCTGAGCAAAGCATTAGCCATGCCGTTCAGTACCCAGATAAACGGATACATCAATTTGTAAAAGAACGTCAGCAGTGCCGCAGACCACAGTGTAATGGCCTCTGACTTTCGGATTGCCATCGTTTTGGGAGCCAGTTCACCCAGGACAATATGCAAAATCGTAATAATGACAAACGCAATGACAATCGAGATGCCATGCACATATACAGGACCCAGTCCAAATGCCGTAAATACAGGCTCCAGCAGTCGTGCAATGACGGGCTCTCCCAGCCATCCGAGTCCAAGTGAAGCTAACGTAATACCTAGCTGGCAAGCCGATAAATACGCGTCCATATTACGTATAATGTTTGACGCATATTTCGCATTGCGATTACCCGCTTCTACTAAAGCCTCAATTCGGCTGCTCCGCACCTTGACCATTGCAAATTCTGCCGAGACAAAGAAACCATTCATTAATACCAGTAAACCAATTAAAATCAAACTCATAATACTCGGTAAGGGGTCACTCAAATGTTCTTCCTATTCGCCGTGATCGTTCGGCAAATAGGTCCACCTCCTTCGAAAATGTAGGATATTAGCCATTCTGCCGTTCATATGCAATTTCAACTTCCCAATGCTTCCACCTCCTGCTGTTTACGCCATAATAACATGGATATACTTCTTTTATTATATAATTCTACACTACACAGTCAATCCGTGTCCTATGACACCTAAAGGCCAAATCGACAAAATTCGTTTACAAAAGTAGCAATTTCGTTGTTTTATTCACATTTTATGAATACAGGCAGTCCTTTAAATCTCACATAACATCTTTTCAGTTGGGTTCCAGCGCCAACTGGATGGATGATTTTTTCCAATAATCAATCCGCCAACCCAGTATTCATTCTCACTCAGGATACTCCAGTCGATTTCACCATTTAACGCCTGAACGCCCCGTTCCGTCAGCGACATCACAGCATCATGAAATGCCTGATCATGCTCATTAAACATCGGAAAACTTGTGGCTCCTGTCATTCGAATGAGTGCATGTGGGCCTTCAGACATCCTTTTCAAATGAGCCCAGTATTCCAGATCACCCATGCCGAGCACATGTAGCTTGTCTCCTACCTTACGAAACAGGTCATGTGGACGATGAATACCTGCTCTGATGGTTTCCAATGTAGTCTGTTCAATACTACCCAAGCCATTGGTTACGGAAGGCAACCTGGACAGATGCGCCTCGAATGCGGCTTTTGCAAATGGGAGTTCATTCATTCCGGACTTTAAGTATTCTTGATGCAACCGAATGTCAGATGAGCTGTACGCTTCCCAGAACTGTTTACCAGCCTGAAGTTCCTGTTTTTCAATGACATGCCAGTTGCCTGACAAACTTCCGATCTGCTTCGGAGTAAGCTGTCCCAGTCCTCTGAAATGCTCTACCTCGGGATACGAATCGATGCAAAGGAGATTCAGACGTATATTTTGTAGATCTTGGCCGCTAAAATAATGTAGCAAATAGGATAACATCGTTTGATCATAAAGGTCATACTCGAACCATAACACAATCTCTTTATACTGCTGTAACGAACGAAGCTTCTCGTCTAATGACTCAATCTGCAAATACACCTTCTGGGGTATGCCAAGTTCCTCCTCCAAAACAACAGCACGATGCTGACGAGCGCTCCTGTCCGCCATAGCTGTAGTTACAGGACCATACGTATACAATTCCCTCCAGACGAGAATGTCTCCTTGTATACCGCTTTCCCGTAAGCGATTGGCCGCATGATCCCCATTCATAATATGCAACATGCCTTTTCCTCCTTCATGAAGTTCATTGAACACGGATGCCAGATTTCGTATAGGCAGTGAACGCTTGAGTTTTGTTCGGGCATCAAACAGCCTTTTCTTTAATGCAGATACATTCACATCAAGAAAGTCCGATATTTCTTTAAGCGTGTAGCCTTGAAAATAAAACAGTTCAACCACAACTTGCAGCGATGATGGCAACTGGGCAATTGAACGACGTAGCGTCTCCTGTAGCTCCTTCTGGATCGCCTGAGCTTCTGGATTACGGGTCTGATCTTCTTCAAGGAATACTGTCTCTACTTCTTGTATAGGAACCACCGAATGCCGCTTGCGTCTGAGCCAGCGATAACATTGCCTTTCTACAATGATTTTGAACCACCCCGGAAAAGCTTCCGGCTTCTCCAATTTGAACAGATTAGCGAATGCTTCGGTAAACGCCTCCTGTACAACATCTTCTGCACCATGTTCATCCTGTAACTGCTGATAGGCCACAGCAAGTGCCATTCCGCGAAAATGCGTCACCAGTTGCTCATAAGCCTCCGTTTCTCCCTGTATTGCTCCTTCAATCCATGATTTCAATACCGCGGACTCCCTTCATCTGTCGTTCATTGCTGCCTGAACTTGTATATCTATTGCTTCTTTTGTGTTCTCATATGTAAGTGCCTTGAACTCTTGATTAGGTTACTTTATTTTCGACTACAAATGCAAAAGCCGTCCTGCCTGCAGATGTTCACTGCATTCAGGACAGCATGGATAGACTTATGTGTCGGTATTAACGAAGGATTAACGTCTGCTTGGCGCTTGCGGATAGTTGCCAACAACGCCCGGATATTGATAAAGCAGCGGCTCATCAAACGTTGCATAATCGAAGTTCACCATCAGCAACATGATTCTTCTGCCTGTTTTAGGATCACTGATAATGATGTGGTCACGTCCAGCTGCTTCGATAATCCCTTGGAAAATACGAGCATTCCATTCTTTGTTTCCTTCGTATGTCATGTAGAATGTACCGAATTTACCCAGGTTTAAACGTAAAATATTTTCAATGTACGATTGCTCAAACTGCGGAGCTGTAGTGGAAACGACCGTTCCTGACGGTGTCATCGGGCTTCCGCTGGATACGAGTGGCGGTACGCTGGTGGAGCTAGGAGACACCATCCCAGGTGATACCATGCCGGGTGTTGGTGCCATCGACGGCATGCCATTACCGACTTTGTAAGCCGTTCCCTGAACTTGAGAATTCGCTTGTGCACCCAATACGGAATTGGCTTGCTGCCCCATAGTTTGGGTTGGTTGATAAGGTGTGTTAATCACGATAATTCCTCCCTGAATATGAAAATGTTAATCGATTAGTAGACGTCCGGACAGTCTTCCCCAGTTGGACTAAAGAAACAATGCGCCTTGAAACGTCCCGTGTTGGGCTGGTTATACCATGTCGCCGGACAATCTCCAACCGGTCTGAAAAACCATAACGAGTTGCTCGCCGGCCAGAAACGCTCCCCGTTAATGACCCGTTGTGCGAGCCGAATCTCGGATTGTCTCGCCCGCTGATAGAAGTATCCCTTCTGCGTGGACTCAAAGCCCCCCGGATTCTGAAAGACCATGCGGTTCATATCACGGATGTTGCCAAAATCCAGGCAGTCCGCCAGCACACGATTCACGCCAACATTGCCTACCAGCAACATGCCTTGATCCCCATCACCCTCGGCTTCTGCCCGCATTAGTCTCGCCAAAAGCTTGACGTCCTCCGAGTTGGTCTTAATTACTGCCATCGCCTGTTCCCTCCCTTGTAGCAGCTGTTCATCACCGTACATCGTATTGTGCAGGAGCCTATTCGGTGACACTATTCCAGATTTTTTCCACAAAAAAAGCCCGGAACCTCACGCGAGGTGAAGTCCCAAAGCCTTTTTCTAACACAAATTAATTTTGCCATGCTCTTGAATTTCTTTAAGGTTTGGCTTCAATCCAGTAATCATAAGCATGGACCAGATTGCCTTGATATGCTTTGTATTTAGAGAGCAGGTCTGGCAGTTTATTGAGCTGACTCTCCATTTCCTCGGCTCCTTTTTCGTGAAATGAAATATGTGTGCCTTCAAAATTTTCTTTCATTTCGACGGAAATGAGCAGTCGTTTACCCAATCGATCCGCAATCTCCATTTCCTGACTTACAACTGCAGCGATCCCGTTGGAGCCTTCTGCAGAGTTACGGAATGCCATTAGAGATACATGATCGAGCGTATCAATCATAAACTCCGTCACAGAGATATCCTTACCTGGTAGCGGGTAGGTATCCAGCCACACCGCAAGATCTGCACTGGTTTCAAGGTTACTGTCTTTCTTCGTTTCTTCTTGGAAATAGGCGATGTTCGATGCCCACTCGGTCAGCAGCGTATTCCGGTTAGCCTCCCATTCGGGCAACGTATAAGGCTCGATATCCAGATGGATGCCCTCGAACCGCTCGTCCGGTTCCACTTCGGCATTGTAGTTTTTCACATAATCGATCAGTCGTTTGATCCGAGGACGATTTTCCTTTTTGCCCCAGATCGGATGTCCACCCATCGCATGAACTTCGATTCCCTGAGCTTTCGCTCTTTTTACAAAACTGCGATAACTGGAGTAGCGCTGATCCAGATCAAGCCGTACGTATAGCCAGTTAATCTTTTGTTGCTTGGCAAAAGCGAGAATGTGATCCCCGCCATCATCCGTCACTTGTGAGGCCTCCCAGATATAGGTGCCGCGAATTTCAGGTGCACTCGCAGGAGGGTTCGCTGGTTTCTCTGGCGGTGTCTGTTCTCCTGGCTCCAGTTCGCCCCAATACGTCAAATCATGTACAGCCGAACCGGCATAGGACTTATGTTCCCGAAATGCAGTTGCGACCTCTTGGAGCGCATTCTCCAGCTGCGCTGAGCCTTTGCCGGCAAAACTGGTAAACTCTTCACCTGGCATCGGCTTGGTGTTTACTCCCACGGTAACACTTGTCCCGCTCGCGTCTGCCCACTGCATCTCCTGTTCGATTAAACGAATAATTCCGTTACTTCCTTGTGCATTATCCCGGTAAGCAAGCAAGGTCACATGGTCTACATTTTGAATAAACCAGTGTGACAATGCTTCGTTATCTGCATCATCAGCTGTGCGATCACCCTTCACCGTGTATGAATCGAGCCAGAAAGGCAGATCGACATGCACGGCTATTCCGCCATCCTGTTTGGCCTGATTTAAAACCATTTTCATATTACTGATCCAGGATTGCACTAGTGGTTTGGCATCTTCCTTCCATGCAGGCAACACGTATGGTTTAACATCCAGATGGATTGCATCAAAACGTTCGCTAGCTTCCACAGCCTGATTGTAATCCTGCACCCAAGAAGTGAATCGAAGCATCGGAGCCTCGCGGCCTTGAACACCCCAGGAAGGATCGCCGCCCAGTGCCTCAATGGAAACACCTTCACGATCCGCTTTGGCAATAAATGCTCGATACACCTCTTTGGAGATGGTCGTGTCTACGTTTACATACAGCCGATTTATCTTATGTTTAGCCGCATTTTCCAGCAGCTCATCTCCTGCACTCTTAACAGACTGTGCCTGCCATATCCAGGCTGCCCGTATATCCACATCTTCAGCTGTAGCAGGTGACTTGATCCCGATCATTATCATTCCTCCGATCAGTAATAACAGCCAAAATACTTTCCGGGACGTTTTCCCGAACATACACTCCCTCCATTCCTGTTCTGTTGTAAAATCACATTCATTATAGCAACCGATTTATCAAAAACAAATAAGCCCAAGTGCTTAACTTGGGCTTATTCCAGCTTCGAGGAATATCGAAAGACCGGCTTCGGGGCAACGTCCCGGTTCTAGTCCTCATATATCATTTTTCGGGTCATGCCTCCATCAACTACGAGATTAGTCCCTGTGACAAAGGTATTAGCAGGGTCGGACAAATACAGACAGGCCCTTGAAATATCCGATGGCACCCCCACCCGGCCGGATGGATGTTGCTCATGGTCTTCTGCTTTGAGTTTGGACACATCTCCAGTCTCAATCCAGCCGGGACTGATACAATTGACCCGAATTTTGTCTTTACCAAGTGAGACTGCCATCGCATGTGTCAGCGCTGTAATTGCACCTTTGGATGCGGCATATGCCTCGCTATTCGGCTCAGACATTCGTGCACGAGTCGAAGCCATATTTACGATGGCACCGCCATGTTCATTTTTTTTCATATGCCGGGCCGCCTCCCGACTTGCCAGAAAACAGCTTCTTACATTCGTATTGAGCACATCGTCCCATTCGTCCAGCGTTAGCTCATAGGGCGATTTCCACCTGGACACGCCAGCGTTATTCACCAATACATCAACCTGCTTGAACTCTTTCACTGTGGTATCGAATAGCTGCTGAATATCCTGCTCCTTCCGCACATCACACTGCACAAAGATAGCTTCGCCGCCCTCATTGCGGATAGAAGCCGCTGCCGCCGCTCCCTCGGCTTCCTGAACATCGGCAAGCACGACTTTGGCCCCGGCAACCGCATAAGCTTCGGCAACACTACGCCCAATTCCCTGGGCCGCTCCCGTGACAACAACAACCTGATCTGTAAATGACATGACCATCTTCCTCCTCTGGTAAGACTCTCTTTTTAATTTGATATACTTATTACCTTGTTCACTTCTTACCGATTTCCACTAACTCTATACTTATATACAAACACGTTCGCCCCTTTAAGAAACGCTTGTCCTCGAATCCGTCAAAAAAAGCTTACGCCATTCGGGCGCAAGCTACTCCATTTTCAACTTCTTTTAACCTCGTAAACGTTCAGTGTACAGACGATTCGTGCGTTCAAATCCAATATACCGGGTTCCCTTGAAGGAGAGCCGTCCTTCATCCCCTTCGGCACACATACCGTACTCTTCGCCATTCACTTTGAATTCCAAGCGGTCACCGCTCTCTACTTCAAAAGTGACGTAATACAACGTTCGTGCGGCATTTGCGGTGCCGGATTCGGAAGGCGCCTGGCTCATCTTTACCCGTCTGCTGGTGATGCGAGAGTGTACGGTCAGCAGAGGCTCTGCATTGTTGCGCCCCCACCTCCATACTTCTTTGCCCATTGATAACAGCACGATACCCAGAATCAGGACAAATGCCACCGGAAAGACGGTTCCAAACAAATCAAACATCCAGGATGATTCAATGCCCATGTCTCTCCCCTCCGTTCATACTTCGGACAGCCGGAGTCTTGACCCGTCTTCTGTAATGTATATGCGGACGAACACGGAACTTGTTAACCTGATGAAATATTTACATCGTATATCGTAGGTGGAGCACCGATTATATTATGAACATACTCAGCCATGCTTCAACCGTTTTATAGCACTATTTATTACGCGGATTTATCTAAAGAATCAGGTTTGGGCTCAATCACGATATAAGAGTTGCGGCTGAAAGGCAACCATGTGTTCCATAACGATTCCAGTTCATTTACGCTTATCTTCCGGTTGTACTGCGCTTCGTCACAATTTCGCTTGAAATCCAGAGACTCTGCCAGATAAAAATGAGTTTCGTCATACCCGACAACAGGCACAAAGTGCAAAAATCGCCGGTCCGAATGAACCCTGATGAACAGAATGACAGGCACGCCGCGGCTGATCTGCTTTCTTAACGTAGTGACATTACCACGCAAATACGTGGCAGAGTACCCGAGTTTTTTGAAAAAAACAATGATTGCTTTTGGATAAAAGGTGCCATCCAGTAATTTGCGCGGATACCTCCGATAAAGCTCATCTCCTTCGGATTCGGTACCGAAATGTCTTAACACATATGCACTGGAAAAAGCAGCACATTCGACGTTCTTCTGTACCTCCGTCCTGTTGGGGGACGAAATGAAATATGTAGTGGGCACTTTGACGCTGTACATGTGATCTTTCTTCGGAAGACTGTAATAGCGATAAATTAACCAGATGATTGCCAGCCATATGATGGTGTTGAATATCATTTCGAACCTTCCTCCTGCCAATCACTGGACAATAAGCTGTACGTCACAATGTTCTCATAATGATCATATAACCACTGAGCCTGTCTGGATGTGCCCTCGTTTATAAATCCGATCTTCTCAGGGATGGATCTACTTTTGATGTTGTTCTCTGCGCATTGAATCACAATTCGGTTTAACTTCAGTTCATTAAATAGATATGTACTCAATTTTCGAATAGATGTTGTGATGATGCCCTTCCCTTGAGCCGATTCCGATAGGAAATATCCGATGCTCGTCGCTTTGTTTTTCCAATCGATGTAATGCAAACCTATCATGCCAACCAATTCTTGGTTATACCATACTCCTGCATCGAAACCATTTCTTTCTTCGTAGTTACGTATCCATATTTCAATAACAGTATCCAAATCCTCAGGAGATTGTCTTTTATCAACCCACAACAGCCACTCTCTTAGAATCACTCGGTTCTCATCAATTAAGGAGTATAGTTCATCTCGATCTTGTGATTGTATAACCTTTAACTGAATAGAATCATTGACTTGAAAAGGGAGCATGTAACCCCTCCAATCATCCTTCTATGTTACCTTCTGAACGTTTTTTCCATTCAGATATAAGACTAGTCTACCAATTCTTCCTTACCCACTACTCAATCTGTTTCGTAGCTTCTTCGGAAGACAGGTTCGTTGTATCCACCGTCGGCATCGCCGGGTCAAAGGCTTTATCCGCGTTCTGCAAAGACATCAGATTCAGGCAAAAGCTTGCGAACAAGCGATGGCACCGCTGTTTTTCCCGTACCGCTCGCACCTGTGATTACAAATAAAGGTAGTTTACTCATTAGAGTATTCATCCCGTTGTCGTCTTATAAGCTCTAATCTCGCTGTGAATCACTAGATTTCCACTCATCGGCCCTTAGGCCGTACATCACTCGATGTAGAAATCTCCCATTCAAAAACTCGTAATCTCGCAACTCGCCTTCACGTTGAAATCCCAGCTTCTCCGGTATGGCACGACTTCTCTGGTTACCAGTTGCTACACCAATCTCCACTTTATTTAATCCAAGTTGCTCAAATGCGTGCTGAATAAGGACCTTAACTGCCTTCGTGATGAGTCCATTCCCCTCATATTCCTGGCCCAGCCAATAACCAATTTCAGCCTTTCTGTTACCAATGTCAATGTCACAATATCCAATCGAACCTGCCAGTTCGCCTCGAAACCAGATCCCTAACCAGTATCCTTCCTCCTGCGCGTAACGCAGACGAGTGCGTTCGATAAAACCCGCTGAATCCTCTTCAGTCAAAGTCATATCAGGAATCCTGAGCCAGGCTCCGAGATGTTCCCGGTTACGATCAATTAACCGAAATAACGCTGCAGCGTCATTGGATGTAAACAGCGAAAGATACGCTGTATCTGTTCGGTCTAAGGCATGTTTGAACATAATTACCCCTCCACATATTTATTCTACAGCCGCCTTAATCTGCTACCAGCCAGCTTCAAATCTTAAATCGGTTTATATTCCCCTTCGAAATGAAATTGGTAGCCATCATTGATTCGAATGTATCCAAGAATACAGTCACCTCTGGATCTGTTTACGATGCCCGAGTAGTTGTGATTATCCACGTTTCCTTCTGCGACGAGTAAGTGATCACCCTCACAAGACAAAACGATGCCAATGTGATCATGCGAGTCATCGGACAGCAGTTTTTCGTATACGACCAAGTCACCACGCTCTGGCTTGAAACCGTCTTCCTCATCAAGATAGAAAAATCCAGTTTCAGGTAATCTCGACCAGTCCAGCCATGCTCCAACTCCAGCTAAACGATACGTCTGGTTAGGATAACGAATAGGTAGTTTAATACCAACCTGCATACAGCAATGATACAAAAAAGCCGCGCACCAATTAGCCTTGAGTATCGAGTGGATATCGGGGTCCGGCCAATACTGGCAAATCTCCCGAAAGAGTTCATCCTCTGGAACTCCGATAATCTTTTGCTTGGCCAACTTTTCTGCAACATCAGCAAGGGCTAAGCGTCTTTGTTCACAGTAACCCTGTTTTTCTACCGTTGAGCCAGTGGAATCCATTTCATCTACCTCAACCGTCATTCCAAGCTCATGTAGTACATGATGCAATCTGACCTTCTCCATTTTGGTTGCAGTACTCTGTTTTACAGGGGAGAAGTTCATTTGTAACTGGATCGCATCCTTTAAAATCTCTTCGTACGGCCCCTGAACCTGCTGGCATGCCTCTTGAACAAAAATCGAATTCAGTATGATACTCAACTCTTCCTCACTGAATAGCTGTAAACCCCGGAGTAGCTGCCTTGCAGTATCTGCGCTATTAGGACCTGGGAAAACATTGATCCCGGTTCTGTAAAGGTAACATCCGTGAAGCAAACCTGTGATCGCAGCCAGTTCCTGGTTTACTCCTCTTCGAGTCGCAAGCAAGGAAGCGAAACTAGACACACCAACAAGTTGAATCCACACCTCTTCTTTACCCATGAATCCTTCGTGAGACATTGCGCGAATAACACGTGCCACTTCGTCTATTCTATTATTTGGGGTTCCTATAGTACCACCTGTGTTCATCTCATCGCAACCCTTCAACAATCTTGTGTGTCATCCGACTCGCAACAGCAAAGTTAACAACTACGTGGAGCGAAGCAAACCAACACTACAGCAGTTTCTTTTTCAAATCCATCCGTGTGTACGTTTTCTCGTAACTTGAACCATCTTCATTATAGTAGATAGCCTGCTTGGAGTAAGGCTCAGAGATGGCATGATAACCGTGCTTCGAGATCAGCTTGACCATTTTAGGATTTTCGACTGGATCAACACTTACGAACATTTCGTGATAACCCAATTCTTTTGCACATTCTTCCCTATACCGGATCAATGCTGATCCAACACCCTGACCTCGATATACTTCCTTAACGTACAGATCACTTAATTTAGGAACCAGCTTTCCTTGTAATTTAAGAACACCAAACCCCAAGATGGCCCGATCCTCATCATCGGTTTCAGCAACAGCTACGATGATTTCTTTATTTTCCTGCTGTTTCATGTAGGACATGAATAATTCCTCGTTATTACGAACAGAACGGAGTCCTGCGATATCCCTAACAACAGCTGTTCTTATGATATATTTCATGGCTCTGTACCTCCACATTCCGTTCACGACATCACTGACAAAGTCTCTCCAAAATAACAGCTACCCCGTCATTTTCATTCGTTTCTGTTATCTCTTTGGCTCTGCATGTTAAATCCCGAGTGGCATTCCCCATCGCCACAGGCCAACCACATTGATCAAACAGACCGATATCGTTTACATCATCCCCAAACACCATCACATCTTGCATTGCAACACCCATGGCATCACAGATCACAGAGACGGCATGTTCCTTGGATGCATTCAACGCCGAGACTTGTGTTAATTCACCTTGATCCGTGACCAATATGTTCAACTTCCCTTCAAAGCGTTCTTGAAAAGCCATCCGGTCCAGATTGCCTGTGAAAAGGATCTTAGATGCTTCTTGCTGTTTAAGCTCCATCAACGACCTGACCATCGGCTGGCCTTTTACTTTCATGATGGTCTCTGCATCATAGGGCTTCAAACTCATCCATACATCCCTCACTTCTAAACTAATGTCCAGATCCGGATTACATGCCAAACAATAGTCTAGAACCTCCGCAGTTAACGCAGGTGTGATTCCAATGTGATTTTGTTTTCCAGTATGTCTGCAATTTGTATACGCGCCGTTATAATAGACAAATGAACCAAGCTTCAGCAATTCTTCGGGCAAAAAAGCTTTCACAGCCCTCGGTGGGCGCGCCGTCGCAAATATGAATTTCATCCCACGATGGGCACAGTTCAAGATCGCCGTTATGTTTCTCTCGGAAACTTCTTTGTTAGCCTTCAAAAGTGTTCCATCCAAATCTACAACAATTAACGGGAATTCCATTGCACAGCCCCTGTCTCGCTTTTGTACACTTTTAGAAAAAGTTATATATTCCATCTTCGAAATATCGATATTCTTCTTCCGTTAATCTCCGTTTGCCATACGCATCATAAAAGATATCTTTGTCCCGCTCAAGCTCGAATGCATTCGTTTTCGGCCGAATGGCTAAGGCCACGTCATACCGGGGATCACCATAGGTAGCGCCCGCCCAATCGATTATTCCCACGACTTCGCCGTTATGGACGAGTACATTATCGATAGTGAAATCGCCGTGAATTAAGGTAGGCTGCACCGGACTTGGTCGGTTCTTTTTCAAACGAGTGAGCAATTCTTCGGTTCCGTCTACTGAATAATGAGCCAGATTATACTCCGCCTTGGCTAGCATTGTATCGAGCCAAGTAGACTCCGCATGTTGCCATTCCATTGGACAAGGGCATTCATGTAGCTTTCTCAAGGAACGTCCGAAGCTGGTAATTGCCTTTTCCTTATGCTCTTGAGCCGGATGGCTGGCAAGAAATTGCCTCAACGAGATTCCTTCCACATAATCCATCAATAGCCATCTGGAGTGATTCTCTATGTAAAATAAATGCGTTTTCGGAATAGGGATTCCTGTTCCTTGAAGAAGCTGCATCGCGATATATTCGTCCGATAACCATTCATTGTAGAGTTCATGCTCTGTTTTTTTGATAACATATCTCTGACCTACTGTCTCCAGAACGGCAACGGTAGACGTGTGACCTTGCCTTGGAAACGTAATTCGCTGTACCGTTCCAACCTGCCCCAATATCTCCGATGGAATATCTGCGAGTTGCAAGGGAGTTCCTCCTCCGTTTAAGTGAGATGTTTAGTACAGTTATAGAGCGAGCAATCCCACCGAGGAGTTCCGCTATGCAAGTGAGTTACCGATGTGTTTGACAGATTTTCATGAATATCCATATGAGCAAGAAGTTTTTTCATGGTTAGACCGAGAAATGCTCCGTGACTTACAACTAATATGTTCTCACCTGAATGTCGGTTAGCTAGCTCGGCAAGACACTGCCTTCCCCTTTTTACAATCGATTCATGAGATTCAATCCCCAAATCCAGCTTGGACCAGCCATAACCCCACCGATCTACACGTTCCTGCTCCGTGGTACCTTCAATCTGTCCGCAGTCCATCTCGCGTAACCGTTCATCCACACGTATTTCAATCGAATTTGCTTCGCCAAGGATAGATGCCGTTTCCAATGCTCTCGATAAATCACTTGAATAGATGTAATGCCATTGCTCCGATCGAATTCGCTCAGCAAGCAAATGTGCCTGTCTTCTCCCCTCTGCATTGAGCGGGATATCAGTGTGTCCTTGTGCCCGATATTGATCGTTCCAGTCTGTCACGCCGTGACGGATAATTCCTAATGTAGCCATATGTATCCCTCTTTTCTAGAACCGTTCATTCATTCCTGCATCTATGTAAAATGAAGTCTTTACATGTATTTGCTGTTCGTCAATGGGAGCTATGTAATGGCTTTTTCATTGATGTAGAGATTTATTAATTTATATAGAAAATTAATGTTCCAAATATAGATAGAAGTGAAACAGAGTATAATATCCATTTACTCACACGATCTTTGTACCTGATAACCAGACAAATCATACCCGTGCACACAACCATAAATTCAAAATTGATCCCTCCAATACAACGAATGAAATGGATTATTTACTATACTATCTAGGCGAGTAGTTACGTGGTTTAATACCCATTTTCCACTGAGCCTCGACGGTATCTTATTTACCATTTTATGTTATGAAACTAATGGGAGCAAGCATTGTTAAATAGATATATATTATACACGACATGTTTAGCTTCCAAAAAATGCCCCATCAACCTAAGTTGATGAAGCACTCTTCATTAATATTCACTTACCTCAAATGTCAGGATACGATCAAACAGGACATAGTCCTTGCGGCTTTTAAAAGGTCCTCTGTTATTATCATGCTTATCAATGGCATACGATGCTTTTCCGCTACCTGCTTGTTTTGTTTCATACCAGTCAATAAAGCTGTTAACTTCTTGCATGCTTAGGTCAAATTCCTTTTCAAGACCTGTATTCATCGTAACTACCAAGATTGCACGGTTGCTAGAGGGTTGCTCTGGTTCTGGTTCTGGTTCTGGTTCTGGCTGTGGAGTAGGGATCTGGTCGTACACATTAAATTCATATACTTTTAAAGGTTGAGTTGTATCGCTGTGAGCAAGGCTTACTTTACTAACTCCTGTTACAATCTCAGGAAACTCAACTAATGAACCATCTGTCGTGGAAATATCAAATCTTTTAATTTTGATCCCAGCGTTGTCATATAGCTCAATAACAATACCATTGCTCCGATCCGTTTTTAAACGATATGCTTTTAGCGTCTGTGGAGTTGTAAAATCATAGTTGACATGATCAAAGGTTCCTGATGGTCCTTGTGTGTATTTTGCAATCAAAAATGAAGTGCTCTCATTATTGTCGGTCATCTCAGTGTCCGTTAGTACTCCATTTGTAGGACCACCACTATTAAACAATTTTTTTCCGTCTAACAGCCCTCCGCTATAATCTACAGTAGCTCCTACACTAGCATTTGAAACTAAACTTGCTACTAACATAAATGCAGCAATTAATAGACCAGCTTTTTTGAATAATGTTGTTTTCACCTGAATCCCCCTAAAGTGTTTATGTACAATCCTAATTTAATGTTTCCCTATCCACTTGTCTAAACATTAACTTGCTGATCTATAAATATCATCTAAATTTTTGCATTTTTATTTTTTTACTGGATAACAACAGAAGGAACAAAGGTTACTCACCCTACTATCTTGTTGTATTGCAGGTTATGTGATTTTCCTTTGCTTTTTCAAAAAGAAAAACCCCCTTTTGGGGGTCAATCGTTGATACAGCGCTATTTTCATCTCCACTTTCTTTCACTAGGCGTACATCATGTCCATGAATCCACGGGTTACATCTACGCCTTCTGCTTGTTCCGGCTGCTCTGTCTCTGCATGTGCAGCCATGCAAGCTTTCACGGCTTCTTCAGTGGTGCAACGATTAGCATCGTCACATGTGTAGCATAAGTGAAGCATGTATCTTGTTAATTCATCCGCCTGCGTGAATTGAGTTTGACCGTTGGTTCTCATCTTCATCACTCCTTTTCTTCTTGAGTTAAATATAACATCATCTTCACGATTTAATTGTGATTTATTTCACAATGTATCAAAAAAATAAAATAAAAATAAAGGGAAACCTCATCCGAGATTTCCCCTACACTTTTCACAATAGCGGCATATTAAAGTACTTTCCAATGTTCTCCGCCATCTACAGTTTGCAATAGCAACGATCGTTTGGCATCGGTATTCTCCACCAAGATCCAGCCGAGGTTCGGCGATACCATCTGCATCTTCACAATTTCAGGATAATCTTTGAAAATCTTTTCTAAAACACTGCTCGTTGGATAGGCTGTCCACGTTTTGCCTGTATCTTTCGTATAATACATAATGCCCTTCTGCATCGCCCAGCCTTCGGACGGACTTAGAAATACAGGCGCCAGGTTGCGGTTAATCCCTGTTTGCTTATTCAGGTTGAATGAATACGGCTTCCAGCTTACACCACCATCTGCTGTGAAGAAACCGCTGAACGTTATGCTCTCTCCGCTGGCACAGGACATGGACATCCAGGCCGACTTCGCTTCACGTCCAAAAAATTGAGGTGCACTAATCGTGAAATTACCGCACGCTTTGAATTTATCCCGGTTGAAAAAAGAAGAACCCGTTCGCCACTGCTCACCACCATCTGATGTCACATACAGCTTCGGTGTACCGAACTCTATGGCACTCAAGAATCCATGCTTGGAGTCTGAAAATGTCATGCCCGTGGTGTAGCCACGTCTTGAAATTTCACCCGTTTGGAATTTATCCTTGTCATCACTGGAAGTCATTCGCTCCCAAGTTGTACCTCCATCCTGAGTACGATACAGGTTCTTGTCCTGTTTACCGATTCCCGTATCGAGTGTCGTCAGAACCCAGCCTTTCTCGGGAGAGACAAAGGATATCGCTGTTACTTTATCCGTCTTCGACAAGGAAGACAGACTCCAGCTCACGCCTCCATTATTGGTACGAAGCACAATCGTATCTGTGCCCCCCATCCCCTCTCGAACAATCCAGCCATGCATACGATCTACAAAATAAATACTTTCTCCATATTTCGGATTAGCCGGAAATTGCACATTCTCTGACGGCGAAATGTTTGTCCACGTTTTCCCCCGATCCTGAGTGTAATAAAGCCGGAGCGCGTTACGCGTAACTCCCCAGGCCAGGCCGCCGTTATCATTAATGAGTTGAAAATCGGTCAAACGTGTCTGAATTTGATATTTGGCCATCTCCGTTGCTTCAGTGTTATTGTTTGTCGGAGGTACAACGGTAAGGGTCTGACCCACGTTACCGCTGTCATCCTGTTCCTGAGGTTCTGCAACTGGCGGCTGTTCCGTTTTGGTACATGCAACCAGCAACATCATGATGCCTATAGACAGCAGGGCTGTCTGCGCGATTTTTTTCCATTGCAAACGCAAGTGGGTTCCACCTCTCTCATTCATCAGACAGACGCGCATGTCTCTGTGACGAAGTTATATTTACGATTCATCAGAATCCACTGCTCCTATTCTACCACAAACTTCGACCTAAAGGCTCACACCGTCGGGGAACCTGACGAATGTTGAATATACTTGCCGATCATTGTCCTTAATTAAAAAGGCACAACTAATTTATTTAGTCGTGTGAAGTCCATTTATTAACCTTTTTAGCGAATTTCCTAGGTAAATGAGATATATTGTGAAAAAAGTTATAGACAAAACTCGCTTTATCTCCACATATCCCTTAATATGGATGGTAGTATACCCAAAAAGGAGAGGATAAAGATTATGACAACAAGTACAGCATTGAAACCCAGTCGTGTCGTTATTATCGGCATGGGTGCGGTAGGAACAACAACGGGATACACGCTAATGCTCAGACAGCGTTCGTCCGAGTTGGTATTTGTGGATGTGAATCATGACAAGGCAACCGGCGAAATGCTGGATATGAACCACGGTCTGCCATTTACCGGGGGAGTTAAAGTTTGGGCAGGCGACTATTCCGACTGCAAAGATGCCGATATCATCATCATTACTGCGGGTGCTTCCCAAAAGCCGGGCGAGACTCGAATTGATCTGCTGAAGAAAAATGCAAGCATTTTCAAAGACATCATTGATCGAATTACCGAAGTCAACTCGCACGGTATTTTGTTGATTGCTACGAACCCTGTCGATATCTTATCCTATACGTCCTGGAAACAAAGCGGCTGGCCGGCATCCCGGGTCATCGGCTCAGGTACGTTGCTGGACAGCGCACGATTCCGTTATCTGATCGGTAAAAATAAAGGCATCGATCCTCGTAGCATTCACGCTCACATCATCGGTGAACATGGCGATTCCGAGGTGCCTGTCTGGAGTCTGGCAAACGTTGCGGGAACAGACCTTGAACTGGACGAAGAAACCCAACAAGAGATTTTCAACAGCACCAAAAATGCAGCTTACGAGATCATTAATGCCAAAGGAGCCACTTCCTATGCCATCGCCTTGGCGCTCGATCGTATTGTCGCTGCCATTCTGGGTAACGAAGGCTCCGTTCTGAATGTTTCCACACTGCTTGAAGATTATAACGGCGTTTCTGATGTATATCTGGGTGTACCTTGTGTCGTAGATCGCCATGGTGTGCGTGAAATTCTGCCTCTTCCGTTGAATGAAACCGAGAAATTGGCCTTTCAGGCATCTGCAAACAAATTAAAAGAACAGATTGCCGGACTGGAATAACATATACTCTTATCCATTAAAAAAAGACCATCCAACAACTCTGTATGGAGTTCCGGATGGTCTTTTGATATGACGTGACAAGGCGTTCCACTTCCATACAAGATCATCGTTTAATCTCAGCCCGTTCATGATTATCATTAATTATTTTAATCTTTAACTTTATAGCATCCCTTTGTTTACATAACAATAATGGCGGAAACTAAAAATTAAATTTGATTGACAATCATACCTCCAAGGATACCTAATAGAACAATGATCCATGGTGGACATTTCCAGAAGTTTAGCAGCACAAACAAAATACATACTAACGCAAAATCAGCAGGTGACAACACAGCCGTTGTCCACAACGGCTGATAGAGTGCGGCTAACAGAAGACCTACGACTCCTGCATTGATTCCAGCTAACGCTCCTTGCATATGCGGATTACCGCGAAGTACATTCCAGAAGGGCAACGTACCGATAATGAGCAAAAATGCAGGTAAAAAGATAGCTATTGTAGCAATAAACGCTCCTGCTCCGCCCATTGAAACGGCCCCAAGATACGCGGCAAAAGTAAACAAGGGGCCTGGGACCGCTTGTGTTGCCCCATATCCAGCTAGAAAGTCATCTTTGCTCACTATACCGTGAGGTACGAGTTCCTGCTCAAGCAATGGCAATACGACATGTCCCCCTCCGAATACCATGGAACCTGCTCGGTACATCGAATCGAAAAGAGCGATCCACTCCATATTTATGGCCTGCCGCAGCATCGGCAACAGGATCAGCAGACCTGCAAAAGTGATTAAACACAGCACAGCCAAGCTACGACGGATGGGGACATTCATTTTGATAACTGGAGTGACCGGAACATCGCGGTACATCCACCAGCCAATGAAACCCGAGAACAGGATCAATATGACCTGACTATATGGAACTGTCCATAGTAAAGCCGCTGTAGCCACTAACACAGCGATGGTAATCCTCACTTTGTCCGGGGTAAGCTTCTGAGCCATGCCAAGAATGGCATGAGCAACAATTACCACTGCTACGATTTTCAAACCGCTAATCCAACCCGCATGGCCCACATCGTAACCTTTTAACATAAAGGCAAATAACACCAATACGAGCACCGACGGAAGGGTGAATCCGATCCAGGCCATTAATCCACCAAGCAGTCCTGCACGCATGACACCGATACCAATTCCCACCTGACTACTTGCTGGTCCCGGGAGAAATTGACACAAGGCCACAAGATCAGCATATCTCTGCTCGTCCATCCATTTTCGTTTGCGTATATACTCATTATGAAAATAGCCCAAATGCGCTGTCGGACCTCCAAAGGATGTAAGTCCCAGCTTGGATGCAACCATAAGCACTTCCCACAGCGCACGCCATCGTTTTCGTGTAACAGCCTGATCTTGATCATTCGAAGCAGGAATGCCCGTCTTCATGCTCGCCCATCTCTCCTAGCAGGTCATGTGTTGTTGTCCAGATTTTTTTGGATTCTCTTTACCAAAGGTAAAAATCTGGTGATAAGCGTAGGCTTACGATGTAGCTTTCTTTCAGAAAGTTTTCAGGCGAAGGCTTCGCTTTTCCAGAAAAGTTCAACTCATATTGTTCATTTTAACTAATTCGTCACTTCGTTAACCGGAAGTTTGACATCCAGCAAAGCCATCGCCTCTTCTTTTTCCCGGCTGGTAACATGAGTGTATACCGTTGTCGTTTGAATGGAGGCATGTCCAAGCAGTTCCTGTACCGTGCGCAGATCTGCTCCGCGCCGCAACATCATGGTTGCGAACGAGTGACGCAGCTTATGGCTGGAATAGCTTTGGCGCTGATGAACAGGAGCTTCCTGCTGGAAACGTTCGAAGGTTTCGGTTGAGATGAGTTGAATGCTACGAATGGACAGACGCTTGCCTTTTTGCGATACAAACAGGGCTTCTTCCTTCTCGCCCCGCCACGGATTTAGCCGTTCTTCAAAAGCCCGAGACAACACTTCTGCAACCGTTTCAGGAACCGGGATCGATCGCCATTTCCGCCCCTTCCCGAACACATCGAGTGTGCGTCGCTCGGGGTTGTAGTCTTTACAATTAAGGGCATGAACTTCCCCCACCCGCAGTCCCATATAGCCCATAAGCAGGAACAACGCCAGATTACGAGTGCGATATTTCCCTTCGACGGATGCCAAAAAACGTGTCAAACCGCCTTCGTCCAGGAAGACCGGAGCACGGTTTTTCTCGGTTTTGGACTTCTTGATGCCAGAAGCCGGATTGCTCGCCAGCACTTCGAGTTCAATGAGAGACTTGTAGAAGCAGTTGACTGCCGCGTGTTTACGGTTCCGGGTAGCATCACTCACGCCACGCTCCCGTGCACGAGACAGAAAAGCAAGCACATGCAGCTTTTTCACCTGCTCCAGTGACTTTCCCTGGATAGAGGTAAGGAATTCCGTTACGTCCCCCGTGTAGGATTTGACCGTATATCCGGTGTATCCGGCATCCTTCATCCAGATACGAAAGGCCTGCAACTCATCCCCATACTGCTCCTGAACCTCTTCATTGATCATCTGCTCTTGTCACCTCCACTGACTTCTCTTGTACGGACAGGCCTGATGTACTGAATTGATATGCATGCATGTATTTCTATTTTCAGGATCTGTTTACTATTGCAGAACACAGATGCTTAACTTAGTGGAAAATCAACCTCTTCGACGATCACGACATCAGCCATCATCAAAATCATCTCCGGTTTGCCCTCACGACGTGTGAGCACAAACGATGGGATCGGATTTTCATGAAGCTCATTGACTGATTCAGCCATTTGAACATACAGTTCCAGATGTAAGGTCTCGCCTTCACCTGAAATATCAATGACAGGCCAATCTTTTCGTATACAATCAGCCCAAAAAGCAAGTTCATTCGCTGGAATGATACTTAACTGCTGCACGTTTGTATCAATCGGATATATCGCTTGCCGCTCAGGTTCATCCCCCAGCTTGTCCCATGGCAATACATAAGAAGCTTGCTCGCTTGGTGGGGAAAACAGAGAGTAACACCACGGAGTGATGCCCCACACAACGACCATCAGCCCTTCTGCGAGCAATACATCCAGGCGACCTTCCGTAAAATGTTCAATTAAATTATGATTACCTGGCCCCAAAAGTTCCTCTACTCTCTTCGCGAGACGATCCAGATCCGCCAGAATGAATCCCCTTCGGCCATAAGAGTCGAACACATGATGATTCCGAGTCCATGGTGCGGATGGTAAATCGAGTATTGGGGCATCTGCCGGGAACAGTGTGATATGTACGGTATTCACTTGTGCGTATTTCACCATCGCTAGCTGTTCCGGTTCTAACGGACCTTCTGCGATTCGGGGTGTTTTTCGGTGCAAAGCAACGCGAACCTCATATTCACCCTCTTTATAAGGTGCGAGATCAACTTCAATCGGATAACTTATGCCTTGAATCGAAGCTAATGAAATCTTGCTGTTCTCGGTTAGACGAACCGCGTATTGTACATAGGATATTTCGGCTCCATACAAAACATTAGCATCCTCACGGTGCACAGGTGTCTGCAATAGCTGCGCGATGACGGAAACTTTACGACCATCCTCCAGATGTCGCTGCGGATCGATGTCCAACTGCATATCATCTGTCTCATTCTCTTGTGATATGATCAGCTTCGCCTCGGCGAGAACGGTTGAATCCGCAAGTGCAAACCCAAAATGCGACGAGTGTTCATTGAAATGGTTATGTAATGGTTCTTTCATAAGTTAACCCCTCTCTTCGGTTCTGGTTGCAGATCACACCCCCAAATATATTTCATATTTGGTTCATCCGCAACCCCGACCTGCTGATACATGCAACATGTCTCCTATAAACTTTACCCATGTGAGTGACAAATTTACGCAGCAAACTTCTTTCAATCTATCGTTTTAAACTTCTCGTTTTATGCAATCATCCATATATTGCGGTACAAAAAAATCCCTGCTCCTTCGCTTGGCGAACGGAGAACAGGGAAAGATTCAAAACTTATTTTTAAATTCACTTTCGCCGAATCGGATTCAGATGACTATGATGGCGACCATAGGCAAAATAAATAATTAATCCGATAATCAGCCATCCGAAAAAGGTAATCCACGTCAGAGCCGCAAGGCGCGACATCAAGTAGAAACAGCCGAGAGCACTCAAAATCGGGATCAGCGGCACCAGCGGAACACGGAAACCCCGTTTGAGATCAGGGTTATTTTTACGTAATACGATAATCCCGATACTCACTACAGCAAATGCAAACAACGTACCGATGTTCGTAAGCTCTGCCAGATGGCCAAGAGAGATAAAACCGGAGAACAGTGCAACGATGATACCTGCGAGCCAGCTACCCACTGCCGGCGTCTGACTTTTACCACTTACCTTGGAGAAAACGGGAGCTAACAATCCATCGCGCGACATGGAATAGAGCAGACGGGTCTGACCATACATCATCACGAGCAATACCGTTGTAATTCCCGTAATGGCACCAAGGGATACAATCCATGACAATCCGTTTAGTTGAACAAATTCAAAAGCAAACGCAACCGGATCACTAACATTCAACATGTTGAACGGCACAATACCCGTGAGAATCAGAGATACTACAATATATAGGACAGTACAAATGGCGAGGGATGCAATAATACCAATCGGCAAATCCCGCTGGGGACGTTTCACCTCTTCCGCTGCAGTGGACACAGCATCAAATCCGATATACGCAAAAAACACTGTTGCTGCACCCGCCGTTACACCTGAGAAGCCAAACGGCAAGAACGGATGCCAATTCGCTGGCTGCACGTAAAACACACCCACACCGATGAAGATCAGTACAACGATGATTTTTATCCCTACCATGACTCCATTCGCTCGTGCAGCTTCCTTCACTCCCCGAGTCAACAGGAACGTAATAATTAACGTAATCAGAGCGGCTGTAATGTCAAAATACGTCCCTTTTTCCGGATTAAACGCACTGGTTAACGCATGAGGCAATTCTAGTCCAAACCCGGTTAATAAGGTCTGAAAATACCCCGACCAACCGCTGGCTACCGCCGCACTCGCAAAGCCATACTCCAGAATGAGATCCCAGCCCAGAATCCACGCGATCACTTCACCAAATGCGGTGTAGCTATACGTATAAGCACTTCCGGATGCCGGGATGGTAGAAGCGAATTCGGAGTAACATAGAGCGGCAAATGCGCAGATGATACCTGCTAGTAAAAAGGACAATACAAGTCCAGGCCCAGCATACTTGGCAGCTGCCACACCTGTCAGCACAAATATGCCTGTACCAATAATAGCTCCTACGCCAAGTGTTGTTAAGTCGAAGGCACTAAGTGCTCTCTTTAACGCACCGCTTTCATTCGTTTGGCTTGCAATCGGTTTTTTGCGAAATAACACACTCATTTTTTCATTTCTGCTCATACGCATGTTCCTTTCATGGTGAATCTCGAATGTGTTGCCGCGTAACTACGACGAAATAAAATTTCTCATCTGTTCTACGAAAAACTCATTTGTTCTATCTTATCCATCACCTATAAAAACCTATCGAATTCTACACGTTATCGCGTTGAATGATTAAATTTATTTTTGAAGATGGCTTATTTTGACCTTTATGCACGAAAAATATCACGTTCTGTTGCCTATGCTCCAATATGAAAATGGATTTAAATAAAAACTGCGTATAATTTATATTATGCGCAGTTTTTTGAAGGCTTTTTATCGTTCTCCAACTCATTTTTATCGTTGTTAGATGAACTTATGTGAATGAGCTTCTTTTTCGTCTTTTTTCGCTGTCATTTCTTCCTCTATTTCGTCTGATCAGCTTTCGTTCTTCCTTCTTTTCTTCCTGCTGCTTCCTTCTCTTATTATCTAATTCGGATTGCGTCCCTACTGTTCGTAATAAAAAAGCCGCTAGCAATTAGCGGCTTTTTTCAACACATTTTCATATAGACCATATCCAGGTCTGTGACCAATGATCATATCCAAAGGCTATTTCACTACGATACTTTTTATCCTAACCCAGATCCTCCCCGTTGGATTCAATCACTTTTTTATACCAGTAGAAACTATTCTTTTTACTTCTTTTCAGCGTGCCTTTGCCCTCGTTATCCTTATCTACATAAATGAAACCGTAGCGTTTGGCCATTTCACCCGTGGAAGCACTCACAATATCAATACAACCCCAAGATGTGTAACCGATCAGGTTAACGCCGTCACGGACAGCTTCTCTCATCTGTTCGATGTGGGCGCGTAAAAACTCAATCCGGTACGTATCGTTAATGGTGCCATCCTCTTCAACGACATCCACTGCACCCAGACCATTCTCTACAATCATCATCGGGATGCGATAACGATCATAAACGTGGTTCAGCACGTAACGCAGTCCAACCGGATCAATCTGCCAGCCCCAGTCCGTCGCTTTCAGATACGGATTTTTGTAGCCACCAAAAACGTTACCTTGGGTCTCATCGCCCTCTGGTCGCGTACCTACCACATGAGATTTGTAGTAACTAAAGCTATAGAAATCCACACAGCCTTGTTTAAGAACTTCTTCATCATCTTCAGCCATTTGAATGTTTATATTTTTCTCTGCAAAATATCTCTTGGCAAAGTCAGGATATTCGCCTCTAACTTGTACGTCACTGCTCATCATATTGTTGATTTGATCCATTCTTAGCGCTTGTAACATATCTTCCGGTTTACATGTACTTCCGTAACCATGGCTGTAATTGATCATACAGCCGAGTTTGAAGTCTGGATTGATCTCATGCGCAAGCTTGACAGCTTTGGCACTCGCCACGAATTGATGGTGCAACGCTTGAAATCTCATCTGCGTGCTGTCTACGGATGTATTGTTAAATACACCGCCATTTTTATCAACCAGAAGTCCTCCTGCCAAGTAGGCACCTGCCGGAACAATCAGGCTATTGATCTCGTTAAAGGTGATCCAGTACTTCACCACGTCTTTGTAACGATTAAAGATGGTGTCGCAATACTTTACGTAACAATCGATCATTTCTCTGGAAGCCCAAGCATTGAATTTCTTAGTTAAAGCAAACGGCGCCTCATAATGGGAAATTGTAACGATGGGTTCGATATTATACTTTTTCAATTCATTGAAGACATTGTCGTAAAACTGAAGCCCTGCTTCATTCGGCGCTGCATCGTCTCCGTTTGGAAAAATTCTGGACCATGCAATGGACATTCTGTAACAACGGAAACCCATCTCCGCAAACAGACGGATATCTTCCTTGTAATGATGGTAAAAATCTACCGCTTCATGAGAAGGATAATGTACCCCGTCTTCAGTCGTTATCGTAATGCGACGGGGAACCGCATGGGTTCCACCTGTCATCATATCGGCTGTACTCGCTTTTTTACCGTCTAGATTCCAGGCGCCTTCGTATTGGTTCGCCGCTGTTGCACCGCCCCACATGAAAGATTCGGGGAAACCATTTTTGTTATTCATAAATCATTCCTCCTAAGATTACCTTTAAATAATTTTGATCAGTTTTTCACCAATCGTAATCGATGTCTTGTCCGTGTTGATTACATCTACAAAATCATGAGAGTTCGTAACGATAATGGGTGTAGTCAGGTCAAAGCCTTTCGATGCAATCGCATCCGTATCAAACTCGATGAGCAAATCTCCAGCTTGTACAGTATCTCCTTCTTTGACGTGAACCTTGAAATGCTCACCTTTCAGCTTCACCGTATTCATCCCGATGTGAATGAGAAGCTCCGCTCCATCATTCGAACTAATACCGATGGCATGGGACGTAGGGAAAACCGCGGATACCACACCATCTGCTGGTGCTACAAGTTTTCCAACCGCAGGTTCAATAGCGATCCCTTTTCCCATAGCGCCAGTTGCAAAAGCTTCGTCATTAATCGTAGATAACTCCAGAACTTTACCAGTTAACGGAGCAGTGAGGATATGTTCAGAAACACCGGCAACAGCTGTACGATCGTTTGTAGACGTTTTCTCTTGTGTTGCTTGATTCTTTCCATCCTCAGGTACATCTTCAAATCCCAAAATCAGAGTCATTAAAAATGTCACTACAAAAGCAATCACACAACCAATTGCGGCATGAACCAGATTCCATGGATGATCCGTGATAAATGCCGGCAAGGTAGCTATACCTGCAATACCTAGAGCCGACCGAGCTACACCGAACAATCCAACATATATACCCGCTACAGCGCCACCAACGATTACAGCAATCAGCGGTTTTTTCAAACGTAAATTGACACCAAACAGAGCAGGCTCGGTAATTCCGAGCAGCGCAGTTACACTGGTAGAGTATGCGACTTGTTTGAATGCTTTATTTTTGGTTCTCAAAGCAACTGCAAGCGCAGCGGCACCTTGAGAGATATTGTGTACAAGCATACCTGGACCAACAATACTATCGGTTTTCGTCTGTGCATAAGCCGTGAGCACAACAGGTCCCAAACTATAATGCATACCTGTCATAATCAAGAACGGGAATGCCCCGCCGATAATACCAGATACTAACCAACCTGCATGTGTATTCACAAAAGAAACGCCCGACGCAAGGTAGTTACCCGCGATGGCACCGATTGGACCTAGTACAATCAGCGTTAGTGGAGCCATAATAAGAATAACGATCAACGGTTTAAGAATGGATTTAATAACCGATGGAGAATATTTCTCGGCAAAGCGTTCCACGTACGACAAAATCCATACGGCTAAAATAATCGGAATAACCGACGAGGTGTATGTCGCCGGCGTGACAGGTAGCCCCAAAAACGCAACTGGCTTACCTGCAGACATCAACGCACCTAATGAAGGATGCAACAGAACACCAGCAATGGTTAATGCAAAGCCCACGTTAGCTTTAAGCTTAACGGCCGCACTCCAGGCAAGCAGCATCGGCAAGAAGTAATAAGCCGCATCACCGATAAAGGTCATAATTGTATTAAATTGTCCATCCAGATCAACGAGATCAAATGTTTTCAAAATAAGAAGAACGGCTTTGATCATCGCACAACCAATCATGGCTGGCAGGATCGGTGTAAAGATTCCGGAAATCGTGTCCAGAAGCGTAGTCAGTTTTCCCTTTTTCACAGTAGGAGCATCGTCATTGGTTGCAAAGTTCCCCAGCTTCGTCAAAGCTTTATACACATTGTTTACCTCGTTACCGATAATGACCTGATACTGCCCGCCACTGCTGGCAACACCCACAACACCTTGTACATTTTTTAAAGCTTCATCGTTCGCGACCTTCTCGTCTTTCAGATTAAATCGCAACCTTGTAGCGCAGTGTGTTACACTATCTACGTTTTTTTCTCCACCGACCAGTTTTAAAATCTCGGCGGCTGTGCTTTCATGTTTCATGTACTGCTCCCCCTCAATCGTTTTTAGGTATAAAAAAAGACCTAGAATTCTATCGAATATAGATAAGCTCTATACACGATGGAACTCTAGGTCTTGCCTGCCTCACCAGTAACAATCCTAGTATACTCATTATAGTGGCTGATGAATTATTCCTTCTCTTCATCAATGACCCTTTTGATATGAACCGTTAAATACACCAATTCATCTTCCGTTAATTCTTTTCCATAATCGACCCGAATCAGCTGTGCAATTCGGAGACTGCATTGATATTCATTCGCGTACTTTTCTTTAATGATATGGAGAAAGTCACTGTCACCGCTTTTCACAACCGTATGATTAAACAAGCGATAGGCGAAAAACTTCAAATGAGTGACAAGTCTGGAATAATGGAGCGAGCTTTCATTAAAATGTATATTAAACTGATATCGAATAATATTCAAGACTTTATGGATCAACTGAGTAATCTTCATGGTTTCTTCCATTTCAGATCCCAGTTCTGCATTGACGATATGAAGCGCGATGAACCCGGCCTCATCCTCAGGCAGTGTAATGTTAAATTCCTCATTAATCATATCCCGGGCTTTCATAGCCACGCGAAATTCATTGGAATAAAACGCTTTAATTTCAGACAACAAAGCATTATTGAAATTCATACCCTGCTTGTAGCGTGCCACGGCAAAATTAATGTGGTCCGTTAACGTTAGATATATATTTTCATTGAGTTCCTTGTTTAAGGACTGCTTGGCGTACTGAATAATACTATCGGACACACGAATATATTCCATGGGGATTTGTGCCAGCAGGGCATATAATTTACCTGTTACATTTTTGGATTTCAGAAAAAATTCTTTCTCAATTTTGACTGTGTCCACATCGTCTCCCTTTTTCTTCTGAAAACCAATGCCACTGCCTAAAAGCATCATCTCCTGGCGCCGTTCATTGACTGCACAGACGACATTATTGTTAATAATTCGTGTGATCTTCATCGGAATCTCCTTTTAAAATGAAACGTTAACAGAATTTAGCAACAAAAAAAGACCATTAATTATGCATACATGAAAAAACACAATTCTGCATGTTTGCATTATCAATCGGTCTTGCCTGCTGATCAGTAACAATCCTGATTAAATTCATTATTAACTTATATGGCTATCTTAGTAGAAAGCGTTCTATTTGTCAACACACCTTACTCCAACCCCAATTTACTGTGAAAACCTCTTACGAAAAACGGAGTAAAGAAGAAAGACGCGAAAAGAGCCGCATTCTGGGTGAACGGCTCTTTAGCTTTATTTTTTATAGACATATCTATTATGAAAAAATAACCCGATTCGCATCTGACATCCGATATTGCGTCAACAAATATTCCTTACTCTGCGTGGCTTTGCGCCGAATTTCATCCAGATCGACTTGTAACAGCTTGCCCTCTCGCTTCACAGGTTTCCCCGCAACGAAAACCGTATCCACATTGGACGGATTCGCGAATTGCACAACGGCACCAATCGGATCATGCACGGGGAACAGGTTCAGATCCGTCGTGCGAATCATGATTACATCTGCCTCTTTTCCCGGCGTAAGCGAACCTGTTTTTTGCTCCAGTCCTAAAGCCCTTGCACCCGCGGAGGTTGCGAATCGCAGAACCTGACTTGCCTGCAAACTGAGTTCACCCGGCATCTCACCCTGTTGCAAAAGGTACTCATTCGTTCTTGAACGCTCAGCTTGCAACGCGAATTTCATCTGCGAAAACATATCTCCGCCCGTCGAAGTCACGACATCTACGCCAAGTGTTGGCGTACCTCCATGCTCCAGAAAGTGTCCTGTGGCTGGATAACCATGCCCCATCATCATCTCGACTTCAGGTGTGACCGACAACGAGGCTCCGCTGTCCGCGAGCATTTTGAATTCATCCATGCCCATCGTATTACCATGAACAACATTGATTCGTGGACTAAGTAGCCCTGCCTCATACATTCGGCTAATCGAGCGATCCGCTGATCCCCAGCTGCCGAAACCGACATGCATCGAACAAATGGCGTCCAGTTCTTCTGCAAGCTGAATATCCTGCACCGTTGTATCCCAATGGCTAAATTCTGGTCCACGGATCGCAAGTCCATAGGTGAGTAGTTGATCATTTGAAGAGAAATATCGCTCCTTAACGCCTCTCACATTCTCTGGATACGCCAGCCTACTCTCACGATTCCAATACATCGTTTCCCCTGGCACACCATGGGCAAAAACAGCACGAATTCCTGCATCCTGCAGTCCTCGAATCAGCTCATCCGTATGTTCAGCCGAGTATGGCATGCTCCAGTCCAGTACCGTGGTGACGCCCGCATTAAGCGCTTCCAATGATCCGAGCAGATTGGCGATATAGCTGTCCTGCGGACGAAGCTTGCTTCCCATAGCTCCATAGTACAAATTTTGCAGATAGACGGGGAGCGACCAGTTGGTTCCGGCTGTTTTGACAAGCGATTCCCACATATGCCGGTGTGTATCCACCAGTCCAGGCATAACAATCATATCTGTAGCATCGATGACCTCAACATCTGTATCGGACACCTCGATATTGGGTTGAATCGCTACGATCAAAGAATCCTGAATAAGTACGTCTGCCCGTTTATACTGGCCAATACGAGCATCCATCGATAATACACAACCGTTCTTCAAAAGATAACCTGTCCTCATGAGACATCTCTCCAATCGTAATGGTTTGTAAAATGATCTGATCCGCATTGCTTGTTCTTACATAAAATTTATGACTATATTTTCGCTAGTATATATACATTATATATCAAGTCTTGAAATTTATCAAATTCTGGAAGAGATACCTTCGACCTGTATGGAGATTCACGGATTGTAAAGGTTTGAACTTAACTGGTAAACTTAATTGATAAACTTGATTGTTAAACTTCATTCTTTTCCTCATTAGAGTGCATTTTTCGTTTCGCTCGAAAACGCCTCACCTTCATTAGATTGCCGCACATCTTATCATCGCAATATTTCTGTGTTCTGCTCCGAGTATCATCATAGAAGATCCAGCGGCAGTCCGGATTGTCACAGAATCGAATTCTCTTCCCTTCGCCTTCTACGAGTGTCATGGCAAAATCAGCCGCGACCTCTGCCATCACCTGAGCCCAATGTCTATGAATGGGAACCAGCGCAACACACAGTCCTTGATCATGTATAATTATTCGTCTAATGACTTCGCCAGCCAGCATAAAATCATTCAACCAAGCTTGATCCTTCTCAGTAAATAGCTTCCCGTTAGACAAACGGATAGCTAATGACTGTAAATCATCTCTAAAAACTCTCATTGCGGATTCCTCTTCATTCGATGCAGGTACTGGCGCTTCTAATTGCCACCGATTTAAAAAGTCTTGCTGCCAGCTTGCGTTCCCCAATCTGTCTTCTGATCGCTCCCCACCACGCCAATCATGATAATCGCTGTTTACAAAATCAGTCCATAATCTATCCATGAGAACCTCCGATTAATGTAACTATCTAAATTATCAAAAGATGGTTACATCCAATAAAATTGTGTTATATTAATTGTAACCATTTCGACCCATATTAGCTAGTTACCAGCATGATGAAGCAAGAACGAGATGAGTCTGACAGGAGAGGAATGAAATTTAAAAATGAGAACGGTCACCACAGCATTAGATGTATTGGTTATTCAGAATGAAGATACCTGGGATCAATGTAACTGGATCGTCCCATTGTCCAAGGCTCTGGAGGGGCTGACCGCCGAACAGGCTGCCTGGGTTCCGCCTTCAGGTGGACTGAGCATATGGCAACTGACCAATCATATGTTTTATTACAACCAACGGATTTTGGAACGTCTGCAGGGGAAAGCACCGTCTGTACCCGCTGCTGATTCAAACGTAGCTACGTTTGGTATTTCCGGCGATCCTTTGAACGAAGCTGGCTGGAACAAGCTGATGGAACAAACCAGGAAACTGGCTGAGCAGTTGCGCGATACCCTTGCTACTTTACAGGACTCAAAGCTTGAGGAAACTTATATGGATTCTGAAGACAACTGGGCTCAGACGCTTGCCCGCTGGGTTCTGCATGATGCTTATCATGCAGGTCAGATTGTGCAGCTTCGAAGACAACAGGGATGCTGGAGTATTGTTTTCTAAAAAAACACTTGAACTGATAGCGTTTACAGGAATAAGATGAACTTCATAAGGTTACAACTTGTTCAATACACTAATTAATTGAATAGGATCTTCGGGGTAGGGTGCAATTCCCAACCGGCGGTGATGTTCTTCTTTTATAGAACCAGCCCGCGACTCGCTGTCAATGATGACTATCTGGCAGCGACTGACTTGGTGAAATTCCAAGGCCGACGGTACAGTCCGGATGAGAGAAGATCAACACAACGGCAAGCGTATTTTGGGAAGTCTTTTTTCCCTGACGTCTTGTCTTTGAATGATCCCCCGTTTATTTGGCGTACGCCAAGGACGGGGGATTTTGTCGATTTTGCCAACTGAAGATTCCGTGTTCTGACGAAGGAGTCCTGAATATGGAAAACACATCAACAGCATCAACGATTTATCGCAAGGAACGAAGCAACACCGGATTTTGGCTAGTTGTGCTAGGCGCAGCCCTCTGGGGTGTAGACCCTTTATTCCGAATTCTTTTGCTAAAAACGATGACTTCTACACAGATTGTTCTAATCGAACACATCATCGTCAGCCTTGTCGCGATACCGGTATTATGGAAGTTCCGGGATGATCTGAAGAAACTGCGTGCACGTCACTGGATCGCTGTTATCTTCATCTCCTGGGGCGGATCAGCGTTGGCGACGGTTTTATTCACGTTAGCCCTTACCCATAACGATCCCAATACGGTATTGTTGTTGCAAAAAATGCAGCCACTCTTCGCGATTGTACTTGCGAAATTGTTATTAAAAGAAACATTGCCGCGTCACTTCGGCGGACTATTCATCATTGCGCTGGCAGGGACGTATCTTCTTACGTTTGGCTTCTCACTGCCGCTCGGCAACTGGAATAACTGGATTCATGCAGGTAGCCTGCTGTCTCTTGGTGCCGCAGCTTTGTGGGGTGGATCTACCGTTATGGGCCGGTTAATGCTTGGTCAAGCACGGTATGAGACGGTCACCTCCCTTCGCTTTGTCGTTGCGCTTCCACTCCTGATCTTCATGACCTGGAATGAAGGTGCTCCTTGGACACTCCCGGCTGGAACAGGGGCACAGGCTGCCGTTATCCTGAATATTCTTGGGCAGGCGCTTTTACCAGGCTTGCTAAGTCTACTCTTGTATTACAAAGGGTTGTCTTCCACCAAAGCTTCTGTTGCAACCCTCGCCGAACTCAGTTTCCCGATGGCCGGCGTGCTTGTAAACTGGATTGCCTTCCGTACGCTGATAACCTGGGAGCAATTGCTCGGCTTTATCCTGATCTGGATCGCCCTGTTTGCAATCTCCAAACAACAGGAGCGCTCTACGCCGATTGCTGAAGCTGCACCTAAACTTCGCACGGAGTAACTCATCTTCATGTATTCAAACTAATAAGCACTGTTTCACCTTCCGAGGTGAGCAGTGCTTTTCTTCTACTATTTTTCTTCGTCATGATGGCTTGATATTTTGTCTTTTGTCTGCCTAGGTGGTACGATGGCTTATGGAACTTGGAACAAGATATCCCGATATCCAACAGGAACTATTTTCAGAGAGGAACGATTACTAATGTCTTCATTCTCATATACCTCCTATGACGCCATAGGACTCGCCGAACTGATTCGCTCACGGGAAGTATCCCCGGTTGAATTGCTCGAAGCTGCCTTTGCACGTCTCGAAGAAGTGAACCCACAACTTAATGCCGTTATTCGTACATATGAAACCCGTGCTCGTCAAGAAGCCGGCATGATACGGCCCGGAGAACAGCCGTTTGCTGGAGTGCCGTTGCTCCTCAAAGATATTTCTCAATCTTTGGAAGGTGAGGTTCTAACCTCCGGATCACATCTGTTCAGCAAGCATCGTGCTCTTCGCAACTCCAATTTCGTAACGCGTCTGCTCGAAGCAGGTTTTATTGTGATTGGACATACGAATACTCCGGAATTCGGGTTGAAAAATATAACCGAGCCGCGTCTACACGGGCCAACGCGCAATCCGTGGAATGTGAATCATTCCCCAGGCGGCTCAAGCGGCGGTGCCGCTGCCGCTGTAGCATCAGGCATCGTGCCGCTTGCCGGCGCAAGTGATGGCGGTGGTTCGATTCGAATTCCCGCTTCCTTCAGCGGTCTGTTTGGACTGAAACCTACACGCGGACGCACTCCCGTCGGTCCAGGTGTGGGAAGACAATGGCAAGGAGCCTCGATAGACTTTGCAGTATCCCGTTCCGTCAGAGACAGTGCTGCACTGCTGGATACGCTCCAGATTATCCAACCGGAAGCCGCATTCCATGCACCTTTATTCCCGGGAAGTTACCTTGCTGATATGAACTATCCGCACCAACGCAAATGGCGAATCGCTTATACAACGGATTCACCTGTTGGCACACCTGTCAGTGAAGATGCCAAAGAGGCGGTGATGAAACTAGTCCGTTTCTTGGAATCTCAAGGACATCACGTTGAAGAAAAGTTAAGTCCAGTCAATGGCGTACGCCTGATGGAAAACTACTACATGATGAACAGCGGCGAGATGGCCGCCATGATTTCATCCATGGAACATGGCATGGGTCGTTCTCTCACTGCAGATGATATGGAGATTGAGTCTTGGGTACTGGCTGAAGCCGGAAAGAAAGTATCTGCTGCTGAATTTGTGCACAGTTTGGCCGAATGGGACGTAGCGGCTGCGCAGATGTCTACGCTGTTTGAACGGTATGATTTTTACATCACACCTGTTAATGCTTTTCCCGCACCACGGGTCGGAGAGCTGACGCCAGATGCGGAGCAGATTGAACATCTGATGTCCGTCAGTGATCTGGATAAAACGGCGCAACAAGAGCTGATCTATGAGATGTTCAAGCCGAGCCTTACGTACACCCCGTTCACACAACTTGCGAATTTGACAGGCCAGCCTGCCATTAGTCTTCCTCTGCATTTGACTGCGGAAGGTTTACCCATGGGTGTTCAGGTTATGGCAACCAAAGGCCGTGAAGATTGGTTATTGCATCTGGCCGGTCAACTCGAATCAACCGAGTTATGGGTTGGCATGGAAGCCAATCCCATGTTTCCAAATTCATTATAAGTTCAGGCTCAGCTTCATCGAAAAAAAGCTAGCAGGTACGTCCCTGCTGGCTTTCTTTCAACTATTCATGAATAATATGACAACCGTAACATGATCAATGATCAGTATTCGCTTTTATTATCAGTATTTAAGTTTACATAATAATTATGATGTATATTGTAGTGGTGTTCCACTTTTTAGCCAATAAAAGATCTAATCCATGGCCATTCTAATATTGTTATAAAATCAAACTTTTTCATCTCCTGACTCGTAATTGAAATGCTCTACATCCACATACCCTTCTTCTCTTTCATGGTTCAGATTGTACACCCCGACCCGATCTCCCCGGTAAGGTCCCCAACCCAGTTGATAGACCTCACCAAAGGAGAAAAATTTCTCTCCATCCAGGCTATATTCATATCTGTTTTCACCACGCAAGTTCCAAATCGATCTCAACCATAAATTAGTGGTATCAATAGATGGCCCCCATACGATTGTACCTGAATGATTGAATTTCAATACCCGAATTCCTTCTTGCTGATGAATACCAATCGTACAATAAGTTTGTCCAAAATGGCATAGACCCGCTTCCTGGTCATCCACCATCCCACTTAGATCATACTTGGCAGTCACTACGTTATGAGGAACACGATACGCCCGTTGGGAAAGAATGTTCGAGATTTTAAAGAAATCATTTTTCTCGGAAGGCACACAAGCATGCAAACGTAAATTCCCTGCTCTCTCTGTTAAAGACCACATATCGGCTTTGGGTTGGTGGTTCCATCCCCAATGAGATTGCAGTACCGGACTATTGAAATCATCATTCACGGTTAAGATCGTTTTGGGATAACCGTGAATTGGTTTTGTTCCTCCCCATACCATCTCTCCGACACCATCACCGTCTGTATCCTCACCAATGATTGGCCAACCGTCGACCCATGTAACGGGAAGCAGGTGAAGAGTTCTGCCTTCAAAGTAACCGCCGGCTCCTTGATGACTAATGAAATACCACTCCCCAGACGGTGTTTGCACAAGTCCGCCTTGATTCGGTTCGCGGTCCATTTCCACGCCGTGCGTATGAATTAACTCTTTTTCTTCGTAAGGACCGTATAAATGCTCTGAACGGAGCATCATAACAACCCTTACCTCTTCACCATTTCTTGGTCGAACTTCACTGTGGAACATGTAATAAAGTCCGTTGATTTTGTAAAGCTTACTCGCTTCGCTACCTTTATATTGATGGATCACGACACCACTATCAGGCACAATTCGTTTTCCATCGTCGCTAAGTTTGAACAGATAAATATTATAATTGTCGGCAAAATTCGTAGCTACCAGATATCCTTGACCGTCATCATCCCAAAAAGGACAACAATCGTCCCAGCCAGCAATCCCCCAACTATGATAAAGAGGCTCCCATGGGCCAGCAGGATCTGTAGCTGTGCTCACGAACAAACCCTCATCCGGTGTGAAAAAATACACCCAAAATTGTTGGTCATGAAACCGGATCGCTCCCGCCCAGACCCCTCTTGCATAACGATTCATTCGATCATGCCGATATTCAGGCCCGATAACTGTCAAATCTTCTACGACATGACTAATTACATTCCAATTGACCAAATCTTTAGAGTGCAGAACAGCCATACCTGGTGAGCAATGTAATGTGGAAGAGATCGCATAGTAGTCTTCCCCAATGCTTATCACATCGGGATCGCAGTAATCTCCAGGCAAGACCGGATTGACATAAGTACCGTCCCCTTGATCGCCCCATTTCCCTTCATTGGAAAGCAAAACGTAATCTTTTTTCATCATTGTTTTCCTCCATAGCTTTTCTGCGATGCAGTTAAACTAACTTTTTGATGATCTGAGACATTACACTACTACGAATCTCGTAATCATTATACTACTTGAAAATTAATTTATAAGACAGCAAAACACGATCTAATTCTCAGAGATCATGTTTTATGATGAAACCTTAGGCAACGTAGATTCAGAAATAACCACCTGTTTAGCTTTAGAAGTTTCTGTTCTTCACTTGATTTTGTTCCTTTGCTTTCGAATACCAGTAATATGAAAGGCGGCTCCCTTTAACGGAGTGTTCTCATCAGCTTGATCCTTCTGCTCGCCTTGCTCCGTATTGGCAACGGATGATGTTTTTTTGCGCTTACGTTGTACGATGATATCACTTAGAGCAATCAGAGAAATTAGCAGTAAACTAATAAAAAAACCAGGTCGGCTTAGGCCATGAAAAAGAGTTCCTGTTATGGCCATGCTGATCAGCACCAATCCAATCCAGCGTTTTATGACATCTATGGTGCGGGATTTCAGTAACCGACCAGATGAAAGCAAAATAAACAACCAGTTATACATCAACATTAACCCGGCGGCAGTAGTTACATATTCATAGACTTTTCCAGGTAATAACAGCGACATAATAATGGTACCGACTAAACCACATCCGATCAGACTTAAGGCCAATAGGGGGTATTTCTTCTTCCATTTCTTTGAGAATAACTTTGGCGCATCCCCCTCCTGTGCCAGCGTAATCATCATGGACGTCACCGCATAGAGCGATGCGGTCATCGTCGAGAAACCGGCCACAATCAGAACACCGTTGAACAAATGTGGTACAAAAGCAAGGTGATCACTGCTCAGCGCAAGTACAAACGGACTCTCCTTCGGATTAAAAGCAGACAGTGGCACCATCGTTAACGCAAGACCAATAGAAACGACATACACTGCAGACAGTGAAATAAGCATGACTTTGCCCGCTTTGGGTGCATCCTCCGGTTTTTCCAGTCGATACGACATAATGCCCAGTACTTCAATACCTCCATATGCATAAAACGCAAACAGGAATGCAGACCATAATCCGACTGCCCCTTTCGGGAAAACGGAAGCCATATCCATCGGTACCTTATGTGCATATTTGGTCCCCCCAATCCAGCCGTCAAGCAAGGCGATCGCCAGAACAAGAAACATGATTATAGCCGCTATTTTGATGACTGCGAGTACATTTTCAACCCGGTCGAATCCCTTGTTTCCAAAGAACACAATACATAAACCAACGATTCCATACCCCGCGGCAAAGATCCAGAGTGGAACGCTGGGAAACCAGAAACGTGAAAAGATAGAAAGTGCGGTCAACTGGCTCCCCATAATGAGAAGCTCCGAAAACCAATAGACCCAACCACTCGCAAAACCTGCCCACGCACCAAACGCCTTCTTCGCATAAGAACGAAATGATCCTTGCTCCGGATGATCCGATGTCATACGTGCCAGAGCATCGAAAACAACGTACGTACCTAACGCAGCAAGTGCGTAAACAATGACTACAGCCGGTCCCCCGATGGTAATCGCTAGACTTGAACCGAGAAAATAACCCGTTCCAATGGTCCCGGCAACACCCAGCAAACTGAGTTGCCACCATTTCAATTTCTTTTCATCCGATGATTTGCTTGAAGCCTGACTCATTTCGTCAATCCTTTCTACTCTTGATAATCCTCGCAACAGGTAGCCTTCCCCAATTCAAGCAAAACATCTCCCTGAATATTTCTTCGAACCCCTCAGCATAATACACAGGTAAATTCAAACAAATAGGAGGCAATATCATGAACCAATTTTCACAATCCCAACAGATTACGCAACTCGCTCAACAACTGACGCAACAAACACAACAAGCTTCCATGCAATATCAACAATTGCTGAGACAAGAGCAAAGCAATGCTCAACAATTGGAACAACTGGCCCAGCGCGAGCAGCAAGCGGCGCACATTATTCAAACGGCATTGCAAGGACATCAGACAGCCATTCAACAATTGCAACAGATTTCCAACCTTGCTCAGCAGCTTGCGAACACCTCTTCCCAGCATGTATCCTACACCGATCAACCGTACAATACACCTAACACGACAATCCAAGGACAAAGTCAGTCATTTGGCAATTTCTCCAACCAACATCGCCAATAGGTTAAGATTTGACAGGAAATTGAAAATAACAAGGAGCTCAATACTGAGCTCCTTGTTTGCGTTTCAGCTAGTTCCTTTCTTCTGAAATTACTGCTTGGAACAAAACTACATCATGATGCGCATTTCACTGAACAGTGTGCCCGATGTTACTTTCATAAATGGACAGTCACCATTTTGCTTGCAGGCGATATCCTATAAGTAAAAGGAGGCTTACTGATGTCGCTACTGTTTTCTTCTATTGATATGGAAAATGGTGAGCTCCCGCTGGATCTGTGGCAAAGGGATGCTTATCGTTTGTTCTCCGCCAAGATGAGTGACCGGGAGGCCAGGTTTCCTTGCATTCCTGCAACCCAGGCATACGCATTAGGTCATCTTCGATATGGATTTGTCTTTCAGTCCAAACGTCTTTCTTTTGCGGAGCAATTATCAGCAATTGTAACGGAATATGGAGCTTCTTCACGTTCCTTCGGAGATTATTCATCACTGGTCATTTTTTTTGAAAAAGAAAAGGAACCCAAAGACGTGCTCGCTTACGAACAATCATTCTGGAACCTGTTAAGTGAATTGCGGGCTCTCGATACCGAATCATGGCCAGCAGATATCCCGGAAGACCCCGAGAATCCATTATGGGAGTACTGTTATAACGATGAACGGTATTTCGTTTATTGCGGTACACCAGCTCACATTTCAAGACAAAGTCGCCATTTTCCTTATCTCATGTTAGCTATGACGCCTCGCTGGGTCCTTGATTTATGGAATGAGCAGCCACAGCGGGCTGCAGCCATCGGGCCGAGAATTCGAGCAAGGCTTGCTGCCTATGACACGATTCCCGCACATCCTGAATTGAAGCAATACGGGGCAGAAGGAAATCTGGAGTATAAACAGTATTTTCTACGAGATGATGATACGGCCCCATCCAAATGCCCTTTTCTACGCTCCTTGTTACAACAACCACAAGCAAAAGAATAACATCAACCGTATTCTAAACAAGCTCTCCTTCGAATAAGCTGTATACGAGTCGAGGTCGTTAGGAGAGCACTTCTTTTTATATACCTTCCATGTGAGGAGTTACATAGACTACTAGAGCATACGTCTTTTTTTAGTGGACAAGCTGCTTTTCTTCCATCAACCCATCTTCTCAGAAAGGAAATGAATATGGAGATTTATGTGAAATTCATTCTGATCGGACTTGCTATTGCCATGCCGGTAGGCGCAATCACGGTAGAGATGACCAAGCAGGGATTGCGAAATGGATTTCTTCATGGCTGGGCCGTTGGTCTAGGTGGCATGACACTCGATATGGCTTTAATTGTTGCTATGTATTTTGGATTTGCTACACTGTTATCTGTTCCATTCGTTCAGATTCCACTATGGCTCGCTGGTGCAGGATTTTTAGCTTATTTGGGCTATGAGTCCATCCGTAATTCGGATGTGAGCCTCATGACAACAGACGGAAAGACGTTTCCGACCAAACCCTCATTTTGGCGGACTTATCGTAATGGTTTATTGGTTGCGATCTCCCCAGGTAATCTGATGTTTTGGGTTTCTGTCTTTGGTGTTGTCTTATCCGACTCTTATCAATCGGCAGGCAAGCTCAGTTTTGTCATTGCGGCAATAGGTATATTATGCGGCATTCTGCTACATGATCTTGGTCTGCTCACCATCGTATCCATCACACGTAAAATGATGAGTGCCAGGATGGTACAGCTCGTTTCGAGCCTGGCCGGAGTTCTTCTGATTGGCTTTGCGTTTTACTTTTTATATAAGTTTGTTAGCGCACTGTGGCAAGTTATTTTTTAAATATACAGTCTCTATGGCTTCTATGCCATGCATTGCCTATCATCCGTCTCAGCACACGAATTGCTTAGACAACATAAACAAGCTGCCCTTTCATAGAAAAAGGAGCAGCTTGTTTATTGACGTTGACCACAGCTTGTGGAAGTTCGTTAATACGTTACTCGTAGTTAATTGGAGTGTGATTGTATGAAGTATAGCGATGTAACAATGGAGCACATTTGATCTTTCTATTGTGAATTTTTCATATGTTGAAATTTTATAATTTTACTGTAAATCTAAACAATTCCTCCAGTTGCTCATCGACCTCGTACAGTAAATTCAGCATTTGATCAGCGTACGGCCCAATTGCCGTTCTGCTCTCACTAAAATGAATCCATTCCAAAGTAACCGGGACTGGCACATGCCATACTAAACCTTCCCAGAGGGTGTCCATACTTTTAAAATGAGCTGGTTGCAACGAAAATTCGGTCTGAAGTATCCCGTGCAGATCCTCTATACTTCTTATCGTTTTCCCATCAATAGTTACTTTTTTCATCATCGTGTTCTCCTGCATCCAGTTTGTTTAGTGATCTTGATCGACTTTGCGTCGATTTGCGATAAACAAAGCAGCTACCATAACCAAGATGGCCATAGACCACCAGAACGTCGACATCGCTTGATCATGATCAATGATAATTAACCGGATTACCGCTGTAATTCCAATATAGATAAAGTATCGAAGAGGGAAATGAAAATTAGACTTGAAGTACTTCACGATTAAAGCGATAAACTCAAAGTACAAGAAGAAAACGAGTAATTCGGATAACATCTCATAGTAGCTATCCTGGCGAGTTACAAAAGACTGGTACACAATTTGTACGATATACCATGTCTCACTGATTAGAAGTGCACTTAAAGCTAAGGCCAGAAAGAACAGGCAGACATTCAAAAGTACTTGTAGAATGTGTGGTGTTTTTTGGAATTTAGTCATTAAATCTTTCATTTGTCATGTCCCCTATTTCAATACGTGATGTCAACTAACTGTTGTTTCATATGTTTTCTTCCTCGAAAGAGATACGTTTTGGCCGTATTTTCGGGTATATCGTTCAATACACTGATATCTTTGACGGTCATTTCCAAGTAGTACCGCTCATAAACGTAATGCCTCCATTTACCTGGGATCTGATGAAATGCATCATTGATCCGACGTTTGTGCTCGGAAGAAGTCTCGTTCTGAATCAGCCTTTCTTCAGGGCCAGGTTCATGGGACATTAGTTCAGATATCGCATCCGCAGATCTATTTGAATCCTCTACATATAACGAAGTTGTGGCAAGATTCTGTCTCTTTTTCTTGCGTAGCACATCCAGGCATACATTTCTCCCAATGGTATAAATCCAGTTTACGACATTCTTTTGGCTGTTCATTTGTTCGATATGTGTATACACCCGCAGGAATGTCTCCTGCACGATGTCATCTCGATCTTGCGTGTCACGGAAATAGCGCGAAGCCAATCTCCAAACCATCGATTGATAAGTGGCCATTAGTGATGTGAACGTGGATTGGGTTGGCAATAAGGCACCTTTCATAGGTTTCTCTATCGGGTTCATTCTGATTCCTCCACAGATGTAGTTAAACCCCTTGTGTTTTTTTATATCAATTGAAAATTTCATAGTACTACGGTTAGATTTTGGACTTCCTGAACCTCAACACAACACTATAATGTATTCCATCTGGGTCACTGAGAAACTGCCCTTGCATGCGGCTCATCATCCGGCTTATGATTCTCTCGCCCAGTCCTGTACTTTCCGGAGAAACCTCGACAATTTTAATCGTGTTGGCCAGTTGAATGTCAAACATCTCCGGGCTAGAGTTGAATGTAATGCAGATTTCATCTTTGGGTTCTGCATACTTCAACAGATTAGACAAAATATTATCAAAGACCCGCCCGAGTTCCTCCAAATTCACCGTGATATAGACTTGCGGCAGTTCACCAATAATGCGGACTTTGAATTGCTCCTGCCGCAGAATGGCAACCTGATCAGATATCAGATCATATATGGCTTCTTGCACAGCAATGCTCTCAAGGTCAGCCTCTTGCTCTTTGTCCAATAGGAAATAATCAAACAAATTATCGGACAACTTTTTAAGTTGGATGGCTTTACCATAGGCATTCGTGATGTAACGGCTATTATCTGTACCTTGGTCTCCGGGTTCTTTCTTGGCAAATTCCAAATACATGATTAAAGAGGTCAGCGGCGTCCGCATATCATGTGACATTTCGGTAACAAGGCTTCGGCTCTCCGCCTGCAAAGCTTCAATCGCATCCAATTTATCCAGAAAGGCTTTACGAAGTTCCTCAATACTCTCAGCGATCATCGCTATTTCATCATGGCCCCGAATTGTCATCTCATATTCCAGTTCTCCACCTTCAAGAATGTGGATTTCCTCATGAATTTTTCTCAGATAAGCGAGGCTTCGACGAATGCCCAGCAGGACAATCAGCAGAAAAATCATCGTGGCGCTGAGTAATTCCAGAGTAAAGGCGATATCGTAATATCGGGATGAGAAAAACCCGTCTACGGTTACTCTCCCCTCTCCATCACTAAACATGACAGGAAATGAGTGTTTCTGAGCATATAGCGTTTCTTGCTCTACCCCATATCCAGACTCATCTTCCGCTGCGTAATTCGAATCATATTGCAGTAGCTGGTCTTTGTAGATGGTGAGCATGATGTAGTTCTCTTTTTTCACCCATTCCCCAAATGCCTTACGATCGGTTGAAGATAGATGATTCGTCTCCACGTATTTGCTAAACTTTGCAATGGATTTGGTCGATTCACTCTCATAGTACGCATCCGAGTTAAGATACCTGTCAATCAGTTCATTAGTGAACATCTGCATCGTCAGAAAAACCAGACCACTTACCGTAGCCGCGAGCAAAATGATTAAGGCTAATTTTTTGGTCAGCGTAAATTTACGGTGTGCCAAAACGGTATCCTCTCCCCCATTCGGTAAGGATATAAACCGGGTGCGCCGGATTATCCTCGATCTTTGCACGCAACTTACGAATGTGAACCATCACAGTATTGTTCGAACAGTAAAAATAGGGTTGTTCCCATACACTCTCGTAAATATTTTGAGCGGAAAATATTTTGCTTCGTTTGCTCATCAAGAGCTTCAGGATGCGATACTCGAGATCGGAAAGCTTGAGCTGCTGTCCATCTTTGGACACCTCATTAAAATGCTCATTGACTTTTAGTTTACCTCCAACGAGAAACGAATCTCCGCTTTCTTTTTTCTCCTTGTAAATCTTATATCTGCGCAGTTGAGCAATGACCCTGGCATGGAGTTCCTCTTCCGAAAATGGCTTTGTCATGTAATCATCCCCACCTGCCAAAAGACCTTCCGTTTTATCCAATGTGCTCGATTTGGCCGTTAGAAAAAGAATGGGAACGTTGGAATACGTTCTGATCTGCTTACATATTTCAATTCCCGAAATCCCCGGCATCATGATATCCAAAATGATCAAATCCAGCCCGCCATCCACCAGTTGCAACGCACGTTGCCCGTCTCTGGCTCTTAATACTTCATAGTTTGCCCGATTAAGGGACTCTTCTAATAGATCACCGATATCCTGATCGTCCTCTACGACTAATATCCGATGGGTCATGCCTTTCTCACCTCATGATTCCTGATGTTATTTATGTGTCCTCACTATATATCGTCCATAGGAAACACTTACGTAATAAGATAAATCACAAATCTTAACCATTTATGAAAACAAACAAGCGCCACTAAATTGTCACATTTTTTAGAAAATATAGCTCCCTTTCAGAAACTGTTAAGAATCAATCTTTATCGTTATTTAAGGTAAGCAGGGAAAATGGTAAACACCATGACAGGGCTCAATGGAGAAAGATACTGAACATAAAAATGAATAGGAGAAATGTTATGAATGAGAAAAAAGAGAATCTTGCACTACCCCTGAGTCTGAAGGAACGTGTCCATTTTCTAGATATCGTTCGCGGATTTGCTATGCTCGGCATTATTATTGTGAATTATTTTTTGATCGTAGACTCGGTGAAAGGATTTGATATGACTTCAAACGATCTAGTTCACAGCCTAGTTTCCTCATTCGCCGAAGGAAAATTCATCACGTTATTTTCTTTTCTGTTTGGTGTTGGATTTATGATTTTTATAGATCGGGCCGTGCAACGCGTAGAACATCCTCGTATGCTTTTTGCCCGCAGGTTAATGATTCTATTCTGTATTGGCTTATTGCATATCACCTTTATATGGGTTGGCGACATTTTGACTTTTTACGCCGTAGCCGGATTTCTATTATTCGCGTACTATGCTCGCACGCCTAAAACAATATTGCGCTGGATTATCGCTCTAATATTCATTCAATTTCTGGCTCCCGTATTAATGATGGTCTACAATGCGATGAACACTTCATCCCCAAACATGCCAACTTATTTTGATTTCACATTATCCAGTCATACCAGCCCTACCTATTTGGACTCCTTAGCAGCAAGGTGGGCTGACATGGGCGTAATGGCGGCAAGTTCATTTTCTACAGTTTATTCCATGTTCCTGATGTTCCTGATCGGTATGTACTTTGTGAAGATGGACTTCTTCACGAACATGGAAGCAAAGCAATCTGTCTGGAAGCGAATCTGGTTCATTAGCTTGGGTGCATTTATACTCACTCAGTTCAGTTCCATGGTGAATACACTGATTTCAGCTGAAAATACATTTTGGATGGAGCTATTCATGATTTTGGGTCAACAGGGGAACTTAACCGGTAGCATGTTTTATATGAGTAGCCTCGCGATGCTGTTTTTGTATGTTCCTGGGCTTCGAAAAGCGTTGATGGTATTTACCAAAGTTGGACGTATGTCGCTGACCTGTTATCTCCTTCATTCCATCATTGGGACCGTGCTCCTGCTTCCATATGCATTTGGATTGGCTAATTCTATAAAACCTATTGGTACACTTATGCTTAGTATTACTGTATATGTTGTTCTTGTCATTTTCGCCTCGCTGTGGCTAAAACGCTTCAAAATCGGGCCAATGGAATCGATCTGGCGCAAACTTACGTATGGTAAGGTTAACCGTGCTCCCAAAACAGTTTCGGCTAAGCTCGCCCAGCCATTGAACAGCAATTTGCGTCAATAAACGCTAATGAATTTAAGAATTTCGGATAAGTTCTACCCAACATCCCAAGCCCCTTCGGGGGCTTTTTTCTATCTTTTTCGAAAAACCTTCTTCTATTATGAATTTTTCAAATGTTGAAAATATATAATATTTAAAGCAATGGACAAATTATTATCTCTCTGCTATCCCTTCAAACACACTCCTTTAAGCACAAAAAAACTGCCTTTTCTGGGCAGTTTTTTAGAAATTCGAATCGTTCACAGCCACTCTTAAATGATTAATGGAATTTGTTGAAATTAACTCGAACTAAATACGACCTGTCCAGTCGGATCCCGCGACTTCCTTCCAGCGTTCACGAATGGCATCATATATCTCCTGCTCAAGCGGCCCCTTCGCTACCAGATCCGCATTTTGCTGCCAACGATCAGGTTTGGCGGTACCTACAATGGCGGTATGCACGCCTTCAGTGCTCAGCGTAAATCGCAATGCGATGTCCACCACTTGTTGTGCTTCCTCAGCCAAAAAGTCATATTTCAGTTCATTTAACCGCTTCCAATAGTGATAAGCATAATCCTCTTCGGTCACCTTATCATACATCCAGGCTACGTTGGCAATCGGTCTTTTGGCGATGATGCCCATATTTCTTTTTCGCGCCTCAGGCAAAGTCAGTTCAATCGCTTCCTGATCGGCAATATTCAATGATGTCTCCAGGCTGTCAAATGCCCCTGTCTGAATGGCATATAGCGCATCTGTCGTATCTCCGCTATATCCGATAAAACGAGTTTTACCAGCTTCTTTCGCTCGTTGCAATACCTCGATTACCTCACCCTGCCGAAGTACTTCTTCCGAACAGCTGTGCAGATGTATGACATCCACATAGTCTGTTTTCAAACGTTTGAGACTACGGTCGATGGTCTGGGCGAGCACTTTGGCATCCCAGTCGGGTCCATCTACACCTGCCGCATGTCCACATTTGGTGAACAGAAAATACTCCTGGCGGCGATGTCCCAGCACATCACCGATTTTCTCTTCACTGTCTCCATAACATTCCGCGGTATCAATCATATTCAAACCCGCATCCAAAGCACGATTCAGCAACAATTCTACGTCTGCTCTGGACGCATCCCTTATCTCAGAGCCGCCAAAACCGAGTGTACTGACTTTCATTCCGGTATTTCCGTAATTACGAAGTTCCATCATGATCCTCCTCCAAATCAGGTTTGTCTCTTATGGCCTTTTCATATCGTATCATATGTTATTACCCGGTTAGTCACGGGGTGGCACATTTTCTTGAACTTCTAGAAACCGTAGATAGACATGCCACCGTCAACCAATAAAGTCTGACCTGTTATGTATCCGGCTGCCTCCGACGCAAGAAAAACAACAGGCCCAACAACTTCTTGTAATTCCCCTACACGTCCAAGCGGTGTGCGGTTAATAATTTCTTGCAAATACTGCGGATCATCAAGTAGCTTCTCGGTCAGTGGCGTACGGAAATACCATGGTCCAACCGAGTTCACGCGAATACCGTATTTACCCCACTCCAGCGCCAGCACCTTGGTCATATGGATTAAGGCCGCTTTGGTAGAACCATATACAACACCTGTTCGCAAGGCCGTATGTCCGCCTACCGATGAGATGTTAATAATTTTGCCATCCCCATACTGCTTCATATGCTGACCCGCCAATTGTGAAGCGAAAAAAGCAGATTTAAGGTTCGTTTGCATAATCGTTTCCCACTGTTCCTCCGTAACTTCCAGCGCTGGCGTCCGAATGTTCATCCCCGCATTGTTTACGAGAATATGAATTCGTCCCATCTCCGAAATGGCTTGCTGAAAAGTCTTTTCCAACTGCTCTTTAGAAGTAACATCTGCACATAGCGCCAAAGCTTTGCGGCCTGTCTGTTCATTAATCATTGTTGCTGTCTCTTCGATCTCCTTCATGGTTCGAGATACAAGCACGACATTGCTCCCCGATTCCGCTAAACCGATGGCAAGCGCTTTTCCGATACCTCTGCCTGCACCTGTAACCAGTGCTGTTTGTCCTTCGAGATGAAATGCTGGTGCGATCATGTTAGACCTCCTTTGTTTTGTTATAATATAAGATTCCAATTTCAAAGGCATGTTTTTACTGAATCAGGTTACAAAATACTGGCTGGGATTCCCTAGCTCCGGATGGAATTTTTCCCGAAAACGCCCTCCGGTATAATCGCCGATGATTTTACGCCAGAATGCCTGTGCGATCACATTGTTCCGAACCTGTGTCACTTTCCACCGCCCAGGGAAACGTCTAAATAGTTCGTACGCCGCATTTGTTCCAACGCCGCTACGTCTGTATTTTTGCATCACAAAAAATTCAGTCAAATAGTAGTCATTATCCTTACTCCCGGGATCTAACTTCTCCACAAGTGCAAACCCCGCTGGTGACCCATCACTCGTGATCAAAAAAGGAAACTTGCGTCCTTTCTCCGTCCAGAACGCATCGAGTCCCGGATATTCCGGGAAAATACCATCCTGGTCTACATCAATATTCAGATATTTCGTAAAATCATAGAGATAAAATTGCATGAGATGACGAATTACCTGACTGCGTTCTCGGGGAACCAGCTCAATCTGCATATTCATTTGGTTCGCCTCCTCTAATCTGTATGTATACATACTGTAAACCTTTATAAGATGAAGGGCAACAACGTGACAAACCGTCCCCTATGCATCCCGAAGCTTGACCTTACCTCTCAGCATAATCAAACAAGATGATTGCATGTAAATTATGGTACACTTAATATACTTTGTAGAAAAATAATCGTTCACATGGAGGTGCCGAACTTGACCAATGTGCAAAAAGAGATTGACCGACGCAAACTAGATGAAAAACTACCATCCATGCCCTGGTTTGTTCAGCAATTCATTGACTATAAACTGCCTGATCTGTCTCCGTCCACATTGCTGGAGTATTTGAGAGATTATGATACCTTTTTCAGCTGGCTACGTGCAGAAGGGCTGTCCCAAGCTGAGTCAAACCAAGGGGTAACATTGACCGAGCTGGAAGTGCTACGTATGGATTCGGTTACTGCGTACCGACTTTTCCTGACTACGAAACGTGAGGGTACCAATTCAAGAATTACGGTTTCACGCAAACTTTCTTCCCTGCGGTCGCTATTTCATTATTTAAGCCAAATTGCTGAAGATGAAGACTTCTATCCCCTGCTTAAACGTAATATCATGGCCAAAATTGAAATCAAACGCACCCATAAACCCAAAGATACTGCCGCGAAGCTCAAAGGCAAGATATTGGAAGAGAATGAATTACTCGAATTTATCGGTTACATTCTTGAAGGCTACGCTACAGATATGCAGAAGAACAAACAGGCTCTTTACTCCCATGAGTTGAACAAAGAACGAGATGCCTGCATAGCCAGCCTCATCCTCAACTCCGGTCTACGGGTATCTGAAGTCGTTAACTTGAATGTGGATGACCTCGATCTGGGTAACAAACTGCTCTATGTTTACCGCAAAGGTAACAATGATGAAACATACAAAACGCCCGTATATTTCAGAGAACAGGCCAAAGATGAGCTGGCAGCTTACATGAATCTACGGCAATCCCGTTACCGCACACCTAAACGAGAAAAAGCGCTCTTTATAGCACTCCGTAACGGGGAATCCGAAGGCAGTCGAATGACCAAACGTGCAATTCAGGCGATGATCATGAAATACGCGAAATGTTTTGGCAAACCGTATCTTACCGTTCACAAATTACGCCATTCTTTTGCCACCGACTATTATTTGCAAAATGATATTTACAAAACGAAAGAGCAACTAGGTCATGCTTCTACCGAAACAACCGAAATTTATGCGCATCTGACCGACAAAACGATGTCCGAGGCCATCGAACGCCGCGTGGATGACAACGTTTAAAGTTAACTAGACTCATGTTATAAGTCGAACATTACTACGGTTCGATAAATGTCTTATCGCAAGGGACTCGTAAACCGTTGACCTGTGGCTGTCCACTCTTGTTATGAAACAGGGTTAACCCAGTAAGCCATTAAACGTTTGATAGTAATCAATCATTCGATTAATGGCTCTCTTTATGTCATTTTTTGATAGTCAAACCCGCTAATCTTTTATATGTGTGTCTGTGTATAAATTAATGGTTTACATAATAATAATTACGTTGAATATTTCTGCAAACCCTGATCACTCTAACGATCTCGGATATGGAGCAATTTTAGCTGAAGCAAAGCCTCTACAATAACTTCCCGTTCATGGAACAAGAAACACGCCATAGTTCTTTCGCTAATGTCCTGTTCCTCATGCATCTGAACATTTAACTTTTCCGCTTCTGCTTCCTTTATTAACTCCGGCTTCCAAAAAACAATGCCAACGACCTGCTGAAGCTTGCATATCAGGGTCAGGTCATCTTCTTCGCGCACCATCACCAATTTCGGATACGGGGCATCTTTGAAACCTTCAATCACAATCCAGTCATAATCTGAAAACTGAATCAACATATCGTCAAGCCGGGTGTTATGCTGCTTAATGATCGCCGTTCTTTTCTGTGACATCACTGCTACAGCTGTTGCCCCTGCCTTGCCAAACTGATAAGAGTCCGTGCCTTCCTGATCCATCTCAAAATGGTCATGTCCGTCATGTTTAATTGCAGCAACCTTCAACCCCCTGGAAGCAATTCCGGCGATTAATGCAGCTGTCATCGTTGTTTTACCTGTATTTTTATATCCAACGACTTGAATGATCTTTGGCTCTGAAGCAATCTTTTTATCCATTCTCGCTACCTTGGCTGCCCGGTTGGAAGTTTGAGAATGGTGACCTGTTCCCCTGCCGCTATGCCCTTCTTCTCAGGCGGAATCACGATCAGACAGTCACTGTCTTTAATTGTGATCATGACACTTGACTCATCCACACGGGATGCAGCTGGAGCCGCAAATACTTTTCCCTCTCGAATGATCGTACGTCCACGTACGAACCGGGTGAAGTTGTTCACCTTTTCATAACCGTCTTCCAAAATCACATTCCATTCTTCCAAATAAGGATGGACATCTGCTTGCATCGCACGAAGTGTGGGGCGAACAAACAGATTAAATCCAACAAAACAAGCTCCTGGATTACCTGATAAAGCAAATAACAGCTTGTCCTTATATACAGCAGCCGTAGTTACACTGCCTGGACGCATCGTGACTTTGTTAAAGAGAAGTTGCATCTGTTCTTCGAGCACAAGTTCGCCCATAATATCGTAGTCCCCAACGGATACGCCACCTGTCGTCACAACGATATCATTATCCCTGATCGCTTCCTCCAGTTTTGCCCTTGCTGTATTCACATCGTCTGCGATGGCTCCGTACATGACCGGCTCTCCTCCCGCTTCCACAACCAGTGAGCGTAACATATAGCTGTTGCTGTTGCGAATCCGGCCAGGTTGCAACGGCTCATGAACTTCAAGTAACTCCGTTCCTGTAGCAAAAATAGCCACCCTCGGCCGTTCAAAGACCGGCACTTCTGCCACACCAAACGTCGCCAGCACAGATTGTTCACCCGCCCCGATCACGGTACCGGCTTCGATCAGTTGCTGTCCCTCCTGCACTTCAAGCCCAATGGGCGTAATATTAGCCCCAGCCTGAATCTGACGTTTCAGTGCAATCCAGTGCTCCCCTTCTTCCTGCTTGCTTTCCGTCATCTCCATCATGACGACAGCATCTGCACCATCCGGAACTTGAGCACCCGTCATGATTCGTGCAGCCGTTCCAGGTGTAATATGATGTTCTGATGTATATCCGCACGGAATTTCATCAATAACGCGAAACCACACTTGATGATCACTTGTGGCCTCAGCCGTATCTGCACTTTGAATCGCAAAACCATCCATACCTGATCTGCGGAAAAAAGGATACGCATGCGGCGCTTCAATCGACACAGCAAGTGTGCGGCCATGTGAGTCGGCAAGAGGCACATGTTCAATCCGGCCTGCCGATATCTGAGCAGCAATCCTGCTCTGTGCTTCCGGCACTTGTACAGCCGTGCGATGGAATTTGGCAGTGGTCATATCATATGAATGGGAATTATGTTTCACAGTAACTTACCTCCTGAGGTCTTTTTCTCATTTAAGAAAGTGTAGCCCGAATATACGCCGATGACAAGTCGATTACTCACTGAATACGAACAGAAATACTGCATATGTACCTGAACAGACAACATGAATTACCCTGTCATTGCACATAATAGCATTCGATATCTGGAGGTGATCACCATGAATCATCATTGTGAATTATGCGGGAGAGAACCCGTTGAGACAACAGTGCATCATCTAACGCCAAAGGAAATGGGAGGAAGCTTCATGCCCACAGCTAACCTGTGCATTCCCTGCCATAAACAAATCCACTCGTTATATACGAATCGGGATCTGGTCACGCTGGGATTAACCGATCTGCAATCTCTGCGTGCAGATGAACGGATCATTCCTTACCTGCGCTGGATACGCAAACAGCCAGCTTCTTCGATTCCTCGTGTTCGCAAGTCCCATCGTGTCCGTAAATCATAAAAAATAACAGTAACAAGGTGCTCACTGTCATTCGCCAGTGTCTCACCATGCTACTGTTATTTTGTCCTGTATATAATGATCATTCTGTGAATCATAATCATTCCATAAAGCATATATATCAGGCTTGCGAGGTGTTATCTTCGCCTCATAATCCTGCCACCACCGATTCGAGTCTTTGGCTTTTTGTAGGATTTTTTTGGTGAATCGAACAAACCACCCAAGCCGCCGCTGCTTTTGTTACGATCGATACTTCCTCTACTTTGATCCTTTTTGCGGTCAAATAAACCGCCGCCAGAACCAACGCTTGTGTCCTTATCACTGCCACGCCGTGTAATGGAGCCTTTGCGCTCAACGGTAATAGGCGGAGCCAGTTTTTTATCATTGCTCGTTGGGGCCCGGTACGATCCCGCACTTGGTTTGTACGTATCCCGTTCCGTGTATCCCCGATAGTTGCCTGATCCGCGTCCACCAAAAGTATCAAATAAATTGCCAATTAACGTTGCCGTCAGATATCCTTGTAAGAAAGAAGAGCTATAGTTCTGACGAACATATTCCTTGGAATCAACTTCGACGAGCGTATCTTCTGGTTTCTTGGGATCTTGCTGCAGATGATAATACTGGTCTTGATACACCAGAAACATCCGCTCTGTATTTTCTGCCGAAATCTGGTCGGGTGTTCGTTGATCTGACAGCTCCTTTGCTACTTCAGGAACTGTACGATCCGCAGCCCGATATACGTAAGACGTGGATTGACCGCTGCCACTTACCGATTCAAGAGGATATGTATCCTGTACGGAAGGAGCTGCACCACACGCAGACAGCAGAGACATCACAAGGCTGAGGACCAGCATTAATTTTAATCCATGTGCCAAGCGTTTTTTCATTGGAACCTCTCCTAGTTCGAACGAATCACTTTGATATCCGCAGGAAGAATGGACTCACCCTCGTAGAGGTTAAACCTTCTGTCTTGCCATTCCACACGAAGAAGTTTGTTATCATCCGATTGATACTGCCACACAAGTTGCTCACCAGCCTGACCATAAGGCGTTCTGCCCACAGTCTGCACCATACCTCCATACTCTTCCTCCAAATGATACACATGATCATCCAGTTCAAGAATGGTCGGCACCTCGTCAGGGGCATCAAGTCTCCCATCAATAGGTGTATAAAGGGCGTAACGTGTGATCTCACGCTCCTCCACGTGTAAATATCGGAATGAGCTACCATCCTGGAGCGTTAATACAACTGCGTTACGAGCCCGATTCTGCACTCTGCCAACGACTTCATAGGTGACCAGAGACACTTCACAGATATCCCCAGGAGCAAGCTGAAGCATCGTTTTTTCCGCTTTGGGCGGCTCGGGCTTTGTTAGTATTCCTTTAATACGTTTCCATACACTCATGCCAATTACTCCTGTTCCTTATCTTATCGGCTTACAAGCACGCTGCAATAATCAATGCGCCTACAATATGCAAAGCGCCTGAGAACAAACCATACCCTGTCTTACCTTGCTGTATTCCCGTATCCAGATCCAATGTGGCCCATTTACGAATCATAAAGTGAACAACACTTTCCAGAATTAATAAAATGACGAAAGATACAACCGAAACGAGCAACGCTTCTCCAAGATGTCCTGCCGTTGAGATGGATGTTGCCAGCACGTAACCTTGCGCAAACAACTTCATCACCATCCGGGTGGTGACCGCCATATTGCCAGCCTTGACTTCAGCAAAATCCTTGTATTTCGTAAAGAGTGAATCTACATACATCAGTACAAACAGCAAAACCGAACCTGAAACCGTCCAGACCAGCATCGCCAAAATGTTCAAATCCATTTATACAGCCTCCACTTATCAACATGATCCGCATTTAAAAGCGAAGGAGAAACGCTGTTCCCCTCCGCTGGTTAACCCTGCTGAACGCCAAGGTGTTAGTTTTTGTTTTCGTACTGTTTCATGAGAGCAGCAAGTTCGTCCTCAACAGCCGCATCCTTGCCAAGCTTCTCGAATTCCTCGTCAAGTGACTTGCCTTTGGAAGACATCTCGTTGCTCGCTTCAGCCTGAGCTTCCATCTGCATCATTTTCTCTTCCATACGTTTCAGGCCTGCACTTGCGGTATCCGAACTAAATCCGTTCAGCGCTTTGTTGATTTCGGTTTGTGCTTTGGCTGCGTTATAACGAGCAACCAGCGTCTCGCGTTTGTTTTTCATCTGCGTCAATTGTTTGCGCATCTCATCGAGTTTACCACGAAGATTGTCTGCGGAAGCTTTGTTTTGATCGTAGCTGGCTTTGTATTCCACCATTTTCTCTTCCGCTGCTTTTTTCTCTTCCAAAGCGCGACGAGCAAGATCCATGTTCTGTGCACGAGCTGCCGTGTGAGCCTGCTCTTCACGTTTCTTCACAAGCGCTTCCTGTTCCTCGAACAATTGCTTGAACTTCTTCTCGATTGCGATTTGTGCGGCTACTGCTTTCTCAGCATCTTCCAGATCTTCTTGCATGTCACGGATATATTGATCCGTCATCTTGATTGGATCTTCAGCTTTGTCGATAATCGCATTGATGTTAGACATGGTCAGGTCACGTAATCTTTTAAAAATGGACATTAGGTTATTCCTCCCAGTGGATTGTGCATTGTATATAAAGATACATACGTTACAATCTGCAACTCGTTTCAATTTTACAAAAAAAAAATTAAAACTTGATGACAACCTCTAATATAAGGAGGATTATCTCTAAAGGTTATGCTTATCCAGGCACTTATAGTTTATCCTATAAGGTGACCGATTAGCACAACATTACTCTGACTTCTTATTCAAATGTTCATCCACAAGTCTCTCTGCAGTCATTACGATCTCGTCGATCTGCACTCGTGTAATGCTGTCAAAATGTATGCCCATAATAACAGTTACCGTAACTTTCAATTGCAGGGCCGCCTTGCGGGCAAGCCGCTCACACAGCTCTTGTTCCTTATGTCCTGGAATATGCACCGTCGTTCCACTAACCCGATCATGGTCAACATAGAATGTAGCTACAGCCCCAATATGAGCTTCACCACCCGTAACCAGAAATACCTTGTCCTGTCCTGCCTCAAAAACCTCTAAACGAATGGATTTCAAATCATATGTACTCATCGTCTCTCCACCTATCCTTCTCTTTATGTTATATATGGTGGAATTATGGCTTTCATGACCTGATGATGCAATGAAACTTCTCACACACGCATAAAAGAAACAGGCAACGGGCATACCATAGAGAACGCAATTTTGGAAAAAGGAGGCCGTTAACATGCGAATGCGCCTCGTCATGCTCGCACTCGTTATTATTATATGTTCTGGGGTTTATACAGCTCCTTTAGCCCCTGTGCCTGTGTCTGCTGCTTCATCTGAGGAACCTTCTTCAACCCTCAGTGATACACCGGCGTCTGGGTCAGACGTTAAAGAAGAACGGTTGACTCTAGGTCAACTTCGTCAGAAATACGCGGATACGTTCAAAACCAATGGCCCTTCCACCAAACAAGTTGCCCTGACTTTTGATGATGTACCTGATCCAAGATTTACGCCGCAGGTTCTTGATGTATTAAAAAAATACAAGGTTCGTGCAACGTTTTTTGTTGTCGGCAATCGTGCGGAGAAACACCCGGATTTGGTAAAACGGATGGTGAAAGAAGGCCATATTGTCGGTAATCACAGCTACAATCACCCTGAATTCAGTAAGTTATCGATGAACGCCTTTCGCAAACAAATTTTACATACCGGCGATATTATTCACCGCCTGACAGGTTATACGCCCAAAATGATTCGCCCTCCGTACGGGGACATTAACGAGGAGCAGTTGCGCTGGGCTGCAAAACAGCATTACAGCATTGTGAACTGGAACGTGGATTCTCTCGATTGGAAAGGACTATCCAAGGAAAAAGTAAAAGATAATATTCTCTCCGCGGTGAAACCCGGTTCCATCGTATTACAGCACGCTGGCGGCGGCACAGGTTCAAACCTGAAAGGTACGGTAGAGGCTTTGCCTGAGGTTATTGAGGAATTGCGAAACCGAGGGTATGAATTAGTTACCTTGGACGAGATGCTTAAACTGCCAAAAGAGAAACAATAAATGAAAAACAGGGTGTTCCTCTACGTCATCATGAATTATGCCCATCCTGATGATGCAAGAACACCCTATTTATTAATGCTCCATTCAACTTATGACCCCACATTCATATATGGGAGGGTTTAAGCCTTATTTTAAAATGTACAACTCAATATCCTGAAAACCAAATGAGCTAACGAACTGTTTGCTCCCAGGGATAAAGATGTCAATGCGATTTCCTTTAATCGCGCTACCTGCATCCAAAGCCGTTGCTACGAAAGCCTGTTTCGGCAATCCAGGATGTGTATGCCCTGTCACCAATACCTTCGTTCCAAAAGGGATAACCTTGGGATCCACCGCGATCGTGCCGAGTTCGAGCGGATTTCCAAAATAATCAACGGGGCCCCATCCGCCATTTTCGGAAGCATCTGCGGAATACGCTGTTGCTTTAACACTCAGCATTTTGCTGTAGTCGAATGTTTTCCCCCAAGCCTGTACCACTTTATTATCTGTATTCACGTCTAGGCTTGCGGCAGTAACCGTTTTTTCCTGCGACTTCGCTTGAACCGGTGCCGCTTCTACTTTGTTTTCGTTACCTGGGATTGTAATTTTCAAACCACCATAGATGTTATAAGGTGAGATGTCTTTATTCGTTTTAATTAATGTGTTCATATCAACGCCGTATTGCTTGGATAAGGTGAAGAAGGTGTCCCCTTCTTTGGCCACATGAACGGAATCCGCGTGAGCCGGAACGGCTTGAATGAATAGAATGGATGTCAGTAGTGCAATGGCTGTTTTGGCTAAACGTTTCTTGTTATACATGGTCTTCCTCCCTCATGATGCCTGCGAAGTTAGTTGTCGGATTCGGATGGAGGAACCCACCCTATAGGCTGTACGTGACATGCTGAAGCATTATGTATTCCTAATTCACCCCAAGCAGCATATTTCTCAAATCATTAACTATGTCTGCATTGTTACGTCCCCCGCACTTCCGCTTCGGAAGTTTCGGCAGTCTTGAATATATCACAATTTTGTAACCTTAAGCTGTAGTAAATGTTTCCATTTGGCGTTTTAATTCATTTTACAGGTAACAGAAAAGTTACTTTTTAAGTTCTACCTTTTCCGCAAACAACAAAAAAACGTTACCGGATCTTTCGATCCGATAACGCCGTTATTCATTTGATTCTATAAACAGCATGGCATGAATTAAAGTACTTTTGCGAGAAAGTCTCGAGTACGCGGATGTTTTGGCGCCCCAAACACTTCATCCGGGGTACCTTCCTCAACGATGACACCGCCGTCCATAAACAGAATGCGGTCTCCCACCTCACGCGCAAAACCCATCTCATGTGTTACAATGACCATCGTCATTCCGCCTTCAGCAAGACGTTTCATGACTTCCAATACCTCTCCGACCATCTCCGGATCAAGGGCCGATGTTGGCTCGTCAAACAGCATTACATGCGGCTGCATCGCGAGCGCTCTTGCAATTGCAATCCGTTGCTTTTGACCACCGGACAGCTGGTTCGGATATACGTCTTTTTTGTCCGCCAAACCGACTGTCTTCAGAAGATCCTCGGCAATTTTGTTAGCCTCATCCGTGGATTGTTTCTTCACTTTGATTGGAGCAATCGTGATGTTTTGCTGCACCGTTTTATGAGGAAACAGATTAAAATGCTGGAACACCATGCCCATCTTTTCACGTGTAGCATTAATGTTATGCTTGGGATCGGTAATCGAAACACCTTCGAAATCGATCTGTCCCGATGAAGGTTGTTCCAGCAGATTCAGACAGCGCAGAAATGTACTTTTTCCCGAACCCGAAGGACCAATAACTACAACGACCTCACCTTTTCCGATCGTTACGTCAATGCCCTTCAGAACATCATTTTTACCATATGATTTGTGTAATTGTCTAACGTCTATCACTTGCACCCAACTTCCTTTCCAATCGTCCGAGCAGCTTGGACAGAATAAATGTCATCACAAAGTAAATCGCTGCCGCAATAATGAACGGGTTCAGACCCTGGAACGTAAGATTTTTGACTACACTTGCTTGATACATAATATCCACCATACCGATGACGGAAATAATAGATGATTCTTTAATAATCGTTACGAACTCGTTACCGATGGCTGGCAAAACGGCCTTAAAGGCCTGTGGCAGAATAATGTAACGCATCGCTGCGCCTCTGCCCATACCCAGTGAACGAGCTGCTTCCAGTTGACCTCGATCAACGCCTTGAATACCGGCACGGAAAATTTCGGCGAGATACGCACCGCTGTTAATGGAAAGCGTCATAATCCCTGCTTGAAGCGCCGAGAAGTTAATGCCAAAAGTCAGCGACACCCCGTAATAGATAATCATGAGTTGCACCAGCATTGGCGTCCCGCGGATCACCTCTACATAGGTTGTACCGATCCAGCGAAGAATCGCCATATTATGAAGACGGAACAGGCAAATAATCAGACCGATGATGACCCCGAATAATACGCCTAGCGCCGACAACAGGAGCGTGTATCCGATACCTGTTGCATATAAGCCTTTGTATTCCCAGAACAGTTGGAAAATGTTTTGAGATTTATTGACTTTGTCAGCCATCAGGAGACTTGCTTCTTTAACCATCTGGTTGATCTTATCTTCGCTTTTCAAGCGATCCAAGGTTTTGTTTACAGCGGTTAAGAGCTCCGTATTCCCCTTACGGATCCCGACAGCGGCCTCAGCCTGTTCTTCGTCTGGAACCGCTGCAGCAAGACCGATAATGTCATCCAGGTAACCGGCGGCTACGGTATCTTCTACAATAGCTGCATCAACGCGTTTGGTTTGCAATTGAAGCACGATGTCGGATATTTTATCCAGTGAAGTCAGCTTTGCTCCAGGAATCTTCTGTCCGATGGTCTCTTGAATGGATCCCTTTTGCACGCCAATCTTGACATTTTCCAGTGATTTCATGTCCGGATAGTTGTCCTTGTCGACATTACGAACCATAATCACTTGTTTGGATTTGTAATACGGTTCTGAGAAATCAATGCTTTTCTTACGTTCATCCGTCGGTGTCATGCCAGAGACGACCAAGTCTACACGGCCACTCTGAAGCGCGGGCAGAAGTCCATCGAAGCCCATATCCTCAATAACGAGTTCAGCTCCAAGATCCGCTGCAATTTCTTTGGCAATCGCAATATCGAATCCGACGATTTCGTCTTTGCCATTGATGACTTTGTGGAATTCATATGGTGCAAAATCCGCACTTGTACCAAGCACCAGTTTTTTACCACCTGAGCTGTTGTCTGTCGTTCCGCTCGCCAGCGCCGCAGGTGCAGCCGCCGTCAGAAAAAGAAGGAACGTTAACAACATTACGGTATAACGACTTATTAATTTCAACCTTGTTCTCCCCTTACAATGCTATAATTACGATTACTTACTGATTCGTCAGTCATGTTGATGACTGAGTCATTATAAAGTACAATGCATGATTATGCAATGCATTTTCAAGATCAAATCTTGACTTGTTTCTGAAAAAATACTGCAAACATGTTATACTCATGGAGTTATTTTCATTTTTGCCTAAGGAGTTTAGCCATGACAACAAACAAAATCCAAATTTTTAACGTTACTGATCAATATGCTTCCCGTTTCAAAGACATTTCATCATATATCGGGGCTCATCCTGAACTTGGAAATGAAGAATATCTTGCCTCAGCCCGCTTGAAGGAAGAATTGTCTTATCATGGGTTTGAAGTACAAGCTCCGATTCTCGGACTGGAAACAGCTTTCATCGGTACTTATGCTTCGAGCAAGCCAGGCCCGACCATTGCCCTACTATGTGAATATGATGCTTTGCCCGAAATTGGCCATGCTTGCGGACACCACCTGATCTGCATGATGAGCCTTGGCGCAGCCGTTGGCCTGAAAGCCATTGTGGACGATGTCGGCGGAACGATCAAGGTGTTTGGTACACCTGCAGAGGAGACACGCGGGGCTAAAGTTCCGATGGCGGAAGCGGGGTTATTCGACGACTGTGATGTCGCACTGATGGTCCATCCATTCTATGCTTATGAAAAATCAGGCAGCTCCCTTGCAATCGATGCCGTACAGTTCGAGTTTCATGGTAAATCCTCACATGCGGCTGCCAGCCCACACGAAGGTATTAATGCCCTCGATGCGGTTATCCAAACATTCACCGGAATTAATGCGTTTAGACAGCAGGTGAAAAGCACCGTCCGTATTCACGGCATCATAAATAGCGGCGGACAAGCTGCTAACATTATCCCGGATTATGCTTCTGCTCAGTTTTACGTGCGTGCAGCCACACGCAAAGAACTGAACGTACTAACCGAACGTGTCATTCAGATTGCACAAGGCGCTGCACTTCAGACCGGATGTAAACTCGTGACATCCAACTACGAAACATCTTATGATGAAATGGTCACGAATGAGACCTTCTCTGACGCGTTCAGTCAGAATCTAATGGAACTCGGTATTCCGCAGGAAGAGATCGTCAGCGGGAACGACCATGGCTCAATGGATATCGGTAATGTTTCCCTGAGATGCCCAGCGATTCACCCTTATATCCGTGTCGTTGATGAAGTTCATACGCTACACTCCGTTGAATTCCGTGATTTGGCGTTGCAGGAACGCGCTCTGGACGGCATGATTTTGGGAGCCAAAGCACTTGCTGCTACAGCTTATGATGTTCTGAGCAAGCCTGAACTGTTACAAGCCATCCGTAAGGAATTTGACCAAATTACTCGCTAAGTGATTCCGGAGTATGTTTGGACCGCTTTGAATGAATCAATTCAAGTGTGGTAACCAAACTTACTCCTTTTTTTCCTTTTTTCGTAACAGCAAAAGCCGCAGTTATTAAACTGCGGCACTCCATACGTAAATAAAACCTCAATCTTGGATCACACCTGAATTCGACGATAAATATCCATATATTCCTCAGCCGATACTTCCCAGCTGTATTCTCCGCTCAATGCGTTTTTCACAATTTTTTTCCACTCATCCGGTTTACGATAGAACTCTTCTGCACGGCGAATGGTATTCATCATGTCATGTGCATTAAAACTTGTAAATGAGAAGCCGTTACCTTCACCTGTAAACTCATTGTAAGCTTGAACTGTATCGTTTAATCCCCCTGTCTCCCTTACCAGTGGTACACTGCCATAACGCAATGCCAGCAACTGGCTAATTCCACATGGCTCAAATTTGGATGGCATCAGGAAGATGTCACTGCCTGCATAGAAACGACGAGATAATCCGTCATTGAATGTGATCTGTGCTGACATTTTTAGTGGATACCGATTAGCCGCCTCTCTGAACCAATGCTCATAAGCTGAATCTCCAGTCCCCAGCACGGCGAATTGAATGTCATCGTAGTAGAGCAGTTCATCCAGTACACGGCATACCAGATCCAGTCCTTTAGAATCAACGAGCCTAGTCACCATGACCATCAGTGGTGCATCTGGACGAACCGGAAGCCCCAGTTCTTTTTGCAATTCGATTTTATTCTCGATTTTTTTGGACAAGCTTGATCTGTATTTGACCGCAATCTTATTGTCCGTTGCCGGGTTATAACTTCTGGTATCAATGCCGTTCACAATACCGCTGAAGCGGTCACCGAGCGAACTCAGTAATCCATCCAGTCCATACCCATAATACGACGTTTGCACTTCTCTGGCATAGGTTGGGCTCACCGTTGTCACATGATCAGAATACACAATTCCTGCTTTCAGGAAATTGACATTCCCATAATATTCGGCGCCTTCCATCGTAAAATACCGATCATCAAGCTCCAAAATTTCACTGAACAACTGGTGTGGAAATACACCTTGATACAACAGATTATGTATGGTGAATACCGTTCGGATTTCACTATAAAATGCATCATAAGCATAGTGAGCCTTGAGCAACAACGGAATCATACCTGCATGCCAGTCATGTGTGTGCAGAACGTCTGGCTTAAAATCGAGCTGTGGAAGCACCTCAAGTACAGCGCGGTTAAAAAATGCAAATCGCTCGCCATCATCCATGTAGCCATAAACGCCATCCCGTGCAAAATAATACTCATTGTCAATAAAATAAACCGGAATCCCTTCATACTCCAGCATCTCAACGCCACAATAGGCTCTACGCCAACCAAGCGGAACATCCGTCACGAGCACGGGTTTCATAGCTTCTTTGTACTCTTCGGGTATCCCTTTATATTTCGGCAAAATCACGCGTACATCTGCTCCGTTATTTTTCAACGCTTGCGGTAGAGCACCGATAACGTCAGCCAGGCCTCCCGTTTTGATAAACGGATGGGCCTCTGCTGCTGCAAATAAAATATTCATACTTGTGTCCCCCTATTCGGTTTAAGCGTGCTGTTCCCTTTTTTTTCTGTATTTTTTTCTGTATTTTTTTCCATCTTTTTTCTCGATTTCACGGAAGCGCTGCCTTCAGCGACGGGCTCCGTTTTCCGGCGTGTATTCTTTTTTAAAATAACGATACTTAGCGGTGGTAAGTCCAGTTCCAGGCTGTTTGCATGCCCGTGAAATGGAATCTTTTCCGTAGGGATCAGCATATCATTAATTATCCCTGAACCACCGTAATCCGAATGATCACTATTCAATATTTCGGTATACATACCGGGACGCATGACGCCAATCCGGTAACGCTCCCTTTTGACAGGCTGAAAGTTAATGAGCACAAGGAGTGTATCCGCAGGTTTTTTTCCTTTGCGAACATATGAAATGACACTTTGGCCCTGGTCATCCGGAGTGATCCACTCATAACCGTCAAAGGAATGATCAAGCTCCCACAAAGCTTTTTCACGGACGTACAGCTCAGATAGCTCGCGCTCGAATTTGTGCAGGCTACGGTGACTATCATAGTCCAGCAAAAACCAGTCCAACTGATCTTCATCTTTCCATTCGATGAACTGTCCGAACTCTCCACCCATGAACAACAGCTTTTTGCCCGGAAATGTCATGAAATAACCGAGAAACGCGCGCATCCCTGCGAATTTTTGCTCATAACTTCCTGGCATTTTGTTCAGAAGGGACTTTTTACCATGCACGACCTCGTCATGAGACAGAGGAAGCACATAATTTTCAGAAAAGGAGTAAACCACCGGAAATGTCAACAAATGATGTTTGGAAGCACGTTCATGAAAATCAGATTCCATGTAATCTAACGTATCATTCATCCAGCCCATGTTCCATTTATAGTTAAAACCCAGACCACCTTTGTCCACCGGCATGGTAACCATCGGCCATGCACTGGATTCTTCAGCCATCATTAAAGCATAAGGATAATATTCGAAAACAGTTGTATTCAACTGTTGTAAAAAAGCGACAGCTTCTTTATTCTCCAGGCCGCCTTCATCGTTCGTACGATATTGTCCTGGCTGCTTTTCAAAATCAAGACGAAGCATACTCGTGACCGCATCAACACGAAGTCCATCAAAATGATACATTTCCATCCAGTACAGCGCGTTCGAAATAAGGAATGAGCGAACCTCGGGTTTGGAATAATCAAAACTAAGTGTTCCCCATCCCGGTTTCTCGGCTAACATTGGATCTGCGTACTCGAACAGCGCTGTACCATCAAACAGACGTAAACCATGCTCATCTTTGGCAAAGTGAGCCGGTACCCAATCCAGCAATACACCAATGCCAGCCTGATGTAGCGTATCCACCAGATACATCAGATCTTTGGGTTGCCCGTAGCGGCTTGTAGGTGCGTAAAAGCCCGTATTTTGGTAACCCCATGAAAGGTCATATGGATGCTCACTAAGGGGCATCATTTCGACGTGGGTATAATTCATCTCAAGCAAATAAGGAACGAGCAAATCCGCCATCTCACGATAGCTATACAGGCTTCCATCGCCCTTGCGCTTCCATGTACCCAGATGCATTTCGTAAATATGTAAAGGTTTGTTGTACATCGAGCGTTGTTTACGCCTCCACGCACCGTCATTCCATTTGTAACCTTCAAGGGAACTTGTGATTGACGCTGTCTGGGGACGGACTTCTGCTTCAAATGCATAAGGGTCTGCTTTAAGGATTTCAGTTCCGTTTTCCGTTAAAATGCGAAATTTGTATAAAGTACCTTCTTCAATTCCCGGAAAAAAACGACTCCAAAATCCAGATTCGGGTATCTTATATAAAGGTTCCTTTTCCCCTTGCCATCCATTACGGTCCAGAGCCAGTCCGACTTCTACGGCATTGGGAGCCCACACGGTAAAACGGAACCCTTGACGGTGATCGCGAGTCTCAGGATGCGCGCCCAACATTCGATAACTGTGATGAAGATTGCCTTCATGAAATAAATAAATAAGATCAGATAACTTATCCGGTTGTGCCAACGGTTCAATAGCCAAGGGATCACCTTCTTTTCTCCAGAAAATAGATATAACGCTAACCATTACCCCATTCTAGCCAAGTTGAAAAGAAAAATGCGTTGTTTTAAAAAATGATGTTTTTTTTCAGAATTTTTACAATAGCTATCGTTTCAGAGGCTTCGCTTTCGTTTACTAATGTACTACACTGCACAAATATTTTGGGAGGGAAACGATCATGTTTAATAAAGATTGCATCGCTATGCTGTTGGCGGGAGGAGAAGGAAAGCGATTAGCTCCTTTAACCTCAAGGATCGCAAAACCCGCTGTACCGTTTGGCGGGCATTACCGGATTATCGATTTTCCTCTCAGTAACTGCGTCAACTCAGGGATCGACACTGTAGGTGTTCTGACGCAGTACCAAGCGGAATCACTGCACGAACATATTGGTCAAGGAGAGCCATGGGCACTTGGCGATTCAAATGAGACTGGAATCTCCTTGCTTCCATCTTATCATACAGGAAATGACGAATACTTGGGAACTGCGGATGCCATATATAAAAATATGGACTATATTGACCAGCAAAACCCCGAAAATGTTCTAATTTTGTCGGGTGACCACATATATCATATGAATTACCGCGAGATGCTTGAATCACATAAGGCTAATCATGCAGCAGCAACTATTTCCGTAATGGAAGTGCCTTGGGACGAAGCTCACCGCTTCGGAATTATGGCTGCAGATGAAAACATGCGGGTAACCGAATTTGCCGAAAAACCGGCTGAACCAAAAAGTAACTTGGCCTCCATGGGCATATACATGTTCAATTGGCAATATCTGAAACGTCACTTGCTTGAAGACGCTGCGAATCCACATTCCAGTCATGACTTCGGAAAAGACGTCATTCCACAGATGTTAAAAGAAACCAATTCACTTTATGTATATAACTTCAATGGTTACTGGAAAGATGTCGGCACGGTGAAAAGTTTATGGGATGCGCATATGGATCTGTTATCCAACGAAGAGAACTGGAGCCTGCAACGAGAAGACTGGCCTATGTTCACCCGCGAATGGCGCTCCAAACCAAGCGCGATCAAAGCAAGACAAACTCAAATGGAACATCTGGCTTCCATGGTTCATGACTCTTGCGCTATTGAAGGCCGTGCTGAACGCTCCATTATTTTCTGCGGTGCCGAAGTTGGCAAAGGCTCTGAAGTGCTTGACAGTGTCATTATGCCTAATGCACGCGTAGGCCGCGGTGTTCATATCGAACGCGCAATTATCGGCGAAGGAGCCATTATCAAAGATGGTGCCATTGTTAGAGGTACAGCCGATGAGATTGTTGTCGTTGGCCCGAATGAAATTGTCGCACCTAAACCAGCCGTACGCACGCAACCTGTACGTATTCTCAAAGAAGTATATGAAAAAAGCGGTCGTCTTCGTGCTGGTGAGTTATCCTCATAATTTCTTTAGGACGTACCATAAATGTAAAAAGGCGAGCCATGATGGCTCGCCTTTTTGATTTCACTATATACGATGTTCGTTATCTGCTACAGCAGTGTCCGTGGCCAAACGAATTAGCGCTTCTCGCCTTCAGTTGATGGGTCATGAGCCTGTATTTGCTCATTTTGGTCTGGCTCCGTAGTGGTATGTGCCGGTTTTTCCGGTGTATCAGCTTCATTCAGTGCTTCCTCATCCGTCATATCTTGTCCAACTGAAGCTATCTCCTGATTAAGCATAGGCAAGGATACGGTCACCGTTGTCCCTGAACCAAGCTCACTTTGCATCGTAATGGTGCCCTCATGCAGTTCCACAAGCTCTTGAGTAATGGCAAGACCAAGTCCCGTGCCTCCATTTTGGTGGTTTACCTGGAAGAAACGATCCCTTACCTTAATCAGGTGTTCTTCGCTGATCCCGATACCTGTATCCTGCACAACAGCCACAATCTGACCATTCTCTTCTTTGACCGTAAGGAATATCCACGAGTTCTCATGGGAGAACTTGATCGCGTTGTCCACAATGTTTAAGAACACCTGCTTCAAACGATTCCCATCGCCGTATACATTGTAGGCACGTGTTTCGTCTGTCTCTAACTTCAGATGTACCTGCTTTTGTTCAGCTTTGGCCCATACGTTCAGCATGGTCTCTTGTACAACCTCACGGATATTAACCGTGCCTTTCACAAGCTTCATCTGGTTCTGCTGCAGTTTGGAGAAATCAAGCATCTCTTCTACCAACCCGATTAGCCGCTCTGTTTCCTTCGCGATAATCCCCATGCCAATCCGTGTCTCTTCCGGATCGTATCCACCTGAATCAAGCGTTTCACTCCAACCCTTAATACTGGTCAGCGGTGTGCGCAGTTCATGGGAAATGGACGAAATAAAATCGTCTTTAATCTGGTTACTACGTACGATTTCATGGGCCATGAAGTTAAGCGTTGAAGCGAGTTCGCCCAGTTCATGTTTATAATTCCCTTTGACCCTGACATCGAGCCGTCCTTTCGCCATCTGAGCAGATACCGCTGTAATACTGTTAATAGGCCTTACAATGGAGTTGGCCATTCCAATACTGATAATTAGCACGATGGCGAGTACACCAACGCCTACGGCAATAGCCAGTAACCCCATGACTAGTAATTTAGAGTTTACAGATTCGAGCGAAGTCAGATAACGTACAATGTACGTATTTTCACCACCAAGGTCGAATTTATTGGCAACTGCCATCACCGATTCGCCGGTGTTGGGTTGTCTGCCAATCCATCGTCCCATATCCCCGTTCAAAGCCTGCATAACGTCGCTCGTTTGTAACATCGCCCGATCTGATTCAAATGCCGTCGAACTCGCCAGCACGCGGCCGTTCAGATCCAGAATCTCCAGTTCAGTATTGTCTAATGCAAGTCGAACAAGGAGTCTGGACAAGTTGTTGTTGCCGTCTTCTCCATTACTGGCTCTGGCTATTGGCTCAAGGAAGTCTCTGTTATTGGTAATGTGCGTGCTAATGGTATTGTAAATGCTCTCGTAATAATACCGCTGCACAGCTAGCATAAACACAAACTCAACAAGCACCAGAGCGAGGAAAACGACAATAAAGTAGTGTAATACGATCTGCCGCGTGATCCCCTTTTTGATCATTGATCCCGGCCCTTCCATTTGTACCCGTGACCCCATACAGTTTGCAGGTATTCAGGCTCGGAAGGATTGTTTTCAATTTTTTGACGTAGACGACGGATGTTCACATCAACAATTTTAGGATCACCCATATATTCTTTGCCCCACACATGGTCCAGTAGCAAGTCACGGCTCAGCGGCGTATTTTCTTTTTCCAGGAAGAACTGAATTAAAGAAAATTCCGTAGGTGTTAATTCAATGGCTTCATTATTCTTTTTAAACTGTTTGGAAATCAGATCCAGTGAAAACGGCCCCGACTGGAACGTTACTTTAGCCGCAGTTTCACGATGTACATTGACACGACGAAGAAGCGATTGAATCCGTGCAATCAGTTCAGTCGGGCTGAACGGTTTGCTTACGTGATCGTCTGCCCCTACTGAAAGAGCGTATACTTTATCCTGCTCCTGGACTTTGGCTGTCAGGAAAATAATACCGAGCCGTTCGTTCGTTTCACGAATCCGTCTGCATACTTCAAATCCATCAATGCCAGGAACCATAACGTCCAGCAGGGCAAGGTCAATATCGGGGACAGATTGCAAAATGCGTAAGGCCTCATGACCATCGCCCGCTTCCAGCACTTCGAATCCGTTTCTTTTTAAATTAATGACGATAAAACTGCGGATGGATTCTTCATCCTCAAGAATAAGTACTTTACTCATCAAGTTCTTCCTTTCTATTCAGCTGAGAAGTTTTTGCTTAATGCATCCTTGCCCGCCTCAGATTGTGCAACACGCGATGCAATCACCCGATCTTTTGTTCGAGTAATTTCCTTCCAGCTCTTTCCCTTTTCAAGATCCCACTGAGAAAACGTGAAATATTTGATTTCGGCCACGGTTTCATCCGTTTTGATCATCTTAAACCGAATGTATTTTTCCTTCTCCGATTTGGTGTCAATCGTGATCTTGCCATACCATTCAGGCTTCAAGTTCAAATGGAACAAATCCGCATCATCCCGGAACTGGAACGACACAAACTTTTTCCCCTCTTTGCCATCCCACTGGTAGAATGTATAAAACCACATGCGCGAATCAAATACGTAGTGCTCCCAACCTTTTGGTGTTTCTTTTAATCCAAACTCAATAATACCATCATTATTCACATCACCGCTTAAAATTTTGTCATCTCTGTACGTTTGATCCGGTGATTTAAAAGCACTAACGAGTTTATTGTCTTTCACATACATGATCTGTGTAAACGAACTGCGATCATCCAGATCCGCATCAAGTACAATTCCCATTTTTCCATCAGCGATCTCACCGCCAAGAGCGTTGTACACTTCTTTAACCGTATAGTCGGTAACAACACGATCCATTTCCTTAAAACTGTCATCCTGATACTGATACAATGCTATGCTGGAAAAACCACTGGCGTTTAGCGAAACAACAACAAAGTCACTCTTGCCATCTCCGCTTAAATCCAGCGCGTTACCCTGCATATCATCGATAATCACCTGATTGTAAGGCACGCCGCCCAGCACTTGTTCCAGGACTCCGCCTTTATATGAATATGCTGTTAAGGCTTTCTGATCCTGCAGGCTGACACCAACGATAATGTCCGGGTTCCCGTCATTCGTTATATCCATCACTTTGAACGATTCAAGCTCATTGCCTGGTACATCAAACGTCAGTTTTTTGACCCAGGTTCCACCCTGCTCTTCCAAAATCATACCGTGGATACGTACATTCTCATTGGGCGTCTCGTAAAAAACAATGGCCTCGCGAATACCGTCACCGTTCAGATCTTCCACACGAATCATGCTGGTATTGCTCATATCTTTGGGCCGAATCAATTTACTTTCAGGCGGTGTTTCCTTCTGCACAATATTATACAGTTTCTCTTTGTCCGTAGACATCATCGGCGGCTTCATTAGAAGCTTGGGGTCACTGATCACTGTACAACCACTTAGCACGGTTCCGAGCAGAACAGCCATTGAACCCGCTACCATGTAGCGTCCCCATCGCGAATTAAGCAATTTCATCACTCTTTTCATTAAGCACTCATTTTAAATCTGATTTTTCTCCTGCTGTGTCAATCTCCGTCCTCGTATATCAAAAGCGATCCTGCCTTCTGCGATTCCCCAGATTCGCGAAGCATGTTTCTCTGCTAGTTCAATCGGTAACACGGCAATGACCGTAGCTCGTTCCTCTTCACACAATTTGCGTAACGTTTCCAGCACGGCATCAGCCGTATGAGGATCAAGTCCGATGACAGGTTCATCCGCCAGCACAACCTTGGCACCATGAGCAAGCGCCCTTGCGATAGCAACACGTTGCTTCTCGCCGCCGCTCATTTTTTCAGCAAGCTGATGCGCTTTATCCAGTAAACCTAAACCTTCGAGGTGGTCCATCGCTCCCATGTAGTCATCCGAACGCACCATGCCCGTTGCCATCCTCCATAATGGAGTCTGGCCAAAACGGCCGATAAGTACATTCTTCAGCGCCGTTTTTCTGGGATATAACTGCGGGTTCTGTTCCAAGTATGCCCATTCCCGCCGGATTTTCTGTTTACCGCTCCAGCCCTCTTTCAAAATATCGATGCCGTCAACGGTAAAACGCCCCGAATCCCACGTCTCCTTCATCGCCAAACATTTCAGCAACATGCTTTTGCCGCTCCCGCTGGAGCCGACCACCGCAATCATTTCCCCTTGCTGCATATCAAAACGAATATCACGTAGAATCGGAATACGATCCGCTCCAACGGATTTACTCAAGTTCTCCACTCTGATCATCGCGATGTCTCCTCTTGTCCATGTTTTTCCCTACTACTAGTGTACTCGGAAATGGACATCAATTTCCATGCGAACACCAGCTTCTATTTTAACACAAATTCCGCTTCGCGTTTACGCCGAAATAATAGACCTGTGATACCAAAAATCAAATACATTGAACCAAGCATCGTAAACATACTGCCAGGTGAAACCCAGTTGATCAACTGACCTCCCAGATTCGGTGCCACGATACTTCCGATCGTAAAGTGAAAGGACGCTACCACATTGGCTGCAGGTAACAAAACTTTGGGTAAAATATCTGCGGCATAAGCGAGTCCCAGCGAGAAAAATGAACCTACGAGTCCTCCCGCGATAAGCAACAGTACAAGTGTCAGCCAGAAATTCGTACCCGCTAAAGGAACCAGCATAAAAGCTAAACCGCCGCCCATTCCGGCTATCATTAGAATTATTTTTCGACCATATCGGTCACTTAATATGCCGAGCGGAAGCTGAAGAAATAGTCCACCAATCCCTATAAAAGGAAGCAAAGTGGCAATCTGATCGGTATCATATCCCACACGAAGTCCGTAAACGGGAAAATTGCTGTTCATGCCCGCTTCCATATAACCGTATAAAAGAGCTGGCAACAGTGCGTACCATGCCCAAGCGAAACTGCGCCGAAAGCGTCTCTCTGGAAAATGAGCATGTCCTGCTTTTTCCGGCTTGGTATCCGGTAGCTTCATCAGCACCAGAATGAGTACAGCGGCCATGCCAACAAACAGTACCAAAAATGGAACAGCATCACCATACCTGAGCAGCTTGATTCCTAATGGCCCGATACTGAAACCCAGTCCGTAAGACATGCCGTAAAGGGATATATACCGTCCTCTCTTCTCTGGCGCAGTGACTAACAGTACCCACAGCTGGGCTGCATAATGTAAAGCACTGTCTCCGATGCCGACAATCAGGCGTAGCACAAACCAAATTTTAATATCAGGAAAATACGGGAACAGGATCAAGGGAAGCATAACCAGAATTAAGCCGCCAACAATCAGTTTTTTGAATCCAAGTGCTCCCAGTAAACGTTCGGCTGCCAGTGTCATTGCGAATGATCCAATGTAGAGCGCAGCGGCATTTAACCCGTTTAACCCGGGAGAAACCCCTTGCTGTTCCAGAAAAATGGATAAGACAGGTAGCAACAATCCCTGACTGATCCCCGCCGCAACGATCACGGTAATTAAAATCAAATAATTAAAAGTTGAGGGTGATATTTTAAATTTGAACATCAATGCCACGGCATTTCATTCCTCCTGCAAGCGCAAACAAAGAAAAATCGCCATTGCTGACGATCTCCAGGCTGTTATTTATATGGGTGTATACTTTCTTTATAAATCGGGTCTAAACTCCGAACTTGAACATTATAGTGGACAACGCCCGGTAAAACAAGCCATAATAGTACATAAGTCGCTGTGAATACCTAGATGTGACGGGAGGATTCTGCATCATTATGGCTTATCACGTTAAAATTGATGTTTCACCGATATATGAGATGCTCAACAGCTTTTTGGTTTATGTCACGAAAAAGTGGATCCAGCATCTGGACATTGGTCCTGAATGGATTCTGGACGTTGAGCGCAAGCTAAGTTCCAACGTACGTGCTGCGCTTGCACCCGCTGCTACGTGGCCTTTTGACGATTTCGATGTCCTGTTCGCCTGGGCAGCATATAAGAATAACACTTTAGAGAATCAAGACTTTCTGGACATGCTCACAGAGCTTTCGGCTGACGAATTATTTGCGCGCGTTTCTTCATTAATGCCTTCACTTACGATAGAAGAATCGACGCGTATTCGGAACAGCTACGTCCCATTACTGCGACTATGGGATCAGCACTATTGCCGGAACATTAGCGAAGATCATCGTGTATGGCTTGAAGAGGATGCCGAGGAGAAGCGCATTTTGCTCGAAAAAATGGGCCCTGAACTGTTGATAGAATATGCCACAGCAGGTGTTATTGTGGAACCCATCGCTGGATTAAACGAAGTGATTCTGTTCCCAACGGTGCATAACCGTCCTATTAACATGTACTGCTTCTATGAAGGTATGATGATTATTCAGTATCCCGTAGATATACCGGAAGAGAGCGAAGATGAGCCGCCAACGTGCTTGCTAAGATTCACACATGCATTGGCAGACCCGGAAAGACTTCGCCTGTTAAGATACGTTTCGGACGAACCGAAGTCACTCTCGGAGATGTGTGAGGAGCTTGGCAAAGAACAAGATCCTGTCAAAGATCAGGTTACAGCTCTTCGCATTGCAGGTCTACTGCGTACACATTTATTAGGAAGCAATCGTAAAGAAAAATATAGCATCAGACCTGACGGAGTATCTGAACTGAATATGTTTTTAGAATCCTACATTCGCATCTAACGAATTAATTGATCAAGATAGTGAATGATCCGCAGGCAAGCGTAAGCAAGGAGTGAACTAGCGTTGACCTCATTTAAACAACATATCTTGTTTGACCTTGATGATACACTCGTATATTGCAACAAATATTTCAATCTCGTTCTGGGAGAGTTCTTTGAGAACATGCAGCAATGGTTTGACGGACATGCTCTGACCACGCAGCAGATTCGGGAGAAACAGCTCGAAATCGATGTGACCGGAGTGAACAAAGTCGGATTTGCAAGTCACCATTTTCCACAGTCCCTGATTGATACGTATCGATATTTTGCTCGAAAATACGAGCGTGCGACATCAACCGAAGAAGAAACATATTTAAGCAAACTGGGCATGAGTGTTTACACCCAGGAAGTTGAGCCTTATCCGCATATGGTAGAAACGTTGGAAGAACTGAAATCTGCCGGGCACTCTCTTTACTTGTACACTGGCGGTGAGACCGTCATCCAGCAACGGAAAATTGATCAGATGAAGCTTTCTATCTATTTCGATGATCGAATCTATATTCGTCAGCACAAAAATATTGAAGCATTGGAAGGCATCCTGTCCAAAGGGCCGTTTGACCGGCGAGCAACATGGATGATTGGCAATTCGCTCCGCACAGATATTATGCCTGCCGTGAATGCAGGAATTCATAGCATCTATATCAAACAACCCAATGAATGGCAATATAATATTGTTGAACTGCAGCCGAATCCGGAAACTTCGATGTATACCATCACAGCACTGGAAGAGGTCCCCAAAGTCATTCATGAGGATATCGAGCAGAAACAACAAAAAAGAACCCTTGGGTAAAGGGTTCTTTTTTTACTTTCAACTATAATAACTACAGCCGCCTATGGCTATACTTCCTGTTTTTCACCGGATAATTGACCCGTGACCACATCTTTTAAAATAATACGTGCCTTCACCGTGCTTCCATCCTTGCGTTTGAACGAGAGAACTTGCGTACTGCCCTTCTCTACCAAAGACTTCAGCATCGTACTTGTTATTTTTTTGCCGGCGTATTCTTTCCAAACGACAAATGTACATCCTTCTTTGAAACGGGAACAGCCATACCCCTTCTTGCCCTCAATAATATGCCCGGAACAACCAGGTGAAGGACATGAAGCAAGCACTTCACGTACACCAGAACTTGCAGTGCTCGATTGCGCAGTTGTACCTTTGCTTGAAGTAACGTTTGCTGTTGAAGTCCTGGTCGCTTTGCTACCACTCGTTACCTTGTTACCTGCTTTGTTACCTGCTTTGTTGCCAGCTCCTCTCCCTTTCCCCTTACCTTTGCCTCTCGCATCTTCACCAAAGGCATCAGCAGCAGCGGGAGCCTGGACACGCACTTTTTCAATGATGGATAACGTGAATTTCTTGACGTTTTCCATGAACTTGTCCTGTCCAGCTTCACCTTTAGAGATTTGATGTAACCGACGCTCCCATTGCCCCGTCATCTCAGGCGAGGTCAACAAATCTACACCGGCACGGCGGATCAATTCAATCGCTGTTCGTCCCTTGAGCGTCAGTTGCATCTTTTTCCCTTGCATCGTAATGTAACCTACGTTTTTGAGACGTTCGATCGTAGCCGCTCGTGTAGCCGGGGTTCCCAGACCGCTATCCTTCATCGCATCACGGAGTTCTTCGTTCTCGATCTGTTTGCCTGCACTCTCCATTGCTTTGAGCAGTGTGCCCTCGGTATAACTTTTGGGCGGTTGAGTTGCTTTCTCCTTGAATTCACTCTTCGTACATTGAACAGGCAAGTCAGGCTGTACAGCAAAAGCTTTGTCCGTCCATTCCTCTGCTTCCTCTTCTTCATTGCTATTTTTTTTCGCTTTTTTCTTACCAGAAGCACCTTGTTCCTGATCGCCAGAACCCAGCACTACTTTCCAACCGATGGATAATAGCTCCTTTACAGACGTTTTGAACTGATGTTTCTCGACCTCCGTAAGTACCGTATGCTGTTTATACTCGGCGGCGGGATAGAAATGAGACAGGAAACGTCTCACGATTAAGTCATATATATTCTGCTCTTCCTTGGACAGTGTCCCTGGTCGTTTCAGTGTTGGCAAAATCGCATGGTGGTCTTCCACTCGACTGGGATTGCAGACCCCTTTGTTATTTTTATGCACCAATTCCGGTTTTGCGCCCAAAGCCAGCTCACTGTACGTTCCGTTTTTAAGCAAATTCAACGTTTTGTGCATGCCTTCAATGTTCTGCTCGGTTACATAGTTGGAATTTGTACGCGGGTACGAGATCACTTTATGTTTTTCGTACAGGGCCTGTGCAATATCCAGTGTTTTTTTCGCCCCATAACCGTATTTTGCATTTGCTTCACGCTGTAAAAGAGTCAAGTCATACAACCGGTATGGATACTCCTTGGTTTGTTTGGCTTCATATTTAATAATCTGACCTGTCTTACCCTTTACACTGTTTGCAATAGCCTCTGCTGTTGCTGCATCCGTAAGTTTATCTCCTTGACGTAAACCACGGTATTCAACACCTTCCTGCCGAAACCAGGCTGCCACTTCATAGAACGTCTGTGACTGAAACGCTTCAATCTCCATCTCACGGTCATAGATGAGAGCCAACACAGGTGTCTGCACTCGTCCAACAGACAGTAGTGCATTATGCCTTGTTGTAAACGCCCGTGAGGCATTCATGCCAATTAGCCAGTCCGCTTCACTGCGTGCACGGGCAGCATAAGTCAGATTTTCGAATTCTGCGGCATCTTTCAATCCATCAAATCCACGCCGAATACTTTCAGCTGTCAAATCCGATATCCACAGACGTTTTACAGGCTGGCGCAACTTCAATTGTTGCTGGATCAGCGCAAAAATATATTGTCCTTCCCGCCCTGCATCACAAGCGTTAACGATCGCTGAAGCACGCTTTGCGAGTTCTCCGATGATTTTGAGCTGATCCTTTGTCCGCGGATTCGGTACAATTTTGAATTGATCCGGAATGATCGGCAAGTCCGCAATATTCCAGCGTTTGTATTTCGAATCATAGGCATCCGGTTCAGCCAGTCCAAGCAAATGCCCAATCGCCCAGGTGATAATGTACTGTTCACCTTCCAGATACGTGCGATTATTTTTGGCTTTTGGTTCTATGACGGCGGCAATGGTTCTCCCCATATCGGGTTTCTCCGCAATAACCAGTGTCTTCATCCGTCCATCTCTCCTCCTAAACCGCCACTATGACGGCAAAAAGGGGCCTTCCGCCGACGGAAGCCCCTGCTTCTGAAACTTATTATATCAGATTTTGGATTCAAGAGCACCTATTCCGGATGAATTAACCAGCCGCCGGCTCATCAAGCTCATGTTTTTGTCTGCACTCTTTACACACACCTTGAAAATCAAGTCGATGATCGGTCACAGCAAAACCATACTGACGCAAAACCTGTTGCTCCAATCGAAGCAATCCATCTTCCATAATTTCTTCCACACTGCCACATTCCGTACAGATCAGGTGATGATGATGGTGAGAGCCGTCTGTGCTACGCAAATCAAAACGTGCAGCTCCATCGCCGAAGTTAATTTTCTCTACAACCTGCAAGTCACTGAGTAGCTCTAACGTACGATAAACGGTTGCGAGTCCAATCTCCGGAAACTTTTCTTTTACCAGAAGAAATACTTCTTCTGCGCTAAAATGATCTTTCTCATGTTCCAACAACACACGCACCGTCACTTCGCGTTGCTGAGTTAACTTGTATCCTTTATCAACCAATTGGCTTTTGATTTGGTCAATTTGCTCTGAAATGGACTTGTCCCGATTACTTGCCATACGGGTGCACCTCCGTTACATGTTATGTTACCTGTTCTTACTTAAACGTATTTGTAATCATGTACTCAATTCATTGTCATGTTTATAAGACAGCATCGTCAAAGTTAGAATTCTATTTCCCATTATGAATCAATTCGACTTTGGCCTTATTTATAATAATTATAATCTAATAATAAGTCTTTATCTTAGAAAATGCAATGCTCTTATTCACATTGTCATCAGAAATGGAAAAATTCACGGAAGATATATTGACCAAAATATATAGCAAATACCCCTCGCGTATACGAGGGGTATTCATCGCTTTGTTCATAATGTAAATACTTTATGACGTAAATTAAGAAGACACAAAGATTGAACGATGGTACTGGTTTATACCAGTACTGTTGCTCCCATCAAATATTTATCCACTTCACGAGCGGCTTCACGCCCTTCGTTGATTGCCCATACCACTAAACTTTGACCACGGCGCATGTCACCAGCTGCAAATACTTTATCAACGTTGGTGTTGTATTTGCCGTAACGCGCCTTCACGTTCGTGCGGCGATCTGTTTCAAGTCCCAACTGCTCAACCAGTGTTTGCTCCGGTCCGTCAAAACCGATCGCAATCATCGCCATCTGCGCAGGGAATACACGCTCTGTACCTGGAATTGGTTGATAAATTTTGCGGCCTGTCTCATCAACAATACGTTCGATTTGAATCGTGTGAAGTTCTTTAAGATTGCCTTCTTCATCACCCACAAATTTGGTGGTCATGATGGAGAATTCACGTGGATCCTCCCCAAACAAAGCTTTTGCTTCTTCTTGTGCATAATCCAGAGTATAAACATTTGGAAATTGCGGCCAAGGATTGTTAATTGGATCACGCTCAAGCGGAGCCTGAGTATGTGTACCAAATTGCGTGATCGTACGGCAACCATGACGCAACGATGTAGCCACACAGTCAGAACCTGTATCCCCGCCACCAATTACAATGACATCTTTATCTTTTGCAGAGATGTAGTTGCCATCCTCCAGGTTGGAGTCCAGGAAGCTTTTGATGCTTCCATTCAGGAAATCCATCGCATAGTGCACACCTTTCAGGTTAGCACCTTCAATGTTAAATTCGCGTGGCTTGGTTGCACCGCCACACAGAACAACAGCATCGTAATCATTAACAAGTTGCTCAGCCGGAATATCTTTTCCGATCTCTGTATTCGTAATAAACTGAATTCCTTCGGCTGCGAGCAGGTCTACACGGCGTTGTACCACTTTTTTATCCAGCTTCATCGTTGGAATTCCATACATTAATAATCCGCCGACACGGTCTGAACGTTCATATACCGTTACCTTATGTCCAGCCTTGTTCAATTGAGCCGCTGTTGCAAGTCCCGCCGGACCTGAACCGACTACGGCTACACGCTTGCCTGTGCGCTTCTCCGGTGGCTGTGGTACAACCCAACCTTCTTCGAAGCCTTTTTCAATAATAGCTTCTTCAATCGTTTTGATCGTTACTGGCTGACCAATCAGGCCCACTGTACATGATCCTTCACAAGGAGCTGGGCAGATACGGCCTGTAAACTCCGGAAAATTGTTCGTTTTGTGAAGACGCTCCAGCGCTTCCTTCCACAAACCGCGATAAACGAGATTATTCCATTCTGGAATCAGGTTATGAACCGGGCAGCCTGACGTACCGCCAGTCATATCTATACCTGTATGACAATAAGGGGTACCACAATCCATGCACCTTGCACCTTGTGTTCTGAGTTCTTCTTCAGCCATATGTTTATGAAACTCTTCCCAATCCTTGATGCGCTCCGCTGGCTCTCGATCGGCAGGGAGCTGCCGTTTGTATTCCATAAATCCAGTAGGTGTAGACATCTTACGTTTCCCCCATCCGTTCTTGTCTTAATCCCTTCATGCGTATGCTCTATATGAAATGGATTACTCTTTTACTTGAGTTTTTGTCTATTGTATCACAAAATCTACTCAAAGATATTTCAATTATAGTAGCATTTACGACATTGAATATTAAATGGATTATCCGCATAATTATTTGTATTTTATACATCATAGCGTTCAACTGAACGTATGGTCAATAGCTTAAATTTGGTCTTAAACCAGAGTATAAAGTTTTTTCACAAGCGAAAGTTAAGAATAAAAAAAGCAATAACGTCATATAAATGTAAGATAAATTGTCATTAAAATCAAGCTTTTCAGTGAAATTTAAACTCATTTACGAAAATCAAACTCGATTTAAAGCTTTACAACGTTGAAATCCTACAGTTTTTAGACTATTCAACCATAAACGCAAGCTGATCCAATGTATATTATGCAAAATCCACCAGTCGTTGTGTCACATTGATGTAATGAAATAACACTTGAAATAATTGTTCACATTCAATAGAAAAACATTGTATTAAAAAAGACACTGCTCACGGAAAATTTCTTGTGATCAGTGTCTTTACATGTTTTTCTAACGTTTACGCTCGTAAAACTCGAATGTAAAAGGATATACGTTTTTCTCATCCTGCTCGCCTTCGATCTGCTTCTTTAACTCCCATTCGCTCCAGTTCACTTCCGGGAAAAACGTATCTCCCTCAAATTGCTCATGAATCTTGGTGACGACGAGCCGATCTGCAAACGGTAGAAACTCCCGATATACCTGAGAACCTCCAATTACGCAAAGCTCTTCACCTTGAGCAGCCTTCAGACCTTCTTCAATCGTATGTACGATCTCTGCTTGATCCGCTCTATAATTCAAGTCCCGAGTCACAACAATATTACGACGGTGAGGGAGTGGCTTGCCGCCGAATGATTCCCACGTATTACGTCCCATAATAATCGTTTTGTTTATCGTTTGCTGCTTGAAAAAAGCCATATCTTTTGGCAATCGCCAAGGAAGAGAATTATGATGTCCAATCACACCATTCTCTCCCATTGCCCATACCAATTCAATACTCAAAGGCCGCACATCCCTTTCATTGAATACGTTATTGTGTTCATACTGCAATCGGTGCTTTGATACCTGGATGATGTTCATAGTTTTCAAATTCAAAATCTTCAAATTTGTACTCAAAAATCGAATCAGGCTTACGTTTAATCACCAGCTTAGGCAAAGCAAACGGCTCACGCTCTAGTTGCGTTTTCACCTGCTCCACATGATTGGAATAGATGTGCACATCTCCACCAGACCAGATGAAGTCGCCCACTTCCAGGTCACATTGCTGTGCAATCATATGTGTCAGAAGGGCATAACTGGCAATATTAAATGGCAGACCAAGGAACGTGTCCACGGAACGCATCGTCAGCATACAAGATAGTTTACCCTCAGCCACATAAAACTGAAACGCAAAATGACAAGGCGGTAATTTCATGTTGTTAATTTCGGCCACATTCCACGCACTCACCAGATGACGACGGGAATCGGGATTATTTTTAATGGAATCTATAACAGCAGCGATCTGATCTATTTTCTCCCCGTTTGGTGCTTCCCATGTTCGCCATTGTGAGCCATACACCGGTCCAAGATCGCCATTTTCGTCTGCCCAATCATCCCAGATCTTCACACCATTTTCTTTCAAGTAGGCAATATTCGTATCTCCGCTCAAAAACCACAGCAACTCATGAATAACTGACTTCAGGTGAATTCGTTTGGTCGTTACAAGTGGAAAACCTTTGGATAAGTCATAACGGAGTTGCCTACCAAAGACAGACTGTGTCCCTGTTCCAGTTCGATCTCCTTTGTGAACGCCGTTGTCCAATATATCTTGTAATAAATCGAGATAGTTTTTCATGTTGGTGTCTCCTCGCATCTCTATATATGTTACGTACCCATACCCAACTGGGCCACAGACTTCTAGAGGTCTGATCATTTAATTAGTTTACCATACTGAGCAGATTGGCAAAAGACTCGAAACTTGATCAAAAAAAGAGACAAGCAACGCGATTAGCGTCACTCGTCTCTTTCGAATCTACATATAATGCCGGACGAATCCGTTGCTTCGATGATCTTAACGGGAGATGATGTGGATCGGGTGACCCATTACCAATTCCGCTGCTTCCATCACGATTTCGCCCAGAGTTGGGTGAGCGTGAATAGTAAGCGCCAGATCTTCCAAAGTTGCGCCCATCTCGATTGCAAGACCAAGCTCAGCAATCAAGTTGGAAGCTTCCAAACCAACGATTTGGCAACCCAGAACAAGGCCGCTTTCTTCGTCAGCAACGATTTTTACGAAGCCTTCAGCATGGTTCAAAGATACGGCACGGCCATTACCCGCATAAGGGAATTTACCTGCTTTTACTTTATAACCTTTTTCTTTAGCTTCTTTCTCCGTATAACCTACGCTGGAGCACTCAGGATCTGTGAACACAACAGCTGGCATACATTTGTAGTCAACTACAGATGGTTGTCCAGCGATTGCTTCCGCAGCCACTTTACCTTCATAAGAAGCTTTGTGTGCCAGAGCCAGACCAGATACGATATCACCGATTGCGAAGATGTGTGGAATGCTTGTGCGACCTTGGTGGTCAACTTTAACGAAACCACGCTCGTCAACGTCAACACCGATCATGTCCAGACCAAGTTCTCCGTCTGTATTAGGACGACGTCCTACAGTAACGAGCAGGTAATCTGCAGTTACTTCTTTGGACTCACCATTTACAGAATACTTAACAGTTACATCTTTATCCGTTTGCTCAGCGCTTTCCGCTTTTGCACCCGTTACGATTTCGATGCCTGTTTTCTTCATGTTTTTAGCTACAAGGCTAGTCATGTCTTTATCGAATCCTGGCAATACCGTATCCAAACCTTCGATGATTGTTACTTTAGCACCGAATTTGGAGTACATTTGACCAAGCTCAGCGCCGATATAACCGCCACCGATTACGATCATGCTTTTTGGTACTTCAGGCAAGTTCAATGCTTCTGTAGAAGACAGAATGCGTCCGCCAAATGGGAAAGGTTTCAGTTCGATTGGACGGGAACCTGTTGCAATGATTGCATTTTTGAACTTGTAACGTGGTGACTCGTGATCGTTGAATACACGAGCTTCGTTTTCGTTGATGAACATACACTCACCGTTGAAAACTTCAACTTTGTTGCCTTTGAGCAAACCAGCTACGCCGCCAGTCATTTTCTTAACAACGCCGTTTTTGAATTCTTGAGTTTTAGCAAAATCTACTTTTACGTTCTCAGCGGAGATACCGAAAGCATCGCCGTGAAGAGCGGACTCATATTGATGTGCAGCAGAGATCAGAGCTTTGGATGGGATACATCCACGGTTCAAACATACGCCGCCCAGCTCGGATTTGTCTACGATCAATACGCTTTGGCCCAGTTGTGCAGCACGGATGGCAGCTACATAGCCGCCAGGTCCTGCACCAATTACTAATGTGTCGATATTGAGAGAAGCGTCGCCTACTACCATATCTTACACCTCCATAACAAGCAGCTCAGGGTTAGCGAGCAGCTGTTTAATGTAATTCATAAAGTTTTGTGCTGTTGCGCCATCGATGATACGGTGGTCGAAGCTCAAGGACAATGCCATTACAGGTGCTGCAACAACTTCGCCGTTTTTGATAACCGCTTTTTCGCTGATGCGTCCTGTACCCAAGATAGCAACTTCTGGGAAGTTGATGATTGGAGTGAAGAACATACCGCCAGCAGAACCGATGTTACTGATGGAGATTGTGCTTCCTCTCATTTCATTCGCGCTCAGTTTGCCATCGCGTCCACGAGCTGCCAGATCACGGATGGAATCAGCGATCATCCAGATGGATTTACGATCAGCATCTTTGATTACAGGAACGATCAGACCGTTATCTGTATCTGTAGCGATACCGATGTTGTAGTATTTTTTGTACACAATTTCATTTGCTTCTTCATCAATCATTGCGTTCAACGCCGGGAATTGACGGGAAGCTGCAACCAATGCTTTAACGATGAATGGCAAGTAAGTAACTTTTGTGCCTTTTTTCTCTGCAATTGGTTTCATGCGAGTACGGAATGCAACCAGTTCAGTTACGTCCACTTCGTCCATGATTGTAACGTGAGGTGCAGTGTAAGCCGATTTAACCATTGCATTGGAGATCGCTTTACGGATACCTTTGAAAGGTACGCGCTCTTCTTCAAGGCGTTGATCAGCTGCTGCAGCCGCAGGTGCTGCGGATTTTTTCTCTTCTTGAGCCGGAGCGTCGGAAGAAGTTGCCGTTGCAGAAGAACCGCCACCGTTTTTGAAGGATTCCACATCTTCTTTGGTTACTTTACCGTTGTTGCCAGTGCCGTTAACCTGAGCGATGTCTACACCTTGCTCACGAGCAAATTTGCGAACGCTTGGCGTAGCCAAAACGTCTTTTGCAGGAACAGCAGGAACGCTGTTGTTGCCGCCTTCTTGAGCTGCATTGGAGCTTGAAGTTGCTGCAGAAGAACCGCTAGTGTCAGCTCCACCTTGTGCTGCGTCTTTCTCTTGTGCACCTTGGTCTTCAGCAGGAGCGTCGTCTTGCTCAGGCAGTTCGCCTTCTGCGTCGATAATCGCTACAACTTCACCAACGTGGCAGATTTGACCGTCTTTGGCGAAAACTTCAGTTACTGTTCCGTTTACCGGACAAGGAACTTCAACAACCGCTTTGTCGTTCTGTACTTCCATGATGATATCGTCGTCAGTTACTTTGTCCCCGACTTTGATGTGCATCTTGATGATTTCGCCTTCGTGAAGGCCTTCGCCCAGTTCAGGGAATTTATATTCAAATTTAGCCAACTGAAAAACCTCCTTGATTATTTGCTCCATCCTGAAAACAACCCTTAGCTCCACAAACCAACTGTTACTGCGAGTGCAAATAACTGTCAATCAAGGGGCTAATGGCTGTTTACAGTGCAGCTGTGCTGCGATGTGAATCACCATACTGCGCCTTGCGGCATGTCAGATGATTGAATTAGAAGTTCATGACTTTGTTAACCGCAGCAACGATACGCGCCGGGTTAGGCAACCATGTATCTTCGATTTGTGCAAAAGGATATACTGTATCCGGGCCAGCTACACGCAGAACCGGTGCTTCCAAGTGCAGGATTGCTTTTTCATTGATTTGCGCAATGACTTCAGCTGCAACACCTGCGCTCTTTTGAGCTTCTTGTACAACAATGGCACGGTTTGTTTTCTTAACGGAAGCAACAACTGTATCGATGTCGATCGGGCTGATCGTACGAAGGTCGATAACTTCAACTTTGATACCTTGTTTTTCAAGCTCTTCTGCAGCTTTTACAGAAGTATGAACCATCATACCGTAAGTAACGATGGTAACATCGGAACCTTCACGAACAACGTTCGCTTTACCCAATTCAACAACATAATCTTCTTCAGGTACTTCTGCACGGAAAGCGTGGTACAGGTTCAAGTGCTCCATGAAGAATACTGGATCGTTGTCACGGATGGAAGCGATCATCAGACCTTTCGCATCGTAAGGGTTAGAAGGAACTACCACTTTAATACCCGGAGTTTGCGTGAGCAAACCTTCCAGAGAATCTGTGTGCAATTCTGCCGCTTTTACGCCGCCACCAAATGGTGTACGGAATACGATCGGAGAATTGTATTTACCGCCGGAGCGGAAACGCATACGAGCAGCTTGAACTACCATTTGGTCAAGGGCTTCGAAGATAAAACCTACGAATTGAATCTCAGCTACCGGACGGAAGCCTTGAATACCCAAACCTACAGCCAAACCGCCGATTGCGGACTCAGCCAGTGGTGTATCAAATACACGCTCTTCGCCAAACTCTTTTTGCAAGCCTTCCGTTACACGGAAAACGCCGCCTACATTACCAACGTCTTCACCGAAAAGCAGAACGTTAGGATCACGTTTCAACTCTACGCGAAGCGCATCACGAATTGCTTCTTTCATGTTCAATTGTGCCATTTGCTTCATTTCCTCCTTAAACATTGACAGTTCACATTTGAATTCATACATGTATACCGAGACACCAATGCTGGCGCCGGACGTTTATGCTTTATCGGAAAAAACTTATTGGAAATCAGCTTTTTGCTCTTCCAAGTGCTTAGGCGTTTGTTCGAACATGCTGTCGATCAAGCCTGAAATCGTCATTTTCTCGGTTTTTTCCGCTTTTTTGATCTCTTCGTTCACTTTTGCTTTTGCTTCTTCTTTCACACGTGCTGTATCTTCTTCAGTCCACAGACCTTTTTTCTCCAGATATTTAGCAAAACGTGCGATTGGATCTTTTTCGCTCCACTCAGCCTCTTCTTCTTTCGTACGATACTTGGAAGCATCATCGGAAAGGGAGTGTGGACGGAAACGATAAGTTACCGCTTCGATCAAAGTAGCGCCTTCTCCATTACGTCCGCGTTCAGCAGCTTCCTGAACCGCTTTGATAACAGCGAAAATGTCCATACCGTCAACTTTAACACCTTTGATCCCTGCTGCTACCGCTTTGTGAGCGATGGACAGAGCTGCCGTTTGTTTAGCAAAAGGAGTTGTGATGGCATAACCATTGTTTTGTACAAAGAAGATCACTGGCAGTTTGTATACACCAGCGTAGTTCAGACCTTCATAGAAGTCACCTTCGGAAGATCCGCCATCACCTGTGTACGTGATAACTACTTGTTTTTGTTTCTTCAATTTGTAACCCATAGCAATACCCATTGCGTGCAGAATTTGAGCACCAATGATGATTTGCGGCATCAATACGTTAACGCCATCTGGAATTTGTCCACCATGCTGGTGTCCACGGGAGTACAAGAATGCTTGATAAAGAGGAAGTCCGTGCCACACGAGTTGCGGAATGTCGCGATAGCCTGGAGCGATAAAATCTTCTTTTTCAAGAGCAAACTCACTACCTACCATTGTAGCTTCTTGACCAGATACTGGAGCATAGAAACCAAGACGACCTTGACGGCCGAGGTTTACTGCACGGTCATCCCAAGTACGGGTAAATACCATGCGATACATAATTTCTTTTAATTGATCGTCGGAAAGCTTAGGCATCATGTCTTTGTTAACAATTTCGCCGTCAGGAGACAGCACGGACAGAGCTTCTACATCCTCCGTGTATACTTCATAAGGAACCTTGCTCATTTTTTTCTTCACCTCAACAAAAAATTTGAATATCAAGTTCCGCTGTTATATTATTATTATACACCTGTTTCACTGCATACGTCAAAGAAATCCGTAATATTTTTATGTTTCCTTTTGGATTGTATGTATAACAGGGGTTTAATATTGGTATAACAGCATAATACATGATTGCGTGTTTGACCCATCCCCGCACCAGGTTAATCTTACCGTATTGCGCGGGTGAATGCAAAAATAACCCGGAAAGGTGACGTTTTATGACGGATTCCCGCTATTTGAAACGTACAATTGTTAAGGAAGAGATTGAAAGCCGTTATCTCGGCGAGAAACGAACCTTGCGTATTTATCTTCCCCCAGGCTATAACGAACTGCTTAGCTACCCTGTCGTATATTGTCAGGATGGCGAAGAGTTTTTCAACTTTGGCCGAATCGCTACCACCGCTAACCGCATCATTTTGGATGAAGGTGCCGAACCTTTCATTATTGTAGGGGTTCAAGTGGACGTTTCTGTAAGGACGCAGGAGTATGCTCCCTTTGGCAGCCGCTTTGAAGCTTATACGAAGTGCTTTGCAGAAGAGATTATTCCCTATGTAGAAGAGAAATATCCTGTAAGACGCTCGCCGCAGGAACGTGTTCTTGCTGGTGATTCATTGGGAGGCAGTGTTTCATTGCATCTTGCACTGAAATATCCTGAGCTGTTCACCCGCGTTATCAGCATGTCCGGTGCCTTCTACTCCGCTTCTCAGGAAATCTACGCTGCAGCCGAAGACTTGTCCTGGTTGTCGATCTGGATGATTGTAGGTTTGCAGGAGACCGCCTTCGAAGCCGATACCGGAACCTATGATTTTGTACAGCTGAACCGGGATACGCGTGATCTGCTGGAGAAACGTGGTGCTCTCGTCTCCTATCAGGAAAAAGACGGGAATCACCAATGGGGCTTCTGGCAAAAGGAACTGCCTGATGCCTTGCTTTACTTTTTGCAAGAAGGCTAGTAGAAAATAGTTTAGTTGAACAGGCGGCTGTATAGCCGCTTTTTCTTTTTTAATATTTAGTGGCCAATACGTTGTTACCGCTTACATTCATGCCCTGAAAAAGAAGCAGGAGTTCAACATGTTCCGTTCCTGCTACTTTGCCATTTCACCAATCATAACGGGTTGCTCAAATCTGGCTTGTGTTTTATCTGAACAGGATCAGGTTAAAGGATGCTCTTCTTCAATTCTGTTCAGCAAGACATCACAACCTGCATTCACCAGCTCGTACACTTCTTCAAAGTTCCCTGTGTAATACGGATCAGGTACTTCTCTCAGCTTTTCGTGCGGTAGCAAATCCATGAACTTGATAATCTCCGCCTCTTCTCCTCCTGGCAGGCTACGTACATTCTCTGCATTAGAATTATCCATACATATAATGTAATCAAATTCAGTGAAGTCTGCACTCACGAATTGTCTTGCCGTCATGTTGGCATAAGAGATTTGATAACCGTCAAGCAACTTACGGGTACCCTCATGCGGAGGTTTGCCCACATGCCAGTTGCCTGTACCAGCCGAATCAATCCGGATATGTTCGCCAAGCCCCTTCTCCATCACCTTGTGGCGCATCACTGCTTCCGCCATAGGAGATCTGCATATGTTACCGAGACATACAAAAACAACGTTAATCATAATAAGTTACTCCCCCTTGCTCAAAGTCCCTTGAATTACGGATGGTGCATGTTGCGGAATAAGTTTCTCCGGCTTCAAAACAACGGTTTCGTTAGGCGTCAACGAGCGGCGCGGCAGCTTCCATTTGTAGTGCACAGAACACATCCGGAAAAAGACGACTGTTGCAAAACAGATGAGCAAACCAATGTTTGTTGTAAACCACCCCATTCCGATGGCAAACCCCGCTGCCATTGCCCATACCGCATAGATTTCATCACGAAGAACAAGTGGTTTACGCCCAGCAAGAAGATCACGAATGATACCTCCGCCAATACCCGTCAGTACAGCTGCAACGATTACGGCACTGATGGGATGACCCATATTAGCCGCATACAATCCGCCCTGAATTGCAAAGGCAGCCAGTCCAATTGCATCAAACAAAGCTTCCGTCCTTTTCCAGTGGCTGATCCACTTCAAAGGCAACACAAAAGCAACAGCTACAGAAACCAGCGCAAGCATGATTAACGAGCCCTGACTCCATAATGTTGTTACAGGCACACCAATAAGCACATTCCGGATGACTCCGCCTCCGAATGCTGTCACGAGCCCAAGTACCAATACACCCAAAATATCATATTCCTCTTCCATAGCTACAAATGCACCAGACATTGCAAATGCGATCGTACCGATAATGCTGAATACTTCAAAAATGTGTAAGTCCAACCTGTTCAAACCTCACTTTTCAAGTCATCTCCATGTCGCTCTCCCCATTGTATCCGCGACTACGGAAATTGTGCAACCACATTTTGTCGATTATACTGGTTTGGTGTATAGTTTTATAGCTTAGCGCAGGATTAGCTTCAATTAGAAAATCAAATAGTTTCCCTCTATAAATAAGGAAGGATGAAATAGAATGGACTATAAACGGATTGTCATCTTCACAGGTGGTCAACTCACGCAGGAATTCCTTCAGGAGATTCAGCCCGATGACGTTATTATTGCGGCAGACCGTGGTGCCTTGTATTTAATTGAGCATGGCATCAAACCACACATCGCAGTGGGCGACTTCGATTCTATAACTGAAGAAGAACGAGAGATCGTAAACAGTAACAGTGTAGAATTCATTGCTTGTGATCCGATCCATAAAGATCTGACAGATACCGAAATGGCTTTTGAAACTGCTCTGGATCATGAACCCACTCATATTCTCATCTTTGGTGCAACAGGCACACGAATGGATCATACCCTCGCGAATGTTCATATCATGGTTCGTGCTATGCAACATCATATCTCCTGTGCGCTTCAGGATGAGCACAATTTTATGACGTTAACTACTTCCAGTGCTGTTGTCGAGCAACGCGGGTTTACCTACGTCTCTTTGCTACCATTAACACATGAGGTCACAGGGATATGCCTGGAAGGATTTATGTATCCTTTGGATCACGCCACCATACGTATGGGACAATCCTTAGGGATCAGTAACAAGCTACTGGACACTTCAGGCACAGTAACGATTGATAGCGGCCTGTTGCTCATCATTCAAAGCAAAGACTGAACACTAAAATACGAATATAGCAAGGAATTCTAAAGATTTACGAAGGTCGAATTCTACAGCTCCATGTTCAGTTATTACGTTTTTGTAACCTTTTTTCGTGTTCTGAATCAATCAAAATGAAGAAATCTCCTTGATAATCAAGGGGATTTTTGTTTTATAACTATTTCTGGATTCGTCAATGATTAATTTTTTGACATTTTTAATCGTATTTTAATAATCACATCTAAAGTACTGTCCTATCAGCTTTTTTGCTTATGTATCCAATTTCTAGGGTGTTACAAACCTGTTATACTCGCTCTAGCAACTTAACGAAAACGAATTTTGGAGGTACTAACTACATGAAAACAAACTTCTTCATCCAAAAGGCCGTAACCGTCGGGTTGTGCGCTACACTAGGTTTTGGAGCTGTATTAATGACAAATGCACCTGTTGCACAAGCCGCAACGGCATCCGTATCAACAGGACAGCAAATTGTAAACTATGGTAAAAAATTCACTGGAACTCCATATAAATTTGGTGCTTCAACAACGACAACCAGATACTTTGACTGTTCTTCTTTTATGAAGTACATTTTCAAAAAATATGGTGTAGATCTTCCGCGCACTTCCGCACAACAATCCAAAGAAGGTAAATTCGTCTCTAAATCCAATCTTCGTGTTGGTGACATGGTATTCTTCTCGAGCGGCAGCCGCTCTACGGGTTCTAATGTTACTCACGTTGGTGTTTATGCTGGAAACGGCAAAATTCTTCACACGTACGGCTCTCCAGGTGTAACCCTGTCTGATCTGAACTCCGGTACGTGGAAAAGAACGTACATTACAGCTCGCCGCGTCCTGTAGTCCATCTGACTCTATAAAATCTAAACTGACGACCGGATCAATTGATCCGGTTTTTTCTTTTCATATCATCCTATCTTTTAAATACCCGGATTAATCCTTGTTTCAAACTGGAGAATGGTGGAATATTTAAAAATCAGTTATCCACCAACATATAACCTATCCCTCGAACCGTCCGAATTAACTTTACTTCTCTGCCTTTATCCACTTTCACCCGTAGATGTTTAATGTAAACATCAACAACGTTTGTATCCATGGCAAACTCATACCCCCACACCTCGCGTAAAATATCTCCCCGTGTGCACGCTTCATTTAAATGCAAAGCTAAAAACTCCAATAATTCATATTCTTTCGGAGTCAGGTTCAGATACTGTCCTCCACGGCTCACTCTTCGCGAGCGCAGATTAAGTCTGAGGTCTTGAACTATAATGATTTCCTCGCCTTCATGAGAAGCACTTGCAAACAACCGAAGCAGGCTACGAATTCTCGCAAGCATAACCTTCCAATGAACAGGCTCCTCCATAACATCATTCGCTCCGAAATCAAGCCAATCAATGACCCGCTGCGGCGAAACTTCAGGAATAATTACGATTAGAGGCGTGGATACACTCGGATTCATCCAGCGCTTCAATGCAATTTTATCCTGTTCACTGTGATGCATATCCTCAGACGCTCGATCCACTAAAATAATCAGATGCGGACGAACAGCCTTAAAATCCATTAAGTCGTTCAATTCATACCATTCTACATGCTTTACCTCATAACCCTCGTCTTGCATAACATGCTCTATATGTCGCACTAATTCCCCAGTACCCACTACTATGATCGCTGTTTTCATCATTTCTCACCCGGCCCGTCTGGTTTCCGTTGCTACTTGGCATGGATTGTACCGTTAGGATGCCATAAAAAGAAAAAGTCCATCCCCACGGGGAACAGACTTTGTCAATGAATGAGTTTTAATATTTCACATGATTGACTGAGGTTTAGCCGAAATACCGATGAACCAACGTACGTGCCTCCGACGTATCTTTTGTGCCATGAACAAGCACACGCCCATCCTGAAAAATGACCAACCGATGTTGACCTGTTGTGAATGACACCAGAAAAGGATTCATTTCCACTTTTCCTTCACCAAGACGTTCCAATCGATCTGCTGTCTGCGGAAGGTCCAGTTGTATGCGGCGCGCAGGACGAATCTGAACAGTATCCCTACCACATAACACATCGGTTTTCTCCAGATTGGATGCAGAAAGAAACGGGTAGGTAGCTGCCGGGCTACATGATGCACATTCTTGCTTTTTGGCCCCATCTACATTAATGGATATGTACTCGTTCCTCCACACATCGAATGACAGCAATTTACGCCGAAGAGCAGCTGTGTTACCACTTAGCAACTTCATCGCTTCCGCTGTCTGATTGGCCGTCACCATTTGCACCGCTTGAGGAATGATGCCCGACGTATCACAAGTATCCCCACCAAGTGGTACTTCTCCTAAGAGGCAGTTTAAGCAAGGTGTTTCCCCAGGCAAAAACGTATACGTAATGCCATAGCTACCCACACATCCTCCGTAGATCCAAGGTATATTGTGTTTCTGTGCCATATCATTAATTAGTAATCTTGTATCAAAATTATCCGTTGCATCCATGATTAGATCGGCATGCTCAACTAGCTCTTCAAGTTCATCCACGCGCACATCCATTACTTTGGCTTCGATGCGAACGGTTGAATTGATTGCTGATAAACGTTTGACAGCCGCCATCGCTTTGGGCATGCGCTCAATCGCATCCTGTTCAACATAAAGTTGTTGCCGCTGGAGATTACTCCATTCCACATAGTCCCGGTCTACAATGGTAATTTGCCCGACACCGGAACGCACTAACGTTTCTGCAATACCCGTTCCAAGTGCGCCGGCTCCGATAATTAAAACATTGCTGTCTTGTAACTTCGCCTGACCCTCTTTGCCGAGCGGAGCATATCGTTCCTGTCTGGAATAACGATCGCTCTGCTCCGCATGATGTAACTGATCTGTCATAAATGAACCATTCCTTCCGCCGGACTGCTTGCTGCTGCATAACGTTTCACCGGAATCATGCCTGCCGTATACGCCAGTCTGCCCGCTTCGACCCCGAGCCGCATCGCTTTTGCCATGACAACCGGATCGTTTGATCCAGATACGGCTGTGTTAAGCAATACACCATCCGCCCCGAGTTCCATGGCATAAGCGGCATCTTTGGGGGAACGTAACCCTGCATCTACAATAACAGGCACTGCCGCTTGCTCTATGATGATTCCGAGATTATAAGGGTTAATAAGCCCTCTACCTGCTCCAATTGGTGAAGCTCCAGGCATGACTGCATGTACACCAAGCAATTGAAGGCGTTTAGCTAAAATTACGTCGTCGGAAATGTAAGGCAACACGGTGAATCCTTTTTCGAGCAAAATGCTACAAGCCTTGTACGTTTCAAGCGGATCAGGCAGTAACGTTACTCCGTCTCCGATGACTTCGACTTTTATCATATCACAAAGCCCCGAAGCTCGCGCAAGCTCAGCGATCCTTACAGCTTCTTCCGCAGTCGAAGCACCCGCCGTATTGGGTAGCAATGTGTATTTGCCCAAATCCAGCGTATCCAGAAAATGTTGCTTGCCCGTATCCTCCAGATTCAGACGACGTACAGCAAAGGTCAGCACTTCAGTACCTGAAGCTTCCACGGCCTGACTCTGTACTTCCATATCGCTGAATTTGCCTGTTCCAAGCAACAACCTTGACTCAAACGAGTATTTACCAATCGTTAACATCTTCTAACCTCCTAGGTTTTAACAACTTCCCAATACCAACTACCAGATCAACAAGATTCGACTCTCGCCTGTGAAATCCTTTACTCAGCCCCCTCCGACAAAATGAACAATCTCAATCCGATCTCCTTCTCTTAGCGTGGTTGTTCCATGATGATCTTTGGTCAAAATATTGCGATTCAACTCAACTACCACGGTTTTCACTTGCAAGTTGAACGATTGCAGTAATTTGTCGACACGATTTAACCCATCGTCAACCTCCATCTTTTGGCCGTTCACAATAATGTTCACAGCATAACCTCCCTTCTGTTCATTCGATCCGGCGATAACGCCTCAATCCCAATCTCTTCAGCACTCTTGCCCTCCAGCATATCTGCGATCCAGCGACCTGTTATTGCACTAAGCAATATTCCATTACGAAAATGTCCATACGCTGTATATAAGCCAGGTATTTGCTCGTATTTCCCTATATACGGAAGCCCATCAGGGGTAGAAGGTCTTATACCTGCCCATGCACGCACAAAGTCCGCCTCCTTGATTCCCGGTACCCAATAACTTGCCGCTCCAAGTAATCGTTGCACACTATTCGCCGATACGCTGTGATCTTTTCTTCCTGGCAAACTGGTTGCGCCAATCCATACCTCTCCGTTGGCTTTCGGAACAATATAGACATCTTCTGCATATACCGTGCGATCGGGTCTGCCTCCGGCCTGATCTGTAAGGAACCGAACGGCCAACATTTCACCTTTCACCGGACTTGAAGGCAAAGTGCCCCCCACTTGATGCATGAGTTGCTCCCCTTGTAAACCAGCAGCTATGATGATATGTCTGCAACACACCTCTCCCCTAGCCGTCATAATCCCTTGAACACCATGCTTATCTACGATCAGCCGAACATCTTGAACTCCCTCCAAAATGCGGGCACCCATCATTTCAGCCGATCTCGCATAAGCTCTTGTCAATGACACGGGCAACGCTTCGCTCTCCAATGATCGGTAATAAGCGCCGTACGTATCCCGATTCAACCATAACGCTTTTCGTTGCACCGTGCTTCGATCCCACCAAAGTTGTTGCACTCCCGAAGTGGTATTTCGTCTATCCTTGTATTTACTTAGATCACCGTATGAACGAAACGGTGTGATAAATCCGTTGCGCCGTAAGCCAAGATCCATACCTGTTAAAGCGGATATTTGCTCTTTGTGCTTATGCAACAACTCCCTGCTTTCATGTGCGGCTTTTGCCATGAGTGGATGAGCAAAATCCTCACTGTCTGCTGCCAGCATGCCGGCAGCCGCACAGGAAGCTCCGCTAGCAATTTCCGACTGCTCAACAAGCAGTACTTCCCGACCTCTGGATGCCAGTTCAAAAGCAATCGCACAGCCTATGACTCCACCGCCTACAATGATTGTTTCTGCATGACAGGTTTCTTGTGTCTTGGATAAATTCGAATTTTCAGATAGAGCCAGCAGCTCAAACTTATTTTGATCATACGATGAACCTATCACTTCCTCAGGTTGACTCGCTTTGCTCTGCACCATTTTGTCATCTCCTTGTTTGAACAACATTCACATTTTCTCGGGTTGGCATCATTTCCGGCTCTTGACCGGGAAACATTCACTTCACCGCGTCCACGGCCTGTTTAAGAAGCGCAGCAGCATAAGCAGGGTTCGCATGTTTTAACACACTTGAGATCACAGCAGCACCCCTGGCTCCCGCAGACCTGACAGCCTGAATGTTACCCGGATGAATCCCCCCTATTGCAATAACAGGCACCTTTACACTGGAGCACACTTCCGACAATGCATCTAATCCCCTCGCTACAGAATCAGGTTTACTTGCACTTGCGTACACATGCCCGAAAAAAAGGTAATCCGCGCCATACTCTTCGGCAATTCTCGCTTCATGCAACGAATGCACCGATATCCCCAACCTGAGCCGTGGATCACGCTTGTTCTCCGGCGTTACCATTACTTTTGCCCTTTCCAGCATATTTTGGCTCCAATGTACCCCTTGATAAAAATGACCTGACGAATATAGGTTCGCACCGTTGATTACAATGCGGGAAGCCGGAACACCCGCTTCTGCCATCAATTTGGCCCAGTTAAAACATTCCTGTTGCGAAAGTTGCTTTTCCCGGATATGAATGTAATGCACATAAGGCCAAATATCTTTGGCTGCTTTCAACATGGCTGACTGTTCCGCATTATTCGTAGATATCACATGTAACTCAAAAAAGTCTTGCTCTTGTCCACACATTGGTACAGATTTATCTGTCCGCTGGTGCCACTGGTTTGTTGAAGTTTTACCTGATTCATGAGCTTCATAATCAAACATCAACGTATGCAACCTCGTTTTCGCTCCTTTCATCTACAGGCTTGGAGGAGTTGTAATGACAAATATAAATCAAAAAAGCCACTCCCGTAGGGGAGCGGCTGCGTATAAACAAAGGTTCAGTTCAATCACAAGCGTGTGACATATACCTTTTAAACAGTTTGATAGTCAAGTTGATAACTGTCTATTCGATATTGAAACGCTTGGCATCACGATGTAAAAAGATCCTATTCTTACGTTAAGAATCATTTATTATCGTTTTCGCTGAAACGCGCCACTTCCCTACGCTGGTATGATCCAGATCAGGTGCAAAGGGTCCGGAATCGCATTTTTCCATCTCAGCCGCATCGTGCGGCCCCCCTAGTGTTCATATGAAGTTGTAGCCTATATTACCACAACCGGTTTTTTTTGTCATCGTGCTTTTTCGGACCACTCTTCTACATTCCACGTTTTAGTGACCCAGCCTTCATAAAAATCCGGTTCGTGCGATACAAGTAAAACGGTTCCCTTATATTCTTTCAACGCACGCTGCAGTTCAGCTTTTGCCGTGACATCCAGATGGTTCGTCGGCTCATCAAACAAGACCCAGTTGCTTTCACGCATCAACAGTTTGCACAGTCGGACTTTGGCTTGCTCCCCACCGCTAAGCATGTTAAGTGGACGCGTAATATGCTCATTTTTGAGCCCGCAACGTGCAAGATGTCCTCGTACCTCGTTCTGCGTTAGATGTGAAAACTCGTTCCATACATCATCGATCGGTGTAATATTTCCGGCTCGCACTTCCTGTTCAAAGTATGCCGTCTCCAAATAATCTCCAAGAAACGTTTTTCCGCTAATTGGCGCTATTTTACCCAGGATCGTTTTGAGCAGTGTCGATTTACCTACACCGTTACATCCCACAATCGCGATCTTTTCTCCACGTTCGATCGTCATGGTCATCTTAGGTAGTAATGGATACGTATAACCGATCTCAAAATCAATACCTTCAAAAACGGTTTTGCTACTTGCGCGGGCATCCTTGAACTTAAATGTTGGTTTTGCTGCTTCGTCTGGTCGATCGATTCGCTCGACCTTTCCAAGTTGTTTTTCCCGGCTTTTCGCCCGGCCAGAGGTCGAAGCTCGAGCTTTGTTGCGTTGAATGAAATCTTCCTGTTTTTTGATGTATTCCTGTTGCTTCTCGTAGGCATCGATATGCTGTGCTTTCTGCATATCTGCCATTTCAAGAAATTTCTCATAGTTGGCCGCATAACGCGTCAATTTTGCAAATTCCAGATGATAAATGACATTAACCACTTCATTCATAAACTCTGTATCATGGGAAATCAATAGAAAGGCATAGGGGTAGTCTTTCAAATATCTTGTTAGCCACTCAATATGCTCTACATCCAGATAGTTTGTCGGCTCATCCAATAATAGGGCGGTAGGTTTCTCCAACAACAACTTCGCGAGCAGGACTTTCGTACGTTGTCCACCACTGAGCGTAGCAACATCCCGATCAAGGCCAATTGCATTTAATCCCAAACCGTTTGCCATTTCTTCCACTTTCACATCAATCAGATAAAAATCGCCCTGTTCGAGCTGCTCTTGAATATCGCCCATTTCTTCAAGTAACTGCTCAAGTGTGTCAGGATCAGCATCAGCCATCTGATCGGTAATTGCCATCATTTGCTTCTCTAGTTCCAGCAGCGGCTGAAAAGCATCTTTAAGCACATCACGAATAGTCTTGCCTGGTGTTAACTTGGTGTGTTGATCCAGATAACCATATCGAACTTTGGGCGTCCATTCCACTTTACCGCTATCCTTAAGCAATTTTCCGGTGAGGATATTCATTAATGTTGATTTTCCGGCACCATTAGCTCCAACCAGACCAACTCGTTCTCCAGCAAGCAGACGAAACGAAACATTTTTAAATAACGTACGGTCTCCAAAATTGTGACTGACGTTCTCTACTGACAATAAACTCATAAGATGAGACTGCTCCTATCTATATACATTACTTTTAGTTCACGTTCCAAAACCCTATTCTAGCACAGGTTCAGTCTTTTCTGAAAGTAATGACACATGGGCGGAGCAATCATATTCGAAATAACCTCCGGCGGCTGCCTGCCTTGCAGTTGTAAACACCTCTTCAGCACGAAACCCAGGGTTACAGGTGGCAGGATAATGATATTTTATGCCAGTTGCGGGGTCAATCCCGCCAACAACAGCCGTTTTTTTGACCAGCCGGCCTCCACCAATGGCATAATTGTTAATCCTCTGACCCCCTACAGCGATCCCCTGTATAAAAGCCATAATGCCCGTATCATTGATTGAGTTGTACCAATCTTCCTGTGGGACCAAAGGCATCGTGAATATATAAGAGACACCATTTTTTCTGGCAAACTCATTATGTCGATTGATTACGCCTGCAAGCTCTTCCTGTATTCGGGTCACGATCCGGCTACGCCGAACCTGTTCAAAAGTTGTAGAGTCCTGAAGCAATGTAATCGTGGAATCAGAGGCCAGCTCCTGCTGAAATCCTTCGATCCATTTTCCTGCACCAGCATCATAAGCATACACATAACCGTCAAGTGTGAAATTAATGCTATTTCCGTCTGAATCTGAATATGTATAAGGTTTTTTTGGACTCCACACATGGTTATAAGACTTTTCTATCTCCCCGGTCATCTCGGTTTCCTTGGCAAAAATGTAATAACCATCGTAATCCAGAACTACAATCGCTGGAATATAATCAAACATATGTTGGATCGCCGCTTGGTCATCCTGTATCCCCATGTTTAATGCCATCGTTTGAGTAAAGGTGGTTAACGCCAATTCCTTATCTGCTTTAACAAACTTGGCAGAATCATAACCTGCTTCAGCATGTTGTTTTTCATTCTGGTGCATGACCGCGCCAGCATCCATCACTGCGGTTTGTAACGCTGTTTTGTAGCGATAAGCCAGTTCATTGGCCTCTTGGGCATCTTGCGTATGAAACGAGAGGATATAAAATAACGGGAAGAAAATGAGTACAAACACGATAGAAAGCTCAGTAATCTTCATTCAGTACCATACCTCCATAAGAAGCAAAAACCGCAGAAGCCTGAACTGTACCTTGTAACCATTCTCGTATCATCATGGAAGGTGTGCGATTGGTACTTTTTAAACTGACGGTGAAGAAGTCACCCATACTGAGAGTATATCTGCGCCCAGGATCATCAATGGACAATGTGCTGGACAACGGATATAACCGCTCCTGAATCTGTGACGAGTAGTATGCATCATAAACAACCTCGTATGTGCCCGTGAAGCTGCTCTGAATCATCGGATCTGAATACTGGGGGACATATTTTTTGTGTAAATGTTCCATCGATATGTCATAGTTATTACCCGTTTGGGCTAACTGTTCTTGAAACTCCGCTTGCATTCGAGGTGAGATATATCCCTTGGTGCGGACAGCATCCACAAATCGTGTAACACTCTGAGTCGCTGTCAAGCGTGCAATATCATCCTGACGTTCAGCAGTCTCGGCCGCTGGATACACATAGAGCAGTAAAACGGCAAGCAATACCGCAAACAATTTGGATACTGCATTAATCACTGCCTCTCTACCTCCTTCCAAAAAGAAAGCTTTAACAATTCACCGGATGCACTTCGGTTATATTCAACTCGATAATTCCTATACAACTCAACCGGAATCATAGCTGATCGATGTTCAAGTGGATTAATCACGTACTCATGACCGTCAACCTCAACCCGAACGCCCGTGCCTGTCATTTGCCGCACCGTATGCAGAACCTCAGCTCCGGTGTATGCGACCAAACCATCTGTGAGAAGTGTCGTATGAACTCTTCCTTCCATAGCCGCATTTGTTTTCACCCTCTCGTTCAAGGCTTCGTTTAAAATACGGATGTTCCACTGCCCGTACAGGCAGGCTGTCACAAAAAGGACAACCGCCGTACAGAACAGCATCAGATGCTGCGTGTTCCGGGACATATTCAACCAGCTCCAGTCAGGATTGCTGGAAAATCAGACCTCTAACCACATTGGATCGGTCTTTAACGATAATGGCCTTAAATTTACCGCTAGGATTAACATATTGATTGTCCTTTTCACTCATTGTCTGATTAATACTGCCTACTTTGTCATCAGGTGCAATGACAGAACCATAGTCCGCGTTATTCACATCCTGAGAGATGTTGAGCTGATTACCGTACCACTGTCCGCCTTTGTTTTTCCCCGTAATAACCTGGATGCCAAACTGGTCCTTATCCGCATATTTACGTAAAGCATTGGTCACTTGTGATCCACTGATGGTTGTTCCGTCATACACCGTAAATGCTGCCTGAGAAAGCTCGGTTTGAATATCTGCAAAATTATTTTGCGCTGTTTTGGTTGCCTCCTGTGCCGAAATAAATAACAAAACTACAATCGTAATCAAAGCAATCGTTAAAAATATCCCCGCTGCCACCTTTAAAGCACTTGATGCATTATTCATACTAAATACCCTCCTAAAGTGTTATGAATGATTACTTTCAGTTCTTCGTAAAAGCCAAGCACTACAGTTTCTGGATTTGTTCATAATACATGCTCATCTGCACAAAACTCATGCCTACCAGGGGAATAACGAGGTACATGAAGATCAATGCATACATAGGTGTAAAACCAATTGCCCTTCCCCACCCTGCCTTGATATCAATAATTCTGCTATACTCCTGTTTGCGCTGTTCAAAATAAAAGGCCATCATGCTTTCTAAATCATCAAAAGCTTCACGAATGGATATTTTACCTAAAGCCAGCTGCAGTTTATCAATCAAACGTTGAAATTCAGGCAAACCCACCTCCTCTTTTAATTGTTCAAGTGCTTGTTCAGGGCCATGTTCGAAGTGCAACAAACACTTTTGTAGTGGCCTTTTAAAAATGACAGCGAATCGATTAAGCCATTCTACGATTTCCTCGACAGACATCCGATCCATCTCTCGTAAAATCGAAATGACCGTCTGAAATTGATAGATTTCATGCTTCATATCCAACCTTCTCATTTTGCGCTGGAACAACATGAGCCAAACGGGCAAATTATAGCCCCCTATCCCTATGAGCAGCGCCAAAATAATCTCCCACCAGCGCACATATTGGTTGTTATATGCTTCAATCTTGTCTATAATCCGCTGAATTGTTGCTGTCTGAGCATCATGATCAAGCTGGGCTGGTGCAAGCTGCAACAGCGCATTCGAAATATCTGCGTATGTGGCTGCCCGCTTCATCTCAACATACGCCATAACTTTTCCATCCAGTGCCGTCTTCTCTCGGGCAACTTTCAAATCTGCCTCTGACATTGCACCAAACATGCGGTCATCCCTGATTGGATCGTGTAATATATGATTACGCTCGACTTGATGTAGCAAAAGAATCAAGCCCACTGTCAGAACCAGACCACTAGCGAATAGCAATAATCTGCGAATAGCTAACCATTCATATTTCAGCTCGGTACTGCTCTCTCTCATTAACCTGATCGTCTGATTGTAAGGAGTTGTTCCAGGCTTGGCTGCAAAAAGCATCGCCAGCCTCCGCAAAAAAAGTTGCTTATACAAAAAGCGATCCAGACTGGATTGTTTCTTCCCGGAGCGGTAGCGGGTTTCATCATATTGCTGAAGACGCTGTAATAGCAAGTAAGCAACAATGATGATAATGTATATGGATATTTTAGTGATAAAACCAAGTTTGCTACGATAAAAATCATCCATCGTCGGGAAACTGACCCGAGCCCAACGCTCAATTGGCCCTGTAAACAGTACAGGTACAAGAGCGATCACGTTTAATCCTTGTAGCAGATAATCAAGCCTGTCACGCCTTAATATCTCCAGGTGTATCTCCTGAGTCAGATTACCTAAACCTTGCAGATAGATGGAGCCCTGCTCCTTGTCCTTATCTCCGAACTCCATCACCATATAAGATACACCGGCAAAACCTTTGAGAAAGCGGTTAGGTGCCACTTCATAATATCGTTCAAGTGCTTCATTGGGGTCGGGAGAAGTCAACGCTTCGTATATTAGCCTCACTTGCTCGGCGGCTTCTCCTGTACCTGCTTCGGACGCTTCATAGAGCGCTTCCTCAACCATGCCATGCTGATGATACCGATGTCTTACATCGGCGAACAAATCTAGCATTTGCACCAGCAGTTTTTTCTCCATACGGCTCAGGCACATATCTAACACAAGACTGTTCAGCACGATAGCACACAGCGTAGCCAGAAGAATAAAAGCGATACCTGGCTGTAACCAAAACAACACTGTACTAACACTTCCGTACCCGCCCATAATCATCAGAACAACAGTCATCGTGACTCTGCGAAGCGCTGGTTCATCACTGGCATAACGATATGAGATTCTTTTTTGCACTTGCAAAATATACGTTGAAAGCAAGGGTATCTTCATCCCGACTTGATATGCCTGCAACAGGAAACTTCCCCAATCTCTATACTTCTTACCTTGAATATTCACGATTTTTCCCGCAGCGTACATCAAGGTTGACTCTCTTTGCCTCAGCATACGAAGAATGATCAGCGTGATGACTAAACCAACTACACAAAAACTGATTACAAACAATAATAGCCATTTAATGCTCATAGGTTTCACCCCAGTGTTGTCCAATAAACCGCCCAAAATTCTCGGCATCTGGTAGCGTCATCTGCTCCTGCATATCTACGATGCTAGAAGCCGAGATCGGAGCAGTAGCCACATATTTTCCTTGGCGATACTCTACGACATTTTTAAATGTGAACCCGGTCCTTTCTTCCATACTTTCCGCTTCAAGGGAATGGGGAATACATTCCGTAATCCGCTCAATATATCTGCGGCCCTCTGCGTCTTTTTTCATATGAACATCAAAGTTAATGACGCTGACAACCTGTTCTTCGGCAATATGTTCATGCTGAAACATGCCTGTTTTAAGTAATGAATTCCGGAGTGAAAACACCAGATCACGGAATGTCTTGGCGTGATGCGTAAACAGGGTAAACAAACTCGCCACCTGTGACATCTGAATCATCCAGGCAGCCACCTCATCACTCGCAACCTCACCAAGAATGTTTACTGTACCATCTGTTTTTTTCTGTAAATCCAGTCCTTGCTGACCCGATATATGTTCCGTTTCCCGAAAACTCAGAATGTTACGGCGACTGTATATCCGTCTTAATTGCAACTCAAATGCCATCTCCTGTACACGCAAAGTATAGGAAGCATAGATATGTTTTACCATCGCCATCAGCAATGTTGTTTTACCGGAGCCCTGTGCACCGGTTACTGCCGTGATCCGGCTACCTTTCATCAAATATTGCAATAGCTCTATTGGTAATTGTGCGTTGTTACCTGTAATCAACTGTTCTAGGGAGGCGTTGGGAATATCAAACTTCCGAACAAAGAATGCCCAGGATTCCGCAAAAGGAGGACGCACAACGACAACACGCGAGCCGTCTTTCATCTCATTCACTTTATAACCACTTGCTTCCGATAATTGACCAGGATAATTGTATTTATATATGTTCTGACACACTCGTTTCAACTCCCGGATACTGCCAAAGCTTAAAAAAGACAAATGAATAGACTTCCCTTTATAAAAAATCCATACACTCTCCATCCCGCTTAGCGGTTCCTCGTTATGCTCATCCTCAAAAGCATGTTCCAAAAGATCATTCCATGAAGCGGGTACATAATTTCCCGTATGTGGCAGTGTTTCAAGAGCACCGCTTACCCCTCCGCTGACACCATCGATCCGCTGATCCCTGATTTCATCCACTACCGAGAATCCTTTATATTGTTGATAGATACGCTGCACGATAATTTCTACCTTTTCTCTGAATCCCAATTCCCGGTATTCACAATCAAAAACATGCTGGATATCCTGATCGGAAATATAGTAACTTCCGCCATCTTCCGAGCCTTCTTCCAGCCTTAGTTTACCTAAATCATAGGTATCAATCATTCTGGAAAGAGCATCTACCCCAAATTGCTCACGGTATAAATAAAAGATGATCTCAAAGCGATCTTGCACGCTTAACCGTTCGGGTTCAGCAAACATCATCACTTCGTCGACGTTGGATTTATTCAAACCAATACTTCGTGTCAACAAGTCACTAATCAGGTTTTTGACATACGTCTTGTCACTGATGCTTCCTGATACACAGTTTTTGAGCGCTTTTCTCATCTCAGCACGTTGATTGATTCTACGGCGATACTCTTCTTCATGTAAACCAGCATCGGCAAGCTGACTATGGCTTATTTCATGCAATGAATTTTTCACTTGTTCAATCAATGTCTCAATCGTAAAGGACTCCTGCTCAGGTATACGTTCATTTTTTTCCCGCATATAGGCTCGATACTTGAAGCATACATACCATATACTTGTAATTAGAATCATTGTGATGAAAATCGCATTCCAGACCACTAGAGATTCAGGCTCCCCTTTCCAGCCTCTTCAGCACAGTACGCTTCCCCGTACCATCCATAATCAGGCGAGCGAGTTCAGCCATACCTGAAGCAAAACTCCCTTTTTGAACTTGTTTTTTCTCAGTCAGACTCTCAAGTTGCAAGTATCTGGCGACATCTCTTCGGTTGATGGCATCCAGATACCCGGTCGTATACGGGACTGCCGAAAGACTTCCCTTGTATCTGAAACCACGCTTTATATTGGAGAGTGTAGCACGAGAATGCGAATCATATTTATTGATAAGTACATGTAGCTTCCGTTCCGTTATTTGTTCAGGCAGGATCTCTTCGAAAAAGTGTTCCAGATTCCTCATATTCTGATTCAGAACAACGACAACATAATCTGCCTGCTGCACGATAAGCGGTGAATCATCATTAGATTGCCCTGCATCCAGAAGCACAAGATCATAACATTGATTAGCAGTCTCCAGCAGTTTTTTTAACAACTCCCCTTTTTCACTCACAGAGCGCTCATTTCTATACACGCTCCCAGTCAGTAGATCAAGCCGATCTTTCAACAGCGGTTTGGTGTAATCCTTCAAATTGTGCTTGTTAAGGCTACCACTAATAAACAGCCGTTCGACAGCATCCCAACCATTTTCTTCGAAAGAATACGAGACATCGACTGAACTCTTCTCATCCCGAAATATGCCTGATTCCACACCATAATTTGCCGGACCTGTGTTAACAAGCAATACTCTGGCTCTATATTTTAATGCTGTTGCATATGCACCCATTAATGCACTTGAGGAACATCCCGTTTCCGCAAATGGACTCCAAAAAGCAATCGTACTCATGCCCTCATCCTCCCCGCTTCTTTGATCGCACGACGGCTCCGAACACTCTCCCACCCGGTCAGTTGTTCCACAACACGACATAAGGATTTTTTGTAATTTCTGGACAGTGGGCCAAGATGCACACGGTGATAATGTTCATTTTCAAGCCTAACCGCAGTGCTAAGCTCATCCCACGGGAGGATGAGGGACTCCCCGGTCCACCGAAAAGGACCACCCTCAAGATAGGCCCAAAGATAATGGGCTTCAAGTTTACAATCCACGCCATTAATCAGCATTCGTTGAAAAGCCAGCTCTTCAGGAAGCTCCTGCTCGTTGAATAACTGTTCTAACCAACCTTTACCCCGTTCCAGATTATATCGTTCATAATCGCTCACCCAGACGCGAACTTCTGCGGTATGCCATAAATGACGTGAAGCAAAGTGCAAGGTCTCGATGTCATATAACACATAGTCATAATTATCAAGACTCTCACCGTTAATCTGCAGATGCTGCTCTACCGCCATTGAAGTAACAAAATGACACGCAATATCAAATCCCTCGAATTCCACAACTCGTAAGGATTGCTGATGATCTCCAACACTGTATCCATATTTTTGTTGCAACGTACCGTCCACCAAGAGAACCCGCTTACCTGTTGAAGCCAGTATTTTACTCAGATATAACATCAGATCATTTTTCTCACATAAACCTGCAAAAATCCAAATGTGCACTGATCAGCGCCCCTCAATCTCATTTTAATGTTGTTATAAGAATCAATGATCTAATCGATTTACTCGTTTCCCGTCAGCAATTGCTGTTGGTCGTTCAGAGTTGAAGATTCGATAGCGTCTGATTCCTCTCCCGTATAATCTGTTTCCCTATTGCCTGATCCGTCGTTCCAAATCGTTCCGTTAGCTCCAGATGAATCTTGAACTTTTGGCCTTTTATTATACGTAACAGAAGATTGTGCCACATCTTGTTCGACACCATTAGATGGAGCTGACATGGAGGCAGCTAGAGAACTTTCGAGTGAACTTCGAACTTGTCTCGACAATTCCTGCTCGGCATGACGCACAATGTTGGGATCACTCTCCAGTAGCTTTAACACTTCGGAATTGGCTGGATATGTCGGAATAGCTGCAGTCTGGAATTGTGGTTCTACATAGGTTAGAGCGTAGATTGAAGCTTTATGTAAATAGGCATCCACGATTGCACTGGATAACGACAAAATTTCTTCTTCTGTCATCGTAATCCATAGTGTTGCTGCGTTTAACCGTTCCACCTTTTTCTTGGACAAGAGAATGTAGTCTTGACCTGTAGGAAACTGAATACGTACGTCGACCATGTCTCCTTTGGCAAGCGAAGATGGTAGCAATACCACTTGCAACTCTCGATTTCTTAAATCAGGCGACGCAGGTGTTCCTTCATACACCATCTCCGTTGTAATCGCCGTTCCTTTTTTTAGCTCAATTTTAGCTGACTGCCCTTCCAGCTTCTTCGAACTAGACCATAGATTGCGTGGAGCCTGAGCGTCCGGTATCGCAATCAGTTTCAGATCCTCTGGTGAGATAAGTTCTCCCGCTTCGATATCCCTGATGGTTACCCACCCTTGGGCACCAGAATTCCACTGCTGCAACAATTTCGCTTCTTTCTCCTCATACGCTGACAGATAACGGGCCTCCATTGCTGACCTGACATCCTCTTTTGTGCTCATCTGATATACAACGTAACCTCCAAACATCATACCAACAGCTCCTGCTCCAATCAGTCCTGCATAAATCAGTTGACGACTTTGTTTTCTTAATTTGGACAAAAGAGGCTCTCCTTTCCTAATCTCCTCTACTCATGTACTTTTTAAGTGAAAAAAATGAACGTTTTGAGGTCTGCCTTACCATTAAGTGCCCTAGAATTTGTGAGAATACCTTATCCATATGAACATCCTTGTCAAATGGGTCCAGCTGCAGTGGTAATCCGTATACGTGGGATGTATCCAGTGTTCTACGTACACGCTCCACTGCGTCTGTTGCGGCGAGCGGAAGGCAGTAGATCCATTTCTCCCGGGGAAAGCGATAATGTGTGCGTACAAAAGCTCCAATCTCTGCTTGTTTCCATTCAGCACCAGAACCAATAATGATAGGCAGATCTGCACGCAAAAACTCCTCTAGTCGATTCTGATCCTGTCCGCTTCCTAGATCCATCACAATAAATTGATAACTACCGCCCAGCAGGGATAAAATATCGGCCCGGCCAGACTGCTTCCAATAATGCACGCCATCCACCGCAAACTGCCTGCTTGACGCTACAGGTTTACCACCTAGCGCAATGTGCTGGATACGTGTAAATGATTGAGAGCGAGGTGACATTTCGATCACCGCGACCTTAAAGTTCTTCCTCTCCAGATAATGACTGATCGCTATCGCTGTATGAGTAACACCAGCACCAGCGGAAACCCCCGTAAGAGCAATCACTCTCGTGCCCCCACCAATCGTTAGCTGTTGATCTGCAGGCGAGGACATCATTCCCGGTATTCGAAGTAGCTCCTTTCTTACCTCATTCGCCGTTTGAAACCGTTCATTCACATCATATCGCAGCAACCGCCTAACAACAGGGATATATGTTCGCGGGATATCGCTTCGTATAGAACTTTCCACGCCTTGAATCCATTCTGTGTATGCCCCACTCGTCATCAGGTACAGCATCAGGGCTCCAAGACCATATAGATCTGAACGGGCATCTGACTGCCCGGAGCCGTATTGTTCTGGTGCCGCAAATCCCGCAGTCCCGAGTTTTACCGTATCTTCAGCATGATTCGTTTTATAACTGCGGGCAATACCAAAATCAATCAAGCGCACTTCATGCTCTGGTGTAATCATAATGTTGGACGGCTTCAGGTCCCGGTAAATAACAGGAGGATCCAATTTATGCAAATAACTTAGAACATCCAGTAATTGAAGCACAAATTCCATCAACTGCTCCACCGGAATTTTACCCCGGCACTGTTTGAAGTAGTCACTCAGCGTTAACCCTTCAATATATTCCATGACAAGGTACGTATAACCGTCATCGTCAGGAGCAAAAAAATCAACAATCTGCGGAAGTCTCGGATGGCGCAATGATGTCAACAGAGCCGCTTCTCTCTCCATACTGCCTTCATAGGGCATCTTCGTGACACTTTCCTTCACAGCCCAGATCTTCCCTGGCAGCTTCAAATCCTCTGCCTCATACACATGGCTCATTCCTCCTGAACCAAGAATCGATAGGATACGATATCTGCCTCCCAGCAGGCTCCCGCGTTCTAGCCTCGCCGGATGTCTCATAGGTATACCTCCTTCCAAACAACATAAAAAGGGAAAGCTTCACCGATAATGAGCACACTGGACTTCCAGTCATGTTCACTTCGGGATGCTTTCCCTCAAATTTATTGTCGTTATGGTTAATATTGGTATCATTATAGTACACATAATCAACCGTTGTAAAGCAGAATATTTTACAAGTTTAATGACTTAATATTTAATCATATATAATGTGATCTCTTCACGATTATGAAACAGCTGCTTAGAACGCTGAATCTGCATCCGTGAACGCTCAAACGTATCGATCACTTCTTTTATAAGCGCAAGTGGTTTCTTGTGAAGCAATTTCACCGTAACAATGGCTGTCCCGCCGGATTGGAGACTATACAGAAGGTCAGATACCAGTCTGCTCATCAGCTTCGGACTCCAGCTCATATCACATACAAGCAGATCGAATTCACCTTCGCGGAAACGCACATCACCTGCATTTTTTTTCAAAAACGTCAATTTAGGTGAAGCGAGCAAGGTTGCATCCATCTTCGCCGGGTCTACTGCTGTTACCTCAAGCCCGCGCTCAAGCAGGAATGATGTCCATCCCCCGGGTGCTGCGCCAATATCAAGTGCCTTGTGAAACGAAGTAAAATCAATACCAAACGTTTGCTCCGCTTCAAGCAACTTAAATTTGGCTCGTGAGATTTGTCCTTCTTCCTTCTGAAAACGGATCGCTCCACCACTCCAGTCGGACAGATTCTGTTCCGGTCTGGATACACCTGCATATAACATATCATTAGCAGCAAATACCGAAATGACATATTCCGCATCCCGAATAACCCATTCACAGCCCAGATCACCCAGTTTTTCTGTCAGCATTTGTTTCAATGAAGCTGCGTTTTCGCGCCAAAAAGAACCCTCCGTTTTGCGAGTTTGCAAAACGACCTGCGCACCAGACAATTCCTTATGGTTCAGAATAAATGCAATCAATTTCTCCAGTGACTGCTCTGCATCCTCTGTATTCTCTTGAAATTGAACAGGCTGGATGTGACGCAAAAACGTCGGAGACTCTTGCAGAAGTCTAATCGAGACTTCTTCCTCTGCAACTGGTAAACCAGCCAGTAGAATCTCGCCTGGAACCAGAACCGTGCTCTTCACTGCTCCAAAAGTGCGGCGCAATTCCTCCTGCGCATAAGGTGCAAAGCCGTGATTGGCCGTGCATATAAAACGGGAAAAGTCTGTTTCTCCCGAAACCGATTGTGTACTCAACTTGTGTTACCCTCCAGAACGTACGCGTATCCATGGACGATCCTCATGCCACTGGACTTCCACCGGAATATCATACGTATGCTTAATTGTATCTTCTGTTAAAATCTCGTGTTTTGGCCCCGCCGCAGCAATGCGTCCATCACGGATCAATGCGACATGAGTAAACAACGGCACGATCTCTTCCACATGATGGGTGACGTACACCACCGTCATATTCCGCTTGCGCAGACGATCAATCTCAATCAGCATCTTTTCACGTTCATACAGATCAAGGCCAGCACAAGGCTCGTCCATAATAAGCAACTTTGGTTCTGCCATTAACGAACGTGCCAACATGACTTTTTTGCGTTCTCCCTGGGATAACGTTCCCAGCGAGTGATTTGCCAATTTTGCGAAACCCATCTCATCCAGCAGTTGCATCGCCTTTGTTTTCACTTCATCTGGAATCGTCTGATAAAAGCGCAAAAAGGCATAGGCTCCTGTAGCGACAACCTCCCACACCGGATCACGTAAGGTCAATTTTTCGATCAGTGTTTGGCTGATATAACCGATCTCTTTGCGTACCTCCCGGACATCACATTGCCCGTACACGTTACCGAGCACTTCAATGCGTCCCGAACTTGGAAACATATATCCATTCATCATTTCCAGCAGTGTGGTTTTACCTGATCCATTACGCCCCAGGATAACCCAATGTTCCCCTGGTTCAATGCGTAAATGAACGTCATCAAGTATTTGATTTTCTTCGCGACGAAGCGAAATGTTCTCCATCACTACAACACTCATTTTAATACCGCCTTCCGAATCTCATTGAGCAGATGCTCAACCGAGTTCATCCGATAGACCATCCTGGGTACATCTTGCTCACCATCAAACAACATTAAAGCCGGTACACTCGAAATCTGGAACTGCTGCACAAGCTCCGGAATATCATGAATATTCATCTCATATAAAACACCTTCTGGCAACATATGCTCAGCAACCTCCAGCATACGGCGTGCCGCTGCACACGTTCCGCATAACGGAGTATAGATAAATACAGCTTGAGGCAACCCTTCCCATACACCGCGCATTACCATTTTAGACGTAATCGGCTTCATAACTTCTCAGCCTCCGCAGCCACCCGCAACATGACTTCACCTGTCATCGGACCGTTATGAATTATAACGGATTCAGGTTTGTTGCTATACAACATCTCGTACATCTGGCGTTTTCCATACATACTCGACGTATGTAAATAGATCTCACGCGGATAGAGCCCTTCCCGTACAATCGCCGCAGCTACTTCACCGCCATTCATCGAATCCGGCCCAAGTTCATAGTCCAGTGATAGAATGTCTACTTCGCCATCTCGCAATAACAAAAGGCATTCCTCAGCATTGCTAGCCAGAACAAACCCTTTTGGACAAGAACGATAGTCATCCAGAAAAACATGCATCGCCTCGCACCTCCCCACTTATAACCAGGAACGCATGAGCTGTATATCGTCACTGTGCGTTCCGTCTTCTCCTGTTTCCGTCTCCATTACAACAACCGCTTGCATAATATTTGGTGATTGCAGAAGTCTCTGCATCGATTCATAGCCAATCTGTCCATGACCAATTCTCGCATGTCTGTCTTTGTTCAGACCGGATGCATATTTCGAATCATTGAAATGAACAGCCGCCAGGTCATCCCAATATCCCAGCTGCCTGCCTTTTTCCAACAAAACGTTCTCATCTCCAGCCTTCCACATCCCCGAAGCAAAAGCATGACATGTGTCGAAACAAAATGCAATATGTTCAGGGTATCGACTCAGCTTGCGAATCTGGATCATTTCTTCCATCGTTGTCCCCATGGGTCCATGATCTCCTGCCTGATTTTCAAGCAAAATCTTGGATTCGCCTTGCCACCCTTCCAGTGCAGTGTCCAGACAGTGAATCAAATTACGATACCCCTCTAGCGGATCTTTCGTTTGTATATGGCCAAAATGAACAACTGTTCCAACCGAACCACATGCATTAGAAATCTCAAGATCATTGCGAATCGATGAAACAATAGCATGAAACCCCGCCTCTCCACGGGTCATGCCCAGTGCCGGATTCGTAGGATAAGGTGAGTGAGCAATGGATGCCATACCATGTTCTCCACACCAGTCCCTGCACAATGCAGCATCTTTCCGATCAAGACTTTTCAGACTAAGACTGCGCGGATTTTTCGGAAAATACTGAAAAGCCGTCGCTCCCATCTCATATGCTCTCTTGGCCGCCTGTAAAAATCCGCCTTTAGTGCTGACATGTGCGCCGATGCCGGTTTTAGGCCTCATGCTGACATTGCGGACAGAAAAATGCCTTTTTGCCCGTAATTTCAACTCGTTCAATAGTTCCCCCGCAGCGAGGACAAGTTTCACCCTCCCGGTCATAGACCCGGCACTGCTCGTCAAATTTTCCTGTTTTGTTGTCTCCCTGCATTAGCGGCATTTCCATATAACCGCCCTCGTGCGCTGCCTCGCGTAACACCGATTGCATAGAGTGATACAGTCGCTCTGTCAGTTCAGTTGAGTTCGCAATGTTCTGCGTTTTTGAGCTTGGTCTAAGTCCCGCTGCGAAGGCGATTTCATCTGAATAACAATTGCCGATGCCAGCGATAATATGTTGATTTACCAAGGTTGTTTTGAGTGTTCCCCTGCGACCTTTAAGCAACGTAGCAAAACGTTCTTTGTTCATGCGACGATCCAGAGGCTCCGGACCTAAATCAGACATAGCTTCTTCCGTTTCCTTGGAAGACATCAGATGCAGATACCCAAGACGCAAACCGATGAAGAACAGAATATGTTCTCCGAATTGAATCTCTACCTGTGTGGTGCGGTCAGGACGCTCGTCCTCAGTCCCCCAGAACAACATGCCACCCAGCATAAGATGCAACACAAGACGTTTGCCGTTTGCAAGGTGAAAGATCAGATGTTTAGCGCGCCGTTCCACAAATATAATCCGATTGCCTGTTAACTCATCTATAAACACATCAGCGGTCGTATTGATCGTCTTTTCACGGTTCACAACTACCCCTGTAATCGGTAAATCAAGGATATGCTCGGACAATAACGTCCTGTAATTTTCCATTTCCGGTAACTCTGGCATTCTTTATCTACTCCTTCTTGGAAGCCTGGCCTGCCTTTTGGGCTAACCATGCAGTCAGTGTATGCAAATCTTCAAAAATATGATCTGGACGCGCCTTCGCAGCTTGAATATGTCCATCCATATTTTCATGTGTAGTAATGCCTGTAAGAACAAGTATCGTTTCACAGCCTGCTGCCACGCCTGCAGCAATATCCGTGCGCATATTATCTCCGATAACAGCCACTTCTTCTGCCTTCAAGTTCAACCGGCGGATGGCTGATCTCATAATAATGCTTGAGGGTTTACCGATCACCGTTGGCTGCACGCCAGTAGCCGCCTCAATCGCAGCCCCAATCGTGCCCGCGCCGGGCGTTAATCCATCATCAGCCGGAAGCTGAAGATCAGGGTTAGTCATAACAAACTTAGCTCCCCCATTAATCCAGCGGAGTGCCTTCGTTAATTTTTGATAGGTAAATTCGCGGTCGATTCCTTGGATCACAACATCTGGCTCAGCCTCCGTCAGAATTAAACCCGCTTCTTCAATGGCCTGTAACAGCCCGAGTTCCCCGATACATGCCACCTTCGCGCCGGGAAAATCTGCAGCAACATATTCGGCCGCGGCAACCGCAGAGGTACATACCTCGGAAGCATCCGCTTCTATCCCCATGCCATTCAAATGATCAGCCACACCTTGGGGTGTACGGGAAGAATTATTCGTTACAAACAAATAAGGAACTCCCTGCTTTCGCAACGTTCGAATCAGCTCATCGGCTCCATCAATACGATGCCTGCCATGATACAATGTACCATCCAGATCGATCAGATAGGCCTTAATCATACATTGCACTTCCTTTCTCCATTCTGTTAACATTTCATCCCCTTAACAAAATCAGGCGATGCAAACAAACCTTTATACTATGTATTCAAACATGTAGGATGGTTCAGTCTCATAGTAAGGAGCACACAACAAGTCGAACCGGATCGAACACGGACGTTTTAACTCGCGCGCCTTCTGTACAAGCTTGTCATTTCCTGCGCTTTCCCGGAAAATAATTCGGAAAATTTCCCTACTCATATTGCCCATCCTACACGCTTTCTGAACAGATTGCAAAAGGGACCTCGGGAACGTTTCTCCCTCAGTCCCGTCTCACTCGCCGGTTGTTGATATAGCCTGCGTCATGAATCAAGGCCACCGCTTTATAGCGAAGAATCATGCTTCCCATGAACCACAGAAATCAGTTGGTGCTCGTTCGCAAGTCTTGTGTTCGGGAAGATACTCTTGGCTTCTTCGAGTAATGGCTGAAGCTGTTCCTCATCTTTATAACGGGAACTGAAGTGAGTCATAATGAGCTGACCCACATTTGCCGCTAGAGCCGCTTCCGCCGCTTGTCTGGACGTACTATGATAGTACTCATGAGCAGTTTCGGCCAGATCATGCATAAACGTCGCTTCATGTACAAGAACATCCGCATTCTGAGCCAGAGGTTTCACGTTTTCGCAAGGACGCGTATCACCCAGAATCGTAATCACCATTCCACGTTTCGGTGCTCCCAAAACATCCTCAGGACGAACCGTATCACCACTATCCAGTGTAATCGTCTCTCCGCGCTTTAACCGCCCAAACAATGGGCCTGGTTTCAGACCGTACGTTGCTAGTTTAGCCGGATCAAGACTACCTGGACGATCTTTCTCCGTAATCCGATATCCATAGCTGTCAATACGGTGTTCGAGCAGGGCCGATTCGACGATAAAGCTGTCATCTTCAAACAGTACCCCGCCTGTATGCTCCACAATATTCAAATCATAATTCAAACGAGACTGGCTAATCTCCATCGTTGTTGCAATCATGCGCTCCGTCCCTGGTGGTCCATACACCGTGAGCGGAGTCGTTCCGCCCTGATATGCCCTGCTTGACAGCAAACCAGGTAATCCAAACACATGGTCACCATGCAGATGGGTAATAAATATTTTCTCCAATTTGCTTAGTTTAAGCGGAGAACTTAAAATCTGGTGCTGTGTCCCTTCTCCGCAGTCAAACAACCACAGCGCTCTGCGCTCATCCAACATGCGTAGTCCGATGGACGTTACATTCCGTTGCAGCGTAGGTACACCAGCATTAGTTCCCAGGAAATATAGTTCCATTCTGGATCGCACCTCTTTCTGTTGCCAGCAAAAAACCTCCGACCATGCGGAGGGCTTGCCTGAACAACTTATCAATTTATGCTTTTTCGACGTTAAAATATTTGGCCTGCGGATGGCTGAATACCATGGCGGACACCGATGCTTCAGGTTCCATCATGAAACCTTCCGTCAACTCTACTCCGATATCTTCAGGCTGCATCAGCTTGAATAACGGACCCTGATCCTCCAGATCCGGACAAGCCGGATACCCAAAGGATACTCGAATCCCCTGATAACGTGCGCCATGACGTTGTTTCATCGTCATATCAGCCGGGTCTGGGAAACCCCAGATATCCCTCATCATGTGATGCACACGTTCTGCCAGCCCTTCCGCCACTTCCAGTGCTACAGACTGCAACGCATGCGAGCGTAGATAATCCCCTTGATCCTTCCATGCCGTCGAAAGCTCGCGCACACCATGTCCCGCAGTGACAACGAGGAAGCCCACGTAATCCATTTCACCGGATTCAACTGGCTTCAGGAAGTCGGAAAGACACAGGAACGGCTCCACCTTCTGGCGTGGGAACGTAAAGGTATGCAGGATATTGCTCGTATCTTGCGGATCATAAATGATGACGCTATTGCCGCTCGACTGCGCCGGGAAGAAACGATACATCGCATGAGCCTGAATGATTCCGTCACGAACCGCTTCTTGCATAATGCCATCAACGACCGCCTTCAAATCCGTTGCCTTAGGATCACCCGCAGCGAGCAATTGCTCTACTGAACCACGAAGTCCCAAATGATGCCCGAGTAGCATCTGCATGTTCACATAAGGCAGGATGTGTGATAACGGGTAATTCCGCAATGTATGACGCTCGAGATCAGGGGGTACAAGCACTGGATGATCAGCTGAAATGGCTGAGCGTTCTACCCGGGTTAACTCGGGTAGTGCTTGAACCTCTCCCGCATTTGAAGCATCGGCTTCTTTTTCCGCATCCATCTCAGCCTGCATCACTTCCCGAGTTACTGGATTCATCAGCTTATTGGCCAGATCCAGACCATCCATTGCATCCTTCGCATAGACTACCATGCCGTTATATTCAGGGCGTATCCGGTTTTTGGTAAACTTACGAGTCAATGCCGCTCCACCTACCATGATTGGCACATCAATACCAGCCGTGCGCAGATCCTGAGCGGTAAGGATCATCTGCTGAGCAGACTTAACGAGCAAACCTGAGAGGCCAATAGCGTCCACTTTTTCTTCTCTATATGCCTCAATAATACGCTCTGGTGGTACTTTTATACCCAAATTAATGATCCGGTAACCGTTGTTGGACAAGATGATCTCTACCAAGTTTTTACCGATATCATGTACGTCCCCTTTAACGGTGGCGAGAATGATCTTACCTTTAACAGAAGTTTCGTTCTTCTCCATGAACTGCTCCAGATATGCGACTGAAGCCTTCATAACTTCGGCACTCTGAAGCACCTCCGCGACAATTAACTCATTGTTGTTAAAGAGACGTCCGACTTCTTCCATGCCCCGCATCAACGGACCGTTGATGACTTCAAGCGCTGAATATTTGTTGAGAGCCTGCTCCAGATCGGGCAACAAACCCTCTTTGCTTCCTTCGACTACATAAGATGCGAGACGTTCTTCTAATGAAAGGTTCGATATTTTTTCTTTTTTCTCTACCTTTTTGTTACGGAAAGCGGCTACGAACGCAGCCAGCGTATCATCATTCGTATTATATAAAAGCTCTTCCGAGAGTCTGCGTTCTTCTTCCGGAATGGATGCGTAACGCTCCAGCTTTTCTGTATTCACGATGGCATAATCCAGACCTGCTTTGGTGCACTCGTACAGGAAAACAGAGTTTAACACCTCACGACCTGCCTCAGGCAGACCAAAGGAAATGTTACTAATACCCAAGATGGTATGGCACTCTGGTAACGCTTCTTTAATGATACGTATACCTTCGATCGTTTCTTTCGCAGATCCGATGTACTGCTCATCCCCCGTACCTACCGGAAAGACCAGTGTATCAAAAATAAGGTCTTCAGGCTTCAAGCCGTATTTATTCACCAGTAAATCATAGGAACGTTTGGCTACTTCAAGCTTGTCCTCGCGGCTGATCGCCTGACCACGCTCGTCAATCGTTCCGACAACTACGGCTCCGCCATATTTATGCAACAAAGGTGTTACGAGCTCAAATTTCTCTTCTCCATCCTCAAGGTTAATGGAGTTAATTATTGCCTTACCTTGAGAATATTGAAGCGCTGTATCAATAACCGCCGCGTCTGTCGTATCAATCATCAGCGGAACCTTAACCTTTTTGACAACAAGTTCAAGGAACTTGATCATATCTTCTGTTTCCTCGCGGTCAGGGTCCTGTACGCAGACGTCAACGATGTGTGCTCCGTTTTTCACTTGAGCCCGGGCAATTTCGGAAGCTTCCTCATACTTGCCCTCGACAATTAGTCGTTTGAATTTCCGTGAACCAAGCACGTTGGTGCGCTCACCAACCATATAAGGACGATTGTCCTGTTCGACATATACCGGTTCAATTCCTGACAATGCAGGCGGGTGTGTTCCGTTCAATTCCCTTGGGGGGTACTTGGCAAGTGTATCACGCATGGCACGGATATGCGCTGGGGTTGTTCCACAGCATCCTCCTGCAATGTTCAACCAGCCCTGTTCTGCAAAAGCACCAATCTTCTGCGCAAGTGAATCCGGTGATTCATGATAGTTACCATTCTCGTCAGGCAGACCTGCATTCGGATAACAACTCACAGCTACAGAAGCCATGCCAGACAAAGAACGAATATGGTCACGCATAAACTCCGGACCTGTCGCGCAGTTTAGTCCCACCGAAATTGGGTTAAGGTGTTCTAGGGATATATAAAAAGATTCAATGTTCTGACCGGCCAGAGTCGTACCCATAGGTTCAATCGTTCCTGAGATCATAAGAGGTAGCTTAATGCCACTTTGATCAAACGCTTGCTGAATGCCAATACTTCCTGCTTTGACATTGAGAGTATCCTGTGAGGTTTCAAGCAGTAGCGCATCAACGCCTCCCTCTATTAAAGCAAGGGCCTGCTCGAAATAACTGTCCACCAGCTCTTGGAATGTCACCCCGCCAGTCACAGACAACGTCTTGGTTGTTGGCCCCATCGCTCCGACCACATATCGTGGTGACTCAGGTGTGGAGAAACGGTCTACCGCAGCTTTCGCGATTCTGGCCGCTTCGAGATTTATTTCGCGTGCACGATCTTGAATATCGTATTCAGCTAGTACAACTGAAGTTGCACCAAATGTATTGGTTTCGATTAAATCGGCACCAGCTTCCAGGTAATCCTCATGAATACGCTGGATCAAGTCTGGGCGGGTTAGCACCAACATTTCATTACATCCATCCAGATCTTCGCCGCCGAAATCTTCGCTGGTCAGATCCACTTGTTGAATCATTGTCCCCATTGCGCCGTCGAGGATTAATATTCGTTGTTTTAATGCATCGTGTAGACTAAGCTTATCCAATATCTTCACCCCCGCAAAACGTTAAATCTTAGTTTAACAGAAACTTACTTAATGTGAAAGATCGGTTTTGCTCCCGAAAGGTCGCGGATTTGCAGGAATGAAGCAGAATTGTGAATCGACAAATTTTGAGCAATCCGATATAATATCAATTAATCCAAGTGGAAAAGAGGGAAAGCGCATGGCTGAAATTGTTATCCGAAATACGAACGAACGAATCACTGGAGACGAGAACGTTCGAAATTTCTTGAACAAATATGACGTATTATATGAGAAGTGGGACGCTTCCAAATTAAACACTGAACTGCAGAACAACTTCGGCTTAACGGATGATCAGAAGCAAGAAGTTTTAGAAACCTTCGATTATGAGATCAAAGACCTGGCGGCACGCCGTGGTTATCAAATCTGGGATGTTATCACCCTTTCCGAGCAAACACCAGACATCGAAGAGAAGCTGGCCAAGTTCGAAGAGATCCATACACATGCGGAAGATGAGATTCGTGCAATTGTTGCGGGTAAAGGTATCTTTGTCATTAAAGCAACTGATGATACAGGTTACTTTAATGTAGAATTGTCTCCGGGTGACGTTATTTCCGTTCCTGAAAACACACCGCACTTCTTCACCTTAATGGAGAACAAACAGATTATTGCGGTTCGCTTGTTCATTGAAAAAGATGGCTGGATCGCCGATCCGTATCCTGATCCAACGTTTATCAAAAACGCCTAACTTTTATTAAAAAGTTAACATGCTTAATTAACCCCCTGCTCATAAGAGTCGGGGGTTACTGTGATGATGCACTCTATTCGCTATTTAAGTGTAATCCGTTGTTTGCACTGGAGTTACTGCCTCTTAATTAAGCACTAGATGAAATAGTGAGGATACTTGTCCTTTAAAATCTCCTGCTCGTATACTACAAGCCTGAGATGCGCTTCCATGACCTGTGCCGCTTCCTCCGTCTGACGCTCTGTAACCAGCCTTAGAATGTCTTTATGCTGAGAGATAATCACTTCAAGATTCGAGTCTTCTGCTAAACGGAGTAACCTTAATCGATTAAATGGCATGTTCAACTGTTGCAACATTTTCCACGTCCGCAGCTTTCCAGTGCCCTGAAACAAAATCTGGTGGAATTCCTCATCCAATTCGAACAGTCGATAGAAGTTCTTTTTCCCAATGCAAACTTCCTGCATAGCAATGTTGGTTTCTAATTTGAACATGTACTCTTCATCAAACGAAGTACATGCTAACATGACAATTTCCTTCTCCATCTTCTCGCGCATAAACCTGCCTTCTTCCACATGGTCCAGGTTAATATGCGAAACAATAGTGCCACTCTGTGGAATGATATCCAGTAGTTCTTCTTCGGCAAGCTTCATAAAAGCTTCTCGTACTGGTGTGCGGCTCACCTGTAATTCATCTGCGATCTCTTTTTCAGAAATTTTAGTACCTGGTTCAAGCTCCAGATGAAGAATTCGTTCTTTGAGCAAATTATAAGAATATGCCCTGGTAGAGCCTCTTGTTTTCTGATTAAATGCCATGCCTTGACCTCTTTCTCTCAGCCATATTCCTTTCATATTAGCACAAACTACCGCTCCACATAAATAACTTTAGCGAAACGGTAGCTCGGCTTCCAATCATATAAATTATTGTTTATTTTCCTTATACGTCTTATAAGTGTCGTTCGCCATCTTCACATAATTGGACAAGCCCTGACTCTCCAGCTCCTTTAGGAATGTATCATACTCGGATAACTTTCTTTCACCTATTATGAACTTCAACGTATTCTGGTCTGTGTAGTCTTTAAGCGGCGTGCTCATTAGTGTTACACGTTCACGATCTTCGGAAGAATATGGGATAGGCGGTTCAGCCGGAATCACTTCTTTGATCTCTTTCATATTTTTCTGGAACACAAGTTCTTCTTCGCTAAACATGGATTGAAGCAGGTCCGTTGTACCTCCGTAAGCAAATACGCCGCCAGAGAAGCCAAAGTCAACGCGAAGGTCTTTCGTGCCTTTAGGGTTCAAACCATTGTAATTAATATCATCAGCCAACTTACGTTTGCCGCCTTCTTTGGTATACGTTTCGTTCTCTACGCCCCATTTCGCAAATTCCTGCCCTTCATCACTGTAATACAACCAATCGATAAATTGTAAAATAGCTTTGAAATTGTCACTATCTTTAATCTTCCCGGAAATCATCACACCGTTTTCGAGTCTGGAACCCGACATCAACTGCCCTTTCGGCCCTCCCGGAACTGTGATCTTAGCAATCGAGAATTTCCCTTCACCCAACGTTTTATTCATATCATTTCGATGCAGTACAAGTGTCTGTGAGTTACCGTTAATAATAAATGATTTACCCGAAACGAATTTTTGAGTAGCTTGATCATCGTCTTGCGTGAAGCTTTCCTTATCAAGGAGTCCTTCTGCAACCATTTTGTTAAAAAACGTCAGCAATTCCTTGTACTCTGGCGTCGTTGCCGTGGACACAAATTCATCCTGGTCGGCTTTGTAGGTCAAGCCATTTCCATATCCCCATCCAGCCTTAGTCCCAAAACCCGTAGCTGCTATGCCAAGTGTACTGTTGAATTTGAAACGGTCTGAAAATGGAATGGAGTCCGGATAGATTTCTTTTAATTTTTTTGCCGCGGTATACAGTTCATCCCAGGTTGTAGGAATGGCAATATTATTTTCTTTAAAAATATCTGTTCTTATGATCAGTGTATAATCAGGCCATACTTCCTCATGTAATCCCGGTAAGACATAATACTTGCCGTCCTCCTGACGCAGTCCCTCAAGTTCAGGTTCGAGTTTCCACTTTTCAATTTTGTCCTTGAAGTTTGGCATCAAATCAATGTAATCACTGATCGGCAGAATCGCTCCAGAAGATACGAAAGCAGACTCTTCACCCGGATAAGTCTTTGGAATAACGAGCGGAGCGTCTCCAGAACTGATTAACAGCGATCGCTTCTGTGGATAGTCACTCATCGGCACGATGGTTGGCTCCAACGTAACTCCTGTCATCTCCGATATTTTTTTGAATAACAGCCAGTCTTTTTTATAAGGATACGTCGGATGATCACTATACAAAATAGAAAGATTAAATGGTTCCGTCGCCTTGAATGTTTCGCCCACATTATAACTCTCCATGGCTGATTTCGTGCCCACTTCGGTAACATCCGGGCCAGTCCCGGCACCACTGCTACAAGCAGTAAGTACAGCCGACATGGTCATTGCCAGAATCATCTTACCCATCAGTTTACGAGGCTTTCTTTTCAATCCATTCATCCCCTTTTGTTTAGTTTCCAAACCTATGTGTGAAAAGGTTACTGCTTAACAGAACCCAGCATGATACCGGTTACAAAATATCGCTGTACAAATGGATAGATGGTTAAAATAGGCAGGATCGTTAACACCATCGTTACCGATTTGATGTTGGCAGCAATCTGCGTGAGATTGTCCGCAGAGGTCGCTCCCGCAGTGGCACCACTCGTTGCTCCGGCAATCATATTACGCAAATAGATCGTGACCGGAAACAGCTCTTTTTTGTCCAAATACAAGAAGGCAGGGAACCAGGAGTTCCAATGTCCAACAGCGTAGAACAGCACCATCGTGGCCATGACCGCTTTACTGAGAGGCAAAATGATACGAAGCAAAATACCGTATGTGTTCAATCCGTCAATGGCCGCTGCTTCCTCTAACTCTTCTGGCATGTTCTCAAAAAAGGATTTCATGATGAGCATGTTATATATGCTGATTGCACCCGGGACAACCAGTGCCCACATGGTGTTATTAAATCCAAGGGAATTGATCAGAACATAGTTAGGAATAAGACCCCCGCTGAAAAACATCGTAAACACGGCAAACATGGTCAGAAATTTACGCCCCATCAATCTCTTTTTAGATAATGCATAAGCAAAAATCGTCGTCATAAACATCGAGATTATAGTCCCTACCACTGTGTAAATGATCGTATTTTTATAGTTCAACCAGAACATGTTGTCCTTTGAAATGGTTTTATACGTTTCAACATTGAACCCTCTCGGGAACAAGCTTACCTTACCTGAGTTAATGTACGCTTCACTACTGAAGGATTGCGCAACAACATTCAGGAATGGATATAGTGTAATAAAAACAATAAATAGCAAGAATGTTACATTAAACACCTTAAACACCTTGTATGATCGTGATTCTCGCATAGTGTTCCTCCTTTACCATAAACTTCGTTGTGTCAGTTTGCGTGAGATAGCGTTTACAGTGAATACCAGAGTTAGTCCTATGACCGATTCGAACAAACCAATGGCCGTAGCATAACTGAAGTTGCTGGATTCAAGACCTACACGATACAAATAAGTCGATATTACATCGGAAGTCTCATAAATAAGCGGATTATACAAAAGCAAGATTTTTTCAAAGCCTACAGCCAGGAAGTTCCCCATGTTTAGAATCAGTAACGTAACAATCGTTGGCAAGATGCCTGGAATGGTTACATGGATCGTTTGCTTCCAGCGATTCGCTCCATCGATTCTTGCTGCTTCATACAAAGATTCATCAATCGTAGTTAGCGCTGCCAGATATAAAATAGCTCCCCAACCCATACCCTGCCAGATTTCAGAAGAGATATAGATAGTTCTGAACCACTCTGCACGTTGCATGAATGGAATGTGATCGCCAGTAAAAAATGCAACCAGACCGTTGATCGAACCATTCACTGCCGTTAATTGCAGAATCATACCGGCTACAATAACAATGGATAAAAAGTGAGGCAGATACGATGCTGTTTGCACAAATTTTTTGAATCTTTTGCTCTTCACCTCGTTAAGCATCAGTGCGAAAATAATCGGCACGGGAAATGTAAATAACAACGAAAGCCCGCCAAGCATAAGTGTGTTACTGAAAACTCGCCAGAACGTTGGGTCCTCAATGAACATTTTGAAATATCTTAACCCAACCCAGGTTTCTCCAAAAATACTGCCACCCGGTACAAACCGTCTAAAGGCGATTATATTGCCTAACATCGGGCCATATTTGAAAATAATCAGATAAATGATGGGAAGAACGAGTAGCGAGTACAACTGCCAATCTTTACGAATCAATATGGTAGCTGTTCGCAACTTGCTTTCTTTGCGTGAAGATATCATCGGTATCGTTGCCTTAGATGTTTCTGACTCCATGTGTCCTTCACTCCGATCCATACTTGATTAAAAAAGATGCTTTTGTCGTTGTTTGACAAGGATTTCTCTCTCCACGTGTTGTAGAGGATATCTGTCTATTCGGTTCACCTCCCACTACGAAATCAGAAATGTAAACGGTATCAATTTGAAATATATGTATATCCAAGCATATTCAATCATGCGAAACCTGAATGAACCTACATTTCTTGAATGTCGTTGAATTGATCAGTTATTATATAAAGCGCTTACAAAATGATGATTAAATCATTCGCCTTTTTCTTCTTTCATGCATAATTCAATTTCGTTCGTTTTGTCATGCATCTGAAAATGTACTTTTAGTTTAATCAGTGAATGGTATCGAAATATTGTAGAAATATAAAACTAGTTATACTAGTATGTTAGTTGTATTCTAAAGCAGCTTTTTTTTAATTTCAATAACTTTTCATTAAAATTTTAAATAATCGCCCCTAACAATGCATTAAAAACACTCTTAAATGGATTGAATTAAAACAAAAAAACATTGGTTACGATACATGAACAAACGATCATTCATGTTATAACCAATGTTAATTGAACAGCTATTTGCGCGAAGATTTTATGTCATCTATGTTTTTAAAAATTTGCGATAAGCCCCTCTAATTCAGACAAATGTTTAATCTCGTGGTTTGGTGAGTAATTTTCATTATTTATTTTGTTCTCGCGGTTAATCCATACTGCACGAATACCTGAAGACAACGCACCACGAATATCTGTTGTTAACTTATCGCCCACCATCATACTTTCTTCTGGCTGAACACCCAGTCTACTTAGCGCGTGCTCAAAAATAGATGGATCTGGCTTACCTTTACCAAAGCTACCTGAGATAATAATCTCATCAAAGAAAGGAGATAACTCCGGAACACCATCAAGCTTCTCTTGCTGTAAAGCAGGACATCCATTCGTCAAAAGTAACAATTTGTACTTTCCTTGCAAATGACGCAACGTATCCATCGTTTCTTCATATACATGAGGTCTCGATCTACGTTCTGCACCAAACTGTGAGGCCAAGCGCTCCGCAAGCTCCTCTTGATCGACACCCAGCTTTAGTAAACCGCGGCGCCAAGACTCCTTACGATACATTGGAGCCAATTGTTCAAGCTGACGAAATTCCGGTTGTTCTCCTCCCGTAAAGTTCGCCCAAAGTCCTTCAAATGGGTTAATCCCAATCATTTTGGTAAAAGGAAACGTTTCGTAAGATTCATATAGTTCACGTGCTTCGTTACGAACAGCTTCTTCAAGAGCTTCAGCATTAACACCTGTTTCTGCAGTTGCAATTAGACAAGTTTCATGAAAGGCTTCTCGAACACTGCGCTCGTCCCATAATAAAGTATCATCCAGGTCAAACATAATTGCTTTCAACGCCATTCCGATCATCCGTCCTTTACACGTTAATTACTTATCAATCGTTTCTACGGTAATCTGGTGTGCCTTTGCAAATTTCAGCAAGCGCTCGGTAATTGCTTCTGTATCGTAACGATTTAACAACTTTGTGAAAACCCATCTTTTTCCACGGCTGTTGTGTTCAATAACAACAGTGCCCGGCTCAAATCGGAACTTGATAATATCGTCAACCCCGATAGACCTCTCACGATTCCCCTTTGTTGTAATGATTCGGTTACTGCTAATTTTAATGTAAGGACGGCGCAACATAAAAATGACAGCCAAAAATACATAGAGAAGCATTGTAACCCAATCCCAGGTTGTCATCGGTGCTTTTACTAAAAAAGTACTCATGAACAGATACAAAAACGCCAAACCAATTAAAAAGATGGGGAACAAAAGGCTCCTGCCTTTATAAATATCCTCACCTGGATTTCCTGTGATTGGTTGACCGCTTTTTTTACGTTGCTGATTCAATTGCTTCGAATTTTTCCGAACCGTTCTCTCGAACGAACGCCGCGACATGTGAATCCCCCTTATGTGTCTTGTATCGGCTTACACAATTACTTTGCAAACCGATGTTCCCCCTTATAGTAAGCATCCCCAGCTAACATGAAGAAACCTAAATATCATAAAGATATGTTTAGGTTTCATAAATTAATGTTTGAGTTTGCCTTGGTGGCCTTGGCCTTTGTCGTCGTCAACAATCTCAATTGAATCGAGTTGCTGTCTGAAGTTGTTACGAATGTTACCCAAATAAATCTCTCTCAACTTGGCACGTTCAGCAAGTTCTTCCTCTGAGAGTCCAGCGGATTTCTGCTTGCGAGCTAATTCGTTAATACGTGCTACCAGACTATCTATATCCAAGCTTGTCCCCTCCAAAAATACAAAGTCATATTAACTTTGACATGAGAAAGGCGGCTTGTCAAGTTGGTACGCGATAACCCACAGTGATCAGCATCTTATTTAACAAACTGAGGTAATATTAGAACTTGTCCTGTCTGGATTGTTGCTGATTCAAGCTGATTCACTTTTTTAATTGCTTCTATATATACACGTGTATCCATCGACGTTGGTTTATGTTCCAAAGAAATACTCCACAATGTTTCTCCTTGTGATACAGCAATCTTACCGCCAGGTAGTAGATCATTCTCGTTACCAGCAAAGACAGTTAGCACTGTACTACATCCAATAAAGATAATTAATGAAGCAATTGCCAGTTTAATCAATCCCTTAGTGAACTTAAGACGTGTCACGAACGTTCTGAATTGCCCTATATTAGACTTTACTGCTTCTGAATTTACCGGTTCGTAAATGCTCTGATACGTAGAATATCTCATTTGCCCCGCCTCCAAACGTTTGTTCCTATCTCTTGAAATCAATATAACACGAACATTTGTTTTGTTCAAGACTTTTTTAGAACAATTGTTCGCTCTTTTTCCGACATTAAAACATCTTTTTTCGTATTGAAAATTTTCGTAAAGAACAATTAAACTCTCTTTTCCAAAAAACTAATGAGTCTGAATCGAAAATAATATAAAAATAGTATGATTTCTTTAGAACTTATGTTTGTACGAACGGAGGTTCTATGTTATAATTTTCCCAAACGTTACTAAAATGGGGTTGATACGGTATGTCGAAGATATCCAGCAGGCAACAGGCTATCCTGGAGTTTATACGAAATGAAGTCCGTTTGAAGGGGTATCCTCCTTCCGTAAGAGAGATTGGCGAAGCCGTTGGACTGGCTTCCAGTTCCACAGTGCATGGACACTTGGATCGTTTGGAGAAGAAAGGGTTAATTAGACGTGACCCAACCAAACCAAGAGCGATTGAATTGTTAAGCCAGGAAGAGTCTGAGCATTCTCATCAGTTCGCCCACAGCGTTGCACGAATTCCGGTCGTGGGTAAAGTAACAGCTGGTGTGCCGATTACGGCAACTGAAAATATTGAAGACTATTTCCCTCTTCCTACACATTATGTAGGGGAACAGAAAGTATTTATGCTTTCCGTTGTTGGAGACAGTATGATTGAAGCCGGTATTGTTAATGGAGACTATGTAATCGTTCGTCAGCAACAAACTGCTGATAATGGGGACATTGTCGTTGCCATGACTGAGGACGATGAAGCAACAGTGAAGACTTTTTATAAGGAAAAGGATCACATTCGCCTTCAACCGGAAAATGCAACATTGGAACCATTGCGGTTGAAACACGTTAGTATTCTAGGCAAGGTTATTGGTCTTTTCCGCGATATTCATTAATGCATATTAGTTTAATAAATTGCTAATACGTTCTACCTGATAGAATACGAAAGAGGTTGCCCTGATCAACAGGACAACCTCTTTCTTTTGCTTTAATAGTTGCAGTCATATCATTTACTAACAAACTACTCTAATAATTGAATGCGGAACAAGAGATCATTTAGTGCGTTTCAAAATGCTTTTGTGATGTGAGAATACTTCAAAGCTTTGTTGTCCATGGTAAGAACCCATGCCACTCTCTCCCACACCCCCAAATGGCAAATAATGCGAGGTCATGTGAGATAGAGTGTCATTAACACAGCCTCCACCAAAAGAAACCTGATTCAATACCTGCTCCTGTAATGCTTCATTCTCAGTAAACAAATACAAAGCGAGTGGTTTAGGTCGACGTACGATTTCATCGAGCATTGGATTCAAATCACGATACGTAAATACGGGCAGAATAGGTCCAAAGATTTCTTCCTGCATTACTGGCGAGTCCCAATCAACATCGCCAATAACTGTCGGTTCAATCATAAGCTGATCCCGATTTGAACGCCCCCCCATTAAAGTCTTGCCATTCGTAAGGAAAGCGGACAAACGATCAAAGTTACGTGCGTTAACGATATGGGGAAAATCTTTATTTTGCATCACATCATCCCCAAATTTATCGCGAACCTCGGCTCTGATTTCCTCCATGAGTTGATCATGTACCAGTTCATCTACTACTAAATAGTCCGGTGCAACACAGGTTTGACCTGCATTCAGAAATTTACCACGCACAAGACGTTGTGCTGCCAGTTTCAGATCAGCATCCTGATGCACAATGGCTGGACTTTTACCGCCTAACTCTAACGTCACTGGAGTTAAGTGCTCTGCTGCAGCTTTCATGACAATACGACCAACCCCTGTGCTGCCTGTAAAGAAAATATAATCGAATTTCTCATTAAGCAGTGCTGTACTCGTTTCAACCTCTCCTTCCATAACAGCAATGTACTCCTCAGGGTATATGTCCTGGATAAGATCGTTCATTAAACGAGACGTCGCTGGTGTAAGCTCAGAAGGTTTGATCACAGCACAGTTCCCTGCAGCAATTGCACCGATTAGCGGCCCAAACGCCAGTTGGAACGGATAATTCCAAGGTGCGATAATCAGAGCAACTCCATAAGGCTCAGGGTAAATCGTACTAACCGCGTCTGGCATTGCCGAGCTCGTTGGGACGTTACGTGGTGTAGCCCACTCACGCAGATGTTCCAGCGTGTAATCCAATTCACCCAATACAATGCGAATCTCCGAGCCATATCCTTCAGCCTCTGATTTATTAAGATCAGCACGAAGCGCATCCAGAATACGTTGCTGGTACTTCTCAATCCCTTCTCTCAAGTTTTGCAAAGCCTGAATCCGATACTCCACTGGTTTAGTCTGTCCTGTATTAAAAAACGTACGTTGTGTAGTCACAAGTTGTTTCGCTTGGTGTTCCAAAAATATCATCTCCAATTAATTTATAAAAATTATATTGTTCAAAATTAAATCAATTATATCTTTTATATATGAAACTATCAACATAGTTTTGAAACAGGACACATGTCAAAAGACAAAATAAGTGGAAAGCATGACGCATACTTCTTTATTTTTTCAGCGATTGCTTGTATGTTCTTAACTCTTTTATGAATTTTTCAGACATTGAATTTATCATACTTCTGACTCTCCATGTTCTTATTTGAGTTTAGTTTTCATTTAGAGATTTCACAATAATATAACTATTTACTTTGCACAAATATAAATCATACCTTCTAATTTATTTAATGCAGAGGCTTGACATATTGATTTTTGACTTTCTTATTTTATCTTCATATATGTTTGGATGTTATCTGAGGATAAATATAGTAAACCGTGTAATAAATGTTATTATTTTACATTGAATAATATGGTAGTTTTTAAGAGTGAATTTTCATTAATTCATTACAAATTTTAGGAGGTATTTGTATGAAAAAGAAAATGTATTCACTTGGAGCTTTAACTGTTATTGTGGCAATCGTCGCTGTTCCAACATCATTTGCTGCCGCTTCACCTTCTTCTCAAGATTCATTAACTTCACAAAGTATTACGATTCAGGCAACCCAGAAATATGTACGATACTCAGACGTTAACAATAAATATGGAAATGCAAGTTATGTTCCACAGACCTACACTTATGCTGATGGGGTTTGGTATGGAAGACTAACATTAACATCTACTACCTTTTCAAACGGATTATATTATGGAAACTATGAGGGTTACGTAACTAAGATGGAATAATTTATTCTTTTAAAATGAATTTATGAGCATAATAAAAGGGAGCGAAGATTGTATGATAAAGAAATTACTTGCTAGCTTATTAGCTGTATCTGCATGTGTTTCAATTGGTTCTACGTCCTTCTCTGCGGATACTAGTATTTCAGCATCTGTTTTATCGCTATCGGAAATTTCCCAAGTGACAGCACCTCAAGCGTTTTTCGAGCGAGACATTTACCTAAAAGTAGGCCAGCCTGGTCAATGGTATAGCGGCTACACTTATGATGTAATCTATAGTGATGGCGCTTGTGATATTGGCCCTGATTTTTTGGTGACTCCTATTCAACCTGGGCTCACAGTTGTAAGTGCAAACCATGGTAGCTATATCATTCTTTTTAAGTTTCATGTAAGCTATTAGCTATTAACGAACAAACAAAGTGGGGTTATTTTAATGCCCCTGTGTCGAGTTTATTAAAATAGAGTAGCTACTGCTAGATAGCCCTCAATAGAGTAAATTAAATGCAAGAATAGCGCTCCTATGAGGAGCGCTATTCTTGCATTTTTCCTGCATCTTATTGGATGCGGGCATTTTGTGGGCACTCACAAATTATTTCACCTAGAAATGTTTTACCCACAAAAAGAAAAACCCCTCACGCCAGGTGGCGCAAGGGATTCGGGGATTAGTACAACGTGATATATTGATCGCGTTCCCATTGGTGGACTTGTGTTCTATACATGTCCCACTCAATTTCTTTCAGCTCGTAGAAGTGAGCCAGGGCGTGGTCGCCGAGAGCGTCACAGATGACTTCGCTGCGAATCAATTCGTTCAATGCTTCTTTCAGGTCAGCTGGCAAGCTAGGAATGCCTTCTTCCACACGCTCTTCTTCTGACATGATATAGATGTTGCGGTCAATCGGAGCTGGTAAGGAAAGCTCACGTTTGATTCCGTCCAGACCCGCTTTCAATAAAACAGCCAAAGCGAGGTAAGGGTTAGCGGCTGGGTCCGGGTTACGAACCTCAACACGAGTACTCAGACCGCGTGAAGCTGGAATACGGATCATTGGGCTACGGTTACTTGCAGACCATGCTACGTAACATGGTGCTTCGTAACCTGGCACAAGACGTTTGTATGAGTTCACAGTCGGGTTAGTGATTGCGGCAAACGCACGTGCATGCTTCAGCGTTCCAGCCATGAAGTGACGTGCAGTGCTACTCAGGCCCAGCTCGTCCGACTCGTCAACAAAAGCGTTCTCATTGCCACGGAACAAGGATTGGTTACAGTGCATACCGGAACCGTTCATACCAAACAACGGTTTTGGCATAAACGTAGCATGTAATCCATGCTGACGTGCAATCGTTTTAACAACGAGTTTGAACGTTTGGATCTGGTCTGCCGCTTTCAATGCATCCGCATATTTGAAGTCGATCTCATGCTGACCAGGAGCTACCTCGTGGTGAGAAGCTTCGATTTCAAAGCCCATTTCTTCGAGCGTAATAACGATATCACGACGACAGTTTTCACCAAGATCAGTTGGTGCAAGGTCGAAATACCCACCTTGGTCATTCAGTTCGTTTGTTGGATTTCCTTTTTCATCGGTTTTGAACAAGAAGAATTCTGGTTCAGGACCAACGTTAAAGGAAGTGAATCCCATTTCTTCGGCTTCCTTCAGGTTTCGCTTCAAGATGCCACGTGGATCACCTGGGAATGGGTTGCCATCTGGCAGATATACGTCACAGATCAAACGTGCGACGCGATTATCCGATACCCATGGGAAAATAAGCCAAGAGTCAAGATCCGGATAGAGGTACATGTCGGATTCTTCGATACGAACATAACCTTCAATGGAAGAACCATCAAACATCATTTTGTTATCCAAAGCCTTAGTTAACTGGCTTACAGGAATCTCAACGTTTTTAATCGCTCCCAGCAAGTCGGTGAATTGCAATCGAACGAATCGTACGTTTTCTTCTTTGGAGATGCGGAGAATGTCTTCTTTTGTGTAACTCATGATTCCTCTCCCTTTCTTATCTGCGTATTTGGCTTGCATGTTATATTTGTACATTAGAATGTTCCACGGGTCAAGGAGTCTGACATCAGAAGTTTGAAATTTACCTCACCCGCCTCGTTAGGTGAACCGATTATTTTTTATTAAAAAAACGAGAAAGTTCACCTTGGATGAGAGATACTTGACCTGGTCTTTTGCCTGACACCAGCTGTTGCTTCAGCAAGCGGTGCAGTTGCGTATCGGACAGTTCTCTACGTTTAACTTCCGTATCCGGCGTAATCACCGTTGCTTCTTCAGACTCTTTCGAGACAGGATTCATCACTTGCTTAATACCTGCAATGTTAACTCCTTTTTCAATCAGAGCTTTAATCTCTAGCAATCTCTCAACATCGTTAAAAGAAAACAAACGCTGATTCCCTGAAGTTCTTGCAGGAACGATCAGACTATGCTGCTCATAATAACGAATCTGTCTCGCGGACAGATCGGTAAGTTTCATTACGATACCGATCGGGAATAAGGCCATATTTCTGCGAATTTCGTCGCCCATGTTCATCAACCTTCCAGTCATCTATTCTTGACCCTATTGTACATTTAGTTGTTACAAAGTGTCAATGACATGTTAGATAAACTCACAATAATTTACGATCTTTCATCGCTTGTAATGCCATCAAAACGCCATATTTAACATGAGAGTAAGTCAATCCACCTTGCATATAACCGATAAAAGGCTCACGAATCGGTGCGTCAGCGGATAACTCCAAGCTTCCTCCTTGGATAAACGTACCTGCCGCCATAATGACAGGATGCTCATATCCAGGCATATCCCAAGGCTCAGGCACAACATGGCTATCCACAGCTGCTGCTTGCTGAATGCCTTGCACAAAGGCGATTAGATGCTCCGCAGAGCTGAATTGCACCGCCTGAATCAGGTCAGTACGCGGCTCATCCCACGCAGGCTTGGTGACGAATCCGGATGCAGCAAACATTGCCGCAGCAAAAATACTTCCTTTAATCGCTTGACCAACAATGGTTGGAGCCATGTAAAGTCCTTGGTAGATGCCTCGGGTTGTCCCCAGCATAGCACCGACCTCTCCCCCAATACCAGGTGCAGTCAAACGATACGCTGCCAGTTGTACATACTTCTCTTTACCACATATGTATCCTCCGGTTTCTGCTAGCCCACCACCAGGATTTTTGATCAACGAACCTGCCATCAAGTCCACACCTACTTCTGTAGGTTCGCGTTCTTCCGTAAATTCGCCGTAACAATTATCTACAAATACGATAACGTCTGGTTTCAACGATTTAACACGTGCCACCATATCTGCAATTTCCGCAATTGTAAACGAAGAACGCCAGTCGTAGCCGCGAGAACGCTGAATGCCTATAACCTTCGTTGCTGGCGTAATAGACTTCTCCACCGCTTCCCAATCCACTTGCCCTGCATTTGTAAGTTCAGTTTCAGCATACCCAACCCCGAAATCACGGAGAGACCCCGTTCCATCACCAGGTTTGCCAATTACTTTGTGTAATGTGTCATAGGGTTTACCTGTGATGTACAATAGTTCGTCTCCTGGACGCAATACGCCGAACAGAGCCGTACTTATCGTGTGTGTTCCTGAGGCAAAATGAGGACGCACCAGTGCCGTTTCTGCACCAAACACATCCGCATACACCTCGTCGAGGACCTCACGTCCGCGATCGTTATAGGCATACCCCGTGGAGCCGGCAAAATGATAATCACTTACTTTTCTGCGCTGAAAGGCATCAATTACCTTCCATTGATTGTGATCTACAATACGATCAACCTGCTGAAGTTGTCCCTCAATCTGACGTTCCACCTGATGTTGAAGTTCTAGAATAGTTGAATCAAACCTTGCCATCTTGCTTCATTCCCCTTTTATAGCACGAAACTGACGCATTCGAATCAATTCTCGTGTCGACTTATCACATTAATATGTCATGAATATTACAGTTCGATGAAATCTTCGAGTAAATATGCATACTTCTTATACTCACCTTTTTGTAACTCGACTTGATAGATGACATCGTTCTCATCATATTCCGTTCCTACAACGTCTCCGATTTTATAGAGTACAGATGTCAGATCCCCACGTTCCGCCGGAATACGGAATTGCTTCGTATCGCCTGTCAGTTCGGCCTGAATCAATTCACGAACCTTGATCAAATCCGATTCATCAAGTGCACTTATTTTAATATGCTTTTTATCCAAAGGAAGCATCTGCAGTTGTTCCGGCGTGCAGGCATCTTTTTTGTTATACAGAACAAGCTGAGGTTTGTCCCCTGCACCAAGTTGCTGCAAAATGGCATTAACTGTGCTCATCTGATCGTCACGCATTTCGGATGAAGCGTCTACAACATGTAAAATCAGATCAGCTTCATTCGCTTCTTCCAGTGTCGCGCGGAAAGCCGCAACCAGATCATGAGGTAAATTCTGAATAAAACCAACGGTGTCCGTCAGTACAATTTCTTTACCACTCGGTAGCTCCATCGTACGTGATGTTGGATCGAGCGTAGCAAACAGCTGATCCTGAATATATACATCCGCAGCGGTTAACTGCTTCAACAACGTTGATTTACCTGCATTCGTGTAACCTACTAAAGCAACTTGAATAATCCCTGCTTTTTTACGGCGCTCTCTGTGCAGTTTACGATAACGTGTGACCTCTTCAAGGTGACGCTTTAGATCATCGATTCGTCCCCGGATATGACGACGGTCTGTCTCCAGCTTGCTCTCACCCGGGCCTCTTGTCCCGATTCCGCCGCCAAGTCGTGATAGATTTTTACCGTGCCCCGACAAACGTGGCAACAAGTAGCTGTGTTGCGCCAGTTCCACCTGAATAATGCCTTCTCGTGTACTGGCACGCTGTGCAAAGATATCGAGAATCAGCTGTGTACGGTCAATAATTTTCAGATCCAAAGCCTCTTCCAGATTTCGGACCTGGGCGCCAGATAATTCCTGATCAAATATTGCTGTCGTTGCTCCCAACTCGTCCGCAACCAGACGAAGTTCCTCCACTTTACCTTTACCGATAAACCATTTCGTATCCCTTGTTTCCCGGTTTTGAGTTAATATACTGAGAACTTCAACTCCTGCGGTTTCAGCCAGCTTCACAAGCTCCTGTACTGAATACTCGTGATTAATGCCTGAACGCTTCACTTCATCGGTAACCAGGCTGACTAATATTGCTCGGTCCTTTTTGGTTGTATCTGTATCGTGCGTACCAATTGTCATATATATCCCCACTCCCCTGCTCGTATAAATACATTAAACCACGAAAGCTCCGTGGCATAGTCAAAGCCGAACCGGTTAGCCCGGCCGGCTCTGTTAAAAGGTTATTATCGCTTACTTTCGTTCAAACTTCAAATCCTCCGTACGAATAGTCATCAGCTCCAGCTTACCCGGACTTCCATCCGAGTACTGCTCCAGCAAACGAACCGCCTGATGCCGAATTGATCTCTCGATTGCATTCCTTACATACCTTGCGTTACTGAACGCATGCAACGAATCATTCTTTTCCTGAAGAAGATGTTGCTTTAACTTGAGTATGGTCTGCGGCATCAAAATATAATCACGCTCTTTGGCCATAATCTCCGAGATTTGGATCAACTGGTCAATCGTATAGTCTGGAAATTCAACCTGAATCGGAAAGCGGGAAGGCAAACCCGGATTCGTTTGAAGAAAAAAATCAATTTCTTCCGAGTATCCCGCCAAGATCAGAATAAACTGGTTTTTATGGTCCTCCATTGATTTTACAAGTGTATCGATCGCTTCCTTGCCAAAATCCTTCTCCCCGCCGCGAGCCAGACTGTATGCCTCATCGATAAACAAAATGCCACCAAGGGCTTTCTTAACTAAATCTCTGGTCTTCTGAGCCGTATGACCAATATATTCCCCCACAAGGTCAGCACGTTCCACTTCAATAAGATGTCCTTTGTTCAAAACGCCCATCTTCTGAAACATTTTGGCTACGATTCTGGCTACCGTGGTTTTACCCGTTCCGGGGTTGCCTTTAAAGATCATATGATACACGTGTGCACCGCTTAGCAGACCTGCCTCGGAGCGCATCTGCGCAATCTGAAGAAACGCATAAATTTCGAACACCAAATCTTTGATATTTTCGAGTCCAACCAGTTGCTCAAGTTCACCCTGAATTTCCTGAAAATGCGCATGCTTTGTTATACTTTTAGCCGCTTGCACCGAGAGTGCTTCATCTCTAGCGAGTATTTGAGGTTCTTGGTTACGCAATACCACATTAATTTGCCTGGATGGTCTGCCTCCCGGTTGCCCTCCTGCAGCCATGACCCGTCCGTTCATTCGCCATCACCTCTATTTTATCGGGCTGATCTCTCCTGATTATTAATGTATTCTATCAGGTGTCCAGATATTAGAAGGATGTACAAGAAAAGTTCCGGTCAGAAAAAATTCGTTTTAGACCTGGATGTTTTTGCGAAACTCACCGTTCTCAAACAACGTTTGTCTGTGCTTCAGTGATAACTGAAAGTATGGGAACACATGAGCATCAATGGCATGAAGCAGTTCCTTCGCCGTTTTGTTCGCGAGATCATAATCTCCGGTTGTAATATGTTTGCGAGACAAGGCATCCTCAAGTTCATCCTCATCCAGCAAAAAGATCTCGCCGTCCTTCAGCACAACAACGTCCAAATAGAGATCATCAAACCACGGAACGCCCTGGTCCGTAATTCCCTGGCTACGGCAAGTATCAATGTACCATTCTACAATTTGCTGCTGATCATCAAACATCGCTGTAACAACAAAGTGTTCTCCCTTCGGATAATACTGTAGCCAGGAATATCCCTTGTCAGCGATACAGAAAGTTGTACCTCCATACGTCTTCCACAGAGGTTCTTTCAAATCCTGTATGGTGTACAGCGTAATGTAACCTGTGAAAATTTTGGACTGAACGAACCGGCATGTAAATTGTCGGTTCGTAATCCGGCGCCAGTTTGCGCGATCCCCGAATTTCCGTTTCATACGAACCCCTCTTTGCCGACTGCAGATCTATGATCTGCATTTTGGATTGGTGAACATTTATACGTCTGCTAGAGAACTATGAATATGCTCTATACAACGTATTACGAATAGCTACAGCTTACCATATTTAAAGGATACACTCAAAACTAAGCTTGTTATGTCGCTATTCATGTGTATCACATGATCTTGGATATTGAATTGCAACCTTCCTTTTGTTCGTGCAAAACAAAAAACGGCTTCACCGGCGAACCGGGAAGCTGTTTTGAGTACACATATATACTATTGTGAAATAGGTTTCTTATCCTCCCGAGCCGGATTGAGGGGCAGAAGGAGCTTCTGCTCCTCCGCCGTCTCCACTGGTTCCACTATCTGGGGGTGTAACGACTTGACCCGGTGTACTCACTCCACCATCACTTGAGCCGTCACTTCCAGGATCAGTCGTTCCTTGCCCTGGCGGAGTACCACCACCGTCCGGTTGACCATTGCCAGGACCCGATCCACCATTGTTACCATTGTTGCCATTACCATTACCATTGTTGCCATTCTCGCTTCCATTACCATTGTTACCATTCGGGTTACCATTATCGCCCGCGCCCGCTCCATTGTCCGGATTATCCGTGCCTGGCACTTCAGGATCAGTACCTGTTTCAGGATCTGTACCCGGATCTGGTTGCTGCGGATCAATCTCCTGAGCCTCGATCATAAGCGAAATGGTATTAGATGGACTGGTTTCCTGTGCGGAAGCCGTATCATAAGCCGTTACATAATACTCATAGGTTAGCCCCGGTAGCGCACTTAAATCCTGCGCACTTGTTGAGCCAACAGCGTCGATTAGATGAGTAAACTGAGCTTCCGAAGTCTCCTTCCGGTAGACACGATACTGCGTATTCGCATCTCCCGTTCCAGTCCAGCTAAGTGAAACGGTCTGCGTAGATGGATCATAAGATCCATTCAATCCGCTCACTGATAATGTCGGTTGCTGTGGTTCCTCCACGGGAGGAGGTGCCTGACCGCCGGCTGGCGTTTTGAACTCTTTCACAGGGACACCTTTTAATGCATCTCCCATGACTTTGGCAAAAAACGCTGCCGACAGCTTACTGCTGTTCTTAAGCATATGTTTTGCATCCGGATTGTCATATCCCATCCAAACAGCACCAGTCCACTCAGGGGTGTACCCGACAAACCACACGTCACGGTTCGAGCTGTTACCGGCAATACCACTTTGCACCGTTCCCGTTTTACCGGCTACTGGCCGATCCAGACGAGCGGAGCGTCCGGTACCGTCATTTACTACGTTTTGCAACATCTGTGTAAGCTGATATGCGTTCTGTTCGCTCATTACACGTTTGGTTTCTGATTTATCATGTTTGTAAATGGTTTTATCGCTACTATCCACAATACTTTTTATGGAATAGGCTTCCTGATACTCACCAAGGTTAGCAAAGGAGCTGTAAGCTTGAGCCATCTCCAGTGTATTCGTACCTTTGCTGAGACCACCAAGAGCGATTGCCAGGTTTTTGTCCTGGTCCGTCAGCTGAATGCCTACGCTTTTAGCAAAATTAACTCCGGTATTTACCCCGATCTTATCCAGCAACCATACAGCTGGAATATTTTCCGATTTTGTTATGGCATCGGTCATGCTGATCGTAGAAGAGTATCCATGCAGGTTACCCGGACAATAGTTTCCGAAACACTGCTTCTCATTGCTCAGCGGCGAGTTCGCACTGTATTGTCCTGTCTCGAGAGCCGGAGCGTAGGATACAATTGGTTTAAACGCTGATCCTGGCTGTCTCCGGCTTTGCGTTACGCGGCTATACCCTTTGGTCTGATAATCTCGTCCGCCTAACAAGGCAACAAGACTGCCATTTTCATGATTCATAATGACCATCGAACCTTGAACCTGTTGATCATCCTTGCTTGCCTCAAACAAACTGTCATCCGAGAAAGCATTCTCCACAGCTGTTTGAGCCTGTGCGTCCATTGTCGTATAAATTTTGAAACCGCCAATATTGAGATCGTCTTCTGTCATGCCCGTTACACGCTCTGCTTCACGGAGCACATAGTCAATGAAGGCTTGATACTTTCGATCTTTCTCCGGTGGCGTATATTTATAATCGACGGCCTTCGCTTCGTTCATCTCCGCCTCAGTAATGTAACCTTGCTCATACATTAATTGCAGTACTACACCACGGCGAGTCTTGGAATCATTCGGATTGCTCAGCGGATTATAAGCAGATGGGCCTTTAGGCATTGCAGCCAGTGTAGCAATCTGCCACAATTCAAGATCCTTCAGGTTGCTTTTCCCAAAATAAAACTCCGATGCTGCCTTGATTCCGTAACGCTGATGGCCAAAGAAAATCCGATTCAGGTACATCGTCAAAATTTCATCTTTTGTAAACGTACGTTCTAGAGCAGTTGCAATAGATACCTCTGTAGCTTTTCTGAAAAATGTCTTGTCACGTGATAGGAACATATTTTTGGCCAGCTGTTGGGTCAGCGTACTACCGCCCTCTACCATGGAACGTGCCATGATATCTTTGACGGCTGCACGACCAATGGACCAGATATCTACTCCTTGGTGCTCATAGAATCGTTTATCCTCTGTAGCCACAAAGGCTTCTTTGACCAATTTCGGAATATCATCGGATTCCACAGGTTCGAGCTTTTTGATTGACAATTCGCCCATAATATTTCCATTGCGATCATATACCTTTGATGTTTCGTTAATCGTTGTTTTATTCATGTTAGCCTTAAGCAATTTTTCACCATTTATCAGAATAAACAAATACCCCGCTAATGCAAAAAATATGGCGATTGCCACGGTGAAAAACAAAGTCCATCCAACGCGTTTTCCCGTAATTTTTTTCTTTTTAGAGGTCTTAGGTTTCGCTTTCTGGTTTGACTTGTTATTGGTGTTGCGATTATTAGACCTCGATAACGGATCGTTTGGCATGTTACCTCCTGACTCCCTTTCAGTTGCATGTTTTCTATTTCTCTGGCGAGCACAAGCTTATATTAAACCTATTTTGCCCGGAATGAAAAGAACAACCCTTATTAGGTTGCTCTGTTTCAATACCTATACTTGTAGACGAAATGGTGTGTGAAAAGGTTTCGAATTTTTTAAGCTTCGCCGCCGTTGTCTTGCTGCATCAGCGATACGCTGCGTTGCGGCGTGAACGTGGAGATGGCATGCTTGTAGACCATTTGCTGGCGTCCGTCGCTGTCAATGACGATCGTAAAATTGTCAAATGCCTTGATCGTCCCGCGGATTTGGAAGCCATTGGTCAGATAGACCGTAGCCGGAATGTTTTCTTTCCGCAGTTGGTTCAAGAACGTATCTTGGATGTTGATGGACTTGTTCATTAGCCGTACCCCCATTGGTTCATTTGAATTCGTAGTGTAAGTATTATTCAATATCGCTGAGTAGCTTTCGTGCTATTATATCATGAACAGTTTCATATAATCCACAAAAACCCCTTGTCCCTTTTTCACATCTTCTAGAGGAGAGGCTATGAAATTAGTAGACTTATCCATTATACACTGCCTTACAGATTTGCAAAAGAGGAACAAATTTCACGTAATAACTGTATAAACAGCCTCCACTAAACAAGTTTTGGTGCGTTATACCGTGTTAAGTAATATCACACTACTACTAAATGGTTCCAAACAGGAACAGACAAGTCCCTCCTACCTTCGATCTCAAAACCTCAATTTTCCGAAGAATGATCACTTAAATCTTATCCTGAAATCAGCGATTTGAATCATATCGAGAGATTACTTTTTTTCATATATGGGTACCTACTTAAAAAAATAAAAAACCTCCAGCTTTTCATCGAAAGTAGAGGTTTCGTCTGACTAAGTTTAATTCCATGTATGTGTAATCAATTCACTTACTTGCTTATACTGGCCTTCGAAATTTCCCGTGTCCGTCATGTCCACCCACTGAATATCTTTCATATGACGGAACCAGGACAGCTGACGTTTCGCAAAGCGGCGTGTATCCCTTTTAAGCCATTCCACTGCAGCATCCCAGCTAACTTCGCCTTGCAAATATGCTGCAATCTCCTTGTATCCCAAGCCCTGCATAGAAATATGACCTCGCGCGACTCCGCGGTCTATCAACGCTTTTACCTCATCGACCAGTCCTTGCTCGATCATCAGATCGATTCGTTCTTCGACTCTTGCGTATAACTTCTGGCGATCCATCGTCAACCCGATGATGAGCAGATCATAAGGAGACTCTTTTTTCTGAACAGCCAGCTGCTCCGACCATTTCTCTCCTGTAAGGTGGAAGATTTCGAGCGCACGTACAATTCGCCGCTGGTCATTCGCATGGAGACGATCCGCACTGGCTGGATCAACTTCCCTGAGCCGATCATGAAGTGCCTGCGCCCCATGCTTCTGAGCATAACTAAACTGCTCTTCCCTGAAAGCTTCATCTGAACCACTGTCCGAAAATTGGAAGCCATAACAGACCGATTCCACGTACAACCCCGTACCACCCACGATAAAGGGCAGTTTACCCCGTGCATGAATTTCAGGAATCAAACGTGTGCAGCTTTCCTGAAACTCGGCTACGGAATACGGATATTCCGGCTCATGAATGTCAATCAGATGATGGGGAATGCCCTTCATTTCTTCCGTCGTTATTTTCGCCGTTCCGATATCCATCTCACGATAAACCTGCATGGAATCTCCCGAAATGACTTCACAGTTAAAAGCCTGTGCCAGCTCAATGCTCAATCTTGTTTTGCCTACAGCTGTCGGTCCAACCAGCACCAGCAGCTTTGGCTTTGTTTTAACTTCCGGTTTCAACATTAATCACTCCGTACAAGGTTTTTGCATTCGCCCGATCCAGCACCTGGAATCCAAGCCTCTCAAACTCTGCGCTGCCGCGTTTTTCTTTCATGACCACTCGCTTGCGGGCGACTCTCTTCGCCTCTATAATGCTATCTTCCGCTAATGCATGGGCATTCGCATAGTTCCGTAAAGGCTTGATTGCACTCGAATCCAGCATCGGTTCACGAAACATTGGATCAAAATAAACCGTATCACAGCTATGGTCAGGCAAGGAACGAAGCATTTCCAGATGATCCTGATTTCGCAGTTCAATGCGCCGGAACGCCTCGTCTATGGATGGTTCGTTGCTCTCATAATGAGACATGCCATCAAGTAGAAGTGTATAGAGCGGCTCGGAGCTTTCACAGGCTATCACACGCCCTTGAACACCTGTCGCCACCGCAAAAACGAGTGAATCCGAGCCGAGCCCTGCGGTACAATCCACAACCGTATCTCCTTCACGTACAGCACCCGCTTCCAGCATCGGATCAGGTTCTCCCCGTAACACACGTTTGGCACGTACGAATCCCATGCTCGGATGAAATTCAAGCTCGGATGCATCTTTCCGGAACAAGCGCGCTCTCCCTTTCAGCACCACCAGAATCTCCTGAACCTTATACCGCTCAAGCAATTTGGGCAGAGATGTTCTGTTACGTGCTACATAGGTGCCGCCAGTTGCAGCAGCCAGTGCACGTGCACGTTCCACGAGAGAAGCCGCTTCCTTGTCACCCGTTGTTATATACATAATATCCCCCTATAAAACTACATCACTCGTTTAAATAATTTTTCCAGATCATATGTGGAAAAAGAAATCACAATCGGTCGCCCATGCGGACACGTATATGGTTGCCGGCATGAACCTAAACGCTGAATCAAAACTTCAGCTTCCCGGTCGGTAAGCTTTTGATTCGCTTTGATGGAGGCTTTGCAGGAGCACATAATCGAAGCGGCTTCACGCATCTTAGCCACATCAATGCTACGCTCACTTAGAACCCATTCCGACATTTCCTCAATTATGTCTTTTTCATCCCCTTTGGGAAACCAGTAGGGGTGAGAACGCACACGGAAGGTTTGGCCGCCGAAATGCTCCAGATATACCCCCGCTTGTTCAAACCAGGCGAGTCTTGCTTTTAGCTTTTCTGTCTCGGAAGGTGTGAATTCAAGGGTAATTGGTAACAACAACTCCTGTGAGGCTTGAGCCGGATTGCCAAACTTCTCGTAATAGTACTCGTAATTTACCCGTTCATGCGCTGCATGCTGGTCGATCAAATATAAACCTTCATCGTTTTGTGCAATCAAGTACGTTCCGTGATGCTGACCAATCAGACTAAGTTCAGGGAACGCAGGCATAGAAGGATCTGCATGCATGGCAGCAGACAGTTTGGCTGGATCAGGTATCGATGCTTTTTTCCAGCTTCGTTCCCCTTTTTGACCTGCCGAAGTGTAAGGCGTACGGTTTTCCCTTACTGGAGCGCTGTAGGATGGCGCACGATACGCTTCGGTTTGACTCTCGCTAGCCGCTCGGGTCCCAGTTGTGCTCGTGGCAGCTACTTCGCCGGCATGAACATCTGCACTTTCACCCGTATTGTTCCGAGACTGTTGGCCTGGGTGATCGCCGCTCAGGATCTCCTGCTCAGAATCATTCCTTTGATCAAACTGGGCTCCATTCAACAGATCGAGCGAACCATACGCTGGAGTAGATTCCGGTGGTGCTTCGGGCAAAGGAGCCGATTGCGAGAAATCGGAAGAACTTTGCTGTAATGCTGGTTCTGACCCATTTCCTGCACCCGCTCCTGTTCCTGCAGGTATTCCTCCTCCTGGTTCAATTTCCGCTGGTGCATCCAGGTCAGAATGATCATCTTCTGAAACCGGTTTTCCAAGCGGCCCTTGTTGGCCATATCCTTCACTTACTTCCTGCTCTTTCACGGGTCCACGAGGGAACAAAAATTGTTCCTGGATAAATGAACTGTCATCTCCACGTCTAATTTGCTGTTTCCGTACTTGCGGAATCAATACCTCTTGCCTTAATATCCCACGTAGCGTGGTTTCCACAAACTCGTATAGCTCCGCCTCTTTGCTAAAACGAACCTCCAGCTTCGCCGGATGAACGTTCACGTCCACGAGTGAAGGATGCATTTCCAACTGCAGTACCACGAGTGGAAAACGATTAATAGGGAGCAACGTGTGATAGGCTTTCAGAATCGCCTGATTTAAGCCATAGTTGCGAATATATCGTCCATTCACAATCGTTGACATCCCCGCACGATTCGCACGTGTCCATTCCGGCAGACTGATCAGACCGCTAATTTTGTAATCCAGATTTTCGCCCTCAATGGGAAGCATCGCTTTTGCCGCACTTGTACCATAGATTGCCGCAACGACTTGTAACAGATCGCCATTACCCAGCGTTTGCAGCAGCGTATTCTCATTATGGCGAAGAGTGAACGAAATATGCGGATGCGACATTGCCATCCGATACAACACATCCGAGATGTGCCCCAGCTCGGTCTGAATGGTTTTCATATACTTTAGTCTTGCAGGGGTATTGTAAAATAACTCCTTTACCACAAACTCCGTCCCTTGTGGCGATGTTGCATCCTCGTGCGTGCAGAGCTTTCCGCCTTCAATCACGATTCGCCGCCCTCTTCCGTCGTCTCCACTAGCGGTCAGCACTTCCACCTTGGAGACGGCTGCAATACTTGGCAGTGCCTCTCCACGGAACCCGAGACTTGTGATCTGAAACAGATCACGTCCGTGGGTTATTTTACTGGTCGCATGGCGGTAGAAAGCTGTCTCCAGATCATCCGGCTCTATGCCTGAGCCGTTATCCTTTACCCGGATGCGAAGCAGACCGCCTTCCTCCACTGCCACTTCAATCTTGGATGCCCCTGCATCCACTGCATTCTCCAGCAGTTCCTTTACGACAGATGCAGGCCGTTCAACAACCTCACCTGCCGCAATCTGATTGGCAATATGTTCATCAAGCACATGAATTTTCGCCACAGATTCTCCTCCTCCCGGTTACTCAGGATAATTGCTGTGCCTTTAATTTAAGTTCATTTAATATTTGCATCGCCTGTAAAGGCGTCATATTCATCACATCAATCTCTTTCATATGACGGATCAATTCGCGTGCAGGTTTATCCTCTACCACAACTGTTCGTGAAGGCTGCACAGCTGCGGGCTCCTCGTCATCGAAAATGGATAACTGTACAACCTCCTGCTGCCCTTGACCGGACAAGTTTTTCGTACCGGACTTGGCAATGTTGTCTCTGCTGGCACTCGCGTACGCTGTCGTCTTTTCCTCAGAAGAGGCCTTCTCTTCTACCGCCGCCGTTTCCATTACGGCAACATATTCACTTCGATTTTGTTCCGGAATGAACGGGTCGTCCGCAGCATTGGAAGATTCCATACGGCTCGCTGCTTGCGCTTCTGGCAGCTGTCTAGATGACGTTCTGCTGTCACTCACAAACTCACTGCCGACCGCTACCTGAGAAGCCGCTTGTTCGAAACCATGCAGTAGTCCATTAGCACGCTCAATAATGCTATCAGGGAGACCCGCAAGCCTTGCACAATAGATGCCGTAACTGCTACTTGCAGCACCCGCAATCAGCTTGCGCAGGAAGTTAACTTTGTCTCCGCTCTCCTGAACCGCCATCGAGTAGTTCGCCAGCTTGTCCAGACTTTCCTCCAGGTGAGCCAGCTCATGAAAGTGGGTGGATACAAGCGCCTTGCAGCCGATCACGTCATGTACATATTCAATGACTGATTGTGCAATCGCCATGCCTTCACTCGTGGAAGTCCCTCGGCCCAACTCATCGATAATGATGAGACTGCGTGGCGTTGCTTTTTCGGTCATGACCTGGATGTCAGCCATCTCCACCATAAACGTACTCTGACCGCCGATCAGATCATCCGCAGCACCGATCCGTGTAAAGATACGATCCATGATCGGAACTTCAGCTTGACCCGCAGGTACAAAACAACCAATCTGCGCCAGAATCGAGATGAGCGCCACTTGTCTCATGTACGTACTTTTACCAGCCATATTGGGTCCGGTAATCAGCAGAATACGTGCCTCTTCCTCAGTCATCGCTGTATGGTTTGCAATAAACGCCCCATCACGCATGACGGCTTCCACGACCGGATGCCGTCCTTGCTCAACGACCAGATTATATCCATCCGTCAGCACGGGGCGCACAAAATTACGCTCTGCACTAATGACTGCAAACGATTGATATACATCAATTTCAGCCACTTGCTCAGCAAGTTTCTGTAACCGTGCAATCTCTTGATTAAGACGTTCACGTAGCTCTGCAAACAGACCGTACTCGATATCGACCATTTTGTCCTGAGCTTCAAGGATGAGTGTCTCCTTCTCTTTCAGTTCAGGTGTAATATATCGTTCTGCGTTCGCAAGGGTTTGTTTTCGCTCATAACGTCCTTCAGGAAGTGAAGCAAGATTTGATTTAGTGATTTCGATATAATAACCGAACACTTTGTTGTACCCGATTTTCAGCGAGCGAATGCCAGTAGCTTCACGTTCTCTTGCTTCCAGCTCGGCAATCCACTGTTTGCCATTCACCGAAGCTTCCCGCAGCTCGTCCAGACGTGCGTGGTATCCTTCCCGGATTAAGCCCCCGTCTTTGACCGACACCGGGGGTTCATCCACGATAGCTTGTCCAATTGCATCGCGCAAATCAGCGCAATCATCCATCATTTCAGCGATATGCTGAAGTGTTGCAGACGAAGATGAAGCACAGTGGTGGCGCAGACTAGGTATTTTGTCCAGTGACGATTTGAGTGCATTTAGGTCACGACCGTTCGCATTACCAAAAGCAATACGTCCCACCAGACGTTCCAGGTCATAGATGTCTTTCAGCTCAGCTCGCAGATCCTCACGCAGAATAAACTGGTTATATAAGGTGTCCACTGCTTCCAGTCGTTCATTGATCTTTCCTTTTTGTAAAAGAGGTTTATCCACCCAGCGCCGCATCATGCGGGCACCCATGGACGTCTCCGTGCGATCCAGCAACCACAGCAGGGAGCCCTTCTTCGAACGTTCTCGCACCGTTTCTACAAGCTCCAGATTGCGACGTGTAAACGGATCAAGAATCATATAATGATCCGGCTCATACGTAGAGATTTGTGTCAATTGTCCGAGCGAGCGCTTCTGCGTTTCACTTAGATACGAGAAAAGACGCGCTACACATGCTTGACGCTCCGGCTCCAGCCTTGCCCACACCGACTCACCAAACTGCTGACGCACGAGGTCTTCCTTGCTTTTAGTCCATGCGGTATACACTACCGGACGCCCGATCGGCGATGATTCGGATTCTACGAGCTCCAGCAGAGCTTCGTCTCCAACAAGTTCAGACGGCTCATAGATGCCAATTTCGTCCTTAAGCCACTCCTTGGAATAGGGGACAGATGTGACGTAAAGTTCTCCTGTCGAAAGGTCACAGGCAGCAAGAGCGAGCGTGTTTTGGTTACCCGTTAGACATACCATGTAGTTGTTAGACTTGTCCCCCAGCGTCTTTCCTTCCATCACCGTTCCGGGTGTAACTACACGAACAATCTCGCGGCGTACCATGCCTTTGGTTACTGTCGGATCTTCCATCTGCTCGCAGATGGCTACTTTATACCCCTTCTCAATCAGACGCTGTATGTAATTTTCAGCCGAATGATAAGGCACGCCACACATCGGAATTTTGTCGTCTGTTCCTCCGTTGCGCGCTGTTAAAGTGATTTCCAGTTCTCTTGCAGCATTGATTGCGTCATCGAAGAACATTTCGTAGAAATCACCTAATCTGAAAAAAAGAAATGCATCCTGTGCTTCGGCTTTTACTTGCAAATATTGTTGAATCATTGGCGTGTACTGAGCCATGATATCGATCCACCATCCGTTCCTATGATGTCAGGAAGAATGTTCCCTGGAAGGCAATAAGGCGGTCAGGCACCAAGATCACGCACCTCCGCCTTATGTTCGGCTATCCGCCTCTTCCTTCATGGGCTTACTGCTTCATATCTTCCGTATCTTAACGTATTAAAAGTCCTATATTTCATTATAACAAAAAAACGCTGCTTCTTCATGAGCCTGCCCGAATATTCCAGAGTTTACGGATATCCCGGCTCTCATCCCAGGTATGGCCCCGTTTGAATTGCCGCATGAGAGGCGCCGCATATCGTTCATACCTAGCGTATCCGGGTAGCTGTTTCAGATCATCCATCAGTGACGGGATACAGGTCATCATGACATCACGCTGTCCTTCGTAAAACGCGGAATGAACATTCTCCTCTGCTAAAGGACGCTGTTTTAACAGATCGTAGTGGCATGCAATCAGACCCGCAAGAGCAACAACCCCTTTCGCCACAACCGGAGAGACAAGAAAACTCGGCAGTGTCCGATATTCGAATCCACCATAGGATTTCAGGCGAAAGTCACCTAACGTTCCGTACCTTGGTCTTCTTCCTGATCCGCGTGGATCTTGCAACACTGCCAGTGGTAGTGCCAAATAATTATCCAGAGCACGGAGTAATCCCCCGGTTAGCTGCAAGCCACTAAAATGAATGTGACCACCCAGCGGCAATCCCCGTTGCGGCATTCCCCCTGCCTGCCAGATCAAAGAGGAGTCACTGATACTGCGTGAGGCAGCCGCGAAGGCTCGCAACAGATGCGACAACAATTCACGCGGTTCTGCACTCGGAGCTGGACGAAGCTCGGCAACGGGGTACACCCGTCTGCCACCAATCGTTACTGAATCACAGCCTGCGATACCCGTGCGTTCGAGATAACGCGAGGCAGGTACTATTTTGGACTCAGGCATTTGTACCAGTAGAAACTCTGGGTCCATGCCCAGCACAGGAACCCGGTTTTCCTGCCGCTCTTGATCCAATAAACTTAGATGTTGCTTCCAACTTGCCTTGTATAAGGAACCGAGGTCTGCCGAACCTTTCCAAGGGCTAGGCTCCATGGCAATGACTGCACACCCGCCATTTCCCGAAGCTTCCAAACGGACGGCCCCGTGATCTAGTCCCAATGTATACAAAGTCTTGATCGCAAGACGCTCTACCCGTTTATAAACAGATGATGACGCTTCACGGTCCAGTTCGCTTTCCTGTCTCGCTCCCATTCCGCTCGTGTCTCTGCGTATGATCCGAATGGCCTGAAGGCAGCTAATATGCACATCATACCGCACACGGAGTCCAGCTTCCCGCTTACGCTGCTCACTCATGGACAGCACTTCGATCCCTGCCTGTTTTAGCCGCGTTATCCGTTCGCCAGCGCGCAGACGTGTATAAGCCTGAACATCCTTTTCGGCTTCTTCCATGACGTCCATTCCGTCCCTCCTTCCGCCATGTTCTTGCTTATCAAAAATAGACCCCGCAACTGCGGAGCCTTCCCGTTAAACTCTTCAGGCACATAATCAGGCTCGTCACAACCCATTTTTTGTACTTTATGAAAGAAAGAGGGCTTACGCCCTCTTCTCCGCACCTTATGGTGCATATGATACCTTAGGTCATGAACATTCACTTTCCCTTTTCGAATGAGCGATTCACAATTCATCATCCAGCAGGTCTGGATCGAGATCATCATAGTCTCCATCCGCGCTGCCATAGTCATAATCCTTGTCTTCGTAATCACCGCAGCCATCTGTGCATACCTTGACACAGACTTTCGTTTCAGCCACAAGCTCTACAGCGAATTCCCGCTCAACCCGGATAATTACGCTGCCGCCGCCCGCGGACACTGTGGCTTCCACACAGCTAGGCTCCTGCGTTGCATCCGCAGATACCTCTACAGTGGAAGTCCGGTGTTTCGGGTCCAGATAGGACAAAGGCACATGTTCTACATACGATACCGTTTCTTTAGCTACATCTGTCTGCGAATTTTTGTCGTAGGAATACCAAATGTTGATATCGTAAGTACCAATAACTTCAATCCCGTCCCCCGCTGATACGGCTTCATACTGGTGGTTGATAATCCAAGCCCCCAAAATACTGGTCGGACCATTTGGCGGAGTCACGGTATGTGTTACGGTAGAGAACTTACGACCTTTGCCGCAGATCGCCTTCGTGATAATCTCTCTACATTGATGTTTATGACTCAATGACATCTTTAAACCTCCTCCATACAATCATTCACTACAAGTGTATGCAGGACATCCGTCTAGGGTGACAACTATTTTCTATGATTCGTTTACAGATTGGGAGCGATCCGAGATTGGAGAAGGCGCTTTGTCCTTCTTGGCGATTTTCAGGTACATGGAGAGCTCCCGGCACAGCTGGAGAATAGCGGAACGCATTTCGAATTCTTCCCTAGTATCCGGCAATTCCATTTGTCTGAATTCTTCCTGCACATCGGCAAGTAACTTTTCCGTTCGTCCCGTATATGATTCGGTCAACACATCCTGACTAAGCTGGTCGAACAGCTCCGCCACCATCTCGGCATGCGGCATTTTCTGATAGACCTGGGATACAAGGTGCATCATGTGCTGTATGGAATCCAGCTGGGTTTTACGCATATAAAAGTACACGCTCCAGCCCTCATTGGGATGAATGACCTGGTTCTCCAGTGAACGTTTGGCCGCTTCAATCCCCCCGAGTACGGCTTTATCCGCTTCGATTAATTCTTTGCCTGCCCATACTTCATTGGGATTACGCAAAGTTGTCGCGAACTCCCGGAAAATTTTCGAGAACAATTCATCAATGCGTTTGCGTATCCTGAACATCTGTGGATCTGCCGCAGGCATATAAGCCAGATTCACAACCATCGCTGAACCAAGGCCAATCAAGAGCAGCGCAATCTGTACAAGAATGACATGTACATCCATCTCTCCACCGCTAAACACCCGAAACACCACGACTGAACCGGTCACAATGCCTTCCTTAAATCCGACCCGAACAATCACCGGAAAAGCCGTGAGTATGTATACTGCCAGCACCCAATAATGGAAGCCGAGAAAGTGAAAAAGTACACTTGCAAACAAAAGACCAACCACGGATGCAAAAAAACGTGCCGATATCGTTCGAATACTCCTTTTTCGTGTGACATCCACACCCAGAATCGCGAGCAAGCCTGCTGACGTTGGGCCTGGCAAACGGCACCAGTCCGCAATGAGAACAGCCATCAGCGCCGCGATTGCCGTTTTAATGACTCTAAACCCCATTTAACATTCCATCTCCTCTAAGCTGTACAAAAGTTCGTGGCCCGTATGTCCCCTGTTTAGTATGACTCAACTGGTTACAAACTAGACGACATCAACCGGCATGCACAACACATGCCGGTCACAGAAACATGCCACGAAGAAGAAACACTGCCCTTTCAATGGCGATAACAGAAAGAGCCTAAACCTGATACCGACCTATACTCATCCCCTGTTTTTCTGCCCGGCATGAAGGTTTTCCTTCCATCAAATATCCTACTTGATTTTACAATTGGGAGCAACGTGACACCTCTTGTGAAATTGTAAACATATGATGAACATTTGTAAAACCGTCCTGTTCGTTAACCTAATTTCGAGCTATGATCTGCGACCAGAAGATAGAAGCTTGCGTTCTGCATATACAACCAGTTGATACATCGCGGTAGCTACGGCTGCAATAATAAGCAGGCTTGATAATACAAGGGTGAAGTTGAACACCTGGAAGCCGTAGATGATTAAGTATCCCAGTCCCTGTTTGGCGACCAGAAATTCACCGACGATGACCCCAACCCAGGCCATACCCACATTCACTTTTAACGTAGATACAATTGTGGGGAATGAAGCAGGAAATACAACTTTGGTAAATATTTCAGATCGTTCACCGCCAAACGTGCGAATAACCTTCACATAGTTGGGATCAACTTCATTAAAGCTGTTGTACACAACAAGCGTTGTAATGATTACCGTAATAGAGAGAGTTGTCATCACAATGGCTGTAAATCCCGCCCCGAACATGACGATAAAAATCGGACCGAGCGCGACTTTGGGCATACTGTTGAACACAACCATGTAAGGATCAAGCACTTTGGACAAAAAAGGGGACCACCAGATCAGAACAGCAAGCAACGTTCCGACAAGTGTCCCCAGTAAAAATCCGACGACCGTTTCACCTACGGTTACCCCGACATGTGCCCATATTTCGCCGCTGACGACATCCTTGCCAATCTGGGCAAAGATTTTACTTGGATAACTGAAGAGCAATACATCAATCCACCGTAATCTGCCCGCCAGCTCCCAGAGTATAAACATAGCGACTAACATGGACAGCTGAACCGCAAAAATATGTTGCCGCCATCTGACCATTTTACGGTTATGGTCATGATGAAGTTCCTCCAGCCAAATTTCACGAACTTCCTGCTTTCCTTGATCTGGAATTTTCTGACTCACGTATCTTTCTCACCTCCTCCAGACTGAACAAGTTCATCCCAGAGTGACTGGAACAACTCATTAAACCCTGCCTGCTCTCTTGCATGGAAAGGCTGTGCCAGCCTGATCTGTTCAGGGATATCGAATTCACGCCGAATGCGTCCGGGGTTGCGATCAAGTACGATAACCCGGTCGCTAACTGCAATGGCCTCAGACAAATCGTGTGTGACCAGCACGGATGTTTTGCCATACTGTTTTAACGTATCCGATACAAGATCTTCGAGTTGCAGTTTGGTTTGATAATCCAAGGCAGAGAACGGCTCATCAAGCAAGAGTATTGCTGGGTCTGTCGCCAATGTTCGAACGAGGGCCACCCGTTGCCTCATGCCACCCGACAATTCGGATGGGTACTGCTCTTCTGTCCCGCCAAGACCCATACTGACGAGAAGTTCACGGGTACGATCTCTGTGCTGCGCGTCCAAATTCCCTGTCAATTCAAGCCCAATCAGTGCATTATCCAGAATCGTACGCCATGGGAAAAGATAGTCCTGTTGCAACATGTAACCGATGCGGGCAGAAGGTCCCTGAACACGCTTGCCTTCGACTTCAACCTCTCCTCGGGTGGGCTTCAGAAGTCCAGCGATGATTGACAATAACGTCGTTTTGCCACATCCGCTGGGTCCCACCAGACTGACGAACTCCCCTTGCTTGATCTCCAGATTCAAATCCTCGATGACTAGTGAGGCCTCGCGTTCATTGACATACACTTGAGAAATATTTTCCAGTCGGATCACATTCCCGGAATCAGGCACCGCCGCTCACTTCCTCCCCTGGATCGCCTGTTCTGCAAAAGACGGATTAACAATGGTGTTCAATTCAACCCGCTCTTTTAATTCTCCGGCGGCCTTCATGACACTCAGCAGATTGTTCCACTCATCCCCATCAATGATTGGATCTACAGCATATGTGGCTTGTTCCTTATACCGGTTTACACTGCTGGTTAGAATGGCTGGATCAATGTCTTTGAAAAACGGGGTAATCACTTGTGCAATCTCCTCCGCTGTATGGGAATCCACCCAAAGTTGAGCCTTGTGCAATGCATTCGTGAATTTTTGTACGAGTTCCTTGTTATCGTTCAGATAACTTTGTTTGGCCATAAAAACCGTATAAGGCAGATTCCCGCTTTCCGTTCCGAACGATGCCACCACTTTACCTCGGCCCTCCTGTTCAAAGATCGATGCCTGCGGTTCAAATAGCTGTACGTAATCCCCTGTGCCTGAAGCAAAGGCAGATGCAATATTCGCGAAATCCACATTCTGAATCAGTTCCAGATCACTTGACGGGTTAATGCCATGTTTGTTTAAAACAAACTCCCCGGCCATTTGCGGCATGCCACCCTTGCGCTGTCCGAGAAATACACTTTGCCTCAATTGTTCCCAATCAAAGCTGTCCTGGGCATTTCGAGCGAACAAAAACGTTCCGTCCTTCTGGGTGAGCTGAGCGAAGTTAATGACCGGGTCTTCCGCTCCCTGTTGATAGACATAGATGGACGTTTCTGCACCTACCAGTGCAATATCCACCGAACCCGCGAGCAATGCTGCCATCGTTTTATCTCCACCAGCCGTTGTTTGAATATCTACTTCAAGCCCTTCTTCTGCAAAAAAACCTTGAGCCGCAGCTACATATTCCGGTGCGTAAAATACAGAACGAGTCACTTCACCAATCGTAATCTTGGCTTCATTCTCTTCCCTATTGCAGCTCGTCAGCGCTACAATGAGAATCAACAAAATTACAATACCCCGGACAAACCATGGCGTATATTTCATTCAATTTCCCTCCTTTTCTGGGTTCAGCAGTTTCTCTTTACTATGAATATGCCGAGGCCCAGTAAAAGGTTAAGAAGATTTATCCAAACGACGAATGTAATAACAACTGAAGATAAATATCCGGGTTCTCATAAGTCATCTCATGATAGCAACAGGATGCAGGCCTCCTTGTTTAAGATTTGAGGTATCGATTCAGAAAACGGATGACCTCCTGATAAGCTGACTGTACTTGAGCCGTTGAAAAGTCCACATCAAAACCGTGACCTGCTCCTTCTATCGTTACAAGCTGGCTGGATATGCCGGATTTAAGCAACTGGTTGTGCATCAATTGCGATTGCTCATAGGGTACATCCGTGTCTTGTGTGCCATGAAGAAGCAAAGTTGGCGGATAGTCAGGATGGACAAGTTCGATCGGATTGAACTTATCCTGCCAAGGCTTGTTCTTGTCGAATTTCTCACCAGTAACTTCCTCAATCCAACTCCCCTTCTGTCTACAGTACTGATAATAGGCATAACGCCTCCATCCGCTTTCGGAAATCGGACGTTCAGACAATGCAGCAATCGCCTTCTGCCGATCAATCGTGGGCAGGCTGGAATAATATGTACTCGGTTGTGCAATCCAATCTTCCGTTATACTGCCATATCCGTAGAAAGATACGATCGCTGCTGGGGCCAACTCCCGCATGGTACCGATCATTAGACTTGCGTAAGCCCCTGCTGAACTGCCCATGACTGCAAAGCGAATCGTATCACAACCCAGCAACTGAGATGCCTGATGCTTGAACCACACTACAGCATCACGAAGATCCTCTATGATTTCATGAAGCTTCACTTCTGGGGCGAGTCGGTAATCGAGACTAATTACATGAAATCCGGATTGATGAAATAACAAGATTTGCTCCTTCGTTAACCACTCACGAGTACCAAATATGAATCCTCCACCATGAAAATATAATATTGCAGCTGTTGAACGCTCCGATTGGCATTTATAGATGTCCGCATAAATCTGGCACCCGTTTGCCTCCTTATACATCACTGTTACTTTTTCCAAGGATTTGCACCTGCCTTTATGGATTGAAATCAAAAAAAGAGAGCCGTATGCTACCACCGCCCTCTTTCTAATGATTAACTCCGTTTTGGTATAGACTCTGCTACTGCTGTTGCTGCACACCTGTATTCACAATTAACCCCCAGCCAAAAAACTCTTGCTGTGAGACCTCGGCACGAATCGTATTTTGGCCCCCTATCCAGCTTATTGGGATCTCTACAAAATGATCTCGTATTCGACCGTCGCTTGATGGCGGGTTCCAGTTCCAGCCCCCTTCGTAGACTAGTTCATCATTAATCCACATACGCAGGTGATCACTGAATCCGAAAGACAGCATGCTTTCCATAGGCTCGGCTATATTCACTTCGGCCTGTACCTGTACCTTACTTCCGGGCTTGACCTTGTACAACCGGTTCAGATTAAGAACCCCGTTCTCCTCGACCATTGCCTTTTGCCAAGTTTGTGCATCTCCTGATTTCAATTGATCCTGATACACATCGGAAACCTTCCATTCTTGAACGACAAAAGGACCCGTGCGTTTAGAGTCGGCTTCCACCGTTCCCGTTAATAATGACGTATCGCTTGGAAGCTGTGGTAACGGTGCAGTCTCAATCTCCTCTACGGTGAGATTACGGATATAGCTATGCAGGAAATTCCATACACCGACACGACCTGCTTCTCCTCCATGTTGCAAGTTGCGTATGACTAACTGGGGCTGGGGATCTTCATCCAGATACACAATAGCCCCTTCGGGTTGAACCTCCACGGTGAACGTATGCCAACCCCCCGTTGTATTCGGAAGTGGCTTCTGATATTCCGGACCATTGTAGATCTGCCAGGTCATTGAGCCGTTCATCACAGGATCATATTGAATCTCAACCGGAGCAAGATATACAAGCTCATAATTCGCTTCATCTCTAGCCCCAAACACAAAGCCGATGAACCCTACCTCTTCCGGTAAAGCAACCTCTGCTTGCATTCGAAAGGATGGAAAAGGAATCTCATCACGGAGAAAGATGGCTGTGTTCATCTGCTCCATATACAACGCAGGGCTCCCTTTCCATTCACCAGGTCTAGCCCCAGATTGCCCCAGATCCAGTTTGTTCAGATCGTTCCACATGGGATAAAAAAGCTTGGTCATGGTCATACAATGCACTCCTTACATAGAATTGGGTATCTACCGTGAGCGACAGATTACACTCTTCGTTACTATTGGATGAAGCACATCCCTTATCCTTCTTTCAAAGGATAAATATTACAAATTTCCAGTTTGAAAATATCCCCGTAAACCGGCCTCGCACGCTGAATAATCTGCTCATACGGATCGAACTTTGCCTGGATGGCACTGGCCATATCTTCAACAACCTGATCGATGTTTGGCCAATGGAACGTGATTTGATTAACCCCGCTGTCCAGCAACAGTCCTCTGTCCAAGGAAAAGGAATGACTGCTCCAGTGCTCATTCAATAATGTCTCGAAAACCGTAACTCCATTCACTTTGATTAATACCTGATTGTCATCTTGAGGGATATGTTGTCTTCGAAGCGTCAGATTTACCAAAAGTTGCTGTTTGGGATCAGCGATGAGATAAAAACTTGAGGTATGACTCCGAGCACTGTAATAAATTTGGTTACGATGGTTGTAGTCTACTGACTTGGAGCCCGCAAAAACATTAAAATAACTATTTTCTCTGTAGTACGTTTCAAGCAAATCCACTGTTTCCCCTAACTCAGGCGCATGTTCTCTGATTCGCAGATCATTAATCTCTGACTCGATATCCCTGCCTGCTTCCTTTAAACATTGCAACATCGCTTGTACGAGATCCATGTCCATGACCATACAATCCCGAAATTGACGTAAAATCACATATTGAGGGGTGCATATCGTCTTGTAGCTCTGATTTAACAACCAAGGCGTCTTTCTGGCAGACAAATCGGCAAGAGCAACGAACCAATCCGCGATCCCTGACCAGTGCTTCATCGCCTCACAACAATGCCAATACAGCACTTCATAAGGTTGATCTCCGATATGAGCACTGTGGATTGCTGCATAAAAATGAGCCTTGCTTTGGGTCTTTGCTTCTGGTTTTATCCGATTATTGAGGATAGAACTTGGCAGTTGATCATGACCAAGAGCCTCACAGATGGTACTGGCGATCTCACTGACCATGAGATGTATCCCTTCCGGATTCAGATGACAATAATCCAGAAACAGATTAAATCCAGGTAGACCCCCATTCAACTCGCGGTTAAACACAGCTGGCAGGTCAATGACTTTCATTTTATATTTATGGGAATACGTGAGCAGTTGATCTCGAATGAAAGAAGTACAGGCAGGTGGAGGACCTAGACGGTATACACTTGTATCCCGTGCCCGCTCAAGCCATTGACGCGCTTCTCTGGTTTGACCTTCTCCATATTGTAATCTGCCCAGCAGTTCGTAACCTTTCGGATTAGCACGGTTTAGCTCAATGAAACGATCCACCAGCTTCTGCACTTCTTCTAATTGACCTGAATGGACATAGCGATCCAACTGGTTGCTCATTTCCAGCCAAAGCCTTTGTTCTCCCTGAGGCCAAACAAGTTCCCGATCAGACTTGCTACTTCTCCAATCTTTCAGATTGAATTCGGGAATGACCAAAATAACCGGGATGCCTTGAAGTACATATTGCTGATGAAGCTGTTCCAAAAAAGAGACAATAAACCCTTCGCTCTTATGTTCGAAAACAGCCTGAATGCCTTGAAACCGTTCCTCGCCTCCGCGATTCAATACATCCAGAACCTGATGCTTTTCTTCATCTGTTAAACCCCATAATGACTTCCGCCAGTTATCACCTGCATATACAATGAGCACGTCCGGTTCCAGTTGAATGCATTCTGTGCAGACCTTCATCAGATCTTTCAACTTGATACTGACTCGAGCAAGATCAATCACTTCTACTTGTACCGACTCTTCCACCTGTGACAACATTTGCTCCAGATAGGCAGAGGGCCTGAAGAACGGATCGAGTAAAAAACCTCTTGCTCCTGACTCTCCAGCATACACAATCCGTTTCCCACTTTTACGGGCGGTAATCCGGTCCACCTGTGCCCAATGACAGAATTCATTTGCAAAACGGGGATCTCTTCTGTAAACCATACCTTCCGGCTCCATCGTTCTTCTCCAAATGCCTACCATAGACTCCGGTAATTCAGACAATAACGCTGAAGTTCCTTGCTCTATACCTGCTGTCACTTCAGACATATAAGCTCTCCCCATTATTCAAAATTTGAAGTACCTCAGGTGAAAATCTTCTTTCCGTCCTCTGAACCACAGGCCGAAGCGCCTGTATGGAGCTTTGGTAAAAATCCATCGCATTATCATTACATGCCCGCTCAACAATGTATCTCCCACATACAAGTACATCCAGTTCACTGGTAAAGAACAATGCAAGGGCATCTGCCTCATTGACGACCTGTGGTTCTCCTTTTCGCTGCATTGGAACCTGCATCAAAACTGAATAACCACTCCAATGCTTGAATCTGCTCAAGAGTTCAGCGTATCCTGAATCATCTGTTTCCTGGATGTCACACGCATCTGCCAATTGGTCTGCATACATAATACCTGGCAAGTCAAAGCCTCTACGTAAAGATACTCTGGACTTCATGGATAGCGGAAACTCACGAAGGTCAAAAACCAATTCGCTATCCCCTTCCAGAACAATAGCCCTCAAGGGAATAGGCACTCCTTCCGAATTCAAAAGCTTATGCACCCGATTTCGCAAGCCGACTCGCCCTGGGTCACCTAAAAGGACAAACTTATCTGCTTCATGTACACGCTTACGAGCACAAGAGGCAGACCAGCCCACAAGCTTACCTTGATGTAATAACGCTGCTAATTGTTCAATCAAATCAGATGTTTGCAAGCAGTAGGTGTATTTCAAACCTGTGGCCTGAAGCAATTTCTCGATCTGACGATCCTTCCGAGAGCCAAAAGAAGCCTCAGTCTCCCGAATCTTGGAATCATTAAACGATCCACGCGAATCCTGTGTATACTCTGTGCTAATCGTCATTGCTGCTCCGATTGCAATACTGGAAGAATGACTATAATTTTCAGTGAGAACCTTACGATAAGGTCCGTTTCGACGAATATATTCCATCAGTGCAGGTTGATTAGCTCCGCTCCCAGACCAGCACAACGTTTCTGCAGGTCTTCGATAAAATGACAATTCCACAATACTCAGCACGCGTTCTTCAATTACTTGCCATAAGCTGCAGGCAATGTTGCAGTGCTCCAGTGTAATTTCTCCATTGATATGCCAATGAGAGCATCCAAACAGTTCCATACATAACGTTACAAACCAGCTTTGAACCTGGAGCGGATTCAAGTATTCAAGTTGCATTTCATAATGACCGTTAGCGAAGTTGTCAAGCAATTGACGGCATTGCTCTACATATACGGGTTTGCCCAGCCTTGCCAGACCATCCAGTTCACTAGATGCCCTCTCTGTATCTATACCAAGAAACGTATACAGAAATAGTGACAGCCTGTCTAAAAAATAAAGTTCATCCGATTGATGCATATGAATTTCTTGCGCCCGGGTTCCTTCTCCTAAGTAGACTGAACCGTTTTCCGAACCAGCTAAGCCCGGCCAATGGGTATATAACAGGTTTGCTTCTTCATATCCGGAATGAACATATACTGACATTGCTGAAGCAAGAGGAGCAGAACAATGGTGAACAGGGCCGGTATATCCAAGCCATTTGCCGATATCCATCTCGGCCTGTTGTTGCAACCTCTTCTCCGAGTGTACTTGTCCAGTTCCATCTACCCAGACTAACCTGTCAATATCGGTGATGGAGAGACCCGCATGGTCCAAACAAGCTCTGAACGCTTTGCCTGGTATCCCCCCATGGTCAAAGGTACCTCTCAGTTCAGCTTCTTCGTATACGGCACGAACCGCTCCATTTTGAATCAGACTGCATGCTGGTTCTCTACCATACAGCGTTATACCAATAATGTTGAGATTCATCCCACTTTCCCTAGCTTTTCATGGACAAATAAAGAGATCTTCTCCACATTTGTGAAGTTTTCAAAAACGAGCGCATTTTGATCCACAACAATACCAAATTCATCTTCCAGATCAAACAATACATTCACAATTTTCAACGAATCAATGCCGTGGTCATTTTTGATATGTGAAAGAACAGATACCTTATCCGGATTATATAGAGCGTTGCGACTTACAACCTCGATTACTCTCAATTTAATCTCATCTACAGTTAAAACGATTGACATGGATATTCATCTCCCTCATTTATATCAGTTTGGCCTGGTCTTTTCACCAGTTTTAATCCATATAGATGTACTTCTCCTTATGCCAAATAATCGCCTTGTAATAAAATGCCGGATCGGTATCGAACCGCTCCAAAAGATTAAGCAAATGAGGCTCTACAATAGCATCATTCCAGATAACCCATAGCAGAAACTTTCCGGGATTGTGGGGATGGACTGTCCGTAACAAGCCAAAATAAGGGCCAACATACGTGACGTTTTGCCAAGTCAGCGATTCTTGATCTGCGCTCAGGTCAGAAAATAAAAAACTGTTGCCCCATCCGGAATCCGTCATGTTCCGTAAACAAACGATATGAGAATGATGCAAACTCTCCTGGGTAGCTTCCTCAGGTTTGACCCATGAATATCTGTAATTTCTGGCTCGCTCACGCAAAGGCTGGCGTAATAGTTGAAGCAGTGTGCGATGTGCCCCTGCCCCTGGATTCCCGGTTGTTCTTGGCGCGCCCGCAACAATCGTGCATTCTTCAGCATATAAGGCTTTAATGCCAAGAGCCTCACGATCGGGTCCCCATTGATTTCGATGTAGGTCGAATTGCGCTGCTGTAAGTTCCTCAACCCAGCTTGATATCCCTTGCTGATTTATATGAATGCGGACAAGAGTGTATAGAGAAACTTCGATCTCGATCGTTTGTTCAGGCAGATCAAGATGAACCACCTCTTCAAGCTCCATGTCCTGACGTTCAAGTAACAAACGAATCACAGTGGCTTGTCCAGGCTCAATACGAATCTTATCAGGACTCAAGATGTCTGCCCGCACTGTTGTTGGCTGAGTCAGGTTTCGAACCTTCTCCACTTTTAGCCAAGAAGATGTATTATAAATGGGTTCTTGCATATGGAATATCACATTCCGGGGATTTCGTTCTCTGCGCAATTGACTTATCCGTTGAATCAGCTCGTTGGACAGGAATACTTCGACGGATTCTTTATGTGAAAAATGATCAAAGCACCATACGCTGGAATTGCCGATATGTTTTGCTGAATCCAGAAGCCTCGTTGTATTGAAGATATCATCTTCCACATTTAACAACTGGTACACCGGTGTCTTGCCCAGATTTTGCAGCATAGTATAATCCGGTTGATTTATGTCGGCGCGCGGCGCACCAACAATGTTAGCTACAGCGGCGAATGTGCCTGGGAAGCGGGATGCTAGTCCAAAAACGCGCAAGGCTCCAGAGCAGATCCCTACCAGATATACGCGGTCACGATCCACATTGTATTCTTTGATCAGCGCTTCGACACTCTCCACAATTTCCATCTCATTAATGTAATCCTTGTTAAAACCACCACGAGCATACATACACCCAATGATCACATCGTCAAAACGGTTTCGGTACAAATCATCGGTTCCTTCAGGTATGGTGTTCACCATTGTTCCAAAAGGCATGTAAAACACCAGCGGCATGGACTGCCCCCTGTTGTAATTACGAGGCAAAAAGACATTATATGCTACGTAGGCGCCATCCACCGGACTGGAACGAAGCACCGTGCGTACGCCGCGTGGTTCTGGCTCTATCGGTTCATCCGGCTGAGTCAGCTGGCGCGCTGTCTGGCGAAACTGCCGTAACAAATGGTCATAGATACGATCATAGTGCAACTCCAGTTTGCCATGATTCAAGCCCCGGTCATTCTCGCATAACCCGGCCAAATAAAGAAAATGTTCACTCATTGGCTCCGTCAGACCCTGTTCACTCATCAGTCTAAGAAGCTGATCCTTTGTTGCTACATAATCACCTGCAAAAATAAAGGCATTGGATACTACAGCTACGGCGTTGTCTTCAAGTCCCTCATGCCATGCAAGTTCATCAGGCACCCTTTGCACTCTCAATTCGATGACTCCGTCAGGCACATGCCGCAAATCCAGCCTAAAGTGCTGATAGGTGGAAATATAACCGTCGTACTGTACCTTCCCATAGGTGTCCAGCGCTTCAATATAGAGTTTCTCCAAACGTCCGTTGCCTTGAACATAGGGGAAAACAAAGCAATTCACCATTTTATCCGCATTAAATGTTCGTTCAGGCAATACATAGAATTGTGCAGACATGTTTTCTGTTTTTTCCCTGCTGAATACCATCTGGGTAGAATCTGTCTGATACAGTTGCTCCACGGGTTTGCAGGACAATGTGAAGCCGTACTCCCCTTCAGGCATGCTTCTGGAAGCCTGCGTTACTTTCCTTTCAACCAGAATCGTATTGATGCCTTTTCGAAACGTGCATATGGTCTGAACCGGCTTGATGTGCCGCCAAGATGTACTTGTGAGCACAAGCCTGCCATTTAGCCATAAGGTCACGGGAAGAGATGAGCGCGTAAACATATAGATGTCTTGTTCCGTTGAGCAGTATACCGAGCACAAGGCATACAAGCGTTTGTCTGTTCCATGATCAAACAACGATTCGAGTACATTTTCTCTGCCATCTGAAGCTTTGTAATATCTCCAACGTTGCTCTCTCTCCTCTTCTGAGGTAAACGAAAGTTCATGTTCAAGCATTACGGCACTATCCAATCCGGATGTGCACAGACGCGGAGTTTCTTCTGAATCATGTTCTGGTAGACCTGTGCTCCTCACAATCCAGCGATGTAAAAAGCAAGGCTGGTCACCTGAGAACGTAACCGGATAATGGCAGCGAGCCAAAATTCGTTCCAGCGTAACTTCCATTTCTTCTGTATCTGCCACCACATCTATATACATTTCATCCCACCTCGCTTAATGTTCAACGAGCATTATGTCGCGAATATAAGTGTCCATCCAGATCTTCATATCCAGGCATCCTTCATTCATAGTGGACACTCTTCCTTCTGTGAGAGGGTTCGAAGGATGGAAGAGACATAGATAGATCCGCCGGCAACGCCGAAGATAGAATAGCTCTTTGTTACGAATATTCACACTGCTTATCAATGCAGCATTTGTATGGAACAGTTTTTTGCCACGGGTTGCAATTCGTTTCTGGCACAGTTCGGGCATCTGATCTATAAAAAATATGAGGTCTGGTTTGCGCACAAACTTTGATATGCATCTTCCCAGATAAGGTTTGGCTCCATTTGCACGGTCTCTGACTAGTCCTGTATACACATAACGATCACAGAGTACGATATTACCCATCCATAATCTGGGAATAATGATAAAGAAATAATCCAAAATGAATCCCCACCACTGTAGCAGACTGTATAAGGACGCCGGGATCGTCTGTTTTAACCCAAGCCACCGGGTAAGGGCTCTTAACCATCGATTTGAATTCCACTCGTACACATACACGCCATGCCCCAATGATTCAACATATTCCTGAAGCTGGTTTATGGAGCTGCTCTTCCCGCATCCACTAATTCCTTCCACTACAATCAAGCCTTTGCCTTTTTGAAAAACCATTTATCGGCCCGTTACTTGCTCATTCCGTGTAGTCCAGAACTGATTGCGTGCTGACATCACCTCGTCATTCACACGAAGAATTCTCGCAGTGTCAAACAAGCGGGTGAAGAAGTCGTCCTCCCAGCGGGCTGTGCTCTGGTTCTCCACGCCATATTCATCCAGATAGGCATGATCCCCCGGATCAAGCTCATCCATAACAGCTACTGGAATCACGTCACCATAGATAAAATTCACATAATAGAACGCGTAATACACAACCTTCTCACAACCATGTTCGTGGCAGAACTCAACCAGTTTCGTCCAATTGATGTCATTGGCATATCGTTCTACATACATCAGGATATCTGCGAACTTATACAACTTGAGATCTCTCAGATCAGCAATCCAATTCAGCATGACCGCTTCCTTATAAAGGTGACAGCTGAGCTGGATGAGAAAATCCTCATAGTCCAAAACATGACAAGGATAACCGAGCACTTGAGTTGCACGAGCACGAGATAACAGATCAGGAGTAGATATGTGGTACGGGCAGTTTCCTTTCCACAATACGTCATGGTTCAGATCCACCTGAAGCAGACTTACAAACGGATGATCCGTCTTTTTGAGGCACTCCTGCAACTCATGTGTTGCCATCTGATGCATCATCTTCTGTTTACGAGAGCCTGGTATAATTTCCTCCGTATTCCTGTCATACTCTCCCTGAATATAACCCATGCTCTCAAGTACACGAACAAACTGCTCACTTTGCTCAACGGAAATAAGCAGATCCAGATCGTTGAATGTTCTTGTCTCAATCGATGGATACACGTTCGCGGCTAAATAATTTCCTTTCAAAATGACAGCATGAAGTCCTTGCTCTTCGAATTTTTGATATATGGCTCCGAGCTCCTCGAAATAAAACTGGTTGCGCATGGAGAACACTTGACTTTGGTTTTTCATAACTTTAAGCACTTCTTCCTCTACCCTGTCCAGCATTCCAATTCGTTTCAGATGATAAAACATCATATTCAGCACCCGGTGTGTAAGACCTTGATAGAGAATGTCCTTCCATTCCAGATAACCGCTGAGCAGTTTTTTTGCTTCATCCTCATGCTCCTGTGTCCAGACTCCACGAGAACATAGAATCACCAGTTGTCTTTCAGGGGTCAGATCTTCAAACTGTGTCACCATATCACGGCCTCCTCTAAAGTTTAAGTTTTATCGCACTACTCATACCTCTGATTGGTTACCTGGATTCTGCCATCCGTTCCAGGCTCTATAACCTTGTGTTTGCGTAAATAATCGGCCAGTACATTCATCAGCAATTCATCCACACTGAGCAGAGAAGCATCCTTAAACTCTTCGAAATTGTCACCGCCATTGTATAAATAATCGCTTAAAGCAACCTTGTATTTTCTATTCAGATCTAGTGGTTCATCGTTGAAGGTCACGCTGATGACCCGTTTGCCTGCGGGCCTCGAAGCATCAAATGCATAACGAATACCCGATACCTGGAGAAAAGCCCCATTCGTACCATTGGGATAGGCGTTCAGACCACGCTCTATTGCTTTATAGATTCGATCTCCTGCAACCTCTGCCACAACCAGCGTATTGGAAAAAGGCAATGATCGGTTTAGCTGGTATAGGTTAATCTCACCTGCACTTATACTTTCACGAATTCCTCCGCCATTAATAATGGCAATCTCTGCTTGACTTCTTTCTTTCATCGCATCGGTTAACACATTAGCAAAATTCGTTTCTCTTGTTCGAATCGAAGTCCGCGTACCGTCCAGCTCCACACTCGATGTACCCACGACTTCTTTTGTTTCTTCCATCGCCATTTGATAGTATTTTTCCACCACTGACATCATCGCTGCATCCCCTCGACTACCATCACTCAGGGAACGTACATTCCACGAAATATCTTGTAACTCTCCTCTGTTAAAATACAGTGTTGCGTATCCGACATGAGTGGTCCATGCCCCCGCCTCAGCAATCCAGGTTTTTCCCACTCGAACTGGATGTGTATAAAGGTTGTGCTTGCGCCCGCTCAAGATCAGATCGATGCCTTGCACTTCGCCAGCTAATGCAACATCCGCATCGTCTCCCAAGTGGGACAGTAATACAATGACATCGGAGCTTTCTTTCAGCTCATCGACTAGTCTTTTCGCCTCTTCAACAGGATCAGTAATCTGTATTTCATCCTGATGCTCCGTACTGAAGCTTCGCTGCGCACTTGGGGTTAGCAATCCGATAAACGCTATCTTTTTTCCAAGCACCTCTTGCATGACATACGGCTTGAACAACCGTTTTCCATCTTTATAGACGTTGGCAGCAACCATTGGAAAATCAAGCTGTGACTGTATCTCCATCAGACGATCGAATCCAAAGTTAAAATCATTGCTTCCGGGAACCATAGCGGTGTATCCCATCATATTGGCAACTTCCAGAACACCCTTCCCCTGTTCCACATTGGCTTCATTCGTTCCATGAAACATATCTCCCGAATCCACGATTAACGTATTAGGATCACTGGCCTTCTCACTCTCAAACATGGCTTTGACCAAGGGCATGCCCATAACGCCATAAATATTTTCCGTCGTATATTGTCCCCAGGCATTATCTTCAAATCTAAGGTGTCCATGAATATCAGCCGTGTTCATAATGGTAATTTTCTCGTCATAATAGCCAGAGAGCAGCTTCACTTCGTTCCAGGAAACATTTTTCACGGCATAATAGATGCCAAACGAGATAACCAGAACCCCCAGCAGAATCAAATTAATATATTTTTTCAACGCTCTGTCCTCTCCCGGTATGCACTCTTACACCGAATTAATAGAGCGCATTACCTGTACTTGAATATCTACGAAGTCCTTGTTTCCAGACCAGAAAAACGATGCCAAACATGACAGCTGCCACCAAAGGATTGAGAAACACCATATCCTTCCAATAAACGTCCATCTCGGGTTTCTCCAAGTAAAACTGGGCCGGAAAATAATTCACAAATCCAAACGGCATCACAAAGATCAATACCTTCTGAATGATGCCCGGATAAAAACTGAGTGGATACGCTGCAATTTTCCTTGAATTAAAAAAAAGCATATTACGCAAATTGGTAACTTTTACAGTCCAGAAGCAGAAGCTAGATGCCAGCATGAAGATCGAGGCCTGAATCAGCGCTCCCCCCATGAGCATCACCAGGTAAAAGCCAATTTGTCCTGCCGTCCACTCAATCTGAAGTTGTGACGCTGTGCTGCGAAGCAGGATGATGCCAAGCACTCCATGTCCTAATGCCGCAGTGTAGTCAACACGCGAAGCCACAACCTGAAATAGAATGCCTACGGGTCTAACCAGGTATCGGTCGAATTCTCCGGAATACACCAGATCCTCGAAGTCACGAATCCCTGTAAAAAAGAAAACAAACAAACTATAGGATAAGAACAAAAAGCTATATAAAAACAGAACCTCGTTAATATCCCATCCTCTAATCTCTACAAAACGGTTCAAGAGCAGAATTAAAATAATGACACCGGATAATTCCCGAATAAGAACCGCGGCTGCAATTAGACTGCGATCGAACTTGTATTGCAACGTCACCTTTAACGTCAAATGAAAGTATTTCAAAAATAGCTTTACGTCCCCAATTCCCGGGAACCCACGTGAGCGCTGCATCACGATTAGCCCCCCTGAACAACTAATTTATATGAAGCACGTTTCCACAAAAAGTGACCCGCTACCGTTAAAAATAGTAGCCAGAGTACCTGTTTCATCAGGCTTTGCCACATTTCTCCGGCTGGCATCTGACCTAGATAAATAGAGATTGGAATAAAAAATATCGTATCGAACGGAGTCAGTTTGATATAGTCCACCAGCCATTCTGGAAAGTACCACAGTGGAATTACAGCTCCGGACAGAACCATAACCGCGGTTTCCTTAATGGTGATCAGACTGAATGTTTTGTAGAACCAGAATGCGCTTACCCAAATGATAAAATTAAGACTATACATCACCAGATAACCTAGCATGATACTGATCAGGAAGATGCAAAACATAAACCACGAGAATGGAGGAAGAATCTTGTAAACAACCGTATAAAAAAGCAGTGTAGGAAGCAATAACAAAATGATGCGGTACACCAGCCCTCCGAGATGGTAGGAGAAGGTATAGAGTCGAAAACTGATCGGACGTAGCAGGTCAGAAGTAATCAGCCCTGACTTGATTTTCTTTTCAATGACATATTCATCCATTGTAAAAATATGAAAAAGAGACAACGCCAAGATGACATACGTGACCGTCATACTGAATTGCAGATGATCCAGTGTGCCCTCCTCATCATAAATGGCTCTCCAGATCGAAATATTGACAAAAATGGTGACGATCGCTCCGAGAAGACCAGCAAAATATTCCGTACGAAAGACCAGGTTGCTTAAAAAGGACTTCCTGGCGACTTCAAGATACGCCCTCATAAGCTTGTACACCTTCGCCTTCTTCGTATAATTTCTTAATGATTGTCTCGATATCTGTCTCCTGAACAGTCAAATCCATCACCACATATTCACTCATCAGACTGGAGATCAATTCAGAAGTTGTAATTTCATGAGTATGAAATGAAAACGTCTTACTGTTGCCCTCCTCATGTACAATCTGAGCTTTAGCAACATGTATGGATGGGTAGGACTCGGCAAACTTTACCGTCAGACGACGCTCATGATCATACAGACTTCGTATTTCGGTTAGTGCGCTATCACAGATGATCTTACCTCGATCAATCACAATCATCCGTTCACATGTTTTTTCAATATCCTGCATGTCATGTGTCGTGAACAACATCGTGATGCCCTTATCCCGGTTCATCGCTTTAATACATTCGCGGATCTTTTCTTTGGCTACAATATCAAGTCCAATCGTCGGCTCGTCAAAAAAAAGAATCTCTGGATCATGCAGTAATGAAGCTGCAATATCAGCACGCATTCGTTGCCCGAGGCTCAGTTGTCTGACAGGACGAGACATAAAATCGTCCAGATCAAGCAGTTCACGATATATATTCAGATTTTTCCTAAATGTGGCATCCGGTATTTTGTAGATTGCTTTCAGCAAATCAAACGTATCCTCCACGGGAAGATCCCACCATAACTGCGTTCGCTGACCGAATACAACGCCAATGTGGGATACATACTTTTTCCGATTCCGAAAAGGGTCCATATCTCCAACTGTAACTCGGCCTGAGGTTGGCGAAAGAACGCCGGACAGAATTTTGACGGTTGTCGATTTGCCTGCTCCATTGGGACCAATAAAACCAACCATCTCGCCTGGCTGAATGGAAAAGCTGATATCATCTACAGCCCGTTTTTTCAAATACTCAGGCATAACCAGATTTTTGACGGCTTGTAGGAACCCTTTTCCATTTTTATGAACCTGATAGTCCTTGACCAGATGCTCCACCTTAATGAGCACGATTCAACGCCTCCATTTCAGAGCCACCTCTTGGGTTGTTCAGCCGAAAGACTCCAGCCATTTCCAGAAAATTATGAATCAGTACCTTCCCATACTGGGACAGAATGGATTCAGGGTGGAATTGCACGCCTATCGTGCAAAATTCACGGTGTCTGACGGCCATAATCGTGCCATCAGCAGTAGTAGCCTGAACTTCCAGACATGCTGGTACTGTCTCTGGAGAAATACATAGAGAATGGTACCGCACGACCTCGAATCGCTTCGGCGTTCCTGCAAATATCCCTTGACCATCATGGTGGATCATCGATCTCTTGCCATGAACGACATCGGGAGCAAGATCAATGGAGGCGCCTAGTGCTGCTCCAATAGCCTGAAGCCCCAGACATATACCAAAAATCGGAATCTGACCATTAAAAGCACGGATAATGTCAAGACTAATTCCTGATTCGACTGGATGACCTGGTCCTGGTGAGATGATAATACAATCCGGTTGCAGGCGTCTGACATCCTCAATCGCAAGTTTATCGTTTCGAACAACCTGAACATCTGTACACATCTCCCCGATATATTGGTAGAGATTGTAAGTGAAAGAGTCATAATTATCAATTAACAACACCATAGCCTCACCTCTCCAATAACGCCTTTTGTAATGCCCGTCCTTTAAATAACGTTTCCTGATACTCGTTCTCCGGGATGGAATCCCATACAATTCCCCCACCTACTTGATACCGAGCCTGTTGTCCCTTGACCAAAATGGTACGGATGACAATGTTCATGTCCATATCACCATCAAACCCGATGTATCCGATGGAGCCGGTATATACGTGTCGGCGAGAAGGCTCCAGTTCATCAATGATTTCCATTGCACGAACTTTGGGCGCACCCGTAATGGAGCCCCCAGGAAATGTAGCCGTCAAACAATCTACGGCGTCTTTCCCGTCTAACAGGTTACCCGTAACCGTGGAAACCATATGAAACACACTGGAGTATGCCTCTATGGCAAACAGCTCGGGCACTTCCACCGAACCGAACTCGCATACACGCCCAAGATCATTTCGCATCAGATCTACAATCATTAGATTTTCGGCCTGATCCTTAACACTTTCTGTAAGCTTTTTCCGATTTAATTCATCTTCCTCAGGCGTATCCCCCCGAGGCATCGTACCTTTAATAGGACGTGTCTCAACAACACCCTCTCGCAATTGCAGAAACCGTTCAGGCGAGCTGCTTACAAGCTGAAACTCTTCGAGATCCAGATAAGCTGCAAAAGGAGCAGGGTTAATCTTGCGCAACGTATCGTATAGATTCAGCGGATGACGATTCAGCGGCGCAGTAAAACATTGGGTCATATTGACCTGATAAATGTCACCTTTTCGAATATAGTCCTTGATCTTACAGATCGCCTGATCATACTCCTCCGGAGTAAAATTAGCTTCAAGCTGTACTTCATTACCAAGATAGGCGTCATCCCATGTCGACGTGTCCGTTACACTTCCGTTGATAATGCGCTCTTTCAATTCCTTAACTCGCTTACGTGCAGTGTCCATATCTCCTTCAGGCAAACCTGCAGATACCGCATAACATTTTTCAGCATGATGATCCATCACGATGATTCCGTCGTAGAAACCCATCATCATCTCTGGAAGATGTAACTCGTCGACCGCTGTTTTGGGCAAATCTTCGATCTGATGGCAAAGATCATAGGATAAGAAACCTACAGCCCCGCCAACAAACGGAAGACCTGTGCGATGTTCAATGTGATAACTTTTCAGCGCTCTCTTTAACTCATCGAAGGGATTACCTTCTCTGATAGAAACACCGTTCTCATCTTTTATTTCAACGAGAGATGACTCTGATTGAATAACGAGAAAAGGGTTCGCACCGATAAAAGAATATCTTCCCAGCCGATCATCTTGTTTTGAACTGTCCAGCAAGAAACTGTATCGTTCTTCACAAAATAGCTTATAGGTGTCCAATGCGTCATACGGATTATCAACCTCTTCAAGATACACTTGATCCATTGCTCTTGCTCCTTCCAGGTACACACTTCGTCACGGAAATGTTTAATACCGTATACAACAGCGGAATCATCAGAAAAACCAGGGTTACATGAATCATTCCCTCAGCAAACTTACCTAAAGGACTCCCGCTGTAGAACGGTTCGATCCACCGGTTCAGCATGACATAGATGCCATACCCCACCACAGCTGTTGCGATCCGCACCCAGTAGGATACAGGCTGCCTGAAATGTAGCCATCGCTGATCCAGATAATAAATAACCAACACACCGATGATATTTCCCCCCGCCAAGTAATATCCTTTGTTACTCATCATCAACATGCCAGACAGAATCACAGCAATTATGGCAAGCAGTTTCCACTCCTGCCGACCATCTCTCTTTTCCAAAGTTCCGAAGATCCACTCGCCTACGATGACACCACCTATACCCGCAGCCATAGCACCAACAACATCAACGGGCGTATGGGCTCCCAGATATAGCCGGGATACTGCTACCAGTAAGATGACAGCTGCACCTGCCAGATAAACTGCTGTATAGCGATAACGACGCATCATGGTAGTCGAATAGGATACTGCGCTCTGCACATGACCGCTTGGGAAGGAATAGCCGCCAATGGGAACCTCATTTAAGGTGCGGATATCGATCTGTCCGAATGAACGCGGTATACGAAAAATATTTTTTAACACCGCATTGAGCAAACTGTTGAGATAAAAAGAAAAACCCATACGGTACGCCAATTCCTTGTGGATACACCAGTAGCTGAAGATCAACAAACAAGCAAAAAAATAATCATCGCCAAGCTGAGTAACCAGTACGAAAAATCGATCCCAAAACGGCGAGGCAAAAGACTGCACCCATCGAATCATTTCCATAGCAATTTGCCCCCTAGGATCGATTCACTACTGAGCTTGCCATTTTTTGCTCTTCCACTTTGCACAAATAATGATAGATTGGCTCCAGTTGTTTGAAGCCTGTTAACAATTCATCTGCAATAACAGAAGAAAACAATCGCTGTATATCCGTGCTGTTATGTACCAGATACAGGTTTTTACGATCAATCCACTCCTTCAGCTCACTAGGCAAATCGGGATGGAGCGAGCGCTTATACTTGTCCCCTTCAATTTCATACCTGCCTTCATCGCTCATTGGCTGAATCGTTTTGTAGAATACATCCAAATTAGCAAGCACCTTGGCTCGGAATATATCCATAGACTCCCTGTTCGCGCTGTAGTACCCCATACCGTATCGGAATGAAAGAGGCGAGATTTCAAAAAAGAAGGAAGGTGCCTCCAGCCAATCTGCTTTGGGACGTTTGAATGTAAACCACATGGTTGAACGATATAACGATTTATCTTTTGAAAAACGGGTATCCCTGTACAATCTCGAAATCGTTTTGTTCACTGAAGGAGTGACTTCGAACAAGGGATCAATCAAGAGCAAGTCAGGGGCGAGCCCGCTGACCAGTTGCTTGAATGGATCAAGTAGCAATTTCTCATATCGGGGTTTGTTTTCCTCATACCACGTCTTGCTGTCGTTTTCTCGAACCTGTTCCAAAAATTGAAGCGCCTCTTCTGTAAAACCTTGAAATTCCGGTCTGTTCATTGACTCACTCCTTGTCGTATCATTCGACTTAACCCAGCAGATCTATGTTCGAATTGCCATGCAGGATGTAATTCGCTCTATCATTTCCTCAGCACGTTCCAAACCGATCTGAGCAAGAATGCCGTATACAAACCTCTCCAGACCGAAGGCAATACAGCCCGTGTGCACGTTGCGTCCATCAACTGCTTCGATGCTGAAGGATTCGGCAAAATGAGTTCCATGATAGTTGAAAGAACCTACTGACAATTCCTTTTTGTTGTAAGGTAAATATAGATTTAACTCGTATTTAAGTTTTAACTTTTGTTGCAGCATTGCTTTTGGACTATATTCATTTGTAAAAAAAGGATCATTCCCCGTTTTGATATTGGTCTCAACCTGAATCGATTGAATCAATTGCTGAACCAGTTCGATCCATTCCTCCCTCACCTGCAGAACCTGCTCATGTGAACCAATGATGACAATCTCTCTCATTGAAAAATCCAGCAGACGTTCCACCCGGTTCATATTCACGGATTCATAACGCTTGCACTTGCCAACGGAGGTTACAATAATCGGCTCTTTCAGATCGATGATTCGTCCCTCATATTGTTTGAATACATGAGGACATACTGCGAGTTTGTTTACGAGCCGCGGTTCAGCAATGTATTCACTGTGATAACAGTCGCATCCATCAGCGGCTTCTCGAGAGAACGTTTGAATCAAATCGATATCCTCTCTTAAATGGGATGCAAACATGAGATGATTGGGGAACTGCGATACATAGTCATACTGATTCAGCGTATCGATGCCGATCAGATCTGGATAGATGTACTCGGCGGCCTGGTATCGATTAGACCAATGTACGATGAGGTGATCTAATGCCTGATACATTTTTAGAAACTGCTTTCCAAACCCGACAAGTCCCTGCTCGTACGGCACGACCCATTGTTGATCTACCAAGGCTTCGTACACATCATACGTCGGATAAGCTAGCGGATTTTGTTGTTTGAAGCGTATCTCTTGGGGTACATCTCTGTATCCGCCCTTCATTTCTTCCATCATTCTCTTAACAATGGCCTCTGTCTCATCTGCCCTGGCAGAGGGCACCTTAAAAGAAAGAGTCGAGCCGTCATCTTCAATATCCCTGATCTCACTGGATACATAGGCAACCTTGTAACGCAATGTTTTGATAAAGTCCTCATCCTGAACGGGAATTAGCAATTGTACTGTTCGCATCGCTATACGCCTCCATTTCTTCTGGCATAGCTGTGATAGACCAAAGCCCTCGCTACCATTGAGAACCTTTTATTTAGAATGATTCTGTTCCAAATCGAGCAAATATTTAGCTTGTATTTTGCCTGTTTCCGACTTCGGAATTTGCTTCACGATTCGAACATGACGGGGTACCTCCAGAGGCAATAACGCTGACTGACAATGTTTTCGCAATTCCTCTACCGTTACTCTGCTGTCAGGCCGCAATTCCACAAATGCATTTACACTTTCATAAAAACCTGCATTAGGTTTACCCAGCACAACCGCCTGCAGTACATCAGCATGCTGTAACAAAGCCTCTTCCACGACGGCTGGACTAACCTTAATGCCTCCCACATTAATGACTGGCCTGATTCTTCCTGTAAGTTCAACCGAACCGTTTTGTCGAAGAACCCCCTTGTCTCCAAGCAAGTACGGGCTAGAACCTCCAGACACAGAAGCATTAGTCCAATATCCTCGCATAATTCCTTTGCTATGCAGAAGCATCCCGGCTTCCGTTAATTGAATAGCTCGGCCCGGCAACAGCCAGCCTGCGCAGCTCTCTGTTTCGTGGACAGGCATGTCCCGATATATACAAATGGTGCCGGTTTCGGTACTACCATAGTTGTTAGTTAGCAACATCCCAAGATGTTGGTTAACCTTCTCTCTCAGGTTACGAGTGAGCGGTCCGCCAGCTGAAAACGCAATCTCCGGATATGGAAGATCTGCCCCGGGAGCACTTGCAATGAATTCATATTGAAAAGGCAGACCATATACTACGACAGGCTTCAAAGCGGCCCATTGTTTCCGACAATTGGATGGATAAAAATCACGAGCCGCAAACACCGCTGAACCACGAACTAGAGGCCAGATCAAGCCTCCACAAAATCCATACGAATGATGGAATGGAGCCATGTTGTAAAATATACCTCCCGTCGAAACGGAAGAAGCTTCTTCCAGCGCGTTCACTTCATCTTCAATTGAACTCCAGCTTCGAATCACGAGTTTGCTTCGTCCAGTCGTGCCCGAAGTAAACTGGCCAATCCAGTCCCCTTCGGGACTATAGGTTTCAATCACTGTTTCAGGCGGACGGATGAAGACGTGGAAACCATATACTTGATAGGCATTCCACTCCACAGTCCGTTCATCCAAGTGAATGGGATGGTCCGAGATCAGCACAGAGCAAGGACTCTCATCAAGGGCTGCTTTGAGTTCAGATATTGGCCATTTACTGCTAAAAAAGACAGGGGGCCTGGAGACACGAATTGCGCTAAACATGGCAACTGTGAAGCATATCCCGCCAGAGCAAGATATGCCTACAGCACCCTTCGGAGCTTCGCGAAGCAATGAATACAGCGGCTCTGTTCTGCGTTTCATTTCCGTCCCACTGATCCAGTTCCCCAATTCTTCTGAGAGAAGTTGCTGTTCAGTCTCCAATCGTTCAAGAAGCTTATGGAGAATCCACTGCATACACAGCACCCTTCCCTTCGTTCTCATCAGGTTGTGTATTCAGCGTAGCCCAGTCAGGCAAGGCATTTACTTCTTCGATCAGTCCCGTCGGCAGTTGATCACCGATCCCTCGAATGGTTTGCTCGAACTGCTCCTTGCTACTGAAACCGCACAGTGCACTTGCCACATTGTCCTGTGCAAGCAACCACCCTATCGCAACAGATATATAGTCAAGGCCAGCACTGTCGCAAACGTCGAAATATCGCTCAAGGGCTGTCATTTTCGTAGGGTCATCGGTAATTTTCTTCATCCACTTATTGCGATAAGAAATCATGCCACGGGAGTGTTTCTGCGCCTGTCCTCGATATTTTCCGCTCAATAAGCCTTGAGCAAGAGGAGAGTAAGCAACCAGTCCAATGCCTGTTTCGCGGCAAATATCCAATACCTCTGTTTCAGGACGCTGGAGAACGTTATACTGAACCTGATTGGCGACAATCTGGACACGCGCTTCTTGAGCAAGCCGAGCAAATTGCCGAATTGCTTCCGCAGGCCACATACTGATCCCAACATACAGAATTTTGCCCTGATTCTTCAGCGTGGCCAGAGCATCCATCGTTTCTTCCAGAGGTGTGTCCGGATCATAACGATGACAATAGTAGATGTCCACATAATCTGTTTTGAGCCTCGACAGACTTTTACTGCAACTCTCCATCACATGTTTGCGTGAAAGCCCGGCATCATTCGGCCATTTTCCGACCCGAGCATGGACTTTCGTGGAGAGGACATATGAGGAACGACTAATACCTGATAGCGTGTCGCCGAGAAGCGTTTCTGACCACCCTGGTAATGCACCGTACATATCAGCCGTATCAAAATGGCATAATCCGCGTTCAATCGCTGCCTGAATAATAGGCCTGTGATCTTCACTTTTGGAGAAATTGAGCCAGGTACCTATGCCAAGGGTGGACATTTTCAATCCCGAAGCACCTACATTTCGGAAGGGTAGCAATTGCTCCATTTGCTTCCTGTATATCAATTTCCTTTCCATAACAGATGCCCCTCAATATATAGAAATTCTAGCGGTGACGCGTAAAAAGAACGGATTGCTTCCTCTGGACGACACACAACAGGCTCCCCGGCAATGTTAAACGAAGTGTTAATTACGGCCGGGAACCCTTGCTCTCTTTTTAATACAGACAATAAATAGGCATATGGATCTGCTGAATTGTCTGCAACCGTCTGCACACGGGTCGTTCCATCCACATGAGTAACAGCCGCCAGATTCTGCCGATCGCCTGTTACAGGTAACGTAAACAGCATATATGGCATATTGAGTCTTTCGCCGAATACATTGTCCGAGTACTCTTCCAGCATGCTAGGTCCGTATGGTCTCCAAGCCTCTCTCTTCTTCACATTAAGATTGAGGGAGTCTTTGTTGTCCAGAATAGACGGATTACCGAGGATGCTTCGATGACCAAGAGCACGTGGACCCAGCTCAGCCCCCCCGGAGAACCATGCGCCTAGCTTACCCTGTGCAATCCATCTGGCTGTTTGTTCGATGCTGTTGCCTGATATGTATTTCAACCCGAGTTGATCAAGGAGTCCACGAACAGCTTGAGGACTGAAACTCGGTCCAAGACCAATATCCTTCATCGGGCGCAGGGATCTGCCTGTCTCCCTGAACCATACCTCTGCAGCAGCACCTATAGACGCGCCCGTATCATTTGCAGGTCCAGGGACAAAGATGTCTTCAAAAATCCCCTCTGTCCACATTTTCCCATTGGAAGTACAGTTAAGCGCAACCCCTCCAGCAATACAGAGCTTGTCCTCTCCGGTCCATTTCTTCATCAAACGCCCCAAATGCAAGATCACGTTATCCAGTGTTAACTGTACACTCGCTGCCATTTCGATGATGCGTTCATCAAACTCCGTTGTCTCAATGGCCCGACAAGAAGACAGATCATACTGATGCGACCTGCGATTAGGAGGACCAAAATCCGCAATGAAACGCTGTACCCACCATTGTGTGATATGCTCTTGCGTAGGTAACTCGGGCACATCCATCTCATAACCTTCTTCGGTCAATCGAATATACGGCAACACACTCCCCTTTCCATAAGGCGCCAACCCCATTAACTTGCCAGCCTCCAACTTGGAAAAGCCCGCATATTGAACGGCTCCTTCATAAAACAATCCAAGTGACAACAGATTAGACATCGTTGCCAGACATGTAATGGTTCCATCCGCTTGCCCATGAAAGAGAGAGGTTCCGGTTTGTTCCCCCGTCCCGTCCAAAACCATAATGGCTGCAGATTCAAACCCGGAAAAGCGGAAGGCTGAAGCCGCATGAGACAGATGATGATCTACATCAACAATACGCTCTGGCCCTAGCTTTGAACCGAACAAGTCTGAGGGGAAAAGCGAGCGTGGGCTAACATCATGACCTAACAACGTATGATCCGTAATCCTCTTTCTTTCCCATGGGTAAGCCACAACATCCACATCTGACAGTGACAGTCCCCTGCTCTCAAGACACCATTTGGCAGCATGAACCGGGAACTTCCCCCAAGCCCGCTTGCTTCGAATTAATCGCTCTTCCTCTACCGCGCATACCAATTCTCCGTCTTCAATCAGACAAGCAGAACTGTCATGATAGGGCGCAGACACTCCCAAAATTCTCAAAACAGATCACCACCATGTGTTAAGTTAGATTGCTTCATGACTCACAATCACTTCGGAAAGCCGATGGAGAGGCGAAGGGTCTTGATTGAATAAGCCACAACTTGCCATTCTTGTCTTCTGCCCATTCCACTTCCTGATCATTGCCAAACATTTGTCTGACAGCCTGTGCCATGCTAGCAAGGCTCTCTAACAACTCTGGATAAAATACAGGACCTAGACGTTCTTCTGTTGTCAACGGCCGTCGCTTCACACCATTCCCCTCTTCATCAGGTACACAGACTTCGGTTTGCGTGCCAGGCCGCATCTGTGTGCAAGTGCCATCCGTTATGGAAGCGGTGATAAATTCGGGATTTACCAGACCGGATACAATATCCGTTGCCAGTCCCCATGCTCCTTCAGCCATAAATAGCTCCGGTTGCGGACGTCCCGTGATCATCACCCCGGCGCGGCAGGGACTTATCAACTGCTGAATAATAATATTCATTTTCATTTCGGCAACACCGATCTGTTTAGCATATTTACGTGCCAAATCTGAATGTAGTGCCTGTAAGCAGACCTCCACAGCATCACAAAGGGCATCGATTCCCTTCACTCCGAGAATGCTCTCAAAGATGCCAGCCGCACTGGCATGAAGATTGTCCTCGGCCGACGAGCTAGACCTCACTGCCAATGTGACTTCTTCGGATGGAAAACAGGTTTCCATTATTCGCACCAACTCTTGCCTGAGTTGTGAACGATGCTTCAAAATCCACTCATGAGGAATCACGATAAACGGCGGGACTTCTAAACCGCCTGCTGACGCAACGCCGAGGCGCCAGGCTTTTCCGCCAATATGCTGCATGACTTCCTTCGAAGCCATTTCCATTGTAAAAATCCGAGCCAATGCCTGATGCCCCCTTTTCCCAAAGACACGCCTTCAAGATGAATCCAGGTCATGTTCAGTGAAAAACTTCTATACACCTAGCTGGATGAGCAGAGCAACTTCCCTTGAAGTGAGACTTCTGGAGCGTCCCTCATTCGGCTTGCCACTTCGAATCTGTTCGTAGACTTGCTGTGGAGGCAACGTAGGTAAGCCCCGATAAGCACGAAGGGGGGATTTGCGAAACCAGAAAATCTGCGCATACTTTTCTGCTTTCTGTTGCCAGTCCCACTGATCTACCATGCCGCTAACCTGCCTTGTACGGCGGATTATATCATCCACCATCTGTTCCAGAACTACCGGATCATGGACTGACACACCATCTACTGATACATGCCAGGACAACATCGACTGGTTCAGTCTGCCAGAATGATAAATATGATCGTAACAGTCCACTTTGACATCAGCTGACTTGTCATATTCACAACAAGTAGTTATTTTACCCGTTGTCATAAGAAGTTCTTTAGGCCATACCTCTTGTGGATGTAAATTATGAAACTCCCGTATCACCAACATCGTATTTTGTTCAGTCATATAAGGTCCATGGACTGATTTGGCAGCATCATGTCCACGGAATAATACAGCTTCCGTGTACATAAACAGAGCAGCCTGCAATTTGTGGATAAGACTTGAATGTCCTGTGTTCCGCTGTTCTGCTTCAGGCAACGATGGGCGTTTTAGAACATTAGAGCCCTCTCTGTTAAAGACATCACCGGACTTTAATGTTTCTGCTGCACGAAGCATTTTTACAATGAAAGCTCGTTGTTCCTCAAGCGGCATACGCTTCCGGCGCAATCCAAAAAGAACGACATCTATCAAACGAAACAATCTGCCAGGATAACCAAAAATATTGGCCAGCCGTTCGGGCCCTTCTTGATCATCCCAGATTACATTCAAATCCTCTATGAATTCCTCGGCAAACACATCTGCGAACAAATGCATAATGGACGAGATCCGTAAAGGCCAGTCATCATAATCATTGTAACCCCAGGCCACTTTGAGCGATTCGCGATAACCTGACAGAAGGGAATCGTTATCCAATCACGACCACCTCACCCTGATCGGCATTTACTTCAATGTAACTTCCGTCAACAATCGCAGAAGTGGCTTCACTTACCTGAGTCAGGCAAGGAATTCCAATTTCACCTGCCACAATACATATATGTGCCATAACTGCACCGCTTTCACAAATCAATGCCCCTGCATCTAGCAGCATTAACGAGTACTTGGGGTTGCTGTGTGGAATTACAAGAATATCGCCCTTTTCGAATTCGCGTTCATTACCAGGACCCGCAACATAAGCTTTCCCTTTATATACACCTGGATTAATCACAATCCCCTGCAATGTTGTTGTCTTCATCCCCATTACCTCGCATTGACTTTATTCAAAATATAGTTACAGAGCCGATCATACTTATCAAACAGGTCTGGGCTTAGATCATCATCAAAAACGGCTACACCAAATCGCTGCTCGATGGCAACAACCAGTTCAATTAACTGAACAGAATCCAGCCCGATGTCCCGTAGCAAAGAGGTATCATCGTGCAATTCTTCCTGAATCTGAGTGGAAGCAAGTCCATTCGATAGAACTTCTCCCAATTCTTTTTTGACATCCATGAGTAACATAACAATCAACCCTTTCGGCTAATATGGGCAAGCATGTCTTCCTGAAGATGCTCAGGGTAAAAAAATCTGGCTACATCATCAGCAAAATCATAATATTCGGGATCAATATAAAGCTGCTTTTCATCTAGATGAATTAGTCCTTGACTGGTTAACTCCTCGATTTTGGCTGGCAATACACTTGTTATATCCAGTCCAAAATTTTCAATAAAATGCTCCCGACTCAACGTCAGATTTTTCAAACTCATGACAATGTACCGTGTAATCTGATCCTGCTTACTCAATTTATAGGATCTGGAGATCGGCAGTTCCCCTTTGGAAATTTTCTCAACATACTCATTCATATCTGCCGTATTTTGAAACATGGAATCTAGAAAATAGGAGTGCGAAGAGAGCCCTATACCGAGCATTTCAGCCCCATACTGAACATTTTGACGATGTTTATGGATATATTTCGGACTGGTAACAAAACTGGAATTATTCCACATAAAGTAACCTTCGGCTTCAAGAAATTTTCGAGCCCATCTGAAATTGGCAGCCTCTGCATCATCACTGACTAACATATCCGGATTCTGTCTCAGTTTGCGAAACAGTTTGGTATTAAAAAAAACCTCCATCTTATAAATCGAGATGTTTTCCGGTCTAATCTCGGACAGCAAACGGACCGTGCTTTTCCATGATTCCTCGGATTCGTGCAACATGCCCGACATAATATCACAGTTCACCCAGTCAAATCCTGCCTGACGCACCCGCTCATAAGTTCCGTAAAACATATTACTCAGATGGTTTCGCCCATTTTCTTTCAGTACAACATCATCCAGGCTCTGCACTCCGATGCTGACCCGATGAACACCGAGTCTTTTGAGCGTATCCAGCTTCTCTTGCGTAGCCTCACCCCCGGGTCTTACCTCGACATTAAATTCAAAATCAGGCGTTTTAGGAAATACCTGCTCAAGCGCCTCCATAATCTGAATGAAATGTTCCGAGGAGAGCATTGTGGGTGTACCCCCACCGAAATACAAGGTTTGCATGGAGCAGGATTGGATTTCCGGTTTGTCCCGTAACAAAGCAATTTCTTGCAATAAAACGTTCACATAGGCCGTAACTTCATCTCCACCTTTGGACTCTTCAATACGGTAATAGCAGAAGTTACAGCGCTTTGGACAAAACGGTAAATGAACGTAGACGTTAATAGGCCGTCTTTCCCAGATCGTACTCACATTTTTAGCCGACAGCACACTGTACGGCGGATACGTTGTTACAAACGTTTCACGCTTGAGCGTAAGCTCCATACTTTCCCCACTCCCTGAAATTAACTTTTCGAACCATTTAGATTTAAAACCGCAAAAAAATTGTATAATTCATGTTGTTATAAGAACTATCAATCTAAACACAACCATGTTTTCACATGAAATTGATAGCACTTTTCAGTGACGATAAAAAACGCAACGTACAACAAAACGCCAGAAGAATGCAACGTTCACTTCTCTTCGGCTGGGTGTGTTCACTCGGAAGTATAAAGAGGAGTACCAACAAATTGTTATGTGAACCATAAGCATAAATTTCGTATGTATTCCCTGAGAGAATATTACAATATATTCTATTTAATTACAATAGTTTACTTTTATTTTTTTATCTGACTTATGTCAAGTACTCCCTGAAAACATTGAGGAAACAAAAACACTCCACAGATCGGTTTTTTAGACCGGCTTTGGAGTGTTTCTGTGTAATGCCACAAGCTTTACTCTTGTATTTGCTCGTCCATTACAGTTGATAAATCTCAGCATACTTGGCTTCCAAATAGTCCGCCAAATAATCCGGATTCAGTTCTTCCCCTGTTACGGCAACAATTAATTCAGAAGGAGTGCGGCTCTTGCCATAACGATAAATCTTGTCTGTAAGCCACTCTTTAATTGGAACCAGGTTACCTTCGGCAATCAGACGATCAAGCTCCGGCATCTCCTGACGTAACGTATGCATAATCTGTGCAGCATACATATTGCCCAAAGAATACGATGCGAAATAACCAAAATCTCCACCGGACCAGTGTACATCCTGAAGCACACCCTCACCATCGTTCGTCGGCAGAATTCCGAGGTATTCCTTGTATTTGGTGTTCCACGTTTCTGGCAGATCCTTCACTTCCAGCCCTTCATTAAACAGCATTTTCTCTATCTCATAACGAATAATGATATGCAGATTGTAAGTCAACTCGTCCGCTTCAATTCGGATCAGCGAACTCTCCACCCGATTGATTGCACGATAGAAGTCTTCCAGCTTCACTTCGCTTAGCTGCGGGAAATGCTGCTGTAAATCTTTATAATAACGCGTCCAGAAAGGAAGACTGCGTCCAATCATATTTTCCCAAAGACGGGACTGAGACTCGTGGATCCCCATCGATGTGCCTTCAGCAAGAAGCGTACCGGCGAGACCCTCATCAATATTTTGCTCATACAGGGCATGTCCGCCTTCGTGCAGAGAACTAAAGATCGCACTGGTTACATCATGCTGTAAATAGTTAGTCGTTATTCGAACGTCACCGGGATTCAAACCTGTAGCAAATGGATGTACACTTTCGTCAAGACGGCCTGCTTCAAAGTCATATCCCATCTGTTCCAGAATAAACAGACTGAACTTCTCCTGCTGTTTGGTGTCAAAAATTTGATTCAGAAAATCAGTATTAGGCTTATTCTCCGCCGCATTGATTTTCTCTTGTAGTGGAACGAGACGCGCTTTGAGGCGGGCGAATACAGCATCTACCTTTTCCACAGTCAATCCGGGTTCGTACATGTCCAGTAGTGTATCATACCTTGTATCCTGGACACCCCAATAGTCGATAAACTCCTGCTTGAGCTTCACGATGTCGGTGAGATATGGCGAGAATCCGGCATAGTCACTGTTATGTTTGGCATCCTCCCAAGCCGTCTCCGATTTGGCAGTAAGTACAGTATACGCCTGAACTTTCTCAGGTGGAACCGACTGACTGCGATCATACTCCTTCTTGCACTCCTCCACTTGGCGGCGGTCGGTGTCTTCGAGTTGCTCCAGCACATCCGGCTCAGTCAACGTATCTAGATATGCTTTCATCTCAGCGGAGGTTTGCAGTTTGAATGCCTCAGTAGAGAGCAAGCCCAGCGTCTCCGAGCGAGTTGGAACGCCTTTTTTCGGTGCTCCTGTGCGTAAATCCCAGTGAAGCAAACCAATGGCTTCGTGATAACTTTTTATTTTACGGGCCAGAATAAGGAAAGATTTCAAATGTTGCTGTGTTTGTTTGTCCATTGTTACCGCTCACCCCTTCAAAAAAATTTGTACACCCTATTGATGATACTTTTTGCATTGCGTATAATCAACTTTTGACAGAAGTATATTGCATTATGCTTCTAAAAAAAGGATACCGTGGTCTGATGACTGCGATATTCTAACTAAATCAAAGGCGTGTAGGACAAGCTGCATCTCATGCAAATGGCCGTGCTCGTCGTATTGGATAACAGGAGGCAATGGACATGAACAACATTCAAGAGATTTTGGCTTACAACAAATCATTTGTCGAGACTAAAGAATACGAGAAGTATACGGCTAGCAAGTTTCCAACCAAAAAGATGGTAATCATCACTTGTATGGATACCCGTCTTGTAGAGATGTTGCCGAAAGCGATGAACCTGAAAAATGGCGATGTAAAAATCATCAAAAATGCAGGTGCGATTATCTCCCAACCTTTTGGTAGTGTTATGCGTTCTGTATTGGTTGCTATCTATGAATTGGGCGCTGACGAAGTGCTGGTAGTAGGTCATACAGAATGTGGTATGGCTTCCCTGCATGCCGAAACGATGATTGGTCACATGACAGAACGTGGAATTTCCGAAGAGGTCATGTCTACGCTTGAAAATTCCGGCATTCGTCTGCAAAAGTGGTTGCGCGGGTTTGATAGTGTTGAAGAAGGGGTAAAAGGAACTGTGGACGTAATTAAAAAGCATCCATTACTTCCTCCCAATGTACCTGTTCACGGCATGGTGATTGACTCTGCTACAGGCGAGCTGGATCTTGTCGCTGACGGGTATGGACAACAGGCATCTCTCTAAATGGTTTGGAGTGCGGACCTTCTTGGTTCGTACTTTTTTTTGTCTAAATTAAGGCAGTTATCCTGTCAGGTTGTCAAACCATACAGTTTCAGTGTACACTTTTATGAAAGCGGTCAACGAAACAAGAAAGGGTTGTTTCGTTGGCCCAGCCCTAATATTAAGGAGACATGTGCATGAACATTCTTTCCTACGGATTGCTCGGGCTGCTTACCCGCGAGGAGTCTTCCGGTTATGATCTAATGCTGAAGATTCAGCCGCATTGGCAGGCCAAACACAGCCAGATCTACCCACTCCTGTCCAAGATGGAAAACGAAGAGTTACTCGCCTCCCGCTGGGTACAACAGTCTGACAAACCGGACAAAAAAATGTATGCAGTTACGGAAAAAGGCATTCAGAAGTTACTGGAGTGGATGGTTACCCCGGTTACGGCGCCCGTTACGCGCGATGAATTTAATCTTCGCATTCTTTGTGTAGGTATTGCCGAAGATGGAAGCATGAGACGTATCCTGAATGAGCGGAAAAGCTGGTTCATGGAGCGTATACGGTATTTCGAAGAATTGAAATCACGGATACCGCAGGATAATCTTCGGGTAGGCAACCGGGATTTTGGAAGTTACATTTTAGTGCAAAAAGGGTTAATGCATGCCCAGACGGGGTTGGAATGGTGTCATTGGGTCACCCAGCTTCTCGATGGTCAAGCGGCTATTCAAGACCCGAGCCCAAGTATTTCAGAAATTTAAATTAATTTTGAAACGTTCCAGCAGGTTGACCCGTATTACTAGAGTAAGGCCCATTTTGGGAGTTAAACAAATTTAATCAGGGGGTTACGATCTATACAATGAAGAAAAAATTCGGAATTAAACATCTAATGATGGTTTTCATGGCATTCACACTACTGTTCGCAACGGTTGGTGTTACGAATCCGGACAGTGCTGATGCAAGACGAGGCGGCGGTGGATTCAAATCCGGTACGAAGAGTTATACGAACACCCCTAAGAAATCAGACAATAACGTAAGTCAGTCCAATTCCCGTAACAATTCCAATACTGGCGCAGCGGCAAATAACCGTGGTGGATTCTTTGGCGGTGGCGGCGGCTTCATGAAAGGTATGATGCTGGGTGGTCTGGCAGGTATGTTGTTCGGCGGACTGTTTGGCGGTATGGGAGCACTGGGTAACATTCTTGGATTGCTCGTGAACGTAGCTGCAATTATGTTGATTGTTATGCTCGCTATGGCATTGTTCAGAGCCATTACAAATCGTCGCAAACCTGCTGCGGATGGTCGTTATGACCGCCGTGACGATCGTGATGATGATCGTAACAGAAACGGACGGTACTAAGCTCTATGGTTCTAAGTATGGACGAGATTGTGAATGCAATCTGCATTCACATGGCAGAACGTAAAGGCGTACGTCCTACGGACGTAAATGTGGAGCTAAGCTGGGAAGAAGATACCGGTTATTCCGCAGAAGTCTGGATTCAGGGTCGCAGTCAGTTCCTGGTGGAATCCAACATGATCGAAGCGATTCTTCGCTACTTGCACAGCGAGTACAATATTCGTGCGTATCGCGAAGATGTTACTCTCGATCTGGATGAAGAGATCACTGCGATTGTCAATCAACATTAAAATACGGCTAGCTACTAGCTTGTTATACAAAAGACCGTCTCCCCTCTGTCATCTGACAGCATGGGAGACGGTCTTTTTGGTTGCTTGATCTGAAAATAACTATGATTGAAGCTTAACCAGGCTGTAGTTCTTTTTACCTTTACGGATGATGATAAATTTGCCGCCAATCGCGTGCTCTGCAGATACCGTAAATTCAAGCTCCGTAATTTTTTCGCCGTTCATAGAGATGGCGCCCTTGGTCACATCCTCACGAGCTTGACGTTTCGATGGCTCCAAACCAAGATCCACAAGCCAGTCTACAATATTTTTAGCTTCACCGTCTGTTTCGTATGTTGGCATTTCCTTGAAGCCCTGCTCGATCTCATCTGCTGTCAGGGAACGAATATCTCCGCTGAACAAAGCTGCTGTAATACGTTTTGCCTGTTCCAGCATCTCTTCGCCGTGAACGAACTTGGTCATTTCCTCTGCCAAGGCTTTCTGCGCTTCACGTTTATGCGGCTCTGTCTCCACTTTCTCAGCCAAGGCTTCGATTTCTTCTTTGCTCAGGAATGTGAAGTATTTCAAGTATTTAATCACATCTCGGTCATCTGTATTCGCCCAGAACTGGTAGAATTCAAACGGCGTCGTTTTATTCGGATCAAGCCAGATCGCACCGCCAGCTGTTTTACCAAACTTCGTACCGTCCGACTTCAGCATCAGTGGGATGGTCAAGCCGTAAGCTTTGGATTCTGAGCCTTCTTTTTTACGAATCAGATCCAGACCGCTCGTAATGTTACCCCATTGGTCAGATCCACCAATCTGTAGTTGTACATCCTCCGTTTGGAACAAGTGAAGGTAATCAAGAGATTGCAGAATCTGGTAGGAGAATTCCGTGAATGAAATTCCGCCTTCAAGACGGCTTGCTACGACATCTTTTGCCAGCATGGTGTTCAGGTTAAAGTTTTTCCCGTAGTCACGCAGGAACTCGATGACGTTAATCTTATGTGTCCAGTCGTAGTTGTTAACCATGCGAACCTGATTGTCGCCTTCGGTAACAAACAACTTTTTCATCTGTGCCGTTAACGCGTCTACATTCTCTTGCACTTGCTCCAGCGTCTGCAAAGAACGTTCGGACTGACGACCACTCGGGTCACCAATCGTACCCGTTGCGCCGCCAATGAGGATCACCGGACGGTGACCGGCCAGCTGGAAACGTTTCAGCATCATAAACGGAATCAAGTGTCCGATATGCATACTGTCACCTGTCGGGTCTACACCGCAGTACAGGGAGATCGCTTTGCTCTCCGTCAGTTCACGTAGCCCTTCCGCATCCGTTTGTTGATTAATGGCGTCCCGCCACTGTAGTTCGTCAATAATGTTCATTGTTATAACCCCTTTTCTATCATCAAAATTCAGTCATGACTTACGTTATATAAGTTGAACTAAAGATTTTACACCGTCCACTTCGATGACAGAATAACCTGGAGAGTAGCGGTTATCCCCAGATTTTTTTGGATTCCCTTTGCCAAGGGGAAAAATCCGGTGATAAAGGCGAAGCGTATGCTTCCGATGCTAGCTTTCTTTCAGAAAGCTTTTAGCTTCGTTTTTTCAGGTTTTTTCTGTCCTCTCCGTTAAAGTGTTAATAAATAGTCAACTTATATAGTGCAGACACACCCTAACATTGCCAACGGTATTTTTGGACACAAAAAAATCGCCGCCTTGTCTTCACAGACACAGGGACGATTAGAATAACCGTGGTACCACCCAAATTGCATGGACAACCTCTCCGAACATTCATATGTTCAAAAAATAGCGATCCATACCACTTTCAGCAAGTTATCGTTTGCCCATCCGCTTGGCATTACCCAAGTACTCCAGAGTGTAATTCGCAGCCCTTGTATGTATCAGGTTCCATCACCCCCTGACTTTCTGTAACAGGGACAAAGCCGCTACTGCGCTCTATCAACGTAATTCATGTATTTAATTATAGCCAGTATAGCGAAACGTTCCGCACATTGCAAGCGCTAGTATTCCGATAATGAACAGGTCCATATCAAAGATATCGTACTGATCCGGGAAAATAATGCATGCTGGAAGGCAATTTATCCTGCCAAAATAAATTATAACGTGATTTGAAGCTGATCATGGTAATAAGCGTAAGCCTTCGTTGCAACCTGATCTTCGTTATTCCAGAGCTGCTGATCCAATTCATCAAGAAGTTCTTCTTGCTCCGTCTCCAGATATTTCGGGATGTCCCATAACCCCGTTAGTCTAGAATCGTTTTCCAAATGCTCAAAACAAGCATACTGCTGCTTCACATTACTCAAAACCTGGTTCGCGCCGATCGTTTCAAGTGCCTTGCAAGCGATCTTATACGCCTCTTCTCCCCAGTTGCAGAAGAATTGCATAAAACCACCGTTATAAACATCTGCCTCAAACAGCCACAACGCTGCAATCTCTTGTTCCGTCTGGGAAAGCGCAGTCCATCCTTGCACAGACTGATTCTTTTTCTCCACAAAAGTCAATGCGTAATCATACCACACATCCTGAATATCCCGTTCGCTCATATCGAAGATTTCCCCTTCCTGGGATGAACCGTTTCCAGTTCCCTTCGTTTACCCTCTAGATGCCAGGTTAAGTATGGATCACCGATCGCTTGAAAAGCTGCCCGTACATTATCTTCGATCTCTTGCCACACTTCAGTTGTATAATCGAGATGAGTGTTAACATTATCGACACCATACTTCTTAAGCAGGCTCACATGTGCGGCTGTAAAAATCATATCTTCCAGCAACCAGTAGAGGACCTCCTCCACGTGCTTCAGCTTTTTAATCAGGGACGGTACACCGCGTTCATAGATTGTAACAATATAATCTCCACCGCCTATTTCGACATAGGGTGCACCTTCCCATTTGAACGACTCATCCAATCGGTTCACATAACTTTCCATCTGTTCCATCGGGTAAGAAGTGCGTGATAACAACTCAAGGAGTTGCTGGGCTAGCTCCTCCATGCTCAACAGATTGGACACAAGATTCACCTTCCTTCTCTAACATTTAAGGTGTGAGATCAACCTCATATAATCGATTATAATGGCTCCCAATGAAAAAGCTGCCTCTTGGCAGCCCTCACCTTTTCCTCTCAGGTTCACAGAGATGTTAAGTCCCGCAGAACGTCTTATACGAAGGGTCACAGGACACTGGAATCGCACCAAATGCTTCCTGTTCCGGCGTATAAGCATAAGGACGCTGGAGAATATCCAGCAAAGGCTGGATCAAGCTGTAGTCTCCGTCCTGCTCGGCTCGTTGCAACACCTCCTCTACCTTCTCGTTCCTCGGAATCACAACGGGATTGTTTCGTTTCATCTGCTCCAACACTTCATCGCTGGATTCCGGTTGTCTACCTAATCTGTCTTGCCAGCGTGAATGCCACTCCTTGAAATCAGACTCGTCACTAAGTGTGAGGGTTTCCAGTCTGTTCAGTGTCAGAGCCACAAACGTATTCGTGTAGTCCGCAGCATGCTTTTCCATCAGTTCAAGCAGATCCTTAATCAAGGTCTCATCTTCCGCTTCTTCCTTAAAAAGACCGAGCTTGGCACGCATCCCCGATAACCAGTGGTGGTGATACAATTCAGAGAACTGTGCAATGGCATCCTGAGCGATTTGTACAGCCTGCTCTTCATCTTCATGTAGCAACGGCAGTAATGTCTCAGCAAAACGAGCCAAATTCCAGCCCGCAATGTAGGGTTGATTGCCATAAGCATATCGGCCTTGCCTGTCAATTGAGCTGAACACCGTCGCCGGGTTATACGTATCCATAAAAGCACAGGGACCATAATCAATCGTTTCCCCGCTAATTGCCATATTGTCCGTATTCATGACCCCGTGAATAAAACCTACGTGTTGCCATTTTGCGACAAGCTGCGCCTGAAGTTTGATCACTTCCTGCAGGAACCTTAGATAACGCTGTTCGTTACCCTCTACTTGCCGGAAATGACGACGTATAGTGTAGTCTGCGAGTGCACGTAAATCCTCTACTGAACCAAATTGGGCTGCATACTGAAAAGTTGCAACTCGAATATGACTGGCCGCGACTCGAGTGAGAATAGCCCCCGGGCGCTCTGTTTCACGATAAATGTTCTCTCCTGTGGAGACAACAGCCAAGCTTCGTGTCGTAGGAATTCCCAGACCAACCATTGCCTCACTGATAATATACTCCCGAAGCATCGGACCAACGGCAGCGCGCCCGTCCCCTCCGCGGGAATACGGCGTCCGTCCTGAACCTTTTAACTGAATATCAACTCGGTCCCCTTGCGGAGTAATCTGTTCACCCAGAAGTAAAGCACGTCCATCCCCAAGCATATTAAAGTTACCAAATTGATGACCTGCATACGCTTGTGCAAGGGGCTCGGCTCCGTCCGGTATGTTATTCCCCGCAAAGATAGCTGTGCCTTCGGGGCTGTGCAACACATCTGCGTCCAACCCCAGACTGACCGCCAGTGTTTGATTAAAAATGATCCAATCTGGAGACTGGACAGGCATAGCTTGTTGTCTTGTATAGAATGTTTGAGGCAGTTCTGCATAACTGTGTTCCAGATTCCAGCCTGCGTTTAAATCGCTTTTTTCCATGGGTCGCACTCCTTCTCCTAACTAAGGAAATTTTCCTTTTATCTTCATGTAGCATTTGTGAACCCATGCTCATTTATGTCGTCGCATGAAAATTTCAAAGTAATAACAGTTCTTGTCTGACGTGATCATCCGGCATGAAACCAAGTGCTTATTGGTATTTTACTTCGCAGGGATCGGATAATCTGTTACAATCACGTTCTCAATCCAGCCATCCAGAGAGGCTACGAATGCCCGATGTGCAGGGTGCGGACCGTATGCTCGCAAGGCTTCCTGATCTTCAAATGTCACTCTTAATCCAAGGGTGAATCCTTGAATGCGATCGGTTTCCTCCGTTACATTCACGCCAGCCGTCAGATCAACAATCCCGGGAATTTGATCCTGTAACGCAAGTAACTGAGCTACAAACTCCTGTTGCTTCGCAGGTGTGATTTTATCGTTAAATTTAAAAATAACCAAGTGTTCAAACATATCAGCCCATCTCCTTATCCATTGAAGGAAAACCATTTATTGAATTGGCGGAAAATCTTTCATCTCTACCCTTCTTATTTTAAATTAAACATAACCTGAACTCAAATAGATGTTCTCGATTCACCGCTCCGGTATAATAGCAATATTGTTCAAGAATTCAGCCTCAGGTGCACGTTATAATCACCTAAACATACCAGAAGGAAGGTGCATCATGAGTCGAGAAATGCGAACCGTCGTTTATGATCCAGATTTGCAACTGGAAGCTTATCAGTTTGAAGGCATCATGCAGAAATTTCCCAATCATTTTCATGACTATTATGTGATTGGATTTATTGAAGAAGGGAAACGGCATCTGATCTGCAACAACGAGGAATACCTATTAAACAGCGGTGACATCATTATTTTCAACCCCCAAGATCCTCATGCCTGTGAGCAGGTAGATGGAAGAAAATTGGATTACCGTTGTATCAATATTCAGCCAGAAGTTATGCTGGAGTACGTGCGTGAAATTACTGGACAGACTTATCTGCCGAGATTTACCACCCATGTTCTATACCAAAGTGAACTGGTCTCCTCGCTCCATGAGCTGCATCAGCTCATACTTGAGGAGCAGCCTGACTTCTGCAAAGAAGAGATGCTTTTCTTACTACTTGATCAACTCCTGAAAGATTACACGGATACAGAGACGGCTGAAGCTGAACAAAATATAACGTTGGAGATTCGGCAACTGTGTGATTATATGGAAGTCCATTACTCGGAAAACATCAGCTTGAATGAATTATCCGAGCTCTCGGGCATAAGCAAATACCATTTACTGCGACAGTTCGCTCGTCAAAAAGGCATACCTCCCTACCGCTATCTTGAAACGATACGGATCAATCAAGCCAAACGCCTTTTGGAACAGGGACTACTGCCTATAGATGTTGCTGCTCAGTCGGGCTTTAGTGATCAAAGCCATTTCACCAATTTTTTCAAAAAACTGATTGGTCTAACGCCCAAACAATATCGCCGTATTTTTAATCACGGTGCCGAGAGTACACGATTGCAGGAAAACAAGCGATGACTTTAATGCGTAATCACAACCATGTTGCCGGACACCTGCTTGCCTTATTTACCATTCTCATCTGGGGAACCACCTTTATTTCAACAAAAGTGTTGCTGAAAGACTTTACCCCTGTTGAAATCTTACTGTTCCGTTTTCTGATCGGTTATCTCGTCCTGTGGATGATCTATCCACGTACTCAGAAAGTTGTTTCTTGGCGGGAAGAAGCATTATTTATGGGTGCAGGTTTATGTGGAGTGACCTTGTATTTTCTCATTGAAAATATGGCTTTGGTATATACGACAGCGTCCAACGCTAGCATCATTGTATCCGTCGCTCCTTTCTTCACTGCTGTACTTGCCCACTTTTTTCTGGACGGAGAAACGTTAACTCGCCGCTTTCTAATCGGATTTGGCATCGCGATGTGTGGTATTATTCTTGTTACACTAAACGGAAGCTATATGTTACAGCTTAATCCCTTAGGTGACTTGCTTGCCTTTATCGCTCCTGCTGTGTGGGCAGTGTACTCGGTTATGATGCGTAAAATAGGGTTACGAAACTACAATGTTATAGGCGCAACGCGTAAAGTGTTTTTCTATGGTCTGCTATTCATGTTACCAGCGTTCGGTTTAGTTGAATTTGACCTGAATGTCGCAAGATTCACACAACTCACCAATTTATTGAATTTTCTCTTTCTCGGTGTAGGCGCCTCAGCCCTGTGTTTTGTGACATGGAATCAAGCCGTTAAGCTACTGGGAGCGATTCCAACAAGTGTATACATCTATCTCGTACCTGTGATTACCGTTGGTTCATCTGCATTCTTTCTTCATGAACGCATCACCTGGGTGAGCATACTAGGCGCATCCCTTACGTTGTATGGATCTTACATTTCGGAGAGCACGGCGAGAAGGAAAAAACACAACCTATTTTCGGCAAAATTACGCCGCGACATATAAATCACTTCTCGTTAGAAGTTACGTAAAAACGTGCACAATGTAAAAACACGATCCCTGGCAAACGGGGTCGTGTCTTCTGTGTCTTTTTCTATGAAAATTAGCTTATACCACAGAGATTGGGCAAGCCCATCACTACTCATCCCCTGCTTCATCTTGATCTAGATCTAATTGAGACATGAGCAAATCCAACTCCTGTTTCTCCAAATGTCTCCATTCCCCTCTTTTCAGTCGTTCATCCAAACTAATATTCATAATGCGAATGCGCTCCAACTTTAAAACCCTGTACCCCAGCGCTTTGCACATTCGGCGGATTTGCAGATTAAGCCCTTGTGTCAAAATAATTCGAAAGACGTTCTCGTCTTGTCTATACACCTCACATGGTTTGGTAACCACATTCAGAATTTCCACGCCTTGTGACATCGATTGTAGAAATGCATCAGTGACCGGCTTGTCCACGGTGACGACATACTCTTTCTCATGATGATGCTCCGAACGCATCATTTTGTTCACGATATCTCCGTTATTCGTGAGCAAAATCAACCCCTCTGACGCTTTATCCAGCCGGCCGACTGCAAAAATGCGTGAAGGATAATTCACAAACTGAATGATATTGCCCTCAACCTGTTCAGCTGCCGTACAGGTGATGCCAACAGGTTTGTTCAGAACGATATACACGTCCTCCGGATTCCGCTCCGGAATCTCCTCCCCATCCATCAGCACAATGTCTCCTGGTGCAACCGTATCTCCTTTTACACACACCCTGCCGTTGATTGTAATTCTTCCGGCTGCAATACGCCGAGTCGTTTCCCTGCGGGAGAAATGTCCCGTCTCACTTATGTATTTGTTGATTAACATATTTCACCGCTTCTCATTATTTAATCTGTATTTCCCTAAGTCTTTCATTATTTTGATCAATCATTCCGTTTACCTTATTAAGCGCTGAACCTCATCTTCTCATGAAATGAAAAGTGACGCAACTGAGTCATCTTCGACATAAATCTTGTAGTCGGACAGGATGAACCAAAAAAAGAATGGCCTCGCCAAACTTTAACATAATTTTACAATAAAAAGCTTGTACAATTTCAAAATTATGGTATAAGTTAAATATAAAATAAACATTTATTTCAATTTATAAAAATGTTATCCACTTCGAGGAGGTAGACATTTGAAAAGAATATTCGTTTTAAGCTGCGGATTCTATCTGTTGATTGGCATAACCAGCGTCGTACTTGGTGCGCTTCTACCCGTTTTGCTACCCCATTATGAGCGCGGTTACAGTGACGGGGGATTTCTACTATTTTTGCAGTTTCTCGGGTTTCTTGTCGGTGTACTTGTGTCCCCTTCCATGACGGCCAGAATTGGTCGACAATGGATGCTCACCCTCGCGTTGATCTGCATTATTGCAGCTTATATAGTGCTCGGATGGTTGCCTTCGTGGAACGTCCTGCTTCTGTTGACCATTATTGTCGGGTTTGGCTCAGGCATCATTGAACCTTCCGTCGGCGCCTTCACGATCGAATTTACAGAAAATCAGAAAGCGGTTGCCATGTCCAAACTGGATGTATTTTTTGCCCTCGGCGCACTGCTCATCCCCGCGGCAGCTGCCCTGTTCATCTGGCTGGATCAGTGGCACCTGACGTTCTTCACGGTTGCTACATGCGCGCTCATGCTCATGATCCCGTGGGTCACCATGCCTCGGCCTGCTGCACAATACCTCGAACAGGCTGGAGAAAATACGACACAACAGGGGAAAAACGGGACAAACAAAGCCAGTTATTCCAAAAAACATCTGGGGTTGCTCTCCCTCTTCGTTGTCTTTTTCTTTGTTTATATGGGACTGGAGCTCGGATTGATGAATTTCCTGCCCTCCATTCTGGTAGAACGTTTGGAACTGAAAGAATCTATCGCCTCCCTAAGTGTATCCATTCTGTGGATTGCCATGATTGTCGGACGCCTTTTCTCTGGCAAAATCGCTGAAGCCGTCAATTATATGCCCTTCTTGATCTGGAGCACGATAGGTACATTGCTGTTTACGGTATCTATGATATTCGTGTCCGGTCAATGGGTAACATATGGGCTAATCTTTGGCACAGGATTATTTATGTCGGGTTTATTCTGCATCGCACTCGTCTATGCGAATGTGCTAATTCCTGGCATGACGGAAAGGACAACGAGTATATTGATTGCCTCCGGCGGTATTGGCGGTGCCACGTTACAGTATCTCACGGGTTGGAGTATGAGCGCATGGCCGATCGTCGGCACCATCATGATTTTAGCGGGATTTTGTTTGCTTTTATTGCTGACGTTGATCCTCTCCCACCTGTGGAACACTCGAAATGAATCATTGAGCTCTGCATTCCCACAACAAACCAAAGAAATATAACTTGTAAAGCCTACTGACTTCAACACTTGAAAGGGGGGATGCCCAAACCGTCCGGTATGAATCATATTGTTCACCTAGCTAGTACACTAAACTATTGGAGGAATCCGAATGCAAACTTTAACCAATAACCGCTTTACAGTCGGAAAAGGGATTAAGTTGATTGACGATGCAGGTGTGGAATATCTAGATGGCGTCTCGGGCACGTTTAATCTGTCCTTGGGATATAATCATCCACATGTAGTCAATAAAATTCAGGAACAAGTCGGCAATCTTACGCATATGTCTTCCTCCTTCACGGAACCTTACGTCAATGAAGTATTGGAACACTTGATTGAGTATGCTCCGAACAATATCGATGCCGGATGGATGCGGGATATTACCGGGTCTACGGCCAATGAGTGTGCAACTAAAATTGCCCAGAAGTATACAGGATCAACGGACATTATCAGCTTGTACCTTTCTCACCATGGACAGACCCAATTCGCAACGGGCATCTCAGGTAATGCCTTTAGACGCAAGCGTTTTCCCAACTCTTCAGCTCCTAATGCGGTTCATGTACCCGCACCATATTGTTATCGTTGCCCGTTCAAAAGTGAAAGTAGCGAGTGCGGATATCAATGTGTTGAAGCGATATCTGATGCTATAGAGTATGCCAGCTCAGGCTCGGTCGCTTGTATGATCATTGAGCCCATTCTCGGAAATGGCGGCAACATCGTTCCACCGCTAGGATATTTCAAGCGCCTTCGCCAATTATGTGATGAGAACGACATGCTTCTCATTGCTGATGAAGTCCAAACGGGGGTCGGACGAACGGGTACGATGTTTGCGAGCGAATTATTTGATATCCAGCCCGATATGATCACACTTGCCAAAGGCCTTGGCGGTATCGGTGTGCCTGTAGCTGCAGTTCTGATGCAATCCCGATTAAATGTACTGGAAAAACACGAGCATTCTTTTACCTCAGGCAGTAATCTCATCTCGGTCACCGCTGCCAAGTCCACACTGGAAGTTGTCTCAGAACCGGGATTTCTGGATGCGGTCAAACGAAAGGGAATTTTGCTTGGCGGACTGCTACAGGAGCTCGCTCTGAAATATCCTAGCATCGGAGAAGCCCGCGGAGTGGGACTCATGTGGGGGCTCGAAATCGTAAGTGACCACAACGAGCCCGATACTCCTAAAACCAATGCAATCATCGACCGGGCCTTTGAAGATCAACATTTGATTCTGCGCAGTTCACGGTACGGCTTCGGCAACGTCGTTAAAGTACGCCCTTCTCTGACAACGACCGAGGACGAACTGGTCGAGATTGTGGATCGATTGGATTCTGTCCTCGCCAGCGTTCATTAATGATCGGAAGTTATTTTAGCATCGAAATGTAGTTTGAAAAAATGTAGTTCCTACAAAAAAAGGAGGTTCCATCATGCTTGCATTAGTATATAAATCGGCATGGGATGTCGCACTCGAGGAACGACCTGTTCCCGAAATTACCAGAGATAATCAGGTGCTTGTGCGTATACGGGCAACCGGGGTTTGCGGAACAGATTTAGGCATTGTTAGCGGAAAATATCATGCGATTCCTTCCGTCATTCTTGGACATGAATCCGCAGGTGAAGTAATTGCTGTCGGCTCCGCCGTCACCACTTTGCAACCAGGAGATCGTGTTGTCATCGATCCCACATATTACTGTGGTCAATGCGACATGTGCAGGACAGGAAGGCAGAACCACTGTACTCACAAGTCTGTTACGGAAACGGGAGTAAGTGCAGATGGCACGTTCACGGATTATTACGTGACAGAAGATCGCTTCTTATATCCATTAAAAGATCATGTTAGCTACGAAGAAGCTACCTTAACAGAGCCGCTAAGCTGTATGTTGACAGGCATTAACCAGATTCACTTGTTGCCGAATTTCAGAACGATTATCCTTGGGGCTGGACCCATTGGCATTCTGTACAGCTACGCACTCGCTTCCAAAGGCGTAACGGGAAGTCTTGTCGACATCTCCGAAGAACGCTTAGCTATTGCAGGCTCCATTGCACCAGAACGCTGGCAAGTTCATGCTTCCTTTGAGCAAGCCATTACAGATATCGCTCCGACAACCGGACAAGTCGATATGATTGTAGATACCACTGGTGTTGTAGGCACTCAAGTATTATCACAGCTCGCCAGTGGCGGTTATTTGATGCTGGTTGGTTTACGGGATGGAAATACGTCCTTTAACCCGAAGGAAGTTGTGGATCGCAGCCTGAAAATTATCGGCTCTATTGACTCGCTTGGAACGTTTGCCACCGCACATTATATGATTGAACAACAGATTATACCTGCCAAAAAAATTATAACCCATTCTTTTCCGCTGGAAGATTATGAAGAAGCATTCCGCACACTTGGATGCGATATACAGGAACGCACCTTACAGGCCTCCTCTCATGCCATCAAGGTTGTGTTGCAGTCCAATTAATTCATTTTTCATAGCTTGCTGGAATGCTGCAGAAAAAGCAGTTACACTAAAACATATGGGACATCATTCAGAGGAGGAATGCTGCATGACAGCAGATCAAGTGGCTGGACGTCTGGACAGGAATCAAATAGAGGATGAACATCGTCACGTTTCGATTCAAGGGGTCATCTTTGATATGGATGGCGTTCTCATCGATAGTGAGCCGATTTATTTCGAGATAGAGCGGAGTTCATTTGATCATTTCGGGGCCGCTGTGACGTTGGAAGAACATCATTCTTTTGTCGGTGTCACGCTAGAATCCATGTGGCAACAAGTCATCGACAAGTATCAGGTCAAGGTGCCGCTGGAAGAGATTCTTGCGTATCATCAGCAACATGTCATGGAAAAGATGTTAGCTCATGCCAAGCTTGTGGCTATGCCTGGGGTAGAACGGTGGATTCGCTGGCTACATGAGCAACACATCCCGATTGCCGTTGCTTCCTCTTCTCCTCGGGCACTCATTGATCTAATCATGGAGAAAACAGGATTGGGTGCGTACTTTGATGTTCGCCTGACTGGTGAAGAGGTTGAACACGGCAAACCGGCGCCGGACATTTTCCTTGCAGCAGCCAGCCAGATCGGCATTTCTCCAGCCCATTGCCTCGTTATAGAGGATTCACGCAACGGGGTTCAAGCTGCCAAAAGTGCAGGCATGCGTTGCATCGGCTATCATAATCCGGGCTCGGGCGATCAGAATCTCTCCAAAGCTGATGTGCAGATTTCCAGTTACGATGAGTTATGGACTTTGAAGGATACGTTGCCTTTTGAAAGCTCTACACCGGACTTATCCAGATCAGTTTAAGATAGGTCTTGTTATAGGACCTGTTTATTGATTCAAGCTTACTGAATTTATCAGGCAAAACAAATGAGAAGCAGCTCCAATTCCCGCGAATTGAAGCTACTTCTCATTTTGCTTGTTGCACGTTTTGTGTAACACATCCATAATTGTAAGCTTTAGCTCAAACTCACTTATACGGAAATATCAAGACTTCCGCCCAGATTAGGGTGGGGAGCTGGGGCCGACTTCAACATCTCAGCCATTTGCTGACCTTGCTGCTGTGCCATATCTTTGGTCATTGACATCACTTGCAGACTTGCTGCCTGAGCTAGCGAAGCCTGACTCTTTGCCATAGACAATGCTGCGATATCCATCAAGTACACTCCTTTCGCCTTGTCTTATGATTTCGTATACCTCTTCATATATCGGTCAAAGAAAAAACAAATGTTATACGATATGTAATAACGTTCAAAGTTATTCATCCGTACTATTCCTCATCGCATATTCCTACCCTAGATATGTGAATAATCCACCTGTTTCTTTGGCCCTCATTGTAACTTTGACCCCCATTTGCTCAGGCTCTGGATAAACCGATTTAATCTCAGCGATCATGTCCTTCGCCATTTGTTCAACCTGCTCTAGCGTAGTATCCTTAGGTAAAGTTCGTATTCTCAGAATCTCATGTTTTTGAAAAAAATCTCCATGATTCTGAGTCGTTTCATGACCCCAAGCACTAATTTCAAATTCCACTTTGATTATTTCTGACATATACTCTTCTCACCTCTTCAATTCAAAGTGAATAGAATTATACCTCTATTAACCCATGCTTCACAAAACTATGATATAGTCCATCCTCTTCCACGGAGCCAGTGATATCGTCAGCAATAGCTTTCAGGCCTGGCTTCGCATTGCCCATCGCAATCCCCACAGCACAGTACTCCAGCATCTCGGCATCATTCATGCCATCGCCGATGGCCAATGTGTCTTCTCTCGACATTCCCAGATGCTCTAACAGATCCGCAATCGCAATCGCTTTGTGAATTCCCGGAATCATCAATTCCCCGCTACCCTCTCCAAACACAGGTACGGTACACTGAATCACTTCAAATTTGCCTTCAAACTCCTGTTTGATTTGTTCAAAGGGAACCACCGGGCTTTCCAGAAAACAGACCTTGTTTACGTCGTCTTTATACAGATCGGCTTCACCGTAGGTTAACCCTGCAATAAACGGATGAGGTTTAGTTTCCTTTTTCTCCCGGGCAACTGGATCATTCTCGATATCACCATAGATACGGCGTTCCAAATGGGATTGAAGATTACTGCTTGCGTACAATGCTGAATTGGATTCAAGATAGAAATCAATGCCGTGCCCATTGAAGAAATCAACCATATGACGAACATCTTCTGCCGTTACTTTTTTATGATATAACACGTCAGAACCATACTCCACGTATCCGCCGCCTGCTCCAATCAATCCGTCGAAGCCTACATCCCAGATCGAATCATAGATCTCAGCCTTGGAGCGGCCTGTGCATAAATACAGCAGATGTCCATTCTTACGCGCTTGTTTACAAGCCTCTTGAGCAGACAAAGGGATGTTACCGTCATCGTCTACCAATGTGCCGTCAATATCAATAAATACGATTTTTGGTTTTATGCTACTCATCTGTCATTCCCCCAGTTGTATTCTCTGTCTGAAACCTTCCGTTTCAATGTGCTATGCGTTCCGAGGTGTTCGTTGATCAATCAACTTTTCCAGAAATTCGGCAAAAGAATCGGCATATACTTCCGGCTCTCCATTAAAGTAATCTAAACGCATCACCTTGAACTCTCCGTGTTCATCAGCCATTCGTGTATCAAAATAGTAATATTCATCCTCATCCGGGATAAACATTCCAGCTTTCCTGAACTTGATGGTTCGGGAACCATTTTAACGCCTTTGTGTGGGCTAGTTTCTCAATCAGACTTGTGTACATTCTTACATCTCTCCGATCTGAAGGTTGATGGGTTGATCCATATGCACGATTTGCCATTCATTTTCTTCTTCCGTAATACATGTAAACCCTTGACGTTCCCAGAAATCCACGGCTCCAGGCAGAAAACGATGGGTATGCAAATATAACGTTGTATACTGCATTTTAGTCACGATTCGCTTAAGTTCTTCTACCATCAGTGAACCGATGCCATACCTGCGGTAGGCAGGATCAACGTAACATTTTACAATCTCAGCTGCTATGCGTTTAGAGTAACGACCTTCAATAACCTGAATTCGCCCATCATAAGGAACAATGCCAATCGAGCCGATAATACCTGCTTCGCCCGCTCGTGCAATCACAAAAACAGTATCATTCCGGTTCATATAATGTTCGTTGAACTGCTCAAAATCCTTAGGCAATACGCTATGATCCATCATCGGAAACACTTCACTACGCACACGCATCGCAAAATCAATCGTTTCCTGAATCTCATGGGATTGAACAGGTCTTACTTCAGGCTTCATCTGATGTTCTGTCAACCATATCACAATCCTTATTTTCGATTATAAAATACTCCTCTTCATCTTAACGAATTCTAATAAACCTATCAATTGAGCATATTTCAAACCTACGAGTCTAGCTATACTTACGACCAATTTGGAAGCAAGCCCGCGCATTTTCATAGATTCCGCATAGGATAAGGCGTGTCAGAATCCAATATAGAAAGGGGTAAAGCCGATGTGGTTATGGTTAGGCATCTTGGCCGTTTTCATTTTGATTTCCACCTGGGTTACCCTTCGTTATGTCGACCAAAGGGAAGCAAATAAATTCGATCCTCACGCCCCCCATCAACTGTTACTCAAGTTCAAAGAAGGTACAACCCCTGATCAGATGCACACCCTTCATCGAAAAACGAAATGCAAAGTCGCCGAAACCTATGAAGACCTCGGGTGGTACCGAATCGAATCTCGCAAAAAAATGCACCGGATGCTCAAGCAGTACAAGCATCATAATCTCATAGAACATGCACATCCCAACTATCTGGTTGAAGCTTCATTTATACCTAACGATCCCTTCTTCCCTTATCAGTACAATCTCACCAAAATCAATGCGCCTGCTGCATGGGATATCAATCAGAGTAACAGCTCGATTAAAATTGCCATCATTGATACGGGTGTACAGTTAAATCATCCTGAACTTGCATCCAAGCTCTTGCCCGGTTACGATTACGTCGATTATGACAACATTCCGGAGGATGGAAACGGACATGGCACCCATGTTGCCGGCATCGCTGCTTCCATTACCAACAACGGTGTTGGCATTGCAGGTACAGCACCTCTCGCTTCCATCGTTCCGCTTCGTGTGCTGGACAACAACGGGCAAGGAACCATTGGAAACGTGGGCAACGGGCTTGTTTTTGCAGCCAATAACGGGGTTCAAGTAGTCAATCTTAGTCTGGGTGGACCGACAGGAGATGCTTTCCTTCAAGCCGCCGTTCAGTATGCATGGGATCGAGGAGCTGTCATTATTGCAGCAGCAGGTAACGACAATACGTCATTCCCGATTGTTCCTGCGTCGTATGCCAACGTCATCGCTGTTGCATCGACCAACTCTTCCGACTTGAAATCAAATTTCTCCAACTATGGCTCCTGGGTGGATATGGCTGCACCGGGTGATACCATCCTCTCCACCTATCTTGGTGGTTCGTACGCTTACCTTAGCGGAACGTCTATGGCCGCTCCTCAAGTTGCCGGTGTGGCTGCTTTACTCGCAGCTCAAGGCAAAACAAATGCCCAAATCCGGGATGCACTTTGTTTCGCTTCAGACCCCGTATCCGGTTCAGGCATCTATTGGACGTACGGAAGGCTGAATGCTTATCAAAGTGTGCAAGTCCCTTAATGATGCGTGTGTTCATTTACCGCTAACATAATTGGTCGACCCGTGTTGACTTATATTTGATCGCCAATATGCAAATAAAACGATAGAGCTTCTACAAGATAGAAGCTCCATCGTTTTTATAGAAATATTATTGGTTTTACAGCTTTGCAGCCCAAATTTCAATTTCAATCTTGATCTCAGGTAGACCTAACTCTGTAATATATCCAATCGTCATTGCCGGATAATCATGATCGAATAATTGCTCCCATTCGCCGTACAGGTAATCCCAGTCTATTTTCTCCGTTGCCCATACATTCACTTTTATAATATGTTCAGCATGCAAATCTTCGGATTGCATAACGGTTTTGATATTGTGAAATGTATTGGTAACTTGTTCATTCAACGTATTCGGAAATTGACCATTCACATCTACGCCAACCTGCCCTGATGTCACAAACAACTCTGCATTCCTCGGAATTTTTGTGATATGCGTATAATTCCCTACAGGGGATGGCATATTGGTTGGATTTTTTCTCGTAATTTTTTCATTTGTCATGTTCATTACCTCATCATTCCTAAGATTTTTCTGCGGTTTTTTATTGTTTTAATCTCCATTTGGGCAGACTTCTCCCGTGTTTTGGATTCTAAAAAAATACCGCAGTGGAGTATCCATATCCTGAAGATATAAACGCAAGTGATTTTTTCTTCATGGCTGATGACTCCCCCTTCTTAGTTGACAAGATTTTCTACATTAATAAATTATAATAAAAAACATAACACGAGTCAAACGGACGTCAAGCCAATGATTCCTTATCAAACCAAAAACAATCCCGTACGAACGGGATTGTTCTTGGTCTAGAAGTATTGTGCTCCATTATTTGCAATAACCTCTTTGTACCAATGGAAACTTTTCTTTCTTACGCGGCGAAGTGTTCCGCTTCCATCGTTATTTCTGTCTACATAAATGTAGCCATATCGCTTCTTCATCTCACCCGTGCCTGCACTAACCAGATCAATGGGACCCCAGCTGGTGTACCCAATAAGTTCTACCCCATCCTGAATCGCTTCGGCCATTTCAGCGAAGTGGCTATTCAGATACTCAATGCGATAGTCATCTTCAACCGTATCATTATCCAGCAACACATCGGTTGCACCGAGTCCATTTTCGACAATAAACAATGGTTTGCCGTAACGATCATGAAGCTGGTTACACGTAATACGAAGCCCTTTGGGATCGATGGTCCAGCCCCATTCAGACGCTTGAAGATAAGGATTCTTCACTGATCCAAACACGTTGCCTTCGGTGGAATCCTTCAACACTTCAGGATCAGCACTTGTACAACGGCTAGCATAATAGCTGAAACCAATGTAATCAACGGTATGTTGCTTCAAAATTGCGGCATCTTCCGGTTGCATCTCAATACGGATATTATTCTCTCTGAAAAAACGTTTGGTATAACCCGGGTACTCTCCTTTGGATTGTACATCAATAAAGAAGAAGGATTCCCGGTCTTTATCCATCGCTTTCCACACATCTTCCGGATGTGAACTGTAAGGGTAAACCATACCTGCAGCCAGCATACATCCAATTTGTGCACTTGGAATAATCTCATGACAAGCTTTGACCGCCAGCGCACTTGCAACGAGCTCATGGTGAGCCGCCTGATACAATACCTGATCTTTGTCCTCGCCTTCCTCAAGCACAATTCCTGCGCCGATATAAGGAAGATGAAGCAGCATGTTGATTTCGTTAAATGTCATCCAGTATTTCACTTTATTTTTGTAACGAGTAAACAGTGTTTTGGCATAAGTCTCGAAAAATTCGATCATCTTGCGGTTTTTCCAGCCGCCATAGTTCTTCACCAAGTTCACAGGCACATCAAAGTGACAGATGGTCACGACGGGTTCAATGTTGTACTTCAACAATTCATCAAACACATCGTCATAAAACTGAAGTCCCGCTTCATTGGGTTCTGTATCATCGCCATTCGGGAAAATCCGTGCCCAGGCTACCGAAAGCCTGAGGCACTTGAATCCCATCTCGGCAAATAATGCGATATCTTCCTTATACCGATGATAAAAATCAATCGCGTCATGGGAAGGATAAAACTCTCCTTCTTTGGGTTCAAACGAATCCAGGTTACCTAGTGCAATCGGAAAACGATTGGCTCCAATCGGGATCAGGTCAACCGTCGTTAACCCTTTCCCCCCTTCAAGATATGCACCCTCCAGCTGATTCGCCGCGGTTGCTCCTCCCCAGAGAAAACCATCCGGGAAAGCCTTCATTTTTTCAAACATCGAATTACTCCTCCTATTCATCATAGGTATTTATGATCCGCTTCGATCAGTTCAAGCACGTATTAATTGAGTACTGTCAGCAGTTTATCCTGCTCGTTCACAGTCTGGCTTTTGGTAGGGACAACGTCAAGATAACTGGAAGTATTGGTGATGATTACTGGAGTCACGATTTCGTAACCCGCATCTTTAATCGCTTGCAGATCAAACTCCATGATCAGATCACCTGCATTGACACGGTCACCATCTTTGACATGTGCAGTGAAGTGTTGGCCTTTCAATTGCACCGTATCTTGACCAATGTGAATCAGCATCTCTACTCCATCATCTGTCACAAGACCAATTGCGTGTTTGGTACGATATACGGTTTGCACAACGCCTGTAATCGGGGACACCACTCTACCACTGGTTGGACGAATGGCAATCCCTTTACCCATATGTTCCCCAGCAAACGTAACATCGTTAATTTCTTTCAGTTCAACCACTTCACCAGCCATTGGGCTAACAATTTCATAACGGTTATTAGGGTTAGGATCAAGTACAGGTGCCGGAGCAGCTGTTTTTTCAACTGGATCTTGGAAACCCACAACATAAGTCAGGATGAAACCAAGAATGAATGCGATAATTGTAGCTGCAACAACCCAGAAGAATACGGAATTCATTCCTTCTGTAGGACTTACATAGCTCGGATAACCGAAGATCCCAAGACCGCCAATGATGTAGCCTTTTGCTCCGAACAATCCAAGGATACCTCCACCAATACCACCAGCAATACAGCTCATGATAAATGGTTTTTTAAGTGGCAGTGTCACACCGTAAATCGCTGGTTCAGTAACACCGAAGATACCGGAAATGAAAGCAGGTGCACCGAGTGTTTTAATCTTTTGGCTTTTCGTTTTCAGCATAACTGCAAGCACTGCACCGATCTGAGCAAAGGACGCTGCAAAAGAAAGTGCCAGAATCGAATCATAACCAAGCGTCGCAAGGTTAACGAATACCAATGGAACGAGTCCCCAATGAAGTCCGAACAAGACGAACACTTGCCAGAAACCACCGATTACAAGACCTGTAAGTAACGGACTCAGTCCGTAAATGGAAGATGTAAATGCACCTAACAGTTGACCTGCCCATGTCGCAACCGGGCCAATAACCAAAAATGTAAGGGGTACAATAACGAGCAACGTACAAAATGGAACCAGGAAATTACTAACTACTTTAGGCATAACCTTTTTGAAGAAACGTTCAATTTTGACTGCGAAGAACGTGGCTATGATAATCGGAATAACGGATGAGGCATAATCCATCAAAATGACCGGTATACCTAGAAATTCGATCCGAATCGGTGATTCAAACAAGGTACCTGTAAACAATGTGTATAACGGCTCACCAGCGCGGATCCCCGCAAGTGTCGGATAGACTAACGAAGCACCGATGGCCATACCCAGGAACGGGCTTCCGCCGAATTTTTTAATGGCTGTGTATCCTAGGAAGATCGGGAAGAAGTAAAACAAACAATCTCCAATAGCGTTTAACAACGCATACGTACCTTCCGTATTATTAATCCACCCTAGGGACACGAACATCGCTGTGAAACCTTTGATCATCCCTGTCGCCGCAAGCAACCCGAGTACTGGAGTAAAAACACCGGAGATCATATCTACGAAACGGTTAAACAAATTGCCTTTTGGACCCGAGTCTGCATCATCCGCATCGACTTGACCTTCAGCAGACAAATTGCCCGCTTTAACCACTGCTTTATATACATCCGGCACTTCATTGCCGATTACAACCTGATATTGCCCTCCACTTTGCATTACAGTGATGACTCCTGGCATATTTTTCAGTTCTTCTGTTTTGGCTACGCTTTCATTTTTTAGTTTAAACCGCAATCTGGTTACACAATGGAATACACTGTTTACATTTTCAGGCCCACCAACCCGTGACAGAATGTCCTTTGCCAATTGATCGTAGTTGCTCATTGTCATTCTTCCTCTCTAAGTAGACTCCCCATGCCTGTGAAACAAAGAAAACCTGAACTACTGAACAATCACAACGTACCGGAAATCCGGAAATCAGTCATGTTATTCAGCAATTCAGGTTTTGCCCTTAACGGTTGCAACCCTGTAAGGCTGTACACATTGATATTTGATTAATATTGCTTGGCAAGCACATTAATTCATCCTTAAACCTTGCGGTGCGGAATTGCCTGATTGAACAGTAACAATCCGTTTGATGATGTATGCGCTTACTTCTTGGAATCATCATAGTACATCTGAACTACATTTGCAAGCACTTTTTTATTTGTTAAGTTAATCCGAATAATTACTCAGAGGTAGCGTTGACTACTCTCTCAATATGAATCGTTAAATACATCATTTCTTCGTCAGTCAGTTGATAGGTGTAGTTACTTTCAATAAATTTTTTGATTTTAACGGAACACTTGTATGCGTCCGGGTATTTTTTTTGAATCATCTGGAACAGTTCGTCATCATTGTTGCTCTTGTAATGCTTCCCTTTAACCATCCTTTGAGCGAAGTATTTTAGATGAGTAACGAAACGGGTATAGTTTAAGGCATTCTCGTCAAAATCCATTTTGAAGTGATATTTGATCACGGTGAGAATCTCCTGCATGACCTGCGTCATGCTACGGATATTCGGCATCTCTTCGTTAAGTGCTGCATTCACAAAATGCAATGCCATAAATCCGGCCTCATCCTCCGGCAAAAGCACCCCAAATTGATCACAGATCATATTTAAAGCTTCAAGTCCTACTTCATACTCGTCCTTATACAACTGCTTGGTCTCCCATAACAACCCATTGCGAATTGGAAGATTGTTACGATAGCGCTCGATGGCAAAGTGAATGTGATCCGTCAGATGCAGATAGATGCTCTCGTTTAACTTCTTTCCGAGCTTCAGCTTGGCATAAGCAATAATTTCTTCGGACACTTTCATATATTCAAGCGGAATACTGGAAATTAATGCCTTAAAGTTTTCCTGCATATCTTCATTCTGTAAAGTAAAGATCTTGTCAACATGCTGGTCAGAGATCAGATCACCCGTCTTTTTTTGAAAAGCGATACCCCGGCCAATAACAATAACTTCCTGTTCATCTTTGATGGCGACTACCGCATTATTGTTTAACACCTTCTCGATTCTCACTTCATCACTCCAATATACAGAAAAAGGCAAACCATACCTGCGACTTAAGGTTACTGGACATGCCCTTATCTCTTCAATGTGAACTATATGTGCGTTCATGGTATTACATTTCACTGTTTTATGCAACTAAAAAACGCGAACGGCCTGGATTGGGATTATGTTTTTTTATGTTTGTTGTCCCGCTCCAATACCGCTTCAATCTTACGATTAATAACCTCCATTCTCTCGGATGAGATTCGATCTATATCTTTGTATTCCTGATCCGCCTCGTAATCTTCTGATTCTTCCCTGCTCATTAATTTCAAATGATTCTTGATCGCCTGAATATCTTCACGCATATACATCGTCTGCCTGTATTGATCTATAACCACTGCAAAGATGATACCACCAACAATGATGGGGCCGTAAGGAAACCAAAAACATAAAACGACACCAACTAACAAAAGCATTAAAAAGTACATCCTTTTCCTCCTGTTTAACACAGTATATATTCATTCTATTTATTTCATTCATTTCTTTTGAAGGGTATTCTCTAATCATACCTGTCTCGTAATCAATAAAAAAGAGATTTCCAAATCTCCTTGTTAATGGGATTGAAATCTCTTTGTACTTTTTCACATATTTTATTTAAAGTGATGAACGTATATTTATCGTCCGATGAGCACCCATCCCCATTTTAATCGACGCAGACCCATAGCACAGAGCCAAGAGAATAACAGTGCTGCAATGTAAGATAACACAATTCCGAGACTGAAGTGACGGGCAAGATCATCAGTAAGCTCGCGTCTCCAGAACAGTAAAACCAAAGGATGAATTAAAAAGATGCCAAATGCCACGGTGCCCAAAGAATCCATAAATCGAGATACTCTATACTCCTTACGTCGTGCTCTTGTACCTACCCGTTCACTCAGAATCAGGAGCATCAAACAAGCAGAAAGTATAAATATATTTCGAATAAGAAACAGCAATACATAGGTCACAATCGGCCATTCTGCCAGTGTTGTTTTAATCGTTCCGGTGGCATACATGGAAATCGTTGCTCCACATATTAGTGCGACCATCAGTGCATAACGGTAATGAAGTATTTTTTTCGTCGCCCATTCGAAGTTCAGGCCAATCCAGGCTCCAAACCCAATCACAATAAGATAACTCGGAAGCAAACTGCCTGTTCGCTCGAAGTGAAACTGCAAGTGCAAGGCATAGAACAGTGCTTGACCCGCTATAAAGTATAATGGCATATAACGTCTAAACCAAGGGTGTTTTGTTAAGGAAAGTAACCAAGGAAAAACAATGTAAAATTGAAGAATAATCAAAAAAAAGTATAAATGAGTATGTGCCGTTCCTTGTACCAGCTGTTTGACAAGCTGCATACTGCTCTCCAATGGTTCTTTGCCAGCCAGCCACTTTTTGATGACAAAATAGATTAGAGACCAAGCAACGTACGGTACAAATATATAAAATAATCGCTTCTTGTAAAAAGAAGCCGTCCAGCCCTTCTCGTTTAGCTTGGCACTATAGTTATAGAACAAAACCAGTGAAGATAAAAACAAAAAAGCCGGAACTGCAAATTGCAAAAATGTATTCCAAAAATAAAACAGATCATGATCCCATGTATTTTTGGGATAATGCGCAACAGCAGTTGATGTTGCATGGATCGCTACAACTGCCATAATCGCGATAGCACGATAGAGATCGAGATACTCTATGCGCCGGGGGCGATTAACCGGTTGACTCATACTTGTAACCTCACTTGTGTCTGATAATAGAAAGATAGTCTCCGGCAATTCAGATTCCAAATCTTATTTTAATCACCTGTCCGAAAGATTACAATCCTATTTTTTATCGTTTTCGACAAATGATTTATGTAGAAGTTCATCTATGAATATTTTCGCTTCTTTCCAGGAAGACATTTGAGGAAAATCATGCTGCTCACGATGTTTTTTGTTCCAAGGGTGGGGAATGCAGATTACTTTCCGACCACTTTCCATTGCTGGAATCAGGTTATGCGGCCCGTCATCGATTAAAAGATCGAATGTGAGCAAGTTTTTTCGTTTGCACGTAATAAATTGCTCTAGCTTGATAAACGGCATATGCATCTGCAGCCAATTCCACTTCTCATTGACCGTTCTCGGTTCCGCTGCTGTAACAATAATGAGATCGTATTCTTCGTTTAACTTCTGCATCTCTTCTACGACATACTCGTCATATAATTCCAATTCTTCAAACAGACCAGGACGCCCGTAAAACACCTCATGGGTACTATCAGGGTGACGCAAGTGCGTTGTGTCCCAATCGACCATATCCTCATATTGGAGCAGGTGTGTTGGGAAGCTCCTGTTGTTATGGTAGATGGCCCGCTTCACCAGTTGGCAAATGGTGTCATCCATATCTACAGCGATAATCGGTTTTCTCATGTTCATTCCTCCCTGATACGAACACAGTATATCATCTCATCCGGGATTCAGTCATTCATTTTCATAGGAACAATGATAAAAGGCTTTGCTCCGTAGCAACATTCTACGAAGCAAAGCCCGTTACGTTCATATCAGGATCAATCCAGATCCTTACCGTTAGAAGCAATTACTTTTTTATACCAGCCAAAGCTTTTTTTCTTATACCGGTTCAATGTCCCCTGTCCGTTATCATCCTGATCCACGTAGATTACCCCATAACGTTTGGACATTTCCGAGGTAGATGCACTGATAATATCAATGGCCCCCCAGTTCGTGTATCCCATCAGTTCTACACCGTCCATAACCGCTTCCTTCATTTGTGTAATATGTTTACGGAGGTAATCGATTCGGTAATCATCCTGAACAGTACCGTCCTTCTCTGCCTTATCTTTCGCGCCGAGCCCGTTTTCAACAACGAACAACGGCAATTGATAACGATCATACAGCTCCTTCAGTGCAATACGCAGTCCAACCGGATCTAGCTGCCACCCCCATTCTGTGCGTTCCAGATTCGGGTTTTTGATGGTACTGTACAAGTTGCCGCCTGTAACCCCGTAATCCTCGGGATTCACCGCAGAGACCAGCGAAGTATAATAACTGAATGAGATAAAATCTACTGTGTGCTCACGTAATATTTGCTCGTCTCCAGGCTCCACGACCACGTTAATTCCATGATCTGACCAGTAACGAGCCATAAACGCAGGATAACTGCCGCGAACTTGTACATCCGTATGCAGCAGGTTGAGTTGATTGTCGATTTGAGCTTGTAGCACATCTTCCGGATTGGACGTCGCCGGGTAATGGATCATACGGGCCAGCATACATCCAATCTGGAACTCCGGGTTAATCTGACGTGCTCTCTCAGTCACCAAACTACTGGCTACAAACTGATGATGAAGCGCCTGATAGGACGCCTGCATAACGTTATCCACCCGATCCTCAATGATGCCACCACCTGTAAACGGCTCAATAATCGTCGTGTTGATCTCGTTGAACGTCAGCCAGTATTTCACCTTATCCTTGTACCTAGTCATGACGGTTTCCGCATATCTCACAAAATGCCCAATAACCTCACGGCTTGTCCAACCGTTATATTTGAGTACAAGTGACATTGGCATCTCGTAATGTGAGAGGGTTACCAGTGGCTCAATATTGTATTTCCGAAGCTCGGCGAACACCTCATCATAAAAACGAAGTCCTTCTTCGTTTGGCTGCTCATCATAACCGTTCGGGAAAATACGCGGCCAGTTAATGGACAGACGGAATGTCTTGAAGCCAAGCTCGGCAAACAGGGCAATATCTTCTCTGAAACGGTGATAAAAATCAATACCGTACCTTTTCGGATAACCTTCCGAACTGTGATGTGCCATCGCCTTCTCTACCTTGGCAGTTGTGACATGCATCAATTCCCGCAGATTCGTGTAGTCCTTCTTCTCAAAATAAGGAACCATGTCTGCCGTAGACCATCCCTTACCGCCGACATCAAACGCCCCTTCGGCCTGGTTGGCAGCAATAGCGCCGCCCCACAGAAAACCTTCGGGAAAACCTTGCCGATAGTTCATATCCATCTCTCCTTGTTTACAGATTCGCTTTTAGAACCTTCTCACCCATTTTGATATCTCCCAGCAGTACGGGAGTAATCTCTTGATAATCGGCTGTATTCGTCACAACCATGGCGGTTGTTATGTCATATTCCTTGGCAATCTCATCCAGTTCAAAGGTTAGCAATAAATCACCAGCTTTTACGCGAGTCCCCGTTGTTACATGGGCTTCGAAATGTTGCCCACGCAACTTCACCGTGTTGATCCCAACATGAATGAGCAGCTCCATACCCTCATCACTGCGGAGAACAATCGCATGTTTTGTTTTGAATACATTCATCACGGTGCCTGTAACCGGGGATACCAGTTCACCCAATGACGGAACAAACGCAACACCTTTTCCCATCAATTCATCACCAAAGGTTGGATCGTTTACTTCTTGCAGCGGAATGGATCTGCCTGTCATCGGCGCATAAGCGATAGCGTCACCCGTTGGTGCAGGGGCACCAGGTTCTTCCACGTTAACAGCTGCTTGGACTTTAGTTGCCTTATCTGTTGTCACGTTAGCGTTAGACGCACCTGGCGTGAATTTGGCCAATTCCTCGGCATCCCCCTGCTCTTCTTTGATTCCGAAAAGGATCGAGACAATCGTACCAACAACAAATGCAATAATCATGCCCCCGAAGGAATACAGGAACGTTTGTCCAACAAGAGATGGAAGTCCGGGAAGTCCACCATTTCCTGCAAGTACGTAGGCTTTGGCGCCAAAAGCCAAGGCGAAACCTCCACCTACTGCACTACCGATCATCGCAGCCGCAAATGGCTTTTTATATTTCATGTTAACCCCGTACATCGCCGGTTCGGTTACACCCATCAGAGCCGTGAAACTCGTTGAAAGAGCAACGGTTTTGAGTTTTTTATCTTTGGCGCGGAAGAATACACCAAGAGTTGCACCAGCCTGACCCATGTTAGAGATGAATGTCAGAGGCAGGAATTTATCAAAGCCGAGTGTCGCAATGTTACTCAAAATGATGGGTACAAGCGCATAATGCATACCTGTCATGATAATCAGTGCCATGGCACCGCCCAGTACGATACCAGCGATCAAGCCACCTTCGTTCAGCAGCCAGTTAATGCCACCGGACAATCCGTTACCCACAAATGTACCTAATGGACCAATCGCAATCAGAGTGACTGGAACCATGACCAGAAGCGTAATCAGCGGCACAAGCAAGAGCTTGAGCGCTGCGGGGATCATGCGATCCACCCATTTTTCAACATAAGACATCAACCATACCGCCAGCAAAATCGGAATAACGGATGAAGCATAGCTTACCGCTGTGACCGGAATGCCGAGAAACGCCACTGCTTCTCCGCTGGAGAGCAAGGCTCCCATGTCGGGATACATCAAGGCTGTGCCCAGTGCAATCGCTACAAATGGATTACTTCCAAATTTGCGGGCAGCGCTAACTGCAATTAGCAGTGGCAAGTAATGGAACACACCGTCACCAATCGCGGACAGGATACGGTACGTATCTGTTCCAGCGGACATCCATTCCAGCGAAACGAACAGGGCCAGTAAGCCTTTTAGCATACCTGCTGCTGTTATGGCCGGAAGCATGGGAGCAAATACACCTGCAATCGTTTCGAAGATGTTCAGGATCACATTTTTGCTTTTATCCGATTTAGCTTGCTTGTTGTCTGCGTTTTGCTGAATGGACGGTTCTTCCTTCACCATCGCATCAAAAACGTTGGACACGTCATTACCGATAATGACCTGGAACTGATCCCCCGAAATGTTGGTGCCCATTACTTTATCCAGCTGTTTGAGCGCGCCGTTGTCGACTTTTTCATTGCTTTTCAGATCAAAGCGCAGCCGAGTAACACAGTGATACACGGAGTTGATATTTTCTTTTCTACCAACGGCTTTGATGATTTGCTGTGCCGTGTCTTGATGTTTCATCTTCATTTCCTCCTTATTTTCCCCATAAAAAATACCCGAACAAAAATACGCAGATGTACCTGCATACTTTCATTCGGGTATTGCCTGATTGAACAGTAACAAGCCCAGTGAATATGAAACTAAAAATGAAACGGAAATATGTGATGCTCAAACTGCACAATCTCATGACGCTACCCATCATGGCGTTTAGGAAAAAGTCACGTTTCCCGTTTGGTTTTCATGAGACGCTCCAGATGCAGGGTAAGGTACAGTTGCTCCGAGTGAGTCATATCGTATTGATAGTTTTTATGGATAAATGTCTCGATTTTGCCGATACATTTGAACGTCTCCGGATAGTTTTTCCTTACCACCTCATACAGATACTCTTCCGCATCATCATGAGTCGAATGAGTAATAACTCGCTGACAGAAGTATTTCAGATGTGTGATAAAACGGAAATAGTTCACGCTATCCTCATCCAGTTCGACATTAAAGTGATATTTGATAATGTTCATAATTTCCTGAAGCAACTGCATCAGATGTGTAACATCATTCATGGAGTCGTTGACTTCCGCATTGATGAAATGCAGAGCAATGTTACATATTTCATCTTTAGGGAATTCGATATCCAGTCTTTCCTTTAGCAAGGTCAACGCTTCTTTGGCCACATCGTATTCTGCCTTATAGAAATGTTGCACTTCCCACGAGAGCGGATTGCGCGTAATCATTCCCTTCTCCATACGCTGAACAGCAAAATGAATGTGGTCAGACAAGGAGACATAAATCCCGTCACTGATCGTTTTACTCAGCTGCGTTCGTGCCAGCGTTACGATGTCATCGGTTGCCTGCAGCATTTCAATCGGGACTTCAGCTACGATGGATTTGAATTTCTCATAAATCGATGTATCCTGAAGACGAAACACCTTTTCAATTCGCTCTTCGTCAATCTCATCGCCAGCTTTGAACTTAAATCCGATACCCCGGCCGAGGATCAGCAATTCCTGATTTTTGTCATCCACCGTGCTGACGATATTGTTATTAAATATCTGTTTAATAATCATAATGGACCCACCTGGTTTTTTTTGAGACATAAAAAAGGGCAAAACCAAAACAGAAATAATAAAAATCATTTCCATTGTGGTTTTGCCCGCTTTACCGGTAACAAGCCTCGGAAGTAGTTTAGCATAAGCTGAAAACGGTGTCAACTAAGAGCACAAGGTAAAAATATAGAGTATGCAACATTTTCCTTTTCATCCACGTTAATAGTGTATCCAATTACAAATATCTAATGCAATTACAATTACATTAACGTAACAGGAGGAATAACCCTTGAAAAAATTGGTCTCAATCACCGCAACGATCACTTCGATGTCACTATTATTATCCATGGCTCCTGCCGCTTGGGCAGAATCAAAACCCACTTCGGTCGTTCAGGATGTTTCAAATACGCTGAATCTGGATCAAAAAGTGACGAAACAATTAACCGATGCCATCACGGCACTGGCTGGAAAGCAAACCATTCAATTCACATCGGCTGACACTGCATTTGAGGATTGGATTGTCAACAGTACATTAACTGGCGCAGCCGAGGCTGATGTCACTCAGAATTATAACTCCAAAAAGGCAAAAGTTACTTCTACCTTAATCTCTTATAAAGCCGATGATCTTAACAAAGTAATGGATCAAGCTTTGTACAACAAAATACAATCGTTCCTGAAGTCGTTTGATAAGGACAAAAAATTTAAAGCGGATGCCTTCTGGCGTGTTAAACAAGATGTAAACGACAGCGGACTCAAAAACTACTGGGTGATCTGGGGACATGACCAAAGTTTATACGTCGATGTGGATCATAACAACGAATTGTCAGCAAGCATTCAATATAACCTGAAAGATGCACGAGCTGCGCTTACGAACAAAGCTCGAAACTCACTCAAAACCCTTGGCATTGCATCCGTTAAGGCATTTGATTATGCACTTCTTACCAAAGAAAACAAAGATACGCTCTGGATTTACAAGGATGACAGCAGTGTGAACTCAGTGCACATTGGAAGTAGCACCGGCAAAGTGTGGAAGGTAGACAATGAATTCGGCAAGGACTGGAACAATGATGCAGATTTCAAAAAATCTTTTGCCAAACCTAAGCTAAGCAAAAGTAAAGCCCTCTCTGCCGCGGCTCCCAAAATAAAATCAATTTTTGGACTTCAGCTGAAAGGATATAGCGTTCGTATACAGGATAACCAGTACACCTTTACAAAAAAAGGAGCCACCACCCTCATCGGTAAAATCAATAAAAAAGGTGCTTTTTATTCGTTTGAAGCCATTCCCGTGAATGGAGTAAGGAACTAACGGTACGTTTTGTAGAAAAAAGCTTTGTAGGAGAAAGCAAAGAAGCCCCTTCTACCACGAAGGGGCTGTTTTTTATTGCGCAAAGGTCACGTTAATCTGCACAATCTCGGAACGACTGCTTGTCCGGATTGGCGGTCCCCAGAAACCGTATCCTGAGGTTACAATCGAGTGCATGGAGCCCTTTTGCAGATAACCCCAATCATTTTCATAGATCGCTTGTGTTATAAATTGAGCCGGTGCAATCTGTCCCCGGTGGGTATGGCCCGATACGACTAAATCTACTTTGTTCTTCTCGGCAATATCCAGATCGTACGGCTGATGATCCAGCATGATTACTGGCTGATTCAGATCTGTATTTTGCATAAGCGTTGCTACGTCTGCCCGATCTTCTTCCGTTCGGTCTTTCCGTCCGATCAACGTAATTTTGTTATCCAGTACGATCTTGTCGTCATACAGCACCTGCATATTGCTTTTTTCCAATGCGGCGATCAGATCCTGAATAGGTCCATCAAATTTGTCATGGTTCCCCAATGAAGCATATACGCCATAAGGAGCCTTGATTTCACTAATAATGTCGGCAATGCCACTCTTCTCATACATCGCCAGATTGTCATCGATTAGGTCACCCGGATATAAAACAAGGTCTGGCTTGAGGGCGTTGATCTCCTCTACCATCCGTCTCGCATGAGCTGGACCAGATAACAATCCAAAATGCATATCCGCAGCCATGACAATATTCAGCTTGTCGATGCCTTCCACCTTTTTATCAATCTGAATGTTATATGGTCTGACGACTGGACTGTACGCGTTGAAAATTCCGTATCCCATTGTAGAGATCAGTAAAACCAGCGTAACTACACCCGCCCATTTATGAGCGTGATGTCTAGGAATTCGCGTCAAACGCAGAAGCCACAACGTCAGGTGTACTACAGGTAAGATGAGCAATAATAGCGAGAAAACCGCCAGCCAATAGGAACCGATGACACCGAGAAACGAAATATTGCCAAATATGCGTGCCAGAATAAAGGAAGCCGCTAGAAAAACCAGTGCTACGATATACAACCAGCGAAATCTGGTTGCCACTACGGGTTTCATCCAACTCCAGCCGCTCCAGCCTATGTAGAAGACTAATAATCCATATACGAGCAAAAACAAAATACCTACGAGTACAAACATGCCTGGCCTGACCTCCACCTTCAAAAAGTTATATACTGCAATTTTAACGGATACAGTTCCGTCTGAACCAGTATAACGTAAATGGTGGTGTCTCAGCATCTTTTACAGACTCCAGATGCGTACATTTTATTACAATTTGATGATAATAAATTTTGAAGAGTCTCCGCCTCTTTATTATCAACCATACATACAGAAATTTTGCCAAAATAAAAAACACCTCCGCAACCCTCCCCTGAGTAGACTCAAAAGGATTGTTGCAGAGGTGCTTATATTTTAAAAATTACTCGTTGGTATCCATCCATTGGAAGTGGAATGAACCTTCTTTGTCCACACGTTGGAACGTGTGTGCGCCGAAGTAGTCACGTTGTGCTTGCAGCAAGTTTGCTGGCAAACGCTCTGTACGGTAGCTGTCGTAGTAGGACAACGCGCTGGAGAAGCCTGGTACCGGAATACCTTGTTTCACCGCAGCGGCTACCACTTCACGCCATGCATCCTGGTAGGATTCCACGATGTTTTTGAAGTATGGATCAAGGAGCAAGTTTTTCAGGGCTGCATCTTTGTCATATGCTTCCTTGATGTTTTGCAGGAACTGCGAACGGATAATACAACCGCCGCGGAAAATCATCGCGATGTTGCCGTATTTTAGATCCCAGCCATATTCGTCGGATGCGGCACGCATCTGTGCGAAACCTTGAGCGTAGGATACGATTTTACTTGCGAACAGCGCTTTGCGCACGCTCTCGATGAATGCTTTTTTGTCACCGGAGAATGCTTCTGCCTTAGGTCCGTTCAGAATTTTGCTTGCAGCGATACGCTCGTCTTTCATCGCCGACAAGAAACGGGAGAATACGGATTCCGTAATCATGGACAATGGTACGCCGAGATCCAGCGCGCTCTGGCTTGTCCATTTGCCTGTTCCTTTTTGTCCAGCGGCATCCAGAATGACATCAACCATCGGTTTGCCTGTTTCCGGATCGTATTTGGAGAAGATATCCGCTGTGATCTCGATCAGATAGCTGTCAAGTTCACCTTGGTTCCACTCTGTGAAGATTTCATGTAATTCTTCTACGGAAACGTTCAGTACGGATTTTAGCAAGTGGTATGCTTCACCAATCAACTGCATGTCACCATACTCGATGCCGTTATGCACCATTTTAACGTAGTGTCCCGCACCGTCAGGCCCGATATACGTACTGCACGCATCATCGCCTACTTTGGCAGAGATTGCCGTCAGGATCGGTTCTACAAGCTCATATGCGCTTTCCTGACCGCCTGGCATAATTGCAGGACCTTTCAGTGCGCCTTCTTCACCACCGGACACGCCGGCACCGATGAAACGGAAACCTTTGGCTTCCAGCTCTTTGCTACGACGCTGTGTATCAGGGAAGTACGCATTACCGCCATCGATAATGATATCTCCTTGATCCAAATGAGGAAGCAATTGCTCGATAGTCGCATCCGTTGCTTTACCCGCTTGTACCATGATCAGAATTTTGCGTGGTGATTCCAGAGAAGCTACGAACTCTTCGATGGAAAACGTTCCGATCAGGTTTTTACCGTCTGCTTCTTTCAAGAGATCATGTGTTTTCTCCGGTGAGCGGTTAAATACCGATACCGAGAAACCTTTACTTTCAATGTTAAAAGCCAGGTTTTTCCCCATTACTGCAAGTCCAATGACACCAATCTGCTGTTTACTCATTATGTCCTCCCGAGACTCCATGATTTATATATATATATTGATAAGCCTTTTCCACACGTAACGCTGTTATTGTACTGTTTTTTTCCAGTCTGCTGCAAATTTCTCCATCCCTTGATCTGTCAACGGGTGTTTGGAGATTTGTTCAATGACTGCAAATGGAACTGTTGCAATATGTGCTCCAGCCATCGCTACACGTGTAACGTGATCCGGATGTCTCACGGATGCAGCGATGATCTGTGCATCCAGATTATGTGTGCGGAACAGTTCAGCTACTTTGGCTACCAGTTGTACGCCGTCTTCGGAGATATCGTCCAGACGTCCCAAGAATGGAGATACGTATGTTGCACCTGCACGAGCCGCAAGCAACGCCTGATTCACAGTGAAAATCAAAGTCACGTTTGTTTTTACACCTTTTTTGGTCAAGTAACGGCAAGCCTCCAGACCCGCAAGCGTCATTGGCAATTTAATGGTGATGTTTTTGTCATTGTTGTTGATTTTGATCAATTCGTTCGCTTGAGCAATCATTTCTTCAGCAGTCAGCGCATCTGGCGTTACTTCAGCGGAAACAGACTCCACTTCAGGCACAAGCTTCAGAATTTCTTCGATGCGGTCTTCGAATTTCACGCCTTCTTTGGCTACCAAGGAAGGGTTAGTTGTTACACCAGACAATACACCGATTTTGTATGCTTTTTGAATGTCTTCCACGTTAGCTGTATCGATAAAAAATTTCATGATTAGATAACCTCCGATTAGTTTGATTTTTTAAGTTGTTTTGAATTAGATGTTGCCGTTAACTGCCATCGGCACATCACTGTCTTGCTCAGAAATCAGTTCATTCGGTTCGTCGAACCACCAATGGTGACCTTCCGCCTCAAGCATGGCATCCGACTCCGCTGGTCCGTAACTTCCTGCCGGATATAAATGAAGTGGTAGCAGGTTTTCATTGAATGCATCCAGAATCGGTTGCACCCAAGCCCAGGATAACTCAACTTCATCCCAATGTGCAAAGAAGGTTGGATCACCATGCAACGCATCGCGAATCAAGTTCTCATAAGCTTCAGCCAGATCTCCCTGATTAGGAGCAAGATCAATATGAACGGGTTTGAACTCCCCTTTATTCTCAGGATCACTTGCGTTCAGTTGCAGTGTCATGCTTTGATCCGGGCTCATCTCAATAACAAGTAGGTTAGGTTTCGAACCGTTGTTCTTGATCAGGTGACCTTGGCCTGAAGGTTCTTTGAACTCAATCACGATTCGTGTTGATTTCTCCTTCATTCTTTTACCCGTACGGATGTAAAACGGAACACCTCTCCAGAAGAAATCATCAATTTGCAGCTTCGCGGCAATAAATGTGTCATTCATGGTGTTCTCGGCAACACCTGGTTCATCTGTGTAGGCATGTACCGGTTTTCCTTGAATGCTACCTGCAGCGTACTGTCCACGAATGATGCTTGCACCGACTGTTTGTTTCTGCAGTGGCTGAATGGACTCCATAATATGTTTTTTCTTCTGGCCCACTTTTTCGGAAGTGCTGTTATATGGAAGCTGAATAGCCATCATCATAAGCAATTGCAACATATGGTTCTGGAACATGTCACGCACAGCACCTACATGATCATAATAGGATGCGCGTTCTTCAACACCTACAGTCTCATTTGCTGTAATTTGCACGTTAGAGATGTAACGGTTGTTCCAGAGAGCCTTCATAATCGGGTTGCTCTGATGAAGTGTCTCCAGCTTCTGAACCATCGGTTTACCTAAGTAATGGTCGATCCGATAAATCTCTTCCTCTGTGAATGATTCGCTCAGCTTGCGGTTAAGGTCGCGAGCCGACTGCAAATCATGACCAAATGGCTTCTCAATGACGAGTCGTTTCCATCCTTGTGTTGAACCAAGCCCGCTTGCCTGAATATTTTCAGCGATCGGTTCGAAGAATTCCGGACCAACCGAGAGATAAAACAAGCGATTGGACGGAATGCCAAGTTCAGCCTCTCTTTGCTCAACCAATTGCAACAACTTTATATAATCTTCCTTATGTGTGATATTCAATACACTGTAGCGAAAAGCTTTTACAAATGATTTAACTGATTCATGATCTCCTTGACGTCTGGAGAACTCATGCAAAGATTTTTCCACTTGCGCTTGGAAAAATTCATCCGACCATTCTCTGCGGCCCATGCCGATCAGGGAGAAGGTTTCGGGAAGCTTTTTCTCAAGGTACAGATTATATAGGGCAGGATATATTTTTCTTTTGGCTAAATCTCCAGTAGCACCAAATAAAACAATTGTTGTTGGTTCCATCTTACCGTGCTCCTTCCAAGTAACTCTGGTTTCTTTGTTGTAGTTACACTATAATACGTTTTATAGCTATACAAGTAATTAATATATTTCACAGGAGCTATAGACGATATCTATGACAACAAATTATGAATTATATAAAGTCTTTTACTGGGCTGCCAAAACAGGCAGTCTGACCCAAGCCGCCAAAGCCCTTTACATCACACAACCCAGCGTCAGTCATGCGATCAAACAGTTGGAAGACAGCTTCGGACTAACCTTGTTCTATCGAAATTCCAAGGGGGTTGCGTTAACTCAGGAGGGTGCCAGCCTGTACTCCTATATTGAACAATCCCAGATTCTCATCTCGCTTGCAGAAGAAAAAATGGCTGCGCTAAAAAATCTGGATAACGGGGAACTTCGGATTGGCGGTAGCGACTCCCTCTTCAAACATTACATGTTATCGTATCTGGAGGAGTTTCACATTCAGTACCCTAACATCAAGCTGCATCTAAGCCATGGAACGACGCCGGAGGTCATTACGTTTCTGAAAGAAGGCAAAATCGATCTTGGCGTTGTCCGCATGCCCATCGTTGACCCGCAGCTGGAAGTACGTGAGAGCATTCAACTGAAGGATTGTTTTGTTGCCGGTGAACGATATGCCCAACTGAAGGGAAAAGTGCTAACCCTCGAACAGTTGCTTGAACATGAGCTTATTCTGTTTTCCCGGAACAGCCGGGTCCGGATGGCAATTACGGAACTTTTCAATCATTATAATTACACGTTAAAACCAGAAATCGAGGTCGGCAGCGTTGACCTTCTGATTGAATTTGCTCGCCGGGGCTTGGGGATCTCTTATGTCACACGAGAATTTATCTCCAAAGAGCTGGAAGAAGGCTCTCTCTTCGAGATTCAGCTTGACGTTCCTCTTCCTCCTTCTCATGTGGGGATCATGACGAAACGGAATATGCCGATCTCTTCGGCTGCGAATCACTTTATGGACTTGATTTTCAAAGGGCAGGCGGACAGCCCGAGAACATGATCATCCGTTGAGAACAAGATAAAGAGCATCAAGGCCCTGCATGCAGGATCTTGATGCTCTTTATCTTCTTTATTTCAAAAAAATTATAGTGAGTACTGGATGAAGTAAGTTCTTTGACTTTTAATGGCTGACTAGATAAGAAGCGTCCAGAATGAGCGCCACTTTACCGTTGCCCAGAATGGTTGCGCCAGAGAGATGATTCATTGCTCCGAGGTATGTTCCAAGCGACTTAATGACCACTTCCTGATTTCCGATGATCTCATCCACTGCATAAGCCGCAATTTTATCGACAGAACGCACAATGACGAGTGGAATCGTCTTGGACTTACGGTCGGTTCGCGGGTACTGCAACTTGTCGCACAGTCGGTAGAAAGGCACAATACGTCCATGATTCAAAATGGATTGCTGTCCCTGAATCATCTGAATCTCTTCCGGTTTAATGCGCACGATCTCGGCTACATTATACATCGGGAGAATTAGAACCCGACCAGATACGTTCACCAGGAGACCCTTAATAATCGCCAAGGTAAGCGGCAACCGAATGGTGAACGTCGTTCCGACACCAACCTCTGTATCAATATCGATGATGCCATTCAGCCTTCCGATCTGGCTTCTTACGATGTCCATGCCCACACCGCGGCCTGATACATCACTAACGGTTGAAGCCGTGGAGAACCCCGGTTCAAAAATCAGATGAACGGCTTCATGTTCATTTAAACGAGCCGCTTGCTCTTCAGTTATAATACCTTTTTTCAGTGCGGAAGCCTTAATCTTCTCCCCATCAATCCCCTTACCATCATCGGAGAAACGTATGACCACATGATTTTCCTCGTGGTATGAGGTCAGTTTGATTCGTCCTTTGGCAGGCTTGTTCTGTTTGGCACGAACATCGGCACTCTCAATGCCATGATCCGCACTGTTGCGAATCAGATGGATTAACGGATCACTGAGTTCTTCGATAATCATGCGATCCAGCTCAGTCTCTCCGCCTTTAATGACCAGTTCAATATCTTTCCCCAGCTTCTGCGATAAATCCCGAACCAGCCTAGGAAACCTGTTCAACAATTGATCAATAGGCAGCATCCGCGTCTTCATAACTCCGTCCTGCAGTTCCTTGATGACCCTGCCCATATGATCGGACACCCCGCCAATACTCTGAATCACTGGGGAAGGCTCCTTACGGGCACCCGTACGGCTCAAATCAGCAAGAGAGGTCTGATCAATAAGCAGCTCACCGACGAGGTTCATCAAATGATCCAGTCGCTCCACACTTACGCGAACCGTAGGCTGGGTTGACTTCATCTTGTCTTCCTGAAGAGGCACTGACGTGTCGGGTTTTTCTATTCCAGCTGTCATTTCGGTCTCTATTAATTCAGATGTTACAGCAACCTCTTCTGTCGCCAAAACATATGGCCCGACATCCACACTCCGAATATCCGAATCTCCGGATAACGCACTCTCAATCTGAGCTTGATCCAGAGAAGAAGCTGTAATGATCACGAACTCGTTATAATGCGCCTCTCCCAGTTCCTCATCAAGCCCCTGCTTTTCAATGGATGTCGCTAGTACACTTCCACATACATCTTCAACCCGTTTGCACAAAATATGATATCTAGCTGCTTTCATCAAACAATCCGAGCTTAATACAATGCGAATGGAAAAAATCTGCTGACCTGGTTCAAGTGCCTCATTGAACAGATTCGACTCCACAGATTGTAGAACGGGTGACTTGGCTTGCTGAGCCGAGGCCGGTTGATGAATCATGTCCTGTATTTCTTTGACCACTGCACGGAAATCAGTATAACTTTCGCCTTGCACATATTGATCCCTAAGCACTCTCATAGCATCCAACGAACGAAAAAGGGTGTCGATGAGTTGTGCGGTAATTTCAGGTTTCTTAGATCGAACCCATTCCAATGCATATTCGACTTCATGTGTCAGATCACTTAATTCACGAAAATCCATAGTCGAAGCCGAGCCCTTAATCGTATGAGCCGCCCGAAATAAGGTCTGCACAAGCTCCACTGACGGTGAAAGTTCAAGTGCAAGCAAGGACTGGTCCATCCGTTCCAACTGATCATTCAGTTCTTCGATAAATATGTCGCGATAGGCGGACAAATCCATCATGGGTGCATTCCCTCCTAACCGCCCAATATTTCATCCAGCTTCAAAATACCAACCAGATTCTCTCCTTGTTGCCCAACGCCCTGAAAAAATGTTTCGAGATGACGTCCATGACCTCCAGTAGGCGGATGTATTTCCGAATAGGTTGTGACTTTGCTGACTCGGTCTACAATCAAACCGATATACTCATCCTGATAACGTACCACAATGATTCGGGTTGCCCGGGTATCCGATTCATCCGCCATGCCGAGCAAGTTACGCAGGCTCATGACGCAGACAACTTTACCACGCAGGTTCATAACACCTTTGATTTCGGTACGACTAAACGGAATATCTGTAATACTTTGCATTTTTATAATTTCATGAATTTCTTCGATTCGAATGGCACAGGTCTCTGCGCCGACGGACAGTTCGATATATTGTTCTTTCTGAAGTGAAGACATCGTTTCACCCTCAATTCCTTATTATGACTGGGTTTTGAAAGCTGACGCAGATTCAGCCAACTCTTCTGCAAGATGTGCCAGTGATTGGCAAGTGGCCGCCGTTTCTTCCGATGCCGCCGCAGATTCCTCACTGGATGCAGAGATCGACTCTACCGAGCTCATCACCTCAGCAGCTTGTGCCGCCTCTTCCTCACACGCAGCCGCGATTTCATTGACCTTCTGGGAAGAATTGTTGACCATTTCAATGATCTGATCAAAAGCTTGTCCCGTTTTGGACGATTGCTCCACACTATCCGAAACGGCTTGCACGCTTTGTCTCGTATTTTCCTGCATCACTTTAATGATCGTTGTAATTTCTTTGGTCGCTTCACCACTGCGTTCAGCAAGCTTGCGAACTTCATCCGCTACAACAGCAAATCCTCTTCCCTGCTCTCCTGCACGCGCTGCTTCAATCGCTGCATTCAATGCAAGCAGGTTCGTCTGCTCCGCGATGTCGTCAATCACTTCGATGATGTCACCAATTTTGCGTGAATCTTCTTCAAGCTTCGCCATTTTCATATTCACGGCTTGCATACCTTCCAGGGAAGTCTGAACGACATGACCACCTTCACGTGCCGTTTTCACCGTATCATTGGACAACTCCGCCGCTTCTTCAGCACTCGCAGCCACAGAGTTGATCGCCAGGGACAACTCCTTAAACAATTCGGAGATATTCGCCGCTTCGCTCGATTGACTTGTGCTTGTACTTGCAATTTCCTGTGTACTTGCAGAGATTTGTTCAGACGATGCTGCAACGCTCTGTGAATTCATGACAATGTTATTAATTAATTCTCGCAGATTATCTACCATGCGATTAAGCGCAAAGGCCAGTTGCCCAACTTCGTCTTTCGAAGAAATATCGGACTTCAGAGTCAGATTTCCATTAGAGACTTCTGTAGCTAGACCAAGCATAGCCATAAGTGGTCTGGAGATGGAACGGGAGATGATAAATCCGAGGATAATACTGAAAACAATAGACCCAACGACCAGAGCTACGGTGACTTTGAATGCACTTGCATATGCTGCTTCAGACTTGATATTGTTCTGTTCCGCCAGTTTTACGTTTAAATCTACCATTTCACCCATCGTAGCGAGGGCTTCATCACCAGGAGGTTTGAGTGTATCTTTCAAGAAAACGATAAATCCTTGATCATTATCGTTTTTCGCGAGCTCTATACCTTGCTCAAAGATTCGCATGTAATTTGAGTACTGTGTATCGAATTTGCTAAGTAGCTCGCTTTCTTCGGGGGTCGTTGCCAGAGGACGGTAGCCATCAATTTGATTCTTAATGTTATCTTTAATAGTACTAATATTATCGACAATACGGTTTTGCTCTGCGGCAGTCTTCTCAAAGTTGAGATCACGAATGTTAACTCGCATTCTCTGGTAATTCATTTGGGCTCCGCTTAATTCTTTTACTGAAATTAGATTGCTGTTATACATTTCTTTCATGTGCTCATTGGTACTTCTAAGTGTCGTGATTGAATACACTCCCAGAATCGCAAGAATCAGAGATACTACCAAAAATGCTGAGATAATCTTTGTTGCTGTTTTCAAGTTGCTAAACCACTTCATTTTATCTCCCCCTAAGTTTCTTCGTGTCTAGTTATGTAAATAAAGTTTGCTAATCCATTCTATGGATCGCTCTCCAGACAACATACGATGTATTTCGACATAAATATTAGAAAACTGAATAGATAAATTTTAATTTTGTAAACTTTCGTTTATATGTAAAATTTAAATGATAAATAAGACTCTTGTTTTTATAATATTAAGCACTTTAAATTTAAATGTAATAGCACAATCATTCATATTAACGAAATTTATATATACATTTTTGTACATATCTCTTTTTTTTGATGATGTGATCTCAATGTTATCTTTTTTACTTGGACCTATATGTTAGTTCATAGTTCTTTTGACTAATTCTTATGATATCTAATCAAGATAGTTCTACTCACCTGTTCAAAATATGTAATAAACACGACTTAAGACTAATAATAAAATTAAAACATATGATTCAATTGAACTAAAAAACAATCAAATTCACTATACAGGAGTTTGATTGTTTTCTAGATTCATATGCAATTTTTAAGCTACTTTGATCCAATCGAAATACGATTTATTCATATCATTCCATCTGCTCCAGCTCTGTCAGACGGGCTTTAATTCGCTGTGGAATAAGTTCAAATAGCTTGTCCCATGTCATAAACATCTCCGGTTTCAACAAATACTCTTCAAACTGCATCGAGGGTACAAATGCTTTGGTTTGCAGATATTTTTTGACTCGCGCATCGATCTGTTCACTGGTTTGAAAAAACGGTTCAAACATTTCATTTACAAGCAAGCCATCACATCCCGCCTCAGCGCCTGCTACACTATACAGATTAGGCAACAACTCAAATACAACCGGCAATGGTGAAAAGGCGTGTTTCCCCGGCTGGGAGTACAGGCACACATGATGACCAACCAGATTAACTCTATCTTTTAACAGCCCTCTTAATACTCTCCCATGAAAGCTGGCTTCGCAATCCACGACTTCTCCATCATGTCCCACATACACCCATACATGCTCCAGCTCATAGAGATGTCCGATCTCGTAATCCCACCATATCGCATATTCGATAACATACTTTACTGCTTCAGAAGGAAACTGTAGCTCTCTGCGAAAAGATGGAGACGGCCCAGAATGCTCAAGCACGGACACGCCAACGAAATCCGGATAAAAAGGCTCATTCTGATCAAACATGATTACTGGTGCATAACTTAATGCTGTTTCCAGCCATTCATTTTTAGCAATAGTCATAGAAGAATCCTCCATTTTCATTGTTGTTACTCCTATAGTAACAGAGAGAGGGCGAATGGCGTCAACTTATGCAAATATAAAAACCTGCAACCGAATCCACGCAGCTGCAGGTTAAGGAAGGATATTCAATTAAGACAGGTTAATCAGCCCGGATGATTTCGGTTATTAACGTTATTCCCTTGTCGCCTTAGAAGCCTTGGAAGCTTGAACGGAGGTATCCGAAACGTCTGTTCCACAACCAATATCAGGGCCAAGAATGGCATCATTTTGGATGGACGCAACCGCTTTGGCATAAGCTTCTTCATCCAGACAATATGCGCGGTGAGCGACCTCCGGCGGTGTAGCCGCAAGAAAATCTGCCCCAAATACAATATCTGGTGTCGGTTGATCAAATATGGTCAGTACATATACGCCATCGGTCTCCGCAACAAACCAATGAAACCAGCCTTTTGGAAAAACAACCACTTGCCCCGGCTTCAAACGATACGTTATCCGTTCACGTGTGAACGGATTAAACACGGATGCGGTAATCTCACCGCTGATGACTACGACCATCTCGGTTACATTGGGGTGCCAGTGGGGCTGCACAATAATTCCTTTACTCAGATAGACATTAAAAAAACCATTTTCAATCGTTGGTAGCTGCTCTCCAAATAACTGAGTCACGTAGTTGTTTGGATCTCTCCGGTAATTCACCACAGCGTTGGAATCTGCGGCTAGTGGAACATTGGGGGATTTCAAGATCGGATTGATCATCAGTTATATTCTCCTCCTTGGGCAAACATCTCGTTGTTGTACTGTATGCTCAAGAATGTTGAGATAATACTGTATCCGACTATGAACGTTTAATTAAGATAAGCTGTCCCGTCTGTGCATATGAAGAATCCAAGCATGTTTTTAACTAACCATAGTTGAAATTAGTTGAAATTTCATGTAATTTAGATGGATTAATTAAAAAGACGTTCGATGTAAACCTCAGGCTCGTCCAGAAATTGTTCGAATGTGCATAGCGTGCCCTGTTCCTGATGTTCGATATCGGCATATCCTATCATCTTTTTCCTTGGATTCCAGACGATGAGCATATGAGAGTACTGATCCAGATCAGAGGATAAACGAAGCAGCTTCTGCCTGCCCATCTTCATCTCCACCGTATCTGTTAACGAAAAGAATTCAATATAACCAACGCCAGCGGGACAGCTTGGCAGGTCTATTCGGCGTGAACCTTCGGTCATAAAACGGATTAACGTTTCGGGGAGCTTGTAAGATTTTAATGCATGCAGTTTATTGCTCAGATTATGGAACTCCTCAGGCTCGTGTGATTTCAAGTATTCAGCCATTTCATTATTTTTCTGACTGACCGCAATCGTGTAGGCCCGCTCCCCGTCCTTCTCCTGCAACGTCACATCCGCACCTTGTTCGACCAAATATTTGACCATTCGCATACTGTTCTGGCGTGTAGCTACGGTGAGCGGTGTCGCCTTGTATGGATAAACCATATCCGGTTCGTTGTAGTTGATGTCCACACCCTCATCCAGCAGGTATTGAACCGTTTTCATATCATGATCCGATACTGCTTTTCGTAACGTTTTGCCGCCATATTTCCGAATGTCCAGCCCAAGCTCGTTCAGCACCGAAATATTCTTTTTGTTCCCGTAGTAAGCCTCGTCATATGCACTTGATTTTAACCGGCTTACTCCGTTCAATTTGGCTCCTTGCTCAACTAAATAACGAATCACATCTGCTCCACCGTAGCGCGCCGCATATAAAATGGCTGGATGGTCTTTGGCATTGATCTCGGCCCCACGCTCCACAAGAAGTCTGACAACCTTCGACTGATTACAGATCAATGCCAGGTCAAGCGGACGAAGCGTAATGTTTGAGCTCAATGCTATTTTTTCTTCCAGATCCATACCTTGCTGTATACATGCTTCAACGCGGGCAACATCTCCTTGATAGATAGCCAACGCTTGGTCAGGCAAGGTTTTAAACGTGCCTTGATTACCGATTTTGTACACAAGGTTCCCTCCTTTACAGCGATAATAATGAAATCCATGTTTGTTGAGCTACCCAAATGAATATGCTAACATAGTGGTCAACCCTTTGGAATCTACATACTAAATACACAACGAACCCGGAAAGGACACTATGAATTCCCTAAACCTTCATCATACATTGCAACAGATCATTCCACCGCTGGATCTTAGAAGCTGTCTGGTCAGTGTAGGCGGGGAGATCGTTTACAAGCACTACCGGAATGCACAGGCTGAGACAGATATCGCTAAAATTAATTCATGTACCAAGAGCATCATCTCTGCGCTCATATGTATCGCCATGGATCAAGGGCTACTGCCTGATGCAGGCTCGCCCATATCTGCCTTTTTCCCGCAGCTCACTTCTGATCCTGACCCACGTAAACCAGCAATTACCCTGGAGCAACTGCTTACGATGACAGCCGGATTTAACTGGGATGAGTTCGGCGGACAAAATTCGTTTCCACGGATGACACGTACGGATCATTGGGTCAATTTCGCTTTAGAACAGCCTTTGCGACATGAACCCGGCACACATATGGAATACAATTCGGGAGTTTCCCAGATTCTATCCTCAATATTAATGCAACATGTCGGCATGAGTGTAGCAGCGTATGCAGAGCGTTATCTATTTGGCCCACTCTGCATTCAAGATTATGAATGGGAGCAAGATCCCCAAGGTGTACACACGGGTGGATTTGGTCTGAGACTGCTGCCAACCGACTTGCTCAAATTCGGACAACTCTACCTTCAGGAAGGGAATTGGGAAGGACAACAGCTTATTTCCAGCCAACTCGTCAAACGTTCAACGCAGCCCTTCATCACGGTCCCTCCGCCAAACCATGGCAGTTACGGCTGGCACTGGTGGGTGGACCAATATGGAGATGAACATCTCGACGATAACTCGGTACCCCAACACCAACCCACGGATTCAGAGCGTCTCAAATCACTAGATTATTACTACGCCAGAGGATTTGGAGGTCAGTATGTATATATTGTTCCCGAGCTGGAACTTGTGACCGTGCTGACCAATGACAAGCGCAAGAAGGAAAAGCCGCCCATCGACGTATTCCCCAGATTCATTGTGCCTGAATTGTGGAAGCTAGCTAACTTTTCCAATTGAATTGACAATGATTCCGACTGAAATATTTTAAACATAAACCCTTGCCTACATTGTGTGATCGTTATGGTTAACGGCAAGGGCAACTTAGACATTGGGAATTAACCTGTTACGGCATTCTGCCTTCTGTCCGTTTCTGGGCAATGGTCTACGATCCCCATATTTTCCAACCTCACCACTCCTCTTACACCATGGCTTCCTCTACAGCCAGCGTTATCGGATAAGGCCCTGACTCCTGATTCGAAATAACCACAAGTTGAATCCCATGCTTGGGATACACGCCAGACATAAACGAAACACCTGGGTCAAAACCCATAACATGAGCCTTAAATATTTCTTTTTCACGCAACTCCAGCCATATCCCCAACCCATAAACCTCCTCGTCCTCATCGTGCGCGTGGGGTGTCAACAAATACCGTGTCATCTCCTCACCAAGCAACGTATGCCCCAGCAGAGCATCCCAGAAACGAATCATATCTGGTGCGGTTACATAGGCTCCACCATCTGCTCCACCTTGAACGGGGACGGAAAAAATATTACTTGTCCACGTCCCGTCGTCAGCATCGATATATCCAATAGCTGTGTTACGCGGAAGCTGATCTGTCAGGAAATAACCTGAATCTTGCATGCCGGCTCGTTTGAAAATATGTTCCTCCACGTATGTTGTAAAGGCCATGCCGGTGTATTGCTCCACAATGAGTCCGAGTACGATAAATGCCGCATTGTTATAATGAAACTTCTCACCCGGAGCAGACTTCATGGGCAGATGTTGAAACATGGGCAGAAAATCACTAAGCTGTCGCATCGTGTACACGGGTCTGTCTTTCCACAACGCTGAAAAATCATCCATCACGTCCTCATCAAAATAATCCGGTACGCCAGAATTATGGGTCAGTAACTGGTGCACTGTAATCTCTGAATCCCACGACGGAAACGTAAGGTTTAGGACATCCTTTAATTTGGAATCTAACGTAAAATGTCCTTGCTCAATCAACTTACATATACTTACAGCTGTAAAAACCTTACAGCCCGAAGCAATACCAAAACGTGTATTCACATCATTCAGCAGTTCATCACTACGGTTCGCATACCCTCGCACCATCTGAAAAAGGGTCTCACCCTCCTGTTTGCACAGCACAACACCCGAAAAATCCTTTTGTTCCATAACCTCTTTGACTTTTTCCCTGACTTTTACTGCATCCAGCATATCGAAGCACCTACGCTTTCTTATCATTGGTTTGTAAACTTCGTTGATCTGGCCCAGACCCTCTCGCATTCAGCAAATAATATAACGTGAGATAGATAGTAAGAAGAAACGTTCCAAAGAACATACAAAACGCCAAGGAGGGCCGGCTAACACTTTCGTGCATCAGCCTGATTAACAACTCGCGATTGGTCAATGCATCCCAGCTGTTTAGCCGGTACACCCGTCCAAGCAGAACACCATAACTGCCAAGAGCTGTTCCACCCAGTACAAATATCCATGACGCCGCACGTCCCAACCGATCATAGATGACTTCCTGAATCTGATACATCGATAGGAAGCCGATCAGCAGTCCTGCCCACACAAACATCAGCACAACCATCAGATCGTACCAGTAGTGAAACTCGGCAAGGCTTCCGGACAAATACCTTGAACTCCTAGATGTTAGATGCAGTAAATCCGTAACGATATACGAAGAGTTGGGGAAAAACAACAGCCACATCATCGCACTCGGTATCCCGATCCATACGGCTCCTTTCCATTTCAAACGGCCCAAACCATAGGTTAGGGATGAGAATACAAATGGAATCCAGCCCAAAAACAAATTCCAGATCAGGAAACGGAAATACCGCTGATCCAGCCAATCGGCCGCTATGTAATACAACCCCAGCGTAATAACCGTAACTGCACTAAGAAAAACAAACATGTGCACATAATTTAGTTTTCTCAATACGTACAACCTCACTTGTGTTGAATTCAAAATCTACTTCATTCATGGCATATATTTACTATTTATGAAATCTATTAGATCATACCATGTATAACCGTAGAATCAAATTTATGATAGATACAATAGAATCGATTACACGGTATATAAAATAAAAAAACGACAGCCCTTTTTACAGGATCATGTCGCTTAACTTTTGAGAGGTTACAGTTAATTATTTCATTACTATTATTAGTTCATGATTGCACAGTTGTCAGTTTGTTTGGATTGACAATAAGATACACGCCATGGATTCGCTTCCCTGAAGCATCCATTTCCAAACATAACACTTCATTGACCTGCCCGTCTTTCATTAAGGTGAGCTGAAGTTCTCCATTAATAAATGCAGGTTGCCACTCTCTTTCTCTTAACGAACGAAACACGCTAGGAGAGGTAAGGATCGCGAGCACACCCTTGTGTACATGCATTGTTCGCATAATCGTGCGAACTACGCCGCCACCATCCGCTGTGAATACAGGCTCATCTGTCAGCAGCTCCAGCATAGCTGAAACGTCATGTTGTAGAAACGCCGTGGTGAAACGGCTAAGCACTTCTTTTTTAGTGTTCCAATTGGCGTTCGCATGCTCCATCGCGGGAAGTTGTTCAGGCAAATTTCGTCTGGCACGACTATAAATCTGTCGACAGTTGCTTTCCGTTTTCCCCAGCCATCCAGCTATCTCCGAATAGTCATGCTCAAAGGCTTCACGTAGCACAAAAACGGCCCGTTCCAGGGGTGACAGACGTTCAAGCATCACCAGATAAGCGTACGAAATCATTTCTTTTTGCTGTATCGTTTCCTCTGGCGTATTAACTAATTCATGAACACCAAGCGGCTCGGGAAGCCATTCCCCGACATAATGCTCCCTCTGGTTACGAGCAGAGTTCAACAGATTCAAACAGCGGTTCACGATGAGTTTTCCGATGTAAGACTTGGGTTGGTGAATAAGCTGATTCCTCAACCTCTGAAGTTCTGCGAAGCAGTCCTGAACGATATCTTCCGCCTCAGTCACACTGCCCAGCATACGATATGCAATGGAGAAGGCATATTTTTTATACTGTATATACAATGCACCAACATCCAGAGAAGACGGTTCCGGCGTATGCTTATGTTGATTAGAATCAGAATTAAGATTGGACTGCATAGAATCGCCTCCTCTGGCTTGGTTCGTCTATCGTTTATTTTTCTCGTTTATCACGTTAGTTAAAACATCCTGGATACATACCTGTCGTAATGGCAATACGGTTCCAACTGTTGATTGAATTAATCGCCATAATCAAATTAACGATTTCTGTTTCGCTGAAGTGTTCACGAACTTTATTATACAGCTCAAGCGGAACTCCCTGCTCCGATATTCGCGTCACAACTTCGGCCATCTCAAGCATAACACGTTGTTTCTCCGTAAATATAGGCACTTCATGCCACACACTGAGCAAAAGAATATGATCCCCATAATCGCCCAGCTTCATCAAGTCTTTAGCATGCATATCTATACAAAAGGCACAGCCATTGACCTGAGAGACACGGATTTTCAACAACTCATATAACACCTTATCTTCAAATTGCCCGGATACATATTGCTCCATCGCCATCATAGCCCTGAAAGCTCCATGGTTGGCCGCTCTGTAGTTCATACGTAAATTCATATTCATTCTCCTCCATTATCTGGTCTACATACTGAAGACAAATAACGAATGGAGTTTGTGACATCTCGTGAGAAAAAATAAAAAAAAAAGCGCTCTGAGTTGAACGCCCTTATCGTTATGATACTGCATTATGATACTTGGATACTTCATCATAAGGATTATGCAATCATACCAGATTTGCTCATCAGAAAGCACACGGTAGTGAGAACAAAATCGGAAATAGATTCATACAAACAGGAGTAATTAGAGGACTATTATTCGATTCAGACCTTATCATCTGAGTTCAGTTGCACCGGGAGTTCGCTATAGTAAGGGCATCCTGGTTCGTGGATAATACGCGGATCTACCCAAGTACCCCAGTGTGGAAGACGGTTTACATAAGGGGGCATGTTGGGTTGCATGTTGGGTTGCATATTAGGCTGCATATTGGGCTCGATGTTGGGTTGCACATTAGGCTGTAAGTTTGGTTGCACATTCGGTTGAATGTTTGGTTGGAGTTGAAGTGGTTCGATGTTAGGTTGAAGATTCGGTCCCACATTAGGCATATGGTTGGATACAGGCGCGATCTGCGTTTTACAGTCTTTTGGCGGGCCGATAATTACCGTTTTCTGAATGGGGGCCAATGCTTCCTGCACTTTATGTTCATCCAGACAATAGGTGTGTGCCAGCACTTTCGCAGGAGTCAGTCGCAAAATATCAGAGCCGAAGATCGCTTCAGGCACAGGAGCATCAAAGATCGCGAGCAGATGTGTGTGATCTTTCGTCGCCACTTCATAGTGCCACCATCCTTGCGGTACGTTAGCGGTTTGCCCTGGTGTAATGGGGAAATGAAGCAGTTCATTCGTGAACGGGTTAATGAGGGAAACAACCGCTGCGCCGCTGATGCAATAAACGAGTTCAGTTGCGTTTTGATGAATGTGAGGTTCAACGACATTGCCTGCACTCAGAAAAATATCCAATAAAGAGGTATTGCCCAACGTGTTGAGCTGTTTTACCGAAAGTGCATTGATGTAATTATGCTCATCTTTCTTGAAAAGAGGATTGTTGCTCAGATCATACGTAAACTGTGTGGTCGGTAAAGTGAAATCCATGTACGAGGTTGCCAAAATAAAACGCCTGCCCTTCGCTCTCGGTTTAGGTGATACCCTATACCTCAGCGTATGCCCAGCGCCCAGATTGGTGAGCCCATTTCGACTGGGCTAAATCGTTGTGTCAGCGAAAGACGAATCCGCATAGGCTGATATCATCAATCCAGACATTGGAGGCTTGTGATATGTCATATGTTCCGGGTTCCACATCAACCCAGCAGTCTGTAGGCTATCCTTATCCTTATTATCCGCCACCTCCCCCACCACCACCTTACCCTTATCCGTATCCCTATCCTTATCCACCCGTAGTGCCTTTTCCTCTTCCTTTTCCTATAGGGGGGATTGGACCAGGACCATGGTGGCACGGTGGTTATCCAGGGCATTATCCGGGATATCCGGGAGGCCCGCACGGTGGCGGTCCAGGAGGCCACGGGAGCCATGGCGGACCCGGCGGGCCTGGAGGTCCCGGCGGATTTCATGGTCACCGTTTTTTCCAGTGGTAGAACCTGAAGGATTTACGTTTTAGCCAAAAGGCAGGACTGCTTCAACAGCTCCTGCCTTTTGGTTATTTGATCTTTTTATATCCATAGTGGCGTACAACGAATATCTAGAGCCCTAGTATTCAATCTCATCCATTAGATTCAAATTGCGGATAGACATCCGGAGAAGCTCCGTAAACGATGATGTAACGTAATAAACAAAGTCTGGATCATGCACATACATAATAATCTGTCCGTATGTCCCCGCCTCTGCTGGATCAAAATCAAACATCAAGTAGAGCGAACCTCCAGCCATTGTGGCAAAAGGAATCCATGATTTATGGAACAAATACGGTTTGATCTCAGGATCTAACTGGCGAATCTCTTCATCCCCGTAATGCTCCTCCAGCTTCTCATCCACATCACAGAAATATTGTTTGGTCTCCACAATCTCATCAAGTGACATTAGATAGAACGGTTGACAAGACCCCTGCTCCACATCCCCCGGGTACAACATATGCAGACCATAACCACTGCCATCCGTATGGCGGTAAAAAGCGCGGAAATCAACGGGCAGACGTACCCCATACTGTTTCTCGAACTGATCCAGTTCAGTCTCGGATACTCCTGCTAATTGAAGATACGTGTCATACAATGACCGGATCTCTTCATCTTTTATTTTCCGGTCTAACAGATGGTTCAATTCTATCCGCAGATCATTGATAACCGTATTCCCTCCAGACTTCATATCCCCGTCACCTTCCCCTTTCTCCGCACTTCGGTCCAACACATATTGTTCATATCCCCAGAACGCTTCTTGTTCATCGCCGCCTTCAATAAGGATCATAACTGCATAAGAGAACAGATTAAGCCATTCCTCCATCACTGCAACCTGCTCATCTGAGATGAGATGATTACTGCGAAGCATACCCTCCGGTTCTACAGCCCAAGCCCTGGCCAGATGAGTAATGCTCCATAGGCAAGCCATCACTTCCCGATCCAATGCAGCATTCGAAAGATCTGTAGAGAACACGCGTAAAATACGCATTAATTCATGGAAGTTCTCTTCAATTAATTGACCGCGAAACGGACGTAAGCTACCAAGAAAGCCATGTTGCATTTTCGGATGATTCACATCATCGTGAGCAAAGGCGTGATATTTTAACAACACTAGAGCCTCTTGACGTTCCATCTCATCATCCTTTAGCAAAATCAAATTCATTCATTAAAAACTGCCAGTCTATGCTACCAGCGTAGCGGCTCCTGCTCACGCCATAATACGTAACGCTCCCGTTCACGCAGCGTACCTGTGCCAATTCCGTATTCGTCCATCCGTTCCGAACCCAGTTCAAGGATATGCAGCATACCGCCATATGTTCCCACAGCAAGCTGGGACTGCTCCGATGATATAGCCAGGGAACAGATCGTTGAGCCTACAAAATGACGCCACAGTTCTTGTCCTTCACGGTTGATGCAATACAAATAACCGTATGCATCACCAATCACCATACCTGCCTCCATCTCAATCATGGTATACACACGTGCATTCTCTTCCATAATAGGCCACTCTTCATTCTGTTTACGAACAGCAATACTGTCTAGCGGAACCTGAATCGTTACTCCATTGTAGAAATGGCAGGCATTAAACCAGACAACCTGATTGTCCTGACTGAATGCCGCACAATGCGGATAACTCGACTCCGGCTCCACCTGATACGTCTTGTTGTTTTCCCGATTCAGCACCATATGACTACTCATCTGGCTCCCCCAGGCAATCCAGCGCTCATCCGAAGATACTGCGGCATGTCCCATAGAAAGCTGGGTGTCTTCATATTCGTACTCCTCAATCTCCGCCATATCGGGATGAAGAATAATCACCTGTTCCTGCTCTACCAGATAGATGCCGTACCGGGATTGAAGCAGCAGCGCCTGTCCTTGATCCATGGGGGTCAGCTTTTCAATCGTGTTCTCGGGATGTATCGTATCTGCCAAGGATTCAACTTCAGGCAATTGAGCTTTGATCCGATCCTTGATCTTGTGCCAAGGGTAGAATGTCACCTGCTCTCCCTCCAGCTTGCGATCCGGCTCACGAATGACGCGAACACCTTCATGATTCGCCAGAGCAACGTAAGGGCCGCCTTCTGAACAGCCTGCAAACGTGTAATCCGGACTACACCACCATCCCTGCTGACCCATCGTGTATACCTTCCCGTTATTCGACAACACTCCTGTATTACAGAGCATCGTATCCTCATTCAAGTAACCTACAACTTGCACGGCCTGCATCGAATCCTGAAAATGATTGCTCAGCGGCCACGTCGCCGCAGGCAATTCTTCTCGAAGTCGCTCCACTTCACCCTGAAGATTAGCCTGTTTCACCATTTTCATCACTTTGGAACCGAGCGAATAACGGGCATCATCTGCCAGCTCAGATTCATCCGGGTGCTCTCCCTGAAGCATTTTATGTACAAATGCATTTACATCGCTGGCATACCGCTTGCCTTCCTTACGCCACTGTTCTGCAATTTCTGAATCCAGCCAATCCATAAAATCCCCTCGCCCTCTGCTGTTCTCTACCTCAATGCAGTGCAATGATGTGCCTGCAAAAACTGTTGTATCGCCTGCACCTGCCTCTGCGCTTTATGCGCCTCCGTGGCATGATTATTTTTTTCATAAAATAAAGCAATTTCCCGCTCACTCGCCATATTAAAACGAACATACCCGCCAATCATGGCGCTGAACAGCTTGCATGTATATTCATTATCAATAACCAGGTCCCATGAAAAGTGCGACTCGCACAGATCTGCCAGTTCTTTCATTGATACTCCGTGCTCTTTTCCCGTAAAATGATAAAAAATATGATGCCGCTCCTCGTTCCACGGTTCGAAATACGCTGGTCTGAACGGCTTGTCCCTGCGGTAATATCCACAGTAGATATGGTCAAGAATATCAGCGAAAGACGCCTCGTTCGACGGCCATACCGTAATCTGTTCATCATGCCGCGGGAGCCAGATCAGACCTTCCACATCTGCATGAACAACCAGGAAATCGCCGTCTACTGAACTTCCAATGCTAATGCACTCTTGCAATTGGGACTGGCTAATGACAGTTGCTTCTGTATGCTCCCAAAGATCATAATCTGCAAATGGTTTTAAAACTTCAGGATCAGGCCGCTGAATGTTCATCCAGCCTGAATAAGTCCCTTCTCCGTATTGTTGCAGCCAGCGTTGATAAGCCGAAGGCAGACGAACAGCTTGTTCTTGCTCCACTTGTTGCAACTCCTGATGAGAGACAGGCTTTAACATGTGAGACACGATATACATTCAGCATCAGCCCCTAACATTAGAATCATCAAATTCATAAGATCGATGGGCAAAACACATTAGGCCAACTCTTCCTGTACGATTTCAGTCTCTACGCCTTTACGATTACGAATGCGGATGGCAAAAGCATCATAACCATTACGCTTCACCTCATTGAAATGCACACGTTCACCTGTAATCAGCTCATACGTCCCATCCGGCTCAACATCCTCGCCAAACTCTTCATCCCATGCCACGTTGTAATATGCCGTCAGAAAGACTTCAAATGTATCCTCACCCTCAACGTCAAGATAAGGACGAAGCGGCCTGTTGTTCAATTCTTCCTCGGGATACGTCTCACACACCATCGCATCGTAACCATGCTTCGCCGCATCAATGAGCAGATAACGTTCTCCAGTAACCGCGTGTTCTGCGTAAACCAATAACGGTGTCATATCATGCCACATAATCAGATCATCTTCATCCAGGTCACCATAATAAAAAATATGAAACTGATCATGTCCATCGCCGGTTTGCAGTTTTCCTTGCCATTCCACTTCATGCGTTTTTTCTGCCGCCACGCTCTTTGTCAGCCCTTGCAGATATACAGGTCCATGCTCTACACCATACATATTCATCATTTTACCTCCGCTTTGTTCATTCGAATGGTGACAACCTTATGCTCATCATCCACGGTCAATTTGGCATCAATGCCCAGCTTTTCACGAAACAACGCCGTAATATTCAGGTAGGGATCACGGGCGGCTTCCGTGCCGCGATTGCTGGACCGGCTCATGCCTTGATGAATGATAGACTTCACCAGCTTATCATCCCCTTTACCCGTTTGTTCATAGGTATAGATTATCTTTCCCTCGCGGTCCAGCAGCGTGATTACCGTAACAAAGTCATTGGCATTGGTGTATTTGTTTTCACTTTGCACATACACATGATCGCTTTGCGAGTAATCGATCTGACCTGCTAAATACGGGTTATCTCCCCCTGGTTGAACTTCGTACTCCTTATAAGCCAATTGAAACAAATACTGCAGACCGCTCGTGTCAATACGGTAATACAGCTGGCGATCGTCTCCTCGTTTGTCCATTGCTGTATATCCGTTGATCAGCGGCCATGTCTGATAAGATTTACCTTCGACATCCACGGCAACGGCGTAGCCCGATAACACCTTTTCTTTTTGAAACACACCATATGTCTGCATTATAAAATAAGCAGGTATGCACAGCATGGCAAATACAAGCAGAAAAACACTCCATTTAATTCGCTTATTCATCTTCTTTTCTCCTGTTCCTGATGGTTATCATTTATCTGACGTTATGTTGCATTTTGGTCAACACGCGGGTTACAGCTTCCCTGTTCTTGGCCTCCTTGATGTAGACAGGGATACTGTGTGATGCGGTCTTCTGAGATCTGCCCCCATATTTCACACGTAAATCAGCCGATACATACTGCAGAAGATAATTCAGATGTTTCCGATTGACCGCCCAGATCTGCTTGCCTCGGATGTAATCCAGAAAATAAAGTTCCAGACCAAAAAGCGGGTCCCTGCCCTTTTGAATTTCGTTGTAATAACCTCGACTGACCTGCCTTTTGTGCAGTGTAGCTCGATTGTTCGCCCCGCAGTGTGGACATGTAATATGGACTAGCGGATGAGGTGTCATCTTCTCATCCGTTACCAGCACCGTAAACCACCGCTCACATACTGTACAATATCCCTTAGCTGCATACTCGTAATCAGCTTCTTTGACTGCATGAGCGTAGCACTGACTACATCTCCACTGCACTTTTCCATTAGAGCGCTCGATATAAGCGTACCCGCCGCATTCTGGACATTTGACATCAACTCGCTCTCCCCGGTAAAGCACAGAATAAAAGCTGTATTTGTATGCCCCTTCGTCTTCGAAACGTTTCAAATCCAACCTCTCCCTTCCATCTAATCTATTGATATATAAGTTAAACTATTTTTTTACACATTAACGGAGAGGACAGAAAAAACCTGAAGAAGCGAAGCGGTCGCCTGAAAGCTTTCTGTAAGAAAGCTGCATCGGAAGCATACGCTTATCACCGGATTTCCCCCTTTGGAAAAGGGAATCACAAAAATCTGGGGATAACAGCGATTGGAAGGTTATTCTGTCTTTGGAGTGGCCTGTGTAAAACCTTTAGTTTAACTTATATAGATCCCATATCGTTCCATTTAACCATCTATAAAATTATATGAAACTCTTTACCCAAGCACAACAAATGCAGGCGCCCTGTCTCAAAATACGTCCTTAGTCCTACACAAATGTGTTCTTCATCACACCGAACATCCCATTGATAACGTAATCTGGACTTAGGAGATTCATGAAATATGACTCGCACAAGTTCGTTTTTGTGAAAATCATCACTTGCTAATCGAAAGGTAGTGAATCTATGCTCTCGTTCCCCAATATTTATAAATACACGCTGATCCTGACCATCTTTACTGCTGCACTCTCTCATTGCAGTTCGACAAGTCCAACTCCGCAGAGCCAAAATGAAGAAGCCTTTTCAAGCACTGCGCCCAGTCAGCCGCCCGTTGATCCGGTTATTCGTAGAGATGGCCAAACCGTATATATCGAAATGACCTCTCAAGTGACAGATATTGAAATTTCAAAAGGAGTCATCTATAACGCCTGGACGTTTAATGGAACGTCACCTGGCCCAGTCCTGCGTGTGAAGGAGGGCGATACGATCGTTTTTACGTTGAAAAATAAAGATACGCGTATGAATCACTCGATGGACATGCATGCCGTTCATGCTTCTCCGAGCAGTAAATTCATTGATGTCATGCCGGGGGAAGAAGGTACTTTCACTTATCCGGCCTCCAATCCTGGCGTATTTATGTATCACTGCGGTAGCAAACCAACTCTAGCTCACATTGCCAATGGCATGTACGGCATGATCATTGTTGAGCCCAAAGCAGGATATCCTTCGGATCACCTCGTTGATCGTTCGTATACCCTTGTGCAGAGCGAATGGTACAAAGAGCACGATTACAATTCTTTTGTTAACGGGGAACCCGAGTATGTTGTTTTTAATGGCAATACCTACACTTTGAAAGAACATCCGCTACTTGCCAAAGTAGGAGATACCGTTCGCATTTATGTTAGTAACGCTGGTCCAAACGAAGTCTCTTCCTTCCATGTTGTAGGTACAATTATGGATCGGGTATACAAGGACGGTAACCCCAGAAACATGGAGTACGGAATCCAGACGGTTATGCTACCTGCCAGCGGAGGCGCAGTCGTTGAGTTTACTGTCACTGAGGAAGGTGACTATCCCATCGTAACCCACCAATTCAAACATGTAGACAAAGGTGCTTCTGCCGTGCTCCGTGTCACGAAAGATGGTAAAAATCACGGTGGTAAGACCATGGCTCATTAACAAGCAAAAACATCCATCATTAAACATAAAGAGGTGACTAAGAAATGATTTGTACCCATGGAAAAAACGATGCTTGTTTCACCAAAGTTTCGCTTTTTCAGCATCTGGACCCTGCGGACGCTACATTGCTGACCTCGCTTCTCCATACCCAAAAATATCATAAAGGAGAATATATCGTTCAAGAAGGCGAACGTTCAGACACCCTCTTTGTGATACATCAGGGCAGTGTGAAGCTCTCCAAGTATAATGAGAATGGTAAAGAACATATTATTCGCTTTCTGTTCTCCGGTGATTTTTTCGGACAGAATTCATTACTACATCAGACACCGCATCAATCCAATGCGGAGGTTCTTGAGACCTCGTCGATATGCTCTATCCGCAAAGAGGATTTCGACCAATTACTTGAGCAAGACCCCAAACTTGCTTACCATTTCCTGCTTGCCATCACCCGTCTGCTCAATGAGACCGACGAGTGGAACAGCTCTCTCAGCGCTATGACGACGGAGCAAAAAATCGCAAAGCTTCTTCTCGATTTTCATACCCGGAATCATGCTAATCCTGAGATCCGACTGCCTGTTTTCAAAAAGGATATAGCCTTGCTCTTAGGAATTACTCCTGAGACGTTAAGCAGAAAATTAAACATGATGCAACATCAAATGCTGCTTCAAGTAAACAGCAATGAGATTCGGATTCTGCAGCTACAGGAGTTGAAAGATATGATCTCCTGATCGATTCATCGTCTGCTTGCATATGTAAACTATTTAACCCAGGTTGTGAGTATCGTCACAGTGAACGTCTGATTTACATTATAAAGTGATTAACAAGAAGAGAATTTTCAGGAGGCTAACCTTATGACGACTACCGTTGTTAAATTGGACAAACAACTCATTATGCATAAAATGCAGGAGCTTTGCTCCCTATTGTTACAGGATGAAGGCTACAAAGAGATGCGTGAGATGATCGACCAATTTGCCGCAGATGAACAAGCGACAGAGCAGTATGAACGCTTCATGGAGAAACATCAGGCACTCGAAGAGAAAGAACGTCAAAATATGGAGTTGCTCGAATCGGAGATCAAAATCTATGAAGAAGAAGAACGTGCGCTCTACGATCATCCGCTGATTCGCAGATTTATTTATGCACAGCGTGAGTTCAGCCAATTGCACCAGCAGATCAGCCACTATTTTACAAAATCCGTTGAATTGAATCGACTGCCAGAAGCCAAAGAACTAGGTAAGGAAACCTGTGGCTGCGGTGGAAGCTGCTCGGGTCATTAATTTCAATTTAAAGTTGAAACTTCGTCAATCTATAAGAAAAGAGTATCCCATTCAGAATTGAACTGATGAGGATACTCTTTTGCTTTGATAGATCCAGACTTCGGTTGGATACGATCTCAGAGTTTTATATGATGTTCCAGAGCACACCCCAAACTAAATATCCAGCAACAAGGACACCAGCAGTCCCATCGATGCGATTAACCCTACCACAGGGCCTCCTTCTTCAAAAGCCTCAGGCATCATCGTAGAACAAAGCATGGCTATAATGCCCCCTCCGGCAAAAGCACCAATCGCTGCTCCCATCTCCTTAGGAAGTTGCTCCAGGAACAGATATCCGCCTAAAGCGGCAAGTGCAGAAATCAGTAATACACCCAGCCACATCAATAGAATTTTACCTTTGCTATATTTACTATTCTTCAGTCCAACTGTACTCGATAAACCTTCAGGAATATTACTGACAAAGATCGATACCACCAGCACCACACTGACTCCTTTACCGGCCAGCAAACTGGCACCCAGCATGATCGATTCGGGAATGGCATCCATCACTGTTCCTGCGAATATACCGAGCCCGCTTTGCTGGCTTGAATCCTTCTTGCTGGAACGTTTCCGATCAGACCCGCCTTTGGCTGAGATCAGCCAATCAAACAAGGTGTACACCACAGCTCCTGCGGTAAAACCAATCGCGGTTGGCAACATGCCTCCATCATTCAATGCATCTCCAAGAAGTTCAAACGTTGCTGCACCAATCAGCGTGCCTGTTCCAAATGCCATAATCCAGCCGATAGCCTTTTTGGGAATCTTCATGAACAATGCGGCAAGGGCTCCAATTACAACCGCCGAGGCGGAAATGCCGCCCCACATCAATGCAGTCCACATTCGGGTAAGCCCTCCCTTGTTTCGGATTGTTTTATCTCACATTAACCCGGAATGGCAGATTAAAAACAATCACCTGCTTCAATGGATTTTATGTTCAAACTGCGCTGTATGCTAAGAAAGCAGCCCCGTCAGGAGCTGCCTCATGTCATGCCGTATCTTGTAATCTGATCTGATTGAGCTAACCCGCCGGCTTACTCGGCATCCGGATAAGGATTGATCTTCTGGATCGTGCCGTCTTCGTTGTATTTCAGCTCGGAATATTTAACGCAGCGCTTGTGGTTGACGCCTTCCGACAGGGAGCTGTCGTGATAGAACAGATACCACTTGTCTTCAACTTGCACAATGGAATGGTGGGTTGTCCAGCCGATAACCGGAGAGAGAATCTCACCCTTGAACGTGAATGGCCCCATCGGGTTCTTGCCGATCGCATATACGAGCTTATGCGTGCTTCCTGTAGAGTAGGAAAGGTAGTAATAGCCGTTATATTTATGCATCCATGGGCCTTCAAAATATCTCCGTTCCTCATCCCCGGCCAGAATTGGATTCCCGTCTTCATCGACAATCGATATCTCGGCAGGTTTACCCTGGAAGGACAGCATGTCTTCGCTAAGCAGGGCAACTTGCGGTCCAAGCGCCGGCTGGTCAGGAGCAGGTCCTTCTGCATCTGGCACGAAGCTTCCGGTCTGCCATTTCTCCAGCTGGCCGCCCCAGAGTCCGCCGAAATAGATGTATGACTGATTGTCGTCATCCACCAGTACGGCCGGATCGATACTGAAGCTGCCTTCCATGTAATTCGGCTGCGGCGTGAACGGCCCTGCTGGAGACTCCGATGTTGCCACTCCCAGTCGGAAGATGTCGTCATGATCACGTGCCGGGAAGAACAGGTAATAGGTATTGTTCTTATAAGCGGCATCCGGAGCCCAGAGCTGCTTGGAAGCCCACGGAATATCTCTCAGATGCAACGCTTCGCCGTGGTCGACCACCGGGGAATCGAAATTGTCCATCGAGAGCACATGATAGTCTTCCATTTTATACTGGTCACCATTATCGTTGCTCGGCTCGTCATGATCGAGGTCATGGGAAGGATAGATGTAGATTTTGCCCTCGTAGACATGGGCGGACGGGTCCGCAGTGAAGATGTGGGTTACGAGCGGCTGGTGGGGCTTAGGTAAATGTTGTTGATTCATAAGGCATCTCCTTTGGTATTGGAATAATAGAATCCTTCGTAATAAGCAGGGCTGGCGTTATCTGTACCGTTGTCCGAGGGGTGAAGTTCAGGACAAAGCCCGTCTCCATTATGAGATGGTACTGGCTGAGGCAGGCGAACATGGGAGGCGCCTCATCGTCCAGCGTATAGGACTTCCCGCCCTCGGTCCGGAAATAGCGCTCAAATATCCGGCGATTACGGGATTAAGGTAATTCTTTGAATGCATCGTACCTCCCTTTGAAATAGAAGCAAGCGCTTACAATATCTAATGTAATTGTACTAGCTCTGCTTGTTCTTTCCTATACTCATACTAAAGATCTTCCCCCGAAAAAATGTACAATTTCCCCTATTCGATTATACTGGAAATATGCACCAATCGCTCGTTTTTTGTAGCTGAATCTATTTTTTAGATTATGTTCGATACAGTTCTGTCAGAGGCCTTTTTTTACCCTCTATGCATGCCTTAAGACCAAGATCAAAAGACCGCTGACGCAAATGATTGCGGGCGGCCTTTTGCTGTAATCAAATATGAGTGCGTGCAGAAGGAGCAAAGCGCGTTGTTTAATTTCCTGCGTGAGAGATCGTGATCTGACCGTGCTTGTCTTCGATGACCTTCAAATTCAGAATTTCAGTCGGAAACTCATGCCGGAAGCGGACACCCTCAGAATGCCTGCCAAGCCGGCAACGGCTAAGGTTTTGGTCCAATTTGTTTTATATTGCATCGTTTTCATTGTAATTACCTCCTGGTGATTAAATAAGATTTAGTCGGTTGGGATCATTATCGAGCGGGCTCACTAGAGGCAATTTTCTGCTCTCTTAGATGGGGCTCGTGTCGTTGATTTCCAAAATGCGTACCCGCACAGTTCGCTAAAGAGAGATTACGGGAGCAAAACAGCTTTTATTGGACATATTTGTTGCTGATGAGCAAGTTCTGGATCGCCTCCGTCGGAATCGTAAACTCGACAACGCCCATAGAGCCGGGCGCCACGTCGTATTCATCGAAGCTGATGACCAGCTTGCCGTCCCGATTAATGTAGAAATTCTGGTCTTTCGCGATGTTGTGGAACAGATCATCCTCCGGTATATCCGGCTCGATCCCCGGCTGATGAACCCAATAAACCTTGCTTGGGTCATCCTTCATCTGCTGACGCATTTGCTCTTTTATATTGTCGCTGATCACTTGAATATAGCGGTCATCGCTGAAGAGGCTCGGCAGCGTGATAACGATATGGTTGACTTTGTCGATCGTATCGTAATTGCGGGATTCGGCGGAGGATCCGGCTGATTCGACGACATAACGGGAGAGAGTCAGAAGCCGATCCGTATCGGTGACGACTTCATAGCCGCTTTCCAGCGCGAGATGCCCACCTCCGGCTTTTTCCAGTTGGGCTACTTTATCCTTGAAGCCCTCATACAGCTTCTTATTTTCCTCCAGATACTTGGTATTTAGGGACTGTTCCAATTCAGGATCGCCGGTGCCGGCAATGCCGGGCGTTTTAAGATGCACATCGGTCTTTTCGTTCTGTTCGGTATATTCCCGGATGGTGATCACCTTGACAATCTGCCCGAGCACCGGAACTTCAGACAGCGTCTTGGCGAAGGCCGGGCTGGCGTTTACGCTGACAAACAGCAGGATGCAGGCAGCCGCAGCGCTTGCGAGCCAGGGCATCGCCTTTATTTTTGTTCGCCGGGAGGCGATCGTTCTGTTCACCATCTGATTTAATTCATCGGGAATAGGAATGGACTCATACTCCTGCTTCATCCTATCGAGCTTGTTATGCATTATCGTCTCTCCTCTTCTTCATCTTCCTCGCTCATATTCACCCGAAGCTTCTGCAGTCCTTGATAGAGCCTTGTTTTCACGGTACTGAGATTCTCGTTAAGCACTTCGGCAATTTCTTCGATCTTCATATCTTCAAAAAAGCGGAGGATAATCAATATCCGGTATTTTTCCGGTAGCTCATCCAGTGATTTTGCCAGATCCAGATCGGTATAATGGTCTTGGCTGTTTGGCAACACAACCTCCAGTTTTTCTTCGTCCATGATTTGGATCTTCTTCTGTTTTCGTATGAAATCCAGGGACGTTGTCACAATAATCCGGAAAAACCAGCTCTTTAATGAACCCGTATTCTTCAGGTTTTCGATGGACATGAACGCTTTGTGGATGGCATCCTGTACGATGTCAAGGGCATCTTCTTTGTTACGAACATAGCTGTAAGCCAGTCGATACGCCCTTTCCTGGTTTTCAGTGATGCATTGGATTAGAAGCTTTTCCAGCTTCCGGCCGACTCTCATTTAATCAGACACTCCTTTGGGCCCGCGCGGGCAACCATCAATTGCAATTGTCTTACGGAAGCAAGACGGGCAAGTTGTTCGAAAAGTTTGATTTTCAACAAAAAATTTCAGCCACCGTGATTTTTTCTGCGAATTGGCGGGCCAATCAAGCCGCGTAACAAATAAAAGACCCCAGCTTCACCGGGGTCCTGAGCTCATTTTATTCACTTTCATATTCTCGGATATGTAATGCGGAATTATGCCCTCGAAGCCAAACGAACTTTTGTAGCAACAGATACTAACCCGTTTTGACCTAGTCTTCATCTGCTTTTTAGAGATATACTCTATTTCATCTAATCGGTAATGGGAACAACTTCTTGTCCCTTGACATGTCTTCATGGTTGGTAAACGTTCAGCATCATTCCATGTCAATCCGATGACGATGTGACCTATGTCACCTGATGTAGACTTAAATCACGTTATGATAACATGATGTGATTTATAGCAGGATGAACCAGAGCAGGAACTGCACCGCTCCAATGATCTCAATGATGCCCACCTTCATAGGACGTAGCGTTTGACCTGCATATCGAAACGCTCTCGCAGCAGAATAGACGAAGGCCAGCCCCATCCATGGATACCCAACGATAGCCGGAATGAATAGCAGTATAACATGCACAAGACGTGACAACCTGATCCAGCGAGGATTGTTGCGTTCCCGAAAGACGGATTTCACAAAGAACGTACTTCCCGTAAAATGTAAAAAGGAAAATAATACAACGATCAGCATGCCATAATCCCATTCACCACTGCCAATTAAATAAGCTGCTGCTCCGCCAAGGGAGAACACTAGCATCGCACAAAGGTCATTGGTCAGTGACCTTTCTGCCTTATGTCTCACATGCCAGATGTTAACCAGGAGTAGTCCTACCAGCACAGGTCCAAACCATAACAGCGAGGATTGCCCAACGACGGCCGGTATAAGACAGACCAAAGCTACCGTGCCGTATATGGCGGCCCATGTATATAAGCGATGCCGATTCGCGTTTCGTTTGAGCGACTGTAGCAAAGGATATGCGGTCAGATATAGGCCAAGCCAGGCTATGAACAGAGGCACATGAAGCCACTGGGGGCTACTTGCCGCCACACCTACGAGGAAAGGCACACTGACCATCGCCCACCCACCGTGCTCATGAGGGATAACGATTGATTTTAGGTTCATACTTGCGTTGATTTTCAATTCAATCATAACCTCCTATCCGATTTATCATTACAAAATTAGAGCTTTAGAGAGGATGAACTCGTATGACCCGTATAAATAAAGAAAACGCAGCAGAATTCCTGCAGCAATTCCCTATTTTTCAGGATCTCAGCCCTGAAGAGTTGAAACAAGTTGAAGAAATCGCCATATCCCGCAGCATCAGCAAAAAAACAGTGATCTTTAGTGAAGGCAGTGAAAAAGAAGCGGTGTTTTTCATCCGTACCGGCATTGTCAAAGCGTACAAAACAGACGAGAACGGACATGAACAGATTGTCTCCTTTCTCAAAACAGGAGATATGTTCCCACATACCGGATTTTTCAATGCGCATCCCTATCCCGCTACCGCTGTTGCGATCACGCCGACAAGCCTGCTAGCGATTCCCGTCCGGCATTTTGAACGTCTTATGCTCAGCACACCTTCGATTGCCATCAAAATCATGCGTGTACTTGGCGATAAAATACGAGAATTACAAGACAAATTACAAGTGCTTTCCGGTCAGGATGTGCGTAATCGTGTGCTCTCCTTTCTTCTCATGCTGGCAGAGCAGCATGGTCAGAAACAAGCAGATAAGATTGTCATTAATCTGCCCGTGACCCACCAGGAATTTGCCAATTCCATAGGAACAACAAGGGAGACAGCCAATCGACTGCTGAACCAGCTTGCGAAAGATGAGTTGCTTGAGGTTGATCGTAGTCGCATCATCATTCATAACCTGCAGGCTTTAAAGGAGCAACGAGACGCCTGAGCATAACGATAAGGCGCTACATGCATTTTGCTTATTCTTTCTTCTTGCTTCTTTCCTCTTCTTCTATCCGAGTATGGAGACTGCTACTTGGGCAAAAAGAGACCTTAACTACTGTAAATCAAGTTAAGGTCTCTTGCTGTATGTTGGATCACTTTTACAAAACCTGTTCCGTTTATGTGATTCGCTCAGGCAATCGTAAGATCGGGTTTACTCATGTCACTGAACATACCGGCGTAATATTTGACTTCCCCAGCTTCATTACGAATCGCTGTAATACTAAGCCATTCCTGATAGACCTCACCGTTTTTCTTCCGGTTCCAGATCTCTCCCTGCCAGTATCCTTTGTCACGCAGTTCCTGCCACAACTGATCATAGAACTTTTTATCCTGCTTGCCTGATTTCAGCATGCTTGGCTTCTGTCCGACCGCTTCTTCAGCCGTATAACCTGTAACTGCCGTGAAGGCTGGATTCACAGAACGAATAATACTGTTCGTATCCGTCACCAGAATCGCTTCAATCGTATTCTCTAAAATGCTGGCAGACAATTGAAGTTTCTCCTGATAGAACATCCAGATGACAAGCACGAGACTTACCAGTGCAACCTGGGATAACGCCATGAATCCAATCGCATAATGCCCTGTCATACTGTACAACAGTGTCAGCATCAATGGAGGAAAGAAACCACCCAAACCACCCATAGCTGAGATCATACCATTCGCGATACCTGCTTGTTTAACGAAATACATTGGCACCAATTTGAAAATCGTACCGTTACCTGTCCCCGCGCAAAGCGCTACAGTCAGACAGCCCACTGTATAGATATAGAAGGATGGCGCGAAAGATAACACAATCGCCGCTACCGTCAATCCGCCAAATACAAACATTAATATTTTGAACGGATTAAATTTGTCACCCAGCCATCCGCCAACCGGACGCATAATTGTTGCGACCAGGATGAATCCTGCGGTGCGAAGTCCGGCATCAACCTTATCCATCTGGAAATTGGTTACCAGGAAATTCGGCAAGTAGACGGTGAACGCCACGAATGAACCAAACGTTAGGAAATAAAAAAGACACAAGAGCCACAGTTTATTATTGCGTGATACTTCTTTTAGCTGCTGCATCAGAGGAAGCGTGACACGTGTTTCTTTTTTGTCTCCCAAAGCAAAGTTGAGTGCCGCCATACCAATTAAAAGAATACTGTAAAATAATACGGTCTTGGACCAACCCACTTGAGCAGCAACCAAAGGAGCTCCAAACGCCGAAAGCGCCGTACCCAGGTTACCAATACCATAGATCCCGTTAACAAAACCGTGACGCTCTTGGGGATAATACTTCGGTAACGAGGTTACTCCAACAGAGAACACAGCTCCACCGATCCCGAGGAAAAATCCCCCAATGACCAGATCACTGAAAGATGTTGCGCGGCTTACCCACCATACTGGAGCGAGTAACAATACAAAGCTGATCATGAAAATGTTACGTGCCCCGTAGCGGTTCGTCCAATACCCAATCGGAATACGGGCAACCGAACCGATCAATACCGGAATGGCCGTTGCCCAAGCCAGCTGTGATGACGTAAGTACGATGTCTTCTTTAATGAAAGGCATGAGTGATGACAGAATCACCCATACCATGAAACCGAGAATCAGACTTGCGGTTTGCAAGGGCAGTTGAACTTTACCTTTTTGCTGCATTTACATCGCCCTTTCCTTATTTTGTTCTTGATTCTGATTCGGATACACGGCTCCGTCTCTTCTGCGATACAGCACGTAGCTACGTCTGAGATAGCCGAGAGGCATACTCAGCATGTGAACGAGGCGTGTGAATGGGAACACACAGTACAGCACAAATGTAAGTAAGATATGAACTTTGAAGTTCATTGGCACAGTTTGCATTAGAGCCGGATCAGGTTGGAAGACCAGAAGTCCGCGCAGCCATGGATTAATTGTTGTACGATAATCAAACCCACTGTGGTTTACCGCATTAGCGGATGTTGCCAGAATGCCAGTCACGATAACAATGATCAACATGGCGAGGGCTAACCAATCCCCAGCGCTGCTTGTTGCGCGCACTCTACGAGCCGTATAGCGGCGTACCAACAAAATAACCAAACCGGCAAATGCAATAATTCCTGCCGGTAATCCGCCGAACACAGCGCCCATATGATAGGCTTCGTCACTCAGACCGATCCAGTGGTAAAATTCGATAGGTACTAGCAAACCTGCAATATGTCCGCAGATGACGGCGAAAATGCCGATGTGGAAGAGTAAACTTCCCCATCGTAGCAACCGTTTCTCCAGCATCTCACTTGATTTGGATGTCCAACTAAACGGATTGGTTACATATCTCCAGATGGTCGCCGTGATACAAAACACGATGACCATATACGGGAGAGCACCCCATAACATGAATTCCAGTGTACTCACCGACTGCCCCTCCTCATCAGCTCAACGATCTCGTTCAGACCGCCAAGCGGTTGTTTCTGTTCTTCTTTGCTTAGTTCAGGTACGTCCGAAACTGACGGCTCGGGTATCACCTGTAACATCAGCGTAAGGAGCGGCCCGTATGGACTGTTTTGTCCTGCAATGCTTTCGGTCATCGATACCAGTGCTTTATGGCAACTATCCAGAACTCCAATGGCATCTTGCTCAGGAGCCTCGGCAATGAATTCAAGCACCATGGGCAAGTAATCCGGGAGTTCGGTAGCTTCCATATAGAAACCAGCCGCTTCATATCTGCGCTTCAAATCAATTAGTGCTGGCCCGCGATCCCTCTCATCGCCATACAAAGCATAGGTGAGATAGAGATTCGATTTTTTATCAAAGTCAAACGAACGAACATAAGCGTCCTGCCACCGAATAGCATCTAAAGCCTGCGCACTACTGATGAAGGTTAACACGGTCTGCTTCACTTTTTCATCAGAGATTGAATGAACAGCTTCCTGTACGCCATGTAATCCCTCTCTCCACTCGGTATCTGGATATTGCAGCAGATAGGAGATCAGTTTGCAGACCATTCGTCTTGTTTCCGTGTCGTACACCGGCTTTACGATTGGTTCTGGATCGATATCAATTGTCATCGTTGTTGTCTCCTCTCCTATGAGAATACGCCGCAAGAACCCGGGCCGCCTGCAAAGTCAAGACCGCAGCTGCCTTGTTCACTGAAGAGATCCGCCACTTCCTCACGGTGAGCTGGTGGGATCACAAAACGATCATCGTATTTCGCTATAGCGAGCAGACGGTACATATCTTCAACTTCCTGCGCACTCATGCCTACCATATCCAGCAGGTCGGACTCACTTGTTTTGCCGGTTTGCTGGTTACGCATATGAATCCGCATGACAGCCATTTTGCGCAGTACTTCACGAATACGTCCTGTATCTCCAGCAGTAAGCAGGTTTGCCAGGTATTCAACAGGAATACGCATGTTATCAATCGCCGGGAAAATATCGTTTGCTTCGAGCGAACTTCCTTGGCCTTCTACCCGGTTCGTGATCGGGCTCAGCGGCGGAATATACCATACCATTGGCATTGTGCGGTATTCAGGGTGAAGCGGCAGTGCGATCTTCCAGTCAATCACCATTTTGTAGATCGGGGACTGCTGCGCTGCTATAATCCAATCCTCTGGAATGCCTGCTGCCCTTGCTTCACGGATGACTTCAGGATCATTCGGATCAAGGAAAACATCCATTTGCGACTCATACAGATCCTTTTCATTCTCAACCGATGCCGCCGCTTCAATGCGGTCTGCATCATAGAGCATCAGACCGATATAGCGGATACGTCCGACGCAAGTTTCGGAGCAGATCGTTGGCAGACCCGCTTCAATCCGCGGGAAGCATAGTGTACATTTCTCGGCTTTGTTCGTCTGCCAGTTGAAATATACTTTTTTGTAAGGGCAACTGGATACGCAGAATCTCCATGCTCGACAAGCATTCTGGTCGACCAGTACGATACCGTCCTCTTCCCGTTTGTACATGGCACCCGACGGACAAGAGGACACGCAAGACGGGTTCAGACAGTGTTCACAGATTCGCGGCAGGTACATCATAAATACCTGTTCAAAATCCATTTTGATCGATTCCTCGACACCTTTCATGTTCGGGTCTTCCATCCCCGTTATATGAGCACCGGCGAGGTCATCTTCCCAGTTTGGACCCCATTCCAGTTTCATGTACTCTCCGGTGATTTGGGATTTCGGTCTTGCGACCGGCTGGTGTTTTTTCTCCGGACTGTTGGTCAGTTTTTCGTAATCATAAGTCCAAGGCTCGTAGTAGTCGTCAATCGTTGGTTGATCCGGGTTGTGGAAAATGTTAAGCAAACGTCTAGCACGTGTACCGGATTTCAGCTCCAACTTGCCATTTTTCATCTCCCAGCCGCCGCGATAACGCTCCTGATCCTCCCACTGTTTCGGATAACCGACACCTGGTTTCGTTTCGACATTGTTAAAATACATGTACTCTGCACCTGGACGATTCGTCCAGGTGTTTTTGCATGTAACGCTGCATGTATGGCATCCGATACATTTATCCAGGTTCATGACCATACTGACTTGTGCTTTAATCTTCAAGCCAATCCACCTCCTGCAGTTTTCTAATGATGACGTTCAGGTCACGCTGGTTGCCTGTCGGGCCATAATAGTTGAAACCATAACTTAACTGGGCATAACCACCGATCATATGTGTTGGTTTCACGTGAATACGAGTTGGACTGTTATGCGTACCACCGCGTGTCTGTGAAATTTTCGTACCCGGAACGTTAATGTGACGGTCCTGAGCGTGATACATAAAGGCTACTCCGCGCGGAATCCGGTGTGTAACGACTGCTCTTGCCACAACGACCCCGTTACGGTTGAAACATTCGATCCAGTCATTATCCGCCAGACCGGCGTCCTCAGCATCTTCATGATTCATCCAGATCGTTGGACCACCACGGAACAAGGTCAACATCGGCTGTGCATCATAGTACATACTGTGAATGGACCATTTATTATGTGGTGTCATGTAGTTCAGCACGATTTCTTTGCCGCCCTCAATCGGACGTTTACTGTTTGGATGGAACGGTGTATGTTTCAAAATCGGTTTGAAGGTCGCCAGCGTCTCACCGAACTCACGCAACATCGCATGGTCGATATAGAATTGCTGTCTGCCCGTTAATGTACGCCATGGAATCAGACGTTCCACGTTGGTTGTAAACGGTGAATACCGCCGTCCGCCTTTTTCCGATCCGCTGAATGCAGGCGATGTAATGACTGTTTTCGGTTTTGACGTAATCTCGTCAAACGTGAAACACTCCTCCGAGCGCTCTTCTGCCAGATCCTTCAAGTGAAGTGCCGTCTTCTTCTCAAGCGACTCCCACGCACGTACAGCCATCTTGCCATTTGTGGTGGTAGACAGCGTCAGAATTGCTTCAGCGACGTTACGATCTGTACTCAGATCTGGACATCCTTGTCCAATACCATCTTTTCGGTTAACACCAAGAATGCCTTTCAACTTCTCATACTCCTCGGTTGCAGACCATGAGATACCCTTCGTACCAATCGGTTTATCCTTCACATTAGGCCCGAGGCTGATCATTTTGTTGTAAACCGCAGCATAGTCACGTTCCACGACCTGAATATGCGGCATCGTTTTGCCCGGAATAGCTTCACATTCTCCAGCACTCCAGTCTTTGATCTCACCATACGGCTGCGCGAGTTCATCCGGTGAATCATGCAACAGCGGTGTAGTCAAAATCTCCTTCTGCGGTCCGTCAAATTGCTGTGCAGCCATGTCGGAGAACACACGAGCAATCTCCTTGAACGTATCCCAGTCGGAGCGGGATTCCCACTGTGTGGCTACTGCCGGGTTGAATGGATGCACAAACGGGTGCATATCCGTACTGCTCAGATCGCTTTTTTCATACCACGTGGCTGCTGGAAGTACGATATCGGAATACATTGCTGTACCCGCCATCCGGAAGTCCATATTGACCATAAGATCCAGCTTGCCTTCCGGAGCATGTTCCACCCACTCCACATGCTCTGGACGAAGTCCCAGATCATCATCATTCAGCAATCCGTTCGTGGCACCAAGCAAATGCTTGAGGAAATACTCATGTCCCTTGCCTGAGCTTGAGATCAAGTTTGCTCTCCAGACAAACAGCACACGCGGGAAGTTCGCCGGGTCATCAGGCTGTTCAATGGAGAATTTCAGATTTTTATTTTGCAATTCGGATGCCACGTAAGCCCCGATCTCTTCATTCGTTTTTGCTCCCGCATCCAGTGCATCCTGATGCAAATCAATCGAATTGCGGTTAAATTGCGGATAAGATGGAAGCCAGCCCATGCGTGCAGCCATAACATTATAGTCAGCAACGTGCTCGAAGCGCGAATCACCCTCAAGTGCCGAGGTCAGCTCTCCGACCTTAGTCTCCTCATATCTCCATTGATCTGTTGCAAAATAGAAGAATGATGTTCCGTTCTGCAGACGGGCAGGTCCGCTCCAGTCACGGGCAAACGCAATCGTCTGCCAGCCTTCCGCCGGACGCAGTTTCTCCTGACCTACATAGTGGGCCCAGCCGCCGCCATTGACACCTTGACAGCCAGTCATCAAAAGCAGGTTGATAATGGCACGATAGATGACATCGGAGTTGTACCAGTGGTTGATCCCCGCACCCATAATAATCATGGAGCGTCCCTGTGTATCGACGGCATTTTGTGCAAATTCACGTGCGATCTGAACGACGGTATCCCGGTCAACCCGGGTGATTTTTTCCTGCCAAGCCGGTGTAAATGGTTTATCCTCTTCCGTTTCCAGAACGACGCCTGCAACGATTTCATTAGAGTCTGCTGAACAAGTCATTTCACGGTCAACCCCGTACTTCGCCAGCACGAGATCGTATACCGACGTAACCGTAATCCAGCGATCATCAACCCAGATGCGGCGAACCGGGATTTGACGTTCCATTACGTGACTTCCTTCGTCATCGAAGTAAGGCAGTTGCACGGTTACGAGATCATGGTGCACACCGAGCATGGAAAGTCTTGGATCGATCGGCTCGCCGGTATCCACCTGCTCCATTTTGAGATTCCATGTACCTTCTTCACCCCAGCGGAAGCCCATACTGCCTTTTGGAATCGCATAAGATGCCGTATTTTCGTCATATACAAGGGTCTTCCATGCCATGTTGTTGCCCTGGATGCCCAGGTCTTCCCCTAGCAAGAAACGGCCTGCAATGTTTACGCCATTCTTTTCTTCGACAATCAATAAATTCGGAAAGTCCGTATATTGCTTCGCATAGGACATGAAGTAATCTGTAGGATGATCCAGATAAAATTCTTTCAGGATAATGTGTCCCATTGCCATGGCAAGCGCGCCATCTGTACCTTGTTTTACGGACATCCATGTGTCTGCAAACTTCACATACTCCGCATAATCCGGACTGATGGATACCACTTTGGTTCCTTTATACCGTGCTTCTGCCAAGAAGTGGGCATCCGGCGTACGGGTCATCGGCAGATTGGAACCCCAGACCAAAATGTATCCAGAGTTATACCAGTCGCTGCTCTCCGGCACGTCGGTCTGATCTCCCCAGATTTGCGGAGATGCCGGCGGCAAATCCGCGTACCAGTCATAGAAACTGAGCAGCGGTGAACCGACTAGCGATAAGAAACGTGATCCTGCAGCGTAACTGACCATGGACATCGCTGGAATCGGGGAGAACCCAATGATACGGTCAGGGCCGTAATCTTTGATCGTATGAATCATGGAAGCAGCAATAATCTGTGTTACTTCGCCCCATGACGCGCGAACCAGTCCTCCTTTGCCGCGTACCGATTTGTATCTCTTCACTTTGACCGGATCATTCGCGATACTTGACCATGCTTTTACTGGATCACCTTGAGTTTTCAGAGCCTCACGCCACATTTCAAGGAGCGCACCACGCACGTAAGGATGTTTCACACGTAATGGACTGTATAGATACCATGAGAAGCTTGCTCCACGCGGACATCCACGCGGTTCAAAATCGGGCATATCAGGTCCGGTTGATGGATAGTCCGTCGCCTGTGTTTCCCATGTCACGATGCCATCTTTCACATAAATCTGCCAGCTACACGAACCCGTGCAGTTCACGCCGTGTGTAGAACGCACCACTTTATCATGTTGCCAACGACGGCGATATACTTCTTCCCAGTCCCGGTTTACCGGGGACATCTCACTCCAGCCTTCTGCGTTTTTTTCACGTTTGGCAAAATACTTCAGTTTGCCCATCCAGGGCATGCTTTTGCTGCTCATTGTTGTCCTCCCACAATTGTGACCTGTTGATGCTGGTCTTCCTATCCTCCAATCTGCGACATATGCCGCAGCGTAGGTGTTCCGTTAATCTCTTGCCCTTTTAAGGCTTTTACCATGTCATGAGTTTCGGGTTTGGAGCCGAGCGCCTTGTAAAATAAATCCTGCACCGCTTTGTCGTTACCAACGAGCGGGCGAACATTGTACTCATCCGACCAGTACAAACAAGGCTTAATGTTACCGTCGGCCGTTAACCGGAGCCTGTTACAGCTACCGCAGAAATGGCTGCTGACCGGATGAATCAGACCGAATGTTCCAGCGGCTCCAACGATCCGGTAACTATCGGCCGGACCATTGCCGTACACATCCCCGCATCTTTCGTAGTTCCACTTGGCTCCACAAGTGTTCAGTACATGTTCAAGTGGCAAATAACTCGACTTCCAACCGGTTCCACTGTCTCCGATAGGCATGTACTCAATAAAACGAACATCAATTGGATCTTCCAGCGTCATGCGTAGAAAATCCTCCACCTCATCGTCATTTACACCCTTCATCAGTACAACGTTTAGCTTGATTGGCTTGAATCCAGCCTTCTGACTGGCTTTGATGCCCTCCAGTACGCGATGTACCTTACCACCCCGCGTAATACGCGCAAATCGCTCCGGCTTGAGCGAATCCAGACTAATGTTCACGCGTGTCAGACCTGCAGCTTTCAGCATCTCGGCATGAGCCGCCAAATATATGCCATTGGTTGTCAATGCAATGTCTTCAATCCCCGGAATAGCGGATAACATGGCAACCAGTTGATCCAGCCCCTTTCGAACCAGAGGTTCTCCGCCGGTCAATCTCAATTTCCGTATGCCTAGCGGAGCAAGTGCCTGGACAATCGATGTAATTTCTTCATAGGACAGGATACGTTCCGTCGGTTCAAACTGCATTCCTTCTTCCGGCATGCAGTACACACAACGCAAATTGCATCGATCCGTAACCGATATACGCAAGTAATCATGTACACGTCCATACGGGTCTATTAGCTTTGATTCCATTCACGTACCTCCTTTCTCTCGGGTGCTGTCATGACATCGGCTGATGGAAAAACACTCGTTACCTCACATGTACTGTCAATCATGGGCTTAAGCATAATGATGTCCGGCTCTGCTAACTGTGCAAAATATCACAAGAGCTGAAACATAACGCATAGTTGCATATTTACGAAAGCTCCGCAAATCTTTTCCGAACTGGATTCCAGATCAAATAAGGCGAGATTATGACAAAAAATAAAGGTGTGAGCAGGCTCACACAGCTCCCCAGTCTGCTTTTCTATAATCAAATTGCAACAACCACACTAATACCAATCTGGAGGAATGCCCCATGAACACATACGTTGCAACGATTAATGCCACAGAGTATCCACCTCATTTGAAACATAAAGTCATCTTTGAAACGTTCGAAGCTCTTCAGCCCGAAGAAGCGATGTTGCTCGTTAACGATCACGATCCAAAACCGCTCCGCTTCCAGTTTCAATCGACACATCCTGACGGCTTTGACTGGGAATATATCGAACAGGGTCCTATAACGTTTCAGGTCAAAATCACTAAACGATAGATTGGAGTTGAACGGGAATGGCGCACCAGTACGGAGGAATGGCCGTTTTATATGAATCTTCGATCAAGGTTGTTCAGCAGACGGAAGCAGCTACGGCAGTCAGCATCGAAACGGATGTGAACGTTCATGCTTGAAACCGACGTTAATATTGTTGAACTGGACGTACGCCCTCATCTGAGCAAAAAACTGGAGCCTTTTCAGCTCATTATGGCTACCGTTAAAGAACTGAAACACGAAGACGTATTGCTCCTGCATGCGCCGTTCAAGCCGACTCCACTACTTGGCATTCTGAAAATGAAAGGATACTCCAGTACATCGGAGCGTCTTGAATCCAATCATTGGTTGACCACATTTGTTCATAAAAAAAATAAAACCGCTGCAGCGAAAGTCTCTGCGGCGGTTCAATCCCATACTTTGGCTCGATATGAATTAACTTCATCGTCGATTGAGGATTCGGGTTCAGGGAATGCCGTAACTTCCTGTGAAGGGCAACCTCCAGCAATAGCTGAAACTTCGACATCCGAGGTTTTGTCAGATGAGCCCATAACAGAGGAACTGAAAGAGCCGACCATTGTACTCGACAATCGCGGACTGGAGCCGCCTCAGCCAATGATGCGCACATTAGCTGCACTTGAACGTTGCAAACCGGGAGAAGTTATCCTTATTCATAATGACCGCGTGCCCGTTTTTTTGATCGAGGAACTGAATCAGCTCGGTTGTCTCTACACGGTTGAGGACCAAGCGGATGGCACAGCCAAAGTCAGAATTGAAAAAGGGTAAGGGGGCAAAAGCCATGTCCAGGTTGCCGTTTCTTTTTATCATCACGGGCATCGTTGGATTTGTAATGTATCACGCCTTCTCCTTGCTCTCATTGACAGGCTGGCTAGGGGATGAATTGAGGGGACCCGAAGGCTGGTTTCATGCACATTTGTTCGTGCTTGGGTGGGCCACCATGCTGGCGATGGGTGCCGTTTATCAATTGATACATGTCATTTTGCAAACGAATATATATAGTACATTGCTTGGTTACTGTCACTATTTCTTGTTCACCGTCGGTGCTACAGGCATGTTGATTGGTTTTACTCGCACAGATGTAATCTGGATTGCAGATTCAGCAACGATTGCACTATCCGGCATCTTATTATTTGGCGTGAACATGGCTGTCACCCTCTTCCGGGCTTCACAATGGAATCCGGTGACGATTAGTGCAGCATGTGCCTGTCTGTACCTTGTACTCACCGGATTATCCGGCATGCTGATGGGACTGAATTTTGCTTTTGGCGACTGGAATGGTCTGCATCAACGATTGTTTGGCGCACATATATGGATGGGAACCCTTGGGTGGTTTGGCATGTTAATAACCGGATTCAGTTACAAAATGCTGCCGATGTTTTATTTGTCCCATGATTTCTCTATCCGACTTCAAAAAATCGTACTAATCTTGTGGAATGCCGCTGTTATCATCGGAGTAATCGCATTCCTCACGGGCATCCAAGGAGCCTTACTCTGGTTTGCGCTTTTGCTTTTGACAGGAGCACTGATCTGTTACGTATACCATCTGGAACAAATTCAAGAAAAACGCCATAAAAGCAACCCTGGCCCCGGAATCCGCTGGACGGTTTACGTAAGCCGTGCCTTGCTCGTATATTCCATGGCTCTGTTAATCTATAGTGCGCAAGATGTAGAGCTGCTCCTTGATTCACGCGTTGTGCTTCTGACTGGCTGGGTATATCTTGGAGGCTGGGTATCTCTGACGATCCTCGGTTATGCTTCCAAAATTGTGCCTTTTCTATGGTGGACCCACAAATACGGCAAGCTTGCCGGACGTCCAGGCACTCCTCTCATGGCTGGCATGTTAAGTGAAAAAAGGATCAAACGGGGAATACTTGCGATGGTCGCAGCCAGTCTGCTCTTAGTCAGCGGTATTCTAATCGATCTGGCGGAAGTGATGATGGTTGGCGGAACATTATTGTCTATGATCTCTATCGTGTATATTTCAAATATCGCCTTGGTATTCAGACGTTAACAAGATGGATTGGAGCGTGGAAAAGATGGAACAGACCTCACAATTGCTTGAGTATTTAAAAGAAGTATATGACCCCGAGCTTGGTGTCAACATCGTTGACCTCGGCCTTGTGTATGAAGTAAAGGAAGAACCTGAACGCATTCAGGTGCGAATGACGCTGACTACACCAGGCTGTCCGCTACATGACACCATCGTTGGTGCGGTGAAATGGGTTTTACAAGAAAATACCGACAAGACCGATATTGACGTGGAGGTGGTATGGGAACCGCAATGGTCTCCGCAGCTGATGTCCAGAGAAGCCAAAGAAATGCTCGGATACTTTTAAACCGTGCTGATCATCAAGGATGTTGGCCAAAGCATTGACGTCCAAACAACGCAATCTAATCGACAACAAGAACAACATAAACATAATCACCGATACTAAATGACGTACTCAAGTGCTGAATCGATCAGGGCATGGGTACGTTTTTGTGTTTGTTTTTCAGCACAAAAAAAGAGACCCCTAGCGGAGTCTGCAATTACTGATTACCTATTTATTTTATTCTGTTCTTTTCTGTTCTTTTCTTTATATTAGATATCTTTAGCGTAAGAAGCTTCCGGCACTCTACTCAGTACCACAAATAAGCGAACTTCCGTATCACTTGTGTTATGAAATGCGAATTCCGTCTCTCCTCCGCAGGATACCACATCTTCTGCCTGAATCTCATGCTCTGCTCCGTCCAGAATGAGTGTACCCTTGCCTTCAACGACGAGCAACGTGAGGTCTGCACCGGGATGTTTGTGAACGGGAAGCTGTTGTCCTGGCAGAAAATGAAGCACGAAGGTTACACCGCCTCCTTGTTGAGATAACACCCTTTTCGTGAAACGTTCCGTACTGTAGGCTTTAACTTCTTGTAATGACGTGATACTCATGGTATTCATCCTCCTGTATTTGTTCTGGTTATGTGTTTATCTTAACGTGAAAAAACCTGCAACTCCTTGATTCAAATCAAGAAAACACAGGTTTGGATTTAGGATTTACATTTTCAAATATCACTGGTTTTATATATGAGCAAATACAAATATCAAAATAATAGAGATGAACGTTATATATAGAAGAAACTCGATCAAATCACCAGGCGCCCTCTCTTCTCTGCCAGACCAATCGTTGCGTGCACACCCGAGTTAAATTCCAGAAAATCCTGCTCTACCCCGTCACTGAAAATAACTCCATCCTCCGGCATCTGTGAAACGATGTGCAGTGGCTGCTTCCCGTGTATCTGTCCAAACACAAGATTGGCCGCTGTTGTTCGGCTTGGGAACGGTTCACGCACTGTAAAATACAGATAAGGGGCATCCCACGTAAATTCATTCTTTCTCTCCCCTCTTTCAGGCATCGTTCCTGTTATTTCAAATGATCGTTCTTCACTGGTCAGACGCTCCCCATCTACCGTGCTTATTTGCTGCCAAGCCGCCGAATGGACAATACCTGAAGCACCAGCCAGCACACTCTTGAACCATCCGGTTGATCCCATACCTGTAGATACAATAATGCCACTGGACGATTGCTGTTCCACCTTGGCTCCCAATCGCACTTCATAACGTGCAGACACATGTGTCTTCCGACCAATAAATAAATCATTGACCCCGTACAGCACCTGTCCGTCATTTAACTCAACTTTGGCGAGTGTAACTTCCTTAAGCGCGCGCCGTCTAAGAATCACGTCTGGAACAATGAAGCTTAAATCCTCCACCGTAAAAGGTAATAACACGCCGTCCCAACGCATCGGATCTGGATTCACACCAATGAGAGGCTGCTCGGTAACATATTTCAATGTATTGGCAACCAGACCATCCTGTCCGACCACAACCACAATATCTTGCTCTCCAAATATAAAGTTTGGCACATGCTCTCGGTCAATCATCTGAACACGTCCAAGTTGGCTCAATTGCTGCTGTGCAAGCTGTATCGATTGCTTGTAACGTCGATCTTCTTCGACGTAATCGCTAAAGTCAGCACCAAGACGTTCAATGTAAAACTGAGCTTGCTGTACAGTGTTGTAACGTACAATCAATTCTTCCAGGCGGGTTCTGCGCTTAACCAAAATCAGTTTATGCTCACTCATGGGTTCATTTATTTTAACCATCTGTGATTCCACCTCCCGCCTTCCCTTTGACTCGAAGGTAACCTTTGTTCGTTTTTTTGACTGTTTGACTGGCCTCACTGACTTGTTTCACCAGAGTGGCTTGATTGTCAGACACGTTCTGACTAACTCGACTGGATCGTATAGCCCGTGTTCTGGAAGCGGTAAGATTGGTTTGTTTCCCCCATCCAACAATCATCGTGTTGCCCCTCCCTTGCCTCTTCCTTCTGCTGGTGCCATCAGGCCCTGCAGCAGATCTGGTGAAATATTAAGTTGCCCGATCTTGCCCGCATTCTCAGCCAGTTCCTGGAACGCAAGTGCAATCAGTTTATCCGAGTTCATGCCCATATTGGCCATGGCCTGTAATACGTTCGGCTGTACATGCTGTAGCGAATTCATGACCGCTGCAATCTCATACGCTTTGGCATCTGCTTCGGCATTCTGATTCGCGATGGTGAGCTCGATTAACTGCTGCTTACGCTCTTCCATCGCGGTATTAAACTGAAGCTGCTCCTGCTCCATCTCGTTCTGCTTCTGTTTCACCGAGCGCTCTGCCTGTAATTGAGTTTCCCGAATCTGTTGTTTCTTCGTCTCCACCGCAATCTCGGTATTCAGTTCATTTTCCTTCACACGCCGTTCCTGCTCAATCGAAGCATTACGCCGTACATATAAAGCCTCATCTGCCTGTTTTAAAATTTCTTCCCTCGCCTGTGCCTCCAACGCGCGCATCGTTTCCTTATTTGGCAAAATAGCCAGAATGGATAGATTCATCAGCTCTACGCCCAGCTTTTCCAACTCTTCATGCTGTGCGACTTCTCGTTTCATATTGCTGGCGAGCCGTTCGCTGGATTGAATCGCTTCTTTTAACGGCAACTGCTCCAAATATTTCTTCGTGAGCACTTTTGCAATGGTAATCACCCGCTGATCCAGCTTGTGAGGATCGTCGGACATATATTGATTTTTTCGCAAATTATACGTGTAATTCAGGCTCTGTGTAATTTTGTTGTAATCCATAATGCGATAGCTCAGCTGCCCCTGTACGGTAACCGTCTGATAATCCGCTGTAATCTCTTCAAACATAAACGGCACATCCACCGAAGAAACAGGCAATACAACAACCGAAGTCGTTGGCTCGTAATAATAAAAGGATAAACCCACACCTTCACGTTGTACCCTGCCGTTCTTCACTTTCATTACATATTCACTCGGCTGAAACTTTACAAATCGGAATCCAAACATGGCTCATTCCCCATTTCCCATTAATGTCGTTTTGATATTATCGAAATGATAACAAATGATCTTGATATTGTCAATACGACATTAACGAATTCCATACGAAAAAAGAGACCGAATCATGGATTCGACCCCTTTCTTCTCTACATGTCATTTGCGTCTCATTAAATCAAGTTACCGTTGTTTCAATTTCTAATACAGCTGTTCCATCAATCTCGCTACTGCAACGGCGCCTTGCGCACGATTAGCGGTTTGTTTGGGAGCAAATGTGCTATCAGGCAAGCCGTTTAGTAGACCGAGTTGTGACATGAATGCCACGGCGTCTTTGGCATACTCGGCAATATCTGCTTCATCTTTGAACTTCATCTGGCCGGTGTTTACAGTAGCAGAGTTGTTATTACGTTCTGCTGCTTCCATCGCTCGATGTAGCATAACAGCCATATCCTGCCGGGAAATGCGATCATTTGCACCGAATGTTCCGTCAGCTCTACCTTGAACAATGTTCATCTCAAGACCTGCGCGAACCGCATCCGCATACCATTGATCTGACTTGACGTCTGTCGGTAGTAGTATAGCCGAAGAATCGGTGTGATTTGTTTTTCCAATCCCTTTAACGAGCATCTGTAAAAATTGGGCACGGGTGAGTTCACCCTGCGGTTCAAAACGTGTGTCACTCATACCTGCAATGATGCCTTTGCTATAGAGATGTTGAACCTTTTGAGTTGCCCAGGTATGATGCTGTAAATCGGTTAACGGCACTTCAAGGTTGGTAATGACGTAACTGCCAGGCTTAGACGGCTTGAACGCCATCGTAGCTGTGGTCTGATCATACTTCGTATACATCACAGGATGAAGTTCACCGTTAGTTGAGATGGAGTTGACAACCATCACCGTATGATCTGCTTTGACAGGTTGCACATCGGACAAAAGCACTTCAACCGTTTTGTCAGCCCATTGGATTGACTTATTATTGAGTAGCATCTGCACATCAACTACAGGATGATCGCCAATTTGGGCTTGCTGGTTAACGTTCACTTGTGCTATGGAGCCTTCCGCAACGACAACGTCAAACGTACCTGTGTTCTCTGCAATCGTGAGCGGCAGGGACCGAAGCGGGACCCGAACTGTCGTTTTGCCTGCAACCACCTCGATGGACTGCACTTCCTCCGAACGAACCCATGAAGAGAGCTGACCTGCTGACACTTGGAACGTCACTGCTTTGGAACCGTCTGGTACATCGGCCACAAGCTTCAATGTACGTTTGCCTGTGTCCATTGATCTCAAAGCCTGAGTAAGCTCAGATGCACTTGGACGCACCGCATATGCACCATCTCCTGTTACCGTTCCTTTTACAGTAATGGAACCGCTCGCTGTTTCGTTCCCGGGTGTTGGCTGAGGTGTAACTACCGGATTGTTCGTACTTGTTGAAGGTTCCGATGACCCGGACGGATTACTTGGCTGAGATGGCTGCCCTGTGCCCGGGTTTGTCTGACGTGCCAGTTGTGCCATGGCTTCCTTCAGAAGTTGATCTGCACTGGTGAGCTCTTGTTCCGTAGCTTCCGCATCCAGAACAAGTTGCTGCGCTTGTCCCAGCACTTTGCTGAACACACTCCAGCTTGAAGCCGTGTAATCGGTTTGTTTCAACGCTTCCGCAGCTGTAACGGTTGATTTTAATACGGTCCTGTCACCCGGAATTGTGCCATATGCCTCAAATTCCATGAATCCAACCCATGTCGGGCCAGCTGTAATGGTTACACGAATATAACGCCCCTCTGTTCCCTCGGGGAGAACATGACTTGGGGATGTAGATACGATAACATCACTGGTTGTATCCAATACCGTCTTGAAATGCTCATTATCATCGGAGACATCTATTCTGTATTTGATACCACCGCTCCACATCGACATTTCAAGTTTCCGGAGATTGGCCACCTGTCCCAAGTCCACCTTCCACCAAGTGTTGTCACCCGGACCAAGATCCGTTCCCCATGATGTATTTGGATTATCGTCAATTGCTCCTGACGGCGCATTGTCTTTACCGCCACCATTTCCAGCACTGCTGTATGCAGTAGCGGTTTTACCTGTGGTCAAGGCTTCTAGTTTGACCAGATTTGTAAAAGCTTGTTTTAATGTATCCCGTGCTGCATTTACCTGAGATTGCATAGCATCTGTTTGGTCTCTCACCTGAATAGCCGCCTGTAAAGCTTGCTGTAGAACCGACCAGCTGCGGTGTGTATATGAAGATTCATTTTCCAGTTGCATGAGCTGGATGAATTGGTGCAGTTCCGTTTTATCCACGTCAGACAAGCCCTTAATGGCTGATTCCAGGCGCTCTACCGCTTTATTGGCATCAGTCTGAGTAGCCCGTGAGTTAGCCACAACGGATTTTGCATGTTCCAGTGCTTTACTGAATACGCTCCACGTTGCAGCCGACCAGTTATTCTGTTGGATCTTCTCTGCTTCTGCAATTGCCACTTGGAGCGGTTCCAGTTCCGGTGTAATCACGCCGAGTTGTAACATCACATTTTCCAAATATGTTGTTGCAGCATCGGTTTCCTCTTGACTCACACCACCTGATGTATACGCTCGGGCGTACACCCCTTTAGCTTCAACAATTGCAGGAGCCAGACTGCCCCAGCTTTCTGGTGTGAAATCACTTTCTACAAGCGAGTTAGCACGTGTCATTGCTGCTGCAAGTTGCTGTCGATCTGTCGGCATCTGTTCCAGTCCTCTTTTGTACACATCGAGAGACCATAACGCTCTTCCTTCATACGAATGCCCGCCATTCGCTGGGTACTCATCGTAATCAAACATGCCCTGGTTCTCCCATGCATCGCCTTCGGATGCAATCCAGCCTACACCTGCCGGAATCCATGCCGGCTCCCAGTAGAAGAAACCTGCGCCACGATTATTCGGTACATTGGCGATCAAATCCATGATGCCTGCAATTGCATCGTATTGACCTTGCACTGTTGCCGGGAACGTGGCTCCACCTTGAATGAGCGCTTGATCCGAACCGATAATATTTCCATGCGCGTCCCCGTTTTTATAAGTAAACGGATAAGAAGTTTCAGCTATTATGACATCTTTCCCAAAGGCTGCTGAAACTTCGTTCATCGTTTTCTGCACATCGGCAAATGTACCGTGCCAGAACGGATAATAGGATAGCCCAATGATGTCATAATCGGAGTCGAGTCCTTGTTTTTTCAACTCAGTAAAATACCATTTGAATGTCTCTGCCTTGCCACCTTCAGCCAGATGAATCATGATCTTCGTCCGATCAGAAGCATTAACGTTTCCTTCAACCGCGCGAACCCCATTAATTCCCTGCTTTAGCAAAGCTGCATTTTCCTCAAAATTCACGTCGCTGCTTAATCCATTGAGAAGACCACTGTTGATCTCGTTACCAATCTGCACCATATCCGGCATGGCTCCTGCCTTCTTCAGATCTCCAACGACTTCAACCGTATAACCATACACTGCTTGCTTAAGCTCATTGAAACTTAACTTTTCCCACGCTTTCGGTCTGAGCTGTTGACCCGGGTGTGCCCACTCATCGGAGTAATGGAAATCCAGCAGCACCTTTAACCCTTTTTGCTTCGCGCGTACGGCCATGGTAATGACGTCATCCTTATCGTTATAACCGCCTGATTTTTGTGGGTCATTCCACAAACGCAGACGTACATAATTGACACCTCGATCCTTGAGGATATCAAGCAAGTCCCGCTCGGTGCCGTTGCTATCCAGGTATTTTCCACCTTTATCCTCGATAGCCGTGAGTGTGGAAATATCGACGCCCCTCACATAATCGGAACGATAACCTTGTACAACAACCGTTGCTTCAGGCTTTTTCTCAGTACCATATACCGCACCAGTTACAGAGAATGAACCTGATTTTTCATATTGCGTTGGATCAATGCTCTCCCATGTGACAGGAACGAGACCCGACTTATTATTCGTAAAATTGGCTTTGACTTCCGCCGGCAGAACCGGCGCACTCCGTGCAAATGTACTAACATGAACGGAATCAAAACTGATAATATTGGCTGGTTCCATCCCTTCGGATTCTCCCCACACTTTAAACTCCAGTATTTGTGGCCACGCTCCACCTTCCTTATAAAAGGATATGTTGAGCTTAATGTATCGTACATTATTTTGTTGAAATGTAAGATCAGCAATCTGTTTCGCATCTGCGTTATCACTTTGATCCGTAACGGTAGACCAATGCTGCTGGTCAGCAGACGTTTCAACCGTATACTTCACTACCGTATTGTCCCTCCATGTTATTTCCGCTCCGGAAAGATTGTACGTTTCACCCAGATCAATGATGACCCACTCCGGTTTTTCAGAAGTCACTCCCGTTTCTGTACTCCAATAGGTGCTTGCATCACCATCTACCAGATGCGTTTTATCGCCTCCCCATCGTTTTTCATCCGAGCTCACCGATACCGTTTTGTTCAGCGCGACATTGTTTTTTGCCGCTTCTGCGGGCCTGGCGATCAGACCCAGATCACAGAATAACAACAACAAAACAAGACAGCCGCTTATGTACCTTTTGTTCACCCTTGATCTCCCCTTCTTGTGTTTGTTTGTGCTTGGATCAATGAATGTCATGAATCATCCCCATTGTAAGCGCTTCATGATCCTTAGCAACACGGCATTATGCAAAGGAAACAGCAGTTATTTTAACAATGTCGACTTTTCTAAACATAATCCAGCCTAGCGTAATCCTTATTTTCCAGCCTCAGGGAGATGAACGGTCGCATTCTTTTTTCCGGCAAAAGCATATCAAAAGCAAAAAATCTGTTGCCCGCCCGGAGGCGGAACACAACAGATTTAGTGGGCTTACTATATTGAAATCGTTTATTAGTATAGTTCAATAGAAAATTTCAGATCCTTCTATTATTTCGCCAGCTTCAATTCAAGACGTACCTGGATATCATTTTCAGTGGAAAGCACAACCGAGTGTGGATTTTTCATGCCAAAATCTTCGAATGTAACCATCGTTGTGCCGGACAGCAGCACTTCATTATTTTGATAAGCCGCTTTGGCATCAAACGTAACCTCTTTATCTATACCTTTTACGTTCAGCATACCTTTCATCTTCAAATCAACTGTCTGTCCTTCCGTCCATTCAGAAGGCATTCCTTCGAATGAAGTGGCTTTAAATGTAGCTTGTGGATATTGGGCAATATCAAAGAAATCGGCTTCTTTAACATGTCCATCCCGTTGACCGTTACCAGAATCAATACCGCTCAATTCAATTTTACCTTCCGCTTGTGATTGAGCCGGGTCATTCACATTAATCGTCCATTTTCCGCTAACCTGCTCGTCCACAAAATTCACGGTTTCCTGCGAAGTGGTTACTGAGAAGTATACTTTCGATCCCTGGCTGATATTCCAGTCCCCGTTCAACTGGTCTGCTCCAACCTTTTTATTTTCCACTGCTGTGCCCGTGCCGCTATCTGTAGCTGTACCAGATGCAGCCGCGTTTACCGGAAGTACCTGTTCAATCTCAACATTGTTTCCTAAGTAACTATTTGCAAAGTAATAACCGCCCCCACCAATGATGGCTACTGCTGCTACTCCTGTAATAATCCACGTTTTAGCCTTTTTACTCATCTTTATTATTCCTCCAGTACAGTATGGTTTCGTTACCTCTTGATATGGATAGTAACAGCCCAATGTGTCAGGAAGAAGTCAAGATGAAATTCTTTTTCATTTTTTTTCAAAAAGTGAAAACAGGATTGGCTTTATGACCCGCCTCATGTAAAATCAGTACACAAGCTTGTCTGTGAAAGGAGAACACCCTGTTTGAAATCTGTACTCATCGTAGAGGATGAGCAAGCAATCGCACGCGTTCTAGCTGCTTATCTGAGAAAAGCTGAATTTGAAGTTCATCATGCAGCGGATGGCAAGACCGCTTTAACCCTGTTTGATTCCGAAAATCCTTCTATCGTTTTACTAGACGTTATGCTGCCAGGAATGGATGGATGGGACCTGTTACGAATTATTCGGGAAAAGAGTGCTTGTCCCGTCATTATGTTAACTGCACTGGACGATATTACAGATCGGCTTAACGGTCTGAATGCCGGTGCTGACGATTATATGAGCAAACCGTTTGTACCTGAAGAAGTGGTTGCACGCGTGAATGCAGTACTGCGACGGAACCCCCACTGGACTTCCGGAGGGCAGGACAAGCGTTCTTTTGGCAATCTGGTCATTGACCTTGCGGCTAAGCAAGTGCTACTGAACGGTGCGGAGGTCGCGCTTACACCACGTGACCTGTCTCTTCTTATTTTTCTGTCCGAGTATCCCAACCGCACATTCACTAGAGATCATCTAATTGAACAAGTCTGGGGACTCGATTATGAAGGCAGTGATCGTGCTGTAGATCTATCGATCAAACGACTGCGTCAAGCACTCTCTCACTGGACAACAGACACAGGAGAAATCCGGACGTTGCGAGGAATGGGGTATCAATTTTGGATCGCCAATTAACATCCACCAAACCGAAACGAACGACATCTATTTTGTCACATTGGACACTACGTTACTTTCTGATTTTATGTATCGGCTTCTCCGTAATTGCCGCGGGTGCGCTGTACTGGATACGAACAACATCGATTGAGAAAAGTTTGAAAACGGCTGAGCTACTCGGTTGGGAGATTGCTGATCGAGTAACCGTGAAGGGCAGTCAGCTTTGGGTTCCACCTGACCTGAATACAATCGTAAGCAGCCGGGAGAAGCTGTTTAATACCGATCATTATTTCTGTGTCATGGTACTGGACAATAATAACAAGCTGATTTTCTCCCAGCCTAAAATGAAGCAGGAAGATGTCCATTATCGGCTCTCTGACGACTATCTTAAACCACGCAACAATAAATACGCTGGAGTAACGGTCGATATTACAGACGGGAATCAGACTCTAGGTAAAGTTTGGGTCATGCAGTCCAAGCAATCCATCACGTTCAGTCCTGAAACGATCTGGCTCGTCGCATTGATTTTTGGAGGCCTTATTCTCTGTGGCTGGTTCACGATCTATCTTCTGTCGAGCAAACTATCGAGACCAATTCGACAGGTGGCTTATGCGGCAGAGCAAATCCGAGCCGGGAATTATGATGTAAACCTTGATATTAAAACACGTGAACGGGAAATGAACGAGCTTGTAGGTTCTTTTGGGGATATGGCAACCCGTCTGCGTCAACTCGAAGAATGGCGTGCACTTTCTCTTGCAGGCGTGAGTCATGAGCTCAAAACGCCTGTCACCTCGATCAAAGGATTGGTGATGGCTGTTCGCGACGATGTCGTCAGTCCCCAGGAAGGCAAAGAATTTCTGGATATTGCTCTGAAAGAATCAGAGCGCATGGAACGAATGATTGCGGATCTGCTGGATTATAATGCCATGACCGCTGGAAGTGTTGCTGTTCGGAAGGAACGCACCGACCTGAAGTTGCTTGTAGGCGAGATCATTTACCAATGGAAAATTGCCTATGAAGAACATATGCCAGAAGTTCAGCTTCATGCGCCGTCAGACGCACTATACGTGATGGGTGATGCCCTCCGGATCCAGCAGATTATTGTAAATTTGCTTAACAATGGACTGCATGCCACAATACCTGGCCAACAAGCCCTCTTCCATATACATTTACGCGTAGAGGAAGATATGTTACATGTCGATGTGCAGGACAACGGCACGGGAATTACCATAGAGGATCAGCGTAACATATTCGAACGATTCTATCGGGGAGAGTTGAAAAAACGCCGTAATCGTGGCTTGGGTCTCGGTTTAACATACAGCCGTCTTCTTGCACAGGAGCAAGGTGGTACGTTAGTCCTCGTTTCCAGCAGTCCAGATGGAAGTACGTTTAGATTAAGCTTGCCACGCTGGGTTGCTCAGCAGGAAGCGTCTATGCCAGAGAAAACCTATCGTTCACCTGTCAAAGCGAAATCAGCATTGTAATAAAAAGGCCCGGTATTCCTTACAAGAAGGAAGCCGGGCTTTCGTTATTCGCCCAGGTACTGACCTCACCTCTATCCTTGAAACACTCGGGGCCTGTATTCCTCGTACGCATCAGAGATCAACTGTCTGTGCAGAGCACTGCTTCCAATAATAGCTTTACGCTTTGCTTTCAACACAATCTGCTCCACATCCGCATAGCTGCATCCAGCCAGCCGTTCACAGATATACTCCTCCAGCCTGTGCTCCTGTTCAAACGTTCCAACCAGTTTGCTAATGTACAGTCTGCGGCTATCTTCATCTGGCATCGCGTACGTCATCTTGGTATCAAATCGGCGCCAGATCGCATGATCAAGCTGTGTCTCCAGATTCGTGGCAGCCACCAGGATACTGTCTCCTTCGAATTCATCCAAACATTGCAAAAGTGTATTCACCACCCTTGCCATTTCTTTTACCTCGTCGTTACTTTCCCGTGTCCGGCCAATCGCATCAAATTCATCAAGAAACAATACGCAAGGATTAAGGCGAGCATATTCAAACAACTTGCGTACATTACTTCCCGTTTCTCCCAAGTAGCTGTGAATAAGGGCATCCAGCCTGACCAGTACAAGAGGCAATTCCAATCTCTGAGCCAGATAAGACGCGGTTAACGTTTTCCCTGTGCCGGGAGGGCCAAACATGACCATTTTATTAGGGATGGAAACATCATGTTCCCTGAACTTTTCCTTCATGCCCAGAATCGTGATGAACTCTTCGACAATGCGTTCATTTTCCGCCGAAAAGACAATATGTTGTGCTTTTCGTTTGCATTCCTTCGGCGTGTAGAATGCCGCCATATCGATTCCTTTTGCACGCGGGATTCGGTTTGCGTGATTCATTTTACTCATGTGTATGTGTGCTCCTTCAAGAAAGATATATATCTGTAACCGTGTTTTTCATACCGGATTCTCAGCTATCAATTATTTTAATCGTAATTTTTACTATTAAATAATAACATACAGAACCCTCTTTGCAAAGATCAAACTCCTGATCAGCATCAGTATGTCTCCTTAGCCGCGAATTAGTTGCATGAGAAAGCAAAATTTGCTATTCTGAGAGTGCATCGTTGTGTATAACACAAAAAAGCCCTCCAAATTCATGAGAGCGTGAAAATTGTTCCAGATTCTCAAGCGGCAACTTGCGAATCCGGATCTTTATACCAACGAATGTAAATCCAACTAAAAGTGAGGTTAACAATCATGGCAAAAGACGTATTGTGTGAAGTAAACTCCTGTCGTCACTGGGCTCAAGAAAACAAATGTAATGCTTCTTCCATCTACATCGTGAGCCACGCTTCCAAAGAAGCAAGCGAGTCTGCTGAAACAGACTGCAAAACGTTTGAAGTTAAATAAAAGAATCTGTTTCATTCGAAGGAGCCCACTCGGGTTCCTTTTTCTTTATTTATTGTAGCAAGAATGATAATTATTATCAAGCCCTCGATGCAAATTTTTCACCCGATGGTCCGTAGCACATCAGACAACAACTTTACGTAGTATAGCATAGAAATAAATGTGCTCATGAACCATGACCAAGAGGTGAAGAACTATGCCCGCTAAAACCGGCATGCAGTATTGTGAACGAATTAACGCCCAGACCGTACCCTGCTGGTATAAAGGAGAACTGCTTACTGCTAAACGCTCCGAGCACATCGCCTTCTCCGGTTTGATGAAAACTCAAATGAATATGTACGACCTGCAGTATGACCCACTGCTTACTGAACTTATGACCTATCCTTCTCCTACCGATGGAAAGCCTGTAGGGTTGTCCTTTCTGCCTCCAACCAGCGTCAACGATCTCCGTAAACGCCGTGAAGCGATGACGATATGGGCTCAGGCTCATCACGGTTTTCTGGGACGCTCACCCGATTACATGAACACGGCGATGATGGCGTTTTTTACCGCTGCCGACTTGTTGAACGATCTCTCCCCGCAATATGCTGAAAATCTGAGGAATTACTACGCCTATTGCCGTGATCATGACATCACACTATCCCATGCCTTTATTCAGCCACATGCTAGTAAAATTTCAGGACAGATGGATGCTACTGAAGATGCCATTGCTGCCAAGGTTGTCGATCGGACTGATGAAGGACTCATTATAAACGGTGCATTTATGATGGCCACACAAGCCGTGACTTCAGATGAAATTTTTGTCTATCCATCCCCTTCTCCTGCACCTTTTGATGATGAAAATCCATTTGCTTTTTCGTTTGCCGTGCCTAATGATCTGCCTGGCATCACTCTGATCTGCCGAGATACGTATGCAGCTGAATCCAACTACAATTATCCCTTAAGCTCCAGATATGAGGAGATGGACAATATCGTCATCTTTGACCACGTGCTTGTGCCGCATAACCGCATTTTTTTTGCAGGTCATGAGCAGATGTCTTCGACTCTTTTCAGCGGCAGTAACTTCCATATCCATGCGGGGCATCAAGTGTTATGTCGTTATATTGCCAAAACCGAATTTATGCTCGGCACCATTCAGCTGTTAACCGAAACGCTGGATCTGTCGAACGAGGCGCATGTTATAGAAAAAACCGCACGTGTTCTCGCAGGCCTTGAATCCTTAAGAGCACTTGCTCTAGCTGCTGAGGCAGGCGCAATACCGGACGGACGAGGATATATCCTGCCAGCTCCTAAACCGCTTATGGCTGCCAATCTTCTCTATCCGAAACTGTATCCTGAAATGATCGAGATATTGCAGTTGCTCAGTTCCAGCGGCATGATCATGATTCCACAGGAAGAGGATTTCCAGTCCGAGCCGGCTGACGCTTTAAACGTCTATCTCAAAGGCTCCGACATGGAATCCAAAGAACGAAACGCACTGTTCCGCCTGATCTGGGAACTTGGTGCAGGCTCATTCGGAGGCAGACAGACTCAGTTTGAACGATTTTTCTTTGGTAACACCATTACCGTTTCAAATCGCTTATATAAAGCCAGTTCTCAAGATCATTCTCAACAAGAACGTGTTCGTCATTTCCTCGGAAACCTTGCACGGTAACATTCACTGAATCAAATATCCGTAAGCGCACCCGGCAACGCAGCTGTCAGGCTCGTTGCCCTTCACACCAAATGGTCATATACCGTCATGAGTTCAGAAGCTGGTCTACCTGTTGCCACACTGGATAATCCACACTGCTCACCGTAACCGATATGAAATACGCCGAGCACCCTTTCGCTCGATGTAAGTCCCATCAAGTTCATGAATACGGGATGTTGCTGATAATCATTCATCTTCCAGACCGCGTGTACCCCCTGTTCAGCAGCCAGAATAGAGAATCGCTTGCTCCATGCCTTCGCAGGCAAAACATGATCCTCTGGGGAATTGCCGGGGGCAACCACCACCAAATGAGCCGGGATCGCTTCCGTGTATTGATACGCAGCCCAGCTCCCGTGAGAATCCGCAAGATGAGGCGGATAACTCTGCCTTACAGCTTCCATATAGAGCTGTCGCCCTTCACCCGAAAATAGCATAAAACGCCAGGGTGCCGGACTCATAACATATAAAGATGGATCAGCTTCATCCAGCAGCTTTCTTATGACAGCTTGAGGTACAGGCATGGAGCTGAACTCACATGTTCCTGCTCTTCTTTTTCCATTACCGATATCTTGCCTGAATAACGTTGTCACCTGTATTCCCTCCTCCGAGATAAGTGCTATCAAGAGCTCCGAGTGTCACATCAACCATGTTTTTTGTGGCTTCGTCCCTTCCGTTCTCCAACGGTCCACTTCTTCATGCACACGGATCTTATCTCTTGCGGTAAAGCGCTCTGATTCTTGCTCCTCGGCAACGGGAATGCTGTCCCGAACAAGACGGATGTAATCCATCGAACGCTGTAATGATTGGCGGCCTGGTATGTACCTGATCTTCCGCCCTTCCAGCAGGCAGTAAATTTCAATCATGCCCGGCAACTTGCCAAATGCTTCCCAGCAAAACACGCTGACCATATGCTGAAAGGCTTCCACGACGTTGGCATCATGAACCACCATATATTTCTGAACAAGCAGTTTATCCCAGCCTTCTGGTTGCCAAGCCGCCTGAAAGATGACGGACAAAGACATCTGTAAAGAAGGCACTTCGGTTTTCCATTGTTCATACAAGATCGCAGGCCGCTTCAAATCATCATTCGCTGCAATGGCCAGTGACAATTCATCGATCATTTTCTGCTTTACATCCCAATAATGAAGAACGGAATCAAAACCGTCCGTTTTTCTAGGCCACCATTTTTCGAGTACATATTGAATCGGGATTTCTTTGCGTACGTCAGGGTCCACACTGTAAAAATGATTAATGGCATGGCTCACCGCATATTGTACACGATGTCTCCATTGTAGCGCTGGACGTTGCTCAGCCGATGGTTCAGGGCGGATAAACCGATGCGGGCTACGCAACATCTCTTCCAGCTTATAGTCCTCAAGCAAACGTTCAGGGAGCCCGTCGCTCCCCTGAGCCTTTGCTGTATAGGCATCACGCTGCAGCATTTCGATCAGGATATCTCCGCACCAGCAGTAACAAAACGTCTGCCGAAATCCCGGCATGATTCTTTTTCCTGCTCCAGCGGACTGTATTCAATTTTCAACATCTCTGGTGATACTTCCGCCCCGCGTTCCTTCAGCTTCTCCGCTGTTAGATCGACTGCTCCGCAAAATTGTTCATAGGACGTATCTCCGCTTCCGAAGACAGCCGCTCTCTTTCCGTGCAAATCAAGCTCATCCAGTTCTTCATAGAAGTCCAGAAATTCATCCGGCAGTTCACCATCTCCCCATGTGTACACACCAATCATAAAGCCCTCATAATTCAAAACTTCTGCGGCATTAAAGTCGGTTACAGATTTCAAGTCAACTTCATGACCACTTGCTGTAATGCCTTCCACAATAAGTTCGGCAATCTCTTCCGTGTTCCCTGTCATACTGGCATAAGCCACTAACCATTTAGCCATCTATTGTCCCTCACTTTGGTTTCTTATTATGGATTTAATTCCTTAAAATACGTTCCGAATAGATTGCAAACTGCAATAACAAAATCATAAGTGATAATGATTATCATTGTCAAATTAATTTTATTCAGATTTTAGTTTTATGATGTGTCGAAATTCATCTATACATTGCCCAAATCCCCTGAGGCTAACTGGCGTACAGCCCCTTTTTTGTTGTACAATAGTATCCAAATGAATTTTAAGGATGGATAAACCACTATGTACGTAGCTAAGAACTGGAAAGACTATGAAGTAATCGATACGGGAGGCGGCGAGAAGCTGGAGCGCTGGGGAGATGTCATCTTGCGCAGACCTGATCCGCAGATCATCTGGCCGCTTGAACAAGAAACCCACGAATGGCGCCAAGCTCACGGTCACTATCATCGCAGCTCTTCTGGCGGGGGAAGCTGGGATATGAAAAAGCCCATTCCTGAACGCTGGACGATCGGATATGAAAACCTGAAATTCCATATTAAACCGACAAGCTTCAAACACACCGGATTGTTCCCCGAACAAGCTGCCAACTGGAGCTGGATGATGGATAAAATTTCGAATGCAGGACGCCCCATCTCTGTCTTGAACCTATTCGCCTACACTGGCGGAGCAACCGTAGCAGCGGCATACGCTGGCGCTTCTGTTGTACACTGTGATGCAGCGAAAGGTATGGTTCAATGGGCGAAAGAAAATGTGCAATTGTCCGGACTTGCTGATCGCCCTGTTCGTTTCATCACCGATGATGTGTTCAAATTTGTACAGCGCGAGCAGCGCCGTGGTAACAAATACGATGCGATTATTATGGACCCGCCTTCTTATGGACGTGGCCCGAACGGTGAAACATGGAAACTGGAGGAAAACCTCTATCCTTTCCTGAAATCCTGTATGACGATTCTTTCGGATAATCCGTTGTTTATGCTTGTAAACTCTTATACCACAGGTATCTCTTCAACGGTATTACGAAACATGCTGACGATGACGATGTCTGCCAAGTATGGTGGAGAGATTACTGCCGGAGAAATCGGATTACCGATTACACGCAGCGGTCTGGATCTGCCTTGCGGTATTTTGGGCCGCTGGGAGTCCTGATGATGTCTCATGATGTACAAAAAACTGGAGATATCGAGATTCTGTATGAGGATAATCATTTGTTAGGCATTACGAAGCCGGTGAATGTCCCTACGCAGGAAGATGCTTCCGGTGATCCGGATCTGCTCACTTTACTCAAACAGGATCTGAAAGAACGTTATAATAAACCTGGTAATGTATATCTGGGGCTGGTGCATCGTCTGGATCGCCCGGTTGGAGGTGCCATGATCTTTGCCAAAACTTCCAAAGCCGCTTCCCGATTGTCTGAGACTGTGCGTGGACGTCACTTCCGTAAAATCTATGCAGCTGTTGTTCATGGCAAGTTGCCAGCACGTCAGGCCACATTGAAGCACACCCTGTTAAAAGACAGCAAAACGAACACCGTAACCGCTGTACCCAAAGGTACACCTGGTGGTAAAGATGCCGTTCTAGACTACGAGGTCATCGGAGAAACCGATCGTTACAGCCTCGTGCATATCGAGCTTCATACAGGTCGATCTCATCAGATACGTGTGCAGATGAAAGAAGCCGGCTGTCCACTATTCGGAGATCAGAAATATGGTGCCAAAATAAACAAACCGGGACAACAGATCGCGTTATGGTCTGTCATTGCCGCTCTGCCCCATCCTGTGACCAAAGAGGAAGTTGTGCTACAATCCCTGCCTGCACGAGAGTTTCCTTGGGCTGAATGGCCTTTGGATATATACGAAAAAGCTTTCGCCTTGAAGATATAAACTGCATATAAGCAGATTGGATGAACTAGAAGCAGTAGCTGTCTGCACCTGTAACGTGTCGTTCGGATGCTACATCCGGGCGGCACTTTTTTTAATCGAAAAATCATATAACAACTCTCTCTGTGTATATTATTTTAAACTTCAAAGACAGGAGCCGATATTCATGACCCCGTTCACAAGGCAGGTTGTCGCCATTATTGCTGCGATCCCTGAAGGAAAGGTAATGACGTATGGACAGATTGCAGCCTGCGCTGGAAGCCCAAGGGCGGCAAGACAGGTCGTTCGTATTCTGCACTCTATGAGCCGGAAGGAACGCTTACCCTGGCACCGGGTCGTCAATGCGAAAGGACAAATTGCCATACCTGATGAAGAATCACGCATGATGCAGGAAACCGAGCTCGTCAGTGAAGGTGTGGAATTCCAGCTTGGTGGGAACATCGATCTCCAACGTTTCGGTCATAAACCTGATCCAGACTGGTTACTGCATGATGTGACTTCTATTAAAAATGAAAATAAGTGACAGCACATTTTTTCGTTTGCTTAGTGATATGTCGTTTTCAAAACAAAAAAGAGAACTCTCGTTGCCGTAGAAGATATATCCTACTGGCAGCCTGAGAGTTCTCTTTCTCTTATTTATCGTTAGAGATTTCAAGTCTAATGTTACGCTGTTGCCACTTTTTTAGCCTTTTCTTTCTCTGCGTTTACCGGCTCGGTAGCCGGCTTCGTCTTCTGAATGAAGAAAGCCATAATCAGTGCTGCAATTGTCATAAAGGTGGCCACCGTAAAGGCATAGTTGACACCATAGATGGTTGCATCTGCTGTAGCAGCCAGCACCGCTGTTTTGTTGTTCGGGTCAATTGTACCTGTAGCCATCGTTTCCGCCAGATGCGACTTGAGCTTGCTACTCATGATCGTTACAAGAATCGCTGTACCGATCGCACCTGCCACTGTACGGAGTGTGTTCGACATCGCTGTACCATGTGCATTAAGTCGTTGAGGCAATTGATTCAGACCAGCCGTCTGAATCGGCATCATCAGCATCGACATACCAAACATACGAGCAGTGTAGATAAACATCATGTATCCATACGTGGTGTCAATGGCCAAACGGCTGAGTCCCCATGTGGTAACCGCTGTAATAGCCAGCCCCGTAACGGAGAGCCAACGTGCACCCACTTTATCGAAGATGCGACCTGTAATCGGAGACATAATACCCATTAAGATGGCACCTGGCATCATGAGCAAGCCGGATTCAATCGGTGAGAACCCACGGATATTTTGCAAAAAGATTGGGAGCAAGATCATACCTGCAAACATTGCCATCGTAACAAGCATATTAATAATGGTTGTTAAGGTATACATGTTGTATTTGAAAATACGGAACTCCAAAAGCGGATGATCGGTCGTCAACTGACGAATAACAAACAGAATTAGGGAAATGGCACCAACGACGAGGCAGCTGATGACAACAGCACTTCCCCATCCGTCTGTACCCGCATCACTGAAACCATACAGCAAACTACCGAATCCGAGTGTGGATAGGATTACGCCAACGGAGTCCAGTTTCGGCTTGGACTGACGTGTTACGTTTTTGACAAACGCAATACCAATCGCTGTTGCGATGACGGAGAATGGCAGAATGATGTAGAACAACAATCTCCAGGAATAGTGCTCAACGATATAACCGGACAATGTAGGACCAATTGCTGGTGCGAGAATCATGGCAATCCCCATCGTTCCCATCGCCTGTCCACGCTTCTCAATCGGGAAAATCGTCAGAAATACAACGGTCATCAGCGGCATCAGAATACCGGCACCTGCAGCTTGAATAACACGGCCGACCATAAGAATCGAGAAGTTCGGACTTAGTCCGCAGACTAGCGTACCGATCGTAAATAAAGTCATAGCTGTTATGAAAATTTGCCGTGTTGAGAATTTGGCAATCAAGTATGCCGTAACCGGGATTAACACCCCGTTGACAAGCATGTAGCCCGTAGTAAGCCACTGGGCTTTGTTCGGCCCGATGCCGAGATCCTCCATAATTTTGGGAAGAGCCACGTTCATCAGGGTCTGGTTCAAAAATGCCACAAAGGCACCAATTAGCAAGGCCGCTACAATGGGGCCTTTCTTGATGTTGTCCATCGCAGAAGATGGAGCTGTAGCAGTGGTTGCGCTCATAAGTTGTTCATCTCTCTTCCTTGTAACTTTTCAACCATTAGACTATGAATGCGAAGCAGGTGTTCTAGATCTTCCTTCGAGATTTCCAGTATAGGTGATACACGCTCCATCCAGAGTTGTTGTGTCTCCTGTTGAGCCTTTTCCCCTTTGGCTGTGATCTGCAGCACCACAGAGCGACGGTCTGCATCAGAACGTGTCCGTATGATGTACTCGCCCTTCACGAGACGTTCTACAACAGCGCTCATTGAACTACTACCCATATGGCACAGATCAGCAATCTCGTTAATGCCAAGAGCAGGCCGCTCCTTGAGGATGGATAACACCATAAACTGAATCGAAGTTAACTCTATATCCTTGTTTTCATTCCAGAATGCCCGGAAAAGCATCTGATTCACTTGTCGAAATGAATTGATAATGTAAAATACTTCGTACGTATCCGTCATTGTTTCACCCTTTTACTTATGGAATATAATATTTCGTGTACGAAATATCAGGGGAACAATTACTTATTATAACAAAAATATTTACATAGTCAACTCTTTACATATGATTTCAAGAAAATAATATTAAGACATATTATATTTGATATATACATTATATAAGCAAGCCCAATAGTAGCTAATCAGTTTGGTTGTAGCTTTTCCCTGAACGATGAGATTATGCACCATGGTCTGGACCTTTGACGTTTGTAGTTCTTGTCATCACAGAAGCAAAAAACCTCGATCCCACCTAAGGTGAAATCGGGGTTTGGTTGATAAATTTACGAAGTTTGAAATAAGATCCGTTTTAACTTTTGATTAATATACACATTCTAGATAAACAAATTATGATTCGCCTGATCCGCTTGTCCGAGATAATAACCCACGCCGCCAATAACAGCCTGATCGATCAATTCCTCACGTTGTATCCCCATCAGATCCATCGACATCTGACAAGCTACGATTTCAACCCCTTGAGCGATAGCCGATTGCATGAGTTGTTCCAGCGAAGCGACGTTATTTTTTTTCATTAAACCTCGGATCATTTTCGGCCCTGCACCAAACATATTCATCTTGGATAGTCCCAGCTTCAGACTATTGCTCGGCAACATCATATCAAACATACGGGCCATGCCTGTTTTGACAGGTGCCTGCTGCATCTCTTGTTTTCGAATAATGTTCAACCCCCAGAAGGTGAAAAACATCGTAACTTTCCGCCCGCTGGCCGCTGCTCCATTGGCAATAATGAAGGAGGCGATGGCCTTATCTAGCTCACCGCTGAATACGACCATTGTACTCGCTTTTTCAAGTTGCATTGAACTATTTGTGGCAGGTGAAGCATTTTTGGCCAAAACGGCCTCAATCACCCCGCCCTTATCCCGTTCCAACTTGAGAACGTCAGACCCCGACATCGTTGCCCAAGCCTTCACATCTTCATAAAATCCCGGATCGGAAGCTTTGACCCGCAGGGTCTGTCCGTTTGCCAACTGATCCATTTTTTGTTTAACCTCGATTAGCGGGCCCGGGCAACTCAAACCACATACATTCAGTTCATTATCAATGTGGAGCTCTTGTTGTGCTTGTTGATTGCCGTTAACACCAGTGCTGTTGCTGGTACTGTCATTCTTATTTTTGTCACCGTGGCTACTTCCACCTAATACGCCTGTAGGTTTGAATTGTGCCTGACGATACGTCTTGTAACCTCCGCTTAAATTCTTCACCTGAAAGCCATGCTGACGTAGAATTTGTGTAGCGGTATAACCACGAAGCCCAACCTGACAATAAACCCAGATTTCTTTGGTTACATCCAGCTCTCCAAGCCGCTGACGAAGCTCATCCACCGGAATGGATAGAGATCCAGCGATGTTCCCGTTACGGTGTTCCAGATCACTCCGAACATCTACTAATATGGACTGGGCAACGTCACGTTCTGCAAGTTGATCATACGTGTAAGAATGCACCCGTTCGTCTAAAATGTTTTCCGCAGCATATCCGAGCATATTAACCGGGTCTTTCGCGGATGAATACGGCGGCGCATAACTGAGTTCCAGTTCCGTAAGATCTCGTACATTTCCTCCGAAGTGAATCGCCACTGCAATATCGTCAATTCGTTTATCCACACCTTCATAACCAACAGCTTGTGCGCCTAGAATCTTCCCATCCGGAGCAAAGAGTAGTTTCAACGTAACTGCACTGGAACCGGGATAATAGGAAGCATGAGATGCGGGATGTACGATAACACTGTGATAGTCTTTTTGCATTCGTTTGAGCGTTTTTTCGTTAGTACCAGTAGATGCCCCTGTCAAACCAAACACTTTGATAATCGATGTACCCTGAGTCCCTTTATAGGTGGTTGGAAGACCCGCAATCTGATCAGCTACGATACGTCCCTGTTTGTTGGCAGGACCCGCAAGCGGAATGGCTGTCTGCGTGCCGTGAATGTAATCCTTTACTTCGATGGCATCCCCTACGGCATAAATATGCGGAATACTGCTCTCCATCTTGTCATTAACGATGATGTGTCCCCGCGATCCGAGAGCGATGCCACTATCTTTCAAAAATGAGGTGTCAGGCATAACACCAATGGCCAAGATAACCATATCTGCAGATAATATCGTGCCATCGGGCAATTCAACACCAACACCTTGATCCAACGTACGGAAGCCTTGAACCCGCTGTGAAAATAAAAGCTTTACTCCATTCTGCTCCATCTCTTGAGCTAGCGTAGCTGCGAGTTCCGGATCAAACGGGGTTAACAGCTGATCATTCCCCTCAATCAAAGTTACATCCAGCCCAGCTTCCTTTAAATTTTCAGCCATCTCTACACCGATAAATCCACCACCAATGACAATTGAACTCCGGTTGTTATAAGAACTTATTCGTTCTTTGATTCGATCAATATCCGGAATGTTCCGCACGGTATATATTAATGGGTTCCCTTTCCCTGGCAGATCAGGCACCAAAGGGCGTGCACCAGGAGACAAAATCAATTCATCATAGTTTTCCTCGTATAAACCACGCTCGGCACTGCGTACCTGTACGGTTCGTCTATTTGGATCAACAGCGATAACTTCGCTTTGTGTACGAACATCGATATTAAAACGGTCCTCCATACCTTTCGGAGTCTGTACGAGCAGTCGCGCCCGTTCTTCAATCGTACCTCCAATGTAATAAGGCAAGCCGCAATTGGCAAATGAGATATATGGGCCTTTTTCAAACATAATAATCTCGGCATGTTCGTCCAGACGACGGAGGCGTGCAGCAGCAGATGCACCCCCTGCGACACCTCCTACGATTAACACTTTTTTACGTTTATTCATCTTCGCAATCATCCTTTTCAAATAAAATCATGACCAACTGCTCCACACGAGAATCAGCCAGAACGTAATTGACTTCCAGACCATTTCGCTCCGTAGCAACAATTCCTGCACTGCGAAGCTTCTGCAGATGCTGTGATACCGTCGACTGCGGGAGATCCAGACATTCCTGCATATATGAAACATTACATTTTTTTTTGCGCATCAAACCACGAACGATACATAAACGTACGGGATGAGACAGCGCTTTAAGAAACTCTGCTGGCTCGTCAAACTGTTTTAATTGATTCCGATCAAACGCAGGCAACTCCAAAATAACTCCCCCTAAAACGTTATATTGTAATATTACGATATATTGATTCAGTTGTCAATGTGTGTTCTTTTTACACCATACGCAATACCGAATGGAGTTTCAGTCCTATTGGCTCTACATAAGAAAACTGCCCTGTCAAATAACAAGACAAAATAACAAGACAAAAGCATACTTCTGCCCCTAATGAGCAGAAGTATGCTTATTTATGATTATTGAATCATTCGTTTTGTTTTTCAACATCATCAGATTATTTACTACACTCAATTCACGATCAGAGTTTGCTCGTTTAACCTGAACTTGTTAAGGCCGGCTCTTGCACGTTCGTTTTGGGTGCAGTCATTTTCCCAAGCAGATATACAAGCAATTGTTGATTGTGCATCGAGATGTTGCTCAGTACGGAATTCATAAATTCATTGCGGATCTTAATACCGCGCTTGGTTTCCATTCTGCCCTTATCGGATAATGAAACCCATACAATCCGTCTGTCCTGATCATCACGAACTCTGCATATGAGGCCGTTTTTCTCCATACGATCCAATAACATCGTTACGGCAGCAGGTGTTGTCGCAAGAAATGGAATCAGATCAGACGGTTTCATTTTTTCATGATCTTCAAGCACCTCCAGTACGGCAAGCTGTGCCTCTGTTAACGAGGGGGCTAATTCCTGATCCATATGCAATTTATAATCTTTGGTTAATCTGGACCAGCATTTAGCGAAATCGGAATTATACATCGAACATCACTCCTCCTGGCAACGGATAATCATTTCATTAGCTTAAGTTTTCGCCCTTAAAAGCCGCATTCCTGCTGCATTTTTTCAATTTCCCAGCGATCGACTGTAATCGACGAAGGTTGTTAAACTTCGCTTGATGATGCACTTCACATCCGCCCAAGAACAACAAAAAAAGACTCTTCACCCGACAGAATCAGCACTGCCAGTAAAGAGTCTTTTATCTTTTTTAGGAGGTTGTCCCCGGTTGATTCTCATTAAAATCCTGAATCAGCTCGGTGATTTCGTCCTGTTTGTCCACAGAAACCAGTAATTTACCGATATGTTTACGTTCTGTAAGCGGAACGCTTTCGGATGAGATCGTATGGGCTTGTCCCTCTTTGGTCATCACCGTCAACTGACGTTGTTCTTTACAGTAGAATGCACCTGCAATACGGCTACCGTTTGGTTTAACGCGTTTACCTTCCTTGAATTCAAAGGTAACCACGCCTTTACCACCACGGCTCTGCGGGGCATAGTCCAGGAGCAAGGATCGTTTACCATAACCGAGGTCACTTAATACAGCTACCTCTCCCTCATCTCCCTCTACCCACAGCACAGAGACTACTTCATCCGTATCTTTTAATTGAATACCGCGAACACCACCAGAGACACGTCCCATCGGATTCACTTCATCTTCACGGAAACGAATCGCCATCGCTTCTTTGGTAAGAAGCATAATGTCTTTCCCGCCCGTACTTAGATGTACGGACAGCACTTCATCATCCTTAGCAACCTTGCATGCCGCTACGGCACCGGAACGCTTTGTAACGTACTCCTTAAGTTCAGTTCGTTTGACCTGTCCCTTTCGGGTTACAAATACCAGACTGTGATCTGGTTCCTCGAACGATTTGATCGCCAGTACACTGGTGATCCGATCATCCTTCGCCAGTGGAATCACATTGACGATGGCGGTACCCGGATCTTTCCACTTAAACTCCGGCACCTGATGCACAGGCAGGAGGAAATATTGCCCTTTTTGTGTGAAGACAAGCAGATTCTCCAACGTATTTACTTCAAGCACCTGGGAGATATAATCTCCTTCTTTCACACCGCTGGCACTTCGCTCACCGCCAGAACGTGTAAAGGACTGCATGCTCGAACGTTTGACATATCCTTCTTTGGACAATGTCACAAATACATCTTCTGCGTTGACCAATACTTCGAGATTAACCTTGAGTTCCTCTACTTCACCCTGAATGGCGGAGCGGCGCTCAATTCCGTACTTCTCTTTGATCTCCAGGAGTTCTTTGCGAATGACCTCGATCAGCTTGCGATCACTATCGAGAATCGAGCGTAGCTGTGAAATTTTCTTCATGAGATCATCCAGCTCTTTTTGCAACGAATTAATCTCCAGATTCGTCAAACGATACAACTGCAAGGTGAGAATAGAATCCGCTTGACGTTCCGTGAACCCAAACATCCAGATCAGATTGTTTTGAGCATCCTGACGATTTTTCGAAGCTTTAATCGCTGCGATGACTTCATCCAAAATGTTAAGGGCTTTCACCAACCCCTCCAGGACATGAGCACGGTCTTCCGCTTTCTCCAGCTCATACTTGGTTCGGAAAGTTACTACTTCGCGTTGGTGAGCAATATAAGCTTCCAGAATTGCTTTTAAACCAAGTTGTTGCGGCGCTTTGTTTACAATGGCGACCATATTGAAATTGTATGTGACTTGCAGGTCGGTTTTTTTTAGCAAATAAGCCAAAATCCCTTGTGCATCTGCATCTTTTTTCAGCTCAACAACAATCCGTAATCCTTCGCGTCCACTTTCATCCCGAACTTCTGCGATACCTTCAACCTTTTTCTCCAGGCGGATATTTTCCATCGCCGTCACAAGACGGGATTTGACCACCTGATAAGGAATCTCCGTAATAACGATCTGCTGCTTGCCGCCGCGCATATTTTCGATCTCGGTTTTGGAACGTATGTAGATTCGTCCTTTACCTGTACGATATGCATCCAGGATACCGTCGCCGCCCATAATTAAGCCGCCTGTTGGAAAATCAGGTCCCTTGATGAACATCATGATTTCGTCCAGTTCAATCGATGGTTTCTCCATAACAGCAATACAAGCATCAATCGTTTCGCGCAAATTATGCGGTGGAATCTCGGTTGCAAAACCGGAAGAGATTCCGCTTACCCCATTTACGAGAAGATTGGGATAACGGGAAGGCAACACAACCGGTTCCTTGGCTGTATTATCAAAGTTATCTTTAAACAACACGGTGCGCTTCTCAATATCACGAAGCATCTCCATCGCAATGGGTGACAAACGAGCCTCTGTATAACGCATAGCTGCAGCGGGATCATCATCTTGTGAGCCCCAGTTGCCGTGTCCGTCCACAAGCATATGGCCCATTTTCCATGGCTGTGCCATCCGCACCATACCTTCATAGATCGAGGAATCACCATGAGGGTGATAATTACCCATAACGTCTCCTACCGTTTTGGCAGACTTACGATATGGCTTCTCCGGTGTATTGCCCGAGTCGTACATGGCGTAAAGAATACGCCGCTGTACTGGCTTCAATCCATCCCGCACATCGGGAATGGCTCGATCCTGAATAATATATTTAGAGTAGCGACCAAAACGGTCACCAACGACCTCTTCAAGAAAGGCCGGCATAAATTGTTCTGATAGACTCATTCCAAGCACCTTCTATTCTTCGTACTCTGTAAAGTCGACATTCTCTACAATCCAGCGTTTGCGCGGATCAACCTTGTCACCCATCAGTGTAGATACACGACGCTCTGCTTTGGCTGCATCCACGATCTCCACTTTTAGCATAGCACGTGTCTCCGGGTTCATCGTTGTTTCCCACAGTTGATCCGGGTTCATCTCACCAAGTCCTTTATAACGCTGCAACTCGACATTATTTCCGAACTCTTTCATATAATTCGCAAGTTCTTCGTCCGTCCAGGCATATCTTACCGTTGCCATCTTGCCGGATTTACGAGTGAGTTTATATAAAGGCGGCTGCGCAATATATACTTTCCCTGCATCAATTAACGGTTTCATGTAACGGTAAAAGAACGTAAGCAGCAACACCTGAATATGTGCGCCATCCGTATCTGCATCCGTCATGATAATGATTTTGGAATAATTGCTGTCCTCTACGGCAAACTCCGTTCCGATTCCTGCGCCTATTGCTGCTGTAATTGCACGATACTCTTCATTTTTCAGAATATCCGCCAGCTTCGATTTTTCCGGATTCAACGGTTTGCCCTTTAACGGCAGAATCGCCTGTATTTTGGAATCCCGACCTTGCTTGGCTGAACCGCCTGCAGAGTCACCTTCCACGATAAACAATTCATTGCGCGTAAAATCCTTGGATTGAGCTGGCGTGAGCTTGCCATTCAAATTAGAACTTTCACTGCGCTTTTTCCCTGTACGCATCTCGTCACGGGCTTTCCGCGCGGCTTCTCTCGCTTTGGACGCCTGCACTGCTTTGCGAATCAAGGTCTGTGCAACCTGCGGGTTCTCTTCCAGAAAACGTTGGATGTTTTCGGAAACCACCGAATCAACAGCACTTCGAGCAGTAGCACTTCCGAGCTGATCTTTCGTCTGGCCGACAAATTCCACTTCAGACATTTTGACGCTAATTACCGCCATCATGCCTTCTCGAAGATCATTGCCTTCCAGATTTTTATCTTTTTCCTTGATCATGCTGGTACGCCGAGCGTAGTCGTTCATTACACGGGTGTATGCTGCCCTGAATCCAGTCTCATGCGTTCCACCACCACGGGTCGGGATCGAATTGACAAAGGAAGCAAGCGTTTCTGTATAACCCGCATTATACTGGATTGCCACTTCTACCTCGATATCGTCCTTATCGGCATAGAAGTGTATAACGTCATGAAGTACGTCTTTATTTTCGTTCAAAAACTCGACAAACTGGCTCGCGCCGCCCTCGTACATGAATTCATCCTGGTTGCCTGAACGTTCGTCCTTCAGCACAATTTTCAGACCCGAGTTCAGAAAAGCAATCTCCTGAAGGCGTTCTGCCAGCGTATCATAGTTCAACTGAATTCCATTGTGAAAAACGCGAATATCCGGTTTAAACGTAACTTTGGTGCCTGTGCGATTGGTATTACCCAATACTTCAAGACCGGTTACGGGTTCCCCTACATGTTCGACGCCTTTTTTGTCCTGCCAATATTCGAAACGTTGACGATGGATCTTGCCATCACGGAAGATTTCGACTTCAAGCCACTCTGACAATGCGTTAGTGACCGAAGCCCCTACACCGTGCAGACCACCTGATTTTTTATATCCTGATCCACCGAACTTACCGCCTGCGTGCAAAATCGTAAACACGACCTGGGGAGTGGGAATCCCTGTTTTATGTATACCTGTCGGAATTCCCCTTCCGTTATCCTGAACCGTAATAGAACCGTCCTTATGCAGCGTGATATCGATTTTGGAGCAGAATTTGGCTAGGTGCTCATCGACAGCGTTGTCTACGATCTCCCATACCAAATGATGTAGACCTGAAGTACTGGTGCTGCCGATGTACATCCCCGGCCGTTTCCGAACCGCTACCAGTCCTTCAAGTACTTGAATGTCGTCCGCGTCGTAGCCCGAGGCGCCCTGTCCTCCGCCTGTCGAACCTGCCGACATATCGATTTGCTCGACCATTCATGCTCCCCCTTCTTAACTTGAAACTACAAAAATGCCTGAAATGCAAACAGATGTTTTCTTATCCTTGTCCATTTTAATTCAAGATATCCCGTTTCGTAAAGACAAGGAATGATACAATGAGTGATGCAGCGCCCCAAACACTAAGCACAATAAGGGAAAATCCGAGATTCATGCCTTCAATTGGTGGCAATCCGCCGGACAAATAATCAGGCAGTTCCAGGTTCACCATAAACAAATACTTCGCTGTTTCCCACGAAGCCGCCATGTTGGTTAGAATCGTTCCAGCAATCAGCGCTGCCATCATGATTACGATACTTGCCGCTGTACTGCGAACAAGAACGGATACCATAAAGGCCAGCATCGCCACGATGATACTCACAAACCAGATCAAACCTGCTTGCATCAGCATGTACTGCCATTGACTTACCGCATGTACGGCAGACATATCCACTTCGGTGCCAACCACTTTGAATCCCGTGAATACAGGCATGCCAAAACCTTTGTAACCAAAAACGGCCCCGGATATCCCGTAACAGATCACATAAGCAGAAACGACGATGATTGAAACAAACATGATCAATGTGATCAGTTTGCTTAAAAGCACTTTCCACCGTCTAACGGGGCGAGTCAGCAACATTTTGATCGTGCCTGTCGTCCGTTCTCCTGACACCAGGTCTGAAGCAATGGCCATAATCAGAAGCGGGATAAACAATCCAACGGCATTGTTCATAAACTCCCTTGTAAACGTCACACCGCCCGGTTCTTTCGGATTAATGTTATTTTCCAGGTAGTATTGCATCTGCTGGATATAGACGGTTCTGTACTTTTTATATTCCTCGGGAACCCGATCACTGCCTAGCGAGTTCTGATTATCGGTAATAGCCTGCTGTAATTCAAGCCTCCAGTCACCACCGAACTTGTCTTGATTATTTTGAGCCGATTTCATCTGTGCATACGTGAACATCGGAACAAGGATGGCCAGAACGATAAAAATAATATAAAGGCGTTTCTTCTTGACCATTTTAATGGTCTCATTACGAATGAGCGGCATGATATTATTCAATGGATTCACCTTCTGTCATTTTTAAGAATAGTTGTTCAAGTGTAGGCTGAATCCGTTGTACGCCCTCAACCTGAATCCCTGCCTCAACCATTTGCTGTACCAGCTCCGGTATCCGTTCTTCATGCATCTCGGCAACAACAGCATTCGCGCCGAGCCCTGCAACAATCGTATCATCCATGACATCACCGGGGCGGTTAACCAGCGTAATCCCCTTATCAAGTAACATCTGACGGCCTGCATCAAAAGGTGTAAGATGCCATATCGCCACCTTGGAATGGTCTTCGATCAGTTCATTCACACCACCAACTGCGAGCACACGGCCGGCACTGATGATGGCTACCCGATCACAGAGAAGTTGAATTTCACTCAACAAGTGACTGCTGACGAACACGGCCATTCCCTCACTGGCAAGCTGCTTGATAAATTCACGTAACTCCTTAATCCCTTTGGGATCAAGTCCATTCGTTGGTTCATCCAGAATCAGTAACCGCGGTCTTCCAAGTAATGCCTGAGCAATTCCGAGCCGCTGTCGCATACCCAGTGAATAGGTTCTAACTTTATCATGAATACGTTGATCCAGACGCACAATATTGACCACTTCCTGAATGCGGTCATGATCGACGCCTGGTTGCATCCGGGCAAAGTGCTCCAGGTTCTCCCACCCGGTCAAATATGTATATACCTCAGGATTTTCAACAATGGAGCCAACATATTTGAGCGCTCGTTCGGGATCACGATTCACGTCGTAACCACAGACCGAAATTTTTCCTTCTGTAGGTTTAATCAGATCAACCAGCATACGAATCGTTGTGGTTTTCCCCGCACCATTCGGCCCCAAAAAACCGAAAATTTCACCAGGTTTGACATCAAAAGTGACGTCTTTAATAATCCATTTCCGTCCAATTCTTTTCTTCAAGTGTTGTACGGACAAGACGGAATCATACTGTTTCTCTGCCATTTATTTCGCGCTCCCTTCTGCCGGTTTATTCCCTTTATATTCCTGTGCAATGCGAACGGCCATCTGCTGATAACCTTGTCCATTCGGATGGAAGTGATCAGAGGAAAGATATTCGTCCAGATGGTTCTCAAACAGATCAAAGGTTGGCACAAGGGTCATGTTATCTTCATTATTCAAAATGGACATCGCCGCGTCATTCCAGGCTGCAACAACAGCGTTGCCCGGCTTCTCCAGTTCCTTCACATTACCAAACGGATTATATAATCCGATGTATGCAATCTGAGCATTCGGATTGATTTCTTTCACTTTCTTCAAAATTTCCTGTAGACGTTTGGATGTTTCTGGCAAGGCTGCAGCCAGTTTCTCAGCCGTTGGCGGGTCTTCACCTTGAAGAACCTGTCCACCTTGAAACAGGTCATTCGCACCGATGGAAAGTAAAATAAAGTTGGATTGTTGCAAGACATACTGAACCCCTTGTTCATCCAGCTTTTTTAACAGCGCATCTGTTCGGAGACCGTTTACACCCAGATTGTTAAGCACCTGTACATCGTTACCCTCATCTTTGAGCAGATTAGCCGCCCGTCTAACAAATCCGAGTCCTTCATCATCTCCTGTGCCTCTTGCAAGGGAATCGCCAATGACGGCCATTCGGATTTTCCCGTCTTCTACAATCCCTTTATTACCGCCGTTTTGAGCATCTTGAGCTGGCGTGGCAGTTTTCTGCCCCTCATTTAGCGTCGAATCCCCTTGCGGAAAAATAACATCTTTTATGGCGTAAGCAAATCCAAATATCAATAGCAGTGTTGCTACAATGGATATCGTGCTTACACTTCTCCAGATCCAAGGCGCTGAATCAAGATTTTTGTTCTTTTTCATCCATCACATCTCCAGTCGGATACAAATAATTTATAATGGCTTTCACATCAAGATATTGCTTATTCTAAATAACATAAGTCTTCTGTCGTTAATTTGCAAATTTTGCCGCTATATTCGGAAAGCGGAGCATTTCTCAACTCAAAAAATGGAAAAAAGCCATAGCACACACAGCTTTTCGGCCATGTGCGCATATGACTTTTTTAATTATAAAATAAGTTATATATTATTCATTTCCAACTCTTATTTACCGATAAACTCTTGAGCCCAATATCCGTTATAGTAGCCTACACCGATTTGCGTAAAGTTTTTGCTCAGGATGTTTGCACGGTGACCCGCACTGTTCATCCAGGCTGTTACAACTTCCTGAGGTGTTTTTTGACCTTTGGCGATATTTTCACCAGCGTAGCTGTACGTTACTCCGAATTGTTTCATCATATCAAACGGCGAACCGTACGTTGGAGACTGGTGATCAAAATAGTTGTTGTTGCTCATATCTTTAACTTTTGCCATAGCGACCTTGTCCAGAAGAGCGTCGGATGCCAGTGCACCCAGACCTGCTTTGGCACGTTCAGCGTTCACGAGTTTCACCACTTGTGTAGCAAAATCGGATTGTGTGCTTTGTGTACCACCGTTATTACCTGTGCTTGAAGGATCTTTGGCTGGTGTAGTCGTAGCTGGTTTCTCTTCTTGTACCGGCTTAGCAGGTGTGCTTGGTTGTTCAGGCTTGGTTACAGGCTCTGATGTTGGTTGCTCAGCTGTTTGACCTTCCGAGACTTTGTAACCGTTCTGCTTCAGCCATTGCTCAATATAAGCTTTCAAGCTATCCGCATTAACCACTTTATACGTTGTAACCGTCGTTGCTTTATATGTTGAATCTGCAGCAGACGCGGAGGCAGGAAGCATAATCCCTACGGCGAGTGCAGCTGTCAGACTGCCAGTCACAACTTTTTTCATCCAGTTCTTCTTCAAATTCATTCATCTCCTTAGAATTAATTATTACAACTTTGTAATGTCTACTCTAGGAGTATATCAATCCATTAAGAGATTGTGAACCCGTAAATACTGGAAAAATGACTTTTTTGTCATTATTGATTGTTTCAAAGCTATCTTGGACAGTTTATATAAGTAGGCTACACCCTCGGCCTTATTAGTTTAAAAAAACGGAGCTTCTTGAGGATCTTTTGAATCTATTGATTTGATGTACACACCTTATAAAAAAAGGCACTCAGTCAAGCTCACACTTGCTGAATGCCGGTTCATCTATTATAAAAGAACTTTACTGAAACGATAGCCTTTTTTCTGGAAGCCAATGTGCTCATAGAAGGAATATGTCGTTGAAGTGACTTCCCGATTCGCTCCAGTGACAAACAATTGCTTACCACCTTGCTGTTTGCCCCAGTCTTCGGCACGAGCCATGAGACGGCGGCCAATTCCGCTACCACGATGCTCCTGACCTACGATTAAGGAAGTAATCTGGGCAGCAGGTTCAGGATAGGCATGGCTTTGAACACATTGCAAGCCAATCACACCAATAATCTGTTCATCCACTTCGGCAACGAGCATGCACGCGTTCGGATTGCTTTCCAAACCTTCAATGCGTTCTTTCATTACATTGGTTGTTGTCGGATAGCTGACCTCTCGCATCAATCCTGTCACCGCTTCAGCATCTCGCAGTTCACACTCTCGGATCATCAGTACAGGGGCCTCCACATTATTGGACATGATTTACCTCCACTTTCAGCATATTTGCGGCTTGAACCGCTGTTTTACGAGCTTCTTCCACATCTGTTCCAGCACTAAGGGCTACAGCCATTCGGCGTCCTTGTTTCGTTTCAGGTTTGCCAAACACACGAACCTGAGTACGAGGTAATGCAAGTGCATCTTCAATTCCACCTATGGTGAAATCAGATGTTTCGACATCGGCCTTCAGCGTGGCTGAGGCTCCTGGTGTCAGCAAATGTACTTCTGTGACGGGAAATCCAAGGATAGCACGCACGTGAAGCGCGAACTCTGAATTATCCTGTGTAACCATCGTGACCATACCTGTATCATGTGGACGAGGTGATATTTCACTAAATACCACTCCATCAGCTGTGAGAAAGAGTTCAACGCCAAAGAGGCCGTACCCGCCGAGCTCATCCGTAACTGTCTTTGCGATGTGACATGCCTGCTTCCATTGCTCCGATGTCATCGCATGAGGTTGCCATGATTCGACATAATCCCCGTCTTTTTGAATATGACCGATCGGCGGACAAAATACAGTGCCTGATGCCGATCTGACGGTGAGTAGCGTAATTTCACTTTCAAACTTCACAAAGCTTTCCACGATAACACGAACAGACTTGCCTCTCGCTCCCGAAAGAGCAATGTCCCAGCAGTTTGCTGCGTCATCCGGTATGCGGCATACACTCTGGCCTTTACCAGATGAACTCATCAATGGTTTGATAACACAAGGTGTACCTAGCTCACGAACAGCCTCTTGCAACTGTTCTAAACTATCCGCAAAGAGATAAGCGGCTGTAGGGAGATTCAATTGTTCGGCCGCCAGACGACGAATGCCTTCGCGATCCATAGTCAAACGAGCGGCTCGGGCCGTTGGCACGACACAAAAGCCTTCTTCCTCAAGTTCCAGCAATGCCTCAGTAGCAATGGCTTCAATCTCAGGTACGATGTAATGCGGTTGTTCCTTACGGATCAATTGTTTCAATGCCTCGCCATCTAACATGTCGATGCAGTAAGATCGATGTGCGACCTGCATGGCCGGTGCGTTCTCATAACGATCAACAGCGATCGTTTCCACACCGAGACGTGCAGCCTCAATCACGACCTCTTTACCCAATTCTCCGCTGCCTAGCAGCAGCATTTTTTTGGCTTGAGCCGAAAAAGGAGCACCCCACATGTTCTTTCCAATCCTCCCAAAGAGAAATCTTCTATATCTGTCTCTCTATTTTCGGGGTTTTGGTTAAAGATTGCAAGAGTACTCCCTATTTTTCTTGTGAATTTTACAAGATTTTTTGCGTTTTTTCGATCAAATTTTACAAATTACATTCCCGGATTCGATACTCTTTCCATTCCTCCCATTTTTAAGGATATAAAATTAAAGAAACATACAACCTAATTTTTCCTGTTACATAATTCATCCTTGTAATGAGTCACTTTTCTCCAAATCACGATTTTTCTCACGAAACAGTTCATTATGGGATGAAACGTAGGCCATCCCAGCCGCGGTTGGTTCAACGTAAGTTTTGGCACTGTTGACCGCAACAATCGCATCATTAAAAGCTCCCGCAATCAAACGCACTTTGCCTTCCCGTATCGCGCAGTCTCCTGCTGTAAAAATACCTGGTAAATTGGTTTCACCCCGTTGGTTCATGGTAATCATGCCTTCATCCATAACCAGACCGCAACGGGCAAGATTGCTTGCTTGACTCGTATAACCATGGTTTATGATGATCTCATCGACTTCAAGATCTATGTTCTCACCTGTATCCACATTGGATATGGCAACTTGGTGTATACATTCTCCATTGCCGTACAAGCGATCAATTTTAAAGGGTGTGAGTACCTTCGTCCGGCTTTTCATCTGTTTCACATTATGCTCCAATGCACGAAAAGCATCCTGTCTATGAACTACGGTAACCGTGTCAGCCAAGTCTGCAAGTTCAAGTGCCCAATCCACGGCGCTATTGCCACCGCCCGAGATCAATACTTTTTTCCCAGCAAAATAGTTCAGATTCTGTACCGTATAATGCAAGTTACTCCGTTCATAATGATGTGCACTGTCCAGCTCCAGCTTCTGCACCTCAGCGATGCCCCGGCCAATAGCAACAATAACACTCCTCGTATAATGCACCTCACCCGTAAGCGTGTGTAGTGCAATTACTCCATCGTCCTGCCGGGTTAATGCATCAACACTCTGGCCGAACACCAGCTTCGGCTCGAAAGTACCCGCTTGCTGAACAAGCCAGTCGATCAGCTTGGCACATTTCATTGGTGGTAGTCCGCCCACATCCCATATCGTTTTATCGGAATACGTGTGTAAAAAGCCACCTAACTGATCCTTTCCTTCAATCAGCTTCACTTTCATTTCACGCATGCCTGCATAAAAAGCCGCATACATTCCTGCTGGACCACCGCCAATAATCGTTACATCAAAAATATCCTGATCATGCATGTCTAAACACTTCCTATCTAATGTTCAACGCTCAAATTAATCATGCGGTCTCCAAAGCCATACCTGAATGTTTATTTGTTTTTCTCTTCAAAAGCAGCAACAAGATCATCGATTGCATAATTATCTGACATCGGTGCCATTCCAAGATTGAACCACTCTTTGCCGCCTACGAGATATACATGATTGTTTTTAACAGCCTTCAGGTTTTTCCAAATGGATGTACTCATCATGTCTTTATATTTCTTCTGAATTTCCGGATTTTCCTCATCATCAAGCTGGATAATCAGGTGATCAGCATCGTATTCTGGCAATACTTCCATCGAAATGGACAGTCCGGTTTCATCTTTTGGAAAATTGCTTACAGGTTTTAAACCCAACCGTTTGTGGACAAAAGCACCCCGAGAAAGATTGGGACCATTCAAAACAATCTCTTTCTCCATCACTCGCGCATATAACACCGTTTCATCACCGATGAGGCTGTGCAGCTTGTCTGCTCCTTCTTTTTCATGTTGCTTGAGATCTTCCAAAACCTGCTTGGCCTCTGTTTCCTTGCCAAATACCGCAGCGATATCCTGTAGTTCTTCAGGCCATTCTTCACGCTCTGGCAGAAGCACTGTCGGCGCAATACTTGACAGCTGATCATAATCCTTCTTCGACCACCATGCAGGTGCTATGATCAAGTCCGGATTCGCCTCCAGGATCGCTTCAAAATTGGGTGTTTTCGCAATCCCCATCTTCATCGTATTTTTGAAAGGCTCCTGCAAATACTTAGGGAAGTCCTCATGATAATTTTGAACAGCTACCGGAACAATACCGAGTGAATATAACAGCTCTGGATATACAACAGATAACCCAACCACACGCTTAGGAGACTTGGGAATCGTGATTTCGCCCATCTCGGTCTGAACGACTTTCACTTCACCTTTGTCATTCGTTGTATTCGTTGCGGTGCTGGATGAGCTTTTTTCGCTCTCTCCAGAAGCAGACGTATCTGGGCCAGTAGTCTGCCCACATGCCCCCAGTAATAACACCATTAACATGACACCTGTAATAACCCACAATTTTGACTTCACTTCTTATGTACCTCCTAATATATGAAAAGATATGATAAGCACCAATCAATAATAATTATCATTATCAATTAGACATAGGAGTAGTATATTAAATAACGGCGTTCCAAGATATTGACGATTCCGACTTTATCTTATGGACGATATCGCCACAACTTTAACACTTCATCCAGCATCAATTCATGGGTAAAGGCCGTATAATCCAGCAAAACACTTGGGATCAACATATCGATGCAGTCATTTTGTGCCGCTTTTGTCGCCTTCCATACCTCTGACTGTTGAATTGATGCCCAAGTCTGTCTTGATTCTTCGTCTTCACTTACAATAAGCAATGCCCTGTCTATGGTTAATTCCGCTAGAGCACAGATATTAAAATGCGGATTATGCCAAATATACTCCATACCCTCTGGCGCCATTAACTGCATATCGTTATAGAACACCGAAGCGATGGTTTGCGGATTCATAACCTGTACTTCCGAACCATGCACACGAAGCACGATTAGCCGGTCTTGACGCACCTGCTTCGATAGCTGTGATCTAATCACAGCTGCCTTTTGTTCATATCTTTCGAGCCACACCTCAGCCGCCTCAAGCCGATTCATAAATGCAGCTACCGTTCTCAGATGATCCCGCCAATCTCCTTCCGACTGACTTAGCACACAAACAGGCGCGATTGAACTTAAATGCTGCATCATACTCTCGGACATTTCCTCACGAACAGCGACAATATAATCAGGACGAATCGCTTCTAATTGTTGCAAACAGCCATGCTCATTATCGATCAGAGGTATTACCTTATCCGTTTCATATTTTCGTCTGTAGTACGCCGTCCAAGGATGACTCGCTTGAGCAGCGGCAGGAATAATCTGGAGAGCCAGCAATGTTCCAATGCCAAGCGAGTGAACCGCAGCAATACGCTGCTTGCTATTTTGTATAAAAGCTGCTGGCGGGAGACCTGTGATTTGCTTGAATTTTCGCCGAAAGTACATCTCGTCTTGAAACCCTACACAAGCCGCAATTTCTTTCAATCTTGGACTGTGATCATTCCTCATCATGATCTGAGCCTGTTTGATCCGGTATATTGTCAAATAATCCATTGCGCTACAGCCATACATTTTCTTAAACAACCGCATGAAATGACGAGAACTCATTCGTGCAACTTCAGCCAAATCCCGTATCGTTATTTTCTTCATATACTGCTGTTCGATATAATGTCTAACTTGTTCAATAGGCAATGCCGGTTGTAGGGACCGTACTTGAACCATATCATTAAAAATCCTATACAGTAGCTCCTGAAAACGAATCTGACTTAAAAAATGCTGCAGCCTGTTTTCCCCACGAATCAGTTGCTCGATTTCCTGACATAACAAACTCATGGCAACCGGTGAGCTACACTGGATCACACGGTCTCTTGTCTGCGTACACACTTGCTTCATCATCCCTAAAGCGGATGCCACGTTTGAGTTTGACTGTTCGCCTAAAAAAACATTAAATCTGATCTGATAGAGTCCTCCTTCTTCTTTCCCCCGAAGCTCTGCTTCGATCAGTTGTCCAGGCAGACCTATGTATATTGATCCGCTTCTGAGTTCAATATACTGACCGTCCACAGTAAGCCATCCTTCACCATCCGTAATAAAAAGTAACAGATAACGATCCAGAAAGTGTTTTCCGAGACGCCAGTTTGATTCAGAATGACTTGTAACTGCTGACTCCAATTCAACCAACTTGAAATGCAACAGATCCAGCTGATCAAAAGATGTATATAAATTAGCCTCATCGGTGGCTTTAATCTGCATAATTCCCCTCCAGAACACTCTATTGTGCTTCAATTAATTATTTAAAATATAACATAATTTCGTTATTCATTTTTGAACAATAAAAACGATTCATTTGAGAACGGATCAACCTAGGCCTGGCTAGAATTTAACATAAAAAAACACCCCAACGCCTATGCTCCATGCTTTCCATCAAAACTGCCTGATGAAAAATACAAAGAACAAATGAGCTGGAGTGTCTATTAACATATATCACTCGTTATAAAGTTTTGTTTCTATAAAAACCGATACTGCGCTTCAATCAGACCATTGTATACTCCTTGTTTATGGATAAGCTGTTCATGGTTGCCCTCTTCCTTGATCTCTCCGTGATCCAATACAATGATGTGATCCGCATTACGAATGGTGGAAAGACGGTGAGCCACCATAAAGGACGTTCGCCCCTGAAGTAATACTTTGAGGGCTTCCTGAATTTTCAACTCCGTTTCCGTATCAATGCTGGCTGTAGCTTCATCCAGAATCAAGATGCGCGGATCAGCGAGTAGTGCCCGGGCAAAAGATAACAATTGCCGTTGTCCCATCGACAACACATTACCTCTCTCTTCCACTTCAGTATCATATCCACCCGGAAGCTTCATGATGAACTCGTGCGCGTTAACGGCTTTCGCTGCTTCTTCCACCTCTTCGTTCGTCGCATCCAGCCGTCCAAAACGGATATTGTCGCGGATGGTACCTGAGAAAATAAATGTATCCTGTAGCACAATGCTGATCTGACTGCGCAGGCTTTCCACCGTCACATCACGCACGTCATGTCCATCGATGGTCAGGCGCCCTCCCGTGATGTCATAGAAACGGCTGATCAGATTGATAATGGTACTTTTACCAGAACCTGTATGACCGACAAGTGCAATCGATTGCCCGGCCGCCGCCGAGAAGCTGATACCTTTCAGCGCCTGTCTTCCCTTTTCGTACTCAAATACAACATGATCGAATACGATATCTCCTTTAATAGAAGGGAGCGGCTTTGCACCCGGTTTATCGGCAATATTCGGCTTTTCATCCATGAACTCAAAGATTCGTTCAGAGGATGCCATGGCAACCAGCAACTGATTGTACATCTGTCCCAGACGGTTGATCGGGTCCCAGAAGTTTCCGACATAGTTGGCGAAAGCGACGAGCAAACCTACGGTCAACATTTCACTTTGAATGAGATATGCGCCGTACCAGAACAGAATTAACGTTCCGAAACCGCCTGTAATCTCAATTAAAGGACCAAACCCCTGGTTCATTGCAGATGCTTTGTCCCAGGACTTTTTGCTGGACATATTCATGTTGTCGAAATATTTCATATTTTCTTTTTCTTGAGTGTACGCCTGCGTTACCCGGATGCCTTGAATGGATTCATTCAAGTGAGAATTAATCCGAGAGTTCTTCATACGCACATCCTGCCACGCCCGGCGAATCAGCACCCGCAATTTTGTAGATATAATGAACATAATCGGCACCGTAATGATTACAGCAAGACCGAGTTTCCAGTTAATCAACAGGAGAATGACGATGATACCAAGCAGCTGCACGCAGTCGATCATGACGTTGACCGCACCATTCGTGAACAGATCCTGTAAAGAATTGATATCATTCGTTACACGCACAAGCACTGAACCTGCCGGTCTTTTGTCAAAAAAGTTAAAGGACAGCTTCTGAATATGTTTGAACAAGTCTGAGCGAAGATCGTAAATCACCCGTTGCCCAATAATATTGGTCAGTTTAATACGGTATGTGTTAGCTGCCCACTGGATGAGATACAATAGCAAGATCGAACCTGCAATAATATACAGCAACGTCATGCTAGGTACTCCGGTCTGTGGTGCAATAGCTCTATCGATTGCAAGACTGATTAGAAAAGGTACGGCTAATTTCGTAATCGTTCCGAGAATCATCATCAGAATCACAAACGGCAGGAGTTGCCTCGCATAAGGCTTCATGTAAGCAAACAATCGTGCAAACTCTTGCCAGTTAAACGGTTTTTCGATCACTTCATCGTCCTGATAGACAAATCGTTCATTCATTTTTTTATTCGAGGTTTCCTTAACCTCTCGCCTGTCTGTTATCGTTTCGGCGCTCATGAGTTCACCTGCTCCCCAGCCTCCCGCTTCCCGCGGGCAATGTAGTCTGCATATTGAATGTTATAGACATCCTGGTACGGTCCAGGTACTTGAATAAGTTCCGTATGTTTGCCGCGTTGCACCACGCGTCCTTCGTCCAGCACTAATATTTCATCTGCATGCCGCAGCGAAGAGATCCGGTGGGCAATGATAAATGTCGTTCTGCCGCGCATAACCTCCTGGAAGCCCGATTGAATCTCATGTTCCGTTTCCATATCCACGGCACTTGTGGCATCATCAAGGACAAGAATCTTCGGATTTTTCAGCAAAGCCCGTGCAATGGCAATCCGTTGCTTTTGTCCTCCGGAAAGTCCCATACCGCGTTCACCGACGACCGTATCATATCCTTCGGGAAACTCCATGATAAAGTCATGAGCCTTGGCCAGCTTGGCGGCGCGGATAATCTCTTCCATCGTCACATTTTTCAAGCCGTAGGAGATGTTGTTACGTATGCTGGAGGAGAACAGGAATGTCTCCTGGAACACCGAAGCAATCTGACTTCGCAAGCTGCGAATGCCCATATCTTTAATATTTCTGCCATCGAGCTTGATCGAACCGGAGTTCACGTTATAGGCACGCATCAGAAGCTGGATAATCGTCGATTTCCCTGACCCTGTTCCTCCGAGGAAACCGATTACAGAACCAGGCGGAGCATCAAAATTAATATCGGTTACAGCAGGCATTTTGTTACCATAAGCAAACGTTACCGATTCAAAGGTCACATGACCTTTCACCTGATCTGTCTCCACAATAACCGGGTCTTCGGTCTCTTGCACGTCCACAGGGGTGTTCAGCAGCTCTAGGACCCGTTCACCTGAAGCTTTGGACTGTGTATAGTTGTTAATGTGAAAGCCGAGGCCCCACATCGGACCAATTATGTACCAGATCAAACTGAAGAAGGCAACAAGTTGACCCAAGGTCAGCGTTTGCTGGATAACCATTCTGCCACCGATCACAAGCAGTAGTACAACACTCACCGAAGCCAGGATCTCCATAATCGGAAAATAGCGGCTCCACAACGTGGCAGCATGGATCTGATTCGTTTTGTAGCGTTCATTTCGTGTGGAGAACTTCTCCACTTCATAAGGCTCACGTGCAAACGATTTAACCGTTCTCACACCTGTAATGTTTTCTTGCACCGCTGTAGTCAGCGAGCTTAATGCCAATCGCATTTCCTGAAATGCCGGATGAATTCTGGATTCGAATCGAAGCGCAACGAAGGCAAGCAGAGGAATGCAGACGAGTGTCAGCAGTGTTAACTTCCAACTCATCGTCATCATCATAATTGCGCCGAATACGACCATTAGAACCATGTTAAGAATCTGGGCGAAACCAAATCCGATAAAGTTACGGATGGCCTCCAAATCTCCCGTGAGGCGGGACATCAGATCACCTGTTTTGGCCGTATCATAATAACGGAAGGATAAAAATTGAAGTTTTTCATAACAGGCATTACGTAACCGATACGCCAAATAATTGCCTAGACGTCCGCCAAAGAAACCGTGTAAAAATTGCATGCCTGCTTTTAAAATAACAACACCTAACACCGTCAGGGCAAGCATGGGAACGTCTTCAAAATTGCGCGGCACAATAACGTCATCGATCAAAATTCGAAGCAGGTTCGGATAGACTAATCCAAGTGCGGTCGCTAAGGCGAGAAACAAGATCGATACCAATAAATACGTTCGCTTCTCCCAAAAATAGGTTTGCAGTTGCCTGAGAACATCCATGTGTCTCCTCCTCTAATGTAGCTTGAAATGATATGAACATTTATGAAGTTTATCACCGTCCCTCAATCGCGGCAAAGCGAATAATAGACCATATTCAGGCGGCTTTCAGCTAATTATCGCATTAACGGATGCCAATAGCCGACTTTCAATCAAATGTTTGAATATTCTCTATATTTCAGGTTGTTCATGCCAAAAAAAGGCTCCCTATATGCCTTTGCGGCAGGAGCCTTTTTTGACGTTTTTTTGCAACATTTTCACTGGGTTATGGAAGAATTCAATTATTTTACAAACGTTTCCAAAATTTTTGCATAAATAGTCAACCAGCCTTGTGCAACCGGTGAGAAGTTTCACACGGTGATGCAACCTCCACGACCATCTATTCCTGCATTTGTTCAAGCTGTTCGGACAAGGCTACCCATTGCTCAGCCTGGATTCCACTTGCAAGGGTATCCTGTATGCCCGTGACGGCTTCTTCCAGCCGTTCGGTGAGCTGACGAGAGTGATGCTGTACCGATTGATGAACCTGTGTATCATAAAATTGCACCAGCTTTTGTTCTGAAGCCGGAAGCACTTCAATCATCATCTGTTTGAGAACAGGCTCAAGTGCCTCCTGAAGGCGCTGACGTCCATCCCCTTCAAAGAACTGCTTCGGATTCCGGAAGTAACTCCAGTAGTTTTTCCAGCCCGAGGGCTCTTCTAGGCGGATTTCCTCCAGCACAGGTGTACTCCACTTTTCATCCAGGGTTAAGGACAAGTCGATGCCGCCTGTCAGCTCTTTCACTTCATTAATACATTCAGTTACTTGCTTGCCAACCCAAGCATGACCCGTCTGCTCCAATCGTAGTGTTGTGGCAAGTAATTCCTGCTCCAGCTCAATGCCGATCATACGCAACAGCTCACGACCGCAAGCCGCGAAAGCCGTTTTCAAATTGCCTTGATCTTCACGTAATACGGATGGATGAAACGCTTCTGCCATAAACTGACCCAGTCGGAAGGCTAAACGCTGTCTGACATGGAAAAGCAATTCATTCGTTTCCTGTGACAGTTCATCCTTCATTGACCGCTGTGCTAATCGCTCGATCCGCTGACGTGACTGCTCCGAGATTGTGCCCAGTTCATCCCGCCGCTGACGCAGTGTTTCTTCCCCCTGCGCCGCATCGGCTGCGCGTTGCTTTAACCGCTGAATGACACGTGCCATCTCTTCGGCGGCTCCGCCAACTGCGAGATCAGCCAGTTCCTTGCCTGCAAATTGATTAAACTCTTCTTCGAAACGCATAAAGCCCGATTGTTGCAATCGCTCAACGTTCCCATCCATTTTACCTTCCATCGCAAGCATGCTGGATACCGGGAAAAGACGTGGTGAACGAATCCCGTTTTTCCGCAGTTCTGTCCCTACATGATCGAGCACCTGTTCCAATTCTTCTTCCGAGGAAGATAAATCACTCGCATTGACGACAAAGAACATCTGATCCATCGCGGAGCTGTCTTTCACTCGCCCAAGTTGATTCAGGAACTGCCGGTCTCCCTGGGAGAAGGCGTGATTATAGTAGGTGACAAAAATCAAGGCATCTGCATTTTTCATATAATTAAACGTTACGCCTGTATGCCGGGCATTGACTGAATCCGCTCCAGGTGTATCCACAAGCACTATGCCCTGTTCCGTCACGTCACAGCTGTAATACAGATCAATGGAATCGACAAAACAGGATTTCTTCTCATTGGCTACAAAATGGCGATATCCGTTCAAGTCCACCAGCACATCTTGCCCAAGTTGATCCGCTGTTTCCTCCCAGCCAGCCGCAGCGGCCTGCAAGAAGCTGTAATGCGGACGCCCTGCTGGGTGCACATCCTGAGGCGTGAGTGATTGCACCCGCTTTTGCCATTCCGTGCCCGGCTCTCCGAGACCAAGCAGTCTGAAGGAGTAGGCAAGGTCCTCCTGGAAAGCCTCCCGGGTCTTCATGCGGACCCGGGCAGTACCATGCTCCATGCCGCCGGCCGGAGCCATAATGCGGTTAATCGCCGCTGTCGTTGGATGCGGCGATACCGGGAGGACCGCTTCGCCCAGCAATGCGTTGGCGAAGGAGGATTTGCCCGCGCTGAACGCACCGAACAGCGCGAGTGTGAACGTGCCGCCCGCAAGCGAAGCCGCGCGTGCACGCAAATCCCGTACCGCCGACCCCATGGCGGGGTACGGCTCCACCAGCGCAGCAGCGGCTTCCAGCCGTGCCGCTGCTGCGTCCAGGCGCCGGCGGCGTTCCGCGCCAGCCGCCGCCGGTGCGCCCTGCGCCGCTGCTACGCGCGGCGGCGCAGGGGCCTGCGTCTGTGGCTGCACCGCCACAGACGCGGACGTGCCCGCCTGCGAACCGGGAGCTTCGCCCGGTTCAGGCGCGGGCACGTGCTTGCCCTTCACCTCCGGCAATAGCCCGGAGGGGAGGGGGCCCGCAGGAGGCAGCAGGCTGCGCAGCCCTGCTGCCTCTTCGGCGGCGGCGCGCTGGAGCGCCGTGTAGCGCGCCGCCGCCGCGGATTGCGCCAGCAGCGCTGCGCGGCTGGCGTCCAGCGCCTGGAGCGCGGCTTGACCCTGCGCAGCCAGCGCCTCCAGGATGCGGTCGGCCAGCAGCATGGCCGACTTGCGGTACCGGGCCTCAATCTCGCCCCGGACATCTTTGCTGAATTGCATGACATACTCGGGCGACAGTTCCGCACTCGCACTTCGTTTCAGTTCAAGCAATTCTTCATTAATTTCAGGCAACTCCGCGTTAAGCGCCTGCTCCCACGTGGCATCCCACACTTGATAAGCTTCCCCTAGCTGTCTGAGCATCGTCCGAATATGAACCTCCACTTGACTGGAGGTCTGATCCAGAAGCAGTCTCACCAGTTCCGAAGCCCGGCGCTGTTTCTCCTGTTCCGTTTTGCCTCCTGAGAAGAGCAGACCTACCCGGAATCCCGGCTTGCGGCTCTCCAGATAATGGCCAGCCGAAGTCCGGATATCCGCTGGGGTAAGGTTAGCGTTAGCAAGCAAGGAATCCACCTCTGCCCTGAATTTCTCACGGACTTGCGAAGGTTTGGCTCGAAGCTCTGCGACTTGTTCGTCTAGTAGAGCAATCTCACGCTCCAAACGTTCGATACCTTCTTGTCCTCCTACTTCTTCAAGCAGTGCAGTTTCTTCATCTTCTCTCTTCCCGGCTTCCCGTCTCAGATGTTGCTCCGTGATATGGCTGGCTGAACTGGCTAAACTGTGAGAGATCAGCTCTTCTTTCTTGGTCATCAGCTCTGTAATCAGTTCCGGTAATTGACTCCATTGATTATATCGATGCTGCTGGTCACGCAAGGAAGTGAATAACAGACCGTCATAACGGACTTCCCATGCGGCAAAAATTGCCTCTACCCCATCCACATATTGATCAAACGAAAGCTCCCGCTCCCGATGTTTGTCGATCTGATTCACAATCAAAAATAGTGGCTTCCCCCAGTCGGACAAACTTTTGGCAAAAGAAAGATTGGTCTCCGACTGAACGTGATTGTAATCCATCACATAGAACACAACATCAGCCAGATGTAGTGCCGAATGCGTAGCCAGGCTATGTCCGCGATCCGTCGAATCCACACCTGGCGTGTCCAGCAATACAGCATCGTCCTGTAGTAGCGGAATATGATCCCATACTTCTATGGAACTGTACGCCCCTCCATTTTTACAATACGTCTCCAGCTCCTCTGGTGAAACTTCCAATGTTCCTGCTTTATTGTCAGCGCTTACGTTTGGTGTAGTATAAATAAGTGCTCTCGGCTTGCCGTTGCGTATCGCGACGACATTGGCACTGGTTGGCACTGGACTTGATGGCAGTACTCGCTTGCCACACAAGCTGTTGATCAAACTCGACTTGCCTGCCGAGAAATGTCCACAGAACGCAATCGTTAGATGTTTCGTTTCAGCCTTGCTGATTAAATCCGTTAATGCCTCTACAGCGGTATGGTCCCCTGACTGCTTCATTGCTTCACGTAGCGGTAACAAAGGTGTGGCCATTTCTGCTGGGTAATCTGTTCTGGACATGACTGGCCTTCCTCCTGGCTCCTCTAATTTGACATCCGTTTCGACGTCAATCTCTGATTTATCTTCATATAGTTTAACATCATCATGTTTGAATTTGAACGATTTCACTTGAATCTGCATGTAGATGGATTCCAGATCAATATAAGTTCAATTTGAGATGATTTGTCTCGTGATCATGTCAAAACTTCCTTTGCGTCCATTCATCCTTCTGATCTCCACGTTTACGCATACATTGTTTGGTGCGTTAATCCGTTACTATGTATCTATAAAAAAATAAAACCGACATGTCGGTTTTATTCAGGTCACGCTTTTAACTCGCCCACTAATCAGGGACGTTTATCATCAAGTAACTGGCTGCATGACATGCCTGACAGCTTACACTACCGATCGCCTCTCGGCAATGTCAATGCAACCAGGTTCCTGATCATAGGTTAACGAAAACTTAAGATACTGCGTTTTCCATTGTAGGCAACAGGATTTCAAACACTTGACCATGTTGCAAAATGGTAATGCCACGCCCTTTGTCTCTCATTACCACAACCTCAGGCTTTGTAGACATACGTTCCAAATAATGCTCAGGCACGTCACCAGAGTGACTCACTGTGATGCCTTCAACTTCTTTTTCTTCATTCTCCGCCATTTCCTGTTCTACGATTTGTTCAAAAATATCGGAGAAGGCTTCAAAATTGTCAGTGTACACGGAAATGCATTTCATCGTTATTCATCCTTTTCTGCTTATGAATTTAATTTTCGTTTTCGGGTGGTGACACGTTCCTTATCTTTCCTGATCTGGGACGTTTTCATACGTTTTTTCCCTTCCCTGCATATGTCCAGTAACGGACAGATATGGCATTGGGGAGTTTGAGCCTTGCAATGGTAGCGTCCAAAAAATATAAACCGGTGATGAGTTATAGTCCACTCATCCCGAGGTACGCGCTTCATCAGTTTCTTCTCGACTTCAAGTACGGAGTCATCCCAACCCGCGAGCCCCAGTCTCTTCGACACACGTTCAACATGAGTATCTACAGCGATCGCGGGTACTCCGAACGCATTTGAAACGACAACATTCGCGGTTTTACGTCCGACACCTGGCAGGGTAACAAGCTGATCATGTTCCTGCGGTACATCGCCGCCATACTGCTCTATTAAAATTCGGCACATGTTCTGGATATGCTTGGCCTTGTTTCGGTACAATCCAATTCGGCGAATATCCTGCTCCAGCTCTTCAAGAGGAACCATCAGATAATCGGCCGGGCTTTTGTACTTTTGAAACAAATCTGCAGTGACCTTGTTCACCGTTTCGTCTGTGCACTGTGCAGATAAAAGGACCGCTACCGTTAGTTCAAATGCATTGCTGTGATTTAATTCGCAATGTGCATCAGGAAACATGGCTTCCATGGTTTCGAGTATATGTCTTACCGTCGCTGCATTCATGAAGGGGTACCTCCCACAAGTCTGCTCCACACTGTAGAGCCTTACTTCAAGCTTCAGCCAAGTAGCTTGGCGGGGATCCAAAAAGCTTGCAAAAAAAACGTCTTGATGCGGGAAAGATCCCGTATCAAGACGGTCATTCTTTTGATCCTCGAAAAAGAAACGATTACTGTTTTTGAATCTCCATCACGACGTTGTTCAGGAGATACAATACAATATTATCATTATCTCTGAGAGATTGCACGCTTAAAGTGTTGTCACCCTGGTGAACAAATACATTAGAGCCAAGTGCAAAACGGTAGTTCAAGTCTGATGTCGTCTCCCGTTTAACCAAAATTTGGTTACCTACCCCATCATAAGACCAGAACTGTTTACTCATGACAGTAAGCACTCTGAATCGCGTGGAATTATCTGTATCTTTAGTCATTTCCACACGGTCGCCAACCGTGAGGTTAGTCAAAGATGTTAATGTCGAACCGGATTTTACAACTTTAACAGGTCCACTCACAGATACTTTATCTGTCGTACCATTAAACTGTTTCAGTGTAACCGAGGTTGCGTCCACTGCAGTAACTTCGGCCAGCGTACGTTTTACCACTTGAACAGCCTTCGGTGTAGCTCCTTCAAACGTTACGTTAATCAAATTGCCCGCAGTCAACTGGGAAGCCGTCATGGATTGACCACCTTCGCCAGTCAATACCGCTTGATCCACATAGAACTGACTTGTCAACAGATCTGATTTTACACGAACACGACCGTTCGATTCTATGGAGACAACTTCGAACTGAGCAACTGTTTTCAACGCAATCTTCTGCGCTACATCCTGATTTGTTCCAAGGGTAACCGCAACGTTATCCCCTACCTTTAAATCGGACAGACTGGCCGTTGATTTATTATACATTTCAACCGCTGGTGCCGTCGTATAAGGAACAGTAATCGTCTGGTTCCCGGATAACAAGCTGATTTTTCGGTTTGTTGTATCAATATTGCTAATTGTGCCTTCGTATTTGTAAATTATCTTCACAGACAATGCACGAGTTCCCACATAAGTCAAATCCAGTTTGCGTCCGTCATTGAGCAAGGACTCCAGACCTGCCAATGTCGGTTTGACTGTGTTATAGTCCATTTTTGTTTTTTCATCCAGTGTAAATACATAAGGCTTTTTATTTGCATCCAGCACGGTCAGCACTTTGGTTTTACTGTTATAGGATACAACTGTAGCCCCGTTCAGAGGTTCCATTTGCCGGCCGATCACCTGAATGCGAGTTACCTGGTCATCACTGTTTAATGTCAATTCAACCTTGTCACCATTGTTCGCATCCGTAATCAGGTCATTCAGCGTTGCATCTTGAATACCATTAATAATCACTTCCGGCTTCTCACTCAGCAATTTTGCTTCAAGTGAACCTCCATCACGTTTATACGTCAATGTGGACTGGTTGCCGCCGATCTCCACTAATGTTCCACGAACGGATTGTTCAACGCCCTGAGCGAGCTCAATGGTCTGCAGAACACTGTCTTTGACAGTGTATTTCACAGCACTGCCTGCCTTCAAATCAGCCAGAGACAAAATGCGGTTTTGATAACGAATAATTAGATTATCTGTATACGCGTACTGCTCCGTTGCCCCCGCAGCGTTCACGAGCTTGATTGTTTTCCCGGAAGTAACCACTTCCGCAACTACACCGCTGTCACTCTTGTTAACGATACCTGATTTAACCCGGATCACCACTGTTTTTTTGTCAGCCGAGAACGTCTCGCGCTGTACTTCAATGATGCTGTCAACGGTAATATCAGACAGTTTAATCGCTTGTCCGTTCTGGTCCATGAATGCAGTGTTCTCATCGTAAGTATATGTTTCATAGTTTTCGCCTACAAAGAGGCCGATTTTGTTCCCGGACAATGCACGCGCAAACGTACCTTCTACGCTCTCCATTTGTTGCTTGGCATCAACAACCTCCACATAGGAAGCTGCACCTGCCGAACCAACAATAAGAACTTTCGTATATAGTTTCACATCCGATGCAGATACGCGTGTTTCGCTATCTTTGGTAAAGTACGGGGTACTGCTGTTCACTGCATAGTTAACCGCTTTGCCGTCAACTAGTAGCGTGATCTGCCCGTCTTTCAATCCTGTAACGTAACCCGTAGAAGTATTCGGATACTTCGTATCCGTCAACGATTCACCACGGCTAAAAAACGTTGCAAGCTGTGCACGAGTTACGGAGCCTGTCGGATTGAACTTGTTGTTTTCCAAACCTTTGGCCAGATCCAAACTAACAGCCAGATTTACATACCCTTTCGCACTGTCCGAGATATTTGCATTGTCTGCAAAACCAGTGGATTGATTATTCTGTGCTTTCGCTTCAGCATCTTTGTTCAACGAGCGGATTAACAGTTTGGTAATCCATTCACGAGTTGCCGGCTTTTGCCCCCATGTTGTTTTCGAGACATCAGATGATGCTTCTTCCGTTTTATCCACGAGTCCCAATTGAAGTGCAAGCGCAACATATGGCTTAAAGTAGTTTCCTACTTCCATATTTGTCGGTAATGCCGCAGCCGTGCTCGTATTCAACTGTGATTCCATATTCATAAAACGGATGGCCATCGTTATCGCTTCTTGTTGCGTTACCGCGTCCCCTGGACGAAACAGGCCGTTATTGCCGAGAAGAATGCCTTGATACGCCAGCTTGTATACATGTTTCTCAGCCCAGTATCCAGCCTTGATATCACTAAACAAACCTGTTGGTGCAGCCGTACTTTGTACTGCCGCATTTTGGCCCTGCCCCGTTTCTGTTGTGTCTGCTGCCATAGCAGCTCCACCCGCGCTAAGGGCCATCATGCCTGCAAGCACGGCTGATACTACTTTTTTAGAGTGTGATGGATGGTTATATTTAAAAGTCACCTATGATTCCCCTCTCTCATATAAAAACGACCTCAATCCGTGAGTCCACGGTAACACACTTGAAGCAAAGCTTAATTGGATCTTGTCATTGGATGCTCAAGATCCACATGTCCCATCAAACTTTCAGTTGATTTACCATCTACCAGCAGATCAAGCGATTTTACTTCGTCGAACTGGAAGAACGTTTGTTTCAACGCATCGATGGCAAACGATTCACCACCAGCACCAAGACGTGCCGTATCCGGCATATGAATATCCAGTGTCAGTGCTCCATCCTTGAATTGAACTGATTTCAGTTCAATATCTTTGGACCAAAGCGGAACGAGCTTCTCATCTTTGCTTTGCTGCAAGGAAGCAAAAGCCTCTTTATATTTGTCATCTTCCGATGCAAACGTAATTTCGGCTGATGCTTTGTGAAGTTCCAGCTCCTCCGGATCGGTATAAAACACTTCAATGGATTTCTTCTCTTTGCTATCGGATGTTGAAGGTTTATCCGTGGATGTCTCACCAGAAGATGCTGTTCCCTCCGAGCTTCCGTTCGCTGAGTTAGATGGTGTTGTGTTGTTATCCTCGGAACCAGCCGTCGTAGGGTCGGTAATCACCTGACCCTCCACCTCTGTAGCGCCGTTCCCTGTTTGTGTCTCTGATCCCGCACCTTGCGTCTGGGTTGGAGCAGCTGTCGGTTTACTGCCACATCCAGCAGCTACGGCCATAACCGTTACCAGCAAAGCCGCGATCCATATTTTTTTGTTCATTCTAACTCATCCTCCTCAGCATAAGGGTTGTCCCTTATTAAATTCCCAAATACTCCTTGATCCCAGCAACAATACCTTTGGCTACATTGTTTTGGAAATTTTCCGTAAACAATACAGCTTCATCACTCTTGTTGCTAAGGAATCCCCCCTCTAAAAGCACCGCAGGCATCGTTGTTTCACGGGTTACATGGAGACTGGCCATTTTTACGCCACGGTCTTTTAAACCGGAAGACTTCACGAGATACTTGTGCATGATATTGGCCAATTCCTTACTAACCGAACGAGAATAAAAAGTTTCTACCCCCGTTGCCGCGACAGGGCCGCTATTCGCATGAATGGAGATGAAGATATCTGCATTTATGTTCTGTGCAACCTTCACACGTTCTTTCAGTGCGAGAAATGTATCATCACTACGTGTTAATACGACATCGATCTGAGGTTCTTTTTTCAGAAGTGCCTCCACTTTCAATGCCATGGCAAGATTGAAATCTTTTTCTCTTTTGCCTGTAACACCAATCGCTCCAGGGTCTTGATCTCCGTGTCCCGCATCGATGACTACAACTTTCTTGCCATTCCCGCCAACGGGCGGAGCAGGTGTGCTACCTTGATGGTTTAGATCAATAATGAGCAATCCTGAATCGTTCTGCACACTGTACCCTTTGGCACCTGTCAGATCAATAACAAACCGAATGGTGGAAGGACTGTTGCTATATAAGGAATAACGAATTTGAGACACATCTGGATACCCGTTAACAACGAGTTGACCATTTTGATTGCTATCCAGCGCCTGACCTTGACTAAACGAATCCGCAAAAGCCGTATTTGGCAGATCAATTACAATTCGATCCGGGCCGTTCATCGTAAATACGTTCGGCTTTGTGCTTCCACTTGTAGCAATCATGAAACGGTTGTCGCTAAAGCTAATGCCGTTCACTTGTACAAGACCTTCCTGGCCCGATCCTCCGCCATCGTTACCAGAGTTCGGGGGAGTGGTTGTCCCGTTTCCGGAACCTGAATTCTGGGTAACTAATGTTACCGTCTTCGTGGTGTTGTTCCAACCCACCTTAAGACCCATTTGCTCTCCGATGAAACGGAGTGGTACTAAAGTCGTACCATTTTTTACGAGGGGCGGGGCATCCAGGTCTACGTTACTGCCGTTCACTGTTGCCGTCTTCTGTCCAACAATCATCTGCATGGCAGTGTTGTCTTTGCTAATCGTCACCGTTTGCGACTGTTGTTTCCAATCGACAGAGTATCCCAAACTTTCGGAAACCGTACGGATCGGCACCATCACCTTACCATTGATGTTATCCGCTTTCGCATCCGAAGGCTGTACGATCTCATTCCCGTCTAGGATAATTTTCGTGTCTGCTGCTGCATGACTATAGCCCGGGAAAACGAGCCCAAAGACAAATAACAGTACCAAAAAACCGAACTTCTTCATCCTTCACCCCTACCAATCTCATATTTTTTTGCCGCATGTTGTAGACTTGCAACTTTCACTGCACACTTGGGCATTACCAGACACCTATTAGACGTCTCCCAATCTCAAAAGTTGCGAATATATTCCAACATAACAGAAAAAAAACGTTGTCAGATCAAGCTTTTTTTACATTTTAATGTCTTATTTTTTCCTGATTTATCAAATATGCATCTTGAAACAACGGGCTTCCCTAATCTGCATATTTACGAAAAACACCATTCTACAAACTCAAATAATCTAAAATTCCGTCGACAATCGCCTGAGCACAGTCATCCTGATATGATTCTGTAAGCATCAGAGCTTCATCTGTTGGATTGCTCAAAAAACCCAATTCAAGGAGTACAGCCGGCATTGATGTTTCCCGAGTCACGTGAAGACTCGCCACTTTTACGCCGCGATCTTTAAGTCCTGTAACAGGCAATACATGTTTGTGTAGGATCTCCGCTAAACTTTTGCTTTCTTTTCGTGTGTACAATGTTTCTATTCCGTTTGGAACCGGAGTTGTGAATTTGTTTCCATGGATGGACACAAACAGATTCGCCTGGTTCAGCTTCGCTATATCCACACGTTGTTGCAAGGAAAGCTCCGTATCATCCTGACGTGTAATCACGGTTTGAATGTTAGCATGCTGTTCCAGAAGCGCCTTCACTTTAAGTCCTACAGCTAGATTAAAATCTTTTTCGTAAGCACCTGATACACTGACTGCACCAGACTGACGTCCACCATGTCCAGGGTCAATAACAATCACTGTTTTACCGTTATTCTCCGGTAAGGCTGGCTGACTCCCCGATGTTCCATTCGCAGCTGATAGGTCAACGAGTAACACGTTATTCTCTCCAACTGACCAGTTTGCTGTTGCACTTTGATTTAGATCCAAAACCACTCGCACCGTCGATGGCGACTGGCTGAACATGGCAAATCGGACTTTAGAGACAAGAGATGAATCCGTGACATCGATTTGCCCGCTTCCATCAGGATTCGAAGCCTGTCCCTGCACAAATGTCTGTGAAAAGGTGGTATTCGGTAGATCTACAATAATTCGCTCAGGCCCGCTAATACTGGACACTTTAGGGCTGATGTTTCCATTTGTCGCCACGATTAAACGGTCTCCGCTGTAACTTATGCTTTGCAGTTCCGTCAGACCAACTGGGACAGGAGTCACCACCGGATCACCATCAGGCTCCGTATCTACTACAGGTGGAAGACTAAACAAACTGACCGTTTTAGTACCATTGTCCCATCCTACCTGTAGTCCCATGCCCTCACCTACAAAACGCAAAGGTACTAGTGTCGTACCCTGTTTAATCAAGGGAGGTGCATCCAGATTGACGACATTTCCGTTAATCGTAGCTGCATCTTTGCCAGCCGTCATCTCGATGGAGCTATTGCCTCGCTGAACGTGCACCGTTTGCGTTGCCTGTTCCCATTTCACGTCATAACCCAGGTTTTCGGATACAATACGAATCGGAACCATGACCGTTTTCCCAATATTCTCTGCGGGTGCTCCTACTTTTTGGTCAATGGTGACTCCATCTAGCACGATTGAAGGCGCACGGTCTGCATGAGCCATCACTGGGAAAAGACAAAGGAACAGAAAAAAAATGACTGCGGCCGACCATTTCTTCATTCGTCATCCACCATTCTTGTTAAGTTATATAAATTTGAGGCCTGATTCACTACCTGTATTACGCTATGTACCCTTCCATAATCTACTATCCAGTCTATCAGATATTGTCTAGCGATCCGGTTACAACGTTGTCATATTTAGTCGGAAAATAACAAATCAAAGAAGCCTCCATCTTGAACAAAGGAACGTGAACATTCCTTGTCCAGATGGAGGCTTGTGTTTTATCACTCTATTTAGCCAAAAAGTTTAGCCGCATGACGCTCTTCATAGGCAGTAATCGCATCATCATGTTGAAGTGTCAGACCGATGTCATCCAGTCCTTGCAACAGGAACTGACGACGGTGTTCATCCAGATCAAAATCGATGTGCAATCCGTGTGCATCTGTAATCGTTTTGTTTTCCAGATTCACATTCATCTCATAATTTTCATGGTTTGCAGTACGCTGGAACAAGTCTTCTACCTGCTCTTCGGACAGTTTAATCGGCAAAATCCCGTTTTTGAAACAGTTGTTATAGAAGATATCCGCAAATGAGGGTGCGATGACACAACGGAATCCATAGTCCATAATGGCCCATGGTGCATGCTCACGAGAAGAGCCGCAACCAAAGTTAGCACGAGAAATCAGAATTGATGCTCCTTCATAACGCGGTTTGTTCATTTCGAAAGAAGGATTGGTGTTTCCCTCTTCATCAAAACGCCATTCATAGAACAAAAACTGTCCAAATCCGGTGCGTTCAATCCGCTTCAAAAATTGTTTCGGGATAATTGCGTCTGTATCTACATTGACCCGGTCTACCGGTGCCACGATGCCTTGCAGTGTTTGAAATGCTTCCATATGTTCCGTTCTCCCTTCTGGCGATTATCGCTTAGATCGCTGCTTCTGTTTTGAAATTCCAGTCACGTACGTCTACAAAATGACCTTTCACCGCTGCGGCTGCTGCCATTGCTGGTGAAACCAGATGCGTACGTCCTCCGCGGCCTTGACGTCCTTCAAAGTTACGGTTGGAAGTCGATGCGCAACGTTGTCCTGGTTGCAGTACGTCCGGATTCATCGCAAGGCACATACTGCACCCTGCATCACGCCATTCGAAACCGGCTTCTGTGAAAATTTTGTCCAATCCTTCTTTTTCAGCCTGGATTTTAACACGACCAGAACCTGGTACTACGATGGCTGTTACATTGCTGGAAACGCTATGTCCTTTGGCAACTTTCGCCGCTGCGCGCAAATCCTCAATCCGCCCGTTGGTGCAAGAACCGATAAATACATAATCAACTGGGATTTCGGAAATTGGCGTTCCAGGTGTAAGACCCATATATTCAAGTGCTTTTTCAGCCGCTTTACGTTCATTTTCAGTAGGCAATTCTGCCGGTACAGGAACTTTCGAAGAAATGTCTGTACCCATGCCTGGGCTAGTACCCCAGGTTACTTGTGGGATCAACGTTTCCACATCGATTTCAACGACATGGTCAAACTCCGCACCTTCATCCGTCACAAGCTCTTTCCACGCCGCAACAGCTTCATCAAACTTTGCACCTGTAGGAACATACTCGCGTCCACGCAGATATTCAAACGTTGTTTCATCCGGAGCGATCAGTCCTGCTCTTGCTCCACCTTCGATGGACATGTTACATACAGTCATACGCTCTTCCATGCTCAGTTCACGGATGGATTCGCCTGTATACTCGATAACATAACCTGTAGCGAAGTCCGTACCATATTTGGCAATGACCGCGAGGATCATGTCTTTAGCCGTAACACCCGGGTTACGTTTGCCGACAAAACGAACTTCCATCGTTTTTGCTTTTGCTTGTTGCAAACATTGTGTTGCCATAACATGTTCCACTTCACTTGTTCCGATACCAAATGCAAGTGCACCAAATGCCCCGTGAGTAGATGTATGGCTGTCGCCGCATACAATCGTTTTACCCGGATGAGTCAGTCCCAGCTCAGGTCCCATAACGTGTACGACGCCTTGATCGATCGTGTCCAGATCGTACAACTTCACGCCGAAATCACGGCAGTTCTGAGACAAAGTATCAATTTGCTGTTTGGAGATCGGATCTGTAATGTTAAAACGATCCTTCGTTGGCACGTTATGATCCATCGTTGCAAATGTCAGCTCTGGACGGCGAACTTTACGACCGCTCAGGCGAAGTCCTTCAAATGCTTGCGGGGATGTTACTTCGTGTACAAGATGCAGGTCAATATACAGAATGCTTGGTTTTCCTTCTTCCTGATGAATTACGTGGTTTTCCCAAATTTTCTCAAACATCGTTTTTTTACTCATCATTTTCACCTCATCATAAGTTCGGTCCTTGGAAGAGCTTCTTGCATGTTCGTGTAAAAGTGAAGCTCTTGAATGACATAAATATATCACCCCGTCCTTCATTGTTCCAAGATATAATATCTATAGATGTAATAGGTTTAACCTATAATAAGACAAACAGCAATAAACCACTGCAGGATACAGAGGCTTCAATTGATAACAATTATCATTATCATATATAACTTATACTACGTGCATGTCTTGGCCCTGTCAATGCTTTAATTTCTCTTTTTGAATTCTGTCAGGGCCATGCTTCCCTGATAAGAATAACGAACCCTTGCGCTTTAATGGTATAATAACGACATCGATGAAAGGAATGACGGATCATTATGGAATTCAGACAACTTCAATATACACTGCAGATTGCTGCTGAACGGAACTTCTCAAGAGCCGCAGAAAAATTACATATTGCCCAGCCTTCACTCAGTCAGCAACTGTCCAAACTTGAGAAGGAACTTGGCGTATTGCTTTTTCAACGGAATACCAGCACTGTTGAGCTGACACACGCGGGAGTTACTTTTGTTGAGCAGGCCCAAAAGATTGTTGATGCCATGGAGCTGTTGCGTCAGGAAATGTCGGATATCTCGCAGCTTCGCAAAGGAAAGGTTGTTGTAGGCAGTATGCCGATTACCGGCTCTCATCTGCTTCCTCATGTGCTCCCAGCCTTTCAACAAGCTTACCCCGACATCGAAGTTACTTTACTAGAAGATTCCGGGGTTACACTCGAAAAATTAACAGCGAGTGGCAAAGCTGACCTCAGCCTGCTCTCTCTACCCTTGCAGGAGTCCAGCTTGTCTTATGTCACGATTGGCGAGGAACGTATAGATCTGGCAGTACCGCCGAATCACCCTTTGGCTCATCGGGGAACCCCGGGCAATCTGCAGCCTGTGCGGATTGATGAGCTTCGGGATGAACCCTTTGTTGTACTAAAAAAAGGACAGGGCTTCCGCAAGCTGACGTTTGATCTCTGCGAACAAGCCGGTTTTGACCCACAGGTGGTATTTGAGAGCACCAACATTGAAACATTGCAATCGCTGGTGGCAACAGGCATGGGCATCACTCTGGTACCCCGTTTTATCGCCCGTGCACCCCGCAGCGAGTTCGTGCCTGTATATGTCCCGCTTGCCGATCCAACGCCAAGTCGTACGCTTGTCGTCGCTTATCGTCAAGGGCGGGTTCTATCCAAGGCAGCCGAAGCTTTTATACAAACTTTCCAACAAACCGTTGCGGAGCTTTCCAAGACAGATTAAACCGATGCTGCAACAAGCTCGTGCATTTATGATTTGCATTGTGCAATCACAAGATGACGAGAACACTTATAAGCTCTTACCAAAAAAGCCGTCCACATAGTCTAATGACTACGGGACAGCTTTTTTTCGTTTACAGACCAGCTAAACAACTGATCCACAAACAATGTAGCATCTTTTGTTACAGTACAATGTTGCTTGTTAATACATAAAATCATGGCAAGTAAGCACTCGCTATTCACGCATCAACCTTCATTTCACTGTCACTGTCATACCGCTTAACTTGTCTTGTGTCAAATAATTGCATATATCATAGCTTATCTAGCATATCTCACATCATCTTAATTCGTAACCTTCAGTTATTCTGCGCAAGCATAATTCTACCCTTTACCTTCGCAGATTACGATCACTTGTCAGCCTGTTCTGTTGATCCATGGCACGGCCTTCTTCCTGCGAATTCTCAGGGGGTGACAAGCCTCCCGTCCCATTCTCTAAGAATGCTCTTAAGTGATCTACCCTTCTGTTGCCTTGTTCCAGTCTCCTGAGCGTATCTTTCACATGGTTGTCCATTGATTGATCATCCTCCTTGGTGACGGGATAGTTATAATTATCCGCCTGCTGGAGCGATAAACAGCATATTCAAAGTTTTCAGATCAAAATGCGGCTGACAGAGTAACGTTTGAGTTTCTAAATTACTTCCCGCTAAAATAAATGCTTGGTCTGCGATCCTCAAACACCGGGATGCGTCCGCGAACTTCGTCAACCAAACCAGGACGGATGACTCCCGATACAATTTCTTCGCCTTCACCGCCTTCAACTACGATCTCTCCCCACGGGTCGACGATCAAGGAGTGCCCAAAAAATTCAGTATCTCCCCCTTTGCCCACGCGGTTACATGCAATAACATACATCTGGTTCTCGATAGCCCGAGCAGTCAATAATGTGCGCCAGTGATGCAGACGCGGATTAGGCCATTCGGCAGGCACAATTAATGCACGTGCGCCATTCAGAGCGAGGGTTCGAGCTAATTCCGGAAACCGAATATCATAACAGATCGATGCCCCGGCCGTCAGACCGTTGCCGAGTTCGAACATTTCAGGCTGCGCACCCGGCTCCAAGTATTTTTCCTCATCCATCAGACGAAACAAATGAAGTTTATCATAACGTGATACTTCTGTTCCTTCCTCATTATAAGCATACATCGTATTGTAGATCTGTCCGTCACGCTTCTCGGCAATCGAACCGCCCACGATGGAGATTTGATGTTTTTTCGCAAAAGCAGACAGCCATTCCCTTGACGTTTGCCCATCCGGGTCAGCAAGTTCATGAATTTGCGGCAAAGCATATCCGGTGTTCCACATTTCGGGAAGCACGGCCAGCTTTGCATCCGGATATTGCTCCAATGAGTGTTCAAGCAACCTCTGCATATGTTGATGGTTAGCTTCCGGATCTCCCAGTTTAATATCCCCTTGAATCAAAACAACCCGCATTTCCCCTTGTTCAGTCATGACCCAACACTCCTCCGAACCGTAATACTTGATATCATAGCTTGATCCCTAGAAAATTCGCAACCGTATTAACTCGGATGACTACCTAACAGTTCAGGTAACCTCTCCAGCAACTGGTCACATATCTGTGCATCACCTGAATTCCACGCCAGTTCCTCCAAAGGATAAACACGTCCTTGTTTTACAGCCGTAAGAGCTCTCCATTCTGGACTCTGTATCAGTTTCTCTGTCGCCTGCCGTGCATCTGGCTCCTGAGGAAGCATGAGGAACAGATGATCTCCAGCATATTCTTGAACCGTATCAGCCGAAATCTCTTTGTATGCTCTGCCTGCTGCAAGAGCTTCCTGTACCTTATGAACAGGCCTGAAACCAAATGGGTGATATAATAATGGCGCAAGTCCGATATTTCCCATCACAAACAAGCGAGCTCCCCGATGGTATGTGAGTACTGAGGCTGTTTCTCCCAGATGAATTATTTCGCTAATCTTCTCCCACATCTGCAATGTACGTTCTTCATACGAACTCAGCCATCGCTTGGCTTGTTTCTGCCTGCCAAACCAGTTCCCTACTCTCGTCAAACGTTCATGAAGAGGCGCATGCGAATTGTAAGCCAGCGTAGGTGCAATGCGCGTTAAATGCTTATACTGATGCTCATCTTCACTATCTATAATGATCAGATCCGGCTTCAAACGAATCGTCTTTTCGACATTGATCGGAGTGCCTGCATTATACTCCTCATCCTCAATTAAATGGATACCTAATACTCGCAAATCCCCTGCAGTATCTCCATAATAGATCACTCGCTCTGGATTAGCGGGAATACGTACATCGTGTCCTAACCAATCCTGAACCAAGGTCTGCTGTTGAATAGATCTGTCATACTGACGAGGAGATAGTCCGGTAATCTGGCGAAAACGTCTGCTAAAATAATATTCATCTTTGAATCCGACACGGCTCGCGATATCACGTAAAGGCTCATCTGTCTTGCGTAACCAATCTTTGGCATGCTGAATTCGAACATGATTGATGTAATCAAGCGGTTTCTGACCAGTACGTTGCTTGAACATTGTCGTGTATAGTTTAGGACGAACACCAGCCATATTCGCAAGCTTATGGACCGTGATTTCATCTCTGTAACACTCATCAATATACTGAATCGTCCGGGTTAACCTGGACTCCGAATTTGTATCCGTACCTTTTGTGGTATAACGGGTTATGATCTGTTCCATCCATCGTTGAAACCGTACGTTCAGATGGCAATACTCCGCATCATTTTTATAATTTCGGGCCGCAAACAATTCGACTAACACTCCACTCACAGACTCATATGTAGCATCGTTGAACTGAGCGCGTTGCTGAAATAAAGGTGGTGAATACCACTTGAGATGGCCGGACAAAACCTGAAAAGCATCATATGCCATAACCGTATAAGTCAAATGGTTTGAATTTCTGTGTTCCAGCTGGTATGCCTCGCCCGGAGAAATCGGATAGATACAACCCGCAGTAAACGGCCAGTATTCCTGGCCGATGTACAAGTGCCCTTCTCCTTCTTCACAGATTAAAAATGTATGTTTATCACACTGTACCTCCAGCATGATTTGATTAGATCGTTCAATTCGTCGCTCCAGTTGCTCCAGCCGAAACATGAATGTCGAAAAAAATAACTTATCTTGATTCACATCCAACGTCTTCATGTTCATTTATCTCCTAGCATTACTGAGAATTATTATCATTCAAAACTCTATGGACTCATTATAGTCTAGTGCTAATCTTATATCTAGATCATTCGGTAATGAAACCCTCAGAGATAATTAGTATCAAAAAAGCGCTCAACCAAAGTTGAGCGCTTTAGGGAATTTTATTTTATTTGAACCTTACAATCGAGTTCCTGAAATTTCAAGATTTCATTTGGTGGTGATTCGGTTGTGGGATTTCCTTAAAATTTTTGAATCATCTGTTCGGGTAGCTCTTTCAATAACCATTCTCTGGACATCGCATCACCCGAAGCTTTAACAATATCAAAATGATACACCTTGCCAGCTTTAACTGCGGGCAGGTTTTTCCATACTGCGCTGTCTAACAATTCCTTGGTGGACTGCTTGGCATCATCCGTTACTGGTTCAAGGATAAATATCCGATCACCGGCAATTTCTGTCATTTTTTCCGTAGAAATCTCCGCAAATCCCATTCCCTCCTTCAATAACTTCTGGATTTCAGGTGTTGGTTTCATCCCGTCTTTGCCATATAACAACTGTGGTAACCCGGCTCCAGCCATCACAAAAAGACGATTCCCCGGATACATCGTAAACACCGATGCTGTCTCTCCTTCTTTTAGGCCATGATCACGAAGCTTTTTCCACATTTGCTCTGTTGCGGTTTGATGCGCTGTAATCCAGTCCTCTGCCTCCTGTTTTTTGTTTAACAGGTCGCCTAACGTTCGCATGCGCTCCTCCAATGTTGCGAATGAATCAAAGGTTACTGTAGGTGCGACTTTTGAGATCTGATCATACTGTGCCTCATCACTATTCGAAAAAATAATCAGATCCGGATTCAATCCAACGGCCCTCTCTACACTAAACGGAAATCCTACATCTTCCGAATCCGCTATCTGGTCGTCAAACACCATGCCTTCCTGTCGAAGTATGCCCACAGGGATAACGCCCAGCGCGACCAGATCCCCGGTAACTTCGCCATGATAGATTACACGTTGAGGAGTAACAGGCACGGTCACGGTATGACCTGTCCAATCCTTGAACTGTCTTGTCTGTCCGACGTTTTCCTCATCTGCAGAAGTTTGTTTTCCGGTTTCTGTGTCTCGACTTGCCTGATTAACCGATACATTACCTAGATTCTCTGAAGCTGGTGCAGATGTCGATGCCTCGTTTGAACATGCGAATAAAAGTACGGACAATGCTGTGACTGTCAATAAAAGGGCCGTATTTCGGAACTTGTTTTGGTACTTGTTATGGTACTTGCTTTGCATCTCTATTTCTCCCCCTGTTTGATATGCTCTCAAGATTTTTCAAGTGATATTGATTATCATTATCGTAAAATATCTTAACTCATGGATTTTCTGATCTCAATGGATAAACTTGAATTTTGCATTTCCCTTTTGTACAAAAATGTTCTTCCTCACTTCTATCTCCCTCTATACAGCTCGGGATTGACGTGATAAATTAATGAGAACGTTTTGCCATAAATGAACATCATGGAGTGATATATACGATGACGAATTCAGAACATAGATCTTCTCTTTCAGCCTTTCCAATCCCGTCTGCAAATGTCATGTCACAACTGCCAACGCAATTTTTTGCTACTCTTGTTCAAAATGTAAACCGCGAAATCGCAAGTGGCCATGATGTCATTAATCTGGGACAGGGTAATCCTGACACCCCTACACCCCAGCATATTATTCAATCTTTACAGCAATCAGCTGAAAATCCGCTTTATCACAAATACTCTCCGTTTCGCGGGTATGCCTTCCTGAAGGAAGCCGTTGCCAAGCGTTACAAGGAAGATTACAACGTTGATCTTGATCCCGAGACCGAGGTCGCTATTCTTTTTGGTGGCAAAACCGGACTGGTTCAATTACCTCAAGTCTTATTGAATCCCGGGGATGTATGTCTGGTTCCCGATCCAGGGTATCCTGACTATTGGTCAGGCGTTGCTCTTGCGCAGGCGCGCATGAGCTTCATGCCTCTATTAAATTCAAACGCGTTTCTACCCGACTACGAGGCGATCTCCGCTGATGATCGGCAAATGGCCAAGCTTATGTTCCTGAACTATCCCAACAACCCAACCTCGGCCACGGCTCCGCTATCCTTTTACGAGGATACTGTAGAATTTGCAATTCAGAATCAGATAGTCATTGCCAGTGATTTTGCTTATGGTGCGATTGGATATGACGGGCGGCGTCCTGTCAGCTTCTTGCAAGCTCCAGGAGCCAAAGAGGTAGGCATCGAGTTCTACACCCTCTCCAAAACGTATAATATGGCGGGATGGCGTGTCGGATTCGCGCTGGGGAACGCAGAGATTATCTCCAAAATCAATCTGCTGCAGGATCATATCTATGTCAGCCTGTTTGGTGGTATCCAAGCTGCCGCTGCGGAAGCTCTGACAGGCCCGCAGGACTGTGTCACTTCACTGGTCGCACGATACGAATCTCGTCGTGATGCATTTTACGAGGCGCTTAACGCGATCGGTTGGCAAGCGTCCAAGCCGGAAGGTTCATTCTTTGGATGGTTACCTGTGCCGGAAGGTTATACCTCCTCTGGTCTGTCTGAGATTTTGTTACGAGAAGCAAAGGTTGCTGTCGCGCCTGGTATCGGTTTTGGCTCCCGCGGGGAAGGTTATGTACGCATTGGTCTTCTGAGTGATGAGCAACGACTGCGTGAAGCGGCGGAGCGAATTGGGAAGCTTCATCTTTTCAAATAAGTGAAAGCTGAACATATGGCTACAATCTCTTTGCATATGCCTACTTTCCATGGTATGTTATAAGAAATAGTGAACGAAACGTGATGACGGGACCAGTAAGAGAGAATCAGTTGCGCACAGAGAGTAAATTCCATCTGGCTGCAAGAATTTACCGCGGCTTCTCTCCGAAACCTACCCCTGAGCGGCCTGTTGTGTACAGGACAGTGCCTTCTGTTACAGGGCATGAGCCGGATGATCTGATCATGATCATCAATAAAGGTGGTACCGCGGAAGTAACGAACTTTCGTCCTTTTTAACCAAAGGACGGGAGTTTTTTTTGTACCTAAGCAGACTGCTTCGCAATCACTGATTAATTATGTTTAAGGAAGTGAAATCATGACTTCACGTATTGTCGTTAAAATCGGAAGCAGCTCATTAACCACTGAAGAAGGCGGCTTGGATCGCCAGGCAATATCCTTTTTCGCAGATGAAATGGCTTCGCTTGTTGCTCAAGGCCACGAAGTGCTTCTCGTCACTTCTGGTGCCGTTGCTGCCGGATTTCGGGAGATCGGGTATCCTCAGCGTCCCAAACAACTACATGAGAAACAAGCGGCAGCGGCGGTTGGGCAGGCTTTGCTGATGCAGGCATATCAACAGGCTTTTGCGGCGCACCGCGTTACTACAGCGCAAATATTACTGACCCGTACCGACTTCCACAGTCGTAAACGCATGGGAAATGCGGGTATGACCGTAGAGGAACTGCTAAAACAAGGGGTCATTCCGATTTTCAACGAAAATGATACTGTATCTGTCGACGAATTGAAATTCGGTGATAACGATCTGTTATCTGCGCTAGTTGCCAATCTGGTTAAGGCACAGCATCTGATCATCGTTACAGATACCAATGGATTGTACACCGCTGATCCACGTAAAAACCCTGCCGCGAAGCGATACGACCGTATACCTGAAATCACAGCCGAGATATATGCATATGCCGGCGGTTCGGGATCAGCTGTAGGCACAGGCGGTATGCGCTCCAAGGTGGATGCGGCCAAAGTCGCCACACGCGGAGGTGTTCCTGTTTTTGTAGGCAGTGTGAAAGAACCTGGGGACATGCAACTCGCTTTGGATGGAATCGGAAAAGGAACTTATTTTGAGACCAAGCTGGCTTCACTCTCTCGCAAAAAACAGTGGCTTGGCTTCATGTCCACTCCCCTTGGGACAGTTGCTGTTGATCATGGTGCTGAGGAAGCGCTCGTTCACGGTGGGCACAGTCTGCTTCCCGTAGGCGTGAAGCGAGTTCTGGGAACATTCCACGCTGGCGATGTGGTCGAAGTGCTTGGCCCCGATGAGTCGCTACTCGGTCGTGGCATCGTCAATTACGATGATGATCAGCTTCGTCAGATCGCAGGACTGCCAAGCGGTGAGGTCATGAAACAGCTGAACAGTATCCATAGACTTGAAGTGATTCATCGCGATGAATGGATTACGTTAAAATAATAGCGGAACTAGAGGAGGATTTAAGATGAGTGAAGTTCGAGAAAAAGCAAGTAAAGCCAAAGCTGTCGTCACCGAATTAAATCGGCTGAGTACGGAACAGAAGAACGCCGCACTGCGTACTATGGCTGACGCCTTGATTGCTTCGGCGGATGCCATCATTACTGCAAATGTGGAAGATCTGGATCGCGGCAGAGAACAAGGCACTCCTGAATCCATGCTGGATCGTCTGGCACTGAATAAAGAGCGCATCACAGGCATCGCTGAAGGCTTACGTCAGATCGCGGAATTACCCGATCCTGTGGGTGAAGTGCTGGAAACTTTTACACGTCCGAATGGCCTTCACATCGAAAAATCAAGAGTACCCATTGGCCTGATAGGCATTATATATGAAGCTCGTCCTAACGTGACGGTTGACGCTGCAGGCCTATGTCTCAAAACAGGCAATGCTGTGCTCCTGCGCGGCGGCTCCTCTGCTCTTTCCTCCAATCGGAAAATTGTTGAGGTGCTACATCAAGCGCTGGAAACTACGGCAATGCCTGCAGATGCACTTCAGTTAATAGAAGATGCAGATCGTTCTTCCGTTGACGAAATGCTCAAGCTGAACGGACTGCTGGACGTTATCATTCCACGCGGTGGTGCTTCACTGATTCGTACTGTCGTTGCGAATGCAACCGTACCGGTCATTGAGACGGGTGCTGGCATCTGTCATACCTATGTGGATGAATCAGCAGACGAAGCTATGGCGACAGACATTGCTATCAATGCCAAAGCACAGCGCCCATCGGTATGTAACTCTATGGAAACCTTGCTGCTACATGCAAACTATGCAGAAAAGCATCTGCCAACTTTGGCTGAGCGCTTCCGTGAAGCAAGTGTTGTTCTAAAAGGTTGTGAAACGGTGCGTCGCCTTGTTCCGACAGCGGCCCAGGCCACAGAGGAAGATTACGCAACCGAGTATAACGATTATATTTTGAACATCCGCGTTGTGGAAAATCTGGATGAAGCCCTGCAGCATATTGCACACTATGGAACGAAGCATTCCGAATGCATTGTGACCCGTGATGCCGCGAATGCAGAGCGGTTTATGCAAGAAGTCGATGCGGCGGCTGTCTATCATAATGCTTCCACTCGTTTCACCGACGGATTCGAATTCGGATACGGTGCCGAGATCGGAATTAGTACACAGAAGCTTCATGCACGGGGTCCAATGGGGCTTCCTGCTTTAACATCAACTAAATACCGGATTACCGGCAACGGTCAGATTCGTCAATAATATTAAGTACCAGTTATATAGGAGGAACGATATACATGAGCCAAGAGCAACAGACACTACTACAACAAAAGATTACTTTCCACGGAGCAGGTGCGATGGCTGAAGCCATCGTACGTGGGCTCATTTCCCGCCTTGTCGTTCGTCCCCAGGATATTACGATGCTGAATCGCAGCAACCTGAAACGTCAGGAGGAGCTGAGCACCCGTTATGCCGTGCATACCGGAACGGCCTCACAATCGCTGGATATCCTTTCCTCTTCCCCTGTGATTGTGCTGTGTATGAAACCCAAAGATGCCGCCGCTGCGCTTCGTGAACTGGGCCCCCTGTTGTCCCCGGATCAGCTGATCGTATCCGTTATAGCTGGACTATCGATCCGTACGATGCAGAGCCTGCTTGGCCGCAAACAGCCGATTGCAAGAACGATGCCTAACACCTCCAGCACCATTGGACTTGGTGCCACCGGACTTGCTTTCTCTGCAGAGATTACCGATGAACAGCGCAGTACCGTCATGACCCTTTTCGAAGCTGTAGGCATCGTAACGATTGTGCCAGAAGACAAACTCGAAGTGCTCACTGGTATTTCCGGCAGCGGACCTGCCTATGTATACTATCTAATGGAAGCCATGATTGCAGCCGGAATCCGCGGTGGCTTGTCTGGTCAGCAGTCTCGTGACCTAACCGTTCAGACGGTGCTTGGTGCAGCTCGGATGGTACAGCAAACGGGTCTTGAACCGATGAAACTTCGTAGTGATGTCACCTCCCCAGGAGGTGCGACTCAGGCTGCTCTGAAAACGCTCGATGAAGGTGACTTCTTTGAAAATGTGATTGCAGCTGTGAACCGCTGTGCAGAACGCTCTCGCGAGATGGGAGCTGCATTGGAAGGAGATTTAAAACATGAATAACATGTGTACTGCCACATATCGTCTGCATGATGATCATGCCGATTTTCACAAGAAAGCTCAATCCATTGCCATAGGTATGACCGTGGGCAGCTGGACGGAGCTGCCTCAGGCGCAGCGGGAAGCCATGCAAAAACATCTGGGTGAAGTGATCAAGGTTGAGGTTCATGAGGCCGAAGGGTTAGCACCTGGAGAACGTTATGCAGATATCACCATTGGATATCCGGATATTAACTTTAGTCAAGATATCCCAGCTTTGCTTGTCACCGTTTTTGGCAAAATCTCGATGGACGGGCGTATCAAACTGAATCATCTCGGATTTTCAGATCACTTCCTGCGCGCTTTCCCGGGACCGAAGTTTGGGCTTAGCGGTGTGCGGGACCTGCTTGGAGTTCATGATCGTCCGTTATTGATGAGTATTTTCAAATCGGTTATTGGACTTAATGCTGAAGAACTTCGGGAGCAGTTTATCCGCCAGGCTCTTGGAGGCGTTGATCTGATCAAGGATGACGAGATCCTGTTTGAGAACAAGCTTACACCGATTGAAAAAAGAGTTGAGGTCTGCATGAAGGCGGCCGAACAGGCTCGCCAGGAAACAGGCAAAAAACTTCTATACGCCACTAATTTGACGGGACCTACCTCCCGTTTGAAACAACAGGCTGAACGTGCCATCGGCGCAGGAGCCAATGCGTTGCTCTTTAATGTGCTGTCCTATGGTTATGATGTGTTGCATGAACTAAGCAGTGATCCTGACATTAACGTGCCAATCATGGCTCACCCTGCACTTGCCGGTGCCTTGTATCCATCACCGCATTACGGTATTTCCGCGTCCGTGGTATTGGGACAGTTAATGCGTCTCGCCGGTGCTGATCTCGTGCTCTTCCCTTCACCTTACGGCTCGGTTACGATGCCGAAGGAAGAAAATATGGCGATCACTGAGCAATTGCTCACATCTGATCTACCTGTAAGAACAAGTATGCCCGTGCCTTCGGCAGGAATCCATCCAGGACTTGTTCCGATGATTCTGAGAGACTTCGGCAAGGATGTGATCGTCAATGCCGGGGGCGGAATTCACGGACATCCCATGGGAACCGAAGCAGGTGGACGTGCGTTCCTGCAAGCCATTGAAGCCGCTGGGCGCTCCATTCCACTGGCCGAGTATGCTACCGAGCACCCCGAGCTGAAAAGCGCACTTGATCTGTGGGGTGGAGAACGATGAGATCAGATAAGAAAACAGCAATTTTCTGTGATTTTGACGGAACCATTACGCTCTCAGACAACATTGTCGCCATTATGAAACACTTCAAACCAGAAGGCATCGATGCCATCATGAAAGACACGATTGAACAAAAAATATCTCTTCGCGAAGGGGTGGGGGCCATGTTTGCTCTCCTGCCTTCCTCGCAAAAAGATGAAATTGTTGAATTTGTCCTTGGACAAGCAGGCATCCGCGAAGGATTCCAAGCATTTCTGGAGTATGTTCGCAGTGAGGACATCGAATTCAATGTGACCAGCGGTGGCATGGACTTTTTCATTGAGCCGTTACTCGCCCCCTTCGGCATTCCGCAGGATCATGTATACTGTAACGGTGCAGATTTCTCCGGTGAATACATTCGCATTGAATGGCCGCATCCCTGTCAGCCCCCTTGCAAGAACGGCTGCGGGATGTGTAAAACGACCGTAATTCGCACGTTTCCGGAAGAACAGTATAACCGGATTCTGATCGGGGACAGTCTAACAGACTTCGAAGGAGCTAAAATTGCGGACCTGGTCTACTCCCGCTCCATTCTGACGGATAAATGTGTAGAACTTGGTGTAGATCATGTGCCGTTTACGACCTTTTATGACATCATCGAAGATATGAAACAGAAGCAATCACAAGGAGTGCTGTAGACATGGGTTTTGAAAAGATTACACTGGAACATAAACGTCAGGTTCTAGAGGAGCTGGCGGATGTCAAAGCTTTATTTGCAAGCCGGAACTGGTTTCCCGGCACAAGCGGCAATCTGTCGATGCGGGTGGGCGAATTTGACCCGGAACAATTTTATTTTGCGGTGACCGCCTCTGGCAAAGACAAGTCTCTGCGCACGCCGGAAGATTTCCTTTTTGTTGATAAAGAAGGCAAAGCGATCGAAGCGACTACATTGAAGCCGAGCGCCGAAACACTGATTCACTGTGAAATCTATCGTCTAACCGGTTGTGGAGCGGTATTCCATGTGCATACGGTATTTAACAACTTGATCAGTGAATTTTTTGGTGACGAAGGTCATGTGCCGATTCAAGGCATTGAATTGATCAAAGCCTTTAACATTTGGGAAGAAAATGCAGCCATTCGTGTTCCGGTTCTGCCCAACTTCGCACATATTCCTTCCATCGCCGAATTGGTACCGGATGCACTGGATGCCAGTGTTCCAGGAATTCTGCTCCGCAATCATGGCATCTATGCTTGGGGTAAGGATGCTTTTGAGGCGAAGCGTCATCTGGAAGCTTTTGAATTTTTGTTCGAAGTGATGTACCGCCAGCTTTTGCTTAAAGGTGCACAAAAATAGATTATTAAAAAACACACCAGCGGCTTTGGATCAGCCCTGGTGTGTTTTGTTTTGCTTTAATACCATTCCTTGTATCCGGATCATCGTTTATCTCGATCCTTGAATAAAAAGAGACTCTCCAACTCATCATCCTTCGTGTGATTTGCATTGGCAATCGATGCCTCAGGAGTAGACTCACGCTGTTTTCCAAATAACAACTTTAACCCACCGAAGATGAGCAAAAATGAAACGATAACCGTGTTCAAATACGAACGAATCTCATACGTCAGGAACACATTCGGGAACATCTCGTTTAGTTGCGGAATAATCAGGCGGATCGTTAAATAGTACAAACCAAGAGCCGCAATCCCCATTCCGATAAAACGCTGATGTCGAACCCAATCTTTGAAGACCGGCTGATCGCTAAGCGGTTCACGTCCATACCGACTTGAGCATTGTAGTCCGTCAAAGAAGCTATAGAACCAGATCAATGGAATCATAAACAGGAAGACGGATAAACGAAGCAGATCCAGAATGTAGATGCTACCAAGGAACAGAAACATCAGTTGCAATCCTCTTTTTTGCAATCCGAGATACATATGCCCTGCACCCGGAAAAGCAGAGAGCAGTGTGGCCAGCACTTTACTACGCTTGCCCATAATTCTGCCTGTCTCGAGCTCTTCAAATAATGTTCGATCCTGCAACACTTCACCAGCCTGCTTGCGATGTACATGCTGGACCGCATCGAACATGCAGTACACCCAGATTACAGGCAGAATGAGCAAAAACATCAAAAATATAGATTCGTTTGTGATGGCGGATACGAACACCATCATGGCGAATGAACCAAAAAATGCGATCAAAAAGGACAAGCCCCGATGAAGTAATCCGAGATGCAGATGCCCAAGACCAGGTACAAACGAAAGCAAAATGGTGAAAAAACGCTCACCTTCACTGCCCTTTCGATACATCGGGTGAGGTCCCGTATAGGTTGCCCCACCAGGAAATCCGCCATATTCATGCTCACCCTCAGCACCCTGACGATGCATGTCATCCTGATTTATAGGTCCCATTGGTCCTTGTTCTCTAACATACCCCTCTGGATAGGTAGAACCTTGATGATGTGCAGGATGACCATAATGCATACCTTGTCCGTTGTAATACATTTCTCGGGCTGAAGGTGCAGAGAGCAACACAATAATCATGTCTAGCATACTGAGACACCAGACAAAGATCACACCTAATAATCCAAAGACTAGTAGATCCTTATCACCGACCAAATAGGCCAGCATGACAAAACCAATGCCCGTTCCAAAAAATAATAACGGGTAAACTACAGCTCGGGCCGTTCGCCGCCAGTAGAGGAACCCAAGCCCAGGGAACAGGTTTAATAAAAATGCAAGTAATTTATTACGATCTGAATGCACAGTCGTCATCCTTTCTATTCAGGCCATGTGAAACCAATCAAGGTTTGGGTTTGAAATTATCCAGCCAAGAGGTAGCTGCCTCAGTCCATTTCTCGGTAAATGAGCCTGCAGTGTCACCTTCTTGGAATTTATGATAAGGGGCTACCTTGTCAAACAGTCCGGAAGAGAGAAAAATCAATGTTAAACAGGCTGCTACGGCATAGTGAAATACTCTATGTTCAAACCATCGGCGGTTTCGTTCACCTCGAGAATGTCGTGTCTGGCCATCGGGCGCCATTCTCTCAATTCGGTTCATTACGGAGTCTGTAAAATCAACTGAATTCGGTAATTCAGGGTAGTTTCGCTCCATATCCAAAGCTTCAAGATAATCTTGCATTGCGTCTGGTTCATTCAGGAGAAACTGCTCCATCAGAATCGCCTGTTTGCCGCTGATTCGGCCTTCGATATAATCCGTCCATTGCTGGATGGTATACATTTCTTTTTTACTCACGCCACTCTTCCTCCTTCCAATGACTTCGAATCCACTGTCTGGCCCGGTATAACCTTGATTCAACCGTTTTTACAGCAACCTGAGCTTCATGGGCAATTTGCTCATAATTTTTCTCGCTCAGATAATAAGCGGTAATAATATCCCGGTGCTGCGCAGGCAGCTGATTAATCCGTTCACGAAGTTTCTCCTGCCGCTCTTCACGAATGACACGGGCTAAAACGTCTTCGTCCCGTCCGGGCAGGTTCACTACCGTTTCATCTCCGCCCAGATCTTCAGCACTCCGTCTGCCCAGCTTGCGTTTGGCATCAATAGCCTTGTGAAAAGCAATTCGTGAGATCCACGTCTTGAACCCTTCGGATCGGTAGTCAGGGAGAGATTTATAAATCTGAATGAACGCCTCCTGAGCGGCATCCTGTGCATCCTGATCATTACGTAATACAGAATACGCAACATGATAGACATGCTGGCTGTATTTGTCGATCAGAACACGCATTTGGGATGCATCCCCTTGACGGATTTGTTCAATTACGAGCGCTTCGTCAATAACTCTCCCCTCCTCTCCAATTCTATAGACGACGACTGGTCAACTGACCCCTGCAATTTTTATTAACTTTTTTATAAACAGTCTCTCTAAGGGGTATTAAAAATCCCCTCGAAATACGTGATATGGACTTACATATAGCTACTAAGAAGTATATTATGGAGCAAAATAATATCAAAAAACAGGCACAGAATAACTTCTGGCCTGTTTATTCATTTAACGTCCGCCATTGCGGAAACGTTGCGTATACGCTTTGGCATCCTGCACATTTTTAACGCGATTCCTGCTCCACTCCAGCAAAATTCGGTCAATGTACCTGAAATGCACTTTTCCTGCAAATACCGCTTCCTTCAAAGCCATCAGAATCAGTTCTTCCTGATAGCGATCCTGATCCAGCCAGCTGGATATCGTTTCACACTCCATTGGCGAGAGAGGACGACCAAATTCCTTTTCAAAAATAGAGAACATATTCCGCTCTTCCTCTTCTTTTTGAACACTGTTCGAATCTGGACGTGAAACATTGGCTTTTTGTTGTTCTGACCGGGCATAAGCTGCTTCTTCCGCTGTACACATCGCAAGCTTGGCATACAAGCCGTGCAGGTCATAACGTTCATACTGAATATCCCGTTCTTCGTCCCGATGCTCATCTATCGTAATATACCCATCCCTCATCAGACGTTGCAACATTCTGGCGATGCCTTCAGGAGCAAGTCCCATTCGTGCAGCAAGCTCTTCAAGGGTAGGAAATTCATTGAATTCTGCCTGACGGAAGCCTAGCAACTGAATAAGAAGCAGAACCTCGGAATCGGACAATCCAAGCTGATGATAAAAACGTAATAAGGCATACGGTAATTGAGCTGTACCTGAGGCCATACCGTAGGCTGCCCCGCTTAACCAGGCTTTGGAGGACATGTCTTCCATATACTCTTTTCCGTTAAACATTAAGGGTACAGACGATAGAGCATACGAGGGAATGCGATAGTCTCACGAACATGGTCAAGTCCACAGATCCAAGCTACCGTGCGCTCCAATCCCAGACCGAAACCGGAGTGAGGCACCGATCCGTATTTGCGCAGATCCAGGTACCACTGGTACGCTTCATCCGAAAGGTTGTGCTCTTCAAAACGCTGTTGCATCAGTTCTGGATCATCGATACGCTGCGATCCACCAATGATCTCCCCGTACCCTTCCGGCGCAATCATGTCGGCACACAGAACAACTTCAGGGCGATTTGGATCTGGTTTCATGTAAAACGCTTTGATTCCAGCCGGGTAGTGCGTAATAAATACAGGGGTATTGTATTTTTCCGCAATCGCTGTTTCATGTGGTGCACCGAAATCTTCACCCCAAGGAATGTCGAAGCCTTGTCCATTCAAGAACTCAATCGCTTCATCATACGTAATACGCGGGAACGGTGCTGTGATGCCTTCCAATTTGGAAACGTCACGTCCGATGGACTCCAGCTCAGCACGGCAATTTTTCACCACGGATTGAACGACATGTGCGATGAATTTCTCTTGTACGCGCAAGCTTTCCTCATGGTCGACAAATGCCATCTCCGGCTCAATCATCCAGAATTCGATCAGGTGACGACGAGTTTTGGATTTCTCTGCACGGAACGTTGGACCGAAGGAATATACTTTACCGAGTGCCATTGCCGCGGCTTCCATATACAGTTGTCCACTTTGCGTCAGATATGCATCCTCATCAAAATATTTGATATGGAATAAGTTCGTTGTTCCTTCGGCTGAGGAAGGTGTCAAGATCGGCGGGTCCACCTGCGTGAATCCGTTACCATCAAAAAACTGCTGAACTGCACGAATAATCTCTGCCCGAATCACCATTACAGCACGCTGCTTGGTGGAACGAAGCCACAGATGGCGATGGTCCATCAAGAAATCCACACCGTGCTCTTTCGGTGTAATAGGATAGTTTTCCGTCAAATGAATGATTTGGACGCCAGTTACGGTCATCTCATAGCCGGACGCACTGCGTGGCTCTTCACGGATAATACCTGTCACATAGACAGAGCTTTCCTGGGTCAGGCTTTTCGCATCATTCCAGATGTCTTCGCTGACTTCACTCTTAACCACTACACCTTGAATATATCCAGTTCCATCACGGAGTTGCAAAAACTGAATTTTACCGCTGGAGCGTTTGTTATTAATCCAAGCGCCGATGGTAACTGTCTCACCCACGTGCTCGTTCACATTACGAATTACACAATTCGTATCCATGACCATATCTCCCCTTGATTCCATAAATTTGAAAATGCAGCGGACAGGTTCGCACCTGCCCTCTGCACTTCATTGTCATCCTGTATTTACTTTACAGTTAGATTACTTAGAATTCAATACGATTCGGTGTGTATCTCGTGCAATGACCAATTCTTCGTTCGTAGGTACGACGAGAACGTCCACTTTTGAATTTTCAGTTGTAATGCGGCGTGGCTCACCCGAACGGATAGCATTGAGCGCTTCATCCAGCTCAACACCAAGGTATGTCAATTGCTCACATACTTTCTGACGAAGAACGACGGAGTTTTCACCCACACCAGCGGTAAATACGATTACGTCTACACCGTTCATCGCCGCAGCATAAGAACCGATGTATTTACGCAACCGATATTCATACATTTCAAATGCCAGCGTCGAGTTTGGCTCGCCTTTTTCCATGCCTTCTGTAATTTCACGCATATCACTGCTGATCCCGGAAATCGCCAGAAGTCCACTGTGTTTGTTCAACATGGAGCTTACTTCGCTTACGCTAAGTTCTTCCTTGTTCATGACATAAGGCACAATTGCTGGATCGAGGTCACCGCTGCGCGTTCCCATCATCAGACCTTCGAGTGGAGTCATACCCATCGATGTATCTACCGATACGCCGCCTTTAACTGCCGTCACACTGCCGCCGTTACCTACGTGACAAGTGATGATTTTCAAATCTTCCACCGGACGACCGAGATATTCGGCTGCCGCTTTGCTCACGTAATCATGCGATGTACCGTGTGCGCCGTACCGACGTACTTTATATTTTTTGTAAAGTACGCGTGGAATAGCATACAAATAAGCGTGCTCAGGCATGGTTTGGTGGAATGCTGTATCAAATACCATAACCTGAGGCACACCCGGCATATTTGTTTCAGCCGCACGGATCCCCATCATTGCTGCTGGGTTATGCAGTGGAGCGAGGTCAAACAAACGACGGATTTCCGCTTTTGCAGCATCATCAACCAGAGAAGATTCTTTAAAAGCTTCACCGCCGTGTACTACACGGTGACCTACAGCCTGAATTTCGCTAACGGAAGCAACCACACCGTGTTCCTTGTGCGTCAACAAATCAATGACTTTACGAATTGCAGTCGTATGTTCCAGAATCTCACTGACTTCCGTAACTTCCTCACGGCCAGTCGGTTTATGTGTCAGAATGGAAGAATCCATCCCGATTCGCTCTACCAGACCTTTTGCAAGTACCGATTCATCTTCCATGTTGTACAATTGATATTTGAGCGAGGAACTCCCCGCGTTAATTACGAGTATATTCACAGACGGTCACCATCCTTGTCGTACTTGAAGAATCCTTCTCCTGTTTTCACGCCCAGATGACCTGCGCGCACCATTTTTTTCAGGACAATCGAAGGACGATATTTCAGTTCTCCGAATTCACGGAACATTCTTTCGAGAGCTGCTTCAACGGAATCCAGTCCGAAGCGGTCAGCCATTTCAAGCGGTCCATGTTGGAAATTATAACCGATACGCATTGCATCATCGATGTCCTCAGCAGAAGCTACGCCCTCTTGCAGGACATGAAGCGCTTCGTTGATCAGCAAGCAGATCAGACGGGAGGTTACAAATCCAGGGGATTCATAGATCATAACGCCTTTTTTGTCTACAACTTCTTCAACAAAGCGGCGAGTTTCTTCAAACGTAGTATCGGATGTTTTCAGACCACGAATAATCTCAACAAGATCAACCCGGGAAACCGGGTGAATAAAGTGCATACCAATAACACGCTCCGGGTACTTGGTCGAGCTTGCAAGCTCGGTCAAACTCAGCGTGGACGTGTTACTTGCCAAAATAACATTGCTCGGACATACCTGATCCAATTGATTAAAGACTGCTTTTTTAGCTTCCAGGTCTTCCGAGATTGTTTCAATAACCATATCGCAAGAGCCCAGTTCTGCCAAATGTCCCACTTTCGTAATTCGGGAGAGGATCAATTTCTTCTCCGCTTTGGTAATCGCCCATTTTTCAAGCTGTTTATCCAAATTTGTTTCAATCATGTCATATGCATGATCCAGCTTCTGAGTGGTGTGTTCCACCAAAAGCACATCAAGTCCTTTGGCTGCGAGCATCTGGGAAATTCCTTGCCCCATCGTACCGCCGCCGACAACTCCTATTTTTTTGAAAAACATGGTTCTACTCCATCCTTTCGGTTCTCTATTTCTCTATTGTACCCTGTTCGCCGAAAATTACAAATTTCGACCCAACAACTAATAATATCTTAGCACGACTGAAATGTAAAAAAAAATAACCAGCATAAAGAAATTATGCTGGTAAACGTGCACTGTCACGAAATTGACAACGAAATTGTTCCCCTGACAAAACTTCCTCCCGCATCAAAATGTCGAGGGAATTGTCGAAAATTGACCGTTGTTCTTCAAGCCGGCGTTTCGTATGATCCATGAGTTCCTGAAGGATGACTTTATTTTCTCTCATCAACTCTTCGGTAGTGACCATATCCATATTAACAATCCCGAGTGACGTTAAACCGGAAGCCATCATCGTCTGTACGACATTCGTCGCCTGTTCAAAGTCATTGCGTGAACCTGTGGAACGGCCGCCATAGTACATCTCCTCGGCTGCAGCACCGCCCAGCGCAATCATGATCTGCTCTTCCAGAAAACGTTTCGTATACAGAAACTGCTCCTGCTGCGGATTATGACGCACATACCCAAGAGCCTGTCCGCGTGGACTAAGGGCTACCTGGCTTACACTCCCAGGACGCACAAGTTCAGCCATAATGGCATGTCCCAATTCATGAATGGCTACTCTTTTCTTTTCCTCGACGCTCGACTCACGATCGGTTTTCTCACCCATCATCACCTTGTCAATCGCAAGAGACAGATGACGCTGTTCGATGTTGAGCAGCCCTTCACGCATCGCATAAATCGCTGCTTCATTCATGACACTTTCCAGCTGTGCACCTGAGAAGCCGTATGACTCTTCCGCCGTTTTTTCCAAATTCACGTCCTGTGTGAGCGGTTTGTTCACCGCGTGTAGCTCCAGAATGTGTTTTCTACCTTTTTTATCTGGTAAATCCACCTGAATGTGACGGTCAAAGCGCCCTGGACGTGTCAGTGCACTATCAAGCATCTCTTTGCGGTTGGTAGCAGCAATCAGCAATATCCTAGGCGTATCGGAAGTATAGATACCATCCATCTCCGTCAGCAACTGATTTAAAGTCTGATCATACTCACGCTGCTGTCCTCCTTCACGTTTACCGCCGATCACATCAATCTCATCAATGAAAATGATAGCATTTTCCTTGTTTTCCTTCGCGGCCCGTGTTCTGGCATCCTTAAACAAATCCCGGATTCTGCTGGCACCTACACCTACATACATTTCGACAAATTCACTGCCTGATGCAGCTACAAAAACCGAATCGGTATAGTGCGCCGCCGCTTTAGCCATCAACGTTTTCCCTGTTCCCGGAGGGCCCGTCAGCAGAATACCTTTCATTGGCCTTATCCCGAACTTCTGTATTTCTTCATGGCGAATCAGAAAGTCAAGCGCTTCTCTTAATTCCTGCTTGGCACTATCCTGACCTCCAATTTCTTCAAACGTCAGTTTTGAAGGTCCTTTTTTCTTCCGTTTACGCTCTTGTCCGGCACCTACCGTGATCCCGCCGCGCATCTGCATCATGAATAACAACCCACCAACCAGCAATGCTGCGATCAGAATCGGAACAATATTCACACCGATAAAAGCAAGAAAAATGATAACAACGGGGACAAATCCTATGGCTGCTTCTTTTGTCCATTTAGGCATTAGGCCACACTCCTATCTGACCGGGTACACGCGGCAGTATAATGAACTTGCTGGCTTCTCCGTCTCTCAGACTCACATAAACATTGTTGTCATCCATCGCCGTATTGACTTGAATTCCTCCTGTAGCCATCTTGGACAACGTCGGAGTAATCTCGGCGTATTGTTTGTTCTCCATCGCCTGAGCTACGGTAAACATGGCATCTCCCCACCAGTTTTCAAGCGCCTCATTGGAGTGGTCTACGACATCCAGTTTGAGGGCTCGGGAGCCGATCAGGTTCTGTCCTTCTCTATGAATATATTGCACCAGTCTACCTAAATCTACATTCGGCTTTAAATCAAGTTTCATTTGTACATCATTGCGGTTAATAGTTAACTGAACGCTATTAACCCCTTCGTACTGAGTAACCATCTTTTCAATCGGACTCTGTACGGCTACTTGACGGTATATGAACCAACCTCCAAACAACAGGACGGCAGAAACTACGGCGGTTAGAACAATAGGCAATACTTTCAGCTTCAAATGAATTACCCCTCCCAAAATGAGCCCGTCCTTAATCTACAGGCTTGTATATTTAGCTGTACATGATGGTCTGCAACGTTTATTGCAGATTTATTTGCGTTGTTTGTTAACTTCAGTACATATCTGAGTATATCACATCGTATATACAATTTCGAAGGCGAAAATATGAATAAATTAATAATTTTAACTATTTCACTGATGTTCAATGGTTGCAACGCGAAAAAACCGGTTCAGTCGGTATCCCGTCTGCCGGTTTTTTGCTCGTTTTTATGTGAGACTATGTTGAGTTGACCGTTCTATTGATCTTAACGGAGGAAAGAAAGACGAAGTCAGCTGTTCGGTAACGTATATACCAGATCTACTTGCTCTCCGTTGCTAAATCGGTAAAAGCGATAATAGTTATGCATATCATCGTTATAATACACTTGCCATACATAGATATTGTTCACAACGCCTGGCATGATTCGTTTGATCTCACCGCCTGGAACGTCTGAGCTGAAACGGTTGCGAATCTGCGTTTCGGACATCCAGTTCTGCAATAGCTCACTGTGCACACCTGCCGCGCCTTGAACAGGCTGATTGTTATTATCAAACTTAACCCAGACCATAATGTCCTGATTATCTTTGTTTTTAGCTGTCATCGTCCAGTAAATGTTGTCAGAGCCATTCTTCTCGCCCCAGACGTACTTTCGAAGCTCATCAGGCGATGTAATCCCCAACTGGTCTTGTGCGGCTTGTACAGCCAATGCTTCTTCTTTACGCTGATCTTGTGTTACATAGACGTAATATTGCTGAAGTCCAATCAAAATCAGAACGAGAATGAGCAAAGATATCCATATCCACTTCTTTTTTTTCTTCAAGAGTTGAACTTCCTTTCCTCTTAACGCGCAAGCAATTGATCAAAAGCCAACTGGGATTCACGCAAAATGCGCTCTTCATCCAGTGTTAAACATTCACCATGTTTTACGACTTGTTTGCCATCTACCCATACATGCTCCACATCTTTCGCCGAAGCCGAGTAGATTGCATGGGAAATCAAATCCGTGTGTGGATAGAAATGAGCCTGTTCAATGTTGAGCGCAATAAAATCAGCCTTTTTACCAACTTGCAAAGCTCCGGTATCGTTCAGGAAGATGGACTTCGCACCGTAAGCTGTTCCAAGAAGCAACGCTTCCCCGGCAGGTACGGCGGTAGGATCACCGGATACTCCTTTATGAATTAAAGCTGCAAGTCTCATTTCCTCAAACATATCCAGATTATTGTTGCTTGCCGGTCCGTCTGTTCCCAGGGATACAGTAACTCCTGCTTTCAACAAAGCAGGAACACGGGCTACACCCGATGCAAGCTTCAAGTTACTACCCGGATTATGGGATACAGCGACATCATGACGTGCCAAAATCTCAATTTCTTCATCGTTGAGATGCACAGCATGCGCTACGAGCGAAGGACGTGAGAAAAAGCCATGCTTCTCCAGATGTGCCACTGGACGCAAGCCATAATCTGATACATTCTGCTCCACTTCACGAAGCGTCTCCGACATGTGAGTATGGAGAGGCAGGTTTAAATCATGCGCAACCTGAACAAGCTTCTCTATGTATTCTGGAGGGCATGTGTAAGGCGCGTGCGGAGAGATTACGGTTGTGATGCGTCCATTCGCCTGTCCATTCCATTCACGAGCAAATGCTGCGGACTCTTCGAGCTTTCTCATCTGCTCTTCTTCCGAACACAGTCCAATGACACCGCGAGCCAGCGCAGCTCTTGCCCCTGACTGTTCAACCACTTTTGCCACCTGATCCATATGGTCATACATGTCCAGGAAAGCCGTGGTTCCGCCTTTTAACATCTCAAGCACCGAAAGGGATGCTCCCCAATACACGTCCTCAGAAGTCATTTTGGCTTCCATGGGCCACATTTTTTCTTGTAACCACACTTGCAGTGCCAGGTCATCACCATGACCTCGTAGCAAGGACATTGCTGCATGACCATGCGTATTGATCAGACCCGGCAGGAAGAGCATTCCTTTTCCATCCACTTTAGGCAGGTTCTCGTCACCATCCGGCAGCGTCTCACCAATATGCACAATCTTGTCATTTTCAACAACCATATACCCTTGAACCACAGTCCAATTGGCCCCTTCGTTTACTGCAAATCTGCCATTGTGGATTACCCATTTATTCGTTGTTGTCATCAAGCTCATCTTCCTTCCCGTTCTCCAAATAATAAGCCAAACTGAGCAAATCCGTTGTAAAGTCAGCATGATGAATCCGCACATGTGAAGGCGTTTTTAGAATCGTCGGCGCAAAATTCAGAATCGCCTCGATGCCCGATTCAATCAGTTGGTCGGCAACATTCTGAGCTTCGGTGTCCGGCACCGTGATGATACCAATACGGATATTTTCTTTCTGAACCGCTTCCGTAAGTTCTTCCATCGGTTGTACGGTCAGGCTATTAATTTTACTGCCAATCTTGGGCCCATAGGCATCAAAAATAGCGACAATTTTCATATTATCCTTCAAATAAGCGTTATAATTCGATAAAGCATGTCCGAGATTACCGGCTCCCACCAGAGCCACATTAATTTGCTGATCAATTTTCAAAATGTGACGAATCTTCTCGATCAGGTAAGACACATCATACCCGATTCCTTTACGACCAAAATCACCGAAATAAGCTAAATCTTTACGGATTTGAGCCGGATTCAGATCCAGTCGCTGTCCCAGCTCCTGCGAGGAAACCGTTGTCACCTCACGCTGAACCAACTCGTTTAAATAACGCAAATATACAGGCAGACGCCGTACTACCGCTTCTGATATTTTATCCGATTTCATTCTTGCTCCCCCTTACCATCGCCACGATTAAATAAATATTGAAAAGATGAGCATTCTGTATACATGCAATATCCATGCATGATGTCCTCATACAGAATGCCCGAATTATTAGGAATATAAGTTCAGTGAATCGCTGCCCTGTTCGAACTTTGTGAAGTCTTCTTCAAAGTTTAACGCCATGGTGAAGTTCATTGCAATGTTATAGCTGTACATCGTCATTATTTTGATTATCCACAGGTCGATCTAACCATTCAGCAATACGGGGAACCATCTGTTCTGTCAGCATATGCTCCATCTTTGGTCCCGGTAGCGAATACAGGAAGTACTTGCCGTAATAAGCTTCAATTACGCGCGTATCATACACAATGACGATTCCGCGATCTTTGCCCGTGCGAACAAGCCTGCCGAACCCCTGCTTGAAGCGAATGACTGCCTGTGGCACAGACAGCTTCATGAATGGATTTTTCTTCTGCTCTTGCAACAATTCACTCTTCGCTTCCAGAAGCGGATGGTTAGGCGGCTGGAAAGGCAGTCTCACAATCGCAAGACAGGTCAGCGCCTCACCCGGAATATCCACGCCCTCCCAGAAGCTGCTCGTACCCAGAAGGACTGCTGCTTTGGCATCCTGGAACCGTCGGGTCAACTTGGAACGATTGCCGCTGTCAACACCTTGCCCCAGTAGCGAGATGTCATTCCCGGACAAAGCCTCTTTCAGCGGCTCATAGACTTGTCGAAGCATTTTATAAGAGGTAAACAGCACCATCATACGTCCTCGAGTTGCAATCGCCGTCTCAGCAAGAGAGTGCACCAGCATCTGAACAAAGTGTGCGTCCCCTACGCTTCCCTTCAGACTCGGGAAATCCCGCGGGATTACTAACAAAGCTTGTTCCCGATAATTAAATGGGGAAGGTAGCATCGAGGTCAGAAGCCGGTTATTGTCGGCAGCTTCCTGCAAACCCAGTTGCTCAATCATGAACTGGAATGACTTATCCACCGACAGCGTAGCCGATGTAAGCACAACGCTTTTCTTTTTATCGAAAAACATCTCTTTCAGTTGCGCACTCACATCCACCGGAACAGCGTACAACTGGAGTGACTTGCTACGGAACTGTCCGCTGGCCTCCATCCAGTACACGGTCTTGGCATCATCCATACGCATGAAGAATCTTAAATTCTCCTTCATCGTGGTCAGATCTTTCAAAAGCCCGGTGATATCTGTAATCAGACTGTCAGACTGGTAATCATCCTGATCTTCTTTTACTTCAAGCAGTAGTTTGTCACCCTTGCGCACCAAATCACCCAAAGTCACATAGATCTGGTTCTCCAAATCCTGCAACTCCTGCCACTTGGCAGGCTTCTGAGACGCTTTAAGGCGTAGCGAGAACTGTCCGGTCTCCCCTGGAGAAGCATCACTCCGTTCAGGCAAAAGACCAAACAGAGCATCGCTCAGACGATCCCACATCTCCTTCACTTCGACGGCAAGGGGAAACATTTGATCCACCATCGAACCCCATTGTCCCCCGTTCTCGTGCCCTGACAGCTGGGAGCGCAGCATTGGGAGCTGACCGTTACGACTATCTTTAAACAAACGGGTCAACGTGTGTACGAGAGTAAAATACTTCATGTGAAGCCCCAGGTGTTTACCCGCTACATCTTCAAGATGGTGCGCCTCGTCAATGACCAAACTTTCATAAGCCGGCAACAGCTGATGAGCAGCCTTCACGTCTGTAAATAGTTTGGAGTGATTGGTAATCACAATGTCAGAAAGTCCTGCTTCATGTTTCGCACGATGATAGAAGCACTTGCGGAACCACGGACAGGATCTGCCGAGACAAGACTCGGACTCGCTCTGCACGGTTTCCCAGAAATCTCCTCCGCGTGCACTGAGGTTCAATTCTTCATCGTCACCCGTTTCGGTTTGGGTAAGCCACACAATCATTTGTGCTGCAGTGAAGTAGTCCTCTTTCGGCGTAGCAAATTCACGTTTGTTGATTTTGTGTTCGAATTTGCGTAGACAGAGATAATGGCCTCTCCCCTTGAACACGGAAGCTTTGAAGGGAAAAGGAACCACCTGCGTCAGCATCGGAATATCCCGTTCGCGAAGTTGTTCTTGCAGATTAATGGTGTGAGTGCTTACCATCACCTTCTGTTCTTGTTTTACACTTTCATAAATAGCAGGTAACAAGTATCCCAGGGATTTCCCTGTTCCCGTTCCGGCTTCCAGCAAAAGATGTTTCTCTTCATCCAGCGCCTGACGTACACTGCCAAACATCTGTGTCTGTGCTTCGCGCTCTTCATAGTGATCCAATGTCTCTTTCAGGTTCGCGCGCACCTGATCCATAAACTGATCAAAGGTCACACCTTCCAGAGGGTTCGCTTCTCTTTCGTCCCGAGGAGCTCCGATTTCCGTCCAGTCACTAACGTTAAGCGCCAGCTGACGGTAATACGTATGCCCATCCAGGTCCTGAATCGGTTCTGCTTCCTTCTCTGCACGTAGTCCGTCGAAAAACCAGCCCAGATCACTGTCCTCTGGTGCAAACAGATCGCTAAGCCGTTGAATCGTAATTAACGGCAGCTCTCTAAGCTCATCTAGACATTTAAGTAGAACATGGGCTGTTGCCAGTGCGTCACTGTCTGCCTGATGGGGGCGGTCATGTTCAAACCCAAATTCGGCTGACACATAACCGAGCTGATATGAACCCAGGGACGGAAAAGTAATTTTCAAGAAATCAATCGTATCCAGAATACGGCCTGTAAAAGGCAAATAACCACAACGATCAAGCGCATTCTGTAAAAAATGAAAATCAAATGCAACGTTATGGCCCACTAGAACCACATCGTCAAGAAGCGGTACCATCTCCATCATCATCTCTTCAAGAGATGGAGCATCCGCCACATCTTCTTCTGTAATTCCGGTCAACCCAGTAATAAATGGCGGAATTGGAACACCCGGATTTACATAAGAACTATATATTTGAGTTATGCTGAAGTCATGGTCTATGATGGCAAGTCCGGCCTGTATGATCTCACCGTCGGACTGCGTGCCGGTTGTTTCGAAATCCAAAACGGCAAATTTCATTGCAATATACGATCCCTTCCATTCCAGTCTATGTTACAGCATAGCAAAAAAAAGGGCATTTGAAAATTAACTGACAAAAAAGCGGTGTTTCCGCCGCTATGCCAAAGGAGGAAACACCGTTCTTTTGTTGCCAAATGTCTTTTTCAATTCAGGGCAATCTGGACGTGTCTTGAGACCAACTGATGTGTAGATTTTCAGACACACCCTAGCTGGTTCGCATACTGCAGTTTACCTCTGTTCAGCCTGCAAACTTCCATGTTGTACAGAGGTTCGGTCAACGTCGGGTCATACTGAAGGGCCTTTGCGAACAGGGAGCATGCCGCTTCTGGATTGGAGAGCTTCGCTTGGATACAGCCCAGAGCGTTACATACAAGACCTTTGAGTCTTGCTGATCCCTTAAGTAGCATAATCTGCTGTAAATGGGTTTCAGACTCATGAATCTGCTCCAGACTTAAGTGTGCGAGTGCCAGATAAAAACGGGCTAAGGCACTATCCGGGTAATCATTCACCACCCGTATGAATTGATCAATCGCCTGCGGATACATCTGTAGCTTAAAATATCCTTGGCCGCGGCTGAAGCATTCCAGATGTAGTTCAGGCAAAGCTGTCACTGCTTCCTGCTCCGGCTCAAGTGAAGCCGGTTTATCCAGCTCCCTTTCCCGAATCTGACTCATCTTTTCTTCAAACATCAGCCATTCATCCAGCATTCCGTCACTCATTCGTTTGAGCAAATTCCATTTTTGTTGCAGCTCCTGTTTGTTCAGACCTTCAGCGGAAGGATAGCTCTTGATAATTTCATCTAACATGTCGTTCATTTCGGCGAAAACATGCTGGAACATCGATGCATCCCCACCCTTGGAAAATGAATTAGTGCAGTGACCTGTACTCATTTTTTGCTGGATGGGCCGATTTCATTCTCCTTCCCAGCCGATTACAAGATCGTGGCGTGAACTTCTTTCTTCATGGTCTGAACCGGCTTGTTCTGACCGTCCACAAACACCACGGTAGGTTTATGCGTATTTGCTTCTTCCTGTGACATCATGGCATAAGAAATGATAATGACTGTATCTCCAGGCTGTACGAGACGAGCGGCAGCACCGTTCAGACAAATGACGCCACTGCCACGAGGACCTGGAATAACATAAGTCTCAAGTCGTGCTCCATTGTTATTGTTCACAATTTGCACTTTTTCGTTTTCCATTAAATCCGACGTTTCCATAAGGTCTTCGTCAATGGTAATGCTACCCACATAGTTCAAGTTGGCTTCCGTTACCGTAGCACGGTGAATCTTGGATTTCATCAGGGTTCTAAACATGGGACAGCACCTCCGTTTTTTGAATACGTATATTATCGATTAATCTTGTTTTCCCAAATTTCACGGCAAGTGCGATGAGCAAATCATCATAAGCCTTCAATTCCTCTTGATCAGCAAGAGGTTCCAGACTTGGAAAAGCCTGAATCTCGGCATAATCAATCACAGCATGCGCCGATTGGCCAATATGTCCACGGAGTACACGGCGAATGTCCTCTGCTGTAACAGCTGTCCCGACCTCCACCGATTCTTGTGCCGCACGCAGTGCCTGAGACAATACCAGAGCCTCCTGACGCAGTTCTGCGTTCAAATAGACATTACGTGAGCTGAGTGCCAAACCGTCCTGCTCACGAACGATAGGACAAGGCACAATGTTCACTGGCATATTTAGATCCTGTACCATTTGCTCAATAACGGCTACCTGCTGTGCATCCTTCATACCAAAAAAGGCTTTCTGCGGTTGCACGATGTTAAACAGCTTCGATACTACGGTAGTCACCCCGTTAAAATGCCCTGGACGGGATGCGCCACATAAGCGCTCTGTAATCCCGGATACTGTAATCGTGGTTTGCGTCGGCTGAGGATACATCTCTTCCACCGAGGGAATAAATACGATATCTACCCCTTCAGCACGAGCCGTTCCGAGATCGCGTTGTTCATCCCGCGGATAACTTTCAAAGTCTTCGTTTGGGCCAAACTGTATCGGATTAACAAAGATGCTTAGAACAACGATGTGGCTCTGTTCTCTCGCTGCTTTCATCAGACTGGCGTGGCCTTGATGAAGGTATCCCATGGTGGGCACCAGTCCAACCACGGTTTCTTCGGAATGGATCGCATGTTTTTTTCGCATCAAGCTTAGTTCCTGTCTTAACTCTGGGATCGTGCGTATGACTTTCATCAGCGAATTTCCACCTTTTCTTTGCGTTGTCCATACAATCCATCCAGTACACCATCCGCCGCGCTGAAAACATGCTCTTCGGCCGGGAAGGAGCGATCCTTCACTTCTTTTACATACGTTTCAATACTGGTACGAATCACACTTCCTACATCACCATAGGTTTTGACAAATCGTTTAGGCGTGTATGGTGAAGCATATTGAACCACATCATGGAATACGAGCACTTGACCGTCACATCCCCGCCCTGCTCCAATGCCAATGGTCGGAATGGACAATTCTTTCGAGATAGCTTCAGCCACTTCTTCCGTCACGAGTTCAAGCACGATGCCAAACGCCCCGGCGGCTTCCAGCGCTTTGGCTTCATCCATCAGACGTTTGGCATCTGCTACATCCTTGCCTTGAATTCGGTAACCGCCGATCTGATTCACCGATTGTGGTGTCAATCCGATATGTCCGAGCACAGGCACACCTGCTTGCACAACAGCCTTGACTGTCTCTGCGATTTCAACGCCGCCCTCCATTTTGACCGCATGGGCATGCCCTTCCTGCATCAACCGACGAACACCCTTCAATGTTTCATCAATGCTACCGTGGTACGTCATAAAAGGCATATCTGCTACGATAAACGTGTGTTCAGCACCACGCACAACTGAACGAGTGTGGTAAACCATATCATCAATCGTGACTGGCAAAGTTGAGTTATAGCCGAGAACAACATTCCCCAAAGAGTCGCCCACCAAAATCATGTCAATGCCGGCTTCTTCGGCGAGCAGAGCAGTCGGATAGTCATAAGCTGTAATCATGCTAAGCGGGATGCCATCCTGCTTGTATTTTTTCATTTTCACAATGTTTAACGCTTGTTTGTTTGCCATTTGTCTTGTGCCCCTCTCATCTTTTCAATTAAACGCAACAAAAAAACCTTTTAGTTTTCCACTAAAAAGTCCCGAAAAGTCAAAAAAGAGTCACTTGCGATCGTCCCTTCTGTCTCGGTCCTCTTCGGCTCAGAGCAGAATCCAACAACACATTTGTTCTTATTCCATTGTTTCCTTGCTATTGCTGTCCTACTTTCCTGCGTAAAACGCATCAAGCAGAACAAAGGTTACTGCTCATCGGAGTGCAGCTCGGTCATTACAGCCCGATACCGCCTCACGAAAACAGTATACCAAAGTTCTGCTCAAAGTTCACGTCTTATGTTCGAGATGATCCAAGAAAATTCGACAAAACATCAGCTTTTCCAAGTCACTTCGCCAGATATGATCAGTTCGCGTACCCCATTCAGCGTCTCAACTACCAGTGCTCCCGAAGAGTCCAGCCCTACAGCTGTTCCCTCGATTACACCATGAGGATTCGTAACAGTCACCTTTCGATTCAACGAAACAGACAATGCTTCCCAGAGTGTAGAAATAACTCCAAATCCCTCTTTTTGATATATAAAATATAGATGTTCCATCTCCGTCAAAATAGCGGCTGCTAGCGCCGTCCGATCAATAGCTTGCCCTGTTTCAATCTGAAGCGAGGTGGCAATCTGTTGCAAGTCTTCTGGATAATCCTGAGAATCAAAGTTTACATCTACGCCAATGCCCGCAATGCAATATCGAACCTGATGATCCTCAACCGCAGATTCAAGTAAAATGCCACATATCTTACGGTCATTGATCAACAAGTCATTCGGCCATTTAATGCCAGCCTCTGCACCAGTATAAGCTCGAATCGCTCGACATACAGCTACTCCAGTCAGAAGGGTAAGCTGGGGCGTATGTTGCAAAGGTATTTCGGGGCGTAGCAGCACGCTCATCCAGATCCCTTTTCCCGGAGGAGAGAACCACTTGCGGCCGAAACGACCTCTGCCTCCCGTCTGTTCTTCCGCGAAGACTACCGCACCCTCACCCTCGCCCTCTTCCGCCAGCTTAAGTACATCGGCCTGTGTGGATGAGGTTGAGGACAGCATGACCGCTTTACGGCCAAATGTCTTGGTCTTCAGATTAAGTTGGAGAGCTGTCTCATCAATACTTTCCGGTCTGGTGACCAGACGGTATCCTTTACGGGAAACGGCTTCAAACTCATACCCCATCTCCCGCAATTTATTGACATGTTTCCATACCGCGGTTCGGCTGATGGACAGCTGCCGGCTAATCTCCTCGCCCGATACAAACTGTCCGTCAGCATGAAGTAACATATGTAATAAGTCCTCATGCTTGGTCATTCGCAGCCACCCGTTTCACTTCAGTACATAGTGCTTCATACTGATTCATTATATTTCCAATCGCCGTTTCCCTGAGCAGATGTTTCATGAGTTGCCCGAGCCAAGGTCCACCTTTGCGCCCCACTAATTGCAACACCTGTTCACCCGTGATTTCGAGTTCTTTTATTGCATGGACTGGCATGGATCGACTCCAGTCCGCCGCGAGAGTTTGAACTTTAACGAGTCGATCGTGTGTCTGTTCAGAACCTTCACGCCACTGTTTCGGTAATTGCTCTTGCAACAACAGCCAGTCGTTAGCCGCCTGAGCACCACAATGGAGTACAGACACAATCCAGTTTTCCCGTAGCCCTTGATCATCTTCACACTGCTCCACAAAATCGGACACGAGTTGCTCCATTTGAAGCACACCCGTAATTCGAACACGTTGCTCATTGGAAAATGTCCACAGCCGCAATAACTTGTCTGCTTCTTCCCGGTTGTATCCACCAGCCAGCAACACACATGACCATCGAAGCAATACATGTTCTCCTGCCAAAAGCTGCAAGCCAGTTAACAAATCTCTATTAAACCTGGAAGAATCCACTGGTGCTTTGACATACTCTAGCGCTCTGCTGCGAAATAACAATTCCAATCCCTTGAGCGGATGAGGACCTGCCATCATTTTTACCATCTCAGTACGGACCCGTTCCATGGCAATATGCTGGAGCAGTTCACGCCGATCTACCAGTCCCTTCCAGGTATTGTACGCAATCCTGAAATCAAAGACGGAAGCAAACCGAACGCAGCGCAACATACGCAAAGCGTCCTCACCAAAGCGTTCAACCGCCAACCCCACACAACGCACAAGCTCTTTCTTAATATCAACTTGCCCGCCAAAAGGGTCGACGATAGCTCCCTTCACATCCATTGCAAGAGCGTTCATGGTGAAATCTCGCCGCTGCAGATCTTCCTTGATATCCTGAACAAACTGCACTGCAGCAGGTCTGCGATTATCCTGATACTCCGACTCTGTCCGAAAGGTCGTCACTTCAAAGTAATGGCCTCCAGAACGCACCGTCACTGTCCCGTGCTGTAATCCCGTAGGAATACAGTCGTCAAACAGACCCATAACTTGCTCGGGAGAAGCAGAGGTCGTAATATCCATGTCGTCCACGGCACGCCCCAGCATTTCGTCACGAACACAACCGCCAACCCAATAGGCCTCGAAGCCATGTTCATTTAATCGAGTAAGGACAGCCTCACTTTGTTTTGCCATTTCATTGTCTGCTTGTGTCCATTGAACCACCACATCTCACCTCTTCTCCTGCCTGCTGTGGCTCCCCAAACTTAACCGCACACGGGATTGAGACTAGGGATTTCTCTTCCAAGCACACGATAATATATCTTTTCATACTCCTGACGAATGGAGTCGTTGCAGAAATCATGATGGGCACGATGAAGGCATGCCTCCCGCATATCCGCAGCCAAACGCTCATTCGTGAGTAGACGAATCGCATTCTCCGCCATAGATTGGGTATCCCCAATCGGAGAGAGAAATCCTGTTTTCCCATGCAAAACAAGTTCCGGAATACCGCCAGCCTGTGAACCAATCGTAGGTACCCCACATGCCATCGCTTCAAGGGCTACCAGACCAAAGCTCTCTTTCTCTGATGGAAGCATCAAAATGTCAGCCATGGATATTACTTGAGCAATATCATCCTGTCTACCCAGGAAATGAACCTTTTCGCTCAAGCCGAGTTCTTTGATTTTACACTGAATTTTGGGCAAGTCCGGTCCTTCACCTACAAACAACAACTTCGCGGGAACCTGCTCCTGAACTTGACGGAATACTTCCACGACGTCTTGTGTTCGCTTGACTGGACGAAAGTTCGAGATATGCATCAGTATTTTTTCATGAGGCGCAGCATAATCACGACGCAGACTCGCGGCATCCCTTGGATAATAGATACGTTTATCTATAAAATTATAGGTCAGATCAATCGGACGCTGGATATCCAGCAGTTCAACCGTTTCACGAATCAAATCCTGAGAAACGGCAGTTACCGCATCACTCTCATTGATGGCAAGACGAATCAGGTCTTTAAGCGATTCATCCTGAGCCAGAACGGTGATATCGGTTCCGTGCAGGGTTGTAACCACTTTCAGGTTGTCTCCAACCATCTGCTTGGCAAGAAATGCACATACCGCATGCGGTACTGCATAATGCACATGCAATAAATCAAGCTGTTGTGCCTTTGCCACCTGAGCCATTTTAGTCGCTAAAGACAAATCGTACGGAGGATATCGAAACACATAATAATCGTTAACCTCTACTTCATGATAAAAAATATTTTTCTGAAACTTTCCCAGTCTGAACGGAATGCTGTTCGCAATAAAATGAACCTGATGTCCCTGTTCGGCCAGCAATTTGCCGAGTTCCGTTGCGACAACCCCGGATCCTCCGAGGGACGGATAACAGGTGATTCCGATTTTTAGCTTTTGATCCATCCGGTTGGACGCTCCTTTGATCTCCCGCATATCGCAGGTTGATATCATGCAACGGAAATTAATTGATGTCATGATTTGTTCAAGTGTAAATGTATGGTTCTATCTATATACAGGTGTGGGCATAGATTAGACGCCAAACTGTTTCACTACATAAGGCGTTATCGTTGCAAATCCTTCTGCAAACGGGATTAAGCTGCGTTGTCCAAGTAAGGAATCACGTGCCCTCACCCGTTCGATATAACCTTGATTCAGCGGTGTAGATACGATGCCCGCACCCTGCTCGAACTGAGATCGATAACAGCGAAGCGAGGCTTCCTTTTGTTCATAGTGTTCCGTAATATCCACAATCAAATCCGTAGGACCGATATCGTTGATAAAGTAAAAATAAGTTTCCTTCACTTGTACAGCTGGCATGTCCGGCATATAATTTCGAAGCTTCGCATTAAATACCGCTTCTTGCACGAGTTTGCTGCACATAATATGATCGGGATGCCGATCCTCCCAGTAAGGTGCAAAAACAATTCGAGGTGCATGTCTGCGAATCTCAGCGGTAACCGCCTCTACATGTTCCGGTGTAACATACAGCCCACGGTCAGGTAATCCGAGATTTGTTCGACACGAAAGACCGAGGACGCGTGAGGCTTGCTCCGCTTCCTCGGTTCTGCGCTCCACGGTGCCATTGGAGGACATCTCGGCACGAGTCAGGTCACATACGCCTACCTTTAACCCAGTAGCCGTATGTTTAGCAATCGTTCCAGCCATGCCGATCTCGGCATCGTCTGCATGTGCACCGAAGATAAGAATATCGAGACTCATTGAGAGTCACCCGTATTCAAAACGCCCTCCGGCTTGTACTTATGTACGAGCTCTCTCCAAGCAAAATCGCCACGGTCGAGAGCTTTAACAAGAATCTCGGCTGTTGCAATATTGGTTGCTAGCGGAATACCCTGAACATCGCACAGGCGAAGCAGCGCATTAATGTCCGGCTCGTGGGGCTGTGCCATTAACGGATCACGAAGGAAAATGATCAGATCCATCTCGTTTTGTGCAACCAATGCTCCAATCTGTTGGTCTCCCCCAAGCGGCCCGGATTCAAAACGATGAATCTGCAGGGATGTACCTTCCATAATACGAAGACCTGTTGTGCCTGTGGAATATAATTGATGATCTGTGAACACAGGCTCATAAGCAGTAACGAAGTTTACCATCTCTTCTTTTTTGCGATCATGGGCAATAAATGCGATTTTCAACATGACAATCTTCAATCTCCTTTAGTCGATAAAGTGGTCAAAGCCGTAAACGAGTCCTGTATATTCCATCACCTTTTGTACGCCGATCTTGACTCCTGGCATATAACCAGCACGCTCGTATGAATCATGACGAATTTTCAGCGACTGTCCGTAATCGCCAAATACAACTTCCTGCTGTGCGAACACACCTGGCAAACGAACGCTGTGAATGCGGAATCCGTTATAATATCCACCACGTGCACCCTCAATCGTTTCTTCTTCGTTCGGATTGCCTTGACGAATTTCTTCACGATTGGCTGCAATCAATTCGGCTGTTTTGATCGCTGTTCCTGAAGGAGCGTCCAGCTTCTGATCACCGTGATATTCAATGATCTCTACGTTAGGCATATGTTTGGCTGCCTGTGCTGCAAAACGCATCATAAGGATAGCCCCAATGGAGAAATTAGGCGCAATCAGCCCGCCAATACCTTTCTCCTGGCATTGCTTGTCCAACTGTTCAATCTGCTCCGGCGTGAAGCCGGTAACACCCATGACAGGTCTTACGCCATGGCGGATTGCAATCTCTGTATGAGCAAAAGCAAATTGAGGCACTGTAAAGTCAACCATGACCTGTGGTTTGGTTTCAGCAAAAGCCATCTCAATATCATCGGTTACCAATACGCCACACTCTGGCAGTCCTACCAGCGTTCCTGCATCCGTGCCTGCTCCGGAGCGGTTAACAGCGGCTGCAAGCTCCAAATCCGGGTCTTGCAGTACCAGTTTTACAACTTCACGGCCCATTCGTCCAGCCGCTCCGATCACGGCAACTCGTATCACTTCACTCATCTTGGTTGCATCTCCTTCACTATGTTAGTTCATCTAATCGTTTTAACCCATGCATCTCATCCAGTTCTATTATTGTAATACTTGACTGTGATGATCACTTATTGCATCGATTTCAAACGTTGCTTCGTTTGTTGTAACATCTGATACAACTGCGCGTTTTGCGGATCAAGCAGAATTGCATCCTGTAACACCTGAAGGGCACTTTGATATTCATTCAGGTCACTGTAAGCCAGAGCCAGCATCACATGTGCCTCCACAGACAGTGGATCCAGCCTAATGGCTTCTTTAAGAAGCTGGGAAGCCTCGACATATGGCTTGCTTGATTCTGTTCCAGCCTGCTCAAGCAGTAATTTGGCTCTAACTATAAGTTGCTTCGCTTCCAGTGTCTGCAGATGAAGCACATATTCTTCGGCACCTTCGGATAGTTCCACCGCCTTGCGGGCATATTCAAGTGCAGGAAGCAAATGTTTGCTCCGGGCGTGCGTTATTGAACAGCGATAATATAACTCGGCATGTTCCGGGTGAGCATCTATAGCCGCTTCGAACCAGCGAATGGCTTGCTCAAAATCATTTTGCAATATACAGCGGTAAGCCTGCTGCATATAATCTTCCGGTTTCATCATCAAGCTGACCCTCCCCGTGCGGGTGATGGTACAGCATATGTAATCTACGCCTAATCGGTGTTTTTTGGAGTCCACCGATTTGCGTCGCGGGTATTAAATTTATGCATAACTTTGTCATGCGCTTCAGCCAAATCAATACCGAGCGAGTTTGCAAAGCAGATGGTGATAAATAAAATGTCACCAAGCTCAAGTTCAATTGAATTGGCAGCTTCGGAAGCTTTCTTCGGTTTTTCTCCGAACTCGTGATTCACTTCACGGGCAAGCTCTCCAACCTCTTCAGACATCCGGGCCAGCATGGCCAGAGGACTGAAATATCCCTCTTTAAATTGAGAAATATAGAGGTCAACCTCACGCTGCATTTCCGCCATACTTTTCTCCATGAGAGCAGGTTCTCCTTCTATTCTGATGTCGTGTTTGTTCCTAATAATATCAGTTATTGATGTTTACTTCCACCATCATACGGTACAAATCATGATTAATGTCTGGCATAAATCATTTTTAAAGACTACAGAAACAGGTATACTAAGATGGGAATGATGACTACTTCATTCTAATTTTAAGTACAGAGAGGGATCTTATGAGCACTACCAAAACGTGGGTTCAGCTAAAACTTGTGCTCCCAATACTGTTGGGTACAGCTTTATACGCCTTTGGGCTTCTTTATTTTATTATCCCCAATCAGTTGATGGAGGGCGGGCTTACCGGGGTTACCGTGTTGATTAACTATGCCTTCGGGGTTTCCCCATCCCTTACCACTCTTATTTTAAATGTTCCGCTATTTCTGATCGGGCTTAAAGTGCTCGGTAGCAGACAGATGATTTATACCGGAATCGGAATCGGCGCGCTGACCGTATTTCTGTGGCTGTTCGAGAAGATGATTCACCGAGGCTGGATCGAGCCGTTACATACCGAAAATGACCTTTTATTGGCCGCACTATATGCCGGGGTTACTTTGGGAGCCGGCCTTGGTATCGTTTTCCGCTGGGGTGGTACTACAGGTGGTTCTGACATTATCGCCCGTATCCTCAACCGAAAATACGGATGGAGTATGGGACGAGTGCTGTTAGGTATCGACTTTGTGATCATTGGTCTTTCTCTCATCTACATTCCCAAGGAAAAAATCCTGTATACCCTGGTCGCTGTGTTTATTGCATCGAAAGTGATCGATTTCATTCAGGAAGGTGCCTATTCAGCCCGTGCATTTATGATCATCAGCGATCATGCTCCCGAGATTGCCGATCAGATCACCAAAGATATGGATCGCGGCGTTACGCTCATTCCAGCCATCGGCGCTTACTCGAAACAAGCAAAACATATGGCCTACTGTGTCATTTCCAGGCAAGAATTTCGCAGGTTACAAACCATCGTACGTTCCATTGATCCCAGGGCATTTGTCATTATCAGTGATGTACACGATGTGCATGGGGAAGGTTTTAAAGAAAGCTGAGACTTTATTTTAACAATAGGAAATATACAAAAAAACCTCTTCCCACAGCAAGACGTCAGTCTGACAGCTGTCTGAGTGGCAAGAGGTTTTCGTTGTTCATTGAATATACATCTATCATGATAAATACGGAAAATGGCTAGCGGCGATATGTAAAAATATCCTGTTGCTCGGCACGATACTTACGGTACCCCGCATAACTCAGCGTAGCAACAATGACAGAACTGATCACTAGCCCTGCTGCCCGGCGGTCTGGCCCTTGTACATAAGGCACAAAGGCACTTTCATCCTTTTCACGTCCAAACAGTTGATTCACTAACTCCTCTCCATGTTCAGTCATGCTACGGAGCTGTGATCGATCAGACTGCTTTGCATGTGTCAGTCCTTTGAGATGGGATAACCAAGCATCCATTTGAGCGATCTGATACGGCTCAAGCCGAATGATCGCCGCTGGACGTATCGTTTCATAGTGCTCTTCAAGAACACTGAAGCGATTAGCCAGAATTGTTGCACTGTTGTTCTGATTAGCTTCCAGTGATAACGCATCCAGATCATTCTTCACAATTTTATAATATTGGAGCCAGAGCGGTTTAGCCGGATTGGCCAGACTGTCCGTAGCAAGTCTGAGTTTGGCTGAAGCCTGCTGAAGCAGACGTCTATCCCCTTTGAATTTAGCTGTAGCCTCCTTGACTTCTACGACCGTTTCGGATAACGCATGAATTCCCTCAACAGAGGTTTGACCCTCGAACGAGACATGAGCCAGACTATTTCCGATTCGCGCAACGCTTGCGCGTACTTCCTCCATATTATTTTCAAGCACCCTGCGATATAGTACAGTAGCCTCTTCATTCAATTGTGCAATGGTAAAAGTTGAGGACACTTCCTGATCCACATTTGGTTTGAGTTCACCACTTTGTGCGTATACCCGGTACGAAGCATTGGTCCAAAGCAGCAGAGCCAAGAGTGATACCGTCAACCATCCCGCTAGACTCCTGAATGTTCTCTTCATGGACATCCCTCCCATCATCAATGTATGGCGAGGGATGACCGGTTAGAACAAGCTACGCTGGTATAATCAGGCTCTTTTGGCCTGCTTTAATGCAAGCCAAGCCGCGAGAATGCTCACGATGGTCAGCGTGACTGTAAAATTACGAACAGCATGTACATGTTGGTACAGCGTTGCAGGCAACCATGGGTAAATATCGTATGTATAATCCATCGTATCATTCAACAATGTCCAGAGACCCGCCACAATTAATGACAACCAGCGGAAGCCGAAGAACCGTACATATATCAGCGCTTCAATTGCCATGGCACTATGGGAAGCGATCAGCATCCAGTCCTGCCAGTGCTGTGCTCCTCCTTGAGACCAGCCAGCAAAAATGATAGATACGGCCCAGACGCCATATTTAACAGAGGTAACTACAGCGAGCGCCTGGATAATATGTCCAATCCGTTGCAGGATTGCAGACTTTACCGGATACAGTACCCACAACAGCGCTAATGTAAAAAACAAGCTTGCTGTCGGGCTATCTGGTACAAATACGATCTGCCACGCTGGCTGGTGGGCAAGAGTCCATTTCATTTGTTCACCATACCAGATGTAGCCATATACCGTACCAAGCGCATTACACCAGAACAAAAGCCACAAGAAATACCGATTGGTTAAAAACTCCCTGCTCCAAAAAAACGATAAAGCCACGACCATTGCACCTTCTTTCTTTACTCATTCTTAACTCTTCATCTATATAAGTTGAACTGAAGATTTTACACAGCCCACTCCGGTGACAGAACAACCTGGAGAGTAAAGGATAGTTCAACTTATATAAGCAACCGAATATCAAGTTTACTCTAAAAAGACTTCAAAAAAACCTGACCGCATAACGATCAGGTTTTTTCATTAATTCGATTTTACTGTTCTGCCTTCTGTTTCGCAAGCCATTCGGCTAGATGAGTGATTTCCTCATCGGTAACACCTTGAGCTATAGCTTGGTCATACATTGCAGGCATTCCATTGTAACCCTCTTTAATAATCGTCACAATCTCTTCTTGACTGTGCTTGTCACCGACGCCACGAAGAGAAGGTGCGTTGCCTTGGCCTTTCATATCGGTTGCGTGGCAGCCAATACATCCAGCCTTTTTGTACGTTTCCATCGCAGAATCGTCCTTGTCAACAATCGCCACTTCCTCCTGCTGCTGTCCCGGTGCATTAGAAGTAGGCAAGCCCTGTTCATGTTTCTCCAGAGCCTCTTCCTCCCGCTGAATATGCTCCGGCTTCTGCCCGGACGCTTCAAGCTCATGCTTGTAGTGTGTCCATGCTACGTTTGTCAGATAGAATACCGAAATAACGGACAGTAGCATTAGGGCCGAAGCAATAGGACGTTTGTAGAAGCGACGCTCTTTGCCCGTATCCAGGAAAGGAGCCAGGAGCAGAGCTCCGAATGCAACACCGCTGACACCCAGTACACCTAGCAGGACATAATCTCCAGATGCATAAGGATATTTCAAGTATTGATACAGGAAAAGAAAGTACCAGTCTGGCATCGGGATAACCGATGCACTTGGATTAGCTGGATAACCGAGAGGTGCAGGTTCCGAGATGGTCAACACGAGAATGCCGACCAGAACAACAACCCCGACCATCCACTCTTTAAGCAAGAAGTTAGGAATAAATGCTTCCGATTTGCCGGGATATGCCGTGTAATCAGGTGGAGTTATGAACCCCGACCCTTTGCGGACGCGTGAATCACCGACAAAGATAACTTTTTCCTCGTCATTGCCCTTGTGCCCGTGAGCCATTACGTTTCCTCCCTTCTTTGTTTTATAGTGGTCCCGAAATGCCCTGTCTGCGGATCATGATAAAGTGTCCGACCAGAAGCACCAGAAGCACCGCAGGGAGGAAGAAGACGTGCAATGCGAAGAATCGTGTCAGTGTCTGCGCACCAACAATCGTTCCCCCTTGCAGGAATTCTTTGATAATTGGTCCAAGCCAAGGTACGGTGTTGGCAATCTCCAGCGTTACTTTTGTTGCGAAATACGCTTTGTTATCCCAAGGCAACAAATACCCTGTCAGACCGAGACCGAGCATAACGAAGAAAATCAACATGCCGACAACCCAGTTCATTTCACGCGGAGCCTTGTATGAGCCTGTAAAGAATACACGCATCGTATGTAGGAACATCATGACGATAACCAAACTGGCCCCCCAATGGTGCATACCGCGTACAATCTGACCAAAAGCTACTTTCGTCTGCAAATACTCAACACTTGCATACGCGTTAATAATATCTGGAACGTAGTACATCGTCAGGAACATACCTGACAGAATCTGAATAACTGTAATAAAGAACGTTAATCCGCCAAAACAGTATACGAATGCGGAAAAGTGATGCGCCGGGTTTACATGCTCTGGCACTTCATGATCCGCAACGTCCCGCCATATTGGCGTGATGTCAAGACGCTCGTCAATCCAGTCATAGACATTTTTAAACATCTGCGTTCACGCCTCCTATTTCACTCGGGTGTTCGGAACAATCTCGCCCAGATAAACCCAGCCTTGTTCCTCCTTAACCACATATTCATCCAATGGTTTCGGGGCTACGGCAAGATTCTTCCCTTCCTTGTCATAGTGCGCGCCGTGGCATGGGCAATGGTACTCATTCGGGTAATTTTTGTCACTGTTCCATCCGACTGTACATCCCAGATGTTTACAGATAGGTGAAAGCGCATAAATTTTCCCTTGTTCGTCCTTGCGAATCCAAGCCACCAACGAAGCATTACTCAAATACCAGCCATCCTGTTGTTTCAGTTCGAACGTAAATTCTTGAGGTTCATTTGTAATTTTGCTGATCTCAGCCACTTTGACAGAGGTTCCTTCTCCCTTGTGTTGCAAAATCGGGTCCACCGCAAAACGGACCATAGGAAGAATTGCACCGGCGGCCATGTAGGCTGTAGCTCCACCAAGCGTATACGTCAAAAACTGCCTGCGCGACATTTCCAATTTGCTTGGCGGTTTCATCGAGGCTTCGTGCTGGTCATGCTCACTGCTCATACTGTCTCCAACCCCCTTTTTCAGCCAACTCTCTCAATCGTTTTCATTATCATAAATTCCACGACTTACTAGAACATACATAATCATATAGTAGCCCTAGAACACCGTCAAGAATTTGTCACACATTTTTAAGGTTCAATTGTAAGCGTTGTTAAAAAACTGTTGGAAATTTGTCACATTTGTCGTCAGAATGTCACCTTTTCCATAGATCTCGAATGCATTCCCCGACATGTCGGGCAATTGTCCCTTCTTCGAGTTGCGCTGCTATATCCTTTTGACTCAAAAGTAAATCCGCGGCTGGAATGTCCATGTCCACAAAAGATCCATCTGCTGACATAATTACCACATACTTAAATCCAGAAGCCTTGAGTTCAGTCGACAAGGTATTTAATGTCATTGACATTTGCGAACTTGCGTAATGATAGGCTGGGTACGTCATAATTCTTCCTTTAAAAGGAATTTCCACCGTATCCAGAAAGTCTCTTAGCCGTTCCAGCGCTTCAGTCGCTTCAACCGGTGACTGTTTGCCGCTCATAGCCGTGAACGGAACAAGGCAGGTATCCAGATAGAGTTGCAGTTCAGCCCAGCTGTCTTGATTCATCTCACTGAATTTCAATTCCCTATATCCCCTTCCTATCCATTTTATTCCCATATTATATATGAGCATATGTTATAAAGCCAGATATTCATTCAATTTTTAAGTTTATATAAAAAATATTAAAAAAAGGAATGCGCCATTGCGCATTCCTTTTAATCCGACTATTCATTTAAATGGTACTATATTCATCCGTTAATTGATCGTCCTCAGTTCATCCGTCAGACTCCGGAAAGCTACTTCGTCTCCGGTAGCTAACGCTTTGTCGATTTCCAAATAAAGCTTTTCACTCTTCTGTTTGCGAAGCGCCTCGTCCCAAACCATCTCAGCCGCCAGCCCCAACATGACTTCATACGTAACTTTCATTTTATCCAATAGGATGCACCTCCAAAACGGAATTTAAGAGCTCCTATATTCTCTTCCTTTGATTACATAACCCAGTGAAGTTCTCGACATCCGCTGCAGATCAGCTTCAGTCAATTCACGTATCACTTTGGCAGGTGTCCCCAAAGCGAGAGTATAGGGCGGAATTTTACTATTTTCAGTGACTACAGAACCGGCTCCAATCAGAGAGTACTCACCGATTTCGCCACCATTAAGTACAATGGCTCCCATACCGATCAATGCCCCTGTTCCGATAGTACAACCATGAACGATTGCAGCATGTCCTACGGAGACATCATCTCCTAGGATAAGAGGTTGATCGGTGTTTACATGTCCTACAGCATTATCTTGAATATTGCAACGCTTTCCAATAATAATAGGTGCCAAATCGGCCCGCAGGACTGCATTGAACCAAACGGTAGAATCTTCGTCCATTTGCAGATCACCTATTAATTTTGAACCCTCGGCCATATATATGGAAGGGTGTAGCACTGGCTTTATACCTTTGTATGGAATTATCATTTGTATCACTCCTTAATTTGGGAGTGATTGTAGCAACTTGTCCTTCACTTGTCAAACAAAACAGGTGTAACATCTGCAGAGATGGAGCGGCAGGACGAGGCGAGCTTTAATCCCCAAGCCGTCATCTGCACAACTCTTCCTTGTTCATGCTTACCTGCACGAACCAAGCCTAGATGCATCATCATTTTAATGATCCGCTTATCATAGATATCTTCAGCAGTGTCGTAATAGAACGGCTGGATAAAAGGCCCGATTTGCTGAAAAAGCGATTCCATCGTGGACCAATTCTCGGCACATTCGCCTGTCCAGTACACAATCGAGGACAGGTTGGGAACAGCACCTTTATAAAGTCTTAACCAAAACCGAAACAGCTGTATCATTTCGGCTGTTTTCTCGGCCTCCAATTTCTCTTCACCAGACCCTGTCAGCCTAAGACACCCCTGCTCTTCACGAATCAATCGGTGATGAAATGCATAATCATACACCAATGCGAATCGATCCGGATAATCCTTAAACGAACGACCGTATCCGAAGCGCCAGCCGGCTTTGCCTACCAGTTCCTCAGAGATGTGCATATGCTCCATAAGTTGCTGCTGTGAGCGTCGGTACATCAACCCTTCGCCATTCACAGCGATCTCATGTTGTTGCACAAATTTCAGGAACAACTTCAAATCTTCTGCCATCAGATGATATTCTTCTCGATACATGGCTGGCTCTGTCGTTTTGATAATACCTGCTCGTAAATGGGCAGATAACACATCTCTGAACCTCAGTTTCAAATCTTTAGGCACTTGATAGAGATATCTGGTCTGTTGTGTAGTCCCATTGAATAGCCAGCCGCTTTTGGTAAAGCGAATAATGAGATCACGCGGACTTGAGCCTGCCTCACTCTCCTTTTTGTCCATCGATTGACGGGCTATGGCGATGAGCTCCTCCATACCATAAAATTGGCGGGGGTCAAATAACAGGTTGTTCAGAAACCGTTGATCGGCCTGGTTCAATTGACGTATCTGTTGCTCAAAGAAAGGTTTACTACCCAATGTTGTGAGGATGCTCTGGATGAGTTCATGTTTGGAATTAGGCTTGCATTCACATTGATAGTAGTCTGCTATTCGATTAAGCTGGCCAATATCAGCAAAAGTCAGCATATCTGCTAGATTCATGGATCCATCGCCTCACCCGTTCACTGCTTTAGGTTGCTGATCTGGCCTTCAACAGTGTGGTTTTGTAAACATGGTTGACGGATTCTCCACAATCTAAACCTCTTCTTGCCATTTTTTTTGTTTTATCTCATCTTATGCCTCAAAACAATCAATCAGAAGAGAAACAGTAGAGTTTATCCGCGGTACTGTTTAATCTCTTAGATGTAGACGGTATAAAAAAACAACCTGAGCTTATCACTCAGGTTGTTTAGCGGTATCCATAGACAGATGCTGTATGCAATTATATAAGAGTGGAGTCCAGTCATCTTCATGTTCTTTCTCCAGAATGGTCAGCGACAGATTACCAATGCGTTCGGTATATTTATCCTGATATAACGCCGTTAACAGGTTAGCAAGAAAAGCACCATGCGTTACAATAAGTACATTTTCTTTCGAGTGAGCAGACCATAAATCGTCCAAAAAAGCCAGCGCACGTACTTGAATATCCTCGATGTGCTCCTGTCCCAGATCAAGTGTATCCCAGGATTTCCCCCAACGCGCAACCCGCTCATCCGAAGTAAGGCCCTCAACCAGACCAAATGCTCGTTCTTTCAATCGTGCGTCCGGTTCAAGCATAGGCACATCCAGCATCCGTGAAAGAATCTCTCCCGTTTCCTGTGCCCTTGATAAACCACTCGTCACAATAAAATCCCACTGGTAGTCTTCAGACTGCAGACGTCTACCAAGACATGTTGCTTGCTTACGTCCTTCCTCATTCAAAGGAATATCCGTCTGCCCCTGTATGCGGCCAGCCGCATTCCAATCTGTCAGACCATGACGAACAAGTCCGATCCGCACATTCATCCCTCATTTCTCCACACAGCGAACGCCAGGTTGGAAACCTACGCACCCACACCTTGTTTACGTTTCGTTGTTGATCGATGCATACGTCCAAGTGAAAACAAAGCCATTCCTATGGCAAGCAGGGACAAAGCCATCCAGTATTGAGGATAAGCAGGCCCCATACTTACAACAAAAGGTTCAATGATACTGCCTTTATTCGCTCCAGGGATGTCATACTTATACAATCCCGAAGATGAAGATGTACTTCCAGCAACCCCAGTCTCAAGGATGCCTGTTGTAATTACATTGGACTTCTCAGCTTCTGAAACCTCTGGCTTGAACATCGCCATGTACAGAAAGCTGCATAAAAAAATAGCCAGGAACGCCGCAATCCACAAAGACATATGTTTACGGATTGCCGCAGAGAATCGATTAACCTTTGCCTCTTCTGGTAATAGCCATGGAGACTCCGCGTAAATCCGGTCCATTACGTTTCGGTTGACCCTCTCTGCCTGTTGCTCTGTCACTGGAACCGGGATGCTATGAAGCAGCATCTGGGCTTCCTCCCAGACTTCAAACTGCTCCGAACAATCTTCACAACCAGCGAGATGTGCTTGAAAAGCAATTCGCTGTGGATGAGATTCCGGTAAGTCCCAGACCAATGCAAACAGTTCCTGGGCTTCATTGCAATTCATCGGTTCTTCATCCCTTCATATGGCTCGTACATCGGCTCGAAGAAATAAGGCTCCAATTGTGTTTTTACGCTTGATCTTGCCCTGAATAACAGCGATTTAACAGAACTAACACTCTGCCCCAAAATACCCGCGATTTCTTGATAATCCAACTGATCATACTCACGAAGTATAATCGCGGAACGTTGCTTTTCTGGCAGATTGTTAATCGCATCTCTAACCAGCATCACCCGCTCGCTACGCAGAACAGCATGCTCAGGAGCATTCTCCATAGGAGCAACAGGAACTACGCCGCTCTCTTCAAGCGGAACATTCCCACTACGCTGTTTACGAAGCTCACTCAATACCGTATTTCTAGCGATGGTATACAGCCAGGTGGAGAATGAAGCATCCACCTCACGGAAAGAGTGTAAACTGCGGAACGCCTTGTAGAATGTCTCAGAACAGAGATCTTCCGCAAGCAACTCCATATTGGAACTTTTCAACATATGATATACGAAAGCCAGTATTTTACGCTGATAACGACTCATCAGCTCGGAATATAACTCAACGTTACCTTCCTTGATCTCTCGAATCAACTGGGAATCCGTCATTTGAGTGCGACCCCTCCTCGCCCATCCATGTGCTTCTCCCCGTTCGACTCTATCCATGTATTACCGAACAGGCGTAAAAAAGTTGCGGTTCAACCGCATAAAAAAAGCGTCCAGCACCGTTTTCGGCCCTTCCGCCAAATTCCCCTATGTAATGGCAATTTCCCCAACGTTTCTACATAACAGTAACATTGTACAACGGTCTGCATCATCCTGGCAAATCCATTGCTATCCACTTTTGTCCGACTTAACATTTATATGCCATCCAATTCGTTGTCATGACTTCTTAATACAGCAACTTGGAAAGCCTTGCATATTATAGACGTAGTATCTTCTAGAAAGGTTACAAAAATGAAATATTTTTTCCGAAAATTTTTTTGGGTCATTCTATCAACATCCTTTTTCGCACCTCACGAATGTTTTTGCTAAGATTAAAAGCCTTGATTGCACGGTTTTTCCTTGAAATCTAAGTTTTACAAATAATTTTGTCCAAAGTGTTGACAAAATGAAAACGTATACATATAATAAAAGTACAGTATGGTTTCTCTCCACTCCTATCCAATAACTGTATTGCTCCACGTGAGCAATGGCCGCTTATGTAAGCGGTCTTTTTTTTGTCTAAAAACGTAGTTCTCACACTGGTTACAAAAAAAAGAGAGCTCTCGCCCTCTTTTGCCACCCTAAATCCACACCTGATAACCTAAAGATGCTAGCAGAGTCTTCGCTCGTTCCATATCCTCTTCCTGACGGAATGATAAACGCATAATCCCCGGCACGTCCACCCGGTTTTCAATAATCTCAAGGTTACTCAAGTTGATATCATTTGTCCCGAGCTCTGTTGCTATTTTACCGATCATACCCGGAGCATCCTGCACATCTGTATACAGATCGAATAAAGGCGATATCATGCCCTTGCGTCGCTCAGGCAATACACTGCGGAATTCCCGCGCCTGACGAAATGCATCCTCAATGCCTTCCCCGTTCTTTTGCTCTAACATCGTTGTAAAGGACGACATTTGACTATTCCAGTCCTTAAGCAACTCCAGCAATACTTCTCGGTTACTCAGCAAAATATCCCTCCAGACAATAGCATCGCTGGACGCAATCCGCGTAATATCCCGAAAACCACCTGCTGCCAGCATTTTATACAGCGGATTGGATTCGTTATATTCACGTACTTGATTCACCAGAGCAACAGCAATAACATGGGGCAGATGACTGATCGCACCCACAATATCATCATGCAACAGAGGTTCTACCCGAACAATCTGTGCACGAGTATACGCTAAAAGCTCGGATAAGCGGCCGTAAGCCTCCTCAGGCACATGCATGGACGGGGTAAGAACATAATAGGCGTTCTCAAATAATACAGCTGACGCCGCGTCCACACCCGCCCGTTCCGATCCTGCCATCGGGTGCCCTCCGATAAAGTAAGCCTCTTTTAACCGGATATGTTCTGCACAAGCTGCAATGGAGGCTTTGGTACTACCAACATCTGTAATGATACAGCCTTTTTTCAGCGGCAGTCTGGACAGTTGTTCAAAATATGATTCAAGCAAACCGACAGGCACACACAAAAAAATGAAGTCGGCATCCTGCACCGCTTCTTCCAGAGAGAGCGTAGCAGCATCCACTACTCCGCTCGCTATGTACTTGTCTTTTAACTCTTCCAAGTGTGCGTATCCCATGACGGTAATCCCTGGCTTGCCTTTAAAGCAAAGCGCAAGTGAACCGCCGATGAGTCCGACACCAATCATTGCAATTTTTATGGTCATGGGTCCTCACTCTTTCATCGCCAGTATTAAGGGCGTGCTGCCACATTCTCCGCCAGTGTGTTCTGCAGCGCCGCTATAAACGCACGATTCTGCTCCGCTGTGCCCACTGATACACGAATGTATGTTGGATAGACGTGAAAGCCCGAGCGAACGATAATGCCCTGTTTCAACAAAGACTGAAACGCTTCGACAGATGGCATGTTCACATCAACCAAAATGAAGTTCCCTTGACTTGGGAAATAAGACAAACCCAGTCGTGAAAATTCATTTTGTAACCATTCCCGATCTTCAGTATTCCGTTTGGAACACTCCTGCACAAAAGTCTGATCCTGAAGTCCGGCCATTGCCGCAACCTGGCCAAGACGTGAAGTGTTAAACGGTTCCCGTACACGGTTAATCAGGTCAATGATCTCCGGACGCGCGATTCCGTAACCTATACGAAGTGATGCCAAACCATAAATTTTGGAGAAGGTCCGCAGAACAACCAAGTTCGGGTAACGATTAATCAGTGAAACGCTTTGCGGATAAGCTTCGTCCGTTACGAATTCGTAATAAGCCTCGTCCAGTACCACCATTACATTCGACGGGACCTGATCCATAAAGCTGATAAGCTCCTTTTCGGAAATGATCGTACCGGTAGGATTATTCGGATTGCACACCCAGACAGCTTTGGTTTTATCGTTGATTTGCGCCAGCATTGCTGGCAAGTCATGAGTTCCATTTTTCAAAGGGACCTCTACGGTCACAGCACCTTCGATGTCCGCATTGCTTTTATATACGGAGAAGGTCTGGTCTGCCATAATGGTCTCATCCCCGGGAAGAAAAAACGCACGTGTAATCAGTGCAATAATTTCATCCGATCCACAGCCAAAAATCAAATTGTCTCGCTCTACTCCCAAATGCTCGGCAAGCACCGCTGTGAGTTCTGCTGCACTTCCGTCGGGATAAATACTTACATTAGCCAATTCTCTCGTAATTGCCTCTAGTACAGCTGGAGAACTGCCATAGGGGTTCTCGTTGGAGGCCAGCTTGATGACGTGCTCCAGCCCCAGCTCACGTTTAACTTCTTCAATCGGTTTGCCCGGTTTATACACAGGCAGATTGACAATCTGGGATTTCGGTTTCAATTCGACCGCCTCCTGTTGCTCAAAATTGAGTAAAGTGGGAAAAAAGTTCAACTTATGCGATTATCCTTTTAATTGTGCCACAAAGTTGCGAATTTGCAACAGTCCGGCCTCACGGGTATTCGCATTTTCGAGTAGCGGGATTGCTTCTTCCACTTGCCGCACAATAGCGCTGCCTACAACGACACCGTCACAGATGCGGGAGAAATGAGCGACCTGCTCATGGCTCGAAATGCCGAAGCCTACTGCGACAGGAAGATCTGTCAGACCTTTTACCGTTTCAATAAAACTTTCTACACCGTTAAAAAAGGATGCACGCTCTCCGGTTACACCAAGTGAAGAAACACAATAGATAAATCCGCGCGCGCCAGTGACAATCCGCTCAATACGAGCATTGGATGTAGGAGCTACAAGCGGAACCAGATGAACCCCGGCCTGATCGGCACGTCGACGCATATCTTCTGCCTCTTCGATCGGTAAATCCGGGATAATCATGCCGCTGATATCATGTTTGATCAATTCGTCAAAGAAAGTATCCAGACCCGTTTGCAACACCGGATTGTAATACGTAAATAACACAAACGGTAACTTTACGCCCGCTTCACGAGCTTTAGCCGCCGTCTTCATCACCGTACGAATCGTGATTTGGCTTTTCAATGCACGCTCGGAAGCACGCTGAATAACAGGACCGTCTGCGAGCGGATCGGAATACGGAACACCAAGCTCCAAGATGTCTGCTCCTGCTTGTTCAAGCTCCTTGATAATGTCAATAGTGGTGTTCACATCCGGATCACCAACGGTAAGAAACGGAATAAGTGCCGTGCGTTTTTGTTCTTTTAATTGCTGGAAGGTTTGGTCCATCAGATTCATTACAAGTTACCTCCCGTATACTTCATAATGGATTCTACGTCTTTATCCCCGCGCCCAGACAGACAGATCACAATGATATCATCAGCAGTCAGTTCCGGCGCCAGCTTCACGACCTGAGCAACCGCATGGGCCGACTCCAGGGCAGGAATAATGCCTTCCGTGCGGCTTAACAATTGCAAAGCATCCAAGGCTTCCTGATCGGTAATTGGAACATATTTAGCCCGTTCAATATCTTTAAGATAAGAGTGTTCCGGTCCAACCCCTGGATAATCCAGACCTGCCGAGATGGAGTGTGCAGGTTGCACTTGCCCATATTCATCTTGTAGCAGATAACTCATCGAGCCCTGGAATACACCATGTGTCCCTTTGCTCATCGTTGCCGCATGGTACTCGGTATCCACACCTTTTCCTGCTGCTTCAACACCAACCAATTTAACATCCTGATCTCCGATAAAAGGGTAGAACATACCGATGGCGTTACTTCCGCCGCCAACAGCCGCTACAATAACATCCGGAAGGCGTCCTTCGATCTCTTGAATCTGACGACGAGTCTCGTCTCCGATCACGCGCTGGAAATTACGTACCATCATTGGATACGGGTGAGGTCCGACAACAGATCCCAGTACATAGAAAGTATCTTCTACATTACTGACCCAATAACGAAGCGCTTCGTTACCAGCATCTTTCAATGTACGTGTGCCAGACGTAACCGGAATGACTTCTGCTCCGAGCAATTTCATGCGGAATACATTTAGCTGTTGACGCTGGGTATCTTCCTCACCCATGAATACTTTGCACTCCAGTCCGAGCAATGCCGCAACGGTTGCTGTCGCAACCCCGTGCTGGCCTGCACCGGTTTCAGCAATGACTTTCTTTTTCCCCATCCGTTTAGCAAGGAGCCCTTGTCCAATCGCATTGTTGATTTTATGTGCACCTGTGTGATTCAGATCTTCACGTTTCAAATAAATTTTGGGACCACCCAGATGACGTGATAATTGCTCCGCGTGATAGAGAGGTGTCTCTCGTCCGGAATATTCACTGAGCAAATAATTCAATTCCTTGTTAAACTCTTCATCCTCAGAGAAGCGGCTGTAGGCTTCTTCTAGTTCAATCAGAGCGTTCATTAGTGTCTCGGGTACAAAACGGCCTCCGAAAAGACCGAAACGCCCATGTTCATCCGGCAATTGGTGTGTCATGCCTGCTTCACCCTTTCTACAAATGCTGTAATTTTGGATATATCTTTAAGACCTTGCGTCTCCACGCCACTTGATACGTCTACGCCATAAGGTCTGTACGTTTGAATTAAATGTTGTACATTATCCGTCTGAAGTCCGCCTGCGACAAACATGGCAATACCACGTTCAGCAGCCCATTCTGCGTATACAGGTATACGTTCCCAAGCAAATGTTTTGCCAGAACCGCCACCATACAATGGATCAAAGGTATCCAGCAAGATCGCGTCAACGAAGCCCACGTAATCATTTAACCGTTGCAAAGCGGCATGATCCGCATCCAGTTCTGTTTCGTCTTTGGGAAAAGAAACGACCTTGAACACATCTGCATGCCAGAGCTCTTTCACTTGTTGACAGAATGCTGCACTTTCCTGCCCATGCAACTGGATTACATCCAAAGACACGGTTTCCATCACATGCGTCAGTTCCTGCATTGACGGATTCACAAAAACACCAGCAAGTTTCGGCCGTTCATGTAAAGGCCATTCAAACAAAACCGATCTCAACTCCGCTGCCTTCTCAGGAGTAATTTGTCGTCGGGACTTGGCAAATACGACACCGATATAGTCCACAGGCAAGTTTATCATCGATTTTAGCACTTCAACGTCCTGAAGTCCACATATTTTTACGGCCGCCGGCAACAAGTCCCCTTGTATACGGGAACCTGCACCTGTATCGTCATATATCGAGTTATTCATTATTTCGGTCCCATCAGATCGTAAACAGCTGCTTCCACATCGTCTTTACGCATCAGATGCTCTCCAACGAGAATACCATGCACGCCAGCTTCAATCAGAGGTTTCGTCGATTCCGCACCGTCGATCCCGCTTTCGCTAATGAGCGTCACACCTGGTGGAATCAGTTCCATCAGATCGAGCGTGGTATTCAGACTGGTTTCGAACGTTTTCAGATTTCGGTTATTAATCCCAATGAGTGTCGCTTCAGGAATGTCTAATACCGTTTCCAGCTCTGCCCGATCATGAACTTCAATCAAAGCGTCCAGTCCAATACTTTTCGCAAACGTAAGAAATTGGCGAATCTGCCCCGGCGTGAGAATGCTGGCAATCAGCAAGATCGCATCTGCTCCCAGAAGTCTAGCTTCTGCAATCTGTGACTCATCGATCATAAAGTCCTTGCGCAAGAGCGGAATATTCACAGCCTGATGAATAGCCTGCAAATACTCGTTACTGCCCTGAAAATAGGAAACATCCGTCAGAACAGAGATACAATCAGCACCCGCACGTTCATAGGCAGAAGCAATCTCTACCGGATGAAAATCCGGACGAATTAATCCTTTGGACGGCGAGGCCTTCTTCACTTCGGCAATAAGCCCCAGCTTACGATTGCGTCTGCTTGACAGCGCCTGTTCAAACCCGCGTGCAGCCGGTAATTGTTCCATCTTTTTCATAGCTTCATCCATGTTAAAAGTCTGTGCAAGGGCCTGCACTTCTTTATGTTTTGTAGCAACGATTCGATCAAGATACATGATTGTACGCCTCCGTTGTATGAATTAACTGTCCAAGCTTACTGGCCGCTTTACCCGAGTCCACTGCTTCTGTAGCGATTTTTACGCCATCTGCAATGCTGTCCGCAAGGCCGGATACATAAATACATGCCCCGGCATTCAGCAGCACAACGTCACGGTAAGCACTGCGTTCACCCTGGAAGATCCGATGTATAATTTCGGCGTTCTGTGCCGCATCTCCTCCAAGCACCGCTTCGAGCGGATGCAAAGACAGCCCCATATCGCGTGGATCAATGTCATACGTGTTTACTACCCCGTTTCGCAACTCCGATACCTGTGTAGGTGCAGAGATACTAATTTCGTCCAAACCGTCGTGGCTGGCAACAACCAGCGCTCTTTTCAAACCGAGACGGTTAAGCACTTCTGCAATCATCGGCGTCCGGGAACGATCATACAATCCGAGCAATTGACGATCTGCACCGGCTGGGTTGGTTAATGGTCCAAGCATATTGAAAATCGTGCGCACACCCAGCTCTTTTCTCGGAGCAGCCGCATGACGCATGGATGGATGGTATACCTGAGCAAAACAGAAACAGATTCCTATCTCATCCAGACATTGTCTGGCCTGTTCTCCATTCAGATGAATATTAACGCCAAGCGCTTCCAACACATCCGCACTGCCTGCTTTGCCAGAAGCTGAACGATTGCCATGTTTGGCTACTCGAACCGAAACGGCCGAAGCAATGATTGCCGATGCGGTGGAGATGTTGAATTTATGAATTCCTGATCCGCCTGTGCCACACGTGTCCAACAAGCCTCTGCCATCCGTCAGAATCCGCCCCCCCTGTCCACGCATTGCCTGAGCAAAACCAGTGATCTCATCCACCGTTTCCCCCTTCATACGAAGAGCCATCAGCAACCCTCCGATTTGAGCCGGAGTAGCTTCACCTCGCATGATCGAATACATCAGTTCACGTGCCTCGTCCTGCTCCAGGTTACTGCCTTCGAGAATTTTAGCGAGCCCTTGCTTCATTCCTTCTTTCCCGGAAATCACTTCCTCGGGTAGCACCTGACTGTCATTCATCAATGGATTCAAGTTCATTTCCAGTCCTCCTCTCTCAGTTCGTTGCCGAAGTTGGTGTAACAAAATAATCAGCGTTAGCCAGGCTTAATTTTGGATCTGCAGCTTTTACCGGGAACATCGCTTCAGCCGTACGAATGGCCTTTAACAGTGCTTTGGCTTTGTTCACGGTCTCTTCATATTCCTTCTCAGGCACAGAATCCCATACAATTCCGGCTCCGGCTTGAACATATGCTTTTCCCTTTTTGAAAATAATCGTACGGATTGTAATACATGCATCCATATTTCCGGAGAATCCAAGGTAACCAATCGCTCCTGCATATGCACCCCGTGCTTCCTTTTCCAATTCCGCAATAATCTCCATCGCACGTAGCTTCGGCGCACCAGATACGGTTCCAGCTGGCAGACAGGAAAGGAACGCATCGAAGAAGTCCTTATCTTCTCTTAACTCGCCTGTAACGTTCGATACCATATGCATAACGTGAGAGTAACGCTCGATCTCCATGAACATGTCACACTTCACACTGCCAAAAGTGGATACTCGCCCCAGATCATTTCTTCCCAGATCCACCAGCATCAGATGCTCCGCGCGCTCCTTCTCATCCTGTAGCAAATCAGCCGCAAGCGCGCGATCTTCTGCCTCTGTCGCTCCTCTTGGACGTGTGCCTGCGATAGGACGTGTTTCTACACGATTGCCGTCAACTTTGACGAGCGCCTCAGGTGAGGTACCTACGATAATCTCATCGTCCATTTTCAAATAATACATATAAGGCGACGGATTCAATGTCCGCAATACGCGATATACATGTAACGGGGAAATTTCCGTATCAATGTGAAAACGTTGCGACAGCACTACCTGGAAAATGTCTCCTGCACGGATATACTCCTTGGCTTGCTCCACGTTGTCGATGAATTGCTCTTTCGTCAGATTGGAACGAATGTCTCCAAGCTCCACATCTCCAGGAATTGAACGCGGGTTCAGGTTTTCCCCTGGCCCTTGCTGTTGCAGACGCTCTGCCGCTTGTTCAAGCTTCTCGGAAGTGGCTGCATACGCCTGACGAATCTCTTCGTCTGTTGCCCCATCTTTAACGTGTACATTGCCAACGAGCAACATGTGCTGCTTCACATGGTCAAAAACAACAATTTGATCACAAAACATAAAGCGAATATCATCCATATTCAGATCATCCAGCGCATGAGCTGGAAGCTTCTCATAATACTGCAACAGGTCATATCCAAAAAATCCAATGGCTCCACCTGTAAAAGGGGGAAGTTCATCCAGCTTAGGGCTCCGATATTTGCGAAGCAATGCTTTCAGTTCTTCAATGGGTTTGCCCGGTAGTTCGCGGGTCTTTCCGGCTTCCTCAACGACAATACGACCTTTCTTCCCCGAAATCATCAGAAACGGATCTGTACCGATGAAGGAATATCTGGCCCATTGAATGCCACCCTCTACACTTTCAAGCAAAAACGCTCGGTCATTGTCCGCATAACGACGGAAGATACGAATTGGCGTCTCCATATCAGCCAAAATCCGTTTAACAACCGGAATCAGATTATATTCATTTGACATTTTCAGTACTTGATTAACGTTTGGCGTTATCATCAGATCACGTCCTTTCAGGTTTAGGTAGAAGAAAGATATTACGACAAAAAACCTCTACCATGAGGTAGAGGTTTGGTTATAAGCTGTATTCAAGTATGTTGCTCCATAAATAACAAGTCCCTATACTTTTGCGAAGGGCGAGTGACAGGCAACTGATCCATGTTAATCCATGTTTCAGATGTATGTAAGATGACATACACTTGGTAACATCTCGTTCGCATCATTTTCATCCATTGTAAAACTTAAATCTCCTCAATGGTAGATGCCGTGAAATGTTTGTCAGATATATGCGAATAAACGATGTCCTCTGACACGTCTACTCTCTTCTCCTGTACTTCTCCTTAGCAAGACGTACCGTGAATGCGTTGACCGATTTCGGATGCATCGGCTACCAAACACTGGACTCTGCTATATACTAGGCTCAACTCAGCTACTCTCAGCTCAATCTAAACTCTACTCAACTGCTTCTCACTATACATCATATTCACCGGTTTGACAACCACGACCATTCAAGAAACTTAACGGCCTGCCAGATCGGGACGTAATGCTTGTGCACCGTTAAGGTACACGTGATGAATTTCATTTTGTGCTTTGGTTGTGTTCACATGTACCATAAAACGAATACACTTCGCCAGAGCGCCTTTAACAGGAACCTCTAGTGCACACATCAAAGGCACAAGCTCCCATCCATCTAACTGACGAATCACTTTTGCTGGAAAAGCCGCATCCAGATCTCCGGTCATCGTAATCCATACGCTACAAATATCTTCCGGTACTATCTTGTTCCGGTCAACAATTTCCTGAAGAAGAACTGCTGTTTCTTTCAAAATCTCTTCTTCACTGTTCTGGGTGACCGTGGTCGCCCCGCGAATTCCCCGTGTAACCATGCTGTTATTCTCCCTTCCTAAGCAGTTCAATGACTTCACGAACAACCGTAACCGGCACATCCTTCACGATTCTGGCAGATCCAATCCGATCAGGAACGATAAAGACCATATGGCCCTCACGGAATTTCTTATCATGCATCATCGCTTCCATCAAAGCATCCGTACTTAGATGTGCAGGCAACGTCACGGGAAGTCGAAGAGAACGCAACATACGAACAGTATCCTCATACAGCCCTGCTGTGGCTCCGAGTTTCTCACCAATTAATGCCGATCCAGCCATGCCGATAGAAATGGCTTCTCCGTGCAGAAATTCACCGTATCCAGCAATCGCTTCAATCGCATGTCCAATCGTATGACCCAGATTCAGGAGTGCACGTTCTCCATTCTCCCTTTCATCGTTCGACACGATTTCGGCTTTGATGCTGCATCCACGTTCCAGTCCGTATCCAAGTTTCTCGGGATCAAGTGAAAGCAACGCTTGCGCATGTTCTTCGCACCAATGGGCAAAAGCTTCATCACGGATCAGTCCGTGCTTCAGCATCTCAGATAAACCGGCCGATACATCTCTTGGCGGTAACGATTGCAGTGTGTCCACATCATACAGTACAAGCTCCGGCTGATGGAAAGCACCAATCATATTTTTCGCAAGAGGATGATTGACCGCCACTTTACCGCCAACGCTACTGTCATGAGCAAGGATGGTTGTCGGGATCTGCACAAACTTCACCCCGCGCATATATGTAGCTGCGACAAAACCAGCCAGATCACCCACGACGCCTCCCCCTAAAGCGAGAATCGCCGAACTGCGGTCCAGTTTGCCTTCAATCGCTACTGTCATCATATCCTGATAAACCGCAAGTGATTTCGAAGTCTCACCTGATGGCACGACTGCGGATACGACGGAATATCCCGCCGCACGCAACGTTTGCTCTAATCCATGCAAGTATATCGGAGCTACATGATCATCTGTAATGATCAGAAGCGGACTTTTTTTAGTTAAACCATATTGTTCAAAATATTGCGGAGCTTGAGCCAGCAGGCCGCTGCCAATCAATATAGGATAAGAGCGCTCTTCAAGCTGTACTGTCAACTGACGCATATTAGTAATTCTCCAATTGGGCTTGGTAGCTGGCAACGTTTGCCCGAATTTCCTCCATGGAATCCCCGCCGAATTTCTCCAGGAATGCCTTGGCAACTTCCCATGCAACAACATGCTCCATAACGACGCTGGCAGCCGGAACCGCACAAGCATCAGAACGTTCAACCTGAGCCGAAAAAGCCTCTTTGGTATCGATATCTACGCTTTGCAACGGCTTGTACAACGTTGGGATAGGTTTCATTACTCCGCGCACCACAACCGGCATACCGTTGGTCATACCTCCCTCAAACCCGCCAAGACGATTGGTTGCACGGTGGTAACCACGATCTTCCGTATACAGGATCTCATCATGTACCTGAGAGCCACGAATCGTACCCGCTTCGAAGCCGATGCCGATCTCTACACCTTTGAACGCATTGATCGACATTACACCTTGAGCGATGCGAGCATCCAACTTGCGATCATACTGTACGTGGCTTCCTAGACCAATAGGAACACCCTCAACGATACATTCTACAATTCCGCCGATGGAGTCGCCTTCTTGCTTGATCTGATCAATGTAGGCTTCCATTTTCTTCTCTGTCTCCGCATCAGTCACACGAACCGAAGATGCTTCCGTCACTGCAATCAGTTCATCAATCGGAAGATCCTTATACGGCGCTTCAATCTCCCCGATGCGAATAACTCGTCCCGCCACTTTAATACCGAATTCAGCCAAGAACTGACGTGCAATGGCACCACATGCTACACGTACCGTTGTCTCACGCGCACTGGAGCGTTCCAGGACATTACGCAAGTCTTTGAGATTGTACTTCAAACCACCGTTCAGATCGGCATGTCCAGGGCGCGGACGATGAACACGACGTTTCTCTTCATCGCTGCCTTCAATCGGCTCAATGTTCATAATATTCTGCCAGTGCTTCCAGTCATTATTTTGAACAACGAGCGCTACCGGAGCACCTGTCGTATATCCATGACGAATTCCGCCAACAAAATTAGCTTGGTCTTTCTCAATCTGCATCCGGCGTCCGCGGCCATACCCTTTCTGACGGCGATGAAGCTGAAAGTTCAATTCTTCAAAATCAATATTCAAATTACTTGGCAGTCCTTCGATAATTGCGGTCAATTGGGGTCCGTGCGTTTCCCCTGCGGTTAAATAACGTAAACTCATAATACGTTCCCCCTTTAAACTGTTAAACTTCACATTGCTAAAATCCCATAATTTCTTTGCTTATTATAGTATAGCTGACCAGCTTTGACAAGAAAGCCGCTTTTTCTTATGCAAACAACCGCCTGAGCACATCTTCATGCACCCCAGGCGGTTGATCTATACACTGATTTATTTTTTCCGATAGAAAAACGTCTCTGCCGTCTCCAGCCCGTATTGTCCGGGGGAGAAAATCTGCTCTGTGCTGCCTACGAACAACATCCCACCTGGACGCAGACTGGCTGCGAATTTGTGATACAACAGGTTTTTCGCTTCCTCTGTAAAATAAATCATGACATTCCGGCATACGATCAGATCATATCCATCATCAAAACGGTCAACCAGCAAATTTTGCTTCTTGAAGTTGATCGAGCTTTTTAATTTCTCATCAATGCGATACATCATACCGTCTTGCTTGAAATATCGACTCGCCGTTTCTGGAGGCACGTCTTTCAGCGAACGTTCCATATAACGGCCTTCCTTCGCCTTGGCGAGCGCACCTTCATCCAGGTCACTTGCCGTAATGGAACTTTCTTTCAAAATACCTAGCGTATCCAAAATCATGGCAATCGTGTATGGCTCCTCACCAGTCGAACAAGCAGCACTCCATACCTTGACCTTGCGTTTGGAACCCACGAGCTCAGGCAGAATCTCATCACGCAACACTTCCCAGCGATTCGGGTTGCGCCAAAATTCCGATACGTTAATGGTCATGCGATCCAGAAACTCGTAAAATAACGACTTCTCCTTCTGCATCGCATCAAAAAAGAGTGAAAATGTATTAAACCCGTTTTTGTTACGTAGTGTGGTCAGCCTTCTTTTCATCTGGCCTTCCTTGTACTGAGCAAGATCAATGCCTGTGCTCTCTTTAATTTTACGAATGAATCCGGCATAATCCGGGTCTAGTTGTTCTTGCTCCAGCATCGTACATCACCCTTTGGCTAATAATTACAACCAGGCTGCGATGCTCTTCTCATAGGTTACCAGCTCGTCGGGACTAAAGAAATTGGCAGCTTCACGAGTAGCACTTTCCGGCGAATCTGCCCCGTGAATGAGATTATGCGGTGTATGGCTAGCGAAATCTCCGCGGATTGTACCTGGAGCCGCTTCCTTCACATTCGTTTTACCAATGACCATACGTGCAAGTGTCACAATATCGTCGCCCTCCCACACCATGGCAAATACAGGGCCAGAAGTGATAAAACGAACCAGATCATCAAAGAACGGCTTGCCCTCATGTTCAGCATAATGGCGCCTCGCCTGTTCTTCCGACATCTGCACCAGTTTCCCTGCTACCAGCTTAAATCCTTTGTCTTCCAGACGGCTGATAATACGGCCGATCAAACCACGCTGCACACCATCCGGTTTCACCATCAAAAATGTACGATCCATTACCAGTTCACTCCTCACTCACGGTTCAAAGTTAATCACTATGTAAACGCAATCCCTTTGATTGTAACATACAAGTCCAAATCCTCCCAATGAGGAATTTCACATCCGTGTAGAGCATTAAACCACACAAGCTTAATGTGTACGTTTAACGACAAAGTGAGCAATGTCTCGCAGATTTTTAGTGGTCTTGATATTAGGCAGCTGATCGAGAGCATCGAGCGCTTTCTTCATATATCGGTCAGCAAGGGCTTCTGCTTTAGCAATTCCTTGACTTTGGCGAATCATTCCAATTGCATCCGATGCACTTGCACGTCCTTCTTCCTGATGCACACGCGAAATTTCCTTGAGCAACGGTTCACGTAATTGCTCTTCTTCCAGAGCATACAGAACAGGGAGCGTGATGTTGCCTTGTTTCATATCACTTCCTGGAGGCTTGCCAAGTTGTTTCTCCGTACCTACCAAGTCCAGAACATCATCCTGAATCTGAAAAGCCATGCCCACATTGTATCCATAGGTATACAACAAAGATGAAATGTGCTCAGGTGCACGAGTAGCGAGCGCTCCGAGCTGGCAGCTCACTGCAATCAAAAGCGCAGTTTTGCGACGAATACGTAGCAGATAGTTACGCACACTCTGACCTGTATTAAAAAAGTCCCGAATCTGTTCCATCTCACCAATGGACATCTGTACCATCGCTTTGGCAAGGATTCGGTGAATAGCGGGATCAGAAAGTCCTGCCGTCATCTCTAGCGCTTTGCCGTAGATATAGTCACCTGTATACATCGCAATCCGATTGTCCCATTTAGACTTGACGGTAGGTTTGCCCCGGCGAGTCTCCGCATTATCAATGACATCATCATGAACGAGGGAAGCAGAATGAATAAGTTCCAATGGAACGGCTACGAGCTTCAAACGCTCGATATCGTATGTACCAAATTTGCCACCTAAAAGCACAAAAACAGGCCGCAGTCGTTTTCCACCTGCCTTAAGCAGATGAAGCGAAGTTTCACTCAGTAACTTTTGTTCGCCTTTTACGCTGCGATACAACTCTTTTTCAACGTAATCCATGTCCTTTTTTAACAATCCGAAAATGTCCAGTAGTTTCATTCGTTCACCCGTGTCAGCGTATTGTCAGTCCAAAATTCCATGCTTACCTTCCCCTCCAGCAAGCCCGAGCCTACAGGCAAAAAGCGTTCGCCCTAAGCTTGCCGTTCCTGCTTGTGTTCTTCTACAGCGCCCGTCATGATGCCTATTCGAATGCCAGTACCGACATTCGGGATTTAAACGCTGCGACCAATTCTGAATCAATCCAAAGCACAGAAGTTGCCGGAGCATGGGTCAAGACTGTGGGCACTCTTATATCGCCATCAGCACTCACCAATACCCCGGGAGTCAGGGGATATGTCCATAAGCTGTACTTTTCTGATCCGGTTACCAGAAAAGTATGGCTCATTTACATTATCCCCTTTCATCCGGTTCTCCCCATCTTGTAAACAGTTGATGCGGGATGCGCAAGCTATCCAGCACTTTACCTACTAAAAATAAAATTAAATCCTCCATACTTTGAGGTTTGTAATAAAAGGCAGGCATCGCGGGGATCATTCGCACACCAAGACGTGAAAGCTTTAACATATTTTCCAGATGAATGGCATGCAAAGGCGTCTCACGCGGCACAAGAATTAACGTTCTGCCTTCTTTCATCATCACATCTGCCGCACGCGACATCAGATTGTCTGAAGATCCGTTGGCAATCGATGAAAGAGTGCCCATGGAGCAAGGCATGATAATCATGCCTTCAGCCAGATAAGAACCGCTGGCAATTGATGCCCCAATGTCACTAACGGGATGATAGATTAACGATCCACCGCGATGACCGAATTTTTCTTGAAGCAGGCTCTCCCGGTTCGTTACATCCCAGTCCATTTCTTCTTTTAGTACGCGCCAGCCCGCATTGGAGATTACCAAGTGAACGGAATATCCCAGGTCAAGCAACGTTTCAATCAATCGGATACCATATATGCTGCCACTCGCTCCGGTGATTCCGACAACAAGTCGTTTATTCTCCGGTTGCTGCATCATTATTTCACCGCCAGATCAATAAGTGTAAACGTAAATACGACCAGACTCAGTACACTATTCATCGTAAAGAATGCCGTTTGTACCCGGCTCATATCATTAGGTGACACTATATAGTGCTCATAAAGAAGGATACCATACGTAATCAGCATACCTGCGCCATACCACCAGCTCAGATCGGTCATTAGCAACAAGGCAAGGAAACCAATCGCTGTAATGATATGAAAGAACTTGGCAATCTGCAATGATTTCACAAGTCCGAAGCGGGACGGAATGGAATGCAAACCTTCTCCCTGATCAAACTCCAGATCCTGACATGCATAAATAATGTCAAAACCGGCAGTCCAGAATACAATCGTAACGTACAGCACAATCGCTGTCCAATCCATGGTACCTGTTACAGCCACCCATCCTCCCAAAGGAGCAAGGCCAATGGTCATCCCCAATACGACATGACAAAGCCATGTGAACCGTTTGGTGTACGAATAAAGCACTAACATGAAGACCGCAATCGGCAACAACTGCATGGATAATACATTAAGATTGGATGATGCCCAGAATAATAAAATAAACGAGACGATGATAAAAATAATAACCTCGCCATTCTTCAGCAAGCCTGCTGGAATAGCTCTCATCGCCGTACGTGGGTTTTTTGCGTCAATCGCCTGGTCAATAATCCGGTTCAAACCAAATGCGGCACTCCGTGCACCAACCATAGCAAGCAGTACCCACATAATCTGCATCCAGCTCGGGAACGTGTTGTTAACAACCATCGATCCTAGGATGGCGCCCATAAAAGCAAAAGGTAAAGCAAAAAGCGTATGTTCAATCTTGATCATTTCTAAAAAGATGCGAATTTTCCTAAACATTCTGATTCTCCTTGGTTCCAATATGCAGTGCCGCGATGCCTCCGGTTAGGGGGTAGGCCTGCACCTGTTGCAATCCAGTTTCAACAAAAATGTCTGCCAGTTCCTTTCTACCCGGGAAAAGCGCCAGAGAGTCCGGCAGCCATTTATACTGCTCATAACGTTTGGCAAACAATTTCGCCATGTTTGGCAGCATATGCTCAAAATAAAAATAATAAATCCCTTTAAACGGCTGCCAAGTCGGTTTGGACAATTCCAGACAAACCACCATACCGCCGGGTTTTACAACACGTTTCATTTCAGACAAAACCTGTCTTAGATCAGGCACGTTACGTAGACCGAATCCAATCGTTACATAATCGAACGTATTGTCTTCAAAAGGCAACGACATCGCGTTCCCCTGAACGAGCGTAATCTGTTTTGAACGGTTTACCGCATCAATTTTCGTCTGGCCCACTTCCAGCATATTGCTACTGAAATCCAGTCCGTGCATGTGCCCCGTTTCACTTGCCTGTGCCATAGCGAGCGTCCAGTCGCATGTGCCGCAGCACAAATCCAGTCCAGTGTCTCCCTTAGACATATTCATCTTCTTCATCGTGAATTTGCGCCAAGCTTTATGCCTGCGGAAACTCAGAATATCATTCATAACGTCATACTTGCCGGCTATACTCTGAAAAACCGAATGGACAAATTCTTCTTTCGGTTTGGTCTCTCCGCTACCCATTCGTCTGTCTCCCCCTCAATCTTCCCTTACTGCCGCATGTGAAGGCTGCACATAGGACAGGTAAGGCTCAAGAATTGCATCGAACTCATGCATGCCTTGAAGACCTTCCTCATCTTGCAGCAAAAGCTGAATGCGGTGTGTGCACTCGCGAAGCTTGTCCAGCAACACCTCGCTTACGCTGTATTTAAGCACCATGGAACTCCATATACGTGGTTCGAGCTCCATCCGAGACAAATGACTGCGTTCCTCGTCATTGCCGTTCTCATACACATGCCAGAACGCATAGCTATGAAGCATCTGTTGCTCGTCATGCAGTCGCTTCATCTCTTCTGCGATGGTTTCGCAAGTGCTGAACTCCATCAGCAAGCTGTTCCATAACGGCTTATCCTCAACAGCCATCATGTCTGTAAATGAAAGAAACAGCTGCATTCTCAGCTGTACCGTTTCACGCAAATATTCATCAGCCGAAACGAGAAGTTTTTTCATCCGTTCATACAGCGTCATCTTGCGTGCGTTTACTTCGGAAACAGCACCGCTAAGCTTACCGATCATTTCTATTTTGCCTGCATGAGCAAGCAACTGATAGAAACGGCTACTCAGATAATCTCCAGCGAGAACATTTAATTGGCGTGAACGCATCTCCAGTTCTCCCCGATCACCGGAAATCGTATCGATTCGATCATGCGTATCCATAGCCAACTGAACGAGCGAGGTCGCAAGAGCGTAAAGTTCCTGATGACCCTTTTCGTCTGTTCGGCCCACAAATACCTGTAACAGACGCGCCCGGCTATCCGGAAATGACGGGATTTCCGTATGTTGTCGAATCATGTCGTAATCCGTATATTTCTTTGCAAGTTGGGGTACGCGATATGAATTCATTCTCATCCTCCGAGGCTTTGCTTTATCAAACCATTTCTGCACTACAATCTTATATATTATAGCATATGTTTATTCGGCACGCACTGAATCCTGCTATTGATTACCCTAACTTGTCTTTTCGAACTGCTTCTTCCACAGTTCTGTCTGCATCAGATTGAACCAGTCTTTTAAATCCTCCGAAAATGCCGCGCTGTTCCACGTCCGAAGCATGTCAATGGCGTACATCGGCCATTCTCCTCGCCGAATATCTGCCGCAAGTAGCAGATGGCGTCTATGCACCCATTCATCCTCGGCCATGACGCGAAGTAACACCTGCTCTACGTTGTCTACACTGCGAAAACTCAGATCGACGACTGCCGCCATATTTTCATAAATTTCAGTATAACTCGTATCCGTTCCTTTTACTTTGAGGTCGAGTGTCAAAATAGACTGCTTCCACTCCACTCTGGCAATCGGCGTAGACATATGCAGTGAACTCAGTACATCAACCAGATTATCATTGGTCAACTGAATCGTTTGATGAGAAGCGGTTACAGGCTCTGCCCGGTCCCCGCCCCATGTACGTGTATGTAAGCTTTGAAAAACCACGAGCACGATGACTGCCGCAATCGTTGACAGCATGGACGCAGTCACAATCATTCCCGGTTTCATAAGCGCCTCCCTGCCTTTACCTGTTAGTGTAGTCTGTCCGGTAAAGGCCCATACCTCATTGTACAATCAAAAAAAGCAGGCTATGCCTGCAATTTTCATCTAACCCATTCAACCTTTTAATGTACCTAGTCAAACTCTTTCAAGACTATTCCGATTCAATCTCTCCATGCTTCGTAATCAGCGTAGCTTTTCCCCGGATTTTAATGGCCGAAGTATGTGTTGTAAATTGAGCAATCATCACTTCGCCTTTGTCCAGCTTCTCCGTGTGATGAAAACGTGTGTCCTGCCCCCGGGTCAAGCCAATCACCTGTACACCGTTTTCTTCTGCTTTAATTACGATAAAGTCATTGCCCGTAGAGTGATCCATCGCTGCACGTCCCCTTTTCTAATTTCATAGCGTTAATGATGATCAAGATTGTTTCATTTGTCAACAAGTCCTGGAGGGAATATACCGCAAGAAACCATAATTACCGGGTCATACTATAACGGATCAGCCAGGAAAGGAGAGTTCGCATGAAGTACACCCCAGCTGTGCTCAAGGAAGAGCATGTGCAGCAGTTACAGGAGATTGAGCATCATCTGTCTGCTGTTACGGGCAAAGATCTGATTCTAATCGCTTACAGCGAACAACCGGAACTTTCAGAAAAAAGTAAGGAGCTTGAGTAGCAGATTACGAAAATTTCCCGTTTACAGGCAAAAGAAAAGGCCGTGAACAAGTCACGGTCTTTTTGTTGACATATGGAATATGTAGAAATCTTATTTAATTCCGTCTTTGAGCGCTTTACCTGGTTTGAACGCAGGAATTTTGCTCGCAGGAATTTCGATTTCTTCACCTGTTTGCGGGTTGCGTCCTTTACGTGCAGAGCGCTCGCGAACTTCGAAGTTCCCAAAACCAACCAATTGTACTTTGTCTCCGTTTTGAAGAGCCTCAGAGATCGCTTCGAATACGGCATCAACCGCTTTCGTTACATCTTTTTTGGACAGTTCAGTAGCCTCGGATACATGTGTAATCAAGTCTGATTTGTTCATTTGTTTTTCACCTCCTGAATCAATGTCCTGAATGTTATACTGTGTTTCCGTTTTATTAGGAAATATACGTTCATTCACAAAAAAACGTTGACCATTTTGAGCGATGAACATTCATCTCCGCCTGCGGCCCACAGTCATTTCTGGCAAAAGCCGCCAGAAACCACGCGTGTTTCTGACGCCGAACAAATTTTATACTAATACAGACAGCACACAATTTCAAGTGCGGCTACGGTTTAAAACGTAAAATGTAACTGCCAGAGCAAGCACAAGCACTCCACCTTTGACAATATCATGGGTAAAATACTGAACGTTCATCATCGTTAATCCATTGACCAGGACACCAATCAGAACTGAACCGATAAAGGTTCCGATCACATTCGGCTTCCCAGCCCCGAAGACAGAGAAACCAACAAATACCGCAGCTACGGATTCCATTAACAATGGAGATCCGGCATCAATCTGTCCCGACCCCACTTTGGATGCATAGATGATTCCTCCAATAGCCGCAAAGACTCCAGCTGCCACATAAGCAAGTGTTCGTACCTTTTTCACCTTGATCCCGGACAACCTTGCCGCCTCTTCATTTCCGCCTGTAATATACATTTGCCGGCCATATTTGGTGTATGTCAAAAAGATATGAACACCGATGACAGCAATAAGCAGCAGAATAACCGAGATCGGCATGCCCAGCCATTTTCCTTGTCCAATCAGCAGAAATGTCGGGTCCATCTCTCCGGCAGCTTTGCTTCCATCCGGGAACTGCATGTGATTGTAGATGGTATATCCCTGCGCATACGTTTTGTGGATACCTCCGATGATGTACATTGTTGCAAGCGTCGCAAGCAGATCCGGAATACGTAGCTTAACAATCAGCAGTGCGTTCAGCAGACCAATGACAGCCCCGATAACCAATGGCACGATAATAACGACAGCCAAAGGCTGCTGGTACCAGATCATTAGTGATGCTGTAACAACGGTTGTCAACGAGACGGTCGCTCCCACAGAGAGATCGAATCCATCGACAATAAGAGATAATGTTACACCAATCGCCACAAAGGTTACGATCGAGATCGAACCCAAAATATCCGTCAAATTGCTATACGTGAAGAAATAGGGCAGTTTTATGCCGAAAAAAGCAATAACGCCTATAATGACTATAATCGCTCCATACCGGAACGCAAAATCGAGTGATTTATCCTTCATGCTTCCACCTCTTGTCCACCGCTTGCATAGTAAAGCAGCTGTTCTTGGTTCGTCTCGCCACGCTGGAACTCTTTTACGATAACCCCTTCACACATGACCGCAATCCGATCTCCGATGCCCAGTCCTTCATCTAGTTCACATGTAAAATAGATGACCGCTTTACCGGCCAGCGCCAACTCATTAATGATGCGGAAAATGTCACTTTTCGCCCCGATATCCACACCTTTTGTCGGTTCGTCAAAAATAAATACATCTGCATCCGTACGCAACCATTTTCCTATGGCTACCTTTTGCTGATTACCACCGCTCAAATACTTCACTTCCTGTTTCACGGACGAAGTCTTGATGCCGAGTTGTTCTACTAGTGACTCTGCATGCTGACGCTCACGTTTGCGGTTAACAAAGCCCAGTCGACTAAGATTGGCTAGCAAGGGCAGGCTCAGATTACGTTCCACGTTCTCTTGAATGAGAATGCCTTGTTTACGCCGCTCCTCCGGCACAGATACAATGCCCAGAGCCGCTGCATCAGCAGGTTGAGACAGACGGATGTTCCGTCCGAGTAACCTTATCTCGCCTGCCTGCAATTGATCGGCACCAATCAGCAGACGAGAGCATTCCGTTTTTCCAGCACCCACGAGCCCGACCACAGCTAGCACTTCACCGCGGCGAACCTCAAGGTCCACTCCTTTTACCTTCAATCCGCGCCTAAGACCTCTTGCTTGCAGAAGCAGCTCTCCCACAGGTGCTTCGGTCTTGGGAAACTCTTCTTCGAACGGTTTACCTAACATTTGCGTAACCAGATCATTGATCGTCAGTCCATTTGTTTCACCGGTAAACACATGACGACCGTCCCTCATCACAGTAACCCGGTCACAGTGACTCGTTACTTCGGCAAGGCGATGGGTAATAAAGATGCAGGCTACCCCTCGATCCTTCAGCACATGTACAATACGAAAAAATGCATCGGTTTCCTCTTGACTGAGCGGTGCGGTTGGTTCATCGAAAATAATGACCTTGGCATCTTGAATCAGGATGCGTGCAAGCAGAATCATCTGTTTCTCCGCCAGCGTTAGCTCAGCCACTTTACGGTGAATCGATATTTGATCCGCACCCAACTGCTTCAGAGCGTCCTTGGCTCGTTGCTGTAGCGTTCTTGGACTTTTCCACCAACCTCCGGCAGATGAAGCTAACTGATCCAGCATAATGTTCTCGGCAGCAGTCAGCTGTGGCACAAGCGCAGCATCCACCTCCTGATACACGCAGTGAATGCCGCTGGCCTTCGCCTCTCGGGGTGAGCCAAGCTGGAGCTTATAACCATTCAGACGAATAGCCCCTTCATCCAGTTGATACGCTCCCGACAATATTTTCATTAACGTGCTTTTGCCAGCTCCGTTAGCTCCCAGCAACGCATGAATCTCTCCACCTCGGACAGAGAAATGTACGTCCTTCAACGCAGGTACGCCTGAAAACTGTTTAGAAATATGCTCCATGTCCAGCGATATCGGGTCCTTTGTCATGATGTTGCCTCCCATCTGCTGTAATACCTTTGTACTGAAAAAGCGCACCTTGCGGCGCGCCCGTAACGCAACTTACTTTGCAGTAATGCCGTATTCGCTCATCCAGTCCTTGATGCCTTGTGTACTGCCTCCCCAGCCTTTAACATACTCGGACAACTCTGACGTAGAGATTTGTTTATCAGGTAAAGCTTCGCGTTGTACATATACCGGATTAAGAACAACCGCATCTTCGGTTTGGTCACCATGCAACTTCTGATATGCATATCGAACTTGTACACGTCCAATGTCCGTTGGATCTACAGCGGCTGAAGCGACCCAAGGGTTTTTCGGGTCCTGAATCATTTGCAGATCCTCGTCACTCATATCAATTCCGTATACCTTGATCTCATCACGTCCAGCTTGCTGAATGGCACGCGCTGCCCCTTTGGCAAACTCGTCCCAGGCTGCCCAAACTGCTGTGATCTCACCTTTTGGATATTGCTTCAGAATTGCTTCCATTTTCGCTTGCGTATCCAGTGCCGGATTCTGAGCAGAACCAAATGTTGCAATTTCCTTGATATCTGGATTGGCTTTCAAAAATTCTCCATAGGCAATCTGACGACGTTCCATTGGAGCAAAGCCAGCCACCCAGACTTTCACGATGTTACCTTGACCATTGATATCTTTTTTCATCTGTTCCAGTGTGAGTTCAGCCATCTTCTGGTCATCTTGTGACAACACCGTAGCGCCTGGCACACTGATCGCAGCATCAAATACAACGACTGGTATCTTTTGCTCAACTGCTTTTTTCACCCCTGGTTCCAAGAGCGAATCCCCGTGGTCTGTCAAAATGACATCGAATTTCTGGTTGATTGCACTGTCGAGCAACGATACCATTTTTGCTTTATCATTATCTGCAACAAAGGTGGTGAGTTCACCGCCGAATTTGGCGATTTCCTCTTTTACACCTTGTACATACTGTTGTGAAAATGTCCCTGTATTAAATTCCATAATTAGCGCAACGCGTTTACCGCTCAAAGGTCCTGTAACGGCCTCCGTCTTCGGTGTTTCACCTGCTGATCCTGATGCAGAAGAGGCGGCTGGTTCTTTTTTAATTCCGCAAGCTGACAACGCCAGTACGAATACAAGTAAAACGCTTAATCCAACCCATTTGAAATTTCTTTTCTTCATCTCGTTCTCCCCCTGTTTCACTCGCTGTGACTTCAATCACAATATTTGTTTATTAATATAACGGCTAATTCCTAGTATGTAAATATGTTTTAGTGATTTAAAGCTGAAACTTACTACATTTTTCGAAAATAAATCATTCACACATCCATTTCATCCATATTCAAGAAATAAACTCAAAGAAAAAGACCATGAGATCAAGCCTCACGGTCTTTTGAATAGTTAAAGTATGATGGCGATCAATCCGCCTGAGCCTTCGTTAATGATTCTACCCAGTGTCTCTTGCAGTTTATATCTTGCATTATCCGGCATCATCGCGATTTTACCCTGAATGCCTTCACGCACAATGGAGTGTAACGAGCGACCAAACATATCTGAATCCCATACCTTGATCGGATCGTTTTCGAAATCCTGCATCAGATATCTCACCAGTTCCTCACTCTGTTTCTCCGTACCGATAATCGGTGCGAACTCCGACTCCACATCGACGCGAATCATGTGGATGGACGGTGCCGTCGCTTTCAGGCGAACGCCGAATTTCGTACCCTGACGAATCAGCTCCGGTTCATCCAGCGCCATCTCGGCAAGTGAAGGAGCAGCAATGCCATAACCTGTTGTTTTGACCATTTCGAGTGCCTCTGCGAAGCGGTCATATTCTCTCTTCGCATGGGAGAACTCCTGCATCAGTTGCAAGAGATGATCCTTGCCCCTGATTTCAATACCCACAACTTCCACGAGAATCTGGTCGTATAACTCATCCGGCGCGTAGAGATCGATCTCTGCTACACCTTGCCCCATATTCATGCCACTAAGACCCGCACGGTCGATAAACTCATATTCCATGAATTGTGACACGACACGATCCACGTCGCGCAACCTGCGAATATCTTTTACTGTATCCCGTACCGAATTCTCATAGTTGTTACGAAGCCAGTGTGTGTCATTCAGCACCATAACCCAGCTCGGGAGGTTCACATTGACTTCATGCACAGGGAATTCATACAATACTTCACGGAGTACACCAGTGACATCATCTTCCGTCATCGTGGCAGCACTTAGCGTCATGACCGGAATATCATACTTGGCAGCCAGCTCGCTACGAAGTTGCAACGCTTCTTCACTACGAGGCCGGGTGGAGTTGATGACCAGAACGAACGGTTTACCCACTTCTTTCAGCTCTGCAATCACTCGCTCTTCTGATTCCACATAGGAGCTGCGAGCGATTTCGGCAATGGTTCCGTCTGTTGTGACCACGACACCAAGCGTGGAGTGCTCCTGTATGACTTTACGGGTACCAATCTCGGCTGCTTCCTGGAATGGAATCGGCTCCTCGAACCAAGGTGTGGAGATCATACGCGGACCATTTTCATCCTCGTATCCCTTTGCGCCTTCCACGGCGTAACCCACACAATCCACCAAACGTACATTGACGTCCAGTCCTTCAGCCACTTTGATCTGAACTGCATTATTCGGTACAAATTTGGGCTCGGTTGTCATGATCGTTTTACCTGCAGCACTTTGTGGAAGTTCATCCACTGCACGGGCGCGATCAGCCTCACTTGCGATGTTAGGCAATACGATCGTTTCCATGAATCGTTTAATAAATGTTGATTTCCCCGTCCGGACTGCGCCGACAACCCCGAGATAAATATCCCCTCCGGTCCGCTCAGCTATGTCCTTAAAAATGTCCACTTTCTCCAATGAAATCCCCTCCTTAAATTACTCCGAAGGAAAAATGCTAAAGAGCATCCGCTTCGTTTTTTCAATCAGAAGACTGAAATCCCTGCAACGGTAGAGCCGCCTTTGTGAGTGCCCGGAAGTCGTCCGCCGCCGAACGTTGCATTCTGATGAAACCGGCGAGAGCGGCGTTAACTCGTACATGCAATTGGACTAGTATCATCTTATGTACCTGTATGCGGCAATATGACGTGTTTTTTTGTTTTTTTATCTCATGATGGTGACATGAAGAGCATCCTCCGATCCCGGACTGCGCGTCTTTATTTCAATCTACTTTATGAGAACCTCTCTCTGTTTATGACACCTCTCACATTTTGAATCCTATTCTTTTCAGAAAAAAAGAGATACACCACGGAACGCGGTATATCTCTTTCGGAGTCTATAGAGCCTTGAAATTGTACATTACTTCATAGTATGTCTGTTCTTCACTTACTTACTTTGGTTTTGAACGATCTGTGCGACAGGTGTGTTATTCTCCAGCGTATATGGAACAGATTTTACAGGTACGAAATAGGAGTGTGTCAGCAAATGATTACGTAAATCCGGGCCATCAGATACAGCATCCTCATCACCGGATGAACCATCTGTTTTTTCCAAAGCCTGCATGATATCAAAAGCATAGTCCACATACACCGTACCCTGTTCATCCAATATAAAAGGTAGTTCCTGACCCGAATATACACTTTTTAGCGTAATTGAAGGAGATCCTGCCTGTGCAGCCAAATTCATGTCCACCGCATGGAAGCCAGGGTACAACTCTTCACCCGCGGGCAATTGTTGGTTATGTACAGATTTGTACTGGTTCACCATGCGTTGCACATCATTTACTTTCTGCACCGTCTCCAGATCCATCACTTTCACTGTCGGTTTCACTTCCTCATTTTGTATCAAAAAGTAAGCGCTACCACCACTCTCAAAGGCCGTTCCAGGTATATCATCAAGATAACCAAGCTGCTTCAGTTTAGGTAGGTCTACTCTAAACTTTTCATACTTCGGCGTATCCGCGTCAGCGTTCAGAATTGGCAGTATACCCTCGTCCTTTTGAAACGCTTCAATCGCACTCTGAATACGGTTTACACTTTCGCGATAAGCTGTTTTGGGATCAGAATTACTCTGAGAAGGATACAAGCAACCACTCATTGTAAGCATGAGCAGAAGAAGCAAAGACAGACACTTCATCTGCTGTAACAAACCCAAAGGATGTCTTCCATCCGCGGTTTTATTCTTCTTTTTATTCATTCGCACCCTCCTAAACTCTATTTCTCTTCTTGGTATTATGCGAACCAATCATCATCTTGCTGCTGACGCTCAAGCTGTTTCCTTATGGCGGCTTTCAGCGGATCTTCCGGAACCTGCACGCTCAGTTGTCCGCATACTTTCGCCTGACACGAGAGTCTCGTTCCATCTTCAAGCATTAGTCCGAGCTTCCGTCTCTCCGCATCCGTAGGTGAAAGCAATGCATGCCGCTCCTCCGGCGCCACGTTAACTTTGCACATCAGACATGCCGCTTTGCCATCGCACCGGGTTGATATTCGAACGCCAGCCCGACGCGCAGCTTGTAAAAGGGTTGTGCCAGGTTGCACTTTGATGGATTTATTCATCGGTAAAAAAGTAACCATCTCTTGCATCATCGTTCCTCCCCAGCTTGATCCGACCAAGAAAACCCGACCAGTTCTTCCACTTCTGATCTGAAACGAGATCCCCATATGTTACGTTGACTTAATGCAATCATCGCAGGTCGGTGAGTCTCAGGTTCTTGACGAATTCGCGCTGCAATGGGTACATAGCGGTCTTCACGTCCGCGAAGCAGGTTGAAAAGCAATTCATGCGCAAGCGGCATTAGTCGCAATCGGTATGCATCCACCTGAGCTTCAGGAGCATAAAGAGCTAGCACATATTCGATCTGGATGCGATACCAACTTTCACGCGCCCAGACTTCAAATCCGCCTACCAATTCCAGTGAACATGCACCCACTTGGTAATGACTCAGAAGGGAAGCATAAGGCCCCGTCTTGTCTATTGCAGGCTCGTCCATCTTGTCCCCTGGAGCACAGATATGTAGCTTTTTGGCATCAGCGATATCAGCATACACATCAATATCTCTTGGTGCTTGCTGCAACTCCACCCCTTGAAGCAGTAAACCGCAACTGCCTCCCAGTAACCAGGTATGAGGCTGGCGATCCCAGGCTTTTGCCGTATCCAGCAAAGCTTTGTGTAATTCCGGATATCGCGCAGTCCAATCCTCCGTCTCATGCGGTTCCATAGCTACACACTCCTCCCATCCGTCTTTTCATTGTGTCCGTTCTTATGATGCGCTTATGCGGATGTTCTCTCTCCCTTGAGGAAATCTAAGTTAGAGAAGCGATTCCACCAAAAAATCCGATGAGCATAATTAAAAATGCTAAGATCGAAAGAATCCCCCGCACAAATCCTTTTGTCTTGGCACGAGCAAATGTAATCAAAAATACTGATAATCCCATAATGAGAATGGCAACTAATGATAGCCACATCTTGTCCATTGCGCTCATAAACCAGCAGTCTCCCCTTCAATCCGATATTCATCACGAAATTGTGACAATTGCAATTATTATAACATGAAATCGAACGTATTTTTCCTATAAAAAGACAAAAAAGCAAGCCAGCTTCTGCTGGCTTGCTTTCGTAATGCTCGATTCCTGTGTGAGCAGGCAACGAACTATTATTTTTTCATCATCATCTTCATTAACGATTCCATATTGCTTGGATTCAGCCCACTCTTCTTGACTGCACTCACAATATCCTGAACCGTATCCTCAGATACCGGTATTTTCGCCATGGCGGATACTTGTTTAATCAACTGGCGCAGCTGAGCCTCATTCTGCATCGTCGTTGGTTTCACTGTGCTTGCCAGCTTTTTGACAGCTCCTTCAGTGATCGTTTTGCCCGTCTTTTTGTTGATGGCTTTCAGCGCTTCTTTCGAAATGTTGTTACCCATTCGTCTCCCCTCCTCCGGCAATACTCATGTGTATAGTATGAGCGTGCCTGGGAAAAGGTGATTACGCTGCAGCATTTTAAACTAGGCCATTGAAACGATATTTAAACGATCAACTCAGGAATGCCATTGCTCCCAAGTTTCCAGCTTCATCACTTCCATCTCCGTCTTCGGATCACGTCCCATCAAAGCTTCAACGGCATCACGTGGCTGCCGATTCTGAAATAACACATGGTACAATTGATCCGCAATTGGCATCTGAACACCGTATTTTTGGGATATAAAATAGGCTGCCTGAGTCGTTCGAATACCTTCGACCACCATGCCCATGGATTGAAGCACATCTTCCAGCTTCTGTCCTTGTCCAAGCATGGACCCGGCTCTCCAGTTCCGACTGTGCTGACTTGTAGCTGTGACAACCAGGTCACCGATTCCCGCTAGTCCGGAAAACGTTAATGGATTAGCTCCCATCTCAACTCCGATTCGAGTAATCTCGGCAAGTCCACGGGTTAACAACGCCGCCTTGGCATTATCTCCAAACTGCAGACCATCCGACATGCCTGCACCGAGCGCGATGATATTTTTGAAAGCCCCCGCTAATTCAACTCCGAGCATATCCCGGTTGGTATACACACGAAAATAGGCATTCATAAACAATCCCTGAACTGCCTCCGCAGATGTTTTATCCAATGAAGCCACAACCACGGTGGTTGGACAGCGCTTCACCACTTCCTCAGCATGACTTGGACCAGACAATACAACAATCTGTCCTTCTTCACATTCAAGCTCTTCAGAGATCACGGTAGACATCCGTTTCAGACTTTCCGTTTCAAAGCCCTTCGTTGCATGAATAATCAGCATATCGGGTGTATAGAAAGGTTTAAACTGATGCGTAACCGCACGCATCGCAGACGAAGGCGCCACAATTAACACAGCTGCCGCATCTGCAACCGCAGCTTCCATATCGCTGGTTGCGCGAATACGAGGAGACAGCTCTGTACCCGGTAGATAACGTGTATTCGTGTGCTGGGTATTAATCTCCGTTGCTTGTTCTTCGCTACGTGTCCACATTACCACATCCAGTTCGTTCGCGGCGAGGACACTGGCCAAGGCAGTTCCCCAACTGCCTGCGACCAGTACGGCAACTTTTTTAGACAACGCGTTCCCCCCCTCCAGGGTTCTTTGATCCCAATTTATTTTCCTGTCCTTTGGCGAGCTTCGCAATGTTCGTACGATGTCTCCAGAATGCAAACAGACAAATAATCAGACTGCCCCAGAAAATACTCATCGAATACCCAGGCAGGATCAAGATGAAAACAGGAGTCAGTGCTACAAAAATTAAAGAGCCGAGCGAAACGTAACGTGTCAGAACGATGGACAGAATGGCGATGATTCCCGCATAGAGCGCAGGAAGAAAGGCTAAGCTTACCAACACTCCAATCGCAGTAGCGATACCTTTACCTCCGCGAAAATTGAAATAAAGTGGCCAGTTATGACCTGCGATGGCAGCTATACCGCTGAATGCAGCAATCCATGGAGACCCGTTACTTAACCATATGCCAATCCATACTGCAGCAATACCTTTGATTACATCAAGTAGCAGAACTGCGATAGCCGGCCCTTTACCCAGAATACGCAACGTATTCGTCGCCCCGGCATTACCGCTTCCGTGTTGACGTATATCAATCCCCCGTATTGCTTTTGCAAGAAGAACACTAAAACTGATCGAACCAAGCAGGTAGCTCAGTACAATCGCTGCGATGGATAAAATCACAAACTTCTCCCCTAACCTTCGTCGGACTTCCTCCGAGTAAATATGCGAATTGGTGTGCCTTCAAAATCAAACGCTGCACGGATTTTATTCTCCAGGTAACGCTCATACGAGAAGTGCATCAATTCAGGGTCGTTCACAAAAATAACCATGGTGGGCGGTTTGACCGCAACCTGAGTCACATAGTTAATTCTCATTCTTCGCCCTTTATCGGTTGGCGGTGGATTAATTGCTACAGCATCCGATACCACATCATTAAGCAGATGTGTCTGAACACGCAAAGAATGCTGTTCTGCTACACGCTGTACCACTGGCAACAATTTTTGTAAGCGTTGTTTTGTCAGTGCGGACAAAAAGACAACCGGAGCGTAGGTCATAAAGAGGAAATGATCCCGAATCTTCGTCTCGAATTCCTTCATCGTTTTATCCGTTTTCTCCACAACATCCCATTTGTTTACCACGAACAATGAAGATTTACCCGCTTCATACGCATAACCGGCTATGTGCTTGTCCTGCTCGATAATGCCTTCTTGACCGTTAATAACAATCAGAACAACGTCCGCACGCTCAATGGCACGCATCGCACGCATTACGCTGTACTTCTCCGTCGTTTCATATACTTTACCGCGCTTCCGCATACCCGCCGTATCAATCAGCACGTAACGTTGCCCGTCTTTTTCAAAAGGAGTGTCAATCGCATCACGTGTTGTACCGGCTACATCACTCACAATAACACGTTCCTCACCGAGGATGGCATTCACAAGTGAAGATTTACCCACATTAGGTCGGCCGATCAGAGCTACACGAATCACATCCTCGTCGTATGTCTCTTCCTCAAGTTCAGGCAATTTCTCCACAATCGCATCAAGCAAGTCACCAATTCCCGTACCGTGACTGCCGGATACCCCGATCGGATCACCAAAACCGAAGCCATAAAACTCATAAATCAGCTCACTGCGCCCAATGTTATCTACTTTGTTTACGGCTACCACGATCGGTTTCCCTGAGCGATAAAGCATCTCAGCAACTTCTTCGTCGGATTGCGTAATGCCCGCCTTGGCATCACACATAAATACGATTACATCTGCTTCTTCAATCGCAAGCTCCGCCTGCATGCGAATGGATTTCATAATGACGTCTTCGCCGTCAATTTCGATACCGCCTGTATCAATAATACTAAATGCTTTTCCGTTCCATTCACCGATTCCATAAATCCGGTCACGGGTAATGCCCGGCTTATCTTCCACAATGGCCAGTCTGTCGCCGATAATCCGATTGAAAATGGTGGATTTACCCACGTTTGGTCGGCCGACAATTGCCACAACTGGTCTTGCCATACATTCCACTCCTCCTGTCCATACTTACGTTACTCATCATAGCAAAAAAGCTATGGCTTGGCTAACGTTTCGTAACGAATCGAAACGATATTCTCGCAATAACAACAATCGGCGAACCCGCTGGGGCTCGCCGATCTTGCTTTTATTGTTCAGCAAAATATGCAGTATATAACTTAGAACCATGCATCTATAACTTATTTGAATTTGCTGAGTTTGTCACCAAACAGTTCGCCGAGCGTAGTGCTCATACCTTGATTGTTCAAGGAAACGTTCGGGTTGTTGATTTCTTCACGCGGAGCGTTGTTTCTTGCTGGACGCTCTGATTTTTGTGGTTGAGCAGGAGCTTCTTCTGTTTCTTTGATGCTCAAGCTTACACGTTGTTCAGCAGGGTTCATGTCCAAGATTTTCACTTGAACTTCTTGACCTTCTTTCAGCACTTCATGTGGAGTGCCGATGTGTTTGTGGGAAATTTGTGAAATATGCACAAGACCCTCAACACCAGGAGCGATTTCAACAAATGCACCGAAATCAACCAGACGTTTTACAACACCTGTTACGATATCACCTGTGTTGAATTTGTCGCCAGCTGTTTCCCAAGGACCTGGTTGAACAGCTTTCATGCTCAGGCTGATTTTACCTTTTTCAGGATCAACTTTCAGCACTTTAACATTTACTTTGTCGCCTTCGGACAATACATCGGATGGTTTTTCAACGTGAGTCCAAGCCAGCTCGGATACGTGTACCAAACCGTCAACTCCGCCTACATCAACGAAAGCACCGAATTGAGTCAAGCGTTGAACTGTACCTTCGATGACTTGACCTTCTTGCAAACCAGCCATTACTTGAACTTTGTTTGCTTCGAATTCTTGCTCCAGAACGTCTTTTTGGGAAAGGATCACTTTGTTGTTCTCACGATCGATCTCTTTCACTTTAACGCGCAGTGTGCGGCCTTTGTAGTCGCTGAAGTCTTCAACGAAATGACGCTCAACCATGGAAGCCGGGATAAATCCACGAACGCCCACGTCTGCAACCAAACCGCCTTTAACCACGTCACCTACAACAACTTCGAACACGTCTTGGTCTTCAAAATGCTTTTGCAGTTGCTCCCAAGCGTTCTCACTGTCGATCGCACGTTTGGACAGAACGAGTTTTTCTTTCTCGTCGTCGATGCTAAGAACCTTAGCTTCAACTTCTTGTCCAACTTCTACTGCTTCAGACGCGCTGTCTACGTGAAGCGAAGACAGTTCACGAACTGGAATAACACCGTCATATTTATATCCAATGCTTACATAAGCTTGGTTATCTTCCAATTTGACGATGGTTCCTTTTACAGTATCTCCTTTTTTCAAGGAAACGAATTGATCCAACTCATCTTGGGTTGCTTCTTGATTTTTCATTTCTTCCGACATGTCAAATACCCTCCTCAATTCAAAAACCCCATTATATTCAAACCTGCCTTGGCAGAGTTCAAAACACTTTCATGCAAATGCACTTCACATAGCATTCCTCAAAAATATGGAAACATGCACTCACAGTAGACCTGCCTTATTTACTAGGCTCGCCTGTTTTCACCATTTCGTTAATTTTGGACATGATTTTCTCGGTAGCTCTTTCCAAAGCATCTCCGGAAGTATCTTCCTTGAACTCGTCCAAATTGACCGGTGCGCCATATACTACTTTCATCTTATGAAAAAGCTTGTAGTTGCCGATAATAGCAGTAGGGATTACAGTGGCACCGCTGCGAAGAGCAAAACTCGCTGCTCCTTTTTTACCAATTCCACCATCATTGTGACGGCTTCCCGCTGGGAAAATGCCAAGCACTTCACCACCACGCAAAATATTGAGTGAGGTTTTGATGGATTCTTTGCTGACGCCTCCTCGCTTTACAGGGAAGGCACCGACAGCCTTGATAATCGGCCCTAGCACCGGAACATCAAACAGTTCGCTTTTAGCCATAAATCTCACTTGACGGCGAATTTTGATGCCAACGGTTGGCGGATCAAAGTTACTGATATGATTGGAGCATAAAAGTACACCGCCGTCTTTCGGGATATTTTCCCGTCCAACTGCCTCCAGGCGAAAAAGAATGGTATACATGATCCGCAGTACAGTCTTGCAAAATGTGTAAATCATAGACTGCTCTCTCCTCTGACCATTGTGCAATAAGATACGATTTTGTCAACCACTTCATGGATATTCATCTTCGTTGTGTCCAGGACAATCGCGTCCTCTGCACACCGCAGCGGGGAAACTTCCCGGTTCTCATCCAGTTTATCACGGGTTGCAATGTCTCGTTCTAGTTGCTCCAACGTCAGCCCATCGGATGGTTCCAGTTCTTTGAAGCGGCGAAGTGCGCGCTCCTGCACACTGGCAGTCATAAAAATTTTCACTTCCGCATCGGGCAATACAGTCGTTCCGATATCGCGCCCATCCATGACGACGCCCTTGCGCAAAGCCATTTGCCGCTGAGTATCCACTAATTGTGTACGCAGCCCCTCGATTTGCGCATATCGAGACACGATTCCCGTTACTTCACGGGAGCGGATTTCCGAGGTAACATCCTCGCCATTACAGAACACTTTCTGTCCACCCCGATCCGGTTGTAAATCAATAACCAAATCTTGAGCTTCCTGAAGTACCTGAGTCATATCTTCCGGAGAAATATCTTTCCGAAGCATGTGCAAGGATACTGCACGGTACATAGCGCCTGTATCAACGTAAATGTATCCGAGTTCCTCTGCAACCAAGCGGGCCACCGTGCTTTTTCCGGCACCAGCAGGTCCGTCAATTGCAACGTTCATCTTCCCGTCTTCTGATGTGTTCTGGCTAGCCAACGGGGCATTCCTCCTCAAACGATAAACCTCAATAAAAAAACAGGCATTGCCTGCATCGTGAAAATTATACCACACTCTACACATGGATGCAAAAACAGACAAATCAGCCAATCCGGTCTTTGCTGTTAATCTGCATATGAACCGGGGTACCTTCTAGCCTGTCAATCGTTGTCATTATTTTCTTCAAATCGGGGTTAAGCAGTAACAACTGATAGAGGATAACGAGAACCAGGAGCACGCCAATGAATAGCAGCGCTCTCCGTTCCAACCGTTTTGACATCATACAATAAATGTGTTCGATTCTCCGTGCATCAGAGCGTTTGTTCATAGCCACATTCTCCGTTTTTGCCTTACATTGCCCCGTACAGTACTGTTTTATGCATGCACACATCTACTTCATACGATAATCCAGTTGCCGTTCAAAACAAAATTTAATGACCTTCTGGCGTTCTGAATCCGTAATCTGTGAAAATTTTAGCATACCTAGCTCACGGCCCGATTCCAGCTTTTTAATGCGCACTACCTCGGCTTCGAATTGAACATGGTCAATTGACCCATTGCGATAAGGAACCAATAACCAGCATTTCAGCTTTTGTTCTTCCTGCACTTTGACATCAGGCTCGATGTATATGGACAGTCCACCACCTCCGATGTCTTCAGTCAGCACGACTGAACGTGTAAGGTCTTCACATTGAATCGCCAATTCAAGACTAGCGTGAACGCGAAGAAAGCTACGTCGCTGAATTTTGGAAATCTCATCGGGAAGCGGTTTTCGAATGCGAACCAGACGAACGACATCTTCCTCAAACCCTGTCACGTAAGTATTAAAATAATGGCGGACTCCACTCTCGTTCATATACGATATGGACAATTCTTCTCCGAAAAAGAGTCTTTTCAAACGACTGTTCCCCTGTTGCATCGGAACTTCAATTAAAAAACTGTCATCATCGGTATCTGCGATACGCGATTTGTATTCTTTATGTTCCTCTTTTTCGTCAGCCGATGCGATCTGGATATACAACACTTCATTTATTTTAGGAAACAATCGATTCACCGCCACTTATGTATTTATCTTTGATCTGCAAGGATTATTATACCATGACCTTTCTCACTTGGAACAAGAAAAAACAGACCATTGCAATGGTCTGTTTTGCATAATCACTTTCGAGAATACATATTCTTCCAAACATTTCTAGGAGGTTGCATTCACCGGCTTAATCTCCTCAACCGCTTCTTCCATTCCCGTATCGGCATTAATGTAGATCCGGTAACGCGAACCGTTGATTCGTCCCCCGAATTCATAACAAAGCACTTCTTTGCTGTATTCATTCTCTATCAACGATTTGCGAACATAATTTTCTTTGAAATCTGAATTCAGTTTTTGGCGTGCCTGATTGGCTGTGAGCTTTGCTTTTGGAATCTGTCGTTTGTCGTTATGCTCATAAACATAGTCGCTTGCCTGAAAGCCGGTGACTTCCCCCGTATCCAGACCTACACGTACAGACATTTTTTCTGGATAAATCAATGTATCCCCTTGCTTACGCACATACGTGAGGTTCGCCAGATTCCCGAACTCATCGTAGTTGACAGCTTTCATATCCTTATATCCTTTATTGGCAAGAAACTGATCCGCTTGTTCCATTGCCTCTTGACGGGACACTTTTTTAGTTCCAACCGTTCTCGTATCACTATACGAGATAAGCTTACCACCGTTGCGTGTGAAATCCATCATCAGCTTCCCGTTTCTGGCATGCTCGATGGTGGCGGTATACGATTCCCAATCCGTCCCTTTGCCGTTCTCTTGAACTTGAATCTTGCCGCTCTCCACATTCGAGAATTTGGCGGCCTTCTCCTGGATCTGCTCTTTGGAAACAGGCATTCCGCCGAGCTTCTTCACAGAGCGTTTGGTAAACATACTGGAGACGGAAGGGCCCCAATCCAGCTCCGGGTAATCTTTTACCTTTTTATTTACAGTCCGGAAACCGTCCACGATGGAATTATCGTTTGTCTGCTCCTGAGTTGCCATAACGGTTTCAGCGTCCATCCAGCGCAAACGATCAGTTAATACTTTCTGTTGCACTTCCTTCAGACTATTTTTAATCTCCGAAGAATTTTGATACAGCGTCTTTAAATTGCCCATTTCCTTCTGACTCAGCGGCTCATTTGTCAGGTCACGCATGGATGCCTGATAGGCAAATTTCGAGATACGCGAGAGGAACTCCTCGGTCTCATTGAAGGGAAGCATGCCGAGCGGCAGTTGATTGATTTCATTCTGGGCTTCGCTAGTGAGCCTCCACACATTCATCAAACCTTTGCGATGCATCCCCTGTGAACTTGAATGTACAGCAAGCGTGTTCCCAATCTCCGAATGTAATTTATCCATATGGAATGAGAGATCGTGAAATGCACGCTGATATTGATTTTCCGCCTTGATCAGTATCGCATTCTTCTCCTGATTCTCCTGATAACCCCACACAAGCGCGCCGATCAGGAGTACTGCAAATATCGGAAACATGACTGAACTTAATCGTTTATACACGGTAGATTCTCCTTTCTTCTAATCACTGCCTTTATTGTGGATCGAAGAAAGTCCTCTTATGCATGCGATTTCCAGCCGGAACGAAATTTGCCTTTAACGGATGAAACTCAATCTTTTTTTGTATGGCTTTAAGAAATCATTTTAATTGAGCATATCGGCCGATTAGTGCAACATATAGCTCGTCGCCATGCCCTCTTCCTCAATGTCAAATTGATCCTTGTTATCACAAAGACACTGCTTGAACCCAGTATCAATCCGCCCCCGTTCTTTTTTTCCTCTTAAAGTAAAACGCTCACCACATTGTTTGCATCTAATTTTAATCTTGATTCTTGTCATTTTATATCCCCGTTTCATATCGTCGTACCCTTGTTTTCTAGAACACAAAAAAGACACACCAGGGTCTGCGTTTTAAACGCTTTATGTCCACCAGTGTGTCCGTATTTTTATAATTTAATCTCATCCCTCTCGTTTCACGAAACGAAAAGGAGAACGGTTGTTAGCCCGTGTAATCTTGCCTATTGCTCCATACCACAGACCCGCCATCAGAGGCGCGATGAACCACAACCAGTGATTCACCATCATATTCATAATGACATCATACAATGCGTGCCAGAAAAACGGAAGAATCAGAGACAGACTAAGATACCACCGTTTCTTCTTCGTATCATCAATGAATTTGGCTTTGCCCATGTAATATCCCATAATAACGGCAAACATCGCATGACCTGATACAGGCAGAAGGGCCCTTAGAAACATACCTGACACGGAGGCATTGCCTGCAAATGCGTACAGCACATTTTCCACTGTAGCGAAGCCCAATGATACAGCAACGGAATATAAGATTCCGTCATATGGCTCGTCAAATTCGGTGTGATTATAGATAATGTGGTAGATCACAAACCATTTAACAAACTCCTCGACCCCGCCCGAGATTAGAATGGATTCGAGAAGGGGGCTATCTCCAAGCCACAACATCATGCCTCGCTGAATAATCATCACGGGCAGAACGATCAGAATACCCATGAGAAATACTCTCAGAACCATGTGAAGGGGTTCATAATCATACCGGTCTTTAAGATAAAAGTATGTTAACAAGGCGAGACCCGGAGCAACTGCTGCAGCTAGAAGCGAAAACAAAAGCACCGAAATTCCCTCCCCTGAATAGTGACGCGATGATAACGATGTTTAATCCTGACGTTTGAAGTGTGTGCAGATGACATCAATCGCTTGTTCAGGAATAACGACCTTTCCATACTCCTCCATAACAGCTGGAGTGACCGAAGAACCTTCTCCAAATTCAGCCAGCAAAGCAATCAATGCGGAGTGTTTGGTGCTGTCTACGTCATCCGGTTCAAAATGTAAGAACCATTTATTTTTATAAGAATACAGTTTCCCCGCATCCGTAACATGTTGACGTAACATATGGGCAGCTTCAATCAGCACCTCAAAATCCTTAAACGCGTATACGATGGAGTCACTTTGCTCCAGTGTAACTTCCATTTCATATACTTCTTCAGGAAGATCATCTTCATGACCTGAACCATATTGTTGCGGATCATATTTTCCACGAGTAACGATGACAACCATCCCTTGAGCGGGAAGTGCGAATACTTCAACAGCCAGCGGACCTGTAGCATCAAAGCCAAGTTCAGAATAAGCCTGGTCCATCATTTCAGTGAACAGTTCATGTACCTTCGGTAATTCCTGCCACATATCTTCTTTTTGTATTCCGCGCTCGCTCAGATCGTCAAAGGTCAGGAAAATCCGTATCTTATCGTGACTTAGTCGTTCTATTTTCATACAGGATCTCCCCTTTATAAGCAAGTCTTATAACAGATTATGAAGCACAAAACAATATGTGCTGAAAATAAATCTATGTAGTTATGTTATCATTTTATACCTATAAATGCACGCAGTAAAATCAACAAAAAAAAGAATCAATCCACATCAAATCAAGACTGTGGATGATTCTTAATGGATGCTACGGGTTACAAACCCGGTACGGTTGTATTTGTTTGACTTAAAATCTGCTCAACTTCGTGTTTAACATCCGGGTTCGTCCGAATAAAATCTTTAAGCATATTCATGTTTTCTTCTTTTTCTTTTGGTGAGATCACTCTGCTGGTTTTTGTTGCCGACTTGTGCGGTTCTCCATGATGATCCGATTTGGTACTGAAGCTATCCATGCCTGGGAAAGTCATTTCCATCATTTTATGTTTGGCCTGATCAACCATGTTTCGAGATGAACCTGAAGACAACATGGGCATTCTGCCTTTAGCCAACCAAGAACTGGCTGCAACACCAACGACTATACCCCAGAAAAAGGATGACGCCTTCATTACACCAACCTCCTTTAAGTGTTAAAATCAACATTAGTGTTTGCTGTAGAAGACAATCTCATTCCGCATAAATACAGGAAAGTGAGCTGAGAAAATGTTAAAACACGCCACCTCGCTGCTGCTCATAACCAGCATTTTACTATCTGCATGCAGTGCTCAAAATCAATCTGCATCTGATGCAAAGGATACTAAAGACGATACTGCTGTCATTCTTTCAGAGAAAACAAAAGAAGCAACCCCGCGCACCGAACCCCAGATTGAAAATAAGAACACAGATTCAGTAATTCATTCTGAAACAGACATAGATACAACTGGCAAAAAGCCAGAAGTCCCATCCACTGACACAACTTCAAGTGAAGTGCCCATTAAGAAGACGTATCATATGAATTCGAGTTATGTTATCAAACCTAATGATGAATCCACCCCTGCTAAAGTGGTCTTGTTAACCTTTGACGATGGGCCAAAGGATGAAAAGATGATTAATTCACTTATGGATACTTTGGATAAACATCATGCAAAAGCCATATTTTTTGTAAATGGAAACCGTGTCAAACGTCAACCGAAGTTGTTGAAAATGATCCATGACCGGGATCAGATCATCGGTAACCACGCTTGGGATCATGAAGATTTGCAGAAAATGTCAAGTTCAGAAGCCAAAAAACAGGTCACTGACGTTCAACAGATTGTGAAAGACATCATCGGGGAAAAACCTCAGTTTTTCAGACCCCCTTTTGGCTCCGGGAATGAAGCATTAAAAGATGCCGTCAAAGAAGAGGGAATGCTGTATATGACATGGTCAAACGGGTCACTGGACTGGGATAAGAGCACTAAAAACAGACCAGACAAAGTGATCCAGAATGTCCTGGATCAGCTCCACCCTGGAAGTAATATTCTGATGCATGAATTACCTTGGACGGTCGATGCTCTGGACGAGTTGTTAACATTGCTTGAGAAGAAGGGTTATTCCTTTGTTGATCCACGCGCGATCGAATTGCAGTCCCGATAATAGATGTCAATGCTAGGGCTACTGCACCACTGCGAGAAAAATGTAATGTTGGGCAAACAGCCCTGATCTTATTGATCAGGGCTGTTTGTTGCAGGAACACGTAAAGTGATGAGATGTATCTCTGCGGGACAACCTAACCTGAAGGGAAGATGGTTTGTACCAAATCCCCGGCTTACAAGCAATTTTCCTGAACGAGTATCTTCATTGCTACGTTTCAAGGAAAACCAGCCGCTCTTTAAAGCCCGGTAAGCCTTACTCAGTAATACAGGTCCTAACAACGGAACAACGATTTGACCTCCATGGGTATGTCCACTAAGTATCAGATCTACATCGAAGTCTAACCGCAATACTTCCAAGGGATCGTGAACTAATACGATTGTGGAGCAGCCATCCTTCGTATTTCGCAACAATTTCTCTGCCTGCTTTGAACTATAATCTAATCCGACCAACCGGACATGCTCTGTTCCTTTTTTCAAGTATACATCCTGATCTTGAAGGAGCTGCACGCTCGAATCATCCAAAAGTCTAGATAAATGAGTCACGCCTGCTTTTTTGTCATGATTTCCATAAACGGTATATGTTGGAGCCAAACTCGACAAAAGCCTCATATTTTGTCTGACAATCGACCAGGATATTCCCTCTTCAGCTATATCGCCCCCGACGAGTACCCAATCGGCTTTCCCCTTCAACTGCTCGACTTCTTTTGTTTTCAACAATCGTGCATGGGTATCTGATAAAAAAATAATCCTCGCTCCGTTGAAAGAGGCTGGTAGATGCACAAGTTCGACTTCGTCCTCTGTAATCACAGTTGTATGAGCCTCTCGCCACATATGCAAAAGAAGTAATAAAGCTACCACTAATGTGAGAAAGGATAAACTGACTAATATTACCACGGTAATGGGAGGAAGGTGTTTAAAGGAGGAGCTCCCTTAATCCCCCACCATACCAGACCAACGGTTAACATTATGAAAATAAAAATAAGTGAATTGACAAATCTTTTGCTCAATCTCAAACGTCGTGAAGGATGAAGTTCAGTTCGAGTGGGTAAAGAACCCGCTTCGGTAACTGTGCTTTCCTTCTGGTTTGCCGTTTTCTTGGAGCGACTAGGCGCTCGTTCCGGTAATACCGGACTTTCCAGTGCGGATGCACTCGACCCACGTTGTGATCTTGGTAAAGAAATTGAAGTAATTGGTGGAAGCCCCACTGTTTCGGCAGCAACTGCCGTTTCAGCAACGAAACTTGTCTGTGAAGCCGAGTTTCGCCCGGTTTTCTCTTTATTGTCCGAGTGACGCTGACGTTGGCTGCCATATGTTTTCACCCTGCTTAATGGCTGACTCATGATCCCCTCCGAAAACGTATCGCTAATCCAGATACTAGGTCAATGATAAAATGACACAGAATCGGTGCCCATAATGTGCCTGATTGCAAATAAATATAGCCCAATCCATAGCTCGACACAAACACCCATCCTGTAGGAATCCAGTGGCGCAGATAACGAATATGAATAACTGCAAATAAGATACTTGTCCAGTATGGACCAATTGCGTGTTGAATTGCGCCGCGGAAAAGCAACTCCTCACATACAGCCACCAAGGCTGCTATACATACAATATGCCAGATTGGACGTCCGCGAAACAACAGCTCGTTAATGCCACCATCATCCATACTTTCCTGAGGTATGACATAGGACAGTACCAAATCCATGACTAGCATAATCGCAGCGAGCCCAAGACCCCACCATAAAAACTGAAGATGATCAGGCAAGGCCAGAACTTCGAATAGATTTCTTTTCTGCAACAAAATCCATACGATCCCTACGATTAAAGTTAGCCCTTGGGTAAAGTAAAGGTTGATCAAGAGCAGACGTTCTGTTAATTGCTGCGGCTCGGCCTTCTGAATTTTAAACTTCGGAAATTTCTTTTTTTTCATTGCATGCGTCTGTCCTCTTAAGTTATTTGATAAAAATTTCATTGACCAATCCGATAGTATACTAAATGATAGCCAAAAAACCAATCCGGTTCAAGACCTGTCCCAAGTCCCGGTTGATCACATCAAAACGTTACTTCATCAATGCAGTGAACTTTCTTTCACGAAACAGTATGTTCAAGCATATAAATCTCAATAAAAATGATTCTAAGTAGATAGATTACACTCTCAGAAGGTCCGGAAATCACAGCCTTCAACGTCAGGAATTAAAACATTTAAGCCTATTGACATGCTCATGTAAGCCATGATACATTATGAAAAATTAGTTACGTCAAACACGATGATGGAAAAAAGACGTTGCTTTGTCTTTCAGAGAGCCGATGGTTGGTGTAAATCGGTGGCAGGCAGATGATCTTGAGCGCTCCTGAGTTATTGCATTGAAATTGGAGTAGGTGCAATCGGTTTAGACCCGTTATCCTCTTCGGTCTTCATTGACCGCTAAGACTGTCGTTGCGAAACGGCGGTGAATTAGGGTGGTACCACGACAACTCTCGTCCCTTATTGCGCAAGCAGTATGTGGATTGAGAGTTTTTTTGATTGTTTTTGATAAAAGAATCCTGTGGAATCACCCTGTTAGTTTACCCTCCTCCTCTGCTACGACACCGCGTTGTTGGAGGGAAGAATTACTTTGGTTTTAAGGAACGTCTCCTGCCGGAGAACAAACCTTGACGATTATAGATATACAAACCTAAGGAGGAAGAAACCATGTACAAAGTGTTAGTGTCAGATCCAATCAGTGATCTGGGAATTCAGCAGCTGGTGGATGCAAGTGATGTCGTTGTCGAGAAGAAAACCGGACTTAGTGAAGATGAGCTTGTTGCCATTATCGGAGATTATGATGCCCTACTCGTTCGTAGCCAGACCCGTGTTACTGAACGTATTATGACGGCTGGCACCAATCTTAAAGTGATTGGACGCGCAGGAGTTGGCGTAGATAATATTGAACTGGAACCTGCTACACAACGCGGTATCATTGTCATTAATGCACCTGACGGTAATACCATTACGACTTGTGAGCACACTTTTGCCATGATGATGGCACTGGCACGACATATTCCGCAGGCATATGCCAAAACGATTCAGGGTACATGGGATCGTAAAACGTTCCTCGGTGTGGAGTTAAGAAATAAAACACTCGGTGTACTCGGTATGGGAAGAATCGGTAGCGAAGTAGCCAAACGCGCCAAAGCATTCGGAATGGACATTCTCGCTTATGACCCGTTCCTCACAGAGGAGCGTGCCGAGAAACTGCAAGTCAAGCTGGCAAGTGTGGATGATATTATCCGTAATGCAGATTTTATGACTGTGCACACTCCACTCACACCAGAGACACGTCATATGATTTCCCGCCCGCAATTTGAAGTCATGAAAAAAGGCATGCGTATTATTAACTGTGCACGCGGCGGTGTAGTTGACGAAATGGCGCTTGTAGAAGCGATTGATGAAGGAATTGTTGCTGGAGCAGCATTCGACGTATTCGAAAGCGAGCCACCTGCAGCAGATCATCCATTCCTGAATCATCCAAGCATTATCGTTACACCTCACTTGGGCGCATCAACCGTAGAGGCTCAAGAGAACGTTGCGATTGACGTATCTGAACAAGTTCTTCACATTCTTCGCAATGAACCATTTAAAAATGCGGTTAATATGCCAGCTGTCGCACCAACCGTCATGAACAAACTGCAACCCTACTTTAAATTGGGTGAAACATTGGGAAGTTTTGCAGCACAAATTACTCAAAATGCAGTCCAAGAGATTCGCATTGACTATGCGGGTGATCTGTCAGAAGTGGATACATCACCGCTCACTCGTTACATTGTGAAAGGCATTCTAGCAAGACATCTGGGCGGAGAAGCCAATATTGTCAACTCCATGCACTTGGCCAAAATTCGTGATCTGAATGTGGTTGTGAGCCAAACCTCTGCTACAAAAGGATTCACAAACCTAATCACCGTAACACTTGTAACAACACAAGATGCTGAAGAACGCCGCGTGGCAGGTACGCTTCTTGCAGGATACGGCGAACGTATTGTTCGTCTTGATAAATTCCCTGTAGATATTGCGCCGGAAAGCCATCAAATTTTGATCTCGCACAACGATAAACCGGGTATCATTGGACGTGTAGGTACTTTGCTTGGTCAAAATGACGTAAACATCGCATCCATGCAGGTTGGACGTAAAATTATTGGTGGTGCTGCGATCATGATCCTCACCGTTGATAAAGAAGTGCCAAAAGATGTGTTGGTTCAGCTTACATCTCTGCCTGAATTAAATACAGCTGTTGAGATTGTGCTCGGTTAATACAAAGGACTCATTAAATGAAAAAAAGAGACGGGAACATATTGCTCCCGTCTTTTTTGCGTTCTGTGAGATTAAGGACAGTTAACTTAATTGAATAATCGTTAATGTTGCACCTGGTGGTGCAAGTACAGCCGTGGCCACAAGGCCGAAAAGCTGAAGTTGGATTGTCGAACCGGCTGTAGCCGAGACGATAAATTCTGTTTGCAATTGACTCAAGGAAAGCGCGGGCGAGACAACACTGGCTGGAATCGCTGTGCCATTAAGCAACACCCGGGACTGTATCAGGGCTGCAGCTGTTAAACTGATTTTGTAAGAAATAAAGTATCTTCCTGTGTTAGCCAAAGTAAACGTATCGCTAGAGCCATTGACCGTAATACCTGTTCCAATGTTTTGATTGTTTGTCAATGGAATCAATGTACCACCCAAAAGAACAAGGATCGTACCACTCGTATTTTCAGCAAAAGCTGAGGTTGCTGTTACGGACGTACCTGTGGCTCCTGTGGCTCCGGTATCCCCCGTTGCCCCTGTACCCGTAGCTCCGGTTGCGCCTGTAGCACCAGTCGTTCCTGTTGCTCCAGTTGTACCCGTCAAGCCTGTGGCTCCTGTGGTTCCGGTTGCACCCGTAATGCTTGCGCCAGTTGCTCCCGTCACTCCGGACGTACCCGTTACACCAGTCACCCCGGTCTCGCCAGTCGGTCCTGTAACTCCCGTGGCTCCAGTCACTCCGGACGTACCCGTTGCACCCGTCGCCCCGGTTTCGCCAGTCGGTCCTGTAACTCCCGTGACTCCGGTTGCGCCAGTAATGCTTACGCCGGTTGCTCCCGTCACTCCGGACGTACCCGTTGCACCAGTCACCCCGGTTTCGCCAGTCGGGCCCGTTACTCCTGTGGCTCCGGTCACTCCAGCAATACCGGTCGCGCCCGTTATTCCCGTTTCCCCAGTTCCCCCTGTCGCCCCGGCACTTGCTAGTAACGTATAATCCGGCGAGGTGCCTGGCGTGCCCGTTGGCGAGGCTACATTCGTGATATACGTACTGCCATTAAACGTTACCACTTGACCGGCCGGATACGTCGGGGCTACTGCTGGGTCAAATGCCACGATGCCACTTAAACCAACGCCGGTGGCCCCCGTCGCTCCCGTAATACTTGCACCGGTGGCTCCAGTCTCTCCGGCTGTACCCGTGGCTCCAGTCAACCCGGTTTCACCAGTCACTCCCGTTACTCCTGTGGCTCCGGTCACTCCAGCAATACCGGTCGCGCCCGTTATTCCCGTTTCCCCAGTTCCCCCTGTCGCACCTACACTTGCTAGTAACGTATAATCCGGCGAGGTGCCTGGCGTGCCCGTTGGCGAGGCTACATTCGTGATATACGTACTGCCATTAAACGTTACCACTTGACCGGCCGGATACGTCGGGGCTACTGCTGGGTCAAATGCCACGATGCCACTTAAACCAACGCCGGTGGCCCCCGTCGCTCCCGTAACGCTTGCACCGGTTGCTCCAGTATCTCCGGCTGTACCCGTGGCTCCGGTCACACCGGTTTCACCCGTCAATCCTGTTACTCCTGTGGCTCCCGTTACTCCAGCAATACCGGTCGCACCCGTTACTCCTGTTTCTCCAGTGACACCAGTTATACCTGTCGCACCTACACTTGCTAGTAACGTATAGTCTGGCGAGGTGCCTGGCGTGCCCGTTGGCGAGGCTACATTCGTGATATACGTGCTACCATTGAACGTCACCACTTGACCGGCCGTATACGTCGGGGCTACTGCTGGATCAAATGCCACGATGCCACTTAACCCTACGCCGGTGGCCCCCGTCGCTCCCGTAACGCTTGCACCGGTTGCTCCAGTATCTCCGGCTGTACCCGTGGCTCCGGTCACACCGGTTTCACCCGTCAATCCTGTTACTCCTGTGGCTCCCGTTACTCCAGCAATACCGGTCGCACCCGTTACTCCTGTTTCTCCAGTGACACCAGTTATACCTGTCGCACCTACACTTGCTAGTAACGTATAATCTGGCGAGGTGCCCGGCGTGCCTGTGGGCGAGGCCACATTGGTGATATACGTGCTACCATTGAACGTCACCACTTGACCGGCCGGATACGTCGGGGCTACTGCTGGATCAAATGCCACGATGCCGCTTAATCCTATGCCCGTGGCCCCCGTCGCTCCCGTAATGCTTACTCCGGTTGCTCCGGTCACTCCGGCTGTTCCCGTGGCGCCAGTCACACCGGTTTCACCCGTCAATCCTGTTACTCCTGTGGCCCCGGTCACTCCAGCAATACCGGTCGCACCCGTTACTCCTGTTTCTCCAGTGACACCAGTTATACCCGTCGCCCCTGCACTTGCTAGTAACGTATAGTCTGGCGAGGTGCCTGGCGTGCCCGTTGGCGAGGCTACATTCGTGATATACGTACTACCATTAAACGTCACCACTTGACCGGCCGGATACGTCGGGGCTACTGCTGGGTCAAATGCCACGATTCCACTCAACCCTACGCCGGTGGCCCCCGTCGCTCCCGTAACGCTTGCACCGGTTGCTCCAGTCTCTCCGGCTGTACCCGTGGCTCCAGTCACACCGGTTTCACCAGTCACTCCCGTTACTCCTGTGGCTCCGGTCACTCCAGCAATACCGGTCGCGCCCGTTATTCCCGTTTCTCCAGTTAAACCTGTCGCCCCGGCACTTGCAATCAAAGTATAATCCGGCGACGTGCCCGGTGTACCTGTAGGCGAGGCCACATTGGTGATATACGTACTGCCATTAAACGTCACCACTTGACCGGCCGGATACGTCGGGGCTACTGCTGGATCAAATGCCACGATGCCACTTAAACCTACGCCGGTGGCCCCCGTCGCTCCCGTAACGCTTGCACCGGTTGCTCCAGTCTCTCCGGCTGTACCCGTGGCTCCAGTTAACCCGGTTTCACCAGTCACTCCCGTTACTCCTGTGGCTCCGGTCACTCCAGCAATACCGGTCGCGCCCGTTATTCCCGTTTCCCCAGTTCCCCCTGTCGCACCTACACTTGCTAGTAACGTATAATCCGGTGAGGTGCCCGGCGTGCCTGTAGGCGAGGCTACATTGGTGACATAAGTACTGCCATTAAACGTCACAACTTGACCGGCCGGATACGTCGGAGCTACTGCTGGGTCAAACGCGACGATTCCACTCAACCCTACGCCGGTGGCCCCCGTGCTCCCTGTTATACCTGTACTACCCGTTACACCTGCCCCAGTAGCACCTGTTCCTCCTGTGACTCCTGCACTTGCTAGTAACGTATAATCCGGTGAGGTGCCCGGCGTGCCTGTAGGCGAGGCTACATTGGTGACATAAGTACTGCCATTAAACGTCACCACTTGACCAGTTGGATACGTCGGAGCTACTGCTGGGTCAAACGCGACGATTCCACTCAACCCTACACCCGTCGCTCCAGTTGCACCAGTAACTCCTGTCGATCCTGTAGCTCCTGATGGTCCTGCTCCAGCAAGTAATGTATAATCTGGTGAACTTCCTGGTGTACCCGTTGGTGAAGCCACATTGGTGATATACGTACTACCATTAAACGTCACCACTTGGCCTGATGAATACGTCGGGGCAACAGCCGGATCAAATGGTATAACTCCTTCTAAACCTATACCAGTTGCTCCGGTTGCTCCAGTTGAGCCTGCTCCGGCAAGCAACGAATAGTCCGGTGAACTTCCTGGTGTACCCGTCGGCGCGGCGACATTTGTAATATATGTGCTACCGTTAGACGTTACAATCTGACCTGCTGGATATGTCGGCGCTTGAGCAGGATCGAATGGTACAATCCCTGTAAGCCCGACGCCTGTAGGGCCGGTGGCCCCCGTCGTTCCCGCACCGGCGATTAATGTATAATCAGGTGAACTTCCAGGCGTACCTGCCGGTGAAGCGACATTGGTAATATACGTACTACCATTGAACGTCACCACTTGGCCTGATGAATACGTTGGCGCTTGAGCTGGGTCAAAAGTAATAGCACCGTTAAGACCTACCCCAGTAGCTCCTGTCACTCCTGATGCAGCGATCAATGTATAGTCCGAAGATGTACCTGGTGTCCCTGTCGGACCTGCCACACTGGCAATATACGTACTGCCATTATAGGTAACGACTTGACCTGCTGGATATCCAGGTGCAAGAGTAGCATCAAAGGCAACAGCTCCAGAAAGCCCTACACCCGTTGCCCCGGTTGCACCTGTAGAACCAGCAGCAAGCAAAAGCGTGTAATCAGGTGAACTTCCAGGTACACCCACCGGGCCATTTACGTTAGCCACAAAAAGACTTCCATCATAACTAACTACCTGGCCCTGCGCGTAAGTTGATCCAGCTGCAGGGTTAAACGTTGTAATATTGTTTAATCCTACTCCCGGAACTCCTGTCGCTCCTTGTGGACCTTGTGGACCTTGTGGACCCTGCGGGCCTATAGGGCCGACAGCACCCGCAGAACCAGCTGGCCCTGTTGCACCTGTTGGACCAGTAGCTCCTCTCAATCCAGGAACTCCAGGGACCCCTGGTACGCCCGGAACACCGGGAGGACCTGCTGCCCCTGTAATTCCCCCCGTACCAAAAGTCGTTGTGGCTCTGCTTAGCGAGATAGATATGGAGCGAATTAATCCGACTAACCGATCTTTTACTTCGGGAGGTACCTCCAAAAGCAATGTTACACTTAACAAGTCATCCAACAGATTTTGCAAATTCCCTGCGAGATTAATTAAAGCAACAGGAATGACTTCAGAAGAAGCAATGGTCAGTTCTAATACAGCTTGAAGCTCTGCTTTTACCCCAGCTCGGAACTCAGATTCATTCACAAAAGTAAGTAACTGACGTAATCCGTTCTGCAACGCAAGTATATTTGATGCACTCGGCTGACTAATTGCACCGGGAATGGTTACAGCAAGAGAACGAAGAATCGACTCATATTGCTCAAGCTCACTAGCTGTTATGGGTATAAACGGCGAACCTGCCCGGAATGATCTCCCTTCCAAGAACGCTTTAATATTTACTCTTTTACGTCCATCGGACATACTTTAATCAATCCTCCTTAGACATCTTATTTTTCAATCTTATGAAGGAGGAGTTCAAAAATTATCTTGGACATTTTTTTGCGGACAAAAAAAGGATACGATCTTGTTCCACGTTGAACAAGATTAAACGGAATACTTCAACAAAAAAACACCCTCTATCAGAGGGTGTTTCGGCACATTTTGTTTAAAATCAACCTATTTCGAAGATTCTACCGGAAATTGTAATATAAACTCCGTTCCTTCACCTAGCACACTATTGACATGAATCGTGCCCTGATGAGCATCTACGATGTTTTTTACGATCGCCAAGCCAAGCCCGGTTCCCACACTTTCTCCCCGAACGCGAGCTTTATCCGCTTTATAAAAACGTTCAAAAATAAAAGGTAGGTCAGATGTAGGAATACCCACACCCTGATCTTTTATACTTATTCTCGCAAAAGGAGCACGCAAGTTAGTTACAAGTTCAGCAGAAATTTTCACACTTTTACCAACAGGTGTATGTCTGAATGCATTATCCAGTAAATTCGTGAATACTTGCTCCAGCCTGTCTTCATCTGCTTGTTGAAGTGAGATCATCTGCTGTTTGCATTCGAATTGAAGTTGAATCCCCTGTTCCTTCGAGCGCACCATAAATTTGCGATAAATACGTTCGAGAAGTTCACCGAGTTCAACTTCCTTCATGTTCATGTCGGTATGCCCTGCATCCATACGGGCCAGATCAAGTAAATCCTTGACCAATCTACCCATCCGCAGTGACTCATCGTGAATGACCTGAATCAGCTCTTCACTCTCTTCGGGCGATGTTGCCATCCCGTCAAGCAAAGCCTCGCTGTATCCCTGCATCATTGATAACGGTGTACGAATCTCATGAGATACATTGGCAACGAAGTCTCGGCGCATCTTCTCCATTTTCACTTCTTCGGTAACATCTCGCAAAACAGCCACCGCGCCTCGCACCACACTATCTGCATACAAGGGAGCCATTTGAACAGACCATACTCCTTGCTGCACATGAACATTGGAACTCTGGTCCCCGCCTTGCTCCATCACCAGTCTGAATAAGGGGACAAGCGGTTCGGGAACATCACGGGACGGGTTCGCAGAAGGATAACCATCCAACCCCTCATCCTCCTGAGCCCAGTCGAGAGCATACCATGCCTGCATAATTTTCTCACCAGGCGGATTCGTCAAAATGACCTTGCCTTCACCATCAAAAGTAATCACCGCATCCGTCATGCTTCGCAGCACACTTGCCAAATGCTCCTTTTCATGATTCAAATTACGAATGGTATCTTCCAGTTGAACAGCCATGTGATTAAACGTATTGGCAAGTTCACCAATTTCGTCATTGGTACGGAGAGAAAGTCTCGTTCCATAGTTCCCTTTACGGATGGCATTAGCTGCCTGAATTAATTGTTGCATAGGCTGTGTAATTTTGGTGAACAGAAATAATGCAAAAAACGTTGTTAGACTGAATCCGACAATGCAAATATAAGTAAACAGCCTTTTGATGTCCCTAGATTCAGACTCAGCAAAGTTGGTATCGATATAGGGTAGCAGAAAGAGCCCCAGCGCAATCAGTACACAGCCCACAAGGCATATAATTGTAATCCATAACTTTCCAACCAGTGATCTCCAGAAAGCAAAGTTATTTCGGTACTTCCAGTTTATAACCGACACCCCACACGGTTGTTATCATCGCTGCCGATTCAGGTGATACCTTGTTCAGCTTCTCGCGAAGACGCTTCACATGGGTATCCACGGTACGAAGATCACCGAAAAATTCATAGTTCCATACATCCTTAAGCAATTCTTCTCTGGAGAAAACCTTATCCGGCGATGTTGCAAGGTAATGCAACAATTCATATTCTTTAGGTGTCAAACTGATCTCTTCACCACCCGCAGTCACCCGGTGTGCATCGTGCTCAATAACAAGATGCGGGAAAACAATATTGTTGCTTGAATTGCTTTCCTTGGAAAGATACGCTGTTGCCGAAGACCGACGCAGAATAGCCTTCACCCGGTAAATCACTTCACGCGGACTGAATGGCTTCACCACATAATCATCTGCCCCTACTTCAAAACCTTGTACACGGTTAATCTCTTCCCCCTTTGCGGTAAGCATTAATACAGGGGTAGATTTCACCTGACGAAGACGGGTACACACTTCAACACCATCCATGCCCGGGAGCATAACATCTAGCAAAATCAGGCCGTAATCCCCGGCCGTTGCTTTACGAAGGGCTGTTTCGCCGTCTTCCGCTTCATCAATTTCATAACCTTCTTTTTCAAGATACATTTTAAGCAACCTGCGGATTCTTTCTTCATCATCTACGACCAAAATACGATTCTCATGTTCTGACATGCCCACTCAAGCCCCTTTACAATAACTCCTCATCACTTCTATTATGTTCGATCTTGCGAACAATATTTGAATACCTGTTTTAATGAAACGGGTATATCATGAATTACCGTAGTTTTGCCACTACTTTTAACTGACTTTACTAGTCTGCTCCAGCATAGGAATGCAATCCTGCAATGATCAGATTTACACCAACCAGTGTAAACATGACAACCAGGAAACCGAGCACAGCAAGCCAAGCGGACTTCTGTCCCTGCCATCCTTTGGATAAACGCAAGTGCAAATACACACTATAATACAGCCAAGTGATCAGTGCCCATACTTCTTTGGGGTCCCAGCCCCAGAAGCGACTCCAGGCAATTTGTGCCCATATCATAGCAAAGATCAGAGCTCCCAGCGTAAAAATAGGGAATCCAATCGCAATAGCGCGATAACTGATCTCATCAAGGTCATCTGCATCAATTCCATTCATCATCGGTTGCAACGCTTGTCCAAGCGGTCTGCGTACAACTAAACGAATGATTCCGTACAGAATCAGACCCGTAAGGATCGACCAGATGACTGTATTCAGCTTACGTCCTGCATTCACGCCATTCATCCATGAAGGCGTTTCAAGCAACGGTTCCTTCATTCCAAGGAACGGTTTCAGGCTCTCCACTTCACTATTATATGGAGCAAAAATAGGAGGCATGCGATAAATCACTTTCTCTATTGTACTATTTTCCTCTCCCTTTGTGTCAATGGTGACTGTTTTCTGTACAAAAACGGCCTCATAACCGGATGCACGGAAGGCAAACACTGTTCCAATAAATCCGATCACCACAACGATGGTAATGAGCGTGAACTCCACCCATCCGCGCTGACGACGAGAAGATTTGTCTTTTCCACTAAAATCAACGGTACGAAGCAGATACATAAATCCCGCAGCAAAACCTACAGCGAAAAACGCTTCACCCAAGGCTGCCAGCGTAACGTGGATCTTCAACCAAATCGATTGTAATGCGGGAATCAATGGCTGAACTTCCTGTGGAAATACGGCTGCATATGCCATAATGATAATCGTGAGCGGAAGTGCAAACAAGCCCAGCAGAGATTTGCGGTAAATTGCGTACACAACGATAAACGCTACCATAATCATCATGGATAAAAAGGACATAAATTCGTACATATTACTTACCGGAATATGGCCTGCACCAATCCAGCGGGTGATAAAGAAGACCAAGTGTGCTGTCAACGCAACCGTAGATGCGATAAACGCCCGTTTACCCCAACGATTCATATGATCGATCGGATCACGGTTACTCCATTTCTTGCCCATGACGGCAACAGCATATAACAAAAATGCAGCACAATACAGAAAAAAGGATACGATAAATGCATCGCTGCTGAAATCCAGTATACTCATGCTTGGTTCCCCCCGTTATCCAACGACTTCTCATCCACTTCCAGATTCATCTGTTTCAAAATGCCAGCAACTTCTCGTCGGAAGCCGAACCAGTTCTTGTTGGTATGCCCGCCAAGCGTAATTCGCCCGTCATCGAACCGAATCCAAATGCGACGATGATGCCAGTAAAAGCCCATGACAAGACCCAGCATGACAATGCCAGCCCCTACCCATACAAACGGCATCGCTTTGTCCACACGTATATTCAGGTAGCTTACCGATTGAATAAGATCTACCTTGTCCATACTGTCGACCTCCAGTTGTAATGGAAGTTTCCCTCCTACAAGCTGGCGATTGATCGCGTCCTGTTGAAAGCGTTGCTTGTCGATTTGTTTGGCAAAATATAAGTATTGAATCCCCTTCTCTGGCAGATCCGGACCTTCAATATGAAATAGAAATGCAGGTGCATTGGGTGAAGGTGATTTTGATTTCGGTTCACCCTTATCATCCAGAGCAAAATCCATAAATTTTTCTTTCACCGTCAATGTGTATGGTCCCGCCTCAAAGGTGCGTTGCGTATCCATCATGTCAATCTTCAAAGAACCGTATACCTCACCCGTTTTCACATTGACCAGATCCGGTGTCACCGAACGAATCGTCGGGGTTAGGTCATAGTCAAACTGGTATGCTTTAAGACCTTGGTAATTCAGCGGCTGGTTTACCCGCACGTCATGTCTTGCAACCTCGGCAAGCTGAGGTTTTTTGGAGAGATCCGAACAATCGGCTGTGCATTCGTACAAAACAACCTTGGTTTCAAATAACTTGGGAACCGTTTTATTCAGATTTTTGAACTGCTCAGGGACTTCGTCGTCACTATAAAACTCCACATTAAACTTCTCATTTTTCAGATACATGGACGTGTTTGGAATTTTTTTAATTTCCCCTTCAGGAAAAGCAACATGTTCGTCCAGATTTAAACCCGGAAGTCCGCGAGCGAGAACAGCGAGCAGAAAAATAATAAGTCCGATATGAATCACATAAGGGCCCCAGCGGCTAAAACGTTGCTTCTCCGCAAGCAAAGCATCCCCTTGTGTGTGAACACGATACCCCTTCTTACGAAGCGGAGTAACCGCTTTCTTAATCCACTCTTCAGGTGCCTCTTCTACAGAACCTTGATACACAAGTCGCTGCCGCGTCAGGAATTGCAGGTGTTTCCGTATTCGCTGTTTGTTCAGCGCTTTGTACAGTGGAAGCACACGATCCAGACTACAGATCACAAGCGATGCTCCGATCATCACCAGCAGTAGAATAAACCACCAGGATTCATATGTATGAGACAGACCGAGAAGATAATAAATATGGCCTAACTGACCATAAGTTTCTTTGTAATAAACCGAAGGATCAATATTCAGAAATGTACTTTCTTGCGGGTAGATCGTACCTAACATCGAACCAACGAGCGTGAGCACAATCATATAAACTGCAATTTTGACAGATGAAAAGAAATTCCATATGCGATCAATAATATTGGGATTACTTCGCTGTGAACGCCGAGCCATCCCATCATAACGCATCTCTAACACTTCATTTGATTGAGCGGTTTCCTCCTGAAGCGGCTTACCACACGCCTCGCACAATACGGTTCCTACCGGATTCTGATGACCACACTCACATTTCGTATTTTGGAACACAAGTAGACCTCCTGTCAGGGCTGCTTCGCCAGCTGTGAGATTTGAGCGTCAAGTGTGTCCAAATCCAATTGCCCGATATGAATAGTGGAGATTTTTCCCGTTTCAGATACGAAAAACGTTGTTGGCATCGGAGAGATCCCATAGTCTCGAACGGAGTTTTTATCCCGGTCCAACATAATCGGAAATGTAACACCCACCTGCCGTACAAAATTATCTACCGTCATCTGATCTTCTCCAACGTTGATTCCTACAAATTGCACACCTTTATTTTTCCATTTGTCAGCCTGCGCTTGAAGAGCAGGCATTTCTTTCACACAAGGCTCACACCATGTGCCCCAAAAATTGATAACCATCGCTTTTCCCTGATACTCATCAGACGTATGAACTTGACCATCCAGGCCCAGCAGTTCAAAAGAAGGGGCTCGATCCCCTTCCTTTGGCTTGCCATTCGAGCCGGATACCGATGTTGTAATCGCGTATCCACCCAACACCAGGATCAAGCACAAAATAACGATTTGCACCGTTCTTCTTGATTTTCCCATGTGCTGCTCCCCTTTAAAGTGACGATAATATTGATTTGCCTTCTTGTTATAGAAACTGTGAACACTCTATGAACAATTATAGCGAATTTCGTCACAAATCTGCGGCGGTTTTATGAAAATTATGTGTCCTCACATTACCTTTTTTTCATTTTTTTGGCGGGTTCCGATTTTGCGAGCGTAATCAGATTGTTAACTTCCTCTTTGGTCAGATTACGTGTCAGCCCTCTTTTCAGATTTTGCAACAAAATGCCTCCAAACGAAATCCGCTTCAGACGAGTTACCGGATGATTGATTGCCTCAAACATACGTCTTACTTGACGGTTTCGTCCCTCATAAATCGTAATTGAAATAACAGCCTCATTGGTTGCTGTGTCCACATCTTTGTACTCGACCTCTGCTGGCGCTGTCATACCGTCTTCAAGCATAATTCCATTTTTGAGCTTTTCCAGTTCCGTACCATGGGGTACCCCTTTAACCGTTGCCAGATACGTTTTGGGTACGTGATGTTTAGGATGCGTCAGCAGGTGCGCAAATTCGCCATCATTGGTCAGAATAAGCAACCCTTCGGTATCATAATCAAGACGTCCTACCGGATAAACACGTTCCTTAACACCTTTCAGATAATCCGATACAATTTTCCGGCCTTCCGGATCTGATGCGCTTGTAATAACCCCTTTAGGTTTATTCAGCATCAAATACACTTTTTTCTCACTGCGGATCGGTTTTCCATTGACCGTAATGATATCCTCTTCGGGGTTTGCTTTCGTACCCAGTTCGGTTACGACCTCCCCGTTAACTTCCACTTTGCCGGACAGGATCAGTTCCTCACTCTTGCGGCGGGATGCAATGCCTGCCTGTGCGATAATTTTTTGTAATCTTTCCATGTTTGTCATGTCACCTCACACTAATGATACCCATCCAACCGGGAAATCACAAGGATTATCCAATGTTTTTGTAAACGTTCGAGCTTTATCGCTAATTTGTGTGTGCAAGAACAGATATTTTATAGTCTCGATATACAAAAAAAGCTTACCCTCGCCACGGCTGATTTCGATCAGACCACGCAAAAGTAAACCCTTATCATCTATTTAATTCGTATTTCATTTAATTCGCAACTTTGCCTGCCACCACAACCGGCTTTTTCGCTGGAACCGATGCTTCTTTCACAAACGTCTGCAATGTCTTTGAAGAAATAAAATACGTCCGTCCACCATATACAAACGTCATCATGCCAACGACCTGTTTATTCTGATCAAGCACTGGTCCACCTGAGTTGCCTTGAGCCATTGCTTTGACGATGCTTCCAATGCCTACTTTTCCCGGTACTTCACTAGCCAGAGCACTAAATACCCGACTCTTAGCTATCGTGTTGTAAGTTGAAGGCAAATCATCATCTAATATGACAAGATCTCCCGAAGGATTTTTAGGAAATCCAATGGTATACACAACCTGATTGTCCCTCGCATCAGCAAACTTCACCGGTTCAGCGTCAATCGGTTTGTCCAGCTTGAGTAAAGCCATATCCGTTACAGGATCTGTTTTAATAATTTTAGCTTTAACCGCCTTATTAAGCGCTCCTGGGCTCGCTACCGTCAACGTCCCTTTATCTCCACCAGACAGCTCAGCGAATTCCTGAACAACATGGTAATTGGTTAGTACTTCATCTTTGGATATTAGAATCGAAGTTCCTACGTCATAATAAACCATATCCGGTTCATTTGCTTTAACCAAACGCACATTAACAACCGGAAAAGAATCGGCTGTAGTCGCCATTTGAGCACGTAATGATTTGTCGAAGTAACCCGTAAAATGGATCGTCTGTTCAGCTTGAGCACCTGCTAACCCTGTCGAACCTGCAAGCATCGTTATAGCGAGCATACTTGTCAATCCGTAACGGAGCATTCGTTTCCAACTTTTCTGCATGTCTCACTCTCCTCCGTTATTATTCTAGCATAACTAGTATATCGGAAGGAAAGGAGTAATAGTTTAACCAAAAACGATCAAACAAATGGCAAGTGCAGCAATAAATCCAACGACGTCCGAAAACAATCCAACTTTGAGCGCATATCGTCCGTTCCGAATGCCGACTGCCCCGAAATACACAGTTAGCACATATAACGTCGTATCCGTACTACCTTGAATGGTAGAGGCCATCCGGCCAATCATGGAGTCAGGACCGTACGTTTTGATCAAATCCGTTGTAAATGCAAGTGAGCCTGTCCCCGTTAATGGCCGTAATATACCTAGCGGAAGTACTTCTCCAGGCACACCTATCCAGGAGACGAGAGGAGTGAAGAACTGAATCACAAAATCCAGTGCCCCCGATGCACGAAAAACACTAATGGCAACCATCATACCCACCAGATGTGGGATGATGCTGATTGCAGTCGAGAAGCCATCCTTGGCCCCATCAACAAAGGATTCATAGACCGGGACCTTTTTGGTAAACGCATATAATGGAACAAACGCGATAATAACCGGTATGGCCCAGACAGATATCCAGTTAATGAAGGTTAACAAGGTGCTCATCCTTTCATACCAGGATTACCGCTCTTGGATATACGCGGCGATTTGCGGAGAGTTCTATTTCGATACCAGCGATCGGCCATAATGGCAGCAAGCGTAGCGATAATGGTAGCCATTAAAGTTGTGCCTACAATCTCCGTGGCGTTCGCAGAATGATAGTTCAACCTGATCGCTATCAGCGTTGTTGGAATAATCGTAATACTCGCGGTATTCAACGCCAGCAGTGTACACATAGCAGGAGATGCGCTCTGCTTGTCTGGATTCAGTTCCTGCAATTGTTGCATCGCCTTGATTCCCATGGGCGTAGCCGCATTCCCTAGTCCAAGCAAATTTGCACTCATGTTGGATAAGATGTAACCCATAGCCGGGTGGTTTTTCGGTACATCGGGAAAGAGAAATCCGACCACCGGCCCAAGCAGCTTCGCAATCCGTTCAAGAAGGCCGGCATCTTCGGCCATTTTCATCATTCCCATCCAGAATACGAGTACACTGATCAGACCGAAACATACCGTCACTCCGGTTGCCGCACCATCAAATGCTGCCTGAGTGACCACTTCAATCTTCCCGTTCACTGCTGCAAAAACAAAGCCGATCAAGATCATCATTAACCAGATCAGATTGATCATTGAAATCATCCCTCCCAGTAACAGCAAGCACAACAACGATCATTTCCATCCTTAATCAAAATCAAGGCGATAACAGTCGGCTTAATACTGCCTTCCATGCGGAAACCCAAGTCGTAACCTCTCCTATTCCACCTATAGTAGCATCTGCAATGGGCGGCTCTGGCGGAATATAGCTACCTTTGTAATACACAGGTATCGAGCCGATTGGTTCGCCCTTCAACTGCATTTCAATTCGTCCGGCCAGTCCAAACGAAGGATCGGTGGATTGTTTTTTCTCTGTCACAGCGTCCTGTGAACGTTTATCCAGCAGAATCAATTTCTTGGTTATGTCCTCCTGTTCCCCTTTGGCGAGCGGGTATTTAAATCCGCGCCCTGTTACGAGTTCCATGTTCTGAACAGGCTGTTCCTGCTTGGCAATCTCGATTAGTGGAAAATTTTCGAAACCGAAATCCAGCATCTTCGCATGATCGTTCCAGTCATCGCCATCGTTAAGTGTCACCGCGGCTAGCTGTTGCCCGTTACGAGTCGCTGAGCTGACCAGACATCTAAAGGCTTTTTTGGTGTATCCGGTTTTCACCCCATCCGCACCTTCATATAATTGAAGCATTTTGTTTTTGTTATGCCAGGAGTACTCCCAGCTTTCATTCGGATTTGGGGCGGATTTATTTTCTGTTGCCACGATGCGTTTGAATACCGGGTTATGGAGCGCGTAAGCCGTTAACCTCGCCAGATCGTTCGCGGTAGAGTAATGACCTTCGGCATCCAGACCATGCGGGTTCATAAAATGAGAACGAGTCAATCCGATCTGCTCTGCCTTTTTATTCATAAGCAAAACAAAACCTTCTTCCGAGCCGCCGACATGCTCAGCAATTGCCGAAGCCGCATCATTACCTGAGCGAAGCATAAGACCGTATAGCATATTTTCCAGTGTCATCTCCTCGCCCAATTTAAGGTATAGCGAAGACCCTTCTTTGGCAAAAGAAGACGGTGTAACCTTGACCTTTGCATCTAACTTACCTTCTTCAATCGCAACGATGGCTGTCATGATTTTAGTCAAACTTGCGATGCGCGACTCCTTGTCCCCATCTTTGCTATACAGAATTCGCCCTGATGTCACATCGATGAGCGCTGCACTTTGCGCATGAGTAGACGGTCCAGCAATGGTCGCATGAACTGACGATGCACCCATAATTGAAAGTAGCAGTACAGGCATGAGCGTACCTACAATAACCTTCATTAATTTTCGCATCCACATTCCTCCGGGTCGCTTGGAATCTTGTACTATCCTATGTCTGGACAACCCGGAGTATGTCCCGCACAGGAAAAAACAGTAAAAATCCCCCTTGCACCTTAAAGTGCCAGAGGGATCGTTATGTAAGACCTCAGTCATTCAAATCTATTTTCCTATTGTCGTTCTACATATACATTTTATTGGATTGCTCCAGCATCTTAGCTACTTTTCTCATAATTCTGGATACTCTCATCTGGCTGATATCTTCCATATCGGCTGTCTGTGTCTGGTTAAATCCGTCTACTCGATGTTTCAACACCGTAACTTCTTGTTCACTAAGCTTACGCTTCACTGAATCAAGCACAGCATCAACATACATTTTGTCCAACACATTCGCTTCCATATCTTCTCCACTAAAGATGGTTTCCATAAGGGTAATCGATTGAGGATGCTGATCATCTGCACCTACGGGCTCATCCAGGTATTTGACACCCTTGCCCACCTGAAGCGCCTTGTTTACTTTATCTTCTTCCTCATCAAGTAAAACTGCAATATCATGCGCATCTGGAAGATACCCCATATCATGTTCCAAACGATTGATACGGTGAATTAAATCTGTCGCTGTACGTGTCGGACGAATAATATTCGCGCTGTCTCTCAAAAAACAGCGAATCTCTCTAACTATGGCTGTAACAGCAAAAGAACTGAATTTCACACCTCGGGACGTATCAAACGCTTTAACAGCTTTGAGGAATCCCAATCGGCCCAATTGAAGAATGTCATCTTTCTCCACACAGTGATTTTTAGTCAAAAGTTCAGGTCTGCCAATGTATTTGTGCACGGAGTGCCAAATTAGATTTTCATTAACTACAATGCATTCTCCAAGAAAATGTTCATCCGTCTGACAGCGTTCTATATTAGCATTATCGTCCATACTATAATATTTCTTATTTTCTTTTAACTTGCTATGAATATGTTCAGAATATTTTCCCATTTGGATCTCCCTATGTACGTATCTTAATCTATTCACGATCTATAAACTATTCAAACGATCTTAAGAAATTTAACGACACTAAGATTTTTTTGGACATACATTTGCGGTACATATCTTTGACTGTATTAACAATATTTCTTGAGTAACATCCTCCTTTCCATCCCAGCAAATGTTTTTAACTCGCAGCCTGTGACGACATTTCCCCTGAGCACACTCTTGCAAACCTATTCCAGACCCTCCTCTTCCATTAGATTACATTCATGATAACAAATACGAACTTATGTTCGCAAGTTATTTTTTGCAATAACGCTAGAGTAGACCAATTAATAGAAAGGTTGGCCCTAGAAACTGATCCGTAGAAAGTTCTTTTTTCAGGTCTTCAAACAGGAACAAGTGTCGACCACCCTCCTGCCCAGATTCTGTTGATAAAATAAACCATCTCACTTATTATTGTTAAGACTCCTAATCTAGCCCGGTTTAGACTTGCATTTGGGGGAGTTCTGCTCAGATATTCGAACTGACGGAGGGAAATATAATGGCGTACTCGCAGTCAAAGAACGAAACCGTTGCTCATCATTTAAGGGCGAGATTTATGGAAGGTAATGTAGAGGGACACGAGATCGTTGTTGCCTTGATTAGTATGGTAAAAGCAGAAAAAATTGAACTGGATGAGGTAGTTCCCATCCTTCAAACTATTTATTTTGAACAGCCTCAGGGCATGTTACCGGCTCTGGAAAAAGCAAGCACACTGATTGATGATCAATTGATTGATTCCATCCTTCAGGAAGTCAAGTAATAGGGTAACAATACTGTATCTCTATGGCACTACCTTTCACCCTTAAGATCTATTTGATGTTTAGGTTAGGCCGTTCACAGACTTCTGTCTCATCTAAAATAGAATCACCCTAAAATACAATAAATTGTCGTTGAGCAAACAGCAAAAATCCCTCTTGCACTTTTGAAGTGAGAGAGGGATTATGAATTAATCATATGACTTAGCTATACGTTGTATGATCCGTTGTCACTCTAACATCATGTTCCGTTGTGCCATGATTACGGTGGCGGAACATTTCCTGAATGCGATCGAGTACATAAGGTGTCGAATCAATCAATTTTTCAAACAAGTGCGTCGAATTATCAAGCGGCACGATGTGCACACCTTGCTTGCCGACAACCAGAAAAGCGATTGGACGGATGGATACACCGCCACCACTACCACCGCCAAATGGGGAAGCAACCTTTGCGGAATGAGCATGTTCCGTTGTGCTTGATGCGCTGCTACCTTTTCCATCACTTACATTAAAATCACTTCCGCCTGCCGCGAAGCCAAATCCGACTTTACTAATAGGCAAAATGACGGTACCATCCGGTGTTTCTACAGGATCGCCAACGATTGTATTGACATCCACCATGCCCTTGATATTTTCCATTGCAGTTTCCATTAATCCTTGAATTGGATGATCTGACATGTGACTTCCCTCCAGTTTCAATATAAGCTATATCCGTTGAGCTTAAGCAGATTAACACAAACAAGTTGCGTCAATGATTAATCAACTTATATAGGTTTTTGATCTAACCATATCATCCCCAAACTTGCGGGACTTATGTAATCAATGCAGGGAACCGTTATTGCCATTCTCGTTGCAGAACTTTAACACCAATATAGTGGATTCAATCTCCGGTTAGTCAAGCTCCGCATTACCGAGCTTCCTTTTCCGCAATGTGCCTGTGCTTCTTCTTTTGCTTCGATTTGCGACGCTGCTCCCGTAGGAGTTTAAACCACATTCGCCAGCCACCTTCGACCTGCAGCACACGGTTAAGTAGCCTTATCCCTGCAATGACGATGGCCATCATGCGGATTCGCAGTTTGAAATCCAGTTCTGTTCGAAATTCCATCTCCTCGGACCATACGGGAAGAACCTCAAGGTCAGGCACCGTTTTGAAACGCATTTGGTACGTTAAGAAACCAACAATCATGGATTTAATACTCCACAACCAGCCTGTTAGCATTGCCGTATAAGCAGCATCACCTACGCCAACCGCAGTAGACCAGAACAGATTCGTGATATATACCCGTCTTAGCGTCTGTCTGACCCATACTTTCAGAGCCTCTGTTGCCCGAAGCATCACCTTGACTTCTTTTGCCCAGTTTTTTACTTTTCGTTTGTTCACCTGCTCACTCCCTAACACTTCTCCTCGGGAATGGTTCATGGACTGTTCCGTTTTAAGCAAGAAGCCCTCTTTCATATTCCGGAAAACAATGCTCGGAATTTCGTAATTCAGCCGCACGATGCCATACAGCAGTCGAACATTGATATTTGCGTAGTCATCGCTCTTATGTTTGCGAAATATAACATGAACATGAACATTTGAGATGAGGACTGCGGCAATCAGCAGTGCGATGAACAAACCGATTCCTCCAAGCCAGATCCACACAGGCCTTACCTCCAAGCCCTCGATTCTTATCATGTCTAGTATGGCATTCCTTGCTGGAAAAAATTCACGAATGCCATGAAATACTCCAATTTTTGCCGAAATGTACTATCGAACTGCACTATATTGTATAAACCATTCCAGACAACCTCACCGCTGCTTCTGAAAAAAACACAAAAAGACAACGTGGATCGATCTCCACATTGTCCTTATATAGCATTACTTGTTGAGCTTTTATCAGGAGGAGGAACCCGAAGAATCATCGTCTGGATCTACAGCGATATCTTCTTCAGGGAATGCTGCTTCCTCTTGGAAATCAAACACACGTTGCACATCTGTATCCGAGACATCCGGCTGTTTCATGTCCAACTTGTCGAATAACAACTGCGTTTCTTCCTCCAAGTTTTCAGAATCTTCAAACAAACCCGGTTCGGGGAGATCTTTAATCGAAGCTAGTCCGAAATAATCAAGGAATGACTTCGTAGTTCCGTACAAAATCGGACGTCCAATCGCTTCCGCTCTCCCCACTTCAACAATGAGATCCTTGTTCACGAGTGTATGGATCGCACGTTCCGATTTTACGCCACGAATCTCCTCAATCTCCACACGTGTGATGGGCTGACGGTAAGCTACAATGGCCAATGTTTCCAGAGCTGCTTGAGATAACGAGGTACGTGCAGGAGAATAGGCCAGCTTCTCAAAATACGCCGCATGTTCTGGCAATGTCCCCAGCTGCACGACCCCCGCAATCTTCAGAATCTGTACCCCTCTCCCTTGCCGGGCAAAATCACCGATCATATCCTCAATCGCATCCGCAACCAGTTCAACCCGCTGGTCGACGATTTCGGCAATCTGTTTGACACTTAGACCTTCCTCTCCGGACAAAAACAAAAGGCCCTCAATAATCGACTTCAATTTCGGAAAATCCATGATTCGTTGTTTCCCCTCTCCACTCCATAACGATATCCTCAAACAAGCGCTCCTGGTAACAAACAATCTGCTTCATTTTCATCAGCTCCAGCACCGCCAGAAACGTAACCACGATCTCATGGCGATATATCTGATCATCCATAAGCTTGGAAAATAACAAGCGCCCTCCAGGGCCTACACGCTCCAAGGCACCCATAACTTCGCGTATGCGATCCTTGACCGATATTTCGTCCCTTTTGATCCGGGTGACTGTTGTACGCTTCTCCGCTTTACGCAGCGCTTTCTGAAAGGCCGCGATGAGGTCGGAAGTATGCAACCCCTGCACCGGATTCGTTTGCTCCTCCACAGGCATATAAGGGCGTAAATCCTCAGGCTCTTTGGAGAAAATAAGACTGCGCTCCCATTCCCGCTCATGAAGATGCCGCGCAATCCCTTTATATTTGCGATATTCGATAAGACGTGCAATCAGTTCGGCACGCGGATCATAATCCTCGTCTTCCATATAATCATAATCCTCGAAATCCTCGATTACCGGTGGTTTGGGCAGTAAAAGTTTGCTCTTGATGGACAGCAGCGTAGCTGCCATCACCAGAAATTCACTTGTAATATCCAGTTCCAGCTCCTGCATGGAATGCAGATACGCCATGTATTGATCGGTAATATCGCTGATGGGAATGTCCTGGATGTCGATCTCAGCCTTATCGATCAAATGCAACAACAGATCCAAAGGCCCTTCAAAAGTCTCCAGTTTGTATGTAACTACCGTCACTAGACGAATCCTCCCGCCAGAAAAATACAAAACCCTGCCAGCCGTCCGAAACCGGTCTCCCGATTTCGTCTGCGCAAAGCAGGGCACTACTATTAAATAAGCACTATTTTAGCTGTTTCGTCAAGTTCGCCATTTCAATTGCAGCTGTGGCTGCATCCCAACCTTTATTGCCTGCCTTCGTTCCGGCGCGTTCGATCGCCTGTTCAATGTTCTCCGTAGTAACCAATCCGAAGATGGTCGGCACCCCTGTTTTCAGGTTAATTGCCGCTACCCCTTTGGCCATTTCATTGCACACATAATCATAATGTGTTGTTGATCCACGGATAACCGTCCCGAGTGTGATAACCGCATCGTATTTGCCGCTTTCGGCCATTTTCTGAGCGATAAGCGGGATTTCGAACGCTCCCGGCACCCAAGCTACATCTACTTCATTGTCCTGCACGCCGTGACGTTTGAATGCATCCAGCGCTCCGCTAAGCAACTTGCTCGTAATAAATTCATTAAAACGTCCAACTACCACTCCATATTTTAAACCTTCCGATACCAAATGTCCTTCAAAATAGTTAGGCATTATCGTCATCTCCCTGTTGATATATGATGTTATGGTGCTACAATTTGAACATGTGGGATCTCCAATATTTACATATCAGAAAATCATCATGATTCGCTGTAATTACTCTTCATTTTGCTCGATATCATCAAACTTGAGCATATGCCCCAATTTGGCTTGCTTGGTGTGAAGGTAAGCTGTATTATCTTCATTCTCCTGCATCTGAATCGGTACACGCTCTACCACTTCCAGACCGTATCCTTCCAAGCCTTTGATTTTGCGTGGATTATTCGTTAATAATCGAATCTGACGAACGCCAAGATCCTTCAAAATCTGTGCACCAATCCCGTAATCACGCAGATCAGCAGCAAAACCAAGCTTCAGATTGGCATCCACTGTATCCAGACCTTCTTCTTGAAGCTTGTAAGCCTTGAGTTTGTTGATTAAACCGATCCCGCGGCCTTCTTGTCTCATATAGAGCAGTACGCCATTACCTTCATCATGAATCTGCTTCAGCGCCGCATCAAACTGCGGGCCACAGTCACAACGGTGAGAGTGGAACACGTCGCCAGTCAAACATTCGGAGTGAACACGAACCAACACAGGTCTGGAACCGTCAATATCCCCTTTGACCAAGGCAACATGTTCTTTATTGTCCACTGCATTCGTATACGCCACCGCCTGGAATTCGCCAAAATCCGTTGGCATACGCACGGAAACTTCACGTTGCACCAGCTTCTCCTTCTCATTCCGGTAACGAATCATGTCCTGGATACTGATCAGTCTCAAATCATGCTTGCGTGCAATCTCCTGCAGGTCAGGAAGTCTGGCCATCGTACCATCTTCCTTGATCACCTCACAGATGACACCCGCGGGGTAAGAGCCGCACATGATCGCCAGATCAACTGCCGCTTCCGTGTGTCCGGCACGACGCAACACTCCGCCGTCTTTGGCAATGAGCGGAAACATGTGACCCGGCTTGCGAAAATCACTGCTTTTCGCGTTCGGATCAATCAAGCCTTTAACGGTAATGGAACGCTCATGCGCCGAGATCCCCGTCGTTGTGTCTTTGTGATCCACAGAGACCGTAAAAGCAGTCCCGTGAAAATCCGTATTCTGCTGAACCATCGGCTTCAAATTTAATTCGTCTGCCCGCTGTTGCGTAATGGGAACACAGACGAGTCCTCGACCTTCGGTAATCATGAAATTGATGACCTCAGGGGTTGCTTTTTCAGCCAAAGCAATAAAATCCCCTTCGTTTTCCCGATCCTCATCATCGACCACGATTACAGGTTTACCCCGCATCAAATCATAAATGGCTGCCTCAATTGAGTCCAGAATGGATGGCTCGGATTGTTCTGACATTAGCTGCACCTCCTGTTTCCAGTTCTATGTTTTAACCCTGTCTCTTCTAATTTTATGCATACCCGTGATTGGAGAGAAACTCTTCACTAATACTGCTTGGCTTGCCTGTTCTCGTTTCCGCATGACCCTTGCCGTATTGCAACAGATGATCTACATATTTCCCCAAAATATCACATTCAATGTTGACGGTATCTCCTGTCTTTTTGACATTCAAAACCGTTTCCCCAATCGTATGAGGGATAATCGAAACGGTGAATGAACTTTGAGTCGTCTGCACTACGGTTAGACTAATTCCATCCAAAGTGACCGAACCTTTTGGAATTAAATATTTGAAAAGTTCATGGTCATCCGGCCTGATCTCGAAAACAACTGCATTCTGATCCCGAGCAATGCTACCGACAACACCAGTCCCATCCACATGTCCCTGCACAATATGACCACCGAATCGTCCACCCGATAACATGGCACGCTCCAGATTAACCTTGCTGCCGGATTGAAGCTGACTGAGATTGGTGTGCCGATACGTTTCCGGCATGACGTCTGCGGTAAAACCTCCGCCTTCCAGCGTGGTTGCGGTAAGACAAACCCCGTTAACCGCAACACTGTCACCAATTTTGAGATCGTCCATAATGACAGAAGCAGCGATGTTCAGAACCAGAGCCTCACCTTTACGGCCAATGCGCCGGATCTGACCGACTTCTTCCACCAAACCCGTAAACATGCTATCTTCCTCCTATTCTGGCCAAATCGGAATACCGCCAATGCTAATATTATCTCCAACTTGCTCAATTTCCAGCTGATGCAATTGAATCGCCTGACTCATGCGCTCTACACCTTCAAAACGGAAACTTCCCGGGGTATCATATCCACCCACAATCTTGGGAGCGATAAACATCAGTAGACGATCTACCAGCCGCGCTTCCAGCATTGCACCATTTAGTGTACCGCCGCCTTCCAGCAGAATTGAGCCAATATCCCGCTCTCCCAGCTTACTCAGCCCACGCAACAAATCTACGCGTGGTCCAGGCCCACAGCGAATAATTTCAACACCGTAAGCTTCGAGTCGCTCAGCCGCTTCCTGGCTAGCTTCGTCGGTTGTAAGCACCCAAGTTGGCGCAAGTCCGTCCTTGACCATTTTGGAGCCAACAGGCAACCTCAGCTTGGAATCCACAACGATCCTTACCGGACTGATGCCTTCTACCTGCAAACGGGTGGTCAGCTCCGGATTATCGGCGATTACCGTATCCACGCCAACCATAATGCCTTGATGACGATGACGAAGCGCATGCACGATCTCACGGGCCAGTTCGTTGGAGATCCATTTGCTGTCCCCGCTACGCGTAGCAATTTTTCCATCCAGCGTAGAAGCTGTTTTGAGGGTAACGAAAGGAAGGCCCGTTGTAATAAACTTGATAAACTTTTCATTCATACGTCTTCCGCGTTCGCGCAAAACACCCACTTCAACTTCGATGCCTTGTTGACGCAACATACTAATGCCTGTACCGGAAACCTGCGGATTCGGATCTTCACAACAGACCACCACCCGTTTAACCTTCTCATGAATCAAACGTTCGCTACAGGGTGGCGTTTTGCCATAGTGACTACAAGGTTCAAGCGTTACGTAAACGGTACTACCCTCCGCGTCGCTTCCAGCCATGTTCAGCGCATGAACCTCTGCATGGCCTGTACCTCGTTTCAGATGGCTTCCCAGACCAACAACACGTCCTTCTTTAACAACGACACATCCCACGACAGGATTAATTCCAGTCTGTCCTTGTGCCCGTTCTGCCATATCCAGTGCTAACGCCATATAAAATTCATCATTGATCATTTCCATATCCGTTCACCCCGCGGTTATAATCTTGAACTAAAAAATCCCTACCGAACAATCTGTTCAGGTAGGGATGATGGAAGACTACTGTCATCTGCAGGAGAGATGAAACACACCAATACCGACACTTCACCAAAACCGGTTAACAGGTAAGTGAAAACAAACACATACCTTATTGCATACCCATTCGAGCTATAGAATGATATACAAAAAAATCAGGTGAAGAGTTTCTATATAACGGTATTGTGTACCAGAAAACTCATTATAAACAAGCCTTCCACACATCTCATCCAAACGAGCTGAATGCTATGCGACATCACTCCCGCGGAGTGCAACCACACTGGCTTACACCCACTCCTTCTCCCATCCAGACTATACTGTCGGTTCTGGAATTACACCAGATCAGCCATCTGCTATAAGCAGACAGGTCACGGACTTTGCCATGTCGGTAGAAAATAAACCCCAACACGCATCACCGCCGGTAGGGAATTGCACCCTGCCCTGAAGGATCGCTTTCGTTATTAATTGGATGTTAGCACTTTAATGTCAAAAAATCAATTCATTTTTGTTTCTTTTTGTCACATACTAACTTTTAATAAGCATTTATATTACAAAACCCTCATCTCATACGAGACACAGACTTCATCACTATTGAAAAATAAATCAAAGGTTTGGAAAACACCAGCTTGCCATGTGCCTCAAATCCTTCGCAGCGTGAAACGGAACACGCTCAGGTTTGGGCTGGGAAGCATTGGGAACTGGTATATCGCGGGCTACTCTCCTAACCCAACTGGTCGAGTCCATTCCGATGGCCGAACACTGCCAGCGCTCATCCGGCCTTGGACGAACGGTCAGAATAAGGTCTTCTTTTCCCGGCATATCGGGGAACACGCCATCCAGATATTCAACTATGGTACGTTTGTCCTTCACTTCATGACAATATACAGTAACCCAAGAACCACTAAGTACTTTCACTGCATATACGTCTCCAGGCTGCACTTTACCTGTACCGGCATCCGGAGATTTTTTCGGCACCTTCGCCTTGGTGCCTGCACCTCGTCTGCTTTCAAATGCACCAATAACGGTCTCACTCGCCAGTGGATTCGGTTCAGGCTTGTTCTCAAGCGATGCATCACTGCAGTCGAATTTATCAAAGATCAGGTTCAAATTGTGCTCGTTGATCCCTACAGATGAATCCCACCATGCCAAGGGAGCTTGTACCTCAACACGGGTATTAGGTCTCTTGTCGCGTTCCGCATATGAGGTGAAGGCTGTAATCATTCCTGGTTGTTCTGGTGTGTCCAGAATGCCGGTCAGCGCCAGCGTTTCAAGCAGGTCGCGGTAAACATATACCTTTTTCGTAGGTAGCAGTTGTTCTTTTTTGAACGCATCCGCTGCCTTGCTGTACCGGGTCTTGGGCGGCAGATTACGCAGCACCGTTAACACCGCGCGTAACGTCCAGCGATCATACTCATTCGGTACTGGAAGCTCCTGCGAAGCGGCCATTTCTCTCAGAGCCAGTACATGTCCAAAAATGTCTCCATCCAGCGGTGTGCCGTTTGTCATTCGCCAGTACCATTGAAGGGAGGTATCTACTCCGTCATTCACATCCAAGCCACAGATCTGGCACTTATGACTGGAAGGATATGGACTATATTCATGGTCAGGTATACTGGCTGCGATCAGTTTTCCTGTAAGAAGTGAACGCCAGATCATCGGCGCTGACCATAGAGAAGCCACAAACGCCTGAGCAGCCTCCTGAAGTGTCCAACGCTCAGCCAATGTTCTCAGTTCTCGGATCGTCTCCTCATGCTGCGGTCTTTCAAAATGATTAGGCTCATGTCCAGCAACCTCTAGTGCCTGTAATTGTTCCGCCGATACGTCCTCTGGCATATTATGTCTTGAAGCACGCAACTCCTCGTCCCAAATCGTGCTCTCACTATAAATGTGTTGAAGTAATTTAAGCTGCTGTACCACATCTAAAGTCAAAGTAACAACATCCTTTCACAGTAGTTTTGAAAACATGTAAGCTCAGTATATCCAGTGCGCTGTCAAACCTCATGTATTCGGTTTCAACAGTCTGTACCTTGCTAGAATAACCTACGATCAACTTATTCCGCCAGTTCCTTTAAGCTTATTTTTGATAACACATCGCAAGGCAACTATGCAAAATGGTTGTACAATGCACAAAACCCCTGGTACTTCCGTAATAGGAATGTACCAGGGGTTAACTTGATGCCGCCGAGCAGAATTCAGTTGGAATTAAACTTCTACAACTTCAACGGTTTCCATTTTGTCGCGGCCTTCGAAAGCATCAACAAACTCCATGCCTTTGCTTACTTTACCAAATACCGTATGTTGTCCGTCCAAATGTGGCTGTGGTTGGTAGCAGATGTAGAACTGGCTTCCGCCTGTGTTGCGGCCAGCATGTGCCATCGCAAGTGTTCCACGCTCGTGTTTGTTCGGGTTGATCTCACAGTTAATGGTGTAACCTGGGCCGCCAGTACCTGTTCCGCTAGGGCATCCGCCTTGAGCTACGAAGCCCGGAATTACACGGTGGAAAACAAGTCCGTTATAAAATCCGGAGTTTGCCAATTTTTCAAAGTTTGCTACGGTGTTTGGAGCTTCTTGATCGAACAGGTCAATCAGAACTTCTCCGCCGTTTGCCAATTTAATTTTTGCTTGTTTCGCCATATGTAAATGACTCCTTTCAATTTTGAACAAAGTAATTGTGGCGCAATACCAAACTTGTGGTCAAGCATTACAGCACTTTTCTTAGTGTACACCGAAAAGAGCCGAATCGCAAAAGAAAGAGCTATTTTTTTGATTTTTCTACTCTCAAGTACAAACCTATAAGCATACCAAATAGATGCAATATTCACGACAAAGGACGGAAAGGGCAAGCCCTTTCCGTCCTCATCTATTGCTATAGGAACTTGAATTAACGAGTAACTGGCTGTTTGCCAATACGTGCTGGCACGAGGTCATTTTGGATAATGTCCTGATATGACTCACGGCGTACTACTACATCGCCTTGACCATCTTTGACAAACACAACTGCCGGACGACGAATCCGGTTGTAGTTGCTTGCCATGGAATAGTTATATGCCCCTGTGCAAGCAACGGCAAGCAGATCACCACTCTCCACTTTTGGCAGATCCAGATCCCAGATCAGCATGTCACCGCTCTCGCAGCATTTCCCCGCTACAGATACCGTTTCTGTTGCCGCTTCGTTTGCACGATTTGCCAGTACGGCCTCATATTTGGACTCATACAATGCAGGACGTGGGTTATCCGTCATCCCACCGTCTACAGCTACATATTTACGCACGCCTGGAATGTCTTTGCTCGTTCCAACGGTATAAAGCGTTGTACCTGCTTCCCCTACGATACTGCGGCCTGGCTCAACCCAAATTTCAGGCACTGCATAGCCGATTTGTGCAAAATGATTTTTTACCGCGTCGGTAATGGCCTTCACGTACTGAGCCACTTCCAGCGGCGTATCCCCATCAATATAACGGATTCCGAATCCGCCACCGAGGTTTACGACTTTGAATGCCACATTCAGGCGCTCATATACACTTGCTGCAAATTCAGCAACACGTTGAACCGCCATCTGGAATCCTTCAACTTCAAAGATCTGGGAGCCGATGTGAGAATGCACCCCGAGCAATACCAGGTTGGGCTGTTTGGCTGCGAGTTCAATCGCTTCAAATGCTGTACCGTTGCCGATATCAAAACCGAACTTGGAGTCCGTTTGTCCTGTCGAGATATATTCATGCGTGTGCGCCTCGACACCCGGCGTTACACGCAGGAGAATGTTTACTTTACGGTTTTTGTCCGCGGCGACAGCTTGGAGCAGATGCAGCTCGTTAAAGTTGTCTACCACGAAGCATCCAATTTCAGCATCAAGTGCCATTTCGATCTCTTCAATCGTTTTGTTATTACCGTGAAAATGAATGCGTTCTGCCGGGAAGCCTGCTTGCAAAGCTGTGAACAGTTCTCCGTCAGAGACAACATCCAGAGAAAGGCCTTCCTCTGCTGCAAGAGCACACATCGCCATAACGCAAAATGCTTTACTCGCATATGCAACCTGGAAGCCCAAGCCTGAAGCGCGGAATGCTTCCATGTACTCTCTGCAGCGCTCGCGAACCAATTGCTCGTCCACAACATAAAGCGGTGTTCCGAATTGCTCTTTCATATCTGTAACGTCTACTCCACCAATCTCCAGGTGACCTTGCTCATTTATTCTACTTGTACCGTGTAAATACATCGTCTGCATTCCTCACTTTTTGTATACTGGAACAGTTATTATTCCATTGATTTTACACCAGTATATCAAATTAAGCCGGGAGATGAATGGATTTTTCGGCACATCATTTGTGTTTTTTACTTTTTCGCAATTCACCGTCGGGATCCTCTGACATCTTGGTGTTGTCACGTGTTTTGTTGAATGATGGACGTTTCTTGCTGACAAGCAATGGAACCCTGAACAAGAAGTTGCCAAAAGCCTTTGCATTAAACGGTATAAATGGCCAAAGATACGACGAGTTGTACGAACGGTGAATGGTCAACGCCACAATCAGCAACGTAGTCCCAACGACCAGACCCGGCACCTTGAATATCGCAACCGCAACCAGTAGCAATAATCTGACCAATCTGTTCGCCAGTCCTAACTCGTAACTCGGTGTAGCAAACATTCCGATCGCCGCTATAGCCATGTATAGCACAACCTCATTGACAAAATACCCCGTTTTTACCGCAATATCTCCAACCAATATAGCCGCAATTAGACCCATGGCCGAAGCCAGCGGTGTCGGTGTATGAACTGCAGCCATCCGTAACAAGTCTACACCCAGCTCAATGAGCAGAAACTGAACAATAATTGGCAGTTTCACGCTTTCCTGAGGGCCAATAAAATCCAAACCGACGGGTTTCAGCGAAGGCTCGATGACCATCAGCATCCATAGCGGCAACAAAAACAACGAGATCAGGATGCCTGCAAAACGTACCCACCGCAGATAGGTTCCCATAAGAGCCGTTTGCCTGTTCTCTTCCGCATGTTCACATAGATCAAAAAAGGTCGTTGGCAAAATCATCACGCTGGGTGACGTATCTACAAAAATAACGACTCGTCCTTCCAGCAGGTGGGAAGCTGTAACGTCAGGACGTTCCGAATAACGAACAAGGGGAAATGGATTCCATCCTTTGTTGATAATCGCTTCCTCCAACTGTTTATCGGCGGCTGGAATGCCGTCGATATCGATTCGTTGTATTTTTTCCTTTACCGAATCCACCTGCACCTTATCCACTATATCGTCAATATAAACTACACATACATCGGTTTGCGTTCTCCGTCCTACCTGCATGAGCTCAAACTTCAGTCCGGGGTCCCGTATTCTGCGGCGTACCAGGGTTACGTTTGTCAGCAGCGTTTCGGTAAAACCGTCCCGCGATCCGCGAACCACCCGTTCGAGTGAAGGTTCCTCGGGTGAGCGAACAGGGTAACTCCGGGTGTCCATAATCAGAACAGAGCGGTCTCCCTCCACGAAAATGGCGCTCATGCCCATCAATACTTTACTGATGACATTACTCATCTTCTCTACGCGTTCTACCTGGATATGAGGAATGTAGCATTCAAAATAGGATTTAAGCGCGTGATCGGATATTTGATCCGGCGAGAGATACGTTAACCGTTTTAACACTTCAAGCAAAATCCCGTCTTTCGCAAAACCACTCAACATCAGCAGCCCCACATGTTTACCGCCGAGCACCATCTCCCTTAACGTAACATCAAACGATTCACCAAGTCCCAGCACCTGCTTTAGTGTATATTTAATGTCTGCCATGCGAGGAGATATATCATCATTGTGCTGCCAGTACTCAACGGATTCCTCAACGCTGTCGGACATCTCGTTTTGCTTTTTTTTCTGATGGGCTCGTTCCTCTTCTTGCTTCTGAATCTCGTAAGCGGACTTGTGCATCATCTCTTCCGTTACCCCGTCACCTTGCTCGTCATTCCTCTGATCCGTATGTTCGTCCATGTCCATCCTCCTTTAACCTTCATGCCGATTTACCGCTGATATACAAAAAAGTCAAACAGTGAGCCTGTCATTTTCCCCAGAATCATCGCGAGCAATAATCCAAACAAATACGACCGCATGCCCAGCCTTTTAGCCAGAACCGGCAGCACGTTTAGTACTTCTGTCAGGGCTGCAGCCAGCAGGCCAATAAAAACTCCGCAGAACAGTCCGACAATCGGGCTAAGCAACATGACGCCATGCATTTTCCAATGCCAGAAATCAGCTACCGTGCCCAGCAGCGAACCTCCAATGAGAGCACCCTCGTACCAATGCGTTTTGTCATAGGACTGGGTCACTTGAGCCAGTCTGGGAATCATGTCGAGTACAAGAATAAGCGCAATAACACCACTCCCCACAGCGATTCCCCCGGCAATGCCAAGCACAATACTGATCGCTCCGTTAAGCACGCTCATCGTCTTTCAGCTCCCTTTGATTCTGCTCATGCATCCGTTCAGTTTCTTCAATGACGACAAACTGGTCTACATTTTGCTGGTAAAGGAACATTTCCACTTCGAGCGGTGTTGGCTCTTCATTCCACTTTTTCTTAAATAGATGGTTGAAAAATACCGCCATGCCAAAGCCGATCCCAAGGGAATAGGCGAGCTGAAATAAGTACGGATGCTCATCCCGGTGTCCTGTCAGCATCTCTACGATGCGAATCTGTACTTCCTGCATATTCACGTCTGCGTGAAAATTCATAATGGTCAGTGCTGAACCGAAGAATAGCAACAACCATACCAGGATAAACAAGGATTTCGAAGCCTTACCACTACCTGCCATTACTTCAACTAACGTATGCCCGGACCCCATCAGCTCCACATTCACATCCGGCAGAAGTTGCCGAAGCCGGGGAATAATCTGCAAGATGTCAATAAGAATCAGGTTGCCGTCCTCCGGTCCGGGCTGCAACAGCTCAAGTTCCAGCAGCCTTTCTTCCTGATCCTCGGATGAGGCCAGTACGTGGGCAATATCCCTCAGTTTGACCGCTCGCCCTCTCTGAATGCGAATCCGGCTGCGCATGCGAACGTAGACCGTTGGAGTGGGTGTCTGGGACATCCAAAGCACTCCTTTACTGCGTAATTTAGGTTAGTATTTGAAGAATGTGCAAATTTATTACATTTAAATTGGAAAGAGTGTGGAGGGGGCGCTTGACGCTACGGGATGGATCGGTATCGGGCGCTGGTTATCCCCGGATTTCTCGTTTTCTCCTTTTCAAGGAGGAAATCCCGTGATAAACGCGCTCGCTTCGCTCCTTTTACCGATTCCTTCCCTCCGCTGGCTTGCCTCCCTCTCTTTTCCAAACCAAATGAAAGAAACTTGCGGGGGCGGGCAGGGGAAAAAGCTGAATGCTGGTGCATGGAAGGAGAAAGACATGTGGGTGTCGTTAGGCGTACTGAGAGGAAAAAACGTGGAAGGCGCTGGACGCTACGGGATGGATCGGTATCGGGCGCTGGTTATCCCCGGATTTCTCGTTTTCTCCTTTCCAAGGAGGAAATCCCGTGATAAACGCGCTCGCTTCGCTCCTTTTACCGATTCCTTCCCTCCGCTGGCTTGCCTCCCTCTTTTTTCCAAACCAAATGAATGATACTTGCCTGCAGGGGCCGGGGAAGAATGGAAACTCGTGCGCGGAAGGCTAAGGACAGTGGGGTGCCAAAGACGTTGGGAAGAAGAAAAAACTACGTATCTCATTATCCTCATCTTAGCTTCCCTTCTGCTCTTCCCTTCGATACTGTAAAGGCGTTATTTTCATCATTTTTCGGAACTGTTCGATGAAGTAGCTGGTACTGTTGAACCCAACCTCATACGCGATTTCGGTGACACTGCGCTGTGAGAAACGCAAAAGCTCTGTACTTTTTCGGATACGATAATCCAGCACATATTGCATGGGTGTCGTACGCAGTATTTGCTGAAAGTTTCGGCAGGTCTCCGCACGGCTTAATTGACCTACCTTTGCGATATCGTCCAGCCTGAGCGGCTCGGCATAGTTTTGATGAATCCACATCAGCATATGCTTCATACGTTTGCTACGGATCATCTCTGTTTCGTTATGTTCGAGTGAGTAACCATTCATAATTAACCTTTTCCATATCTCCAGCACAGCTCCTGCAATGTTCAGTTCATAATATGGAGCCTGCTCTTCAATTTCTTGTCTCACAAGAGCGATATTCTGAAGAAGCTGCTCTCCCCAGGAGTCAGATTTTTCGATCATAAGATATGGCAAATTCGTTGCTTTTACATACGGGTGTACGTATTTCATGTAAATTTCGGCAGGGGCCAGTGATTGCGGGGACACATTCAAACAGAGATAAATGCTCGGATCGCCCATACTCCAATCCTCTGCCATATGCATCATGCCGCTGTTAATGAATACCCCATTTCCTTCTGTAACCGCTACTTGCTGTTCATTAATATGAAATAACACTTCACCTTGAATCACTGCTACAAACTGCAATTCATCATGCCAGTGCAAAGGAATATACCCTTGTGCATGCTCGGATATAGTGGTCTTGTAACAAGCGATAGACAGATCATCTGTACGATGTTCTGTCATTTCCTTTAGCTGTTGATCGATGTCAAATTTTATTTTCCTCATCGTTCTCATCTCAATATTGTTATATTTTTTTTGTGTAATCTTGATATTAATTAAATTAATCCTGTCCTAGTATATCACTATTCTTATATTTAAGGCGAGGCGAATAAACATGAAATCAATAGTGTCAACACCCAAGTTCAAAGGTATACTTCTGGTTTTGACAGGAGCTGCCTGCTGGGGTGTCGGAGGAACGGTGGCTCAAAATCTATTTCAAATGCACCATATCAATGTTAATTGGTATGTAACCGTGCGATTGTTAAGTGCCGGTATCCTTCTTCTTTTACTGCAATTATTTACACGTAGCCGTTCTCAGATTGTTGAAGTTTGGAAATCGAAACAAACAGCCCTGCCCTTTATTATCTTTGGCTTGGTCGGCATGTTGGCTGTACAATACACTTACATGGCTTCCATTGATCACGGCAATGCGGCTGTCGCCACACTTTTGCAATATCTTTCTCCTGTCATGATCATGGTATACTTGGTGTTGCGTAAACAATCCCTGCTTACAGCCAAACATATAATCTGCGCTGTTCTGGCACTTGTGGGATGCTTCCTTCTGTTAACAAATGGCTCTCTGAATCAGTTATCCGTCTCGAAGCCAGCGGTGATCTGGGGATTGTTGTCGGCTGTATCTGCCGCATTTTATACATTGTATGCGGTCAGACTGCTTAACAAGTTTGATTCTCTCGTGGTTGTTGGCTGGGCTATGGTAATTGGAGGAGTGGCTATGAGCTTTGTTCATGCGCCATGGAAGATCCACTTTACACTGCTGACACCAGAGACCTATAGTTATTTGTTGTTTTCCATATTGATTGGAACACTTCTCGCGTTCTGGTTCTACATTGCCAGCCTGAAATACCTCACGCCTCAGGAGACCAGCTTGTTAGGGAGCGCCGAACCTTTGGCGGCAGTTGGTACTACAGTTCTTTGGCTGAATGAACCCTTCGGTATCTATCAATGGTTAGGTACTGGCTGCATTATCCTTTTAATTGTCATTTTACAGCTCAAACGTTCGTCCTCCGTGTCCACACAAAATATTAAAACGACAAATAACCTCATCGCTAAATAACGCGAATTGAGGTTGTTAGTTGTCGTATTATGATGAATGTACACTCATACCAATGGATGGAATCAGCCCTGAATAATCCTGAATCACTGCGCGATTTGATCGCGTATAGATTGCAGTATTTTTTTCTCCAAACGTGAGACCTGCACTTGGGATATTCCCAGCCTGCTTGCCACTTCGGATTGAGTCTGATCCCTGTAATACCGAAGGTACACGATAAGCCGCTCCCGTTCACTCAGGCCGCCGATTGCTTCATTCAGCGCCAGCTTGTCAAACCACTTCTCCTGAGACTCATCCGCGATCTGATCCATCAGTGTAATCGGATCACCATCATTCTCGAATACCGTCTCATGAATGGAGGTTGGCGGTTTGTTAGCCTCCTGGGCGAATACCACTTCCTCCGGGGTAACCCCGAGTTCAGCCGCAACTTCCTTAATTGTGGGCAATCGATCCAGATGCTTGGACAGCTCATCCCTCTTTTTGCGGACTTTATTCGCCATCTCTTTCAGCGAACGGCTGACCTTTAAGGTTCCGTCATCCCGTAGGAAACGCTGAATCTCACCAATAATCATCGGCACCGCATACGTCGAGAATTTTACGTCGTAACTGAGATCGAACTTGTCCACTGACTTGAGCAGGCCGATACAACCAATCTGGAACAGATCCTCCGGTTCATATCCCCTGTTCATAAAACGCTGCACGACGGACCAGACGAGTCTGATGTTGCAGTTCACCAGCGTATCCCGTGATTCATGGTCACCCGACTGACTGAGCGCAATCAGCCGTTTGACCTCGGCATCGTCCAAGTAGGTCTGTGAAGATGGTTTCACTTCAGCATCCATAAGAACACCAACCCCTAATTATACAATGCTTTCTTGGATTCAATCCTTTTTTTCATCTTGATGGAGGTGCCTCTGCCGGGCTCACTGCTGACTTCGAATTCATCCATAAAATTTTCCATGATCGTAAATCCCATGCCCGACCGCTCAAGTTCGGGTTTGGACGTATACAGCGGCTGTTTGGCCAGATCAAGATCTTCGATGCCTTCGCCGCGGTCCTCTACAATGATCGTGATCATATCGTCACGAATCTCGGCCTGAATGGTCACAACACCTTCCGGATTGTTATCGTATCCGTGGATGATGCTATTGGTCACCGCTTCGGAGACGACCGTTTTGAGATCACTAAGCTCGTCCATCGTTGGATCAAGCTGAGAGATAAAAGCCGCAACGGTGACCCGTGCAAACGATTCATTCTCCGACTTGGCCGCAAATTGCAGATTCATGAAATTTGCCCCTGTTCCTTCATTCATGAGACGACCTCCAGACCTGAGAGAGCAGTGCCCTCATTTTCGTATATCGGCATGATCTTGAACAATCCCGACATTTCCAGCAAACGGTATACCGGCGGATTTACATCACAGACAACCATTTTACCGCCTTTATTTTTGATCAACTTGTATCTTCCCAAAATAACACCAAGGCCTGAACTGTCCATAAACTCGAGGTCTTTCAAACTCAACACCAGATGTTCACATTGTCTGCGCTGTATCGCTTCATCCATCTGCATACGTACCATGTCAGCTGTATGGTGATCCAGCTCCCCGGATAATCGCACAATCAAAATCCCGCGGTGATGCTCCATGTCCACATTCAAGTTCACGTTTGCCCACTCTCCTCCCTGTCTTAGAACAAGGTTTTCTACGTTGCCAAAAGCTTTTCCTGCCCCCCGACAAAACTAGAAGAAAACTCCTATTTAACTACAAAAACCGTTCCAGCCCCAGGGAGAATGGCGTTTCTTGCCAACTAATCGAACAAGTTCGAGGTTGTGCGTTTAAACAGCTTCCACCAGCCTGCCTTACCCACGTCTTGTGGAGCCTGGATATCAAACTCCTTAATCACTTCGTTGCCTTGATATACGACGAGTTTACCTACACTCTGACCAGCCTTGATTGGAGCCCTCACTTCTTTGGCTACAATCAGCTCATGCCGGATATCTGTCGATTTGGCTCCTTTGCGCATCAGAACACTGTAGTTTTGCGCAGCATTCAGCGGCATCTCCGCAACATCACCTTTTTCAATCTTCAAACTGCCCAGCAGATCACCTGCTTTGTACAGTGCCTTCATCGTGTATTGAGCAAAAGCATAATCAAACATGGAGGATACTTCACTGTTCCGGGTTTTTGTATTCGGCTCGCCAAGGACTACCGCAACGACACGCAGTCCATCTTTAGAAGCTGTAGCCGACAGACAGAATTTCGCTTCGGACGTGTATCCCGTTTTCAAACCGTCTGCACCCTGATAGAAACGCACCAGTTTGTTGGTATTCACGAGCCAGAACGGCTTCTCGGAATCTTTACGCAAGTAGTCCTGATATGCACCGGTATACTTCGTAATGCCCTGATGTTTTAGCAGTTCACGGCTCATCACCGCGATATCGTGCGCAGAGGAATAATGATTATCCACCGGCAGACCGTTCGCATTGGCAAAACGCGTATCCTTCATGCCCAGCTCCTGCGCACGCTCGTTCATCATCTGTACAAAAGCCTCTTCCGAGCCAGCAAGCTTCTCGGCCATTGCTACAGATGCGTCATTGCCGGAGGCCATGGCAATACCTTTTAACATATCATCCACGCTCATCTCTTCTCCAGGCTCCAGAAAGATCTGCGAGCCCCCCATAGAGGCCGCATATTCACTTGTTCTTACCTTATCCGTTAACTTCAGTTTGCCTGAACTAATCGCTTCCATGGTAAGCAACATGGTCATAATTTTCGTTATGCTCGCCGGAGGCAGCTGGTCATGACTGTTTTTCTCATAAATCACAGTTCCCGTATCTGCATCCATCAGAATGGCTGAACGTGCTGATGGAGCCAAATCCGCCCCGCTAGCAGTCTTTGGTTTCTCCTCAGCCAAAGCAGGAGATGCCACTAAGGGTAGCAGCATACAAAGGGTCATGAACGATGCCAGTATTCTTTTTTTCACTAGGTTCCCTCCTCAAATGAATAGCGCGGTGGTAAGTCCTCGCATGTACTGCTATCCATTGTCGGCGGGTTTGAAGTAAATTATTCCAGTCTCAGCAGGTTTCCCCTAACTTTTTTTACTATATAAGTTGAACTAAAAATTTTACACGGTCCACTCCGATGACAGAATAACCTGGAGAGTAGCGGTTATCCCCAGATTTTTTGGATTCCCTTTTCCAAAGGGGAAAATCCGGTGATAAAGGCGAAGCGTATGCTTCCGATGGTAGCTTTCTTTCAGAAAGCTTTTAGCTCCGCTTTTTCAGGTTTTTTCTGTCCTCTCCGTTATTGTGTAAAAGAATAGTTCAACTTATATAAGAAGAAAATTATTTATAGGGTTTACCTATGTAATTTATTATTTATATATATTTCTCCAATGAGCAATCGTGGCTTAAGATAGATATGTAACTATTGAAATAATGTAGGAGGATGATTCAGATGTCTTTTTATGATAATAAAGTTCATTTCATCGATGGAGAGCTAGCCGATCTAACCATTTACCGAGGAAAAGTACTCCTTGTTGTAAACACAGCCAGTAAGTGTAGCTACTCTCGTCAATTTGAGACACTTCAACAGCTGTATGAGAAGTACCAGCATTATGGTTTCGAGATTCTAGCATTTCCGTGTAACCAGTTTAATGAGAAAGAGCCAGGGGACAATTCGGAAGTGAAAGCTCACTGTGAAAATCAATTGAAGTTAACGTTCCCGTTATTTGAAAAAATCGAAGTCAGGGGGCTGAACGCTCATCCGATCTTTCAATTTTTAACCGAACAAGCACCATTTCTAGGCTTTGACACCGAAACGGCTAGCGGAGAATGGATGCACCATTTTCTAAACGAAAAATTCCCTGATATCTACAAGGGTGATGGGGTCAAGTGGAACTTCACTAAATTTTTGATCGATCAGAACGGTCAGGTACGAGGAAGATTTGAGACAACGACGGAACCATTGGAGATTGAACCAAGCATTCAATCATTGCTATCCATGTAAAGTGAATATCATCATTCTCATATTCCATATTATAAAAAAAGGAACAACTCATTGAGCAAACATCATTCAATGAATTGTTCCTTATTTAATCCGTCATAAAGATCACTATTGTTTATTCTTCAGTTCCTCATTACATCTTGGGAATAACCGCCAGCACGAGCGCCAGGAAAGCTTCACGTACACGCTCAGTCGTTTCCATTACCTCGTCATGTGACAACGGTTGATCCAGGATACCCGCTGCCATGTTACTGATGCAAGAAATGCCCAGCACTTCAATACCCGCATGGCGAGCGACGATCACTTCAGAAACGGTGGACATCCCTACCGCATCGGCACCGAGAGTACGAAGCATTCTGATCTCTGCCGGAGTTTCGTAGTTAGGGCCAAGCAGGCCTGCATACACACCTTCTCGCACAGTAAAACCTTGAGTTGCCGCTGTATCTTTGGCAAGTGCACGCAGACGACGGCTGTAGGCTTCGGATAAATCCGGGAAGCGTACGCCGAGCGCAGCATCATTCGGACCAATTAACGGGTTTTTGCCAGTCATATTCAAATGATCGGAGATAAGCATCAAGTCGCCCGCTTGATAAGATGTATTTACGCCGCCAGCTGCATTCGTTACCAGCAGACTGCTTACGCCCAGCGCTTTCATGACACGTACCGGGAATGCCGTCAATTCCGGGCCGTATCCTTCGTACATATGAAAGCGGCCTTTCATCATTACAACCGGACGGCCTTGAATCGTACCAAGCAGCAGTTCGCCTTCATGCCCTTCTACAGTGGACACCGGAAAATGCGGAATATCCTGATACGCGATGTTAACGCCATCCTCAATTAGTTCAGCCAGGACGCCGAGGCCTGACCCGAGAATCAAACCGACTTCCGGCTTGATGGAGCTTTTGCTTTGAATATAGGCTGCCGCCTCTGCAATCATCTGTTGGTTTAGTGTTGTCATGAGATGTTGTTCCTCCTTGAGTAGTAACGATCCGTTTATGATTCAGCAGGGTTGTCATGTCTACGTCTGTGTTGGCGCAAGAAGAAATCTAACACGCAACCCGCGTATGTATAACGGCGTTGGTTGGTTTCATGTTGCAAACTATGCATTTAGCCTTATTTTGCACGTGGATGATGGGTCTCATAAATTTCTTTCATCGTCTTGCGTCCATGCTGACTGTATTGCTGCCCGGGCTGTTCGACATGACCAAGCATGTCCTGCACCGCACGAGTGTCAGCTCCGTTTGCAATGAGATGAGCAGCAAATGAATGGCGCAGCGTATGCGGTGTTATCTCACCCGAAATACCCGCATCCACAGCAGATTTTTTTAGCAGCTTCCAGAATCCCTGCCGGGTTAAACGTCTGCCGGATACATTCACAAATAATGCCTGCTCGTCCGCTCCCGCTTTAAGCAATTGTTCACGGAACTCGTCTATATATACGCTCGCCCAGTGGGCAGCCGGTGCACCAATCGGAAGAATACGCTCTTTACCCGCTCCGCCGCAACGAATGAAGCGCATACCAGGCTGTACATCCCGTACATCCAGCGCAATCAGTTCCGACACCCGAATGCCCGTAGCATATAACAACTCCAGCATGGCTCGATCTCGAACGCCTTGGGGTGAGCTGACATCTGGAGAGGCAAGCAACAGTTCGATCTCCGGAATCGTAAGAACTTGGGGAGGTGTCTTATCGGCCTTGGGTGCTTCCACATCAAACGTAGGGTCCTGTACAATCTCGCCGCGCCGCATCAGAAAATGGAAATACGATCGCAAGGATACGATGCTGCGAGCAATCGTTGCATTCGCACGGCCATCCTGTTTGAGCTGACCCACAAATAACACAACATGTGTTCGTCTAACCTCACTCGCTTCGCGAATTCCATATTCCTTTCTCACAAATTCAACGAACTTGTCCACATCTCGAAGATAGGATTCCAGCGTACTGCTCGACTTCCCTTTATCTTCTTCCAGGTATAAAGCATAGGCGTGTATGGTCTGATTCATGTACAACACTCCTCATCTGACAGCAATGCCAAACGGCAGGCTGCTTCCGTATTTGCATCCCTGACGAACGGAGTCACTCTTCACGCCTGCAGCTACTCACCGTACCAATAGAAGAGACGGAGCCGCTCCGACATCGTAGGACGTGCTTCTCCAGTGCCTGGCCAATCCGTTTCCTGAAATACCTTAACCGCATTGCCCATTGGCATCTGATACTGATCCACAGGTGAAATCCATCCGTTGAACAGATCGAGTACGTGGTAGAACAGATACACCAGCGCAGCAAAAAACACAATAAATCGTATAAAACGCAACCCTCTCCGCACAGATATAATCATTGGAACTGTCCCCTCCCGTATTTCAAGTCCAGTATCGTTCTTGAAACAGGGTATGTCCAAATGTCCGGGAATATGCCTTGACGAGTGAACCATAAGCCAGGTTCGTGACCAAAAAAGCTCCCCCGTCAAAACCGCCGGTGAGAGCTTGAAGATAGGCTATGTTATTCTTCATCTTTGGGCTTTTGTTCATTTTTAGCTTTGCAACGATAACAAATTCCATGAAAGTCCAGTCGGTGATCTACTACCGAAAAGTTAAATTCCCGCTCCAGTCGTTCTTCAAGCGGTCCAAGCCAGTCCTCACGTATTTCATCCATACTTCCGCATTGCACGCAGATTAAGTGATGATGGTGATGCTTGGATGTATCTCCGCGCAGATCATAACGCGCTACACCGTCGCCGAAGTTGATTTTCTCTACAACATGCAACTCACTCAATAGTTCGAGGGTACGGTACACGGTTGCCAGACCGATTTCGGGAGCCTTTTCTTTAACGAGCATGAATACATCCTCTGCACTCAGATGATCTTCTTCGTTCTCTAAAAGTACTCTTACGGTGGCTTCCCGCTGGGGCGTTAATTTATAACCTTGGGACTGTAGTTGCTGCTTAATTTTATCGATCCGTGCTTCCATTTTCTCCCTCCCCCTAGGAAATCATTGCACACTGCAACTTAACCCACTCTTTTCATTATAGGGGGAGTTCAATATCAAAGTCAACATTTTAGGACATGTAGTACAAGCTAGACAGGAAGCAACATCGGCGTGACCCAGCGCATCATTGCGGGAGTAATCCATGTTTCAAAAGAGGCCACTCCAAGCAGCAATACCGCCATAACCACCGTCAGAATAATATAGGAAGCAAACGGTCTTTGGCGGCCTGGTGCGCGCTGCATCAAAACCCGATTACGTATGATATATAAGGAGAACGTCATCGCAGCCACACTACAGATCAGTAAGATTGGAATGACGAACAGATTATGCGGCGCTACAGATACAAGTGCAAACAGTAGTCCTTTCCACGAGTACTGCCCAACGAGATAACCTACAGTAAAGCCGATCAGTACCCCTTTTAAAAAATCAAGAACCAGTATGCCTGGTAAACCTACAACAGACAAGCCGAGAATGAAGATCAACCCGACCCATTTAAGATGAAGCATGGCTATATCCCAATAAGCGGTGTGCTCCGTCCCTTGTGAACTATGTTGCACCGTCATAAAGAAGTTGCCCAGATAGGCTTCAAGATCCTGTCGCTGTTCCAAGGAAAGAGCGTTGACCATCAATGCGCCAAAAATGACACCAACCAGAAACAAGACAGCGACGAATACATATAACGAGGTTTGCCCTTTAAACGTAAAATAGGAAGAACGCATACAGGTACGAGTCCCCTTTCCGGTTATCCTGCTCCAAGGAGATAAATCAAACGTTAGACTTGATCATCCTCATGTTTCAGCTTATGAACCTGGGCTCACCTGTATGACTTCTTGTCCGAATTATAACAACCTGCTCTACTCGTCATACTCGTTCTACATTTTCTGAGATGTCTGCTCTTTGGCCGCGACCTTGCCGTATGTGCCCCCACCGCCTGAGGACAATGTCAGTTCACCATTACGAGCCGCTACGATTAATTCAGCGAGCACTGAACCAACTACTTCGGCTAGTTGAGCTTCATCTGTACGATGCAATACAGCCATCTCTGTTCCAAAACGATCCAGTAGTTGACGTAGCTTGGCTTTACCAAGCCCTGGAATGAACTCAAGTGGAACCTGATAATAGTATGGTGGCCTATTTGCAGGAAGCTCCGGTTGCTCACGGTCAGCAATAGCCAGAATACGGTCCAGCACCCCTTGAACTAGCTTGGGGCTACCACAGAGAGAACAACGTTCAGCGGACAAATCCTTCTCATCCATGACGCTGCCACATGCTGCACAATAGGTCCGGTGATACTTTCCGAGTCTTGGATTCAAACCATAATTAGCTGCAATCCTTCTTCCCTCTTCCCCCAGCAAAGCCTTACCGAATTCGTCAAACGAAGGCGAGGCAATCTGTAACTCATTATATTCCCGCCCGATTTTACCTAGCGAATGCGCATCCGAATTCGTTAGAAACGGAACCTGGTCCAGTTCCCGAATATAACTCGCCATAGAAGAATCCGAGCTTAGACCCAGTTCAACCGCATCCACAAGGCTCGTGTCCAGCACATCCGCCATACGTGGCGCTGTGCTACCATAAATGCCCTTGTGCGGTGTAAACACGTGAGCGGGTACAATAAGCCCGCCGCGTGCCTTGATCTCCGCTTGCATCTCAAGAGCAGGTACGTATACCCGCTGGGAGCTGAGATTTACATTTTTCATATAACGCGTCATCCAGGTTGTAAAAGACTTCATTGTATCCAGATCCCGAAAGTAGGCGAGCATGTGGAACTCACGCATCTCAGGCTCGCGAAGCTCGATTTCGGTTCCGAGCAGAATGGTTGTATCCTGATAAGCAATACCACCGCCCTCAACCTCAGACATCGTACCGTTCTCCAGCAGATCCTCAATATCCCTCTGCACAACCGGAGAATGGCAATCAATGACCCCAAGCAAATGAATTCCTTTACGAGTGGATGCCTCCCGAGCTATATTTTCAAAAGTCAAGTCACGGCTACCGCTGATTTTAACCGACTCGCCACGGGACGTACGTCCGATGTGGATATGCAGATCCGCATAACACGGCTCCCACAGCGGTAGCGTTCCCTTTTGATTTTGCATGATTAAAACCGTCCTGTCGTTTTGTAAATATCCCAGGCATACACAGCCATCATCGTTTTGGCATCACTGATTCGATTTTCGTCCATCAGCTGGTACGCTTCCTCCAGCGTGATCTCCGATACTTCAAGAAACTCATCTTCGTCCAGAGCCATCTCTCCAGCTTCCAGTTCCTCGGCAATGTACAGGTGAATGATCTCGTCCGCGAAGCCTGGCGAGGTATAGAAAGACCGCAGATGACGGAGCGACTTGGCTTCATATCCCGTTTCTTCTTTCAATTCACGTGCGGCTGCAGTTTCAGGCTGTTCACCCGGGTCAAGCTTGCCCGCTGGAATTTCAACTTCCGTACGGCCCATCGCCTGACGATATTGATCCACGACCAGCATGCGATCTCCCCTCAATGCCAGTACCGCTACCGCTCCTGGGTGTTTGATAATCTCTCGGGTAGCCGTCTGCCCGTTTGGCAGCTTCACTGTGTCTACCTGAAGTGAGATCACTTTGCCCTCAAAGATCGGCTTGGTGGATACCGTCACTTCGTCAAGCTTGGGATTCGCAGGTTGAGGTGCATGGATCGATGCAGCAGATGTTTTGGATTTCATGTGTAGTTCAGCTCCTTTTAATGTGTGTTGAGTTCAATTGAGCCGAGTTGATTTACACGGACACTCCGATGATGTGTAAAAAATTCACTCAATTGAACTGAGATGTAGTATAAAACTGTGATTTCAGGCATATGGTGAGCCTATAAGAATTTTATCGTGTGTACAAGTCTAATGCGTACAGCGAGAACCAAGGGGGATTCACCAAATGAAAAGTTATCTCACACCTCAGTCTGCGCATGTGGTCGGACAAGCCAGACAAATACAGCTTATCCTTAGACAGTGGATGCGTGAATGGGGCCCAGAAACCAAACTCTGCGACATGCTTGCGGGACGCAAAGGCTAGAAGCTTCACCATTGTTCAAAAAGTCCGAACCCGGCCTGAACCGAATTCGGACTTCATTTTCTTTTTCAAGCGATGCTAAGTTTACATCATATCATCTAATATACGATCGTTTTTTCTGATCGCTTATTTGCCTTTTGCCGTTTCCTGCACAATCGCGATAACGACTTGGGACAACTTCACAATGTCTGCTGCGCGAATGCGTTCTTTGGTGGTGTGGATATCTTCGTACCCTACAGCCAGATTCGCCGTCGGAATGCCGAACCCGTTAAAAATGTTCGCATCGCTGCCACCGCCAGAAGCAAACGTGCTTGTTTCCAGACCCAGGCTTCGAATCGCACGCTGGGCAAGTTGCACTACCTCATGGTCGTCATGGAAGCCAAATGCAGGATATTTAATCTCACTGCGGAACTCTGCGGTTGCGCCATATTTGCGACATGTCGTCTCCAATGCTTCACGCATTTGGGCAATTTGCTGTTCGATTTTCTCTTGCACAATACTGCGAGCCTCCGCATCGATCTGAACAAAGTCACATACTACGTTCAGTGCGGAGCCACCTTGGAATTTACCGATATTCGCTGTCGTTTCGTCGTCAATGCGTCCAAGCTTCATTGCTGCAATGGCTTTGGCTGCAACCTGAATGGCACTGATTCCATCTTCCGGATTCACGCCGGCATGTGCTGACTTGCCATAGATTTTCATCTCAATTTCGGCTCTTGCTGGAGCAGCCACGCAGATCGTACCCACCGCTCCGTTAGAATCCAGCGCATAACCAAAGGAAGCATCGATATCTTTCGGATTCATCGCTCGTGCACCGACAAGGCCGGATTCTTCTCCAACTGTAATCACAAATTGAATTTTGCCATGCGGAATGTTGTTTTCCTGAATAATACGAATGGCTTCAAACAGAGCCGCAATGCCCGCCTTGTCGTCGGCACCCAGAATCGTTGTTCCATCACTGCGAATCCATCCATCCTCGCTCAGCTCCGGTTTGATCCCCTGTCCGGGGGTTACGGTGTCCATGTGACATGTGAAGAGCATCGGCTCTACACCTTCCACACCCGAAGCTTCCAGTGTAACGACCAGGTTGCCCGCGCCATGCCCTGTCTCGTTCATTGTATCGTCCTCATAGACGTGAAGGCCCAGATCCTCAAATTGTTCTTTTAACACCTTGGAAATATTCTGTTCATTTTTTGTTTCGCTATCAATCTGCACCAGATCCATAAAATGCTGAATCACACGCTGTTCATTAATCATTAGACTTTCCTCCCTATCGTAGATACGGTACAATACAGGTACTATGGCTTGTTCAAAAGTTCTGAAAGGAGTTCTCTCTTCATGCAAAATAAGAAATGGTTCAAAATTGTGATCTATCTCATGCTGGCAGCTATGGTTGGCTCCACTCTTTTCATCGCACTGGAACCGTTGCTGTTCGGATAGTCACCCTGATCTGAAGCTCTCTTAACGCGCTGTCTACAGACGCTGGAGGGCTTCTTTTTCTGTACTCCATATCAGATCATATGGGAATATACGCTGAAAATAAGGTACAATATCCCGGGCTACCTGCTCCACTGTGTATGACTTCCCCGTAATATCCTCCAATGAAGTCACGCCATACTGTTCAATTCCGCATGGAATAATGCCCTGAAACCCGGCATGTTGAATGCCTGAGGTGATGTTAAAAGCAAACCCGTGACTCGTCACAAATCCACGTCGATGCTTACACCGATTAAACTTGATGCCGATGGCTGCAATCTTCAAATCACCGATCCATACGCCTGTATATCCCTCTTTACGCTCGGATTCAACGCCCTGATCGGCGAGATAATCGATCATCACCTGCTCCAGCTTACGCAAGTAAGCATGCAGATCCAGTTCCTCATCCCGACCAAGGACTAACAAAGGGTAACCTACCAATTGACCCGGTCCATGATAAGTAATATCACCGCCGCGATCAATTTGAAACAAGGAGATGCCCTGTGCTTTCAACTCTTCCTCACTCCAAAGCAGATGCTCCGGATGGTTCTGTGAACCAATGGTATAGGTTGGCGGATGCTGTAAAAGCAACATTTGTTCAGGACCTTCGCCTTCGTCCAGCTGCTGCACAATTGACTTCTGAAGATTCCATGCCGCTTCATAATCAAGCATCGGTATGTATGCCACATTCAGCGGTTTGCCCATGTTTCCCCACATCCTTCTGCCCATGGTTTAATATATGAAGATACGCCCGTCTCTAGACAGCCAGAAAAGTGCACGGCCCGAGGCACATACACTTTCCCGTCATTCTATCATAAACTTAATACACTTTTGTTTCCATGTTGTAGCCTTCCAGGTTTTCCTTAACACGTTGCAGGAACCGTCCACAGATGACGCCATCCAGAATCCGGTGATCCAGAGAAAGACACAAGTTAGCCATGGACCGCACTGCGATCATATCATTAATGACAACCGGTTTTTTCACAATGGACTCAAATGTAAGGATAGCCGCCTGTGGGTAATTGATAATTGGCTGGGACAGGATGGAACCAAACGAACCTGTATTGTTCACGGTAAATGTACCACCCTGCATATGATCCAGCTTCAGCGTGCCTTCACGGGTTTTACGAGCCAGGTCATCAATCTCACGAGCGAGACCTGCGATATTGCGCTGATCGGCCTGTTTGATGACCGGTGTAAGCACAGAATCCTCTGTACCTACAGCCATGGACAAGTTAATGTCCCGCTTCACAATAATTTTATCAACAGCCCATACCGAGTTCATGATCGGGTAATCTTTAATCGCATTGACGACACCCTTCATCATAAACGAAAGGTAGGTCAGGTTAATGCCCTCTTTCCGTTTGAACTCATCCTTCAATTTGTTGCGCAACATAACGAGATTGGTTACATCCACCTCGATCATCGTCCACGCATGAGGGATTTCAGATACACTTTGACGCATATTACGCGCTATGGCATTACGTACCGGAGTAACATCGATAAAATATTCTGATCTTCCCTGTCCGCCGCCTTCCACTTCAATCTGGGGAATTTTCGGATTTTCGGTCAGATGGATTCCGGAATGACGCACAGGAACGCCCGCATCAGATGCAGGAAGTGTCTGTCCTGCTACGCCGTTCGTAGCTATTGTTGACGTAGTTGCACCAGTATCTCTGATTCCGCTAAACGGGGAAGAAGCCTGTGCAGCAACATTAGATGTTTGTACGGATGCTGATACTGTATTTGCCTGTCCGCCCTGTGCAACATAAGAAAGCACGTCTTTACGTGTAATCCGGCCGCCAGCCCCTGTTCCCTGAACATGCTGCAGATTTAATCCATGTTCTGCTGCCAAGGACTGCACCGCAGGAGAATAGCGATGGCGCATCGGCTGATTGGGATCAAATGCTGCTGCGTTTGATCCGGCAGCCGCCGGAGATTGTCCTGCATTACGCTGTACCTGGGCTTGTTGCGATTGCTGCTCCTGGCTTGCAGCAGGTGTCACTTGTTCAGCGGTGTCTTCATCCGAAGCAGCAACTTGCATGCGGCAGATGGCCTCACCTACCGCGACGGTCGTTCCTTCTTCCACCAACAGATCACCCATAATGCCATCCACCGTAGACGGTATCTCGGCATTCACTTTATCTGTAATGACTTCACAGATCGGCTCGTACTGCTCCACACGGTCACCCGGTTTTTTTAACCATTTGGCTATGGTAGCCGAGACCAGAGATTCTGCGAGTTGCGGCATAATGACCTCGATCCATTTCATACGTTCAGCCATTGATTCATCACTCCAAACTTTGTTCTATCTTTATCGATCAATACGCTGCAAGTTCGCGCATGGCTGTTTTGGCTTTATCCTTGCTCAGCATATAAAATTTCTCCAGCGTAGGACTGATTGGCATCGCTGGTACATCTGGACCGCACAAACGCTGAATAGGCGCATCCAGATCAAACAGACATTCCTCACTGATAATCGCCGCCACCTCTGCGCCAACACCACCGGTTTTGTTATCTTCATGCACGATCAGCACCTTGCCCGTCAACCGGGCCGAATCGATAATCGCTTCACGGTCGAGCGGTTGCAATGTACGGAGATCCAGTACATGTGCCGTAATGCCCTCTTCCCGTTCCAGCTCCTCAGCGGCCTGCATAACAAAATGCAATGGCTGACTGTATCCGATAACTGTAATATCGGCACCTTCACGAAGCACATTGGCCTTACCGATTGGAACGATGTAATCATCTTCAGGCACATCTTCCTTGATCAGTTTGTAGCATTTTTTATTTTCGAAAAAGAGCACCGGGTCCGGGTCGCGGACAGCCGCTTTCAGCAAACCTTTGGCGTCATACGCCGAGTAAGGAGCTATGATTTTGAGTCCAGGCGTACCAAAGAAGATGGATTCCGGACATTGGGAGTGGTACAAGCCGCCGAAGATCCCGCCACCGATTGGCGCTCGAATTACAATTGGACAGCTCCAGTCGTTGTTGGAGCGATAACGGATTTTGGCCGCCTCACTAATAATCTGATTTGTTGCTGGCAGCATAAAGTCCGAATATTGCATTTCCGCAATCGGCTTCATGCCGTACATTGCTGCACCGATCGCCACACCGGCAATCGCCGATTCAGACAGTGGCGTATCCATGACACGCATCTCGCCAAATTGATCCTGCAACCCTTTGGTTGTGGTGAACACGCCACCTTTTACACCGACGTCCTCGCCAAGAACAAAAACATTTTCGTCCCGTTCCATCTCTTCTTTCATTGCGAGACGTATTGCATCAATATATTCCATCATAGCCATGATTACCGTCCCCCTTCTTCGCTGTCTGCATAGACATGCGTCAGCGTGTCCTCAGGTTTAGGATATGGCGCATTGTCTGCATATTCAGTTGCTTCTTTCATTTCCAGCGCGAGCTGGGAAGCCAGATCCGCATCCCGGGCTTCGTCCCAGATGCCGCAATCAATCAAATAATTTTTCATCCGAAGTACGCCGTCTTTCTTCCAATTCTCCTCAACTTCTTCTTTGGTTCGGTAGGCCAAATCATTATCCGAAGTCGAGTGTGGAGACAGACGATACATCATCGCTTCAATCAGTGTCGGACCTTCACCGGCGATAGCACGCTGGCGCGCTTCTTTCACAGCCGCGTACACTTCGAGTGCATCGTTGCCATCCACGCGAAGTCCCGGGAAACCATACCCCAGTGCACGATCAGAGATTTTGCCGCTAAGCTGTTTGTGAATTGGAACCGAGATTGCATATTGATTGTTCTCACACATAATGATAACAGGCAGCTTATGCACACCCGCAAAGTTTGCGCCTTCGTGGAAATCCCCCTGGTTGCTCGAACCTTCCCCGAAGGTAACAAAGGAAACAAACTCTTTCTTCTGCATTTTGGCAGCAAGTGCAAATCCGACCGCATGAGGAACTTGTGTAGTCACCGGGCTGGACCCGGTAACGATACGCAGTTTCTTATGACCAAAGTGACCTGGCATCTGCCGGCCGCCACTGTTTGGATCTTCCGCCTTCGCAAAAGCGGACAGCATCAGCTCACGCGGTGTCATACCTACGGCAAGAACAAAACCATAATCCCGGTAATAAGGCAAAAAGTAATCCTGATCACGGTCCAAGCCAAAAGCCGCCCCGACTTGCGCTGCCTCCTGGCCTACACCGGATACGTGAAAGTTAATTTTGCCAGCCCGCTGCAAGAGCAAGCAACGTTCGTCAAACTTGCGTGCAAGCAGCATGTATTTGTACATATCTAAAACTTCTCCATCGGTAAGTCCCAGTTGTTGATGACGATGAACCGCATCTGCAGTACCTTGTGAACTCATATGAGGTACCTCCTTTTAATCAAAGCCTTTTGCAAGTCCTACTACCCACTCTTATAACCTGGTACTAAGACTTGGCTTAACCTTATTATAATCCCTTTTGCCCAAAAAAGGAAAGTACCTTTCTCACTCGGGGTTATCCGGCTTACATTCCAATCGCTTTTCCATCCACGGCTAACATCGCTTCGCCCATGATTTCAGACAGTGAAGGATGTGGATGAATGGTCTGCCCGACTTCCCATGGCGTTGCATCCAGCATCTGTGCCAATGCGGCCTCTGCAATCAGTTCAGTAACATGAGTACCAATCATATGTACCCCTAAAATATCATTCGTTTTGGCATCCGCTATAACCTTCACGAATCCATCGCGACTACCGTGAATCAAGGACTTGCCGATCGCCTGAAATGGGAACTTGCCGGTTTTGATCTCGTGTCCGCGTTCTTTAGCTTCCTTCTCCGTGAAGCCAATGCTGGCGGCTTCCGGGCGAGTATACACGCAGCGTGGAATCCGATGAGCTTCAATCGGATGCACGCTCTCACCAGCAAGATGATTGACTGCAAGTATGCCTTCGTGACTTGCGGCATGGGCTAGCTGTAACCCGCCGATGCAATCACCAATCGCATAGATATGGCCTTCTCCAGTTTGCAGGTGTTTGTTAACCGCAATAAAGTCTCGTTCCACTTTGATATCGGTATTCTCAAGTCCGATATTTTCAACGTTAGCCTGACGTCCTATAGACACCAGCATTTTTTCGGCAGTCAGCGTCTCTACCTTATCTCCCGCAAGCTGCACATCGATGTTCACGTTCTGGTCTTCGGTGCGGTAGCTGTCGGTCATCAGTTTAGCGCCAGTCAAGAAGCGTACGCCTCGTTTGCCTAGTAAACGTTGCATTTCTTTCGCTATATCCTCATCTTCTGCAGGAAGTACATGAGTTGCTGCCTCAACCACCGTCACACTCACGCCAAAATCATTCAGCATAGAGGCCCATTCCAGGCCGATAACACCTCCGCCCACAATGAGGATTGAAGCTGGCAGCTCGTCCATGCGAAGCGCTTCATCACTGCTCATGATGTATCGTCCATCCGGTTCAAGACCCGGTAGCACACGTGGACGTGAGCCCGTAGCAATAATCAGGTTCGTTGGAACAACCGTGTCCATCTCGCCGTCCTCAAACTCCACCGCTACAGCTCCGCTCTGTGGCGAGAAGATCGAAGGCCCGATAACACGTCCTTTGGCGTGCACGACTTCGATTTTATTTTTTTTCATCAAATATTGAACGCCCTGGTGAAGTTGCTCCACAATCGCATCTTTACGTGCCTGAACCTTCGGAAACACCAGTGTTGCTCCTGTGGTCTCGATGCCGTAGCTCTCGCTATCCTGAATTTCCGCGTACATCTCGGCGCTTTTCAGTAGCGCCTTGCTTGGGATACATCCCCGATGCAGGCAAGTTCCACCTAGCTTGTCCTTTTCTATGATAACGACTTTTTTTCCTAGCTGGGCAGCACGGATCGCCGCAACATATCCGCCCGTTCCTCCACCTAATACAGCAACATCACATGGTATTGGCATCTCTATGTTCTCCTCTATATGCTCATTTTTTTGAATATAAAAAATAATAAAATGACCTATGGTACCTTAATATCTTGCATACCCTCTATATGCCATTGTACTCTCCTTGCGCGGTCAACTCAAAGTTTGACCATTATCGCATGGACAGTCTGTACATTCCAAGCTATGATATAAGCAGGGATCCCTGTAAGCGTAACCTTTATTTTATGTCTACACTGGCAGAAAGGGTATAATGCTCATGAATACAAAAATAGTCTTTGCGCGCTTTCTCGCAATTGTTGTACTCGTTATCCCAGGCTTAATGGCCATGAAGGGCTTTCTCATGATGAAAGATGCCTTATTCCTATATTACGCGGAGCACGGAAACGATCTGGTCGCTCCCGGATTCCAGTGGCTTTCCTTTCTGGGTGGGCTTGTGCTTTTTGCGGCAGGCATGAGTTTTCTCGGCGGCTGGATTCTGTTTCGCGACCGCAAACGCAACTATGTAGGACCACGTTTTCGCTCCAAAAAACAGTCAGAACAGATGGAAACACCCGGAAGCACTTCATGATTCCGGGCTTTTTTGCTTTCTGCGCATAATTTGAAATGCTTCATTCATACAAGGCATCTCGAAGCTTAGTCGACATGCGTGACTCTTTCGAAGAGGACTTCAGAATCGTTCTGCGCAATGTCAGATTGCTGGCTTGTAGTCGCTCTGCTTCTGTGAGTAGTTCTGTAAATAATGCCTGCGCAGCTTCATCCAGCTTGCTTTTTTTATTCAGCTCCTCGTAACGCTGTTTCAGTGAGGTTAATGCTTCGTTCATTGGTAACACCTCTTTTCAGATAACTCTAGCGACTCCAGCTTTCGCAACCAGCATCGTAACCATCCATATCGTAACACAAACCGATTCATATTAGTTCTGGCTCTTTCCAAAGAAGATGTGGTAATCTGTAATGGTCGCTTTTTTTTGAATTCCGTATGCGAGAGGGGTAGCAGCACCGTGCAAACTGGACGTATTACCGTAATTACTGGACCCATGTTCAGTGAAAAATCTGGTGAACTTATTCGCCGTTGTCAGAAACTTATTCAATTTGGCCGTAAAAAGGTCGTTGCCTACAAACCAGCCGAGGATGATCGATTCGCACAGGACGAGATCGTAAGCCGGATCGGCTACAGACTGCCTGCCCATTCCATTCCCCGGCAATTAACGCCGGAATCCGTAGAGACCATTCTGAATCAAACCATAGATGCCGATGTTGTTGCCTTTGATGAAGTTCAGTTTTTCAGCAGCGCCATCATGGAACTCGTTTCCGAACTGGCTTACTGTGGCAAACATGTGATTGTGGATGGACTGAACATGGATTATCGGGGAAAAGAATTCGGATATATCGGTGGTCTGCTTGCCATGGCTGACGATATTGAGAAACTTTCTGCATTCTGCGCAGTCTGTGGCAGCCCGGATGCTGCTTTCACACAGCGAATTGTCAACGGAGAACCCGTCACGTTGGGTCCAGTTGTCATGATTGGCGATTCGGAGGCTTATGAGCCCCGCTGTCGTTGCTGCTTTATTCCTCCTCACAAAGTGGAATGCCCGTCCTAAGATACACTCAGTACCAAAGCCCAATTGGGCTTTTTTTATTTTCAGCAAAGGATAGGCACAAAAAAGCACCGCTGATTGCGATGCTCTCCAAGTCACTTCCCGCTAATCACGGGAAACAAAATATTTGTTGGTCATGTAATATGCGTCGCCACGTGACGTTTCTACCATTCCTTTTTTGGCATCCAGGAATACAATCTCTTTACATTTCGTGCAGTACCATTTGGTACGTTTATAAGGAGATTCCGTGACGTAGGCCGTGCCGCATTTACAATCAATTTTCATCAATAGCTCGGTGGATTTATAAGCACTGGACAGACGTTCCAGGTTATCCTGCTGCTGTGTTGGCATGATCGTCTGCTGATAATCGGATAAATGATTTTGAACCTTAAAGTCTGCGACCAAACCTGCATTTAACCCAAAAAATTCTTTGCCGATCTCGGTTACGAAGCGTCTCTCATTTCTATAACAATCGAGCCATTCAACAATCTGCTTATTAGACAGTGGAACCGTACCCTTGATACCGCTATTTAAGGTGTAGGTCATGATGTATAAAGTATCGTCTTGTCTTCCTGAGTACATTAGAATCCTCCTTCGAATACATTTGCTAATGTACTACAAAAACGCGCATAAATCAAAAAAATATTGTTTCCTGAGCGCATTTCTTCTTATTAAATGGGAAACATACCTCTCTCATCTGCTAATGTCTTACAAGAACTGCATACACCTGTAACATTTCCCTGAGGAGCGGCATAATACACGACGCTTTTCACATGTTTCCTGCAAATGGAACAGTAGTTCCTCCTTTCCTTTTTTGGAGTGTAGTCCGATAGCTTCACTACGTTTTGCCGCCGCCGAAACCTTCGTAAAAAACCTAGCCAATCCATATTCGCTTCACTCTTTCTTATGCGCTTGCCTTGTCGTCGTTTTTTCCTTGGCCTGCAAAATCGCGCCACCTGTTATGTATACGATTCCAAGTTGTGCGTGCCGATCTCATATTTTATTCGACGTTTCGAGTGTTTTTCCTGTTTTAATCTCAGTACATATTAAAAAAAACCGTAGACACCTGTATTCTCTGCACCCGAGAAACAACGGCCTGATCGGTTTTTTATTCATCATTCATTTATAAAATGTGCCCAGTACGTCGAGATCCGATGAACGCTCTATGCGAAAAGGATAGATGAACCCCTGTTTCAGTTTAGCAAACTTTCGTCCCCACAGATCCAGTCCGGATGTAAACTTATATGCCTGATATATGAATTTGGAACAATAATTTCGCTCGACACTTAGGAGATTCGTTTGCAAGCGGTAGAACTTCACCTGCTTATAATGCTCTTGAACCCATTCTGCTGCCCGATCACCCACCTGATGGAGCTTGGAACGGAACACAATAAAGCGATCTCCTTCATAAAAGCGAGTGAGATACCAGTCCAGTGTATCGGCAAAAACCGGTCCGTAAGGATGCACATGATACACCTTTCCGTCCAGACCAATAATGCCCATATGCCCGGCATAATAAGTTGATTCCGAGCTTGGCGTATAGACGATGTCCCCTGGCTCAAGCTTCAACGATTTTAATTCACTGAGAGGCATATCCTGCTGTTGCCTTTTTACAGCGGCACGTTTACGTCGGCCCTCGACCAATAAACGATGCAATGCTCCGGCTGTGGCAAGATAAACCTCGGACCATTTCACTCGTTTTATATTCACGCGTTGAAGCAATCGCTGAATGAAAGTCGAATTTTGTTGTCCGGATGATGAACTTTTTTTCATTGTTGTACTCCACCCTTGTCGAATGTAGTCCGGTTATGAGTTTCTAGGCTAGCATGCATGATGTGAAAACCTGCTATGATTCGTGCGCAAACCTGTTGTAGATTTTGATTATAGACGTTTTAGTGCTGATCTTCAATTCGGAGCCTGTTCAACTTCAGTTCTATCTTGTGCAATTCTCTTTACTTCATACCCGCATGAAGCAAAAAAATAACCCCGGGAAATGGAAATACCCGAAGTTATTTTGAGTTCAGATCTTGTTTTGACGTAATATAACCTACTCTACAACGCCAAGTGCTTTATTTTTCTCTTTGAAGCGACTGTTGTGCGAAGAGACATACGCTACTTTCTCGGCTTCTGGGTCCATGTATAACTTCGCGCTGTTAACGGCCAGAGCTGCATCTGTAAATGTACCCGCGATCAGATACAACTTGCTTCCGTAATCGACGAAATCGCCCGCGGCAAAAACGCCAGGTATGTTCGTTTGCAATCTTTCGGTCGTGCTCACATGCCATTCACCCAGCTCTAATCCCCAATCACGAATGGGACCAAAATCACTCTTCATGCCATGATTGACAATCACCGCATCCACTTCAAGCATCTCCGTCTCTCCGCTTTCCATATGTGTAACGGTTACCTGTTCGATCATATCACCACTTATGCTGTGTAACTTCTCAATTGCATACGGTGTCCGCACGTCAACTGAAGATTCTTTCATACGCGACACGTTCCGTTCCAGTCCTCCGAAGTGATCGCGTCGATGCACGACCGTTACCTGCTGAGCCAGGCTCTCTAGCTCATTCGCCCAATCCACAGCGGAGTCTCCCCCGCCCGAAATTAACACTCGTTTACCGCGGAAAGGCTCGAGCTCTTGGACCGTATAATGTAGATTGGATACTTCATAGCGGTCAGCGCCTTCAAGCTCCAGTTTCGCCATTTTGTATATCCCGTATCCTATTGCCAAAATGACAGTACGTGTCCAGTGTTGCTCACCTGTAGCAGAAGTTAGCAGAATGGTGCCATCCGCTTTACGTTCAAATCCTTCAATCTGTTGTTCAAACACGAGTGTCGGCTCAAATGTGCGCGCCTGCTGCTCCAGCTGTTTAATCAGATCTTCACACAGAATCGGTGTTACCCCTCCAACATCCCAGATCATCTTTTCCGGGTAAAACAGCATTCGTCCTCCCAATCTGTCGCGTGCTTCAATTAATTTCGTTTTCATATCACGCATGCCGCTATAAAAAGCAGAGTACATGCCCGCCGGGCCTCCTCCGATAATCGTCACATCATAAAGTTCCAATTCTTGACTCATCTTTACAGGACCTCCATCCACTCGACTATGGTAATCGATTATATGATATTGATTCTCATTATCGTTTAAGTTTAATGGAAATAGGTTCAAATTACAATGCCTATATCATTTTCGCCTCCTGCGCAACTTTATGTGCACGATCCCTCTTCATTTAGTTTGCTCTCGGAGCAGACAAAAGTTTATCTACAACAAAATCAAGTTGTTTATTGATGGAGTAAATGTCCGAATAATAAAAGAAATCAAAATCAATTTCGATCAACCGACCTTCTTTTACTGCCGGAATACTGCTCCATATAGGGTTATCTGTTAGAACATCTGCCCCTTCATACACAGAGCGAAACACATAGTCACCCATATATTCTGGAAGAACTTCCATTGAAATTGTAGAGCCATCTTCGTCTGAAACGACATCGATTTTGTCTTGCACTACTTTAGGGGCTTTCATCTCCAAATACTCATAGATTGCCTGAGAACCACGTCCGAATTGCTTGCTCTCTACAACGACCATCCCTTTAAGTCCGCCTTCAATAATGGAAATGGTTTTATCCAATATACCTGCGTCTGCAAGAGTTTTTTTACTCTCTTCCACTTTGCTGTTAAGGTTGTTAATCAAGACTTCCGCTTCCTTCTCTTTGCCAAAAATGCTGGCTATGCTGTGAAGTCGTTCTTCCGTTGTCATTTTCTCGTAGGGAATATACACGGTAGGTGCGATATTTTTCAACGTGTTATATGTTTCTTCCGACGGAACAATAATCAGGTCTGGATCGAGGTCAATGACCGCTTCAGGGTTCGGTTCGAACCAGGTACCTAATGAATTCACACCTTCAAGCTCACTCTTGTAAGCTGCCCCGTCATATACATCTGATGTAGCAATCGGCTTGACTCCAAGTGCTACAACATCACCTTGTAGATACAGCACAACAACTCTTTTCGGATTAGCTGGAACAATAACATCACCTTTTATGGTTGGGACCGTGCGTGTTTCATTATCTTTGTTTACTTGACTCCCCGTCTCTGATGTTACTGATGAACTACTGTTAGTGGAACCGGCACCCGCTCCTTCGCCGGTTGTGAGTTGATTGGCGGTACCCGAAGAACAAGCCGTAAGGAGCATCGTTAAACTTAATATTGCAATCATGATCAGACTGGAACTTGATTTTTTTCTTTTCATAGGTGTAGACCCTCCGTTTATATATCGATAATGATTATCATAATCAATATATCCTGCCTTCAATGCCGAGCCAATGGACGATTCGGATACTTGCAATGGACGATCTTCTTTTCGGCCCAACCCCCTCATCTTCTTTTGATACAGGCTCGGAGACATGCCTACATGTTTCTTGAAAATTCTGCTAAAATAATACACATCTGAATAACCAACCTCTGCCGCAATATCACATAGCTTTGCATCAGAGTGGGCAAGTAAATCCTGAGCCTTGGCAATTCGCGTCTGTATTAAGTAATCGATGGGACTATACCCCGTCTTTCGTTTGAATCGCATCGATAGATGACGGGAGCTAAAATTGAATCGTTCTGCTAAAAAATCAAGTGTAACCTGTTCCCTATAATGTTGATGAATGTATTCAAGCGTTTGTTTCACAGGATCGACCAGTTCGGTTTGACCCTCTTGTGCAGCCAGCTGAACCATCAGTTCATGAATGAATTGGTAAAACAGACTCTTCGTATGAAGCAGGTTTAAATTTGATTGTTGCGCCCATGCTATCTCCATCTCATCTAGATATCGCAACAATTTCAATGGACTACTCGGTGTAAATCCATATTGCAAGGATAATGGAGCACCTGGAGCCTGTCCCTGCGACCACCTTTTACGATAATTTGGAAATGCACGAAATGCTCTGTAATACAACATAATATATTCGAAATCTTCATGGTTCTGTATATTCAATATTGATCCTTTGGCTCCATGAAGTATATAAAATGGTTCTGCTCTATACTTATGACCGTTCAATTGAAGGTCGGCCGACCCTCGAATCGAATATACAAAACAAGTAGCAGGCAGTGTATATGATCCCTGTTGTATTTCGTTCTTTAAGACAATGCGACGTATATCCAGCACCTTCACGGCCGCATAATTCCAATGTTGCATCTGTTCGTTTAATTTCATCATTTCTCTCCAATCCCCGTTTCTTCAGAAACAATAACCGCTAAAAATCACACACACTCATTGATAACCATTATCAATTATCCTGATAAAGTTCGCAATACTTTACGTAAAGTAATATTTTTGTGTTCAGAAAGAAGCTTTATTTCTCTCCCTTATCAACCGATATATGTATAAAAGGCCATGACCATACTAAAGAGGGAGAAGGTAAAATGAATTCAATTTCACCTGTAACCAAAAGCAGTTTCACCCCACCAGCCAGCCCTACCTCCAATCGAGATAAAGAAATTCAAGGGTTGATGCAGCAAAAAGTAAAATTGAATGAACAAATTCATGTTGTTCAATCTAATGATGAGCTTGATATCAAAACAAAGGCAGAACGCATAAAATCTCTAACCAATTCTATTGGGCAGGTTGATAGTCGTATTGCCCAGATCAAAGCAGAAGAAATTGAAGAGAAAAACAAAGTAAAACAGAATCAGCAAACGTCGCAACAACAATCCAAGCCGGAAGAACAGCCACAAACGCCGTCGATGAATCATCTTATTAAGCATAGTCAGACGTACGATCAGTTGGGAAAGTTAGTTGGTTTACGAGAAAAAATGCAAAATTCTATACATACGATTGAGGGGGAAACCCGGTTTGACCGGATTGTGCTGGAGAACGATACACACAGCGATCTTGGCAAAACGCAAATGCTGGAAAACGCTGAACGTACCGTTTTTCAGAAAAAAAGAGAAGTGGTGCAGGATTTAGAGTCCCACATAAGTAAAACAAATCAGAAGCTCGGAGAGTTGGTAGACGAAATTCATAAGCCTGGACGTCACGATTTGGAACAGCTTCCCTCATCTGTAGCTTCGCCCAAAGAAAAATCTCAAGAGGTTGACCGTGGAAAATCGGCAGTATCTAAGCCGAAAGATAGTACAACCGATGATGAAAAATCAGAACAAGGACTCGTAAGCAGCTCTGTACCAAACAAAGCAAGTGCATCTTTTGCTTCGGTATATTCATCGGTAGACATTCGTATCTAAGAATGGCAAGATTACGGTAAGACCTAAACGGATGTAGACCAGTAATGAAACGATACATATTTCATGGCAATTTTTATATTACCTTTTAAATCACCAAACGCTCCTTATTGCTTAACATCTGTGACTGTGAATCATATATAACGATCTAAATTGACAACCGCTATTTTTGGGAAGTATTCTCCAAATCTCGGCGGTTTGTATCTTTCAGGTGTTTTTGGTCATTCAGGCCCATTTGACTTTCACGTACATAAGCTTCAACATGGTAACTTCTCTCTAAACGATATACATTAGTTTATGTAGTACCTAAGCTCGATCGCAGTTAACTCCGCACAGCCTCCCCTTCCATGTCATTAGCACAAATGATGCTACCGTTGATGGATTTGCAGCTTTTTTTCACACGAGTCGCCTCATGTACGATTTGATTCATATTTTCATATTTTTGATAAAGATTGGTTACAACTGCGATGGATACCGATACTAAAGGAATAGGTCGATTCAATCCAGAGCGTCCCTCACCCATCACATATTGATTGTTCCAGTCCTGTTCGTTGTAGAAACTTTTTTTGATCTCCTCAAACTGGACAATAACCTCTTCACAGACCTGTTTGTATTGATGGTGGTTTAGAATGGCAATAAAATCATCCCCGCCAATATGGCCTAGAAAAGCCTCTGCTACCCCAAAATGCTCACGGAGTAAAGTGGCCGTTGCTTGGATAAGCTCGTCCCCCATTTTAAAACCATAACTGTCGTTATACGATTTGAACTGATCCAGATCAATATAAAGAACACTGAACTGATCCTGTTTAAGTATTTGAACTAATCGATCATCTATAATTCGATTGCCAGGAAGCCCTGTTAACGGATTCATAAAAATCGCCATTTCCGCTCGAACATCCGCAACCTCTAGCAATAATCGCCGAATGCTCACCGCCCCGTGGAATCGATCTCCAGATGTTACCAGAACCAGATCATACAGATCTGCTTCCTCACGCTTCATCGCTGCGATACTGACATCCGTAATCTGTTCCGAATAATCCACGACCAGTGCGTTTACATTCATAAGTAGCTTTACAGGGCGCCCCATGTAGAGATTATAGCCGTATTGTGAGCCGATCTGTTGGAAAAATCGTGTTCGCATCATCAATGAAATGCCTTTTTTCCCTGTAACCGCTACACCTTCCAGACTGGGATTTGACTTAAACAGTTGATATAAGGCATCACACTTGGTTTCTGGAAGTACGACTGGAATGGGTTCAGCAATTTCACCTATTTGAGTAAACACATAAATCAACCCCTCGCCATATCATCAACCATGTCACTTTTGATCTATCCGTGGTCACATCGTACCACTTTTTACCTAAAAAAGCGTTAACTTCAGGTAAATTTTTTCGAAAAAACACCAATCCTCTGCTTAAATCTGTAAACTTTTTAGGTAAAAAGTCACATTTCCACATTTTCGTGTTGTTCAATATGCTGAGTGACAATACAGCACATTCCGTGTCCAAAATAAAACACACCCCTTCGATACTCGCCTGGAAGCGATTAAACGAAGAGGTGTACATTTTTTTACTCCAAATCCTTTCAGCTCACCTTATGCTCAATTCTCAGCTTGTCAGCGACCATCGCGATGAACTCGGAGTTCGTCGGTTTCGACTTGCTGATGCTCTCGTAATAACTTAACAGTAATCAATATAATCATGTAAAAAAATCCTTTTCCAATAAAACTTAATAGGTTGACTCTTATCACTTCCAAAAGATTGATTATATTTACAAATATATGTTGAATACACCATTCCAATTGGATATTATTAGTACATAATATTAAAAGGAGGACAAAAAAATTGAAGAAGAAATTATCTCTGGTCCTCGCTTCAGTCTTGGCTTTATCTGCTACTTTTTACAGTCTCGCTAGTGCTTCCGAAAAAGAGTTGATCCCCATAAATTCGGGTAAAAATTCTGGCTATGTTTACCTAAATGGGGAACCAATTAAAGAAAACACCACTGTTTACGCTACAGAAAATAATCAGGAAGAACTTATTGAGAAATACGGACTTGAAAAGCCTTCCGAAAGCGCAAAGTTGGTTTCGATTCAAATAGTAAACAATGAATCTGATAACCCTCGAGATTTTGTAAAAGAGCAAGATGACTCTATTAGTCCACTGAACATTTGGGGTTTCAAACTTGTAAAAAGTCCAACCCAAAGTGTTGATGGTTGGACTGAAATTGCAAGAGGTAAATACTTTTGCAATAAACCGAAAACTCAGTCATGCAATGGTGTAGAAATTTCGATAGCTGCAAACGAAAGTGTATCAGTAGAGGTACAAACTTCTGTCAGCCTCGGAGTTAAAGAGTTTGTTGCGGCTGAGTTTGGTCGTAGCCTTAATGAACAAATTGGCGTATCCACATCCGTAATGGTTCCTATGAATGTCCCCGGAGGTAAAACAGGTATAGGAGTTGGCTATCCAATTTATAAATCAACGTATGGTCAAGTTTATCAAAAAGGGCTCTTCGGTGATACGCTTTTGGGTGGAGCAACATATCTTGAACCAAAGCCATCATCCATTGCTGTTACATCATGGATACAAGGATAAAAAGAAAAGAACATCTCATTGAATTCTGATTTTAATATCTCAATTCAAAACATTGTAAAACATTTATGTCTAGAACTGACGTCGTTAATCTTACGGTGTCAGTTTTATTTAATTTACGTTGAGGATTTTCTCTTTTTTTTGAAATAAGCATAGACTTGTTTTGGCTTGACCTTCTCCAGATTTCGTAAATCATACGCCAAACAAAGGAAGCCGATGTCTTGCGGAAAAGATTTTTCGAACTGATATGAAGCATAAATTTGTCGATAAGAAATACCACTTGTTTATGTGATTGTAGAAATCCCATAAACAAGTGGTTTTTGTTGTCTTATTTATTCGATATTATCGGCTCAAAACGTCCTTATTTTTTATAGCCGCAACTAAACTCTAATAGTCCTTAATACCCTCAAAATCTTACAGCTCATCCTTTCAGCTCACCTTATGCTCAATTCTCAGCTTGTCAGCAACCATCGCGATGAATTCGCTATTCGTCGGTTTCGACTTGCTGATGTTGATCGTGTAACCAAACAGGTGACTGATGCTGTCGATGTTGCCGCGTGTCCATGCCACTTCAATCGCATGACGGATGGCACGTTCGACGCGGGATGGCGTCGTTTTGAATTTTTCGGCGATCGCTGGGTACAATGTTTTGGTGATGGCACCCAGAATTTCGATATTGTTGTATACCATCGTGATGGCTTCCCGCAAGTACTGATATCCTTTAATATGCGCAGGAACTCCGATTTCATGTATGATTGACGTGATACTGGCATCCAGATTTTTGTGTTTGCCCATCGGTACAACATTCGATTTATTGATATACATGGAGGAAGAAGAACCGTTGCTTGTAGGCATTGTTGTTTGTGTGCCGACAAGCTGACGCACCCGATTCGCCAGTACTTCCATGTCAAATGGCTTGAGGATGTAATAGGAAGCTCCGAGTTGCACAGCACGCTGTGTGATGTTTTCCTGGCCGAATGCAGTGAGCATGATTACTTTGGGCTGCGGAGACAGGTTCAACCCGCGCAGACGTTCCAACACTCCGAGTCCATCCAGATGAGGCATGATAATATCCAGAATTAATACATCCGGTACATCCCGAGTTTGTTCCAGCAATTGCAGTACTTCCTCACCGTTGTATGCAATACCGGTTACTTCCATATCTTCCTGTTCGGATATATATTCGGCGAGCAAATTTGTAAATTCACGGTTATCATCGGCCAGCAATACCTCAATTTTTTGCAAAACGGTATCCTCCTTTTATTTAAAACCTCGTATTTTACAATTTCGTACATTTCCTTACACGTTAAATTTTCGACACGCCAAGTGAAATTCCTTCTGTCGAAAATTATTTTTCTTTATTTTTTTTTCTTGATCCTTTATAATAAATATTTTATTTCAGCATACGATATAATATGTTTACTTTCGACAAAAAAACCTTAAAGCTGTTTAACCAGCCTTAAGGTTTTTCGCTTGACCTTTTTTCATCATCACACCAGCATCTTGGAGCATCCATTCAATGAAGCATCCATAACCGGATTTCGGATCATTCACAAAGACATGAGTCACTGCGCCAATAAGCTTGCCATCTTGAACGATCGGGCTACCACTCATTCCTTGTACGATGCCGCCTGTCTTATCAATCAGTTTAGGGTCGGTAATACGCAATACCAATCCTTTTGTCGCTGGTTCCGATTGATCGGCAACATGCACAATATCGATGCTGAATCGTTCAACCTGTTGCCCATCCACCACAGTCAGAATTTCGGCTGGCCCCTCCTTCACTTCATGTGAAAAAGCGACAGGAATTCCTTGTGAATACAAGCTATGTTCCGGATTCTGGGACATCTTACCGAAGATACCAAAAGCCGTATTACGCTCAATGTTTCCTAAAATTTTGCTTTCTTTAAGAAAATGGGCTCTTTTTTCACCAGGATCTCCAGTTTCACTTTTTGAGATAGACGTAACATTAGACTGTACGATTTGTCCACTGCCTACAACGATGGAGGTTTGAGTGTTCATGTCCGTAATGACATGACCTAACGCCCCATATACGCCTTGGTCAGGTGCATAGAAGGTAAGCGTACCTACACCCGCTGCCGAGTCTCGAATGTACAATCCCAGTCTCCATGCTTTATCTTCTGCATCATACGCCGGGGTTAACTTGGTTTTAATGGTTTCATTCCCCCGTTTTAGTACAACATCAATACTTTGATTACGTTTACCAGCAAGTTCTACGGCCTCGGATACACCCGATACACCATCCAGACGTTTGCCATCCATATGGGTAATCAAGTCACCTAATTTGATCCCGGCCGCTTCACCTGGTGATTTTTGTTCATCCGGATTAGAACGAACGAGATGATGCCCAACAACCAGGATACCTGCAGATTTAACTTTGACACCAATCGTTTGACCCCCTGGAACAACACGCAGATCAGGAATTACGTTTACATTAACCGTTTTAACGGGAATTTTCCCCCATAGCTTCAAGGTTAGTTTAGCATGTCCCGTCTGCTGAGGATGAAGATGTAAAGGTTCCTGACGAGTAACCTTGAGCGCAGACTGATGATCCAGTCCCACGATATCAGGCCGATCTACGACAGCGCTTGAAGCGGCTGGCACTGCCAGCCTGACGTCTGCCTGCCTGCCTGCAAAGACCTGCACTTCATCAGGCAGAGAAGCATAACTCTGCATCGGCTGTACAACCTGGCTAAGTACACATAGAAAGAAGGCAAATAAAAGACCTAGCAATTTTTTCCTGAGGGGGGAATTCAATGGCTGTCACACTCCCTTTGCTTCTTTCGCTTGACGAAAGGTGGTCGCCAATTGCGTACCTATAAGATAACCCCGCCCCCAGACTTTTATTACTGTCAAACATTACGCCAGCCGTCCGTTTCACCCTTTTCTGGCTTCCGCCAGATTCAGCATTTCCTGTGCATGATGCAGTGTTTTTTCTGTAATTTCCACACCACCGAGCATACGCGCCAATTCCTTCACTCGGCCTTCCTCGGATAGCGATTCCACTTGAGTCATCGTGCGACCGTCGTAAACATGTTTCTCGATCAAATACTGATGATCCGCCATACAAGCTACTTGTGGCAAGTGTGTAATGGAGAATACTTGGCACGTCGAAGACAGACGATGAAGCTTCTCCGCAATGGACTGTGCTGCCCGGCCGCTAACGCCGGTATCCACTTCGTCAAAAATCAATACCGGAATGCGGTCATGACGAGCAAAGATGCTCTTCATCGCCAGCATGATTCTGGATAATTCTCCGCCTGAAGCGATTTTGCCTAATGGCCGAAGAGGCTCACCCGGGTTCGGAGAAATCAGAAATTCCGCATTGTCGGCACCTTGGCGACTGAACCTGATTCGACGTCCATTCCATTCAATTCCCTTTGGATCTTCGGCAGGCACGATCTGAACACGCAGTGACGTTCGTTCCATCTGCAGATCCTTGAGCTCACTTTCTACCTGAGCAGCCAGTTCCTCCGCACATTGTTTACGTACTTTGCTTAGCTCCTCAGCCGATTCCATCACAAGCACAAGCAGTTTGTCACGCTCAGTACGAAGCTTTTCCAAACGCTCATCTTTGTTCTCTAGCTGGTCAGTCTCATGACTGATCTGTTCATAATAATTCAAAATGAGTTCTACACTATCTCCATATTTGCGTCTTAGTCCAGAGATCAGATTTAATCGTTGCTCCACCTCTTCCAGTCTGCCGGGATTAAATTCGATTCGTTCCCGGTAATCCCGCAGTTGAAAGGTGACGTCTTCCAATTGATAAAAAGCAGACTGCAATTGCTCTACAATCGGTTGCAACCTTTTGCTGTCATATCCAGAGATATCCTCAATTTGAGATAACGCAATGCTTATCGCTTCTAATCCACGTTGTCCACTAAGTAACTCGTATGCACCCGAAACACTGTCCATCATTTTCTCGCTATGGGATAGTTTGACCCGTTCTTCGCCAAGTAATTCATCTTCCCCTTGGGTAAGGCTGGCCGCAGCAATTTCTTCCAGTTGAAAACGGTACATATCAAGCAGTTGGTAAGCCCGCTGGCTTGACTCTTGTAGCGCTCGCAATTCCTTCTCTGCTGCAATAAATTTGCTGTATCGCTCCTGATACTTTGCTTTGACGGGGCCGATTATATCGGAGCCATACGTATCCAGCAACCCGAGATGACTTTCTGCACGAAGCAGGCTCTGATGCTCATGTTGACCGTGAATGTTGATCAGCTTCTCGCCCACTTCGCGTAGCATTGTCAAATTCACAAGCTGTCCGTTAATCCGTGATGTACTTTTACCCTGTGTGTTCAGTTCACGCCGAATCACCAGATGTTCCTCCGGCTCACAATGAATACCGAGTTGCTCCAGCGTACTCCACACCGGATGACTGGGTTCCATCTCAAACAGCGCTTCCATCTCAGCTTTGTCACATCCGTACCGAATCAGATCTGCTGAACTACGCCCTCCCGCGATCAAGCCGAGAGCATCGATGATAATGGATTTACCTGCACCGGTTTCCCCAGACAATACATGAAACCCCGGATGAAAGACCACATCGACTTCTTCCACCACGGCGAGATTGCGAATTGATAATGTAACTAACATCTGCAAAAACACCTCCGGCTGATTTAAGCAATATATCCCATGATGCGCTCAATGACAGTGACGCTGTTGTCTTCTGTACGGCAAATAATAAGGATCGTATCGTCTCCACAGATCGTACCCATCACTTCAGTCCACTCAATATTGTCAAGCAATGCCGCAATGGAGTTCGCTGTTCCCGGCAAACATTTCATCACCACAAGATTGTTGGTGTGATCAATGTGCAGGAAATTATCCACAAGCGCGCGCTTGAGCTTTTGAATCGGATTGTAGCGCTGATCGGTTGGCAACGAATATTTATATCGTCCATCATCCATTGGAATTTTGATTAAAAGAAGCTCTTTAATATCCCGCGATACCGTTGCCTGTGTCACCTGAAAACCTGCTTGACGCAATGCTTCAACCAGATCATCTTGGGTCTCTATCTCATTTTGACTAATAATTTCACGAATCTTGATATGTCGTTGTCCTTTCATACATGCCTCCAATTAAAATGTATTGCAAAGATGCAGTATTGATCTTTACTGCAATGCTGTATCATGCCATACTTCAAACTTATTATATATTAATCCAAATCCTCTCCATCATACACGTCTTCTTGATAATCCATAAGCCTGATTACCATTATATCGGAATCATCCGTATCTACATAAAGCAATCCTTCACATCCAGGGTACAATAATAAATAGGGAAGAAAGCGATCCCTTATAGCAGGTCCGCTTCGTTCAAGAGGTTGCCTGCGACGGGAAGTTTTGACCAGATACCGGGCATCCTGCCGCTCAGCAACATAATCAATAAACAACCTGCTGTATAGAACGGTATTATCGGCCTCAAAGGCTAGAGGTACTTTCATTTTCCCGCCAATCACGTCGTATCCGTTTGCCTCAAGTAAAGTCAGGGCAGGAGAATCTTGAATGTTTTCATTAAGTCTCAACTCGGCCAAGCTTACCGGAATCGGACGATTCAGCCAGCTACGCAGTCCGAGAAACAACCATACGATTAAACAGACAGCAAACACACCAATAACGATTGTGTCATATTGACCCTCCATTACCGCTCACCTCAAGTGATATATTCGAGATCGAACACCCGTTTTCCTTTGTCCCAAAATATCTTTCCAGCGAAAAGAAACCCATCCTATGATGAGTTTCCCGTAAAAGTATGAGCGGCTTCCTTGGCGACCTGCTCTGCAAGTCCGTCAAGTGAAGCCTCGTCGTTCTCTGGTTGTGCGGCCTCTGATGCTTCCAGACGCCAGTGTGCGAGAAATTCGATATTTCCCTCCCCACCCGTAATCGGTGAGAAGGTAAGGCCTTTCAGGTTTAATCCAAGTTGACTGGCAAAATGAAGCATGGTCTGCAATACATCCTTGTGCACCTTCGGGTCTCGGACAACACCGGATTTACCCACTTTATCTCGTCCCGCCTCAAACTGCGGTTTAATCAGAGCCACAATATCCGCAGGCCGTTGCAACAGAGCCAGAAGCGGCGGAAGTATAATTCGCAAGGAGATAAAGGATACGTCAATGCTTGCAAAGTTTGGCACAGGTCCACTCAGATCTTCAGGCGTGACATAACGGAAATTCGTACGTTCCATCACGGTGACCCGCTCATCATTACGCAGTGACCAATCCAGTTGATTATACCCTACATCAATGGCGTATACATGGGATGCACCATGTTGAAGGGCACAATCCGTAAAACCACCAGTGGATGAACCAATATCCAACATGACAAGATCATTCATATTCAGGTTGAAATGACGAATCGCTTTTTCAAGCTTTAGTCCACCTCTGCCTACATAAGGATGCACTGAACCTTTTACCTTCAGCTGAGCATCCCTTGGAATTTTCATGCCTGCTTTTTCAATCGGTTCGTTATTGGCATACACAAGTCCGGCCATTATCGCAGCCTTTGCCTTCTCACGGCTTTCGTAGTAGCCCTGTTCCACCAGCAGCACATCGATTCTTTCTTTCGGGAGTGACATGTCTTTCTCCTATCCGCTAATCATTCTAATGTTAGGAAGGAAAACGTGTTTTGGACATTCCGTATGAAGATTGAACAGCCATTTTACGCAATTCGGCACTTACATTCTCCACCGTGAGACCAACCTCTTCACGTTGTTCCTTGATGCTGCCATGTTCGATAAATCGGTCAGGAATGCCCATCAGGTGCACATGAACATCATGTATACCTTGTTCAGCATAGAATTCCAACACCGCACTTCCCATGCTGCCTGCCTGTGAGGTTTCTTCAAGCACAATCAGCTTTGTCCCACGGACAGCCAGATCACGAAGCATCTGTTCATCCAATGGTTTGAGGAAACGAGCATTGATAACTCCAGTATTTATCCCTTCCCGTTTCACCGTATCTGCAACTTCTTCAGCCAGCTGAACCATGGAACCCGAAGCGATAATTGCGTATCCTTCAGCTGGACGTAGCTGTTCCCATGATCCAATTGGAATCGGAACTAAGACATCGTCCATTGGTACGCCAACCACATTGTTACGCGGGTAACGATACGCAATCGGACCTTCGTTATAATCCAGCGCCGTTTTCATCATATGGCGCAGTTCATTCTCATCTTTTGGCATCATAAGTACAATATTCGGAATGTGACGCATAAACGCAACATCGTATACGCCCTGATGTGTCTCACCGTCAGGTCCAACAAATCCAGCACGGTCAATGGCAAATATAACATTTGCATTGTGACGACAGATGTCGTGAACGATCTGATCATATGCACGTTGCATGAACGTGGAGTATACCGCATAAACCGGTTTTAGCCCTTCCATAGCGAGTGCCGCACACATCGTAGCTGCATGCTGTTCCGCAATCCCCACATCAATCATGCGATCCGGGAACTCTTTGCTGAATGGAATCAGACCTGAACCTGTAGGCATCGCAGGTGTAACCGCAACGATACGTTTATCCTCTTTCGCCAGTTCAATGAGCGTCTGACCGAATACTTCGGTGTACATCGGTTTTCCAACTGCTTTGAGCACTTGACCTGATTCAATTTTATATGGCGAAATTCCGTGCCACTTATGCGAATCCGCCTCGGCAGGCTGATAACCTTTGCCTTTGGTAGTAAGCACATGAACCATTACAGGACCATCCACATTGTCAGCCTGTTTGAAAGCCTCAATCAGTTGCGGGATGTCATGCCCGTCAATCGGGCCCAAATACGTGAAACCCAGTTCTTCAAAAAGAACACCGGGAACCATCATATATTTGACACTATCCTTAATCCAGCTCGCCGATTTCGCCAGACGATCACCAATGGCCGGAATTTTTTTGAGAATACCTTCCACATCATCTTTAGCTTTCAAGTAATGACGATCTGAACGAATTTTGCTCAAGTATTTATGCATAGCTCCCACATTGGGTGCGATGGACATCTCATTATCGTTAAGAATAACCATCAGCTTACGCTGTTCATGTCCGATATGGTTCAGTGCTTCAAACGCCATACCGCCTGTAAGCGCTCCGTCTCCAATGATGGCGATAACCTGGTTATCCTCACCTTTCAGATCACGAGCCATAGCCATACCCATAGCAGCAGACAATGAAGTGCTACTGTGCCCGGCTTCCCATACGTCATGTTCACTTTCGTTCCGTTTGACAAATCCGCATAATCCGTTCTGTTGGCGCAGCGTATCAAAGCGATCCATCCGGCCCGTCAAAACTTTATGCACATAAGCCTGGTGCCCCACATCAAAAATCATTTTATCCGTCGGACTGTTGTAGCAGTAGTGCAGGGCCACGGTGAGCTCAACCACTCCTAAGTTCGGTGCAAGATGCCCACCTGTAGCAGATAGCTTCTCAATCAGAAACTGGCGGATCTCTGCCGACAAAAGGACAAGATCATCCTGGGACATCACCTTTAGATCACTGGGTTGTTTAATTTGTGGAAGCAGCACGAGAATCTCCCCGCTTTCCTAGAATGTTGTTGTTCATTAAATGTATATCATTTATTGATTGTAATGGATTGAATAACATTGAATCATTATACCATAAACGAACAAGAATCATAATTTACAGCCTGCTTCAGAGCCGATCAAGAGTCGTTCGCTTACGATTCATATCCGAAGCTCTATAATTATGTATTCTCCTTTCATGAAAAAAGCTTTTGTTTTGTTTATTGGCATAAAGAGACCATTACTATCATTACACTGTTCATTTCACATTGAATCAGCCAGCTACGTTAAATGTTAATGGTCACGACTCATCAGATAATCGGCAATCTCCATTAACCTTGAAGCATCCGGCAATTGCGCTCGTTCAAGTGCATCTTTAGCGGATTGTGTGAGGGACTTCACTTCTGCAACGGAAGCTTCCATTCCGATGAAGTACGGATAAGTTACCTTCTGCTGATTCACGTCACTTTGCGTTTTTTTCCCCATCTTCTGCTCGTCACCCGTCAGGTCCAAAATGTCATCCTGAATCTGGAATGCAAGTCCTAAATCCCGGCCAAATACACTTAGTGCCTCCAATTGTCCTTCTGTAGCTCCTCCGATGCGAGCACCTGCAAGGAGGGAGAAGACAATCAAATCACCTGTTTTATGCAGATGAATATATTGAAGCTGAGACAAGTCTGTCAAGCCTTGCTCGCCTTCCATATCAGCAACCTGACCGCCAACCATGCCTCTGGCTCCTGCAAGTTCAGCTAAATCCTGGACAATAGCTAACAAAGCATCAGCATTTACTCCGCTCTGACGTCCAGCCTGAACAATGCTATAGAAAGCATGGGTCAGCAGTGCATCTCCCGCAAGAATGGCTGTCGCTTCTCCATATACTTTGTGATTCGTTAATTTTCCCCTACGATAATCATCATTATCCATCGCAGGCAAGTCGTCGTGGATCAACGAATATGTATGAACCATCTCCACGGCGCAGGCTACCGGCATCGCGGCTGTACGCTCCGCGCCGAAGGCTTCCGCCGCAGCAACGACCAGAAGTGGACGAAGGCGTTTACCACCAGCCATTAATGAGTACTGCATCGAATCGGTGAGCGAACGAGGCACATCCCAATGCTCGGGAAGGGTATGTTTCAGCGCTTCCGTAACATCTCCAGTAACTTCCTGAAGATAAGCTTCAAATGAAAGACGGTTACTCATTCATCTCACCGCTCTCCTCGTCAGCCGTACCAAAAGGCTTCTTGCGAAGCTCCCCATCTTCTTCTACGATCATCTCGATCTTACGTTCCACTTGTTCCAGCTTCAACCCGCATAACTGGGAAAGCTTCATTCCGCGCTGAAACAAATCAATCGCTTGCTCCAGAGGAACATCCCCATGCTCCAGCTGACCTACGATGTCTTCTAATGCCGCCATTGCCTCTTCAAAATTCAGTTCCGGTTCATTCGCCATGGATGTTATTGTCCTCCTTCATTCCCCAGACCTGACAGTCCAGCTGTCCGTCCGCTAATTTGATCTTCACCGAGTCGCCCGGCTGTACATCGTTTATGGATTTAATCAATCGCTGTTCCTGCTCATCGTAGACTAGACTATAACCACGTGACATCACCTTCAGCGGACTGAGTGCATCGAGATGCCTTACCAGTGACTTCCACTGTTGTTGCTTGCTACGTGTAATTGATCTCATCGCAAGTTCAAGTTGCTTGCGAGCAGCTGCATTGTCCCGGCGTGCTGTATTCACTTGTTCCCGAGGATTAAACCGCTGTAAAGCTGTCCGTAACCGTTCTTGCTTTTCTCCCGTCCATTTCATCCGTGTATCCACACTTCGTTGCAAGCGTTGATGTAACATATCCAGACGTTCTGTATGCTGCATCAACGTTCTGCGCGGATGCACCAGCACCGGGGAGCGCTGAAGACGAGTCAGGCGTTCACGATGATATACGGCACGTTGCTTCAGACTGTTGTGTAACTGGCGCTGTCTTCGTGCAATCTGCTCCAGCAACTCTGCACGATTCGGCACAGCAAGTTCCGCTGCCGCTGTTGGTGTCGCAGCACGTAAATCGGAAACAAAGTCTGCAATCGTAAAGTCCGTTTCATGACCAACCGCAGAGATCACTGGAATGGTTGAAGCTGCAATGGCTCGAGCTACAATTTCTTCGTTAAAAGCCCACAGTTCTTCGAGTGATCCACCGCCCCGTCCTACAATAAGCACATCCGCTTCAGCCATATGGTTAAAATTGTTTATTGCCTTGACGATGGATGGAGCCGCTCCTTTGCCTTGAACAAGCACCGGGTACAATACAACTTTAGCCGATGGATATCTTCGTTGCAGTGTGATCATAATGTCACGAACAGCCGCTCCAGTAGGCGATGTTACAACACCAATCGTTTGTGGATAACTTGGGATGGGTCTTTTGCGAGCAGGAGAGAACAATCCTTCGTCCTCCAGTTTCTTTTTCAGCTGCTCATAGGCCAGATATAAACTGCCTATACCATCTGGCTGCATATGTGTCGCATAAAATTGATACTGCCCGTCGCGTTCATATACCGAAACGTTACCACGCGCAATAACCCTTGCACCCTCCTTCGGTACAAAGGGTAAACGCTGATTATGCGATGCAAACATGATGGATTTGATCCGACTGTCCTTGTCCTTCAACGTAAAATACATGTGGCCGCTGGAGTGATGCGTGAAATTGGATATCTCCCCGCGCAGCCAGACGTCCGACAGAACCTGATCCGATTCCAGTTTCATCCGGATATATCGGTTCAGGTCTTTAATAGAATAAATTTTCTGCTCTGCCACGGACAGTTACCTAGGCCAATCCGTGAGCGCGTTTTGCCGCGATCAGAGTGTTCTGCATCAGCATGGTGATTGTCATCGGACCCACGCCGCCGGGAACAGGTGTAATTGGGCCAGAGACTTCTTTTACACTTTCAAAATCTACATCCCCTGCGAGTTTTCCGTTATCCAAACGATTCATCCCGACATCGATCACAACAGCGCCTGGTTTAACATAATCGGCATCCACAAAATTAGCACGACCGATCGCTACGACCAAAATATCCGCTTGACGTGTAATTTCTTTCATATTAGCCGTACGGGAATGACACATCGTTACGGTTGCATTTTCACGTTGCAGCAACAAGGATACCGGTTTACCTACAATGTTACTACGACCGATAACGACAGCGTGTTTACCGGACATCTCCAGACCCGTGCGTTTAATTAATTCAATGACACCTGCAGGTGTACATGGGAGCAAGCTGTCATCACCGATAACCAAATTCCCCACATTCACTGGGTGGAATCCATCTACGTCTTTATCCACAGCAATCGCATCGATTACCGCTTTCTCTTCAATGTGGCCAGGCAGTGGAAGCTGCACAAGAATACCATTGATGGACTTCTGATTGTTCAGCTTGTCCACGAGAGCTAGCAAATCCGCTTGCGATGTACTTGCATCCAGCCGATGTACTTCAGAGTAAAAGCCGAGGTCATGACATGCTTTTTCCTTATTACGCACATAAACTTGAGAAGCCGGATCTTCCCCCACAAGCACAACAGCCAGACCCGGTACCACTCCCTGTTCGCTAAGTTGTTTTACTTCTGCGGTCATGTTTGCGCGGAGTTCTTGGGATACTTCTTTACCGTTAATAATAGATGCTGTCATTGTACTCTCTCCCTTATATGAACATATATTAGATAAAACGATCTAGATACATCCTTACAGAAAAGCTGGCTTGTCTACTCTAATCCACTCAAGATGTTGCCTTAGGACAATTTTTGCTTGATGCTATCCACTTCCTGAATCATGCGGCCAAGAACACCATTGACGAACTTGCCTGATTCATCTGTGCCAAAATACTTAGACAGCTCAATCGCTTCGTTGACCGAAACTTTGGCTGGAACGTCGTCACGGAACACCATCTCATACGTGGACAAACGCAAAATTTGGCGGTCGACACGTGACAACCGGCTCAGCTGCCAGCCTTTCAAATAATCCACAAGCAAACCGTCAATCGCTTCCTTGTGACTCCACGCACCTTGCACCATTTCGGTAACGTAGCTGCGCATTTTTTCTTCATCACGGATCTCAACTTCGGTTTCATTCTCCTCAGCCGCTTCATTAATCAGCATGTTCACCGCTTCAGCTGCGCTCACTTCGTTCATTTCCATCTGATACAGACTCTGTACTGCAATTTCCCTTGCCAAACGTCTTTTCATGTCCTGCCTCCTGCAACGCTCGATCCCGAGCGTCATCATGCTTATTTTAAAATTCAAGGAAACCACTTCATCACCTTATACAGGATGCCCATGGCTCCTCTCTGATATCGCGATCTCTTTTCACAAAAAAACCTGCAAAACGTTTCCTCCGAAAATCGGGCAACTCAAACTAAAGTTCTATTTTCGGAAGAAACATATTGCAGGGTTCTGATAGGTTTATTTGAACGGACGCCAGCGATCTCCAAGCCATTGTCGCAACTCCCCCCAGGGAATAAACGAGCCTAGCTTCGCATCGCTTCGTCTGCCAAATGTATAACCAATGAACACCAAGAGTGCAAAGAACAACATATCCCAAAAACCGATCCATACATAAAGAAATCCCAATAAAATACCAAAGGCAACGCCAAGAATACGTCCCTTGTAGCTATCCCAAATCTCTTTCCACAACATCAGTGAAACTCACCTCATTCCACGCGACTCTTGTAGTTAGGCGACTGGGTCACATTAGCGATATACACCGTTACAAAGGAAACAGGAATTCCTGTAATCTCTTGCACATGATCATGTATCGCCTTTTGCAGATCCGTAGTCAGCGCAGGAATAGGTGTCTCCCCATCCACAACAGCCCGAATCTTAATCTCCAGCCCTGACTCCACCACGCGGATGCGCGCTTTGACGTCACGTACTCCACGAAAACGGGAAGTGGCCTTCAAACAGAGATTTTCAATTGTCTCCATCGAAATCTGCACATCCCCGAACTCGGTACGTTGATCTACAGAAGGTAACGAGCCACGCTCGCGGCGAATCGAGATGTAGAAAAAACGTAAACTCAGGACAAACAAAATCGCTGCCGCGACAATTGACGCAACAATAACATTTTGTTCCTGCTGGTAATTCAATTCGTATGGCAGCACGCCGCTAATCAGTAAGATGACCGCTGCCGATATTGCTCCTACGCTTATGCTGTATATAAACAACAGAAGCCGATCCAGTATTTTAGCCACGAACTGCACAGCCTCCCTTGCTCACTCACATTGCTTAACTGCTGAAAAGCTTAACGTTAATCACCTTGTCCATCCCAGGTCCGTAACGAAGACCTGTCCAAGACGGGATAACCCCCGACAGAAGTGCCGGGGGAAATCTGTCTTTTTATTTTACACGTTGCGTGTTCAGGTCGATCTCTTCCACTTTTTCAGCACTCTTGAACTGAACGTCATGAATGTGAACATTCACTTCATTCACGTTCAATCCTGTCATGTTTTCAATGGAGCGCTTCACGTTTTGTTGGATTTCAGTAGCAACCTGTGGCAAACGGTATCCATATTCGATAATAACGGAAACGTCCACAGCTGCTTCGCGTTGACCTACTTCAACCTTAACCCCTTTTGAAAGGTTTTTACGGCCGAGCAATTCCGCGAATCCACCTGCAAATCCACCGCTCATTCCTGCTACTCCTTTAACTTCCACAGTTGCAAGTCCAGCAATCACTTCGATAACTTCAGGTGCGATCTGGATTTCACCGATATCCGTACGTTCAAATTCTGTCGGTAGTGTACTCATAAATGTTCAACACACCTTTCGCGAGATAAGTTTGCGGCCATCCGTCAGGGCGCCGGTTCATTTTCATAACATACAGAACCCTTCCGGTCCGGCTTTACCGGAGCTCCTGCAACCATCCGCTAACGGGCGGGCTTATCCGATGCAGGAGACATGCGCTCTTATTATTACATACTATATCATTTGGGCTACATTATGACAAACAAGCCCAATATGACTGTTAAATCTCGTTTTCCTCAAGAAATTTAATATCAAAATCTCCGCGAATAAACGTTGGATGCTCCAAAAGTTTCTGATGGAAAGGAATGGTCGTCGAGATACCTTCAATCGCAAATTCTGCCAAAGCACGCTTCATTTTAGCAATCGCTTCATCGCGAGTTGCACCCCAAACGATCAATTTTGCAATCATGGAGTCATAAAATGGAGAGATCGTGTAACCAGGGTATGCTGCGCTGTCCACCCGAACTCCAGGGCCACCCGGTGCAAGGTAAAAACCAATCTTGCCTGGTGCAGGCATAAAGTTGCGGTCAGGATCTTCAGCGTTGATCCGGCACTCAATCGACCATCCGTTAATAACCACATCTTCCTGACGGAAAGAGAGCGGATTACCTTCGGCAACAGAGATCATTTCACGGATCAGATCAACACCTGTTACCATTTCAGTAACTGGATGTTCAACCTGAATACGAGTATTCATTTCCATAAAGTAGAACTCACCATTCGGACTAAGCAGAAATTCCAGTGTACCGGCTCCCGAATAATTAACCGCAAGTGCAGCACGCACAGCAGCTTCTCCCATGAGATTACGAACTTCCTCGTTGATCACAGGGCAAGGAGCTTCCTCAACAAGCTTCTGACGACGGCGCTGAACCGAACAATCACGCTCACCAAGATGCACGGCATTGCCATGCTTGTCAGCCATGATCTGAATTTCAACGTGTTTCATGCCTGTCAGGAATTTCTCCAGATAGACACCGGCGTTCCCGAATGCCTTCTGAGCTTCCTGTTGTGCAGCCGTGATTTGTTTTACCAGTTGCTCTTCGTCTTCAGCGATCCGAATTCCTTTACCCCCACCGCCGGCGGTAGCTTTGATAATGACAGGATATCCGATATCACGTCCAATCATAATCGCTTCTTCGGTTGTTTCTACAAGGCCGTCCGATCCAGGGATAACAGGCACACCTGCATCCTTCATCGTCTGTTTCGCTACAGCCTTGTCACCCATCTTGGTAATAGCTTCCGGTGAAGGACCAATGAATGTAATGTTGCAGGAATCACAGATTTCCGCAAAATCGGCATTTTCGGCCAAAAAGCCGTATCCAGGGTGGATGGCATCACATTCCGTCAAAGTAGCTACACTCATCAGGTTAGTAAAGTTAAGATAACTGTCCTTAGACAGTGTTGGTCCGATACAGTAGGCCTCGTCTGCAAGACGGACATGCAAGGAATCTTTGTCCGCTTCCGAGTAAACAGCCACTGTCGAGATGCCAAGCTCGCGGCAGGCACGAATAATGCGCACAGCAATCTCACCACGATTGGCAATCAATATTTTATGAAATTTCATTTCGTCTTTGTCCTCCTTCGAAGCTCATGCGGCTGCTATAAACCTGTAAACCGTTATTCCGGTTTTACCAGGAACAGAGGCTGTCCGTATTCGACAAGCTGTCCATTTTCAACCAGCACTTCAACGATTTCTCCCTTGATGTCCGCATCAAGCTCGTTCATCAGTTTCATGGCTTCGATGATGCATACCGTTGTTTTCTCAACAACTTTATCACCCACACTCACAAAAGAACCGGCTTCCGGTGAGGAAGCTCTGTAAAATGTACCTACCATCGGAGATACAATTTTATGTAAATGACTTGTTGTATCGGCTTGTGGAGCAGCCTCACTCACAACTGCTGCAGCTGCAGGTTGTACCTGCGGAGTAGCAATCACTTGCGGTTGTACGGCAGCAGCCTGTACGAACTCCGTTTTACCCGGTTTGCGAATCGACAAACGTGATCCTTCATTTTCAATTTCCAATTCCTGAACAGAACTTTCATCAACCAATTTGATCAGTTCTTTAATTTCGCTCAATTTAAACATTTCCATTATTCACTCCTTCGGCATCATGCCAGTCTCACGAGGACGGTCATATGGCTTTTAGTATTATATCATAATCATTAAAAATGGAAAGAGCCCGAGAGTCGAACAAGCTCCCGGGGCTTCCTTATCACATTTCCGATTACTGTTCTGTGACATATTGCACACTGATTTTGTTCTGGGATACAGACAATTCTTTCATAACCAGATCAACAATAGAAACCGCCTGTTTAACGTCAAGTTTGTCACTCAGAACCACCACTTTGTACTTGTCAGCCTCTTCTTGAACGACTGCATTTTCAAATTGTTGGGAAAGTGTTTCTTCAATGCCTGTAATTTTGGCTTCTTTATCTTCAAGTGCTCGGAGTTGCTCTGTTGCTTTTGCATTTTCTTCCGGTGTTTTACTAAGATCTCCTGCAATGGTCATCAATTCCTCGTACTTGCGGTTGTTACTCTCCTCGCGTTGCCACTGGTAATTCTGGAACTGACTGCTTGCCGACACAGCCGTATTTTGCTGTTCCATTTCCTTCAGCACTTCTTCATCCGTTTTAGCAGCAGTCCCCTCTGTTTTCTCTTCCGTTTCCGGGGTAGTCGCCGCTCCTTTTTCCGCACTACTTTCTGACTTTTGGTCCGTTTCTCCTTCTTTGCTGCCTGGTTCAGTAGCAGGTGTTTTTTCTGCGCTTCCCGCTTCCTTACCTTCTGCGCCAGTTGTGTTTTCAGCCGGATTTGCCGCACCGGAATCACCCGTAACCTCTCCGCTGTTCACGACCTCGTTGATGACCAGACCTTCTGTTGGATCAAGAATACCCGCTGTCTCCTTTGCCTCGCCTTGTTTCATCGCATCGACTTGCTGACTGTCAGCCACAGGGGGATTAACGGGCCCGGAATCTTCAGTGAACAGATAATATGCGGACAAGATAACCATCAGACTCAGCATGGAAACGAGCCATATTGTTTGACGTTTGTTATTCATATAGAATATCCTCCTCGAAATAGGGTTGATTCTGACAACACATCTTTTCTTAATCATTATTCAAAGCTTAATCCTGCTTGCGCGGAACAACCGAGATCCGGTATGCCGCTACGTTCAAGCCTTTTTCAACGGCATCTGTAATCAGGTCTTTCACAACCTTGTTCTCTGCACCTTTTGCCACCACCAGCACTCCGCGGATTTGCGGTTTCAGCTTTTTCGTGACAATAGGTGTCTGATCCCCTGATAATTCATACGTAATGATCTCACCGTCACGGGTATATTGCGTCATATGTCGTTTACCGCCATTGGCATCCGTCTCTTCGGTAAGCTGCTGTGAATCTTTGACGTTCCGCTGCACCACGAGTTCTTCCGTAGAATCCACGGTAACCATCACATCCACAGTGCCTACACCAACGATATTTTCCAGCACACCTTTGATCTTGTCTTCAAATGCCATTTCAATCGCCTGAAAAGGGTTTTCTTCCAACAATCCATTTTGCATCGCCGACATGGAAGTAGCTTGTTCCGGTGGTTCGCGACCGATGTTTTCAGAATCGATCTTTTTGACGTTGACAAAGGAATTAAAGAGCATGATGCCCACACCGATCAGTCCCAAAATGATTAACCACCGTAAGGTTTGACTGCGCTTCGCACCGCCTTCACCGCCACCCATCCAGCTTTCCAGCTTTTTAAACCAGTGTTTCATCGGATCGCCTCCTTTTCAGAGCACTTCTGCATTTTTTGTTTCCGTTACCCGCACTTGGCTCGCATCAACTTCCCATTTCTCTTTGAGCAATGTGATGATTTGTACTGCGTGCTCAGACCGTGAAACACTAGTTTGCTTAACGCTTGAATCCTCACTATCATTCCGCGTAACGTGGGGTTCGGATGCTTGATTGGAAGCCATCTGTTCTCTCGTTGCTTGCTCGGATCGCTGGATTTTTGACTCAATCTGTATATTTTTAATTTCAATCGGATCAATCTGAACAGGTTGAGTACTCGGGTAATTCTCATCATGTTCTAACGAATCTTTGCTTTCTGTCATCGGGCTACTACTCACAGGTTCGGCCGCATCCGCATCCGTTTTTGACCCCCCCTTCCCACTTGCAAGTTGCACCTCCACATGCTGAATGACAGGCAGTTCAACCGAAGTGGTTGCTTGGGTATCCGAATTTGATTTCTTCATCGCCAGCTGCACCTCAACCGACTGAACCTTTGCGCCGGTTGTTTCTTCAATCTGACCTTTCATGACATTGGCAAGCTCCTTTGCCGTCCACTTCAGAGACTGCTGTTGTTCGTTCGCCTGCATCCGCCTTCCCTGAGCCAGAATCTGCTCCAGTGTGGCTTGCCCATCAGGAGGGGCATCCATTGCGGTCATGGCACGTTTCAGTTCGCCTACCGGATCACTTTTCAACAGTTTGGTGATGGGGGATAACAGGGTCAGCAGGATGAGAAGGCTCAGCACAAGCTTGACGTACCGCTCCATAGAACGATTCGGAAGCAGCATATCTACAAACGTTGCCAGCAAAACGATCATGATCAGATCCTGTAGCCAGTTGCTCAGCCACCCCATCCTCTCCAGCCCCTTTCCCTGCAGACAGGTAGTTAACGCATCATCACAGTCAGATTCCCTGCGGTCAGCAGAATCGTAATCGCCAGGAAAAACATGAGTCCAACCGCGGCCAGTGCCGCGAACACATAAATCATGCTTTTACCAATCGCTTGCAGGCAGTCTACAATCGGCGTCTCTCCCAGCGGTTGCATAATTGCTCCGGTCACGTTATAGATCAAGGCCAGCGCCAGAATCTTGATCGCCGGGAACGCACACAGGAACAAGATAATAATGACACCTGTCAGTCCGATTGCATTTTTGACAAGCAACGATGCCGTGATCACGGTATCCGTCGCATCTGCAAATGTCCTCCCTACAACGGGTACAAAGTTCCCTGCAATGTATTTGGCTGCCTTCAAACTGACACCATCGGCAACCGATCCCGAAGCTCCCTGTACCGAAATAACCCCCAGAAACATCGTCAGCAGAATGCCCAGCAAGGCTACACTGATGTTTCGCAACAGATCAGCCATTTGTGTCAATTTGTATTTATCCGAAAGCGAGCTCACCAGATGCAACACAGCCGAGAAGAAGAGAAGCGGGAATACCAGCAGATGGATCAGCGTACTTACGAGATGAATCATGAAAATAATTAGCGGGTGCGTCACCGAAACGGTAACGACATTACCCATCGAAGCGAGCAGCGTGAACAGAAGTGGAACCATCGCCATCATAAAGTTGATCATGCTGGATATAGCCTCTTTTGCATAACCAATCGCTACGTTAAAGCTGTTGATTGCGATGATAATGATGACCAGATAACAGATGGCATAAGCAATTTTACTAATGTTATTTTTCTCAAATGCAGTCTGTAGCGTCTCCAGAATCATGCTCAGCACCGTTAACATTACGATCGTGACCAAAAGTTTGCCGTTATATAAAATTTCATGCAACATAAACGTGCCAATCGCCGAAAATACCGATTTCAGACTGAATCCTTCATTCCCGGGAATTAACATATCCATGAAAGATGGCGTTTTGCCTTCCGGGAAAAAACCACCGTACTGTTTCATCAGTTGATCCCAATATTTCTCCACCTGATCCTTCGGAAGCTGATCAGCCTGCTGCTCTATCCACTCGTTTGAAGGTGTCGTGGCTACAACCTGTCCAATTACACCGAACATGAAACATATCATCAGCACAATGATGAGGCGCCAGCGCGGCTTGTTATGCATCAATTTCATCAGTTATCCGCCCGCCCTTTCTACACTGGCATCAGTTTCATCACGGTTTCGATAATGATGCTAATGATCGGAATCGCGAGTACGAGAATCAGCACTTTGCCAGCCAGTTCAATCTTGGATGCGATGCTCTCTTGCCCGGCATCTCTGACAATCTGTGCACCGAATTCAGCAATGTAAGCAATGCCGATAATCTTCAATACCGTTTTCAGATAGATGCTCTCCATACCGGAATTTTCAGCAAGTCGCTTCAGCACTTCGATGACTGTGCCAATTTTGCCAATCAACAGCATAAAGATCACTACACCAGTGGCTGCCGCAATCAGAAAGGCAAACATCGGCTTTTGTTCCTTAATGACTAAAATCAGTACGGTTGCAATGAGTGCCAGACCAACAACTTGAATAATCTCCACGGGTCACCACCATCCGGCTTCATGACCGATTTCATTGAAAAAGAAATATGGATTTAATCTCTTGTAGCAGGCTGTCCAGCATTCGAACAACCATGAACAGTACAACGACAAATCCGATTACGGTCACCCAGTGAGCCATATCTTCCTTTCCCATTTGTTTCAATACGGTATGAATCATCGCTATAATGATTCCAATGCCCGCAATTTGAAAGATTGCGTTCACTTCTAAATTCATGACCTTGGCACCTCGCTATCCCGGCTATTTCAGAAGATCAGTATGACGATTAACGCTCCGACAAGCATCCCCAGGCTGCGGCTCATTCGTTCGTACTTCACTTGATCGGCCTGTGCGCGGGATTCCTCATGCATAAGTTGCTGAATGGCTAACGAAATATGTTTGGTCTGATCTTGACGATCACTGGTGCCAAGGCTGTAACTCAACTGTAGCATGACCTCCCGCTCGTCTGATTTCATCGCTGATTTCCCCCATGCCTCCTCCACACCGGCTTGCAGACTCTCCCTGGCTGTAAGGCCATGTGGGGGTTCCATCTGTGTGGAGGCGTGTAAAAAAAGAGTTCTCACCGGCTCTTTAGTCTGGGCCCCCATTTTGTTCATCGCATCAGGCAGCGGCGTTAAGCCGTAATTAATCTCCGTCATCAGCCGCTGCAGGGCCGCAATCAACTCACGTAGCTGCCTTGGCCGCAATGCATATTGCCTCGCCTTGTAAAAACCAGCGAGAGTACTTGCTAGCAGGATCAGTAGGGCGCCAAGCATATTAAGCAAAGGCTTCACCTCCTGACCCGGTCTGTTGCAGCCCTCTCATCTTGCCATCGGACAGTCGAAAGCTCATGCCTTTGCTCGTCCGCTGCAGCTGCACATAACGCTGAAACATCTGCTCGGCAATCAGTGTTTTCAAGGCAGGCCTTGCAGATAGTTCAGCCAGATCCCGTGCGTGGGCTGTCGCAATGACAGAAACTCCTGCGTGCAGAGCCTCCATAACCGCCTCGGCATCCTCCGGCCGCCCAATCTCGTCCACAATCAGAACGTCCGGTGACATGGAGCGAAGCATCATCATCATGCCTTCCGCCTTAGGGCATCCATCCATAACGTCCGTGCGCGGCCCTACATCGAAGCTAGGAACACCTTTATAGCTTCCCGCTATCTCGGAACGTTCATCTACAATGCCCACTTTTAGTCGCGGGCGTATCCCCTGCCTCAGTTCACCACCAGCTGTCAGTTTCGTTCCGTTACTGATCTGCCTTGCCAAGTCTCGCAGTAACGTTGTTTTGCCTTGCTGCGGTGGAGATAGTATCAGGGTATGCATCACCTGTCCGTTCCTCATATCTAGCAGGTATGGAAGAATCGGGTCAGCCACACCTTGCACTTCCCGGGCAACACGGACGTTAAATCCGTTGATATCCCGCAAATATTCTACACGCCCTCCACTGAGCACCGTCCGGCCAGCAAGTCCGATTCGATGCCCTCCCGGGATGGTGATGAATCCTTTTCGTAATTCTTCTTCCAACGTATAGAGCGAATGATTGCTTATGAGATCAAGCAGTCTGTGCGTTACTTCTTTCAGAGGAACATATGCTTCCTCTGGTTTTCCCGTTGGTATACCTTCCGGGGTGAGAAAGTGATAGTTGTTGCCTGCATTAATTTCCAGCGGCCTGCCTTCTCGAATACGGATTTCCTCAACTTGTTCCAATAAGGTGGGCGGCATTCTGCCCAGAATGGTACGGATGGGTTCCGGAAAAAGATCCCTCCATTTCACTTTCATGAGTAGGCTCCTCCAACTTGATTAATTTCATCTCTGATGCTTGTTCATATCTCAAGTTTATGCCTGTACATTCATTTTATGACGCTGAAATCTATCAATTCTTCAAGGTCGATGAATGAGAGCCAAAACTCATAGACATCTTGTTCTAGGCACCTGTCTAGACATTCGTGCATATAGTGCTTGCAAACAGATGGACTGTTCCACTGAGAAACCAATGCTCGATCCCGAGGCACAAAAAGGAGTTGTGGGGTGTGCGTGTTGACGTTGTAGGTAACGTAAATGAAGTACGAACGATAGATATTGAAGGGCGAAGTGTGGTTGTTATTGATGTTTTGCGAACAACAAGCACAATCGTGACCGCGCTTGCCCATCATGCTACAGGAGTTATTGCCATGGAGACTGTTCCGCAAGCCAAACAGATGTTGGTAGGAAACAGTATTCGGGGAGGGGAACGCTTTGACAAAAAAATAACCGGATTCGATGCGGGTAATTCCCCCTATGAATATATGAGTGGTGACATCGCAGAAAAAGTCATTATCCTCACCACAACAGATGGTACACGAGCTCTGATCAAGGCATCCAGAGCCAGACATATACTTGCCGGAGCATTGTTAAATGTTAGAGCGGTTGCTTCCACTCTACTGGAATTACAACGGGATATTTTGTTGTTATGTGCCGGAGAGCAGGATGAGTTTGCTTTGGAGGACGGCCTATGTGCCGGATATATTATTGAAGAATTGTATCGTCAGACCCGTTCGCCGCTGCAACTGAATGATCTCGGTATAATCGTGCATCAGGCCGTGTCTCAATCTCATGATCGCATCACAGATCTGGTTCGCACATCAGCCAGTGCACGCAGACTGGATAAACTGGGGATGATGCATGATGTGACCTATTGTTCACAATTAAATCTCCTGGATTGTGTACCTGAGATGATGGAGGGCAATGAACTAAAACCTTACCAGAAATTACGAGGGAGGAACGTGTGCAGACGACTGTAGTTACGAATAAAAGAGGTGAACGTTTGCCCACTGGCAACGTACACCTCTTTTATTTATGCGTTTATTTTTTTATCATTTACATCAATTATCTGCGAACTTGAGGTCCGCCAATGACAGCTTGCTCTGCTGTATCGAGATCATACGCTGTGTGCAATGCTTTAATTACATCATGCAGTTTCTCTCCATCAATAACGCAGGACACCTTAATCTCTGAAGTGCTTACCATCTTGATGCTTACACCTTCACCAGAGATCACTTTGAACATCTTAGCAGCTACACCTGGATGACTCACCATACCCGCACCAACAATCGAGATTTTAACCAGGTTTTCTTCGGAATTCACTTCACGATAAGGCAGACGACTGTGCAAACCTTCAATGACACGAAGTGCCTTCTCACGATCAGACAAGGCAACCGAGAAGGAGAAGTCCGCTTTGCCGTCCTGAACTCCGCTCTGTACGATAATATCCACGTCCAGTTGCTCACTAGCCAGTTCGCCAAATACTTCGGCAAGGACACCAGGGACATCGGGTACACCCAAAATACTGATGCGAGCTACGTTTTTGTCATACGCGATTCCACTTACTACTACTCCTTGTTCCATTGCCGCTTCCTCCTTCACAACCGTTCCTTCATTATGGTTAAAGCTTGATCTTACAATCAGGGGTACACCGGAATGCTTCGCGTACTCCACCGCACGTGGATGCAATACCGCCGCTCCCAGATTCGCAAGCTCCAGCATTTCGTCGTAAGATATTTCCTTCAGTTTGCGTGCCACCTTGACGATCCTTGGATCTGTAGAATAGATTCCGTCCACATCCGTATAGATCTCGCAAGCATCTGCCTGAATAGCTGCTGCCAGTGCAACCGCTGTCGTATCCGAACCACCGCGGCCCAGTGTAGTGATCTCTCCGTCTTCCGTCATGCCTTGGAAACCGGCTACGATAACGATATTGCCTTCAGCGAGCGCAGATTTGACACGCTCAGGACGGATATCCTGAATCCGGGCTTTACCGTGAACCGGTTCTGTTCGGAAACCGGCTTGCCATCCTGTAAAAGATACGGCCTTGCGTCCAAGTGCCTGAATGGCCATGGATAATAAGGAGATCGAAATTTGTTCCCCTGTTGTCAACAACATATCCATTTCACGAGCAGGCAAATCACTGTTTAGCAACTTCGCCTGATCAATCAAATCATCTGTAGTATCTCCCATGGCCGAAACCACGACGACACATTGATGTCCTTCATCTGCTTTTTCTACAACACGTCCGGCTACACGCTTCATGCGTTCTGTATCTCCGACCGAACTGCCCCCAAATTTCATGACGTACAATGACAACGCAAATCCACTCCCTACCTTGTGCAATATGCATCAATTGATATCTTTCGTCATTATTCTCTACGAGAAATGACTTTAACCCAGTATATTACGAAAGCGCCTGATAGGCTAATCTTTTTTCAAAAAAACCCTCTGCCATATTCATGGCAAAGGGTTTTCATTCTTGCTTGAAGCTTACAGCAAGTGAAAGTTACGCACGGGAAGAGTATTTACCTTCGCGTGTATCAATCAGAAGCACGTCGCCTTCATTGATGAACAAAGGAACTTGTACATTCAGACCTGTTTCCACTTTCGCGTTTTTCGTAGCGCCTTGTGCTGTGTTACCTTTAACGCCTGGCTCTGTTTCAATAACTTTCAGCTCAACGCTTGTAGGCAGGTCGATACCCAGGATTTCACCTTGGTAACTCACGATTTTCACGTTCATGTTTTCTTTCAGGAAGTTCAATTCCCACTCCAGTTGATCGCTAGTCAGCGTGAATTGATCGTATGTTTCGTTATCCATAAATGTGTGCTCAGACCCACTTGCATAAAGGTAAGATACACCGCGGTTTTCGATAATTGCACGCGCAATCGTTTCACCTGCACGGAATGTACGTTCAACGGTATTACCGTTACGCAGGTTTTTCAATTTGGAACGTACGAATGCAGCACCTTTACCTGGTTTTACGTGTTGAAAGTCAATTACAGTAAAGATGTCTCCATCTACTTCTACGGTCAAACCTGTTTTAAAATCGTTAACTGAAATCACAAAAAATCCCTCCTGAATATAATTAAAAAGTATGTTCGTATGTTAGCCAATAACGGTGAACTTTTTGTCCGATTTCGTAAGAATATGAATACCTGACTCGGTAATCACAACGTCATCTTCAATTCGTACGCCGCCAAGTCCATCAATATAAATCCCCGGCTCAACCGTAACCACCATACCCGGTTTCAACACATCATCGCTAAGCTTGGACAGACGCGGAGCTTCATGAACCTCCATACCCAGACCATGGCCTGTGCTGTGCCCAAACTGTTCTCCATATCCATAGCTTGCAATGATATCCCGAGCAAGTGCATCCGCTTCGCGTCCGGTCATACCTGGTTTCAGGTTCTCCAGCGTATGTAGTTGTGCTTCCAGTACAATGTCGTAAATCTTACGCAGCTCAGGTACAGGATTACCTGTTGCAATCGTACGTGTCAGATCTGAACAGTATCCGTCCAGCAACGCACCAAAGTCAAACGTGATCAGTTCGTCCTGTCCAATTACTTTGCTACTTGCAACGCCGTGAGGCATGGCAGAACGTTCACCCGAAGCGACAATGGTGTCAAAGGAGGAGCTTGTTGCCCCATGCTTGCGCATGAAGAATTCCATTTCAAGATCCACTTCACGTTCAGTCATTCCCGGTTTCGCAAATTGCAAAACGTGGCTGAATGTGGCATCTGCCAAATCTGCGGCACGCTGCATCACCGCAATTTCGTCTGCATCCTTGAACATCCGTAGCTGCTCAACAATGCCGGATACTGCTGTAAGCTTAACCGATTGCAACGATTCCGCATAGGAAGCATGCGTACCAAATGTGACCGAATCCTGTTCGAAGCCAACTTCGTTGATATTCGCTGCAATCAGCAAATCACGTACAGAATCCATCGGTTTTACACCGTGCTCCACCACGTTGAAACCTTGGGCTTGCGTGGATGCCTGTGCCATATAACGGAAATCAGTAAGCAAATAAGCTTCCTGTTCAGTAATAAGCACATATCCTGCCGAACCAGTAAATCCCGTCATATAACGGCGGTTAATCGGATTTGTAATCAGCATTGCTCTGAGTTCACGCCCGGCCATGGCCTCACGTAACTTGTGTACTCGTTTGTTTTCCATAGGTAACCCTTCTTTCTCTCACATTCCCGGGTTCCCGGCTCAGGTTTGTTTGTCCAGATGACGCACGAGAGCCAGCAATCCCAGTTCATAGCTTACTTCGCCAAATCCGGCAATTTGCCCGATTGTTTCTGCTGCTAGCACTGAATGATGTCTGAACGCTTCGCGTGCATGAATGTTGGATAGATGAACCTCCACGGTAGGAACTTTCACGGCATTGATTGCATCACGTATCGCATAACTGTAATGAGTAAAAGCCCCGGCATTCAGCATGATCCCGTCTGCCTCACCCATTGCGGCATGAATGCGGTCAATAATGTCTCCTTCATGGTTGGATTGATAAAAAGCGATGGAGACGCCCAACTCTTCAGCCTGTCTGCGAATTTTGTCTTCAATATCCTTCAGACTAAGCGTTCCATAGATACCTGGTTCACGAACACCAAGCATGTTCAGGTTCGGGCCATTGATTACAATAATTCGTTTCATCGCTGCTCCACCCTCTCTGCAAATAACCATCTGCTATTTTAACACAGCCATTACCCGATTGAGAAGCTTTTTTGCGTCTAGGCTCCTGCATGCTCTGGCTCCCGTTTCCTTTCGTCGGTGTACTCCATCGCTACGGTGTAACCTATGAACAGCCCCCAAAGAAGGAATAAACAAATTTCCGTGAAAATTGAATCCCATGTCAATTGATTTAACGGTTTCATCATTCCGAGTTTAGGCCCAAGCAGGATAAAGAGGATCACCCACCAGACGACCCCATACACCATGCCGGGAAACGGCCCTTTTAATTTTCGAATGGTAAAGGTATATAACAGTGACGCAAAGATGGAAAACACGATAAAACACAACCAACCTGTCAAGTGACCTGCCGGCGTATAAATATATTTATGCTTGAAAAAAGGCTCCGCCAGAAAACCCACGGGTACAACGGTAAAATGCAGAAAATGAAATAGCCAGTGGATGCCGCCCCAAACTAACCCGGCAAAGAACCCCAGCTCCAGCGCAAAAGAAAACGGATTTGTGAAATAGTGCGCATCTCCCTGCCTTGGCACGGAGCGCCGTTTTGTCACGTCTTCGTCACGTTCTCGGGGACGTTGCCGCTTTGTGCGCCGATCCGTTTTACCTTCGTGATTATGATTCATTAATACGTCCTCATGAATATGATCCGTCATCATAAATGTCCCCTTCTTCTCAAGATGATCTCGCAGGCATGCTAGATATTTTCTCACAGTTCTAGGGCGTAGTATGTTCAAAACAGGACAATCTTAACAGCAACACTTGCCTTTTCTCTCGTAAACTAGAAATTGCTCTCCAAATTCGATACAATAAGGATATTAAACTGCCTTTGATTGTAAAGGCCTAGAACAGAATAGGAAGGTGAATAATTTGCCTCAACAATCCAAGCCTGTCAGCTACGGGGGGCAAGCTGTCATTGAGGGCGTAATGTTTGGCGGCAAACACGTCAATGTTACGGCTGTTCGTAGAAAAGACGGCGAAATTACGTATCTGGAAGTTCCCAAGCAAGACAAGACCTGGGTCATGAAATTGCGGCGGATTCCTTTATTACGCGGAATTGTCAGCATTATAGATTCAAGTGTCAAAGGCAGCAAACATCTTAATTACTCTGCTGACGCTTATGCTGATGATGAACTCGAACCTGAAGAAAAAGCCAAACAACAAGAGAAACAAGGAACTGGCTGGAGCCTTAGCATGATTATCGGTGTAACCGCAGTCGCCATACTTTCTTTCCTTTTCGGCAAAATTGTACTGACGCTGCTTCCTGTCGTGATCGAGGACTTCTTATTTAAAAATGTATTCGACAATCAATTTCTGCATAATGTATTGGAAGGTGTCATCAAACTGATCTTGTTACTGGCTTATCTGTGGTTAATCTCACAGACACCGATGATTAAACGCCTGTTTCAATACCACGGAGCAGAGCATAAAGTCATAAGCGCATACGAAGCTGGCGAAGAACTTACACCGGAAAATGTTCAGAAGTACAGCAGGTTACATTACCGCTGTGGTAGTAGCTTTATCATGTTGACTGTGATCATCGGTATTTTCTTGTACTCCGTATTCACTTACGATAATTTATGGGAACGGATGGGACAGCGTCTGCTCTTGTTGCCAGTCGTACTAGGTATTTCGTTCGAGCTACTCAAGATTACGAATTCGCTTCGTGATATTCCTGTGTTGCGTTATCTGGGATACCCCGGCCTGTGGCTACAATTGCTTACGACCAAAGAACCTACGAACGCTCAAGTGGAAGTTTCCATTGCGTCTTTCAATCGCATGCTTGAACTGGACGCCAAACTTGCCAACGTTTCCACCGCAACGGAAGTTCCTGTAGCATCACTTGATCCTGTGAAAGGGTGAATGAAATGAATAAGCAGGCTATTGTATTTTGGGCATTCATTGTACTGGCTGCTCTTGGGGTTATCAGTTTTATGACTAGAGCCTCATTGTCCAGTATTCTCATCCCTCTGATCGTGTTCGGAGTTGTGTTCCTGCTGTACAAATTCCCGCCTGCCCGTTGGTCACGAAAAGCCAATACACCAAAGATCAAACCTTCGGCTAAAACGATGGCTAAAGTGAACGCACAGAACAATGTCAATACCAGAAAGAGCAGTTCATCCAAGAAACGCAAGGACTATCCTTTTCAGGTCATTCAGGGTCAAAAAGGAAAGAGCAACGACGAGGATATTCCCAAGTATCACTAAGTTGCCATTGTACTGAGGGCTCAAAAATAAAATCCAAAAAGCAATTCTCCATCATACGGAGAATTGCTTTTTTTAGTCTTTATACCGGGATCAGCGGCGGTGCATCCGCCTGTTTCTTTCGCATTTCTTTCCGTTGCTTTTCCAATTGCTCGTTGTACATCTTCATATTCCATGTGGTGAAAAATTCCAGGCCGGAGGCCACTCCTGAGCGATATAAGTTCGTACTGTCTTGAACGGAGAGATTAAATTGTGTCGGTTTAATACCAAGCGTAGGAATTTTGACCGTACGGAATCGGTTAATCTGCTCAATGTAACGCTCATCGTGAGCTGTTAACATGGTCTCGACAAGCGCTTGCAACATAGTCAAAGGCCCTTTGATTCGTGCAGGTTCTACTTCTGTCTTGCCTACCATTTTAAAACCGACTACTGGAATGATCTCTCCCCCTGATTCAGAGCGTTCTCCATCAAACAACCACAGTGGAAAGTTACTCAGTAGTCCTCCATCCACAACATACACAAACTGATCTTGGAAAGGCAGCCCCTTGGACATCACCGGCGATTTCCGAATAATGACAGGATCGAAAAAATACGGAATGCTACAACTCATACGTACAGCTTTAGCAACCTCAAGCTTTGCCGGTTCAATACCAAAGCGCCGAATATCGTCGGGCAAAACGAGAATATTTCCGTTAGAAATATCCGATGCGGTAATGAGCAACTTTCCAGGTGGCAAATCAGCGAAGGTTCGTATTCCTTTTTGTGCCAGCATTTTGCTTATCCATGACTCCAGTGCTTCACCTGAATATAAACCTTTTTTCAAAAACATCCTTGTTGCCGGACCAATCCAGCGTGTATTAAATATAGGCGACCGTTGCAGTAGCGATGCAAACGGCGTACTCTCAATAATTACTTTCATCTCCTCGGCCCGGTAACCTGCAGCCAGTAGGGCAGCAACAATCGAACCGGATGATGTACCAGCAACTCGGTTGAATTGCACTCCGCAGTCCTGTGCTCCCTGTACAGCTCCTGCAAGGGAAATTCCTTTTACGCCTCCACCTTCAAAAACGCCATTAATTAACACAACGAAAACCCCCGTTCTCCAGGCAGCCATGCTTCTACTGCCACTGTATGAGAACAGGGGTTGGACATATAACTATGAGTTGATGAATCCGTGATCGCTAATCCAAAAAAATTCGCTTTGCTACTTACAAGCCATAGTAGGCTTTAAGTCGTTCAATCAAACCCAGCGGGTTCTTCGTAAGATACTGGGAACTGAAATAAATATCCCCGCCAATGGATGGATACTTTTGATTATATGTCAATTGATCTATGATTTCTTGTGATGTCTGCCAACCAATCTCTGGCGTTCCGAGTTTATAAGGAGAATGCCCGATGTACAATTTTACATTGGTATTGGCTACCTCATTAACCCACCAATCGACGACCTTATCGTACCTTGCAGCACTAAGCGTCATGCTCCAGTATACTTGTGGTGCAACGTAATCGATCCATCCTTGTTTGATCCATGTCCGAACATCTGCATTCATGCTGTCATACGCAGTTACGCCTGCTTTGGTGTCTGAGCCAGTCAGATCATTAGCTTTGTTACGCCATACACCAAATGGACTGATTCCATACTCTACATTAGCTTTCACTTGATGAATACGTTGACCTAGTTGCTGTACAAACTGATTAATGTTGTCACGGCGCCATGCTGCACGGTCTGTTGTACCTGACGTGTTATACATTTTGTAAGCAGCATCGTCATTAAAAGTCACATTAGAAGGATAGAAGTAATCGTCCAGGTGCACTCCATCCACGTTATAGTTATTCACCACTTCCATAATGGTATCTATAATATGCTGTCTTGCTTCTGGCACACCTGGGTTAATATAAAGTTTACCCGATGCATTTACAATCCAGTCCGGATGTAGCTTGGATACATGATTAACGGCCAGATTGGCTGTTGTTGCCGAGTTCGTTGCCCGAAACGGATTGAACCAGGCGTGGAATTCAAGCCCACGCTTATGGGCTTCCTCAATCATAAATGCCAGTGGATCGTAGCCTGGATCTTTGCCCTGTGTTCCTGTCAGAACACTATTCCAAGGCACTAGGCTGGAAGGATAAATGGCGTCTGCATTGGCTCTAACTTGTACAAACACAGCATTGATCCCCATGTCCTTCAATTGATCCAGTTGACTTGTGTACTCCTGTTTCTGTTTCTCTACATTGCCTTTCGCGCCAGAAGACGGCCAGTCACCATTAACTGTAGAAATCCAGGCTCCGCGCATCTCATTCATTGCTGGAGGGACACTTCCTCCCGGTTCTGCAGGTGTAGCTGGAGTTGGCTCTGGTGTTGGCGTTGGTTCTGCTCCTGTGTACAGATCAATGGTTTGAGCCACCTGATTCCAGTTCACTTGAATCCCCAAATTCTCACTTACAAAACGAATCGGAACCATCACTCGACCTTGTTTTAGTTGCACGGAAGCATCCAGATCAACCACGGCATTGTCGACCGTCGCTTGCTGACGTCCACTCGTCATCGTAATTGTTGAATCCGATTTCTGAATCGTCACCGTCCGGGTTGCCTGGGACCATAACACTGAAGCCCCCAGTCCTTCACTGATGACCCGTAACGGCACCATCGTTACGTTCACCTTGGGCATGATATATGGTGACACATCTGATTCCAGACGCTGACCATCCAGAAAAATAGAAATCTGTTTTGAACTTGCTGCCTGAGCGGTCAAACCGACTGACTGTAATCCAAGAACAAAAATGAGCAGTAGCAACAATCCTTTACGCAATTTCATGAATACAATCCTCCAACATCATTAGATTTACGGTAAATTCTACTAGTTTAATAGACGCTTGGCAGACTGGTTTAGTTGCGCTATTGACCAAATGTTGGTTGGAAATAAAATATTGAAATTAAAAATGCTCCTCGCCAATCACTTGGCAAGAAGCATTCTCTATTTATTGACATATGAATTCAAGGCTCAAGAGTCCGTGTTACTCATGATTTCCTGAATGTTTTTTAGGTCTTGCAGACGGCTCTCATCCTGACGGAAATATTCCACGAGAGACTCAATACATGTAATGGAATCCCAGCTTAAGTGATGTTCAATACCTTCTACGTCGTTATAAATGTTCTCTTCCTGAACACCGATCGTAGTTAGAAACTGCTCAAGCAGATGATGGCGCTCCATCAACCGTTTGCCCATTTTTTTCCCTTTTGGCGTCAGTACCAGCCCGCGGTACTTCTCATAGATCAGGTACTCGTCCTTGTCCAGCTTTTGGATCATCTTCGTCACGGATGAAGGATGTACTTCCAGTCCTTCTGCTATATCAGACACACGAGCATAGCCCTTTTCATCAATCAATTTGTATATACGCTCCAAATAATCTTCCATACTGGGCGTTGGCATCTGCTTCCCTCTCTTCTCTCTGACCGGTTCTACGTACCTGGTCCCTATCTTCTAATGATACATGTTATCAATGCGCATTGGCAAGTCCTACCCGATTCTGATCGCCTTTCACAAGGATTGGCAGGCGTGACTTCTCTCCATTTGAGGCAAACTAAGTCCAGTTTCGTATTGAAAGGAGTGATTCTGTGAGCACAAGCGTGGCCCAGCCCCCTGTTCGAAAAGCAAAGGGTACAAAACCCTTTATTCCCGATTTGGTGTATTTTGAACCAGGTGCGCTTGAATATGAAAAAGGAAAACGGATTATGGAGTGGGTAACCTCCCAAAACATTCCTTATCAGATGACCACTTCACACAATCGGATCACCAACCTCCCCGGTGAGACAGAACAAGAAAAATACCGGATGGCCAAGCGAACTCTGGTTGTAGGGGTACGTAAAACCCTGAAATTTGACCAGTCCAAACCATCAGCAGAGTATGCTATCCCTATCTCCACAGGTTGTATGGGGCATTGCCATTATTGTTATCTTCAAACCACATTAGGTGCAAAACCATACGTTCGCGTGTACGTAAACACGGAAGAAATCATTGAAGCTGCCAAAGGATACATCGAGGAACGCAAACCCGAAATCACCCGTTTCGAAGCAGCCTGTACCTCCGACCCCGTCGGTCTGGAACATATCACGGAAAACCTAAGCGACCTTATTCGTTTTATGGCTGATGAAGAATACGGGCGTTTACGCTTTGTGACAAAATATCATCACGTCGATCCGCTACTTAACATCAAGCATAATGGCCATACGCGTATCCGGTTCAGCGTCAACTCGGATTATGTTATCAAAAACTTTGAACCCGCCACCTCCCGCTTTGAAGAGCGAATTGAAGCTGCAGGCAAAATAGCCCATGCCGGTTATCCGCTTGGCTTCATCATCGCTCCGATTATATGGTACGACGGCTGGCAAGAAGGTTATGCAGAGCTACTGCAAAAGCTGGCGGATACTTTGCCTGAAGAGGCCACCAAAGACCTTACTTTTGAAATGATTCAACATCGTTTCACCAAAACGGCTAAAGCGACCATTGAGAAACGATATCCAAAAACCAAGCTGGAGATGGATATCGAAAAACGGAAAATGAAATGGGGACGTTGGGGTCAGTACAAATATGTGTATAAGGATGACCAGCAAGATGCCCTGCGCGAGTTCATTACAGAACGTATTTTTGAACATTTCCCGTTAGCCAACATTGACTATTTTACCTAAATGAAAACACATTAGTCTTTCCTGTATCCTCAGACACAAAAGCAGGTCGCATGTTCCAGAACTATTCTGGTTCCTGCAGCCTGCTTTTTGTACTTCATTGTCTTGTCTTTGAAAGGTAACCTTCACGTTAGGTTGATCATCCAATCGGGTGTAATTTGTTGCAGCCAGATTGTTATTTGCGTCATCTGGTCCGTGAATAGCAAAATGCCCATTAAAAGCATTAATGCTCCGCCAATCTTCATCATGAGGTTTGAATACTTCAAAATCCAGCGCGTGGAGCCAATAAAAAATGCAAGAACGAAAAATGGTAAGGCAAAGCCTACCGTATAACCTGTAATCAGTGCCAACCAGGTCGATGGTTCGCTCGCTGCCATAGCGATAATCGTCGCTAGAATTGGTCCGATACAAGGTGACCAGCCTGCTGAGAAACCAATCCCAAAAACAAAGGAACCTAAATACCCTGCCGGCTTCCATTTCATATCCATCTTGCGTTCTTTCATCAAAAATTGCGGCTTAAAAATACCTAACAGAAATAGTCCCATCAACATAATTAAAATTGCGGACAACTGACGAATCAGATCCCGGTTATCATTGAAAAATTGTCCAAATAGTCCTGCACCCAGACCCAGCGAATAAAATACTGCGGAGAAACCGAGAATAAACGCCAGTGTATGCGTTAACGTCTTGAGGCGCACCTCACGCTGATTCCGATCCTCTTTCAACTGTTGCACGGTCATTCCCGTGATGTATGAGAGATAGGAAGGATATAGCGGAAGACAACACGGTGATATAAAAGAAGCGAGGCCAGCAACGAAAGCCAGCCATACATTAACATCAGACATGAAGCAATGTCTCCCTTCCTTGGGCTCACTTGCTCTTACTGTTTTTTTTTAATTGATAGTCGTGTGATCGTTAACTCAGGCTCGGAACCCTTTTTTGGCAATCATCGTTAAAATCAGCATACCAATGAGCAGCAACACAATGGTTGCTCCCGGTGCCAGGTTCCAGATCCCTGCTGTAACCAGTCCAATCACAACAGCAATCTCTCCGATGACCACCGACAGAATAATGGCTGATTTGAAACTTCGAGCCATGAGCAGGCTGACGGCGACAGGAATGGTCAACAAAGCGGATACAAGCAAGGCACCCACGATCTTGATTGCCGTACTGATCACCAATGCTGTCATCACTGTAATTAACATATTCAGCATTCTGACTGGCAATCCGGTCACTGCGGCTGCATCCTCCTCAAAGCTGAGCAGGAAAAACTCTTTATGTAGGAAGCCCACTACAATAACCACGATTAGGGTCACAATACCCACCAGCTTCAGATCCGTTGCGTCCAATGTGTATATACTGCCAAACAAATAGCTCATCACATCCGCATTGTACCCTTTTCCCAGTGTGAAAAACAGCGAAGCCAGCGCTACGCCTCCAGACATAATAATCGCAATAGACAATTCAGCATAGCTCTTGTATGCTTTACGCAACTTCTCAATAGCAAACGATGCCAGTACAGCAAAAATCAATCCTACACCGATTGGATATACCTCGATCAGAAAACCAAGCGCTACACCTGCGATCGTTACGTGTGACAAGGTATCTCCGATCATCGAGAGCCTGCGCAGTACAAGAAAAAGTCCAATCAGCGGAGCGGTGATACCAATAAGCAAACCACCTGCAAGTGCACGCTGAAAAAAATCACTCCATAATATTTCCAAAACTAACACGACTCCTTCGGCCTATCATCTAATGGCCCACATACATAGCTAGCGTACCTGCGCGGTAGTATGCTGCAGGTTGGTTTCTGCACAATCCTCGATCTCATGCGAATGACGCACATGGAAATGGATCTTGCCATTCGTGAGCGCCGCTTTCGCGCCAAGATAACTCTCCATGCGATCCATATCATGAGACACCATCAGAAACGTCATCCGATGATGCTCATGCATATGGGTAATCAGTTCGAAAAAACTGGCTTGTGACTCTGCATCAATCCCTACGGTAGGTTCATCAAGAATCAATAGATCCGGGTGATTAATCAACGCACGGGCCAAGAAAACACGTTGTTGCTGACCGCCGGACAGTTGTCCAATACGTTTGTTTGCAATATCCTCAATTCGCATAACCTTCATCGCATCGATGCATTGTTGCTGACCTTGACGAGAGATGCGGCGGAACATGTTTTTGTTGTTATACAGCCCGGACATGACAACCTCACGAACGGTAGCCGGAAACAACGGATTAAATGCATTTTTTTGTGGAACGTACCCGATTCGGTTCCAATCCTTGAATTTACGAATCGACTCTCCGAACAACTTGATATCCCCCTGTGCAGGTGGAAGTAGTCCTACCAGCATACGAAGCAACGTTGTTTTCCCTGCTCCGTTTGAACCGATAATGCCTACAAAGTCCCGTTGTTGAACCATAAAATTGAGATCTTGAATCACGCGCTGATCCCCGTAGGAAAAAGACAAATTCTCAATCTGGATAATCGGATCATGACATAATGGCATGATTTGCTGCATGGCAAAGCCGCCCTTCATAATAAATAAAAACACGTAAATTTACTATTTAACATTCCAAAAGTCTTCGCCGATGAAACAGCAAAGACTTCTGGATGTTTATCTTCATTCTTCTTATTTTAATGCGATCAGCAGATTTTGCAAATTTTTCTCCATCAGGGTGAAATAATCATCTTTGTTCTTAACCTGTTCCTGCGTCAGGCCCTCCACCGGGTTTAATACCATCGTTTCTACCCCTGCTTCGCTGGCAAGTGTTTTGGCTAATTTGTCGGATACAAGCTCTTCAAAGAAAATGTACTTAATACCTTCATCTTTAACCAGTTTAGCCAGTTTTACAATATCCTGTCCAGTTGGTTCTGCATCCGGGGACAGTCCCATGATGGCATGTTGCTTCAAACCATAATCACGTGCAAGATAACCGAACGCTTGGTGCGACACCACTATTTCCTTCTTTGTCACGGAAGCTAATTCATTCGTGAAACGCTGATCCAGCGCCTCAAGTTTGGTATGAAGCTCCTCATAACGTTGCTCGTAGCCGGCTTTGTGTGTAGGGTCAACTTCGACTAAACTGTTCTTGATATTTTCCGCCATGATCATTGCGGATTTGGGGCTAACCCATGTATGAGGATCGATATGATGGTCAGCTACCTGTTCCTCACTGCCACTCTCGTCTGCATGATCATCGGCATGTTCATCCTCATGCTCTTCACCATGTCCGTGACCATCGTCCCCTTCTGCCGTTAACAATTTGACACCTTCACTGACAGCAACGGATTTTACTTTTGTATCACTGTTCAGTGATTTCAAAAAGTTCGGCACCCATCCTTCCAGACCTGCACCATTGTAAAGGAAAAGCTGTGCCTTGGACGTATTTACAATATCCTGGCTCTTCGGTGTCCAGTCGTGAGGCTCTACTCCTGTAGGCAACAGGTTAATGACGTTGGCATCCTCTCCGCCAATCGCTGCAGTAAACGCATATACCGGGTAAAATGTGGTCACCACATTAACTTTGCCTTCAACAATTTTGGCTGTATTCTCGCTGTTTTGCCCACATGCAGACAGTACAAGCAGACTAAGTATGAGCAGACCGCTCCAAAGTAGCTTTATTGTGCTCCGTTTGCCAAGTTTGCTGGATCGGTCTAATCGTGCCTGTCTCTTCTTTTGAATAAAAGTCATATATGATTCACTCCGCATCTCTTAATCGTAAACATTACTGAAAGAATTATAGGTAACATATCCCCAATTGTCAAGGCTCGTATCCTATTCATTCTTTCCCGAAGTGCGGAGTTCATAACAATATATGCTTGTTCTTCTGTTATCAGCTCTTTTTAGCATAAAAAAAGCGGTCCGAATCACTTCGGACCACCCTTGTTTCAACTTGTGACAATCTCTGTACGATTGATCATCCCAGTTGCTTGCGTTGCTCTTGGAACTGTTTATTTCACTTGCGCGCCATTAGGCATGCTGTCGGGTACGGTTGCCAGGGTCAGCTGATCCCCATGAGAAGCTGCCAGAATCATACCTTGGGACAGCTCTCCACGCAGTTTTACTGGTTTGAGGTTGGTCACACAGATGACTTTACGTCCAACCATCTCTTCTGGCGAATAAAACTTGGCGATACCAGATACAACCTGACGTTGCTCATAACCAAGATCCAGTTGCAGCTTAAGCAATTTATCTGCCTTTTTAACAGGCTCACAAGCGATGACTTGAGCCACACGTAGCTCAACTTTGGCAAAATCATCAATGCCGATCTCTTCCTTGCCTTCAGGTGCTGTTACAGGTTCTGCAGACGCTGGAGAAGCCGATCCGGCTTCTGCCTGGCTTGCATCGGACTGTGCTGCTTTTTGTCCACCTGTCATCGCTTCAGAGATATAAGCAATTTCCTGCTCCGCATCCAGACGCGGGAAGATCGGCTCGCCTTTGTGCAATGCGTTGCCAGCAGGCACGATGCCCCATTGTTTCGCTGAATCCCAAGCTGTCAATTCACCTTCTTGAATGCCCAGTTGTTCCCAGATTTTGCGCGGTGCGCGAGTCAGGAACGGCTGTAGAAGAATGGAAGCAATACGCAAGCTTTCAATCAGATGGGACATCACGGATGCCAGCTCATCCCGTTTCGCTTCATCACGTGCCAAAGCCCATGGCTGTGTTTCGTCGATATATTTGTTGCTACGGCTAACAAATTGACTGATTGCCGTGAGCGCCACAGAAAACTGCAGGTTCTCCATCGCTTGCTCTACTTTTTCCACCGTTGCATGTCCTGCTTCTTCCAGCGAAGCATCAAATTCCGTTACATTGGAAGCAAACGCAGGAGCTTTGCCTTCGAAGTATTTGTCGACCATAGCTACGGTACGGTTCAGCAGGTTGCCCAGATCGTTCGCCAGATCGGAATTCACACGCTCTACGAAGCTTTCCGGCGTAAATGTACCATCGGAACCAAACGGTACTTCACGTAGCAAATAGTAACGAAGCGAATCCAGACCGTAACGATCAATCAGGGTTACCGGGTCCACAACGTTTCCTTTGGATTTGGACATTTTGCCGTCTTTCATCAACAGCCAGCCATGTGCAAATACCTTTTTCGGTAATGGCAGATCCAGCGCCATAAGCATGATTGGCCAATAAATCGTATGGAAACGAACAATTTCTTTGCCCACCAGGTGCACATCCGCTGGCCAGAACTTGTCGTACAATGAAGCATCCGAAGAGCCGTAGCCCAGTGCTGTAATGTAGTTGGACAACGCGTCAATCCATACGTAAACGACGTGTTTCGGATCGCCTTTAACTTTGACACCCCACTCAAATGTCGTACGGGATACCGCCAAATCCTCAAGACCCGGCTTGATAAAGTTGTTGATCATCTCGTTTTTGCGGGATTCCGGTTGGATAAAACCAGGATTCTCTTCGTAATATTTCAACAAGCGATCTGCATATTTACTCATACGGAAGAAGTAAGATTCTTCTTTAACGAGCTCAACCGGGTGTCCGCTATCCGGACTTTTAGCCGAGATAATCTCGCCTTTCTCATTTTTTTCAACATCCACCAGCTGTGTTTCAGTGTAATAAGTTTCATCCGGGATGCTGTACCAGCCTTCGTACTCACCCTTGTAGATATCACCTTGCTTGAGCAAACGATCAAAGATATCTTGAACGACGGTTTTGTGACGCTCCTCGGTTGTGCGAATGAAGTCATCATTGGAGATGTCCAGCTTGTTCCACAGTTCCTTGATGCCTACGACAATCTCATCGATAAAGGCCTGTGGAGACAATCCTTTCTCCTGAGCCTTGCGCTCAATCTTCTGGCCATGTTCATCGGTACCTGTCAGATAACGCACCTCGTATCCACGCAAACGTTTGTAACGAGACATTGCATCACCTGCTACCGTTGTGTACGCATGCCCGATATGTAGCTTGTCGCTTGGATAATAAATCGGCGTTGTCAAATAAAATGTTTTTTGATCCGTCATGAATGACTTCTCCTCCTTCAATTGTTCTAACGAATACATACAAATTGCTCGAATGGAACCATCTTCCTGATCCGAAAATGAACACAAAAAAACTCCCGCCCTGTATGGGACGAGAGTATCTCTCACGTGTTACCACCCAATTTCCCCGCATTTTTCGCAAAACGCAGGCTCTTCCGGTCCTTCGACCGCCCATTAACGCTGGATCACGCCTCAGGCTTACGACAATAGCGACAAATCGCTGATTGCACGCTCGAAAGAGGTTCCTCCGGGACCATCTTCCATCCTCCTCCCAGACCGGTTCTCAGCTTCTCCGGCTCTCTGCACTGGGGGTGTGTCTGTACTTATCCCTTCACTGGAAAATCATATACAAAAAATATACTGAAATGCTGACCTTGTTGTCAAGTATACCACCGAATAGAACCAGGCTTCTGGGTTCCAGCTACCTGCTCTATAACACTTTGATCAGCAAAAATGAACATCAGGCTCGTCCGCACGTTACGGTTCGGATATCACTACATTTTTCTCCACCTTTGGCGGAACCAAATCTACACCGCCCGGATGAAACGGGTGACATTTGGCAATCCGTTTCGCGGCTAGAAGCGAACCTTTGAGTGCACCATGCACTTCAATAGCTTCCATCGCATACGCCGAACACGTAGGGTAGAATCGGCATGTCGGCGGTTTTAAGGGAGAGATATAATTACGGTACACCCGGATCGGTGCTTGCACGATTCTACGCGAAAGTTTCATCTTCAATTCTTCCCATGGCTATGTGCATGCTGATGTGCAGATGATTTCTTGGCTGGAGCATGTTCAGCACAATCCTTGCAGTATCCAAACACTTCAAACTTGTGATCCACCACCTGAAATTGCTCGGGAGCGTCAGCAAGCTGCATTGGACAAAAAACGATCGGGTAAGTCTTCTGACACTTCAGGCAGATCATATGATGATGATGGTGGCCTTCGCTGCAACTCGCTCTGAATTTCACGCCATCTTCAAAGACAACTTGCTCCAGCACACCCAGTTCCTGCATTACACGCAAATTTCGGTACACCGTGTCGAAGCTTAATCCGCTGTAGGTCTTCCCCATATATTCGTAGACGTCCTTGGGTGTAAGATACCCTGGAGATTCGGCAAATAACCGTGCAAGTGTCTTGCGCTGATCGGTTATACGAAGTCCCTGTGAGGACATAGTTGATATAATCTCTTCCGTCGACAGCATGATTTAAAGCACCTCCTGTCATACAAACCTTTAGCATTTTCATCATGCGACAAAATCATTGGCAAAAGCCATTGCTTCTGCTCTTTTTGTATACCTCTAATAATGCATGAAATGAAGAACAGAGTCAACGGAACCCTACAACGCAAGCATTGGCGTTTTGCTTAAACTAAAAACAAAGGACCCCATAAATATGGAGTCCTTCAGGTGACGGTTCAGAATATAGGTCATACAGGTGACTTTTGGGGTGAACGGGTATATAAAATATAAGCTTTCACTCCAAACCGTACGGTTTGATTACTTAGAATATTATTTCTCAATTATTTCTCGGCTGGAAGCGGGGTAAACAGAATGTTTACCGGCAAGTTGCTACCCGGGGCAGCAGAGAAAACGATCGTTACGCTCTCACCGTAAGAACCAGTGCGATACAGCACATTCTGTTCATTCGGCGCACTTAGAGATTGGCTGTTATTCGACAGCTGTACCAGCTGTCCGTTCACAAGTGCTGAACCATAATACTTGCCTCCGCGAGGGTTAAACGAAATCAGTGTACGCGGTGCAACATTGTTCAGGGTGATTTTGTACAGTACACCGAAGTTACCAGCGTTAGAAGCGCTTGTGAAGGCCATCGGGTCTGTGCCGTCGAGATTCGGGTCACTTGCATTATCCCCGAGTGGCAGACGGGAAGGCTTCGTGCCAACTTCCTGATCGTACGTAATGATTCGTGTTGCGTTTGGATAAGTCCCACGGTTATGAACGCCGTCACGGTCCAGAACTGGCAAGGAAGACAATACGGCCATCGGATCTTTATTTTCTTCGATCATCACAATGTTGTAGTCGAGTGTATAATCACTGAAAGTGTCGGAATAAAGGGAGATGACCTGCCCTTCTTTCATTGAAATATTGTTCAGTTCCGTCAGAATCAATTTACTTTCTCCCGGCTGGATGTATACTCTCTTCGAATCTGCCCCCGTTTGCATGGATTTGAACCATTTATCGATGGACAATTTACCCGCAACGGTAGCAAATGGCGTCGGTCCTGCAAAGCCCATGTTTTGCTGTTCGAATACAGCTGTATATGGATTGTTATTGGTCGCAATTACATACATTTTTACTCTTTTGCCCGTATTATTGACATGGTGAATCATGAAACGCGTCTGCCCAAAGGAAGATTCCTTGTAGACGATACCTTCCTGGTTAACGGTTTCCGGGCTGTTACTACGAATAAGCAAGCTTGGCTCATCCGTGTACGTAAATGGTACTTTTTCCATAGCAGGAACTTCCCCGCCGTTGAATGTAAATTTGTCCCCTACCGGTACGAACAATTTGTTGAAATCAGACTGATTATAAAGCGTTTCGCTTGTGATCATAATCTCTTTCGTATAGGTGTTGCTCAGACCATGCTGATCTGTGACAGTCAGAGATACCGTCTTCGGTCCCGGAAGGAAAAATGCGAGTGCATTGTTGCTCCAGTCTCTTTTGACGATCGCGTTCTCGTCATCTGTACTTTGATCAGTGTAGGAGATTTTTTCACCCATTTTGTATTCTTCCTTATCCGTTGTAAACATCGCTACTGGAGGAAGATTCGGACGCTCTACCTTGATCGTAAGCGAATAAGGGTTACTCCACTGACCACTGGAATCTTGAACCGTATAAGTCACCGTGTAAACGCCTGGCTGATCAAAGGAATCCTGACGTCCAGTCCACTGCTCATCCACAATCGGAAGGCCGTTCGGCGAACTGTTTTTAGTCGTGTAGATCACTTGATCTCCTGCAAAAATTTCCTTTTGTACCGTAAAGCTGGCTACAGGTTTCGTGTTAAGCTTCAATACAACCGTCTTCGCAGGCTGATTCACGGTATATGTGATATTCAGCGCTTGTGTGATGGATGTTAATGGAATCATAAACGTATTTTTTTCTTGATAAGCGGGGCCTTTCATCGTTCTGGATTCTCCGTTAACGGTATACACTTTGCTGTTTGTTTTGAAACGAAGTTCGTCGGTACCGCTGAGAATGATCGTTTCTTTGGTTTTATTATCATATTTCACGTCGTATCCTACCCGATCAACCAATGCACGAATGGCTACGTAGGAAACACCATATTTTACAGCCATCGGTTGGCCAGCCAAATACGTTTTTCCATCCTGAACCATCTTGTTGCTATTCATATAAAGTGTCAGGTCTCCGGCGGATCTGACCGTCGCAGCTGTTCCACCAGTCGTTGGTTGCTCTACTTCAGCAGGTGTTGGTGTGTTTGATGTGTTTGTCTCTTCAACTGTTCCTTGTTCCCCGTTTGCTCCTGTTTCCGGGTTTGACGGTGTAGCTTCTGTTCCAGAAGGAGCCGTTGTTCCCTGATTCGTTTCTATGGCGTTTTCATTGTCTGCAGGTGGTGTGTTGTTTGATGGATTGTTAGCAGGATCAGTCGTTGCTCCTGATTTTACTTCAGACTCAGCAATTGGCTGTTCTCTCTTCACAACCTCAACGGATTTTACTTTTGCGGTATTCACTGGCGTAGCTTCGCTTGATTCTGCTGCTTGTGCATTTGCAGGAATGACTGCAAAAGCCTGAAAAACAGCAAAAGCGGTGAGTATGGACAACTTCTTCTTCAAATTCATTCTTTGTCTTTGGCTCCTTCTGCTCCCATTTTATTAATATCCCCTCTAAAAGTCATATGATTAGACGCTCAGAAACGGGAAAAGTTGCTAAAAATAATGAATAAGAATTGTAAACTTTTAATAGAAGCGAAAAACTATGAAAATAGTTATCTGTTAATATAAACAAGCTATAGGATTTAAACGAATGAATTTTACAGCTCCCATGGCAAAAGTCTTTGTTATACCATTCAGGATGAAAAATAAAAACAACCTCTACGAATCAATATTCGTAAAGGTTGCTTGTGAATAACTGCTCGCTTACTTTCCTGAGCAAGTCACGCCAGCTGTTTCTGCACGACCTTGCTCAATCAGGCGATATGCCCGTTCAACTTCTTCTTCGGTTGGAGAAGGTACCCCGTCCAGCGGATAAACTTTACCCAGTGCTTCCCATTTGTATATCCCCATTTGATGATAAGGAAGAATCTCGAACTTCTCTACCCCGTTCAGCGTTCCAATGAAACGCCCGAGATTCAACAAATCCTCTTCCTGATCGTGAATGCCAGGCACGTATACATGTCTGATCCACATTTTACGACCATGATCGGATAACCATCTTGCTGTCTTCAGCGTACGTTCATTGGATTTACCAGTCAGTTTGATGTGTTTCTCGTCATCAATATGCTTTAGATCCAGTAATACAAGGTCGGTGTGGTCAAGCAGATCATGAATGCGATCCGGTTCATTGAACCCGTTGCTATCCAATGTCGTATGAAGCCCCCAGCGACGTTTGACTTCCTTGAATACTTCTGCGACAAAGTGAGCTTGCAGGGTAGGTTCTCCGCCTGATATGGTAAGTCCACCGCCAGAGCTACGATAGTAGGACAGGTACGGCTGAATTTCAGCCAGTACCTCCTCCAGTGTCATCTCTTTCCCACCATCCAGTGCCCAGGTATCAGGGTTGTGACAATACTGACATTTGAGCAGGCATCCTTGCATAAAAAGCACGAAGCGGATGCCTGGGCCGTCAACCGTCCCGAAAGTTTCGAGTGAATGAATATGTCCGTTCATCATGTTGCCTCTTCCTTTCTTTTCGCATCCGCTATGCGTTCATTTTTATGTTGAATCAGAATCCCTGAGAAGGTTACTGAAAAAATGACTTACATCGAACCGTGGAACGTACGGTTAATAACATCCAGCTGCTGCTCACGCGTCAGTTTAATGAAGTTAACTGCGTAACCCGACACCCGTACGGTCAATTGCGGATATTGTTCCGGGTGATCCATTGCATCAATCAGTTGCTGACGATCAAACACGTTCACGTTCAAGTGATGCGCATTTTGACCGAAATATCCATCCATCATCGCAGTCAGATTGGATTTGCGTGTAGCATCTTCTTTACCCAGCGCTTTTGGCACAATGGAGAAGGTATTGGAAATACCGTCAAGGCTGTGTTCATAAGGCAGTTTCGCTACCGAGCCGAGCGATGCCAGCGCACCTTTTTTATCCCGACCATGCATTGGGTTCGCCCCTGGTGCGAATGGTTCGCCTGCTTTACGTCCATCTGGTGTTGTTCCTGTTTTCTTACCGTACACAACGTTGGAAGTGATGGTCAGTACAGATTGCGTTGGCATTGCGTTACGATAGGCTTTGTGCTTGCGAATCATGCTCATGAAGCTTTCCACCAGCTCTACCGCAATGTTATCTACACTGTCATCGTTGTTGCCGTAGCAAGGGAATTCACCTTCAATTTCAAAATCAACGGCAATGCCTTGTTCGTTGCGAATCGGTTTAACTTTGGCATATTTGATCGCGCTTAGTGAGTCCGCCGCTACCGACAGTCCCGCGATACCGCAAGCCATCGTACGCAGAATATCGCGGTCATGGAGTGCCATTTCAATCCGCTCGTAGCTGTATTTATCATGCATGTAGTGGATGACGTTAAGTGTGTTCATGTACAGTTTAGCGAGCCATTCCATCATCGGTTTGAACCGTTTCATAACCTCATTGTAGTCCAATACTTCACTTGTAATGGCAGGATACTCCGGACCAACCTGTGCTCCCGATTTTTCGTCACGTCCACCGTTGATCGCATACAGCAATGCTTTCGCCAAGTTGGCACGTGCGCCGAAGAATTGCATTTGTTTACCGATCTTCATCGCAGATACACAGCAGGCAATACCGTAATCATCGCCATAGATTGGACGCATCAGATCATCATTTTCATACTGGATAGAGCTGGTTTCAATCGATACTTTACTGCAATAATCTTTGAAAGCTTCAGGAAGCTTCGTGGACCACAGGACCGTCAAGTTTGGCTCTGGAGCAGGTCCCAGGTTGTGCAGTGTATGCAGGAAACGGAAGCTGTTTTTGGTTACGCGTGTCTCACCATTGACGGACATACCGCCGATGGACTCGGTTACCCATGTTGGGTCACCACTGAACAATTCGTTGTAATCCGGCGTGCGCAGGAATTTGACAATCCGCAGTTTCATGACGAAGTGGTCAACCAGTTCTTGAGCCTGTTCTTCCGTCAGGATACCTTCTTGCAAATCACGTTCAATGTAAATATCCAGGAAGGAGGACACACGTCCAAGGGACATTGCGGCACCGTTCTGTTCTTTGATCGCTGCAAGGTAACCGAAGTACAACCATTGGAATGCTTCTTTAGCCGTTGTTGCTGGTAATGAAATATCGAAGCCATGCATCTCACCCAGTTGTTTCAGTTCTTGCAGTGCACGAATCTGTTCAGACAACTCTTCGCGCAAACGAATAACATCTTCATCAATTACGTCAACTTCGAGTGCATTGAGTTCACCTTTTTTGTTACGAATAAGGAAGTCTACTCCGTACAAAGCAACCCGGCGATAGTCTCCGATGATCCGTCCACGGCCGTAAGCATCTGGCAGACCTGTGATGATCCCTGCTTTACGTGCTGCACGCATCTCGGCAGTGTAAGCGTCGAATACACCTTGGTTATGCGTTTTACGAATGTTAGTAAATATATCAATGACACCTTGTGGCATTTCGAAACCGTATGCTTCACAAGCATCAATCATCATACGAATTCCGCCGAATGGCTGAATGGAGCGTTTGAATGGAGCGTCTGTTTGAACCCCGACAATTTGCTCTTTGGACTGATCCAGGTAACCTGGTTGATGAGATGTAATGGTTGAAGGTGTGTTCACGTCCACATCAAGCACGCCGCCATTGTCACGCTCTTTTTTGGTCAGATCAGATACGATATCCCACAATTCTTTGGTGTTTTGGGTAGCGCCTGCGAGGAAAGCTTCATCCCCGTAATATGGAGACAGATTGTGTACCAGAAAATCATTCACATCTACGGTCTTGGTCCAAGTTCCTTTAGTAAAGTTTCTCCAGCCTGTTTGTTGTTTGACATCTTTTTCGATCACCGACATCTTAATCCCTCCGCTTTTTTGGATTTCTGGACACATCACATTGTTGCAGTACACGTATCATCAGATGTCCAGATCCGCGATTCATGTGAATTGTTTCACATTATCCAGAACACGATCTCTCTACTTGGGAACCGGAACCGCGGAATGATTGTTTTCTTTACATTTTCAGTATAAATCATGCTGATTTCATCATCTGTGATTTTTATCACAAACTTTGCGACCTTTCTCACTCTGGTTGGGCGTTGTTTTGTTGCACAATCCTACGGTTGTTCACACTAGGCCACTCCGCGGGCAGCACAACTTCAGATCGCTGTTATCCCCGGATTTTTTCGATTCACTTTTTCAAAGTGAAAATCCGGTGATAAAGGCGAACGCTCCGCTTCTTCCGTCTGTCCTGCCCGCTCCGTTATCGTGTGAACCTCTTCTATTGTGCAAACAGCCACCTCCCTCTCCCGTTCCTACCGTTTTGGGGAACCATTGCTCCGCTAAGCTCGGAGCAACTGAAGGCTTGAAGGAGGTTCCTGAAAAACGGATGCTCCGCTTCTCCGTTTTTCTGCCCATTTTGACTTCTACACTTCGCAGCCCTATGCTGTTCCCGTGGTTTTTTACTCCGTTTCTCTGGGAGTAGAGTATCAAGTGCTGAAAATCAGTCCTGAAAAACGGATGCTCCGCTTCTCCGTTTTTCTGCCCATCTTGACTTCTACACTTCAGAGCTCCATGCTGTTCCTGCGTCTATTACTCCGTTCCTCTGGGAGTAGAGTAACAAGTGCTGAAACTGCTCCTGAAAAACGGATGCTCCGCTTCTCCGTTTTTCTGCCCATTTTGACTTCTACACTTCGGAGCTCCATGCTGTTCCCGTGGTTTTTTACTCCGTTTCTCTGGGAGTAGAGTAACAAGCGCTGAAACTGCTCCTGAAAAACGGATGCTCTGCTTCTCCGTTTTTCTGCCCATTGTGACTTACTACACTTTGGAGATCCATGCTGTTCCTGCGGTTTATTACTCCGTTCCTCTGGGAGTAGAGTAACAAGTGCTAAAAATCAGTCCTGAAAAAAGGATGTCTCGCCTCGCCGCTTTTCGGGCTTACCTCTCCGTACACTTGTTCACCCCCCTCTTTCCCACCTCCTTTCCTGTTTCTCTGTCTTTTCGCAACTATACGGCAATCGGGGCTCCCCGATGTGGGGAACCCCTGAATCACTTGCAACAATCTGAAATGGTTATTTGTTGAATGTTGCTTGTTGCTTGTTATTCAAATTTGCCATAGAAAGCGTTGCGGTACACATCAGCCAGTTCAGTTACAAGCGGCAGTTTTGGATTCGCTGTTGTACATTGGTCCTCGAATGCCCGATCTGCCAAGTAATCTACACGCGATTCGAAGTCTTTTGCATCAAATCCGATTTCCTGGAACGATTCTTCGATACCCAGTTTTTTGTTCAACTCACGGATCGCTTTAATCAAGCTATTCACGCCTTCTTCGGTTGTACGTGCTGGCAATCCGAGAATACGGGCGATTTCAGCGTACCGCTCATCTGCCACAAAGTGCGAATATTTCGGGAACGATGCAAATTTCGTCGGTTTTTTCGCATTGTAACGAATGACGTGTGGCATCAGGATCGCATTGGTGCGTCCGTGTGCGGTGTGGTATTGACCGCCCCATTTATGCGCCAAGCTGTGGTTAATGCCCAGGAACGCGTTGGCAAACGCCATACCCGCAATCGTCGAAGCATTGTGCATTTTCTCGCGTGCCAGTTTGTCACCCTGTAATGCGGATTGCTCCAGATATTGGAACACCAGTTGGATGGCTTTGATTGCCAGACCGTCTGTGTAGTCGTTCGCCATCACGGATACATATGCTTCAATGGCGTGAGTCAGTACGTCCATACCGGTATCGGCAACTGCGGTTCTTGGCAAGCTGTATACAAATTCAGGGTCTACAATCGCTACGTCTGGTGTCAATTCATAGTCAGCCAGCGGATACTTGGTATTGCCATGCTCTTTATCTGTAATGACCGCAAACGATGTGACTTCCGAACCCGTACCCGATGTTGTCGGAATGGCTACGAATTTCGCTTTTGATCCGAGTCTTGGATATTTGTAAATCCGTTTACGGATATCCATGAATTTTTGTTTCAGGTTGTTAAAGTCCGTGTCTGGATATTCATAGAACAACCACATCGCTTTGGCAGCATCCATTGGTGATCCGCCGCCGAGTGCGATAATACAGTCCGGCTGGAAGCGTTCCATCATGGCTGTACCGCGGTCTACTGTTGTTGTTGATGGATCTGGCTCAACTTCTGAGAAAACTTCAATGGCTACAGGCGTCTGACGTTGACGCAGGTAATGCTCTACTTTTTCCACATATCCGAGTTTGACCATCACGGCATCCGTAATAATCGCTACGCGAGTAATGTCCGGCATTTTGGCGAGATATTGCGTCGCACCTTTTTCGAAGTAGACTTTGTTCGGCACTTTGAACCATTGCATATTCACGGTACGGCGAGCCACCCTTTTCACGTTGATTAGGTTCACAGCAGTTACGTTGGAAGATGTTGAGTTACGTCCGTACGATCCACAACCCAGTGTCAGTGATGGCATATTCGTATTGTAGATATCCCCGATCGCACCATGTGTGGAAGGTGAGTTTACGATAATCCGTCCCGTTTGCAGGCGATCCGCAAATTGGTTGATCACTTCTTCATTGTTCGAGTGGATAACGGAGGAGTGACCCATTCCGCCAAAAGCAACCACTTCTGCTGCACGCTCAATACCATCTTTAGCAGATTTAACTTTGTAACATGCCAGCACCGGACTCAGTTTCTCGGCGGACAATGGGAACTTGGTGCCCACACCTTCAATTTCGGCTACCAGAATTTTAGTGCCTGCCGGTACTTCAATGCCGCACATTTTGGCAATGTTCACAGCGGACTGCCCTACAATGGTCGGGTTAACTGCACATTTCTCCGCGTTGATTGCACCTGCTGTCAATTTGGCGGCTTCCTCTTTGTTCACAAAGTAACAGCCGTTCGTGATCATTTTCTTTTTCACTTGATCGAAGATCGGTTCTTCAATAATGACCGCTTGTTCAGACGCACAGATCATACCATTGTCAAAAGACTTCGACAGAATCAAATCCGTTACCGCCTGGTTGATATCTGCGGTTTTTTCGATAAAGCAAGGCACGTTACCTGGTCCTACGCCCAGTGCCGGTTTACCACAGCTGTAGGCTGCACGTACCATCGCTGATCCGCCAGTAGCCAGGATGAGAGCAACATCATTGTGGTTCATCAATGCGTTCGTACGATCCATGGATGGATCATCAATCCATTGGATACAGTCGGCTGGAGCGCCGTTTTTCACAGCAGCTTCAAGCAAAATTTTCGCTGCCTCGCGGCTACAGTTCTGTGCGGACGGGTGGAAACCAAAGATGATCGGGTTACGTGTTTTGATCGCAATCAGTGCTTTAAACATCGTCGTGGATGTCGGGTTGGTTACCGGTGTGATCCCCATGATGATACCAACCGGCTCCGCAATTTTCTGGAAGCTGTCGTACTCATTGTCTTCGATAACGCCTACTGTTTTTTCGTATTTAATGCTGTTATAAACATACTCTGTGGCGAATATATTTTTAATAATTTTATCTTCGTACACACCGCGTCCCGTTTCTTCCACGGCCATTTTGGCGAGCATCATATGTTTATCCAGTCCCGCAAGCGCCATAGCCTGCACAATCCGGTCAATTTGCTGCTGATCCATGGACATGAATGCTGCATGTGCTTTGTTCGCTTTGTCGATTAACGTTTGAATATACTGACCTGCTGTCGGTTCTTTTGTTGGGGCGACTTCATTCTTTACAGCCATCTCCCTCATCCTCCTAAAGGTTCGTATTGGTTTGTCTCTCTTGTTTACATCCACATCGTATCATGGGGAAAAGATATATTATGTGATTTTTTTCACAAAGTATGAACAATTTTAATTAAGTTTTTAACAGCCCCTTTTAGACGGGATTTCTCTCTCTATTTAAAATAGTAGATCAACAGCCTCATCCTTCCCCTATAAAAGTGAATTTAATCACAATGTTTGGAATTTCGCCATTTTTAAAGGCTTTCCATGCCCCTCAAACGGTAAGTTTAGGTATATACTGAACTTAAAAATTGAACCACCGCAATTTGTACCGTACCTCCACACGGCCGAGATGACCAGATCAAGGTGGCACAGTTTGCGGCGAACCTCGGGGGCAACATTCAGCTACACTCGCCTGACCGGGGAGATAAAGGGGAGATCAACGTATGGGAGAACTAACAAACGTACTGGAAAAACGCGGGAACACGAACTGCTTCTCGGAAGTGAATTTTAATCATCTGCTCGTAACGATGAAAGACCGCACTTACCCGGAAGGAACACATCTATACTGGGAAGGTGACGTCTCTGACAAACTTTATTATATGAAACGGGGACGTGCACAGATCACGAAATCCACTGACGAGGGTAAAGAACTGATCATGTACATGTACCAGACGGGCGATATGATTGGTCAAGCTGATCCATTCTTCGGCTCCAGACACAGCTTCTCGGCGGAAGTTCTGGAGGATAGCGAGATTGGTGTGCTGGAACACAAAGATCTGGAAATGCTGATCTGTCAGCATTGTGACTTTGCGATTGATTTCATGAAGTGGATGGGCATACACCATCGTTTGACGCAAACGAAGTTCCGGGATTTGATGTTGTACGGTAAACCTGGGGCACTCTGTTCTACCTTGATCCGGTTGTCCAATTCCTATGGGGAAGCACATGGAGACCATGTAATTATTCATAAAAAAATTACCCACACGGATCTATCCAATATGATTGGAGCTACCCGTGAAAGTGTAAACCGCATGCTCAGTGATCTTCGCAAAAAAGATGCCATTGAATACGACAACGGCATGATTGTGATCAAAGATCTGAAAATGTTACAAGGCATCTGTCACTGTGAACTATGCCCGAATGAAATTTGCCGCATTTGACGTGATGGTATTCTAGACGCATGACTCCGGCAGTCGCCTTCGCTTGTGGTTGCGGCTTGTTCAAAGAATTCATCATACGGTAAAAAGCCCAAATTTGATGAACATCAACATTGGGCTTTTCGTGCTTCCTTATATTTGCTCAGGATGCGTTGACAAGTTCGAGTTTCACCGCATCCCGTGGGCTTAATTTCATATCCAATCCGTTCTCCATTAATTCCTTCTCATTCACCTTAATTACCCACCGTTGATTCATGCGAGGCGTAATATTCTCCACAGCTACGACAAATTTGTTATTCTCCGACAGCCGCACAACCCCGCTGGATTTTAATACATCACGGACAGTGCACTCCTGTACATAGATACCCGCATACTGCCGATTCAGAGACGGGTTATCCGTGCCGCCGCTTACTTTCAGCAGGGTTGTCTGATACGCGACACCGTTTCCCCCGCCGTCAGCCGCTTTGACGTATATAATGACTTCATCTTTAGCATGAAGCTCCATATTCCAATTTTCCGGTTCAATATCCTTGCCATTCAACTTGACTGCCCAGCTCAGAGAAGAGTCGAGCGAAACTTCGCCTACGGATTGAATGCGGCTGCCATCAGCCGTAAAATCAACCAGCCCGCTGTTCAGCAAAGCTTTTTTGAGCGTCAAGCCTTCACTGAAATCTCGCTTGATGGACTTCGTCGCATCAGGTAAAAAAGTACTGCCGTCAATGGCAACCGTAATCGTATTGGCTGAATCTTTCTCTGAGACAACCGGCTGTTCGGAAGGCTGTGTCTCTCTGGTACACCCCGTCAAAATGACGAGAACAAGCATACATAGACCTATGTAACCGGGAATCTTCTTCATCATGTAGGTAACACCACCCTGCGTAAAATCATTCACCCTGTTGTCCATACCCTTTATTATGGCACATTCTTCGATAAAAAACAGTGTCAAAGCCGTTACTTTTGTCCTCTCAACGTTTAAAACACCTGCCATTCAAAAAAGGGAGAGTCTGCAAGCAGACCCTCCTATACTGCATTAGCCATGCGTTTGACCAGACCACTATTGAACAAAAGCCTGCATGTAGGTACGGCCTCCGTCGCCGTCCTTCACATAGGGATTAAGGCCAAACGTCTGAGTATCGGATACAAAAACACCAGTAAGCAAACGACCTTCAAGTAATGCACCGTCTACCTGTACGCAGCAGGACGGAGCATCTACGTATTCCTGATATAGTGGAATATGACCGTAGGGCTGATGAATTTTGAACACTTTGCCCTGCTCATGCAATGGGCGATCCGAGAAATACGTCGGAACTATATATCGTGCAATAACTTCCAGTTCTTCCGCAGTGTAGAACGGCTCGTCACCAAGCCAAGGTGCAAACATGCGGATTTTTTCGTATTGTGACCAGACAACGGCCTGAATGAGCATTTCGATCTGGACCAATTTACCGTTTCCGGCCTTCAGACAAATCCGGTCGTTATAAGTTTGCTGTTTTGCATGAGACACACGATCAGGTAACCGCAGTTCACAGCCGATACATTTCCAGCCACTAGGCGCTTGAATCCATTTTTGCAGCACCGCCGGAGACGATCCTGAGCCAGCCCTGTTCATCCAATCCACGTCGTTGTGGACAGGGTCATTACTACCCGAAGGTGTATCAACCGAGCGTTTGAACAGTTCTGCCGTTTTCTGATAAATCAGATGAACCTGAATGGATGCGCTCTCAAGTTCTGCAATATCTTGTTTGCCGTAGCGTATTTCACGGGATAAGCTTTCTTCTCTCATGACAAGTGGCCTCCTTCGCTCCGGCCGTCTGCGGCCATTTTCTATAGATTATACTACATCTGATGACAACATGTGCAACGGATAAGTGAAAAAGTCCCATGTAAGCTGTCACAGAAGACAAAAAACTCTTGATTTCACTGGAAATCAAGAGTTTCTGTACTTTCTGCACACAGCATCAGGCGGTTATTCCACCCAATGCTCCGCCCAGTCTTGAATTTGATTCATAACAGGCTGTAACGCCTTCCCCTTCTCAGTCAGCTCATATTCAATACGCACTGGCGTTTCAGGGTACACATGACGCACCAGAATACCTTCGCTCTCCAGGTCTTTCATCCGTTCAGACAACATCTTGTCACTCATGGACGGTATCAGATTGGAGATGTCTTTGAATCGCTTTGATCCACTCATTAACGTTTGAATAATCAACCCATTCCAGCGCTTGCCCAAAAAAGAAAACGCCGTCTCAAAGCGCGGACACATCCGCAGATCTTGATCTTCCACTTTCATCACCTCTTTAGAGATCACTCAACTTACGTTTTGTTAGTATATTTCATAATAACACATTTGAGCTTTAAAGAAAACGTCTCCCTCAAAAAACTTTAAATTTTAGTAGCAAGACTTGCATCCAAGGCGACTGTACTTTCAGTATACAACACGTTATGGCAGGTAACCATGGAAAATATCGTTTAACAACTGATATCCCTATATTACCCAAAAAGAACCCTTCTACCACAGTCAGACGACTTGGAGAAGGGTTCCCGGTATTACCGTATTACCTTATTAATTTTAATGCAGAGTGTCCATGAATAAAGCTAACGCTTCTGCGGCTTAGACCAGCACGCCACCAATTGGTCTTACGGGTTCGCTCTTGCCGTATTGCGGCTTCGAGCTACGGGCAGGGTAGGCCCATTTTACAGCGTTGCTGATCACTTTCAAGATTTCCGGATTGTAATACGTCGGGTACGTTTCATGTCCGGGCCGGAAATAAAAGATTTTGCCTTCGCCGCGACGGAACGTGCATCCGCTGCGGAATACCTCTCCGCCCTGGAAGTTGCTCACGAACACCAGTTCATCCGGTACTGGAATATCGAAGAATTCACCGTACATCTCTTCTTTTTCCAATACGATCTTGGCGTTGATGCCTTCTGCAATCGGGTGAGACGGATTGACACACCACACGATCTCCTGCTCATCTGCTACACGCCACTTGAGATCACAGCTTGTGCCCATTAACGCTTTGAAAGGCTTCGAGAAATGACCCGAATGGAGCACAATCATACCCATACCGTTCAATACACGTTGCACTACCTTCTGTACAATCTCGTCGCTAACGCGATCATGTGCCATATGTCCCCACCATATAAGCACATCTGTGGAATCCAGTACCTCATCACTCAAACCGTGTTCAGGCTGATCCAGTGTAGCTGTACGAATCGCAAATCCCTCACCGCCAAGTCCGTCAGCAAGTGCACGGTGCAGACCGTCCGGATATACTTCTTTTACTTCATCATGTATTTTCTCATGGACAAACTCATTCCAAATGGTGACGTTAATCATATTCAATTTCCCCCTAGTATAGCTCTAAACCCACCACATATCGCCCAGCGGTTCCTCGATCAATACTTGCTGGAGATTTTGCACGGCTTTAGAGAATCCTTCTTCAACCGACATCAGACCGTCTTCATGTTCAATACTTACCACATAATCATATCCAACCAGACGCAGGGCACTCATAATGTCCGCCCACGTTTTGTTATCATGTCCGTAACCCACAGAGCGGAACTGCCAAGCACGATCCAACATGTTCGTGTAATCCTGCATATCCGTTACCCCGTGTTTATTCACGTTCACCGGATCAATCGTTGTATCTTTGGCATGGAAGTGATGGATTGCATTTTCACGGCCCAAAATGTGGATCGCCTGTACCGGATCAATGCCTTGCCACCACATATGGCTTGGGTCAAGGTTAGCACCAATGACTTCGCCTGCGGCTTCACGTAGTCTCAGCAACGTTGCAGGTGTGTGCACGGAGAATCCACCATGCAGCTCCAGACCTACTTTTACGTTACGATCCGCGGCAAATTTACCCCACTCCGTCCAGTAAGGGATCACTTTGTTCTCCCATTGCCATTTCAAAATTTCTTGAAAATCATTTGGCCACGGCGCCACAGGCCAGTTTGGATACTTGGCATCCTCATGGTCTCCCGGACAGCCCGAGAATGTATTCACAACAGGTACTTCCAGCTTTTCAGCCAGCTCTACCGATTTTACGAAATCATCATGGAAACCCTTCGCAATATCTTTTTGCGGATGCAACGGGTTGCCGTGACAGCTAAGAGCGCTGATCGTCAGACCGCGTGATTCCACCGCATTTTTGAAGTTTTTAAGTGCTGTAGGATTGCTTAACAATTCATCTGGCTTACAATGAGCGTTCCCCGGGTGTCCACCTGTTCCGATCTCTACTGCTTTAAGTCCCTTGGAAGCTACATAGTCAAGTGCATCCTCTAATTTACGTCCACCGAATAGTACCAAAAATACGCCGAGTTTCAAGTGCAATTCCTCCCTGATTTAGATAATGTATGATTGCTGTGTTTTGCTGTTCCGTTCTCATGCTTGTTTAGTTATTGTGGAAAAAGAAGCATGATTCTATCCCGAAAATTCAACGTTATCACTCATGGATCTTCAAGCTCAAAGCTCCATTATCCATTAATGAGATTCAACTGTTTCGTTTTCGGATGGACTGGCATTGGTTGTTACAACGCTGTCATAGGTGCTCTCCAGATGAATGTGCTTGCCTTCCAGAGAAGAACGCTGAAATGCATGCATGGCTTCAAGCACATGATATGCCAGCTTACCGCTTGCTTTATGCTCACGTCCGGCACGAATCGACTCCACCATCTCGGTCAGTCCAATGCCTCTCTCGTTGTGGCCACTTTCGAAGGCCGGCTTAACCGTCTCCCATGTGTCTTGACCATAACGGCGAAGCTTGACTTCACCATTAAAGAAGTTAGGGTCAGGTACACTAAGTGTGCCAGCCGTACCATAGATTTCGATACGTGGCAGATCAGAAGCGCCGCGGATATCAAAGCTTGTAATCATCGTTGCGATAGCTCCGTCCGCAAAATCGATCGTTCCAGCCAAGTGGGTTGGTGTTTCGACACGAAGCGTGGTTCCTTCTTTTGGACCTGAACCAACCTTGCGATCAGCAATCTGAATGCCTGCGGACGCGCTGATCCGGCGGATCGGGCCAAGTAGCGTAATGAGAGCCGTCAGATAATATGGGCCCATGTCAAACATCGGCCCGCCCCCTGCCATGTAAAAAAACTCAGGATCAGGATGCCATGCCTCCGGCCCTCCGCCCATAAAGAAGGAAGTAGCCGCAATCGGCTTGCCAATCAAACCTTCTTCGATGGCTTTGCGAGCAGTCTGGATGCCTGATCCAAGGAACGTATCCGGCGCAGAACCAACGTACAGTCCCTTTTCCTCGGCAAGCTCGACTACTTTGCGTCCATCTTCCAGCGAAATGGCCAGCGGTTTCTCGGCATACACATGTTTGCCTGCTTCCAGAGCAGCCAGATCAGTCATGGCATGACTGCCCGGAATCGTCAGGTTCAGCACAAGCTCAATCTCGTCATTCTGTAACAACTCATCTACATTGTAAACGTTTGCGATATTAAATTCATCTGCCCGTTCCTGAGCACGCTCACGGATCAGGTCAGCGACCGCCACAACCTCGATATAAGGATTGGTTTTAAGATTCTCTAAGTAAATCGCACTGATATTGCCGCAGCCGATGATGCCTGCTTTCATTTTTTCCACGATGATGTTCATCTCCTTACGCATGTAAGAACCATATTCATTTGTTTAAAATGCTTGTTGAAACCATAGTTTGTTTATGTTGCTCAACTCTAAGTCTATGGTATTCTGTTTGCGCTTCAATTAAAATGAATAATATGATTGAAACATGAACTATCTGGTCATAATTTTGGAAACCACACAAGGAGTATACCTATGCCAACAGACTTTTCCTGCCAAGTTCTTACAGCTGGCTTTTCATTTCATCGCAAACCTTATAGCATGGTACAACTGGACGGGGTAAAAAATTACTTGATGCGACTTCAAACGGATGGACGCTGCCGTGCTCGCATTGATGGCTCCATGTCCAGAGTTGACGCAGGAGACTTGCTTCTTTTTGACCCGGATGAGCCTTATGAACTGAGAATAGACAATGAGTACAATCCTATGGGGGAGCGGCTTGTGGAAAGTGGGGACTATCATATTTTCTTCAACGGTTCCTGGGTGGATGAGTGGTGGAAACACCATAAGCGGCCGACTCGAATCAAGGTTGAATTGTCCGAGAGCTTGTTAACTCTGTTCAGACAGTTGATTCTGGAGCAACGTCGCCTTTCCAATCCTTACCCCGAGATTTCGAGTTATTACATGCGTATATTATGTCTGGAAGTGGATCGATTGTTATCCGAGCATCCAACCCATACGAAAACCAATTATGTTGCTTATGAAATTAAAAATTATATCGAGGAAAATGCTTCTTCTCTATTCAAACTGGAGGATGTAGCAACGCATCTGGGCATTAGCGTGTCACGAGGGGTGCATCTTTTTAAAGAAACGTTTGGCAAAAGCATTATGCAATATACGCTCGATGTAAGGCTTAATATGGCCAGAGAACGGATTATTTTTAGTCCGATGACCCTCGAACAAGTCTCCGAATCATCCGGTTTTAACAATTATACATATTTCCATCGTGTGTTCCGTTCCCGGTTCGGCATGTCACCAAAAGAATTTCGCCTGATTCACCGGGAACAGATGTAAGCAATTGCACGTCAAAGACTGTTTAGCGTGCAATTGCTTACCATTATGGTGGTGCAGTAGTATACGCCTTTTACACTTATTTGCGCGCGGCTATGGCCTCGGACACGACCATAGCGAGGTCTTCATTGCCAAACATAGAGAGTACACCAAGCACAGTATCGTCTGGAATATCTCCAGCCTCCTCCTTGGGAACAATCAGCTTCTGTACCTGCTGCAAGCGCTCATTGCTCTGTTGCTCGGGATACGCTTGCCGGTACATCTCTTCCGGGTCCAGCTCGTTATTTACACACCACTGAGCAAAGACCAAAATCATCATCTCTTCTTCCTGCTTATACGACTCAATGACGGCGTCCTCAATTTGTTTGTTGCGTTCCTTTTGATACTCATCCATGCTTTGTTAGCGCTCCTTTATCTCATTCAACTGTACACTGTATTTACTTATCCCGTAATCAGCTTCTCAGCCAGCTCATGACTGTCCATAACATAACTCGCACTGATCTGGCAGTCATCGGGTGTATGCAGACAAGCAAGGAAATGATCTACAGCTCCGGCGAAACCTCTGCGTGCCAGTACGGTATCCCAGCTTCCAAATGTCTCTTTTGTATCCAGTTCCCCTTGTTCTGCATAATAAGCTGTATCCATATTCACGACTTCTACGGATCTTCCTCCGCCGTGCATCTCTACCTTTTCCAGATCAGCGCCTGCGGCACGAATCATTTCAAACCGGGCGAGTGCCGTTTTACCTTGCTTGGCTGTTCCAGCCGCGTGCAGCAACCTACCTTGATCATCTTGGCGAAGCCACTGATGCACAAGTTGCACATCGTTGTCTGCATACCATAACATCAGATCGAGCATATGAATGAGATCATCATAGATGGTCTCAGCGGCCGGGCGATCTTGTAGACCTGTGCGATGTTTGGTCAGGGTGAGTGTTTCGTACCCCTTTCCGCCCTGCATCCATTCTTTTGCCTTTAGATACATCGGTGCGAATCTGCGGTTGAATCCAACAGCGAGTAGCAACCCCTGTGCTTCTGCGAATGCCGTCATCTCTTCAGACTCCCGCAAGGTATAGGACAATGGCTTGTCTACGTAAACGGCCAGTCCCTTCTCCAGACATGCCATCACAATCTCGAAATGGGATTCTGTTGCCGTATGTACAAATACCGCATCCAAATCCCAGGACAGCAGCTCTTTCAGATCGGTTGTGCCCCGCTCAATGCGATGCGCCTGACCAATCTCCTTTACTGGTTCAGGTGACCGGTTCATAATGCCAACAACCTCTACACACGGATGGGCCGTGAGCAGTGGCAAATATACTTTACGTGCGATTCCCCCGAGTCCGATGATTGCAATTCGGGTGCGCTTGATCGTTTCCATGATGAGCATTCCACCTTCAGCTATATTCATTCGTCAGCCTTCATTTGTAATCCGGCCTATGACTTTCTCCGTCCTATAGTGTAACCTCTCCGCCTCTAACTTGCCAGTGATCCGAAGTAATAGCTGTCTACATTGTTCACAAGATGGCCTGTCGTGGTAAACTTATAAGGGATAGCAGAACCGGATGAGACTCTGAGTCTCCAAGGATCTGAATTGAAAGGAGCGTTTGGCTTTTGCGAAAATGGTTAGGGCTCCTCGTTTATGTTTTACTTGCCGGAGTCACGTTTATTTACAGATATGAACTGCTGGCATGGGCCGAGGATCATCAGTCCATACCGCTTTTACTTTCCTTGGCAACACTGTTTGCCCTTGTACCTGTCATTCCCTACAAAATTGTTATTATTGCTTTTGGGTACAGCTACGGTATAACCATGGCAGCATGGATTTGCTGGCTCGGCACAACGCTTGCGGCAATCCTCGTCTATGCTGGAGCAAGAACTATTTTTCGGGAACAGGCTCGTGGTTATCTTGAACGTATCCGTGGATTGAATCGGTTCACAGTCTGGATGGAAGCACATCCGTTCATGGGCGTGATGACGATGCGTTTACTGCCCGTGGTTCCCCAGATGGCTGTTAACATCTATGCGGGCATTACCTATACCCCCTTCTGGGTGTTCTTGGCCGCGACAGCGATTGGCAAAATGCCTGCAATCTTTGTATTTGCCTACGCAGGGGCACAGGCCGGTTCATCGATCTGGCTGAGTTTGGGAATACTTGCGGGATATATGATCGTTATGGCTATGATTTTCATGTTGTTCCGCTATCGGTCACGTAAAAAGGCTTGAGGCCGTACTGAACAACTTTTCCAGTCTGCTTCATGCCTGCTTGCGCGATCCCGCTTGGTTGACTTGACCATTCGGGATATAATAGAAGAGTAAGCCTAATATTTATATTTAGAAATTTAAATATAACGATGATTGCTGGAGCCAAATACAAGCGCCAGATTCTTTCATCAGAAATGGAGTGAATATAGCATGGAACAACAACAGTCATTGGAAAAAGCAACATTTGCAGGCGGATGCTTCTGGTGTATGGTATCCCCTTTTGAAGAACTGCCTGGTATTCATAAGATCGTTTCAGGCTATACAGGCGGACATACCGAGAATCCTACGTATGAGGAAGTATGCTCGGAAACAACAGGTCATGTGGAGGCGGTGCAGATCACGTTTGATCCGTCCATCTTCCCATATGAGAAGCTGGTTGAGCTCTTCTGGCAACAGATTGATCCAACCGATGCCGGTGGACAGTTCCACGACCGCGGATCATCTTATCAGACGGCGATCTTCTACCACAGTGAGGAGCAACGCCAGATTGCTGAAGCTTCCAAAGCTGCGTTGGAGCAAAGCGGACGTTTTGACAAACCGATCTTTACCCCGATTCTGCCGGCCAAACCGTTCTATGAAGCAGAAGAACATCACCAGAACTATCACCGCAAAAATCCTGCTCATTACAAACGGTACAGCAAAGGCTCAGGCCGTCAGGACTTCATTGAGCGCAACTGGTCGGGTAGTGTGGACAAAAGCGGATTGAAGGATCGTCTGACTCCGCTTCAATATGAGGTAACACAGAATAATGCCACGGAGCCCGCGTTCCACAACGAATTCTGGGATCATCACGGAGACGGCATCTATGTGGATATCGTATCGGGAGAGCCGTTGTTCAGTTCTACCGACAAATACGATTCAGGTTGCGGCTGGCCAAGCTTCACTCGTCCGCTTCGGGATTATAATGTGAAGGAAAAAACAGATCTCAGCCATTTCATGATCCGTACCGAAGTCCGTAGCCGCGAAGGGGATTCCCACCTGGGGCACGTATTCCCGGATGGCCCTACGGAAGCAGGCGGATTGCGTTATTGCATCAACTCCGCGGCACTTCGTTTCGTACCTAAAGAGGATCTGCAAAAAGAAGGCTACGGCGAATACCACGTTTTATTCAAATAAATCTGTGCAGAAGCAATGATGTAGTAGCATAAAAGCACCCTCTTACAAAGCCAAAAGAGCAACGGGTTGATCCCTTTGCTCTTTTTTTATTTCAAGTAACATATCGGCTTCGAAACATTCAAGCCACAGTGTACGATCACCTTTTTAGTTCACCATTATTCAAAATATTCATTACATGTTTTAGCCTCCTCAGTTGGATAGAACTTCTTTCGTTCCTACCTGCTCGCCGCTCTCTGCCGCGGCTTCGTGATCATTAAACTGAACTCTTAAACCCGGAATCATGCTCAGGAGCATGATGATGACCGATATCACATACACAAAAATCAAGGAAGTCTGATTCATGATCACACCCGCGAGTGAGGAACCGATCAGCATCGTTCCCATAAATAATGGCATGATAGTTCCATTCACCCTGCCAATGACGTGCTCATGAATCCGGCTGACCATATAAGAAGAGATAATGATGTTAATAAAAGCAAGACTTATGGAGCTCAGGAACGTCAGAACCATCGTTAACCAGAGCCAACTGGATAGGACCTCACCTAGCATGGTAACAGCCAGACACAACAGCCCGATCATTAATGTTTTCGTTTGATTCAACTTATTGCTGACAGCCGCAGCGATTCCCCCGCCAATGAGCAAACCAAGCCCGGATGCTCCCGACAGAAACTGTAGTGCGTTTTGTTCCAATCCCAATCGTTCCGTAACCAAGAAAATGGCTAGTGGATTGATCAGGCCCGCGGAAAGGCCAACACAGCCAAAAACCAGACCCAACATGCGAAGTGAACGAGACTGAGCCACATACTGCCATCCTTCTTTAATATCAGCGAAGAGAGAAGTACCCGTTTCCCGCTTGGCATGATCCTTGGGCAGAAACGTTAGCAAAATAGCAGAAGCGATAAATAAGATGAGCAACACCGTCATGGATGTCTGAATGCCCATAGCAGTATATATAAAAGTACCTACGATTGGCCCCAAAATGAGGAAAAGGGAGTTTGCACTTTGCGTTACGGCGATTGCTGACTGTACATTCTCCTTTTTGACATTCCGTCTAACCATTTTGACAGATGAGGGCTGAGAGAACTGACTGACGATGGAGGAAACGAGCGTTGCTGTATAAAGAACCTGCCAGTATCCAGAGTTAAGAATACCCATGATGATGACAATCGATAAAGCACTTAGAATGTCTCCGACAATCATCGTTCGTTTGGGATTCCACCGATCTGCAAGCGCACCGCCTATGATGGAAAATATAAAGATTGGAGCATATTCCAGTACTGTAATGAGGGAGATTGCCACCGGGTTGCCTTGCGTCTGATCCATAATGTAATAGAGGATTGCCATATTGCGTATCCATATCGCGAGGTTTTGTAACAAATCTGATCCGGTGATGATGAGAAAAGCTCTGTTTCTGAATAACGTATTCATATTCCATCTCCCTTTTTAAACCGACTGTTCGGTTTATTATTATTTAAAAAGAAAAACTGATATTTCATCAGTTTGTTCTCTCATCAACGTTGCTGAATGCCTGTCAGCAGGCTACTTATTCCGATATGGTACAGGCGCCGGATTTCATGCATATCTTTTTCGAAATAAAGTGTACTCAATCCACTAAGCAGGCCGTAAATAATATGCATCATGTCCTGCGGGTTACCCTTTTTAAACTCCCCAGCTTCAATACCTTCCGATAAAATACGCTCGTAGGTCGCATACGGAATCCGAATCAGAGCGAGCATCTCATCCATCATCTCTTGGCTAACCACCTGACCAGAGACAAATTCATTAATCGCATGATTCAGCGGATTCGCCATATCATCCACATAGTGATCAGCGAGTCCGTACAACTTCTCTGTAGCCGTCTTATATTGAGCTTCCTTCTCAAGCCATTCGTCCATCCAGTCTTCGTTGTTCAGCTTGATCAGGTACATAAATAACTCTTCTTTGCTTTTGAAATGATAATAAATACTGCCTTTGCTTCGATTGTTAATCGTACATATGTCTTCCATCGAAGTGGCTCCATACCCCTTCTGGGCAAAAAGCTCTTTGGTGTTACGAACAATATCTTTTTTTATCTGAGCAACGTCTTTTCTCCGTTTGACTTCGATGAATATACCCTCCTTAAAAAACCGACTATTCGGTCTAACAGTAGCACGCACCCTAATTTTTGTCAATGGATAGAAGTAAGTCATCCCTTCTCATTGATTCGTAAGATTGATTCGTAAGCACCCCGAAAAAATGATCACATCATGCTTACGATCCAGCCGATCCAGTAAGCCAAAGGAATCAACAGAAGTTGTGCTACAAGTGTGCCAAAAAGACGAGAGATCAGCATACAACCATAAATTTGGTTCATGCGATTCAGCCGGATTTCACCACGCAAAGATCGGTCACTCAGGAGTGAAATCCGCGGGTCAACCAGAATTGTAAGCAAAATAGTTGCCATACCGTTAATCAATCCTGTCGATTGAGATGCAGCAACAGCCTGATCCGGGTATAGATACGCTGCGTATAAACTGGACAAAACACCTGTCGTATATATGGCAGTTACGGCTACATTAAGCAGCATTAACCGTCTTGGCATGCCATGTTGTACCAATCGTTTGGCCATTTCCCAGGATGGTGCAGTGACGTAGTATGTTGCATTTCGAAGCTTACTGCGTTTCATCAATTGGCGTACCATGCCGGGGATGGAACCTGCCGCTTCAAAATGCACCACCATTCTGGAGGAGAGTTTGACCATCGTCGGGAAACAGAGGATAGCCAATGCCGTTCCTACCGTTGCTGCCCCCATCAACCAATGCAGCTGTACTGCAAAGTACGGATTGGCTCCACGAGTCGCGGCATCCACCAGACTACCGATCATGGGGCCCTGCGCCATATTGGACGTACGGGAGACGAGTAGCAAAATGCCTGCGAGTGATATCGCAAGAGCAATCCGACGCGTACGCAAACCGCCAAGACGAAGTGCATACGACAAGCTATCTGTTGCATGGATTAGCATGGTGAATATCATTGGAAGAGCGAGACTTAGACTGAACATATGTACGTTCTCCTTTATATTGGTTCTAATATTTGATTTTATCCAATTTTTATCACCAACGTATTATACGCCTTATGCCCCCGGAAGTATAGGAAAGAGACGGGAACTGGTTTGGCGTTTATCTAATTTGCCTGAGGGTAATATACTACTAACCCATACTATTTCAGGAGGGATTACCTATGCCATGGAATAAAAACGACTACCCGGTATCCATGAAAAATCTAAAGCCACGGATCCGGCATAAAGCGATCGACATTGCGAACGCTCTGCTTGATGACGGATATGAAGAAGGACGGGCCATTGCCATTGCAACAGCCAAGGCGGAGGAATGGGATGAGAATCACCCTGATCATACGGCGTCAGGTTCCGATTCGTCTTCTCGTACATCATCTCCACCGAAGCATAAAGAGTCGTCACCTTCGAAATCTTCCTCCCGGAATCGGCGCCACTCCGAGCCTGTCTCTTCATCCAAGAGTCATCACAACATTCATGTTGTACCAACAGAATCGGGCTGGTCCATTAAACAAGAGGGCACATCGGACTACCATTCCACCTATGATACCAAAGTGGAGGCTGTTAATGCCGCTAAAGCATGGAGCACCAAACATCATATTCGAGCCATTATCCATAATCAGGATGGACAAATTGCTCGTTCTCTTAAATCGTAATTTTACATCTACTACACTAATGTTCCAGATATTTATTTAAAAGCATTCCAAAAGCAGTCCTAATGCATAACAAAAAATCCCTCTTGTTGCAGAGTCTGCAGACAAAAGGGATTCCTCTCTAAATCAGAGCTTGCTTCAAACCAGTCAAAGCTTGATAAAGCCCGAATACTTTTTATGCCATATAAACTATGGGTTATTCTGAAATGCCTGCTCAATGCGTTACGCCTTGTGCCACAGAAGTCCGTGTTGTAGCCGCATTGACCGCTTTAGCGGCAACCGATGGAATCGGCAATTTTACAGCCGACGTTGTAACCACTGTACCGCGAGCCGGAATGCTGACCACATACGTAATCATTTTGCTGGCAATCCATACAGCCAGAATTGTATATAAAGTTTCTTTTACCGGAAGAAAGAAGAGTGACAATCCTAGAACGAACGCATCACTGACAAAGAAAACCGTTCCCAGCTTCCATCCCTTCCAGCGGCTGACGAGCACGGCGAGAATATCGTCTCCGCCTGTCGCTCCACCAAAGCGAAGTACTATTCCCGCACCAATCCCGGTCAATACACCGGACAGTACCGCAGGAATCCACAGGTTTCCGTTAAAATTCATCACCAGTGTGGAGTAGCGCTCAAAGCCGTCATAGAATAGGGAAAATGCACCCACACCAAGCAACGCTTGGATCATGAATTTCCAGCCTTTAATGAACCAGGCCAGGATCATGACAGGAATGTCGAGCAGCAACATGCCGATCGCCGGCGATAAACCCGTTGCATATTTTCCGAGCAGGGCAAGACCGACAAATCCGCCCTCCGATAAATGATTCTGAAAGTTAATGTGATAATAAGCAAATGCCAAAATAAATGTACCAAGTAACATAATTGCAAACTTGATCGCTTCTGTCTTCACGTGTTGTACGGTTAACGATGTTCTCTTCATACAGGTTCCCTCGCAGTTTGTAGATTGGTTTGTTAGACCGACCGTACCCTGCAAAAGGTAAGCCTGGAAGAAATCATCGTGTACGTCCTTCGAATATTCATCCCAATCCCCTCTTTCGCAGAGTCAGCCGTTTTTTGTAATACGGTTGGTTTACTCTACAAGGGGCGCTATGTGTATGAGAGATCGTAACGTTTCCAGATTGTCCTTGGGGAGATTGTCCTTCGGGGACTCATGGTATCCTGATCCTTTCTGTGTTTTGTGGTTAGCCGTGCTTGGTTAAACGAATGGAAACATTACAGAGATTCAACATTGAACACCTTGTTTCACACCTAACCACTCCGATTGCAGTACCCTCTTTCGATCGCTGTTATCCCCGGATTTTTTTAATTCCTTTTTTCAAAAGGAAAAATCCTGTGATAAACGCGAGCGCTTCGCTTCTACAGATGGGTTCTGCACTCTCCGTTCCTGTGTGAATATAAGTTCAAACGTGACTCCAAACCTGTAATCATTCAATTCCGCTTAAACACCAAAGCTAACTTGCTTGTACTTCTATTATATAACACCAATGTGACCGGGTCTAAACAAGCAACCCAGCAAAAACACGCATAAAACAGCCTCTGGACTGCTCCAGCGGTCATACAGGCACACCGGGATCAGCAAAGCTTACGAATGGTGCAACCTGCTCCTTTATTCTATGACCGAAGCTTTCAAATATAACAGTGCAGTCACCCAACTGTGACAATTACGGGCTTTTTTTTATTTTCTAGTCGATAGCAAAGGAATCCTTTTCCTTATGCACATACACTATAGCGAACGGTATCATCCATACCATTCAAACGTTTCCAGACTTACTCTGCTTTTTATGGTATAATATAACAATTGAATCCCATTACCGTTTAAGCGAGGCGGAGTGATGAAAACGTTAAAGCCGAGAGTCTTTATTGGCTGCTCGCTGGAAGCGAAGCCGATTGCAGCCGCTGTACACGAAAACTTGCGTTTTTCAGCCGAAGTCACCCCGTGGTACTCGGGGGTATTTAATCCAAGCAGTTATACCATGGACGATCTGGAAGCTGAGGTACGCACGACGGACTTTGCCATTTTTATCTTCCATCCGGATGACATATCCAAAATTCGCGGGAAGTACTACGCATCGGTTCGGGATAATACAATGCTTGAAATGGGTCTATTTATGGGCCGTCTGGGACGAAAGCGTATTTTTTTCATTCTTCCTGAAGATATTACGGACATCAAGGATGCTGCCAAAGTCGAAGGATTGCGGATGCCCACCGATCTGCTGGGATTGAATCCGCTGGTATATGAGATTCGTTCTGACGGAAAGTGGGCTCCTGCCGTATCTGTAGCCTGCTCCAAGATCGCAGACAGCATTGAAGAGCAAGGACGCTGGAGTGATCCCGAAGCCGAGCGTATCATCGAGAATCATAAACGCTCCGAAGATCAGGCAAGACTACAGTTATTCAAGCTGCTACGTTTCTTTAGGGAATTGCTGCGTACACGCAAAGCAGATGCCCAGATGCTCGAACGCATGAGTGACGCACTGCGAAGTGCCTTTGTTTCACATCCACCGTTCACTGTACGCGGCACTGCGATCTATCGTACAGATGGTAATGGTTACATTGAGCAATTATGTGGTAATGTTGGAGAACCCGGCAGAAAATACGACTTGTCCGCCAATGATGACAAACCGCCGGATGATCCCAAACGCATTCTTGTTGTCGATTCATATCAAGAAAACAAAATCAAAGTAAATCTGTACGACGATTACCTTGAGAAAGAGTATCTGCTGTGCTATCCTGTAGCCAAGAGGTATGTAATTACCGTTCACATTATTGGTCATATTGAAGCGGATGAGGCGGTGTTTCAGCACATTGACTTGCAAAATCGTCAACTGTTTAACGCCATCAACGATCTGTTAGGAGGCGAACCGGAATGAGACCGGAAATGAAAAAAATAAGCAAGCGCTGGGGCAGCGAGAAGAAAGTTCGCCTTAGTTCTGCGCCTGATTCATCACGACCGGTTCCGGAACCCAAGGAAGAGGATCGTTTCCACAAACCGGCCGTACCGCTCGTTACCATCGGCCCCTCACTGAAGGGAAAGGAGCGGCCTTACAAGGTCATTTTAGAAAAAGAGGCATATTACGAGAAACCTCAATATCTTGCTTAAAATTGGGTACTGACCTGTTGCAGACTTTAGTTTTAGTTGTTTATTTACTAAGTAAACAGCTTATATTTTATTTGTCTGCACATCTAACCTTTAGACTGCCGCTGTATCGGCAGCATATACTCGAGGCCCTGCCGCCCAAGGCAGGGCTTTTTTTGATGCCCTTTTGCAAATTCCTCAATGTGTTCTTTCATTGTTATTTCTAATTACAATATTCGCATATAAGGAACGTTAGCTCTGAATATATGTTTTACCAAGTTGAGGTTTCTTCTGACCTTAGGTTTCCTGCAAAACCCATAAATTATACCTAAATTTTGGAGTCAGCTTGTCCGTTTTTAGCAAGTATTCACCCGTTTGAAAACCACAAACTTCTCAATTAACACATCATATATGTTGTAACGCAAATCATGTGCTCTTACTTGGCAATTAGACTTAAATGAGATGAATGATGCATGCGCCTTACTTCAAACTTAGGTTTCTATATAAACGATTAAAATGGAGTGCAAACCCATTTCCATTATTTCTCGGTTGTATAACGGTTATCTTTTGCATATATTGATTATAATATAGGAACACATGTTCTGTAAACATTAAATTCCAATTATAGGCTAAGGAAGTGAATTGCCATGACATCCTCTTCTACTTCCGCCCCCACCCCTTCCGATGAAGATCACCGCCTGATCAAAGGTATGGTTGTGCGTACGCTTTTGCTTGATGTACTGGAACGGGATATTCGAACACTGGATACGTTGCTTCTGAAAATGCCCGAGGTCTATATTCTGTCGCTCACCCGTATTCAGAATGAGGTGCTTAAGGAGATGCTGGGACTGCGCAAACAGATGAGAACCCGCGGCGTGAAAGTTCTGGAGGAAACGCGGGGAAAGGATGGCATCGAAACCGTTTATTTGTGCAGGGGATACATGCAGCGGTTCTATATGCTCTGGACCTTTGCGCGTAATGAGGTTAAAAAAGAGCTTAGTCGCCATCTTCAGATGGATCTGACCCAAACTTGAATATGATTGGTTATCGGGGTATGAGGCGCGATTGGTTCCCAAGCCAGCAGATGAAAGAAGCAAGGTTCTGCCGAGACTCCATACTCCAGACAAGTGACTGCTGAACAGGTTGACCATTACGTGCTCTGTCATTAAGATGGAGAGACATATCCAACCATTCCAATATGGGAAACGGATATATCTTAAACGTCTTTTCAATCAAGGAGCTGTATTTATGGATAGAAGTTCAAATTCGCAATCACCTTCATTTTTGAAAAATAATACAAATCCACAACCGCTCGTAGCCGCAGATGTGACGGAACTGATCGGCCAGACCCCTGCGGTTCGACTCAGCAGGCTCACAGGTAGCGACTCTGCTGACGTGTTCGTCAAGCTGGAGTATTTCAACCCAAGCGGCAGCGTCAAGGATCGTGCCGCCTACAACCTGATCGCTCAGGCTGAACGAGATGGATTGCTGCAGCCTGGGGCAACCATTATCGAACCGACCAGCGGTAATACCGGAATTGGCCTCGCGATGAACGCCGCCGCCAAAGGATACAAAGCGATTCTGATCATGCCGGACAACATGTCCAAGGAACGGATCAACATTTTGAAGGCTTACGGTGCTGAGGTTGTACTCACCCCTGCTGCCGAGCGGATGCCTGGAGCCATTCGCAAAGCGAAGGAACTTCACGCCGAACTGCCGGGCAGCTTCATTCCCCAGCAGTTTGAGAATCAGGCGAATCCGGATATTCACCGAATCACGACGGCGCCAGAGATTTTGGAACAGATGGATGGCAGGCTAGACGCCTTCATCGCAACAGCCGGAACCGGCGGCACGATCACCGGAACGGGCGAGGAGCTGCGCAAGCAGCTTCCCGACCTCCGCATCTATGCGGTGGAGCCGCAAGGTTCCCCGGTGCTGTCCGGCGGCGAGCCCGGACCGCACAAGCTCGTCGGTACAAGTCCGGGCTTCATCCCGGACATCTTGAATACTGACGTGTGGGATGCCATCATCCAGGTGTCCGATGAGGACGCACTGGATACGATGCGGCAGCTTGCTGCCCGAGAAGGGCTGCTGCTCGGCCCTTCCTCTGGCGCTTCGGTGTGGGCCGCCCTTCGCGTCGCGAAGGAACTGGGGCCGGGGCACCGGGTGCTCTGCATTGCGCCGGATACCGGGGAACGGTATCTGAGCATGGGTATTTTTTAACAAGGCCAAAGGCAATGGATTCATTACACGACAATGTCTAAACAACAAGCTCTACGTTCATATCGCATAACAAAATCGAGAACCAAATGAATAACCGAATAGAAAATCAAAACAAATAAGCCCCTGCTCACCTCGGATCATGTATCCCGGTGAACAGGAGCTTATTTTTATTTTCGCAACACAAAAGTAATCACTCAGAGCACAGGTATCAGATATAAGACATGAGGCATGCAGCAGAGGCATGTAACGGAAACATACATCACAAAATATGAATGACAAATATCAATCACAAAGTTCAATCGCAAAACATGAACCCATCTTGTTATGCTGCATCCATCCTGCACCTACATGTTCGTTTAACGCTTAGAAACGGTGGTTACGGATTAATGTGCCAAGGTTGTCCATTCCACACCCTCCGGGAGCAGAGCCGCAATGCGGTCTTTGGCTTCCTTTTGCGTATAGAGGGATTCATCCAGAATCGCAGCCGAACCGGAATCGCTGCTTGTCCGAATCAAACGTCCAAGCCCCTGCTTCACCCGTAGCAACATATACGGCAGATCAATCTCTTCATATGGCGAAGCCGATGCATTCCGTTTGGCATTGAACACGGGGTCCTGCGGTGGGTATGGAAGCGACCAGATCATGACGTTGGACAGCGAAGGTCCCGGAACGTCAAGTCCTTCCCACAGATTGACGGAGCAGAGTACACTCTCTTCATCCTGCTGGAACGCCGCGATCAGATCACTGATCTCCCGATCCCCTTCATACATAAAACGCAAACCCTGCGCCTCTGGAACATGCACGATATCCTGCTTGAACGCAAGCAGCTCCTCCATCGTACGGAACAGAATCAGTGCGCGACCGCCGCTCTCCTGGAGCAAAGCCGCCGCATCACGCAAACGGTTTTCGTTCGCTGCATGGCCTGGAACAGCTTGTTCGGCAATTTTCATCTGCATTTTATCTGCGTAATCATAAGGAGAAGCGACGGAGAACGATACAAAATCGTCAATCCCCAGACTATCCGCCACATATCGGAATGAGTTGTCCACGGACAGCGTAGCGGATGAAAAGACAATCGGAATACCGGTGTTGAACACACGCTCGTTCAGAATTTCTTTTACGGTACGCGGCATGATCGACAATGTCGTCTCGTCCTCGCTCTCTTCCGCCCAACAGATGTAACCATCCTCCTTGCGGAACAAAGACAAAGCCGTCTGGATCATATCCAAATGCTCTTCCACGACACGCATCTGATATCCATCCAGCGAGAACAAACCACTTTCGAATACCAACTCTTCACCGATGGCATCCAGCACGCTTGTCAGGCGTTCAATCTCACGCAACAGCGGAGCCTCTACCCGTACTTCCTTCCGTTCCGAGCCGGGAATGGCTACCGTATACGTGTCGAGCATACGGAACAAACGCTCACTGCTTTCAATTGCCTCATCCACTCGCTCCGCAAGGGATTCACGAATCTCGCCTTCGAGCAGACGTGTGACCAGTTCCTCGAAGATGCGGTGCTTCAGCTTGTAACTGAGAGCATTCAATGCCGCTTCTTCCAGCAAATGGCCTTCATCAAATACAACCGAGCTGTGATCTGGCAACAAAGGCAGTTGTCCTTCGCGTTTGCGCGCTTCATAGGTCCACACATGCTCCATGTAATAATCATGGGAACAGATGATGATGTCTTTGGAACGACGGTAATGATCACGCGACAGCGTCAGGCCGCAGCGTTGTCTTTTCGGACACACGAAACAATCCTGAAACGGGTCCCAGTTAATCTTGTTCCACTGGCGGTCGTTCAGATGCGGATACTGTTTGCGGTCACCATACGGATGAAAAGCCTGAAGTGTTCCGGGCGTGTTCACGAATTCCGGCAAACTTTCGTACACCTCTTCAATTACTGGCGCATCCTCATCGGCGAATCGGACCGCACTCAGCTTGTTCAGACAGACGTACTGATCTGGCGACTTGCCCAGACGTGCATCCACTTGCAAATCCAGATGTTCAGCGAGCTTCGCGATATCTCCGCCCGGCTTCACCAGCTGTTCAATCAAGGACTCATCGGCACAGGCGATCACCGCCGGTTTGCCCGTATAACGTGCATAACAGACCGCGTAGAGCAGATAAACGAGTGTCTTACCTGTTCCTACGCCGGCTTCGGCCATAATCGTCTTTTTATCTCCATAGGCCCGTTCGAGCTGGTACGCCATAAAAATCTGTTCGTCCCGTACCTCGAAGCCGGACTCTGGCAAAATATCATAAAACACATCGGCAACCCACTCTCCCAGACGGGATACAAAAGGTTCAGCCGGATCATATGCAAAAGGGTAACGTTGTGTAGACAATCCTGGGTCAGCCTCCATTCTTAGACGCGGTCCTCTTTCATTCATTTTCCGTTCAAAAAAGGCCGCAGGGCAAAAGTTAATTATCGCATGTGATAGATCAGGAGACAAGCTTTTTTTCACTTGGTTAACGGAGAAACCTAGATAGGGCTATGTATAGATGTTGTCCACAGGGAAAATATATACAGGAATTCAATTTTAGGAAAGGTGGTATCCCGCTCCATGGATAAACATTCTTCACCATCCGGGCATTCCTCAGACCCATCCAACGAAACGTTGACGGATCGGCAGGGCCATCCCATTACCGACAATCAGAACGTAAGAACCGTAGGCAGCCGTGGACCAACCACACTGGAGAACTATCACTTTCTCGAAAAAATTACACACTTCGACCGCGAGCGTATCCCGGAACGGGTCGTGCATGCCCGCGGGGCTGGCGCTCATGGCGTATTTGAAGCATATGGAACGGCGGGAAATGAACCCGTATCGAAGTATACGAGAGCACGTCTTTTTCAGGAAAAAGGCAAACAAACGCCCGTGTTCGTACGCTTCTCGACGGTCATTCATGGCGGGCATTCTCCGGAGACGCTGCGGGACCCGCGCGGATTTGCCGTTAAATTTTATACCGAAGACGGCAACTGGGATCTGGTCGGCAACAATCTGAAAATCTTTTTCATCCGCGACCCCCTCAAATTCCCGGATATGGTGCACGCCTTCAAACCCGACCCGCTGACCAACGCGCAGGATATGGAGCGGTTTTTCGATTTCGTCTCTCTTAGTCCCGAAGCGACACATATGGTGACCTTTCTATTCTCTCCGTGGGGCATTCCGGCGAATTATCGGCAGATGCAGGGGTCAGGCGTAAATACATACAAATGGGTGAACCAGGACGGTAAAGGTGTGCTCATTAAATACCACTGGGAACCGTTGAAACAAGGCATCCGCAACCTGCTGCAAAAGGACGCCAGTGAAATTCAAGGCCAAAACTTCAACCACGCCACACTGGATCTGTATCATGCCATTGAACAGGGCGACTTTCCCGAATGGGAGCTGTGCGTTCAGGTGATGGAGGATGGCGAGCATCCCGAGCTGGATTTTGATCCGCTGGACCCGACCAAGCTGTGGCCGCAGGATCAGTTTCCGTTTCTGCCTGTAGGTAAAATGACGTTGAACCGTAATCCCGAGGATTATTTTAATGAAGTGGAGCAAGCCGCATTCGGAACGGGTGTACTGGTGGACGGGCTTGATTTCTCGGATGACAAGCTGCTACAAGGACGTACCTTCTCCTATTCGGATACCCAGCGTCACCGCGTGGGTGCAAACTATCTGCAGCTGCCCGTGAATGCGCCGAAGAACCGGGTAGCTACCAATCAAAGCGGGGGACAAATGCAGTATAAAGTCGACCGGGCACCGGGTCAGAATCCACACGTCAACTACGAGCCTTCTTCGCTCGGGGGATTAACGGAAGCTCAATCGCGCGGCAAGGAGCATGAACCGCTGGTGGAAGGCCATCTGGTGCGGGAGAAAATTGAGCGTACGAATGATTTTGGGCAAGCCGGGGATACGTACCGGGCGTTCGAGGATTGGGAGCGGGATGAGTTAATCAGCAACATGGTCGGCGCATTGGCTCAATGCAAACCGGATATCCGGGAGCGCATGATTTCTTATTTTACCCAAGCGGATGCGGATTACGGAAGACGAGTGGCGGATGGACTAGCCGCTGTATCCACTGACGATAGTGAAACAGTACAGCCGAAGCATGATCCGGGGGTTGAGCAGGCTGCAAAGCGTAGTCGGGAGACGGACGGATATTAATTGGCGTTAGACGAGTCGGATGAGTATTGTCCATAACGGGATGAGTATTGACAGCATAAAAAGTGAGATGAAAGTTATCGCCCCATAAGTCTGGTTGCCTGTGTTGGCAACCGCTTATGGGGCTTTTTATTTGGAGGAAGCTGTGGATATTGGAGAAAATGAAGTTCAAAGCGGTGGATTCGGGATAAGTCTCGTCTGATCCACTCTGGAAAAACAGGCATATTCACGTTCATTTCAGACGATGATTCGTTAAAAAAAGGCGATCAGCCAATGATCGGATTACATTTCCCCTGTGGATTGGATGGGATTCGGAGCGCTTATGCCTGTCCTGCCAGTCTTAAACGCAACCTGATCAAATGATTATTGATGATAACGTTTACAACATTTACCATGAAGCTGTGTCCGGGTGGATACCTTTTAGTCAGTAAGCCGGGTAGGACGAAGCGTGTGACGCAGCAGTATGTTCTGCTCTCATTAAAGGTACGCTCTGCTCTGTTCTGCTTTGTTCTGCTTTGTTCTGCTTTGTTCAGTCCAGACACGCTTACCCGCCAGCTCGATATTTTATTCCAATTAACCAAGGAGGCTTGCATCATGAAATTATTCCCTTCCACATCTACTCATGCATCTGCACGATCCCAACGTTCCCTGAAATCCAAAATGACCAACATCTGTCTTAGTGCCGCGTTCCCTCTATTACTGTTAAGCGGTGGTTCGGTGGGTGCCGCAGAACTTCTGGAAGACGGGTTCCCTAATACCTCAGCCTCAGAGTCCATGGTAAGCAGTTCCGATATTACGCTGGCTGCGGGTGATTTGTACGTGTCCCCTAACGGCACTGCCAGCAATCCGGGAACGATTAACAGTCCGACTTCACTAGCTAATGCTCTGACCCAGATCGCTCCTGGCAAAACGATCTATCTGCGCGGCGGAACCTACAGCTTCTCGCAGACGATTACCATTGAACGCGGCAACAGCGGCACCGCCTCGCAACGCAAAAATCTGGTCGCCTACGGATCGGAAAAGCCCGTCTTCGATTTCTCGGCTCAAGCCTTCGCTTCTACGAATCGTGGATTGCAAATGTTCGGAGATTATTGGTTCGTGAAAGGACTTGAAGTCAAAGGAGCCGGAGATAACGGTATCTTCATCGGTGGCAGCTACAACCGTCTAGAGCAAATCGAAGCCCACCATAACCGGGATACCGGCATTCAGATCGGGCGTTATGCTTCCACTGCTGCCAAAAGTGAATGGCCTTCATATAACGAAGTCATTCGTTCCTACTCTCACAACAACTATGACCCGGATGACGGCGAGGATGCGGACGGTTTTGCCGCCAAGCTGACGGTCGGTCCAGGGAACGTCTTTGACGGCTGTATTGCCGCTTATAACGTGGACGATGGCTGGGATCTCTATAGTAAAACAGACACAGGCGCCATCGGTGCCGTCACGATCCGCAACAGCATCGCTTACGGCAACGGCGCCACCGAAGACGGAACGTCCACTTCGAACAGCGATGGTAACGGCTTCAAGCTAGGCGGAGAAAAAATTGCCGTAAATCATATTGTCGAGAACAATATTGCGTTTAATAACAAAAAACATGGCTTCACCTATAACAGCAATCCGGGTTCGATCCAGATGACCAACAACACCTCATGGAACAATGGGCAGAGCAACTTCGCCTTTGACAAAGGTACCCACATCTTCATCAACAACTTGTCCTTTCAGGGCGGCGCCAGCGACAAAACCAGCGGAACCGATGTCAGCAGCACCAACGTCTGGTGGAAAAACAAAAAAAGCGTCAACGACAAAGGCCTGCTCGCCAGCGCAACCGACTTTGTATCCCTCGTACCTTCGGTAACCCGTGCCGCAGATGGCACACCTGTATTGGGTAACTTCCTGAAGCTTGCAGGTGGCAGTGATCTGATTGGGTCAGGTACGCCAGCGGGTAAGAATATTGGAGCGCGGTAAGTATAAGTTGGTGAGAAAAAAGAATAATTTATAAAGCAAATTCCCCTCCCCCATGCCAGCCTGATCGGTGGTAATGGAGAAGGGGATTTTAAAATTGCTGTGTATTGTCTGCTGGCTCATAAGGTAGATAGATACTCACGGTTTGGCTAAAACCTCAATCATCAGTCTTCCGCCTGTACGAAAACCCTGCTCAAACGCCGCTTCCACGTACATGGATGTGGACTGTCCGATCAAGTCGATCAGTTGCTCCAAGGCATCATATTCTGTATCTGGGAGCTTTGTTTTGTAGTTTTGCATGATGTTCGATATTTGGCTGTTAATTTCGTAATACTCGGCCTGTTCAGGATGAATCGACTCGTCTAACCGTAGGTTCCCGTGAAACAAATCTTCGATCAGGTTTGACATGTTATCCCCACCTAGTCTTTTTGCCAACTATTCTCATTCTACTTTAGCGTATTTTCCGCTAAAAATCAATAGCGGATAGCGCGCTAAGATATGATATTAGTGAGGTGATGATCATGTATGCTCGTATACGCAATTTGCGTGAAGATAAAGATTTATCCCAAACACAAATGGCCGCCTATCTCGGCTGTAGCCAACGTGTGTATAGCAACTATGAACGTGGCGAGTTGGATATTCCGACAGCTATATTGATTAAGTTGGCTGATTACCATCAGACCAGTACCGATTATCTTTTGAATCGGACAGATGTAAGGAAGCCTTACTCATAGCAGACATAAAAAAACTGATTTGCCCTAGGACAAACTTAGCAATCCCATTATTAATCTTGCTATCTTTAATCTTTCTAGAGAAAAAACGTGAATAACCTACCGATAGTCATTACTTCTCGGCAGGTTATTTATCTACGCCCCGAAATCACCATCGCGATGTATAACACAATATCTCAGAAAGAATGAATAGCTACGGGTAGAATTAGAATTCTAATCGTAGCTTCATTCTGCTTTATGGCAACTCAGGCAAACCAAGTTCTTGTAAAAATTGATTGTGTTTGGTCTTTGCCTTGATAGCAGCATCTTCAATTTCATGCAAAGTGTCTCTCACAGTTGCAAGATCGACAATTTCTTCTTCTATAGCCGCACTCACATATCGTGATATATTAAGATTATAGCCGTTCTTCTCGATTTCTTCCATTGAGACCCGACGAGAATACTTTTTGTCATCTTCCTTTCGATATTGATATGTGTCAACTATTTTATCTATATGCTCCGGCATGAGAACATTTTGTCGTTTACCTTTACTATAATACTCACTTGCGTTGATAAACAGTACGTCATCAAACTTTTTGCATTTTTTAAGTATAAAGATACAAACTGGAATACCTGTTGAGAAAAACAGATTGGCAGGTAGACCAATAACAGTGTCAATATTTCCATCTTTGAGCAGCTTTGTTCTGATTTTCTCCTCTGCACCACCTCGAAATAAAACACCATGGGGCAAGATGATTGCCATTGTTCCCTCATCACTTAAAAAGTGAAATCCATGAAGTAAAAAGGCAAAATCGGCTGCTGATTTCGGTGCAATTCCATAGTTTTTGAAGCGGAAATCTTCTCCCAAAGTATCATTGGGCTCCCAGCGATAACTAAAAGGCGGATTAGCTACCACTGCATCAACTTCCAACTTTTTCGCTGGGTTCATTTCATTTAGAATATCCCAATCATTTAATAGGGAATCTCCGTGAAATATTTTAAATTCCGAATCTTTAAGACCATGCAGAAGCATATTCATACGAGCAAGGTTATAAGTTGTTATATTTTTTTCCTGACCGTATATCTGACCGATGCCATTAGCACCAAGTTGCTTTCTAACATTAATCAGAAGCGAGCCTGAGCCGCAGGCAAAATCAAACACGTTTTTAAGTTGCTTCTTTTTTCCTGTGCTCGGATCTTGGCTGTCAAGAGTAACTATGCGAGAAAGGATTGTAGATATTTGCTGAGGCGTATAAAATTCCCCTGCCTTTTTACCTGAACCTGCTGCAAATTGCCCTATTAAGTATTCATAAGCATCTCCTAGAAGATCACTTTCGTTAGGGAATTCTGATAACCCTTCTGCAATGGAAGTTATTATTGAGCATAGCTTTTCATTTCGTGATTCATAATTTTTCCCAAGTTTTTCAGAATCCAGATTAACCTCGGAGAACAAACCACGAAATGTACTATCAAATGATTCATTTTCTATAAATTTAAAACCTGCTTGTAAAGTTTTCAAGAGATATTTACTTTGTGTAAGAGCTAATTCATATATATTGCTCCAAAGATAATGTGGTTTAATTACAAAATGTACTTTTCGTCTCATTTGTTTTTCAAATATAGCCACTTGATCTAAATTGTTAATATACCAAACCACAAGAGGTGTCAACTTTCTACTTTCTAACAAGGCCTCATGTTCTTCCACCAAGGCCTCTTTTACTTTACTATCTAATTGCTGTTTATTAAAATATTCTATTATCTGTTTTTTAAGTACATTAATAGCATCATCTTTACTCACTGAAATAGACATATTTTTTATTTGTTTCTCAGACTGCAAATAATCATTTCCAAGCTCTTTTTTTACAGCTTCCTCATAATTATGCGAAAGATAACGTAAAAAGAGAAACGATAGCATATAATCACGAAAATCATCGGCATTCATAGCACCGCGCAGTTTATCAGCAACTCCCCATAAGGTTGCACCTAATCTTTTTTGTTGTGCATCATTCATCATTTTCCCTCGTTTCTTCTTTAAACAAATCAGGGTTAAACCTATATAGATTCATATAACGATAAAAAATATCTCTAAAAGCCTTTTTATTATCTTCTACCATTTCTCTTGGTTCAAATAAAGAATAATTACCGTGACTTAATATATTCACGTACCGTGTATACGTAGCTTCATCTGGGTCGTTCTCTCCTTGCTTGATGCACTCACCAAATTCTTTATATCCGTGAAACGATGCTGCTTTCTCAAGAATATTACGCAAGATATTAAAATGATATGTGTATAACTTCCCTGTTTTCACTGCTTCGCTCAATTCTACAAGGAGTGAAACATGATTAAAAAATGGCGTGTCACTAGTATCTTGAAGTATATATTGACCAGTTTCCTTGTTTTTTTTCAAAAGTAAGTCTTTACCCTTTGATCTTTTTAATTCATTGTGCATTACATTGAAGAATAACGCGTGATGAGAGGAAATAACGACTTTTAAATCTTCTTGATCTTTCAATAACTGCGCTAAATGGCTTGCAACAGCAATTACATTATTATCATCTAAAGAAGAAATAGGATCATCAATATAAATATACTTAACCCAACTGTACGCAGGCTCTTGGTCGATTACAAGTTCCATAATCGCAAGAAAGAAACACCAAATGAAAATATTTTCCTCTCCACGAGAAACTTTAATATTTTCTATTTTTTCATTTGTATCACCATTTATAACGTTTCTAGAAAATTGTACAAACCATTCATCGTACTTAATATCAAATTCAAAATCTGCATATCGACTCAAAAATTTGCGTATACGTTCTTCCATCGCAAGCTCCCTTAAACCGCTGAAGAACTTTGAATTTTTATTTAAATAGAGCCGCCTTTCTGTGTCACCTTCTAAATCATTATCCCAAGTAAACAAGTCTTCCGTAAAAGCATTATAATACAACGTGTCTGTTGGTTTTTCTTCGCTATCGGCAATTGGTTGTTTTCCTAAATCCTTAAACACGCAGGAAAGTCTAGTTTTTCCTGTGCCGTTATAAGCAAAGAGTAGTACATATTTTTTTCTCTCTAAAATACTTCTAAAGTAGGCTGCTAATGCATCTAAATCAGAAAAAGGGAATGCAGATTGATGGCTCATTCTCCCGCCTCCTCTATAGAAGGGAACAACCCCTGTACTAAGCCTTTTTTATGTGATTTCAGATTACTAATTTTTTCTGCCTGTTCGGTTATGAGAGTGTCTAGCGCTGAGAGACATTCAGTAATTTTTTCTTGTTCTTTTTCCTTAGGTAGCGGAATTGGTATAGTATCCAGTTTTGCTCGGTTTAATTTGGGTTGAGCCATACCCGTAAGGAATTCGCTTAAATTAATGTTATTCAAATAGCTTTCCACTAAAACTTGCGTATAGTTATTTTCAAATTTAAGCACATGGGCATGATTATTTACCCAAGTCTTTCCTGAAATGCTAAAAGCAATAGGATATGTGCGAGAAATCAAGTTTGCTCCATCCTCAGATACACACAACAATAATTCATCAAAAATAAAACCATCAACATAATCGACAATACCAGAAGCACCAAAATAAGGCGTGGAGCCTTTTTTTCTATCTTTTTCTGCTATTGGAACCCTTCTTGAATCTAAGTTTTTGCATACTTCACTTAATGGGCTTATTTCCCACTTGCCACTACCTCTAAACTCCGGAAATCGCCATTCGGGAACAGTTTCACCCACGGCGGGGAATAACTTCTGCATCAAGCCTTTTTTATGTGCTTTTAGAGCCTCAAGCTTTTTACCTTCAGCGTGGATCAAGTCATCAAGGGAAGACAAGCAATCAGCAATTTTTTGTTGTTCTTTAAGATTCGGAGTATATATCGGAAACTCCAAAAAACTATCAACTTGAATACGCCTAGCTTTCCTTCCTCCATCCGCCATTTCGCCATATCTTTTGTAAAAGCTAGTACGTTGTACATATTCAAGCAAAAATCTCGCATTAATGTTTTCATTTATATCAAAACAAGGTAAATCAACTGTAGATTCGTAGCCATCTAAATGATCGGGAATTATCCCAAAAGCTTGATTTAAAAAATCCAGCTTACTGTAAATGAATTGCCCAGATTTACGACGATAATATTGCGTATTTTCGCTACCATTTAGTGTTTCTTTTTTTTCAAAAACACCTTGTCCCCATAACTTCACAGTAAGCTTTTTTGCAGTATCGCCTTTATTACCTTTCACTTTACTTTCATGCAAATAATCACTAATATTCGTTTTTTCCCAAGCTTCTTCCTTGTTAAATTCTGAAAATCTCAATTTAGGTACAAGAGTTATTTTTTCTTTTTTATTCATATGCGCTCAGCCCCTCAATTACACGCCCGTTTGCAAGCTTTTTAAGCAATGGAATTAATTCATCCATCAATTCAAGTTCTTTCTTTGTTCTGTCTCTCCAGCCAAGCTCAAGGGGCTCTAATAAATCGCTTAATTTTTCACCGTCGAAAATCATACGCCCTATAATCTCATCTATAAAGACTTGCAATGATTCAGGCTCAATACTGTGTTCGTTAGCGATATAATGTATTACTTTTACTGCTTTCTCCCCCTTGAATTCTTGGTATCCCGTCTTTATTTCGTTTATATCGAGCCCTTTTCCGGCTTCCAATGTGCTGATATAAGCAATAATATCTTCGCGTTCTTCCATCATATTGGAATTGGAACAAAGTAAACTGATGAGTTGCTCACGGCTCATTTTTTCTTTTTTTGGCACATCCGGTTGTGTATATCTCGAAATTAGTGACATGATGTAGTCATAATCAATTATTGCAGATGAAAACAGAACAAATTCAAAATCGATCTGGTCTACCATAGGGTCTTTATCCTTAAAATCTTTGCCTTGCTGTGCTTTTAGCCTTTGAGCTGTTTCAATATATACACCACGAAACGCACGTAAAGTGTCTTCTGGCAATAACTCTTCAACTTTTGCAGCTTGCTCTTCTTTAATGTCCGTATATTGGTCAAGTTGAGTTTTAAGGCGCTGAACTTCTTTGAATTTATTAATAAATTCGCCTCTTGCAGTATCGCCTTTAAGATTATATACTTGTTCCGGTTTGCACTCTAACCCCTGAGATTCCATAAACTGTTCAAGCTCGGTAACAGCTTTATCCAGCTTTTCAACCATAACAAGTGCCGGATCAACAAGCCAAATTTCTTTTGCTCTACTGCTATTTTCTTTTCCTGAGAATAGCGCAATAGCTCTATCTACATCCTTTTCCTGACCTCTAAAGTCAAGAATATTTCCGTAAGGCTTTGTATCATTCAAAACACGGTTTGTTCTCGAAAATGCCTGAATTAAACCATGTTGTTTTAAATTTTTATCAACGTATAGGGTATTTAAATACTTGGAATCAAACCCGGTTAAAAGCATATCTACTACAATAGTTATATCAATTTTATTTACATACGCATAATCGGCATTGGAGTACTTCTGGTCTTTAATACGTTTTTGCACATCTTGGTAGTACAAATCGAATTCGTTTATGCTATGAGTAGTACCATACTGCAAGTTATATTCATCTATAATGATTTTAAGTGCAGATTTTTTCTTATCGGGCTCTTGCTCATTATCCGCTTTTTCTTGCTCTAGGTCTTCTTGTAACTGCTTAACGTCTTTATTTCCTTCAGCCGGTGGAGAGAACACACAAGCAATGTTCAGTGGCTCAAAGCCTACCTCCTTATTCTTTTTACGTTCTTCTTGCAACGACTTGAATATATTAAAGTATTCTATTGCATCATTAATAGAAGCTGTGGCAAACATCGCATTGTAACGTCTACCATTAGTAGCAGCATCGTGTTTTGATAATATTGCTTCGACGATTGCTTTTTTACTTACTGTACCAGATACCTCTGCTACTTTTTTGTCGTCTTCTGGCTTAAAATAATCAATGTGAAAACGAAGCACATTACTATCATCAATGGCATTCGTTATGGTATAAGCGTGAAGTTCTTTTTCAAAGACGTCCTGTGTAGTGATAAGCGTTTTAAATTCACCGTCGATTTGCTTATATGTTGCGTTTTCTTCAAATATTGGCGTTCCAGTAAATCCAAAAAGCTGTGCTTTCGGAAAAAAATTTTTAATTGCTTCATGATTATCACCAAACTGGGAACGATGACATTCATCAAAAATAATAGCAATACGTTCATCGGCGAGCTTTGCTAAGCGCTCTTTATAGGTAAGTTCGCCCCTTTTCTTTTTCTCTTGGTTACGCTTGTTATCTTCATCAAGAGCAAGGCCAAGTTTTTGAATTGTGGTAACTATAACTTTGTCACGATAATCATCCGAAGTCAGACGCTCAACTAAACTTTCTGTATTTGTATTTTCTTCAACGCAACCTTCTTGAAATTTATTGAATTCTAATCGAGTTTGTTTATCAAGGTCTTTTCTGTCAACAACAAACAGACACTTCTTAATCTCAGGGTTGTCTTTCAAAAGGGTGGAAGCTTTAAATGATGTAAGTGTTTTACCGCTTCCAGTAGTATGCCAAATATATCCGTTGCCGCGATTTTGATCGATGCATTCCATTATCGCCTTAACAGCATAAATTTGATAAGGGCGCATGACCATCAACTTTTGCTCACTTACTATAAGCACCATATATCGGCTAATTAGTTGTCCGAGAGTGCATTTTAGCAAGAACTTATCAGAAAAATCATGAAGATGGGTAATTTTTTTATTCTCTATGTCTGCCATTTGATAAATTGGTAAAAAGCGCTCGTCTGCATTGAAACAAAAGTGCTCCTTATGATTGTTGGCGAAATAATATGTGCTACTCTCATTGCTAACAATAAAAAGCTGCATAAAGCAAAGCAATGAGTTTGTATAGCCATTGCCAGGTTCATTTTTATATTCAACAATTTGCTCCATTGCTTTTTTCGGTGTGATCTGCAGTGACTTTAGCTCGATCTGAACAACAGGGACGCCATTAATGAGAATGATAACATCATAACGATGGTTACTATTATCCGTATTAATACGCAACTGATTTATCACTTCAAATTCATTTTTACACCAGTCTTTAATATTAACAAGAGTATATTGCAACGGCGTGTCATCATCACGTTTGAATGTATTGATCTCTCTCAAAGTCTTTGCCGCTGTAAACACATCAGCTGTAATAATATTTTCCTTAAGACGTAAAAATTCAGATTCACTTAAATTTACGCGATTTAATCTTTCAAAATGCTTTTTAAAATTAGCTTCAAGCGATGCCTTGTCTCGAATGTCTTCCCTATATGTGTATTTTAAATCTTGAAGCTTTTTTATAAACTCTACTTCTATTTGCTGTTCAGATTTCATAGCTAATCTCCTCACAAACAAAATTAAATTAACCACTCATTTTATAAATATTCATTGCCTATTTTGTTTTCATAAGCAAATCAAGTAACTCTTAAATATCTTTTTGTTATTAAAAAGCTTTATTGAAATCCAAATTAATCCGGTTTTCCTAATGACTGCTTTTCCACTGGTTGCAAATGTAAAACGCTAAAATTAAGTATACAGGCAAAGGAGATCAATTGGCTAAACTCCATTCAAATTCTCCTCGTTATGTGTAGCAAACCATGATGCATTATATCATAAGCTATGACATTTTACGAAAGCTAATTGACACGATGTACTAAAGGATATACACACCTCAAATAAGTATCATAAAGTCTATTTTCATACCAAAACTACTTTAAAAGCACAAAATAATTTTCCGACAAATACTAATATTGTATTTAATACAATAATTCCCTTAATACAAACCTAGTTCGCGGAATTTTTCACACCAATCCGCGTCCATAACTACTAATTCTGCTTCTTCTTTCAAGATAACATCTCGCTGGCTCTTGTACTGAAAGTTTTCTTTTGCCCATAACACTAGGATCTTTAAATATTCTAACGTTTCCATTTCACATGTATTGTCCTCCTCATCTTCTTCAGCAAAGATATCTTCAAAGTAGTAAAAGACTTGTCTGGTCTTATTAAATTGACATCACCTCCAACTTCATATAACGTTATTTTTCCTTTCAGTAATTCAATTAGATTCCCGATCTCTTCCTGGATCGTGGGGAAATTTCCAAATATATCCGATCCCAAAGAATTCGTAATTAGATAACCATTTTTTAAAGATGAATCAATGCCTAAGTCCAGAATAACTTCGTTGAAATCTTCTTTATATTCAATGGTATACCTATATTTAATCATGTTCATTATCTCCATTCTTCTTAATGCAACGGATAGAAAGATGTAATCATATCAGTATAGCCCACAATATTTATCCAGCCCCTTACTCGCTAACTTCTCGCCTTCTTTACTTACATTCTATACGCGAATAAAGCTCATTCCTCACAATAGTTCAAGTGGGAAGAGCTCTCAGATTTTTTATAAACACCTATCGGGGCTAATAGTAAGTTTTCTAGTGCTTTCGCACCTTACCAAATTCATAACTATACTTAGATTAACATTACTACAACGTATAAAATAAAACGAATATTCGCTGTGCGTTGCATATGATTTTAGATTCACAATCAGTAAGTTAAGAATGTAAACCCAATCTTTTTTTCACTACATCTAATAAATTAAATATCTCCTGTTTACCTTCTGGATGCTCCTCCAAGTACTTCTCACTGTAAATCAACAAATAATTATAAAATTCATCATACTCCATGACTGCCATTACAGCTTCATCGTATGCTGGGGGCTCTCCGATAAAACATACTTCTTGATCACCAATGTACTCTTCTTCTTCTGGCGAATGATAGGATGAAAATTGTACCTCCAATGGACCTGAACCATACCCATGTCTTTCTTGATCTCCGAAGTATGCTAAAGCTCTTGGAAAATCAATAATCCAGAAATAAGATGCAACTAATTGATCTATTTCAACTTTTGTTGTCAGTATTTTGTACATCAATTATCTCTTCCTTAATATTAATCCGAAATGCAGAATCAACATTCTTTATGTTCCCTTTGTCATCATTTAGAAGTTACTCTGTAGGATTTTTATAACACCAATCCGGGTCATACGGTAAAGATTTCAGTTTTTGTATGTCCTCCAAGCTGTATACCCAATCATTGTCTGCAATCCAAAAATAATCATCAGGATTGAGCTTGAGATATTCATGGATAAAGTTAAGTATTAACTCTTGATTACCGTAGATATCTTCAATATGCCCGACCTGGCATAGGGATTCACTAGTATCTAAACCTAAATCTTCGTGATAATAAAATTCAGTACTCGGGCTACTTATGCTGTGAATATGGAAAATTAATGAGGATTCATTATCCCCTGTGAATGACTTACGGTTGATATTAAGCGTTGTATACAAAAACTCTCCTTCGTTTGTATACATTTTGTTGTTATAGAAATAAAGAGCAGAGTCGGAATGAAAAGCTGCAACAATCGTATCAGCCAAGAGTTGCTCTGGAGAATATTTATCTTTGTTCGTTAAAATAACAGCTGAAGTACCCATATTTTACTTCAATACCCCCTTGAGTTCATCTAAAGAGTTCACAACAGTAACACCTTTAGATTTGATTAATTCCAATTTTATCAGATCATTCGGATGTGGATTAGTCAATGGCTTGTCAATATATAAAATGACCTTCTTCTGTTCATAGTTAAAGAAATCTTGGTGTTTTACATTCACGTATTTATCAAACTGTTCCACATCTGTGATAGCTTTCAATGATTTTTTAACTTCAATAATTTCATGTTTCGTTACTACGTCAAAATCCCCTGCAGGATTACCATCAGCCCTTTGAATTTTTTGGCTGAAGGCTGTAACTTCCTTACTTTCTCTTACAGCGTAAGCTGCTTTGGCTTCAGTTGCTTTTCCTGAGTCCTTACTGTTTAACAATTGATCAATGTCTCGATTAATATTTTTGGGATGCTGATCATCCCAATGCAGAACATTTCCAGCTGGATTAGTATATTTCGTTTTGTTTCCTTCTTTAACTAAACTACCAACATTAGAAGACTGTCCGGTAACGCCAGCATCTTCCTTCTTACCATTTGCTTTCCTCGCTTCAGCCGCTTCCAAATTCTTTTTAATCTTCGCCACAGCCGGATCAGATGCAGGTAAGCGAAACGGCCCTTTGCGACCCGGTATACTTTCGCGAACCATCTGGAAAGCCATAACGATCTGGCTGAATTTCAGAGAAGTCAGCATTATCTGAGCATACTTATCAGATACAGGCTCGCCTGTAAAAGGATGTATTCTGTTTTCAAAAGCTTTAATTTGCAACGAATTGATATCTTCCCCCGGCTCTTCCACATGACCTGTTGCTTGCATCCGGTTGATATCCAAATGTCCCTGATCTTTCTCATAAGCCTGTAGAGACGCTTGATCGGGAACGCCATTCTCGTTTACTGGCATCCACATCAGCCGACCATAGATATTGACTTGTGCCATCCGGTAGCCTTTATCCTCTGAACCCGCATCACTTGCTGAGCTCTTCATCATTGCTACCGCACCAACAGCACCAATAACACCGCCCAGACTCCCTTTCTCCGCATCTGCATTCTCAAACCGTGTCGCAATATCCTTCAACTCTTTCGAAGTATACACCATACTCTCCAGTGCTTTCTGTAGTACGGGACGCGACCGCTCAAAATCATCATAAAAACGCTCTTGTGTCACACCCATCCACATGGCTTGAAGGAACATCATCTGCCTGGAGAGATTATTTTGGATATGCTCCAATTGCTGCCTCGCCTGATCCACCTGACTGGATACGTGATGTAACTGCTCAGGTGTTACTTTGATTGTGCTCATCCGTTTTCACCGCTTATTTTGTGTATGATATATCTATGTTAGCAGAAGTTTAATGGCAATTTCATCCGGCTAACTTCCTGATTTTGATACATTATCCTGCAACAGAGTTAATTACAATCGTGCTCAGGTCTTATACATTTTTCTTTTTAGTATGAAAACAATCCATCTAACATTTTGTGTAATTTGTGAATATGCTTGACTTCCTTCAACAACAAGAAGTACTATACGATTATGCATATGGAATATATTTCAATTTAAACAATAATTTTGTAATTTGAAATCAATGATCGGGCTTTACTTCATATATCACTCCAAACTTGCTAGAGCACTCTAGCCTGCAATTTTCTTCCCTCTTCGTGTATCAACAGGAAACAGTAAATATGGGAAGGATCATTCTCATAACGAAAGGAGGATACGTAGGTTTCCATCTGCAAGTTCATTTTTGTTACGAAAATACATGTATCTTTATCTGCTAGTCTACCCATAACAAGAAAGGTGGAATTGATCTCTATGAAAAAATTGTTTAGCTTGGCTCTTATTCTTGTTTTAGTCTGCTCGTTTAATGTAGCTGTTTTTGCAGAGGCTCAGACGGCTCAACCCAAACCTTTAACGAAAGAAGAAGTGGTGAATTCAAAAGCATTCCGTGAAGCTGTAGCGGCAGCCAAAGCGGAATTGAAAGCACAAAAAGACAATGGCGGCCCTGTGCTGCATGCACCTGCGCCAAAGGTATCTCACATTAATTTGTATGCTGTCGTTTCTCCTAACGGCGGACAAGAGATTTATGGGTACAAAAACAATCCGCTCTCCACTGCTAACGATCACGGTGGAAATTGGATACAGTGTATTACGTTCCAGATCGGTTATGACAGCTCTCACTTCGGCACACTCGCAGGAAATAAAATGACAAACAATTGGTCTGAACCTATTGATCTGGACGGTGATCGTGTTATAGATGCCTGGGCTCATTCTTGGGTTTATGAGGCACCTAGTACGGGTGGGCAATTCGTAGGAACGGTGTATTCTATTAATATTCCAACACAGTGGACCGCTTGGATTAATGTTCGTTAAGTTCTAAGGCCCAACCTACAAAAGCTCGATCTTCTTTTTTATGTAACTATGCCTAAGTACGATGATACTGCGTCTGTTTCTTCTTTTAACAATTGAATTAGGACATCATCTTCAGAACAAGTTTTGAAGATGGCTCTCACAAATTTAAAATTACGCAGCATAAAGTATCATCAAATGAAAAAAACTGTACCCGTAAAGAGACATTGTAAAACGTCTACTTTACAGGGTACAGTTCACTTCCCTAATCCATCGATGTTCTGATATTGTTCCTCCGATTAATATTCCATTTTGATTTCTTCCCAATCACCCTGACTCTTTATCTCGTACGTAATATAACCTTCAGTTAAATACCTATTTTTTAGTATCTTACTTTGCGTCTGACTTACTTCATCTTTATTCTAAATCTTGACTCTCTTCCTTGTGTCTTCTAATCATTTCAAGAAGTTCTTCTTCACTATTCAAACGAATGGAATCCGTATATTCCCATCTGAAATATGGAGTGAGACTATTAGCTACTTCTTCCCATGTCTCCCTTTGATGTTTGACAAGTATCTGTTCTATCTTTCTAGTAATCATTTCAAAATCTAACCTATTTACGATAAAATACTTTGATCCTGATATAATATCTACTCCATCTCTAAGTTCTCTTTCGAGCGCTTTCGGAGTTATAATTCCAAAATCAAAATTATCTTCTCCATCAGAATCCTCAGTTCCGATGCATGCTGTACCTGACAAATAAAAGTCGTCTCCAATGTCTTCAGTTTCTGTAAATTGTAATTTTCCATGAATATTAGGATTTCCTGTAATGATGAGATCTTTCAATACTGGTTTGATCACGTTAGTACACCTCTTTAATCAAATAATAATCTGCTATTTTATTTAGTTTATCAAAATCCACTCTTTCTTTTTTACCGTTTGGTACTGGGTGAGAGTAAAATAAAGACCTTGGGGATCAGCGCCCCAAAGTCAATTTCTTAATTAACAATCTGATTTAGCTCTAGTTCAAGAGTGCCTCTGAATTCTGTTAATGATTCAACTGAAACACTAAATCTAAATCCCCTCTGAACGTTCTGAATCTCTCCGTTTGTTCTAGATGTTTCAAATGTCCAAATAGTACATTCAATAAGTTCATCTTCTTTTAGATGAAAAAATTCTAATTCATAATAAAACTCATAAGTTGATATTGCTACCTTTTCAAAATCCTTCTTTGAATGAATATTTTCAATTATCACTCTTAGCTTTGATAACATCAGATTAATCTCATACATATTTAGAGAAGGTGCTACTTCCGGATAGATTTTATATGATTTATCATATACTCTTATTTCAAAATCAATTGGTATCCAGTTATTTATTTCATCGTCATAGCTCTTTATTACTTTGCGGCGTTGATGAAAAGATAAATTCAAACTGTTTTTTCCCGATACATCTAACAACCTAGCCATCCTACACCTCCCTTTTTATTAAAATGGATTCCCTGAATATCCACCGTTGTTATTTAGCATTCTTTCAACAGCCGACCAGTTTTGCAGTATATTGCCTCCTTTTGCGCCTCCAATTACAGAGACAATATTATTAGAACCGTCAAGTATTACTACATGGTAACCATCGTTTTTCCGTAAACATATACGGTCTTTCCTCCTGGTTGATATACTTTATCCGACCAATTATCAACTATATTATCCACCCTTTCAGGCGTATATCCACGTCTATTCGCTTGTAGAGCACCATGCTCTGTGAATTTCCTTCCCCCATTTGTAAGCGACCCAGCTTCACAATTCGTATTATGTACCCAAATACCCAAATCCGTTACATAATACGATGGTAGTCAGCAACCGTAAAGTTATAAACCGTAACTTTTTTCTTCTAGTTTAACGAACTCTACCTGAACAATCGTCAGGTGGCTTCCATTAGCCTTCTGGAGTTTATCGCCCGCTTGAAGTTCATCAGCGAAGACCCACCCTTTACCTTCCACCCAAAACGGATGATTGTATGTCGTCTCGATGATTTGCTCCCCAACATGCAACTTAATAATATCATCACGTTGGTTGCGGTATAAAGCTGCGCGCCTTCCTGTTCACCCTCTCTATCGGAACAGGGTATTTTACAGTTGCGATTCATTTTTGGAAAAATCGTGAGAAAGCGAAGATAACAAAAAACAGGTTGATTATGGTGGTATCTGACCATAATCAACCTGCCCAACGTAACGGAATACCGCTATTTAGGGTATATAATTCAAGCATTGCATGTGCATACAGAGGCATATTATGAGGATTATTATACGGGGGTGATATAGGTTAAGTTCTTTCGAGTCTTGTCGCCCGATTCATTCGGCACTAATGGGGGAAAATTCACAATTATCTTTAATCATAACAAAAAAAGGGTGGTGACTTATAACAGTCACCCCCTCTTATTCAGTACATTAGAAAATTAGTATCATAGATTTCTCCATCTAAAGAAAACAGTAACCTATACTCTCCTACAACTTTACCTTTGTATTCAATCCATAAGTGGGTAACCAAATGATTGTAATTGAATTCCGGGAAATTCTTGAACTCAATTGATACTTTTTTTATATAATAATCCAAATATGCTTCCTTAAAATCCCCAAAATATGAGCGAAACTCATCCTCCTGTTCAACCTTATAATTATTAAATTCTTTCAAAAAATGTTCCTTAGTTTTTTTCTCAACTTGCCACTGATTTATTATATCTTTTAATGAGTCAATTCGAAAAATAGTCAACACCCCACTAATTAATGAGATTTTACAAATTTTGTAAACATAATATGTCCTGTCTTCTCATCGTAATTTCCATAGACTCTGGCATTCCCATATTTACCTACGATCTTAATCTCATATTGATAATACGTATTGCCGATTTTTTCACCACTTCCAGATAGCCTCTTTATACCGTTAGAACCTTTACTATCATTTACAAAGCCTTTATTCATAGCATCACCGAATTTTTTTGCCGCTTCTTTGCCGAGGGATTTTTGTATGTCTTCATGAACATCTCTTTGTATCCAACCTTTAGGACAATTCGTATTATGCACCCAAATCCCTAAATCTGTCACATAATACGTATGGAAGTCCTCAACCGTGAAGTTATATACTGTTACTGGCTTATCTAGTTTAACGAACTCTACCTGATCAATCGTCAGGTGGCTTCCATCAGCCTTCTGAAGTTTATCGCCCGCTTGAAGTTCATCAGCGAAAACCCACTCTTTTCCTTCCACCCAAAACGGATGATTGTATGTCGTCTCGATGATTTGCTCCCCAACATGCAACTTAATAATATCATCACGTTGGTTGCGGTACAAAGCCGTTACTTCCTTGTAAGCCAGTTCACCATCAGGGTTATTCTCATCCTTGGCGAGAAGCTTATCTCCGACTTCGATGTCTTCGATATTCTTCTCCCCTTCGTCTGTTAGAACTTTAGTCCCAGCAACAAAGCAATTACAACCTTTTGATGCAGGAGCTTTCGTTTTACCTGCAGTTTTCCCACTGCCCTTAGAAGCCGCACCTGAAACATTCCCCATGGCAAGTATTGCAAGATATTCTGCTGATTTCCCTTTGATCAACTCACTTACTAACTGTTCAGTTGCCCAGCTGACATTACCTGCAGACTTAGAATAGGAACTCTTACCCAATGCCATATCATACAAGTAATTAAACCGATTTTTATATAGAAAAGAATTAAAGTCATAACGATCTCGTATTGTACTTTTATACAGGCTATACTGTGAACTAGCTTTTCCTCTAGCTTCCTTAAGCAAATATCTGAGCTCTGTTGCATAGTAAGGCTCTGCCATATGACCACTCGGATCTACATACCTTAAAGGATTATTATTCACATACGAATATAGATTCAAACTCAGTGGATCGTTGAGTTCTCCTTCATACGTATCCTCACCGATGAAACGGGCCCCTGTGCATCCTTTAAACTGTATATCTTTCCGCCAAGTTGTTGAGACAGGGATTTACTAAATTTCTTACAATAATAAAAGGGTCGTGAACAATGTATTCTAAGTATATTTAAATAGTATTTCTATATAAGATCATTTGGAATCTGGATATACTGATCTTTATAACCCTATTACGATATTAAAATTACCATTCTTATCATAAAGCAAGCTATAAACCATTGCTAAAAAAACATGCTTCTCCATTTTAAACCTCAAGCATACTTCAAATCCTCTACTATGACATAAAAAAGAAGGGAATTCCTTGGAATTCCCCAATGATTAAAACTAGTTATAATTTGCAAATCAACAACATAAATCATAATATTTAAGTGAAACTTATACTCTTCTCTATGAAAAATATTTCCCTGAATGCAGATCTTCTATTTCTTGAGACAGCTTTTTAGTATATGGCTTCATATAACGCTTCGCTTGCTCCAAAACATGTATATCACCACCAATATTATACAATATTGTAGTGGATAATACTTGCACAATATAAATTTCCGTTTGAGTAGCCATCCATTCAAAAAAAATGAAAAACTTCTCAATTTGTTTTATATCACTATTTTCACGAAGCAAATCTTCAACATGTTTAGATACTTCATCACCAAAAAACACATGTGCTAGAAACTCTTGATTAAAATCTAAGTGCTCTATATAACAATCATGAAATTCAGGGAACAATTTCAGAAAATGATTTACTAAAATGTCATTTTCCATTTGCCATCCTCCTATTTTGCATTCAAAGCCTTTTTCAAATCATTGTAAATCGCATTTGCAAGAGCATAATCATTCTCATCCAATTTACCAGAAGCCATAATCTTCTGTAGATTTCTTAGTCTCTCTTTAGCTTTATTGATATGATCTGTCTGTCCCAGCGATAAACCATATCTAATTTGTTTCCTAACAAAATCAGCTGTACCACCATTACCTATAAAACCTGGTTTCTCAGGTCTCCATAGCTGATTAATTACCTCTTTTAATTTCGGATTCTGGGCAGAGTCCTTCAGAAGTTCTCCAATATGACCCGTTTTTTTACTAGAGAGTAAAGTTGAAAACTCAATTGCTCTTTCTATTTCCCTACCTGATGATGAGGCAAGTTTATAAAACAACTTTCCACCTTATTACAAACTTAGATATAGGTATAAAGTTAGCAGCAGCAAGGGTTTTACTGAAAGTTGAAGCATTTGCATCACGAATTGTGTTGATATCATCCACAATCATAAAATTCGCTACTGCCATAGATGCTTTTAGCGTACCAGAGTAAAACTCATTCCAGCAAGTTTTTATACCAACATTCGTACAATGATTTATAATCTGACGATTTGTGTAGCCCGTGCCTGTAGGAAAAAGTCTATGCCCACTCGGATCAACATATTTCAAAGGATTGTTGTTAACATAAGAATACAGATTCAGACTCAGTGGATCATTGAGCTCCCCTTCGTACGTATCCTCACCGATGAAACGGGCCATGCCTGGGTCGTACCAGCGAGCTCTCAAGTATTGCAGACCTACGGTGTCATCCCAGTATTCTCCTGCGTAACGAAGTACATTTGGTACCGTTTCTTCTTTGGTTAACGGTCCACCCCAGATGTCGTACGTGTAACTGTTTAGAACTTCGCCTGCATCGTCTACAAGACCAACGACATCACCATGTCCGTTCAACTGGTAGTATTCCAGTTTGCCCGTCTTTTTGTCCTGACGAGCCCATAGCTGACCATACAAATCATAGATATAAACGTAAGTAAGCTCTGCTTTTCCTGATGTTACTACAGCCTCAGCCATCAGTTTGGCTTCTTCGTCATAGTAATACCGAATGGTTTGCTCGCCTTCGGTACGTTCGTACAACAATCCATCGCCGTTATAGCTGTAGTTTACGGTCTTACCTTCTCCAGTAGCTTTAACCATACGATTCTGACTGTCATACGTATACTGTGCATCCTTTAAACCGTATATCTTTCCGCTTCCGGTACTGTATCGGTTACCGTTCTGGTCATAGGTGTACGTTTCTTTTTGCGTGCCCGTTTCAGTCTGAATCCGGCTCAATTCATCATAGGTGTATTGATCCGTTTTTCCGTTTTGGGTACGGGTCGTCATGTTTTTGTTACCGTCGTACTCATAGCTAAACTGTTGAACTGCGGAAGTCCCTTGAGAGATCGTAACCCCTGAAAGGTCATATCCGTTAAATTGGTAGCTTGTACTGAGCCCTTTACCAAATGATAGTTTTTCCAGTAAGCTATTCGGTTTGTAACTGAACGTCATACGATCTACCGGTGTTGTTCCCGATGAAGCAAGAGCAGAAGCTCCTCCTGTTCCCGAGGTAATATCCATGGAAGTAACCCGATTCATCGCATCGAGCTCGCCGTGAATACGCAGGGCTTGTCCCTTTACATCGGTCAACGTGTATCCCAGACGTTGCTGTGTATTATTTTCATAACTCAACTGCGTTCCGTCTGGAAATGTTAATCCGTCCAACATTCCATCTGATTGCTGATAGCTGTACGTCGTTTTGCCATGGTCGTCGGTCATGGAGGTTCTGCGCCCAACAGCATCATACGTATAAGATACGCTCGTATCTGGTGCCTTCATGCTTGTGAGCATGTCGTCACTGTTGTACGTGTATTCGATGACTTTTCCAAGTCGATCCTGCTTTTTGATCAGATTGCTTCGTTTATCATAGTAGTAGCTGGTTGCAGAGCCATCCTGAATAGGTGGAGTCTGTTTAATCAGCCTGCCCAGTTCATCATACTGTTTGGTTACCGTCTGACCATTCGCTGATACGACCTGAGTCGTCTGACCTTGATAGCTGTAGAAATAACGGCTTGTCTCTTGCTTCGGTGTGGTGGCCGTTGCAATTTGACCCATAGCATCATACGTATACGTTGTCCGTTCGCCGTTACCATCAATGGATGCCGTCACATTGCCATCCAGGTCATACTCTTTCTGTTGCAATGGAACGTATGCACCGTTCTGATATTCTTCCATCACTGTCACGCGGCCCAGTACATCTCTTGTTTCACGGGTTTTGTTGCCAGCGGCATCTTCATACGTTACCGCTCGATCTACAGCGTTATACGCTGTGTTAGCTGTGGTCGTATCCGGGTATTGAGTCTTGGTTGTTCGGCCCAACGCATCTACGACGAATCGGGTTACATTTCCTTCAGCATCTTCAACCGCAGTGACATTTCCTTCTCGATCGTAGGCATACTTATAGGTAGCCTCTGCTGTCTGTTCTTCTGCCAAAAGACCTAACGGATTATACCGCTCTTTGGTAATCATACCGTCCGGGGCGGTGTTGGTAATGATATTTCTCACGTCATCATAGGAAGTGACTGATTTGGTGCCATCCGCATGGGTGACTTGAAGAACCCGTCCGGCTTGGTCATACTGATACGTTTCTTCTTCACCGGAAGCATCGGTTACTTTTTTCAGTTCACTGGCACCATTATATTCATATGAATCGATATAAGGAGTTGCTTTCCCTGCAATATCATTGACAATGGTAGATTTCGATTGAACTAGATGTCCCGCATTCGCATCATAACTCAGCGTCACCACGCGGTCTTTAGCCAGATAACCGCCTTTATCCGTTGTCGTGACAACTCTGCCTTTTGCGTCGAGTTTGATTTCGGAGTCAGATAATATCTGTCCTCCGTATCCGTTTTTGGTTACACTACGTAATACAGATCCTTGTCCATTATAAGTCGTTTCTGTGTATCTTTCTAACCTGTCATTAATCTTAGTCGTTGTACGAATGGGTTGGATCCAAAAGTACGGAGACTTCCCGGTTTCATAGGCATAAGTGGATTCTTGTCCCGTACTTTGCTTTTCGGAAGTAACCATTCCATTCGTATCATAAGTCACCGTAGTGGTCAGTTTATCTCCTGTACGACCGTTCTCACTAGTCCATTCGGATTGTTCTGTAGGCAGATTCCGTTTATTTTGGCTATCGTATTTGTACTCCGTGTTATAGACGACACCATCTGCACTTAATTCATGCTTGTCCACCCGGATTAAATCCGGCTGTGCAGCTGCACCGAATGATTTGGAGAATTTCCATGTATCCACCGTATTTCCTGATTTCACTTTGGTCGTCCATGAAGCGGATTGACCGTATGACTCCAGATCCTCTCCAGAGTATTCGAAATTAACTTTGTCCAGATCACCTTCGGCATCGGTTGAACTAAAATGACTTTTACGCTCTCTTACTTTGTATACAAAATGTACGGAAGACGTTCCAACCTGCTTCAAAGCCGGTATGTAGGCATAGTCTGTTATCGCTGAGGATGGGCTCGTAATACGCGACAACAGCGCCGTATGCATCAAACCATGTGCACTCTGATTTTGTTGAAGCTCCGGTAAAAAGTTGAATTTGGATTCCGGATAATAATACGTATAGGTCGTTGTTCGATCCAGCGCATCCGTAAACTCTCTCAGAATACGAATATCTCCGTCCTTACGCTGTGTATAGGTCACTTTCCGATCCGTTCCAGCAAGTTGAACAGTCATTTTCAGATCGCTATACGTAAATGTCAGCGCTTGACCTTCGCTATTTTCGATACGAGAGATAACACGGTTACCATTGGAATTCGTATATTTAAAATTCACCGTGTTTCGGTAGGCATCCGTAATCTGCAGTATTTCTCCCGTTTGTGTAAACAAATACTCGTACCCGTTCCGAATGGACAAACGATAACTGCTGGCTACCCCATCCACCGTTACAGTTGCATCTCTTTGAAGTGAAATATCATTCCATACATAACCTTCTAGTTGCAAATTTGCGTTTAAACGATAATAGCCCACATCTGGAACATAAATGTACTGGTTCTCACCACGTTGTTCCATAAAAGGTAGATCCCAACGCCAGCCCTGCCCAAGGCCTGCAGCTGTTTCTTTACGCGGTGTTACCGCATTAGAATACGTTTGAGTCGCTTCGTCATACTTCACACCAAGCTGTCCATTCGCTCTAGCTGTATCATAAATACGTGTCAGATCGAAGGAAATCAAACCCGGAAGGGACAGATCGACACTTTGAATCGTCATCTCCCCTGTAGCAGTTGAGATGGACTCAGCTCCAAAAGACGTCATATACCGGGATGCTTCATCCCGAAGATCGACATGATCAAGCCCTGTTTGATCCACGGTTGTTCCTGTACCTGGAACTTCATCGTCAACTGCAAGGATTGAAAAGGGTTTGAGCTGAGATGAATCATACGGTGTGGATGAGGAAGGGCGTAGCCCCTCCATGGTAATCGGTTCGCTGATTTCCTGGGTTTGAAGCCAGTTCTCAGCAACCGCACCGCCTGAGCGATCTGTCTGTAACGCCTTATACAACTGATACAAGGAGTAACCTTGATCCAGTTTCGCTCTGATCCATTCCTCTTGAATACCAAACTGCTCTTGTAAACTATGAATTGTAATATAGGTAGCTGAAGGAAGAGAATCTCTTCCTTCTGACGACGATGCCGCCGCAGCCTGCCCTTCATACGCAAAAGAGCCAAGCCCAGTAAAAACTAATATCGCACATAACCAAATCAATGTTATTTTCTTAAACACTTCATCACCTCGACCTAGTATTAATAATCATTAATTAAATGGGAAAATTTTCTTAGTTCTTTTCGTTAAATTACCGTTACGGTCATACTCAAATACAATCTGATCTCCTGTGTACAGCACGACTTTTAGTAGCTGATTCGCATAACCGTATTCATAGCTGTTATCATTGCGGATTCGCATAGTAGCCGCTTTTATATTTCCTTTTATCGTTTTTCCATTCTTCTCACTCAGTTTGAGATAATATGTTTTCCCACCCTGCAGATCCCATTCAAGCACCGTATATTGCTCGCCATACACCTGCTCCTGATCTACTGAAGCAACTAGAGGTATGCTGAGTTCCTTGTCCTCATACAATTCAATCCGCGGCTCAATGGAAAAATCCTCTGATTCTTTTATCGCGATACGATATTTGGCTGAGTTGTACGGGCTGAATCGATAGTAGACATTCCCCTGTTGCACTTTGGGAAGCTCTGTCTCTGTATTCTCATACAAAGTTAAAAACTCAACTTCTACTTGTTTGGCCGTAAAATTGCGGTATGGAGCTACGAATTTCAACGTTTGCCCTGACACATTATGCACCTCAATATCCGATCTTCCAGGTACATGTTGTGGTCCTACTGCATTTTCCCCTTCCTTAACAACGACTTGGTTCTGATTACGGATTACGTAATCGTATACCAATCCTCCTACTTGAGATGTAAAAAGCACGGATGAGAAAGAAGATGTGTTAGAGAACACCGCCGTGGTGTTTGGCTCCAAATTCCGTTTAAGGAGTGCGGGCTCCTGACTGGGACTAGCTGTCACAGGCATGCTATATTGAATCGTTACTGGCTCAGAAGATATTGCAGTCATCACGAGTGTTCCGCCAGCAGGTATTTCCCAAGTATCCAAGTCCGAACCTGCAGTTAGATACAAGAATTTATTAGTTCCTTCGTAAACTACAAAATCAACTATGGAGTTGTTTGTCCCTACCCGATTGATTAGTGCCGTTGTTGAACCCCGATTCGTGAAGACTGCACTCTGTCCCTGCTTCACTGTAATTTCCGTTTCAGGTGACGGTACTTCGTCGTCTTGCCCACGGAAAATACGATAAATCCCTCCATACGTTATCGCTTGCTCGGAAATATTCGTAACGACAACTTTTTTACCACCCGAGACAAGGGGATCAAAAGCAACGGCTGTTCTCTTAGAAGATTCCGTTCCATCTGCATTATAGATGATATAATCAAAGACTCTCTGTTGATTACTAGAAGCATCAGTCCTGACCCTCTTGGAATCTGAACTTATATTTGTAAAGGCATAACTCTCTCCTTTGTTTAACGTTGCACGCAAATAAGCGGGTTCCTGGCTATCTACTACAGAAAAATCATCTGTGTATTCAAATAACACAGGTGTGCTTCCTACGACGGTAACAATCGCTTCTCCGCCAGATGGAATATTAGCGAGAATACCATTGTTATTGAATTTGTCACTATATGCTTTGCCATCTGATTTATATACAACAATGTCATAGAGTGAGGCCACCGACTTCGCATTACTACGGATTGGATTCGAAAGTGAACCTCCGTTATGGAATTTCACCGATTGTCCCGGTTCAACAGTAATTTTACTCAAGGCTTCGTTAGGCCGATCCTCCACATCAAAAATCGTATAAATGGCACCCATCGTAACAGGTTGTGAAGATACACCTGTAATTACGGCTTTGTTCCCATAAAATACTACCGGGGCAGTCGAGGTTGATTTTTTGGTGCTGCGCTCCGTACCATCGGGGTAATAAGTTACATAATCAAATAAACGAGATTTGTTACTCGATGAAGCATCACTGTCGAGATATTCCTGACTTTTACCATAGTTCCAGAATGTCACACTTTCCCCTTGGGTCAACGTTACACGGTGATGGGATGGTTCCAGGCTGTATTCAAAGGAAAAATCATCCGTGTAACTAAACTCAATCGGAACTTGTCCTACAACGGATACAACGGCGTAACCTTGGGATCGAATGATTGGATTGATATTTTTGTTAAAGCCGTCAGAATGCACAACATTTTCCGAGGTATACAAGGTGTAATCAAACACAGCTCCGTTGGCGCTACTCGCATTGTTTTTGATTGGATTGGCTAATGATCCATTGTTCCGGAAAATAACAGATTCGCCAGGATATACGGTCACTCTTGTTATCGCATCTCCGCCAGCTCTCTGAACATCGAAAGTTCTGTATGGCACACCGTACGTCACAGGTGTCGAGGTTACCAGTGTCACCACAGCTGTTCTGCCCGCGGCGATCGTCGGCTTTGTGGTTGAATTGGTCCCGGTCGTACTTTCTGTACCATCGGGAAGATAAACAACGTAATCATGTTTATCTTTAGAGGTTCCATCACTCTGAAGCGCATCCGATTTGGAACTAATATTCGTAAACTGATAACTCTCTCCTTGATTCAAAGTTACTCTTGTATACGCCGGCTCGTCACTCCATTCACCTGTGTATACTTCATAGGGGAAACCAACACTAACGGGCTGTGAACCTGCACCTGTAATAATAACTTCATTTCCTCCAGTAACTGAAGGCTTGCCTGTAGTTTGGAAATTTGAACTTACAAGACTACCATCTTCTTTGTAAACAGCGTAGTCGATCTTCTTATCCTGGGTTGTGGAAGTACCCGCACTTAAAGCTCTTGACTGTGATCCTTCATTGAAGAAGCGGTAACTTTCTCCTTTGGATAAAGTCACTCGGTGCATCGCAGGGTTTGTGGACACACCATAGGAAAATTCCGGTCGAACCGTAACGGTGAAAGGATTTTCCCCGCTTGATGTAATGACGATCGTGTAGCCTGAATTTACCGTTATACTTCCGGTAAAGTCTAAATTATCACCTGAAATACTTCCGTCCGGTCTATAATTGGCATAATCATATGCACTGCCTCTTGAGGTTGATGCATTGATACTTAAACTCCTGGCAACGGTCCCGGTATTGGTGAATGTATATGATTCTCCCGGATTCATGACTAGTGTTTCGTTCGCCAAAGCTACTGCTTGGGTAGTGAACATGTGCTCTCCGTATGTATCATCCGTCACCGTCAACGGGTCTGTTTCCTTCCTATGTTCTTCACCTTCATTCACATCCTCAGGTTCTTCATAGAAATCGGGGTCCCAACCCTCTACATCCGCCTGTCCTATCAACAATGCATCCTCCGCAGAACGGTTAACGTCATCACCCGTGCTCTCGGACGGTATTATTGAGGCTGATGGATCTGAAAGTGCATAACCGCTAGTTGGAAGCATGGTTCCAATAGCAAGCCAGAAAACTAGAAAAATAATAAAGCCTTTTCGTAGATTCATGAAATTTCTTTTCCTCCTTTATATTCATCTTCCAGTTCATCCCTTAAAAGAGATAAAGATGGTCGAATTATAAGTATCGTCATTTTCCTTAATTTGGGTAATAGTTAATTAGTCCTTGATTTTAGGGAGTATTTTCCTTTTAAGGGTATAAATAAAACAAAAAAAGCCGCCAGATGGCGACTCTTAGATAAGATAAAACAGATTGTTGCTCTCTTACATATTAAATAAGTTTCACTACTACTTTTCCTCTGAATAAATAAACACATAAGTACGCTCATCCGACATCTCTTCCGAGAAAACAAACGCTAACCGATCAAATCCTTTAATATCCTGCACATCTGAAATCTTCCGCTCTGCCATATACCGTACCATCTCACCTCTCGCCATTTTGGCGCGGGTTGCCTTCTCCACCATTTTCCCACCAACCATCTGTCCAAATACACAAGTGATAAAACGGGTTTCTTCTTTCAGAAAAGGAGTGATGTTTTTGCTATACTCTTTGGATGCCAGATTGAGAATGCAGTTGCTTTCGGATTGGAGCTGATCAGCCAGCTTGCTGCCCCAGAACTGGTAAAGGGATTTGAACCCCGGCCCTTGCAGCTTGCCCTGCATTTCCAACCGATACGGGGTAACCCCATCCAAAGGACGCAACATGCCATACAACCCGGATAATATGCGCAAATGTTGCTCCAGATACGACAGCTCTTCCTGCTGAAAAACGCCAGGCGCCATATATTGATATTGAATTCCTTCGTAGGCATAGATAGCTGGAGTAAGATTGGCCTTTAGGTTCATATCCCGAATCCGCTCCATGTTCAGTTCCGCGATAGCGTCGTTGCACTTCCAGAGCGTTTTGAGCTCGTCATAGGACAACGTCTGAAGCAGACTCAGGAGTTGCTCTGACTCATTTATGAATTGCGGCATTTGTGCGCTAGCCATTAGATCGGTGTCGACCTTCATCTTTTTGGCTGGTGATATAATAATTCGCATCGTTTCTAATCCATCCTTAATCTACCGTTATTATGTCGTTATTCATTGTACAGGATTAGGCAGATGAATCCAATCGTGAGGCATATTAAGCTAGCGCCTTCATAAAAGTTTACGAATTCGGATCAGGCGCCAGCTGAATCCATTCCTCTTCTCTATAGTAGTAGATATGCTCCTCCGGATTGTCTTTAAATTGGACAACAACAGGATACATCGGCATTTTACTACGGCGAGCTGTGATACTTATAATCGCATGCTCATCTATCCCTTTTTCAACCGTTAAATACGTCCTTAAATTATCCTCAAGTTTCTTCATATCACTCTTGTAGGAGCCATACCAAGCAAAAGAAGCAATCACTATGATTGTGAATACAACACCTATTCCTTTCAGGTATTTCATGTTTTCTCCACCTTAATCCTGCCTGTATTTGTTGCCATGTACTAGAGCGTGTAGCTTGCTTGAGAAAAGCTCTAAATAATCCACCTTACTTTGTTAAACACAGCTCATTCTTCTGCATAACCGGGATAGCTTGATCTTTTTTTCAAAAGGACACAACCCAAAAAGAACGCTGCAAATAAAGTACACAAGATATACGGTATCCCCGGCTGAAGTGAGTATAGCGTCGTTCCAATTACCGGGCCTGCAAAAGAACCCACACCCTGTGCTGCAGATGCAAAAGGGGTGACATCAGCCTGCTCATGCACGCTTACTGCAAGTGAACTTGCACTGATATAACCTGGCAGCGTGAAACCTATACCCACACCTACTATCGCGTAAGCAAGCATGTAATCGGATGGTGCGATGGTAAATAAAAAGAAGCCCAACCCCAGGAAAGCAAGACCCAACAGAAGTAACTTGTCAGGCGGCCATTTGGGGAAACGTCCAATCACTAATTGTACAGCAGCAACGATTAATCCGGCAATAGCAGAAGCAAGACCAATCATGCGAGTTGCCTCCTGTGCCGAGACAGAGAGTTTATCCTGAACGTAGAATCCCAGGGTCACTTGCAAAATAATCATCATGGTGGACAACACCAGACCAATACTTATATACAGCCGAATACGATGATCCCACGGAGACAGCTTCACCTTTCTACGAAGGTTGGAATCTGTTGATTGACCAGGAATCATAAAAGCAAACATGATGAACACAATGATTAAAAGAAACGCAGAAATGTACATCGGAGCAGTGAGACTATACGATGCAAAGATAGCTCCCAAGACGGGTCCAAACACAAAACCCAATCCATTGGCTGCCCCGAAAAGAGCCATGCCGCCTGTTCGTTTTTCTGCTGACGTCCATTGTATCAAGTATTCCTGAGCAATGGCCGGGATGGCTCCGAAGAAAAATCCGGCGAGTGCACGCAGCCCCAAAAACACCCAATATAGAGCACCAGAACGAGTCGTCCCTAGTTGGGCACGATCCGCAATAAAGGCAAATAACGTAATCGCTATCGTGTAACCCAATATCGCGAGTAGAAGCTTGGTCTTTCTGCGCATGGTTGTCCATTTTACCCATAGGAAACTCCCAAGGAACCAACAAAACCCGGTTATAGCAACCAAACTGCCAGACTGTATCTCTGACAAACCAAGATTCCGTGTAAGTGGACCGATAATCAAATTAAAATTGGCTATAGAGATCATTGCGGTCAGTACTGTAATAAAGATAACAAGAAAAGATTTTTTCATAACCATGCCTCACTTCTTAAAGACTCCCTGTGTTCCTCACGCGGAAGCAGGGTTAGATCATTCGTCCTTTTCCACTTTGATACAAGAGATATAACAGATAGGGAGAGCCAATCAGAGCCACCATCAACCCGGATGGAATTTCTTTGGGTAATGCAATCAGCCGGCCAGAAATATCTGCCGCTGTCAAAAGGATCGCTCCAATGATTGCAGCGAGAACGACCATCTTTCGATGCTGTTGACCCGTTAAAAGCCTTGCCGCATGTGGCGCTAGCAATCCCACAAATCCAATGGTCCCTACGGTAGCCACAACCGTTGAAGCCAGAGTTACACCTATCGCGGCAGCGATTAATCTGGACCGCTGGACATGCAGTCCAAGCCCCAACGCAACCCCATCATCGAAAGCCAATAGTTCTACACGTTTACCAAGCCACCATGCTATCGGTAATAATAAGAAACTAGCCAGCACAAGGGGAATGGCATCCGACCACCCTCGCGCATACGTGCTGCCTGCCAACCAGATTAAAGCTGCGGAAAAACTCGTTGTTTTCAAAACAAGGAACTGAATCAGAGCCGTGCCTACGGCAGTAACACTGATGCCTCCCAAGATCAGTATTCCGGGGTTGAATCCACTTCTCCAAGCAATGCCGAAGACAATCATGGCCGCGATTACAGCCCCTATAAAAGCAAAGATCGTCAGCACCCACCCGGGTGCATAAGGCCAAATCACCAATATCGTCAAAACGCCGCTACCCGCACCTGACGTTACACCAATGACAGAGGGATCAGCCAGCGGATTACGAACGGCGCCTTGGATCAGCAGTCCGGCGACGGCAAGAGCTGCTCCGCCAAACAGAGCGGCGGTTAGTCGTGGTAAACGCAAGTTCCATACAATATGCCGCAATTGCTCATCTCCATATCCAAAAATGGCAAGCCACAGCTGCTTTGCAGATAACGCCATACCGCCTGTGCGCATGATTCCATAGAGTAAAAGCAGGAACAGCAGTACTCCCAGTATCGTACAAAGTAATGGGAAAGCGATTTTAGTTTGGATAGTCCTCCCGGACATTCCTGTTTTGGAATGCGTTGCATGCCCTCCAGCTTTGGATTTTCTCATGCGCATAATCATCCATATCAACCATGGCCCACCGATGGCTGCCGTTACAGCTCCAACCGGAAGATTCCCGTATGTGGCCTGAAACGGATATGTCAGAGCGTCGGCACCGAGTAAAATGCCAGCCCCCAACACGGCACTTGCTGGCAGAAGGATGTGGTGTTTCCTGATTCCCATAAGCCGGATCATATGAGGAGCAAGCAGACCTACAAAACCGATCGGTCCTGCCAGGCTCACACTGACCGTTGCCAGTAGAACTGCGATGACAAACATCATTAGTTTGGTTTGTAGAACCCGCTGGCCCAATGAAGCCGCAGATTCCTCGCCAAACCCTAGCAGATCCAGTGATTTCATAAATGAAACAACGAACGCCAAAGCCAAAATAATCCAGGGCCAAGTTGCCTGAACCCCGTTCCAATTATTTTGAGCAAGTGATCCTGACCCCCACGCAAATAGACTCTTGGCATCTTCCAAAAAAAGAATTTGAGCTACGCTCGTAAAGGAAGACAACAACAAGGTGACAATCATACCTGCTAACACAACACGAATGGGCGTTGAACGGGAACCTCCTGCCAAAACATAGACCACAAATACGGCTCCAAATCCTCCTGCAAGAGCAAACACCAGCGGAAAACGCGAGATAAACGCAGGAAATGCTATTGTTCCAACAACCACTGCAAAGTAAGCGCCAGCATTGATGCCTAACGTGCCCGCCGAAGCGAGAGGATTACGAAGAACCGTTTGTAACAAAGCACCTGCTACAGCCAGCGCCGCTCCACAAAGCAGACCCGCAACCGTTCTGGGAAGACGAAATTGCCAGATCATCTGATCGGATGCTGTTCCCTGTCCATACAAGAAGGCTTGCATAACATCAGACAACCCCATGTTTACTTGTCCCTGTGAGAGATTGATCATAAGCATCAAGAGCAAAAACAGGATACAGCCCAGTACAATCCCAAATGTCTTCACGCCCTGCCTACCTGCTAATAAGTTGAAAAGATATCTTCTCATTGCTTCATAAGTGCTTTCACCGTTTCTTGCACAAGCAATTTGGCACTGATTGGCCCGCCGTATCCCCAAATCTGTCTGTCTAATGGATACACACGATTTTGCTTGACAAATTCCAGCCCTTTCCACAAGGCATTCTCCTGAAGCTGTCTCTCCAATCCACCACTTGAATCCGTATTAATATAAATAAATTCTGCCTGTTGCAGATCCGTTAGAGCTTCAACATTTGTCGCTGTCCCACCCAGTTGTTCGAATTTCCCTGAATCGTAAACATTGTTCAAACCGATCTTCTCTAAAATATTTACGCCCTGCGAATTGTCTGTAAAAAGCATGATCGTTGGTCCGGATTGGCCCGGCATTAACTGCGCAAGTACAATTTCCTTGCCCTCTATTCCTGCATCTTTCAATTTTACTTCGGCCTCATCATATACGGTCTGCAACGCTTTAAGCTGCTGTTCGGCTTCTTCCTTCCGACCCACCATGTCCGCAATCGTTCGAAACGTCTCGATCATCTCTTCATACTGATCCTTTCCTTCGGGCGGATAGGGATCAAATACCATGGTGGGAGCAATGTCCTGTAACATTCCATAATTCTTTTTCGCAAAATATACATTGGTAAGGATTAGGTCTGGTTTTAATTCCGCAATCTTTTCGAGATTCGGCTCCTGACGGCCACCCACATCCGTTACGGTTGGACCAAGTGCCGGCTCAATGTTAACAATCGTATTGAACCCTGTTTTGGAAGCAATATCGGCTACACCCACGGGTTGAATGCCTAAAGCGAGCAAATCCTCCGTATAATTAAAATCCAGTGTGACGATTCGTTTGGGCGTACCTTTCAACTCCAATGTTCCCAGCGGATGCGTGAACGTCCGAACCTCATCCGATGAACCTGTCGTACTCTCGTCTGTTGCTGTCTTCTCATTGGAACTGGATGCACAACCAGCCAACAACACCAACGTACTGATCAATACCATGATGGTTGAACCAACCTTAAATCTCATCTTGTATGTCCTCCCTGATTTTGTTTTCCAATGAGAATGATTATCACATGTCAAGGGAGGAGCTTTCTACCTGCTGGGGATTTTTATTCACCTGCAGCGGACTGAACCTGAAAAATGGAGATTCGCTAAATGGGAACGAAAAGACCTCCAAAACCACGAGTGAAGTGGGCTGGAGGTCTTCATTTTGCTTTTTCAAGAAAAGCTTTCATTCTGCTTGTGTCGAGTTTGTTGTATAAATTCGCTCGGATTACAGTTATATTTTTTTCGAAAGGCTGAAGCAAAATTACTAGGGTTGCTATAACCCACTGATACCGAAGCCTCACATACCTTCATCTGATTGGTTTCAAGTAGCCAGGCCGCTTTTTGGAGACGTTGATCACGCACCAGGTCGAAGATCGTCATGCCGAACAATTCACGGAAACCTTTCTTCAGCTTCGTCGTGCTTAGCCCAACGGTTTTGGATAATGCCTGAATGGAGAGAGGTTGTTCCAAATGGTTTACAATCACTTGCCGAGCCAGATGTAACTTCTCCAGATCATTTCTGCTCTGAATCGGGATGGTCCTATCAGGTGAATTCCACTCTTCCTGCTCGTTCATGAATAGCAGAATCAGCTCCAACGTCTTACTTTCTATGAATAAACGCTTCATTGCTCCTGTATAGCTGCATGCCAGCATTTCATATACGATCTTTTGGGTCATTGGATTCAAGCGATGATGGCGAATGGTATTTCGATAGTGTTGAATCATCCGTTCCAGCCTGCTGTGTTCCGTTGGTGTCTCGAAATAGTCAACTAATACCTTGGGATCGAGTCTCACTTTTACCCCATAGCTCTTAGTCACAGCGCTTGTCTCTATATATACCTTCGTACGATCTGTAAAAAATACCGTATGTCCCGGAGAATCGGATGTCGTGGTAGGTGTACTGTTCCATTCACAATATCCTTCTCCGCTTAGCCGATAGGCAAGACCCAAAACCTGACAATCCTGATCAATGCGTAGCTTCAGATTCTCCCGTAATACGAGGTTTTCAATGAGTACCTCCATACCTGGTCGGATCATCATACGCATAATAGATCCATGACCCAACCTTTCCGGCAGCTTTAATTGCTGCTCCCACCCTCTCAAAGACAACTGGCTATCCATACCTTCAGATAAATGATCCATATATTGATGAACATCTGTTAATTGGAATTGATGTAACATAGGAGAACCCCTCTTTCACGATGAATATCGAGAACCATTCTCACTATATACGATAAAACATACCTTCTCAAGATAGGTAACACAAAAAAAGCGAAGTGAACACTTCGCTGAAATGGACCCCGAACAAATACCTGCAGATGAGCAGTGTACAGCCAGAGTCCCTTGTTGTATCAAAAATCTACTATTGCCCTATCTATCACCTAATCAGCCACTTCATACAAGCCCACCTTATCCAGTAAACTTATCTCGTAAAATCATGCTGCCCAATCGTCAGCAGTGTCGGTCTGCTCTTGCTCCACTCGGACGTGGCAATTTTCGGATTGTAATAAAATAGCGCGCCATGCGTTGGGTCGACACCGTTGAGAGCTTGGCGTGCAGCCTTGAACGAGGTTGCAGTTGGCTTCAGATTAAATTGACCATCGTCTACCGCTGTGAACTGGCCTTTCTGGAAAATGACTTCGGAGATCGATGACGGGAACTCTCCCGATTGTACCCGGTTTAAGACAACTGCTCCTACAGCAACTTGTCCTTCAAAAGATTCCCCACGCGCTTCCCCATGGATCAGCTTCGCCAGTTGACGCAGCGTTTCACCTTCGGCTTTGACTTTTTGGTTTAGCCTGTTCAGCGTCACAGGCCCTGCTACACCATCGGCGCTTAGTCCCTGCGCTTGTTGGAACTCGCGAACGGCGCTCTTGGTAATCGTACCATAATAACCTGTCACTCCAGCGTCAAAATATCCTAACTCGTTCAGCTGCTCTTGCAATTGCACCACATGTTCACTGCGAATGCCTTGCTCCAATTTTTGTGCCCCAGCCGAAGGCGCGGCAACGGTAAGTCCCAGCGTCATGGCACAGGCACCAAGAAGCATACTGAATCGGCCTGCTCTTTTGTTCGTCTTTCTCCCCCTGCGATGGGTGACTTTACGACTGACGGTGATAGGAGCTAGCTCAATCACATCGCTTCCCGTGTAACCGCTGTGCATCCCACTCTCTTTAATGCTCTCGGTATAGCCATAAATCACATTCACCCCGGCGGCATCATCTATTCGTACCATTTCGTACACGCTATGCTCTTCATTCGCCATATGCTTTTCATTCCATTTTATCTTCTCATCAATGATACCTTCTGAATTTATTTCCTTGATACTTTCTGTATTCATTTGATTCTTTTCTCGCAATACATTCATTACCAACGTCTGATCCATCTCAAATCTATTCTTATTCGTCATTTCATTAACCCTCCATTTTTCTGAATCCAGTTATACGGCTTCCCCCTGAATCCTCTCGGATGGACATCCCGAGTGTCATTATAGGATATCGAAAATAACACGTCTATCGGACCGATGGAGCATGAAAAAATGAGTCCTGCACATATCAAAAAGAGGCATGAGCCCATGGTCGTATCAGGGTCATACCTCTTCTTATATCAACCTTGTTCCGCTTGTCCAGCCGCCATTTTCGTAGGCAAACAGACCCCCACAAAAGTTGCGCTAAAATTTTGTAACGATTATTCGGCGAGTTCCTGCCCTTTCGTTTCCCGACCCCAGAATAGCACGGCAGCTGCTCCAATGAGAATGGTCACGAAGAAAATCGTGAAAATCAGGCTGATCGGAACCGCCCGCTGAACAAGCATACCTACCATAAATGGTGCAAGTACGCCGCCGATCCGACCAACCGATGTAGCTAGTCCAACGCCTGTGGAACGAACCGAAGTCGGATACAATTCAGGGCTGTATGCGTACAATCCGCCCCAGGCTCCAAGGTTGAAGAACGATAAGCAGATTCCGGCGGCCAAAATAGTCGCTTCGGTTGTAGCCAGTCCAAAGGCAATCGCACTGAACGCAGTCAAAGTAAGGTAAACGACCAGTACAAACTTCCGGCCAAATCGTTCAATGAAATACGCAGCAGTAAAATAACCTGGTAGTTGTGCAATCGTCATGATCAGCACATACTGGAAACTTTTGACCAATGTAAAACCTTTCGCCATCACAACCGAAGGCAACCACAAGAACATGCCATAATACGAGAAAATAACAGTAAACCACAAAATCCATAGCATTAATGTGGTCCGGCGATGCGGTGCAGACCAGACGGTCGCAACCTTCTCGCGGAACGTGGTTTTATGCAATTTCGTGTGATTCTTGTACCGCGGAGGATCTTGGATGGCACGACGTAAATACAGCGCGTAGAACGCCGGAAGTGCTCCGATGGCAAATGCAATTCTCCACCCATACTCAGGGATGACAAAATTGGCAATCAGCGCCGATACAATCCAGCCCCCTGCCCAGAAGCTTTCCAATAACACAACCGCACGTCCACGTTCCGCTGTAGGCATCGATTCCGATACCAGCGTAGATGCTACGGGCAACTCGCCACCAAGGCCAATCCCTGCAACGAGACGCAGTGCGCACAAGACCGCAAAACCAGTAGCGAGTGCTGATAGACCGCTTGCAATGGTAAAGATCAGCAACGTCCACATTAGAATCGCTTTTCGTCCAAAACGGTCTGCAAGAGCACCTGCAAGCAAGGCACCCAGTGCCATCCCGATAGAGTTGATACTTGTAAGCACCCCAACTTGTCCGGGACTAAGACTCCACTCCTTCGCGAGTGCAGCTACGATAAAGGAGATCATGCCGACCTCCATCGCATCAAACAGCCAGCTCATACCGGCACTGAACAGCAGCTTGCGCTGCTTGGGGTTCCGCAACACTTCCAATTTACTCATCAGATTATAGCTCCCTTGATCTCTATGTAGTCATTCTGACACTAAACCATTATTATGCAGAATGAACCAGAAATCAATGCAAAATACGAGGTGACGCCAATTTACAACAAATATAAAACGAACTCGATTTTGCGAATGATCTTTCAGTCGTCTTCTCGTCCCTCAGCCTTTAAGGGAACCTGCAGTCAGACCTGCGACAAAATAACGTTGAAGCAGCAGGAACAGCACAATCATCGGGATCGCTGTCACTAGGACACCAGTCAGCATCATCGGGTAATTCGTCACGTACTCCCCGCGGAATTGCATCAGGGCAAGTGGCAAGGTCAGTTTGGACTTGCTAGTGAGCATAAGCATCGGAATAAGCAAGTCATTCCAGACCATCACCAGCAGGAACGTTGCGGTTGCTGCCAGTGAAGGTGCCGCCAGAGGCAGAGCAATCCGGGTAAAGAGTCTCCACTCGTTTGCCCCATCCATACTACCTGCTTCCAAAATTTCTGAATTTAACATACGCATGAAACCCGTCAGCATGAACACGGAAACAGGCATCAACATCGCAGCGGATACGATAATCAAGCCAGTCAGACTATCCGACCAGCCGAGCGTACGTGTAAGGGAATAGATCGGCAACATGCTGACCTGAGACGGCACGATCAAACCTGCTACAAATAGGGCAAACACAATTTTGCCTACGCTACCACCCCAGCGGACAATGGCATAAGCAATCATGCTACTGAGTAGCAGCTCAATCGCCACTGTTCCCAGTGTTACAATCATACTGTTCCCGAAATATTGCCACATCGGCTGATTACGGAACAACCCCGTCACATTATCCCACGTAAACGGGTCCGGCCAGCTGAACGGACTGGTGAAGAAGTTGCTGCTTGTTTTGAACGAAGATACAAATACGAAATACAGCGGTACAAGGATCAGCAGTGCGTACACAAACAGAATTAGTCGATTGAACCATTTTAAAACCATATAAAATCCCTCCTTCCTCTCAACCTCACACTTATAACGAATCTCTGCATTCAACATCAACATTAATATCAACTAATTCATATTCTCCGAACACAGCTCTCGATTTTCAACCATGGTCTCACGAAAAGAAGTAATCATCCATCCGTTAATAGCTCACCCGGTCGGCACGTAGTGCTTTGAACTGTAATAACGTCAGTAGCGCGAGCAGCACCAGGAAGATCATCGAACCTGCAGATGCCAGACCAAACGAGTAGCTGCCAAAGGCTGTATGATAGATATATGTGGTCAAAATTTCAGTGGCATAGTTCGGACCTCCGTCCGTCATTGTGAAAATAAGATCAAAGGCCTTAAACGACTGGATGGTCGTATAGGCTACCACAATCGTTGCCGATGGAGCCAGCAGCGGCCAGGTCACGGTGCGGAATACCTGCCATTTGCTCCCGCCGTCCATACGTGCCGCTTCGTACAGTTCTGCTGGAATGCCTTGCAGACCTGCGATGAACACAATCATCATCTGTCCTGCGTGAGCCCAAACCTGCACCGCAGCGATAGAGAAAATCGCAATCTTCGGATCACCGATCCAGTTACGAGCGATGCTACTCATACCCGCCTCGTTTAACCCATAATTGATCAGTCCAATGGACGGGTCATACATGAACGCCCAGATCAGACCAACGGATACCGACGACAGAATCGCTGGTAGGAAATACAGCGCCCGAAGTACCACTTTTGTCTTGGTATTGCGTACCAGCAGCAGGGCTAGAACAAGTGAAATAAAAGTTTGTGCGATGACAACGGTTAACATAAACTCCACGTTATTGCCGAAGGCTTTGCGAAATACGATGCTGCTGAGACTGTCCTTGTAATTATCCAGCCCTACAAATGCATACGACGGGGATACCCCGTCCCAATCCGTAAAGGAGTAGAACAGCCCCGTCAATGTAGGAAATACGAACAATCCAACGTACAGCAGCAATCCGGGTAACAGAAACAGGGATAGCTGAATACGGTTTTTCATCGTTTATTTCCCGATATGCTGATCAATGATTGCTTGTGCTTGCTGTGCGGCCTCTTCTGGTGAAGTGCCGCTCAGTACAGCCTGAATGGAATTGGTTACCGCCTTCTGGTTGTCTCCGTTCAGGATGGTAAACCGTGGCTGGAACACGGTCTTTTTGTTCGCCCATTCTCCGGCAACCTGAAGCTCAGGTGTATCATACTTCACGTCATTTACCGTTACATTCTGTCCTGTCTGGTTGGCGTATGCGCCAGCTACATCCGGTTTGCTCAGGAATTCAAGGAATTTCTTCGCTTCTTCCGGGTGTTTCGATTTGCTGTTTACCGCAAGCATGAATGTGGTGGTGTGCACTCCCTCATATTTCGCCTGATCGGCACTTACCGTAATCGGCGCAAGTAATTTTTGCTCCAGATTCGGATTTTGTTGTTTGTTCTGAGCAAGTTGATACGATCCACTTGCAAGCATCGCTGCTTTCTCTTGGATAAACAGTGCTCCTGCTGCCGGGTCTTTCGTACCCAGTGCATTTTGCTGGAAGTATCCTTTATCGTTCAGTTCCTTGATTTGCGTCAACGTTTTCACCCAGAACTCATCTGTCAGTTTGGCTTCGCCTGCTTCAACTTTGGTAAAAATGTCGTCACTCGGTGCATTGTTCATCACCATCGTATTCATAAATTGACCCGGACCAATGTCCGCTCCGGCAAAGGCAATCGGAATGATGCCATTGTCTTTCAGCTTCTGGCAAAGAGCGAGAAACCCTTCCCAATCCTTCGGTGGGGTCAGGCCATACTTTTCAAACAGTTTCACATTATAGATCGGGTCGTTATATACAAGCTGGTATGGAATCGCATATTGCTTGCCATCCTTCTGCCCTGCTTCGATCAGTTTGGGATTGTACGCCGACAGGAAGGATGATCCGGTCAGATCCGTGAATAATCCGGCTTTGCTGAATGCTTGGAACTGGGCGCCCGGGAAAGATGCAAACACATCGCCCGTAGAGCCGTCACTGATTTTGGATTGCACGGTGGATTGGTACTGATCCGAAGGCAGCGTCTGCATCTCCACATGGATGTTCGGATTTTCTTTTTCAAACGCGTCAATCGTTTTGTTGAATGCTTCGGAATCCTCGCCGCGCCAGTGCATGAAGCTAATGGTCACTTTGCCTGAACCTGAGGAACCGTTCTCTCCGGATGATGCGTTATTTCCACCGCCGCAAGCGGACAGCAGGATGGACATCACCAGCATACTGACAAGCGGCAGAATCATTTTTTTATTTTTTTTCATGAAAGACGACCTCCTTAGTTGGTAGTAACTGAATGCTGTTCCTGTCTTGTTTTCCATTTTTCGCGGATGATGGGCATCACGGTCTTGCCGAAGATTTCGGCTTCTTCCAGGTGCGGATAGCCGGACAGAATGAAAGTCGTTACGCCCAGGTCTCCGTATTCCATCAACCGTTCTGCAACCTGCTCCGCTGTACCCACGATGAGGATAGCCCCCCCGGAACGCACCACCGACAAACCCGTCCACAGGTTCGGCCCAACTACAAATTGCTGCTTCTCGGACAGTTCCCGGAGTTCATTCTGTCTGCGCTGATTGGTGGCATCCGTTTCGGCGAAAGCAGCTTTGGCCTTTTCAATCGCTTCCGGCGGCACTTTGCTGATGATCTCCCATGCCGCTGCCCACGCCTCTTCTTCCGTATCCCGAATGAGCACCTGTGCACGCATACCATAACGGAGCTGACGATCTTGTCCCGTCTCCTCTTTCACCTGCTCGCGAATAACCTCGATCTCTTCGATCTGTTCCTGAATCCAGTCATGCGGCTCCCCCCACATCAGGAAGGTATCCGCATGTTCAACTGCCACTCGCTTCGCAATCGGAGAACTTCCTCCAAGATAGAATGGAGGGTATGGCTTCTGTACTGTCTCCGGCATGCCTACCGGGCCTTTGAAGTTGTAATATTGACCGTTGAATTCAGGATTTGGTTCGCTGGATGCATCTGCACCTGATTGTGCGCCGCTTCCGGCGAATTCCGTCAGATTCAAGCCTGTCGACTGCGTCCACGAACGCTTCATGACTTCCATATACTCGCTTGCGCGAACATACCGTTCATCATGCGCATGTGCCAGCGGATCACCGAGCTCTTCCAGATCTCGAACCGAGCTGCCCGTAACTACGTTAATCATGGCACGACCGCCAGAGAGCTGATCCAGTGCCGCACCCATGCGAGCCGCGAGTACGGGTGTCACCAGACCCGGGCGAATCGCTACAAGGGGACGCAATGTCTTGGTGTGACTCATTACCGCCGAGCCGACCACCCATGCGTCCAGACAGGCTCCCCCTGTCGGAATCAGTACGAATTCGAATCCGGCCGTTTCCGCCGTCTGTGCCACCTGCACCAGATAATCCAGACTTGGCTCACGTTCCGGCTCTACACCTACATACTTCCCATCTCCAGCCGTTGGTAAAAACCATCCAAATTTCATCTCTTGCTGTTCGCTCACCATCGTCATTCCCTTCTATGGATAAATAAAGTCTCATGTTAAAAATAAGATCGGTGCTCTGCAACATGGCCGTTCCGGGTACGAATCGTTCTTTCGATCGCTGTTATCTCCAGATTTTTTTGATTCCCTTTTCCAAAGGGAAAATCCGGAGATAAAGGCGAACACTACGTTTCTTCAGAATCGATTTCGTCCCCTCCACTACGTTCTCACTCGTTAAACCCTATTTTTAAAGTGGGCCTAATTTCTAATTATTTTGTAAAGTATACATCCAAATACCGATTAATTAACTTGGTTTAATAGGTATGGACATCATATCAATTGATTTGTCTGTGATCAATGTCATTTCGCGGCAATTTATTTTTGTCATTTTGTGGTCGTTTTTCGAATTCATGTTTACCCGATCTTGAATTTATATAAAACCCACCTGTATAATAGGTTATAAATAAATCTTTTAGATGATATCAACGATACTTAATTATTAAAGAGGTGTTCCTGATGACCGAGCTTGAACGCATGAAGGAGGACCACCACGAGTTTTTGGATATTCTATTTTTCACTCCGTCTGAATTCGAGAAAGCCAGCGGTGCATGGCCGTTACGCATTGGTCGTAACATTGCTAAAAGCAATTATCATATAGGTCCTCGGACTACGCCTTATCATTACTTGTTATTTGTGTTGGAGGGGGAAGGTACATTTATTCAGAACGGACAGCAGTACCCCCTGAGGGCCCGAGATGCCTTCTGTCTGTTTCCGCATGTGACGCATGAGTACTGGACAGATCCCGACCATGCTTTGCAAAAAATCTTTATTGCCTTTGACGGAGCATATGCGGCTGAACTGCTTTCTCGCATTGGATTAAGTCCTGACAACCCGTATCGTTCAGGTGTGCTCACACCCGAGACAGCTAGCAGTATGCGGTCATTTATGGAGGATGTTCGCAAAACGCAGGACACTGCCAGTGACTTGGGGCGACTGATCCGGTTTCTCAGCCTTTTCGACCGCATTGCGCGCTCTCCGGCGACCAAAGACTTGCAACCGGATGTTGCCACCCCCTGGCTTCAAAAAGGGAAAGAGTACATTGAACTTCATTTTGCAGGCGGGATATCAGTGGAAGGTGTGTCTGCGCATGCAGGGGTGGATCGAACCCACTTCGCCAAGCAGTTTCGCAAAGCCTACGGCTTGTCTCCTGTTCAGTATATTCAGCAGCTCAAAATGAAGCAGGCCAAGCTTCTGCTCGTGCAGACCAAGCTCAGCTTAACGGAAGTGGCTCATTCCGTGGGTTACCCGGATTTATTTTCGTTCTCCAAAGCTTTTAAAAAGCAAGTCGGCCTGCCTCCCAACCGTTATCGAACAACGGCAACCGAACTGAAGAGTGATTAGATTAGTTGAGTTGGTTAAGAGAACCGGCGAGCTAACGGAGCGATTTCCTGTTTCCATGCACTAAAATATCCTGAATAAGGCAAGTCCCTCGCTCAGCGATCGGGACTTGCCTTATTCAGGTTTTCTATAATTAGAAGAGATAGATTCAGCTTCTGCTGCCTCTGACGAGTCGAAGTGTTTTTTCATATAACACAAGTTATGTACGAAAAATCTCATCTTGCACTTCCTAAAAACTTACTCCCAACATATGTAACTTATGTACCTGTTGTTACGTTAATTCTAATGAATATATCAAAGGAGTGATTAATCATGCGTATTTCCAAGCTTTTAGTTGTGAGCATACTAACTCTTGCTATGGCTGGTTTTGGTTCCTCCGTAAACGCTGCCTCTTCCCCCGCTTCCGGATCAACTGTGAACATCCAATCCAATGTGCTGGGTGAAAAATCATTTACAGGTCTGATTATTAAAGGGCATACCTACGTTGATCTCGACGGATTCGTGAACTGCCTTCCGTTCCAAATTAATTCCAAAGCTTTATCCTTTCAATCCGAAACCAAAACGTTTAAGGTCCTCAATGAAGACTTTGCAATTCCTACTCCAGAATTAGAGTTCAAGGTTGGAAGTGAAACGTTCCAGCACGATGGTGAGTCATTTCGGATGAATAGCCCTGTTCTTCTGATTCAAAATCGCATTTATTTTCCGCTAAAAGATGTCGTTTCGGTCTACGACATTAACGTTTCTTATGACTCGCAGACGAAAACGATACAAGTGAGTAAAGAGTAACTTACGCTACACCTGGTTCAGAAAGATAGAATGTTACCCAAACGGGGAACAAGTTGCACCAGTTGGGACGCTTTTATCTAATCGGAGACTCCAGATGTTTAGGATTATCGCCCGAATAACTGTACTGCTCAATGTGCCCGTCCTTGAAAATGATGTAATGATACTTATTATTAGGATCATCAGCGAATGTTACGGAAGCACCGTAAGGAGCCTCTGAGCTTGTAAAGGAATAGTTCCCCGTTGTATCTATAATTTCCTCAGGTGTATACCCTTTTTGTTGAATTAAGTAGGCCCTCACTTTCTCTTCAGCATCATTCATTTTGATCGGATTACCAAATAAACTTAAGTAGCCCCATCCTGATAGAATTACAACAATGGCAAGTATAGAAAGTAAACTGATTTTCACTTTTTTGGTCATTTAAATCCCTCCGCATCATAAGAGTGAAACTAGAAACAATTCACATTAAAGCCCCCAAAAAAGGGAGCTTTAATGTGAATACAAGTAACATTTAAAGTATTAGAAATTACTTCCCCAAGAACCCGCCAATGTGAAACCTTTTTCATTTAAGAAATGGTACGGTCCATAAATACCACTCCAAAATGGCCCATGTCCATCAACGGATACCCCCCCACCAAAATAATAAGCATCCCAAACTATTTTAGAGCAGTACGTTTCTTTCTCGTAAGATCCAATTGTGTTTATCAATCCGTATTCTACCACACCTACATAATTTTTTTGATAGGAAGCAGCCCATGCACCAGCTTTGCTAGCTACTCCTGAACTTGTGTAGCGCATAATTTTTGTGTTTTGGTTCCTACTTTTCCATTCAGAAATTGAGATTTTCTCTAGTGGCTTGCGGTAACCACTGATTGATACAACACTTCCCCCAGCATCCGTTACAATGCCAGCATGCCCTGTCAAACCTTTTGAACTGGTGCTGTTGGTTACTAGTACATCCCCAACACGAATAGGAGTTGATGTTCCTGGATAATACTCATCCGGTATTGCAAATATCCCTACTGATTCATCTTTTTGTTCTGTAATAACTGTATTATTACTTTTGAAATCTGAAGCTCGAGATTCAACACTTTGTTGTTCGGCATATGTAGTTGTTTCTGCACTAGCCATGCCAATAGAAAAAATAGATAGAATCATTAGAAACAAGAAGCTAGTTAGTAATTTTGTTTTTTTCATTATTATCTCCAAATTAATTATATTTCGAACTTCGGCCGATGTCGATATAGGAATAATATTACAATAGTGATTTACATGTAAATAGTATAATAATACTATTAATATACTATTTGGATATAATTATATAATTAGTTTTAATACTCCACAAATAATATAATCGTAATACATCTTTACAATCACTCAATTCAGGCCTCAAGTCTTGATTAACACTTTTAAAGAGAACTCGAATCCTTACTTTTGACCTATGTCCTGTCCATACAAATTATCTTCGATTTAGTAACAACAATATTGGAATGACGAAATTGGACTAGATGCTTAGAGATTGAAGTAGTCCGAATTAACTTTTTGGGTTTGTTTGTAAACAATATAATTTGAAATGTCATTAATACATATTAATTGTTACATTTAAAAAACTCCTGAGTGCGAGGATCTAACTCCTCGCACTCAGGAGAGAAAGCTTTCATCATTTTATAATTTCTCACAATCTATTATATACACCTCATCTGTGCATCTGCTCAATCAGTCTTCCCGGGCGACTCCTCTTTCGATTCCTCCGTCTTGCGGGCCAGCGGAATCCCGTTTTGCTTGGCATACCAGGCCTCATAATGATGCACAGCCACACCTGCAAACGATGAATGTGAGGCACCGAGTTCAAACACCTTCTGCATCTCTTCGTCCATATTGCTGATGGGTTTGCGGAAAAAGGTCAGGTGATCTCCCTCGTGTGTGTCCGCGAGTTCTGCTCCAATCCAGACCTTCTTGCCCAGATCATCCGCTTCAGCCAACTCTTCCTTGGACAGATCGTACATCTGCTGCCCGCTGTCCCGATAAGCCATAATCGCAACCGCATCGAAACGGGAGATGACCCAGCGACTGAACGTTTCCTTGCCTCCAGCCGACTGACGGGCATCCAGCCAGAATGGAATCGCTGCGCTCATATACAGTCCTGCAGCCTTTCCAGCTTCCGTCCAGACCTCCATATTGTTCTGCCACTCGGCAATGACACTGCTCTCCTCGTTCTCCCAGCGTTTTAACTGGTACGGCTCGACATCGAGCTGAATGCCTTCAAAGCGTTCATTCTTCGCAGAAGAAGAATTGTATGCCCGAACTCGTTCTATAAAAGCAAGTCCTTCTGCGCGGTTCTCGCGGTAAGCCCAGTCGGCATGACCATTCAGCGCGTGCACTTCGATCTCGGCATTGCTCGCAGCCGCAATGAACTTGCGATAAGCCGCATCGGGCACCTCATCCTGAACTTGCAGGAAAATGGTATCCACGCCCTGTTCCTTGGAGAACGCGATAATCTCAGGTGTCTGCTTGATGATGATTGACGTATCCCACAGCCAGGTTGCCTTGTGTTCCTCATGCGAAAACCATTTGAACAGCCAGGACAGGAGCAGCAGGCAGAACACCACAGCCACAATAGCCCATTTAGCCTTACCTGCCCACTTGCCCTGTATTCTCATCAGTCGCCTCAGACGAGAACCGCTTCACTTGGTGCAAACACAGGATGTTGTACCGAGTGACCGATCTTGTAAATGTGTGAATGATTGTACGTGCGGAATGCATTACGTGTATCCAGAATAGGTACACCCAGTTCCGCAATATCATAATAAGGCAAGTCGCTGTGGTTGGTGATCAGCACGATGCAATCATACGTTTTGAACTGCTCCAGGTTAAAGGATTGGCTGTGTACCGTTTCGCCGTGTTTGTCCTTGAATGATTCTGCATGCGGGTCGTAATAGTTAACGTTTGCGCCGCTTTCCTTGAACAGCTCGTATACTTCCAGTCCCGGTGATTCACGCAGATCGGCAATATTCGGTTTGTACGACATGCCGAGCAGGAGAATGTTCGATTTGCGAACAGACTTCGCGTATTCATTCAGGATCGTTGACGTTTTATTCAGTACATAGTACGGCATATTGTCATTGGTGGATTGCGCCAGTTCAATAAATTTACTATAAAAACGGAATCCTTTGGCCTTCCACGACAGATACATCGGGTCGAGCGGGATGCAGTGTCCGCCGATACCCGGACCTGGATAGAATGGCATAAAGCCAAACGGTTTTGTCGCAGCCGCGTCAATAACCTCCCAAATATCGATGCCCATGCGGTCACACATCATCGCCATTTCATTCACGAAGGCAATGTTGACACTGCGGAATGTGTTTTCCAGTAGTTTGGACATTTCCGCTACTTTAGGTGAAGATACCGGAACTACAGTCTCTACATATTTGCTGTACAGCGCTGTGCCAAGCTTCAGGCAAGCTTCGGTTGTACCGCCAATGACCTTCGGTGTATTAAACGTAGTGAAACGACCGTTGGATGGGTCCACTCGTTCAGGCGAGAAGCACAGGAAATAGTCTTTGCCCGCCTCATGTCCGATTTTGTCCAGCTCCTGCTGGATCAGCTCTTCCGTTGTACCTGGGTACGTCGTACTTTCCAATGTGATCAGCATGCCTGGTTTCATATGCAGTTTAATCTGATCCACAACCGTCTCGATGTAAGAGGTATCCGGGTCCTGATTTTCGCTGAGCGGCGTTGGTACGCAAATACTCAGTGCATCAATGACACGCAGCATGCTGTAGTCTGTTGTTGGCTGGAAACGGCCGCTTTGCATCACTTTTTTCAATTCGTCGGACGAAATATCGTGAATATAGGAATCCCCATTGTAGATGCTGTCGACTTTGGAAGCATCCAGGTCGATGCCAATGACGGTAAACCCTTGGTTGACCATCTCCACCGCAAGGGGAAGGCCGACGTAACCGAGGCCGACAACGCCCAGTACTGCTTCTTTATTTTCGATCGCGTTCAGTAAAGTGTGAAATTGTTGATTCTCCATGATATTCCCTCCGCGCAATATATTTGATGTTGCTTATATGAGCTGAACTAAGGGGATTTACACGGACACTTCGATGACAGAATAACCTTCTGATCGCTGTTAATGTGTAAAAAATTAGTTCAGATCATATAGATGTGGTTGTATTTAAGCGTTGTGACTGTAATTCTGCTTATTTGTTAGTGCAGGCAGCGTCTGATCCGGGCGTCCAGCTCCACAGGAGAGAACGGCTTGGTCATATAATCGTCTACCCCGCTGCTGAAACATTGGCTGATCGTCTGCTCCACCCGCTGTTCGGTCAACACGACGATTTTCGGTGGTTGCTCCACCTCCAACTTCTGGATATGGTGAATGAATGGAAGCCCATCGATGCCGTACAGATTCAGCTCGGTCAGCACGAGGTCAGGTGTCACTTTCTCGATCAGGTCGAGTGCGGCGAGTCCATCCACCGCCTCGTAGGTTTCGTATCCTTGCATTTTTAAACGCAGCTGCAAAAATTCTCGAACCGTCGGATCATTATCCACGATCAAAATCCGTTCGGGGTCATCCGCCGTATGTTCCAGCGTATAGATATGAATTTCCGATGAATCCACAAGCTTCGAAGATTCGGCCATATGCTGAATCGTTGCCTTCGAAGGGCGCTCCCCTGGCGGGAAACTGGCCAGTGTAATCTGCGGATCAGCGCCGGGAGCACGCTCTTGCAACTCATGCTTGATGCGAAGTCCTTCATAGTGAACCTCATCAAGCGTAAGCCCTGGAAGCAGCACAGCAATCGCCTTTGTATGACTATCCTGCCATACCTGGAACGACGTATATCCTGCCTGCTCCAGATGTGTCCTGACCTGCTGCTCCGGCTGAACCTGACCTGCACAGTGAATGAACATTAAGCCACAAGCTTCGGCACCCGTTTCCTTCAATCCCTGTTCTACATTGCGGTACACATCAACGGCAGCCTCACGCTGCAATGTCGCCGTATTTGGCATGTTCTTTTCCACCCTTCTATAATGTTGTTACAATTAAGCCGCTTTGCTCGTTTCCTTGGATTCCTCAGACCAGCTTTGGCGGGTCATGGTGCCCCAGGAATTGTTGTTTTGCAAAAACTGAATGTGTCCCTGCAATCTCCACAGCACGCCGAGCTGATGATACCCCACAAATTTCAGGGCGGAGTAGACAAGCATTTTGACCAGATCGGACAGCTTGTTATACCGTTTGAATGCAATCTCCTCCAGAATCAACGCCCCTACACTCAGCAGATATCCGCTCACCAAGTTCAGCAAGCCAAACAAAACGAGGATCGGCCACTGGGTCATGTCCAGAAGCACGTATCCAGCCAGAGCGATCAGTCCGGTAATACGGAAGTACGGATTCAGTGCTTCAAAAATAACGTTATATGGCATGGTGATTAACCCCATGACCTTATATTTCGGATTGAATAACATACCCCGATTTTCCAGCATGTTTTTCAGATTCCCGCGTCCCCAGCGTTTGCGCTGGCTGGACAAAATGCGGTAAGAATCCGGTGCCTGTGTCCAGCACACCGCTTCAGGACAGAAGGCAACGCGGTATTTGAGTTTATTTTCGAGCATATAGCGGTGAAGCTTGATAATGATGTTCATGTCCTCACCCGGATAACCGTCGCGGTATCCACCTACGGCAATCACAGCATCCTTACGGAACATGCCGAATGCGCCGGAGACGATGATCAGACCGTTCATATGACTCCAGCCGATCCGTCCGCCGAGGAAAGCTTTTAAATATTCGATAGATTGGAACATCGGCCAAATCTTGCGTGGCAAGGATACGTCCTGTACCGCACCGTTTTCGATTTTGCAGCCGTTGGCAATCCGGACATCCCCACCAATCGCAACGGTCTCTTCCGGATTCTCCATATACATGCGTGCCATACGGATCAAAGCGTCTTTCTCCAGAAGCGAATCGGCATCAATGGAAGAAATCAACGGATAGTGGGACAAGTTAATGCCTGCATTGAGGGAATCAGCCTTGCCGCCATTTTCCTTGTCAATCACATACAGATCCGGGAAGTCCGGGTTATGATAGATGCCACGAATCTTCTGACAAGAGATTTTTCCGCGAATCTGCGTATTCGGCACCGGCTTCAGCCGGTATTCTTCCAATAACACCTTCAAGGTGGAGTCGTTCGAACCATCATTAATGACAATGACTTCATACGTTGGATAGTTCAGTGTCATGAGGCAGTTTACATTTTCAATAATCGTCAGTTCCTCGTTGTACGCAGGCACCAGCAGGGATACCGAAGGTACCAGTTCCGAGCCGGATAACGTGTTGTACTTGGAGTAATGTGACCTCCGGAAGATCGTCCAGATGTTACGAAATGATAAGGCCAGTATGGAAAAATAAAGCGTATTAACAAACACCACATAATAGATGGCGACCATACCGTAGATGAGTAATAAATCTCTAAGCAGTGTAATCCCCTCCTACTGTTGCAACGCCTGTGCGTTTTTTGGTTGTACGGTTTTCGCTGCCGCGAACCGGGCCAAAATAACGTTCGTACAGCAGTCTTTTTTTGTTATGTGCAATCATCTGCTCTACCGCCTTGTGGTCGGTTCCCGAATGCTGCATCGTACTCTCAATCTGCTGCATCGCAATCTCGCGCTCCGCACCCGTTCCTTGTACCGCTGCCTGACACAAAGCCTCGAATCCCGGTTCGCCCAGTTTGCTTAGGCTTTCCGCACTGTTGTACCGAACTCTCCAGTCTTCATCGCGAAGTGCCTTGCGCAGCAGCGGAATGCTGCCTGATGCATGCTTCGAGCCAAGTGCCTGTACCACTTCGGCACGGACTTCCGGGTCCGAATCCTGAATCAGCTTCAGAATCGTCTCATCCTTGAGCGCCGGGCTTGCACTGAGATACAGTTTCACTGCTTCCGCCCGTACATCCTGATGCTCTGCTCCGACAAGTCTGTCGAGGGCAGGCATCACTTCTGGCACCGCTTGTCCCCACATGGCCACAAGTCCTACTTTGACAAAATCAGGGTTACGATCCTCTAGCAATTCGATCAGTACACGACTTGTATCCAGATTTGCTTCGAGTAAGATATCTGCTGCGAGATGATGAATCGATTTACCTTTCGTTAAAAGCACGGTAAGCATATCTTTCAATTCCCCATGCCGGGTCGTACATCTTGCAATCGAACGTCCAATCATAATGGCCATCGGTCCCGGCTTTTCATCCTTGAGAAGTTCCATTAACCCCGGAACCGCTTCGGGACAACGCATGCCTCCGAGACGATATGCTGCATCAATCTGACGTCCATAACGCAGACGTCCCAGCTCTTTCAGGTCATGCTCAACGAATCCGGCCTCGCGGCACAGTTCAATCAGCTTGTCACGATACTCTCCCTTGAACTGGTCAATCCATTCAATCAGCTTGTCCTGAATAACCCGGCGTTCCAGCGGAGCCAGCTTGCCTGGCGGCAATTTGAGCGGACGGTTTTCCGTCAATGCGGTCTGCAAATACGTGAAATAGTCTCGTTGCTTCATTTCATACAAAGCGGTTTTGCGTCGTTTGCCATTGTGGGACATTTTCATGGCAAACAGCACGATGACGCCCACAATCACAAGTGCGATACAGGCAATCAAAAACCAATAGGCCAAAGCCAAACTCTGGAACATGTGAAAAAGTCCTCCTTTTATACTCGCTTATGATGTTCTATGCTGATTTATTCGATCTGAAAACTAGGCATTTTTTCGTAGCTCTGCCGCATTTTTTCATAGCTTAACTTAAGTCTTTCGCTATATTCTACCTGCTCCCAAGGTTTCCAGCTGTAGACGGGTAAAGTTTTCAAATCCAGCGTTGATTGCTCGCCCCCAGGCCAGGATACCTGCTTCGTGGAACGATCCGTCAACCACGGAACCAGCGTGATACCTTCAACGGTAGTCGTAGAAAACTCCCGGCCGTTTTTCAGCGGTCCGTATTCAATCGCCTGCAAGGAGCTCGGATCACCGAAGCCAAGAAGCATCCACGGAATTCGCATCTCCACCTGATTGCCGTTATACTGCCAGGCTGTTAACGAATCACTGTCTGCCTGTCCTGGAGCTGTCGTGCCTCGCTTTAACATTCCCACGTTCTCCGCCATGAATGGATGCGCTGAGCGGGTATCCGGCGGGGTCATCTTCAGACTGACAGCCAGTTCCCACGGATGGAACGGATCGGCTGACTTCAATTGCTCGTCTGGGATCATGTTATATCCGTCCTTGCCATACAGACGCTGGTTGAAATCATAATCCTTGGCAATCTGTACCTGGGACTCGTTATCCTTGCCTAGTGTAATGACCGTTTCCAGTCCATCACTTAACGTTTTGCCTGACAACATGTTGCTTGGTTGACTGCCTCCGGTAAGGGTATCTGTTCCAATGCGAAGCACAGTCTTCTCCGGGTCAAATGGCTGATTCAGCGTCAAGCCCACATAAAGATAAGCTTCATCATGGGTCATTTTCATCTCCTGAATACCATTCACCTGTCCCTGCCAGACCGTAACTTCTTCATCTTTCAGCTTGTCCCAATCATCCAGCTTGCCATCTATCGTCAGCTGTTCCTGTTTCCCTGGGTCCATGGCCAGCAGACCAAACATCTTCTCGTTGGTTAACACGTTTAGCCAGTATGCCCGGCGATCTGCCGGAATTTCAAGCGGCATCGTGTTCCAGGTTTTTTTGAACCACTCATCCTGCCACATGAACAGAATCGCTCCTGCATAGCCTTCATCATAGATATCCTGCGTAAGCGAAGCATCGATGTCTCCCTGCTGTACCTCGTTATGCCCGCCTTGATTTCGTCCACCCATGCCCAGATGAGATATCCCCAGTGAGGACGGCACACCATACTCTGTAATCATTACAGGCATATCGGAAAACTCGGCTTTTAGTTTTTGCAGATAGCTTTTGTACGTGTTGTACTCGCCTTTTTCATTCTTGATGGTTTGCAGTGTCTTATCTATGTGAAACAGATCCGGGTAATACGGGTACACGTGATAGGCAGCAAAATAACCCCCATCCCATGCTTCCGGCTGAATATGCCGTGCATCTACACTGACCATATCCTCCTCATAGAGCGGCTCGCCCGGATGATCCAGCACATCGGTTGTAACCCAGTTGGTAAACGTCATCGGATGTTCCCATCCATACTTTTTCTCCTGAACCGCCGTGTAGTCCAGCAGCTCTGCTAACCAATTTTCAAACGGTGATGCTGCTGCACTCCCGGAAAAGTGAACACCTTTGTACTGCGGCACATCCGCATGCACCTTATTGGTGTTGTCCACCATCCCCGGGTCCCACTCGGTACCTACATGCCAAGCCATCAAGTATTTTCCGGCATTGGTTCTGTATTTACCGCTGGACTCTCCGTTCTTGGCAGGAATGTCCGCATCGCCGTACACGGCAGATACCGCCTTTTCTATCTCCTGCTTGAACCTCTGTTCAATATGATCGGCGTAGGCATCCTGCTTTTCAATCAATTCCTCCTCGGGTGACCATATGCCTTGTATAAAATATAGCGGCTGCTCCCGGCCGCGATTATAATCGACCAGTGCGGAGTAAAAAATCGGCTGGTGGACGGTATAGACCCGAATCACATTCGCGCCCAAATCCTGAATCTGCTCGAACCAGCGCAGGTAATCCTCCTCGGTGAGCGGAAACTCTCCCGGGTAATGTCCCGGCGAAGTGGCCCCCAGGTTCACCCCTTTAACGAACATTTCCTTCCACGTTCCATCCGGCCCGTATTGCATGAACCGGTCTCCATCGGTCTTGAATTTCATTTCCGTGCCGTTCTCCGCTGTATACGTAACAAGCTTTGGCTGCATGTAATGCCATCCGGCAAGTATTCCGCCAGTCACCACCAAGGCGCCTGTCAAAGCTGTCAGTAACCAGCGTCTTCGTCGTTGTCTGCTCATGACTTCTGATTGCTCACCTCTCTAGTATGCATCCTGCTTCCCCATAGATTAGGTTCATGCACCGCACAAACCCATGCAGGAAACATACGATCATTCCGCTTCGGATGTCCGCTTGGTAGAGATGTCAGCGGTGTAGTTCTCACTATAGCGCTAAGCCTCCGCATTGTAACTAGGCTGATGGAAGCAAACATGATATGGAACGTTCTGCCCATACTCAGACCGTTGAGCCACCCGCCAGCACACCAAGGCAACAATTCCGTTTGCGGTCTTTTTACATTCGTGATCTGCCGAAAAGCACAGATGAACGTCCTGCTTATCCTGCACATCTTCACGTAATATTGTTATGTGCAACGCGGATGCAGGCACTCTTCCCCCGAAAAACATATACCTCATTAAACGCGAGTAACATTTTAAAGTTTCGCGTTTTTTACAGTATTAACCATAAAGATTACAAAATTGATACTATAGTCCGATAACGCATCACTGAAAATCCGCGTCCTATCAAGGTTTTCTGAAAAGTACTGAAAATGAAAAAAGGACATCAGTCCCCCTATCTAGGACTCTATCCATGAACGACACTTTTACAAAAATCAAAATGAACTAGCGGTCATCACCCGGAGGTCATAGATCTCTCACATTAAATGTAAAAAAGCACATCTTATTTCCTATTTCTCGCACCTAGCCTGCCCAGCGTATAATTGTGTCCAATTTGCAAAATAATTCCGGTTGCCGCATTTTGAATTGTCCTTTATGCTTATAAAACAAGAACACTTGTTCCATACTGTAAATAAACTGTAAATGAACAGCTCTCTGCAAGGATCAGACGACAGGAGCAACATCAAGAATTGCAGATAAGGAGAGGAAACATCATGCCCCGCCAAGACAGACGTGTCATCATGCTGGCAGACTGCCAGTCATTTTACGCCAGTGTGGAGAAGTCTGCACATCCTGAGTACAGGGATCGCCCCCTCGTTGTAGCTGGTGACCCGGCGAGGCGTTCAGGTATCATTCTGGCGGCGTGTCCTCTCGCCAAGTCCTACGGTATTACAACCGCAGAACGACTGGGAGAGGCGCTTGCCAAATGTCCAGATGTTGTCGTTATTCGCCCAAGAATGGCCGAATACATCCGCGTATCTCTTCATATTACAAGTATTCTTCAGTCCTATACTGATCTGGTGGAACCCTACAGCATCGACGAGCAATTTCTCGATGTCACGGGAAGCCTCGATCTGTTCGGCAGTCCCGAAACAATTGCACGCAGCATTCAGTCCAAGGTGATGGATGAAACAGGCGTTTACATTCGAATAGGCATCAGCGATACCAAAGTTGTCAGCAAAATGGCCTGTGACCTGTATGCCAAAAAAGTCCCAGGAGGCATCTATACGCTGCCAAGAAAGGATATGCCCTCCACGATCTGGGAAAAACCTGTACGCGATATGTTCATGGTTGGTTCACGCATGGCACAGCATCTCTACAAAATGGGCGTTCATACGATTGGTGATTTGGCGAATACACCGCTATCCCGGCTCAAGGAGCGCTGGGGTGTAAATGGTGAAGTGTTATGGCGTATCGCCCGTGGTATAGATGATTCTCCGGTAAAACCCGGAACATACACACACCAGCAGCAGGGGATCGGACATCAGATGACGCTACCACGGGATTACGAGACTTGGGAAGAGATTAAGGTGGTGTTGCTGGAGCTCGCGGAACTAGTCAGCCGACGTTCCCGGGACAAATCACTCATGGGGCATGTCGTTTCGGTCGGGTGTCGCGGACAGGATTACGACCGGCCAACCGGTTTTTCCCGTCAGATGAAGGTGAATGAACCGACCAACATCACAGATGAAGTATATGATGCGGCGGCAGCTCTGTTTCTGCGCCATTGGGACGGATTACCCATAAGGCGCATCCATGTGTCGCTGAGCGGACTTGTACCCGATTCAGAAGTACAACTGTCCTGGTTTGACGACCGTGAACGCAAGAGAGAACTGGAGCGAGCCACGGATGATATCAAGCGCAAGTTCGGAGATACCGCCATCATGCGTGCCTCATCCCTGTGCTCGTCCGCTCAGGCGCAGGATCGTTCTCATAAAATTGGAGGTCACTATAGATGAGTAAAAAATTGCAACAAAACGGACTTTTTGAATCCTCACGCATGATGCTTCCCGAACATCGGGAGGCATACATTCTTCATCAGGAGCAGCTAGCTCCCCGCACGCGTCCCTCCCTGGATGCCCAAGCGGCAGATGAAATGTCCCGTTTGCTGAGCAACTCCATGGTGCTTGGCGACCGCGTTACGATCACGCTGTTCCACGAACATGATGACGTTTCTTATACCGGACGTGTGCTCCGATTGGATCGCCCCGCCCGTACACTCAGACTGCTAACCGTTGACGGGAATCGGGATCTTCAGATGAATCTCATTACAGGTGTGACTTCCGCAGGTGAATGGATGGATGAATAAACATGTGAGTGATGCAGCAAAATGAGTATTTCTTCACATACGGACATGGAGGGGACCCCTTGATAGATGTAGAAGCTTCACGTTGTGCAGGACTGTATCCCTACTATACTTTAAGAACATCAAAAAGCAGTCGATAAAACCGATGTCCGTGCATCCTGCCTCGTTCAAAAGAAGCAAAACAACTGGAATCCGATTTATCCACTGCCTTAGAAGGGTAGCCATTACATTGCTTTTTTAATATTAGAAGAAACTCCAGTCAAACTCCTTGGACAGACGCTCAAGCAAATGAACGCCAGCCAGGCTGTTGCCTTTGCGATTAAGCGCCGGGCCAACTACACCGATGCCGAATTGTCCCGGAACCAGCGTCAGTATTCCACCGGATACACCGCTTTTGGCGGGCAAGCCAACCTCGATGGCAAATTCACCAGAAGCATTGTACATCCCGCAGGTGGTCATAAACGTTTTGGCGATCTGCACATAACGACGGGGAATGAGTTCTTCGCCGGTAATCGGATCGGTTCCATCATGAGCGAGAACAAGTGCCATGCGAGCCAGGTCAGCACAGGTAACTTCAATAGAACAATGGCGGAAATAAACTGCCAGCACATCTTCCACATCATCTTTGATGACACCGTTATGTTTGAGGAAATAAGCGAGGGAGCGATTCAGGTGGCCACTTTCGGACTCGGAGCGAAAAACGTCTTCGTTATAACCCAATCGTTCATTGTGTGCTAACTTGCGGAAAAATTCGAGAATACGGCGGGACTTCTCTTCCTTGCAGTCACCGCCAATGAGAGAGGATACGGTTATTGCGCCCGCATTAATGAGGGGATTAAACGGAATGCCTGGTTCAACCAGTTCGAGCTTGATCATGGAGTCGTAATCATCGCCGGTTGGTTCTTTTCCTACATTAAAGAAGACTGCTTCTTCCCCATGATCCATCAGGGCCAGAATCAGTGTGAACACTTTGGAGATACTTTGCATGGTAAAAGGAACACCGCAATCCCCGGCAGACACATGGTTTCCTTCCGCGTCCATAATATGTATTCCCAGATCATCCTGCGATGCTTTGACCAGCTCCGGAATATAGGAAGCTACTTTCCCCTGTCCCGTATGCAGGCGGCTGGTCTCCAGCCACTCGGGCAACAGGGCATTCAGTCGTTCTATCGTTGAATCACTCATATGTCATCTCCTCCACTTTTATCAATAGAAGTATCTTACACGAGATACTAGCCCTGCAATACAACGGGGCGCTGTACTCAGGCAAGACACCTTATACTCCTTATTCTATCCTATGCATTACCCTGTGGTACGTAAAGTTACACGAATTTCTACCGGGAAAACAAAAAAGCTGCTAGAGTAACAGCTTTTTTGGGGGAATCATATTTCAGTCTTGTTTTCCTCGCTGGTTAACAAAATCTTCCGCTCTTTCAGCCATAAGCTCCGAATCAATATTGCTAATGCCAATTCTGGCAAGTTTGTGCACGACCTGAGTCGCGGAATGTGCATTTTCAATAATGGTGTTTACGGCTTCATCAGCATCATCGACAACCCGAATATAACGTTTGAATTCCTCTTCTGTCATATTTTTTGTACCGACGAAAAGTTGATGAAGCAAACCCATCACTGGCATGTGCATCCTTTCATCAGGGGTTTCTGAATTTGTCCAGAACCGGCTGTCAAGAAACAGCATTGAAGTAATTGGAGCCTTATTATACGCGTCATTCTCACGGTAATAGACTTGAGCGGCGTCCTGGAACACTTCCTGGATTGTGCCTCCCCGCCCCTCCGAAAAAATGATACCGCATGAAGCCAGTGTAAGAAGCACATCTTCCCGTATGCTATTGAGGAAGTATTTTGCAACGTGGGTAGCAAACGGAGTAAACGGCTCGTGGCCATAATGCCAGGTCGGCAGTGCCAAACTGCAATTGAGTCGGCTGAGTTGATCCTTGAGTTCATTTGCTATTTCCCATGCGGGAAGCATCCATTTATGGAGCTTACTTAATAATTCTTCATTAAAGGTCTGCCCATCTTTACCGATAATATTGCTCATGTTTTCCGGGAATACGTCAAACGGTTCCTCCTCCAAACGTTTCATTGCAGATTCAAGGCAGTCTGCAGACCGTCCAGCGTGAAGAGCACCAAGATGTGTTGCTTCCATACAACCAGGTCCACCACCGCTAACGACAATAAAACCAGATTCTGATAGCTTCTGGGCAATTCGTGCTACTTTACGATAGGTTTCGCTTCCTCGTCTCTCCCGATGTCCTCCCATAATTGCAACAGGACGACGGCCTGCCTGTAACTGCGTTGCCAGAAATCCGTTCATTTCGCGTACAACGGATGTATCATGCACAGCCTCCATCATCGCAGCATAAGGATCTGAGACGGTTGTACCTCCTTGTTGATGAAAATATGTAAAACACCGAAAATCTGGCGTGGCTAATAGGCTCCGTGCATCATCCGCATTAAAACCCTTAAGCAACTCAAAGGGAGTATAAAGCTTATCATGAATAGGGTTAAACGGAGGATGCGTAATCCATTCCAATGATTTTATCATAATGCTCTCCTCTTACATGTAATTTAGGGCGGCTCTATCTTATATAGATTGCACAGAAAAAAGCCGCTTTATAAGCGGCTGCAGCATGTAAATGAAACGATATACTGTGTCTCTGGAAAGGTTAAGAATGGCCATTAGATCATTCAAAGCACAAGTTTGAGCTTGTACTTTCATGTGTTCTAACGTCTTTATCTGTTAGGACGCAGATTCAACTCCAGAATCTCCCCTGGCAAACCGTCGTAGTCTCCCACCCAAGTCGATTCAAAGTTCTGTCTAAGCAAAATCTGACGGGATGCCGCATTGGAAGGATCAATAACGGCATATAGAACCTCAATATCCGCAGCCTGAGCCTGAATAATCAGGCGGGACGCGATAGCCGTGCCCTGACCTTTGCCCCAATGCTCCGGTAGAATCATATACCCCATCTCTGCCCGGCTTGGGTTATCTTCATCCAGAATCAATTTGGCGTAGGCCACACCCGCATCATCCTGCGTGGTCACAAGGTAGTGCCCGCACAAAGAACGAAGATTGTAATCCAGCATGGCATCGAACTGAGTTCTGGCTTCCGCCTCCGGAATCGCACGCTCGGTAATGTGCTTCATGACGTCCTCATTGGAAACGAGTGCATAATAATGTTCAAAGTCCGGTTCTGTGTATTTCACAAAGTTCATGAATATGCCTCCTTGGGATAGATCATTTCAATGTCATCGTGTCGCAGCCGTATATCATTTTATAGCGCGTCATCGAGTACAGTGTTCCTTTGATTCACCTAGAGTATAACAGAAGCAAAGGTAGCAATGCACATCTCGGGATGTACGTCCGCGTGGTCACGTATCTACTACACTCGACAGTGGGGATTTGGGGATTTGTGAAGCTTTTTCAAAAAAGTAAAAACGGCCTCGTCGGAGACCGCTTGCCATTCATCTGTTATTAGCTTTTTGTATTCGTTCTTACCCCAATACGATGTCCATTCGCTACGTCTCTGTGATGCTGTAATACGTAGATATGGATCTGTACAACGGGATAACTACAACTTAACTTGCCCGCGATGACGGGTTGAACTGCATCTGTTTTTTATGGGAATCACGTGCCCGCAGGCTTGTACCCGGAGGTGTGATGATCAGTGCCATCAGCAGTGATACCGCACAGAGCACCGCGATGACGATAAAGGTGAGATGGAAACCACCTAGCAACGCGCTGATGAATGATCCGGCCAGAGCACCAAATCCGAACCCTTGGTAGATCACACCGTAGTTTTTGCTTTGATTTTTCAAACCGAAGTAATCGGCCACAATCGCTGGGAACACGGTAATGTTACCGCCAAAACAGAAAGCAATCGCTGCCACACAAGCGAAGAAAATCCCAAAGTTTAGCGGCACCAGACTGAGCGTCATGACTGCTACGGCTGTAACCAGTAATGCTCCGGCAATGACCTTCATCCGTCCTACTTTGTCCGACAGCGCACCCAGAATAATTCGGCCCGCCGTGTTGAAGATAGCAACCATCGCAACCGCGTTCGCAGCCGTTGCTACGTTAAGACCTGCAAGCTGTACGCCAATGTCTTTGACAATGCCGATCAGATACAGACCGCTCATACATGCTGTGAAGAAAATACCGAAAAGCATATACGCTTCTTTTGTACGAAGCATTTCTTTGACTGTATACTCATGACGGACTTCTGCTGTTTCGTTAACCGTACCCTCTTTAGCACTCGCCGGAGACTGTCCACGAACCACAGCTTCGCGGATCAGGAATGATCCTGCAACAACGAGTACAAGAACGATCACGCCCCAGTACATAAAGGCTTGCACTGGACCAACCGCACTAATTAGCGCGGAGTTCACATATTTAAACAACAGACTGCCGGTACCAAAAGCACCTACCGAAATACCCGAAATCAGACCTTTACGTTCAGGGAACCATTTGATCAGATTGGATAGAGAAGTGATATACGCTGTGCCGTCCGCGAAACCGACCACAAAACCGGCCAGCAGATACAGCAGCGTTAACGAACTCACCTGAGAACTCAAAATAAGTCCCAGCCCGAGCACGATACCGGCTACCCGAATTAGACGCTGGAGACCCCAGCGCTCCTGCAACCGGCCCGCAAACAACGTAGCAAATGCCAGAGCAAAACTCGTAATCGAAAAAGTTATCGCGACCGAGCTGACGTCCCATCCGAAACGATCAGACAACGGTTGATTAAATAAACTCCAGGTGTAGATCGTGCCAAGCCCCATTTGTACAATAATCGTACCCAGTACAATAAGCCAGCGATTCATAGGTATAGATGATGTCTTTGTTGAATTAGATGCTGATGAAGCGGATGAAATAGCTGCTTTCATCGTAATCTCCCCTTTGCCGATGTCTGTGACATGCTGAACGTTCTCTGTACCATTCAAGCATACTTGAATGCGTTCACAAGACCATCATACATGAAAGGGGATTCATCGAGCCGTTTTGAGCATGAGTTGCATCAGAAGCGGAATGAAATGCCGTTATATGCGCATGAGTTGCCTGAATTCTTTGACCTTGCCACGACTGACCGGAACTTCGGCTTCCAGGTCGCGCAAACGAAGCAAATACGTATTGTTAAACCACGGCACAATCTCACGAATTTGGGCAAGGTTAACGAGATAGGAACGATGGCACCGGAAGAAGGTATCTTGCGGCAAGCGGCTGTGAAAATCGGAAATGCTAACCGGCATGGTGAACTCTCCATTTTTGGTATATACCTTGGTGACCTTCTCCTGAGCCTCCGCATAATAGATATCCGCCGAATCGGTGACAATGATGTTGTCGTTGCGTAACAGATTGATTCGTGTTCCTGTCAGATGATCCGCCGCCTGGGTTGAAGAACCAGATGATACCGCTCGTTGCTCCAGCCCTTGCTGTGCCTGCCGTGTGCCAAAACGAACCTGATCTTCTTTGGTGTCATATCCTCGCTGAGCCCCATGATCATTCGTTGGTGAGTGACCCTCGGCATGTCGATATGCCTGATCCTCCATCTGCATTCGGTTATCCATGTTCTCCGTTTGCTCCTGATCCCGCTTGAAGGTCAGCTCCAGCTTGTGCAGCATGGCTACGATCCGTTTCTCGTCATAGGGTTTCAAAATATAATCAAATGCTTCCAGTTCAAAAGCCTCAGCCGCATGCTCCTTATACGCAGTCGTAAATACGATGTAAGGTTTACGTGCAAACTTGCCAATATGATGAGCCAGCATCATACCGTCCAGCGAAGGAATGTTAATATCGAGAAATAGTACATCCACTTCCTGCTCCTGCAAAAACTTAAGCACATCCAGGCCATCTTCCAGACATTCCACAACCTCGATCCGGCTATGCTCCTGAATTAAATAACTCAGTTCCTCACTTGCCGGAATTTCATCTTCTACAATTAGTGCTCGCATTCTTCTTTTGTCTAACCCGTTCAACATGCCTTCATCTAACGCTCTCATCGCTTTATCACCTTGGTATGACATCTCCTTTGGGTACATCAAATAAAATATCTGTTCCTTGCTCTAATCTTCTAATCGTCAGGCCTTGTCCGTAAATCAGCTTCACACGCCGATGCACATTATATAGCCCGATCTGATTGCCCGGCATGCGATCATGGTAGACTTTTTCAATAATATCCGCGCTGATGCCTGCCCCGGTATCACTAACGCTGATTCGCACAAAATCGGGATGGTCCTGTACCCGAATCCGCACAGTTCCAGCACCCTTAACCTTCAGAATGCCGTGTATAATCGCATTTTCCACGAGCGGCTGAATGACCAGACTGGGAATATGCACCGCCACTTCATCAATCTCATAGACAACCGTGAGTCTGCTGCCAAAGCGTGCTTTTTCAATCTCCACATAATTACGGACTTGCTCCAGCTCTTTATGAATATCAATTAACTCGTCCGACAGCTCCAAGTTATAACGCATGTAACCTGAAAGGTTAACAATCAATTCGCGCGCACGATCTGGCTTGGTGCGTATGGACGAAGCGATAGCGTTCAGCGCATTGAACAAAAAATGAGGATGAATCGTCGTTTGCAAAGCGCGCAGTTCAGCCTTGTTCGCCGCTGCCTTAATCTCCTCTACGCGTGAAACCTCCATCTGCGTGGAGATAATCTGAGAGAGCCCTACAGCCATCGTTTGTAACGGATACGTAATTTTGTAAGCTTTACGATAATAGATTTTGAGTGCGCCCGTTACATCGCCACGTTCCTTCAAGGGAATAATCAGTAGCGAGTGAATATCTGGAGTCTTCTCATCCGTCACATCATTACTTATCGTAATTACCCCGCTGGAAATCGTCTTCTTAGTCATTTCACTAATAATCTCATTCCCAATATGATACCGTTCCTCACCAAAACCAACATAAGCCAAAACATTCCGTGTATCGGTGATCGCTACCGCGTCCGCCTGGATATCCTCTTGAATGATTTTGCATATTTTACGCAGGGAATCCTCATCAATTGAGCGGAAATACGGCAATGTTTTATTCGCTATCTCCAAAGCTAGTTTGGCCTGACGGCCTGCAATTAACTCTTTTTCCCCCTCCACACTCTGCACCAAAAGCACGATCAGCCCAATGTTCACCTCACCCAAAATCATCGGCAATGCAATCTTCGAAACGATATCTGCTCCAAGCGGATCAGGATACGAGTAAAGAAGAATCAGCAGCATCGTGAGTGCTTCAATGATCATGCCTGCCCCAATACCGATGATCCAGCGTTTGGATTTTGGGGTGTATTTGTGAATGTAACCCGACACCAACCCCGCCAGAATACTTGTGATCAGGCACGGGATAGCCGTAATGCCATCCATATCGATCAGATAACGGTGTACCCCGGACACGAGTCCCGTAATAATGCCCACCGGTGCCCCAAACAAAATTCCACCCGATAGAATTGCAATAATCCGTACATTAACAAGTGAGCCTTCAACGTTGATGCCTGTATAAGTACCAAAGATGGCAAACGCACAGAATAACAACGTTACCGCAGCATACTCCTGCCATCTTAACTTGCCCTTTTGCAAAATCTGCCTGAACCGCGGCACCCGTGACAGAAAAAACAAAAATATAATCAGCAGCGCCGCCCGCTCGAACAGCCCCAGCAACATCGTAAACATTTCCAACCCATCTTCCTCCACATCTATCTAAAAAATAACAATTACAATTACAGCGCCGGAAAACGCTCATGCATCCCGCAGTGCGACATGTATCCACACTACTCGTATGCAACAGTTTACCCTTCCCCTTGGAGGAAAGCAAAGGATATCCTGTGAAAATCAAAAAAAGGGCTTCATCACAGTGATACAGACTGCTATCCCCTTCTAACATGATCCTTCTCTCTTAAAAGTAACATTCGATAAAATACACACTGAAAATCCAATGTGGTATAATTAGGAAACTAATACCTGCTACATGAAGAATATCGTTAATTCTCCTCAGAAAGGTGCTCATATCCATGCTTGCAATTCTGCTCCTTGGATCACTTCTGCTGTTTAGTCTTATATTCTTTTTGTTAAAGTTGGTCTCCAGGCGATCCCACCATGCTGACCGATCCACAGGACGAGTACTCCAAGTCGTTTTATGTATTTCAATTCTGGTTTTGGTTGTCCAAGATTACATACTCACAGAACTACCTCATAACGGAATATTCATCGCCACATTCATCGCAATGTGGTTTGCAACTATGGTCCCGGAGCGTACTCCCGTTTCTAGTAAGGCCAAAGAGACCAACAGAACATCTGAATGACATTGTTCGACTATGTCTGGGTAGCGCAACGAAATAGCCAAAAGCAAGATTATTGTGATTAACTTTACCATACTGCATCACCAAGCTTCTCCGTTACGATACCCCAAATTCATCCTTTCCTCCTCAACATATCGCTCCGAATTCTAACGATCTCAAATGAGCTTATTTTAGCGATATTGAGCTTTCTGGAATTGTAACGATCACCAGAGAGCTTATTTCGTTGAAAAGAGCGTAAAAATGCCCGCTTACACATCAAATTCCTAAAATAAGCTTCCCTGAGATCGTTAGAAAATAAAAACGTCTGATATCGCCAAAATAACGTCTCTGGTGATCGTTAGAAAAAATCCTCCGAACGGTTCCGGTTCAACCTCTCCATATTTGCTCACTAGTCCACTGTGTAACTAGTTCACGACGTAACTGATGAACGTCACATTTTCCCACCACGCTAAATGTAACAAATACACTCTCCACAACCCATTATTAGCTATAGTGCTCACCGTTCCTTCTCTCACATCGTATCTCTGCACACAGGATGCTGCGCATAAACCAATCTGACTCCTTTAAAATCCAAAAAGGCATTTCATCAAGTCACACATGACTGATGAAATGCCCTTCTTTACATTACCACACTCTTTTGAATGTAATGTGCCTTTCAAAAAAAATCAGTTTACACGTTAACGGAGAGAGCAGAACCAATCTGTAGAAGCGAAGCGGGCGCCTGAAAGCTTTCTGAAAGAAAGCTACATCGGAAGCATACGCTTCGCCTTTATCACCGGATTTTACCCTTTATAGAGGGAAATTCACAAAAAATCCGGGGATAACAGCGCTCAAAAGGGTATTCTGTCCTCGGAGTGTCCCGTGTAAACACCCATCTTTCTTTGCAGGATACCATCACATTCAACCTTACCTGAACATGCCCCACAGCTTAATCAAATGAAACGTATTGTTCGGATCAATCTTCTGCGCGATCACAAAAGTGACAAATTGCTCCTCCTGTGCAGGCGAGAAGTTCTCATTCATAATGACTGCCGACGATTTAATGAGCCTGCGCACCTTCGCTTTATCCTGCAGATCGGCCTTGGTTACGCCATCGATCAGCTTTTTAATCCGCTCTTTGACTGCAGGATTCTTCATCTTTAATTTGATCCGCTCCACCAGCTGCGGACTAATTCCATATTGTTGGTAACCCAAAACGTACAGCACCTCCCAAAAAATGAACTCACTTCTTATTCATATGTCGGGAGGGCTTGGTCACTTGTCACTTTTTACAAAACATGCCTTGAAACAAACGTAGCTCATTCAAAATTAAGCTTTGAAGTAACACATTCCGGTTTGGCATTACTTTACGCTTCACTTTACGATATCACGTTATGAATTCTGGTTACTTATCTCATTACGCATTCAGGCCACGTATCTGAATTACGCAACCTTACGCTTCCAAACAGCATGTCCAGATTTAACATCCAGCGCTAATCAATCAGATCACCCTTAAACACCTGCTGTTGCTGGAGAAAATCACGCAGGGGAGTATAGTCCACAGACGTCCAGAATGTAGCATCCGCAATCAATGCAGATACATCATCCCGAGCCTGCTCCAGTACAGCAAAATCTGCCACCATATCGGCCAGACGGAATTCAGGCAGCCCGCTCTGCTTGGTGCCGAAGAAATCTCCCGGCCCCCTCAGATCCAAATCACGCCGTGATACCTCGAATCCATCCTCGGTTTCGGTCATGACCTTCATCCGTTCCTGCCCAACCTCTGTCTTCGGATCAGCAATGAGCACACAATACGACGCATGCGCACCCCGACCAACGCGGCCCCGAAGCTGATGTAGCTGGGACAAACCAAAACGGTCTGCGTCCATAATCACCATTAGAGTGGCGTTAGGCACATCCACCCCGACTTCTACCACCGTGGTAGACACCAGTAGCTGAATGTCATTGCTGTAAAATTCACGCATCATTTCTTCTTTTTCCGCAGCCGTCATGCGTCCGTGGAGAAGTCCCACTTTGTATTTGGGGAAGTTCTGCTGCATCTGTACATGAAGATCAATCGCATTTTGCACATCAAGCTTTTCCGATTCCTCGATCAGTGGGCAGATCAGATACGCCTGACGCCCTTGATCTACCTCTCTCGAGATAAAACCAAGCACCCGCTCCATCATGTCATGCTTCACCCAATACGTGGAGATCGGAATCCGTCCTTTCGGCCGCTCCGAGATCGTCGATACCTCAATATCACCAAATGCCGTAATCGCAAGTGTCCGCGGGATCGGCGTAGCCGTCATCGTTAATACATCCGGATTATACCCTTTGCGTCTTAAAACGCTACGCTGATTCACCCCGAAGCGATGTTGCTCGTCCGTAACCACAAGACCCAGCTCCCGGAAGAAAACATCTTCCTGAATCAGGGCGTGTGTACCCACCACAATATCCAGCATCCCCATCTGCAAGGATGCGATCAAGTCCTTGCGTTTGCGCCCGTTTACACTACCCGTTAACAGACCCACCGTCACCCCAAAAGGCTCAAACAGCTTCTGCAAAGAACGCATATGCTGCTCTGCCAGAATCTCAGTCGGCACCATAAGTGCCCCCTGAAAGCCGGAGCGCACCGTCGTATAAAGTGCAATGGCTGCGATTACCGTTTTGCCTGAACCTACATCACCTTGTAGCAATCGATTCATCGCATAGGGTGAACGCATATCATGTAATATTTCAAGTTCCACCTTCTTCTGCGCATCCGTCAACTCAAACGGCAGACTACGTACAAACTCTCGAATCGTCGTATTGTCGGTCGTATGCACCATACCATCCATCCGATTCCGATTCAGCGCACGAAATGCCTGCATTTTAAGTTGGAACAAAAATAACTCCTCATAGACCATGCGCTGTCTGGCCCGCTGACCTTCCTGATTGTCCTGCGGACGATGAATACCGGCTATTGCCTGCTTGCGTGGCATCAGATTATATTTTTTAATCAATGCTTGTGGCAAAATCTCCGGGATCATCTCACCGTATTGAACTAACCCCTGGTTGATCGTCTTACGCATCCACTGCTGCGTGACCTTGCCCGTAACCGAATAGACCGGTTGCAGCGTACCTGAACGTCCATCCCCCTTATCCGGGAATTCCGAATCCGATACGGTAAGCTGCATACGCTTTTGTTCCCATTTCCCGGTAAGCACAATTTCCCGGTTGGGTGTAAGCTGGTCCTTGAGAAAATGGCGGTTAAACCACGTTGCCGTAATCATCCACTCTTCCGTCATAATCTTGCAGGTCAGACGGGACTTTTTGCCATAACGTTGCAACACCGGAACACCCATAACCTGACCTTGTACCGTAATTTTGTCTCCGTCCTTAACCTCACTAAGCGAGCGCAGACGATAATCTTCATACCGAAACGGATAATATTCCAGCAAGTCTTTCACACTAGAGATGCCAAAGGCGTGAAGCTCTCCCTCTTTGAGAGCACTCACGCCGTTAATTTGCTTGACTGATATTTCTTCCAAGTTCATGATTAATCCCTCATTCCGGAACAGGCCACATAAAGATCGCAATAACACCGGGTCCCACATGACTACCGATAACGGCACCGATATTCGTATAGATCACTTCATTCAGTGTAAAATGACCCTGTAACTGTTCCGCACAAGCCACTGCTGACGCGGGATCAGCCGTATGACCTACCGCCAGATTGACTCGCTTTCCAGCCAGATCCTTCTGGAACAGTTCAATAATACGTGCCATTGCCTTTTTATGACCTCTGACTTTCTCTACGGCGTAGATGACGCCTTCTTCATCGATAGACAGAATCGGTTTGATGTTTAGCAGCGTTCCCAAGATCGCTGAGGCCTTGCCAATCCGTCCGCCTTTCTGCAGATACTCCAGCGTGTCCACCAGAAAAAACAGCTTGCGGGATTGCTGCATCGCCTGAACGGCAGCTGCAATCTCCGCTACGGATTTGCCTTGTTCGGCAAGCTCCGCGGCTTGCACAACCATTAAACCATACCCGTAGGAAGCCGATTTTGAATCAATGACCGTAAGATCGGCTTCGCGTTCCAGAAGCGACTTGCCGAGCATCGCCGATTGATACGTACCACTCATGCCCGAAGACAAGTGTATGGATACGATAGGTCTGTCAGGGTTTTCGTCCAGCAAACGCTGGTACACGTTCATAAAATCGGTAGGAGAAGGCTGCGAAGTCGTAGGCAGAACTGCGCTCTGCCTTAACTTATCGTAAAACTGCTCCGACGTCAGCTCCACTCCATCCGCATAGTTTTCTTCCCCGAACAACACGCGCAAGGGAACCACATGTATACCGTATTTACGAACCAGTTCCTCAGGAATATCCGCCGTACTGTCCGTTACAATCGCAACCTTGTGGCTCACAGGCTCTCCTCCTCTTTACATCAAGTGCTATCATGCATGTTTAACAAGTCATTCGTTCAGCGTCTAAAATCGATAGTGATTGGCTTGTGAAACAACCGCAATTAGGACTCTACAGAGAACAGATAATAGTAAACAGGCTGTCCTCCCTGATGTACTTCGATTTCCGCATCAGGATACTGCTCTTCCAGCCATGCAACAAGAGAAGAAGTAATCTCAGCGTCAGCCTCTTCCCCTTCAAGAACCGTAACCACTTCATCTCCGCTCTCCATCATCTGCCCAAGCAGACCTTCGCAAGCATGAAGCATGCTCTCATCTGTCGCAACAATTTTGGAGTTATATATCCCGATATAGTTCCCGGCTTTGATATCCAGTTCATCATACTGTGTATCCCGAACGGCATGTGTCACTTGTCCTGACTGCACCCGGCTAATGGCCTCCAGCATCTGTTCACGGTTCGTTTCCGCAGACTCATCCTCCTGGAAAGCAAAAGCCGCTGCCATCCCTTGTGGAATCGTCTTGCTCGGAATAACGGTAATCCGGCGCTCATCCTCCAGCAATTCACGAGCCTGTTCGGCAGCAAGCACGATGTTGGAGTTATTCGGCAAAATAAAGATTTGATCCGCCGCAATCGAACGAACGGCTTTTACAAAGTCTTCTGTACTTGGGTTCATCGTCTGACCACCAGACATCACCACATCTACACCCAGACTTTTGAAAATTTCCGCAATGCCGTCACCTGAAGAAACCGCAATAAAGCCATATGGTGCCATTTCATCAGCCGGAAGCACCGCTTCTTCCAATGTGCTTGTCTTCTCATGCGGAATTTCAGCAAAGATATCCGGTGAAGCTGCGAGATCCATGCCTGCGCTCAGCAGGTCCCGGTGCTGTTCACGCATATTGAGAATATGAATCTGTGTAATCTCTCCATACTTCAAAGCCAGATTCAATACATCACCAGGTGTCTTGGAATGCACATGCACCTTGATCACTTCATCATCGGCAATGATGATGATCGAATCTCCATTTCTTGACAACGCTTTCCGGAACAACTCTTCATCAAATGAAGCTCCTGCATTCTCACCAAGCTCACGATTGATGAAAAACTCCATATCGTACAGGAATTCAATATCTTCTGTTTCCAATCTTGCCTGAGCCGACAAAGGCATCTCGGGCGTAATTACTTGTGCCGCCTTCGTTGCAACCGGTTCGATTGCAGGCGTTTTCACCGGTGTTGCTACTGAAGAAGCAGATTCTTTTTGCAGTGAGGCACGTGAACTACCGTCTGTTTTCAATAGCACGTCCATAAAACCTTCATAAATATATACAAGACCCTGACCACCCGAATCCACCACACCGACCTGCTTTAAAACAGGCAGCAACTCTGGAGTCATCGCCAGCGCTTCTTTTGCTTTTAATAGAACTTCATTCATTAATTCAGTGATATCATTCGTCCGTCTTGCATAGTAGCTGGCATGTTTAGCCGCTTCTTTCGCTACGGTAAGAATGGTTCCCTCCACAGGCTTAACTACAGCTTTGTATGCTGCGTCAACACCATTTTGCAGGGCGGCTGCGAATTGAATCGTATTCAATTCTTCATAAGGAGCTGCTGAACGGCTGAATCCACGGAACAATTGGGATAAAATAACCCCTGAATTTCCGCGCGCACCCATAAGCAAACCCTTCGACAGTATTGCGGCAGCTTCTCCGATGGAAGCAGAGCTCTTTCTTTTGATCTCTGCAACACCAGCAGTCATTGTCAAATTCATATTTGTTCCCGTGTCACCATCCGGCACAGGGAAAACATTCAGGGAATTGACATGTTCTGCGTGCTGCCCTAGTTGTTCCGCTCCGGCGAGAACCATTGCGGTGAAATCTGTTCCATTTAAAGAACGTATACTCAAGTGAGAATTCCCCTTCCTAGCTTGATACACGAACAACTTGCACCAAGAATCAATTTGGTCTGTTCATGCGCTAACGCGGCTGCGTTATTCTTCGTCCATACCTTGTCCGGCACAGGCATACAATACAACATGTCAGCCGGATAAACGGTCTGGGCGGCCGGGCTACCAATATCCTGCATTCTCTGCAACCCGTTATGCGGGCATAGGGATATGCACCGGTATCAGAAGCCGACATGAATGCCGCATGGAGACTGGTGCCAATGATGGAATGCCGCATCTCACAGCGTTGCCAAAAAAGCAAACCTCCAACCTCTACGTACGGTTTTTTCTCCGGCTTCCCGCGGCAACAGCCTATTCGTGGCTGTACTATGGACTATTCAACATTGTACTATATTAGACAAGAGAAATAAATAAAGTTTTTGGATCAGTTGACGAAGCTTTTTTGATTATGATATTATATTTAAGTATTGTTTTATGCAGGTTAAGTAATGGAAATGATCCGGCCACGCCGGCTTGAACAACCCATTAGCTACTGAAGCCTGGTCTTTAGGATCAGGAAAGAACAATTAAGTCCTTATGGAATGACGTTTTGTCTCTCCCAAAGGCACTGGTTATTTTAGGATAGGAGGTGTAATCTATGTCTCGCAAATGTTATGTGACAGGTAAGAAACCGGGCACCGGTAACCACGTATCCCACGCTAACAACCGTAACCGTCGTTCTTGGGGCGTAAACGTTCAGAAGGTTCGTATTCTCGTGAACGGCAAACCAAAACGTGTATACGTAAGCACCCGTGCACTGAAAGCCGGTAAAGTGACTCGCGTATAATCACGCAAAGCTACTATAAATCGGGTAAGCAAAAAGCACCTTGTTCCTTGCAGGTGCTTTTTTGGTGTTCCAAAAAGCACCTTGTTCCTTGCAGGTGCTTTTTTGGTGTTCCAAAAAGCACATGTCCAACACATAGGAATGGCCGCCGCATGGCACATCATACAGATCTGGTTCTCCAGATGAGCGTGGAGCCAAAACGGCGGTATTCGACTAACTGTGCTGTTAATCAGATCAGTTCTTTTGAAACGTATTCAGGATCGCCTTTACAAACCCTCCCAAAAACTTCGGCAGTTTGAATGTGTAAAATTTCATACTTCACCCTCCCCATCATGCTCATGCATCCGCCGTATCCTATGCTTCAGGCCTTTTTCACCCAAACACGACAAAAAAGGCTACATGAGAAACCTGCTCATGTAACCATATTTATGCGGAACCTGCTGTCCCTATTCCACAATGACAAGCCCGAGATCAGCCCATTTACGTTTGAGTAGGGATGTACTGGTACACAGCGATCATAAAAACACTCATGAGATAATACAGTATGCTGAAAATGACAAAAGTAATCCGATGTCCCTTCCGATCAAACTTTCGGAAATACATGATAACTACGGCGACACCAATTAACGACGTTAGCGCATTAAATGGAGCCTGGAGAACTGAAAACAGTGCAAGTACCAGCCCCGTAGTCATGCTTCCCGCCATTGTCAGCAATGTCTCTTTGAAAGTCATGAATTAACCCTCGTAACTGCTACGAATCTCGGCAATTGCAGCAGCGCGGTCTTCACGTCCGAATACGGCACTGCCAGCGACCAGGACATCGGCACCAGCTTCCACAACGAGTGGAGCTGTATCTGCAGCAATACCGCCGTCTACCTCGATATGTACGTCATGACGTCCTCTCTCGTTCAGCCATGTGCGAATCTGCTTGATTTTGTTCATCGTACCGGAAATAAATGCTTGTCCGCCAAAACCAGGATTCACAGTCATGACAAGAACCATGTCTACATCGTCCAGTACTTCCTGAATTGCACTTGCTGGAGTACCAGGATTAAGAGCAACCCCTGCCTTAATTCCCTGCTCTTTAATGAGGTGAATGACACGGTGCAGATGCACGCACGCCTCAGCATGAACCGTAATTACCGCTGCGCCGGCTTTAGCGAACTCTTCCACGTAACGTTCCGGATTTTCAATCATCAGATGAACGTCGAGTGGCAACGTTGTATGAGGTGCAATGGCCTTTACAATAGCAGGACCGAGTGTAATATTAGGGACGAAGTGCCCGTCCATTACGTCAACATGAATCCAATCTCCGCCAGCTGCTTGTGCTTCGGCAACCTCTGCACCCAGCTTGGCAAAATCCGCTGATAATATCGATGGGGCAATTTTTATCATATTAATACCTCCGCTTCTTATCTTTCATTTCAGTCAGGAACTGAACATAATGCTGATAACGACTTTCCGAGATCAAACCTTCCTCCTTGGCCGCCAGCACCTTGCAGGCTGGTTCATGCGTATGCGTACAACCACGGAACTTGCACTGATCAGCAAACTGGGCAAACTCACGGAAACAAGTGGATAATTCCTCCACGCCAATCTCCAAAAAGTCCAGCTGGCTGAATCCCGGTGTATCCGCAACAAATCCGCCATTATCGAGTGGAATGAGTTCCACATGTCTGGTCGTATGTTTCCCGCGCCCGAGACGCATGCTGATTGCACTCGTCTCCAGGGTAAGTCCTGGCATCAATGCATTCAGCATGGAAGATTTTCCAACACCAGACTGACCGGAAAATACACTAATCTTGCCCGCAAGGCGTTCTCTTAGCAACTCACTGCCTTCTCCAGTCCGTGAACTGGTTGATATGACTTCGTAGCCTATCTGCTCGTACATTGCCTTTACTTCAGCCACGATGTCCCGATCCTCAGCTTCTGAATCAATCAGGTCCTGTTTCGTCAGCACGATAAGGGCATCGAGTCCGGCTTGCTCAATATGAACAAGAAACTTATCCAGGAGATTCAGATTCATATCAGGCTCTTTGACCGAAAATAACAGGACTGCCAAGCTGACATTCGCCACCGGGGGACGAATTAATTCGGTCTCGCGTTTGTGAATTTCGTCTACCGTTCCTTCCCCGTTCTCTGTCAGCATGTAACTTACTCGGTCACCCACAAGCGGAGAAGTGCCTCGTTTACGAAAAATGCCTCTGGCTCTGCATTGAACGGCGGAACCTTCAGCCGAAGGAACCCCGTTGTCTTCCACTGGCATGACATAGTAATAACCACTTAATGCTTTAACGATGATACCTTCTGGCACAACTCCGTCGCCCTCCTTCTGATCACTCACATTGTTTCCTTACGTCAGCATAAGCCGTCCTTATGGACGGCCTGATGCGTTGATAACTCCTTTTTTCTTATCCTCTTTATGCTTTCCTGGGCCCTTATCCGTCTTCATTGCTGAAGTGTCGCCTTCCTGATTGTCCCCTTCCCCATCAACAGGGGTGGAGTCAGGTTCTTTTTCCTGGCCATTATCCACGTTGCCCCCATTGTCACCATTCCCCGGATCAGGGGTATTGGCTGGCGGTGCTTGCGTGCTCTGTTCCGGATCGATGGAAGGTACATTCACCGTACCATTCTTCGCTTCACTGTAGGATACGACGTACGTATCCAGAAATTTACCATCACGATAAACGGACACAGCCCCATTTTCATTCGGTGCAAGCACAAGCGGTATCGTCAAGACTTGAGCAGAATTAATTGTGCGTGTGCCCCACTCCTGATTTTTACCGCGCGCATCTTCATAGGTGATGCGAATTTTACTATTTTTACCCACTTCTTTTGGCGATACGTTGATGTTAAACGGATATTCCAGTGCCTGATCCGGATAACCTGTGCTGATAAAAATTGTAATTTTGTCGCCAGGGCTAACATCCGTCCCCGCTTCCACAGGCCATTGCTGGGTTACTTTGCCCTTTTCTACGGTATAACTGGACTCCTCTTGAACCTGTCCAAGCACAAGTCCTTTCTCTTTCAGCATTTGTTCTGCTTCACTGCGCGTATGATTTTTCAAATCAGGCATTTTGACCGTTTCTGCGCCCTTGCTCACCGTTAACTCAATCTCAACAGTTTCAGGATCAAATTCTTCATTTACACCAGGCGTCTGGGAAATGACAGAGCCTGAATCGACTTCATTAGAAAAATCATCTTTACGCTTGATCTGGTCTTCTTTAATACCAAGCGCAGTCAGTTTTTTGACCGCTTCAGTATAAGGCTCCTGCTTGACATCAATCATCTTCACCATTTCTTTTTCCGCGCCAACACTTAGCTGAACCTCAGAGCCTTTTTTGACCACGTCGCCTTCATTCCTGCTCTGATCAAAGACAATGCCTGGATCTACATTTTCTTTGTACTGTCGAATGACTTCGTTGCTCACCACCAAGCCCTGTTCCTCCAGCATTTGGCGGGCTTTTTCTTCTGTCTGATTGACTACGTTAGGCACCGTTACCTCAGGTACAACAAGCATACCTTTGACATACCATACCACTCCAACCATGGCGATCAAAAGAAGAACAGTCAATGATATGATCAGCGTTGGTTTTTTCCAGTTTTTCTGCTTCGGTTTACCTGCGCTCTGTTCATGATCTGTTTCCATCACAGGCACCGCTCCAGTAGATTTCATTCCACGAGGCTCCGGTTTGATGGCCGGCATTACACGGGTCTGATCGATATCATCCTCATCCGGAAAGTCCACCTTGGACTCATTGCGGCGCTCTGGCATAAGACATGTTTCCAGATCATGCTGCATTTCTTTCGCCGATTGATATCGCTCCTGCGGATTTTTACGCATGGATTTCAGAATGACATTTTCCACACTTTGCGGAATGAGCGGATTGAATTTGCGTGGTTCATCAAACTCTTCCTGCAAATGTTTCAAGGCTACACTAATTGGACTTTCCCCAAGAAAAGGAAGCTGTCCTGTAAGCATTTGATAGAGTACAATTCCAAGAGAATATAAGTCCGACTTCTCCCCAGTCACAATACCCTTGGCATGCTCTGGTGAGAAATAATGCACTGAGCCCACGACAGAGCCAGTCTGTGTAATCGTTGTAGAGGTAACAGCACGCGCGATCCCGAAATCTGTTACTTTTACCCGGCCATTCCGGCCAATTAATATGTTATGCGGTTTAATGTCCCGGTGAATAATCTGATTATGGTGCGCGTGATCCAGTGCATCCGCGATCTGGGAAGCAATGTGTACCGCTTCGTCGACCTGCAGAGGCGCACGTTCCTTAATAATTTCATTTAAATTTTTGCCTTCAACGTACTCCATAACAATATAATGCACGTCATCTTCCTGACCCACATCATAGATGCTGACGACATTCGGATGTGACAACGATGCCGCTGATTGTGCCTCTCTCCGAAAACGGCGGATAAACTCTTCATCATGAACAAACTGTTGTCTGAGTACTTTAATTGCCACATTTCGGTTCAAGAGCAAATCTTGAGCTTTGTAAACCAAAGCCATGCCGCCACCGCCGACACGCTCAATGACTTCATAGCGTCCGCCTAGCTGGTGCCCAATCATGACTCACACCCCGTTTCCGCTTCTAGGGCATCTTGTTGCTGAGGTTCAAATAAAGCGACAGTGATATTATCGTCTCCTCCAGCAAGCAGTGCCAGCTGTAGCAGTCGATCGGCACGATCTTCCAGTGGAAGTTCAAGGTTACCCGCAACCTGAATAATCTGCTCATTGCTGACCAGGTTACTGAGTCCGTCACTGCAGAGAAGCAGAACTTCCCCTTCTTCCAGTCGCACGGCATCCATATCCACCTTCACTTCGGCATCAGTGCCAAGTGCACGGGTAAGCACATTGCGACGTGGATGATGAGTTACATCCTCCTTGCTAATCTGACCATTTTTGTACAATTCATTCACCAGTGTGTGGTCTTCAGTCAGCTGGAATACTTCCTTGCCTGCAATTTTGTATGCACGGCTGTCCCCAATATGTCCAATCACACCTTCCGCATCATTTAACAGAGCGGCAACAACTGTCGTCCCCATATTATGATACTTATCGTCCGTGGATGCTGTGCGGAATATGACTTCATTCGCATGAAGAATCGCATCGCTAAGCGCAGCTGACAGGGAAGCATGGGACAAACCTGGCTCAAGTGTTGCCAGATCCTCTACCAGCGTCTCCACTGCAAGGCGACTTGCCGTATCTCCAGCAAGATGTCCACCCATGCCGTCTGCAACGATTCCCAGAATATATCCTGTATCCAGATTCCGAATCCAGGCTGAATCTTCATTCACCGAACGTACTCGTCCGATATGGCTCACATGAACTGTTTTGATCAAAACGCTCTCACCTCAACTCCATATGCTTTGCACGAAGCTGGCCGCAAGCGGCAGCAATATCATGTCCCTGTTCACGGCGAATCGTTACATTAACTCCCTGTTCCGAGAGAATTCTCTGGAAGTTAAAAATATCACTTCTTGATGTTCTAACATATTTGCGTTCAGGCACATGGTTTACCGGAATCAGATTGACATGGCATAACATGTTTTTGAGCACACTTGCCAGTTCTGCCGCATGCTCTGGCTGGTCATTGACACCGCCGATCAATGCGTACTCAAACGTAATTCTTCGGCCCGTCTTAGCCAGATAATAGCGAAGAGACTCCATCACATCATCAAATGGGAAACGACGGTTCACCGGCATCAGTTTCGAACGCAAGGCATCATTTGGTGCATGAATCGAAATAGCCAAATTAATTTGCGTGTCTTCATCTGCAAACTTGTAGATGTTCGGCACAATTCCGCTTGTAGACACCGTGATATGTCGCTGACCAATGTTCAGACCTTTTTCATGAATCATAATCCGCAGGAACGTCATCGTTGCTTCATAGTTTTCAAAAGGTTCACCCGAACCCATGATCACGATGCTGCTGACACGTTCACCGCGCTCATCCAGAATTTTCTGAGCCTGTACAACCTGAGCCACGATCTCTCCGGCTGTCAGGTTACGTTTCAGCCCCCCGAGCGTGGATGCACAGAACGTACAGCCAATCCGGCAACCAACCTGTGTGGTTACACAGATGCTGTTCCCGTAGTTATGTTTCATAATAACCGTTTCAATCGCATGATCATCATGCAGACCAAAAAGGAATTTCACCGTGCCATCCTTGGACTCGAACTTCGTAATTTCCTTAAGGGTTACGAATTCAAACTGCTCTGCGAGCTTCTCGCGTAGCGACTTGGAGAGATTTGTCATTTCACTAAAATCATTAACACGTTTCACATAAATCCAGTCAAAGATCTGACCGCCGCGAAACGCTGGTTCCCCGTTTTCCACAGCCCATTGCTGCAGTTGCTCCAGGGAAAAATCGTATATAAAAGGTTTCATTTTGTTTTCAACACCTATTCCTTTTTTCTTTTCACTTGCACTTCTTTTGCATTTCTTTTACATTTCTTTTGCTTTCCAGCGTTTTACTGCATTCGTCCTATTCTATCACAAACGGCACTTTACATCCATGTATACCCTCGAGACCCGTTCTTCATGCATTATAACATCTCATTGTTACCATCGCATCCTGACATCGTTTTATAAACTAGTTAGTAATCTACCAAGTCGCCTCTCACAAAGAAATCCGCCGAGGGTTTTCCTCGGCGGCCTTCCTTCAGTGCTCTATTAAACGTTTAATTAGCCGTTCTTGTCAACCTTGCGATGTAGAAACCGTCACTGTGAGCATATTGCGGCAAAATCTGAACACCACCATTCACAGCCCTCCAGTCCCTGGTTCCTGGCTGTGACCATGCCGATGTTTCGATAGCCTTATACTCCGGATGACGGTCCAAAAAGTCCGCCACCATATCCTCGTTCTCTGCCGATTCAATGGTACAAGTGCTGTATACCAGAATACCACCTGGTTTGAGCAATGGCGCAACGCAATCCAAAAGTTCTCGCTGCAAACTGGAGATGTCTTCAATGTCGGATGAGGATTTAGTCCACTTCACGTCCGGCTTGCGACGAATGACCCCTAGCCCTGAGCACGGTGCATCCAGCAAAATCCGGTCAAATGATGACTCGGCATAGCGCTGGTTTAAATCAAGTGCATCCCCGGTTACCGCATCAATGCAGCTTAATCCAAGACGTTCAGCCTGATCCAGAATAAGCTCGCGTTTATGAGCATGAACATCGTTAGCTATAATGCGTCCACGGTCCCGCATTTTCTCTGCGATATGAGCTGTCTTGCCGCCTGGAGCTGCACAACAGTCCAGCACGTCTTGTCCCTCTTCCGGCGCTACGGCTTCAGCGACCAGCATAGAACTTTCGTCCTGAACCGAGAAAAGTCCGTCCCGATACCAGGACGTAAGAGCCATATTGCCTCCGCTTCGAACCAGAATACCATCCGGGCTAAGATGCGAAGCTTCAACCACTGCCCCTGTGCTTGCCATCTCCTCCATCAGCTTGTCCCGTGTTGTCATGGTCGTGTTCACACGTACGCTCACTGCTGGAGGTTCATTATTCGCACGGCAGATGGCTTCTGTTGTCTCTTCCCCATATTGAGCAATCCACCGCTCCACCATCCACAGCGGGTGAGAATGCTCCAATGAGATCCGTTCAGCAACCGGCAGATGCGAGGGAACATGCAACTGCTCCTTGTTTCGAATCATATTCCGCAGCACGCCGTTAACCATACCCGAGATTCCCTGATGACCAAGTTTCTTTGCCAGGTTTACTGCTTCGCTGACGACGGCATGTTCCGGAATTCGATCCAGGTAGATCAATTGATACGCACTGATCCGAAGCAAACTACGTACCCAAGGCTGTAACTTTGCTGTTCCTTTGGCAACAAAACGCTCCAGATAATAATCCAGCGTGTTTCGTCTTGCAATCGTTCCATACACCAGTTCCGTAGCGAGTCCTGCATCTGCAGAACTAAGATCTGCTTCTTTGAGACGGCGGTTCAGTTCCAGATTGCTGTATGCTCCGTCCTGCTCCACCGCGCTCAGTACCTTGACAGCGAGTGCACGAGCGGATGTCTTCGGTTTCTGCACACGATCATGAGTCTGACGACGACTGGCTTGGCTCCCTGCGTTGCCGTTGCCTGCTGCCTTACGTTCTTTTCCTGAAGAATGTCCTGATTTTGAAGTACTCATCGCAGCACCATACCAGGTTTCAATGTTCCACCGCGAGCAAAGTCGGCAGCTTGCATTACTTTTTTGCCAGCAGGTTGTACTTCTGTCAGCCACAAAGAACCATTGCCTGTCTTGATTTCTATGCCTGATTTGTTCAATTGCAACACGGTTCCAGGCACGGCTTGTCCAACATTGGAAACAGATGAAGCTTCATTCGCCACCTGATCTGGATTGGCTGCTGCCCAAACTTTAAATACCTGTTCATCCCACATCGTGAATGCACCCGAAAAAGGGACCAGACCACGAATCTGATTGAACAATTCACGGGATGTACGATTCCAGTCCATCTTCTCGTCTTCCCGTGTCAGATTACGAGCATAGGAAGCTTCCTCATCATTCTGTGGAACAGCTGTCGTTTCGCCTGCGATGAGACGCGGCATCTCCGCCTGGAGCAACTTGGAGCCGGCCTCACTCAATTTGGCAAACATCGTGCCGGATGTATCTTCATCCGTGATTGGTACTTCCACACGAGAGATCATATCCCCGGTATCCAGACCTTCTGCCATATACATCAACGTGACCCCTGTGACGGATTCTCCGTTGATGATAGAACGTTGTATCGGAGCTCCTCCGCGATATTTAGGCAGAAGAGACCCGTGTACGTTCACACAGCCGCGAACCGGCATATCTAACACCGCTTTGGGAAGAATCTGTCCAAATGCGGCAGTGACGATCAAATCCGGTTTCCATTCCGCAAGGCGGGCTACCGCTTCCGGATCACGAAGTTTGACAGGCTGAAACACCGGCAGACCGTGGCGTTCAGCTGCGGCCTTGACCGGTGTAGGTGTAAGCACTTTTTTTCTTCCCTGCGGTTTGTCCGGCTGTGTTACCACGCCTACCACACGGTATCCTTCCGCCATCAACATATCCAGAGAAGGAACGGCGAATTCAGGTGTTCCCATAAAGACAATATTCAAATCGATCACTCCTTAATTGCGACGCGGTCCAGTTTGCTCTGGGGTAATTTCATATACTTTTTCAGCGATATCTGTGAAGAGCACACCGTCCAAATGGTCAATTTCGTGCTGAAACGCACGGGACAACAGACCGCTACCTGTAATAATCAGTTCATTGCCTTCACGATCCAGTCCTTTCACGGTAACCGTCTCAAAACGACGGACATCTCCGTTAATCCCTGGAATACTTAAGCAACCTTCAGGTCCGAACTGTTCTCCTTCACTGGAAATAATTTCCGGGTTAATCATTTTGATCAGCCCTTGCTCATCTCCTGCATCAATCACAATCAAACGTTTCAGAATGCCGACCTGCGGAGCCGCAAGACCTACCCCTTCTGCGTCATACATTGTGTCTGCCATATCATCAAGCAGCTTTTGTACATTAGGTGTAACTTTGGTAACTTCCTTGGCTCTTTTGTGAAGCACCTCATCTGGTTCTTTAACGATAATACGAATCGACATGTTGTAAGCACCTTCCTAATTCTCATCATAGTTTCTAGACAATATTCTCTATTTCGTTGTTGATATTAATCTATGTTTATACCGCTTGTTCACATCCACATTTTTCGCCTCAAAATGCTGTAAAATGTCTACATTAACATCTGCGGGTCTACATCAAGGCTAATCAGCAGCTTCTGGGCCTGAACATCATCGTCCATGTGCCGGGCCGTTGCCAGAGCCAGACCGATGGCATCCACATCCCCACGCCATTTTATCATACATTGGAATCGGTATCTATTCTTGATCCTTGGAATTGGAGAAGCTACAGGGCCAAGCACATCAAAGGCTTCGTTACTGAAACGATCCAGACTGCCCAGCCATCCGGCAGCATTCGCCTTCTCTTTCAGCAATCGGGTATAGTTTTCAGCTAGTCGAATCAGAACAGGAAGTTGTTCGTGAGAGAACGTCACCAGAATCAGACGGCAGTAGGGAGGATACTGTAAATTTCTGCGGTGCAACAACTCTTCCTTCACAAAAGATACATAGTCATGCTGGCTTGCATGTCCGATGGAGTAATGCTCTGGCGTATAGGACTGCACAAATACTTCTCCCGGTAATTGATGACGGCCCGCCCGGCCTGCCACTTGTGTCAGCAGTTGGAAGGTTTTCTCGGCAGCACGGAAATCAGGCAAGTTAAGCGCTGAATCCGCGGTGATGACTCCAACGAGCGTCACATCAGGGAAATCGAGCCCCTTGGCAACCATCTGGGTTCCAAGCAACACATCGGCTTTCTTCTCCCGGAACTGTTTTAACAGCTTCTCATGCGCGCCTTTCTCCGTCGTTGTATCCACATCCATACGGATTACCCGTATCCCTGGAAACAGCTTGGCCAGTTCCTCTTCAACCCGTTGTGTTCCTGTACCAAAGTAGCGAATATGCTCACTTCCACAATCCGGGCACGTTTCGGGCGCCGCTTCTGCATACCCGCAATAGTGACAGCGTAAATTGTTGGAACGCTGATGATATGTCAAAGAGATATCACATTCAGGACAGCCCGCCACATATCCACAGCTCCGGCACATCACAAAGGTTGAATATCCGCGCCGATTCAGCAGTAGAACCGTCTGTTCTCCGCGCTCCAGGCGTTCTTCCAACCCTTTGTGTAATGCTCTGCTGAACATGGAACGATTGCCATCCTTCAGTTCTTCACGCATATCGATGATTCGCACAGCTGGCAGATTGTTGCCAAGCGCCCTTGTAGGCATTTCAAGCAAGAGAGGAGCAAAATCATCATTGCTTTGCGAACGCGCAGCATAATAACTTTCCAGCGAAGGCGTGGCCGAACCCAGAACCACCACGGCCTGATGCTGTTGTGCTCTTTTGACAGCCACATCACGCGCATGGTATTTCGGCGTTTCTTCCTGTTTATAGGAGGTCTCATGTTCTTCATCCATAATAATCAGTCCCAGACGGCTGAAGGGAGCGAACACCGCAGAACGCGCACCAATCGCTACCTTCACTTGACCTTCCCGAATTTTACGCCATTCATCATAACGTTCACCGCCGGAAAGACGGCTGTGCATGACCGCAACCTGATCGCCAAAACGTCCTTTGAAACGCTCTACCATCTGTGGAGTAAGAGCAATTTCCGGCACCAGCACGATGGCCTGCCTGTCCTGATTGATGCACTGCTGAATCGTCTGCAGATAAACCTCGGTTTTACCACTTCCGGTAACGCCATGTAACAAAAACACACCGTGACGCTGTTCCTGCAAACGCCCGTTGATGCTGCCGAAAACCTTTTGCTGCTCCTCAGTCAGTGCCAGCGGTTCTGTGGGCTTAAAACGTCTGCCCTGATACGGATCACGGAAAACTTCCACGTCCTCTGTCACAACCAAACCCTTTTCCTCAAGTCCCTTAATCGTTGCCGCCGAAACTTGCAGCGTAGACAACACTTCCTTCAAAGGCATTGGTAGCAAATCCTTCATCTCCAGCAAAAAAGAAAGAATCTCCTTCTGCCGTTGAGCCTTTGCCGGGAACGAGGACAGTGCTTCTTCTGCAGCAGCGAAATCCACCGCCAGATTCACAGATTTCATCGTTTTTTTATTCAGCTTATCCTTAATCGCTTGGCTTTCCAATAGTACACCGCTCAGTAACAGCTTCTTGATCATGGCTGCATGATTCGGGTACTTGCGGCTTAATTGCTGCAGGGGCACCTGTCCTCGGCTTTTGACAAAACGAATAATATCCTGCTGTACCTTCTCGGTTGTCGATTCCTCTCCCCACACAAACAGAACATCCTCGTTTGAAGATTCATCTCCTGCATGTGCATCCAGTGCATCTCCTAGCGAAATGTAGCGCTCCGCTTTTCCTTTCAGCGCGGTTGGCACCATCACTTGCAAGGACAAAATCCGATTGCTCGCATATCGCTCGCTCATCCATTCTGCCAGCTCCACCAGATCCTTCGACAGTGGCGGCACGATATCCAGCAGCTCCTGAATAGGCTTGAGTTTAAATGATTCTTCTCCCGTACGGGGAACCAGATCAACGACGAACCCTTGCACGGTGCGATGTCCAAAAGGTACACCTACCCTGCTTCCCACCTCAATCCATTCCTTCATGGAGTCGGGAACCAGATAATCAAAAGGCCGGTCGGTCTGCTTCACAGGCACATCGACAATGACCTTGGCAATCTCCATCTTTTAATTCCTCCCGGCAATGCGCTCCGCCGCAATTCGGAGCAAACGATGTGCCACTTCTTCCTTGGACATCAGCTCAAGCTCCTCAACCAACCCATCACGGTCATAGATATGCACCGCGTTGGTGTCCGTTCCAAATCCTGCTCCCGAACGGGTGACATCATTGGCTACGATCAGATCACAATTTTTCCGTTCCAGTTTCTCACGTGCATACATTTCGAGCGACTGGGTCTCGGCAGCAAAACCAATCAAATACTGATGGGTCTTCCGTTTGCCCAGCGTCTCCAAAATATCTATATTTTTCACAAGTTCAAGCGACAACGTATCGCCCTTTTTCTTGATTTTTTCCATATAAACTTCTTTCGGGCGATAATCAGCGACGGCGGCTGCTTTAATGACGATATCCGCACCATCCCACTCCTGGGCTACTGCCTCATACATGTCCTGTGCAGACTGTACAGGTATGATTTCTACATTTTCTGGCGGCTGTGCCTGTGTGTTACCCGTAACAAGCTTCACATCAGCCCCCAGATCACGCGCTGCGGCGGCGATGGCAAATCCCATTTTCCCGGATGAATCATTCGTAATATAACGAACCGGATCAATGCGCTCGATCGTACCGCCAGCGGTAACCACAACCTTTTTACCATCTAAAAGCAAATCTTTCCGTGGCATCCGGCCTTGTAACGACTCCTGAATCCCTTCCCGCGCATCACGCTGCGCAAAAAAACGCTCCACCACATCCACAATGGTCTCCGGTTCTTCCAAACGCCCCTTGCCTACATATCCGCAGGCCAGAAGCCCTTCACCGGGCTCAATCATTAACGTGCCCCGTTCAGCCAGCAGATTCATGTTGTGTTTCACCGCCGGATGGTCATACATGTGCACATTCATGGCAGGAGCAATCATCACTGGTGCAGTCGTAGCAAGTAGTGTCGTAGTGAGCATATCGTCAGCCATCCCGTGTGCCATCTTGGCAATGACATTCGCTGTTGCCGGAGCGACCAGCACCAGATCAGCCATGTCTGCGAGATTGATATGAGAAACAACCGCCGGTTCACGTTCATCGAATGTATCTGTATATACTGCGTTTCGGGTCAACGTTTGCAGCGTTAATTCGGTAATAAACTGTGTCGCCGAAGCGGTCATAATGACGTGAACATCCGCTCCCTTTTGCACCAGTTTGCTGCATAATGTTGCTGCTTTATAAGCTGCTATGCCCCCTGTTACGCCAAGCACGATTTTTTTACCGTTCAACATGTTCAATATCCCCCGATAATGTTAAGACATCAATACAAGTGTAAATACTAGTTCGGCTTATTCGTAAAAAAATAACAACCTTTCGGTTGTCAAAATGATTAGGCTATCGCCTTATGCAGTTGAAGAGCAGCCCGGAGGCTTACTCTTCTTCTTCGTCCTGCCCTTTGATCACAACAAGATGATCACCATAAATCTCTTCCAAAGCAACGCCAACCTGTTTATGGGATTTTGCATTTCTTAGGTCGGACTTCTCACCTTCACGAAGCTGTCTCGCACGGCGGGAAGCAGCAACAACCAAGGAATACTTGCTGTCAACTTTGTTCATCATTTCATCAATTGAAGGATACAGCATATTAACAAAACACCTCTTTGCTTTAGTATAATCACAAGTTGCCGCCGGACAGAACCTTATGTTGCGTGTCCTCACGTACAGGAAGCAGTCCAGAATGAACATCAACCTTAACATGATATGACAACTGCCCCATGAATATCGCTGTACGCGGCGGCAAAAGAGATTATTTATTGATCTTACAATGTTCGGCGATAATGATGCTTTCTATTCGTTTGCAAGCCGAATCAATCTCATCATTAACCACGGCATAGTCATAATGCTCTAGCAGATTGATCTCATCGACTGCTACAGACATCCGGTGATCAATCGTCGCTTGACTTTCCGTGCCCCGTCCTTGAATACGATCCTTCAACTCATCCAAAGAAGGAGGAAGCAGGAAGACAAAAATCCCCTCAGGGAATTTCTCCTTCACTTTAAGTGCACCCTGAACCTCAATCTCCAGAATAATATCTCGGCCTTCGTTGATCGTTCTCTCCACAAAATCACGCGGAGTGCCGTAATAATTGCCTACATACTCTGCATGTTCCAGCAGTTGATCCTCGGCAATCATTCTCAGAAACTCATCATGAGAGTGAAAAAAATAGTTTACTCCATGCTCTTCACCCAAACGTGGCTGACGAGTGGTTGCTGAAACCGAATAAGTCAGATTCGGCACTCGTTGGCGCAACGCACTGCATACTGTACCCTTCCCGACCCCGGATGGGCCGGACAACACTATCAGTAATCCCTTAGACATATTACACTCCATTTTATTCGTCGTTATCATCATCTTTCGAGGAAAGACGATGGGCGACCGTTTCAGGCTGAACTGCAGACAGAATAACATGATCACTATCCGTAATAATTACGGCACGTGTACGTCTTCCATACGTTGCATCAATCAGCATGTGACGATCTCTAGCCTCTTGTATAATTCTCTTGATCGGCGCCGATTCCGGACTCACGATGGATATAATCCGGTTCGCCGATACGATGTTACCGAATCCAATGTTAATGAGTTTGATTGCCATAATCAGGTTCTTCCCCCTATACATGCGACTCTTTTGCCGAAATTTAGCCGTTCATTCGATGTTCGCCGCTTGCTCACGAATCTTCTCCAGCTCCGCTTTCATCTCGACAACACGGTTCACCAGAGCCAAGTGGTTGGCTTTTGATCCAATCGTATTAACCTCGCGATTCATCTCCTGAATCAGGAAGTCCAACTTGCGGCCTACCGAATCCTCGCTCTTCAACAATTCTCTACATTGTCCAAAGTGGCTAAGTAAACGCGTAAGCTCCTCTTCAATGTTGGAACGATCAGCAAAGACTGCGATTTCCATACCCAATTTATGCTCATCAAAAGGGAAAGAGCCGTCCTCCTGCAACTCCGTAAGACGCTGTCTCAACTTATTGCGATAATCACTCACCACAGTAGGCGCAAGTGCAAGCATCTCGGTGTGTAGTGACTCCAGACGGGTGATCCGTCGCTCCAGATCATTGGCCAGATGAAGACCTTCACGAGCGCGCATCTGCTCCAAACTGGACAGAGCTTCGTTTAATCCAGCCTGCAGAACCTGCTCCCATTCGTATTTTTGTTCCTCCTGAACGGGGCTTGTCCCATCCGGTTGAACCATGACATCCGGCAGACCCAGCATATCCACAATACTTGGCTTGCCCTGCATTCCAAATTGAGATTCAAGCCGCTCTGCAGCCTGCAGATAGGCCCTGACCGCCTGCTCATTCAGAACAGCGGGGAGAGCCTGGTCTTCCTCTTTTTCTTTCATTACATAAACATCAATCCGCCCACGCTTCAAGCGGCCCTGTACGATCTTTCTCAAACCATCTTCATAATACGTCCACTCTCTCGGCAGACGCATCATCACTTCGCAATAACGATGATTGACTGATTTGATCTCCAATTGTACCTTGTAGCCGCCAAAATGAAAGGCGGATTGACCGTATCCGGTCATACTGAATGACATCGGCATCACATCCGTTTTACTATTGTAATTGATTATTAGGGTTGAAACAAGTAGGACATTGATGCTCCGATTTCTCCCAGACGTATTGAGTCAGTTCTGCCGTCATGCCATAGAACATAAACGGAGTCATCAGATAGATGCCCTTGAAGTGCTCTGTAGCTACATCCAGTAGTTCTTTTGCAATCGTCACTCCCATGGCACGGCCCTCTTCACCTTCCAGTCCTGCCATCCGTGAACGCACTTCATCGGAAAGCTGGATACCTGGAACCTCATTGTGCAAATACTCTGCGTTTCGGCCGCTTGCGAGCGGCATAATACCGACAAAAATAGGAATGTCCAGATGTTTGGTTGCCTCACGCATCTCAACGATCAATTTCGGATCATACACCGGCTGAGTCATAATATAGTCTGCCCCGGAGGCAATTTTCTTCTCAAGCCTTTGTACCGCTTTGTCCAGATGTTTTACGTTCGGGTTAAAGGCCGCTCCAATAACAAAGCCGGCTTTCTGTTTCAACGGTTTACCCGAGAAGGCCACACCATCATTCAGCTGTTTAATCATTCGTATGATTTCAAACGATGTTAGATCGTACACGGAGCTTGAACCGGGCAAGTCACCAAACCTTGCAGGGTCGCCCGTAACGGCGAGCACATGGTTAATGCCGAGTGCATCAAATCCCATCATATGGGACTGAGTTCCGATCAAGTTACGGTCACGGCAGGCAATATGCACAAGTGCACGAAGTCCTGTGCGATCCTGCACCAGATGTCCGAGTGCCATATTACTCATACGTGTTACAGCGAGGGAGTTGTCAGCAAGCGTAAGGGCATCCGCTCCAGCCGCCCTAAGTGTTTCGGCACCCTTCATAAATTTTGCAATGTCCAGATCACGCGGGGGATCAAGCTCTACAATGACCGTGTGACGTTGTTTGACCAGATCCACAATCGTTGGCTGGCCTCCGCGTCCTGCTCGTTCATCCACATGTTCATGAAGCACGATACGTGGCGCTGCTTCCGCAGAATCAGGTTCAGCAATCGGCAGTGGTACGTATTCCGCGAGCGCTTGTTTAATCGAAGTAATATGATCCGGCGTTGTACCGCAGCAACCGCCGATAATACGCGCACCAAGATCCGCAAACTGTATTGCAGTCTGACCGAAGTACTCCGGTGTTGCACCGTAACGGAACTGACCATCCACATAGTCCGCCGCACCCGCATTCGGATATACAGACATCGGAACACCGACACGTCCAGAAACGGTTTCCATCGCGCGCATGATCCCGTTCGGACCAGACCTGCAATTGAAACCGATGACGTCAGCACCCTGTTCGCGCATGATACGAAATGCTTCAGGCATCGTATAACCATCAAGCGTATGACCTACATCCTCTACAGCGAATTGCCCAATCACAGGCAGGTCGCTTAGCTTGCGGGCCTGCAAAAGAGCGATATCCATCTCTTCGATATCATAGAACGTTTCAAGCAGAATGCCATCTACGCCTTCGTCCAGTAACGCAAAAATCTGCTGTTGATAGAAGCGTTTCAATTCACTAGTAGACACATTTGTCCGTTTGCCGCCGCGGATAGAACCTACTGCACCCAGAACGTAACCCTCTGCCCCTGCTACTTCTTTCGCGATGCGTACGCCCGCACGGTTCACATCCTCCACCTTGGACTCTAGTCCAAATTTGGACAATTTGTCAAAGTTGGCCGAGTACGTATTGGTCTCGAATATATCCGTGCCTGCATCACGGTAACGGCGATGTACATCAGCCACAACTTCAGGTGAAATCAAGTTCAACTCTTCGTAAGATATCCCTACCGGAAATCCCATTTGATATAGAAATGTCCCCATGGCCCCATCCCCAACAAGAACACGTTGCTTCATCGCTGTACGTAAATCTGCCTTCATCCCATTTCCCCCCGCCTGACTGTGATCGTTTTCATACTAATGTAACACAAAAAATGCTTAAAAACGAAGAAAAACACAGGTATTTACTGTATGTCCGACTCCAGTGGACATTCCTGCGAAATATGTACTGAATTCGTCCTTTATGACCGGACAACTCGTAACAGATTATCTGCTTTGGACAAAAAAAGAGGCCCTGCAGGCCTCTTCCGTGTAACCTTCTACTTTTCCCAAGAAATTATGAAGTAAATCCTTTGAAAACAACTTCGGCCGGTCCCGTCATATATACATGGTTATCTGCCTCGTTCCACTCGATGTTCAGATCCCCGCCTTTAAGGCTGATTACAGCTGTTCGATCGGTATGACCATTTAACACAGAGGATACCAGTGTTGCACAAGCCCCTGTTCCGCAGGCCAGTGTCGGACCCGCACCGCGCTCCCATACACGCATGTCTACATATCCGCGGTCACGTACCGTCGCGAATTCAACATTGATTTTTTTCGGGAACATCGGGTGAACCTCAAGCAGCGGCCCCCATGTTGTCAAATCGAAATTCACCGCATCATCAACGTAAATGACCGCATGAGGGTTGCCCATAGACACCGCTGTGAATTTGAATGCATGTCCATTCGCTTCGATGTTATGATTGACTACCGGATTCGCGTCTACTGTTGTAGGCACTTGAAGACCATCCAGAATCGGCTCGCCCATGTCTACGCGAACGGTCTCCACTTTGCCGTCCCGGATGTTAAGCGTTACAGGCTGAACGCCCGCCCCAATCGTTTCAATCGTAATCTGCTCGCGGTCAACATGCCCATGATCATACACATACTTGGATACACAACGGATGGCATTGCCACATTGCTCTGCTTCCGAACCGTCCGAGTTCATGATACGCATCTGAAAATCCGCCTTCTCCGAAGGCAGTATATAAACCAGACCGTCTGCTCCGATACCGAAGAATCGATTGCACCATTTTACCGCAAGTTCAGCAGCATCTGCTGGAAGTTCCTTTTCACCAAATACAACGATAAAATCGTTGCCTAGTCCGTGCATTTTCGTAAATTCCATATCTTGCCCACTCCTTTTGGCAGTCTGCAGCCAAAGCTTTATAGTTTATTTATAGCTAGTCTTCATGTCATGCGCGCAAAGCATACAAAAAAAGCTATCCTGCAAAATATCAAAGCCTTTGCTTTGAATCATTTTGAGGATAGCATATCGAAACGAGATATTAAAAGGTATTGATTTTATGCTGAAAACTTTGTACTTTTCGGTACGAAGCGCCCAGGACCGCCCATGCGGCGACGATTCCGGCGACCACCCCAGACACTGCCAACCCCCATAAGGAATGTTGGAATGCCTGCGGCTACGATACAAATGGCCCATTCACGCAGACCGAGAGGTACTGTTTTGAAGATGGGTTGCAACGGCTCCACATACATGACCACCAGCATCAGCACAACCGATGAGATAACAGCCAGAACGAGATATTTATTCTGCAACGGATTGCGGTGGAAGATCGAACGCGAACTACGGCAGTCAAACACATGAATCAACTGGGCAAGCACCAATGTAGCAAAAGCGACGGACTGGGCCTTGAGCAGCTGACCAGGATGATCCGGCGCGGCCTGAAGTGTCAACCAGAAGGCACCGAGCGTGCATAGTCCGATCAACACACCGCGGCTAATGATTTTCCAGCCCAGCCTGCGGGCAAAAATATTTTCCTTTGCTCCGCGAGGTTTGTGCTCCATCAAATCTTTTTCCGCCTGATCAACTCCGAGCGCCATCGCTGGCAAACCATCGGTCACCAGGTTTACCCATAGAATCTGGATGGGCACGAGTGGCAACGGCAAACCCATCATCATCGCAAAGAACATCGTTAAAATCTCGCCGACATTCGAAGCCAGCAAATACCGGATGAACTTGCGAATGTTCTCATAGATGTTACGACCTTCTTCAATAGCCGCCACAATAGTGGAGAAATTATCATCACTCAAAATGAGAGATGAAGCTTCCTTCGTCACATCGGTTCCCGTGATGCCCATGGCAATCCCGATATCCGCAGCCTTGATAGCAGGTGCATCGTTAACGCCGTCCCCAGTCATCGCGACAACGTGCCCTTTGCGCTGCAACGATTTGACGATACGCAATTTGTGCTCAGGCGAGACTCTGGAGAACACATAGATATCATTGACTGTTTTATCCAGTTGTTCGTCCGTCATGCCAGCAAGTTGCTGTCCGCTTAACGATGCTCCGCCGCGCGGGAGAATACCCAGCTGATGAGCGATCGCTTCCGCTGTTGTTCCATGATCTCCCGTGATCATCACGGTCCGGATACCCGCTTTGCGGCATGTCGCAATGGCCTCACGAACTTCACGGCGAGGTGGATCGATCATACCAGCAAGCCCTACAAATACAAGCTGGCTTTCAGCTGCATGCTCGTCAGCAACATGTTCCTTCGGCTTGACTTCACGATAGGCCATACCAAGAACTCGCAGGGCATTACCAGCCATACTTTCGTTGGCAGCCATCACTTTCTGGCGCAATGTGCCGGTGAACGGAACCACCTTGCCTTCCCACAAAATGTAACTGCAATGCTCAATCAGTACATCAGGCGCCCCTTTGGTATACACCATACGTCCACCTTGATGTTTGATCATAACAGACATCCGTTTTCTCTCGGAGTCGAACGGGAATTCCTGCTCTCGATCATATAATTCCTTGAGTCCTGCAGGAGTAAGACCCATTTTAGAAGCCATGGCTACCAGTGCACCCTCTGTCGGGTCCCCTTTTAACTCCCAGAGCACTTGGTTAGCACTAACTTGCTCCTCCTCCTGCTGGCCGTTCTTCCGGTCTTTTTTGCTCTCTTTTTTGGACTCTTTACTCTTTTTCTTGCTAGCTGGATCGTTTAAAATCGTCTCGACAATACTGGCATTGTTACAAAGTGTACTGATCTGTAGCATTCTTCGTAAGGACTGGTCATTTTTCAGCTCGATTATGCGATCATTTTCCAACATGTGACCTTCCGGTGCATAACCGTCTCCGGTCACCTTAATGCTACGCCCTTCAAGCCACACGTTCGTTACCGTCATTTTGTTCTGAGTCAGTGTACCTGTCTTATCCGAGCAGATCACCGACGCGCAACCTAACGTCTCTACGGATGGCAGTTTACGTACGATGGCCTTCCGTTTGATCATCCGCTGTACACCTAGCGCCAGCGCAATCGTAACGATAGCCGGTAACCCCTCCGGTATGGCTGCCACGGCGAGACTGACACCTGCCAGGAACATGCCTACTGCGGGTTGTCCATGCAGGATACCTGCGACTACGACCATTACTGTCAATCCCAGTGCAACAAAAATCAGAATTTTGCCTAACTGCTCCAGCCTGTGCTGTAGGGGGGTCTCCTGCTCCTCCGTATTTTGGATCAGATCAGCGATTTTGCCCATTTCGGTGTCCATACCTGTCCGAATGACAACTCCCTTGGCTGTACCGCGTGTGACCATAGTGCCCATAAAACCGATGTTTTTCTGATCCCCTAAAGGAACATCGTCACTAGCTATAGGTCTGCAATGTTTGCTGACAGGCACGGATTCTCCGGTGAGTGCCGACTCCTCGACATCGAGGCTGTTGGTTTCCAGCCAGCGCACATCCGCAGGAATGCGGTCACCACTTTCCACCATGATAACATCTCCCGGTACCAATTGTTTGGCCGCAAGATGTACTTCCTGTCCTGACCTGATTACTTTGGCGGCAGGAGCCGACAACTGCTTCAGTGCCCGAAGAGAACGTTCCGCCCGGAACTCCTGTACAAATCCTAAAATAGCATTTAGAACAATAATAGCTACGATCGTTACCGCATCCAGATACTCTCCAAGCAAACCGGATACCAGCGTTGCTCCCATGAGTACCAGCACCATGAAGTCCTTAAACTGATTCAGTAACAGGGTGATCGGGGATATCCGCTGTCCTTCACTCAGTTCATTAGGACCAGCAATTTTCCGCTTCTCTGCTGCCGCTTCGTCCGTCAACCCTTCCTGCGGGCTCACGCCGAGAGTTTCACGAAGCTCTTCGTCGTTTAATTGATGCCACTTGGTATGTTCCATGCTCCAAAATTCCCTCCCAGTCCTATTTCATCTGCAATGCAAGCTCACATGTTTCACCGGCATGCTGCAAGGGCAGGCTGTACACTGTGCCGGACAAACTACCTGCTCTATATGTATTCGGACAGGTCCGTGAATAGCACCCGGAAGCTGAATCCTTTCCCTCATGGGCAGAATAAGCTAAAATAAAGGTCTGCGAAGATTACTGCGCAACTACGTATTTGGAAAAATGCAGTCAGTCATTCGTTATAACCAATGTTATTACATATGCTGCGGTTGCCCCGTGAACCGTTATAGATGAAGCATGCTGCATGAATCATGCAGATGCTCGATAGAGAGGAAGTGGACAATATGGCACTTGACGGTATTGTAACCCGAGCCATCGTACATGAGTTGCAAGGCTGTATCGGAGGACGTATTAGCAAAATTCATCAGCCTAACGGCCATGATGTGGTGTTTACCCTGCGCGCTCAGCGCGACAACAGCAAACTGCTTGTCTCGGCAAGTCCGACGTATCCGCGTGTACATTTTACAGAGAAAACATTTTTGAATCCCACAGAAGCTCCAATGTTCTGTATGCTCATGCGCAAGCACTGCGAAGGAGCTATCATTGAAAATATCCGTCAGATCGGGATGGAACGGATTATTCATATCGATGTGCGTCAGCGGGATGAGCTTGGCGATGTTTCAGCCAAACGTATCATCATTGAACTGATGGGACGTCACAGTAATATCATTTTGATTGACCCTGCGACAGATACTATTTTGGACGGGATTCACCATGTCACACCATCCATCAGTAGTTATCGCGTAGTTATGCCCGGTTTTTCCTATACTGCACCGCCAGAGCAACATAAAAGCAATCCGTTAGAGGTAACCCAAAACGAGTTTGAGCAGAAGATTGCTACTGCAGCAAATGTAGATGCAGACGAAAATGAAGCCGGATCACAAACCGACACAGCTAAAACGGCTATAGAAACAAAAGCAGACGCCTCGCGCTGGCTCGTCAATGCTTTTAGTGGGATGAGCCCGCTGATTGCAGGCGAGATTACAACTCGAACTGTTACCGATTCAGATCATATGGAGGCAGGAGCACTTTGGACTGCTTTTGAGTCAGTCATCAAAACTGTCAAAGAACATCAATACACCCCTGTAACAGGACTGAACGCCAAAGGCAAAATGATCTTTTCCGCTATTCGGCTAGAGAGCATTCAGGATCAGGAAAAAACGTATGATACGATGAGCAAATGTATGGAGGATTACTACGGGGATAAGGCCGAGCGGGATACCGTTAAACAAAGAGTGAGCGATCTGCTCCGGTTCCTGCAGAACGAGCGTAGCAAAAACATTAAAAAGCTCGATAACCTGAGCAAAGACTTGCTTGAAGCCGACGACGCGGACAAATACAGACTATGGGGCGAGCTGTTATTTGCCTCCCTGCACTTGGTCAACAAGGGTGATAAAAATGTAGAGCTGACTAACTTCTACGATGAGGATCAGAGCAACATTACGATTCAACTTGATCCATTGCTTACACCATCGGATAATGCACAGCGTTACTTCAAGCGTTATAACAAATATAAAAACAGTCTGGCTGTCATTCACGAGCAACTTGGTAAAACGAAGGATGAAATCGCCTATCTGGATAATCTGCTTCAGCAATTGTCCATCGCCTCCATGAACGATATCGAAGAAATTCGAGACGAACTTGTACAGCAAGGTTATCTGCGTTATCGGAACAAAAAAGGCAAGAAAAAGAAGAAAAATGATCGTCCAACTGTGCATCAGTTCACTTCATCAGAGGGAATTGACATTCTGGTCGGCAAAAACAATCTACAGAACGAGTATGTGACCAATCGTCTGGCATCGGCTAATGATACTTGGTTGCATACGAAGGACATCCCGGGTTCCCATGTCGTTATTCGCAGCACTGATTTTGGTGAAGCTACGCTGGAGGAAGCCGCTCAAATCGCCGCTTATTTCAGCCAAGCGAAGGAATCTAGCAGCGTGCCTGTGGATTACACGTATATTCGTCACGTTCGCAAACCAAGTGGTGCAAAACCCGGATTTGTTATATACGACCATCAGAAAACTCTGTTTGTAACACCAAACGATGAATTAATAAAAAGTTTACCATCCACGATAAAAAATGGATAATCTACCACTTATCTTATAGGATAAGATGTAACGACAACCTAAAAAATCCCCTGCCAGCAAAGGCCGAGGGGATTTTTTAGGTTGTCGTATATGTTTAGAAAAGTAACACATGTCACTCCAGTTATTAATTCCCAGAGGATGTCATCTCCTGCTGTGTGCAGCCGCCTGCAGTCTTTCGAGCACATCAAAAGGTACCGTCTTGCTACCCAGATCTCCATGAAAAACAACGCCTTGTCGTTCGCCATGGTAATCTGAACCACCTGTTACAATAAGATCATATTCCCTGGCCATTTCAGCATATCTACGTTCCTCTTCCGGACCATGGTCTGAATGAAATACCTCAATACCATCTGGAAGGGTTTCTACGATAATCCGGCGTACTAATTCATCATCGTTATAGAGACCCGGATGCGCAATTACAGCAGCACCTCCCGCTACTCTGATCCACTCGCAGGCATCCTTAGGCGTAACCCGCGGTACAGATACGAAGCCAGGCTTGCCTTCGGCAAGATACTTATTAAATGCATCTCGCATGTCGGTAGCGTATCCCTTCTTCACCAACACATCAGCCATATGAGGTCTACCAATGCTCTCATCAGGCTCTAGCGGCCGTCCCAGTCCATCCAACACTTCCTGCCAGCTTATATCCAATCCTAGTTGCTGGAGCTTGCCAATAATCAGATGATTCCGTTCTTCCCGCGCTTCTCTCAATCCGCGCAACCGTTGCAGAAATAACTCATCCTCCGTATTCACGTAATAACCGAGCACATGAATATCTTTACCACCAGCCCGCGTGCTGATTTCAACTCCAGCTATAACATCAATATCGTACTCTTTTCCCGCTCGCTTGGCTTCGGCTACGCCAGCTACCGTATCATGATCCGTTAAGGCTACTGCAGCCAGTCCTCTCTGTTTTGCAAGCTTCACGTTATCAGCCGGTGGTTGCATACCATCTGAAGCCTGACTATGCGTATGAAGATCACAGCGTCCTTGATGCTGGTCCATTGGCTCCCATTCCTCTCTGATTGAAATTTTACAGTGCATGCACCCTTAAGCCCGTTCTCCCTGCTCGTGCTCGTGTTGACGCAAATACCCCAAAAAGGCAACAGCGGACAAAGGCAACAAAGACGACTTAAGGTGAATGGCATAAAACTGCCGTTTGAATTCAAGCCCGCGAATATCCACAATATGTACAAGCCCCAGAGCCAGCTCATGTTGCACGGACGAAGGAGACAACATCGTAATACCCACCCCAGCCTCTACAGCCGATTTGACCGCACCTGTACTCCCAAGCTCCATGACCACATTCATGTCACTCGGATCTATTTTTTTCTTTTGCAGTTGACCTTCCATCACTTGGCGAGTACCTGAACCTTCCTCACGTAGCACAAAAGGGTAATTCATTACTTCTTCCAAGTTTACTTTTCCTCGTCCTGCCAGATCATGCCCTGCTGGTACAATTAGCTTCAGTTCATCCTGCATCACAGGTTCGACGATCATATCCGGGTGATTTACCGGTGCTTCGATTAATCCAAAATTCAACTGGTGCTTCAAAATCTCATCCATGATCTGGGTGGTGTTCATCACTTTCATCACAATCGAGATGTCGGGATACTGTTTGGCAAAAGGCCCCAGCATTCGTGGCAACACATATTCACCAATGGTCAGACTTGCTCCAAGTTGTAATCTTCCCTGCAATTTCTGCGTAAAAGCAGACATCGCTTCATCTGTCTGACGGACAAGTTCTACACTTCGCTTGGCGTGAGGCAGTAACGTTCTTCCTGCCTCCGACAATTCTATTTTTTTGGTGGAACGATGCAGCAGTTTAGTTCCGAAATAGTCCTCGAGCGATTGGATCTGCATCGTCACAGCCGGTTGAGTCATATGTAACGCCTGCGCAGCTGCGGAAAAACTCCCCTTTTCCGCTACCGTATAAAAAATGTGCAACTGATGAAAATTCATATCTTCGCCCCTCTTCTATTACACTTACTATATTGTATCCGATTTCCAGCCTGGCAACAAAAAAAAAGCATGCAGCTTGTCTGCATGCGTTGGTACAAATTATTTTTCACATCTCATACATAAATTTTATGATTGCAATCTCAAATCTGTTTCATCATCTATGCTTCCGGCTATTTTTGACCAGTGTCATTCTTCTGGAATGCCTCAGCCAAGAATAATATGACTTCAGATCTCTCAGTTCAATCGTCTCCGACATACGTCCCAAAAACGTCACTACAATCATTTTGTGTAGTGGATTGCCCGTAATGTCATATTCTCCTTCAAGCTCGGAAAACTCGGCAACCACCACCAGATCATCGTCAATCAGATAAACATCCTGCTCATTGCGGTAATATGGCGTTACCCTGTCCTGCTTCAGACACTCCCATAACCAAGCCGCAATATGGTCATCATCACTACGTGCAGGCTCAATACGGTCTGCATACCGCATCTTTGCATGATGGGTAATGACGATGTCAGCCACTTTCTTGTCTCCGAGAGCCACAAAAAACGGCTCGTAGGTGCTCCAACGTTGCATCACCTTATCACGCATGGGAATCACTCTCCACCAGATAGGACTTTCTATCTATTTATTACCCAATATATTACAACATTAGTCCCGTAACAACAAGGCGTAAGTTTAACTTTTTTTCGCAAAAGTCTATTTAAGCTTATTTTAGAAAAGAGCGCCCCAGTGGGCCCCTCCTATGTTTCCTGCTATACTCCGTAAAAACTTGTTTTGTCCGCGGTTTTGCTAGCATACTCGGTTTTGATTTCATTTCGATAGGAGCGCTCGATTTTGCGCACATAGGAAAGCCGCTTTACGTTTTTCATCGTATCGTCAGCCCGTTCTGCATTAACATACATGACAACATAATGCATCCGGCGGGAGATATAATGCACGGTACCATATTTTTCGAGATTGCGGGCCGCTTTCAAATCACTGACCCAAATAATAAATCCTGTTCTTTCCGCAAACACCATCGTTCCCCGCCCTTCTATAAATGGAGACCGGCCCTCGAAAGGCCCGGTCTGTTCAAAGTCTAAAAAACTATAATGTAACTGTCTTCGGGATTAACTGCATCCACATTTGCCGCCGCTACCGCAACCGCCTTTAGGATTAGGATCGTTGCTTGGCACCTTAATCGTGCTCGATACAGCAAAAGCAATGGTTTCGGACATCTGAAACAGCATCTCATCCAATGCTTGCTCAGCCTGTTTGAAACGAGCTACAGCTTCAAAGGATTCCAGTTCCTTCTCGATCGCTTTCACCTGATCCTTCGCTGCGTGAAAGTCGGGATGAAAATGGCCAAAACGCTGTGTTTCTTCAAAAAGCTCTTTCTTGGCATTTAATCTGCGAATGCCCTCTTGAATCTCAGAACTTGTTTCGACTTGCTGCTTCCAATATAAATAATCCGATACTTCGGCAGATTGGTTAATCATGTCGCCCAGTTCATATGCGCCCGTTAACACTTGGGCCATATCGACCGTGTTTATTTCCGCTACGCTCATGAATTATTCATCCTATCTATATATAAAGTTCTACTTAACGTAGACTTCTTCATCATAGCATATCCATGAAAGGTTAAGAAGAGTTTTTCCTCTAAACTAGACATCATCCGGTAGAATAAGACGCATGGTATCCCAGTCTTCCGGGATAAATGTTCGCCATTCCGTTCGCGATGCTGTTTCGTTCGGATCCAGAATACACCAGCCTTCCAGTATCCATTGTTCTTGCTCTTCCACCTGATGCGGAATTAGAACAAACGTATCCGTCCCCTTTTGAATTCCTAATTTCACTTGCCATTCGATGGCTTGCATTGCAATTTGGCGCTCTGTCGACAGGTGATACTTCCTCCATTCCCTGTGCCAATTTTCAGGTATATCAGCCTTTCTCTCGTTCCATGCCGATTTTTCAATCATAAAATAGTCAGACTTATCCTCATCGCAGTCCACGGCTATACCAGATATAGACGGTAATTGCATTAATCCTTGAGTCTCACCGTTGTAAAAGAAAGGGGATTTCTGCGTCGATCTTCTGTTTCTCTCCCTTTTCCACTGCTCAGGGTAATCCGGATTCGTAGTAGCAAACACCAGAATATCTTGCTTATCTTGAACATTCTCCCCGACTGTTGCCCAGTCCTTCAGCGTAACAAATACTTGGTCAGGCAACTCCCCTTGTCCATGTCTCTGTATAAAATCAGCGATGTCTTCCCACTTCACTCCACTCGCAGCAGCGATTTCCATTCGGTCTTTGGTTAAACGATAGATCGACATCTGGTCGCGTGTGATCCGTTCACAGTATTGCTCGAGTCTCCAGCAGACTTCAGGTGGCACATCCGGCGGCACCATGACTTCAAAGTCGGGTTGCACATAAAATTTGCCGTATTGCATCTCTTCCTGCTCGTGTAGCCTATCTACATGATATACACCACAGTCCGCTCCCCTGCTCAAGAATTCCACTGGATGGATCAACCAGCGAAATGCCAACTCTCCATCCTCATTCTCACCGATCTCACCAAACCCCCAGCCAGCTAAAGCATGCAACCAACTATGAAACCCTGAATTACCTCCTCCGCATAGTACACGGCACCATCGATTCACTCCAGGCGCAAGCACCGCGAGCTGATAGCGAAACTGTTGCATCTCTGATCCAGCCCCCCCATATCGCTCCATGCATACTCTAAATACTTCACCATGCATCTCGAACCAGGACAACTTGATCCACTGTTGCAATTTATCTTGCCTGATTTCGAAGCCTCGATCTGTTTGTTGCACCAAGTTTAAGCAAAGCAGTAAATCCAGCAAAATGACTACATGCACCGGGTATAATGCCTTATGATCATACGTAATCTCCATCTGTTGGAAATCCTCTTGAGACATGATCGTTAATGTGCTTAACTTTTGTACCGTTCTCTTATGTATTGTACCTTTGCCAGTGACAGGTAGACCTTCTTTATTAATCCAAGCAAGAAGATGAAGTAATTCCCCTGCGATATGAGGTTTTCCTTCCTTAATGACATACCTGACAGAACCGACCATCGGTTCAACACTGCGTTCAAGACGATCTGTATACGCTAAGGTCAACATCGCCAGATGGCATTCAGGGATATAAAAAGAGCATTCTCCCCAGCTTTTATGTACGGATTTAACCCATTGTTTACGGCGCAGCATGGCAAAAGCAAGCTTCGCTTCTGCTCCACTTAATCCCTCCTTAGCCCAAACCTCCGAAGGCAGAAGAGAAGAGAACGTTTGACCCGCATATTTGCGAAAAAGAGCACCAAGCACCCGTTGCTCCGCTGACGTAAGTTCAGACCACAGTGTCAGATCAGCCAACTTTCTCGATTTCATCGATTTCTCCACTTCAAACTCTAGACCAGACATCAGCATTTCCCTTCCCTTCTGCAACATGTTAATGAACCTTGTCCTGCTCATGCACTATCGCATATTCGTAACCTTGCTCTACCAAAAACATCTGACGATTTAACGCAAAATCCTGTTCTTTGCTATTTTCGGAAACCAGTGCATAGAAATAAGCTTTGTTCTCACCTGCTTTGGGGCGTAAAATCCTTCCAAGCCGCTGGGCTTCTTCTTGCCTTGAACCAAAACTACCAGAAATTTCGAGGGCTACCGCGGCATCCGGCAAGTCAACCGCAAAATTGGCAACTTTGGATACAACAATCGTACGAATTTCGCCCTTTTTAAAAGCAGAAAACCAGCGAATACGCTCCTGTTGAGACATCGATCCAGAGATTAGAGGTGCATCAATTTCCCGGGCAATCATCTCAAGCTGATCGAGATATTGTCCAATGACAAGTGTCGGTAGGTTTTGATGTCGTTCCAGTAAACGCTTTACAACCTTTAATTTCGCCGGATTTTCAGCTGCCAGGCGGAATTGATGTTTTCCCTCCGCCTGCACATAAGTTGATCTTAATTCAGGAGACAAGGGCACCCTCACTTCCTGACACTTTACTTCTGCAATCCAGCCTTGCTGCTCCAGCTCTTTCCATGGCATATCATATAATTTGGGGCCGATCAGTGAGAACACATCCTGTTCGCATCCATCTTCACGAACAAGTGTGGCGGTCAAGCCCAAACGACGAGTGGCCTGAATGTCCGCAGTAGCCCGAAACACCGGAGCAGGCAACAAATGTACTTCATCATAGATGATCAACCCCCACTTTCTCTCATGTAAAAGATGAATGTGTGTGAAATCCGAGGCTTTAGATTTTCGATGAGTCAAAATTTGATATGTTGCCACCGTTACCGGTTTCACCTGCTTTTTCTGCCCCGAATACTCTCCGATCTGTTCCGCATTTAGCGTTGTTTTATCCTGAATTTCCTGTATCCATTGCCGGACAGAGGTTGTATTGGACGTTAAAATAAGGCATTCACATTGCAACCGTTCCAGCACAGCCATGCCAATAATCGTTTTGCCTGCTCCGCAGGGCAGTACCAGAAGTCCGCTACCGCCCACGCCTTCACCGTCTTGAAAAGCATCTACTGCTTTCTGCTGATAAGGGCGCAATGTAAATATAGCTTGTTCTCCCTCTTCGCATCCGCTAGACATACTAGCCGTTAAATCATTAATATTAGGCCTCCAGCCAAATGAAAGTTCGCTCCCTTTCCGATAACCGGCATAATCCAATACAGGGTAACCAAGACGTGTCAGTTCCCTCTTCAACAAACCACGCTTTTCCCCCGAAAACACAAGCTCATGTACGCTCGTTCGTTCCATACGGAAAGCTGATATCGATTTGATGTCGCTCAAATCATCCAGCAATTGCTCGTCTTCGCTAGTTAGGCGCATCGTGGAATGGTCTGGCTCGGCATGCAGCTTTAATTTGCCGTATTGCTCCATTATTCTGCACACATCCTGCGTGAGAGCCGCAGACACATTCCAGCGTGACACTTCCTCAAGACTCTTCATCACCCGTTCTGAATTCCAGCCTAGTGCGGCCGCATTCCACAGCGACAACGGGGTGATCCGGTAGGTATGAAACGTCGCAGGTGTCTTTACCAGTTCGGCGTACATACTGAGCTCCGCTCTGGCTGTTTCAAACCCCGGATGCCCCACTTCAAGCAATACCGTGAAATCACGCTGTACAATGCAAGCTCCCTGCGGATTGAACATCTCCATCTTTCCCACATCCATTCCTAATCTATATCATTCGAACAAAGATTCTGACTCGTATACTCCGACCCGCAAACTTCATTTGATACACGACAAAAAAAGCACCCTGTCCATACCCTTGGTATGTTCAGGATGCCCAACTATAGTTCTCAGCATTCGGTTGCGTAGCCTTTCGCCAATGCCACAAACAGTTTCACGCCCGTCTGCATGGCGTCCTCGTCAAAATCAAACATCGGATGGTGATGAGGATATACCGCATTTTTCTCCGGATTACCCGCACCGACAAATATGAAGCAACCCGGCACCTTTTGCAAATAATACGCAAAGTCCTCTGCAGGCATCAGCATCGGAGAGTTCTGCACCCGGTCAGGGCCAAATAACGCCGTTGCTTCATTAAAAAAACGTTCAGTCTCCTGCGCATCATTAACCACCGGCGGATACCCCATGATGTATTTCACCTGTGTTTCCGCACCATAAGCAGCCCCCGTTTGCGCCACCATGGCTAACACACGCTCTTTCATATTCGTCCGTGTCTCTTCATCAAACGTTCGTACCGTGCCGCTGAGCTTGCACTGCTCTGCAATCACATTCTGCGCAGAACCCGCCTGCATCGTGCCAATCGTTAGTACTGCCGGGCGCAACGGATCAACGGACCGGCTAACGATAGTCTGAAGCTGCATCACAAGCGCGGAGCCCGCAACGACACTATCAACGGTAGCTTGCGGCATGCCGCCGTGACCGCCTTTTCCTTTGATATCAATGTAAAAGTCATCCGCCGCCGCCATCATTGGTCCTGACGTGCTTGCAACGATGCCAACGGGAAGCGGTGTCCATAGATGAATGCCGTAGATCACGTCTACACCTTCCAAAGCTCCGTCTGCAATGACCTGGACAGCACCGCCCGGTAGCAACTCTTCGGCTGGCTGGAACAGAAACCGGATCTCGCCCTGTACTTCCTGCTTATGACGACTGAAATAAAGCGCGGTTCCCAGCAACATCGAGATATGACCATCGTGGCCGCAAGCATGCATCGCCCCGGGTTGCTGTGAAGCGTACTCCACATCCTTCTCGTCCTGCATCGGCAATGCATCCATATCAGCGCGAAGCATGACTACAGGCCCTGATTTGTCCCCGCGAAGTGTTCCAATCACCCCATGGCCACCTATATGACGTTTCACCTCAATGCCAAAGCTCTCCAGCATATCTGCCACAAAAGAGGATGTTTTCTCCTCATGAAAGGAAACTTCAGGATTGCGATGAAGGTGACGCCGCCATTCCACCATATGGATTTGCAGATCTTCCCACCAAATTTGATTTGTCATGTAACCCCATCCTTTCGATCATCAGCAGGGCTTGTTCACAGCCCCAAACCTTCCTCTTCAAACCTATTGCAGTATATTGTAGCAGAATTGAAAGAAAACCGATACGAAAGGCCTTTGGAAAGCTTGCACGGGAAGGGGAAACATACTATCATGAACTAGAGAAACACACGAGAATTATACTCGGAAGCTTATGAGGAGGATCAAACGCTTATGATTTTTGAGAATACAGGCTTGGATGGCTTGAAAAGCGACTTGGCATACCTGGATGAGAGCGCCGAGAAAGTCGGATTTGTCCGGTGGCAATGGGAATATTACCGTGCTACATATGACTACAAAATCGAAGATGAACAAACCAACTCAGAATACTTTGTACGCATTAATACGCGCGCGGTAGAAGGCAAACTGGAGAAACCCGATACGGTTCTGGCCGTTGAAGCCGTTTATCTGGGCAAAGCTACTTTCCCGCATGGACTTGATTACGACTCTTCCGTTCCGCAGCCAGTCGTGAAGCTGGCCACCCAAAAATTGCAGCAGCTCAAAGAACTGCTCGAAGCTTAGGCGGGCCAGATTATGAAACAACAAACGGCCCAGACGAGAACGAAGAGAGGCACGCCGGATTTTCAACTGCTAATCCTCACTTTATTGTTGGTGGGCTTTGGACTGGTGATGGTATTCAGCTCCAGTTCCAGCATCGCAATCGCAAGCGAAAGTTTTAAAAACGATGCCCTTTACTTCACGAAAAAACAACTTATGTGGGCGATTATCGGTCTGGTTGGCATGTTTTTTGCCATGAATATCCGCTTTAATAAGTACAAAAAGCTCTATGCACCCTTTTTCCTGTTTACCACAGCACTGCTCTTACTTGTATTAGTAACGGGTAAAGTGCTAAACGGTGCCAAAAGCTGGATTCATCTCTTTGGATTCAGTCTGCAACCTGCAGAGTTCGCCAAAATTGCAATTATTTTATATCTGTCTGCACTCATCACCAAAAAAGGCGAACGTTTCCGTGACTTCAAGACCGGATATTTCCCTGTTCTGTTCATCGTCGGATTTATTGCAGGATTGATCATGCTGCAGCCAGACTTCGGTACCTGTTTCATTCTGGTATCTACCTGCGGTCTTGTCATTTATGCTGGTGGAGCTAACATGAAGCACATTCTGGGTTCTATTTTATTGGTTGTGCTTGGTGGCGCACTTGCCTTTGGAGCTAGCGCCCTCTTTTCCTCCATGTCTCCGGACACTCCTGCGCTGAACAGCACAACAACGGTGACAGCGGAGCAGAACTACAAAATCGGACGTATTCAAGCCTTCCTTAATCCAGAGTCTGATATCAATGGCGGAAGTCTCAACCTCTACCGTTCTCTGGTTGCCATCGGTGACGGCGGCATTACAGGTTCGGGAATTGGACAAGGCACCATGAAGTTGCATTATTTGCCGAATGCCTATAATGACTTTATTTTTTCCGTCATCGGAGAAGAGCTCGGTTTCATCGGGAGTGCATTGTTCCTGCTCGTTTATCTGTACTTTATCTGGAGAGGCATTATCGTCTCGCTCCGTTGCCCTGATCCTTTTGGAACGCTGGTGGGCATAGGTATCATGGGGCTTATTGCGATCCAGGCCTTCATCAACATTGGTGGGGTAACTCAAACGATACCTGTAACGGGGGTTACACTTCCGTTTATCAGTTATGGGGGGACTTCGCTCTTTGTCATGATGGTGGCGATGGGTATTGTGCTAAGTATTTCACGGACCAATAACCTGGAAGCGATCAAGGAACAAAAAACGAAATCGGTAACGGTGCAGACACGCACCTCCCCGGCACTTCGTTCAAGGGACTCGATTCGCCGAGTTCGTTAATCGAATGAAAAAAGACTTTGCATCTGATGGATGCAAAGTCTTTTTTGTGGTTATTTTGTATAAAGATAAGGAACAAAACATAGATTTGTTCATTCCTTACGTGGAGTCTAAAGATCTACAGATCGTCGCCTTTGAAAGAGACACCTTCAACCTTCACATTCACTTCGACTACACGCAGTCCGGTCATCGTTTCTACCGCTTCTCGTACATTCTGCTGAAGCATACGGGAAACTTCATGAATCGGAGTTTCGTACAGGACGATGATGCGCAGATCAATGGCTGCTTCCAGCTGGCCGACCTCTACGCCTACGCCCTTCTGTACGTTTTTACCGCTGAGACGCTTCGCCCAGCCCTCTGACAAACCTCCAGACATTGCGGCGATTCCAGGTGTTTCCATTGCAGCCATTCCGGCAATTTTCGCAACCACGTCATCGGCAATCCGGATGTTTCCGCTCTCCATTTGAAGTTGTTCTGCCATGCCACATCCTCCTTCACTTCGTTACTCGTATTTTAAATCCTTTCCACCCTAAAAAGCAAATTTAACTGTAAAAGATGCGTTTACAACCTGTCCACCTTTGGTTATATTGAAATATGAAATTAATCGCATAGGTACATAACGTGATTTCAAAACAAAATATGTAAATAACCGAGGTGTTTTTTGTGAAAAACCGGATTTCATCCTTTTTGCTGATTGCTTTTTTTGCGCTCAGTGCCATCGCCCACTTCTTGAAATGGGATTCGATTCTGCAGTTCGTGATATCTGCCATTTCGGTTATTTTTGTGGCCGGTTTTTTAGGTAAAGCGACCGAAAGCGTGGCTCACTACGCCGGTCAACGACTAGGAGGATTCCTAAATGCCACCTTTGGCAATGCAGCCGAACTCATTATTGCGATTTTTCTCGTAAAAGAGGGCTTGTTCGACATGGTCAAAGCCAGTCTGACCGGATCCATTATCGGTAACCTGCTACTCGTGCTGGGACTCAGCATTTTTGCCGGCGGACTAAAGTATAAAACGCAGAATTACAATGTTTCGCTTGCGGGACTGAATGGCTCCCTGATGATCGTTGCCATTATTGCCCTGTTCGTCCCGGCCGTATTCCTGAACACCCACTCTATCACACAGCGGGATACGAATACACTCAGTCTCATTGTGGCTGGTTTGCTTATCCTGGCTTATATTGCTTGGCTTATCTTCTCTATGGTCACGCATAAAAGCTATCTTGCCGATGTAACGGATGACCAGGACGAAGAATTGCCTCATGAACACGCTCCGGCGTGGTCAAAGAAAAAGTCGATCCTCTATCTCGTAATTGCTACAGTTATGGTCGCCTTTGTCAGTGAATGGCTGGTTGGCACACTTGAAGTATTCACTTCAGAGTTTGGATTAAGTGAGCTGTTCGTTGGTGCGTTCCTCGTGGCCATTATCGGTAATGCAGCCGAACACAGTGCAGCCATCATGCTTTCGATGAAAAATAAAATTGGCGCCGCTGTTGAAATTGCCGTAGGTAGCAGTTTACAGATCGCACTATTTGTAGCTCCAGTGCTGATCTTTGTAAGCTATTTTACGGGTCGTACGATGGATATCGTGTTTACCACCATTGAACTGGTCGCCATCGGCGTGTCTGTTTTTATTGCCAAATCGATCACACAGGATGGCTCCACCAACTGGTATGAAGGTCTGCTTCTGCTGGTTGTTTATGTCATTCTAGGTGTCTCATTCTTCCTGGTATAACCAAACTGTTAACTGACGTCATACCAATGCTTCATACATCAAGAGACAGCCGAGGGATTGCTTTCCTGCGACTGTCTTTTTTTACTCCTACTTCACCATCAGACAGTGCATCTTCGAATACAAAAAAAGCATGCAACGGAATGTGCATGCCTTCTATTCTGACCCGCGCGATTGCAGGCTATTGCTCATTCTTTTTGTTCAAAGCTTCATATAAAATCGCCAAGTTCCGCTCAAGCGCGCTAACCATCTGCTTACCTGTACCTTCTGGAAGGAGTCCCGCACGGACAGCAAAATCAACTTCCTTGGAGAACCCATACATCTGTGTATCCAATACTTCCTCATAGAGAGGGCAGTAGCGGGTAGCCAGATTCTCCATCTGTACTTCAATAAGCTTCTGTATTTTATCTGCATCTTCTTGTAGAAGATTGATTGCTTTCAGGTTCAGCTGGTCCTGCAGATCAGATGAAGTCATGCATCATTTCCCCCCTATGTCCCAAAATCGCGTAAAGACGTTCTACCTCTAATATTAGACGAAATGAAGAGCTAATACAAGAACCTGACCAAAATAACCGCACGAGTTGTGAGCTCTGTTACAGCCTTTTCTCCCTTTCTCTAATTCGCTCTAACGGACATTGCGTTCTGCTATGATTAAAAACACCCCTGCCCGAAGACAGAGGTGTTCTTAAATGATGTTATTCAGATGCGATGTTTACATTCAGGCCATGCTTTGCAAATACTTCTGACATCGCTGCCTTCGCTTCATCTGCATCCGGGCCATGAACATGCAGTTCATAACTGTGCGTGCTGATCAGCGTTGTAAACAACCCAAGAATACTTTTTACGTCGATATACTTGTTCTCTGAATGAAGCACGATTGAAGAAGTAAACTTGCCTGCTGTTTGAGCAATTTCCACTACAGCCGCGTTATTACTCGACATAGGAATCCCTCCGTCTTTTCACTTTTGGTATCATCTATTAATTACCACTACATGATACCGTGAATCCGCTTTCCTAGCAACTGCAAAATACAGTTCCTATTTCAACTGGTCCGGATTCAAACATTCCAGCTCAGGAATGACAAAGATGCCGTCTTTACGAATCAGCACATCATCGAAATAGATTTCGCCGCCGCCGTAGTCTGGACGCTGAATCAATACGAGATCCCAGTGAATGGATGAACGGTTTCCGTTATCTGTTTCTTCATATGCCTGACCTGGCGTAAAGTGCAGGCTACCTGCAATTTTTTCATCAAACAAAATATCTTTCATCGGATGCAGAATGTGCGGGTTGAAACCAATCGCAAACTCACCGATATGACGCGCACCTTCATCCGAGTCCAGAATTTCATTCAGGCGTTTCGTATCATTGCTGGATGCTTCTACGATTTTACCGTCTTTGAATGTAAACTTGATATTCTCAAACGTAATTCCGTTATACAGCGTCGGTGTATTATAACTAATTGTTCCATTAACGGAATTGCGTACGGGTGCGCTGTATACTTCACCATCCGGAATATTTTTTTGCCCGGAACACTTCTCTGCACCGATATCTTTGATGGAGAAGCTCAGATCCGTACCTGGTCCCGTAATGCGTACTTTATCTGTGCGTTTCATGAGACTCGCGAGTGAGTCTTGCGCTTTGTCCATTTTCGCATAATCCAGGTTACATACGTCAAAATAGAAGTCTTCAAATGCTTCCGTGCTGGTGTTCGCGAGTTGCGCCATGCTTGCGTTAGGGTAACGAAGCACCACCCATTTTGTATGCTTGACACGCTGTTCGCTATGTACCGGATGGGAATACAGGGAGTTGTACAGTTTCATTTTTTCTTCCGGCACATCGGACAGATCATTCACGTTCTCCCCCGCACGGATGCCGATATAACAATCCATTTGTTTCATACGGTTCAGATCAATCTCTGCCCACGTTTTCATCATCTCTTCCGTAGCATTGCGCAGCATCACACGCTGAACGGTTCGATCCGTCAACTGTACAAAAACGTTACCGCCTTTTTTGCCCACTTCTTCAATAATGGCATTGATCAAATCACGTTCTGATCCAATCATCTCAACCAATACATTTTCGCCAGGCTGTACATCAACAGAATAACCTACCAGGTTCGCTGCAAGCTTCTGAATTCTAGGGTCCTTCATTCGATAAATCCTCCTGTCATCTGCCATTCAATGAATTGAACAACGGTAAATTACGTTACTATTGTAGCACGCACCAGACATCCCGTCAGCAGGCAGTCACAGGTTTTATTTATTGATATGATTTAAAGTTCACATCGGTTACCAGTGCTTCTACATTACTTCGGCTACTGTTATCCGTGTATTTCACCTGACTCTCAGAGGAAAGGCGCATCGGTAAGCTGGTTTTGCGATCGACCGTCAGATGATAGACGGTATGCACCTCAGCCTTTTGAATCAACTTCTGCATCGTGTCCTCGCCCTGCTGCCATACCTTTTGCAATTCCTGCTCAAGTTTCTGCTTACTCGCACCTTTCACTTGACTCGCCTTGTGCATGTACTCTGCCCGAATGGAATTCATCTCATCTGTCAGTTGGTCTGTAGCCCAGGTTTTGGCGTCCTCTGGCGCAAGCTCTATCCGCAATATACGTGTTTGGCGGCCTGAGCCATATTCGGATTGAATTGTTTTTTTCATACTATCGATCTTTTCTAATTGCGCAATGGGGTTAAAACGGGATAAGGAGCCACGTAATGGTTCATGCTGCGCCGTTAAAGCATTCCATTGTCCTTTTTTACGTTGGAAAGAGGCACTGAATCCGCTCGGTTGACCATTATTTTTCACCGCATTCAAACTTATTCCTGAATCCGCCGCAGTCACTGCGCCTGGTAATCGGGTCTGCAACGTCAGCCGGTCATGGTCTTCCAGCTTGCCTTCAAATTTAAATTGATTTTCAAACATTCCACTGTTTTCTCGTCTCAATCCAGCCTGTCCTTCAAACGTCAACGTCTCTTTCCCGGCTATGCCGGATAATGCCAGAGAAAATATTTCTTCCGGCGTCCGATCATGCTGGAGCATCCCGCACCCCGAAACAACGGCTAGCACAAGGCAAAGGGTTAGCGATAAAGAAAACGTAGACTGGCGGTTCAACATGTCTATTCCACCTTTCAGTCATTTTCTCCATAGATTGCCCTCACAATAAGTGCTTATACTTTCTTACTATGCGACCAGACGAACCACACGGACTTTCATCCACATACCCGTTCAAAAAAAAAGAGAGAAACGACTCCGCAACCGGAATGTCTCTCTCATCGTATACCTTCCTGTTCCTCTATGACAATTCGATTCCGGCCCCCGTTCTTTGCACTGTACAGCGCCATATCTGCACGGTAAAACAGGGACTCTACACTTACTTTCTCATCCATCCAGTTCCATTCAGCAATGCCACTTGACACCGTAACAGACGGCCTCGTCTCGGCCTCAACTCGGGTACGGATTCGTTCCGCATACACAAGCGCTTGTTGAATTCCGATCTGAGGCATGTAGATAGCCAGCTCTTCACCGCCCCACCTTGCGCAAATATCCTCGGCCCGAACCGAACTTGTAACAATGTCACTGACTTGTTTTAATACTTGATCTCCGGTTTGATGACCAAAGGTATCATTCACCTGTTTGAACTGATCGATATCAACGACAACCAATGAGCCGCAGTAATCATGAGCCTGACGTTCGTGAATAATATTATCCAGGTAATGCCTTACATACAGTCCGGTCAACATGTCCAGATTAGCCAACCGGCGCACCTCGGCATGCAAGGTGGCATTGGTTAGAGCAAGACCAAGATGAATCGATAACATTTGTAGCAACCTGTAGTTCTCATAGGAAAAAAAATGCTCCCGCACATGGGCAAGCAGAATAGCACTCTTCACCTGTCCATCTACTCGAATTGGTGTTGCAATCAGAGACATCGCGCCTGTTAATTCCATGAAACTGGAAGTTACCTTATCAAACTGCGTATAGTCAGATATGATTAATGGCTCTTCAGTCTGATACATGTAACCCGCAATGCCAGAATCCGCAGGATACGTTCTATTCCGAATCTCTTTTACATTGGTCGCCATCACCTCAAACCTGTTCGTACTGTCGTTTAATTGCAAAATGCAACAATAGTCGGCCTGAAAGATGTTTTTAAATTCTTGCTCGGAAAACTGATAGATTTCCATCAATTGCAAGCTTTTGTTTAGACGCTGAGTCAGATCATTGATTACACGAAGTTCCTGAATCAACATATGGGATTGCTCATGGAGTTTTGCATTTTCGAAAGCTGTCCCTGCTGTATCCGCCATCATCGCAATCAGTTGCAGATCGGAGTCTTCCATCAATTCCTCGTTCATTTCGATATGAAATACTCCGTATATGCCCTGCTTGCCTTTGAGCGGCAACCCCACCTCAATGATTCGTTTGTCCAACTCGTCAGCCCGGGAGACAATCAGCCTGCCCTCCATAAATGAGCGAACACAGATATCTTCTCCACGCTCCTGAATAAGAAGTGGCTTGATACGAGGATTAAAGCTTCTCTGGTCCTGAGACATATAGAGCATAATGTGTGTGGAAGGATAGAGGTAGTCCATACTGACAAATACTTCGTCCAATATTGCCCCGACATCCATCTTGTCATGCATACGCTGTACGATCTGAAAAAGAATGGATCTTCGGTGTTCCTCCCGAGCTGTTTGTTCATGTGAGTGCAACAAGTCCGTCATAAATATGTATTCAAATCTTCGGTAAAAGCAGGTGCGATAATGCAATGCCTCAGATCGAACCACAGCTTCTGACGTTTCGGACCGGTGGGATTCAAAGACCAGCGCAACAAACACAGCAAATATATCTTTATTGATTCTTGAAAACAGCGGCTCAGCAATCAGCAGATACTCCCCATGTTTACTAATTCCGTGTCTAGATAACGTCTGTTCCTTCTCAGCACACTCCAAAACCATCGAACGTACATTGATATCCGAATCGGTAATCTGGCCGGAGTCCTCTCCTATGCACTCTCCTTCCATATTCCAAACACTGTATGCAGCAATTGGCCCACCAGGCACAGAATCTTTCTGGCTTGTCCAATCCTTGAAGGCTTGTCCTAACAAACTGCTTAAATATGAGAAGTCAAAAGGTGTGATATCCATTTTTTGCATCCACAACGCATGGTCATCATGAGATGGAAGCACAGTAAACGATGTGGAATCGCCCGCGCTTCGCAACTTCAGACTGGCAGGTAAACTTCTTAGATGTTCCAACATGTCAGGCGCTCCTTTGCACCGTTTTTGCATCCTGGGGGATGCATTAATCTGCATCAATTATCGCAAATCTGCAAAATATTAGCGAAACCTTGCTACATAAGATGGTTTAAAGTTAAGATACCATCTATTTTACTCTGTTTGAAGCTTTTTTGCACTCATATTTCAGAAAATTGTCCCATTATTTTAGGCCTAATGACCTATCGACAAATTTAGACGTTTTTCTGACTTTATGTATTGCTTGACTTTACTCCTTTCAGAATGTAGAATAAATTGTTGATGAAGACTACTAAAACGGTCTTTAAATTTGGGCATTACCGGTTGTGTCACCCTCATTCTTTTTGTTGCTTTCAGGACAGCGGCTGAACTTTCCTGATCGTTCTATGCGAGGCCAAGCCCGCATCAACAAATTGGAGCGCAAACAGAGCCCTATATGAACTTTAACTAAAAAGGAGCTACTTTAAACATGGCACGTTACACTGGTCCTAAATTTAAATTGAGCCGTCGCCTCGGCATTTCCCTGAGCGGAACAGGCAAAGAATTGAAACGCCCTTTCCCTCCAGGTCAGCACGGAGCTAACCAACGCAGAAAAATGAGCAACTACGGTATGCAGTTGCAAGAAAAACAAAAATTGCGCCACATGTACGGTTTGGGTGAAAAACAATTCCGCACATTGTTCTCCAAAGCGCAAAAAATGCAAGGTATTGCCGGTGAGAACTTCATGTTCTTGCTTGAGTGCCGCCTTGACAACCTCGTTTACCGTCTTGGCTTTGCTAACTCCCGCGCTGGAGCGCGTCAATTGGTAGCACACGGTCACGTAACTGTAAACGGCAAAAAAGTCGATATCGCTTCTTACCAAGTAAGCACTGGCGATGTAATCGGCTTGCGTGAAAGAAGCCGCGGCCTGACTTCCATTAAGGAAGCTTTGGAAAACCGTTCGCATCTTCCAGCATACGTTGAATACAACGATGCAGCTGTAGAAGGTAAATTCATCCGCTTGCCTGAGCGCGCTGAATTGTCCCAAGACATCGATGAAAAACAAATCGTCGAGTTCTACAACCGTTAATCGTTGCATCACAACAAAAAAAGCAACTGTTCGAGTTTTTCTCGGCAGTTGTTTTTTTTGTTTTTGTTTTCCCCTCCCCAAGCACTCTTCATTACTGGCCTCTACATAACGATAATATGATTATCTTCCTTTTTTGGAGAAAAACCATCGGCATAAAGAATCACGCATAAGTAGAAAGACAACTTAAGGGGGGCTACACATGACATTTTTTCGAAATACCAAGCTTGCAGTAAAGCTAGGATTACTGCTCGGATTAGTGCTCCTCTGTTCGATCGGCGCATTAATTGCCTTTAACACCAAAGCCGTATATGACAAAAGTCTACAATATGGTGAAGCAGTAGCGGAACGCTCAGCTAGTGCAGCGACAAGCGAATTCATGACTGACATCAACCAGGTAAAAAATACGCTCGACAGTTTGAGTACCACCCTGCTGGACGCTTCAAAAAATGGGACGTTAACCCGTCAGGATATCGTAAGGCTTCTGGAAGAATACTTGAAGAAGGACGAAAAGGTTTTTGGTTTTTATACCGGATGGGAGCCCAATGCCTTTGACGGCAAGGATGCCGAACATGTGAGTAAGGATAAGTATGATGATGAAACAGGCCGTTTTATCCCTTACGTTATCCGGGATGGAAGCTCCTTGCATTTTGAACCGCTGACTACTTATGAGGGAAACAGTGAAACCAGTAAATACTATCAACAGCCGAAGGCGACCAAGACCATTTATTGGTCCGAGCCCACTACGTACAAGGTCGCCGGTAAAGAGACCTTGCTCGTGTCCATCGTTCTGCCCTTGCTTGACGAAAACAACGCCTTCCTTGGCATCGTTGGCGCCGATTTTACGATTGAAGGTTTCCAGCAAAATATTGCATCACTGAATCCCGATCAAGGCTATGCCATGCTGATCACAAGTGAAGGACACATCGCTGCGCACGGTTCAAGACCAGAACTGACCAAAGAGAATGCAGAGTTCTCTGCCAATACCCAAACACTTATTCACCGCATCCAGTCGAATGATACCAGGTTCTACACTACGGTTGACGATGGCAAGCCAGAATTATTTATTGCCGAACCCGCCAAGCTTCAAGGCTCCGATTCTAGCTGGCATCTAGTATCTGCATTACCCAAAAGCGTGATACTCCAGCCTTTTTACGATAGCTTAAAATGGTCTGTACTCATTGCTATATTAGCGGTGCTGTTGCTCGCAGGAGTAGTCACGTTCACGATTATTTCCATTGTAAAACAGCTGAACAGAGTAAATGTTGTAGCCGGCCAGCTCGCCGAAGGCGATCTAACTCAGACATTACCTGTAAAATCGAAGGATGAATTCGGAGTCATGGCCGCTCACATGAATGACATGATGAATACATTGCGCCATACGATTTCTGTTATATCTGAACATGCCTTATCGGTAGGCTCGACTTCGCAACAATTAACCGCCGGTGCAGAGGATACGAGCAAAGCCGCCGAACGGATGGCACTTACCGGAATGGAAGTGGCAAACAAGGCAGAGAAGCAAGTTCAGGAGTTACTTCATTCCTCCCGTTCGATGAACGAAATATCCACGGGCATCGGAAGAATAGCTGAAGCTGCTGCCGAAGTAAGTAGTACATCCAAATCAGTGACGGAACGAACTTCATACGGAACAGGCAAGATGCAGGAAGCTATCCATATGGTGGAGAGTGCAAACACATCTGTCCAATTCTCCATGGCTGCACTGGAACAATTTAAACAGCGCTCGGAAGAGATTGGTCATATAACGGGTATGATTACCGAAGTAAGCCGCCAAACCAATCTTCTCGCCCTCAACGCTTCTATCGAGGCTTCGCGAGCGGGGGAACACGGACGTGGCTTTGGCGTTGTAGCTACCGAGATTCGCAATTTGGCTGAGCAATCCAGACAATCGGCTGCCGACATTGCCACGTTGATCCAATCGGTTCAACAAGAGGTTCATGCTATCGTTGAAAATATGGAAAAAGGAAGCGCTGAGGTGACTCACATTGCCGATGTGATGAACGAGAGCGGTGAGCTATTCTCATCCATCTCATCACAGATCGCCGACGTGAATCAACAAATTGCACAAGTCTCCACTATTGCCAAACAGATGTCAAATGAGTCGCAACAGGTCGATTCATCACTTGAGCAACTTAAGACGATTGGCCTCGAAACAGCAGCGCACGCAAGCCAGGTTGCATCAGCTTCGGAGAAACAACTTGCATCCATGGAGGAAATCACTGCCGCATCGGCTTCTTTGGCACACCTCACACAGGAACTGTTGGAACTCATCCAGCGTTTCAGAACTTAATGAGTATTAGATACTATATTTTTTTCAAACAATCTTTTTTTATATAGACCTTAAGGCTGGCCTGCTTAGATGCAGTTCCAGCCTTTTTCCTTACTTTTGCAACTCATGAAATGTCGTCCGATATCACATGCTATATATCATAATCCATTCCAGATTGGCAAATTTCGACCATTACTTGTATTTCTCAGGCATGCAAACGGGTCTTTTTATGCTATAATTAGTGCTGTTAAAAGGAGGAAGACACTGAATGGTTGATGTTACTAAGAAAAAGCCTGAAGATCCGCCTGTACGCAAGCGTAGCTTTGCACGCAGACTAGGTAGCTTCGTTATGTGGATGGTTGTCCTTGGATTTATGGGCGTACTATTCGTTGGCGGTGCTTTAATGGGTTACGTCAGTTCGATCGTCAAAGACGAACCCGTCCGGTCAAGGGCCCTGATTGAACAAAAAGTCAGCGAAAACTCCATCACAGGCTTTGCTTACTTTTCTGACGGCAGTCCGATTGGTCAACTTCGCACGGAAGAAGACAGACGTCCGGTCACCTTTGACCAGATTCCCAAAAAGGTTATTGATGCCGTGATCTCGATTGAAGACAATCATTTTTACGAACATAAAGGTGTAGACATGAGCGGAACACTGCGTGCCGTGAAACAAAAAGTGCTGAAAGAATCAGTACAAACGGGCGGCAGTACGCTTACGCAGCAATTAGCTAGACGTGTATTTCTGAATTTGGACCGTACGGAAGATCGTAAAGTAAAGGAAATTTTGCTTTCCCTTCGACTGGAACGTTTTCTGACCAAAGATGAGATTATGACCGCCTACCTGAACAAGGTGCCTTTCGGCAATGGTTCCAGCGGATACAACGTTTATGGAATCAAAGCAGCCGCCAAGGGATTGTTTAATATCAATGATCTCGAAAAAATAAATATAGCTCAGGCCGCTTATTTGGTTGGATTACCTCAGTCTCCCTCTTCCTACTCCGCCTTTAACGGTAAAGGCGATTTTGTAGAGGATAAATTTGATCGCGCCATCAATCGTCAAAAACTGGTTCTGCGCCGCATGCTGGAACTTGGCAAAATCACGCAATCGGAATACAACAATGCACTTGCCTTTGATATCAAAAGCTCGCTTGCTCCGAAAACCGTTAAAGCCTATAACACTTATCCATACCTTATGATGGAAACGGAACGTCAAGCAGCACAGATTATCATGCAGCAGCTGAATGCCGACAAAACGAAGGCGACAGGCAAAAGTACAGACGCTGAGGCATCGAAAAAGGAAAACAGTGCCCTGCTGGAAGAGGCTCAGTCACAGCTTCGCACAGGCGGATATCGCATCTATACAACAATTAACAAGAACATCTATAAAACGATGCGTACGATTGCCGAAGATAACAGCAACTTCTCGGCAGATGATCCCGTTAAGGGAAAAGAGCAGACTGCAGCGATGCTGATCAATCATAAAACAGGAGCAATCCTCGGCATGATTGAAGGCCGAAGCTTCCAGGATGAACAGATGAACTATGCGACTCAAATGATTCGTCAGCCCGGTTCTACGATGAAACCTATTGCGGCTTATCTGCCAGCTCTGGAGGAAGGTCTTATTCAACCGGCCTCCGTCATCGACGATGCGCCAATTATCCTGAAAGACGGCCCTAGCGGATACCATATCGCCAAGAATGCGAACAACCGTTACCAAGGCTTGGTAACCGCTCGTAGAGCACTGAATTACTCATTGAACATACCCGCTCTAAAGCTGTTTAATGAGGAAGTTGGCATCGACAAAGCCTGGACTTTTGCGAAAAAGCTTGGCATTACGACGATCCAGAAGCAGGATTATCAGGCCCAGACCGGTGTTCTCGGCGGACTTCAATATGGTGTAACGGTGGAGGAACTCACAAGCGCTTATGGCGCAATTGCTAACAAAGGGGTCTACAACGATTCTTATATGATCAGCAAAATTGTGGATTCCAAAGGCAACATTGTATACAAACACGACAGCGAGCCTGTACAGGCATTCTCGCAGCAGACCGCCTATCTTATGACGGATATGTTGCGTACCGTTATAACGGAAGGTACTGCAGATAAAGTACGAGAAAACTACAAGTATAGATCAAGTATACCGATTGTTGGTAAAACAGGTTCAACCCAAAACTACGCCGATGTCTGGTTTGAAGGATATACACCGGATGTTACTCTCGGTGTGTGGGTTGGTTATAAACAACCGGTCAATACACTTGAAAACAAATCACAACGCAAACGCGCTCAGCAGCTTTGGGCCAAAATTATGAATGAAGTGATCGAAACACAGAAGGATCTCTTTGTTACTAATTCATTCAAAAAACCTTCTGGTATTGAAACCAGAACAGTCTCAGCATATAGTGGCAAGCTCCCCACTTCCCTGACTGATAAATTCGTTACTGACATTTTCAATAGCAAATTTATTCCGAAGGAACGTGATGATGCTGTCGCTAAAGCGAAGTATATTACCTACAACGGTGTAAATTACATTCCGCGTGATGAGACACCTGCGGATATGTTGAAGGAAAAAACAGTTGTCAAGCGTAAGAAACCAATCTCCGATCTCATTAAAGAATTGCAAAATGCTTTTAAACGGATGAGTCGTCACGAGTCGCTTGCATACTATCTGCCTGAAGATGCAGGTGCTGATCTGCCAACCGAGGTTGATCCACGCACAGATAACGGCAAAGCACCGGATGCACCTGGCAATGTTCGCATCTCCATCTCGGGAGAACGGGCATCCATCACATTCAATGCTACACCCGAAAGTGATGTTGTTGGGTATCGCCTTTATCGTTCAGTCGGTGGTGCCGGATTCCAGAATCAAGGCCAAGTTGTGCTGACAGGTGAGTCCAGATCGTTCTCGGCTTACGCAACAGCTAGTGGCAACTTTGCATTCTATGTTACAGCCGTAGACGTTGCTGGCAAGGAATCTGCGCCAAGTGCGACGGTGAGCAGTGCAGGCCCTGCTACGCCTGATCCGGAAGTGAACCAGCCTATTGAGGTACCTGGTACGGTGGTAACCCCTGGAGAAACCGTCAGTAACAACAATGCACCAACGGTAGCTCCAAGCACACCAGGCCAAGTGAGTATCTCTGCGCTCTCACAAGGGCTTCGTATTCAGTGGGCGCCGAACCCGGAAGCAGACGCCGTACAGAGCTACGCTGTTTTCTATAGCGAGACTGGTTCGGAACCCTTCACCAAGATTGGCACCACTTCGGGTACCAGTATGGTTTATGGTGTACCGTCATCAACGGGAGGCTGGTTCAAGGTATCTGCCAGCAACAGTGTCGGAGAGTCCGCATCCTCGGAAGCGATACACTATCAGCCTTAATACGGGTGACTAACCCGTTGACAAACCAATCTGTAAACGAATGAAAAAGCCGCATGTCCAGTGTGAATACACTGGCATGCGGCTTTGTTTATGTTCATGTCCTTTTTAACTCTACATATTACTCAATCCTCAATGGTGGATAAGTCACCTGTTGGCAGATCAAGTTCCCATGCCTTCAACACTCGGCGCATAATCTTGCCTGAACGAGTCTTCGGCAGCCTTTCTTTGAATTCGATCTCACGAGGTGCTGCGTGAGCGGACAGGCCCTCTTTTACAAACCGATAGATTTCTTCCTTCAGCTCCGGCGTCGCCTCATACCCTTCACGAAGCGCGACAAACGCTTTGATGATCTCGCCGCGTGTAACATCCGGTTTACCGATCACGCCAGCCTCAGCAACCGCTGGGTGCTCTACCAGTTTACTTTCCACTTCAAACGGTCCAATGCGCTCACCAGAAGAGTTGATGACATCGTCGATGCGTCCCTGGAACCAGAAGTATCCGTCTTCGTCCATATACGCCGAATCCCCGGATACATACCAGCCTGTCAGTCTAAAGTACTCCTCATATTTCGCTGGATTATTCCAGATTTTTGCCATCATCGACGGCCAAGGTGTGCGGATCGCCAGATTCCCCATACTGTATGGCGAGAGCTCTTGTCCACGATCATCGATAATAGCTGCTTCAACACCCGGTAAAGGTCGTCCCATGGAACCCGGTTTAATCGGCATACCCGGGTAGTTACAGATTAACTGCGCTCCCGTCTCGGTCATCCACCATGTATCATGTATTCGTTGACCGTACGCTTTCCAGCCCCAACGTACGACCTCCGGATTCAGAGGTTCTCCTACCGACATGACATGGCGCAAGCTACTCAAATCATGCTGGGCAATTGTCTCATCCCCTGCGCCCATGAGCATACGGAATGCCGTAGGGGCACTGTACCATACACTTACCTTGTTTTTTTCAATTGTGCTGTACCAGTCCTGCGGGCTAAAACGTCCCCCACGAATTACATTCGTTACCCCGTTAAGCCAAGGGGCGAAAATGCCATACGACGTGCCTGTTACCCAACCTGGATCGGCAGTGCACCAATATATGTCATCTTCTCGCAGGTCAAGTACAACTTTACCTGTATAATAATGCTGAATCATTGCATTCTGAACATGGTATACACCCTTCGGTTTCCCTGTTGAACCCGAGGTATAATGAATCAACAGTCCATCCTCACGCGTCAGCCATTCCACTTCCATATCATCCGAAGCCGCAGACATCTCTGCATCAAAATCAATCAGTCCATCCTCAGACTGCGGGCCACCGCCGACAACAAAAATATGTTTCAGCTCTGGTAATTCGGATCGTTTAATCCGTCCAAGAAGCTCAGGCGTGGTCACAAGCGCAACAGCACCACTGTCCTCCAGCCGATCCTTCACTGCCGTTTCCATAAAGGCCTCGAATAAAGGACCCGCTACAGCGCCCACTTTCAAAATTCCCAGCAAACTGAAATACAGCTCAGGACTTCGTGGCATAAAAATAAAAACACGATCTCCTTTATCTACGCCATATTTATGCAGCACATTACCAAAACGACTCGACTGCTCGCTCAGATCTGCGAAGGTGTAAGCTTCCTCACGGGAAGCATCGCTGTAGAGCAAAGCCGTCTTCCCACCTCTGCCTTCCAGGACATGGCGATCAATCGCCTCATGTGCCATATTCACTTTGCCGCTGGCGTGCCACGTAAAGTGCCTTTCTACCGTTTCCCAATCGAACCGGCTTCTTGCTTCCGTATAATCGCCCAGATTCGATTCAGACACCACCGTTTGCAGCATCTCATTATGTGCTTGACTCATGCTTGCCAGCCTCCTTCAACTCGACATTTCGATTCCCTTCAGGGTTCATTCGTATTGCCTTTGTGTTGACTGAACTTCCAGTTAGCGCTTACATTAGTAGAGAGAACTTCTCGCCATGTACTTGCCTGACCCAACCGTTGCACTCAAACGGTGTTGAATTGTGAACATTTTTTGTCAACGCAATTATAGCAAATTGGATCAAACATCGTCTACGGCTTTTCATTTTTTTGGTTTTTTGCTATAAGTAGGGGGAGAGAGGGGAATGAACCATGGAGCATATCAAGAAGCATCATATACGTTCCATTTTCAAGTCCGACCACCGAATTACGGTTGAGGGGCCCGTGCCCGCAGAACAGATTATGGAATTGACGTTTCACTCCGATCTGGATGCCTTTCGGCGCCCAACAGAGCAACAAGAAGCCATTGCCGAGATTGCTGCCTTACCCGAAGGGCGAATTATAATTGCCCATGAAAATAATATCATCATCGGATACGTTACTTTTCACTACGCAGATGAGTGTGAACGCTGGTCCGAGGGCAACATGACAGACCTGATCGAGCTTGGAGCCATCGAAGTCGCAGACGAGTATCGCTCTCTTGGTGTAGGCCGTGAAATGCTCCTTACTGCGATGCAAGATACGTATATGGAGAACTATATTATTTTCACGACAGAGTATTACTGGCACTGGGACTTGAAGGGTAGCGGACTATCGGTATGGGATTATCGCAAAATGATGGAGCGGCTTATGCAAAACATTGATATGACCTGGTACGCGACAGATGATCCTGAAATCTGCTCCCATCCTGCGAATTGCCTTATGGTTCGGATCGGCAGTCAAGTACCCATGACCTCGGAGGAACAGTTTGACCGTGTCCGCTTCCGTCATCGGTTTATGTATTAAAGGAACAAGTGCGAATCGCGAAGGAATACATAAAAGAACCGCCTTGCAGATCATTCTCCATCGTCAACGGAAAATGCATCTGCGAGGCGGTTTATTCGTGTCCCATCTCGATTTATTCGTGTCTCATTGCGGGTAAATCACGTGTTGTAGAATCACATATGTTCAAGCATGTGCTCAACGATACGATGGGAACGCTGGGAAGACTGCACCGTAAACTCGGCAAAATTCACATGTGCAGAACCGTCTGCCTTGTCAGACATGCTACGTAGCACAACGAAGGGTACACGGTTCATGTGACACACTTGAGCAACCGCTGCCCCTTCCATCTCCGCACAAGCTCCTTCCATCTCTGTGTAAAGCATGTTTACAGTCTCCTTGCTGGCAATAAACTGATCACCCGACAACACCTTGCCAATCCGATATTGAGCGCCCTGCGCCTTGCACGCTTCTTCAGCGAGCGAAATTAACGCAGGCTCCGCCGGGAATGCCGATGTCTCCTGGTACGGTATCACTCCACGTTCGAATCCCAGTGGTGTTACGTCCATGTCGTGCTGTACACATACGGAAGAGATAACCATGTCGCCAATGTTCAATTCGGGATGAACCGCTCCTGCCACTCCTGTAAAAATCACCCGATTCACCTGAAAACGATCAATCAGAATCTGCGTAGTTACCGCCGCATTTACTTTCCCTACGCCTGACTTGCATACGACAATCTGCTTGCCAAGCCACTCACCGGCGACATACGTGATGCCTGTCTGCTTCACCGTTTCAAGCTGTTTCATGCCCTGAAGCAGAAGCTCAACTTCCTCATCCATAGCACCCATAATTCCTATCGTTTCACGCATTGTTGTATCCTCCCTGTTTCCCCGTTCTGTATGTGAGATCATGTCATTACCCGAGCCGTTTTAAGCACAAAAGCTCCGTTTCCGGAGCTCCTGTACAATCGAAATCTATGTAGAGAGAATTGAATCTCCCTTTCGCTTACTTGATAAAAAATAATCAATTAACCCGCGTGACTTACCGACAAACGAAGAATAGTTTCATGCGGCAAAATCACTCTTGGATTTTCCACATTTTCTTTCTTCATCAGTTTGGTCAGCAAACGCATCGCTACCGCACCCAGATCATACATCGGTTGAGCAACAGTTGTTAACTGCGGACGCACCATGGAAGCCATACGAATGTTATCCACGCTAATGATGGAGAAGTCATCCGGTACTTTCAAGCCATCGTCCTGAATGCTGTGAATTGCACCAATCGCCATTTCATCTGTTGCAGCAAAGATCGCAGTCGGTTTTTTCTTAAGCCCGAGGAAGTATTTCATCGCTTCCACACCGGATTCATATCGATAGTTACCGATGCGTACCAGATCCTCTTGATACTCAATACCTGCTGCTTCCAATGCCTTCTTATACCCTTGGAAACGTGCAAAACCGTTAGCCGGATCCTGCAACGTTCCACTGATCATCGCGATCTCTTTGTGACCGTGACGAATGAGTGTGTTGACAGCATCAAACGCAGCTGCTTCATGATCAATATCAACAGAAGGGAATGTGCCCTTCTCATCACTTGTTGCGCACAATACGATTGGAACTGCTGCAGACTGGAACGCTTGAATGTGTTCATCCGTTACCGTACCGCCCATGAAGAGCAGTCCATCCACTTGTTTCTCCAGCAGGGTGTTGATAACACGAATTTCTTTTTCTTTCTTTTTGTCCGCATTACACAGAATGATATTGTAGTGGTACATATTCGCAATATCTTCGATTCCGCGGGCAATCTCCGCAAAGGTGGAGTTCGAAATGTCCGGAATAACGACTCCAACTGTCGTTGTCTTTTTGCTCGCCAGACCACGGGCTACCGCATTCGGACGATATCCGAGTCTTTCAATTGCTTCGTATACTTTTTTCCGCGTTTGCGGTTTGACATTAGGGTTATTGTTGACTACCCGTGATACCGTTGCCATGGACACTCCAGCTTCACGTGCCACATCATAAATGGTTACCGTCACAGTACTTCGCTCCATTACCAGTAAATTTTCATTCCATTTTCATTAAGATTTATATTACGACAAATTATTGCATTAATCAATTAAAATAGGCTCTAGGACTCACTTAAAGTGTTAGCAAGCATCTTACTGGTAATCTCTGAATGGGAAGTATGCCATACCGGATTTCCCTTTTTGACCAGAATAACTTGGGGAGATTCGTGCTTAACACCCAGTCTCTCGGCTACTTCGTTAGATACCGGGCGATCCTCCACCACATAGATGATGCCGTATTTGACGTTTTCATTCGGAGAGTTATGCAGATAATCATTCATCTCCTGATAAGCATGTGCGCTGATCGGACAGCGGGTACTATGCTTGAACAGAAGCAAGGGTTGATCCTCCGTCGCCTGCACAGCGGAGTTTAGCTGTTCAATACTTGTCATTTTAGTCATGTCAGCCATTCGTTATACATCCCCCTTAATCAGCAATAACGCCATGTGGAGCGTTTTCACTCTTCGATATCTTAACAAAAAGTGAGCAAAAAATCCAATTTTCATGAAAACAAGCATTGCACACGTCAAAACTAGACGGCATTTGAGAAATGCGCCTGCCATACAAAACCCGACAACTGTGCCAATCTGCGCTCCGTATCCTCAATCCACGCTTTGTCTTTCGCTTTGTGTGCGTAGCTCATAATATCTAGCAATAGATTGATTCGTCCCTCTACCGCCTCTTTCATTCGGTATTCCATCTCCTGATCCGCTGCCTCCGGCCAGGCCAGAAGCTGTTCGTGGAGTAGGTCAGCCAGTTCATTCTGTTCCCCAAAAGAGACATCTTGCTTCACAGGCTGTTCACCCAGTTTGCTAATACATTCTGTCAAATCCGGTTTCACCGGCTGCAACACCTCGTATGATACACAGTCTGCACACGCAAAAACAGGTACATTACGAATTTCTACCTTTTTGGCGTATACGACCGTTCTTAATTCCAATTCCATTACATGTCCACATCTGCACGACTTGCGCACAACCATCACCTCATTCGTTCTTTACTCTCTATGTATGTACCATTCGACCTATTTCCGCCTAAATCCTGCTGTAAACTAAAGGTTGCACAAATTACCACTGTCACCAGATGAAGGCTGTCGAATAAAGGCTGGGGTTGAGTTGAAATCGTTCTATCCGGATAAGAACTTGTGCTTAAGCCATGCTTAGATTAGGAAGCCAAGCAGCGAATCTGGTACAATATAAGACACGATCTGCCAAATTCAATATAGAAGGGGAGTTAACATATGAGATTATCAGGTCAAAAAATCATCGCGCTAGTTGATGAAGAATTTGAAGATCTGGAGCTATGGTATCCGGTATACCGCGTGCGCGAAGAAGGTGCCGAAGTGCATCTGGCTGGCGAGCAAAAAGGAAAAACATATGTCGGTAAATATGGTGTTCCTGCTACCGCTGAATACAGTTTCGACGAACTCAGCAGCTCCGATTATGATGGAATTCTGGTCCCGGGAGGATGGGCTCCAGATAAATTACGACGCTACCCCAAAGTGCTGGAGCTTGTAAAAGAGATGCATGCAGACCGCAAGCCGATCGGGCAAATCTGCCATGCAGGCTGGGTACTCATCTCTGCCAAAATTTTGAATGGAATTACCGTAACCTCTACGCCAGGTATTCGGGATGACATGGAGAATGCAGGTGCGATATGGAAAGATGAAGCCGTTGTCGTGGATGGGCATATCATCTCCGCTCGTCGTCCACCGGATCTCCCTCCTTATGGAAAAGCATTCTGTGATGCACTTGCTGCAAAAGCTGCCAAATAAAAGCGAGCGAAAGGAACATGATCAAAGAAAAACCGCTATGCAATCGTATGCACAGCGGTTTTTTATATCTTTTGGAAAAAGTGGTACAAAAGTGAATATATTAATTTAAAGGTATTGGTCGTCTGCTAATGTTCAGATCCCTTAAGATGCGTTTGATCCGCTCTGGTCATCAGGACTGCCGCTCGCATCATTAAATATCTGCAAACGCTGTTCAATATCACTGCTCGTTCTGAGAGTAAAACACTTGCGTGCCTCCTCCTTCGCATCAGCAGCCGTAGTATTCAAAACTCTATGCTTCACGCGTAGCAAGGATTGCGGAGACATGCTGAGATGACGAATCCCGAGTTCCAGCCATAACGGAATGGAGCGCTCGTCCCCTGCCATCTCACCACACACGCTCACGTCAATCCCTGCCGTATGTGCTGCGTCTACGGTCGCTCGTAGCATACGCAGCACAGCCGGATGATACGGATGATACATATGAGCAATCTGTTCATTCATTCGGTCTACCGCTAGCACATACTGTACCAGATCATTTGTTCCGATACTGAAGAAATCTGCTTCTTCCGCAAGAAGATCTGCAATCATCACGGCAGCAGGGACCTCAATCATGATACCTACCTGAATGTTTGAATCGTAGGCCAAGCCCCTTTCATCCAGATCAGCCATCGCTTCCCGAAGGATTTCGTTGGCTTGTTGCAACTCCTCAACCGAGGAGATCATGGGATACATAATTTTCACATTGCCCGCTGCGCTCGCACGTAGAATGGCCGTTAGTTGCGTTTTGAACAGATCCTTGCGATCCAGACTGATCCGAATGGCTCGGTACCCTAGAAACGGATTATCCTCTTCGGGTAATTCAAAATAATCAAGCTCTTTGTCGCCTCCAATGTCGAGTGTTCGTATGACAACGGGCTGACCTGCTGTTTTCTCCGCAACAAGCCGGTATACTTCATACTGCTCCTGCTCCCCCGGGAAGGTCGCACGATCCATATACAGAAATTCGGTTCGGAACAGCCCTACACCTTTGGCACCATGTTTCAATGCCAGATCAAGTTCCTTCACAGAACTGATATTGGAAGCAAGCTGTAATACCGCTCCATCCTTGGTCACCGCATCTACGGTGGCAAGCACCTGCAACTGTTCTTTTTTCTGCATTTCCTTGTTGCGAAGCATCGTGTATCGTTCAATGGTTTTGCGATCTGGCTCTGTGAATACCAGCCCATTATCACCGTCTACGACAAGCATGTCCCCTGTTTCGACCGGCATGCCAAGACTCGCTTCCAATCCGGAAACGAGAGGTATCCCGAGTGCACGTGCCATAATGGCCGAGTGAGATGTCTTACCTCCAATAAGCGTAACAATACCCAAAACATAGCCTGGATTTAAATGCGCCAATTGAGATGGTGACAGCTCTTTAGCAACGAGAATGTAAGGTTGTGTATCTGAAGGCAGCGTAATCTCAGGTGCACCCAGAAGATGTTTAAGCAGGCGGTTACCGACATCCTTGATATCGATTGCCCGCTCCTTCATATACTCATCTTCCAAAAGGTCAAACATGGTGACAAAGTGGTCTATCGCCTCTTTTACCGCCACCTCTGCCGCCTTATACTGACGCTCGATAATGCCGCGTATTTCATTCATGAAGACCGGATCTTCCAGAATGGCCAAATGCGCATCAAAGATGCTGGATTCCTCAGGGCCTACAACTTCTTTAAATTCATTTTTGATATATTCGATCTCATCCTTCGATGTCCGTATCCCCTCGTACAGCCGTTCGAATTCCTGGGCAAGATCCACCGAATCCATCTTCTGGTCCGGTAGATCCCATTCCCAGCTGGGCAGGACAAATGCTTTGCCGATGGCGATGCCTGCAGCTCCATTGATGCCTTGTATCTTCATTCTACCCCTCCAACGTTCCTGTCATAGAGCACCACGGACATGACGGATGCCTGACCTTTCTTCACTTGCTTGAATGGAGCAAAACTCCATGATTTTACACGATCCGGATTCGTAATGACCATCGGAGTCGTGAGTGACGCAGCTTGTTCACGTAATACGGCCAGATCAAACTTGATCAGCAGTTGTCCAGGCTCAACCGTATCCCCTTCTTGCACAAACGCTTCAAAATGCCCTTTCAGCTGCGAGGTGTCGATTCCGATATGAAGCAGAACCTCCAAGCCTTCGCGTGTAGAAATGCCTAGGGCATGCATCGTTGGATACAAATGCATGATCGTTCCAAAGACAGGCGACACCAGTTCTCCTCGCTCCGGTACAAACGCAACCCCGTCTCCAACGAGCTTGGCTGCAAAAATCTGATCTGGCACTTCCTCAATCGGGAGCATTTTTCCCTGCACAGGTGCAGCGAACAGTACCTGTTGCAAATCCCGTTCCAGCAGCTTCGCAATCTCTTCCCGAATTAGTTCGGAATAGGTGCCGAATACAACCTGCACGTTACCTCCGCCGAGCTTGATCAGTCCAGCGGAACCCAGATTCTTCATCGCTCCGGTATCGATCAACCGATCATCGTGAACCGTCAGACGCAGGCGTGTAATACATGCCTCCACCTGCACGATGTTGCTTTTCCCGCCCAATGCTTCGAGAATCAACGGAGCTTGATAAGGGATATTTCCAACCCAATCTTCCAGCATAGACCCTTCTTCTCGCCCTGGTGTCGGGATTTTGAACGTACGAATCGCCCAGCGGAACAGGAAATAATAGACTAGCCCATATAGTATGCCAATCGGAATGAGCTTCCAAGCATTCTCGGACAGATGGAAATTGAGTATGTAATCAATGACACCAGCCGAGTAAGAGAAACCATGCCTTATATCCAGCCAATAACTAAGCCACATGGCCACCCCGGACATCACTGCATGTACGATAAACAGGTACGGCGCCGCGAAAAGAAAAGCAAACTCGATCTGCTCGGACACCCCTGTTAAAAAACAAACCAATGCAGAAGTCAGAAACGTTTTTCTGATTTTGGGTTTTAGATCTTCCCTGGCCTCTTGAATAATGGCAAAAGCAATCGCAGGGATAGCAAACATCATAATCGGGAAAAGTCCAGCCATGAAAAATCCAGCTGACGGATCGCCAGCAAAGAAACGTGGCAAATCCCCTTGCACAATATTGCCACTCGGTGTTTCATAGGTTCCCAACTGGAACCAGAATACGTTATTCAGCAGATGATGAAGCCCAAAAGCAACCAGCACCCTGTATAACACACCATAGATAAACAATCCGAAGCCGCCTAAGCTGTATTCCCATGTTGCAATGGAATTCAGACCATGCTGCAGAACCGGAGCAATCCATAACATAAAGCAGGAAAAAAGAGCCGAACAGAGTCCGACGATAAGCAAAACAAACCTTGATCCGCCGAAAAATTGCAAGATTTCCGGCAGTTTAATGCTTTTGAACCGATTATGCATTCCACCGGCTAATGCACCGAGTATAATTCCAATTAATGATGCTGGCTGCACCGTGCCATCCCCGAAATTACGGGTTACCTGATCATAGATAACGATACCAGCCAGCGCTGCAAGTCCAGCTTGACCGGCCTGGTTGGAGAGCCCCAGTGCCACACCGACAGCGAACAAATACGGCAAAAAATAAAAAATACCGTGTCCGGCCACGGTAGACACTTCACCAATAACTCCCAGTCCCCAGACGTTCCAGGGCAGACTGCCTACGCTGAGCAAAATGGCAGCAGCGGGCAGGACCATTGTAGGCAGCATAACCGCTCTTCCGAGCTGCTGCAAGGATCCGAGCCAATTCATGGCGACCTCTCCTTTCTATCCTAGATGGTAAGCTTTACACAGCATTTTGTCAAAGTAAAAGAGGGGAGTTATATCCCCTTTTTACTGTGCATTTAAGATTAGAGTTTGTTTATCTGATAGCTAGCAGTTTAGTTCCAGTTACATATATAGTTCCATCCCTTGAAACAAGCCATTGATCTTGTAAATCATGATTGATGATCATTTTCCAGTTCACTTTGGCTGTAGCAAGGTTCATGGAAACTAAATAGTTTATATTTTTAGCATAGTTTTTGTAATGATAGATTAGATTGCCGTTACGATCAATAATGGGTTCACTGGTAAAATAGGTTTGATTCTCTTTATTAAACGTGGTTACTTTCTTGCTCAGAGCATGATAGATATTTGTTCCAAATACGACGTCACCTTGCTTGCTGATTGAAGGAGCAAGTGAGTTGCTTGTACTTTGGAAGCCTCCCTTGACGGTTTTCTTCAGCTTGCCCTGGGCGTCAAAAATATGAAGATCATCGTTTCCGACAACATAAATCTGATGATTATCATAAATCGGACTCTGCAGATTCTCCCCGGTATACCGGGTACCTGATATTTTTTTACCCGCTAGGCTGTATTGAATCAATTCACCTGATCTCACTCTGCCTTTCTCTTTAATACTGCTTAAGGAGGACAGTGTCAAAAAAATTCGATCTTTAACAAAGACTGGGTCAGATACAACGAAGAAAGGACTTGAATTGATCTCTGTGCCAAGAAGACTGTTAAACTTCTCACTGCCGTCCATATTAACGCCGAGCAATCTCTTCTCTTCTTTAAAATCTTGTCCCTGACTTATAGGTTTATTGTTATGTATAACTTGTACATAAGAAGCCGTAAAAATAATAACTCCATCCTTGCTGACATCCACATTATAATTAGCTGTGTAATCCTTGTACCTTTTCTCCCAAATCTGTTCTCCGTCTAATGTATAGTTTGATATGCTCGCCGTTCCAAAATTCTCTGACCCCCTGCCTCGTTCGGGAATATCATCACCAAGAATCACAAGAGAACTGTCTTTGTATAAATACATGTCTGATATGCTATTAATATGCTCCATTCGTTTAGCCCACTTCACTTCGCCTTTTGGTGTGACGGCAGTCAATAACGGATGACCAGAGTAATGTGAGATCACGTAAAGTGTTCCTTTGGAATCCACAACCAATTGTCTTACATAATCTTTAAAGTCCAATCCCCATTTCACTTCCGGCTTCTTGGCAGGTGCGACGAAAAGTGATTGACTTGTCCACACATCCGTTGCATGAATCGCTTCATTCGCTGCGTAAACGGGAGCCTCTAGCCGTAAAATTGCTACACATACGGCAACAAGTAGCAGAATAACTGCCTTTCTAAACCATTTCATCTATATTTCATCCTCCTTATATTTTCAATCTCATTTTACTACGCTGAACATAAAATATCCCGTGATTTTGAATAATCACGGGATATTCATTAAAATCCTAAGTTGAATATGCGATGCCATGAACGAATTCATGAGGACAACACGGCCTCTTAGCCGCGGCCAGCGCCGCGCAGAACGATGGAATCTTCTACCTTGATACAACGATTGGTGACTGCCGTCATGCCGTTCTCTGCCGCAATCTGGACAGCCTCATCGTTATGAATGCCGAGTTGAAGCCATAATACATTGGCCTTGATCGCAGCAGCTTCACGAGCGACTTCCGCGCAGAACTCCTCACGCCGAAAAACATTAACAATATCTACAGGCTCGGGAATATCTGCGAGCGTGGCATACACCTTCTCGCCAAGAATCTCTCCCTGTGCTTGCGGATTCACAGGGATAATTCGGTATCCTCTGCTCTGCATCGCTTCCGCGACCATATACGAGGTACGGTCTGATTTGTCCGATAAGCCGACAACTGCGATGTTGCCTGCATTGCGCAAAATGTGTCCAATTTCTTCTCGAGTAGGGTTGTTAAATTCCATGTTCAAGCACCATCCTTTTCTGCTTAACGTGTTAATTTACTCTTTTACCCACTGAATCGAGGCGCCAAGCGCCTGCAAATGATCAAAATATTGCGGATATGACTTGGCTACATGGTGTGCATCCCGAATACGGAGAGGTTGCTTGGCACGCAGACCCACGACAGTAAGCGCCATAATGACACGGTGGTCATAGTGAGCATTAATCTCTACGCCGCCCTCGACACCTTCCGGACGACCGTGTACGATAATCTCAGCCTGACGCTCCTCGACGTTCGCTCCGGCCTTGCGCAGTTCGTTCAAATAATCCGTAATTCGGTCACATTCCTTGTAACGCAGGTTCTCTACATTATAAAACCGTGACGTGCCTTCCGCAAACACAGCTGCCGCTACCATAGCCAATACGGCGTCCGTAGCCGCGTCTCCGTCGAATTCAATCGCCTTCAATCGGCCATTTCCTTGAACGTGAACCACATCATTCTCATGAGTGAGCGGCACTTCCATCATACGCAGCACATCAACGATGGCACGCTCCCCTTGCTTGCTCTGCTCCATCAGCCTGAGAATTTTCACATCAGACTGCGTAACTGCTGCGGCAGCAAGTACGGCAGCCGAGCCAGGGTAATCCCCTTGAACAGTATACGTTGTAGGCTTGTAAGCCTGTCCGCCAGGTACACGGAATGACATATAATCGTCGCTTGCATGGATGATGATCCCTGCTTGTGCGAGAACCTCCAGCGTCTGACCGATGACCACTTTTGATTTCAAATCATTCAGAACCTCAATCGTGCTGTCTTCAGCAAGCAAAGGGGTCACAAACAGCAATGCGCTCAAATATTGCGAGCTTACAGAGCCAGATACACGAATATGTCCACCTTTGGCATGACCGCCTTTAATGGTAATCGGCAGACGCCCTTGCTGATGCTCTACCTGAACCCCCATTTGACCAAGTGCATCAATCAAATCATCATGCGGCCGTTTACCCAGTGAATCGGGGTAAGTGTTCACAAATGTAACTTCAGGACAAAGTGCGGTAACCCCCATCAGGAAACGAAGTACAGCACCGGCATTGCCTACGTTTAATTCACGTACATCACGCGGGCGGCTTCCAAAGCCCTGGATAACGATTTTGCTGTCATCCTCTTCCAACACAGCGCCCAAATCACGAATACATCTGCGCATTGCATCACTGTCCTCACTATGTGCCGGAAAATGAATCGTACTGGTTCCTTCCGCAAGCGCAGCGGCCAGCAGGTAACGGGTAGTATAGTTTTTGGAGGACAAAGCTCCGATTTCCCCGTTCAAATTAGGGGTAGGGTTAACAATAACGTCCATGGATGATATTCTCCTTCATTGATTGTTTTAGGTGTAATGAGTCTTCGATTGTTTTAGGTGAAGTGAGTCTTCGTAAGGCCAAATTGACATCGCCTGGTTGGCTTAGGTATCATTAGAGGCGTTAAGTCCATATAGAAAAGAGGACCTGAATATGACACAAATCGCAGAAATTCAACCATCCGAGCTGCGCCGCCGTTTACAAGCGGGAGAAAAGCTGCAGATGATAGACGTCCGCGAGGACGAAGAGGTCGCGCAAGGCATGATTGCTGGTGCCAAACATATTCCACTGGGACAAATTCCGGATCGCTTGTCGGAGATTGATAAGTCCGGTGAGATCGTGATCATCTGCCGTAGCGGTTATCGCAGTGAGCGAGCTTGTGAATACCTGCAACAGCTTGGATACGACGGCTGTACCAATATGGTCGGCGGTATGCTGGAGTGGCAGCAGGAAGACTAAAAGGTAAGGACACTGTATTCACGGCGATCCTTTCAAAGTGTTAAAGTTGGATGGATCACCCATACAGCCTACCATTCCCAAAGCGGGCCGCATGGCCCGTTTTTTTAACTTCCCTCTCTTGTTCAACTTCGACAATAACAAGCTTAGACGCGGTAATGCGCTAAAATTAAATCAGTCACTTCGGCCGCAGACAACGCAGTAGTATCCACCGTGTAATCCGCAAAACGGTATGCATCTTTACGCTCTTCCATAATCGTTCGAATGCGTTCCTCGGCATTTCCTGCAAGCAGTGGACGGTTATCACACCCGCTTACACGTTCCACTATGACCTCAGGGTCTGCTGTTAGAGCAACAACCCAGCCATTCGCTGACATGGATTTACAGTTATCCGGACGAAGTACGACCCCGCCTCCAGTTGCAATGACCTGCCCTTCGTTCTCAAGTACCGTGCACAGCACCCGGTTCTCTACGTCACGAAAGTACGCTTCTCCTTTGTTTGAAAACAATTCAGGAATGGCACAGCCTTCCTCCTGTTCAACCGCGGCATCAACATCGATTAATCGGTATCCCAGCTCATGAGAAAGCATATTAGCAACAGTTGATTTCCCCGTTCCCATCATGCCAATGAGAATAATATTTTTAGACTTGCTCAAGGTGTACACTCCTTTAATTCAAGCATTTCGTGAGCACTTTTGTCCTATCATAACACAGCCCTGCGAACGGGGGAAGGCCATGCCTGTAGCAAGCTTCCTTTCGAGCCACAACCGTATATACGGTCCCTCCTCTCCCAATGATCATCATTCATTAATGTTACTAAACAGACTTTTAGATTCTCTCGATTTATGAAAAAAGAGGGACCCGATGGTGATCGGTATAATCCGATCCTCCAAGTCCCTCTTTGCATTGTATGATTTGTAGATTACTCCATCCAGTTGTGGTGGAAGCTTCCTTCTTTGTCGACACGTTTGAACGTGTGTGCGCCGAAGTAGTCACGTTGTGCTTGTAGCAAGTTTGCTGGCAAACGTTCTGTGCGGTAGCTGTCATAGTAGGATAACGCGCTGGAGAAACCTGGTACCGGAATACCTTGTTTCACCGCAACAGCAACCACTTCACGCCATGCATCCTGGTAAGTTTCCACGATATTTTGGAAGTACGGATCAAGGAGCAGGTTTTTCAGGGCTGCATCTTTGTCGTATGCTTCCTTGATGTTTTGCAGGAACTGTGAACGGATAATGCAACCGCCGCGGAAGATCATCGCGATGTTGCCGTATTTCAGATCCCAGCCATACTCGTCGGATGCGGCACGCATCTGTGCGAAGCCTTGGGCATAGGATACGATTTTACTTGCGAACAACGCTTTGCGCACGCTCTCGATGAATGCTTTTTTGTCACCGGAGAATGCTTCTGCCTCAGGTCCGTTCAGGATTTTGCTTGCAGCGATACGCTCGTCTTTCATCGCCGACAAGAAACGGGAGAATACGGATTCCGTAATCATGGACAAGGGTACGCCGAGATCCAGCGCGCTCTGGCTTGTCCATTTGCCTGTTCCTTTTTGTCCAGCGGCATCCAGAATGACATCAACCATTGGTTTGCCTGTTTCTGGATCGTATTTGGAGAAGATATCCGCCGTGATCTCGATAAGATAGCTGTCGAGTTCGCCTTGATTCCACTCTGTGAAGATTTCATGCAATTCCTCTACCGATACATTCAGTACCGATTTCAGCAGGTGATAGGCTTCACCGATCAATTGCATGTCACCATACTCAATGCCGTTATGTACCATCTTCACATAGTGTCCGGCACCGTCTGGTCCGATATATGTACAACATGGGTCGTCACCGACTTTAGCTGAAATGGCCGTCAGGATCGGTTCCACCAGTTTATATGCACTTTCTTGTCCGCCTGGCATAATGGAAGGTCCTTTCAGTGCACCTTCTTCGCCGCCGGATACGCCTGTACCGATAAAGCGAATACCTTTGTCTTCCAGTTCTTTGCTACGGCGAACCGTGTCAGGGAAATATGCGTTTCCGCCGTCAATGATAATGTCGCCCTCATCCAGGTGAGGCAACAACTGCTCAATGGTCGCATCTGTAGCTTTACCTGCTTGTACCATAATCAGAATTTTACGCGGGGATTCCAGGGAGGCTACGAATTCTTCAATGGAGAATGTACCTGTCAGGTTTCTGCCCTCGGCTTCTTTCAGCAGGTCATGTGTCTTCTCTGGGGAACGGTTGAATACCGATACTGAAAATCCTCTGCTTTCAATATTAAAGGCCAAATTTTTACCCATGACTGCCAGGCCGATTACGCCGATTTGTTGTTTTGTCATCTGGTCCTCCATCCTTTACTCCAATTAATTTTATTGAAAAAAAATCTCAACAATACACCCATTTTAACGGTTTTATGTATGAAAGTGAACCCCGCTCCCTAGCCAGGCAGCGAGAAAATGCTGTAATCTGCTCAGGTGTTCATCGTATTTTCATAAAATACGTTATTATAGTAGTAGCAACGAATCATCATCAGATTTGGAGGAGTTAGCGAATGAGCTATCAGCAACTTTCAAACGAGGAACGGTTTTCACTGGATATCCGAAGAACTTACCTTTTGGGGATGTATATGAATGAATGGGGCATGCCTGAGAGCAGAATCATACTTTCCAAAACAGAGCGACGCATTCATGTGGAGATCTACTATTTCCCTGCAACGTTGCAGTCTGAGATCTCCCGGTTTGTCACTGTAGGTTTGTCTGAAGCTACCCGCCCTTCAGGGGAACGAGTCTCCGCAGAGTGGATGCTTGCGCTACCTTCCGATTTAGGCGGTGTAAATGTAGAACGTGTCAACACCTACTTGGCAGATATCATTACGCATCATATCGAAAATACTCCGAATTCGGATATCCCGCGTGTGATGAAATCAAGTCCGCTAGCACCCACAGAATGGAATGCGACTGCCTTGTTAATTGACGAGTTGCGGGGAGAAAACGAAGCCCTAGAACTTATTCACATTGGCCAGAAGACAGTCCCTCTGTTGTGGGTCATTCCGATCACTGCTAAAGAAGCAGATTTAATTCTGGAGCAAGGGATTGAGGAATTTGATACTCATATAGAGAGTTCGGACTATTCCATTATTGATCCTCAGCGTCCGTAGACGAGCGGAAGAGTACAAGTCCAGAGATTCAGAATCCAAAACTAACGCTCTCCCTACATATCAAGGGGCTGCCCCTCGTCCGTTAATGACCTTTGGGAACAGCCCTTTCAACAAAAACGATGCTCAAACACGCTTGGTCTCATCCTTCCAGCATCAGCAGATGCCCGGACAATCGCTGCAGCGCTTCACGGCAGGCGTTGGCCTTCTCTGTATTGTCGATCTGCACAGCATTATACAGGCGCTCCAGTTCATCATCGATCTCCATACGAAGCAGCAGTAGCCGTTCTTCGCCTTCGCGCGAGAGGAACATTTCTTCCATCTCTTCCGCCGTAGGCGCAGGTTCTTTTTGAAAAATAACCCGTTGCTTGAATCCCGACACTTCCACCAGACGGATGACTTCACCAAACAGAATATTCTCTACCGTCATCTGCTGATCCTTGAAGCGTTTCACCACAGCATGGCCGCGTGTATCCCCAATCAGTTTCTCCAACCACTCTGCGAGCTTGGCATCCTTGATCAGATAATCTCCTGTCATTTTATAATTCCCACTGCGTGTTTGTTGAAAACGGAGCTTTACCAGCTTACGTCCGGTGCGGACTGACAGGATAAAGAAGGATTCGTCCTCGCTCCAATATAGTGAATACCCCTCACGAATTAGGTCTTTGATTAGATTTTGGATATGCCGACGGTTGAACCGCAGCTCCAGATTGCAATATTCAACTTCATAACTCTTGTTCACGGCACTCCCTCCATCTGTACCGGATCTGCTCCGGCCCTCATGTTTCAAGCGCTTGTGTTACATCGGCTTACCCTATTTTATACTTCATTTTATGTAAGGGTACTTGGTTATTTGACTATTTTTCACGGAATACGAATCCGAATTGAAGCTTTCCGCAGATGCACAGGGGCAAGCCCCCGGTAATTCATCGTGATTCGAATCTTTTCTGCTCCAATATGTACAAGTGACAAAATCATGATCATTGTGTTATACAGCCGAGAAACCCACTTCATTTGCACTAATTGACGACCACCAGGCATTACAACACATCAGAAAAAAGAAGATCCTTAACCCTGATCAGGGTTTATGGATCTCCTTTTTTCTGTCCTTCATTATCCAGCAGGTGCGGTACGGTAAGGCTTGCGCGCCAAAACAAAGTGAACGACGAAAAGTCCTGCCATCACAAGAGCGCTCGCGATAAAGGGAGCAGGATGACTGATGTGATCCCACAACAACCCCGACACAATCGGACCAAAAACCATACCCGAACCTTGCAATGTAAGGAAAAATCCCCATATTGCTCCGCGTTCCCCTTCTGGAATCAGTGTGGCAACAAATGCATTCCAAGCCGGAAGAATCATCGCATAACTGACGCCGACAAGCATGACAATGCCAAAAACAACAGGAATGGCTGTCACTGTCGCGAAAACAAACAAACTTGCTGCCGCCATCAAAAACCCGATATTCAGGAACGGCTTCGTACCGAACTTGTCCACCATTTTCCCAACGGGAAGCAATGCGATGACGGTAATTCCTCCTCCTGCAATGAGCAGCAGGCTGTACAGATTAGGTGAGATATTCAGATCTGTTCGTGTATACAGCGTAATGACAGGGCTGAGCAGACCAATCACAAATGACTGCATAAAGAGAGCGGGATAGACCAGCGGATTAACGTTGAGCGTGCTGCGCACACGATGTAATGTACGCTTTACGCTCTGTTGCAGCCGAATGAACGGGGTAAGAAGATTCGGCTTGGCTGGATATTTCTGATTTGCAGACATCAGGCCTTCTCCAGCATCTCCCGCTTCTGCTGCTTGCCCCCTTTCGACCACAACACGGCCCGGAAGAATCATAGCAACCAGGATGACCAGAATTGCACATCCCATGAGGATGAGAAAAATTGTTCGGTAATCATGATCGGTCCGCTCCAATAGCCAGTTCATACCGACAGGCCCGAGCCCCGTGCCTCCCAAAGCCGCCATTTCCAGCGCACCCATCGCTGTTCCGTTTTTGTTCTGCGGGCCTGACATCGCAGTTACTCCCGTCATTGCGCAGGGCCACAAGGGTGACGTACCGATTCCGAGAATGAGACAAGCCATAGATAGTCCAACGGCACTTTTGAGAAAAAGAATCATGATAACGGCAATCAAAGTACAGATCAGAGCTGTTACCATCGTGGCGCGGAAACCGATTCGTTCCGCTGCCCAGCCTGAAGGGGCTCTAAACAGATTATCTCCCAGATACTGGAGAGCAAATGCTACGCCGATGACGCCAGCAGACAACCCCAAAATATTATCCATATATACGGGAAGAACGGCGACCAGTAGTGCCCCCTTAATGATCTCCACCAGAAAAAGTGTCAGCCACATCGCGATAAAAAAAGGCGATCTCAGGATCTTGGCTGGTTTGATGTCGGTTTGCATTCTTTTTCCCCTTTCAAGGTTCATTTACCCGTCCTCTACACATAGTGTAACCGGGGACATGACAAGCAAATCTCACCAATTCAAAAATTTGTCGTTCATACCGCTTGCATTCAGTGCTTATTTTGCTATACTCATCTTTGTTTACCATTTTACTTAGGAAGGGTTGTGACAGCACTGATGAATCACCACCGTACGCCGCTGTTTACCGCTTTGAAAAATCACGCGGCACTCAATCCCGTACAGTTTCACATTCCGGGACATAAAAAAGGATTGGGAGCGGATACCGAATTCCGTGAATTTATTGGCGATAACGCCTTCTCCATAGATTTAATCAACATCGCACCACTCGATGACCTGCATCAACCGACAGCTGTCATTCGGGAAGCACAGATGCTTGCCGCAGATGCCTTTGGAGCCGATTATACCTATTTTAGTGTACAGGGTACAAGCAGTGCGATTATGACGATGATTCTATCGGTATGCGGACCTGGGGACAAAATTATCGTACCCCGCAACGTACACAAATCTGTCCTGTCCGCCATTATTTTCTCAGGAGCCAAACCCGTATTTGTTTCTCCTGCACAGGATGTTAACCTTGGCATCGATCACGGTGTAACCATCCAATCGATTCGTCGTGCGCTTGAGCGCCACCCGGATGCCAAAGCTTTATTGGTCATTAATCCAACCTATTACGGTGTATGTACAGACCTGAAGTCCATCGTAGAGCTGGCTCACAGCTATCAAGTGCCCGTTCTGGTGGACGAAGCACACGGGGTACTTATTCATTTCCATGAGGACCTGCCGCTGTCTGCAATGGCTGCTGGAGCTGATATGGCTGCTACAAGTGTGCACAAGCTTGGTGGTTCGATGACACAGAGCTCCGTGCTGAATCTGAACACCAAGAACGGGTTCGTCAACCCACAACGTGTACAGACCATCTTGAGTCTGTTGACATCCACGTCCACGTCATACGTATTGCTTGCATCGCTGGACACCTCCAGACGTAATCTGGCGCTCCATGGTCATGAGATTGCGCAAAAGGCCATTGACCTTGCTGAGTTTGCAAGGCGTACGATCAATGACATTGATGGCTTGTACTGTTTCGGCAAAGAACTGTTAGGCACAGAAGCCACTTTCAATTATGACCCAACAAAAGTCACGATTCATGTGCGCCATCTCGGCATTACAGGCTACGAAACCGAGAACTGGCTACGTGAGCATTATAATATCGAAGTAGAGCTTAGCGACATGTACAATATTCTGTGCCTTATCACGCCAGGTGATACAGATGACAGCGTGAATATCTTGCTTAATGCGCTACAGGATTTGTCCCGTACTTATTATCAGGTCAATCCGGCGCATGAACTGGTTGTCAAAGTTCCAGACATCCCTCAGCTGATGTTGACCCCGCGTGATGCTTTTTACGGAGATACTGAGGTCATTCCTTTCAAGGAATCCGCTGGACGCATTATCTCCGAATTCATTTATGTGTACCCGCCAGGTATTCCGATCCTGCTTCCGGGCGAGGTAATCACGCAAGAAAACATTGATTATATCATTGATCATGTCGAGGTCGGACTGCCCGTTAAAGGACCCGAAGACCGTAGCGTTACGAACGTCAAAGTCATTGTGGAAGCTGACGCCATTTTCTAGAACGGGATTCAGGTATGAGATGAGAGCGGGAAAGATACGCGAAACTAAAGAATTTGAACATAAAGCTTGCACTGAAAAGGACCGGGTCTAACACCTGGTCCTTTTTGATTTTCATTTTTTGTGACTCTCTGTCTCCGCACCGGCCCGACAATCCAAACCAACGACAAAAGACCCCCTGAGATTCAAGGAGTCCTTGTGTCCTATTCCAAAAGAATGACTATTCTTGGGAAGCAGCAACCAGTTCGTTGTATGCCGCTTCAACACGGTTCCACTCTGCTTCGTCTTCAATATTGTAGAGCACCATTTCCTCGTCTTCTTCTTCCATACGCAGGATGATGCCGTCAGCTTCAGGATTGTTGCGTTCCAGCAGAAGTGCATAAACGTGATCTTGCACGTCAAACGTTTCTACCAAAACCATCTCCACGTCTTGACCGTTCTCATCAGTCAATGTGAGAAGGATCTCTTCGTGCTCATGATCGTGATCATGGTCGTGACCGCAACCGCAGTTATCTCCATGCTCGTGTTTGTGATCGCTCATTGTAATACCTCGCTTCATCAATAGAAAATGTGTAACCCTGCATATCGTAACATGTTCACAGAGCCAGGTCAATTTAGAGGGATAGCGTTTATTCGCCTTTAGTCATTCAAGGCTGTAATGATTTTTTCGGCGACCAGAACATAGTTGCTGTTTGCATTTTCTTTAATATGAAAACCGACCTGGTATTTGCCAGCACGACTAAAATCATAAGTGAAATCATACGTACGGAACCAGAAGTTATCCTTCTGTGTAGTCAGATCCTGAGCCTGGATATCCTTTACCTGACCGCTCGGGTCCGTTATGGTAACTTTCACGGCAGTCACATCGGTTGTGAGGCTATCGACCTGTGAGAACACATTAAATTTCAATTTGCCCACATTGACGTTCCCAAACACAGTGTCTCCCTTGAAGAGAAAAATATGTACGTTCGGCTTGATCACCGTTACTCGCTTGTTACTATTGTCCCACCGAGCAATGCCTCCAGCCTCTCTTACAGGTACATAAGTCGTTCCATCAATCAAATAACCACCGTCAGACGCTTCCTTGCCGTTAATGAGCACACGAATCTTCTCGTTCACAGAGTCCGCAAATAATAAAGACCCGCCCAGCAAGGAGAATACCATGACACACAGCAGCACTCTTTTCCATTTCATCCCGTCAATATACCCTCCCTTGCTGTTAGCTTGTTTGTAGATTTATACTGCGAACGGCTCCACAAAGTTGCGCTGTTTTTCATCATTTTTCATTTTTTATCCAAAATATTTACCACGCTCTGGTAAACACAAAAAAAGGCTACCCTGTTTTCAGGATAACCTATGGTGTCGCATTTTATATATACGCCATTAGACGAAGTATCATGAAGATACGTGGCGAGTGAGGATACAGGGAACCCCTTTGCCAACCGCCCCGCCTTCTCTCATTCGTGCAGCATATTCCGTCCCTCGTAAGCAAGGTGTCTTGCAGCGTTCACATACATCGGATGTGACCAGCTTCATGGATACACGCATCTTGTCACTTTTTAACGCGGGAGCTTTCTTTCCTTTTGCCTTTGCCATCACGGATTCCCCATTTCCCATAATGCTGACTGAATAGTGCATCATATGGGGAAACGCCCAATTGTGTGCCTACCTTAAAAAACGTATTTAAATACTAAAAAGATAACGAATAAAATACCACCGAGAATCAGCCAATTGCTGATCTAACGCGAAGCAAGTATAAGCCAAAAACCTCCGAGTCTTCGGAGGTCTTTGGCTATTGCATTTATCTAATACTAAATGGAACGTTACGAAACCTGTCTGCTTACGCTTGCTCCACTTTAACGTTAACATTACCTTTGATCGCTTTGGAATAAGGGCAATATTCATGTGCAAGTTTCACAAATTTTTGTGCCGTTTCTTCATCCAGACCGAGAATTTTCACTTCCAGCTCAACATCCAGCTTTACACCACCATCTGCCGGGTCCGCTACCAAGGCAACCGTTGCAGATACTGTGCTGCGTTCAATCGTTACATTGTGCTTTTTCAATTGAAATTCCAACGCAGAGTTAAAACATGCACTGTATCCTGCTGCAAACAGTTGCTCCGGGTTAGTCGCTGTTGTTACTTGACCTCCAAGTTCAGGGGGTGTAGCTACATCCATCATGAATACGTTATCCGGGGATTGTACGATCCCTTGGCGTCCACCTGTATTAATAACTGTCGTTTCATATAGAGTTTTCATATTAAAATTCTCCTCTTCCGATTTAAAGTTTGTTATATGGTTTGAACATGTTTTCTTTTAACTTGTTTACAAATTGATTGTACACAATTAAATTAGGTTTGTAAATAGTTTTTTGAAATAAACAAATGAAATTAAAAAGAGCCACCTTGTAAGGTAGCTCTCTATATACTGATATCAGCCTAAAACATGCATGCGTTCATCCCATTATTTAGCTACGAAGGACAAGTCGGGCAACTGAATCCTATTTGGTTGTTTCGGATTGCTCCGTTTTTTCACTCTGTTGATTTTGATTACCGGAATTACGATTGAACCCTGAGCCTCCGAATCCACCCCTCATTCCGTTTCCTTTGAGACCATCTCCCAATTTGGTTAGATCAACGGAAGATGCATCAATCAGTTTATCCGCACTCGCCTTTTGCCCTTCCGTAGTGGAAGGAATCGTTCCATCAAGCTGTCCTTGAATGCTCTCGGCACGTAACGTGCCTAATTTAGTCAATTCAGTAACAGCTTCTTTATACTTGTCATATGTCACAAACGCTGTAGCATCATTTTTAACGTAATCCGTAATCAGATTGTTTAACGTCTGTACCGTCTGCTGGAATTTTCCGTTTGCAAAATAACCATCAACGATCTCCTGCAAGTATTCATGGTACTTCGCTTTGTACTCAGGAACCTCCAGCAACTTGCTTAGAATCGGCCGTTCTTCCATCGTTACGCCTGATAACGGGGTATCAATGGCAAGATTGACCACATCGGATGCGGAACCTGCCTGGAATCCACCAAAAGCCATATTGTAGTCCCATGGCAACATACTGATCTTGCCGTTATTCTCGTATAAATAATAGTTATGCCCCATATTGGATGTGTAACTATCCATGTTCACAACCACATTATGAGCCGCAAAATATTTGAGCACAGCATCCACATCTACATATTTCTCAAGATCGGTGCCGGCATTTAAGTTTTTGAGTGCCTCAACCACACGTTGTTCATCTTCTTCCGTCGTTTTGGTCTTTGCATTATCAAAAATGCCAGCATAACTGGACACTTTATCATCCGTATACACTAAGGATACGCCGTTCGTGCCGCCATTCATTCCACCGCCTCTTCCGAATCCGCGACCACCCTCCCCGCGAGTGTTGGCAGTCTGAGAGTTAGCATCGCCTGTTCCTGCACCTGTATCACTTGGCGGTTCCATGCCTTCAGGAGGCTGACGGTCTCCCATCCCTCCCACATCCCCTTCTGCTGGCGGGTTCCCCATTCCCATTGGATTTCCCATTCCGCCCGCTCCCATATTGCCATCGTTATTGGGCTTGTAGATTTCTCCTTCACCATTCTTCGCGCGTGCCAGATATCCGCTGTCTATGTCTTCAACAGCCAAATATAAGCCCCACGCCTTACCGTTGACGTTAATGTTGGCAAAAGAAAACAGCGGTGCATCCACTCCGATAAAACTCATGATGTCATAGCTGAGATACTCTTTCATATAACTGGCGTCAGAAATCATATTATTCACGACCATTTTGTCGAGACCATTCCAGGTCTGCCCTTTGACGTATTCGTCAAACTTGATTTTGAAACTATACCGATCCGTTGTATCGTCTCCTGCCACTTGTCTTAAACTTGAGTTTCCTTTAGCTCGAATGCCTACATCTTTAATCGTTGTTCCGTTAATCGTTACATTTGCCTTGATATAGTTCTCCTCTGTTGCCGTATCCAGCATTTCCTGCCATACATCCTCATCTACATCAATGGAGAAAGACATCACTTCCGTTTTATTAAAGTTTTGTGCGTAATTCACCGTTTCCGTCTGAACTTCTGTGGATGGGTTCTCTGTAGTTGTAGTCGTTGTTGTTGTTTGCAGAGCTCCACTCTCATTGCTACAAGCCGCTAATAACATCGAAGCAATCACTGTAGTTGCTATAACATTTCGCCATTGGTTGTTTATCATGCCATTTCCCGCCTTTTGTTCTCTTTTAAATTCCTGCTACAGAGAAGTTTAAAAGAGAAACCTTAAATGGAACTGAACAGGCAAAAAGAGCCACCTTATAGGCGACTCTTTATTAACATTTCTATTTTTATGGTTCTATTTTATTGTAAAATGTATCATTCGACTTTTTTGCTATCTTTCAATTTACCGTTGCCATCCAGCTCATAGGATTGGTAAATGTCATTAGAGAGCGTTAGAGATTCCAGAATCTTCTCCATAAAGGACGCTGAAGCCTTGTCACTGAGATGGTCGCCATTCCAATAGTAATGAATCATAAGACGATTCTGATTGTATGGATGTTTAATGACATATGCTCCCGAATGTCCAGATACGTTCATGGCCTCTTTCCAGTCCAAACCGATATCACTTGCCCGGACCATCATATTTTTTTTCAAAGCTTGAACCAAGCCATTCGACTTCGCATTACCAACAAGAATGAGGTTACTACTGCCAATCTCACGTTTCAGCTTCTGCTTCAACTGTTTTCGATCCCGAACTACATTGTACTTCATGCCAAATACATCGAAAATCTGAGTTAACTGGCTGGCCGCTTGTTCCTGTTGTTTCGCCGCTTCTTTGCTTACTTGATCTCCAAGTACAATGGTTAACGGCTCTCCTCGGAAGGACTTTTCCATTAAACGAATCATCACTTCGTAAGGCAGATCGGGAACGTTGTTCACCACTCCTTCATACTGCGGCTGATAGACATCATGCATATATGCTGCAAGTTCCTTCTCAGACATTTGATATTCTTGCTTAAGCTCAAATCCCGGTTTCCTTAAAGCGTTTTCCATGTCCTGACGCTGTTCTTTACCAAGCACATCCTCAATGGTACCAAGTAATCCATCTATTGTAGCGTTTTGGTAGACAAAGCGATGAAAATATTCCTTCATAAACGCATCAAATTTGGGTTCACCAACAGAACGGTATAATTGATATATGGCCTGACGACCCTTTTGATAAAATACATAATCAGCCATTTCTCCTACTTGTTCATTCGTTGAGGCGATTGGCAGATCAATAGGTGATGGATCAAGCTGAATCGATCTGAAACCTCCCAGCTTATTGCCCTGCTTTTCTAAAAAATACACCGTGGAGAACTCGGCAAAACCTTCATCCAGAAAGGATTCCGTTTCTGAGTTGTTCCCGATCAAAGCATGGAACCACTGATGTGCAATCTCATGCACAAACGTGGTATCGTTTTCTGGTAATAACTCCGCAGCACGCTCCGGCATTTGGATTAATCTTGAGTATTCAACGCCAAAACCATCCACATAAGTTTCAATAATCCGAAATTCGGGATACGGATATTTACCATATTTCTCATTGTAAAAAGCGATGACTTTAAATGCATAATCGATGTATTTGTCCACCGCCGCTTTTTTGGCAGGGTCATCATCCGAATAAAAATATTCCACGGTAAGACCATCACGCGTCTCACGTTCTACCTTTAAATTAGGACCAGCAAAAAAAGCAAATTCTCTGGTGTTCGCAGCATGTGATGTAACCACTTTCCGCCCTTGTTCAGCACTGTCTTGGGAAGTAATATCTCCCGGCATGACCATCTGATATAACTCAGGCACATTGAACTCAACATCGAAATCCGATGAGGTATAGTAATCACTCTCGAATGAAGTGCTGTACGGTGTCTTGTTCCATTGATGCGTGTTCTCGTCATACACAGACATCACCGGAAACCAATGTGCTCCGTTGATCTGATCCTTATAATAAGATACTCGCTGCATACCATAAGGAATATCGAGTAGAAAATCTATCTGGAAGGTAATCGACTGACCCGGTTGCAAAGGTGCCTTCAATTGTACACGTAATGCCTGATTTTTCTTATCGAAGAGGAGCTTCTCCCCTTGTTTCGTCACTTTCACAATATCCATTCCGCCCAAGAAATCTGATGCTTTCTTTTCCGGGTGTTCTTTGGCTATTTGCTCATTCTGGCCTGTATACATGATCGTTTGTGTTGCTTTGGATCGATTAGCATCTGCATAGGTATGCATGACCAACTCTTGAAGGGTATCTTTGCTCGTATTCAGGTAGGTCACGGTCTGGCTACCCTCTATTGTCATGTTTTTTTCGTCCAGACGTGCTTTGATCTGGTACTGAATCGGGGATTGATCTTGAGACATGGCTTGTTGTGAGCGCATGCGAAAAGCCTGTTGCATCTGGAACGTGTTCTGTGTTGTCTCAGCACTGGCAGTTAAACTGTCCCCCTCCGAGGAGGTGGCATACGTAGTATGGATGAATGAGGATGTTGTGAGCGCCAGCACCAGTGTGCTTAGTACGGCCTTTTTAATCACGTTTTTGTTAGTAGATCGGGTTTTGGAAGCGTGCATTTTCTCTCTCCTTCTGTTGTACGTTCTTAACTACAACAATAAGAGATCAACCTTACGTTGAATTTAGGTTTGGTTTAAATTTTGTTTAAAAATAAAAAAAGAAGTCCTGCTATGCAAGACTTCTCACATATGATCAGTAGTGCACTCCACTCCCCTGTGTCAACTCCCTGAATATTTACTTTCACTCGATGAATGTCCCAAGATTTCTTTAATTCTACCCTTAATCTCTACGGAGATTTTCTCTTTGCTGACGTAAATAACATCAATTAGTGTACTTAACATCATTTTCTTCTTTTCCATTGACGCTTCATCAAAAACATCTTGCCAAACCGGAATATACTCCATTAATGTTTCCAGTTCAGACAATTCAATCTTTTTATAGGATAGTATTCTTTCAGTTTCATTCATTTCATTGGTAGTTTGCGTAATCTCCAATTCCTTCTTCTTGATAAGATCATTAAGCATCTTTGGTTTGAAGGCGCTTTTGCCCATAATTGATTTGGGGACTTCGGCGTTAAGAACAGATAGCTCATTATAATGTTCTTCAAGTATACACTGTAGCTTCTTAATTTTTTTCTCTTCCTCATTTGATATTTTCTTTTTGATCAAAACTATCTCCGAACTAAAATCTATTGTTTCGAGTTGATTTAAGTGACTATTTACTTGCTTCATTACTTGTCTCTCAACCATCTTAGTCGAGAAAGTAGCTTGACCGCTACAATCGGTTTTCCCTTGTAATTTTCCGGTGCACCGATAGCTTTTATTTTGATTGTATCTAAGTATTTCTCCATTTGCAGCCTTATATTTATTCACAAATGTTGTTGAAGTTAGCCTTGAGTTACAACACCCGCATCTCGCTATTCCAGTTAAAAGTAAACTTCCTTTTGTGCTCATCGGCACGGAATTATCATTGTTTTGCTTACTTTTGGGATTCTTTTTTTCTCTAATATCTTGAGCTGAATTCCACTCTTCTTCGGATATTATCATTAATTCAGGTATAGGTTCAGAGAATACGGCATCTCCCGATCCTCTCCTGTATCTCATTATTCCTTTATAGATAGGGTTTTTAAGTATGACATTCACAGTAGCCGCACCCCACTGTTTAGCCTTTCTTGTGGGAATATTCTCTTCGTTCAACAATTTAGCTATCCTTAGTTGTCCGTATCCTTCGTCTAGTACCAGTCGGAACATCCTTTGCACAACCAAAGACTCTTCTTCGTGTATTACTAATTTAAGCAACACCTTGCCCTTTTTATTAAATTTGCCGGAATCAACACTTCTATACCCGTATGGTATACCGCCACCTCTAAATATGCCATCTTCCACCATTTGCATATGCTTTTCGTTCACGCGATTAGAAGTTCTTCTACTTTCTCCGCTCGACTGCCAGAATCTAAGATAGTTCATCACCCTATCTGTATTTTCTTCAATTTTTTGCTGCCCTTCTATTACAGACCACATTTCAATTCCTCTGTTTACAAACCACTCAAGTACAAATGGTGTCTCATCATCTTTTCTGCCTAATCTATCAAACATGAATACTAGCAATACATCGAATAATCCATTTTCAGCATCATCTTTAGCCTGTCTAATTACATCTCGGTTGGAAGCAGATACTTTAAAACCTGAGACTCCTCTTTCAGAATATTCTTTTACTAACTTCCATCCCTCCTGCTTTTCAATCATTCTTCTACAAGCTCGCTGCTGCATTGGTATATCATTTCCATCCAACTGTCCTTTTGTAGATACACGATATAGGGTTGCAACGCGTTTAATTTGCTTCAATTAATTCACCACCATATCTTTTTTCTGTTATATATTTTAGAACTCCCTATTGCTACTTTTACAATTAACTAGTACTTCAATTATAGCATTAAATCAATAAGACATATTAAAGACCACCCCATATTTTTGTAGGTAGTCTTCTGGTTCGTACCATATACAGTTATCTTGGATAATTTTTTCATTTCAATTAAGATAAAGCAAAAAACAGCCGTTTAGAGGCTGTCTTGGCTGTGAAATATTGTTTTATGTATAGGACGAGTGGGGATCGAACCCACGACCCTTACCCTGTCAAGATAATGCTCTCCCGCTGAGCTATCGCCCTTCATTAACTAGATTATATACAGTTACAATTAATGACTCATTTTGCCACCTCATATCTAAATCAAACTCGAATGAAGTAACAGTATCATACCAAGTAAACGCGTTCATTGTCAATCATTAAATTGGTTTTAAATCATCCATATTGGAGCACAATAATGGAAAGATTACGATATTCTGCATGAGGAGAATGTATAATGATGATGAATAAAAATACTGACCAATCGCTTAATACACGCCATAACAATAAACAACTTAATAAATACTGGAAGCTCACTGCTACTCATGTTGCTGTTTTGCTCCTTCTCGCCTGTACCTTAACCGGTTGCAGGCTGGAACGGGACGAGCATACGGTACAATTTCAGCAATTGCAACAACCGAATGAACAAAATGAATCGTTGCCTGTCTGGATGGACGTCTACTCCAAATCCGTAAATCAAGAGGTATATTCCCCTCAGGGAAACAATGAGTTTTTGCCTTAAGTAACAGAGTCAGATCAAAAGCCTTGACCAGAATCATTTATCCGCTTGTATCGATATATTTAAGTCAGTTCAAAATCCAATCAACCCTGTCCTTAACCTTACCCATCAGGAGTATATACTCACTCTTCTTCATCCCATTTGCGTGAGTATGCCTTCTTGGTCACATAGTATAACAAAGCGATCATGCCCGCCGACATAAGCAACGTAATGGTCATAATAGCCGCCATTCCCATAACTCTCCCCCTCCTTCAAAGCCCCAATATGTACCAAACTTAACTATACAGGAAAAGCATTTTTTTGTATAATGCAGTCTGAACTTGTGCGCATGGAGCAGAAAGAAGGAATCGAATTTGGCAGCAGAGATAAGTTATGTCACGACAGAAGAAGAATTGAAGCAAGCTCTTGAGATTCGCCGTCAGGTTTTTGTCATTGAGCAACAGGTGCCCGAGGAACTTGAAATAGATCAATACGATGTTATCAGTCCTGATGTGCATCATGTATTGCTTCATACTGATGGGCAGGCTGTCGCAACAGGTCGTCTGATCTATTACAGCAAAGATACGGCCAAAATGCAGCGCATTGCTGTTCTGGAGTCCTACCGTTCGTTCGGGTATGGACGTGTGCTCCTGTTAGCGATGGAGGAGCTTGCTCGTGAGCTTGGATTAACCTATTCGCTCCTGGATGCCCAGTGTCAGGCGCAAAAATTTTACGATAAACTCGGTTATGAAGTGGTTTCGGAGGAACCTTTTTACGATGCCGATATCCTGCATGTCCGTATGAGAAAAAGCTTGTAGGCCAGCACAACTCAACAACACAGGCGCTATATACATTACGTAGCTATTCTCGGAATGTGGAATGTTGCAAAGAATGCATACTTCTCGCGAGTTCGGACAGGCTAACAGGGTAAACCTATTCCCATTTGGTCATAGAAGGAGAGTGTGACATGATGGATCAGACAACACGCGAAACATTCACAGCAGTACAAAAGAATGGTGACGGTGACTTGACCGCCTTCCAGACATCGACAGGCCGTATTCTGGATTATCAGCAAGCGCTGAACGAAGTAAAATCCGGGGCAATCGCTGGTGTGAATGTATTCAAAGGCAAAGACGGAGAAATGTATATTCGCGGCGATGCCGACGGCGACCCGACTAACAACCTTGACCAGCTTCCGAATTTCTGATAAATGTATTCTCGATATAACGCCAATCCTTACGGATTGGCGTTTTTGCTGTAACTTCTGCAGAAGTCTGCTACACCTGGGCGTACTATTCGCTCCTCAACGGAATCAGTAATCCGTGAAATATTTTACTGCATTGCCAGCAGGTTGAGTTTTCCGTACGGGCTTGGGTTCCTGCTCCCAGGCCTGCAAAATCTGTATACTTTCCAGTGTAGATGGTTGAGGCCAGGAGATATATCCTTTCTGTTCAAGCGCTAGCAGTGACTCTCGAATGTGCGCCGGGTTGCGCCCTGTCTTGGTTTCCAGTTCATCCATACGTGGAATTCGCCGCTGCTGACCTGCATAGTTGACCATAATACGAAGTATTTTACGTTCAAAGTCGTTCAGCATACTTCAGTTCTCCCTTCCGATTCCGATCCGTTACAGGGCGCCATGCCAGAATATTTTGCTCCAGAAAAGTCCGGGGTACCCCTTCCATGCCATCAGATGCCCGAATTACTCCGCCTCGCATGCTGTTGATTCGAATCTGCCGCTGTGTAATCTGTCCCGCGCGATCCATGTACACAAGCTCCACCATCTGGCCAACATATTTCCCAAGCATGATCATCCCTCCGATAAGAACATTTGTTTGTATTCATTATTATATGCGAACGTAAGTTCTTTATTCAATAACAAAAAAAGGAATTCCAAAAAAATAAAAACCAGACATACTCCGGGCAAGACGGAAGTCTGGTTCTTCAGGGGAAGATCGAATCTTAGTGACGATCGGATTCAGAAAATTGCACTGTTTTTAACTGTTGCGTATTCGGATTAAAATCGACATTAACATAAACAGCAAATTGCTTGCCGTCTTTGGCTCGAACCCACAGCTTGAACTGCTCTCTGGACTGATTCGCGCTCAGTGAGGAGCGACCGATATGTTTGTAATCCAGAATGTCGACATTGTACTTCGTTTGGGTTTCCTTCACAGCGATGATGCCCCATTTCGCATAATCGGGAATGTTGCTGCTTGCTGCCGAAATGGTCGTTGAGATGCCAGCGAAACCTAGAACAAGCGTCAATATCGTTATCATAAGCACTCTCATGCATTTCACTCCTTGGGAGAATGTGTTTGCTGATATCGTGCCCGTTCGGATTACATTTTACACCCAGATTCGCAAAATCCAGACCGCTGGCAACAGCCAAAATGGAACAACCGGCACCAGTTTAACCAATGGATCAACCTCGGAAGTATTACTGAAGCTCATCCCCCAATCCCCGGAAAGTAAATGCTGCTCTGCGTGGGACTCCTCTGTAGGTTCTAAACCATACTTCTCCATGAGGATTTGCCTTGTTTGTTCATCCACCTGAACATCGTTCCCCACACCGCTTGCTACGACATGTGCAGTGTTTATGTAAGTGAAGAACATCATTAAACTCATCATTGAGCATACGATATGTACCCATCTAAATCTCATATGTCTGTATTCTCCCTTTCTACTTCGAATCCATGATCTAAGATCAGCACAACACTTAGAACAACTTGTCTGATTGTACATAATAATTGTGAAAATGGAAATACCAAACGGTGAACCATTCAACACGTTCTTCAAGCAGGCGTAGCAAATAGTACATGCCCCTTTAGACCCATTTCATAGTTTATATGTTTAAAAAATCCATATCCCGTGTAATGGGCTTTGACTGACCAAGCTAAATCCAACGTCCGCCCGAGTCCATTTTCACCCCATATTCGAGGAGGTTATATCTGTATGTTCAAACGTCTGGATGAGATTTTGATTGAAATTCCCAACGTCGAAAAGCCTGATCCCAATGCAGCAGCAGCTATACAGGAATTGCTTGGTGGTAAATTTGGAGAAATGTCCACACTGAACAACTACCTCTACCAATCCTTTAATTTTCGCTCCAAAGAAAAACTGAAACCATTCTACGACCTCGTCATGAGTATTACGGCCGAAGAATTAGGACATGTTGAGCTGGTATCCCATGGAATTAACCATTGTCTCCGAGGATCAACCGAATATAAAGAACCTGATCAGACACCGCTCGGTTCCGTCAAGGATGCAAGGCTATCGTATCATTTTCTGGCAGGTGCACAAGGCGCGATGCCTTTTGATTCAATGGGCAATCCGTGGACAGGCGCCAATGTCTTCAACAGTGGCAATCTGGTAGAGGATTTGTTGCATAATTTCTTCCTCGAATGTGGAGCCCGTACGCACAAGATGAAAGTATACGAAATGACCGATCATCCCGCAGCTCGCGAAGTTGTCGGTTTCCTGCTCGTACGCGGCGGTGTGCACGTGGTGGCGTATGCTAAAGCGATTGAAATTGCGACAGGTGTCAATGTCACCAAACTGATCCCGATCCCTTCTCTAGATAACAAAGCCTTCAACGAGGCTCATAAATACGAAGAAAAAGGCGTTCACACCAAGCTGTACACTTACAGCGACCAAGACTTCAATGCCATCGACCAGATCTGGAAGGGTACACATCCCGAAGATGGACAACCTCTGGAAGTCATTCAGGGCATCCCTCAAGGTTTTCCGATCCCTGAAGCTCCGGCGGTGGAAGAAGAGTTTGCGCCAGGCATCTCACACGAGGATTTCAAGGAGATTGCGCGTCGTCTGAAGATGGCGGGGAATATTGCGGATTAAGTAGGCAAGTGTTCGGCTGAGGGTGTAGAATGTTGTTTCCCTAGATAAATTGTAAACTCTAATGCTTCTAAGTATAATTAAAGCCCTCACCCCAACTGCTTGAACACAGAGAAGGTTTGAGGGCTTTGTTATAAACAATTTTATGTTCAATTTATGATGCAAAATGAGTATGTTTTAAGTCTAGTTAAACTCCAACACCGATTCCTCACGCTGACTCATGACTTCAATCAGCATGTTAGCGCCTAGACGAAAACCTTGTACAAACGCTGCTTCCGTATGCATCCCCTCACATCTACCACATAAGTCAAATAACTGTTCAAGCTCAAGAAATTCATTCTCGCTTAAACGATTCTTCCACTGCTCTGTCAGAGTTGCAATCTGCCGCCCTAACGCTTGGTATTCAGGATGTGTCGGCATCATCATCTCATCCGGGCGAAGTCGTCCATTATATAATGCTTCTAATATCGAGTTCATGCGTATCCTCCTATATATCTATTCGCACTCGACTTGAATGAGCGTTCTGCACATGGTAGGATATTTATGCAGTCGCTCATTCAAGTGATTGCGGGATATGGAGCAGCGTTGTTCTTCGTGGGACGAGCGCTGCTTCTTTTTTATTTTTGGAGCTCGTCGTAAATCTTTTCAATCCCTTTGCGAACAATAGCAGATCGGTTCGTATTCAACTTCTCAGCCGCAACATCAAGTTTGCTCAGAATTTCCTCATCGACACGGATCTCAATCGTTTTGCTCTTCGGGTTATCAGATTTAGGACGCCCCATCTTTTTGGAGGACATTGCTCCACCTCCTTTTCGTCCTGACAATAATATATTATTGTCAGGACGAAAAGTCAACATAGTTATGAAACATACGTTCGTTTCAACTCAGATCGATCTCTAATGTACATCTTATTGTTTGCAATCCCGCAGATATTGAGGAATTTTTGTCATGTTGACTTGCGAAATTATAAACAACCCATCCAGATAACCAGATGGGCTCACTTAAGTTTCTAGAGAAAGTAAAACAATTTCTTGAGCATTGCAGAGACTATGGGAAGATCATTCTGAGCAACTTCCTCGATAAATGGATTTTCAAGAACTGATCAAAGAAAGTCCTACTTACTGTCCAGAACGGACATGTCCACTACTGTATCTTGTGAAGCAAAGGTACGATGACTCCATCCAGTCCCTCTAACAATTCATCTTCAGTAGGATGTCTTAAAAGTCGGTCTAAATCTTCTTTCAGCATAACCACATGCTTAGAAGGTAATCTACTAATTAATCCTGTCAGCATAAAATATTCCCAAGTAGAATCTCTTGTTTGAAATACATACTGAATGTGAGGAATCAATTCGTTCCGAATCTTAACAGCAAATCCTCCACGGGCTTCGAAATCGGCCAATTCCCATCCTGCAACCACTCCATAAGTTCAGGTAAAATCTCTCTCAGTTCATCGTTACTCCGTTTGGCAAGCTTCTCTACAGATTTAATATCAAATTTATCTTTAGGTAACATCGTTCTGATATTCATTCGTTATTCCTCCTCAGGAAATTCCGGCATACCAGCCCGGATTATCGATCGTTTGAATTATCACACCATACACATGCTCCCACTCTCCATCACAGTTCTGATCATACCTGTGTTGAATCCACGCTAAAGTCTCCATAACTAAGCTCTCCTAATCTTCATATAGCTGTTCCACTCCGTGAATCTGAGTCAATTCCATTGCCAGCTCTTGAAACTGCACTTCTTCCAAACCAGCAATAGAAAATTCGTAGTATTCAACATTCTCAAATAATCCGGAATCCATATTTTATTGCCCGCTCTCCATCTGGGGGAGGATCGAACACAATAACGTTAACAGCACAACCTTCATGTTGAACAAAAAATTCAATCTCATGGACATTTTGAATGATGAAACAATCCACTTGTCCCGTCCGCGTTGTAAGTTCTTTGAAAGGCAACATTCTTGTCTGAAGCACAGTGTCATACTTCCAGCCTAACTTCTGTGTAATTTCATACGAGTCCTGGTATATAACAATTCCGATTGGGAATGGATGCGCATAAAATACACGGATAATCTCAATCGCTTTTTGAGCCCGGCTTTTATCTATGGGGAATGAGAAATAGTAATTATTCATGAACTACCTTCCTATTTATGTACTATCTATTATTGATCAGATTACCCATGATTCTTATAAGATCAACTATAAACTAACGTTACATTTCCATCTGCTAGCACTTCTTTTAACTGTTGAAAATAACCCTCTTTTGAACACCATTCATGATCTACATCTTGAAGAATAATTACGAATGGTGCTATGGCTCCAAATCCACCACAAAAGCAGTCGGACAAACTATCCAAGTTAAATCCATAGTATCCTCCTGGACCGTTAATAGCCTCACCTAAGGCACAATAAAAAGAAGAGGAGTCCTCAATGTTAGTCGCATCCATGTGATATATGCCATTCTGCCGCTCCTGAGAATGAAGCTGGGTTCCTCGATATAATCGGGCTTCTAGCCATCCGATTCGTTGTTCTAGAGATAGTCCTCCCCATTCGTTCGTTTTAGCTAGAGGTTTTCTTCGCATATTCCAAATGAGCATACTCTCTTCTGTTACCACTTGAGACAAATCCCCAACCAGTTCAAACTGTGTTAAAACTTCATTCAATTCTGTAAACCGATCATACTAAAGAGATTCTCTGAGTACAAAATAATATGATCCTATCGGATTTTCTTCGTGATCAAGAATAGTGATCTCTATATTGTTAATACTAATTTTTTTCTCCTTACAATACGCTACAAACTCAACGTTATATCGAAAATGAATTAACATTATTTTATGAAAGTTCTCATCACCGACGGTTCCAATAAGGTTGCCAGTCAACCCAACCAGATCTAAGGATTTTCCAATGGTCAAACCACTCTCATCATCAACTAAAGAATACCGATTGATCATCTAGTTTATAAGCTCCTTTAAATGGTCTGAATATTCCGGAAACATTGAACTCAAGCGAACCTTGTCTAAATTCGCTAAGTTCTCCAAAATACGAAGTGTTTTGAACGATGATGGAGCATTGGCTTTGGTAGCATAGATTACTGGGCTCTCTAAATAACTTAACTCAAAAATTTCCCCTGAATCAAAATTAATACAACGTTTTAATAACCTAACTAGTTTCTCTTGATCTACATTCTGATAAGCTTCGGAAGTAAGTGTTGCTATAATATAATCGAAAGCTACATGCTTACTTCTTGATATGTACATATCATAATCAAAAGCGGCGACCGTAAAGTTCTCAGGTAATGCATATATTTCGAGAGATTCAATATCTCTACCATCCCCGAAAGATTTCAAAAGCTTCATTTCCATCCGAGCTAAAGTTTTAATTTTCTTGCTGGAAAAAAAATCTCCAGAAATTCCAATATAATTTGGCTCAAGATTAAGATTGGTGATTATTTGTTTCGACAAATGATAAAATGCTTGCCATTGTGACATATCATCTGTTTCTATTTTTCCATACAAGACGATTGAAGTCGTTAATCTCCCCTCCATATGCTGCCTCCATACGTAAACTTTAAATACACTATAAATATTCCTTCCAAACATTAAATAAATCATTCAATTGTCTTTCATCACCTCTTTTTCTTACATACGCCAGAGAGGCGTTATAAACAATTGCAATTGGATTCATTTCTACTTTCCCAAACCCTTTAATAACTGGTCGGTTCACATATACATAATTTTTAGGTGTATGAACAACTCCCCAGTCAAGGCTAGAAAATAAATTAATGAAAACAGTACCAAAATATAATCCTATATCAATAATAATTGAACTAGATTCTTCACTGAACTTTTCAGAATTTTTAAGTACCTCATCTCTTAACCATTCAGGTGTCATACTAATTTCTTCTTCCAACTCTGCTGCCGTCTTTGGAACCATCGTAATTCGAGGAATAAACCATTTACACAATATCCCCAAAGATCTTTCTGACAAGTCCAAATCATCTGGAGATGAACCTGTCGTCTCGTGATAAAAAGCTTTCAGTACTTCTATTCTTTTTGGAATCTCAGAAGTAAACCACGCAAGATAAGTCCTAGCTTCTAATTTTGTCATAATCTCAAAGGGTTCAATTTCAAAAGGAGCTATCATTTTATTATACATAAAATCAACTCATTTCAGCCAAGTAATCATCCTTCAACCTTCTAATACATATGCAATATCTTCGAAATATCTCTTTAGTGACAGATTTTTCTCTTTAATCACATTATTCACTAATGTATGAGGCCAACGCTTAAACGCAGGAATACCACCAATGTTAACCACTTTCGGCCCTTTTTCTGCTTCATATATCCATTGCCCACCAAATTGATTCCTGATTATTTCACCAAAACAATAACTAATATAAAAAACTTCATCTTGCGATAGCTCTCCTATAACAAGTCGATCTAATATCTCAATGCTCTCTGGGTTATGTAGATTAAGTTTGTTTTTGTTTACAAAATCTTCAATAGAATTTCTCCAGTTTTCCTCCAAGTAGTTGGGTGCAGGAGGTGGAATGAACTCCGTGTTTTTAGCAAACCATGGTAATGCAAATTGTTCAATAATTTCTAGAACATGTTGAAAAATGCTTCTTAGTTCTTCTTTATCTTGATACACGTACCACTCGCTCGCTGATCAGATGCGTGCCGGTGAACGCCTACTGAAAGCCTTTTACTGTTCCGACCCATGGAATGATGTCGAGCAGGAGATGCCGCCTTGCACCATGTACGACGTATCGCCGTCGCGGCTGGCCGAAAGGATCGACGTACAAAACAGGGTTTCCGTTTACGTATGCATAACGGTTCACAAAACCGAGAATTAATAAGCTTAGCAACCCTTAGTCATGCCGATTTACTTGGCACTAAACGGGTAAAGAAAAACTTTGAGGGTGTTTATCCCAAAGGTTTTAGCGTTAGTTATCAATTTCAGCTTTCATTTTGTAAAATAAATCTAAGTGGTACTCTTCTCTCTCCATTAATCCGACATGATGGTCGAAATTAGACGCGATTTCTTTATAGCCAAGGATCGTTGAAATTTGTTCGCTATTGGGTTCACCTATAAAATTGAAGTACCAAGAATTTGGAATTTTTTGATCAATGACTTCGAACCATTCATACGGAAACCATACCGGGTCAAGATTTAAATCTGGGTCCGGATGATCAACTTTCAATAAGTAAAACATGTAATTATCCCAATGGCCGATCGAATACACATTAAAAGTTGCCCCAATAATTAATGACTCACATTGATAATTTATTGGGTAACCTGCCTTAGTGGATAATGAATCACTTTTATTTGATATACATTTTACTTTCATATAGTACCTCTCTAGGAATTACCTATCCTTAAATTTGAAATCATCATACTGCCTAATTTTAACATTATACACCCAATGAATTTCTACTCCATTAATTTTCCTACTCATCTTAACCCAACCATCCGCATGATTCCATCTCCTATCCTGCATTAACGAAGGCCTTTTAAGTACTGTACCTTTCGTAGGATCAGACATGGCCTTCTGTATTGCCTTTAACTCAGCAGAAGTAGTTCTGCCAGTTGAACCTTTACCTAAAGGTTTAAAACCCGGTACCCAAGTACAATTTGTATTATGCACCCAAATCGCAAGGTCACTAACAAAGTACGTATGGAAATCATTAACCGTCATATTGTAAACCGTAACGTACTTTTGGACCAATTCGATGCTATCTATCTTGAGTGTATTCCCATCGCTCTGAACAAGCAATTCTCCAACCTTGAGATCTTTGACAAACATCCTTCCTTTACCTTTCACATAGAACGGATGATTGAAGGTCGATTCAATCACTTGGTCGCCAATATGATCTCAAGTACCCGTTTATATTTACTGCCTTGTATTGTTTAATGAAACTATTAATTGGTTTGCATTTCGGGGTCAACTTATCCAATAATTCATTAAAGTGCAAAACCTCATCTCATTATTTTCCACGGAGATCATTTGGTTACTTTCAAGGCTTGATTAATTTTGTCCATAGCAAATACTTCCCTACTGTGGTCTGCCACAGCATATATTTTCAGCCAGAATGCATCTTCTTCAGCATAACTTTCGATCGCCTCTCGAATAATCTTTTCTGTTAATTCTTTAACTATAATATCGGGCTGCACTGGAGGAATAAAGGAAACATCCTCTCTCTCCATAAATTCCGATAAACCGAAAGGAGTAGTACATACAAATGTGTGGTGCTTCCATCCTCCAATTGAATAAACACATCACAATTTCCATTGGCAGGATTAAGTTGATCTAGCGGGGTCGGAAAGGTGATGTTGCTGATTTTCATAACTACCACACCTTGACTTTCTTATTTATTATAAATTAATATTCCATATTTCTATAACCGATAATATAATCTTTGCAATTCAGACTGGAAGGTAGTTCCTCTTCCTATTCAGACCTTAAATTATGTATTTCCAAATTTAAAAATAAATTCAATCACTTGATGCATAACTGTTCGACTTACCTACAGTTCTTCCGTTACTTTTTTAGTAACATCCTTTGAAGAATGACTTAATAAACTAACTGTTCTTGCCCATCAATCACTAACAGGTCATCGTAAATCTCCCCTGACATCCTATAAAACAACTCATATCTGCCAATTTCCTTTCCATCGTAAATGATGGGGACTAAGGCAATAATATGAGAATATTCAGGTTCATTCCAATTTATTATGCAATAAACTTTTTCTAATTCTAGCATTAATTTTTCAGAGTAGTACTTTCCAAAATACAGTTTCTCGTCTTCTGGAGACTCTGCCAAGTAGTTGTTTACGCACGATAAGCAATAATTTCGTGCTGTAGATTCTACATTATGGGACTTAGCCCAATCTACTATCACATTTTGATCAAACATTTTACCTCCACTAAAGCAAAATTAAAATTAAACATATCCTTATTCGGAGTCACACCTCTTTTCAGTTCAATTAAACAGGTATCATCGTCAATTGCAGGTTCATAACCAAATTTTACAGGTTCAACATCATAACGTTCCATAAATAGATAAAAATATTTCAATAATCCTAGCCCCTTTTCTTTGTCAGAAATACGATCTTCGATTAATTCTATCTCCGAAAAGTTATTCTCAACACTTCCTGATTCTCCATCAAATGACAATAGAATAAGGAACTGTTCCAAAGTTATACCCAAACGAAGTTTATCTACAGTAATTGTACCCGTCCCCGGGATGGTAAAAAAATCAGAAAAGCTTGATATGTCTTTAAACTCTCTTCCTCGTTATTATCATAGAAATTGAAGATATAATATTATCTGAAATAAGTTTGAAATCATAAAAGAGCATATTATCCAACTATTCCGCCCTTAAGTCAAATACTACTTCAAGAGACCCCACATTTACACCTCTTATATCTTGAAATGTTCTATCCATCACTTTCTTTTCCCACGCCACCAATACCTTCCCCACACGCCCATCACACCACATAACAGCAACGCACAGTATGCCCAAGCAAACAGCATGGCAAGCCCTAACCCGATGTTGGCATCCAAACGTTCATCGGTGATGTAGGTATACAATGCAAACGTAAGAGGTACGGCGCCGATGATAAAAAATCCAATAAACCAGCCAACCAAGTTTCGAGGGGGGTAACCTTTGTCATGCCCCATCAGTTTACGAATTCCCAGCAATAACAACGATAAAATTAAAATAAAACCGAGACAGGTAAGTAGTATTTTAGTCAGATCTGACATGTCAATTGCCTCCCAATGCTCCATTTTCTCCAGATGCTATGCCTGAAAGTCCCTAATCATGTACCTGTTAAACCTATCCTACACTCCAACGATAGCTTTGCCCATCATTACCCATTTCGGTGGTGTGTGACCGTACTTTTCCCCCTCTAAAAAAAAGACCACCGTCCTGACTCCTTCCCAGTCGTGGACGATGGCTAATTTCTAAACTCCAGTGTACTACGTATTACGTATCCCCAACGTTTTACAGCTTTACCTTGTTACAATCCTACATTTCGTTACAAACATAACTCTTGTACCTGTATACCGTCCTGATCCGATACGTTGTACATTACTCTAAACACCAACCTGATTACGTTAAAATTTCACGCCACTTCAATCGAAACTTCTTAGCGTTTTTGCTTGAACTTTAGATCAGTAGCAACGGACTCTGCCTATGCACCAAACTGCGCATGGTGCAGACGGCTGTAAATGCCGCCCGAAGCCAGCAGTTCCTCATGACGTCCCTGTTCCGTGATGCCTTGCTCGGCCACGACCACGATGCGGTCTGCGTTTTTGATCGTCGCCAGCCTGTGGGCAATGACCAGTGTCGTACGTCCTTCGGACAGCTCCGCGAGGGATTGCTGAATCGCTGCTTCCGTTTCCGTGTCGAGCGCAGATGTCGCTTCATCCAGAATGAGAATCGGTGGATTCTTCAGGAACATGCGAGCAATGGATAATCGTTGCTTTTGTCCCCCGGACAGCTTCACGCCGCGTTCACCAATCAGTGTATCAAGCCCTTCCGGCATGGACAGAATCAAGGATTCCATCTGGGCCCGACGAGCCGCCATCCAGATTTCCTCTTCTGAGGCATCCAGTTTGCCGTACGCAATATTTTCCCGAATCGTACCATCGAAGAGGAATACATCCTGCTGCACGATCCCGATCTGGCTGCGCAAGGAATCCAGAGTCATGTGCTGAATATCCTGACCATCAATCGTGATGCGCCCTTCCAGCACATCATAGAATCGTGGCAGTAAACTGCAAAGCGTTGTTTTCCCCGCACCCGACGGACCGACCAGAGCGACCGTTTCACCGGCACGAACACTTAAATCGATACCTTGAAGTACAGGCTCTTGATCCGAATAACCAAAAGTTACTTGCTCGTAACGGATATCTCCGCGCAAATGGGATACCGCAACGGCATTAGCATGGTCTTTGACCTCTGGCTCCATATCGAGCAGGTCCGTATAACGTTTGAAACCTGCAATCCCTTTAGGATAAGTCTCGATAACCGAATTAATCTTCTGGATCGGCGTCAGGAACACATTCGATAACATAATAAAGGCAATAAACTCACCATAGGTCATGCTGCCGTTAATCACAAACCACGTTCCGCATACGAGTACAAACAACGATACCAGCTTCATCAGTACATAACTAATTGATGAGTTCCAGGCCATAATTTTGTACGCGACCAGCTTGGTTTGACGGAAACGACCGTTGTTTACCGCGAATTGCGCTTTTTCATACTCTTCATTGGCAAAAGCCTGAACCACGCGAATACCCGTAATATTGTTTTCTACACGCGCGTTAAAATCGGCAATATCCCCGAACATTCGGCTGAAGGCCTTGGACATTTTGTTCCCGAAATACAAAGAAAGATAGATAATAAGTGGCACAATGATAAACGTCAGAATGGCCAGATTCCCGTTAATACTCATCATGATGCTAAATGCACCCACAAGCGTCATCACGGCGATAAATACGTCCTCGGGACCGTGGTGGGCAATCTCTCCGATATCCATCAGATCATTCGTCATGCGGGATACCAGATGTCCTGTCTTCGTATTGTCAAAATATCGGAAGGACAACTTCTGCACATGATTGAACAGACTTTTACGCATATCCGTCTCGATATTAATCCCTAGCTTGTGTCCCCAATACGTTACAACGTAATTCAGGAATGAATTCAGCAAGTAAATGCCCAACAGTCCTAGACACGCCCATAAAATCCAGTCCCACCGTCCACCTGGTAGCAGATCGTCCACAACCCGGTTCACAGCTAGCGGAAAAGCCAGCTCCAGCAACGCGACCAGAATTGCACAGGTGAAATCGAGAATGAACAGTTTTTTGTACGGCCTATAATAGGCAAAAAAACGACGAAGCATGAACCTAGTTCCCCCTTACGGCAATCCTCCGTCAATATGATGATTACCTTCTATTTCGTCCTGCTTAAAAGATACAGGAAGTATGGTGCACCCAGAATTGCAACCAGAATCCCGGCTGGAATCTCTGAAGGTTGCAAAATGACACGTCCCAGCGTATCCGCGACCAGAACGAGCAATGACCCGACCAGTGCAGATGCAGGTAGCAAAAATTGATGTTTTGGCCCAACCAGACGGCGCGCCAGATGAGGCCCGATCAGACCAACAAAACCGATACCGCCACTTACAGATACACAGGCTCCTGCGAGAATGGCTGCCGAAGCAAGCAAAATCATTCGCTCACGCTCTACGGGAGCACCAAGCCCGCTTGCTGTCTGATCCCCCAGGTTTAATACATTCAACACACGAGCCTTCGCCAGCACCAGAGGTACAAGCACAAGGATAAAGGGCAGCAGTGCAATAACAAATTTCCAGTTGGAGCCCCAAATGCTGCCCGCAAGCCAGGTGGCTACAAATTGGTATTTCTCCGGACTAAGCCGCAGCGTTAACACGATCATAGCTGAACTGATACCGGCTGCAACTCCAATTCCCGTTAGTAGCATACGGGTCGGCAAGATGCCCTCCCCTTTTTTGTAGGAAAGGATATAGATCAGAAATGCTGCAAAGCTCGCCCCAACCAGCGCAAGAATGGGGAGCAGAAAGATCGGTGCGGCTGTTGTCGTTGGGAAAAAAGAAACAAACAGCATGACCATAAGACCCGCTCCTGCATTAATACCAAGAATTCCCGGATCAGCAAGCGCGTTGCGCGATATCCCTTGCAGGATACAACCCGACAATGCCAGTCCCGCTCCAATCAGAACAGCAATCACTATGCGAGGCAACCGGAATTCAAACAGGATCAGTTCCTGCTTCGGTGTGCCGCTGCCAAACAGTGTCCGTAAAACCTCCAGCGGAGAAAGCTTGGTAAATCCGGTATTCATACTGATGATAAAAGCTGTAATAATCAAGAGACCGAGCACAACAAGAACAACGATACCTTTCGTTTTCTTTTTGCGCTCTGCGCCAACCATAGTTGAGGAACCCATCTTACAGCGTCCTCCTTTCTTTCCGCGCCAGATACAGGAAGAACGGCACCCCGATGAGGGCTACCAATGCGCCAATCGGCGTTTCGTAAGGCGGGTTAATCATACGTGCGGCCAGGTCCGAAAATACAAGCAACAGGCTGCCCATCACGGCAGAACAAGGAATAATCCAGCGATAATCGACCCCAACCAGCTTCCGCGTAAGATGGGGAATGATGAGACCGACAAATCCGACCGCCCCCACCACAGATACCGCCGTACCCGCCAGAATAAGTACTACAATCAGTCCGACCAGCTTGATCAGACCGGTACGCTGTCCCAATCCGACTGCGATGTCCTCCCCAAGACTGAGCAGCGTAATTGAACGCGAGATGATCATGCCAACGATCAGTGCAGCGAGCACCCAAGGAAACATCACTTCAAGCTGAGACCACTTCGTTCCGGCCACCCCTCCCGCAGTCCAGAAAGCCAGATCTTGTCCGATTCTGAAATAAAGCGCAATGCCCTCACTCAGTGCAGACAGCATAGCCGATACTGCGGCCCCGGCAAGCACGAGACGCAGCGGCGTCAGACCTGATCGGGATGCTGCACCAAAACCATACACAAGCAGTACCCCAAGTCCTGCTCCTAAGAAGGAATACATAATGATGTACATGTACGGCAAACCCGGGAAAAAAGCAAAACAGATCGCCAGCGCAAATCCGGCACCCGCGTTCAGGCCAAGCAATCCCGAATCGGCGAGTGGATTCCGGGTCATACCTTGCATAATCGCACCGGCAACAGCGAAGCAAGCCCCAACCATCGCTCCGCCCAGAATACGCGGCAACCGAATCTCCCATATGATCTGATGGGGTGTCAAGTCAGGGTTAAAGTTAAATACCGCCTGCCAGACTACGCCGAGCTGAATATCCGCAGCACCAAATGAAATGGACAACGCCATGCCCAGAGCAAGCAACAGAATACCGCCAGTAAGAATGAGAGTGGCTGCCCATGGACGTGTGTGGATTTTCGCTGTAGGTGACTCCTCATTTGATTGCGTGGAAGAACTGTTCAAGTTCATACTTGACCACCTGTGTTATGAGTGAAGCATATTACCCTTATGTACATAACAATCACCTCTCCAAAAATACCGCTTCTATTGATATTGATTCTCATTCCCATAGAACATTGTAAGGGAATCCTTCCAGTCTGGCAATGGACAAAAAGGACAACTTTCTTGCAGATATGAATATTTCCCGCATGAATATGCATAAAAAAGGCCACACCAGAGCTTCATCGCTCCTGTGTGGCGCTCATTTCATAACTTTACATACGATAGCCTATACATATCCTTATTGATTCCAATATTGGCTTCCCGCCGTCCGTTGTAAAGTTTCATCATGAATTAACACCAACCGTCCATCGGCTGATATCTGCACATCCGTCTCGATACCCGTTGCACCCAGCTCTAGCGCTCGCTCAAACGCAATCATCGTGTTTTCCGGGCATGCCGCAAATGCACCTCGGTGGGCAATAATTTCAATGTTGTTCAATTCAGACCCTCCTGCGTTCAAAGTGGATTCTATGAACTTTCACTATATACACCATTTGTCATACACGTATTAAGAGAGCGTTTAATTGTATACTGGCTTGTTCATTCAGCACGGGTCTAACAGTTAAAGGGCTGGGGATTCACTCATTTTTGCGAACTCAATCTAAAATCCAACATAATATAATATCAGTCGTAGACAACTGCACTCCGCTGTAAGGAGGTTGCCCTTTGAAACCGTTGAAATCACGAACAAGGAAGCACTCAATCTCTTCCAGATCTTGCTCTGCCCAAAAATACTCATCGCACCACTTAGCGAAGAATAGATCAGAACCCGGATCGAAAATCAGCAGGTCAAGACCTCCCGGATCACGACAAACAATTCCGCGCGCTTCTGTTCGAGGACTCTCTTTACCTGACAGAACAAGTAATCAGTCCAATGTTATCGAACCCAAACAAAATAAACTGGATCAACTGGCCTTTGTTGCGGCTATCCTTGCACTGATTGCTTCTGCTATTGGACTATACATTGCCTGGAAAACACTTCTTCTGCCCAGCGATACTACGGAAATCGTCGTATAGTTTCCAAGTAGATAGCTCTATCTCATTGCTTATGGGATGGAGGTCTTTTTTTTTAGGCAAAGGCAAAAAACCGTTCCCCTGAAACGCCGGCAGTTGCCGGCGTCTCTTTGGAAAGGCCATTTTCTTCGAATGATGCCATGAGTCAGCATGCACCCTGTTATAGAATGGTCTGAATTACAGTACGAACGTGCGGGAGATGATAACCAGCAGGATAAACAACACCAGGATTGCGCCTGTTGATGTCCATACACCACCACCGAAACCTCCACAGTAGCCGTAACCTGCTCCTTTGAGATCGCTCATGAGTGACACTCCCCTCTTCATCAAAGTACACTATAGACTATGTCCGCAAGCGTTATTTGCTTGGGCAGGTGAGGAAGTTTTTCTCTTGAAGCAACAGGTTACTTCTTTCAATTTCTATAGCCTTTACTTTCCGCTGAGTTCAGACCATTTCTGAGTTAATTCCTTGGGGATGTAGGCGGCCATCTGAGCAAGCAATTCGGCTGGATCAGACTCAAGACTCCACAAACTGAGATGTGAGGTGTTGGAGAAGCCTTCATGCACACTGTGCTCCACCATTTTCATAAGTGGTTCATAATAACCGTTAACATTCAAGAGGCCAACAGGTTTGCGATGAATGCCGATCTGTGCCCAGCACAGTACCTCGAACAATTCTTCGAACGTGCCCATACCGCCCGGAAGTGCAATAAATCCATCGGATAACTGTGCCATGGTTGCCTTCCGTTCATGCATCGTACCCACTTCAATCAGTTGAGTAAGCCCGGCGTGAACCACCTCGCCCCGAAATAACCCCGTAGGCATAACCCCAATCACTTCTCCGCCTGCCGCAAGAGCCGCATCCGCAACTGCCCCCATCAAACCCATACAAGAGCCGCCATAGACCAAGGCATATCCGTTGCCCGCAATCTGTTCCCCCAAAAGGGTAGCGTTCTTCATATAATCGGGATGATTTCCCGGGTTAGACCCTGCAAAAACACATATCCGTTTCAAGTGGTTTCACTCCTTTTTGAGATCTATCTCCTTAGTATACAATATAAGTGTCATCGCTATGTTACAGCACGTTAACAGAACTCATGCACAGCGTTATACGAAGTTTAAAAAAAGAGAAAAAATACCCGGCCGTTTGCAGCCGGCCGGGTTCCCAAATCCATACACATTCATTTAGAAGGGGTTGTTACTACCTACTATAAGGTCGAAACATTAATGCTGTATGATCGCAGTATGAAAACCATATTAAATTTTCAACCAGGCTATCGTATGCCGCGCCGCGAACGTACCACAAACATGTGCTTGTCCTTGCGAAGCAGACGCCCGTCTTCAAGCTCGACCTGATCCTCGTCATGTCTTACAATCGTAGTCGATAACGCTACAATTTTGGCGCGCCGCCAGATCATAATCTGTGACTTGAAATAAATCGCATTTTCAAACTGTACTGCCTTTTTCATCACATATCCGATCTTGTGCACTTCGGAACGTGCTTTCTTCAGAGGCAGGCTTTCGTCCGGAAGAGGTTTGATCATTGCTATATTGTCAAACGATACTTTGATCCGTTTCGGTCCGATTCGAACACATTCCGTTTCTTCATCCCACTCCACCAGCGTTCCCTTCAGAGGCTCGCGAATTCCTGTTGCCCGGTATACTGCTACTTTTCGTCCAATCCAATGTCGCAATGTGCTCGCCTCCAATCTATCTAGTTTTCAGGTATTGTCCAATCGATCGGTTTAATACCTTTGGAGACGAGAAATTCATTAGCTTTGGAAAAAGGCCGGCTGCCAAGAAAGCCGCGATGTGCAGCTAAAGGGCTCGGATGCGTTGATTCCAGCACCAGATGTTTGTCTCTGTTAATAAAAGCACCCTTCTTCTGAGCGTGACTTCCCCATAGCATGTACACCATAGGCTCATTGCGCTCATTCAGCTCACGAATGACGGCATCCGTGAACGTCTGCCAACCCAAGGCCTGATGAGAATTAGGCTGACTCTCCCGAACCGTCAGAACCGCATTTAGCAACAATACACCCTGCTCTGCCCAGTGAATAAGTGAACCATGCTTTGGAACAGGCACACCCAGATCGGCCTGAAGTTCCTTATATATATTTTTCAGTGAAGGCGGTACGCGCACCCCCGGTCTGACCGAGAAACTTAATCCATGCGCCTGGCCCGCCCCGTGATAAGGATCTTGACCAATTATAACGGCTTTCACCCGATGATACGGGGTTAGCTTCAACGCTGAGAACAAATCTTCCTTGGGTGGGTAGACCGTCTGTGTTTTGTATTCCGCTGCGAGCGCATAACGAATATTGTTAAAATACTCCGCTTCGGTTTCTTGCTGTAACACCTCGTCCCAATCATTTCCAAACATAATATTTAGGCTCCTTTCCCCTGATGAATACATATCCGTGTAGCCCGTTTGGAAGGGCTCTTCCCTGCAAGAGTCACATGTCCAGCGACTCATAGACTATCCATCATTTTAACATAACCGCAGTCGACAGACCAGAAGTGTACGATGGAGAGAAAGGAAACCGTCCAGATTAATAAAAGAAACACTCAAAAAAAGACGAAACAGAATACGCTCCGCTTCGTCCCTTTCATATTCATCTATACCCCCGTAGTCCCGTATAAGTCAGCTTAAATGTGTCTTTGATGCATTCTATATAAGTTGAACTAAAGATTTTACACAGTCCACTCCGACGACAGAAGAACCCTCCAATCGCTGTTATCCCCAGATTTTTTGGATTCCCTTTTCCAAAGGGAAAAATCCGGTGATAAGCGTATGCTTCCGATGCAGCTTTCTTGCAGAAAGCTTTTAGGCGAGCGCTTCGCTTTTCCAGGTTTTTTCTGTCCTCTCCGTTAACGTGTAAAAGAATAGTTCAACTTAAATAGTATGATTTTGATACATCGCAGATTCAATAGTCCGATGCTTAACATTACACTTCATACAGACAATCCATCGTAAAACCTACCGATGTTATACGTGTGCGGGCATCTGTTTCACCTGTTTTTGTTCCGTCTGCCGGTCCACCAGCACCCGACTAATTCGACTCAATCCTTCCTTCAGGACAGAACGAGGGCAGGCCAGATTTAACCGAATGCAACCTTCGCCGTTTGCCACAAACATTCCTCCATCCTCCAGCAATACGCCTGCTTGCTCTGCAAAGAACAGAGGCAGGCTGACATTCTTCGGTGCATAAGGCGTAATATCAATCCAGGCCAAGTACGTTGCCTCAGGAATGTGAAAAGCGGCAAGCGGCAGATATGTTTTTAAAAAGTCATCAACATACGCAAAGTTATCATCCAGGTAAAGCTTTAACTGTCTCAGCCATTCATCGCCATGTTCATAAGCTGCTTGAGTTGCCGCAATACTTAGCGGATTTTTGAAGCCGTAATGGCGTGTCTGCCAGATCTCCCTTAGTGCTTTATTGGGAATAATGACATTGGAGAACATCAGACCCGCCATGTTGAACGTTTTGCTGGGAGACATACAAGTTATAATTCGGTCGGTATCCGGGAACAGTTTGGCGAGTGGGGTATGTGTTTTTCCCGTACGTAGCAGATCACAATGAATTTCATCCGATATGATCCATATCTCATTATTCAAACAGATTTCGCCTACCCGCTTCAGTTCCTCCGTGCTCCAGATGCGTCCAGATGGATTATGCGGATTACAGAAAATGCATACCCGAACTTTCTCGTCTCTGGCTTTCGCTTCAAAATCGTCAAAGTCAATCGTATAATGCCCTTCTTCATTTAACATGTCCGAGCACACTAATTCAAGCTGGTTATGATCTGCTGCCGATTGGAAAAATCCATAGGACGGCGTCAGGATCAGTACCTTTTCGTCCGGCTGGCAGATATACTCCACCAGTTCATACAGCGCAGGAATAATGCCATTGGACGTTTCTAGATGTTCCTTCGGGAAGGACCAGTTGTAATATCGTTTCATCCAGCTCGCTACCGCTTCGTAGTAAGCCGGGTCAAAAACTTGCGAATACCCCATAATGCGGCGATCCAGACGATCTTTCACGGCATCCAAAATCTCGGGAGGTGTAGCGAACTCCATATCAGCAATCCACATGCGGATGAACTCCTCATCCTTAAACGGAAATTTCATCTCACTCGTTGCGTTAAAAATATATTGGCGGAAACCATCCGTATTCATAGCGTTGGTTCCGGTGCGGTCAATGATCTCATCAAAATTATAGGATGTGTTCACCTTGTTCATCTTGGTCATGGGGTTAACTCCTCTGTCTTTTCGTTTCATCATTTATGGATGTTGAATCTATCCGTTCTTCGGTTCATCACTTCTAACCCTATTGTTCCATGCCGCCGGAGTTGTATCAAATGCAAGAGAATCTACTCAGAAGAAACAAATTGCTTTTCATGTTTCCTCAGAATAGGCTTTTTACTGAAAAAATGATATATTTCTGATAGGTCTTGGGTTTTAAGAAAGACTTTCAGCCTATTCGTCTATTCTCAGGAAACACTTCCGATCATCCAACTCGATAAGGAGCACCCCAATGAACAACATCAACCAGGAAGTCGGCAAAAAAATACGAAACTTCCGCAAATGGCGCGGGCTCACCGTACAACAACTGGCAGACCAGATTTTCAAGAGTAAAGGTACTCTTTCCAAATATGAGAGCGGTGATATTACGCTGGATCTCGTCACACTACACCAGATTGCAGATGCGCTAAATATTCAGGTCGAGCAGCTGCTCTACCAAGAACCGAGGCATGCGTCTCCGCTGATGAACACGGTCCAGTCCAGCTTCTTCAAAAACTCCACCCGCTTCTATTCGTACTTCTACGACGGCAGGAACAACAGCCTCATTCGTTGCGTGATCGACATGATGGCTCAGTCGGATGCCAACCGCTACCGTACGGTAATGTATATGAATGTGAAGGATTTTGACAATTATCAGGAATGTGAAAATATGTACTGGGGGCACACCGAGCATTATGATACGCTGACTACACTCATTTTGAAAAATCAGGCTACGCCGCTGGAGAATTTGTATATTAATATTTTGGCATCCTTCCAGGAATCGGAGAAAAAATGGGGACTTATGGCTGGCGTTTCATTCAGACCGTTTATGCCTATAGCACTGAAAATGCTTTTCTCCCGCACACCGTTGCCGGAAACGCCAGAGCTTTACAACGAGCTGAAAATCTCCAAGGAAGATCTGCGCACGCTTAAAATTTATAACATGCTTGCGGTAACTTAAACAGGGACCCAAATAAAATGAAAAAGACACTTGCCCAAGCTGTTTTACTTACCAGCCCAAGCAAGTGTCTCTTCTTGTTATCTAAAGATATTTATTCTACAGACGTTTATTGAAGCCTTCTTTTCACAGCCGCAACCCGGGTTACCGCTCCTTAATGTTTAATCAGATCCAACGTTTCATCAAACTGTTGCTTCTGCTCCTCAATCTTGTGCTCGTTACCAATCACACACCGATGCTGTTGCTCCAGAATGGCCGAGACAAATTCGGAAAACCCGATAATATCGCTCTCTTTTGTGCCAAGTACCTCATCGCGCTCTTGTTGCAGATCAGCTTCCGTCACATTGGACAGATAACATTCCAGCGAGAATGCTCCTTCACTGTAAGGCGTTCTTGGCGTATCCAGATCCTGAATCGCACCGATGATATACCGTGTCATCTCCCGTTCATCTGCACGGAAATCGTTCAGATACTGCGGAATTTCCTCGTATACTTTGTAGGTTTTATCCAGATTCGGGTCACGGTAGGAAGCCAGAAAACTGTCGCCATTCCGTCTGAACCCGGACATACAGCCGTAAGCGCCACCTTTGGCACGGATATTGTTCCACAGATAGTCCAGTGACAAGATGCCTTGTAATACACGCAGTGAGCCTGTATAAGCGTACCCTTTGTCGATATAATTCCCGGTTTGCACCACATATTGAACCTCGGATGGAGAACGGAAACCTTCGTTATGTGTTGCAGGCGCAAACGTAAAAGTTTCCTTCGCCACTTCATGTGTGAACAGCTTGGCTTTTAGAGCTGACACCTGCTCTTCCAGACCTTCGTATCCTTTATCGTCTGCCGTGTAGCTGACAAGCAGGTTCTCCGGTCTGAAAATGTAACCCATCAGCTCTTGCAGGCTGGAGGACAGCTCTTCTTTTTTCGCATCAAAGTTTGCCTGTAGATTCTCAAGCCATTGATAATAAGCAATCCCGCTAACCGTCTCCCGGAAATCAGCAACGGCCGAATGTTTAGAGGACGATCTGGCAATTCCTGCGGAATGACCACTGTTGATCAGACTGCGTTGCAAATTACCTTTGACCTGAGAAATAATCTCGAACAGTCTTTTCGAATTGTCAAAACGGGACGTAAACACGATCTCCTTGATCATATCAAAAGCAAATCCCAGTTTGTCATAAAGCACCTTTGCATTGAACTCATACGTTGCTCTGAAATCATGAAGCTGATGCGCATTCGCATACGAACCAACCCCGCTGTTGATGCCGCCGGAATGGATATGAATTTCATTCGATAACTCGTTAAACAAGTAGTTTTGCGTGTCCACGTAACCAAGTACGTTTTTAAGCAATCCCACATAAGGCAACAAGCGGCGCGGTACTTCCTTGATATCAAACAACAGTCTCAGATAACCAATACCGTTCGTATACAAGTTATGATGCAAAATGGTTGTGCCATCCACGTTGTTCAGCGTTTGGTACAGTTTAGACGCCTTCGTATCAATATCCTCAATGGACAACGTCGGGATCACCTGCTGCTGTTCCTTGGTGGATGGGGTATTCTGGTACTCGGCAAGCGCTTCGGTGCGCTTAATCATATCCTGCACCTCTTCTGGACTAAGTCCCGCCTGCACCGACTTCAACCGCTCCTTCAGCGCCTCTTCCTTGCGTGCGTTCAAGCCTTTGTCCGGTGTGAGCGCAACAAATGATGTATGTGTATTTTGTAATAAATACTTCTCAACTAGTTGTTCGAAATAACCGTCTTTCATTTTGGACCGAAGTTCTGCAAATACATCATTCGCCTCAAAATACGTAAAAGGCGCTTCCTTATCGTACAGCCAGCTTTGGAGGGAGGAAAGTCCGTAGATCAGTCCTTTCGGCATCCGGCCAAAGTCCGCTTCCCGGTGGTTAAACTCATAAGAATTGATGCCGGCAAGCAATGCTTTCGGGTCAAAGCCTTCTTTTACAACGCGCTCCAGCACTTCCTTGATCGTGCCGAGAAATTCGTCCTTGCTGGACAAGTTGCTCTTCTTGAGTCCCACCGTGAACACGGGCTGATACAAGCTATCATCATAAGATCCATAAACATCCTTCGCGATGCCTTTATCCAGCAAGGCTTGCTTCAGCACAGCTCCAGGTGCATTGAGCAGTGCGTATAACAAGATTTGAAACGCAATGTTCAGTTCCTTGTCCAGACTTGTGCCAATCACCGCGTTATAGGTCAGAAAGCTGTTGTCTACTTCGGATTCCGTGCTTCCCGCAGCGTACGACTTCACCGTATCCACCCGTTTCGGGAAAGCAGATTGCAGTTTTATCTCGGAGTCAATCTCGATTCGATCATAGTTGTTCAGGTAATGTTCGTCGAGCCATTGCAGTTTCTCTTCCATATCCATATCCCCGTACAGATAGATGTAACTGTTAGACGGATGGTAGTATCGTTTGTGGAAATCAAGCAATCCTTCATAAGTGAGATCCAGAATCGCCTCCGGGAAGCCCCCGGACTCACAGGAATACGTCGTATCCGGGAAAAGAGAATTTAACACCTCGCGTCGAACCAACCGTTCCGGCGAAGAAAAGGCACCCTTCATCTCGTTATACACCACGCCGTTGTATGTCAGCTCGTCATCCGCGGAAGTCAGGTTGTAATTCCAGCCTTCCTGCAAAAATATTTTTTCATTCTCATAAATATTCGTATTTAATACCGCATCCAGATACACATCCATCAAGTTATGGAAGTCATGATCGTTGCGACTCGCAACGGGGTAGACGGTTTTGTCAGGATACGTCATCGCATTGAGGAATGTATTGAGTGAACCTTTGAGCAGCTCCACAAAAGAATCTTTAGCCGGGAACTTTTTCGAGCCACATAGCACGGAGTGTTCCAGAATATGAGCTACCCCTGTATCATCTTCGGGAGGTGTGCGAAAACCGATGTTGAACACCTTGTTATCATCACTATTGGACAACAGTACGATATGAGCACCCGATTTTTGATGTTCCAGCAGGTACGCATCGGATTTCAGTTCTTCTATTCTACGCTCCTGTAATACCTTGTATGGCTTAAGCTGTTTCAACATAAACTTGAGTCCTCCGTCCATAGATTGTTGTGTTGGTTGATGGGAAAGGTAATATATGCCTATCGACTAGTATACACCATTGTGACCTCTCTTCATAAATAGACGCCCGAATCCACTTTCTGATATGTATTATGTTGCTTTTCGGTTTATGAACTACAAAGAAAATACAAAAAACCAACATTTAACATAAAAGGGTTCTCAAAACATTACTTAATATGGTATATTTAACCAAGGTTGGCCAACCTTGTTTATACCTTATCTTTTAATCTATCTACCTAAAGCAATTATAAGTTTTTTTTACTTATGTCAATTCAAGTTGATGAGGGAGGTTTCTATATGAGAAAATTAAGAAATTTAACAGCTTCCGTTGCGTTAGCTGCGGGATTAATGCTATTTGGTTCATCACCAGCATCTGCTGCCATAGGATGGGGTGACTCTTTTGAGACTGCGGAAGTCATGTATTCAAGTGTAGCTCAAAACTCTTCATACAGTGCCACTGTACGACTGGATAGTATGAGTGATAATGACTTTTATGTTGTAGACAATACCAATGGCACATCTGAAATTACTTATAGTGTTATAGCAACGCCACCAGCAAATTTTGATATTGTGATGGGTGTTATTAAAATGAATGCAAGCGGAGCGATTCTGTCCATACAGATGGATAATTGGAATGGACCTGGTTACGCTGAGGCTATCAGTTGGAACGCTAAACCTGGTGAAAAAGTTTACTTCAGAATTATGGATAACGGAATCAATAATTATAACGAACCTTATACGATTACATTTAAAAGAACCAGTTAATTGATTTGACTCTTACATTAAAGACTTCTCCACGGATGCGGAGAAGTCTTTTTTATTCAATATCATTGTCTCTAAAGCTAATAAACTATATTCTTTCTGAATCGTATTTTTGTTTGGACATAAAAAAAGATCACACTCAACTTGTTTAACAAGTTAAATGTGATCTTTTCTTTAATATGCCGAGGACCGGGATCGAACCGGTACGGTAGTCACCTACCGCAGGATTTTAAGTCCTGTGCGTCTGCCAATTCCGCCACCCCGGCGTATGTAATATTTTCTTGGCGACAAGAAATATCTTACCATGAATAAATTAATAATGCAACTCTTTTTCCTAAAAAAAATGAAACAGGCACTGCAAGCGCTAGCTCACAGTGCCTAGAAAGTCCGAGTTGCGGTCCCGGACTTCCGATAAACCATCTATATTAAGGGAGGTGTGAGATAAGAATACCTCCCCAACATTAAAGGAACCTAAAATCAGCCTTAAATTAAACTAAAAAAGCAAAATAGGCTTTACAATCTCGATTTGCTCCTCATTACACTCTACAAAAACCAGAATGTGACCCTGCAGTAGCCAGTCCTCATACTGACGTGCGTCTTCTTGCGGAATGCCTGCTTCTGTCAGCGTTAAGACCAGATCATCCGTCTCACTTCCGATCTCATTGCCAGCTAATCTTCGTACTGCTTTTCCGATAGATGCGGTCTGATCCATTCGTTTTCCGAGCCCGGCTAATATGCCTTTCAACGCTCCAAACGCGCCATCCGTTCCGGCACCTTTTAACGGTTTGGGTAGCCCCGTCTTCTCGCTGATCATCTCCAAATCCAATTGCTCTTTGGCTACAGCCCCCATATATTGATCTTGGATGCCTTCCTTCTTTAAGGAATTTAACATTATAATCGCTTCGTGCTCCGAACGAGCAAGCCCAACAAACAGCTTCGTCATGAATTCCCCTCCTCTTCCTCATACTTTAATATAACCCTGTAGCTTATGATCAGTAACGTATTTCCATCCGCTAAGTCAATTCACCTAGAACAGCTTGATCATTTCTCTACTGGAAATCTATACCTAGTTCTGATAGACTAGATAAAGAAGACAAATTAACCATTGAAAACACAGTCATACGGATGAACATCTTATAAATCAGGAGCAATGACTTATGAAAAAAGAGGTAGAAATTGCCATTCGGCGCAATCAACAGATTATGGTTCGGAATACAAGCGGACAGACCGTAACCGGTTTTCCAGAACGCTCAGCAGACAGCTCTATTCTCTCCTTACGGACTGTACAGGGAAATGTGTGGATTCCGTTTGATGAAGTCGAACAAGTCACTCGCCTGTTAACCCTTCGCTCTCACCATCTGGGTACGATGCAACTCGTGTAGACACTTTTCAGCAAGCATATTCAATCCAGTTACTCTCATTACAAGAGAACTTAGACACACGCTAATAGATAAAGATAGACTGTAGATGAGAAATTTTGATGTCCTATGTCCTACTACAGTCAACTTATAGTTAAAAACCAGACGCCTCCAACGTCTGGTTTTTCTTATGATGCCTTTTTATATCTCCCCTAGGCAAAAAACACTTTGAATCCTTCCATTGCTGCAACATGTATCGGATTACTTCACAACAAATTTGACGCGCGTACCATCCGGATATGTACTTAGTTGATTGCCCACCCATGAGCCTGCACCGCGATTATCTTTTGGCGTAATGTACTGGATATCCGCATTTTTACCGCCTTCTGCACACATTGCCATAGGCCACTCATCCCGATCCTTGCCTTTTTTGACCGGCACACCTTTCAGCGACAGTTCCCTGTTCTCTTCAGCGCCTTTCCGGTCAATCGTACAGACATCGGAATGCCCCGCTTGAATCGCCTTTCGGATATGGTTTGCTGTTTCGGGATACCGCTCTGCGGGAAAAGTAATCGTATGATCTACACTCTTATCGGTTGTTTTGAACGGCGACGGGATGTCCAGCGGCCACTCTCCTCCAGCCAAGGCGTATAAAGCAATCACGATGGCACCTACTAATGTCAATAGTTTGCTTTTGAATCCCCGGCTTCCTCTCTTGCTTCTTCTGCTGCGTCTCTTACTCATGATGTGCCTCCCCCATGTAACACTAACATCCATAGCATTATACCAGAACGCCAGTTCGCAAAACAATCCATTTCACATAATTATTCAACATAAAAAACAGCCGGATTCATCCGGCTGCTCTCTGCACTATCTTATCCTGCGTTAAAAATACTCTGTGTACTTAGAAAAGGCACGGTCACTTGAAACTCGGTTCCTTTTCCTTCAGCACTATCTACAGTAATAGTACCGTTCATTAATTCTAATAGTTCTTTGCAGATTGTTAATCCGAGCCCACTGCCTCCGAACCTTCTTGCATGTGAAATATCAGATTGCGTAAAGGCATCAAACAGTTGGTCCATCTGATGAGCCGGAATGCCGATCCCTGTGTCACGTACAGAGAAAGCCAACATGGTCATCTCATGCGATTGCTGCTTGACATCCACGAGAAGCTGCACTTCTCCTTGCTCCGTAAATTTAATGGCATTGCTCAGCAAATTATCCAGCACCTGTCGTAGCCTCAATGGATCGCCCCAGAGCACATCAGGAACATTCAAATCAGCATGGCAAACGAAACGAATTTGTTTATTGTTGGCTGCCACCTCATGCGTCTTCACAATTTGCTGAATCAGCTTCAATGGCTGGAATTCAATATGCTCCACTCCCATTTTGCCTCTGCCCAGCTTCGCCATATCCAAACTGTTGTTTACGATATTCAGGAGCGCCTCTCCGGATTGACGTGCCAGATCCAGGTATTCTTTTTGCTCTTCGGTAACATCGCCCATTCCCGCAAGCTCGATCATGCCCATGATACCGTTTAACGGTGTACGAAGCTCATGATTCAACTTGCCGATGAACTCCAGCTGCCCTCTGCTTGTTTTCTCAGCCATAGACGCTGCCGTCTTCAGTTGCTGCTCCGCATATTTCCGTTCAGAGATGTCATATTGAATACCGACAAAATAAATACACTCACCGGATTCATTGAAAATGGGATCGATATTCAGCTCATTCCAGAATTTCTGGCCACTTTTGGTATAGTTTAAAATGTCAACCTTAATGGATTGTTGTTGACTTATTGCTTCCCGGATGCGTGAAACGGTTTCGGGATCTGTATCTGTCCCCTGTAAAAATCGGCAATTCCGTCCGATCGACTCTTCGTACGTATAGCCGGTTAACCAGGTAAAATGTTCGTTAACATACATGAGCGGAAGCTCAGGCGAGGTAGCGTCAACTACCGTAACGGAGGATTTTAATTTCGAGATAATAAATTCCCATTGCATGGGAAGTTGATTATATAAACTCATGCCTGTGTCTCCCCCATCTCACATCCTTAACTCCAGATGGTATGTGTTGATATTAAACAATCTATTTTATTGTACCACAGTTATTCAAACAATGTAGTTCTTGGGTAATAGTTCTTAATCATATCAATCTTTATCCATTCACTATAACCTGCCTATACTCAGAAACACATAGATAAAGTTTATTCATCATCGTCCGTATGCCGATTGTCTACATTTTTTCCAGGCGCAGACCTTAAAAGGCGGGGCCGTTAATGGCCCGACGAGGAAGGAAGATCGACGATGAAAACTCTCTTTTTTATATTTATGGTGTTGTGTATCATCAATCTGTGTTTCCCTAAATTTGGCTGGTATCTTCGTTATGGCTGGATTGTGCAAGGTGAGACGGAACCCAGCAAATCTTACATGAATATGGTGCGAATGTCTAGTCTGTTTATGTTGCTTGCTGCATTTACTCTTGCTATGGCGTAATACAACAATAAATTTGTAAAAAGACCAGTTGCCTCCTGCGTAGCTGGTTTTTCGTATTGCACTGACGGGAATATGATAACTTTGTTTGTGGTGTTACTGTAGCATGCACCGTAAGATAAATATATAGATGTATCGTTGCAGAAAGGACACAATGGTATGAACATCGCATTTTATCCATTCTGGGCTGCCAGAACACTGCTCACGCTTATACAAGTGATCTCAATCACAACCTTGACCTGCCTGATCTACAGACAAACGGAATCGATTGGATATGCATTGTTACTCCTGTGCGTTTACCTGATAGCTTATGCGGCAGCAAAATTCACATTCCATAAGTTGGTGAAACACTGTATGTTTTCGAGACTCCTGATCGGTATTCCTGTGACCAAAACCTTGTTGCTCATCGGCATCGCGTCCTCTCTTCCCTACCTGAGATTACTTATTGCAGTTGTGTTTATGGGGGCCGCACTTCTCGCTATATTCAACTGCTGGGAAGCATTGGTTCTGAAGAAACTCCAGTCAAGACTGATGAGAGGCGAAGATATAGCTAAGGCGAGCAGCCTGCTCTCATTTTCAAATTATACGGTGGCTGGTATTGGACTCGTCATGACGATCATCGCGATCCTGTATTTAGGGCGAGCACAGGTACTTTGGGCGGCTGTGGCCCTTTCACTCGCTGCACTCGCTCTTATCGTAACCGTTCATCACTTAACCCATAAACTCTCCAGTACTTCGATAAGTCTGGATACCAGACGACCTTTGCATAAATAAAAAAAGACGAGCATGGTCAAAACTGCTCGTCTTAGGTTACCAGGCTGCTTCTCTTCAAGCAGCTTATTCGTTTTTCTTTTTCCGAAACGGATCCTGAATTTCTCACATCTCACCCGCTGTCTAATCCAATTGGTAATCTGTTAGCGGCTTGCCTTTCTTATAATACAAATTAGGGGATAATATATTGAAAAAAATATGCACATCCGGAAGTTCAGCCTTCTCTAGAATAGACTGCATAGACGCTGCAATTCGATCATGTATTTCCTGATCACGCTGAAACATCAAAATCTCTATGGACGCCGGGGATGGCGTTAGAGCTTGTACATCATGGCGTTCTGCTTTCATTCGTTCCTGCGGAATATGAGTAATTAAGGACATTTGTTCGGTAATTTGAGGCACAACTTCCTCCAGTTTAGAACCCGTAAATCCTTTAAATCGTATAAACGGCATTGCGATCCCTTCAATCTCTGTTAGTAGTCTCCTTATGTGATTTTAAGCACATTGTTTTCACTTGTCAAATGTCATTCAGGTTATAATCTGCACTAGAAACAGGTGCAAAGCCCCACCAAAGTCTTGGTGGAGCTGATGCGCGCCTGACCGTTATCTTACAGCCAGAAAGATTTTGTGATGATGACGAGCAAAATGAAGAGAACAAGGATTGCGCTAGTCGAAGTCCACGCTCCGCCGAATCCACCAACATTGCCACAACCGTATCCAACATGACTCATTTGATTGGCCTCCTTTGAATTTCAAGGTATGCCATAACATATGCGTATTTCCCTCCAGTGACCGGGCGAATGTCCAAGTCTCATGGCCCAATCCTTGGAAGTGTATCATCGTCAATGATAACGGCTTTCCTGTTGGGCATGTGCGTTGACTCTGGAATAAAGGCCGAATCACACTCATAGGTTCAGTTATGGCTTGGCCTATAGTCCTAAATGTCTTATGTAACTAGCCTTTAATTCCTTCGATTTGATCAAAAATGGCTTGTCCATCATAACTAAAGTCTCGATCCCGATCCATATCTTTTTTAATTGAGATAAGATCGCTCATACTGTTGCTATTTCCACTGAGAATGCTAAGAGCCCCTACAAGCCATAACAACGGAAACAACAAAATAGATAGGCCTTTTCTCATTGCTCTCCCTTCCCCTCTCTAATCATTACTTAAATTTGGAATTAATTCCTTTTAGTAATACGTAAACAATTGGATAAGGGTTTCATTTTAATGGAATTCAACTAATATAGTTGGTTGTGAAATGGAATTCATTCTAAACCGTCCAGAAGTGCCGCAGCCTCCTCATGGTCCGGATCTATTTGAATTACACGGCGAGCGTAGACAAGCGCTTCCTGTTCCAGTTCCAACTCATAACAACACACAGCCAAGTCATACAATACCGCTATCTGTTGTGCATCAGATTCAGCAATTAGCGCGTCCGGGTCCCCAGTCAGTAATTCCTCCAGGAATATTTTGGCCTCTTCGTACATGAACATCTCCAACAATAACTGACCTGATACGAGTGCAACCTGATTCCGGTATTCCATGGCATAATAGGAGGACCACATCCGTCTGATGCCTGCTTGAAGGTCGAACATCTCCTCATCGCTCGCATCCGCCAAAAGATCTTTGAAACGAGGGAATGCAACCATCAGAAACTCGGCATCATACCCGCCCAATCGCCAAAAAGCCAGAAGCTGTTTCAGCTCCATCTGTTCTACCTTAAGTTCTGCCCATTCTTTTAAACTAAAGAAATCGTCTGGACCAAATCGTTCCACAAAGCGATGATAAGCCAGCCTTGTATTTACGTAACGGTTTGGCTCTTCCAGCATTAAAATCATGCCAACGTTCAGATCCTTATAATGATGTGCCGTAAAATACGTTGAGGCACCCTGCTGTTCCATTACAACCTTGATTGCATGATAATTGGCAGACAACGAAAAACTGCCATGAAACGCAAATTCAGGCGGCTCTGCATATTTCCAATAATCCAGCCGATGATCCCCTTTATCCGCCGTAATTAACACATAACCCGACCGGGAAAGCTTGCTTAATCGTTCGAGACAGCCTAGTCCTGTAGAGGGAAGCAGAATATGCGAATCTTCTAGCTCAGCACGGTACAGCGAGATCAGCTCGGCGTATGGGTAGGTCTCTTCCATATACTCGGGTGCGGCACGATAGTTATATTTCAATGTCATATTTTCCAGGATCTCGTCAGGTTTCTGTTCCGCTACATGCTGTGGAAGTTCTACAAGCAGATCACACTCAAACACTTGCCCCTCCCCGATGTAAATCAAGTCTTGCGGAATGCTATCGAAGAAGTAATTGGCAATGAGTAGCAACGGTTGTTGCAGATCCCCTTGCCTTATTGTTTTTTCGGACATAACCAGATTCAGTACAGTATCGTGCACCGCATCAAAACGTGCAAAATCCAGTACTCCTTGCTGTATGTATGTTTGCATCGAAGGATGCTCTTTCCAGGCCGACACATTCTCCATAGCCAGGTCTGTCATCACATAACGGAAAGGCGGTAGCTCCGTGCCCGCAATTTCCTTCAATACACACAGCTTGTTGAGCACCTGATGAGCCAGTCTGCCCGCTCCTGCGCCAAGTTCAACGATGGTAACCATCTCATGCTGTTCACCTTTGGTCGCCAAATCCTGCAAAAAGCTAAATATCATTTCAGCATAGGCTGTTGCAATAAACGGATTACTCGTTATATATTGTGGTACCTGGTGATTCTCCCAAGCCTCCAGTCCCATCTGTTCATAATACGATCTCTGCCAATCCCAAACCGGCGCTTCACTAAACCGGACATACCGGCCTTCGTTCTTCATCATCACTTGTATCAAACTCGCTTTCTATCTATTTGTTAGGACCAAGTCATCTGATTCTATGAAAAAAAACTATTATATCATATCCTTCTGATTCTACTTTCTATACTCTGTTCATTCTTCCCCGAATACCTATCCACATTCACACCGCACTTGCAAAAAAGCCTGCTTCACATGGAAACAGGCACAACGCCTATAAGATGAATATCTATAAACTCTGCAACAACTCAAAAAACAGATTAAACTCGCATCTATGTTGCTAACAAGCGAGTAACTGTTTAGTCCGAGTACAAGACACCGTCGAAGTTCTCTGGACCTACACGAACGGTACCCAGCAGGTTCGTGCTGATAAAAGCCGTATACGTTAATTGTGGTGTAATTGGCGGGTTAAAATCGTCCGCAGAGAATGTGATGACTTGTGGTGCCAGAACGCTCAAGTTAAATGTGGACGTTGCAGAATAAATGACAGGATCTGTTGAGACGGTTCCCCGAACTACCGTGATCGTCACACCAACGAGTGCCAAAGGAAGTTGCAACGAAACGGTTCCTTTGAATTGAACCCGGGGGTTCGCACCGATTGTGGCTGTTGTCACCAATCCAATCTGCCCAAACAACTGGGGTGTGTTAATAACAAGAATTGGTATGGCGATGGAGTTAGCCAAACTCGCATTTTGCGAGGTTCTTGCATCAATTAACTGAGTCATGAAATCTACCTCCTATAGGTGGGAATGAGATAGTATATGCGAGAATGATCATCTGGCATGGACATCCATCCCCTTACTTGAAAAAAGTTAAAGTCCACTAGGTGAAAGGTAGAGTTTTCATGTCTTTTTCCGTTATTATGCAAACTATGGGTTGATTACTATAACCTACAAAAAAGGTAGAGACACACCGCCTCTGCCCGTAATATAAACTATGGATTATTGTCTATGAAAATAAACAGAAAAAAACCCTTGCATCGCAAGGGTTCTGAAATATGGGCCCTACAGGACTCGAACCTGTGACCAATCGGTTATGAGCCGACCGCTCTAACCAACTGAGCTAAGGGCCCTGAACAAATAATATATAACAGTGCAGATGATCGCTGTAAACCATCCAGTAAAGCTATATTGCGGGGGCAGGATTTGAACCTGCGGCCTTCGGGTTATGAGCCCGACGAGCTACCGGGCTGCTCCACCCCGCGTCGTTAAAATTAATAAACAGCGACTTAATTAATATACACTATTACTCCATTACAAGTCAAGGGGTAATCTCAGGGAATAAATCGCACACCATACCGACCTTTACGTGAACGATACACTTCAACTTCTTCAGGCTCATTGTGTCCGTAAATCCAGCCATCCTGCTCCAGTCTTTTTGCCAGGCAGCCTGCTTGAAATTTCGTTGTATACAGCTTGCTGAAATATACCCATTTCATCCTGCTCGTCCTTTCCAAAGGGTTCATATACTGCTGTTAATTGTAGAATACCCCAATTTCGTAAAATTAGCCGCGGGAGATCATAAATCTCCAGCGGCCATTTTAAGGTAAAGACGATAAGTCAGTGAATGTTACCGTTGTTGACTGAATTGATTAATGTGTTGAAGTGTTTCTTTCATGGAAAGATAACTTATTGGAATGTCGCTTTAGGGTCTTTTTTCAACTTCGCCAGCATCTCGTTTCCTTTAGCTGCCCATTCACCCAACGCTTCCTTCGGTGTCTTTTTATTGTCCAGCACTTGAGTAAAGTATTCCATCCCTTTATCGCTTACCTGCCACAGTCCAGGCATCTTCTGATACAACTTATCAAGATTGGTGTTCGTTGGCGGTACCGGCTTCAACGTGTAGAACGCCTGAATATTGTAGTCCAGACCGTCTTTTGGTTTAATAAAGCTTTTCCGGGATACCAATTCATAGCTGCTGCGCGCCTTGATCTTCGCCCAATCCTCGCTATTCATATACTTGATTAGTTCCCAGGCATCATCCGGGTTCTGAGCGGAACTGTTGATCGCCATCAAGCTGCTCAGGTAGATGTTACCCCCGATTTCAGGAGCTTCCGGATGAACCGGAGGGGTAACTACATCCCACTCTATTTTCGTAAAATCTTTCATTTTATCTGCATTTTTATTCGCTTCGATTAATTGATTGATGTAATTGTAATCCCCGATCGCCATCGCTGTTTTACCACTCATGAACAAGTCGCCTTGAAACGGATTGTAACGTCCTTCCGTTTGCTGATCCTGCGGCTCGTCACCTTTCGGGATGACTTTGTCAATCGCCAGCTTGCTGACAGTACTCCACACTTTCTCCCACTGCGGAGAGTCTACGGTCATTTTCTCTGCCTTGTCGTCAAAAACTTTCAACTGCAGCGAATTATAATACTGCTGCATGGAGTAATACGGAGAGCCGCCGTTATATGTGCTGAACGCCATTCCAAAGACATGGTCTTTACCTTCGCCTTTCGTAAGGCGAGTGGCCAGATTAAATATATCGTCCCACGTCATGTTATCCGTTGGCGGTTCAACACCCGCTTTTTCAAACAACCCTTTGTTATAGAACAAAGCAGAAGAAGAGAATGTCGGTGTCAGCGCATAAATGTTCTGATCACCCAGATCCTTGATCCCTTCTAGCACACTTGGTACGATATCGCTCGTGTCAAATTTGTCCTCCTGAATCAATGGATCAAGCTGTTTAACCATGTTCTCCTGAATTAACGATTTGATCGTAGAGGTATCCGCTACAACCACGTCCACCGGATTATCTCCCGTCATAATTTTCTTCAAGCTCTCTATGGTATCTGGCGCTTCCTGCTGTTCTTCCGGATTTCCAAAGCCATACATGCTCTGCTCAATCGCAGGCACGATTTCAATCGTCACATTTTTGTGTGTAAGCTCAAAAGCATCCGTAAATTGCTGACGGAAGTAGCTGTCATCCTGTCCCCCCCAGAGTGTCGCTACGCGCAGCACGCGCTGTTCATTATCTGTATTCTCACTAGCTGTACATCCTGCAATGAGTGGCAATGCCAGCGTTGCTGTTGCCATGATGGCCAGCACACGTTTTCCCCATAACCTGTTTTTCATCTCCCATTTCCCCCTCTTAAATTATCTTGGCGGTGTAATGACAATTCGTTCACCGTCGAATTCCAAGGTAGCCCTACTGTCGATGGACAAGGCTTCCAGATACTCTTTCGGCACCTGAAGGCGGCCGGCACGATCAATAATGACAAAAGCTTCATGAACGTCAGGAGCACCTGCTTCAGACAGTCCCTGATCATCATCCAGATTCGGATTTCGTTTCACAAATTCAGTGCTCGTCAGACCATCCCGAATCGCAACGATTCGGTCGACCTTGCCAGCAAGCGTCAAATCATGGGTAACGATGACAATCGTGACACCCAGTTCCTTATTCATTTTGCGAAAAATGTTCATGATCGTATCACAAGTCTCGGAATCGACGGAACCTGTAGGTTCATCCGCCAGCAAAATCTTTGGCCGGTTGGACAAGGAGATCGCAATCGCTACACGTTGCTGCTCCCCGCCCGACAGCTGATGCAGTTTGTTATGCATACGATCCTTCAGACCGACCCATTCCAGTAGCTGCATGGCGTATTTACGATCACGTTTGCCACCCAGAATCATGGGCGTTTCCACATTTTCCAGTGCGGTGAGATAAGGCAGCAAATTACGACCGTTATTTTGCCAGATGAATCCGACGGTATGACGTTTGTATTCCACCAGTTGAGCATCCGTCATTTTAAGCAGATCCCAATCTCCAACCACCGCCGTGCCAGCGGTAGGGCGATCCAGGCCGCCAAGGATGTTAAGCAGCGTTGATTTACCACTACCGCTGTTGCCGATGATCGCCATCATTTCACCTTGATTGACGGTCAGATTGAGACCTTGAAGGGCAACGACTTCCACATCGCTGGATTTAAAAATTTTGACAAGTCCTTCGCATTGGATCACGTTTACCTCTCCTCTCCCATTTTGACCGCCTGATGAACTCTGAGCCTGCGAATCTGCCAGAGCAGCATCGATGCTCCGATGATCAGCATGACTACGGTTACGCCGTACAGTTGCAGCATATCCTGCTGTTCAAAGACGATACGGAATGGCGGAACCTGCGCAGACACGTTATCGGTCGTTTGCAAGAACGGCAGGAAGAGCCTGCTTGAAACCTGACCAATGCTAATCCCCAGCAGGATTGAAAGCCCCGCCGTAAAGATCTGCTCCAGCAATAACATACCGCTGAGCTGTGCTCTGGATAGACCCATTGCCCGCAGGACACCAAACTGCACCACACGTCCCGAGAGGTTAAAGAACCAGTACAGCACGTATCCGATTAACGAGATGATTACCGATACCAGGAAACCCAAGCTCAGAATGCCAAACACCCCGCCCCTGGATGGATGTTTGCCCTGGGTGACCAGTTCGGTTCGCACATCGCGGACAGAGGATAGCTCAATGCCTTCTGCCGCGAGTTTCTCCATTAATGGAGCTACCTTGGCATCCGGTTTCATTTTTAACCATACCTCGTAGGGGATTAGTGGCACCTGATCGTAAATATAATCCAGATTAGCCACGAAAAATGGCATCTGATCCGGATATTGCGAAGGCCAGTATGGAATAATGCCAAAAACAACAAATTCTATCGCTTGACCCTGTACCCCCATGGAGACCATGTCTCCCGTTTTGAGCTTGAACTTGTCGGCAAATTTCGAAGAGATCAGTACAGCCCCTTCATATTTACCAAGCAAATCAAGATATTTGTAAGGATGTGCAGGGAATAGATCGTTACGGAACCAGGCTACTTTGGCAAAGTCTACATTATCGATACCGACGAGCATCCCTTGTCCGCCGGATTTACCCGAGACAATAATGTTGCCTTTCGTTTGCAGTACCCGTGCAGCATGCTCCACACCGTTTAATTGGCGGAACACTTCAAATGGTGGCTCAGAGTATATGATTTTGGTGGGTTGCGATGAACCGCCACCGCCGCCACCTCCCGGAGCTCCTCCACCGCTATTTCCTCCACCAGCGCCACCACCGGCCCCTCCGTTACCTCCACCTTGTTGCCCGCCGCCTGATCCGCCGCCCTGTCCAGAACCTCCCGGTTTCACCTCGGGGGTTCCTTCCCATACCGTTTGCATAATAACATCCGAGCCATAACGGTAAAGCGTGCGTTCCGTCGAATTCAAATCAATGGTTCGCGCTGCGGCCGAGTTATACACCCCAAGGCCGAGCGTCAGCACTAATAGAATCATGAGCGGATAATAGGATGAAGATGAACGGGATAACTGTGTCAACGTCAGATACATTGGAACTGGCAATAACTTGCGTCCGATCAACTGTATCAGTTTCAAAATCCAAGGGAACAAACGCAGGAAAAACAGTCCAAGCGCAAAGATCGCCAGCGCAGGTACAAAGAACAGAAACGGCTGCACCTGTAACTGATCCGTCGTCATCCCCGTCTGGAACGTCAGCATCTGACGTTCATAAAACAGATAGTATCCGTATCCCGCCAGACCGAGCAGTCCCACATCAAGGAACCATCGTTGCCACAGCGGCGCACGATCGGTACGTGCCTGGCGCCTTTTAGCTGATACAATCGTTGCCCGTGCATACGTAATTGCCGGAATCAGTGATGCAATAATGGCAACCAGTACTGCCGCCACGCCAAGCAGAATCGCTTCTTTGGAGACGCCAATCGGAATGGATTTCCGATCTACAAAGGATAAGAATCCACTTGCCGAGCCGATACTCTTCGCCATGAACCATCCGAGTAGCGGCCCAACCACCAATGCAATCGCGCCCAGGAAAATACCTTCAAGCAGATAGAGCGAAAAGATTTGCCGAGCCGAGGCTCCGCGGCTGCGAAGAACAGCGATGTCACTTTCCTGCTTTTGCAAGGATTGTCTGGCATTCATCGCGATAAAATAAAAGACCATTGCAATCATCGGTGCAGCCAGCGTAAACAACATCGTCTGCAGCTGCAGACTCTGGCTACGGAATTGTTTGAGCAGATCACCGAAGGTAATATCAACCTTGGTATCTTTCAGCCGCTGATAGAGATCAATATCCAGCCGTTCCAACACAGAGCTGAGGCCCGATAACTGGCTCGTTTGAACATCTTTCAGATCAAACGCATAGTACCAGCGTGAATTCTGTAGTGGAATCCCCTTTTCTTTGAGCAATACGTCGTTAAAAACCGATTCATTCACATAAAGTCCATTCATCATGCCGTCGAAGCCTTGAACCCAATAAGGATTATTCGGATTGTCGGCCTTGAAGGAACCCGTAATTTTCACACGCAACGTGATATTCAGACCACTGTAGATCGGATATTCCAGAATATCCCCCACATGAAGATCATTTCGGTACATCCCTTCTTCCAGCATCACAGCTTCGATGATGTCGTCCTTGACCTGATTCCCAGGTTTGACACCCGCCGAGTAATTCACCTGATCATCCAGTCCACTCATCGTCCCCAGTGTCATACTCCGCACACGGCTTGCATCCACTTTGGTCGGATCTTCAGGACTGACCTCTGTACTGCGAATGGATCTCGAATTCACATACGTATGAAATGGAAATCCAATGTCGCGAGGAACATCCTCGCGAATGTAGCGATTCACCTCATCCAGTCCTCTGGTATCAGTCTTTGCACCCCCGGGTGCCTGGTAACTCATCAACAGCGATCCTGCTGGTAAACCTTCACTGTTATCCTGCAGCGTCTGCGCGACAACCCGTTTCAACGCACCATCGGCATACATTGGAATACTGACGGTGAACGCTACCGCCACAATCAAGCCGATTAATGTGCTGAAAGTCATCCAGCGTGTGTTCCACATTTTGCGGAACAGCAGCCGAAGCAATGGCAGCCCCATTAGCGTCCCACAACTTTCTGACCAACCGTCAGACCTTTCAGAATCTCGACATCGGTTGATGTCTGCTGTCCAACCTCAACGTCCACTTCACGCTTGCTGCCATCATTCTCGATCACCTGTACATAGGTTCTTGAACCGATGGAGCGCAGAGCAGATACAGGAATGACAATTGCGTTCTCGGTGCGCTGGGTTACGATCGAAACCGTTAAAGGCGTACCGCGTTCTACATTTTTCGGCATCTTTGCCAAGGTAACAAGAACATATTGATCAAGCGTTTCCTTCGTTGGAGGTGTGCCTCCTTGGCCTTGGCCTGATCCATTGCCATTATTGTTACTGGAAGCATCGGCTGTAGGCATTGCTTTGATCTTACCAGCCACTTTGCCAGCACCGTTAATGTCAACTTCAGCCTTCATGCCAGAAGTAAATTTCTCCAGATCCTCCTTGGCAAATGTAGCCGCCACAACCAGGTTGGACGTATCCGCAATGGTCGCAACCGGATCATACGCTTTGACCGATGCGCCCTTCTCTACTTGAACCGCAATCACGGTACCTCCGAATGGAGCCGTCAGCGTGGATTGTCCCAGCTTTTCTTCCAGATCAGCAAGCTCCTGACGAAGTTCTTCAAAAGCAATGGTTGCTTCTTCAAACTCCACGGGATCCATCTCGTCCTTCTTGCGTAGCGTTTCCTTCATCTGTACTTCCGATTTGCGAATCTGAAGCCGCTTGCCGCGAATCTCCTTCTCCACACTGGTTACGTCGAGGACAGCGAGAACCTGTCCTTTCTTCACTTTATCCCCCGTTTTTACATTCAACTCCTGAATGTGCATGCCATCCAGCGTAAAATATACTTTTTCTTCACGCTGACTCATCATTTTGCCACTACCGCTCACCTTTTTCTCCAGCGTCTCCGTACGGACTTCATATTCCGGTTTTTTGGAGATCGTAGGCGGCGTTATTGGTGGAAGCACCTCTTCCTCCGATTCAGATGGCAGCAATGAACAGCCTGACATCGTTGCGGCGAGTATTGCACCAAGTACAATAAGCGCCGTGCGTTTTCCCCTCTTCGGAACGGCACCTTTACGTGAGAAATCTGCCGTCCGCCATTTCATAAACATGGTCCGCAACCTCCAAAATTGTAGGATCGTGTGTAGTCATACATATCGTTACTTGTTCTACTTCAATGATATTGCGGAACACAGCCATAACCTGTGCACCCATTTTGGAATCCAGCTCCGCCGTTGGTTCATCCGCAAGCAGCAACCGAGGCCTGTGTGCAATCGCTTTAGCGATAGCCACCCGTTGCTGCTCCCCCCCGGACATTTCAAAAGGCCGGTGCTTCACCCGTTTGCTTAGTCCGACCAAGTCCAGACAGTGACCTACTCTGTCCTTCCATTCCGATCGCGGTACATCCGCCATACGGAGCGAAAGCTCTACATTTTCCCAAGCAGATAATAACGGCATAAGTGCATACGCTTGAAAAATAAACCCAATCTCTCTGCGCCGCAAAGCGGTTCGCCGTTGATCTCCCCAATCCTGAAGAGGCTGTCCGGAGAATAGAATCTCTCCACTGGAAGGCTGGTCAAGTCCGCCAAGCATGTTCAGCAAAGTTGTTTTACCTGAGCCAGACCGTCCTTTCAGCATAACAAGCTGCTGCGGCTTTACTTCCATATCAATGCCTTTGAGCACATGAATGATACGACTGCCTGTCTGAAAGCTGCGATGAACGTTGCGTACCTCCAACACGGGTCCATCATACGGAGGCAACAATTCCTTTCTTGGCTTCGCTTTGGTCTTCTCCGGTTTGTCCTCTATGGCTATAGCCGTTGCAGACTCCTCCATAGCAGACACCTCATCTGACGTGAGCGTTTCCGCGCTTAGAGACCTGGGCTCCGTTATGTACGAAGGTTCTTCCGATGTAGCCCTTTCCTCCAGCTTAGGTTGTTCCTGCTCGCGTTCATCACCCGATTGGCTCTTGGCAGTTCTTTTCCTTGAAAATAACTTTTTCATGCCAGCAATCACGCTCATCCTCTCTTGTTATACCGCGCATTTCCTTCATGCGCCCTAAAACTAGAAATCTGTTCCATGCTACACTGAATTATAAACGACTGCTCTCCACTAAAAGTTACAAGCTTTTTACAACGTCAGCGTGAAAAAGTTAATATTTTGATGAACATAACAAAAAAGCACCCCAAGTTACGGGATGCCTCTTGATTATTCGATAGTTTTGCTGTCATTACGGGAATCATTACAATTTTGATACCGTTTGCTGCATAGCAGTCTATTGTTGATGGGATGATATTATTTACCAAATGAAGAAGGATCTTCACGCCATAAATGAAGAAGGATTTTCGCGCCATGATCGAAGCAGCGCAAAATCACTCTCTTGAATGGTACCTTGAGCCAACGCAACATCCATCAGCGCTGTGTAATTGGACAGCGTTTGTAGCGGTATGCCTGCTTCCTCGAATGCTTTCACGCCTTTATCCAGCTGATAGCTGAAAATGGCAAGAACTGCGAGTGGTGTCGCTCCTGCTACGCGTACAGCTTCTGCCGCTTTAATCGAACTTCCTCCGGTTGAAATCAAATCCTCGATCACGACTACTTTCTGCCCTTCGCTGATTAAACCTTCAATCAGATTTTCCTTGCCGTGACCTTTCGCTTTATCTCGAATATAGGCCATCGGCAGATTCAGCTTCTGAGCTACCCATGCAGCGTGTGGAATACCCGCGGTTGCTGTACCTGCAATCACCTCAGCATCTGGATATTGATCACGAATGATTGCGGCAAATGCTTCGGCAATATCGTTACGAATCTCAGGATAAGACATCGTCAAACGATTATCACAATAGATTGGTGATTTGATGCCGGATGTCCAGGTGAATGGTTGCTGCGGACGCAGTGCCACCGCTTTGATTTTTAACAACTGAGAAGCAATATGGTTTGGAATTTGGCTAAGTTCGATCATACGTTCAACATCTCCTTCAAAATGGTCTCTGCCGCTTCACGCGGGTTTGGTGCACCGGTAATGGGTCTGCCCACAACGATGTAATGACTGCCTCTGCCAATGGCCTCTCCTGGTGTCAGGACACGTGTCTGGTCACCTAGACCACTGCCTGCTGGACGAATGCCGGGGGTTACCGTGCGAAATTCACTGCCACACGCTACCCGGATTGCTGGCACTTCGAGCGGAGAAGCCACCACACCATCCAGCCCGGCCTCCTGAGCCAGCCCGGCATAACGAACAACCGCTTGCTCTACACTCCCAGGGATACCGATTTCGTTATTCATCGTCTCCAGGCTTGTGCTGGTCAATTGTGTCACAGCGATAATCTCAGGTCTTGTCAGCGAAGGATCGGCAACAAGGGCGGCTTCCGCGCCTTCACGTGCTGCACGCATCATGCTCACGCCGCCCGCCGCATGTACATTAAACATGTCCACTCCAAGACGTGTGATGCTTTCGGCTCCGCCGCGCACGGTATTTGGAATATCATGCATTTTCACGTCAAGAAACACGGAGTAGCCTCTCGCTTTCAGCTCCCGAATAAAGTCCGGACCCGCTGCATAGAACAACTGCATGCCGACCTTGAGATAACAGGGAATACCCTCAAGAGCTTGTACCAGTTTCTGTGCCTCATCTGCCCCCGGGTAATCGAGTGCAACCATCAGGCGTCCAGCCATTTCATTGAAATTCGGGTGATTCATATCCCAGCGCCCCTTCCGCGTGCTCATTTTTTCCGTTTTTGCCCGATATAAAGGACATCCCGCCAACCCGCGGGCTGACTGATGTCCTTCATCAAGTGACTATTCATTATACAAAGGCTGGCATAGCCTCCGAGGAGAAGTTGATCGTTTGCAGCATGATCAATAGCGCACGAATGGTATCCAGCGAAGTCATACATACCACACCGTTCTCAACCGCTTCACGGCGGATACGGAATCCGTCACGTTGTGGCGTTTTACCTTTAGTCAGGGTATTGAACACAAAGTTCGCTTCACCGCTACGGATCATATCGAGAATGTTAGGTGAGCCTTCGCTTAGTTTGTTCACAACGGTTACCGGAATGTTAGCCGCTTGAAGCGCAGCTGCTGTTCCGCCAGTTGCCATGATTTTATAACCCAGTCTGTAGAAGCCTTCGAGCAGAGGTACTGCTTCGTCTTTATCTTTGTCTGCGACAGTAACAACGATTGCACCCGTAGCCGGAATTTTCATTCCTGCTCCGATCAGACCTTTGAACAGGGCTTTCGCATAGTTCGGGTCACGTCCCATAACTTCACCCGTCGATTTCATCTCAGGTCCGAGAGTTGGCTCAACACGACGTAGCTTCGCGAAGGAGAACACAGGCACTTTTACTGACACGTGATCTGTTTCAGGCCACAGACCATCGACATAACCCAGATCTTTCAGCTTCACACCCAAGATCGCTTGTGTTGCCAGGTTCGCCATTGGAATGTTGGTTACTTTACTCAGGAAAGGAACCGTCCGGGAAGAACGCGGGTTAACCTCGATAACATAAACCTGGCCCTCGTGAATAACAAACTGGATGTTTACCAGACCAACCGTTTTCAGTTCTTTAGCTATTTTAATTGTAATCTCTACAATTTTTTCTTTTAGGTCCGCAGACAGATGCTGCGGCGGATATACCGCGATGGAGTCACCGGAGTGTACCCCTGCGCGTTCGATATGCTCCATGATACCCGGAACCAATACCGTTTCACCGTCACAGATGGCGTCTACTTCTACCTCTTTACCCAGCATGTAACGGTCGATCAGAACCGGATGCTCCGGATTGATTTTTACCGCTTGCTCCATGTAAGTCAACAGTTCCGCATCGGAGTATACGATCTCCATCGCACGACCGCCCAGGACATACGAAGGACGAACAAGTACAGGATATCCGAGTGATTGAGCTGTTTCCACAGCATCGTCTACAGAAGTTACTGTTTTACCTTTTGGCTGTGCAATCTCCAGACGGGAGAGCAGACGCTCGAACTTCTTGCGATCCTCTGCTTCATCGATGCTTTCCAGATCCGTACCGAGGATCGTTACTCCCGCATTGCGTAGCGGTGCTGCCAGGTTGATCGCTGTTTGACCACCAAACTGCACGATAACCCCTACCGGTTGCTCTTGCTCGATAACGTTCATGACATCCTCGAAGAACAGTGGTTCGAAGTACAAGCGGTCAGAAGTATTAAAGTCAGTGGAAACCGTCTCCGGGTTGTTATTGATAATAACCGCCTCATATCCAGCTTTCTGCAAAGCCCATACCGCATGTACTGTCGAGTAGTCGAACTCGATCCCTTGACCGATGCGGATTGGACCCGAACCAAGCACCACCACTTTTTTCTTGTCCGAAGGCAATACTTCATTTTCTGTCTCATACGTCGAGTAGTAGTAAGGCGTTGTTGCTTCGAATTCGGCTGCACATGTATCTACCATTTTGTAAACCGGACGAAGGTTCTCCTCTTCACGACGTGCTCTGACTTCTGCTTCGGTCGTCAATGTACCTCCAGGCTGACCTTCGGCACGCAACTCAGCGATAGCACGGTCCGTAAAGCCAAGACGTTTCGCTTGATAGAGGGTTTCGGAAGTCAATTCGGATTCTGCGCGAACGCGGTCTTCGAACTTAATGAGCCCTTCGATTTTATCCAGGAACCACCAGTCGATCTTGGTCAAATCCTGCAGTTGTTGCAACGTATAACCTCTGCGGAAAGCTTCCGCGATCAGGAACATACGCTCATCGTCCGCTTTCATCAGACGTTCGTTCAGCGTCGTTTCATCCAGTGTTTCTGCACCTTTCAGGTACAGACGGTGTACACCAATCTCCAGGGAACGAACCGCTTTGTGAATGGACTCTTCGAACGTACGTCCAATCGCCATAACTTCGCCTGTTGCTTTCATCTGTGTACCCAGTTTGCGGTTCGCGGATGTAAACTTGTCGAACGGCCAGCGTGGAATTTTGCTTACGATATAGTCAAGTGTCGGCTCAAAACAAGCGTAGGTTTGGCCTGTAACCGGGTTAACAATCTCATCCAGCGTGTAACCCATCGCGATTTTGGCAGCCATTTTCGCAATCGGGTAACCTGTAGCTTTGGAAGCTAGTGCGGATGAACGGCTTACACGCGGGTTAACCTCGATAACATAATATTGGAAGCTATGTGGATCAAGTGCGAACTGTACGTTACATCCTCCCTCGATGTTCAGGGCACGGATGATTTTCAGGGAAGCGGAACGAAGCATTTGGTATTCACGGTCAGACAACGTTTGGCTTGGCGCCACAACGATACTGTCACCTGTATGAACGCCTACCGGGTCAAAGTTTTCCATGTTGCAGACTACGATGCAGTTATCGTTCTTGTCACGCATAACCTCGTACTCGACTTCTTTCATGCCGGCGATGCTTTTCTCTACCAGACATTGACCAATCGGACTGTAACGAAGTCCTGCTGCTACGGTTTCGCGTAACTCTTCTTCGTTTGCACAGATTCCGCCGCCTGTTCCGCCAAGGGTGTAGGCCGGACGAACGATGATTGGATAACCGATTTCACCAGCGAATTGCAGGGACTCTTCCAGCGTTGTAACGATAACACTCTCTGGTACGGGCTGTTCCAGTTCACGCATCAGATCACGGAACAGATCACGGTCTTCCGCTTTTTCGATGGAAGTCAGTTGTGTTCCGAGCAATTTCACGTTTTCACGCTCAAGCACTCCCGCTCGTGCGAGTTCTACGGCCATGTTCAGACCTGTTTGGCCGCCCAGTGTTGGCAACAAACCGTCCGGACGTTCCTGACGAATAATTTGGGTTACAAAATCAAGCGTAATTGGCTCAATGTACACTTTGTCAGCCATATTGGTATCCGTCATGATTGTTGCAGGGTTGCTGTTAATGAGTACAACTTCCACGCCTTCTTCTTTGAGAGCCTGGCAAGCTTGCGTACCGGCATAGTCGAACTCGGCCGCTTGACCGATGACGATTGGACCGGAACCAATCACCAGGATTTTTTTGAGATCTTTGTTAATCGGCATGTTATTGCGCTCCTTTCACTGCGGCTGCCAATACGGCTTGACGCGGCTTTTGCGGGTTAGTGATCTTGTACTCACGAATCATCTCGATGAAACGGTCAAACAGATAGCTGTTATCATAAGGTCCTGGCGCTGCTTCCGGGTGATACTGCACGGAGAAGGCAGGATATTTTTTATGTTTCAGACCTTCGATGGTCTTGTCGTTATTGTTGATATGGGTAACTTCAAGATCAGTGCTTTTCACAGACTCTTCGTTTACCGTGTAACCGTGGTTTTGGGATGTGATGAAGCAACGCCCACTCTCCAGTTCTTTAACCGGGTGATTGCCTCCGCGGTGCCCAAACTTGAGTTTTTCCGTGTCTGCGCCTGCTGCCAGGGCGAACAACTGGTGACCCAGGCAGATGCCGAAGATCGGATATTCACCGAGCAACTCGCTGATCATGTTTACGGCATGTGGAACGTCTTTCGGGTCCCCAGGGCCGTTGGACAACTGAATGCCATCCGGGTTCAGTCTTCGAATCTCGTCAGCCGTTACGTCGTGCGGTACGACAACAACGTCACAGTTACGTTTGCTCAGTTCACGCAAAATCCCTGTTTTTGCACCGTAGTCGACCAGAACGATACGTTCTGCTGTTCCCGGGCTGTTGTACACATGCTCTGTTGATGTCATAGGCACCTGATTACGCAACTGCTCAATCGTAGTGTCCCCCATCATTTCCAGCAGTTCTTCGACAGGTTTCGATCCTGTTGTGAGAATTCCCTTCATAGTACCTTGGTGACGAATTCGGCGAGTCAACATCCGTGTATCAATCTCGCTGATCCCTACGATCCCGTATTCTTTCAGCAGATTATCCACGCTGTACTCTGCACGCCAGTTGCTCGGCGTTGGCTCATGGCGTCGTACTACGAAACCGTGTACGTACGGACGAATCGACTCAAAGTCATCCCGGGTAATCCCGTAGTTACCGATCAATGGATACGTCATCGTTACGATCTGGCCACAGTATGAAGGATCTGAAAGTACCTCTTGATAGCCTGTAATTCCCGTATTAAAAACGACCTCTCCTGTCGTTTCACCTTCCGCGCCAAATGCTTTTCCGGTGAACAGCGTGCCGTCTTCCAACAATAATCTTGCCTGTCCCTGCATCCCATTTCACTCCCTCTGTGTTTATCAAAGTTAAATGCTCTTGGGTTGAACGTGGAGTTACGTTAGCGTGGGACTCCGTGGACAGAAAACCCTTCGATCGCTGTTATCCCCGGATTACTTTGGTTCCATTTTTCAAATGGGGTAATCCGGGGATAAAGGCGAGCGCTTCGCTTCTCCGGGTCTTTTCTGTCCACTTCGTAGCTAAGGTCGTGCTCAAAGTTCAAAAAAGTACATTTAACTATGTTTGTTTTGTATGTTGGGCTCTCGGCATCATTTTGCCTTGAGTTTGTTTAAAGAAAAGAAATTACTGATTACTCTGGTATTTCAATGAAAATTTTATGTTATGAGTACTAATGTGCATATTTAACGATGTATTACGTCAGCATAGTGCTGTTTTATTGCTCTAACGTGTTATTCCATACACTTTTGCCATCCACCCATGTTTGTACCGGCCAGCCTTTCAGCTTCCAGCCTGTGAACGGTGTGTTTCTACCTTTTGTTGCGAACGTTGCCGGGTCAACCGCTTTTTCCTGATTCAGATCAATCATCGTCAGGTCGGCAGGTGCTCCTGCTTCCAGCTTGCCCGTATCCAGTCTGAATACGCGAGCCGGATCGGCCGTCATACGTTTGACCAGGAATTCTAACGTCCACAATCCCGTTTCAACAAACTTGGTGTACAGCAACGGAAATGCCGTTTCGAATCCAACAATACCAAATGGTGCGAGCTCCATGCCTTTGGCTTTCTCTTCTTCGCTATGCGGTGCATGGTCAGTCACGATCATGTCGATCGTTCCATCCAGCAAACCTTCGATACAAGCCTGCACATCACGCGGTGAGCGTAGCGGCGGGTTCATCTTCCAATTGGCATCCATGCCTGGAATATCTTCATCGGATAGAACAAGGTGGTGTGGGCATACCTCAGCAGTCACCTTGATGCCGATCGATTTCGCCAGACGAATCAGACGAACCGATTGTTCTGTACTGACATGGCACACATGATAGTGTACACCTGTTGCTTCTGCGAGCAAGATATCACGTCCGACGTGAATCGCTTCAGATTCATTCGGAATACCTTTGATGCCATGGCGCTTAGAGAATTCACCTTCGGTGACATATCCGCCAACTACCAGAGAATCATCCTCACAGTGTGCAATCACTGGCATATCCATGCTTGCCGCGAGGCTCATCGCATCCTTCATCATTTGTGCGTTCTGTACACCAACGCCGTCATCCGTGAAGCCAATCGCACCCGCTGCCTTTAATGCGGCAAAGTCGGTCAATTCGCGGCCGAGTTCGTTTTTGGTAATCGCCGCATAGGGCAAGACTTTAACCAGGTCTGCTTCCTTCGCTTTGTTCAGTACCAGTTCCACAACCTCAGGCGTATCCGTTACCGGTCTTGTGTTAGGCATACAGGCGATAGTTGTAAAACCACCTTGCGCAGCGGAACGAGCTCCTGTTTCGATCGTCTCTTTGTGTTCGAATCCAGGCTCGCGCAGATGCACGTGCATATCGATTAATCCAGGGATCACCAGCTTGCCTGATGCATCCGTCACCTCTTGCGCTGACTTCTCGGCGTTCCGTACGATTTCATCTTCCGGGCCAGCGATCGTTTTAATTTTACCTTCTTCTATAAGAATGGTTTTCCGTTCAAGTTCCCCTTGTTGATTCAAGACGTTTGCGTTTTTTATCACCTGTACCATAATTGCCCTCCGCTTCGGTTCTGTCCAGCAGGGTAAATCCGCTAGATGAATGTTTTATCGTCTACTCTCTTCGTTGGTGTGCAAGAACATCGTCTCGCCAGCCTATGACTCTATGCTAGGCCCTGTTACAGCTTCATCGCACGTTCCATAACCGCCATGCGGATCGGAACTCCGTTTGCCATCTGTGGGAAAATCCGTGATGCTTCACTCTCGACAACCGCATCATCGACTTCAACGTTACGGTTCACAGGAGCAGGGTGCATAATAATCGTGCTTGGCTTCAGGCGTGACGCCCGTTCTTCCGTCAATCCGTAGTGTTCGCGATAATCCTCAGCCGAAGTGATCAGGCCATGTTGATGACGTTCCAATTGAACCCTGAGCATCATGACTACATCAGCATCCAGCGCTTCTTCAAGACCTACATAAGGTGCGTGCTGCGCAAGCTCCGGCGCCTGCATCGTTTGCGGTGCGCAGAAACGTACATCTGCACCAAACTTTTGCAGTGCCCACAAGTTAGAGCGTGCTACCCGGCTATGCATGATATCTCCGATGATCGAGACACGTAAACCTTTCAGTTCACCGAATGCCTTCCTCATCGTGTAGAGATCAAGGAGCGCCTGCGTCGGATGCTCGTTATTGCCATCTCCCGCATTCACTAGCGGTACACTTACCTTCTGAGCCAGTTGCTGCAAGACCCCTGCCGGTTTTAAGCGAATGACCCCTGCATCAATGCCCATGGATTCAAGTGTTCGAACCGTGTCGTAGATCGACTCGCCCTTCTCCACACTGGATGCAGCTGCCGTGAAGTTCAGCACCTGAGCGCCAAGACGTTTCTCTGCCATTTCAAAAGAGAAGCGGGTGCGGGTACTATTCTCGAAGAACATGTTCGCTACAAAGCGGGACTCAAGAATCGGAACGAGTTTCTCCTTCTGTGCTTCCCAGTGGGCTGCGCGGTTCAGAATCGACTCGATCTCATCACGGCTAATGTCTTTCAATCCAAGCAAGCTCCGGTCTCTCAACGCTGTCTGTGTAATCATCATGCCTGCTCCCCTCGGTTCTGTATGATTTTGACCTCATCCTGTCCGTCCGTCTCCATGAGTGCAACCTCGATCTCTTCTGATTTGGACGTCGGCACGTTTTTGCCGATAAAATCAGGTCTGATCGGTAGTTCCCGGTGTCCGCGGTCTGCAAGTACCGCCAGTTGTATGTTCTGTGGTCTTCCGCAGTCCATCAGCGCATCCATCGCGGCTCGTATTGTGCGTCCGGTGTACAACACATCATCGAACAAAATCACTTTTTTGTTATGAATGGAAAGTGATTCAGGTGTCATAATCAACAGTTCCTTGCGATTCGTATGGTTATCTTCCAGTCGGTCATCACGATACAGGGTTACATCAAGGTCTCCCCAGGGAACTTTGGCGCCTTCAATCTCTTCGATCTTGGCGGCGATTCGTTCGGCCAGATACACTCCGCGGGTGCGGATTCCAACCAGCACGCAATCGTCGATGCCTTTGTTCTTCTCCAGTATTTCATGGGCAATCCTTGTCAATGCGCGGCGGATCGCCGTTTCATCCATAATGACATGTGTCTCTGTGCTCATGCGTTCAGCCTCCTCAGGATTTTCCTTCGAAACCATGGCCCCGTGACGAGGAGAACAAAAAAGACTCCTTGCCGTGTTTATTGGCAAGGAGTCTCCGAACTTCAGACGTCGCTGAAGAAAGTTTACTCTCGGGATGCATCATTATATCTGCCGCAGCAAATAAACGATGAATCGTTCACGTTACCTTGCCAGTCTCACGGGACTGATTTAAAGGTGCTATTCATGTCGTGCATATGAGGAACCTCACAGAGTTCTGTCTCATTATGCCCGTTTGTCTTCATGAATTATGACAGAAAGACAACCCTCTGTCAACACCTCACCATCTCAGGTGCAAATCCTCTGCTTCGTCTAATTAGAATCAGCATTTAGGCGAAAAAACATCCATGTCACATCACATGTCATTCGTCGTTTATAATTATACAACAAACCTGCATATTTATCCATAGACAATTACAACCTGTTTCTAATCCAAATAACACCACCTGTCACTATTTTCAAATGCCTATCTTGAATCTATGTAGAATATGAATCAGTCCCCTTTCAATTGGGGAAAGTTTATACACACGCTCATTTTATTAAATCTGCCTTTTTTCCGATATACATATAGCTTAGGGAGTAAACAACGTAAGGAAGGTATTCCTCTTCCCCCAATGTTATAGCTTCCTTCATTATTCTCAAGGAGGACATCATGCGTCACATATGGCATATTTACAAGTCAGACTGGCTACACATTTTCAAAGTACCCACAGGTATATTTCTAATCATCGCAATCATATTATTGCCGGGAGTATACGACTGGGTGAATGTCAAATCCGTCTGGGATCCGTACAGTAATACACAAGGCATCAAAATCGCCGTCACTAGTGAAGACAAGGGTGCCACGGTTACGGGTACTACCATTAATATTGGCGATGAGTTAACGCGTAGTTTAAGTCAAAACCACAAGCTGGGATGGACATTTGTGAATCAGGCCGAGGCTAGCCGCGGTGTTCAAACCGGCGAGTATTACGCCAGTCTGCTCATTCCTGCTGATTTTTCATCGCGGATCACGGGCATAGTCGATGGAAAATTGGATCGGCCGGAGGTCATATATACTGTCAATGAAAAGGTCAATGCTATTGCCCCCAAAATAACCGGTTCGGGCGTATCCGCCATTACAACGCAAATTAATGAAAATTTCACCGAAGCCGTCAGCGAAGCTGTACTTACCAAGCTAAAGGAGGCTGGCGTAGAGATTAATGCACAGTTGCCAACGCTACGCAAAATGGAAAGTGGCATCTTTATGCTGGAGAGAAATCTGCCCGCAATCCAGTCAGCAGGTCAGAAAGTGCTCGAAGTTGACCAAGCCATGCCGGAGATTGTGAAGCAGGCACAAAAAATTGTGGAATTGGAAAAACGACTGCCTGAAATCAACGAAGCTGCTGGATATGTGCTGAAAGTACAGCAGTATTGGCCTCAGATCAAAGCCGCTGCTTCAGAGGTGGTGGCCCTTCAGGATCGAATTCCTGAAATTCAGCAAGCTGTCGCCCGTATTCAAGAGGTTGATGCCAATTTTGGACAAGCTGCCGGAGTGATTCAAGCTGCCCTGGATAAGACGAATAAAGCGCTTGATATCGTATCTTCTGCTGAACAGAACCTTGATAAGGTGTCCGAAATTTCGGATAATGCAGTGCAGTTTGCTGAGGGATTGAATCAATTTGCAGGTGCCACTCGGCAAGCCTTCCAGTCAATTACGCCAACCCTTCGGCAAAATCTGCTGTTAGTTCAGCAAATGACAAACGCAGCTGCCGATGTGTTCGAACAATTAAAAGGAACCGATTGGAATAAGTTTCCTAGTGCTGATGATATCGACCGTCTGACATCTCGCCTTGGCACTGCGGTAAAAATCGTGGACAGTATGTCCGGCCTGTTTGGCAAAATTGATGCTATACTGCCGTCTCATCCCTTGGCTTCAAGGATAGAGCAATTGCAAACGATATCCGGACAGCTTCAGCAACAAATAAAACTGGCCGGAATCATCGGCAAAGCCTTGCGGGAAAACACGGTTCCTCCAGCAGATATTGTTGCCCGATTAAATGAACTGAACAGCAACATTAGCACCGGGATAGATCGCTTTCTAAGCACCTTCGACAGCCAGGTTGTTCCTGCACTCACGGCTGCTGCCGATCAGCTCAATTCGGTTCTATCTACGTCAGTAAATACGCTGCAAGCAGCAAAAGAGCGTCTTCCCGACATTGCAGCCATTCTTGCTACAGCGAAGGAAGGTATTCAATTTGGTCAGACCGAGCTGGAAAAAATCCAGGGGGATCTCCCTATCATTCAGGCTAAGGTACATGAGATCTCACAAACGCTTGACACCAAGAGCGAATCCTTTATTCGTGCTTTGAATGCATTGTCCTCCCTTATTCAGCGCGATCTGCCAAAGCTGGAGGATAAATTAAACGCAGCTGCCGATTTTGTCCGTAATGATCTGCCTCAGGCTGAGAAACAAATTGGCAAGGCATCCAGCTTTGTGCAGCAACAGCTTCCCGATGTGCAACAAGGCGTACATCGCGTAGCTGCTCTTGTTCGTGAGGACTTGCCAGAGCTGGAAAGTGCAATCCGCAAGGCTGCCGAGAAACTAAGAGAAGTCGAAGGCAATAATCAGTTTGCCGAGCTTGCCAAGTTGCTGCGGGGGGATATCGAAGAGGAAAGTGCATTCCTCGCTAGTCCGGTACAGATTAAAGAGCGACACCTGTATCCCATTCCGAATTACGGTTCAGCGATGTCACCGTTCTATGCCGTATTATCACTATGGGTAGGTTCGACATTGTTAATTTCCCTGCTACGTGCGGAAGCAGAAAACCCGGAAGGGACATACCGCGGATATGAACTGTATTTCGGCCGTCTAGCTACTTTCTTAACTGTGGGTGCATTGCAAGCGATATGTGTTACAGCAGGAGACATTTGGATTCTGGGAACGTATGTCGCAGATAAGTGGTGGTTTATTTTATTCGCGATGCTGGTGAGTGCAGTGTTCGTCACGATCACATATACCCTCCTATCTGTATTCGGCAATACTGGCAAAGGCATTGCCATTATCTTCATGGTGTTTCAGTTCTCCAGTTCGGGCGGTACTTTCCCGATCAGCATGACTTCGCCCTTTTTCCAGGCGTTAAATCCATTCATGCCGTTCACTTATGCTATCAGTCTGCTACGGGAAGCGGTCGGCGGTATTCTATGGTCAACAGCCATTAAAGACATTCTGTGGTTGTGTCTGTTCATTGCGCTTAGTCTGATTATTGCTCTTTTGTTAAAACGCCCATTAAGCAGCTTGACGAAACGTTCTGCTGAAAATGCGAAAAAGACAAAAATCATTGCTTGATTTGATGTATTTAGCAACACCTGGGCTTCGCTAAAAAAGGCCTCTTGAACGTAAGTTCAAGAAGCCTTTTTGTGGTACTAAGCAGGATATCCTCAAGTGCTGTGCCAAGTTTCTCATTCGATTCTTTTTCCAGGGAAATTCATCATTGCGCAGAACGTTGCTGTTCCAGCTGTTCGTAAGATTGTTTAATCGTGGACAGGGTTTCGAAATGACGATAGATATTGTTACCCGCCGTGACGAACAGGGATGCTACGAGCAGTCCAATCAGTATTTTTTTACCAAAACCGGAGCGCAGGCTACTGATAAACATGCCACCAAGCAGATAAAAAGCAAACAAATAATGTCCGGCATATAGGTACATATCATATTGGTACACAGCCAGCCCGAATCCTACAACGAGATGAAGCAGAATAGCAAATATAATGTACGGCATTAACGTCCACACACTACGTTCGCGTATACCACGTATGAACCCTGCCAGCGCAAGCAACAAAAGAAATATACCTGTCATCTGAACGTAAAGCGGATTAGAGCGGGAAAGATCTGTGACAAATGCGACCATACCCGGATCAAGCAAGTGCACTTGTGGGGACAACATGGGATTGATGGTCAGCAATACTAACGCTTTAAAATGTGCCGCCCACTGGAACGGTGTCGCGTAACTCGTGCCCCCATTTTGAATTCCTAACAACCAGTTGCTTATCCAGCTTCGGCCGCCAAATGCAACATACTGAATGGCTGTTAACACCACGATCATCAGCACGGCGAGTGACATGATGCCGATATATTTTTTCCAACCTGCCTTACTACGCCATGCCTGCATATTAAAGAAGACAGCTCCGGCAAACGGTACGATATTGGTTGAAGTTAATCCAAAATTAATTGTCGCAAGTAGCGCATTCGGGACATAACGGACCTCCTTCTGCACACGCGAATACTGCAAGTATAGAACGGACAGAAGAATAACAAACTGCACATACGGATACGAGTCCGGGATAAATGCCGTAAACATTAAATACGAGCTGAACCCAAACAGCAACGCGAACAACAAAGGTGTATGTGAGGATTTCTTTTCATTTTGGCTTAGAAACACAAAGACCAGAACAACGGAGCCCGCATTCACAAGGGATTGTAAAATCAGAAAAAACCAATTGCCCCCCAGCAGCTTGGAAATAGCTCCGAGCGTAACCGCCAAATAAGAAATTAAGGGATGAATAACAGATGAGCTGTTGTCCCCGTAATACATCGAAGGATCAAAATTAAACAGGTTAAGGGGAAATATAGCTGTATTAAATGGTGTATATTTTCCCAGCATCTCTGCGTTTTGACTGATATATAGAATATAAGAACCATTCATCAAACCATAAAAAAGAGCAAAACCGGCGAACAAAACAAAAGCAGTCCAAGTCACTCTACGGTCATAAAATATGTAATCTAAAAATTTCATGCGTTCACATCCAATGTTTAATGATAAAAATTAGAAATATAAAATCCGGTCTAGAGTACAAGCAAGCATAGTCCGCCCATGATACAGACAACGCCGATCCACCGCATTGGCCCTACCGTCTCCTTAAAAGCCCATTTTGCAATAATAAGGGTCCAGACGTAGGTTAAAGCGTTCGCAGGCAACACTACAGTTAGAGGCAGAAACTTGAGTAACACAATGTTAAGCAGTGCACCCGTTCCATAAAAACCAAGTCCGATCAGCACATGTAGTCGTTTACGACTCGTCGCGTAAAATTTCAACCCAGCCCCGCCCATTGCTCCGCATAGGGTCATCACGATTAACACAGCAATCATCCAACTATCGATCCACACTGGTTAACGTCACCCCGATTCCCAGGAGCACAACAGCCGCAAGCTTTTGTACCGTAATTTCTTCACCAAGCAAGAAATATCCATAGATTAATGCAAAAACATAACTGGCACACATCAACGGGTAGGCTACCGAGAGCTTTTCGCGCGCGAATGCCTTAATCATCAAAATGGCTCCCATGCCGTAACATAGAAAACCCACACCCATGTAAATCCACTCCGTCAATCCCCACTTCCAGAACAACTGCCCCGTCGCCGTCAGGAAAGCAGAAGCTAGCATCAACCATTTGCCGGTGTGACGTGAACCTATTTCCCCCACGTTAACGCCTCCATCTCAGGAACACGTTTATTTACAAAATACCGCTGACGCACAAGCTGCATGACGGGAAGATCCGATAAAGAATCGGAGTACGAGCAGGATTGCTCATAATCAATTTCCATGTTTTTCTCAGCCAAATAAGCTTGAATCCGGCGTACCTTTTCTTCTCCCTTACAGTTGGCACCTTCAACGGTGCAGGTATACCCATTCTCATGCCGAACAAGTTCGGTTCCGATCACATGATCGACCCAAGGGAAATTTTTGAAATACTTCATATACGCATGCGGAGAAGCCGTTACGAGCAACACATGATATCCAGCTTCCTTCCGATGTTGCATCTCTACACTGGCCTCCGTAAATATGGAAGTTCGCAGGTGGGTATCGAAAAAATGCTCCAGGTCTCTCTCAGACATACGTTTGATTTCCTGAAAATAGGAACGTTTAACCCGCTCAACCGTCATAAAGCCCGCTTTGAATAGGAAGGTATGAAATGCAATGACAGGCAGACGCCATACTTGCCAAGGATAACGTCGCACACTATAAAATACAAATTGAAACATGGAGTCACTGCGTATAATCGTTTTATCAATATCAAAGATCGCAACCTTCGTTCGTTTCACCCTGATCCCCCTCTGTATTAAATCTCTCTATGATTATTCGAAAATGGCAAAAATCGTTATGACACTAACCACGTATAAAATCACTGTGATCAAGATAGGCTTGTCCTCGAATAGAACACGGTCTGGTGAACCGCCCTGATTTTTCATATGGATCAGATACAAATACCGGAACATGCCATAGATGACCAGCGGAATCGTCCACATCAGATGAATGGTTCGATCCGACGTAAAGGTAAACAGAGAATAACTAATGATCGTGGCTGTCGTCACGATGGTGTTGAACTGATCCAGCAAAGTGATGGAATAGTTATCCAATACCTTACGATGTGATCCTGTGTTTCCTTCCAGCAACGTAAGTTCGTTTCTCCGTTTGCCAATCGCAAGAAACAGAGATAAGAGCATGGTACAGATCAGAAACCACGGAGTGAACGGTACATGAATCAATACACCCCCAGCAATCGCACGAAGCACAAAGCCCGCCGCTATGGTCATCATATCCAGAATAACAAGATGTTTCAGTACAAAAGAATAAGATACATTCAGCAGGAAATAAACAATACACAACACACCGAATAACGGATTCATCACAAAAGCAGCCCCCAGGGAAAACACAAGGAGAGCCATTCCGAATAATATCGCATGTGTAGGATGAACCTGCCCTGAAGCGATTGGACGGAACTGCTTGGTCGGATGCAACCTGTCCCGTTCCCGATCTACATAGTCGTTCAGTATATACACACATCCTGCAACAAGGCTAAATAACAGAAAGCCAATCACTGTTGAAACAATCGTTTCCGTTCGGATTTCCTCAAATGAAAATAACAATGCTGCAAACAACAGCAAATTTTTGGTCCACTGTTTGGGCCTTAGCAATTTAAACAAACCAGAAACGGTTCCAGCATGGCTTTCAGCAGAAGACGCGGTATCGTGCCTTGATGAAAACAATAGCAATTACTCCCTTCAACAACAATCTAACGGATTAGTCTATACAAATAACGTAAAGACTTAATAATAAGTTGCTTGGTTATTTTTGTAAAGAGGATAAAGGATATATTTTGACATAAAAAAGAGACCGTTTCCGGTCTCTTTTTACCCATTGTAGTCTATATTAACGCATATTTGAATTAAAATTCAAACTCCACGTCACTCAGACGACGCTTGATTTCAGCGATAACACGTTTCTCTTCTTCTTCGCCACTCGCAATGAACGTAACGGAGAAACGAACAAAGTTACCTGCATCATCCCAAGGTACGGATGAAATCAGCTTCTCACGAATCAGGAATTGGGAGAAGTCTTCTCCTGACTCGAAGCGACGTCCACCGACAACGCCTTTTGGAGCTTCAACATAAAGGAAGAAGGAACCTTTCGGTTTCTCCGCCTGGAAACCCAGCTCATTGAGTGCTGCGACCAGCATATCGTGACGACGGGAATACTTCTCTGCAATTTTCTCCGTGATTTCAGGGTGATTCAATCCGTAAGCCGCTGCCTTCTGGATCGCGATGAATTGACCCGAATCGTTGTTGTCCTTCACATCACTGAATGCTTTGACAACGAGAGGATTACCGGCTACAAAGCCAATTCTCCATCCTGTCATGTTGTACGATTTGGAGAGGGAATGCAGCTCCACACCTACATCTTTAGCACCCGGTACAGACAGGAAGCTGAAAGGTTTTTTGCCATCATACGTCAATGCTGCATATGGAGCATCGTGCACAACAACAACATTGTATTTTTTCGCCCATTCAACGACCTCTGTGAAAAACTCCACTGTAGCACTTGCACCAGTCGGGTTATTTGGATAGTTCAGATAGAGCAATTTTGCACGTTTAGCAATATCTTCGGGAATCGCTGTCAGGTCAGGCAAAAAGTTGTTCTCTTTGGTCAATTGAATATTGAAAACTTCTCCACCCAAATATTTCGTATGTGTGCCCATTACCGGATAACCAGGCACAGTCATAATCGTTACATCACCTGGATTAATGAAGCAAGAAGGTAACATTGCCAAAGCCGGTTTGGAACCGATGGAGTGTACGATCTCTGTATCCGCATCAATACCATCCACGTTAAATACGTTTTTCAGGTAAGCAGCTGCGGCTGTCTTGAATTCAGGAATACCATTATCGGCGTACCCGCGGTTCTCCGGCTTAGACGCTTCTGCAGCGAGTGCAGCAACGATGCCTGCGTCAGCCATCTCGTCCGGTTCACCAACCCCAAGGTCAATCAGCTCGACATCGGGAAAGTCTTTTTTAGCGGAAGCTTTCGCACGTTTGATTTTCTCGAATTTATAGATGTTCGTGTCTTTACCATAGTTGGAGCCGCCAATACGGTCGGCAAAATTAGTTTGGATATACGTTTCCTGATATTTATCGATACTCATAATGTGTTCATCTCCTCATTTTGACGCAAATTTCTCATGTTTTAATATGAAGCATTTGAGCATTCAACACCATGGACAAAATATCCGAACATTTGTACTTTCTTCAAACGTCAACGGCTTCGTAGCGATGCCAGTACATCCTCCATATCCTGCGGGATCGGCGCGTTGAATTCCATGTATTCTCCTGTGGAAGGATGCACAAAACCAAGTGTCGCTGCGTGCAGAGCCTGTCCATTCATTTTGATGCCCTTGTTCCGCCCATATGTCGGATCACCGACAAGGGGATGACCGATAAATTTCATGTGCACCCGAATCTGATGGGTACGTCCTGTTTCGAGTTTTAACTCAAGCAAGGTATAATCGTTGATGCGCTCCGTCACTGTAAAATGAGTCACGGCATGTTTGCTGTTGCGTTCGGTGACCGTGTACATTTTACGATCATTCGTGTCCCGTCCGATCGGTGCATCGATGGTACCTTGATCATGACTGAGATGCCCATGAACGAGCGCAATATAACGTCTGTTCACACTGTGCTCCTTCAACTGGGCAGCCAGTGAAGCATGCGCCCGATCGTTTTTCGCCGCCATAATCAAGCCTGACGTATCCTTGTCAATCCGATGTACGATCCCTGGACGCAGTTCTCCGTTAATACCGGAAAGGTCCTTGCAATGGTACATTAGAGCGTTCACAAGTGTACCAGATGTATGCCCCGGTGCAGGATGTACAACCAATCCACGTTGTTTGTTAATAACAATTAGGTCACTATCTTCATAGACCACTTCAAGAGGGATATCTTCCGCAATAATCTCCACCGCAGCAGGCTCGGGAATCTGTAATACGATCCGATCTCCTTCTGACAGCTTGGCGTTGGACTTCACCAGAGCACCATTGACCGTAACTGCCCCATCTGCAATCCATAGCTGGACTTGCGAGCGAGACACGTTGTCTACAGCATCTGTAATATATTTATCCACGCGTTCCTTCTTATGTTCAGCGGCAACGATCCATTCCATACGTTCCTCGCCGTTAAATTGCTCATCGTTATTGCGTTGTTCCTCATTTGAATTACTCATGATGCTCATTCCCTTCAATCTTCGCGGCCGCTTTTTCACGACGTCCTTCCAATAATGTCTCCACAATAATCAAGGCTACCCCGATACAGATGGCCGAGTCAGCAATGTTGAAAATTGGAAACGTGTAACTCCCAAAATTTAGTTGCACAAAGTCTACAACTTCCCCCGTCAACGCACGGTCAAGGAAGTTACCTATCGCTCCTCCAAGCACTAGGCTAAGCGCTACTGGTAGCAATTTGTGCGGGGTATCTTTTACTTTTTGCAAATACCAAATCAAGGCGACAACCACAATGATGGTCACCACAATAAAGAACCAGCGTTGATCCTGCAGGATACCAAACGCTGCACCTGAATTTCGATGGGAAGTGATGACAAAAAAATTGCCAATGACCGGAATTTCTTCTCTAAGCTCCATCCGGGTAGCAATCAGGTACTTCGTTCCCTGATCCACTAGAAATACGATAAAAGCAAGGATATAATACACCACGTTTGTTGTCACTCCGTTCTTGTCTTTTCCAGCGATACCAAGCATTCGCCAGACTTATTTATTGTAGCACAGCTGTTCAGAGATCGTCCATGACGTGGCAATCTAACGAAGCAATATTGGCTCTGGCGGATTGGAAAAACCGATAACATTTTCCTTCTGTAATCCTGCTCCAAAAGGCACATCCTAGAATGGAGAAAAAACCGGATTCCAAATGGAATAGAAAGGGGAAAGCCATGTCACATTTTACAGCCGAGCAAATGCAATCATTGCGTTCCCAGCTCTTGTCGGATAAACGGGATATCGAACACCGGTTGTCAGAGAACGAGCACTATGGCCTCGGAGACTCATTAAAACTACAAACAGGTGAACTGTCACCGATTGATAATCATCCTGGTGATCTTGCCACGGAGGTATATGAACGAGAAAAGGATATCTCCTTGCTGGAGCATGATGAATTTCAACTCGAACGTATTGATTCCGCCTTGCACTCAATTGAAGAAGGTCATTACGGTACATGTGCTGTATGCCAGCAACCGATCCCTTACGAGCGTATGGAGGCCGTTCCATATACAAAGTACTGTAAAAAGCATCAACCGGAAACCGTTGTTTCCGAAAATCGGCCTGTGGAGGAAGAATTCCTCGCCCCATCATTTGGACGTACCAGTCTGGACGAGCGGGATGATCAGAATGGCTTTGACGGCGAGGACGCCTGGCAGATCGTAGAGAGTTGGGGTACCTCGAATACCCCGGCAATGGCGGAAAACGGTGACATCGACAGCTATGATGTGATGGCTATTGAAGCTACCGAAGAGCTGGACGGCTTTGTCGAAGCTTACGAAAGCTTTGTCGCAACGGATATATATGGTCACGATGTCTCCATTGTACGTAACCGCCAATATCGACAGTACCTGGAGAATGGCGAAGGCTCGGGATTGCTTGAACCAGACTCAGAGGATGACGATACGTATTGAGGGTTACAGGTGAGCTATCTAAAGGCCTTATTTCAATACGTATTCATATCAAGTTGCCTTTGTACAATTCGTACAATATCAGCAATATAATCTCCAACGATAGGAAGGTTTAATGCACCAAGAACCTGTAACACATAGATAATGGTGGCCGCGAAAAAAGTAAATCCGATGGCAATTCCTACACCTCTGGCTGCACCAGACAAGAGATTTAGCCCGATTAGCTTCCACGGCCGATTTAACAATTCCGTATACTGTGCAATACGTGAACGCTCCAGCTCATTGGCAAGACGGTTGGTTAACGTATGTAATTCTTCAATTTTATCATGCGGTGTGTCCACCTTAGCTATTTCCGCTGTTTCTATTGCACTTGACTCGGCTGACTTATCCTGTTTGCTCATGGTTCGCTCCAATCCTTGCATCAATATAAATCCTACGAATGTGTTACTTTTTTGAAGAACTGCTCAAATACAATTCTTGCCTTATCGGTGAAAAAACAAACAAAAACAAATGAGCCCAGCTTTCAGGAATTGCTTCCTTAGCTGTGGCTCATTTATTTTAACCTTATTTATTCTTGTTCATTACGCTTCAATATAGATTCCGATGCCTTTGCCTCCGGCTTCTACTTGCTCCATGCCATCCACCTTACCAAATGTCACGTCGGTCACGAGTACATTTTCACGCAGAACATCGTCAAATGCTTCAATAGTTGCTTGAAGATCGGCATCCACATCCAGCGTCAGGCGTACTCTTTTCTCGATTGGCAGATCCAGACGTTTACGAGTATCCTGTACCGCACGAACCACTTCACGAACCCAGCCTTCTTGCTCCAGCGCCGTTGTGATTTCTGTGTTCAGGGCTACCGTCAAACCATAACCGGATGCAGAAGCAAAGCCCGATTTAGCCTGTTTCTCGACGAGCAACTCCTCATCCGTCACCTGTAGCTCCTCCCCTTCCGGAGAAACGACGTTGAATGCACCTTCCGCTACCACTTTACGGGTTTCATCCGCCGCCATGGCTTTGAACAAGTTTTGCAGGAAACCTACGTTTTTGCCGTACTTTTTACCCGCCACTTTAAGATTCAGCTTGAGTGTAAAATCAACAAACTCGGCATCGTTATGCTCTGTACGAATTCCTTTGACGTTGATCTCTTCCTTGATGATCTCTTCATAACTTGCCAGATCAAAGCCTTTGTCAAGGGATACGATCAACTCGGACAATGGCTGACGCGTTTTGATACCAGTCTCGTTACGAACGTTACGAGCAAGCTCAACAACGCGGCGAGCTGTTTCCATATCTTGCTCCAAAGCCGCATCGATTAATGCTTCATTCGCTACAGGATAGTCATCCATATGCACACTTTCGCCCGTTGTCAGGTTGAGGTAAATATCCTCAGCCAGCATTGGAGTGAATGGCGCAACCAGCTTCGCCGTAGTCACGAGCACTTCGGTAAGGGTACGATACGCATCCAGTTTATCCTCTGTCAAACCACTTCCCCAGAAGCGATCACGGGAACGTCGGATATACCAGTTACTGAGCTCATCCACAAAGGCTTCGATCGCTTTGGAAGAGTTCAGGTAGTCGTTCACGGACAATGCTTTTTCTACCACAAGGATCAGGCTGTTCAATCTGGACAGAATCCAGCGATCTAATTTGTGAGCAGACACCTGGAATGGATGTTCCTGTGGATCGAATCCATCGATCGTTGCGTACAGCGTCAGGAATGCATGAGTGTTCACCAGCGTATCCACCATTTTGGACTTCGCTTCTCCTACGATACCTTTGGAGAAACGTTTGCTGTTCCACGGTGCACTGTCAGACAACAACGCCCAGCGGAATGCATCCGTACCGTATTCCTCGATGACTTCCCATGGATCGATAACATTGCCTTTAGATTTGGACATCTTTTGGCCATTTTCGTCCAGTACGTGTCCTGTTGCCATAACGGCTTTATAAGGCGCTTTGCCTGTCAAAAGCGTAGATACCGCGAGCAGGCTGTAGAACCAGCCACGCGTTTGGTCAATTCCTTCACAGATCATATCTGCAGGATATTGCTGCTCAAACACTTCTTTATTTTCAAAAGGATAATGCTGTTGCGCAAACGGCATGGAGCCGCTGTCGAACCATACATCGATCACTTCAGGCGTACGCTTCATTTCGTATTTGCCGCAAGAGCTGAGCACCTTCACTTCATCTACATATGGCTTATGCAACTCCAGATTTTCCGGCACATCGCCTACGGCACGCGCACGTAACTCGGCAATGCTGTGCGGGGCAAACTGTTCACCGGTCTCTTCACACACCCAGATGTTTAGCGGTGTTCCCCAGTAACGGTCACGGCTGATGTTCCAGTCCACGAGATCTTCGAGGAACTTCCCAAAACGACCTTCACGCACATGCCCCGGATACCAGTCCACTTCACTGTTGTTGGCAATCAACTGATCCTTGATTGCTGTTGTTTGGATAAACCAGCTGTCCATCGCATAGTAGAGAAGTGGAGTATCACAACGCCAGCAGAACGGGTAGCTGTGCTCATATTTCTCTTTGCTGAACAGACGGCCATGCTCAGACAAGTATCTCACAATGTCGATATCGCAGTCCTTCACAAAACGACCTGCAAAATCAGTTACTTGTGCTACAAACTTGCCTTCCAGATCGACCATGTTCACAAAACTGATGCCATTCTCACGGCAGACACGATAGTCATCTTCACCATGAGCAGGAGCCATGTGAACAATACCCGTACCACTTGCGTCTGTTACGAATCCTGCACCCAGGATGATGTTGGTTTTCTCGGCCTCTACGTAGTTAAATGGCGGGCTATACGTTTTACCGACCAGATCTGCGCCTTTCAGTGTACCAATGATCTCATAATCGCCTTTGCTGTCTTTCATCACTTTTTCTATCAGGTTAGTCGCCATGATATATACTTCATCATTTTGACGTACACGGGAGTAATCCATTTCCGGATTTACGGCAAGTGCAACGTGAGAAGGCAATGTCCAAGGGGTCGTTGTCCAGGCTAGCACGAATTCGCCGCTGTCATCCAGCTTGAATTTTGCCGTCGCACTCAGATCTTTAACGTCCTTGTAACCTTGTGCTACTTCATGCGAGCTTAATGTCGTCTGGCAAGAAGGGCAGTATGGGCTTACGCGGTGACCGCGATACAAGAGACCTTTTTCATGAATCGTCGCAAGGATGTTCCACACACTCTCGATGTAGTTGTTGTCCAGTGTGATATATGGGTTATCCATATCCGTCCAGTATCCGATGCCTTCGGTCAAATCACGCCATTGTTGCTCATATTCAAATACACTGGCCTTACATTCGTTAATAAACTTCTCCACGCCATAATCTTCGATTTCCCACTTGTGGGAGATACCCAATTTTTTCTGTACGCCAAGCTCTACAGGTAAGCCGTGTGTATCCCATCCCGCTTTACGCACAACGTGGTATCCCTTCATCGTGTTGTACCGTCCAACAAAGTCTTTAATTACACGACCAAGCACGTGACCGATGTGTGGTTTACCATTCGCTGTAGGTGGGCCTTCATAAAATACGAAGTTTGGCTTGCCTTCCCGGTTCTCAATGGAGCGTTTAAACGTATTCTCCGTTTTCCATTTATCTAACACACGCAGTTCTCTTGCACGTGCTTTTTCTTTGACATCCACTCGTTGCATGCTGTTCAACTTCCTTCCTTTGTTAAGATGAATCGAATGTAAAACATACACCATCGTAGCTCATAGATTCCGCTATCGCTAACCGTTAACCGTTTTGGACACAAAAAAACCTCGTCCCTGGAAAGGGACGAGGTTCTGCTCGCGTTACCACCCTAATTCTGTTCATCACAAACCACATTCAGGTTCCCCCGAGTATGCTCTGTCATCAACAGCGCTTAAGCCCCGCTAAACTGACGCAGGGTACCGTTATAACGTACGGTTTACGGTTCAGCTTACACACGGCAATGCATTCACCGCTTCAGCGTCACTTCTCCGGGGAGATATTCGGCTATAACTCATCCGTTGGTTTGCACCGGACACCAACTCTCTGAGGGATGAGATCATAACGTACTGAGCCCGTCATGGAATCACTATTCAATATGAATATAGTTATAGCTTCTTTGCCCGCAAAAGTCAACCGGGCGGCAGACTAATAAATCTCTTTCATCTCCCGCTCACGGTCACGCACTTCCTGCTCACGGCTCTCCAGCGCTTCCCAACCATCCTGTGTCAACAGTTCAAGCTGAGCTTCAACCAGCGTACGGAAACGCGCACGATAGATGGATGCCTGCTTCTTCAGCTCTTCCACTTCCAAAGCAATCTTACGGGACTTGCCAAGTGCTTCGTTAACGATTCGGTCTGCATTCTTCTCTGCTTCCTTCACGATTAACTGAGCTTCCTTCTTCGCGTTATTCTTCACATCGTCAGCAGCTTCCTGTGCAATGATGATCGTTTTGCTAAGAGTCTCCTCGATGGTAGCAAAATGATCCAGCTTCTCCTGAACGGACAGCAACTGATTGCTCAGCTCCTTGTTCTCGCGGATGACGCCTTCGTAGTCTTTGATGACTTGATCCAGGAATTCATTAACTTCATCCTCGTCATACCCACGCAAGCGTCGGGAGAATTCCTTGTTATGTATGTCCAGCGGCGTTAATGGCATGCTGTCCACCTCCTGTAAAAATTCCTTCTCACAATAGAGAAAGTTTGCAACGTATGGGTTCCACCCAAGGGGCCGTAAGAAAGAAACCTGAACTGGCAACTTTTCACGGAATAGCAGAATCTGCTCTCACGATCTGCAGAAATCCACATCTTGTACTTTAATGTATATCGGAAACACCGGCTATTTTTTTACCTTTACGTTTAACATTTCGACAAGAATTCGGATTATCCTGCAATAATATCAAGCAAATTTACCGATCTTTACCCGGCAACGTCCCTTTTTGGTCATCCCTTCCTGTTCAAGCACCTTAAAACGACCAAATCCTTGAATGGAAACCACATCTCCTGCTTTAAGCGGCTTTGAAGGGTCTTCCACCACTTTCCAGTTCACTTTACAGCGTCCTGCTTTAATTGGAATCAGTATTTTGCTACGGCTTAATCGGTGCACATCTGCACAGATACCATCCAGTCGCATCGAAGCAACGGTAATATCTATAGTGTCCAATTTCGTCGCAGACCATTTCATCTGATTCAATGGCAGTAGCTCTGTGAATACGTGTAACCGATGCACCTGATTCAATTGAAGCGATAAAAAAGCGCCGGTCTCTGCTGCCACTACAGTATGGCAGCCATCCTCCAGCACTTGAATATCTCCAATCTTGCCTCGTTTCAACCCGAGACCGAGCAGGGAACCCATATAGTCCCCATGCTCCAGTTCCGAGATTTTCTGATCGTCAGACGTAATGCTGAGGACCTGCATCCCCATATCTTCTTCATCCAGATAACGATAATCAGGAGCAATCAATGCACGTTTGCGTTCAGCAGCCTCATATCCGCCATCGAAACGAACCTGAACGTCTTGGCTACGATTGACCAAGGATTGCAGAATAAATACCTGTCTTGGATCAAGGAAATCGGTGAGCTTCATATCATGAAACTTGCTCGCCCGTTCAACCCAATCGGTGGCTTTATCTACAAAGTCCCGCTCATCATGGCTAAAATGTTCGTACATATTACCGCTCATCTATGTCACCCTAACTTAAAATGTCAAATACTGAACTATAGAGAGTAACCCAACCAGCGCCAGTCGAAGAACAAGCAACGCCACAATCGGGGAAATATCCAGCACACCGAACAGAGGCGGAATAAACCGGCGGAAAGGACTTAAGTAAGGCTCTACAAATTTGCCTAACAATTCACCGATGAAGCTCTCCCGTGCATTGGGAAGCCATGACATCAATATGTAGACAATAACCATGTAAAAATAAATCTGGTATAGCGTACCCAATATCCCTTCAATCATCTGATACAAAAAAGGCTCACCTCATTCTGTTATAATCTTGCTCGCTGTCAGCCAGTATCTCCGTAATGGTTCCCTGAATTTCAACCGTATCTGGCGTACAGAGAAAAATGTTGCCGCCAATTTTAGATATACCGCCGCCTAATGCATATACCGTACCGCTTAGAAAATCAATCACACGTAAAGCCTGGTCCTGACGGATTCGCTGCAGATTCACAACAACGGTACGATGCGACCGCAGATGGTCGGCAATCTCCTGTGCTTCGTCATAAGAACGAGGCTCATAAAGGACAACTTTTACATTTTTCTGGGAATGAATGCTAACCACATTATTACCCCTTTGGTTTCTACGTTTATCAAGTGCAGAGGTTTCATTTTCCTGCTGTTCAGGCTCGTGTTCTTCCTGTGCAGCAAGGCGCTCACGCTCTACAATTTCTTCTTCTTCCTGAAGTCCCAGGAAATTCATGAATTTATTCATTACGCCCATCGTGTTCCCTCCTCTTTTCCTACGAGAATTGATCCAAGCCGTACCCAGGTTGCTCCTTCTTCAATGGCCACTTCGAAATCGTTGGACATACCCATGGACAATTCGGTAATGGGCTCTGCTGTCAATGCTTGTCCATTCAAATCATCTCTCAGTTCACGCAAACCTCGAAATACAGGACGCGTCAACTCTGGATCTTCCTCATGAGGCGCCATTGTCATCAGACCAATGACCTTAAGGTTGTTGAACGATTGAATATCCTTCAGAAAAGAACTTGCCTGTTCAGGTTGCAGACCATACTTGCTTTCTTCACCTGAAATGTTCACCTGCATAAACGCGTTCACCTTAATTCCAAGTGAAGCAGCTTTTTTGTCCAGCTCTTTAGCAAGTGACAAACGATCCAGTGAATGGATGTACGCAAACTTGCCAATAACGTCTTTCACCTTGTTTGTCTGCAAATGACCAATAAAATGCCACGTGCCTTTCTGACCATAGGTTTCCCATTTCGCCTGTGCATCCTGCCAGCGATTTTCTCCAATATGCTCAAGACCATGATCCAACACAGCACCCGTCGTTTGCAATGAGACATATTTCGTGACCGCAATCACATTCACATCTTCAAAAGGGCGGTTACTGCGCTTACATGCATCTTCAATCTTCTGATTCACTTGTTGTATACGTTCCTCCAATGACACAGAGGTCACCTCTCTTCCAGCCCAATCCAGCTTGCCATTCTTCCCGTTACTCCATTTTCCTTACGATAGGAGAAAAATAGTTCGGGATGACAACTTGTACACCATGTTGTACATTCGATATGATCCGGCAATATTCCTGCTTTCATCATAATGTGTCGATTACATTCTTTCAAGTTTAACATCGTTTTTCCGTTCGCGACAGGTGTATATATGCGCTTTGAAGCAGAATGCTTGTATTCATCATTACCCTGAGGTTCATCCAGCCAAACCCGAACATGCTGCATAACAGCCTCATCCACTTCATAACAGCAATCCCCAATGGAGGGGCCAATAGCCGCTCGAATGTCCTCTCTCCGGCTTCCATACTCCCGCTCCATCGTTTCCACCATAGAGACGGCAATACCCGCCACAGTTCCTTTCCATCCGGCATGAGCAAGACCTACAGCCCGATTCACCGGATCATAGAAGTATAAGGGAACGCAGTCAGCATAAAACGAAGTCAGCAGTACTCCAGGCACGTTGGTCACCAGACCATCGGTATCCTGCAATGCGGATTGACGATCCAGCAGTCCTCTGCCTTTGTCTTTAGCTGTAATGACAGCCACCGCTTTACCGTGCACCTGTTCTCCACAAGTCCATGCTTCCAGCGGGAAAGCAAGCTTCTCCGTCATGAGACGGCGATTATGGAGCACTGCCTTCGCATCATCCCCAACGTGATACGCACAATTAAGGGTAGTGTAGGGTTCTTGACCAACGCCGCCATGTCTGGTTGTAAATCCGACCGTTAACCGCTTAAACAACTGTTTCCAAGGTTCAATATATAATAACAGCGGATCTTGATCACCATAATACGTTTTCTCTTCTATATCCTTTATGACATCTTTGTCCAATACAAAAGGTTCCATTCCTCATCACCTCACAACTTCCAGTTTACCAAATGCGGATGCATTCTGTCTCGTTTATATCGTTCTTCGTTGGCTCCGATCCAGCCGTTCCAATCGCTCCCTGCGCTCCGTGCGGCCTTGTTGCTGCTCATCATATAACCGAGCTTCCCGCTCACGCTCATCATAAGCCTGTTCCTTCACTTCATCCATTTTAACCAAAATGACATCCGAGCCAATCTTTACGATATTTCTCCAAGGTATAATCAGATCTGTCCCTCCTCCAAACAATCCCATAAAACGGCTATATCCTGGAACAACGATGGCTTCAATTCGCCCCTGCTTAAGATCCAGTTCCAGGTCACTGATCTGGCCAAGACGTTTGCCATCCGTAATATTTATGACATCCTTTGTTTGAAAATCGGAGATCTTCATGCCTCGTGACGTTGACTCATTCGTGTTCACTCTCATTCTACCCGCCCCCTGTTTAGAGCTCATCTGCCCGTTCAGCATGCCTCTATACCAATATATGTTCTGTAGGCGAAAAATGTCCTGTTTTTCGCTTGTTTATTACAACAGCCAACTCGGGCAGCACTACACTGGAATAGGATGCTTCCCTTTTTTTTGCACAAAAAAGACGATCAATGGAATGATTCTCCGACTGATCGCCTTTCTTGTTTAATGTCATCCTACGACTTCACATGTTTCTGCATCTGCTGTATAGCTGATTTCTCCAGACGTGAAACCTGAGCCTGAGATATCCCGATTTCATCTGCAACTTCCATCTGGGTTTTCCCTTCAAAAAAGCGCATCGACAAAATCATCTTTTCCCGTTGACCGAGACGGTGCATCGCTTCCCGCAATGCAATCTCCTCAATCCAGGACACATCCTTGTTTTTGTCATCACTGATCTGATCCATCACATAAATCGGGTCACCCCCATCGTGATAAATCGGCTCAAACAGAGATACCGGATCTTGAATGGCATCCAGTGCAAAAACGACATCTTCCTTCGGCACATTCAGTACCTCCGAAATTTCAAATATCGTCGGTTCGCGTGAATTTTTATTCGTCAGGCTGTCACGAACCTGAAGCGCCTTATAGGCAATATCCCGTAAAGAGCGGGATACACGAATCGGATTATTGTCACGCAGATACCTGCGAATCTCACCGATAATCATCGGTACTGCATAGGTCGAAAATTTGACATTCTGGGATAAATCAAAATTATCAATGGCTTTCATCAGGCCGATACATCCAACCTGGAACAGATCATCGACAAACTCCCCCCGATTGTTAAAACGCTGAATGACACTGAGTACCAGACGCAGATTGCCATTCACCAATTTCTCTCTTGCTGAGCGATCATGGTGCTGCTGAAGGGAATGAAATAATTCCCGCATTTCAATATTGGTGAGAACAGGCAACTTTGCGGTGTCCACGCCACAAATCTCGACTTTGTTTCGGGTCATCGTGATTTACCTCCCAAGGAGAAACATTAATGTACATTATCTCCGGGGCAGGCTTTTTTATTCGTCGTTGGCACCCTTGCCAGTAATACCCATTCTTCTTTTCACACTGGATCAGACCATTTTGTTGAACTCTTTTCGAAGCCTCTTAATGATTCTTTTTTCAAGCCTTGAGATATAGGATTGGGAGATTCCAAGCAGATCTGCCACATCTTTTTGCGTCTTTTCCTCACCATCCGTCAAGCCAAAACGAAGCTCCATAATCATTCGCTCACGATCGGTCAGTTTTTCCAGCGCCTTATGCAGTAACTTGCGATCTACTTGTTCCTCAATATTTCGATAGATTGTATCGTTCTCTGTACCGAGTACATCAGATAATAAAAGCTCATTTCCATCCCAGTCAATGTTCAGTGGTTCATCAAAAGAAACTTCAGTACGAATTTTACTGTTACGCCGTAAATACATCAAAATTTCATTTTCGATACAACGCGAAGCATAAGTCGCGAGTTTTATTTTCTTTTCCGGATCAAATGTATTTACAGCTTTGATTAGTCCAATTGCACCTATAGATACGAGATCCTCGATGTTAATACCTGTGTTCTCGAACTTACGTGCGATGTATACCACCAGACGCAGGTTACGCTCAATTAACATGGCACGGATCGCCGAATCTCCTGAAGATAACTTCTGTAGCAAGTACTCTTCTTCTTCCCGTGTCAATGGAGGTGGTAGTGCCTCACTTCCCCCAATGTAATAGATCTCTTCACTTTTCAACCCAAACAGGAATAACAGACGATAATATTGTAGCTGGGCAACCAATTTCCATTTCACAAGCATGTAGGTTCCTCCTATACCACATTCAGCGGCTTTTCTGTGGGTTCTGCGGATTGAGCCTTAGACTGCGCAGAAGCAGCTTCTTGCACCAGTTCAGGATGAATCACGGCCTGATATTTCCCATCCGAAGACAAAACGCCCCCATCCAGTCCAATCAGAACTTTTGTCGTCACATAATCTGTTCCGTCCATCGTCACTTTAACCCGATCAGGCTTGACCGCCATCATAAATGCTGTTCCTTTATTAATCCCCCGATAAGGAACCAAGCGCAGACGGTCCTGCCAACGAAAATGTTTCTGATCCAGCTCCATAATGAGGTTTTCCGGTGATTCGTGTTTCAATCTACTGTTCCATGAATCAGGCAACATCGTTTGCCACAATGAAACCTCCATAACCATCACCGGCATCCGTGACAAAGGGTCCGTAAGCTGATTCCCTGTATCCAGAAGGCCTGTACAAGACACAACAACCTCATCAATGCAAACCTCGACTTGACCAAGGTAAGTGGTCATGCGATCTGATTTACGTTTGGCTCCTTGCACAATTTTGAATAAAATGAGTACCGCGAAGAATACAATGAAAATGAACCAGAACGCAATCTTCAGATCAAACGACATGCCGCCAGATGCTGTGAACCAGATGCCATTGAACAGTTCTCCCGAACTCTGAAGCATATAATGCACACCCAGAATGCCTCCAGCCGCCACGAAATTAATGACGTAAAATGTACCTAGCGTCCTTAGAAAAGCTTGCAGTCCCTTATATCCAAACGCGATACTCAACATCACAAGAGAAAAACCAAACTTGATCAAAAACGTAAACAGGAAATCAAACTGTGGTACAAACATCATCACAACGTATAACGCCCCGACGATGGCCGATAACAGCCATCTCCACCAGACCAGCTTCGTTTGGCGCATCCAGGCCGTCAGTCCGATGAGCGCTCCATCCATGCATAGATTTGTTAGAAAGATCAGATCGACATACACAACCATGCTTTTCACCTGCTTGGCATCGAACCTATCGAAATGAAAGGTTACAACGAATCCCACATGCTTTTAGATTGAATCGATCTCACGTGGCTTTGATTAAAACAATCATACATGCTTTGGATTGCATCGACCCAAATCCTTCGGATTGATTCGACCTAAGTGCTTCGGATTGTTTCGTCTTAAGTGCTTCGGATTGTTTCGACTTAAGTGCTTCATCCTCTCGATATTCATGAGCATATTCCCAAGTATACGTACCCTCCTGTTCAAAGTCTGTCTAAATGTGGGAGCTTGTCTTCAACTATTTTTGTCGGAATGACGCAGCCGAGTTGTTCAGAATTTGTTCATTCCTGTATGTTAAGCTATATAAAAAACAGCAAAAAACCCGGTAGCTGCAAAAGCAACACCGGGTTTTCCAAGTATAATACTGCCTGATTATTCGTTGTTATTGTTGCGGGAACGATTACGTAAAAATGTCGGAATGTCCAACTGATCATTGCTTGGCTGATTTCCGAATGGACGAAGATTCGGTGAACGTGTCTCTGCCGACTCTGATGCTGTAGCAGGTTTGCGTGCCGGTGGAGCAGAAGGTTTATCCTCAAATCCAGTGGCGATGACCGTAACCTTAATCTCCTCTTTCAGATCTTCATCAATAATCGCACCAAAGATCATATTCACTTCCGGATCGGAAGCCGACGTTACGATCTCTGCTGCTTCATTCACTTCATACAGGGACAGATTAACGCCACCTGTAATGTTCATGATTACGCCGCGTGCGCCTTCAATGGAAGTTTCAAGCAAAGGACTCATGATGGCTTTGCGTGCTGCTTCAGCCGCACGGTTCTCACCCGTCGATTCGCCGATCCCCATAAGCGCAGATCCACGCTCATGCATGATCGTTTTGACATCTGCAAAGTCAAGGTTGATCAAACCGGGTACTGCGATCAAATCGGAGATACCCTGTACCGCTTGACGCAATACATTATCCGCTTGACGGAATGCTTCCAGCATCGGCGTCTTTTTATCTACGATCTCAAGCAAACGGTCATTCGGGATCACGATCAATGTATCCACTTTTTCCTTAAGTGCTTCAATGCCTTGTTCTGCATGGCTGGAACGCTTGCGGCCTTCAAAAGTGAAGGGGCGCGTCACTACACCCACAGTAAGGGCACCGCACTCTTTGGCAATTTCAGCGATCACAGGAGCTGCACCTGTACCCGTACCACCGCCCATACCGGCTGTAACAAAGACCATGTCTGCACCTTTCAACGTATTCATGATCAGGTCACGGGACTCTTCAGCTGCTTTTTTACCTACATCCGGATTGGCACCTGCACCAAGACCACGAGTTAATTTATCACCGATTTGCAATTTATGCTCGGATTTGGCCAGGTGTAATGCCTGGGCATCCGTGTTCACCGTAATAAATTCAACACCTTGTACACCATTTTCAATCATTCGGTTTACAGCGTTGCTTCCGCCGCCGCCTACCCCGATGACTTTAATCTGAGCCAAGCTCTCCATCTCAAAATCAAATTCCAACATATTATTCCATCTCCCCCTCAATGTGCATGGATGGCCCGTCCAATTTTTGATTTGAACCGAATCAATTTCATATATCGACGAACGAAAGCGTTTATTTTAGTACCAGCGCATTCAGACGGCTTCAAGAATGTATGAAATGGATCCAACCTGTTATATAAATTCACTGAACATATTCTTCAGTCGTTCGAACAGACCGGGTTTTTGCTCCGATTCCTGTGCCGTATTTGGCTTCGGACGGTTCGTCGGTTTCTTGCTATTAGTGTTGTTGTTGTTACCGCCATTGCTACTCGAGGGCCTGATACGCAAACTGCGAATAACATTGTGTAAAATACCAACGCCGCTCGTATATCCAGGATCACGCACACCAATGTAATCCGGAACGGCAACACGGACCGAAGCAGCAAGTTCATGCTGTGCCACTTGCAGAACACCAGGCATAGAGACCGTACCTCCCGTTAGTATATAACCGCCAGGAAGCTCGTTGTAACCAAGGCGTTTGACCTCCGTTCCGATCATCTGGAATATCTCCTGAACCCTAGGCTCAATAATAGCCGCCAGATCTTCCTGAGAAAACTCCTTGTCCACGTTGCTACCGATGCGCGTCACTTTGAACATCACATCTGCGGCAGCATCATCAAGCCAGGCACAACCATATTTCAACTTCACTTTCTCCGCCTGATCCGTCAAAGTACGCAAACCATAAGCAATATCATTGGTTACAAATTCCCCGCCGATTGGCAGTGTTGAAGTCGCAACCAGACTATCCTCTTCAAAAATAGCAATGGTTGTTGCTCCTGCTCCGATATCCACGAGCACAGAGCCCATCGTTTTCTCATCCTTGGACAGGGCGAGTTGACCTGCTCCGAGTGACATGAGGACCAGGTCGCTCACTTTTAATCCCGCTTTTTCCACGCAGCGCAACAGATTATGTATCGCGGTTTTAGCACCCGTAATGATGGTTGCTTCAACTTCCAGGCGAACACCAATCATACCACGCGGGTCTTGTATGCCTTCCAAGCCGTCTACAACATATTGCTTGGCGACAACATCAATAATTTCCCGTTCGGGCGGAACCGCAATGACTTCGGCTGCTTTCAACACCCGCTCCATGTCTTCTTCTCCGATCTCACGATCCTCGTTCGATACTGCCACCACACCGTGACTGCTCATCAGTCCAATGTGATTGCCCGAGATTCCAACATATACTTCGGATATTTGAATACCTACCATACGTTCTGCATGATCGACTGCATTGCGAATCGACTGCACCGTCTGATCGATATCTACGATTACACCTTTGCGAATTCCTTCCGAGTCGGCAGATCCAACTCCAATAATATTAAAGGTTCCATTATTAATTTCCCCAATAATAGCGCGAATTTTGGATGTACCGATGTCCAAACTAACAATGATGTCATTGTTGCTCAAGTCTGTGGCACCTCCTGACTCCAATAGTAAAATACGTTCGGGTTCAAACACTCATTAAAACATATTCAACACAGTTTAGGCTTTCCCTCTTTTTTCTACAATTTTTTTGGGTGCCAAGTTCTGGATGTGAAACATAAAACCTTGAAGAAAAAAGAAGGAGGCAACTCATGTGCCGTAAGTTCAAGTGTACCATTTTTTCTTCATCTCAGAAAGAACAAGTTTCACACATAAACCGGTGCTAAAGCCCGATCCTGTCTAGACTTTCACGCAAAAAACCGCTAATCAGCAACATGCGTCATTGCCCTGCTCCCGGCTCGGCGTCATCCTCAGGATTATCCGGTATAAACGGGACATACGTATCAGCCTCAAGCATCGTAATTTTACCAGGTCGTTCGGTCTCGATCACCTGATTCAAATACTCCACTTTATCCGTTAACAGCGATATCGTTGTAATCACTTCAAACTGTGACTTGGTGTACATGCGAATCTGATCCGGAAAAGAAGGTGTCGGATTCGGAATAATTTCGGATATGTCCGTTGTCAGTTCATTTGGAATTTGAGCCAGCGCCTCACTAAGCTTTGCTTTGAGCGGATCATTGGGTTTCCATTGTGTCAGAATCGGCTTCTCTACAGCAACACCGATCGTTGGCGGAACACTCAGGCTTGTCCCGTTAGACAATATGGCTTTAAGCGCCCCGGTTGTGTCCAGTTCATAAGCGACTGTGGGAAACTCCTGAACCTTGATATGAATCGTACCCGGAAATTGCTTTTCCACAGTAACTGTTGAGACAGCTTTAATCGTTTTAAGACGTTCTATGATTTCAGTAGCACTTGTTCCAAAAAACTGGTCGCCTTCCCTCAAACCACTCTTTTCAAGTAAATCCGCAGTGGCCGTGTATACATTACCCGTAATTTCGATCGCTGATATGCGGCTTACAGAAGAACGAAAGAATAATACAGCCAGCAATACAATAAATAATAATAACAGGATAATTACAATCTTACGGCTTGTGTTTCCTTTTGGGCGATTCTCCTTGAGAACCGGAATTTGACTTTTAGGCATAATAACGCTCCACAAAGCCTCAGGCCCCCTCCTCTTCCAAGAAGGGGACGCCAAGGACGTTAATTGGCAAAATCCAACTGTTTCGAAACAGTCGACTGTCTCTCCACTGAGGCTCCAAGACTCTGGAATAACTTTTCGATCTGATCATATCCCCTGTCAATGTGATGCACTTGCTCCACAATGGTTTTACCTTGAGCCGCCAGACCTGCAATAACTAAAGCTGCACCCGCACGAAGATCTGTTGCCTCTACAGTAGCCCCATATAGTCTCGGAACTCCACGTATAAAAGCTGCATTCAGGTCAACGGAAATATCCGCTCCCATGACATTCAGTTCATCCACGTGTTTAAATCTTCCTTCGAACACGGTTTCCTTCATCACACTGAATCCATCTGCCAAACTGAGTAGCACCATGATCTGTGATTGAAGATCCGTTGGAAACGATGGATATGGGGAAGTCACTATACGATCCACTGATTTTGCGCGGGTCATACAACTCACAGTCATTATATCATTGCATACTGTGATTTGAACACCAGTGCGCTTTAACACATGTATAAGCGAAGTAAGATGTGCCGGATTGCAGTGCGTAAGCGTAACATTGCCTCGGGTTGCAGCAGCAGCAATCATAACGGTTCCAGCGACAATCCGGTCAGGTATGATTTCATAGGTACAAGGTTGCAACTTCTCAACACCATTTATTGTGATTGTATCCGTGCCGGCACCCATAATTCGTGCCCCCATCGCATTCAGAAAATGCTGCAAATCCTGAATTTCAGGCTCTCTCGCTGCGTTGAAAATTGTCGTTGTTCCTTCTGCAAGTACAGCAGCCATCATGATGTTTTCAGTGGCTCCAACACTCGGAAAATCCAGATGAATATCCGCACCTGTCAGATTAGCTCCATGACAGATAATTTGCTGATCTTGTTCTTCAATCTGTGCTCCGAGTGCTTCCAGCCCCCGGAGATGAAGATCAATTTTACGTTCTCCGATCGCACAGCCACCGGGCTGATATACAGATACTCTTCCAAACCTCGCAAGCAATGGCCCCATCAGAAAAATGGAAGACCGCATTTGCTTCATAAGATCCTCTGGCACATCATGTGACCGGACGAGCGACGTATTGATCGTCACTGTTCCCTGCTCATGCCGACATGTGCATCCAAGTCGTTCCAGGATATACAGCATTACTTCGATGTCCAGCAAGTGTGGAACGTTGTGCAGCGTAATTTCTCCGTCTGCGAGCAAACTTGCGGCCATAATCGGTAAAGCGGCATTTTTTGCTCCATGGATGCGTATGGATCCTGATAGGGGTCTCCCACCTTCAATCACCAATTTGTCCAATGTATCACCTCCGGGGTTTACGCTCACCCACTGCGATAACATACGGTACCCGGTGGATACCGCCATGAGATGATATAGTGCTCTGAATAGACTGTATAAGGGTGATGACGTCCTCTGCTGTCGCTTGGCCTGATTGAACAATGATATGGATATCCATTGCTCCCAGTCAATTTCAGCGAATTGAATTATCCGTGACACATCCGATCCATAAGGCTCCGCAATCCATCCCTCGGTTCGACCAGTCATTACCAGCAATGCCGTGTGGGTAACTCACGGTCTTCACCCTAGTTGCACCTTTGCCGATATGATGCTGTACTACGGTATCATGGAACGATTGTCACGATTTATACCGTATCTTATGTCAGTCCCGTCTGGTGTGTGACAATCGCCCATGAATGCCTCCATACACCCTATTATCGTTTTGCAACAAGACGCTTGATTTCGTTTACAAGCACTTTTGCCGCATCTGGTTTACCTAATTTTCGAGAAGCCTCTGCCATCTGCTTACGCCCTGATTCGTCATTCATAATGCCTGCGATTGCTTCATACAGGCCCTTGCCTGTAAGCTCTCTCTCCAGCATCGTGAGTGAGGCTCCTCCTTTTTCAAGGGTACGCGCGTTGGCCTCCTGATGATTGTTGGTTACGTTTGGTGATGGAATCAGAATCGATGGAATGCCAAGAGATGTAATCTCCGCAAGGAACGAGGCTCCTGCGCGGTTCACAATCAAAGAGGTACAAGCGAGTACTTCAGGCATGTTATGTACATATGGAAGTACATGCAGATGATTAGGCATCGTTCCCAAAGAACTACGGATCGCTTCACGGGTTTCATCAAAATAGGTCTCGCCTGTAACGTAAACGACATGTACATCATCCAGCTTTTCCAGCATTGGTGCCATTTCAATCATCGCCTGATTAATCGCTTTAGCCCCACGGCTACCTCCAACGACAAGCACAACACGGCTGTCCATCGGAACACCCAATGTAGCGAATCCACGATCCCGACTGGCTTGAGCTACCGTTGTCGCTCGAGGGTTACCTGTGTAGATTACTTTTTTAGCTCCAGAGAATGATTTTTCAGATCCTTCAAAACTGACAGCAACCGTATCTACATAACGCATAAGGAACTTGTTCGTCAGGCCTGGAATCGCATTTTGTTCATGAATCACGCTTGGGATTCCCAGCTTGGCCGCCGCATATACAACAGGCCCGCAGACATAACCACCTGTACCGATAACAACGTCCGGCTTGAATTCTTTCAGCATTTTTTTGGATTTCCTTACCCCTTGAACGAATCGCATGATCGTTTTCACATTTTCAAAGGATAACTTACGCCGAAAGCCGGTAATGTCAATCGATTTAAAAGGAATATCTTCCTGAGGAACCAGCTTACTTTCAAGTCCTCGTGTACCGCCAATGTATAAAAACGTTGAGTCGGCATTTTCCGCCTCACATTGTCTTGCTATGGCTACGGCCGGATAGATATGCCCACCCGTACCGCCACCACTAAGAACGACTCGCATCGTATAAGTCACCTCGCATAACGGGATAAATTCAATAATATGCCCAGTGCGGTGAGCATGAGTGTCAGTGATGAACCTCCATAACTGATCAGCGGCAATGTAATTCCTGTGACAGGCATGAGTCCAATGACTACACCGATATTAATAATGACCTGCACAGCAACCATACCGATAATCCCCACAGCTAGCAGGCTGCCAAAGGAGTCTGGAACCGTCATTGCTACACGCATTCCTCTCCACACCAGCACGAGAAACAATAATAATACAATCATTCCACCAATAAAACCGAGTTCTTCCGCCAAAATACTAAATATAAAGTCCGTCTGCGGCTCAGGCACGTAACTGTACTTCTGCCTACTCATCCCTAGCCCGAGACCAGCCAGTCCACCTGGACCGATCGCATAGAGCGATTGAATGATCTGATAACCTGCACCTAGCGGATCAGACCACGGATCAAGAAAAGCTGTAATCCGTTGCAACCGATAAGGTGCCGCCGCAACAAGCGCCGCGAATCCTGCAACTCCACCAAGCGCAAGCAGTGCTAGATGTTTCATTCGTGCTCCGGTTGTGAAAATGATAAGCATGGATGCCCCCATCATCACCGTGCCTGTACCTAAATCGGGCTGCAACATAATTATGGCAAAAGCAAGCCCCATCAGCCCAAGCGGAGGCAACAGCCCCGTTGTAAAAGTTTTAATTTTACCGGGATCTTTGCTCAGCCAATGAGCCAAAAACAAAATCATACCCAGTTTCATGAACTCGGAGGGCTGGATACCGAAAGAACCAATTCCCAGCCAGCTACGTGCACCGCCGCGAACGACACCGATTCCCGGAATTAATACAGCAATGAGCATAATAAAACAGATAATTAAAATCGGTTTGGCATACTTTCGCCATACCCTATAATCCACATTCGCTGTCACAAACATGGCTACTAGCCCAAGCACGGCGAATAAAATCTGCCTTTTCACAAAATAAAATGAATCGCCATAGTTTCGGAACGCAAGTACTGAGCCTGCGCTATACACCATAATGATGCCGATGGCAAGCAGAGCCAAAATACAAATCAGGAGCCAAATATCCGGCGCCGGTCGCGTCTGTTTCATCAGGAGGCCACCCCTTGCATGGAAGTAGGGGCTTTTCCACCCCCCTACTTACAAGTTATGCGCCGCCTCTTTAAAAATGCGTCCCCGTTCTTCATAAGAGGCAAACATGTCCCAGCTTGCACACGCAGGGGATAACAAAACAACATCCCCTGGTTCAGCCAGACTTGCTGCTTCCTGAACGGCAACCGTCAACGTACGGGCAGCGTCCTCCTCATTATCGACGACCTTAATATGCTTTAGTCCCGCCAGTTCTGCGACTTTAGCAATTTTAGCACGGTTTTCACCAAGAACCACCAGTGCTTTGACACGCTCCTCCAAAACCGGCAACAGTTCCATCATATCCGAACCACGGTCTAGTCCGCCTGCAATCAATACAACAGGTTCCTTAAAGGAATTCAGTGCCATGACCGTCGCTTTGGAATTGGTAGCTTTCGAATTGTTGTAATAAACTGAGCCATTATGCTTGAGCACATACTCCAGTCGATGTTCAACACCTCTGAAATCAGCTAGCGGAGTAGCCAGCTGAGACGTGTCAGCACCCGCTGCGATTGCAATAGCTACTGCAGCCAGCGCATTGCCCACATTAAAACGTCCAGGTATACCAATTTCCTCCACATCGATGATTACCGCTCGATGGCCTGCACCATCCGAATAGATCACCTGACGCTTTACATCATCCTCTTCTCCGTCGACATAAGGCGGATCTACATACACGCCTGTTTCCAGGTTTTCCGTCAACGAGAATGGAATTAACCTCGCCTTGATATAAGGAATGAGCTCACGACATACCGCATCATCCCAATTGAGAACAGCAACGTCATCTGGCTGCTGATTGGCAAACAGCTTTGCCTTGGAAGCCACGTAATCTTCCATGCCCCCATGATAATCCAGATGGGTCTCTGCCACGTTCAGAAGCGCAGCGATACGCGGACGAAACTCTACCGTGCCTTTGAGCTGGAAACTGCTTAGTTCGACCACCATCCAGTTATCAGGGGTAGCCTGCTCTGCAGCTTCACAGAGAGGGGTTCCAATATTACCAGCAACAATGGGATTCAAGCCTGCTTGTTCCAGCATATTTCCTACCCAAGTTGTGGTCGTTGTTTTTCCGTTAGAACCGGTAATACCGATCATAGGTGCCCCGCAAAGGTGATATGCTACCTCTACCTCGGTCACCACCTCAATCCCTAATTCAAGTGCTTGTTGCACAGGAGCAGCATGATACGGAATGCCGGGGTTTTTGACGACCAGCTTCACATCACTATGAATAAGGTCATCCGGATGGCCCCCGCATACAACAGAAATTCCCAAAGCCTCCAATTCGGAGGCTTCGGGACACTGTTCCCTGTCTTTTTTATCATTTACGATAACGTTAGCCCCTGCATGATGCAGCACCTTGGCAACTTGTACGCCGCTCTTCGCAAGTCCGAGCACGACGACTTGTTGTCCGCGATATGTTTCTGGATGATTCATCATTTACAACCCCTTGTTGAGATAAAGTCCAAGAGCGGCCAAAATAGCACCTACCGCCCAAAAGGTAATGACAACTCGCCATTCTGACCAGCCACTAAGCTCGAAATGATGGTGAATCGGGCTCATTTTAAATACACGTTTACCACGGGTTTTGAAGGATACTACCTGGATCACAACGGAAAGGACCTCGATTACGAAAATACCGCCGATGACCAAAAACAGGAGTTCCGTCTTCGTAACGATAGCAATTGCACCAATGGCACCGCCGATTCCAAGTGAACCCGTATCACCCATAAACACCTTGGCCGGATGCGCATTGTAAACCAGGAATCCGAGAACAGCCCCAATCATGGCGGCTGCACACACTGCGGCCGGCATCGACGTTGCCTGCATGGCTACAATAGCAAACGCGCCAAAAGCGATCGCACTGACACCGGAGAGAAGACCATCCAGACCATCCGTAAAATTAACCGCGTTGGTAATAGCCAGCATCATAAACACAACAAACGGATAATAAAACCATCCCGTCCAGTCAAACGAAACCGAAGTTCCCGGGATAGAAATCGCGGTACTATGTCCGTTTTGAATAAGCAAATAACACATGACGGCACTGAAAAACAGCTGGCCCAGCATTTTTTGTCTGGCAGTCAGTCCAAGCGAACGCTTGAAAACAATTTTGATATAGTCATCCAAGAAACCAATGAGACCAAATCCAAGCGTAGCGACAAGCAACACATAAAAGTCTGTGTTTTTGACCGCTGAGAATTTAAGAAACGCCAGCGTGAACGCAAGTAAAATAACGACTCCGCCCATCGTTGGTGTTCCGCTTTTTTTCAAATGGCTCTGAGGCCCGTCTTCCCTGACCTGCTGTCCGAACTTCATCCGCCGCAGGAGCGGAATAAGTAGCGGTGCGGCAATCACCGCCAAAATAAATGAAACGCCGATTGTTAACAGTAATACCTGAAAATCCATGGGTTCACCCCTCTAGTCTACTCGATTCTGTAATGGTGCCGTCTGCAGTGCTTGAACTACATCCTCCAGTTTCATGCCTCGCGAGGCTTTAAACAAAACTGCATCCTTCGGATGAAGATTCTCCAGCAGATAACGGGTCAATTCTTCTTTATTATCAAAAGCATGCACAGCTTCAGCTGCCATATGCTTCTTTGCTCCCTCAGCAATATGCAAGGATAATGGACCGTATACCAGCACTTTATCCAATTTATCAGGAGTAATATACATCCCGATCTCATGATGAAGCTGCTGCTCCTCCGAACCTAACTCCAGCATATCTCCCAGTACAGCCACTTTCATCCGATATCCTTTTAACCCTTCTAACACATCTATAGCAGCCTTCATAGAAGTCGGGCTTGCATTATATGCATCATTGAGCAGAGTAAGTCCGCTGACCGCCTGGGTGACCTCAATACGCATCCCTGTCAATTTTAACTGTGACAAGCCTGTTGCCATATTTTCCTCAGTCACTCCAAAATGACGTGCTACGGCCAAGGCAGCCAGGCAGTTAATTACATTGTGCGTACCCAGCAAGGGAAGGTTATAAGCTTTGTCGCCAGACTGCTTGGTTGTAAACACCATCCCGTGCTGTGCATTCATCAGCCCCGTTGGATAATCGTCATTATCCGTTTGTAATCCAAACCTAAACCGTTGCATGCCTTCAGGTTGCTTTGTTGCAGACTCTTCAAGCACCTGCGCGATTAAAGGCTCGTCTCCGTTGTATATGAGTAATCCGCCAGATTTCATACCAGCAGCAATTTCAGCCTTAGCTCTGGCAATTTCAAGTCTTGAGCCAAGCTGAAGCAAATGGGATTCGCCAATGTTCGTGATGATTGCTACATCCGGCTGAGCAATGACAGATAGGTCATAGATTTCACCGCGTCCGCTCATGCCCATCTCCAAAATAATAATTTCCGTATCCGGAGTCATACTCAATACCGTTAGTGGCAGACCGATATGATTGTTGAAATTCCCCTGCGTTTTATGCACCTTGAATGTGGTAGAGAGAAGCGCGTTTACAATATCCTTGGTTGTTGTTTTCCCGTTACTGCCTGTAATGCCAACAACAGATGCCTTGTTCTCACGAAGATAAGCCGATGCAAGTGCCTGTAATGCAGTCAGGGTATCGTCCACCAAAATAACAGCTCCCTGCGGCGGAGCACCATGATTTTTTTGCCACAACGCCCCCGCAGCATCTTGCTCCAGACAAGCTTGCACAAACTCATGCCCATCAAAACGTTCACCTACCAAAGGGATAAACAAACTGCCTGCCACCGGTTTACGTGAATCGGTAAATACCCCTTCGGCGATAACTTCACTATAAACTGCGGCATCACTTAGTGTGCCACCACACATGTCGGCGATTTGCGCCAATGTTCGTTTTATCAATTGGATTTGCCCCTTATCGCTTCTTTGGCTATGATCCGGTCATCGAAATCGGTCTTGGTTGTTCCGATAATTTGATAAGTCTCGTGACCCTTGCCCGCAATCAATACTACATCGGCCGGGCTTGCCATTTCAATAGCTTCATGAATGGCCTGACGCCGATCCACGATCATTGTGTAACGCTCAGACGGAACGGACTCTTCCAGCAAACCTTGCTCAATGTCTTTTAGAATCAGATCGGGATCTTCCGTCCGCGGGTTGTCAGAAGTCACTAATACAAAGTCACTGTACTTCGCAGCAATTTTACCCATTAACGGGCGTTTTGTGCGATCCCGGTCACCCCCGCACCCAAATACGCAGATGACACGGCCTTCCGCAAACTCATTGACTGTACGCAGTACATTCTCAAGTCCATCCGGTGTATGGGCATAATCGACGATAACCGCGAATGCCTGACCTTCATTGACAGCTTCCACCCTGCCATCCACACCCGGTACGGTTTCCAGACTGCGCTTGATTTCTTCCAGTGGAATACCTTCCACGAGCGTTGCCGAGATGGCCGCCATCGCATTGTACACGTTGAACTTGCCTACCATACGTAGTTCAATGTCTGTGCTACCCGCAAAGGTATCTACATGGAAGGTCGTTCCCTGAGCTGTGATTGAAATTGCAGAGGCACGGACATCCGCGTGTTCTCCCATGCCGTATGTAATAACCTCAGCAGCCGTTACAGAGATATAATAATCCGCAGCCGGATCATCCGCATTGATCACCGCATACTTCCGCTCGGAAGCATCTTCGGCATAACCGTTACCCAGACGAGCGAAAAACAAGCCCTTAGCTGCGCGATACTCCTCCATGGAATGATGGTAATCAAGATGATCCTGCGACAGGTTTGTAAATACTGCTGTACGGAAATCCGTGCCTTTCACCCGCCCTTGCTCCAACGCATGAGAAGAAACTTCCATCACGCAGCATTCCGTACCAGCCTGAACCATATCATGCAAACTACGCTGCAAATCCAGAGCTTCGGGTGTTGTTCCCGACATCGGGTAAGTGCGTCCATCATACCGCATCTGAATGGTGCCGATCAGCCCGGTTTTCTGACCGTAATCGCTCATAATTTTTTCAATCAAATAAGTCGTTGTTGTTTTGCCGTTCGTTCCTGTTACTCCGATCATTTTCATCTTGTGGCTTGGCGAGTCAAAAAAGAAGTCAGATAGAACCGCCATCGCAAAGCGACTGTCTTTCACAATCAACTGCGGTACAGGCAAGTCAAGCTGCCGTTCCACAACGAGAGCAGACGCTCCGGCCTGCACTGCTTTATCTGCATAGTCATGTCCATCGACCGTATGTCCCGGAAGACAGATAAACAGATCACCCGGTTTGACTTGCCGGGAATCTGTCTGAAGGTTGTGACATTCTGTATGGGGGTCGCCCACGAGACGGGCGGTAATCAATTTGGATTTAAACTGTTTTAAAAGCACATGAATAACCTCACTTTTCCAAATATACTTCTGTATCCACAGATTCCTATAGTATTAATATCGACCAGATCACCAAATAATGAAACGCGATCCCCTGAATTTTGTTGCGGTCGGAGTATGAAACTCCGTTTGAGTCATTATAAGAGCGCTACTTGAAACTCCACTCGAGAGCTTTATTCATGCTTCGTATGATCATGCCCTTCATCTTTCAGGACATTGCCCATATAGATACGAATCGTTGAACCTTGCTCTACTCTTGCTCCTGGTTTAGGTGCCTGATTAATTACGTACTTGCCACTTCCCGACTTCGCCAGCATAAAATTCATGTTGAGATCCTCGTACAAATCCTCCACCGTAGCCCCGGTAAGATCAGGAACCGTCACAATTTTGGTCTCACCATATTTGTACTCTTTGGCGAGTTGGTCCTTACGCACAGGCACATTCATATAATGGAGCGAATCTTCCAAAATATTTTGTACGATCGGGGCTGCAACGACACCGCCAAACTGAATCCCCTTTGGATTGTCTACAGCGGTGTATACCACGATCTGCGGATCGTCAGCCGGAGCAAATCCGATAAACGAAACGATGTGTTCACTCGACGAGTAACGACCATTAATAACCTTCTGGGCCGTACCTGTCTTACCTCCAACCCGATAGCCATCGATAAATGCCGGACGCCCTGTACCTTTGGCAACCACACTTTCGAGCGCCTCTCGTACTTGTTTGGACGTGTCCTCCGAGATGACTTGACGAACGAGTTCGGGCTTTACTTCTTCCAGCACCTCTCCGGTTTCCGGATGCACCCAGGCTTTCGTAACGTAAGGTTTATACAGCTTGCCACCGTTGATGGCAGCCGATACCGCTGCTACTTGCTGAATAGGAGTTACGGATACACCTTGCCCAAAGGCGGTCGTTGCAAGTTCAACAGGACCTACGTTTGCTAATTTGAAAAGAATACCACTTGCTTCTCCGCTGAGATCAATTCCGGTTTTGGTACCAAAACCGAAATTTTTAATGTAGGAGAACAACGATTCCTTACCAAGCTTCTGCCCCAAAGCAACAAATCCGGGGTTACAGGAGTTCTCTACCACCTGAAGGAAAGTCTGGCTTCCATGTCCGCCTTTTTTCCAACAGCGCAAGCGTGCTCCGCCGACTTCTACAAATCCGGGATCAAAAAATTGATCCTGTTGCAGGTTTACCTTTTTTTCTTGCAACGCAGCAGCCAGTGTAATAATTTTGAACGTTGAACCTGGTTCATAGGTCATCCAGATGGGCAAGTTCCGGTTATAAATCTCTGAAGGATATTGCTGATAATCTGCCGGCTCGTAGCCAGGTCTGCTAGACATCCCTAGAATTTCGCCTGTTTTGGGATTCATTGCAATAGCCAGAGCGGAATTAGCCTGAAACTTAACCATCGCCTGATCCAATTCCCGTTCCATAATCGATTGAATGGATTTATCAATGGTCAGCTTGAGGTTGAGCCCGTCCTTCGGTTCCACATACTTCTCAGATGAGCCCGGCATGAGCCTTCCGGCCGCATCGGACAAGTAGGATACACTGCCATTTAAACCATTCAGCTTGTCATCATATCTTTTTTCAACACCGGTCAGTCCCTGATTATCAATCCCTGTAAATCCGAGAATATGAGCAGCCAGATCATCATACGGATAGAAACGTTTGTTATCCTCGGCAACAACGATACCCGGGAGCTTCAAATCACGAATGCGCTGAGCTTTCTCCATCGTAATTTTGCGGCCACCGGGTTGTAGTCGTACAATCAATTCTCGTTTCTTGATGGTTGCCAGTACTTTCTCTTCTGTCATACCTAGTAGCGGTGCCAGCGCCCTGGCTGTGGTCTCCGCTTCTTTGACTTGAGCCGGGATCGCCATGATTGTTGGGGTTGTCACATTGTAAGCTAGAGAGGTCCCGTTTCGATCCAGAATCTCTCCCCTTTTAGCTGTGTACGGAATGTTACGACGCCAGGATTCTTCCGCTTTAGCCGATAGTTCCGGCCCTTTCCCCAACTGAACATAAGCAAGCCTGATGACCAAGGCCGAAAATAACATAACCAGAATTAACAAACTCCACAGCAACCTGCGGCGCAGATTCACACTTGTTCCCTTCACGAAAAGATCCCCCCACTCGTCCCAAAATCATGAACTGTCTCATTCATGAATATTCAGGACAACCGGGGGTTAGAACAAGCTGTCTATGCAGTCTATGGCAGGGAAGCCCCTTCAGTGGCTGATTTACCAGATGCCTCGTCTTGACCCTTTTGCTTGTCAGACTGGCTCTGATTCGAGGCGCTTCCCGGAGGATCATCCCCATCCGTTTTACCCTCATCAGCTGTTTTTGTATTTTTGTCCTGGTTTTTCGCATTCGGATCAGAAGAATCTGGAGCTTCATCAGCTATACCGGTTACCGCTGCCTTCGCTGTCTGTAGGGTTAACTGCACCGTCCGTTGCTCACCCGACACCTGCTCCTTCTGTTTCACGACGTATCCCTCACCCTTGACTGTTACGCCTACCTTCATCAGTGAGAGAACCTCCAACGCATCACGAAGAGATTCACCCGTCAGATCTGGAATCTTCATTTTACTGCTCTCTTCCGTCAGTAGGTAGACTCGTTGGCCTGGATTCATCGAAGCACCTGCTTGTGGATACTGGCGAATCACATTTTCACCCTGACCAAGCGTGACATAAGCAATTCCGGAGCTGAGAAGCTGGCTTCTCGCCTGCTTAGCCGTTTTACCACTCAAGTCTGGAGCCTTAGCCTGTACAACAGGAGCTTCTTTTGACTTTTTGTCTGTCGTTTTGGCTGTATCTTTCGGTATGCCCATATATTGCAACGTCTGGCTTACAACCTTCTTGAACACCGGAGCCGCTGCAGTTCCTCCGCCAATGTTTGTGCCATCTGGCTGGTCAATCACAATCAACATCGCAATCTTCGGATTGTTGACTGGTGCGAATCCAATAAACGAAACGACGTCTTTGTTTTTGCTATACTGACCGTTGATAACTTTTCGCGCTGTACCTGTCTTGCCTGCAACCCGGTATCCTTCAATATAGGCATTACGTCCTGTGCCGATCGTCTGATCTGCTACGACCTGCTCCAGATACCCGCCAACAAGCTTGGCCGATTCTTTAGAGATGACCTGTCGAATTACTTTGGGTTTGATCGCTTCCGTTGTGCCATCATTCGGATTAATGATCTCCTTCACGAGATGAGGCTGGAGCAATTTACCGCCGTTTGCAATGGCCGAGATGGCAGATAACTGCTGGATCGGCGTCACTTGTACGAGACCGTGACCATATGCAGCGGTAGCAATCTCTGATTTGTATACCAAGGGTTTGATTGGCGAAGCCGCTTCACTTGGCAGGTCAATGCCCGTCTTTTTACCAAAACCAAACTGATCGATATAGTGACGCAACCGCTCTCCCCCGAGCATGTTGTACCCCAGATTAACAAAAGCGATGTTACTGGAGCGTTTGACACCTTCAAGGTAAGAGATTCTTCCGTACGTATGTCCGTTATCACTAATCGGGAAACCGCCGATATATATGCGCTTGGATTCAAACGTTGCATTCGGATCAAACAGTTTTTCCTCCACGGCTCCCGCAAGTGTCACAATTTTGAACGTGGAACCTGGTTCATAGATCGACTGCGTTGCATGGTTGATAAAATTTTTCTGGTCCGGCGTGCTCGCATACGTATTCGGATTAAAGGTCGGCCAGTTGGCCATCCCCAGAATCTCCATCGTGTTTGGGTCGGCTGCAATGACGGTCATACTCAGCGGGTTATATTTCGCAATTGTCTCTTTCATTGCACTTTCAATGTAAAACTGGATGGTATCATCAATCGTCAGCTTCAGGTTTTTGCCGTTCTTCGGAGGTAAATAGTTATCCTGTGAATTCGGAAGTTTGATGCCTTTGGCATCCTTCTGGTAATTCAGGAAACCATCCGTGCCTGTCAGCACGTCATCATACGAGACTTCAAGCCCGTTGACAGCTTTGCCGTCACGACTCATATAACCCAGCACATGAGAGGCCAAGGACTCTTCCGGATAAAAACGTTTGGATTCCTGCGTCATGACGATCGCATTTTTTGCCTTGTGTTCATCCTGAAGCTCTTCGCGCAACTCATTAACCTTTTCTGCAAGTGCAGGACTAATTTTGTATCCCTCACTGCGTACTTCACGTTGCTGAAAAAAATCACCATCTTTATTCTTTGCAGTAACAAGAGCCCGCATCTCACTCTCATTTTTGTTGAGCAATGCGGACAATTTTGTCGTCACTTCGTCCTCAATACCTAGTTGATTAATCAAAAGCGGATTAACTGAAACGGTATACGCTGGCGAATCCGTAGCAAGCACATTCCCGTTTCGATCCGTAATCGTTCCGCGAGCAGCCTTGATCGTCTGTTCCCTTTCGATAAGACCCGCCGCACGCTCCTGCCATTTGTCACCATTTACCACCTGAATGAAAAATATACGGGTTACGAGTACAAGAAAAAAGAGGGTAATGAATCCCCCTATTAACAACGTGCGCATTTTTATTCTTTTTACCATCGAAACACCTCTTTACTTGCCACTGGTTGCATTCGAGGATGATTCAGTACCTGTCGATGTATTCGTTGTTGAGCGTGGTACAAAAATGACATCCTTATCGGAAGCTTCCACGTAACCCAGTCTTTTTGCATTCTCGACAACCTGATTATTCAATGTTTCTCTCTCCACCTGTAAATCGGCAATGGTCTTCTCAGCCTCTTTAATTTTTACAATGGTCGACTGAGCCTGCTTGTTCAGTTCATAAATATGAGCGTAACGAGACATCAGGGCACCACCCACAATAATGACGGCTAAGAGTGTGATCAGGTATAAAAACTTTTCGCGCCCTGGCAGACCTGTGCGACGTGTCACAACTTTCGTTGTTTCCTTGTACCTTTGCTGCGTTACACGTTCCTGGGCTTTTTCTTTGACCGCTAGATTGCCACGTGTATATGCCATGTGAAGGCTCCTCCTCCTCTTTTGTTCTACAATTTCTCAGCTACACGCAGCTTGGCTGATCGCGCACGAGAGTTCTCGGTCAGTTCCGCTTCTGTTGGAATCAGCGGTTTTCGGTTGACGAGACGTAAAGTCCCTTTATTACCGCATACACATAACGGAAAGTCAGGTGGACATGTACATTTTTCAAGATAGCTGCTGAAGATCTGTTTACATATCCGGTCCTCAAGGGAGTGGAAGGTGATAACAGATACGCGCCCCCCTGGCGCTAAACAACGAACAGCCTGATGCAGTCCTTCTTCAAAAGCCCCCAGTTCATCATTCACAGCAATACGCAGCGCCTGAAAACTTCGCTTCGCGGGATGACCACCCGTACGGCGGGCCGCTGCAGGAATACCTTCTTTGATCAATTCCACAAGTTCACCTGTCGTTTCGATCTCAGACTGACTACGTCGACCCACAATAACACGAGCAATCCGTTTGGAAAACTTCTCTTCACCATAGCGATACAGAATTCGCGCAATCTCTTCTTCCGGCCATTCGTTCACTATCTCTTTGGCTGTCAGAAGTGCATCCTGATCCATACGCATATCAAGCGGTGCATCGTGATTGTAACTGAATCCACGTTCTCCTTCGTCAAACTGTGGTGATGACACACCGAGGTCATACAAAATTCCGTCAACCTGTGGTAGGCCATCCTTCATAGGAACATCAAGATCTTTGAGAACCTGCTCCAAATCTCTAAAATTGGTTTTCACCAATGTAATCTGGTTTTCATAAGCAGCGAGTTTCTCGCGTGCATTGTCCAAAGCCCAATCATCCTGATCAAGTGCGATCAGACGTCCCCCCGGACCTAGCTTGGATGCAATCACGGAACTGTGTCCCGCCCCTCCTAAAGTGCAGTCCACGTATATACCGTCCTGCTTGATGTTTAATCCCTCTGTTGCCTCTTCTTTGAGTACGGTGATGTGGTGAAACAACCTGCACCCCTCCTTACTTTTTATAAGTCAAAATTGAAATCGACCAGCTTTTCGGCAATGTCGTTGAATGCTTCTTCGGATTGATTGAAATAACTTTCCCATATGCCTTTGCTCCAAATCTCCACCCGGTTCGACACGCCAAGAACAACGCAATCTTTGTCCAATTTGGCATACTCTCTCAGGTTACCCGGCAGATTTACCCTGCCCTGTTTATCCAGTTCACATTCAGTTGCACCTGAGAAAAAAAACCGGGTAAACGCACGTGCGTCGGATTTCATCAGCGGCAGTGCTTTGAGCTTCTGTTCCATGACCCCCCACTCCTCCATGGGGTACACGAAAAGACACTGGTCCAAACCTCGTGTGGCAACGAAAGTGGATCCAAGAGATTCGCGGAATTTAGCCGGAATAATGACCCGACCTTTATCATCAATGCTATGTTGAAACTCGCCCATAAACATTGCCGCACTCACTCCTCACCCATTTCCCCCACTTTGCCCCACTTTCCACCACCTAAGCATAATAGATTCGGTTAAAAAAATCAAAACCCTTCTTGACTTTTCTGTTTTTTTATTTGATTTCACCGAAAAAAACGCCTTCGATCCTGTCATTCAGGACCAAAGACGTTTCCCGTTTACGGGCGATCGTATGTGCACCCGTACATGAGCCATATCGTCAATACACCATTCTACTACTTTTGAAACAGTTTATCCGTTTGTAATTATTGGATAACCCTTTAAAATTTCCAACTATCGAGGTACTTTTCTTGCTCAGCGGACAAAGAATCAATGGCAATGTTCAGGCTCTCCAGCTTGTAACTCGCCACTTGCTGGTCAATTTCGTAAGGAACGTTCACTACGTTTTTACCAAGAGATTCATAGTTTTCACTCACATAACGCAAACCTAGTGCTTGCAATGCAAACGTAGTGTCCATGATCTCGGCCGGATGTCCGTCAGCCGCTCCCAGATTTACCAAGCGTCCCTCCGCGAGCAGATACATTTTACGACCATCTTTGAAACGGTACTCCTCAATGTTGCGACGAACGGTACGAATAGACTCGGAACGTTTGGCAAGCTCCGGTTTGTTAACCTCAACGTCGAAGTGACCTGCGTTACTCAGAATAGCTCCGTCTTTCATCACATCGTAATGTTCACCCGTAATAACATCCTTGTTGCCTGTCACCGCGATAAAGAAATCACCCAACTTTGCTGCTTCCAGCATCGTCATAACCCGGAAACCATCCATATGTGCTTCCACGGCTTTGATCGGGTCTATTTCAGTTACAATGACATTGGCACCCAAACCTTTTGCGCGCATGGCCACCCCTTTACCACACCAGCCATAGCCAGCTACAACAACATTTTTACCTGCAACCACCAGATTCGTTGTCCGAATGATACCGTCAAAAGCAGATTGCCCCGTGCCATAGCGGTTATCAAACAAATACTTGCAATATGCGTCATTTACCGCAACCATCGGAAATTTCAGTTGTCCTTCTTTCGCTAATGCCTTCAAACGGATAATGCCTGTTGTCGTTTCTTCTGCGCCACCGCGAATCGTAGCTGCAAGATCAGGACGTTCGGAAGCAATAATGGTTGCGAAATCCCCACCATCATCAATAATGAGATCAGGTTTCGCTTCAAGTGCACGGAGTTGCAGTGCTTTGAACTCAGCTGGCTCAGGATTATATTTCGCATAAACAGTCACACCGTCTTCTACCAAAGCCGCACATACATCATCTTGAGTAGACAGTGGATTACTATGTGTGATCGTCACTTCAGCACCACCAGCCTGAATGACTTTTGCCAGATATGCTGTTTTAGCTTCCAGGTGAAGACAAATCGATACCTTTAGACCTTTAAAAGGCAAATCCTGTTCAAATTGACGACGAATCCGGTTTAAAACCGGCATATGCGCCTCAACCCAATCAATTTTCAAATGGCCCTCGGCAGCAAGTCCCATATCTTTGACGATGCTGTTTTGTAATGAAGATGTGGTCACTTTATCTCCTCCTCAAATGTGTTTCTTCTATTATAAAGATCAATATAATCTGGATGGATACTTATAAGGATATAACCTTGTGTTCGCCCCGGAAGTCAGCAGATGCTTTAATCAATTCCTCAATCCATTCAGTTCCATAACGATTCAGGTAAAAGAGTGCATTATGTACTCGTTCCTGGGGTTTGCCCATTGGGAACAGAGCATTCTGAATACCGTTCCAATGCCTCAAACTCACTTGATGTTTATCCTCAATTGCCTTGCGAGTCTGACGCTCCAAATACTGAATCTGTTCATTCATTTTGGCTAAGTTCGCTTCACCAATCCGGTTCAATCCGGGATGCACTTCTGCAACCTGATCCAGTAGCGGACGATAGAGCGTCACAAACTGCTCACGGATCTGCGTAAATCGTTCATCAACCTGGAAGGTTTCCTGCTTCGTTAGCCATTGTGCTTTCTTTTCTTCCAGTTGGTTTTGTACATCCTGGAAAGAAAGTCCGTATTGTTTCATATATTTGTGTTGCACTTCCTCCATAATCGTGAAGGATAGACGTGGCAGTAATATCGGCATTTGTAGACCAAAAGTACGGAACGCCTCACGTGTAAGACCCCAATATGCAATTTCTCCATGCCCTAAGATTACTGCAGCCACAGGCAACAATGAATCTTGCATCAAAGGACGGGTGAGTACGTTGTTACTAAAACGCTCAGGGTGATCTTCCAATTCTTGTAACAAACGTTCTTCTGTAAAGGATACTAACCCCTTACGATCCTGATACAAGTTATCTTTCAGCATCAAAAGCAAACGGGTGCCTTCATGAATATAAAAGAGATTGGCCCCATCTTCCGCCACTTCTGCTGATGTCGAATAACCCGCTTGTTCTACCGATGATGCCCCTTGTAAATAGGCTTCCCGCAACGAATCATTCTTCCGGATCAAACGCTCGAATACGGGCTTTTCTAACTTACGCAATTCAGGATCGGCAGCATCCATGAGTACCAGGCCAGTCTTTGCAAACAAGGCCGATATCATTCGTGCAAACGCATCACTAAGATTCGCACTCGACTGATGGATTTCTGTAATCAGCTTTATTAATCCCGGCTTATGAATGGTATCAGGCAATAATTGTTCTACTTGATTCAACACCGTTTCCCACTGATCCCACTTTACTTCCACATAACTTACCGAATCCTTACCTTTAAAATGCCCTTGCAGTTTGACTTTATGAATCTGTCCTTGCTTATCAGGCAAATACGTATGATTTACCTCATCCCAGTCATGGTCTTCTCCCGCAATCCAGAACACTGGAATTACAGGACGTTTCAATTGCTGTTCGGCTTCACGCGCAGCTGCGACCACACTGGCTGCTTTGTATATCACAAACAATGGTCCAGTGAACAAGCCACTCTGTTGTCCACCTGTAACGACGAGTGCATCCTCTTCAACAAGGCGGGTAATCGCAGCATGAACCTTGCCATGATCATTTACTCGCTTATTATATAAACGTAAATACGCCGCCAGTTTATGACGGTCAACACGTGTATGCTCCGATTGTTTCAGCCATTCAGCACGCGCGTGGAGGCCGTTTTCCCAGCGAATGTCATATTCATAAAGGCTTCGCGCAGCATCTGTCGTACAGAGATAATCCTCTGCAAGCTTTGATCCGCTGCGGAGCGCCTCGGTGATCCCTTTCATGAGGTCTGCCTCCTATTCTGCTTCTAAAGAGCCTTCCTTGATTGTACCGAATTCAGTAGCTCTTCGTCAAAACAAAGTCACAAATATATGAAAAAAAACCGCCGATTTAAATCGGCGGTTATGATGTATATAATAGCATATTCATTTTCGAAACTATTATACGTAAGGTTCTGCAACCCAGTGTCCTTTGGAAACCTCAATCAATTGAGCATTTTCCAAATTATACGGGTCATTTTTAGGACCGCCCGAAGCATTCTGGATTGGTCCAGATTGTTCATCTGGCAATAAAATGCGGCGTTTATTTGCTTCTACTTCCGGATCTGGAACAGGGATCGCAGAAAGCAATGTTTTGGTATATGGATGAATCGGATTGGAATACAGCTCTTCACTCTCAGCCAATTCTACCACTTTCCCCATATACATAACCGCAACACGGTCACTGATATGTTTAACCATGGACAAGTCATGGGCGATAAAGAGATACGTCAATCCGAGACGTTGCTGCAACTCCTCAAGTAATTTAACGACCTGAGCTTGAATGGATACATCCAGTGCGGAAAGCGGCTCATCACAGATGATAAATTTAGGATCAACAGCAAGAGCACGCGCAATCCCGATCCGCTGTCTTTGTCCACCGGAAAATTCATGCGGATAACGCAAAGCGTGACTTGGGTTAAGACCTACGAGGTCCAATAGCTCCTCTACACGTCTCTTACGCTCTTTAGAGCTTGTGGCCAGCCCGTGAATGTCCAAAGACTCTCCGATAATATCCATAACGTTAAAACGCGGGTTCAGTGAGGCATATGGATCTTGGAAAATCATCTGCATGTCTTTACGCATTTCTTTCATTTTGCGTGGAGACAATTTGTAAATATCCGTACCATTGAAGTTCACACTTCCGCCAGTTGGCTCATAAAGGCGCAGAATGGTGCGTCCAGTCGTCGATTTCCCGCAACCTGACTCACCTACAACACCAAGTGTTTCTCCTTCAAAGATGTCGAAGCTCACATCATTTACAGCTTTAAGGATGTTACCTTTGCCAAGGTTAAAGTATTGTTTCAGGTTTTTCACTTGAACCAAAGGTTTGTTACTTCCTTTGACAATACCAACCGGAGCAGGCTTTTCTTTTTTCGGCTCGTCCAGACGCGGGAGAGCGTTCAACAACTTAATCGTATAAGGATGCTGTGGGTTACTGAAGATTTCAGCTGTTGTCCCTGTTTCGACAACTTCGCCTTCCTTCATAACAACCACACGGTCACACATGCCCGCTACAACACCAAGGTCATGCGTAATCAGCATGATGGATGTTCCAAGCTTTTTCTGCATATCCTTCATAACATCCAGAATTTGAGCCTGAATGGTAACGTCAAGTGCTGTTGTCGGCTCATCCGCAATCAGCAAAGATGGACGGCAAGCAAGTGCAATTGCAATCATTGCACGCTGACGCATACCACCAGAGAATTGGTGCGGATAATGATTCATGCGAATCGCTGCATTTTTGATACCTACAAGTTCAAGCATCTCAAGAGCAGCTTTGTTCGCTGCTTGCTTTGACATGTTTTGGTGTTTACGCAATACCTCTGTAATCTGTTTACCGATTTTAATCGTAGGATTCAGAGAAGTCATTGGATCCTGGAAGATCATACCGATATCTTTACCACGAATGGCTTCCATTTGCTTATCTGTCTTATTCAGCAAATCCTGACCGTGAAACGTAATATCTCCGCTCTTAACCTTCGAAGGCGGGGAAGGGATCAATTTCATGATCGTCTGGGCGGTAACACTCTTACCACTACCGGATTCACCTACGATCCCCAGCGTTTCTCCTTTACCAATTTCGAAACTCACATTTTTAACGGCATCAAATTCACCAGAGCGCGTCGAAAACGATACACTTAAGTCTTTGACTGTTAAAATCGGCTCCATAATCCCACCTCCTCTTTCTATTTACGTAATTTCGGATCAAGTGCGTCCCGCAGTCCATCACCGAGCAAATTAAATGCAAGCATTGTAATAACCATCAAGCCAGCCGGGAACCACATCCGCCATGGATACAGCGTCCAGCCTGTAAGTGCATCGTTAATCATGGATCCAAGAGAAGATCTTGGTGCCGATACACCCAGACCGAGGAAGCTCAAGAACGCTTCTGCAAAGATCGCATTCGGAATAGACAATGTCAAGGTGACGATAATCGGTCCAACTGCATTTGGCAACAAGTGACGGAACAATTGACGTCCAGTACTTGCACCCATCGATCTAGCAGCAAGGATAAAGTCTCTATTTTTCAGTTGCATAATCTCACCACGTACAATCCAGGACATACTAATCCAGCCTGTAATGGTAAGCGCAATAATAATCGTTGTAAGACTCGGCTCCAAAACAACCAGCAACAGGATAACTACCAGCATGTAAGGCAAAGAGTACAAAATCTCGGAAAACTTATTCATAATTCCGTCAACTCGTCCACCATAGTAACCCATGATCGCACCATAGATAACCCCGATCACAAGGTCAATCAACGCCGCAGCAAGACCTACTGTCAAGGATACACGTGCGCCGACCCATGTTCTTACCCATACATCACGGCCCAGATCATCCGTACCGAACCAGTGTTCCGCACTGGGAGCAGCGTTTGAATTAAGCAAGTCATTAGAATAATAATTATACTTCGTAAACAAAGAAGTGGGTCCGATTATAGCAAACAGTACAACAAGCACAAGCACACCAAGGCTAATCATTGCCGCTTTATTTGTTGCAAGTCTGTACATTGCGTCTCTAAAAAGGGAAATACTTTCTTTAGGCTTCACCGCTGCCTGACTGTTCAGGTCAGTGTTCGCCGTTCCATTATTGTTATTATTCGTGCCAGACAACGTTATGCCCCCTTCCGGCTTTCCAGTTTAATTCTTGGATCAATCAATACGTAAGCGATATCTGTAAGGAAACGTGCCAACATCAAGAGAATACCGTAGAAAATAGTAATCCCCATAATCATGGTGTAGTCACGGTTTGTGATACTTTCCACAAACACTTTCCCGATACCGCCAATGTTAAAGATTTGCTCAATAACAACAGAACCTGTAATAACGTTAGCGGTCATTGGACCTACATACGTAACAACTGGCAAAATACCGTTCCGTACAACGTGCTTAAACATGATGGCAGGCCATTTCAAACCTTTAGCTTTGGCGGTTTTAATGTAGTCTGCATGTAAAACTTCCAGCATGCTTGAACGCGTTAGACGTGCGATAAAGGCAATTGGTGATGCAGATAGAGCGGCAACCGGAAGCACATAGTCAAGTGGACCATCAAAGCCCATAACATTGAACCATCCGAGTTTGAAAGCAAACACATACTGTAATAAGGATGCCAGCAAGAAGCTTGGTACGGCGATCCCGATAACAGCTAGAACCATCGTTACATCATCAATTAGCTTGCGATGATACACTGCTGCAAGCAATCCCAACAGCACACCCACGATAATGGAGATAATGATCGCAAAAACACCAATTTTTAAGGATGCTGTAAATGTCTTCGTAATCATGTCTGTGACACCTTGGTTGAGATAGTTCATCGAAACCCCAAAGTCGCCTTGTACAATATCACCAATGTATTTGAAGTATTGTACATACATCGGCTTGTCCAGACCATATTTTTCTTCAAGAAGGGCCCGAATCTCAGGTGATACTCTTTTCTCCGATGTAAAAGGGTCACCAGGAATGGCTTTCATCAGGAAGAAAGTCATCGATGCGAGTATGAAAAGCGATAGCAGCATAAATAGCAGTTTTTTCAAAACGTACTTAACCAACCCTTGCACACCTCCATAAACAATATTTTGTATACAAATCGATTGTAGAATCAGACCGCAATAAAGTCCAATCCATTTATCGGAAATTTCAAGAATTATAAGGAAAATCGGTTCACATACAAAAAAATCGGGATATATATGGAATTCCACATATATATCCCGAAGCAATCATATTAGACTTCAGAACAAACTTACTTCTCTTCCAGATATGCACGAGTGAAGTCAATTGCTCCACTGAAATCAAGTTGTACACCTTTCAGGTAAGGCTTAGTCAAAGATACGTTAGTGTAGTAGTAAATTGGCATTACGCCCATTTCATCTTGAATCAGAACTTTTTCTGCATCAGCAAAGGCAGCCATACGTTTAGCTACATCTGTTGTTTTCACAGTATCTTCGAGGTCTTTATCATACTGTGCATTGCTGAATTTAGAGTCGTTGTTTGTGTTTCCAGTTTTCCACATTTCCAAGAAGTTGAACGGATCGTTGTAGTCCGCAGACCAGCCCGCACGAGCAATTTGGAAGTTTTGTTTCTGACGGTTATCCAGGAAGACTTTCCACTCTTGGTTTTCTGTTTTCACATCAACACCAAGATTCTTTTTCCACATATCAGCGATCGCCAAAGCGATTTTCGCGTGACCGTCACTTGTGTTGTAGATCAAAGTGATTGCAGGCAGAGTAGTGTAACCTTCTTCTTTCATACCTTCAGCAAGCAAAGCTTTAGCTTCATCCACATTTTCAGTGAAGTAATCATCTTTGTGTTCCGTACGGAATTCTTCTTTTTCACCACGGATACCAGGAGGTACAAAACCGAATGCTGGAATTTGTCCGCCTTGTGTTACTTTATCAACAATCAGTTGACGCTCAATAGACATTGCAAATGCTTTACGGATTTTAGCGTTGTTAAACGGTGCTTCGTTTACGTTGAACTGGTAGTAGTAAGTACTTGCAATACCAGTAGCTTTAAACTCGTTTGGCAATTCAGCTTTCAAAGAAGGAATTTGGTCAGACGGGATCTCACCGTTAGGTGCACCTGTGTAGTCCAATTGTCCTGATTTGTAAGCTTGCAGTTCAGAAGCACTGCTGTTTGTCAGAGACATATCGATTTCAGACAGTTTAATGTCAGATGCTGCATGGTAACCATCGTTTTTCTTCACAACAATTTTTTGACCTTTAGCGTACTGATCCATTACGAATGGTCCGTTAACGATCATGTTTTTGAAGTCAGAGAAGAATTTATCGTTAGTGTCAGCAGATTTGTGTACTGGATAGTACGTATAGAATGCTGTCAGACCCAAGAAATAAGGCGTTGGGTTTTCCAACGTTACTTCAAGTGTGTGCTCATCCGTAGCTTTCACACCTACTTGGGAGAAATCAGTGATTTTAGTACCTTTGAATTTTGCATCTTTGCTCATGTTAAAGCCTTCAGCACCCTTGATGTAGTACAGTTGGTATGCGTAAGGAGAAGCTGTTTCCGGTTTCAAAGCACGTTCCCAAGAACGAACGAAATCTTCAGCTGTTACAGGATCACCATTGCTCCATTTTGCTTCTGGGTTCAAGGTGAACACGTATTTCAAACCATCTTCAGAAATGTCCCACTTCGTAGCAACACCTGGAGCTTCTTTGCCGTCAGCATCGATGCGTACCAGACCTTCATACAAGAATTTCAAAACTGTGTTAGTTTGGCTGTCTTTGGCTTGAGCCGGGTCAAACGTAGGAGGTTCAGCTGACAAGTTAATTTTCAGAACTTGATCTTTGGCAAGACCCTTTTCTCCGCTTGCAGAATTGTTATCTGTTGTGGTACCTGTGCCTTCATTTTTCGATCCGCACGCTGCAAGTACGGTACCGAACGCCAAGATCAGCGTCAAAAGGACTAATAGACTTTTCCTTTTCATCTAACTTTTCCCCCTAAATTGATGTGGTTTATGTTTATAGATTATACAACCACCGGTCAAAAAAATCTACATTACTTTTTCAGAAAGTAATGTTTTTTTCAGTTTTCGACAAAATCGCCACATCTTTTCGGGATTTTGCGTTATGTAACCTCACATCTGGTTCATAATGTATCTAAATAATCCAAATAAAGTAAACAAAATATATCCAAAACTCATCATCACAAACGACATGCGCCATACGGCCCGGAACATTCTTCCCCCATCGACCTTTCCTTTTAGTCGATTTTGCGCACCTCCGATAAAACCAAGCGCTATTAGTATGAGTATTAATGTCAGATAAAAACCAAAATTCGAATCAAATGTTAAGTTGAATAACGCAGACACGGAGAAAATAAGGAAAAATGTAGTGACATCCATAGCTGCTCGCAATGCAATCGACTTATCTTTCTTCCATACCATCATGCCCCAATACATAAGTAAAAAAGGAAAAAAGGGCAGTATACTCAATACGATAAAAAATCCCATTAACTCACCCCTTCTGATTGCATACCTTGGATCAAATGAAAAAGCATTTCATGTGTAGGTACCTTCAGATTGAACTCCTTTGCCATTCTTATAATCGATCCGTTAATTGATTCCACCTCTGTTTTGCGTTTATGTAGCACATCTGCCAGCATAGAGGATGTATTGGAAGCAGTGTCGCGGCATACCCCCTGAATCTGATCCCACAAATCCCCTTCCAATCGCACGTTCATAGCTCCATACACGGTCATAGCCTCATCATACAACTGGTGCATAATGCCAACTCGTTCCTTCATGTGAAGCAATTCACCATTTGGGATTCTCCAAATTGCCGTAAGCGGGTTGATAACCGCATTAATGAGCAGTTTTCTGTATATCAGCTTATCGATTTCATTCGACACTGTACAGTCAAATCCTGCCTGTTGCACAACCCTGGCTAAAGTAAATATTTGTTGTTCATCTGTTATTCCCACGTTTGTTTTCGTCAAACTATTGCTCAAGCCCAGAAGTGTTTTTCCATAACCGGCCCGGTCCACCTCACATTTAGTACGTTTAGCCCCTTCCGTTGTAATCGCACTACACAGCAATGCACTCGGCAAAGCGGTCTGGAGCTTCTCCAGATGACCAAGACCATTTTGATAACAAGCAATCTTTAATGGTTGCCGTGTCTCTAACGTTAACGTTGCTGTCTGTTCAATAAAATCATCAACATGAGTTTGCTTCACAGTGAGTAGCATCCAGTCTCCAGGTGTCTTGTTCCAATGATTCGCCAGTTGGGATACGGGGTAAGCTTGAATCTCTGCTGGCCTGATGTGAATTTCCGCATCCTTCTCGGTAATCCTAATTCCATCTTGTTTAAGCTGATTGGCCTGCACTGATGTTCTAGTCCAAAACCGTACACTTTCACCTGATGCTTGCAACTTCCCTCCATATAGAAGTCCCAGCGAACCTGCTCCTACTACATCTATAATCATCTGATCCCCCTGTTCCGGTCATTTCATGTGCCTTTCGAATGAACCCGAAAAATCTTCTTCTATAATAGTACAAAATGCAAACAACTAAAAACCCGTCATACCAACCGTATGATTACGGAGGTTTGGCGGGTAAATATTACAAGGTGACTTTAATTTTGAATATCGCTACTCAATCCGTTCCAGATTTCCGTTAGCATCCATTTTGAACCTTGTCTTGAGTTCTTCTTCTTCTTCGGATAAAAAGGCAAGCCTGCGCGCACGATCCATAATCTGGATCAATGCTTTGTAATCATCGTTCACCACACGATAATCGGTCTGAACCTCATTAACTTCCTTAGAAAGTCGGTCGTTCTCACAACGTAATTCCAGCAGTTCGTCTTCCTTCTCACGCAATTCCTTTTCGAGCATTTTAAGCTGACGATTACTCTCCTGTGCGCTTCCTTTCCACTGCCTTAGGAAACGGATGACCGCATCCATAGATAAGGTTTCATCTGACACTCCTTCCGTCTTAAAGAGACCTTCCTCGGCGTCTAATGTTGCCAGTGCAGCAACCTGTGGACCAAGCATAGCCGGCTGTTTTCTAAGATAGCTCCGCTTTTGCCTTTGTGCTTTAGCATTGCTGATCGCTGATTCATACTTTTTACGTACACAGCTGTTCCAACGAAACCCACATGCGGCCGAAGTTCTGCCTATTTTTTCGCCCACTTCTTCAAAAGCGGCTAGCTGCGTACTGCCTTCCCGAATATGACGCAATGTAACCTCCGCCAAAATCAAATCATCCTCTGTGCTCCAAGCATCCTGTCTCACTGCAGTCATGCTATAATACCCTCCTAACACCATCCTGAAATAACCGTCCCCATAACCGGTAACCCGTTATGTGAATTAGGTATAAAAGTTGCTTTACTCAATCTTATGCCTCTCATAGAGTTCATAGAATTGATTTCATACTAAAATGTATTTCCACATTCAGCTCCCCTCATACGTGATCGGCATAATTCTGGACACTTTAATCCTAAGCTGGCAAAAAAAAGAATTCGCTTTCATACCCAAATTTGTTTACACGTTTTTCCTTTGTCGGTATAATATTATGTAGACAATCTATGAACGTACATAAGAGAGGAGGATTTACCGTGGCACGCATGTTTCGGGTACTCGGGTTCTTCACGCTTGCGATTGGCCTGATGGCTTTTGCAGGAGACTTGGTCGAAATGGCTTTGCTTTTCTTCCTGCAGACTGCGTTTTTTGTCCTTTTGGGATACTTGAAGTTTACAGAACGTACGTATATATTGCTCTTCTGGGGTTATATGATCGTAACGTTCACAGGGTTCAGCTACTGGACTGTATTTCAAATGGGACTGCCGCTCTAATCCGCCAGCAGCATCAAAGCAATCCGGCTCTTGTCGGATTGTTTTTTTGTTGTCAGATTACATATGAAGATATAATGGTATGTAACCACTAAGGATATTTTTCGTATGGATTTCATATATTGTTTGGAAGAGTTCTCATCCGCAGGATTTTACAAGGATTAAAGAAAGGAGAATGATTGTGAAACATCGATATGGCCTAATCGCCATCTTGCTCATTATCATATTGTTCGTGCAATCCGCCTCATCATACGTTTATGGAGAGACTTCGCCCGAAGACACGCAAGCCATTCTTCAAAAAACGTTATCTATTGTAGAGATTGATCATGAAATTACACGTATTAGTGAACAGCAGACGCAATTAGCCAAGCAGCATGAGACATTATCTGCCCAACTATTACAGCAGGAAAAGGAAATACATATCCAGCAAGACCGGGCCGGGGCTGTTGTAAGATCCTATTACACTGGAGAGCGTGACAGCCTGCTCATGACAGTGCTTGGAGCAAGATCATTTAAAGATTTGTTTGTTCTATATGATTACTATCAAATCATCATTGGTAAAGATCAAGCTGTTTTGGACAAGTATCAGACCCGCTATAATGAATTGCAACATACGTCCGATCGAATCCGCCAAACCTCTATGGAGCTTACCGAGATGAAAACCAATCTGGAAAACCAGCGAACAAGGGTGGCCTTACTGCAAAAAGAAGTGGATAAGCAAATAACCGCCAGCGGTGACGCGGCAGCTATTCAAAAATTAATGAATGAACTAACGTTGTATTGGGAAAACGTAGGCATTTACGAGGTAAAACGTTATTTCAAGGCATTGGCGTCAGCCATGCAAAACTTGCCTGATTTTGTACAAAAGCAAAACGGAGCCATTTCTACCACAGGGACAACGTATACCATTCGCATTGGTCAAGACGAATTAAATACGTTTTTGCGTTCACAAAATGAAATTTTCAATGATTTTGCTTTCACATTTGATCAAGATAAAATTACAGCTTCGGGTAAGCGCGATCAATTGCAATTAAGGATTGAAGGACACTATACAGTCGAGAACGAACCGCAAAATTCAATTCGTTTTCATGTGGATAAGCTGGTATTCAATCAGCTTGAATTGCCTGACACAACACGTAGAATGTTAGAGAAAGAGTTTGATCTCGGTTTTTATCCGCAAAAAATTCTGTCCTTTGTCAGAGCTACGGATGTTTCCACAGATGAAGGGGTTTTGGAAGTGAAACTAGCAATTTCATTTTAGGGCTTAACCGTTTTTCTGATGCTGCTCACATACTGGGCAGCACTGATCTCCCCTTCGAGAACCTGTTGAACCCTTCTGTAAAAACGATCGATCATCGTTTTGTTTTCAATCCATTGTACCGGAGATTCTTTGGCGAACCAGGGTTGATTTAAAGCCATATTATACCGACTTCCGACATCCTCGACTTGCTCCTCAATCTCCTGTTGTCTTGCAGGCAAACGTTTGGTTTGTTTATACCATTTATTCTGTGTGACTGCAGAAGACATGCCTTCAATCCACCGACTTGCTGCATCCGTTTCCACAGTTCCTGCTGTAATGACCAGACTTCTGGATTCTACCGCCCGCAAAGCCTGCAACGAAACAGGTGAGTTAAATGTTCCCCGACCTTCGGCAAGCTCATCTGCATGTAAAATACGAGATAATGTAGATACAAACATCGGAGTTTGCACCTTATAATCCGAAGCAGATAATACCGGATCTACAGATATAGCCACAATATAGGGTTGAAGCTCGCCGAGTAAACTTACCCCCTGTTGAAATTCATTTGTCATGGAGGTAAGTTGCATTCTTAGAATCTGGTCGGGACTCATTCCCGGCGGCAAGTAACTCAACCACGCACTTGCTTCGTAAATATCATCTATATTCAACGAAATCAAAGGTGTGCTCTTTGTTTGAGATTCCTTGATCAACTTGGACCATTGCTCCCTGTTCTGTGGAAATCCCTGTAACCCAGCCTCATTCAAGTATGAGGGTATTGCTCCCATTACATAAGGATCTACATCAAAGGGCATTGCCCATTGATATCCGTTCCACTCTGTCATTCCTCGTAACTCAGCAACTGAATCGCCTAGAGCTTTGGAAAGCGTCGTCGCATTCAAAGGAAGCAAATATCCTTTTTTGGCATAATGTTGTACTTGCTCACTATCCAATAAAATAATATCTCCGTTCTCCCCCAAGGAAAACTCTCGATCCAGCACTTCTTCATACTCCTTCTGTTCCACATTGCGGAGATTAACCTCAACGTAAATAGAAGCCGCTACTTCTTTAGCCACTTTCTGAAAAGACGTAAACTCCTCTTCTGACATGGATACCAATACATCGAGAGGGGCACTTGTATCCTCATTACGGGATGAAACACCCGTGTATGTATCTTTCTCTTGATTTCGTCCCTGATTATGCTGCGAACCTCTAAAATCAAAGCTAGGTGAAAGGATTGTTAGCGAAAGCAACAAAACTGCAAATAAAACAACCTGGTGTCTACGCTTCATTCACTCTCCCCCTTGAAATAACTTATTTTATATTTTCTCGCAACCATTATTGTAACAAATATGTAGTGCCCTTGTCCTACCCTGCCAAAAAACACTTTTCTTGTATTTTGCATATTAAGAGCATATCCAGTTCTGTATAACATTTGATTTTAATTTTTTCAGCAAAAAAAGCCGACTTCAAAAGTCGGCTTGCTTTAAAACATTTTCCGGGAAATAAATCCAGCTAAAAGCGATTAAAAGCTTGTTATAACAAGTCTGCCGCAAGCTGTGCCAGCTTGGAACGTTCTCCTTTTTCAAGCATAATGTGCCCACTGATTCCCTCTTGTTTGAAACGCTCGACAATGTAGGTCAATCCGTTGCTTGCGGAATCCAGGTAAGGGTGGTCAATCTGCTCAGGGTCACCCATCAAAATAATCTTACTACCTTCCCCCACCCGGGATACGATTGTTTTTACTTCATGCCGAGACAAGTTCTGAGCTTCATCAATAATGATGAATTGCCCGGGAATCGATCTTCCGCGGATATACGTCAGTGCTTCAACTTGGATACTGCCGAGACCCATCAGTATTTTATCTATATCTCCGGCCTTTTTCGTATCAAATAAAAATTCAAGATTATCATAGATCGGTTGCATCCACGGACGAAGCTTCTCTTCCTTCTCCCCTGGCAAATACCCGATGTCCTTACCCATCGGTACGACGGGACGCGCGATCAGCAGCTTTTTGTATTTGTGATCATCCTCTACCTTCAGCAATCCTGCTGCCAAGGCGAGCAGTGTTTTACCTGTACCTGCTTTGCCGGTTATCGTCACAAGCGGAATATCGTCGTTCAACAGAAGCTCCAATGCCATCCGTTGTTGTGCATTTCGGGCGCTAATCCCCCAGACATTATCATTGCTGAGGAACAATGGCTCCAGTTTTGTACCTTCGGTATTCACTTTAAGCAAAGCGGATTTGTTCGTACCCATCTCATCCTTCAAAATGACAAATTCATTCGGATAGAGAGAATAGGACAGTTGTAATGGTTTGATCGGCAAGAAACGATATGTGTAAAACTCATCAATGACAGACGGGTGAACTTTCAGCGCTGTATATCCAGGGTACAACTCGCTAAGTCCGGCAGTCCGATCCGATAAGTAATCCTGTGTGTTCAGTCCAAGTACGTCCGCCTTGATCCGTACCAGAACGTCTTTACTGACAAGAACAACTTGTCGCTCCACCACTTCTTTTTCATTCTCTTCAATCTGATAATTCAGCGCGACGGCCAAGATTCGATTGTCATTGGACACTTCCCCGAACATTTCCTGAACTCTCACAAAACTGCGGTGATTAAGCTCAACTTTTAGATTGCCTCCATTCGCAAGAGGTACGCCACTGTGCAAGTGACCCAGTTCCCTGAGTCCATCCAGCAGTCTGGACACATTGCGTGCGTTGCGGCCGATCTCATCGGCATTTCTTTTTTTGGAGTCAATCTCCTCCAGTACAACCGCGGGAATGATTACCTCATGTTCTTCAAAGGCAAATATGGCATTGGGGTCATGCAGAAGCACGTTGGTATCCAATACAAAAATCTTTTTCATTCAATCCCCTCCAAAGCGGCGTCGTTAAAGGCATGGGCTGGAACGTGTTCTCGGGAATGACGAAGTTGCTCTTACGAGCCTTCCGTTTCCCCTCATTCCCGAGTTCATCTTGATCATGTGATCTTCAGCAGCGGCATGGACAATCATGCTCCCATACATAAATGTATTCGACTAGGGCAAAATAATTGTCAACCATTCTGAAAAACTCCAAGAAAGGATGAACATTTATGAAAATGGGGATATGCACGCTGCTTTTAATCTTTATACTTACCGGCTGTAATGCTTCTACACGTAACGCTTCACAGGAACCACACGAGATGCATCCAAGAAGTTACGGAGGAAACATAACAACCCAGCAAGAAGACCGAATGAATCCTTCACGCTTAGACCACTTCAACGAAAATACGGGCGAGGTACATGATCTCAATGTTGCCGACGATACAGAAATGGGTCGAATGACAAATAAAAAACGAGTGAGTCACCTCAAAGCACTTGCCAAGCAAGTCGAGGGTGTGCAAGATGCTAACTGCGTTATTCTTGGCAACACAGCGGTTGTCGGCATTGATGTCGATGGTGATCTTGAACGGGCACGCGTTGGCACCATTAAATATGCCGTTGCAGAAGCTTTGCGCAAAGATCCGGAAGGTGTGGATTCCATCGTAACCGCTGATGCTGATGTCACGGAGCGTATCAAAGAAATTGGTGAGCATATTCGTAAAGGCCATCCCATTTCCGGTTTCGCTTCGGAACTAGCCGACATGGTGGGCCGTATCATTCCGCAGCTTCCGAAAGACGTCAAAGTTCGTCAAAACCCGGATGAACCTGCCCAGGATCAGTACATGCAGCAACACACATCGGAAAAAAGACAACAAAAAGCCCAGTGATCTCTCACTAGGCTTTTTTCATGGCCGCAAAGACTTGCTCATCAAGCTTCTCCGCAGCACGCTGGTCGTATATTTTGACAAATTGAGGCACAGAGGACAGTTGAGCGCCGTAGAACAGGGCATTCCTCACCGCTTCAATCCGAATGTCGAAACAGCACATATTAAAGGGTACGTCCTGCAATGGATCTTGTCGCACGGAAGCACGTCCATTGACTGCATACACCATCTCTTCACCAAAAACAGTAATCGTAATCAGCGGATTGTGTATCATGTTATTTACAAGACGTGAACGATGATCAATCGCCAAACGAAAAGTTGATGCATTTTCAGCATAAATCCAGGAGATTGCTGTAGAAGTCGGACCTCCAGATTCCACATCCACGGTGTTAAGAAGCACAAAGGTCTCATCTTTAAATTGCTGTAAAAGAGAATCTGTTAACTGTGTGACGGCTTCGGACATTCAACCAGCCCCCTAACCTTCTTTATGCCATTCTCATCTTGGTTGATATTATTATAACACACCGCGAACCGAGCTTCCAATCCCCAAAACGTGAGCTATTCTTTCGGAGATGACGCCGTCACTTTACCTGAAAGTGTATCTTGCAGGGCCTGTTTGGCATTGGCCAATTCTGTATCATTAATATATACATAAGGGCTTCTCCACTCCCCCGTAACTGGAGTAAAGTGTACATCTGCGGTGGAAATATTCCAGTAGGTCGCTATAAAGTTTTTCATTTGTTCGGATTCCACATCCGTAGTCATGTTTTGATCTACCGCACTAATCACTTTGCCTATCTTGGTAATTCCCCCAAGCGATTTCATCTGATCCAGCATGGCATTCATTACTTGGCTCTGGCGTTTATTGCGATCAAAATCATTGGACTCCGCCGTCTTTGGCTTACAGTTGGACTTACGATAGCGAACAAAATCAAGTGCTTCTTTTCCGTCCAAGTGCTGAGCTCCTGCCTTCAGATTAATATCTGTATTGTCAGCCGTATCTCGGTAACACATGTTTTTATCCACCGTAACGTCTACTCCACCGACAGCGTTTATCGCGTCACGGAAAGCCTGAAAATTCAGAACCGTTGTATAGTTAATATCTACGCCTAGGTACTTACCCATCATTTCTTTCATCTGATCCTCTGCCTTTTTGCCAGAGGTCTTTTCTTGTGTTTTGAATCGTGGATAATAAGCGTTCAGTTTGTTCGACTTGTACCCATCGAGTTGGATACGCGTGTCACGCGGTAAAGATACCACCGTGGCAGTCTTTGTATTCGGATTAAGTGCAGCAACCATCACAACATCTGATAAAAACGTACCTGTTTCGGGACGATTATCTGTACCAAGCAGCAACATCGTAAGTGGTTTGGTTGAAGCCGACATGCCTGGAGGAACGGGTTTATCTATTCCTGTATTCGCAACTTGGTTGTATAGCCAGTACACATATCCCCCACCGACCAGAATACCGATCACAAGCAGGCTGAGGAACACCCTGACGAATCCGCGCATACGTTTCTTCTTCGGCGCCTTCCCCTTACTGCTCTTGTTGCCTGAGTTACCGGATGCATTCGAAGGTTGTCTTCGTGGAGGCAATCCGTTTGAGTTTGAAGTCATGTTCTCAACACCTTTATCACATCTGTTTGGTCTACATAAAACACAACCGCTTTCCCAAGGGAAAACGGATGTGTTTATGCATAGACAGCATTATGAGTTTCGAGCGGAAGCTTCCGCTTTTTTCTTTTGACGACCTTCAACGAAATAACGCACGCGCACTAACAGCATCAGACCTACGGCTACCAACAAACATTGAATGATGGGCAACTTGTCGATCTGAAAAATAAGAAGCATGAACGTACCCATCGCCATCAAGATATACAACACAATTTCCTTACCGATTGGCAATTTCTGACGTACCCGAAAGACCTTGTTATACACGTAAGTAATCAGTACAAAGATGACGATATAGGCGATGATCGGGTGTGATGCAAACCATGCTTGCATGTTAAGGCATCTCCTTTCATGATCATGCTGTATAAGTTAAGAAATTGATGGGACTATAGTGCACACATAAAAGCTGTTCGTCGCATGAGACCGTTCCGGTTCCGGATCGTTCTTTAGATCGCTGTTGTCCCCGAATTTCTGTGAACACTCTATCAAGTGTTGAAATTCGGGGACAAAGGCGAGCGCTTCGCTTCTGCAGAAACGATTCCGGCCCCTCCACTACTTAAGCTGGAGAACATCACTTTTATACTGGTGCATAAACGTCCCATCAAAACATAACTCATACTTCTTTTTTAGTAGTGGGTATTACGCGTTATTTTGAGCCATTTTGCGTTGTTTTTCTGCACGCTCACGCTCGGATTTGTTCAAAAGCTTCTTACGAAGACGAATGGATTTCGGCGTGATTTCACAGTACTCATCATCGTTCAAATATTCAAGCGCTTGTTCCAATGAGAAGATAATCGGAGTTTTAATTTTAACCGTATCATCTTTACCAGAAGAACGAACGTTAGTCAGTTGTTTTTCTTTACAGATGTTAACAACGATATCATTGTCACGTGTATGCTCACCAACAATCATACCTTCGTAAATTTCTGTTCCTGGCTCAAGGAATAGTGTACCACGGTCCTCAACGCCGATCATTCCATAGAACGTAGATGTGCCCGTTTCTGTTGAGATCAGAACACCTTGGTGACGTCCACCAACTTGACCGGATACCACTGGAGCGTAGCTGTCAAACGCATGGTTCATTACGCCATAACCACGAGTCAATGTCAGGAAGTTGGTGCTGTATCCAATCAGACCACGTGCAGGAATCAGGAATTCCAGACGGACTTGACCAGTACCATTGTTGATCATGTTAACCATCTCTGCTTTGCGAGCGCCCAGGCTCTCCATTACAGAACCCATGCTTTCTTCAGGGATATCAATCAACAAGCGCTCAACTGGCTCCATTTTTTTACCATCAATTTCTTTGATAATAACTTCTGGTTTGGATACTTGAAGCTCATATCCTTCACGACGCATATTTTCAATCAGGATACCGAGGTGAAGCTCACCACGTCCGGAAACGATAAATGCATCCGGGCTCTCTGTTTCTTCAACACGAAGAGATACGTCAGTCTCCAATTCTTTCAACAAACGCTCGCGCAGTTTACGGGAAGTTACCCATTTACCTTCGCGGCCTGCGAATGGACTGTTGTTTACGAGGAATGTCATTTGCAGTGTTGGCTCGTCAATTTTCAGAACCGGCAAAGCTTCAGGTTTGTTCGGGTCAGCAATCGTTTCTCCGATGTTGATATCCTTAATACCCGCGATCGCAACGATGTCACCTGCGCCAGCTTCCTCTGTCTCCACACGTTTCAGACCTTGGAAACCAAACAGTTTCTCGATACGAGCTGTTTTGCTTTTGCCATCACGCATAATAACAGTAACGGATTGGCCTTGGCGGATCACACCACGGTTTACACGACCGATAGCGATACGTCCGAGGTATTCATTGTAGTCCATCAGCGTAACGAGGAATTGCAGTGGCTCTTCAACGTTCTCTGTTGGATGAGGGATATGACTTACGATGGTATCGTAGATCGCCATCATATTGTCATCTTGTTTGGCAGGATCGTCTTCCATGCTGGATGTTCCGTTCAATGCGGAAGCATATACAACAGGGAATTCGAGTTGTTGATCGTTGGCACCCAGTTCGATGAACAGGTCAAGTACTTCATCAATAACCTCAGCCGGACGAGCCGCTGGACGGTCAATTTTGTTTACAATTACGATTGGAGTCAGGTTGTGCTCCAGTGCTTTACGAAGTACGAACTTCGTTTGTGGCATACAGCCCTCGTAAGCATCAACAACGAGCAATACGCCGTCAACCATCTTCATAATACGTTCCACTTCACCACCGAAGTCGGCGTGTCCTGGTGTATCCACAATATTGATCAAGTAATCTTTATACGTTATAGCTGTGTTTTTAGCCAAAATCGTAATACCGCGTTCACGCTCCAAATCGTTGGAGTCCATTGCGCGCTCCTGTACAGTCTCGTGGTCACGGAATGTACCGGATTGCTGGAGCAACTTGTCGACGAGTGTCGTTTTCCCGTGGTCGACGTGGGCAATAATCGCAATATTGCGAATGTGTTCTCTTGAATGCATGGTTTGTATCCATATCCTTTCCAATTTCAATTCTTATCTACTAGGGCGTGTCTTGAAACTGACTGAAGTGCATCTTTTACCGCCTTTTCGCCCCCTGCTGCGTCAATTTCCCTTGACGTGCCCCGGCACGGCTGTGGTAAACTTCCTGGCTTGGAACGAAAATTCAGCAAAATCTGCTTTCTTCAGCGTTTTCAGACACGCCCTAAACTTCCCGCAAAATCGCAGGTTACTCACAAAATAAGCGTCGGTGATAACCCGACGCATGTCTATATCCCTTATATTATAGTTTATCATAGGTAAAAATCAAGATATTTCGCTCGAAACTCCATTGGTTAAGACCGGAGATGTTTACCAGCCCCTGCCTCGACCTATACTCCCTCGCCCGGCAAGCAACCAGACTCCACCCAAAATGAGCAGAACAGCGAGTACATAAATGATGCCTGTCTGTAGTAACGTAAACGCCAACAATACGATGGACACCGCCCCGATAATTAGGGCAGCAGGATAGACAAATTCGGGTCTTCGCCGCTCAACTGCACCATATCCAAGCAAACCGACAGCTATTCCAAGCAACAGGATTGGCCACAAATTTCTCATTAGCCCGGCTCCCCATATGTTCGTTATGCTGAACAGTACACCATACACCGTGAGAACTCCTGCAGGCATTAACGACCATGACGGCGTAATTCGGGCATAAAACAATGCATAAAGAGCAATACCTGGCAGTAATAGCAACAGAGGCCAGAAATTTCGACCAATAAAACCAAACACTCCTAATTTACCAAGCAAAATGACAAGACCAGCAACTACAATAAATAATCCGATTGCTCTTTCATTCTTCATTATAATCACCTCTTGTTTCATTAATTATGTAATTTCCTACTGTGCTGGCTCCCAGCACTTAACACATTTTTTTATTGCAAGGACAAGTTTAGACCCGATGTTTACAGTGTATATGATGTTTCCGCAAAAAACTATACTGATGTCGAAAATGAGTCGTCCTAACTCAAGTGAAAAGCCTCCAACCTTAATCTGTATTCCCCTTAGAGACACCATATATAATATCGGATAAACGTACGATACGAAGATTCTTTCCCTCCTTAATGCTTAATGCCTTATCCTTTACACCTTTACCGTTCAAATGCGAATAAACGCAGACTCTTCTTGGCGGAACGCCTCAGGCGTATTAAAAACAGAAAAGGTATCCCTTATGGGACACCTCTCAAACAAAAAGTTTATTTCAACTCATGTTGACATCTAAGCATTTCGGCGAACGAATCTATGTGCCCCTCCCGCCGCTATAACCAGACAAGCTAAAGCTGCTGGCAACATCGCATGAGCCTGTGTTGCCATTCCGCCCAGCCACTCCCCTAGCTTTGGGTCTCTCATCAACATTTCTCCTGCGGTAAACGCAAGTATTCCTGACCCCGCAAATACCAGAATCGGAAAGCGTTTGAGCAGTCCCACAATGATACCACTACCCCATACTACAATAGGAATACTAATAGCAATCCCGATAACAATTAGAGCCAGATCTCCATCCGCCAAAGCAGCTATCGCTAATACATTATCCAGACTCATCACAAAATCAGCAACTAATATTGTCTGAATCGCTTTCCATGTTGTAGATGCATTACGGATATGTACTTCATCATCGTTTTGAAGCAACAACTTCAGCGCAATCCAGAACAATAACAACCCGCCTGCCGCCTGAATAAAAGGAATCCCCAGCAGCAGTACAGCTGCGAAAGTAAGTACGCAACGTAGAAGTACTGCACCAAGTGCTCCCCACCATACTGCTTTTTTACGTTGAGCCGGAGGTAAATCTTTACTCGCCATTGCAATGACAACCGCGTTATCCCCACTCAATACCAGATTGATCATTAATATTTGTGTTAACAGCCATAGAGTATCCATCTCCTCATCCCCCCACTCTAACTTGTATGTGAAAGATGTACATGCTATTCTTAGAGTTTAAAGAATATATAAGGAGTGACATATCACATGGAGCTATTTAGTCCAACATTCTGGCTGTCCTTGTTGAATGTTGTCTTTATTGATCTGATCCTGGCTGGTGATAATGCCATCGTCATTGGTCTTGCAGCCAGAAATCTCCATCCTTCCGTGCAAAAAAAGGCGATTCTGTTCGGCTCAGGCGGCGCACTTCTCATTCGGATTGTAGCCACCGTCGTTGTATTATGGTTGCTCAAAGTGCCCTGGCTCCTACTCATTGGAGGCCTGCTCCTGGTCTGGATTGCCTATAAATTGCTGGCAGATCAGGGAGAGGAGCACAATGACATTCAAGCCGATACTTCCCTCTGGGCCGCTGTTCGAACAATCGTGATTGCGGATGCAGCCATGGGACTAGACAATGTGATTGCCGTAGCGGGGGCTGCACAACAACATCTGGTACTTGTTATCCTCGGATTGCTGATCAGTGTCCCGATTATCGTTTGGGGTAGTACCTTGTTCATCAAACTGATGAACCACTTTCCCTGGATTATCTATGTTGGCGCTATGGTACTAGGTTATACTGCTGCAAATATGATTACTGAAGAGAAACGGATTATGCCTTTTTTCACGGAGCATCCGGCAATACGCATCCTGTTCATCGTTGTAGTGATTGGAGGTGTTGTTTTTCTTGGTTACCGTAAACGAGCTACAAGTAATAAAGCCCAAGCTAAACAGCAACGTTCCTATTCATAAACGAGACAGGGAAATGGAAGAAATACAAGCAATACATTTACGAAATAACGTCTCATGCAAAGAACAGGACTAACCCCTTCTCAAATGGGTTAGTCCTGTTCTTTTTGTGTTCTATTTACATTTCATTTGTTATATCTACCTCTAATTTGGCTTGCCCACAAATACCCACCACATTTAAAACCAGTCATCCTTCATTTCACTGTTCTCCGGCTTCCCTGTCAATACTGAAGCTTCCCCGGCATACAAAGTTATCGTTTCTGTCTGTTCTACCGCTTGATCCAGCCATTCCGGCAGATGGCTCATCGTTGCTTCGATTTTGTCCACAATCCGCAGATTCGGATTGGTGGATGGTGATTTTGGAACAAACAAAGTACAGCAATCTTCATAAGGCAAAATCGAGATATCATACGTTCCAATCTGTTTGGAAAGTGAAATAATCTCCTGCTTGTCCATCATGACCAGCGGTCTCAGCAGAGGCAAATCTGTAGCGCGGCCGATGACATTCATGCTCGGAAGGGTTTGGCTTGCCACCTGACCCAGACTATCACCAGTAATGAGCGCCAGTGCACGTTCGCGTTCTGCCAGCTTGGTGGCAATTCGCAGCATGGAACGCCGCATTAAGGTAATAATCAGATTATCCTGACCCAACTGGGTGAATGCGGTCTGAATCTCTGTAAATGGAACCAGGTGTAATTTGATCGAACCCGCGTGATCTGCAAGCGCACGGGCAAGATCAATCACCTTTTCTTTGGCACGCTGACTGGTAAAAGGATAACTATAAAAATGCACACACTCGACTTCGAGTCCCCGGCGCATGGAAGACCACGCCGCTACAGGACTGTCTATCCCCCCGGATAAGAGAACCATCGCCTTGCCATTTGTTCCGAGCGGGAACCCGCCTGTGGCAGGAATGACTTCACTGAAAATATAAGTGCCTTGTTCGCGGATTTCTACACGTAGCTCGATATCAGGGTCACGAACATCGACCTTCAACTGTTGAAATTTGCGTAGAATCGGTGAACCGACGAAATGATTTGTTTCATGAGATGAATGCGGGAAAGCCTTCCACACTCGACGCGCGTTTACCTTGAAGGTCGTGACTTCACCGAATTCTTCAGCTCGTTCATCCATAAAAGCAACCGCAGTTTGAACAATTTCATCAATCTCGGAAGCCGTTACTTTCACAGGACTGATGGATGCTACACCAAATACACGTTTGAGCACGGGAATAAGCTGTGTGTGGGATTCACCGCCAAGATCCACGTAGACTCGGCCATATTCTTTACGCAAACTTGCACCCGGATAAGGCTTAAGCAACGCCTTGACTTGAGTGATGATCGTTTTCTCAAATCGCGCGCGATTTTTTCCTTTTAACATAAACTCTCCAAAACGGAGAAGCAGCATATCATAATTCAACATTTAATTTACATCCGCCTTTCGAGTGGCCGTAATTGTGCCACCATCTGATGCAGTGCCTTTTCCAGCATGGCTGCATCCTCTTCTGTATGTTCGTCACCGAAACTAATTCGCAATCCCCCGGCGGCACAGGCAACATCTCTTCCCATGGCAAGCAGCACCCGGCTTGGCTCAGCCGAACGCGAGGAGCATGCCGACTGGGTAGACACCGTACAGCCAAGTTGCTCTAGGGTATGCAATGCTACTTCTGCTTTCATAGCACGATAGGAAAAATGTACAATATGTGGCGCTCCGTCATGCGTACTGTTGAGCTCGAGCTCCGGGATAGCAGCAATCGTCTTCATCACCCGGTCTCGAAGTATGCGAATTCGACTCGAAAAATCAATCTGCCTTTCTGCTGCGATCCGCATCGCCTTGGCCATACCCACAATCAGAGCCGTATTCTCTGTGCCTGCCCTGAGCCCATGCTCCTGTGAGCCACCAGATAGCAGTGGTGTAAGCTCTACGCCACTTCTCACATAGAGGAGCCCTGCACCTTTCGGCCCACGGATTTTATGAGCGGACAAGCTGTACAAATCTGCTTTCCATTTGGCTGGTGCAACGTGCACTTTTCCAAAACCTTGTACGCCATCTACATGAAAAAGGACTCTTGGCGCGTTTTTTTTGAGCAGCGTACCAATCTCTTCTACCGGATGAATCGCACCCGTCTCATTGTTCACGTGCATCAGACTAACAAGCACAGTGTCTGAACGAACAGCTTTCAGTACCTGCTCAGCAGTAACGACACCTCTTGAATCTACAGGGATAAAGGTTACATCCCATCCCCATTGCTGTAACTGCAACACACTCTCATACACAGACGCGTGCTCCGTTGCTGTAGTTATAATATGTTTTCCCCGTGAACTATACCGAAGTGCAGCCCCCTTAATCGCGAGGTTATTACTCTCCGTTGCTCCGGATGTAAATACGATTTCATCTGCTTTTACACCGATTGTGGCTGCACAGCCTGTCCGCGCTCGGCGTAGTAATTGATCTGCACGTTCACCGTATCCATGAATCGACGACGCATTTCCGAACTGTGTTTCCATAATTTCCGCCATCGTGCGAACCACATCGGGATATGGAGGAGTCGTTGCAGCATAATCAAAATATTTCAAAACAAGGTGCACCTTCCTTATTCGTTCGTTCATTAACCTATAGTGAGCATTGTACCACGATCTCCGTATAACACAAAAAAAGACCAACTGAAAGCAGGCAATAAAGGCCTGCCTTTTAAGCTGGATCTCTTTGTTTCGGACATGCTCAGAAGATGTCCATTTTAGATCGAATATTTGGAACGAGCCCGTTCCACTTTCGTAATATAATTCTGCGTTTCCACAGGCAACAAATGGAGCATGCCCATCAGTTCATTATCATTGGTAACGCCCAGTCTGGACAACCGTCCTGGGCCCGCATTATAGGCAGCCAAAGCCATTTTCTCCTGTCCGCCAAAGCGCTGGAGCTGAAGGGATAAATATTTGGTGCCCGCATCAATATTTTGACCCGGGTCGAAGGAGTCACTCACACCAAGTCCAGCAGCGGTACCATCCATTAATTGCATCAGACCCTTCGCACCTGCCGAAGAGACAACATTCGGATTAAATCCTGATTCCGTATCGATGACCGCTTTGATTAAAGATTCAGGTACGCCGTACTTCGCACTGGCCTGTGAGATCAGTGATTCGAAATCGGTAGGCACGGATTTGCCGGAATCAGCTTGTCCTGCATTATTCGAAGCAAGTAACGACTCCAGACTGCCCGCTCGCGAAGAACTTACTGTATTCAAATCTGGACTGTAAGCACTGCCAAGCTGTAGCCACAACAAACCGTCGTTGGATCGCTTAGAGGTTAAAGCCTGATTTTCCGCGTCGCTTAGACTACGAGTATCCGCATTTAACAATCCATCCATCATATTGGAAAAGTCAGTCGTCGAACCAGTTGGCACAGCTGATCCGTTCGTTTGATTGTTGATATTAGACAATTGCAACTCCAATAATTGCCGCGAATTGCGTGGATCAATTTGCATGAGTTATATCCACTCCCGTTTCATTCAAGCTAGATGACTTTATTCTACATGGTTTTACAGACAGGTTCCATCATTTTCATAAAAAATAGCTGATTAGACGTTGAAAATATGCACAAATGTGAAAAAGCCTTCTGATTCACCATAAGGAAGTGAATGCAGAAGGCTTTATTATTGTCCTGAGATCTGAGGATAACTCTCTCATCCCATGGACAAATGTCCGCTTTTTATCGAGCAAAAGGAATCATAAAAAAGTAACTCAACGTTGCAACGATACCCAATCCGATCGACCAGGCTCCTGCTGTTTTACGGCCATTCACATAAGCGAAATAGCCGAGCACGGCCGCTGCCGGACCAAGTACAATCGACCACATGAACAATGATGCGATACCAAAGGCAAGACCCATATAACCTGCAACACGGCCTGAAGACTCCATTACACGGTCTGCCTCATGTTTCTGCGGTACTGCATCTGAATGCACGCGGTCGCTCTCCCTGGTTCTTACGGTTGCTCGCGGCGTAATCTCCGCACCGTATTCCTCACGATATGCTTTTCTTGGATAATCCACACGCTGGCGCTGCTGTTGACCCTGTGATTCTGTGTTGTAACGATCCAAATGTTCATCATTGAAATCATCATTCTTCACGTGAAAGCACCTCCGTTAAATGGATTGGATGACTGCTTACTTGGGTCTGAATGTGTGACAGCATGTTGCTGAAGAGGTACGCGCGTGATCATGATGATCGGAGTCAAAAGTCTCTCCGGCAAATTCCTCATGCAGACGACGGGTAGCGTGCTGGTCAATGTCAATCATGATGGCATCGGCCTGGCAAAAGTTGTTTTCTCCCCAGAAATGACAGTTGGAAACACTGCATTTGACAATTGGTTTGTCATGGCTCATTTTTTATCACCTCGACATCTAATGTTCCCACGCGCCAAATCCGATATTCTTCGCCAAAATGCCAGATGATAACATGTCAAAGGATATGTATTTAATCTAAAGACCTTCAGGTCGAAACAAACGTTCCATCTTTAAATCCCAACAAAAAAAACCGCCACAAGGGCGGTCTATGTGTTACGAATTATTAGGCGTGGTTACGTTGGCTTTGCATACGACGCTGGGTCAGATAATCACTCTCGTAATAGGCCAAGTCGTCACGCAGTTCTTCATAAGTCTTGGAAATTTCCAAAATGACGTCGCGTACAGCACGAATCGGCTTATCACGGAAACGGATGGCATCCTGACCTGTGTAAGCATATCTTCCGTCCTCAGAGTAGCACTCATTTTTCGGATAGAAAAAGCTGTTCACACTTTGGTGATACGTATTATAAAGAGCCTTTTCGGCAAATTCGACATCAAAGTTGGCACGACGCAGCACAACGCCAAGTTTTTCGTAAGAAACTTCAGAAAAAACGAGCAAATGACGGAGATCTGAAAGGAAACCTTTGTAGAAGGCGGTTGATTCCTCCGTCTGGTTCTGATCCAGTTCAGGCAAAGCATTTTCATTCAAAAACTTTTCGATCCGATCGATCGCCGGTTTTAACTTTTCTCTGGTTGACTCACATGTTTTTTGTACATTGGCTGCTGACATAAAGGTAGCTCCCCCTTAAATAAGTCCTTACATTTTTACATCCAGGTCGGCCAAATCTTGTTTGTTTCCTGACCTTTTGAATACTCAGATATAATCCTACCATAAAAAGTTGACGAGCGGTATCCCTTAATCGTGCTTTCCATTCCTGTCATGATACTTGCTACGGAGCAAGCAATAATTCGAAACTCTTTTGTATAAAAATATAGGCTTCTCCTAACGATAACTACATCCGTGACAACGACGATGCGTTCATGCACGCCGTATGGTCATTGTCCAAAATGAACGAGGAGGTTCTGTCTTATGTCCAGACCAAGGTGGATCAACTGGGCTCTCGCAGCAGGTGCCGGCGCCTTAGCGCTGACCTTACTGCTTCCAACATCCAACCGTACCGTACCCAAACCAAGCGCTATGCAGGAGAATCCTCAGAAGGAACATGCCAGCAAGCAACGTCTGAAAGTTCAGGATATCAAAGCCACCGATCTGCTGACCCGTGTAGATGCCAAACAGCACCTCGGGATCATACTGGATAAAACGAACACGATGACAGATGCACAGGTGACGCGTTACATGAAAGATCTTCAAGATTCACACGGGCACATGCGGTCTATTCAATTAATGAATATGGATGACTCATCGAGTAAACGATTTGATCGTGCGTTCAAAGAAGGAAGTAAACTGGAGCAACAAAAATTGTCTCATGCCATGAATTTAGCCAAAAAAGCGGTACACAAGCGTCACAGCTTCGAGTCCTCTTCGTTTCCACTTGGAAAAGAAAAATACTTTGTCATGGGACAACCCTCCAAGGATGGCAAACGAGCCATCATCGCTCTATTTAGTCAAAATGTATTAAATGCCGTGGAAGAGCATCAGCGCAAAAATTTGCGCATGATTCCTTATCCGCGTGAAGGGAAATTCAAAATCGAATCGGTTCATCCTGACACATTAAACGAAATCACGGTAAAAACCGGGCATGACAACGCCAATGCAAGCCATTTTTACGAAAATGAAATCGTCATTCGTTTCCGGCAAGATCCCGGTGAACGGGATCTGCGCATCATTCGTTCTGACTTGAAAACGCAGTCTGCTCGCAAGCTCGGTTACACATATGTTTTTCGGTCTGAAACGATGAATTATAAACAATTGCGGGATTATTTCGGAAGTAAATGGCATCCGCTATATATGGAACCCCACTATATGTACTTAACCAATGAAACGGCCGCTGAACAACCAGATGTACCTATCCCTAACGATGTATTGTTCTCGGATTATCAGTGGAATCTGCCTGCCATTGAGACAAATCGCGGGTGGAATATTACGAAGGGCAACAAAGATGTTATCGTAGCCGTGGTAGATACAGGCGTTGACGTGAACCACCCGGATCTCAAAGGAAAATTGCTCGAGGGATACAATGTCGTGAATCCGGGCAACAAACCGCTTGATGATGTCGGTCATGGCACCCATGTTGCCGGTATCATCGGGGCGATTGTCAACAATAACGAAGGTGTAGCCGGCATGAGCTGGTACAACAAGGTGCTTCCTGTCAAAGTACTGGACAACTCGGGATCAGGTACAACGTATGCCGTTGCCGAGGGCATCATTTGGGCAGCCGATCATGGCGCCAAAGTCATTAACATGAGTCTCGGTAACTACGCGGACGCTCAATTTCTCCATGATGCGATTAAATACGCTTTTGACCGGGATATTGTGCTTATCGCTGCAACCGGCAACGATAATACCGAGCGTCCAGGATACCCTGCTGCTTATCCGGAAGTTTTTGCTGTCTCTGCTACAGACCCGGATATGAATAAAGCCTCTTACTCCAACTATGGCGACTATGTGGATGTCATGGCTCCTGGATCAAGTATCGCCAGTACGTACCCGGACAATCAGTACGCCGCTCTGTCAGGCACATCCATGGCCAGTCCGCACGTTGCTGCACTTGCCGGATTAATTCGCTCGCTAAATCCGGATCTGACCAATACCGAAGTCATGGATTTGATGCGACAAAGTGTCATTGACCTGGGGGAACCCGGCCATGACAAGTACTACGGTTATGGGCAGATTGATGTATACAAAGCGTTGCAAGCCGCATCGGGAAGCAGTGCTCCGTTGCAGTTCTGGCCTCAGCATGTCAGACAGCAGATGGATAACACGATGAAAAAATATATCCAATAATAACTTATCGGATAATCCTAACTTTTGGAATAAGCGTTATCTCCAGGTTACCCGGACATCAGAGTGGACTGTGTACGTTCTTCTACTCAAATTATGATTATATCAAAAACAAAAGCAGCTGCGCCCCGGGGCGTATGCTGCTTTTTGGCTTGCTTCTTTTCCCCGGGGCGTTAACTGCGACTAGCGTTTGCGGGAAGTCGAGCGGGCTTTGCTTGATTTTTTCACGGATTTTTTCTTATGGCTCGATACATACATTGGACCTTCTTCTCTAATAACAACAGGGTACATATGATGAGGTATTGGAACACAGTGGTGTTGCTTCACAACTTCAATCGGGTGGATTACAGGCACGATCTGTGGAATGTAATAATCCTGAACAACCTGGATCGGGTCACATACAATCGGTGAAACCTCTGGACAACAATGGTTCATTTCAAACCAACTCCCTTTCAAGTGATACTATAACCTATTGCAGTGAACCCGATGTGGTATGGATGGATGTCCATATCCTTAAAAATTAAATGAGCGGCAGCCTGTCCGCCGTTGCCCCGGCATGCTGCGATGAGACCCTCTCGATGACAGCACACAGAATTTGAAGCCCTTGCTTCAGCGCTTCGCTACTCGTCACAGTGAAACATATCCGCAGACTCGTCGTGTCGCTTTCCGCAACATAACAGGCTGAACCAGGCAGAAAAGACACGCCAGCAGCGAGAGACTGCCGATGCAGTTCATGCATGTCCATATTCCCCTGTAATTCGAGCCATAAATTAAGCCCTCCCTCAGGAAGACGCCATTGCATCTCCTTCGTTGCATACTGCTCCAGCACCTCTGAGGCAGCACACAAGCGTGAGTACAGTTCTTCTCGGAGCTGATAAACATAAGAATCATACTGTTCCTTGATATAAGCCTGAAGTGCTTTCTGTGTTAATAAAGGACTTCCCAGATCAGCCGTAGATTTTGCGGCCACAAGCCGGGTTAGCACACTTCCATCGGCTATAGCACAAGCTACACGGCAACCGGGGGAGAGTACTTTGCTGAAGCTTTTAATGTAGACCACATGCCCTGCACTATCCATGGACTTGATCGAAGCCGGTGGCGGCTCACGAAAGTATAGATCTGCAAACGGATCATCTTCTAAAATAAGGCAGTGATAACTTTGTGCGATATTAAGCAATTGGGCCCGTCTCTGACTGCTCATCGTCACACCTGTCGGATTGTGATATGTAGGAATGGTATAGATTAACTTGGGCGGATATGTGTCACACAAGCGGGTAAGCAGATCGATACGCATTCCTTCGTTGTCCATAGGTACGGTAATGATTTTGGCTCCCCGACTCGTGAACACATCGATAGCTCCTGTGTACGTTGGTGCCTCCATATATACAACATCTCCAGGACCGATAAATGTACGAGCTACCAGATCAATTCCCTGCTGTGCTCCGCTTGTAATTAACATTCTTTCGGGCGTGACTTGCAGTCCGCGGGAAGCAAAATGTGCTGCAAAGGTCTGTCTAAGTTCCCAATCCCCCTGAAATGATCCATAAGCCGCCATGCGCTTTGCATGATCTGATGAAAGGTGGTAGGCGCTATCGATAATATCACGTGTAGGTAATAACTCAGGTTGAATCGCTGACATATGAAGTTCATAACGGACTTGGGGAGACGCGTCAAAATGTCTCCACAATTGTGCTCTGGGCAAATAATCAACCAATGTCATCTGCCAGTTCAACGAACCACCCGCATCGCTGATGCTCATCTGGTTGTGGGTAATTGCTTCCCTGGAGGTTTGACCGGAAGGCTCTATCCCCCTTACATAACAGCCCTTGCCCTGAGAGCAACGGACGAGTTGTATGGCCTCCAGTTCTGCATAAGCTTTCGTTACCGTTACCAAACTAACGCCTAAATCAGCGGTCATTTTACGAACAGATGGCAACCTCGTTCCCGGTTCAATCAAGCCTGAGCGAATACGATCTGCAATCGTCAGAGCAATCTGCATATATAATTTGGTACTGCTTCCCCGTTTAAGCTCGATATGCATATCTATTCATCACCTCTAACTGTTATGATCGTTGTTTTACTGTTATAGTCTGCTACGTCTAACATAGTTTATAATATCAGTATAACAGTGAATAACAGGAGATGAGAATAATATGAGTACACCTTGGTCTAAAATGGCACAAAATACCCCGTCCTCTGTCGTTCGCGACATGTTGCAGGCTGCTCAGGCACCTGGAATGATATCACTTGCTGGTGGATTGCCAGCACAGACTTCATTTCCACTGGAAGCTATACGCCTGGCGTATGAAAAAGTATTTATGAGCGGATCAGCCGCTCTTCAATATGCGGAAACGGAAGGTTACCGGCCTCTTCGTGTCAAAATCGCCGAGCGCCTGGAATCAAAAGGACTTCAAGCCTCACCTGATCATATGCTTTTGACTACTGGATCACAGCAATCTATTGACCTCATCTGCCGAATCCTTTTAGATCCCGGTGATCGCGTGCTGGTGGAATCACCCACTTATCTAGCTGCCTTGCAAGTCATTCAATCCTATCAAGGAGTCTCTCATGGAGTCGCTTGTGATGATCACGGCATGTTGCCTGAATCACTCGAGGAACAGCTTCAGTTGCATCGTCCTAAACTCGTCTACATTAACCCTACGTTCTCCAATCCGACCGGCAAAGTCTGGTCACGGGAAAGAAGACAACAAGCCGTAGATTTGTGCCGCAAATATGGTGTACTTATTCTGGAAGATGACCCTTACGGCGAAATCCGCTTTAACCCGGAACAGCTGGACGTACCCGCTCTCGCTGCACTCGATGCCGCTTCTTATGAAGGACCATCTAACGTGATTTACACCAGCACCTTTTCCAAAACAGTAGCCCCAGGTCTTCGTACAGGCTGGATTCTGGCTGCTCCCGACATTGTCAAGATCGCTGCCCGGGCCAAACAAGGCGCAGATTTGCATTCGAGTAGCATCGATCAGCGTGCACTCCATGCTTTGCTTGAGACCTTTGATTTGGATGGCCACATACGCCACATCTCTCAGGACTATGAAGAGCGCATGAAAAAGCTAACCACACTCATGGCTTCTAAATCTTGGGATGGCATTACATGGAATTCCCCACAAGGCGGAATGTTCCTATGGCTACAATTACCTGAAGGTATGCTCGCCAGCAATCTATTTACTTATGGCATTCAGGAAAAAGTGTGCATCGTGCCTGGAGATTCCTTCTATGCCGGCACGCCAGAGCTTAACCGGATGCGTATCAACTTTACTCATACTGACCCTGAGCTTCTTCCTGAGGCCGTGGATCGAATGGATCGCGCGATTCAGCGCTGGCATGCTTCCAATCAATCAGACCATGTCGTTACCATGTAACTGATCGGTAAAGCATGAAAACCTGTAATCATCTGTAATTGACCACCATAACAGTTGACCGCTTATTCCATATATGGGATAGGCGGTTTTTTCTAATAACAAAAAAATAAGGCGGCAAATTCGTTAAACCGAATCTGCTGCCTTATTTTATATAACCTGTCCCGTCGTGAACAGGAGCATTTCATTTCGAAAGTTGTTGTTGCAGTTAGGAAAGCTTACCGTAAGCCGGGTTCTGTGCTCTTCGTGGTTCAAACGGGAACTACCCTCCCACCAGAAGCGACAATCATCTATCTAGGCCATACATTGCTGCACAGCTCAAGCGACCAACCTAGACACACCTCGGGCTAAGGCTGTCTCCTCCAAAGAGGCGACCGTGTCCCATTAGGTCTTGCTCCAGATGGGGTTTACCAGGAACGAAGTCACCAGCGTTCCTCGGGGTCTCTTACACCTCGGTTCCATCCTTGCCTGTGCCGGGAAACCCGGCCATCGGCGGTCCATTTCTGTGGCACTATCCTTCAACTCGCGCTGACTGGACGTTATCCAGCATCCTGCCCTGTGGAGCCCGGACTTTCCTCTCGTGGCAACAAAGGCCACCAGCGATTGTCTGTCAAGCTTTCCGAACAACATTACATAGTATACAGGCATTTGCTGTCCCACACAAGCTAAATATTAATGGAAATCAGGCTAGATGCTCTCTTTTATACAAAGTGAAATACTTCGGTATCCACCTGGGATGCAGTAACCTGTGTCTCGTATCGCTGATCCGAAAGCCGGGTACGAAGCCAATCCGCTGTTTTAGGTTTCATGATTTTCTCCGTGTTATGACCCGGATCAATAATGCACATCCCTGCCATCAGCGCATCATGCGCTGTGTGGTAATCAATATCTCCGGTTACAATGACATCCGCACCCTTGAATCGCGCAGTAAGCACATAACGGCTGCCTGAGCCGCCTAGCACAGCCGCCTTTTTGATCTTTTTGTTCAGATCACCGACAACGCGCACATGAGGCACATTTAATTCGGCTTTCACGACCTCTACCAGTTCACCCAGAGTTTTAGACTCCCGAAGCGGACCAAGACGTCCCAGGCCAAGTGTGCGCCCTTTTAAATCCATTGCATATAGGTCATATGCCACTTCTTCATAGGGATGCGCTTTTAACATAGCTTGAATAACCTTGCTTCGCAAGCTTTGAGGTACAACGGTTTCAATCCGCATCTCTTCCACACGTTCCATCTGTCCCTGTGATCCGATAAAAGGCTGAGTTCCTTCACCGGGTACAAATGTGCCTGTTCCTTCGGTGCTAAAACTGCATTTATTATATTGACCGATGCTGCCTGCTCCAGCTTCCAAAATCGCCTGCAACACCTGCTCATGATGCGTCCTAGGCACGAATACCGCCAGCTTGTACAACTGATCTGTGTGCACATCCTCGAGCGATTCCTTGCTCTCAATGCCAAGCGCCTCGGCCATCCAGTCATTGATACCACCTTCAGTAACGTCGAGATTCGTGTGACTGATGTAAACCGCGATATCATGCTTGATCAGCTTTTCATACAATTTGCCCATAGGCGTATCGGTGCTGAGTGATTTTACGGGACGGAAAATAATCGCATGATGGGCAATAATCAGATTGGCTCCGATCCGGATCGCTTCATCCACAACCTCGTTTGTGACATCCAGCGCTACAAGCACATGGGTAATGTCCTTTTGCAGACTTCCCAGTTGCAAGCCAATACGGTCGTCGGGTACTGCCAGATGTTTAGGAGCAAGTTGCTCCATCCATTGAATTACGGTTTGACCTTTGGCAAACATGCCAATACCTCCTTCAAACTCGTGATAAGCTGTTCCACCTCTGCTGCTTTGTCCCTGGAAGAATCCTGATCGGACTTGGAGATGGACTGTACCACACTCTGTAATTTAAGTATCTCACTTTCCCATTTGGCAAAAAATACGTCTGTTGCACGGTCCACCAAGTAGGGCCCCATACGCAGTAGCAAATCTTCCGTCAACTCCACGTCACCCTGTAACGGGCGAGCACGATATACCTCTTCATTTGTGATTGGGCTGCTTGCTTGCGGCATTGCGGTAATAATTTCATAAATCTTGCCATCCTCTTCAAGAAGTTGCTCAGCCACGACAACCCAATGATGCTGGAGTAGCCAGCGTCGCAAAATATCTTCGCCTACATTGGGTTGCAGAATCAGAAGCTGTACACCTTCCAGTTTGGAGATTCCCCGGTCTAAAATGGAAGCGATCAGTGCGCCGCCCATGCCAGCAATGGTAATGACATCAACTTCTCCAGCAGTAATGACTTCGAGACCATCTCCACGACGTACCGTAATTTGTGATTGAAGTCCGGCATCATTGACCTGTTTAGAAGCCGCATCATAAGGCCCCGGATTAACTTCCCCAGCTACTGCACTCACCGCTTTTCCGCTACGGATTGCAGCGACGGGTAGTAAAGCATGGTCTGATCCAATATCCGCCAGCCGGCTTCCCTCGGGAATTTGGTCATGTATTTGTTGTAATCGATTCGAAAGTTTCATGGGACACCTACACCATTCATTTAATTTATTGATTTGCATTGCGTAAAGAAAAGCGATAAAATAAAATCCAATCAAACATTTCAAGGATGAATTTCCAAAAGAAAGAAATCTGACCGTTCAAATTAAAACGAAAGGAGACCCCGCCGCCGCCAAAGCGTCTCGCAGAAAGTCTCCTACAGTTTAATTATTCGAGGAAATCCTTAAGTCGTTTGCTTCGACTCGGGTGACGCAATTTACGAAGAGCTTTGGCTTCAATCTGACGAATACGCTCACGAGTAACACCAAACACTTTACCAACTTCTTCAAGCGTTCTCGTACGTCCATCATCCAGACCAAAACGCAGACGAAGAACATTTTCTTCACGCTCCGTCAACGTGTCCAGAACATCTTCAAGTTGCTCTTTCAAAAGCTCATAGGCAGCAGCATCTGCTGGAGCCAATGCTTCCTGGTCCTCGATGAAATCGCCCAGATGGGAATCGTCTTCTTCACCAATTGGTGTTTCCAAGGAAACCGGTTCTTGAGCAATTTTTGTAATCTCACGCACTTTTTCTACGCTTAGATCCATCTCCGCAGCGATTTCTTCCGGAGTCGGTTCGCGTCCAAGTTCCTGCAATAGTTGACGGGATACCCGAATCAGCTTATTAATGGTTTCTACCATGTGCACAGGGATACGGATCGTACGTGCTTGGTCAGCAATTGCACGTGTAATCGCCTGACGAATCCACCATGTCGCATACGTACTGAACTTGTAACCCTTTTTATGGTCAAACTTCTCTACGGCTTTAATCAGACCCATGTTACCTTCCTGAATCAGATCAAGGAACAGCATGCCGCGTCCTACATAACGTTTGGCAATACTTACAACGAGACGAAGGTTGGCTTCAGCCAGACGGCGCTTCGCTTCTTCATCCCCGTTTTCGATCCGTTTTGCGAGTTGCACCTCGTCATCTGCTGACAACAAAGGTACACGTCCGATCTCCTTCAGGTACATCCGTACAGGGTCATTAATTTTGATCCCAGGTGGCAAGCTCAGATCATCATCAAAGTGGAATTCATCGTCGCCATCTCTGCCGCCGTTTTCGGAATCCTCGCTAGGACGAAGGGTTACCTCTTCATCATTTTCGTTAACAACATCAATACCGAGGTCGCTGAGTTGTTCGTAAAACTCATCCATTTGCTCTGCATCCTGCTCAAACGGAGAAAGTTTCTCGATAATTTCCTTATAGTTGAGTGAAGCTCTTTTCTTACCTGATTCAATCAATTGATCTTTAACCTGATCCAGTGTCAATTCTGTTTCTAGTTCAGTATGCTGATCATTCGCCATAACTCGACTCCCTCCTCCCTAGAAACATCCAAGTCATCCAGACGTTCACTGTCTCTCTAGGGCAATCATCTCAAGTGCAATTTGTGCCGCGCGTACAGAATCACCTGCCCGCTCTGCAGCAATCATTTCTTCCTTTTTTAAATCGTACTGTTTTTTGCGCGGATACTTCAATACTTCCCTGATGCAATCATCGAGCACTTGGACGCTCCATTCACCTGGGCCATCCATCATCGAGATTGAGCTGACCGTCTTTTCCAGACGGTCATCATGCAACGAAGACATAAAACGGCTTGTATCCGGCGGTTTGCCCTGTGCATAATAGGCATATAGATAAGCAGCAATAGCTGCATGATCATCCAAGTTAAAAGCTTCGCCAAGATGTTCATTTACATACTGAGCCGCTTCATCATCCTGTAACATCCAGGCAATCAGTTTGCGCTCAGCAGCATGGTATGCCGGCAACAGATTGGGTGTAGGCACCTGCCTATTTTGTTGCCTACCATTATTCCACCTTTTCGGGTTATTATCCCCATAATCCTCGTTATTTTTCATCGCTTCCCGTTCCTCGTTACATTCTTGCTTCAATGTTTCAAAGGATACATCGACTTCAGCAGCAAGTTCACGAAGATACACTTCACGCTCTGTTGGTGAGGACAAGGGAGCAATTAATTTCACTGCTTCTTTGGAATAAGCGATTTGTCCGCCGCCTTCTAGCAGTATATGGTTTTTTTTGAGGTTTATAAGCTTAAATTTTGTAGTTGTTACGGCGCCATCAACAATCTGGTGACGGAATCGTTCACCGCCGTGCTTGCGAATAAAATCATCTGGATCAAGTCCCTCAGGAATGAGTGCCACCTTAACCTGCAATCCAGCCTCCTCCAAAATGGGGAAGTTTTTCATTGCGGCAGCCTGTCCGGCTCGGTCGCCGTCATAACAAAGGATAACCTCATCACACATGCCTTTGATCATCAAAGCCTGATTCTCCGTAAGCGCCGTTCCCATGGCTGCGACACCATTCTGAACGTCCTGATCCCACGCAGAGATTACATCACCGTAGCCTTCAAACAAAATGACCTGTCTCTGTTTCCGTATTGCATTTTTAGCTTGGTGCAGATTGTAGAGAACACGACCTTTGTTGAACAATCTGGTTTCTGGCGAGTTCAAATATTTCGGCTGTCCATCTCCCAAAATCCGCCCTGCAAATGCAATCGGCTTGCCACTTCTGCCATGGATCGGAAACATGATTCGATCTCTGAACTTGTCCACATATCCGTGACCTTCACTTCGCTCTGACAGAAGTCCGCCTCGTTCCATCTCTTCCAGCGGATAGTTGCGTTTTTCCAGAAATTGCACGAGCGTATCCCAGCGATTTGGTGCATAACCAATCTGGAACTGATCAATCAATTTGTCACCAATTCCGCGTGAGCGTAAATATTCCATAGCCACTTTGCCATGCTCTGTATTTTTCAACAAAAAATGATACAGCTTCGCGGTAAGCTCATAAGCTTCCAGAAGACGTGCCGTCTCCGGATTTACATGAGCAGATTCACGCCCCTGCCAGTCACCCATGGAGATATGACTTTCTTCTGCCATCGTTTTGACAGCCTCGGGAAAGGATAACCCTTCGATTTCCATCCTAAATTTGATGGCATTTCCGCCCGTGCCGCAACCGTAGCAATAGAAAATCTGTTTCTCAGGTGTAACGGTGAACGAAGGCGTCTTCTCGGAATGAAAAGGGCAGAGGCCTTTCATGTATTTCCCCTGCTTGGTCAGATGCACAAATCGGCTTACCGTATCGACGATATCATGTTGTTGCAATACCGATTCAATAATACTTTCGGGTATTCCGCCTTGTCCGGTACTCATCTCGGCCACCTTCATCTCTTCTAACACGTAAATATAATTCGATAAACTTACACATTCTCCTGCAAATCTTTCAAAAGTTTTGTCAGTTTATGTTGAAAAATTTCTCGATCCTGCTCCGTAAAGGGTTTTGGGCCTTTCCCATAATGCCCTCTGCGCCTGGCTTTGGCCGCAGTGTGGCGCGAATCGAGCATAAAATCAATATCTCGATCGTTAAATTCTCGGCCTCTAAAAGATAAAACATAACAACGTTTACCAAGAGCCAACGCCGCTAATCCATAATCCTGCGTAATAACCACATCATATGGCTTAATATGATTCGCAATGTACAGATCTGCGCTCTGATCACTGCGATCCACTTGCACGGTTCGTACTCCTTCTCCCCCCTGCAACAAATGATCAAAGGAAGAAACAAGCAATACAGGAACCTGAAAGAGACGTGCGGTATTGGCGATCTCCGTCTTGACCGGGCAAGCATCTCCATCAACAACGATGTGACGTATATTCAATTCACTCAAACCTATACCACCCGGTTTCATAAAATATCTGCATATTGTAATATACGACCTCAATCATTGAAAATCCTTCTGTGTCTTATGGAGAAAAAACAGAGGCTAAAAATACGGAGCGGTTGTCCAATCATTGAGCAACCCGTTCCGTATATTTATACCCTCATATTTCGTTCTTTAATACTGCATTTATGTTTTGCTGAATTGTACAAAGATAATCATTGAACTGCAGTACTTATCCAACCAGTTTGGAGAAATCAGCAAAGCCTTTCAAATCTTGATCTATGGCAGCAAGAAGGGCCAGTCGATTCGCACGCACCGCTTCATCTTCGGCCATGACCATAACAGAGTCAAAGAACACCGTGATGGCTTCCTTCCATGCTGAAGCGATAGCCAAAGCTTCTGAAGCGTTATGCTTGGACAATGCATCGCGATAGGTTTCGTTCGTTTGATTCCAGGCATCAAACAGCTGACGCTCTCCATCCTCTACAAACAGCTCAGGATGTACCGAAGCGTTTGACGCTTTACTAGCCAAGTTTCCTACACGGTTGAACGATTCCAGTGTTGTTTTGAATTCTTCCGCTGCCAGCACGGCTTTCATCAACGCTTCACCTTTAGGAACGATTGCACTGATATCATCGAATCCGGAAGCAATCACTGCATCAACAACGTCATAACGAACCGTTTCGGACAGCAATTTTTTCACACGCAATGCGAAGAAGTCCTGTAAATCTTTACGCACCTCTGCATCTGCACGTTTCAACAGATTCATCTGAGCGTGAACTTCAAGTGCCGCGCCGAAGACATCAGACAATGCCAGTGGAAGTTGATGATCCAGCAAAATTTGTACAATACCTGCTGCCTGGCGGCGAAGTGCGTACGGATCCTGAGAACCTGTAGGAATAATGTTAATAGAGAAACATCCTACAATTGTATCTATCTTATCTGCCGCACTAACAATCGCACCCACAAGAGATGCAGGAGATTGATCACCAGCGAAACGAGGTTGGTAATGCTCGAATACAGCCTTAGCAACTTCTTCTTTTTCCCCAGCTTTCCGAGCATAATCCTCACCCATCACACCTTGCAATTCAGGGAATTCACCAACCATCAGCGTAACCAGATCGAACTTGCAGATATCTGCGGACCGGCTAACCGATTCAGCCACATCACCAGATACTTGCAATTTCGTAGCCAGGCTGTCAGCAATTTTACGAATGCGGCGAACCTTATCTCCCACCGTTCCAAGTTCTTCTTGGAAGACGATGCTTTCAAGCTTAGACAATGCGTCCTTGATCTCCAGCTTCTGGTCTTCCTCGTAGAAGAATTTTGCATCTGACAGACGTGCACGCAGCACCTTCTCGTTACCTTTAGCGATAACATCAAGCGAATCACTGCCGCCATTGCGAACCGTAACAAAATACGGCAACAACTGACCTCCCTGGTCCAATACCGGGAAGTAACGTTGGTGCTCACGCATGGAGGTAATCAAAACTTCCTGCGGAATGTTCAAAAAGGAGGAATCAAATGTGCCAAACAATACGGTTGGCGTTTCGACAAGGAACAATACCTCTTCAAGCAAATCTTCTTTGATTGCAATATTCCAGTTTTTCTCGGCAGCAAGCGCCTCAATCTGGGATACAATCATCTGCTCACGTTCGGATATATCTGCAATGACATGCTGAGCACGAAGCACGTCCACGTAAGCCGAAGGCTCGGATACCACTGCTTCATTGCCCAGGAAACGATGCCCACGCGTTACGTTACCCGCTTTTACACCCGTTACTTCAAGATCAATCACTTCCGTGCCTAACAATGCAACAATCCATCGGATAGGACGAACAAATTTGAAATCATAGGACGCCCATCGCATAAATTTCGGGAAAGTCATGGCGTGTAATACGGATAACAAACCTTCGCCAATTACGGATGCTGTATCTACACCTTTGCTACTTTTCGTTGCATAAATGTATTCAACACCGTTCAGTTCTTTGAAAGTAAATTGATCAGGCTCAACACCTTGACTGCGTGCAAATCCGAGTGCTGCTTTGCTCCAGTTACCGCTGTCATCAAGCGCTATTTTGCGGGAAGGCCCTTTTACCTCTTCTTCCACATCTTCCTGTTTGTCAGCTACGTTCTGAATCAAAATAGCTAGACGGCGTGGTGTCGCGTAAGCTTGCACTTCACCATAGGCAATACGGGATGAATCAAGCCATTTCACAATGCGTTCCTGAAGTTGTGCGATAGCTGCGCGCATAAAACGAGCAGGCACTTCTTCCAGACCAATCTCAAACAACAGATCCTTAGACATTCTCGGCTCCCCCTTTCTTGATCAGCGGGAAGCCCAGCTTCTCGCGCTCTTCTACATATGTTGCTGCTACTTGACGAGCGAGGTTGCGGACACGGGTAATGTACCCTGTGCGTTCTGTAACACTGATCGCGCCTCGCGCATCCAGCAAGTTGAACGTATGGGAACACTTCAACACATAGTCATATGCCGGGAATACCAGGTGCTGTGCCATCGCTTTGTTCGCTTCTTCTTCATACATATTAAAAAGGGTAAATAGCATTTTTACGTCAGAGATTTCAAATGTATATTTGGAATGCTCATATTCAGGTTGACGGAATACGTCGCCATAGGCAATACCTTCAACCCACTCAAGGTCAAATACATTTTCTTTTTCCTGTATGTAAGAAGCAAGACGCTCCATACCATACGTGATTTCCACTGCTACTAGATTCGTTTCGATTCCGCCGACCTGCTGGAAATACGTAAATTGCGTGATCTCCATCCCATCCAGCCAAACTTCCCAGCCAAGACCTGCGCAGCCAAGCGAAGGGTTCTCCCAGTTGTCTTCAACAAACCGGATATCATGCTTGAGCGGATCAATCCCTAGACGATTCAAACTTTCCAGGTAGATTTCCTGGATATTATCCGGAGAAGGCTTGATAATGACCTGGAACTGGTGATGTTGATACAACCGGTTAGGGTTCTCGCCATAACGTCCATCGGATGGACGGCGGGAAGGCTCAACATAAGCCACTTTCCAAGGCTCTGGTCCAAGTGAACGCAAAAAGGTCATCGGGTTCATCGTGCCTGCCCCTTTTTCCGTGTCATATGGCTGAACGATAATACAGTTATGCTCGGCCCAGAATTGTTGCAGCGTCAAGATCATCTGCTGAAAATTCATAATCATGCTCCTTTTCGGGTAGTTTGTTAGCAAGCATAGGAGGTGTACAGGCAATAATAAATAGCCCTCGCCCCACTACGCCTGATGTACAGACGTAGGGACGAGAGCTATTCCCGCGGTTCCACCCTACTTGGCCTGAGTCAAACAAATCCTTGTCTAATCTCGGCCCACTTTTCCGTGTCCATTCATGCTCCCGAGCGCCTTGTTCAAAAACCGATTCAATCAGGCTCTCACCGTCCCTGACTCGCTTATCATTGATACACAAGCTAATTCACTCAGCTCATATGTGTATCAATCATATTTTAAATCGAGTTTCCTACTTTCTCGTTCAATGCATGTCTCCAAAAAGAGAATTTATATTTCATAATATATAAAATAAAGTATGAAGTCAACAACTATTTTCAGGCGTGATCACAGCTCAAATCCCGTACTTTTCCATTTGATCCAGGAAAGAACGGGATTTGAGATGAAGACCTAGCTGGTGATCCATGAAAGCCCGCATAACCTTTTTAATTTCATTACGCGTAGATTCACTTACCGATATATTTCCCAAGCGCTGCAGATCCAGCTGCACAAACAAGCGAAGCAACTTTAAAGCCTTTGGACTAACGGACATCGCTGGCGGGTCAAAATGTTTACATGCCCTGCACAAGACACCGCCAAGCCTTGGACTAATAAATAACTGCTCATCGGGACGCTCATGGTTGCACGAGATACACTCATCCAACTGCGGTCCGTAACCCGCTGCCTGTAATATTTTCATCTCATACAGACTTATAATGACTAACGGATCTTTATCTTCTTTCAAAGCCTGCAAACAAGCTTTTAATTGCTTGAACCAAAACGCCCCTGTCTCTTCATCCTGAAGCACTCGATCGAGCAGTTCACATGCATAGGAAGCATAAGCAGCCTTAACCAAATCTTCCCTGAGCTCATGATTGGATTCGATAATTTCTCCAGCATTCAGTGTACCGAGGCCGGTGTTGCGAAAATAAACATATTGACCATAAGTAAAGGGCTGCACCAGTGCAGCATGGCGACTCTTGGGCTTTTTGGCCCCCCGAACGAGTACACCTGCTTTTCCGCCACTTTCGGTGCAAAGCGTTACGATTTTATTCCCCTCACCGTAGTCCATGCTGCGGATGACAATGCCTTCCACCCTATATAACATGCCTCGTCACCTAACCATTCCTGAATCAGCCCTTTATTCTTTAGCTTCTTCATCTTCACTCACTTCCCTTGCAGTATCTGACTCCTGTCCTGACGAGTTACACGTCTCGGTATATAACAAATAGGATTCCACATCCCCTGTCATTGAAAATACCTTCCATGAAAAATCCCGCATCGGAAATTCATCCTCTCTTCGGAAATGACGTCTGGTTATACCCGATAGGATGGAGTCCTGCAAAGAAAACTATGTGTTGCAATTAATGGATAAATTTTTTGCCCTGATATCACATCTTGTTGTAACGACTACTCTCGTCCGAAGCCGAGGTCACGCAGCACGCGATCCTGATTTCTCCAGTCTTTTTTCACTTTAACCCAAAGATCCATAAAAATTTTGGAGCCAAGCAGATTTTGGATATCTTGACGAGCGCGCTTCCCTACTTCTTTGAGCAACGCCCCTTGCTTGCCGATAATGATACCCTTTTGTGAATCACGTTCTACAAAGATGACTGCGGATATATAAACGACACCATTATCCTGAACTTTCATGTCTTCAATCGTCACGGCTATTGAGTGGGGCACTTCTTCGCGTGTCATTTGCAAAATTTTCTCACGAATCAGCTCTGCGCAGACAAACTGCTCAGGGTGATCCGTCACTTGGTCTTCCGGGTAGTACTGAGGACCTTCCGGCAAATACTTACCGATTTGTTCCAGCAACGTGCTCACATTGCTACCAAGCATAGCAGACACAGGCACGATTTCCGCAAAATCATGCAGTTTGCGATATTCGTCAATCAATGGCAGCAACGCCTCCGGTGCAATTTTGTCAATTTTATTCATGACCAAAATGACAGGTGTGCGCACACTTTTCAATTGTTCGGCAATATATCGGTCTCCGCCGCCCATACCTTCAGATGCATCGATCAGGAACAAGGCAGCTTCAACCTCACCAAGTGTGTTCAAAGCTGTTTCATTCATGTAATCCCCAAGTTTGGATTGACGTTTGTGAATACCCGGTGTGTCCAGGAAAACAATTTGTTGTTCTTCGGATGTGTACACCCCGTGAATTTTGTTACGCGTCGTTTGCGGTTTGTCCGACATAATTGCAATTTTCTGACCAATCACCTGATTCATCAAAGTGGACTTACCAACGTTAGGACGTCCAATAATGGCAATGAATCCGGATTTAAATGCTTGTTTTTTCATATGTTCCTCCTCAGGCGCCTAGGCCTGGAATTTTATTTTTTGGCAGAGTTCAGGTCTGAGGGACCAAACGCCCATGGCAGCAATTCAGCAACTGTTGTTTCTAACAAGTCACCTTTTAAATTACCCAAAATGACTTTCATGTCTGGTTCACACAATTCATACATCACTTGACGGCATACACCACAAGGGGCAATCGGCCCTTCGGTATCTCCTACGATCGCCATTGCTTTGAAACTGCGCGGCTTATGTCCTCCGGCAATAGCACTGAACATCGCGGTACGCTCAGCACAATTCCCCGGTGTATATGCCGCATTTTCAATGTTGCATCCATGATGAACATGTCCTTCGCTATCCAGCAAAGCTGCGCCTACTCCAAAATGGGAATATGGCGTGTACGCCTTTGTGCGTGCCTTTATTGCTTCCTGCATTAACAAGCCATTATCCATTTATTTTTCTCTCCCTTAGGGTGTGTATAAAGGTGTGCTCTTTGAGTTAAGTTGCTTAAAACCATTTGATTACACTGGTCACTCCGATGACAGAACAACCTTCCGATCGCTGTTATCCTCGGATTTTTTCGATCACTTTTTCCAAAGTGAAAATCCGATGATAAAGGCGAACGCTTCGCTTCTTCATGTTATTTCTGTCCTCTCCGTTATTGTGTAATCTTTGGGGAAACAACTTAAAGGCAGAGGCACACTTTATTGGTGGTGTGCAATTAAAACATTTAAACCTTAAGATTACACTGGTCACTCCGATGACAGAACAACCTTCCAATCGCTGTTATCCTCGGATTTTTCGATCACTCTTTCCAAAGTGAAAATCCGATGATAAAGGCGAACGCTTCGCTTCTTCATGTTTTTTCTGTCCTCTCCGTTATTGTGTAATCTTTGGGGAAACAACTTAAAGACAGAGGCACACTTTATTGGTGGTGTGCAATTAAAACATTTAAACCTTAAGATTACACTGGTCACTCCGATGACAGAACAACCTTCCGATCGCTGTTATCCTCGGATTTTTTCGATCACTTTTTCCAAAGTGAAAATCCGATGATAAAGGCGAGCGCTTTGCTTCTTCAGGTTTTTTCTGTCCTTTCCGTTATTGTGTAATCTTGGGGAAACCACTTAAAGGCAGAGGCACACTTTATTGGTGGTGTGCAATTAAAACATTTAAACCTTAAGATTACACTGGTCACTCCGATGACAGAACAACCTGCCGATTACCGTTATCCAAACACCAGCTTTAACCAGGACAAAACTGGTTTGAGGAAAACAATACATCCTATGATGACAGCGAACACCGCAGCCAGTAAAACTGCCCCAGCCGCGGTGTCTTTTGCCGCTTTTGCGAGCGGATGAATATCAGGCTGGGCCAAGTCAACAGCGGCTTCTACGGCTGTGTTCATCAATTCAGTGACCAGCACCATAAATACAGCTGCCAACACAAACATCCAGTCCGTTCTGGAGATGTGGAAAAAAAATCCGGCTGCACACATCAAAATGGCTACCCCTGTGTGAACTCTAACATTCCGTTGCGTACGCAAGCCGTAAGCAATTCCTTCCAGAGCGTTGAGAAATACAAGACCCCAGGAGCGCCTCTTCATTATCGTGTCAACCCGGCTTGAGCAAGAACAGCTTCCTGTTTCCCCATCATCTCTGCCTCACTTTTTTCATCTTGATGGTCATAACCAAGCAGGTGCAAGAAGCCGTGAACAAACAGGAAACCAAGCTCACGCTCAAATGAGTGTCCATACTCTTCACTCTGCAATATCGTCCGTGGAACAGAAATAATGATGTCACCAAGAACATCCGGCATTTCTTCCATCTCCTCGTCCTCATCAAGCTCATAAATGATGTCTAGCTCTTCATCCACCGATTCATTCATTGCAAAAGACAATACGTCTGTAGGACGGTCTATGCCACGATAATCACGGTTCAGTTCGTGAATCTGCTCATCATCAACAAACGTGAGCGCGACTTCTCCTTCCGTTATGCCCTCAGCTTCACCTGCGAGAGTCAACAATTGCTCCAGCATCGCGATCATCGGTTCTGTAATTTCTTTATCCTGTTGTTCATTATTCCATGCGAGATTAAGACTCATTCTTTCATAACTCCTGTCTGCTCGTAATATTGATTAACCGGCTTCAGGTGCCGGGGGTTTAGGTTTCTTGATCTCTTCCGGATACTCGATTCTGGAGTGGAAAATGCCCATGACCGTTTCCTTTAACGTTTTGGCCACGATATCCAGCTCACGCATCGTAAGGTCACAATCGTTAAACTGATGATCATCTAGGCGACCTTTGATAATTTTTTCAATCATGGACTCTACCTGTTCCACCGTTGGCTTGCGTAACGAACGAACGGCCGCTTCAACACTGTCGGCAATCCCTACAATAGCAGACTCCTTCGATTGCGCCTTCGGTCCCGGATAACGAAAATCTTCTTCCGTGAAATCCGGTTCAATCCCTGCTTCTTCCGCCTGACGCAACGCCTTGTGGTAGAAGTAATGGAGGAATGTTGTACCATGATGTTGCTCGGCAATATCCCGTATCGGCTTCGGTAGCTTATAGTCCTTCTGCATCTCAACGCCATCCCGCGCATGCGCAACGATAATAGACTTACTTAGTTTGGGATCAATCGAATCATGCGGATTCTCCATGTTGTTTTGGTTCTCAATAAAATAGATCGGCCGCTTGGTCTTCCCGATATCATGATAATATGACCCTACTCGACAGAGCAATCCATTTGCACCAATAGCCTCAGCGGCCGCTTCGGATAGATTGCCAACCATAACGCTATGGTGATACGTGCCCGGTGTCTCTGTAAGCAACTTGCGAAGCAACGGATGATTTGGATTCGAAAGCTCAACCAGTTTAAGTGCCGATAGAATGCCAAACGACGTTTCAAAAAACGGCATCAGCCCGATAACCAGAATAGCTGTCAGTACCCCGCCTGCAAAGGCGTATCCAATGCCGTACAGTGTTGTTGTTCTGTTCCAGTCCCCTGTATCAATTAAAGCCAGTGTAAAGACAGCCAGAGACCCGAACAGACAGACCATGATAGCCCCTTTTAAGATCGTTGACCGCTGACTCGCTCGGTGCGTTGCAAAAATCGCCACAAACGAAACGACAACTGCAAAGAAGCCAAGTTCAAAGTCAAAAAGCTGACCCTGGTGTGTATTCAAAATAATGCTAGACAGTATACCGATAAGAATCGAGCATACAAATGCAAGTGATGTATCCAGTAATAGGGCAATCAGCATCGCTCCAACAGCCACCGGTGCTAGAAAACCGATAAATGGACGTTCATTGGTCTGAATCAAGGCTGTCACGTGCATTACAACAATTGAAATAATAAAGATGAGAACAAGCATAAGCAGCTGGGCATTATTATATTTGAAATGTGTTCCACTGCCTTGCTGAATAAACATCAAAATCGCTGCCGACAGCATACAGGAAAACAAAAGCAATCCCAGCTGCGGCCAGTAGTTGACCTCATTTTTCAGCAAATCATTCTCATTAAGCAGTGCATACATTTCCGGGGTAATCATCTCCCCTTTAGATACAAGCGTGTCCCCCTGCTTGATAAACACCGTCGGTGTATTTTCACGGGCTTGGACCTTTGCTTCCTTGGTTCCCTCTTCATCATAAAAACGGTTAGCCGTTACCACCAGACGCGTAAGTTCCTGTACCACTTCACGCTGCGTACGTTTGCTAAGCGAACTTGCACTAACCATCTCCGCCACTTTTGCCCGTGCAGTTGTAGCCTCGCTAACCTGGTCTGTCATCAATCTCGCGACAATGTCTCGTGCAACAGGTTTCATTTCCTGAATATCATCTGAAGTCAGACGTGAGATTTTGATATACGTTTCTTCAGGAATACGGTAACTTTGTTCCTGTACGACGTTTCGAATCTCTTCCAGTAAAGTGTCGGAGTATGTACCTGTTTTCCGATTGTTATTAATATAGTTAGACACAAAGTCTTTCTGACGTTGCGGGATCTCATCCCGATAGATATCAATCTTATCCTGACTTGAGATCTGGTCGTCCTGATTCAAACGGTCAATGCGATCCAGTAGCGTAGTCATCAGGTTTTCGTTACGCATCTGCACGATCTGATATATTGGCTGCACACGTTCGGCCGCTTCTTCCTGTGCCTTCAGTGTAGCCTTGTTATTCGGAATCTGCATTGGCGCAACAATGTCTACCTCACTGCGGGTACCTTCCTGAATATCGTAGCGCTCAGGTAACAGTTTAGAAGAAAGACTCACGTAAAAGAGGATCACTAAAAACAAAAAGAGAAGATAGCGCGCCCACACGCTATACTTCCATCCTGTCGCTCTATTTTGAAAAGATTTGCCTTTTGACATTTCTTTCGAGGTCACTTTAGACAATCCCTTTCTATGCTTGATTTTCTGCGGCGTGGTTGTAAGCCACAATGATTTTCTGGACGAGGGAGTGCCGCACGACATCCTGTTCGGCGAAATGTACAAATCCAATTTCCTGAACCTCACCCAGGATCGTACTCGCTTCCACAAGTCCTGATTTTTTGCCACGCGGTAAATCAATCTGTGTCACGTCTCCGGTGATGACCATCTTGGAACCAAACCCAAGACGGGTTAAAAACATTTTCATCTGTTCAGGCGTTGTGTTCTGTGCCTCATCCAGAATGATAAAGGAATCATCCAGCGTACGACCACGCATATAGGCCAAGGGAGCGATTTCAATTAATCCGCGTTCCAGAGCCTTAGCCGTCTGTTCTTGTCCCATAACGTCGTATAGAGCGTCATACAGCGGTCTCAGGTACGGATCTACTTTCTCCTGCAGATCACCTGGCAGAAAACCCAGGCTTTCGCCCGCTTCAACCGCAGGCCTTGTAAGCACGATACGTTTGACACTGCCCTCTTTAAGAGCGGCAACAGCCAGCACAACAGCCAGATACGTTTTACCGGTTCCGGCTGGACCAATCCCGAATACAATATCCCGTTTTTTAATCGTGGTTACATAATGTTTCTGTCCAATCGTTTTTACACGAATTGGTTTACCACGGTATGTCGTCGTAATTTCACCTTTAAACAGATCCAGTAGCTGATCCGCACGCAAATCTTTAGCAAGCTCTATCGCATATTGGACATCTCTTTCAGTCAACACATACCCATTGCGAATCAATTGCAGTAATACATCAAATAGTTGTTCAAGTGATTCCACCTGTTGCACAGTACCAAAGATATTAATCTCTGCTTCGCGCGAAGCGATCTGGGCTGGAATCTCGGATTCAATCAGTTTCAGAAAAATATCTTGGGGTCCAAACAGAGATTGCCCCTCTCCCGCACTTTGGAGCGAGATTTGTATACTGCGTGTTTGCTCTGACAAATATCCTCATTCTCCTTGACTATGGACTAACGGAAGTTCTTCCGCGATGCTTTCTTCCACTTCAAATAATACTTTCATATAAACTTTACCATTCTCTTTCTTCTCATGCAAAATTTTTTCACTTAAAATTTTTGTGCCTTTACCGTTTTTGGCTAAAATATCATTTCGCGCCCCTTCTAATCCTTTCGTTTTAGCCCAATCCACACCTTGCTCTTCCTGATGGAAATTCGTTTCCATATCCTTTTCCGTCATCCATCCCATCGGCAAGGTGAATGAACGCCAGGTCAGAGATTTGTGATACGTATCCGTGTCATATGAACTAAAAGGAGTTTTTCCGTACCCCCATAATTGAATCGCCCAATCTCCCAGCACCACGTAAAATCGCTCTTTACTTTCTCCGGTCATCGTCTGATGTTTCTGAATCAGCGGAACCTGTATATCATATTCCCGCCAGACCATGCCCCGGACCTCGCCTTTGGCAACAATCGTTTTTGTATTTTCCTCGTCACCCAGGATGCCCGAAATCAGCACTTGTCCTTTCTTGACACGTGTGTTCTTCTGTACTACGGGGCGTCCCTGTTCAGCATAGATCTGAGTGACCACCGCGTCGGATTTACTGATGAGATGCCTTGGATTCAGTAGAGGCTCTCGCTTAGGCTGTGCGGACTCAACGACCTGAATCGTAACCCTTGTCCCCTCTTTCGTTACGCCAATCCAGGTCACATCAGGCAGTGCCAGCGCCAGCTGTCTGGAGAGCTTGTCCTGACTTTTCATTCGGAACCCCCATTGAAAAGGGTAGATGCCTTCTTTTTTAGCCGCGGCCAGTACTTCGTCTGTCGGAATCGTTACATTCCCTTTCACTTCTACATTCCAGATCATAGACGATAGGGCAAATAGTGCCGCCACAAAGAACAGCATGCCCCCTACAAAAAACTTTCTGCGAAACAGACGAGCGAGGAAAAAAGGAAAACCGCTACGGTGCATAATTTTCACTCTGCAGCCTGTCCCCTTTACAACAGGACGCAGTCTGAAAAAATGCGGAAGCAAAATGCTCATCTCCGCCTGGCGTCCATCCTGTGCACGTAGATCCCATACACTCAGTCTCTGCTCTGTTATTGCATTAATTAATGTCTCGATATCTCCGCCTGTAACTTTGATCCGCACGGCTCCCCGCAATTTATACAGACTAGGCTGCTTCATCCGTTTCCCTCCACTCCATTCATATGAATATCCAGAATCGTACCTTCGATAGCTACTTCATCCGGCAAAATGTTACGTATGACCAAAGCACTGCCTTTGATCTCCAATTGACCTTGTGACAGAGCCAGTACGATGCGATCCGGCGTGAAATGGATAACGCCGCGATGATTCTCTATATACAGTTGCTTGCTGCCGATCAGGGTTAACCGTGGCATATCATAAAGCACATCCTGCGGCAAATCCAGCACCTCGCTGGTCCATCTGCGCAGCTTGCGGCTGATCCGGGTCATTCGAAGGTCTTCCCCCTTCCTCTACAGTTCAACTTATGCGCAAATTCAGGAAATTATGAAGAATTGGTGAGCGGTTACGTACATATTTTGCTGAAAATACAGGCATACGAAAAAAAGCCTTCTCCGGAGGCATTTTGCTCCCCAGAAAAGGCTTCGTTCTACTTTAAAACGGGCGAATCACTTATCCTCTATATTCTCACTTACTTTTACAACTTCCCTCTCGTTCCGAAAGGTTGCTTCGAACGAGGAGAACCCAGTACCTCCGCCCAAAGTACTCCCGTACGAATATCTTCTTGACGAAGGCGAGAGGGCACTGAATCCGTTGTATCTGCCTCTTCCATACTTGAATTCGATACAGATGGAGAAGTCGCTGAAGAAATACGATTCAGTCTGTCCTGTATCATACGTTGTTGCTCTTCCATCAATCTCATCTGCTCATCTACCGAACTCCGCATGCTATTCAGTGATTGGTCGTCTCTAAAATCATCCCCCGGACGAGAAGTCGCTGCCGGTTCAGTGTAAGGCTGGTCATAACGTTCGTCGTAACGCTCATCATCATATCGTCCATCGTCATAACGCTCATCATATTGCTCCTCATAACGGCGGTCATCGTGTCCGGCTGACTGCTGCTGCGAAGAGTCATTTCCTGAGCGTCGATTCGCATCTTCGCCACCGCCAAATGTCGGCATCCCGTTTCCGGGACGCTTCTGATTGGGGTTTGCTGACTTCCCCAGCTTTCCAAGAACTGAAAAGAGGGCAAAAGCAATAACCGCTACAACATAGAGGTTGTTAAATATCCATTCGAATAGGCTCATTTACATTCACCGCCTATCTTCCGTTTTTGGAATCACCCTGATCATTGGAATTCGAACCTTCAGCAGGTTTTCCCAAAGTGTTACGCATCTGAGTATCCGCTTCAATGTTTTTCAGGTTCATATAGTCCATTACGCCAATTTTGCCACTGCGAAGCGCTTCGGACATGGCAAGTGGTACTTGGGACTCGGACTCAACGACACGCGCTCTCATCTCAACAACGCGCGCTTTCATCTCTTGTTCTTGCGCTACGGCCATCGCACGGCGCTCTTCCGCTTTTGCTTGCGCAATACGTTTATCTGCTTCCGCCTGCTCGGTTTGCAAGAAGGCACCAATGTTTTTACCTACGTCTACGTCCGCGATATCAATAGACAGGATTTCGAACGCAGTACCTGCATCCAAACCTTTGGACAATACAGTACGAGAGATCAAATCCGGATTTTCCAAGACATCTTTGTGGGAGTTCGAAGAACCGTTCGTACTTACAATACCTTCGCCGACGCGGGCAATAATCGTTTCTTCACCAGCACCACCGACGAGGCGATCAATGTTGGCACGAACCGTAACTCGTGCTCTAACTTTAACTTCGATACCGTCTTTGGCAACGGCAGATACGATTGGTGTTTCGATAACACGTGGGTTTACACTCATTTGCACGGCTTGCAATACGTCACGACCTGCCAGGTCAATCGCAGCAGCACGTTCGAATTCGAGTGGAATGTTTGCACGTTGCGCAGCAATCAAAGCATTAACAACGCGGTCAACGTTACCACCAGCTAGGAAGTGACTCTCCAGCTGGTTAATGTTCAAGCCAAGTCCCGCTTTCGTTGCTTTGATCAACGGGTTAACGATTCGGCTTGGTGTTACACGTCTCAATCTCATCGCCACCAATGTAATAATACCAATTCTTACCCCTGACGCGATGGCCGAGATCCAGAGCATAACCGGGAAAAAGCTGAAAAATACGCTCAGTACGATAATAGCGAGTACCGCGATGAGCAAAATCGTGATCATTGGATCCATAGATTTAATTCCTCCGTTTGCAATATGTTTTTTGTAAAAAGAGCATCAGAACTGACGCTGATTAATCCGCTGCTGAAACATCACTCCACCACATTGCCCGCAGCTTGGCAACAGGTTATGTACTTCGCCGAAGCGGCACCATCACTTCGGCAAGCGCAGATTTACACCGGCAAAGCCTGTTGTACGACAATCCGGGAGCCTTCTGCTTTGATGACAATTACAGGTGTATCCACAGGAATGAATGCACCATCGGTGACCACATCGACTCGTTCACCATCGAACATCGCCGTTCCTGCTGGGCGAAGCGGTGTAAGACTGATGCCTTGCAAGCCGATCAGTTCTTTACGCTCTGACGCCGAGGAGTATCCACGATCTGCCGATAACTTATCGCTTAAGATGAATCGATTCCATATTCCTCGATCCTTGAAGACCACAGCGATAATCGCGATTACGACCAGTGCAGCCCCAAAAGCAATTCCCAGGGACACAAACGCATCACTTGTATCGTAAGCCGCCCTGACAACCCCGGCCACCAGCGCAATGGATCCCAAAATGCCCAGAATACCGAAGCTCGGAATAAACATCTCCAGAATCATCATGACAAGCCCGACCGTAAATAATACCCATGTCTCAGCCCCTGCAAACCCCGCAATGTAGTTTCCAGAGAAATAAAGCACAAAACATACAATTCCGACGATTCCCGGAACCCCAAACCCAGGCACAATCAGTTCAATAATGACACCGGCAATACCAATGAACAGCAGTACAGTCATCACAATCGGATTGGTTAAAAAGGTAGAAATATTCTCTGCAGCAGTGCGTTCTAGCTTGAACACATTTTCTTGATTGTAACCAAGCCATGCCGCTGCTTCCTCAGGTGTGTTGCTGATGTGGTCCGCATAACCCACTTTAAGCGCATCCTCCGCGGAAAGAGCAATAATTTCGCCTTTTTGTTTGGTTTTATTGATCTCAGGCATTTCTACCACTATATTGACGTCGGCCATACCTGCCGCAATATCACCATCCCGGCCGCTCTTTTGGGCTGCGCCCTCCATTTTACTCGTCCAGTATGCTACCAGCTTGGGATCGTCAACATGTTTGCCTGTGCTGTCCACCATAGCCGCAGCACCAATCATGCTGCCTGGTGACATTACGATCTTATCTGCATTCAGCGCAAGAAAACTTCCTGCGGATGCAGCATCACCACGGACAAAAGCCAACGTTTCGATAGGACTGTCTTTAATCATGGTGCCTAGCGCATCTGCAGTATCCACACGGCCTCCCGGCGTATTGATATCAAGAATGATCAAGCCAGCATTCATTTTCTCTGCTTCCTTGAATCCGCGCTCCATGAATTTGCCTAATCCCTGCTCGATTGGTTTATCCACCGGAATAATATATACGGCGCCGCTTTTCTCAGCTGCATGCGCTGACGGTATTCCAATCCAGACAGGAAGTAAAAGCGTCAGCAGCATCAAGAGCATTAGTGACCCCGTAAGCTTCTTCCGGCGCTTTCCCTTCACATTAGTCCCCCCTTTTCCAATAATGTTATACTGTCCAGCTTATGGTATTTATTACGTACAATGCAACATTACGTTTCAAAAACTTAAAATTATATTTGAATACTCCAGCAAATGCAAGAAATATATACCCAAAATCAAGTTTATAATCCAATATTTATAAATTGCAAGCATTTTCGATGAGCAGAAAGCAAGACATGCCATAATAAGTGCCGCTACTTCGATCTTATGTGAGCATTTATATGCCAGCATGTTGTGCTAAACATGCTCTCAAAAGAGGTATCTCGCAATTTCATATGGAGATGAATAGAGTATGAACAGGAGTAGAGTATCGAATAAATCATGAAAAAACACCCCCTGACAAGTCAGGAGGTGTTTATTGAATTTGCTTTATTGCAGAAATTGTTGAACTGCTTGATTAACCAGTTTGCCGTCCGCTTTGCCTTTGACTTTCGGCATAAGGGCCGCCATCACTTTCCCCATCTCGGCTTTCGAAGAAGCACCGGTTTCCTGGATGGTCTGCTGTACAATTACTTTAATTTCTTCTTCGGTAAGCTGTGCAGGAAGATACTGGATAAGTATTTCAATTTCCGCTTCGGCATTTGCCGCGAGTTCTTCGCGACCTGCTTTGCCAAATTCTTGGAGGGCATCTTTGCGCTGTTTGATTTCACGACTCAGGATATCAAGCACTTCGTTGTCATCCAAATCTCTTTTCAAATCTATTTCAAGATTCTTGATCGTCGAACGAATCAACCGAATGGTGGAGAGTCTGAACTTGTCCTTACTCTTCATCGCTTGCTTCATATCTTCGTTCAATCGTTCGCTAAGATTCATGTAGTTAAAATCCTCCTAAAACTTTCTCTTACGAGCAGCCTCGGACTTTTTCTTGCGCTTTACGCTTGGCTTCTCATAATGCTTACGTTTCTTCACCTCAGCCAATACGCCATCTTTAGCGATGGAACGTTTAAAGCGACGAAGTGCAGCATCAATAGTCTCGTTTTTGCGAACTTTAGTTTCAGACACCAGTTTTCCCTCCCTCCGACCAGACCGTCCAAGAGCAATAACACGGTTCATCATCTTTCATTATAGGCGAAAGGCAATAAAAGTGTCAACCTTAACGTGATCCCTTAATATTAGCTGAGCTACAGCATTTTTTCAAGTGCAAAAACAAATTTACAACTTGAGTAACGTCATACGACCTTTTTATTGGTGTGAATCAGACAAACTTGTAAGCGCACCAAGTCTGGTTCCGCCCAGCAAATGGTAGTGCAAATGGTGCACCGTCTGCTCGCCATCTTGGCCGCAATTGTTAATCAGGCGGTATCCCGATTGCTGCACACCGAGCCGATTGGCAGCCTCCTGTGCAGCCATATGAATTTCTCCGATCAAGGGCAGATCCTCTGCGGTTACATCATTCATGGAAGCGATATGTTTCTTCGGAACAATCAACACATGGGTCGGTGCCGCAGGATGAATATCGTGAAATACGACTACATGATCGTTTTCCAGTACTTTGTTGGAGGGAATGGTGCCCTCTACAATTTTGCAAAATAAGCAATCCATCGTACAATCCCTCCTTCCTTTGAGTTCGAATTATGTATACCCCTATATCATACTAAAAGTAAAATCGTACGTCCAATGCTTGGCAGATGACTCCTTTCCGCTCTCTGATCATCTGTAAAAGAAAAAGCCACACCTAGAGGCAGGGTGTCCCATTGCCGAGGTATGACCGTGATTGGATGATGATTTCTTTGATACGAATTAATAAGGATTTAAACCATTTTAATAGTACGGCAATAAGGTTAGTGCCGTCAGGGCAAACAAAGGCAGCACCAGCCTGTTAAAACGTCGACGGCCATATCCGTAATAAGGGTAAGGAGCGGGGTACCCGTATCCAGGATAAAACCCACGAGCTGGCGTCGCCGGATAATGAACCATAGGCATCATATTGGGCGCTGCATTTGCATGACTTCCCATGACTTCATTGCCAACCGGAACAGCCAAATAAATCATCTCATCATCCACATTCTCTACAATGCCATCATAGTATGAACCATCATTCATCTGGATACAGACATAACGATGAATGTGATCCTTACATAGTTTTTTAGCCGCTACTTTATCCATGCCTAATCGCCTCCCAATTCAGTTCTTCTTCACCCTTCATCGTATTCAACTCTGGGCGAATTGACACTGTGTTCAAGACGTTTTGAACAAGAATGCAAAAAAAGAAGCCCCTCGTGAGCGGCCTTCCGAAGAAGTCCGGCTACGCGGACATCTATACAGGAAGCTTCCTGAACAGATGTCCGACGGGGGGCTTAAAACAAGTTTGTCGGCTTAGCTGTAGTATAACAGCAGGTTGAACCTGTATCTGTGACGAAACTCACTTGTTATCGCGTGATATCAAAAAAAGAAATATTTTTACAAATAAATCATTTATACACATCCTGGACTCATAGACTTTCCATCACAACCCTGGAACCTGTACCCGCATCACCAGCCGGAATCACGACCAGTTTGCGTTGCAAACGCGCACGCAGTTCAGGAACGTGACTGATAATGCCCACAGCCAGTCGATCGTCATGCAATTTTTCCAGTGAAGTAATAACCGTATCCAGCAGTTCCGGGTCTAATGTGCCGAACCCTTCATCCAGGAAGAAAAATTGTAGCGGATATTGCCCGCGCAGCTGAATCTGGGCGGATAGTGCCAGCGCAAGCGACAACGAGGTCAGGAACGTTTCTCCACCAGACAAGGTTGATACCGGACGTTTCACACCACCGTTGGCATCGTCACAGATCACAAAGCCGCCGCCCGAATCCACTTCAAGGGAATACCTCTGCTTGGTAAGGAAGCGCAGACGCTGGGAAGCCGCATGACTTACCTGCATCAGTTGCTCTTCGGCAATGTACTCGACAAACGTATTCCCCCGGAACGCGGTCTGCAACTTGCTAAGCAACTCGCCCTGGTGACTGATCTCCAGCCGTTTCGTCTCCAGCTCCGTCCAGCGAACATGGCGTTGCTGCACATCCTCCAGATCCCGTTCGGCACGTGCTTTCACCTGCAGGGCAGTTTCATCCTCATATCTGGCCTGTTTCAAACGTTCTGTGCAAGCGATCCACTGTTCCTCAGTCACAACCGCACCATCCAGTTTTTGCTCCAATTCACGTAGCTGAGAAGCAAGTTCGCGCTCTCGCTCACGATGATGCTGTATTTCTTTCTGTAGCCGTTCTGCTTCCTCGGCAGCCAGCGCCGCCTGTGTGACAGCGATATCTGTCTCGAACGCGGATTGCTCCAAGAGTAGCCGCCAGCGCTCCTGTGCCAACTCCAGATGTTCTGCAGCTGATGCGGCGGCCTGCCCGGCCATTACGTCACGTTTCACCGATTCCTGCTTCTGTGCATCCGCTTGTTTAAATCGCTCTGCAGCTAGCTCGGCAGTCTTGCGCAGTCCATCGAGGCGATCCTGTGTCTCGCGGATCAGATCTTCTACCCTTTGCTCTCCTACCCACTGGCGCAAACGTTCTTCTTTCTCGGCCAGTTGTTTGCTGCCGCCTTGCCATTCGGTCTGCCACTGGATCAGTTGCTTGTCCAATTCCACCAGCTTCTGCTGCAATGACTGGACAAGCTGCTCTTTCTCCTCAAGGAACGTCACGCTCTTGGCCAGACGTTCCTTGATGTCTTCGGCGCGTGCATCGCGCTCCTGCATCGCTTGATAGAGGCCTGCGGCCTCCTCCTGGGCGATGTCAGGCATTTCCGCGGCCCAGCGGCTCTGCAACGCAGCCGTAGCGGCTTCGCTCTCGGCCAGCTTGCGCTCCGCCTGGGCGAGCCCGGCACGGCCGGCCTCTTGCGCAGCTGCCGCTTCCATGCGGCGCTGCTGCGCGCCAGAAGCCGCCTGCTGCAACGCGGCGGCTTCGCCCTGCAGCGGCGCTGCTGCGGCAGCCAGCGCCTGCGCGGCTTCGCGCAGCGCAGCGGCACGCGCCGCCCAGCCCGCCGGAGATCGCCCATCCTCGGGCGATCCGGCAGGCTCGGGCTCCGCTGCCGCAGGCGCGGCCTCGGCTGCGGCCGTGGCATCGCCGGCCGCGGCGCCAAGCTGCGTCAGCAGGCTGCGACGTTCGTGCAGCTGCTGGCGCAGCCCAAAGCGCAGCTCCTGCAGCTCCGCGTGCAGGCTGCGCAACAGTTCCAGGTCCGCATCGTCTGCGTGCGGACCTTCTCCCGGCGGCGCAGCCGGGAGCGGGTGGTGTGCGGAGCCGCACACCGGGCATGGCTCGCCGTCCCGCAATTCGGCGCGCAGGGCAGCGGAAAGCCGGTGCATCTCCTGCTCACGCATCGAACGGCGTAGCTGCTCCTCCGCACGGGCCAGCAAGCGCTGTTCACTGTTCATATCCTGCTCACAGGCAAGCAAGGCCTCAAGACCTGCTGACGCCTGTTCCACCAATTGCTCGCGCTGTTCGGTCAGGCGTCCCTCTTCCGCAGCTGCCGCTCCCAGCTTGGCAGCCCATTGTTCTGCAGACTGTTGATAGGTCTGCATGTCCGCTTTATGCTGTTTCACCTGCTCAAACGCTGTATCGATCCGATGTTTCAGCTCAAGCGCGGCTTGCAGTCGTCTGCGTTCTTCTGATTTCACTTCATTCGGTTTGAGACTTTCCTGCAATTCCTCACGCCGTTTGCGTCCACGCATTTGCAGTTCCTGCTCTTTATCCAGCTGTTGTCTAAAGTTTGCCTGTTCGGCCTGCCCTTTCTCCATCAACTGTGCTAGCCGTGAGCAATCCGCCTGCAGAACATCACGTTCGCGTTGCAGCTCTTTGGCCTGTTCCAATTGATCCAGACGCAGGAGCAATTTGGGCTCTTCGGCTCCAAGCTGCCCCCGAGCCTCTTCTGCCTTTTCGGCTTCCTGCAAAGCCACATGTTCATGCTCCGACGCCAGTTTCGTAGCAGTTTCTGCTTCCATTTGTCGCTGCTTGTGGGCTGCTGATGCGTCTTGAACCGACTGAAGCGCAGGTAGCATCTTCTCGGCTGCTCCCGACCGTTTCAAACGCTCCTCATCCGCTTCAATCTGTTCCGCCTTGGCGTGGAGTTGTTGCTGTTCTTGCAATCGCACTTGTTGTTCCTTATTCAGCTCACGAATCCGACCGAACTGTTCTGCTTCCTTCACCGCCGAATCCAGCTCTTTCCGTGAGGATTCTGCGTGCTGAACCGCTGCCTTAAGCAACTGCTTTGTTTCTTCAAGCATTTCTTTACTCGCATTGCCAAGTCCCTGCTGCTCCGCAGCAAGGGATTGATGAGCCATATCATTATCCTTGACCCGCCGACTTAATTTAATCGCGAGCTGATCTCCATACTTCTCCAGATGAAATAGCCGCTGCAGCATCTGCCTCCGCTCACTGCCTTTCAGGGAAAGAAATTCGGCAAATTTCCCTTGCGGTAATACTACCGCTCTCGTAAAATCATCCATTTTCAGACCAATGACATCTTCAACGCACCGATTAACTTCTGCCAGCTTGTCAGCTAACACTTGATCTTCTCCATCAATCGTTTCAATAAACTTGCTGACCGTATTACTGACGGACACTTCATTGTTACGCTTAAAGCGCCGCTCGACCCGAAATCTACGGGTTCCAGCCGCCGAAGCAAGCTCAAACGTAAAAGCAACCGATAACGAATCTTCAGCATGATTCATGATGCCCTGTGTACCATTGACTGCCCGCTCCACCTTGCCATACATGGCGAGGGTGATCGCATCAAGCAAGGAAGACTTGCCGCTGCCGGTAGGTCCGAAAATACCAAACAAACCTGTTTCGGTAAGTACCGTAAAATCAATCTCCTGCAACTCACGATAACTTTGCAGCCCGGCGACTTTCAATAAAATCGGTCTCATCGGCCTTCGACCTCCTCACGCACGCCTGGCTCATCTTCATCCACTAACTCCAGAAACAGTTGTACCAAGCTATCTTCTGGTAGCGCTCCACCGGTTTGGCGCTGATAAAACTTGCGAAAAAGCTCATGCACAGGCAGTTCTGAACGTTGTTCCGTGAACCCTGCGGCCTCCATCTCCGGATACACCGGGCGAATATGGATAATGCCCTCATGAGCTTTACGTAACTGCTGAATTTCTTTTAGAGACATTGCATCCTCCAGCCAGACTTCCATGTCGATGTATGCCTGTGAGTCACGCCCTTCGTCCAGCCAACGGTACACTTCCGCCAGACCGCCTCTCGCCTTCCAACGAACCAGTGGGTTGCCTGAGGTAAGCAACACTTCTTCTACTTGTGCAGCTCCACCTGGCGTAAGGTCCACCATCGTAACGGATTTGCTCTGCCCCGCTTCCGAGAAGCTGTACGCCAGGGGAGACCCACTATACCGAATCACACCGTCTCCTTTGACGGCTTGCGCACGATGGAGATGTCCCAGAGCCGTGTATTGAGCACCAGTGGTCAGGGAAGAAGGATCTACAGTGTACGCTCCCCCCACCTGAATAGGCCGTTCAGAATCGCTCTCTACTCCGCCCAATACATAGATATGACTCATAGCGAGATTGACTGTATCCGGACGAAAGGAAGACGCCAGACGTTGCATTAACATCCCTACTCTGCGGCTGTATGCTTGACGCAGTACATTCTCGTCACCATCTGTGGTTAACAGCTCATTTAATCTCGCTTCCGAGGGGTAGGGCAAAGCCGCAATATGCGCTGTCTCCCCGGTTCGACGGGTATGAATAGTAACAGCCTCTGACACAGGTGTACCTACTAATGTAATTCCCTGTCTGTTCACAAGGGGAGTTACCGAAGCTACACGTTCGGGTTGATCATGGTTACCTGCAATGACAACAAGTGGCCTGCCACTTTCAGTCAAACGTGCCGCCGCCTCATAAAACAGCTGTTCCGCCGACGCAGGCGGATTCACCGAATCATACACATCTCCAGCCATCAAAATGGCATCAGCCTGCTGATCGTCCGCTAGTTTGACGAGTTCATCGATGAAATCCTCCTGTTCGCGGAGCCGGCTTCGTCCCTCCAGCGTTTTCCCCAGATGCCAGTCTCCCGTATGCAAGATACGCATCGTCCGTTCCACCTCTCTCTACTACGTCTTCTATCATTTCATCCCTCATTCGTCACTCATTGAACAAAAGATATTCAACACTCAGAAACTCCAAGCCCCTTTATAACTTAACCGCATGACCGCCATCGAAAAAATAAAGCCATGTGTGGTCGACTTGGCGACCCAATATATCTTCAATTGCCCGTTCGTACAGCCGCAGCTGGAACCGGTAGTTTTCAACCAGAGGTTCCACTCCTCCGCGATGTTCAAGCACTCGATCCGTCTTGTAATCTAGCAGAACAAGTTCTCCATCAACCTCATAAAGACAGTCAATAATCCCCCTGACAAGCACCGTTTCATCCTGTAGCACAGCCTGTAATCTATCGTTTTCACTGTGTATCTCCTGCTCCTCGTTTGGCCGTAATCCACGAATCCATTCCGCAGGAGATTGATGTGCCGGGAGACCATATGTGAACGGGATTTCCCTTCGAATCCACGCCGCACGCAACATTTCCATTCCTGGTTGTGTATCAAAAAAGGTAATCAGTTCACTTCGTTCAATCGCCTCTGCTTGATAAGGAAGCAATATTTGAATCGCCAGCAGGCGCGAAATCGTCTCATCAACAACTGCTTCATCCACAACAGATCCGTCAACAGGGAGATGCTGCATCAGCGTATGGTACACCGTTCCCCGTTCTGTTCCTGTCAGCTGCCGCTCTCCCATGAATTTGGGACGTCGCAAATGTAGTTTGAACGAATATTGTGTCGCTGGGCTTGTCTTACTATCATCGCTTCCAGACCAATTGCTATTACTGCCTCCAGTCCAAGCTTGTTCCTGCAGTTCTTCCATGACGGGGTACGAGGCATCCTCCTGTGTCGATACCAGACTCTTGATTTCGGTCACCGAAGTGCTCGCCGCCACTTGTGTAGCTGATTCATATGGATACGTCCAGGAAAGCCGCTTATCGATCTCACGCACAAGCGCATTTTGAGCATCAACATCCAAAGCCTCTTCACTGTTTGCTTTTAGATCCACTAGTTCATCCGTCTTCTGATTTGCGGTAACCGAATCAATCTCTGAAAGTGGATTGGATTGTACGCCTTCGGGATGCCCGATCACTTCTACCGATGGGTTCATTCTGACGGGTCTCACGGCCTGCAAAGCAGCCAATCGTTCTCTCCGCAATTCAGTTAATTCATCCTCTTCACGCTCTACAAGGTCGGCGTGTTGCTGGAGAGATACCCGATCCGCAGCAACCACAGATATGCTCCAGCGAGATTCATCACTCGCAAGGCAAGCCGCATAAGAATCACGATCACCTGCAAGCTCACGCAACACCTCGGCGTCCCGGTGCCTGATCAAAGCGGGCCCGATCCAATCCAGATAATTTCGTCCCGCAGCAAGCAGATAATCGGGTAGCGCAAGCTCTGGACTGTCTTTAACCTGTGACCAGGTCTGTGCTTTTTTGGCAGCGTCCTTCACGGTGCCTACCAGCACCATTTTTTCTTTTGGCCGGGTTAAAGCCACATAAAGCACACGCATTTCTTCCGCAAGCAGTTCAAACTGAGCCCGGCGACGTATAGCCAGATTGGCTAATGTAGGATAGGCCACCCTGTTGTCACGGTCCACGAACCTTGGGCCAAAACCAAGTTCCTTGTGCATCAGAAACGGTGCATGCAGATCTTGCTGATTAAACATTTTGGAGATACCGCCAACAAACACAATCGGGAACTCCAACCCTTTGCTTCGATGGATTGTCATAATACGTACGGCATTATCCTGTTCCCCTGAACCACTGGCTACGGTGCCCAGGTCTCCGCCATTTTCCCGTAGTCTTGAGACATATGTCAGGAAGCGGAACAGCCCGCGGTTTGCAGTTGCTTCCTCATATTGACGCGCGCGATCATACAGAGCCTTCAGATTACTTTGACGCTGCTGACCGCCAGGAAGTCCGCCAACCCAATCCAAATATCCGGTCTCCCGGTAAATCCGCCAGATCAGCTCGCTTAAACTGCCTTGTCTTGCCTCAAGTCTCCACTGTTCCAGCTGACGCATGAAATGAATGAGTTTCTGTTGCAACTGCGAGTGCGCGAGTTCGTTTCCTTCTTTTCCGCCCATAAAGCCTGCATCTTGTTCAGCCGTTTCCGTTTGCAGATCAGCTCCCGAATCAACTTCCATCTCTGCGGTAACAGCTGATTGGCGCTGAGCCTGTTCGATTTCTGACCAGCCTTCTGGCCACTGCATCTGGATCAAATCGTCAACATACGAATCCCGTCCGGACTCAGAACGTTGACCAGTCCCATCGTGGGCATTTCTCCACTCTCCTGCGGCAGAAACAACCGCATCATAGAAGGACTGTCTTTTATCCCCCAGTCGAATCTGAGCAAGCCCTTCTTCATCTAGACCAACAATGGGAGAGCGAAGGACGGAGGCCAGAGGAATATCCTGTCTTGGATTGTCCACAAGCTGCAACAGAGATAACATCACTTCCACTTCCGTAGCTTGAAAATATCCCTTGCTCTGCTCTCCACCTGCAGGGATGCCCTGCTGTCTGAATTCCTCAATCATCAGCGGTGCCCACATTAGCGTGGAACGCAACAAAATAACAATGTCTCCATAACGTGCCGGACGCATCGTTTGCAAAGCCTTGTCATACACGCTCAATGCAGGCTTGTCTGTCTCTCCGACCATCTCTCGGATACGCGCTGCGATGGCTCGCGCTTCCAATTGAGCCGTTTCGAGTTCGGCATTCTCCAGTTCTGTAGCAGCGGCTGCATCCACACCGTCTTCCGCACCTTCGGGCACATCCGTGCCGCCGCCTTGGCGATCGATTAACATAAGCTCAGGTGTATAAGCTTCGCTTCCAAGTGTCTCTGACGGGAAGGAAGCGCCGTAAGCCAGCTGAGCCCGTTCATCATAAGCGATCTCGGCGACCCCTTCATTCATCAACTGTCTGAATATGACGTTGACGGAATGCACCACTTCGGCACGACTGCGGAAATTGCGGGCAAGGTCAATTCGTTTCCCCGTTCCCGTTGCTATACCCGTTCTTGTACCATTCTCTTCCTCATCACCTGTATCCACATGAACACTCGGGGTGTAGTTACGGTATTTGTTCATGAACAAGCCGGGTTCAGCCAAGCGGAAACGGTAAATGCTCTGTTTAACATCACCAACCATAAATCGGTTCCCTGGATTCTCTCTGGAGATCAACCTGACGATATCCTCCTGAACCGTGTTGGTATCCTGATATTCATCCAGCAGTACTTCATCAAAACGCGCACGATATTCCATCGCCGCATCCGAAGGCATGGAATGTTCAGGGGTCGAATCCTCATGGCGCAAAATGTGCAGACAATAGTGCTCCAGATCGTTAAAATCAACTTGTCCGCGTTCCTGCTTCGCCTGAAGATACCGTTCGCCAAAGGTGCTGACTAGGCGGGAAAGCTCCTGCATCAACGGTGCAGCCTGTTCCAGCTCCTGCCAAAAAGAGAATGCACTCCTGCCAAAAAGTGAACCTTTCAGATCGGCAACAGCCTTTTTAGCCGTTTCCCGCAACTCCTTCACCTGTTCCTGCAAACCAGGGTCGGTCTGATCTTTTTTACAAGGTTTCAATTTGCCAAATGCAGCTGGCTGGAATACCTCAGGCAACCTTTCCCAAGGCATGACTTCAACAGCGGATAAAAGCTCTTCAACCATCGCCAAATCCTCTTTGAGTGTCTCAGCATAAGGTGCAGGACCCTCTGGTTGCAACGAAATCTGAATTCCTTGCCGCAGCAAACCTGCCGCCCCGCCCAAAGCGAGAGCCGCATCCCGTAAAATGCTCTGCACCCATGCCGATTGCCCCAGTGCCTCTACGCTTTCCACCTGAAAAGCTTCAGCCATTTCCATCAACCAGTGATCTGGCCAGGAGTGGCTTCGCGAGAAATCATATAAACGCTGCACCAGCCGGTGCATCGCATCATCATTTCGCTCTCCGCTGAACCAGTCCACCAGTTCGCGGAACGTACTGCCCTCGTCTTCTTCGCCATACTTCTCCTCGAACAACTCCTCCAGCAATTCCTGACGGAGCATCTCAGCCTCATTTTCATTCAGAATACGAAAAGCCGGATTTAGCGGAATCTGCTGATAATACCTGCGAATGACTTCCATACAGAAGGAGTGCAGCGTTGTAATGGATGCCCGTCCGAGCAACGACAACTGCCTGCGCAAATGCTCCTCCTCCGGTTGCTCCTCAAGCGCACGTTCCAGCGCTTCCCGAATACGCTGTTTCATCTCGGCCGCAGCTGCCTTCGTAAACGTGGCTACCAGCAAGCGGTCCACGCTGAATCCTTGGGAAGGGTCTGCAATTTTTCGGATAATCCGCTCCACCAGAACAGCTGTTTTTCCTGATCCTGCAGCTGCGGCGACCAGAATATCTTCTCCACGCTCGGAAATGGCGCTCCATTGATCATCACTCCAGAAGCTGCCTTCCGGTTTAGGCATATGCATCATAACGATTCCCCTTCCTTGCTGTGAGACAACATATCCCAAACTTGCTGTTTGCCCGGTTTGGAAAGCAGTTTATAGTCGTTCCCCTCAATATTTTCATCAAACTGACAGAGTGATTTATATGAACAGAACGTACAGGCGATCTCCTGCTGTATCCGGTACGGTTCAATGGCTGTATCTCCATCTGTAATGCGGGTTCCAATCTCGCGAATATTACCACGAACAGCAGCAAGCAACGTATCCCATTGTTCTGGCGTCGCTACAGCAGCACTGCTGTAAAAACTGCCATCTGCTTTTAATGCCACTGGAATAATTGCGGAATGTCCTTTATCAAGGGTATTATCCATTTGAGCAACGGCATCACGGTCAGCGAGTAGCAGACCTTTCATTTTAAAGCGTTTCAGAAGTTCCTGTCCTGCCTGTTCCGATGTCATACCGTTTGCCGATTGCAGTAGTGGGTTATGCACATGGAAATAAAGGGTACCTCCTGGCATCGCCGTTTCCCCTAACCACTCCTCAGCAGCGCTAAGCAATACCTCCAGATAGGTGAGCATTTGCAACGATAGTCCGTAGTAAACTTCATGAAGCTTGAGATCGGTCTGACTGGATTTGTAGTCAATTACTCTTAACAACAGACCGTTCTCTCCTTCAGCGACATCCACTCGGTCGATCCGGCCGACAATCTCCAGTACACACCCATTCTCCAGTTCAAAACGTAGTGGCGGCAAAGGTTTCCCTGGACCAAAATCCAGCTCCAACCCGATTGGTTCAAAACTGCCGCGTCTGGACTGCTCACCCAAAATAACAGATGCCCGGCTGACGATATCTTTTAATTTGCGGAAAATATACCCATAACGCTTTGTGCTAAGCAAAATTTCCCCTTGGAGCTGCGGAGCGATCTGCTCCACCGTCTGCTCGGCTTCCTGGCGGCATTGATCCGGTGTCAGACTGCCCCAGCTACGATTTTCCTCACGCAGGCGCATCGCCAGTTGACTCAGTGCAGCATGGAACAACTGCCCGATATCCGGAGCCTGAAGGCGATATAATTGCCGCTCCTTCAGCTTCAGCCCATGTGATGCGAAATGAGAGAATGGACAGGCTACAAACCGTTCCATCCGTGAAACACTCGTTCTTACCTCCGTCCCGTACAACCTGCGGCTGGTTGCCGTTTCCAGTCTCCGCGCACGGTTACGATAAAAGACAGAACCCAGCAATCGCTCCAGCACAGGACGGCTCGCTTCCCGGTTTACATGCCAATTATAGACTGCCCACCATATTTCAGGAATGTCTTCTCCCCTACGCCATCTTCGCAATTGTCCAATCAGCATGGAAAGGCTTTGTTCCGGATGAATCGCGTAAGAGAGGTGCACGGATTCCAAATTCGAGACGGGCGGCTGGGCAAGCAAGGGTTGCTCCTGCAATCCAAACATTTTGCGTACATGGCGCACAATCTCGGAAGGGAGTAGTGATTTACCTTCATCATCTGCGACAGGAAAGCTCAGCCATAACTGCTTGCTGGCAGCGGTCAGAGCGGTATAGATGAGAAAACGTTCATCCAGCATGAGTCTCGTTGCACCAGGACCCAGCCCCATGCCTCTCTCTGTCAGCAACAATCTTTCCTGCTCCGTGAGTACTCCGTTGTCCTGAGGGATCGCTGGCAGTTCCCCATCAACCGCACCAAGAATAAATACATATTTCATGTCACGCAGACGTGTACGATCCATCGAACCAAACAACACCTGGTCAAGGGCCGGGGGAACAAGCCCCAGCTTGAGTTCCGTCAGTCCCGTCTCCATCATGCCCGCAAACAAAGTGATATCCAGACGTTCATTGCCCATCATATCAACCATCTGGTCAAGAAGATCCAATACGGCTCCCCACATTTGACGATGCTCTCTAGAACGTTCTGGGTCTCCCTGTGCCTTGGCTTCAGCAGACATCTGATCCAGCTTATGTGCAATGTCAGCATCCTCTAGCAGTCTAAATAATGCCTCGCACTGAGCAGTAGCCGTTTTTGCTTTTTTCATTCGTTTCTCAAACGGGCCGAGTGCTGACGTAATCAAGGTTCGGCAGCTTTCCATCAACGATAACACTGCGTCGCGTCCACGGCTACTTCCTTCCTGACCCTGATTCTCCAAAGACAGACTCGGTACATACTTCCACGGCTTACCATCGGTCCAGCGATATCCATGGATACCGCAAGCGAGCACATAGTTCTCCAGTTGATCCATATCCTCACGCGTGATTGAACCATCCAGCGGAAGCAACATATCCGTCTTGACACAGCGGAAAACATCCTCATAACGCCAGTTGCGGCGAACGATATCCAGTGCCGAACGGATAAATTCGGATAATGGATGGTGTAACTCACTTCGTCTTCTGTCCAGAAAGACCGGAACATCATAATCCTTGAATAACGGCTCTGCAATATCAGCATAGGTCTCCAATCCACGAACCAATACCGCCATATCCCGATATCTTGCCCCTTCTTCTTGCGTCAGGCGACGCATCTCGCGTAGCGCGCCCTCCAGCTCTGCCCGGCGATTCTCTGCAGCGATCAAACGTATACCCGAATCCTCGCCCTGACTTCTCCAGCGAACTCGCCGATCAAAACCGGACTCTAGATGGGCAAGTCCCGGCCGCTCCTTGAATCTCGGCAAGACTTCATCATGAAGGACGATTGTCCCGGCAGACACACCCAAATGTTCAGCCATTCCTTTGAGACGCGCGTAAGCACTTGCCGTTGGATAAAATAATTCCAGTTCTCCAGGCATCATCCCTTGTTCGTAAGCACGGTCAAGCGTCAGGGAAATCGTTACAGACGAAGCTTGTAACATGAGCTGTCCTATTACACTCATCTCCTGAGGAGTGAATCCATGGAATCCGTCAATCCACACCTCGGCCCCCTGCAACCATGTACTTTCTGGCAAACGACCTGTCAGTTCATTCAGTGTATCTTCATCATCTATATATAAATCAGCCAATTCCATCTCATAATCATGGTAGATTAGATTCAAATCGTGAAGCTTGTCTTCCAAGATAGGTGAAGCCGATGCGATGCTCCATGTTGCAAGCCCTTCTTCGAGTGCCGAAGCATGAACTTCATAACGTTTAAACTCACTATACAAATTAGTCAATTCCCCTATAAAGCCAAGCTGGCTTCCCGAAGCAGCAAACAGTCTCAGTTCTTCTTTTCTACGCTGAATGACTTTATATAAAAGCATCTTCTTGCCCTCGGCTCCGATCGGAACGCGAGCAGAACCGCCAGCTTCCTGCATGACGCGATAAGCCAGACGACGAAATCCAAGTACTTCGGCACGCATCGTACCTTTGATATCTCCCGAAGATACCAGTGCCTGCTCTGTCCGGAACGAGCTTTGTTCGGGAACAAGCAGAATTAGTGGTTTTCCTTGAGGCTCCTGCCTAAGCAGAGATGTGATTTCTCGGGTAATCAGTGTGCTTTTACCACTGCCTGCCCGGCCAATAACAAAGCGTACGGACATGTGTCATCCTCCAAACTGCACGTACAAGATTTTAATTTCCAGTATACCATACCTTCTCCGCTTCGGAACATACGTTTGCCATGATCCACCAAATAAGAACACAATATGGCTATAAAAAAAAAGCCACCGCCTGTTCGATACAGCCAGCAGCTTCTTGTGGATTGACGTTATCACCAAATTCTGTGACAGATACGCCTAGTAGTTGTTTTCAAGCTTACCATTTCGTTAAATGAATTCATGCTCTACAGCCTTCTGCAAGGCCTCGAAAAAATCCCGGTTTCTCTGGCTATATCCCGGCTTGTTCAAAATCTCGAATGTACGTTCGATCCCCTTTTGCACTAATGCCTGATCATTGGTTAGCAATCCGTAGCTTAAAATCGTTACGCAACAGTTAAAAAGATCACCCGTAGGCCAGTGGTGTGGTCGTTTGGTCAAATATTCATCAACAGCAAAACCTTGCTCTATGCGCGGCAACAAATACTTGCTTTCAGCTTCTTTGAATCTGTCTGCTGTTTGCCGAGCAGCTTCTTGTATATTTTCAGAGGAAACAAGAACAGAATGTTTTTGCTGTGTATACTTTTCAACACTATTGCCGAAGCCGACTGGAACATTGGAGATCAACCTTATTTGATGCTTTTCAAGAAATGTACGTAAACGTTCAGTGGCAGCTTCATAACGGCAGGCCATGATTGTAAACACAGCATATGGAGGTTTTGAATGAGTCAGATGACTATGTAAGCTCCAAACAATGCCCGGCTTGACATTTTTTCTGAAAGTATAGTCGGTGGGGCTGGAATCAGCCTCTCTATATTCCTCATACCCTTCTGCCGCAATGATTTGCCGCAATTCAGCATAAAATTGTTTTCGAACACCATCTTTTAAATTACGCATGTCAATGTACGCCTGCTACGTCTATAATTACGCGTTTCAAATAACCTACCCGTAACCATAGCGAGCAGACCTCCTCCTTTTTCGAAATTAAATCCTGCCGTTGCTAACCTAGTCTTTAATGAGTCAGGACAAGGACTGAACACTGTTCCTTTTCGGCCAATAAGATAAGCTGTTCGCCAAGATCGAGCTTTTCCTCATAAACAAAATACCCTATAAGATGGACTTTTTGAAGTGTCTATCTCATAGGGTAGATGTCATTCTAAAAACAGAGTATTCTTAATTTTTTTTGCTTCTCACTTCAAAAATAGCGAACTTCAGGTAATGCCCTTCATCTACGCCCAAAATTTGCGGGTGATCCTTACCGGCCGCTTTCCAGTCAATTAAACGCAGTACTTTACCTGCATCCTCAGCTGCATCCGCAATGGTTTCCAGGAAGAGGTCAGGACGCATGTGGTAGGAACAGCTTGCGGTTACCAAATATCCACCCTCGTTGACCAGTTTCATGCCCTGCAAGTTGATGTCCTTGTAGCCGCGGCATGCCCCTTTGACTGCTGATTTTGTTTTGGCGAAGGCAGGTGGATCAAGGATAACGACATCAAACGTTTTTCCAGCACTGGACAATGCTTTGGAGGTATCTACCTTTTGCTCCGCAGCTTTTGCTCGTGCATTGCGCTCATCAAGTCCTTTGACTTGCTCACGTAGATATTGAAAAGCATCTGCTACAACGAACTCAACCCGATCCGTGAAACCATTTAGCTCCACATTGGTTCGTGCACTCTCGATCGCATGCTCGGAAATATCGAGACAGGTTACTTTCTTCGCTCCGAATTTGCAAGCATTCAGGGTAAAGCTACCGGTATGAGAGAAACATTCCAGCACGGTGGCACCGTCCCAATAAGGGAAAGTAACCACTTTACCACCTTTGTTCACAGGCAACAGCTGTTCTGTTCCTTCATGCTCGACCTGTTGCACGGTGATGCCGCTTTTGTATCCCCAGCCTTTCATCAATGGTTCAATAGCAGCCCGGTTTTCACGCTGGTCGAAGAAATACCCTGTTTTCTGTCCTTCCACGATGTCCACCTTGATAAGTAGCCCATTCTCGGTCACAGTCACATGACGCGGGCATTCCCCGTAGAGCGGTCCTTTGATCTGCTCCAGACCTTCCAGTTCACGAATGGAGACATCACTGCGCTCATATATACCTTCCGGCTGCATCACTTCAATGAGAGCCTGCACGATGGCTTCACGGCAACGATCCATACCCAGTGTAAGGATCTGCACAACTAAAATGCTACCAAAACGATCAACGATCAATCCAGGCAGAAAATCGGCTTCGCCATAAACAAGACGGTAGGCTTCGCCATCCTGGATAAAGCGTTCCCGGTGACGCAGACAATCATGGAAACGAGCCGCAAAAAAGGCGGTATCCATCTGTTCAAACTCCAAAGGCTGGTATGAGACTACACGAACGGTAATCTGGGAAGCCGGATTATAATAACCTGTCGCCAAATAGCGACCTTGATGATTAAGTACATTGACGATATCGCCCGGTTCCGGGTTGCCGTCTACGGATGCAATTTCATTATTGAAAATCCAGGGATGTGCATGTTCCAACCGCTTTTTGCGGCTTCGTTCCAATATAACGGATGGCAAGATTGATCCACTTCTTTCGTAAGTTAGTTGAAAAGATAGGTTTGGGCGGCAACGAGACGCTCCAGGGACGAATCGATCCTATGATCGCTGTTGTCTCCAGATTTTTTGGATTCCCTTCTTCAAAGGGAAAATCCGGTGACAAAGGCGAACGCTTCGCTTCCTTGGATTCGATTTCGGCCCCTCTGTTGCGTTTGCCGAATCACCGTACCTTTTGCATGAGGGCTGATAGATTCAATTCCTCTTGTGCTTGTCATGCTTGTCTCTGCTTCCTCATAGGATAAGTGATAAGGAATGGGACGGGAGGAATGATTCGGAATGTTCAGAGAAGTAATTCTGCCTCTGTTGTACGGGCTGATTATCTTTTTTGGCGGTATGAAGCTGATGGAGACAGCGCTGCAACGCATGGCGGGGCCGATGCTGGCAGGCTGGTTAAACCGCGCCACTTCTGCCCCATGGAAGGGCATGGCATTCAGTGCAGGCGCAACCGCTCTGCTACAGAGCAGCACTGCCGTAACGGTACTCACCATAGGACTAGCTAACGCGCGTTTAATTACCTACGGACGCACACTCGGCATTATCTTGGGAACCAATATTGGAACTTGCTTAACGACAGAGCTTGTCGGTCTTCAGATCGGACGTGCCGCACTGCCTTTGTTGCTTATATCTCTAACAGGCTGGGCTGTTTTTGTTGTCCTTGGTGAACGCAACCAAAATGCCCACGAACGCATCCGACGTACTTTGGCCAATATCCAATTCAGTTTCCTTGCGGCAGCAGGATTTGCTCTTGTCATGACAGGTATACAAGTCATGCAGTCCATCGCCGTTCCACTTCGGAGCATGGGCGTGTTCCAATGGTTTCTGGAGCGGTCAGCGGGCAGCCACTGGTGGGGTTTTCTTGCCGGTGCATGCCTGACAGCGCTGATTCACAGCAGCGCCGCAGTTATCAGCATGGCGATTACGCTCGCAGCGACAGGCGTGCTACCTGTAGAGATCGGCATCGCCATTGTGATCGGGTCTAACGTAGGGACCTGCATCACCGCTGTTATTGCTGCCGCGGGGGGAGCTTCCGCAGGCAAATTCGTGGCAGCCTCCCATGTTGTACTCAACATAGCGGGAGCGCTACTGTTTATGCCGCTGATCGGCCAGCTGCATGCAGCGTCGGCCTGGTTGTCAGCGGATCACGGGGCACAGATTGCGCATGCCCAGACCCTTTTTAACATCATCAGTTCATTGCTGGCTTTACCGTTCTGTTACTTGCCCATCTGGCACAAAAAAACACCTGTGCTCGCCCCGTCAACAAAGAAACCTGTTGCTTAATAAAGTCATCACGATATCCGCTTTAGTGGCGAAAGAATGTCTAAGTAAGTAGACCATCATTCAAACGAGATGTCGTGCTGTTTTACACGTTAATGCCCAGTTTGTTCAAGCCAATGCGCAAAATGTCATCGTTGTTATCGTATCCACTCTGCTGCTGTTTGGACCATGCTTCTTCGGGAGAGTACCAATCCACGCCTTTAATCTCTTCGATCTGAGGCTGGAGGTCACCGCTCTGTGCTTCAACGAGATAATAGTGCACTTCTTTGTCCACTGGACCAAACTCGGCATGCTGGTACGTATAAGCAATGATATTAATAGGCTCCACAATACGGCCTACCATACCCGTTTCTTCCAAAATCTCACGAAGCGCCGTCTGTTCGATCGTTTCTCCAGCTTCCATTTTGCCCTTTGCAAGTGTCGTTTTACCATAACGGTCTACGATGAGCTGGATTTGAACCTGGCCATCCTCACCTGTTCTGTAGACAACGCCGCCTGCCGAAATTTCTTTTTTGTTCATGATGTTTTCCCCCATCTGACTTCAATTTCTTTTCTTGGCAAAGAAGGACCTCATCTCCCCGGGTATTTTCCCCAAGGAAATGAAATCCTTGTACATAGCGCCTGAATTACATCGCGGCGGGTTTCACATTTTCTTCCAGCACACGAACCAGCGTACCTTGGCTTTCATTCGCACCGGCTTCGGTCAACTTCACGCGGCACACCTTACCTACCATATCCGGCGTTCCATCGAACACCAGTTGAATGTAGTTGTCACTGTATCCGTGCAACTTGCCACTGCCTTCGCGGCCTTTTGCTTCACCTTCAGGAATAACCTCGAGCACTTGTCCAACGAATTTCTCAGCATACTCCAGTTGCATCTGCTCAGACAGCTCAATCAATTCATGCACCCGTGCATTTTTGATTTCCTCATCCACTTGATCCTCCATGCGTGCTGCCGGAGTCCCTGTACGTTTGGAATACGGGAATACGTGCATTTCCGAGAAACCGATTTTACGCATCAACTCGTAACCGTTACGATACATCTCATCTGTTTCGCCCGGGAAACCAACGATAACATCGGTCGTGATCGCAACATCCGGCATGGCCTCACGTATACGCAACATTTTGTTATAGAACTCTTCCGTTGTATACTTGCGGCGCATACGTTTCAGAACGGTGTCATCTCCTGCCTGCAACGGAATATGGAAATGACGAACCAGTTTATCCGAACGCTTGATCACATCCAGCATCCGGTCATCGATCTGACTTGCTTCAATCGAACTGATCCGGATACGTTCCAGACCTTCCACTTTGTCCAAATCCCACAGTAGGTCGGTCAGATCATAGTTTTCCATGTCATCTCCGTACCCGCCTGTATGAATACCTGTCAGGACAATCTCCTTGTAACCCGCTTGTACGAGCTGATGTGCCTGCTGAACAATGCTGTTTGCCTCACGGCTACGTGAAAGACCACGGGACCACGGAATGATGCAGAAGGTACAGAAGTTGTTGCAACCATCCTGAATTTTGAGGAACGCACGCGTACGGTCCGCGAAATCCGGTACATCCATTTCTTCAAAAACACGTGTTTTCATAATGTTACGCACCGCGTTAACCGGCTGACGGGATTCCTGAATTTCATTGACGTATGGCAAAATTTTATCCCGATCCTGGGTTCCGATGACCAGGTCCACACCAGGGATATCCAGTATCTCGGCAGGAGATGTCTGTGCATAACATCCGGTTACCGCTACTATCGCATCCGGATTGCGACGGATGGCACGGCGGATAATTTGACGACTCTTTTTATCACCCGTATTCGTTACGGTACACGTATTAATCAAATAGACATCGGCAGTCTGTTCGTCGAAGTCTACCTGTTCGTAGCCCTCGTTTTTGAACAATTGCCAGATCGCTTCTGTATCATAAAAGTTAACTTTGCAGCCCAAGGTGTAAAACGCCACGGATGGCATAATTACATTCCCCCCATTTCTCCAGATTCATATAAAACACAAGTTAGTGCAACCATACCAGCCGTCTCGGCTCGCAAAATGCGCTTGCCCAGTCCAACAGATATCGCACCTGCCTCATCGGCTTGAGCTGTTTCCTTCTCGGAAAATCCGCCCTCAGGTCCAACAACAATCAACACATTCGCCCCTGCATCAGGACCAAGCTGTTCCACAAACGGCTTCAGAACATCTCTAATCTGTTTGCCGTCTTCTTTTTCATAACAATAACATACCAGATCGTAGTCCCCAAAAGAAGATAACAGCCCTTTCCAGGAAAGCGGCTGCTCAACGGTTGGAATGCGATTACGATGGCTCTGTTCAGCAGCTTCCTTGGCGATTTTCCGCCAACGCTCCAGACGTTTGCCTTCCTTCTTGGCATCATATTGCACAATCGTACGTTCGGATAGAAAAGGCACAAAGGATACGGCGCCGATCTCCGTACATCTCTGAATGACCGTCTCCATCTTGTCCCCTTTGGGCAAGCTTTGTGCTACCGTTACATTCAACCTTGCTTCGCGATCCATAACCAGCGGTTCCAGAATAGTCGCTTTTACTTCCCCTGTTTCAATACTATCGATGGCGACCAATGCTTCTCTGGAGCTTCCGTCACTGACAATCAGCTTGTCACCGGGTTTGCCGCGCATGACTTTGCCGATATGACGGGCATCGTCGCCTGTTATCACCACTGCATGTTCACTGAACTGCTCTGCAGATACAAAATATCGCTGCATATGTTGTCCACCCATTCTTTCCTGTTATGACTGGAATTCTTCCTGCTGGAAGCAGGCAAGAATCCAATCGCCACAGATGATCATACAACTTTTATGTGCTTATGACCAGCATTACGGTTCGATTACTGACCATTTGTGAACTTATATTTAAAGATATAATTCAATAACGAGACCAACCAAATCCCGGTACATGTCGTTGGCAAACAGATATAGCGGTTGAATTGTGACTGCCTGTAATGGCGGAATAATTAAGATCAATAGGAAAACAATGATGGACCATTGTTCCACACCTTGCAGCTTGCGGCTGATTGAAGGCGGCAACACATCTTCAAGAATACGGTAACCGTCCAGCGGTGGTAGCGGGATGAGATTAAACATAAACAGGAAAAAGTTCGTGACACTGAACATCGGCAAAAATGTCATCACAGCCGTGACTACCCGCTCATTTTCAATGTTCCCCAGCACGCCTGATCCAAACAATATTCCATAGATCACTGCCCCGATAATAGCCAGCAGCAGATTGCTCAATGGGCCCACTACAGAAACAATCGTTCCCATGAGCCTCGGTTTGTCAAAGTTCGCACGGTTTACAGGTACGGGACGTGCCCATCCAAAACCTGCAATGACAAGCAAAAGCACCCCAAGCAGGTCAAAGTGCGCCACCGGATTCAAGGTGACCCTTCCAAGCAACTTGGCTGTTGGATCACCGAATTTGTTCGCAAAATACGCATGCGAAAATTCATGAACCGTAAATGAAATCAGAATGGTCACCAGGAAGAACGGCAATTGATCCAGCGGAAGACGGAAGATCCGATCCAAGAAATCCATAAACTACCTCTTTCTGGCTTCAAAGGCTAGCCAGTCCTCTTCACGCTCGATCGCACGAACTTCAAATCCCGATGCCACCAGTGCATCATGTACAACTTGCTCTTTGTTCTTCCATATACCCGAAACGATATAAATTCCGCCCGACTCCAGCGCGTTGTACACATCATCAACGAATAACAAAATAACTTCAGCCAAGATGTTAGCTACAATAATTTGGACTGGCAACTTGACACCCAGAGCAGGGTCCTGACTTCCAAGCACAGACAACAGGTCACTTTCTTTGACCGTAATCTGCTGCTGCATCTTGTTCAGCTCCACGTTTTCCATCGCACTTGTTACTGCAACCGGATCAAGATCAAGTGCGAGTACATGCTTTGCACCCAGATGTATCGCGCCGATAGACAGAATACCGGAACCCGTACCCACATCTATCACTTCCTCGCCACCCTGGATCACATTTTCCAGTGTACGCAAACAGAGTGTTGTCGTTGGATGCGTACCTGTACCAAAAGCCATTCCGGGGTCCAGCTCAATTATTTTCTCATCTGTGCTCTCCGGCGTATATTCCTCCCATGTTGGCTTGATCGTCAAACGATCGGATATGCGCACAGGTTTGAAGTATTGTTTCCAAGCCGTTGCCCAGTCATTTTCATCAACCGTACGTGTTTCGTAACGAATCTCCCCGGCATCAATACCAAACTCGGACAATTCTTCAATTCTCGGGTTTACTTCTGCCTGCAAGGCAACCATGTCTGTACCTTCGGAGAAATATCCTTTGATGACCGCAAAACCTTCGGGAATATCATTCAAAGGAACGTCATATAACTCGCCATACGTCGTATCCCGTTTTTTATTTAAAGTGCCGGACTCTTCAATTGACACCCCTCCGGCGCCCGCTTCATGCAAAAAATTCGAAATCATCTCCACAGCTTCTTCTGTGGTATGTATTGTTAGTTCATGCCATAACATACGTGGTTTTGCCTCCTCATTATTCAAACATCCCAACTATTGTACTACACATGCAAGCCGGAGCACAAAGCATACTCACAAAAGAAAACAAAACAGGATATCCGCGGTCAAATCGCTCGAATATCCTGTCCCATTTTTTGGTGCTTGTCGTTCCTTCTCATGAGCACAACTAATAAAAACGTCCACCGTTCTGTGTGATCATCTCTGCAGCTTGCGGTAAAGAATCGTGAGAAACGGATACCGTCAGCAAAATGCCCTGACTTATATTTCGCGCTACATCTTCTGGTTCTGGTGTATGGTCATGCACCTGTCCTCCCGATAACATCTCGGTCTCATCACTGATTAGAGCGAGTACATTCAGCTCGCCGCTGAAGCCGCCAACAACCGCTGTTGGTGAATGCTCTTCTCCCTTAATATGATTTGACTCAGCTTTCCCTGCATGCTCACGCAGACTCTCGATGCGTAGCTGGTTCGGATGTAACAACTCCAGAGCTCTGCGTGCAGATTCAGCTTCAGACCAACTCGTAAATACAGCCTCTAGTGTGACCGCCGAGCGATCTTCAGTCATGAATTTCTCTTCCCTGGCGACGATCCGCCGCCTCACCGCGGCGCAAAGCTTCGATATCCTCGTGATCGGCCGCTTCCGCGCTGAACTCCACATCCTCATTTTTCGCAGACTGCAGACGTTTCATCTTTTCCGTTTTTGTTAAAATTTCACCTGGTCGTTGTCGATTAGCCATGTTGTTCTTCCTCCCTTAGTATTTTTTCTGTCCTCTCCGTTGCTGTGTAAATGATCTTATTGCTCAAATCAGATCATTCCACCGGCTTGTTCAATAATCGACATCGCTCGGTGATGCACCTCTTCATCCACAACGACAGTTAATAGGATGTCCCTGCCTGTAGGGCCTCCTTGTCCGCCATCACTCATTCCGCTTGCAGCAGGGTCTGCCGCAGCCATAATGCCTGAGCTGGCACTCATTTGCATCGCATCAGGTATCCATGATGAGTAACTGCCGGAGATACCTGGTTTATAAGAGGCTCCGCTTGGTCCAACACCCGCATAACGGCTAAAACGATTAACAGACAAGTCTTCCACTCGCAGCGCCTCCAATTTTTTGACCGCTCCCTGTGCCTGCTCAGGGCTATGAAAATAGGCCAAAATATTTTTTTCCGTCATTCGCTTCACCTGCTTCCTGTAATTCTGTCAATCTGTATCTATTTCACAGATCGTTCCCGCCATGCTATCTTTCCGCAAGGAAGCCCAGAATATACCGAATTTCTAACATGTGGAGACACTTGGGAACACTGCGAAGCAAACTAATTCACAAAAAAAAGACACCATCGATCATCAAAGATCATCGATGGTGTTCTCATAACTACTTCATATATGAATCAGTCGCCGCGAAAGGCGCGTTTTACTCGATCAAAGAACGATTGCTCATGCTCATGGGTTTGTTCGCCATCCAGTGCAGCAATTTGACGAAGCAGATCTTTCTGTTCGTCATTCAGCTTACTTGGTGTAACCACGACAACCTTCACATGCTGATCCCCTTGTCCCATACCGCGCAGGCGTGGCACGCCTTTGCCTTTGAGACGGAAATACGTTCCGGTTTGTGTACCCGCCGGAATTTTCAGCTTCACTTTCTCGGTCAGTGTCGGGATTTCAATCTCGTCTCCGAGCGCGGCTTGAGCAAACGTCAACGGAATTTCACAGTAGATGTCATCGCCTTCGCGCTCGAAGAAGTCATGGGACTTCACACGAATAACAATGTACAGGTCACCTGCAGGACCACCGCGCAGACCGCCTTCACCCTCACCTGTCATACGCAACTGTGCACCGTCATCCACACCAGCTGGAATGCGAACATTGATTTTGCGCTGTTTGCGAACTTTACCGCTACCGCTACACGTTGTACATTTTTCTTTGATAATCTGTCCGGTACCGCTACAGTTCGAACAAGCGCGGCGATTTACCATACGACCAAATGGTGTATTCTGAACGACTTCCTGTTGTCCACTACCCTTGCAGACCGTACATGTTTCCGGCTTCGTTCCTGGTTTGGCACCTGAACCGTGACAAGTATCGCAGCCTTCCGTACGCGGAATCGTAATATCCGTTTCCTTGCCAAATACAGCTTCCTTGAACTCAATCGTCATGGTGTATTGCAAATCGTTCCCCCGCTGCGGAGCGTTCGGGTCACGGCGCCCGCCACCACCGCCAAAGAACATATCAAAGATGTCGCCGAAGCCGCCGCCACCAAAGTCTCCACCGCCAAATCCACCTTGATTCGGATCGATGTGACCATATTGGTCGTACTGAGCACGCTTCTGGCTGTCACTTACGACATCATAAGCTTCTTTTACTTCTTTAAACTTGGCCTCCGCATCTGCCGCCTTGTTCACGTCAGGGTGATACTGACGGGCCAGCTTACGGTAAGCTTTTTTGATTTCCTCGTCGCTTGCATTTTTGCTTACGCCGAGCACCTCATAGTAATCACGTTTTTCAGCCACTCTTCCACCCCCATAACATTCACCTTATCGCACATCGTGACAAAAGGAAAGTCAAAGCACGGGAGCCCCGGCTATGACTTTCCCTTTAATCCGAACGTCACCGATGTTTTAACTCGCAGACTATGGCGAATTAATTATTTTTTATCTTCGTCCACAACTTCGTAATCAGCGTCTACGACGTTGTCACGTTTAGCAGAACCTTGTTGCTCTTCGGCACCTTGAGTCGCTTGTGCATCAGCTTGAGCTTGCTCATACAATTTAACAGACAACTGTTGAACAATCTCGGTCAGTTCTTCTGTAGCGGCTTTGATGTCTTCCAGGTTGTCGGAAGCCAGTACGCCTTGCAATTTTTCTTTGGCAGCATTTGCTTTTTCTACTTCGCCTGCATCTGCTTTTTCACCAAGATCTTTAATTGTTTTGTCTACAGAGTAGATCAATTGGTCCGCACTATTTTTCGCTTCCACAAGCTCTTTACGTTTTCTATCTTCCTCGGCATGAAGTTCAGCATCTTTCATCATTTGCTCAACTTCCGCATCGCTCAGACCGCTGGAAGAAGTAATTGTAATTTTTTGCGTTTTGTTTGTACCTTTGTCTGTTGCAGACACGTTAACGATACCGTTGGCATCGATATCGAAGCTAACTTCGATTTGCGGCACACCGCGTGGTGCTGGCGGGATATCTCCCAGCATGAAGCGACCAAGCGTTTTGTTGCCAGCTGCCATCTCGCGCTCACCTTGCAGGACGTGAATCTCAACGCTAGGTTGATTATCTGCATAAGTGGAGAATACTTGAGATTTGCTTGTAGGGATCGTCGTGTTACGCTCGATCATTTTCGTAAATACGCCACCAGCAGTTTCGATACCCAGGGACAGCGGAGTTACGTCCAGCAATACGACGTCTTTCACGTCACCTGTCAGTACGCCCGCTTGTACAGCTGCACCCAAGGCAACAACTTCGTCCGGGTTAACGCCTTTGTGCGGCTCTTTACCTGTCAGTTTTTTGATCGCTTCCTGTACGGCAGGAATACGAGTGGAACCACCAACCAATACGATTTTGTCGATATCGTTAGGTGTCATGCCCGCATCGCTCAACGCACGGCGAGTTGGTTCAAGCGTACGCTCAACCAGACCAGCAGAAAGCTCTTCGAATTTCGCACGGCTCAGGTTTAATTCCAAGTGCTGAGGAACGCCGTCAGCAACCGTGATGAACGGCAGGGAAATCGTTGTAGTCAATACGCCGGAAAGCTCTTTTTTTGCTTTTTCCGCTGCATCTTTCAAACGTTGTACCGCTGCTTTATCTTTGCTCAGATCAATACCCTGATCTTTTTTGAATTCATTTACGAGATAGTCGATGATGACTTGGTCAAAGTCGTCACCGCCCAGTTGGTTGTCGCCACTAGTCGCTTTAACTTCGAAGAAACCATCGCCCAGTTCCAGGATGGATACGTCAAACGTACCGCCACCCAAGTCATACACGAGAATCGTTTGATCTTCGGACTTTTCCATACCGTAAGCCAAAGCTGCCGCTGTTGGCTCGTTGACGATACGAAGTACTTCCAGACCTGCGATTTTGCCTGCGTCTTTCGTCGCTTGACGTTGACTGTCATTGAAATAAGCTGGAACGGTGATAACCGCTTGAGTTACCGTTTGCCCCAGATATGCCTCTGCATCAGCTTTCAGTTTTTGCAGGATGATTGCAGAGATTTCTTGTGGGGAATAATCTTTGCTGTCGATCGTTTCTTTGTGGGATGTACCCATGTGACGCTTAATGGAAATGATCGTACGATCCGGGTTCGTGATCGCTTGACGTTTCGCTGTTTCACCAACGACACGCTCGCCATCTTTTTTGAAACCTACAACAGAAGGAGTAGTACGCGCACCCTCCGGGTTTGGAATAACTACAGCCTCGCCGCCTTCCATAACGGCTACGCATGAGTTGGTTGTTCCTAAGTCAATACCGATTACTTTGCTCATCCGAAAATTTCCTCCTCGACAATTTAAAATGAATAGGCACTTGCCAGCCTTATTGTGTTAGTCAGTGAACTGCTCTATGTGTATAAAACCTGTATATTAAACTTCGCCATTTAGTACACTTAGATTAAGAACTAACCTTAACCATAGCCGGACGAAGCACTTTATCTTTCAGCATGTAGCCTTTTTGAACCTCTTCCACAACGATGCCTTCTTCATGCTCATCGCTCTCCACTTGCATAATCGCTTGGTGGAATTCAGGATTAAACGGTTGTCCAACGGTTTCCATTGGAGTCAGTCCTTCATTTGTCAGCACGCCTTCCAATTGACGCAAGATCATTTGAAATCCTTTGGCAAAAGATTCAGTTTCCGTACCTTCCGGTACAGTAGCCATAGCGCGCTCGAAATTATCCATAACCGGAACCAGTTCGGTGATCAGCTTCATCGAAGCGTATTTGGCAAGCTCTTCTTTTTCCTTCTGCGTGCGACGACGGAAGTTATCAAAATCAGCTTGCGCACGTACAAAACGTTGCTGTGTTTCCTCAGCCTCTGCTTTCAAACGTGACAACTCATTTTGCTCCTGATCTGTTATCTCCTCAGCCTGTGCTTCTGCAGCTGCAGCCTCATTGACCGGTTCCTGCTCAGCGGCTGTTACTTCTTGTTCTTCTGTGAATGATTGCTCCTCTTTCAAGATGTTCACCTCCTTATAAGAATGAATCGTAATTCCCGTTCCCGTTGCTTATTTGAAGCGAGTCGTCAGCATCGTTGTAAGATCACGGGATAATGTATTTAGAATATGGATGACACGTGCATAATCCATGCGGGTTGGTCCCAGAATTCCAATGGAACCAAGTGCCTCGCCGTCCAACGAATACGACGCTGTAATCAAGCTACAGTTCGCAAAGGCCTCATGATCATTCTCTGTGCCTATTCGCACCTGAATTCCAGACCCGCCGGGCACTGGCATCATCAATTTCATTAATGTTGGTGTCTCATCTAACAAGTCTAGAATGTCCTTAACCTTTTCTACATCTCTGAACTCAGGTTGTGTCAACATATTAGTCGCACCGCTGAGGAATAGACGATTGTCATGCTCATTGTCAAACGCGCTATTAAGTACCTGCATAACTTCCTCATAACGCGTAATGTGACGCTCCATCTCTTGGCCCAGCTCGGTATAAAGACGTGACTTCAGCTTGTAGATCGGTACGCCTACCAATTTGGTGTTTAACAGACGAACCACATTCTCCATCTCAGCAACCGAAATCTCGGGCGGGATCTGAACTGTCTTGTTTTCCACCTGACCGGTGTTCGTCACAATAATAGCTACAGCTTCATTCTCATTCAGCGGAAGCAACTGGAAGTGACGCAGTGAGGTGTGGAAGACCTCAGGTCCAAGTAGAATCGAAGTATAATTGGTCATATGAGACAAAATGTTGGAGGCATGCTGAATAACCTGTTCCATAACATTAAGCTTCTCTGCAAAAAACGACTTTAAATCATCCAGTTCCTGCGGCTCCACCTGATTCCAGGGAACCAAATGGTCGACATAATATCGATAACCCTTATGAGAAGGAATGCGTCCAGCTGAAGTATGCGGCTGTTCGAGAAAACCCATCTCTTCGAGGTCGGCCATTTCATTACGAATCGTCGCCGGACTGTATCCAACATCTCCTCTTTTGGAAATGCTTCGGGACCCTACGGGCTCAGCTGAACGGATATAGTCATCCACTATAGCGTTCAGAATCATTCGTTGACGCTCTGTTAACATGGTGAGTATTCCCTCCTTCTGACTGTACTGCCCCATGTCGTTAGCACTCCAGTTAGATGAGTGCTAATCGGTAATACAAAAATACCAAACTGACATGATCATTGTCAAGTCAGTTTGCGGAATGGAACCATCTATTTATAGTATAGGCGAATAACCTTCACTTATAACGTATACTATGCACCTTAATGCTGGATTTCTCGATCCGAGGGATAATGTCTCAGACTGAATCGTGCCCCACCTAACGGTGAATCACTATACACCAAATCTGCATGGAGACGCGTTGCCAGTTGCTTGCTAATGGTTAACCCTAATCCTGTCACACCATTATTTCCTGTATAAAAACGACGGAAAATATGTTGCCCATCATGCTCATTCAAGCCTGGTCCATCATCATCGACATGAAAAATCCAGTCCGCGTGATCATCGGCAGAGAGTTCCAATGTTAATATCACTTGCGTTTCGGTATGGCGCACAGCATTTTGCAGCAAGTTTAGCAGAATCTGAAACAATTGCTCCCCTGCTGTTTCCACGATGAACGAATTTGCTTCCGCTGTCAAATGTATTCCTCGTTGAAGCGCAGTTGGCATGAGCAGATACACTGCTTCTTCGGCCATGTTTTTCAGATCAATGACTGTCACAGGCCATTCCTCATCCACCGTTTCCAGTCTGGAGAGCTGAATCAGCTTTCCAACCATATCAATGAGACGTTGCGACTGGGTAGCAATAATTTCAAGCCCCTGATCCGTGGATACGACCTGATCCTGAATGGCATACACGTAGCCCTGAATGGACATCAATGGTGTCTTAAGTTCATGTGATACATTTTGCAAGAACTCCAGCTGATGCCGATGATGGTCATCTATTCTGTTACTCATTAATTGAAAGGTCTGAATCAATTCGCCGATTTCTGTATGGTCAGCCTGTAGGAATTGCTCTTTGTCTGGCATGTTTGGTTCATATTTGTTAACAGCCTCTTTCAACCGATTGAGTGGCTGTACCGTTCGCCATATGGCGAATAATCCTATCAACAGAATGACAACAAAACTTGCGGCAATCGACAGAAGGGTAGTCCGAAACAGCGGAATGTACATCGCCCTGAGTGACGATAGCGGAGAATACAAGATCACTCGAAACTGTTTATGTGACAGCTCTGCCTCACTGTAGAGTACCTTTTTTCCATTTAAAATCATATAACCTTCGTGTGTACCCGGAAAACCCTCCAATTTCATCCCTACACGACCTGCGCTGCTCGACGCGACTATTTTATCATCTCCATCGATGACAAAATAGTCCGCATAAAAGAGAATATCTTTAATAAAAAAACGAAAACTGTCATTGTCCAGATCCTCCAGATCATCTACACGAATGATCTTAACAGCCTTCTTCGTTTGTCCATTTAATTGTTGCTTAACCTGATTGAGCAAAATATCATCAAAGAGGTGTATAAAAAACAGTACCGTAAACGCCACTGTAACCAGCATACTTGCAAACAAAGCGAGCAGCATTTTGCTGCGTATCGTCTTCATCGTGTATGTACAGCTGCTTTATAGCCGAACCCCCACACGGTATCAATGGTCAATGTAGCTTGAACCTGCGCAAGTTTTTTACGAATCCGTTTCACGAGATCATCCACTACACGCACTTCGCCGTAAAAATCATAATTCCAAACCTGCTGAATCAACTGTTCCCGGCTGAAGGGACGGTCCAGGTGTTGGGAAAGAAATAACAAAAGCTCATATTCCCTTCCGGTTAGACCCAATTCTTCTCCACTAACATTGACACGTCGGAATTCTTCTGAAATCTGCACGTTACCTATGCTAAAATACGACCCGTCCTTCGGCTGATGCCGCTCCGTTTCTTTTAGTTCAATCCCTTGTGATAAGCGACTGCTGTGTATCAAACGAAGCATGCCTTTCACTCTCGCAACCAGTTCACGAGGATTGAAAGGTTTGCTCAGAAAATCGTTACATCCCAGTTCCAGCCCATTTAAACGATCGATTTCCTCTCCTCGAGCCGAGACCATAATAATGGGAATTTCAGTGAAGGTTCTCAGTTCCGTTAAGAGTGTAAGCCCGTCAACCCCTGGCATCATAATGTCGAGAATCAAACAGTCTGGCTTTTTCAAGCGCACTTCCCCGACCAGCTCTCTGCCGTGCGCAAAAGAGGTCACTTCATATTGTTCCTTTTTCAAATAACCTGCAATGAGTTGCAGTATATACGGATCATCATCCACTACAAAAATATGCGGCATCGGCGTTCACCTCGGCATGAATATAACACTTCTGATATGTTTTTTATTGAATAGGTCACTACTAATGTAACAGAGTCTGTACCCGAATTTCAAAACTCTCGTGAACAGCTAAAGTATCGTTACAAACGTATCGTTAAAAACACCCGGCTTAACATGGAAAAGACGGAGTTCCCCATAAGAGAGCTCCGCCTGTATTGCGCCGTTTATCAAATGTCACTGATGCGTTAAATCATTGGACTGGATCTGATACAGTGAGGGCATCAGAGCACAATTTCTTATTTATGGGATGAGCTTGATTTTGCTGCTTCGTTTTTATTTGTAGCATTTGTTTTGGCTGGTGCTTTGGTTGCAGACGCTGTTGTTTTATGCGTTGTAGCCGTTGCTGTTTTGTGTGCTGTTGCCACTGGTGTTTTGTGCGTATTCACGGTCGCTGTTTTATGTGTTGCTGTTTTTGGAGTTGTAGCAGTTGTTTTTTTCACTCCAGTTTTTGGCGTAGTTGTTTTGTTTACAGTCGTTTTAGCTACTGGCGTTTTGGTTCCTGTTGCTTTTTTAACTGTTGCTTTGTGTGCTGCGATTTTGTGAGCAGCTTTTTTCGCTTTGTGTGCCGTTTGTTTTGCTTGATGTGCAGTAGCCTTTGCTGTTGCAGAAGCTTTATGTGAAGCCTGTTTAGCTTTATGAGCCGCAGCTTTGGCTTTATGTGTCGTTGCTTTTGCTTTATGTGTTACTGTTTTTGCTTTATGAGCAACCTTTCTGCCGTTGTGATGTATTGCGGCTGTTTTATGAGAAGCTCTTTTTGCTTTGTGAGTTACTTTTGATTTGTGCACAGCCTTTTTCGCTTTATGCTTCGCCACTTTTGCTTTATGAGTAGCCTTCTTGGCTTTATGTGTTACTGCGCTCGCTTTGTGAGTTGTTGTTTCCTTCTTGGTTGTAGATGTTGTTTTGGTAGGGGCCGTTTTAGCTCCTGTCGTTTTTGTCGGCGCAACAGTGGATTTGGCTGCTGGAGTGGTTGTTGATTTTGTTGTAGATTGGCTCGTTGAGTTAGCCGATGCTCCAGCTTTTTGTGTTTCAGACGGTTTTACGGAATTTACAACAGGCGTTGCGGCAAAAGCACTACCTGCTCCACCAATTACACTCATCGCTGTTACCAAAGCTGCTACATGTTTTGTCCATTTTTTCATGATCGGTCACCTCATTCTTAAGATTGAGCTATCTGCATACTCCCTGCTTCGTACGTTGAAAACCTTGTTTTTAGCCATGTTCTTCAACTGTTCCACTGTGAAGTTTTTTTGCAGATCGCTTATGTAAGTTCATCTTAACAAGAGGATGTGTGAGAATAATGGAATAAGTGTGTGAAAAGTATATGAAAAAACGAGCATAAAAAAAGACCACAAGCCCTTTGAAACCTTAGGTTTCTTGGGTTGTGATCTTTATCTTTATCTTTTTATCTTTTTATTCTTATAAGCGTATACTACGCTGACACATTCAGTTCTTTGAGAACCGCAATCTCGTCACAGCAATCCTGCTTGCTGCAATGAACGCAGTCCGTCCATACTTTCTCAGGGAAGATTTCTTTTTCCACAACAGCAAAGCCATTTTTCAGAAAAAAGGAAACTTCATACGTGAGTGCCATCACCTTTGGAATCTGTTGTCTCTCCGCCTCTTCTACAAGCCGGTCAAGTAGACGGGAACCGATGCCCAGCCCTTTATACCCTTCTGAAATGCCCAGCGATCTTACTTCCACCAGATCATTGCCCAGTCGACATAATGAGCCGCAGCCTACGACCACTCCATCCACCTCAGCCACAATAAAATGCTCCAGCTGCCGATGCAGTACTTCCCGTGAACGCGGAAGCATGATCCCACGCTCTGCATATCCCTTAATCATTTCAAACAGTGGTTCAACATCTTCCGGTACAGCTTTCCTGCATATAACCGACATCCAGCTCTCCTCCTATAACGACGCTTTCCGAGGAAAGCTAGCTTCGTAGTTGTGAAATTGACACGCCCTGTAAAACAATATGAATAAATATACAACAGAGCGTATAGAATTTCAAGCTACGAATTTAGCGATATCGAGCCGATAAACTCGGCAAAAACGTCATTGCCGAACAGAATGCCTTGTTCACTCAGTTTAAAGCCGTCTGCTGTCCGCTCAAGCAATCCTGCATGCAACATTTTGCCCAGCGGTTTTGCAAATACATCCTCCATGGATTCCCCAAACTGGTTGTGGAATCTCGAAGATGAAGCTCCCTCCAGCATACGGAGTCCTACCATTAGATAATCCTCCATCGCTTCCGCGCGGCCAATCTCGAAATGATCCAAACGTGGCAGTCCTGCACGCGAGGCTTCCACATAAGGATTAATCCCCTTTATGTTCATATGGCGTTCACGGCCTACGTACCCGTGTGCACCCGCACCAAGTCCGTAATAATCCTCATTACGCCAATAGGTGATATTATGACGGCTCTCGAAGCCTGGTTTGGCAAAGTTACTGATCTCATACTGTTCATAACCCGCTTCTTTCATGCGCTTCATTAATAGAAGATACATCTGCAACTCATCATCTTCATGCGGGAGAGGCAGTTGATTTTTTTGATACAGGGTATGGAAAAGTGTATTTTCTTCTACCTTCAGGCTATAGATCGAATAGTGTTTCAGATCCAGTTCCAGCGCTTTGTCGATACTTTCATTCAACATCTCCACCGTCTGGTTTGGCAATCCAAACATCAGGTCAATCGACAGGTTATCCAGTCCCGCCTTGCGTGCATTTTCCAGGCTCCGGTATACATCATCCGTATTATGAATCCGGCCAATGCCCGTCAGCAGATCATTCTGAAAAGCCTGTACGCCAAAGCTGACACGGTTCACACCGCCCTCTTTCATCGCGGCCAGCTTCTCGGCATCCGTCGTTCCCGGGTTGGCTTCCATCGAAAATTCAATATCGTCTGCCCAATTCGGAAAATAGGTTTTGACCGAACGCAGGAAATAAGCCATCTCGTCCGGTTTCAACGCGGTTGGCGTTCCGCCGCCGACAAAGATCGTTTTAATTTCCCCTGGCGGATTCGCCTTGACGGTATGCTCCATCTCCCGTTCCAGCGCCTCCAAGTATTGCATTACGGGCTGATCCTTCAGAACATAAGAATTAAAGTCACAGTAAAAACATTTATTTGTACAAAATGGAATGTGAAGGTACACCGCTTGGGGCGCACCTGTTTTCTGGTTGTGTGCTGCAAGCGTCACGGTAAGTCCCCCTTGATTTGAAAAAAGGAAAGCCAGTTGGCTTCCCTTTCAGCTAAAATGGTGATTTATTATAGTTTGAATACGAGTAATTCAATTTTGATACACACAGTCTGTGCTGTACCCAAAATTAAATTATTAATCATCAATTTTCAGTACCGCCATAAATGCCTCTTGTGGCACCTCTACGTTACCGACCTGCTTCATCCGCTTCTTACCTTCCTTCTGCTTCTCAAGCAGTTTCCGTTTCCGCGAGATGTCACCGCCGTAACACTTGGCAAGTACGTTTTTACGCATCGCTTTAACCGTTTCACGAGCAACAACCTTGGTTCCCACGGATGCTTGAATTGGTACTTCAAACATTTGCCGCGGAATCAGTTCGCGCAGTTTTTCACAGATGATACGGCCGCGATTGTATGCACGATCTCTGTGAACGATGAAGGACAAGGCATCGACTTGTTCGCCGTTAAGCAGGATGTCCATTTTCACCAGATTGGACTGGCGGTAACCGGACAGCTCATAGTCAAACGAAGCATAACCTTTGGTGCTTGATTTCAATTGGTCGAAGAAGTCATATACGATCTCGGACAACGGGATCTCATATGTAATCGTAACCCGTGTGGTGTCCATATATTCCATATTGATAAATTCGCCACGTTTATTTTGGCACAGCTCCATAATTGTTCCCACGTAATCATTCGGCACGATGATTGAAGCCTTAACATACGGCTCTTCAACGTAATCAATCCGGCCTACCTCTGGATAGTTGGATGGGTTATCAATTTGAATCTGCTCGCCGTTAGTTAGCGTTACGTGGTAAATTACGCTTGGAGCCGTTGTGATCAGCGGAATGTTAAACTCACGCTCAATCCGCTCCTGAATAACGTCCATATGCAACAGTCCCAGGAATCCGCAACGGAATCCAAAGCCTAGTGCGCTGGATGTCTCAGGCTCAAAGCTGAGCGATGCATCGTTCAGCTGCAGCTTTTCCAATGCTTCACGTAGGTCAACATAGTCCGATGTCTCAATCGGATACAGACCGCAGTATACCATTGGATTGATTTTACGGTAACCCGGAAGTGGTTCAGGTGTTGGATTTTTCGCATCAGTAACCGTATCCCCGACTTGTGTGTCGCCGACATGACGGATACCCGCAACGATGAAGCCTACATCCCCGACGTTCAGCTCGTCCACAATGGTCATGCGCGGCTTGAAGGCTCCCACTTCGATCACTTCAAACGATTTGTTTGTTGCCATCATTTTGATTTTGGAACCCGACTTGATTTTACCGTCAATAACACGCACATACACGATAACCCCTTTGTAAGGGTCATAGTGCGAGTCAAAAATCAGCGCTTTAAGCGGCTGATCCGGATCACCCACAGGTGCGGGCACACTCTGTACCACTTGCTCCAAAATTTCTTTGATCCCGATGCCAGCTTTGGCCGAAGCCAATACAGCGTTGCTGGTATCCAGTCCGATAACATCTTCAACTTCCTGCTTTACCCGTTCCGGGTCAGCACTTGGCAAGTCGATTTTGTTGATAACCGGCAAAATCTCCAGATTATTATCCAGCGCAAGATATACGTTAGCCAGTGTTTGCGCTTCGATCCCTTGAGCCGCGTCAACGACAAGAAGCGCCCCTTCACATGCAGCAAGACTACGTGAAACCTCATACGTAAAGTCTACGTGTCCCGGCGTATCAATGAGATTCAGTAGGTACTCTTCACCGTCGTCCGCTTTGTAATTCAGGGCAACTGCTTGCAGTTTAATGGTGATTCCGCGTTCGCGTTCCAGATCCATCTGATCCAGTACTTGTTCCTGCATTTCACGTGATGTCAGCGCACCTGTGTACTCCAAGATCCGGTCCGCAAGTGTTGATTTACCGTGATCTATATGTGCAATAATTGAAAAGTTACGAATTTTACGTTGTCTTTCCCGAATGTCAGTCATTCCTTACCCCCAGAAACAGCCTAGTGTCAATCACTTCATTATAACAGTTGCTTCAAGGTGCATCAATCCCATGATGATTTAACTTTTATAATAAAGTTACTTGAAGCTTGCTTCGAAGGGTTAGTTTACCTTTAATCCGTCTGCTTCTATTCATCTACTCCGCCAAAAAGAGAGACAACCCACTTGATGCCGCTGTTTGACAAGTTTTGTAGCAACCCTGCCGTTTTTTCCGCCAGCACATCTACAGAGGCCTTGTGCTGGTCCGCCCCAAGCACCTGGCTCGGGGTCTGGACAGGAACGAACGGCTTTTTAACCTCAGTCTGCACAGGCTCGGTGGATACCGTTTTATTTTCCTCAGGTGCGGTTTCTGTAGTCGCCACTACGGGGACACTTTCCTCAGGGTTGTTATTCTGAAAACCACTGCCTGCCAACTGCATACCCAGCAAGACACCAAGTAACATAAGCACACTGACAGACAGCATTTTTTTGCCAAATCTGGACATCTCGCAAATCTCCCTTCTTCTATAGATAGCTGATTTATCCGCCCTTGGATGCCGGTTTTGCACTTGCTTTATCTACGTTCTGTTCGTTCCAATATACTTCCGCGATCATATCCGCCAGAATTTTGGATGTTCGTTTCAGCTCGGCTGCCGTATTGTCAATTCCACCGATTTCGATGAGAATGCTGTTCGGGGAAAGCGTCTGATTGTATTCTCCATTGTTGCCTCCTCCGCCATTCTTCCCCCACACCCCACGGGATACCCCCGGGTACTTCGCTTCCAGCTTTTTGTGGATTTTTGCAGCAAAGGCTTCATTTTTACGCCAATTTGGATTTTCATGCCCGATAATGAAATATACCTTGGCGTAACTCTGATCACCGATGGTTGTTGTCGTTTTTTTATGTCGCTGGGAATCGCGGTGAATATCAATTAAATATGTCAGGTCGTCATTCTGAGCAAGCGCCGCTTTGACAGTCTGTCTGGAATATTTATAGGAAAAGTTCCAATTGTAATCTTTGATTTTCGTTTGGTAATCTTCCTTCGCATGCTCTACACCCACACCCAGCTTCTCCAAGCTATCCGATAGATAGGTTCCCACTTGAAAAACATTACCTGTCGGTTTACCGGAAGATGGATTATCGCTATCCGTGCCTAGCAGTGGATTATATCCTTCACGCGGATGCGAGTGATAGATCAGGACGGATTTTTTAGCAATAGCCGGATTTCCCTTGTCTTGCCCATTCCCTTTTGCTGGTGGATCTTCATCGACTGTACTCTTTCCCGGGTCATCTTCACCGGAAACGTCTGGATCATCCTGACCCGGAGGAACATGCAGTTCACTTCCTGGCTTACCTTCACCTGATGAAGCTGTTTCTGTCAGGCCTGGACCCGGCTGATAATCTTCAGGTGCTTCTGCCTTGGTATTGCCTGAGCCGGGCCGGAGCAGAACTGGCTGATTTGCGCCCATACCTGGCATTTCGCGTGCGATTAAACTTTTGGGATCTTGAGGATTCACATTGGTGAGCAATTGAAACACAAAAGAAGTCAGATTTTCACCGGAAATCGCAGTGTTCTGTTCCTTCTGCGTAAGATGAGGTACCTCCATACCCAACATGTCCACAAAAAAGCGACTTGAGACGGAACCTGCAAATCCTTTCATCGAAGAAACAGGGGAACTATTCAACCTTTTCTCCGCCATGCCTCCAAGCCCGAGTGCAACAAAAAAGAGGGCAGATATGATCATAAGCAGCAACAGTGTACGGCCCATGGCCAGCACGTGCAGACATCTTTTTTTCCACTTGCCAATGTTCCATGCCAATATCTTGTTCATTCTTATGTCTCCTTCCCTTGCAGAACAACTCTTATACTTCAACTCTATGAGAGTATTCAATTTGATAGAACAGGAAGTAGAAAGATGAAGACAACAAAAAAAGAAAGTCCGATAGATTCGGACCTTCTTCTCCGTTCCGTATTAGGGGTTACGCTCTAGTGTGTATAAGCCGCAACGTTATCAGGGTTTACTGCTTCGTGAAGAGCCGCATTAAGTCCGGTTGCAATGACATTGGCTATGCCTTCAATGAACTCATCAATTTCTTTCGGGGTGACGATCAGGTCATGTCCGAGCGGTTCAAGCACTTCTTTTACCAGACTCAAACGATCCTCTTCACCGATGTCATCGAGCATACCCATGATTTGTTTTGTCTGATCGGTTTCCTGACGAAAGTGAGAACGCATCATTTCGATGACGTTGTTCACGATGGTCGAAGCATAACATACCGTTGGCACACCGATGGCAATGCAGGGAACACCCAGAATTTCCTTCGTTAATCCACGACGTTTGTTACCAATACCAGATCCAGGATGAATCCCGATATCAGCCACCTGAATGGTTGTATTCACTCGTTCAAGAGAGCGGGAAGCGAGCGCATCAATGGCGATAATGGCATCAGGACGGGTACGCTCAACAATGCCCTGCACAATGTCACTTGACTCAATTCCTGTTGTACCAAGCACACCCGGAGCGATAGCACTGACCTCACGATATCCAGGCGCCACCTGATCCGGTACCAGTTCAAAATACTGCCGGGTAACCATCAAATTCTCTACAACCAACGGACCAAGAGAATCTGGAGTTACATTCAGGTTACCGAGACCTACGATCAGCACCTTGGAATCTTTGCCGATACCCGCCTTGGTCATAAACGCTTCCATTTCTCGTGTAAATTCAGCGGCTACCCGTTCCTGCAGTTCAGTATCTCCATTGCGAAGGGAAGGCACCTCAAGTGTGACATAATGGCCTTTTACACGCCCTATCGCTTTCGCTGCTTCATCATTCAACACATCAATCCGTGTAATCGTAATACCATCTTTTTTATCTACATCCTCACGTAATCCGGGAATCGTCTGTCTTTGGCTGCCTTGTGCCATTTCTTTGGAGTCGATAGCCAAATCGGTGCGTACGGTATAATTTTGCAAATCCAGTGTCATCTGTGTCCCTGCCTCCCTTATTGCATTTGAGCATATTGTGTGGGAAAAAGGCGGGCTTTATGCAACATACCAAACAACGATGCAAAATCTGTTGCAATTTACATGCTAGCGTGATAGAATATTTTAAGTTGTGAAACGTTTGTATTCATGCGAATGCCTTACAGGAGGTGAATGTAATGCCAAACATCAAATCCGCTGTTAAACGCGTAAAAACGAGCGACAAGCGCCGCGCACTCAACGCTTCTCAGAAGTCTGCACTCCGCACAGCTGTTAAAGCTGCTGATGCTGCTCTGGTAAGCAACGAAGTTGAAACTGCTAAAGCTGCGATTCAAGCTGCTTCCAAAAAGCTGGACAAGGCTGTAACTAAAGGTCTGGTTCACAAAAATGCAGCTGCACGCAAAAAGTCTCGCTTGGCGAAAAAACTGAACGCTCTTTCCGCACAAGCGTAAGAAGCGTTACTTATACGAACCAATGGAAAAATCCTGAACAGCATGGGCTTTCAGGATTTTTTAGCATCTGTTCCGCCAAGTAAAAGAACATACCATAAAAAAAACAACCTGAACAGCTCTGATCGTATGTTGAAATATCAACATATGGAGAACTCTCAGGTTGTTTTTTTGTTTTAGCTTAGTGCTATGCTCCGAGCCTTAACAAAAATAACTCCAAGCCAAGAACTTTATCCACAGCTCCTGTTTTCATCTGATAATCCAGCTCACTCAAGTGACTCAGAATCTTCCTCAACCGGTCAGCATCAAATTTCCGAGCCTGTTCCCCGGCAATTTTGATCGCGTACGGATGCAAGCCAAGTTGACTGGCGATCTGCTGCTGCGAGTAACTTTGTTGCCCGAGTTCCTTGACCTGAATCATAATACGGAACTGCCGCGCAATCAATGCTGCAATTTTGATCGGTTCTTCACGTTGCTTCAAAAGTTCATAAAAGAGTGCAAGTGCTTTTTCCAACCTCAGGTTAGCCAATTCCTCCACAAGTGCAAATACGTTCTGCTCCGTGCTGCGAGCCACCAGTGACTCAATATCTGCACGGCGAATCGTTCCTCCGTTTCCTGCAAACAAACAAAGCTTATCCACTTCGGCAGATAAACCTTGCAGTCCCGTTCCAGCATAACTGATTAGCGTATCTGCTGCCCCAGCTTCAAAGGTTACCTCTCTCTGTTTCGCGAGTTTAACAATCCATTGGATCAATTCTTCTCCACTTAGCGGTGCAAAGGAGAGAACAACCACCTGTTTCTTGGCTGCTTTTACCAGTTTTTTTCGCTCATCCAGCTTATCCCCTTGCGCCAAAAAAACGATCGTGCTGTAATCAGCGGGATTATCCATATATGTAATCAAGCGATCCACCTGATGCTCTATTTTGGATTCCTTTCCCGCGGTAAACAAACTTGCGTCCCTTACAATAATCAATTTGCGCGGAACGAGAAAGGGAACCGTCTCTGCTTCTTCCACAACAACCTCAATCGGTGTTTCGGAGAGATCATAGGGAATAACCGCAAAATCCTGATGCTCCTCTTCAATAACATGCGTTTTTAACATCTCTGTGAACTGCTGTATCTGGTACTTCTCCGTTCCATACAGCACATAGATTGGCGCAGTTTCTCCGCTGCGTATTGCCTTTGTTGCGCTTTTTACATCCATCCACCGTGCCTCCTTATCCCTTTTATCCTACCAGAAAATACACAAGACAACAAAGGGACCTTCATCCATGTATGGATAAAGGCCCACTGTTCTGCATCTATATAAACGCAGGCACAGCCATTCTAGAAATAGCGGGCGTGCGGTCATACGACGTCAGTTGTTGGATCAGAGATAGGACGTTCTTTAGTTATATCCACTATATGCTTGTTCATTGGAAAAGGTTCACTCTAATTGCCCTGCAGGAACCTTATACTCAGAACTATTTCGCAGATGATACATTAGATGATGTACCAACTTTGAAAGTATCCTTTGTTGTCGCTCCGTCTTTGTCTATTTCATAATTAAATTGCAGGCTGTCTTTGGACCAGCTTCCCGACTTTAACGTACCCTCTACATTTCGTTGCTCAATCAGATTCAGAGCATCCGGATCATTCGCAGATTTCGCATAAATACTTATCTGGTCGCCGAGCAGCATAACAATATAAGAACCGTCAGGTGATTTCCATTCTTTCGCTCCCGTCGGTGCAGCGGTTCCCTGTTCAGGAGCCATCAGTCCCTGCTGACTTCCTGTAGCACCCGAATCCGTTCCAGTTCCTGCATTGTCAGCTTCACTTCCCTGAGCTGGAGTATCCTGGTTCGGAATGATCGTTTGAGCGGAAAATGTCTCATCGAGCTGATCGTTTGAATCGGCCGCACTTCTTTCATCATTGTCATTAGGAGGGGAGGCGGCACCGTCTTCACTTGTGTCCGGCTTTTTCTGCTCCGTTCCTTGATTTGGCCCCATGCTCTTCTGATTATTACTAGTGTCAGAAGAAGGAGTTGACTTCATCTCTTGCTTGCCTTTGTCCTGAGAAGACGGCTCCTCTGTAGCAGGTTTGGCTGGCTCTTGATCACCTGAACCATCTGGAGTTTTCAACTCTGTTCCGTTGCTCTCTTCAGGTTGATCCGCATTCGGTTGCATAGAACCTTCCGTCACCGGATCATTTGACGAGTCAGGTGCAATCGTACTGCCTTCTGTTTGGTTCGTTGTATCTGCTTGATCGTTATTCACTTCCATGCTCCGTGCAGACTGCTGGGCACTGTTGCTATCTTGCGATGCGCCAGAGCTCATCAGCATCGAATCTGCATTCTCGATCTGTTCTGGCTGATAACCCCAGATGGCAAATCCCAATACAACAGCCGCGGCCGCAGCACCCACAGACATCCGTCCCACCATCGAATTAAACCATTTCGTTTTCGATTTCTGCTCACTTGAATTTGAGCGCTTTAGACTTTCAAATGCCGCAGGGACAGGACTCATTTCTTGCACGGCACTGCTTTGTTCTTTACGTGCTTCGTCAATCGCATCCAATTGAGGCATAATCGCATCAACCAGACTGAACTTCGGGCTTACTTGCGGCAAATCTTCCAGTTCCCTGGACAGAGCTCTGAGCATACTAAAATTTTCGGCGCACTCCGGACACTTGGCCACATGCTGTAGCATCTGCGTCGTTTCCGCCTCGCCCAGATCATGATCCAGATACCGGTGCATCCATTCCACCACCTCTTCGCATTTCATCCTGTCACACCACCTTTCTGATACTCCTGTAGTAGATTTTGTAACTGCTGTCTGGCTCTAAATAAGTAAGACTTTACCGTATTTAGCGGAAGATCGAGACAATCCGCAATTTCGTTATAGGATAAATCTTGCAAATATCTTAGAACAATGACGGTCCGATGATGTTCTGGCAGCTTGTTAATCGCATCTTGAATGTCCTTGGCTACATAAGTGGACATCACTTCAAATTCTACATCCTGCTTATCCTGAAAAACCATTTCATGCTCATCGATGGACACGGATGGCTTGGTTCTTCTGAACTTGTCAATGCAGATATTTGTTACGATACGTTGCACCCAGGTTTTGAACTGGGCTTTTTCTTCATAAGAATTAATCTTGGTGTAAATGCGGATCAACGCTTCCTGCGCAGCATCCAACGCGTCCTGTTCATTATTTAGAATGTAATATGCGGTCCGATAGACGTGCTGTTCAATCTCCCGCAATAGGGTAATTAGAGCGTCGCGATCGCCCGATTGAGCGGCTCTGATGAGTTCCGGCTCTACCACAAAGGATCCCCCTCTCCCTGCAACCTTACTGACGTAATCATCGATAAAATTGTTGCAAAGTTAAGTATATTTTAATTTTTCATCACAAAATAACGGCATATGTATAAGGGCCGCCGAATCTTATCTTAGAATAACAGAAAATGCAAACGTAGTCATCAAACGTCTCACATCACGGATTCCAGTACTTACACGACTCAAAACAAATGCAATGACATACATTATGGTTAAGTACTTTTATAGAACCAAAAAATAAAAAAAGTCGAAATTTGTCCAAAACTTAAGCTTTTTTTAATGCAATTTTCATGAAAATGGTGTATTGTAAATTTACATTCATAAGACGAGGTGATGAGCATGCCAGCTCTAGCGAAAATTCAACAATTAAAAGAACAAATGCCAAAGGAATATCAAAGTATTTCCCACTTTGTGGAGCACGCTTTGGAATCCATCGATACTCTGGTTGAGGAACATCGGAAATATGTAGCTGCACAGGCGTTGTACGGCGATAAAATCGTCGGATCGGAAGAACGCTTGTACAGGGAAACGGTATTGGATGTCAGAGCACAATTACTGGCGACACTCGAAAAAACCGTTGAAGACATTTTGCACAAAGGTGACAAACATTGGAATAAACATTTCAAGGACGGCGTAGAGTAATTCAATACTTTCATTTATATTCAGAAATCAGAACGGTTATGAAAAAGCCTTTTTCCCGTTATTCTCTTTTGAAGAGAGTTATGGAAAACAAGGCTTTTTCTTGTGTTTATAGTAATTAACAAAAGTTGAGCTGTGTGATGATTTGAAGATTAATAGACGTTCATCAGCTTTCCATTAAGGAAACCCAAAGCCCTGATCCCCGAGGTGCTTGAGTATACCCAAACCTCAATCTTCCCTTTTGAAATTGTATCATACGTAACATTGTTTGGAGCTCCCCATGCCAGACGTACTTGTGTGGTATTCATCCCTACCGCTACTTCACCCGCGATTATTTTCTTCCATGTAGCCGAAGACCAATTAAATTTCTTATAGGGATCGTAGGAGAAAAATTGATCGGAATTCGCTAACATCTCGGTTACCCTAGAAGGGGAAACGCCTGCATAAGCAATGACTGTTTTGCTCTTGGCATTACGGAAAACGATAGAGTAGCTTCGACTACCATAATTCCCTTTTTCAATTTGAATATCTGTGATAGTTACTTTACTAAAACGCTGTCCCAAATAGGTAGTATTGTTAATCCAATAAGACTTACCAATAAACCGACTCAGATTCCCAAGCTCTTGTTTCTTAATCAAAGCAAGTGTGTCTTTCGATTCTACTACAATAACAGAATTTCTAACGAACACTTTGGCCTGTTTCAACGTAGCATCCCAATTCACCTGTATACCTGCAACCTGTTTTAACAACTCCGCAGGAAATACAGTCTGCCCGTTGATTGTCTGTACCTTGCCTTTCATTGTAACTGCTTTGTCGTTGAACCCCGCTACGTTGCTTCCCTTTGTTAATGTGAAGAGACTGTTGCCCAGCTGAACCTTGAATTGATCGCCCTGAACATCGATTTTGGCCCCCATTGTTTTAAAGACAGATTGTACAGGCAAATAGACATCTCCGTTTAAAAGTTCAGCCCCTGTCAAACTCTGCTGGGTATTAACTGTAAGTTGAAGATTGGAAGACTTATCACCTATCTTTACTGTTATGTTCGTCGTTCCTATTCCCGTTGCTTTTAACTTACCCTCCTTTTGCAATTGTGCAATTTGTGGTTGGTCTATTGTAACTTCCTCGGGTAAAGGGGCACGTTTCGTTTTGAACCCGTTGTTATAATTCTCCTGAACAGTAAGTGTGACTGTATCCCCGATATTAGCTTCGTTCGTAGATGCTGTAAGTGTCACTTGACTTAGCTCTGGAGCCGATAATGACATCACTTTGCCATCTTTATATGAAACCCATGTTCCGTCCTTTAACTGTGCATATAATTCATCAAAATCAAAAGAATATACCATACGAGACACATTACTTAACCCCGATAATTGCTCTTCTTTATATTGGGCAGATCGCTTATAACTCCAAACTGTTCCATCCTTTTTCACTGTGAGTAGTTTGTGTGTTCCTCCCCACCAAATCATCGATTGTACATCGTTCGTAACGGTAACCTGCTTTTCCTTATACAACGTAGTCACGTCAACTACAGAACCATCATCTTTTAGCACCGCTGCATAAGAACTATTCATAGCAATCGCCTTACCGTTGGTTACATTGTCAACCTTCTGTGGTTTGTTGTAATTATCGTAGTATATATCTCCCGAGGAAGACAAGGCACCATAGGAAGTATATTTTCCAGAATAGTCCTGATAAAAACTCACATCAATAATCGATTCCAAAACTTTATTCTGCTCACGAAACGAATATAGGTCCCCATTCTCAAGAAGTACTAACCCATTTCCATATACCTTCTTAATTCCTTTAAATTGTTTCGTTACAGGTTTATCTGGATTATCCTTATCCCACCTAATAACCTGATCATCTGCAGTCCATCCATATATAGAATAACTATCTAATTTTGAAATGCCAATCAGATTACGATTTTGTGTCCATGCTCCGTTAATATTGTTTTTAGACCAGATTGTGCCGTCATCTAGCAAATAGTCATTCCGATCAAGAATTGAAGTAATGGTACGACCGGAATCAGACAAGGCGAATGAAGAGGGTAGTCCAGCCATAAGACTGAAAATCACCATTCCAATCCACAATGTTGCAATCTTTCTCTTCAATCCTTTTTTGTTTTTTTCAATCATATTATTACTACTACATTCTAACTTTTTTAATAGTTTCATTCCGTAGTTTCCCCTTCTCCTTATGTATCTCAAAACAATTCATCTTTATTTCCAGCCCCTCCTAAGCCAAGTCTAATACTATTCGGAAAAAATAACCAAATATCCTTCAAGGTATCCTTCAAGCTTTATGATTCCACTCTTATCTCGGAGCCAGCTTATGCCGCACACTTATCTCCCCATCTTTCACGCTCATCTGTACCTCACCCATCTGGTCCGTCCGATAAATCTGGGAACCTACTGCTTCCAAACGTTTCATTACGTCTGGGTTGGGATGACCATAAGTATTGTTTACACCAGCAGAGATCAGTGCAGCTTTGGCATTCCAGTACTGAAGCCATGCTTCTGAGGATGATGTTTTGCTACCGTGGTGGGCGACCTTGAGTACATCTATAGATCGATGTGATTGTAATCGCGGTACGCTAACCACCGTTGAAGAACTATGATCTCTGCCATTGTCCGCTAGACTCCCCATCCATTCAGGCACAACTATATTCGTCTCGCTGTCCGGAACAGTTCTCCCCGATTGTTGAACTCCCTGCTGAAAAGAGGTTGCCAGCGAACCATCCTGAATGTCATACAATACATTCTGTTCCGTTGCCGCCTCCATATCTCCGGTAAATAACATTGACGAGCCTGCCATCTCTAGCAAAAAAACAACCGACCCACCGTTCTGATTCTCAAGAACAGGCACTTCTCCTGTTGGATTAGGTCCACTCCGCTCTGGTGAGATAAAATATAAAGCCGTTTCTGAATCGGGCTTATAGGTCATGCCCTGATGAACAGCGAATAGCGGAATATGGCGTTGCACCGCTGTTTCCAGCAACTGATCAAATTTCTCCTTTCCACTCGTCGTTCCATTAAAGATGAAGCGTTTCACTGGAATTTGCTCCAGTACAGCCTGAAGGCCACCGGCATGATCCTGATCCGCATGAGTCACAATGACCGCATCAAGCTGGTGAATACCTCTCTTTTTCAATAAAGGAACAACAACTTTAGCTCCCACCTCATACGGGTCACGCCTCGTTTTCCAAGAGTGTTCGTTGCTACCAAAGTTAACCGTACCTCCGCCATCTACAAGGATATGTCTGCCTCCTGGTGTTGTAATCAATGTACTGTCGCCTTGACCAATGTCCAAAAATTGCACTACACCTGTTCCCGCTGGGCGCGGCGTCTGATATGCCCACCATAAACCTGCCGCAAAACTGACTGCAAGCACACCACATAACCATCGCTTTGTTCGGCTCATGCGTACTTCGCTATAGAAGGCCGCACCTCTGGATGTAAATGCGCTTGCATACTCAGGCCAGGCGATACTGGCGCCGAGAGTAGAGAGTGATCCTTGAGTTGAAGCTACTTTTTGAGCATGCCAGGCATGAGCGGCTGGAAGTTGCAAACGATCGTTCGCTTGCGCTGTGTTAAGTGATTGCGTGTCTACAGACCGTGAAGAATGGAAGCCCAGTGCCAGTGTAGCGCCTTTTTGTGCAGCACCTCTTGCTGATAGATCAAGCGGCGTTGTATCCTCTTCCGCAACATGAATATGTTTTGGCATGTCACCGCCGCTGCGCTGATGAAGCAAATATAGCAACACATACAGAATGACATAATAGGCTGCGATCCATAATAGAGATGGTGTTGGCCAGATCATTACAAAACCTGGCAAACTGTTCATCCATTCCACACTAAGAAAGGTGAGATTGTTCAGTTGAATCGCCATCCATGCCAGTAATTTCGCAAGCGGAAGCCACACGAATGATAAAATCATCGCAACCGTACCTAAGGGAAGCACTACAGCACTAATCAAAGACACCAGCAAAAAATTGGCTGCAAAAGAAAGCAACGAGAACTGATTGAAGTACAGAATCGTCACTGGAAAAGAAATCAGCTGCGCTGTCACCGTAACTGAAGCCGTGGCTGCCAAAGATTTGGGCCACTTGTCAAACAAGCTGTTGATAAGCGGCATGTAAATCATCAGTCCCGCCGTCACCAGAAATGAGAGTTGAAAGCTGACATTTAATAAAAAATAGGGATTCCACCAAAGCATCAGCAAAGCCGCTGTACTGATGATCTGAATTCCATCTCTGGCAAGTCCGCGCTTCGCCATATACAGACCAATCATAGACATCATACCTGCCCGAATGACCGATGGAGAACCGCCCGAGAGCAGTACATATGCTGGAACGAGAACCAACACAATCGTTAGAGCCGTCTCTCTTGTTAATCTCAGCCATGATAAAAGCATGAGCAATGAAGCCACATACACTGCAACATGTGTACCTGAGATGGCGAGGATATGGGTTAATCCGAGCTGTGAGAATTGACTGTACGTACCTGGATCAATATCCTTCGCCATTCCGATGATCAGACCTTTCATGTAACCGGCATGCGGCTCGGGAAATAACCGATTTACCGCCGAACCGAGCAGTAGTCTTGCCGAATCTGTCCACCGTAGGATGTTTATTTTCCCCAGCCCTTCAGGGGACGAAGCATGAACCGAACTGGCCCCCTTCACTTTGACCATCCAATGGATATACTGCGTCCTTAGATAGCTACGATAGTCAAATCCCCCAAAATTTCTGGCTTCACCAGGAAGAACTACCGAGCCTGACAGTTTCAGCTTATCTCCTTGCTTCCAAGATGCTGCTGTATGCTGTTCCTGCTCTTCCATTAATCGGACTTGTACAATGACTCGTTCATTGATTTTCCCTTGATTCCCGACTTCCTTATCTATCCCCTCGTACAGCCTAAGAGAAGAAATTTGCATCTCAAAACCTGCCCGATCCCCATCGACCTGCACATCCGATACAAGTTCCCCTTCAACCTGGACATCTAACCCATCAATGACGTCAGTAGATCGATGTAAGTATGCTGGCAATGTACTGTAATTACGAGAATCATTCCATTCCCATTGTATTAAACCACCAGCAAAAGCAATAACTAAAAGAAGAATCGACCAGCCGCGAATATTCATGAAACGAATTAAGAGCGGAAGAGATGCCATCGCACCGACTACTCCCCAAAATAAAGTCCATCCCGTCAATAAACATGCCATGCCACTACCGCACAACCAAAAGATTGTAAAGCGAAGCAATGGTCTGCCTTTCATTCCGTCCCTCTCCCCTCTGCTCATCTCCAAGGCAATAAATACACAAAAAAAACCCCCGAAGCCCATTCAGGCTTGCCGGAGGTTCTTCCCCATACGTATGAAACTAAATAATATTGAAAATGAAAGATATCCCAAGTGTACTATGTTCTGACCTGATCTGAATCATTTAACCTTTTCTATATAAGTTGAATTAAAGATTTCATACAGTCCACTGTAAATCAATAGTTCCATTTATATAGTTAATTGCTTACGGTCATCATCGTCTCCCGTGGAGGCTGGTAATTGTCCAGTTTGCGGAACGAAATGCCTTTCTGTTGCATCATATTTGTTACTTTACTCGTATCTTTGGGATATGAGCGATGAAATACAATCTCCGTAACGCCACTGTTCGCCAGCATGTTGGCACATGTCCAGCAAGGCTCATCGGTTACATATACAGAGGAACCTTCGCGGTCAATTCGATCTGTAAATAAAAGCAAATTCTGCTCCGCATGGATGGTACGAATACAGCGTTGCTTTTTAACCATTTCTTCCTGGCCGTCCGTGACTACCAGTTCGTATTCTTCCGATATCATGCAGCCTGCCTCGGAGCAATCCGCCACTCCCATCGGTGCCCCGTTATAGGCAGTACCCAGTAACTTTTTCCCTTGAACCAGCACAGCTCCTACATGCCGGCGCGGACAACGGGAACGTGTCGATACCATATAAGCAATGTCCATAAAATACGTATCCCAGTCCTTGCGAAGCTCTGTTGCACTCATGCCGTTTTCTCCTCTCGCCTTGAACCTATTACTATTATATATTATGCTGAACTTTTAACGAATCTGTACATAGGGAGCCATCTTCTCCAGCATCTTCATGCCTATGCCCTTCACCTTGGTAAGATCACTAACTTTGGCAAAAGGCCCATGCGCATTGCGATAATCCACAATGGCCTGAGCTTTCTTCTGTCCAATCCCCGGAAGCTCCGTGAGTTTGGTGACAGGTGCCGTATTCACATCGATCTTGCCGTGATCTGCTGTCTCAATGGTTGTTTCGTCAGCCGGTTTAGATGTTGCTTCAGCTTCAGGTACAGATGAACGGCTTTCATTCACTTGGGCCTGTGGTTGAGCCGGTAAATTACCTTGATTGCTTGACACAATAGGAGCAACACTAGGCTCCCGAACCTTCGACTCCTGTGCTGGAGCTACGTTGTCTGCTTGCCGCTCGCTCACATCAACTTTAGGCGCAACATTAGCTACATTCTCGGGAACCAAATCAGCCGACTGTATAGCAGAAGAATTCTGCTCACTTGTCGGCTGATTGGAGCCGAGCTGCATCGGTTCCCAGCCGCTAGGTGGCTGTTCACTTTTGCCCGACCATAATATCAGTATACATCCAACCACTGCCGCAGCAATGGACATTGCTTTGTTCCATCTCATCATCCGCACACTCCCTCATATTCAAAATAGAAATCATTTCGAACACGGGCGGTGCTTCCGAACCGTTTTATGCTTTCGCTTATTTAAGTTACCTATTTTCATGTCATATGGACCAGTGTCTCATGCATACAATAGAGGGAAGAAACTGCGCCATTACCGTAAAGCATGAAAGGAGGCCTGAACCAATGAAGGTTGGATTTATCGGAACCGGCAGCATGGGCAGTCTGTTGATCTATGCCCTGATCCAATCCGGTGCACTCGAACCCCGTCAGATTGCTGCAAGCAATCGAACTCCATCCAAAGTACGTCAGCTTTCCCTCCGTTACCCAGGGCTACATGAATCACAAAGTAATCGGGAAACAGTCATTCGCAGCAACATCATCTTCCTGTGCGTGAAACCGCTGGAATTCAGACATGTCATTGATGATATCCTGCCTGTTGTGAATTCCAATCACATAATTGTCTCGATCACCAGCCCCGTGCAGCTACGCCATCTGGAATCTTCACTTCCTTGCAAAGTCTCCAAGGTTATCCCCAGTGTTACACACCAGGTCGGCAGCGGAGCAAGCCTATTCATCCATGGTGAACGTATGACTGCCGAAGATCGCTCACTGCTCGAAGGCCTTATGAGTCATATCGGCAAACCTTATCAAGTGGATGAAGCCTGCACTCGAATCACATCTGACTTCTCCAGCTGCGGCCCTGCATTCATATCCTTCTTTTTGGAGCAATGGATTGAAAGTGCTGTTCGCTTGACAGGTATCAAACGCGCCGACGCCTGCGCCCTTGCCGGTGAGATGCTTCTAGGTACAGGCAAACTGCTCACCGAGGGAGGTTATACTCCACAAGAACTTCAGGCCCGTGTCGCTGTACCTGGCGGAATAACCGCTCAGGCGCTTGCACTGCTGAGAAACAACCTGGATGGTGTTTTTGATAGTCTGATCCATACGACACATGAAAAATACGATGAAGATTTAGTCAGACTGGATGAGGTATTTCGTGCCAGCGAGATTAACCGGCAACAATATTAACCAGTTTGCCTGGAACGGCAATGACTTTGCGAATAGTCTTGCCTTCCAGCGCCTGTTTCACAGGTGCAAGTTCCATTGTGTAGTCCTGCATTCCCTGTGCATCCAGATCCTTCGCGATGGTCGCACGAGTTACAATTTTACCGTTCACTTGAACTACGATTTCCACTTCTGCATCCACAGTCATGGACTCATCGTATTGAGGCCAAGCCACGTAAGAAATTCCACCCTCATGTCCAAGACGACTCCACAGTTCCTCTGCCATATGCGGTGCCAGAGGTGACAACAATTGAACAAAGTTCTCCATCGCTTCACGAGGCAGCGTCTCTGCTTTGTACGCATCGTTGATGAAGATCATCAATTGGCTGATCGCCGTGTTGAAGCGCAGATGCTCCAGGTCTTCAGTGACTTTTTTGATCGTTTTGTGTGCTGTCCGTTTGAACTCGTCGGTTCCGCCGTCAGCCTTAATTTTCTCATTGATCGCACCAGTATCTTCGTTAATGAACAGGCGCCATACGCGTGACAGGAAACGATACATTCCCTCTACCCCGTTTGCGTTCCAAGGTTTAGTCGCTTCCAGAGGGCCCATAAACATTTCATAGAGACGCAGTGTATCTGCACCGAATTCGTTCACAATTTCATCCGGATTGATGACGTTACCGCGAGATTTACTCATTTTTTCATTGTTAGTACCCAGGATCATACCTTGGTTAACCAGCTTATGGAACGGCTCTTTCGTGTGTACGACACCCAGATCATACAGCACTTTGTGCCAGAAACGAGCATACAACAAGTGCAGTACTGCATGTTCTGCTCCACCAATGTACAGGTCAACTGGCAACCATTGCTGTTGTTTCTCCTGTGAGATCAGTTCTTTGTCGTTGTGCGGATCGATAAACCGCAGGTAATACCAACAGCTTCCCGCCCATTGTGGCATCGTGTTGGTTTCGCGGCGAGCTTTCATGCCCGTTTCCGGATCAACCGTATTTACCCAATCCGTCACGTTTGCCAGTGGGGATTCCCCTGTACCTGAAGGTTTAATCTGGTCAATGTCAGGCAGCAACAGTGGCAATTGATCTTCTGGTACAGTCTTCATCGTCCCGTCTTCCAGATGCAGAATCGGAATCGGCTCTCCCCAATAACGTTGACGGCTGAACAGCCAGTCGCGCAGACGGTACGTTGTTTTTCCTTGTCCTTTGCCGTTCTCTTCGAGCCAAGCGATCATTTTCGCCGCAGCTTCTTCATTATTCAGTCCGTTCAGGAAATCGGAGTTCACATGCGCGCCGTCACCTGTATACGCCTCTTTTGTAACATCTCCGCCTTCGATAACTTCGATAATATTCAGATCAAACTGCTTCGCGAATTCCCAGTCACGTGCATCGTGTCCTGGAACAGCCATAACAGCTCCTGTACCATAGCCAGCAAGTACATAGTCAGCAATCCAGATCGGCAGATTCGCTCCGTTAACCGGATTGATCGCGTATGCACCTGTGAATACACCTGTTTTGTCTTTCGCCAAGTCCGTACGTTCCAGATCACTCTTACGCGCAGCCTGCTCCTGATAAGCTTTCACTGCCTCGCGCTGTTCTTCGGATGTAATTGCGTCAACCAATTCATGCTCTGGAGCCAGAACGGCAAAACTTGCACCGAACAATGTATCTGCACGGGTTGTGAATACTTTGATCACTTCTTCACGGCCTTCGATGGCAAAAACCACTTCAGCGCCGGTCGATTTGCCGATCCAGTTGCGTTGCATATCCTTGATGCTTTCCGACCAGTCCAGCTCTTCCAGATCTTCCAGCAAACGCTCCGCGTATTCCGTAATTTTCAGTACCCATTGACGCATCGGTTTACGTACAACCGGGTGTCCGCCACGTTCACTTTTACCGTCAATAACCTCTTCGTTCGCCAGAACCGTGCCCAATGCTTCACACCAGTTAACCGGCACTTCATCGACATAGGCCAGGCCTTTATTGTACAGCTGAATAAAGATCCACTGTGTCCATTTGTAATACTCAGGGTCTGTCGTGCTGATCTCACGATCCCAGTCATATGAGAATCCGAGAGATTTGATCTGACGACGGAAATTGTCAATGTTGCGGAAAGTGATATGACGCGGGTGTTCCCCCGTATCCAGTGCGTGCTGCTCTGCTGGCAGACCGAAAGCGTCCCAGCCCATTGGGTGCAGCACATTATATCCTCGCATCCGTTTGTAACGGGATACGATATCCGTAGCAGTATATCCTTCCGGGTGACCTACGTGCAGTCCTGAACCGGACGGATAAGGGAACATATCCAGTGCATAAAACTTCGGCTTGGACGGGTCCTCACCTGTTTTAAACGTTTTGTTGTCATCCCAATATTGTTGCCAGCTTTTCTCCATCACTTGCGGCTGATAGCCGTGCTTCGGCTGATGATTCTCACTCATCTATAATTCCTCCTCCAGGTTATACGCGCTTTATAACAACAAAAAAACCTCAGCATCCCGTAGCGTTTGCAGCGCTAGGGACGAGAGGTTGAATTCCCGTGGTACCACCCTAGTTAGCGGACGAACGTGCTTCGTCATCCACTCCCTTTAGACCTGTAACGGCGGTTAACCGATGCGGATTTCCAGTTATGCACACAAGGCATAGAACTTTGTAATCACCGCATTTCTCCAAGGCGAGTTCGCAAAATACTGTCAATCGGCTTGCACCAACCGCCGACTCTCTGTCATGTACAGCATCTACTACTGATCCTTATCATCGAAATATGTATACAATATAGGAAGCATTATATAAAAATGCAAGCCCAAAGTCAATATGACATGTCACATTCTCTTTCACACAAATCAGACTTTACTGTCTTTCATATGCCATGTCAGCTGGCCTTACTCACATTTTTTTAAACCGTTCAATGCCTTCCTGCAAATTAAGTATCGTAGATTCGATATGCTCCTTGTTATCATACTGACGGTAATCACATTCAATTCGGAGCGCAAGATCAAAATACAAATCGTATAAACTTCTGCGCTTCCGCTCATTCTCTGTCTCAACCTCACGTCCATATCCTTTGAGAAAACCCGGAGTATAGTTAAAATGACTGAAATAATGCTCCATGAGCGGATCGCCCCATAATGAGCGTTCAAAATCAATAATTGTCGTAATTTGTTCATCCTTTACCAGCACATTACCATCCCACAGATCCCAGCTGATCAGGGCAGGCTCTGTCACCTCATCCAGTGCATCTGATCTCTCATCAATCAAACGTCTCAGCTCATTGTAATCCATGCCGATATCAACTCCTGCCTCTTCACCATCTGCGAGCATATCATGCATGAGCATCAAGAAAGCTTCTCTCCACGTCGCACGTTGTCTGTCCTTTCCGGAAAAATAACCAAACCGCTCTCCCTTAATCTGGTTAATTCGCTGGTTGTACCAGCCTAACTGCCGTTCAACCGCTTCCTGAGTTTCGGCAGTGAACTGTGCTTTCACCTGGTTGTATGGAACCCCGGGCATAAATTCCATAATGAAATACTGCGCGGGAGCCATGAGTAGTGAAGCATCATATGCAAGTACCAAAGGCACAGGAACATCCTTTAATTCAGCAACAAGCTGGAGTGCTTCCACTTCAGCCGTCATTAGATCCTGTTCACAACGCATCAGATTGGTCGTAGCCGCAGGTGCGATTTTAAGGACAACTTTCCGTCCATCGTCAAGCAAAACTTTATAAGCATGGTTTGCCCAGCCATCAATCATTTCCTCGTAATCCTGAATCGTTACAGCCAGGTGATGCTTAATGATCTGATCCAGCTGTTCTTTGGACAATCTCGTTTTATATGTACTTTCCATCCCTACAAATCCCCCTGTGATTAGAATGTGGTTCGCCCGTTCGGAAAACGCTTTCCGTTTTTCATTCATTATGTCTCTCTTTGCTTCAAGCGGCAATACTTTTTATCATATCTGTCAAAAAAAACTGCCTCAAGCAACATACTTACACGTTGCACAAGGACAGTTTCATATCCATACTCATATAAATTAATTAAGCATCGCTCGTTATAATTCTCTCATTAAACATTCATTTTATAGCCACGTAGAACAAACGCTGTGCGTTATCTCCAGCTTCTTTCCACTCAAAGTCTGCATACACCTTCACATCCCGGAAGCCCGCTTTGCTTAATTCAAGCTTCATCCAGTCCGGATCATAAGCGCGTTGCGTATGAACTTCTTCGAATCGCTGATACGTATCCCTGTTGCCCTCATCCAATCTAGAAAAAATGCTCAGATGATGCTCGATCTCACACCGCTCCTGATCCAAATCACACGTCCAGATATAGGAGACCGAGCGTTCATCTAACACAAAAGGCTGTTCCTCATCATACCGAATCAATGTATTTGGATGGTGTACATCAAACAGAAATGTACCTCCGGGCTTCAGCATTTCATACGTCCGCTCGAAAGTTCGAATAACATCTTCTGATTCCAGCAAATAATTCACACAATCGCAGAACGAGATAACCGAGTCTACAGGCTCAGGCACTCTCCAATCCCGCATATCCTGCTGTACCCAGCGTACACTGCCTTCCCTGTACAGACGGTGTCCCTGAGGTGTCGCTTCCATTTTGCTACGCGCAACAGACAACATATCTGCAGAGAGATCAATACCCGTCACTTCAAAGCCAGAGTTCACCAGCGGGATCGTAATGGATCCCGTTCCACAGCCAAGCTCAGCCACACTTTTGGGCATGCCATGCTGTTCCCAGGCTGTTCTTGCAAACCTTATCCAGTCCGGATAAGGCATATCTTCCATTAATTCATCGTAAACGTAGGCAAATTTCCGGTAAGACATGTCGGCACCGCACTTTCAATTTCATTTTCCTCATCGGATTGAATTAAAACTCAAACAAAAAGCAGGGCTTCCGGTGTTTACCCAGTCTGGCCCTGCCTTACTTAAACCGCTACATAAAGCATCGGCTCAATGATACATGCAATATTTCATTCAAAATAAATGCTCTAGCTCAAACCATCCATGCTGTATTCGGCTCGCTACGCCTGTATTTTACTTCTCTTCCTGCTGAGGTTTTGGTGCAGATTCGGACAAGTACGTCCAGTTTTCCTTTTGTACCACCAAGCCGTCTTTCATCAGCTTACCGAGAGCACGTTTAAACGCGGATTTACTGATGCCAAAACGTTGCTTGATAATGTCCGGCGGTGTCGCATCCGAATAAGGCATGCCGCCCATAGGGCGCTCTTTCATAAAAGCAAGCAGCTTATCTGCGTCTTCGTTGCGACCAACTTCTTTCCGCTGCGTCATAGCGAGGTTTACACGGCCGTCTTCACGCACCAGCGTAACCCGGCACTTCACCTTTTCACCCAAACGCAGCATATGGCTGCGCTCCGAGGAATGGATCATGCCAATTGCTCCAAAGCCAAGCACACCGCCATCTACAAGGACAAACGTGCCCATTTGAAGCGGCTTGTACACCAAAGCTTCAACCCACTCGTTTACCCATGTTGTGGGAGCATGGAAGGCCAGCGGGGCAAGTTCACGTTCACCGGCCAATTTGGCACGCAGACGTCCTTGCTTGTCATGCTCCATGATTACGAATACTTCATCCCCAACTTGGGGACGCAGTTCTTCAAGTTCAGGCAACTCACGGATGGGAAGCAACAACTGGCGACCGAGACCCATTTCCAGGAAGCAGCCGAGGCGCGGATGCACATCAGCTACGACCAGTTTAGCCATTTCACCCAGCGTGAGGTAAGGCTTTTTCATCGTAACAGCAAGACGGTCTTCTGTATCAAAGAATACAAAAACCTCCAGCGTTTCACCAATCTTGATATCCCGAGTCAGCTCGGTGTAATGAAGTAATACATCTTCCGATCCTGTCGTCAAAAAATAGCCAAATGGAGACACTTCACGTGAAACCGGTAGCGAGACGACTGTTCCTGCAATCAAACTCATACTGTTTCCACCACTTTGGCATCAGACCAGAGACGCTCGATATTGTAATACTCACGCTCATCACGGTGGAATACGTGAACCACGACATCACCAAGATCCATCAGCACCCAGCGTGCAGAATCCATGCCTTCAATGCCTTTAATTGTCGCGCCAGCTGCGTGAGCCTGTTTACGAATCTCTGTAGCAATCGCCTGTACTTGTGTATCCGAGTTACCGTGGCAGATCACAAAATAATCGGCAACCAGTGAAATATTGTTCAGGTCAAGCGCTACAATGTTTGATGCCTTTTTATCGTCAGCGGCGGTAACCACTATGTTCATAAGTTCCTTCGATGATACTGTCATGAACCAACCTCCATAATCTATAATTGTGAAATCAAGTCATTACGTGAGAGCACCGTAAGCGGATAGATGACACGGCGCTGGGAGAGCAATAAGCTGATCGTCGAATCAAAACCGGCAATCAAACCTTCCTCCAGACTGCGCTGTGCCTGCTCACGAATGTAATCTACACCCGGGAAATCACGTCCCGGCTCAATATAATCGGCAAGGCATACCACTTTGTCCAGCAGGCTCATCCCTACCCTACCAGAAGTATGCCACCGAATGGCGTTAATAATCTCGGAATCGGACACACCATAATCCCGTTCAGCTACAAAGGCACCCACTTCCGAATGCCAAAGCTGCTTATCATGATGTAAAAGTTCTATATTTAGTCCGTTATCACGAATAACGGCTTCCATCTCGGCTACCGGCCAATATTTGGCTACGTCATGTAAAATCGCCGCTATATCCGCTTTTGCCGGATCAGCACCGTACTTTTCAGCCAAGACAACGGCTGATTCCATAACACCCTGCGTATGTTTCCAGCGTTTGGCCGGCATCTGTGCAGAGACAGCCTCGATTAACTCCTCACGGCTTAGTGCCATATAAACCGCTCCTTACAATGTATTGATGAACTGCATCCGGGATCATAAACCGCACCGAATGCCCCTTCGCCAGTCGTCTGCGTATCGCCGTAGATGAAATATCAACCAGTGGCATTTCAGCCAGCAGAACTCGTCCCTGCAATGCCTCTGGAAGATCATCCAGATGAAGTTGAAAACCTGGTCGTCCAACTCCGATAAAAGTCAATCTGGATGCCAGCTCTTCAATCTCTTCCCATTTGGGAAGATAGTTCACCATATCCGCCCCAATGATAAAATAAAACTCATGCTCAGGGAAACGGCGCCACAACTCACGCATGGTGTCAATTGTATAAGATACGCCGCCAAGCTCCATTTCGATACCCAGTACCTCATACTGCGGAGCTTGCTTCACAGCTGCCTCAGTCATTGCCAGGCGTTGTTGCCCCGTCGCACCTGCACTGGGTTTGTGAGGCGGGACATGGGACGGCATAAACCAGATTTCATCCAGTGCATGCGAATCCCTTGCCGCTTCCGCTGCCAGCAGATGCCCCATGTGGATCGGATCAAACGTACCGCCCATGATGCCGATCTTCACCCGCGCCACGCTCCTTATCTTGGAAGTTCGATTTGTTTATTGTCGCGTGATTCTTTGTAGAGAATAATTGTGCTACCAATCACTTGTACGAGTTCACTGCCTGTTTCACGAGCGACCTCTGCAGCGATTTCATTTTTATCATCGAGGTTATTGTTGAGCACTTGGACTTTCATCAGTTCGCGCTTTTCAATCGCCTCTTCGATGTGGCGGAACAAATGCTCATTCGTGCCCCCCTTGCCAATCTGAAACACAGGGGTCAGATGATGTGCTTGTGACCGCAAAAAGCGCTTTTGTTTACCAGTTAACATGAATACTTCATACTCCTTATGTTGAGCAGGCCCTGCATGTAGCGCGAGGCTGTTTTTCAGGGCCTGGCCGTTCAATTATTATTTTTCAAAACTATCCAGTACCGCACGTCTCATCGTGTCGACAGGAGCGGGGATGCCAAGCCAGTGTTCGAATGCGACGGCCCCTTGATAAACAAACATCCCTAGTCCGCCATGCACGGTGCATCCGCGCAAACGGGACTCACGGAGTAGACGGGTCTCGAGCGGGTTGTAAATCAGATCGCTGACAGCTGCCCCTTCGCGAATCCATGCAGGATCAACTGGAACATCATCCACATGTGGATGCATGCCCGCTGCTGTCGTATTAATAACGATATCTGCCGTTGCTAGTACCGCCTGAGCATCCTGCATCCCGTTGCCAGAGATGTCTCCCAGACCATGACTTCGCAGATCCGTAGCAAGAGTAAGTGCTCTGTCAGCCGTGCGGTTCAGGATGCTGATCTGTTCAGGCTTTTCCAGTGCAAGCGCATAGATAACACCTCTTGCCGCGCCGCCTGCGCCTAGAACAGCGATCCGTTTCCCTTCAAGCTGGGGAACAGCCTCTTCTTTCAACGAGCGCACATATCCAATTCCGTCAGTATTGTACCCTGTCAGCTTGCCATTGTCATTCACGATCGTATTTACCGCTCCAATCAAACGAGCACTGTCATCGATCACATCGAGGTATTGCATCACCTGCTCCTTATGCGGAATCGTGACATTAACACCGCGATAACCCAAGGCAACAATACCACGAATCGCAGCTTCGAGCTGATCAGGCTGCACATGGAGCGGCATGTACATTCCGTGCACACCTGCCGCTTGCAAAGCAGCATTATGCATGGCCGGAGATTTGGAATGAGCAATCGGGTCACCCATTACACCCAGCAGTACAGGAAGTGAAGAATTGAACTTATTTTCTGCTGACATCGATACGCCTCCGATCTGATCCGTTGTTCGAATTCGTTCTGGCATCCAAACTAGATCAGGGAAGGACGAATCTGCACCCGAATGCCTTTTGGAGCATGGACAGCCACTAAAGCACCGTTATCTCCGTTAACTTTGATCCAGCCCAGACCAGAGATGAATATATCTGACTGACTGCCACGTTTAATTCGGAATTCATGTCTCGTCCATTCCGGCATCTCAGCGGCGTTCTCCCGTGTTGGTGGAGCGAGCAATTCCCCTAAATGTTCACGGTATAGATCATCTGCCCGATCCAGCTTCGTCCGGTGGATGTTCATAGCAGTGCTGATAAAACAAGTGAACGATTGGCGATCCCCTTCAATAAAATCAAACCGGGCCATACCACCGAAGAATAGTGTCTGGCCGGAATTCAATTGATACACCGCAGGTTTAAGCGGTTTTTCTGGCATAATTGCAGCCAGATCCTTACGGGATACAATTTCACTGAAGCGCCAAGGATACACAATTCCCGGCGTATCAATAATATATTTTCCATCGTCTAGCGGAATGTTCACCATATCCAGTGTCGTTCCCGGATAACGCGAGGTTGTCAGTTCCTGTTCCAGATCGCTGTAGTCTCGGATCAGACGGTTGATCAGTGTCGATTTACCGACATTGGTTCCACCGACAACGTACACATCCCGATCTCCACGGTACGTGCCTACGAGCTCAAGCAGACGGTCAAAGCCTTGGTTTTGCTTCGCACTGCAGAGCACTACATCTACTGTCCGAAGGCCTTGTTCTTTGGCTTGCTTTTGCACCCAGTTCCGAACTTTGTTCCAGTTGGTGACTTTAGGAAGCAAGTCCGTTTTGTTCACGGCAAGCAGTACCGGATTGTTTCCGACAAAGCGTTGCAAGCCAGAGATAATACTGCCATCAAAATCAAACAAATCAACGATATGAATGACGAGCGCATCCTTATCCCCGATTTTGCTGAGCAGAGCCAGGAACTCGTCCTGATCCACCGTTACAGATGATGACTCATTATAATTTTTGATACGGAAACAGCGCTGGCAGATGACCGGTTCACGGTCAAGTGCTTTTTCTGGAAGATATCCGGGCAAATCCGGATTTTCCGTTTGCAAATTCACGCCGCATCCACTGCATCTTACGGCAATGTTGCCGTTATGCGGTTCTGTCATTTCTTTTTTTCCTCCTCAAGCCATAAGCCTTTCTTACGCAAATTCGACAGAGCAATCCGTTCTACTCTCCGGTTAAAGCGAGTCATGAAACCCTCATCCCCGATGGAAATGGGCAGTACCAGAACCGTATAGAGTCCAAGTCTGTTCCCACCATAAACATCGGTCAGCATCTGGTCCCCTACAACAATCGTTTTTTCGGGAGCAAGCTCCATCATCTTCATTGCTTTACGAAACGGTACATTCGATGGTTTGCGTGCACTATGCACAAACTGGATATCCAGCGGAGTGGCAAACAGGGACACCCGATTCAGATTGTTATTGGACACAATCATCAGCTTGAATCCCACCTCTTTTACACGCGCGAACCATTCGATCAATTCCGGTGTAGCATCAGGTGCTTTGGCTCCAACAAGCGTATTATCCAGGTCAGTTATGATTCCACGATACCCTTGAGCGTACAGTTCGTCCAAATCAATATCAAAAACTGTGTCTACACGCAGCTTGGGCATTAACATTTTAAACAAAGAAGTCACCTCAGTTTCATACGACACACTATATCACAAATCTGTCTTTCCTGAAAACGAAAACACCCTATATCACGTTAAAAAAAGGAAAAACGGGACGGGCATGATCTATGCCCGTTCCGCTTTCAGTTCCTTCCGCAGCTTCAAAGCTGCCTGATAGACAACCTTCCAATCATCGGCGGTTACGGTTGCCGGACTGTAGCGGGTCTGTTCAAACTTCATTAATAGCTCTTCAAAAGTCGTCTGGGCAGATGGTCTAAGCTGACTCCAGCGAGTTACAGACTCACGAAGCGTTTCGTCCCCACTGCGCGACAGACCTCGTCTTCTCGCATAACGAATCCAGCGTTCTGTCTCAGCCAGCACCTTCTGTTCAGGTGTCAGCGGTCTGCCGGTCCGCAGGCGAAGTAACAAGAATCGCAACGAAAGGCGGTTGCGCCAGAACATATAGGCTACCCACAGTGCGATAACAGCAACGGCAATCCAGATTACAAAGGTTGGAATCATATTTGTAGTCTGCTCAGGTGTTGGTGCTTGTTTTTCTTCTTGAATCGGTTCTTCCTCTGGTTGATCTTCCGGCTGATCAGCCGGCTGAACCTCAGGTGATTCGGTCAGTAGCGGCATATCAAACCCCGGGGTTGCTTCAACCGGAATCCATCCGTACTCACCAAAATACACTTCTGCCCACGAATGAGCGTCTGCATTCGTAACCGTGTAGGTCGTTTCAATGGGGGCGCCCGGCTGACGAGGAGCCTGCATGTCCGAGTTCAGCGACATCTGTCCGGGCGCATAACCTTTTACCCATCTGGCTGGAATACCTTCCGCCCTTGCCATCATCACAAGAGCGGTGGAAAAGTAATCACAATATCCTTCACGAATATCAAACAAGAAACCTTCAACAAAATCATTGCTCACTTTCCGGGATAGATCCGGATTGTTGGTGTAATTGAAGTTTTGTTGTAAATAGTCTTGCAGTAATGCTACTTTTTCATACGGTGTTTTTGCAGACGCTGTAACCTCGGCAGCGAGATCCTTTACCCTTTCGGGGAATCGGGAAGGTAGTTGTAAATACTTGTCCTCTGCCGGATTGCTTGTATACAGAGCATCTGCTGATTTAGTGCGTAACTCATCTTCCACGATAATCGGTACTTCGGATACAACCGTATAGTTTTTGGGATATTGCGGCTGCTGACGCGATGTAACCACGTGCAACTCCGCCCGCTCCGTATTCCAAAGCATACGACCCGCTCTTTCTTCGCCATTCACCGAGCTCACCTGTGATATGGAATATGCGCCAAACAAAATGGGATATACCGTGTCATTCAGCATCGTTACTTTCTGCGTGACTTTTTTCGTTTTTACTTTGCCAGCCTCTTCATTTTCCAGCGTTTGACTGGCTGACACATTCTCCATAGAAGCACGTCCAGGCTCATCCCAGCCCGTACCTGTATACTCAGAACGCGTTTCCCCTCGCCAGTAGCTTCGGTCACTGGTCGTAATGGACATGACGGGGGTGTAATCAAAGTTAAATCCTCCGCCAAGCTGACTGTCCTCGCGGCTGTATCCTGACTCCGTCGCTGTAGGAAGATCCAGTACTCCATTCCCGGTTTGGTTTGCGGATGTTCCCGTGTAATTCCTCCAAGCGGTGTACGGATCGGTCAAGGTTGGCGGAATTTCCGGCATGTTCACACTGGCAACAATAATTAATGAGAAAATGATAGCAATATTCGCCAGTATTTTATAAGGATACCGAATCATTCGTTTCCAGCCCTGCGGGTACTGTAACTGATAATTACGGAAATGCTGACATACGAGCCACCCCATACCTGCAAACATCACCCAAGCGATCTCAACCCAGAGCGGAATTTGAGTAAAAGAATCCAGGATGCCTAGAGATATGATATTCACTCCCAGAAACACAAGAATGCGGCGGGTTGAGTTTACAAGGCGAAGCGCAGCCTCCAACATCACCCACGCACACAAGGAAAACCAGACGTACGGAGGCATGTGCAAGATAAATTGCTCCACACGCTCTGTTAGCGTTCCGTAAGGGATGTAAACCATGTAATCAATCAACGTTTTATGCAAAATATATAAGAGAACAACGGCCTTGATTATCGTTCGATACAGCATTCTAAAGGGAACAATGACCTCCAAAATACTTACAGCCGCCAGAGTCCACAGCACCAGCGATGTTGTCTCGGTGTACCATGACTCCTGGGTGAACGATATCCATTGCAGCGCAATGAGAAATATCCAGAGCAAACTTGCCGCATGATACCAGGATCTTTTCAGTCCCAAACTTTCATTTCTTATGGCATTCATACCGAACCTCCCCCCATAACCGTCGGAAGCTCCTGCAGATGAGCAACGGTGAATGATCTCGTGCCCCTGCCACGCAGCATGGCATTCCATTCCTTACTTTGGCGGGATTCGTTGGAATCAATCAAAATGTGACATGGAGTCATGCCACGTGTATCTGCCCAACGAAGCAGCTCAATTATTTTTTCATCTTTTTGGGGAGAAATGACAACAAAATAAGCTCCCTGTGGGAACTGACGCGCTATTTTCTCAACTCCAGGCAACAAGGTAGCATCCTTTCCGTTATCCTGGATATCCACGAGATGATGCATCATCTTCTGCCGTTCAATCAGACTTTCACTTGGAGGCATGAAGGATGACTTATCAGCCAGGGTTAACAACCCCATCCCCATGCGTTCCCTACTGCCATAGTCTAGCAGAGAAGCTGTAGTAGAAACGGCCAGTTCGAATGCTTCACCGTGCGGATAGCTCCTGCCGAGCGCATCCAAAACCAGGATGGTTTTAGGCACAGACTCATGTTCAAATTCTTTAGACTTCCAGTTGCCTGTTTTGGCTGTGGCATTCCAGTGAATGCGAGAAAGTCGGTCCCCGTAAACGTAGTCACGCACACCGTTGATCTGGGTTGTTTCCCTGCGTGAACGTGTCAAGGCTGTTTGTGGTCCAGACAAGCGTGACTTGCGATCATAAAGCTGCCAATAAGGAATAAATACCGTACGAGGTAAAACACGAAATTCACCGCTGGCCTTGAATGTTCCACGATGTTCGATCAATCCAAAAATATCCTCGCTAGCACATTCCGTTTCCGAGAAAACATATTTCCCCCGCTCAAGCGGCGGAGTTTGAAAGGAAAGTTCACCCGTTCCCCTCATACTCGGGATCAGACTCTCCTTAAATGACCACGATTCCCCATTGTGTCGATGTAACATCTCACGCACAACCACATAAGGAAGCGGAAGAAATCCCGGAATGGTCAAGTTCAGCTTCACCCGCACCTGATCACCGGCATGAAGCAGTTCTTCATGATCCTGTCCCGAGGAGAGCCTCCGTACGCCCTGAGCCCGTTTCACACCGCTGAATCCAGCAATGGCAAGATACAGGCAAAGCAACGTTACCATGGACAGTAGCATAAGTGAGGTCTTTCCCCCTTGAAATAAAACGTACGCCAGACAGCACATCCACACCACGGCGATGCCCCATACGCGAGGGTGGCGTAAGCCTCGATTGACTGTAGTCAAAAGCGGTCTCATCAACTATTGCCCCATCGATACAGGCACACGAACCTGCTGTAATACAGCGTTCAGAACGGCCTCTGAGCTCATGCTGTCCAATCTGGATTCGGGACGAAGTACAATACGATGAGAGATGACATACGGAGCCATCGTTTTCACATCATCCGGTAGCACGTAGTCTCTTTCTTGTATGAAGGCAAAAGCTTTTACGGCCATCATGAAGGAAATCGCAGCCCTTGGGCTCGCTCCTAATAAAACAGACGGGTGCGTGCGCGTGTGGCGAACAACGTCCAACAGATAATCCATCACAGGATCTCCGATGAACACTTCTTTAATCTCTTGCTGGATAGCCGAGATCTGGTCCATGTGAGTCACGGATTCAAGCCGATCTACCGGTTGGCCCGACTGATGTTGCTTCAGCAACGTCTTTTCAATATCCTTGTCGGGATAACCGAGACTGATTTTTAACATAAAGCGGTCGAGTTGCGCTTCGGGTAACGTATAGGTCCCCTCAAAGTCAATCGGATTCTGCGTAGCACAGAGCATAAAAGGATGCGGGAGATCGTACGTGTCGCCGTCTACGGTTACACTGCGCTCCTCCATGACCTCCAGCAATGCAGATTGCGTTTTCGTCGTTGCACGGTTAATCTCGTCTGCGAGCAAAATATTGGTCATAACCGGACCCGGTCGGAAATAAAAACGCTCATCCTTCGGATGGAAAACAGAAACTCCCGTAATATCACTTGGCAGGATATCAGGATTACATTGAATACGCCGGTATTCCCCGCGCATGGATTTCGATAGTGCTTTGATCAGCTGTGTTTTGCCCGTTCCCGGTACGTCTTCAATCAGAACGTGTCCACCTGCTAGCAAAGCTGTGAGTAAAAGTTGAATTTCAAAGGACTTCCCCATAATGCAGGACTCCAGATTTGAACGAACTGCAGAGATGATTTGGATCGACTCTTTGCGCACAGGCATGTGGTCTAACCTCCTAAAAAAGCATACAGATTTCCTTTTATTGTACATGATCCAACGTCACGAGTACACTCGAAGGAACTCACAATTTGTTTCCAGTCGTCTGATTCACCGCAATTAACGCATGAATACGACAAAAAAAAGGCCGCGGATCACATCGATCCGAAGCCTCTGCTTATCACAGCATATATTTTAAAATTTAACCTTTTGGGCGAACAACCAGTGCCGCGAGAAAAGAAAAGATAATCGCCGACGATATCCCTGCCGCGGTGAGGTCAAAAATACCGGTGATCACGCCAATCCATCCCTCTTTTTCCAGTTCAGTTAAAGCTCCGTGCACCAAGGAATTCCCAAAGCTTGTAATAGGTACCGATGCTCCTGCGCCAGCGAATTTCACCAGAGGGTCGTACAAGCCAAAGGCATCTGCTACCGCACCGGCCACCACCAGCGTACTCATCGTATGCGCGGGTGTCAGCTTCACGCCATCCATCAACAGCTGTCCGATTACACAGATCAGACCACCTACGATAAAAGCCCATAGAAATTGCATATCTCTTAACCCTCCTGTTCAATGGCGACAGCATGTGCAATACAAGGAATGCTTTCACCCTGCTGATATGAGAGTGGAGACAGGAGCGCTCCTGTCGCAACCACAAGTACACGCTTCAGATCCCCTTTTTGCATCCGGTTCAGGATGTGACCGTAAGTAACGGTAGCAGAACATCCGCAGCCGCTCCCTCCGGCAACGACTTGAGGCTGATTCTCCCGATCATAGATCATGAGTCCGCAATCGTTAAACACGGTCTGCTCCATCGGAATCCCTTCTTTATGCAAAAGTTCCTTCGTTATAGGCAAACCGACCGAAGCCAGATCGCCTGTAACGATGAGATCATAATACCCCGGCTCCAGTCCGGTATCTCTGAAGTGAGAAATAATCGTATCTGCGGCTGCCGGTGCCATCGCTGCACCCATATTAAAAGGATCTTTGATGCCGAGATCCATAATGCGGCCAATCGTTGCTTTTGCTACATACGGGCCTTGTCCTGTACGGGAAACGACACCACAACCGGAACCCGTGACGGTGTATTGAGCATATGGCGGCTTCTGGGAACCGTATTCCGTTGGATATCGAAACTGCTTTTCCACCGTACAGTTGTGACTTACCGTTCCAGCGAGCACGTAATCGCCGGCACCGGAATCAACAATCATGGAAGCCAGGGCTAACGTTTCCATTGAGGTTGAGCAGGCTCCAAATACACCGAGATAGGGTGCACCCAGTTGCCTTGCCGAAAATGAACTGCTGATAATCTGGTTCATTAGATCCCCGCCGACAAAATAATGCAGTTCTTCCTTGGTAATATTAGCGTTCACCAATGCAAGCTGAGAGGCTTGTTCCAAAAGTTTACGCTCTGCTTTTTCCCACGTTTTCTCACCGATTTCAAGATTGTCGTAAATGTAATCAAAATCAGAAGATAACGGCCCTTTGCCTTCATCTGGGCCAACAACGGTAGCTCTGCCTATAATTCGCGGCTGATGATCATACTCCCAGGTCTGGCGGCCCAGCCTTTTCATAGATGTCCACCTCCGAAGCCCAAAAAGGCATATACGACCCCAATGATGAAAGCCGCAACGACCCCAAAAACAATGACGGAACCGGCAAGCTTGAACATATTCGCTCCAACACCGAGCACCAGCCCCTCTGCACGATGTTCCAAGGCAGCAGAACACATGGAATTCGCGAATCCCGTCACCGGTACAGCTGTGCCAGCGCCCGCCCACTGCGCGATTTTGTCGTATACACCAAGACAAGTCAGGATCACGGAGATCAGAATCATAACCGCGACAGTAGGACTTGAAGCCTCCTTGGATGTCATGTCCATCCCAGCCATGAACGCTTCCTGTATGGCTTGTCCAATCAAACAGACGGTTCCCCCCACAAAGAAAGCCTTGATGCAGTTTTTCAGAATCGGGCGTGACGGCTCATGTTTTTTGGCGACCTTTTTATATTCCTTTTCATCCATCGAGAGCGATGAGGTTTTCTTTTTTCCGGTTGCAGATTGTTCCGGCAAGCTCAGGACCTCCTTTATGTGAATGGTTTGCAGTTATAGCTGAATGGCGATTGTGGAGCACTTCTATACATTGTTTGTTATTATCGGGAAGGTTATGTATCCGGCGAGAAACAGCAGATGTTTCCAAAATGAAAGAGATGGGGAAGTTGTATAGTATCACGCCGCTTAATTGTAGTTCACAACCTGTTTAGTCTATAAATAAAGAAGAATGATGACGAGCAAAATAAAGAGTACAATGAACAGCACCTTCTCATTACCTTCTTCAGGAGGCTTCATCTTGTATCCCGGCTCCTTCCTACGCTTGAACGTCGTTTAACAGGACAGCCTGATTACAGAAGAATATGGCTCCCTTTTATAATCATATTCATGAAGGCGACTTCAAGATTGAGACAACAGCGGATAGAAAAACGGAAAATCCAGACTCACCACGCAAAATCATGCCTTAAAAACGTAACATAAACATGGACATTCACTTGTGCAAGGTTCATACTATAATGTGACCAGTGGTTAATAACGAGTCCTTTGTACGAAAAAAAGGACACCAGGCCAGCAACCGTTTTACTGTGACCTGACATACATATCAACAGAGGAGTTGTTAACACATGAATGAAAAAACGTTGGACATGTTTCGCACATTAACGGAGTTCCCTTCCGCCTCCGGCTTCGAACGTGAACTGCGCGGCTGGATGAAAGAGCAATTGTCCGCATATACCGATGAATTTGTACAAGATCGCCTGGGAAGTCTCTTTGGTGTTCTGCGCGGAGATGAAACTGGCCCTAAAGTCATGGTGGCCGGACATTTTGATGAAGTTGGCTTCATGACAACAGGCATAACGGAAACGGGGATGATCAAATTCCGTCCACTCGGTGGGTGGTGGAGTCAAGCTGTGCTTTCACAGCGTCTTCAGATTATTACTCCTGAACGCCGGATTACAGGCGTTGTCGGCTCCACGCCTACGCACTTGCTGGATGAATCCCAGCGCAGCAAACCGGTAGACCTGAATTCAATGTACCTGGATATTGGCGCAGATGACCGTGCGGAAGCTGAATCGTGGGGGATTCATCCGGGAATGCAGATCGTACCGATTTGTGAATTCACACCGATGGCCAACCCTAAGAAAATTATGGCCAAAGCCTGGGATAACCGTTACGGTGTCGGTCTGGCTCTTGAACTGGTGGAAGAATTGCATAAAGAGAAGCTACCAAATATCCTCTATTCCGGTGCAACGGTTCAGGAGGAATTGGGACTTCGCGGAGCACGTACAGCTGCCAACCTCATTCAGCCGGACATTTTCTTTGCTCTGGACTGTAGTGCGGCTAATGACATGACGGGTGATAAACAATCCTTTGGTCATATCGGTCAAGGCGCATTGCTTCGTATCTTTGACCCAGGCATGTTCACGCACCGTGGAATGGTGGAGTATGTTAAGGACACTGCTGCTTCCAATAAGATCAAGACGCAATACTTCATCTCGCCAGGCGGTACGGACGCAGGCCAGGTTCACTTGAGTGGTATTGGTGTACCTTCTACCGTAATTGGCATCTGCGGCCGATATATTCATACATCTTCTTCCATTATTCATACGGATGATTACGATGCGGCTAAAGAATTGATTGTGAAGCTCGTGAAAGGTCTCGATCGTTCAACGATGGAAACCATTATTAATAACGCCTGATTCAGGCATAAATCAACGGTTTGAAGCTCTAAAGCTTGCCATTTCAGAGATACCTTATCGAATATCCTTCGAAGAGGTATCTCTTTTTTTTCATGCTCTCATATGTAGTTTAATTGTTCGAACATGTGGAGTATCAACTACATAAGATATTAAACATATCAACCAGCGGGGGACTTTGTATGGCTATGGGCAGGAACGGAAAATCAAATAAAGGTTCCAAAAAAACAAATGCCGCAAACACCCTTCTGAATGGCAATTTAAAAGGAAGAAATCTTGAGCTCATTGTTGCAGCTCTTCTGGTTAGCGGAAAATTGAGAGTGGATGCGGTGACTTTATTTCGCGAGGCTACTCTTGTTGTGGAGCTTGTTGGACAATATAAAACTTTGCAAAAAGTTACACCGTCTAATCAAGACAAACTGGTGCAGTTTCTGGATGAGATTGGCGGCGATATGACACTGAATGACGTCATACGAGCTTTCCAGCAAAGAATAAATTCCTAACGCTAAAGAAATGAGGTTCAAGCGATGTCTGACTTTGACGGCAACGGTTTTGCTGAACTATTAATTGTAGTCATCTTGGTCGTTTTGTTTGTATTTGGTTCGTCTGATATTGACGCATTGACCGATGCACCTTCACAAGGTTGAGGCTTTGTCCTTAAATGATACAACCAGAAACATATCACAGTAATCAGATGATTATAAACGCCAGTTCCAATCACTTGGACTGGCGTCTATTTATAACCTTGAAAATTTACATATACTACAGAAATAAAGGCGAGAATGCAAACCATGCCAAAATCAATGTCAGGATTACGCAGACATTTTCTACAACTGCTCCATGTTTGGTTCCCGTACTCATCAGATTTGCCCGTATACGCAGTTTTAATGGCGGCAATGGACGAATCCCCCGATTCGTCAAGGAATCGGCAAGCAGATGAAGTGCATAAGCGGAACCCCCAGCGACCCAAATTTCCGGGCCTTGCTGCTGCGTTGTACTGTACAGTAACCCCGTCCAAACAGCTGTTCCGTACAAGGTATGCGTTAATCCCCTGTGTGTAAGTGTCGTGCACAACATAAGCAGGCTGCCTGCAATCAGATTCCATGGAGCAAAAGCATGACCATAAAAGACCAAGCCCAGTCCAATGGCAAACATCAGTACTTTACGCAGTGATCGCGAAGGCAGGAACGACACAAGCCCAATGAATACAGCAAGTAGCAGATTCCACGGTTTGGCCGGAACGTAAAAATACACAAACACAGCCGCAGGCAGAAGAATCGTCTGCAACAGTCGAATGAAACTGCTCGGTAGTGCTTTCGATACCAGCAATGAATTAGGTTCATCAATATCTGGCAACAACGAGCCTATTAGTGCAACGGTTACAGCCGGAGCAGTAACCTGCATCCCAAGGAGTTGCAACACTGAAAGTGAAACGCCTGTACCGATAATCAGGTGGGATCTTCCCATCATGATGCAAAAACGTCCTTTCGAGAAAATAGGGAACGTCACCGACCCCAATCTGATCATACCTCGAAAGAAAAACAAGAACAATAGTTCGTATTTCTTATTTCTGAAAAAAATTTTTTATTCGTGATGCTCATCACACTTAATTTACTATGAATGATCTATCGTAATTAGTGAAATAAATCACATTACGATTAAGTTAGTCGATGTATAATTCAAATATAAGCCATTAAAAATGTTGGTAAATGCACAGGTTTACCCAAGGAGGCACTCACATGAACGGAAATAAAGAAAAATTAGTTGTCATTGGTAATGGAATGGCCGGAATCAGCACGGTAGAGCAAATTCTAAAATTAACTTCGCGCTTTGATATTACGGTTTTTGGTACAGAACCTTATCCCAACTACAATCGTATTATGTTGTCCTATGTCCTGGAAGGCAGTAAAACGCTGGATGACATTGTCCTTAACGATCTTCACTGGTACAAGGACTATGGCATTACGCTTCACACAGGCACAACCGTTGCCCGCATTGATGCGAAGACTCGTGAAGTTGTAACAGAAGATGGGCACCGTACTCCGTACGACAAAGTTATTATCGCAACAGGTTCAAGTTCTTTTATCCTCCCTGTACCCGGACATGACAAGCAAGGTGTCGTTGGGTTCCGTGATATCGCCGATTGCAATATCATGCTGGAAGCAGCAAAAGCATACAAAAAAGCGGCTGTCATCGGTGGCGGACTGCTGGGTCTGGAGGCCGCTAAAGGACTTGTCCAACTCGGCATGGAAGTTACCGTTGTGCATTTGATGGATGATCTGATGGAGCGCCAACTCGATCCACAGGCTTCTGCCATGTTGAAAGCGGAACTGGAACGTCAGGGAATTAAATTCAAAATGGGAGCACAAACCTCCGAACTCCTTGGTGGAGACCGGGTTGAAGGCATTCGTTTTGCCGACGAATCTGTGTTGAATGTTGATTTTGTGGTCATGGCGGTTGGTATTAAACCGAATACAGCTGTAGCTCGCGAGAGCGGTATCGAAGTCAACCGAGGCATCGTCGTGGATGACTACATGCAGACTTCACTGAAAGACGTTTACTCTGTCGGAGAATGTAATGAACATCGCGGTGTATGTTACGGACTTGTGGCGCCACTGTTTGAACAAGGAATGATTCTTGCGAAACATATTTGCGGAGTCGAAACAGCTCCGTATGAAGGCTCGGTTGTATCCACCAAATTGAAAATTTCGGGTGTAGACGTCTTCTCTACTGGCGAATTCATTGACAGCCCTGAACATACGGTGATTTCACAGAAAGACGACTGGAAACGTACTTACAAAAAAATCCTGCTTCGTGACAACAAAATGGTAGGTGCCGTACTCTTTGGTGACATTACGGATTCCGCCGAACTGCAGAAACTGATCAGGAACCAGACTGAAATGACCGATGAATTGTATGGTTCACTTATGGGTACAGGCTGCGGTGGTCATAAAAAAACGACGTCTGTTGAAACGATGCCTGAAGATGAAATCGTTTGTGGATGTAACGGCGTAACCAAAGGTGCCATCGTGGATGTCATTACCAACCAGGGTCTAACTACAGTTGACGAGATTAAAGCCTGTACAGGTGCAACCCGCTCTTGCGGAGGATGTAAGCCGGTAGTCGAACAGATTCTGCAATATGTGCTAGGAGATAACTTCACTGCCGGAGCCAAACAGGGAATCTGCAGCTGCACCTCCCTCGGACGGGATGAGATTGTAGCTGAAATCCGGGAAAAAGGCTTGCAAACGAACAAGGAAGTCATGAATGTACTTGGCTGGAGCCAGCCCGAGGGTTGCTCGAAATGCCGTCCGGCCATCAACTACTATCTGGGTATGATCTATCCGGACACACACGAGGATGAAAAGGAATCCCGTTTTGTTAACGAACGTATGAACGCCAACATTCAAAAAGACGGAACATACACCGTTGTACCTCGGATGTACGGCGGGGTAACGACACCAGCCGATCTGAAAAAGATCGCCGACGTTTCGGTTAAATATGATATCAAAGCGGTTAAAGTGACGGGCGGTCAACGTCTGGATCTCATCGGTGTCAAAAAAGAAGATTTGACTAAAGTGTGGGCTGAACTGGATATGCCTTCGGGTTATGCCTATGCAAAATCGCTTCGTACTGTTAAAACGTGTGTCGGCTCCCAGTTCTGCCGCTTCGGTACACAAGATTCCATGGCCATGGGTGCACGAATCGAACGTAAATTTGAACGTCTTGATCTGCCAGCCAAATTCAAATATGCCGTGAACGGCTGTCCTCGGAACTGTGCAGAAGCATGCACGAAGGATATCGGGATCGTCGGGAATGACGGCGGCTGGGAAATCTTCATCGGTGGTAACGGCGGGATCAAAGCAAGACTTGCTGACTCGCTGTGCAAAGTGAAAACCGATGATGAACTGATTGAGCTGTGCGGAGCCATCATGCAGTATTACCGGGAGACAGGTAACTATCTGGAGCGTACTTCGGAATGGGTAGAACGCATGGGTCTGGAGCACATTCGCTCGGTTGTTGTGGATAATGTGGAGGAACGTAAAGCGTTGATGGAACGGATCGAGTTTGCCCTCGCACAGGTGGAAGAACCATGGAAAAAAGCGATTCGTGATGAAGAAGGCCAAAGTAAAATGTTCCATAGCATTGAAGTTACGGCACGTCCATAAACCAACTTAGATTATATGGGATTCAAGTAGAGAAACCAATGGATACAAAAGGAGTGGTTTACGATGACAACCAAACAAACAGGTACGTATTTCCCGGCTGGAGCTATAGATGAATTTCTGCCACGCATTGGCAGAGTTGTCGAGATCGAAGATCTTCAGCTTGCGGTATTCCGTGCTTCGGATGGCACCATCTTTGCTGCTGATAACCATAACCCCCACCCTAAGGGTGGACCGCTGGCGGAAGGCATAGTCTCAGGGCACTACCTCTATGATCCGCTGTACGACTGGAAAATTGATTTGACGACAGGTCAGGTGCAGGCACCAGACACCGGTCAAGTGCAGATGTATCCGGTCAAGGTCGAGAATGACCAGGTCTGGATTGCTGTATAACCTCTGCTCTGCTGTACAATGGAGATTGAGATTGATGTTGACTAATGGGGGAAACCGTGATGTATACACCAAGTGTTGAAGGAATTATTGAGGCTGCCGTCAAAAAGAGAGATCAGATGAATGCAAGTTTACCACGTTACATGGTCGCTGCCTTAATGGCAGGCGCCTATGTGGGGCTAGGCATTATCCTGATTTTTAGTATCGGGGCTCCGTTGCTTGCCGCACACTCACCACTGCAAACGATGCTGATGGGTATGTCCTTCGGACTCGCCCTGACGCTGGTAATCTTTGCCGGGTCAGAGCTGTTCACAGGGAACAACATGTTTTTTACGATGAGTACACTTGCCGGACGTACCACAGTGAATGATACGCTAAAAAACTGGGGACTTGTTTTTCTAGGCAACCTGATCGGCGCCGTCCTGCTTAGCCTGCTGATTGTAGGTAGCGGCCTGTTCAAAGCAGCCACCCCGGAGCATCTTCTGTTCGTCGTTTCTGCCAAAAAAATGAGTGCTCCAGTAACTGAACTTTTCTTCCGCGGCATTCTCTGTAACTGGCTCGTATGTCTGGCCATCTGGATGTCTGCTCGCTCCAAAGAAGATATCGCCAAACTGGTTCTCATCTGGTGGTGTCTGTATGCCTTTATCGCAAGCGGTTATGAGCACAGTGTAGCCAACATGACCCTCCTGTCCCTGGCATGGCTGTTGCCTAACCACCCGGATACGATCTCGCTGGCTGGCTGGTTCCACAATATGATTCCGGTCACACTTGGTAACATCATTGGTGGCGCCCTGTTTGTCGGTATGGCCTACTGGTACACTTCACCGGTACGCAAAAAAGCATAATAAAAGCCACAGGAAACTGAATCTGATTCAGCATTCCTGTGGCTTTTTGATTTTCCCTTTACAAATTTACATAGGATGTATAGATCGTTAATCTTCGGTTAACATAACCACAGTATAGTCGGTGTATCGACCACCAAAACTAGCAAAGGATGATCACATCTATGGGAATCCATACGTACTTCCGATCGCTGAACGATCTTGAACGTATCATTCGTACCCCTGGCAAATTCAAATTCGAAGAACATTGTGTATCCGCTCACTCCTGGAAAGTCGTGCAATACGCCAAAACACTCGCCGATATCGAAGAACAGCAAGGTGTAAGTATCGATTGGAAAAAGTTATACGAGATCACCAGTAGCCATGATTATGGCGAAATTTTTATTGGTGATATCAAAACACCGGTCAAACACTACTCGCTGGAGCTTCGTTCCATGTTGCAACAGGTGGAAGAAGGCATGGTATCCCATTTTATTAATGAAAATATCCCACCTGAGTTTCAAGACATTTTCCGCAGACAACTGCGTGAAGGTAAAGATAATTCCGTTGAAGGGCTTATCCTTGAAGTAGCTGATAAAATGGATCAAGTGTATGAAGCATTTGCGGAGTTGCAACGCGGCAATACGGAAAAAGAATTCATTGTCATGTACCGCTACGCATTGATTAAGATCAAAAATATCGACCTCCACTGTGTTCGTTATTTCCTGAACCACATCCTGCCCGATATTATCGAAGAAGGTAACCGCTCCCCGTTTGATATCCGCAAAATTACGGAAGAAGCACTGTCCCAATAATCGGCCCTGCCCACCGGATGAATCGGATCCATGGACAGAGCTTTTTTGTTGCTTCAAGATGCTGGCTCGTGTCACCCTCTACAGTCATGCCGCTTCTGATTTTCACGATTGCATCGTTTAGATAAAAAAGCCCTCATCTGAACTCATTGTATAACGTCTGATATATACAGATCGTTACACGAGATCGGATGAGGACTCTCTAGCCCTACTCTACTGTATCACTACTAACTGATGAATATTTAATCATGAGCAAGTCCGCCCACATCGGGAGGTGACGTAATATCACTGCTCTGCTCCAGTGACTTGATCATTTTCAATCGTGACGTGATAATCGCAATCAGAATAACGAACAGGCCCGCAATGATAAACAGCAACGCTATGCCTCTGCCCGGCCCGGTTCCAATGATCTGACCCACGGAGGATGCCAGCGCTCCGCCCTCCACCAGCAATGGGTTAAACACATGGTCCGCCAGAAATCCAGCCAAACTGTACGCGATAATGAAACCAAGCTGGGACAGTATACCGATAATCCCCCACACTCTGCCCTGCTTTTCATTGGCAATATTGTTCCTCACCAATACATCTGCGCTCATATTAACAAATGGCAGGGAGGACAGGAACAGAAAACCCGCAAAGATAATAAAGTAAATGTTCGTCGATACACCCAGTAAGGAGAACGCCAGACCACACATGACCAAACCTGCAACCAGCACACTCGCATATTTCTTCGTCATGGTGAAAATACCGATGCACAAGCTGCTGATCAGCATACCGATCGCACTAACGGACTGAAACGTTCCCAGTGTTTTGGCATCAGTAAACGAGAGTAGCATAGGGCCAATGAGTGTTTCCAGGAACCCGAGATAGAAGGTAACCAGGGAAATGATAATAACGAGTAGCAACACGCCTTTGTTGGTGACAACCTCTCTCCAGCCCTCCTGAATATCCGTCATCCAGTTGCGATCGTCCTTTTCCTCTCGCTCCACCTTCATGCTCTTGCGAATAACGAGTACGGCCAGAATGGCAATCAGGAATGTCGCAATGTTAATGATCATAATAACTTCAATCGTTGTCACGCTAAGCAGAATACCTGCGATAATCGGTGAAAATAAAAACTTGGAGGATTCCGCGAGCTGCACCAGGCCACTCCCTTTAGAGAACTGGTCCTTATCCAGCAAGTCGGTTGCTGACGCTTTATATGCCGGACTTTGCAGCGCCGAGAACACCGAGCTGAACGCCACACCCACATAGATATGCCATAACTGTATATCACCCGTGAGCATGATCGACAGAATAAAGACCAGTCCAGCCGCAGAGCCAAGGTCACCAATAATCATCATCGTACGACGGTCAAATCGGTCAGCCATCACCCCTCCAATCGGGCGAAGCAAGATGTTGGGCAAAAACGTAAATAGCGTAATCAGCGCAACGCTGGTTGCCGTATTTGTTTTTTCGAAGGCATATACCCCCAGAGAGAACGCGGTCAGTCCGATACCAATCATCGAGATCAGTTGACCAAACCAGACAATCAGAAATTTACCAAATGATTTGTGAGCAGTTTGTTCCATGGTTACAACTCCTTTACTTGTTAAGCTTGATGTGGGAAATATAGTTCCGTTACATAAGCAAAACTTCCATGTTCAGCACCCAGAACCCGTTCCATAATCTGACTGAATGCTCTAACCTTCTTCTGAAATTCTTCTTCCTGCCAATGAAAAATGCCCTGATCCAGCAAAAACTGCGAGGAAACGAGTAAAAACTCAATGCTTTCCTGAGGAGCAGGGGTATGAAATACCCCCTCCTGAATGCCCTGTTCCACGACTTCTGCCAGAATGGGGCTGAGACGAAGAACCGTTTCAACCAGACTTTTTTGATGCATTTCTACATTTTGCACGCTGTGCAATTGCTCGATCACGCCAAGCTTGCGATCATCAGGCTGATTCTGGGTCATAATGATGCGGAAAATTTTATCATGCGCGCTGAGCTCGGGATCTGCCACGACACGTCTTGCTGCAGCTTCGCCACTCATAATAAAACGCATAACGATGGCATGCATAACCTCCTCTTTGGACTGGAAGTAGTAATAGAATGTGCCTTTGGCAATATCACAAGCATGGAGGATATCCATAATCGTTGCTTTGGTGTACCCTTTGGTCACGAACAGAATTTCGGCCGCATCCAAAATTTCATTTCTGCGTTCCTCCGGATTTTTCATCAATCTCATATTCTGTCCTCCATTACCTCTAGACCGACTGTCGGTCTATTTTAGTCATGAAGCTCTAAGTTTAGAACCCCATTTCCGTCAACCATTGTGCTAACCGACTTTCCCTTGCCTTCAAATCCAGTTTGTCCCGGTCATACTTTCCGATGTTTTTGTCTGCTACCAGATTGCCGTCCATCATAAACAGCACTCGTTCCGAGCGGGCTGCAACTTTGACGTCATGTGTCACAAGCAAAATCGTCGTTCCTGTGGCATTAATATCGCCAAGAATGTCCATGATCTCATGTGTTGATTTTGAATTCAGCGCCCCGGTAGGTTCATCTCCGAACAAAATATCCGGATTGTTGATTAAAGCCCGGCATATCGCGATCCGTTGCAGTTGCCCCCCTGAGGCTTGGGTAATGTTATGCTCAGCCAGTTCATCGATTCCCATTTTTTTCATTAATGACATTGCACGGTTGTTAATCGTGTCCCGGTTGCTGTTTTTGGCCAGATAAGCAGAAAGGATGATGTTGTCGAGCAGGTTTAAATTTTTGAGCAGATGAATGTTCTGAAAAATAAAACCCATTTTGGTCAGGCGTAGACTCGCCAGATCTTTTTCAGGGAAAGCCGATATTTGTTTACCGTTAAAAAACACACTGCCCGTGCTAATCTGATCCATGCCGCTGATGTTATAGAGCAGGGTCGATTTACCCGAACCGGACGGGCCCATAATGGAGACAAACTCTCCTTTTTTGAGCTGCAGATTAATATCTTTCAGAATGCGATGTTCTTCATTCTCGCCAATCGCTACGGATTTATTCACGTCTCTAGCTTCTAGTATTGTTGTCATCTTCGTTATGCCTCCCTATTCAACTATCATTTTCGAAATGCTCGTTTCCCGAATCGACTGAATGCTGATCCAGGCTGTAATAATGATCGTTCCTGCCAGTAGCAATGGACAGAGTACATATGCCTGCACCGGATCAATCACAAATACAATCTTTGAAGCACCAAAGGAGGACATAATGCCACTTACCAGCATTGGACCCAGTGTATTGGATAAGATTGTGCCTGCGGCTACACCTACAATGAGGATGACCAATGACATCACGACATATTTCAACTTGATCTTGGATAACGCAAAGCCGATGCTTCGCAACACAGCAATATCGTTGTTATCTTTGGCAACCATCATCTGCAGGAACAGTGAGGTAATCAAAATAGAAATGAATATGCCAATGGCCAGTGCAAGTGTGGTCACCAGCTTTAATTGCTGAATCGTACCACCAAGCGTTTGATTCAAGTATCCTTGAAGATCCGTTACGCGCGCTGGCGAGAAGTCTTTCTCATATGTTGCAATTTTGGCAGCCATCACACCGCGGTCTTTCAGATCCAAACTGACTACATACCAGAGCACACTGTCTTTGTTGTAAGGCAAAAGCGCCTTTGCTGTTTTTCCGCCATTCGTCACATCCTGATAGATGCCGCTGACCGTCATCACTTGGTCTTGACCGCCCACTTGCAAGGTCAGCTGATCCCCCGTTTTGAGTTTGAGTTCACTGCTGTTGGCGTCAGAGAGAGCAATTTCCCGATCTGTTGCTGGTGCGTTCCCGCTAAGATAGGACAAAGGAAAGATGCTGAAATCTCCGCTCTCCACGCTGAGATTATCGTAACTGCCTTCCGCATTACGAATCTTGAACTGGCTCGTTACGAGAGGTGAATATTTCTTAACGTCTGCGTCATTTCCAATTTGATTCACTAGTTGAGCATAACGTTGCTCTACATCGTCGGTATGCCTAAGATCGATGCGAATATCACTTTGCCCTACACCCATATAAGATATGAAGCTTGGAGCCTGCAGTGTGTTCAAAAAGTTAAGCGGTACGATCATAATAAATGAACTGACGATGAATACGAATAATAACAAACGGAACATTTTGACACGTTGCATCACGTCTTTTAACCCAAGAAAAACAGGCACGGAAGACCAGCGATTACGTGAGAGGTTTAAACGGTTGCGAACGATCTGCGTATCCCCCAAACTTCCGGTGCGAAGGGCTTCCACAGCAGAGATCGAACGAAAACGACGAAGCACCGCGCGGCAGAACAGGACAACCATGGTGAAAATCAAACCTGCAGCGAGCAGAGGCACGGCGAAATGCAGTAATGTAGCCGGTGCTTTCCCCATATACAGCATAATATTAGATACAAAAAGCTGGTTCACTCCGAGGGAAGCGATGTAACCCAAAATGGAAGCCAAACCTGCCATAAACACATATTTGACCAAATAGAGCCGCTTGATATCTTTCTCTGCGATACCAATGGCTTTCATCACGCTGATCTCGCGGTAATCTTCCTCAATAGTCGCAAGCATGGTAAAACGAATACACAGCATCGCAATCAGAATCAGCACCAGGCTGACCAAAATAATAACAGCTGCGATAATTCCGTCTGTCATCCCGTTGAGGAGCTGGAACAAACCATAAGTCACCACCGGGCCAGCGTTAGGGAGCCCTGCATTTTGATAGGCTTGGGTGAACTCACTTGTCTTGGCAGGATCATGCAGTCGGAACTCAATGAGATATTCCATCTCTCCGACCCCTTGCTTCAATTGCCCCATATCATTCGGGCTTACGATAAAACGCTTCGAATGCACAACAGATGGATTCATCTGTGCATCACGCACAAAATCAACAATGGTGTATGAACGCTCAAAAGCCCCATTATTGATCCGAACCTGGTCACCGATATTTAATTTATTTTGCTGTAAATAATACACAGGTACAGCAATCTCGCCATCACGAACCTGGATAATCTCACTATTCAGATTCAGTAAATAGTCGAATTGCTGATTTTGTGTAACGAAGTCAATATCCATGACGGTATTTTTCTCGGACTCTGCACCAAGGTAAAGGTTAGCTCCATTGATGTTAACCATCTCAACTATCTGATGTTGCTCAACCATTGCATTTCCTTCAGCCCATGTGTTTACTTTGGTCTGATCCAGTTCTCCAGAGTGCATTTGCACAAAATGAGGTGTCTTCGATTCAGAGAACAGATACTGAATGGAACTTGTCAGTTCCATGATCATTCGAGAACCGGAAGATACCAGCAAAGCGGCGAGCAGGACAAAAATAAACAGTGCAGCCGTAATTCCTTTTTTCCTCATTAAGTCGTTTCTCAGCATTCTCAGCAGCATAAACTTACATGGCTCCTCTCATCTATCTACTATGTTCAGTCGTTCTACTTCTGGAGTCATAAAGCTTGTCAGATAATGCGCCACTGTTGAAGGGTGGTGCATGATAAACATATGCGTCCCCTCTCGAATGGTCTGAAGCTTCATCGGTACATCAAAATATCTTTCCCATTTGAGTGCTGACTGAAGGGGAACGGCATTGTCCCGTTCTCCCCACAGAAACAGCACTGGCAGTGAAAGAGGCTGACATTCAAGTGTCGCTGCGGATTCCAGCATTCGAAAATCTGCCCGAATTACAGGCATGAAATACTGCAAAAGTTCTTTTTCGTGGATGAGCTCTTTAGGTAGACCGTCATAAGAGAAAAGGTGATCTATGAGATGCTCATCAGACATCTGGTCATATCGCTTCAATCCACATTCAGCAGGCGTATTGCAGGCGGATAACACAAGACGCAACGTCTTGGCTACATCCGGAAGCTCCTGTTGTAACCGCTGAGCCACATAATAAGCTGTAATGCCGCCCAAGCTGTGCCCAAACAACATTGCACCAGGTTGAATTATAGGCAACAGTTCGTTCGTATAGAGCTCTACAAGCTGCTGCATATGTTCCAGAGGCTCTTCCGAATTCATCCCGTGACCGGGAGGTGTATATGCCCATATTTCCGTATCCGGAAGGTAAGATACTAAAGGATAAAAACTCCGAGAGTGTCCACCCAGATAAGGAAAACAGATCACCTGCCTGTTCTCCCTGCCCTTCTGCAGTCGTTCAAGATAAGTCTGTGCCATCACTCCATCACCACCATTAATTGCTTTATTTCGCGTCTAGAACATATGCAGGAAATGTCTGGAGCGTTGTGTCCACTTTTTTGCGCTTAAAGACGATATGAATGATAATTGCCGAAGTTACGAAGAAGAAAAATTGCATGATCTGCACTTGCGGATTGAAGTAATACAGATCGATCTGACTTCCTGTAGCGACAAGCCAAAAAGCCAGAAGGTAAAACAACAGCGTGCCTTTGGTAGCATTGAAGATGTAGCTCTGAAATACGATAAACGCCATAAGCTGCACCACGTAGTATATGTATGTGGTTGAGGTGCCAAAGGATGAAATCAGATAACCCGGAAGCACCCATAGTCCAAACAGGAATCCTGTAATCAGACCACTTGTTACATTGTTTTTCAACTTGCCTTGCAGGAAGGGAAGCAAGAATCCAATCCAGCCAAATAAACCGCCGATGAGCCCCGTCTCCTTGAACAAGTTCAAAATGCCGAGCCAGATCATTTCCGGTACACTATATGTCAGATCGGGAACCGGTATGCCGAATAGCAGGGAGCCAAAATGCATCGATGAAGCAAATACGATGGAAATACCGATAATCACAGGAATCCAGAACAGATCTTTTTTTCGCGGAACCAGCTTCAAGAACATGCCTTTCAGCGCGTCTTTGCCTCCCATTAAATAACATGTAATTAATCCGGCAATCGAAGGAGAGTACAGAGCAACGATAGCTAACGGATGCATCAGATGAAGTTCACCAGTGATGGGGACAATAAAATCAGGAAAGAACATGAACAAGCTGGCAATACCATAACAAGTACCGAAGGACATCGCCAGAAACAGATACATATACTTATTGGAAGGACTGGCTGCCGGGCTGGACACTGGACGAACAGATGACTGATTGGCTGTAATCATCGTGCCACCTCCTTGGCAGCAAGCTTTCTCTCAATGAGATCATGCAATCGGTTAATGGTACTGAAATTGGCCAAGTCCAAATCATCATTTCCGATCTCAATCTGGAATCTGCGCTCTACAAAATCCACTAAACGCATGGCAAAGAGTGAGTTGACAAATCTCATTTCAAAATAGTTGTCGTTGTCGCTGATTTGAGCGTCCTCATGTTCCATAGTAAGATTGTTTCCGATAAAATCTCGAATTTCCTGACGATAATCCACCGCTCTTCCCCCTTGTTATTGATGTTGTCTTTCAGGCACACAAACTTCAATATAGTCTGGAAACTCCACAACCTGCTTCAGATCATGCGAAAAGACGATCTTTCCGTCAGGATCTGCAGACAGCTGTGTAAAACCAGCAAAACGATAGCTGATATTCATCATCCGGTTTCTCCCGGTTTCTCTGAAATCAGCAAGCATCTGCTTACCCTGTTGCCTCGCTTCACGCATGATATAAGTGAGCAATACACTTCCTGCTCCCCTTGACATGACGCGGCACGACATCAGCAACATGTTCAGTCTCCATATATCCGGCTGCTTATGAATAAGCGCGAGCCCGATCTTTCCATATGTTCCGTACTTGTCTTCAAGTTCACACACCAATAGCAAGTAATCCTGTGAAGTCATCAACTGATGTAGTTCCTCATAACTGTAAGTGATCCCTGTAGCATTCAACTGATTGGTACGAACCGTGAGCTCTTCCGCTCGCTGAAGATCATCCTCTGTCGCTTCATAGATAGTAAACTTCATACCGAGTGAAGCCAGAAACTTCTCCGAAGGACCTTCATACTGTTCTTCCGCCTGCTTTCGAAGTGTATCTGCCTGATACATCTGTCTTCTGCGGGAAGAGTCTGCTGTAATAAAGCGAGGCATCAGTCTCGGATCATTCAGCATCGTCTCATAGTGATCTGCATGAAGAACCTGAACATCCGCATGTACACTTTTCACTTCCTCCAGTTCAAAAGGCTGGTCGTCCACAAACAAGATGGCATCCATTCCGATATTGATGTTCTGCTGAATACGCTGAATGGATATGGACTTCGCATCCCAATGAATCTCGGGGTATAAAAAATACTCGGCAATGCCCCATTCGGTAAGTTTGGCCCAAGCCAGCTCTGCGTCATTTTTACTGGCAATGGAGTGCAGTATTCCGCGGCGGTCTAATTGTTCAATCACCTCCTTTATGCGCGCTTTTAGTTTCACATCTCCGGATTCAAGTAAGACTCCATCCCAGATCGTGTGATCCAGATCCCATACGACACATTTGATATCCTTCAACCGCTCCATGGACATGCCTCCTTTTCGTTAATAGGCATAGAACCCTTGCCCCGTCTTGCGTCCCCAGTGTCCAGCATCCACCATTTTCTGCAATAGCGGACAACAGCGGAATTTGGGGTCCTGATAACTGTCGTACAGCACTTTAAGCGAATGAACGACGGTATCCAGACCGATCAGATCTGCTGTTTCCAGCGGGCCCATCTGATAACTAAAACCCTTTTTCATAATGGCATCGACCTGCTCAGCTGTAGCAATACCATCCTGCACAATAAAGGCTGCTTCATTCATTAACAAATGGGAGAGTCGGTTCGATACAAAACCCGGCAGATCCTCGATGACGACCGGACTTTTGCCGAGAGACTCCAGAAACGCTACCATCTCTTGCTCTGTCTCAGGTGTTGTATGATGCCCTTTGATCACCTCCACCATCGATTTAACCGGAACCGGATTCATCAAATGTACACCTATGGCGCGTCTTGGATCAGGTAAAAAGGAGGCCAGCTTGGTTACTGAAATACAGCTTGTGTTCAACGCGTAAAGAGCATCCGGACGGGCCTTTTGACTCAAACGCGCATAAACTTCCTTTTTGGACTCTATATTTTCGGTCACATTTTCAATAATGACGCCAGCCTCTTCCACACCTTCGTCCTGAATTTGGAACGAAATTCGATCCATAATGATATCGAGCGGAACCTCACCGTATCCTTGTTTCAAGAAACAGGCTGAACGGTATTCACGACGTATGACATCAGGGGCCTGAGCAATGGCGGACTCTGAATGATCCTGCAAAATGACCCGATACCCCGCTCTGGCAACATCCAATGCTGTAGCACATCCCATTACGCCTGCGCCAATAATTGCAATGAGCTGATTATGCATACCTAACCTCTCTTCCTGTTGATCTGGTCTTATACAAGTTCATCGTAGAGCTCTTTCATCTCCGCAATCGCCGCAGGCACACGCTCACTGAACCAGGCCACATCCTTCATGTCCAGCATAATGTTCGGATACATGCGAGAGAGTGTCGATACAAGAATGCCGTGTTCCGCGAGCTTGCCATTCAACAAAATATCAAAGGACATCAATTCGAACGTATAATCGGCCGTACTGCTAAGCTCTTCGGTGCAGCAATGATAGGAAGCGCAACCCGCCGGACCTTGAACAACAAGGGGTAGCCCTGCCTTCATTGCTTCCCTTGTGAGAATGTCATGAATCATCTCGGCGTGAAGATTCATACGATTCATGGCTTCTCCTCCGTTGCGGCCCAACATTTCGAGCGTTGCTTTCACCGCGGCTGTGCCTAACGGATAACCGTTAAACGTTCCCGCATGAATCACTTTTTTGTCTACCAGTAGCTTCATGATATCGGCTCGGCCAACTAGAGCAGACACGGGAACACCGCCGCCAGCAATCGCTTTGCCCAGCGTGGTCAGGTCAGGCGTAACACCAAACATCTGCTGAGCCCCGCCAAGTCCCATACGAAACCCTGTAATGATCTCATCAAAAATAAGCACAACCTGATGATGATCACACAGTTGTCTGACCTTCTGCAGATAACCTGGAGCCGGCATGACTCCGCCTCCGTTAACACATACCGGCTCCATGATTACAGCAGCAATGTCATCACCATGTTCAACAAACAATTCTTCCAAACGGGCAGCATCATTCCAAGGTAGCAGATAGGATTGGGACTCCATAACATCCCTTGCCCTTCCCTGCGTTCCCTTCATGTCGCCAGGGTAGTCCGAAGGTACGGGCAATCCTGTCCGGGGCGTTTTACCGCCCATAATGTTATCTGAATTGCCATGATAATGGCCTTCAAAACGAACAAAGCGATTTTTGCCTGTCCAGGCGCGGGCAAGACGCAGTGCATTTTGCACAATTTCTGTACCCGATAACCCAAACCGGATCATTTCAGCTGAAGGTACATATTGGTGGATTAATTCCAATGCCTCAGCGTCCAGATCACAATGGCTTACCGACAGAACACGATCAATCGTATCCTTCAGGCATTCGTTATATTCCTCGTTACCGTGCCCTACAATAAGTGCACCAAAGCGGGCATAGAGATCCAGATACTCACGGCCGTTCATATCGGTTACCCTGCTTCGGGAAGCATGGGCAAAGTGTAGCGGTGTCTCCTCCCAGGGAAGGTGGAAATTATAATGCACACCGCCAGGAAGGTGTTGTTTCACTCGCTGGTTATACGCCATCATATGTGTAGTAATCATCGCGCTTCGCCTCCCCGGTATGTTTGAATCCCTGCCGCATATATTGCCAGGAGCTTCGACTGATCCTGCGAATCATCCAGCGAATAGGCAGTAATTGAGGTGTCGTACTCGGCAATCATATTTCTTACACTCTGGCCTGGGCCGACATCCATCCAAATGCTCGCACCCAACCGCCCTATTTGCGCTAAAGCCTGAATCCAGTGAATCGGCTGCAACAGCTGAGCTGTCAGTAACCTTGGGATATCCTCTGCTGCTCGGATGAACTCTCCGTTCACTGTGGAACATATCGCAAATGCAGGTTCGGAAAAGGAAAGCTTAGATACCATCGCTTCCATCTCAGGCAGGATAAATTGCATCAGTTCACTATGATAGGGCGCATCTGCTTTCATAGGCATCATGCGGAAGGGAATAAATTCCCCTCCAGCTTGATCCACGAGATCATCCAGCAAACGCAAACCTCCCGCCTCACCTGCAACAACGAATTGGTTAGGTGAGTTATACCCTGAGATCGTCACGTAATGAACCTCTCGAATATTGGCAACGATGTTTTCGAGTTCCGCTTGGCCCATATCAACGACAATTCCCGCTCTGCCCTTCTGCTCCTGTATTGCACGATGCATCAATGCCCCCCGTGAAGCCGCGAAGCGGATTGCATCTGCAAACTTTAATGCACCAGCAGCCACCAAAGCAGTGATCTCTCCCAGGCTGTGACCAATCGCATAATCTGGATTCATTCCAGTCCGGCGAACGAAGGAATCAAACAACGCATAACTTGCTGTAAGTACAGCGGGCTGAGCATATTCGGACTGTGTCAGTTGCTCCAGGGAGCCGGCCAGAATCAAATCTCTGAGATCAAACCCAATAACCTCACTCGCTTCGGCAAAAATCAACCGGACTTCCGTTTCTCTCTCTAAGAGATCACTGCACATTCCGATATATTGGCTACCTTGCCCTGGAAATAATGCGCAGATCGTCATAGCCCACCGCCACGCTTGTAATAGGTTTTCAGCCCATAGTGTGAGATCATCTCCTGCTGCATCTGGGAGGAGCCTTCAATAATCTCCAGGATCTTAGCCTCCTTGTACAGTCTGGACACCGGATATTCACTGCTAATTCCATTGGCTCCGTGAACCTGGAGCGCATCATTTGCCACTTCTACTGCAATTTTGGATGTAAAATATTTAGCAATCGTTGTTTCCATGACAGCCTGCGGGTCCTTGGCTTCTCTAAGCTCGGCTGCCCGCAAACATAGTGCCCTTGCTGCATGGACTTTCGTTACTGCATCACCAATCATGCCGCGGATGAGCTGGAAATGACTGAGTTTCTGGTCAAATTGCTTTCGCTTGCGTGAATAGGTCACCATGGAGTCCAAAGCCTCCTGCGCTATAGCAAGTCCTGCCCAAGCGATGCTATATCTGCCCTGATCAAGCGCACTACTTACGATGTACTCAAAGCCTTCGTGCATTCGCCCAATCAGATGGCTTTTGGGCACACGAACTTCATCAAGATCAATTTCAGCAATTCCTGTTTCGCCGCCAACCATTACACCCTCGATGGCTTGCGTCTGAACACCGTCAAACTGGCGTTCAACCCAGAATGCTGTACTCCTCCCCTCTTGCGAGGCAACAATAATGAACACATCCGCTATGTCTCCAAAGGTAATCCACTTTTTCTTTCCATTAAGTACATAACAGTCCGCTTCTTCCCGCCAAGTTGTCTTTACGTTTTTGGCATCCGACCCAACCTCGGGCTCTGTCAGTCCAAATGCTCCGATCCATTCTCCACGGACCAACTTGGGTAGCCACGACGACTTTTGATCTGGCGATCCGAAACGCACCAAAGTTTCGCTCACCAGTGAAGTATGTACCGTCAATAAGCTTCGAACGGCCGGGAGTGCTTTACCAAACACTTCCGTTAACAGTCCGTATGCTTTAGGGCCAAGACCCATTCCTCCATACTCATGTGGAATCGATGCAGCTAAATACCCTCTTTCGGCCATAGCATGAATTAACGAACGGGGGATAGACTGTTGCTCCTGAATTTGCCGGGCATAAGGGCGAATCTCACGGGTAGCAAACAACTCGGCTTCATGGAGAATCTCTTGCTCCTGTTTCGAATCCAGTTCAATCATTCGACTGCCTCCCCTTGAAGAAGCGATTCATGAAGATACGAAGCGAATTCTGCAATCGTCTTGTATTCAAACAACGCTACAGGACTAATATCCACCTGCAGATGTTTACGTGTACGATTTATAATTTTGAGTGCCTGAACGGAAGAAACCCCTATTTTCAAGAAATTCGTTTCTTCATCAATCTCATCAGGTTCCTGTTTCAGTGCGGCAGCGATTTCGCCTTTAATAAACCCTTCAATCTCTTCTCTTGTCATATCAAGACCTCCGTTCCCTGATTCACCTCTACCCAATGTACATGCGGCTCGAATGGATGTGCTGGTAAATGCACGATCCGGCCCGTTCCGTCGGGATGCAACTGTTCCCAATCCAGTGAAGCACCACGCACGTAGAGCTGTCCCAGCAACAAGGCTAATTGTTTTTCCATAGTAAGCGTTGTCGCTGCAGACAAGTGGATATAACTCTCTTTGCCTGTAGCTCCTGCAGGTTCGACCCCATCCCAAGTAGCCAGCATCACAACAATATCTGCACTCGCCATCGGGCAGCTTGTATCCTGAATGCTTCCGGATGTTATTTTGATTGTCTGCTTATCTGGAGTCTGGGTGGAATCCGCCTTATCCTTCATCTGGAGCTGGGATACCATTTGTTCTCCACCGTCAATGCCACGAACCTCCTGGATGGAAGGTACGACACGCATGAGGGATTCGAGCAAGTTCACCCAATACTCCTGATCAGCCAGTTCCAACTTATTGCCTCCAACAACGATGTTGACACGGGCGGCCCGGCTTCTCTTTTTGAAGCCAAATTCCAAGCTTTCCTGACTCCACTTCCCAGTGCCGCTTACAGTTACAGCTGCACGGTAACGATAATGTTTTCGATACCTGTTCCGCGTGAAGCACAGATCTGTCAATTGCAGATCCTGATGTTCTTCAATATAGTGTTTGGTGTTATGAATCAGCTTCTGCAACGCCTGCTCTGACTTGGCAGAGAAGGTTAACAATTGATCCCGTTCCGAGTCCTGTCCCCAAACTGCTGGTGCGTTCCACTCCTCCAGCACAATATGGGCATTCGTGCCGCCAAGACCAAATGAACTGATACCCGCTTTACGTGTTTTCCCTTCGGGTACCGTCCAGTCTTTATGCTCATTAACAATATAAAAAGGAGACTGTTCCAGACGAAGAGCTGGATTAGGGCTATTCATATGCAGACTTGGGGCAAGCTCCTTGTGCTGCATACTAAGCAAAACTTTAGCCAGACTAGCTCCACTGGATGCTGCGAATAAATGTCCTATATTGGTTTTGACCGAGCCTAGACCGATAGAAGTGCCTTCACCGTATCCCTTCTCCTGAAACAAACGGAGTAACGCATTGACCTCAATCGGATCTCCAATTCTGGTTCCTGATCCATGCGCCTCGATATACGAGATTTCTTTTGGATTCAGATTGGCATCGTTATATGCAGCTCGTAGCACTTCATATTGCCCCTGAGGATTAGGTGCCATAATACCTAAAGAGTACCCATCGTTATTTACCGCTGTGCCACGGATCACGCCATAGATATGTTTATTCGCGCGAACTGCCTCTGTTAGCGGCTCCAGGTATACAACTACTGCACCCTCTCCAATAACCGAACCGTCCGCCTCCTGATCGAATACTTTGGTGTGTTGTGTAGATGAACAGATTCCTGCATTACGTGATAACTGATGCACATGAGGTGTTGCCAAAATGCTCGCTCCGCCTACAACTGCGCCAGAGATACGTTTGTCCTGAATCGCTGCCACTGCTTGCGTCAAGGCGACGAGAAAGGAAGAACAAGCAGTATCAATGGCCAGCGCCGGGCCGGTGAAATTGTACAGGTGTGAGATGGATGCCGCTGCAATATTGGACATATTGCCAACCATCGCATGGGAGTGCACCTCGAATCCCTTGCTACGATTCATGTAGTCCACAACGAGATCAAAGTAGGAGCTGGGATTAACTCCAACATACACACCAACATCTCGTTTATCCTCCTGATCCACGATCATGCCTGCATCCTCGAGCGCCTCATAGGCAACCTCCAGCAATTTTCGATGCTGCGGATCCATAAATGTAGCTTGTTCCGATGGAATCTCGAAAAATTCATGGTCAAAGGTATCCGGGTGCTTTAGTTCGCCAATCCAATCATCCCAGTCCGGCCGTTTGGAGCGTACAGCTCGTTCCGGACTCACCTGATCCACACTGTCCAATCCTTGGACGAGATTGCTCCAGAACTCCTCTTGTGTATCTGCATCAGGAAGACGAAGGGACAAACCTGTTATTGCAATCGCTCGGTGTACATTCAACTGATTATCCGGGCGTATTTCATTTTCGAGTGACCTGTTCTCTTCGGGAAGTTCCTGAAGATACTCGACCATTTCCTGTACCGTTCTGCCAAAGACGAGTACTTCCTGTCCCAGTTCACGTCCCATGTGTGCAGACAGCTTATCAAGTAATTGGTAGGCAAGAATGGAGTTCCCCCCTAGTGCCAGAAACGGAATATCCGTCGCTACTTTCCCCACAGGTAACTGTAGAACCTCAGCCCAAGCCCCACGCACAGTCCGCTCCAAAGTTAACGGATGAACGCTCTCCGCAATGGACTGTGACTGGTTTTGAAGAAGCATGGCTTCAATGGTTTCGATATCCTTGTTGAATGCACCGCTCTCATACTCGTTTCTCAGCATAAAACGTTGTACTTTGCCACTGGTCGTTTTCGGGATAACCTTAATCGGAAGAACATGAGTAATCTCAATTCCTAGACCAGCTCTCATCCGATCGATTAAGTCCTGCCTTATTTCCAGGAACAGCGGTGTACTCGATTTGAATTTCACAAATACAAGCAGCTCTTCTGTTTGGGACATGTTGTTGAAATGTCCCACGACCGTTAGATTGCCTCTTGGAATATTGCCATTTTGATATAAAATTTCTTCCAAATCATGTGCGTAATGATTTTGACCACGGATAAAGACGATATCCTTGATTCGTCCGCTTACAACCAGGGAACCTTCCGCCATAAAACCGAGATCCCCCGTCTTCAGCCATCCGTCCACGAATAGCTCCCGATTGACTTCTGGCAGATTGTAATATCCGGAGGTTACCGATTCCCCGCGAATCTGGATTTCACCCACCGTGCGCTCATCGACAACTTCGCCGTACTCATCGGCTATTCGAATCTGGATTCCCGTCATCGGATAACCTTCATGCACAAACTCAATCAGATCTGCCGGGTCATGAACAGCGGCATCCACCGGAATCGCTTTTCCTTGTTGCACAAGCGCTTTACGTGATATTTGTTCGATGCGCGGCTCCTCTTTCAACCTCCAGGTACACACACCCACAGTTGCCTCAGCCATGCCGTAAGCAGGAAACATCATATCCGTGCGGTAACCACAGGCACTGAATTTTTGAGCAAATCGTTCAATGACTTTGGTTGATATGGGCTCGGCACCGTTTAAGGCCATGCGTAGCGAAGACAAATCAAGCGAAGCCAGTTTGGAATCAGGGATCTTTTGAACCATCCATTCAAAGCCAAAGTTTGTGCAACAAAACCATTTTCCTTGATGTTCCGTAATTTTGCGCAGGAACAAGTAAGGTGATCGTACAAAGGTATACGGGGACATAACCATTAAATTAGCAGCGCTTAGTACAGTTGTTAGGTGTTGCCCGAACATTCCCATGTCATGCGTATGAGGTAGCCAGGTAAACACGTTATCTCCTTCTTCAGCACCTAGGAAGGTCTTGCATGCAATACTGTTCGCAATAATATTACGATTGGTTAACTGTACCCCCTTAGGGATACCCGTACTTCCTGACGAAAACTGTAGAAAAACGACCTCTTCAGGAGCAGTCAGACTTATTTCGGCAAGTGTATAACTTGTCTGAAGCTTGCTGACGCTAATGCAGTTCAATCCCTCAAAAATCGGACTCTCGGCAATCTGTTCGTATTTTGGCAAAAATGCTTCTTCTACGACTACCACAGGTTTCCCGAGGATTCCCCATATTTTCGTGAATTTCTCCAGACCAGCTGAACCCGGCTCCCATGAGGCAGGAGGACTGACCGGGGCGACAATAATGCCGCCCAGGATACAAGCCCAGAATGTACGATAAAACTGTTGTGAATGATCAATCTCCAATATAACGACTTGTCCCTTAGTTAACCCGCTCTCAAGCAGGCCTTGAAGATACAGACGTCCTTGCTTCAGCAGCTCAGGATACGATTCAAACTGTTCTTCGCCGGATGAACTGATATAAGTGATTCCCTTATCCGGATGTTTGTCAGCGATATACATAAGAAGTTCAGCAACTGTTGCATAATGCTCCGGCACAATCAACTCCGGCCCTCGTTGTATGGATTTACTGGACATGTTGCACCTCCGCTGCCTCATTATGAACTTTCACTTTTACATTCTCGTAACTGCCGAGTTGCTCCTCAATCTGCTGTTTTAAGCGCTCCGTATCCAGACCTGTATGACACCCCAGGTGCACGTACACAGAATTTTCATCGTATCGAATGACCCATTCCATGTATGCGAGGCTCGGATTAGAACCTGAGTCATCGATCTGTTCCAACTCTGGAATGGTCTCCTCGCTGGAGATAAAACCCTGGAAGTTGAACAAAATAAGTTTCCTTGGCTCCTGACCCGTCTGTCTGTAGGCTGTAGCCAATTGTTTTTGAATTTTTACATATGGGGATTTCATGACCGAGTCATCTGTCAGTGCCATAAAGTTAATGCTGTGTCGTTTTGTGAAATCCAGGTGTTGCATCAGATCTTCCTGAGCAAAATCGGCATGCACAAGAATCGGAATCAGGTCGAGGAATTCACCTACGTGATCATAATACGTTTCTTGTCCATACTCCCGGCCGTAATGCACAAGCGCAACAGGCACCTCTTTCGTATTCAGATAAGATGCGATAATGCCGGCAAAGGATTTGAAATAGCTCCACCAGGACTCATTAAGATCTTGGTCTGTAATATCCGTACGCGGTATTTCAACCGTCATCGCTGAAGGCGCTGACTCGCCTGCGGTGATTAACAGTTCTTTCATAACGCTACGGTTAGCATGATGCCAAGCCTGAATGGAATACCACTCCTCGAGTTCATGCTCAGTGATGTTAACAGGCCCCCGAGACAGCATGTTTACATAATCCTCATATTTGCGTATCTCCAATGGACCTTCTGTATCGATCATTCCATGTTGCTGATTACGGGCAATTGCCGACTCAAGTTGTTGCTTAATGATCTCGGCGCTCATGCCATCAAAGGCAAGGTGATCGAAACTCCAAATCAGTTTGTGCTTACTAGCTCCTGTTCGCAGAATACATAGACGCCATGGCAATCCATCGAGTGTATGCGGCTTGTGTAATAGCGACTGAATCAGTCGCTGCTCTATTTGTCGCCGCGTAGCAGGATCATAGTGACGCACATCGAGATACGGAATGAGTTGTTGTAACATATCTGCTGCCAAGGATAGATCACACTGATGCCACTGTAACGTGTCTTCCTCATATATAATGCTGTGTAGCAACTGATGACGGGCAATCACCCCGAGAATCAGTCTTTTCACAGTCAATTCATTTAAATTCCCCTCCAATATGGTTGTAAAACCGCTTGCTCGTGCAGTTGTAGAAGCATGTGCTCTTTGAATTGGAGATAGTGGGAAGCGACCGATAACAGGTGTTCCCGCCATGAAACTTGAAACCTGATTACAATTATTCAAGACATGTAATACCAGGCTGTCCAGTTGCTTCTCATGAAGTGATATGTCTTGGGGAACTGCGATAGGGGACTGAATTTGCAGGCTTTCTTCGAATAAAATGGATGGGGAATTCACTGCCTCCACCGAATTCGCTAACGCTCTAACTGTAGGATATTGGAATAATTCGCTCACACTGATGGCAATTCCTTCTTTTGACAAAATTTGCGTAAGTGCGATACCTTTAAGTGAATGTCCACCGTTTTGGAAGAAATGATCGGTTACGCCAAAACTAGGATTACTCAGTACCTTTCTCATTGCTACAAGGATTTTTCGCTCTATCTCCGTCAGAACAGAATCTGTCGCTGTAGGAACGGACTGTGCTTCTGCCAGATCGGCTAAAGCCTTCCGATCCACCTTGCCGTTAGCATTAATAGGCAGATGATCCATTCGCCAGATCTGTGCAGGTACCATATATTCCGGTAGTCGCTCGTGCAACTCCGTTCGGACATCATCAACCGTTCGTGCAGCGCTGGCTTCACATGTATAAAATGCAGTGACATATAAACTTCCAGAAGCATCTGTAGCTGTCATCACAAAAGCATCCCTGATTCCCGGAAGCTGCTCCAAACAATTGTGGATCTCCGATAACTCAATTCGGAAGCCCCTGATTTTCACTTGAAAATCAGATCTTTCAATAAAGATCAATCTGCCATCATGCAGACGCTTGACGATGTCGCCCGTCCGGTACATCCGTTCGCCTTTGCGGAAAGGATCAGCTATAAAATGTTTTGAGGTCAGCTCTTCCCGGTTCAAATATCCAATGCCTACCGCATCCCCGCTAATATATAATTCGCCTGGCACATTGGCAGGAACAGGATTCATATCCTCATCCAGAACATATAGAGCTGTATTGGACAACGGATAACCTATAGGAAGAGAGTCGGTATAAGGCTCTGTTTGCTCCAGTAAATAATAGGAGGCAAAGAAAGTCGCTTCCGTCGGCCCGTATCCATTTAACAGTACGCCTGGTCCGACACATGCCATTGCTTTATTTGCGTGGCTCACGGATGCCGCTTCGCCCCCAAACATCACTCTGCGAACATGCTTCAGGCATGCTGCATCCCAATCCACCAGCATATTAAACAACGAGGTTGTAATGAAAAATACAGATATTTGCTGCTGACGAATCACTGCCGCCAGACGTGCCATATCGAGAATGATCTCTTTTGGAATAAGTACCAGGGTAGCCCCATTAATTAAGGAAGCAAAAATATCAAAGATCGAACCGTCAAACGCATAATTGGAAACTTGTAGTACCCGGTCCTCAGGCACCACTGTTACGAAATTGCTTTTCTTCATCACTTTAATGACATTACGGTGACTCATTACCGTACCTTTTGGCGTTCCGGTCGAGCCTGACGTATAGATGATATATGCCGGATCGACTGCAACAGTCTTTATCTGCTGGACTATAGGCTCTACAGACTCTCCTGAAATAAACGAACCCAGTTCTACAGACGGAATCATGACACGCGGAACCACTGATTTCCATGCCGAGGCATACGATTCTTCGGTCAAGAGTATAGACGCATTGCAATCTTGTAGAATAAACTCAATGCGAGCTGGCGGTGATGCCGGATCAATTGGTACATATTGACAACCTGTTGTTAGTGTAGCAAGGATACTGATCATCTGGATCGGTCCGCGGTCCAGGATCAAAGCAATACTTGAGCCTGATGCCACGTCTTGTCCGAGTATGCGAGATGCAAGCTTCTGAACCTGTGCATACACATCAGCATAACTCCACTCCTCGTTCCCCCACACCAAGGCAGTCTTCTGTGGATGTAATTGAACCTGTTCCTCAAACAACTCGGGAATCGTTGCTTCCCGCGGATAGTCCATGTGATTGTCGTTGACACCGAACAACAGCCATTCATCCTCTTCAGGCACGGTAAGCTTGATCTGACGAACCTGCTCAACCTCCCCTGTGACCATCTGAGTTAAGATGTACCGGAACTTGTCCATCATCATTTCCATGGATCGCGCATGGAACAAATCAGAACGATATTCCAGTTCAAGCGTATACTGTTGGTGGTGTTCAACGACCGTCCAGGTCTGATCAAACTTGGCGTCCACCTTGCCATCCATCCAGGATTCAACTTGTAGTGCCCCTGCTTCAAGCTCATCCGTACCCATATTAATGTAATTAAGAACAATATCGAAAAGTGGATTACGGCTCCCATCACCCATCAGGCCAAGCTTTTCAACCAACGCTTCATATGGATATTGCTGATGTTCATAGCAGGATAACAGCTTGCCACGAACTTCGTTCAGGTAAAGCTCAACAGGCTGATCCTTGTCTAATATTGTACGAATGGCGAGCATGTTTACAAACATACCCATGACGTGATTCAGTTCTGGCTTCTCTCTTCCGGCTACAGCTGTACCCACGACCAGATCATGCTGTCCCGTATATTTCGAGATCAACACATTTAAAGCCGCCATGAACAACATGTAAGGAGTAAGCCCCTGTTTTGCACAAAAATCATTAATCTGTTCACTTAACTGTTCTCCAAGCTCACTGCTAATTCTGCCCCCTTGGTTAGAGAATTCTCCACGTCTCGGGTAATCTGTAAGCAATTCGACAGACGCAGGCACATCCTTGAATTCTTCAAGCCAAAAAGCCTCATCTTCGGCAACATGCCCGTTTGATGTAGATTGATCAAGCCATTCAGCATAGTCCTTGTACTGAATCGAGAATGGTTCTAAAGATTCTCCACTATATAACCGGGCAAACTCTTGCATAAGAATCGCGATGGAACTCTGATCAGAAATAATATGATGCATATCTATGAACAGAATATGTTCGTCATCGGACAGGCGGGCAAGTTTTACACGAACCAGTGGTGCTTGGGTCAGATCAAATGGTTGTGTCCATTGCATCAATTGCTGCTCCGGCTCTTCTTTTTCAAATTCCAGCAACTCCACCACACTTGGAACCTGATCCTCAATGACCTGATACAGTTCGCCTTCCAGCATTTCAAATCGCGTACGAAACGCCTCATGCCGCTGCACGAGAGCATCCATCACCGCTGCAAAATGTGCCGTATCCAGCTCTCCCCGCAACCGGTACGAACTTGCGAGATTGTATGCTGTGCTCTGGCCTTGCATCCATTCATGTACCACGAACATTCTTCGTTGCGCAGAAGTGGTCTTGTATCGGTCTTTGTATGCTGCTGGTAAAATGCTGTCTCCTGATCCCGAATGATCCAATCCTGTTTCTTGTTGCTGATCAATCCATGCAACCATACGGACAAGGACGGAATGGTCGAAGACATCCTCTAGTCCCATAGCAACTCCGAATGTTTCCTTGACCCGGGACGCCAGAGTGATAGCCTTTAGGGAATGTCCACCAAGCTGGAAGAAATCATCCTCGGAGTTCACTGATTCACAACCAAGCAACTCTTGCCAGAGCTGAGCAGTGGTGTCGTATATTTCATCCACACTCAAACGGACCCTACTCTTGCCTGTGTTCCCCTGTGCTGGTAATGAAGTCTGAGAAGCCGCAGTCTGAGGCACACCCGCAAGCAGGTATAGCGGGACATCATGCTTATGAACGATTGGATCGAACGAATAAGTCGGGAGAGATATCTTTTGCCCAGTGCTCTGTCCGTTAATATGTGCCCAATTCAGTTCAATACCTCTGCACCAGCAATATCCTAGTGATTTCATGAAATAGATATCGGCTTCAAGCGAGCTGGAACGGTCTCCCGTAAGAGAGATGACCTGCGCATCCTTCCATATATCGTTGTCTACAAGCTCTCCGTTCTGTAGCGGACAGGCTGTAACCCAAAGTATCTTTTCCGCAGATTGTACAAGATTCCTCGACGTGCCGATCGTACTCATTTCCTCAGACAAGGCACCTTCTTGGGTCTGCCAATCTTCACGGCTATATAACAGACGCACCGCATGAGCTAACTCAAGCGTATTGCTAATGACCTGTCTGACCAGTTCACCGACACCTTCTCCACACATTCCATCCGGTTTAACCCCTGACTCAACCAACGTTGCAAACAGAGCGTACTGCACCACAAAGCAATACATGAATTTCAGACGTGAATCCCGAATCGGCCTGCCTATACTTTGGCGAATTGCATACTGTTCCTTGGATTCAAAAACGTTCAGTACTTCTTCAAAGTGTTGCCTGAATCGTTCAGACACTAGACTGCGATACCTGGAAGCATAAAGTTCACGAATCACGTGTGGTTCCCATAAAACATCCCCGAGGATGTAGAACATTACTTTAGGCTTATTCCCCTGGTCCACACTCGCTTGTGCTTCATGTTCCTCCGCCTGATCTTGCGAAGGAACGTAGCCATCCACAACGACAAGAGCTTTACGATGGTTAAATCGGCTTCTTCCCTCTTGCAATGTCCAAGCAGCGCTCGGCACCTGTTCCGGCATTTTTTCGAGTGCTTGTAAAACTGAATGATACGTGCGATCCAGAGCGGATTCGCTCTTGGCTGAGAACGGGAGTAAGTGTACAGGCTGATACACACTTTGACTCTCTCGTACAGGCGGTTGCTCCAAAATAATGTGAGCATTCGTGCCGCCAATCCCGAAGGAACTTACCGCTGCGCGCAAAACCTGCTCCTGATCTTTGAAGTGTTGCGGCTCCTGATTAATGTAGAAAGGACTGCGTTCCAGTTCCAGCATGGGATTGCTTCTTTCCATATGAATCTGCGGCGGAACGGTTCGGTGATGCAACGTTAGAACGGTTTTGATAAATCCGGCAACGCCCGCTGCAGCGTCCAGATGACCGATGTTTGCTTTGACCGAACCGAGGGCGCAATAATTACGTTTATCCGTTCCCCATGACTGTCTAAGCGCTTCGATCTCGATGGGATCACCAAGCTTTGTGCCTGTCCCATGTGCCTCCACATAATTGATTTCCTGTGGAGACACCCCCGAGCGGTCAAGTGCGGTTTGAATGACCTTCACCTGTCCGGTAACACTTGGCGCAGTATATCCGATTTTATCCAATCCATCATTGTTAATCGCTGAGCCTTTGATCACGGCAAAGACCTGATCCCCATCGCGCAAAGCGTCACGAAGCGGCTTCAGCACAACCATGCCGCACCCGTTCCCCGAAACGGTACCTGAGGCCTGTTCGTCGAACGCCCTGCAATGCCCGTCCTTGGAATAGATCATGCCTTCATGCCAGTGATACCCTTCTTTGAGCGGATAAGAGATAGACACTCCCCCTGCGAGAGCCACGTCACATTCTCCCCGGATCAGTGATTCTGCTGCCTGATGAATCGCGACGAGCGAGGTCGAGCATGCCGTCTGCACAGCCATACTTGGCCCTCTTAGATTCAGCTTGTGAGATATACGTGTCGTAATATAATCCTTCTCATTCAGCGTCATCGCTTCAAAAGCTTGCAACAGATCACCTGAACGACCCAGGAATTGCACCATCCAAGGCAAACTCAATCCGCTTCCGGCAAATAAACCGATGGAGCCTGAGTACCGATATGGATCACAGCCTGCATGTTCAAGTGCCTCCCAGGAGCACTGATGAAGCAGCCGAATCTGCGGATCCATCATACTGGACTCCTGGTACGGGTATTCGAAAAATCCGGAATCAAAAAACTCGGTGTCTTGCAAAACGCCTTTGGCTCGCACATATTCAGGATGTTTGTACTCTTCCGGTCGCACTCCGGCTGCCGCTAATTCTTCTTCAGTCAGTCGGGTAATACCATCCTTGCCTGCCATCAGATTGTCCCAGAACTCCTCTATATTCTTCGATCCGGGAAAATGTCCGGCCATACCTATAACAGCGATATCCGATGGGGAAGTGCTTCTGTTTCTGCTGTTCACATCGGCATTTGTTTTGATGTTTATTGCCTGTTCTTGGCGACTACGCTGATCATTCACTAGTTCATGGACGGCTCTGTCCATAATCACTTTTTCTTGCGTTATGAAAGGATCAGGTTTGGCCGTGATGCTCGTGCTCGCGATAACTTCCTTGGATACATGTTCTTGCTCATGTTCGTTCTGAACAGGGACATCCACCGAAGTTAACATCTGTTCAGACATCAGATGATCAACCAGCGAAGTAATCGAAGAGTGTTCAAACAACTGCACAAGAGGGATATTTTTTCCCAGGTATGCGTTTAACCGGTTATTAATTAAGATCAGTCCTAGCGAGTTACCGCCAATATCAAAAAAGTGCTCTTGTACTCCGACATGCTCCCGGTTCAGCATCTCTTTCCATGTTTCAACCAGCATCTGTTCCAGCTCTTGGCGAGTCTGTTCTCTTCTCACTGGGGAAGAGGAACCCGCAATTAAAGACGGAGCTGGCTTCTCAATTATTTCAATCGCTTCACTTACGCCAGAGTCAGTCCATTGAAGGGCATTCCGATTCAGTTTGCCATTCGGCAGAACCGGTAACTTCTCAAGACGAATGATGCGTGAAGGCATCATATACTGTGGCAATCTCTGTTTGAGCCAAGACCTGAGCAACGTGTCCTGCTCTTCCATATTCGATACACTTACGTCAGGCTTCAAGCTGTAGTAGAGAACCAGTTGCAACTGCTCAGGCTGGTTTCCTTCGACCTTTACGACGGCTTCTCTTAAGCGTTCATAGTTCATAGCCATTTGCTCGATCTCGTTTAATTCGATCCGGTACCCTCTGATCTTCACTTGTTGATCCAAACGTCCTGCCAGTTCAACCTCCCCGTCCTGCAACACACGAGCCATGTCTCCTGTCCGGTACATCCGTCCACCCGAAACCTTCGCATTGTCAATGAACTTAGCGGTCGTTTCCATCATATTGTTCAGGTAACCTCGCGCCACCCCGCGGCCTGCAATGCAGAGTTCCCCATAATTTCCGGGAGGCAGGAATTCACCCTGTTCATCCACGATATAAAGCTCCGTATTAGCAATGGGTTTGCCAATCGTAATGAGTCCAGATTCCTGCAGCTCTTTGGTCGTTGACCAAATCGTCGTTTCGGTAGGACCATACATATTAAAGACACGGGCAGATGAATATTTTTTAATATCGGTCAGAAGTCCTGCCGGAACACTTTCTCCCCCAGTAAGGACACACCGAAGATGAGGAAGTACCTTGGCAAATTCCGAATTTTCAACAAACGCTTTGATCCGAGACACCGTACTGAGAATATGCGTTACGCCATGCTGCCTTATCCGGCGCGCGGCAAGAACGGGATCAAGCTGTTCCTGCTCGTCTGCCAAATATAGAGAATACCCTGTACATAATGGTGCCCACACTTCAAATCCAAAAATATCAAAAGACACCGTTGTTACACTAATCATTCGATCTGTATCATTTTCAAAAATGTTTCGGTGCCTGATGTCCTCCACAAAATTGACCATCGCTTCATGCGCAATCATCACCCCTTTAGGCCTTCCGGTGGAACCGGAGGTGAAGATGACACAAGACAAGTCAGCAGGCAGGACGTCCACGTTCGGATTAATGGCTGAACGTTCGTCAGCAAAATCAGGCTCATAAACGATGCGTTCCCCTTCAAAGGCCACGACATCGACCTCATTAGAAGTGCACAGTAGCAACTTCATCTTGCTATCTTGCATCATGTCCAGAATACGTTGCGGTGGGAATGCTGGATCTATAGGCAGGTAGGCTACACCCGCTTTAAGTACTGCGATCAACATAATAATGAGAGTTTCATTCCGGCCAGTTAATATGCCCACAGGTTCATCTCTGCGTACCCCTCGATCAATCAGCTTCCAAGCCAACGCATTCGCTCGCTCATTAAGCTCAAGGTAGGTCAGTTCCTTACCCGAAGAAACAATAAGTGCAATCTTGTCTGGTGTCCGCTCTGCCTGTAGTTCAAACAAACGATGCAAGCTCAGGGACTGATCATAATGTAAAATAGGCCCCGCTAACCGCTGAACCTCAGCTCCCGAAACATGCTGGATTCGTTCATACATTTTACCTAGAGGTGCACCCGGCTGTTGCACAACCTGCTCACATAGTTCAATGAAGTCCTGAATCAACCACTCAACTGTTTCTACCCGGAACAGGTCTAACGCATATTCAATGTATCCTTCGATGACTTGCTGTTCCCTGTTTTCCTGACATGTCAGCAACAGATCATAGGTTGAGACTCCGGTCTCCACCTGAATAGAACTGAATTGAAGTCCATGAAGTTCAAGATCATGCAGCTCCATGTTCTGATAATCAAAACACACATCAAAGATCGCATTACGGTTCAGTTCCCGCTTAAGTCCAAGCTGCGTTACAAGCTCATTGAATGGATACTCCTGATGCGCAAAAGCATCAAGTGTATGCTGTTTCAGCTCTTGTAAAAAGGCAGTGTACGCGCGATCTGATGCCGGATAATTCCGCATCGCAATCATATTGACAAACATTCCGACGGTTTCTTTCCATTCTTCCTGTAACCTACCGGCTACAGGAGTCCCGACTACGATATCCTGCTGACCTGTTCGACTCGCTAACAGAAGATTCCATACACTTAGCATCACCATATACATGGAAACTTCTGTGGATGAAGCCAGCTTGTGCAAGCGCTCCGTTAACGAGTGGCTCAACGTGAAGTGAACTCGTTCACCTTGCATCGACCGTTGCAATGGACGGTCATGATCAAGCGGAAGCTGCAGTTCAGGCAGTGTTGGACCCAAACGTTCCAGCCAGTATGTTTGATGCGGCTGATATTCTTGTGTGGCAAGACGCTGCTGTTGCCAGACAGCATAATCTTTGTAATGTAACCGTACAGTGCGTTCTTCCCCAAAATACAGTGCATTGAAGTCACGCGTAATCAGCTCAACCGAAGTACCGTCCGCAATAATATGATGGATATCAAAGAACAACAGATGCTTGCGCGCTCCTGTTCTAATCAGGTTCACCCGCATGAGCGGCGCCTGATGAAGCACAAAAGGACGAATCAGCGTCTGAATCAAAGCAGAAATCTCTTGTGTATCGGTTAAATACTGCTCGGTAAAGCTGAAATCCAAAGGAACGGATGGATGAACAATCTGCACCACTTGATCTCCGCGTATTTCAAACGTCGTTCGAAGTGCTTCATGACATTGCACCAGCTTTTCCAATGCAGCCTCTACTCTGGCATGATCCAGGTCTCCTTCGATCAGGGTAGCCGACGGCAAATTATACGCCGTGCTATTCGGATCCAGCATCGATTGAGTGAACATACGCATCTGCGCAGACGAGATCGGATAAGCATCCATCATCGGTGCAGCCTCAATCATGTTCTGCTTCTGTACTTGCGGCTCAACCATTGCAAAGAGATGTTCCGCCAATTGGGCTGGCGTAGCATGGTTAAACACATCCGCAACCTCTGCCTGAATCCCGATGGAAGAGCGGATCGATGCGGACAAACTGACTGCTTTGAGCGAGTCTCCACCAACGGCGAAGAAATTAACATGCTCTTCCAGGTCATTTATGCCAAAAATCGTCTCATACGCCTCCAGAACAACCCGTTTCATGGCTTCCAGACTACCTGCATAACCTCCCGCAATGGAAAGGATTGTGTTGTTATATCGTTCACTCGACTGAGGTGTATGTTGACTGCCGCTTTTTCCTTCCAACATTGAACCACCCATGAGCGACTGACCAATTGGATAATGCTGCTTATCAAAACGATAGGTTGGCAAGGAGCATTTGCGGCGCACGTTCTGTCCCTTGAATACCTTCCACTTCGGCTCAATGCCCTCGCACCATAACTCGGCGATTCTGCGGGTGGTATACAGCACGTCCGGTTCTGTTTCTCTAACGTGACGTAGCATATTCAATACAGTTTGTGTTTCCTTCGACCGAATATGCTGTCTCACAAACGAGCTTAATGTCCGTCCTGCCCCAACCTCTATGAATACAGCTTGTTCTTCTTTTAACATTTCAGCCAAGTTTGCTTCAAACAACACTGGCTCTAAAATATGCCTTGCCCAGTAGTTCGGACTTACGATCTCATCCGGCAATGCCCATGTTCCGCTTGTATTCGAAAGCAATGGAATCTGCGGGCTATGCAACGAATAACTCGACAGACTGTGTTCAAATTCCATCGCAGCATCCTTCATCATCGGTGTATGGAAGGCATGGGAAGTTTTCACACGAACGCATTTCCAGCCGAGTTTTCCTGCCTTTTCTTCCATTCGGTCAATCGCCTCTGCTGTCCCGCCAATGACACTGGAGCCTGTTGTGTTGACCAGAGCCAGCCACACATCTTCTTCCAATTGGGACTTCACCAGCTGTGATTCCTCCATGATGGCAAGCATGACACCTGGCGGTTGCTGCTGCATTAAACGTCCCCGTAGTCTTACGATCTGTACAGCATCTGCAAGATCAAATACACCTGCAACCACAGCTGCTGTCAGTTCTCCGATGCTATGTCCGATCATGCCGTCTGGCCGGATACCCATATCGATCAAGGACTGAGCCATAGCATAACTGGTCATAAATAGTGCAAATTGGCTGTACTCCGTCTGGTTAATTCGCTCTGGGTGCTGATCACCGTATACAACAGACAGAATTTCTCCCCGTTCTTGTTCAGGAAGCATATCCAGAATCTGCTGTACATGCTTCTTGAACAGCGGTGCAATGCCCGACTGTTCTGTCGATTTGTACAATGCCACACCCATGCCCTGATACTGACTGCCCTGCCCAGGGAACATAAAATAAACCGGGCGCCGACCTTGCGGCGAATGAACTGTTTTTGCCTTCTCCAGCTGACGCATGAATTGTTTGGGGTCATCTTTCCAGCTTTTATCCAGAACCAGTGCCTTACGATAAGCAAAACCTGTTCGACCAGTCTGCAATGTCCATGCTGCGTCCGAGATGGATAGCTCTGGATGCTGTGCGAGATGCTCCATAATTTGTTCAGCTGTGCGGCTCAGCGAGAACTCTGTTTTGGCTGAAAAAAGCAATACATTGACATCATCATCCGGACTGCACTTGTCCATCTTTGGAGCCTCCTCCAATACCATGTGAGCATTTGTGCCTCCCACACCAAATGAATTAATCCCTGCACGCAGAACACCAGCTTCACCTGGTTTCCAGTCCACCCCCTGCGAGTTGACCTTGAAGGGCGTGCTTGCAAAATCAATCTTCGGATTCGGCTGTTCATAATTGGCGGTACCCGGGATATATCCTTGATCAAGGCTAAGTGCAACCTTAATCAAACCAACGACGCCAGCCGCTGTATCCATATGTCCCACGTTGCCTTTTACTGAGCCAAGATAACAGAACTGCTTTTTCTCGGAGTCAAAAGCACGTGTCAACGATTCAACTTCAATCGGATCACCCAGAAGTGTGCCTGTGCCATGCGCCTCAATGTAACTAACCGTTTCAGGATCAACTCCGGCTGCCTGATACGCATCCTGAATGACCTCCGCCTGACCGCTTACACTTGGCGCAAGGAAGCTAAGCTTCTCCTGACCGTCATTATTAATGGCTGAACCTTTAATAACACCGTAAATATGATCTGTATCTCGCAATGCATCGCTTAACCGCTTCAACACCACAATTCCCATCCCATTCGAGAACACCGTGCCGCTTGCAGCTGCATCAAATGGACGGCAATGGCCATCCGAGGAGAACATCATGCCATCCTCGTACACATAACCGCCTTCGTTCGGCAGTTCAACCGTAATTCCACCAGCCACAGCCACATCACATTCTCCAACGATTAGAGATTGGCATGCCAAGTGCGGAGTGACCAAAGACGTTGAACATCCCGTAAGAGCTGTATAAGCAGGACCTCTAAGGTTCAACTTATAGGCCATGCGTGTAGCCAAAAAATGATTGGTGCTGAGTGTAAATGCTTCATATTTGCTACTGTATCCCGCATCCCCGAACAGCACTTGGCGGTACCACTCAAAGTCATCCGATCCACCGAGGAACACGCCGACTTTGCCTGCTTCATCGGGTCTGCACCCTGCATCCTCGAACGCTTCCCATATTCCCTGGTACATCAGTCTGAACTGAGGGGACATCATTTTAACTTCGCCAGGTGTATAGTCGAAAAAGCCCGCATCAAATTCCTCAATCCCGTTGACTCGCCCTTTGGCTTTGACATAACGAGGGGAACGTAGCAATGCCTCGTCCACACCGAGTGTCCTCAGTTCCTCATCACTGTAAAAATGAATGCTCTCCTCTTGTGCCATCAGATTACGCCAGAATGTATGAATGTCCTCTGCCCCTGGTACATTGACAGACATTCCTACAATGGCAATATCCTCACGCAGAATACCCGCTTTCCGCCCAAAACGTTCTTCTCGCAACATCGGTATCTGTGCAGCTTCCTGTTTCTGTCCCATTGCCGCGAACTGCCGCAGTGTAGGACACTCAAAAAAACGGGGCACTGGGAAGTCCACCTCAGTACGATGCTTTAATCGATTATGAGCCTGTATAACGGAAAACGAATTGCCACCTAGTTCGAAGAAATGATCATCTCTTCCGACCCTCTCCACACCGAGCACTTCTGCCCATACCGCTGCAATCTGCCGCTCTAATTCCGTGGCAGGTGCAACGTAAGCCGTACTTGAAGTGTGGATATGCGTGGTATCTGCAATTAGCGCATTGCGATCAATTTTCCCGCTACTATTGAGTGGGAACTCTGATTTATGTACAAAAACAGATGGAATCATATAGGCCGGCAGAGATTTGGACAAATGTTCTCTCAACTCAGCTACGGGCAATTCCTGTTCCGATAGATAGTAGGCATACAGTAAGCCGGACCCTGTCTCGGAGGATTTCATGACAACAACGGTTTGAATGACTCCCGGATAGGATGAAAGGGTATTTTCGATCTCACCTGTCTCTAACCGGGCACCCTGAATTTTGACTTGAAAATCAATGCGTCCCAGGTACTCAATCGTTCCGCTTGGCAGGGATCGAACCATGTCCCCCGTGCGATACATCATTCTGAAATGCTCAGGGTCCTTCTCTTCGTCAAAGAAAGGGTTAGGAACGAATTTCTCCCTTGTCATTTCCTCCAGGTTTAAATATCCTCTTGCAAGACCTACACCGCTTAGACATAGTTCCCCCGGAATACCCAAAGGCTGCAATTCATTCCGGCTTCCGACGACATACCATCTGGACTCGTTTAGCGGGGAACCAATAGGTATGTTTCCATGCCCCTCATAGATACTCAATGGATAATGAGAGACCCATATCGTACATTCCGTAGGACCATATACATTATCCAGGCTTGCCCGGATATTCAGTTTATTGAATTTTTTAATGATATCGGGTGTAACGGCTTCTCCGCCTACAAATACCCATCTCAGCGTGTCCAGTCCCGAGAGATCAGAGCGAAGTTCCATCGTTTCGAGAAAAAGACGGAATAGCGTCGGTACAAAGTTGATATGAGTTACCTGATGTTCAGCTACTGTAGTCAAGATCTGATCAGGGTTCTTTTCCTCGCCTGGCGGCAGAATACTCAACGCACCCTCGCCCATAAACCAACCAAACAATTCTGTACAGGATACATCAAAGGTATACGCTGTTTTTAACATATACACATCACTTGCTTGTACTGGAAAACGACGTTCCAGATCCAGCAGTGTATTCACAACGCTATGATTTTCAATCATGACCCCTTTGGGTTTGCCCGTTGAGCCTGACGTATACATAATGTAGGCGAGACTGTGAGGATCTAAAGACTCTTCGGGATTCGAACTGTCTCCAGTGTATACCGTCCCATCCTGAGTGTAGATATAGTGAGCCGGAAGAGAGTCATCCTCTGCTTCTGGCCGGATCGCGATGACTGTGGAAATATTCGCATCGGTTAAAATATAGGCTTTTCTGGATACCGGATAGGAGGGATCTAGCGGAACAAATGCACATCCAGCCTTCAGAACAGCCAGCAAGGCGATGACCAGATCGGAAGAACGTGGCATTTGTACGCCAACCGCCTCATTATCGGTCTTTTTCCGTGCGATGATCTGTTTTGCCAATTGATTGGCTTTTGCATTAACTTGTGCATAGGTTTGTTTTTCTTTACCTTCGAGTAGGGCAACTCGTTCTGGGTGCTTTGTTACTTTTGTATGGAAAACATCGATGATATGCTGCGGAGTGTAGGGAAAATAAGAAGTTTGGTTAAAATCCTGCAGCAATTGCTCCTGCTCATCCTGCATCAGCAGACTGTATTCACCTATGCTCTTCTCTGGCTCTGTTACCAGTTGTTGCATGAGATATACGAAACGCTGACCCATTCGTTCAATAGAGTCTGCACGAAACACAGTCGGTTTATATTGCAATTTCAGTTGCGTACCTTGAGGTGTGCTATTCAATACAACCATCAGATCGCCTGGAAAGGTGACCTTATCCTGTTCCACAAGCTGGCTCCCCGGTAGATCCTCCTCATATGAGTCGTACACAAAAGAGATATCAAATACCGAAGGTGAACCTGGTTGTACCTGTAACATGCTGTCTCTCACGATTAAGTTATTGGGATAGCCAATGTGCTTATACGTATCGATCCAGGCTGCAGTAACTTGCTCAAGCAGAGATCCAAACTTTGTTTCGAGGTCAATCTGGAACCGCATGGGCAACATATGTACAAAACAGCCTATCGTTTCTTCCAATTCGAAACCCGGACGATGGGAATACGGAGAAGCAAACGTGATATCCTCCTTGCCTGCATACTTATTCAGAAGGATACTGAATGCACCCATGAAAAACATAAATACAGTAACCTCATGGTCCTTTGACATCTGTGTAATGGCATCCATCAACGGTTTGGGAATATCAAAACGCAGCTCGTGCCCCACACCTGTCTGCGAACCGCCAGCAGGATAGTCATGCTGCAGTGCCAAGGGCTCCGCTCCGTTCATTTTGGATAACCAGAACTCACGCTCTCGGTTATATTTGTTCTCCTGTAACTTCAAGTTTTCTGCTTCAATATAAGAGATAAAACCTTGATCCTGTTTTACTTGCAAAGGTAGATCCTGCAGAATGCAGGTGTACGTATGAAGAAGCTTATTTTTTAAAAGTTCCAGTGACATACCGTCACAGATTAAATGGTGAATACATAAAGTAAGAACATGTCTGTTCTCGTCCATATGTACAAGCATGATTCGAAATAGAGGGCCCTGCTCCAATATGAAGGGAGCCTGAATACATTCTTCAATGTATTCCTCCAGTTGTTGTTCCCTGCCATCCTGATGTGCCTGACTCAGATCCCGCAAAACCAGTGAGTACTCCAGATCATCATGGATCGCCAGAACCGGTCTGTCCTGTTGTATCTCAATATGCGTGCGAAGCACGACTTGTTCATGCATAAGCAATTCAATGGAACGTCGAAAGGCTTCAAGTTGAAGCCTTTCTATTTGTATCGAAGCTGAGATGTTATAAGAAGATGGATCATTCACTTGGCAATCGAAATAGATTCCCTTTTGTGTTTCGGAGAGTTCCACGGTTTTACGTACCATCACGACCACACCTCATTCATTAATTGAGATTCAAGCTGTGTTGTCATAAATCCAGTCCCTGTCTAGCTCATTACCCAGATGCCACCAGCCCATATGGATAGAACGGTGATAAACGTTTGATAGACAACATCCATTATCAAATTGCCGATACTGTCTCCATCTGCCTTGCGATTCTTGATCATGACATAAGTATGTGACCACAGACCACTCAAACCATATATGTACATCGTAACCAATACACCAACCCAGAAGTTCCCTTGAAACCAGATCGCCATAATGCCCATAACGCCAAGTCCGACTTGCGAGAATCCATATTTGACCTGAAACGGCCCTCCTGGCCAACCTAGCATTTTGGCTGTCTGTTCTGCTCTAGCAATGTTAACCACGTAACCAATAACACCTACAAGTCCAAATGTAACCACAAACTGATGAAGCAATAACACTCTGCTAATCTCGCTCATTTCGCCAGGGAAACCAAGCATCCAAAGATGAATTGTTCCTGAAATAAGCCCAAATAACCATAGAACCAAAAACCACATCGCTGTTTCACTCCTGCCAATTTGTTATTTTGGAATCATTTGTAACTAAATGAATTAATTTGTAGATATCCACATTATATAATCGCTTTTACATTTGTCAATTCGTACATAATTTTCTATTTTGTCGAAGTTTTTACCATTTCCCTTCTCTTATACGCAATGATTCTATCGTGCTTAGTTCTATATAACTTGAAATTTTTAGGACTTATATACCATTTTTACATATATTCTACCAATATATGTTTCTTTTTTAACACTCCAAAAGAACCACCTCTCATTTATCCCATAGTTGAAATAATTTAATTACCACTGGTTGATTCCTTTTACCCATATATTCAGACTACTTTAGTCGTCTTTATAGATAATAAAATTTGACAACATTTTATTATGTAACTATTATAGTTACATAGATATACATTTTCGTTTCACACATCCACAGCTACTCCTTGGAAGTTGTATTACCCTAATACTCTATAGGTGGCTGTACATACACGATTGTTCAACAATGACTATGAAGCTGCTAATGATGCAAACTACATTTTAGGAGGAAACAAAATGAAATTGTTAGTTACAGGTGCTACAGGTAAACTTGGTTCACTGGTTGTGGAGGCGTTGTTGAAGACAACCGCTGCAACAGACTTGGCTGTTAGTGTTCGTTCACCAGAAAAAGCAGAAGTATTGCTCTCGCAGGGTGTAGACGTTCGTCAAGGGGATTTCGATCAACCGGAAACTTTGGAGAAAGCTTTTGACGGTGTAGACCGCCTGTTACTGATCTCCACAGACGGTGATAACGAGACACGTATCCGTCAGCATCAGACTGCTGTTCAAGCGGCCAAAAAAGCAGGTGTCGGTTATATCGCTTATACAAGTGTAGTCAACGCCGAGCATAACCCGCTCTCCCTTGCTGAGGTACACCGCAAGACAGAACAAGCAATTCGTGAGTCTGGCATCCCTTATACATTCCTGCGTAACAATTGGTACCTTGAAAATGAAGCTGGCAGTGTACAGGCGGTAACACATGGTGCTCCTTGGGTTCATGCTACGAATGACAGCCAGGTTGGCTGGGCAACTCGACGTGATTATGCTGAAGCAGCTGCTGCTGTACTTGCAGGCGAAGGACATGAGAACAAGGTCTATGAATTGTCTGGTAAACTGCGCACACAAGCTGAGCTTGCTGCCATTGCTGGTGAAGTGTTGGGGCAGGAGATTAACGTACAAAACGTCGACGATGCAGCTTATGCGGACATCATGAAAGGTGCAGGTTTGCCTGATTTTGTTGTATCCATGCTGGTTGAAATGCAAAGCGCGCTCCGCCAAGGTGCTCTAGCTGTAGAGAGTGATGCACTTGAAACATTGCTTGGACGTCCAGCTCAACCGTTAAGCGAAGGTTTTAAAGCTATTTTGGGTAAATAAATTCGTCATGTTGCCCTCACGGTAACATACAGGATATAGAAAAAGGGTTGTTCCATACGTCACATGATGACGGGGAACAACCCTTTTCGTATACATTATTATGGAGCTCTTCAAACAAAACTTACACATTCTTTAACCTAACGAATTGATTAACCTTGCTCAATATAATGCGCAGGAATCACATCAGCCAGCCAAATACTCTCGTTGCCATGGTAAAAAAGAATACCTTCACGTGCGGCCTGCCCAGCCTGAATGCGCAGGATAACAGGCTGATCATCTCGCCTTTGTCCAACTTGACGTGCCGTATCCATATCAGCCGATAGATGCACATACTGCCGTTGCCGTGGTTGCAAACCGTGCTCCATGATGGAGGACACAGCACGTACGGGTGTCCCGTGATACAACAATTCGGGAGGTTGTGTAGCTATTTTGGATATTTTTTGCGGCGTAGAATGACCATAAAGTGCACGAATTCGGCCGGTATTGATCTCGTGCCGCTTTTTATTGGAAACCGCAATCATATGTTGCAGATCATCTTCTGTTACATTACGCCACCCCGGGCTTTCGTGCAAAGCGACGAGCAGTTGTGAAATCTCTACCCATCCCTCTTCATCCAGCTCAAGCTCGTATTCCCATGGCACATGTCTCAATGCATAGGAAAGCTCTTTGCTTAATTTCATGTAGTCGATGTTTCTCACCTTCTCTCATCTATCCTTGTTGCTGAACTGCCCCCATAATCTCCTGAATGTTACGGGCAAGAGCTTCGTGATCCTCCTGCGTAAACTGGATATGTCCATTAATACCGCGATGAATAATCGTATTCATCACCGGATGAACCTCTTCATTGGATGCAACACGAATCAGATCGTCAGCAAAATCGACCGCCTGTTGTTCACTGTAATTAAACGGCTTGATCAACATCCGAATGCTCAGCGCATGAGCCTGGGGTTCGGCCAGACGATCACGATGAGTAATACTGTACACCGCACCAAAACCAAAAGCGGCAAGCAGTTGACGTTGCAGTTCTGTCGTTTCTGCGAGTGGTGTGCCAATCAGTTCGCAGACCTGTTCTACCATCTGCTCCAGTTCATGAGCTGCTGCGCCCAAAATAACATCATTCTGATCATCCTTGTTCATAAAATCATTCATATCCATATTCTCCGTTCTATCCTTTATTCCATATCGGGGACGGCAGATGTTTGAAAGCCTCTCGATGGATACCCGCACGATTCAGCGCTTTTCGCAAGCGAGTAGCAACTTCCGTAAAATAAATTTCAGGTACCCGCTCCCCTGCAAGCTGCTTCAATAGATAATCATTTTCCAGACCTTGATACAGTGGATGCAAATCTTCGACTAATATTTTCTTCATATCTTCACTCGTAATACTAGCCGTCATGCTACATTCATTGACGAGTGTCTGCAGCGAATCTTCTACAGCCTGCTCGTCATAGGACGGGTGAGATACGAGATACTGCAGATCATATAGATCCTTGAACCTCGGCCTCACGATCGTCTGATGCAACTTCCAAGCGACTTGAGCGGACAGCGGAACCGTGTAGGGAACTACAAAAGGCTCACCTCTTAACGGTTGGTAGTTGAACTCCACAGGCTCTGCATCCAGCTTCAGATTAAATGAGATATCAAGAAAAAGCTCATCTTCATACCGATTCCCTTCACTGGACTCACTCTGGATCGCATAGGCGATATCGGTATTCACCGTTGGAAAGTCATCATCCATTGCGTAATCAATTTCACGCCAGAATGCATTCTCCCGAAAGCTGCGAAAATGGACTCCATCATTCAGATCAAGTTCAGTCACCTGAATCATCCAATCCGTAAAAATCTGCTTGGCCTGATCCGCATGTTCAATCGTACCTTTATACAAAAAGTCGATATCCTCAGCATAGCGCAGACTTGGATTCTCCAAGTACTGTCTCGTTAACAGGCTACCTTTCAAAATAAAGGATGAATGGACTAGCGTAGCCCGTTTCAATAGCGCTTCCAAAACAATAAGTAATCTCTCGTCTTCATTGAAGCGATGTATGGGTATCTCATTCCCGTTTCTGGTCACAACTTTTCCTCCAATCTTATCTTAAACACATCAAGCCGGTTCAATCAGATCCAGCCCCGATCCAACTCTTCCCGACTATCATATATACACAGCTCATATTGTTGCTTGAGCAGTTCAATTTGATTGCTTTGCAAAATGTTATGAATTTCTTCAACGCTACGATAAAAATGATCTGCATGCTCATACTCACGCACAGTTACAAACCTTATACTGCCATTCTTATGGAGCGAATTACGGGAGATATGCCCCTCTGTCCCCGCACATATATGCTTCAGCCTATTCACATCTTCGACTTGAACCTTACCATGCCACTCAAAATAAGGTCTGGACTGAGGCACTATCGGTTGTTTGAAAAACCGTTCCTCCTTAGCCGGTATCTCTACTTTTGTACGTACCACAGTGAACCCGTTATTCCTAAATGTTATTGAAATCTCTTCAATGACACGCTGTACATCCTGAAAATCCTCGCTATGGACAATGCCCGTAATCATGGGTTGATGGATGTGCTCTCCCTGATCGAGCTCGATCAGGACCGGTTTCACGTTCTCTTCGTTACAGATACGGATAAAGGTTTGCTTTTCTTGCTGGCTCAGGTCACTTAGGGTAACATGAAATTCAAACTCCATTCGTTCACAGCCCTCTTTCTTCCAATGTGCTTATACTAAATTAACTCTACCTTTATTATAGTAAAACCCAAAATAGTAAAAAAACCAAATCTTCTCCGCAGATAGAGTCGATTTGGTTTCCTTCAAACACCACGGCAACACATGCCGCACTGCTTTGTTCCACTTTCCCAAAACTCACCACGGTCAGGCCGTCTCATGTTGCTTCTTCGGCTCTGGCTCATAGACCTGGGTGTGCTCATTTTCCTCATGCAGCCACTCCACCGTACCTGGTTTGCGAACCTTCCACACCAAGGCCTGAATGCGAAGCGATCTTCTCACCCAAAACAGAGAGGTACAACGCTTCTCCGAACGAACCATAAGCCCCCAATGAATAACCCGGGCTAGCCACGGATTGACATATTCATTGTGCTTGCGCACGGATGGCAATTCATCTTGGAACAAACGTTGCTTTACATCCATAGGCGGCTGACCACAAGTCCAGTAATGAAGCAAAGCGGACAAACTATAGATATCTGACATGGGTCCCTGAACTGCTTTCTCGGAATAAAATTCAAGCGGCGAATACCCTTTAGAGGTAAAAATCGCCTGTTTTGCTCCCGTCTGCATCGGCCAGCGCACAGCCGCACCAAAGTCCAGCAATTTGGGCGTACCATCCTCCATCACCATGACATTGGAAGGTTTGACATCCCGGTGGAGAATGCCTTGTTTATGAATGTAATCCAGCGTATCCACCAGCGGCAGTAGCGTATCGGTAATAAACTCGGGCTGTAATGCATGGTTACGCTCCCGTAAATAATCGGTCAAGATCATGCCGGTACAATATTCTGTGACCAGATATCCCGTATCATTGGCCTCAAAATGATCAACATATGTAATAATGTGAGGATGATTAAGAGATGACAACAGCTCACCCTCCTGAAGAAACGCAGATAACAGTTCATGGAATTGTCCGCCATATCCTCGGGATGCACAAAATACACTGCGCTTGTCCGTCTGACGTGCAGCAATCCGATGGGGGAAAAACTCCTTTATAGCCACTTTGGCACCTGTATGGCGATTCCGCCCAACATACACAATCGCTAATTCACTACTAGTCAATACCTGTCTTACCTGATATGTATCATTCAAAATGACATTGCGCTGCAAAGCCATATTCCAGTTATTTTTTCTCATCTCAAACCTCTTTTCAACCTTGTCGATCGGAAGACTTGCCGCATAACGACGAATTTGATCCTTGAACTCATCGGAAATAAATCCAACCAGACAGTCGAATCATTGCTAACCATCTTTATAAACCAAACGCCACCGTTTGAAACATTTTTTTTGCGGAAAGTGCATTTTCGTTCAAGCTTCCGTTTTCTATATAAGAGAAGTAATCACTCTTCTATACATAGTATCGACAAAAGGGGCAGTTTCGTTAATTTGTTCATAAAAAATGCGAACTGCCCCATGTTCCTATGCTAATCGCCTCTAATAGTGCTTATTTAAAAATTGCTGAATCTCCTCATTCATCTCTCTTAGTACATCCTGAGAAGGGAAGTGGCCTGTATCATATTTGATCGCCTGTACATTCGGAATAATTTTCTGAGCACGGTCAATACACTTATCTCCTGGGAAAAAGACATCCTTCTCACCCACCAGAAGTAATGTAGGCGAGGTATAATTTTCAAGTTCTTCTCGCTCTGCAAGTTTGGGCAAATCCTGCTCCAGGCTGACATATTTGAATATTTTGCCGATCAAGTTTTTATCTGCTTCCTTCATACAGTGGCATGACAGGTTATCCGTAATCTTTTGCAAAGAAGCTGGCGAAGAAGTCATACGATACTTGACGAGTGGAAGTGTAATATCATGAGCCGTTTTCATTCTGGAGTTGACCGCAAGACCCGCGGGAGCTACTAGCACCGAGCATGCAATACGCTCCGGAATATACGTAGCCAATCTCAGAATGATGCCGCCGCCAAATGAAGGACCGATGAACGCACTTTGTTCAATGTTGTAATGATCCAGCAGATCGGATACCCACATCGCCAAGCTGTCAAAACGAGCCGAAATGCTCGTCTCCTCGCTGTACCCGGGATGGCCAATCGTATCCGGCGCGATAATCCGATAGGATTGAAATAAGGAAGAGAACCAGGACAACGTCATCGGATTCACACAATTGCCACCTTGAAGAATAAATAACGGCTTGCCATCTTCCGGTCCAGTCAGCAACACATGTGTTTTCCCAAAACGTGTCTCCACATACTCTCTTGTAAATCCTTCACCCAGCTCACTCAAATAAATTTCGTATTCTTCCAGAATACTGCTCTTGCCTTCTTCACTTTTATAAATGGAACTCATGTCTGCCTCCTGCAATGTGTACTCATCTCACCTGTTCCAGTGATCAATTCCGGATATTCCCGGCCCAAAAAGATAAAGAGGGCCTGTTAAAATGACAGGCTCCTCCATATGTGCGACTTATCATATGCTGATGATTATAGAATGGAAATTGGAAATTGTAAATATCGTTTCTAATAGACATGCTTATCTTTTTTTAACTCGAGTAAAAGTATCACTTTCGGCCATAATCCGCCTTGATTTCGCCCCACTGCTTCGTCTGCCATTTGAGCACTTTATTCGTATACGTATTCGTGCGAAGCCACTGCTCTGCCCGGTCAATCATCAACCAGATTTCTTCCGTCGAGTTGTCACGCGGCAGTGTTGTCGCAACTTTTTTTTGTTTCAGCCATTTCATCGCATTGACCGAATCGGTGTAAACGGTTTTGTTACTACCTTCTTTTTTGAGATAAGCCAGAGCATGCACAATCGCCAGAAACTCTCCCAAATTGTTGGTGCCTTTCGAGATCGGGCCGACGGAAAAAAGCACCTCACCTGTGCGGGTATCCACACCTTTGTATTCAACCGGTCCTGGGTTGCCTCGTGTGCCTACATCAACAGAGATGCTATCATAGTCCACTTCCTCGGATGTCTCCATCCCGGCACTTCTACCGCTACTGCCTGACTTCGACTTGGACTTGGAAGCGCCACCTGCACTTGAACCCCAGTTCCCTTTCCAGCCAGCACGATACGCTGCTTCAGCGGCTTCCCTAGATTCATATGATTTATATTTGGCTCCGGCATATTGATCCGTCTGAGCCTTACATTCCGCCCAAGTGCTGTATACGCCCGGTTTCTTTCCTTCCCATACCACGTAATATTTCTGTTTCGCCATGCGTAACCGCTCCTTTGTTTACTGCGTCAATATCCTATTGTAAACGAAGAAGTAGTTAAAATGAAAGTTCATTATTGGCCTCAGCATTAGAACAGAGGAATAAACAGAACGGTTGAATTTGGTATATTCCCTCGCATCCCGGAACAGTCTAATAATCAGCGTTCAATTAGGAAAAGAAAGGATGTCTTGCATGGATTGGATCTGGAAATCCGTCTTGCTTGTTCTCGTTGGCATGATTCTGCTGCGCATCGCAGGGCGTAAATCCATCTCACAGATGAGTGTGGCAACAACCGTTATTATGATCTCGATCGGGACAACCATCGTACAGCCGATTGCCAATCATGAACTGGGCAAAGCGATTGGCTCCGCTGCCGTATTTATTGTAACTTTGCTCGTCGTGGAGCAATTACAGATGAAATCCAATCTGTTCGAACGTATGATGAGCGGCAGCTCCAGAGTAGTTGTTGAGAATGGGGAAATCATTATTCCGAACCTGAAACGAATGCGGTATACGATAGATCAGCTCGAGATGCATCTAAGACAGGCGGGTATCCGAAGTGTAAATGACCTGGAAACGGCCACCGTTGAACCGAATGGCCAGCTTGGCTATGTTCTGAAACCGGAAGCGCGCCCCGTCACTGTAAAAGATCTGGAGCAATTGTTGCAAAGCTATGGCTTGGCTCGATCCAGTGGCGGGATGTCCTTGTTTGAACAACGGCCCGAAGAGAAGCAGAGTAAGGGTTCGGCAAACCGTGGAAGTGAAGATGAAGATTCGGCTAATATTTTTGAAGAGGTCAGCAGCGGGAAGCATTCACATCGAGTAGACTCCAGGCTGGAATAGATGTAAAAAAAGAAAAAGCCGACGTCCTTCAGGACTACGGCGCGAATGAAAGAATTCTATAGTTACATCTCCGAATTCCGGATTATCGTGTGCTCAAATAGGCAATTCCCAAACCTCCGGTGACCGGATTCTGGTAAATCTCACATTCCACCTCAAATACCTCGCCAATGATCTCACGAGTCAAAATATCGGCAGGAGTGCCATGAACAACAACTTGCCCTTGCTTGACCACATAGAGATAATCACAGTAGGCTGCCGCAAGTTCAAGATCATGCAGCGCTGCCAAAATGCCGATGTCCAGTCCGCGAACTATATTCAATATTTGTAGCTGGTACTTGATATCCAGATGATTGGTCGGCTCGTCCAGAATCAGAAATTCCGGTTGCTGCGCAAGTACACGAGCCAGAATGACACGTTGCTTCTCCCCGCCGGACAGAGACGTATAATTGCGGCCTGCATGTCCGGTCAGCTGTACTTTTTCCAGTGCCATCTCCACAATCTGCTCGTCCTTTGCATTATCGGTCTCCAGTAGCTTTTTGTGCGGTGTACGCCCCATCATAACCATCTCACGAACGGTAAAATCAAAGCTTAACTCGTTAAACTGACCTACAACCCCCATCTGCCTGGCCGTGACTTTGGGACTTGATTTCAGAATATCGGTATCTCCCAGCATAACGCTGCCCTGCTTCGGTTTAATGACTTTATAAATGCTTTTGAGCAACGTCGATTTGCCGCAGCCGTTCGGTCCAATTATCCCGACGAATTGTTTCTCTCTCACCTGAAGGGAGATATCACGCACGATATCCGTATCCTGCACGGAAAAAAATATGTTATCGACCGTTAATTGCATGTTATTTTCCTCCAAAGCCATAGCCTTTTTTGACAAGCATGTACATAAACATCGGTGCACCAATCATCGCCGTAATAATGCCGATGGGCAGTTCAACACTGGAGATTAGCGATCTCGCAATGACGTCTGTCCAAATCAGGAATATCGCGCCGAACAATACCGAAACAGGCATCACTTTACGATGGTCCGAACCGACGATCCCTCTCACGATATGAGGAATGATTAATCCGACAAAACCGATCATGCCGCAGCTAGCAACCATCACACCCGTCACGAGTGCAGTTAATATCATATACAGTCTGCGATATACACTCAGGTTAATACCCAAAGTAACTGCAGCTTCATCCCCCAGTAACATCGTGTTTAACACACGGGACTGCAGCAGGAAAAACAATATGGCAGTAAGCACGACTATGCCTATTAGTGGTAGCTTGTTCCACCCGGAAGCGGCAAGACTGCCCATCGTCCAGAATGTGACTGTTTTGATGCCCTCTGCATTATTCGCAAAATAGATAACGAAGTTGGAAAACGCACTGCATAGTGCATTAATAACCATACCCGCAAGCACCAGCTTGACTGACGTCATTTTGCCCCGGATTCCGGCCAGTGTCAGAACAAGCAAAGATGCACCCATAGCTCCGGCAAACGCCCAAAAGGCAACGCCAGTCTGTCCTAGCCAGCTAATTGCACCAAAACCGATGAGAATCGCAAAGGTAGCCCCGAGCGAGGCTCCTGAGGAAATGCCAAGGATGTAAGGGTCCGCCAGTGGATTCTGCACAGCCGCCTGCATAACGGCACCACATAAGGCGAGCCCCGCACCGATAAACATTGCCATTAATACACGCGGGAAGCGAATCTGCCAGATAATATCCGTGAAGGAGCCTGCTGCAACCGGCTTTCCTCCCCACTCCATTCCCGTTATTTTGGCTAAAAGAATACGGTAGGACTCTCCGAGCGGAATACGAACTTGTCCAATAGAGACGGCAAACCCTGCTGAAATCAGTACCATCACGATTAATGCTGCAATAAGTAGGGTAAAACCTGTTTTACTGTGAATCAGGGATTCTTTTTTCCCCAAGTGCTGTGTGCCAGCCTGAATCGTCTGTGCCATTTCTTCCCCCATGAATTCTATTAAAATGGTGCGAAACTTAAATTAGCTATTTACAAAGTATTTTCCCGGATTATAATTGAGAATGATTATCTTTGTCAATTAATATACGAACAAAAAGGGGTTATTACCATGTTGAAACGCTCGTCCAGAACCACTTTATTCGCTACGCTAACTCTGTTATTACTGCTGCTGTCGGCATGTTCATCTAATACGTCCACACCATCCACAGCCGAAAATACGGCTTCCCAAACAGGGACAACCGAAGCTACCGCACCTGCGGGAACGGCTAATCAAACGACCTATCCGCTTACCGTCGAAAACTTCTCTATGTCTGGTGAAGGCGGAGAATGGAAACCCAAAGCACAGGTGTTTGATAAGGCACCCGAGCGTGTTGTTGCCAATACTCAATCCGCTGCCGAAATGCTGATCAAGCTGGGCCTGACGGATAAAATGGTTGGGGTTGCTGCACTTTATGGCGCGGTAACACCCGATGTAGCTGACGAATTCGCCAAAATTCCAGTGTTGTCCGAGAATTACGTGGGCAAGGAGCTTGTTGTTGGCGCCAGCCCTGATCTGGTCTTTGGACGAGGTGATCTGTTTGCAGACGCTGACTGGGGTGTGGGAAGCGTAGACGGACTGAATGAGATGAACATCCGTACCTTCATGCAAACGACCAATCACAAGGGAACGCTCGAAAACCTCTACAGCGATATTACGCAGCTTGGTCTTATCTTTGATGTACAGGAAAAAGCCACACAATTTATCGACAGCCTGAAAACACGGACAGAGGCGATCAAAGCCAGCGTCACTGATCAACCGGAGCACAGCTTTGCATATATCGTACCCGCTACAGAAGACAGCATTACCGTAAGCAGCATGCAGAACGATACGTATCAGCTTGATGCACTCAGCCTGTTGAAGCTGAACAATGTGTTTGATGGCATACAAGGCGACGTCAGCGTAGAACAGTTGATTACAGCGAATCCGGATTACCTGCTGCTCTCGGCTTACAGCGGATCACCCGATATCAACAAGCTGATTCAAAATCTATATGCCAACCCTGCGCTGCAAAGCATGAAGGCCATTCAGAACAAACAAATCTACGTGACCGATTTCAGCCAGTTCTGGGGATATGGATATCAAATTATAGACGGTGTTGAAAAAATGGGAAAAGAAATGAAGGCTAATCCGATCCAATAAATTTGGCATCTCTACTGCACAAGTCAATTACATCATGCATGGACGGACCCGGGAACAAGAGGAGAATTTTCCCACGTTCCCGGGTCTATGCTTGACATTAGTTTGATATCAAATTATATTACAAAGATGAAAACTAGAGATGCTATTTCACTTATATCCAAAATTAAAGAGAAAACCAGTCGATTTATTTTGACCGAAATGACCGAACAAGGCATCCACGATCTGGCTACATCCCATGGAGATATCATCTACGCCCTCTATAATCATCAGCATATGACCATGGCGGAGATTGCAAAGAACATTCGCAAAGATAAATCCACGGTAACCGCACTTGTGGACAAATTGGTACGAACCGGATACGTCGCCAAAGAGCGAGATGCAGCCGATTCACGCATCGTTCATGTCGCTTTGACTACCAAAGGCGAAGCATTACAACCTATCTTTGAGGATATCTCGCAGCGATTGCTGGACACCTTTTATGCAAATGTTACAGACGATGAGAAAAAAGAACTGCTTCGCATATTGATCAAAATTCACGATAACTTTTAATTTTTTTTGGATTGATAGTTTGATATCAAACTAATTATCAAGGAGGATTTTATATGACAGATTACACCCAATTTTTACCTGAACATGAAGTGCAGCACATTGGAAAATACGAGCTTTACGTTGAAGTTTATAAGGGAAATCAAGCATTAACCACAAAAACGATGGGCACATCTCCTCCGCTTTTATTTGTTCACGGAGCATACACAGGCAGCTGGATGTGGAGTAAGTACATCCCCCACTTTGTCGAGCTTGGATGGACTTGTTATGCAATGAATCTCAGAAGCCATTATAGAAGCCGGGTGATGGACATGACTCAAATAACGGTGGAGGATTATTTGGATGACATTCGTGAGGTGCTGTCCCTGCTTGGTGAACCTCCTATATTGGTGGGCTTCAGCATGGGCGGTATACTCAGTCAAAAGATTGCAGAGACCGCTGAGTTGGCAGGTCTGATTATCATCGACACCAGTATTAGCAAAGAAGTTCATGATGCCCTGCCTTACCCTGAAACGGATCGAATTCAACCAGGAATAATCATGCCAGCACCTTTACGTGAGGAGAACGAAACGATTGATGAAACCGTAGAGGATATCGACTTTCAACGGCACTATCTGCAAATGGAGTCGGCAAAAGCCTTTCGAACCTTTTCCGCTCTCTGCGGGGCAAAAGGAATATCTATTGACGGGAATCTGATTACTTGTCCCAGTCTGGTCATTAAAGCTGTGTTGTCAGAAGACGAGCATCAAAGAGGACAATTCACCGCGAAGCAGCTAGGAGCCAGTTATGCCGGGCTTTGGGATACAACACATACGGGTTTGCTTGTGGGTCAGCGATATAAGGAAGCCGTCAATTTAATACTCGAGTGGTTGAACAGGCATTACCAGTAAATTCTCTACTCCCTCAAGATTGAACTAAATCCGAATATGCGGGTCTATTTCGTCCTTATAAATCACATCTTTGAATAGTTAAGATTTATCTAATAATAACCTTAAATCTATTTGAAAATCCCCCTCAATACCTTTAGTAAGTTATGTAATACAACATTCATTATTTATATAATAAGCACAGTCACAATACTCAAATACTAAGGTAGAGGGAAGGAAAATAAAAATGGAAAAAATACACGCAACAAGATTTCAAACTTATGTGGATCAGGCCATTGACCGCGCTATCATCGAAAAAAGAATCGTAGGAACGGTTGTACAGGTTGCATTAGGAGGAGAAGTTATTTACAGCCGGGCGGCTGGTTATGCAGACAGGGAGCAAAAGCGTACCATGACGGAAAATGCCTTGTTTCGACTTGCTTCCGTAACTAAACCCATTGTGTCGACAGCGGCTCTGGCATTGGTATCCCAGGGAAAGCTGAATCTGCATGATCCGGTGATTCACTGGCTGCCTGCATTCCGGCCCAAGCTTCCTCATGGTCAGGAAGCTCAAATCACGATTCAGCAGTTGATGACACACACCGCAGGTTTGACCTATCGCTTCTTCCAGGAAGACCAAGGCACTTATGAACGTGCAGGGGTCTCGGATGGTATGGATTTATCTGAAATTAGTCTGGAGGAGAATCTGCAAAGGCTTGCTTCTGTTCCTCTTTTGTATGAGCCAGGAAACATGTGGAGATATTCCATCGCGACAGATGTACTCGGAGCCGTTATTGAAAAGGTAACCGGAATGTCATTAAGAGAAGCCGTTCAATTGTTGGTTACTCATCCTCTTCACATGACCGACACTGATTTTGTTGCCGTCGATTCGAATCGGTTGACCGCTGCATATGCTGATGGTTCTGATGAGCCTCGTCTTCTCCATAATGAGTTAGAGCAGGTTCCTTTTATTGAAGGTACTGCCGGTTTCCAGCTTGCCCCTAACCGTGCGAATAACACTTCTGTCTATGCATCAGGCGGAGCGGGTATGGTTGGGAGTACCGGAGATTTTCTTACTTTACTTGAGACATTGCGACAAGGAGGACAGCCTATTCTTACGGAAGCTGTTGCCACCAAGATGGCTGTGAATCAAATCGGTGAACTCGAGATGCCGTATTGGCCGGGAAGAGGGTTTGGGCTTGGGTTTACGATACTCAAAGACCCTGTTGCAGCTGGTACACCCGAATCCCCGGGGACGTGGCGGATGGGTGGAACCTACGGTCATTCCTGGTTTGTTGATCCCAAAGAAGAACTTAGTGTTGCAGCATTCACCAATACGGCACTTGAAGGAATGTCGGGCCAATTCACTACCGATATCTGTGATGCGATCTATGCAGGCATTCGGGAGAGCAAAAAGACTGCAAAAATATAAAGAGCATCAATATAAAGAGCGTAAATACCCGCCCAATCAGCATTGGACGGGTCTATTCATTAACGAAGCTAGGTTCTGCTAGTTGTTGCTACCCAAGCTTCTCTTCTTAAAAAGATAAATCCCGGCAACCAGGATAAACCAAACTGGCGTGACAAATAACGCCATCCGTGTATCCTCAGCCAGTGCCAATACCACCAGCACAAACGCGAGAAAAGCTAAAATCAAAACGTTTGAAAACGGATAAAGCGGCAGTTTGAAGCGGCTGCGAGTTGCCAGTTCGGGCTGCGTACGACGATATTTGAAATGACAGATCACCATGATTCCCCAGACAAATATAAAACATACCGTTGATACACTCGTAATCAGTGTGAATACCCCTTCCGGCATGATGTAGTTCAGCACAATCGCAATAAAGATGACAATCGTGGAGAACAATAGCGCATTGGCTGGAACCTTCCTTTTATTTACACGCGCAAACGAATCAGGGGCGTTCTGATCTTTCGCCATGGAGTAGATCATCCGGCTTGTACTGAAAATCGCACTGTTACATGCGGATGCCGCGGAGGTCAACACTACGAAATTCACCACACCAGCAGCCGCCGCAATCCCCACTGCGGCAAATACCTGCACAAACGGGCTTTCGGTTGGCAAAATCGCACTCCAAGGATAGATGCTCATAATAATGAACAAAGCACCCACGTAGAAAAGCAGTACCCGAATCGGAATCTGATTAATAGCTTTTGGAATGACCTTTTCGGGATTTTCCGTCTCTCCTGCGGTCAATCCGACGAGTTCCATCCCCACAAATGCAAACACGACCATCTGAAACGAGATAATGAAGCCATGCATTCCATTCGGAAACCAGCCCCCGTGACTCCACAGGTTAGTAAAGCTTGCTGAGCCCTGATTGGTTGTAAAACCTGTAAAGATCATATACAAACCAACTACAATAAGTGCCAAAATAGCGATAACTTTAATCAAGGCAAACCAAAACTCCATCTCCCCAAACAGCTTGACCGTAGCCAAATTCATCACCAGCAAGATGACCAAGGCAATTAGTCCCGGCATCCATTGAGGTACGTTCGGAAACCAGAACTGCGTGTATAAACCAACAGCCGTAATATCAGCCATCGCGATGGATATCCAGCAGAACCAATAGGTCCAGCCCGTAATAAACGCCGCCATATTTCCCAGGTAATCACGCACGAAATCCACAAAGGAATGATATTGCAAATTGCTCAGCAGCAGCTCTCCAAGTGCCCTCATGATCAGGAATAAGACAATGCCTGTAATGATGTACGCCAGCAGAATGGATGGACCGGTTAGCTGGATTGTTTTGCCCGCACCGAGAAACAACCCCGTTCCAATCGCCCCTCCAATTGCCATCAGCTGTACATGTCTGTTTTTCAGACCCCTTGTTAATGTTTCTTGCTGCATGGTACACCACCACTCTCTTTCTGTGCTTTCTCTCTCTCTCTGATGCAAAATAATATACCATCTAATATATAATAATCTTCCCTGAATACCTATCATTCTTTTTGATTATTTTTATTTTGATTATTTCTATAATGAATCAGATTTCGAAGCGTATAGGACTTCAATTTTTATCGAGGTCCATGAAATGCAAACAAGCTACCGCCTGTATGACACAGACAGTAGCTTGAAGTTTCCTTACCTTTTTCAGTTTCTTGGGGGAATTAATCCCCTCCCTCGTACCACAGCTCCAGCGGCAAACCAACCAGGGATTTGCCAATCCATTCTCTGGCAATGTTGTTGGAGGGACCCATGGCGATGCCTGCACGGGCATCACGGAAGAGGCGTTCAAACACGCCTTTTTTATAACCATAACCTCCGGTAACATCCAGCGCTGCTTTGGTCGCTTTGTTAGCTACTTCCGCAGCATGAATTTTGAACTCAACCAGCGGCAGGAACAGCTCGACTTGTGGTCTTCCCTGTGCCTGAAGTTCATCCAGCTGCTTCGCAAGAGATAACTGCCACGGCTTCAGGCTGGAGATCAGCACCTTCACTTCAGCCAACTGCTGGCGGATGATCTGGTAATCAGCCAAACGCTTGTTAAAGTCGCGATGAACCATGCCCTTCACATATTCGGACGCAGCCTCAAGTGCTGCCTCGGCAACTCCAAGCCAGGTGGAGCCCAGACCGATCAGATATACGGGGGATACACCACTTTCCAGAATTTCGCGTCCCTGTCCCTCCGTACCGAGCTTATCCTGGGCTGCAATCCGGACGCCTTCGTACGTGATCGGGCCACTATGGTTCCCCCGAACCCCGAGTGCATCCCATACCCCCGAAGTAATGCCTTCCAGTTTTCCATCGACAAGGAAAAAGCTCACATCTGTCGGCGTTTGTGCTCCTGGCGTGCGGGTCTGGGTTACATAAAAATCAGCTTGTCCCGAGCTTGTCGTGAACGACTTTTCCGCATTCAGAATGTAATCCTCTCCGTCCCGGGAAGCCTCGCTGAAATTAAACCACCAGTGACCTCCCGAAGCACGTTCGCTAGTAGAGTACGTACCAATCGCCCCATTGCGTACCGGCTTTAGCCAGCGCTCCTTCTGATCCTCATTTCCATAGAGAGCTATCGTCTGAACGGCTCCGACATGCATGACATACACCAGTGAAGTTGAAGGGCATCCCTTGGCAATTTCTTCTGCCGCAATCGCAAAGGCAACATGATCCAGTCCGCGTCCATCAAAGCGCTCGGGAATTAGCACGCCATTCCACCCGGTCTCGGCAAGCACGGCCAGATTCTCACGCGGGAACCGTCCCTCACGGTCAATCAGCTCTGCACGTGGTTTAATGGCTTCGTCGACAATGCCCCGAATTTCAGCTCTCAATTGCTCATAGTCAGGCAGGGTGTGAATCGTGTTTGATTGAATACTCATTGCGTCATCTCTCCTCTAATTAAAATAGAAATTCATCCCTCAATAACACGGACACAGATGTGCCAATTCAATTTACTTCATTGCATTATGTCTATCAAAAATCGATGGTCTGCTCATGTAGCCGTAACCCGGCTCAGCGCAGCCTCCTTCTCTTTAACCAGCGGCATGACCTTCTCACCGAAAGCCTGAATATCCTCATCGTAATGAAGAAAGCCGATCAGAACGAGGTCTACTCCAATCTTTTTCAACGCAATGATGCGGTCTGCCACCTGCTCCGGGGTACCAATCAAACCTGTTTTGAACCCGTCATTATATTGCACCAGATCGTCAAAATTGGAATTCGCCCACATTCCCTCCTGTTCAGGGGATGCTTTGCCTGCAAATTGGACCTGACTGCGGAAGCCCTCCACCGCCTCGGGGTCAGCATATCGAATAATCTGACGCAGTACTTCCACCGCTTCTTCTTCCGTATCCCGCACGATGGCAAATGCATTAACTCCGAATCGCAGCTTGCGGTTATAAGACGCAGCCCGCTCAGTCACATCTTCGATCTGGGTACGGAAACCATCGATGGTATTCCCGTTCATGAAATACCAATCCGAGACTCGTGCAGCCATGTCGCGTGCAGCCGCTGAATTTCCTCCCTGAAACACAGGGGGAATTACAGTCGGTTTGGGTTTGTGTGGCGCTTCATGAATACGGTAAAAGTCACCCTGGTGATTGGCATTGTCTTGCGTCCACAGCTCCTTCAGCACACGGATGAACTCTTCGGAGCGACGATAACGCTCGTTATGGTCCAGCCACGGTTCTCCGAATCCATGAAACTCTCCCTTGAACCAGCCGCTGACAATATTTACGGCAACCCGTCCCTGGCTGATATGATCGATCGTCGTGATCGCTTTGGCTACCGGACCGGGATGCCATAACCCTGGCAATATAGCTGCTATCAGCTTCAAACGATCTGTAACCACCGCGAGTGCAGAGGCCAGTGCAATGGCTTCCAGTTGATTTTCAGCCCCGTAGCTGGCCATAAATCTGGTTTGCAATAACGCATAATCAAAGCCTGCTTCTTCTGCGATTCTGGCATACCTTGCGTTATCCTCAAATGACCAGCCTGTTTTTTGCGGGATGCTGGAGATAACCAGACCGCCACTTACATTAGGAACCCAATACGCAAATTGCATAGACATGTTCAATCACCTCTTCAATGGAATGAATTATAGGTAAGGACCAAGGCCCTCTCTACCAGAGCGGAATACAACAAAAAAGACACCTTCAACCTATACATGTGAGGTGCCTTTAGTTCGTCTAATCGGCCAGAATATGATGTTTTCAATAGAGATATCGTAAAAAGCAGACAGCATCATTTGGGAGCCGCAGGCGCTTTTACCACATAATCAGGAAGGGTATTATTGGCAATCATCTCGCCAAAAGGACTGATAAATGACCGTTCGCCGTTGTTCCCGTATTGTGCGTAATTCAGCTTCGGAAACAACAGCTCGGCAGTACGGTAGGCTTCTTCCAGATGCGGGTACCCCGACATGATGAAGGTTTCAATGCCCAATGCCTCGTACTCCCTCATTCGCTCTGCAATCTGGTCAGGATCGCCTACAAGCGCTGTACCGGCACCGCCTCTGACTAGTCCAATGCCTGCCCACAGATTCGGGCTGATCTCCAGATTGGAACGATCCCCGTTATGCAGACTGGCCATGCGCTGTTGACCGACGGAATCCATACGAGCATAGATCTTCTGGGCGGAAGCAATGGTCTCTTCATCCAGATGAGCGATCAGATTATTCGCGGCCTGCCAGGCTTCTTCTGCGGTTGGACGAACAATGACATGAAGCCGGATGCCAAAGCGCAAACTTCTTCCCTTTCTGGCAGCAAGCTCTCGCATTCGGTTGATCTTGGCCTCTACCTGGTCAGGCGGCTCACCCCAAGTCAGGTATACATCCACGTGCTCGGCTGCCACCTCCATGGCAGCATCAGAGGAGCCACCGAAATAAAGCGGAGGATAAGGCTTCTGAATGGTCGGATACAGAACCGCTCCGCCGTGGACCTTTAAATATTTGCCGTCAAAATCGACTTCTTCGCCAGCCAGTTCCTTGCGCCATATGGTTAGAAATTCGTCTGTCAATGCGTAGCGCTCATCATGATCCAGGAATACCCCGTCTCCCTCAAGCTCGATCGGGTCACCTCCGGCTACGACATTGATCAGCAGTCTTCCTTTGGAAAAGCGATCCAATGTACTTGCCATTCGCGCCGCCGTGGTAGGCAGCATCAGCCCCGGACGCGCAGCGACCAAAAATTTCAGTTTGTCCGTTACCGATACCAGCGAGGACGCAACGATCCAGGCGTCTTCACATGATTTCCCTGTAGGCAGCAGCACTCCTGCAAACCCAAGCTCATCGGCGGCTTGTGCTACCTGCTTGCAATAGTGATACGTCACTGCCCTGGCGCCTTCTCGGGTGCCCAGAAATCTTCCGTCCCCATGTGTCGGGATAAACCAAAACAATTCCATTTTTTTCTCTCCTCCTGCTCATATGATGGCTACTCTGCTCTAGCTTTTCTCTTGAATCAGCTTCCAGACAGGAGCTGTTAACGACAATTTGTCATGTCGAACGTAATGGGATGCAAGCCCACGGATCGGATCACCTGCATAAAATTTTTCATACAACAGATGTCTTGCACCGAGCGGACTGCCGATGAGATCCCAGGCCAGCTTGAACAGCTCCACTTTTTTCTCGGCACTTACCGCAGCCCCTTCAAAATACAAATGCATAAGTTCGGAAATCGGACCGTAGAAGTCCTCAATTCCCGAAGGGGTCTGAACAAAGCCACCTGCACCAACTTGTTGAAGTATCTCGACAGCCCGTGGATAATATTTGGTTCCCAAATTCCGCGCCGTCTCCACATACGTTAGATCAGGAACGAGCACGCCTGACGCATCGGGCACGGCTTTGGCCTCCGCTGCAATAATCAGCGCCTTGATCACGTCAATCTGTGTCAGCAGTTCCCCCAGTTTCTCTTGAATATGCAGAAATCCGGTGACGCCAATCGACTCGGCTACTGCAAACGCCACCCCTGTCACAAATTCCAGCTTGGCTACAAAGCGCACAACATTTTGGTGAAAAGCCAGTCCATTGGCCGTGCGGTTCCCGCGAAGCTTCAGCACCTTGTCCGAATCTCCGTAGAGAAGCACCCTTTCCCACGGAATCAGGACATCATCGAAAAAAAGGACGGCATCCATCTCATCGTATCGTGCACTGAGTGGATGGTTACGTTCTCTGGCATCCGCAAACGATTCCCTGCACACAATATGTAGTCCTGGTGAATTCGCAGGTACGATTAAGACATGAGCATGTTTCTGATGCCGGGTCTGAAATTGCAGGAACGAAAAGATGAGAAAATCATGTGTATACGGAGCACCTGTCGCGATCATTTTGGCTCCCCTGACCACAATGCCTTCCGACGTTTCTTTCACCACATGGAGAAATCGCTCTGCGATTCGCTCATCATCCAGCCCGCTGGAACGATCAATCTGGGGATCAATGATGGCTGTCGTCAGAAAGAGGTCGCGGTCTCTGGCCTCGTGGTAATAGGTACTGATTTTGTCCACGAAGCGCGGGTCCAGCTGGGATAATTCATGCCGGGCCGCGTACCACCCGGTGACTAAGGAACGGGCGTAGTCGGATAACCGGCTCATCATGCCACTGGTACTGGAAGACCAGACTGCAAAGGACTGACTGCGCTTGTTCAGCTCGGCTGCTGAGTACGGAATGAGAAATGAGCTGTGTGCATACCGCTCCTGTCCATCCGGAGCAAAGCCTACTTGCTCCCGTTGAAGAGGATCATCCAGCATGTTAAACAGTTGCCTTATGGTAGACAATGTGCCTTTGAAAGCAGCATGCTCGGAAATATTCCTGACCTGTTGCCCTTCGAGCCATACACGCCGTCCATCCTCCAGACTGGATATGAAAGTGTCTCCCCTCAAAATGTCACCCCTTAATCAAATTTTATTTTTCCGATTGATTTGCTATGTTTTATTGTTTATCATAGCTAATATCCATTGGAGCGCAACAATCAATCATGCGAGTTTTGACGGTTACCGAACACAAATCCTGAATCTGTTGGGCAACGTCAAAATAAACTACAATTCGGCTTCATCTGGAGGTAGCTGAATGGTAAGCTCATTCCCATGGACGTATTAAATCCGGCTCTAGACGGTGTTGTTTAACCAACAATTCATCCCAATTTGTTGTATTCGAGGTGATATAAGGTGAATGAATCCCGAAGCATGGACCGAAGAATTCACAGAACTCGTGTCATGATCTCCGAAGCTTTTTTGACCATTATGGCCAAGCAAAATTACTCGGATATCAGTGTCGTAGACATTGCAGAACAAGCCAACATCAACCGCTCAACGTTCTATGCCCACTTTATAGACAAGGAGGATTTGCTCGATACCATCGTAAATGAGAAATTTCAGTTGCTGGACGATGTGCTCAAGGAACGTTGTGCTGCCATAGATGAGGTTCCCTCATTTGCCGAGCCTGACCCGATCTTTGCGGTCTTGTTTGAACACATCTTTGAGCATGATGAGTTCTACCGGGTCATGCTGCTGATCAATCCTGTTGGTAATTTCAGTACCAGGTTGAATGAGGTCATTAAAGCTCACTTTTTTCAACGAATAACCCGAATCGGGTTAAATCAAAAGGTACAGGTGCCATTGGACATTTTACTGGATCATCTCAGCTTCTCCACCAGCGGAATCATTCATAAATGGCTGGAAAACAACAAAGTTTACTCTCCGCATCATATGGCTCTGCAACTTACCCGTCTTGCCCGACTAGGCGTGTACACCGCGATGGGTGCGCATGCTTAAGAGATACGCACCCACGGAAGGAGCATATCAGAGATTCAGAGATTGCTCTGTTTGATCCTGTGTTACATCGCGTAAACGCACGTATGTATTTTCTGTTACATCTTCGTTCTTTTTTAAAGCAGATTAATGATCGATACATCCAATCCGCTTCATCTGATCCACCTGTGCATCAATCCGCTCCAGCTTCTCAGGGGCTTGAGCCCGGATATAGTATTCATGGGAAAAGCTCCAGACGCAGTGAGTCTGCTTCATTGCTTTCGTATACGAAAAAAGGACCGCCCTCCCTCATAATGAAAGGCCGCCCTTCTTATTTACTTTTGCACCACCGCAAGCCATATCTATTTCTGCTTATAGAACTCATGGTACAGCTTCATCAGCGCGCGTTTCTCGATCCGCGAAACATAACTGCGTGAAATGCCAAGTTCCTTGGCAATCTCGCGCTGGGTGCGCTCTTCTCCGCCAGCCTCCAGGCCAAAGCGGCCAATGACGACTTCTTTCTCCCGATCATCGAGTATGTCGAGATTACGATAAATTTTGCTTTTTTCAATTTTAAGCTGCACACGGTCTACCACATCATCGGCTTCGGTGCCGAGGATATCAATTAATGTAATTTCATTTCCCTCTTTATCCGTCCCAATGGGGTCATGCAGGGATACGTCTTTACGTGTTTTCTTCAGAGATCTTAAGTGCATTAAGATTTCGTTTTCAATACATCTGGCGGCAAAAGTCGCCAGCTTTGTGCCTTTGCCTTGCTGAAAGCTTTCGATGGCTTTGATCAATCCAATCGTTCCAATGGAAATCAGGTCCTCCTGATCTTCTCCGGTATTGTCAAACTTCTTGACGATATGCGCCACAAGACGCAGATTGTGTTCAATGAGCAGATTGCGCGAGTGGGCATTACCTTCAGCCATGAGGCGCAGGTGTTTGGCTTCGTCATCCTCAGCGAGCGGCTGGGGAAACGCATTGTTTTTGACATACGAAACGAGTAACGTTAATTCTTTGATGAACAGGGCTATTGCGGTAAACAATCCGGGCACAGATGACACCTCCTGCAGTTTTACAACGATCTGGCCTGAGCACATAAGGGAACAGGGTCGATCTATTGTATGTGGGCAGAGGCCTAGAAGTGCACGTACCATTAAATCTGCATCTAAATAAACACTTTACACACTCACCGTAACAATTGAACCCACTCTCTCCAGCAGCAAAAACTCTTTCTCTACACTTTCAATAAAATATTTCCTTTCACCAAACAAAATCACATCATGTTGTACCAGCCGAACTTCGCTTTTAAAATAGATCACGTTATCCGTTTCCCGAAATGCCCCTTTGTAATAAAACATCGTCATCAACTCCCTCACTTTCACGAAACCACCTATGTATGTCTCATCTTATACTATACTATTTACCCTTTCGATCTGAATCGGTTACACCCAAAAATACACAAAGCCTCAGGCACTATGAAATACAGGCCTGAGGCTGATGCTCATCCCATCGCTCCCCCTTAACGCTATACTCTTATTAAAGAATAGTGTGGATGGAACTTTGAGATGATTACTTTTGGATGGAAGCTGCTATACTATTTAAAAATGCGTTGCGCGAACTGATAGAGACCGCTGTTCCAAACCTTTGGCTCATGTCCGCCTACATCCTGATACCAAACGTGCGGAACGTTCATACTGCTGAGACCATTTTTAAAGTTCTGGCTCACCCACAGCAGACCGTCACTTCCTCCACAGGAAATCCAGAGCAATTTCAGTTTGCTGGCTGCCTGTCCAGGGTTTGTAATCAATTGGTTCACAGGCTTCGTATTCGGTGCTGCCGAGAAGGCGCCAACATAAGCGAACGTATCCAGATTCTTCAATCCGAAGTTGAGAGATTGTCCGCCCCCCATGGACAGACCAGCAAGTGCACGGCTGTTCTTGTCTTTATACACTGGATAGTTTGCCTCGATATGCGGAATGAGATCCTTCAGCAAATCTTGCTCGAATCGTTCAAACGCAGCAACCTTATCCGGTGCATAAATATCCCCCACCGGTCGGTCATCCTTCATCGCACGGCCATTCGGCATAACAACGATCATCTGGGACAGTTTTCCTTCCGAATACAGGTTGTCCAGAATATTCTTCGGTTTCATCGCGTTAACCCACTCGTACTCATCCCCGCCAATACCATGCAGGAGGTACAGCACGTTGTATTTCTTATTCGGTGAATATCCAGGCGGCGTGTATACCATCGCTTTCCGTGCATTGCCAACCGTCGTAGAATAATAGGTAATGAGGTTCGTATTCCCATGTGGAATGTTATTCCGATAGCCATCATACCCCGGTGGTGCCGGAACAACCGGCGTAGAGTTTAGGGTATTGTTCACCCCATTGTTGGAAGCATTGGTAGATTCATATGCAGTGTTCTGAGCAGAAAGTTCGCTAGATTCCGTGGCAGACGCCATCGTTGGAGCAAGCATAGCAACAACCATAGAAAGACTTAAAAGGATAGAAATACGTTTCTTCATTCACTTTTCTCCTCTCAATTGAGTTAATCATAGGCAATACCCCTGTCATGAAAGCCCTTACAAATAAATCCACCACCTCCCTTCCGTCACACGCACTGGGGATAGAATACGTTGAAATTTGTAAATTTAACTTGATTTCTCTCTTGCAAAATTACTTATATAGTATATTTAAACTTATTTATCCATTTTTTGCAACTATATTCGACACATTGTATCTACACATAATCTTTCTTTATATTAAGCAAAGAATCCACGCTTCTCTTTTCTAACAAAACCACACTATAAAAAAATGTAAATTACTGTTGTTAAATTGAATATTTTACCTTATTATAATCTCAAACAAGGAGGTGTCTATACCAAATTACAATATTTTCTCGTTTTCTCTTGTCTACAGGCATTTAGTTCACCAAGTCAGGCGGCATGATTGATTGTTCTGCAAACCAACTATTTCTTGGGAGGGAAATGATTGTGAACAAACTTCGCTCATCTATTCAAAAGACATGGGCCTCATTTTTGGTTTTCACGTTATTGCTGCCTTTACTTGTCGGTCTTTGGCCTACCAGTGCCTACTCTGCTTCTAACAACGAGGGAAAACTATACATAACGGCCGACAACGAATTCTCACTTTTTGTTAACGGTAAACAAGCAGGTAAAGGGGATGACTGGACCAAAGCCTATACATTCCCTGTTTCCATTCAACCTGGCACAAATGTTATTGCGGTTCAAGCCAAGGACTGGGGTTCGTATGCCGGACTGCTGGCAGATCTCAGTTATGAAGATGAAAATCTGGTTACTGACTTCAACTGGAAAGTATCTGAACGATACGTTGAGGGTTGGGAACAACCAAGATTCGATGATACATCCTGGGCGCGCGCTTCAGATTTTGGACGTTATGGCATTGATCCATGGCAACAAATCCAAGGCATGCCGGAAGAGACAAGTGCACGTTGGATCTGGGCAGGCAAAACAAATGTGGATGCCCCTGTTACGGAAGCTTATTTCCGCATCACGTTTACCATTTCGGAAGACGGCCTGGGGGTCAGTAGTCCGATTACATCCTCCGGCCAGTTTGAGCAGGTGGATTATCAATTAAAACCGACACAACCTATGCCATCTTCCATCGTGCAGAAACTACCCGTCGTTAATTCCGTCTTCGAAACAGTGGAAGATAAAGGTTCAATCGAACTGAATTCCCGAGAAGCCGCTTCGATTGGAAACCTGCTTTCTCCTGGCCAGATATTTCTGGATGAATCCTCCGCCAGGGCAATCAAAGTTGCGAGCACCAGCAAAAGTAAAGATGGATTAATGGTAGATTACACCACGCCTGGTGTAGATGAACTGTTTGATTACTATGATATTCCTGAGCAGGAAGTTTCTTTGGAAGAACGAAATATTGTCATGCCTGATCTGGATATGGTGCTGGAAAGCAATGAACGGCCTGACGCCTCCTCTCTATCAGATGAGCAGACAAACATGGATCAAGAGATCAAACATTTCAACATCGATAACACACTCCAGCAAGACGCTAATCTCTCGAATCCAGATGTTCAGACCAATGAAGCCCTTACAGCCGTTGATCCTACGGACCTGGTTGACCACACGTTAGATCAGAGCGTCGAAACTCCGATTCATGAAATTGACGAAACCTTGATCCATCAGGGTGAAGAAGCTCCAGTAGGTCTGGATCAAACCAATTCCGCAGACCTCACTGATGCAAACGCCATCGATATGAATGAGCTTATTCGCACCGCCGGGGCAGGGGATTTTGCAACTTGCAAAAAGTCAGGCAACGAGTTTGTCTGCGACTTCAAAAAAGTGCTTGTGAATCAACAGAATGCAAACGGTAACAAAGTTTACGTTGAAGCAGGCGGCAAACTTACATTGATCGCACCCAAGGTAACAGGAAAATATGGTTTCTGGGGAAAATACGATCTGAAATTTACAGCAGGCGAGAAAGCGAACGTCTACATTAAAGGCGATGCCAAATTCAAAAAAGAAGTTAAAGTGCCGATTATGGGCTTCAATATCGGCGCAGGCAGTCTGGGCTCCGTATCCGTTGGGGTATTCCTTGTCATCGGTATTGATGGCAATGTCACATTTGAATTCCAAGTGGATCAGGGGTATACCGTCACTCTAGGTGTAAAAGGTAAAACACGGGCCTATATTCCTGTACAAATCAAGCCTTACAGCAATGTGAGCCGTTATCTTACCGTCACACATAAAATTGAAGGACAAGTTACGGCTTGGGCAGGAGCCAAAGCCGAAGTAAGTTTGAAAATTGCAGGCAAGAAAATATTAGAGGTCAGTGTGTTCGCAGGCATTGAGGCCACAGGAAAATGGACAAGTAGCAACAGTGTGCCAAGCACCATGTCCCTTACCATTGATGCGCTCGTGAAGGGGGAAGGAGCTGTATTTAATAAATCCTTCAAACTCTTTGAACTACGCTGGAATCTGGTAAGACTGGTGAAAAACCCTACCAATCCGGGAACCGGGCAGAACCTCGCGAGAAATGCAACCATAACCGCATCCTCCACCTATCCGGGGTACTCAACAGCCCGAATCAATGACGGCGACCGTAACACGGCGCTTGGGGAAAGTTATAGCTGGGCAAACAATCGTAATTCATCATTACCGCAATATGTCGTTCTTGATCTGCCTGCATCCAGTTCCATTCAGCGGATCGATCTATATACAACCAAGGGTTATGTCCTTGCCAACTACGACCTGCAATACTGGAATGGTTCAAGCTGGGTAAACCTGGTTCAAATCACAGGCAACCAGGAGACGACACGATCACATACCTTTACAGCAGTTAACACCTCCAAGGTCCGTGTCGTCGCTAGCAGAGGACCTTCACATCAGCCAACCTATGTCCGAATTAACGAGCTTGAAATCTATTAAAATGCAGTAAAATGCAATAAACCTCAGCTTTCTTGTTTTCAACAAGAGGCTGAGGTTTATCTTTTGTTATTTCGTACACACAGTAATTTAAGGAACCGGCAGTCGGTTAGTGAGCATTAGCAGGATATATACCCTCTGCACCATCTGGTAAAGATTTCTTATCCTGCTTAAACAAGCTGAGTAACAATCCAAGCAAGCCAAGCGCTGCAATGACTGCAGCATAGATTGGCACTGATATCAGTCCCGTATGTGTAATGGCAAATCCGCCGATATAAGCTCCCGCTGCATTCCCCAGATTAAACGCAGAGTGACTGGATGTCGTCGCCAGCAGCGGAGCTTCACGCGTCATATTCATAATGCGAATCTGAAGTCCTGGCATAATGCCAAAGGCTGCGACACCCCAGAAGAAGATCGTGATTACCGCCAACACCGGATTGTGCAGTGTCAGCGTTAATGCAGCGAGTAGCGCAGCAAGAATACCGAAGTTCACAATCAGTGAAGGCATAAGCTTCCAGTCCGCCAGACGGCCACCAACCATATTCCCTAGTGTGACACCGAAGCCAAACAGCACCAGTATCCAGGTTACACTCTTCTCCGCAAAGCCGCTAATATCAACCAGCATCGGCGTAATGTAGGTGAAAACTGCAAACAAGCTTCCGCAACCCATTGCTCCGATAAGGAGCACAAGCAATACCTGTGGACGGATCAGATTGCGGAACTGTTGTCCCAGGTTAGCTGGTGTTCCTTGCGGAATAACCGGGATAAAACGAATAATACCAAGCAATGAAACAATGCCGAGAATGGTAATCGCGCCAAAAGAAGAACGCCAGCCAAGCTGTTGACCGATAAATGTCCCAAACGGAACACCGATAATATTAGCGATGGTCAGTCCCGCAAGCACTACCGATACCGCTCCTGCCCTCCGGTCTGGTGTTACAAGCTTGGTAGCCATGATTGAACCTACACCAAGGAACGTGCCGTGAGCAAATGCCGTCAGGATACGTGCCGAGATGAGTAGCCCATACGTAGGCGCTATGACAGACAAGGCGTTACCTACTATGAAAATGCACATCAGCAGCACCAATAGTTTTTTCTGCGGAATCTTGTGTGTGAACACGGTTAAAATAGGAGCGCCTACGGCTACGCCGAGTGCATATCCCGTAATTAATTGTCCCGCCTGTGGAATGCTTACGTTCAGATCCGTTGCCACATTAGGCAATAAACCCATAATGATGAATTCGGTCATGCCAATGGCGAATGCCCCAATCGTCAAGCACAACAGCGACAAAGGAAACGGTTTACGTTTGCCAGACTTTGAAGTCTGTGACTTACTCGTGGATGCTGCCGATTCACCCCGTTCATCTGTTGAATGGTCTAATGAATGTTCTGTCTTACTCATGATGTTTTCCCTTCTCCTGTCCCTCATATATCTATTGTTTTACGCCATGCTCTTTCTCTACATGTTCTATGATTTTCTCTGCGCGGTGTTGCCCAAAGCTTTTAACCATAATGTCTCATTTAATTGAGCAAATGTATCTCTCATTGCCAGCTTGTCCTGCCACTGGGATGGAATCCCACTTCGCCCGTAATACGCACCCGCAATCTGTCCATAGACAGCACCGGTTGTATCTGCATCATCTCCCAGATTAACGGCAAGCAACACGCCATCTGAAAAACCGGATGACTTGTTGAACGCCCACAGCGCGGCTTCCAGAGAACGAACCACATACCCGCTGCCTTGAATTTCGGGCGGTTCTTTACGCTCGTATGACCCCATAACCACTGCTTCGATGGCAGGTGAAAAAGAACTCCTTTTCTCCGTCCGCCAGCGCTTCATCGTCTCTGGAGATAACATTGTCGCCTTGTCTGCTCCATGGAATCCCGCCACAAGAATGGCTGCCAGCACTTCGCAAGCCTCTACACTTTCCGTCGCTGCATGTGTTGTTCGCGAACTCAGCCCTGCGTAACGAACCGCCTCCGACGGTTGAAGCGCATAAGCCATGGCAACTGGAGCAAGTCTCATGATGGAGCCATTGCCCGCAGTCATGGGGTCCGTTGATCCACTGTAGGCTTCACCGGTTCGAGCAAATCGTTCAAGCGCGCTTCGCGTAGCTCCACCAATATCAAAACAATCTCCGGTACTGCTCATATAACCGATCTTATACCAATTCGTATAGCGGCGCATTTGATCAGCGGGATCGAAATTGGGCTGACGCACAAGACTTTCCGCCAAACATAGAGCCATAGAGGTATCGTCCGTCCATTCTCCCGCTTTTAATCCAAACACTCCGCCGCCCACCATATCTGTAACAGGTTCGAAGGTTCCTGGACTGCTGAATTCAACGGTTGTTCCGAGGGCATCTCCCACTGCAAGCCCGATCAAACTACCCTCAAAACGATCTCTTTGCAGCATGTTCTCTTCCTCCTTCACATCACTTATCGCGTTACAAGCTCATTCTCTTATTTTCCCACATGCGCTGATCTGCCGTAAAGCAAATTAAACAAAACATGCCGATTCATTTCTTCTATTATAAACGTGTCGAAAGCTGTTGGATGGTCAAATACGATCCATTTTCAACAATTTTTTTTATTTTTTTCGTGCTGAAAAAACCGTTCATCCATTACACCGCTTACATGCAAAGGGCTTAACGATTTGCAAGGTTTTACATTTTCAGAAAACAAGTCACACATATGAAAATTTACAATGTAAACATTCATGACACACTTGACCCTCTTCTTCGTCCTGTGGTACGGTTTTATTAGATCTAACGCATATTTTTTCCCAGATTAATATTCATTTTCAGCTTTTCGCGTCAACTAATGTTCCGCAGGTTAATGAATATACGGGAATTGATTTGCAGAAAATTTACGAAACAAAATGTTTTATTTCCAATCCCAACACAAATTCTGAAAACAGGAGGAACAAATGTATGATTAAGGCACTGATTTTTGACTTCGACGGAACGATTATTGACACAGAGACAGCGTGGTATATTGCATTTCGGGATGCGTACAAAGAACACGGTGTTGATCTGACACTTGATATGTACTCCGGGTGCATTGGTACCAGTCTCAAAACCTTTAATCCGTACGAATACCTGATCACAGATTTGAACCTTCCGATTGATCGGGATGAGTTCAGGGAATCGGTTCAATTGCAACATGCTGCATTGATGAACAAAGAGAAGGTTCGCCCAGGTATACATGAATATTTGGAACAAGCAAGCAAAGCCGGCATAAAGCTCGCTGTAGCTTCCAGTTCCAAACGTGAATGGGTAGAGCAACACCTGGAGCAACTGAAATTAAAAGACTATTTCGAAGTGATCCGCACGGCAGATGATGTTGCCAACGTAAAGCCCGATCCGGAACTATACAATCAAGCACTGGAAGCCCTTGGAGTAACTGCAGACGAGGCCGTAGCCATTGAGGATTCACCTAACGGCGCGCGTGCAGCAGCTGCTGCTGGAATGCATTGCGTTGTCATATCGAATACCATCACTGGAACGTTGGCATTCGATATGCCTCACCAGCGGCTATCCTGCCTGACCGACCTGCCATTTAACGATTTGATCTCGAAGCCACTCGTCACCACCGCCTAAGGCTGAACGAATTTCGTCATCCAATCTTAAAGGGGGAGTTCACACATGAAAGCTGTACATTTTGGTGCGGGCAATATAGGCCGTGGGTTTATCGGTCATATGTTGTCCGCTTCCGACTATGAGGTCTGCTTTGTCGCACGTAACCCAAAGAAAATATCATTGCTTCAGAAGAGGCAGGAGTATCCGATCACTCTTGCCAATAAGGAACAAGACACAACCATTGTAAACAACGTAACCGCAATTAACGTAAACGAGCAACATCGTGTCGCTGAAGAGATCGCATCCGCTGATCTCATTACGACAGCAGTAGGTGTATCTGCCCTAGGGGATATCGCCGAGCCGATTGCAAAAGGCATCTATCTGCGAATGAAAGCCAATAATCACAATCCTCTGCACATTATCGCTTGTGAAAATGCGATCGGCGGGAGCACCCGGCTGAAAAAGCGTATCTATCCTTTTCTGGATGAGTCCACCCGGGCCAAAGCCGAACGTTATGTTTCCTTCCCCAATGCTGCTGTGGACCGGATTGTTCCGGCTCAGACCCACGAAGACCCGCTGCAGGTCACGGTTGAACCTTTTTATGAATGGGTCGTTCACCGCCCGGCACTGCTGGATGGTTTTAAAGAAATCGAAGGCGTTCACTATGTTGATTCACTGGAGCCTTATATCGAGCGCAAAATGTTTACGGTCAACACAGGTCATTGTGTCGCCGCATACTTCGGTTATCTCGCAGGCTTGAAGACTATTCGGCAGGTCATGAGCAACACGGATCTTCGCGCCAAGGTGCGTCATGTCATGGAAGAGACGGGAGCCATACTGATCCGTAAACACGGTTTCAACGCGGAAACGCACCAAAAATATATCGATACGATATTGGGACGGTTCGCCAACCCCAATCTCACCGACCAAGTAACCCGGGTTGCACGTTCTCCACTTCGCAAGCTTTCACCTCATGACCGGCTTGTTCGCCCAGCGATGCAGGCCAGTGAATTCGGAATGGCTATTCCTCACTTAACCTCTGCGATGGCGGCCGCAATGCTGTTTGATGACAAACGCGATGAGGAAGCCATGAAGATGCAACGTTTGATTCATGAAGACGGCCTCTCTCCTTTTATCCGCGAGCGCATGGGCATTCCCGAAGACCATGTCCTTCATCAGCAGATCATAACGAACTTCAAGGGCACAAAGTACCTACGGTACTTACCTGAACTTGAGTGCAGCCTGTAGATCGATCATGTCCGTTGACCAACAGCAACAACAATAACACGGCAAACAGCCGGGAGGAACGTGTGCTGATCCTGTTCTTTCCGGCTCTGCCAGTGTTTCTTTTTTCGAACACCACAAGCTGTAACATCTGCTCAACCTGCTCTCCATCAACAACAAAGCAGCGCATCCCCTTATATCAGGAGACACACTGCCCACAGCTAACACTTTATTCATTCATAATAGAATTCACCGATGCATACACCATAGGCAGGAAACCTTCGGAAGGTTCACCAACCGGCGCATCAATGCGGAAAATGAACCCATTGCCGTCCAGTTCCTTGACGATGAAATATTGCGTTTTTTTCCCATTCTGAGACATCATAAACAGTCTTGCATCTTTCATCGGCCCATTGCTGAGCTGTTCAGGGGTTAATTCTTTGACTTCCCCCACCTCAGACAACTCTTCCTTCGCGTCCATCTTCAAATAATCCAGATTAAAGTCCGAAGGCAACTTTTCGATCCCTACCTTATACCCCGGATCAATCTTCATTGTTAACTCATGGTCTTCTGCATCAAAAGCCATCGGCTCAAAGATATATAGTGAATATCCTTTAGCCTGCGCCAGAGTTACTGGCCGCTTCTCCGTAATTCCCTCCACCGTCACTTCCAGCTCTGACGTTTGTGGACGGTCTGATGTAACGATGTCCCCTGGCCCAGTACCCGTCTTACCGTCATCCGCAGATGCGATTTTAGTAACCTCGGTAAGTACCAGCTGTTTGGTGGATGCATCCACCGTTTTTTCTATATATTTGAAACGAACCGAATCCTCATCATCGATATCGTCCAGTAACTTTTGCATATCCTCGCTCACCTGAAAAGACATCGCTTTATCATTCACACGAATCTCAACCGTGTGCGGGTCAGCCCAGCCCGTCAGTATTCCCTCTGCTTCAATAACGTTACTTTCCTCCGGCTTTTGTTCCGGCGCTGGTGACGTTTCCTTTGTATTGTTCACAGATGGTTGAAGTGCAGGTGCACTGCTTCCACAAGCCACAAGCGAGAATCCCATAAGCAGAACCACTAATGTAGTGCTGACCTTTGCCCTATTCCTTTTTCGCATATGAACACCTCCGTTAGCTTAAACGCAATGCTGCTTGTCCATGTTGCTACATCCATGGAACCAACGATACTTCACACGATCACTCCGGGTAGCGGTGGAACCTTGCAATCGCTGTTTTGTGCAAAGACTGTTCGTTCTATTTATATAGCTTCGTATACTATTTACTTACACGGGAATCAGGCAACTCAATCACGCATAAACGGTATTCAAAGCCCAACTCTCCAGCCTAGCCCGCCTGATCAAGCTTGACCAATTGCTCATGCGCGGCGTTGAATGCTTGCGTCTGCAAGTTGAATTGTTTACGTACTTCCGCAAGCTTGGCGTATTCTTCATTACGTGTGCGGATGGCACGTTTAATTTTAACAAGATTCGGCTTAACACTTGCTCGCATAAGCCCATACAGTTGTTCTTCAGCATTCAAACTATGCTCATATGAAACTACAAATAGCTCATAGGTTTTGGCTCTGGCCTCATATTGATCCAGCACTTTATCTGCATGAGCAAGCGTCTCTTCCTTCTCAATGGTCAGCTCCTTCAGAGAACGGCGCAGTGCATCGATTTTCTCTCCTGTATCTTCCATAACTTTACTCGTCTGTTCAAGCAATGCTCGTCGTTCCCGAATGTCAGCCTCTGCTTGATCCAGCAGTGCTTCGATATTGCTGTTCTTTTTCTTCCCTTTGTTTAAAATAGTCTTGTATAATTCCATATCTTCTGCTTCATAACGTGTCAAAGCCTTCAGACTTTTGTCGATCTCCTGACCGCTCTCCACCAAACGATTCACCTGATTGGCCGCAGGCTCCTGCGGCTCTCCACACCCGCTGAGCAGAAGCATCAGCAATAAACTGCATACTGCAAGGGTCATTTTTTTGCTCGTGATTAACATGTGTTCTCCTTCTCTTGCCATCTATCGTTTACAGACGGGTATCTCCACTAAAATTGGCGACCCAGTGTGCGCTCGGATCATATACTTCGAATTCATAACCCCGTTCTTCCAGCAGCTTCATAATACGTGGCAGCGCCTGTACAGTCTGTTCCCGTTCGTGCATTAAAATAACTTCCTTATCCCTGTGCACACTGTTGCTCACTCGGGCTACGATTTTATCCGGCTGACCGGGAAGATTCCAGTCCAGGGAATCTGTGGTCCAGTCCCACATTTTGAAGCCTGCCGCAGCAATGTCCCCCCTGAATGCTTCGCCAATCTGCGGACTGCTTCCGTATGGAGCACGGATGAGATGCGGTGTGTATCCGATCAGTTTTTCGACCATTTTCTGTTCTTTTTTGAACTCGTTCACAAAGTTCGCCGAGCTTCCGCTCTTATACAGCTTATTGTAGTTATGTGTCATGCTGTGCAACCCAGGGTAACTACCTTCCTTCAGCAAACGTTTCACCGCATCCGGATGCTCATTCAACTGCCGACCAATCATGAAAAACGTTGCTTTCGCTTCATGTTGCTTTAAAATATCCAGCAATTGATCTGTATATTGACTTGGCCCATCGTCAAATGTTATGTACACCACTTTTCGAACCTGCCCCATAAATCGTGCCGGCTCCTCCTTCGCCTCCGGTGTGACCTGAATCATCCCCAGCTTGGCAGGTTGTTCAATGACAGCAATTGGCGGTGGTGCCATTACCGTTTTCATCCAATGAGTCATACCGATAAACACATATGTCAAGCCCGCAACAAACACAAGCAAGAGCATGATTGCCACGCTCAATCTGCCGTAGCGGATTTTCCTTCTTTTATGAGTTTGTTTTCGACTGACACTGCGAATCGCATTTCCATAGTCTCGCGTTGTTTCTTGTTGTACTCTCACGACCTAGCCACTTCCCAACTGTCTTTTTTTCCCGATGAATGGAATATTATATCGATTCACGTCTCTATATAGAAGATTAATAGAAAAACCGTGCCTGTGAATGACAGAATAGTTACAAGCTCGGTTACAATCTGCTTATCTCTTTTCCATGTTTCTCTAACCACGGATGTGCAACTGAATTTTATTCGTTGTTAAAAGTAAAACGTGTCTCATGGCCGAGATGCTGCTTCCAATTTTTTCAGCGTTCATACAACATTTATATATATCAAGATATCTGCTGAGTAGTGAACTATCTTTACTTGCTATTGATCTTCCCTGCACTGACCTTCTCCTGTATAATGAGGTGATTTAGGTTATCTATTTACAAGAAGGAGCTACACCTATGACAAGCATGAACCGTGCCGGCAGATCCATCTATTTGTTATTTGTTGTCGGCATTATTGCCATTTCTTTCTCTTCTATTTTTGTACGCTGGTCTGACGCAGATGTTGCGGTCATTGCCATGTATCGTCTGTTTTTAACCAATGTGCTCATGCTGCCCTTCGTTTGGCCGCACAGGCGTGAGATGCTTCGTCTGAATGTCCGGCAGTGGGTTTTGTTGCTTGCTTCCGGGGTGATGCTTGCATTGCACTTCCTGCTCTGGATGGGATCACTGCGATTGACCAGTGTCGCCAGCTCTACCGTCATCCTTGCTCTCGAGCCGATTCTGATTCTTGCTGGGTCGGTGTGGCTGTTCAAAGCCAAAATCAACCGCATGATGCTCATTGGCATGGGTATCGCGCTATTCGGGTCGATCATTATTGGTGCAGGAGATTTTCAGGTGGCGGGTACTGCTTTGCAGGGGGATATTCTATCGTTACTAGGCACAATGGCGGTAGCTGTGCATATGTTGCTGGGTCAATTTTTGCGAACAGGTCTCAGTGCATTCTCGTATAATTTCTGGGTGTTTCTCGTCGCTGCCTGTACCTTCGCGGTGTACAATCTGTTCATGGGGCATCCGTTCGGCGGTTACGCGGCTTCGGAGTGGGGAATCTTCCTGCTACTTGCCATCGTTCCTACCATCTTTGGACATTACCTCTTCAACTGGTTGTTGCAATATATGAACGCGACCACGGTATCTATGGGTGTGCTCGGAGAGCCTGTATTCTCATCCTTGCTGGCCTGGGTACTGCTGGGGGAAGCACTGAGTACACTTCAAATGTCGGCAGGTGTCGTGATCCTGTTCGGGGTGTGGATCTTCATTCGGTATGGCAAAACCAAACCCCAGCCCATTCCAACTGATGCGCCCATCGCCGCTCCTGCTCCTGTTGAACCGAAGACGGTGTAAAAAAACTCATTACATATGAAGGCGGTGTGTTGTTATGAAAAATATAGTATCCATGCGCTGGCTGCTCGCCAGAATGTACGAATCCGATGTTGCCATCGTAGATTGCCGTTTCCTGCTCGGTCAACCCGATGCCGGACGTGAAGCCTATGAAGCCGGACATATTCCGGGGGCTGTCTATCTTGATCTGGAAAAAGACCTTTCCGCTCCGGTCACCGAGCACGGCGGACGCCATCCGCTCCCTGATCCGGCTGCACTCGCAAGCCGCCTCGCTAAAGCAGGCATCGGCTCCAATAGTCGGATCATTGCCTATGATGACCAAGGCGGCATGAATGCATCACGTTTATGGTGGCTGCTTCGCTACTTGGGACATGAGCAAGTCTATGTTATGGACGAGGGCTTCTCCGCTTGGAAGAATGCCAAGTTCCCGGTGGCAACGGACGTGCCGGTACAGATTCCGTCTTCTTTTGACGTGAACCTGAAACCACAGATGCTGGCTAGTGTTGAGGATGCGCAGCACGCTTCGACAAGCGGCAGCGCCGTGCTCATCGACTCCCGTGATGCCCGCCGTTATGCGGGGCTGGAGGAACCGATCGATGCCAAGGCCGGACATATTCCGGGGGCCGTGAACTATTTTTGGAAAGATGTGCTTAATGCGGATGGTCGCTGGTCTGGTGTTGAAGCATTAGAGGAGCGGTTCGTGAAGCTGGGGAAAGAGGATGCGATTATCGTGTATTGTGGTTCCGGTGTCTCCGCCTGCCCGAACGTGATTGCGCTGGAAGAAGCGGGATATTTGAATGTGAAGCTGTATTCCGGGAGCTGGAGCGACTGGATCAGTTATGAGGGGAATCCGGTGGCGACGGGGGAAGAATAGTTCGGAGGACAAGTCTATCGCATCTCGAAGACAAATACACCGCCATGCAGGCTGATGCCTGAAGCGGTGTATTTTCAGTACCTGAATGTTTCCCAGGAAAAACGCGATGGACATCCTTCCACCACGATTGAATAATGAAATCGATTATTGCTTTTTACTTAACGATACGTTTGCTGTTAACGTCTTGTCGATCGTCGTCCAGTTTACATAAGCACCTAGTATTTCATTGATAACAGAAACCGGAACTACGGTTTCGCTATTTAAAAGCTTTGGCACTTTACTATTGAACACCAGTTTATCGTTAATTGAATACACATCTGAACCAATTTGAGCACTTATATTTTTCGTGCCTAATTTAATTTGCGTTGTACGCGACTTATTATCCCACACTATTGTACCGCCCAATAGCTCCGAAATCCTTCGAATCGGTACGTAAAACTCATCGTTATGAACAACCGGTTTGACTGTCGTCCCCCCTACATTCATTGCAACGTCAACATATTCAAGGAAATCAGTCTTTCGGATGAGTCCATGAACCCCTTTCGTTCGGTCTACGACCTGGGATACTTCATAATCCGTTGCCGCCGATAGGTATGCATAGGCTACACTTCTATCCATATCCAGCTTATCGGATAAAAATTGAATTGATTCGCGCACTGATTCTTTCATTGCTTCATCCAAATCAGGGTCCAGTCCAATCGGAATCCAATAATCCTCTGTTTCGGCAAAGGGTTGCGTGAACTCTCCACGATGCGGGATTGATGGATCACCTTTCTTTAACACCGTTAACCGAACTGTCCCTCTTAAGGATGCTTCCAATGCAGTTAACGCTACTTCTCCATCTCCTTGAGCAAAGTGTGGATCGCCAGTATAGAATAGCCCGCCTTTAACTTGGATCGGATAATAAATAGTTGCACCGACACCTAACTCATTAATATCCATATTCCCTCCTGTTTCAATAGGCGGGATCGAACTCACAACTTCGCTGGTATTTGGCGCAACCCCCATAACACCTAGAAACGGGTTAATCGGGAAACGTACATTCTTGCCGGTTTTTGTTGGTAATACACCATACCAATTGCCATTGATTTCTTCAATGGGCGTAAATATAGATACATTATGATATAATTCCGGTTTTGTTGCGCTAGCTCCCTCTTGTGGGCCTGTATTTTCTGGAAATTCGCCAGGAAGGGCGCCTTTACCATGACGATTAGAAATGACACCATAGGGAACTCGAGTTTGCAACGAAAGGACTTCTACTTTAAGAACATCTCCTGGCATTGCTCCCTCAACCGCCACTGGCCCAGTGATAATATGAGGTCCGTCTTTTACATAATCATGCTTAATTGGAGAAGCCGCAATTGCCTTAGCATCATCCAACACGCCATCGGGGGAAATACCATATTTGCCGAAGTACTCCACTGGATTTCTCCCTTGATCCTCGATCAGTCCCTCATGCGATATTGTATCAAATGTTACAGCACTTCCTGATGGTACAGTAAGAATCGGAGAGCTATCTCGATTAGGCAGTGATCCCCAGCGAACGTTCTCAATCGCAGACGTTACATAATAATCACCTTCTACCTTATCGATGGTTGTCGGCTGTAGGGGCATACTAAAGCCCACTGAAGGTAGAGCAAATGTAAACATACCTAAAATCCCTACTGAAATCCCAAGTTTCCTAATGATTCGGTTAATAAACATTACGCTCCCCCTCTATGATATGTAATATTTCCTAACACATATACAGGGTAACATATAAATATACTTACAACAATATATTCTTGTTAATAAATATAACGTATTAAAGCTATATTTTAAGATAAATCTTGTAAATCCCGATATAATGTCAATATATTTACCATAAACAATACATGTGAAGCTGAAATATGAATGAGCTCGAACGACTTTATCAGTTATGAAGGGAATCCGATGGCAACAGGGGAAGGGAGCTAACCGTTATCCAGAATCACGGAACGATTTGGATCGTTGAGCCTTGTAGGCTTGCTAAAAAATATATCGCTTTGGGTACCTCAATATTGCCTCAGATGTTGAGTAAGCATAGATGGAATGATCTAATCAATAAGCCTACTGCTCATTGCGTCAGCGACAATTGATGTTCCATAATCCGCTCTGTCATTTCCTCGGCTTGCAGCACCGCAGACAACGGGTCAGAGAGAATGTTGAACGAAGCAAACGTTTGGCCTGATCCATCCGAACGCGATGCAAATAATCCATCGGACTTGTTCCGGTAATCTGTCTGAAAATATGGCTATACTGCCTCATGCTAACACAAGCCATGGTTGCCAAATCTCTCACTTTCCAATTGCGCTGATAATTAGCCTCCATATGAGTAATCGTTTGGCGCACCGCCTCCTTGGTCGTTGCTGGCTGATTGGCACAAGCCTTGACTGCAAATTGATAGATCGCTTCCTGCAGCAAAATTTCGCGCTTGAAACGAGCTAGCCCGATATTCGTCGTTTTTAGCTCAGCCATCTGCTCAAGCAGTTCCATCAACTTCGCCACAGGCTGGACTGCGACCAGACGATTAGCGATCATAATCAATGGGTGCTCCGCCGTTTCTCCATCCCAATCTGCCTCAAATTCAAGTTTGTGTACATGCACGATTTGTCCAGAATGATGCGCCCACTCGATGAATGTTCCAGGGAGAACCATGATGCCGCTGCCTGGAACAATTGGAAGGTGTTGTCCGTCCACAACGGCAACACCTTCTCCCAAGACATTACGGTAGAATAACCGGATTCAAAACTTTTATAAAAGAAGCTTTTGCAATTAAATAACCTCTTAATACATACATCTGTGTGCTTATACCCACCATTGTGTATTTTGGTATTCCAACACTTCTACGAGTCACTCCAAATTTCCCCGTGTATATGGCAATACTATCTGTTCCAATTATGATTATTGGAGGAGGGTTAGAAGAATTAGGGTGGCGTTATATTCTACAATCACTACTTGAAAAGCAACTTGGATTTATTGGCGCAACCCTTGTTACCGCTCTCATTTTGTATGGCATCTCCCCCTATTTTTTATTAAGGGGACCAGCCAATATCATTGGAATTTCGAACTGTAATCAATAGTTTTTCAATCTCTTGGGTTATGGATGAAACAAAGAATGTATTATTCCCGTATTCTCTGAAACTACCATCAAATAACTTCAGTGTTAGGTAGGAGCTGACGGCTAATTATATTGATTCATGAGGAGGCAATTCAGGTAATATGAATGAGTTTTCGATGAGGTTTTTAATTTTTTTCTGCTGTTCTTCCAAAACTACTACCTCTTTTGAGAGTTGATTCAATAAAGAATAATGGTTATGGACTCCTAACATTATTAAATAAGAAGCAGCTTCAGATCGGCTATTTGAGTGCCCGCTTGTAATTAAAGCATCCATAATATTCATAACATCATCTGTAATGCGCACTGGAACTACTTTTTCTTTAGCTTCTTTATTTAGAACATTTTTTGGAGCTGATAAACGTTGGGCTGCCTCTTCAGTAAGTAATTTTTTTTGTATAAGATCCTCAAGAATGGCAGCACCCATTGGGACACCCATTTGCATTGCACGTTCAAGCTTTTCTTCCGTAGCTTGTTGAATATCCATTTTTCCACACTCCTTTTCATCGATATTATAGTATTAAACATCCACTAATTATTTTCAAAATATTTAAAAAATCTAACGGTTTCATTATAATCCTCTTTGTCGGAATAAATATTCAACATTTTCCCTAACTCAATTGCAAAATCTACATATCCGTTAGCTTTTGCAGTTATTATATTCCGACTAACTTTATATGTATCGACATGGTTTCTATGGTTGTCAGTATACTCCCTTCCTTCTAAAATCCCTGCTTGCTTAATAAGTTCCACTGCTGAACATATGGCACCAATATACTTTCCATTATTGTCTAACTTCTTGATAATTGATGTCAGCTGCTTATTCCCTTCGATTTCTCCAATATCTCCTCCTGGAATAATCAGTACTTCTACTTCATCCCAATCCACTTCTTTTATCTCTTTTTGGGGTTTAACTGCAAAACCTTCGTGAGAATTGACCATCTCGGAACTTAACCCCACAGTTATTATTTCTCCTTGAGTTTTCATTAAATAGGTTGCGAGCATGATTTCGAAGTTGACAAACCCATCATAAATTAAGACATGAGTATTAATATTTACACCTGCTTTCATGTATTTTGACAAATAGAAAAGAATGAAAGGAGCAATATTTCAAAAAACATTTCTAATATATAAATGAAAATGCGTTTGAGATGGCTTGTTCATTCTGTTTTAGAGTATACACAATAAGATATAATGGAAAATATGAAAAAATCATGTTTTAGAAGAGGTGAACAGCTATGCCGGACTCACATCATAGAATACGTTCCAATCTACAGTTTCCAAGTAGCATCTTTAATATCGACCACGAGGATGTTCCAGCACTTTTATCCGCCACAAACGTCCGAATCACTGATTGTGCAACATACTGCTGGGCCAACAGGTGAAAAAACTGCATTCGGAGACTAATACTTTTCAATATTCTACCAACAGCCTGAAGGCCACCAACACAGACATCGGGCTTTGAAGCCAGAGTGCAGTAAATAACAAGGATCATGGCTATACAATACCTGATCCACTATTTCAATTTATCCACCCATTCGCTATTCTCCCAGATGGCAGGATTATTAATCACCTGACTCTCCCCACGCATAATGGAATCGTAGCTATCCTTTCCAGATGTATACCAGTCTACAATAATTAACTTGCCTTTCAGATCTTGTACCAGGAATTCAGTAGACTCCGCATATTCACCCACATCCTTTATAATACGTGCATTCATTTTTAGATAGTAAACTTTTTGCTCTCCTTCAACCATGTCTACTTTTTCAGCATCCATCTTGACCTCTTTTACTTGATTATAGGTTAGGTTATTCTTCCGAAACAGATTATATTGTGATTTGATCTTCTTTTCCGTATAAAGTTTGAGGTTCGGGTTATCCATATATCTGCTACCGTCAAATTCCAGACCGTTCCATATAGCTTTGTAATATTCGGATAGAGCCTCTGCAGAGAGTTCATAAGCCTTCTCAGAATCCAAAGTAGATAAACTTAGATTGTTGATCGTGCCCCTCCCTGTCTGAGTAGCAGGACTTCCATGTTCCCCTTTGTTCATACTGCGATCAGACTGTTCACATGCACTGGTGAGCCACATCGTTATGAACAATAAAACAAGGTAAGTGTGCTTCATAATAGTCCTCCAAGGCTCAATTTTCAATCAATCAATATTTTATTAAAATTTTATATAATTAACATAATTATTTACATTTTTACCTTCGGAGGATATACTCTAATATGAATGAATATTTTAATCATTCCTATATTAGGAGGTATGTAAGATGAAGCGTTGGCTATCTTTATCTCTAAGTTTTTGTCTGGTTCTTCTGATGTCAGCTCCACTTGTGGAAGGTAAAACGAATCAAATTGGCTCTAGCGGACTGTATGAAGTAAGCACGGGGGTTGCCTTGTATGCAAATATTCAAGGAGTGAAAACATCACTTCCTACCGTTGTATTCATTAGCGGATATGGTGATGATTCTTCCATCTGGTCTGATCTTCAATCCGTAATATCCAAAAAGACCTTAACCCTATCTTATGATCGGGCTGGACTCGGCCTTAGTGACGATACTACCAAAGATAAAACAACAAAACAACAGGTGAAAGAGTTACATAAGCTGCTTCGAAAAGCTAATATTCCAGGTCCATATGTACTGGTAGGACACAGTATTGGCGGATTAAATGTTCGAGGATTTGCTGATCGTTATACCAATGAAGTTGCAGGAGCTGTGCTGATCGACGCTTCTCACGAAAAGCAAGAGGAAGCTGTTCTGGCAACCTTGCCGCCCGAATTTATTGAAATGTATCAATCACAGTTTACTGCGGAAGGGAATTATGCAGAAGTAACGAAGAGCTTTAAATATATCGAAAAACTGCGTTCGAAGGATGCTTTGAGAAACTTACCATTGACCGTAATCTCCGCAACAGAACACGGCATGGGTCCAGAAATGGAAATTAAATGGGCTGAAATGCAACAAGATTTAGCATCATTGTCTAATCTGGCTACTCATGTCACTGCACAAGGCTCCGGACACTATGTATATTTGGAACAACCTCTACTAGTTCAGCAAGAAATTATCTCTATACTAGAATAAAAGCATATATGTACTGGGCCACTATCGAAAAACCAATTTATCGTGAAAAGATAGCCGTTAAATTGATGTTTAATGATCTCATCTAAATGGTCCCTGTAGAAAATCATGAAGCTCGCGGTTAGCGGGCTTTTTGACGTTTCTGTAAAAAGTAAATAAATCAGCCCCTATCAGAAGTACCCGAGGAAGAATAGTATTTCGCTTGCACAACAGCACAAAGAAAACATTATATTGCTATCGGACCGTACTCCCAATTCGGCATTTCATAGTTACACACCACGATTGCCTCCTGTAGGACATATGTCTCTTTTTCTCCGAAAACGATTAAAAAAACTTTATAATCCACTGCAAATGATCGATATACATCAAATGAACATCCGCTTATCCCATGTTTTTAACCTGAAATCGGATCTCAGGCATGCGGCACGGGAGAACAGAATTATACATATAACAGGTTGTTAGGAAAAAGAGAAAGTTCTGTCTGATGAACAGACAAGAGCTAACAAAGGAGAAGAAGATATGAAGGGACGAACGAGTCACACACGAAACAAACGCAGTATCTGCGTGAACTTGCTGTTATCTATGCTATTGTTGATCAGCAGTGTTCCGCTATGGCCAAGCAAGGCAGCAAACGCTGCAGCAGAAGGGTCATATCTTTTATCACTGAATAGACCGGTGTATAGTTCCTCATCCCTTGGCGGAAATACAGCCGATCATGCGGTGGATGGCAACAAAAATACCCGATGGGAAAGTGTCTGGCAGCAAGACCCTCAGTGGATTTATGTTGACTTGGGTGCAGTTGCTTCCATCTCGGACATCTCGATTGAGTGGGAAAATGCTTATGCTTCCGCCTTCGACCTTGAGGTGTCCAATGATGAGGTGAACTGGACGCAAGTATACTCTACAACGAAGGGTCAAGGCGGTATGACGGAAGTTGAGGTTTCCGCCAATGCACGATATGTACGTTTGTTCAGTCATGAACGGGCGCAGCAAGCCTACGGTGTATCTCTGTACGCGTTCAATGTGTATGGAACGGGCGGAGCAAACCCACCTCCAAAACCGGTTGCTGCCAACCTTGCCCTTGGTAAATCGGTCATGGCGTCATCCGAAGAGATTGACGAACCTAGTCGATCTGCCGAAGACAAGGCCAAAATGGAAAAGCGCAATTACGAAGCGCGCAATGTGACGGACGGTGACCCAGGTACACGCTGGTCTTCCATATACAAGGATCAGGAATGGATTGTTGTGGACCTTGGCGAACGTCATGAAATCGGAGGAATTTCGCTGCAATGGGAAAATGCGTTTGGACGCGCATACGACATTCAGGTATCGAGCGATGCAGAGCACTGGACTACGTTGGTTCGGGAGTTACACAGTAACGGCGGACGAGATGACATTCCTGTATATGCGGAAGCCAGATATGTAAAGTTCGCAGGGCTTGGCCGAGGTACAACCAATGGCTATTCTCTCTATGCGTTTGATGTATATGAGTATATTCAAGGTGATGAAAAACCGGTCTACACCATTCCGGCTATTCCGGAGATGAGCTCAGTGCAGGTTGGGGCCGGAAGTTATGCCATTAACGATATCACCATGCTGCAACCGAAAAACCCGAAAAATCGCACAGCCGACATCACTGCCCCGATTCCATCTAATGACTGGTGGCAGTCAATTCTTGTTTCGGATTTAGGAGATGGAAACAGTCTGGTTACACTCCCGTTCAAAAATCGTTACACCAAGCAGGGACTTCATATTTTGAATCCTGGTGCAGGATACCTCTCTGCTGACGGCAATTCGATGGATACAGATGGTGAAGCAGACCTTATCCTGACAACAAGCAATATGAATCCGTCCAAGGTGAATACCAAGGTAGCCGGATACGGAGATTACTCCGCAAACATCATCATGAGTGACGACGACACGGCGAAGGTCAATACAACCTTTGTCAAAGGCTCCCCTTTCCTGTACAACACGTTCGAGAACCCGGACACGATCCTGCTCCGTTCACCGAATATCACACGTCTCTTTGATGATCAAAACCGTGAGATTGTGCTCAAGGACGGGGAATCATGGACTGGAGATCATATCGGTATAGAAGTCACCAATCAGGACAGGGCTCCTTCGCCCCAAACCTTTACAAGAAACTACGGCCTTTATGCACCAGAGGGTACCACACTTATAAAGCTTGGCAATACACTTAAGATCAAGCTGGGATCAAACGAAAATTATTTGTCGCTGGCTACCCTGCCGTCTGCATCAGAGTTAGCATACTATTACCGGCATGCCTATGCTTTTGTGACGGATACGAAGGTTGATTACAACTACAACGAGAGCACTTCCCAAGTTACAACGACCTTCAGCTCCGTTACACAAACAAAGCGTGCCAACTTTTCCACCAGTACATTAATGGCTTTGTTCCCGCACCAGTGGAAAATTGCCACAACTCCACTCACGGAGCTCACTTATCCTTCCATTCGCGGGATGATGAAAGTAAGCGAAGGCAACAGCTTTACGACACAGGATCGTTTTTATGGCATTATTCCTCAATTTGTGGAGCCGGATGATCCGACATACTCACGCGCGCAATTAATCAGCTATCTGGATCAGCTTGATGCAGATACGTCAGGCAATGTAATGAGCGAAGATCCCTACTGGCAGGGGAAAAAGCTTCATCCGCTTGCACTGGGTGTGCTCATTAGCGACCAGCTTGGAGATATCGAACGTCGGGACCACTACCTGTCCCTGTTAAGAAATATTTTGACAGACTGGTACACTTACTCACCGGATGAACGTCTGCACTCCTATTATTTTTATTACTCGGAGCAATGGGGAACGATCTTCCCTTATGGAAGCGGGTTCGGGGTCAACACCGGGCTAACGGATCATCATTTTACGTATGGCTACTACGTCTTCGCATCTGCGGTGCTGGCTATGTATGATCCAACATTCGTAGAGGATTATGGAGATATGGTTGAGCTGCTGATCCGGGATTACGCCAATCCTTCGCGCACAGACGATCAATTCCCATGGATGCGTAATTTTGATCCCTATTCAGGCCATTCCTGGGCGGGCGGTTATGCCGACAATCGCAGCGGAAACAATCAGGAAGCGGCAGGTGAAGCTCTGTTCAGCTGGGTCGGGCAATATATGTGGGGCGAAGTAACAGGGAATAAAGGCTATCGCGATACAGGCATCTGGGGTTTCGTCACCGAAGAAAAAGCGGCCGAGCAATATTGGTTCAACTACGATGGAGACAACTGGCTGGAAGAATACAAACACGCTACCGTAGGGCATGTATACGGCAGTGCTTACCTGTATGGCACGTACTTCTCCAACGACGCAGAGCATATTTACGGCATTCACTGGCTACCGCCAGCGGAGTGGATGACCTATTATGGACGTGATCCGAAGAATACTGCCGCACTATACAACGGTCTGATCAAGGATTTGGGTGGTCAGCAGGAGCGCACATGGCAGCACATCATCTGGCCTTTCCAATCCATCGGGGACCCGGAGGCTGCTCTTGCAAAGTGGAATACGAAAGACATGCAACAAAACGAGGTCTTTAACGCCTACTGGTTCATGCATAGTATGGCATCCACGGGAACACGTACAATGGATATTTGGGCTGATTCTCCGGCCGCAACGGTCTACGAAAAGGACGGCGTCTACACAGCGCAAATCTGGAATCCGTCCGATACCGCCAGAACGGTTCGATTTTATAATGCCAGCGGGGCTTTGGGTTCAGCTACCGTCTATGCTAAGGCTCAAGTAAAGGTCAATCCATTGGAGCATACGGTAGTCAAGCAGCCGGATGCTTCACAAGGCGTCACTTATCTGGATCGTAGCACATGGACGATTACCGCCTCCTCCAGTTCTGAAGCAGTGGAACACATGATTGACGGAGATTTGGCTACCCGCTGGTCATCTGGACAAACGCAACAGCCTGGAGACTGGCTCCATATTGATCTGGGCAGCGAGCAGATGATGGATACTCTCTTTATGAACTCCGGCAATAACTGGGGTGATTATGCCCACGGGTATGAAGTTTACGTTTCGAAAGACAATGAGAACTGGAGCAAGCCGATTGCACAGGGAACAGGAACATCGCCGAGCTTGTCCGTTGATTTGGGGATGCAGACTGTGCGTTATATCAAAATTGTTTTGACTGCTCCGGCAGACAGTTGGTGGTCCGTCTCGGAACTCAAGCTCGCCCGATTCGGGAAATTGCCCCAAACACCTGAGCATCCAAATCCGGCTCCAACCCCGTTGCCCGATCGGTCAACCTGGACCGTAACCGCTTCTTCCACACAAGGAACCGATGTCACAGCTTACATGCTGGATGGAAAACGAGACACATTATGGACGAACGGACGAAAGCAAACGGAGGGACAGTGGGTTACGATTGATCTTGGGCAAACGAGTGCTTTTGACGCGGTAGAGCTGGACCCGGGGAACGCGAAGGATGACTATCCGCGGCAATATCGCATTTTTGTTTCCGATGACGGGCAGAACTGGGGAACCTCTATTGCTGGAGGCGAAGGAACGTCAGGACGTCTTTCTATCTCCTTCCCTGAGCAACAGGCACGTTATGTGAAGATCATGCAGACGGGTGAATCCGACCAATGGTGGTCGATCTCTGAGTTGTTCGTTCAGCACTATGGAACAGGAAAGCAAAAACGTCTGATTCCAGATGGTTGGTCCGTCTTAGCATCTTCCGGTGATGAAGTTGCAATGGCGGTACTGGACGGCTCAGACCAAACGCGTTGGACTTCCGGTCAGACACAATCAGGCGGTGAGTGGCTTCAGCTGGATCTGGGCCATTCACAGATTGTGAACCGGATTGTATTGGATAGTGCTCACAGCAGTGACGATTATGCTCGTGGTTACGAAGTATACACCTCTCTGGATGGCACGGATTGGGGTAAAGCTGTGGTAGCGGGTGAAGGGAATAATGCCGTGCTCTCTATTGCTTTCGCTCCCCGTGAGGCTCGCTATATCAAAATAGTCCAGACCGGAACGGATTCCCACTGGTGGTCTATAGCTGAAATCACAGTTTACACCGCTGATCAGACGCCATGGACACCCGGAGAACAGGATCATTTGTTGCCTACTGAACTGGATCGGACGTCTTGGACAGTTACTGCTTCCACGTATGAAGACGTTGGCGCACTGCTGGATGATGATCTGAACTCACGCTGGACCTCTGCATCCGGACAACAAGCGGACCAGTGGATTCAGATCGATCTGGGAAGCATCCAGAATTTCAGCCGGTTAATTATGGACTCAGGTAGCAGCACCAATGACTATGCCCGCAATTTTACAATCGTCACTTCAACAAATGGCGAGCAATGGGATCCGGTTTCAGAAGCTGCGGGAACAGATCCTTTGATCTCCGTGATATTCGCGAACCAGAAGGCACGATATGTCAAAATTGCTTTGACTACGGACAATGCTGAGTGGTGGTGGTCTATTGCCGAATTAAGGCTGTACCACTGAACGCTTGACCAATAAAAAGTAATTTAGAGATATAAATTTCGTTCCATGTCACCACCTCTCTCCCATCATTTTGCGGGACAGAGGTGTTTTTTTGATATTAACCCGCTTCTAAATCTAGCAGAAGACTCCTTTCGTGAGTGTAAGCTCCCCCGTTCTTTTTAACAGGTGGAGAAAATATCCTGTTCAAATCATGCGTAACCGTTGAAAATAGTTTAGATACATTACAATAATTCCATCATGACGGGCTTTATAGTTTTAATTTAAGGAAGGGAGACTCTCTAAATTGGAAGCAAGCATAGATATACAAGAACAGCTGCTAGTCTGGAATTGGGCGACGCTAAACCTCATGGATGTGCGGTATATTACTATTGAAGCCGGTGATCGTGTTGCTCCTTATTTCTTTCCAGCAAGTGCCTTTCTGTATGTAACTCATGGCAGTGCAACTGTAACTTTAGACGGAACTGAGCATGTCTCAAAACCTTTTTATATATTACATGGAGGCAAAGGCGCACGTCTGGATATTATCCTCACAGAGGATACCTTTCATTATTATCTGATTCTTTATAAAGCTTTCTTGCCAAAATCTGCTGAAAGGCATGTCATCGGACAGATGGATCAACTGGTGCCATTCCGTCTTCAATATGGCTTTGTTCCTCTCCACCCCGCTATCCTTTACAAACTGGCCGAACAAATGCTTAGCGAATGGCATACTTCAAAGCGGTTAGAGCATCTACATGTCAAAGCGCTGTTTTATCAATTCGTCTACGATTTATTTAAACAAATGGATCAGCAGCAAGTTACAACAACATCACCCAACTTGACCTCTCAGCTCATACGTTACATTCAGGAATACTATGCTGAACCCTTGACCAGGGAAACACTCGCACAAACCTTTCACTATAGCGGGCCCTACCTTTCAAAATGCTTCAAGCGTGAAACTGGCACAAGTATTATTGACTATTTGATACGTGTTCGGATCATGAGAGCAGAAGAACTTCTGCTCAGAACAAACTTGTCTCTACACGAAATTGCGGCAACTGTCGGATATCCAGATGTATCCTACTTTATTCGAATGTTCAAAAAACAAACCGGTATCACGCCAAAACAATTTAAAAGCGAGAGATTTTCTCCAGCAAAAAACGCCAATCATCCTATCATAAAGCTTGGATCATCCATTGCTCCCCGTAAACTTCGTCGTTATATTGATAACAGTAATGATAATCATTATCAAAAAGACGAAAAAGGAGATTTACGGATGTATAAACGAAAATTACCCGTCGGCATTACTTTGCTGTTGTGCCTGACTCTTTTAGTTACCGCATGCGCCAAGCCAGCAAGCACAACTTCAACAAGTGGCAACACATCAAGTCCGGCGGTTGGCACAAATACGACATCTAGCACGGCAACAAGCAACAATTCGGAGTTAGTAACTTACACTGCAATTAACGGCGACGTGCAGATCCCCAAAAATCCTCAACGTGTAGTGATGGTGGCTGGGGCATTCACCGGGCACTTGTTAGCCCTTGGACTTAAACCCGTTGGAGCTGGGGACGAATCTTTCAACAGTTATACTGAAGGAAAGCTTGATGATGTCGTAAATATTGGAAATGACGTGCCTTACGAGAAAATAATGGAGCTGCAGCCGGATTTAATCGTGGTCTGGAATGATGCAGAAACGATAGAAAAACTGTCCAAAATTGCACCGACCGTTGCCGTGGAATATGGAGTCCCTTTTCGCAAGCAATTGATCGAATTTGGCAAAATGACGGGCAGAGAAGAACAGGCAAACGCGTGGATTGCAGACTGGGATACCAAAATTGCTAAATACAAACCGCTGGTGAGACAAGCTGTTGGTGATCGTTCTGTATCAATCTTTGATTCAGGAAGTGCCAAAGAGTTTTATGCCTATGGCAGCTTTGGCCGGGGTGGAGATATTATCTATGGAGAGTTTGATCTGAAAGCATCCCCTATAATACAAAAAGAGGCCATTGACAGTGGAAAAGGCTGGGCCAAGCTCTCTCTGGAATTGTTACCTCAATACGCAGGAGATTACATTTTTATTAGTGGCTGGACTGGTGAAGAAAATGTTGCTCCGATATTTGAAGGCAAGGTATGGGAGAACCTTCCTGCTGTCAAGAACAATCGTGTTTATCGTGAAAATAGCCGAGGCTTCGTATTCAGTGATCCCATTTCACTGGAAGCCCAGCTTCAATTTGTCGTAGACAGCTTAACAAATTCGAAGTGAAACCCAGGAAGCTCTATTGCCGATTTTAACCTTCTGATCGAATCATAAAATAATGGCTCAATTTTACGGACACATAAATAGGGACCTCAAGCCTTTTTAGCGAGAGATCCCTTTTTCTGCAATGAATTACTTTTTGATTTTACCATCATATCCAAGCTTATAAATCGTGCCTTTCTCAAAAGAAAGGAATGCAAGACCATCGCCTACTGTACCTATAAATCGATCATTTGCGTCTAAAGAACGCAGCTTGCTCTTCTTGCCTGTATAACGATTATAAAGATACAAGTCACTCTTATTATTGCCATTCTTGTCTACCGAAAAACTTCGATAATAAAACTTATTATTTATATATGCTATGGGATCAATTGATCCTTTTGTGGTAAATGTTTTCTTCCTATTTCCGTTTTTATCCGAAAAGACACCGATAGAACTAGAATTATAACGTCCGCCTATGTTCTCTGAAAAAAACAAAACATTTCCATAAAATTCAAATGGCCAAACAGCTTTTGAAGATAATGCCTTCATTCCTGCACCATCTAGACTCATACGATAAAACTTGTCATTTTCCATGTTTGCATAGTAGATGTAGCCGTTGTTTATTTTAAAATTATAGAAAGGAGATTTAGATAATATCGTTTGTTCGTTTGAGCCATCTGTTCTCATTGAGCCGAAAGACAACGCATCAGGTGTTTCCGCGGTCCTTTCATCTTTAACAAAATAAATCGTATTGCCCACTACAGTAAATCTACCGAAATTCCCCTCTATCTGAAACTCGCTTTGACAAAATAGATTCTGTTTTGCTTTTATTACCTGTGAATGTTGTAACATTGATGCCCATCAAATCTCCATCATCTTCATAACCATACCATACTAAAGATTTTCCCGAATCTTCAGCACTGTATGCAGGTACAACGCCAAACAACATAATCACACTTAATAACGCTATCAACCATTTTCTTCTCATGTTCTTCTCCCTAAAATATGTATTTTCCAACATGGGTTATTGTAAATGGAATTCAAAAATAGAACAATCATTTACTCTACATTTGGCATGCTCTTCGTTACAACCTAATCACAATCCCCACTTGTAAAGAACCTCTCGCCAACTTGGCAAGAGGTTCTGTTTTGTGTCCTGGAATCGAAAAGTTGTAAAAGATTTCATTAAGTGATGGTCAGGCCACCACTTGCATATCCCGCAATCGTTGAAGCCACATCAATTCCGGCGGTTACTGAAGCAGAGAAGACCATAAGCAGACGGTCACCGGCGGCTACCGGAATACTCAGACCTGAGGTCAATCCGCTGGCAATTGTGCCTAATGATAAAATGCCAGTCAGCGCTGGTGCCAAGGTTACAACTGCTCCTGGTACAGCAGTAAAGGTATTATTCGGTGTAGTGGAACGGAATAATTGTGCAGTGATCGTTACTGTAGATCCTACCAAACTAAGTGCAGCTGTCGTACTAAAATAAGCAGCCAATGAGGTAATTGTCCCCGCGCGGGATGCCGAGAACGCAAAGTTAAGCAACGTACCGGCAGCGCCTGTGAGATCAATGATTCCTCCATTAATCGTTACTCCTGATGCATTATTACCAAAACCAACCAAGCTGGAGGTATTTAAAAGTCCGCCGAGCACCGTAGTCAACGAAGCTGGTAACCCTGATGCATAAGGAATAATAGCACCAGAACCTGTTGCTCCGGTCGCACCCGTCACTCCTGCAAGACCTGTTGCTCCCGTTGCGCCTGTCACTCCGGCCAGACCTGTTGCTCCGGTCGCACCCGTTACTCCTGCCAGGCCTGTTGCTCCGGTCGCGCCTGTTACTCCTGCAAGACCTGTCGCTCCCGTTGCACCGGTCACTCCATCCAGACCTGTTGCTCCGGTCGCACCCGTCACTCCCGTCAGACCTGTTGCTCCGGTCGCGCCTGTCACACCAGCTAATCCTGTTGCTCCCGTTGCACCCGTTACTCCTGCCAGACCTGTTGCTCCCGTTGCACCAGTCTCTCCCGCCAGACCTGTTGCTCCGGTCGCACCTGTCACTCCGGCCAGACCTGTCGCTCCCGTTGCACCGGTTACTCCCGCCAGACCTGTTGCTCCAGTCGCACCTGTCACTCCTGCCAGACCTGTCGCTCCGGTCGCGCCCGTTACTCCTGCAAGGCCTGTTGCTCCGGTCGCGCCTGTTACTCCTGCAAGACCTGTCGCTCCCGTTGCACCGGTCACTCCATCCAGACCTGTTACTCCGGTCGTACCTGTTACTCCTGCAAGACCTGTTGCTCCGGTCGCACCGGTTACTCCTGCCAGACCTGTCGCTCCGGTCGCGCCCGTTACTCCTGCAAGGCCTGTTGCTCCGGTCGCCCCTGTCACACCAGCTAATCCTGTTGCTCCGGTCGCGCCTGTCACACCAGCTAATCCTGTTGCTCCCGTTGCACCCGTTACTCCTGCCAGACCTGTTGCTCCCGTTGCACCAGTCTCTCCCGCCAGACCTGTTGCTCCAGTCGCACCTGTCACTCCTGCCAGACCTGTTGCTCCCGTTGCACCCGTTACTCCTGCCAGACCTGTTGCTCCGGTCGCACCGGTTGCTCCCGCCAGGCCAGTAGCCCCAGTTGCACCTGTGACACCCGTTGCTCCGGTAACTCCACTTGCTGGACCTGTCGCTCCCGTAGCCCCGGTTGCACCTGTAGCGCCTGTGACTCCAGTGATACCGGGCACTTCTCCCAACAATTCAGAAGAAACCAAACGATGTGCTGTTACCAAAGCCCCCGTGCTACTCTTTCCCCATACGGAAACTTGGACAGGATCATTAACCGTCGCTGTTGTCGTAAATGTGAATTCAAAGGCATCCAGATTAGCAAAGTAGTTGTTCGTTATTACTTGATTTGGCGCGATGTCCAAAGATTCACTGACATACAAAACTCTTAATCCACTACTCATATAATACCCTTGTATTTGTACAGATGAGGATGTAACTTCACTGCGGTTATCAATTCTAACCGTTACGGATTGAGTGGGTCTAACACCACTAACAGCGTTATTTTCGATCGGCCCTGTCGATAAAAAGCTCATCGCTACATTCCCTTCTTTCCAAAAAAGTCTTGTTTTCTAGATGTTCTTCACTGTTTTTTCGTGTTCAACTACCCGGTGTGCATCCACCAATTGACCTGACGCCTGTTTGCCCCACACTGAAATTCCGACGTCTCCGACACTTGCATCACTTACTCCAAACACAAATTCAAAGGCATCCACATCTGCAAAATAATTTCGGGTCACTGCTTCATTAGGCGCAATACTGATCACTTCACTTACATACAGCGTTCTTGTTGTACTCAGGACATACCCCTGAACAGATACACTTACCGCATCCACAGTAGCCCGGCTCACCAATCGGATCGTTACCTGTTGTGTCGGTCTAACCCCGGAAACGGCATTATTTTCGATCGGTCCAGTTGATAATATAGCCATTTTCCCATCCCACCTTTTGTGAACCTCTTACTCTAGCTTTTCTTGACATCATGGATCACATATTAGTCATATTCATTCACTAGATCAGCGGTGTGGACCATAGACAGGGGACAGTTCACCATTATCAAGCCATAAGTACCATGAGCATCTATAATTTCATCCTATAAAGCTTGTAAATATGTATAATTCGGATGTATTTCAACGCAAAAATGACCGTTCCTCAAGAGGTGAAGAAGCTACGGCCACCATTGAATAGATCTTATCGGTGTCACTCTTACAATTGAATAAACCTTCCACCTAACTTTTTCTTACAAATTTTGATAGAAAATGATTGTATTGTGGCAAAATTGTGATATGATATCGTCAACTATAAAAAACATTTTAAAACAAAAATGAAAAATAATTACATAAAATAAGTCACAACTCTTCTTTCGGTCTTTTAAAACCATTCTATTGAAAGCGATTACATTGCACAACAGGACAAATTATATACTTTTTAACACACACAAGTTCGTACTCTCCCCTATTACCGGGTTACTGCTGTCAACTTGCTACAGTAGATAGCTATCCTCTGTACAAGTTGTATGGCTTAAGCCATAGATCACAATCATGAACGATACCATCGATCTCATCTTTGAAAGGAGGTGTGATAAAGAACATTAGCTCATCATTCTTCTTTATCTTCTCACTTTAGCTGTCTCATCCAAACAGCTCTGTTCAACCATGAGTGTTCCACACAATAACACAATTCCAACCTAAACTAATGGAGGCGAACGTATGATCATCCGTAAACCGCTAGCTCTGCTGATGTCACTTATTCTCGTTTTTTCCGTTCTACCCGCCGAATCCAGCCACGCAGCGAATAATGCCGTTGCCAAAACGCCTGTAAATGCCAATCCTCTTGTTGATCACAAGTTAGGAGCTGACCCTTACGTGCTCGTTCACAACAATCGGGTCTACGTATATATGACAGGAGATACCTTCCTCTACAACAACGACGGCTCCGTCCGCGAAAATAACTACGGCACCATCGGCAGAATCAGCGTGATCTCCTCGGCTGACATGGTGAACTGGACCGACCATGGCTACATTCCGGTAGCCGGTGCAAATAATGCCAACAATGGACAAGGCATTGCCAGATGGGCAAGCCAGTCCTGGGCGCCAGCGATGGCCAAGAAAACGATCGCAGGCAAAGATAAATTTTTCCTGTATTTCGCTAATTCAGGTGCAGGAATCGGTGTTCTGACTGCTGATTCTCCCATCGGCCCTTGGTCTGATCCACTCGGACGTGCGCTTGTCACACATGGAACGCCTGGCATGTCGGGCGTAACTTGGCTCTTTGACCCGGCTGTGCTTGTTGATGATGATGGCTCCGCTTATCTGTATGCAGGCGGCGGCATTCCGAACGAAAATAACGCAGCCTCCATTGCGAATCCAAAAACCGCGCGTGTCATCCGTCTCGGTGCCGATATGACCAGTGTAGTGGGTAGTGCCACAACGATTGATGCGCCTTATATGTTCGAAGATTCGGGTATTCATAAGTACAACGGCAAATATTACTATTCGTATTGCATCAACTTTGCCGGAAACCATCCGGCAGCCTACCCAAAAGGTGAAATCGGATATATGGTAAGTGACAGCCCGATGGGGCCTTTCACATACAAAGGACACTTCCTCAAAAATCCGGGTACCTTCTTCGGTGTAGGTGGCAACAACCACCATGCCGTGTTCCAGTTCAATAATCAGTGGTATGTAGCGTACCATGCACAGACGGTAAGCAAAGCCTTCCTCGGGGATGGCAAAGGATACCGTTCTACCCACATCAACAGACTGACGCATAACGCAGACGGATCGATTCAGGAAGTACAGGGTAACATGACCGGTGTTCCTCAGACAGCTAATCTTAATCCCTATAACAGAGTGGAAGCCGAGACGATTGCTTGGCAAGCTGGCATCAATACACAACCGACTCAAGCCAGCGGCGGACCGACAGCCAACCAAAATGTGACGAATATCAATAACGGGGACTGGGTTGCTGTAAGTAATGTAGATTTCGGTTCAACAGGGGCTTCGAAATTCAAGGCCAACGTGGCTTCTACCGGAAATGGTAACATCGAACTCCGCCTTGGCAGTCCGACAGGTACACTCATCGGCACACTTAACGTCACTTCAACGGGTGGCGTACAGAACTGGCGTGAGCTCGAAACCAATATCACCAATACAACAGGACGTCATCATCTGTATCTGGTGTTTACAGGCTCAGGTAACGGGAATCTGTTCAATCTGGATTACTGGCAGTTTACCTCCGGTTCTGGAGGTAACCCCAACCCGAATCCGAACCCGAATCCCAATCCAAACGTTACTCGAGTTGAAACAGAGAGCATGACCCTTGCCGGTCAATATGCCGGGCTGATCAGTTCTCCTTTTAACGGTGTAGCGCTCTATGCGAACAATGATTCTGCGTCTTACAATCAATATTTTGCCAACCCCACACATCAATTCTCTCTTCGCGGGGCTTCCAACAACAATAGCACAGCCCGTGTTGATCTCGTTATTGGCGGGGTAACCGCTGGTTCGTTCTTTTTTACCGGAACACAACCAACGGTTCAAACTTTGCCAAATATCACGCACGGCACAGGGAATCAGGAAATCAAACTGGTTGTGACAACGGATAATGGCACCTGGGATGCTTACATCGATTATCTTGAAATTTCGTAATCAATTCATCATTTTCTGTTGATTTTGACATTCCAGGAGGATTAGTTATGTGGAAAAAAATCGGGGTGCTCATGCTCATACTTCCTCTACTGTTAACATCACTGCCATTGACCCCGCAGTCTGCCTCTGCGGCAACGTTTAACAATCCGATCATTTATGCAGATGTGCCGGACAGCGATGTCATACGCGTGGGTAATACCTTTTATATGACCAGTACAACCATGCATATGAACCCAGGCGTTCCTGTTATGAAGTCAACGGATCTGGTCAACTGGAGCATTGTGAACTATGTATATGACACCCTTGGCAACGGTGATGCACAGAACCTGAATAACGGTCAGAACGAATACGGGCGCGGATCTTGGGCCAGCAGCCTTCGCTACAATAATGGCACCTATTACGTCGCATTCGGTTCGCTTTCCACAGGAAGGACTTACATCTATCAGACCAGCAACATCGAAACCGGATCATGGACGCCATACACGTTGAACAGTTATTACCATGACCCCTCCCTTCTCTTTGACGGGAATCGCACATTTCTTGTCCATGGCAGTGATAACATCAGCATCGTCGAGTTGACGGCGGATGCCAAGGCTGTGAAATCCGGCGGTCTGAATCAGGTATTAATTCCGAATGCTAGCAATATTGCCGGCTCAAACATGATTGTAAAAGCAGAAGGCGCACACATTCAAAAGATTAATGGCATGTATTACGTCTTCCTGATTGCCTGGCCTTCAGGTGATGGACGAATCCAGCTCGCCTATCGTGCGAACTCATTGACCGGGCCATATACCGGCAGAGTGGTACTCAGAGATTCAGGTATTGCGCAAGGAGGTATCGTGGATACCGCATCTGGTGCCTGGTATGGCTTCCTGTTTCGCGACCGAGGAGCCGTTGGACGCATTCCATATCTAGTACCGGTAACCTGGTCGGATAACTGGCCTGTATTCGGGGTGAATGGCAAAGTTCCATTGACGATGAACATGCCTGTGGAAGGACAGCCAGCCGCTAAAATCTTCGGTTCAGATGAGTTTAATGCGGCTTCCGGTACATCCACTCTCTCGAAGTTCTGGCAATGGAATCATAATCCCGACCCGTCAAAATGGTCCTTGAGCCAGCGTCCCGGCTTCATGCGGCTGACCACAGGCAAGCTTAGCAAAAATATATTGGAGGCTCGCAATACGCTGACACAACGAACGTTTGGGCCAAAAAGTACAGGCATTACCGCCCTGGAAACGGCAGGTATGAAGGATGGCGATTATGTCGGCCTAGCCGCTTTTCAGGCCCGATACGGCTTTGTGGGCGTCAAGATGACAGGCAATACCAAGTCAATTGTTATGGCAAACGCCAGTTCCGGCACGATGACTGAAGTGGCAAGTGTGCCCCTGAACCAGAACAAAATTTATTTGCGGGTCATCTGCGACTTCACCAATCAGACCGATAAAGCCTATTTCGCCTATAGTCTGAATGGAACGAACTGGACAACCATTGGCAATACGCTACAGATGTCCTATACGATGCCACATTTTATGGGTTATCGCTTTGCATTGTTTAACTACGCGACCAAATCTACCGGAGGTTACGCTGATTTTGACTTTTTCCGTGTAGAGTAAGCGTGATGAAAGTACTGTTGATCTTTAGGATCAGTGTTGCGACTTAAAGTACACTTGTAATAAAACTGTGGCCTGGAACTCCGCTATGTGCGGAACCAGGTCATTTTCATTGTTTTTATAAAAATATCTCACTTGACGCTTTAATATATTGAATATACGCTTCAGCACTTTGGTCAATCTCTTCATCACTTGCCTGAAATGAGGCACCAAAGACAGCATAATGCGGCAGTGCCGTAACGCCCACATGATTCATACTTGCCTTGAATGGTGCAGTCAGCTCTTCGACACTAAAACCTACCGGCTCTCCTTTTCCGTAATTATCCTGCTGATCCCCAATGGTTATTGCCAGTCCCATCCGCTTTCCATGCAATCGATTGCCCTTCGATCCATAAGCCCATCCATGCGTGAACACATCATCCAGCCATTTTTTGAGCAGCGGCGGGTAACTATACCAATAGAACGGAAATTGAAAAATAATGTGATCATGTGCCTCCAGTAGCTCCTGTTCGCGAGCAATGTCGATGTTCCAGTCAGGATAAGCTTCGTATAATTCGTGAATATTCACCTCATCTGCGTGCTGTTCCAGCTCCTTTTTCCAGCGGCGATTTACTCTTGAAGTTGTCATATTCGGATGTGCCAGAATAACCAGTGTTTTCATTGCAGGCCTTCCTCTCTCCAAAACAGGTTGATTTCTTTCCTTGATTACGGATCATTATCCGCCACGTCAGACCAAAAGAAAATACACACAATGAAGTAAGATACTTACCTCAAGGTGTGTATGGACTTCGGCTTTACAGTTATGAGAAAATAAATAGTTATCCCTGTGAACACGTAAATATAAAACGAGGTGATATGAATGAAAGAATATCGTTTGGGCATTGAAGCTACACTCGAAATCATTGGCGGCAAGTGGAAAGCCATTATCATCTGTTTATTAATGTCTGGTGTCAAAAGAACTGGAGAACTAGAGCGCAGCATGCCCGGCATTTCCCAAAAAGTACTGATTCAACAATTACGCGAATTGGAACGCGATGGTCTTGTCACAAGACAGGTTTATGAGCAAATGCCGCCCAAGGTCGAGTATCGGCTTACGGAATATGGTGTCACAGCGAATACGATTGTGGATGTGATGTGTACCTGGGGAAGAGATAATATTGCGCTCAGGCAGCAACACGGAGAAGACATTGTGTTGTTATCTGATGAACAAACCGAGCTCGAAGAATGAAGCATCTCTCATCGAACCTTCATCTTCCATATCCCACCTATATAGTAAAATAACATTATAATTATTAATTTTGATGCAGGTTGGATTAATCCTTTAATATAGCTCAATTGATATGACTTATCAACCGAAGTATTCAAGAAGATTGAGTTTATCCTATCTATATCATCAGGAGGTTTTTACGTATGAAAAACTATATTGTATTTGGTGCCAGTAAAGGATTGGGGGACGCATTTGTCCGCGGAGTGCCCCAGGCAGGAGATAAAGTATGGGTTGTATCCCGTAGCAAACCAGAAAGTCTGCAACTGGAGGACGGTGTACAGAGAGTATGGATTCAGGCCGATCTCTCGGAGCTTCAGGCTGCCAAACAGATTGCAGAGCAGCTTCGTAACGAAACATTGGATGTGCTTATTTATAACGTAGGTATTTGGGAAAAGGAAGGATTTGAGGAACACTACACCTTCGATCAGGATAAGCCTTCCGATATTCAAGAGCTGATCCATGTTAATATAACGTCCACCATTGTATGTATTCAAGCTCTACTACCTCAGCTTCGCAAGTCTGCCGCAGGCAAGATCATTCTCATCGGCTCCACAGCAGGTTTAAGCAATGCGGGCAGCACTCAGGTTTCTTTTGTTGCCTCCAAGTTTGCAATCCGTGGTATTACAGAAGCGCTTAGAGAACATACCCGGCAGGATCGCATAGCCGTTACTTGCATTAATCCGGGAGAGCTGGCAGCTGAAATTCCCTATGCAGAAGGAATCGAACGCGCACTATCCGAGTATGGCGGGACACGCATTCCGCTTCAAGACATGGTTTCGATTGTCCGGTGTATCGTCAGCCTGTCCAATGCTGCCTGTGTAAAAGAGATTAACGTACCTGCTCTTACCGATATGAACACGTAGTAAAAAAGGATAGATTTTATTTTATTGTATGAATTCGCGTTGCTTCACATTAAATATCGGGATAGATGCTCGATCGCCATCGATTGTACTCGTTGTTGCTCAGGTATATGTTCATAGATGATATGTGACTTCTCCTGCTGGATGAGCTGTTCCCGTATAGCTGCAATGCGACCTTTATTAAAGTCAATAAAGCGGAAATCCACCTGCCGAAGCTGCTCAAGATCTGCCATTCTAGCAAAAGACGTTGCTTTGATGGCTGTGTTAATCTCTTTCAACTCCAAGACTTCCAGTGCACGGGCTGTCCATAAGCACTCGATATCCTGAAGCGACTTCATGTAAACCAGTTCAATCTGTTTGAGCCGGGGCATCTGCGAGAAATCACAACATTGTTCCAGCTTCGGCAAGGATACATGCAAATACTCAAGTCCGTGCATCTGCTCCAGTCCCTGAATACTCATCAGCTTCCGCACCGAGCTAAGCTTAAGCATAGAAATGGTGGACTGTGCCAGTACCTCAAGCTCGCTCTTTAATTCACAATGATCAAGGGACAGATACTGCAGTTTCCGCAATTCTGTTAAAATCTCGAGACAGTCCACCGGACAGTTCAGGATGACGGTCTCCAGGCTTTGACATTTGCTTATCGGGGTCAGGCCTTTATATTTACCGTGCAGTTCAAGATACGTTAACTGTGGATAGTGCTCGATAAAACTCAGATCGATCGCTTTGGCGGGTGAATTAACTCTCAGAAATACCAATTGTTTCAACGCTCCGAGTATTGTCAGATCCTGCACCTGTGCACAGTCCAGCTGTAAGACGGACACATGTTTCAACTGCGCTAAACGCCCAAGGAAGTTTGATGGATATTTCGCTTTAATATCCGCATTTGATATGTGAAGAATCAGATCAGGCCTGGCTGCAAAAACGTTCATATCCAATTCAGTCAAATCCTCATACGTATCCACGCCAACACGAAAATGAACCGTCCCTCTGCGGCGCAAATGCTGCACGGCCTGGTTCATTTTTTCTTCATTCCAGGGCATTCCCTGTATCGAAGCATGCCAAAATCGAGTCATTACCCTTCCCCCTGTCCTGGTTCAGTCCTGTTCACATCATGCATTATCAATCCCGCTCATTTCATTATAAACAACCTTCCCTAAATGAACCACCATATGCGAACTAGCGTTTTCTTACCGCATTCTTAATTTTTTTTTAATTCGACAAAAATATACACAAATCTATATTATATGCCGACATATAACTCAGAAGTTTTGAACTTCGTATTAAGAATCTGGGGAGATGGAACATGTCAAACATTTTTAAAAAGTGGGGGAAAAAAGGGGCTCGTACATCCAGTATGGCGAACACACTGGCTCTTGTGCTACTCATCATCATTGTTGTCGTATTTGCTGTACTCGGAACATTCATGTTCACAAGTACACGAAACATTCTGGTTCAACAGCAGGAGTCCATGCTCCAGACCAAAACACAAGCGATTGTCAGTGAGTTCGATGCACTGTTTAAAGAAAAAGGCTCACTGGTCAAACAAATGTCCACTAACAAATTATTCAGGCAATACATAGAAACAACGAAGTCATCTTCAGAAGCAGCCACTTCTACTTATGCTGCTGAAACAAGAGATACACTTGCTAAAATTGTGGAAGCAGAACCTTCATTCGCTGATGCATGGATTGCGGGCATGGACGGAAAAGGCTTCTGGTTACAAAACGACGGTGTCGTTTCCGCACCGGATTTTGATATTCAGGCACGTCCTTACTACCAGCCAGTGAAAGATGCAGACGGACTTTACTATTCTGATCCGTACATTGATGTATCTGCAGGCAAAGTACTCATGGGTATTTTTTATCCAATCAAGGATGATAACAACAACATGATCGGTTTTGCTGCAGCGGATATTGCCTTTGAAGATATTCCGAGCATAATGGAGAGTTACTCTCTAGGCAGCACCGGGTATTCCATTTTGTTATCCAAGAGCGGTGAAATCCTGTACCATCCGGATAAGAACAAAGTGTTAAAGGAAAATATCAAGAACGCTACAGGTGATATGGGAGAAGTCGGCAAAAAAATGATTGCTGGTGAATCCGGTATTCAGCTGATGAACGACAATGGGGAACGTCGTTACATCGGATATGCTACAAGCAAGGATACAGGCTGGTCTGTAGGTCTCACCATTTCGGAGAAAGAAGTTTTATCAGAACTTAGGACATTCACATGGCTTACCCTTGGCGGGTTCACTGCAGCTGCAATTCTTCTGGTCATTATCAGTTATATTACTCTTCGTCGTCTATTGCGCACCATCCCGCAGCTGCTGAGTAAGATCAAACAGATTGAGCAAGGTGATTTAACCGTTGAACTGGATATCAGATCCAATAATGAGATTGGACAAATTGCGAATGGCCTGAATTCCATGGTGAAGAAGATTCAAGGCATGTTGCAAATTGTTGGCAATTCAGCTCAAGTGCTGAATCATTCATCCAATGACTTGCAATCGATATCCTCCAGAACCGCTGTAACCATGAACGATACGTCTACGGCGATCAATGAAATTGCGAATGCAACCAATTATCAATCGATTGAAACGGAGAACATTTTACGTAAAACAGGCTCATTATCAAGCCAAATTGATGAAATTGCCGCTGATGCACAAGCGATGGGGTCCATGGTGCAAACCTCTGTTGATCAAAGCAGTCAAGGACTTGCGGTTGTGGAGCAACTGTCCAAATGGTCAGCGGAGAACCACAGTTCCACTCAATCCATCTCCTCCATTATTCAGGAGATCGATCAGAGCCGGAATGAGATTTCCAGTTTTGTAGATACGGTAAAACAAATCGCATCTCAGACCAATCTGCTTGCGCTTAATGCTTCTATTGAAGCTGCACGCGCCGGGGAACATGGCCGAGGATTCGCTGTCGTCGCAGAAGAAGTTCGCAAGCTGGCAGAACAAACCGCTCTGGCTACAGAGGAGATTAACAAAAAAGTAAGTGTCATCGAAGAAAAAACATCCTTGTCTGTAGAACACACGATGCGAGGAATGAAAATTGCCGAAGAGAACACCAAATCTGTAGAAGACACGAAGCAGGTTTTCTACAACATCAACAAAGATTTGGAAGAACTGAAGTTGCGTATGGCACAGATCACGAACGGCACCTCTAGTGTGCATCAGCACAAAGATGAGATTTTCCAGGCGCTGGAGATTATCTCCTCCACTACGGAAGAGAACTCTGCCTCAACGGAAGAAGTCAGCGCAAGCACACAGGAGCAACTGGAAAGTATTCAACAAGTAGCCGATCTGTCCAATCAGTTGAATCAACTGTCTGCTAAACTGCAGGAAGAACTGAGTCATTTTAAAGTGCAATAAGCTGTACCACCCTCCTGCTCTTCTCTTTTGTACGCGATCCATTTATTATTAAATACATGCGTACGAAGAGCACTGGAGGATGATGGATTGATCATGAGATTTGCAAAACGAATGGATCACTTTAGTGAAGGCATCTTCACCAAATTGCTGGAAATTAAGCGCCGCCGGCTGGAGAACGGGCAACCCGTCATCGATCTTAGCGTCGGAACACCCAATATCCCGCCCGCTCCACACATCATGAAAGCACTCGGTGAAGCCGCCGCTGATCCGGCCAATTACATCTATGCTGTAAACGACCAGAAGGAACTGCTTCAGGCGGCAAGTGACTGGTACAGACGGCGATATCAAGTCGAGCTGAACCCGGCGACAGAAATCTGCTCGCTGCTCGGCTCGCAGGAAGGACTTGCACACATTTCCCTTTCTATTGTCGACGAAGGGGATCTTGTTCTGGTACCTGATCCCTGTTATCCGGTGTTTGCAGATGGCCCTCTTCTGGCCGGGGCTGAGCTATATTATATGCCGCAAAAAGAGGAACATCATTATGTTATTCAATTACAAGACATCCCTGAGGCCATAGCCGAACGGGCTAAGTTCATGCTTGTATCGTATCCGAACAATCCAACAACAGCGATGGCTCCCGACTCCTTTTATGAGGATTTGATCGCTTTTGCCAAAAAGTACGATATTATCGTATTGCATGATAACGCGTATAGCGAGCTTGTGTTTGACCAACAAACCTGCGGTAGTTTCCTGGCCTTTCCCGGTGCCATGGATGTAGGCATTGAATTTAACTCCCTATCCAAAACCTATGGACTAGCTGGAGCACGAATCGGTTTTTGTATGGGAAATTCGAAAGTTGTTTCCATGCTTAAAAAGCTGAAATCCAATATGGATTACGGCATGTTTATCCCGATTCAGAAGGCGGCAATAGCGGCCATTTCAGGTGACCAAAGTGATGTAGAGCGGGTAAGATCCATCTATGAAGAACGACGGGATATGCTGTGTGAAGGTTTTGCCAAGCTGGGATGGCCGATCAGCAAACCCGAAGCTACGATGTTCATTTGGACACGCATTCCCGCACATTACGATACGTCTGAGCAATTTGCTACTGATCTCGTCACACGGGCAGGTGTCATTGTTACACCAGGCAGCGCCTTTGGGCCTTCAGGCGAAGGATACGTCAGACTTGCTCTCGTTCAGGATATGGATCAACTGCAACAAGCCCTTCACTACGTAGAAGCGAGCGGTATGCTGATTCCTGACAAGTTAGGCAGATAGATTGTAGTTTTTAGGATGTAGTGTGACATGTGATACAGATTTGTTTTGAAACAAAAGTAAAAGCACCAAACCCTTCTGATTCGGGTTTGGTGCTTTTTTACTTCAACCTTCATTTTACTGCTTTGCGCCAGTTCGATCGGTACATCAGATACAGGAAGTATGGTGTACCGATAATCGCGATGAGAATGCCTGACGGTATTTCTGTTGGAGCCATCACGGTTCTGCCAATCGTATCTGCGAGCACCAGCATTACGGCTCCGGCTAGCGCGGACAGAAACATCGACTGTCTCAGTTTGTGCCCTGTCAGCAACCGAACCATATGTGGTGCAATCAGACCGATAAATCCAACCGTTCCAACACAAGCGACCGCTCCAGCCGCGAGCAGTACGCCCACAGTCATTGCCAATAAGCGAGTACGACGTACATTCACCCCAAGCCCGGAAGCGCTATTGTCGTCAAAGACAAGCAGTTCAAACTTGCGAGCAAGCCACCAGGCCACTGGTACCAAAATCAACAGGAATATAGCGATTACTTTGACCTGATCCCATGTACGGGCATACGTGCTGCCTGTCAGCCAGATATAACCGCTGCTGCCGTACACGGCACCGCGTACGATCAGAATCTGTATACCTGCGCCAGCAATGGCTGACATGGCAATCCCCAGCAATACAACGGCGGAAGGATTCAAGCCTTTTTTCCAAGAAAGAGAGAATACAACTGCAGCCGCAATGGCGGCACCTGCGATAGCGGCAACAGGCAACACATACATCGGCAGCCCGGGCCATAGAATGAACACCATCATGGCACCAAGCCCTGCGCCGGAAGATACACCTACAATCGATGCATCTGCCAGTGGATTACGAACGGCCATCTGGATCAGCACCCCGCTAATGGCGAGAGCCGCCCCTGCCCCTGCAGCCACCAAAGTACGCGGGATACGAAGCTGAACGATGCCAGAAAACACCCCATCTGACTCGAACAAACTCTTGAGCAGGTCAGCTAGTGGAATACGCATTCCACCGAACATCGTACTGAGCAACAGCAATAGAACCGTAATGGCAGAAAACAGAATTGCGATCGGCGTGAAGGCAAAACGTCGTACGCGCCCCCCCGTACTCATCGATGTCGTCATGCCAGCACCATTTCCTGCTTTCATTCGAGTCAGCACGAGCCAGATAAGCCATGGTGCACCAATAATCGCCATCACAGCACCGGTTGGCAATTCCATACTGGAGTTGTGTATCATTTTGGCAAGAACATCTGCACCTACCAGCAACGCTGCCCCCCAGATGAAAACACCCGGAATCAAAAGCCGATTGGAGCGAACACCACTCAGACGAACCAGATGTGGAGCAACCAGACCTACAAAACCGATAGGCCCGATTACACTGACGATCACGGCAGCCAGAATAACGGCAATGATCAGCCCGGCTGTTCGAGCAAGTCCAACTCTCTGACCCAAAGAAGAGGCTGTTGATTCATCCAGCTCCAACATATCCCACTGTTTGGACAGAACCAGAGCCAGAAGCGTTACGCCTGTGACCCAAGGCCAGACATAGTTCACACCTGTCCAGTCATTCTGGACAAGAGTCCCTGAACCCCAGAGAAATAAGCCTTGAGTTTCCATTGAGAAAAAAATATGCAAGGCACTTGTGAATGAACCTAGCACCATGGACACGATCATACCCGATAACGCTAGTCGTACCGGCGTTGACGTACGCCCACCGCCCATAAAATAAGCTGCGAACGCTGCAACCAATCCGCCCATAGCAGCGAAAAGAAACGGGGACTGGCTGAGTATAGATGGAAAAAGAATGGCACCAAGCACCACAACAAAATACGCTCCGGCATTAATCCCGAGTGTATCCGAAGCCGCAAGCGGGTTACGAGTGATCGTCTGTAACAACGCGCCGGCAACAGCCAGTGCACCCCCTGCCAGAATACCGATTACGGTGCGCGGCATCCGCAAATCCCATACCATGTTATGTTCGAGTGTTTCTTGTCTGTTTGTAAGCGCGCCCCAAACATCATGCAACGAAATGGCCGCTTCCCCATAACACAGACTTACAAAAAAAAGCACGATAAGGGCGGTTAGACCGCCCCCATAGATGCTTATCATACGCCAGCTCGTGGCTGGCTTCATTCCTTGTTGAGTCAGACTCATTTGGTAATCGCCTCAACCACGCCGTCTACCAACACCTTGGAGGAAATCGGGCCGCCAAATGTCCATGTCGTACTTCCCAATTGATAGATGCGCTTTTCCTTCACAAAGTTCAGACCTTTCCAAACGGAATTATCCTTCATCGCTGTGCCAAATACATCATCGTCTGGCTGTGTAATATAGATAAAATTGCTATCTTGCACGGTTGATAAGGATTCAATCCCAACTGTAGAGAAACCGTAGTTTTCAAGTTTGTCCGGCTGCCAGTCATTCACCATGCCAATTTTGTTCAACGTACCCACTACAACCGAGTTGTCACTGAACATACGCAGGGAAGCTGCATTTTGATACGTGAATGCCTGTGTTAGTGCAAAGTGGAAGTTTTCTTTTCCGGCAGCTGCCAGCTTTTCTTTCGCTTCCACATAATGCTGATCCAAGTTGCTGAGTACTTCTTTTGCTTTATCTTCTTTGCCCAAAGCGGTTGCAATCGTATTAAAAATGGTCGTCATCTTGTCATAGTTGTAACCATCACCGTTGTATGGATCAAACTCCAGTGTTGGAGCAATAGCCTTCAACTGCTCATATACGTTTGAATTGTTATCGGCATTAGCAATGATTAGATCCGGCTTCAGTGCTGCAATAGCCTCCATATTCGGCTCACTGCGTGTTCCGATATCCGTAACACTGTCATCCAGAGCAGCTTGATCGGTTACATAAACTTTATAATTGGCATTATCTGCGTTACCCACAGGTTGAACCCCTAAAGCAACAACATCCTCTGTATATGTCCATTCCAGTGTCACGACACGTTTAGCGGGCTTGTCCAATGTAAATTCCCCACGATTATCTTGGACAGTAACCGGTCCAGCAGCCTCTTCAGCAGGAGCACTGCCCAAATTAGTATTTTTACTTGGTTCTGTTGTCGTAGCATTTTTGCCGCATCCAACCAGCACTAAAACAAATGCCATCATGATGAATAGTCCATGTAACCCTTTTTTCATATCTCTAATCTCCTCTATGTTTGTATGTATTTATATGATAACAATTATCATTATCACCTATGAACTTCTTTTTTGTCAACGTCGTCTCATAATTTTCACATTCTTAATTACCAATAGAAAAAGGAAAGACATGCCCCTTGAGGCTGCCTTTCCTTGTCTTTATTGCATCTTTATATCATCAGTTTGTATGTTGATCTGCTTTTCTTAGCTTGATGCTTGTTCGGCTTGAACCTCAGCTTAGATTAACTGCATTGTCGTGATACAGGTCTGATCCGTTTTGTATGTAGATAATTGTGTTTCAGCCACCTTCCCGCCGTGAACAATACGGATTGAATACGTTCTGTCACGCGGTACCCACAAATCCATAAATCCATTGGCACCGGACTTCAACAGTTCATCTTTCATCAAGGTGTTGCCTTCGGAATCATGAATCGTCACACTGAATTGTTCATTCGCCATCTCTCCTCGGCAACCCGTTAAACTATGAATCTCACAGGGATGTGTCTGTTCTACATAAGGAGCAATGGAGAGAAAAAATTCGTCTTCCGGCAAATCGTAGGACGTTTCCTGGTTTCCCGCATCTGTCAAGGTTAACGTTGTCGCACTGATTGAAGCAGACTTCAGTGTTTCCCGGCCTGTACTGATCTCTTCAACCAGCTTTCGGATATCCGGTGCATCCGCTAGTTCGGTCTTCTTTTGGCCCGCCGTATTCGCGATCAAGTATGTTCCAAGTACGATTACAAGTGCCACACTAGCAATAATCCATAACGACTTTTTCATTTGGCAACTCCCTTCTTATTGTTTTAATTATATAAGAAAAGGAGGGATACCGGACGAATTCAATGGACCATTTCACCATATATTCACATTTTTGGTTCTTTGATTAAGTTCGAAAATTAGTTACTAACTATACAGCATTTAAACGAACAAGTGCTCATACTTTTTGATCTGTGATTTCAAAATCCCCATCTAACTTGCAAATATAACTTGAAACATAAAAAAAACTTGCCAGCCACACCAAGAACTTCTCGGGTGGCTGGCAAGGCTATTGACTTTCATCCAATGAATCTCACAATCTCTCCTATTCCTGACAGACACATACGCCTGTCTATCTGTTGGAAATAGCTTTGTTTTTCTCAAAGAACCGGGCATTGTGAGAAGACACACCCGCCATATCGGATGCTGCGGGTTCAAGATACAGCTTGGCACTGTTAACTGCAAGCACTGCATCGTTAAAGGCTCCTGCAATCAGTCGCACTTTGCTTCCGTAAGTGATAAAGTCACCGGCTCCAAACACACCTGGAATGCTGGTACGCATGCGCTGATCAACGGTCACTCCATAATCCTCCCGTTCCAGTCCCCACTGTACGAGATTACCGAAGTCACGATCGTAACCATGACTCACAATCACTTCATCTACATCAAGTTGCTTTATTTCCTTGGTTTCCATGTGTTCAAGTTCAACACGGTTTATCTGATCACCCTCACCATACAAATGAGAGATCCTGTAGGGCGTTAAGACCTGAGCATGAGCTTTCATCTGAGCGACTGGCGTTTCATGTGCGGCGAACTCATGTCGCCGATGTACCACTATGACTTCATTCGCAATTTTAGCTATTTCATTGGCCCAGTCAATGGCTGAATCGCCACCTCCCGAGATCAGAATCCGCTTACCCCTGAAACGGGAAAGATCTGTAACCGTGTAATGCAGATTGGTCAGTTCATAACGGTTGGCACCCTCAATGTCGAGCTTTTGGACCTGTGTCATTCCCCGACCTGCACATAAAAGGATGGTGCGTGTGTAATGCTGCTCTCCCGTCTTGCTTGTCAGCACGAATATCCCATCTTCACGCCGATGCATCTGATCAATCTGTTGGCCGAATACGATAGTAGGGTCGAATGTTCTCGCTTGTACCTCCAATGATTCAATCAGCTTCTCACAACGTACAGGCTCGATTCCCCCCACATCCCAGATCAACTTTTCCGGATATGTACGCATAAATCCGCCGAGTTCCTGTTTGGCTTCAATGATTTTAGTACGCATGGCTCTCATTCCGCTGTAGAATGCAGAGTACATTCCAGCAGGCCCACCGCCTACGATCGTAATATCATAAATGTCCTGTTGCTTCTCTGTATTCATCAAGGCACCAACTTTCCAACAACATAGTCCATTAATTTAACCGAACCGATCGGACCCACACCAGATACGAATTCACTTGTTTTCAGAGGGAAAACATGATCATTCTTCACAGCCTTCAGATTCGCCCACACCTGGCTTGCCTTCAGATCTTCCATGGATTTCTTCGTGTCATAACCTACGAGGGTTCTGTCTTCCAAGAAGATATAATCCGGATTCAACTCCGGCAAAAATTCCAGAGAGAACTGACTGAACCAATCGGTAGAATCTTTAATGGCCTCCGGACTGTTCAAACCGAGGGTTTCATAGAAAAAGACACTGCTGCTTCCCCCTTTGGGACCCATGAAACGGTAACGATTGTGCTCCACACGCAGGACTAATACTGTCTTGTCCCCCAGAGCAGCTACAATCTTATCTTTGGCCTGTGCAGCCTTCTGGTCAAATTCGGCCAGTACCTTAGCAGATTCCTCCGTTTTGTCGAAGATGGCCGCTAATTTCGGCATCGCCCGCTCCATTTCACTATTGGCATCCAGTGCCACAGTCGGAGCAATTTTAGATAATTCATCATATACGCCCTGTTCCATACCTTCGCCGGCTGTAAGAATCATATCCGGAGATAACGCAAGCAACTGCTCGTAATTATATTGATACTGTTCTACTTCGATCGTCTGAACACCGTGTTCTTTAAAATAGGCCGGTCGATATTCCGCTTCGACTTCGGGCGTATACAATACGATCTGTGGTGTAACTCCCATCTCAATTAAATACTCAGCATAGATGGAATCAAACACAACCAGATTTTGAGGATGGGTAGGGATGGTCACCTCTCCAAACTGATCCTTCACCACTTTGGTTCCACTGCTATTCGCTTCTACTTTTGTTGTACTTGTTGCTTCCTCACTCCGGGTTCCTGATATACCCGCTGTTGTCTCCTCTTCGGTTCCGCTGGAACATGCCGCCAGCAAAATGCAGATCACCACCAGCATGATACCGAACCCTCTGAAACGTCGTAACATGATATGCTTCGCCCCTTATATGTATTGATAATGATAATTATTATCAAATATTATCAAATAAGAAGTGTTTCATCCATAGCATATCGTGCATAACCCCATGGATTATTGTGCTCGCTCTGGAGCAGTTTCTGTCAGATGGCTGACGATCTGATTCTGAATCAGCTGCTGGCCGGCAATGCCATGACCGTCGATCCACAGATGGGTGTCTATGAACGTCACACGGTTATTTTTTACCGCCTTTAGTTGGCTCCATTGTGGACTCGCCAACAATTTTCTCATATTGTCGTCCCCGCTGAAATGCTGCATGATTCGTTTCTCCACAAACAGATAATCCGGATCGGCTTGTACCAGCAACTCAAGCGAGCAAGGATTGAACCAGGCTGTACCTTGTTCCAGTGCTTGTGGAAGTGCTAATCCAAGCTGACCATATAACAACTGTGATATCCCGTATGAATGCCCACCCAAGTAACGATAACCAAACGCTTCTACTCTTAGCAACATAACTGTCGAGGCGGATTGAACGATAGGTTGTAACTGTTGTTGTGTTTCGCTGATCTGTTGTTGCAGTTGCAACTGAAGTCCCTGAGCTTTCTTTTCCATATGCAACCAGACTGCCAATTGATCTAGCAAAGACTCTATGTTCTGATGAAGTCCTGTAATGAGCGGTGCAATCGTGCGCAGCTCTTTTTTAACCTTTTCCGTCATACTGTTGCCCACAATGATCTCCGGCTCGGCTTGTCGAACAAGTTCTAAGTCCACATCATATTGCGTAACCTCGAGCAGCCTCACCCCATATTCTATAAATTGCTCACGTTGATGTGGAGACAGCAGGATCGGAGTGACCATCACGGCATGAGGAATTACCCCCAGATGAATCATTATCTCTGCACAGATTGGAGAGAGCACTACGAATCTACGATGCTTCAAAGTTTGTCTATATTGTTTTGGTGATACCCCTGTCAGTTGTTTGAAGCGGCGGCTGAAATAATGAGCATCCTCAAACCCGGACTTTTTAGCAATATGTTGTGAAGTCGCTGAAGTTAATAACAGTTCTTCCTGAGCGCGATAGATGCGATAATGAGCCAGATAATCCAGCGGTGACTTGCCAAATTGTTCACTGAATTTGCGGGAATAGTGCCATGGAGTGATGCCGGCGATCTGTGCCAGCTGTCCGCGCGTAATCACCTGACCATAATGCTCTCTCATATAATCGATGGAACGGAGTATACCGTTTTCCGAATTGAGCTCGTTATCTCCCTTTTGCTGATATAGATTATTTAAAAGTTCATATAACAAATGCTGATTTCCAACCCGTTCACTCCGAATATCCGTGTTTTCTTCACTCAAGTGCTGAATAATACTGGCGAGGCTTCCTCCTGACAGCTGCATCTTCTGATAGGCTTCGCCTGACGGTACCTCCCAATCAAATTTCTCTACTTCCCGCCGATCATCAAATACAGCGTAGGTATCGAACTGAACATGCCAGCCTGCCAGATCCATATCGCCTCCGTCCATGACCTCCAACACAGATTTCTCTTCAATCGCAATTAATTCTCCGAAAGAGGCGTGAACCCTTTGACCATTTATATTCCATGTCGCTTTCCCATCTATAATAAATATCAAGCTGTGACTGGCAAAGTAGTGCCGCTCCCCGGTTGATATCCATGTATTGGTTAATGCCTTTGTTGATCTCCACTGAGCGATCCATTCCATGTTCTGAGGCATATCCTTATCCTTTCTACGTTCATACTCTTGAAAAAAAGCCCGCACACTTGCAAGCCCAGTCCTGACTCTACTTTTCTATTGGTCTAATTCGCCATACTCACAGCCACCATCATATCGATTTGAACTCATCCTACCTGAATAGCAGGCTCTGTGCAATGCTGTGTGGGAATTGGATTACAACGCGAAAAAAGCCGTGCAGGAAGCACGACTCTTTTATCCACTCTACTCATGTAGCTAAACTTACCTAAGACAACGCCAACATTGCATTCATATCTTCTTCTGCCGTCGTAATCAGTTTCAAGCCAAACAGATCCACAAGCACATTCAATACACCTTCCGAAATAAATTCAGGTGGTTTTGGTCCGATTCGGATATCCTGGATACCTAGGCTGAACAGGCCGAGCAGAATTGCTACCGCTTTTTGCTCAAACCATGACAGCACGATGCTTACAGGAAGCTCGTTCACCGTGCAGCCAAAAGCATCGGCCAAAGCCATTGCGATTTTCACGGTTGAACCGGAGTTGTTGCATTGACCCAAGTCGATATACCGCGGAATGCCCGTGTTTCCCACCGTACCGTAATCCACATCATTGAAACGGAACTTGCCGCAAGAGGTGGTGAGAATGACGGTATCATTCGGTAGCGACGTAGCGAGTTCACGGTAATAGTTACCGCCCTTACCCGGTGCGTCACAGCCTGCAATGACAAAGAAGCGACGGATATGTCCGTCTTTGACGGCCTGGATAATCTCTGGTGCAAGCCCAATCACGGTCTCATGGTGATAACCTGTCGTTAATACTTGCTCGGATTGGATGTTCGCCACTGGCAGTGACAACGCTCGCTCAATAAGAGGTGAGAAATTCTCGCCTTCAATTTTCGTTACTCCCTCAAGACCAGCGACTTCATAGGAGAAGAAACGATCTGCATAGGTGCCTTTGATCGGCATGACACAGTTCGTTGTGGCCAGAATGGCACCCGGGAATTCTTCAAACAGCCTACGCTGATCGTACCAGGCTTTACCGATATTCCCTTTAAGATGAGCATACTTCTTTAATGCCGGGTAACCATGCGCAGGTAGCATTTCGGAATGCGTGTAGATGTTGATGCCTTTGCCTTCTGTCTGACGCAGCAATTCTTCGAGGGCGTACAGATTGTGACCCGTCACGACGATACAATGACCTTCAATCTGGTTCTGACTCACCGTGATCGGCTGAGGAATACCGAATCGATCGGTATGCGCACGGTCCAATACATCCATGATTCGAATGGCGGCATTTCCGACTTTCATCGCCATCTCCAGATGTTCCTGCTGATTAAAGTTTGAGTTCGTAAGCGTCATATATAAAGCTTCGTGTGTGACCCGATCCACCTCAGGATCGGTATAACCAAGCTGCCGTGCGTGTGTAGCATAAGCCGCAATCCCTTTCAGGGCAAAGATCATCGTATCCTGCAAGCTGGCAATCGTTTCGTTTTTACCACATACCCCTATTACTTTACATCCACCACTCGGCGTCTGTTCACATTGATAACAAAACATATACATCTCCTCCAGACCAAATGAACTCTTCGTTACGAACTAGCCTAACAGAGCTGGAGGCACACAATTGTGATCTGACACACAGTTTTGTAAACCAATATCTATATTTTCCCTTTTAAAACTTATATCAGAATATCATCCAACCAATTACCAGTACCACGCATAAGTATCACTGGAATTATGAATAATGACATTGACAGCTAACGCTGTTCAAGCCTATCCTCCAACTACATATCCAATGTTGATAAAACAATATCAATAGGCGATTCTAGTTTTTGTCCGTTCGGGTAATACACATATAAATCACATGCCAAGGAGCTGGTCGATTGCAACATTACAGGCGCAGTGCAGAGGAAGTATTGCAGGAGGTACAAAGTTCCGAAAGAGGGCTTTCCACCTCCGAAGCAGCGAAGAGATTAGAATCCGCAGGATATAACGAGTTAAAAGGAAAAGACGCAACACCGACCTGGAAACTGTTTCTTGAAAATTTTAAAGATCCGATGGTCATCGTGCTTCTCATCGCAGCTGCTGTGCAGGTTGTGCTTGGACATCTGATCGAATCTCTAATTATTTTTCTCGTCATTCTGCTAAACGCTGTCATTAGTGTTGTGCAAACCAAGAAGGCAGAAAGTTCACTGGATGCCCTTCGGCAGATGTCTGCCCCTGAGGCCAAGGTTATTCGAGATGGTCAGAAGCAGACGCTTCCTGCGCGGGAGCTCGTACCTGGCGACATCGTATTGCTTGATGCCGGGGATTACGTGCCCGCAGACGGACGCATTCTGGAATCCGGCAGTCTCAAAATCAATGAAGGTATGTTAACTGGCGAATCCGAAGCTGCCGAAAAACATGCGGATGTGATATCAGAAGAGGCTGGAATTGGAGATCGGCGCAACATGGCGTTCAGTGGCTCCCTGGTTGTATACGGTCGTGGCACGATTGTCATTACAGGTACGGCACTGAAAACCGAAATCGGAAAAATCGCCGAGCTGATTGAAAATGCGGAAGCCAAGGAAACACCGCTACAGCGCAAGCTGGAATCGTTCAGCAAAAAGCTGGGCTTTTTCATCCTGGGCCTGTCGATTCTCATTTTTGCCATTGAGGCGGGACGGGTGTGGCTGACAGAAGGCACCGAGAATATCGGCCCGTCGCTTATCAATGCGTTGATGTTTGCTGTAGCCGTGGCAGTGGCCGCCATACCTGAAGCACTCTCCTCCATCGTCACCATCGTACTATCACTGGGTACCAGCAAGATGGCCAAGCAACATGCAATCATTCGCAGATTGCCCGCGGTGGAAGCGTTGGGATCGGCCAGCATTATTTGCACGGATAAAACCGGTACACTTACTCAAAATAAAATGACCGTTGTGGATTATTACATTCCTCATGGTACAAAAGACGAGTTTCCCGATGATCCTGCCGAATGGTCGGAAGAAGAACGTCGGTTGTTACATATTGCCGTACTCTGTAATGATTCGAACATCAATCAGGAGGGCAAGGAGCTTGGTGATCCCACCGAAGTTGCACTCATTGCGTTTAGCAACAGTGTGAACAAGGATTACAACGAAATCCGGGATCAGTTTCCACGGGAAGCCGAGCTTCCGTTTGACTCGGATCGCAAGCTGATGAGCACGGTGCATACCTTTGAGGGGCATACTGCTTTGTTGACCAAAGGCGGCCCGGATGTGTTGTTCAGTCGCTGCAGTCATGTATTTATCCACGGTGAGGCACAACCGCTGACCCCTGAGATTCGTGCTCAATTTGAAGAAAAAAATGAGGCATTCTCCAAACGCGCATTCCGGGTGCTAGCCTACGCATACAAACGTTTTGATGACAAAAAAGAGGTCACGCCTGAGGACGAATCCGATCTTACCTTAGTTGGTCTGACCGCGATGATTGATCCGCCGCGTGAAGCGGTATATGGCTCCATTGAAGAGTCGAAAAAAGCAGGCATTCGCACCATCATGATTACGGGTGACCACAAAACAACAGCTCAGGCCATCGGCATTGACATTGGGCTGGCAAACAAAGATGATCTTGCAATCACCGGTGCCGAGCTGGATAAGATGTCTGATGAAGAGCTGGATCGGCAGCTGGAGCATATCTCCGTTTATGCACGGGTGTCCCCAGAGAACAAAATTCGGATCGTGCGTGCATGGCAGCGTAAAGGCAAAATTGCAGCCATGACCGGAGATGGTGTCAACGACGCTCCTGCACTGAAACAAGCCGATATCGGCGTAGCCATGGGAAGTGGAACGGATGTCGCCAAAGATGCGGCGGCGATGATCCTGACTGACGATAATTTTGTATCCATTGTGAATGCGGTCAGCGTTGGACGGATGGTATTTGATAATATTAAAAAGGCTATCGCCTATCTGTTCGCCGGTAATCTCGGCGCCATTATCGCCATCCTCTTCGCACTGGTTGTCGGCTGGGTTAATCCATTCACAGCGCTACAACTGCTGTTTATCAACCTGGTCAACGACTCCTTGCCAGCTATTGCACTCGGCACGGAGAAAGCCGAACCGGATGTGATGCGGCGCAAGCCGCGTGACATTAACGAGGGTATTTTTGCAGGCGGAACGTTGCAGGCTGTCATTATCCGCGGGGTTCTCATTGGCGTCGCCGTTATCGTGTCACAGTATATCGGACTCGGTATCTCGGAAGAGATGAGTGTCGCGATGGCGTTTACTACACTGATCCTGGCGCGCAGTCTGCAAACCTTTGCGGCACGTTCCAACACCCAGACCATCTTCCAGGTCGGTTTCCTGACCAACAAGCTGGTGCTTGGTTCGATTGTGGTCTGTCTCTGCCTCTACGGTATTACGCTGATTCCGGGTGTTCGCGGCATCTTTGCCATTCCTGACACCTTCGGCTGGGATGAGCTCCTGATCGCAGGCGGGCTTGCGCTTGGCGCGGTGATCCTGATGGATGTCATCAAATGGATTCGCAATCGCGGCAAACAAACCGCGGCGACTTAGTTGATACACGATGTACCGATGTACATCGTTGTATGCTTTTATAGATTGGATAAACAAACAGCGCCCCTTTTGGAAGGGCGCCTGTTTGTTTATCCGGGTTATTTTTTCATACCATAGATAGATTGTTTGGTGCTTCTTGGGTCTTTCTTCTATTCCAGTACCTTCTACTACCCCTGCTTGATGCCAAAGGCAATCCATCGCCCGTCGATATCCTCGATTACAAATTCTTTGTTGTTATAATCAGAATGATGGAAGGAACGAACAATCGTTACACCCGCATCGATCAACTCTTGTTCAAGCTCTTCCTGCTGTTTCGTAATGAAATAGGCGTCGTATCCGTAGCCATACAGCTCTCGATTCGGGATTACCTTCTGTCCATTGCTTTGGGTTAAAATAATTTCGGTAGAATCACGGTACAGGCACACATGCGGCTCTGCGACGTCCAAGTATTCCACGACACGAAATTTTAATTTTTCTTCATAAAATGTAGCCGTTCTCCTCATATCAAGGGTTGGGAACACACTGTGGGACTCTAATAATGCTGGCTTCATAATAATCTAATCTCCTTCTTTATTCTAATCAATCTTAAGCCGCTTACGCCTGTTATGTAGTCGCTCGGAAAAAAAATATGACACTATTGCCATATTAACATTAGAGGAGTAAAATAGAATATTGTTTTGTCTCCATCATGTGTAATGCTAATACCAAAATCTATTCATATTATATGATAACTCTTTACAAGACAGGAATGGTTATGTGAAAGAAAAAATTGTAATGCCGCTCTGGACGTGCTGCCTCTTCATCGTAGTGATGAACACGACCATGTTTAATGTTTCGTTGCCTGTCATTATCCGTGATCTTCAGATCACTTCTGACCTGGGCTCCTGGGTTATCTCCAGTTATTCCATCGGATATGCCCTGTCTACCGTGATATATAGCCGCTTGTCCGACCGAATTCCGGTACGTAAGCTGGTCACGGTCGGGCTGTTAATTCTCGGTTGCTCGTCCGTGCTCGGTTTGTTCGCACACAACTTTGCCTTGCTGCTCACGACGCGAATTCTGCAATCCGCCGGGGCGGGGGTTATGGCTGGCCTCGGTTTAGTCATTGCGAGTCGTTATATTCCAGTGGAACGGCGCGGGGCTGCCCTGGCGCTCATCTCATCCGGCAGCGCGATGGCCTTTGGCCTTGGTCCGATTGTCGGCGGACTGATCAGCGAGTACATGGGCTGGAACGGTTTGTTTGCGATTACGGTGCTGGTGCTGCTTGCCCTGCCGGTGTTGCTCTATTTTTTACCGCGGGAGACCGTGAACAAAGAACAGCCATTTGACCTTACGGGTGCACTGCTCACCGTCATGAATGCAACCACCCTGCTCGTGGCCATTACACAGCGGTCATGGATCTGGCTGGTCGTTGGCGTAGCCTCTCTTGTTGCACATATTCTGTATATTCGCAGAGCAAGGTTACCTTTTGTAAACCCACAGGTGTTTCGAACGCCGGGTTTCACCCGACTCATAATCATTGGTTTCTGCATACTCGTGGTCAATCTCGGAAATCTGTTCCTGATGCCGTTAGTGCTTGCTGATCTGTATCATCGTTCTGCCCTTGCAATCGGCTTGCTGATCGCCCCAGGAGCAATCATCTCGGCATTTTGTACCCGTTATGTCGGTCGCTGGATCGACCGGTATGGCAATATGCGTTTTATGCTGATCGGGCAGTGTATGCTGGCGGCAGTTCTTGTGCTGTTTATGCTTGGACTTGACCAGTCTGCCCTAATCATCACAGGTGGTTATATCTTCTTCTCGCCGGCACTATCGGCCTCCATGGCCTCTCTGAACAACGAAGCCTCACGTGTACTGCCTAGAAACCAGATCGGTTCCGGCATGGGGTTGTTGCAGCTCATTCAATTCTTCGGTGGTTCGGTGTCTGTCGCCGTGTGCGGATTGCTTCTGCATGCCATACCGGGTGTAACGGTACAAGAAGCTTATCATGTCGTATATGGCTGCCTGCTGGTTGTATGTCTCATTTCGCTTGGATTGACACTATGGCACAGCAAAGCGGCTTCACTTGCAAAGCGCAATTTAACTTCTGTACCCTCCGGTCGCTAATGAAGCATGCATCTGTCGTTGGAATGTCCAGTGTAAAAGTCTTACGCTGAAGAACTTATATAGAGATAGAAAAAGGCCCGCACCTGTCTGCGAGCCTTTTTGCTGCTTTTACATATCTATTTTTATCGACTATCTTTAAAGGCTAACCTTATTCTTGCGCTTGCGGCGGCCGCACCTGAAGAAGCGATGCAAATGAACGAAAATTGGCAACAAGCGGCTTCACATTTTCCTCCATTAACTGCTGCGCCTCTTCCCTCGTCTCGGCCTCACTCTCCGCATCTTCACGCACCATCGCCAGTTCATGCTCCATCACCAGCACGGAGGGCACCTCTTCGTTCTCACGATAATCAAGCAAATAGTTATTACCGCTACTGACACTCCACGCAATCGGAATAATCCGTTGCGGATCAGGATTGACTTCATCCACCAACGCAACATTATTGGCGATAAACCGATCATCCAGTACATGAAAGCGAATCTCCCAATCTTCCGTCTCTGTTCCCTGTATCAGATCAAAGGAAGCAGCGCCGTGCAGCTGAATAAATTCCAGATACTCCTGCGGGAAAACAACACCATAATGAGACTGAATACGTGTCACACTTGCACGATCATTCTGATCATTCATCCCTATTCGCCCTCTCTAAGCTTGGTCCATTGCCAAGTCACTCCAGCTCAGCTTCAACTCACCTGCAGCAAGCACCGTTTATTTCGCTTCAAGTGCCGCTTTCCAAGCTTCAACGATATGAACTGGCGATTTACTGCTTTTCTTTCCGCTACCTTCCTTCGTCCACAGCGGGGGAAAATAAGCAAACACTTGGCCTTTGTCCAGTTGCGCCGTATCTTCCTGCCAGCCTTTCCAGCGAAACGTTTCGTAAAATAATTGCAAATCCCCCTCAGCCAGCCAAGTCATAAACTCGGAGTACGAGAGCTCCGTGTCTTCCCACTCCAAGGCATCCGGTGCAAAATAATAAATCTGTCCCGAGCCATCAAACTTCCCGGTATCCAGTGCAAAAAAGCCTCCAGCCACATCATAGGCCACGACCATCATGCCCGGCAATGCCTCTACAGCAGGTTCGTCACTCAAGCCATTCCAGCTGGCCAGACTGCCATATACACTCTCACCGCCTGCGCCCAGCAACGTAATCCATCCATGATCCACCGCCATGCCCTCCGTCTCATAGGCGACAGCCCCCAGATAGGAACGCGTGCTCACTTGGAGCTGGTGCAGCGTATTCTTGCCCTTCTCCGGCTTTGCCGGAACATAGGTATATGTATTTTCCCCCTGATCCATAAGCGCTTTAAGCTCCGGCCAGGCATGATTTTCCTGATCCATTAATTCATCAGCAGACAGATGTTTCATCATTCGACGTCTCCTCTCCATTTCATGACTTTTCCAAGCATATCATGGCTTAATCTACCATTCAAATCTGATATAATTAGCTTTCAGATTGTAATTAAAGGAGGAATAACCTTGTTTCGTTTCATCCTGCTCCCTGCTCTAATCCTCACGTTGTTCACATCTTCGGGCTGCCAGGATCGAGCTTTCTCTATTCCCCAACAACCAGATGTCCAAACCGAAACGAATGATCAGACCATCTATTATATTTCACCACAGGGAAACGATAAGAATCCCGGAACCGTCCATTCTCCATGGAAGACGATTCAGTATGCAGCGGATCATGCTTCTCCCGGTAGTACGATCTATCTGCGCCAAGGTGTCTACATTCAAAAAGTCAAAATCACCCGTAGCGGGCTTTCTTCAGGCAAACCTACGCTAATCTCCAGTTATCCAGGAGAGAAAGCAATTCTCGATGGCAAGAGGTTATCTGTACGCGGCGTCGAAGGCATGGTCGAACTGGACAATGTCAGCCATGTTACGATCTCAAATCTGGAGATTCGTGGCTTCTCCACCACTCAGACGGGACAAGTCCCTGTCGGCATTTACGTACATGGAGCAGGGGAAAACGTGCAGCTTCTCGGCAACCAAATTCATGCCATAGCTAGCCGGGCAACGCCAAAAGGCGATGAACTGCAAGGCAGAGATGCACACGGAATCGCCATCTATGGCACAGAGCATCCACAGGCCCTACGCGATATCATCATTAAAGATAATGAATTATATGACCTCGTGTTAGGTTCCAGCGAATCACTTGCGGTTAACGGCAATGTTGACACCTTCGCCATTATAAACAATACCATCCATGATACAGACAACATCGGCATTGATCTGATCGGATATGAGGGCATTTCAGAGGATGACACGTATGACCTTGCGAGAAACGGTATCGTTCGCGGCAACACCATCTACAACATCACATCCACTCAAAATCCGTCTTACGGTCTTCCACTTCCGAATAAAAGTAATTCAGCCGGAGGCATCTATGTAGACGGCGGCACCCATCACATGATAGACCGCAATAAAGTGTACCTGAATGATATCGGAATCGAGATAGCCTCGGAGCACGCCGGCCGTTCCACCAGCAACATCACCGTTCGTGATAACCTGATCTATCTCAATCGACTAACAGGCATCGCCATGGGGGGTTACGACGAAGAGCGGGGTGCAACGGAAAACAGCCAAATTTTATATAATACCATCGCAAACAATGATACGTTAAACGCGGGTAATGGACAGCTTCTGATCCAGTCTCATACAAGAAACAATACCTTCAAGCAAAACATCGTTACCGCTGGCAAATCCGGTGTGCTGATGTATAACGAGTACACAAGCAACACAAGCAATGTGTTTGATCACAACATCTATTACGTTAACGATGAAGCGGACGATGCCCTTTGGGTTTGGAAAAATAAAACGTATTCCGGTTGGACTGCGTACCAACAAGGATCAGGCAATGATGCACACTCACGCTATGTAAACCCGGCGTTTGTGAACAGCTCAAAGGGAGATTATCGCCTGCAAACAGGCTCTACAGCCAAAGCTTACGGCTATCTGGCCCCAAGATAGACATTTTCTTCCTTTTTTTAACCATCGTCTGTACTAATTAATAAACGGATCAAGCAAGCAAAGGTTCTCTGCCTGCTGATCCGTTTTTATGATGCGTGATTCTATTAACGCTGAATCAAATGAGCCGCATGGGTTACCCGATTTCGCCCGCCCGTCTTGGATGCATAGAGCGCATCATCTGCCTTTTGAAACACAGACAGCTCCGTATCTGCTCCCGAGATCGTTGCCGCGCCAATGCTCACCGTAACGTGATATTCCCCCCAATCCGCAGAAGCAACGTATGACCGGTATCGTTCTGCGATGCTGATGGCTTGTTCCTCTCCGCAATTAGCTAGAATGATCACAAACTCCTCACCGCCGTAACGTGCCACCACATCGACCTCACGGGAGATGGATAGCAACAACGTAGCCAAATTACCCAGTACCAGATCACCGATGGGATGCCCATAGGTGTCGTTAATGCTTTTGAAGTGGTCAATATCCATCACAAGCAGGGAAAATTCACGCTGTTCCTCATGATAGAGAGATAGATGATTAGCCATTTTTTCTTGGAAAAACCGACGGTTCTTGAGACCTGTCAGCAAGTCCGTAGACGCCATCAATTCCAATTGTTCATTGACTTTAATCAGCGCCTGCTCTTTGATTTTGTATTCTTCATGCAGACGCTCCAGCTCTTGGTTCGCTTCTTGTGTTGCTTGATATAACTCCTGCAGCTTGGTCTTGGTATTTAAAATGTCCTTTTCGTGCTCGATCCGTTTGCGCATAATCACCACGACGCAGTCCACGACATGCTGCCCGCCCCGCATCTGACGCACCCCGTTGAGCAGCACCGGGACGTCCTCCTGGTCACGGTTGCGAAATGAAAAATACATCTCGTCCACATGACCATACAGCTGGATATACGGATAGAAATACGTATGAAAAAACACTTTATTGGTGACCGACATCATGGATTCGATATGTTTGCCTATCAATTCATCCCGTTCACGCCCAATCATGTGCAGTAACGTTTGATTTACCGACAAAATCACGCCCGAATCCGATATCGAAAAATACCCGCAAGGTGCCGTATCTAATTGAATGTCCATCTTAAACAGCCTTTCTTCTGTATGTTAAGCACTCGCCAGATATTCTTTAATTAATCGAATCGTCTCGGCCGGTTCACTCAGATGAGGATAATGCCCCTTGGCATTCATCTGCTGTAAACTGCTGTTCTTCAGGTGGGAGTGTAGATAGTCTCCGACCTCTACGGGAGCGATACTATCATCTGAGCATTGCAGAATCAAGGTAGGCACAGACACCGAATCCAGTTCGATCCGACAATCGGACAGGAATGTCACTTCGGCAAATTGCCGGGCGATATGCGGATCACGGGAACAAAAGCTCTTCTCCAGCTCCTCCGTCAGATCCTTCCGTTCCGGGTTCTGCATCACAATAGGAGCCAGATAACTTGCCCAGCCGATAAAGTTCAATTGCATCATCTCCAACAGTTCATCAATATCCCGCCGTTCAAATCCACCGAAATAATGAGGCATATCGTTCAAATAGCGCGGAGAAGGCCCCAGCATGACGATATTTTTGAAAAGATGCGGTGCCTGAATGGAGGCAAGCATGCCAATCATGCTGCTGACGGAATGGCCGACAAAGATCACATCCCGAAGCTCCAGCGCTTCCATGATTTCCAGCACGTCCTGAGCATATCCATGGAGATCATTATATTTAAGCGCATCATAATAGTTAATTTGGGACTGTCCGGAACCTACATAATCAAAGAGAACAATACGGTACTGTTCAAAAAAAGCTGGCACGATGTGTCGCCACATCTCCTGATCACACCCAAAGCCATGCGCAAACATGATCGTCTGGCTGCCTGTTCCCATAACATTTACATTGTTACGTACAAGGACATCAACCGTCATCTCACTCACCTCTCTTAAAGCTTTTCACAAATTTTCTATTAGGATATTATATCGTAAAATGCTGGGAATTGAATAAGCACTATTAACCTATTTCCTTTATATAACAATCCTTGATGATAAATATTTTACAGTCAGAATGAATCATGGAGTTTAATCATCAGCCCATCCGATATAAAATAATACTATATCTTTGTCAGGAGGAACGAAACCATGCAGCAACTAAAGCAAGCTTTAACTCGTTTCATAGAACAACAAGATCAATATAACGAAGCTTACGGACTTTTCCAAAATCACGACATGCGACCTCGGGTGCTTCCGGTTCAGCCGGAAGTGGACAAGCGCATTTCCCTTTCGCCGGAACTCCAATACCTCTATAGTCATTACGAGATGGTCGATGCTCAAGCCGAAGGAACAATGAAAATGAAGAGCGCAGCTGTGGAAATCGGAGATGTAGCCCTGTTCTTTTTCGCGGCTCCAGAACATCTTCATCGCCAGCAGCTGGGGTTTCGCTGGATCGGTATGCAGGAACCTTATGAAGAGTCCGGCTCATGGCCGCCATATCATATTGTCATTGCCAATGTGAACGATGATCCGATCATCGTTGACGCAGCAGCTCCCGCTTCTCCTGTCTATGCTTCCTTTGAGGGTGGAGAACCACAACGAGTTGCGGATTCCCTGGCAGACTTTTTCGATGCTCTTGCCATCTTGATTGAAAGCGCACGTTCGCTGGGGGGAGAAGTGAAGGACGAAGAAACCTATGAGACCAAACCAGAGTACCTTTCAGAGGTACAGCCCAAATTAGAGGAACTGCTTGGAGAAAAACATACGGCGCAACTATTGGAGTATCTATCTATGTGATACATAGAAGTAAATCGGAGACGTCTCTTTGATAAGTCATCAGGAATGAAACAAACTCCCTAACAGCAACAGGTTTTATCTTTCACCTGCATACGGTATAGGGAGTTTGTGCAATGTACGAACAACGTCTTCACGCATAGTCTTGATATGGGCACCATGTGTATCACAGAGGAATGTTCCCTGATGTTTAGCAGCACCCGTCTACTAGACGATCATGCTTTGCTGTGAAGTGTGATTAAATAACCATCCGGGTCAGCAAATGTAAAGGTTCGTCCGAATGGTCCATCGGTTGGAGCAGATGTTATCTTCACGCCTGTTTTGACAAGCTTATCGTGGATTTCCTGTGCATCAGGGGCATACAGCCATAGAGCGACACCAAGCCCGGGCTGCGTCCCTGAAGCAAGGTCTACTCCTGGTGTAAGGTCACGAAGTGCAAATGCGATAGGCTTTGTTTCAAAAACGACTGCATGAGGCGGTCCAGCTTGTGAACGGACCAGGCCAAGAAAATTTTGATAAAATGCGGCTGAGCTTTCAAGATTGTTCACCTGAAGTGAAATAAAATCGGGTCCAATGACTGACATAACGATAAATCCTCCTCTAAATGGGGTTAATGTGTATGTCTTGAGTATAAAAGCCCTCTCTTGCCAACAGTATGTCAGTAGCATTTTTTCATTTTCTCAAATTTTTTTAATCCTTAGGAGGATGGGTACATGATCTACGTTGCTTTGCTGCGGGGCATTAATGTAGGCGGCAATAACAAAATCGGCATGAAGCAGCTCAAGGAAACCTTTGAACAAGCAGGGATGCACAAGGTGGTAACGTACATCAATTCTGGCAATATCATCTTTGCTGATTATGAGGACCGAAGCGACGCCCATGCCGAATTATCTGCACTTTTGGAACAGGCCATTGCTGCGGATTTCGGCTTGCAGATTAAAGTACTAGTCCGGGACATGGATGAGATGACATCGGTCATGCAGGCACTGCCTTCCCATTGGACCAATGATGATCAGGCCAAAAGTGATGTTCTCTTTTTGTGGGAGGAAATTAACGATATCGATATTCTGGACAAACTGCCTCTCAAACCGGGTATAGGCGAGCTTGTTTATGTGCCCGGAGCCCTCCTGTATTCGGTGGGTCGAGAGGAAGCAACGAGAAGCGGCATGAATAAATTGGCAGGCTCTAAAATTTATTCCTACATGACTGTCAGGAACGTGAATACCACACGTAAAATTTATGCCCTGATGCAAGCTGCAGAAAAAGAAAGCTGAAACTTGAGCCTGAATTCTGCTCCCGTGCAAAAAAAACACTGCTTGTAGCAGCCTCCGGGAAGCAGCGTAAAAATCCTCCATAAATAAAATAAAAAATAAAATCTCATGATCATGAGATTTTATTTTTTGTGAATATTCAGTTATCCTTGTTCCAAATTAGATAACGCTTTGTTTTTCTCCAGAAACCGGACATTGTGAGAGGAGACATTTGCCATATGCGGAGCAGATGGGTCCAGATATCGCTTGGCACTGTTCACTGCAAGTATCGCATCACTAAAAGCCCCTGCAATAAGCCGTACCTTGCTTTCAAAAGTAATGAAGTCACCTGCGCCAAATACGCCGGGGATGTTTGTACGCATTTGTACGTCAACCTGAGCACCGTACTCGGATTTTTCCAGCCCCCATTCAACGAGTCTGCCAAAATCACGGTCATAGCCATGACTTACAAGCACTTCATCCACTTCAATTTGTGCCGCCTCTCCGGTGACTGAGTGAATTAGTTCAACATGCTCTATACGGTCACCTAGCCCACATAAACGGGATAACTTATATGGCTTCATAACACGGACCCTGTCCTTCAGTTGGGCTACAAACTGTTCATGTGCTGTAAACTCATTTTGCCTGTGCGTTATAGTCACTTCGCTTGCAACTTTGGCAATCTCATGTGCCCAATCCACGGCTGAATTTCCTCCGCCCGAGATCAACACACGTTTATCGGAAAATTGGGATAATTCCGTCACTGTATAGTGCAGATTGGTAAGCTCATATCGGCTAGCTCCTTCGATATCAAGCCTCTGTACCTGGGTCATGCCTCTGCCGGCACATAGAAGGATCGTACGTGTGTAGTGCAGTTCTCCAGTTCGGGTGGCAAGGACAAACAGTCCATCCTCCCTTTTATACATTTGATCCACCTGTTGACCAAATACAATCGTTGGTTCAAACGTTCGTGCCTGAACCTCCAATGAACGGATCAGCTTCTCACAACGAATAGGCTCAAAGCCCCCGACATCCCAGACCAGCTTTTCGGGGTAAGTACGCATGAATCCACCCAGCTCTTGCTTGGCTTCAATGATTTTGGTTCGCATATCCCTCATACCGCTGTAAAATGCAGCATACATGCCGGCCGGTCCACCACCAACAATGGTTATATCGTATATATCCGGTTTTGCTGTCATCCTATTGACCCAACTTTTCGACAACATAGTCCATTAGCTTAACCGAACCGATGGGACCTACACCGGAGGTAAAAGCACTTGTTTCTAACGGAAAAACATGATTATTTTTAACAGCTTTCAGATTCGCCCATATTTTGCTTTGTTTCAAATTCTCCATCGATTCCTTGGTGTCATACCCTTTGAGCGTTCTATCTTCCAAGAAAATATAATCCGGATTCATCTCAGGCAAAAACTCCAGCGAGAAGGGATTAAACCAAACGTCGGCATCCTTAATCGCCTCAGGGCTTTTTAAACCCAACAGGTCATAGAAAAATAGGCTGCTGTTTCCGCCCTTCGGACCCATGTAACGGTAACGATTTTGTTCGACCCGAAGCACAAGCACCGTTTTATCTCCTATAGCCGTTGCAATTTTTTCCTTTGCCTGCTTCGCTTGTTCATCAAACTTGGCTAAAATCTGCTCGCTCTCTTTTGTTTTCTCAAATATAGCGGCCAGTTTGGGCATGGCGCGATCCATTTCACTATTGGCATCCAGCGCCACTGTAGGAGCTACTTTGGATAACTCATTATATATGCCTTGCTCCATGCCTTCTCCTGCGGTGAGAATGAGATCTGGCGACAGGTCCAGCAATTGCTCATAGTTCATTTGATATTGGTCAATTTCAATGGTCTTTACTCCATGTTCTTTAAAATAGGCTGGACGATATTCTGCCTCTACCTCCGGGGCATAAAGAACAACTTGGGGTATAACACCCATCTCAATTAAATATTCTGCGTATATTGAGTTCAATACAACCAGATTTTGCGGATGAACAGGGATCGTTACCTCTCCGAATTGATCATGTACAACCTTCACTTCATTTGTGGCAGCGGACTCTGTTTGCGTAGATGTTGCCACCTCTGTTTGAGCACCTGCCGATCCGGCTTCAACTTGATCATTTGCTGTTTGATAGCTACATGCCGCGAGCAATAAAACAACAATCAGTAACACTCCTAAACCCTTCAACCTTAACGCCATAACTCATTTCTCCCCTTAAATTTATTGATAATGATAATTATTATCAAATAATATCAAAATGATAAATTTAAGCTATAGCATATCGTGCGTGTCAGTCTGGATTATTGTGCTTTCCTACATCCGGGTTTGTTAGACAACTGACGATTTCATCAAGAATCTTCTTTTGCCCTGTTATGCCATGACCATCCACCCACAGTGTTGTATCTACCTCATAAACACAATTGTTTTTTACAGCTCTCAGGCTGTTCCATTGGGGACTTTCTCTTAATTTCTTCAGATTCTCATCCGCACTGAAATGCTGCATTTTACGTTTCTCCACAAACAAATAATCCGGATTGGCCTGCATGAGCAAGTCCAGCGAGCAAAGATTAAACCAGGCCTTCCCCTTCTCAAGTGCTTGTGGCAAAGCCAAACCGAGTTGTCCATATAACAGCCGGGATATACTGTGAGAATGACCACCCAAATAACGGTAACCAAATGCCTCGACTCTTAACAGCATAACTGTAGAGGAACGTCGAATGATGGATTTCAGCAACTGATGTGCGTGATGTATTTCATTTTCCATCTGTCTTTCCAATCGAGACGCCTGTTCTTCTCGTTGCAGCCATACAGCAAGTCGATGCAACACAAGCTCTACACCCATCGGAAGCCCTGTTAGAACAGGAGAAATACTGCGAAGTTTACTCTCAATTTCCTCTGTCCATGGATTGCCGATAATAAGTTCAGGTTCGGCTGTACGTATCGATTCCATATCCGCTCCATATTGGGGAATCTCCAGAAGCTTTACGTTGTGCGCATGAAACAGATCTCCTTGATGAGAATGCAGCATCGTAGGAATAGCCACTACAGCATATGGAACAATACCCAGATGGATCATGACCTCTGCACATATAGGAGAAAGCGCAATGATACGGCGTTGGGACAACGTCTGTTGATAGCGTTTCGGAGCAACTCCTGTGATTTGTTTGAAACGGCGGCTGAAATAATTCGCATCCTCGAAGCCTGTTTTTTGGGCAATCTCCTGGACAGTGGCTGTAGTTCGCACCAAAGCTTCCTGAGCTCGATAGATTCGGTAATGGGCCAAATAATCCAGCGGCGGCTTTCCATAGCGTTCATTGAACTTTCGAGAATAATGCCATGGACTGATCCCGGCGATCTCCGCAAGCCGCTTGCGTGTAATCATCTGCTCATAGTGTTCTTGCATAAAATCGATCGTTCGCAAAATACCTGCCTCTGGCTCAGCGCTCTGTTCAAGTTGTGCCTGATGATGGAGATATAACAACTCATACAACAAATGTTGCTTTTGCATCCAGCTGGAGCCGTTACCCATTGTATGCATCTCATTCACATACTGAATAAGATTGGACAGCGCCCTGCCTGTTAATTGCTTTTTTTGATATGTAAGATGATTTCCCGGCGCTGGACGCCATTCCCCCTTCTCCACTTGCTGTCCCTCATCAAGTGAGGCAAACACCTCAAATTGGATATGCCAACCGTTCAAGTCCAAACTTGCCTCTTCCAGCATCTCTACCGTTGAATTCTCTTCAATAGCCAGCAGGTCGCCATATGAAACGTAAACTTTCTGACCATTTATTTTACAGCTTGTTTTTCCGTCAACAATCAAAAGAAAGCTGTAGTTTGATATATAGTGTTGTTCACCAACGGATATCCAGCCACTGGTCAGTGACTTCATTGATTTCCACTGAGCAATCCATTTCATCGTGTCAGACATATAATCGATCTTCCCTCTCCGATTCAATCCTACTCTTTCAAAGTGAATAGAGGCTTCAAATACAAAAACACCACTTCATTTGGCAACGTGAACGTGTTAAGCATTCATTGCCACACAAAAGGGATGTCCTCTACATGATAGAGCAAAACCTGTAACAGAATCAACTTCCCTTCAAACCTCCCCCGCCTTCAAAGGGTTGTAAATGCTTCAACACGTGAAGTCTGCAGGATTCAAAAAAATTCGATTATCCCTATTTGTTTTAGTTCCATCACAAAAAAACTTTACAACCTGACCAACGTCAGATAAAATCAGTTCAACATGTCACGTGACCAAACAACATATTATGGAGGAATTTCATGAATACCCTGATTACAGGCATCTTGCCACAGAGGCTGTGGAGCAAATCGTTTATTTTTATCATGCTCGCCAATGCCCTTCTGTTTATGGCCTTTGAAATGATGCTTCCGACTTTGCCCTTATTCGTATCCAGCCTGGGTGGAGGTGCTTCCCAAATTGGTCTTGTGACCGGCATATTTATGTTTTCGGCCATATTGGTCAGACCCTTTACTTCTGTTCTGGCAGCCCGAATGGACAAAAAGTTTCTTCTGATCATCGGCATTTTGATCTGTGCGTTAACAACTGGTGCATACTACCTTTCGTCAGGTATCGGGATGATTCTTGTTTTACGCGTCATTCACGGATTCGGGTTCGGTCTGGCAACCACTTATTTTGCCACGATTGCAACAGAAAATATCCCCAGAGACCGCCGGGGAGAAGGGATGGGGTATTTCGGGGTAGGCGAAACGGTTGCTATTTCCATTGGTCCACTAATCGGAACCAGTCTGTTGCTGCAATATAACTACCAGAGCCTATTCATGGGCGGGATGTTCATTTTGTTGTTGGCACTTCTGATGGCCGTTTTTGTATCCAGAAAACCACAGGCGAATTCCAATAGCGAATCTGTGGCGAGTCACACGGCTTCCGTAAAACTTATTGAGAAAAAGGTGCTGTTTCCATCGTTGCTCATCTTGCTGGTTGGCATTGCGGCGGGTTCAATCATGTCTTTCGTCGCTTTATTTGCAGCCGAGAGAGGGTTCAGCAATATTGCCTGGTTTTTCTTCATTGTGGCAATTGCCAGCTTTGTGGTCAGACTGTTCTCAGGCACTATGTTTGACCGTCTGGGCCCTGGCTCCGTGCTTCTGCCCTCGGCGGTATTCGCCATTGCGGGGCTTCTGGCTCTGATTGTTGCCCAGAATCAAGTGCATTTCCTGATTGCCGCTGCGCTGTACGGTTTTGGTTTTGGTGCCATCTTCCCGGCGATCCAGACCTGGTGTGTCAATCTCGTGGAAGAACATGAGCATGAAAATGCGATGGCTTCCTTCTTTAATTTTTTTGATTTAGGTATCGGTGGTGGCTCATTGCTTCTGGGTCTAATTGCTTCTGCTTTTTCGTATACAATGGTCTATGCTGTATCTATCGCTGTTTTAGTAGTATATATCCTGTTATATTTGGTATACTCCCAGAAACAGAAGGAACGTAGAGCATTCACTGGAGGTATACATTGAGCAAAAAACGAATTAAAGAGATTGCCATTCAACATTTTAATCGTCTCGGTTACGAGGGAGCCAAGATGGCACAGATTGCCGAGGAAGCTGGCATTCGCAAGCAGTCACTAGCTTATCATTATCCATCCAAAAAAGCGTTGCTACTGGAAGTATACGAGGAGGTTGTGCAGCAGGAGCAACAGTTTGTACGGCATTTCTTTGGCAGTCCGATTGCCAGAGATACGCTTGAGCAGCAATTGCATGCCTTTTTGATTGAACACAAAAACCGCTTTCTGACACATCCCAATGTCGCCTTTATGTTTGTTCTCTCTTTTATTACACCGCTGGAAGTCCATGATTTTGTACTGGCCCAATATCGAATGTACCTCGGCACCTTGAAAGAAGAACTCACCGCTTTGTTCGCTAATCAGAAAGGAATCCGTCCGAGCCCGGAAGAAGCAACACTGGCTTTTGTGACCTTGATGGATGGTCTGGATGTGCAACTGGTATACGAGACAAGACAGTCATACGAGCAGGCTTTGGCAATTACCTGGAATGTATTCTGGGCAGGTATCCAATGCTAGAAAGTAAATCCCCTCATCATCATTGCATGAATTCATAAGAAAAGGCCTTTCGTAGCCATGTTTTTGACGTGAATGGCGAAAGGCCCTGTTTAAAACAGTTCAAAAATACATCAACGGATTAGCTTCTGCTATCTATATATAAAGTAAAGTGTATAACTAAAGTCTCCTGTCATTTTTTCCCAGTCGAAATCAGTCAATCTGAATGCGTTTGTGTGCCTGTTCATCGCCCGGACGTTTTGGAATGTCCAGCTTCAGTACCCCATTTTCCAGCCGTGCCTTAATATTGTTCTCATCAATATGATCCACGTAGAAACGGCGGACGAATTCCCCGGCACGACGCTCTTGCCGAATGATTCGATGATCGTCATCCTTTTGCTCAACCAGTTCGTTACGTTTGGCGCGGATAACGAGTTCATTGCCTTGCACCTGAATATCGATGTCTTCTTTGGCAAAGCCAGGCAATTCGGCTTCGACCAGATATTTGCCATCTTCCTCCCGAATGTCGGTGCGGAATGGCTGCATCCCCGTTCCAAACGACGAGAGGAATGAGGTGTCAACCATGTCATGGAAGGATTTCAGCATCTGTCCGAACGGGTCATCATTTCTTCTGCGAAATGGAATCAGATCAAACATGAACATCATCTCCTTAAATGTGGTTGGGTGTGGTTGTTGCTTACATCTATTATTGTATTCATAACGTTAAAAAGGTTCAAAGCCGATAAAAAGCGATATAAGGCAATGATCTGCGATTTTGGCTAAATAGAATAAAATAGATCGTTTTATCATTTATTTTGACTAAATTTGACCTTCTGACTTTATCTGACCAATTATTGATGCTCCTCCGCATCTCACTGCGTATTGATCTTCTGTGCAGGCGCTGCTACTCCTTGGCTTTTACTTGCTCCCTTAAACTGTAATATGGCTAAACAAAAAGCTATACCTACAGCGACAACACCCGCCCAATTCAATGATAGAACCGATGAACGGCTAATCACAAGTCCGCCCAACCCGGAACCCAGTGCAAAGCCAAATTGGATAAATGACGTATTCAAACTTAGCGCAATGTCCGGACTACGGGGCGCGAGCGTCACCAGATATAATTGCTGGGCTGGAGAGATACTCCATGTGGCCAACATAAATATCATCAGCACCAGAATCAGCAAAATCAAATGTGTGCCCGTCACAGCAAATAACAGAAGCGTCACCCCTTGCAGCACTAACCCGAGAAAAACGGTGAACTTCGACCCCCTGGCATCCGCCAATTGTCCACCCAATTTGGAACCCATAAAACTACAGATTCCTGCCAAAAACAAGATCAGGCTAATTTCGGTCATGGATAAAGACGAGGTCGTTTGCAAAAACGGCGTAATATACGTAAACAAGGTTGCATAGCCGCCCACATATAACAGTGACATCATCAATGCGATTATAATCGATTTATTTTTCAGCAACGAGAGCTGCATAATCAAGGTTACCTTCTCTTGCTCGCGGATGGAAGGAACCTTGCGATAAATAATCAGAAATGGAACAACACTGAGGAGACCAATGACCATAAATAACATTCTCCAGCCAAACATTTCACTGAAAAATGTACCGATCGGCACGCCAAGCACGAGCGAGCTGCTTAGTCCCATCAGAATAATTCCGATCGCATTACCTCGCTTTTCATTCTCCACAAGCCTTGTCGCTGCCGCCATCGAAACGACCGTTGTCATGCCGCCGCTTGCTCCCTGAATGATGCGTATCCAGATCATCGCCTCATATGAGAGGTCCAACATCATGATGCCATTGCTGGCAATAAACACCCCAAAGGTGAATAGCAGCAGTTTCCTGCGATCAACATTGATGGTTGAAGCGATCAGAATAGGGGCAATAATAGCCGCTGCAAGGGCAAAAACCGTGACTAACATGCCCGCTTCCGCCGTAGATACACCAAGATCGGCCGCCATCATCTCAATGATTCCGGTGATAATGTATTCAATGGTGCCGATCAGAAATACAGCCAGTGCCATAATATAAATCGTGCCTTTATTTTTCAACCGTTCTCACTCCATCTTCTATATGTTCGTTTTTCATTTAAGCGTTCTATATAAGTCACTTCACTTATATCGTTACCTGCATGTGATAGGAATCTGAATCTCGATGTACTGAGCATCCTGTTCAGGGGATAAGGGCAAATAGTATTCTCTTCCCGGCTCATTTTCTTTGATCTGGTAGTTGTTTTTCTCGATCCACCGTGCTAGATGCACACAGGCTGCACCATCAAATGTAGAATGTGAATGAAACGCCATAGAGGCAACCATCGGTTCAGGTGGCAGGTTTCTCAGCTGAAACGGCTCAGCAACTGTCGGAGGCTCACCCGTTAAGTAATAACCGACTTCGAACTCGAATTCATCCTCTTTTCCATCCACATCTCGCCACAACACGACTTGCGGGCCCTGAATCCATTGACGGATATCTCTGGTCAGCAAAGAATCCAGATGACGTAGCAGCTCCGGAATGCGCTCTTCTCCCCCGTTTGCCTTAAAGAACATGAAGGTCTGAGTAGCCTCGGCTTTAATTCGGATCTCCTGGCCTGTCTCCCATTCTCCTTCGTTCCCCATAAGCTGGATACGTTCCTCAATACGAACAAGTCTGGCTTGTTCCGTGTCAATCATTTGCTGAATCTCACTTCGTTTCAGTCTCAACATGCCCTGAATCTGATCATGTGATATGTCTTCCTCTAGCAGCTGCCCGATCTGCGGCAGTGTGAAGCCCAATTCCTTATAGATCAGAATCCGGTTAAGTTCGAGCAACTGATCTGCGGAATAATATCGGTAGCCCGTGTCCTCGTCTACTTTACGCGGCTTGAGGATACCGATCTGGTCGTAATAGCGCAGCGTTTTTAAAGAAAGCTTGCTGAGTTTGGCAAACGTACTAATTTTGAACAATATATCATCTCCAATCCATTAGCTTAACGTGAGTATACAGTCTCCCGTGCAGGGGAAAGTCAAGGGTAGCATGGTAGATAAGTTGAGTTATGTAATCGAGATTTTAAAGACAACAGAAAAAGGACAGGAGCAATGTTCCCCTGTCCTTGCTTCTCATTTTAAGTTAATTGCCGTCATTTTTCTCAACTTAATTTTTGTAGTTCTTCATTTACTCCCAGAAGAAACGGCCTGCAAGCACTTTTTCGTTCAACAGTTTGTACGTCTCTTCAGGCAATTCTTGCTTCATCTTCGCATTCACCGCTTCTTTGCCCTGATTATATTGGGAGGACATGCCGATCTCGGCAGTTGTGTTATTCGCATCCAGACGCATGATCGGTGCTTTGGCATTTTTCGTCCATGGCGTCCATGCAGCAAGTGCAGACGTTCCGCCCGTACCTGGCTTGCCCGTATACAGGAACTGTTTCAGGTAAGCTGCCATCGCAGCAGACAGTTGCTCACGTCCCGGCTTGTTGGCATCACTGAAATAACCTTCAGGGAAGTAAGCCGCAATCCCCGCTGCTTTTCCTGTATAGAAGTCCATATCGGCACCATGCGGAGCCCCTAACAGGGTACGCAAACGTTCAGAAATAACGCCAGGCTGGGTTCCCCATGCAAAACGATACGCATATACTGGCGGCTGACCTGCCGCACTCGTTAACTTTTCGGCAACTCGCTCCGCATTAAAGCCTGCATAAGCCTCGCTGCCATATTTGATAGCAGCGGCATATTGTGCTGCTTTCGTCTGATCAGTAAATAATGTTCCATCATTAATGGATGGTGCAAAATTAGGATCACCGAATGCAAAAGCGGAGAATTCCGTTTCCAGGCTACCTAGTAATACAGGCACTTTCGTATATTTTCCACTGTTGATGGCATCAAAACCTTCTTTTGGAATGACCGTACCATCACGGAACAAATGCGGGAATGGTTGCATACGGATGGCCGTTCCGCCAAATACAGTCACCAGTTTATCCGCAGGCAATGCACGAAGATAAGTTTCCAGTTGTGCAGGAGTTTGCTTGTTGATCCAAGCTTTGGCTTCGTCGGCATTAGCAGCTTTACCTTCCTGCACAAGCAACTTCACAATAGCATCCTCGGATTTCTGTTGTCCATCTTCAGGTGAAGCCGTCGTCAAACCGCCGCTGAACGCAATCGCTTTTTGATACAATCCTTTGCCAAGCGGGGAAATGAGCGTTGCGAGAACGTCACGCGCTCCGGCAGATTGACCCGCAAGTGTCACGTTTCCTGTATCGCCGCCAAAACCTGTAATGTTATCCTGAACCCATTCTAATGCACGGAAAGCATCAAGCAAACCATAGTTACCCGAATCATCCAGAGCATTACCTGTTTTCAGCGCGGCATTCTGGAAGAAACCAAGTGCTCCCAAGCGGTAGTTCACCGAGATAATGATGCTGTTTGTATTCCGTGCAAGTTCTTCTCCCTGAAAATCCTTGCCTGATCCGGTCATATTACCACCGCCGTGTAGGAATACCATGACCGGCAGTTTGGTGCTGGTTGTATTCGGACGCCAGATGTTCAGATATAAGGAGTCCTCACTCCCCGCTGTCGTTTTACCGGAAATTTGCAGGCTGTTTGCCGCGAACTCTTTGGCTTCTCTTGTGCCTGTCCAAGCCTTCGGCTCTTGTGGTGCTTTCCAGCGTAGTTCGCCTACCGGAGGTGCTGCGTATGGAACACCAAGCCAGCCAAGCGTGCCGTATTGATCATAGGCTTTACCATCAATGGCACCGTATTTTGTTTGCTGCAACGTTTGAGGTTTAAACGCTCCCGCCTGCTTATGTTTGGACCAGAGTTGTTCCAACGTGCCTGAACCATTTTTGAGCTGAGCCTGCAAAGCCTGTGCCGTCGCTTCAGCCATCAAACGGTTGGTCAGTTGTGCCGTCCCCTTTCCTTGAAGGGATCTGATACCGTGGCTTGCCGCAAACGCGGAAGCCTCTCCTGATGTATAATCCGTGCCTGCTTCATAACCAAGAGCCTTGAGTAACAACGCTGCATATTCCTCTGCTGTCAGTGGAGCATTAGGGGCAAAGCGATCCGTATCCGTGACCATACCAGCCAAATAAGGATGTTGCTTCAAGTATCCAACGACGGGCTGCAATACCTTGCCTGCCTGAGCGGCATCCGTATACGTTTCGGTTCCTTGATAGGCCAGTGCTTCTTTTTCCAGACCAGATAAACGCAAGTAAAGCACTGCGGCTTGAATACGTGTAGCATGTTTACTCAGGTAATCCGCGTTCACGCCTTGCCCATTCCCGCGAATAAGCTCTGCTTTTACCAGTTTATCCATAGCCGGGGACAGGGATGGAGCTGTATTCCCTGCTGCATATGCGGGTAGACCCGATACACACATGCTTAGAATCGCTGCTACTGCAATAGAACGTTTCAATTTTTTCATTGGTTATTCTCCTCGTTGTCTAGTCGTGTATGATGGAAAAATAGGTTCGAAATATTGCACCTCTCGGTACAGTATTCCAAGGTTTGCATCATTCTATTTCTTGATCGGGATGAATGGAAGAGCGGCCCTCCTTTCTGCTGGCATGAACTGCTGCAACCCTTCGGTTATGACATTCAGGCGGATTTTTATATAAAAAAACCTGAATCAAAGGCACACAGACTTTGGATCACATCGTCTGTTGCCCTCAATTCAGGTTTTGCCTGCAATACGTAACAACCCTGAGAATAATGAGGTGTGGTATGGAATTAGCTCACTATAGTAAAAACGCAATCAATCGCCTGATCTTTCCGAACGATGCGAATGAACTGGAACAGGTCTTGCCCTGAGATCGGTTACAATCCTGTTATTACCGTGATATTAGCACAGAATGAAAGCGCTAGCAATATCTTTTTAGAAAACACCTCATCACGGCTTACGGTACGCATCTTACACTATAAAAAAACCATAAATGCATCAGCAAGGATGCATTTATGGTTTTACGTTTATAGTATTGCGTTGAGATCAGGCTGTGTTATAGCTAATCTCTCAGTTTTTGCTATGGCAGCTTTAACAGCTACTGAAGGTTTTTCACTTGCTCAATCAAGCTGTCCAGACCTTTATCCGCCAGATACGGCCCATAGTTCCAGTAGTTTCTGGACACGTTGATAATTCGATTATGTTTGATCGCGGGAATGCTCTGATACACCGGCTCCTCAAACAGTTCCATCATCTGATCCATCTCTTCATCTTCCATCTGAGTGAAGAAGTAGTCGGCAGGCTTGTCTGCCAGTTTTTCCAAGGACAGCACAGTGCCGCCATCCGAATAGATTTTATACTGCTCAGGCATGGAGAATCCAAAATCCTCATAGATCAGCTTGCCCAACGTACCGCCTTCACCGCCCAGCAATACCTCTTTATTGTAGATCACAAACGACATCGCTGTTGTACCCGGTTTAATATTGATGTTCAATTCACTGCGAATGCTCTTCAGTTTCGCTTCAAACTTTGCAATCCATTGCTCGGCTTCGTCCTTACGATCCATAATATCGCCCATCGTTCTCAGCGTATTAATGACATCCGGATCGCCGCCCCAGGCCACCGTAATGGTTGGTGCGATTTTCGCATACGTGTCTACAATTTCCTTGCTTGTGTAGTCCGGTACAATGATCACATCCGGTTCCAGACCTGAGATCATTTCAACGTTACCGTTGCCTGATCCGATATCCGGTACACCAGCCATTTCTTCTGGATACAGTTCAAGTGTCTCCGTATTGACTCCAGCCGGTTTCACACCCAAAGGCAATAGATATCCACCATATGTAATGACCACAGGTTTGGAAGGCTTCGCTGGAATCTCAACCTGTCTTCCTGTAGCATCCGTATACGTTCGACTAGACTCCTGTACCGGTTCCGCACTCGTTGCAGGCTGTGGCTGTTCAGTTCCCGCCCCGCATGCTGCGAGCAGCAGCGATAAACTAAATAATAAACTAACCGCCAATGTAGGCTTAAAACGAAGGTTCAACTCATCCACGCTCCATGTGTCGTATTGATAATGATTATCGTTATTACCAATATAACGATGGATGTCCTTGTCAGCAATGAACGATTCAGACCTCTTGTTCGTACGATTTGAACTTTTGATTCGATGACTGTGCATTTTATACTGTGCCGGTGTCTCACCTGTTGTGCGCTTGAAAATACGGCTAAAGTAGTACAAATCCTTGTACCCAACGCTTTCAGCCACCTCCCGGATCTGTGCTTCTGTCTCGGTAAGCAAATGTTTCGCTTGTTTGATCCGAGTCTGAACGACATAATCCATCGGACTGCATCCGTACTTGCGTTTAAATACCCTGGCCAGATAATGCGTGCTGTAATGAAAATGCGCAGCCATGTTTTCCATGGAGATGGAATGAGCGTAGTGCTCCTGAATGTAGGCTTCAATCTGCTCCGCAAGCTCCAGCGGTTCGACCTGATGCTGAGCCGCCATCTTCCACTGGCGAAATTGCTCGTACACCAATTGATAGAACAATCCCGTCACCTGTAACCGATCCAGTTCATCACTAGAGTTCCAAGACTCCGCCATTTTTTCCACAATCGTAAGAATCGTTAACGGATATGATGCTGCAAAATAATAGGGTCCTCCGCCCTGAAACGAATTCACATTCCGTATACTTCCATCTTCCGATAAATCAAGACGACACGCAGCCGGTTGCGGCTTGTATAGCAGTAAATAATAATCTAACGGTTGCTCCATACAACGAATCCGCAGTGACGTACCTTTTTCACCGTGTAGAATGAGTGTCTGATCCGATGTGAATCTGTTTAGCCCGAATTGAATGTCCGCCTCGCCTTTATTTATAATCAAAAAAGCATGAGCCGGCAAAATAGTTGTCGATAACTCTTGCTCTGAATGCAATGCGCTATGGCGGATATCGATCAGTTTTATTTGATTGTTATTCCACCACCGAATGGCTTCTGACCATTCTTTCATGTTGAACCACCTCAAAACCATCATTGGACTTTTGTTCATGATTGTCCGATTTCATCCTTACCATACAGGAGTGTTTCGTGTTTTGTCCAGTTCGTCTATTATGTAACCTTTGACTTATAATCGTAATTTTTACAATTAATTAACCTAAAACTAACGCTCGTTTATCAATTGCCCTATACACTGGGTTCTGGATACAACTATACATATTTATTAGGAGGATGTTCATGTTAAATCGCTTCAGTACCCGTGCAGCCAAAATGATGCTCGCGGTGACCACCATTGTTACGGCTACGCTGGGAGGCAGTAGTGCAGCTTGGGCTGAGGAAGACGGTACTTCAACAACTTCTGGTTCCCCTATCAAAAATGTAATCATTCTCATTCCTGACGGTATGGCTAATGATGCTACCGCACTGGCTCGCTGGTACAAGGGCTCTTCTCTGACCATTGATTCCATGGCAAGCGGCATGGTTCGTACACACTCTGCGGATGCGCCGATTGCGGATTCGGCTCCTGCAGGAACAGCCTTTGCAACAGGACATAAATCTCATACCGGTTTTGTCGGCGTATTGCCGGACAAGACCACCATGCCTGGACAAAAACCGATTGCAAAAGGCGACGAAAGAAAACCTGTCGCTTCGGTATTGGAAGCTTCCAAACTTGCGGGTAAAGCAACGGGTATTGTAGCTACTTCCGAAATTATGCATGCAACACCGGCAGACTTCTCTGCCCATTACCCTGACCGTAAAAACTACGATGCACTCAGCAAACAACAAGTCTTCAATGGCATCGATGTGGTACTGGGCGGCGGCAGTAAGTATCTGGAACCAGCTGGACGCAAAGACGGTAACAATCTCGTTGCCTCCATTAAAGCACTCGGCTACGATTATGTAACTACACCTGCGGCGATGAAAGCATCAACTTCCAACAAATTGTGGGGCATGTTCTCTCCGGCAGGCATGTCATACAACATGGATCGTGATCCAGCCAAGCAACCAAGTCTTGCTCAGATGACCTCCAAAGCGATTGAAGTTCTCTCCAAAGACGAGGATGGTTTCTTCCTGATGGTCGAAGGCAGCAAGGTAGACTGGGCTGCTCATGCCAATGATCCGATTGGTATTATCAGTGATGTGCTCGCTTTTGATGATGCGGTAAAAGTAGCGATGGACTTCGCCAAAGCCGATGGGCAAACTGCTGTTGTAGCCGTATCTGACCATCAAAACGGTGGACTTACGATTGGTAATGCATCTACAACAGGCACGTATGACAAAGAGCCGTTGTCTACTTTTATCGGACCTTTGAAAAAGGCTAAATTGACAGGTGAAGGTGTAGAAGCGAAACTGGATGCGAAACGCACCAACATCAAAGCAGTCATGAAACAATACTACGGCATTCCCGATCTGACTTCCGAAGAGGTTGCTGCAATTAAAGCTGCCGAGCCAGGTAGCCTGAACTATGTCGTAGGCCCAATGATCAGCAAACGTGCGGGTATCGGCTGGACAACTGGCGGGCACACGGGCGGAGACGTTGTACTATATACGTATGCTCCAAATAATGATCGTCCATTCGGTGTCATTGATAATACAGATGTAGCCAAATACATGGCACGTGTCCTCAATCTCGATCTGGACAGTGTAAGCAAGCAACTGTTCGTCCCTGCCAAACAGGCGTTTACAGCCAAAGGTGCCACAACCAAACTGGATCTGACGGATGTTAAAAATCCGAAGATTATCGTAACAAAAGACAACACCAAGCTTGAACTGCAAATCTACAAAAATGTTGCGCTTGTAAACGGCAAAAAGACAGCCCTTGAAGGTGTAATCGTGTATAACGGCGTAGATGCTTTTGTACCGCAAGGTGCTGTGGATCTGATTCAATAAAAGAGGCCTACCTCATAAACAAACCCCCGAACACTGCGAGACGAACTCGCTATGTTTGGGGGTTTTTCTGATGATTGGATGATAGATAGAATGACTGAATGTGCGACTCTTCCTGCTTACGTATTCATAGTCAGTCAATCGATTTATTTTGAAAACGTCAGAATGCCATATTGGGAAGTATTCTTCCAGCTGTCATTGGTGAGATCATTCCATTTTGCCGTACTTTTGTTATTGTTTCCTTGGTTATCATTAATTTGAAGTTCAAATCCCATGACTTGGCCTTCCTTCGGCACGAGGGACTGTAATCGGATCTTAGCCTCCACCTGATATCCTTTGGACGTTTTCTTCACAGCACTTTGGAGCCGTCCTGGCGAAGCACTGCCCGCAAACGTTGCTACGTTATCTGCACTAATCCGGAACTGGGCATCATCATATTGATAAAACGGCGTACGTTGATGATTTTCATCCAGAAAAATCTCAACGGAATCCTGATCCCAAGGATCGGTGGCGTTGGTAATAATTTGCGGATCAGTGACCTCAATGAACAGATATAGATCCTGACCAGACCACATCGCACGGGCCTCAGCAGATGCTCCTCCGCTCTGATTCAGTGGTGTAATACGGAATGGCGTAACCTTGTTCCATTTCGCATCCTTCTCACCATCTATCGTTACTGTTCCTTGCAGGGCTTTCGCAGACTTAGGCATCCCTGCAAACTGAACAACACCATATTTGCTGGTGTCTTGATCCTGGGATAATGTGCGGTCATTCCAGTACAGAACCTGCTGCCCTCCTGAACTATTGTTTCCACCATCCGTCACCCGTACATCAAGCCCAACTTCACGTGCAAGTGCCCCTTGTGCATTAGTCAATGGTATGGTTAATTCAACCTGATAACCGTCCGCCGCTTCACGAACGCGATACGTATTTGGCTTAGCTCCTGTCACTTTGCCTTCACGGCTTATGGTGATATGTCGATCATCTGCCTCATACACCGGAGTTTTGCCATTGTTCAGATCAACGAACAGCTCCACTTTGTCTTTGGCATGTTTGGTCGTATCCTTTACGTCAACCAGAACATACAAATTATTTTTATCCCATAACGTACGGAACGCCGCCGAACCTGAATTGCCTTTTAAAGGCGTGGAAACAGCCTTGTTCCAGAGTGGATCTTGTTTTGCCGCCTTCGTATTTGGTGTACCGGACAACGTAACCGCCCGGTTCGTCAGAATAGGCAGGCTAGATTCATCTGCCAACCCCCAATAGGCCGGTTTGGATTGCAGAGCACTATCGAACAAAAAGGCTTGATTGTTATACGATTTCTCATCCTGTAATCCCCATAAGGTCACCGATGAGATGACATCGCTATGTTTTTCATACAGGTCAAACAGCTCTTTATAACGATATGCCTGCTTCACAGCAACGTCCTGAGGCAAAGTCTCACCATAAGGAATACCGCTATCGACATCCAGCTCGGTAATCTGAATATCCAAACCTAGACCAGCAAACAGATTGATTGTTTTCTCAATCTCATCAATTGGCGGAGATTCAAGATTATAGTGGGATTGCAGACCCACACCGTCAATCAGCCCTTTTTCTTTCAACTTTTTCACCAGTTGATACATATGCTCTCTTTTTTCAGGAATTTCGGTGAAATACTCGTTGTAGTATAATTTCGCATCCGGGTCGGCGGCACGTGCAAACTCAAACGTTTTCTCGACATAATCCGGGCCGATCAGCTCGTAGAACGGGCTTTTGCGCAATCCGTTTGCATCCCCGTTGCTGTCCGCAATCGCTTCATTCACAACGTCCCAGGCGTAGATTTTACCTTTATATCGTTTCATGACGGTATCCACGTAGTTCTGGACCCGACTGAGTAGCAGATCCCTGCTCGCAGGGTTGCCCTGGTCATCCTTGAACATCCACTCTGCGGCATCAATATGCCAGAGCAAGGCATGTCCACGCAAACCCATTTGATTTTTCTGTGCAAAGTCCACATATTCATCCGAGGCTTGGAAGTCATACACGCCTGGGGAAGGGGACACAAACTTCGGTTTCATCTCATACGTCGCGGTCAAACTGTTAAAGTGTTTGGTTAACAATTGACCGTAAGCTCCTTCAAGCTGCCAGCGATATACCGCGGCCCCAATCGGGAATTCAGTCTGGTACAGATCTTGCAAGGAAGGAATATCGGACTCAATAGCCAGTGGTGCGGCTTCCTCAATCGTTACATCATCCACATAAAAGGATAAGGTATCTACCGTATCATCGGAGATATATGGCGTTTCAATAAAGAAATTCATCTCCTCAGGGTTATCGCTGTATTGGTACGTAGCCGTAACCTTATGCCATTGTTGCCAGTCGTCTTTGGGAATCGTGACCTTGTCCAGCATGTTCCAGCTCTCTGCCCCATTTTTCTTGTAGGCCGTTAGCTGAATCGTCTGATCTGAAGCAGGTTTCTCCGTAAGCCTGACATAAAACGAGATGTTATACGTAGAATTAGGCTTCAACAGACCTTTCATTTTCAGCATCGGCCCATGAAAGGAGCGCTGACGATTCGAGACAAGCATACTCCGAGTACCTTGATGCGCGGCCTGCTCTGAAACCGTCAAACTTTCGCTACCAACACGCTGAAGCCAGCCTTGAAGCGTTCCATCCTCAAAATCGGTATGAAGCACCTTGAGATTCTGCTCGGAAACTGCCGTAGCCCCAGAACTTGCTCCCTGTTCAATCTGTTGTTCTTGTGCAAAAGCAGCCTGCTGAAAAGGAACCGTTATCATCACCAGCATCGTTGCCAGCAGGGTTGAACTCACTTTTTTAAACGCCTTGGTCTTCATTACATTCCTCCTCTCCATTTAACTTGTATTATACACTTTGAAATAACGCTTACATATATATATTTGTAAATTTTTTCAATAAATTCAGATGAACTGCCTTTCTTCTTGTATAATAAACAAGAACCGACACTACACAACTCCGAAGGAGAGATCCGACATGTTAATCAAACTTAACTGGATTACCCTGCGCGTGCGTAATCTTGAAGCATCCATTCACTTCTATCACAATTTACTAGGACTTACCGTTCAGCGCAGATTCGAAAGCCGCGGGCGGCAGATTGCCATGCTTGGTCTGGGTGAGACAAGTGAGACCTCACTAGAGTTAATTGAAGGTAGTGAGCAGGTACTGAAGCCCGAGGCTGGCATCTCCATCGGTTACGAAGTCTCATCACTGGAAGCAGCTATGGAGCGTCTAACGGAAATGCAAATCCCCATCCTGCGTAAACCTGTGCAGCCGAACCCACGTCTGCGTTTTATGTACATTGCTGACCCGGATGGGTTCGAGGTACAGCTCGCCGAGCATCTGAAATAAGCCATACATGTGAGTTCACTCACATGACTGGAGCAACACAGCTTGCTTATAGCTTCATGCGGCGCATCAGTGGCACGCCTACGCTGTTCAACAAGCGGTCTAGTAATGCCCAGCACCACCGTCTGCGGAATGAGAGATGCCGGTCGTATACGGCGGAATATTCAAAATCCGCTATCGCGCCGCGATTACGTTTAAACTGCGCTGCACCAGCACTCTCATGCAACAACTTCCCTTTCGCACGAGCTTGTCCAATGAGGCATGCCGACAGCATACGGTACAGACCGACAGACTGGGGAATATCTGTGTCATAACCGAACAGCGGAGTGGTCATCACCCCATTACGGCAGAAGTAACCCATTACCGCATCCAGGCGCCCTTCCTTGCGCAAACCATGCAAGGTTAACGCGCCGGTTGCCATGGCTCCAGCAATAAAACGCTCGTTGAACTGCGGGTTGTCATAGGAGTACTTTTCCAAATAAAGCATCCGGTATAGCTCCACAATTCGCGGGATATCCGCTTCGGTAAGATCAGCCTCAGAAACCAGTTCATAGCCATGCTTGTCCATCATTGCCTGATCCCTTTTCAGCAACCAACGAGACTTGGCGTTGCCGAAATTTGGATCATCGGCCTGATACAGATATATCTGCCTGCTCGGTATAGAGCGGCATCCCGCTTCCCGTAGCCCTGTTATCAGGTTCGAGTGCAGTGCGGAACTTAAAGAGCGAAAGATCACCGTATGCCCCGGATAGCGTTCCTTTACCCTTTCAAGTAGCTGCGTGGCCTGCTCAGCAGTCATGGCAGGATACAGATTGGTAGATAACAGCCAGTTGTTGATATGTACAACCTTGTTGATCCGGGATTTTTTCATGCCCCAGCCTATTAAACGGAGTAGCATGGAGAGTCCTTTTTCCAGCATCGGCTTCTGTAACATGGTTAGTTCCTGCTTCGCGTACCGCACATAGTGAGTGTATGGGGAACAGACATAAGCATTATCATATTCCTCTTCATTCACGGTCACCGGCAACACAAGATCATCTATCCGGGCAAGGAGCAACGTGGTGTTTACGTTAGTCATGTATTCTGTAGTTCCCTGCATCATCATCGGCTCTAAATACGCCCGTGCGTACCTCGCATCCTCCGTATCGGGCCAATCCATGGTATGAAGCGAATGTCGATCGTATAATCGAACGCGAGTCTCCTCATTAGCTTTACTCATGAACGTTCTCCGATTTGGTCACAAATGTGGAAATCCGTTCTCCCGGTTGCAGATCCGGCCGATCATAGTAATAAACCATGCCGAACTGATAGGTCATCTGCTTCGCCACGATATAAAATCGTTGCTCTTCGAATTCATTTTCCAGGCAGAAGACTGTACCATTCCTTTCAAAACCATACATCACCGAATTTAACTGAACGATCTCTTCTTCAGCAGCCAGTCGAAACCTTTCCACGTTAAATATCGTCGCCGGACACAGAATGAACTCTACCTCACTAAAGGTAATCTCCACATTGTGATAATACGAAAAGTCAAAACTGCCCGCCAGCACCAACTGCTGGCCCCGATGCTGTATAGGCTCCGTAATGTAAAAATGCTCGATGTTGCTTTCCTTCAGTTCCTGTTGCAACTGCTCCAGCTTTTTGTTCTGCTCATGGAAAGAGTCATGCACCATTTCGAATCAACCCTTTCTGGTCAAAAATGCGGCAAGATGCCGATATGTAGGCCCATCTACTCTTGTGTTTACTTCTTCCAGATCCATCTCCAGCCAATAATCCGCCTCCATCAATTCAGCCATATCCAGCTTTGTAATCTCGGCACATTTTGCATGCTCAGCTGCTACAATCATCGGCTCGGGACGATCATCCCAATTAAAACCATTCACCACTGCATGTATCAGTACTTCTGAATCCAGCAACCGAATTTTCTCACAGGCTGCATCGGAAGACTCCTCGTAAATAATGTCATCCACAATCTGTTGCTCTTCGGCCGTCAAAATCAAACGTATGGCTCCATGTGTATCTAGCAACATCTCCGCCAGGTTTGGATTGCGACCTCTTGCCAAGTTCCAAGCTGTAGCCAGAATGCCGTTAGGCGAATCGAGTCTAGCCCCATGTTCAAGCAATAGACTGATTGCTTCAGGCTGGTTGAACCTTACGGCTTTTTTCAAAGCAGTGTCTCCGAGTTTGTCTTCCACTTCCAGTTCGGGTTTGGCTTGAAGCAGACAACGAATGCCCTCAAGAGGCGCACGATTAGTCAAGAAGAGCATAAGGGGTGTTCGTCCGCGTTCATCCCGTTCATTGACATCCAATGAGGATGAAGCTATAACTCCACATAAGTGCTCTACGTCTTTGATTTTACTAATATCTGTCCAATTCAAGATGATCTCTCCTTTACTATTTTCTATGTCTACACCTACTCTATCTAAAAATATAGGTCGCTACAAGAGACCTTTGAACTCCAAAAAAGCCCGTAAAGCGCGTAATTACGCATGGACGGGCTTATTGGAATAAACCTAATAGGTCGGTTAAGAATCTCTTGCAAGACGGAAGTCAGACTTAAGCTGATATCGTATTAATTGGAACAACCTTTGCCGCATGGGATGAATCTATCTCGGATTTGTTATCTGGTCTCGAAGCATGATGATCGGACACGAGATCACCGAGATTCACAATAAGCTTCTCCAGTTCGGTAAAGCTTGCCACCATATGTTGTGTCAGATTCCGTTGCTCTTCCATACTCGCCAGAATCTCTTCCGTTGCAGCGCTGGATTGTTGCGTTACACTGGAAATTTCGGATACTTCATTAACCACCCGAGTCGAGGATTCCTTCATCGTTGCTGAACTTGTTTCAATTTCTGTGGCCTGAGTCAGCACATTCTGTGAATTGGTATTAATGGATTGGAATACCCGCTCCGTTGTCAGAACACTTTCTGCTCCAACTTGCAACAACTGACGAACCCCTTCAAATCGGCTTGTCAATGCTTGTGTCTGTGTTCTCAGACTGGTGAGGATTGAGGTAATCTCACTCGCTGATTGGCCTGAGCTCTCAGCCAGCTTGCGGACTTCCTCCGAAACGACAGCAAATCCGCGTCCATGCTCACCTGCCCGTGCTGCTTCAATAGCTGCATTCAGCGCGAGCAGATTGGTTTGAGTGGCGATATCCGAGATACTGTTCAGCATCAATGTCATCGATTCACTCTGATCATTGAATTTCTTCATATCATCAGCTGTCGTGTTTATTGTCTCGTACAATTCATGCATCTGTTCGTTCAGGTGACCCATCTGCGCACTACCCGTCTGTGTGCTTGAAGCCATACTTGCGGACAGCTCTTTCATCTGCTCAGAATATGACGCTACGTCCTTAATATGGCGGTCGGACTGCGATAACGATTCGGAGATCTCGGCAATACTGGTCGCCTGAAACTCGACACCTCTTGCAACTTCGCTGAATCCGACCGTAACTTCGTTGGTGATGGCGCCGGTCTCATCCACTTTTTGTTTCAATTGCTCTGTATAGCGGGACAACCCTGCAACAGCTTCTTTCACCCGTTCCAACATGATTTCCACACGGGTACGTGACTCTTCCACTTGCGCCCCCCGTGCTTCACTATCCATGAACAATCGTTTGTTTACCCTTGACACGGTGATCATAATAATTCCGGTTACGATATACATACTGAAATTAATCAAGTCAGCAAAGAGTTGCTCGATACTCGCAGATGACACAAGGACCAATTGAACCGTGAAAAAGGCAAGCATCACCGAAAAGGCAGTGTTATAGTGCTTGCTATTCGGATACAGCAGGAGCGGTGAGACAATTAGTATGCCTTGCACGGCATTCATCGCGTCACGGCTGACATAAATTCCACTCGCGATAATCGCTACGGTAACGAACCACGGGATGACATGAATACCCTTTTTCAAAACATTGCATACGGTAACTGCTAAGGTGACCACAATGGAGAGTAGCGTGGATAGCCATAGATCGGGAACGATAATGGTGATCCCTGCACTTATGGCCGTTATGGCCCACATCATGTAACTTACTAGTTTGTTTCTCTGCCAAGTAATCTCATCGATACGATTCATGCTTACCCCGTCCTTTATGTAAGTTAAAAAATTTAACATATGTAGGCCACTGTAAGTTTACTCTCAGTCCATAGTCCTGCTTATACGTAGTTCTGAAACACCCGCGCCTTAGCATAGTACATATTAACTTCATAAACGTGCAGTCAGCGCCACTTTATGTATATCGGTAATTTATGTCTAAAATTAATATGTCTTAATAAATATAATGTTAACAAAATAAAATCCCCTGATTGTGAGCCTAAAATAAAAAGCCTGCTCATGCGTAGGACGCATAAAACAGACTCTTTACCTTATCTTTTATAGAGATCTCATATGACTTCCGGCTGTTATTTACCAAATACCAGTGTTGTATTCGATGATCCGGCATATTTCGTAACAAACTCACGTGCATAGGCTGCGCTTTCAACCTGATAGCTGTAATTATTGCTTGGTCTCCAGTTGGTTTTTGGTGAAACCGGGCTGTTCAGAGCAGGTGTGCTACCTGTATCCGTAAATTCGCCTTTCCCTTTGTCGTCCAGAATGCCGCCTTTTTCAGCTCCTGCGCCAAAGTAGTTGTTTTCGGAATAAATACGGGCTTTTTCTCCGATCGTGATCGCTTGATTAAAGTTATTGGCGTAATTGTTTTTGATATGGAAGAAACCATAACGCATAAGTCCTGGGCCACGTACATACAAGTTTTCGAAATAGTTATTGGACATGGTCACATGAGGCACACCGTTATAGCTGCTGTTACCGTCATTCGGGTGTCCTAGAATAATGCCATATTTGTGATTTGCAAATTTGGAGTTACTGATCGTGATATAATCTGCGCGGTCACCGATATATAAGAGCTTATCCAGATCACTGCCACTCGAACTATAGTTATGACCCGAGAAAGTAACATGGTCGATCCAATAGTTGGAGCCGGAAGTGATGTACATCTGAATATCATCGTTGGCATTGATGTTCGCAGAGTGATTAAAGGTCAGATTCTGAAAGATCACATTGCTTGACCCCGAAGTGGATCTGAAGTGAATGTTCGTTAATGTATGTCTGTCAAAAGAACCTACCAATGTTTTGTTGGAACCAAATTCAACTTTTTGCAAACTGGATGAAGAAATATTCTGTTCCACAACGACAATCTTGGCTGTAGAGCCTGCCATGTGTGTTCTCAGATCATTCAGATTGCTGACATACACGACCTGACCGTTCCTGCCTCCAGTTGTCGCCGCCTTGGATACACCGTTCTCATTCTTCGCATTACCTGCAAAACCAGTCAAACCATTGGTGCCCGTGTTGGGAAAGTTAGCCGCACCATATGTAGCAGGGGCTGTTGAAACCGTTAACAACAATAAAGTGACTGCGAGTAAAAGCAATGAAAACTTCTTCAAAATATCACCATCCTTTGTAATTTGTACCTTGAAACAACTCGATTATAGCTTGTAACCTGCATTGTGACAATAGCATCATTGCAAAAAGACAATTATTTTATCTTTTTCGCAACAGCAGGTCAGATATGGTGAAAAACAGAAAGATGAGCACATGTCACATATACAACATGAACTCATCCCGTCTCTTCTAATGCATCTATTTAATTTTGATTTTGATTTCAAATTGATCCTTTGCAGCATCCTCTTCCTTTTCGTAGACCTTACCGGGTTTTCCACGCATCTTCAGTATGATCGATTCGGGTTTGTCAAGAAAATTGCTACTGAACGAATAAATCATGCCATCCCCTGTTCCTCTGCCTCCATTTCTGGATAAAGTTGTCTGTTCTCCTTTTTTGGAGGTCGTTACAATCTCCAACGGCTGAATGATATCACTAATAAACGACTCCTTCTCATAATCTAGCTGTTGTTTGGGATCATAATCAAGTCTTACCTGTGTAACCAATGGCGATATCTCCACGTCCGCTATCAACACTTCGTACTCCCCAAACTTGAACATTTGATTCACAGGAATAATTTCCGTTTTAGGGATTGAAAATTTCGGATCCAATGCAACGATAACATTCATTTTTTTGGAAAATTCGTATTTTCGTTCCTGCGAATTGTCCTCTTGTTCTTTTTCTTTTTCCTTACCTTTCCCATCTTCAAGGCGATCGGAAACGGCGGAGGAAAGTTGGAATTCAAAATTTAATTTTTCTGGAAGAGGCTTGCTACGATTTCGGTCAAAAGTGGTTCTGCCCCGAAGAACATGATTCTGGTCTGAGAAACGGATACCGTTAATGCTACCGTTATCAATCACATGTCCTGTCGATGCATCCATTAATTTCGTGTTCTCTATGGAATATACACCACTCGGTGTATCCGTCTGAGCAGAGTATAAGAGAATCACTCGATTCTCATCCGCCATCAACGCATCCAGCGTAAACGTGTATTTCCCCATCGTCACCGTCTGATCTAAAGGCTGAACATAATTATGGTTGAGGGCCGAGGTAAGGGTAGCACTCTCCTGATCTCTCTGCAGCAATTCACGAAAAGGCTCCAATTTTCCCCAATGAACTTCAGACTCGGAAGAGGTCAACCGCTGTTGACCGAAGTCTCCAAGTGAGGCGAACAGAATAACCGCCACGGCAAGTGATACAGCGGATAACACCGTGATCCATTTTCCACGTCTGCTTTTACTTGATCTACTTGCTCTGGCTTCCGCCAAGCCATGTTGTATGGCAGCAGTCGTATCTGCCGAATCCCATTCTTTGCGTTTCTTGTTAATCTCATATGCATCTGCCAGCAATGCTTTTTCCTCCGGGCTAGTGGTCATGCCAATCCCTCCTGCTCTTCATCAGCTTTCGTAATTGTTCAAGACCCTTATGCTGCCATGTCTTGATCGTGCCTTCCGGTTTGCCAAGAATCGAAGCAATATCTGTAAGTGTCATATCGTTGTAGTACTTGAGCAACAATACATGCCGATACTTCGGTTTTATTTTCAGCAAAAGGGATTGCATGGCTATACGATTATCTCGGGCACTAATCATCCACGAAGCCGGAATATTATTCTCCATGCTTTCATCCGGCTGAGGTATAGTTCGCTTGCGGCGGCGCTGTTCATCAATACAGACATAAATTAAAATTCGAATGATCCATGATTTAAATGCCTTCTCGTTTTTTAGCGTACGACGTTTAATCCAGGCCCTGCAGGTCATCTCTTGTATCGCTTCCAGTGAATCCTGCCGATTCCGTAAATAGCTATAGGCAATGGATAATAACGTATCCTGATGCTCCGTGACGGAATTAATAAACGCTGATTCATCGTGCACATGTATCCAGTCCATCTGCTTCATCCCTGTCTCGCTATCCACCCCGTTCCCCCCTTTTCTCTCTCTGTGGTATAAGACGGATGAACCGACCAAACCGTTTTCATTATTTTTTATACGAAAAAAAAAGCTCCCTATCCATAGATAGGAGCTGCTATTCCTGCACTCGTAATCGAATTACATCTACTTACAGATTACCCGTAACTTCAATCCCGTCAGCTGAAGCCAGCACGTTCCGAATCCAGGTTGTCAACGAATCTAGGAACACCCGCAGTTCCGGTTCAGCAGCTTCAACCTGTTCCAGCTCAGTCAACATCCCCACCCATACCTCTTTCACCATCGGATTATCCCAACAGGGATCAAACGACTGCAACTCTTCTCCGCTTCGCGGGTCCGTTAAAGGGAACGCACGATTGATTGCTGGACGAATATGCTTGAAATCCTCATCATAGATAAACAGCATATCCTCATGTCTTATCTCATGCATCTCTTCGTTCAGATATAGGGGAGATAAGGTAAACCCGATGTTCCTCTCAGGGCCTTCATACTGATAAAGGAGCACCGGAATTTTACTTTTTGATCTTCTTGCCACAACGTTCACTCCTTTGCCCGTTCAACATCTTTATAATCACAATTCAAACCATTCAAATACTCCTGGATACTGATTCGTCACACCCTCCATCTGCTCCTTCCAGGCTCGTCCTTCCTCCCCCCAGATATGGAACAGGCAGTAGAAGTATTTTTCACCCTCCGCTACTTCATGCAAATTGTTCGCTTCCTCCAGCCATATTTCCAAAGCTTTGGGCCAAGATTCATCATCACGCAAAAGAACAAAACCATCGGTGTGTTGTTCTACGCTGTACATCCTGTTATGTGTCAGTGAAGCCGCCAGTCGCGACATGATCTCGCTCAACCTGCCGTGCTCCTGCTCCTTCGTTCTGATCCCATACTCCCAACCCATAACTTGATTCCTCCCTCTAACATCGTTTACCGTGCTTCACTTCGCTGCACTGCGTATCCGGATTGCTGTAGTTCACCCATTGCAACGAACACATCACGCTTTGGATTCAAATCTCGGATCAGATCAGCACTAATCGGTGCATCGTTATATATTTCAGTCACCGCAGTCAGAGACATCCCCTGTATATCGTAGTAATCTTTTGCCCAATCGATGTATGATTCCGGTGTTTCCTCGATATAACCGAGCAGAAATGCTACCCCACCCTCAGCATCCGATTCGTTTTCCTGAGCCATAGCAAGTCCAATCCAACTGCCTGCTTTCCACTCGGGACTGTGCCCTTCCTGCCAGATACAGAAGGTCACATCCTCTCGAGCCAGCGTTTCCTCGTGTTGATCTAACAGATGTATAAACTCCTCCGGTACCTCATCGTACATTCCCGGATAGATTTCACCATCCTCACGGTTATGCGGACTAAGCGGGGATTCATGATCAAACCCTTTGAGTAACGTGCCCGTATTCGTAAACAGTGCATGCAGATGGTCCCCTGCCCCGTTATCTACACTTCCCCATGCAATATCTGGCTGGGGTGTGTTACGGTGATAACGATGTACGCGAAGCCATTCCTCCTCTGACAGAATGATATCAAGTGCCGCAAGTGATCTTATCCGCTGGTGCAAAATAGAAGCATTCATGACCGGTGTCCCGCTCCAATGATGCATATCCATCTCTCCTAAAAATGACTTATATAAGTATGTAGTGTAATAAAATAAATACATGCAAGACCATGCTATAGTCGGATCAAATCCTGTAACCTGTTCTTCCCTTGGTCGCTAGGTTGGATCGTAACCGATATCCGATTTTCCTTTTTAAACACCGTGCAAGCATAATTTCCAGACTTCAGTTGTAAGAAAACCCCTTGGGATAATTCATCCGGCTCCAGTTCACCGCCACTGACATCATCTGCTGCCCCTAAGTAAACTGTGCCCGAAGGAACCTGAAAATAATATACCTGTCTCGGCTCTGCTTCACTCCCGGTTTCCAAAACAGTTTCTTGCACATTCCAGTGCACTTCATACGTTCCGTCCTCACCCAGATTCAGAAAGAGACAATGACCTGCGTTGACCTCCTCCAGTTCATCATCCGGGATCGACCACCAGTCAGGTGTATCCTGAAGACGATGCTCTAATGACGCCAGATCATAACAACATAATGTGGCTGTATCCGTATCCATCTGAAATGTTCCTTGCATGTTCATCCACTCCTTCATTTTTTTATTATAACAAGCGCGCCCCATACATAAAATCGAACTCCCGAACCATCTCTGTAACGTTGCTCTTCATTTCTGGCTAACAACTGACGATATATCCATAACGGAATTTTTTTGAACTTGATGGAGGAATCTATGCCAATTAATAATAGGAAAGAACCTTTTCGTTATACTCTGAAAGAACCTATGCACTTCGAAATCTATATCCTGAGCATTAATGGCATGGACGGTCCTTCCAAGCCTATTCAGGCCGAATTACGTGATATCAGTCGTTCGGGCTGTCAGCTTGCTTTTCCTCTGTCCCTCCCTGTAGAAGATAACGATATTCGCATTGGCATCAACTTGAAGCTGTTTGAAGACTTATTATATATTGAGGGTACACTTCGCTGGGGGATGGAACATAACATGGTATGGCGTTACGGTGTGCAACTTGAAGTTGAAAAAGAGTACCAGGATCGTCTGTCCCGTGAAATGCGCATGCTCGCAGGACAAGGTAAAATAATCGTCAAATAACCATCTAACTATGTTTCCTTTAAAATAAAGCTGATTCAGATTACACAGGCCTCTCTACAATATACATAGAGAAATCTTCATAATTAAAACGAAAAAAGCAGTTGCTCCTCTGGATATATTCCAGGAAGCAACTGCTTTTGTTATATTGAATTATGCTTTTGCCGTGAACAACAGTTCTTGTTCCTTAACGGTTGTACGACCAGCAGACTCAATCGAAGTATATTGATGCATATTCGTGATGATTACCGGTGTAATCGTGGTATAACCCGCTTTTTCGATCTCTTCACGGTCGAACTCCATCAAAACATCACCCACAGATACCTTAGCCCCTGCCTGAACTTTAGGAGAGAAGAACTGGCCTTTCAGCTTCACCGTATCAATCCCGATGTGGATCAGCATTTCAGCACCCGTATCACTTACGAGACCAATGGCATGTCCACTCTTCGATAAGGAGAATACGGTTCCGTTGATTGGAGAAACAACACGGCCTTCCGCCGGCTGGATTGCAAAACCTTTACCCATAATTTCTTCCGCGAACGCAGGGTCAGGTACTTCACTAAGCGGTCTGACTTCACCCGTAATCGGGCTGAATACTTGCTCATCTTGTGCTTTTGTTTCTTCTGTTACCACAGGAGCTGATTCTTTCGCAGGTACTGTAGCTGCTGAAGTTGAAGCTGCTTGTGGCGCATCCTCTTCTTGGAATCCAAGGATATAAGTCAGGATCGCTGCAGCTACGATGGCAATCACGCCGCCAGCCAGTGCAAACAGCAATGTGCTGATTGCCGGGCTAATGAATGCCGCAATGCTTGGTAGACCTGCAAGTCCTGTAATTACATACGATCTTACATTAAAGATACCCATAAACGCACCAGCAACTGCTCCCCCAATAAGGGCTGCAATAAATGGTTTTTTGAACTTCATGTTAATCCCGTACATGGCCGGTTCTGTAATACCCATTACTGCTGTAAGGCCCGTGGAATAGGCCAAAGATTTTGTTTTACTGTTTTTCGATCTTAAACCTACACCAAATGCCGCGCCACCTTGTGCAAGGTTAGCTGCAAACATCAGCGGAATGATAAAGTCGTAACCCAATGTTGTCATAGAACCAACTACGATTGGTAGCAAAGCATAGTGCATACCCGTAATGATTAACAGTGACATTGTACCGCCGATCAGAATACTTGCAAAGATGGACATGTTCTCGAACAACCATGAGATACCACCGGACAAGCCATTACCAAGTACTGTACCCAACGGTCCAACCGTCATCAATGTTACAGGAACCATGATTAAAAGTGTAACTGTCGGAACAACAAGGAGCTTCAGCGAAGCGTGCGTAATCCGATCGATCGCTTTCTCCACATATGAAGCAATCCAGACTGCAAGAATGATTGGAATTACAGTTGATGAATAACTTGCCGCAATAACCTTAATTCCGATGAATGTGGTGTCCCCGGCAGCCAGAAGTGCTGTAATCGTCGGGTGCATAATACCGGCTGCAAGCGCTGCAGCGATAAACATGTTACTGCCCAGTTTACGTGCTGCACTAATCGCCAAGATGATTGGCAGGAAGTAGAAAGCACCATCACCAATTGCAGATAAAATTGTGTATGTCGAGCTTTTATCAGACAACCATCCCACAGCTACGAGGATAGCTACAATCCCTTTAATCATACCCGCACCCGTAATTGCTGGCAGGATTGGTGTGAATACGCCTGAGATGAAGTCAAACAGGGCACTTATCACATTTTTCTTTTGCTTTTCTCCGCTAGCCGCACCTGACGATGCATCTGCGTTCGGGGATTTGGACATGTTGCCTACTAATGCGTTGTACACCACAGGTACATCGTTACCGATGATCACCTGGAATTGGCCGCCGTTTTCCATAACGCCCATAACGCCCGGTGTATTTTTCAGCGTCGCTTTGTCCGCTTTTTTGTTGTCATTCAAGTTAAATCTGAGTCTTGTCATACAGTGGGTCACTTGATCAATGTTCTCTTCGCCACCAACAAGCTTCAGAATATCTTTGGACAATTGTTGTTTATCCATTGTATTTTGCTCCTTTTATGTGTATTGAAGGTTTAAAAAAAACCTAAACACTGGACCATGACAAAGCAGAATAGCTTATCATGATTCAACGTTTAGGTTTTGCCTCTTTTGTAGTAACAATCCCAAATTATTCGATTGTTTGTTCATTTCGGACAATACGTTCGATATGAATCGTTAGATACAACACTTCTTCCTTCGACAAGACCCGATTATAGATTTTACGTGTATAATCGTTAATCTTGACTGCACAAGCATGTGCTTCCGGATATTGTTTGCTCACCAGATCATGAAGCGGATTATCCTCTTCCTTGTCTTCGATCGCTGTACCTTGCAATACGCGTTGAGCAAAGAACTTTAAATGGGTCAGGAATCGGTAATAACTAAGTGAATCTTCGTCGAGCTCGATCACGAAACTGCGCCGAACGATATTCAGAATATCCTTCACGATATTCGTAATGCTGATCGTTTCTCTCATCTCACCATTCATCTGGGCGTTAACCAGATGCATCGCGATAAACGCACATTCGTCCTCGGGAAGAAGAACACCTAACGTTTCTTCAATAATCTGCAATGCCTTGAGACCGATCGCATATTCCTTCCGGTACATACGCTTGATCTCCCAAAATAATGCATTGCGGATCTGCAATCCTTGACGATGTCGGTCAATAGCAAAATGAATATGATCCGTCAGTGAAATGTAGATGCTTTCATGAAGCTTCTCACCCAGTACCGTCTCAGCGTAACGAATAATCTCATCCGAGCACTCCACATATTCAACCGGGATATCAGACAGAAGCGTCTTCAGTTTCTGAGAAACTTCTTTACTTTCGAGCGAAAATATTTTTTCGACGAGACTCTCATCGATGAGTTCACCAGTATGCTTTTTGAAGGCAATTCCACGCCCCATAACGACCAGTTCGTTACCTCCCGGGTCAATTACAGTGACTACATTGTTGTTGAGTACCTTCTCAATTTTCATTTCTTCACATCACCTTGCACCGTCAAAGTAGTAAAAGGCAAAACCAAAACAGGTCATGAAGTATGCCTGCCTCTGGTTTTGCCTGATTGAACAGTAACAATCCAGTATTCTTTAGCCTTGGGCCTATCTTACCATATTACAGCGCATGTGACAACGTTTTTCTGAAAGCGGTTAATGTGCGTTAATGCGACATAAAAGGCACTCATACAACAATGACTTTGGAATTATGATTTTGCATTATTATCGACAAGACTTGCGCCATTTGTACTAATAACTTCTTTGTACCAGTGGAACGATTTCTTCTTATAACGCTCCAGTGTACCAGAACCATCATTATTACGGTCTACATAAATGAAACCATAACGTTTCTTCATCTCTGCTGTAGATGCGCTTACCAAGTCAATGCAGCCCCATGACGTGTATCCCATGACTTCGACACCATCTTCAATTGCTTCTCCAACTTGCACCAGATGATCGTTCAAGTATTGAATGCGATAGTCATCATGAACCGTTTTATTGCCGTTCTCATCTGTAATCAATTCATCTACGGCGCCCAAACCATTTTCGACAATAAACAACGGTTTTTGATAACGGTCCCAGTATTTATTGAGGGTTACGCGCAAACCCTGAGGGTCAATCTGCCAGCCCCACTCACTTGCTTTCAAGTACGGGTTTTGCACGCCTGCAAACAGGTTTCCTTTGCCCTCTTTACGTTTCTCAGGATCTCCGGTCTCACAGATACTCACATAATAGCTGAATGAGATGAAATCTACGGTGTGCTTGAGAATTTCCGCATCCCCTTCTTCAAACTTAATGTTGATGTTATTCGCTTTGAAATAACGATTAATGTATTTTGGATAATAACCCCGTGCATGGATATCAGCGAAAATATCATTACGTTGCTCTGCGTGCATCGCTGCAACAACGTCGTCCGGATTCGGTGTGAGCGGATATGTCGGCATGCTAAGCACCATGCACCCGATTTTCGCTTCCGGCATAATCTCATGACCCAGTTTGACAGCAAGCGCACTCGCTACCAATTCATGATGAATCGCCTGGTACAGATCTTGCTTGGACAATTCGGATTTCGGTGTATAGATACCACCACTCATGAATGGCTCTTCCAGAATGGAGTTGATCTCATTGAACGTCAGCCAGTATTTCACTTTGCCTTTGAAACGGTTAAACAGCACAGTAACATAGCGTTCGTAAAACTCGATCATTTTACGATTAACCCATCCATCATAGGTTTTGGACAAATGTAGCGGCGTCTCATAGTGAGAGATCGTTACGAGCGGTTCAATGCCGTACTTGTGACATTCATCAAACAGGTCATCATAGAATTGAAGGCCTTTCTCGTTCGGCTCCAGTTCGTCCCCTTTGGGAAAAATACGAGACCACGCAATCGATGTACGGAACACCTTAAAGCCCATCTCGGCAAACAACTTAACATCCTCTTTATAGCGGTTGTAAAAATCAATACCGATCAATTTCAAGTTATCTTCGGTAGGGCCTTCGGTTCTTGGTGTTGTAATGCCATGTGGCATAACGTCTTGTACAGACAAACCTTTGCCATCGGCATTATACGCTCCCTCAAGCTGGTTGGCCGCTACCGCGCCGCCCCACAGAAAATCCTTCGGAAATGGTGTAGTCATTTTGCTTCATCCTCTCAACATTGAATATTTAGAGTTTATTTTATATCCATTCCAAGCTTTATTTTGTGCCCACTTGCTCTAGACGCTGCATGATCTGCTCAAGCTGTGCCCCTGTTACGGTTTGCTTCATATCAAACTTTCCTTTGCTCACACCCGTCATTACACCAGCACGAGCACTATTCTGAATCGCCGCATGTGCCCAATGCTTACTGTCCACATCGCCAAACACCAGCTCCACTGAATCTGTAGCAGGCTTCCAATCCTTATTCGTCAGGATCTGATCTACAATAACTGCCATCTGTGCACGTGTTACTTCGCTCTCAGGAGCAAACATTTGATTGCCAATGCCTTTCATCAGTCCCGCCTTGGTCACCTTCACAATAGCTTGAGCAGCCCAGTCGGGAGCGCTGTCCACATAAGGATATGTTGTTTCAGTTGCTGCTGGAAGTTGCAGAGCATCAGCTAAAACGACTGCGATCTGCGCGCGTGTTACAGGTTCAGAGGGTTGTACACCATGCTCTGATGAACCTCCGGTCTGCTCTCCAGCTGTACCTTTATGAAGTTTGAACAGACTCGCGATAACCTCTTTATTGTTGAAAGCAGGTACCCATGACCAATGTTTCAAACCTCCATAGAATCTGTGACTATCCATGTATGCATCATCGTATAACGTTAAATGCGCCTGTTTAGCTCCCATTTCCGTCAATGCCTGATAAGCAAGTGAGCTAGTCCGACTATCTGTTGTTGGATCATTTTGAGCGTGCATAATCCACATTGGCACATCCACAATACCCTTCAGTTCTTGCTTGAATGCGTCGACGGAACCCGTATAATCGGCAACGGTATCTTTGGCTGCAACGATCATTGCTCCAGCGAACAGGTCAGGATACTGCATCAGGAAGCGGAATGCACCTCCACCTCCACTGGATACACCAGAAAGATAGATCCGGTCAGGGTCTACTTCACCTTCGGCAACAAGCTTTTGGATCAACTCAACCTGAGCTTCAAAATATGCCTTCATTATGGGTAGCTGCTCTGCATTGTTGTAAATTTTGAAGCTGTAATTCTCAGGATATTGCACCGCCAGTACAGAAGTATCATACCCTGATTCTGTCCAGACTACTGCACCGCGATTCGCAGTTAGATGATTACGTCCGTCCGTTCCAACTTCACCACCGCCGTGAAGCCATACCATGAGCGGCTTCGCTTCCTTGGAAGGACTGCGTTTCAGGTTATAAGCTAGCGTCACACCGTTGCTAGCTGTGAATTGTGCTTTTTCAAACTCGTCCACCGTACGGGTTTTCACCTGAGTAACACTTTTTTTATCAAAAGAAAGCTCTGGATACGTTTTGCTGGTTACGGAAAACTCGGATTTCAGACCTCCGGGATATTTGAAAGGTTTTACGGTCATATGGATCGTATGATCCTTCATAGACAACGTGATGCCATCATCTTCATAGTTGTCTTGCACAATTTCTCCTGCGGCATTTAACGGATAACCGTCATAATTTCCTGTAATCTCGAAGTCTGATGCCTTCAGATTTTTGTATTTTTCCACATCTGTAACCGTAATGTCGAAGGATTCGACCATCTCTCCCGGATCGCCGACATACGTATTTGCCTGAATTTGCGTCACTTGTGCGCTTGCTGCACCTGTTGTCCCAGGCCAGATTACACTTAAACTCAAGGTCAGAGCTAACATATAAGAAACGTGTTTAATGCCTTTATTCCATTTGTTCAAAAGAACCCCTCCAGCTCATATGATGTTATGATTCCAAAGTAAAGAGCGGACAAACGCCAACCAAAAGGGTTGTATGAAGCGAAAGCTCATATCACACTTTTAAGTCAGGTTTTGCCCGCTCCTGTGCGGTAACAATCCTAAGAATGTCATCACTGAATTTTCAGAACGAAAAATTACAGTTGCTCACCGTTGCTGGCAATGACGTTTTTGTACCAATCAAATGAATCTTTTTTGGAGCGTGCAAGTGTTCCGTTGCCTTCATCATCCAGATCGACGTAGATAAAGCCATAACGTTTGGACATCTCGGAAGTCGACATACTCACGAGGTCAATCGGGCCCCATGCAGTAAAACCAATCAGCTCAACGCCATCTTTGATAGCCTCTTTCATCTGTTCGATGTGCTTTTTGAGGTAGTCGACACGGTATGAGTCATGGATAGATCCATCCTCTTCCACTTTGTCATACGCGCCCAGACCGTTCTCTACGATAAAGAGTGGTTTTTGATAACGATCCCAGAAGTTGTTCAACGTTACGCGCAGACCGATCGGGTCGATCTCCCAGCCCCAGTCGGACGCTTCCAGATAAGGGTTTTTCACGCCGCCTGTCAGGTTACCCGCTGTCTCAGCCGCATCCGCAGAAGCCGATTTGGTCACGGACATGTAATAACTGAAGGAAATGAAATCAACCGTGTTGTTCAGCAGAATCTCATCATCGCCCGCTTCTTTTTGAATAACAATGTTATTCTCTTCGAAATAACGCGCCATGTAGTTCGGGTATTTACCACGAGCGTGCATGTCTGTGAAGAAGAGGTTGAGCTGATTTTCATGCTGAGCCAGTTGTACGTCTACTGGATTACAAGTCGCTGGATAGGTTTCCATACGTGCAAGCATACAGCCCACTTGGGAGCCAGGGATAATCTCATGTGCAAGCTTCGTCACCATCGCACTTGCTACAAATTGATGATGCAAGGCCTGATATGTGGTTTGCAGCTTATTGTCCACTTTATCAATTAGAATGCCGCCACCAGTGTACGGACTGAACACCATCACGTTAATCTCGTTAAATGTCAGCCAGTATTTCACCTTGTTTTTATAACGGTTGAATACCGTTTCTGCGTAACGAACATAATGTCCGATCACTTCACGGCTTGCCCAGCCATTGTATTTTTGCGTCAAGCCAAGCGGAGTCTCGTAGTGGGACAGTGTTACGAGCGGTTCAATGCCGTATTTATGCAATTCGTCAAACACTTCATCATAGAATTTCAAACCTGCTTCATTTGGCTCTTGGTCATAACCGTTCGGGAAAATACGTGCCCAGTGAATGGACAAGCGGAATACTTTGAAGCCCATTTCAGCGAACAGTGCGATATCTTCTCTAAAACGGTGGTAGAAATCAATACCAAAACGTTTCGGGAAACGTTCTTCAATTTTGCCAGCGAGAATCTCTTCGATTCGGGAAGAGGAAATTTCCATGGCATGTCCACCCGTGCGCTTTTCTTTTGGCACATGAGCGATCATATCCGCTGTGGAGAGACCTTTTCCGTCCTTATCGAATGCGCCTTCCAGTTGGTTCGCAGCTGTGGCTCCGCCCCACAGGAAGTTTTCAGGGAATCCTTTTTTTGCCGTGGTCATCATAACAACCTCTTTTCGAAATAGTTTTTGGTTTTCCATAGGCAAGAACAACTCCAAAACAGAGCAGAAAACAAGAAAAACCTAAACTCAGGGTAAAATAGCACCAAAAAGGGGCCTTCATTTCACCATCAGTTTAGGTTTTGCCTGTCTTCACAGTTACAATCCATCAAAAGATGTTATAACATATTCTGTTGTTTTGCTCTTGTGATGTAAGCGTAACACATTTATTTTGTAAAATCAAATTCACCAGAAACGTACGGTCTAGTTCCTCTTTAAAATCACCTAACAACGTATTTATAATGAATAATATCTTATTTCTAACATCATTTCCAAAACTATTTCTAACGTGGCATTCGCAAAATAGCTGCCCGTAGGGCATTGGCTCCTTCCTCCGTTCCCAGATAACTTGCAGGACTTTGGTCCCCCAGAGCTGGAACCTTTTTATCTATCCACTTCAACGCGGAATCTCTCATTTCACACAAAAGCACCCGGCTTATATCTTCTGGAATACCTTTTAATCGCGCCTCTTCTTTCCATTCATCGGGCAATTGAGCATACCAGTCATCAAAAAGTTCAACGAAGGTATCCCAGTGCTCCTGTGTAAATGCAGACAAATACATATCTTGCATACTCATGTAACATTTCTCCTTCTCATAAAGATATGTAACCCCCTGGTCCTATCTCAGAGAATTCATCCTTAAGCCGCTTGTAGTCGCTGTTATAACTAGTAGACTTAATTTTAAATGATTTTCAGGGAGAGAACAATCAAGGAGGAACACATCATGACCGAAGAAGAAAATACATCTGGCTGGGACGCCATCGACCAGGCTATGCAGCAATTGTACGGAGAACAGGAACCTAAACATTATGGCACAGCCATTCCATATATGCTTGGCGGACCTGACCCACTGGACGGGATAAGTGCCTATGCGGTAGATACGCCGATGCCTCATTGGCATTTTGTAACCTACGGTTTCTCGGAGCTTTACGGCAAAGAAAGCGATGATGCATCCAGAAGTGGGTATGGTTTTGAACTTACATTTCGCCTTACACGCTGTGAGAAGGAATCCGAGCCGCCGGCCTGGGCACTCAATCTATTACAAAATATGGGGCGATACGTCTTTAACAGCGGTAACTTGTTTCAGCCCGGAGATTATCTGGATGCCAACGGCCCGATCTGCCTGAACTCCGATACACTCTTGACTGCACTTGCATTCATAGAAGATCCGGATTTACCTGAACTCAGCACACCGAATGGTTCTGTTCGATTTATTCAAATAGTCGGTATGACCTGCCGTGAACTGGAGATGATTCAGAGCTGGAACACCCGCGGTTTCCTGGCTGCCTGTGAGAGCTATATGCCTAAATATGTAACGGATCTGATGAGGAATTCATATGCAGATATCCCTTCGGTTATTCAAGCGACGGACCGAGGCATTGAGGAAGACGGATCAAGCACCGCCTTTTTGTTCATCCAACAATTGAGCTGGGAGTCTCCGCGCAAAAAACTGCTACAGAAAAACATCCCTGCCAAGCTTCAGCTGGGTGCCCAACAGGCAACCCTTCTGGGCAGCATCCTGCGTAGCCGAATCGCCAAAAAAGCAACGTTGTCCCTGATCGGGCCAGAGTTCAATATTGTCTTTGAAGCTGGTGATCATCCCTCTCTGGTGGAAACGGAGCGAGAGGTCAGGCTGACTGTGAATCAGCAAGCACTGAACGAAATTGTAGGGCAACTTCGCCCACAAGCCAGTTCCTTTCAGGTCCTTTCACTGGACAAGCTCCTCATTGAGATTGTGCCCACACAGATTAAAGATCAGGAAGGCCATGTGATCAAAACGATCGGATAATCAACGTGATACGACACAGCAAGGAGGAATGACATGTCTGCCCAAACGCCGGCCACACGGCCGGTTGAATATGGTACAGGAGTTCATACGGGAACCCCCGCTACCTTTCACTATATAGCTCAAAACGGAATAGACCGACTTTGTAAAATCAACCATTTCCTGATTCAAGCATTCCGCCATAGTATTTCGGATATCAAAGAGAATCTGACAGGTACCTATCTGTTCCTGTTAACAGACGTTAACGGCGTGCTGCTATCTATGGACTATAGTTCTAATTTGGAATCGCACGTAAAGCAATCCCCCATTCAACCGGGACTGAGCTTTGCAGCCCAGAGCTGTGGTATCAATGCCATCTCCAGAACGATGGAGGACAACCAGCCTGTATTTTTGCTGCCAGAGCAGCATGAAAGTCCATTTTTTCAAAGCTGGCACTGTTATGCTATTCCTCTGTATATAGGGTCACAGCATTTCGGCTATCTGGATGTCTCTACCATAAACGCTGATATGCAGCGTGAACTCATGGCCATAGCCAAGCTGATCCCGGCTTATATGCAGAATAGTTACCGGAGCCAAGTCACGGCAAATCCGCACAAACAGCCCCAAGTCGAATTCACAGACCGGCAGTTAACCATTCTAGAAATGATATCCCGCGGATGGACGGTGAAGGCGATTGCACTGCAACTCAAAATCAAGGAATGTACGGTCAATTATCATAAAAAAGTCATTTTCAACAAATTAGGCGTACAATCCAGCACAGAAGCTGTTTCAATGGCTAGCCAATTGTCTTATTTATAAAAGAAGGAGACCCCTATAGTTTCCTATAGGTGGCAATAGAGAACACCTGTGCTACAATTTTAGTACGCACAACAGAAAGAGAGAATCACACACACATCTCAGGAGGGTATTATGTCTATTATGAAAAAAACTTCTTTATTCGCTATGCTCATCATGATGATGATCGTAGTCGCTGCCTGCGGAGACAAAGCAGATAACAATGCAAAATCAAACGAATCCGCTACTACTAAAACAACAACAGGCGCAGATGCTGGCACAGCGAAAACGGATGATGCTGACAAATCAGAGGCATCCAGCGATGACAGCAAAGAAACCGACAACTCATCCAAAGTAGAGCTGGGAACAACACAAAAAGGCTCCTACACCAATGACTATTTCGGCGTATCGCTGAAGTTCCCCGAGGCATGGGAGTACCAGGATGCCGAGGGCATGAACCAACTGACAAGTGCTTCCTCTGAAGCGATTGCCGGTGATGACGAAAAGAAGAAAAAACAAATGGAATTGTCCCAAACCAAAACACTGAACCTGCTCATGGCATCCCAATACCCGCTTGATGGCGGTCAGGTAGGCCCTTCTGCAATGGCCATTGCCGAGAAAGTCAGCTTGCTGCAAGGCATTCGCACAGGGGAAGATTACCTGAAAGCAACCAAGAAGTTCATGGAAGACAGCAACTTCCCTTATGAATACAAGGACTTTACCAAAGAAACCATCGGTGGCAAAGAGATGGATCTGATGCAGATCACGATGGATGCAGGGGACGGAAGCACAATCACTCAAGAATATTACAGCACCATTATTGAGGGTTATGCATTCAACTTCATCTTCACTTATCTCGATGAAAAAACAAAATCCGAGATCGACAACATTAAAAAGTCGGTTCAATTCAAATAAAACTAGAACCCCGGCAACGATCTGAAACAGATCACGCCGGGGTTCTTTATTGTTTTACATAAGCCGACTCAAAAACCGTTTAACCAGACAGGGCAACCCAATGTCCATCCTTCACTTCGACCCAGCGCGAATGCTCCAGATTATATCGGTCTCCCGTACCACTGGTTTCCTTCTCTTGATCTACCAAAGCGATACGCGGCTTATTCTTCTCCACCGCCGGATCAGGAACGGGAATTGCCGATAGTAATGCTTTCGTATACGGGTGCTGCGGATTCGCATACAGTTCTTCACTCTCGGCCAGCTCCACAATTTTGCCGTTATACATGACAGCGACCCGATCACTGATATGTTTGACCATCGACAGATCATGCGCAATGAACAAATACGTCAGACCCAAGCGTTGTTGCAGCTCTTCAAGCAACTGCACAATTTGCGCCTGAATAGAGACATCGAGTGCCGACAACGGCTCATCACAAACGATAAACTCCGGCTCTACCGCCAGCGCTCTTGCAATACCTATTCGCTGACGTTGCCCACCCGAGAACTCATGTGGATATCGCTGTGCATGTGATGAATCAAGTCCCACCATCTCCAGCAGTTCTTCCACTCGCTTCTGTCGCTCAGCCGCATTACCTGCCAGCTGATGGATATCAAGCGCCTCGCCAATAATGTCCATAATTCTCATTTTGGGATTCAGTGAAGCATATGGATCTTGGAAAATGATCTGCATATGTCGTCGCATCGTTTTCATCTCACCAGGCGAGAGTCGTTGTAACGGAATGCCCTTGAACAGCACATCTCCTCCCGTTGGCTCGTGCAGACGCAGAATCGCTCGTCCCGTGGTAGATTTCCCGCTACCTGACTCACCCACAACGCCGAGTGTCTCCCCCTGACGGATATGAAAACTGATATCATTCACCGCTTTTAACGTATTGCCCTTGCCGAGGTTAAAATACTGTTTGAGAGATTTGACTTCCAGTAATGGCTGATCGTCCTCCAGGTCTTTGGGTACCTGAGAGAGCAATTTCGGTTTCTTCTTCTCATCCAGTCGAGGTAACGCGTTCAACAGACGGACGGTATACGGATGTTTTGGACTCTCGAAAATTTCCTCTGTAGTACCCGTCTCCACGATCTCTCCTTCTTTCATTACAACCACCCGGTCACACATGCCGGCAACCACACCCAGATCATGTGTAATAAGAATAATCGACGTACCCATCTGCTCCTGCATATCCTTCATCAAGTTCAATATCTGTGCCTGAATCGTTACATCCAAAGCCGTAGTCGGCTCATCGGCGATTAATAGTTCAGGACGGCAAGCAAGGGCGATACCAATCATCACCCGCTGACGCATGCCACCGGAAAATTCATGTGGATACTGATTATAACGGATAGCGCTTTGTTTGATACCTACTCGTTCCATCATGGCGATGGCTTGTTTTTTCGCTTCCCTTTTCGATAACTTCTGATGTTTGATCAAACTTTCCGAGATTTGTTGGCCAATCTTGATCGTTGGATTAAGCGAGCTCATGGGATCTTGGAAGATCATGCCGATGTCACGGCCACGAATATGCTCCATCTCTTTTTGTGATTTCCCGGCAAGATCGACACCTTTAAATCGGATTTCACCCGATTTCATCTGTGAAGGGGGAGAGGCAAGCAGCCTCATAATAGAGCGAGCAGTTACGCTTTTACCACTGCCTGATTCCCCGACGATGCCCAGCGTTTCCCCTTTCTGCAGTTCAAAGCTGACCTGCTTGACCGCCTGAAACTCACTATCACCCGTGTAAAAAGAGACGGACAAATCATTTACTCTCAGCAAAGGTTCCACGACGTGCACCATTCCTTTCATACCTGTTCTATCTTTTCATATGTAATCAATTCCATACCTTGACAATTAAACACACCCTACATAATATATACTATATTGATCGGAATAATGCAATTTAAACTTCAGTGAAAGGAGGATTACCGTTTGACAGCTGAAGTGGAAAGTCATCACACCTCCCGTCCGGTGAATCATTTAAGTTTTATTTATGGAAAAATGCTGCTTCATCCCATCTATCGATATGTATTGGTCGTTCTCGGATTACCGATTAACCTGATCGTTTATATGGTCTGGCGTTCCAAACGCAAAGAAGATGACTGGTCAGCTGTAAAACATCAGGCCGAACAGGAAATGCACACGTCTTCCTACCGGGATACCCTACGATTGGAATTGGAAGAACAACTGAGGCGCAAGCATCGTTTTTTCAAGCAAGAGGTCAGCGAGGCCGCATTCAGACAACAGGCTGAGAGCTGGCTTGAGGAAACGTTTCAGAAAGAACTGCTCGAACGAACGTCCCGAAAGCTAGAAGAAAAGGGAAGGCATCGTCTCGCAATTCAAGATACATTCGGTCTATTGATAGCGAAGCCTTGGTTTCTAGCCTTATCCATCATCCCTGGCTGTCTAATGTATCTGACTCTATTGGTGTATGGCAATGCTTATCTAAAGTACATATTTGAAAGAGTGCTCATGACCATCTTTGTCATTCTGGGTGTAGCAACGCTAGTATTTACGATTCTGTACTTGTCTCCGTTCAACCCGGCGGCCAACATTCTCGGCGTAACGGCAACACAAGAACAGATTGCAGCCTTTAATCATGTGTACGGCCTGGATCAGCCTTATCTGACACAACTATGGAACAATATCAAGGGTGTTGCCTTGTTTGATCTTGGAAAGTCATTTGCGGGAAACGAGAACGTGACGGCAACGATTGCTCGAAAGTTTCCGATTACGCTGACACTCGCCCTCATTTCACTTGTGTTCGCCGTTGTCATCGCTTTGCCTATTGGCATTATCTCGGCGCTCAAGCCTAACTCATGGTTTGATTACACATTTATGTTCATCGCTCTCATTGGACTGTCTATTCCGAACTTCTGGCAAGGGCTGATCTTCATTCTGAATTTCTCGATTAAAATGCAGTGGCTTCCCGCTACCTTTAATCCACAGAACTGGCTATCCATGATTATGCCGGTCATTGTGCTAGGCACGGGACTTACGGCTGCGGTTGCACGAATGACCCGTTCATCCACACTGGAGGTCATTCATGAGGATTATGTCATGACCGCCCGGGCCAAGGGTCTAAGTGAGCGGCAAGTGATGCTGAAGCACGCGGTGCGTAACGCGCTGATTCCTATCATTACTGTCGTGGGTCTTCAATTCGGAGCTATGCTTGGCGGTGCCGCTGTAACAGAGAAGGTATTTAATATCAGCGGACTGGGAAGCTACATCGTGGATAAGCAATTCATACCCGATATTCCGAGTATTATGGGCGGAGTAATCTACACAGCGATCACGATTTCCATTGTGAATGTTGTCGTTGACCTGTTCTACGCGTTTATCGATCCAAGGGTTCGTTCCAAAATGAAACAATATTAAAGCAGGTGTATTATGACAAAATCAAGCTCCCTTACGCAGGAAATGCGTTTCCGGCTCAAGTCTTCGCATGAATACAGTCAAGCCAGCTTCGCATGGATTACTTCGGTTCTGCTGACCCTGTTATTGCTACTGAACAGTTATGACTGGAGCGGGCAGGCGTTCAAGCCTTTTATAGCTGGAGTTACCGGCATTTATCTGTTCTTTACGCTCATTCAGAGTCTGCTCCTGATTCAAATCAGACAGGACTTAATACAGCGTGGAGTTATACGTGTTCTTACACGTAGACTCGCATGGGTCCAGTTGCTGGCTGCTTTGACAGGTAATATTTTCATCGTAACGGCCGCCTTCCATCTAATCCGAAAACGAAAAAGTATTGAATATACATTTGCTGTATACGCACTGTTAACCCAATTATTTGTGATTGGTGTATCGGCTCTGAATGTGTTCAAGCCTTATGTTGCGGATACCTTTCTGCCTTCGATGGCGGCGCTGTTATGTATTCTCGTCATGAATTTGATCGTATTGATCATTGTATCAAGGTATGATGCGACCTCTCCTCTGCCTCGCTGGATGATGGTTGTAGGTGCAGTGATGATCGTTAGCGTGATTACGGGCAACGTTTTCGCGTTGCTGCTGGGGATCTCAATCTTTCGCCGGCTCCGTAGACAAGGGAGGCATGGAACGAATTTCTGGAATGACCTGTGGGAACGTCTTGCTCCCAATATGACCGCCATGTCCGGGCTCTTTTTCATCATCTTCCTGTTCTCGATCTCCATCTGCAGTTTCTTTACCTTCGACTACAGCATGGCGGTGGAAAATAACTATTCGGTCCTGCTTCAGTCACCTTCTCTGGCCTACCCGCTAGGAACGGATGATTTCGGTCGGTGTCTATTTTCCCGAATCGTGTTTGGTGCACGGATTTCCTTGATCGTCGGTTTGATGTCAACCCTGATTCCGGTTGTGATTGGCGGTGTGCTGGGTGCCTTTTCGGGTTTCTACGGAAGACATACGGATAATCTGATCATGCGGTTGCTGGATATCCTGTACGCCATTCCGGGCATCTTGCTCGCCATCGCGATTATCGCGGCTTTCGGTGCTAACACGGTAAATCTGATCGTGGCTCTGAGTCTCGGTTCGATTCCCACTTATGCCCGAACGATGCGAGCCAGCGTGCTCTATGTGTCGACCTTTGAGTTTGTTGAAGCGGCGCGTGCCTTGGGATATACCAATCGTACGATTATTTTCAAACACATCATTCCCAATTCGCTTGCACCGATGATTATCAAATCCACGCTGACGATTGGTGGAGCTGTCATCGCAACCAGCAGTTTGAGTTATCTTGGGCTGGGTGTAGAACCACATATTCCGGAATGGGGCAACATTCTGAAACTGGGTAGCACCTATCTGGAGACTCATTCGTATCTAGCGATTTATCCAGGACTAGCGATTATTTTGCTTGTTCTTTCGTTTAACTTTCTCGGTGACGGACTGCGGGATGCCCTTGATCCCAAGCTTGAGAAGGCGTGACGATGGATTTATTAAGTTGAACTAAAAGAGGTTTACACAGAGCACTCCGATGACAGAATAACCTTCCAATCGCTGTTATCCCCAGATTTTTTGATTCCCTTTTTTAAAGGGAAAAATCCGGTGATAAAGGCGAGCACTCCGTTTTTCCAGGTTTTTTCTGTCCTCTCCGTTTTTGTGTAAATGAAATAGTTCAAAAAAAAAATCATACATCACATCTATTAACAAAATGGAGGTATTCCCATGAAAAAACGTACACTTCTCGCCTTGCTGCTGATTCTCGTGCTGGTGATCTCCGGCTGCAGTGTGAAAACCAAAACCGAATCGCAGGAGCAGAACCAACCTTCCGATACAACGGAGAACGCACCAAAAGCGGTGGACATCGAATTGCTCGCCATGAGCTCTTCCGAAAATGATGTCAACATTATCCGTGACCAGCTGACCAAGAATGGCTTTAATGTAAAACTGAATCTGCAGCCGGACTACGGCAGTTTTAAGTCCCAGCAGGACGCAGGCAACTATGATATCGCATTGTCCAGCTGGACAACGGTAACGGGCAATCCGGACTATGCCGTTCGCTCTCTTTTCAAAACAGGCGGGGATTACAGCATTCTGGCGGATCAAGAGATCGATAAACTAATCGATCAGGCCGCTACGCAGACACCTGATGAGTACAAAGAAACCTATAAAAAGTTGGAAGACCGTTTAGTTACCGACCAAGCATACATCGCTCCACTTTACATCTCCCTGAAAAGTCAGGCTGTGAACAAAGACATTCTGAATGTCGATACCGTTCGTCTGTCCAAATCCCGTGCCATGGCATGGGAACCGATCGAGTTCAAGGACAACTCCAAAAACAGTAAAGATCCGTTGATTTTGACACAAACTGCATCTGTGCTGACTTCCCTTGATCCGATTAAAGGAAACGACGGCTCCATCAACCAAATCAACACGAATATGTACGTGCGTCTGGTGAACCTGACGGATGACGATCAACTGACAGCGGATGGCTCGCTTTCACGTAATTTCACGATTGCAGACGGTAATTCCGAGTACTATTTTGTCCTTCGTGACGATATCAACTTTGCTAAAATCGAAAACAAAAAGGCTGTCGATACCGGAGAGCGTGTAGGCGCAGATGATGTTATCTTCTCCCTCGACCGTGCCAAAAATAAAGATTCCGTTCCGGATCACCGCACGTACAGTCTGCACGAACATATCAAACAAGCCGAACTCGTTACCGACCTGAGCGCACTGGAGTCAGTGAAACAATCCGGGGGTAGCGGAACCGTGCTGGAAGCTCTGAATCAAGGACTCGACAGCGATATCAAGGAACTGGTTAGCGACAAAAAACAAGCGAATAACGGTGCAGGCAAATACCAAGTGGTTAAAGTGACCACGACTGAACCGTTCCCGCAAGTGCTGAATTATTTGGCGCACCAATCGGCTGGTATCGTATCCAAGAAACAAGTCGAAAGCATCAATACGTATGATGTCGCGTCCTTCGATGTGAACAAAGATATTCCTTATGGCGATCAGAACACGGTGACCGAGGGTGCCAACTATAACAACACACTTTATACAAGCGGACCTTATATCCTTTCTTATAAAAATGACTACGAAGGCGTGTTCCTGAAAAACCCTGGATACCGCAAAGGTTCCGACTTCGCAGGCAAGATTGATCAGGTAAACGTACGCTTCATCGCCGATGCTGACAGTGCTCTCTCTGCGCTTCGCAGCAGTGAAATCCACCTGTATTACGGTGTGCCTGAGACGAAATACGACATTATCCAGAATGACAGCAAATTGCAGCTGCAAAGCATTCCAAGCAATGCCGTATCGTATCTGCTGTTCAACACAGCCAATCGCGAAGTGGCCAAGAGCAGTGATCTGAGAAAAGCAGTGCTGTATTCCATCAATCAGGATGAGATTCTGCAATTCTACAAAAACAACAAACTGAAGGCTTACTCTACCGTCAGCCCGCTTGTGCAAACCGGGAATGAACTCAAGGCTGATCCAGCCAAAGTGAAAGAATTCCTGAGCAAGTATAACGCGTCAAAATAAACCTCTGAACGAAAAGGCTGTCACCAGGATCATGCAGATCCATCGGTGACAGCCTTTTTTCTGTTATTTCATTCCGGCACTTGGCAATCTGCCAAAATGTCTGGATAATGCCGCATACTATCCGCTTCTGTAATTTTGCGAATCACTCTACACGGTACCCCCGCTGCAAGCGAATGCGGTGGAATGTCACGCGTAACCACGCTTCCCGCTCCAATGACACATCCGTCTCCAATCGTGACGCCTCCGCATACGGTCACATTCGCGGACAACCAAACATCATTACCGATGGTAACCGGTTTGGCATAACAGAGTGATTTTAGCTCACCATGTTGATTCAGCATCTGTCTCCGTTCACTCGCAATCAAAGGGTGAACAGGCGTAACGATAGTAACATTGGGACCAAAGCTGGTGTAGTCTCCAATCGTCACTTGTGCATCATCCTGTATGGTCAGATTGTAATTTGCAAAAAAGTGATGGCCGATCCGGGTATGCACCCCATAGTGAAAGAAAATCGGACCCTGCATAAATCCGCCTTCCCCCATCTCCCCCAGTAACTGTTGTAGAATCTGCTGTCTTTCCTCTGTTTGTTCTTCAAAGGTTTGGCTATAACGCTGACTGAGATGATGAGCTTTCCTCTTGATTTCCTTCAGTTCCGGATCAGCCGGACTGAATAACATGCCCTTCATGATTCTCTCTTCTTCACGCATCGCGATTCCCCCTCATTTATAGACTATTCCTGCAAATCCATGATCGCCTGAATCGTTCGCAATACACCATTTTCATCATTGGATTTCGTAATGAACCGTGCGGCACGTTTGGTATTCTCGCATGCATTGCTCACGGCAAAGCTGTACTTGGCAACAGCCATAAGTTCTACATCATTTTCTCCATCACCGAAGGACATCGTTTCGCGCGAAGTTACGCCCAGCATCTCCTGCAATGTTTTGACCGTTTCACCTTTGTGCGTATGCAGCGCCGTGATATCCAGCCACCTGGGTTCAGAATCAACAATATAGATTTGCCCTTCCATCGTCTTTTCCACATGTTTTCGCAGTGCTGTACAACGTCCCTGGGTATCGAACACCGTAATTTTAATAAAAGAAGTGCTGATGCCTGCAAACGAGTCCGTTTTGATGACCTGTTCATACGAGCTTTTCACAACGTCATACATCTCATCCGAAATGGAAGAATGCACATAAGCGGCATCGCTTGCACAAACGATAATGGTCATTTGGGGATCAAATGACTGAATTTCCTGAATGGCTTGCAATGCTAGTGCAGGCTCCATGCTAAACTCCCGAACCACCTGCCCATCCTTCTTGATTCTGGCTGCACTGTCCCCAAGAATCCAAACACCTCTGCCATGTTCGCCGAATAATTTCTCTACCCTTTCGCACTGTTTTCCGGTACACGCTACAAAAGTAATGCCTTTACGTTTCATCCCCTCATGAACCTCGTTGAATAACTCCATATCAAATGATCCTTGACTGTTTAGAAAAGTTCCGTCCAGATCGGTTACAACCAGTTTAATCATGATGTGTTCCTCCAGTTGATTGATAAGTGATGTTGGCAAACGTCTTAATGCGTCTTAAAGAACCTCTGAAGCTCGTGAAAATTCCCAAAATCAACTTTTTAAGAGATGTTTATAAACAATATTTATAAAGTGTGCGGAAAGTTCTCTTTGCCGTAATAGAATCCTATCCCGTGTAACTGGTTCCATGTCAACAAGAAATTTCCGAAGAAATTTGTGGACTCATGTCAGCAAAAAAATCCACAGAACTTGTTCTGCGGATCATAAGACTTCAGATAGTATGGAGGATTTCAAAGCTTGAAGAACCGCACCTCTCAACCCTGCATCAAAGTCATCCTGAAACGAGTTCTGGTATACAATCTCAGGCAGTGTCGGCGTCATATGCTCCTTTACATATTGTTTCCACGCCGCATCGAGCACCTCTGTCTCCACTCGCTCCTGATAGATTACAATCTGATGAGGGGCAATAACAGCATTAACCGTTTGTATAACCCGGCACACATGACCCGTATAGTCCTCGTTGCTCATTTCCTGTTTCCAGTCAGGTGAGTATGGAAGATACTTGATCTCACCGAACATCCCGTTTTTGCCACGGATGATTTGTCCATTCAGCACCATGCCCATACCAGGTGGGTAACGATTTGGAAAATAAATGCCCGCTACATCCTGCCCCTTTGTATGCATATGTTGTGTGTAGTAGCCGCTAACCGCTGCATTGACATCATTCTCGACTATTACAGGTAACTGGAATTCACGTTCAATTTCCCGAATCAGATGGGAATGAATAAGCTCATCATGGCTACTTACCGTGATATCCCCGTCGACAGCCTGACCCGGGATACCTATTCCGATCATATGGATGGAAGGATGTGCCGCAATGAAACGTTCTATAAGTTGCAATACATGCTGTTTATCGAATACAGGTAGCATGTTCTCTTCCTTCAGCACAATCTCATTCTCGAGATTGATTACCGTAGCCGAGATTAACCCCTGACCTTTCATTTCTTTCATGGACAACACCAGCGCAAATCTATAATTGTAATTATATCGGTATGCTTGGGCAGGGCGACCACCGTTCGAGGGAACGATTTGATCTTGAATCAGCTCTCCGCCATCACATAACTCCTGAATTAGAGCGTTAATGGTAACTACACTAAGATTCGTTAATGAGGCAAGCTGCGGTTTCGTCGCGGTTTCCTGTTGTTGCATGACTTCACGCACATTATTCATATTGATGTGTTTCATCATTGTAGCGTTTGCCTTTTTCATAACCCTCTCGTTTCTACTCCGGTTCAACAGACCAAAGCAATCGTATTGATGTTATTACATTCCATATCATAACATTATACATCGCTTTGCACATAATGCTCATTCAAACAGGTCATCTATGGATCGCACAGGCTGCACGTCCATCGACTGTTTGCACAAAACCATGTTTGCGTAAACACCTGCCCAGATGATAATAGCCATGATTACATAAGCCATCTCTCTCAACTCCTTATTTTTGTTTTACTTGTATATGAGTAATTTTTAGACACTTAATGAATAAACTTTATAAAGTGTATTATATAAGTATGCAGACTTGATAAATTATTGTCAACAAAGAACCGCAAGCTTATCGTTGCCATAGGTAATTTATGGCCATTTCCTAACTGGTCCAACATAGACGGATGTATACAGCAACATTTATTTTGCGTATCTCCTTTGTGTTTCTGGCAGCAATGTTACGATCTGGATACCCAGCCCCCAAGCAAAATAGAGCAGATGAATGGGAGTTACGCTTTGGATAAAGTACACTTGTGCAAAGATCCAAACGAGCAGAGCATATCCTGTATACAAGGAAAAAGTCCAAGCCCAGTGACGATCGGAGTAGAGGTTCAGCTTTTCCGCTAACGACCAATGAGACCGTTTCAACAAAGCTATGCAAACCACTATAGGAACAACTCCAAGAACCAGCAACAATATCATTCCAGGAATGAAAAAATGGGAAAAAGGCGAGTTTTCCAGCAATGAAACAGGCATATTCAGCAGGCTCCCCGATGGATCAATCATCAGCATCAATCCTCCGACAATTGCTCCAACCCCCAGCAAGCCATGCATTGTTGCAAGCAGGTATGATTTGTTTGCTGGCTTTGTCATCCTAAATCACTCCCTCGTATCTTATTTGCACATTCATTCACGTATTCTATCGTTCAATCCATATAAGTAGCACTCGCTATACTCATTTTCTCACAAACAAAGAGATAAACCTGTGCTCCTTTTCACTAGCAGGACCATACCAATCCTTATGGAAAAACTTGATAAAAGAACGTATGTTCGGTATAATATTTTTATACACTGAATGAGCGAGGCATAATACGATGGACGACAAATTTATTAAGGAATTACGTAAAATCAGCCGCGACGACAGACGCCGATCCGAGTTCATGATTCAGGGCATGAAGGAAACATTACAGGAACGTAAAGAAGAAGGTTTATTGAAGCGATGGATGCGGCGGCGAAAGACGAAGAAAAACATCTCTGAACGATTTAGCTCGGATTCGTCTTCGAGTCATAAATAGATAATAGATTTCGTAGCAAAAAAAAGGAGGCTACACATGCCTCCCTTGATTCTCTACATATATTTTATAATGTTAAAGTAGCGTACACTTACGTTTTGGTCTATAGAATTTTAAGGCAGGATAGCAAATGAGCGCACCGGAAATCCTGATGCCTTCTCTGCTTTCGGAACGATGTTGAATATGACAGCTCCTTTAGCAGGAACCTGATCCAGATTCGTTAACAATTCGACCTGATATGTATCCTGTGCAAGCACATAATACTCCGCTAACAAGGCACCGTTCTTCTGATAATCGACCGCGGCATCTGTATCAAACGTTTCGTGACCAATCGCTTGAATATTACGTTCTTCGAACAGAAATGTTAACGCGGCAACCGACCAACCCGGTGCGTGGCTGTTCCCATCGGCATCCTTGTTATCAAAGTCTTCATGGTTCGGCCAACGTTTACTCCAATCGGTTCGCAAAGCGACGAAGCTACCTGCTTCAATCTTGCCATGCTCTCTCTCGAATTGGAGGATATGTTCTACTTCCAAAGTAAAATCAGGATTACTCTCTACAGCCGCAGACTGATCGATTACGAAGAGCGGTAACACAAGTTCTTTAAGTCCCAATTCGTCCAAGTAACGTGTATCACGCACAAAATGAATCGGTGCATCCAGATGGGTGCCGTACTGGCCGGGGAACTTGAAGCTTTGAGCGAAGAAACCTTGATCGTGGTTAAACAGGGTGTCAAACTCCGCAGCATCAAAAGCAGAGAAATGTGGCGATGCCGGACCGAAGGTATGGGTCAGATCTACCCACTTCTTTTCTTTCAACAACTGAATGGCTTGAATAAGTTCGTTCGTCATCCGTTTCACCTCATATGCAGAATAGGATAAATTTCCCCTATTATATATCAACGTTGCACATTGGTGAAGAAGCTGAGTTAATTTGTTAGTAGGTACATGCCTTGCCTATCCTAGGAAGCGAATTCTTTACATATTACCAAGGAACCCAACACTGGAATAATCTTTTGATAGTTTTTAATAGACATTGTTTTACCTCCAAAAATTAACATAGAGTTTAGCACTTATCCCGATAAAGAGATAGCGGCGGTGTCAATAAATGCCACATACATATTGCACGTTAGCATCCATTTTTCAGGTTGTTTCTCTGAAGAACTCGGAATAGCCGGTTCATTTCTGCTGTAAAAGTGACCTTCCATACTCTTCCCTCCAATACAAAAAGGCCGCTCACATGAGTGACCTTCTTATTTACGTTATTATAACGATTTAAAATAACTTGCTATAACTTCGTATTTACTTCACATTTTAAAGATGTGTTTACCCACTATTATCGCAAACAACATCCACTTCACTGTTAGAAGGAGTTCTTGCATTTTTTGAGCATACGGAGCCAAGAACTTGTTAACACATATCAAACCCCTTTTTTATTTCGTAAATTTTATTTATTTTGGAAATTTGTTTCTCATTTCTCTTTATAGAGTAGGAATGATCTCTTTAAAAAGAATGGGGGATTATATTGAAAACGGATAATGACTTGAATCGTCGTTTTATCACGTATATGGCCAATCTTATATACTACAACTCTATTAATTATGACAAAAAGAGACGAATGAAAGACAGCCGATTCCAGCTAACTTTAGATACCGATGAGAAGATAGATTCTGCCTTACTTGCAGTTTTTGACTCAGAATCTGTGCCACCAAATTTAAAAGATCACATTGCGGATCACTCGCTTTATCAAGCTTATGAATCCCTCTCAGCACAACAACAACAGATTTTATCTTTTGCTTACGTACTAGGACTAAATGACAAGGAAATAGCCAGAATATTGGGAGTATCCCAGCAAAATGTCTCGAAACACTGCTTAAAAACTCTAAATAAATTGAGCAACTTAATAACGGAAGGGATGAGTTATGATGGAGGGTGACATTGCTGCTATTATTGCTAATTTAGGTTTCCCGATTACAATTACTTTGTTTCTACTTATTCGATTTGAAAAAAATATCTGATCTAAGCGATGCTATTAATGGCTTAAAGAATGAAATACAAAAAAATGTAAAGAGGTGATTTTATGTTGGCCGAACTTTTAGTACAAGCACAGCAACACCATGATCAGGAGGCGACATTACATATTCTAGAATCTTTCACACCAAAGATTAAAGCCTCCTTACGACAAGTACCTAGGGATCATCGAGAGGATCTAAAACAGGAACTCTATGTCAAAATGATTGAGGTCATACAAATTTTTAATATTAGATAAAATTTGGAGAGTGGTTGTAAAAAAAGAAACTCATTTCTCTTTATATAGATGTGAAGGCCAATACGGCATTGCAGAAAACTTGGGAATGGTGTTCTGGCTATGATTCCTCCCTATTGTTCTTCTACCAAACTAATTCAAGGAGTGATTATTATGGCTAATCAATCTTTAGGTAGTGGCGGAGCTGACCTTATCAAATCGCATGAGGGTTTTTCCTTGAAATTCTATGGAGATCCATATGGGTATCCAACAGTTGGATGGGGACATTTGATAACAAAGACTAAAACATATACTAAAAATACAACGGGTAATCCAAATGATTCTCTTCTAACCCAAGCACAAGCAAATGCTCTATCAACTTCTTTGGGGCTGAATTACACTTCTCCAATTTCTCAGTCTCAGGCAAATACATTTTTCACCAATGATACCGCAAGTGCTGTAGCAGCAGTAAATAATTTGACACTTCCTAAAGGCATGTATTTTTCACAATCCCAATTTGATGCACTCGTTTCGCTTGTTTTTAATGGAGGCGCTGGGGTGTTAAACACCAATGATGTAAAAAAACTCCTTGAATATAACCAAGTATATCCATCATTTTATGGCCCGCTTTCAAACGATGAGATTGATCAATGTTCAAAATTAGTCAGCAAAGCATTTTCATATGATCGAAATTTACAAAGACGAAGAAATGAGGAAGCAACTTTATTTTGTAAAGGTCAGTGGTATACTCACAAATATCCTGTATATACACTATAGTTTAACCGTTTTACGATATAAACAAGAATGTCAGCCTTTAAAGCTGACATTCTTTATTTCTCCGAAATTTTTTTAAGCTCAAAAATAGTTGCCTCTGATAACAAGATAAGCCTCTCATTATTAACAACAAAAAAACTTAAACTTACAGGTATACTCATTTTTGTAGAGGGGTTACTTACATCTATAGCTTTTACTACATCATTTTCATTTAAGTCTGGAATATCTATTTTATATGATCTATAAAAGGAATCTTTATTATTGCATGTCGCTGTAATCTCATATACTGGGTTTCTTAGTTCAGTTTGATACTGACTGTAGTTTTTAATTCCTTTTGATGAAAATAAGTCTTTTTTGACAAGGATTTCATCCCCAATAAATTTTTGACCTGTTGGATATTCAGAGGCATCATTAAATGAATTTGCAAATCCTAAAAGCTTCTCAACTTTCCAAGTTCCATAGAAATAAATTTCAGTTTCACTATCCAAACTTGTACGCTCTACAGAACAGTAATCACTATTTTGCTGCGTTGTTACTTGTTTACTGGGAGACTCGCCCGAACCTTGCGTATCGGTTGCAGGCTTAACTGGTCCACCACATCCTGAAAGCAAGATGAAACTCAACACCATCAATACACCGAGTACTTTTTTCAATCCTAAAATCTCCTTTCGTCTACCTAGCAGAAATTATATCAGAGCAAATGAACCTAAAAATGACATAATATTAACATTATTTACGATTAAAGTTAATTTTATGTTTTATGACCGCAATCATCAAAATGCTCAAACAGTACGGATCGTTCATGATGCAGTAGCAATGAAACTTCGCCATTCACACTGTTTCTCAAATTTAGTTTCTTTATCTCGGCATAAGTAAACCTATTTCCCCTTCATCATTTCGTCCTCTTCCATAATCAATTGTTACAAAATCCAATGTCCTATTGAATTTCAAACTATTAGCTGGTTCCTCTTCACTGAAAAATATGTGCTCCCCATGTTGCATTGATTCTTTGTACAAATAATATGGTTTGAAAAATACATATAACCAAACAAAAAAGACAAAAAGCCGCTCTCCTGTTTGGAGAACGGCGATTGAACTATAGGCTGAAGAACGTTAAAGAACGTTAATTCCTCTGATATTTAAACCAACGTCCATCTTCGGCTCACCCGAACATCTCACCCATTCCAGACTAATCCGCAGTAATGACCAGCTTGCCCCGCGTATGATGAGATTCACTTTTTTCATGTGCATCACGTAAACCCTGCTCAGTAAGCGGATACGTTTCATCAATGATCGATTTCAGTTTTCCGGTAGCCGCAAGTTCGGCCAACTGTTCCAGTTGATCTCCTTTCGGCTCCATCATGAACACGTTACCCGTCACGCCAGCGTCCTTCGCCAGTTGCTCATCCGGCATTTCCACAAGAGATACTAGGCGTCCTCCAGCCTTTAACACCTTGAAGCTGTCTCGCTGGATGTCACCGCCCATCGTATCCAGTACGACATCGTAGCCTGAGAGTATCTGCGAGAAATTCTGTTCTTTATAGTTAATGAAATGATCCACACCCAACGAGCGAAGCAGTTCTTCGTTTGCCCCACTCGCCGTGGAAGCTACTTTAGCGCCCAACGATTTGGCAATTTGAATGGCATATGTGCCTACTCCACCCGCACCGGCATGAATGAGCACCTTTTGTCCTTTCCCCAAACGGCCATGATCAACTAATGCCTGCCAAGCTGTCATCGCGGCAAGTGGAATCGCTGCTGCTTCCTCAAAGCTGAGTTGTTCAGGAATGCGGGCTACGATATCTGCATCTACAGCCACATATTCCGCATAGGTTCCGAATTGACGTGGGCGGGCGAATACGCGATCCCCTTCTCTGAAACGAGTCACGTTTGAACCCGTTTCAACCACGGTACCTGCCACGTCACCGCCCAGAATCATCGGCAGCTGATCCGCTGCTTCTTTCAAGTGACCTTGTCTTATTTTGAAGTCAACCGGATTAACAGACGTTGCATGTGTACGGATCAATACCTGATTCACACCACATGCCGGCTTATCTACTTCCTTTTCCTTTAATTGTTCGGGTCCGCCAAATGCTTCAATGACAATTGCTTTCATTAAAGATCCCAGCCTTTCCATTAGATTATCATTATGCGCTCTCCCTTCATTACCCCTTCCCATTGGTCACTTGACCTATTCATTCAAAAATTCATAACAATCCGGGATTCATAATCCAGTTCAACAATCGTGATATAATGTCGATTATCAATTATGCTAAACCTTAATCCATTATTTAATCCAAAAATTGAAAAAGCGAGGTAACCATATGGAGGTTGAAGTGAATACATTACATGCATTTTCGGACAAGGCTCTTGGCGGAAATCCCGCAGGGGTTGTTTTACAAGCAGCGCATTTGTCTGAATCCCAGATGCAGGAGGTTGCCAGACAAGTGGGATTTTCAGAGACTGCGTTTGTTATGCCATCGGATCAGGCTGATTTCAAAGTGCGTTTCTTCACTCCAAGTGACGAAGTCGATCTCTGCGGGCATGCCACGATTGCTTTATTTTATCTAATGAAGACACAGCATCTAGTTGATGTTGGTACATATACACTGGAGACACTAGCCGGAATTCTTAGAGTCGTTATTGAAGTCAATGGAGAAGTCTATCTGTCTCAGACGTTGCCGGAGTTTGGGGAGATTGTCGATCGACAGCAGATTGCCCATTCATTACGTATTTCTACGGAAGAATTGCATTCTGAACTGCCTGTACAGATTGTGTCTACCGGACTACCCGATATCATGATAGCCGTTAAAAATATTGATGTTCTGACCAAAATCGATCCTGACTTCCAGCGTATCACGGAAATAAGCAGGGCTCATCATGCCATAGGTTATCACGTGTTTACACTCGAATCAGATGTTGTGGACGTTCTGGCAGAATGCCGTAATTTTGCACCGCTGTATGATATACCGGAAGAGAGCGCGACGGGCACATCCAATGGTGCCATGCTCTGTTATTTATATATTTACAACCAGCTTACAGCTCCTCATCATCATACGTACACAATTAGACAGGGGTACACTATGAACTGCCCCTCCGAGATCCGAGCCAGATTAACTTTGGACAGCTTTAATAAAATTACTCGGATTCAGGTTGGCGGTAGCGCAATTCATATCAAAAACATTATCATTCACCTCCCTTAAAGGGAGGTGTTATCCGTATAAGGATAGTGAACTATATGTTTTATGCAATATCATATCCTTCATTTATTGAATCTGTTGTAAAAATCGTAGAACCGCTTCTTCCAATTGCCTCAAGCCTGGCTGCTCTATCGGAAAATGGCCTGCTCCCTCCAAAACGACACACTCCTTCTCCACAGCCAGACGATCAAAAAAAGATTGACTGAACTGTAGCGGAGTCATTGGGTCTATCTCAGGATGAACCAGCAAAACCGGGCACTGACTGAATTGATCCGGGCTCACTTCTGGCGTTTTATTCAGGAAAGTTCTTAACAATTCCAGCGGCACAGACGTAGCCGCCGCCTGTGGATCATTCATAATGAGACGGGTCAGGTCCTTGTTGTTCGTAATCAGATCCATTCGAGAAACCCGTTTAACCGAGATTCGTACAGCATCTAATACGCCAGGGAAAAGATCCATCATGCATTTACCCACACGACTGACGAACCGATTCGGAGCAATCTGATCGCGCATATCTCGATCACTCGTATCTACAAATGTTGTTGCGATTAATCCCTTCACATGTTTGTTCCTCACACTGGCATGATAGGCCAACATCCCTCCAATGCTACTACCTAATACAACGAAAGGTTTGCCGTCTTTCTCATACTCTCTCTCCATCAGGGCATCTAACAGCGTGATCCATAACTCATAGTTCATTCGCGTGCCATGCAGTGCGTAGCTTAGACCGTACGGCGGCAGATCAGGTGATATCACTTCGTATCCATGTTGCTGCAACATTCGTGCATAGGGAGCGAGTAACCTGCCATTCCCCCCGGCGCCATGAATAAACAGTATTTTGATAGGTGATTCTGGCACGGGTAAACGGTCAATATGAAGATGGATTCCATGGCTTTCCCACCACTCCTCCTCAGGGAAGGTGTTTTCATCCAACCTGACTTCCTCGGGAAAAAATGACTGATACTGCTTCCAATATAAATGGGTTGTTCTATAAGAAGGCAAGCTTTCTCGCATATGTACGCTCCTTTTTCTATATCAAAAAAGCCGTACGATGTACGACTTTTAGACTCATCTATGATCATACTTATTTTGATGCCACATTTCATTTAATCCGGGAACTGCACGTTACCCGATACGATGTATGCACCGCCTGATCCATCATTCGGCAGAGCCGGAATGGTGTCATACACCACTTTACCACGAATATCAGTGATCCGAATACTTAATTCTTCCTTACCCAATCCCGTGCCAAGGAAATGGTTATAATCTTGCTTTTCCAGATTAAGCCATGAGCCGTTCTTCTGCTTCACTTCAAACTTCAGTACCGGATATTTATGATGACGGACTTGAATCGCTGCCCACCACTGACTGCTGCCTTCCTTGATCCGATAAGATACATTCCCTTCAATCGGCGCTTTAACTACCTTCCAGCTGATATTGATCTTCCCTGCTTGAGGATCTCCAATCTGGTTGAACGCATTCGGTGAGAGATCGAGTGCTCCACTGGCTCCTTCCGGATATAAATCCGTTACATAAACCACGGTTTTTCCTTTGGGCCCTTGTACTTCAAGATAGGCCCCTGCTAAAGCAGCTTTGACACCATTATAATTCAGTTGATAGGGATTGAGTGCGGTAATCTTCATATCTGCTGGAATCGGATCTAGCAATACAGCACCGCCTGAATACCCCGAGCCCGTGTACGTAGCATACCCTTGATATGTATCATTCCAAGCAGCAGATGCAGGTAAAGCAAACAAGACAAGGCCGAGCAGTATGCCTGTGGCAGACCACCTGAAACGCTGAAATCTACTTTTCTTGCTCATTGTGTTATTCCTCCCTATCATTTTGGCTTTGATTCTTAAATATAGATCTTCATTGTCATAGACAAGGAATAACATTATTTTACATAAATTTTAAAATATTTAAATGCCCTTTCAGAAAATCACATCTAAAGTCCTGCTTTATCAAGCATAAAAAAGCGCCGCACTTGAGAGAACATTCATTCTCCCGCAACGTGCGACGCACTTTTCTTACCCTTATCCCGTTTCCTTTCGTTTCTCCCGATTCCGGAATCGTTCAAACCTCGCGTACAGGCGAGGGGATTCTTTGGTCAGAATTGGCCCAAGTACCGCTAGAATCAGCACGTATAATACAGCGAAGGACTGAATGGAAGCCATCAGACCTCCGGCCTTGCCGATGTTAGCCATGATGATCGAGAACTCGCCCCGAGATACCAGTGTAAAGCCGACATTTAACGAAGCCTTATTGGATACTCCAGCCATTTTGCCTGCAATCATACCTGCACCGAAATTACTTAGAATGGTCAGAACAACGGCAATGAGTGTCATCCCTACAGCTCCACCGAGGGAGGATGGCTCAATGGTCAGGCCAAAGCTGAAGAAAAACAGGGCACCAAAAAAGTCTTTGAACGGCATAATCTGCTGCTCAATTCGGCTGACATGTCTGGATTCACCAAGCACAAGACCAATCATTAACGCGCCAATCGCCTCAGCTACATGTAAAGTTTCTGAAAATCCTGCTACGAGGAAGAGCAATGTCATAATCGTAAGCAGGAATAACTCCGAGGACTTAATGTTCAACGCTTTGTCGATATATTTAATACTCTTCCTGCCTATAATCAGGAACAGTACAATAAACAGCAACGCCGATAGAGATACCAGCAACACACTTCCCAATGAAGTTGCTCCGCTGAGCACAAGCCCGGTCAGAATGGAAATATGAATGGCAATAAACAAGTCATCAAACATAATCATGCCCATAATAATTTCTGTCTCCGGATTCGCGGTACGTTTCAAATCCACGAGTACTTTGGCTACAATAGCCGTCGATGAACTGGTCATGATCCCGCATACGACCATCGTTTCCTGAAGTGGCAGATTCATGAACCAGCCGAGCAACAGGCCTGAGACAAAATTGAGCCCGACATAAAATATGCCACCGGTAAGGATGGCTTTCCCCGATTTTAATAACCGTGAGACCGAGAATTCCAATCCCAGATAAAACAATAAAAATAAAATGCCCAGCCTGCCCATAAATTCAATAAAAGACGAGCTTTCGATAAATCGTAAATCCACAATGCCAAACTGTGGTGCATGCGGTCCAACGGCCATACCGACCAGAATGTAAAATGGAATAACCGAAAATCGTAGTCGTGCAGATATTAATCCCGTAAGTGTAATCAGCGCAATGGCAACCCCCACTTCAAATATGAGCATATCCATACGCTACATCCGCCCATCGGTCAACCATTGTTTGAGCTGCTTAAGCTGGTCACGTTCACCGGCAACAACAATTGTCGCCCCACTCGTGAACACATACTCTGGCCCAGGGTTGAATTGTTTCTGTTTCTCTTTGTCAACCGTCGCCAGGATCGCCACACCGGTAACCTGACGGATGTTCATCTCTCCAATCGTCTTACCGATGCAAGCCGCATGGGGTTCGATGCGCAACCACTCAATCAGCAACCCTTCCAGCATAACTTCCCGTTCGTTCTGGAACTGAGGTTTATACGTCATGCCACCGACTATAGCTGCTACGGCTCTTGCCTCATCATCGTCAAGGGTCACAAGAGAGACCATATCTCCGAGATCTTCCGCTTGATCTCCAGATTCCATATGGAACAAATCACGCCGCTCATCATTATGAACCACGATGACAAGATGCTCCCCGCTGCGAGTATGCAACCAATATTTACGTCCAATGCCTGGGAGATCCGTTTCTTTAAAGTGCATGATTCGTACCTCCCTGAGTCAAGCCTTCCAGCGGATTTTGTTTCGCCTCATCAGCCTGCACCAGCTCTGAGCTTTGTTCAAAAGCCCATTGAATGTCCGCTATACGAATCCTCATGGAACCCGAAGGCGTAGAGATGGCTCGCAGTTCTCCTTTTTCCCCAAGCAGCAGTTGACGTCCCACAGGAGAAAGGAATGAAATCAGCCCTTCGTCCGGGTCTGCTTCCTCTGGCATAACAATCGTTAACTTATCCGACGTATGAAAATCAGCATATTCAAGTTCAATCTGACTACCAATCAGCACAACGGAACTTAACAGCTCATCCGGTCCAGCAAGTAATTGCTCTACTCGGTCTGTATAGGCTGTCAATTGTTTGTCGAGCTGTACACGCTCAGGATTGCGCACGTCAAAATAAGCGTCAAGAAAAGTTCTTTTCTCTTCGCCCAAAATCAACAGCTGACTCACCAGCATTTCTCTGCAATTGTCAAGTGGAGTCCTACGGTTCATAGTAGATCTCACCTCCTATGCACGCCTTGTTCTCCACGTTGATTCGCTTGTTGTTACCCATCATCATCTTGTTGTCCTCCTTCTTATAATAAAAGGGCCCGAATTACGAGCCCCTCTTACCATCTTACCAAAATGAAATTATTAATCCAATCTATTCCGCTAACTTGGGTTTTAATTCTATACTTTGGGTATATTATCCAACATTTCACGATTTTCTTTACATATGATGATAGATCTATAGAACATTTTAATAACCTCATAAAAAACATTTTATGGATTTTTGTCTCGTATTTTCATTTCCTTTCCTGTATATTTAACTACAAACTTTTATGCAAATTGTACAAATAGGTATCTACAGACTTTAACACGATAAAGGAGTGCATTGAAAAAGTGTCCACGATTACTAAAGAAAGTTCAACGTCATCCCAAGTTACTACTGCCGCAGCATATGTTCATTCCGTCTATGAATCCGTTATCGCGAGAAACCCGAACGAGAATGAATTCCATCAGGCTGTCAAAGAAATCCTGGATTCACTGATCCCTGTTATCGAAGCACATCCCAAATACAGAAACCACAGTCTGCTAGAGCAACTTGTTGAGCCGGAACGGGTCATTACTTTCCGTGTGCCTTGGGTCGATGATCAAGGCAAAGTTCAAGTCAATCGCGGTTTCCGTGTACAATTCAACAGTGCGATTGGCCCATACAAAGGTGGACTGCGTTTCCACCCATCCGTCTACTCGGGCATTATCAAGTTTCTGGGCTTTGAACAAATTTTCAAGAATGCACTGACTGGCCTGCCAATCGGTGGCGGTAAAGGCGGTTCTGACTTTGATCCAAAAGGAAAATCGGATCAGGAAGTGATGCGTTTCACGCAAAGTTTCATGACAGAACTGTACAAATACATCGGTCCGGACGCAGATGTACCTGCGGGTGATATTGGTGTAGGCGCGCGGGAGATCGGTTACATGTTTGGTCAGTACAAACGGATTCGCGGCGGGCATGAAGCAGGTGTACTAACAGGCAAAGGCTTGTTATACGGCGGAAGTCTTGCACGCAAAGAAGCAACGGGTTATGGCTGCGTATACTTCGTTAATGAAATGCTTGCTTCCAAAGGGCTTAGCTTCAAGGACAGCACCGTTGTTGTTTCCGGTTCCGGCAATGTATCCATCTATGCCATCGAGAAAGCGCAGGAGCTTGGTGCTCGCGTTGTGGCATGTAGCGACTCCGGCGGTTACATACATGATCCACAAGGCATTAACCTGGATACGGTAAAACGCCTGAAAGAAGTTGAGCGTCTGCGGATCAGCGAATACGTCAAAGAACACCCACATGCGACGTATACCGAAGGTTTTGAGGGGATCTGGTCTATCCCGTGTGATATCGCTCTTCCGTGTGCAACACAGAATGAGATCGACGAGCAAGCTGCGACCCTTCTGGTTCAAGGTGGCGTTAAGGCAATTGGTGAAGGCGCAAATATGCCGTCCACGCTGGCTGCTATTGATGTATTCCTTGGTGCTAACGTGCTGTTTGGCCCTGCAAAAGCTGCGAACGCCGGCGGTGTAGCCGTGTCCGCTCTTGAAATGTCACAGAACAGCATGCGGTTGTCCTGGACATTTGAAGAAGTTGATGCCAAACTGCATGACATTATGAAAAACATTTATAAGAGCTGTGTAGAAGCGGCTGAAGAATACGGCTGCGAAGGCAACTTGCTTGCTGGAGCAAACATTGCCGGTTTCCTCAAAGTAGCGGATTCCATGATCGCTCAAGGCGTCGTATAATTCCTTTTTTGCCGCATTCTTCAATGATTCATACCAAAAGAAGCCTTATCTTCTCATGCCATGACCGTCTAGCGGCCTTGGAGAGAAGAGGCTTCTTTTTTTATCGTGCAATATACTCAACTATTGGAGGTCCCGATCCCTTGATAATCTCTAGACATGAACACATCTACTTCATCTTCATCATCCACCGTAAAGCCAAACCGTTCGTATAAACGCCTAGCCGGACTTCCTTGCAACACGTTTAACGTCACACGTCTGCCCTTGACTGATTCCTGTTCAAACAACATGTTAAGCACCTTTGTGCCCAGTTTCCTGCTCTGATAATCCGGATCAATGTAGAAGTGCTCCAGCAATAACTCTCCATTTCCCGGTTTTAATGACACACATCCAATTAATCTACCTTCCAGTTCCAACACTTGTGTATGTTCCGGCTGGAACGTATTTCGGAAACGCTCTCTCACCCGAATCTCATCATAGCGCCCCAAGCGTGTCAAATCATCATACAGCACCAAGGCTCGTAAATTGGCTAGTTGCTCCCGATCTTCCTGGGTAGCCTGACGTATCTTGAATTCATCCATCTTCTGCTACCTCCATTCGTGGTCTCCCCCTACTTGCTCTTGCTTTATAAAGTTCATTTCATATTTTAACATAAAGCACTTCTTTGCATGTCTTTTGAACCGGTCGTAATAGATGGCATCTATTTCATTGAAGTGCTTTCCTCATAATGGTAAAGTGAAAAAATGATATGGTTTTATCGGTATCGATGTGATCAATTTGTTCTTACTAGGATAAGGAAGTGTGTATTTTGTTTAACCAACCTCTATACCAAAATGAACATCCTCATCTGCAAGCAAACTGCGAGCAGTGTTACGGATTATGTTGTGTGGCCTTGCCTTATGGCAAATCCTCCGACTTTGCTTTTGACAAGTCCAGCGGTACACCTTGCCCCAATCTGCGGGAGGACTACCGATGTGGTATTCACACCCAGCTTCGACAGAAGGGCTTCAAAGGTTGCACCGTGTATGACTGTTTTGGTGCAGGTCAGAAGCTGTCACAAGTGACGTATGCGGACAGAAGCTGGCATACCCATCCCGAAACGGCCCGTGAAATGTATGATTGCCTGCCTGTACTGCGTCAAATTCATGAGCTGATCAGTTATATGAGAGAGGTTATGATGCGGCCCGATACGTCTTCGCTACATGCCTCACTGGAGAAAGCCTATCCTGACGTAGCGCGTCTGAGTGATCTGGAACCAGCTGCAATGCTGCAACTGGATATCACAAGCCATCGCGCAAACGTGAATACCCTGCTCATTCAGGCTAGTGAGATCGTACGTAGCAGTTCTCCAGCAACAACGAAAGCAAAAGGAAAGCCCAAAAGCAATAAACGCAATGGCATGGATTTTCTGGGGGCTAATCTGCAAGGAGCAGACCTCCGAGGTGCAAGCTTCCGGGGCGCGCTTATGATTGCAGCGAACCTGCGCAACGCCGATGTACGAAACGCCGATTGGATTGGTGCAGATTTGCGGGATACAGACCTTGGGGGAGCCGATCTACGCGGCGGAATTTTCCTGACACAGTCTCAGCTGAACGCTGCTATGGGAAGTGCGGATACCTTGTTGCCTGACCATTTGAGTAAACCCTCCCATTGGCGCTAAAAAAAGGGCACAATGAACAATAGCTAGCCCTTCCACCGAAGGACTAGCTATTGTTCTAAGACTATTTACCGAACTAACTAAGATTACAGCAGATCACGACGGAGATCCGCAGCGGATTTTGGAGAAAGGTGACCCAGCGGGATATCAAATACCGTCTTCGCGCCTTTGTGTCCTTCCTTGCTCAAACGCTGTGCCGCACGTGCATATGCCACAAGTACACTTGCGGTGAACTCGGGATTGCTGTCGAGCTTCAGACCAAATTCGATAATTTGTTTTTGTCCGTTACCTGTAATTCCACTGCGAATAACGAAGCCACCATGTGGCATACCTGCATGCTCGGCTTTCAGTTCTTCTTCACTAATGAAGGTAACTGTCGTATCGTAATCCGAGAAATAGTTCGGCATATTCACAATCGTTTCACGAATCTCATCCTGGTTCGCACCTTCTTCCGCCACCACGTAACACTGACGCAGATGCTTCTCACGTGTGGACAATTCTGGTGTTTCACCTGAACGAATGCTGTTAATCACTTCTTCTACAGGAACCGTATATTGCACACCCGCTTTTACGCCAGGTACACGACGAATGGCATCGGAGTGACCCTGACTAACCCCTTTGCCCCAAAATGTATACTCTTTCCCTTCCGGGAGAATAGATTGTGCCAGCAGACGATTCATCGAGAACAAGCCTGGGTCCCAGCCTGTTGAGATCACGCTTACATGTCCGCCTTGCTCAGCCGCCGCATTCACAGCTTCAAAGAACTCCGGAATCTTTGCGTGGGTGTCAAAGCTATCTACCGTGTTAAACAGCTTGGCGATCACAGGTGTCTGTTCCGGCAAATCCGTCGCAGAACCCCCGCACAAGATCATGACATCGATTTTGCCTATGTACTGCTCAGCCGCAGAGATATGCTCAAAGCGAACTTCTGTACCCTCAGCCACCATTTGCTCCGGATTACGACGCGTAAATACAGCAACCAGCTCTAGATCATCATTCTGGCTTATTGCTTTTTCGACACCTTTACCCAAGTTACCGTAACCTACGATACCAACTTTAATCATGTTAATCCTCTCCCTGTCTGAATCTTTTGTCTATAAGTCTATCTAAGGATATAACATAACATGTAACTTGTCAGGTTTCCAGATGTAAATCAAAAATACCTTGCAGAGGGACAGCTTTAACGCTGTACCACCACAAGGTATGGCTAAATAAACAATTTCATGAATAAAGATTCTATTTTGATTTTACGACTCAGACCAGGTTAACGTGAGTTCAACGACACCTTCCTGACTTGCCAGTGCTCCACCGATCATAGACCATTCCTGCTTCGTATCCGGGTCAGTCCCTTGAATAACAATATTTTTTTCATCAATCAGCTGTCCGGAGTCTGTCAGTTTCTTCTCTGTAAAATAATCCTTGTACAGCTTCGATACCGTCTTCATATCCTGTTCCGTAGTAAAAATCATCATTGCCGACTTCTTCCCTTCATTCTCTCCGGATGTCGCTGTCGTAATTTTTGCATCGTCCGGTAACGGGAAATCTTTAGGCAAGTATTCCGGCATGCCTTCCACCGCACTACTTTCACTTTTACTTGCGGATGATTCCGAAGTTGCCGGCGTGGATGCAGCTTCTGTATCTGTACCTGTCGCTGCTTCGCTTGTGTTTTCCGTGACAGCTGGCTCAGCGGTTCCAGATGTTGCCTCACTATTTACCTTCTCAGATTCACCTTTGGGTTCGTCAGCAGTACTGCTGCACGCACTTAATGCCACCATCATAGCCAGCGCTGCGCAGGCCAGTAAAACTTTTTTCTTCTTCGCCATCAAAATCACTCCTTCTGGTTGTTTGATGTTGTGATTCTTCGAAAACATACTCGTACATCAGAAGTACGCTTCTGTATGCAACTTGCACATCCCTCCTTCGTTTAGTCGAACTCCCGTGTCTGCTGAATAACAGGCACAGCGGCTACGGTATGTCAATCCAGATGACTGACAACGATAACACCGTCAGGGATAACAGACAGCTTATTGCAAGTATGGATAGGAATCGGGTGATGACTTTGAACTTTTTCATACATCCTTCCTCCTTCTGTATCCATAAATCATCAACTTATAATATATGTATGCTTCAATCGTACCCAAGAAATGGCGGGATTGAAACAATCCGGAGTCCAGTCCTTTCCCCAACCAAAGTCCAGTTCCTTTCCCCTACCTCTTAGACGCAACATGATGTAAAAAAAACCGCCTGCATCCCCTTTTTCGGGATACAACCGGTTGTCAGGTTCTGCTTACTTACTTGCTAAGTGTGTGTTCTCACAGCTTCAGCATAACGCCTACCGGGCAATGATCACTGCCCATAACATGACAGTCGATATAAGCTTCGGCTATACTTGGTGCAAGCTGATCGGATACAATAAAATAATCAATGCGCCATCCTACGTTCCGCTCTCTGACCTTTGGCATATACGACCACCAGCTGTACACATCGGTTTGATCTGGATGCAAATGACGGAAACTGTCCACATATCCTGATGCAAGCAGGTCGGTCATCTTGGCGCGCTCCTCATCCGTAAATCCGGAGTTACCCATATTCGGTTTCGGATTCTTCAAGTCAATCTCTTGGTGAGCCACGTTCAGATCCCCACAGATGATTACGGGTTTCGTCTGCTCCAGTTGCAGGACATAGGACCGGAAGCGCTCTTCCCACTCCAAACGGTAAGGCAGCCGGGTCAAATCACGTTTGGCATTAGGTGTGTAGACATTAATCAGATAAAAGGCATCGTACTCCAGCGTAATCATTCGGCCTTCCGGCTCGCTGTCCTCTTCCATACCATAGAACACAGACAATGGCTTGATGCGGCTGAATACAGCCGTACCGGAGTATCCTTTTTTGATCGCATAGTTCCAGTACTGATAGACGTCTTCGCCCAAATCCATCTCGATCTGTCCAGCCTGTAATTTGGTTTCCTGAAGACAGAAAATATCGGCCTCGCTTTGTTGATAATAATCCATAAATCCTTTATTCACACAGGCTCGAAGTCCATTCACATTCCAGGACACCAGCTTCATATTCTCATCTCCTCACATCTCTCCAATATAACATGAGCCTAATTCACGGAACAAGACATCACATGTTGGGCATGACGAATGGGATGGGGAGTTGAATCTGTAAATGAATATGGGGATGAACACGGAAATGGAAGACAGAAGCTAGTTGTCACTCTGCAGCTTCGAGAAAACAGCGAGATCAACGTATCTGCCCTTCTCAAACTCATGCTGCCGCAACAGACCTTCCTGCTGGAATCCCAGCTTATGCAGTAGACGAATGGATGCCTCATTCCCCGGGTCCACCTTCGCTTCAATTTTGTTCAGCTGCATCTGGTTGAATCCAAATTCCAGGACAGCACGAGCAACCTCAGTCATTACACCTTTGCCCCAGCACGATGAGAGCAGATCATAACCGATCTCTGCGCGATGATGTTGCTCTTCATACCCCAGATATCCGCACGTTCCAATAACTCGATGAGACTGCTTATCTTCAATCATCCAGCGTAGACCCGTTTGTTCCTTGAAAATCTTCTTATACCAGCTCATCTCATCCAGTGCATCCTGTTCGGATTCAAAGGGATCAAGAGGCATATATTCGACGACGGTTTCATCTGAGTACAGTTCCAGCAGATCCCTACTGTCATTCTCTGTTGCTACACGTAGCACAAATCTCTCGGTATCCAATTGCGGAAACGTGTCAAATGTAAATAATGTATTCATACGTATTCTCCTTTCATGCGGAATCTCTACCATTTATGTATGTTATAGTCCCTGTATTATTTTACTACGTCAACTAGACGTAACCAAGTCATATAATAGAATGATCACCATGAGTTAAGAGGAGTGAAAAAGACCATCCCCTAACTAATCGGGAATGGCCGCGAGTGATTTATAACTTGAGTTGTTATCGTATCGTTTTCACAAGTGATGCTATGTCTTGTTCGCCATAACCAGCATCTATCGCTTTCCGAAACATGTTTTGCAAGAATAACGGAAACTCGTTATTCATGTTCTTCTCACGCGCCTGTTCCATGAGCAGCCCCACGGTTACCATGGACATTTGAAGAGAACTTTGTGGATTTTCGTATTTGGAATGTTGAATGACCTCACCTTCGTATTGAAGAATGGAGCCAACCATAGGCGAGACTCCGGCAATCATAGAACCAAAATCATCAATACGCAAACCATCGGACTCCAGAATCCGCGATGCGTGGAAGAATCCAAGATATGACCCAAACAGGTAAGACAGGAATGCCAGGTCGATTGAAGCAGCCGCACTAACCTGTTCTCCGTAATAAGGAACATGACCTGCTAATGCACCGAGAACCGGCTTTACTATATCAAAAGCCTCCGTCGATCCGGAAGTAAAAATGGTCGCATGAGCTCCTCCGATCTGGGGAGGGGCAGCCGCTATTGCTCCATCTATATATGAAGCACCATGGGTGTTCGCCCAGATTTCCTGCTTTTGAGCCTGTTCAGGGCTTCCTGTAGTAAGTTGAATGAGCACTCGCCCCGACAAGGCCGCATGCACGCCTTCTACATCAAGTACTTCATATGAAGTCTTGTAATCAGACACACAGATAATGGATATTTGACTAGCGCGAATCGCTTCAGCTACCGTAGATGTGAGTACTGCTCCTTTTTCAACGATGGAATCTGCCTTTGTAGCTGTGCGATTCCATACGGTCACCTGATATCCCTTTTCCAGTAATGTTTGAGCAATAGCTCCCCCCATCGCTCCTAAACCAATAACCGTTACTTCATTCATTATTATTCCTCCCAAAGATTCTATATCACGAATCGAAGGCAACTCGTCTTGACTTCGAAATTAAGCATAATAGATAATAGTGACAAGTAATGGCATGATTATAAATTTATTTTAGGGAGCAAATACATGCACAAAGCACAAAGGCTTGTTCAGTTAATCATGTTAGTGAATGAACGCAGAACGTTTACCGTACAAGAACTGGCTGATGAATGCGGAGTATCACGTCGAACCATGATTCGAGATTTGGCGGAATTAAGCGAACTGGGCATCCCCCTTTATTCCGAAGTTGGTCCTCATGGCGGTTATCGTGTTTTACGTGAAAAGGTGCTCCCGCCAATCAGTTTTTCCGAGCATGAAGCTATGGCTTTGTTTTTTGCCGCTCAATCGTTACAGAACTATAAATCTCTACCTTTTAACAATGAAGTACAAAGTGCGTTACGCAAGTTTTTCCATTATTTATCCAGTGACCTCAAACATAAAATTGAACGCATGCAACAAAGACTCACTTTCTGGGTACCACCGCATGAACTCGATGTTCCCTACTTGAAGGAACTATTGGAGGCGGCATTGGAACAGAAAATCGTACAAATCCAGTATCAAGCGAACGAAACACGGAATCGACTAATTCAACCTCTTGGTTTGTATACAATGAATGGTTTATGGTATTGTCAGGCCTACTGTTTTCGCGCAGCAGATTATCGTGTATTTCGTGTTGATCGAATTAGCGGACTGCAATGTGAAGTGGATCAAAGCCAAAAAGTCGACCTGAACGAAGCGAATATTCAAGATTGGATCATACGCGAGGATCTGGAAGCACCATTGGAGCTTAAAGTCTCCCTGTCGCCAGAAGGCGTGCGAAGATGTCAATCGGATGTGTGGTTATCACAATTTGTGAAAATCAACGAGGACGGCTCAGGAACAATTCATGCTCATATGGGTACAAGCTACACCCCTTGGGTGGTCAGTTTCTTTCTTGGCTTGGGGATAGATGCCCATGTGACGCATCCCCCTCAGGTCCGTGATCAAATTCGCTCCAAGTTAAAAGAGATGGCTACACAATATGGTGAATGAAAAACAGCCTGCTATAAGCAAGCTGTTCCTCGTTCATCATGCTGCTACCGAAGAGATCATACTCTAGTTCACCTTTACCAGACTCCATTGTTGATTGGCTCCACCGTTATCCTCCCATTGAATCGTAGAAGCCCCTGCACTCATCGATCCTTGGTTGATATCAACGGTCAGGCCGCTGTTACGATTCGCCAAAACGACATATCCGCCTACATCAATCGGCAGCCACTGCTGGTTATAACCTCCGTTCGCCTGCCACTGAATCAGCGATGCTCCGCCCTGTGTGGAACCGGAATTGACATCAAGCAACAATCCGCTGCCAACGTTCCGAATGTTGTAATATCCGTTGCCTGCCGGCTCCAGCTTCCATTGCTGATTGGCTGCTCCGTTATCACTCCACTGAATAATCGTCGCTCCGCCAGCGGATGAAGCACCATTCACATCCAGTACAAGGCCGCTGTTACGGTTAACAAGCTTGTAAATAGCCCCTGCTTCATATCCTGTGCTACCACTGTAGGCTGCGCCAGAGATCACATAAGTGGTTACCGAATTCGCTTTAGCCGTCGTTGTAAACTTTTTGTTTTGAACTGGTATGTTCGTAAACTGTTGTAATTTCTCCGTTGCCGAAGTGCGGTACACTTGTACGGACGAGCCTACGCTTGAGAAGCGACTCAAATCATAGGTTACCGAAGTATCGGTGGATTCCGAGTTTGTCGTAACCAGTACCACTTTGCCGGATGCCGCATCATACGCAGCAAGCGTATTCGCATCACTCATGCCGATGATTTTATAACCCGGACGGATAAATTTGCTGTAATTCCCCATAACATAGTATTTCTGATTAACCGTATAACTGGTCGTTTTTGTGTTGTTCAGCACGTTTTTGAAAAATCCCCAGCCTTCCGCACTATCTACGGCCTGCCAGTACACCCAAGCCGTAGCACCCATGTTACGCATATCCTTCAGAATGATACGTGACATGGTAAGACCACTTGCATCCCCATCTCCGTATTCGGATGTCCATAGATGTTTGCCTGCAGATGCTGCCGTATTACGCATAGCCGTTCGGTTGTTGCCATTATACGTATGTGTGTTAATCTGGCTGATCGCTGACTGGACGGCATTGCTGTAGCTTTTATAGGAGGTGTTGGTATCATCCAGATTGTTTTCTTCCGGTGCACTCAGCTTGGTGGTAAGTCCTTTGGCAATCAAAGAAGCCTGAACCTGACTTAGAATCGTATTCTGCTCAGCAAGGCCGAAGTGCATGCCCTCCTGATCATTCCCTTGCTTCCACCAGTTCGAGATCGGTTCATTCAGTGGGGTTACCGTATCGAATGTAATGCCCCAATGATCCCGGAAATGCTTCACAACCTCCGTCAAATAATCAGCAAAATCATCATAATAATCCGGCTTGAGGTTATTACCGCCATTCGGCGCACCCGAGACACCGCCACTGATCGTCATCCAGTAAGGTGCCGAGTTAGCAAAAGCTTCAATGATGTTGACTCCCTGTGCCTTGGCAGCTTGCAGCATGTAACGCTGATTTGCGTCGGCAGTCCAATCGTACACACCTGGAGAAGGTTGAAAACCAGGAACCGCTTTGCGGTATTCAAGGACATTGGATGAAGGGGCATCCCCGCCTCCGATGTTATATCTCAGAATGTTCATGCCAATTCCTGTCGCAGGATTAAACATTTTCTCCACATATTCATCCCGATTTGAATATTCACCAACGACCTTGCCCCACCAAGCCAGCGATGTTCCCCAACCTTCCACCGTCTGATATTGTTTCGATGGATCAGCCACAGCCGTATAAGCTCCAGCAGCCGATACTTCGGACCCTGAACCCAAGCTTCCAACCAGCAGTGTTCCACTTAATAGCACCGCACTCATTCGTTTCAACCACTTCATTTACTTCACTCCTTAGACATTTTAGATAAGCTATTTGGATCAAAACGTTCGGGTACAATCAAATGCGATTTAAATCGAATTTGTCTGCTGAGTTTTGACACTTGCCAAGAGCTATGGAGTGATCTCGCGGAAAGTAGCGTCGGATTTATCCAGAGCCGTAACCACGGGTTGCAATCGTAACAATTGATCGTAATGTCTCAGATACAGATTCGGATTGTTAAATAAGGTATACGAAGTCCAGCTTGCATTCGCCAGTCCGTTGACCCGTTTGAACGTCGCATCATTGCGGAACGCAACACTGCCGTCATTTTTAACCAGTACGACATTGCCATTATTATTGCGCAGGAAATAACCAGGATAATTCATCGCTTCAAACGAGATGCCCGTCGCATTCGCCAGACCAGGAACGATGCGAAACTGAGCATCCTCTGCTGGACTCACGCTGGCATCAATCCGAGCTTGATAGTTATAATGGCGAATGAAACTGCCCGGTACGTTAAACGATTCCAGCTTGCGAATATCACCCGGCTGACCGGACTCTTTCAGCACGGTCATATGGCGAACCATTCCGGACAGGCCCGTGATCTCTTGTTTGGCACTCCAGCTCTGAAAGTTGTCCGCCGAATCGCTGTAATAATATTTGTGATCTGCATACCCATCAAAATAGATTCGCCAGGAACCGTTATCCAGTTGGATCAATGCCGGCCCTTCTACCCAGGAACCCCAGCCGGCCCAATTCCCTGTGCCTTTAAATGTATATGGCCCTTTCAGCGAGTTGGATGTGGCATATTCAATGTATTTAGTCGTTTCGTTCTTCGTGAACGCGTGATAGGTCGAGCCTGTCTTTACTACAAAAGTGTCAATATAGTTGGGAGCAAGTCCTGATAGCACCGCAGGTGCAGACCACGTTGTGGATGCCAGATTGCTTCCGGATGCGGTGATGACATGCGGCTTGAAGTTCTCATAGTTTCCAGGTGAGAGAGAGACAATGATGTTCACACTGCCATTCGTGTCTTTGAACCATTCCGGTGCCCAGGTATGAGCAATCGGGGTTGAAGCAGACAACGTAATATTGCGGACAAACGTCCAATTCATCTTGTCCGGGCTGGACGCGATGCCAATCGTATTGCCTGACCAGTTGGTGGTGTAGACCACATAGTACAAACCATCTGTGTGTTTCATGATGCTGGGATCGCGAATCAAGTCCGCCGCGGGTGGGGTATACGCTGGACCTTTCAGCAAACCGTAGTGTTTCGCGTTATATGACTCATAGATATACATGTTGGACTCGCTTGTGTTCGTAAAGGCCGTCATCGTATACACGCTGGTTGTTGCTTTCACCGTATTCGGGAATGTGATCGTGAATATCATTAACAATCCTAAGGTGAGTAGGAGTACAACTCTATGTCTGCGCCATCGCTGTGTCCTGCCTTTCCTTTTGCTTAACATGAACCCAACTCCTTTTCCTACATAAGATCATATCGGACTGCCTTCTGACTGAACGAAGCGTGTGCTTAAACGTACTTCCTTTTGCCAAGAAGCCCTTACGGTATCTGCTCCCGTCCCATTTACATGAAACATCACCCCCTTTACGGATATATTCGCCTTATGTATACGCTTACAAAAATGTATATTTCTCTCCCTCTTTGACCATAGAGATTAAGCCTTGCTACTTTTCTTTCTTTAAAAATATGCATAAATCCCCTCATTCTCATATAGAACCAGTTTGAATCAAGAGTCGCTATCTATACCAAACTCTCCTATGATTCAGGTATATATAAGAATGAGAGGCAATTTCCTACAGTCTAAGGCTGTTGCTAACACCTATGGCTATCGTTATCTAATATTATTTATACTTGCTCTATTGCATACATCTTAGATGCATGGCTGGCTCTGAATAGATTTCTAATTTTAAATTCTATTCTTACTTCTATTCCCACTTCTATATTTTCCTTTTATTTCTACATGTTATTTTTAGTTGCTATTTACTATTTCCCCGCCATGACCCACGGATATCGTGACATCTCATCCAGCAACAATCGTACCCGTTCGGGTGTTCTGCCTTCTTCATCAAAAATGAGTAGTTCATTCTCTTCCTTCAGCCAGGCAACCGGAATTTTATAATCCTCCTGTGGTCCAATCTGCCAGTATCGACCCAGATGATGACCATTCACATGGATCGTTCCCTTGCTCATGCCCGTCATGCGAAGCATCAGGTTGACCTTGTGATGTTCGGCTGTGACAGGTTTGGCAAAACGCCAACGATACCATACCGGCTGACCGTATGAAGCGCCCGGTGAAGTCACTGCTGGCGTATCCCCGGAGAGACCATATGACTCCCAAGACGTTGGAAGCAGCGCATCCGTACCAGCCATTCGCCAATCCTGAAGTTCCCCCTCATGCCGATAAGTAATCAGCTCAAGTCGATTGAGTGGTGACCGACTATATGGCATCTCAAGCGTATTTACAACTCCAGGCTTCACGTAGCCGGATAGATCCAGCGTCTGGAAAGCAAACCAGTCCTGATAAGCAGGCATCGGAATTTCAATGCCGTTAATACGCAAACCTTTGCTCGGAGCACCCACAAGTATAGCCCGATCCATACCATCCAGCGTAAAACTTCGACGAAGCACGGTTCCTCCCGGAATGGAGTTCACTTCATCCAAATGAATAATTCCAGTTTCTTTTTCTGTATTTGTCTCTGACTCCATCTGCCAATCGCGGCGAATATCCTGCACTTGCCCACCAAGGTATACCTCTCCCGCTATACCTTTGCGTTCCCCAAGATAAGGAGAAAAGTTCAGTCGGCCCATATGCTGTACAAACATTTGCAACGTATTCTGCCCCTGAGTTACCTGAATGGGGACAGCCGCCGCTCCAACCTGGCGCACTAGCGCTTGCTCTACACCGTTTACGATAATTCTCGCGGTATCCTGTATTTTGGGTAGCACGAGATTCATCATTCCATCCACCTTACTATCAAAATCGCATTCATACAACAGATAGCCAAAGTCCTGACCGTACTCGGAAAAATCGATAGGATGCCCGCTCGCAGAGCGTTGCTTTGCCGTTAATGTAACACGGGAGAACTCAGGAGATTTGCACAACACCGGAGCCAGTGGCGCTGCAGGAATCATCCAAGCAGGTTGATCTTCAACTGCAATGGATGCCGATTCAGGCTGTACCTCCATTTTTTGAGTAAAAAACTCACGCCCTGTCCGTGTCTGTTCGCCATCTTGCCAGTCACCCAGCAACATCATTGTACGCTCGGGATCAGAGATCATGCCTTTCACTTGCCCGGACGCCGTGACATCCACATCGTCAAAACCGATAGCATAACGCAAGCTTTGGTGATCGGGAGCTTCCAATCGCCATGTGCGATTCATCGTGTCACGATCCAGAATGATGAATCGCATGGCGGTGCCATTAGCTTCGAAACGCACCATACCTGGCTCTTGAAAATGAAACAGGTCAAAACGATATGCATTTCTCCCCGCATCCTGTTCAATCAGCACTTGCACCGTGCTTTCTTTCAAGATCAATCCTCCTGCCGTCGCGTCCTGTTTTTCATCCAGTTCCAACTCAACCACCGAGCGTTGTCCACGGTCTGCTGTAATGAACAACGTCAGTTCTCCATTAATCATCTCATTACCGGTTATTAGCGCTCCTGCGGTAAGGTACACCTGTTCAGCAATTTGCACGCGATCCAGCAAAGGAACAATCTGTCCCGGATGAATCGATATCGGCAATGTACGGCCTTCCTCAAGCGTAATGTTCACCGTCTCACGCTCATCCTTGTGACTCTCCACGAACCAGATTTTTTCTTGCCCCGTCTGTCTCCCGCGTACGGATATGCCACCGGGATGGCGAACCTGAATCTGTTGAGTAGCAATTTCCTCAGATTCCATCAGCAGTGATCCAAAAGCACGCACAAAATAAGATAGGTTTTTCGTCACTGCATATTTCGGTGTCACGCGTCCATACTCACTTAGCGGAGCATCGTAATCATACGATGTGATCATGAAAATATCACTGTCACCCAGCGTTCTTCCACCATATCCGCCGAAATTGGTTCCCCCATAGAACATGTAATAACTGATCCCCGTATATCCGGCTCGCAAAATTTCCATGATTCTTCGGTCTAGTAGAGATGCCGTCTTCTGGATTGCTGAAGGCCCTCCCCAATGTTCAAACCAGCCGGTCCAGAATTCAGTAACGATCTTCGGTGTATCAGGCTGTTTCGAACGCAAGCTCGCATAATGTCCATCTGCGCCAGACCAGAAGTTCGCCCCCTCGATGGTACCTTCTGCTCCACCGACGCAAGTAATCAGCGGGACGTCTATCCCTCGTTCCAGTATCCCGTCCCTAAGTGTGGTCATATGTGCGCTTGCCGCCTCATCATCCATCAGATAACCGTACTCATTTTCAACCTGGACGAGGATAACCGTACCTCCGGCAGACAATTGACGCTTACGAATAACAGGGATGATCTGATCAAAGTAGAGCTGCACATAATGAAGGTACGTTTCATTATTTTCACGGAATTTTACATTCTCTTTCGTTCCCAACCAGTACGGAAATCCACCGAAATCCCATTCCGCACAGATAAACGGACCCGGTCGTGCAATAACCCACATACCTAGCTCTGCACACAGATCAAGAAATGCACCGCAGTCGTTATCGCCTTCGAAGGACCATTGTCCCTCTTCCGGTTCGTGCACGTTCCATGCAAAATAGGTATCAATGCAGTTCATGCCTGCAAGCTTGGCCTTCATCAAGACATCACGCCATTCTTCCTTCGGCATACGGAAATAATGAATGGTGGCGCTGTTCAGGAAGAACCGTTCACCGTTAAGATAAAAGCTGCGCGCATCATACGTCAGCTCCGTTTGAATATCATTATTGTTGCCAAGCTTGTTATTCTGTTGTTCCTGAAACAAAAGGGATGTTGGTTCTGTCAACGCGATCCCCTCCTTCTCTTTTTATAGATAAAGAACGCTCTCAATTGAAGTACATATTTACACGGAACACTCCGATGCCAGAATAACTTGCAGATCGCTGTTATCCCCAGATTTTTTTGATTCCCTTATTCAAGGGAAAAATCCGGTGATAAATGCGAACGCTCCGCTTCCTCCAGTTATTTCTGCCCTCTCCGTTAATGTGTAAATCATTCATTCAAACCAGATCGTTCAAGTTCACACGTCGCACTCCGGTGCCAGAATAACTTGCAGATTGCTGTTATTCTGTGCCATTACTCTGCAGAGGGCAGAACACCTTCAAGCACGACAGTAGTGATGGAGTTATCTGCGGTTGGCACTTCAATGCCGTTGGCGTATACCGGGATATCCTCCAGCTTCTGCATATTGAGCTCCGGTGATGTCTGGTACACCTGGGCCGAGCCTGTTTTGGTAATATCCCAGCCGGTCAGGTCAAATGCTTTGTTTTCCGCAGACAGCTCATTCCGAACCACCAGCACAAGCCGCTGTGCCTTGGCATCATAAGCCGCAAGTGTTCTGCCTTCATCCGTCGGAATAATGACCGCACCTGGACGAATGTACTTCGTAAACTGAGCCATGCCGTAATATTGCTTGGTCATCTCGTATTGTTCATCTCCGTTAAAATTCGCGTGAATAAATCCCCAGTTGTTATTCGCTCCTTCGTCTTCAACAGCCTGCCAGTATACCCAGGCGGACGGTTGCATGATTTTGAGATCAAACATGATTCGGTCTGCCAGCTCCTGTACCGAGGTCATGTCCTCATGATTATGCGGCTCGCTGCCGCCGGTGCCATATTCGGACATCCACAGCTTTTTGCCGAGTTTATCAGCCAGAGCACGCAGTTCTCCCATTTTGCTACCGTTATATGAATGGGTATTGATCTGCTTCACCGCATCAATCGTATCCTGGTCATACAGGCTGAAATTAAATACGGTCTCATCGATGCTGTTGTCGTCCGCAGCACTGATTACCGTGCCATCCAGTCCTTTGCTTTGGAGCGAGGCAGCCGTTTTCTTAATAATCTCGGCCTGTTTCTCCGTACTAAAATGACTGCCCTCCTGCTGATTCCCCTTTTTCCACCAGTTAGCAGAAGGTTCATTCAGCGGATCAAGGGTGCGAAATGTAATGCCCCACGTATCCCGATAATGCTTCACCACTTCAGTCAAATAGTCGGCGAACGCATCATACTGATCTTCACGCAGGTTATTACCGCCATCCTCGGCACCAGTGACCGAGCCACTAATCGTCATCCAATACGGAGGTGAGTTGGAGAAGGCCTCTGTGATGTTGACTCCGCGTTGGATCGCACCCTGCATTACGGAACGCTGACCCGCATCCGCTTCCCAATCCCACTTGCCCGGCTCAGGCTGAAAACCTGGGACGTCACCGCCCGGACGAAGCGCATTCATCTCCGGGTTCTCTTCCCCGCCGATATTGTAACGAACGATGTTAAGCCCCAAACCTTTGGCAGGGTCAAATATCAGATCCATAACCTCATCCACCTTCGTCTGATCCTTCCAGCCGCCGAGATCATTCGCCCACCAAGCAAGCGACGTACCCCAGCCTTCAAAATGATCGTACGACTGCTCCAGCTTGAGATGCACCGGGTCTTCCTGAAATACAAGTGTCTTGGGAGATGAATTCATATAATGATTGATAGCCATTCCTCCTACCGCCACCAAGGCAAGCAAGGCTGTACCTGCGAACACCAAACCTCTTCTGCCCCTGAAACGCTGTGCATTATGTGCCATCATGATTTCCTTCTTTCATGATCCATTGATCTTCTAAGTTGAGGTTGGCCATTGTGTGAAATTGTTCGAGTTATTCGGGTCTTTTTTTGAAACCCATTTCATGAAATCGGTTTCATTAAGTCGAAAACTAAAACCCGTTCCACAGGATGAAAAGGGTCTCATTTACGCCCTCATTATATTTCACGCTTCAAAGAAATGTCAACGCTTTCTTTTTTTGAAAAGCCGGCCCACTAACGGGCGGCAGGTCCTGTACTTTGGCGGATGATCAGCCTAGGTTCCAATACATTCTGTTTCTTCGGTTTGCCTTGGTTTATCAGGTCATGCAACACATCTACGGCCTGTTTGCCCAATTGATACGTATTCTGGGATATCGTTGTCAGTTCAGGGATCACGGCGCTCGCTAGCGGTGTATCATCAAAACCGATGATCGAAATGTCTTTCGGGATCGACAAACCATGCTCAATCGTTGATTTAATCGCACCAATGGCATTATTGTCGTTCACACAGATCACTGCCGTTGGCGGATTGTCCTGCTCCAGAAGTTTGGACATTTCCCGCTTGCCGTCGTCAATGGAGAAACCGCCTAACAGCTGGCGTTCTTTCGGTATTTCAAGCCCATGTTCACGTAGTTTCTTCTGTACGGCTTTCACCTTGACCATCGTTGTAGATAACTCCTTCATTCCCCCGACAAAAGCAATCTCCCGATGCCCCAGCTCAAGTAGATGCTCTGCAGCCATAGCTGCCCCAGCTCCCTCGTCTGTGTATACCCGGTGAAGTCCACTCTTGGCAATGTTACCGTTGACCAGCACAATGGGCATATGTCTGCTCATATCCATCAATTCCTGTGCCATGTTATCCGGACAGACCTGCAAGTTGATGCGTCCGCCGAGAAAGATAATGCCATCCACCCGTTTCTCCCGCAAAATGGAGAGATATTCAGACTCCCGGTTAGAGTCCCCCGCCGTGTTACATAAGAAGAACGTATACCCGAGTCCACGTGCTTCATTCTCTGCCCCCCAGAACACTTCAGGGAAAAAAGGGTTGGTGATATCGGGCAAGATGATGGCAATGGTGCCCGTCTCTTTCTTGATCAGGCTGCGTGCCTGTGCGTTCGGTTGAAACTGATGTTTCTCGATAATCGACATGATCTTCTCTCGCGTGCTGGCACGAACCGGAGCCGTATCATTCAACACCCGGGAGACGGTCGATACAGATACATTCGCTTCTTTCGCAATATCATATATGGTGATCGATGTCATAGGGGGGAAACCTTCCTTTTTTCTCTATTTACCTGCTTATCATAACAGATAAGATATCACGAATGAAATGCATTTCATTCTACAAGATGCCTAGCATGTGAAAATAAACAGCCTGCTATCGGCATTCACCACTTGTGTGCCGTTGCTCAGTTGAACCAAGGGCATATCCCAATGGGTATGCCCGCTGAACACAAGCGTCTCCGGCCCGGCCTCCAGGGCCTGCCGGATGAGCGGTTCACCCCTAAGCCCAAGCTCGGCGATGCCCGGGCTTTGGTGCAAAAGCAAGCAATCCGGCTGCTGCTTCAGCAGCTTGCGCACGGATTGCAAGTACGGCTCTGCCGGCTGCCGGTTAGGCTTGTCCGGCCGGCCGATGATGCCGCCAAGGCCCGCGATGCGCAGCTGGCGCGCCTTGGCGGCATGGGGCGCAAGGCCACCCGGTGGGCGGCCAGCGCTGATGATCGCAGCTGGGCCATCCATGCAATGGATGCCCTCGCTGTGATGCAACCGATGAGCGTCTGCGTCATCGGTTATATCGTGGTTGCCGTGAACGCCGGCAACCCAGCCGAAGGCTTGCTTGAAGGCAAGCCAAACGGGAACCGGATTGCCGCTCGCTCCCCTTTTCCCGCGCAGGGCATACATATCTCCACATAACAGCACACCCGTCTTCTGCGGATCGAGCTCAGGCCACTCCACCTCCATCAGTAGGCGAATATAGGCAGGCAACATCTCACCCAAAAGCTTGTCCATAGACTCCGTGTCAGAGGCGGCACCGGACTCCTTCTCTATTACAGGTACAATTCCCTGCAAATCTGAAGCGACAATCAGTGCATCGATGCCGTCTGGCAAGCCATCTAATGTCCCATGATAGATCGGAAGCTGAGCCTGAATGACCTCACCGCCAGGAATCGCATTCCAATATGCATAATGTTCAATAGGATCTTCATTCAGTTGCCGTATTTCCAAAGTGCATCTCCCCTTTCCCTATATATTATTTTACATTCTAATCGGCAATTATGGTCCATATATTAAATTGTAAGCGAATTCATTGGGAAACAAAGGAGTGTGACGACGCCATGATCATTCAAGTGAGTCCGCAAGCAGAAGCACGACTTATGGAGCAACTGGGCGACCGGCCCGGCTTTTTCAAATTGTTTTATGATACCGATGGTTGCGGATGTGATGGAATTACGGTACTTCTGATCTTAAATGAACGAGACAGTGATGACGTGCCTATTGAGGCAGGTTCGCTTCCGTTTGTGATTAATAAAGAGCAACAGATTCACTTTGAATCCTGTTTACGTCTGCAATCCGAAAATAACTTCCCTTCCTTCCGGCTGAGCAGTGATTCGATGATTTACGGAAGCAACGTAAAGGTACATGATCTGCGGGATGTAGCTAATGTAACGTCTGAATCTACGGAATGGTCTTTAGGATAAATAATGAATTTCGCCAATTGCAAAAAGCCGATCCATAAAGGTTGGATTGGCTTTTAACTACCCAAAGTTTAGTAGAAAAATATACCTAGGTCTGATAGACTATTGTATGGTTCATTGCTAAGTTGGAGGAAAATATATGATTCATAATATCAGTGAAATGTTTGGCATGTTATTATTTGCAGGTCTCATTATATTGGAATTTGCACTTGGGTTACTATCCATCGTTGCCATGTTCGTTAATATCTACAGGCGGTTAATTGGTAGAAGAAATAGCAAAATGCAACCTTGTAGAACCTGTAAAAATTCAATTTCCAGTTCTGCTATAGTTTGTCCACATTGTGGAGAACATTACGGAAGAGCCAGTGGATTGTTTAATTCTATCATTGGTTGTTTTATCTTTGGTTTTTTTTCTATGGGGTTAGGATTTTATCTATTGTCTGAGTTTCTTGAGACATTTGAAACCTTTAGTTTTAAATAGTTTATGTTACATATTAGAGGTTGGGGAGAGAAATTAGTGGAACAGAAAATCGCAATTATACTTGGGACAACATTACAATCTGTTTTCATTCTAACAATGTTTTATGTGGCTATTCATTGCTTTGGTAGGATGTTCAGAAATATTTACCTTGCTATTAAAGGTACACAATCTAGTTTGGAACCTTGTCATTCATGTGGTCATAGAATATCTAAAGAAGCCGTTTTTTTGTCTTAATTGTGGACAACCCTTCGGACAGAATAATTCATTCCCTACATCTATAATAGGTAATTTTGTTTCAGGAATTATAGCACTGGTTTCAGGAATTGGAATGTTATTGTATTTGTTAGACTTATTAAAAAAATAAATATCTTAAATGAAGGAGTCGACTGGACTACAGTTGACGAATCAACCGAAGTAAATGGAATAAGGTATACTGTGATGGGTTCGGATGCATAGGAATGATGTTTAGCGACAGTGACGCGAACGAAAAATAATTAAAAAAGGAAGCTATTATGAGAAAAATATTTGCCCTACTCTGTTCCATTGCAATGCTTGGATTAATTTTTAATCCCACTTATATTGATGCTGCTACTGAAACTCCTAAGGCACTGTTAGAAAAGAAATTCCCGCGAGAGCAAGTAACGGTCAGTAAGTCACTAGACCTAAACGGAGATAACAAGAAAGAACATTTACTGATCACTGACTCAGGAAATTTTTATCTCATCAACTCTAAAGGTGTTATCGTACTTATAGATACAAATTACTATAGCGAAGAAGATCCTACTTTCCATATACTTAATATCTCATCCAAAGAGAAACATGTTGCGATCACATTAGACTATCCACCTTCAAATACTCAACTGTTTGTTTTTAAGTACCAGGATGGAACCCTTAAAAAGAAACTATCTATTATTGGTGATGTGAATATTAAAATATCTAAATCAGGTGAGATCATACAAGCATGGAAGAATTATTCCCCTGAGGGGGGATGGGATACTGCTGTGGCCTTTTATAAATGGAATAGTAAGAAAGATAAATATGTAGGTTCAGGTGAACTACCTCTATAAACAAAAAACTCTATCATTAACCACATGATAGAGTTTTTTGTTTACTATTATCTTTATTTTGCTAAACACTTGGATATCATTTAAATTCAATCCTTACGAACTCGTTTTAAAACGTGCCGATTCCTCAGCGAGCTGTTTGGTCAAAGCATCGATGGTCTGCACCAGCTCGGCCAAATGCTCGGTCATTCCAGACTGCTCCTCCATGGTGGCGGTAACTTCTTCAATGGATGCGGACACTTCCTCGCCAGAAGCAGACAAGTTCTGTGCCGCGCCAAGGACTTCGTCCTTATCCCGTTCAATGGACTCGATCTCGGAGGCGATCGCCTGCACCTGATTCATCATATTTTGCATATTTCGCGTCGCAAAATTAAAGGTTTCCTTGGTTTGCATCACACTGCTCTTGTGTTGCTCGGCAATGGCCTCAATGGCCTGTACACTCTGGTTATTCTGCTCTACATGTTCAATCGTCTGCATAACGATGCGATGAATATCTTCGGATTGTGCCGTTGTCTGTTCTGCAAGCTTGCGTATTTCGGAAGCCACCACGGCAAATCCACGGCCCTGCTCTCCTGCCCGTGCCGCTTCAATGGACGCATTCAGCGCAAGCAGTTTGGTTTGATTTGCAATCTCGGCAATGGTGCTTGTGATCTGTTGAATGCCGGATGAGCTCGTTGCAAGTTGAACCGTAATCTTTGAGATGTTATTTACCTCTGCTTCATTCCGATCATTAACGGCGATGAGAGCATCGATCACTTCATGATTATCCCGGAATGCATCGGTAATTTCATCCGCCTGAGCCATGACAGACTGGGACATCTCGTTGACATTTACAATTTTGCTACCCACGTTCATAAATTGATCAACGATCGCCTCTGTATCGTTAGCCTGCGACTCCATTGCACGGGATATTTCAAGTGCAGTGGCCGTGGTATCGGTAATCGATGCGGCTGTCTGCTGTGCAGACTTATCCAGTTCCGCAATACTTTTATTCAAAACACCAATGGAAGCGTTCATGCTGGCGATTAGCTGTCTGTTCCCTTCAGCCATCGTATTGAAGCTATCCGCCAGTTCGCTGAACTCCCCGCTGTATTTTTCCTTCGCCTGTACCGTCAAATCTCCCCCCGCAAGCTGTTTAAACAGTGCGGTAATGGATGTAACCGGTCTTGTCATCACCCGTGAGAGTAGAATACCCACAATGACAGAGAAGGCTATCGAACTGAACAGAACGATGTACATCTTATTTGCCATGCTTGTTAATGGCTGATTGACGTCGACGTAGGAATCCTCAACGATAATCGTCCAGTCCGATTGCGGAATTTTGGAATAAAACACTACTTTCTCGTCTGTGCTTACCTCGCCCTGTTGTAATTCATTACTTGGAGGCAAATCTACAAGAGACTTGTATTCCCCGGTTTCCAGCGGTTTCCCTGCCAGATTTGCATCTGCCGAGTGGTACATCACTTTACCCACCCGATCCAGAACGATTACTTTACCTTCATCGTTAATCTTGACGTTCTGTAATTGGTTCACAAAAAACGAAGTGGATATCGTGGCAATAAGCACTCCGTTTACTTGCTGATTCTCATCATACATCGGAGAGGCAAAAACGGTGCCCAATGTACCCAACGTTTTGGAAATAATACCTTCACTGATGACCTGACGCCCTTGTATCGCTTCTTTAAAATAGCCCCGATCCGCGCGATCTCCGCCTACGGTCTTCGGGTCGTTCGCTGCGACTACCGTGCCATTCTTATCAATCAGCATAAGCACAACGGCGCCCTCAATGCCTTCCAAGCTTTGGGCTAAGATATCATTAGATTCATTGATTAGAGTTTGATTTTCCTCAAAAAAGGTATTTGCTTCCTGTCCTTCATTTGCACTCCGTATGGAAAGCAATTGTTCAAAGGCCTTATGTTTGGTCATGAGAAATGCCGCTTGCTTAGACAACTGCAGAGAGGTAAACAATCCTGCCCCAATTCGATCCGAATTGGCATGAATTTCATCCTTACTTTTATCCTGTGTAATACCTTCAGCTATCTTATAACACAGCACAGCCGTTACGGTCAGTACGATACACACGAGAAGACTGATCATTAATGGTAATTTGACCCGAAAAGACATATTTCTCAGTCGCTGTCCTGCTTTTGCAAAAAACATGAATACCTCCACCATCCATCCTGATTTTGTATGAACCCATATAATATTTGATAATTTAATATCGGTAGGGAGCCAATAATCTGACAGTGTATGGAGCATTTGCACAAAAAAAATTTTAATGATCTAAATTTATTACAAATTGGAATGAAGGGTAGCGAACTCAATGAACAGCGCTCTCTCTTATTGAAAAAGAAAATAAGCTCCTGCCAGCGATTGGCAAGAGCTTATTTGGGGGTTGCTATGACTTCGCAATACGCTGATCAATACGTGGAAACAGGCTAAATGCGTTTTCGTAAAACACCTTCTCATGATGCTGCTCCGGCACAAGCCTGCGGACAAATTCAGCATACAAATCGATGGGAGCCAGCGGCCAGTCGGTGCCAAACAGCATTTTCTCATAGTGATCCGAATAAACCAAAGCCCGGCGGAAGTGATCCATGAACAGTGGTTCGTTCATAAAGCGTTCGAAGTGAGGACGATCCCCCACCACAAGCCCCGATAAATCCGCGTACACGTTAGGATTCTTCGCCACCACCTCGGCCGCATCCATCACCCAGGGATCACCCAGATGGCAGATCATGAAGTTTACACCTCGTTGTTGCAAGGCAAGCTCGTCCACCGTTAGCGGATGGGAATATTTGAGCAGCCCGTTCATGGAGTAGGTGTCTCCCGTATGGATAACCACAGGCAGATTGTATTTTGCAGCCAGCTCATAGACCGGGGTATAGATTTTGTCATACACATAGTGGTGATAATATCCCGCATACAGCTTGATTCCAGCAACTTCGGGCGATTGTAATCTGGCTTCAATCCGGTCCAGCTCGTCTTGAGATTGTCGACCCACCAGTCTGTTTGGATTAATCCCAACACACTCCATTAGAAACGATGGAATCTGTTCTTCCAGATCCAGCCCCATCGGGTTAGGGGAACTGGAATCCGGAAAAGCTCCCTTCGTCTGCTCACTCACCCCCATACCGATGCCAAGAATGACTTCATTTCGGTCAAACTCCGCCTTGAGACCCGCCGCGCTGTAGTCTACTTTGGACAGGTCAATTGCGGTACGGTGAAAGCTGTCGATATCCGATAGATGGATGTGAATATCAATGATGGGCATCGGAGGCCTCCTCTTCGCTTGTTGATGTTACAAAGTTCAGTTTTAACAAATCATATATATCCATCGTATGAAGCGGGATCGGCCCCAGAACAAGATAAGTCGGCTCCGTCCAGACGGTTTCGCCATCTTGTATCGTAAGCTCGTGTGTTACGTTATGTCCTGTCACCAGATTGTTAGCAAACGCCCAGGCATTCTGGTTCGGATAACGATTCACCGCATGCAGCATGTTTTGACGTGAAAGCGAGCCTGTCCGAAAAATATCTTTTAAAGGCAAGCCAATGTCTACTTTACCGAGCGGAAAACGGTCTTGGCCCGGTTGCTCGACCCAACCTTCCGTATACACGTCCGAAGGTTTAAAGAACCTACCTTCTGTAAGAGCATAATTTGCTCGTGTCAGACCAGACTTGTTGGTCACAGCCAGCAAGGTACAGAGTACAGGAACGCCAGGCAACATCAGATAATGCTGATGAACAGTGATTCCCCGGTTCGCCTCATGTTTCTCAATGCGGGTAGTCACCTTCAAACCTTTCCACACATTCCCGAATTGATCCTTTTGCTCCGACCAGGATACACTCGTTTGCTCCAATTGACGGCTAAATCCGTTCATACCCGGAATATCGACAGCCATCCCGCCATACCACGGATTCCACCACGAACGGGCGGCAGGTTCAGGATATGAACTATCCAGCCATTCCTCGCCCTGAACTTGCAGAGAGTGCACAATCCCCCCGAATGCAGGATCAGCCGTAATCGATAACACGCCATTGTTTACGGTATATAACGTCCCTGCTCCTTCTGATCCCTCTTCAATTTTCTGCTGGACTTCGGACCTTGACTGTGGAAACCAGAGGGCTGTTCGCTCCTGAATGCGGTCTTCTCCACGATATACAGCCCGGACTTTCCAACCACCGCTGTGCTCTCGTTGGTCTGGGCGGTCTGGGAACTCAGAACGCTGTAGGTCACGGAGATTCGTTACTGTTCCGATGTCCTTGAGCGAAAACTCCAGCTTTGCTGAGTCCAGATGTTCTGCCGCATCAAACGCTAGCGTACCAGCCTTAACCTCCGATTCACCCCCCTGTTGTACGTAAAGCTCCAGCGTACCCGCAAGAGGAACAAGCTTACGCTCAACTAATGCAGTCTGAAGCACCTCCGGAGCAAATGGATTGCCATCATTCAACGTCACTTCCAGATGACTGTCCAGCATCGGAATAACCCCATTAGGTTGTTTACGGGCGAATGCGCGGAAATCCGTCCACTTGGCAAACGTGTTGAGTGCAAATACCGTTTCCTTCGTAGCTACGGAAGCTCCCGCTTCCAAACGTCCCAGCTCATGCTGTAATGCCAGCGTATATTCGGGCTTAATCAGCTTCAGTGAAGGGTCCCAATAGATGCCGCACGCACCATACTCTTCCTTGCAAAACAACCAGTTCTCCGTAATCTGCCCACTATCCCAGTGGTTTGGATCACCGGCATAATCATCCCCCATATCTACAAAACGACCCTGATAAGGCAGAATGAGCCGATTGCCGAAGAAACCGAAGTGATCCATCAGGAACAGCTCTTCTTCCCATGCCGTATCACGTGTATTCACAACCTCGTGAGAGAACGTAGCTATTCCGTTAGCGGACAGTTTGGCAACTGTCTTCAGCAGCAATCCCGGGAAATTTTCCAATTCATAGACCGCTTCCATAACCTGATGATTACCATCAGCCACAATCTGTACTTCTTTGGCTTCTTTCAGGGACAATTCCTCCGAATACGGTTTTCCCAGCTTCGGATAATTCCACCAGAAGGAGTGACGCGATCCGGGGTATTCGATCCACATGACGTTATCATGTTTGTTCATATGGAGGGAGTACGCGCCGTTCACCGCAATCCACTGGCCGTTCGCCTCACCGCCATACCTGCCTTCAATGCCCTTCATCAGTACAGACAGTTTTCTTGTAAAAATAATCTCCGATCCCCCCGCCGGAACAGCGGTAATCTCCACATTCTGTGCATATATGCCATATGAATGCAGGGTAAACGGAACGGACACGGATCTTTTGCCTTTTGCAGATACTCTGAAGCGCAAGGTACGCTCTGTCCAATCTAGAAATGCGTCTCCTGGCAGTTCCATAATAAATTCTGTTTCCGCGTCCACATTGTTTTCCACGTTCAGAATCAGCTCTGCCTGAATAGCCGGATACAATTCCTTCACGGGGAGAACTGGCGTAATCTTTGCCGGGAATTTAGGATGAACGCCAAGACGGAACTGAGCTTTCCTCCCGCCAATTAGCCAAGCACTACAGATGACGGGATGTGTTTTGTTCTTGTTCTGTTCTTCGCTCACCGGATCGAGGTAAAACTCTCCCTCTACCGTGATGGCTTCGCCTGGCTGCAACGTTTGCACGACGTCCATGGCAAAACGGATATTTTTGTCGTCCTGCCCTTTGATCTCGAACTCAAGATCGACATTGGATTTATTTTGGATATGATAACGCACGGGATAACTCGAACCAAACACCAGATCATGATGTTCTACTTCGGTATGGATGCTGTAGTCCGGCGTGTCCAGAGCGGCCAAGCCGCGGCCTGTTTTTTCAAAAGTTGCCCGCAGGGAGAGTTCCCCTTTTTGCCACGTATAATCCAAGAAATCGAAGCCACGCTCCTGCCGTCCATCCGGCTCGATTACCAGTTCACGGGTGCTGTCAGCGTACCAATCCAATGTTTCAAAGTAGGGTGCCAGCGCCTCGGTCTGCAATACGGTCGGGATAAAATTCATCAGATGTACGCTATCGTCTTTTTTCTCCCAAAAGAAACCGCATTTCTTGTACATCGGTACCGCCTTCGTATTGCCCGGCCATGTGAACAGATCCAGGCGCGGCCATCCGGCCTCGACCGTTTTCTCCACTGCCTTTAGGATCAGATTGCGACCAATCTTGTAACCGTGGTAGTCCGGGCGTACGTTAAGTAGTGGTACATACAGTGCATTCTCGTCAAAACGGTAATTGGCAAAGCTGCAAAAGCCAACGACCTCTTCCTCATGAACCGCCAGAAACACATGTAAATGAGATGAGTTCTCCATCTCCTGGCGAATGCTATCCTCTGTCCTCTGCCTTGTGCCGCCTCCCCAGCTCTCATTACTTCGATTCCACATGTCTGCCAAGCTGGCGGCATAAGAAACGTTGTATTCAACAATACGAATCTGGTCGATGATCGTTTGTGATTGTACGTTCATGTTCCATTCTCCTTCTCTATATGTATAGGATGGTCTTCGTGAACACTAACTGGCCTTCGTCTGATCGCTATTGAACTAATCGAGGCTGTATCTAGCAAATCTAGCGATAGTCTTATCATACTATATTTGGAAACATTTTCAGAGCGTCTTCGGCTCATAGATTCATATTGGCTCTAGAACGATTATACGTAAATAAGAAACCTTAGACCGTTATCGTTCGTATGTACCTAGGGGCTGTCTTGGGCTTATGTATAGGCTAACATATACGGTGGTGATAAGGATAAATTGCCTTGACTGTGAGTTTTGACAAGCGCTGTTCGCCCTTGGTACTCTGAAGAGAGCAATGTCTACTTATATCAAAAATAGATAGATTCGTGGAGGGAAAGCATGACGGAGTGGATTACGCAATTCATACTGTTTTTTAAGGATTTGTCATACGCAGGACTGGTTATTGCCTTGTCCTTTGAATTTGTCCCTGCCGAACTTGTTCTGCCCATGGCGGGATATTGGGTATATCTCGGGGATATGAAGCTGTGGTTAGCTATTCTGGCAGGAACCGTTGGCGGCACATTTGGCCCATTGACGTTATATGCACTCGGACGTTATGGCGGCAGACCGATGGTGGAGAAGTACGGCAAGTATTTCCTCATTCGTCCTCATCATGTGGAGGCATCCGATACGTTTTTCGAAAAATACGGCAGCGGGGTCGCTTTCTATGGACGCTTCGTACCCGGCATTCGAACCGTGATCTCCATCCCTTGCGGTATGGCGAAGATGAACGTATTCAAATTCAGTATTTTTACCTTCCTGGCCATGCTTCCGATCACATCAATTTACGTCTACCTCGGTTACAAACTAGGCGCTCAATGGGAAGAAGTCGGCGAAGTCGTGAAACCGTATGTCATTCCGGCAGGCATGATCTTCCTGATTGGTTTTGGACTGTACATGTTGCTGAAACGTTGGAAAAAAAGACCGGCTTAGACAAGTGAATGGTTGTTGAAGTAACGGAAGGGATAAAAATAAAGCCCCGCTGATTTTTAGAATCAGTGGGGCTTTATGAGTTTTAGATATTTTTGATCATAGAAGACTTACTTCCTTAGGATAGAACTATTAAAATGTAAATGTCTCAATGGCTCCCGCTTGAAAAGGAGGCTGAGCCGCTTCACGAACCCGAACGGAATCCCCCGTTTGGAACGAAACGGTCTGGTCAACGAGCAATGGGGTCCATTCCCCATCATTCTTCGAGTATTCCAGCGTCGGCAAAGATGTGGATATTGAATTGTTCAAACTCATCACATGAACTTTGGATGTGAATTTAAACTCTTTTGCTGGAGCAGCATCCAGATATCGACCACCTTTCTCACGAACAAGAACGGTGAGATCCCCTGGAAATTGTTGTGGGTTCTCTACATTGTAAGTAGTCCACGTCAGGCCAGCATCGACTGAATATTCCATTGCAGAGGACATATAATTTGCCTCAAACATATTGTCGGCATCATTGTGACCAACATACATTTTCACATTATCTCCAAAAGTAACCGTAATGGACTTACCTGCCGGAACTTGATTGTCCGGATCAGCTTTCACACGCACTCGCACGAATACTTCTCCTGGAAAAACCGGTGGATTGGCTTCATCATACGTAATCCAATTTTGTCCGTTATCAAGTGAAAATTCCATACTTGCATTGGCTCCGACCAATATATTTCGTTTATCATCTTCAGTGACCGTTGGTTGCTCAGGAGCAGAAGGCAGTGTATCTTTGATCGCAATAGAGATCGGCGCTGTATGAGTTCCATCTTGCAGCACAGCTTGAATCAGCAAATGTGTTGCTCCATCAGGAATAGACGTCCCTTGGGGCAGCGTAAAGCTGTTTCCGTCTGACTTATCCAATGTCTTGATTGTAGCCAGGCTTCCTCCCGTATTCCCCCACATCAGCTGATAGGAAACGACTGCAGTATCATCTGTGCCTGGTGTCCAATTAATTTCCCCTCCAATCGTTCCTGCAGCTTTATCCGTATCAACAAAAGAAAGAGATAAGGGCATAGAGGACGATTTGGTGTAGGCCAACTCGTAAGCATGACGAATTTGTTCAATGCTTATAAATTTGTTTTCCGGTAAGAGACTGCGCTCACTTAGGATCATTTTAGCAATTTCGGTTCGAGCTGCCTGATTCATGCTGCTGTATCGCGCTGCATCAATATGGAGTATATCCGCATACCTTATCAGATAAGATTCCGTGATGGCGTTCGTTCCGGCATAATTGAAGTTATGGATCACACTAGCTTCGGTATTGGACGGTGCAGGGTACTGCTGGTTAGTCGTCTCAATAATCTGTTTAACATCACTGAATGAGCTGTACTGGCCAGCTTTTTCTGCCAAAGCCTTCTGATAATGCTGTCCGTTAAATTCAATTAAACCCAGTTCCCTTTTCAATTCAGAAGGGTAGGCTCCAAGGATATGCAGGACATCTTCACCCTTGGTTGGATCGATTCGATTGCCCGTTTCGATGGATAATTGCTTCGTAATCAACGAGACAACATTTGGCCCCGAGTAACTGCCATGTCCCCCGAACGAACGGGAACCACTTCCATCTGAATCTTTAATAGTCAACGCATTTTTAACATAAGTCCAATCGAAAGAATAAGACGTCCCGTCTCCCAATGTTACCGGGTCAAAATTTACATTAAGAATAGGCATTTCCGGAATGGTTAGATCCCAATGGATCGATTTGATCTCAATAAATCCATATCCATAGTTCCGCAGGCGGCCATCCTTAAAGATCGCAGCCGGGTTAGTCGTGGTTGTTGCTGGAGGTGTGAGTACACCCGTAAACTGAATCCTAATCTGGCTCAGGTTCGATTTATCGTATGGAAGGACATCGCTGTCATTGGCACGATAATTCATAATCGAATGAATAAACATCGGCTGTGTTTCCTGACCCGTCTCTCCATTTTTGAAAATGGTATAGATATGATAGGTTTTGGATGGCTCAAGTCCTTCTACTTTGTACGTCACAGGTTGATTCGCTGTCACCGAAAACATGCCATGGGTTGAAGGCAAGTTATCAGGAAGTGATCCATTCTTCACTTGTTCCGCTGTAGGACGTACACGATCATCGGCACGAACAGCCATGTAATAAACTGTACCTGATTTATTTGTGGTCATCAGACCAACAGCTGCATTTTCTGTACGGTCCTGATAACTCTTGTACGTATACGGATACCATGATGTCGGATCTGGATTCGCAGGAGTTGATGGTGTACCCGGATTGGAAGGCGCCCCTCCTCCTGAATTCCCCGTACTGCCTCCACTAGTGGAAGAATTGCTTCCTCCAGAGCTTGGTTGTACAAATGTCGGATTGCTTACACCATTAATCGAAGCAATTTGGGTTTTCACCTTATCGTAGTTTGCAATGACTCTTTCCGGCGATACTCCCTCTGGCAGAACTAAACGTTGAATGGAAGCATTCGCTGGAATGGATACTTGGATTGCACGATCTGTAATCGTTACAGATCCAATAACCCCGGTACCCTGTAGGGTAATTGTTCCAGCACCTTGAATGGTCAACGAATCGATACGGCCCGTTCCAGAGATGCTTGTTGCCTCACGACCCGCGTTTACCTCCAGGTTACGGATGTGCGCATACAATGAAGCGTTTTGAACCCCTGCTCCTACGGTCACCGTTTCGTATGTGATGGATTCATCTCCCCACAACCCCGCAAGCTTGGAGTCAATATGAACCTCTGTAACGACCGTTTTATTCACGGATTCAACTCGAACATCTTCCTTACTAATATTCATTCCTTGAAGAGAGGATTGGTCGAATACAACCGTGTTGTCATCTCCACCCTTTACGTAAGTTGTACCTTTAACTTTAACTTTCTCCGCGTAAAAATCATTCTCAAGTTCTTTTGAAATTTCCAGATCACCGCTGATGTCGAGGTTCCTGATCGTTATGTAGTCTGCTGCAGCTCTTACGTTACCCGCTATAACCGCTTGTCCACCATCGAGTACGACGTTCCCTGAGAACTCACTTTTCCCCGTTTCTGCTGCCCGACCTGGCGTAACCAGTTTGAGCTCTAATACTTTGATGATCTGCCCATCTACCGTTGTAACTCTGATTCCTGCGTTAGCAAGTACTTCTGCATTTTTCGCCTCGAATAGCGGTTTTAATGCTTCGGCTACCCCGTATTGCTTATTTCCAATCGTAACTGTACCGTTTTCTACTTTCTGGATGGTTTGCAGTTTGCTGTTTGCCGCCGTGGAATCCATTCGGACTAGAATAGCGGCTAATTCTTGTCGGAGCACAGGCTGCTGAGGATGAAAGCTGCCGTTATTGCCTGTCATCAGACCGGACGAGACAACAGATGTTACCGATTTTTTAGCCCACGTTGATATTTGCTCATGATCTTTAATCTTCGATAGCTCTTCAACCTGAGCTTGCGTTGGATCTGCTTGGGTTGCTCTAGCCAATATGGAAGCTAATTCTTCCCGTGTAACGACAGCTTGAGGACGAAACATGCCGCTCGGATCTCCGTTCATCCATCCGGCTTTTTGCACGGCTTCAATCGCACTTGCACTCCATGAATCGGCAGTCACATCTGAAAACTTAGAAGTTGCTTGATCATTCAGTTCAAGACCCATAAGCTTGGCAAGTGAAACGGCTGCCTCTTGACGAGTAACCTGCTGTAGGGGATGAAAGTACCCTTTAGGGTCTCCACTCATGAATTTTTTTTCTTGAGCTTCAAGTATAACCGCCTTAGCCCAAGGCGAAGCCTGTTCAACATCTTTGAATGGAAGAGAGGATGCTGCCGAAGCGCTCGAATGCACGGCTGTGCTTAGCGTAAGCGCTATCGTTGCTATAGCTGTTACGCCCAGTTTTTTTGAAATATCCATAATGCCTCCTATTATCACTTAAGTCTTTTCTCCTGATTTTTGTATATTATTGAATCAAAAGACCCATCCATCATAATATGTAATTCGACATATAACAATATAAAATTTCCAAAATGTTCTTTTAAATAAGACAAATTATGCTATTTTACGACAACAAAAAAACTCCCCCCACTCCATATTTAAGTGGAAAGAGTTTTGTTGTTGGCTCGACTGTGAAGAACTAAATTAGTTCCTGCTTTCTTTTTAAATACACGTACAACACTACGCCAGATGCTGCGCAAATGACCGCACACAATCCAATAAATCCATATCCCGCCTGAAGTCCGCGCAGCAAGCCAAGCTGAGTAGTGGCACCGTACATGTTTTTCACGCCTTCAATGACCCAACCTATTACATAGTTGCCGATGACACTGCCCACCCCCATGAGCGTAACCGTGAACGTAATCGCCGTATCACTGCCGTTCGGATATCTGCGGGCGATAAAGGCCATCACCGTTGGATAGATCATCGCAATGCCTGCGCCCGATATCGCGAAGAAGATCGCCAGACTCTCTCCTCCTGCAAGCGCGACAAATGTACACACCGCCGAGAAAGCCGAGAACAAGATCAAAGAGAGTACAAATCCGATGCGATCCGTCAACGGCCCAAGCAGCAAACGTCCAAGCGAGAACGTAAGGAAGAATGCAGACAATAGACCGGAGGCTTTGACTGTATCCCACGTGTAGGCTTTCTCCAGAAAGTTAACAAGCCAACCTCCAACCGCCAGTTCCGATACTACGCCAAAAGAAAGAATAAGCACCATCAGCCACAGGGCCGGATCACGTGTTAATGTCTTGAGTGAGGTTCGATCCTCATGGGCAAGATCATCTCCCGGAAATGTACTACGCAGTGCCGCAATGATTGGCAACAGACAGAGAGACAACATCACCAGATACATGCCGCGCCAGTCCAGCAGGTGACCAAATACCGTCAGCGACATCACGCCTGTCGCCAGCAACGGCGCCACCGTTGAACTCAGCCCGTAGAAGAAATGGGACAGGTTCATCATCGTGCCTGTATTTTTCACGAAAATCCGCGCCCCGAGAATCGCCAGCGCAATCTCCAGCATCCCGTTGCCGATGTACATAAAGAAGTACGATGACGCAAAGAGCGGATACGTATGCGATACATAAATGAAGACGCCCGACAGAATCATCGAGGCAAACGAAATGATGCTGACCGCCTTGATGCCCCATTTGCGAACCAGTATAGCCGTAAACGAGCAGGCGATCAGGTATCCAAGAGCGTTCAAGGACAACAACGTGCCGAGCTGTTTCTCATCCAGATTGAAGTCAAACTGAATGCGCGGAATGGCTGGGCCTTTAATATTTTCCGAGATGCCAAATACGATAAATCCAAGAAAGATCGTTGCCAGTTGCATGGCGTACAGCTTGTTAAACTTTCGTTTGTTGCCTTGTGTACCTGCTTGCTGATTCAAAATAAGTTCCTCCATTGTGTCCATATAAGTTGAAACAAGGGTCATTAACCTGACCACTCCGATGACAGAATAACCTTCCAATCGCTGTTATCCCCAGATTTTTTGGATTCCCTTCTCCAAAAGGGAAAATCCGGTGATAAAGGCGCAGACTATGCTTCCGATGTAGCTTTCTTGCAGAAAGCTTTTAGCTCCGCTTCTCCAGGTTTTTTCTGTCCTCTCCGTTACATGTTTAATGAAATTGTTCATTTTATATAAAAGAGTTATACAATTCATTCATCCATTCATCCGAAGAGAGCTCCTTCTTCTGATCAACGTTCTGATCCTTTACCACTGCTTCTCAACTACCTGAATACGGTAGGTCAGGCTTTCCAGCGTTACGGCTACCAGGCCGGTAACATACTCACGCCGGGTGTCGCGGCGAATCATCAGCTCTGGCATATGCTCCTGTGGAATGTGGTGATCTCGGCAGCCTTGGATCAGGCCATCCCGCATCGCGGGGTCCATCGTGTCGCCCGTCACCACAATGGCTGCCGGGTTGATGATTGCGATGATGGAGACCAGCGTCTGTACGACGAGTTCCTGAAGTCCTTCTTTCGTTTTCAACATGCGTAGCTGCTCATCCCGTGATACGCCGAAAGGTAAAAAGGACACCTCACCCCCAAATTGCGTATTCCCGGTAAGCGGCCGACCATCGATAATAAAACCTGCACCCGGAAAATGGTTTTCAGGGAACGTCACCACCGCAAAATTCTTCTCTTCCTCAAATTGCTGTTCGTTGTACAGTCCGTACACCGTCAGATTCATATCGTTACCAATGACCACTTCGATGTCTTCATATTGCTCTTTGAGTCTTAACCCCAGCGGCTGATACATCAGCTCCGGCACATCACAGATACCGATCACACCATTGTGCGCCACCCCTGGTATCCCGATTCCGATAGCCTGCACATTATGGTGTTGGGCGATCAGTTCAACAATCAGTTCCTCGACTACCGTGACAGTAATTTCATCCAAAAAAAGAGTCTGTTCGTCTGCCATCTCTCCGTTCAGGTTGGCATATGTATGCGTGATCGAATGAATGCCGCCTTCCGTACGGATAATCAGACACAGCACACTCGCGTAGTCCGCATTAAATTGATATCGACTCGCCGGCCTTCCCCCGCTCGACTCATCCGGGCCGAGATCGATGATCTCCCCTGTCTGGAGCAGTTCATTCAGAATTGTTCCGCATGTCGCCACGCTTAGTTTGGTCAGGTTTGCAATGGAAGCCTTCGTGCCTATACCCATAGACCGCAGTGTGTTTTTCACAATTTCAACGTTAATGCGTTTGACCTGTTGGGTGTTGTGGGATGTAGGTAACATCGTTGGTTGTGTGCCTCCTTTCGTTTGTATGTATATGGGTTATCGCGTATTCGAGAAAGTATTGGAGGGTAGTTTTTAAAAGTATTTTAATAATTGAAGTTTAGGGGGATTGGTTTGGAAAGTCAATGCTTATTTGGAACAAGATTGAGCTAACAAAGAAAGAAGAAATAGCTTGTACATTTCATTATATTTCACATAATTGTTACTAAATGATAAAATTTAGCTTAAGTGTCAAGGAGGTGGATTTATATGAGTTGGTTCTATTGGCCGGAATTTATCGTTTTAACTATATGTCTTATCGTAGTCTTATTCGGAATCTACTATGTATTTCGTAAGGTGTCGGGGCTCTCAAAAAGAATTTCTAACTTGGAAAACAAAATGAATACAATAAAGAAACATGATTAGTTAATACTCCGGTTTGCGATGGAATTCTCCATGCCTACGTCCATTGAGATGCTTATATGGGGGAATGAATTGGGAGCGCTTATAAAGATTAAAAGGACAGTCAAGATCATTCCTAGAATGATCCTGAACTGTCCTTTTCGTTCATTCATACGGTTATGTAGACTGGCTCATGTGATGGGCCAAGATGCTCTTCTCCAGCCTGACTTCAAATAACTTGCGGTTCAAATCCTGTTCCATCGCGTGAAGGTGATACGCAGCCTGTTTTACCGTGTCCATATGCAACACCCCTGCCCGCTTCGCGATAATGTCCATGGCATCCAGGATGAGTTTGTTACACGTGACCAGTTGATCGACGTAATCGTCTTCCTGCTTTACGAGTTGTGCGTACTGCGAAGCCAGATCATTGCTGTGGGTACTTGTCATGTCACCACTCCTTTTAAGGAGAGGGTAACATAACTTCGGAAAAGATGTGGTACGTAATGAAGTACCAGCTAGGCAATTGTATGAATTCCACATGAAAAATATAGAATCAAATCTATCTATAATACTTTCCGCTCTAATATCAGAATCAAATTTAGTACGAACTTTATTTTTATTCACATCAGTCATTTAAGATATGATTATTTTAAGGATATATTTGATAAGAATGCTTTAAATTGAGCTGATTCCATTTGCTTAAACGCATTCATTTCATCTTCTGTACATATTATCATATCTATATTACCTCCATTATCAATATGAGTTTTGATATAGTAAATATTCATAATTTCCGGATTAAAAAAAAGAGATTTAAGATAATTTTTTCTTCCGTCATTAGGGTTAGTTTCAAAGAACGAAATCTCAAATGCTTTCCCATCTATACTATCGAAACTTATTTTTGAGAAATTAGTATCAGGAATACTCCGTGATTGTTGCCCGTCCTTTGACTCCTTAATAGGTGAAAGAATATTAAAATAAAAATTGTTCTCAGCGGAAAAATAAATTGTATCATTTTCCTTTTCATATCTATTACAAAGTACATCCATGTAAATATGAGAGTTATCCAGAAGTATCTTGCCCTTTGTAACTCCACACATGATACCTGATTGAATAGAAAGGCCTAGTGCAACTGCACTTTCTTCATATTTATCAATTATACTATATTTAGGAAACATCTCTTTGATCAGATTTTTAATCAAAAAAAGTTTTGTACCTTGACCTGTTAAATATATTGATTTATCTCTGAGGTGAAAATTATCTTGGCTAAGGATTACTTTTAATTTCAAGAGCATTTCTTTTATCTGCTGAATAGGATATTCTGTAATTTCAATAAATTTATCCTTTGTGATTTCTAAGTCATAATAAATAACATTTCCGTTCGTGCCATTTAAACACTCAAAAATTAAAGAGACGGTTTCTTGAGAATTAAGCATAATTTTAATTCTCTCTGACTCTTTCTCTATTTGAGTGCACAAAGAATCTGACATCATTATCGAACTTAATCCATACTTATTTTCAATTTCGTTTTGAATATATTTTCTAATAGCAAAATCAAAATCAATGCTTCCGAGGCTTTTATTCCCCAGAGTATACAATATCTCACAAAGTCCGTCCCCAACTTCTGATATTGATATATCTAAGGTCCCTCCGCCCAAGTCTATATTAATTTGAATACTTTTAGCTTGTTCAAAACTTGAAATCAACAGAGCCGTTGAGGAAGCTTCTTGAATTGAACGTGAGATAGTGAAACCAGCTCTTTCAGCTCCTTTCTCAATAATTTCTTTTTCAGTTACTCCAAAATCAGTAGGAATTGATAATAGGATCTTTGAGACTGGCCTTCCTAAATATTCGTAAGCATTCCTATATAAAGATCTGAAGAACAGAGCAATAAGTGATGTTATACTAATTTTTTTATTCCCAATAGAATAATATTTATTTAAGAGGACTAGTCTTTTTATATTTTTCACAATAAAAGACGAATTAGTGTAATGAGAGGAAACTGAAGAGCCAGCACTATATGTACCATTCTCAAAAATTTCAATTATTGTTGGAATTGCTGTGTTCCCTTTAATGTCAGGAATAAAGTAAGTATTAGAGAAGATGTCTTTAATAGTTACTAATGTATAACTTGTTCCAAAGTCAATACACAAAAGAGGATCATCAGTAAGAATAAGATTTTTAGAATTTATTGCATTAGGACGATTTTCATAACAAAAAGTCTCTTCAATTTTTTGGAGGGAAAAGTTTTCAAAACTTTTTAATCCTTCTGCTCCAGCAGAAGGATTATCGTTCATTAATACTTTAGAATTTATAGTGGAATGCTTTTTCAGACTATTATCAATTATAAATGCTACAGTTCCAATAGTAATTCTTTTATTGTTAATTTCTTCATCTTGCAATGTTTCAATTCCACCAATTAAAGAATAATAATCCTTCAATCCATTCTCAAGGTGTTTTGATGAAGCACTAAAAATCTTTTCGCAAAGAAGACGATATATTAATCTTATTCTTTCAATAGACTGATCTTCACAAGCTTTTAACTTTCCTACATGATCATTTATTACTCTAGCATCAATATCATCCATAGACGGACCAATTTGAACTTCTGTATTTTTTAAAACACTTATTACTTCTTCAATAGACGCTTCTGATTCCAGAATTAAATCATTTATACATTCTTTCAGCCCTCTCGGTGAGAGTTCCTCAGGTTCCACTTTTTTCACTTGATTCAACAAATTAACAAGGCTTTTTGATGAATCATCATCACGAAAAGGACAATTCGAAACAATAATAAAATTAGAAAATTTCTGTGGGAACTTCTTAGAAAGTTTAACAAATCTGATGAGACTATTCATAATAGCAGGGTCTTTAATTTTTAAAGGTCCATTTATTAATTGTTTTGTTTTTATTTGAATTGCATGACAAGTGTCATCTTGATTTACAGCTAGTATTTTTCATGATGTTCACAAAATATTTCTTTATAAGGCAACTTTCCATTATACATTTGAGTTGCAACTAGTGCTGTATATGCTACCTGATATCGAAATCTTTTTAATGTCTCGTCGCCATAATCATTCTCTGACAAAATTGTGTACGGAAAAATTTCACTCAAAGATCTCCCCCCTCTTAATTACTTCTTAAATTAGCGATTAAAATTGATATATATATAATATTTCTGTATAGACGATCATTTTCCTCCAACATCCTTTTTACAGCTAGATGAGAACATGCTTACTTCCATAGCCAAAGTTTAAGTAGATTTTGCGACGCGCTGGCCCAAGCTTAATTTTACAATATCACCACTGATTGCACCTCAATTCGTCATCATCACAGGTAATCCATTCGATCAGGCTTGAAAAGAATTGTCTCCACAACCTTTAATGATCTCATCTTGTATGGCTACTGTGCTTCAATATCGGGCTTCGCCCGTGCCGGCATACTCTCTGATCCGTTAATCAAGTGTTGGATTCAAATCTGTTTACTGAACAACGTAACAAATATTACTCACTTTATCTCCTTAAACTATTTAGTACGACCATCTACATACCAAGAAAACGTCCAGTCTGATGTCTCTGCATATTTGTGCACCTGATCCTCAACCACTCCTACCTTCACATCTATAGAATACATCGGACTGAGTTTACTGATTTGGTCTAAGTCATTTGTACACTTTTTATGCCTGCTCCTCTGAATTAATTAACAAAATTCATATTAGTTTCCACAACCTTTAACCTGACTGCATTGCATTAAAGGCTTGTAAGGTAACAGCGCTTATAAAATTCATTTGCCACAGATCACTTCTTCTAATTTGACACCCCCTCCAAAAAGGTCTATTCTAATAACGAATCACTCATTCACTATTAAGGAGTCGTTCCCGATGGTGCAGGCCAAGAAAGATGAAGTCAGGAAAGAGATTGAATATGCGGCGCTCAAAGTCTTTTTTGAGAAGGGATATGCGGATGCCAAGATGAACGATATTGCGAATGAAATCAATATATCGGTCGGCAATATCTATACCTATTTCAAGAACAAGAAGGAGCTATTCTACGCCGTTGTTCCGCCGGATTTGGTGGATTATCTGAAAAAGGTACTGGTGGAGACGATTCATTTTGATAACCAGAACGCGTTTGAGGAAACGAACAGTGAGCAGCGTTCCGTCCTCATGCAGGAACAGATAGATGTGTTGCGGAAGTATCGGAATCAGATTGTCATTATTTTTGAAAAGAATAAAGGTACGATCTACACCAACGCCAAGAACGAGCTGGTTGAGCTGATGATCGACACGAAGAAGGCCTATCTCAAAAATCAATATAAACATTATGAGATCGGCACCGAGGAGAACCTGATTCTGCTGAACATTCTGGCACATAACGTCATCGACATGAATCTGGATTTATTGAAACGAGACATGAGCGAGGACAGCCGCAAGCAAATCTTTGAAGCGTTGTATGTATACCGACTATACGGCATGAAGAGCTTGAACGAATAAGGAATAATGCTTGATCGCTACAAAGCAAAAGTCCACTTTTACCATAGATCACTACGCGTTGCACAGCGTGCAGATCAGTTGTACTTTCCCTGATTTGCACGCAAAAAATAAGCATAGGCAAGTCGATCTATTTTTTTAACCCAAAAATGAATTATAAATTCACTTTTAGACCACAAGAATACTTTGCACAGAGAAAGCAAATAGCACAGAACCGTATCACTCAACTGATTCAACATCTAACATCATGTGACACCACCCACACCCAAGGAGGAACACACCATGAACATCGCTTACGCTTTGAAAAATGTCAACCTGATCCACGGCGACGAAAGCCGCAATTTGCAACCAAACATGACGATTCTCGTCAACGAACAAGGGCGTATCGAGAACATCGCCCCAGATCAGGAACTGAACATCCCCGGTCACTATACAATAATCGACCTTACCGGAAAATATGTGATGCCTGGGCTGATTAATGCACATGTGCATCTGTTTGCCAATGGTAAACCACTCACTCTCTCCGTCAATGAAGGATTGCTGGATTTTGCCTATCATCGGATTTTGAACACTCGATTCGGTCGATATATTTTGAAGAAACGTATGAAACGCAACGCTCTTACCGCACTCCATGCGGGTGTAACGACAATGCGTAGTGTCGGTGAATTCTTTTATACCGATGTGCAGCTGCGGGATGAGATTAACCGCGGAGAGTGGGTCGGTCCGAATCTGCTTGTTTCGGGATTTTTCCTGAGTGTGACGGGTGGACATGGGGCTCCTTACTTGGCGCTGGAGGGTGACTCACCTTGGGAGATGCGCAAGAATACCCGGATTAATGTGAAGAACGGTGTGGACTGGATCAAAATCTGTGTGACAGGCGGAGTAACGGATGCCAAGATGGTTGGCGAAGCTGGGCGTCTGCAGATGACGGTGGACGAGGTCGCGGCGGTCTGCGATGAAGCGCACAAGATTGGGATGAAGGTTGCCGCTCATGTGGAGAGCACGGAAGGTGTGCGCGTTGCGCTTCAAGGGGGAGTAGATACGATTGAACATGGGGCTGAGATGGATGACGAGATTATTCAGTTGTATAAAAATAACCCCAAGGCCCTTCACGGTTACACCGCAGTGATCCCTACCCTGCAAGCCGCTTATCCATCCGCTTCGCTCGATCCAAGTGTGACCAAGTTAAGTGCGACGGTCAAAGAAAATGCCAGACTCGTCTACGACTCCATGCTCAAAGGGGTGCAACAGGCCATCGACAACGGCATCACGATTGGAATCGGAAACGATGCAGCCATGTCCTACGTTACCCACTATGATATGTGGAGAGAGTTGGATCACTATATGAGACAGACCTATCTGACCAATAAAGAGGTCATCGACATGGTCACTCGCAACAATGCTAAAATTCTCGGGATCGACGATGTAACAGGTACGTTGGATATCGGCAAACAGGCCGACTTGATTGTTCTGGAACAAAATCCGCTAGAACAGATCGAAGCCTTATCCAACACGTCGATGGTTATGGTCAAAGGTCATCTGATCCAGAACCCATCCGTTACACACATCAAAGAGGTAGATGAGGTTCTGAATGCTGTGTGGTGAGGTAGAGTTATGGCAAAGTCAGAGTAAAATGTTGAATTATACGTTTTAACCCTCCTCCTAAAAGTTATTAATACTATTTATAGATATATTAATAACTAAAACAAATGCTTATCATTGTCTGTGTACAGTGATGAGCTTAGTCTCCACGATCAATCTTCAGTTAATTTTATGCGGAACAATATTAAAAATTCAATTTTATTAATTTGAATTATATGTAAATAAAGTACTTTAGAACCATATAAAATATTTATATAATTGTATATAATTACCTTTGTAACCAATACATATTTTAGGAGGTAATCATTTTGTTGTTGAAAAAGAGTTTAAAGGTTTTAAGCTTAGTTACAGTGCTATCTTTGTCTTTAGCTATTCCTGTTCTTGCATCCGATTCAGAAACGACTGTTAACAATCGGGCACCAATTGAAGAGTATAAAGATGGAAAACTTTTCATTGATGGAGTACAATTACTTACTGAGAAAGATCTGAAAGATAATTTCAGAAAAAATTTAAAGCCAGTTACTATTCCTAACTCAGGTGACATTGGAACAATGGGAAGAAATTCTTGGACCAAAGTAGCTGAAGCTAACTTCTACACTAGCTACGACAGAGATCGCTACAACAATGTTGCAGCCGGCGCTGTTAAAAGAACGCTCTCAACAAAGTCCGAATTCACAATTTCAGTAAGTGGTGAGACAAGCTTTGGTTTTAAAGATGTCGTTGGATTTAAATTAGCAGGAGCAATTGGGCAAAAATTTGAAAAATCATTGGTCGAAACATATACAATTCCAGCCGGCTGGGTGTATGAACAAAAAAGTGCTATTAAAGTAACACAAGAGGATTATCGTTACACAGACGTCGGAATTATCTGGGATACACAATATAATGCATCAACATTCGACTATAGAGGTTTTGAAACCTGGCTCTGGTCCAATCCAATAAATTAAAACATATAATTAGGGCGGTTCAGCCGCCCTTCCTTAGATCGGAGGAATAATGCGAAAAATTTTAATTAGTTGTTCCATTTTAATTTTATTATCAGGCTGTGTCCAAGATCCTTCTCCTACAACTCTGGAGACATCTACGAAAAAGTCTGAGGAATTACCTAACGAGTATAATGAAAAAATAGCACTACTTGAAAATACTGTTCCTAAAGAAGAAAGTTATTTTTTTCAAACTAAAGAGTTCAAAATATACTTGCCTTATGCTGTAGATTTTATTGACATTTCTAAGATAGAACTATTTTCTGACGGAAACCTTGTAGCTGAAATCCCTAATCAAGAGAGTATTCAACTTCAAGATAAACATATTCTTATTTTACAAGCGAATAAACGTATTAATCATTTTGATACGGTAACATTGACCGATGCACACAATAACCATATCGAAATCCCTGTAGGGGACTACTATTACGAAGGAAAAACTTCGGATGACACCATTCCAAATACTAAGGAAGCCTTCATTCGCAGTAAGCATTATAAACAAGCTAAGGGTTCTTTAGTCTACACCATTGAGTTCACAAAAGTTGAAGGAGCAGACATTCAATTTTCAGTACCTGCATCCATTCAAAAAATCGCTTCATTGGAAGAACAAAAAACAATATCAGAAACAGCAGACACCATAACCTACGAATTCCGCATCGACATTCCGAAAGAATATTTTATAGATCAGGACATTACAAATCTAAACCTAGAATTAAAAGCAGAACAAATCAATCATTCTCTGAGAAAAACGATATTCAAAGCATTTATTCCGGTCAATATCGACGAATATAATACAAAGGCACCTTAATTAAACAGGTGCCTTTGTGCCTTATATATTTGTTCGCCCTAAAAAACCTCAGACTTATTTTGTAGTTCCAGATCGTTTTGAGTACTCGGGAGCATAGACGCACTTACTTACGCATCAGTCATTCAATCCTTTTCCCTCCATAATAGGTTGCATACATTTTTCGATGCGAGATGTCTTGGTCTTAGATTGTTTTGGCTGTGAAAAGTGATACAGATACGCCCGCTGGCGGCCAGGGGTTAGCGCTTCAAATGCTGCCTGGAATGCAGGGTTCGCATCGAATTGCTGCTGAAGTTCCTCGGGAACCGCGAATTGCTCTACTTCCTTTTTTTCTATTTTTAGACCCGCTTGTTCCACTTCGATCGCTTCACGGATGTAAGCTTTCAGAATCTCTTCCTGTTTGATAATCTGCTCCAGATTGGTGAAACGAATCTGGCGACCTCCCTGCACATTATTCGTTTGCTGAATCAGAATACCATGGGGGTCTTTGAGCAGAGAGCCTTTGAGAAACATGATCGCACAATACTCCTTGAAGCCATGAATCAGTACGACGTTTTTCCCATTTACCGTGTAGCACGGATGCATCCATTTGTAATCTTCGGTCAGATCACAGTCTAGGATGATCTCTCTCAGCTTTAACGATTCTTCCTTCCACGTTTTGATTTTGCTTAGATATGCATCTACTTTGGGATTGGTATTGTGCGTAGTCACAGGAATCTTCCTCTCAACCAATTTAGTGGTGCTTTATTCAATCCAATCTAATTTAACTCATTTTGTACCGACTATCTTTTATCCTATTTTACCTTTATTTATCGGTTTGTTTGTGCGGTTTTTCAAGAGATTACACAGCACTACTTCAGAAGCGCTTATCCAACCTGTATTGGCTTCTTGCCTTCAATATAAACCTAGCGGGTTAACCTGGATGCTTCTTCCCAAGAATACGTTATAACTATAGAAAGCTTTTATTGTTTCATACGAAAAGAAGAACCTATAAACGGTCTATAGGCTCTGTGTTACGTACAATTGTTTATTCAATTTTCAACTCTTCTTGTCTCGGAAAATTTCTACGTGTTGTGTGGTATATCTCTCATTTGTAGATGTGTAAGTGCCGTCCCTTACGCTAATCACTTACCAGATTCATTTTCAACCGATCCAGCTGTAAAAAATGATGTTTGTAGTGCATCTCGATCAAATGGAACCACTCTTGTGCGTTTAACGCTCCAAGACGGGGGTGAAGCACTTTAGAGCCTGTGGCCGCTTCTTCTAGAGCAAGAACAGTAGCTGTACTTCGCATCCGATCTACAACCTGCTGAAGTCCTTGAGCCAGTTGTTCCTTACTTTCGGGTTGCAATGGTGTATATTGCGGCGAAGCGGGTACTTTAACCCGAACAGGAGGGAATTGCTCTGCCTCGAATACCTGACTGCCCAGCTCTGTTTTTACCTCATCTGAATGTACGGTGTGCTCATTATTAGTCAAACAATGGTCAATGTTACGCAGCTGCATGAACAGCGCAGATTGAATCAAATGCATGTACATCTGCCCGATGGACCATTCCTCTTCATTCTCTTTTTCCAGTAACTCATCCATACTCAAAAGATTTAATTCTGCTACATACCTCTCTACTGCAGTCTCGAAAGAATTTAATATTTCATTTGTGCTTGTCATCCTGCATACAGCTCCTCTTCATCTTGATTAATTCCCAGTATAAAAAAGCACTACTGACAAGAGTATGTCAGTAGTGCTTCAAGATATTTGTCGCCACCTCCCGCATACGGGCACGCAGAGACTCCGGCTCCAGCACTTCGATATCTCCACCCAAACCAAGCAGGTGAGGCAGAATTTCCTCAGGATAGCGGACACGAAAGTGGAAATGAATACCTTCCACGTGATCGATATAAAAATGAAGGGTCTCCATCATTTTGTCAGCAACTTCTGATTTTGCACGGACAATTACATGCTCACTTCGATCATCCGGTGGCTGGTACCGATTCAGATCAAAATCTGGCGGCAGACTAAATTTCTCTTCCAGAACAGAAAGCTCCGACATCCGTGATAAACGAAAATGACGAATGTCTTGCCGCAAATCACACCTGCCGATCAACACCCAGTTTTCCCGCACCAAGGTGAGTCCGTAGGGAGACACGACACGCTGATTCGAGCGTTTTCCGTCTGATCCCGGCATTTTTTTCGAATACATCAAGCTGATTTTGCGTTGCTCCAGAATCGCGTTACGTATATCGTTAAGATAGCTTCTCACCATGCCAGTTGTATCAGTTCCCATCGGATGAAGCACGCGCATCGTTTCTTGTACACGCGAGGACTGCTTACGAATGGCTTCCGGTAAAATGGCTTCAATCTTGCGCTGTGCAGATTTTGCTTGAATACCATAGGCGGTATCCCATCTCTGTTCGATAAACTTCGCTCCCATGAGCAGCGACACGGCTTCCTCCGCGGTAAAACTAACCGGGGGAAGAAAGTAGCCTTCCATCAGGGAATATCCATGACCTGGGGCACCTGCAATGGGTACGCCAGCCTCGCTTAATGCTTGGATATCCCGATAGATTGTACGCACACTGGTCTCAAACTGAGCAGCCAAATCCTCCGCCCTTATCAACTTGGTTCGTTGTAGTTCCAGCGTGATGGCAAGTTGTCGCTCCGTTTTATTCATGTTTCATTCAGTCCCCTACTGTTTCGTCTTCCCTGTTTATTTATTCTATCATAATCATACTGGAGGTCTGCAAATGAAGAAAAAACGCTGGATTACGAGCGGAATTTTCATGCTTTTCATAAGCATACTACTCCTGAGCGAATTCATGATGTTGTCTTCCCAGAAGGTGGGCTTGATCAATGCAACCTATCGATTCATTTCGGGCGCACCTCATATTCGCACGCAGGGGCAAACCTTGTCTTATCAAGGAAGAATGCGTACGGAGGACATTCTGGACAGCATAGAGCCATATGCAACAAGTGATGACGGAACAACTTTATACAAAGCGTTCGGCACACCCATCCCGCCTCCATGGATTTATGTTAAACATGAGAATGATATCATTTTTCGTTACAAGTACCCTCGTCTCCCCTGGAAAATGTAAATCACAAAAGAGCCTTTCAGACCACATCTGAAAGACTCTCATCTATTACATAAACAGCACTACCTCACCCAAATCGACCGCTGATATAATCCTGTGTGCGCGCATCGACGGGTTCGGAGAACATGCTCTTCGTAGGCGAATACTCGACAACTTCACCGTTCAGGAAAAACACCGTCTGCTGGGAAACACGTGCGGCTTGCTGCATGTTATGGGTAACCATCACGATGGTGTAACGTTGCTTCAGCTCATGTGTCAGTTCCTCAATCTTGAAGGTGGAGACCGGATCAAGAGAGGCCGTCGCTTCATCCATCAACAGAATATCCGGTTCGACCGCTAAAGCACGAGCGATGCATAGACGCTGTTGCTGTCCACCTGACAAACTAAGCGCTGAGCGCTTCAGGTTGTCCTTGACTTCGTCCCAGAGAGCGGCGGAACGCAGACTGTGTTCAACGATCTCATCGAGCTTTTTTTTGCCATGAATCCCGTGCTGTCTCGGTCCAAAAGCAATGTTGTCATAGATGGATTTCGGAAAAGGATTGGGTGACTGGAAGACCATACCGATCTTCTTGCGCAGTGTCTCTACATGTACATCACCACTGTAGATATCGGTTCCACCAACAGCTACGGTTCCCTCAATTCGTGTGCCGGGTATCCGGTCATTCATACGGTTCAGCGTGCGCAACAAGGTAGATTTGCCACAGCCGGATGGACCGATAAATGCCGTAATGGCGCGTTCCGGAATTTCAATTGACACATCTTTCAGTGCCTGAAAGGTACCGTAAAATAAGTTCAGTTTGTTCGTTTCAATAATCGATTGCACCATGTGCCCTCCTGGCGATGAATTGGAATATACTATTTTTATAGCAGACATAACAGGTTTGCCCGCATAGACTTTGGCTTTACGTTACACTTGATTTTTACGAGAATTAAACCACAGCGGCACACGGAATAAAATATTGATAAGCAGCACGACAAAGATCAGCACCGCCGTAGATTTCTGGGCAATCTGCTCTGCATCCGGCACAATGGCCTCGGACTGGATATACCACAGATGCACGGCCAGCGTTCCGCCTGGCGATAACAGATTGAAATCCCACATCTCGCCGGACGTGGATACACCCGCAGTGAGGATAATAACGGCACTTTCGCCAAAAGCACGGCCTGCGGTCAAGCAGATGCCTGTCATGATTCCGTTCAACGCAACCGGAAGAACCACCTGCCGAATCGTCTGCAGATGCGTCGCACCCAGTGCAACCGAACCGTTACGAAGCTCGGTTGGTACCGCACGAACCGATTCCTCTGTCACCCGGGTCAACACGGGCAAGTTCAGGAAGGCAAGACTGACCGCAGCGCCAAGAATCGTCAGACCGATCTCGAAATACTCTACAAACAATGCAATCCCAAACAAACCAAAAATAATCGATGGCACGGACGACAGCCCTTCCACGCATATGCGCACAACCTCAATCCGTTTGTTGTTTGGTGCAAATTCAGCAAGGTATATACCTGCTGCAAGCCCGATCGGAATCGAGATGAGAAGAGACAGAATCAGTACGTAAAAAGAGTTAAATAGTGCCGGGCCAATGCCTCCGCCTTCTTCAATCTCACTCGGTACACCGTACAGGAAATCCCAGCTGAGCATCGGCAACCCTTTTTGCAACAACAGGAACAACAATCCCACAATAAATAAAATAACGATGATACCTACGCCCCACACTGTCCCCGTAAACAGCCGATCCATCCATGCCGAGGACGCTCGCCGTTTGCCAAAGGAATACGTAGTAGCCGGATTAACCTCTCTTTTCACACTCACAGGTGACGTCCCCCTCTCTTCTGTAGCATTCTCACGGCAACGATCATCAGGATGGAGATCGCCAGCAAAATAAAGCCCATCATGTATAAACCATGATTCCAGATCGAATCGAACTCCACGCTGGAGATTTGCATCACAATGTTACTGGTCAGCACGGCGGTTGGCGTGAACAAACTGGTCGGCAGCTGTGCCGTATTCCCAATAACCATCACCACTGCCATCGTCTCACCAATGGCACGTGTCATGCCCAGGATAACAGCATACATAATGCCCCCTCTTGCCGCAGGAAGCACAACCCGGGTAATCGTTTGAAACCGATTCGTACCGAGTGCATACGCCGCATCCCGGTATTTGTTCGGTACGGCGGAGATCGCATCATCACTAATTCGGCTAATCGTGGGCAGTACCATAATCGTGAGCACAATAGATGCTGCCAGCAGACCGTCTGCCAAATCACGTCCGCTCAAGTCTCTAAGCCATGGGATCAATACCGTCAAACCAAGATAACCGTATACGACGGACGGGATACCCACCAGCAGATCGAGCACTGGACGCAACAGGCGACGAATCCATTTTGGTGTCATTTCCGCCAGAAATACAGCGATGATTACCGATATTGGAATCGCCATGAGCATCGTAAGTCCAGTGAGAGCAAACGTACCCAGAATAAAGGTTAGCGCACCATAGTGCTCATTTTCCGGGTCCCAGTTCGTGGAGAAAAAGAACTCCTTCAGCGAGACGTCCGCAAAAGTGAGGACACCTGTGCGAAGCATAAGCACCAGAATACAGAACAGAACGAGGCAGACAAAGGCCGCACTGCCAATGCAAAGGATGCGAAACATACGGTTAGACCACCGGAGGCGTGCTTTACGGTCAAAGCGTCTTTCCTTCTCGGGCGCTTTCCCAAGGCTTGGGCCAAGCTCATTCGGAGCCGGGCTGTTCGCCGGTGGATTCAATTCCATCATAGAGGACTCTTCCTTTCACATAGAGAAGCCAGCTTGGCGACCACGCGCGGAAGCTGGCTATCCCTTTCGTATGAAATGCAGGTGCAAGATGTTGAAGTCTGATTCAGATCAGACCGAACGTTTTACTTAACGGCTGCGAGCGGAATGAATTTCAGCTTTTTCAGGGAACCGTTCTGGAATTTGTTGCTTTGGATGTATTCGATGAATGCTTTCGTTGCACCCGTTGGTTGACCTTTCGTCATGTAGTATCCGATACCCCATACTTTGTATGTTTTGTTCAGCACGTTTTTCTCTGTTGGAGCTACGCCATTAATGGATACGGCTTTCATTTTGCTTGTTACGTAAGGCAGGTCGATATAACCAATCGCGTTAGGTGTCGTTTCGATGGTCGTTTTCATGTCACCGCTCGAACCTACTTCTTTGTAGTTGTCACCTTTGCTCATGAAGTCTTTACCATCTAGTGCTTTTTGTTGGAAGTTAACACGTGTACCTGATCCGAACTTACGGTTAACCACAACGATTTTACCGTCTGAACCGCCAACTTCTTTCCAGTTCGTTACTTTGCCGGAGAAGATGTCTTGCAATTGTTTCGTAGTCAGATTCGTTACACCCACGTTTGTATTTACTACCGCGGTAAACACAGTTACAGCTACCGGATGAGCAACCTGTCCGTCGAATTTTTTGAAGCCAGGAACATCCTTGGATGCATCCCAGTCTACCGCACCGATATCTGCAATGCCTTTACGAACGGATTGTGGGCCAGTCACGGAACCCGCAGCGGATGCCGAGATTTTAACTTTTGGATTGTCTTTCTTGAATTCACTCGCAGCTTGAAGCGTCAATGGAAGGAGTGCAGAAGATCCATTGATGACAATTTTGCCTTTCTCCGTGCTTTTGGCAGCCGATGCTGTCATTGCACCACCAAGTCCACCAACCAGGGATACAGCCATCAGCATGGCTGTGAAAGGTTTAATCCATTTTTTCATTGTAAAAAGCTCCTCTCGAATTTTGCGTTTTATTATTCATTTCATTTTTTTAATTACGCTTTTTCATTTCAAATACGCATCGAAGCGTATGTTTTTACTTCGTTACAGCTTTCCAGCTGCCATCTGCTTGCACCAGCACTCGTCCGTTCTCAACGACAGCAATCTGTGAACCCTTCACAACGATAGAAGATACATCAGAGGACACGGTGTACAACTTGGATTGTTGTCCGGTTACCGTATCGATGGACAGGATCACGCTGTTCTTATCATCCTGCGCAGCAAGTACGTATAAGGTACCGCCTGAAAGAACTGCTTGTTCTACATCATGCTCGTTATACACGGTGATTGGTTTCTGGGATGCATCTACGGACATCAGTGAAGCATTACCATCTTCAGACGGTACGCTTACGTAGTAAGCTTTCTGACCATCTGCAGAATAAATAAATACTTTATCATCCGTGGAGGTGGTTAGCTTCACCGCCGATGGTTTTTCAAAACCGTTGTTATATGAAAATAATTGCTGTTGATTCGCCGAGAAATCAATGTCCACATTGTCTGCATCTACATTCGTCGAATCTGCGGTTACTTTACCCAGAGTAGTTACGGTATAGACGAATCGTTTGCCGCTCAGCGACACATTCAAGTTTTCTTTGTAATCGACTTTATCTTCCACCAGTTTCTTGATAGTACCGTCCGCCAGATTCAAGTTGGCGATCACCGATCCTTTATCTCCTTGCAGGAAATAAATCGAACTCTCGTCTGCAGACCAGACCAGCTCCGGCTTGATGCTTGTATCATTCGTAATGAGCTTGGAAGCCTTCGTTTTCAAATCGATAACGTATACGGCTCCTTCTGCATTCGTATAGGCTGCTTGATTGCCGCTTGGAGACACAACGAGGTCTGAACCACCTTCAGTCGTTAACAACAGCTCATATTTTCCAGTAGCTGTATTGATGAGATAATCACTTCTGCCCTCATCGTCATTTTTGGAGACAATCAGCTCATTGGCTCCGGCAAAACGCGGGTTCTCTGTACCTTCAATCAGAGCAATCGTGCTGACTTCAAGCTGACCGTTCTTCAATCCAACGGTACCGCCTACGCCTGCCACGAGCGGACGAAGTGCAACGTAGCTTACTCCTCCAATGATCTTAACCGGCTGGTTCAGATTCACCCTAGCCCCGTCCACGACAAGCTGCTTGGACTTGTTCTGCAAGCTGACCGTGTGACCATTCAATTGAATCACCGTCGCTCCGTTTGCTATTTCAGCTTGTGCACCGATCGCTTGAATTACATCACGAACGGCTACAAGCGTTTCTCCATTTTTCACAATCGAACGTACAATGACACTGTTACCGTTTATGGTAAACGTGGAGTTTTTCACCTGAGCTGCATTCGTACTAGCTACAGATTTTGTTGCAGGAGCAGCCGATACTGCGTGAGCCACAGAGGTTGTTAAAACTGTGGCTACCATGGACACTACTAACGTCTTCTTCATTGACATTGGCTCTTGTCACCCTTCTTTTCTCCATATGATCTTGCCTGATGTTGCTGTGCCCTGCTTGGTATGCTTGCATGTATCGTCAATATGAGAGCTTGTCCGCCTCATCCCCCCAAACTATCCACGTTCATAGTAAAAATGACCTATCACGTTTGTAATTATAGGAGGGATTTGTAAACGGGAAATCTTGGAATTGTTAATGCATTGTCAATGTTTTCATATAAACACATTCATATTGTAAAATTTTCATTACAATTCGGCTCGCCCCTTGATTGCAACAACAAAGAACCCATACAAATTGCATGGGTCAAAGGTTATCGTATTTTTTTAAAGAGAAGCAAACACCCGATCAAAGCCTTCCTTCGACTTGGCAAATCTTGACTCCACATCCAGTTCGGATGCAGGAGCGAGTACTTCCTGAGCCACAACATCGTCGTAACCGATGGCCTGCAGATTTTTCAGAAAACCTGTTAGATTAATGATACCTTCTCCCGGGTAAAGCCGTTCCCCGTCCTTCAATTCCTCAATCGGCAGGTCATAGGCATCATTAATATGCACATGAACCACCTGCTCCCGCTTTAGCTTCAGCAGCTCATTCATCTCCATCCCGTTCGTGTGCCAGTGATACGAATCGACGAGCAGACCGACATTGGGTGCATGTATCGTATCGATCCAGTCCAACGTATCCTCTACACGCCAAAGAAACGGATTCTTCCATTGCGTACGCAAGTGATGACATCCCACAAACTCCAGTCCGAGCCGGATACCGTAAGCATCCAGAATATCAGCACAAAGTCTTAGTCGTTTGGTCGCTGCAGCCATAAATGTCGCTGCAGGCTGATCGGTAGAGGGCAGAATGTAGGTACAGCATTTGTCTACGTTCAGTGCGGCAGATGCTTCGGCCATTGCTACCAGGTTCGGTAGCCCCTCCCGGAATTTCTCGTCTGTAGCGCGCCATTCCACCGGCAAATCGGAAGACCCAATCCTGACTTCATGGCTCTCCAGCAAATATTTTGCCCCTTCCTCGCCGTACTTTTTTACATATGAAAGCGGATTCAAATCTACAGCTCTAAATCCGTACTGAGCCGCATACATAATATATTGTTTATCGGATTCCAGCTTGCCAAGTCCTGCCTTGGTCAATCCCTTAATCATCCCTTCGCCTCCTGACTGTTTCTATACGTGCTCATTCCATTGTAAACGAAATGCCTACTCGTCAACAGAACCAATGCAGACCCATTCAGGTACAAGTCGAAAAATGCAAACGTATAAATTGATTTACCCGCATGGAGGCAAATATAAAGTTTGGCCACAGCAAAGTTTTTTATGGATTAAATAGACCCATTCACGAATTCAATGAATGAGTCTATTTGTCTTTAATTTTTATGAGAGTGTCTCTATTGTTACATTTTTTGCAAAATGCCTTTAACCAAGCCGATAAACGTTGTCTTCACTTTCGCGGCTACCTCAATAACTTCATCATGGCTGAGCGGTTGATCCAGAATACCACATGCCATGTTTGTCAGACAGGAAATGCCGAGTACCTTCATGCCGCCATGAATGGCAACAATCGCTTCTGGTACAGTAGACATCCCTACAGCGTCCGCACCCATCGTGCGGATCATGCGAATCTCAGCAGGTGTTTCATAAGCCGGGCCACTCCACCACGCGTACACCCCTTGTTGCAGGCTTACATTTTGCTCTTCGGCAACCTTGAGAGCGACACTGCGCAATTCACGGTTGTATACTTGAGACACATCCGGGAAGCGCACGCCCAGATCAGCATTGTTTGGTCCAATCAACGGATTGTTGCCAACCAGATTAATATGATCCGTAATCAGCATGAGCTGGCCTGGTTCAAAACCGGTGTTGACCGCACCACAAGCGTTGGTGACGATCAGTTGTTCAACGCCCAGTGCCTTCATAATGCGAACCGGGAATGTTACTTCATCTAGGGTAAAGCCTTCATAATAGTGAAGACGGCCTTTCATGGCTACAACGGTCTTCCCCATTAGTTCTCCAATCACCAATTCATTAGCGTGTCCGATGGCTTCGGATTGAGCAAAATATGGAATCTCTGTATAAGGAATCACTGTTGCATTCTCAATCTCGTCTGCGAGTGCTCCCAATCCTGAACCCAGAATCATACCTACCACTGGCTTGGTATTGATCCGGTTTAATATGTAATCGCGTGCTTCCTGAATGTGTGCTGATTGATGCATAATAACGTCCTCCTGATAATCTGAATTAATATTACGTATACCCTATTTATAAGCGTTACTTATCAAGTGTAATGAACAACAGCTCGGATGTAAATGGGTGTCCTCGTTCACTCTACAATACACAATTCCGACAAGCTCTGCTAGACCTTGACTCCAGACTGCAACGCGCCGAAGTAAGGCTTCAATATCTTATTAAAATTGTCTTCTTGCTCTTCAATCTGCTCAACATACGTCCATACTAAACGTTCTTCTGTGTGGATGTTGATTACCTCAAACTCCATCTGACGAGAGGCCCATAAGGTGACCTGCCCCATAGCTCTCTCCGATTCATGAACATATCCAATGAAAGGATCGGAAGTGCACTCCTTCTCATTTTCAGGATTCTCTTTTCTCTCTTCCGTTGAGATCTGGAGCACCTGCAACTGTTCCTGTTTACGTTGCATCCAACATCGGAACGAGTCAAGCGAAAGCATACGTGATATCAATCCATCACTTCCCCCTCTAAAATTGTATACCAAACAGCCGATCCTCTGCCAGAATCGGCTCCACGGTCCATATGCTAATTAAGTGTATGACTCCCCCTGCGTTTGTACCAGTCCATCCCCATCATCAACATAAGCATCCAAAACGCAAATATTAGCGGCTTACCAATGGTCCCCTCTCCAAAAATAAAATAGGCCATCACGAAATTCCCGATAAACGTTAACGCATTATTACGGATGCTTTCCATCTTATTCAACTCCATCTTGAATTAGATTTATGACCCTTGAGGATATAACGTTTCAGCTAGATCTTCATTCTATTGGATATGAACAGAGACAAGAAATTGCTCAAGATCTAGAAACTTAGCGCCTGGAGCATGTCTAATATCTCGTTGCTGCTTCCCCAGGTGTTCCTATCCATTTGTATCCAATACTTGACGCTGACTCACAAGACCACGCCGTATTACTGAAAATTATAACATATCAGCAATTGAACGGATGTCTTTTCTTTCTTATTTTGCTTATAACTGCGTATACCAAAAAAAGCCGGCCTCACTCGGCCGACTTCTTTAGATTCTATCCTAATTTGCTTCCTAACGATGATAACTCATCGTTTCTGCTTCTTACTATTCCTTCACACTACCTAGTTGCAATCCGTGTACAAAGTACTTCTGCAAGAACGGATACACGACAAGGATTGGCAATGCTGCAACAATGGTGATCGCTGCCCGGATCGATATCGGCGTAACCATGTTACGCGCTTGCCCCATATCTGCCCCGCTAGATACCGCAGCACTGCTGTTCGTGTTCATAGAAGAAGACAACAGTTTCATCAACTCATACTGCAACGTACTCAGGTTTTGCTTGGATGAAGCATACAGGAACGTATCAAACCATGAGTTCCATTGTCCTACCGCAATGAACAACGCGACCGTTGCGAGTACAGGCTGACACAGTGGTAAAATGATCGACATAAATGTTCTGAAATCGCCGGCACCATCAATCTTGGCTGACTCAATCAGTCCTTCAGGCAACGTCTGGATATACGTCCGAATAACGATCATATTAAACGCACTGATCAGACCCGGAATGATGTATACCAAGAAGTTGTTAAGCAGGTGCAAATCTTTGATCAGGAAGTACGTTGGAATGAGACCTGCACTGAAATACATCGTCATTACAACGATAATCGTGATCGGTTTGCGCAGAATATAGTCTTTGCGGCTCAGCGTATATGCCAGCATCGAGGTGAGGAACAAGCTGAGAACAGTACCTAGTACAGTTCTGGCAACCGAGACCCCGAAAGCCGCGAATATGGTTCCACCCGCAAATACAGCTTTGTAGTTTTGGGTAGTCCACTCCCTCGGCAACAGATAGATTCCGCCCCGAATTGTATCGTTACCCGCATTAAAAGAAATAGCCAGAGTGTTCAAAAATGGATATAAGGTTACTACTGCAATAAAGATCATCAGCAAGCCGTTAAATGTGTGGAAGACAATCGGCTCAACTCGAGATTTGTTTATTCCCATCGATGTGTCCTCCTCATATTAATCGGTCTTCGCCGAATCGTTTGGATATTGAGTTAGCCGCAAATATCAGGGTGATACTGACGACCGTTTTGAATATACCAGCTGCGGTAGCAAGTGAATAGTTACCGATCTGTAGCCCGTATTTCAAGACAAAGATATCAATGGTCTGAGACCAGTCAACAACGACACCATTGCCAAGCAAGTACTGGACTTCGAATCCGGCTTCCAGAATCCATCCCATGTTCATAATCAACAAGATAATGACGATGGACTTGATGCCAGGCAACGTAACATACAACATTTTTTTATACCGGTTAGCTCCATCAATCTCAGCCGCTTCATAGAGTGAAGGGTCAATGGAAGTGATCGCCGCCAGATAGATGATTGCATTCCAGCCGACTTCTTTCCATACGTGTGATGCACCGACAATCCCCCAGAAATACTCTGGAACGCTGAGCCACATGATGGGTTCTTTAATGAATCCTAACTTCATCAACACCACGTTCACAATCCCGCCATCAACGGATAACGAACTGGCTACAATGCCCGTAACGATGATCCATGACAGGAAGTGAGGCAGATATGAGATCGTTTGAATCGTGCGCTTGTATAGCTTGTGTTTGATTTCATTCAGCAAAATCGCAAAAACAATGGCTGTCACAAAGCCAAGAATCATGTTAATTAAACTCATCGCGATCGTATTGCGAAGCACGTTCAGAAACGCGTCGTCCGTAAGCAGAAACTTGAAATGCTTAAGTCCGACCCACTCCTGCTGCGAGAATTTCTTCGCTGGACTGTAATTCTGGAACGCCATAACCCAGCCCCAGATCGGATAATACGAGAAAACCAAAATATAAGCGACGATGGGCAGAGACATAAACATCAGTTGTTTTTGACTGCGCAGGCGCTTCATCAGAGGCGTCTTGGTCACAACGGTTGGAGCAGATTTTTCCTGTATGGCTCCCGGCGTATTCGCCATCTTTCACTCCTCCTATCAACGTACAGCGGATTTTAGGAATGAATTGCTCGGGAAGGCAGGGCATGATTTACATTCATGCGCCTCACACCTCCCGAGTCAATCCAACAACCGCTTTTATTTATTTCACGGTCCAGTTCTGGATCCGCCATTGTAATTGCTCATTGATTCGGTCTTCATATGCTTTCACGTTGATTTTCTTGTAAGCATCCACATACTCGCTCCAGATCGAATCAAATTGATCTGCATTGGACATGATCGCTCTAGGCAAATACTTCAGCGACGTATCGGTCATTTGTTTATTGGCTACCGAAGCATCTGAACCTTCTTTCAAGTCCACTTGCCATGCTGGATAATACACTGGGTTTTCAGGTGCAGGAGAGAAGAAATCACTCCATGTTTTGAAACCGTATGCATCCAGCAATTCTTTGTCCTCTTTCTTCAAGCCATCATAGAATTCTTCAGGCTGATTGGTTGCACCAATCGCGTTGCCATCCGAGAAAGTACCTTCCATTTTCGGTGCTGCACCGTAGAAGCCTTCTGCTTTGTTAGCCAGTTTCCATGCCGGGTCTTCCTGTTGAAGACGTTGTTCAGGCGTACGATAGAATCTTCCTTTATCGTTGACCATGTAGTCTACGCCCTCTTCACCCCAGGAAAGCAACTTTTGATACTTTTCATCCATCAGCTTATCGAGGAATTCCAGGATTGCAACAGGGTCTTTAGCATCTTTACTGATACCAAAACCGTTGTTCAAGTTGATGACCGGACGATCCAGGTAGTGATCCTTGATGCTAGTGTCATATACAAGCGGGAAACCAACATACGTTTCACCAATTTTGTTCTGAGCTACGAGCGGATCTTCACCTTGCTGGAAGTTCCAGTGCTGGTCAAACATACCGACAACGCGTCCGGAAGAGATTTTAGCGAGATACTGGTCATAGTTCTGAACGAAAGCTTCTTTATCAAGCAGTCCTTCATTATATAGACTATTCAGCTCTTTATAATATTTTTTCGAAATATCTTTATCCGCGAATACGGTTGCAACACCTTTGTCATCAACAACAACCCCGCCATCATTCGGATGACCTGTCAAGTGTTCTGGCGGATTGAGCAGTGGGAAGGTTCTCCAGTCGGAAGCCAAAGTTGTAAAACCAATCGTTGGCTGTCCATCCGCTGTTGTCGGATGTTTCGCAGTATAATCACGAATCAGTTTCATATACTCATCCAGTGTTTTCGGTGTTGGATATCCGGCTTCTTTCAGGACCTGCTTTTGAATCCAGAACGCAGGACCGGAATAGTAGTTACTGATGAACTCACCCGTGTATACACCATAGTTTGGCAACCAGTAAATATGTCCATCACTGGAATCTTTCATCCGTTCCCAATCTTTTGCGTAATGCTTTTTGAGATTTGGAGCATGTTGCTCGATCAGATCCTCCAGTGGAATAACCGCGCCGGCCGCAACCAGTTTGGTATCTGCCGTAATCAGATCCGGGTATTCTCCACCCGCAACCATAACACCTAGCTTCTGTTGCAGGTCACCGACCAGAAACTCCATGTTTAGTTTGACACCCAGCTCATCTTCAATCTTTTTGTAGATGCGGTTATCCGCTGCCGGTGCCTGATTTGGTGTACCAATAAATGCCGAGATGTTTAATACTTCCTTACCATCGGGTGTCGTCGTTTTGGCCTCTTCTCCACTGCATCCTGCCAGTGCCAGAGTTAATGCCAGAACAAGAGAAACGGAACCCCAAAGTTTCTTTTTCTTCAATCCCCCCATGTATTGCGCCTCCTTGGAAGTGGTTTGCCTTACTGTCTTCATTATGAGGAAATGTATGCGGTTTCAAAATAAACAGATTTAAGCATCTCCCCCCCTTAATTGCAGGAGGTCTTGAACCGGATCATACCTCCTTATATATGCTCTACCTAGCATGCTTAAGGCGATACTCAGCCGGCTTCAGCCCTGTTCTTCGCTCAAATTGTTTTAGAAAATGCTGGTAGCTCTTATAACCAACCTGCTCTGCAATCGCACAAGAAGCATCGTCCGAATCTCTGAGCAATCTTATCGCTTCCTCTATCCTTAGATCATGTACCATATCGAGAACACCCTTGCCATATTTGCGCATAAAAGATTGACCCAGATGCACAGGATGCATGAAAAAACGTTCAGCCAGCTCCTTAATGGTAAAGGTCTCTCTAAAATGCTCCTGCAAGTACTCAGCTACCATCGCCTGTGTTCCGCCAAGCTGTTTTTGACGTAGAGACGATGCCACAGCTTGACACTTCAGGCAAAAGCTTTCCAGCATACTCGCTGAATTTTCGATGTTCCAGTGATACCGGTCATCGGAATGAAAGGCTGTATCCAGCAACAGATCCTTCGTTTCTCCTCCAAGCTCCTTGCATAGAGAAAAACCACGGAATAAAATTTGGGTCATGAATATGTGCACAAATTCAGGCGCAGTCTTGTTCATTACAAATTGATGGAATGCTTCTCTAACCGACAGACTTAATTGTTCTGGCGAACCGTTCTCCAGATGCTCCATAATGAGATCCACTTCACGGAGAGATTCGGGATTAAATCTTAGACGTTGTTCCTGAAGATCTTCGGCGAATAGCAAATTCCCTTGGTGCAGAAACAAAAAACGCTCCGTTTCGACAGCCATACTTCTGGAAAGAGATAAGGCTTCCGGTTGCTGCACAGGTAGACCTACGGCACACTGTACTCCGTCCGGAACAACTCCATTCAAGACAGACAACAACCTTTCCGCAAAATCCCGATGGCTTCTTCCTTCCCATGTTTCTGGTTCTGAAGAACCTTCCCCCCATACAATGCCGCAGGTATCCAGTTCATTTTCCACCACATAACAGCACGGTTCACGGCTCACGGTCTCATGAATCATCGAGCGAATCTGTCCAGAATCAGCACGCTGAAATCTTATTTTCACATACGTCCATTTCTGAGCTTGTTCATACAAATCGGCGATATCATGAGCCATCTGTTCTGCATCCTCAACTTCCTGTCCAGTGGCCAGTGCAGCCAAAACATGACGGGTTTCCTGCACTTTCGCCTGTTCTCGAACACTCTCGCGCTGCTGCTTCTCCTTCAACTCCTGCGCCAGTCTCTCCAGCATATCGTCCGCTTCCATCGTATCCACAGGTTTGGTTAAATAATTGCTGACGCCAAGACGAATGGCCTGCCTCGCGTAATTAAAATCGCTGTAACCACTTGTAATGACAAACATGGTGGAATCATGCCCCAGACGACGTGCCTCTTCAATCAATTCCAGCCCGTTCATCGCTGGCATATGAATATCCGTGACAACCAGATCAGGTTTACTCGTACGGATCGCTTCGACTGCCTCTTCTCCATTGGTGCACACACCGTTAATTTCGAATCCGAATTTTCGCCAATCAATTAACAACTGCAGACCTTCAATCGCAAACGGTTCATCATCGACCAGTAATACTTTATACATCTCCCTGTCCCCCTTTGTTCATCAGTCACAGTCTGTCTGTCGGAATATGAAATCCCGCTTCTGTACCGCTGCCCTTCTCACTGCGTATTGTGAACGTTGCATCCCCTTCATAAAATAATTCCAGGCGGCGATAGACATTACGAATACCCACATGTGAACCGTCCTTCGCCTGATCCGAGCGTACATCCTGTATTAATTGCCTCAGTTTATCCTGCTCCATCCCGATCCCGTTATCGATAACACGAATAACCAGACCGGATTCACCCAGCTTTGCGGTAATATGAATTAATCGTCCAGTCTTGCGTGCTTGCAAACCATGTTTGCACGCATTTTCCACCAGCGGCTGAATACTCATGCGTGGAATACGTTTGCCTGCAGCATTTGGATCAATATCCAGAGTATAATCAAACAACTCTCCGAACCTGAATTTCTCAATTTGAAGATAAAGTGTTGTGAACTGCAGCTCCTCTTCGAGCGGGATCAGGTTGTCTGATCTGCTGAGCAACTGTCTCATGAGTAAAGATAAGCTTTTAATAATTTCAGATACTTCGGTATAGCCGTTTTTAGTACTCACGACGAGCAGTGCGTTCAGTGTATTAAACAGAAAATGTGGATTCATCTGGCTCTGGAGCATAGATAACTCCGTTCGGACTTGATCCAGTTCGAGATCCTTGTGCCTGATCTCCAGTTTGTATACGTCGTTAATCAGGGAATGGATTTTGCTGATCATCATATTAAACGTGCGGATTAACCCGCCAATCTCGTCCCGACCTTCCTGGATCTCGATCAGGTCAAAACGTTCATTCCGCACTTTCTCCATATGCCGTGACAATTTACGGATACGGTAGTGGTACGAGCGCAGAATAAAGTAAATGAGCACCGAAGGTACAATGACACTGATGACCGCGAGCCACAAAATAGAATTACGAGCTTCGTCCAACAACTGATCCACATGCCGCGTATCCGCAACCCCGATCAGCTTCCAGCCATCCAGATAAGCCAGATTACCAAGTGACTTCTCCATGATATATTCGGACTTCGTATCGGAAGACCATCCCTCTGCCGGGAAACGTGCACTGGAAACGACCGGACGGCTATTTCCGTCCACAAGCCTAAGCTGCAGGCTGTTTGTCTCCCGATTAAGGATGCTGTAGATGCGATTCACTTCGAGATCAATTTTGGAATACTTCGCATAGTTAGCATATGAAGTAAATGTCTTCATTTTCCCAATGACACTGATTCGTTTCCCTCGGCTAAATCCAGACTGTTCTTCGTAATCAATAACTAAAATATCACCGTTTGCGTGATTTAACTGCTCCATGCCCGGCAACGATGTCTTTTTGTCCTTCATGACGATGTAATGACTGCCCGTCTGAATCGTATCGTTATCCGTAAAAATTCGGACTTCCAAAATATTGGCCGACATATACCGTGTCAATTTATCACGCAAGAAAACATGATACTCGTTGTAATAATCCACAGGTGACGCGTAGGTACGATCCAGGGCCTCATACAAGGAATCATCCGCGGCAATCATACGGCTTAGCGCCACGCTCTCGTCAATCATACCGACCAACTCTCCTGCGGCCCTGTCAATCGATTTGCGCAGATTTTCCTGTTCCCTTACTTTGATATCTGCAGATGTTCGTTGATAAAAAAACAGATTAATCGCAATAATTGGAAGAAGAATACTGACCACATAGATCAGCAGAAACTTATATCGAAGGGGGATATCGTTTACCGTATGAAAAGTCCTCTTTTTCTTATGCACATAATCACCCTTGGTTGTTGTTTTTATATAGAGATGGAAGCTCTCCTGTAAGCGCTTTAAATTTCTCCGTAAAATACTCCGCATCATGATAACCCAATTCAAATGCAATATCTGAGATTTTCATATTGGTTCGGCGGAGCATCCTGCGTGCCTCTTCAATACGAAGACGATGAACATACTCACTGAAGCTGACTCCCATCTCACGCTTGAACTGCTGGCCTAGATAAGCCGCATTGACATGAATGTGATTGGCGAGCTGCTGCAGCTTGATTTTGGTACGATAATGCTCCTTCAGATACTGTACGGCTTCTGCCACCAGCCCACTGGAACCCGGATCAGCCTGAGCCATTGAGGCAAACGTTTCCGTAATCCGAATAAACAATTTCTTCAAGTCCCCCATGAACCAACTCTCTGTATGATGCCAAGTCCGGACTTGGAGAAGAGTCTGATCTGCTCCGATCATGCTATATCTGCGTAGCAGTTCTCCATGGATGTATCTGACTGCGCTTTGAGCCCAGATCATCGCGGCCCGTGATTCTTGCATGTCCTGTAACATATCATCAACAGTGCGAGTAACGCCTGTTACATCTCCTGCCTCAATTAAAGCGATAAATTGCCGCGCGCGCGATGCCATTTTCTCCAGATCCGCCTCATCCAGCATGCCGTCCTCATCCGTATTTGTGTCCAACATCTCCATGGCATGATATTGCTCTTGCACAAGCTTGGTCTCTGTTTCCTGCCGCTGTGTATCCAGCGGTACGATCAGGTTCCGTAATAACTCGTGAATTTCTTCTGGCACCAAAGGTTTGAGCACATATTCATTCACCCGATATCGTATCGCCTGCTGTGCATAACCAAACTCGGAATACCCTGTTACGATCACGATCTGGGAATCATATTTTAAGTCTTCACGCATGGTTCGGATCAATCCCAGTCCATCAAGCACAGGCATCTGGATATCGGTTACCACCAAATCCGGATTTACATGATTGATCAGTTCCAGTGCTTCCTCTCCATCGGTCGCAGTTCCACACAACTCATATCCGCAGCCTTGCCAATCGATCATCGTTTTCCAGCCTTCCAGCATAAACGGCTCATCATCTGCTACAATGACCTTGTACATTGGATTCACCTGCCATTTCCCCTTTTTTTCTCCAGTATGGCATCGTACCGTGCATGTGACAATGCTATTATTCGAATAAATCTGCTCTATATATAAGATACTTCAAAAAAGCCTTACAGGCTCGCCCTTTTTATGGGGTCCGCATGTAAGGCTTTGATTCCAAAACACGCAGTAGAGCGCTGCATGCTTAGCTTAAACGTATAGCTAAATCGTGCCTGAACTTTTGCTTTAAGTCTTCTTCTTACTTTTCCCCGAGAATGCGCCAAAATGAACCCTTCGGTTGCTGCTTGGTATCGAACACAAATGGCCAGTTTTTACGCCCGCGTACCGGGAAATGATCCAACCATGTATAATGATCAGCCACACCCCAGAACGTTACAGAAGTGATATTGGATTGATAATCCCGAAACAGCTTGAAAATCTCCTCATACCGTTTCTCCTGAAGCTCCATCATCTCAGACGTTGGCTCTGTCAGATCAGTGCGCGTATCATCATGTTGAAACACGGATACATCCAATTCAGTGACGTGAAGCTGCACATCCAGTGAAGCATAACGTTCAATGGCCTGACGAATCTCTTCAATGGACGGACCATGAATATTCCAATGACCCTGCATACCAATGCCATGAACCGGAACCCCTTGCTCCAGCAGCGATCGAACCAGATTGTAAATTTTCTCCCGTTTGACCGGATTAGTCTCGTTGTAATCATTGTAGAACAGCAGTGCGTCAGGATCAGCTTCATGTGCCATATTGAATGCTTGCGCCAGGTAATCTTCTCCAAGCAATTGCAGCCATTTGGTATCTCGCATAATCAGATCGGTCTTATCTTCAATCGCCTCGTTCACCACGTCCCATGCGTAGATCTGTCCTTTGTAACGACCAACGACGGTATCGATATGCTGCTTCAACCGGGACAACATCAGTTCTCTCGAAGCCGGGCCGCCGGAAGCATCCTCAAACACCCACGCTGGTGTCTGGTTGTGCCATACCAGGGTATGACCACGAACACCTATTGCACGGCCAACGGCAAAATCAACGATCTCATCTGCTGCCTCAAACGTATATTCATGCTCTCGCGGATGAACCTCTTCAAACTTCATCTGATTCTCCGCAGTGACACTGTTATAGTGCTTCGCAATAAATTCTCCTTCGGATTGTAACATTCTCGTATGTACTGCTGCACCTATTTTGAATGCATCGGCATAAGCAGTATGTAGGGACGGAATTTCGGTAGACATCCTGGTTCCTCCTCGCAGATTTGTTTCTTCATCATAACGGAAAATGAATACGCTTTCCCTGAACAAAATAAACCTTCTCCCCCCTGAAATTCTACCAATTTCAGCACAAAAGAAAGAAGCGCAGGCAATATACGTTATAACTTGTCTATCTGTAGCAAAGTCACTTGCTTCACTGTACATGCCTGGCTGACTTGTTCTTCGGAGAGAACATTAAGCTTGATCAGGCTTTTCAGCTTATGGCTATCCACCTTGGACAGCAACCTCCAGATCTCCGGATCAGGCAACGATGCATACAGCTTCTGATCGTCATATTCCTTGCGGTGCTGGAGAACCGTTTTCACCTTATATCCGCCTACTTCGGTCTCATATACGCCTTGCTCTTCACAGTACGCCACAATCTCATCTCTCAATACTGATAACTGTTGTTCGATCTCTTTCTGCTGCTGTTTCAGTTCGAAGTAAGTCTGTACCTTCTGTTCCATAATTCATCACGCTCCTCTACTACCATAGGTATGCAGAAGATGAGAATTTAGGACAGGCTTGTAGACTACCTTGAAAGGATATTCCGAATACCAAATCGTAATTTTAGGACTTTAAGGAAAGATTCTATAGAGGGAGTATTTCAATTACAACAAGTCGGCTTGTAAGTAAGGGTTATGAGTAGCTATATCTAATACTCGCCGCATGACTTCTGCATTTCTCGGAACATCTCCTTCACGCGAGAGCAACACCCAGCGTAACCAGGCCAATGCTTCAAACCCTTCTTCCTCATCCAGCAAATTGCCGGCAACCGCTCGTAATTCGGCTTGATAAATCATTCCATACTTTTCCCCGTTATAGATCGTGATTAGAAAAACAGACCATGCCGCATCATATCTCGTGTCTCCGTACTGTCCGTTGGTCCAGTCTATGACGGTGTATTTTCCATTGATCTCTACAATATTCCCTAGGTTATAGTCACCATGAATGAAGTGATCCTGTCTGATCTTTACACGCTTCATCAAGTCATGAACAATGTAATGGATATCTTCGTGCTTAGTAATCTGAGGAAAAAAATAGTCGACAAAATTGTAATGAGGAATGTAATCTTGTTTGTCCTCTTCCGTTTGCGACTCTTTAACACCGATTGGATGCTGGTGGATATCATTTAAATTCTGAGCGATCCTTCTTAATATTTCTTGATCTAGCCGGGTCACCGGCACACCATCGTAACTTGTGAGTAGCACTTGATTCTGGTGCTGATCTATCCCCCAGCCATATGGCCTGGATACCTGAATCCCGCTTTGTGTGAGACTATGCAACAACTGATATTGTTTTCTAATATCCGGACGAGACTCCTTATTCCAGATCTTCAGTACATACGGCTGATCATGAAGTTCAACACGCATAACATCCGCTTCCATTCCAGGCTTAAGCGGGGCCATCCGATGCTCCTGTCCTATTCCCTGCCGAATCGCTTCATCCAGTTGAACCCAGCGGATACTGCTAAGTTGTATCACTTATACTCACCTCACGGCTCTTCAACATGGTCAGGTTCGATCAATCCTTTGCCTATAACATTAGCAGATACGGGCTCTCGGCCAAGTTCTCTTGCCCATACGGATAACTGCCCTATATGATGAATTTCATGTGCAATTACATGACGCATAACTTCGCCCCAGGCATCGATATGCACGTGTCCGTCGGTTCGGCGGTCGATGTAAGTTCTCTTTTCCATGCTCGGCTCCCACGCTAGAACAAATGCTTCTACGTCCTGATGCAGCTTGCGGTCCAGATCACGCACAGCTTCGAGCGTCTGATAGTTTGCAAAATCCTCCGCATTATCCGGTTTTCCTTGTAGCAGTTGAAGCCAGCTCCACTCGACATCTATAATATGAAAAAAAGTCTTTAGGATGCTTCCCACGCCACCTGTACGTGGTCGAAGCAATTCTTCTGGCGGCAGGTCTACACACCACGCATACCACTGTTCACGCACGATCCAGTTATAACGAAAAAAGGTTTCCATACCGTAGCCCCCTATGTTGCTGTACTCAGGTCATTATAGCTTCGTGATCAATTCAAGAAATCATTATTCACTCCACTGATTGCTTAGTTAATCTTTTTTTGATATAGACAATCACATGTATTCCAGCATAAATAAACAGGACATTCACGAAATATACCAGTAAATTAATATGCATATCCGATATAAACCATGTCGATCCACTCGAATTCGAGGTATGGTAATCCGTCAAAAAACGAAGCGGGAATCCATACTCGGTTCGTAAAATTTTGTTATCGTTATTCAGCGTTCCTGGAAGAAAAAATACAGCCAATACAGCAAGCCAAGCCGAAAGATTGAATATTTTTATGTGTATCTTCATTACGTATCCTCCTGTTCCTCCTTCGCCAGATTTCCTCCGTAATAGGTTCCTTCCAGCTCTTGATCCAGATAATTCTCCAACGCCTGATGATGCAGCGCATACCTCGAAATTTTGCTAAAACGGCCAATCTTCGTAACATAAATCTGTTTGCCGTTGTACTGTATCATGACTTGAGTGTTATGCTTCAATCTCAGAGCGATGCCCATATGAATGCTACCCTCAATGTGTTCTACAGCTGTCTTCGCTGACGCTGGAGCTTCATTCAACCAATCAATAACTCTGCTTGTTTCCTCTTCATTTAAAACAGCCTCATCAAAACGGATCAGTACTCCGCTGCCACCCTTGGCATATATCGCTTTGCTCGTATCTGCACGGACAACCTCCGCGCTAGATAAAGGGGCTTCGACATCCACAAACCAGTTGTTCATATATATGAAGTACAGGGCTAACGCAGCTACTACAGTGCCCGTAACCAACCAAAATCGTTTGATATTTCGTGTGTTATTCATTCTTCATCACCTCGTAATGTGTGCCATATCCACCACATGAGCAAACATGCTCAGCACCGAATTATGATGTTCAATAATTTGCTCTGCCCGGAGCACACTAGAGTTCCATGTACTGTGGGCATCTCGTATGAGTTGCACTGTATATCCCAAACTAAACGCTCTACGGCAAGTGGTATCCACACATAGCTCTGTCTGCATACCTGTAAGAATCAGCTTGGTTACACCGAATTCCTGCAATATCGCTTGTAGATTTGTTTCATGAAACGAATCCGGGGTTTCTTTTTCAACTATCAGATCACCTTCAAGCGGTGCAATAGACGGATGAATCTCCCATCCTGCTGTTCCGCGCTCCAGCGGACTCCCTGTTCCTTCACTGTGCTGTATATAAATGACACGATGTCCCACATCACGGGCCGCCCCAATAAGCTTCTGAATGTTTCTTAGTAACTGCTCGCCCTGATATACCGGATCTGACTCATCGAACATGGCTCTTTGCACATCAATAATAACCAATGCTGTATGATCTGCCATTATGCATTCCTCCTGTTCTACTAATAAAAACAAACTGAATTGAACTTTAGTTACAGTCTATTTTATCTTTTGTGCAGTGACAGTCTCCCTTCATCGATCAGTTGTATGAGTGTGGAACCATTTCCGCAACTGATTTATATGCGCCTGATGATAACGATTGTGATCAGCCATGTGCCAAAGTCCCCAGCGAACAGAAGCTTGCTTTTCATTCCTATGCCCGAAAGTAACTACGAGATCCATATCCGCATCCGTAAGAATTGTGCATGTTTCCTGTAGCATGTTCATGATCAACTGATGTTGAGAAATAAGTGTGTCTCTGGATATCCCCGCTATGAAAGGAAGTTTGTTGTTTTCATCAATCATGAGACCATAATGCTCCAACATATCGTGAGGTAGCGTTTGTCCTTTGATACGATACACCCAGTTCAGGTCAACGAACGTGATATGTCTCAGTAACTGAGCTGTGCTGTTGTATAGGTTACCAGGCCCTCTGTAATCGACCTCCTCTTGTGACATGGAATCCGTGATGAATTTCAGGCGATCACTGTTCTCTTTAACCGCGGCGAAAAGCATCCCCGTCACAGAAGACATATTTTCCTCCCCTTTTAAATCATGAATCATGCCCTTACCTCTTCATTAAGTTATCGTTACTGTCTCTCTTTCAATAAAGACTTAATTTCCTTTAAAAACTAAACAAGAGAAGACGATCTCACCAGATCGCCCCTGTCGTTAATTATTTTCTTTCTCGATACGCTTGAAGATATTTAGTGTAGTCACAAGGAACTCCTGAGAGCATTTTCCGTGAATATCGGTTAAAATGGCCACCTTCATTCCGCTACCTCCTCAGGAATATACATCGTCTGAACCTCCTGCATGCCCTGTACAAAACCCAGATTCAGATATACGGACTCTGCATCATTGCCTTCCATCACATACAGTCGCAAAAATGGATAGTGCCCCTTGAGCATCGTTAATGCTCTTTGTAACATCTGGGTAGCAAGTCCTCTGCCTCTATACGAGGGGATCACGCCAATACTGTATACCGCAGCCTGATTGTCCTGTAAACACAAGCGACAGTTAGCGATCAGCTCACCCGTTTCCTGATCATATACCAGCGTAGATGCCTTAGTCAGAATTTCGTTCGTATAGTTAGGATCTTCGTCAGGTATAAAATCCTCAAGGGAGCTCTTTTTTCTGCGCGTTGCTTCCAGACTTCCTCCGAAACTTTCCAGATCACAACGGGCAATCTCCTCTTCGTTTACATATTTGAAGCCGCCTGATCCTTTTTCAATAATCACTGGACTTTTCACGGTCATCCTGCTATCCCAATCGATATCAAAATGATCCGTAGGCCGCTGCATCCAGCGGCATCTGAACTCGGCCGGCCAGAACCCTGCTCTCGCAAACCAGTCCACTTGTCCAGGAAGAATCTCAAATGTCAGAATACGTTTACTGCGATCCGACCACTGCATTAATTTATGTTTCAGCAGCTTGACGATCTCAAAGCCTTGCTTGAACGGCGGGATGAGAAACAAATGATACATCTTGTTAGGCTCCATTCGTACACCGCCTATTTTGCTCTCTCCCCGATAAATCCAGTACGCACTGCATCCTGAGGAACTGAACTCTTCTTCCCTGAAAAATCCGACGTATCCCATATCATAATAAATGGTGCAAAATAACCCCCACTCCGTAACATCCGCAAGGCGAATCGAGTATTCATCCGACAGTTCATATTGAAGCGTATCCGCAGACCATTCTGTTAAATGCATATGTCCTTCCTCCTAAGCCGGGTATCCAATTTCTGCAATGTCTTCTTCCAACTCGTCTAACTCGATCTCCGGGTTTAATGCCTGCAACAGTTGTTCGTTTAACGGTTTCATGTCAAAAACATGCTGTATCGGCTCTAGATCCAGTTCAACCTCATAATACTCCTGAGCCCAAGCATGATAATACGCTGCACCGCCCACAAGAACTTGCAGCAGAGCATAAGCTTCGTCTGCGAGCTGTTGACTCGAAGTCCACTCGTTCTGTTCCTCTTCATTCCAGATGCAGAAGGTAGTCTGATCCATCATAAAAGCAGGCTCGTCCAGAAACGTCGTTTTGAATACTGCCGGCACACCCTCCAATACATCGCCAAGTTGATCTTGATGTAGGGAAGCATAAGCTTTGGCGTAACCTTTGATGATTAAACGGTTGCTTAAATCAAACAACGCGAAATAGTGATCTCCTTCCCCGTCTCGCATCGAAGCCATCTGTTCATTCGCATCCCACTGTGCATTGTACGAATAGTACCTGTACTCCCATTCTGGCATTAGAATTGCATCCAGCATCGCTACTGCCTTGAAGATTCGCTGACATTCAGAAATGCGGGGCAACTTACTGATATATTCAGAAGTATTGCTCATTTTCTTACCTCCCGAGTAATCGAACTACTTATCAATGAAATAATGACATATACAAATGCCTGAATCACAAACATTAGCGTAACAAACTCCACCAGAAGACCGCTTGCTGAACTTAAATCATTCATCAAATCGATAACAATCTGCCCGGGTCTGGACACGATATCCCATGAATTCCAACGATTAAATCTCCCGATATATACGCCAACACCACTTAAAAGTAAAATACATCCGACAATGATCCAGCAAACGAACCTGTGTACGAATAATTGCAACACATATTCAATTTGCCTTATGGAACACGTGGAGAGCACTAGCCCTACAATGGCTACACCAAACGTAAGGGTCAAACTGTACCAGAAATCCATCCCGAACCAAAAAGCACGCTCAGGCTGAACAACAAAATACCGGAATGCATGCAACATTTCTGTAAACAAATAGGCCGCGTTAGGCAAAAAGAAAAGCCAGATCAAACCGAGCAAACCTGTCAACACCATGCCCAGCCATCCGGGTCTCACGGTTTTACGTCGAAAGATAAGAGCAATCATCGTTGAAATGAGAAACGGAACCCATGCCAGAAACATGTCCCAGTCCAAAAAGGCATACATATTCGAGCCTGACTTTGCACGCAGATACGCCGCAATGCCTAGACAGCATAACGTCATAAGCAGTAATGTGAACGCTAATGCAATAAATCTTTTGTTCAAAATCCGATCATGTTTATCTATCATCTTGTTGGATTAGTCCTTCTTCTATCAAATTATAGATATTTCTTAAAGGCTTTGCTGGACTCGCCATCGTATCCTAGCTTTTGATAAAATTGATGGGCCCCTTGCCTGGAAGCCCCACTAGCGAGGAGGATCTTGGATGCGCTCATCTGCATACATACCTCTTCCACATGTTCCATTAATTCTGTGCCGTATCCCTTGCCCTGCGCCTCGCTAGACATAATGACCCTTTCAACCAAACCAAACGGTCGATTTCCTGCAAGAGCATCCAAGCAGATATGTAAATGTGCCGTACCGACTACCTGCTCCCGAGCTTCGTAAACAAAAAGGAAGCTGTGTTCATGACGTCTAATCTCTTCAATTCGTTCAGCCAGTACCTTAATATCCGTGTGGTTAGGCAGTAATTCCCTGTACAATTTTTCAATCGTTGCTGCATCTCTGCCTTCGGCTTCTCTGATCATTTTTTTGTCACCTCTACTCTCTAACTTGATAACCTAAAATAACATCACCGTTATCCTCAAATTCACCTGTTTCCTGAAACCCGCAACGCTTGTACAGTGCATTAGCCGCAACGTTATGCGGAACGTGAGATACCCTGATTTGCCGACAATCACTTCGCTCTTGCAACATGTGAATAACTTCCTGGATGGCACACTTCCCAGATCCCTGTCCCTGATGTTTCCCATCAATCATAAAACGAAGAATCCAGTAATGCCCATCCGTATAAATCTCGTTGTCAAATAAAATAAACCCGACCATCTCATTCCCTGCATAGATCCCGTAAGGTCTTGAAGTTACTTCCTTGGTCGCATGGAGTAAAGAATCCGCATTGCTCGCTACCAGTGTGAGCTGATCTTCCCTCGGTTGCAGACGGATGCACTCACTTTTATTTTCCTGCGTAATCGGTTGCAAAGTGACTTGTTTCTCCATGTTATCACGCATGTCTCATTCTCCCTCGTCTATTACTACTTCAATTTTCTTCATCAATATAATTTCTAATGGCTGTGTGTCTAACAGTAAAGCTCCTGCATCCACATATCCCATTCCACGATAGAAATGTTGAGCACTCTCATCAGACTGCGTGGAAGTCATAACCGTATCAAAGCCCTTCTTTCTCATTTCATTTTCCCAATACTGCACGACACGTTGCCCTGATCCACGACCACGAAACGGCTCATCGATCCAAATCATGTTCATAAAAGGCATGTTGTCCCAAAAGTATCCATATCTCATCCAGCCAATCCTTGCCTCGTCTTCCCAGAAGATATATATTTCCTTCTCTTTTATTTTCGTCTCAACAAGTGTGGGATGGATATGCCGATCTTTTTCAACGATATATGCACGGTCTGCCTGCGAAGCATATGTAATGTTCATAGGATTAGCTCCTTCAAAAGCAAAATATAACCTATCATAACCCAGAATGTGGATTATGCGTATAATTTCTTCCTCCATATGAGCTATATTGTTGAACTAAAATAGTTCCACACGGCTCAGCCTGTTCACGCAAAAAAGCCACGGCATCCGTGGCTTAATCTTTAACCTCTATTCTGTTTATCGCATCTTAAAGTGATGCCTGTTACGCTAGCGATCCACTTACCAATTGTCCATGATACCACACAGCCAGCCTTCCAGATCGCCTTGCCACCGCTTCGGCTACACAACTCGCCTGTACCAGAACAAAGCTTGCTACATCGCCTGCCTTCGGCCATACCTTTTCCCCTGCCGCATTCAGCGGAGTCACTCCGCCCGTAATCGTAGCAAGCGACTGGGACAACGATAACTCGTCGCTATATCCATACAGTTCGGCGAAGCGGCCAGCCTTTTCAAGCATATCCCCATTGCCAAAAGGAGACCAGTGATCCGTCAGGCTGTCTGTCGCCAGTTTCACGTTTACACCCTCACGTTGCAACATCGGAAGCGGCATCATCGCTCTGCCTATCGGCACCGTTGAAGCCACACTCATTTCCAGCGATGCCATGCGGCTCGCCATCTCTTCGGCTTCCTGTTTCTCCGCTCCTGCAAACCAGAACGCGTGACTGACCGTCACCTGACCCCGAAGCCCTGCTTGTTCAGTCAGCCTCACAAGTTCCAGCAACGTGTGCTTGCCAGCTTCACCACCATCATGCAGATGCATATCGATCCCTGCTTGATGTTTAACCGCCAGTTCGACCATGGCATGTAGCGATTTTTCGATGTTCTCATCTACGGTATACGGATCAAGTCCGCCTACATGTGTTGCGCCCTCTGACATGGCTTGTCCCATGAGTTCGACCGAGCTGGATCGTAACAGCCCATGCTGAGGGAACGCGACAATCTCTGAAGATATTTTACCTGCATAACTCTCCAGGGCCAGCTTGGTTGCTTCCAAACGCTTCAGCCCGCTTACCGGTTCAATGTTACAATGGGCACGAACGTGTGTAGATCCGTAACCCTGTATTCGTGCAAGGATGCTTTCCGCCTGCCGTTTCGCATCGGGTAGCAACTTGGGCAACAGCACCTTTTCCTCCTCAATGCGATCAAAGATGCTGGAGCTGCGTCTAACCGCTTTCCATGGCCCGTCATAATAGGTTTTATCCAGATGAATATGAGCTTCTTCAAACGAAGGCAACAATAACAAACCTTTTCCATCCACTCGCGGCAATTCTTCTGTCAATTGCGCCTTTGCATCCACAATGGCAGCAATAACTCCGTTCTCAATCCGCAGATGAGCAAGACCCGTTTGTGTGCCCGTCACCTCTGCTCCTTCACGAATATATCCTTGTTCCAATCTTACATTGGTCAGCCAGTATGCCTGTTGTTGCTCCATCCTCTTCCCTCATCTCTCTTTCATTAAAAATTAAACCGTGCATGTCCGCCATCCGTCACGCCTTCAATATGTTCAATATCCAGTAATCTGCGCTTCATCTCCAGACCACCACGAAAACCCGTCAGCTTGCGATTGGCACCAATAATCCGATGACATGGCAACAGCACCGGAATAGGGTTGGCCCCGTTCGCCGCACCTACAGCCCGCACAGCCGAAGGTCTGCCAATGGCAGTAGCGATGTCTCCATATGTGCGAATCTCACCATAAGGGACTTGTCCAAGCGCTTTCCATACTTCCTGCTGAAATTCGGTACCAATCAGGTCTAGCGGGATTTCAGCTGTAAAGGCTATCTCTTCTCCCGCAAAATAGGACTCCAGCCAGTCCATCATGCCCGTCTGTCTTAACGCGTGTTCATTCTCTTCAAGTTTAATAGCCGGGGCAATTTTGCCAATCCAGCCGTGCCAGTCCTCTAACGTTTCATTAGGCATCACTACCCGGCACAGCCCTTTTTCGGTTGCCATTAAGCTCCACGGTTGGCCATCCAGTTGCATGGTGGTATACATCAACTTTTGCCTCATCCCATATCCTCCTTATCTTCTCTCAGCTCCAAGTCAGGAGGTTATCTGTTTTAGTGTCTGTGCCTGTTTTTTCGCCTTGCGTTTCATGCCTCGTATCCGTTGTTTGTCCTCCGGTTTCACGCGGTACGATTCCGTAATCTTCTGGAGTGCTTTGTTGTACGTAAAATCGTCAAGTGTGTTGTGCTTCAAATATGGCATCGTCACCTGAGGCTGTTTTATATACGCAATCGAGATCGCCCAAGCCACCGCCATTTTCACATAATAGGCTTCATGTTTAATCTGATCAAGCAAGGGTAACACCTGATGAATATAAGGTTCCTCCAGATAAAAGTTCAACAGCATCACCACGCCAAACCGGATTTCATATTCCTGATCCGACTTCATATAAGGCTGAATGAAGCTCCACATCGCATCCATATGCACTTTCGTATATTTCAGTCCGGCACAGAAGCTGTCACATACCGACCAGTTATCGATTTTGGGCACAAAAGCCGCAATGCGTGTCAGCAGCTCGTCCAGATCTGCTTGCACATGACCAATCACCATCGCTTGCAGCATGACTTCTTCGAAATAGTCGTCCCGCGCCGTATCCAGGTACGTACGCCAGTCTGTAGCGGCAATCTGCTTGGCTATTTTGCGGATTATAGGTAAGCGCACACCCATCACGTTTGATATATTCGGTATAAGGGAAGCCGCAAATTTCTGGTATTCCGGCTCAGCCAGGCTGAGCAGTTGTGTTCGAATGTCGGTTTCCAAGGGCACAGGACCTCCTCGTTGATTGCTATAGAACAAGTATATCCTGAGCGCTTTCTTTTGTAAGCCCATCTCGAATGTTTGAGCAAGATTTCAATATATCTTCTACTTCACTACACTTATCACTGTTTAGCAACGAAGGCATTCCGTTTAAAAATATGAAGCGCACCATTCAGGAAAGGAGTGTCATTATGAACGGTTCTCAAACCCATAAAGAGCTCTCCGTTGAGGAGATTACCCAGCAACTGACACAGCATGTACAGTCCCAGAATCTGCCGGAATTCTATAAACTGGTGAAGGAACTGCGTCCCTATGATCTATCACTCATCTATAAAAAATTCCCTGAAGACGATAAGAGTCGTTTTCTTCTTCTATTTAAACCGGATACACTTGCCGATCTGGCCGAGAACCTGAAGCTGCACGAGCAGGCTGAACTGTTTGAACGACTCGGGCCAGAGCGCACATTGGAAGTCATGCAGCAGATGGACAAAAGTGATCTCATTCGCTTCATGCACGATCTGCCCGCGAAACGCAGGGAAGAGTTGTTATCCAGTATGAATCTGGATCACTCTGCCATCATTCGTTCTGTACTCAGCTATCCACCAGAGACTGCCGGACGGATCATGACCGACCGCTATCGCACATTATCCACCCACGACACAGCGAAGGAAGCACTGAAGCAATCACAGGGTACGCTACACCTCTCCCCTTCCAGTTACCTCTATGTCATTGATGATGAAGGCAAGCTGGCTGGTGTCGTTAGTTACCGCTCGCTTGCTCTGGCCGATGACAAAACCAAAGTGGAACAACTGATGACCAGACGTGTTATTCATGCCACGGTGGATATGGATCAGGAAGAGGCTGCCCAGTTGCTCCAACGTTACGAATTCATCGCCGTTCCGGTCGTGGATGAAAATAATCGGCTGTGCGGGATCATCCAGATGGATGACGTCATTGACATCATCATGGATGAGGCCAGCGAAGACCTCGCCAAAATGGGCGGCGGCGGTAAAGATATTGATTTTGATACCAAACCACTCGTTGCGGTTAGACGCAGGTTGCCTTGGCTTATTTTGCTGTTATTGATCGGCTTGATCTCGGGAAGCATTGTGGATTTTTTTGAAGATACGCTAAATCAGGTTGTGGCTCTTGCGTTCTTCATGCCTATGATTGCGGGTATGACGGGAAATACAGGAACACAGTCCCTTGCTGTCGTCGTACGCGGACTGATTGGACGCAAGCTGGACAAGTCAACGGTACTCGCCCTGATTGGACGAGAGATTAAAGTCGGTACGATGATCGGTCTTGTCTGCGGTCTGCTCATTACGGTCATTGCTTATTTCTGGCAAGGAGACTGGTTGCTCGGGATGATTATCGGTGTATCCCTGTTTCTCACGCTAATCATCGGTACACTGACAGGCACATGCATCCCGCTTCTACTTAGCCGTTTCAAGGTTGATCCGGCTGTAGCATCCGGCCCGTTAATTACAACGCTGAACGATATTCTATCTCTGTTTATTTACTTTGGAATTGCTACACGTTTTATCGGGGCATTGATGTAAGGCATATTGTGCAGAGTTCATTTAAACTACATCGCTTCTAATTCAGAAATTCATATTGAAACTGGCGCCTCTTGACGATTTAGATCATTATGGTATCGTAAAGAGTATCATTTATCGAAACCATGTTTCATACAATGGAACAAAGAGGTGATTATGTGCCCATCAATTTTCATGATAAACGCAACAGAATGACGTACACGACCAGAACTGCCGATGTATCTTGGTTATCTTTGATCGAAGAGCATGTTGGTATAGCCGGTAAGGCAATTGTTGACATTGGCTGCGGCGGAGGGATTTATACTAAAGCTTTAGCAAGCTCAGGGGCAGCCCACGTTACTGGAGTAGACTTTTCAAATGAGATGTTACAAGGGGCTGCTCGCCATTGTGAGAATTTGAGCAATGTCACGTTGCAGCAAGGGAATGCCTACAACTCGGGACTTCCAAACCATACATTTGATATCGTCTTAGAAAGAGCGCTCATACATCATTTGCATGATTTGCACGGCTGTTTTCAAGAAGCTAAGCGTATCCTGAAACCTAATGGTGTATTCATCATTCAAGACAGAACACCGGAAGATTGTTTAATGCCAGGGGATGAAAATCATATTAGGGGTTACTTCTTCAAAAAGTATCCAAAATGGATTGACATGGAACGCTCCCGTCGGCACGAGGCCGCTGAAGTCCAAAGATCGCTAGTTTCTAATGGATTCGTAATCCTTTACACAGTACAGCTTTGGGAAACCAGATCTATTCACCAGGACCTGGATGCCTTAAATAGAGATTTGGCGCAACGGACTGGACGGTCCATTCTTCATGAATTAACAGACCATGAGCTTGGCGAGTTGATTATGTTTATTAACAGCAAACTAAAAAACAGTACAGCTCCGATTATTGAAAAAGATTCATGGACATTATGGATTGCCGTTTCAAAATAAAGACAAAAAGGGCTTGGCATTTGCCAAGCCTTTTCGCTAACTTCATATTAAAATTCGTTTAGTACACGGTACATTCAGTACATTTTACACCCATCATATTAAGCAGCACGTTTATTTTTGTTATAGATATCAAACGCTACCGCGAGTAGCAGCACCAATCCTTTGATTCCTTGCTGCCAGTCAATACCCAGGCCGATCAGGGACATCCCGTTGTTCAGGACACCCATAACCAGACCACCGATGATCGCACCAAATACGGTCCCGATTCCGCCCGAAGCTGACGCTCCACCGATGAAGCAGGCTGCAATGGCATCCAGCTCAAAGTTCGTACCCGCTCTTGGCGTAGCCGCATTCAGACGTGCGGCGAAGATCAGACCGGATACAGCTGCAAGTGTACCCATGTTCACGAACACCCAGAACGTGACTTTTTTCGTTTTGACCCCGGACAGCCCTGCCGCCTTCTCATTGCCCCCGAGAGCATACACATGTCGTCCCATCACGGTACGATTCATGACAAAGGAGTACACCACGATTAGCACAAACAGGAGTACCAGAATGTTCGGGATACCCGCATAACTTGCGAGCACGAAGGTGAACAGGTTCGTTACCGCTGCCACTACAATCAGTTTAAGCAGGAACAGTCCTTGCGATACTACTTCGAATCCATACTTGCGCTGGGAAGCGCGTTCCCGCAGTTCACTCACAATGTACCAGATGGTGAGTGCAATCCCCACAATGATGGACACCAGACCCAGACCCGAGAATTGCACATCCGGCAGGAAGCCGGAGCTGATTTTTTGAAATCCGGCAGGGAAAGGGGATATCGACTGCCCTTCCAGAACAATCATCGTCAGACCCCGGAAGAGCAACATGCCGGCGAGCGTAACAATGAAGGCGGGTATCCGCACATACGCAATCCAGAAGCCCTGCCATGCACCAATCAGTGCACCGACCAGCAGTGAAGCAATGACTGCGAGCCAAGCTGGCAACTGCCAATCCACCATCATGATGGCGGCTACAGCACCGACAAAGGCCGCAATCGAACCGACGGACAAGTCGATATGCCCTGTAATAATGACCAGCACCATACCGATGGCAAGGACCAGAATGTAGCTATTTTGCAAAATCAGGTTCGTGATATTAATTGGCTTGAGCAACAGCCCACTCGTTAATACCTCAAAGAGAAGCATAATGACAACGAGGGCAATGATCATGCCATATTGACGTATATTATTTTTGAACAGTTTAGTTACCGTTTCCATGCTTACCGCCTCCAGACTTGGTCATATATCTCATCAGTGTTTCCTGCGATGCCTGCTCCCGGCTGACTTCACCCGTGATTCGTCCGGCATTCATCACATAGATCCGGTCACACAACCCCAGAACTTCCGGCAGCTCCGATGAAATCACCAGCACACCCTTGCCTTCGGCAGCAAGCCGGTGGATAATCGTATAAATTTCGAACTTGGCACCCACGTCGATTCCGCGTGTCGGCTCATCCAGAATGAGAATATCCGGCCCGGCAAAAATCCATTTGCTCAGCACCACCTTCTGCTGGTTGCCCCCGCTCAGATTCCCGGTTTTCTGCAGGATATTAGGTGCCTTGATGTTCATGCTTTTCTTCATCTCTTCCGCAACCAGCACTTCCTCCTGCTCGTTCACAACGGCATTGCGGGTCAGTTTACCAAGTCCGGTGAGTGAAATGTTGCGTTTGATATCATCCATCAAAATAAGGCCATATTCCTTGCGATCCTCCGTCACATAAGCAAAACCATTCTGAATCGCCTCGGTCACACTGTTATTCTGAATCGGCTTGCCATCCTTGATCAGCTGACCCGAGATATTGCGACCATACGATTTGCCGAAAATACTCATCGCAAGCTCTGTACGTCCTGCGCCCATCAGTCCCGCGATGCCTACGATCTCGCCACGTCTGATGTTCATGTTGATCTGATCCAGCACCTTGCGCTCGGCCTGATGCTCGTGGTACACCGTCCAGTCTTTTACTTCCAGCACCACGTCACCAATCGTGGCATGACGTTCAGGGTAGCGGCTCGTCAGGTCCCGTCCAACCATGCCGCTGATGATGCGATCCTCGGTGACGTTATCCTTTTTCATATCGAGCGTTTCAATCGTCTTGCCATCCCTCAGGATCGTCACCGCATCCGAGACCTTGGACACCTCGTTCAGCTTGTGAGAGATGAGGATACACGCGATGCCCTGCTTTTTGAATTCCAGCATCAGTTGCAGCAGATTTTCACTGTCATCTTCATTCAACGCTGCGGTAGGCTCATCCAGAATAAGCAGACGCACTTTTTTGGAGAGCGCTTTCGCAATTTCAACCAGTTGCTGCTTACCTACCCCGATGCTGGACACAAGGGTGTTCGGGTTTTCGTTCAAACCAACCTTGCCCAGTAGCTCACGTGTTCCGACATAGGTTTCCTTCCAATTCACGATGCCTTTGCTGGCACGTTCGTTGCCCAGAAATATATTTTCTGCAATCGAGAGATACGGGATCAGCGCCAGCTCCTGATGGATAATGACAATGCCCAGATCCTCACTCTGCTTGATATCTTTGAACTCACACGTCTTACCGCGGAACAAAATGTCCCCTTCATAACTTCCATGCGGGTATACTCCGCTAAGCACCTTCATCAGCGTAGACTTGCCTGCGCCATTCTCGCCGCAGATGGAATGAATTTCGCCTTCCCGGATTTTCAGGTTGACGTTCTCCAGCGCTTTGACTCCCGGAAACGTTTTGGTAATGTTCTTCATTTCAAGAATAATGTCCGTCATGGCATGTGCTCCTTTCCTTGGATGATGCGTTATGGCAAACTAAGTTCTCTCATCGTATTTATTGAGCACCCTATCTCTTTCATCGCACTTTAGGGCAGCCCTATTTCTTCTTTCGTGTAATACTTGCTACCCACAATATCTTTCTCCACGTTGGTTCGATCCACCGAGATCGGGTCGAGCAGATAAGCCGGAACAACCATTAATCCGTTGTTATATGATTTTGTATCATTAACCTCTGCTTGTTTTCCTTGCAAAATGCTGTTGGCCATCTCCACTGTTTTCTCGGCGAGTTTACGCGTATCCTTGAAGACCGTCTGTGTCTGTTCTCCAGCCACAATGGACTTGATGGAAGCCAGTTCCGCATCCTGCCCCGTAATAACCGGAAGTGGTTTGTTCGGCTTGCCGTAGCCAATGCCTTTCAGAGATGAGATAATTCCGATACTGATTCCGTCATACGGAGATAACACCGCATCCAGATTATCGCCTGAATAGTAAGCACTAAGCAGGTTATCCATCCTTGATTGGGCTAAAGCCCCGTCCCAGCGCAGTGTAGCAATTTGCGCCATCGTCATCTGTTTACTTCGTACGACCAGCTTGCCAGAGTCAATATACGGCTTGAGCACCGACATTGCACCGTCGAAGAAAAAGTATGCATTGTTGTCATCCGGCGATCCACCAAACAACTCGATGTTAAACGGCCCCTTACCATCCTTAAGCCCCAGCTTCTGTTCAATGTAGGAGGCTTGCAGCACCCCGACTTTAAAGTTGTCAAACGTCGCATAATAAGTCAGATATGGCGTGTTACGAATAAGCCGGTCATACGAGATGACCTGAATGCCTTCGTCATGTGCCTTCTTGATGACATCGGTCAGCGTATTTCCGTCTACAGATGCAATGACCATGACATCAACACCTTTGGTAATCATGTTTTCAATCTGGGAGATTTGATTCTCAACCACGTCTTCAGCATACTGAAGATCTGTTTTGTAACCTTGCTCCTGAAACAGACGAACCATATTCTCTCCGTCTCCCACCCAGCGTTCCGACGATTTGGTAGGCATGGATATGCCGACATATCCTTTCTCCTTGCTTCCCACATCGCTTTCAGCCAGATTACAGGCCGAGAGCATGACGGACATTACCAGAAGCCAGATGAGTATTGCTCCTTTTTTCATATGAAGTTCCCCTTTCCTCACGTCATCGCGTTCAGTTGGAATCCCAAGATAACGCTTACATCCCATGGAGTATCGTCTAACTTATTGTGCCTCTCTGCATCTCATGGTAGCATTTCGCAGCCAGCGAGGTCTTTGCAGGTTTTGAACCTTTTTTATAAAAATTTAACTTTTGATGGAAGCGCACAACGAAAAAACCACCGCAGGCGGTAAACCTTTAACGGTGGGTTGGTTTGTAACCTCTGATATCCATACTTCCGATGAAGCTTCGGAAATCTATACAGAACCTGCGGTGGAACTTTCCGTTCCGCCATTTTTGCGATATTGGGCAGGTGAGATGCCCATCGTTTTTTTGAACGCTGTGCTGAAATAGTGCTGTGTATCATACCCTACGCGTTCAGCGATGGTATGGATCGGGAGCGACGTGGAGTCCAGCAGCTGCGCGGCTTTACGAATACGGGCATGAGTGACAAGAGTAACGAACGAGTCGTTCAACTCTTTTTTCAACACACGACTGAGGTATACGGCCGACACCTGCAAACGGGATGCCAGCGATTCCAGCGTCAACTCCCGTTCTGCGTACTCCTCCTGAATTAACTGCCGTGCCCTGCGAACGAGCGGAGAGAGCTTCACTTCCTCATATACCTGTTCACGGCAATGCCGATACGTACCCGGCACCTCTTCCAGCGTCCCCCTATGAAGTTCAAAATGCGCATGAACCGCGATGTTCAGGCAAGCACTAATCTGCTGTTCCAGCAGGAGTGCAATCTCTTCAGGGGTCTCCTGCCACAGGCAGATCCCGATAACACTGCTGGCATCACGAAAGAGCACATGCGGAAGATCTCCAAGCAGTTCTGATATGATATTTTCCATGGCAAACAGGAACAGTTGGCGATCGTTCTCCCTCAGTATAGTCTGACGCGCCTCGGCAGCAGGCCAGCGTACCACACCTACTTGCACAGGTGATGCAGACGGCAGATGTAGAAAAGCAAGCTGCTCCATCAGACTCTCGCCAGCTAGCTGTCCTTTCATCCACTCCAGACAAAATCGCTGGCGAAGCAGCGGGATATTTCGTTCAATTTGCTCTGCCGCCTGCCTGACATATGCTGTCCGCTGATGCTCCTCATCCAGCCGCTGGCGTAACCGCTCCAGTGCAGCTCTCAACTGGTCCGCTTGTACAGGCTTCAGGATGTAATCCTCGACTCCGAGACGAACCGCTTCCTGGGCATAAGCAAATTCATCATGCCCGGATATGATCAGATAACGAACTCCCGGACACTGTTCCTGTAAAGCCCGAATGAGTCCAATGCCATTCAGAAAAGGCATATTCATATCGACCAGCACGACATCTACATTCAACTCAACTGCCCGTTCCAGTGCTTCCTCACCGTCCTCGGCTTCACCGACAACCTCCATGCCAAATGTAGCCCAATCCATAGCTTCGCGGATTCCTTCTCGAATAATCGGTTCATCGTCGGCAATCAGCACACGATACAGGTTATCCATTGCATTGGCATTGACCGGTGTCACTGTATAATCCACAGCCTTCTTCACTCCTTCTCTTGTCGATCTTGGTTATCTCGGGGCTCAACCCGGGGAGGTATGGTTACAGGCATTTCCCGCATCAGTGGATGAATAATCGTAACGCGGGTTCCCTCACCCTGCCTGCTGTCCAGCCAAATCCCATAGTCACTGCCAAATGATAATCTTAATCGTGCCTGTACATTCAGCATCCCGTAACTTTTACCCGTCCACTCCGGTGAAGTCGATTCCAGACTCTCCATCGTCATATCCAATAGCTGCAACATCTCCGCCAGTCGTTCTCCGCTCATTCCGGCTCCGTCGTCCTTAATGGTCAGATATAGCTTCCCCTGCTCCACCTTCGCTTCTATGACAATATGGCCTGGGCCACGTCTGCCCTTGATGCCGTGGTATATCGCATTTTCCACCAAAGGCTGGAGTAACAACTTGAGCACATACAAATTCTTCAATTCTTCCGGGACGTGGATGGTGTACCCAAGACGATCCCGATATCTGGTCTGCTGGATCTGCAGATAACTGCTGATATGCTCCAGCTCAGAGTGTAACGGAATATAATCCTGTCCCTTGCTGAGTCCGATTCGGAACAAACGGGACAGTGCTCCAACCATATCGGACACACCGTCGGCGCCTTCTTTTCGTGCCATCCAGTGAATCGTATCCAGCGTATTATATAAAAAATGAGGCTTGATATGCTCCTGCAAGCTACGCATCTCCGCATCCCGTTTCTGACGTTCCCTCAGCTCATTCAGCGTAATCAACTGACGAATCTGGCTCAGCATTCGGTTGAAACTATTCCCCAGCATGCCGATCTCATCGGCACGATCACTCCACCGGCCTGCATTGAGATTGCCTGTTTCGGCTCTGCGCATATAAGACATCAACCGGAAGATTGGCTGCGCAATGGAACGGGAAAACCACAAGGATGTACTCAAACCAAACAAACATACCACAAAGACAAAACTGACCACGTAAAACTGAATCTGTCGCACCTCGGAGATCGACTCTTTGGTCGGGAATACCCCCACCGTTCTCCAGCCCGTAAAGGTAGAGGACTGATACATGAATAATAACGCTTCACCATCCACTGCTTTCGTAAACGTTCCACTCTCTCCAGAAGCAAACCAGCTCGCCGGAATATGTTCAATGAGCGGATGTTCGGGTCTGTATACACTTTGTCCTTCGGCATCGGTGACCATGACATACCCGGATTTGCCAAGTGTTACATTACGAGCCGCCTGCGAAACGGATCTCAGCTTGAGGTCAATCAGTACAGCTCCCTTCACGAGTCCAGTCGTTTCATCCGTTACAGATCGGGCGACCGATACGATCTCATCGTCCTTATACCGGACATGTGTGGTCATGTTGCGCTCTCGCGGCTGGCCGATTACTGTGAAAATTCCTGGTTGCACTGCAGCCTTCCGATACCAATCCTCCTCGGTCAGACGCTGCTCCGTTCGAGGATACATCTCATTGCTTATATAATCACCGTTACCGTTCACAAGCACGATGCCCGCAATTTCCGGGTACAATGTGGTGAATCCTTGCAAAGTCTGTTTGATGCCATACAAACGGTTCTGTTCAGATTCCGTATACGCTTGGCTGGCTTGTCTTTCGACGCGTTCACGTTCGCGTGTGTTCCCGTCTCCGCCGATCTTCTCGTCCATGAATGCATTGACGTCTGGTTCAAACGCAATCAGATAGGTCATATTTTGCAAGTTCTCCATCTTGGTGTTCAACGCTTCATTGACCTTGCCGATCAGTTGCATCGTATGACCCTCTACCTGCCGATCCACGACTCGTTCTACCGTCCAGTTCACGAGCAGACCCAAACCAACGGACGGTACGATGGCAAAAAGCAGAAATAGCAGCATCAATTGGTATCGTAACGGCATGTTACGCAGACGCAGGCGGCGGAATCCGTTCACAAGCTCAGAGCGCCAAGTTTTCTGTCTATTTGGCATAATAATCATCCACATTCGAACTTGTCACGACCGAGATCCCCGTATCTACCGTTACAGGCAGCGGCGCATTTTCCCCTGAAGGCGAAGGTGCAGGTACAGTCAAGTGATGGTGCAGATGGAACAGATATTGGAGCGACCAATATCCCATGTTCCAGGTCCCTTGTGCAATCGTAGCGGAGATCGTACCATTTTGGATCAGATCGAGTGTTGCTTTATTTGTGTCAAAAGAAATGATGTGCAGCTTCTGACCATTGCCTGGATTGGCATTTTGTACGGCTTCCCCTGCTCCGGCGCCTCCCGTTGCCTCGGTGACGAATATACCCGCCAGCTTCGGATGTGCCTTCATCATCCGGATCGTTTCATCCCGGGATTTCAACACATCTCCATGTCCATCTGCGATTTCAACAACCTGCATAGAAGGGTATCGTTGCCGAATTGTTTCGCGGAATCCGTTGGTACGTTCCTCATGGTTCTGTTGTCCCGGCGACGTTATTACAGCGACTTCTCCTTCACGACCGAGCAGCTCGGCCATTTTGTCCGCCGCCGTTACGCCTGCCTTGTAATTGTCCGTTCCCAAAAAAGAATACGCCTGACTCCCTGGTGCATCTGCATCGAACAGGACCACAGGAATATCCGCTTCCACAGCTTTATTGATCGCTGGAATTAATGATTTTGGATCGATTGCGGATATAGCAATGCCTGCAGGTTTACGCGCAATGGCCTGCTCAATTACCGTGATCTGCTCTTTGGCATCATACCGCGTAGCCCCGCGATATTCGACGGTCACGCCCAGCGCATCCGCGGCATCCTCAAAACCTTTCAGCGGACTCTTCCAATATTCCAGCCCGGACTGAAACGTAATCATCATGTACGTCTCACCCAGATCACCGCGAAGTCCACGGTTCTCCCACGAGCTGTTCACCTGACTGGTATATTCAAATCTCAATACATACAATGCAAACGCCGCAATCAACACAATATAGATCAGCAGCATTTTTTTCATCTCATTCACTTCCTCAAGTGGTCTATGTCTGTCTGTACACCCTCACTCCGTTATCGATTGTAAACGCAATCATTCAAAAAGGGAACCTCTCCGTTAAAATGTAGAAATTAGTTCAACTTATTGGTATAACCCTTTTCCAAGAGACCTTACCTAAACATGACTTTCAGCTCTGCTGCAATAATGTACTATAGCTATGGTCTACTCCGCCTTATGATTACGACAATAATCCTCTATCTTATTGGAACTACTTTTTTACACATTAACGGAGAGGACAGAAAAAACCTGAAAAAGCGGAGCGGTCGCCTAAAAGCTTTCTGCAAGAAAGCTACATCGGAAGCATATGCTTATCACCGGATTTTTCCCTTTGTATAAGGAAATCAAAAAAATCTGGGGATAACAGCGATTGGAAGGTTATTCTGTCATCGGAGTGACTGTGTAAAATCTTTAGTTCAAATAAGATAGCATTGAAGAAGGAGCTTAAAATGAATATACTATCTTTTTTAATCTACTGTATCGTTGTAACCTTTACACCTGGCCCCAGCAACATTGTCATTTTCTCTTCCACACAAAAAGTAGGCGCACGCCGTACCATGCCCTATGTCTGGGGAGCTACCCTAGCTTTCGGTTTGTTGCTGACTGCGTCTGCTTTTCTGAATCAGTTACTCGCGGACATTTTACCAGGCATCTTGCAATTCATGCAGATTACCGGCAGCATCTACATGCTTTATCTCGCCTATCAGGTCTATCGAATGGGTTCTACAGAAGGGGCTCCCCAGGCCATATTGGGCTTTTGGAACGGAGTCATGATGCAATTTGTAAATCCTAAAGTCGTGCTGTTTACCTTTACAGTTATCCCGGCTTATGTACTTCCTTACGTCGCTTCAGAATCATGGTCTGCATTTTTCTATGTTATGCTGATTACGTGTATTGGTTTTCTGGCTTACTCCAGCTGGGTAGTGTTCGGCACGATCTTTCGATCCTTGCTGAATCGTTACCAGCGAACATGCAGTATGCTGATGGCTCTTTTTTTGATATACTCAGCCATTATCGTGTCAGGTCTGATCTAAAAATCTATTTAATCTGCGGAGGTGTGCGGTATGGAACAGTTTAGCTACAAAAGATCAGAAGACGTGCTGGCCCTATCCGCCAGCTTCACCGATTTCACCTATAAAAAGCATTGCCATGAGGAATATGCGGTAGGCGTAACGCTGCGCGGCATTCAGCAATATCATCTGGACGGTCACTATCAGGCCTCACATCCGAACGGCGTCATGTTGTTTAATCGCGAGCAATTACATGATGGGAGTTCCTATGATAAAGAGGGTATTGATTATGTGATGCTTTATTTGAAGCCCGAATTAGTTGAAGAGATTATGGGTAAAAAAGAACTTCGCTTCTCCACTCCCATCGTCTATGATCCGAAGCTTGCCCGAAGCATTCTCATGCTGAACGATGCCGTGCAGCACAGGCAGGACGAAGCCGAGTGCAGTACACGGCTGTTTGATCTGGTGCATATGCTCGCTCGGGAGGAACAGCCTGCAAGACTCTGGAAACCTCAGGACAGTCTTGTTCGCAAAGCAAAAGAAATGATGTTTTGCAACACCGCAGACGTGCTTAAACTGGATGATTTGTCGGCGTCATTTGGCCTGTCGAAGTTTCAATTTATCCGTGAATTCAAAGCCCATGCGGGCATCTCACCGTATCAATTTTTCCTGAACTGCAAGGTCGAGCATGCCCGCCAATCTCTGGAGAAACACAAAGACATCTATACCGCCGTGGCTGACTGCGGCTTCGTTGATCTGACCCATCTGAACAGACATTTCAAACGGGTGTTTGGCGTTACCGCACACGATTACGTGCTCCAGCTCCAGCGTTAGCATAGAGTTATAGCACTCGGAACAGATGCTCATCACCAACCGAAATCAAAACACTGCTAAAAAATCAACATCCCCTTAAGGAGCGTGCCCCCGTCCATAAGGGGATCAATTTTTATGGGACATTACACCTTCCTTTTTTTTCTTTCCCACAGCGATCCACCTACCAGCACTAACAACAGAATGATCCCCCCACCATAAAGAATGATCATCCACAGATTATGATAGCCGCTGCCGCCCCTGAAATCATCAGAGTTTACAGGAGTGCCCTTGCCCAGCATATTGATCGCCTCTCCTGCCTGTTCGATCTTAAGATTACCGCTACATAGGCTGCTGTAAAGCCTCCCGTCTTTGCCATCCTGATGGGCAAAGATTAGATAAGACTGATCTTTAGTCAATGTTGTTCCACAGGAGCCCCCACCCAAGTTACTGATTAGAATCGTCATCTGTTTTGCATCTACACCCTTCCATGCCGTATCCACATCCAGTGTGTACGCTTCGAACTCCCCACTGATAAGTAATGAGCCTCTTCCAACATTCACCACTTTCCCCGTGAAAACTGCGGTATGCATTTCCAGCTTCTCCTTGACACTGGATTCCGCACAACTGCACGCGTATGCTCGTTCCCCCGGCCAAACGATCACACATGTTGCACATAACATTAGAACCAAAACGGCCGTGACAATTCGCTTCATTCTTACGCCTCCCCCTTCATTTACCTTTGAGTTGCCCTTACTTATGAACGCCTCCATTTTCGTTTTTGTTTGTTTTATTGTAAAATGTTAACACTATGTTAAAAAGCAAGTGTATATACTTCTGATCACATCAGTTGAATGAAAAGGTTGTGCTGTAGTCGAGCTTTCGGATGAACATTACCTTTCTTTCAACAGATACAGCTATAAACAGAGACATCATAGACAACGGAGGAACTCTACATTTGAAGCACAATTTGACGAAAAAAATCTCCATTCCGCTGCTGGTTGCAGCTTTATGCCTGTTCGCTTTTATCACGATCGCGCTCTCCATCAGCGACAATCAGATTCATCGCTTTGATGCTGTACTCATCGACTTGATCCAAGGCATGGAATCACCTGGCATGACCCGATTTATGCAATTTTTCACCTGGATCGGTAGTGAGCTTCAGGTCGTTGTCATTACGGTCATTGTCATGCTGATCCTTTATGTTTTCCTGCGCCACAAACGCGAACTGCTCTTTCTTGCCATCGTGCTTGCAGGCTCTACGCTGTTGAATGCCGTGATCAAGCTGGTGTTTCAACGAGCTCGCCCAACCATTAACCGCATTATCGAAGTAAGCGGGTACAGCTTCCCCAGCGGACATTCCATGGCAGCGTTCAGCCTTTATGGCGGACTTGCTTTTCTGATCTGGAAGCATATTCCGACCTTTACCGGGCGTGTATGTATGATTGCAGCAAGTGCTACCTTTATCCTGATGATCGGCATTAGCCGGATCTATCTGGGCGTGCATTACCCTAGCGACGTTGTTGGCGGCTACTTCCTAAGCGGATGCTGGTTATTCACCTGTATCTGGTTCTACCGACGTTATTTGCAGCGGCTGTCTGAATTACAAGCCAGAAGCTTCGCCTAGTCGCATGTTATATGCATCATCGTAAAAACCCCAACGACCGAAAGATCGTTGGGGTTTTGTTATCTTTTTTTTATTACAGCTGTTGAATTACAGCTTCTCTCCATTGGAAGCAATCACATCTTTGTACCAGTAGAAGCTTTTCTTCGGTGTACGGCTCAAGTCACCGTTGCCATCATTATCTTTGTTGACATGAATGAAACCATAACGTTTCTTCATCTCTCCAGTCGATGCACTTACAAGGTCAATACAGCCCCACATTGTATAGGCAATAAGGTCGACGCCGTCCGCAACCGCTTCTTTCATCTGCTCAATGTGACCTTTCAGATAATCAATCCGGTAGTCATCCTGGATGGAACCGTCTTCTTCCACGACATCGACGGCACCGAGACCATTTTCCACGACCATCAACGGAACTTGATAACGATCATACAGATGGTTCAGCGTATAGCGTAGTCCTTTCGGATCGATCTGCCAGCCCCAGTCGGAGGCTTCGAGATATGGATTCTTGATACCACCCAGCAGATTTCCTTCCGCTCGATCCAGAGAAGCATCCGCACTTTCCACGAGAGACATGTAATAACTGAAGGAGTAGAAATCTACACAGCCTTCACGTAGCGTCTGCTCGTCTTCCGGTTGCATTTGAATTTCAATGCCTTCTTCTGCGAAGAAACGTTTTGCGAACCCTGGATATGCCCCCCGAACCTGTACGTCGCCACAGATCATGTTGGACAGCTGATCCTTCTTCTGCGCAAGCAAAATATCGTCAGGATTACACGTATTCGGATACGTTGTCATGAAAGCAACCATACAGCCGATTTTGAAATCCGGGTTGATCTCGTGTCCCAGCTTCACCGCTTTGGCACTGGCCACGAATTGATGGTGAAGCGCCTGGAACCGGGTCTGTGGCTGGTCTACTCCGTCCGTCAACGTTTCTTTGCCTTCAAACAACAATCCACCTGCCATATAGGCACCGAGTGGCATCGTCAAACAGTTGATTTCATTAAAGGTCAGCCAGTATTTTACCTGATCTTTATAACGGTTGAACAAGGTTGTACAATAACGGATGTAAAACTCGATCACTTCACGGGAAGCCCAGCCGTTATATTTTTGTGTCAGGCCAAACGGTGTCTCGTAGTGGGAGATCGTCACCAAAGGCTCAATGTTGTGTTTTTTCAACTCGGCAAAAACGTTATCGTAGAACTTCAAACCCTCTTCGTTTGGCTCCAGATCGTCACCGTTCGGGTAAATGCGTGACCAGTTGATCGACATGCGGAACATTTTGAAACCCATCTCGGCCATCATCGCAATGTCTTCTTTATAGTGTCCATAAAAATCAACCGCTTCATGGCTCGGATAATAGGTACCCTCTTCAAGAACAGGCGTAATTCGGCGAGGCGTGGTATGCGTTCCGCCTGTCATCATATCCGATGTGCTCGGCCCTTTGCCATCCTTATTCCATCCGCCTTCAAACTGATTGGCAGCCGTTGCGCCGCCCCAAAAGAATCCGTCTTTCATTTTCATCATGCATTTCCTCCTCTAATATAGACGGCTACTAGAGCACGTCTGTGATTTTCCATCTACTGCAATACGCTGAGAACGATAACGTTATAGTCCAAGTGTAGCACCCATACCCTGACAAGGGTTGTCATGATATACTTGGGTCATGGAACATAACCGATTATTCCGAATGTTGCTGCTGTTGCTGGAAAAAAAGAAAACGACCGCCCCGGAGCTTGCGCGCCTGTTCGAAATCTCGGTTCGCACCGTATACCGGGACATTGACCGTCTGAGTGCCGCAGGCATTCCCGTCTATACAACAACGGGCAAACACGGCGGCATTCATCTGATGGATCACTATGTCATGGACAAGTCGCTGCTGAGCGAGGATGAACAGAATGAAATTTTGCTGGGCTTGTACAGCGTCAGCGCCATTCCTCATCTGAACAGTGCCCGGATGCTGGGCAGGTTAACGACCCTTTTTGATCATAAACTGGACTGGATTGAATTTGAGTATTCTCCGTGGGGGAGTATTCCCGAGCAAGAGATGCAACTGTTTAATCAGGTGAAACAGGCGATTTTCGCAAGTCAGTTGCTATCGTTTCACTATATCGACTCCAATGGAGAAGCGAGTGAGGAGACGGCGTTGCCGGTGAAGCTTATTTTTAAAAACAATACATGGTACTTCAAGGGTCTAAAGCAACCCCAGCCTATGACATCCAATTCGCCCGACACCTTCGTCACGTACAAAATCAAACGGATCACGAAACTTCGCTTTGTGCCCGGCGCATATGAGAATACTCGTCCATCGACAGGGGAGGGAGATAAAGCTAAGGAAGAACCTTATGAAGGGGAAAAGCAAGACATCAAAATACATTCTAAGCAACCGTCTGAGAAACAGGCTCCGATCGAACTTCTGTTTGAACAAACGATCGCTTATCGTGTTTACGATCTGCTGGATCCCGCCATTATTCAGCAAGAAGCGGATGGGAAATTAAGGGTTTCCATTCCAATTGATGAGGGTGAACAGCTTTATTCATTCTTACTGTCCTTTGGCTCAAAAATAAAGGTGATCGCACCTTTGACGGTGCGCAAAGAGTTACTTCGCAGACATCAAGAGGCCGTCGCACTTTTACTGGAAGATGATGGGCACAAAACCGAGGATGATGGTACAATATAGTATGCGTCTATACCATTTCATTTTAAATTAGGATCGAGAGGAATTTAGCAATGTTGGGAGGACATACATGAATCAGCAGATCAGACACAATAACGTAGAACGTTTTAAAGGATTTGGCACACTGTATGATCAAAACAGACCCGCTGCTCCCCGCGAAGTCGTCGATATTTTGACTCATTATCTGGGCAAAAGGCCACGCTTCGTGGCTGATGTCGGTTGTGGTACAGGTTTATCCACCTGGATCTGGCTGGATCATGCCGAGCGAGTAATCGGCGTGGAACCTAGCGAGGATATGCGCTCCGTTGGCATTGCGAAGTGGGAAGCTGCAGGCAAACCGGATCGGCTTCGCTTTGCGGCGGGAATGTCCCATGACCTTGGCCTGCCTGATGATAGTGTAGATATTTTGACCTGCTCCCAGTCGTTTCACTGGATGGAGCCGGAATCCACCTTACGCGAGTTCGCACGGGTACTGCGTTCAGGCGGTATTTTTGCCGCCTACGACTGTGACTGGCCGCCTGTATTGGACTGGCAGCTTGAAGCAGCATACCAGCAACTGGTGAGCACTGCGGATGAACTTGCTTCACGTCTATCGAGCGCAGAGCAACAAGCACATAAATGGAGCAAAGAAGGCCATTTGCAGCAGATCCAGCAATCCGGGCTATTCCGTTACAGCCGGGAAATTGTGTTCCATCATCAGGAGCCATTCACAGCTGAGCGTTATGCCAACCTGGCTCTTAGCCAAGGCGGGCTTCAGACAGCTTTGAAGCTGGGCGCCACAGAATTGAATGACATGGCAGACGATTTCAGACGCCAGGCAGAGCTTGTTTTTCACGAAAAATCAAAAGAAGTGCTGTTCTCCTATCGCATGCGAATCGGTATCGTTTAAATTAAAAGCATACGAGGATATAAGAAGAATATAAAAAGAAAAAATATAAGGATTATGAATCTTGAAGGGTTGTGACCACTTTGATTAACAAAGAGGTGCTGGAACAAGATCGACTTTTCATCAAAAGCTGGCTTGACACCTATTTCGATTCTCCTCACCGGGATATTCTAATGTCTCATCCGGCCAAAATGGAAGAAGCGGACTATGGCGTTCCTTCGGATATGCATGATAGTGAGGTTGATGAAGAAGGATGGGTTTGCTGGAGAATGCTGGACTCGAAGGTTACGATAGATCAGATCAACGAATTAGTTGCTAGTTATATTAAGCCTGGCTCGGACACGTATGGCCCATCTTTCTCTGTGCCTCCGCTCTATGTAGCCTATCTGAGTAGCCGATATGTTCTGAATGTGTATCTTCGCTATGAAGGATTCATGATCGAATTACCGAATCTACCTTCTGACTACCCTCTGCGGGAATTACGTAACCTCTGGTCATCATCGGAATTACTGATTAAGGCGGGATATATTCCATTTGCCTCCTATGACGATCATGCGGGGCCGGTCTGCTGGGATACGAGTAAACCAAATGATGACCATGATTATGCTGTCGTATGGTTCGATCACGATATATTAACAGAAGAGGGACAGACCAGCCGGGAGCAACTTGAACACTATGCACAGCCTCTTTTTCACTCTTTCCGGGAAATGCTGATGCGCTCTCCTTCAAGCACCCGTTCTTAATTTAATTGTAGGGATATAAATAAAGAGGGCCTTCCCCGTTCATCGTCCGTTTTGACTTGGGGAGGGCGCTCGAATATATAACTTATACAACTCTATTCCTTTTTATAGACCGGATGACAACTGTAGAGCTCTATTGCATAGCTTCTTAGCGCGAAGTCAAGGCTGAGAAGATTAAAATGAGAAGCTTAGGACGAAAAAAGTTGATTCAGCTGCTGCTCCTGTACTTGAAGGGCAAGAGCCACCTTGGAAGGGTCCTGCGGCGAATAGAATACATTAATGATATGTCCCTGCTGAACCTGTGACATCGCGGAAGGCAGGATTTCTTTTTGCGTAATCACCTCAAAGGTTTCACCATTTGGCTTCGTAATACTCAGTTTAAGCTGTAGCTTGATGTTGCCATTCTGTCCACTTCCCATAGGGGTAACGTCCAGAATTTTAGCCAATCCCTTCTCTCCTGTACGTGCGATATCTACCATTTCCGGTGCTATACCTTGTTGCATCATCTTTTCATTCAACAGCTGTTGCATATGCTCCTGCGACACCGTTCCATGCTGATCCAGCCCGACTTTGCGCTCATCTTTCTCGGAAACGACAAGCGGAATGATTGCTCCCGGCTGAAACTGAGACAGTGAAGTCAAAGGAACAATAGTTCTTAATTCTGTATCATATGTTTCCCGGCCTTGACGAGACACCTTCAGCATCATTTTCACTTCCGGCTGTTCATTAATATAGGTACCCGTCTGCTGAATGCTTTGGATCACACCAACTGCTGGCAATCCTGATTTGATCTTGCGCTGCCCCAAACTCGTACCGAATATAGACGAAATGACCAGTAAACCAATTCCTCCAAAAAGCATCGGTTTAAACCACCACGCCTGCATGACCATAAACGGATCATCCCACAGCCACTGAGCTATGAACGGGGAAAATCCTGTCCCAAATACCATCAGTAAGCCAATTACTCTAAAAAAACGACTCATCTCTATCACCCTATCTATCTAATTTATGCTGTATGGATCTTTTTACGATGTGATATCTTTTGTTATATCTTTGCTGAGTATGTTCCCTTTTCGTTGTTATCTGTAATTAAAAAACTGAAATTTATAATTATTTCCAGAAAAATAATACCGTTATTTTAATTTTCTAAACATTGGTTATTCGCCTGTTAATACCGTCAATTCAAAGTTGAACTCTTGCTACACTCCGAATTCCGTCACACCTTGCCACCTAAACCGAAAGAAGTCCCATATAGATCAGTTCAGAAGGATTCGCCGGATGCTGTCCCAAACCGACACGGTCACCCACACGCGGAATCTGCAGCTTGGACACCAGTGTTTCCATCGTGCGCTGATACGTGCGACCACCCGTTTCAGTCACTTCAAGTACAAGCACCACAATGGGATCAAAGTTAATTAATTTCCCCGTATCCGATACACTGATCACGGTTCCAGTTGCTGCCAGAGGCAGTGATCCGCTTGTAGCCAGTTGTGCCTGCTTAGCCGAGTCCAAACTTTGGTTGATGGCATCCCGATGTTCCTTGGGTACAAATCCTTTCATCATCATGCCCGTAAGTCCCTTGTTCATTACGCGATCTGCTTTGGCAACAGCATCTTCCTGTTTGTTTTTACGTGTAAACCATCCCATCATATCGAACACCTCATTTGTTTTTTATTGGGTATGATTAATTATAAACACAACATGGCCCGTATGAATACGGATCTGAACACATACAAAAGAACCAAGAAAATGACCTGCTAAAGACGACATTCCATCAGTTTATTTGTAGCTATGCTTGCCTTTCCCCAATAAAAACGTTGTTCTAACCGACTCAATGAGTAGTAAACCATTTATTTTTGTGAACTCGTCGACTGATTGCCTCTGATTACAGTTACTCAGAGTGGTGAAATCCCTACATTTAGACGAATGCACATTCTGTATCTTAGCTTTATTAAAGATGCTTATCTAGCAAACCATGCACATTCATGATGCACCTACAGCATACATCCCTCGATCAAGACACACTTATAGCAAACATTCGGAAATAAAGACATACTTACAGCATTCATCTCCCGTTCAAGACATACGCACAGCATCCCCGCCCCGTTCAAATCATGCTTACAACATATCATCTCCGACAATATTGACGCTACTGATAAGTTAAAGCGTTTCCCTCACACGTATTTATTCTAACGGTCACAGATAAGCTTATTTTGGCAAAATAAGGCCTTTCTGAAATTGTAACGATCACCAGAGAGCTTATTTCACTGAAAAACAAAGAAAAAAGTCCATTTTCACGCTAATTTCCCAAAATAAGCTCCACTGTGATCGTTAGAACATCAAAATGCTGAAATTCGCCGAAATAGAGTTGCTGGTGATCGTTAGAAAATAAATCTCGCTGGGGTACCCTGTCCAGATCATCTTATTCTAGGTTACACAATCTTGCTTGTCTTACTCTTACTCTTACTCTTACTCTTACTCTAGCTCTAGTTCTAGTTCTAGCTCTAGCTAGAGCTAGAGCTTTATCTTGTTTTATCCTGTCCTGTCTCATTGCCTCACCTTGCCCTGCTACAGTCTATTTCCTTTTAGATTACTACATCTAGCCAGCGGTCCGATACTTACGATACACAATACGTTCCAGAGCTACTCTATCTGTTCTATCTTATCCTTCTACCCCCTGTCTTCCTTAACCGGTCACCTCATGCATGCACTGCTTCCCCTCCATCCAAACTTCAATCCATCTACCTTACCTTACCTTACCTTACCTTACCTGCCGCCAACCAGCCTTACCCTCTAACTGTTACTTCGTTCTCCGCAACAAATACACCAGCTTGCGATAATAACCTGCCGCCTCTTTGTACCGCCGCTGATCCTCACTCACCACTGCCAACCCTTCATATAGAGATTCCAAACGCAGCGACTGCTGTACAGACTCAAAATACGGCAAACAAGCCTGAGCTTGAGTTAAAAATGTGTCCTGCTCCCCGTGCGCCAGCGCCAGCTGACTTTGGTAAAAAACCGCATTCATTCGCTGATCCTCTGTGACGGCACAACTTAACAATTGATCCACACTTTGCGCCAACATGCCCCAGCTTTTCCGAGCAGAGGCAACCTCACAGCGATACACCAAAAGCAACGGCTTCATCGCCTGCTGTGTCTCCTTCGTTTCTGCCTCAAGCAGCTTTTCGAAACGCTCAATCTCGGTCTGTGCCTGATCCAACTCCCCAGACATCGTCAACATGACAATTCGATTGTTCGCAATGGCTGTCACCAAATCTCCCTGATTTCCGGCGTAGACCAGATTCGCTTCAGCCATTGATAATGCGGACAAAGCTTCCTGTAGCAGCCCCATCGTAAAGCAATATCCGCTGTATGCCACATACAGACCAGACAAACGATGGAACAACCGCTGGTCATACACATGTTTCATCGTCTGCTCAAATGTACGCTTCGCATCCTCATACTGCCGGGTATGGATATATGCCTCCATCTGAATATTCTGGATCGACAGCCACAGCTCGCTTCCTGGCTCCGTCAGGGCGCTCAGTCTTGTCACATGAGTAAGCACATCCACAAACGCCTGCTTGGATCGGTAATATTGGATTTTGTAAAATAGCAAAGCTTTCGTAAGCGGCCCCGGTAGCTGCACGTCATCCGGGCGGCCATACTTCTCCAAATAAAAATTCAGATACGATGTATGTATATATTCATGCGCAGCGGCGTCATTTAACTGCTGATAGTACACTGCCTTCATTAGAGCAGTCGTCAGTTCCACCGTAAGTGAATCATCCCGATCCTCCAGTGCATGTACCGTTTCCTCCGGGATCGCCGAGGCTGGCACCGACATCTGTACAAAGATCGCTTCTGCCCGCGCAAGTGTCTGTTCATCCTGCCCTGCTGTCCGCAAAAGATAGGAGGAGCTTACACCCAAGCGCTCAGCAATACTCTCGGCCAAGTCCTCCGGCAGTGGATAACGCTCTGCCAGGATGTTTGCGAAATGCGCTTGTGTAACCAGACCTTCTACGAGGTCTTTACGTGAGATTTGTTTTCGTTTGCTCAAAAACTCGATCCGTTCTTTCAGCATAACAGGTCTATCCTTTCATTATGAAGGTCTACTCTTTCTCTATAGCGAAATTACATCTCATCGGTGCGATTCCCTTTTGCTATCAAGCCTAACTGTTGATTATAGCGAATCTGGCCTCACTCATCCACCACATCATTCTCATGCTTATTAAACTAATCATCCCAAAATAAAAGCCGAATGGCCACCCCATACTATCCTTCTCGTAAATTTGACAAAACGGTTTCCGTTTCGAACGTAATTGTTTTACAATAGGGAGGATGCACACGTACAATGTATGCAAAAAACACGATGAATCATCCAATGTTAAACATGAATTGAACACGAAAGGGTGCCACAATAATGATTATTAAACCAAGAACACGTGGTTTTATTTGTACAACTTCCCATCCTGTCGGCTGTGCGGCACAAGTGCAGGAGCAGATTGATTACGTAAAATCCCAGCCAGAGATTCAGGGGCCCCGGAACGTGCTCGTTATCGGCGCGTCTACGGGTTACGGACTGGCTTCGCGCATCGTTTCCGCTTTTGGAGCAGGCGCCAATACAATTGGTATCTACCGCCCATCCAGCTCTACGGATAAAAGGACTGCATCTGCTGGATGGTATAACTCCGCGGCATTTGAGAAGGCTGCGGATGCAGCAGGCCTGAAATCCTACAGCATCACCGGTGATGCTTTTGCTAATGAAACCCGTGATAAAGCTGTTGAGCTGATCCGTAGCGAATTGGGTCAAGTGGATCTGGTCGTATACAGCGTTGCTTCGGCACGCCGTACCGATCCAAATACAGGTGAAGTGTTCAACTCCGTGCTGAAGCCGATTGGACAAGCGTACACCAACAAAACCGTCAATTTCCATACAGGCGAAATCACTTCAGTGACTCTCGAAACAGCGACAGAAGAAGAGATTCGTCAGACGGTTAACGTCATGGGCGGCGAAGACTGGGAACTGTGGATGGATGCATTGCAACAAGGCGGCGTACTCGCAGACAATGCAACAACGATTGCCTTCTCTTACATCGGCCCTGAGCTGACACACGCCATTTATCGTGAAGGCTCCATTGGTCAAGCGAAAGATCATCTGGAAGCAACGGCGCGCAAAATGCATGAGCGTCTGAGCGCAACAGGCGGACGTGCTTACGTTACCGTAGCCAAAGCACTGGTCACCCAATCCAGCTCAGCCATTCCAGTTGTGCCACTGTATATTTCCGCTTTGTACAAAGTGATGAAGGAAAAAGGACTGCATGAAGGATGCATCGAACAACTGCAACGGCTGTTTGCGGATCGTCTGTACGCTGGCGGTGAAGTGCCAACAGATGAGCAAGGACGCATTCGCATCGATGATTGGGAGATGAGAGCAGACGTACAGGAGGAAGTGGCGAAGATCTGGAACGAGTTGACGACCGAGAACATCTATGACCTGTCCGATCTTGAAGGTTACCGTCGTGAGTTCTTCCAACTGTTTGGTTTCGAAACCGATGGCGTCGATTATGAGGCCGATGTGGATCCAAACGTAGAGGTACCTCATCTCGTTCAATCATAAGTTTAATCTTGTTTTGCATTCAGGGAGGAGCTTCATTGCTTCTCCTTTTTTATTTTCCTATGTCTCCTTCCATTCATTCACCATCTTTTCTTGGCCTAATCCGCACGAAGACAAAATAAAAAGAAGCACCACCATCCTGGATGATCTGCTTCTTGTGTTTGACCTTTTGTAATTTTTCCTGCTTGGTTGGTGTCAGTCGAACATGTTGCGATAATGCCCCATAATCTCCATTCACTCTGCGGCTTTGCTCCGGAGTCCATTGTCCTGACCGTGATGCTTTGCGCAGTGCTTTTTGTGTCTGTGTACGTGCCATAATGATGAACACACTCCTTCAGTTGGTATACGTTCAATATATCACGTGTAACGATGCAAGTGAAGGTGCAACCTCCCATAGTTGAACGGAAAAGAAGTATCTTTATATACTAAAAGTGAGGCCTGTACATCTAAAGTAATCTTAAACCTGTTTAACAAAAAAATCATAACGTCTCTTTAACCATTTAAGCGAGCTATTCATTGTGTTTATATTTACATATTAATGAGTGATCCAGTAGGACGTCCAATGTTATCAAAAATAATCCCAACCTTTAATTCTCCTGGCACACTATATAATTGTCAGGAATTACAGATGCAAATATGGAGGAAAAAATGGATTTAATTAGTAAAAACAGAGAAGAAGCCGCGGAAGCGATTCGGGGTTATGTCAAACCGATTTTCGGTTTTGCGTTAAACCGGGTCAAGCATCGGGCCGAGGCGGAGGATCTGGCTCAGGAGATTATGCTGCAGTTGTTGAAATCCTTCTCCGGGGTGCGGGACATTAGGAGCCTTGATGCTTACGTCTGGACGGTTGCTCGATACACTTGGGTGAATTGGTTGAAAAAGCGTGCGCACGCGCCCCAAGTCATCGAAATCAACGGTATGTCCGAACTGTCTGCCGCCCCTTCCCGGGAGCCGCTTGACCGGCTGCTGGCAACCGAAGCTTCACGCGAGCTGCGCCGAGAAATCGCGTTTCTGTCCGACATTCATCGCCGGATCGTGGTCATGCATTACTACGACGAGCTTAAAATCGGTGATATCGCGATTGCACTGAACATTCCTGTCGGCACGGTGAAGTGGCATTTGAGCGAGGCTAAAAAGAAGTTACGGAAAGGGATGAAACGTATGCGTACAACAGGAAATTTAAGTGTCAATCCGGTCAGCATGGGGGAAATGGGCCATTCGGGTTTGGCCGGCAGTTTGGGCGAAACCAACGATTTTCTTGGACGCGCCTTGGCGCAAAATATCGTTTACGCGGCTTATCACAAGGCGCGGACCGTACATCAAATCGCGGAGGAACTGGGTATGCCGCCGTCTTTGTTGGAAGACGAAGTGCGGCACCTGGCTGATTACAATTTTCTCATCCAAACCTCTCCCGGCACATATCAAAGCAATACCATCATCTGGGACCTCTTCGAATTGGCCGTAGCCGGTCATCGATTTTGGCAAGATTGCGCTGCCGAAGTGGCCGATGTCCATTTTGACGCGTTAATGGAAGTTCGCCGTCAAGTCGAGGATAGCGGAGTGTACGTTCCGGACAGCGACTATAACTTCCTGCTCTGGACCTTGCTGCCCAAGAACATCGAGGAGCAATCTTTGCGGAGCATGCCAGCGGGCGAAAACTTCGACGCGGTCGCACCAATACGAAAGGATGGAGGTCAATATATTGCCTATGCGGCGTTAAATCGGAGCCACTATTCCGATCCGGGTTTTGATATGAGTAGTTACGTCACCTTCGGTCCGTCGATCCGCTACGTCGAAGATTCTTCTTTATACTTGTGGCAATTCAATACTCACTGGAGTGATCGTCAGATCGATTGGCGTTTCCTGGAATATCGGAATGTTGAGATTTGTCATGCATTCCAACAAGGGGAACTGCCTGACAACGAAGAGAACGCTGAGCAATATTCGTTCCTGCTCGAGAAAGGGTACATCCGCAAGACGAAGGAGGGCTACAAGTTTAATGCGGTTTGGATTGACTCTCCGCAAACGTTGGATCGGTTGAACAAGGCAATGCCGGATTTATCCGCTCTGTATGCGCCTGCTGTCAGCAAGCTCTATGACAAAATGCTCAACCTGTTCCTGCAAAATCAGCCGAAGCATTTGGAACCGCAGCTTGCTTACATGGTGAGAGGCAACACCGGGGGAGGAAGGCTGGTCGCTTATATTTTGAAGCATTTGATCGATAACGGGAAGTTGAAACCGCCGTTGCCGCACCAGCAGAAGACGATTTCAACCTGGATGGGACCGGTAAAGTAAGTCGGTTCGGAAATGTATACGGAGAATCGCCGTTCCAGAGCGGGGGCCATTTTAACACAAAGCTCTGTCTTTCCATTCTGTCTGTCCAACAAAGTGATTAGGACATCGTTATTTCACCTCGGCCCCTCCTGAACGTATGAAAATGATTAAAAACACCTCCAAGGTTGTCTCCATGTCTTACTACATGGTTGCATTCTCTTGAAGGTGTTTTAATTTGTCTCAAATCTATGGTGCCAGTCCCTAACCTTTTTTAGAGTGTCTAACTTATAGGGTACATTTTACTCTTTCTTGTATGAGTTGATACTCCTTTTATTAGATGTCGTATATAGATTCATCATAGTTCATGTTTGCTATCCCCACGTCACCATTTAATAGTGCAACGTTTCCATCTCCAGCACCCATACTCTACACTGCCTTTATCCTTACCCTTAAGTCCCTTCGGCTCGTCTGAATCAAGATCGCTTGCGCCGAGACTGCCACGTCTCAATGGGTTCGTGGTCATGCTCTTCGATCAGTTCCATCGCTTCATCCAGCCTGCGCGACTTAAACAGGGCAATCAGCTCGGTCAAATCCTCACGATCCAGCAGTTTTACTTCATTCACCGCAGCCAGCGTGCGACAAGCCTCGGTGTACCGGGCAGAAGTCAGTACAATGGATCGATCCGCCTCGTAATAACGCATCGAGGTATAAATCTCTTGTACCGCGCCAAGACCGACAGGATGATTGGCACCGTAGCGTTTGGCCTGTACCACCGTACGTCTGCCCAGCCTGTCCACAAACACGAGGTCTGCACCGAAATCCCGGCTGCTCGTCGTTTTGTGAACCTCCTCATAACCGAGTCGCTCGAACAGATTGTAGAGATATAATTCAAACTCTGATCCATCCTCCATTTTATCGATATCCTTTATCGTGATTTTCTGGGGATTCGCCTCACTTCGTATTCGTTGCCCACGATAAATGATCCGCCGAGTCATCCAGGTTAACAGCAACAACAGGACAATGCCTGCGATAACCCATAAGATGATGTTTTCACTCCGATTCATGTCGTTTCTCCTCGTCATTATTACTTCGTATCTCTCTAGTCACAGCCCTAAATATATCAAACTTTAAAGGTCATCTAAAGAAGATGAATTCCCTGTAACTGTTTCACCTCTTTTAACATTGCATTATCACATCCAGAGTGTAAAAAGGTTACAGTGTGTTCGGTTGAATTACACTAGAAATCAATGGTAGAATTCTACAATCGGTGTTATTTTGACCGAACACGAAAGGTGGTTTATCACTTGCATACTACTTATACGAATCGTAAACGCAAATCCACAACTTGGGCTGTTCTTTTGCTCAGTGGCATGCTGCTCTTGAACATGAATACAAATACAGGATACGCGGCGGCGTCTACGGAATCCTTGCCTAAACCGGCATGGACCTCCTCCTCCCTTATGTTAAATGAGGCTAATACGGAGAAAGACGTCATGATCAAGAACATTTACGCTGTACCTTCCAAAAACTTGGTATATGTACACACTTCTCAGCCCGTAACCAAAACAAGCAGCAAAACAACGCTGGACTGGCAACTCGATTCACTTCAAGCACTGGACGCCAAAACAGGTCAGCTCAAGTGGAGCACCATTTTCCATGAGAAAAGTGGCCCTTACACGACCTACTCCAACTCCGTATATGCAAGCAACGGTACGGCTTACGTGTATATGGAGTATTCGGATAAAAGCAAGAAATTATATTCGTTTAATACGTCCGGCAAGACCAACTGGGTAAAAACCGTGAATTCGTCAGCAAACATCTCACTCATGGATAATGGTAATCTACTGGTCGCTACAAGCCAGGGGGTACAAGCCAATGGCTCTGTACGTTCAACCCTTTCTCTTTATGACCAAAAAGGGAAGCTGTTGACCGAAAAAACAGTTGCAGGCACTGTGCTCAAAGCAGCTCAGAGCAGAATTGTCGTCGACGCAAGCAAACAGGTCAAGTCGGGTAACTTCTGGCAACCGGCCGCCAATCCCAAAATTGAAATCTATGACACCTCGTTAAACCGTCTGTCCTTCTATCAATTCCCGGCCGATGCCAATACACAAGGAGATGGCGGCGGTGAAGCTCTGGCGATTCTGGATGATGGTTCCGTCCTGATGCGTGCCAACTTCGAAACCACCGGCAATCGCTTGATGGGATTTGGTTCAGACGGCAAGCTTGCATGGGGACGTGCAATCGCCGGGGATGCGTATATTCAAACAGCGGGTAATGGGTACGCCGTGCTCACTGGCTCAAAACTCGAGCTATACACGATGAAAGGCAAAGTGACGGAGCGTATGTTCAAGGATGCTCAGCCTGTGCTCATGCATGTGGACCGGACACAAGACGGGCAATACCAGCTTGATTTTGCTAAAACAGGATATATTCTGGACCCGCAGACATTGGAAGACGTGCATGTGTACACCGTTAGTGTTGCTGTTCCTTCATTAGAAAGGATCTCCACTTATATGAATGATGTGATCTATTCGATGAAGGGTGAGGCACTTTCTAAGTATGCACTCAAGTCGTCGTCGGCTAAATAATGAATGTTGCTCTTACCTGACTTAGCTTTAGTCAAGAAAAAGCCGGAACAGCTCCTCGCGGTGCTCTCCGGCTTCTTTTATTTCCAGTTCTCGTTAATGAATTCGTCCCTTCCAGACATCGCCCGGTCTTCCTTGTAATGCTTCTCGTTTTTCTTGTGATAGTCCTGATGGTAATCCTCTGCCGGGTAAAAAGTTACGGCATCCCGAATCTCGGTCACGATGGGCTGACTGAACCGGCCACTGGCCGCGAGTTCCTCTTTGGATTGCTCGGCAAGTTGCCGCTGGCGTTCATTGTGTACAAAGATAGCGGTACGATACTGCGGTCCTCGATCCTGGAACTGTCCTCCATCATCCGTAGGATCAATTTGAGGCCAGTATAATTCTAATAAGCGCTCGTAAGGGAATACATCTGGATCAAATGTAATCTCCACGACTTCCACGTGCCCTGTTTCCCCAGTCTTCACCTGCTCATAGGTCGGATTTTCGACATGACCACCTGTATAACCTGATACGATACCGTGGATGCCTGGTTGTTCCTCAAACGGGGTAACCATACACCAGAAACATCCGCCGGCAAACGTTGCTTTTTCCATTCCATCCAACTCCTCTGGTTCAAAACAATATCATGAAAGCATTAACTCAGACACGCATTCATATTCCTACATTGTAAAACAACAAGAGGTTGATGGAAAGCCACCGCAATGGCTCTTCATCAACCTCTTCATTCAGCTTCCGCTTGGAAGCATCATAGTCATATGGTTCATACAGCCTTCAGCTGTACCATAACTTCTTAGCCAGGAACATCGCTCGCTCTAATTACCCGCGGCTGCGTCCCATTGAACGGAAGATCAGGCTGACAATCGCTACAAGCACAATCGCACCAATCAATGCCGGTACAATGTGGAATCCGCCCATCTCAGGACCCATGTCTCCAAGAATGACTCCGCCTAACCATCCACCGATGAAACCAGCAACGATATTACCAATAATACCGCCCGGGATGTCACGACCAACAATCAGACCTGCGAGCCAACCAATGATACCACCGATAATTAATGACCATAACCAACCCATATCATTCACCTCTAATTTAAGTTTTTGTTGTTGCGTCTGACTACTATTAACCGCTCCAGAGGCATTTAAACAACTGGCATAAAAATTGTTGCATATTACCATTGTCCAGAATGCTTCCTTCTCTGCTAAACAGGCGTTCCGCGAGGGCATGACAACAGGCCGTGTCAGTTTCCGGCATCTCATCAGCACGTGGCTGCGATATGTACCTCCCGAAAGTCATTGTATGTTATCAGAGACAAGGTTAGTATACCCAGTGAAGGTGAATTTATATTTATGGGCTCAGAACCATTAATGCTCCAAACATTACAGTTCATCAGAGTGTATCCGATCAGCGGATTAGAGCAAAGAATCAGAATGCACCAACCGGATCAAAAAAATCCAGCCCGACCCTTGCCCGGTTGTGCAAGCCAGTTATGTTTGTGACTTTTGTCCAGTTCTCCCCGCATGGACTGAATAACCGAAACAATATCGGTTCGTCCGTTTTGATGCCACTCCAGCGCAACACTTACATACAATTCGCCGAGTTGGGCAAGCGAGAACGTGTCTGTCAAACGGGCTGCTTCGACCGTTCCTTCTTCACCTGCAAACACGCTAAACCCACGTTGCCGCAAATATTGCAAACGTAAAGCTTCATCAGGTAGCGGAATCTCATAGGCCCGGTCGAATCGTCCGGCACGGTTCATGAGACCTGGATCGATTTTTTCCGGATAGTTGGTCGTGCCGATCAAGAAGATTCCTTCTTTCGACGTCGCACCATCCAATGTATTCAGGAAAAAGGAACGAACTTCATCCGGCATCGAGTCGATATCTTCAATGATCAGCACCATCGGTGCCAGTCGTTTGGCTGCATCAAACACTTCACGCACAGACTCGCTGTTGGTGTACTCCGTAATTTGCCAATAAGCTGCCGGTCCAGGAATACTGCCTGCTATCGATTTCACCAGCGTTGTTTTTCCGTTCCCTGGATGCCCATACAGCAGAATACCGCGTTTGTAGGGGATATCATAGTCCCGGTAAAAGGAACGATCCGCTTCAAAGAACTGATCCAGCGAGCGGAAAATATCCTGTTTGATCTGTGCGGATAGAACCACATCTTCTCGGCTCACCGAACGAGTTATGGACTCTACATGCCGGTCACTGCCATTGCGGGCATCCGTGTAAACCGTTACTTTTTTCATATTTTGCTGACGTTCGCGTTCTCTGACACTTCCCAGAAAATGCTTCATCTGTTCATCCCCTACAGCGAACACAAAGTCTTCACTATAGATCCCGTTTTCTCGAAAAAATGGCACCCGCACCAAAGCTACGCCCCACTTGGGATAAGCAAATACGTTGTTGCGGATGGAATAATGCACACCGTATGTCGGCACATCTCCATCATCATCATAATGCAGGGTTTGAAGCTCGAGATCCTCGAATATCCGAGCGACAAGCTCAACCTCGTCACTTCCATTCTGCAAGTCTTCCCGTAGCAGTTCCCAATATTCATTGTTCGGATCAGAACTTGAATACAACTTGTATTCAATGCCGTAACGCTTCAGAAGCGCATCACCAATCCCTCGAATCAGTCTCGAATAGACCGCGTACCCTTCAACCCGGATACGTGTATCATGCTGTTCGTCATAGGAATAGATGGCCTTTGCTTCGTTCATTGGATTCATCTGTTTTTCGTTATCGTTCATCATTTCGCTCCCTTTACCGCGGCAAGCGGTTTACATTTGGCTACCACTTGTGCCAGTCCGGCGCCGGTAACACTATCTATAATTTCATCGACGTTTTTATACGCCTGAGGTGATTCATCAATAATGGATTCCAAGGATCGCTGGTTCACAACGATCTCTTCCGCGGTTCCTACACCAAGAGCCGTGGCAAAATCTTCAACCGTAACCAAACGTTTCGTTGCCGTACGTGACCTTACACGGCCCGCACCATGACATATCGAATAATAGTTGTCAGCTCCTTCCGGCTGACCGACCATGATATACGAGGCCGTACCCATCGAGCCAGGAATCAGTGCAGGATGGCCTGTAGCCATGTAAGGTTTTGGATTATCCTGGTGGCCTGCAGGCAATGCCCGTGTTGCCCCTTTCCTGTGTACAAACACCGAACCGCGCTCTGCATGGGATTCCTCCCAAGCATAGTTATGCATCAGGTCGTACAGCGTACGAAATTCGCATTTTGACCCGAAAACATCCCGGAACGCTTCCCGGATTGCATAAGCGATGAGATGGCGATTTACTACGGCATAATTCAAAGCGGAATACATCATGTTGACGTAATGGCGACCTTCCGCATGCTCCAGCGGGGCAAATACCAATCTGGGATCGGAAGTTCCAAGGCCCAGCCGTTGCATGACTTTGGCAATCGCTGCCGAACTTGTCTGGCTGACATATCCGCCCCAAGCGCGGGAACCAGAGTGAATCATAACAGCAATCTGTCCATCATAAAGCCCCCAAGCCTCGGCCACTTCGCGATTTTCCTCAGCAATCTCAATTGCCTGAATCTCGGCAAAATGATTCCCGCCCCCCAGCGTACCCAGTTGACGATGCGAACGGTGCCAGGTCATATCTGGAACAAGATTCAGCACATTCTCGTCATACGTAAACTTACTGCTCTCCACATGTGTCAGAGAAGTCGATTTTTTCGGTGTATAGCTATCCGGAATATATTTTTTCGGCAGTCCGTGTAATCCTTTTTTTACAATATGCTCTAATCTTATATCGGAAAAATGGCCTCGCTGGCTGGCTTCCATCGGTAACACTTTTTCGATCGCTTTAACCAATTTGCGGCGTAGCTTTACCTCTTTCAGATCATCCTTATGCAGATTGGTCAGATGAACTCGCATGCCGCAGCCGATATCACTACCCACGATGGAAGGTGATACATATCCGCCCTGTGCCTCCCATACTGCCGTGGTTCCAATACAAGTTCCTACACCGACATGTACGTCTGGAGTATAACCCATATAAGAAATATCCGGAATCTGCAAATTATTGTTAGCCATCTCAAATACTTTGTAGTCCAGAGAAGAGAATAATTGCTGTGCAGCATATACGGTAAGTTCTCCCGCTGGTAATTTCACTTGATGGCGATAACCCTCAGTCATGTTGCTAAAATGTCCAACGTTGTTCATTTCGTTATTCATAAATAATTGTAATTCCTTCCTGTTCCGTTCAGCAAATGTAGTTTGCTGCGTGTTGTTTGGTGAAAAATACATAAAAAAGCCATGGACTGATCGTCCATGGCTTCTACTACATGACAATAACGGATAACAGCACAAATGAGTTTGCGCCTGTCATCCATCGCTGGATACCGCGAAGAACACACATTGCCTATAGCGCTAACGCTGTACTCTATAAACAATATGCCCGTTCTTTATGTCGACCGTATGAGGCCAAAAAGACGATGAGCCGGATATACAATTGTGTCGATGCTTCTGTGTCCTAGATTCAATTCATAACCTAACGTCATGTCTCTCGGCCTCCCTTCATCATTGATATGTATATATTAATAGCACATCTTTTCAAATGTCAATCCTTTTCTTGGAAATTAATGCATTCTTGTGTTCTAACGAATGATGAAAAAGAGGAGGTTGTCCGGGGACATCCTCCTCTTTTTCATCATTTTAGGTTATTCACCGCTGTTCCTGCCATAAACATCAGGCAAACAATATTCTCATGATCATGACCTTAGAGTTTAGCCTGTTCTTGCAATTCTTCCACAGGATTCTCATCTTCCTTCTCAGGCACTTTGGATGAAAGGAACCATCCACATACCGCAATCGTGATCAGTACAACGTAAAAACCGATTTTCCATATTTTATTTTCCGGGAAATGCTCATCCAGTACGCCCAAGGAAGGGTGCGCCAGAGTAATTACGGACAGCTTAACCCCTACCCAACCTACAATTACAAAAGCAGCAACTTCAAGACCCGGACGCGAATGAAGCAATTTCACGAAAAACGATGCTGCAAAACGCATGATAACGAGCCCGATAAAACCGCCGAGGAAGATGACAATGAACTGTCCGCCATCCAAGCCGCCAATTGGCGGCAAGCCGCTTGGTGGCAATGCAACTGCCAAAGCAACAGCTGCTAAGATTGAATCTACTGCAAAAGCAATATCTGCCACTTCAACCTTAAATACAGTCATCCAGAATCCGGATTGTTTCTTCGGTTTTTTTGGCGCATCGTCGGCTGCTTCGTCTGTTTTATTTCGACCACTCCATATCTTTTTGACGATATGATTTATCGAAATGTACAGAAGGTACAATGCCCCGATCGCTTGAACCTGCCACACATCCACAAGGAATGAGATGAGGAATAACGACCCGAGACGGAAAACAAAAGCCCCCATCAAACCATAAAACAATGCTTTTTTACGCTTTTCCTCAGGTAAATGTTTTACCATAATTGCGAGTACCAGAGCATTATCTGCTGCCAGTAATCCTTCAAGAACAACAAGGACTAAAAGTACCCACCCGTATTCTAATAACAGTGCTGCATCCAACATTGACTCCTCCTTAATATGCTTATGATGTACAAAAAAAAGGATCTTTACCATCGCTGGTAAAGATCCTTTTATAACCACAAAAAGAGACCTTTACCGAGCGTGAAAACTTGGTAAAGGTCTCGCTAACAACAAATTGCTGCCAATAAAGCCGGGGATGTGATCCCGAATTGACGACTTTACTGTAAAAGCTACTCCCCTTTAACAGGAATATGTAGTTTTAGTTGAAACCGGTGAATAACCTGTATACATCATATTTCATAACATAAAATGAAGTCAAGCTTTATTTTCAGCGTTAAGGGCCAATTTTCGAAAAACAAAAAAATCATAAATCATATTGCCCAGCGGTATAAACGAAATGAAGAATAGCGCAATGGGACGGCGCAAACGCCACTTCTGAGTTGTGTATAAAGATACCATAAACAAAAGGTGCATTAGAAAAAGAAAACCATACAGGTTCCCGAACCAAGTCACCGCTTGGGGCATAACTCCTGCATCCCGAAGGGGAAACGCAACAAACAACAGCAATACATATGAAATCCCCTGTAACCATAACATTAGCCGGAAACGACCCAGCATTGAACGTAACATCATCTTCCTCCTGCTTCTATACAATACGCGCTAATTGAACCCTGTACAGTATATCACAAAAGCAGTGTCGATTCGCATCCGGACAAACTGTATTATATTCCATATCATTGGATGATCCAATATACGTCTCACAGGAGCCAAATATCCACCTTTCACATACAATGCATGAAATGTGTCTATGAACAATGTCGGACAAGGAGGAGTGGATTCATGAAGATCGTTCTGGTTGCACCAGAGAAGTTACCACTGCCTGGCAATGGTTCCGTGGAAATCTGTATATTAGGGATCGCACATGAACTTGCCCGCCGTCATCAGGTCACCATTGTAAGCCGTCAAATTAAAGGTTTGCCGGCAATTCAACAGATCGGACAGATAACGATTCAGCGAATCTCTGCATCCAGCGTCGTAGATTATACCCGGTCAGTTATTCGTTTGCTTCGTACACTCGATGTTGATGTAATTCAAGTGGATAACAGACCTTACAGCATGGCTGCCATTAAACAAGCTTTTCCGCAAACACCTGTTATCCTCTATCTCCACTCACTTACCTTCGCTCAACCCGGACCAGGGAAACTGTCTATGCTGAAAAAGGCGGATTGTATTGCCGTGAACAGCCAATCATTGAAGCGTAGACTCAGCCACCGTTTCCCTGCCTTGGCAAAACGGTTGAATGTCGTTCCACTAGGTACAGATCTTGACCGTTTCCGACCCGCTGCCAGCAATGAAGAGCGGCTTCACTTACGTGAGAAGTATGGAATCACTGATCGTTTCACAGTCCTGTATGCAGGCAGAGTCATCCCTGGCAAAGGGGTTGATATTCTTATTCGTGCTATTGCTTTAGCACAAAAGAAAGTACCTATCCAGCTGGTCATTGCAGGCAAGGGCCCTCCAAAGTATGTGCGCTCATTACGTAAACTGACGCAAAAACATAACGTACATGCCGCCTTTTTAGGGCAGATGAATCATGAACAGATTGATCAGCTCTATCGAAGTGTCGACTGTCTGGCCTGTCCTTCACAGAACCACGAGGCCTTTGGCTTGGTGAATGTAGAAGCTATGGCCTCCGGTATTCCTGTCATCGCTTCGGATAATGGAGGTATCCGGGAGATTATCCATTCGGGAATGAACGGATACTTGATATCAGAGTATAAGCAACCTAAGCAGTTTGCTTCATCCTTGCATCAATTGGCCACCCGACCTGATCTTGTGCAATCCATGGGAAAAAGCGGCCGCGAAACCGCAAGTTCTCATTTCAGTTGGTCAAGAACCGCTCTCTACTTGGAGGCAGCTTACACAAGGCTCATCCGTTCATGAGCCTTTTTTCTTGTTCAGGCTTTCTCACGGAACTGCCATTCCGTAATAATAGAGTCCATCTGAGATACAGGTACATGCATGATTTCAATCAGTTCAATAATGACCATATCCTTCATCATAAATCTTACTTTTGCACAAGTTTGTTGGTAAAAGGCATCGTAGAATCCCTCACCAGTCCAGCATCCATGAGGTACCATAGCAGCATGGTTTACGATATACCCCACCTCCCCTATTGGGGGGATAACCACTTTAATGGCTTGATGATCCAAGCGATTATCCGGGTCCTTTACAAGATACAGTGTATCCCCCACATGCAGAGCTTGTGCTCCATGATAGTTTTCCATGCCCATCAAAGCGGCAAAAATTTTGTTACTCATACGAATGCTCCTTTTTACAAATATTCCTTGGCCTATGGCTATAAAGCCTCTTCATCTTTATAGTGCTCCAACCATTCCAAAAGTTGTTTGCGAATCTCTCTCCGATACTCGCGAGGTTCAAGTACCTCAGCTTCAGCACCGAACTGATATAACCATTGCAAAAATTCACGACTGCTGTTCAGTGTTACTTCAAATAACAAACCACCATCCATAAGATCTGTCATTCGTGGACGAACAAACATCTCTTCTTCTTTTATGTAAGGGGCCACCTTTTCGGAGAATCTCACCTTAAAATGAATATGCTCGTCCCCTCGGTCAACAGACCAAGTATTCTTCATATACTGAGTGATATTGAAGTCGCCCATATCAAATGCAACATTGGTTCGCGTTACATCCAGAAAGCGGCTAATGCGAAACAGTCGAACTTTCTGCTGTAGATGGCAGTACCCAATCAGATAAAATCTTTGGTCACGCGGTACGAGATAATAGGGGTCTATTTGCCTGAGCGTAATCTCGTTATCGGTGAGCGTATGATATTGAGTTTGAATCGTCCGTCCATCTAAAATCGCTTCAATAATGGGAATTAACAAGTTTGGATCCTTTCCCTCTTCACGGTAAGCAGGTATTCCCATCCGAATAATGCCTGCAATATTTTCCACAATTTCACTGTTCCTTGTTTTTAGTTTGGTATGTGCCGATATAACCTTATCAAATGCTGAATCAAATTCAGCAGGTAATTTTGTAGTATCGACTAAGGCCGGAAGCATGCAGAAAAGCATAGCTTCCTGTTCGGTAAAATCTAAAGGATACATGGCAAAATCACCGATAAATCGATAACCCTTTCCATATCCTTCGTTCATTATGGGAGCAACCCTGTCCAAAATCCTGAGATCGCGATAGATTGTGCGCACCGTAGTACCACATTTCAGCGCCAATTCCTTTGCAGAGATTCCGGGATTAGCTTGTATAGCCTGAAGTATACGCAGCAGACGAATTAATTTCTCTGTCATGTAGTTTCTCCCCTTCGATATTTTATCGGCAAGGAAAACTAGTTCCTTTAGTTCATATCTAAATCTTTAGTCCCAAATATTTTTTCGCAATTTCACCTTTTATTCATAGTCCAATTGCACTTTTCCCCTCTCTAAATATACATTCTCTTACTTGCTTGCGTAAATTAATAACCCAAAATCTGATTTTCCTAAGCCTGAAAGCCTATACAAATATCTAAAAAAAATACAAAAAAAGCCCTATCTCCCGAAGAGAAAGGGCTTTAAAGTTCTATTACATTCTTATATGTTTATTCATGCACCATGACCAATCTATTCAAAACATGCAACATATGATCACATAATACCGGAATATCGTGCATCTGCTCCTCGTTCACCTTCCGATCAAAATAGACACTGGCAGAAACGTTGAAGGATACCGGAGCTTCTCCAAAAAGATAGTGGATATGCTGCACTATTCGCTGATCGGGCCAATTTTCCTGCATAACCGACTGGACGTCGTGACAACCTGGCTCCAGTTCTTTGGTTACCCACGCAAAGCGGAGCTCGAGTTCACAGCCGGGATGATTGCCTGGGGTCTCCAGAATCTCTGCGGCTATAGCCTGTAGCGAACTTTTCAGTACCACTTCAGCAGTCACAGCAGTATGATCTCTCAGGCAGAACTGCAAGGAGAATTCTCGGGACATGCTTGCCATTTCTAATTGATCCCTGCGATGGGTAATGTGAATGCTCTCATCCAGATTGTCCAGGTCATAGAGGTAATTCTCGAAGGCTACTTTTAAATTATCGTATACGGTGGGGTCAAACATAGGGCAAACCTGCTTTCTTTTCGATTTCATCTGTCTTCACGTTGTACCACAAATGTGACCCTTAAATCCATATGAAAAAGCCCAGCCCACAGAAGTGGACTGAGCTTGGAACTGATTTAACGCGGAATTCTGAAAATTCCAGCGTTCGCCTATTCTTCTGCAGATTGAGCCTCTTCTGCTTCAGGAGCTGCTTCATCGGCTGAGGCAGTTGGTTCCTCCTCAACGGCTTGCGGCGGCATAACCGAAGCCACGATAGAATCTGGTGATGTCACGAGCGTTAAACCTTTATCCAGTTTAATATCGCCTGCTGTCAAGCGGTCGCCAATTTCTAGACCACTGACGTCAACTTCGATCGAAGTTGGCAGATCTGCTGGCAAACCTTCAACCTCCAGTTGCGTTTCTTGCGTCTGGAAGACACCGCCTGCTTTGGAACCAGCAGCAGTACCTTGGAAATCGATCGATACGCTAACGCTAATCGGTTTATTTTTTGAAATTTGCAAAAAGTCAACATGTAGCAGACGTCCGTTACGCTCCTGCTGATCCTTGATCAGTACAGGAACGGTTTTTCCGCCCTCCACATTAAGGTTAAACATCTCGGAGCGGCCTGTACGAGCCACTTTCAGCATTTCTTTTTCATCCACATGTATGGCGGCGCCTTCTTGTCCTGGTCCGTATACTACGGCAGGAACTCGTCCACCTTGTCTTAACAGGCGCAGTGCTGCACCTTTCTTTTCCGTTCTTGGCGTTGCTGTAAGTTGAGCCATTTTTCCGTTGGATTTCATGGTTGAACATCCTCCTTCAAGGGATCCCTACTTTGGTTTGTTGGCAAGCTCTACGGCTTCTCTCATAGACCGAAACGGTCTTTTTTCTGAGGCCATATGTTGGGCCATATCTATATTTACCCCAATGATCCAGCATCTAAAACATAAAGCTGGAGATTTTTATCCTTTTTTTGTAATTATATGTGTTTTGGAGTATAAGAAAACAGCCGGAATTCCTTCCGACTGTAAGATTGGTAGTGCTTGGAGTGATGAAACGAATTTCCTGTCCAAAACATTACAGAGTAGCACAGATCATGCACTGTTCAGATCATCCTTTTCAGGATTTGCTCGCACAATCTGCATATCGTCTGACCCACTTTGCACCATAATCTGCACGTCACCGTCCTCAGGCATGATATCTACATAGCGATCTCCGCAAGTGTCCTTGGCCTCCCACTCATTCAGCCTGATGACAAAACCCAGATGATGCAAACCGGGAGCTACGCGGAACCGTGCTTCTGCAACGTTGCCTGCCCGCTCCAAGCGAATGGCTCCATCCTCCATACCCGTTCCCCATACCCAAACATCCCAGCCATCATAACAGCCATCAACTCGCTCGTAACAGATGGTTACGGTTCGTGACAGGTATCTGTGAACCGTAACCGCATATGCCGCACGAATGGAGCCTACTTCTGCGATGATCATGGACTTCCCCGAAGTCAGCGCCCTCACGATTCCCGCGTGGCTTACAGCAGCTACATCCGAATGAACTGAACTCCAGCGAATATGAGCATCTGTAAGGGGTTGCCCATATTGATCCAGCACCAACGCACGAAAACGACTAACTCGAGTTGTATATAGCACTGGTTCACCTATGATCTCGATTCGCTCAGCGTAGCGGATATCAACCTGAACGGTACAAGACGTTGTGATCGAACCGACACTTGCCGTGATTGACACTACACCACGACTCAACATACGAATAGTGCCATCTTTTTCTATATGGACCATGTCTGGATCAGAAGAGTTCCATACCACAGGTACATTTTCCAATACATTGCCGATATGATCCCTCACCGTTGCTCGTAGCTGAGAAGTTTCCTGCGGAGCAAATACCCTGCGCGGAAGAACGATTTCCAGTGCAGCCGGTTCTGACTGGGTGGTAAGCTCCTTGTCGTACAGAACCATAAGCGACCAACGTTCCACCTGAACCTCGCCGGTAACCGTCTCGATCACGTCGGTTCCAGCGGTATGATGATTTACAACAACCTTCCATTCCCCCTCATCTAGGTGTATGGTCTGAGGTTCCTCTGAGCCGTTATAAATGATCATAATCCGATGCCATGAATCTTCGTTTGCTCCATGTTCAAGAACATACGCAACAACGTTTCCCTCCATCCGAATGAAGCGAAGATGTCTGCGAACCTGTTCGGCCTCCATCATACGGAACGCCGGATGGGTGCGCCGCAAGTGAATCAGCCCACGGTAATAGTCAAAAACAGGTCTGAATCGGGCTTTATTGGCCCAAGTGATCGTATTTACCGCATCACCGCTTCGATAACTGTTATGATCTCCAGCCTTGGATCTTAACATCTCATCACCGGCATGTAGAAATGGTATTCCCTGTGAAGTAAGCAGGATGCCCGATGCAAGAAGGGAACGGCGAACCATTTCATTATGCAATACATCTGCTTCATCGACATATCGATACGGATCTGAAGCCTTAACCGCCGACTCGGCACTGCCCCCCTCCACAGGCTGTCCGTCTTTCCATACAGGAAAGCCCAAATCATGTCGAAGATGGAGCGAGGTAGCCATTTTATCCCAGAGGTTCAGGTTATCATGAGCGGTCACATAATTAACGGTTTCGGCGGGGGATGAGGCGAAGTCATCCAGTGCTCCTGCGACACCTTTGCCAATTTCATATTCCAAGCCGCCGGCACCTGTCACGAATCCTCTACCGCTATCGTCACTGTCCCCTTTAATCGCACCGCGAAAATGATCATTGAATACAGCAAATCCTTTGCCTCTTTGTGTTCCCTTCAGGGTTTGACGGCCCAGCGGAGAGTCGCCTCCCATCCACGGCTCTCCATAGATCAGAAAGGTAGGGTCTATCTCTTCTTTTAACTGACGAGTAAGCTCACTCATCGTATCCAGATCAATCAGTGCCATCAGATCAAACCGGAATCCGTCAATATGATATTCTTCTGCCCAATAGCGTAAGGAATCCAGAATATATTTTCGTACCATAGGACGTTCTGTTGCCAGTTCATTACCTACACCTGAACCGTTGCTCAGTGTACCGTCTTCATAATAACGATAGAAGTAACCTGGCACGATTCGCTCAAAAGGGCCTTTTTCCACACTGTACGTATGGTTGTACACGACATCAAGCACAACACGGATTCCTTGCTGATGCAAGGACTGAATCATCGCTTTGAACTCCCGAATACGAACAGCAGGATCTCGTGGATTCGTCGAATAGGAACCCTCAGGCACATTATAGTGTTGCGGATCATAGCCCCAGTTATAGGGTACTTTGGCTGTTGGATCGGTGTTCGCTACTGCGAGTTCATTTACCGTCTGGTAATCGGCCACAGGCAGCAGATGTACATGGGTAATCCCCAGTTCAACCAGATGATCGACGCCAATTCGATTGCCTGCCTCATCGGTAAGCCCGGTAGCCGTAAAAGCCATATACTTTCCTTTGTACGGAAGTTCGGCCTGAGGATCGGAAGAGAAGTCTCGTACGTGCAGTTCATAGATTATCGCATCAACCGGGCTTACAAAGGCGGGCTTTACATCTTGATCCCATCCTTCTGGATCAGTCCTATTCAGATCAATGATCGCCGTCCGCTGCCCATTGGCTGTAACTGCTCTGGCATAAGGGTCCGCTACTATTTCTACCTCTTGATCATGATGAACGATGCGATACATATAAAAGTGTCCTGCCCAGTCGCCCGAAAGAGTCCGTTGCCAGATCCCATCCGGGTCACGTGTCATCTCAAATGCCTGACCATCCTCATGATGGGTAACCTCGCCAAGATCGTTATACTCCCCCTCATTTTCAAAAACGAATATATGGACCAACTGTGCTGTAGGCGCCCATACTTTGAACGTACTCGCAGCACTGGTATAAGTTAAGCCAAGATCGTTGCCTTCATAACAAAAAGAAGTCCATTCGGGCATCGTTCCCACCGCCTTTATTTCCTAAATTTCGTATTGTCCCGATGTTACGAAGTGGGACGCATTTTGTCAACCCGGGGTTGTCTGTACTCAACATATCGGTTAGTTCCAAACAATTGATGAGCAATCGCTTTCATCTATCATATGTAAACAAGCGCAGCGGTTGACAATGTATGTACCTATAGAATCAAAAAAACACCCTCTTTGATATCAAAGAGAGTGTTCGACTGTATGACTTTTAAATTGAAATACATCGTTACGGCTTACTGCCCTGTTGTTGCTTATAGCAGACCTATTCCCCCCCTTGTGCAAGCCTGATTTTTTTCAAGAAGACTGCGAAAACAATACAGTCATGGATAACATGCTGACCTGTACTTGATTGCTGCTATCGGCTTGGTTGTTGCTACTCTCTTGATTGTCTGAGCTATTCTGGGCGCTCTTCTTGCTATGCAAAGTGCTCTGAGTGTTCTGAGTGTTCTGAGTGTTCTGATCGTGGATGTTATTGTTGCCCTCCACTTTTTCTGTAACCTCGATGGTGCGAAGCGTATTTACACCAGCCTGTCCATCTTCAACAACCACTCCCCATTTGCCTGATGGAATAGAGACCATATGTGACTCTTTGGTAGCATTATAGATTACGATAATTCGTTTCCATGCATCATTCACGGCTACGCCCTGTAGCTCGAATGCTAAAAGTCCTTTATCTTTTTGTAAAAGTCGAACATGCTTCTCAATCGCTTCGCGTGTACGCAGGCGAAAAGCAGGATGCTCCCGCCGCAGACGAATCAACCCCCGGTAATAGTCGAATACCGCCTTAAATCGTTGCTTCTGATCCCAATGTATGGCGTTGACCACATCTCCACTCTCATGGCTGTTAGCATCCCCGTATTTACTTCGTAACATCTCATCGCCCGCCGCAATCAGCGGAACACCTTGTGAGGTCAGTACAATACCGTTTGCAAGAAGGCAGCGCCTAACGGTTTCATTTCCGAGCACATGCGCTGCATCGATCTGAAGATATGGATCAGCCTGTCGCACAGCCTCTTCAACATTGTCGAATCCCCGGATACTCCCATCCTCATCATACGTCAGAAAGCCCAGCTTATCTTGTAACCCTTGCGTGCGCGCCACCTTATCCCACAGATTAAGATTGTCATGTACGGTTACATAATTAATGGTCTCAGCGGGTCCTTCCGTAAAATCATGAATAGAACCTTGCACGCCTGTCCATAACTCCCCTTCTTTCCCGTCTTCACCTGTTGCAAAGCCTTTTCCGTCCCCATCACTGTCTCCTTTAATGACACCACGAAAATTATCGTTAAACACGGCAAATCCTGCTCCCCGCTGTGTTCCTTTCAAGGTCATCTCATTACCCAATGGAGATTCCATAGCTCCCCAAGGTTCGCCGTAAAACAAGATGGAAGGGGATACCTGATTATGAAGCTCCGATGCGAGCTGTTTCATCGTGGTAACATCGATCAGCCCCATCAGATCAAAACGAAAACCGTCCACATGATATTCCTCTGCCCAGAACCGCACCGAATCGATGATAAATTTGCGAACCATAGCTCGTTCTGTTGCTACTTCATTGCCTGTGCCTGAACCGTTACTGTACGTTCCATCGGCATGCTGACGATAATAATACCCGGGAACCAGCTTCTCAAATGAACTCTCGGCTGTATCAAACGTGTGGTTGTACACGACATCCATAATGACACCTATCCCTTTACGATGAAGTGCAAGCACCATGGACTTGAATTCACGAATTCGCGTCTCAGGTTCATCTGCGCGGGATGCATATGAGCCTTCCGGAACATTGTAATGCAGCGGATCATAACCCCAATTATAGTTAGAAGCTTCCTTAGGATCATCATCTACATTCGCCTCGTCTACCGTAGCAAAATCAAATACAGGCAACAGGTGTACATGCGTAATGCCCAGCTCAATCAAATGATCGACTCCAAGCGTATTGCCTGCTACATCTCGAAGCCCGGTCTCGGTGAACGCCAGATACTTTCCTTTGTTCGCAATCCCGGAAGAAGCATGAACGGAGAAATCCCGAACATGTAGCTCATACAGGACAGCATCCGTGGGATGACTCAATACGGGACGTTCATCCTGTTGCCAGCCCTCAGGGTGAGTCTCTTGCATGTCCACAATAACGCCCATCTCTCCGTTCATGGTTACGGCCCGCGCGTAAGGATCAACCGCGATTGTTGAAGCTCCATCGGCAAAAGTTGGCTTGAACATATAGCGATAACCTCGTAAATCTCCTTCCACTTCTATAACCCACACACCCTGTTCACCGGAATGCATTGAAATAGCGCTTTGCTTCAATGCGTTCGGGAAGTCATCGGGACTTCCACCTGTGAGGGGTGGATACAGAACTAGTTCCATTTGAATCGCGGTTGGAGACCAAACTTTGAAGGAACAGAAGTTCGGTTGAATGGTAACCCCCAGGTCCGCCCCTTCATATGTACTGGTGATCGAAGCTATGTCTGTTTTCCGGGTGATTTGCTGTTGCTGTTGCTGAGTATCATCAATCATATTTGTTCCCCTCTCGGTGAGCGTAGTAAGTTAGTCATCTAATACGGAATGTAGAGCGCAGTATGCAGGATGTGTAACGAAAATTGAAAAGTGCTCTTTACCCTTTATACCCGTTCATCGGATCAAGCATAATCTGCCTATACAAAAAAAGAAGTAGCCGTGACGCAGACTCACATCACGGCTACTTCTTATATAAAGCTTCTGCTTTTATCTCAAACCCGTCGTTTCTCTCTAATGAGGTACCTGAGCTTGAAAATCATCACGGCTGGATTGATCCGCATGATACCACACCACATCTCCATCTCTCATCGGCCAACTTATCGCCTGTTCATCCACTGGACTGAGGTTAAAACCTTCCAATTGCCATTGATTCATTAATGGCGCGTGCATATATTGCAGATGAGGCGCAAGTGTATTGCCATTTTGTAACGTTTCCAGATTAAAGTTCACCACGATGTAACCATCTTGCAAAAATACAGCAGCCTTGTCATCCAGCAAAGTTTCTCTGGCTAGACGCTCCAGATTCGTGCCTTTGGGAACGGCGTATACATCCGCTGGCAGACTATATTCTCCGTACCAGCGCTGTATGGCGGCATTCGCCCGATCTACATCCACCCCGGAAGGAAGGTCCGTTTTGGGGCCCATAAGTGTACGAATCTGTGACGGGAGAATCATCCAATCGTACCTGCCTATCCAGGTTTGACGATGCGACGTCTGGGTTACAAACCGAACCATTGCCTGATCCAGCGTATACAACTGCCGATCTTCTGGTGTCCATTCATGGATGTACTGATAGCGTGCTGTATCGCTGAGTTCCATTCCAGACACGTTTCGTAGCCTTGCGTTCAGCACTACATAACGCTTCTCAACATCCTGTGCAGATCCAATACGGATAAGTTGTTGCTGCCCTCGATGGTAGTACAAATCTACTTCCTGCCTCTTGGTTCCGTCTTTGGGGATATAAAAGAAGGTTGGTGTGATTCGGATACCATCCTGTTTGCCAAACATATTCCCCTTGGTCTTCACATCAAACTTAAAGTGATAACCTGTCTTCACAGCAACATTGCGGTATCCCTGCACAGGGTGGCTACCTGGGCGGATTGGCAAAACAAACGGAATCAAATTGCCCCTCGGATCTCCATCAATTTCATTTGTTCCTGTCCAGTAGTTAACACCCGTACGCTCGGGACTTCCTGGTCGTTGACGAAACACCTTCTCCCAATGATAGTCCGCGATATCTGTGATTCGAAAATCATACAATCGCCCTATGACCTCCACAGCTACCGTATCCGTTGCGACATGATGTGCCAGATCCGTATTCGCATCAGGTTGTTCTGTGAACTGCATGGGTGCATTCTCTGCGGTGTTGCGGAACTCAATCTGATAGTCGCCTTCATCGATCCAGACAGGAAGCACAAAGGTAGTATCCAGCTGATTGACGGGAATATCGACCCAGGTTTTGGCTGGAATAAAGCTACTTTTGCCATCCGTGTAAACATCGAACGGGAAACGCACCTGTTTACTGCGAAAATACTTCCCGTAATCGCGATTTCCGTAACCTGGATAACGTGCTCCATCTAGATGTTGTCCTGACGTGGGGATACGAACCAGAAATGGACGCTCCAGAATTAACGCTGCCCGCATAGGATCTGGCTTTGTTTTCTGGTTATGCGGCTGGTCATCCGAAACCCAAGCATAGTTAACCACGGGTGTATGTACCGTGACCGGATTGATTCCGGGAATTGAAAACCGCTGATTTTGTCCACCGTTTACGTTTTCAGGCAGTAGTCCGTAGAATATCTCACCCGTGCTCGGCTGATCTGCTTTGTTCATCAGTGTGTTCTGAATGGTTAATCTGTTCTGATATAACACATCATCCCCGATCATATGAGGCTGCGGAATCATTCCAGGTCTGGGGGCTTCCTTCTGGGCCGGGCTATTATTCATAATAGTCGCACCATTAAAAACCACTTTGTCATTGTTAACCGTATTCTCTTGAACCACCGCTTCTGCTTCTGCTTGAAAAAGTGAAGTTTCATTCGGCGTAGGCGGTTCAGTGGAACCACCCGGGACAGTTTGGGTACCCAGATCAATCTCGCGGCATGGCGAAGGTTTGACATGGCTCTGCACAGCATTGTCCGTCATGGATTGCAAAGTTGGAGGTGTGTATGAATTTGGTGTCAGCGTAACCATACCTCCGTAACCACCAAGCGCATAGTTAGACACCTTGGCTTCATTTAATTTGTAAACCTCTAAGTTATCAATCTGCCAGTAACTATATCCCCTTGTTACTCGCATCGATTGATCACCTGGCACATCACGTTCTTTGGGCTCTGGTTGTGTGCCTGGATCCCCCTCACCGCGAGAGGGTCGTCCTGGTATTGTCCACGTTTTATGATACGTCTTCTTGACTTTAACATCATAGGTCACTGTGCCCGTCATGTTCACCCATCGGTGCTGAAACAAATACCCCTTGGCGAGAACATTTGCATACAGATCTTCCGACGTTGGGATCCCACGTGTAACATCAAACTTCTCGGCACCCCGGATGTCTGCTCTGAGCACCCCTTGAACCGAAGGGTCCATCACTTTAGCTTCAAGGACTGCGCCTCGACTTGGTGGACTGATGCTAACCGGACAGGCATTCGCAGGATCGTTTCCTGGATCTTCACCGCCCGTGTCTCCTCCACCTCCGCCATTAGAGCATTCCTTGACCTCAAGCTCTTGTTCAGCCTGTTCGTCTATACGCTGGGTGGTATCCAGGAAATGAGCTTTGATGATCGTAGTACCCACAATGCCCTTTGTTGTAATTTTGCCATCGGCACCGATTGTCGCCACAGAAGCATTCGAGCTGCTCCACGTCAATTTGGGATGCACCGTCAATTTATGAATACTTCGATCCGATTTGGTAAGGACCGCTTCCGCCTGTAATGGCGTTGTCGTGGATTTGCAGGCATTGGGCAGGTTCACAACCAGTCCCGGTTCAGACGTCACGGTAACGGTAGCTGTATCCGAAATAAGATATGTACCATTGTTCCAGATTGCACGTACCGTAACCGTTCCAGGGCTCTCTGCTTTTAACATACCTGTCTTAAGTTCAATGCTCGCAACCGCTTCGTCCGAAGAAAACCATTTAATCTCCGTCTCCCTGCCAGATACTTCGACGCCCTCACTCCACGTTGTGGATCCATAGCCTTTGGTCTTTACTTTGGCTACCATCTGTTTGGTCTGGCCAATGGTTAGGGTAGTATCCGGTGTAACGTCAATTTCTTTTTCTTCATAAATCTTACCTTCCCAAAAGATACTGACGGGCGTGTGGTACACCATTCTAAACTTCGGCTTCCCCCCTGGTCTAGTTCCAAACTGTTCTCTTTCAAAAAAAGTATATCCCTTACCAGTGTATGTTCGAATATCTGCATTACTCTCACTCGTAACCCGTGGAATTCCTATTCCTTCATAGCTGTTAACTTGCTGATATCTAACACCATTAGGATCATCTTTTAACTTAATATCTGTGACCATTGAGGATTCAATATTATTCCCTCTATAGGGTTTCCAATTTTCTGGAGGCCATCGTCTCATATTCAAGTTGTCTGGTATTTCTGTTCTCACAGGGTAAGCATCCTCATCTGTTCCTCCGTTAGCTACATCTATGTGAGTGCCTTGATATTCCGCCCTAAACTTGCCTGAATCAAGTTGATACCAGTAAACACCCGGTTTCCCCTCTGTTTCTTCTGCATCTACAATTACTGCCGAACCCTTCATGAATTTAGGCCCATATTGTTCTGCTGCAGCATTAACCCCAAAGACATAATTTGAGAAATAATATAGCAAAGTTATAAAACACGTGATAAAACAAGTTCTAATTAAACGTTGGACGTTAATTGTAGAAGAATTTTTTTTATTTAATTTAACCACCACCAAAATGTTCTATTGATAGATCTGAACTTCTTTACCTGTGTCATCTTTTATTGTATATCCGCCTTGTACAGTGTCTAATGTATGTGACGTCCAAAATCTAAATGGGATATCTTTCTTCAAAACCTTACTTGAATCATCAGGTAATGTAACAAATCCCTTCAGTTTCAAATACTCCTCATTAAATAATCGCTGGACTGGTATAGCTCTGTTATTATTTGCTCTAGCGAAAGTTAAAAGATTCGACTTCTCCAATTTAGACGTAAATGTAATATCAGCATACGTAGAGAAGCGACCTACCTGAGCTCTAGTTAAGTTTTCTTGGTCTACAAACAACTCAGCGTATAAGCCCCTAGCTTGTTTTCCTCGAGTATCTACGACAATAAACCTATGATATTTCATGACACCAACTTTATTTTTAAGTGTATACTCCGTGTTGACGATATCTTTGAAACTTCCTTTGATATACTTATAATTACTAATCGTCGTTAAATTCGTACCTGTCGTGCCTACTTCCCGCATCTCGTTCAGGTCGCTGTACTTGGAAGCATCCGTACCCTCCACATCCATGTAGCGAAGCAGAATAGCGGAAACCTCCGCGCGAGTTGTCGTATCTGCCGGTTTTAACGTGCCGTCTTGAAATCCACCGACAATTCCTGTTCCGCGCACTAGGGCGAGGTACGGAATCTGCTCATCACGGATCGTTCCGCGGTTTACTTCAGGCGTAGGCAGTAAGGTGTTTTTCGTATCATTAAAAGCATTCTGAAAACTGCTGTCCGACTTGATCAGTCCGTTTGCAATCCACTTCATCATTTCATATCGCGTCAGCTCCGTATTGGGCTTAAAACCGCTGGCATAATCACCAGCGTCAATAAAGCCTTGTCCCACCAACTGGCGGACAGCCGTTTCAGACCAATGCCCTTGAAGATCAGGGAAGGACACCTCTTCCTCCTCTTGCCCCTGTGCTTTCTCGATTCTGGTCGCGCGAGCTAGTATTGCAGCGTATTCCCCGCGAGTGATCTTACCGTTCGGGCGGAATGTGCCATCCTGATAGCCGGAAATCAAATTTTTCCCATATGCTTTTGCAATCGTTGCCTGAGCCCAGTGTCCTTTGATATCGCTGAACCGACTCACTGCGCTGTCACTCGTTCCTGCAGCACTGACCACTCTCGTCCACTGCCCGGACCCCATTCCAAAAGAAAGACATGTCCCTACCATCATGGTTGCTGTCAAGAACGTCATCATATAAGCAAATCTTCTTTTCTTCTTCCCTTGAGCCACTCGCTTCATCTTCAATCTGTTCACGCTCCTATGTACCTTAGTATGGGGATGCTTCATTTACTCAAACGACTGACATGCTTATTAAACACACACCAAAATATAAAACCTAAATTTGGAATTATAATCAATATTCTACCATGTATAACCGGTATTTTGGTATCATTTTCATACCTCCCCATGATTCTAAGGTGACTATCTCCCCCCTCCTTGAGACCTACTCTGTATTCTAAAAAAGACAAAAAAGGCCACGAATCCGCAGATTCATAGCCTTATGCTTTAAGGTGTGGTCTCACTTATTAAATTATGGAATTTTTACTCTATTATAGAATAAACTTATTCCTTGCATGAAATCAACCTTTTTTTTATGTCAGTCTCATTTATTTCCCGTTCAGCTCTTTATACGAAGCTTCCAGTTCTGTAATCAGCTGGTCACCGCCTGCTTTTCTCCAGTTGGCAATTTCCTGTTCCCAGCCAGCATCATCAATTTTACCCATAATGTACTTGGTCTGCGCATCCCAAATCATCTGATCCAGCTCCTGACCGCGCTCTGTATAGATCACGGAGGAAAGCGTAAGTGCAGGATTAGCAATTGCATACTGTTCGTTTTCACGAGCCATCTTCGCGCCTTTCATACCAATAGGAACATCAACCAGTTCAGGCACATTGTATCCTTCGACGCTCAACAGATTATCACGATACGGTTTGACCTCACGCTGGTAAGCATCAAAGTCTTTCAGTTCCGTTTTACCGTCAGCGGTCTTGCTGTAGTGCACATCAAGTAAACCACGCAGTTGCAACGTGCTGAGTTCCTCGTCCATCAGCTGATCCAGGAAGGTGAGCACCTTCTTGAGCTGCGCTTCATCCGTCACAGATGCTTTTGGGATGACAAGCATACCGTAGTTTCCAGGCTCACCCGCAATGCGAATGCCATCTGGCCCTTGAAACGGCGCTACATCAATGATACCATCCGGTGCGTTAGGTGTGAGCCGTTGCTGGGATGATTTCCCGTTCTGGGCGACCCCGTTCAGTTTCATGGCAACGAGACCTGAATCCATTTTTTTGTCCGCATCGGAAGGGTCCAGTGCAGGGAAATCACTATTGATCAGCCCTTCATTAAACAATCGCTTGAACAGCTTCATCGTATCCACATATTCGGGAGTCAGGAACTCTGGTGTTAATTTACCAGCGTCGTCTACACCCCATTTGTTGACTCCACCAATACTTACAGCAATCCGGGTCAGCGGTGAAGATACACCCTCGTTATACTTTTTAAACAACAACGCACCATACGTATCTTCCTTGCCATTGCCATCTGGATCATCCTTGCGGACAGAACGCATAACCTCATACCAATCATCCAGATTTTTCGGGATATCCAGTTTCAGCTTATCAAACCAGTCTTTCCGATATACGATCGCCGTTCGTCCGATATCCCGGAAATTCGGGATGCCGTAGATTTTACCTTCGATCTTGATGTTATTAAAATGAGCCTCCGACTGGGCAGACAAGTTTTTGTAATCTTTCAGGTAAGGCCCGAGTTCCCAGAACAATCCGGTCTTGGCCGCATTAAAAGTTGTAGGTACATAATTGACACGCATAATCGTTGGCATCTCCCCCGATGCCACCATGACATTTACTTTGTCGTCAAACGCCGATTGCGGAATCCACTGCACGTTTACATCGGTATTCGTGTATTCCTCAATCTTCTTCTCGATTGCATTTTCCTTAGCGGGTACATCACCCACCTGCATCAATGAAATGGAAATGGGCATTTTGCCTTCTCCGGCGGCTGGAGTTTTTTCTCCCCCACATCCAGCCAGCAAACCGGCAGACATCGCGCCAACAATAACGAAGCTTCCTACGCGAAACATTGGACTCTTTGAACGTTTTGGACTTTTTGGACTCATGAACCATCTCTCCTTTTGGATAAACCTATCGTTCAGCGGACTTGCCCTCATTCCTCAATCATAGATGCCTTCATCCCCGTAATGTATGCGCTATCATAATGCTTTGGAGAAAAGAACCGGCATTATGCCAGTTCCATCTCTACCCCTGCCAAAATAAACGGAGCAACCGATTTCGGATCATTGATACGAATCGATTCAGTCACATAGTACTCATAGGACCCGTCACGATAAGGAGTTCCTCCAAGGCCCGCTCCCCCATTGCATTGTGTCAGGGAAAGCACACCCTCCCGGTCTGTTTGCAACAGATGTTGCAAGAGACCTTGATATCCTTTTTCCGCAATCGCTTTGAACTTGCCGCTCAAGTACCCTTTGCGCACACCCTTAGCAAGGGCATACACAAACATCGAGGTGCCCGAAGCCTCCAGATAATTCCGCTCACGTCCTGGCTGATCGAGCAGATGCGGCCACAACCCTGTCTCCTGATCCTGTACATGGAGAAGCGCATTTGCGAGTCGCTCGAAAATACCGATAATCTGGCCACGTTGTTCATGATCCACTGGCAGATAATCCAGCGTATCTACAACCGCCATCACGTACCAGCCCACTGCCCGGCTCCAGACATGTGGTGAGCATCCCGTATCTCCGGAGCTCCAGCGTTGCTCTCTGCTCTCGTCCCAAGCGTGGTAGAGCAAGCCACTGCGTGGATCACGAGTTTGTGCTTCCACCAACAGCAATTGCAAAGCAGCCTTGTCAAACCACTTCTCTTCACCAGTCACGGCTCCATATTGAGTCAGATAAGGTGTCGCCATATACAATCCATCCAGCCACATTTGGAACGGATAGATTTTCTTGTGCCAGAAACCGCCCCCACTTGTGCGCGGTTGTCCTTTCAGCTGCGTCATCAGCAACTCCGAAGCTTTGCGATACTTTTCCTGGCCCGTTTTCTCCAGCAGGAAAAATAACGATTTACCCTGATTGATCTGATCCAGATTATATTCCTCAATCGTATAGGAACGGATCGTTCCGTCTTCCTGAATGAAATGATCCATGAGTTCCTGAATATAGTCAAAATATCTCTGTTCACCTGTACGAGCGTACAATTCTTCCAATGCTTTGAGCAGACACCCATTCTCATAATGCCAGATTGAATACAGCTCATGGTTACGATAACTCTCCATAAACTGGTCAGCCATGCGCATCGGTGTATGTTGTAACGTTTCCTTCATGATCAAACCTCCGGTTTCGCTCCTTATTGAGCCTGTTTTTTGTAATCCTCGGCATATTCCTCGCGGATTTTGGTACCGCCTGCATTAGCCCAATTCTCAATTTCCTTTTCCCAGCCGCTTTGATCGATCTTGCCCATAATGTATTTGGTTTGCGCATCGGCAATCATCTGATCCAGGTCCGCTCCGCGGTCACCATATGTTGGAGAATACAACGTCAATGCAGGGTTAGGTACTGCATGTTCTGCCAGTTCCTTTACCAAAGCTGTTCCTTTTTCTCCAAGCTCGGTGTCCTTCAGTTTAGGTACATTGTAACCATCAACATAAGGGAAATTATCCCGATATGGTTTCACTTCACGCTGGAAGGCATCAAAGTCACTCATTTCCACTTCGTTGTCTCCGACTTTGGTGTAATGTTTGCCTTCCAAACCACGCATAAGCAGCGTTGCCATCTCCGGATCCATCAATTTATCCAGGAAGGAGAGCAAGCTTTTCAGTTCCTCTTCCGATTTTACCGTTGCTTTCGGGAAAGCCAGAATGCCCGAGTTACCTGTCTGCCCAGCTACACGGTCTCCATTTGGCCCTAACAGACCGGCAATATCTACAACACCGTCCGGATTGTTTTTCGACAGACGTTCTTGTTGGCTTTTACCATTCTGCGCCACACCTACACGCATACCGACTACGCCGGAATCATACTTTTTCTCCGCTTCCGTTGAATCAAATACAGCAAAATCCTGGTTTAACAATTTCTCTTCATACAAACGTTTCAGCAAATCCATCACTTGCATATATTCCGGTGTCATGAATTCCGGTGTAAAGCTACCGTCGCTCTCAACCTTCCATTTGTTCGGTGCGCCAAAGCTTACACCAAGACGAGTGGTAAAAGAATACTGATCTTCGTTATACTTTTTGAACAACATTAATCCAAACGTATTCGCCTGTCCATCGCCGTCCGGGTCGGAAGTAGACAATGTCTTGATCGTTTCATACCATTCATCCGGTGTTGTTGGTACTTTCAGATTCAACTTGTCGAACCAATCTTTGCGGTAGATAACAGTCGCTCGTGCAATATCGGAGAATACCGGTACGCCATAAATTTTCCCTTCAACCTTGATGTTGTCAAAGAAACGTCCGTTTTGGGCAGAAAGGTTTTTGTAATCATTGAGTAAAGGTCCGACTTCCCAAAACACGTCATTCCGCATCGCGTTGGTCACCGTTGGGTTATATTGCACCTTTACGATTTTCGGCATGTCGCTGGAGGCGATCATGACATTAATTTTGTCATTGTACGCAGATGCCGGAATCCACTGGATGTCCAGTTTGGTGTTGGTGTACTCTTCAATTTTTTTCTGTACCTCGTTGCCCTTGCTCGGCACGTCACCCACCTGTGCAATAGCGATAGATACATTCTGCACGCCGCCTTCGGCAGCCTGACCTTCATCTGATCCGCATCCTGCCAGTAAACCGGTCACCAAAGCCAGTGTACTCAGAACAGCTACGGCTTTCTTTTTTGTTGCCTTCATTCATGAAAACCTCCCTTTTTGATATACAGTCACAGCCTTAAAGCTTTAAAATCTAACAACCTTATAACTTTCCGGTTCTCCAATTTCAGCCATGGACTGATCTTTACAATTCAGTAATACGCTTCACACCAAACGCGCACTAATCAGCCTTTTACCGAACCGAGCATCACTCCCTTGGCAAAATGCTTTTGCAGGAATGGGTAGACCAGCATGATCGGAATGGTCGAGAATACAATAACAGCCATGCGAATCGTAAGCGGCTGGATTTCGGTTTCCTCAATGCTCGTATCTCCGATTCGACTCTGTGCCAAAATGACAATCTCACGTAGCCAAACTTGCACAGGCCACTTCTCACTATCGTTGATATAGATGACAGCACTGAAGAAGCTGTTCCAGTGTGCCACGGCGTAAAAGAGTGAAAAGGTAGCCATGGCCGGCATCGAGAGTGGCAGCACAATGCGGAACAAAACGCCGACATCGTTACAGCCATCGATTTTGGCCGCATCCTCCAGCTCATCCGGGATGGCCTGGAAGAAATTTTTGAGTACGATCAGGTTGAACGCACTGATAGCCGTTGGCAACATCAAAGACCAGAGTGTATCGGTAAGATGCAGGGATTTAACGACGAAATACGTTGGAATCATACCGCCACTGAACAGCATTGTGAACAGTACACCTAGCAGGATCGGCTGGCGTCCGCGCAAATACTTTCTGGATAGCGGGTAAGCCATAAGCGATGTAAACAGTAAGTTAATCAGCGTGCCCACAACGGTAATATAGATCGATACACCGAGACTTCGAATCAATGTATCTGTAGAAAAAATGTAACGGTAAGCTGCCAGGGAGAACTCTTTTGGAAAAAGAATAAATCCGCCTTTAGCCACTTCATGCGGGCTGGTAAACGACACAGCCAAAATATAAATGAACGGGATCACGGTCACGATTCCAATCAATAACAGCAAGCCATGATTCATAAAATCAAAGATCCGGTTGCCCCATGTTTTGTCCTGTTGCATCTAATGTTCACTCCTGTCTGATGAAGAGCGTCTGCCAATATTGCATTAATAGACGCCTTCCTCCCCGAATTTTTTGGCTAACGTATTGGCACCAAGCACTAGCGCCAGTCCAACAACCGACTTAAACAATCCGACAGCAGCACTATAACTGTACTGTGCCTGGGTAAGCCCCTTCGTGTATACGTAGGTGTCAAATACCTCTCCCACGTCACGGTTAGTAGGTGTCAGCATCAGGAAGATTTGTTCAAAGCCTGTATCCAGGAAGTGACCCAGACGCAAAATGAGCAAAATGATGATCGTACTCCGAATCGCTGGCAACGTAATGTGCCAGGTCTGACGCCAGCGGTTAGCACCGTCAATCCGAGCTGCCTCATAAAGCTGCGTATCTACGCCAGAGAGTGCCGCCAGGAAGATAATTGTGCCCCAGCCTACTTCTTTCCAAATGGATTGTCCCACGATCATTGTACGGAACCATCCTGGTTCAAGCAGAAAGGCGATTTTTTGTCCTGTCAGGTTGTAGAGCAGCTCATTGATCGCACCGCCCTCAGTCGTGAACAGCATGTAAAACACACCAACCACAACAACCCAGGAAACAAAGTGCGGAACGTAAACCAATGTCTGCACGAAGCGTTTAAACCGCTCCCGCCGAACCTCATTCATCATGAGCGCAAGCACAATAGGTAATGGAAAAAAGAAAACCAGATTATAGATCGCAAGTAAAAACGTGTTTCTAAATAAGGTCCAGAACTGCGGTTCTCCGAAAAAACGCTGGAAATGTTTGAATCCTACCCAATCACTTCCCAGGATACCTTTGTACGGCGTGTAATCCTGAAAAGCCATCGTAATCCCATACATCGGTATGTATTTAAAGATAACAAAGTAAAGCACTCCCGGAATCAGCATAATGTACAGCCACCGGTTTTTGATGACGTCCCTCCAGAGCAGGTTTTTGTCACTGCGGGTAGCGGGCCTTGTTCGAGCAGCCGTTTCGGCTTTCATAGTGTCTTCCTCCCCACGTTGGAAACGATTACAAAAGATCACTTCCTGAATTCATGTCTCCATTGTGGCGGATAATCGAATCACTGGCTATCATCTCGTTTTAGCCTCTTGTTTTCCCTTGTGTATCAAGGGTTTAACCCACTTAAGAATTGCTGGCGATACTTGAAATGAACTACTTTCAACCTGCATGTTCCTGGTTTAACTATGTTTTATAAGCTACAAATAGGCATAGAAAGAACGTTAAATTGAACGCCAAAAACCTGCCTGCCATGACGGGCAGAGCAGGCCTTGTTCTCTAGCGTTGCTGCTCCCGGTACTTGCCGGGAGTCGTTCCTGTTATTTTGCGAAATGTACGGATAAAAGCTGTCGGGTTCGTGTAATTTAATTTTTCGGCGATTTCCGATATTTTCAGATCTGTCGTCTGTAGCCACGTTTTGGCTTTTTCCATGCGGTACTCTGCTAGATATTCGGTAAAATTAACACCCGCTTCCTTCTTGAAGACCCGGCTTAGATAAACAGGATGAAAGTTCAGCTCCTCGGCACAAGCCTCCAGCGATAAATCCCGATCATACCGTTCCTCGATCAGTCGAATCATCCGGCGGGCGATATTCATATATTGTGACTCCTCTTGTTCCTTCCAGTAACGAATCACAGGCAGAAATAATCGCTTGCGGAACCAACCCGTCATCTCGTCCAGTGTAGATAATTTCAGCAAGTATGCCATAGAAGCTTTCTCACCAAGCACTTCTGCCACATCTCCGCCCTGCTCTTGCACAAGTTGATATACTCGTGACAATAACTGCACCATAATGACTGGATACTCGCTGAAATGCAGCTTTTTATCCGCCAGCAATCCTAAATATTGTGTAAAATAGATATCTGTTTTTTCTTCGTCTCCCTGTTTGATCGCTGAAGCCAACTGATCTTCAATCATTCGTAACTGCGTATACAGTGCGGCTTCCATCTGACCTCTTGGTTGAATGTCCTCATAATGTAGAATAATACGGCTACCCAAGCTGACTCTGCCTTGCAACGCTTCTTTGCTCTCTTGATAGGCTCTAGGCGTATCTCCAATGCTGGAATAAGCCCGGCTAATACCTATGCTTACCGGCAGATTCAGATAGGTTACAACCCGTTCACGGATCCAATCGGCCTGTGTGTGCATCCATTCCTTCAGTTGCATCTCATCACTCAGTTCAGAAGCAAGCACGGTAACCTGCGCATCATCTAGCATGACCGGTGTGAACCGAATCTCGGAGGGAATCAACTCACCTACCATATTATTGACTGCAAACAGCAATAGATCCCGATCCTGCTCTTCATATCTCGTGCCTTCAAGCGTATCAATCTGAAGCATCAGCACGCCCAGATGTGACCATCCGGTCGGGAAATCATACAATTCGCCCTGATACCTGAAATCCTCTTCCGATATTTTACCTGTCAGCAGCTTGGTCATAAAAAACTCCTGAAGATGCACATGTTGTCCCTTCATCTGCTCGCGCATCGTTCTCTCCGAACTGAACAGCGTAGACAAGCGTTCCTCAATATAAATAAATTCATCCTGACGACGTCCTGCAGGAGGAAGCGGGGAATCCAGTCCTTTTGTAAATTGCAGCAGTCTGGAGATTGGTGAGTACATGCGCCGGCTACCATAGATAGCCACAAGTCCGGTCACCAATAACATGATTAACGTCGCCACACCGGTCACCACTGCGATTTTTTGCGATTGGGCTGTAATCTGTCCGAGCGAAACAACCGATACGTATAACCAGCCGTTTAGCGGAGACTGCCTGTAGCTGACGGCTACGGGTTTGCCCTCCACTTCTGCACTGTAAAAACCTTCTGCTTCCCCCGTTGTCTGAACCTTCTCCTGAATGTCTTGGTTGAGCAACTCGTATTTATTTCCATAATTCGTGTCATTCAAAAAGTATTTCTGGTCTTTATCAAGAACATACAAATCACCCGAATTCGGATTCCGGCTCAAAAAGCTGCTAAGCTCCGCATCCGCAATGTCAATGACAAGAAATCCTTTTGGTTTCACGTTTGTGGGCACCATCGGAATTTTAAAAACCATGCTGACTACATTATCAGAAGAGATCAAGGTAGGGGCCTGTTCCGTTAAAGCCTCACCCATGCCAGCAGATACAGGCACGCTCTCTTTGGATGAACTTTTATTCTGAGTGACCCAGAACAAACTGTTGGTGTATGTAAGATAAGTTCCGATTCGGTCTCGAATGCTGAAATCATTGATTTTGCCGAATGAACGCATGGATACGACCCAGTCCTGCTCCAGATTCACAAGGTACGCCTGATCAATACTCGTGACCGCCTGCAGATTGTTGAAGCCGGATGTCAAATCACGAATTTCTTGAAATTCGCTACTATTCAGCGGTTGCTTCATTGCACGAAGCACCAAAGGTGAATTGACGTACTGGATTGAGGACAGTTGTAAACTTCGTAATACTTGTTCCACTCGCATCTGAGTCTGATGTAGTATCTGAAGATTGCTCTCGCGCACTTTCTGTTCGATATCACGGGAAGCAATCGTATACGAGACGGAACCAATCACAATGACTGGCAATGCCCCAAGAATCATCGTAAAGCAGAGCAGACGCAGTAGATATTTAGGCAAGAAGAGCATCTCCCTTTTATAAAATCGCTTACATTGGTTTAAATTACTATTGTTATTTTAAAACCCATTCATAATCAAGTCCACATCTTTATTCACAATTGTTGACTTGAAGTGATTTCCAGTTTATATTACTTGTATATTCCTCAGGTCGAAGGAGAGATTTTGATGTCGGTGAGCGTTCTTAACTAATCAAGTTTCATATTCAGGAGTTTGGCTTTTCATGACACTTTTGCCGTAAAGGCATACGTGTATTTCATGATGCGTCAGAACCCTGTACTTAGTTAAGAACAGCGGAAATCAAACATCGCCTCCGGGATTGCCTATGTCCGGGTCTATTTCCGCGCTGTGTTCAGCGCGGATTTTTTTGGTTAGACCTTATGTGGACTTTGCTTTCCCATACGTTCAGGGCGGAGAATGACGTTTGTTCATTCTCCGCCCTTTTTGTGTTTTCCATGAGGAATATTTTTGACTATATAAATTGAACTAAAGATTATTCACACATGCACTCCGATGACAAAACATTACACATGAAGGAGAGATTTAAACATGAACAACAATACCAACAATAATGACGCTAACATGACAGCAAACATCAGGAGTTCAAACGAGCAAACCCTAACCACTCTGGGCTTCCACCATATCCAAAAAAATATAGCAGACTGCGCCCTTTCCTATCTGGGCAAACGTTATGCCCGGGAGCTCAAACCGATGACCGATGTCCGTCTGATTCAGATGCGTCTGGACGAAGCAGCGGAGGCCACGGCTCTTGTCCGTTTTGGGGCGAGCGTGCCAATCCCTTCGCTGGAGGGGATGGAAACGATTATTAACCTGCTTGGCACGGGATATCTGTTCAGTGAACGCGACTTCAGTCATCTCGCGCAATTTCTACACAGCTGCACACAACTGATGAAGTATATGGAGAGCAAATCCGGCATCGCTCCCATCGTAAGTCGTTATGCATCATCTATGATGCTCATGGAACCCTTACGAAGTGAAATCGAACGCTGTATTCACAACGGTCGAATTCAGGATCAAGCGAGCAAGGAACTCGTACGGATTCGAAAGAAAATGACCGTGCATGAGGAACGCATGAAGCGCAAGCTGGATTCACTGGTTAGCAAACACCGTTCGATCATGCAGGAGCAGGTCGTGAGCCAGCGTAATGGAAAAACCGTACTGCCCATCAAAAAAGAGTTCCGCAAACAGGTTAAAGGCATTGTGCTCGACGAATCGGGGAGCGGCCAAACCGTATATATCGAACCAGCCGAGCTGTCAGGATTGCAGATGGAACTCTCTTCACTACAAGCCGAGGAATCGAGAGAAGAGATGAAAATCCTCGGAGACTTGACTTCTCTGGCCGAATCGTACAGCCGGGAAATTGCACTGAATACAGAAACCGTTGGCGTGCTGGACTTCCTGTTCGCCAAAGCAAAATATGCGGCGGCTATAGATGGACGATCCGTCCGCGTTAATAGCAACGGTAAAGTTAAACTGCAACGAGCGAGACACCCCTTGATGGGTCCGTCCATGGTCCCGCTTGATTTTTCCATCGGGTACAATTACTCGTCTCTCATCATTACAGGTCCGAATACGGGCGGCAAAACCGTTGCACTCAAAACGTTGGGGTTACTCACGCTCATGGTGCAATCCGGGCTGCTTGTTCCTGTGGATGAGCGAGGTGAAATGGCTGTATATGAACAGATCGTAGTGGATATCGGCGATGGACAAAGTCTTGAACAGGCACTAAGCACGTTCTCGGCACATATTCGGAATATGATTACCATTCTGGAGCAGGCGAATCCTTCCACGCTTGTACTGATTGACGAGATGGCGTCAGGCACAGATCCTGGAGAGGGCGTAGGACTTTCCATTGCCATGCTGGAGGAATTGCATCACCGCGGAGCTACCGTAGTAGCTACAACGCATTTTGGGGAAATCAAGCATTTTGCCTCAGCCACGCCTGGATTTGAAAATGCACGCATGGAGTTTGACACCGTATCTCTCCAACCTCTGTATCGACTTCGGATCGGAGAAGCCGGTGAAAGCTATGCATATTCTATCGCGCTGAAGCTGGGCATGCCTGTGCATATCATCGATCGTTCCAAATCTGTTGTGGGTGAAGCTCACACGAAGAACAAGATGCAAGATGTTGCAAAAGAACCGCAATCACAACCAGATAGTGAACGTCACACTACCTTGCCTGTCTCAATGGAACACACCGATTCTATAGAGCAAAATGCACACACGACCGTCCCAACTGAGACTATATCTCCAAACGATCCGGCTCACTTCTCTGATCCAGCACCAGCACCAATACGTGCTTTTCGTAAAGGAGACCGCGTCTATGTAGCCTATCTGGATCAGGCAGGCATAGTAAGTGAAGAAGAGGATAACCGTGGACAGATCGGGGTCATGATTCGGGGCCGCAAACTAAAAATTCATAAGAAACGTATGTGTCTGCACATCTCTGCTGATGAGTTGTATCCAGCCGATTATGATCTCGATATTGTGCTCGAAAGCAAAGAAAATCGTAAAAAACGCAAACTCATGGGGCGCAAACATGTCGAGGGATTACGAATTGAGCTACCGCCGGAAGAATGAATACACGCTCCTGCATTTAAAAAAATCAAACTGTGCATACGTTACCCTCATAGGAGTACTTGCGGTACAGATGGAGTAAGTCACGATTTTAAAAGGTGGGAGCAAAACTCTTGTATTTGTTATACTGAAATCAACAAAAGGTCCCTGCCCGGAATACAAAACAATGAAAAAGGAGGGAGATAGGCCATGTCTGATCAACAGGATAGCACTCCTGGCCAAACGCTCAATGCGCTGATATGTCCACTTTGCGGGGAAAGCAATGCTTGTGCCTATGCTGAAGGTAAACCACATTCGGAATGTTGGTGCGGATATGTTTCCTTCCCCGAAGGAGTGTTTGAACGTATTCCAGCCGAGCAACGCCACAAATCATGCATTTGTCAGCGTTGTTTGGAGAATTATGTTCGTGATCATCATTAGAGATAGAACAAAAAAAAGAAACCATCCCGTTCGAATGACAGTGCAACAATCATCTGAACGGAGATGGTTTCTTTATATTTTCATGCGCAAGTTCTGTACCGTATTGCGCTGACACAATTACATCTGTTTGTACTGCTTCACTGCCTCCACCACTACCGGATGATTCTCATCCATACCGGTATAGTGTGATAACGCGGCTTCAACGCCTTTTTGACGGATCATGCTTTGCAACTCCACCGCTTCGGGATCATCAGACACGTCGAACTTACAGGCTGCCGCCATCCCCATAGCGAGATGTGTCACCGGCATGTCATCTGCGTGCGCCAGAAGCGCCGGGCGAACGAGACGATCATTCGGGGAAAGCTTGCGCAGCGGCGAGCGCCCCACACGGGTTACCTCGTCGGTCAGATAAGGATTAACGAACCGTCCCAAAATTTTCTCAATATACTGCTCATGTTCTTCCGGGTTAAAACCAAAGCGTTTCACCAGCACCTGACCCGTTTCCTGCAATGCTCCGTACACAACGGATTTCACCTTTTCATCGGCAATCGCCTTCTGAATGGTATCATATCCGTGCACATAGCCGATATATGCCGCAACGCAATGTCCCGTATTCACAGTAAACAACTTTCGCTCAATGTACGGTTCCAGATCATGCACATAAACAACACCGTCCATTGGTTTAAATGCAGGTGCCATTTGCGAGCGATCCACGACCCACTCGTAAAAAGGCTCCACCTGAACATGCAACATGTCTTCATGATTCTGGATGGGTACAATCCGGTCTACGGCCGAATTGGGAAAGTAGACATATTCATCAGCAAACGCGCGAGCCTGCTCATCCAGCAAGGCATACACATGCTCTTTCAGCTGTGCGCTTCCACCGATGGCATTTTCACAAGCGATAATATGCAGCGGCTTTTGCACAGAACCTGCACGCCTTCTCTGCTCCAGGCCTTCTGAGATTCCTGGTGCAATATGCTTCAGAACCCCTACCCCCACCGCGGTTGTGATCAGATCAGCTTCCGCCACGGCCTTAGCAACCGTCTGCAACTCCCGTCCATCAATGGCAGTTACTCCGGTTACGGTCTCCTGATCTTTGCTTTCATTGGCAAGCTCTACGGTGTACTCTCCACGCTCCCGAAGAGCATTCACCAATTCCTGGTTTACATCCGAGAACGTCACTTCGTATCCGGCACGGGACAGAATCAAACCAATAAATCCGCGTCCGATGTTACCTGCGCCAAAGTGGAGAGCCTTCATAGCTCCATTTCACTTTCTAGAATGGTGATTACTTCCTCGGCAGTTTTCGCATAACGCAGTGCTTCCATATTCTCTTCTTCGGCACAGATCACTGCAATGCTCGTCAGAATCTCCATATGTTCGCCACCTTGTGCCGCGATGCCAATGACCATATAAGCTTTTTCTTCTCCAAAATCAACCCCCTGCGGGAACTGAATTACCGAGATTCCGGTCGAAAGAATGAACGTTTTAGACTCTTTTGTACCATGCGGAATAGCCAGTCCATTGCCGACATAAGTGGATACAATCTCTTCACGCTCAATCATTTTTTCGATGTAATCCGCAGTGATGTGGCCCGCATCCTTCAAAATCTGCCCTGCCATACGAATCGCCTCGTATTTATCCTGAGCCGTTGCATTCATGATGACTTTGTCTTTTGTTAACATACTCATGTTATATACCTCCAATTTCATTTTTACTGCGATAGAACCCGACCAGTTCACGGGAAAGGTAATGGATGATTTCATCCCTGTTTCCTTTGCCCAGCAGTGTAATCATCTCTTCTTGCAGAAGCAGTGCACTAATCTCGCTGAGCACCTCCAAACTTTCTTTGGACAACTCCTTTGGCCCCAGCATCAGTAATACATGACTGACACCTTCCGGGTCCTCCACGGTTCGAAGCAGAGGTTCCTCTAGTTGAAAAAGACTGATGGACGGCTTGTAGATACTCTCACTCCGTGTATGGAAAAGGGCCAGCTGCGTCCCGGGAATCTTCTGGCTTCCCATCGACTCGCGAACCTCAAGCAGCTTGGCGACCTCGCCCGGGTCTTTCAATATGCCTGAGCGATGTGCGACCTTACACATTCCAAGCACACTTTGAGCAAAATCAAGATGGGCATTATCCATCGCATGTACCTGAAACTTCCCGATAATGCGTACAATCTCAAGCAATGTTGCTTCCATGCCGTCCGCATCGGAGACCCTGTGAGTCGTTGTCTCATTGCCCATGTCACGGGATTTGCGATGCTGCCGCTGTAACGTTGTGGTTTTGATAAAATGCCGCAGGCTCTCGCTTTCTTCGGCTGTCAGCAGCGGACTGACCTTGTAATACTGATCCTCCTCCATCGGCAAATCGACCGTAGACAAGACCAGATCATACTCATCGGTTGGCATACGTGCGGCTTCGTACCAAGAGACACTGTCTATAATCTGGATCTCCGGAAACTCCTTGGACAACCGACTGGATAACATGCGCGAGGAGCCGATGCCACTGTTGCATACAACGATGGCCCGAATCTCCTGCTTTAACGCCCGCAACCGTTCAATGGATGCACCAAAGTGCATGACAAGAAAACCGATCTCCTCATCCGGAACTTCTGCCCCGGGCCATGCCTGTAACACAGACCTTTTAACTTGTTCGAAAAGGGTGTCATAATCCTTGCGAATCTGCTGTAGCAGTGGATTACGTATCATCTGATGCCCCTCAAGTCGCTCCATAACCGGCACCATATGTGCAATTAATCCTTCGCGCAGCAAGCGGTCTTCATGAAAGTCATAACCTGTTCTTTCCTGCATCTGGTCCGTAAGCGAATGCACTCTGTCCATCAGAATCAGATCATCGATCGGGAGCAGGCGTGAAGAATGAATCTGTTGCTCTGTCTCCTTAAGCAATTGGTGAAAATAAGCTTGCTCTTCATCCGAGAAGCCGACTCCAAGCTGTGAGGATAGAACACTGCAAAGGCGCGAAGCCATGAAAACCGGCACTCTCTCTTCATGTTGCTCCGCCACGGTTCCAGCGCCTGCAATCGTTCTTATCCCTGAGGAAGAACGTTCTATATTAAAACCTTTACGTATCCGAACCACAGCTGCTGATAACTGAATGAGCAGTTTCATGTACTGCCGTTCAGGTATCTTTTCAAGCCATTCGATATCCGGTTGCCATAATGCATTTTCAATGGTAAGTACGTCGCTATGACCGATCATACTGAGCAACTTTTGATTAACGATGGAGCCCCCTTGCTCAGGCTGTCTGCCAAAGAGATCCGACTCATCCAGTACTTCCAAAGCAAGCGCTGCAATGGCTCTGCGATGAATCGCTTCACTTCCGGTAATTTTCACACCGTAGCCTCGCCTTCGAACAAGCTTCAGACCCGCCTGCCGAATGCGTGACTCCAGATCATCCAGATCGGTGGTGACCGTCGAAACAGTCACTTTCAGATCCGAAGCGAGAGCAAGCAGCTTGACCGGCTCGGCTTCATCCAGCAGGATGCAAAGCATGAAGAGCTTACGCTCTTCAGGCGTAAACTCTACATACTCATTACCCTCCAGTTTCTGGCGTAATGCACTGAGGTCATCCGAACCGGAATCAATGCGTATTCCGGTTCCCGACTTTTTTTCGAGGCGCATACCGAGTGGTTCAAGCCACTGTTCAATCATCAGCAGCTCGCGATGCACGGTACGTGTACTCACTTTTACTTCAACGGCAATTTCACCCGCCGTGACTTCATGGGGATGCTCTAGCAGAAACTCCACGATTTCACGTTGTCTTTTGGTAATACTCATATCTCAGCCTCCGGCTCTGGGAAAACGGCTGCTCTTGTTTGAAGCTGGTTCGCAGTCTGCTCCCTTTTACTTCAAACGTTCAACAAGCGCGTCGTATTCCGGGCTTTTCAGGAAGTTGTCAATGGATATATGCTCTGCATTAGGTGCTACCGAACGTGCACGATCCGTTAATGTTTTTTGCGTAATAACAACGTCTGCGTCTTGCGGAATTTCACTAATCGCCGTATTGGTTACAGCAACGTCGATTCCTTCGGTTTTCATTTTCTTGCGCAGAATCGAAGCACCCATTGCACTCGAACCCATACCTGCATCACAGGAGAAAACAATCTTTTTCACATCTGCTTTTGCCTTGGATGCAACGGAAGTTGCGATATCTGCCGCTCTGTTCGCTTCATGGTTATCCGCTGTGATGGCTACATTTGCTGTATTGCCTTGGCTCTTCATATCTTTCATTCGGCTGGAGGCTGCTTCCAGATCCTCTTCCTTCTGTTTACCCGTTTTGAGTAGCAGAGAGGCGATCAGGAAGGAAACCACAGCTGCCACGATAACTCCTGCAAGCATCGGGATATATCCACCTTTTGGTGTCAGCAGGAAATAGGCAATGATACTGCCCGGTGACGGTGCCGAAACCAGTCCTGCGCCAGTTAGCATGAACGTTAACGTACCTGCTACACCACCAGCAATGGCTGCCAGGATCAGGATCGGTCTCATCAGGATGTACGGGAAGTAAATCTCGTGAATCCCGCCGAAGAAATGAATGACCACCGCACCGGGTGCAGAAGATCTCGCCATTCCACGACCGAAGAAACAGTAAGCAAGCAAAATACCTAGTCCCGGTCCCGGGTTAGACTCAAGCATGTAAAGAACGGATTTACCTAATTCTCTTGCCTGATCTGTTGCAATTGGCGTTAAGATTCCGTGGTTAATGGCATTGTTCAGGAACAATACTTTACCCGGTTCAATAATCAGATTGACGAGCGGCAATAAGCCCAGATTCATCAAACCCTGTACGCCTGCAGACAAAACTTTGCTAATGGCCTCTACTGCCGGCCCGATACCGAGCAAAGCAAAGATAGCCAAAACACCACCGATGATTCCTGCCGAGAAATTGTTGACCAGCATTTCAAAACCGGCTCTGATCTTGCCCTCAATGGATTTATCAAACTTCTTGATCACCCATGCACCGAAAGGCCCCGCAATCATGGCCCCGAGGAACATTGGAATATCCGTTCCGACAATGACACCGATGGTCATAATCGCCCCGACGACACCACCACGTGTGCCATGCACCATCGTCCCCCCGGTATAACCGATCAGCAGCGGCAGCAAATAAGTAATCATCGGACCTACAAGCTGCTCTATTGTCGCATTGGGAAACCATCCTGTTTTAATAAACATCGCTGTAATTAATCCCCAAGCAATAAATGCTCCCATATTAGGCATGACCATACCGCTCAGGAATCGTCCGAAGCGTTGCACACCAACACGTAACCCACCTTTGGAATTGGATGTTTGATCCAAATTACTCATTGGTTTATCCTCCTTGAATCAAGTCATTATTTCGTATGAAAGGGGTATCATTGATCCCCTGCTGTAATCCTAAGCGAGAAACCCTTCCTGTTCAATCAAATGAAAGCGTACTTTCGTCATGAACAATGATGACAACATTGGATTATGTAATCGCTTTTAATTAGGAATATATGCTCAATCCGTTGATACTCAAGGTTTTTTCTGCCTATGACTTTATTCATATACAACATGAAAAGCAATAAAATAGCTTGGTCCGTTTGCAATTTTTTTATTCGCGATTTTAAGTTACTCTTACTTGAATTCCTCCAATATGCCAAAAAAAACAGCAAAAAACCTGCATAAGCTCTATAGCTCACGCAGGTTTCAAGAACAAGATTTTTATATTCAAATGAGATTATATATATGTCAATAAGTACAAATCAACTCGACAATTCGGTCTAATTCTATTCCTCAGTATGTTTAAGATAAGCATCCGCATTCAGCAATGTGGATAATGCAGCCGTTACATCTCCATCGACCCGAATTTCGATCATCCAGCCTTCTTCGTAAGGAGAGCTATTCACCAGTTCCGGCGAGTCCTGCAAAGCTTCATTCACTGCAACAATGGTGCCGCTGACGGGTGAGAACAGATCAGACACCGTTTTGACGGATTCAATCGTACCGATGCTGTCTTCTGCCTTTACACCGGCTTCAAGATCAGGCAATTCCACAAACACAATGTCACCCAGCTGATGCTGCGCGAACTCGGTAATGCCAATACGTACGGTATCCTCCCCTACGGTTTGCACCCATTCGTGCTCTTTACTGTACAGGAAATCATTTCTCAATTCGCTCATCGATATCCGCCTCGCTTTTCATTAATGAGTGCATGCGTTCTTTGACCTTCACCTTTTTCCCAGACAATAGCGTATGATATTTCAGATTCAAATGTCAAGTTAGCTCACAATTTATTTAAATTTTTACCCCTCACCTTGTGTAACCTCACACTACTCTTTCTGCATATAATGGTGAATATTAGAATAGTAAGCGCACTCTTTTAAAATAAACGAACATTTATGATTATTTATAATTAAATATTCGTATTTTACACAATTTTAATGATATCGTTCTTGACATCCAGAGTGTATTCACGTTTTAATGGGAAGAGCAACTGAAGTTAATTGGACTACGTATGAACCGCGGATGAATGTAAAGGGAGAGATTGCCCGTACACCCGGTTTGGGGATGTGCATGAGGCGGCGCCGAAGGAGTAAACCACCGACAAGCGGGGGTGAATCTCTCAGGCAAAAGGACTTTTACAGGACGCAACTCTGGAGAGCATCTAATCGTCCTATATGGATGTTATGATCACCCAAGGGGAAACCTGTCTAAATAAACGGCGGGGTAACTCTCAGGTACAAGGGACAGAGCCTAAGAATACAGCGTGCTACTTGGCATGCCGGTTCTTTGGCCTGTCCTTTTCCTTTTTCCCAAAAAATGAATTGCAGGTTCCAGGATCGTACTAAACATAACAAATGAAAAAATGTAGAACGGTCGGCTGTTAACTCACGATTACTAAAATTACTTAAGCATTAATGATCTGGCTCACAGAACGTGTTTTCATACTTGGCCTACTAACGGCCCATAACGAGGTGATTGGATGTCTGATTTGTTAAGAACACCACTCTTCCCCCTATATGCGCAATATGAAGGTGTACGTTGCATTGATTTTGGCGGCTGGGAGTTGCCCGTGCAGTTTAGCGGTATTCAAAAAGAGCATGAAGCCGTACGCGAGCGCGCCGGGCTGTTTGATGTATCCCATATGGGCGAATTCACCGTAACGGGTGAACAGGCGGAAGCCTTTTTACAACACATGACAACCAACGATGTAACCGCAATTGTACAAGGTCAGGCACAATACACGCTGATGTGTTATCCCGATGGTGGTGTAGTAGATGATCTGCTGATCTACAAACTGGCGGAGCAACACTACATGCTGGTCGTCAATGCCTCTAATATCGACAAGGATTGGGCGTGGCTTCAGGAGCATATCGTACCTGGCGTAAACATGACCAATGATTCCGAGCAAACGGCGTTACTGGCGCTACAAGGCCCTTTAGCGGTCGATATTCTCTCGAAGGTTACAGGTTCAGAGGTGGATGCAAGGTCCATTGAACCGTTCCGCTTCGTACAGCATGCCGAGGTATGTGGAGTAAAGCTGCTACTGTCGCGCACTGGATATACAGGTGAAGATGGTTTTGAACTGTATGTTGCAGCAGATCAGGCGGCTCTGGTATGGAACGGACTGATGGAAGCAGGTGCTGATGTGGGCCTCGTTCCAGCGGGACTTGGTGCGCGTGATACACTGCGATTCGAAGCAAAGTTGCCTTTGTACGGTCAGGAGCTGTCACCAACCATCTCTCCACTGGAGGCAGGACTTGGCATGTTCGTGAAGTTAAATGCCGGACCTTTTATTGGACATCAAGCTTTGTTGCAACAAAAAAATGACGGCCCTGCCCGCAAGCTGATCGGCATCGAAGTGCTGGAGCGTGGTATACCGCGGCCACATTACCCGATCTATGCGGGTGGTGTTCAGATTGGTGAAGTGACAACCGGAACACAGTCCCCAACTTTGAAGCGTAATCTTGGCCTTGCCCTAATTGACAGCAATTATGCTGCAATAGGCACTCCGCTGGAGATTGAGATTCGTGGCAAAAAGCTGAAAGCCGAGGTCGTCAAGACCCCTTTTCATAAACGGACACGTACGCCAAAGACACCTACTCAAGGAGCTGAGCAAGCATGAGCAAGCACCGCTACATTCCCATGACCGAACAAGATCAGAGCGCGATGCTCGCCACAATCGGTGTGGATTCGATTGAAGATCTGTTTAAAGATATCCCGCAGGAGATTCGTTATCAGGGCGAGTTGCCTGTCTCCTCCAAACTGGATGAATATGCCTTAACCCGCCATATGTCGAAACAGGCTGGCTCCAATGCCAACTTCGAGACACATGCCAGTTTCCTTGGCGCAGGCATCTATGACCACCATATCCCTTCGGTTATCAACCATGTCATTTCCCGTTCTGAGTTTTATACTGCCTATACCCCATATCAGCCGGAGATCAGCCAAGGGGAATTACAAGCCATCTTCGAATTCCAGTCGTATATTTGCGAGTTGACAGGTATGGCGGTAGCCAATGCGAGTATGTATGACGGTGCAACGGCCTTTGCGGAAGCAGGCAATCTTGCCGCCGCAGCCACTCGCCGGAAGCAGCTTATCGTATCTCGTACCGTTCACCCGGAAGCCCGTCAAGTATTGCAAGCGTACGCGCATGGCCTCAGTCTGGAGATTGTAGAGATTGGTTACAAAGATGGGGTTACGGATTGGGATGCGTTGCAAGCGGCTATCTCAGACGATACAGCAGCGCTTATGATTCAAAGCCCGAACTTCTTTGGTGCCGTGGAAAATGTAAAACAGGCTGCCGACCTCGTGCACACGCACAAAGGACTGCTTGTGGTAAGTGCTAACCCGCTGTCGCTCGGTTTGCTGGAAGCCCCAGGCAAGCTGGGGGCCGACATCGTTGTAGGCGATGCGCAGCCCCTCGGAATCGCTGCTTCGCTCGGCGGACCCACATGCGGATACTTCGCCGTGTCCCAGGCTCACATGCGCCGGATTCCTGGCCGAATCGTCGGCCAGACGACCGATCGCAACGGCAAACGCGGTTTCGTGCTTACGTTGCAAGCACGTGAACAGCACATTCGCCGTGAAAAGGCGACGTCCAACATCTGTTCCAATCAGGCATTGTTAGCACTAAGCGCTTCCGTCTATATGTCTACGCTGGGAAGACAGGGCATGATTGATGTTGCTGATCTGAATTTGCAGAAGAGTCACTATGCACGAAATATGTTAACAGCTATTCCCGGAGTCAGCCTTACTTTTACTGCCCCTACGTTTAACGAGTTCGTCATCCAGCTCCCTGAAGGAACCGATGTGGATGCTCTTCAGCTGAAACTGCTGGATGCAGGCTTCATCGGCGGTTATGAACTCGGACGTGAATATTCGGAACTGGCAGGACATCTGCTCATTGCGGTCACCGAACGACGCAGCAAAGAAGAGATCGATGAATTCGCACGTGTATTGGAGGGATTGCTGTGACTCAGGAAACGACTACAAAAGCAAACATTGCGGGTACTTCACCGGAAACTTCTAACCTACATCAGTCAGTCAATCAGCCGACTGGAATGGACTCACAAGCCCAAGAGACCTCAACCTTTACGCAACAAGTCGTACCATCCGTTGCTCCCGAACAAACTCTGATTTTCGAATTGAGCAGTCCTGGACGTGTGGCCTATTCCCTGCCGGAATGTGATGTTCCCCGTCAGGATGCTGACACCTTGATTCCCCGGGAAATGCTACGCTCGGAAGCGGCCGCGTTGCCGGAAGTATTCGAGGTTGATGTTATTCGTCACTATACGGCATTGTCGCGCCGCAACTTCGGGGTAGATAATGGCTTTTACCCGCTTGGTTCCTGTACAATGAAATACAATCCAAAGATTAATGAAGATGTAGCACGTTACAACGGCTTTGCCAAGATCCATCCGTATCAGCATGAATCCAGTCTTCAAGGTGCTCTCGAACTGCTCCATACTTTACAAAATGATCTTGCTGGTCTGACAGGTATGGATGCCGTAACTCTGCAACCCGCTGCCGGAGCACACGGGGAATGGACCGGGCTTATGATGATTCGAGCTTATCACGAGAGCCGTGGTGAAATGCGTACCAAGGTAATCGTACCCGATTCATCTCATGGCACGAACCCGGCCAGCGCAACCGTAGCCGGATTCGAAACGGTGACAATCCCGTCGCGGACGGACGGTTTGGTAGATCTGGATGCTCTCCGCGCTGCAGTCGGTTCAGATACCGCAGCCCTTATGCTGACGAATCCGAATACGCTCGGTTTGTTTGAGAAGGATATTCAAGAGATTGCGTCCATCGTGCACGAAGCAGGCGGATTGTTGTATTATGACGGAGCCAACTCCAATGCCATCATGGGCATTACACGTCCGGGAGATATGGGCTTTGATGTGGTGCATCTGAACTTGCATAAAACAATGAGCACGCCTCACGGCGGTGGCGGACCCGGTGCCGGACCTGTCGGTGTGAAGAGCCGCCTCATTCCGTTCCTGCCTAAACCGATGGTTGTTCAAAATGATCAAGGCATGTACGCCCTGGATTACGAAGGAGATCAATCGATCGGAAGAGTCAAAGCCTATTACGGCAACTTCGGTATCTTGGTGCGTGCTTATGCTTATATTCGTACCTATGGACCAGAAGGGCTTCGCCGTGTGTCCGAATGTGCTGTCCTGAACGCCAATTACATGATGGCTCGCCTGGCACCTCATTACGAGATTCCATATCCCGGCGTATGCAAACATGAATTTGTCATGTCAGGCCGTGGCTTGAAGCAATATGGTGTGCGCACACTGGATGTAGCCAAACGCCTGCTGGACTTTGGCTATCACCCGCCAACCATCTACTTCCCGCTTAATGTCGAAGAGTGCATTATGATTGAGCCAACGGAAACCGAGAGCAAAGAGACGCTTGACGGATTTATTGATACAATGATCCGTATTGCGAAGGAAGCAGCAGAAACGCCGGAATTGGTGCTCAATGCTCCGTACGGCACACCGGTAACTCGTCTCGATGAAACGACCGCAGCACGTAAACCTGTATTAAACTGTGCTTGTAGCTAAATAAGTTAAACTTTTTACACGGTCTACCCCGTTGAAAGAATAATCCCCTTGTGTATATGAGGCATTCTCTCATTCTCACAAGGGGATTTTCTTGTCTCTCTATAACATTTGTAACACCAGTCTCGTTCCACACTTCAACAAAAAAAGCCGGTCCCCACTAAATCGTGGACACCGGCAATATCGCTGCATGAACGCAGCCCTTTATTCGGAAAAAGAAAACCTCAAATCCGGAGGAAACTCCGGCAAAATTACGCTTGAATACTTTGAACCAGTTCAACCACTTGTTCAGCGGTTTGCATTTCCAAAGCTTTGGCAGCCAGTTCTTGCATGTCCGCACGGGACAGCTTGGTGATCTGGCTACGCGCTGGCAGAATGGAGGTTGCGCTCATGCTGAACTCATCCAGTCCAAGACCAAGCAACAACGGAATTGCTGTTTCGTCTCCTGCCATCTCACCGCACATGCCAGCCCATTTACCTTCACGATGCGCTGCATCGATAACCATTTTGACCAAACGCAAAATAGCTGGGTTGTATGGTTGATACAGATAAGATACACGCTCATTCATCCGGTCAGCAGCCATCGTGTACTGAATCAGATCGTTAGTACCGATACTGAAGAAGTCCACTTCTTTGGCGAATTGATCTGCCATTACAGCTGTTGATGGAATTTCGACCATGATTCCGAGTTGAATGCTGTCAGAAACAGCGATACCTTCAGCAACCAGCTTTTCTTTCTCTTCGAGCAGGACAGCTTTGGCTTCACGGAATTCACCCAGTGTTGCGATCATAGGGAACATGACACGCAAGTTTCCGTGTACACTTGCACGCAGCAACGCACGCAATTGAGTACGGAAGATATCCAGACGGTCCAGACACAGACGAACTGCGCGGAAGCCGAGGAATGGATTCATTTCTTTTGGCAGATCCAGATAAGGAAGCTCTTTGTCTCCGCCGATGTCGAGTGTACGAACTACGACAGGTTTGCCTTCCATTTTTTCGAGTACCGCTTTATAAGCATTGTACTGAATGTCTTCGGAAGGAAGCTTGTCTCTGCCCATGTACAGGAACTCGGTACGGTACAGACCTACAGCCTCGCCGCCATTCTCCAGAACACCTGTAACATCGTTAGGCGTACCGATGTTTGCAGCCAGTTCCACATGAACGTTGTCCACCGTTACGGTTGGTTCGTCACGCAGTTTTCTCCACTCCGCACGCTGTGCATCATACTGTTCCTGTTTGGCACGGTATTCAGCAACGACGTCATCTGTAGGGTTAACCAGAACTTGACCGTCCAGACCGTCAACAATGATCAAGTCTCCTTGTTTCGCTTGAGCCAAGATGTCTTTTGTTCCAACCACAGCCGGAATCTCAAGCGAACGAGCCATGATAGCGGAGTGAGAAGTACGTCCACCGATGTTGGTTGCAAAACCTTTTACGTATTGACGGTTCAATTGAGCTGTATCGGAAGGTGTTAGATCCTCCGCAAGCACAATCACTTCTTCACTGATTTCAGCCGGGCTCATGAAGTCGATGCCAAGCAAGTGATTTAGCACACGCTTCGTAACGTCACGCATATCCGCAGCACGCTCTTGCAGGTATGCACTCTTCATGTTTTCGAACATCGAGATGAACTGGGAAGCTGTTTCATTCAGTGCAAATTCTGCATTGATCATGTCATCAGCAATCTTCGCTTTCACCGGATCAATCAGCTCCGGGTCATCCAGGATGAGCAAATGCGATGCAAAAATCTCCGCTTTTTTCTCGCCCAGCTCTTGTAAAGTACGCTCTTTGATCGCCTCAAGCTCAGCGCGGGATTTACCCAGCGCCGAGTCAAGTTTAGCGATCTCTGCGTCAACGTCGTTAATCTGGCGTTTTTCTACAGAGTAGTCAGGATGCTCCAAGATAAACGCCTTGGCGATAGCAATACCCGCCGAAGCCGCGATCCCGGAAACATTAAGCATTAATTTCGCCCAACCCTTCGTTAACCATAACGTCTGTCAGAGCTTGAAGAGCTTCAGCTTCGCCTTCACCTTCAACGATGATGCTGATGGTGTCACCTTGCTCCAGACCGAGGGAAAGAACGCCCAGAATGGATTTCAATGTTACTTTTTTGCCGTTAGCTTCTGCGAAGGATTCAGCACCTTTGAATTTGTTTGCTGTATTAACCAGGGCAGTTGCCGGACGTGCGTGGATACCATCTTCGTCTGTAATTCTGAATGTTTGTTGCATTACAATCATCTCGCTTTCGGTAGTTTAGTTTTAGGCATTGCGTATATTTACACTTGCTTGCCATCGTTGGAACAGTTCTTATTTTATCTCAATGATCGGCTGATCGCCAACTTTGAGCACGCCACTCTTCTTCAAAGTGACCGTAGAGCCTTCTGGCAGGTTGGTGAATATCACCGGAGAAATGATCGAAGGGGCGTTCGCTTTGACATACTCCAGATCCACTTCCATAATCGGTTGCCCTGCGGATACCAGGTCACCTTCCTGTACCAGTACGTTGAAACCTTGGCCTTTCAATTTCACCGTATTGACACCTATGTGTACAAGCACTTCCTTACCGCCGTCGGACATGATACCTACGGCATGTTTGCTTGGAAATACATTAAATACTTTACCATACACAGGGGATGTAATCGTTCCGTCATGTGGCAAAATGGCGAACCCGTCACCTGTCATTTTTTCAGCAAAGACCGGATCTGGTACGTTGGTAATATCCATCAGCTCACCATTGACTGGCATTACGATATCCTCTGCCACAATGCGTTCACCTTGTTCTCCCTGTGCTTTCTCCTCTTCAGGAGTTGGTTTAACTTCAGCAACCGGAGTCGGTGCAGGTGTACGCCCTGCAATAATATCTTGCATTTGGGACTTGATCGTATCGGAACGTGTTCCGAAGATGGCTTGAACATTATTACCCACTTCAAGCACACCAGATGCACCCAATTGTTTCAAACGATCTTTTTGTACATTGGATTTCTCATTCACTTCAATCCGCAAACGAGTAATACATGCATCCAGATGTTTAATATTTTCCTTACCGCCAAAGGCTTCAAGGATATTGTGAGGCAGATCGTCCGTGGAGCCTGAAGAACCGCCAGATGCAGTTTCCGCAGATGCCTCTTCACGTCCAGGTGTTTTGAGATTGAACTTGCGAATGATGAATCGGAAACCGAAGTAATAGATCACAGCAAGGATCAAACCAACGATAATAACATCCCACCATGGCGTGCGGTTTGGAATGATACCAAAGATCAGGAAGTCAATGAAGCCGCCTGAGAAGGTCATCCCGATTTTGACATCGAGCAATTGCATCGTCATGAAGGACAAACCTGCAAAGATACAGTGTACTGCAAACAAAATCGGTGCTACGAACAGGAACGAGAACTCGAGTGGTTCTGTGATCCCTGTCAGGAATGATGTCAGTGCAGCTGAACCCATGATACCCGCAACATATTTTTTATGCTCAGGTCTTGCTTCATGGTACATCGCAAGTGCGGCTGCTGGCAAACCGAACATCATGAACGGGAATTTACCAACCTGGAACGTTCCCGCTGTCAGCGCAACGCCATCACGCAGCTGGCTGAAGAAAATCTTTTGGTCCCCGCGAATGACATCGCCGGCTTTGTTCACATACTCACCGAACTCAAACCAGAATGGGGAGTAGAAAATGTGATGCAGACCAAACGGAATCAGTGACCGTTCTACAACACCGAAGATAAAGGCCGACAAAGTCGGGCTGGTATCTACCATGAAGTGAGAAATGGCATTTAATCCGTTTTGAATTGGTGGCCAGATGACCACAAGCAGTAGCCCTAACAACAGGGAAACTACCGAGGTGACAATAGGAACAAATCGTTTACCTGCGAAGAATCCAAGGTAAGACGGCAGTTCGATTTTGAAGAACCGATTGTAACACAGTGCTGCGGCGATACCAATGATGATACCTCCAAACACCCCTGTGCTTAGTGTAGGAATACCCAGGATACTTGCGTAACCAGGTACTTTGCCGATCATAGCAGGCGTAACGCCTACTGCAGAACCCAAAGTCACATTCATGACCAGGTAACCGATGATGGCTGCAAGTCCTGCTACACCTTCACCGCCAGCGAGTCCAACAGCTACCCCGACAGCAAACAGCAATGCCAGATTATCAAATACGATCTGACCTGCGTTCATCATTATAGTTGCAATCGAGTTTACCCAAGGGGTATCGAGCGCAGTCACATATTGCAGGAAATCCGGATTCACCAGCATGTTACCGATTCCGAGCAGCAAACCTGCGGCTGGCAAGATCGCTACAGGCAACATGAGAGCTTTACCTACTCTTTGCAATACACCAAAAAGCTTTTTAAACATCGCGTCGTATTCTTCCTTTCGTCTAAGTCTGTATGTCGTGATGCAAGCAAGGGAACACAAAAAAGGCATGAACTAATAAAAGTGAACTGTGCCTGCCTTGGGGTATAGCATACCCTTAAAAAGGTAGAACAATCACACTCTAATTAACTCATGCCTGATCGAGTCAGTAACACGTCGCTTATGTTTATTCAGTTGCTTGATTACGGTCACCATTGTAGCACCACTTCAGACGCATTGCAAGCCTTTACAGAAAAAAACGTAATTTCGCTAAAATTTCTGACATGATTTCACTTATTCTCTTCTTCTTTCCGTTGATTCAGTCGCTGTAGATGTATCGTTAGATAACCAACTTCTGCCGGATATACAGGCAGTTTTAATCGCTTCTCCATCACCTTAGTAAGCTTCCATGCAAGCGAGTACATTTCGGGATACTCTAATTTGAGCAAGGAATCCAGCTTGTGCAGCTCCTCCACCTTATCTCCACGGCGTACACGTTCCAGGGCAAACCGAAGGTGAGTCAACAGACGGGAATAATCCAAAGACTGCGTTTCGAAGGAATAGTCAAGCTGGTCCGCAACCAGGTTCACCAGATCCGTAATTAATTGAGAATGCTCTCGTACCTGGGATATGTTCTGGTTCGTCATCGCACTATAGATATGCAGAGCCACAAAACCAATCTCATCTTGGCCAAGATCTACGCCCATCTTTTCCTTAATTAAACGAACGGCATATTCTCCCATCCGATACTCATCTGGATAGATCTCTCTTGTCTCATATAAAAAGGGATTTTGAATGATAATTCCCTGCTCCTTGCGTTTAAGGGCAAAAGAAATATGATCCGTTAAAGCAATATGAATATGTTCATTAAGCGGAACGTCCGTACGCTCTGCGATATACGTGATGACTTCGTTAATAATCTCAATCAAAGCCTCATCCACCTGCGGAAGAAGTTGCTTGTACTGCTCCTGCTCCTGCTGGTTTTTCAAAATAAACATCTTTTCCACAGCCGTCAGTGGAATGTCATCACTCGGCTTCCGGTTAAAGCCGATGCCTTTGCCAATGACCACAACTTCGCCGTGCTCAGGATGCTGTGCAATAATTACATTATTATTTAGCGCTTTATCTACATGCAGGCTGCTCATTTTTGCACCTCTTTTTTTCACACCATCTTGGATGTGCCTGACACATCTTCAACCAAATCAAAAAACATCCGGAGCGGGCAAACCGCGCCGGACGTCTCGCTTAAAAAGTAACAAAAATTCGCCATAAGGTCAATAGACCCGCCGTGTAATTACGCTACCAGTTCTTACTCTTTTTTATCGCTACGCTCTACAATGCTCTCGATAATAGATGGGCTTGACTTTACCTGTTCACTCGATTGCACAGCCACTGGTGTAGCTGTTTTCGATTTGGTCAACCCTTTGATCAGTTGCTCCACGTCGATGCCTGACACACTTTTCAACATCTCAGGTGCGGTAGCCATCAGTTCCGTGACGTAGTTGCTGACACGTGCAGCCCCCTCGCCTTTACCTGTATCTACTACCGTCAGCTTGTCAATCGAGGAGATTGGCTCAGCGATTTTACCAGCCAGCTCAGGCAGCATTTTGACAATGATATCGAGTACTGCAGCTTCCCCGAACTTCTGGAACGCCTCAGCCAATTTTTCTTTGGCTTCCGCTTCGGCAAGACCGCGCAAACGGATAACTTCTGCATCGGCTGTACCTTTTGCACGCTCTGCATCCGCAATGGCCTGACCTTCAAGCCGTTTTTGCTCGGCTGTTGCCTTTGCTTGAGTTTCAATGGAGTATTGAACCGCATCGGCTTCACGCATACGTTTTGCTTTATCGGCTTCCGCAGCCTGCTCAACGGCATAACGATCCGCTTCCGCTTTTTTCTTCACTTCTGCGTCATATTGTTTCTCACGAACCGTAATCTCTTTTTCCTGCAGGTCGATCTCACGCTCTTTACGTACGAGTTCAACTTTCATCTGCTCTTCAACAACCGTTTGTCTTGCACGCGCTTCATGGATATGATACGCCTGATCGGCTTCCGCTTTGGCTGTATCCTGATCACGTTTAAAGGCGGCTACTTTCAATTCTTTCTCTTTGGCTGCCTCAGCGATATTGGTATCACGAAGCAACTCTGCTTTTTGTCCTTGCTCTTCGGCATTTGCCTTCTGAATCCGGGCATCCCGCATCGCTTCCGCTTCGGCAATTTCAGCATCACGTTTCACGGCTGCGATTCTTGGTTTACCGAGTGCATCCAAGTATCCTTGTTTATCACGGACATCCTTAATGGTAAAGGAAACGATCTGCAGACCCATCTTTTTCAGATCCCGTGCGGCCACGCCTTGGACCTCTTGAGCAAAACGATCTCTGTTCCGATATACCTCTTCCACCGTCATCGTACCGAGAATGGCCCGTAGATGCCCCTCCAGCACTTCCTGGGCTTCTCCCCTCAGCGCGTCAACCGGTTTGCCGATAAATTGCTCAGCAGCCGTTGCAACGTCTTCTACAGCGCTTCCGACCTTGATGATCGCCACCCCGTCAGCAATAACAGGAACTCCCTGCTCTGTGTAAACCTCAGGCGTGGATACATCGAGCTTGTGTGACAGTAACGAAATAAATTCAGACTGCTGGAACACAGGCAGGATGAACGCACCGCCGCCGCGCACGATTTTGATTTTACGTCCTGACTCATCTTCCGAAATATTTTTGCTACCCAAGAATGAACCGGTTACAATCATCGCTTCGTCGGGACCGACCGTTTTGTATCTCGCCCAGAAAGCTAAACCCAGAATCAAAATTACACCAACAACCACAACAGGAATTAACAATACATCCCAATCCAGATTACCCATTCACATCTCTCCCCTTGTCTCGTAAGTATTAAAAATCATTCTGCTACCGTCAGTTCCCCGCATTATTAGGAAATTTCACTGACCTAGACATCCTTAAGTACATCTTCTTCCCACTCGGATACGCGCAATACTCCGTCCACCACATCAATGACAACCACTCGTGCCCCCGCCGCAATGGGTAGCTGTTCGAAGCTGGACGCTGTCTGAATGGTGTTACCAGATGCAAAACGAATCATGACTTCACCAAATCCGTTTGCCGGTATCGGAATCGTGATTTCACCAATTTTGCCCGCTAACTCCTTCATGGAGAAAGCAATTGAAACGTCACTGTTACGCATCGGCTTGATATATGCGAAAAATACCAGCATGGCTGCAGCAATACCGATCAGCAGGGATAAGATCAGATTCGACATCACACTAAGAGAGCTGTACCGCGTCAGTAGTATGCCTGCTCCACCAAAAGCAGTGATGGATCCCGCCAGTACAACAGGTTTAAAAAAATCAACACCAGGCATTTCGAAAGCACCATCCAGCAAACCGTCAATCAAGTCACCTAGCACCAGACTCACGATGGCAAAAACGGCACCTCCGATGAGACACCCCCAATAGATTGCTTCCATCCCCTCTTCCTCCTCTCCGCTGCAATTTCTCCCAACTGTGCATTCCACATGTAAATAAATACGTACATCCAGGCAAAATGTTTCAAAATCTTTCCTGAGTTGTATTGAGAAGCCGCTAATGGGTATTAGCATTATATTATTGAGGAATGCTCCATTTATCTCTTCCATGCCAATTCACGGTGTGGAATCACAGAAGTGATTCACAGTAATCCAGACACTAAAAAACGCAAGCCTCCAGCAGGAGACTTGCGTTTGTATCTGTAGTCAAATAAATATTAAGCTTACACATCAAGCTTCTTAATTCACTTACAGCGAAGCTTTGTAGATGGATACCACATCTTCACGTTGCAGCTTTTTAAAGTTACCGAACGGGCCAAACAGCATCGCTTTATCCGCCATAACCTCAATCTGACTGTCATCAATATCATAGTCGGCCAGACGGTTTGGTGCACCAATGGATGTCCAGAACTTGCTGAGTGCATCAATACCTTCCTCGGCAATCTGTCTGTCGGATTTACCTTCAGGGTTCACGTCAAACACGTTGATCGCAAGACGTTTGAAACGATCTACCTTCACATCCAGGTTATGTCTCATCCAGTGCGGGAACAGAATTGCAAGTCCACCACCATGCGGGATGTCGTAGACCGCAGATACCGCATGTTCAATATTGTGCGTTGCCCAGTCTCCTGCAAGTCCCATGTTCAGCACGCCATTAAGTGCCATTGTTCCGCAATACAGAATCGTCTCACGAAGTTCGTAGTTCTCCAGGTCATCCACCAAACGAGGAGCTGCTTCCATAACTGTACGCAAAATCGTCTCGCAGAAGCCGAGCTGAACAGGTGTGTTCGGATCCAGATGGAAATAATGCTCCAACACGTGAGACATCATGTCCACCATACCGTATACCGTTTGATCCTTCGGTACCGTGTATGTATTTACGGGATCAAGAATGGAGAATGCAGGGAAAGAATGCGCACTGCCCCAGCCCAGCTTCTCTTGTGTTTCTTGGTTAGTGATTACGGAACCGGAGTTCATCTCTGAACCAGTTGCCGCCATGGTAAGCACTGTGCCGAGTGGAAGTGCGTCTTGTGCAACCGCTTTACGCTGCGCGAAGTCCCACATGTCTCCATCGTACTTCGCCCCGACGGCAATCGCTTTGGCGCAATCAAGCACACTACCGCCACCAACAGCCAGAATGAGCTCAATACCATGTGTTTTACACAAGTCCACGCCTTTATGTACAGTGGACAGACGCGGATTCGGCTCCACACCTGCGAGCTCCGTTACTTCTGCTCCGATTTCCTTGAGCAAACCAAGCACTTGATCATACAGTCCGCTACGTTTGATGCTTCCACCGCCATATACAAGCAGAACCCGTTTGCCGTATTTCGGCACTTCGGTTTTCAGCGCTTCGAGCTGACCTTTACCGAAGATTAGACGAGTCGGGTTATAAAATTGAAAAGATCTCATGATCTATAATCGCCTCCAATGGAGTTTAGTTTTTAGTGCAACCTCAATTATAGTACCCCTTTTCTAGAAAAACAAATCGATAGCCGCTCACTTTAGTTCAAGCCGTTGATCTTCAGATGTGCCTGAAGAAGCTCATTCACGGATGGCAAGTCTTCTGTTTTTGCCCAAGTTGTAGCGTCCCACAACCCTGCCTGATTGAAAGCCCGCGGACAATGAATGAAACATTCCTCGACTTCAACAATGACGGCGGCTCCAATCGTTTTACCACTCCAGTTCATGCTTGCGATGAATTCTTCATCCTTTGTGATCCGAGCTGTTCCATTGATACGCAGCACTTCATTCAAACCCGGAATCACAAACAACATTCCTACACCTGGATCTGACAGGATGTTTAACAAGGAATCGATTCGGCGGTTTCCTGGGCGTTCCGCGTACACCAGTCTATAAGAATCCAATACACGAACAAAGCCGGGTTCATCTCCGCGCGGTGATACATCACATTTTCCATCCTGATCCGAAGTGGACAAGAAAAACAAGGGTGACTTTGCGATAAACGACTGCACATGCGAATCGACAAACGAGATGACTTTATTTCGCACACGTTCGCTGGATTCTCCAACCATGCTTTTAAGCTCCTTGGCATCTGAGATAAATGGAAGATTAAGCGGCTGCTTTTCCAAATAAATCGTCCCCTTTTCCTTATGTAGTGTGGGCCATTCTACTTCGCTCTTCTTTCATTTCCTTATTTCATTATACACCTTATTCCATGACAAAAAGCACCCGTTCACAATTGAACGGATGCCTGTTGATTTCATTACTCGGTATATCCCATACTGCTTACGAAGCGGCGGAATGCCTGACGTCCAGCTTCATCATGTTTGTACACACCTGCATGCTCCAGAATTTCGGAAAATTTCAAACCTACCTGCTGTTGTACAAGGGTAACCGCTTCTTCCTTCGTCAAGCTGGAGCCATGCCCCTGCTTCAACGCTTCTGCCCACGGTAAATGTTTGTTCAGTTCATGATCTGCTGCCTGGGCCGCTTCAGCAAGCTCTGTATTCCCCGCCAATATGTCGGCAATACCGTCCAGCTCTTGCTTCAGACGTCCCGGCAAAATAGCCAGTCCCATGACTTCGATTAAGCCGATGTTCTCTTTTTTCAAATGGTGCATTTCACGGTGTGGGTGGAAAATGCCTTCCGGGTGCTCGTCATTTGTACGGTTGTTACGTAAAACGAGATCCATCTCAAAGCCGCCATCCGCACTACGGCGAACGATTGGAGTTACCGTATTGTGAGGTACCTTTTCCCCATCGATCTCACTAAACGCTTCGATCTCTACTGCGGAGTCACTGTAGACCTTCCACGCTTCGTAGACCGCGTTACCTGCTTCTAGCAATTCCGCAGGATCATGTGAATGCAAACGCATCACGGACATCGGCCATTTTACAAGGCTAAGCGTCAGCCCTGGTGCATCCGCATGGCGGAAGACCGCCTCTGGCTGTGCGTTTTGAATGGCAAAAGTATGACGTCCGCCCTGGAAGTGATCATGGGTCAGAATGGAACCGCCCACGATTGGAAGATCGGCGTTAGACCCGATAAAATAATGCGGATATTCCTGAACAAAGGCAAGCAATCTGCGCAAAGTATCCTTCGTCAGTTTCATCGGCACATGATCATGATGGAAAATAATGCAGTGCTCATTGTAATACACGTACGGCGAGTATTGGAACAACCACGGCTCATTGTTAAGCTGTAGCGGAATGACACGCAGATTCTGGCGGGCCGGGTGATTCACCCGACCAGCATAACCTACATTTTCACGACACAGCTGACATTTCGGATATACCGGAGGTGGAAGCAATTTCGCCATAGCGATTTCCTTTGGACTCTTCTCCGGCTTCGAAAGGTTGATCGTGATCTCCATCTCTCCATAAGCAGTATCCTGCGTCCAATAGACGTTCTTCGATACGCGATCCATTCGGATATAGTTCGAGTTAATGGACAAATCATAAAATTGCGATGTTGCCGCCTCGATTCCCTCAGCTTGCTCCTTTTCACGGAACGCACGCACGACTTCCGATGGGCGCGCCATCAGGTGACCCATAATTTTCGCGTCCAGCAGGTCACGGAAGGTATCGCTATTTTCAGGAATGAGTCCGATAGTATATCCATAGTCAATCAGAGTGTCCAGCATGGTCTGTGGACTATCAGGAACTGTAGAATCCGGTTCACCAGCGTAAGGCTCCGAGAATCCGAACTGTTCCATCAGCAGGTTGCGGCTATAATCGTAATCCGCTTCCTCAATCAATTTTTTCTGTAAGGCAAATGCGACCAGACGCTCAATGGCATGCAGTGCTTCCTGCTGCTCGGGTGTACGCTCTGTGGCCTCTGCTCCAGGTTGAGTCTGTGACATAAGATGTTCGCCTCCTAGTTTTTTCCGTAGCCTTCCGGGCGTGATTGGTGCCAGTTCCATGCGCTTTGAATGACATCTTCGAGATTGGTCCATTTCGGGTTCCAGCCCAGAACGGATCTTGCTTTCGCAGACGATGCCACCAGCACAGCCGGGTCACCTGCACGGCGTGGTTCCTGAACAACCGGTATATCCAGGCCTGTTACTTTTTTAGCGGTTTCGATCACTTGCTTCACCGAGAATCCAGTGCCGTTCCCCAGGTTGAACACATTGCTGTTCTCCCCTTTGCGCAGATAATCCACAGCACGCAGATGCGCATCAGCCAAATCGCTAACGTGGATGTAGTCGCGGACACATGTGCCATCTTCTGTTGCATAGTCATCTCCGAATACAGCGATATGTGAACGTTGTTTCAATGCCGTCTGCAATACAAGCGGAATCAAGTGACTTTCCGGCTGGTGATCTTCACCGATTTTGCCACTTTCGTGTGCACCGGCTGCGTTGAAGTAACGCAGGGACACGTATTTGATATCCTGCACTTTGTCGAACCAGGACATCATGCGCTCCATCATCAATTTGGTTTCACCATATACATTCGTAGGCTCCGTACGGTCGCTCTCTTCAATCGGCACCTTCTCAGGTTCGCCGTAAGTTGCTGCTGTAGAAGAGAAGACGATGCGGCGTACATTCGCTGCATTCATCGCTTCAAGCAGGCAAAGTGTGCCGAATACGTTATTATCGTAGTATTTAGCCGGTTCTTTCATGCTCTCGCCGACCAGCGAGTTCGCCGCAAAGTGAATGACGGCATCAATTGAATTTTCCGCGAACAGCTTCGTCAAGATTTCCTTGTCACGCAAATCACCTTCATACAACTTACCGCCAAGCAATGCCTCGCGATGTCCTGTCTGCAAGTTATCCAGCACAACGACCTCTTCGCCACGTTCAAGCAACGCTGCCACCGTATGAGAACCAATATACCCTGCTCCACCTGTCACCAAAATTGCCATTTTACTTCGCCTCCTTGAGTTCGTTAACACCTTCGCCTACGCCACATACATAAAAATCACCTGTGAGACCGGTACGTGCTTCGTACGCCGCCCCCACCTCACTCACAAAACGTTCCACATCATTCTCATGTACCAGGGACACTGTACATCCACCAAAACCTGCTCCCGTCATACGTGCACCTAGTGTTCCTGGAATCCGCTGTGCTTCCTCAACCATGACATCCAGTTCACTGCAGCTGACTTCATACAAATCACGCAACGATTCATGCGAAGCATTCATCAGCTGTCCAAACATCTGCAAGTCATTGTTCTGCAGCGCTTCTACGGATGCAAGTACTCGTGCATTTTCTTCTACAACGTGCTGGGCACGCTGTCTGACTTTCTCATCCTTGATCTGATCCTGTAAGGTGTCAAACTGCTCTGGCTTCAATTGAGCCAGGTAATTCAGTGCAGGCAGCTGTTCCTTCAAAATGGCAAGTGCCTGCTCGCATTGAGAGCGCCGCTCGTTGTAAGCCGAATCAACCAAACCACGGCGTTTGTTTGTGTTACCGATAATCAGTTTGTAAGCACCTGTACGGAAAGGAACCTTCTCGTACTCCAGCGTATCACACATCAGCAGAATCGCATGATCCTTCGCCCCGTTGGCTACAGCAAACTGATCCATAATACCGCAGTTGACACCAACAAACTCATTCTCTGCTTTCTGGGACAAAAGCGCAAGTTCCACTGTATCGATGTCCGCGATCCCTTCCATCGATTGAATAGCATACCCGGTGAGAACCTCCAGAGATGCTGATGAGGAAAGTCCTGCGCCATTTGGTATTTCACCGTGGTAGAGGAAATCATACCCTCTCGTCACTTGCACACCTTTGCCTTGAAGCTGTACCATGACGCCTATCGGGTAGTCCGTCCACTCTCCCGTTTTCTCCTGACCAATGGAGGCTCTGTCCAGAGTCCCCTCGTAATCCATATTGGTAGAAGCCAGCTGCAATTCGTTATCCGTACGTTCACGAATGAGCAAGGTTGTGCCAAACTCAAGCGCGGCCGGGAGCACATAACCACCATTGTAGTCGATGTGTTCACCAATCAGATTCACACGCCCAGGGGCATGAAATACACGGATGTCCGCTCCACTTTCTCCGTACTTCTCAATAAACTTTTGTTGCAAATCAGTTACATTCAAAGCCGATGCACCTCGCCTCTTTGTTGTGGTTTTCTTAATGTTATTATACAAGGAAGTGATCTCTCTTAAAATGAAACCATGTGTGATTCATATGGATAAATGTGACCTTTAATCATATAATGAATCTAACGACCGAGGCTCTAATCAACGGAAAGAAGGATTCCACATGAAAGATTCCAAAACAAATCCGGCAGAAACATCCCATAACACAACAGGTTCGTCCAGTTCCAGGCCCTCACAGGAAACAGCGGTAAGCAAAAGCGGAGCACTTAGTTATTCGGTTGCCTCCAATCCCACCTATGATAACCGAGGGGCACTTCATGTCCTGTTTGCCGGTGCAAGCCAGACTCTCCCTGGACATGCACTTGGACCGAAGCTATATGATTATTATCTTTTGCATTATGTAGAAAAAGGAGCCGGTACGTTCCGTACGGAGCTGCACACCTACGATCTCGCCGCAGGCGATTGTTTTTTGATCCATCCGGGACAACTGGTAAGCTACCAGTCCCATGCCCGCAAGCCGTGGCAATACCGCTGGATTGCCTTTACAGGCAGTGAAGCTGCCCAGCACGTTGAACGGGCCGGGTTCAGGCCCGAGAAATCGGTTTTTCATGCCGGTATAGCCTGTGACATATCCAACTGGTTGTCGGTCATGCAAGATGCTTTTGCCGAGCGAAAAGAAAGTGCCCATTATACATCACTCGGTACACTGTATATGATTTTAGCCGAGGCCCAGACCCATCTCTCCGAGGGGCAGACATTAACATCAGGAGAATCCTCCATCCGGCGGACGGTAAAACAGATGATTCAATATATGTCCACTCAATACGCTTACCCCGTATCCATTGAACAAATGTCGGAGAGTCTGGGATATAACCGTGCGTACCTGTCGCGTATTTTCAAACAGGAAACCGGACTCACCCCTGTAACCTATTTGTTGAAACTGCGGATCGACAAGTCACGTCAATTACTGCGGGAACGGCCAGACTTGTCGATTGAACAGGTATCTGCATCTGTCGGTATGCCTGATGCTCTGTATTTTTCTAGGCAATTCAAACGTTTCCATGGTGAAGCCCCCACTCTCTATCGGGAGAAACTGCTTGCGCGTCCGTTACGTTCAAAAGGTACGTAAGATCACTTCTCCACATAAAAGAGAGAACATCACATCGTAAAATAAATGAACAAAAGTACAGAATGACTGACTGAATTTGGCCCACATGTTCAAAATAAAAAGTGCACCTCGCCTTTATGGCTAAGATGCACTTTTTGGTTATGATTTATTTGTAGACGCTCCCCATACACGGCACAGGTTCTAATCTTTGTTTTTATTCGTAGACTCTGGTCGCAAAATGGATTCAATCCGCTCCAGTTCCTCCGCGGAAAACTCCAGCTGACTAAGCGCAGCTACGTTCTCTTCAATCTGAGACGGACGGCTTGCGCCAATTAACGCAGACGTGACTCTTCCATTGCGCAGTACCCATGCCAGTGCAAACTGGGCAAGACTCTGACCACGGGATGCCGCAATCTGATTCAGAGCACGTACCTTACGAAGTGTCTCGGGAGAGATATTATTTTCATTCAGAAATACAGAAGGGCCTTTGGCACGTGAATCTTCCGGAATCCCATTCAAATATTTGTTCGTAAGAACGCCTTGCTCCAATGGACAAAACGCGATACTGCCTGCTCCATACTCATCCAGCACATCCTGGAGCCCATCCTCAATCCAGCGATCCAGCATGGAGTACCTTGGCTGATGAATCAATAGCGGTGTACCTAAGCTTTTCAAAATCTCGGCCGCCTGTTTCGTTTGCTCTGCAGGATAATTGGAGATGCCCACATAAAGTGCCTTGCCTGAACGAACCAGTTGATCAAGTGCCATCATGGTTTCTTCCAGTGGTGTATCTGGATCATAACGGTGTGAATAAAATATATCTACATAATCCAGTCCCATTCGAGTCAGACTCTGATTCAGACTGGAAATCAAGTATTTGCGGGACCCCCACTCACCGTAAGGCCCTGGCCACATATAATATCCCGCTTTGGTGGAGATTATCAGTTCATCCCGGTATGGTTTCAGATCCTGAGCCAGCACCTGACCAAACAGTTGCTCCGCTGAACCTGCAGGTGGGCCATAATTGTTCGCCAAATCAAAATGGGTAATCCCGAGATCAAACGCACGCGTAATCATGTTGCGTCCATTCTCCAGACTGTTAATTCCACCAAAATTATGCCACAGTCCAAGTGAAATCGCTGGCAGCTTCAGGCCCGAACGTCCCACGCGGTTATATTTCATCGTTTCATAGCGAGTATCAGCAGCTACATAGACCATTATGAATCCCTTCTTTCCCCAGGTTCGCGCATCCTGTATCCAAGCCTTAGCCAGAGGATGCCATCATTCCATTCAATCCGTTTACTAAAGCTGGTTCACAACTTTGTATCAACCAATAAGCTGGTCTACACCCTTCATTACCTCGCCAATCGGCTCTGTAATCAACAAGTCTGCCCGGTGATCATAAGCGGTTGGTGTGGCATTCAGCAGAACGGTGTGTTTTCCCTGAAAATACGTAATTAATTGCGCTGCTGGATATACCGTCAGCGAAGTCCCGCCTACAAGCAGTAAATCTGCTGAAGACAAGGCGTCGATGGCATGATACAACGTTGCCTGATCCAGTTCTTCTTCGTACAGGACCACATCTGGCTTGACCACACCTCCGCATGACGAGCAACGGGGTACAACCTCTTTCGATTGCATAATGTCATGTAGCGAATAGAACTGTTTGCAATCCATGCAAGCATTGCGATGAACGGAACCGTGAAGCTCCAGCACATGACTGCTGCCTGCCTTTTGATGCAAACCATCGATGTTTTGCGTAATGACAGCGTGAAGTTTACCCTCCTGCTCCAGCCTGGCAAGTAAACGATGACAACCATTCGGTTCCGCATCGGGATGAAGCATTTTCCCCCGGTAGAAGTCATAAAAAATATCGGCGTGCTGATCAAAAAAATGTCGGCTTAACAGTTCCTCTGGAGGATAAGGGGAGTGTTGCTCCGTCTGGTACAGTCCCGCAGCCGAGCGAAAGTCGGGAATTCCGCTTTCCGTTGAAGTTCCGGCTCCTCCGAAAAAAACAATGCGTGAGCTTTCCTGAATCCAGGCAGCCAGTTGCTCTGTTGCGTTCATCCTCTCTCCTCCTTTGATTTCCCTTATACTTACGAACATAGAGCAGGATCTATAACACAATAGCTAACTCATCATAATGACGAATGACGGCGTCCGCATCATGCAAATGCACACCTTGGTCTACTTGAAGGCAGAACCCCAAAGTATATGCCGCTCCTGCATGGCGTCCCATTTGCATATCCCCGTTGCTGTCCCCAATGACTACAGCCTCATGAGGCTCAACCGTTAATTCCCGGCAAGCCAGCAGGAATGATTCACCATCGGGTTTGCCGCGCGTTACCCGGTCACAGCCTACAATCGAACTGAAAAAGGAACGGATGCCCATCCAGTCCAGATGTGCCTCAGCCGCTGATGTACTGTCGGAAGTCACCACTGCAAGCTGAATGCCTGCTTCCTTACAACGTTGCAGTAAGTCCAGTAATCCAGGCATGGGTTCAGCGGATTTCCGCTCTCTTACAGACTTCATCGCTATGCTCGAAAACTGGCGTATCGTTGTAATGGCTTCGTTCCATGGCGTACTCGCAGCATAGAGCTGCCCTGCCAGCCAGCCGTTACACTCATCTACAGTTGCAATGGCAAGCGGCCCTTGCACATCGTATCCGCTGAGATGGCCTTCCGAATCATGAACCGTACCCAGCACCTGTTCAAGTTCCACGGTAAAAGAGGCATCTCGTTCCCGCATATATGCTTGCATCTGCACAAGCATACTCTCAGCCCATGGGCCCCATAATTGAAGAAACTCCAGCAAAGTGCCATCTTTGTCAAACAGAATTGCCCTGCAGGGAATCTCCTCTCCCTGCACCTGTAGCAAAGCCACTGACCTTCACCTCCGCTGAAAATTAGACTACTTGATGGTATCTAACCAAGATAACAACGTTTTGACCGTCTGCTTCAACTGATCTTCTTCACTAACTGACGGCTCGCCGTCTCCCTTCTGATGACCATAGTCACCAAACTGAGCGTGGTTCCCTCCTTCAACGGTGTAATACACGGTATCTGGTGGCAAATACATGCGTCCTGCCTGATACTTGGTCATATTCACAACGCCATCATTCGTGCCGAGAATGGATAAGGCCGGAATATCCAGCTTCTGCACACTTCCTTTTTCATCCGGATAGGACGCCAGGAAAAAAATGCCGTGAAGGGCATCTGGATGTGCCACTACATATCGTGCAGCCATGGAGCCCCCTAACGAGTGACCACCCATGACGAACTGCTCTTCAGGGTACGCTGCCAAAATATCATCGGCCAGATCGGGTTTGATTACAGCCAAGTTTACCGGCATCTTAGCAATAATGGTATGATGACCAGCTGCAGCGAGCTCGTGAGCAAGAGGAGCATAACTTTCTGGTTTAACTAATCCGCCAGGATAGAAAAGTACACTTTTTCCATTTGCTTTGGGTTTATCCGGCTTAAAATCGATCCAGTTCTCCTGCTCACTGACGGTAACCCCATCAGAAGTTTCCATCGCAGCCTGTGCTGCTTCCTGCGGGCCATAAGGCGTGAGCAACTTCCATGCAACATATCCGCAACCAATAACAATGAGCGCCAAAAGTACGAGCAGAAACTTGCCAATGCCCCTCTTCTTGCGCCCCGTATGATAACGATTTCTCAACATCATTCACCTTTCTGCACTTCCGCAAATTACCGCGGCTTATGGAAGCGGGAGCCTGCTTGCCGCAGGCTCCCTTCCATCTTGAAACATTATTCAGCCTTGGCTTTGCGATAAGCTTCCATATATTGTTCCGCTTTGCGGCGGACATGACTCAAATCTCCCGTCTTCACAGCTTCCGACGTCAGATCAGAGCCGATGCCGACAGCTACTGCTCCACCTTTGATCCACTCACCCAGATTGGACAAAGACACACCGCCTGTTGGCATGAAGTTCGCCTGTGGCATAGGGCCTTTCATCGTTTTGATAATGGATGGATCATACAGGTTGCCAGGGAACAGCTTGATAATATCCACGCCAAGCTCCAGTGCACGCTGCACGTCGGCAATGGTCATCACACCCGGCAAGATCGGCACGCGATACAGATTACACATCTGAACGGTCTCAGGGTTAAGAGATGGTCCTACGACAAACTCGGCACCTGACATAATTGCAGCTCTCGCCGTTTGCGCCTCAAGCACAGTTCCTGCGCCAATAATCGCGAATTTCTCCGGATCTTGCGTATTCCAATGATACACACGGCTTAATTTTTCGATCGCTTTGAGCGCACCCGGAACGGTCATCGTAATTTCGATCACCTTGATCCCACCCGCGATTGCCTGCTCGGCCATCGCAATGACCTGGTCAGCTGAATCTGCGCGCAGAACCGCCACCACACCATTGTCCGTCATCTTTTGCAACAGTTGAAGCTTCTTCATTTCATTCTCTCCCTTGTTCATGTGGTGGTTGTGTATACAAACTTTACATTTTTAAAGAACGAAGATGAGTCATCCTGATTTTAACGCGACTTAACGCTCGACGTGAGCAACATTATTCAGCTTGGCCTCGACTTGTGCCCATGTCGGGAGTGCTTCCCAATCCCCGACGGCCTGAATAACCATTGATCCGTTCAAATTACCAAGCCGGGTCGCTTCCTGCGGAGTGTAGCCTTTTAACAGGCCAGCTAAAAAACCTGCACAGAATCCGTCTCCAGCTCCGACAGTATCAAGAACCTGATCTGCTTTAAAGTACGGAACTTCCGTTAGGGTACCATCCGCAAGTACGTAGGTCAAATCAGGCCCACCCTTAACAATGCACACGGCATCCATGGCAGCCAAGCGTTCAAGCACCTTCTCATCGCTTTCTTCGTTATATAACAGCTTCATCTCATCCAAACCTGGTAAAAAGTAGTCCGCCTGTTCAGCCAAACGTAGTAATACAGGTCGGGCCTTCTCTGCTGACCAAAGCTTCAGGCGCAGATTCGGATCGAAGCTCACTTTCACCCCTGCCTGCTTGGCAATATGTATGGCGGCTTCAACCGTGGCAAGACCTGATTCGCTAATCGCTGCAGTAATACCTGTGACGTGCAAAATCTTGGCCCCGGCAATATATTCCGGATCCAGATTATCCGGTGTCATGGCACTGGCCGCGGATAACTTCCTATAATAATGCACCGAAGCTTTCCCGGAAGCGTTCTCACGAATCATCAGACCTGTAGGTTCATGATCACTTAGTCTGGCCCGGGATACATCCACACCTTCGCCGCGAATAGCTTTTAGAATCATGTTTCCGATCGGATCGTTGCCAAGCCGTCCAAACCAGCCGCTGGTATGTCCAAGGCGTGCTACGCCAATGGCCAGATTGCTCTCGGCACCTCCGAACGTCTTGTCCAGTGTAGCTGCATATTCAAGCCCTCTCGTATCTCTGGCCGTCAGCAACCCCATACTCTCCCCGAATGTAATAATATCAGGGCTTTGAAAGGGACTCGTTGACATATTGCCTTCCTCCTTAATATTGACTACCTCATCTTCTTCTACCATTGTCATCCCGTATGCAACCGTTGTCAATCCCGAAGCATTCTTTTTGTTGTCACATCTTTGAGAAAAGATAACGTTTACTAATGTGAATTAAATCACAATCATTGGAGTGAATCCATATTAACCTTAGTACAGTTGTATATAACGAATGCAGATAAACTTTTAAACGAAGTTTTCGAGGGGGCTACATCATGAGAAAACAGATACTGATTCAGCATGATCAGGAATCTTTCTTTTACAATCTTCGCTTTATGTTAATTGTGTGCGTACTTGCGGGAAATGCACTGGAACCGCTCATTACCCGCTTTGCCGGAGCAGAGGCATTGTTTCTGTGGATTTATACGTTTCATATGCCGCTGTTCGTTTGGGTGACCGGATATTTTGCCAAACCTTCTATCCAGGGTGTCTCGGGGCGCAACGTCCTGAAACAGATTGCACTTCAATATCTTCTGTTCCAAACGTTATATGCATTGATGGATGCGACCGTGTTTCATACACCTCATATGCGCTTATCCTTCTTTGCACCGTACCTGTTGCTATGGTTCCTTGCCAGCCATTTCTGCTGGAGGTTACTTGTCCGGCTCACCATCTCCTGGAAACCTGTATATCGGTTGATTGCTTCAATCGCGCTTGGAGTCATTGCCGGTTACTTGCCTGTCGACGGTTTTTGGCTCAGCTGTAGCCGCACCTTTGTATTTCTGCCATTTTTCGTCATCGGATATGACTATGGTGCAGCCATCCGTGCTCGCCTGCTCCCCGGCTGGGGCCGCAGAGCAGCCGCTATTCTGTCAGTTGCTCTGCTGATCTATATTGCATATGGCGGTTTAAACATTCCGCAAGGATGGCTGTTTGGAAGCAAGACTTATGCTGAACTGGGGCATCAGGAGTGGTATGCCGGGATTTTCCGACTTGGCATATATCTGCTGGAGATCATATCCGCCACGCTTTTCCTTGCCTGGGTTCCGAATTTGACCTCCAAACTGACCGACCTGGGTCGTCGTACATTGTACGTCTTCCTTTTACACGGATTCCTTGTACGGCTTGCGATCTGGTCAGGGATCTACAGTTATATGGGTAGCGCACTCTTCATCCCGGTTATCCTTGGTGTTGCTGTGCTCTTCTCGGTTACTCTGGCCCACCCGCTTGTACGGCATACCTTTAAAGTACTCATTGAGCCGGACATCTCACGGATTTCAATTCATCGACATGGTGTTTTCAAGCGTTCTGCCTGAAGTTTTACTCTTTTCTAATATCCAACCGTTTCCATTTAAGTTGTTTCATACTGGAAAAACTGTGGTAATTCAGCATACACGGTGCAAAAAACAACTTATTATGGTAAGGAGTGATTTGTAATGGCACGAGGGCAGACGTCAGAACGCAAGATGAGCAGGGAAGAAGCCGGACGGTTAGGCGGGAAAGCCACATCGAGAAACCATGACCGGAGCTTCTACCAGACCATTGGTAAAAAAGGTGGTGAAGCGACTTCCGACGCTCATGATGCAGATTTCTACAAGGAAATCGGACGTAAGGGCGGAGAAGCGACTTCTGAAAACCATAGCAAAGAATTTTATCGCGAAATTGGTCGTAAAGGCGGAAGTAGTTAAATTCAGCTTATAAAAGGCGTATACGATTTTGAAGTGAACCTGCTTTGAACTCAATTCAGAAGCCAAACTCCATGTCAATGGAATAGTGGCTTCTTTTCTATATGTCTATTGAATGTAGAAATATGACGATGGTTGTGATAGACTCTATAGAAAAACCGGGTGTTCACGGGTTTAAAGCAGCAAAGAAATTCACAAACTACGGGGAGCCAGACACCAGCCCACGGGTTATTTTTTAGAGTACGGATGAAATTAAACGACAGATGCACTGCCATTTATTTTTCCATTCATGTTGCTCAATATTATAGTTTTGGGGGGAATACACCATGTCAGCCAATAAAATGCGTTCCGATATGATCAAAAAGGGGTTTGACCGCGCACCACACCGGAGTTTGCTCCGTGCAGCGGGCGTAAAAGAAGAGGATTTTGGCAAGCCGTTTATCGCGGTATGTAACTCGTACATCGATATCGTACCTGGTCATGTTCACTTGCAGGAGTTTGGTAAAATTGTTAAAGATGCCATCCGCGAAGCCGGCGGCGTTCCGTTCGAATTCAACACCATCGGGGTTGATGACGGAATTGCGATGGGCCACATCGGTATGCGTTACTCCTTGCCAAGCCGTGACATTATTGCGGATTCCGTAGAAACGGTTGTATCAGCTCACTGGTTCGACGGCATGGTTTGTATCCCGAACTGTGACAAAATCACTCCTGGTATGATGATGGGCGCACTGCGCTGCAACATCCCTACCGTATTTGTAAGTGGTGGCCCGATGAAAGCAGGCCGTGACAGCAACGGTAAAGCCCTCTCCCTCACGTCCGTATTTGAAGGCGTAGGTGCATTCCAGGCTGGTAAAATTGATGATAAAAGCTTGCTTGAGCTTGAGCAATTCGGATGCCCAACTTGCGGCTCCTGCTCCGGTATGTTTACAGCTAACTCCATGAACTGCCTCGCAGAAGCGATGGGCCTGGCTATGCCAGGTAACGGAACCATTCTGGCTGTTGCTCCAGAGCGCCGCGAATTTGTTAAACAATCGGCGAAACAACTGATGGAACTGATCAAACTGGATCTGAAACCACGCGATATCGTAACTGTAGAAGCCATCGACAATGCGTTTGCTCTCGACATGGCGATGGGCGGTTCCACAAATACGGTACTTCACACACTTGCTCTGGCACACGAAGCTGGCATTGAATATCCGATCGAGCGTATCAATGAAGTTGCTAACCGCGTTCCGCATCTGGCGAAACTGGCACCAGCTTCTGACCTGCACATCGAAGATGTTCACAATGCAGGTGGCGTAAGTGCGGTTCTGAATGAATTGCTCAAGAAACCGGGCGCAATTCACGCGGACTGTATTACGGTTACAGGTAAAACGATCCGTGAAAACGTGGAAGGCCAGGAAATCAAAGATACAAACGTAATCCACAAGCTGGACAACCCGCACTCCGAAAAAGGCGGATTGGCTGTATTGTTCGGTAACCTTGCACCAGAAGGTGCAATCATTAAAGTTGGCGCGGTTGACGCTTCGGTTGGCGGATACCACAAAGGTCCTGCGATCTGTTTCGACTCCCAGGAAGAAGCACTCGAAGGTATTGCTAACGGGAAAGTTAAAGAGGGACATGTCGTAGTTATTCGTTATGAAGGACCAAAAGGCGGACCAGGTATGCCTGAAATGCTCGCTCCAACTTCCCAGATCGTAGGTATGGGACTTGGTGCCAAAGTCGGTCTGATTACGGATGGACGGTTCTCCGGTGCATCCCGCGGAATCAGTATCGGCCATATCTCTCCGGAAGCAGCGGAAGGCGGTCCGATTGCCTTTGTTGAAGAAGGAGATATCATCGAACTCGACCTCAACAACCGTACGATTGAGTTGCAAATTAGCGATGAGGAATTCGAAGCTCGTCGTGCGAACTGGAAAGGTTTTGAACCAAAAGTCAAAACCGGCTTGCTGGCTCGCTACTCCAAACTTGTAACCAATGCAAGCAACGGTGGAGTACTGAAAATCTAGTTTGCTTGAAGAAGCCACAAATACTGAAACAAGTATATAAAAACCAAAAGGATGGGCTCTGCCACGCTGGCATAGCCCATCCTTTTTTTGCATCGAAATTGCGTACAAACGCTCTGCTCAGAAAAATTGCAATGTTTAAATGAATAATTAAATTTTTGTATAAGTCCGTTACACCCTTATCAGCGAATTCAGTCCTCATCAATGAATTCAATTCTGTTCCGTCAAAACCTCATTTTCTATAACAAAGGAATCGTCTTCTGCTTGTTCAGTTACACCTGAAGCGACCGTATGATGTTGCTGTCCATAACGTTTCAACAGTTCCTCGACAGGCATCACAATCATTTTAGGCACCAATTGATCTGTACGCTGTTTCAAGCGCTTTTGCCCTGCCGGATGAATAACGCTAAGCAACAGCCTTAGATATAACCTGGTGGCCAAGCTGAACGGGCCTGGTGCCAGCTCTTGCACAGTGAATCCAAATTTTTCAGGACCACGGTTAATCATGCTTACGCCATAGAGTGCCTTTGCCGAACGTAATTCAGGATCTGCAGCAACAACCTGTGCCAGGTCTGGCAGTTGTTGTTCCATCGCACGAATCATACGAATCGCTAAATGCATCGTTGAACGGGATGTAACACCAAGTTCGAATAATGTTTGATTGTCAAAATGTAGCTCTATAATCGGATCTCCGTTCTGCATCACATAACCATGTTCCATCTCAACTCGCGCACCGTGGTACACACGGGAACGAAAATGGAGCATCGTATTTTTAGGTGAAGCGGCCCGCAGATGATATGCCCAGTGAAACAGCTTTTCCCATCCTAACCACAAAGCAACCACGGCACGTTTCCACAGCTTCAGTTTCAAGCGGGTTTCCACTTCCTTCGTTGAAACTCCTGACGACGATTCGGTTATTGTGTTACCATTCATCAACGTGTCCACACGTACACTTTCCAAGCCACGCCGCTCCGCTTCCTGTAGCACGGCCTCCAGCGCCTCAAGCATCTGCTCCGGTGCTTGTGCATCTGCCCCCAAAGTCGTGCCGCGATCATGGAGTAGCATTACCTCTCCGCCCTTTAATTTGTTCAGCATACGTTCTTCCAGCCGCTCCACACCTACGCTGCATTTCCAATCCTCAAACATGGCGGACCAAAGAATAATTTTGCGATCTTTTTTGCTGAAAAAATCAAACAGGTTCATAATGCCCCATGGCGGACGATAATAACAGGTCTTTTCCCCCGTAATTTCTTGAATAATCTGGCCTGTTCGATCGATCTGATCCCGAACCGTTCGTGGACGCATCAACCAGTTTGTTTTGTGAATGTAGTTATGGATTCCGATCAAATGTCCTTCCTCATGCATACGTCTGATTAACTCCGGATGACTTGCAGCATGCTCCCCCACAACAAAAAAAGTTGCCTTCACGTTATACTTACGTAACAGATCAAGCAACCGGGGCGTATAAAAAGGATCAGGCCCATCGTCAAATGTCAGGGCATAGTGCGTCTCGCTTTTCCCTCTCCTGAACACACGAAATCCGAACAGTCTGCTGATCAGACTCGGAATAAAAGCATAAAAAGAGGACAGATACAATAACCACAGTAAAATACTCTGAAGCATCGTTGTCATGATGTTAATTCCCCACTTCTCCTGCTAATTTACGGCCATACGGCACTATCTAAAATAAACCGCCTTTAATTTTATCATAGTTAGTTCTTTTATTAAATGCTGTTTTCTCAAATCCCCACTATCATGTACAATGAATACAATCTAATTTCTGCCTGTAAAGGAGTCTATGCCCATGTTGCCGCTTTATAAAAAGTACGGGCGCACCGTCTTTGATATCGCTCTGCTCGTGTTAACCGTGTATGTGATCATGTTTGCTTTTAGTAAATTGTATCACATCGCCGCACCCGTTTTTCTTTCATTTATTGTCTTTTGGATGATTGAGCCGTTAGCCAAATTCCTTCACCGAAAAGGATTGCCCAAAACAGCTGGAACCGCCATATCCGTATTATTGTTTCTCGGAGTCATTGTGGCTGCCTTTTTCGGTCTAGGCTTTTTTATCATTTCACAAATATCGGATCTTCAGCTCAATTTTCCGGTTTATGTTGAGATGATCCAACGTGAATTCACGAATCTGGTTATGCTCATCCAGGATAAGTCCAATGCTCTTCCTGACGGAATACTGGATAAAGTAAACGAATATTTTGCCACACTGTCCGGGATTCTTTCCCGCTGGGTCACTAGTGGAGCACAATTCATTATCGGTTTTCTAAGCTCATTCTCTACCTTCATTACAAACTTTGGGATCGCGATCATTCTGGCATTTTTCCTCAGTATCGAGATTGAATCCTGGCGTAAGTTTGCTCGTGCCAAAACGCCTAAAACATTAAAAACAGCGAATGAATTTATGCGCACTCACGTGTTCAAAACGATCCGTTCCTATATGAAGGCACAATTGATCATGATGCTTATTACTTTTGTATTGATATATGCGGGGTTGTTGATTCTGGGAACCTCCAATGCCTTTACTATCGCAGCTGTCTGCGCCATCTTTGATCTGGTGCCGTTGCTCGGTGTTCCAGTGATATTTATTCCGTGGATTGTTTATTTGTTTATCGTGGGCAACAGTACACTTGCGATTGGCTTGATTGTGGTTTTGGCTGTGACCATGCTGACGCGGCAACTGTTGGAACCTAAAATTTCAGGAAATTCCATCGGTGTTTCCTCTGCTTATTTGATGCTTTCGTTTATGTTAATTTCCCTGTCGATCTTCGGACTCGCAGGTGTCGTATTATCTCCTGTGCTTCTGATCTTGTTAAAAGAACTTCTACAGCAAGGTTATCTGCAAAAATGGATTCATCTGCCCACAGACGAATTCGAATCGTCACCATTAGTGGTTGATGCTCCTGTCCCTGATGTATCAGAGAGAACAGAACAGCAGTAGATGGCATGCTCGTGATCCTTCCCCGCTGAAAAATCACGAGCACTTGGCCAGATAGTCCATGACTTTGCGAAATAGAGCCTTAGCCTGATGAGAAGCTTCTGGAGAGACATTCTGTACCAACACAGCAACAGCGTATCTCGGCTTCTCTACGGGCCCATATCCTATGAACCATTGGTTGTTTCTGGTGTTTCCTTGTTGTTGTACCTGAGCTGTCCCTGACTTCCCTGCGACGTGCCATCTTGCGTGTTGCAGGGATTTTCCTGTTCCCTCCCGTACTACGGTATTCATCCACCTTAACAGCAGATGAGCTGTGGCCGGAGAAATCTGTCCTTCTGCTGAAGGAGATTCATGTAAAGGCATGTCCAGCATCGTACCTCCATCCGCGTACCTGATTCGTTGCACCAGCCGAGGGGCGTTTACTTTTCCATCATGCAATAATGTCACGATCAGGTTTGCTGCTTGTAGCGGAGTGACCAGAACATCCCGCTGTCCAATGGCTGTTTGAATTTTGGCTCCTTCGTCTGCAGACTCTACAGCATTGGTTCGAATGCGTCCAGATTCTTCATGGTCAAAATGTTTTAATACCGGCATCCCCGCGATATGTTGTGCTTGCCAGCCGACAGAACGTGCAAGCCCCAGGCGATCAGCAGTTTGTTCCAATTGCTCCATGTGCAGTCTACGTGCAGTTTCAGCGAACACAATGTTACATGACTCCGCGAATCCCTTTTCTAAATTCAATTCGCCATGTCCATGCTCCTTCCAGCAGGAAAGACCATATTTTCCATAAGCTCCTTCGCAGTGGAACTTCTCATCACGAGAAACAACCTGATTTTCCAGGGCTGCTGCAGCCGTTACGATTTTGAAAATAGAGCCGGGTACAGCCGCCTGTATCGCTCGATTCCCCCAGGAGGAGTGCAGTGGATCAACATGTTGCGGTTGATAAAAGGGACGTGATACCATTGCGCGTACATCTGCATTTGCAGTATCAAGAACCACTATGGCTCCTTCCTTCAGCCCGGCTGCTTCTGATAATTCTTCGATGCCTTGCTGTATACGTGCATCAATCGTGGTTTCCACCACTAATGGATAGTGCGAATTCCTAGGAGCAACTACGCGCGGCTCCATCTCTGGAATGACCTGCCCATTCCCTGATACCATACGAGTTATTAACGTTGGGCCTATACCTCTTAGCAACGGCTCCAGCGTTCTTTCCAGTCCAGATGCTCCCGATTTCATGGCAAAAGGCTGTTTTACTTCATCTTGATGTCTGCTAAGCTTCCCATCATCTTTGGGAGATTCATTGAGATAACCCAGCCACTGGCTTCCACTAGCCTCTGGGAAATACCTCGTCATAACAGGGTACACATCAGCTCCTTGGAGGTGCAGGTTCCGTACATTAACAACTTGGGCATCCGTTAATAAAATAGGCTCTGAACCGCCTCCGGTCCAAAGATGTGGCGTTTCCTCCTTATGCCATTCCCTTTTTAACTGGTTCACATCTGTATGAAGGAAGGAGGACAGTTGTTTGAGCTTGAGATCATGCTCACTTTTCCCACTGGATGGATAAAGCACAAGCCCCCATTGCAGCTTCCCTGTTAATAGACGCCCGTGGACATCCGTAAACTGCCCACGGCCTGAATCCAGCATCACACCCTGTTCACGTTGCAGCACCGACATCTCCCGCACGGTTCGCTGAAACCCGGGCATCGTTCGGTTCACTTGAACCATTTGAATCCAGCCAAGTCTCAGCACCAACACTGCGAAGAGAATAGTAAGTCCGGCGCTTATTATGGCTATACGACGTTTCCGCACCAGTTGCAACTGCACACCTGTTCCACCCTCACCGTTTTCGTGTATTATGCGCTGCCCTGTCTGGAATTATCCGGAAAACAAACGAACCTGCCTCGAAAAGGCAGGTTCGTTTGTAATTCGTAGCTAGCTTTTTCTGCTGGTTACACAGTAAAACGTGAGAGCGTTTCTTTTAATTCCGTCGATACATTCTCCAGCTTGCCAGAAAGGCTGACGAGTTGATTACTGATGTTTTGCTGTTCACTGCTCAAGGAAGCCACTTCCTCTGAAGTTGCCGAGGATTCTTCAGCAACAGCGCTGACATTGCTCATCGCTTCAGACAACGTTGCTTGAGATTTGCTCAATTCTCCAATGGAGCCTGTGACCATACCCAGACGTTGCACGAAAGCACCCATCTGTTCCTGTACAGAAGCAAAGATCACATTGGTATCTTTGACAGCATCCATCTGTTCCTTAAACAAAGGATATGCATCGGACAGAGCTTTTACCGTTTCGTTCATCTCTGACATGATTTTGTCGGTAATTTCCCCAACCATATCAATGGACTGTCTGGATTGGGCAGCGAGTTGACGCACTTCATCCGCTACGACCATAAAACCACGGCCAGCTGCACCAGCCCGCGCTGCTTCAATCGTTGCATTCAGAGACAAAATGTTGGTCTGCTTCGTAATATTTTGCATAACATCCAGCACTTTTAATACAGAGGATGTGCTCTCTTTTAACGAATCAACTTTGTTAACCAACGCTCCAATCATTTCTTCGGTCTTCTGCGTTTTGGTCATCAACTGATTCAGATGCTGAGTTCCCGTTTGACTGGATTTCTCCACATGACGGGCAGAACTGCCCATCTCTTCATTGGCTGCAATCACACTTTCCATCTGACGAGAGATATTATCCGTCAACTCATTGCCTCGTTCCGCTTCCGTTGCCAGACTACCTGCACCACCAGCAATTTCTTCGGTAGCTACAGCAATTTCGGAAGCAGATACAGCTGTTTTCTTCGAAGCATTGCTCAGTTCTGAAGCTGTATCCAATACTTCCTGTGCAGAACGATTGGTCTGCTCGACCAGCTTCGTAATTTGTTCCATCATCGTATTAAATGCAGCGGATAGCTGTCCAATCTCATCTTGGGAACTATACGGAGTGCGCACTTTCAGATTTCCTTTTGCACCCTCTTGCATCAGATCTTTCAATCCGCTGAGCGGACGAGCAATCATACGAACCATCCAGACGCCGATGACCACAGCAAGGGCTGCAAATGCAAGTGCCATCCACAAGGTCATTGTCAAGATGCCTTTGGCATCCTTAACCAGCATTGAAGTGGGAACCATACCCACCATCTTCCACGCAGATGAATCCAGCGTACTGTATACAGCCAGCATATTCGTCGATTTGCCATCGATATCATATTCGGTATTTGTACTTCCTGCAGGCTCTTTCAAATCTTTCACAAAGGCAAGTTCCGTTTCTTTTCCTGCACGTCCCGCCATAGACGAAGCAACGACTTTGTTATCCGGAGCAATCAATTGAATGACCGAGCCTGCCCCCAGATCCAGTGATTTCAGTTGCTCCTCCAGCACTTCCAGTTTCAACTCAATAATCAGTACATAAGACTGTGTTGTCCCTTGCAGGTTCTTCATCGAACGTGCAATTCGGAAAGTCTGTGTTGTGCCATCGGTCTTCTCTTGTGTCGGGAGCCAGCGGTATCCACCCTGTGCTACGAGGTCCGTATACCATGATTCCTGACGCACGCTTCCCATCGTTGAACTGCTGTTCCCTGTGCCCATAACCGATTTAGATTCATCTGTCGGCACCAAATAAATCGCTTCCATGGATTTGTTTGTAAAAGCTACATTCGATAACTGTTTATTAATTGAACTCGAATTGACGAACGTATCATATGCCGTCAGATTCGGATCTGACATTTTCTGAAGCAAAGACTGCATCTCTGGATCAAAGAAGATCTGTGTAGACGTATCCACAAAACGCTCCAAAATGATATCCAGCTTCTGCTTGGTTTGATCAATCGTCTCCTGATTTGCTCTGGATGCATTAGCCTCGATCGTATTTTTAGCCTTGGAATAGGATAATAGGCCTAAACTAATAACAACAATCATAATGGCTGCAAAAAAGATTAAAAATAGTTTAACCCCTACAGATTTGACCGGATTAACTTTCCTAATCTGTTTGAATGAACTTCCTCCAAGCCCTTTCCAATCCCGATTCTTCAGTTGTTTCTTCAACCAATCCACTCTGATCCAGTCAAACCTGATCTTACTTCGATCAAATTTGAAAGGCTTTTTATGTATCCCTTCTTTTTTGATTTTGACCGGTTTAACTTTCTTTACATTCTGTGTCTTATCAGGCTTAGCCTGCTCGGGTTGTGTGCTGTGTTCCCCACTGTCTTTATCCTTCTTTTGTACCATCCCAATCACCTGCCAGTAATTTTCTTGTTAGATTTTTCAATCTCTCCCCTATAAATATGTAGTATTCGACAGCTTTCCTGCTTTCCCTCCAATTCCTCAGAAATATATTACAACTTTTTTCCTATTTTTCTATAAAAAAAAGACCCCCATATACCGATATACGGAGGTCTATTTCTGTACTTTATAACACAAATTTGTGATTTGTTAACATTATTTTGTTACAAAATAGGAATATAAGCCTACTTCTTTTTCCGCATCATGTCAAAATAAGAAACTGGCTGATCTACTTTCATTTTCACCAGTTGCAACGGATGTCTGGCAGCATCGAGAACATTGCCTTGTTCATCCTGAATTTCTCCTACCACTTGTTTGAAAAAAGTACCATTGGGACCGAAGAACTCGATTTCATTTCCCGGCTTAAAGTGATTCCGTTGCTGAATGGTCGCCATGCCTGTTTCTTCATCATAACCCATAACCAGACCAGCAAAGTCGTAAGGCACTGCTTTCTCTTCCGGCTCATAGATATGATCTTCATGATCAGGGGTGTCGTAGAAGAAACCGGTATTCAGCGGACGATTCGCCGCTTTATTCATTTCTTCCACCCACTCCGGTTTCAACACATAATTTTCTGGATCAGCCATGTAAGCATCAATGGCCTGACGATATACGTTAACAACAGTCGCAACGTAGTGAATCGACTTCATTCGTCCTTCAATTTTGAAGCTGTCCACACCCACATCAATCAATTCCGGGATATGACCAATCATGCACAAATCTTTCGAACCCATGGAGAAGGAATTATCCTGTTCCTGAAAAAGCGGCAACTGATTATCTCCCAGTTTAAACGGTGCAGGAGCCTTCATCTGCATTTCCTCTTCGCTTACCCAGACCGTATCTTCTCTCGCATCCTCGAACAGATCATACTTCCAGCGGCAAGACTGACAGCAGCCTCCACGGTTAGAGTCACGGTCTGTAAAGTGATTGGACAATACACAACGGCCCGAATAGGAAGAACACATCGCTCCGTGAATGAAGGCCTCAATCTCGATATCGACATTTGCCTTGATCTCTTCAATCTCTTCAAAGCTTGTCTCACGGCCAAGCACAACCCGCGGCAGTCCTTCGTCCTTCCAGAACTTCACGGCTTGCCAGTTCAAAGTGGACTGTTGTGTGCTAAGATGCACTTCCAAGCCCGGTACTGCACGCAAAGCCACTTCAATGATGGCCGGATCGGCAACAATAACCGCGGAGATGCCTGCATCATACAGGTTCTGCAAGTATGCTTCAATGCCTGCCACATCTTCGTTATGGGCATAGATATTCGTTGCTACGAATACTTTAGCTCCATATTTTTTCGCGAATTCCACACCTTCACGCATTTCTTCAAAACTGAAGTTATCCGCGTTCGAACGTAGCCCATAAGCCTGTCCGCCGATATATACGGCGTCAGCCCCATAGTGAATCGCAAATTTTAATTTTTCCAGATTTCCCGCCGGAGCCAAGAGCTCCGGTTTATCCAGACGGTTACGTTTACCGGAAAACTTCCGCTTGACCGCCACTGTTTCCATCTTGTTCACCTCGTCTATTAATACACTTGTTCTTTATAGAAAAATCCAAATGACAATTCCCGCTCAGGGTCCTGCAGCTCGCGAACCTCACGTAACCATTCTTCGTCGTATGCATACGCCTCCGCGTCTGCTTCATACAGATCTATCGCCTTACGATAAGCACGAACAACTGCTTCGTTGTAAGCAAGAGACTTCAGTATCCCCTCTACCTTGAAGCTGTGCACACCTGCTTCCATCATCAGATGAAGATCTTCCAGAATGCAGATGTCCTCTGAACTCATAATATGCGTTCCATTGATGTCCTCATAAATCGGAAACTTCTCATCCCGTCGCTCGGCTTCAATCAGGAACAATCCGCGTTCCTTACCGAGATGCCCCTCCACTGGACGTCCTTGATGAGCCATGTAACTCTGAACCAGGCTTCGCTTGGAGTGATAAATATTAGTCATGCCATGAACCTGCACCTGTGCCTCCACTTTTAAAAATGGAACCATCTCCGTGATTTCGTCCATGTTCAACTCACGGGCAAGGACAACGCGGCTGGCCCCCTTGGTTCCCCAGTAGTTGGCCGTTGCATAGTTTGTCGACGTCATCTCTGCGTTCCAATGCAAATGAATATGCGGTGCATGTTCCTTAATCGCAGCCAGTACAGATGGATCATTGAACTCGACCGCATGCACGCCAATTCGGCCCAACGCTTGCACATAGTCAGGCAATTCTTTCAATAATTCATTCGACATCAGGTTGTTCATAGAAACAATAATCCGAGCCTCGTGTTTGGTAGCCATGGCCACCACTTCTGCAGTCTCTTCCAGGCTAAAACTGCCTGGCAGACGCATGCCAAAGCGATCATCTCCAATTAACAAAGCGTCCGCTCCGGCTTGAAGCAACGCTTCTGCTTCTGTTACATTTGCTACTGTCACGAGCAGTTCATGTTTTGTACTCATCTAATCCCCTCCGCTTATTGCGCAGCCTTACTTTTGGCTATATTTCGCTGATGTTCCTTGTATGTCTTGGCAAACAGATGCCCTGAAGTTCCATCCTTTTTCGTCACATAAAACAGATACTCCGAAGCTTCCGGATTCAACGCTGCCTTAATCGACGAAAGACTCGGACTAGCAATCGGGCCTGGTGGCAAACCTTTGTTCAAATACGTATTGTACGGGCTTTGTACCTTTAAATCCTTGAACAATAGCCTTGCCTTCGGTTTATCAAGCAAATACTGTACCGTTGCATCAATCTCCAGCTTCATATCGTCTTTGATCCGATTATAGATTACACCCGCTACCAATGCACGTTCCTGATCTACGACAACTTCCCGTTCCACCAGCGATGCAATCGTCAGAAGTTCATGCAACGAAAGTTTCTTTTCATCAAGCTTCGCTTGCAAATCTGGAATAGAATTCACTTTCGTCTGAAACTCTTCCAGCATTCGCTGCATCACATCATGAGTACTGCTGCCTTTTTTCATTTCGTAGGTTTCCGGGAAGAGATAACCTTCCAGCACATATCTCAATTCTTCATCCACCGGGATACTTTTGATGATATCCACATTGAAGGCTGAAGGATCATTCGCCAGCTTAAGGAACTCCTTCTTATCCACAATGTCCTCAGCCGAAAGCTTGTCCGCCATCTGCAATACGGTGTAGCCTTCCGGGATCGTAAACTTCACCATCTCCTCAGGGACAACCTCGCCGCTGCTCAGTTTGTGAATGATCTCATCGTACGTTACACCCGGATTCATGGCATATTTTCCCGCCATAAAATTACTGCCCAGTTTCTTCCACTTTAGATAACCTTTGAAGACCAGACTGTTTCGAATAAGTCCTTCCTGCTGCAACTGATCCGCAATTGCGGATATGCCCGAACCGCTCTTGATTTCAAATACAACTGGTTCGGAAGAAGCTTCCACTGGACGCATCATGTTCCATACATAACCGCCAGCTCCTCCTGCCAGAATGAGCAGTACGAGTAGCAAGATGCCTATGACTTTGCCTTTCAACAGAGATACAACTCCTTTACACAACCAAAAAGAGCGGACTTCTCCGCCCTTCCGGTTTTTTCAATTTGAAGCTGGTTAATCCTCGTCAATCGGGAGTGTACATTCATCATAAAGCTCTGAAATACTCTCCCACTCATCGTCATCATCAATCGTAACTAACTCCGGCATGATCTGGTCTTCGCTACCAGGTACAACCCTTAGCAGTTCAACCTCGTCATACGGACGCAATGAACTGCGGAGCACCGCGTACTGCTGCCCATGTACCTCAAATTCAGCGAGCAGTTCATACGGATGTGATTTACCGTTCTCTTCCTCGAGCTCCACATGAGCACCGAATGCCAGACGCAGCGAATCTGTCCATTTCAGGTCCTTGCGATTATATTCCGTCATTTAGTTCGCTTCCTCTTCATCTTCAGCAAGAAATGTATTAAAGGTCTCCTCGACGATGTCCCACTCGGCATCATCTTGGATCACAAAAAGTTTGATATCATCGCCATCTTCTTCATAACGGAATGCATACACATCCGTCTCGCCATCTTCAGGTTCAACCGGAGCAACCATCATATACTTGGCCTCCGAACCGTCCACTTCGAATTTCATGATGACTTCGAATTCCTCTTCGTTACCCTCATCATCTGCAATGTAAATGATCTCAGCTTCTTCTTCCATACCCAGTTGATCTTCAGCCATTGTTGATCCCCCTCACCTTGTACTATTGGCATCCAAATAATTTTGCAAAATCAGGCTAGCGGCCATTTTGTCCACGACCTGTTTGCGTTTTTTGCGACTGACATCCGCTTCGATCAGCGTACGTTCTGCTGCCATCGTTGTCAGCCGTTCATCCCAAAGGTGAACAGGTAAATTCAGTTCGCCCCGCAGGCGTTCAGCAAACGCAATGCATAGTTCACCACGTGGTCCTACGGTGCCGTTCATGTTTTTGGGGAGCCCCACCACAATTTCGCTGATCTCATGCTCACGCACTAATTCAGCAATTCGTGTGAACTCGCCTTCATCCCGGCGGCGTTCAAGCACTTCCAATCCCTGGGCAGTCCAACCGAAGGCGTCACTGACAGCAACTCCGATTCTGCGGTCCCCATAGTCCAAACCTAATTTTTTCATCATGCTCTCCCATCCTGAGTCTGTTCAGAACGATATACAATCGTCAGCTTAGACTTCAGTCTGTCTTCTGTCGGTTCATTATCCGTTTGCCTGCACGGCTGCAGACAAACGGAAGTGGCGTATATTACCGGTGATTGGCCAGATAAGATCGAACAAGCTCTTCAATCAGCTCGTCGCGCTCCTTTTTCCGGACCAGACTGCGTGCGTTGTTGTGACGCGGAATATACGCGGGGTCGCCGGATATCAGATATCCAACGATCTGGTTAATGGGATTATACTCTTTATCGACCAGCGCGTCATATACCGTGAGAAGAATCTCTTGCGAAGATGCCTCCTGTTCGTCACCTTTCACATTAAATTTAACCGTCTTATCCATGGAGTCCATTGATGACACCTCGCTCCTGCATGAACATGGGGACCATGTCCTGCCGAATTGATTTCTGTTTATATAATAACATATTCTGACTGCCACAAGTACACAAAGGATAAGGCAATTGTGTTTTTTGCTTGTCCTTTACTGGCTGACGATGGAAATCGCCAGTTTCAATGCTTCATCCAGCTTACTTGCGTCCTTGCCTCCGGCCTGAGCCATATCCGGACGTCCGCCGCCGCCGCCGCCGCATACTGCAGCAACTTCCTTCACAATCTTACCGGCATGCAGACCTTGTTTCACCTGCTCGGCAGGTACTGCAACTACAAAATTCACTTTGCCATCCGCCGGCGCACCGAGTACGAGAACGGCATCTGGCAGTTTTACTTTCAGCTCATCCGCAACGGTACGAAGTGCATCCATATTCGGTGCATCTACACGAGCGGCCAGCAATTGGGTATTACCTGCTTGTACCACTTGATCCGTCAACTGACCTGCTTCCATCGCACTGAGTTTACTTTGCAGCGATTCAGTCTCTCTCGCAGCTTCTTTCAGTTGCTGATTCAGACCTTCGATACGCTTCGGAACATCTGTTACATTCGCTTTAAGAAGGTTTGCGGACTGTTTGAGCAGTTCCAACTGGCTTTCCACATACAAATATGCACCGCGGCCTGTCACAGCTTCAATCCGGCGCACACCGGAGCCGATTCCACTTTCGCTGACCAGTTTGAAAATTCCAATCTCTGAAGTATTATTTACGTGACAGCCGCCACAAAGTTCCAAACTGTAATCTCCAATTTGCACGACGCGCACAATATCTCCATATTTTTCGCCGAAAAGAGCCATAGCTCCCATTTCCTTCGCTTCATCGATGCCTTTGAGCTCAATGTTTACGTTCAGACGATTCCAGATCTGCTCATTCACTTGACGTTCAATTTCAGTCAACTCTTCCGGAGTAATACTGCCGAAGTGAGAGAAGTCAAAACGTAGACGCTGTGGTTCCACAAGGGAACCAGCCTGATTGACATGCGTACCGAGCACATCTTTCAATGCTTTGTGGAGCAAGTGTGTTGCCGTATGGTTTTTAATGATATCGCCGCGTTTGGTTGCGTCCACTTCTGCTTGAATGACATCGCCCACACGAAGCTCACCGGACTTAATCGTCACCACATGCACGTGCTGTCCTTGCGGAGCCTTGAACAGACCTTGAACAGTTGCTACAGCACTTGCACTACGAAGCACGCCTTGGTCACTGACTTGACCGCCACTTTCTGCATAAAATGGCGTTTGATCCAGAATAACCTGAGCAGTCTGTCCTTCTCCTACAGAGTCTGCAAGAGCATCTCCGGTAACAATGGCTACCACTTTTGCTTCCGTCAAAAGGTCAGTATATCCAACAAACTCGCTTTTAACCTCCAGGTCAGCCAGCGGTCCACCTTGAATCTTCATGCTTTCGTTCTCTTGACGCCCTGCACGCGCACGATCACGTTGCTCTTGCATGGATGCATCGAAGCCATCACGATCTACGGTCAGACCATGTTCCGACGCATAATCCTCAGTCAGGTCAAACGGGAATCCGTACGTATCGTATAGTTTGAATGCTTCTGGTCCGCTAATCACTGTACGTCCTTCGGATTTGGCTGCAGCACTGATATCTGCCAGAATGGAAAGTCCGTCTGACAACGTTTCGTGGAAACGTTCTTCCTCGGTTTTGATCACTTTGGCAATAAATTCTTGCTTCTCTACCACTTCAGGATAGTACATGCCCATCACTTCACCAACAGTCGTTGTCAGCTCATACAGGAACGGACGATCCAGGCCCAATACTTTACCGTAACGAACGGCACGGCGCAACAAACGGCGAATGACATATCCGCGGCCTTCATTGCTTGGCAGTACGCCATCACCTACAGCAAATGCCACGGTACGGATATGATCGGCAATGACTTTGAGCGCAACATCAATCTCAACGCTATCATTATATTTAACGCCTGCCAGTGCAGCCGTTTTCTGAATCATCGGTTGGAACAGATCGGTGTCAAAGTTGGAATCTACATTTTGCAGAATGGATGCAAAACGCTCCAGCCCTGCACCTGTATCAATGTTTTTGTTCGGAAGAGGTGTGTAGCTGCCGTCTTTGTTATGGTTGAATTGCGAGAATACAAGGTTCCACACTTCCAGATAACGCTCGTTCTCTCCACCTGGATACATTTCAGGATCGTTCATATCGTTACCGTAAGCTTCCCCACGGTCATAGAAGATTTCAGTACAAGGTCCACATGGGCCTTCGCCGATATCCCAGAAGTTTTCGTCTAACTTGATGATGCGTTCAGCCGGCAGTCCGATTTTTTCATTCCACAGCTTGAAGGCTTCTTCATCTTCCGGGTATACGGTAACGGACAGGCGATCCGGATCAAATCCGATCCACTCTTTGCTCGTTAGGAATTCCCAAGCCCAAGTCACCGTTTCTTCCTTGAAGTAATCACCGATGGAGAAGTTACCAAGCATTTCAAAGAACGTATGGTGACGGCGCGTTTTGCCGACATTCTCGATATCGTTGGTACGGATACATTTTTGCGAGTTTGCCAGACGTGGGTTCTCCGGCTTCTCCCGTCCGTCAAAGTATGGTTTCAGCGGTGCCATACCTGCGTTAATCCACAGCAGGGAAGGATCATTGTGTGGTACAAGCGACGCGCTTGGTTCAATTTTGTGGCCTTTACTTGCAAAAAACTGGATCCATTTGGATCGGATTTCACTAGCTTTCATACTGGTTGCCCCCATCAGATTATAAGTTCCGCAGCGAGATCGCCCCGGTTGGTTAACAGATTGTTTTGTACATTTTTTTGGTAACGCATCTGTAAAAATAAACACAAAAAACGCCCCTGAATGATCAGGGACGATGTTATCGCGGTACCACCCTGGTTATTGTTCATCTCCCCTTATTGAAAGGGTTCAACTCCCATCATTGAAAAGGGTTCAACTCCCGTCATTGGAAGGATAAACGAACAATCGCCTCGTTCATGCGAGTAACGGTCGCGCCCGGCAGGGTTGTCCTGCACTCCGAAATCAGCTTTCTGCCGCTTCAACTTTCAAGACTCTCCCAGCCAACGAACTCAGCACGTGTCTGAATTCGAAGAAGTCTATTCTCTGAGGAAAGGAACCCTCGGCATACTTCATTTCATCATCGATTTTAATTTAGTAAACATACACCCTCATTATATCGATAGAGTTCCCCAGTGTCAACGCGCCTTCTGAGGCGATTCCAGATAATTTCCTGTCTCACTCTGCCTATTTGATTACTCGGTTCTCCGCTTGATGTAATAGGCGAAGAAGTGCTGCACGATGACCTTCAACACGGCAAAGACCGGTACTGCTAGAATAAGACCGACAATCCCCGCCAGCTCTCCCCCGACCAGAAGCGCAAATATAATCGAAAGAGGGTGCAAATGCAGCGTTCGTCCAACCACCTGCGGGGAAACCACATTGCTCTCCAGCACCTGGCAGAGTGTATTCACCGCGATGACCAGAAGTACCATTTTGAAAGAAACCGTTGAAGCCATCACCACTGCAGGTGCCGCCCCCAAAAAAGGCCCCAGATACGGCACAATGTTGAATACCGCCACAATACTTGCCAGAAGCAGAGCATAAGGCATATCGATCACGATATATCCGATATATGCGAAGATACCCACGATCACACAGACGATAAATTGTCCCCGGATATAATTTCCAAGTGCGGTGTCGATCTCTTTCATCACGGAAACAATGGCTTTACGGCGAGAACGAGGCAGATAAGCCACTACCGTGCGTTCAAATACATCAAAATCCTTTAACATATAGAAAATCAGAAACGGCACGATGAATACGTTAAACAGCACATTGATCGTTGCTCCGATATTGTCCATCAGCACGGTGATCCCTTGCGTAAGCCGGTCTTCCATCTGAAAAAACCAGCTGTTCATGCCTGTGCGTATGCTTGGCGGCATTAATTTGTGATCCATACTGTTCATCAGACTTTGCGCCCGCATCGATAGTTCCGGCATATGTTCATTTAACTCTTCCAATTGTTCAATCAGGACAGGAATAACATTCATTAAGATGACTCCGATACAGGTCAGAAAAAAAGCATAGATTAACAAAACCGCAATGGAACGCGGAACTTTGCGCCCGCCAAGCATACTTACTATCGGGTTAAGTACATAAGATATGATCAGTGCAACGATGAATGGGGCCAGTACCGTTTTCAAAAATCCATAGATATGTAATAATAACGGCCGTAACAGCCAGATAAAATATAAAATGATCAATCCGAGCAAGAGCCAGATCGCGTAACGAAACATTTTATTTTTGGTTAGTTGCTCCATTTCGATTCTCCCCTTTGGACTGCCTCTACAGTTCAGTATATGGACTGGCTCTGAAAGTCAGTATATGTAGGAGAGGGATTTTTTATTAACTCCGTGCAGATGTGGTAAAAGAGGAAGGGAACAAGAATATGTTCGGTGTTCTGAAATTGGTATTCTATATTAAGCTTGAATAATAAAAAAACGCTCCCCTCTAAAAAAGAGGAAAGCGAATTTTATGAATCATTGTCTCATATAATCATTCATATGCTTCCTGACCACTATGTAACTACATCTATATCCATCTGTCGCCAGATTGCGACATCATTAAATGACATGTATTGTCATGAAACCGCATATAGAGGAAGTTAAACCGCGTATTAAGAAGAAGCGTGAATATGTGGGAAGTCTTGTGGCAACTCTTCTCCGAAGAACAGATCATCCAGAGAGCTTAACGTGCCGTCCTCTTCCACCTGATATACAGACATTTTCTCACCGTTTACCGTTAACTCAATAAAGCATCCCCAGCAATAAAACTGATGGGAGCCAATTTTTCCGATATCTTTCGAACTACAATTTGGACATTTCATATTCATTCACCTATCCATTAACAGAATGAATGGCATTTTCCAAGCGCTGTTCACTCAGCGGCGGTACCATAATGGCACTTTCTCCGATAGACATATCACTTGTACATGGCAGCCATTTACGGCCCTCGATCAGGTCGGACACAAAACCGTCCGTAATTTCAATCCCTATTATTGTATTTCCCAACTCCTGGTCAAAATAAACATCGGAGACACGTCCGAGCAGCAAACCTTCTTCGGTGAGCACGGACATCTCCTTCAATTTGGAACGACCAAGGAGGTACGTGTATTTTATGTCGTCGGCCCCCGTCTTGCGGACAGCCTGTTGATTACGGATCATGACGGCATCTTCGCCATAGGCAACGATATCTTCCCATTGCACCATTTTGACATGATTGGTAAACAGGCCTTTATTCTCAAGTTCAATGCCTTCAATCTCCCAATCATCATTCACAATGAAATCCTGGATTTTACCGACCTGCTTCCCATCCTCAACATCAAAAACGGCAAGTCCGATCATTTCCTGAAGCTTCATCGCTGGGTCCCCCTCATCTTCTTCACATTGTATAGGCGCGGCGCTATTGCTAGGTATGCCCAAAGTTGATGAGTGGCAATCAGACGCCGATCATCAAACCGCTTCTATCCAACCGATGAAAATGGAACTTCTCCCCTCCTTCTGTTCCATGTGTAAAGAGCCCCTTAAGGTCTATTACGTAGCCGTTGAAGAATGGTTCCAATTTTTTCGGCGGTTGTGATGATTTCTTTTGTAGTATTACCCAAACCCCAGCTAAATCGAATCGCAGACTGCAAAAATGCTTCCGGCAAGTTCATTGCTTTGAGTACATGGGATACTTCCAGGGAACCAGAAGTGCAAGCTGAACCGCTTGCTACAGCAATGCCCTCCATATCCAGGTTCATCAGCATCGTTTCGGTAGATACCTCGGGGAAACTGATATTGAGAATATTGGGAAGCGTGTAATCATGATGTCCGTTGACATGAAAATGTTCTGCCCCAACATGAATGGCAAGCTGATCCAGCAGGATTTTTTTTAATTCCAGCGCATGCTGCAGATGCTCTTCCGCATTCTCGGTAATGATCTTGAGCGCCTCTGCAAAACCTGCGATCCCCGCCATGTTCTCTGTTCCTGCACGACGTTGTCGTTCCTGTAATCCACCATGTGATCTGGCTTCCAATGTCACGCCACGTCTGACATACAGTGCACCCACACCTTGGGGTCCGTTAATCTTGTGCGCAGAGAAGCTGATCAGATCTACAGGCAAGTCTCTACAGGAAATGGGCTGGCTGCCCAGTGCTTGAACCGCATCTGTATGAAATAAAATATCATGCTGACGCGCGAGTTCACCAACCTCACGAATCGGCTGAATCGTGCCTACTTCGTTGTTGGCATACATCATTGTGATCAGCACAGTTTCAGGCCTGATGGCTTCACGCAGTTCCTCCAGCTTGATGCGCCCAGATTTGTCCACAGACAGATAGGTCACATCGTAACCCTGCCGCTCAAGCTCTTGACATGAATGAAGTACAGCATGATGTTCAATCTCCGTCGTAATCACATGTTTGCCTTTATCCGCTCTGGCAGCAACCGCCCCAAAAATCGCCAGATTGTCGCTCTCTGTCCCGCCACCTGTAAATACAAGCTCGTCCGGTTTACACCCCAAAGATGCCGCGATACTGTCTCTTGCTCCACTGACCGTGCGTTTGGCTTCACGCCCAAAGGCATGAATGCTGGATGGGTTACCATATTGCCCTGTCATCACGTTCATCATCGCTTCTGCAACGCGTGGATGCATAGGTGTCGATGCGGCGTGATCTAAATATATACGATTCATCGATATCACCCCGTTGGTGTTGGATTGTATGAAGTCATTGCACTTCTTAGTCTTATATAGAAAAGCCCGATTGACAAATTAATCAAATGCGAACATGTCGCATCTTCGTGTATAATGTAAAAATAAAACTTTGAAAGGAGAGAAAGAGCATGAGTGATGCAATTCTTGGTCAAATCCTGAATCAGCTACAACAGATGGACAAACGGTTTGATACTGTGGATCAACGCTTAGATCAAGTGGATAAACGCCTAGATCAAGTAGATAAACGTTTTGATCAGGTTGATAAACGTTTCGATCAGGTTGATAATCGCTTAGATCGTATGGATGAACGGCTCGATTCTTTCGATAAGAGACTCAATGTCATTGAAGAACAGACCAAAAATATTCCACTCCTTCAGCAAGCGGTTCTGGAAACGCTCGATATTACTAAACGCCTTGAAGCTTCTCAAATTACGTTTGAACGTAAAGTAACCTCTGAATTGAATACTCACCAGCATAGTATTGATATACTAAACCGTCGTCAGTTACGCATGGAAGCAGATATAGAGTCACTGAAAAGCCGTTAGTGGAATGCTTTGCCTGGCGGTTAAACATTAATCTAATTCCGAATGAGCGAGCGGTTTTCCTCGTCTTAACATAGTACGTATTTACATATGTTCATCTCGCTCAGGGTTTTACGCTCCAATTCAATTAACAAGGCCATTTATACATCGGATTTATCACGTAAAATGCCTTTATCTCTGTTGTCACGGCTAAAGCCCCCATTTATTTGGGGGCTTTAGTGTGTCGTCTGGATGATCACTCATATCCTGGCCTAAATATAGAACATGTAGGAATCTTTCTTCTCCTGATCCTCAAACGTAATCAGATCTTTCAATGTCGTCGAATCCAGTACATTTGCAATGCTATCACGGATGCGCAACCACAAATCACGCTTTGCCGGGTCATCTTCTTCCGTAAAGTCTACTGGTGAAATTGGTCCCTCCAGTACACGAATGACATCCCCTGCGGTCACGGTTGCAGCATCACCCGCCAGAATGTAACCGCCATATGCGCCGCGGATACTCTTAACTAGGCCAGCATTACGCAGTGGCGCAATCAGTTGCTCCAGATAATGTTCCGAGAGCTGGTTGCGCTCGGCAATGCTCTTCAAGGATGTTGGACCTTCGCCGGTTCTTGCGGCCAGCTCCATCATAATAGTGAGGCCGTAACGGCCTTTTGTCGATATTTTCAAAGGAGTCACCTCTTTCAATTTTCAGAAAAACAAGGATGGAACGTATGTGTTTACTGTTCTCAAGCTCTGTTGCTTCAAGCTGTTTCTCTATGTGGTTCATGACCGTTAATTCCGTGATTTCGCCACGCGAACCTCAGGGAAAATAGGCCTCGACCTTCTAATCCTCCGTATTCCGATCATAACCCTCAAGTAATGTTAACATATCTGCATACGTTATGGAAAAGAAAGATTGACGATATTGCAAAATGTGCGCCTGGAGTGGACACTATCCAAAATTGGCCGGGTGTATCGTAAGTTCGGTCGGGTTATGCTAGAATAGTAACGAAACACATTTATATATAGAAATGGTGATAACGATGTCCAAAGCAAATGAAAATACACGGGTCGTCGTTGGCATGTCCGGAGGTGTGGATTCATCGGTTACCGCATTGCTTCTGAAAGAGCAAGGTTACGATGTCATCGGCATTTTCATGAAAAACTGGGATGATACGGACGAGTTCGGCCATTGCACCGCTGAAGAAGATTCAGAGGATGTGCGCCGGGTGTGCGAACAGATCGGCATTCCGTACTACACTGTCAACTTCGAGAAAGAATACTTTGATAAAGTATTTACCTATTTCCTTGATGAATATAAGTCGGGTCGTACGCCGAACCCGGATGTCATGTGTAACCGTGAGATCAAATTCGGTGAGTTCCTGAACAAAGCGCTGGATCTCGGCGCAGATTATGTAGCTACTGGCCATTATGCGCGCCTCATTGAAGAGGACGGCACGTTCAAATTGTTGCGCGGTGTGGACAACAACAAAGATCAGACTTACTTCCTGAATGCTCTTAATCAAAAGCAACTATCCAAAGCCATGTTCCCGATTGGTCACCTGCCTAAACCGGAGGTACGCAAAATTGCTGAAGCTGCCGGTCTGTACACAGCCAAGAAAAAAGATAGCACAGGTGTATGCTTTATCGGCGAACGCAACTTCAAGGAGTTCCTGAGCAACTATCTGCCAGCCAAAGGCGGAGACATGGTTGATATCGTAACTGGTGAAGTCAAAGGCCGTCACGACGGTCTCATGTACTACACGCTTGGTCAACGTCAAGGACTTGGCATTGGCGGTTCCGGCAACGGCGAGCCTTGGTTTGTTGCAGATAAAAACCTGGAGAAAAATCAATTGCTTGTGGTGCAGGGCGACGCTCATGCCAGCTTGTACTCCACAGGTTTGACGGCTACAGGCGTAAACTGGATTGCAGGTGCAGACCGCACTCCTAATGTGCCGTACCGCTGCACAGCAAAATTCCGTTATCGTCAACCGGATCAGGGCGTTACATTGACCTGGCAGGAGGACGGTAGTGTGGATGTACAGTTTGATCAACAGCAAAAAGCGATCACGCCAGGACAAGCCGTTGTTTTCTACGACGGAGAGGTTTGCCTCGGCGGTGGTACGATTGATCAGGTACAGAAAGTACCCGTGCCGGCCATGCAATAACATGCCGGACATCCATGACGGATTGACTGTTATCATTATGCACAGCATGAGCGAGTCAATTCCATGTATTCCTACAAAAAAAGCCGTCTTTCATGTAATACCATGAAGGATGGCTTTTTTCCTGCTTTTTTTGCAAAAAAATTTAAATATTTAATTTATGCAGTGAGCCAGACTCCTGCCAGACAACCTAGCACCCCCATCACCACTGAACTTACCACGTAAATAACGGCTCTGGCTTGTTGCTGTTGCCCCATTAACGTTAATGTTTCATACCCAAAGGTTGAGAACGTGGTGTACGCTCCGCAGAAGCCAGTTCCCCATACTACCCACATTGCGTATGGCAAACTTCCTGCTTGATGCCCGCCGTACAACATTCCCAAAATAATAGAACCGCTGATATTAATTACCCACGTTCCCCAGGGAAAGGCGGTTCCCACTCTACCTGAGATGAATTTTCCCAGGCTGTAACGGAGCAAAGCGCCTAACACACCTGCTAGTCCAATCCAGATGATCATCGGGCATCACCCTCTTTGGGGGAGGTAGTTAACATTCGGTTGCCCAGCTTGATACCAAGGGCGCAGAGCACCAGTCCTGCCACTACACTTAAAAGGAGATAAACCGCCGCTTTGATCCATTCGCCGCTTTCCGATAAACGAACGATATCCAGTGTAAATGTGGAAAAGGTCGTGAAAGCTCCAGTAAATCCTGTGCCGATGGCAAGGCGGAGCTGAGGTGTTATTTTTTCCGGAATAGCCATGGTAAAAAAAAAGCCCAAAAACAGGCTGCCGATCGCATTGATCAACAGCACTGCCCATGGAAAACCTGTATTAGCCGAGGGGAGCATCAGTTGAATGGTGTACCTGGTTAACGTGCCCAGAAACCCTCCGGCCCCGATATATGCTAACTCTTTCATCCTTACAGCTCCCTGCGCCGCTGTTGATTCAGCCTGATCTTCGACTCATTCCCCTGCTCAGTCGCCTCGTAAAATACTCTTCGAGACAGCTGTTTAGGCAGATACTCCTGTTTCACGTAATGTCCAGGGTAGTTATGAGGATACTGGTATCCTTCATGTCCCAGCTTCGCGGCACCAGAGTAATGGGTATCCCTCAAATGCATCGGCACTTCGGCCGACCTCACCTCATCAATGGCACTCATCGCTTTGGATATCGCAGTATATACCGCATTGGACTTCGGACTTTCCACTGCAAACAAAATGGCTTGCGCAATATTTAGCTTGGCCTCCGGCCAGCCGTTATTTCGGTAGGCATCAAGTGCTCCAATTGCCTGAGTCATCGCCTGTGGATTCGCCAGTCCAATGTCTTCACTGCTTGCTGCAATCAGGCGCCTAATGAATGTCATGGGGTCCATGCCCAGTTTCTCCACCGCATACAGAAACCAGAACAGTGCCGCATCACTCGAACCACGAATGCTTTTGTGAAAAGCGGATAATACGTCATACTGTGTGGACTCGTCTGCCTTGACAATGGGACGACGGATCGACTCTTCCGCAACAGCCAGTGTGATGTGAACTGATCCATCCTGCTCAGGCGGTGTCGTTAACGCGGCAAGCTCCAGAGCATTCAGGGCACGGCGAATATCACCATTCGCCATCGTAGCAATGTGTGCCAGCGCTTCATCATCGGCTTTCAGGTCCATAAACCCAAGGCCTTTATCCGCATCGCTCAGCGCTCTGCGCATCGCAATCAGGGAATGCTCCTTATTTAAGGATTCCAATTGAAACAGGGTGGAACGACTCATCAAGGCTCCGTTTACATAATGGAAGGGGTTCTCTGTCGTTGCCCCGATAAAAATGATGGTGCCCTTCTCCACCGCTGGTAGCAATGCATCCTGGCGTGAACTGTTAAAACGATGTACCTCATCGAGGAAAAGAATCGTTTTGGTTCCATACAGTTGTTTATTCGTCTGCGCTTGCTCAATTACTTCGCGTACATCCTTCACAGAGGCATCCACGGCATTCAGTCGCACGAATTGTCCTTGAGTGTGCTGTGAGATGATGTGAGCAAGCGTGGTCTTCCCACATCCTGGCGGGCCGTACAGTAGAATGGATGAGATCTGATCCGCCTCAATGGCCCGGCGTAGAAGTTTTCCAGGGCCGATGATCTGTTCCTGTCCAATATATTCATCCAGATGCTGAGGCCGCATACGGTCTGCTAACAATCTGGCCTGTGGTTGTGTATCCTGTTGAAACGAAAATAAATCCATGGGTTTATCACTTCCTTAAAGGGTTGCCAATCATAGTGCGCATCTCAAGCATCACTTGCCATGTAAGAGTGCTTTTTCCGAACTGTTCTCAACCAATGAATCTCCACTCCCTATCATATCACATCCCTGCGGGAGCATTGCCATAAATGCGCCAAGGGCACTGCTGACAAACGCATCCTTGCGGGTAATAAACCTTGTCATCATACGGTTCATCCCAGCAGGAAGAGAGTGTTTACGCAGCAAACCGTTTTCGAGTTGCTGACGAATGACGATTTCAGGAAGTAGAGAGATGCCCATTCCGGAGATTACACCACTGATAATGGCCTCCAGCGTCCCGAATTCCATAATCACGGGCCTGTGAACACCGCTCAGAAGCATCCAGTCCTCCAAAATTTTACGGTAAGAGCACCCCATACTGTAAACCAGTATCGGCTTTCGGATCAGTTCCTCCTCCGATAGACTTGGAGACGATACAACAAAAAGTTCCTCATCAAATACATCCACGGATTTAATATCAGGATGGTCGCAAGAACAGCCAATAAATGCGCCTTCCAATTCATACCCGATAACTTGATCAATAAGCATTTGAGAATGACCTGTAGCCAGCGCCAGAGAAACGTCTGGATACTGGTTGTAATATTTCGCTAAAAGACGAGGCAACCTTACTGCCGCCGCCGTCTGTATGGAGCCAATTTGCAAAGGTCCAGATGGTGTATTGGTAGACTGAAGCGCTTTGGATGCATCGTTCAACAGACCAATGATTTTATCTGTGTACGTTAGCAGTATTTCCCCAGCGGGAGATAAGTTCATGCCCCGATTGTGACGAATAAACAACGGGGTACCCACTTCAGCCTCCAAATGCCGAATGCGGGCCGTAACGTTGGATTGAACATACCCCAACTTGACCGCAGCTCTGGTCAAATTTCCTTCCCTGGCAACACACTGAAATATTCGAAGATCCCCGCTCTCCATCTTGCCTCCGCTCTGACATCATTTAAAATGATATCCAGTTCATTTGTAATCATTATACATTATGTCTAGTTCGATCTACAATAAGTCCTGAACGTTACACGTCTCATGTTATTTCAAAGGAGTGTTCAACATGAACCGAGCCAAATACATCATATTGATTATCGTGACAACACTCATTATGGGTACTTCTTTTCCTGTAGGTAAAATAGGACTCAGTTATGCACCACCGTTTCTATTGATGGGCTTGCGTTATATCACTTGCTGGTGGTTTGATGGCCCTGGCCCTGCGTAAGCAACCCTTACCGAGGGGATGGCGAGCTTGGGGTAGAATCGTGCTCATCGGCTTGTTCCAATCCGCCGGGGTGATGGGCTGCGCCTATTACAGCATGAACTGGATTTCATCCGGTGAATCGGCCATTATTACCTTTACGAATCCATTAATCGTCATTGTTCTCAGTGCGCTACTATATAAACTGAGATATCGATTAAGCCAGTGGATTGGCGTAATTGTTGGGTTTGTCGGCATTTTGTTTACCTTTGGATGGCATATGAGCTTCACCCCCGGAACCTGGATCGGTTTTGGCGGAGCAATTTCATTTGCCGTATCCACACTCCTGATTAAGCGCTGGGGTGGTGGATATGATACGTTCGTGCTCACGGCTTATCAGATGCTTGCCGGAGGTGTAGCATTACTTTTGCTAAGTTTATGGACGGAGCAGCCTCATTTTACAGTAACTACAGTTTCCATCATATCGTTGTTATATCTAACGCTGATTTGTTCCATCCTGCAGTTTTCCCTCTGGTTTTATCTATTACAGCACAGTGATTCCGCCCAGACCAGCAGTTACCTGTTTCTCGCACCGTTCTTCGGTGTGCTTTCAAGCTGGGTTTTGTTAGGTGAGGAGGTTCAATGGTTTGTCGGGGCTGGAGGCGTACTCATCGGGGTGGGCATCTATCTAGTGAACCGCCGTTCAGCTAAGAAAAAACAAGACGTATCTCCCACTGTAACCTCCCTATAAGAAACCTACCTTCATCTTCCTATACAAAAAAGGCATGCGTCAGGGTTAACCTGCGTCATGCCTTTATTTCTATATAGCTTAGTACTATGTGATCTATTTATCTATGAAACAGTCTCATCAGGCCAGCCTTGAATCGTAACCTGTTCACCTTCGGGATTATGCGTTGCTGCGGCATACGCCGGCATGCTACCGTCGTGGAATAACCACAATTCATGCAGAGCCCGTGTACAGCCGACATAGAGCAGCTTCGCATCACCCGCGCCAGGCAAATAGTGCTGCTGATCAACATCAGCCACGATAGCCGCATCGAATTCAAGCCCTTTGGACAGATACACAGGCAAAATGGAATGTCCGCCACTGTACTGTTTTTTGCCGCCATCGATCAGGTTCAAATCCCAGCCCGCCTTCTGAAACTCGCGATGAAGTTCTTCGGCTTCATGCAACGTTCGTGTCAGGATGGACACCGTCCGATAGTCTTTATTCGTCAGTATGTTCAGTGCCCGCTCCAGGCTCCCCGTTCGTCCTTCACTTCCGTATGCAAGCGTACGCACCGGATCACCGCTCCGGAACACGGGAATCGCCGTAATCCCACTCTTCACACCCTGCTCCAGGATGGTATTGGCATAATCAATAATTTCCATCGTGGAACGATAGCTCCGGGTTAAGGCAAAATACGCATTCTGTTCCTCTGGAAACAGTGAACTCATCTCTTCCCAAGCATGAACACCACGGTACTCATGAATGCCTTGAGACAAGTCTCCCAGAATAGTAAAAGAATGTCCTTTCACAAACTGATCCAGCAGCGCAACATGAAATGGCGAGAAATCCTGGGCTTCATCAATGACAACGTGGTCAAAACGCTCCGCTCCTTCAATGTCATGCACCAGCGTATGGATATAAACCAGTGCCGGAAGATCCTCTTCCCGAATGACATCTTGCTTCAAATCTGCACCGGTTTTCTTCATGATCGCTTTGGGTATTAAGCTGCTTAGCTCAGCAGGCACAGACCCGCCTTTTGCGGCCTTGAACAGCTGTTTGTACAACGTCAGCGGATTGTACTCAGGCCACTTTTTGGCATAGGACTTCTCCCGGGTTGCTGCCTTCTTCTTACGTTCTTTGCGCACCGTTTCCGGCATCGGCTTTTTCAATTCCATCTCAATCCAGCGGTGAACCCGTGCCATGACCCGCTCTTTGCGTTTGGCCAGCGGATAATGTTTGTACTCCGTCCCAAACCAGCTTTCGATTTCCTGTTTACTGAGCACCGCACCGTCCCATGGACTGAAATCACCATCCGGCACGGATGCTTCCTCCATCCCCGATAACCACTCCCGAATCAGTTCCATGAAAGGAATCGAGCCTTTGTAACGTCCAGGAACATCATCATTCAGTTCAGGCCGAGTAGCAGGGGTTTCAAACCACGTCTGCAACGTCTCTGACGCATCTGCAAGCGGCATATCCAGCCCCAGCAGATTCATCGCCCAATCGGGAAAGGTTTGCTGCTGAATGTCTCCTACCCCAAGCTCTGGCAATACATCGGAGATGTAATCCAGAAACATATGGTTGGGTGCAAAAATAACCATTTTCTCCGCCGACACCTGCTCCTTGTACTGATACAGCAAAAAAGCAAGGCGATGCAGGGCCACTGTTGTTTTCCCTGATCCGGCGACCCCCTGAATGATCAGTGCGGTGTTTCTCGCCGCCCGAATGATCTGATCCTGCTCGGCCTGAATCGTGGATACGATGTCCCGCAGCTTATTGTCCTTGTTTTCACCAAGGCGGTACACGAGGAATTCATCGGATACGGCAGGTTGGTCACTGTCCCGGTTATACGTATCTGCCACACGTTCCAGTATGCGCTGACGAATCACGACATTTCGTTTCAGATACACCAAACCTTCAATCAGCCCTTCAGGGGCTTCATACGTTGCAGAGGCTTCTCCTCCGGTAAAAGAGTAAAACAGGCTCGCGACAGGAGCGCGCCAATCGATCACAAGCGGATGCTCACCGATCTCTTCGCGGTCTACGCCAATCTTGCCAATATACAGCGGTTTCCGTTCACCACTGCCCTGCTCTTCGAAATCCAAGCGTCCGAAATAGGGTTGTTGCGCGCTCTTGGACAAGGCATTCCGGCGTTCTTCACGTCCGGCTTCCAGCACTTGTTCCGTGAAATCGTGACCGGTATACACCGGAAAGTTCCGCAGCCGTTCAAGCTGGCGGTCCACTTCTTCCATCGTTCGCGCTAACCTGTACTCTTCTTCTTGATAGGCACTTTGAAAGCTGTCTGACATGTTTCAGTTACCTCCTAAGAATAGTTGTTTGCTCTGCATCGCTGTAGATCGCGCAATACAAAAGGATATCCAATATATCACAAAGGGCAACTGAAAGCCATATCGATTTTCCATATGAGCAGAACGAATCATGAAGTCCTTACCATAAAAAGAAGGACTCTGTTGAGCGATACCTTCACAGATATCGCTCTCAGCAGAGTCCTTCGATCCTCATCCCTCTGTCGAGCGAGCATTACTATGTGTTTCGTATTTCTCCATTGCTGCTTGCATTGCCATCTCCGTCCTGGGCCACAAACTGTTTTTGCGCAAGCTCCCGGTATACGGGATGCGTATGGATCAATTCTGCGTGAGTTCCTGTTCCGGTCACGTGCCCATGTTCCAACACCACAATCTGATCGGAATCCACAACTGTAGACAATCGATGTGCGATCACAATGGTGGTTCTGCCCTCCATCAGATTGGATAACGCCTGTTGAACTTCGTACTCGGAGGTACTGTCCAGACTGGAGGTGGCTTCATCCAGCATCAGAATATCAGGGCTACGCAGCAACGCACGGGCAATAGCGATCCGCTGACGCTGGCCCCCGGATAACTTCATTCCGCGTTCGCCCACTTCGGTGTCAAAACCTTGTGGCAGTTTGTCGATAAAGTCAGCCGAATAGGCCATCTCCGCGGCTCTTCTGATCTCATCCATGGTTACTTCACGATTGAGACCATACGTGATATTGTCTTTAATCGTACCTGCCATAAGTGGACTTTCTTGTGATACATAGCCAATTTTGCTACGCCAGGAAGCGAGGGAATACGTTGTTATCGCTTCTCCCCCATACGAAATGTGACCCGAATCGGGCAAGTAAAACTGCTCCAGCAGTGAGAACAGCGTAGACTTACCACTTCCGCTCGGACCCACAATCGCTGTTACTTTGCGAGTCGGCACCGTTAGATGAATGCCATGCAGCACTTCTTCGCCTGTAACATAAGAGAAATGTACATCGTGAAACGCAATCGTTTCATTGCCTTGCGGAGCAAGCTTTGTGCTGTGATCCGGTTCTTCCTCGTCCGCAAGAATCGCCTGAATTCGTTCAGTAGCTCCTACGACTTTTTGCAAACGTGAGTACAACGTTGTGAACTGTCCCATAGGCATAATAACCTGGAACAGTAGCAGAATGAACGCAACCAGTTCCCCCGGCGACAATAGCCCCGAAGCAACCCGCATCCCCCCGACACCTAGAATAACAACGAGCACAGCCGTCATAACAAAAGTAAACAAAGGCCCGATCAAAGCAAGAATACGTGCTTCCTGTAATCCAAAAGCGAACATTTTACGAATGCGGGAATCTCCCGCCTCGGATTCCTGCTTCTCGGTTCCATATGCCTTGACCAAACGAATTTCACTAATCACCTGACTGAGCACCGACGTCAGCCCTGCCATCTCGTCCTGCTGTTTTTTGGAGATTTTGTACATTTTTCTGCCCACAGGCAACAAGATCAGCATGGTCAGCGGCACCAGGCTTAGAATAATGAGAGACATTACCCAATCCAGATAAAAGAGCAGCGCCACCCCACCGATTACCGCAACGATATTGGAGACAAAGGACACGAGATAATCTGCGATTAACGTCATAATTTGGCTGGTATCATTGGTGATGCGACTCATCGTATCTCCTGTACGATTTCGGTCGAAATATGGCATGCGAAGTGACAGTACCTTGTTCCACAGCTTGGTGCGGAGCGTCGCCACGACACGTTGCCCGGCGTAGTTCAACATATAGATGCTAATTCCTGAAGCTATGGCTTGGATCACAAACGCCCCTAGCAACAGAAAAATAACCGATTTATTTAGAGCTGATGTCGTCAGTCCGTCAATGAGTCCTTTGGTCATCAAGGGAACGATGAGACCCGCCGTCGTTTGAATCAACGTCAAGATGAGAGCCACGGTCAGAATCAATTTTGGCGGATTTGTGGAAGCGATCAGTCTAACAAAATCCTTGAATCCTTTTGTTCCGACTTTCGGCTTATTCGACTCCGAGTGTTGCTGTTCTTGCATTCCCTGTTCTTGCCTTTCCTGTTCTTCCATCCGTATTCCTCCCGTTCTCTATCTCATCACTTTTCGTTTCGTTTTACAAAATACCATGCAATACAAAGTTCGCCAGGAACAGAATCGAAATGCCATACATGACAACAGGCACTTCTTTTCCTTTTCCGGCAGCCAGTTTTGCCAGCGGGTACGCGATAAAGCCAAATGCCATTCCATCCACAATGCTATATGTAAAAGGAATCATGACCATGATCAGAAACGCCGGAAACGCTTCGGTAAAATCGCTGAAATCCATATCTCTGACACCCTGTACCATCAAGCCGCCGATGATGATCAAAATAGGTGCAATCGCACTATCGGGAATATACCCGAGTAGCGGAATGAAGAAAAAGGTAGCTCCGAACAGCACCGCCGTCACGAGTGGCGTTAATCCTGTGCGTCCACCTGCCGCGATGCCCGCTGTAGTCTCCGCTGCTGCCACGGGTGGACTACTACCCAAAATACCTGCCAGCACCGTGCTAACCGACAGTGCACGCAGACTGCCCTTGAACCGTTCCGGCCGACCAATCATATTCGTTTGCGCGGTGATGAGCCCGATATTTTCAAACACAACAATCAACAGTAGCAAAAAGACAGCAATCCAGAATGCAATATCCGCCAGCTTCATCAGAGATAATTCACCAAACAGACCGCCATATTGCCGCAGTGCTTCCATAGCAGATACCGCTTCGCCGGGATGTACAGCTCCGAGCACGTAAGCAAGTCCTGTCCCAATTAAAATACTGATGAGCAAACCGCCTTGAACATTTCGGATAAATAAAATAACGGCGAGCACAAGTGTTACGCAAGCTGTAATAACATTGGGATCATTAAAGTGTCCGATAGCAACAAACGTTGTCTGATGGGCAATCACAATGCTGCTCTTTTGCAGTCCGATAAAGGTTAGAAACAATCCAATCCCGACCGTGATGCCATGCTGCAAATTTTTCGGGATCGCTTCGCTGATCATTTTATATAACGACGTAAAGGCAACGACAGCAAACAGAGCACCCGTAACAGCCACTACAGCCAGCGCTTCTTGCCAAGTCAGCTTCATCGAGTGCACAAGTGTGTATGTGAAAAATGCATTTATTCCCATGCCGGGCACCACAACAATCGGTGATTTACCTCCAAAAGCCATAAGCAAACATCCTGCAATGGATGTGAGCAACGTACCTACCATCGCTGCCTGCAACGGCATACCCGCATCGGAAAGAATCTTCGCATTCACCATCACAATATAAACGACCGCAAAATAGGATATGGCACCAGCCACAATTTCCTTCTTCCACTGATCTTCTGGTTCCATGCCCAGCTGTCTGGACAACCACCCGTGTTTCATTTGTTCTGTTCCCCTCTCGCTTTTTATAAATTCAACTAAAGAATGTTTACACTTGCCACTCCGATGACAGAATAACCTTCCGATGTAGCTTTCTTTCAGAAAGCTTATAGGCGAACACTTCGCTTCTCCAGCTTTTTTCTGTCCTCTACGTTCTCGTGTAAAAAGTTAAGTTGAACCTATACGCCGCAAATCTTTATGTATGTATCATCATTTCGCGCAGCACATCATATCATACACCGTTTTCAAAGTGAAGTACATGACGTACTCCTGACATATCGTATCCCCCATTGAAGATGCGGCGCGCAAAAAGAAAAATACCAAAAAACGCAGGTGCTCATAGCACCCGCGCTTCATCGGTTAATCTTATACAATGTTAATTGATTTGATCTGTTGTTTGCTTAAGCCTCTGACTCCTCTGCTTTTTCAAGCAGATCTTTCACGGCAACACTGACCATAATCAGACCAGCTACCGGCGGGACAAAAGCGTTACTTGCCGGCGGCTGTTTCGCTTTGCGAATCTCAGGCGCATTCTCGGGAACGATCTTCTGCGTCACGTCTGCACGTGGCTTGAGTGGCTCTTCGGTGGAGAATACTACCTTCACGCCCTTTTTGATGCCGTCTTTGCGTAGCTTGGTGCGTACTACACGGGCAATCGGGTCCATGGACGTTTTCGAAATATCCGCGACCTGGAATTTCGTCGGGTCCATTTTGTTCGCAGCGCCCATGCTGGAGATGATCGGAATTTTGCGTTTAAGACACTCTTTAATGAGATGTATTTTGTAGATAATCGTATCGGAAGCATCCAGTACATAATCCAGATCGTACTTGAACAATTCCTCATACGTTTCTTCCGTATAAAACATGTTAAGCGCAATGGCGTCACATTCCGGATTGATCAATTTCACACGTTCTACCATCAAGTCGGCTTTTTTCTGACCTACTGTCGTGGTAAGTGCATGAATTTGCCGGTTGATGTTCGTGATATCCACTACATCTTTGTCAATCAGGATGATTCGGCCAACTCCGCTGCGGGCAAGTGCTTCTACAGCAATCCCGCCCACACCGCCGATGCCAAGTACAGCTACCGTGCTATTTCTGAGCGTGTTCAGACCTTCTGGTCCGATTGCAAGCTCTGTTCTTGAAAATTGATGGAGCATTGAAAATCGATGCCTCCTTTATTTCTTTTCCGCGACAGGTTTACGGGCTACACGGATGTGAAGTTGTTCGAGTTGTGATCCATCCACTTCGGAAGGTGCATTCATCAAGAGATCAGTTGCACTCGCCGTTTTCGGGAAGGCAATGGTTTCACGCAGATTTGTGCGTCCTGCCAGCAACATTACGAGACGGTCCAGACCAAATGCGATACCGCCATGTGGTGGTGTACCATATTCGAATGCTTCGAGCAGATAACCGAATTTATCGTTAGCCACTTCTGGTGTAAGTCCAAGCGCAGCAAACATTTTTTCTTGTACATCACGTTTGTAGATACGCATCGAACCGCCACCGACTTCATAACCATTCAGTACAAGGTCGTAGGCTTGAGCGCGGATTGCACCCGGATCTGTGTCAAACAAATGTACATCTTCGTCTTTTGGACGTGTGAACGGGTGGTGTTCCGCCACATAACGTTTCGCTTCTTCATCATAGCCGAGTAGCGGGAAGTCCACAACCCAAGCAAACTTGAACTTGCTGTCATCGATCAGGCCCAGTTGACGTCCGATTTTCAGACGCAGGGCACCGAGAACATCAGCAACGACTTTTTTGGTGTCAGCGGAGAAGAGCAGCAAGTCCCCTTCTTCAGCGCCTGTACGTTCTTTAACCGCTTCAATCTCTTCCGGCGTAAAGAACTTCACGATTGGCCCTTTGAACTCGCCGTCTTTCACTTGAATCCAAGCGAGACCTTTAGCGCCGTAACGTGCAGCGAATGGTCCGAGATCATCGATCTCTTTACGGCTCCAAGTACCGCAGCCTTTGGCGTTCAGTACCTTCACTTCGCCGCCTTTTTCAATGACGGAAGCGAATACCTTCACACCGCTGCCTGCTACGATATCGTTCATCTCCACCAGTTCCATGCCAAAACGCAGATCTGGTTTGTCAGAACCGTATTTGCCCATGGCATCAGCATACGTAATCCGTTGGAATGGCAATTCCAGCTCAATGCCTTTCGTTTCACGAAGCAATTTGGCCATCAACTGTTCCATCATTGGTAACAGGTCATCTTGTTGCAAGAAAGACGTCTCGATGTCGACTTGAGTGAATTCCGGTTGACGGTCTGCACGCAAGTCCTCGTCACGGAAACAACGAGCGATTTGGTAGTAACGCTCAAGTCCACCAACCATCAACAATTGTTTGTAGATTTGTGGGGATTGTGGCAGGGCAAAGAATTCTCCTTCATGTACACGGCTTGGTACGAGATAGTCACGCGCACCTTCCGGGGAACTCTTGGTCAAGATTGGTGTTTCCACCTCAACGAACTCTTCTCCGTCCAGGTAATCACGGAACACTTTAGACGCTTTGGAACGCAGTTTTAAGGTTTCGAACATTTCCGGACGACGCAGGTCCAGGTAACGATATTTCAAACGCAGGGATTCATCTACCTCAACGCCATCTTCGATGAAGAATGGAGGTGTTTTGGCTGCATTCAACACTTCGATTTCCGTAATTTGAACTTCGATCTCGCCTGTTGGCAGGTTTTTGTTTACAGTCTCTGCATCACGTTTAACCACTTTACCCGTTACCGCAATGACATACTCACTGCGTACACGATCTGCGATCTGCAATGCTTCACCGGAATATGCCGGGTTAAAAACAACTTGTACAATTCCGCTGCGGTCACGCAGATCGATAAAAAGTACGCCCCCCAGGTCACGGCGGGTCTGTACCCAGCCGTTCAATGTTACTGTTTCACCGATATGTGCGTCTGTTAATGCGCCGCAATGATGACTTCTTTTCATAACCAAACTCCTCTTATGTGAAATTTCCGTTCTGTGTAAGACAAGCATGTAGCCCGCCTTCCACATTCCGGTTACGTGAAGATATATTCGAAAGGCATGCTGTCTCTGGAGAGTACCATCCGTGAAATCGGAATATCTATTCACCATAGCCACTTGCCGATTCTAAGCTTGTCATTTCAGCGTAGGTTCTTAATGATTTCCGCGTACCGTAGCCACCAGCTCATCCAGCTTAACAGTCTGCTGCTCGCCGGTATCCATCGCTTTAAGTGAGATTTCACCGCGTTCCAGTTCGTCATCCCCAAGAATCGCCGTATAACGAGCTTTGAAGCGGTCTGCTGATTTCATCTGTGCTTTCATCTTACGGCCCAGATAGTCGCGTTCGCCGGATAAGCCCGATTGACGCAATTTAAACAACAGTCGATTGACCTCACGATCAGCCGCCTCACCCAGAGCGACAAAATACACGTCAAGCGGAGCGAGTGTAGTTACTTCAATATTCTGGTGTTCCAGAATGAGTTGAATACGCTCCAGACCAATACCAAAGCCAATACCCGGCTGATCCGGTCCGCCGATATCACCAACAAGACCATTGTATCTTCCACCGCCACCAACGGTATCAATGGCTCCGATACCTTGTGCCTTTAACTCAAATGCTGTCAGCGTGTAATAATCGAGTCCCCGCACTAAACGATTGTTCACCGCGTAGTCTACGCCGAAATCGTCCAGATACGCCTGCAATTTGGCAAAATGACTCAATGATTCTTCATCCAGGCTGTCCAGGATGGACGGAGCCCCAACAAATTTATCCTGATCCACCTTACAATCCAGTACACGCAGCGGGTTACGCTCCATCCGGGATTGGCAGTCTTTGCAAAGCGTATCTTTCATTGGTCTCAGGAAACCAAGCAGCGTCTCCCGGTATTCCGCCCGACTAGTTGCATTGCCCACCGAGTTAATTTCCACTTTGACATCCTTTAGACCAAGCTCTACACACAATTGATAACCAAGCGCAATAACTTCGGCATCAATTGCCGGATCAACTGCACCAAGAGCTTCTACACCGAACTGGTGAAACTGACGCTGACGACCAGCCTGCGGACGCTCATACCGGAACATCGGACCGATATAATACAGCTTGCTCACGTCCGGTTCGCCGTACAGCTTATTCTCTACGTAAGCGCGAACTACGCCAGCTGTGCCTTCCGGACGAAGTGTCATGCTGCGATTGCCTTTGTCATCGAAGGTATACATTTCTTTCTCAACGATATCTGTCGTTTCCCCTACGCCGCGTACAAACAAAGATGTTTGCTCAAAAATCGGCGTGCGGATCTCGCGATAATTAAAACGTCGACACAGATCCCGTGCTTTTTCTTCTACATACTGCCACTTCTCCACTACTCCAGGCAGCAAATCCTGCGTTCCTGTCGGTTTCTGAAAACCCATCTGTATCCCTCCAGCATTGATTTTCTCTGTAAACGTGAATTCTAACTGTACACTTGACCACTTCGATTGTAGTACCATCTTCCGATCGCTGTTATCCCCGGATTTTCCTGATCTAACATGTAGAAATGTTAAAAATCCGGTGATAAAGGCGAACACTCCGTTTCTTCAGATTGGTTCTACACTCTACGTTCCCGTGTACAGGGAGAATCAACTTGAAAACAAAAAAATCCCTCGCCCTGTTTGCTTATGAAAAGCAAACAAAGGGACGAGAGATTGTATATACATTCACCCGTGGTACCACCCACATTCCGGAAGCCTGAGCCTATAGCCGTTCAGGTTGTTGTTGTGCTACGTCAGGATATTTTCAATGCTACATCCAGATCAACAGTTCTTCCGCTCTACGTATAACGCACGTCATGCGCAGGCCGGCTACTAAGATCCGCAGATGTTCTCTGCCTTGTTCGCCGTCTGTTCTCGGGGAAGTCATTCGTCCGCTCATCAAGAGAATCCTTACAGCCTTGGGGATTCCTCTCTGGTCATGTGGGTACGGAGTACTTGGTCCCGTCATCAAATCAGTCATATGTTTCAAAAAAACGACTTTTGTTGACTATGGTCAACGTATTATTTTCTGATTGTAATGAACCGCAGTACTAAAGTCAAGGGCTAACATCCTAAGACAGAAAAAAAACAGAAAAAAATAACCTGCACACGGTGTGCAGGTTCAAAGGATATATAAAAAAAGGGGGTCATGTGTGTTATTATAAACGCACATTGTTAAAGGCTTGTGTTACTAATATTACAGTAATATTACAAAAATGATAGCGCTTTAATTATTTATAATTTTCCACATCCTCTCTTTCTTTTTCGCCAGCAAATCTGCAGGTTCCATCGAATCATTGTGTACAACAAAAAGCCCTTACGTCTTTCCGGCTATAGAAGACCGGGCAGCGTAAGGGCCAGCTTGTTTTTATCAATTAATCGAGTTCTTCCACATAGGCATGATTAGAGCGAAGCTTATGAACGATCGCATCATAATCCTCATCTCTTACTTTGGCAGACAGAACATAATGCAGGTCATCATAGTCGGCCGAAGTCACATCTGCGGCATCCAGCATATCTCCGTCCTCATTCACTCTGTTGCGAGGATCGCGTTCAGCGTCACGATTAACATCGGTGACAACAGGAATTACATTTTCGCTAGCTGGAACACCAGGGGCAGCTCCTACGCCCATTGCACCATTCGTACCTACACCACCAGCCGTATTATAAGGAACCAGTGGAACCATAACTCGTGTATCCCTGCCAATGGCAGCATCCAGTTGACCTACTTCAAGCTGCTCGGTATGGAACGTCAATAGTGAGGTTCTTGCACCCTCTGCCTCGTCCTCGGTTCGAAAATACGCCTGAATATGTTTTGCCATGTCAAACCCTCCTTTATGGAATAAAATATATCATTAGAATGCCATCATCGTATTCAGTTTACCCTTTAATGCTTATATTACTTTCATCAATTCACGAACAAATGCTGGTTCATCTTCGGGTGTACGGGATGTAATATAGTTTCCATCCACAACCGCTTCATGATCCTTGAAATCGGCTCCTGCATTGACCATGTCATCCTTGAGTGGAGGATAAGATGTAATTGTTCGTCCCTTGAGCAGATCCGCGCTAGCCAAAATTTGCGGACCATGGCAGATTGCAGCGATTGGTTTATTGGCCGCATTGATTTCCGTAACAAATTTCAGGATATTTGCGTCTGTTCGCAAATTTTCCGGCGACGACCCACCCGGGATAACGACTGCATCATAATCTGACGCATGCACCTCTGAGATCGCTTTGTCCGTCGTATATGAAGCCTTGCCGCCCTTGCCTTGAAGCGTTTCACCCGCTTTTAACCCGATAATGTGTACCTCGTGTCCAGCCTTCTTCACCTCATCGTACGGAACCTTCATTTCTGAATCCTCAAACTCATTCGCAAGCAAAAAAGCAACTTTACTCATGATCTATGGTCTCCTTTCCGTATTCGAATGTGATTAAACCTAGAGAGATTGATTCTATCCTTTGGCACTTCTTTTGTGCCTCGTTTTGTTATTACCCCAAGGAGTGCCTTTTATAACAATCCATGCATTTGGAATTGATTTTGCAGCCTGCCTCCGGGAAGATGAAATGTGAATCATAACAGCAAAAAGCCCCGGATTGTCAAACAACCGGGGTTTCGAGCATCACTATTTTGTTTTATTAGATGGTTGAGCTATGGTCGTGGATGATGCTCCTGCCTGTCTTTATCTGAAGTTTGCAACGTCCACAATGTGCACACATGAGCAGCGGCAGATCGGGCAAGTTGAAGTGACTCCGCCAGATTGCCAGGCATCATTAGCGGCTCGTTCTGGTTCTTGGTTACTTTTGCTGATTGGCGCATAATTCAGAGAAACTCCTTTGGTCAACAAAGATACAACAACAATGTAATACCAACGTTTACTTCTCTCTCATTATGACCCCTTCACTGCGCAATTATGCGCAAGCTCAGTCTTACGAAGGACTTTCTACCATCAGGGTAACCGGCCCCCAGTTCGTAAACGTAACGTCCATCATCGCTCCGAAACGTCCCGTTTCCACCTGAATCCCTTTATCCCGCAACAACTGATTAAACGTTTCATACAAACGTTCAGCCGCTTCTGGACGAGCCGCCGCAGCAAAGCTTGGGCGTTTGCCTTTACGACAATCACCATACAGCGTAAACTGTGAAACGGACAAAACCGCACCGCCTACATCCAGCAGGCTGAGATTCATCTTTCCCTGTTCATCCTCGAAAATGCGAAGCCCGCTAATTTTATCTGCCAAGTAGATCGCATCTTTCTCCGTGTCCTCATGAGTTATGCCTACAAGCAGCATTAAACCGGATTCGATTCTGCCTGTCAATTCATTTCCCACGGTTACCTGAGCCTCTTTACAGCGTTGTACCAGCACTCTCATCTTACGGACTCCTTACTGCATAATTCGGTGTACAGAATAAACATCCTTCACCCGTTTAATTCGTTCCACAACGGCATGCAAATGATCTGTATTGCGAATCAGAATGGTGACGTGCACCAATGCCAATTTATTTTTATCCGTCCGTCCGGTGACAGCAGATATATTCGTTTTACTTTCGGAAACAGCCTGAAGCACCTCATTGAGCAGTCCATTGCGATCATGACCTGTAATCTCGATATCGACACTGTAGCTCGATTCGATATTCTCTTCCCACTCGACTTCAATTACCCGTGCTGCCTCTTCACCATCCGCACTTGTAGGGATATTTGGACAGTCACTGCGGTGCACAGAAACGCCGCGGCCGCGTGTAACATAACCGATAATGTCATCTCCAGGCACAGGGTTACAGCACCTTGCAAAGCGAACCAGCAGATTATCAATGCCTTTGACACGAATACCGTTGGTTGGTCTGTTTCTGCGTTCAGGAGCTGGCTTCAGTTCACGCATCTCGGAATTCAGTTCCAGCAGATTGGATTCTTCCTGCTCTTTGCGGAGCTTCTCCGTTGCTTTTGTGACGATCTGAGCGGCAGTAATCCCGCCAAAGCCAACCGCCGCTAGCATATCATCGATATCGTTAAACGCAAATTTCTTGGCCGCTTCCATTAGCTTGTCATCGGTCATCCACGCAGAAGGATCAAGTCCCATACGTTTCAGCTCCCGCTCGCAGCTCTCCCGGCCTTTTTCTACGTTCTCTTCACGACGTTCCTTCTTGAACCATTGTTTGATCTTCGCCCGTGCATGAGAAGATTTTGCAATTTTCAACCAGTCCTGACTTGGACCGTAAGAATGCTTGGAAGTTAAAATTTCGATAATATCGCCCGTTTTGAGATGATAGTCGAGCGGAACAATTCGGCCGTTTACTTTGGCACCAATGGTTCGATTTCCCACCTCGGTATGAATGCGGTAGGCAAAATCCAGCGGTACGGAGCCGCTTGGCAATTCAATGACTTCCCCTTTTGGCGTAAATACAAACACCAGATCCGAGAAGAAATCCATTTTGAGCGATTCGACAAATTCGGAAGCATCCTGCGCTTCATTTTGAAGTTCAAGAATTTCCCGGAAAAAGGTGATTTTATCTTCAAACTGAGGCCCTGCCGCAGTTCCTTCTTTATAAGCCCAGTGTGCCGCGATACCAAACTCGGCTGTACGGTGCATATCCCAGGTACGAATCTGTACCTCGGTTGGCTCCCCGTTAGGCCCCACCACAGTCGTGTGCAAGGACTGATACATATTGGCTTTTGGCATGGCAATATAATCCTTGAATCGTCCAGGCATCGGCTTCCATAATGTGTGGATAATGCCGAGCGTAGCATAACAGTCCTTGATATTATCCACAATAATACGAATCGCAAGCAGGTCATAAATCTCGTTAAACTGCTTGTTCTTGGTCGTCATTTTTTTGAACACACTATAGATATGTTTCGGGCGGCCAGACAAGTCTGCTTGAATGCCCATCTCTTCGAGCTTGCTTGTAATGCCATCCATTACTGTGTCGATGTACTGCTCACGTTCTGCACGTTTTTTGTGCATCAGATTTGCAATACGGTAGTATTGTTGCGGATTCAAATAACGGAGGGCGATGTCCTCCATTTCCCATTTGATCGCAGAGATCCCCAAACGGTTTGCAATCGGACAGAAAATTTCCAGTGTCTCATACGAGATCCTGCGCTGGCTTTCTTCCGACTGAAATTTGAGGGTCCGCATATTATGCAGACGGTCAGCCAATTTAATCACGATGACACGGATGTCCTGCGCCATGGCGATGAACATTTTGCGGTAGTTCTCGTTCTGCTGTTCTTCCTTGGAGCGAAACTGGATGCGTTCCAGCTTCGTCAAGCCGTCAACAAGCATGGCACACGTATTGCCGAAATGAGTGCGGATCTCTTCAAGCGACACCGTAGTGTCCTCTACTACATCATGAAGAAGTGCTGCAATAATGGAGATGGTGTCCATCTGCATATTCACAACAATGTCGGCAACCGCAAGCGGATGCAGAATATACGGTTCTCCCGATTTTCGCGTCTGTCCGTGGTGAGCCTGATCAGCAAATTCGTAAGCCTCTCGTATGCGCACCAGATCGGGTTCTTTGATATACGCCCCGGCCTTCTCGAGTAATTGCTCTATGCCCATTCTGATCTGTTCCGTGTCCTTTCTATACAAAATGGAACCCGTGACAATACATCAACACAGGTTCCCCGTAAAAGTAATTTCCTATAATTATGACGCCTTGCCCGTTTCTCGTCAACTGCTGACGAATAAGAGCGTTTATCCAATTTTTAAAAAGTCTCCGTTGTTATCCATTATTGCCGATAATTGCTGAAATAGAAGGGAAATCTGAGAAAATAAGTGATTTACAGTCCAAACCTGAAAATTGTTATTGCTAATTTGAAAGAAACTCTGTAATCTATTGAAAGTTTGTGTATCGGAAAAGGAGATGAGATTCGTTGCAACGCGAAATTCAAGTTAATCAGAAGATGCCTTTTGGCCCAGGTGCATTATTGAGTTTGCAACATTTATTCGCTATGTTTGGCAGTACAGTACTTGTACCTAACCTGTTCGGAGTGGACCCTAGCATGATTCTGTTGATGAACGGAATTGGTACGCTATTGTACATTCTGATGTGTAAAGGAAAAATCCCCGCATATCTCGGGTCAAGCTTTGCTTTTATTGCACCGGTTATGGCTGTTTTGAAAGGCCATCCAGAGAATGGTTACTCCATGGCTCTCGCAGCTTTTATCGTAACAGGAGTCGTGTTTTGCCTCGTTGCACTCATTATTAAATATGCCGGCACAGGCTGGATTAATATTGTATTTCCACCAGCCGTCATGGGTGCGATCGTAGCCCTGATTGGTCTGGAGCTTGTACCTGTCGCCGCCGGAATGGCGGGTCTCATTAATTCTGATCCTGTGAACAACCCCGGTTGGGTTCCTCAAGCCAAACCTATTATTTTATCCATGGTCACGTTAGGAATTACCGTCATCGGTGCTGTAACCTTCCGCGGCTTTCCTAAAATTATTCATATCCTGATCGGTATTGTGTCCGGTTATGCCCTAGGGTACTTTTTAAAAGAAGTGAACACAGATAAAATTGCTAACGCAGATTTCCTCTCTCTGCCAACCATAACTACACCTACATTTGATTGGTCCGTCATCTTCACAATTTTACCGGTAGCACTCGTCGTTATCGTCGAACATATCGGGCATCTACTTGTCACCAGCAGCATTGTGGGCAAAGATTTGTCCAGAGACCCTGGACTGCATCGTTCCTTGCTTGGTAATGGTGTGTCTACGATTCTGTCCGGTTTCGTGGGATCCACACCGAATACAACATATGGCGAAAACATCGGTGTTATGGCTCTGACTCGTGTCTACTCCATTTATGTTATCGGTGGTGCAGCTGTCATTGCCATCCTGCTCTCTTTCTCCGGCACGTTCTCAGCACTTATTGCGAACATTCCAGTACCTGTTATGGGTGGTGTCTCCCTCCTTCTGTTCGGAGTCATTGCGGCTTCCGGTCTACGTATCTTGGTTGAACAAAAAGTGGATTTCGCCAAACCGACAAATCTGCTCCTGACTACACTCGTATTGGTTATCGGGCTTAGCGGTACGGAAGTTTCCTTCTATGGTGTACATCTGAAAGGCATGGCACTGGCTACGATTGCCGGAATGCTTCTCAGTCTGTTGTTCAAATTGTTCGAGGTACTTGGTTTATTGAACGAAGACAGTAAAAAGCAACCCATTATCGAAAAAACACCTGACTAAGCATCATATGATAAGAATGCAAGTTCGCGTGTGCATATCTCAATATAGAGAACGTATTTCACCTTCAAAAAAGTAATTTAAAAAGCCTGCCTCCCCAACTTAATACGTTGGAGAAGCAGGCTTTTTGCCAATCGTTAATGCTGTATATTATTTCCCGGGAAACTTGGGAAGTCAACTTCTTCATAACTCACAGCAACTCATAAGTTGATTTACGTTTAGTAGTTCATTAATGTAAATACACTCATATTTTCAGGCAATTTGCCACGGCCATTCAGATCTGTCAATTCAATCAGGAATGCAGCACCTACCACATTACCGCCCAATTGTTCAATCAGATTAATGGAAGTTGCAATGGTTCCGCCCGTTGCGAGCAGATCATCTGCGATCAGGACATTTTGCCCTTTCTCGATTGCATCTGTATGCATTGCAAGTGTATCCTTGCCATATTCGAGATCATACCCTGCTTCGATTGTCGCTCCAGGCAATTTTCCACTTTTGCGAATTGGAGCAAAACCAACGCCAAGAGCGTATGCGAGTGGGGCGCCCACAACGAAACCGCGTGCTTCAGGTCCAGCAATGACATCAATTTTCAGTTCAGATACCATCTGTTTCAGTTCATTGATCGCATTGCGGTACATTTCTCCATCTTTCAGCAATGTTGTAATGTCCTTGAAGCTGATTCCCGGTTGTGGAAAGTCAGGAATGACACGAATATACTCTTTAAAATCCAAAATAATCTCCTCCTAAAATAAATACACAAACTTCCATCTAAGATACGCCCTTCATCCGGGATACCATCCATTGTGTCAGTTGAGGTGTAGATGCATCCAGCATCACCTGTTCTGTCTCGGCCATGTTTTCCAGCGCCTGATAATGACGTGCTGAAGTTAAATCACGTTTTGGCGGGCTTTCCGCAACCACGATTTTGCCGTCCTTCCGAGTAATGAAGGCCAGCTCCTCAAAAACATCAAGCATCATCGTGATCATACGCGTAGAACAACCACATTGACGACTGAGTACAGGGGTTATCTCTTGTTCCTCCACAGGTTCCGTTTTCCATTTGAACACCAGCATATAAAACCGCTTGAACAGTTCTCTGGAAGGCATCTGAAGTCGGTCTCGACGGTTGCCTGATCCGTGCAGAAGGATGATATTCTCGGCTCCGCTGAACAAAGCCAGCATTGCATCAAGTTGTTCCGGGGTTTCCGGCGTATCAAACACAAATAACGTCCGGACTTCTTCCTGCCCATACTGCTTTGCGGCAGCATTACACGGAAATAACCCGACCTTTCTATCATATACCCAAAGGCACGGTTCATACAATGAATTTCCCTCAGAAACATTGGTTTCTTTTCGAACAATGGCCCCAATCGCCCCCGCTTTATATCGCAGATGTACGTCAAGCGCACTCAGGAAGTGCTTCATTGCAATCAGCGGCTCAGCATGTCCACGCATATCAAACACTTGTGACCCAGGAACGCTGATGTCCTGAAGCATCATTTGCGGCTTTCTCATGCCATTCCATTCATTGATCGACAGTTCCCCCATCACATCGATGACAGAACCGGGGGAGAGAAATTCGGCCAGTGCTCCCTTGCCAAAAGCAACAGTTTCCAGCTGCTGACCGTCTTGTTCAAGAACCAGCTTCAAATGGCGTTTTTCCCTCCCCATGGTTCTGGTTTCCTTGACAGTCACCTGTCTCAATACAAAACGCGGTGATGGATTACTCATGCCAAACGGCTGTAATCGGTCAATCTCCTGAATCACCTTGAGTGGCACATCACTAATTCTGCATTCATCATCAGCCAGGCGCTGAGGTACAAAGTCTTCTTCGGTTAGTACCGTCGCGGCATATTCATTTAAACCCGCCTCAAGCTCTTCCAATTGATCACGATGCAACGTCATTCCTGCAGCCGCAGGATGGCCACCATAATGATCCATACTATCTTTGTTCACGGTAAGTGCCTCATAAATATCCAGACCCTCAATGGAACGCGCGGAGCCTTTGCAGACGCCACTCTCGGGATCAATTCCCAGAATCAGTGTTGGGCGATAGTATCGCTCCAGCAACTTGGAAGCCACAATGCCGACTACACCGACATTCCACCCTTCGCCCGCCAGTACGATAACATCCGGCACAGCTCCGGACCGTTGCTCCATTTTCTGTTCCAGTTGTGCTGTCGCTTCCTGTAGAATACCCTCCACGACTTGTTGCCGCTCTCGATTGAGTAGATCCAGCTGTCCCGCAAGGGTATGAGCTTCATCCAAATCTTCCGTCGTGAGCAGTGATACCGCTCTTCCCGCATGATCTAATCGGCCGCTAGCATTAATACGTGGAGCCATGGCAAAAGCTATATTAATCGAAGTCACCTGGCTTTGATCCACACCACTAATCTCAAGTAAGGCACTAACTCCAGGAAGTTTGGAACCTCTCATAGATTCGATCCCGTAACTGACGATCACCCGATTCTCGCCCTCAAGCGGCATCAAATCTGCTACCGTTCCGATCGCCGCAATCTCCATCCATTCGCCCGGCACCTCACCGATCAATGCCTGAGCAACCTTCAACGCTACACCAGCCCCGGCCAGACCTTTGAACGGATACGGACACCCAGGTAGTTTCGGATTAATCAGTGCGTACGCCTCTGGCAAAACCTCAGGGGGTTCGTGATGATCCGTCACAATGACTTCGATCCCCAGTGTTGCAGCATATGCAATCTGTTCTACAGCGCTGATTCCCGTATCAACAGTAATAATTAATGTAACCCCTTGCTGTTGAGCCCAGTCCAAAGCATGATTATGAATACCGTAACCTTCATTCGAGCGATGAGGAATATAGATATCGTATGAGGCTCCCAGATGACGCATCAGATGGATCATGAGCGATGTACTGGATACTCCATCGGCATCATAATCTCCATAAATTAAAATATGTTCTTCTCGCTCCAATGCCAGCTTGATTCGAGGAATGGCCTCACTCATGCCTAGTAGCAGATAAGGATCATGCATCTGATTCAAATCAGGATGTAAAAAACGTTCTGCCCCCTCTTCATTGTGCACACCTCGGCTTACAAGCAAACGTCCTACTAGAGGGGAAACGGAAAGCGCCTGCGATAGTGCCGCAGCCGCCTCCAGATTGATATGTGGTGTATTCCACCGATATTGCGAATATAGCAACGCTAACGCTCCTTTCCTGATCTACGAGATCCCAGCGCCATCACTGAATTAATGTCGCTTCATGATCAGGCAGTTCATGATTGGATTTATAAGGATATCCAGGATCATAGGGTATAGCCTGGATCTGAACTTCTTTTACATGACTAAAACGTGTTAACAGCAACGTCTTGGCCCGGTTTGCAATTTCTTGCGCCTCCAATATGGAGATTCTGGGATTCACACTAACAACTAACTCAATGGTAACATCATGTTCCTGCTCCCGTGCAACCATATGTTCAATCGTGATAATACCGTATACCCGTTGTACTGTTTCTTTGTAGTCCGTAGCATCCTCCTGCTCCAGTTCTTGAACAAGCGAACCGTAGACCGTATCTACAATCATTCGATAACCTTTATACAAAATAAAACCGGAAGCAATAAGGGCTGCGGTTGGATCAAGGTACAACAGCAGGCTCAAACCTGTCTCTTCCCCTGCCATAGCACCGATGATACCTATTAAAGCAGCTAGTGAACAATATAATGCACGGCGGTGTTGCAAGGCATATGACATAGCCTGTGACTGATTTCGTTTGCGAAAATATCGGTACTGAAATTGAAATATGGCTTCTTTCACAGCTAACGCAGCAACAGCTACCAAAAGAACAGACTTTCCAGGTGCTTCGAGTTCACCACTCGATAGACTGCTTAATGCGGAGATAGCCAGCTGTAGGCCTCCCATCAAAATAAGCACCGCTAGCAGAACCGTCATGCCCGGTTTCGCAGCCCTTGCATGTTCTCTTAGCCGCTCCTTTTGCACTTTGCCTTTGGGTTGTACAGATCGTGAGGGGAAAAGAGCAACCAGAGAAGAGGCAGCTTCAGAGGCAGAATACAAACCATCGGCCAGTAAAGATTTACTATTCGCCATGTATCCTACTCCTGTTTTGATGACTGCAAGTGCCATGTTTCCGACGATACCGCTCCATGTTGCCGCTTGTGCGGACCGACCAGCTTCTCTTGTCATGTTGATTCCCCCTTAATTCTGTACTTAACGTTGCAAAACCGCGCCTGGCAGACGCGGCTTTACATTCCGATGTTTAGTTAGAAGCTTTTGCCGCTGTTTTAGGTTTGCTAATTTGTTTACCTTTGAGCACCAACCAGAGTGGAGCAGCAATGAAAATTGAAGAATACGCACCGAACAATGTTCCGATTACCATTGCAAGAGAGAACATACGAATGGACTCTCCACCAAAGATGAACAAACAGATTGAAGCAGCAAATACCGTAAACGTTGTGTTCAATGAACGGGTCATCGTTTGAGCCAAACTATGATTCACAACCTCACGTAAATCCGCTTTTGTTGTCTTTTTGGCAAAACGCAGATTTTCTCGAATCCGGTCAAAGATAACGATGGTATCGTTGATCGAGAAGCCGACAATCGTCAGCACTGCTGTAATAAAGGTCAAGTCCACTTCCAATCGGAAGATGGAGAATACACTGATAACGACAAATGCATCATGGAAGAGTGCAATAACGGCTGCAAGACCGAAGCGCCATTCAAAACGGATCGCAACATAGATCATAATCCCGATACTCGCTATGAGTACCGCATAGATCGCATTGCGCTCTAATTCCTTAGCCATTTCGGGATCAACGGTGTTAACCTCATAAGAAGCTGTGGAGTCCAGTTTGCTGAATTCCTGCTTGAATTTACTCTCCTGATTTTCATCCAATTCATTAGAGAAACGAACGTTAACCCTGTCAGCTCCAGTCGTAATCTGGACATCACCCTCATCAACACCAAGATCCTTAACAATAGGATTAATCTGTTCTGTTGTGATAGCTTTAGAGACCGTAATATCCACGTTTGAGCCTGCACGAAAATCAACAGCGTAGTTCAATCCCAATGAGAGAATGCTGACGATTCCCGTAACTGTTAATATAATCGAAAAGATATAGGCAATCTTACTGCCTTTTACGTAATCATAATTCCAATTAAAGCGCACGAATTTCACTCTCCTTCACTCCGAAATACTTAGGCTTCTTGACTACGTTACCCCGTACAAGTAGGGTTAACAGGAAGCGGGAGAAGAAAATATTCGTGATGATACTGGTCACAATATCAAAAATCAGGACGAGTGCAAAACCTTTAACCGCACCAGTACCTAGGAAGAACATCACAGCCGCTGCAATAATCGTTGTGATATTGGAGTCGATAATCGTACGGAAGGAGTGTTTGCTTCCCGCCTTAACGGATGACAGAATCGACTTGCCGCTACGCATCTCTTCCTTAATCCGTTCGTACGTAATGATGTTTGCATCAACTGCCATACCTATACCCAGAATGAAGGCCGCAATCCCCGGTAGGGTAAGAACGAATTCTCCAAGATAGAAAATGGCAAGTACTAACCACGTATGAGTGATCAGTGCAAAGCTCGCGATGATACCTGGGATGCGATACAGTCCAATCATGAAGATCAGGATGATAACAGAGCCAATCAAACCGGCTTTGATCGTCTGATCCAGAGACAACTTACCGAGCGTTGCTCCTACACTTTGGGAGTATTTCTCCGTAAGTTTCAGCGGCAGTGCACCCAGGTTAATAGTATCACGAAGCTGATTCGCTTCTTCACGTGTATAGGAACCTGAGATTTGAGCAGATCCGTCAGTCAATTGTTGTCTAACTTCGGGTGCTGACAGCAGTTGATCGTCCAGATAGATCGCAAGAGGTTTATTGATCAGACGTTTTGTGATTTCAGAAAACTTAGCTTTGTCTTTTACTTTAATGTCGATCATCGGCTCATTTAATTGAGTGAAGACAACCTTGGCCGCATTTTCGACAAACTCATTACCGCGAAGCTCAATTTTGGAATACTCGCCTTCTTTGTCATCCGGTGCTTTACTCCGGAATGTCAGAACAGCGGGTTCTTTCATTTTGGCTCTAACCTCAGCCTCATCTGTAACCCCTGCCAGTTTCAACCGGATCCGGTTGGTTCCTTCCGTAGTTACTTCCGGCTCACTTGTTCCGAGCGCATTGGCACGGCTTTCGAGGCTTTTGGCTGTTTGCACCAAGGAGGCTTTGCTGACTTGCTGCCCTGCTTCGAGCGGCTCTGCTTCATATAAGATCTCGTAGCCTCCTTTTAAATCAAGGCCCAAGCGTATATTTTTGAGCAGCTCCGGGCTTGTCCCCACCATAACCCCTGTGGTCACAAGCACGACCAGAATGAAACTGATAATTCTTTTCATGCCGTTCCTAGATCCCCTTTCGTTCTCAATATTCCTATTATAGCGATGCCGTAAAAAGCAGTCAATTTTCAACAAAAAAGATCCCTTTCGTCTAGAAAGAGGACCCCCGGTATGCAGACACCGTCATAAAGTTCATAAAGCTTGTTGCTTTCAGTGACAATATGTCGTTCACCAGTTGGTGAAGTGGTGGAATACCCTGTTTTTCGTATTTGTGACTGACACAATTCCAGACATCTTTGCTGGTGACATATTCGTAACCGACAAGCCTTAATTCCTCCGCCTTGCTTCGACAGAGTATCTCTATTGACTGTTCCAACTCCACATCATTCATTTCTTCCAACGGGGAGCCTCCCTTCTTACATCCGAGCCTTTATGCGGCACCAATACTACATCATTCGACCCCAACCATTCATATTCCTTCTTGTTGTTTATGGTTCTTTTTGCTAATCGTGTCCAAGTTGTCATGAGATGATGAAAGACCGGCATAGGATGAAATACAACGGCTTTGTCCCATTAATGAGGATAACCTGTACCTTCAATGAGGATAACCTGTACCTTCAACCGGGAAAGAGGGGTAGTTTTGAAGAAACAGACTTTTATTCAGGGGGCCATGATCCTGCTCGCGGCAGGCATTATCAACCGGATTCTCGGCTTCATTCCACGAATTGCTCTTCCAAGAGTGATCGGTGCAGAGGGTGTTGGCATCTATCAGCTGAGCTATCCCTTTTTCATCGTGTTGGTGACACTGATTACCGGGGGCATTCCTTTAGCTGTGGCCAAGCTTGTCGCCGAAGCCGAAACGGGGGCCAACCGTTATTCGCCCCAACGTATATTACAGATCAGCCTTAGCTTTACACTCACGCTCGGTGTAGTTTTTATGTTTCTATGTATCCTCTTTGCTCCTTGGATCACCCAATATGTCCTTACGGATGATCGAGTATATCATACGTTTGTCAGCATGAGCCCTATGATTGCGATCATAGCAGTTTCAGCGGTATACAGGGGATATTTTCAAGGTAAGCAAAATATGATGCCTACAGCGATTTCATCCATTACTGAAACCATCATCCGCATCATTTTTGTTATCTGGTTTGCATGGCTTTTGTTACCTAAAGGGATTGAACATGCAGCCGCTGGGGCAATGCTCGGTGCTATGGTTGGGGAACTCGCCGGTATGCTGGTTCTGCTGTGGAATTATGCAAAGTTTAAAAAAGAATTGCCCCTTTCTCGTCATAGTCGTATAAAACAGGTTCCTTCTCCTTCATCAGAGTCTTTACCAGATGACCCTTCCAACGTGCAAGAGAAAGATGAGTTCTCTACAGCGTCTGCTCCTTCCCAGAGAGGACTGATCCGCCGGTTGCTGGCTATATCTGTACCTGTTACAGCAGGTCGTCTTGTCGGTTCTTTATCCTATCTCGCTGAAACGATCGTGACAGCCCAGAGTCTCGCCATTGCCGGTATTGCTAAAGGGCTAGCCACAGCTCAATATGGTGCATTACAAGGAATGGTAATCCCACTGTTGCTACTTCCGGGAGCACTGACTTCTTCTCTCGCAACATCACTCGTCCCCTCTCTGTCAGAAGCTTCAGCCAATGGTGACCGTGCGCTCATTCATAAAAGAATGCACCAGGCTCTGCGGCTAGCTCTAGTCACTGGTGCACCCTTTTCTGTTTTTATGTATGTGCTTGCCGAACCGATGTGTCTGCTACTCTATGATGATGCATCGATTGGAAGCATGTTAAAGCTGATGGCTCCTTTTGCCTTGTTTATCTATATTCAAGCTCCACTACAGGCCGCGCTGCAGGCGCTCGACCGTCCAGGTAAAGCATTATTAAACACGTTTATCGGTGCTGTCATCAAAATTTCGTTAATTCTGATGCTGGCTTCGCAACCCGAATACGGTATATTCGGCGCCGTTATTGCCATCTGTATTAATTCGATGGTTGTAACTTTGCTACACGCAGGCAGTGTGCGCCGGTTATTAAATTTTCGTTTCAAGCTGATGGATTGGGTCAAAACCGGAGCTGGCATGTTCATCATGGGTGCTGCAACCTTGCTTATCTATGAACACACAGAGGCGCTATTGCCGTTCTGGCTCCGAATGATCCTTGCGACTTCCGCCGGTCTGCTTGTTTACTTTATGGTCATGGGTTTAACCAAAATGATCGACTTTCATGATCTATCACGTGCTCCCCTCATTGGCTCATGGTTCAACCGTCGATCTGGAAAAAAATAGTTTTATTTTTTGTCTTCACGAGCGCTTATATACAACTTGCCATTATGATCAATTGAGCATATAAACACGTCTTTAAAATCGTTGATACCTTTTTGCTGAATTTGATTTTTCAACCAGAAACGTGTTTTCTCGATCATTTCCAAATTCTCATCCTGCACTTTCCCATCCATAATCAGGGGCACGGGTAAACCCTCATATTTGATGTTGGGAAAACCTTTCAGCTTAATATTTTCTTTTTGCCGTGCAGATGAATTGGAAGAACCCGAGTCGGAACCGGAAGCAGAACTTCCCGAGCTCTGATCTTTCGGAAACACTGTCAGTTTCCCGGTTGTTTCAAGGAGCGCAAAATCTACATCACCGATGCTGTCAATATTTTGTTCCCGTAACTGGAGCAGCAAATCATCCAGATTGTAACGTTGCTTGCGCATTTCATCTCGATGAAGCTTGCCTTTGGAGATTAATACTGTAGGTTTCCCATCGATCATCAGACGAAGCTTGCGACTTTTCAAACCAACATAAGCCATCCCGATTTGCATAACAATGACGGTCAGCATCGGAGCAATACCATGAGATAGCGGTTTTTTAATATCCTCAATCACAAAAGCAGCCATCTCGGCCAGCATAATTGACACGACCAGATCAAACATAGATAACTTGCCGATCTCACGTTTACCCATAACACGAATAGCGCAATACACCAGGAAATACATGAGTATCGTTCGATATATGTGAGGGCCAAAATCAGTGAAATTCATAACAGGAACCTCCTTCGAATTTCAGCATTGTACAGAGATCTGAAGTGCAATCCCTATTTTGACCTGAACCTCACATGCTCATGCAGAAATAATCCGTTCATTTAATGGAAATCAGTTCATAAGTCAGAAGGCTTGACCATACACTGTAATAATTTCAAACTTGTACAAGGGGGTTGCTTTATGCAATTGATTCGCCGCTTGTTCTCATTTCGGATGTCCAACCCAATTCTGTCTGGCCTCTGTCACGCTTTTGTCTGGATGTTTATCGGAGCATTAATTCTTTCTTTCTTCCTGTGGATGAGCGGCATGCGAGAACAGGATCTTTCCACCTATACCTATGTTGTTCATGGTTTGTCATTGCTCATCGGTGGTTTCATTGCGGGGAAACGTTCGGGTGAGAAAGGATGGTATTATGGCGGCTTCACAGGGATCGTTTATGGGCTTCTCGTGTTGCTCATCGGATTCTTGGCACTGGACGCTTCGTTTAACTGGAAAGACAGCTTACAGCTACTCAGCGCATTCCTTATATCGGCTCTTGGCGGCATCTTTGGAGTCAACACACAACGCTCATAATCGACTCACGAAAAAAAAGAGAACCGGATCTGCTTCAGATCCGATTCTCTGTTCGAGAATATGCGGTGCATATTCTCATCATGTATACCATTATTCAGCCGTTTCACGACTTACAGCGCTACTAATCGCATTACGGTCAAACGTAAGCTTGGTAACGTCGTTTACACGCAGTACCACAACGTCGTCTGTAATTTCAGCAATCGTACCGTGAAGACCACCGATCGTTACAATTTTATCGCCTTTTTTCAACTGGCCCAACATCGCATTACGTGCTTTTTGCTTTTTGTTCTGTGGGCGAATCATCAGGAAGTAGAAAATCGCGACCATCAGTACCAAAGGTACGATCAACGAAAAAATTCCACCACCAGCATTAGGTGTTGTTGCAAGCATTCCCTGAAACATCAAAACTCCCCCTTATCGACTATACGTACAGTTACTGCTTGTTACATCGGTTCCGCAAAAAACCTCAATCAGAAACCTTTGTCATTGTCATGCAGACCATATTGATCGAAAAATTCATCCCGGAAATCAAGCAAACGATCTTCCATTATGGCTTTACGCACATTGCGCATCAAGTTCTGTAGGAAATGAAGATTATGGATCGTTGTGAGACGCAAGCCAAACGTTTCATCTGCTTTGATCAGATGGCGCAAGTACGCTCTGGAATAGTTGCGGCAAGTGTAGCAATCACATTCCGGGTCAAGCGGCCCAAAATCGGTTGCGAACTTGGCATTTCGAACGACCAGACGTCCCTGACTTGTCATCGTTGTTCCGTTACGGGCAATTCGGGTCGGCAACACGCAGTCAAACATGTCCACTCCACGAATCGATCCCTCAATCAATGCATCGGGTGAACCTACCCCCATCAAATACCTTGGTTTATTGGAAGGTAGCAAAGGCACCGTGTAATCCAATACGCCATACATCAAATGTTTCGGTTCTCCAACACTCAGTCCACCAATAGCATACCCCGGGAAATCCATGGAAGTCAAATCAGCCGCGCTTTGACGACGGAGATCCTCGTGCATGCCTCCCTGTACGATAGCAAACAAGCCTTGATCATGGGGACGAGCATGACTTTCAATACAACGCTCCGCCCAGCGAGTTGTTCTTTCGAGTGATTTTTTGACGTATTCATATTCAGCTGGATATGGAGGACATTCATCAAATGCCATCATAATATCTGATCCCAGGGCATTCTGGATTTCCATAGCCACTTCCGGGGAAAGGAACTTTTTGTCACCGTTCAGATGGGAACGAAAATGTACGCCCTCTTCGGTAATCTTACGCATCTCACTAAGGGAGAACACCTGAAAACCACCGCTATCTGTCAAAATAGGACGATCCCAGTTCATGAATTTATGCAAACCGCCAGCTTGACGGATAATTTCATGACCCGGTCTCAGGAACAAATGATACGTATTACTCAGAATAATCTGAGCATCCATTTCCTTCAATTCTTCGGGACTCATCGTTTTTACCGTTGCTTGTGTGCCAACCGGCATGAACGTTGGGGTCTCAATAACACCATGAGGTGTATGCACACGTCCCAGACGAGCACCAGATTGTTTACACGTTTTGATATGTTCGTACGTAATTGCTGCCATTGGTTATAATCATCCTCTAAAAGTTAATCGGTTTATTAATAAATCAACATCGCATCGCCAAAGCTAAAGAAACGATATTTCTCCTTGATAGCTTCCTCATAGGCATGCATGATATGCTCTCGGCCTGCAAGAGCACTAACAAGCATCACCAGTGTTGATTTGGGCAAATGAAAATTAGTCAGCATACCGTCAATCACCTTGAAGGAGTACCCGGGGTAGATGAAAATGCTAGTCCAGCCGCTGCTTTCCTGCAACACGCCATCTTCGAATTTACTTCCCACCGTCTCCAGCGTTCTGCAGCTGGTCGTGCCCACTGCAAAAACTTTATTACCACGCTCTTTCGTCTGATTAATCAGTTCAGCCGTTTCCTGTGATAAAGAATAATATTCCTCATGCATAACATGATCCTCAACCATGTCAACAGACATCGGTCTAAACGTACCAAGCCCTACATGCAGGGTAATAAATCCAATATTCACACCTTTAGCGCGAATCTGATCCAGCAACTCATCCGTAAAGTGTAAACCTGCTGTCGGTGCAGCTGCCGAGCCCTCATGTTTGGCATATACCGTCTGGTAACGCTCTCGGTCGTCCAGCGTTTCCTTGATATAGGGTGGTAATGGCATTTCACCAAGGCGATCCAGGATCTCTTGGAAAATACCATTGTACTCAAACGTTAACGTACGTGCACCCATCTCGCCTACTTCATTAATGACGGCCTTTAATTCATCACTGAACACAATGACAGAGCCAGCCCTCAGCTTTTTACCCGGCTTGACGAGTGCCTCCCATTGATCACCTTCGACGTTTTTAAGCAAAAGCACCTCGGCTTTTGCCCCCGTGTCCGCTTTGGTACCAAACAGGCGGGCAGGCAATACCCGAGTATCATTCAGAATCAGTGTATCTCCAGGCTGCAGTACATCGATAATATGGGGAAAATGGTGATGGGCAACCTCCCCTGTCTCCTTGTTTAAAGTAAGCAAACGAGAAGCTGTACGATCCAGTAACGGCGTCTGAGCGATTAATTCCTCTGGTAACTCAAAATCATATAAGTTCACATTCATGCTCTATTCATTCCTTAATGCAATAGTAGTCTTTTATTCCTTTACAATAACCGCGTTCTGATAATAGTGTTTCAATATCGTCTGGTAATCATACCCTTCGTCAGCCATACCCTTGGCGCCCCATTGAGATAAGCCAAGTCCATGTCCATTCCCTTGACCAATAAACATAAAGGTCTGACCTTGTGTCACGGCTCTCGCTTGACCATCTGCACTCATCACAACAAGTACGTTGCTGGATGAGGTGCCCGTTCCTGAGGCAGACAATATTGAAGCGCCCTGTGATCCGGTTTTGCTGACTTTTTGACCGTCAGCGCCTAATACAGTATAACTTCCGGTCCCTGCAATATCAAATAAAGTGCTTGGTAATCCGCCAAGCGCAGAGCGGTACGTATCCGCATATTTAACAGTCAACGGTTGCCCGTTAGCCGTAACTTCCAGTGCTCGTCCGGAAGGCCCTCGCTTGGTTACTTCCAACGTTGATATGGAAGCTGGAGCGGGTACCGTTGTCTTACCTTGCAATGTCTTGACCAGTTGTGCCGAGGTAAACGGTCCTCTCACCCATGCATAATCATTGGATTGAGCCACTTTTGCCAATACAACAACTTCCGTTCCAGGATTGATTTTGGCAACTGGCTCAACATTGGATTGAATGAGCGGGATCGGTCTAATATTTGTATTTTGAGACGTGACGGTTGCTTTGGAGAGTCCAGCATCCGTCTTCGTTGTCAATTCTTTTACATTGTCCTCACGAATATATCCGCTCACACCTGAACTCATCAGCACATGATACCATGTATGCAGTCCAGCCTGCGCAGACAGATCGCCACGACTGTCCACATTTGTAAATACACCTGCCCCACCGTTCCACACTTCAGAAGGATGAGCAGTTTGCCCTCCAGCATTAGATGAAAATACTGCTTCTACAATTTTGCCTTCGCTTTTGAGCACTTCTCCAGCCGTTGCATCCACCGCACTTGTTACTTTGTCATTCTCAGAGTTCATTCCGTTATACGCCTGGCTCAGTGTGGTGTCCACAACATTGGCAATTTTAAAACGCTCACCCTGTTGGAGTGCATAGGAGCGGGCAGCCACCGCCTGTACTTTAAGTGCTTCTGCTGGCCAAGAAGAATACACTTCTGCTCCAACAACCGAGTACAAGTATTGTTCCAATGGCACAACGTTAACTAAAGCCAGATCTCCATTAACGATGCTGATCTCCATATCTCCGCGATATGTACGCTGGGAGCGCTCTACAACTTTTATGCCGTTGCCGCTTCCTTGTACCATTACTTTGGAATCCTGGCCTGCAATCGTGTAATGTGGAGCCGTTTTTAGAGCATCCGTACTCAATCCTGCATCCTGACGGATAATCAAACCTGGACTGTTACCTACAGGAGAGAGGCTAATACCAGATACACTGGATTCCACACGTTGCTTCAACGTAGATAACTCCGCCGCAGATGTCGCTTCACCCACCCATACGGTATAGCTTTGATCGCTTCCATCTAGTTGCAATACAGGATAAGCTGTAAATCCCGCTGCAAGCAAACTTGACTGTGCTGCTTCTGCTTCCTGAAGAGAAGTGTAACTCCCTGTAGACAGACGTTCGCTTCCGGCTACAACCGGTTTCTGTCCCGCTAATTGAGCCGCAGCTGTCTTTTGAACCCGAGCAACGGCTTGTCCTGCAAGTGCTGCTGTACCGTAATTTCCGGTGTATAGCTGATACAGTGTTTTTCCATTATACGTCACCGTATACAGCAAAGGTTTATCAGCCGTAACCTGAAGCAATTTAGCTGTCGTTGCGGCTGTTTTGAAATCAGCAGTCTCTAATACTTTTACGCGGAATCCATCTGCACTAAAACGTGTTTGCCCCGATGGAAGAGTCACATTGGTACCACCACCAGACTGTATACTCCATGAGCCTGCTGATTCAAGTGTAATTAGAGGTGTTGTTGATTTATATGTGCTCCCTAAATTCGCAAACATAGCTACTCGAATCAATTGCCCATTATCACCAGCCGCATAAGCTGGAACATGCAAGCACCCTACTGTCAACAGAGTAGCCGCCAGTACCTTCAATCGACGACTCCACTTGTTCGTGCGTATTGCTTTTCCCACAATCAGGCTCCTCTCCATACAAGTTCTTCACTTTATATCGGTAGTTTTCACAGGGATTTCAACTTCCTGTTCAATTTCCAGGAATTCCGTTCGCTGTTTACATCCTATAATGTATTTTTATACAAATATTTTATCAACATTTCAACGTAGGCGATGTGTAAGAGCTAACTCTTACTTGCTGTCTCTTGGGGGAACAGGCAAACCAAGATGATGATAGGCTAGATCAGTAACTACACGTCCTCTTGGCGTACGCTGAATCATACCGATCTGTAGCAGATAAGGTTCATACACATCCTCAATCGTCTGAGATTCTTCCCCAATTGTAGCGGCTATCGTATCCAGTCCGACAGGACCTCCCCGGAAACTGTTAATCATAGACTTGAGCATCTTGTGATCAATATCGTCTAACCCACGCGGATCAATCTGCAGGCGTTGCAACGCCTCTTCTGCCAGTGCTTGTGTAATGATGCCATCACCGCGTACTTGTGCAAAATCACGTACTCTTTTCAACAAACGGTTTGCAATTCGCGGTGTCCCTCGTGAACGCAAAGCAATCTCTTCCGCAGCATCCCCAACAATCTCTACACCCAGAATATCAGTGGATCGTGAAACGATGTAGGCAAGTTCATCAACCGTATAGAACTCCAGACGACTAATCACACCAAAACGGTCCCGAAGCGGAGCTGACAAAAGTCCTGCGCGTGTCGTAGCACCTATTAACGTAAATGGAGGCAAGTCCAAACGAACGGAACGCGCGCTTGGCCCTTTACCGATCATGATATCCAGAGCAGAATCCTCCATTGCCGGATACATCACCTCTTCAACGGTACGATGAAGTCGATGGATCTCGTCAATGAATAACACGTCCCCCTCTTGCAAATTCGTCAGTAGCGCTGCCAGATCACCTGGACGTTCAATGGCAGGTCCTGAAGTGGTCCTTAGGTTTACACCAAGTTCATTTGCAATAATATTCGCGAGTGTTGTTTTACCTAGGCCCGGAGGTCCATATAACAGCACATGATCCAATGCTTCATTCCGCAATTTAGCGGCTTCAATATATATTTTAAGATTTTCCTTCACCTGATTCTGCCCGATGTATTCGTTTAGATATCGGGGACGAAGGCTTAATTCAACGTTCTGATCTTCCATCATCAGGTTAGCGGATATAATCCGTTCATCCATGTTCTTCCCACCCTTTTCTTGCAGGTTACAACTCTAGTACGACTATAAAAATAAATATAAATTAACCCGTAAATAACATTTGCAGTGCCCGCTTCATCAACACATCCACAGAATCGGCGGTCGTCACATCTTTTTTCAGCTTGAGCCATACTTTGTCCAGTTCACTATCCGTATATCCAAGCGCCTTCAGACCATCACGCGCCTCATCCCATGAGGACCCGCTCCCAACCTCTTCGGATGGTGGTGCAAAGAGACCCGTTTCATAGGCTGCTGTACCGAAACCGTCCAATTTGTCCTTCAGGTCCAGAATCATACGTTGCGCTGTTTTTTTACCGATACCTGGCAGTTTCGTCAAAAATGTCAGATTCTCCTGATAAATGGCTGTGACCACATGATCAGGCGTGCCACCGGCAAGAATACCTAGCGCCACTTTTGGGCCAATTCCAGATACTTCAATCAATTTGCGGAACAAACGCTGTTCCTCTCTCGTCACAAATCCAAACAACAGCATCGCATCTTCACGCACATGATGGTGGGTGTACACGATTATCTCGCCTTCCTGCTTGGCAAACGCGTAGGGGTTCGGACAGAACACACGGTAACCCACCCCATGAACATCTAAAACAATATAATCACTCTCGACATGTATGAACTGTCCTCTTAGAAAATCAATCATTTTCGCAATACCTCATTCAACTTGGAATTTAATGTATAAGAATGTGCATGACAAACAGCAACAGCCAGCGCATCTGCAACGTCATCGGGTTTAGGCACAGCCTGCAGACGAAGGAACATTTTGACCATCTCCTGCACTTGTTTCTTCTCCGCCTTGCCATAGCCCACAATCGCCTGTTTAATCTGCATCGGGGTATATTCCGCAATAGGCAGACCTTTCTGAGCAGCCGCAAGGATCATGACCCCTCGAGCCTGGCTGACAGACATCGCTGTTGTTACGTTACGGTTAAAAAAGAGTTTCTCCAGTGCGACTGCATCTGGTTTATACTTATCAATCAGTTGCACCATGCCCTCATATACGTGAAGAAGCCGATCCTCATCTGGTGTATGTGCTTCCGTCTGAATGCAACCATATTGTACGGGCACAACCTTGTTCCCGATTTTATCTACAAAGCCAAACCCCACAATCGCAATACCCGGGTCAATTCCCAAAAAACGCAAAACCATCTCTCCCTTACAAAAGCGAACATATGTATCGTTCATTTCATTATAACAAAAGATAGGCCTTGCGGCAGGAAAAACTTTGTCTATGCCAAAGCTTATGCTATTTCGTGATCATTCTTCAAAGATCTCATTTTATAGAAGGGTTGACTTAAAAAACGACAAAAAGGACATCCTCACGATGTCCTTCCCTAGCCATCTCTTCACTTATCTTTATTATACGTTTCCCTTAGGTAACTCTACACCTTTGACTTAAAGGTTGTATTCCTTTATGCCAGTCGGGTTATCCGCCATTTCGAAGCAAATGATGCGTTTCATCCACAGCAAAGTCACTAAACGTTGAAATTACACTGTCATATTCATCTTTATCCTGTATTCGGATGCCTTCTTGCAATTGCTCCAGCACCCCTTCAGGCAATGAACTTTCCAATGTACCTACATCGAGTTGAAAAAACGTGCGAATAACGTTCTCTTCAGCGGGCTTGCCCTCATAAAGATTGAGATGACCTGTAGCATCGATACTGATGTAGGCTTCTTGTTTACAAACGGGTGAAAGATCATCCACGCTTTGATTCAGGTGTAACGTATCCGAGGAAGTAACCTTTGCTTCCCACTCCGGATGTTGAGCAAGCAGCATTTTTAATTGAGGGATATCCATTCTTCCCAGTTGTTCAGTTTCAACACCGCAAATATATTTGGTTTGTAAAACAACACGTATTAATTGGTCTGCACCCGTTTCAAGTTGCTCTACAATCACCTGAATTTCCTGTGCCGATCGTTGATCATGTTTAACTGGGCCCATAACATTTACGGCTTCGCCAAAATCGGTTGTTAGTAAACGCTCAACTGCTGCTGATATAGATAAACCACGGTATGCTAATATCGTAACCGCACATATAGCGGCAACCATCCACAATGTTCGTTTCCATCGCCGCCAGCGTCTCTTTAATTGTTTTCGTAAGGTGAACCTGTTCACATAAACCCCTTCAATCACTTTTTTTAAACCTATTGTGACCTAATGGAGAAACCTTTATGCAAACCCATCTCATTAAACTCTTGAAAGCCTTGACCCTGAAAAGTTTCGGTAATCAAGAGATCCACATTTATGAAGTGGATGTCTATTAAAAATAAAAAATCACCATCTGATTTAGATAGTGATTTTTAGAAATCGGGATGACACGATTTGAACATGCGACCCCCTGGTCCCAAACCAGGTGCTCTACCAAGCTGAGCTACATCCCG
>NZ_VEIO01000020.1 GCF_007680605.1 Paenibacillus xylanexedens
GGAACGCATCATGCGTACAAGACGGAAATGAACGACGTGTTGCTGGCAGCCCTGGGTTTAGCGATGCAGGAATGGACCGGACATGAGACGCTGGCTATTCACCTGGAGGGACACGGCCGGGAAGAAGTATTGGATGACGTAGAAGTGACGAGAACGGTAGGTTGGTTTACGAGTATATACCCTGTGGTGTTCGACTTGAAGAAGGCGGAAGGGATAGGCTACTGGATCAAATCATTTAAGGAAAAGTTGCGACGGATACCGAACAAAGGCGTGGGATATGGCGCATTGAAGTATTTAACGCCAGTGGAGAAAAGCGGCATTGGCAGTACATTGTTACCGGAGATCAGCTTCAACTACTTAGGGCAATGGGATCGGGAGATGAACGCCGGGGCCATGTCGATGTCTGAACTTTTAGCAGGGACTTCGATGAGTTCACAATCAGAACGGACCTATGCTCTGGACATTATCGGAAACGTGATTGATGGAAAACTGATGCTGAGCGTGACATATGATAAGCAGGAATACCGTGGAAGTACGATACAAACGCTACTGGACAACTACAAGGAGCAGTTGCTTTCGATCGTCAATCATTGTATGCAACAGACCGAGACGGAACTGACTCCAAGCGATATGGGCAGTGTATCGATACCACTCGCCACATTTGATAAACTTCGCAAGCAACTGGCAAGTAGTGAGAACGATGAGATGGTTTCTATGTATCCGTTATCACCGATGCAAGAAGGTATGTTGTTCCATGCACAAATGGAACCGAAGTCGTCCGCGTATTTCGAACAAATGTCTTTTACGATTCAAGGGACGATACATGAATCCTATCTAATGAGGAGTCTTACTCTTCTAATGCAACGATACGAGATCTTTCGCACGCTTTTTGTTTACGAAGGTCTAGAAAAACCGTTGCAAATCGTATTTAAAAAACGTAATTCGTCTATCGTTTTCAAGGATTTCACAGGACTACCGGAAGACGAGATCAAGTGCAAAGTAGAGCGATTTAAGCAATCGGACCGGGAACAAGGATTCGATCTGACGAATGATGTGTTATTACGGATTGCCGTATTAAGGACGGAAGACAGCCAGTACGAGATGGTTTTGAGCCACCACCATATTTTGATGGATGGCTGGTGCATGAGCATTGTCTTAAAAGAGTTCTTCTACATATACGCGCAACTTTGCGGTGGCAAAAAAATTGAACTGCCTGCCGTAAAGCCTTATGTGCACTTTATCAAGTGGTTGGAGAAGCAGAATCGAGAAGAAGCGCTGAGCTACTGGAGAGATTACTTGGCGGGATATGAGCAACGTGCAACGATTCCTCCAAGCGGAAATCCCACCCATGGAGAGTACGTCTTGGAAGAACTTCATCATACGTTCTCGGAAGTGATGACCGAGCGTTTGGTGGACTTAAGTAAATACCATCAGGTTACGATGAACAGTGTGATGCAGACAGCATGGGGGCTATTGCTACAGCACTACAATAATACCGATGAAGCGGTATTTGGTGCAGTCGTGTCGGGGCGTCCTGCGGAAATCGCTGGCGTTGAGAATATGGTGGGGTTGTTTATTAACACACTACCTGTTCGGTTAATTTCAAACGAACCTGCAGACACGTTTATAGAGACAGTCAAACGGTTGCAACAAAGGGCGCTGGAATCGGAGAAATACGATTATCTTTCATTGGCTGAGATTCAATCACAAACGGAATTGAAACAAAACTTGATTGATCACCTGTTTATCTTTCAGAACTATCCAGAATTCTATGACATAAGCGGACAATCCGAGGATCAGGATTTTCGGGTAACGAATATTCAAATGTTCGAGCATACCAATTATTCTTTATACGTGATGATGCATGTGCAAGCGAACCGGATTGCTATCAAAGTCGGGTTCAATGGGTTGGAGCATCGCAGAAAAAACATTGAACGAATCATCAACCATTTGAAGACCATTCTAGAGCAGATCGCCGAAACACCAGAGTTGCGGCTAGAAGAGATCGAGCTGTCAGGGGAAGAAGAGAAGCGTCAGCTCCTGGATACGTTTAATGACACGGTGTCCGATTATCCGAAAGACAAGACAATTCATTCGTTGTTTGAGGAACAGGCGAAGCGAACGCCGCAAGCAGAAGCGGTCGTATTTGATTCAACGCGAATGACCTATGAGGAGCTGAATGCAAAGGCCAATGGGTTAGCCCGGAAATTGCGCGGGCAAGGAGTAGGAGCAGATCAGATTGTAGGGATTATGGCAAAGCGCTCGGTAGAAATGGTAGTAGGTATCCTTGCGATTTTGAAAGCTGGAGGCGCGTACTTGCCGATCGACCCGTCGTATCCAGTGGAACGAATCGAGTATTTGTTAGCCGACAGTGGTGCTGATGCTTTGTTGACTTTTAGCTGTCAAATCGTGCCGGATGGTTATGCTGGTACGGTATTGGATCTTGCGGATTCCCGTATATATGATGCTGATACTTCTAACCTTCCACCGTTATCGACATCTTGTAATGCGCTTTATGTCATCTACACTTCGGGAACAACGGGAACTCCGAAAGGGGTTGTGATGGAGCATAGAGGTATTGTTAATTTGTTGGAATCACAGAAGAGGAAAACGACAATTTTGTTTACGCGTACGCTGCAATTTGCTGCTTTCAGCTTTGACGTTTGTGCACAGGAACTGTTTTCTGTCTTGCTGTCTGGCGGTACGCTATTTGTAGTGGATGAAGAAACGAAGCACAATCCCCAACGATTGATTGAGTACCTACGCACCCATAAAATTGGTACCGTCTTTTTACCGACTGCTTATTTAAAACACGTCATTGCCGAACGAAAGCTATGCCAAGATTTTCTGGAAACGGTTGAACATCTTGTTGTTGCCGGAGAGCAACTTATTTTGGAAGAAGTTTTCATTCAGATGGCCCGTAATACGAATGTATTCGTTCATAACCATTACGGTCCGACGGAAAGCCATGTCGTATCGACATATACGATGGGGGCGGATAACGATTATTCGCTTCTGCCTCCAATCGGATCGCCTATAACAAATACAGCGTTGTACATTGTGAACCGCTTTAATCATCTGCAACCGGTGGGAGTACCCGGGGAGCTGTGTATCGCGGGAGACGGCTTGGCGCGGGGATACTTGAACCGTCCCGAACTGACGGCAGAGAAGTTTGTAGACAACCCGTTCGA
>NZ_VEIO01000021.1 GCF_007680605.1 Paenibacillus xylanexedens
TCTTCTCCGCAAGGATATTGGCGCTGTAGCGCAGTCATCATATTCGTTATGCCGCGGTGCTCAACCATGACCCCTTTGGGCTGTCCCGTCGATCCCGAGGTATAGATCACATACGCCAGATCCCTTGCGCCGCTGATCGCTGGCAGGTTTGCCGGTTCTCCCGTATACAACGATGTGTCCGCCAGATTCAATACAGTGCCTGCGTAAGCTGGTGGCACTTCCATGTCTTCGCCGTATACAAGCAGTAGATCCGTCCCGCTGTCTTCCAGCATGTACCTAATTCGATCCGATGGGTACGCTGGATCGATTGGCAAGTACGCTCCGCCGGCTTTCAGAATTGCCAGAATCCCCACGACCATCTCCACCGAGCGATCTGCCATGATCCCTACGATCTGGTCTGTAGCCATGCCGCGTGAGCGCAGTTGGTATGCCAGCTGGTTCGACTTCGCATTCAGCTCTCCATACGTCATCCGCACAGACTTAAATACGACAGCCTCCCTATCTGGCATCCGTTCTGCTTGTTCCTCAAAAAGCCCGTAGATCGTCTGGTCCTTCGGATAGTCGGTCTTCGTGTCATTAAATGTCTCGAGCAGCTGACGTCTCTCTTCTTTTCCTAGAAAATCGGCGCTTAGGGTGGCTTTCCCCAAACCTAAGGTCTTTTTACCTATAGTCACTTTCAACTCTCCTTTCAATTTCGTATAAGTATTCCGCCAAATGATTGCTAGATTTTTTTATATTGTTTTATCAAAACAACTGTTAACTATTCCTCTTCATGCAAGTCGGAAACCTCATCTGCAATCATTCGCAATACTCGCTCAAAATACTGAAGCAACTTGGAAACGACCTCTTCAAGATAGATAGATACGATTCTTAAAGCTAATCCGTTAAATGCGGTCGATACAGAAAAATCCAATTTGGTATTCGTTCGTTCAAAATTCAATCCCTTTGGAGCATTCGAGATAATTGATGTTTCCTGCAAAGATTCGTATATATGAAAATCAACAAAATTGAATATGCTATCAAAAAAAGGATTGCCGTCATCGGATGTCTCGCCTGTTGCACGCATAATATCTCGCAATGGATATCTTCCAAAGTTTTTCATCTCCATGCATTTGGCGTGAACGTTCTGAATCCATTCCAACCATGTCATTTGCGGATCGATCTTCATTTTCACCGGCACTGTATTTAAGAAACACCCCAGTATTTTATCCCCGTCCTCACGAACAGGTCGTCCGTTTTCTACGAGTCCTGTTAAAACTTCATTGTCGTAGGTAAACATGGACAGACTGTACAAATACGCTGCAAAACAGATAGAACGCAAGCTTGTGCCGCTATTTTTCGCAAAACATTTGAGTTCTTCCACCAACCGGTTTTCCAAGACGTGAGTATACACATCGCTCTGTTTCAAGCCTGATTGTGTAGCCTCTGGAAGTTCCAGCCGCTTGTATTCCCTCAACTCTTCTTGCCAGAACGTTTGGAAATCCAGACGCTCTTTAACCGCTAACTGTTCAATCACATAATCCTTGTATGTGCTCTTCAAAGAGGTCTCTGCATGTCGATCAAATGTCCCTGCACCTAACATGCTGTAAGTGTTAAGCAGTTCCGTCATAAATGACGCAACACTCCAGCCGTCCAAGATGGCATGATGGAAAATCCAGCTCATATACAGCTGGCCCCCACCGAGTAAAAAGACCTGCATCCGCCAAAGAGGAGCTGTCCCTATATCAAATGGATGCTTGCGATCTTCCACCAACCAGCGTTTCACGAGATCGTTTTGCTCGTTCCCTTCCAGTCCGGATAAATCCTCCAGCCCAATGCGGACTTCCACGTGTTTTCGTACAATTTGAACGGGATAAGTACCTGTCTCCAGATAAAAATCTGTTCTTAAGATCGGATGCTTATCGACCATAAAACGCAATGCTTCCCTCAATCTTTCCAGTTGGAAACGCTCATCCTTAAGCCCATATACAAACTGATCGTGATAGACCGCTTCCTCAGACTGCAAGAGAGTATGGAAAATCATCCCTTGTTCGATATCGCTCATCGGATAGAAGTCTTCAACTTCACCCGCCTGTAGCGCGGGGCCAGATAAGATTTGGTCCTGCAACTCCTCCATATCAGCTGCCAGCGCTTTTTCGGTAGCCGCGAGGTCCAAATAATCACTCATGGAAAGGTTCGCCAAGAAAGACTCAATCGTCGGATATTGGTACAGATGATGGAGATTCGTTTTTTGTCCTATCGCTTGCTCCATCTTCGCGATCAGGCGTATCGTTTTAATCGAATCACCACCCAGTTGGAAAAAGTCGTCCTGGATGCTCACCGGATGCGAAAGGCCTAACACATCCTGCCAAATCTCTGCTAGCTTCGCTTCGGTCTCGCTTCGTGGGGCAACGTATTCGCTGGTTGTCTGCAATAGCCCTTGCGGCTCCGGTAGCACCTTTCGGTCCACCTTCCCGTTCGCCGTCAGTGGAATTTGCTCCACTTCCACCAGATACGACGGCACCATGTACTCA
>NZ_VEIO01000022.1 GCF_007680605.1 Paenibacillus xylanexedens
GGCGTGGGATATGGCGCACTGAAGTATTTGACGCCAGTGGAGAAAAGCGGCATTGGCAGTACATTGTTACCAGAGATCAGCTTCAACTACTTAGGGCAATGGGATCGGGAGATGAATGCCGGGGCGATGTCCATGTCTGGGCTGTCTACTGGATTGCCAATGAGTCCACAATCGGAGCGGGTTCATGCGTTGGACATTGTAGGGAGTGTGGTAGAAGGAAAACTGACATTGAGCATGACATATGATGAGCAGGAGTACCGCGACAGCACGATGCAAGGACTGTTGGATAACTACAAGAAGCAGTTACTTTCAATCATTGAGCATTGCATGCAGCAAACGGAGCAGGAACTGACTCCGAGCGATGTGGGCACCGTATCAATACCGCTCGCCACTTTCGATAAACTTCGCAAGCAACTGGTGAGTAACGATATAGGCGAGCTGGTCTCCATATATCCGTTGTCTCCAATGCAAGAAGGGATGTTGTTCCAATCATTAATGGACCCGCAGTCATCAGCATATTTTGAACAAATGTCGTTTAAGATTCAAGGGACGTTGGATGAATTTAATCTAAAGAAGAGCCTCACCCTTCTGATGGAGCGGTATGATATCTTTCGAACGGTGTTTGTATACGAGGCACTAGAGAGGCCGCTACAGATCGTACTGAAAAAGCGAAATCCGTCGATCGTTTTCAAGGATTTCACAGGGGTACCGGAAGATAAGATCAAGTGCAAAGTAGAGCAATTCAAGCAATCGGACAGGGAACAAGGGTTCAATCTGACGAATGATGCTTTGTTACGTGTTGCTGTATTGAAGACGGGGCAGAGCCAATATGAAATCGTATGGAGTCACCATCATATTTTGATAGACGGCTGGTGCATGCGCATCGTATTGAAAGAGTTCTTTTATATGTACAAGCAGCTTAGCAGTGGCCAAACGATTGATTTGCCTGCGGTGAAGCCTTACAGCGAATTCATCAATTGGTTGGAGAAACAGGATCGTGAAGAAGCACTGGGCTATTGGAGAGATTACTTGGCGGGGTACGAGCAACGTGCAACGATTTCTGCAAGTGAAAGCCGCACAAACGAGTCGCATGCACATGAAGAAGTCCTTTATTCATTCTCGGAGAGATTGACTGAGCGCTTGATGAGAACGAGCAAAAACCATGGGGTTACGATGAATAGCATGATGCAGACAGCATGGGGTCTGTTGTTGCAACACTACAATAATACCGATGACGTGGTGTTCGGCGCACTTGTCTCGGGACGTCCAGTGGAAATCGAAGGTATCGAGAACATGGTGGGGCTGTTTATCAATACACTACCGGTACGGTTAGGCTGGAATTCAACCTCGGGTCTGTTCATCGAGACGGTCCAACGGTTACAGCAGCGAGCGCTGGAATCCGAGAAATACGATTTCCTTTCATTGGCCGAGGTTCAAGGTCAAACGGAACTGAAACAAAACTTGATCGATCACCTGTTTGTGTTTCAGAACTATCCAGAAGTCTATGACATAAGCGGACAGTCTGAGGAACAGGATTTCCGGGTTACAGATTTCCAAGGATTCGAGCATACCAACTATTCGTTAAGTGTGATGATGCATGTACAGGCGAACCGGCTTGGCATCAAAATGAGTTACAATGCGTCGGAACATCGTAAAGCTAACATTGAACGAGTTATCAGCCATTTGGAGACCATGCTAGAGCAGATCGCTGAAACACCGGATATGCGGCTGGCGGAAATCGAGCTGGCCAGCGAGGCAGAGAAGCATCAGTTGCTGGAGACGTTTAACGATACAGCGGC
>NZ_VEIO01000023.1 GCF_007680605.1 Paenibacillus xylanexedens
TTAGGGCAATGGGATCGGGAGATGAATGCCGGGGCGATGTCCATGTCTGGGCTGTCTACTGGATTGCCAATGAGTCCGCAATCGGAGCGGGTTCATGCGTTGGACATTGCAGGAAATGTAATCGATGGGAAACTGACACTGAGCGTAATGTACGACAAGCAGGAGTACCAAGAAAGCACAATGCGAGTACTGCTGGACAACTACAAGAAGCAGTTGCTTTCGATCATTGGCCATTGTATGCAGCAAACCAAGACCGAACTGACCCCGAGCGATGTGGGCAACGAAGAAGTGCCTTTAGATGTTTTCGAAGAACTCTTAACCGAGTTGAATGAGTTGTAGTGTAAGATCTCTCGTATTCATAATTTATAAACGAAAGATAGGTGAGTGCAATGAGTGGTGGAGGTAACCAGAACGTAGCTTCCATGTACCTGCTATCTCCGATGCAAGAAGGCATGCTGTTCCATGCTTTAAGGGAACCGCATTCGTCCGCGTATTTGGAACAAATGTCGTTTACAGTTCAAGGTTCGTTGCATAAAGTCCATTTGGAAGAGAGTCTCTCTCTTTTGATGGATCGGTACGATATCTTCCGAACGGTATTTAAGCACACAGGGTTGAAAAGGCCTTTGCAGATCGTACTCAAAAAACGCAATCCGTCAATCGTTTTCGAAGATTTCACCGGGTTAACGGAAGATGAAGTCAAGATCAGTGTCGAACAGTTTAAACAAGGGGATCGGGAACATGGATTTGATCTAACGAGAGATGTACTGTTGCGACTTGCGGTATTAAAGACTGGAGATCAGAGCTATGAAATCATATGGAGCCACCATCATATTTTGATGGACGGCTGGTGCATGAGCATCGTCTTGAAAGAGTTTTTTTATATGTACAAGCAACTCTGTAACGGTAAGGCGATTGATCTACCAGCTGTAAAGCCTTATGTAAACTTCATCAATTGGCTGAAAGCGCAGGATCGGGAAGAAGCACTGGGCTACTGGAAAAATTATTTGGCGGGGTACGAGCAACGTACGGCGATTCCAACAAGCAGTCATTTTACAAGTGAAGAGTACATCCTGGAAGAGACTCATCTTACGTTCTCGGAGGCGCTGACCGAGCGTTTGATGCACTTAAGCAAATACCATCAAGTTACGATGAATAGCATGTTGCAAGCAGCATGGGGCTTGTTGTTGCGCAGATACAACAACACCAATGACGTAGTGTTCGGCGCTGTCGTGTCAGGGCGTCCAGCAGAAATTGACGGCGTTGAAAACATGGTAGGGTTGTTTATCAACACTCTACCGGTTCGAATGGGGCCGAACGAAAGCGATGGCACGTTCATTGAAACGGTCAAACGATTACAGCAGAGAGCGCTGGAATCCGAGAAATACGATTACCTTTCATTGGCCGAGGTTCAAGGTCAAACGGAACTGAAACAAAACTTGATCGATCACCTGTTTGTGTTTCAGAACT
>NZ_VEIO01000024.1 GCF_007680605.1 Paenibacillus xylanexedens
TACGTGGTAAGCCGTGGTGTATTTAATGCATCCGAGTTGCGCGCGTATTTAAAACGGAGTCTGCCTGAGTACATGGTTCCATCGTATCTGGTGGAAGTGGAGCAAATTCCACTGACGGCGAACGGGAAGGTGGACCGGAGGGCACTACCGGAGCCCCAAGGGCTATTGCAGACAACCAGCGAATACGTTGCACCACGAAGCGAGACTGAAGCGAAGCTAGCGGAGATTTGGCAGGATGTGTTAGGTCTTTCGCATCCAGTAAGTATCCGGGAGGACTTCTTCGAGCTGGGGGGCCATTCACTCAAAGCAACGCAACTGATGGCCCGCATCCAGAAGCAGTTAGATGCGAGCGTGACGCTGAGTGAAGTGTTCGCCCGTCCAACGGTGGAGATGCTAGCGGGGTATTTGGAAACGGCGGCTATCCTGGAACGCTATGAGGCAATCAATCCGGCGGAGCCGCGCGAAGCGTATCCAACCTCACCTGCCCAGCAGCGGATGTATGTAATGAGCCAGTTGGACGTTGGAGGCATCGGTTACAACATCCCGTGGGCGCTGGAGATCACAGGGGAGCTGGATGTTGTTCGAGTGCAGGAGAGTCTGAACCGCGTAGCCGAGCGCCATGAAGCCTTCCGTACATCGTTTGTAATGCAAGAAGACCAGCTCATGCAACGGATCGCCGAGCAGGTGAATGTACCACTGGAAGTGACAGACAGCACGCCGGACGAAGCAACAACGCTCGTGCAGGCGTTCGTGCGGCCGTTTGATCTGGGGGAAGCTCCCCTGCTGCGTGCGGGATTAATCCGCCTGGCAGAGGAGCGGCATGTATTGCTACTGGACATGCACCACATCATCTCGGATGGGGTATCGATGGACGTGTTTGTGGACGAGTTTACACGCTTGTACGCGGGCAAGGAATGGACGCCGCTTGCGATTCACTATAAGGATTATGCGGTATGGCTGCAGGAGAAGATGCAAGGCGAGGCGTACCAGGTGCAGGAGGCGTACTGGTTAGAGACGTTCGTGGACGAAGCACCGGTGCTGCAGCTCCCGACGGATTACGCGCGGCCGGCGGTCAGACAGTTTGAAGGAGACCGGGTAGGTCACATCTGGGGCGAGTATGAGACGGAACGGCTGAAGCGGTTGTGTGCGAAGCAAGGGGTAACGCTGTATATGGCGCTCTTGGCAGCGTACGGGGTGATGCTGTCACGCTATGCAGGGCAGGAGGATATTGTCGTTGGTTCCCCGGTGGCGGGCCGAAGGCACCCGGATGCGGAACGAATGATCGGGATGTTCGTGAACACCCTGGCGATGCGCACCCGCCCGGCGGGAAGCAAACGGTTCGACACGTACTTGGCGGAAGTGAAGACTGCTGTGCTGGGCGCCATGGAGAACCAGGATTATCCGTTCGAGGAGCTGGTGGA
>NZ_VEIO01000025.1 GCF_007680605.1 Paenibacillus xylanexedens
GCGATCTTGAAAGCCGGCGGCGCCTACATGCCGATCGACCCGGCGTACCCGCCGGATCGGATGACGTACATGCTGGAAGACAGCGGGGCGGATCTGTTGCTTGTATACGGCGAGAATGTGGAAGTACCGTTAGCTTACGTAGGCACTGTGTTGAATCTGGCGGACACATCGTTGTACAGGGGTGAATCGGCTAACTTATTAGCGATCAGCGGCGCAAGGGATCTGGCGTATGTGATCTATACCTCGGGGTCGACGGGACAGCCCAAAGGGGTCATGGTTGAGCACAATTCATTGGTGAATTTATCGACATGGCACTGTCGTCACTTTGAAGTGAAGAATACGGATCGCACTACACAATATGCTGGAGCAGGTTTTGATGCTGCGGTATGGGAGATGTTTCCCTATCTTGTGAGTGGGGCATCAATTTATTTCGTGAGCCAGAACATTCGTATGGATATGGAGGCATTAAGCCGGTTTTATGAGGAAAATGGGATCACCGTTTCGTTTCTTCCGACACCAGTATACGAACAATTTATAGACCAACCCGGTCATTCTCTTCGCGTACTACTTACGGGTGGCGATAGATTAGGGAAGACGAAACGATCCGCGTACCAGTTGTCTAACAATTACGGACCGACGGAGAATACTGTTGTTGCGACTAGTGGCTGGGTAGTCGCTGACGAAGGGGTGCCTTTAATCGGCAAACCGATACAGAACGTACGGATTTATGTGTTGAATAAATCAAACCAATTGCAACCGGTGGGCGTACCCGGGGAGCTATGCATTGCGGGAGACGGCTTGGCGCGGGGATACTTGAACCGTCCCGAACTGACGGCAGAGAAGTTTGTAGACAACCCGTTCGAACCGGGCGGGCGGATGTACCGCACCGGGGACCTGGCACGGTGGCTACCGGACGGGAACTTGGAGTACCTAGGTCGGATCGATGAGCAGGTAAAGATCCGGGGGTACCGGATTGAGACCGGGGAAATTGTACATCGTCTCCTCCAGCACGGGGACGTGAAGGAAGCGGTGGTTGTGGCTCAGAAAGACGAGCAGGGCGAGTCTTATCTGTGTGCCTACGTGGTGAGCCGTGGCGTATTTAATGCATCCGAGTTGCGCACGTATTTGAAACGGAGTTTGCCTGAGTATATGGCGCCGTCGTATCTGGTGGAAGTGGAGCAAATTCCACTGACGGCCAATGGGAAGGTAGACCGAAAGGCGCTGCCGGAGCCGCAAGGGCTACTACAGACAACCAGCGAATACGTTGCGCCGCGAAGCGAGACCGAAGCGAAGCTAGCGGAGATTTGGCAGGATGTGCTCCGAACCGAACAAGTCGGGATTCAGGACAACTTTTTCGAGCGGGGCGGGGATTCGATCAAAGCGATTCAGATCGTGTCCAGGT
>NZ_VEIO01000026.1 GCF_007680605.1 Paenibacillus xylanexedens
CTTTAAAGCCCCCTAATCCAATTGGACACTCAAAGCTACCTCAGATACACTAAATGAAATGAGGAGAGTGTTCATGAAAAGACGATTTAGATGCCCAGTTGAGGCGAAAAAGGAGTATGTCGTAGAGGTACTTTCTGGCCTCCGGACAGAGGTCGTGGCACGAAAGTACGGCATGTCTCCTAAAACGCTGACGACTTGGGTTCGTCAATACGAAGATGAGGTGGGGGAACTGGTGGCTAAAAAACAAAAAGAAACACAACAAATACAGCAAGATGCAGCCGACTATCAAGAATTACAGGAGAAGTACGATGAAGCTTTGAAACTTCTTGGCGCAAAAGAATTAGAAAACCAGATTCTTAAGGATCTCGTTAAAAAAAAGTATCCCGACTACAAACAGCGATAGGTTGGATTGAGCGAGGATATCCTGTCCGTACGGTGCTCCGGATCTGCGATGTTCCTCGCTCAACCTATTATTATCACTTGAAACACCCTGAACGCCAGCAACCCATAAGTAGCGGACGAAAAATCCCTGGATACTCTTACAATCAGCAAGGGAAACGTATTTCGGACACTCGGATTGTCGGGTTTCTTCGTCGTTTGATTCAAGGGCCAAATGCAGCGTTTGGCTACCGAAAACTAACCGTGTTGTTGCGCCGAAAGTACAATCTGGTAATTAACAAAAAGAAAGTATATCGGCTCTGTAAGTCTCTCAGCATCCTTCTCCCTCAGCGCGAACAAATCCATACCGTACCGAGAAAAGTAGCTAATAACCGAACGGTAGATGGGCCTAACCAATTGTGGCAGATGGATATCAAGTACGGTTATGTTGCGGGGAAACGCCGGCACTTTTTCCTCGCAAGTATTATTGATGTTTTTGATCGCCGAATCGTCGCTCACCATCGCGGTAAAGCCTGCGACACGCAGAGCATCCTGCATACGCTTCGGCAGGCTATGGTAACGCGACGTATCCCTAAGACCGAGCCAAAGCTCGTGATTCGTACCGATAACGGCCCTCAGTTTATAAGCAAAGCATTTTATAACTTCTGTGAAGAAGCAGGTTTAGAGCATGAGCGGACACCCGTTCGAACACCGAATAAAAATGCTTTTATTGAATCGTTTCATAGTGTTCTGGAACGTGAGTGTTACCAACGACATTGTTTCGAAAGCTACGAAGAAGCCTTTTCCGAGGTAGACCGTTATATCCGTTATTACAACAAAGACCGTATTCACGGCAGTCTACACGACTGGTCGCCGACAGATTACCTGCGCCTGGTCAACGAAGGAACCATAGAGCCCAAATCCATTGCGTTATGATGCGTCAATCTGAGAAAAAGCTAGCTAGTGTCCAATATTAAGGGGTTGAACCG
>NZ_VEIO01000027.1 GCF_007680605.1 Paenibacillus xylanexedens
GACACGACAGCGCCGAACACTACGTCATTGGTGTTGTTGTATCTGCGCAACAACAAGCCCCATGCTGCTTGCAACATACTATTCATCGTAACTTGATGGTATTTGCTTAAGCGCATCAAACGTTCGGTCAGCGCCTCCGAGAACGTAAGATGAGTCTCTTCCAGGATATACTCTTCACTTGTAAAATGACTGCTTGTTGGAGTCGCCGTACGTTGCTCGTACCCTGCCAAATAATTTTTCCAGTAGCCCAGTGCTTCTTCCCGATCCTGTTTCTCCAACCACTTGATAAAGAGTACATAAGGCTTTACCGCAGGCAATTTAATCGTTCTGCTACTGCAGAGTTGCGTATACATGTAGAAAAACTCTTTTAAGACGATACGTAAGCACCAGCCATCCATTAAAATATGATGGTGGCTCAAAACCATCTCGTACTGGTTGTCTCCCGTCCTTAATACGGCAATCCTCAATAACACATCATTCGTCAGATCGAATCCTTGTTCCCGGTCCGATTGCTTAAATCGCTCTACTTTGCACTTGATCTCGTCTTCCGGTAGTCCTGTGAAATCCTTGAAAACGATCGACGGATTGCTCTTTTTCAGTACGATCTGTAGCGGCCTCTCTAATGCCTCGTACACAAACACTGTTCGGAAGATGTCATACCGTTCTAACAGAAGGGAAAGGCTCTTCTCCAGATAGGATTCATGCATAGTCCCTTGAATCGTAAAAGACATTTGTTCGAAGTACGCAGACGACTTTGGTTCCCTTAATGATTGGAACAACATGCCTTCTTGCATTGGAGACAACGGATATATGGAGACCAGCTCGTTACTCACCAGTTGCTTGCGAAGTTTATCGAAAGTGGCGAGCGGTATTGATACGCTACCCACGTCGCTCGGAGTCAGTTCCTGCTCCGTTTGCTGCATGCAATGCTCGATGATCGAAAGCAACTGCTTCTTGTAGTTGTCCAGCAGTCCTTGCATCGTGCTTTCCTCGTACTCCCGCTTATCGTATGTTAAGCTCAGCATCAGCTTTCCACCGATTACATTCCCTGCAATGTCCAACGCATGAACCCGCTCCGACTGCGGACTCATTGGCAATCCAGTAGACAGCCCAGACATGGACATCGCCCCGGCGTTCATCTCCCGATCCCATTGCCCTAAGTAGTTGAAGCTGATCTCCGGTAACAATGTACTGCCAATACCGCTTTTCTC
>NZ_VEIO01000028.1 GCF_007680605.1 Paenibacillus xylanexedens
ATCATACTGTTCATCGTAACCTGATGGTACTTGCTTAAGTGCATCAAACGCTCAGTCAGCTCCGCCGAGAACGTATGGTGAACCTCTTCCAAGACATACTCTCCATTAGTAGAATGACCACTTGTTGGAATCGCCGTACGTTGTTCATACCCCGCCAAGTAATCTCTCCAATAGTCAGCTGCTTCTTCACGATCCTGCTTCTCCAACCAATCGATAAATTCGCTATAAGGCTTCACGGCAGGCAAATCAATTTCCTTGCCACTGCAGAGCTGCGTATACATGTAGAAAAACTCTTTCAAGACGATGCCCACGCACCAACCATCCATCAAAATATGATGATGACTCCATATGATCTCATGTTGGTTCTGCCCCGTCTTCAATACGGCAAGTCGAAGCAGTACATCTCTCGTTAGATCAAATCCACGTTTCCGATCCGTTTGTTTGAATTGCTTTACCTTGTACCTAATCTCATCTTTCGTTAACCCTGTAAAATCTTTGAAAACGATTGACGGATTGCGCTTTCTAAGTACAATCTGCAAGGGTGTTTCCAATTCTTCATACATGAACACTGTTCGAAAGATATCGTGCCGATCCATCAAAAGAGAGAGACTCTCTTCCAAATGGGCTTTATGTAGCGATCCTTGAATCGTAAACGACATCTGTTCGAAGTACGCGGAGGATTGAGGCTCCATTAGTGATTGGAACAGCATTCCTTCTTGCATGGGTGAGAGTGGGTACATGGAAATCACGTTATGTTTGCCGTTAACACTCATTATAATCACCTATTTTTCATAATTTTAAATTTGAATACCAACGGTCTCTCCTTACAAATCTTTCAAACGTGTTAAGAGTTTTTCGAACATATCTAGAGGCATCGGTTTACTTGCAACGTCGCTTGGAGTCAATTCCTGCTCGGTTTGTCGCATACAATGGCTGACGATTGAAAGCAACTGCTTTTTGTAGTTGTCCAGCAATCCCTGCATCGTGCTGTCTCGGTACTCATGCTTATCGTATGTTACACTCAGCGTAAGTTTCCCTTCCACTACACTGCCTGCAATGTCCAACGCATGAACCCGCTCCGATTGCGGACTCATTGGCAATCCAGTAGACAGCCCAGACATGGACAT
>NZ_VEIO01000029.1 GCF_007680605.1 Paenibacillus xylanexedens
ACTCTCCATTAGTAGAATGACCACTTGTTGGAATCGCCGTACGTTGTTCATACCCCGCCAAGTAATCTCTCCAATAGCCCAGCGCTTCTTCACGATCCTGTGCTTTCAACCACTTAATGAATTCGATATAAGGTTTCACGGTAGGCAAATCAATCGCCTGACCACTGCAGAGCTGCGTATACATATAGAAAAACTCTTTTAATACAATACCTCTGCACCAGCCGTCCATCAAAATATGATGGTGGCTCAAAACTAACTCGTAATGACCCTTACCCATCTTTAATACGGCAAGCCGCAGCAGTACATCTCTCGTTAGATCAAATCCACGTTCTCGATCCGCTTCTTTAAACTGTTCCACGCTGATTTTGACTTCCTCTTCCGTTAAGCCTGTGTAATCTTCGAATATGATTGACGGATTGCGCTTTTGGAGTACGATCTGCAAAGGTCTTTCTAACCCCTCGTACATAAACACCGTTCGAAAGATATCATGACGTTCCATTAATAGAGAGAGACTCTCTTCCAAATGGGCTTTATGCAGCGATCCTTGAATTGTAAATGACACTTGATCGAAGTATGCAGACGACTGCGGTTCCATTAGTGCTTGGAACAGCATGCCTTCTTGCATGGGTGAGAGCGGGTACATGGAAACCACGTTACGTTTGCCACCAACACTCATTACAATCACCTATCTTCCGTCTATAAATTATGAATACCAGAGGTCTCTCCTTACAACTCTTCCAACTGCGTTAAGAGTTTTTCGAACATATCTAAAGACAATGGTTCGATACTAACATCGCTCGGGGTGAGCTCGGTCTCGTTTTGCTGCATGCAATGCTCTATGATCGAAAGCAACTGCTCCTTGTAGTTGTCCAACAGTCCTTGCATTGTACTGTCACGATACTCCTGCTCATCATATGTCACGCTCAGCGTCAATTTCCCATCCATTACACTCCCTACAATATCCAGTGCATGGGGGCGTTCCGATTGCGGACTCACTTGGAACCCTGTGGGAAACCCAGACATGGACATCGTCCCGGCATTCATCTCCCGATCCCATTGCCCTAAGTAGTTGAAGCTGATCTCCGGTAACAATGTACTGCCAATGCCGC
>NZ_VEIO01000002.1:0-369803 GCF_007680605.1 Paenibacillus xylanexedens
CGAGGTAGATAGGCTGGGGGTGGAAGTGCAGTAATGCATGGAGCTGACCAGTACTAATCGGTCGAGGGCTTATCCAAAATGCAAGTTTTGATCGCGTGCGTTTCGTTTCGAATCTAGTTTTCAGAGAACAACAACTCTGAATGGTGAAATGAAAATCGGTACATCACGGAATGTGTGTATGATTTTCAGTTCCAATGGAATGGAAAGAAGGTAAACTTTGATCCAATCGCGTTTGGTGGCGATGGCGGAGGGGTTCCACACGTACCCATCCCGAACACGACCGTTAAGCCCTCTAGCGCCGATGGTACTTGGACCGCAGGGTCCTGGGAGAGTAGGACGCCGCCAAGCAAAGAAAAAACACACTTGATGAAAATCAGGTGTGTTTTTTTGTGTGGACAATTAAGTTTAAGCTAAGTGAGAAAACAGTTTCAGTTATGATACGAAACAAGTCTGACGAAACACCCTTATTTTGACTTGCTTTATACATAAAATACTGTCTTTCCATTGTGCCAAGCTGTGATACAATAGGTGAGGTCTATATAGAAACGGAACACGCATAATTACGAGGAGGAACCGTAACACCATGAAATCAGCCCCGTTTATAGCTGTTGAAGGTCCGATTGGAGCGGGGAAAACAACGTTAGCTACGATGCTTTCCCAGGAATTGAATCTCCCATTGGTTAAAGAAATTGTCGAGGAGAACCCATTTTTGGCCTCCTTTTATCAGGATATCGACGAGTGGAGCTTCCAACTCGAAATGTTTTTTCTGTGTAACCGGTTTAAGCAACTAGAAGATACCGGCGCTCAATTTATTAAACAGAACAGCCCAGTCGTTTCGGATTATCATATTTATAAAAATTTGATCTTCGCTGAACGTACCTTAAAAGGAACGAAGCGGGATAAATACCGCCAAATCTATCATCTGTTAACGGATGACCTGCCCAAACCCAATCTGGTGCTCTACATTGAAGCTGAGCTGGATACATTGATGTACCGGATTAATAAGCGCGGGCGTTCCTTTGAGCAAGATATGGACCCAGCGTATATGGAGCAGTTAATTGCCGACTACAAAACAGGGATGGAGTATTTGGCCAATGGAACGAATCCGCCAGTCATTCTCAAGATTGATGCAGAGCAACTTGACTTTGTGGAACATCCTGAGGACTTCAGACAGATTGTTAATCAAGTAAAGGAGCTTATCATATGAATAACTATGGCATTCCAGCGAATGCATTAATTACAGTAGCAGGAACCGTAGGGGTGGGGAAATCCACACTGACGGCGGCACTTGCAGATCGATTGAATTTCAAAACGTCGCTTGAGCAGGTTGATCATAATCCGTATTTGGAAAAGTTTTATCATGACTTTGAGCGCTGGAGTTTTCATCTGCAAATTTATTTTCTCGCTGAACGTTTTAAAGAACAGAAAAAGATTTTTGAATTGGGCGGTGGTTTTGTACAGGATCGCTCCATCTATGAGGATACGGGCATCTTTGCACAGATGCATGCCGATCAGGGCACGATGTCTGCTACCGACTTTGAGACGTATAGCAGCTTATTTGAAGCGATGGTCATGACACCTTATTTTCCACACCCGGATGTTCTGATCTATCTGGAAGGCAGTTTGCCATCGATTCTTAACCGGATTAACGAACGTGGACGTGAGATGGAGATTCAGACAGATCGCTCGTATTGGGAGCATATGCATGAGCGTTATTCCGTGTGGATTAACCGGTTTACAGCGTGTCCGGTACTGCGTCTGAACATTGATGAGTACGATGTGCATGATCCCGCTTCAGTCGATGCTATTCTGGGGCAGATTGCGGCTGTTATTAAGCCTTCCAAAGAAGCTCAGGTATAATTAATTATATTGATCCTCCGTAGGACAAGTTTAGGCGAAATAGACATCTGTTTTACAGTGATTCAGGCTGTGGAAGGGGTGTCTTTTTTTGATTTTTATATAGGTCAATTCCAAAAAAAAGGATTTAGTTAATCAAGCTTTATTGGAATATGTATGTATATAGCTATAAAAATACAGAAAAATGTTGAAATTTGAAGCTTTTTGTGGTTTTATAGGAAAGGTGAATTATGGAAATATAGTATAAGCATGACTCAGGAGGGAAAGACATCGTGGAAGAAAAGCAAGGAGTACAGATTGGAATGCCGATCATCGGTGGTTTGATTGCTGCCATACTGGGAGGTGTGGTATGGGCTGCGATTGCAGCTATGACGGAGTATGAGGTTGGACTTATTGCGATACTGGTTGGCGTGCTTTGCGGGTACGCTGTCGTGTTGTTCTCAAACAAAAAAATCGCAACGGTGCACAAGATTATTGCTGTTGTTTTCGCGTTGGTGGGTATCTTGCTCGGTAAATACTTGACAGTGGTTTATTTTACATCTGAATTGTTTACCGATACAAGTATGCTGACTCTGGTATTTGACGGAGAAATGATTAGTGCGTTTGCAGAAACGATACAAGAATACTTTAGCGAGCCTACAGATTGGTTGTTCATCGTTTTGGCGATTGTATCTGCTTGGCAAATTCCAGGCCGGATGGCGAAAACAAGCATGGCATCAGACGCATCAAGCTCTGATCAAGCACCCAGAGCGTAAGGAAGGTACGAAGTTCTCGGAGTGGACATCGATATCAGGATGGTTCACATTGCGGCCGGGATCGGTGAAGATGGTTAAAAGGACGTAACGCCTTAGGGGTTACGTCCTTTTTGATGTTATGGATTCTGCTCGGCGAATACAGCCATGGCATTACACATGAACTGTGCTAGCCCCTCCCCAAACTGATCGATGTTCCGTGTGAAACGTTCATCGTCTACATACATCTGGCCAAGGACTTTGAAGGCTTCTGGGGAATAGCTCCCCAATCGATTCAGAACCATGTACCACTGTTTAATCTCGGCCTGGGCTTCGGCAGATTCGGGTGCAGTGTGGCGAATGGTAGCTAACCGTCTAAAGATATCATTCATCTGGTTAGGTAGTTCATTTTGTTTGTCACCCGGCTGGTCATTTAATTTCTGGTTTGCCTCATTGACGGCTTTGTCACCCCAGCGCTCACGGGCTTCCTGTTCGTACGGGTTTTGACTAAAATCAAAACCCTGAAATTGTTCTTTAGGGGTCATTTCAATCTCTCCTCTCAGATGTAGTACGGTTTTATCGATGGTGGTAATCATTTGATCCAGACGCTGGCGTTTTTCCAGCAAAATCAGTTTATGCATACGCAATGCTTCCTCCGCATCAAAGGCGGGGTCATCTAAAATGTTTTTGATTTCTTTTAACGAGAAGCCGAGTTCTTTGAAAAATAAAATCTGCTGGAGTCGTTCCAGATTGGTATCCGAATACAATCGATATCCGGCAACAGTGACCTCTTCCGGAACAAGTAACCCGATCTCGTCATAGTGATGCAGTGTGCGCACACTGATCGAAGCAAGTTCGGAGACTTCCTTTACTTTCATGGCCATGGGTGAAACCTCCTTACACCATAAATTGTACAATGTCACGTTACGTGAGAGTCAATATGTTCATTTGGTTATGAAGGAGAAAGGCAACCAAGTCGAATAACTGTTTTTCGTTCATGTAACGGACACCTTTTCCATTCAAGGGCACAACAGGCGGATCAATGGAATTCAAAGCAAAGTATGCGAAAAAAAAGGTTTTTCTTTGTTATTATGCTCAACTACCTTTGATGCTGTATGCACAATCCCTGCTCATTTCTGTAAGCTTATCAAAGATAGCAAATGAACATTTGAGCTATCCAAAATACAGAATAAAGGGGCTTTCAATGTGATTTCAAACGAGATGGATTCCATTAAAGAAGACATATATGCCAAAAAACAACGTCTTCCATGGGTTGCTTTGCTGGCGTTAGCTATGGCAGGGTTTATCTGCATACTTACTGAAAGTCTGCCTGCTGGATTACTACCCCAAATTGCCAACGATCTTGGCATAACGGAGGCAAAAGCCGGACAACTTGTTACGTTGTATGCTGCAGGCTCTCTGGTAGCTGCAATTCCGCTGACTGTGGCAACACGGGGGTGGAGACGCAGACCTCTTTTGCTGTTATGTATACTAGGCTTTCTCATATTTAACACGGTGACTGCCTTATCATCTGTATATGTTATAACGTTGATTGCACGTTTCTGTGCAGGGGTGGCAGCGGGGGTGTTGTGGGGAATGACTGCTGGTTATGCGCGTCGCATGGTGCCTGAGTCATTAAAAGGAAAGGCTGTAGCTGTTGCTATGGTAGGTACACCTTTGGCATTGGCGCTTGGTGTTCCGATCGGCACTTTTTTGGGAACATATGCAGGCTGGCGCTTAATCTTTGGAACGGTATCCATATTGACGCTTGTCCTGATCGTATGGGTGTTCTGGAAAGTTCCAGATTATGAAGGCGAGGCCAAGCAAAATCAACTCCCATTGCATCAGATTTTCTTGCTTCCTGGAATCCGGCCGATTCTGTTTGTAGTGCTTGCCTGGGTGCTGGCTCATAATATTTTGTATACTTACATTTCTCCTTTTCTGGCAGAGACAACACTGGCCCATAGAGTTGATCTGGTTTTGCTCATATTTGGCGTAACTTCAGTAATTGGCATTTGGATGATTGGGCTACTGATTGATCGTTACTTAAGGACACTGGTTCTATTAAGTATTGCAATATTTGCTTTTGCCTCAGCGGCGATGGGGATCTGGATCGATCAGCCGGCCGTTATCATTATAGGAGTAATCGCATGGGGACTGACCTTTGGCGGAGCGGCAACGTTGCTACAAACAGCCATTGCACATGCAGGAGGCCACAGTGCGGATATTGCTCAATCGATGTTGGTAACGGCATGGAATCTAGGGATCGGTGCGGGAGGTATGGTTGGTGCTATCCTGCTTCATTGGATCGGAGCTAGATTCCTGCCGGGTTCATTGGTGCTATTGTTGTGTATTGCTCTTCTTATCACGTTATGCTCTAAAAGGTATGGATTTCCCAGTTCGCGCTAAAAGAGGATATTTCCATAAACAAATCTGAGAAGATGAATGGTTAGGAATCCTTTGTGATCAGGAATTGGGGTTCTTCAATCAGGTTTTTGCACGCAATTGGCGAAGACATTGCGATAAGTGTAGTGTAGGTTCCGTATTTGTCACATTGATTTCCGAATGCCTCCAAGTCGGCAATAGAATCTGTCATGACTTTTAATAAATAGTTATGTTCTCCACTGACGCGATAACATTCTACAACTTCAGGCGAGGTACGGCAGAAATCAAGGAAAGCAGTGCATTCTCTAGTCTGAAATAGTAGATAGGATGTACTTTGTTTTCCTAATTTTTGCGGATTAATAATAGTGCGATATCCTTCAATAACACCACTTTCCTCCAGTCGTTTTACGCGTTCCGTGACGGCTGGCTGTGAAAGTCCCACCAATTTTCCTAATTCGGTCATAGACAATCTGGCTTGGCTTTCCATATGAAACAGGATGTTTCTGTCGATCTGATCCATAAATTAACTCCCTTTTATTATATAGGTTATTTCGTGAAGGAACTTTTATATTCATAGTAATTAAAAGATAATGTTTTGTAAATGTGAAGCTTTATAACAGAAATGATTTATATATTAAAGATGTTTGGGATGGAAAGGCAGGAGACGAAATGGATATGTGCGTGATGCAAGTGGGAAGAAGGCGAGAAGAATGAAAGAATTTTTAAGAATGCAGAAGGGGTAAGGGGGCGCAAAAGGATGAACAGGTTGCGGAAGGATAAGGATTAAATGGATGCAGGAGGATGTATAGGTTGCAAAAGGAGGCAAAGGAGGCGAAGAATAAAACAAGAATGGAAAGGGGCGAAGAATAAAACAAGAATGCAAAGGATGCAGAGCGAGTGGCTACATCCTTTGCATTACCGGGCGGGAGCATGGCTATGCCTGCTCCCGGCGGATGATCGCAGCGAGCTGTGCAGTCGCTGCGTGCACATCGGCCGCGCCCGCGATGGCGGAGATGACGGCTACGCCGTCGGCTCCTGCCGCCATCACGGCGGCCGCGGTATCGGGCGTAATGCCGCCGATACCGACCACCGGAACTGCGATGCCTGCGGCGCGCAGTTCCGCAACCCCGGCGGGGCCCAGCACAGCGTGGGCATCCGCTTTGGAGCGCGTCGGGTACATCGGCCCGACGCCAAGATAGTCTGCGCCCGCCTGCACGGCACGGCGGGCTTCAAGGGCGGAGTGGGCGGATACGCCAAGCATCCGCCCATCTCCGATGCGGGCGCGTACCAGCGCCGCGTCCGCATCGTCCTGGCCGACGTGCACGCCGTCGGCCTCCACCGCCACAGCCAGCTCCACATCATCGTTCACGATGAACGGTATCCCGTGCTGGCTGCACACCTCGCGAAGCCGCAACGCAAGCGTTATGCGGGCTTCGCCTGTCAGGGCACCAGTTCCCTTCTCGCGGAACTGGAACAGCGTGATGCCGCCAGTGATCGCCTGGCGGAGCACCTCCACCGGGTCACGCGTCGTATTGACGCTGCCCATCACCAAATACAACGGCAGCGCGCGGCGCACCGCTTCCGAATCCCTTCCACGCATCAGCGTTCACCCCGCTGTCTGCGCCGGTACGCAAAGTGATTCGTCGGCCCGTGCCCGGCCCCGAATCCCAGCTCATCTTCAATGGCTGCCTGAATGAATGCTCGCGCGGTCGTAACGGCAGCCAGAATAGGGGAGCCCTTCGCCAGTTCCGCCGTAATGGCAGCAGAGAACGTGCAGCCTGTTCCGTGGGTATGACGTGTCATAACACGAAGGTTCTCCAAATAATGAAAGGAATGCCCGTCATACAGGACATCAACAACCACAGCGCTCCCCGTATCATGTCCTCCTTTGATCAAAGCATACGTTGAACCCATCTGCACCAATTGCTTGGAGGCTTCCTCACGCTCGCTCAGGTTCCGAATCGGCTTCCCGATAAGCAGTTCAGCTTCCGGGATGTTAGGTGTGATAAGCAAGGCATGGGGAAGCAGATCCTGAATGAGTGCTTGCACAGCCTCCTGCTGAAGCAGAGGCGCACCGCCTTTGGCAACCATCACGGGATCAATCACCAGATTAGACCAGCCGTACTGCTGGCATTTTGCCGCGACAAGACGAATAATCTCGGCACTATATAACATACCTGTTTTAATAGCACGCGGCTGAAAGTCGGCTCCCGTTGAATCAAGTTGCTGGGCAATGCCATGATAATCAATCGGAAACACCCCTTGAACCCCTGTTGTGTTCTGCGCGGCAATTGCAGTAATGACCGTCATGCCGTATACACCAAGTTCCTGAAAGGTTTTGAGGTCCGCCTGAATTCCTGCACCGCCGCCGTTATCAGACCCGGCAATCGTTAACGCTTGAGCAATATTCATCACACACCCCCACGAATCTGACGGATTTGTGCATGCTCGGAGAACAGCGAAGGTGTGATCTGCGCCAGTTGATTTAACAATTCAATCTGGAAGCTGCCTGGCCCCTGATGAGCCGTTCGTGCTGCGGCCTGTTCAGCGGCTATACCGTAGGTTGAGACAGCTTCCACCACACTGTTCAGCATATCGCGTCCCGGCTCGCCAATCGCAGCAAAAGCACCAATGACTGAGCTGAGAAGACAGCCTGCCCCGGTAACTTGGGTGAGCAATGCATGTCCGTTGCTTGTGAGAAAAGTATGATATCCGTCTGTAATAATGTCGTACTGACCTGTAATGACAACAATACAGTCAAGCTGTTGCGCTGCCTGCTCGGCAATGCCAATCCGGTCTCCTTCGCCAACCCCGGCATCCACACCTTTGATATTCCATGGTACACCAATAACATGAGCGACTTCGGCGACATTGCCTCGTAATACCGTAAGCCGAAGCTCACGAACCAGCATCTGTACTGTATCGGTGCGATATGTCGTGGCTCCTGCACCAACAGGATCAAGGACAACAGGCACATGATGTGCATTGGCCGATTGTCCGGCTAGACGTATCGCTTGAACGACCTTCTCATCCAATGTGCCGATGTTCAGAACCACCGCGCCGGCCATGCGAGCGACGTCAGCGACTTCTTCATGGGCATAGGCCATAAACGGAGAGGCTCCGAGAGCAAGCAGGCCATTCGCCGTGAAAGGGGCAACCACAAGATTGGTAATATTATGAACCAAAGGATTGAGTGAACGTACACGTTCAAGATAAGACATCTTCATTTCCTCCTTGATTTAGAATGATCTTGATGGTGATGAGAGTGAACCACACTCAGATATAGACAAGAAAAGCAATTTGCGTCTTGCTCCCAATAACTACCTTCTTCTCATGGGATTACAGAGATTTCATATTCAGAACATTTGAATCCCAGCCACATCGCCAAAATACAAAAAAAGCCCCGCCCATTTCCGGAGAAATGAGCAGAGCTATACGTGTGAACTGAAGTTGATCCCCGTCCAGGATAGAGATCATCCACTGCCAATAAAAGCCGCTCCACTTCCCTCCGCTGGTATAATCCAGATCAGGTTCGAAGGGTCCGAATCGTCGTATTCGTCTCAGCCTTAAGGCTCCCCTAGTGAAAATGTACAAGATATGCAGTTATATCCTCAGCATATATCCATCTCGTCTTAATGTAAATAGGACGGCAACGAAGTCTTGAAAATGGGCGGGGAATATACCGGAACTTTGTATAGATCCGCTATTGTGATTTACCTTAGCTCGTTAACCCGATATAATGGGGATTGGCTCATATGGCCGTACTACGAATGAGGGCAGGACCGTTGTTCCTCCCGGCAGAATGGGGACCCTGAGTTGAAAACGTTCAAGAAAGTATATATTGAAATTACGAGCATCTGTAATCTGGCATGTAGCTTTTGTCCACAAACGAAGCGAGCCAAAGGATTTATCGACCCTGAAGTCTTTAATAATATATTGGATCAGATCAAACCACACACAAAACATATTTACCTGCACGTCAAAGGGGAACCGCTGCTTCATCCCAAAATTGACCTGTTGCTGGATATGGCTCATGCCAAGGGATTTAAAGTGAACATTACGACCAACGGTACGCTACTGCCGAAGACACAGCATAAATTATTGGGCAAACCTGCACTGAGACAGATGAATTTCTCGTTGCACAGCTTTGACGGCCATGAAGGTTCTACGGATCGCGACGGATACTTGCATAACATCTTGTCTTTTGTTCGTGAAGCGGTGAAACATAACGTCATTGTCTCGTTCCGACTATGGAATCTGACGCAGGATAACTTCACCAATGCTCAGATGAATCGCAATCGGGAGACACTTGAGGTGCTGGAAAAGGAATTCAATCTGGACTTCAATATTGAAGAAAAGGTTGTTGCAGGTAGTGGCGTGAAAATTGCACCTAACGTATACCTGAATCAGGACCATGAATTCCAATGGCCAAGTCTGGATGCACCTGAAGATGATGGAAAAGGTTTTTGTCATGCATTACGCAGTCAGGCAGCAGTGCTGGTTGATGGAACCGTGGTTCCATGCTGTTTGGATGGAGAAGGTGTCATCAACCTTGGAAACATTCATGAAAAGTCTTTTTCCGATATTGTGGATGGAGAGCGTGCGAACAATCTGGTATACGGTTTTTCCAAACGGGAAGCTGTAGAAGAACTTTGCCGCAAATGCGGATACCGCCAGCGTTTTGGAGCAGGAGCATGAGACGGTGTGGCACATCGTAGAATAATTTCTAGTGAATTCAGGCTTGTCTGCTGAAGTATAGATGGAACGTTCTGCGGCCCTATTGTCTGATATCAGACGATAGGGTCTTTTTTTGATGGAACTTAACGGTAAAAACAGCATATTGCGAGTTAACATCGGTACATATCAAATAAACAAAAATCAAATAACAAGGCGTTTCTATTGATTTTACTCTAATAAGTGTAAATATGATCTCAAGATTATTCCTGTAATCTCCCTTTTTTTGTAGGATTAGGATAGGCTCCGAGCAGTGATCTACTTCTGCGGTTCTGTCAGACAAGCTAGCGTGCTTGGAGACAAATTCACTCATATTAAGGGAGGATGTTCATGATGAAAAGAATGTTAACGCTGTTGTTGTCCGCCGGTCTGGTCGCTTCCATATTTGGTGTACTGCCCGCAGCGGCTGCGCCAACGGTTGTAAACTCAACGATTGTTGTACCTAAGGGCACGACGTATGATGGACAGGGGAAAACCTTTGTGGCTAATCCATCCACCTTGGGTGACGGTTCTCAAGCAGAGAATCAGAAGCCGGTCTTCCGGCTGGAAGCAGGTGCTACACTGAAAAATGTCATCATTGGTGCGCCAGCGGCAGACGGTGTACATTGTTATGGTAACTGTAATATTTCGAATGTGGTATGGCAGGATGTGGGCGAGGACGCGTTGACATTGAAATCGTCGGGAACGGTAAACATTACAGGCGGTGCGGCATACAAAGCGTACGATAAGGTGTTCCAGATCAACGCGGCAGGTACAATTAACATTAAAAACTTCCGTGCCGATGATATCGGCAAGCTGGTGCGGCAAAATGGAGGCACAACATTCACTGTCAACATGACTCTTGATAATTCCAACATCTCGAATGTAAAAGATGCCATTATGCGTACAGACAGCAGCAGCTCCCAAGGCAAAATTACCAATACACGTTATTCCAAAGTGCCAACGCTTTTCAAAGGATTTGCTTCGGGTAAAACGAGCCAGTCCGGTAATACGCAGTATTAAACTGTGGGGAGCTTAGTTATCCAAACTAGGTAGACTGGATCAGTGTACCAAATTTATTTGTCGAACAGTGCGGTAGGAATCACTAATCTAACCATTGAATAAATCTATCCATTAATCGTTTGAATAAGCATGTTGCTTATATAACTAAGCTATATGCACCAAACAGGGTGAAGCAGCGTAAATGCTGCTTCACCCTGTTTTTTTGTACTCATAACCGTACGACAACATCTAGCCTATTTGATTTGCATATGGGCAACAGGAAGCATCTTGTGATAACATGTGCACTAACTGTACCAATCGCAAGATTAAGAGGGGATACTTATGTCAATTCGCATCAAAATGTTGCTTTCGTTTACAGGCATGCTTGTTATCAGTCTCCTGTTTATTTTGCTTACAGCAAGTCTTTATACCATTGCGGCAACAGGAGATTTGCAAAGTTTTCGAGATATATACAAAGTCCATTATCAGATCAATCCACTGACGGAACAGGGAGAGACGATCTTTCAAGAGATGAAGTTTACGGCGAAAAGTAATCCGGACGAGCTACAGGACAAGGTATTGCTCCGGGAATATGATATGAAGCTTCGAGCCGAGAAATCCGGGCTCTACGTGAGGCGTGAGGACAGTCCGATCTTTGAATCGCGGACATTCCATCAACCCGGATTGGGACAGGCCCTTCCCGCCTATGATCTGAACAACAACCAGATTCGAAGCACGTTTAACATCGGTGAGCGCTTCTACGCATATGCCAAGTTTGATTTTCAGTATTCAGATGGAGAACGAGGCAGTATCTTTGTCATTCGGGAGAGAAGTCCGTTTGCAGAACTGACACGCAAGCTGTTACCTGTGATGTCTCTACTGTTGATTGGTGTCCTGATCATCGCTAACCTGCTTCTGTTCCGCTGGATTACACGCAGTTTCATTCAACCGTTGCATCAGTTACGAAGTTCGGCCGAACAGATTAAAAACGGTAATTTGTCTTTTAAGCTTAAACCTTCCTCCAATGACGAAGTTGGCCAGCTTAGTGAGGCATTTGAGAGTATGCGGAATCAGTTGCAGCGCTCCAATGAGTTGCGGCAGCAAGATGAGATTAACCGCAGAGAGTTGATCTCCAACATTTCGCATGATCTTCGCACGCCGATTACTAATATTAAAGGGTATATTGAGGGGATTCGGGATGGGGTAGCGAACACACCGGAGAAGATGGACACTTACGTCAACATTATTCATTCCAAAGCGGTTAGCATGGATAAACTGGTGGATGAATTGTTTCTATACTCCAAACTGGATTTGAACCAGGAACCCTTTGTGTTCAATCCGATAGATCTGGTTGATTTTATAGAGGATAGCATCGAGGAATTGCGATATGATCTGGAGGATAAGGGTGTAGTACTTGAATGGCATAACCGAGCATCAGGCTCCGTGGTGTCTGCTGTTGATCTCGATAAATTACAACGCACGGTAGTTAACATCGTAGAAAATGCACTGAAATATATGAATGATGACGACAAACGATTCCGCATTATACTTGAAGCCGATCAGGAGTGGAATACCATTACATTCCAAGATAATGGAAAAGGCATATCAGAGGAAGATCTGCCTCATATATTTGAGCGTTTCTACCGGGCCGAGCAGTCGCGCAACTCGTCTACGGGCGGAAGCGGTCTTGGGCTGGCTATTGCCCGCCAGATTGTAGACGGACATGGGGGCTTAATATGGGCTGAAAGCAAGCCCGGTGAAGGCACGAGCATCCATATTCAATTGAGACGACTCAAAGACGAGAGGGGGATGAATCCATGACTGATATTCTGATCATTGAGGATGAAACGACCATTGCCGAACTGGAGCGGGACTATTTTGAACTCCACGGATTTACGGTAGATCTGTGTCATAACGGGGATGAAGGTTTGCGTCGTGCTCTGGGAGAGAATTACCGGCTTGTCATCGTAGATTTAATGCTTCCGGGTATGGACGGCTTTGAATTATGCAGGCTCATTCGTGAAGAGAAGGAAGTGCCGATCCTTGTTGTTTCCGCGAAAAAAGAGGAGATCGATAAAATCCGCACGTTTAATCTCGGTGTCGACGATTTCATTACGAAGCCGTTCAGCCCAAGCGAACTGGTCGCCAGAGCCAAGGCCCACCTGACCCGGTACGATAGATTGCTTGGTAAGAGCAAACCTGCCGAACAGGATGAGATCCACATTCGCGGACTCCACATCGACAAGGGATCACGCCGTGTATTTTTGAACGGAGAAGAGGTGGGCATTACCACCAAAGAGTTTGATTTGCTTGTATTTTTGGCGAGTCATCCGAACCGCGTGTTCAGCAAATCCGATCTGTTCGAACGAATCTGGGGCATGGAGTCGAATGGCGATATTGCAACGGTGACGGTGCATGTTCGCAAGCTGCGCGGGAAACTGGAGAGTGATCCGAAACATCCCGAATACATCGAAACGGTCTGGGGTGCAGGGTATCGTTTCACCGTATAAGTTTAGAGAAAGATTCGTTGCAGTTTATATTTTGTTAATATATTTGTCCGTTGGAGTTTCTTTTTATCCCCTACGCTATAGATAGATGTAATAACTACCTACAGAGGGGAAGAACATTTCATGAATCTAACAGCTCGTAAACTAGTAGCACTATTAACGATAACCGCATTGGGAACAGCGGCACTTCCATTCACAACACCTCAAGCTCAGGCAGCTGGCTTCACAACTTCGATTTCAGCTACAGCAACACAGCTTACGAATCAGCAGGTGCAGGCGGCCATCAAAGAACTGAACCGTCTGGGGATCATGAACGGATATAGCGATCAATCGATGGGCGAGCTTCGGGCGATCACACGTGCAGAGTTAGCTTCATTGATATATAGAACATTCGATTTGCAGAACAAGACAGGAGACATTGAAGCAACGATAACGGATGTTCAGGCGAATGCTTGGTATGCACCGTATGCTCTGAAAGCAGTGGAGATGGGCATCATGCAGTCCGTGGAAGGAGAGTTCCATCCTCAAAGCCCGGTAACCGATGCGGAGCTGGAAGAGGTCGTATCTAAAGCATTAAAACGGGATGTGAAGTCCGTACATCACTGGATGAGTGCTTTCTACGAAGAAACGGGCTCTGTGACACGGGGCGAAACGGCAGTGTTGTTGCAAAAGGCGTATCAAGCCATTCCTTCGGATCAAGTCCGCATTGAGAGTATCAAACCGCTGAATAACATGACGCTCGTAATCACTTTGGACAAGCCGCTCACGGCAGAAGATGAAGTGTTTGCCAAATCCCGAACAGACTTTGCATTTAGCGGGGGACTAACCTTAACCAATATGCCTCGTTTGAAAACAGGTTCTGTTGCTACATACATCGTGCCGACATCCGTTCAACAAGCTGGGGAAACGTACACTCTGACATATAAAGGTCAAGATGCCGGTTCATTCGAAGGCAGTGACGTTAAAGTAAATATGACTCAAGTGCGTCAGGTTACGAATGATACGTTTGAGATTGAAGCTTTAAAGGAAAACGGAGTAGTGGATTACGGTTATATTATTTCGGCATACAGCGCTGGTCGGGGGGATAACGCCTTCATCCTGAACGATCAGGAGCAGGCAGACGGCAAAACATATCAGATTATTTCGTCCATGCAGGCAAGACAAGTTACCATTACGCCGGAAAATGGCGAACCGATCATTGCCAAGTATGTTCCGTTTACGCAATCGACGGATGGCAGACAAGAACCCAAATTCCGATTGCCAGAAGGTCAGATTCTGAAACCAGGGGTATCTTATACCGTGACTTCTGAGTGGGCGAATATCGAACAAGCTTCGTTTACGGCGAAATCGTTTGAATCATTCGTGGTTGAGCGTGCCCAAGTTGCAGGGGAAACGTCCATTGAAGTGACACTTGCCCAAGATCCGGGAGATGAACTATTCTCTGGACGGAGTGTTACCCTGAACGCACCAGATGGGCAAGTCCTGACAGCTACGTATAAATATTCGAGCCGGAAAGGTGCAACAGGTGTATTTGAACTTGCGAGTGGAGAAAAGCTCATCTCTGGCACAAACTATACGCTGAACCCGGTTGGCGATTGGAGTGTAGCATCATCGGTAACGGTGGTACAGCAGTAAGGAGGACCCATGAACAAATCCTTGATGCTGATCATGTTGATCAGCAGTGTGCTGTTCGTTCAAGGCTGTATGCTTAACGAAAAAAGTAACTCAAAGGAGGGGAGCCTTATGGCCTCACTAAATCAACAGTTATTCAGTGCAGCTGAAGCAAAGGATACCAAGAGTATCGAAAAGCTCATTCAGGAAGGGGCAGATGTTCAGGCTCAAGATCAGAGCGGAAGAACGGCCCTGATGATTGCAACGTACAATCAGGATACCGCATCCGTGCAAAAGTTGATTGAAGCAGGTGCGGATGTTAACCAGCAGGATGACATGTTAAATAGTCCGTTTTTATATGCGGGTGCTGAAGGGTATTTGGATATTTTGAAGCTTACTATTCAGGCAGGGGCAGACCCTGCTATCACTAACCGTTACGGGGGGACAGCACTCATCCCCGCTTCGGAGCATGGATACGTCGACGTGGTTCGAGAGCTGCTGACCAAGACCAAGGTAGATGTGAACCATGTGAATAAATTAGGATGGACCGCATTGCTGGAAGCGATCATTCTAAACGATGGCAATGAACGGCAACAGGAGACCATTGAATTGCTTATTCATCATGGGGCCGATGTTAATCTGGCAGATGGCGATGGTGTGACTCCCCTCCGTCATGCTAGAGCAAAAGGCTTTAAGGAAATCGAAGCTATTTTGTTGCAAGCAGGTGCAAAGTAGTGACCCGCTAGTGCTGCGGGCAAACGGGTATCTGCGAAGAAAAAACTGAAGAAACAACAAAAAACGGGATGGAGCAGCTTTGGCTGTCTCATCCCGTTTTTTGTTGTTGTGAATTATTTTTGTTCCTCAGGTACTTCAACGATAACCTTGCCTTTGGCTGGCGTAGCAGAGCCGCTTTCAAGTGAGCCTTTCTTGTTCATCATCTCGTATGAGGTTTCCTCCAGCATGAGGGAGTATTTGAAGGATACGAGTGTTTTACCTGCAACAGAAGGGCGGATTCCTGCTTCAGCAACGGGCTTGGTTTTAATAAAGAACAAATCACCAAGCGTTCCGGCTTGTTTACCCAGATTTGCCTGCCATTTCAGCAGGGCATTGCCGTTTGCAATTGTATAGTAGCTGACCAGATCATTATCCTCAATCATGAAGAAGTGATCCTTTTTACCCTGCTCAAAAATATAAGCTGTCGATGAATCCACGGGTCCAAGCGGGCTTTTCACCTGCAGGCGCGGTTGACCGAGACTTGAAAGCCGTGGCAGCTGCAACGCTGCTTCACGGGCAACCGTCAAATCGGAGCCGTTGTAGTCCTTCACTACGGAAGCATTGGTGGTGTATATATAAGCTTCCTTGGCAGCCTGATTCCAGCGTACTTGTGCGCCAAACGTTTCACCGATGGCACGAAGCGGAAGCATAGCTTTCCCTTTGACCAAGATTGGAGCCGAGGACAAGGAGGCATTTTGTCCATTCTTTTTCATCGTTTTACTATTGGGTGTCAGCACGTATTGGTCACTGCCTGTTTTGATGGTGATTTGTTTGCTCTTATTATCATAACCGAAGGTATAATCTCCGAGAAATTGCAGTTCAGTCAGGGCAATGTACGTGACTCCTTGGCGGATGACCACATCGTATTCTGCAGGCATATTGTTAACATAGGCCATAGGTTTTGTTGTAGCGGCGGCTTCAGCCACCGTAGGCGTGAACAGTGCAGGAGTTACTCCTGCGGTCAGAATGGAGGCGGCCAGCAGCATCTTCCATTTTTTCTGCTTCCAAATGGAGTTGTGTGATAGTGTTGTTTTTTTCATAATCAATCTCCTTTCAGATCATTAGACGGACTGATTATCCTAAAAGTTGCATATTATTGGAACATCCATAAGATATTAACCTAATTCCTGTATATTAAACTGTAGGATGAGGACGTAAAATGAAGCTCAGCTAAGGAAGGCACAGATATTGTGAAGTTGGACATAAAATAAAGTATAGAGGATATGATTTTTCCAAAATTCATTCGGAAAATAGGTAACTTTTTGAGATGGGGAGCGTCTTATATGGAAATAACTTCTATTGGGAGATGAATGTGTGTGAAAAAGGAGCGTAATCAGAGCATATGGCGTTATACTTGCTGCGTTACCCTAACGGGAATAACCGTGCTACTGCTAACAGGATGTATGACGCCAGATCCCCAAACGGATGCGTTAGGCGGACAGGCTCAGGACTCAACGATAAAGGCCGCTGATATGAAAGCTCCAATTCAAGTCTCCGATACGATTTATAACGACTTAGCGTTGCCCGGTTCACCAACCTCGCTCTCAGCGAAGCAAATTTCCGCCAAGATCCCCTACAAGAAGGGAGAACAAGTAAAACTCGGAGAGGGCTTGCCTCTTTTCAGTGGCCGGAAGGATCACCGCGTTGCGATAGATCAGATGAAGATTACATATCTTACTATACCGAAGGAAAAGTATACGCTGACTGGAGTTCAGGGGGAGTGGATGCAGGTCAAGAACCAGCAGCAAGATAGCTACTGGCTTCCTGCCTGGTATTCGCTTAAGCAGAGTGACGGCATAACGCAAACCGATCCTCATACGTTCACTGTTCGTACAGGCAGCAAACTATATCTCACTCCGGACAGTACGATAACTTGGCCTTCTGACCAGGCGATATTGAAGAGCGCATTCACCGTGGCTGAGTGGAAGGATTGGGTCGGCGTGTCCATTGCTCCCCGGATTTGGAGCAAGGAATGGACAGGTTACCACCATGCACTGCTTTGGATTAAGAAACGGGATGTTACAGGTCAAACGCCTGTATCAGATGGATGGTTTGTAAGTGAGCCATCGTTACCAATCTCTATGATCCGCCATCTAGTAGATACCAAGCTGAATCAGACCACGACGACCAATCAGGTTGCCAAGTGGTTAGGGAAGCCGGATTGGAAGGAGCAGTCCAGGAATCTGAATGAACCAGGTGATTCGATGCGAGTTAGGCAGACCTGGAGATATGAGAGGCATGATGCACATGTATTGTTAACCTTTAATAACAACGGCAAGCTAACTGAGATTCGCTGGAATATGCCAGCGAGTCAGGATAATGAGGCAGATCTCCGAAGTTACGAGCGTATGGGTACGTTTAGTTATATCACTCAGGTTGCTGTAGGGAGGTCTCTCCCGCCAACACTATCATGGAAACCGGATTGGGTGAATCAGGGAGATCTGAACTATACCTTTTTACAAGCGGGTACAGATGATGTGCTCCTCATGAAGGGGGACGACGGCGGGTTTAGCGGCATGCATTATGATGATTCCTACTACGCGCTGGATCGACATACAGGGAAACTACTCTGGAGAGTGCATAACGGATACGGTCCAGCTCAAGCGGTTTTAAATACCAAGCGGGATGCCGTTACGCTATATACAAGTTATGACACAGATCGCAAACAATATCTGGATCGCGTACGCCATATCAATCTGAAAGACGGAAAGCTTTTATGGGAATATAGGCCGCAGGGACAAGATAAGCGGAATAACGATACAAACAAGAAGAATACAGCTGACGATAGGGTATGGTTGAACGGCATCAAGGCTGCCCGAAATGTAGTTATTGTAGATATCCCTGCGGCTGAAGGCTCCAGCAATGGATGGATTCATGTGCTTAATAGTTCAACCGGTAAACGGTTATGGACTAAGAAATTAACGACAGGATATCAATTGGTTAATCGGAATGCCGATGAGCCTTATGTTCTGTATCAGGAGAAAAATCAGCTTGTTGCCGCAGATCCTCTAACGGGACGAACGGTTTGGCAGGTGGAGGCAGCACCACCCGCGATAGAACTTATCGAGAACGATTCCTATTTTGACGGCATCCATCGTTATGATCCTTTTGCCTCAGCACCCCTTGGACGCTGGATGTTGCTGGAAGATCAATGGGTGTTACTTGATCTGACTTCTGGCAAGAAGCGATCTCAATTTCCTGCCCGTACAGGGCAGCAGTTAGAAGTGCTGAATGACGGTATGGTGCTGATTCGTGAGAATCAAAAAGGAGATCGTTACGGTGATTACGGCGACTATACAACCTCCTTGTTTGACCCAAATACAGGCAAGATTCGCTGGACGGTCGATGCGAAGATTGAACGCGGACTTCGAGAAGCGGATCAGCTGTATGTCATTAGAAACGGATATCCTGCCTCTGTCGATTACCGTACCGGGGAGACAAGGTGGGATACGCAAGAATCTGTTGGAGCAAACCAATATTCGACCAATCAAGGCAGTTACCTCATTATCGGAGATCGTTTGTTGCTTCCGCGAAATGAAGACTTGCTTGTGATGGATAAAAAGGATGGGACGCTGCTAGGGCGTGTGCATGATGTAGTCATGGGCGCTCCGGAGCATCGGGATCGGGATGCAAAGAATGGCATGGTCAACCGAATTGACGATATGGTTTACGTTGGCTCAGCTAATGGACGTTTCCGTGTCCTTCCAGCTGATCTGCTGGAAGGAGAGATCTCTTTTTAAAAGCTTGTCTGAGCCGCCATGTTGTTTTATTATATATGAACAGGATTGCTCGCGCTCCGGTTATCGGCTGTGCGGGCTTTCTTCATGTGTTCTTGAAAGATTCTTGAGAGATACTTGAAGGAACCATACATGATCATTCACGGGAGGAATCTCCATGATTTCATTATATGGTGTGAGCAAACGGTTCAACGAGCGCGGTTCCCGTGCGGATCAGGGATTCGAGGCCTTGCGATCCGTCTCGCTTGAAATAGGTAAAGGGGAGATTCACGGCATTATTGGTTCCAGCGGGGCAGGAAAGTCCACCTTGCTGCGGATGCTCAACGGTTTGGAACAGCCTGATGCTGGAGAGGTTACCGTCAATGGTCAGCAACTAACCGGAATGAACGAGCGAGACTTGCGTCAGGCACGGCGGTCCATCGGTATGATCTTCCAGCATTTCAATCTGGTCAGCAATCGCACGGTGCTGAGCAATGTGAGTATGCCCCTGGAACTGGCGGGCAAATCACGTTCGCAGCGGCGAGAGCGAGGGTTAGAAGTACTTCGATTTGTAGGACTGGAGGACAAAGCGACCCAGTATCCGGCTCAGCTGAGCGGAGGACAGAAGCAACGCGTTGCTATTGCCAGAGCGCTTGCCAGTCATCCGGCTGTATTGCTCTGCGACGAACCAACGTCTTCACTTGATCCGCAGACAACAGGTGGAATATTGGATGTGCTTCGTCATGTGAACGAAACGATGGGGGTAACGATCGTCGTTGTTACCCATGAGATGGAGGTAGCTCGTCGGTTATGTCACCGCATTACGGTGATGAAAGAGGGTCAGATTGTGCGTACCCTATCTGAATCAGAAGTTCGCAGTATCCCGGTTCCGCAGCCGGATATTCTTACTTCACTGCTTGCAGACGACACTATGGGTGGAACAGGAACGAAAAAGGTAACGGGAACGGGAACCACTCTCCACCGTCTGGCGGAACAGGAGGACAGGCGATGATGTTACCTGATTCGGTCCTTAAATATCAGCATGAAATCTGGCAGGCCATTGGAGAAACATTTGTGATGGTGGGAATATCCATCGCGGCAGCAGTGCTGGTCGGTTTGCCTCTCGGTACGCTATTGTACCTGTTTCGTAAAGGGCAACGATACCAGAATCGAGCCTTGTTCACGGTTCTGGGCAGTCTTGTGAATATCATTCGTTCCTTTCCATTCCTGCTGCTAGTCGTCTTCATGATCCCGTTCACTCGGTTGGTTGTAGGCACATCCATCGGTACGTTAGCTGCAACGGTGCCTTTATCGGTCATTGCTATTGCTTATTATGCCCGCCTTGTCGAACAGGCGCTACTCGATGTGCCTAAAGGTGTCATCGAAGCGGCCTCTTCTATGGGAGCCTCAACCGTGCAACTTGTCCTTAAATTCCTTTACGTGGAGGCAAGGTCTGGTCTTGTGCTGGGACTTACCACAGCAACGATCAGTTTTGTTTCCTATTCTACCGTAATGGGGATTGTGGGCGGCGGCGGTGTTGGTGATTTTGCTATCCGTTACGGTTACCAACGCTTCGAAACGGAAATTATGATATTTACCATTGTTATCATGATTGTGCTGGTACAGATGATTCAATTCACCGGCAGTCGACTGTCTCGCTGGCTGGATCGCAGATCCTGACGAACCCGCTAAAAACGACTATACATTACACAGAGAAGGGGTAAACATCCAAATGAAAGCAAAATTAATGCTCATGTTGCTCGCGGTTATGCTCGTTGTATCCGCCTGCGGTAAAAAAGAAGAAACGCCTGCTACTGAAGGGGCGAAGCCAGAATCACAAGCCGGACAGGAAGTTACACTAAAAGTAGCTACATTGATTCCGCCAATGACGGATGTACTGGACATCGTTAAACCGCTTCTTAAAGAAGATGGCGTAAACTTGGAAGTTGTTGTACTTTCGGATAACGTACAGCCGAATACAGCACTGGCGAACAAGGAAGTGGATGCGAACTTCTTCCAACACGTGCCGTACATGAAACAGTATAACGAGGCGAACAATGCGACGCTGGTGCCTGTTCAGCCCATCTACAACGCGATCTATGGTGGATACTCCAAAACGTACAAGTCCATTGATGAACTGCCAGAAGGTGCAACGATTGCGATCGCGAATGATCCTTCAAACATCGGGCGCTCCCTCGTCATGCTGGAGCAAAACGGCCTGATTAAACTCAAAGAGGGTGTAGGTTTTAATGCGACACAAGCGGACATCACAGAGAACAAAAAGAACTTCAAGTTCAAAGAAGTAGATTTGCTGATGCTTGCCCGCATGATGGATGATGCAGATCTGGTAGCCATGACTCCTGCCTATGCGAGCCCGCTCGGTTTGACACCGAAGAAGGATGCCCTGCTGACCGAGAAGGACGATTCTCATTTTGCAATCACGTTGGTAGCTCGTGAGGATAACAAGGACTCCGAAGCCATTCAGAAGCTGGCTAAACGTATGGCTGGCCCTGAAGTGAAAGCCTTTTTCGAAAAAAACTACGCAGATATTGCTATTCCAGCATTCTAAGGTACAGACCAGTATAGAGATTTAAACATAGAGATCCGAGCAAATATGCTTGGGTCTTTTTGTTTTTGATCTGACTTCTGTTAACAACTGTTTAGAAACTTAATAGGACGAGAGTTAAATTCGTTTAATTTAGTTAATATTTTTTTTGTATGTTAGTGCAAATATCAATTTAATATGGAAGAGGTAGAGTGAATTGTCGTTGAAAAACAAAAAAACAGGTTGGTTAGGAAAGATGGCAACCGATTTTAAGGTCAAATTGATCATGTCCTTCATTATCTTTTTGGCGGCCCCTTCTATCACTATAGGTGTATTGTCTTATAACAATGCCAAAGAGGAAGTAACGAAACAAATTCTACATAGCGCAGAGGAAAACGTGAATTTAGCTAATAGTACGATTGATTTAATCATCAATGTGAAACGTAAACAGGTTGAATATTATGCGAAGGTTTTTACCGCAGACACCATGAAAAATTCAGAAGCAAACATGCTGGAGGAAATAAAGGGATTCATCGGACAGAACCCGGATGTGGTTCTCGTCAGTGTAGGTGATCAAAATGGCAAATATATATCTTCTTCGGATACAGCTACCCCACAAGATTTCGATCCGCGAACCAGACCTTGGTATACAGAAGCAATGAGTCAACCTGGTCAGGTTATCGTCACAGATCCTTATACCTCCACGGCAACGAATTCAGTTACCGTTTCAATTGCAAAAGCATTGGACGACCGGTCTGGTGTAGTCAGTCTTGATCTGGATCTGAATGATATTAGCAGTAGTATAAGCAAGATCAAGGTAGGGGAGCAGGGATATGTGGTCTTGTTGGATCGTAGCCAAAAATATATCTCTCACCCGGACAACCCGGCTGGTTCAGAGGCGAAAGAGCCATTTTGGGCAGAGGTATTTAATCACGAATCGGGCACATTTGATTATCTCTATAATGATGAACCCAAGTTTATGTACTTTTTAACGAATGGTTCAACGAATTGGAAAATCGCAGGTACGATGTTCACCGCCGAGGTGGATGAGGCGACAGCTCCGATTCTGCATCGAATGATGATTGTGCTGTTATCTTGCCTTGGAGTTGGGGCCGTAATCATCTGGCTTGTCATGCGCTCCATTATTAGACCGATCAGAGAATTGAAAAATCTAGCGATACAAGTCAGTGAAGGAGATCTGACACAGACTATTGTCAGTAAAAGCTCGGATGAGCTTGGTGATCTTAGTGACGCTTTTGGCAAAATGCAGACCAATCTGCGTTTGCTGATCCAGAATGTAGAGCATAGCGCAAGTCAGGTCGTTTCTTCATCCGAAGAGATGACGCAGAGTGCAGAAGTGACCAGTGCTGCGAGTGAACAGGTGGCTAGAGCCATTCAGGAAATTACGCTGGGGGCCGAGAAACAAATGCATGGTATTGAGCATAATCATGAGGCCATGCGCGAAATTACGTCTGGTGTGACCAATATTGCAGAGAGATCGGTTCATGTCTCCGAGTTAGCCAAACAGACCACGTTACAGGCAGAAGAAGGCGGCAACACGGTTAAGCAGACGGTAGGTCAGATGAAATCCATTCAAGAGACCGTCATACAGATGAGTCGTATCATTCAGACTTTGGATGAACGTTCTGAGCAAATCTCGGCGATCACAGAGCTGATGGGAAATATGGCGAAACAAACGAATCTACTGGCGTTGAATGCGTCCATTGAGGCTGCACGTGCAGGTGCACACGGGAATGGGTTTGCCGTAGTCGCTGGGGAAGTGCGCAAGCTCGCTGAGCAATCCCAGCAGTCTGCGCAAGATATAACTGTCCTGACGTCTGCCGTACAGAAAGATACGTTGGAATCCGTTGATATGATGAAGAAGGTTGCTTTAGAGGTCGAACAAGGCATGGAGGTTTCCACTGAAGCTATTCAGAAGTTCGAACGTATTCTGGAGAGTATGCGGGAGACCACACCTCAGATTGAAGAGATCGCAGCAACTTCACAGCAGATTACGGCTGGAGTGCAGGAGGTTGGAGCAGTATCGAGTGAATTGGCAGGTATTGCTTCAGCTAATGCATCCACTTCTGAGGAGGTCGCAGCTTCATCGGAAGAACAGCTGGCTTCGATGGAGGAAATTTCAGCTTCTGCAAGAAGTTTGTCAAGTATGGCAGAACATCTGCAGCGTCTAATCCAGCAGTTCAAGTACTAGGGAGCCGAGAGGCTCCTTTTTACATTGTGTCAGATGTAATATGTTAATTTCTGGAATGTGTATCGATGGGTAAATGTTAGAAGAAAGGAGGTAGAATTGTGGAGAATTAAGGCAATATCCGCAATTGAATAAGGGGGGGGGCTCGTAATATGATTTGATTATTGCAGAGATAAAATCGGCCAATGGGACCTTTTTTCATAAATGAATTAGCGCTGAAGTCGTAACTTGGATGGTGAACTTTGCTACGTGATATTGTTTTAAATTTTACTTTAATTTTGATTTTCGTCTTCCTCATTCATCACTATCTGAATCAATTAAGCAATCGGCATAAGCCATCATTTACCTCTCGCCTGATTATTGGGATAGCAATGAGCATGTTAGGTACGGCGTTATATTACTTCTCCATTATATTGGATGACGGTACGATGCTAAACTTTAGATCCATTGTATACCTTCTCGCCGCTTATTATGGGGGAGGCGGAACGGCGTTTATTACCTTTGCAGGTTTGTGGGTTTTTAGAATTAATGCCGGGTTTTGGCCGTCCATTGAAAATCTTGATTATGCTTTGTATGAGCTTTTGTTTGTATTAGCTGCATCCCTGAATTTCAAGTATATACACCGATTTATTTTCCGATGGTTTTCCGGATCGTTCCTGTTCATTGCGGTTTATCAGTTCACGATGTACATGACGTATCCGGCGTCACCCTATAGTCATGGGATTACCTTAATGTCTCAAATTCTATGTATGCTTCTGATTGTATTGTTCATCTATTTCCTGAATCAGAATCATCAATACAGACAGTTGGTGGTACAAAAAGAGCAGGAAATGCTGGAGATGCTGCGTAGACAGCCAGGGTTTACATTTAAACTGCACAAGCTGAACGGAAAGTTTGAATTTCTTTTGCTCGAAGGGGAGATGTTGTCTCATCTGGGTATGGACATGCGAAGTCTGGAGCAGAGCTTCCAGCTGGGAACCATTAACGCACTGCCTCAGGAGAAAATTCAATTTTTGAAAACACAATTCAACCGCGCCTGGAGAGGCGAACACTTTTTTTTCGAGATTGAGCACAAAGGAAACTATGCTCTGGTTAAGCTCGGGCCTTTTCTGGAGGGCAAAATGGTGAAGTATGTTATCGGGTATGGACTTGATATTACAGAACATCGTGCTGTCAGGCGAAGGATTCAGGAAAGTGAGGAGCGCTATCGTTTGCTGGAGCGGGTGTCCTCCAATTGGGTTGCAGGATTGGACGGTGCGGGAAACATCGTCTCCATTAACCAGAAATTTCTCGATGTCCTTCAGGCGGATCGGCAACAGGTCATTGGTCGTGCGCTCGCAGATTTACTCGTGATGGAGAAATCAGATTGCTGGGTTACCGTTTTGCAAAAGGTTATCTCGTCTAAAACCAATCATGAAGCGGAATTGACCTTCCGGATCGGAGAAAGTGATGAATTGCATGTTCGCGTTCATCTTTATCCGCTCAAGTCATCCGGTTCCTGTGAGCAAATTAAAGCTGTCTTTCAAGATATGACAGATCAATATCACAGGGTGAAGGCGGATAAAGCCAGTCAGGCGAAGAGTGAGTTTCTGGCCTTGATGAGCCATGAATTGCGTACGCCTCTGAACAGTATTACCAGCTTCAGTTCCTTGTTGCAACGAACAGATCTTACTCCTCAGCAACAGGACTATCTTGGCAAGATCACCGTATCCTCACAATCTTTACTTGCGTTGATCAATGATATTCTAGATTTTTCGAGAATTGAAGCAGGTATGTTTAATGTGGAGAATGTCCCCTTTTCTCTGGAAGATGTATTTAAACGAGTGGCGGATCAGATCAGTACAGCTATCGGTAACAAGGATATTAAAATTATTTTTCATACCGATCCCGAGCTGCCTTTAACGGTCATTGGTGATCCGTTCAGGTTGGAACAGGTTCTTATTAATCTGCTTAACAACGCCATTAAATTTACGGATGAAGGGTATGTCATATTTCATGCAGAAGTGCTCACACTTGAGGATAAACATGTTGAAGTTCGGTTTGAGGTAGAGGATACCGGGATTGGCATCTCCCCCGAACAGATGGAGCGTTTATTTGTTCCTTTCAGTCAGGCCGAACCATCGACCTATCGAAGGTACGGAGGCTCTGGCTTGGGTTTGGTCATCTGTTACCACCTGATCACCTCTTTAGGTGGAAGTTTGCAAGTAGAAAGTGTGCTTGGTGAATACAGCATGTTTACATTTGAGTTGGTGTATGAACTGACAGAAACAGAGGATCTTTCTTTCTTGCCAACCTACCCTTTGTTATATGCAGTGAATGATGTGATGATTGTGGAAAGTGATAGAAGAGTTGCGGAAAATCTGGAGCAGATGTTGCGCTCATTTGGCCTCAGGCCTCGAATCTATTCTTCTGTTCGAGAAGTGCTGGGCAACGATAAATATGATGACGAGGGGGATGAAACATCTTCTCTTTTGATCATGCTCGATATGGATACGGAACCTGTAGACGATGAACCGAGCTGGGAGCGTTTGAAGGACCGGCTGAAGGATATCCGAATTCAGGTGTTAGGGTATACGCGTGGGGTTGGTGAGAATGCTCTTGAAGGCAAGCAAAATTCGATTGATCCGAATGCACTCTTGTTTAAACCGATTACCCGTGTCGGGCTGTTTGAAACGTTGTTGACATTGCAGGATGGAGAAGTGCAGAATTTGAACCGAATTACAAATCAGGATGAGTCATCAAATCGAATGAATCAGGGAGCCATTTTGGTGGCAGAGGATCATGAGATCAATCAGATCGCCATTCGGGCGATGCTACAGCAACTTGGCTTTGAAGTGAAAGTGGTGAAGAATGGAAAGGAGATACTGAGCGAACTACCTGTTCAGCCATGGAAGCTGATTTTGATGGATTTATTTATGCCGCTAATGGATGGACTAGAAGCTGTTAAACACATTCGTCAGATGAGACAGTACGATCACTTACCCGTTATTGCACTTACGGCAAATAGCATGAAGAAAGATCATAAGGAATATATAGAGGCAGGTATGAATGCTGTTCTGACGAAACCGATTGATGAACAACAGCTCCAAGATGTACTGGTAGCCTGGATCGATCTGAAGGGCTTGCATGAAATCAGGGGGATTGATACGGATAAAGCCCTGAAACAGATGGATAACAAACCGCACATTTTGCAGTACGCGTTGAATAAGTTTGCTCTAGAATATAGCGGATTTGAGCAAAAAATGCAGATTTATCTTGAGCAAAAGCAAATGAATGATGTTGTACGGAGTACACATTCTCTCAAAGGTGTTGCAGCCCACCTGCATGCTGTGAAACTGCTGCAGGCCGTTCTGCATCTGGAATCGCTTTTGTCTCATCCATCTTCGGAAGTAGAGTTGACCCTCAGCCTGCAATGGGTTCAGCAAGAAATTGATCATATTTCAGAGTCACTACCATGGTAAAGATGGCTAGCAGAGGTTATGCCTAAGGTGTGAATTTATACCCGACCCCCCATATGGTTTGAATATATTGGGGGTTTTTCGGATTATCTTCAATTTTTTTGCGGAGTTTCGTAATATGTACATCAATGGTCCGATCATTAATATAGGCATCTATTCCGCGAATGGCTTCAATTAAAGCATACCGACTGAACACTTTGCCAGGATTAAGCACAAACAGCTTCATGATCTCGAATTCGGAGAACGTCGTTTCGACTCTGCGATGGTTTAACAGAATGGTCCTGCGTGCCACATCAAGGCTTAACCCTGATTCCGTTTCGGTCACTACAGAGTTTTCCAATAAAGCATAGCGGCGTAAAACAGCCTCGATGCGAGCCTTCAGTTCCTGCATGCTGAACGGTTTACAGACAAAATCATCTGCGCCGTCGGTTAAGGAGCGAATACGTTCAGACACCTCAGTTAACGAAGAAATGACAATCATCGGTAGGGAGGTATGTTCACGCATGATTGCGCATGGATTTTTCCCACCTGAATCAGGTAACATCAGGTCTATTAAAATGATATTTGGTCTGGTTTCAAGCTGCAAAAGTGCACACCCGATGGTGTCCACACGATCTACTTCGTAGCCTTCACCTTGTAAATACAGGGATAAAGTGTCGCCCAGCATGTTGTCGTCCTCTATAATAAGCACTTTAGTCATGGTGTTCCTTTCTGAATCCACGTTATATAGGTATGTTAGGTAATAGATGTCGCTCTCCCTGGCAAGTAAGCAGTTCAGGATTCATTACTTCGATCAAGCAGTTGCATGAGTTTACGCTCTGTTGCCGTTTCTGGTGCGGGTGTATAAATGCTGCATCGCAAATCGGAATTGCCTTGAATCTGTAGTGAGGTCAGGTCGAACAACATTTTTCCCGCTCTGGAATGTCTGAATTCAATCCATACATCAGGAGCACTGCTTACGCTGCTTTGTTTCCACAATGCTTGAAAATCAGGGTGGCGATTCATCATATCATTCAAAAATAAATTATACCATTCATCGTCGACATAACGACCATAATAGCCACGAAAAATAGATAAAAATCCGCTGACGAAGTCCTCCCAGTTCACTGCAAGCCTGCGCAACTCTTTTCGATCAAATACCAGACTAATCATATTCCGCTGTTCTAAGGGGATCTGTTCAAAGTTCATAAAAACTTGTGCGGCAGCCTCATTCCAGCCGACAATGAAACAGCGCCGATCAGAGATAATGGTAGGACAATAGCGCAATTCCTGCAAGATTTTCTGCAATGACGGGTGAAGCTGAAGCGTGTCTGGTTCCGGCACGGGCAGATCCGAATAATGCTCCGTAGCTAGAGAAAACAAGTATTTACGTTCATCTGCAGTGAGTCTGAGAGCAGAAGAAATGCTGTCCAGTACAGCATGTGAAACCTGAATGCTTCGTCCCTGTTCCAGCCAGGTATACCAAGTCGTGCTAACGTTAGCTAATTGGGCGACTTCTTCTCTTCTTAAACCAGGTGTTCTTCGCCGGCCTCCGGCAGGCAAGCCAACGGATTCCGGAGAGAGTTTCGAACGCTGTGTTTTCAAAAAAGTGGATAACGCCTGTAGTCGAATAACATCACTCAATGGATCACCTTCAATCTGTTTATCATGGTAGTCATTATACTATGATAAATGACAACTTGTAATAGGATATACAGAAATGGCACTATGAATGCATAAGCATCAGGAAACTGAATGAAGAACGTTACAAGGAGGACAAACCGGGATGAGTATGGAACGAGTTGTGATTACAGGAATGGGAGTAATTTCTCCACTCGGCAATGATGTAGATACATTCTGGGGCGCTTTGAAGGAAGGCAGATCAGGAATTTCTCCGATTGAACATCTGGACAGCGCTTTGTATAAAACGAGAATGGGCGGATTGATTCGTGATTTTGATGGTGAAGCTAGATTCGGACGCAAAGAAGCCAGGCGTATGGATCGGTTTGTACAATTTGCTGTTGCGGCAGCAGATCAGGCGTTATCGGATTCCGGTCTAGTGCTGGAATCGCTGGACCGGGAGCGAGTAGGTGTGTATATTGGCTCAGGTATAGGCGGTATTCAGACCTTGATGGATCAGGGCAGTGTCTTGTCGGAACGCGGAGCATCGCGGGTTAGTCCAACGCTTGTTCCGATGATGATATCCAATATGGCGGCGGCCACCGTTAGTATGAGATTCGGATGCTGGGGGCCAACGCTCTCTCCGGTAACGGCTTGTTCCATTGGAAACACAGCTATTGGTGAAGCGTACCGGCTGATTCGCCACGGAGGAGCAGATGTTATTTTTGCAGGAGGTACAGAAGCAGCAGTCACAGAAATATCGCTTGCGAGTTTCGGCAATGCAACAGCATTATCTACCCGAAATGAAGCTTATACAGCGGCAAGCCGGCCCTTTGATGCAGGCAGAGACGGGTTTGTGATGGCAGAGGGGGCAGGGATTCTGGTCGTGGAGGCCCTGTCTCATGCACTGGCAAGGGGGGCGAATATTCTCGCTGAGGTGATCGGATATGGAGCTACCTCTGACGCGTACCACATGGTAGCCACCCATCCTGAGGGTCGGGGAGCTTATCTTGCCATGAGGGCAGCGTTGCGCGATGCGAAGCTGGAGCCTCAAGATATCGGTGTGATCAACGCTCATGCGACCAGCACAGAGGCGGGGGATCTTTCTGAAACGAGAGCGATTAAACAGCTTTTTGGTGAGTTGGCCTATCATATCCCCGTAACAGCGAACAAGTCCATGACAGGGCATATGCTTGGTGCCGCAGGGGGAGCAGAAGCGATATCTCTCGTTCAAACGCTGCGACAAGGCATCATACCGCCAACCATTAATCAGGAGCAGAAAGATCCCGAATGCGATCTGGATTATGTCCCAAATGTCGCGAGAGAAGCAGTCTTGCAGACGGGCATGTCCAATTCTTTCGGATTCGGCGGACATAATGCGGTTATTATTCTTCAGAAATATTCAGCATGAGCAGATGGCTGGATAAACGGGCATTATAAAAACAAACAGCGCCGCCAATATGGCTGCGCTGTTTTCATGTGTAGGCAAGGAATCAAGACGTCAGGGAAGTTGAATCCGCAATACCTTTGCCACTTCTGCTTAGCCAGCTTACCCGCCAGCGGGATTGCATGAAGAGAACAAGGCACATCGAAGCGGCAGCGATGAGACTGAGGATGACAAATCCTGGCGTGTAAGATTGATAAGTGCTGTAAAGTTGGCCCAGAATGAGTGGTAAAGCGTAACCTCCCAAACCTCCGGCTGCACCTACGATACCTGTCATCAGGCCAATCTCGTTGCCAAAACGTTGTGGAACCAGCTGGAATACAGAACCGTTCCCGGCCCCAAGGCACATCATACCGAGGAACAGCATGGCGATGACTACGGGAAGCGGCGGCAGGAAGGATACACCCAGAAGCATGATGCAGGCGCCGGAGTACAAGAAGGTAAGCATCCGGGTTCCGCCGATTTTATCCGCCAGAAAACCACCAACAGGCCGGAAGAAGCTGCCTGCAATGACACAGAACGTCGTAATGTCGGCGGCATGAACGGCAGAAAGTCCATATTGGGTATTAAAGAAAATGGTCAGATAATTACACAGTCCAACGAAACCGCCAAAGGTGACGCAATAGAAGGCACAGAAGACCCATGCATCTTTTTGCTTAAGCAAGGTTCCGTACTGGGATAACTTCTTAGGCTCTGGACGATTCGGACTGTTTTTAGCGAAGATGGAAAAGAGGATAAAGACGATAACAATCGGGATGATCGCGAGTCCGAAAACAACTTCCCAGCTACCAAAATGAGTGGCCAGACGATTGGCAAACAGGGTAGCGAGAACCGTTCCGCTATTACCTGCCCCGGCAATCCCCATGGCAAGACCTTGATGTTCTTTAGGATACCACTGTCCTGCAAGCGGCAGCGCGGCTGCGAATGAAGCGCCCGCTACGCCGAGTAAAAGAGCTACGACATACAGTTGGCTGAGCGAATCCACCCATAACCAGCCCAATAACAATGGAACGAGGGTGAATAACATACCGATTTGAGCGGTTAATTTGGGACCAATATAGTCGGACATGAAGCCAAGCACCAGCCGCAGAATAGAGCCCCCGAGAATGGGCAGGGCGACCAGATTCGCTTTTTCCAATGGGGTCATCGGATAATCCATGGCAATAATAACAGCGAGCGGACCGAGCATACCCCAGATCATAAAACTGATGTCAAAATACATAAATGCTCCGAACAGCGTGGGCTTATGCCCGCTTTTCCAAAAACTTTTGCTCTCTACCATTCCTCATCGCTCCTCATCCAAGTAGGTTCTTTGTTATGTCTCTATGTTTTCGTTCGGGCAGAAAAAGGCCGCAAGCCGTCCTGAATTAGAACGATTTGCGGCCCCGTTGCCGACAGGCGGTACACTTCTTTGTGTTCCCGCTTCTGAGATGATCACATCGCTGTGATTTTGATTCAAATTATAAAAAGGGAAAAATATAATGTCAACAAAAATAACATTAAATTTTAAAATAATTATTCCATAACCCATTTTTCATTATTTCATGTCAATTTAATTGACATATGTTTTGAATTCAATTAATCTGAATTTAATAAGAATCTACACAATGGCGTGTAGAGCTCGGAGGCAATGGTGCCCCTTTTCCCCATAAGGAAAAGGGGTTATTGCGTTTTCAATCGGAGAAAGGGATAGGGGGCGGCCCATGAGTAGAAAGAAATTAGTGGTTATCGGCAATGGCATGGCTGGAGTGAAATGTGTAGAAGAGATTAATAACCTGGAGCCGGATATGTATGAGATTGTGATCTACGGGACGGAACCTCGCCCCAATTACAATCGAATTATGTTATCCAAAGTACTCCAAGGTGAGCATTCCATACAAGACATTATCATCAACGACTGGACCTGGTATGCGGAGCGTAATATCCGGCTGTGCACAGGCGAGACAGTTCAGCGGATTGACCCTCGTACGAAATTCATTGAGACGGAAACTGGCAAAAAGGAAACATATGACATATTGATCCTTGCGACAGGATCTTCTCCGTTTATTCCGCCAATCCCGGGCATCGATAAGGAGCGTGTAATGTCTTTTCGGTCCATTGATGACTGTACTCGCATGTCGGATTACTCCAAAGAATACCGCAAAGCGGCTGTCATCGGTGGCGGATTGCTTGGGCTGGAGGCTGCAAGGGGACTGTTGCATCTGGGGATGGAGGCGGTGGTGGTCCACAATGCACCGTATATTATGAATCGACAACTGGATTACCAAGCTGCAGCGATGCTTCAACGTGAGCTTGAAGATCAGGGCATGTCCTTTCTTTTGAATAAAAATACGCAAAAAGTTACCGGACGTTCACAAGCGCAGGGACTGCTTTTCACAGATGGAACCAAACTGGAGGCGCAACTGGTCATTGTCGCTGTCGGAATTCGACCGAATGTGGATTTGGCCAGGAGAAGCGGCATTGCTACACATCGTGCTGTTGTGGTTGACGATCATATGCGTACCAGCGTACCTGATATATATGCCGTGGGAGAATGTGCAGAGCATCGGGGGATCAGTTATGGTCTGGTAGCACCGCTGTATGAGCAGGGAAAGGTGCTGGCGCGCACATTGTGCGGACAGGAGGTGCCGGGGTATACAGGTTCTGTTCCTTATTCTCAGTTGAAAGTATCGGGGGTAGATGTTTTCTCGGCAGGAGAAATCAGCGGTGACCGAATGCAAACAGCGATTCAGCACTTGGATGGCATTCAGGGCACGTATAAAAAAGTGCTGATGCAAGCTGGCAAGGTTAGAGGTGCCATTTTGTTTGGCAACACGGTTGAGGGCACGGCCCTCCTTGGTCTGGTACAACGTGGAGCCGATGTAGCTGAGCTTGCCTCCAAGGAAGATGCGCCAGATCCTGCAGTAGCAGCAGCTGTTGCTCTTCCAAGCCAGGAAACGGTCTGCGCTTGCAACAATGTAACCAAAGCAACGATCTTAAAAGCCATTCAGGAGCAAGGGTTGGAAACGGAAGAACAAGTGAAGCAACAAACCAAAGCTTCAGGTTCATGCGGTGGTTGCAAACCTATGGTAGGCGCTCTGCTGAAACACGCTAAACGTCTGGAACTTGATGGAGGTGTTAGCACAAGTCCTGAATCAGGCGGTACGAAGGAGGAACCCGCCGCGCTCCCTGTATGTCACTGTACGGAGATGAGCCAAGCAGAGCTGAAGCATCGGGTGAGCGTTATCCTTGAGTCATATGAAAAAGAAGCAGACATTTCGAACGTTGGATCTGGAGTCATTCCGTTGGAAGACACACAGATCAATTCACTGTTGAAGGAGCTGAACTGGCATTCGGAACACGGGTGCCCGGCATGTCTTCCTGCAATTCGCTATTATGTTTGTGTATCAGGGTTCATGCAGTCCACCGCAGAAAATGATGTGATAACAGACCTGAAAACAGACCCTTACGGACTGGAAGCGGAAGATTTACAAGGGAAACTTGCGCAGGAACATCATCAGATGGTTCGCATCTATTCGGAGCGAAATGTACCATCACTGGCTTCTAATAATACTGCAAGCGATCTGGAGACGCGACTTCGTGCCGATTGGAAAACTGCAACGATGCCTTCCGAAGTGAACATCGCTATTGCCTGGGGTTCTCGATCCCCGTTGAATGTACTGGTTTCAGATTTAGGACTGCAGGCTTCTCCGGCTGGATGGGAGATTTACGTCGGAGGTCATGCCGGGCATCCGGTGAAGGAGGCCTCCCTGCTCGGGACAACTGAATCAGAGCAACAAGCGTTCTTTCTCGCATCGGCCTGTCTGCAATGGTATCGACAAACGGCTTGGTTTGATGAACCTTTATGGATGTGGACTGAACGTCTGGGAGTGATGTCGATTCGGGAAACGCTTTTGAATACACAATTCCAGCGAGAACTTACGTTTAATCGCGCACAGGAGCGCGAGAAGGATGTTGAGCGTGGAACGGAGACCCTTTTTGAAAACCTCATTGCTCAGGTGAAAGCTTGAAGGCTTACAAGAATAACCCGGAAAGGCAGGAGAGCATGATGATGGACGCGGTAAATACAGACCAAGCGAAGTCGAGGTTATATGTAAAAGAGACCCAATGTCCTTATTGCAGTGTGCAATGCAAAATGTCCGTAGAAGAGCTTGCTGCTCCCGTTGCGGGTCAGAAAGTGGCGGAGTATACGGTTCAGGGCGTTCCTAATAAGGCTTCGCAGGGCCGCCTGTGCGTGAAAGGGATGAATGCTCATCAGCAAGTGTTCAGTTCCGAGCGTCTGATGTATCCGCTCATTCGCCGTCAGGGAGAACTGACGCCGTGCTCATGGGATGAAGCAATGCAGACGATTGCTGATCGGTTGCAACAGCTACAAACGACGTATGGTTCTGATACCGTAGGCGTATACGGCGGAGGATCGTTGACCAATGAAACCGCATATTTGCTTGGAAAATTTACCCGCGTAGCACTCGGCAGCAAGTACATCGACTATAACGGCCGCTTTTGCATGTCAGCAGCAGCTTCTGCCGGTAGCAAGGTTTTCGGAATGGATCGCGGATTAACGTTTCCGCTTTCGGACATCCCTAAAGCAGCATGTATCATACTGGCAGGAACGAATGTAGCTGAGTGTCAGCCAACGCTCTTACCGTATTTTAATGAAGCGAAGGAAAATGGAACGTTTATTATCGTGATTGATCCTCGCAAGACAGCAACGGCAGCCATTGCTGATCTTCACCTCCAAGTGAAACCGGGTAAGGATGCACTGCTGGCCGATGCGATGCTGAAGGTAATTATGGATGCGGGCTTAGCTGATTCCAGCTTTGTTCAGAAACGTACGACCGGATATGAACAGCTTGTGCAGGAGATGGAAAGTCTCAATCTTGAGCAGGCCGCAAAAGCATGTGGGGTCGAACTGGACTTGATCCGTCAGGCGGCAATGGCTTATGGCGAGGCACATACTGGCATGATTATGACGGCACGCGGGGTGGAGCAACAGACGGACGGACACATGGCTGTAAGGCATTTTCTGAATATGGTGCTGGCAACCGGAAAGATCGGCAGAACGGGTTGCGGATATGGGGCAATTACCGGACAAGGAAATGGACAGGGGGGACGGGAGCACGGACAGAAAGCCGACCAGCTTCCAGGGTACCGTTCCATTGAAAATGAGGAAGACCGTGCATATATAGCATCTGTCTGGGGGGTAGACCCCGCTCTTTTGCCAGGCAAAGGTGTATCGGCTTATGAAATGATGGAACGTATCTATGAGCAGGACATTCGCGCATTGCTTGTAATGGGTTCTAATCCGATCGTTTCGAATCCGAATGTAAGCTTGGTAGAGGAAGGTCTGCGAAAGCTTGATTTTCTCGTCGTAGCCGATATGTTTCTGTCTGAAACGGCCAGATTGGCCGATCTTGTACTGCCCGTAACCGCTTATATGGAGAATGAAGGCACACTCACGAATCTCGAAGGGCGTGTTCTCCTGCGGGAACAAGGAAGGTCTGCACCGGGAGAAACGTTAGACGATTGGGACATTTTGTGCCGCATTGCCGAGAAGCTGGGCAAAGGTCCGTTGTTCCAATATGCGAAGGCTGAGGATATCTTTAATGAATTGCGAATTGCGAGTCGTGGCGGGGTGGCGGATTATTATGGAATCACTTATGAACGGCTGCGAAATGAACAAGGAGTGTACTGGCCCTGTCCTTCTGTAGAAGAGCAGGGCGAGGGAATGTTGTTTCATGAACGATTTGCCCATGTCGACGGAAAAGCTACGTTTACTCCGGGAGCCAGTCAAGGGTGGGATGATGTTTCGGAAGATTTTCCCTTGATTCTAACGAATGGGCGTATTCTCGCTCATTATCTAACAGGTGTGCAAACACGCAGAAGTCCAGCCCTTGCTGCTCGTGAGTTAGAGAACTTTGTGGAACTGCACCCGTCAACGGCAACTCGCCATCGCATCCGTGACGGAGAGTGGGTAGAGGTTCAGTCGGCCTACGGAAGCTTCACGGTCCGTTCGCGAATCAAGGCTTCCATCCGCGAGGATACGCTGTTTGTGCCCATGCACTGGGGTGGAATCCAAAATGTGAACCGGGCGACGAGGCCTGATCTGGATCCCTTCTGCCGGATGCCTGGATTTAAGACAGCGGCCGTGAAAATTCAGCCGTTACGACTGGTCTAACCATTTAATCAATGCATTGTTCCAAAAATAAATTGCTGCCCATCTCATGAGGTTTCGCGGGATGGAGCGGCTTTTTGCGTTTTATGTGCAACCGGGCTTTAGTGGGTTTCAACACACGCCCTAGTTCGTTGGTTCGATGGAAACATGAATATTGGCCCATGAAAGAGGTGAGCAATTTCGTTATGATGTTCATTAGGGGTACATATGTGCGTATTTGTTCTGTTTTGCAAGATGCCATTACAGGGTATTAACTGTTGATGAATAAGGAATCTATATATTTGTAATAAAATGGTTTTTTGAATTGATTTTGATTGAATTCATGAAAGGAGGAATGCGGCGTTGAATGTATGGATTACAGTGAAAAGTCTGGGCAAACGCAAACCGGCTCTTGCGAAACAAGCCGCTGAACTTCCGGAAACAACAAGCACGCTTCGGCTGCTTATCGAGAACATGGTTGGACAACAGGTGCAAGCTTTTCGAGAGAGAAAGGACGCAGCGGGGATGCTTGCTTATCTGATGCCCCAAGACATCGACGCGCGGGGTGCTGCGGGAAAAGTGGGTTTTGGCACAATACATGGCGAGGGCGTTCCCGATCTTGGGGAAGCGAAGGAAGCCGCGATACTTGCTTATGAGGACGGGCTGTACAAAGTATTTCTGAATGATGAAGAATTGGAAGATTTGGATCAGCCACTGAACATAGAGGATGGAGCTCATGTGACCTTTATCCGCTTCACGATGCTAGCCGGACGTCTGTGGTAAGGAGAGCAGAAGTAGTATGACAAGGAGGAGAACAGGATGAATCAGGAAGTTCAGGTAGAGGCGTATATTGAGGGATTACAGGAGAAAGCAGCTACGCTTACAGGGGCAAAGCTGGAAGTAGCGAAATATGTAATAACATTGGCAGAATCAACATACTTGCGTGGGGATGAAGAGGACTATTTTAATATAGAAAGACAGCTTGTCAACATTGCGTTGGAAACGCAGCAGCCATTATTCCAGCCGATCCTTGAGGTGCTTGAGCACCTGGCCTCTGAAGCGTTTGTTTCCAAATTCCGCTATATTGCTGAAGGAGCTACGCTGTATCCATATAGTACAAGCTATGAACGCAGACCTTTCCGGACCTCCGATCCAAGACAACATGTCGTTCATGTGATGCGCAAGTTGCTTGGTTTATTTCGGATGGAGGCCAGAGGGGTTAGTTTGAACGAGTATTTAACCGTTCGCGAGCCAAACATGCTTCATCAGCATGAGTTCCGTTCGGTATTGCCCGACTGTATCGCTTATGAACTGGATCATTCGAACATAGAAGTCAAGCAGGCACTGCACGATATTATTTATGGGGATAACCAGACTGCATTGCTGACGGGCGAAATGATCAAGGGTATCTTTATGAGTGAACAGGCCGAAGCCTATCACATGGTGGGTGAACTCCTGGTTGCAGCCAGACTGCAGGAAGGACTTCGTCAGAGCATTGTGGAACGAATGGACGAAGGCACGTTAGAAGCGTATATTTACATATTAAAAATCATTCTGGACAACAATCTGATTCGCTTCAGCTCTGTCGTCAGAGCATTGGGCGTGTGGACAGGGATCGGGATCGAAGCGGCCAACCAGCGTGTGGCGACACAATTGCTTGAACAGGTCTACGAAGCGCTAGTACATGAGGATATTCGTGAGTCGTGGAGACAGGAGAAAAATGCCAACAAGCTGTACATCAGTCTGTGGGCAACGGCGGTCATTGAAGAGAATGACTTGCAGCCTAAGGTTACAGAGATCATGGAACAGGGTGAGATGTACCAGAAGATTGTAGCCCAGTACGTTCTGGCCAACAGCCAGTACCTGGGGCTTCGTCTTGCTATGGCGCGTAATCATCTGGGTGTACAGCAACCGGAATTGATTCACTGGGTTGTGAAAAATTATACGGCGGCGTATTCGCACAATTGGAGCTTTGAAGAGGGAGAACACCAACGCAGTGTCTATGTGCCTCGCTGGGATGTGCTTGAAGATAAACAGGCACGGCGCCATGATTTTGATCAATTCAAACAGATGCTGGATTTCATTCCTAAGGGCGGTGCAGGCGGGTCTTCAGGTGTGCTGGATTTTGTGAACTATCAGATCGATAGTGATGACGTCATCAAAAAAATGTTGTATTTGGCTGCTTATGATATGGATGCGGACTGGATTGCTGAGATTATTGCTCTCAAGGATCGATTAAGCCCCGAAATGCGCGGAGAGCTTCTGTCGCAGTTTGTGCAAGAGCCTGATAACGAGGTGCAGCGCCAGTTTGTGTTTGAAAGTTTGTCTGACAAAAGCATGAGTAACCGTGAAAGTGCATTGCAAAAGGTGAAACGACTCTCGCTAACTGGCGATGAGTTGCAGCAGATGGAAGTACTGTTGAGGCTCAAAACGGGATCACTCCGGCAAAAGGTAATTCAAGTTCTGCTGTTGCAGCCTGTTGAAAATTTGAAGGATTCAGTTCAGCGATTACTGAGAACGAAGAATGAGCTACAGCGTCTGGGTGTGCTTGAATTGCTAACCGAGATTAAGACGGATGCAACACGGACTGAGCAGCTGGAACAGCTCAAGCCATTCGCAGAAGAACTAGAGAAGCCTACAGCCAAGGAACAGAAGCTGCTCGACAAACTGCTGGATGAAGGAAGTCGTTACACGGCCTCCAACGGATATGGTTTATTTGACCCGAATCAACGGCAGCCGCTGTTGGATGAAAAACGTGACCTTTCTGGCAACAAACCGAAGGATATATTTAATGGTTCACTGGATAAGATCAGTACTTTCCTGAAAGGATTAAATGAACTGGTTCATGAGCACAGGGATCATGAATATGTGGTGGAGTACTATGCAGGTTACAAAGATACTCTCTTAGTTGGAACCAGCCTTCGTTCCAAGGTTCCTTATGGCGATCGGTCGAAAATGAAACAACTGGATCAGTTTCCGCTGGAAGAAGTGTGGAAGCAGTATTTCGAGCAAAACGGTCTAACGAGTATTGAACTGTTACAGCTATATGTCGAACTGCAGTTAGGCAAGCTGAACGGCACCTTGGATGAACATTACTCCTTTTATCGAGAGCAGTATGATTACGACCAATTAAGGAAGATGCCATTACTAGAGGGTTGGCGCAAAACATTTGCCGAACAGACCTACCCATTGAATGAGATGGTGAAGCTGCACGAGATGATGGGCACACTGCCATATAAGGACCAGGTTCATACATTGATCTCAGCTGCATTTCTGGATAGTGATTCAGCTGAAATCTTTGAGACTGCAGAGAAGACGTGGGCTTCCATTATTTTAAGTATGCCTGGAGAGCAGATGGAGAAGGAAATGGGGATGCTTCAGATTCTGACAGACCCGTGGAAATATATCGTCCGGAATGCCGTGTATAACGATGCGAGCTTTAAGCGATACTTCCAGACAGCTTATCAATTCTCTCATCTGGTAGAGCCTTACCATCCGTTGTCTCTCCTGTCACTCGATGATTTCCTGCGAGCCTATCAATTAGAGCTGATTGACGATCAGGAGATTTACCGTCAGCTGTTGGTCGGACAGTCACGTTATTTGTTCATCCGTGACATGACCTCGGCGCGTACAGAGCGGATCAAAGATGATCCGAAGCTGATTCATCTGCGAGATACGGTGGTCAATCGCATTCTGGAGATTGAACTGACCCGGGGAGAACTATCCACTGAAGTGAGTAATCTGGCTATGAAACTGGAACGCATTGAGGGCATGGAACATTGGGTGCATCTGGTTGCGGCCATGGATCAGGATACGTTTGTTCGTGGGTATATTTATAGTTATGGTGAAGGGAATACAACGCGTAAAGAAATGTTCAGTTATCTGATTAAGCACTGTCATCCACGGACTGGGGAAGATGAGCAGCTGCTGGCAGAATTGTTGCAGAAGTATCCGGTTAAGGAGAAAAAGCTGCTGGAGGCCGCCATGTATGCACCGCAATGGATGGAACTTGTGGCGAAACATCTAGGCTGGAAAGGACTCCGCAGTGCGGCTTGGTATTTCCATGCTCACATCAATGAACAATTCAGTGCGGAGAAGGAAACAATTGTTGCGCATTATTCTCCAATTACCCCGCAGGACTTTAATGATGGGGCCTTCGATATCGCCTGGTTTGAAGAGGCTTATGCTGAGGTTGGAGAAGAGCGATTCAACCTGTTATACGATTGTGCCAAATATATCTCTGGCGGAGCCAACCATCGCAGATCACAATTGTTCGCGGATGCTGCGCTTGGCAAACTCAGTCTGAAGGACATGCATGATTCGGTCGCTGACAAGCGTAACAAGGATCATTTATTGACCTACAGTCTGATTCCGCTGGCAGAGGAACGGGATCGGGATGTAAGAGAGCGTTACGACTTTATCCAGAAGTTCCAGTTGCAGAGCAAGCAGTTCGGGGCACAGCGGCGCGCGAGTGAAGGGTTGGCTTCCCAGATTGCACTGGGTAACCTTGCACGAAACGCGGGTTATGTTGATGTAACACGTCTCATGTGGGATATGGAAGCGCGTAAGCTGGATGAGGTGAAATCGTATTTCGAACCGTATGCACTGGACGACGATACGACGGCTCAACTCGTCATTGATGAGGAGGGGCAGTCTGATCTCGTCATTGTCAGCAAAGGCAAAGTGCTGAAGTCGGTTCCGGCTCGTCTCAAAAAGGACGGATACATTGCACAGTTAAAGGAGTTGAAGTCCGATCTGACCGATCAGTATCGACGCGCTAGACAGGAACTGGAGCGTTCCATGATAGCAGGCACGACCTTTGCTCGTCAGGAGATCGCGAGTCTGATGCTCAATCCGGTTATTCATCCGCTACTCAGGACGTTGATCTTCAAATCAGGTGAACAGCTTGGAAGATTTGATGTTGCCTCCGGTGGATTGCTTGCTCCAGGCACAGAGGGAGTTACTTATGCCTTGAAGGAAGAGGATCAATTGCTGATTGCGCATCCGCTGCATTTGTATGAGAGCGGCAAGTGGAGTGAATTCCAGCGTGATCTGTTTGTTCGTCAGGAACGTCAGCCGTTTAAACAAGTGTTCCGCGAACTGTATCTGCCAAATGAAGATGAGCTTGCTCAAGGTATGGTTTCTCGCCGCTATGCAGGTTATCAGATTCAGCCGAATAAAACGGTAAGTTTGTTGAAAAGCCGTCAGTGGACGGTAAGTTATGAAGAGGGATTGCAAAAGGTGAGTTATGAGCATAACTTGATCGCTAACCTCTATGCAATGGCGGACTGGTTCTCTCCAGCAGATACGGAAGCACCTACGCTGGAGACCGTTCAATTCTATGATCGTCGCACGTATAAACCTGTAGAACTGAAGGATGTACCGCAGGTGTTCTTCTCTGAGGTCATGCGTGACATTGATCTCGTGGTTAGCATCGCACATGTGGGCGGTGTGGACCCAGAGGCAAGTCTGACGACCATAGAGATGCGACATGTCATTGTGAGTGAGTCTTTGCGTTTGCTCAAGATGGATAATGTGCGTTTGGACGGCAATTATGCACGAATCGATGGTGAACTGGGTGAATATGCCGTTCATTTGGGAAGCGGCAATGTCTTCAGGCAAGCCACTGGTGCAATGTATATCGTGCCTGTGCATAGCCAGCATCGCGGACGAATCTTCCTGCCGTTCCTGGATGAAGATCCAAGAACTGCCGAGATTCTGTCCAAGATCGTACTGCTCGCTGAGGACAAGAAAATTAAAGATCCGCAGATTCTTGCACAGCTTCAGAATTAAAGATAAAAGGTAGAGGTGCAGCATTAGTGCGCCTGAATGAATTTAGACCGCCTCACTTGAGGCGGTCTATTGGTTATACCATTTTTTAATGAGAGAAGCAGCGGTGTAATCTATGCATTGGATTGGCCTATATAATAGTGTTGTTTGCAGATGCTGAGGATGACAGGATATGTTAAGATATACGCAGGAATCAAGGTACATACGAATCGGTACACGAGTAAGTATGAATGGGATTCTGAGCTACATTATGTTTTCAGGCAAAGGAGAGTGCACAAGACATGTTAATGGTACCTTATCGGGAGCAGGATCACGCCAAGTTAGTAGCCATCTGGGAGCGTGCTGTTCGAGCAACGCATACATTTCTGGAGGAGCACCACATTCTGTTTTATAAAAAGATGGTCAGTGAAGCATTGGAACAAAAACAAGTAGAAATATGGGAAGCGCTGGATACTGAACAAGAACCGATCGCTTTCATCGGTCTGGACAATAGCTTTATTGAGATGCTGTTCGTGGACGAGTATTTTCAGGGACAGGGCGTTGGGCGATTTCTGATTCATCAAACGATGAAAATGAAGGGCACTGAGCTTAGAGTAGATGTAAATGAGCAGAATGAGGATGCAGCCCGGTTTTATGAGAAGATGGGATTTGTACAGACAGGACGATCTGAACTGGACAGCTCAGGTAATCCTTTTCCGTTGCTTCATCTGGAGATGAAGCGAGCAGAGGCTTAATTAGGGGAAATCATCTGTCAGGCTTGAGTGAGAATGGTTTAAAATGAATCTGAATTACTTCGCATGTTTGGTTCAGTGCGGCTATTCATCAAGCCTGTCGAGTAAAGTGACGACAGGTAAAAGTAAAAACCCCGGTGGTAACTCCTGTATGGGAGTTACCACCGGGGTTTTGAGTCTCCCTTACTGGTGAACCGCGGTCATTAAACCGGGCAGGGAGGGGCTATTTTTCAAAAAAATTAATGTTTCTCTTCCTCGTCCAGGAACGGTTTGTTTACTGCATAATACATGAAGCCCATCAGCAACACGCCCCCCACCAGATTACCAAGCGTCACAGGCACCAGGTTGTGAATCACACCACCGAACGAGATCGTGCCCGGGTGGTTTAACACAAGCGCAATCGCAAACGTACACATATTCGCAATGCTGTGCTCATATCCCGAGATGAAAAAGCAGAACACAAAGAGCATCATGGCAAACATTTTGGCACCATTCTCTTTCATAAACATCGGCACAAAGAACGCCAGGCACACAAGCCAGTTACAGAGGATTCCGCGGAAAAAGAGCTGCATCGCCGGGGCTTCCATTTTGTGCTCGACTACACTTAGCAGAAAACCGTTAACTTGGGCTGAATCAAATAGTCCCGTCAGGTAGATCAGCAACGCGAACACCGCCGCTCCCATCAGATTTCCGCTATAGCTCGCAATCCACAGCTTAACGACTTCAAGCCAGCGCAGCTTTTTGCGTAATGCCGCATAGGTGTAATAAAACGTATTGCCTGTAAATAAGTCACCGCCGCCATAGGCAATCAAAATAATTGCCGCACCGAACGTAATGGCCGCCATCGGGTATGTAAACGGGGAATTCTCCATATAGAAGAAATTGCCCGTCTTAAAAGCCACGATGACCCCGAAGCCGATAAACATGCTGGCCAGCATGGAGCGTGACAGATATCGCAGCAAACTTTGCTTGTAGATTTTGTGTTTCTTCATAGCAAGCTGCTCGACACCCCGTAAACCTTCCGTTTCCATAATTCGCCTCCTGTATGTAATGAATCATCCAACTTTTCTACATTATACCTGTAATTTGCTTCAATAGTGGACCGAAATGAAAGAATTTAAACTATAGATTATTAGATCGCCGAGAATCCGAAGGCTGGCGTATGTATGATTGTACAGAAATCTTCAAGATAGGAACCTTAACGTAGAAACGCTTAACGAGATAAACTAATGTATAAACAACTCACGTAGGGTACCCTTCCACAAGGGAAGGGCTTTAATCTATTTGGGATCAGGCTCCTGCTTGTATTGCTCCACGGGAAAAGGGAACATGCAACTCTGCCAAATGTCATTCAGTTGTGCTTCTGTCCGTTCATGCGGAACATGCTCTTCGGCGTAAGACCGTTCCAGCTTATTGCGCATAAAGGCTTCCGCATGGGGATTAGGGCGAGAGTGAAACTGTTTGGCATATTCGCCGTGAACGTCTGCTTCTCTCAGTTTGCTTAGTGCACTATTTAATAAAGGGCTGCCTGCATACAACAAGGATTCAGTCTCTTCACATTCAAATTTGAGAAAAAGAAGTGCCTTCTGAATGGCATGAATCTCGCCTTGAGTAAGATGTACTGTTTGAGTCGTTTCTTCTGTTAAACGTTCGCCAGCTTGATCTGGTGATTGCTGTTTGTCGTTCGAATTCATTAATGATCACGACCCGAGATAGATTGAAGTTCCCGTGCTGCCGAAGTACCGAAATCGGGATGCGTTTGCAGTGATTCTAGCGCCAACACAGCATGTGGGAGATGTTTGTTTGCTTTTACAATATCAAAAGCAGCACTTTGAACCAGGATGTAGGCTTCCGCTTGAATAACATCCAGAGCCAGCTGAATTTCTGCTTCGGTAACGGGGAGAAGAGCTAACGCTAGTAGAGCATAAATCTGTACATCCTCGTCTTCTTCGGGATTACGTACCAGCTGTCCTGCAGCTTCACGGATGTTAGGCAAGAGGGGAGAAGTTTCTGCCATACCGAGGGCACGCCAAGCTTCGATACGTACTAAATCTTCCTCCTGCATATTCATACCAAGAGCAAGGACTTGCGCAGTGAGTTCAGCATCATGTAATTCGATGATCTGACGAAGTGCTTCCTGTTTTTCTCCTGATGTGGCTACATCAAAATGAGGAGATCCAATTGCAACATGTTTTTCTTTATCTTCATTAGACATGTATATCATTCACCTCCTGAATAAGTTCAAGATTGGGGTGGGAGTTGAATTGGGCGTACTTGAAGCGCCTCCTCTATGACCTGCTCCGCGGTTAACTCACGTTCGTCCCAAAAAATCAGATTGCTAACCTCTGCATAAGGCAAAGCCTCCTGCACCTCTGTTAACATATCATCCAACTCTTGCTCCGTCCCTTCCGCGTTCATGATTTTGCGAACTAATACGACGAGATGTTCATGATTGGACATTACAGTACCTCCTGAATAATGAAATGTATTAAATGAGAAGGTGGTGCAGGCTCGTTTAGTCGGACATAGGCTCGTCCCATCGATCATATTTTACGAAAATGGGTAGCATTTTTGGTGCTAATGTGAGATCTGGGCCAGCACCTTTTGACGCCCTATAAGAAATGATATATTCCCCAAAGTGCGGCTCATATTCAAAGTGTTCAAATGTGATCGTTTGATCTGGATATTTGACAGCTACGTATAAGGTTGTAGCTCCTCTAGCCAGCAATTCCTTCACCAGAGGGATCTGAGCAGAGAGCAAAAATACAATCAGCACAATGATAGCGCGTTTCATGTAACGTTTAAGAAAACGAGTCAAAGACAAAACCCCCTATCTGAAGACCAGTCTAAGCATTAGTCTATCATTGATAAGGGGAAAGTTCATGGTAAAAAGGTCGTTGTTTAGTGCATCGTAATCGCGATATTGCCGAACTGCTCGCCTTTTTCCATGCGTTCAAACGCCTGTGCCGTATTTTGCAGTGGATAAGTGCTGTCTACCACAGGGTGAATCTTATGTTTTTTTACCCAATCCAGCATCTGCACAAACTCCTCACGGCTGCCCATAGAAGTGCCGATCAAGCTGATCTGCGGAAAAAAGATCGAACGAATCGGCAGATGTAAATCATCGCCTGAACTTGCGCCAAACATCACAATTCGCCCGCCAGGTCTGATGACACTTTCGTATTTGGGAAACATCACGTGTCCAATGCTGTCCAGAATGATGTCTACAGGCTCGCCAGAATTCATCGTGTTATTCCAATCCGAATGACTATCCCAGGCTTGATCAGCCCCAAGACGCAATGCCTCCATTCGTTTAACCTCACTTCTGGAGGTTACGGTTACCTTGGCTCCAGAAGCTACAGCCATGAGCAGGGCATACGTAGCGACGCCACCTCCAATGCCCGGAATTAGAAGGTGCTCGCCTGCTTTCAGCCCGCCGCGAGTGAACAGCGCACGATAAGCCGTTAGCGCGGACAGAGACAATACACCAGCTTCGATCCAGGAGAGATGTTCAGGTTTGGGCAGCACATTGCTGGCAGGCAACGTGATATATTGTGCTAGTGTTCCATCCGAAGGGCCTCCGACTATATCTGGAACGACAGGTACGTCTGCGGTATGCTCCCAGCCAAGCGTCGGATGAATGATGACTTCTTGGCCTATGGAGATATGTTGCACGTCTTTGCCGACTTCAACCACAATGCCTGCCCCGTCCGATCCGGGAATAAGCGGCGTGTCTTGAGGCGTACGATCTGACATAATGAAGAGATCCCGGTGATTAAGTCCAGCTGCGCGAAGCTCTACAACGACTTGTCCGAGGCCTGCTTCAGGTGTTGGACAGGTTGAATATTGAAGACCTTCAAGGCCGGGTTGACCTGAATGTATAATTGCATTCATCGTTTTGGATACGTTCATGGATGTTACCTCCCTGTATGATATAAGTTATTCTGTCATCGTTCTTAGAGCTCTTATAAGGTAGATAGACGACTCATTACGGAGTCATTGTACAGGTGAGATGGAAACACGTAAAATAAACAAAAATGAAGGTCAGTATCATGAATATTGATAGATAAGAAACGTTCACATAAAAACAAGCAGGTGAAAAGCAAATGGATGCAGGTGATTTGAAAATATTCCAGGCGGTTGCCCGCGAAGGCAGTATCAGCAAAGCCGCTATTGTACTTAATTATGTTCAGTCCAACGTGACCACACGGATCAAACAATTGGAAGATCAGCTTCAAGTGCCGTTATTTCATCGCTCTAATCGGGGGATGCTGCTCACTCCGGCAGGGGAGAACCTGCTGGGATACGCAGATCGAATATTGGAATTATTAGATGAAGCAGAGCAGGCCGCACAGGAAGGAAGTCCACCGACAGGAAACCTTCGTTTGGGTTCGATTGAGACTGCAGCCTCCCGTTTCCTGACACCGCTTCTGGCGGAGTACTGCGCATGTTATCCGAAGGTACGTTATTCCCTTGTCACTGGTGGCACACACGAGCTGAATCAGAAGGTTATCGCCCATGAGTTACATGGCGCTTTGGTGTATGGCCCGGTCAAACATGAGAAGCTGAATTATATAAAAATGTATGACGATGAACTGGTGCTCATCGTTAAACCGGGCGAACATGACATGTCAACACTGCTCAGCAAGCCGATGTTATTTTTTGAGGTTGGATGCACGCACCGAGCTCAGGCGGAGGATTTTTTGAAAACCCAAGGGGTTCATTCATTAAACGTCATGGAATATGGGACACTCGATACCATTATTAACGGCGTTACTTCCGGGTTAGGCGTGTCCTTATTGCCCCGTTCTTCGGTGGTTCAAGCGGCATCCAGAGGTGAGGTAGACATTGTATCACTGCCTGATCCGTATTCTCGTTTGGAAGTAGGATTTGTGTATGCTCATGGTGAACATACTTCTAACGCACTTCAGGCTCTAGTGGAGATTATGACGATACCGGAACAGTAAAGGAGAGGTTGATTTTGGCAAATAACAAATTAACACTTACCGACGCATTCGGTCAGGCGGCGTACATTGTAGGCGGGCACGGCAGCCGCAAAGTGAAAGTGCTGCAGGAAGCGCTGGAACAGGTGGATGGAGAAACGTTCAGTGACCACTACGGGAATGGCTCAATCATTGATGAGTTTCAACAGGAGATGGCAGATGTGCTAGGGAAGGAATCGGCGGTTTTTTTCCCAAGTGGTACGATGGCGCAACAGATTGCACTTCGCATCTGGTGTGACCGGGCAGGTATCAAGCGAGTTGCGTATCATCCGCTGTCTCACCTGGAGATTCATGAAGAAGATGGGCTAAAGGAGCTGCATCAGATTGAAAGCATTTTGCTGGGCGAGGCGGATCGTTTGATTACACTGGGCGATGTGAAAGGGATTAAAGCGAAATACGCTTGTTTGTTACTTGAGCTACCGCAGCGTGAAATTGGCGGGCAACTGCCGGCTTACGAGGAACTGGAAGCAATCTCGGCGTATTGCCGCGAGCAAGGGATCAAGCTGCATCTGGACGGAGCACGGCTGTTTGAGATCACACCTTATTATGGGAAAACACCTGCGGAGATTTGCAGTTTGTTTGATAGTGTATACATCTCTTTTTACAAAGGTATTGGCGGCATTGCAGGAGCTATTCTTGCTGGGGAACAGGACATCATGCAGGAATCCAAGGTGTGGAAACGGCGGCATGGCGGCGACTTGATCGGGTTGTACCCGTATATTCTCAGCTCCCGGTATTATTACAACGAACGTGTTGGCAAAATGGGACATTATTACGAGCAGGCCAAGGAACTGGCCTCACTGTTTAATGCATGCCACGGAATCAGAACGGTTCCTGATCAGCCTGTGTCCAATATGTTTCACGTTCACTTTGCACTCGCAGCTTCCGAGGTAGAGCCCTTGCTCGTGCAGATGGCGCAGAAGTTTGATATCGCCATTACATCGTATCTGAACAAAACCGGAGGTAATAGCTGCTCATTCGAAATGTCGACAGGGGATCGATACGATACGGTGCCGCAGGACAAGCTACGAGCCGCACTAACTTGGCTGGATGGGGAGTTACAAAACAGATGAGATCCGTGGAACTAGACCCGATTCGAGAGTTGTTGGTGCAAGCATATGGTACAACGATGGGAAGTGGCAGTAAACCTGAAACCGAGCAGGACATCGAGAATTTTGAGCAAAAGTACCAAGTGAAGCTTCCTGCGGCATACCGAGCGTTGTTGCTAGAATTCGGGGCCTGTAACTTTGGTGACCCCGCTTTGTATTCAGTAAAAGAGCTAGACTGGGCGTATCCCGAGTTTCTGGATGCATATCGAGAGTACGAGCAAGAATACGACCTGCCCGGCGGGCTTCAGCTTTTTCCAATCGGCGGATTTGGTGAGGGTAGTATAGCCGTTCTGGATGAGACCTCTGGCAAAGTGATGATGCTCATTCATGACAGCGGGGAGGATGTTCCGTTAGTAGAGATCGAGTCTGATTTTTGTGCAATCATGACGATGCATGCAGAGTCTGCCATCTGGGTGGAGGAGCAGATGAAGTAACGGGGAGAGGGGAGGTGTATCAGGTGTAATGGATATTCGAAAGTTACGTTACTTTATCGCCGTGGCGGAGGAACTTCATTTCCATCGTGCGGCCGAAAGATTAAATATGACTCAGCCGCCGCTGAGCCAACAGATCCAAAATTTAGAAGAAGAACTAGGTGTTAAGCTGTTGGAACGTACGAAAAAGATGGTTAGGCTAACACCTGCGGGAGCCGTATTTCTGGATCAGGCAAGATTAATTTTGACTCAGCTTGAACGATCGATCCATCTCACACAGAAGGTTGACCAAGGCATCGTTGGTCATATAACGGTAGCTTTTGTGGATTCGGCTTCAGGCAGTATGATGGTCGATGTGTTAAGGCGATTTCGAGCAGCGTACCCACAGATCGAAATTACACTGCGTGAGATGGCATCTTCTGAACAGCTGCAGGCACTGCAAGATGGACAGATCCATATTGGATTTTTACGATATCAGGAGCATACGCCAAATGTGTCTTTCCAGATCTTCCAGGAAGAAACGTTAATGGTGGTGGTTCCAGACGATCACCCTTTGGCAGAGCAGATTCAAGTGTCGATTACTGACTTGGCGGACGGACATGAATCAGGGTGTGGTCACCCGTTTTATACACATGGACAAGAACGACTAAACTATATTAACCTGTCAGGACAGGATTCCTCTCAATCCATTTTCCTAATATTTCATCCATTCGAGTGAGGATATCCTGATCCAGTTTCACACCGGAAGCTTTTACATTTTCCAGTACTTGTTCTGGCCCGGATGCCCCAATAATCACTGAGCTGACGTAGGGATGATGAAGAACCCAGGCAACAGCGAGTTGAGGAAGAGTTAGACCTAGTTCCTTCGCTAGAGGAAGAAGCTGTTGTACAGCAGTCAGCACATCATCGTGCAACCAACGACCGGCGAGCTTGTTGAAGAAGGGTTTCCCTGCTTGGACTGCTGCTCGTGATCCGGGTGGCACTGCTTCATACGGAAGGTATTTACCCGATAGTATGCCTTGAGCGAGTGGAGACCATGTAATCTGTCCCAGACCTGCCTGTACACTTGCGGGCACAACTTCTTGCTCAATTACACGCCATAACATTGAATACTGCGGCTGACTCGCGATGAAAGGTACACGCAACTCTTTAGCTAGTACGGAGCCTTGCTCAATCTGAGCAGCTGTCCATTCACTAACCCCAATATAATGAACCTTGCCTTGACGAACAAGATCAGCAAATGCAAGGAATGTCTCTTCCAGTGGAGTGTGTATATCATAGCGGTGAGCGTAATAGACATCGATATAATCCGTTTGCAATCGTTGTAATGAAGCACTGCAGGCTTCCATAATATGTTTGCGGGAAAGTCCTCTGTTATTGTGACCTGGGCCGGTTGGATGACAGACTTTGGTGCATAGTTCAATACTCTCTCTTGGTACTCCCTTGAGAGCCTGTCCCAACACAGTTTCCGCCTTGGTATCCGAATATACGTCTGCCGTATCAAATGTCGTAATACCTGCCTCCAATGCAGCTTGGACACAAGCTTGTGCTGTTGGATCATCAACTTGTGATCCATGTGTAATCCAGTTGCCCAGCGAAATCTCGCTGACGGTTAAACCGCTGTTTCCCAATTTGCGATATTCCATTTGTCATGCCTCCTTACTAATCTGGACTCCATTGTAGCAAGTGCAGATAATTAGGTGAAATATCTATTAAGCGCATGATTGATATGGAAAACATATCACAGGTTAATCAGCTCTCCTGAATATATTTACGATAGAGGGCGGGCGTGATTTCCTCGAACTTTTTAAATATTTTAATAAAATACCCCGATTCATTAAATCCCAGCTCATCGCTGATCTGTGAAACGGGCATGTCCGTGACCTCCAGCAGCTGCTTGGCCCACTTGACTTTGAGCTTGGCGAGATAGGTGGTGAAGTTTTCACCTGTCTCCCGGGCGAATAACCTGCTGAAATAGCTTGGACTCAAGTGGCACAGCTCGGCGGCTTGTTTGAGCGATACTTGTTCGCTCTTATGGCTATGGATATATTCAAAAGCAGGCTGAAGTACCGGATTGAGACTCTCCGTATCACTGGGACTGTTTTTGAGATAAGCATCCGCAATGGCATTGGTCATTTCCTTTTTAATCGACTCGATGTTGCGGATCGAATACCCTGGCAGAATGGTGGACAAGTTAACGGACTCCTGATTGCCAGAAGCCTTCTCGAACATCTCGACTAGAAGGTTTTTATTCAAAGCTTCCTCTACAATATAGTTGCACAGTAGCGACAACATATTCGAAATTTTTACAATCTCCTCATACGTCATGACGGGTAATTGGTCGTAATCTGCCTGCAACTCCTTCATTTTCGCATCATGCATGGGTACGTTTTTGGACGTCACGATCTGCTCCAGATCTCTTCCCTTCTCGGGATCGGCCAATTTGACTTGTCCAGCCATCACCGCGCCAATATATTTGCCATCAATTGTAATTGGAATCGCAATATCAATGATATTGAAATGACAGAGATAAACGTAAGGTTCGTTAAGGCGAACAGCCTCCAGACCGCCGCGAGAGTCACATTTTTGACAATAAGGAAGAAGCTCGGGGTCTTTGCGAACGTTCTGGCAAAATGTCTGACAGCTGCTATGGCTTGTGACGGGAATGCCTTTATAATCGACGGTAAGAATGGCAAGTTTGGTGACGGTGGCAAGGGAATCCTGAAGGCGTTTCCACTTATCCAGATCGAGTATTTTATTGATGTGCAGATATTCTTTAATCATGTGAAAAACCTCCGTGGCAGACCGAATTCTTTGATCGGAGAGTCGTTAAAAAGTTGAAAGTTGTACATATTAAGACGTGAACAGGACGGGTAATGGAACATGGGAGGTCAAAATTCAACCATCTCATGACAATAACATACCACGATTACGCGAAAAAGCAAAAAATTACGATTGCAAATTATAATAATTTGTTATCAAAGTCCACTGTAAACCTCTTGCTTCTGCGTTATATTTAGGTCAATTGCAACAATTAAAATTTGATGTAACACGGAGCAAGGCACCTTAATCTCTGAATATCAGTCAAGAGGGACAAGCGTTGCACCGCAAGACATTCTATTAAATCTACTTTTAGGAGGCATATCATATTATGAGAAAAGCATTTATCAGCCCAACCAAGTACGTGCAAGGCGAAGACGAATTGTTGAACCTGGGGTATTTCGTAAAATCCTTCGGAGATTCTGCATTGTTGATTGCTCATCCGGATGATGTACAACGTGTCAAAGCTAAACTGGATGCAACAGCAGAGAAATTCAATATCTCGTTTGTTGAAAGCGGTTTTAGAGGCGAATGCTCACGCGAGGAAGTCGCTCGTTTGCAAGAAATTGCGAAAGAAAAAGGCTGTACATGCACGATCGGTCTAGGCGGCGGTAAAGCCATTGATGCAGCAAAATGTGTAGCTGAAGGCGATGCACTGATTATCTGCCCAACGATTGCAGCAACAGATGCACCGACAAGTCACTCGGCAGTATTGTACACACCGGAAGGTTCTTTTGACGATTATGCATATTTCAAACAAAGCCCAAGCGTAGTGCTTGTAGATACTACCGTTATCGCTAACGCACCAACACGGTTCCTCGTATCCGGTATGGGAGATGCATTGTCCACTTACTTCGAGGCAAGAGCGACATCCAAATCTTATTCCCGTGTGAATGCAAGTCTGCCGATGGGTTCCCGTGAAGGATACACACCTTCTGCTGTAGGAACCAATGCAGCGCTGGCGCTTGCTAAATTGTGTTACGAAATGTTGCTGACAGACGGCGCCAAAGCAAAGGTAGCGAGTGACAGCAACGTGGTAACTCAAGCCCTGGAAAACATCGTAGAAACCAACATCCTGTTGTCCGGTCTTGGATTCGAAAGCGGCGGTCTGGCTGCAGCTCACGCGATTCACAATGGTCTGACGGTTCTGGAAGGCACACACCACTATTTCCACGGTGAAAAAGTGTCCTTCGGTACGATTGCACAGCTCGTTCTTGAAAATGCACCAACCGAAGAATTGCACCAAGTGATGGATTTCTGTCTTTCCGTAGGATTGCCTGTAAGTCTTGCAGATATCGGCGTAGAAACCATCACACAAGAAGAATTGTTGAAAGTAGCAGAGATTGCTTGCATTCCTGAGGAATCCATCCACGCGATGCCATTCCCGATTACAGTTCCTGAAGTAGCCGCAGCGATTGCAGCAGCTGACCGAATCGGACGGGAGTACAAAGCACGCCAGGAGGCAAAATAAATGAAAAAAATCATCAACCAGGCTGAACATGTTGTCATGGAAATGTGCAACGGGATTGCGCTCGCGCACCCGGAGCTGGAATTCCTGAAAAAATATAAAGTGATCAAACGCAGAGAGATTCAAGCGGACAAAGTCAGCCTGATCAGCGGCGGCGGCAGTGGTCACGAGCCAGCACATGCTGGTTATGTCGGCAAAGGTATGCTGGATGCGGCGGTGTGCGGAGATGTATTTGCATCCCCTTCCCAAATCCAGGTATATCAAGCGATCAAAGCAACGGCAAGCAACAAAGGTACACTGCTTATCATCAAAAACTACAGCGGCGACATGATGAATTTCAAAAACGCAGCGCATCTGGCTGAAGAAGATGGCATCAACGTGCAATATGTACGTGTAGAAGATGACATTGCTGTGCAAGACAGCTTGTACACGGTAGGACGCCGCGGAGTAGCCGGAACCGTTCTGGTTCATAAAATTGCCGGCGCCGCAGCGGAAGAAGGACGTAGTCTGGAAGAAGTGAAATCCGTTGCGGAGAAAGCGGCACAGAACGTGCGCAGCATCGGTTTTGGATTCACGTCTTGTACGGTTCCTGCCAAGGGAACACCAACCTTCGAAATCGCGGAAGACGAGATGGAGTTCGGGGTAGGTATCCATGGTGAGCCGGGTATTCGCCGGGAGAAAATCGTCTCTGCAGATGAGCTTGCGGGACGTATGGTGTCCGCATTACTCAAAGATATGAAGCTGGATCAGGATGCGTCTGCCGAGATTGCTGTGCTTGTGAACGGTTTTGGTGCGACACCTCTGCAAGAACTGTACTTGCTCAACAACTCGGTTCAACGTGAGCTTGCAGGACATGCAGGTCTTAACGTAGCGACGACATTTGTAGGCAACTACATGACCAGTATTGACATGGCGGGTGCATCGGTAACGATTCTGAAGCTGGATGACGAATTGAAAACCTTGTTGTTTAAGGAAAGCGACACACCTGCATTTAAAGTGTCTGGTCCTCCAGTGGCACAAGTTGCTTACTCTGAAGCGCTCGAAGCAGTTGTGACGGAAGACGCTCCAGTATCCTATGAGGTGCAGACGGATGCATCAGTAGCTGTTGTTGAAAATAATCAGTTCTCGCTGGATAACATGGTTTACCTGATCGATAAAATGGGCGAGATCATCATTAAGAACGAAGTACCGTTCTGTGAACTCGATTCCCATGCCGGTGACGGCGACTTCGGAATGAGTGTAGCCAAAGGCTTCCGCCAATTGAAGCGTGAGTGGAACCACATCCTTAACGAAGAGAAAACAGATATCGGGTCATTCCTCGATGCGTGCTCCCTGGTGATCATGGAGTATTGCGGCGGAGCATCCGGCCCAATCTGGGGTTCGGCATTCCGTGCAGCGGGCAAAGCGGTAGGTGAGAAGCAACATTTGAATGTCGCTGAATTCGCAGAAATGATGCAGGCAGCGGTACAAGGCATTCAGGCAACAGGTGAGCGTTCCTTCGGACGAGGTGCGGTTGTAGGCGATAAAACACTGATCGATGCACTCGTTCCATGTGCAGATGCCTGGACACAAAGCGCGGAATCTGGCGATGACTTCAAGTCTGCATTTGCCAAAGGTGCGGCCGCAGCGGTTGAAGGCGCGAAGAAAACGGAAGACATCGTAGCGCGTATGGGACGTGCAGGTACGGTCGGTGACCGTAGCCTGGGATATCCGGATGCTGGCGCGTATGCGCTGGGTGTTATTTTCACTGAGCTGTCCGAGTCTTTGAAGTAAGAGAGAGTTCATTAAATTTTGCTTGTATGACGATATAGATATACAGGGCTATACAGATATGAACTGACACAGGTGACGGCGCCGGAGTCCGGCGTCGTTATGTGTGCCTTTTTTAGGCCATATTGAGTCAATATTTACATGTACTCATTTACATCAAATTTAAATAGCTCAATTTGGATTTATTGTTGGCGCCTACTGTTTACTGCATTATGACATGCTGTTTCGCTCATTATATAAGCGGAAGCGTATGCATAGTGATATCTATTTATCTATATAATTTGAACTATTAAATTACACAATAACGGAGAGGACAGAAAAAACCTGAAGAAGCGAAGCGTTCGCCTTTATCACCGGATTTTCCCTTTTTAAAAGGGAATCAAAAAATCTGGGGATAACAGCGATCGGAAGGTTATTCTGTCATCGAATTGCATGTGTAAATATATGGAGTTCAAGTTATATGGCATTTTATATTGCTTAAAGGAGCCAACCAATGAGAACAGTCACATCATTCTTGAAAAAACCGCAGGGGTTGCTGGTTTTATCACTCGTTCTAGTCATTTTCGGCAGCTTGTTTGCCGGCATGTTCAACACATCCTTCTATTCCGTCAAGGTTAAAGAGATCAAATTCCAGGCCGATCACGGAACGTTATCGGGTCTGCTGTACATGCCAAAAGGCGCGGGTGCCGATGACAAAAGACCGGTTATTATTACGACGCATGGTTATTTGAACACCAAAGAAATGCAGGATGCACCTGCCATTGAAATGTCCAGACGTGGTTACATCGTGCTGGCACTCGATATGTATGATCATGGGGATTCTCGCTGGAGTGCACCTATTCCGGTGAAAGATATGTTCGGCACGTTCTGGATCTATTCTCAATTCGATGCGGCTAAATATATCTATGATCAGGACTTCACGAAAAAGGATGACAAAGGTAACGCGTACGTTGCCGTTAGCGGTCACTCCATGGGCGGATTCTCGACACTGCTCTCCATGTACATGGACGAGATGACTTCACTGCAAACAGGACACCGTATGATCTATACAGGCATCTCTGTAGGCGCGGATTATTCGTATGCCGCTGCCGTGGCTCCGCAGGATCAGCTACAAGCAGCTTTTGGAAGCCGTACAGTAGGGATGATTGCCGGTAAGTATGACGAGTTTTTCTTCAACAAATCCGACGAAGAGAAGACAGCCGCTGAAAAAGAAATCAAAGGTACCGTAATGCGTAAGGATTTTGCCGCAACCATCTCAGGTAAAGCATTCCTTGGTCTCGCGGCAGATGCACCTAGAGCGGAAACGGACAAATTCCGGGAAGTTCAGTCTGGTGACTTGATGGTTGATGGCAAAGTGGTACGTCCTTCGCAAACGGGCGAGCACATCATGTTCACTCCGAATCAGACTCACCCGTGGAACCATTTCTCTCCAACAACGACGGGACATCTGATCGACTTTTACGCTCATGCCTTTAATGGAGTAACGTCACCGAACCAGACCAATGCCAATCTTGGAGCGGACAATCAGATCTGGTGGGCGAAGGAAGCCTTTAACTTTGTAGCCTTGATCGGTTTCTTCCTGATGATTGTGCCGTTGATTACATTGTTGCTCAGACTGCCATTGCTACGTAAAGCGGTTAGCAACGAGATTGCAACAGTATCCGCTGCTGTAAGTGGCAAGCAACGTACAGTCTACTGGCTCGCGATTGCGTTCAGCACGCTGATTCCGGCTATTCTTTTCCCAACACTGATGGATAAATCAGCCGATGGACTGAACGTACTACGGATTATTGCTCTGATCTTGTTCATCGTAAGTGTGCTTGGTGCAGTCATTGGATTCGTCCTGGCTGGCAGCAAAAAGAATGATTATGCTGCAAGCCGCCGGATGAAAAACATGGGCGTAGGCAGTATATTGCTCGCCGTTGTATCTCTGGTAATGTGGATTGTATTCAACTATGCAAACAAAATTGTCGTTACAGGCACATACTTCAATGAACCAACAACGAACCAGATCGTATACTGGGCATTGGTATCGGCGTTGATTATGATTCTGGTGACCTTTGCATTCCACTATTTCTCCAAAAAGGATGCAGGCACTCGTTTCAGTGATTACGGCATTAGCCTGAACATTGGCACAATTATCGCCAGCCTTGTGACAGCTGTACTCGCGATTGTAATCGGGTATGCACTGTTGTTCGCGGTGCAGGCGATCTTCGGAACGGACTTCCGCATCTGGACATTTGCGGTACGTACGTTTGAACAGGCACATTTCGTGACTGCCTTGCGTTATGCTCCGCTCTTCCTGATCTATTACTTTGTAAGTGCTGTTGCGCTCAATGCCAACACCCGCGGTAAACGAGGAGGAATGTTCCTGGCGATTGTACTGAACGTCGGCGGACTGGTATTGTGGATGCTGGCACAGTATGGCAAAGACTTTATGACAGGTGTGGCGCTGTATCCAACTCAAGCACTGAACGGCATTCTGTTGTTCGCGCTGGTGCCATGTCTGATTATCGCTGCCGTATACGCACGCAAATTGTTTGAGAAAACAAACAATGTATGGCTCGCGGCATTTGTTAATACGTTGCTGTTTACGATGGTGACGGTGGCGAATACCGTTCTCTTCTGGAACTTGGTTTAATGTGAAAAAAAGATATGGCGTAGCCTTAGATTACACTGACCACTCCGATGACTGACTATGCTGGTTGTGGTAGACACACGGGAACGCCGCAGCCAGAAAACCTTACGATCGCCCTTATCCCCCGATTATTTTGATTGATTCCCTGAAGGGAACAATCCGGTGATAAATGCGAAGCTTATGCTTTCGATGTAGCTTTCTTTCAGAAAGCTTTTAGCTCCGCTTCTCCAGGTCCTTTCTGTCTGCTTTGTTCTTGGTGTCTACAAGCGAGCATTTGTCTGCCATCTCCGTTCCTGTGTAATCGATAGGGACATCCATATCGAACGTTTTCAAATTAAACGTTGGATAAAATATAGACCGCTCTGTGGGCTTGGCTTACAGAACGGTCTTTTTTGTGATACTACAAGTGATTAGAGTTAACCGAAATTGGCGTTAGCTATGGGAAATAGTGTAATCTGAGAGTAGATGTAACTTACTTGAACGAGAAGGGAACGAATCCATTCAATGACTCAAAAAATATACTATGATGCTGCTTACACACGCGAGTGGCATACACATATTACCAATCGAGTGACGAAAGAAGATGGCGTATACGTTACGCTCGCCGAGACGGCATTTTATCCGCATGGAGGCGGACAACCGTGTGATCTGGGACAGATTGGCGGTGCCGCTGTTCTGGATGTGAACTTGGAAGACGGAGAAGTATGGCATAAGCTGGAGCGTTCCCCGGAGCAGGATGAAGTGCACTGTGAGCTGGATTGGGAACGAAGATTTGACCACATGCAGCAACATACGGGCCAGCATTTGTTATCGGCAATTACACTAAAACTGACGGATGCCATGACACTCAGTTTTCACCTGGGCACGGACTACGCAACGATTGATGTGGCTACAGAGAGCCTCAGCCCGGAACAGCTGGCTGAAGTCGAGCAAGAGGTGAATCGGCAGATTGTTCGCAATGCTCCGGTTCGTGCTTCATGGGTTACCGCCGAAGAAGCCGCGCGATTGCCTTTAGTGAAGCAACCGACGGTAACGGAGGACATTCGAATCGTGGAGATTGAGGGTGTGGAGTACAATGCCTGCGGTGGTACACATGTGGCGGCCACAGGTGAGATCGGAATCATTAAACTGCTGAAAACGGAGAAGATCAAGAGCAACACACGAATTTATTTTAAATGCGGTACGAGAGCTTTGAACGAATTCACGGCAATTCAACAGGTGTTGAACGGCATTACGACCAAATTAAAGACGAGCCGTGACGAACTTTTGGAGCGTGTTGAGAAAATGGAACAGGAGCAGAAGCAGCTGCAAAGCGAGCTGAATGCTGTGAAATCCACCAATGACGCTTACTACGCACAGGAACTGCTTGCCGCACGGGAAGGACTGGTCATTGCCCGGATTTTCGAGGACAAATCACTCAAGGACATGCAAAGCCTTGCTACCAAACTTACGGAAGAGCATGAAGGTTTGGTGCTGTTTGCCAGCATCTCGGAAGCGAAGGTTGTACTGGCACAGAACGGACAGCCGCCGGAATGGGCGTGCGGGCCGTTTTTCAAAGGAAATCTCGGGGCTTACCAAGGCAAAGGCGGCGGCAGTGAGAAAATAGCTCAGGCAGGATTTGCGAGCAGTGAGGATGCGCTTGCGTTTTACGAATTCACCAAGGAGCAACTTGGCCACCATTCCTAAAGGTTGAAGGAGGCGGAAGCATGACAGAACGTATTCCGTGTGTAAGCGAAGGATGCGACAACATGATTTTACCAGCAACAGCAGCTAAAACAGGTGGGTACTGTATGCCTTGCAAGCAGGAAATGGAACGAGAGGCACACCAGCGTTATATTGAAGCGAATCGCCGTGATGTCGATCTGTATGAGGGCATTACGGATGCGGTGCAGATTCTGAAAATCATGCATGAACCTCGGACATATAACGAACTTATTCGATATGTACCGTATAAATACTCCATGGAACAAGTGTATCTGTCCCTTTCGGGAGAGCAACAACATGAGATGAAGCTTTATGCCATGGACTTGATCCGCTCAGATGACGAGGATGGCGGTAAAGATATCTTGCTGTATCTTGTTTGTTATCATGATCTGCCTCTGACAGCGGAAATTCCTGAACTTTTGGAGAGGGATATCGTTTATCCAGCTGTTCTGTTCAAAAGCGCCTCTGGTGAGACGCGGAATCATCTAATTCAGCAGGTGAACAACGATGAGGGGAATCGCAATCATCTCCTGATGATGCTGGCCTATATTGGTGACGAAACTGTTGTGCAGCAGTTCTGGCAGTGGAAGCAGTCTGCGCCGGATTGGGCTAGTGAACTGTATGTTGCACCTGAGTGTTACACGTTGCAGGCGGGTTGGGAGTTAACCGAAGATGGTCAACGCAGAGAATTGTTTATCACCCCGAGTTATTCAATGTATGAAGTAGGAGGCAGTGATGTAGCGGGAAGCCAGAGCAAGAACCTTGATGGTGTTCCGATATCATTGCTTGTGCCAAACTCCAATTTTTGTCCGTGGTGTGGTAGTTCATTGATCAGCTTAATGAATTTACATGTAAAACATCCTGCGCTTCAGTCAGTGGACTGGAAGTTTCCACAACTGGATGTGCAGACTTGCTTGGTGTGTAGCAGTTACAGTGTGGTTTACATGGAGATGGATGCAGAAGGGAATGCCATCTGGAGCAAGCATAATGTGAAGCCTGATGGATTGGGTGATATTGATGTGGAAGAGATGAGCGTAGATATTTTGGGAATTGGCTCAAGTGTTTTAGAGGTAGGTAGCTTTGCTGGCGCGGGAGAAAGGCTGGCAGGGATACAGCAACAGGTACAGCATCGTCTGTTTCATATTGCGACGGAACCGCGGCAGCCTTTTCATGGCAGTGAATGGGCCATGGAGCCCTCACTATCCCAGGTTGGAGGTCATCCTGGTTGGGTGCAGGACGCAGACTATCCTGCATGTCCGGCCTGCTCAGCTACGATGAAAGCAATCGGACAGCTGGACGGTGAGATGATTCAGGAGAATGGCGAAGGTGTGTATTACATGTTTGCGTGTGAGCCGTGCCAAATGACAGCCGTATCGTATCAGCAATCATGATGTTGTTATCAATCCTATCAAACCCATTTGCCTGGTTACTTTTCTAGCAACAACCTACTCTTGTCATGAAACCTGACATGGTTGTAAGATATAATTATCTATTAACTTCGTAGAGAATTAAGTACATTACAAAATGTCGGCAGGAGTGGAAATGATGGAAATTAGAGTGGATGATTTGAGCGGGGATCAGGTAAAAGCACTAATCGCGGAGCATTTGCTAGGTATGGCAGCAGATTCACCGCCGGAAAGTATACATGCTCTGAATCTGGATGGACTTAAAAAACCGGAGATCACGTTTTGGTGTGCATGGGAAGGCGATGAGTTACTTGGTTGCGGAGCGATGAAGGAACTGAACGCTGAACATGGTGAACTGAAATCAATGCGTACGGCTTCCGCTCATTTACGCAAAGGGGTAGCTCGCCATATGTTGGCTCATATTATTGAAGAGGCCAAATCTCGCGGATATCAGCGAGTCAGTCTGGAAACGGGTTCGATGGATTCTTTTATTCCGGCACGCAAGTTGTATGAAGACTTTGGTTTTGAATATTGCGATCCGTTTGCTGATTATGTTCCAGACCCAAACAGTAAATTCATGACGAAAGTTATTGGATGAATTATTTATAGTCATTCGTATGGAAACCAGTCTCTCTAATATAGAGGGGCTGGTTTTTACGTTTATTTATGTGTTGAAGTGATTATGATTTCGAGGAAAAAAATGAAACATTTGATACAGTTCATAGCATGCATAAAGTGGTAAACTAGAATTCGGGCTTTGAACGCTGTGACGCACCAAAGAAGGAGAGTGCAGGAGAATGCTTTACTGGTGGATTGAAGGAATGAATCCATTGTTCGTTGTATTCGTATTGTGTCCATTAATCGCTCTTATTCTGGGCGTCTGCTGGTACTCGATAAAATGGTGCAATAGGGTGATCGCATTGGGTGTATCTCTCTTGTTACCATTGTTGTATATAACCAGTGACTGGGGAACGTTCACTTCCAATCTGGATGCATGGCTGATGTACGGGGTGGGATATAGTTTGGTAACATGGGCAACATACCGATTACTTTGTACGCTTAAAGGGTATAAATCTTAGGCATGTCATATGTTTGGGATGAATTGGCCATACAGAATGGGTGGGCTGTTTCATCATGGATAGGGTATACTGGACTTTATATTGCTCAAAAAATAGACAAGGATTACAGACGTTTTTGTACCTCAGGAGGATTTCAATTGGCTCAGACTCAGAAGGAAGAATCATTACAAAAAAAATTAAAACCTAGACACATCACCTTTATGGCGATGGGGGGTGTCATTGGGACAGGAATTTTTAAAGGCAGTGCAGGTACGATTGGGCTCGCGGGCCCTGGCGTCATTGTGACGTACATTTTTGCCGGACTGCTGTTACTTGTGGTTATGGCTGCGATGGCCGAGATGGCTACGGTATACAAGAATAGGAATATGAAAGATTTCGTGCAGGAAGCATTCGGGAGCAGGGTTTCGTTTATTATGGGATGGATGTACTGCTTCCTGTGGTTATCGGTGTGTGTCATCGAAGTCATCGCTGCAGGCAGTTTCCTGCAATATTGGTTCGCGGACGTACCATTATGGATGCTCAGTCTGGCATGTGCCGCATTCATTATACTCGTGAATATGCTTAGTGTGGGTGTGTTCGGGGAATTTGAGTTTTGGCTGGCCGGGATCAAAATTGCGATGATTATTATTTTTATCGTGCTTGGTGCGGGGCTGATCTTCGGTATTATTCCAAGTGACAACACACCTTATTTGCAAAATTACACGCAGGCGGGTGGGTTCTTCCCGAACGGATTGACATCGATCTTCTCTGCACTGCTTGTGGTTATGTTCTCGTATGGAGGATCGGAGCTAATTGGCCTGACCTTGACGGAAACGGAAAACGCGGAGAAGGTGATGCCCAAGATCGTGGGCAATTTCATGTTCCGAATCATTTTGTTCTTTACGTTGCCGATTCTGGTGATCTGTGGTTTGATTCCCTGGAACGAGATCGGGCCGGAGAGCAGTCCGTTTGTACAGGTGCTGGCGTCTACGGGTTTGCCGGGGGCCGCACATATTATGAATTTTATTCTGGTGACTGCGGTGCTATCCGCAGCGAACTCGGGCATCTACGGTGCATCTCGTATGATGCATTCGATGGCTGTCGGCGGGGAGGCTCCCAAAGCACTCGCCAAAACCAACCGCAACGGTAGCCCGATTAATACCTTGTTGGTGTGTACCGTTGTTCTGCTGGCAGGTTCCATGTTAGGACTGTTTGCCCAAGATCAGCTGTTTAGAGTGTTGCTTGCCGTTCCGGGGTTTGTCGTGATTCTGGTCTGGATCTGTATCGCTGCTTCTCAGCTCAAATTACGTAAGCAGTATCCGGTTCAGCCTACATTCAAGGTATGGGGCTTCCCTTACATCACCGGAGCGGTTGTTCTGATACTCGGTGTTATTGCTGTCATGTTTGTGTTTGATGAAGGCAACCGGTTCAGTATTAGCATCTGTCTCGGTGTACTTGCATTGCTGATAATCTGGTCTTTGATTCGATTCCGCAAGATCAATAACAAATCAGCTTAAAGAGGCTTAGTATAAAAAGAAGGTACAGATGATCTCGTATTGTTGAGATGTCTGTACCTTTTTTGGTAAGCATATTCATGCAGTTTCTTAAAAATAGATGATGTCTGATTATACCGCGGATTTTAACAGATTTATTTATTACCTACATACTTATCCATAAAACGGTCCACTCTTGCAAAATACTCCGTTGGATAATGATTAATAGCATCAATGTGTTCCGTATTGGCCGGATACCATACCTCTGCATCAGGGTTATCCTTCAAGTTCTCATAGATCATTTCTGAATTGGTATAACTGATCTGTTGATCCCCAGTACCGTGAATAAGCATGACCGGCTTATTTTGCATCTTCTTGACTGCATCCATAGGCGATACAGAATCAAGATCAACGTCGAATGCCCAATTAGCCATCCATGTGGAAGTATAACCGAATGGGAATGCAGGTAAACCGGAGAATACAGGTAGCCCCTCTCTTAAAAATAAACCGGCATTACGAAACGGACTATCTGCCACGACAGCTTCAATATCATCACTTTCACTTGCGGCTAGCAGGGAAGTAGCAGCTCCCATAGAGAAGCCAATGACCCCAATATGCTCGCCTACCTCGCCTCTGGATTTCAAATAATCAACAGCTGCAAGCAGGTCATATTTCTCACGCAGACCGAGCGTAATCATCTCGCCATGGGATTTACCTTGTGCGCTAAGATCAAAGGCCAAAATATTATAACCTTTCGGAATAAAATGCTCTGCCAATTTCGGAGTGCGTCCCTTCACGAGGCGATTGCTTGTATAACCATGCACGACAATAAGCGTTTTGTTACTTGCTTTGCCTGATGAAACGCTTGCCGGGAAGAAGGTACCTCTTATCGTGTTATCATTTTTTAAACTTTTGAATTCTATGACCTCATAGGGTGTTTTATCCATGTTCAATTCATAGCTGACATTGGTGTCTCGTGGATGGTGTAACAGGATGTCTACGACTTTATAAGAAATGAAGAACACAACAGTTAAGATAAGTACAAGCGCAATACCCAGGCTCCATAATAGTTTCTTATGTTTTTTAATGCGATCTTTAAATGTCGAATCGAGTTCGATCGACGGTTGTTGTTGATTCATTTTATTTCCTCCAGTGTTAGTTCGTGCTGTGTTGTACGGGGGCGAACAGATAATAGGCATGACCTTTCAGGTTATCCCATTCCGGGTGATGAACAATATCTTCTCCGAGCGTTAATGCTACTCCATTTAAGAATGAGATATAACTTCGTGAGATCATTGCTGGTGAGTAGCTTGGGTTGAATTCCCCCAGGGCTTGTCCCTTTGCATAAACAGCTTCAATGGTGTCCGTCATTACTTTTATGCTGTCCAGAACTTTCTGAGTAAGTTCGGGGAACCTGATTCGTTGTCCCAGTACAGACTGAACTAGTCGTAACTCATTGGCATAGGAGTAGATATGGTTGAATTGGTCTTTGACCATATTTTTAATTAATTCAGCCGGCGTTCCGTTTTGTTGCAACAGAGCTAGCGATTTCTTCTGGATATCTTCAAGCGGTTCCAGGACAGCCGCATGGAACAAAGCTTCTTTGTTTGGAAAGTACTGAAATATGGTTCCAGAAGTCACACCAATTTTTTTGGCGATAAGAGCTGTTGTGGTATTCGAATATCCGTTTTCCGCAAACAAAACCACAGCTTCTTCCAAGATGCGTTTACGTCGCTCAAGCCGTTTCTCTTCATTCACAGTTCTAGCCACAAAAATTCTCCTTTCTCTTATCTACGATTTAATTAATTAACTGATCAATTAATTAATAATATAGCCGAATCTATCTTATAGGGCAATAGTAAGTTTTGAATCAGTGTAGTAGGGGGGAATATAGGTCACAAATACTGTTGCAAATAGGGCGTACTGGGGGTAATAGGAACTAAAAGATTAAGACAGCAGTCTCTACGAAAAGAATTTCAATCCAGTTATACTGAATCCCATGTGCTGGTGGATGAACTGGCATATATGAAACACAGAATTTTCGTGTAACAACGAAATACATAATTAGAACGATATCGATAACGAGGTACACCATGACAACGATTAAAGTAACCCCGGAACAGCTATTGTCCGTTTCAAAACAGTTCGCGACAGCCCAAAGTCAGATTGCTCAGATGAATCACGTCTTGAAACAACAGCTGTTCGAAATTGAGAGGCAGTGGAACGGGAGCACCAAGGAACGATTTTATGCTGATTTCATCGCAGCGCAACGAGTGATGGACAATTTCAGTTCACTATCCCTCTCGATTGCCAAAACGCTCGAAGGACATGCGGAGAAATTCAGACTGGCGGATCAGCAGACAGTGCAATCCCATGATGCCAATTGTATGCCGCCTCCACCGGATGAATGCCGGGCTCCCGCTGTAGACAATCGTAATGCTTTTCAAAAATCGGTGGATAGTTTAAAAGAGCTGGGTACTGGTTTTATGCAGGCTGCAGATGACCGCTACCAGAAGCGTTACGACAGTGTCGGCGGATTTCTGGACTATTGGACGTTTGGGATCCCAAGTGGTCTGGTGGAAGGTTACATGGATAGAGCGGATAAAGCATTCGATTCTCCGAATGATACGGCCAATTGGCTGACATTTGGCATCCATGGTACAATCCGTGAAGCGATATTCCCCACGAATGCCTGGTCCAGCGAACATTGGGCTAATATGATGGGCATGGGAGGCATGATGGTCGGCGGTGGTCTCACCGCCAAGATGATCAAACCGCATAATCTACTGACCTCGTCAGGAGGCGGTACCAAGGTTAGTATTTTGAACCAGCGGCCGGGAACTGGCCAGATGACGGGTGGTTTTAACGGATTTAAAGATCCTCGTCTGCAGGTGGTAGACAATATTGCGGAGAGCAAAAAGGCCCGGGAATCCTCTAAGTTCTCTGAGTATGTGGAGAAGGAAAAGGGTCTGGGTAAATACAATTATAAAAAGGTAGAAGAGGTAGAGAGTAGGTTCAGACATGAATCCAAGGAGCATGGGCAGTTTTTCGACAAAAATGGTAATTTAGTTGGGGATACAGTTATTGGTACTGAGAAATCAATAGATATTAGTAATTATAGAGACAGAGGGAAGGAGGCTGTATTTACACATAATCATCCAAACAATGGACCATTTAGTTTAGAAGATATAATGGTAGCCGTAGACTTTGATATGCTAGAGATGAGAGCGGTGACTCCCAATGGAAAGACTTTTAGTATGGTAAAAGGAATTGAAGGCTGGAAAGTTGATGGCCAATCTGTTCGAATGGTGTATCGATTAGTGCAAGAGGAATTAAGAACAGATGTTGGTTTCAATAAACTATATAAAGAGGGAAGAATGGATGAAGCATGGGAGATATTTTATGATAAGATCGCAGGGAGAATCGGAGGAGACTATAAACGACATTAGGATGGTGATAAATTTTGAATAAGAATTTTCTGTATAGTAAGCCTAGTATTATTGGGGTATTGGATTCAGACAATGATGAATTTAACGACATCGCCTCTTGGCTTTTTGATGATTCGCCAGAATTAATGAGAAAGAAATTTAGGGAAGATTCTTTGGATGAATTAGTAACAGAGATAATTGATATTTTTCGAGGAGGTAATCCGAACTTTCAGGAACTGGCTGGGTTGTTTGGGATGGTAAAGATAGAAGAAGGTCAACAGGTCGGGGTGAAAATATGGAAAGTTAGAAATATTGAACGACCAGCAGGTGATTTAAATAAAATTGAAATGCACATTGATGATCAAAGTTTAATTATTAATAAGCTATATTTATATATAGATGAATCATCTGATTTACAGAAAATCAAACAAAAATTAAAATTCGATAGGGAATCTTATCAGGATATTAGCGGGGGGCTTATCTTTTCTGAAAAAGGGTTTAGTATAATCATTATTAAAGAACCAGAGGTGCATTTTGTGAAGGAAGTTTCGGGATAGAATTGATTTTTATAATGGAGGTGGGCGATGTTTTTGAATCCCATGGAAACGGAACCGTTATCGTTGGAAAAGAACCTGTCCTTACATCTATAGACAAGATTGGTGACGATATTGTGTTGCAAATTTCTGAGCATGAAATGCTGAATCTGAGAGTTGTTTCGGTTCAAATATCCAACTCACCAAATGATAACAAAATGGTGGGCATATGCTTAGGTAACTCGATCAATCCGGCAGATATACCAATAGGTTCAACAGTATATGTTATTTAATCGTTCCAATTAACAACAGACCTTCAACTACCATGTTGGAGGTTTTCTTTGTCTGAACTCCATCAGAACACCTCACTTCACGACCCTTTATAAAGTCCCCTATACCAAAGCTAACACAGCAATGATAGCGTTTTTATGTAAACCCAATATTTTCTTGCGTATTTCGACATATTCGTATACTATTTTCCCATACTTAGTGCTTCAAACATATGTTTTTTGGGTAGGGCCTAGTCAAAAAGGCTTGGGTTCGTGGGGAGGAAGAGGGAGCAAATGATCGGTTTTTTCAGGAAACGTCTGGTTGTGCGCATTGCGGCTATTGTTACACTGGTCATTACGATTATAGCAGCGGGAAGTATGTTGACGCAGATCGCTAATGTGAAACTGGCTGCGCAGGGGGCCATCACGAGTTACAATATTCAGATTGCCGAGAGTTATGTGAAGCAGCTGGATACAGCAAAATATGCGGATTTTGCCAAGGACCCTAAGGAGAACGAGGAGTATCTCCGTATTCGGGATGAACTGGACGATTTCCGTGTGCGTATAGGTGCTATGTATGTGTATTTCGTCAAAATTGACGATAAGGGAAGCCCTCTTATGATGGTGGACGGCATGAAAGATGCGGATAAAGCTTCAGCAATCAACGAAGTGACGGACATTCCTGCAGATGCGGTGCAGAAGTTGCTGCAAGGGGAAACAGCAAGTTCGCCGATCATTAACAATCCAGAGTATGGTGATTATATTTCTTCCTATGCTCCGATTCTGAATAGCAACGGTGCTCTTGCGGGTGTGATTGGTATCGATACAGGGATTTCTGTTATCGGAGGGATCGAAACAGATATTTTGAAATCAAGTCTGCCGTTATATGTAATCCTGCTGCTCGCTACACTTGCAGGTATTGCTATAGTCATGTGGTTTATCGTTAAAGGACTGCGCCCTTTACATCCGCTGAAATCGAGTGTAGAAAAGATGGCACAGGGCGAGCTTGCCGAAGCCAATCGTATTTTGACAGCCTATCGTTTGAAGAGCAAAGATGAGATCGGAACAACGTATCAGGCGATGATACATATGTCTGGGAATTTAAATAAAATAGTAAGTGACATGGTTGGAGGGGTAGCTTCAACAACCGAATTGTTATCCGAATCCACGAAAGAGTTTAATCGGAGTACCGAAGAAATGCTTGCCATGAGCAAAACAGTCGATCGTGCTGTTGAGGAAATTAGACAAGGTGCGCATACGCAGAAGCAAAGTGCAAGTGACAGCGCACATGCCATGGAAGAGATTGCAAAAGGCATCAACGATATATCTGAATCCTCCAATGTGGTATCGGATGCAGCAACAATGGCGCTGACTACGGCGGAATCGGGGCAACAGCGCATGACGGTGATGAAGAAACAGATGGAAAACATCTCCGCAGTATCTGGAGAGGTTACCGCGATGGTGCAGGTGTTAAACAACTATTCTGCTGAAATTGGTGGTGCGCTGCATACGGTACGTGACTTCGCAAGTCAAACCAAACTGCTCGCGCTAAATGCTTCCATTGAAGCTGCACATGCGGGTGAGCATGGGAAGGGTTTTGCTGTTGTGGCAGAAGAGGTGAGGAAACTTGCGGAAGCCTCCAGTTCGTCTATGGAACGAATCTCGGACTTATTACTTCGTATTGAACTGGAGTCACAGCAGATTGGTTCCCGAATGGGGGTTACTGCTCAGGAGATTGGTCAGGGCGTCATATTTACAACGGAAGCGGAGCAGGCATTCTCACAAGTCGTGGATGCGTTCCAACTGGTTACCCAGCGCATTCAGGAGGTTTCTGCAGCGGCTGAAGAAATTACGGCCGGATCGGAAGAGGCGGCAGCTTCGGTCAACACGATTTCACAGATTTCCGCAGGTGTGTCGGATCACTCGGATGAGATATACCGTTTGATGCAGGATCAATCGGCGATGTTCCGTAAGGTGGCGGAAACGTCTACGATGCTGGAACAGCAGACGCATGAGATGAGTGAAGCAGTGAAAAAGGTCAAGGTGTAGTCGAAAGGAAGTACGAGACAAACAAGGAAACCATAGTAAAAGGAACATGAATTCAAGGAAACATGAATTAAGAGTGAATACAAGCAAAAGTGCCCTGCCAAATGGTAGAGCACTTTTTTTGCCAAAGACATATGGCAGCTCTGCAGAGACATCACAGTCACAGATGCCCCAATTCAATCGCTTGTTTGAAGCGCCGGGCAAACTGTTCTGCCGCAACTGCAGCCTCCCTGAATTCCGTCTGCACGAAGCCGATCTGCATCTTAGGTTGCTGAATCTCGGTAATCTCCACCATCTTAATTAATCCTTCCTTCCAAAGCGGATGTTGATGAAAGGAAAAATCATGCCCAATAGTCGCGGCAATATTATTGGTTAACACGGTGCTGATGGCCTCCGAATTATTGGTCTTGAATAAGATGGATAAGGGCCCATATTCGTAGGTGAATTCTTGTAGAAAATCTTCTATGAAACCGTCCCGATATAACGCAAGGTTATAGTCTTTTAGTTGCTCAGGCGTCACACGTGTGTGCTTGGCCAGTTCAGACAGTTGATGGGTGCATACAATAAGCTTGCTTGAATACATCGGTGTAAAATGCAACCCATCCAATTCGCGCAGCTGTTTTGCGTATATGGCGATAAAGCCCAGATGAGTTTTATTGCTCCGAATGTCCTCAATGATTTCCATTGAACCCTTCTCTTCAATTGATAACCTCAATTGTGGATGATCCCGTTTCATATCGGCAACCGATTGCACCAGGTAAGGCATAACACTCGGGAAAGTAGCTACGTGAAGATCACCGGTTAGCGTAGATGTCGTTGCATTTAGCGATTTTAATTCATCGATTCGCTGTAAAATGTCCAGTGCTTTGGCGATAAATTGTTTACCCTCCGGTGTGGGATGAGTGCCCTGTCTGGATCGCTCGAATAGAACCAACCCCAACTCTTTTTCCAGACGTTGAACCGATTGACTGATCGCAGATTGCGTGACATGAAGATGCTCTGATGCGGCAGAGAATGATTGCGTTTTGGCGATTTCAACAACATATTCAAGCTGTTCCAGATTCATGCGACCATCCCTTTAACATTAGTATAAGTAATGTTAACATAAGTATCTATAAATATGAATAATGAGTGAACAAGGATATAATATATAGACAAGCAGGACAATCTTTTATTAACAGTTTAGATAAAAAGGGGATGTACAGGATGAAGGCAGCAGTCTGGTATGGTCATAAAGACGTGCGTGTGGAAGATCGTGAGGTTCCTGTTGCGAAGTCAGGACAGGTTCAGATCAAAGTGGAGTATGCCGGAATTTGTGGCAGTGACTTACACGCGTATCATCATGGTGTAGGTATTCAAGAGGGAGAGAATCATCCGCTTTCAGGACAAAAAGCGCCGCTGACACTGGGGCATGAGTTTGCAGGAACAGTAAGTGCTCTAGGTGATCATGTAAGCGGTATCAGTGTGGGTGATCGCGTGGTGGTAGAACCTCTCTACCATTGTGGAACGTGTGAGTACTGTATTCAAGGTAGATACAATCAGTGTACTCAATTTGGTTTTGTCGGATTGAACGGGGATGGCGGTTTTGCCGAATATGTAGTCGTGGAAGCATATATGGTGCATCCGATCCCGGATCAAGTATCCTTTGAAGAAGGGGCACTTGTTGAACCAACTGCGGTTGCTTTTCATGCCGTACGTCACAGCAAGCTGAAAGTGGGAAATAAGGTTGCTGTATACGGAGCTGGGCCGATTGGTTTGCTGACCATCTTGTCAGCCAAAGCAGCTGGGGCATCTGAAGTGTACGCTGTCGATGTATTCGAAGATCGTCTGGAACTGGCGGCTAAACTTGGCGCAATTCCGGTAAATAGCAGTAAGGTGGATGCAACACAAGTCATTACGCAACAATCTGGCGGGATTGATGTTGCATATGAAGCAGCTGGCGTGCAACCGACGATGGACAGTGCTGTGTCCGTGATTAAAAAAGGTGGAGAAGTTGTGGTGATCGCCGCAATTCCGAACCCGCTTCACGTAAACTTCTTCGACATGCTGGTAAAAGAAGCGAATCTGACGGCTACACTAGCGTACCGACACATCTTCCCTGAGGTCATCTCACTCATTGCAGAAGGCGCACTCGATGTGAAGCAGGTAATCACCAAAAAAATTAAGCTGCATGATGTTGTGCAGGACGGGCTTGAACTGTTGATGAGCGACAAGAGCCATGCGAAGATTCTGATTGAGATTGGCGGTTAAGCTCAGGTTCAAGATGCTACTCTTGTAACGTTATGATATCAGATTTAAACGAGAAGGCTGTTCCACTTGTCATCTACAGATGGCAGGAGGAACAGCCCTTTGTTTTATATTTATGGGATAAAGAGACATAACATTCTCCAGAATGCAAGATTACTTTTGACAAGCCTAGTAATTCCGCACTACGATGTCGTCCTTTAAGCCCTTATCTTATCTCGTAACGATAGCAGATTGCCTGCCCACCGCCCGCTACGGAACTGAACTCCGGATCTTCGATAAAGCCAAAACGTTCATATAACCGGATAGCATTAACCATCTGACCACCGGTATAGAGATAAACTGCGTTTTTGCCCAGCTCCTTCGTGGATTCCACACACCGCTGAAGCAGCTCGCGCGCAATGCCATGTCCTCTCCACTCGGGATCAACACCTAGCAGACGGACAAATGGATAATCAATCGGCAGTTCAAAATTGGGATAGGCTTTATGTGCCGTTTCAAACAACTGAACGGTACCGACAATTCGATCTTCGATCTTGGCTACCCATAATTCAGTCAAATATGGATTGTCCACAGATTCGCGGATATCTTTCAGGTAGGCTTCCCAACGATCCGATTGCTCAAAAGAACTCTGGTATTCCGCGTAACTGGCAACCAGAATGTCAACAATCTCAACATGTTCAGCTGGGGAAGCGGGATGAATCGTTATGGCAGCCGTCGTCATGTTTAAATTCTCCTTTTCTTATGAGTAAAGTAGGGAATAGTATTTCCTTGCATTATAACACAGGGGATTCAATCCTCTATATTAGAATCTTCTATAAGAGATTTCAACATTTCTATATCTTTAAGAAAAAAATCTAACGATCACCAGAGACGCTATTTGCCGCTTTTTAAGCGGTAAGAAATTCTAACGATCACCAGAGAGCTTATCTTGGGAAAATCACCCGTTTTTCAACCCCAAAGGCTGTTTTTTAGACCGATAACGTTACTGGTGATCGTTAGATTTTCAATCAATCTATTCTGAGTTAAATAAGCTTCCTGGTGATCGTTAAAATTTGGCCCAAGCCCAAGCACGGACTTAAGTGCCCAAGTGCCCAAGGGTTAAAGTGCTTATGTGTGAATGATCTCGTCAAGCATCATCTATATTAACCATTACTGACAGGCTGTTCGCTTCTATCCAGTTCTATGCAGGCGCTTATAAACGATTGAGCTGCGTGCTGTATAGATGATTGCGATATTCGGTTGGCGTACTTGCCTCGTGTTGCTTGAAGGTGCGCAGAAACAGCTTATAGTCACGAAAGCCGCATTGGGCAGCAATCTCCTTCACACTGGCATTGGTATTGAGCAACAGTCGTTTGGCACGATGCATGCGTTCGGTGAGGATATACGTTTTGAGTCCGATCCCTTTTTCCCGTTTCACCATTTTGGAAATATAGTCCTTGTTGAAATTAAAGTGCTCCGCAATCTCACTCACCGTGATATTCAGATGCAGATGGATATCGACCCATTTACAGATATGATCCACCACGGCGTTATGCGGGCGATAGTCTGTGCGCAGATTACGTTCCATTTCTTTGAGAAGTAATAGCGAAGCAGCATCCGCCTCTTCGGACGAGAAGGAGGACACATGAAGCAACTGTTTGAACATCTGATTTGCCATAGAAGGAACCTGAATGGTCGAATGAGTTGGAAAGTCACAGAATAAACCAGGTGCTGTCCCGTAATGCATCCAGTAGAAGCTCACAGGTGCATCACTGATCTGGTAACCATAATGAGTCCGACCCGCCTTTAAAAATAAAAGATCATCCGCACGAACGACGTATCGTTTGTCCTCCTCCGCAATATACATTTCACCTTCCAGCATCAAAATGATCTCATGCACCGGCATGCTTCGACGCATATGGCTCCAGTTGCCCTCGGATATGAATTTTCCGCATAAATAGTGCTCCACTGGTTTTGACATAGGACGGATTTATCCACCTTTTCTTGGATTCTGAGTCTGCTGTAACTGTAGTTTATTTGATAATATGAGGACATTCAAGGGTGGAATCTAGATGGCGGAGATAAGTTCTGGCCTAAATACAACACGGATTTTATCCTTTGTCTCTAAATCCAGCCTACTGAGAAGAAAAGAAACCATATGAGGTTATTACATATACCAAAGGAGCGAGCCGCATGATCGATACGAGAAAAGGATTTCTGGGCCCCGCACAGGTTAACTTGCTGGAAGGTCCATTTCAAACGTCACAGCATATCGGAGAACGCTACTTGTTATCACTGGAGATCGACCGCTTTCTGGCTCCATGTTATGAAGCCCACGGGTTAACACCACGCAAGCAACGTTATGCAGGCTGGGAGGCACGCTCGATTAGCGGACATTCCCTCGGACACTACATGTCGGCTCTCGCGGTGACGTATCAGGCGACGGGGAATTCCACCTTAAAGCACACGCTCGATTATGCTGTGAGTGAACTGGCGGCAATTCAACAGACGACGGGTAGCGGGTATATTGGAGGTTTGTCTGAGGAGGCTTTCCGCATTGCTTTTCGTGCGGAACATATCGGTGGATTCAACATCGGTGAATATTGGGTTCCGTGGTACAGCGTGCATAAAATCTATCGCGGTCTGATTGACGCTTATCAAATGACGGGCAATGAGCAGGCGCTTGAGGTGGTTACACGTTTTGCGGATTGGGCAGTGGATGGACTAAACTCCATGACCGAGGAGCAGATCCAGACGATGCTGCTATGTGAGCATGGCGGGATGAACGAAGTGTTTGCCCAACTATATGGGATTACAGGAAACGCAGCCTATCTGAAGGCTGCTCGGCAGTTTACACACCAACTCATTCTGGAGCCGCTAGAGCAGGAGCGGGATGAGCTGCAAGGAAGGCATGCCAATACCCAGATTCCCAAAGTCATCGGCGCAGCCGAGATCTACAACCAAGATCCTGCACAGACGTCGTACCGGACAGCGGCACAATTTTTCTGGAATACGACCGTGCAGCATCGTTCTTATGTCTTTGGCGCGACGAGCATATCCGAGCATTATGAAGCAAAGGGCATGGAGAGCCTCGGCATCAAAACCGGGGAGAGCTGCTGTACCCACAACATGATGCATCTGACGAAGCAACTGTTTGCCTGGAACCCGGACAGTGCTTATATGGACTATTATGAGAACGCGGTCTATAACCATATCCTTGGCACGCAAGACCCGACTACGGGCAATAAAACCTATTTTGCCTCAACTCTTCAAGGACATTACAAAATCTACGGCACACGCGATACGGCTTGGTGGTGCTGTACCGGATCAGGCATGGAGAACCCGGGCAAGTATGCTGAGGCGATCTATTATGAGGATGAGCAGGACTTGTATGTGAACCTGTACATCGCTTCCGAGCTGGAGTGGGCATCACAGGGACTAAACTTAAAGCTGGAAACCGACTTCCCCTATTCGGAAAAAGCAACCCTGACAATCACCGAAGGCGGCGCCTCGGCTTGTCTAAGACTACGCGTGCCGTCCTGGCTCCAGGAGCCGATGACGGCAACCGTAAACGGGGATTCGGCCCAGTCGTATACACGTCTGGAACCCGGCTACTTGTCCATCGACCGCACCTGGTCGGCGGGCGATGTCATCACCATTACGCTGCCGATGGCACTGCGTAAATATACAGCCCGGGATGATGCCCTCAAGGTGGCGTTCCAGTATGGCCCGATTGTGCTTGCCGGTGCGCTGGGTAACGAAGGGCTACCCGAGGATACCATTATCGACGAAACTGCGCTGAATCCAAAAACAGCTCCCGTGCCCGTGATCCAAACGGAAGAAGAGGATGTGAGCCAGTGGATCAAGGTTGTCGATAAAGGCACACTTACATTTGAACTTAGTGAGGAAGTGACGTCCACCGGAGAAGCTGTGAAGATGATCCCGTTCTATGATGTGCATCATGAATTTTACACAGTGTATTGGGCGTTGAATGATGAAGGGGATGCGCTGGAGAAAGCGTTGAATGATATCACCATCGACAGCGTGCAACCAGACGGCCAGCAGGATGAGATCGGGCATCAAATGGAGAGTAACTGCCGCGGAGAGCAGTATAACGGCTCCGGTACAGACGGCCGCAATAAGTTGTATATGTGGCGTGAGGCATACGGCGTGAACGGAGCAGCATTCAGCTACCGCTTGGCTGTAGACTCGGATGCCCTGAATCATTTGTACGTAGCCTATTGGGGCGGGGACTATCTACATTTTGACCGAGAGGGAATCCGATATGAAAGGCAATTTAGTATTTGGGTGGATGGTATTGTTGTCGGTGAGCAACGCATTCATATGAACAAGATCGGAGAGGTATTCCGTGCCAGCTATGAGATCCCGGAAGAAGTCACCAGAGGCAAGGAGAGTGTAACCGTAACATTTCAGGCTATCGGGGACAGGGGCTGTGCGGGAAAAGTGACAGAGGTTCGCACAACACGCAGCAGACTCGATTTTTTCGTGTGAGCGTCTGAGGAAGAAGCCTGATGGACGTCCCAGCACAAAGCTCTAAATTCTAACGATCCGTACGGAGCTTATTTGGTCGATTCAGGCATGTTGAGAAATCTAACGATCACCAGCGACGTTATTTCAGCCAAAACGGACTAAAATCAATGAAATCGCATCTCAAATGTGAAAATAACGTTTCTCATGATCGTTACATTCTGGGCTGAGCTAAAAAACGCCAAATAGCGTCATCTGTGATCGTTAGCCTATTGAGTAGTGAGTAGGTGGGATTCGGATGTGACGAATATTAACTTACAAAAGACGAAATGGAGATATTCGCCGTTTCGTCTTTTTGGCGTGCAATTCTCTCGCGAAATCTCTTTCTCGCACCCCATCCTACTCCAGCCCGCCAAGACAAGTCTATATAAAAAATGACACGTAACCTGATTTTCCACGTATTACCGGATAACATTTCATTTACCACTAACGAACCTCCGTAGTTTCTGGTTGTCCAGCAGTTCTTCTCATCTGCAAGTTGCGAAGCTCGTTCTGTTTTGTCCGTGAAAAGAATAATGGGATAAGCTCTATCCACGTATATTACTATGAAGAGTACTGCTCCGACATGATAGCTTATGGAGCACCCATACCTGCCCGGTTGTTCTTTTAAATATCAGGCAGGAATCATTCAACAATCAGTCAAAAATCACTCGAAGATCACTCGAGGATCTTTCAAATTCACTCAAAGATCACTCAAACTTCAAGTCAAACATCTACTTTATAGAAAGCTAATACTAGCGTAAATATCCCCTGCCATTTTTCCAATCCTATCCACCTGAGAGCGTTCACATCATGTACAATAAGAAGATGAGAGACAGGGAATATACGACATGTAATCCTAATATCTAACATGAAAGGAGGCCATAGGATCGACCATGACCAGGTACATACAATTGTTTGGGCTCATCATCGGCATCGTGGCCGTGAATGTTCTGGCCTTCTCCCCGGGGTTTGCTGGACTTGGATTCGGAGAGAGTGCATTCCAGACCGCGCTTTCCGTGACGCTGTTGTTCGGAAGCGTACTCGCACTTTTCTATGGCAGCTACACATTATTGTTCAAACAGCCGGTCGTTTTACCCGTGAGACAGATCGAAACCCATGAAGATTATGTGGAGGCTTTATCTTTTTACAGACGCATCAAAATCCTTGAAGAAGATATTACGCTGGGGCTGTCCCAACTGAACCGGATGAAAAAGAAAAAAGAAACCCTGATGAACGTGCTTCATCAACGGTTTGATCCCGGCGAGCTGAGCTTTAAGAAATTCGCTTCGGTCACGGAAGAGGTAGAGAAGCTGTTATACCTGAACATCCGCAGCATTCTGAATCGACTGAATGTCTTCGACGAAGCCGATTATGCCAGCATGATGAAAGCCAAATCCCCTGCGATTCCGCAGAAGCTTTTTCAAGAGAAAACGAAAGTGTACAACGATTACCTGACCTATGTGAAGGACTCGCTTCACACGAACGAAGAGATTTTATTAAAGCTGGATCAGCTGTTGCTGGAGATTTCGCGTCTGGACAGTTTCGAAGCCGGAGATATTGAGCAGATGCCTTGTATGCAGGAGATTGATCAGTTAATCAAGCACACCAAATTATATAGACAGTGAGGGGTTGCACCTATGGCAAAGAAGGGAAAGTTTTTTCTCATATCGATTATTATGCTCATACTCGTGTTCGGTCTCGTTTATGGCGGAATCACACTGACATCGAACTTTGGCAAGTCTACCACACAGGTCACGACCGAAAATGCAGGTAAGGAACTTGGCAAACTTTACGCGGACATTGCACCAGCTACCGCAGAACCGGTGAAAGGACAGATTGACCTCGATCCGGTTGATGTTGCAGAATCCCTCCCGGACATTTCAAAATTCCCGGTTACAGTAGAGAACACGACCAATGATTTCGTTGAAATCTTCTCCTCCACCGAGAAATCGGGTAACGGCGTGGATGGATGGTTAACTGAGGTCGCAGAGGCATTTAACCAAGCGAATATCACGGCCGGAGGCAAACAGGTATCGGTCAAAATCCGCAACATTGCTTCGGGTACAGCCACGGATTATATCAAGTCCGGCAAATATGTGCCCGATGCCTTTACCCCGTCCAATGAACTATGGGGTGAGATGGTGGAAGCCAGCGGAGTGAAGACGAAGCTCATCTCGAAGCGGCTTGTTGGCAACGTACCGGGAATCGTCATCTCCAAAGCCAAATATGATGCACTGGTGAACACTTACGGCTCTGTGAACGTCAAAACGATAACCGAAGCTATTGCCAATAATGAGCTGACGATGGGATATACCGATCCGTTTGCGAGTTCTACGGGACTGAATTTCCTGGTTACCGCATTAAATACGTATGACAGCGCCAATCCGCTGGGCGAGAAAGCAATCCAAGGCTTTGAGAAGTTCCAGGCGAATGTACCCTTCACGGCGTCCACCACGATTCAGATGCGGGAAGCGGCCAAGTCGGGCAGACTGGATGCTTTTGTACTGGAATATCAGACTTATGTGAATACGGCCGATCTCAAGAGTGGATATGTGTTTACCCCATTTGGCGTAAGGCATGACAGCCCGCTGTATGCCCTTGGGCAATTGCCACAGAACAAACAGGAGATCATCCAGAAGTTTGCCGATTTTGTCACGCAGGATCAGTATCAGAAAAAGGCAGAAGAGTTCGGCTTTAACGGTCTGCAAAATTACAAATCGGAGCTGGCTGCGGTGGATGGTGGAACATTGCTGTCCGCGCAAAAAGTCTGGAAAGAGAAGAAGAATGGCAGTAATCCAATCGCCGCCGTGTTTGTAACGGACGTATCCGGGAGTATGGCGGGGGAACCGCTTAACCGGCTCAAAGAATCTTTGCGCAAAGGCCAGAAGTACCTTGGTACCGACAATAGCATCGGACTGGTCTCGTATTCCAGCGACGTGACGGTCAATCTGCCGATTGCTAAGTATGATACGAACCAGCAATCCATGTTTGTCGGAACGGTGGATAGCCTGCAAGCGAGCGGAGGAACAGCGACATTCGACGGCATCGTGGTTGCAATGAAGATGCTGGAGGATTACAAAGCGGCCAACCCTAACGTGAAACCGCTGATCTTTGTCCTCAGTGATGGTGAGACGAACGAAGGACATTCGCTCAAAGATATCCGAGATCTGGTGGAGACGTACAAAGTACCGATCTACACGATTGGATATAACGCCGACATCAAAGCGCTGGAGAGCATCTCCAGCATTAACGAGGCAGCGAGCATTAACGCGGACACCGACGATGTTGTCTACAAAATCGGAAACCTGTTCAACGTACAGATGTAAGTCAATTTTAACGTGCATATGTAAGTTATTTTAATGTTCAGACGTAAGGACGGATGTAACTAAAAGGGGGAACTGCGAATGTCGTTTACGATGGAAATACCGAGCCAGAAGGAAATTCAGAAGGTGATTGAAGAAGAGATCAAACCGGTGCCCGCCGAGGTGGCGGAACTGCAACAGGTAGCAACTTCGAATGTGGATATGATTATGAACCTGGACCTTGAATCTCTGGAGAAGCGCAAAGAAATTTTGCAATCCATTGACGGCTTTGGTATGAACACGATGCGATCCTCTTCCGAGAAAAACGCGTTGCTTCAAGTCTCCGTTGGACATCTGTCCAAGACGGGAGACGAGGGCGGTCAGGTTGCCAAAGGCTTGACCGAGCTGCACATGCAACTGAAGGATCTCGACCCGAGCGTGGTCGATTTCGCCAAAACAGGCTTTCTGGGCAAGCTGTTCAACCCGCTACGCGCGTATTTCCTCAAATACCAGAAAGCCGACGCCGTCATCGCCGATATTGTCGTTTCACTCGACAAGGGCCGCGCCACGCTGCGTAACGACAACACCACGCTTGAGATCGAGCAGCAGAGCCTGCGCGAACTGACCAAGCGGCTGCAGAAGGAGATTCAGCTTGGCATGTTGATGGATGAATCCATTGATACACAGATTGAAACAGCCAAGGTTCGCGGGGAAGACCCTGAGAAGGTGCGTTTTATTACCGAAGAAGTATTGTTCCCGCTCCGTCAGCGTGTCATGGATCTGCAACAGATGCTGGTCGTTAACCAGCAGGGGATCATGGCGATTGAAGTGGTCATTCGCAACAACAAAGAGTTAATTCGTGGTGTGGATCGGGCGAAAAATGTGACGATCTCCGCGCTGAAAATTGCAGTCACCGTTGCCAGTGCGTTATACAATCAGAAGATTGTCTTGCAGAAAATCGAGTTGCTTAACCGTACCACCAACGATCTGATCGCCGGTACATCCAAAATGCTGAAGGATCAGGGCACGGCCATCCAGAAGCAGGCTTACGAAGCAAGTATCTCGGTGGATACGATGAAGCAGGCTTTCACGGATGTGCTGTCTGCCCTGGACTCGATTTCGGTCTACAAACAAGAGGCCTTGCCAAGAATGCGCGAGACGATTGGTCAGTTCCGTGAACTGGCGGAGACCGGGGAACAGCAGATTCAGCGATTGGAAAAAGGACAGAAGCTTGGTCTGTAGTTATCATATTTTATATCATAAAACACAAAACGGTTGGCCCTTTAGTTCGGGTCAACCGTTTTTTAGACGTTGCATATAAACAACATAGGGGATAACCAGGATTAGAAACAACAGCACTGCAACGAGGGATAGGAGCAGACCGCTATTCACGAGCATCCAGGCGCCAAGTGCGGCGCCAATGACAAAAATAAACCAGGATAGTGCCAGCACAGCCCACTCGGATGCGGGAGCTTTGCCGCGTACAGCTTTGGCCAAGGCCTGACCGATACCAAACAGCGTACCCGAAACAAAGCCTTTGCCTACATCTGCATGGGCCACCATCTGATGCATTGTATTTTGCATGCCCATCGCCATGGCGATCGGGAATATAATATATTGCGTGTGGAACAGGAGCGACAACAGGATTGCGAAGAGAAACAATACACACTCCACGCTCAATATAAGGGTCAGATGCCATTTCCCCCATGACTCTGTAATGAAAGTGCCGACAAACGCTCCTGCAATAAATAAAAGAACGACAGTCCCTGTCGTTGCCCATAACGCATAATCTGCCTCAAAAAGAGCGATGCCCAGCTTGGTGCTGTTGCCGCTCATGAAGGATAAATACACTTTACCCAGCCCCAAATACCCAATGGAATCGATGAAACCGGCAAGCAGTACAAGAACGGACGATAACAAAAGCCGGGAAAATCCCGGCTCCAAACGTTCTACCGTGCGTCCGATACTCTCGTTGTTCACTTTCGGGGAAGACAAGTCATGTACGGAATGCATAGGCATCTGTCCTCCATTTTCAGGTAAACATCAGGTTCGCTTATTCTCGCTTAAGTTTACGTTGTCATTCCCTTAACTGAGCTAATCTCCGGGAATGAACCTTGCAACACTTACGTATAGCCTTCTTCGTTATTTCCCCTTGTTCTGATCCGGTGCAATAAACAACGTATCGTCAGGGAGCTGTTCTGCTTCCTCAGGAGACATGCCGAGATTCGTGGAGAGCACGTCTACCGGATTGCCTGAGATCCACTCACTCAGATCAATGGCTTCATAGTGTCCACTGTTGAATCCAATGAGTACACGGCAGACATCATCACCCGTGTTTTTGATGTAGTGACCCGCACCCATCGGGGCGTATCCAACATCTCCAGCTTCGAACTGTTCAGTGACGGCTTGTCCTTCGGCGAGAAACACGGTCATTTCGGCAGTGCCGCTGATATAGTACTGCCACTCATCCGCATTGGGGTGCCAGTGCAATTCCCGCAGGGCGCCGGGTTGAAGCTCGATCAGAGAGCCCGCCATCGTGGTGGAGATCGGAAAGTCTTCAACGGTTACCGTACGCTGCGTACCGCCGCCTGGGGCGCGGCGTGGCTGTTTGGCATGCAAGGGATAACGATGCGGCGTGGTCAGTTCCGAGTTGCGGCGATAAGTCGCAGAGGAGGAACTGTCATCGGGTACCGGGCCTTTGGCAAAATAGGCTTCGCCCTGATTCAGTTTGGCAGCTTGTTCCATTGTAATCCCGAGGTTCTGGGCAACAATGGCGTCTGGCGTCTGAGTCAGAAAATCAGTAATGCTGAACGTATGATCCTCCGAGAAATCCCCATTGTCAAAAATCAAAATGAAGTGGCATTCGTCCGGCCCGAGACCCTGTATGGAGTGACCGTATCCACGCGGAAAGTACCATACATCTCCGGGTTCAAAGGTATCGGTATACGCATGTCCGTCCGGATGGATAACGGTGGTGCGGCAGGAGCCGCTGATTACATAAGCCCACTCGGCCGCATTCGCATGCCAGTGCAGTTCGCGCATGCCGCCTGGTTCCAGGCGCATGGATACTCCTGCAATGCCGATGGATGCGGGGAAGTCGTGAACCGAGGCTCCGCGAGTGATGCCGCCGGGACCGGTACGGGGTTCTTTTTGCTCAAGACGATACTTGAAAGATTTCATCATCATTCCTCCTGCCTCAAATTTGAATCCACTAGACAATGTGTAAATAATTGAATATAACTATAATATTATACCCATATTTTGAGAAATTATTCATTTTTTTAATCGATGTGCGGGCGTAAAATGAATAATTTTGAACAACTCTTCTGCCATATAAGTAGGGCTGTGCTTGAAATCCTGTCTGATCCACTCCATGATCATGCCGAATATGGCATGAGACTGATAACTTGCGAGCAGTTCCGGGTTAATATGGGGCGGGAAAGTATGAGTCAGATCCTGCAAAGACAGATCCCGCAGCACATCACAGATCATACGCTGAAAGCTGGATGAAGCTTCCGATTGCACGACGAGAGTGTAAAATTGGGCGTGCTGATGCACATGTTCGAAGATGGCAATGGCGGAAGAGGGCATTTGCCCCACTTGAAAATCCTCCATCCCCTCGTAAGGCTTGCGAAATGAAGTCACCAGATCCTGAGTCACATCATGCAGGATTTCGTTGAACAGATCTTCCTTGTATTGATAATGTCTGTAAAAGGTACCCCGATTCAGATCAGCTTGCTGCACAATATCCGAAATAGAGATTTCCTTGAAATTTTGCTTCTGCATCAAATGAAGCAGTGCCTCCTTCAGGGCGGCTTTGGATTTACGGATTCGTCGATCCATCGCGTCTGATGTTTCAGGCATTGGAATTCCTCCCGGGTGATATTTATCAAAAGATAATATACAAACAGGTGAGAGCCTGTTGTTTAACGTACATTTGGAACGTTTTTTACTGATTGTATCGAAAAGCTATGACTTATTATACTAAAGATAAGAGATAATGAACATTTGTTTGTTATCTTTATGTAAGCGAATACATCGTAGGAGGTATAAACAAATGAAACTTGAAAATAAAGTGGCCATTGTCACAGGTGCAGGATCGGGAATGGGCAAAGCCATTGCCACATTGTATGCGCAAGAAGGAGCCAAGGTCGTTGTTTCCGATATCAACGAGGAAGCAGCTGAGGCTGTCGTTCAAGAGATTCAGGCAAACGGTGGAGAAGCCTTTGTTCTTCTGGCTAATGTAGCGAAGGAGGAAGATGTCCAGCAACTGATTGATCAAACGGTGAGTAAATACGGGACAGTGGACATTCTGGTCAACAATGCGGGGATCATGGATGGGATGGAGCCAGCTGCGGATATTAGCGATGAGCGGTGGGAGAAGGTTTTTGCCGTGAACACAACAAGTGTGATGCGCACTACACGCAAAGTACTGCCGATTTTCCTGGAGAAGAAGCAAGGAGTTATCGTCAATGTTGCTTCAGCTGGTGGCTTGCATGGTGGACGGGCCGGAGCCGCATATACGGCATCCAAACATGCTGTAGTGGGGTTTACCAAAAATACAGGATACATGTATGCCGAGCAAGGCATTCGTTGTAATGCGATTGCACCAGGAGCCGTTGCGACGAACATCGGGACAACCATGACGGACATTAACCCTTTCGGTGCGGGACGGCAGCAGCAGGGGATGGCCATCAATCCACGGGTAGGAACGAGTGAGGAGATTGCCAAAGTGGCTCTGTTCCTTGGATCAGACGAGTCCAGTTTTGTAAATGGTACTGTCATTACGGCTGATGCAGGCTGGAGTTCGTATTAATTTGTTGGCAGATCGTGCCTTGGAGTACAGGATAGTTCTGCCGCTTAACAAGGACAGGGAAATAAAGTGAAGAAAATAGAGTGGAAAAAATATAGCAAAAAAATTAGTCATTGAAAGCAAAGGAAAAGCCGCAGAAATGCGGCTTATTTGGCATCTGTGCTCATCACATATCATACCTGAGTTTTTAATAAGGACAAACGTTTGCACTTTGCAAAAAAATAAGGTAGAGCGCTTAACTCAGGAAGGGCTTTGCCTTCAAATATAGGGAGGACTCACGTACAATCAGGCGGTGCGGGATAATAACCGGATTCTGAGCGAGAGGCTCGTTGCCAAGAATCTTGAGTAAAACCTGAACTGCGGTATACCCGAGCTGGTATGTGCCAATATCAATGGAACTGAGCGGAGGTGAAGCAAGTTCGGACAACGCGATATTGTTAAAACTGACCACACTGATATCCTCGGGCACTCGATATCCCAGCTCCGCGAGTGCTCTTAACACACCGAAAGCGACATTGTCGTCGATAACTACAATGGCGGTAGGCCTGTCGGGTAGCGACATAAAAAGGGACATTGCCCGGAAGCCGCTTTCCTGCAGGAATTCACCCTCCACGATCCAGTCGTTCGTTGGCATTAACCCGGATTCTTCAAGAGCGTTCCGATACCCACGCATGCGATCATGCGATAACGTAATATCCGGCGGACCGCTCACAAAGCCGATGCGTGTGTGTCCCTGTGCAATAAGATGTTGCGTTGCATCATACGCGGTCTGCACATTATCGTTGTCGACCATAGGTGCATTCGGATGTGTCTCACTTCGGCCAATGAGCACAAACGGGAATTTTTCCTCTTCGAGAAAAGAGATGATGGGATCGTCCCGTTTGGAACCGAGCAACAGAATACCGTCGACCCTGCGCCCATGCACGAGACGTGAAATGGCCTGTAATTCATCATCGGAGGACGTCTCGGTGGACAGCAGTAACTCATAGTTGTTACGAGTCGCATGGGTAATAATGCCGCGCAACAACTCTCCAAAGAAATAATTTTGAAAAAGTTCCTCCGCAGGACGGGGGAGCATAATTCCAAGCGTCTGCGTTGTTTTGGATACAAGGCTCTTAGCCATCATATTGGGATGATAATTAAGTTCTTTCATAATTTGTTTAACTTTAAGAGATGTTTCCGTACTGATTCTGGGATGGCCTGAAATCACCCGTGACACTGTAGAAGGGGAAACACCCGCCAATTTGGCAATATCCTTGATCGTAATCATGTAAAAAACCCCTTCTGATTCAATCATTTCAACATTCTCCTATGGTAATGCAAAGGGTACCAGAAATCAATTGTTAACTCGTTAACCCGGAATGTAAGTAGAGCAAAATAAAGGAAGAAAGAGTTAGATCGAGGAAATAGGAAATTACTGTGAACAAAATTCAGGATATGGTTAAATTTAAAGGAATATAGCTTGTGCAAACGTTTGTGCAAATAAAGTTTGATATTGTATGATGTGGTATATATTATAGCGCTTACATCATTGGATTTACATACTTTTAACTTGTTTAGCCCTACATATCGAATGTTTCAGTGACCTTGTGTTCCGTTTTGAGCAAACGTTTGTACAACGATTCACATGGAACATAAAATCCTGACTAGATACGGCGTTTAAAGGGTGAAAAGCGCAAAAATTTCTTGAACTACACAGAGGGAAAGGGGACATTTCACATGAGAAAATGGCAAGGCACAGTTCTGTCCATCGGAATGGCTTTTACACTAGCCGCATGTTCAACCGGAGGAGGAGGAAGTTCTACTCCGGCAGCGCCAAGTGATAATCCAGAGGATACGGTGCAGCTGACTGCAGAGAATCTCCAGCCAGAGGAGGGTGCAACACTGGTCATCTGGGAGGATAAAAACCAGAGTAGCTTTATTGAGCAACGAGTCAAAAAATTCGAAGAAAAATATGGTGTCACGGTCAAAATGGAGGAGCTGCCGCCAACAGATCAAGTAACCAAGTTAACGACGGACGGTCCTGCCGGGCTTGCCGCGGATGTCGTTGTGTTCCCGCATGACAAGATTGGCAGCGCCTCGGAAGCAGGACTTATTCTGCCTAACGATATCTTCGAAGCTGAAACCACAGCCAATACCAGCGAGAATGCGCTGAAAGCGGTGACGTTCAAAGACATTTTATACGGATATCCGTACAGCGTCGAAACGTATGCCCTCTTTTACAACAAAGCCTTGTACCCCGAAGCACCGAAAAACTTTGACGAAATTATCGATTTTGCCAAAACGTTTAACAATGCCAAATCCAATCAATATGCGCTGATGTGGGAATTACAACAATTCTATTATAACTACGCCTTCCTGGCGTCTCAGGGTGGATATATCTTTGGGGACAACGGGATGGATAGCAGTGACCTCGGTTTGAACAACGAAGGAGCGCAGAAAGGGGGAGAATTCCTCCAAAAGCTGAAGGCTCAAGTGCTGCCGCTCAAGATGGGCGATGTGAACTACGATATCAAAAAAGGACTGTTCTCCAGCGGCAAGCTGGCCATGGATATTAACGGACCTTGGACCATTGCCGACTATCGCAACGCCGGAGTCGATTTTGGGGTCGCTCCCCTCCCTGCTATTGACGGCAAGCCGATGACCTCCTTCTCGGGTGTGAAAGCCTATTACGTCAATGCGTTTACCCAGTATCCTAATGCTTCCAAGTTGCTCGCTGCATTCCTCTCGAACGAAGAAGCCCAGATGGAGAACTTTGACATGAACGGTACGCTTCCAGCGAACAAAAATGTGGCGGCAGACGCCAAAGTACAGGAAGATCCGATCAACAAAGCCTTCCTTGAACAATTCAACAACTCGACACCGATGCCTTCCCTTCCAGCCATGGACAGTGTATGGGGACCGATTTCGTCAGCCATTACAGATATTTGGGACAGCGGCAAGGATGTGAAAGCTTCACTCGACAATGCTGTGAAACAGATTAAGGAGAGCCTGGCAACCACGCAATAATGACAAAACAGCGATGACACGATGAACGATGAATGATACCAAACGGAGAGGAGGGAGCATATGCGACAACCGCATGTCCCGGTGTCAGCCCAGCCCAATAGGGAAAAGCAGCACCGGATGACGGCATCCATATGCTCCATCATACTGCAAGGTCTCGGACAGTTATACAATAGGCAGTGGATTAAAGGCATTGTTCTATTGCTGCTGGAGGGAGCAGGGCTTGCATACCTGCTTCCTCGGCTGTCCCAAGCGGTATGGGGGATATGGACACTGGGGGAGAACACACAGCGTTTTGTGAAAGTGAATGGTTCAACGGTGCTTCAAAAGGGCGACCATTCCATCTTTTTGTTGCTTGACGGAATTATTGTGCTCTTGGTCTTTTTTGTGTTTGTGCTTGTTTACATTCTGAACATCCGGGATGCGTATATGACCGGACTTGCAAGAGAGCAGGGGAAACCTACGCTGGGAGCCGCGGCAACGATGCGTAATGTGATGGACAAAAATTTTCCGTATCTGTTCCTGTCCATCCCGGCACTCGGTATTCTGTTTTTTACAATCATGCCGATTCTGTTCACCGTTACGATTGCGTTTACGAACTATGCCGCACCGGATCATATTCCACCAGCCAAGCTGGTGGACTGGGTAGGGTTCAAAATATTTACGGATCTGATCCAGCTCAAATCCTGGAGCCAGACGTTCTACGGGGTGCTCACCTGGACAGTCATCTGGGCAGTCTTGGCGACAGTAACGACGTACTTCGGCGGCGTGCTTGTAGCTTTGTTAATTGAACAGAAAGGCATTCGCTTCAAAAAGTTGTGGCGTACCATTTTTATTTTGCCTTATGCCATTCCACAGATTATCTCGCTACTATTGATGCGCAATCTGTTCAACGGTCAGTTTGGACCGATCAATACGTATATGCGAGCGTTCGGACTGGAAGGCTTGCCTTGGCTGACGGACCCGTTCTGGGCCAAAGTTACTGTCATTGTCGTCAACATGTGGATCGGTATTCCGGTCAGCATGGTGCTCATTTTGGGTGTGCTTACCGCTATTCCGCGTGATCTGTATGAGGCAGCCGAAGTGGACGGCGCTTCCGCGTTCCAGAAGTTCAAAATTATTACGATGCCGTTCATTTTATTTGCCACGACACCGGTGCTGATTATGCAGTTTGCCGGGAACTTCAACAACTTCAACGTCATTTTCCTGTTAACGAACGGTAACCCGCTTCGCGGAGACTATCAGTATGCTGGGGCAACGGATTTGCTGGTGACCTGGCTCTACAAACTCACGCTCGACAATAATAAATTCAATATGGCTTCTGCGGTAGGCATCATCATCTTCCTGATTATCGCTACCTTCTCCATCTGGAATTTCCGCCGCTCCAAATCATTCAAGGAGGAGGACATGATCCAATGAAGAAACGCAACAATCCGATTCGTCTGACGCTCAGTTACGTGCTTTTGCTGATCATTGCCGTCGTATCCGTTTATCCTGTGCTGTGGATTTTTCTGTCGTCCCTGCGTCCCGGCGCGGCATTGTTCAGTGAACGCTTATGGCCGGAAAGTTTCACTCTTTCTCACTATGGAGAGCTGTTTAACAATCCGTCCTTTATGTACGGCAGATGGTATATGAATACGCTGAAAATCGCCTTCTTCACGATGATTTTCTCTACATTAATGGTGACGCTGGGCATGTACGCGTTATCCCGGTTCCGTTTTCGGGGGCGTAAAACGATTCTGTCCACCATGCTCATTCTGGGCATGTTTCCAAGTTTCATGAGCATGATTGCCATCTATATTATTTTGCTGCAAATCAAACTGCTTGACACGCATGCTGCGCTTATTCTGGTTTATTCCTCAGGCGCAGTGCTGGGCGGATTCATCGTCAAAGGTTTCTTTGACACCATCCCGCGCAGTCTGGATGAAGCAGCTCGTATCGATGGTGCCAGTCATCTGCGTGTGTTCACCAGCATCATTCTTCCGTTATCCAAGCCGATGCTTACATACGTCGCCTTAACCAGCTTCACGGGGGCATGGATGGATTTTATTTTTGCCCGGCTCGTGCTGCGTACCAAAGAAAATTGGACTCTGGCTGTAGGAATGTGGGATCTCGTAAACCGGTATCAGGACAGTAACTTCACGATGTTTGCTGCAGGAGCCGTACTGATTGCTATTCCAATTACCCTGCTGTTTGTATTCCTGCAGCGTTTCCTCGTTCAGGGTCTGACAACAGGGGCATCCAAAGGTTAACATCTCTCTACGGCCTCAGTAATGGCAAGATGAGCCGCACTTGCGACAATTCGACCAGGCACTTCCGCAACGCAACGTCATGTCTTCGTCGACTGGCCACGCTTCGGAAGTGTCTGCTTGTGCTTAGGTGTACAAGGAATTAAATCAAGGCTGTCTAATTCAGGGTTCTGATTAAGGCTTGCTTGTTTAGGGCTTCTAATGAAGAAAAAGGAGGAACGTGATGTATGGGCATGAACCCTTCCAGTGAGCCTGAAGCTACAGTCTATCCAGGGGGACAAGCTACTCTGCAGAGCAGTGAAGCTCCGCGCACCCTATGGCGTAACAGGACGTTCCGCAGAATCCTGTACGGGTATGGCATATCTGTTTTTGGGGACTGTTTTAATAGTATTGCCATCAGTCTGTGGGTACTTCAGACAACGGGCAGTGCTAAGAGCATGGCTGCTGTGCAGATCTGCAATATGGTGGTCAGTTTTCTATTTGGATCAGTAGCGGGTACGGTGGCCGATCGGCTGGATCGAAGAAAGCTGATGCTGGCTTCAGACGTGTTTCGCGGTGTGATCGCTTTGCTGGTTGCAGTTAGCCTGTTCAGCTGGCATGTACCTTTTCCTGTATTGCTGTTGTTGCTCTCATTATCGATGTTTTCCAGTCTGTTTCAGGCCCCAGCATTTCATGCTTCCGCTGCCAGCATCGTGGGTAAAGAACACATCCAGCAGGCAACGGGTACCATTCATCTGGTGGACAATCTGGCTCGTATCAGTGGTTTGGCGGCAGCCGGGGTCGCTGTAGCTGCGTTCGGCGGTTTTGTCGCCATCCTGATTACGGGGGCAACTTTCCTATTGTCTGCAATCTGTGTCCTGCTGGCAGGGCGTTTTCCACAGGTGATGCGTGCCAGTGGTGACCCGAAATCTTTTGCACAAGCGTGGCGCAGTTCGTTTGCTTACATCTATCAGAGTCGACTCATTCGTTCTATTGTTTTACTCAATCCGCTGCTACTTCTCTTTTTTATGTCAGCCATGATGCTCATTCAGGTGATGGCTGTTAACGTATGGAAGGCGAATCCAGTTCAATTTGGTTTGATCGAGACCTGCATTCCTCTGGGGTATATGATTGGATCAGGGGCATTGATTGCTTCGGGAAAAAGATTGAAACATCGCGGGCGCTGGGTCTTTATCGGCTTACTTGTGTTAGGGCCTGTTTATATGCTTCTGGCGAATGTATCCTCGCCTCTCGTGGCCTTGCCGCTTATCATAGGTGGAGGAGCCATGTTTGCCTGTTGCACGATGCTCACCCAGATTATGCTTCGCACCGCCGTGCCAGATGAGATGCAGGGTAGCGTTTATGGTGTCGTCGGCACCATTACGAGTACAGCGCCGATTCTGGGCCTGACGGTAGTCTCGATCTTCGCGGATCACTGGGGTGCCGCCGCCGTATTGGAAGGCGTAGGTATGATGTTGCTTGCAACAGGAATCGTTGCCATCACAACCTTGAAGTCTATTCGAACCTATACTTAGACATTCATACAAATGAAGACAGGCGGTTCTTTCAACAAGATCTTAACGAAACATCCTCTGTCACTGATCCGATCGCATAGCAAAAACCCGGAACATACGCTACATTTGCGTATTCCGGGTTAGCTTGTGTTTTCAATGATATGAAGTTCTTACTGCCAGTTCACCGTAACGGTGGCTGTTCCGCTCGCCGGTGTAGTGAATGTGTGGTTAGAACCATTTTCCCATGTAACCGTTGAACCGTTTTTCTTGAAAAATTTGAACTCCAGCTGTTTGCCTGCCGGTACGCTGACATCATAGTACCAGGTTGGGTATTGATGAATGACCTGATTGAATGCGGGTCCAATGGCAGTCGAACCGGTGCTCCAATTACCCAGTTCAGCCACATTGCCTGTCAAATAGAGGTTCTGTCCAAGCGTTGTGGACGCATTGTTTACGACGAAGCGAACCGTGACCTGATCGCCAGTCAGGATGGTGAAGTTGTTATAAGCATTGCTGTTTACCCCGCTTGCCGCAACCTTGACTGCATAGTTTCCAGCGGCTACGGAAGGGATGGTTACTTTAATCTGTGTATCTTCCCAAGATGTAATCGCTGCCCCGGTAACCGCTGTGGTGCCGAAGTAGACCGTGCCTTTCGTCGAGCCGAATCCACGGCCATCGATTGTCACCACATTACCGGGTTTCCCCATAACCGGACCGACATGACCGATAGTTGGTGTCGTTTCGGCTGTTGTGTATTGCCATACTGCCGTTGCGCCCGCAGCAAGGGTGAAGTTGTTAATACTGCCGTTCGTGGATGTGATGTTATTTCCGTTCAGCACCCCGCCAAGTACATCCGTGTATGAGCCTGTAGGCAGGGAAGTACTCAATCCTGCAATGCTTGCCGATGTGGAAAGGTTGCGGTTTACCGCGACAACGGCTACACTCTTGCCGAATTTGCGCTCATAAACATATACATCATTGTTAATCCAGCGCTGCTGCGTGGAACCGTAGGCAATGGCCGGATTGGATTTGCGCAGAGGTGCGAGTTTGCTGATGACGTTAAAAGCTGTAGTGGATTTGGAGAACGAAGGCATTTTGGTCCGGTTATCCGGATCGCCATTCCCCGTCAGATACTGTTCAGTACCATAGTAGATGGCAGGTACACCACGTGAAGTCAATGTGAAGGCCAAAGCCTGTTCCAGGCGGCGATTGTTGACCGCACTTGTTTTGAAACGATCCATATCATGGTTGTCGATAAACGTCACCTGATCGTTCACTTGGTTGTAGTCCGTAGCTGTACTGTTAATCATGGAATCCAGAGCGTACATGTTGGACGTGTTATCACGGAACACATTACGCACAGCAGAGTTGAAGCGGAAGTCGAGCAGGCTCATACCAGACTTGTTAGCAAAGTCCGTGTTATCTGCATCGGATGCAGCCGATCCCAGGAACCATTCTCCAAAAGTGAACACGGGTTTGTGTGCGTAGATGGAGGACATCCAGCTCTTTTGCCAGCCGAGAGGCATATGTTTCACCGCGTCCACCCGAATGCCGTCAACACCCATATCAAGCCACAGTTTGATGGCATCTTTGAAGTATTTGTCGATGGTCGCATTATTGTGGTTGAAGTCGGCCAGGTCATATAAGTTTTTGTAGATGCCGTTCTCCAGGGAAGAGAAGTCGGAGCCGCCATTGTGATGGAAATATCCGTTGGTATCATTGGTATAACCGCCTACCAGTGTACCGTTATCGTACAGTCTGCCATTTTCGGCAAAAGAGGTGTCGGTTTCCATCGCTGGAGAGGTGTGGTTCGGTGCAAAGTCAATGACAATCTTGATTCCTTTGGCATGAGCCGTCGTAACCAGGTTCTGAAAATCCGCCATCGTGCCAAAGTATGGATTGGTCTTTTTGAAGTCCCGAGCCCAGTAGCCGTGGTAGGCTGTGTTGGTTACACCGCTGTAGTTGATCGTTGCAAAAATATTTTCGACAGGCTGGGAGATCCACAACGCTGTGACACCCAGATCACTGAAATAGTTATCGTTGATTTTGTTGATTAACCCTTGCCAGTCTCCGCCGCAGTACAGCTTCAAGTTGCTGCATGTGGCATCATAAGCGGCTCCGGTGGGGTTGTTGGAGGGATTGCCGTCCAAAAAGCGATCCGTAAATACTTGGTAAATCACATCCGTACTGAAGCTCTGTTTGTTGGTCACAGCGGTGTCCGGATCGGCGTATACAGCGGAAGCTGGCAAGAACGGCAGTGCGCTGCCGGCAAGCAAGCCGAGGGTCAGTGTGGTGCTAAGAAATGCGCGTTTGGCCATTTGAAACATGGTAATCCACCCTTCGTGAATGTAGTAGTTTTTGATAAACAACCAACGGACTTTGAATTATAGCGCTTACAATAGTACAGGTTGATTCACTGAATTGTTTGCATTCCTCCTTCCGGGCGCAAACGCAGACAACCCCGGTATCTCCTTGGGGAGTTACCGGGGTTGTCCTAAACCGCTGGGGTTTAAAAGCATAGCCCTCGAGTTATGATCACAACGCTATCTTAAGAAAATTTGGTTTTTATGTCAATAACTTTTTTATGAGTGTTTTTTTTCTATTTTTATATTTACAAAAGTATCCCGCTCGATTTAAACTATTCGCAGATTCAATTAAATTAAGGGCTATGCTTTCCGGATCAGCTTGTAATTCGGCTGACCTATCCGGGACAACCCCGTCTCTCCTGAGGCGGGGTTGTTTGTATTCACCTGAGATTCACAGCAGAATCCGGGGGAGGTTTGCTTAGTTAGTTTGTCCTGAGGGAAAAGGAAGAGAGAGGCGGTTGATGGCAGTGAGCACAGGATCGGTTATAGCGTGTCTGAAAAACATTCAGGCATCGCAGCTCGGCAATAAGAGAAACATTTACGTATATCTTCCGTCAGGTTACGAGGAGCAGATTGAACGGCATTACCCGGTGTTGTACGTTCATGCAGGACAGCGGGCTTTTGGGCCATCCAGTCCGGGAAACGAAACGTGGCAGCTTGACCTGGTAGCAGATGAACTCATCTCTACTGGCCGGATTGAACCCATCATTATTGTTGCCATTGCCCACGTTCGTCCGGTTACCCGCAACGAGTTCTACCACTACGTTGACGCTGAACAGGAAGCGATCGGCATAGGAGGCTCTGGAATCGAATACGAGCAATTTATTATTGATGAGCTTAAACCGATGATTGATCAGCGATACCGGACAAAAAGGGATAGAGATAACACGGGATTACTCGGTTCCTCGGCAGCTGCATTATGCACCTTGCATATCGGGATGCGTCATCCCAATGTGTTTGGCAAGCTGATCATGATGTCTCCGTACTTTGTGGATGCACAATTGGATGTACAAGCTGAAAATGGACTGCGGGAGAAAAACTTGTATCGACTGCCGGATACCATTCCGGATGTGAACATGTGGGTGGATATCGGAGACACCGAAGGACTGTTCTTGCCTGAACAGGTGAGAAGGGTTGTACAGAAGATGCTGGATCGGGGAGCAGATGCAAAAAAGCTGGCTTACTTCGAACAGGTAGACGCTTGCCATCAGGAAGCGGATTGGGGAGCGCGAGTGCGATTCCCCCTGTTGTACATGTTCGGCCAAGAAGGACAACCGACTTCACTAGAACTGTATGGCAGAGATGTCATCGGACTGAAAGGTGGGATGAAGGTGAAGGTTCAGGCGCGGTTCCAGTGTGATAACGGTCTGAGTCAGACCTTGTTAAGCGGAGAGTATGTTTCAAACCATCCCGAAGTTCTTCAGGTTCTTGCAGATGGTACGCTGATTCCTCATGCCATAGGGAGTGCTACGATTACGCTGGAATCGGGTGATTTAACGGCTACACGAGATTATAGAGTTATATCTGAACTAACCCCCGTTGTAGAGGTCTGTATGCAGGCAAAGCTTACACCAACTTTCAGGTCTTCGGAGCCATGGGAAGAATTCATCTACGGCGGGATGGGCATGAAGCTTATGCATGCAGGTGATGGTCACTATGAAGGCTGTTATCATCTTCCGCGAGACAGTGGCTTCTCTTTCCGTTTTACCCGTGGTTTCCGGCAATTCGAGACGGATCAGGAAGGCAATCCCATAGCCAATCGCGTATTTCGTGCAACCGAAGACATGTCTCTCCACTATCATATTCAGGCTTGGGGCAGTGCATCTGCCAAAGTAGAAATAGGAGGCTTCCTCAAATGATAATCCATTCCTTCGCTCCAACACTGGACATCCCTTACTATTATCCATGCAATTTCCCCTTGATTCATGAAGTGCTTGAACGGCAGGGCTCCGTTTCAAGTCTTGCCATGCTGGCTGCCAGCCGATTATATACGCTGCCATCATGCGAAGATAACGGCTTGGTGAAGACTTATTTTCACAAGCTGGATTATGAGGAACCGATCTGGAAGATCAATGACCAGCGGGAGCTGGGCAGCTTTGAGGAAGGAAAAGTTCAGATCCGGCGGCACCTTGAAACGGGCAGACTTTTTTTGGCGACGGGCACCAGCTATCATCTGCCGTATTGCGACGATTATCACAACCCTGAGTATATTAACAAACATGTAAAACAAGGCTCACGACACTACCTGATGGATCATTGGCTTGCCGTGTATGGCATGGATGAAGACCATATGTATGTCTACGACCCTGTGTTTTACAAGTTTAAAGGCAAAGTGGAACATGCAGCTTTTCAAGATTTTTGGAGAGGGCATCAGACGATCCCTGAACTTGCGGAGGTTAAACGGAAGGAGACGCTACGAACCTACGGAACAACGGATATTCAGGCCAAAGTCCTGCTGGATTCGCAGGGGTACCGGGAGATGCTGGCCCAAGCATTGGCTACTCAGGTATATGAATTTTTGACAGGTAGAACGGTCATGGAGGGAGCACGGCGTTTTTATTTTGGACATGCTGTATCTACCAGTCTGATCGATGCACTGGAAGGAAATGCAGGAGGGAATGCAGAGAGCGAAGCCCGAATATCGAGTCTGCTTTTTGATATGCGGTGGAGCCGATATTATTTCCGGGATGTGCTCAAGGAGTCTGCTGAGTGGCTGGGTGCGCCGCTTGACCAGTACGCCAAGGAATATGAGAACATCATTCTCCGATGGGAAAAGGCCAATAGTTTGCTTCAGGTGGCAAGGTTGAAGCAGCGTGAAGGATGGCAAGCTCAGTTGTCAGGTGTAGTGCAAGAGCTAGCCGCAGATGAATACAACTGGTATTCGTCGTTAAGAAAAGCACTGCCTCAAGCTTCCACATATCCGCGGCAATCCCAAACAGATATAGACAACGCAAACGAACACAAGGCAGCTCTGCTGCGCATTGTACTGGATAGCTGCCGGGAGCTGAATGCGTATCATAACACATTCATTGCCTTGGAAGAGGGCGGTAATGCACCACTATATGGTCGGGATGGACGACTGAATTCACTGGAACTGGTGTCTTTACTAGCCGTGGTGGAGCAGGGCATTGAAGAGCATTGGGGAAAAGGCGTGGGGAACGCTCTCGCCGAGATTGCGGCTGCTTCCTTACCTGAAAGTCCGTATCGGACGGTAGGCTCGCTGGTGAATTATCTAGCACAGCAGCAGACCTTGGGCAATGATGGGGAGGGTGTGAGGTGATTGATTTTTTGCTAGAGCGCTTTGCCGCTCACGGGCAGCAACCGGCGTTTATTTGGGAGGATCAAGAGTACAGTTACGACTGGCTGGTTCGTCAGATTTTTCTCATGGGAGAATGGATCGCAAAAGAGGGGATATCGGGGCAAGTTGTCACTTTGGAAGAGGACTATTCTCCCTATGCAGCATCGGCAATGCTGGCATTGCTTGGAGCAGGGTGCATCGTGCTTCCGATCGATCGTAATTTGGTCGAAGCGAAACGGGACGAGTACGTAAAGCTTGCACATGTAGCTGTGCGCTTGGGGGTAAACTCAGGAAAGCTTTTGGTGAGACAGATACGCGAGACTCATGGAGAAGAAGCGATGCCAGCCATTTTGACTGAATTGCGACTGGAGCAGATTGGCGGCTTGGTTCTGTTCTCCTCGGGATCTACGGGAGTGAGTAAGGCGACGGTTCACCGGGCTGATCGGTTGTTACAGGTCTTTCGACGGCAGGTGCGTCCGCTACGTACCATCCCCTTCATGATGTTTGATCACATCGGCGGGGTGAATACCATGCTACAATCGCTATCCAGCGGAGGCTGCTTATGTATTGTGGCGAATCGTACTCCGGATGAAGTGTGCCGTACCATTCAGAAACATCGTGTACAGGCGCTGCCCGTATCCCCGACTTTTATGAATCTGCTGCTTCTGGGAAAACAAGATGAGCATTACGACCTTTCTAGCCTGGAAGTGGTCTCTTATGGCTCGGAAGTAATGCCTGAGTCGGTTTTGGATGCCTGGACTCGGCGCTTTCCGAGGATCAGGACGATTCAAGCTTACGGCATGTCCGAATTGGGGATTTTACCAACACGTTCTAAAGAACCGGGTTCGCTGTTATTTTCCATTCAGGATGAAGAGGTGAAGTGTCGTGTTGTAGATGGGGAGCTGCAGATTTATACCGCAACGGCGATGATGGGTTACCTGAATGCTCCGTCTCCTTTTACAGAAGACGGTTGGTTGCGAACAGGAGATGAGGCAGTGGTGGAGAGAGGATATATCCGCATCCTGGGTCGTCGTTCCGAGATTATTAACGTAGGTGGCTGGAAAGTGTACCCTGCTGAGGTGGAGAGTGTGCTTGAAGAGATGGAAGGCATTGAAGCGGCGGTAGTTACGGGAGAAGTGAGCGGGATAACAGGCCAGCAGGTGAAAGCGACAGTGCGACTCGCGGGCCCTAGTTCGCTGAAAGAGCTTCGCAGGGCTATATGGACTTATTGCCAAGACAAACTACCCGCATACAAAATTCCGCAGAAAATTGTGATCACAGAAGAAGCACTCGTCAGCTCCCGTATGAAAAAGGTCAGAAAGCCGGTATGCAAGCCGCTGGATCAGGCATAACTGTTTTATCAGAGGATGATCAGGCTCAGGTTGCACGCTAAATCGTTTGATTGGTCTTGATTCAATAAGCAATAGGCGCAAGCTGACAGAATCTAGAGTTTTAATAAGATTGACGAATCCAACAAACAGAATTGATAAAATGGTGAACGCATGAATCCGATTGGATGTGCGTTTTTTTGTTATACAGGAGAAGCGTCCCAACCCAACCCAACCCAACCCAACCCAACCCAACCCAACCCAACCCAACCCAACCCAACCCAACCCAACCCAACCCACCATTTATCCGTATATCCCAAATTTTCAAAAATGAAAAACCAAGTCTGAGGAAAGTCCAACGTAATATTCTAACGATCACCAGAAACCTTATTCGTAGCGAATAAGGGCTTTTCAAGCGCTAACGATCACCAGAAGCCTTATTTGGCAGATTTCACTGTGAAAAGTGCAATTATGGAGGTTTTTTAATGAAATAAGGTCCATCGTGATCGTTAGAATTCCAAAAGCGCTGAAATTGGGCAAATAAGGTCATCTGTGATCGTTAGAGTCAGGAAACAACATAAGGGAGGGAGGAAAGCAGGAAAACAGACAAGCAGAAATACAGAAATACAGAAATACAGAAAAAGAGCATATGGCGCTGCTAGACGTAATAGTGTGCTTTTTTATACCAAGAAGGGCCGGACGTTATTCACGTTCAGCCCTTCGGAATCTTCCCTTTCACATGTAGCCCTTCAATATCCATGCCTACATTATCAAGTAAAGGAAAGGGAAGCATGGGATGACTCACAGCATGTTGCCAGCAGTTAAGTGCACAGAAACACAGTGAGATTAATGGCAGATATCTGAAAAGCCCTTTACCAAAATCATGCTTCTGCTGGCTGTTTCACCTCACATTGCAACAAGGAGAAGCCGTATGCTTCGAGATCCAGGGTTAACTTGTTCTGTCTTGCCTCAACCGAAGCCGCAGTGTACAAGTCACGCCATACATTATGATCTCCCCATCCAAGCTCCAGTGTACGAGGCTCGTTACTGGCATTGATCACCAGTAACATACGTTCTCCCGTTTCCGAATCCACACGTTCCATAGCAAGGCAAGGGTCACCTGCTTCGGCATACATAATCTTTAACCCCGTGCTGCGCAAAGCTGCATGTTTCTTACGTACCTCAATCGTATGGATGAAAAATTCAAGCAGTTCCCGGTTCTGTTTGCTCTCGTCCCACTCCATACATTTGCGGCAACCCGGGTCATATCCACCATCCAGTCCAATCTCATCCCCATAATAGACGCAAGGTGCGCCCGGATAGGAGAAAAGCAACGTGACAGCCAATTTCATTTTGCGTATATCCCCATCACATAACGTCAGTAACCGCGGGGTATCGTGGCTACCCAGCAGGTTAAACGCGGCTTCGGTAACGGGTTGGGAGTACGCAGCAAGCAGTTTGCCAATCTCGTTGGCGAATTCGAGTCCATCCAGCTTGCCATGCACGGCATAATCCAGTACGGAGTTGGTAAAAGGGTAATTCATGACGGCATCGAACTGGTCGCCTTGCAACCACATTAATGAATCATGCCAGATTTCACCGAGCAGGTAAGCATCGGGCTTGATCGCTTTGACCGTCTGACGGAATTCACGCCAGAACTGGTGATCCACCTCGTTGGCTACATCCAGGCGCCAACCGTCAATATCCATCTCTTCGATCCAGTAGCGTGCAACCTCAAGCAGATAAGCTTTGACATCCGGGTGCTCCGTGTTGAGCTTTGGCATAAGCGGTTCGAAGGCAAAGGTTTCGTAGGTTGGAATGCCATCCTCAACCCGTGGAGGCCAATCCTTGATGTAGAACCAGTCTGCATAAGGAGAATCAGCCCCATTTTTCATTACGTCGACAAAAGGAGGAAACTCTCTTCCCGAATGGTTAAATACAGCATCCAGAACGACTCGTATACCGCGAGCATGGCATGCGTCCACTAGCATTCTCAATTGTTCATTCGTACCAAACTGAGGATCAACCTTCAGATAATCGGCGGTGTTGTATTTATGGTTGGTCGTGGCCTCGAACAATGGACAGAAATAGATGGCTGTGATCCCGAGTTTACGAAGATGGTCCAGATGGTCCATCACACCTTGCAGGTCTCCGCCAAAGAAATTGGTAGGCGTAGGCGTACCGCCCCAAGACTCAGCATTTGCTGGCGTTAGAGATGGGTCACCATTCGCAAAACGTTCGGGGAAAATTTGATAAAATACAGCATCTTTAACCCATGCAGGCGGTTCGAAAATATCAACCGGATTCATGAACGGAAAATCAAACATTTCCAGCGGATGATCCGGCAATGCCTGCTCAAATCCTCGCTCTGTCATCCACACGGAATCTTCCCCCTGGATTAGCTGAAAAGCATAACGAAGTCTGCGGTAAGGCGGAGATGTCTCGGCTTCCCAGTAGTCAAACATTTCATCCCGGGCGAAAATTCGCATAGGAATATGTGTGATCGTCCGATCCCAGGCATATTTATCCCCGGTAATCGCAATGACGGCATCCAAATCTCCTCGTTTGGACCGCAAGCGAAGATGCATGGTTGTTCGATTATACGCATAAGACCAGTTCAGTTTGGGACGATGATAAATGGCTTCTAAAATCATAGATATCACTCCTTGGCACATGGTTAAATGCAAAATAGGGGCTAGAGAATGCCGTGGAAAACGCGTAGAAAACGCAAAAAAGGCACAACCTCTCATGTTCACGAGGTTGTACCTTTCGGCAGCATAGCCTTTTGATTATACGGTTATTATACGAATTTTTATTGCAAAAGAAAACACTTTTTTCCTTAATTATCAATTAATTATGGAGCCGAGTGTGCTACATCTCGAATCCCAGTTGTTCTCCGTATGTCTTAACTTCTTTGAGGTACTGCTCGATACTCTTTTTGCCGGTAGCAATCTTGTCATTACCCTGCTTGAGGAACGTGCGGTTTACTGTTGTTTTGGACACAGCCTTTTTGAACAACTGATAACCTTCCAGTTGTGCGTAGCTGCCTCTGATCAATTTGTCATGGATTTTTTTCAACTCCGTATTCTCCGGTTTGATCTGCTTCAGCATGGAAACATATTTCGTGTAATTCGGGACAGCTGTGTTGTTTAACGTCAAAAAGAAAGATTTCCGATTGGAGGAGGTGATGTATGTGTTTCCGCCTATGGCGCTCATAGCTTTTGTTTCATAAACAGCTGCTGCCTCCAAGGCATCCAAATAATCCAGAAAATCTTGATCATCTGCCGTAAGTTCCTGTTCTTCCTGATTGATTGTCTCTTCCGTATTTACCTCGTCCGAAATCACAGTGGAATTGTCTGCAGCCGCAGCGTAATGCCCTGTTGGAAGAACTATGCCGCCGATCAATACCATACTCATCAGAATCGAAAGAATCCAATGTTTTTTCATAATGTCCGTCCCCTGTCTCTATATGCGATTTTATTCCAAGGGATAATCTAACATAAGAAGAGTTTCATTTACAGGAATAATTTAGGAATAAGTGATGAGTTAAATGAACCGGCTCTAGTACGAAAAGTACAAAGTATGGTCGGATTATTCATAAATATAAGAATATAATGTATAAATATTAATATTCTTGGATATCGTCACATCATGAAATAGAAGGATAGTTCAAGTTGCATTTAGCCCAGAAGAAGTAGGTGACAATTGACATAAGTGGTTACACCAACGTTTGATAATATCGATTAATATTATATGCATTCACCTCAAATATGCTTTTACAGCAACGTTTATAGAATAAAAGAAGCTGGCTACTAGTCGTGAATATTTTTCCAAATATGTGCTTGTCTAAATCACCCAACTCTATTACAATACAATTGATAATGAGATTCAATATCATTTAGAGTGAAAAGGGGAGACGGATTCCATGTTTCGATTCAGCAAAAAGTTATATATTTATGCAGCACTTATTCTTATGATTTCGCTTCTGGCTGGCTGTGCTTCAGGGGGAAGTGCGGGTACAACCAATACAGCAAGCTCGGCAACAAGTGGTAAAAGTGCTGAAGGTAGCACGGATGGAGATCAAGCGGTCAAAGCTACAGGCGAGACTCGGGTGATCAAACATGCCATGGGGGAAACCAAAATCACGGGAACTCTGCAACGGATCGTGACACTGTTCCAAGGTGCGAATGATGTTGTGGTAGCACTTGGCGTGAAACCGGCAGGTGTCGTGGAATCATGGGTTCAGCAGCCTGTTTATGAATATCTGCGTAAAGACTTGGATGGTGTACCGCAAGTAGGTCTGGAATCCCAGCCGAATCTGGAAGAAATCAACAAGTTGAAGCCTGACCTCATTATTGCTACCAAAATCAGAGATGAAGAGATCTATGATCAGTTGTCCCAGATCGCACCAACGGTCGTGACCGAAACGCTGTTCGATTGGAAAGAAACATTGAAGATTGCCGGGGAAGCCATGAACAAAACCGAGGCATCGAATAAACTGCTTGCCGATTGGGAGACGCGTGTAGCGGATTTCAAAGAGAAAATGGGTGACCGTCTGCCGATTGAGGCAACCATTACCAACTTCAGAGCGGATCAGGTTCGCATTTTCTACATGGGATATGCAGGTAAGATCCTGAAGGAACTTGGATTTACAAGACCAGCGGGCCACGATGCAGATAAATGGGGTGTTGAACTTACATCCAAGGAGGCCATTCCGGATATGAATGCAGACATGATTTTTAATTTCAATTCAGGTACGGATACGGCTGCGATCGAGAAGAATTATAAAGATTGGACAAGCAGTCCGCTCTGGAAAAACCTTGACGCTGTGAAAAACAATCAGCTCTACCAGGTCGATGAGGTGGCCTGGAACATGGCAGGCGGATATACATCAGCCAACATGATGCTGGACGATCTATACAAGCTGTTCAACCTGAATAAATAATAACCGGATCAGGATCTGCCATGCACCAGAACTTTCGTTAGCAAAGTGTATGGGCAGGCAGGTCTTGTTTCACTTCATAGATGAGAGAGTGAGAGTATGTTTCCTCTTTTTACCAAGGCGAGTGCCAAAATATACGGATTGTTGGGATTGTTCATTCTTATGTTACTCGCTGCAACCGCCAGCATGATTTTGGGACGAACGCCGATTACGTTTCATATGTTGTGGGATGCGGTTCAGTCCTATGATGAAACGTCAGTGGAGCATGTGGTGCTACTGACAGAGCGATTGCCACGAACGATTATCGCGGCCGTTGTAGGGGCAAGTCTGGCTGTTGCAGGTGGACTGATGCAGGCGCTGACGCGTAATCCTCTCGCATCCCCGAGTGTGTTCGGGATCAACGCAGGTGCGATTTTCTTTATTGTTATTGCTGTTGTCGTATTGTCCGTGTCTTCTTTAACGACGATGATGTGGTTTGGGTTTGCCGGGGCAGCCATATCGGCAACTATTGTATATGGTCTGGGTTCACTGGGGCGTGATGGCCTGACGCCCATCAAAATTGTATTAGCGGGTACCGCTATTTCAGCCTTGTTTGCCTCTTTTACGCAAGCGATTCTTGTGCTGGACGGCACGGGACTGCAGGATGTACTGTTCTGGCTTGCCGGTTCGGTAAGCGGTCGAACGCTGGATATGCTCTATCCGGTTCTACCTTATATGGCGGCAGCCGCACTGGTGTCGTTATTTATGGGCCGAGCTATCAATCTATTGTTAACAGGGGATGACATAGCAAAAGGCATGGGACAAAACGTACTTCTGGTGAAAGTAATGATGGGAATCGTTACGGTAGTACTCGCGGGAGGTTCTGTAGCAGTTGCCGGTTCCATAGGTTTGGTGGGTCTCGTCGTACCACATATCATGCGTGCTTTTGTTGGCAATGACTACCGCTGGCTTGTCCCGTATTGCTTCTTGGGTGGAGCGATATTGTTAATGTCAGCTGACGTCGTAGCAAGGCTTGTCATTATGCCGCAGGAAGTTCCGCTGGGTGTAATGACCGCATTGATCGGCGGACCCTTCTTCATTTATATCGCCCGTAAGGGGGTGACGAAAATATGAGGAAGATGCTGACATATCGGAATAAAAAGGACACAGTCTCCATGCAAGTGGAACGTAAGTCGATGGTTGTCATCATTGTATGCCTCATTCTGTTTCTGGTAGCAGGGGTAGTCGGAACAAGCTTAGGCAGTGACTTTATATCTCCACTGGACGTCCTTCGCACCATCTTTGGACTGAATGCGGGAGAGCATGATTTCGTCGTGCTGACACTTCGGCTTCCACGGGTATTGTTATCTCTGCTTGTCGGGGCCGCACTGGGGATGTCGGGTGCACTGCTCCAGGGAATTATCCGAAATCCACTTGCCTCACCTGATGTCATTGGCATAACTGGCGGTGCTGCGGTAGCAGCCGTAGGCTTTGTAACATTACTGGGTGGGACCGTAAGCATTAAGCTACTGCCACTCTTTGCGGTCATGGGTGCAATGGTAACAGCATTCATCATTTATATCCTTGCCTGGAAAAAAGGAGTGAGTCCGATCCGGCTGGTGCTGATCGGTATAGGCGTATCGGCTATAACGGGCGCTGGCACGACCTTTATGTTGATTCTAAGCCCCTTTTATACAGCAAGTCAGGCTTATATCTGGCTAACTGGCAGCATCTATGGAGCCACATGGACAGATATTCAGACGATATTACCTGTGATTGTCATCGTCCTGCCTCTTGCCCTGTGGTTTGGCCGCAGTCTGAATGCACAGGAGTTCGGAGATGACCTTGCCACAGGGCTTGGCGTGACGGTGCAGTGGCATCGATCTGCCTTGTTATTGTGCAGTGTGCTGTTAGCCGGGATCGCTGTTTCTGTCGCCGGCACGATCGGTTTTGTTGGTTTGATTGCCCCGCATATTGCACGAAAACTGGTAGGGCGGATGTTTGGCAGCTTGCTGCTGGTATCCGGCTTTGTAGGTGCTTTATTGGTATGTATAGCCGATCTCATTGCCCGAACGGCGTTTCTGCCGCTGGATATCCCTGCAGGCGTATTTACCGCAGGTATTGGAGCACCGTTTTTCCTGTATCTATTATTTAAGAATCGAAACCATTATTGAGGGGGAGAGAGCCGTGAGTATTCTGGAAGCCAAGCAGCTTACCATCTCCTATGGAGCAGATCCGATTATAGAAAACCTGAACCTGACCATTCCGAAGGGAGAGATTACCGTCCTGATCGGCAGTAATGGTTGCGGAAAATCGACATTGCTACGTACGATGGCTAGACTGTTGAAGTCCAGTTCAGGCACCGTGTTGCTGGATGGTGAAGAGATTGCAAAGCTACCCACCAAAGAAATCTCAAGACGCATGTCTATTCTGCCTCAAGGACCAACGGCACCGGAAGGTTTGACCGTGAATCAGCTGGTTCGCCAAGGACGCTATCCTCATCAGACATGGCTTAAACAATGGTCGCGTGAGGATGAGCGCATGGTTGAACTGGCTCTTGCGTCTACACATCTGACAGAACTTGCAGATCGCCCTGTTGATGCGTTATCCGGTGGTCAGCGTCAACGGGCATGGATCGCGATGACCTTGGCACAAGGTACGGAAACATTGCTGCTGGATGAGCCTACGACGTATCTGGATATGACACATCAGATTGATATTCTCGATCTGCTGTTTGAATTAAATGAAAGGGAGGGGCGTACCATCGTGATGGTGCTTCACGACCTGAATCTGGCCTGCCGATACGCACATCATATCGTTGCGGTGCACAACAAGTCCATCTATGCAGAGGGTAAACCGGAGGATATTATCACTCGTGACCTTGTGCGAAACGTGTTTCAGATGGAGTGTGATATTGCTGTAGACCCGTTATTCGGTACGCCAACCTGTATCCCGCACGGAAGAGGCAGGAAGCTGCATGAAACGCAGCAACGTTATACACAGATGGCTTGATGAACAGGAGTTTCAAGCACCATCTGTTTGGTACCCAGAGTGCTGAATTGGCAGGTTTTCTAGGCCTTTTTGAAAAGCCTAGATCGTCACTGAACATAGGTGTATACGTCATATTTCTACGATCATCCACCCTTTAAATATTCCTCAGTACCATCATTATATCGTCATGGGGATAACAAAACAGGCAAGCAGAGGATTTGGAAACTCCAGGGCTTGCCTCGTTTGTTATGCCTATGTATGCAGTACTCCACGATTACAAAGCCAATACTTTTCAGAAATAAAGATATTTTTTCCTTAAAAGTTTCATATTGACAACAGGTGAATAATTACCATAAAATAGATTTTGCATGATACTGATAATCATTATCAATAAAATCAACCGATAGGAAGGTCGGATATGAATTTACTTCGTTCCAAAAGTTCCGTATTTCCAGAAGGTTTTGAGAATCTACAGAATCGGCTGATTCTGAACAAAGCAAGAGAGATGGGGATCGGGTGCGAGTTGCTGGTGGATGGTTGTGAGGATTTTCTAAAACTGTCCCTGGAGCACAAACAGATCATCATTAACAAAACGAGAACTCACCGGCTACCGCTGATCGCAGGGTTGCTTGCCAAGAATAAACAGGCATGTAATCTGATCCTGCATGAACAGGGGATGCCCGTTCCCCCTCATATCGTTGTAGCAGGTATGGGAGAAGAGGCCGAAATTTTCCTTCATCAATACAGTTCCATCGTAGTCAAACCGCTGGATTCGAGCAGCAGTCAGGGGGTTACGCTGGATGTACGCACCGCTACTGAGTTGGAAGCGGCAATTCAGCTCGCAACCCAATACGGCAGTAGCATCCTGCTACAACAATATGTCATTGGAACCGACTACCGGGTGTTAATTATCAACGAACAGGTAGCGGCGGTTAACCAATACCGTCCTGTGTATGTGACGGGCAACGGCAGTTCATCTGTCCGTGGACTGATTGAAATGCTGAACCGGAACCGCATCCAGGACACAGAGATCGGTGCGTACGAAGCTTTCCCCGCGATTGACCTAGAAAATACTCATTTGCTGGATACGTTGCGTAAGCAAGGACTTGCTTTGAATGATGTGGCCCCCGTGGATCAGGAGATTGAGCTGTATGATCTCCGTAATTCGGCGGCCGGAAAGATCAGTGAATTTTACAGGGATTGCACGGATGACATTCACCCTGATAATGCCCGCATGATGATACAGGCAGCCCAAGCGCTCCAGATTGACGTTGCAGGTATAGATGTTCGTTGCAAGGACATCCGAGTACCCATTACAACGGAACAGGGAGGCATTCTGGAGGTCAACGCCCTGCCAGATCTGACTCACCATGTATATCCACATGGCGGCACGACAAGAGACGTTGTGCGTCAATATTTGGAATATCTCAGTCAGAGTTAGCGGTTAGCACGATTCAATAACGAATGAACAGGCATCTGGGCCTGAATCGACGATAAGGGGCGTTAGAGAGTTATGTCAGTAGAGGTTCAGACGGAATACCTGAAGCTGCAGAACGAAAAGGAGTCCAACGCACGAGCGTACCCACGGCATTTCCCGCTCGTCATCAGCAAAGCTCAAGGCATCAAGATCACGGATACGGAAGGCCGTGAGTATTACGATTGCTTGGCAGGTGCGGGGACACTCGCGCTTGGACATAACCATGAATCAGTCGTTGGCGCTATTCGAGATGTTCTGGATCAGCAGATTCCATTACATACACTCGATTTGGCCACACCACTTAAGCTTTCGTTTATGCAAGAGATATTCTCTTTACTGCCCGAAGAGATGCGGAATACATCCAAAATTCAGTTCTGCGGCCCAACGGGAGCGGATGCGGTCGAAGCCGCAATTAAGCTGGTGAAGCATGCTACAGGCGGGAAGTCCATTCTGGCTTTCCAAGGCGGATATCACGGTTCAACCCAAGCGACGATGTCCATGAGCGGTAATTTGAGTAAAAAAGAAAACCTGCAAAGTCTCCTGCCGGATGTGCATTTCTTGCCATTTCCCTATGAATATCGTTGTCCGTTTGGCATTGGTGAAGGCATGACTGCCCGATTAAGTGCACAGTATATTGAGAATTTACTGGATGATTGCGAGAGCGGAATAGCTGCACCGTGCGGAGTGATCGTAGAAACGGTACAGGGCGAGGGTGGTGCGATTCCTGCGGATATTGAGTGGCTGAAAGAGTTACGCCGAATCACTGCGGAACGAAATATTCCGCTCATTATTGACGAAGTGCAGACGGGTATTGCACGTACGGGTCGGATGTTTTCGTTTGAACATGCGGGCATCGTGCCTGATGTCATTATTTGCTCGAAAGCCGTAGGTGGAAGTCTTCCCATGTCGGTTGTGATCTATAAGGAGGAGCTGGATCAGTGGAAACCCGGTGCGCATACGGGCACATTTCGTGGCAATCAGCTGGCCATGGCAGCCGGTCTAGCCACGCTCCGTTATATCCGGGAGCATAATGTGATGCAGAACGTGCACCTGCGTAGTGAGCAGTTCATGGCAAGGTTACAAGCGATGAAAAGCCGTTTTGCCGAGATTGGTGATGTTCGTGGCCGAGGGCTCATGATCGGTGTTGAAGTGGTTAACCCGCAAGGGGGCAAGGATCGTCTTGGACATTATCTGCAGCATGGTGAGCTAGCGTCTGTCATTCAGCAACAATGTTTCCGTAACGGACTCATTGTGGAAGTCGGCGGACGTCATTCTGCGGTTGTTCGTTTCTTGCCGCCCCTGAATATTACGGAGAAGGAAGCAGGCGAAGTACTAGCGATCTTTGAGCAATCGGTATCGGACGCCATTGCACTAACGACAACTTTATGCTGAGTGTATCGTTGCTTCGGCGGCATGCGGTTTTACTTGCCATTCTGCTGGGAGCCTTCACGCTTGTGCTTACTAATAGTGCCTTTAACCTCTTGCTTCCGTATTTTATCGAATATTATGACATTTCCGCCACGGCGGGCGGGTGGATCATTGCCCTGTATATGCTCGCCATGACATTAACGATGCCACTGGCTTCCCTGATCGTAGACCGGTTGGGACGCAAGCGGACGTACATGCTGGGTATCTGCATTTACGGGGTATTTTCTGTGCTCGGTGCCTTGCTCCATTCTTACATTGAAGTGCTGCTGATTGTAAGGTTCATGCATGGTGTGGCTGCTGGCCTGATGATTCCTTTATCCCTTGTGTTGCTGTTTGATGTCTACGGCCCGGAGGTTCGGGGGCGCATTACGGGTGCATGGGGACTGCTGCTGATGCTTGCTCCTGCGGCTGGGCCTACTCTTGGCGGATTTATCATTCAGTATGGACGGCTGGAGATGCTGTTCTGGTTGAATGTACCCTTGGCTGTTTTTTCACTGATCGGCTGTGGACGAGTGATTCAAGCCTACACCCCGGCTCGCAGGAAAAAGTGGCATCCATCCAGTGTGCTACGGCTTGTTAGCGCAGTGGGTGCACTCAGTCTGGGCGTACAGGTGTACGCCAGCCCGGCAGTAGCTCCATGGATATCCTGGACACTGATTGTCCTTGGCGTAGTGATGCTTATTCGTTTTATCCAGGTTGAGAATGGACGTGATGAACCGCTGATCCGTTATTCGTTGCTACGGAGAAAAGGGGTATTCCCTCTTACCGTTCTGATCTCCACGATTCAGGATTGTGTCATGTTTGGCGTGATTTTTGCGCTACCCCTGCTTTTTCAGGAGGTATTTCAGCTGTCTCCGGCGCTTTCCGGTGCCTTGTTCATTCCGCTTTCCATCTCCACGAGTCTGTTCATGTGGATCGGAGGAAACCTGCTGGATCGCGGGCGGTCTCTTCAGTTTATCGCTTGGGGAACATTGCTGGTATCGGTATCTATTCTTACGTTTGCCTTCCTTCCCATCGGGGCGTCCGTATGGATCATCGGGTTGCTGATGGCGTGCCGGGGCATTGGCGTAGGCCTGTCCGGTATGAGCATTTCTGCAATTGGACTGCAGGCGTTACCTGAGGAAGACATGCATGAAGGGTCGGTGCTGTCCACAACGATTGAACGACTGGCTTCATCGTTTGCAGTGATGGGCATGACGCTGTATTACGATGTGCGCTGGCAATGGCTCGCCGAACATGGCAGAGAGCTTGAGCTAGCGAAATGGGGGGCTGTTAAAGAAATATGCGTAGGTCTTGGTTGTGCCATTTTGCTGACATTACCTCTAGTCTTACTTATAACTCGAAAGAAGGTTGGCTTCATTGTTCAAAATGGAAAACAAACTCCGGTCCAAGGCGGAGCAACAGGCCGATGAGCATTCCTGCAAGTTGCTGCTGAACTGTTATATCCGTGAGCTTGGGCCGAAAAAAGCAGAACATGTGCAGCTTAACCCGGATACGCTGACGTATATGATTGCTTTTCCAACCAGCCGTGTAAGCGTCATGGGGTTGCTATCCTACTACTCGGCGATGGGGGAGCATGAATATCTCAGCATGAACTGTAATGGACAAGCCGTGCATTACCGGGATCTGGTGCGCTGGATTTCGTCTGAAATTAGTGGAGATCAAGGCCGGGGTGCCGAACGTGTTCGTGAATTTACTCAAAAAGTGGAGAACAGTGTGGCTAACCTGACCTTGTATATGGAGCAGGCGTCCGATCTCGGGATATATGACTATATTACTTCTGAACAATCCCTGCTGTACGGTCATCCGTTTCATCCTTTTCCGAAAAACTCCAGAGGTTTCACTGCCCAGGATGTGCAGCGATATAGTCCAGAACTTCGAACCTCGTTCCAGCTCTGTTATATCGCCGTAAGGCAGGAGGTATATGCAGAGGAATGGGTGCAGCATGCGGACAAAATCGATCTGCAACAGCTTCTGACAGGCCAAGAATGGTCTGTTTCCAAAGAAAAGCTGGACATGTACAGGCTTTTGCCGATCCATCCGTGGCAGTATGCGCACATCTCCGGTCTGAACGAGGTCCAGTCGTATATCCGTGAAGAGAAGTTACTGCTGCTAGGCAGCGCAGGGCCGCTTGCTTACCCGACCTCTTCGGTACGTACAGTGTACATTCCGGACTGGAACTGCAACATCAAGCTATCGCTCAATATGCAGATTACCAACATGATTCGCACCAACAGTGCCGAGCAGATGCGGCGGACACTGGATGCGTCCAGCTATGTGTGGCAACAGGGCTGTTTCGAAGCGGAGCCATATACCCATATCGCATATGAGACAGGTGTAGCGACATGCAGGTTCGAGGACGAAGAACTTACCCGTTTATTCACCGTTGCTTATCGTCCGATTGAGTTCGATGCTGCGAGTACCTATGTATTGTCCAGTCTGGTGGAGTCGCCATTGCCAGGAGCACCATCCCGCTTAGTGACCATGCTGTGTGGTAGACAGGATGATGCCGATGTCGTTGATCGTGACAAGGTAGAGCAGTGGCTGTCACGATACTTGGAATGTTCACTGTTGCCGCTTGTGCGGGCGGCTGGAGAGAAGGGCATTCATTTTGAGGCCCACTTGCAGAATACGTTGGTGACGCTGGACCAGGGCTTGCCGGTTGCTTTTATCGTACGTGATCTGGAAGGGGTCAGTGTGGATGAGCAGTTGGTGGATGGATGGCAGCGGCATGAGCAGAGGGAGGTTCTAAGTTCTAAACCGTCTGAGTTGTTACGTTATTCACGTGAGAAGGCATGGGCGCGAACCTCGTATTATTTTATCGTCAACCATCTGGGATCATTAATTCATGTATTGGCTCGGGATGTGAACGTATCGGAGGAATACTTCTGGATGCAGGTACGTGAGGTGCTTGAGGAAGAATGGGCACGAACAGGTAACGCTTATGCGGAGCATTTGCTGACTGCAGACGCTTTTCTGGCCAAACAAAATCTGGTGAGTTGTCTCACGGGCATTAGTCAGACCCCGGTTTATGTGCCGGTAGGTAACGTCATGAAACGTTTAGGGAGTGAAGCACGTGAGATCCGTGGAAATCGGCAATGAGGCAGAAGAAAAAAAGGGAAGTAAAGTAGCAGGCAGAATAGAAACAGACCCAACTGAAACAGGCGGAACAAGTGGAACAAATAAGATGAACAGCATTAGTGAACCAATCGAACAAAACGAACCTAATAAATCACACGAATCACATGAATCACCCCAATCAAACATAGCGGATGAAAGACATAGAACGCCAAATGACAACGCAGTCCCTGTGTACGTGGAAGTTCAGGAAAGGATCATACGCCAGGCACTGGAAGCGATGTGGTTTGAAGATATTTTGGATCGTCGAGTGAACGGCAGTGAGTGGTCGACCTGCGGTGTTACTGCAAATGGTGAATCCGTGGTGTATACGTGTGACGCAGAGCAGAAGTTTTCGTTTGGAAGGGTGAAGGTGAAGGTTGGATCGATCAAGCGCGAAGGTGTTACCTGCACGGATCTGGATTTATTTTTGGAAGAGATGGTGCTGAATCGTTTGCAGGGTGCGAAACTGACGGCATTGGTTCAGGAGTTGCAAGAAACGATGGCCAAAGACAGTCAGTGCCGGGCTTTGTTGCCTCTTCGCATTCCGGCAGAGGATCGTCACTACGATGCGCTCGAAAGTCACATGACCGATGGTCATCTGTATCATCCGAGCTACAAGTCCAGGTTAGGATTCTCGCTGAAAGACAATCTTGCCTATGGCCCCGAGTTCAATGCCGACGTTCCCCTCGTTTGGGTTGCGGTGAGAAAAGAATTGGCTCAAACGGCTACATCCGATGGGTATGATCTGGCAGCACTGCTGGAACAGCATCTGACCAAGGAGGATTTGCAGCAATTCGGTCAGGTGATTTTGGACAAAACGGCTTCGCTACGTATGGATGCCTACGTTTTGATTCCGATTCATCCGTGGCAATGGGAGCACGCGGTGGAGTCCATATTTGCCAAACAACTTATGGATGGAGACATCATATATCTGGGGACTTCAGCCTCAGCCTATCGTGCGCAACAATCCATTCGTTCCCTCTCGAATCGTGAAAATCCAGAAGCACCTTACATCAAGCTGGCTTTAAGTATTACGAACACATCTAGCACACGTATTCTTGCCCAACATACGACGCAAAACGCTCCCCTGATCAGTGACTGGCTGGGTCAATTGATACGTGAAGATGAGCTGTTGCAGCGCGAGCAGTTTGCCATTTTAAAAGAAATCATGGGGCTTTCGTTCCGTTACGAACAATTACCTGTTACGCAGTACGGCCGCGCTTACGGCACTCTGGGTGCGATCTGGCGGGAAAATGTATCCGTTCACCTGAATGAGGGCGAGACGGCTTGGCCACTGAATGCGCTTATGCTGGTGCAACGAAACGGCGTTCCTTTTATCCAGGAGGCGATCGAACGACATGGGGTCCAGCCATGGGCAGAGGCCTTGGTGCGTACACTCACATTGCCTGTCATTCATCTGTTGTATGCGCACGGAATTGCGTTTGAATGCCACGCACAGAATATCATTTTGGTGCTGGAAAACGAGTTGCCGAAACGCATCATCCTGAAGGATTTACATGATGGCGTTCGTTATGTCCCGGATCGGTTACTACACCCGGAACGTGCACCGAAGTTGCATCCTGAACCGGAAACCCATCGCAAATTCAATCGATATTCGTTCATCTATGCTGGCGATGTGTCGGAGGTACGTGACTATACGTACGATGCGTTCTTTTTTATCTGCATGACGGATATTGTGCTGTCGCTGGAGCCTTATGGTTTGTCCGAAGAAGCTTTTTGGCAACTGTGTGCCGGAGTAATTATGGATTATCAGCAACAACATCCCGAGTATGCCGAGCGGTTTGACATGTTTGATCTTTTGGCAGAGGATGCCCTGATTGAAGAGATGACGAAAAGGCGTTTGTATGGGGATGGAGAGTTATATTTCCGCAAAACAAACAATCCACTCCGGCTAGCCAAGGATATGCTTGAACTGAAGGTAGCAGATCGATGAGAGTGAACACACTTCAGGAAAAGATTGCTCGCAAACAGCAGGTATATGGCCTTTTTGTATCGATTCCGCATCCGATCATCATCGAGATGATTGGTCATGCCAATTATGATTTTGTCATCATTGATCTGGAGCATACGGCAACGTCGATGGAATCGGTAGAAGAGTTGATAAGAGCCGCCGAACTGGTGTGCATCACACCACTTGTACGGATTGCTAAGGTCGAGCGCACGGAAATTCTAAGGGTACTGGACTGCGGGGCACAGGGCATCGTGATTCCCCATGTCGAGACGCTCTCGCAAGTGAAGGAAGCTGTACATCATGCATATTACCATCCATTGGGTATGCGCAGTCTGAACAGCGGACGTGCAGGTGTATTCGGCAAACTCCCGCTAACGGAGTACATTACGGAAGCCAACTCGCAGGTGATGATCGTACCGATGATTGAAAGTGTGAAAGGGGTACGTCAGAGCTCGGAGATTTTATCTCATCCGCAGGTGAGCTTTGTGCTTGAAGGTGCAGCGGACTTATCACAATCGCTTGGTGTGCCCTGGCAGACCAATCACCCGGATGTAAGAGAAGCAATAGGCGTATTGTATGAGAACGCGCAACAATTAGGCGTACCTTATGCAACAGTCACAAGAGGCATCGAAGATATGGCGGTATGGCGTGAGCGTGGTGTGCACATCTATGTGCTGGGGGATGACCGGAATACGGCATTTCGGGCTTACGCCCAAAAGCGGAATGACTATGGAAGCGCAGGTGGACAGTTATGAAAACCAGTGTACAACAAGCCTTAGATGCGATCCAACGCGAAAAGAATGAACCGATCTGCGCGTACATTTACGATCTGGCAGGTATACAGGAGCAGGTACGAGGCATGTTGCAAACGATGCCACGGAATACGAAGTTATTTTATGCCATCAAAGCCAATCCCGATCCACGCATTATTGAAGCGCTGCTTCCACTCGTGAAGGGTTTCGAGGTGGCTTCCATTGGCGAACTGCTCAAGGTTCGGGCGGTGAGCCATGAAGTTCCGATCCTGTTTGGCGGCCCGGGCAAGAAGGAGAGCGAGCTGAAGCTGGCGATCGAGCATAACGTGAGTTATATCCATGTAGAAAGCCTGCTGGAGTTGCGCCGTATCATTGCGATTGTGAAAAAGCGACAGCAGCCCGAGGCGCGTGTGTTGCTCCGCATTAACTTGCGAAGTAATACGCTGCCACAGACCAAAATTGTGATGGGCGGTGGTCCCAGTCCTTTTGGTATCGATGAAGAGGCGGTGGAGGAAGCGATTGAGCTGATTCGTGTGGAAGGCGCGGGTGCGGTGCGGTTATGCGGATTCCATTTCCATTCCCTGTCCAACAATATGGACGCAAGGCTGCATGCCGAGATGATCGATCTATATTTGCAAAAGGTAGAGCGCTGGCAACAGCAACATAACTTGCAGGTGGACGTGGTCAATGCAGGCGGAGGTTTTGGTGTGACGTATGACGGCAGTCCGGGCTTCGACTGGTCTTTGTTTACCGCTCTTTTGCAGCAGAGTGAGGCCAGAAAGCGTCTTGCCGCCCATGGTGGAGAATTGTTTTTTGAATCAGGTCGCTTGTTAGTGGCAGATCACGGTTATTATGCAGCCGAGGTGACGGATATTAAACGTTCGCACGGACAGATGTTTGCCATTTTAAGGGGAGGGACACATCATCTTCGGCTGCCTGCGTCATGGGGACATAATCATCCTTTCCACATTGTATATACGGATCGATGGAAGCACGAGTTTACAAGACCCGAGGTACGAGGAGAGCGAGTCCATATTGTAGGTGAATTATGTACGCCCAAGGATCGTATGCACTCCGATGCAGAGATTGACTGTTTAAGAGTCGGCGATGTGATTGTGTTCGAAAAATCCGGTGCGTACGCCTGGACGATCTCGCACCATGATTTCCTGGGGCATCCGCATCCGGCATTCCACTATTTGATGGAGGGTGATGAACATGTCAACGTTAATGCAACGTTCCAGTCGGCGAACTGCTGAACAGCAGGTAATGGCCGATCTGATGAATATTCTGCTCGCTGAGCAGTTACTTCCGCTGCAAGGTCATCATTTTGTTGATTTTGCTACTGCCCCCGCACAGCTTAAACAGTTATATCAAGGGGTTGAAAATCATTGGGAAAAGAGCCACGAGAAAAATCGTACAACGCGTCAAACAGCTGGTGTACAGACCCATACTGAGTATAACTTAAGTGAGCATAACTCTGTGAAGGATAGCTTTACTGGGAATAGCTCCAGTGAGAATAACTTTACTGGGATCGACTCCAGTGGGGATAACTCCATTGCGAGCAATGTCAGCGGCAACAATATGAATAACCATAGCTTCAATAAAAACAACTCCAATAAGGTTGACTCTATTCGGGATACGTCCGCAGTTACGCTGCCTTTCAGTCTGGGTTTGCATACCGAAGGGGTGCTTTGTCTAGTTGAACATGGGGTAAAGCAGGGCATTCAGTGGGTTCAGGGATCACCGATCTATCAGCAACAATCGGATGGAAGGTGGGCGATGCTGGATACTCCGGCGGCCGTGGGGCGTGCGGTATTACAACGGGCATTATCCGAAGATGAATTTAAGCAACCGGGTGTGGCAGATTTTCTGTCAAGTTTGGACCTGGCTGTAGAGCAGTATGAACTTGGTTGGAATCAGGTTCAGACGTTGTCCGCTTACCATCCGAAGTCTGCGTATGAATGGTTTGTGAAAAGTGAGCGCATTGCAGCACTCCGGGATCGCCCGTTCCATCCTTCCTCCAAAGCAAAGATTGGATTCAGCGCCGAAGATGTTAAGGCATATGCGGCTGAGTTCGGGAAAGTGATCCGGCTACGCTGGGTAGCGATCAAGCGGGATGCTGTGCAGCAAGGATGTGAGGACGGCTTGTCGATTCTGAATATGCTCTATGATGCTCAGCGAGAGGAAGTCCAGGCTGAATGCTCTCGCAGAGGTTTGTCGATGAACGAGTACTTGCCTATGCCCGTGCATCCTTGGCAGCTGGAACACATCATTTTGCCGCGGTTTACGAAAGAAATCGTAGAAGGCAGCGTTGTGGTGCTTGACGTGCAGATTGGAGATGTATTTGCTACCTCATCTCTACGGTCGATGGCTCAAACTGCTGAGTCTGCACTCATGCTCAAGTTGCCTGTTAGTGTCCTGTCACTTGGTGCTGCACGATATCTTCCGGTGGTTAAGCTGCTGAATGGACTTGTGGGAGAGAAGATGTTAAGGCAGGCAGTGGCTTGTGACGAGACATTGAAAGACAAGGTATACATGTGTGAGGAGCAGAACTGGTGGGGCTTCATGCCCGAATCGATGGGATTGTTCGACGATCACCCGCGGCATCTGGCGGCACAGATTCGTGTCTATCCCGCAGAACTGCTGGATGATGCCTACAAAATTGTGCCAATGGCTGCACTTGGCGTCAATCTGGATGGGCATCATCTATTGAGCGAAATTGCGGGCGGGAATTTGAGAGTAGAAGATGTCCTGGAGTTCTACAATCGAATTGCGACTACATTTTATGATATCGTGATGCGTTTGTTCAAGGTGGGGGTTGTACCGGAGATTCATGGTCAGAACTGCTGTCTGGTGTTAGAACATAATCAGGTGAAGGGACTATTATTCCGGGATCATGACTCCGTGCGTTTGCATCAACCGTATTTGGACAAGCACGGGATTGCTGATCCTGGATACCATATTCGTCCGGGGTATTCGAACAGTCTCTATAATGAGACGATCCAGAAGCTGATTTTTTATGTGCAGTCCCTTGGGACGCAGGTGAATCTGGCTGCGATCATGGAGGCGATGAGCGAAGTGTACCACATCCCGGAAACGAAGTTCTGGGAGATCACGGAGCAAGCCTGGCGGGAAGCGCTGCACCAGGTGCAGCTTCCCGAGACGGATCGGGCCACGCTGGAGCGCGTGATCTTCGAGAGCGAGGCGTGGCCTGTGAAGTTAGTTGTCCGTCCGCTGCTTGAGGCGGACGGTGTGCCAGGCGCGATGCCATCGGGCAAAGGCCAAGGGTGGAACCCTTTTTACAAGGCATAGGATTGGGTGGGAGTGTTCCTCCGATACCTTAACAACGCTAACGATCTCAGATGAGCTTATTGGAGTGATATGGGGGCCACCGGAATTCTAACGATCACCAGGAAGCTTATTTCGCAAAAAACATAGGATTTTCAGCTCTTTTCGCTTCGTTTTCTCCAAATAGGGTTCCCTGAGATCGTTAGAACATAAAACGGTGTAATTTTACCTAAATAGCGTCTCTGGTGATCGTTAGAAAAAAGGACAGGTGGTAAGGGGAGGGGCTGAAGTTAGCGAGGCTTAATTAGAGAGCCGTAATTAGAGAGGCATAAATACAGTGAGAATAAAAACAGAATTTCAACTGGTATCAGCCATTTAGAGGTGGCCCGTGCGCGGGTTGCCTTCTTTTTTTCCTTTTTTGATGTTGGTTTCGTCGTAGATTGTGAGGTCAGATTAAAGTAGCATGCGAGAAAAGATTGACGTAAAGAATGAAGGTGAGATATGAAAACGTTCACTTTTTTGTTTGATTAGTTAGATTAAATTACGTTACAAAGATGAGACAAATGGTATAATTAGTGCACTGTTAACTAGCAAGTTGTATCTTTTTATCATTTAACGAAAAGGTTTTCGATATGGGAATGAAATCAGGCAGTTAAACGTAATAACTATTCAACCAGAAGAGAGTGAGAAATGACATGAATGTGAAGAGACTTTTTAATGAGGGATGGCAATTTGCCAAAAGTGACTTAAGTGTTGCGAAGCTGACGGAGCCTTATACAGGAACTGAAAATATTGAAGATGTGAATTTTACTGAGCAAACTAATCACACTGAGCCAACGGATCATATTGACCCTATTAATGCTATTGATTCCACTGAACTTGCTAACTTTACCGATCTTCCCAATTCTACTGACCCTACTGTTGATACTGAACTTACTAAGCCTATTGATCTGACTAAGCTTTCCTTCGAGGCGGTTGAGCTTCCCCATGATTGGCTGATCTATAATACGCTGGATTTATATGAGAACAGTATCGGGTGGTATCGTAAGACGTTTCATTATGTGAAGCATGATCAGCAGCAGGTGATTCTGTGTTTTGATGGGGTATATATGGATTCATCCGTATATGTGAACGGACAGTTTGTTGGGGAGTGGAAGTATGGTTACTCTGCGTTCGAGCACGAAATTACGAATGCGTTGTTGGACGGGGTTAACGAAATTTTGGTCAAAGTTGTGCATCAGAGTCCGAACAGCAGGTGGTATTCCGGGGCGGGTATCTATCGTAATGTGTGGCTGAAAACGAGAAGTCGCAACCACATCGTAACGGATGGTATCTATGTCTCTATGCGGCAGCAACCGGATGGTTGGCAGGTGGAGGTAGATACAGAGCTGTGTCTGGAACAGAATCAACGTGCGCAGTTGATCCATACGATTCTATATAAAGGTGAGGTCATTGCATTCTCTCAGGCGGAGATTGTGGCGGATGCCGCTACGGGGACGGATCGAGGTACAAATCTTACAAGTGCGAATACCAATACAAGTACGGATATTAGTGCAATGGGAGATGCAGATGAACGCGCTAAAGCGCATGAACGGGCTAAAGTACATGCACAACCAATTCAGTTTACAAACAGCCAGCAGCTTAATGTGCTCAATCCCAACTTATGGAGTCCGGACGTACCCCACTTATATGATCTCGTAACAGAACTACGTCTGATCTCGGAAGAGCAGCCTGAGGAGGTTATCGAGTCTATACCACAGCGGATCGGATTCAAACAGGTCAGACTGGATGCTAGCGAAGGTTTCTACCTCAACGATGTCAAAATGAAATTGAATGGTGTTTGCGAACACCATGATCTCGGCGCATTAGGGTCTGCGTTTAACGTGACAGCGATGAGAAGAAGGTTTGTTTTGCTGAAAAAGATGGGGGTCAACGCAATTCGAACCGCGCATAACATGCCGGCGAAAGAGTTCATGGAACTTGCCGATGAGATGGGCATGCTGGTGGTGTCCGAAGCATTTGATATGTGGGAACGGGCGAAGACGCCGTATGACTATGCCAGGTTTTTCACCGAGTGGGCACATGCCGACGTAAGAAGTTGGGTGAGACGTGATCGGAATCACGTCAGTCTGATCATGTGGAGTATCGGGAACGAAATCTATGATACCCATGCGGATGAGCGCGGCCAGGAAGTGACTCGCATGCTGATGGAGTATGTGCAGGAATTTGATCCGAAAGGAAACGCACGGGTGACGATTGGTTCGAACTACATGCCTTGGGAAAATGCTCAGAAATGTGCGGATATCGTGAAGCTGGCTGGCTACAACTATGCGGAAAAATATTATGACCAGCACCATGCCGAGCATCCGGACTGGATTATCTATGGCAGTGAGACCTCTTCGGTCGTGCAAAGTCGGGGCATTTATCACTTCCCATACGAACAACCTGTTCTGGACGATGATGACGAGCAGTGCTCGGCACTCGGAAACAGCACGACCAGTTGGGGAGCGAAATCGCCGGAGTATTGCATCATCGCTGAGCGCGATCATCCGTTTTCTCTGGGGCAATTCCTGTGGACAGGATTCGATTACATCGGCGAACCGACGCCGTATCATACGAAGAATTCATATTTTGGACAGCTGGACACGGCTACGTTTCCGAAAGACTCGTATTACATTTATCAAGCCGCCTGGACGGATTATAAAAAAAGTCCAATGGTGCATCTATTCCCTTACTGGGATTTCAGCCCTGGTCAGATCATTGATGTTCGCGTGTGCAGTAACGCACCCAAAATTGAATTGCAACTCAATGGCGAAACCATCGGAACGTATGATATCGACCATGCCCATGGAACCCAGTTGTCCGGCTGGTGGAAAGTACCGTTTGAGGAAGGTGAGCTGAAAGCCATCGCTTATGATGAGCATGGTACGGTGATTGCTACCGATGAACAGCGTTCTTTTACCGATGCGAAGAAAGTACGACTGCTCGGGGATCGACAGGAGTTGCAAGCCAATGGCAAAGACCTTATTTTTGTGGAAATTTCGGTTGAAGACGAAGCAGGTCATCCGGTGCACAATGCGAATAACCGTGTGCAGGTGAAGGTGTCCGGTGCGGGACGTTTGCTCGGTTTGGATAACGGGGATAGCACGGACTATGACCCGTATAAAGGGCTAAGCAGAAGATTGTTCAGCGGTAAATTGATGGCGATTATCGGTTCAACCCATGAGGCAGGAACAATCCAGATCGAGGTGTTTTCGGAAGGATTAGAAGGAGCAACAGCTACATTCGAATCTAAAGTAGTGGATGAGGGGCGAAAATCCATAACAGCGGGTGCGAAACCTGTATTCATGAAAAATGAAAAGCGTCCGGTACTGACGGGCAACGCTCAGGAAATACCTCTGCGGAAAATTGAAATCATCAGTGAATCAGGACAGATTCTTGATGCCTCTAACCCGGAAGTGATGGTTACAGCCAAACTGTACCCGGAGGATACCACTTATCGTGATGTGCAATGGTCTGTTGTAAACGATGCTGGCATCGTGTCCAATATTGCCAAGGTGGAAGTGATCGCTTCTGGAACGGGCGACGAGCCAGGTTCACAGAGTGTAGACGTAGACGAGAAAAGGCATAGGGTCAGAGTATCAGCTATGGGCGACGGGGCGTTCCGCCTGCGTGCAACCAGCAACAACGGTACAGACAAACCCAAACTCATCTCCCAACTGGAGTTCAAAGCAGAAGGTTTGGGTACAGCCTACAAAGATCCATATGGATTTATCTCAGGTGGTCTGTACGACTATACCAAAGGTGATGTGGGCAACGGTAATGAACGTGGCGTAGCTACCAGCAGGGACAGTGAAACTCATGTGGGCTTCCGGAATATCGACTTCGGCCCATACGGCTCGGATACGATCACGATTCCCATTTTTGCGCTGTCGAGTGAAACGTATTTCCTTCAAATCTGGGAAGGTATGCCGGGTGAAGAGGGCAGTGTGATGATTGCCGATGTTATATATGACAAGGAATCGATATGGAATGTATACCAGGAGGAGACGTACCGTCTGTCCAAACGACTCAGCGGCATTACGTCGATCTGTTTTGTGCTGCAACAGAAGATTCATATTAAGGGCTTTTCATTTGAACGCCAAAGCAGGACTTTTGAAACTAATGTAGCTGCGTCTTGCGATCATCTGTACGGAGATACGTTCACGATTGAGGACGACCGTGTGGCAGGCATAGGCAATAACGTTTCGCTGGAGTTTGAGCAGATGGACTTCACGAGTGAAGGTGCATCCAAACTAGTGATCTATGGCGCTTCAGCGATAGATAAAAACACGATTCATATCCGCTTCTCGGGTGCGGACGGACAGAGCAATCAACTCGTGGAGTTCACCCAATCGGAAGGATACGAGGAACGGACATTTGAATTAGAACCGGTATATGGGGAGCAAAAGGTAACTTTTATTTTTCTGCCAGGTAGTCAGTTTGATTTTGGCTGGTTCCGGTTCGAGAAGGAATAAGGAAGAGCGCATATTACCTAAGTACACATGCTTCGTATACGTACGAATTATACGAGCATATAAATATAAAAAACACCTCTAGCGAAAATAAATAAACCCTCCTGAAATCTCGGATGTTGCTTCTTAACAGCCATTGATTTCAGGAGGTTTTTTTCAGTTCGTGTGTATGCTCAGCATTCTAAGCTTTCTACAAGTATTGATTTACATGCGTATGTGCATCGCATCTGGTATTGCCTGTAGTACTCTACTCTACTTGACTTCATCAATCGTTACTTTGGCGGTGTTACTGTCCCAGGTTACGTTCAGCCCAAGCCCCTGTAACATGTCATAAGGTGCTGTGGTAGCTCCAGAGTAGTTGCCTATGGGTTCACGTAGTGATATGACCTGTTCTTCCTGCGGTTCAAGCTTATTCAAGCTAGATACCGTGTATTGAAGTTCATTCGGTTTAATCGTAATGATCCGATCGTTATATTTTAAGGTATAGTGGCTTATGAATCCATCCGCGGTATGCACTTCAAATGTTGCTCCAAGTGCTAACGCAATCGTTTTGATCGGAAGTTGGAGCGTTTCGCTCGTTTCTACGGCAGGATATACGGATTGCAACAGTTTGCCGTTCACATAGATATCTGTACCTAGCTTAGCTTGAACAGGGATGTACACCATGCCCCCCGGTGATGTGGCCGGTGCACCTGCCTCCTGATATTTGTCACCACCCCATCCCCAGACGTTTCCATCGGAGGAAAGTGCAAGACTATGGTAGTACCCGGCAGACACACCTTTGATATCCGATAACTGCTTTATTTTCCCTTGTTTGCCCGTTACGGTGTTTCCGAAGCTGTACACCTCGCCTTTTGTAGTCACCAGAAGGACATAATTGGAGCTTGCATCCAACGTTTTCACTTTAAGTTCGTGGTGATATGGAATCCGTTTTCCTTGCCCATCCAGTCTCCAGACTCTACCTTTCGAATCGAGCGCCATCAGTTGCCCGCCTTTACTCGTGATGAACGTGATATTGGTCAATCCTTTGACTGGCTTTGCTTTGGAAGGGGGACTGCCCGCTTTATCCGCTTCTTTCCATGTCCAGACAGAACCGTCTTTTTTCAACGCATATCCATCGTAACCAGAAAGCGTGGTTTGCACGACATTTTTCAAACCGCTGATTCGGTGCAGGGTGGGCTTCTTCCCCGCCTCCTCGTTCATCGTGTTAGGAAGCTTCTGAGGTGGGGTCTGCCAGGATTGAACGGTACCATCCCGAAGGAGGGCTACACTCATGAAAGATCCTGCGGTAACATCTCTAGCATCGGTGATGCCAGGAACTTGACTGGGGGTTCTGCCATCTCCCCACTGCCACACGGTTCCGTCTGTTTGAACAGCTAAACTGTATCCCCCACCGGAGTTAGAGATTGCGGTGACAGTGGATAACCGCGGAATACGGACAGGACTGAATGTATGGCGAAATCTCACTGTGTCGCTGATTCCCAGCTCTCCTAACAGGTTTCGTCCCCATGTCCAGACAGAACCGTCACTTCTTAACGCCACCGTGTAATAGTAACCTCCTGCTACTTGAGTGTAGTGGAGTTCCTGAGCTGTATTGGAAGTTACAGAGGATTCGGGGGAGGAGCCTGAAGAGAAGGCCGAGACTGCTCGATCTGGAGCGCTCCCTGTGAAAGCCTGCTCGTCCTTGGCTGCGTACGTAGTAGAGACCGAAGGCAGCGTAGCTATGAGCAAAGTAGAGACAACACCAGCTGAAACCAGAATTTTACCGAAGTGGCGAAGGGATGTGCTTTGTTGCGTGCGGGCCGGATTGGCCAGCGAGGAAGAGGATGCTTTTTCTGTTGTTACATGATTAGCTTGATTATCGGAATACATAAGATCGCCTCTTTTGGAAGGATGATGGTAAAAATGGAAGTGCTGATAAATAAACGTAAGAACTAGCATAAAGGTTACACGTTTTGAAGAGATTTCAACAAAAAAGTTGCAGGGGATGTTGCAGAGTTTGGACACTCATTTTCAAAAAATGTAACCTATCCAGCCCGGGTCACGTTGTACATATGAGGTGATTGCAATGGGAAAATACGTAATGATGTTATGTTTGGCAGTTGTACTCGCAACAGGCTGTAGTTCGAATGATTCGCAGCAGACTGCCGATCCGGTAGAGAAAAGAAGCCCTTTTCCTGCCATAGTCGAGCCGCATAACGGGGAGCAAGCAGCAGAAAGTGGAGATGTTGTCTTTCTTTTGGGGCAGATGCGAAACCGAGATAAGTGGGAATCTTTTTTGCAAAATGTGAAAAAGAATCAACCGGATCATGTCCGGGTCACCATGTATACGATTGAAGGCGATCCCATCATCCATGAGCTAATCTATGACGGTACGCTGTTTCAATCCACCTATGATGCCACAAGAGATAAGTATGGCTCCAGAGAAGAGATCACGACGAATACTTGCAAGGGATTGGAACTGACCAAAATCGAGCGAGGAGAATCAGTGTACGTTTTAACCGATTGTGAAAAGCAAAATGTATTCTACATTCCAAACATGCAGGAGGAAGAGAGGAGTCAAGAATGATAAAGCATGAAAGAAGAATGTGAAAGGAGGGACTCTGAAAGGATGAACACGAAAAGGAGTACCTATAAAAAAGAGGTGCTCGGTTGGGATTCTTTTGGGATATGAACAGGTTTATATAGAGTAGGGTAGATTACCGAACTTTTATTTTTCCTATGAAAGGGATCATCACATGAGAAATGCACTAACAGATTGGCAAGCTTCATCTCAGTTCTATCATTCGGTTCTTGTCCAGAGACAGCTGGCCCCGATCTTGCAGGAGGCATGGTTGAAGCAGTTTATGGAAGGGATCATGTGGGTGCTTCTGGGCATTATTGCTGTTCAGTTACTGCTCTGGGTGAGGGCTCGCTTAAGCAAGGGGCCTTTTACAGACGAAGAAGTGGAGCAAGCAGATCCGTTATTTCTAGCCTATTTGCGGAGCAAGGGCCAGCTGAAGTTGAAGGACACGCAGGCGACCATGTTCCATTTAACACGTAAAGGCATATTGTCGATGCGAGTTGTGAAAACCAAAGGACGATATCGGAATGACCCGGGGGAAAGCAATCCTCAACTTAGACCCAAAACAACATTGGAGTACAGTGTGGAATCTTCGGTTGCTAGCAGTTCGCCGGATGAACAGGGTCTGCTACAATGGTTGTTCTCTACCTATGGTTTCGGTAAACAACGGCTGAGGCTCGATGCTTTGGCTGGACCAAGCGAAGGGGAAAGTAAGCGGAGAGAAGCCATGAAGTACTACCAGCTTAAAGAGAAGGCGCTGAGCGAAGGCGTTCAGTCGTGGAAGGAACAAGTCGTAGAGACGAGAGGCTGGGAACAGCTGATTCGAACACCGATGCTTTTGCGATTGCTTGTCTATGTCATGTTTCCTATTCTGATGCTCTTTACAGGTATCGTGTGTTTTGTAGAGCCTGTATCTGTGCCGGGTGTGATAGGTCTGGCAGTTACGATGGTGATCTGGTGTTTGGCTATTCGGAAAATTCATGTGCGTTTGCTCTATCAAGCGGCTTGCGTAGGATTAATGATCAGCCTTACCTTGGCGATCGATGGCAATTCAGCTTTTACTTCATCGCTGTACGGTATGATTTTTCTGTCCATTTTTGTTCGTTTGTTCTTACCTGCTAGAGTAGTTGCCCCGTCTGCGAGAGATTGGGAGGCCTCTATGCGTAACTGGCGTAAACGATACAGAAAAGGCATTCCAGTCGAGCGTTTGAGTGAGTCTGCAGAAGTGCTGGAGCAGATCATTCAGACTGCTCTGGTGCTGGGCATTGGATCACGATGCGTGCGCAAAACAGAATGGTCTGTGTTACAGCAACATCATGATCCGGAGCTCAGACGCCTTGCGGATCGTGAACCTGCATCAGATAACAGTGTACCTGGATTAACAACATTAAAACATACACCTCTATTGGTGCTAGCTTTGCATTTGCGAGGTATATTCAGGGCGATGTTTGCGGCAGAATTTCCGTTTGATCGTACCAATTATGTCTTCGCCACGCTATTCCCGGATTCGGGTGGAAGCAGCGGTCACACTTCGGTCAATACGGATAGCTACAGCGGGGGCGGTCATCACCACGGATCAGACAGCGGAGATTCCGGCGGAGGCGGGGACTCGGGCGGCGGTGGAGATTAATTAATTATTTTGGATTGGAAAGATGCTTCCACTAGACGCCTAATCTTCATATGGGAGCTGGAATAGAAATAATACAACAAAATAAATAGGATATGCATACATGTGCAAGCTTGGTTGACTAGAGTAGTTACCTAATTACCGAATTGCTGAGAGAGAAAATGATCCTTCTGTTCAATTCCAAAGACAATTTCCATTTGTTAAAATTTAGGTATAACGACTATGATCAGGTTTGGTGGTGATAACGGCATGTTGCGGATTCAGGTACACCCCGATGAATTGGATGCCAAGGCACGTTATGTTCAGCAATGTAAATTGGATTTGGACCGAATGGTTCGTGAACTGGATAAATCTCTGAATATGCTACAATCCGAATGGTCTGGGGTTACACAAGAAAAGTTCTTCTGGGATTTTATGGAGGTCAAGCATGTTTTCCCGTCAACACTCGGCATGCTGGATAATATTCAGAAGGAGTTTACCTTTATTGCGAATAATTTCAGGATGACAGACGACACAGGTGAGGTGGCTCTGTACATCCCCAATGAGTTGAAACCAAGTTTTTTCACTGGAGCCGTGGACAAAGCTATTGGTGACACCGTTACAGGTCTGGGCGAGACAGCCGAAGCACTCATCTATAATCCGTTAAGCACATTAGGCAGTTTGGCTTATGCGATGACTCTAGGTAAGGTAGTTGACGCTGGACGTGGACTCGCGTTTGCTTGGGATGCGGCCTGGGGCAACGGAACAGCAAGGTCTGACATCGAGCAGTTCGTGGATGAGAAGAAAAAGCAACTCGACGAGGACGAGTCAGGTTATGTTAAAGGTGCGATGGTCGGCCAGGCCCTCTCTTATTTTATCTTCGGCAGAGCCTTACACCCGAAGGAACGTCATGAATCGGGTGGAGGAGGGGGAGGTAAGAAAGAGACTGAGCAGGGGAATGTAAAAGAAGGGAATGCAGGCACTGTTCAGAAACAAAAGGAAATAATTAAATCTTTTAAACATTTGAGTGATTTTGAAAAAAATACTCTAATGCAAAGAGCACGTGATGGAGTTATTAATCCTGAAAAATGGACAGGAACTATATCAGGAGTGAAAGAGTTTAAGAACGTTGATGAATTTAAAATAGCTGATAGATGGCTCCGAGAGGGGAAAAATGTAGAAAAGTTAGCTGATGTTAAGGGGAAGGATGGGAACTTAGTTCCAGGTGCTGACTTTAATGTAGATGAAGTAATTATTGAAGCGAAAACAGCTAAAAGTAAAAATATAAATACCACTTCTAAAAAAGCCATTGAGGCAATCAATAGACAGGGAGAAAATGTTGTAATAGATGGTAGAGAAGTTGGATATACAGTTGAAGATGCAAAACGGATTATAGAAATAATCAATAGAAAGACGGGAGGAAAAGGAAATACAGAGATTTGGATAAATGACGGATCTGTTATTAAAAATTAATAAAAGGGGATGGAATAAATGGCGTCTTTTCAATGCAAATGTGGATATGTACTTTCGAACAGCCAAGCACCAGACGATGTAACTATATGGGCTTATACAGATCGTGAGTGGGATGAAATCACAAGTGATATTACAGATATTATAGATTTACCTAACCCAAGAAACAGTGTATGGCGTTGTCCTAATTGTGAAACTATCTATGTGTTTGATGAACAAAACAAATTAAAGAAACGATATATACTTGATCCAGAATTATAACCATTTTGTCTCCATTAACAGCCATTCTAACTGACCTGTTTGAATACGATATTGAATTGTTAGATGAGGTACACGGTGGGAACGGACAATTCGAGAGGTAGATGAATATGGAGTATGAGTTATTTATATTTTCGATGCAGTGTATATTGCTAAAATATTGATTGATTCGGATGCAAGCTTATGAACTATGAATTGTTTGTAAAATCCAGTTTATATCATAGATCTTTAGGAGAAATGATTAATCAATATGTTACTGAAACGGTTAAGGAGAACGGTTCACTCCAAATTAACGAAGATGAAATCGTAGTTGTCTGTAAATTTTTTACATCGTTCATTGAGATTGAGGATGTTTCTGATATCGCGTTTGTTCAAAAACATTATAATCTGGCTTTGAATGTATGCATTAGAATTCAATTGTTTGGCCGTACTTTTAATGAGGGTATCGGGCATCTGTTCAAAGTGATTAGTAAACTTATGAAGAATACGGAAGGGAATCTATTATTCTTAGAAGATGGTTCTACCCAGTTACTTAGAATGGAAAATGGTTCTTTAACGGTAAATAATCGGTTAGATAAGTATCAAATTACTTCAAGCCTGCTGAGTATACTTAATTATCCTTATATTGAAAAGGAGCTATCAAGCTAGAAAATTGGATGCAAATGATTGGTTACCTTCTGAATTAGAGGAGGTTATGAGAAAGTGAGTTCGTTAATTATTTTGAAAAACATAGAACATTACGTCCCTGAGAAAGCTATTGAAGATTTTCAGAAGACAGCTGATAAAGCAAATATGTATTGTATTTTAGTAAAACTTAAATATGATGGACAGCTCTTTTTATCTGGGGAAGGAATACTTTCTGATGTAGATGAATCCAAGTTTAAAAGTATACAGAATAAAGAAGGTTTGAAGTACTTCACTTTTAACGTCAATAGGATCGAAGAGGATTCACTTGACAGTTTTACATGGCTTACACAGGACGAAAATTATTTTTGGGCATTAGACATTGAAAATATAAAATATGAGGATTATGAATTCATTTACAAGTTTGTAGTGGAGTATTTTAAAGATAATCCAGAAGATTACTTGTGGTTTGATGATGCTGAGTGGTACTACACGGCTGATGATATCTTTAATCTAAGTCAAAGACCGTATAACCCTAAGTGGTGTAGTGAAAAAGTTATTTGAGTTAAGAGGGCTGAAATAATGGGAATTTCAACTTTTGTATTATTTAGGCAAGGAGAAAGTATCTCGGCAAGCGATTTATTAAAAAATATTAGAGAAATATCTATTAATTGCGGGCTCTACTTTGCTAACAATTATGACAAGTATGATGAAACCGGGAAATTAAAGTTTTGCTCAATATATATTAGTGACATTCCGTTTGAAGACAGCTATTCAAGGCAAATACCTTGGAATTTGTATGATGAGCCTTATAAATTTCAAACTGTAGACTTTAATTGGGATAATTCTAAATGCCAATATTTTAAGGCATTCGTATCTGAAGATTTCTATGAGAATGAAGATTTATTATTTAAGATACTTTATGGAATTTTAAAAATATATCCGTCTGCAAAAGTATGGATTGAAGATAACTGGTTTTATACAATAGAGGATTTAGAAAAAATAAAAAATAAGCCATTGGACAATGAATGGTGCTATAAGAATCCCATAGATTTTTAAAAGTACTTACTTGAATTTTGCTAATGCATTAAGAGAGAGTAGTATGAAGGCTCAATGATTTCCATAATAAATTGAATCATAATCCAACTAATCATTCCAAGGAAACATTAATTGGATTGAAATACCGACTGAAATAATACGGGGCAAAGGCACTTCTACACATACACGTAGAAGTGATTCATTATTATAGAACCTATGTTTGAATGCGCAATCTTGGCTGTGTAGAGTAGTTACCTAATTACCGAATTGCTGAGGAAGAAAATGATCCTTCTGTTCAATTCCAAAGACAATTTCCATTTGTTAAAATTTAGGTATAACGACTATGAACAGGTTTGGTGGTGATAACGGCATGTTGCGGATTCAGGTACACCCCGATGAATTGGATGCCAAGGCACGTTATGTTCAGCAATGTAAATTGGATTTGGACCGAATGGTCCGTGAACTGGATAAATCTCTGAATATGCTACAATCCGAATGGTCTGGGGTTACACAAGAAAAGTTCTTCTGGGATTTTATGGAGGTGAAGCATGTTTTCCCGTCAACACTCGGCATGCTGGATAATATTCAGAAGGAGTTTACCTTCATTGCGAATAATTTCAGGACGACAGACAGCACAGGTGAGGTGGCTCTGTACATCCCCAATGAGTTGAAACCAAGTTTTTTCACTGGAGCCGTGGACAAAGCCATTGGTGACACCGTTACAGGTCTGGGCGAGACAGCCGAAGCACTCATCTATAATCCGTTAAGCACATTAGGCAGTTTGGCTTATGCGATGACTCTAGGTAAGGTAGTTGACGCTGGACGTGGACTCGCGTTTGCTTGGGATGCGGCCTGGGGCAACGGAACAGCAAGGTCTGACATCGAGCAGTTTGTGGATGAAAAGAAGAAACAACTCGACGAGGACGAGTCAGGTTATGTTAAAGGTGCGATGGTCGGTCAAGCTCTCTCTTATTTTATCTTTGGCAAAGCCTTACACTCGAAGGACCAGCACGGGTCGGGTGGAGGAGGAGCTAAGAAGGAAGCATGGAAAAGTAACCTTAAGGGAAATTACAGCATGAATAATCTTATAGAACCATCAATGCCAAAAGGGGGAAAACCTAAAGGAAACTACGCAAATAATGAAGGTGGAAGAGGAAATGTAAGACAAAATGAATCGGCTAACTTATTAGCAGATCAGGGTTATGATATTGAAATGTTGGATGAAGTTGTTGGTGGGAATGGGTTTGGTATCAAAAAAGGAAAGAATCCGGACTTCATAATTGAAGGGAAAATCTTTGATTGTTATTCACCGGATTCGAATACTCCTATAGATAGTATCTCTGCAAAAATAAAGAACAAAACAAAGAGTCAGGCGCAGAGGATTGTCCTTAATCTGGACGACTATCCTAGTGCGAAAATAGATGAATTATTAGAAACTCTTTTAAGACAGACAAATCCACAAGCTAATTTAAAACACTTGGATGAGCTTGTAGTGATAAGAGATGGTGTAATAAACAAAGTATTCGGGAGGTAGACAAAATGGATTACGAACTATATATAAAGAATAGTACCGGGGTTAAAGAGTTAGGTCATAGGTTATTTACAATAATGAAAGAAGTTACAGGAAATAAAGCTAAGTTTGAAGAGTTGCAACATAAGTTAGGTTATCCATATGTATATATTGAATCTGATTATCTAAGTCTAGACTTTGATTTAGATAATGACGATATTGACGAATATCAAAATATCAATTTTAAGTACTATAAAGTAGATACTAACATGCTGATTAATATTCAATTGTACTCACAGAAATTTAGTGAAGGTTGGTTGAAGCTAATTGAGTTAGTGGGTAGATTAGCAGAAGTAAATCAAGGAGATTTACTTCTGCTAGATGAGCGCTCCTTCCCGCTAATAAGAAAACATGATGGATTGATATTTATTAATTCTAATTTGGATCATGATCAGCTTAAAAATTTTACAGAAGAAAAGCTCAAATTGCTTAACCATTCTTATATAAAAGAAGACTTTAATATAACATCTTAAAATTTGATTACATTCAATGAGGCAAACGATATGATAGTATGCTTCTTCTAACGCTTCTGAATCAGAGGAGGTTATGAGAAAGTGCGTTCTTAATTATTTTGAAAAACATAGAACATTACTTCCCTGAGAAGGCTATTGAAGATTTTCAGAAGGCAGCTGATAAAGCAAGCAAATATGTATTGCATTTTAGTGAAACTTAAATACAATGGGCAACTCTTTTCATCCGGGGAAGGGACACTTTCTGATGTAGATGAATCCACGTTTAAAAGTATACAGAATAAAGAAGGTTTGAAGTATTTCACTTATAACGTTAATGCGATCGAAGAGGATTCACTTGACAGTTTTACATGGCTTACACAGGACGAGAATTATTTTTGGGCAGTAGACATTGAAAATATAAAATACGAGGATTATGAATTCATTTACAAGTTTGTTGTGGAGTATTTTAAAGATCATCCGGAAGATTACTTGTGGTTTGATGATGCCGAATGGTATTACACGGCTGATGACATTTTGAGACTTAGTCAAAAGCCGTATAATATAAAGTGGTGTAGCCATAAAATAAGAGAAGGGCTGTGTCGTATTGAAAGGTAAAGTATCCAAAAGATTAATAGCGATTTTCGTAGTTTTAACATTGTATTTAGTCAGTACAAATCAGATGTATGCAGAATTTGACGAATTAAGCTTAGAAGAGCACGGAGGGTTACAGCAGGAATGGATACATACGTTTCCGAAAGAAATTAATTATCTGAGCTTTGATCTGGGTTACACTCCACTAGACATTATTAATCGTGCTGCTCAGCTTGTGATGTTAAATCCCGCCAAGGTATCTGGTAATAACTTCAGCCTATACACGATAAATAAGAAGACAGGGAAACTAGCTTGGACGTATGACATTAAAAATAAAGTGAAGAATTTTTACCCCCTAAATCATACTTGGTTCTATAACGAAAGCGGCAGTATATTCTATCAGTATTCTACGAATCGCGGAAAAACGTTTAACATTCTCAGTTTAGATGCGAAAGGAAAGCGTCTATTCGAGAAGAAGGATATAGGTTTCTCCAATATCTATCCGTATAAAAATGGAATTGTTCTGCAACAAACGGATAGTCTTAAAGATCAATCTCGTTTTATTACATTAAATTCCAATGGGATAGTGACAAGCGAAACGGTATTAGGTTTTAATACGAAGGTATTGAATTCTGGTTATGTACTTCATTTTAAAGGTGAGAATAAAATCGAGGTTTTCAAAGATGTAACATCGTTGAAAAAGCCATTATTTACGATAAACACTCAAAAGTTTAGTGGATTCTATGCTACGAAGTATCATCAATTAAGTGGCGGCACACTGATTATAGAATATGCTAGATCCAATTCAGATGGTGGACAGAAATTAATGGCTTATGGATTGAATGGTAAACTCAAATGGGACACCGTGCTGGATAGAAACATGAGCATGTCTACGCATTCAACCGGAAGTAAACTATTAATTGAAAACCAAACTGAACACAATTTCACGGTATACGACCATAACTTCAAAAAGCTTTTTTCTCATGATTACGAAGGAGAGCTTAATGCTAACTATTTAATGAGCTTCTATCGTAACGATGGCTATATTGAGTACATTGACTTTGGAACCATTAATGGCAAATGGGGAGAACGGTATACACTAATGAAAGATAATGGAGAAATGTTGCTTAGTAAATACTTTGTTTTAGATGATGTGCATAAGAGTAACTTCACATATGATGCATCCGAAAATGTGGTCTATCGTACCGTGGTTAGCGACGGCCGATATCATCTGATCAAATACAAGATAACGAAGTAATCGTTCGTGTTACATGGGCCGGGGAATGATCTAGATGAAATCTTACAACTAAAACGATGAGAGACTTAAGGCACTTCTACCACATAAACGTAGAGGTGCTTCTTACTATAAAATCCAAGGAGAATATCTCGCCATGATCCTTAAAAAACGGATTTTCAAGATCGGTTGTTGCCTTGCGTTTGTGATCTTGCTTGTTCTAACTTACAGTTTCTACAAAGAAAAAAAGATGTATGAACAGTACCTGACTATGAATATCCGCCAAGATATCGTTGATATGAAAAGTGCGATCATCACGAATGATCGTATTTTTGACCGCATACTGGAGGATGACAAAATCATAAACGAGATGGTTGAGGACGGAGAGCAGGCAAGGCAAGTCTATTACGGTCTAATAGATATGATGCAGATCATCAATAAATATAACTTCATGAATCTCACTCTAAGTCAGCAAGCGAATTGGCTCGCTAAACCTGCGCCGTTATTTATCAATCATATAGAAGTAGGAGACATATGGCCGCAGGCGCTTCGCCGGATGCAGATGACATTCGAAAGGCTGGATATCAGCAATTATCCTGTATCCGCTGAACTAAAAGCCAGAATACAGGGCTACCAAGAGTTAAATCAGTGGTGGTTGAATATCGTCGGAGACTTTGAAACGACAGTGATCGAAGAGAAGGACTGGCCTCAAATCCTATATGATTTGGAGCAAGAGAAACGGTTTTATTTTAAGGAGAAAAATATTGATTTCGTGGAAGATGACGTTTGGAGAGATGCGTTGAATCCCAGGTACGATTAAAGAAAATAAGGGTGAAACAGGTAAGAGGAAGGACTATAGCACAAGCTGTAGTTCTTTTTTATTGGGCTGTGGTCATAGTTATTCGCACACTCTCCGCATGTGCAGAAGACATAGTATAGGGCATATATACAGTGTTTACTGGCCTAAGGAGTGTGGCGACTTTGAAGCATACGAACAAGGTGAAAACGACTCTCCACTCATTACGAAAGAGACATTCTTCAACGAAACGCTATAACAATATTCCGAGAAAACGTAAGAAAAGGTATGCCATACGTAAAGCTTTGGGAAGAAAAAGATGTGCTTACAAGCAGCGTATTAGACAAAAGAAAGTATCCCGCAGACACAGAAATATTGCAATCCCTGAAAGAAGCGATGTTAATTCCGCCTGTTCTAAGCTCATTATTGATTCGGACCCAGCTAAAATGGAGGAAACCAAAACAGTCATTCTTCCTGAAACGCAGGGACTGATCGCACAACAAGGTTCCCAAGGCTTGGCAGGCCCTCGGGGGGAGCAGGGTGAAGCAGGCAGTTCAGGAGTACAAGGTGTCGCTGGTCCTCGCGGCGAACGCGGTGAACCGGGGAGTTCGGGAGCCCAAGGCCTGAATGGCCCTCAAGGTATCGCAGGTGAGCAGGGGCCTCCCGGAGTGCAGGGACCTGCTGGTTCTCGCGGCGAACGCGGTGAAGAGGGAAGCACGGGAGTCCAAGGTCCGGTCGGCCCTCAAGGTGTCGCAGGTGAGCAAGGCCCCCCTGGAGTGCAGGGACCTGCTGGTTCTCGCGGCGAACGCGGTGAGCCGGGCAGTCCGGGAGCTCAAGGTCCGGTTGGTCCTCAGGGTGTGGCAGGTGAGCAGGGGCCTCCCGGAGTGCAAGGACCAACGGGTCCTCCGGGTGAGCAAGGCCCGCCGGGCAGTGTCCCCGGAATTCAGATCATTCCTACATCCGACCGCTACTTTTATTTCCCTGACACTGATTTGGATTTGTCGAACTCGGTTACAGTTGCTGCTGGTGAATTTGTTAATGATGAGGGAGGAAGTATATCTCAATTTGCAGGGATCGGCATGACGAGTTACTACAATCTTTATATTAATGGAATCGTACAACCTGGCAATTCGTATGTGTTAACTGCGGATAATTTATTTATTCCATCTCAAAGCGGTGTCCTGTTTGCTGAAACACCAGTTATCATTGAGATCGTTCAATTAACAGCGGTAATCCTAAACAATTGAAAATGGTTATATCATCTCATCCCTCTGCCTTCACTACTCTCAAATCTACTACATATACTATGTCAGGTAGGAGGTGAGAAACATGCCACTTGTTACACCATTTCAGAACAGTTTAAGATTCGCTGCGACTATAGGGGATGGAACAGGAACCGGAGCAACGTTTGCAATCGCTGCGACAACTTTTACCGACGATGCAGGTACTGCTGCTACAGGATTCCCGACTACATTTAATTACTACAACCTGTATATCAATGGTCTGATGCAAACAGCAGATACATCCTCGGTTACCGCCACTACAATTACCATCCCCGGCGGTGATGTATTGAACGATGGCACCCCAATTGTCGTGCAATTTGTAGTGTCATAAGGATTGGCTAAAGTGATTTAACAAAGCATTGTACGGCTTCTATCTATGATAGGAGCCGTTTTTCTTATTTTAACGATCAGAATAAAGAGGTGTAAGAATCCCGTGGATGCGTGAGAAGTTGAGGGATGAATCCGGATCATGAATTAACTCTTTTCTTTCTCTAGCACAAGTTCAAATGGGATAGAAATGTTATGTTGTTCGGCCGAGTTCGGACGTGCTTTAATCTCAAAAGTAAGATTCAATGTTTCTGGTAGATCACGGACTTGATCCGTTCTTGTTGTAATGTAATAATGTTTGTCTCCGAGTTTTAGAATGTCTCCACTTACAGTTTCAGCGAAAGGTTCACCTTCATTATAGAAGGAATATCCCAAATCATTCTCGGACTGTCCGCCTCCCTTTATCTCATATCCAATCTGCAACTCGCTATTGTTATACGTTGCATGGAGTAACGTGACCGTGATGCCATTTACGGTTTTGGTTTGAGTCGGGATATTAGGTTCAGGCAGCGCTGACTCTTCTGATGATCCGGTGAAAAAGTAAAAGACAGCTGGAAGAACGAATATAAGGATACCAATGATTAGGGCAATGACTATGTTCTTTTTATTCATAAAGTTTCGTGCTCCTTTTTTAATAAAGGACATATAGAGTCTGTGCACTCTTTATTTCTAACTATGCTTAGGTATAACTTGCGGATTCATAAATTTGATATAACAGTCGTTCATTGTATATACAAATTATGAACATGTAAAATGTGGAATATAGGTGTATTTTGACATATCATCCTGTGCATCTTAATCGTTGTACTGTATCCACACCCTATCTTAAACTTGCTTCCATATGCTCCCTTATATTGATAGATATTATTAAAATCGTAAACTATAATGAAAAGTTCTCTTCATTTGTCGATAATAGTATAGAAGACTCTAAAGATATTACATATAGAGTGCAACTACATATCCACAACCATCCTAACCTTCGCGAGGTACATTTATGAAACAAGGCATATATGAACAGCTTATCAACACAATCACCAGACAGGAGATTTCAGCACTTGACCCGGATGTGTATCATATTGGGACCGAGAAACTAGACGCAGAGGAAGCGCGTAAATTGCTGTCCACGTATTTGGCGGCGGTGACCCGGAGAGCGCTTAAGATTATACGGGAACAGACGGAAGACAAGATGGCCGTATTAGAGCAGATTAGAACCTGCAATGAGATTATTGCGACCCTGAAAGGCACGTTGGGAGAAGAGGAGTATAACGACTTGCAACTGGATGAGCAGGGGGAAGTGCTGACCCATGTATATTCCAAGCTAAACAGCATTCGTGCCATTCGGGATACCAAAATCATTCGCCCGGATACGCCGATTGCCCAAAGCTCGTTATTCACAGGGGCCAAGTCTGAACCAAGTATGCTGCTGGAGTTGCAAAAAGAGATCGTGACCGCCGACCGGATCGATTGGCTGGTGTCTTTTATCAAATTCAGTGGGCTTCGCCTGCTGTTGGAACAACTTCAGCAATTCACATCAGGTGGGGGCAAGCTGCGGATCATTACAACCACCTATATGGAGGCAACCGACCTCAAGGCGATTACCGAACTTAGCAAATTACCGAACACCGAAATCCAGATTTCGTATGATACCAAAGTCACCCGGCTGCACGCCAAAACGTACATTTTCCATCGCGATACCGGATTTACCACCGCTTATGTCGGCTCTTCGAACCTTTCCAACCCCGCCCTGACCAGTGGCATGGAGTGGAATCTCAAGGTGACCGAGAAGGATTCCCTGGATGTCCTACGCAAGATCGAAGCAACCTTCGAGAGTTACTGGAATGAACGCGAATTTACAAGGTACATCCCCGAGGATCAGGAGCATGAGGCACAGCTGAGAGCAGCCCTTAATCGCAAAAAAGACCCATCCGGACACTTCCACCTCGATATCCAGCCTTACGATTATCAAAAGGAAGTGCTGGAACAGCTATCGTTTAGTTAGAAAAGAGGAATAATCTTTACTTTTTTATATAATATTATTTTGATTATGCAGGAAAGATCTAGGGATAAAGTTCTATTTAGCAAAATGTCTATCTGTTATACTTAAAGAGTGATACTAGTTCAAGTATTAATGCCGCTAAAAGGAGGAAATTTTATGCCACAATGGCCTCATATTTATTCTGAAGTTTTAAAAACCCCTTATGAAGAGGGAAGATCAAGTCTTTGTGTGATTACTGGATACAGTTCCTCTGCTTTTGTGCATCATCTTTTACATGCATATGACAGGGTGAAAATTGACTTGATTTTGGGTATGGTGAAGCAACAACCTATAACTATTTGGGATCATAATGAGTATATTAGACTTGTACAAGATACTGGTAGATTACGTGTTCGTTATTATAAAGGAACCCCTCCGATCCATATGAAGGCAGTTCTATGGAAAGCAGAACATGATCAACCCGAAATAGCTTACGCCGGTTCTTCTAACCTGACTTGGCATGGTTTTAGAGATTATCAAGAGCTAATGATCTCAGTAGATCCAAGAGAAATATTGAATGCTTTTCCTGATGATCATATGTTGAAGGATTGTGTTGACCCCGACATATTTGAACATTTTAATATGCTTTATCAGAGAGAACCTGAGATATCCGATATTGATACATCAGCCATTGGTGCGATAGCTAAAAATTGTCCTAGTGTAATATTAAGACTAACCCAAAAAAGAGATAATCAAGTGCATGATAGAAGTGGATTGAACTGGGGGCAGAGAGAAGGAAGAGAACCTAATCAAGCTTACATTCCTATCTCCAGTGAAATACATAAAGCAGAACCTGAATTTTTCCCTGATTTGGCTGTGGAATTTACTGTTATAACGGATGATGGAGAAAGTTTTGTTTGTACAGTCGCTCAACAAGGAAGAAAAGCAATTCATACTAATCACGATAACAGTATATTAGGAAGATATTTTAGAAAAAGATTGGGAGTAGCTTCGGGAGTAAAAGTTGAAACATTGCATCTTGAACGTTACGGAAGAGACTCAGTGACCATTTATAAAATGAATGACGAAACTTATTATATGGATTTTAGTCAGAGAAGGGGATAAAAATGATATTAGGATCAAAGGTTACAAGACTATCAAGAATTTTAGAGCAGGATGGTTTAGATCCATATGAGGTCGTAAAGATTAAAAATAATGCTATAGAGTTACTCGGCAAAGTCGGAACACTTAATTCCCCAACTTGTCAGGGGCTGCTTTTTGGTCAAATTCAAAGTGGGAAAACAAATAATATGCTAATGTCCACAGCACTTGCATCAGACAATGGCTTCAGGTTATTCATAATTCTCACATCAGATAACGTTTGGTTATATGATCAAACATTAGATAGGATTAATCAATCATTGCCAGGTATGCAAGCTTTAGGTAAGGATCAATGGATGATGGCTCACCCCGAACGAATTCAAACAGCACTACAAACAGGTGGCTTAATACTAATGGCGACTAAGAATACTCACATTCTTCAATCGCTTATAGATTTCTTAGAAATGCATTGTTCAGAGGGAATGAGGCCTATCATCTTTGATGATGAAGCGGATCAAGCTAGCCTTAATACCCTACTAAATAACGATACTGAGGATTTAAGTGGCGTTAATGAGGCTATCGTCAACATCCGAAGTTACTTTGAAAATCATGTTTACGTTCAAGTTACAGCTACTCCACAATCCCTCTTCCTTCAACATTCGGAGAGTGATTTTGCACCGGAATTTACTGTAACTTTTGAGCCTGGAAATGGATACGTAGGAGGAGAGGATTTTTTTGAAACAGAGCAAAATCTTTCACCTATGCGACTTTTCCCGGATAACGAAGTTGATAATATAATTACTTCCGACTTACTTGATGTTGAGGAAAGCTGGGAGGCCGTACCCACCGGACTTAGAAAGGCACTATGTTCATTTTTTGTAGCTGCATCATCTAAGCTTATAGCAGGGGATGGAAACTCTTTTTCATGTGTTTGTCATGTTAGTCAACGTCAAGACCCTCATAAAAGAATAGGTCAGATTGTTAATAGTTTTGTAACTAGGATTACTCGATCCATGTCTGATCCGGATTCTCAGGATAGCAATCTTATAATCGAGTATTTAAGAGAAGCATATGATGATATGATTCTAACTAATGCTAACCCGCCGTCTTTTCAAGATGTGATTAAAGAAATTAATGAATGTATAAATAGTACAAGCGTTCAACTGCTTATTTCAGGTTCTAGATCAGCTACTTATAGTTCGCCGTTCAATATTTTAATTGGAGGAAACCGAATTGGTCGTGGTGTGACTATTAAGAGACTGTTAGTGACTTACTACGGACGAACAAGTAAATCTCCACAGGTTGATACTATACTTCAGCATTCTAGAATGTATGGTTACCGGAAGAACGATATGGATGTTATGAGGTTTTATATTTCAAGCTCTTTATTAGAAATTTTCAGAGGTGTACATGAGTCACATAAGCAATTATGGTCAATGGCCCGTCAAATTGAGCCAACAGATATGCAAGCTATTGTATTATCTCGAACCACTCACTCCCTATTGAGGGCAACTCGTACAAGTGTTGTCTATATTGATTCCTTAGCGTTCTATATGCCTGGAAAGAGATATTTCCCTTATACTCCTCTGATAAAAAATGTATCAGTTTTAGATAGTATGTTGTTACCTTATATGGGTTCTAGTCAATTAATGCAGGTTCCAATAGATATGCTTATCGATATCTTAAATCTTACAGCATCTGATGAGACCGGAGTGGGTTCATGGGATGATGAAGCCATAAAAACATGTTTGAAAAATATGAAATTAATGTTCAATAACAGAGGATTTATTGAAGTGAGAAGAACGGACATCAGTAGGGGTTACCGAGCGTTGCTTTCTGGCGGATCAGATCGATTTGACCCATCAGGGCCAACTTTAACAATGTATAGATTTAATGGAAAAGTTGAGAATGGATGGGAAGGAGAACCATTCTGGGTTCCAAATTTAAGATTCCCCGACGGTAAAAAATATTTCATGTTTACAGTATTCTAATAGAAGAAACTTAGGATAGCAGACGTTAATTGAGGTGTGATTTATGAATTTAAATCCTGATAATCCATTGATAATTAAAATTGAAAAGCACATAGAACAAGCAATCCGCAGATATAAAAAAAACTTCAAGTCGTTTTCAACTAAAGAGGAACATGGCTCTGGTGCAGTTGCTGAATGGTTTGGATTATTCAATGATCTATATTTGCTCGGTCCAATTGAAGATGAGAATACTAGAATTGATTTTGAATTTAATCATAGACTACTGAGTCCTCGGACTGAAGAATCAACAATTGGTGCTGACTTAATAGTGACTTTGACAATAAACCTTCCAGATTTGAAGGTAGAAAAAGGCCTCTTAATTCAGCACAAGCTTGATTCAAATATTAACTCCAAAAATAAGACCGATGTTAAAGTTGATACAAAATTATTAAAGAAACAAGTAAAAGACATGCTTAGTTTCTCACCCTGCTCTTACGTAATGGTATCTTCAATTCACGGGTTTGATATGATTCCAGCTATAGAATTAAACGGTGCTGAGAAAATAAAGAAAGATGTATTGGAGAACTATTCCAATACCACATTCAGCTATTTTATTACTAGATTATTTGTGCCATGCTATACCGGAGACCCAAAAATTACGGGTGAAGTTGCAGAGGCTAACAATCTATCAGAGTTATTGATTAAAATTGGTACTAGAAGAAATATTCAAGATAGTTTAGGTTTAAATAAACCTCAAAGTCCTCGTAACCCTAAGAAAAAACCAAATAAGTAAGCAGAAAAGGCTGGGTTTCCCAGCCTTTTCTGTTTACTTTAGGGCTGCTTTATCTCTATGCTTGATGTATAGTAGAACCTAAGTTCGTGTGATAATAATATTTACTAACTCAAAATTATGATATATGGAGATGTTTAATGAATGATATTTAATAAAGGGGAGCTTTTCTGTGGGCCTGGAGGGTTATCTCTTGGTGCCAAAATGGCTGAAATTATCAGTCCTGATGGAGAGGTATTCAAGGTGGAACACAGATGGGCTAATGATTACGACTCAGAAGCATGCCGGACGTTTAGACACAATATTTGTCCTGATGAGCCCGATTCAGTTATAGAAGGTGACGTAAGAGAAATTAATATTGATTCTTTGCCTAGTATTGATGCTTTCTCTTTTGGTTTCCCATGTAATGATTATAGTAATGTTGGAGAGAAAAAAGGGATTAACGGTGATTTCGGCCCTTTATACACATATGGAGTGAAGGTACTGAATGCTCATAAACCACTTTGGTTCATAGCAGAAAACGTTGGAGGACTTGAAAGTGCTAATGAAGGAGAGACTTTTATAAAAATTCTATCTGATCTAGAAAAAACAGGATATAATCTTACACCTCATTTGTATAAGTTTCATGAATATGGAGTACCACAGGCTAGACAACGAATTATTATTGTTGGTATTCGAAAAGATTTAGGCTTAAGATATAAGGTTCCTGCACCAACTCATGGACCAGGGAATTATGTCACTTCTAGGCAAGCATTAGAAGAGGTACCGATTCCACTAGATGCTCCTAATCAGGAGTATACAAAACATCAAGCTAAGGTAGTAGAAATGCTAACCCATATACCCCCTGGAGAAAATGCTTGGTATCAAGGATTACCAGAACATTTGAGGTTGAATGTAAAGGGAACGAAAATTAGCCAAATATATAAAAGGCTTCATCCAGATAGACCTGCCTACACGGTTACAGGAAGTGGTGGTGGGGGAACACATATGTATCATTACGATAGCCCAAGAGCACTAACTAACAGAGAAAGAGCTAGGATTCAAACATTTCCTGACACATATGAGTTCTTAGGAGGAAAAGAGGCTGTAAGAAAACAAATTGGTATGGCTGTACCTCCTCTAGGAGCTAAAATTATAGTAGAGGCAATTCTTAAAACATTTGCAGGAATTCCGTATAATTTTGTTGATGCGCACTGGACATTTGATGATTCAATAGCGAATCCTCTATTAAAACTAAAATAGGATATTAAAGGTCGAGTTATTTCTCTCGATCTTTTTTTGTTTTAATTTTTATACTTTCTATAAATGAAGATATATTGTTGATAGTATCTTGAAATTCGTCTTTTTTTAATTTATGCTCCCAGATTCTTAATAAACTCCAACCAATACTTTCATAGTAGCTGTTAACTTGGGTATCTCGTTGTTTGTTATGCACTAGTTTTTTTTTCCAATATTCTTGATTGCTTTTCGGTATGTTTCCATGAATTTCACATCCATGCCAAAAACAAGAATCAATAAATATAACTATTTTGTATTTCTTAATGGAGATATCCGGTTTACCATAAAGATTCGTGTTGTTTCTGCGAAAACGAAAGCCTTTTCTCCATAGTTCTCTCGAAACTTTATCTTCTAGTTTTGTTCCTGTAGAACGTATTGCCGACATATTCTTTTTTCTGTTTTCGGGGGATAAATTATCGACCATTTTAACAAAACCCCTTCAAAAAGATTTCTTTATTTAAGGAGGAAAGAGACTTATTATGTCAATTAAACTCAGTGAATTACATAGGAACATTCTGATAGCTAAAGATCAGAGGGGGATTTATGGAAACCGCTAGAGACCGATTTAATGTAACATTAAACCCTGTTCATCTAAGTTGGGGGACTCTTGGGAAATCAAGAACTAATGGTAAGAGGAGTCCGTTGGAAGTGTATGTTCAAATTGCGTTATCAGATGCGCGATGTGATGTATTGTTCGCTCGAATCTAAATTTTGAAATAATTCCTGAGCAAAATAACGAAGCCATTATTTTGCTTTAGATGGAGCCCCATGTGAAACTTTTAAAATCTCTCTTATTATATTGCGGGATAGCAATATATTACTAGGGGTAGTTTCTCTGAGCATGTCCGCCACTTCTTGTATAATCAGCTCTGACTCGGTCTGTTTCATTTCCTCATTTACGAAACCAAATAACTGCGTTATATTTACCTCCAGTGTTTCTGCGATTTTAGCGAGGTTAACCAAAGACACATTCTTTTCCCCACGTTCAACTTGTCCAATGTATGTAAAATGAAATCCACCTTTTTCTCCAAGTGCCTCCTGGGATAGTCCCTTCTCTTTTCTTAGAGCCTTGATTCGAGCGCCGACTAAATTCAAAATTTCTCTTTCTTCCACCATACGCACCCCCTCTATGTAAAAGTGTAGACAAGATTTCGGGGGCTAAACATGACTATTTGGATCGTATATTTATCGTTAAATTATATCTTTAAGTATTATTTTATTGTATAATATTGGTATTAACTCATTGGAGGGATGAAAATGGCAAGAAATTGGTCCATTATCGAAGCGCATTGTAATCACCAAGAAGCTTTCACTCCACGTTTTCAAGGATCTTATGACTTTATAGAATCTGTGTCCAGACGTAGTCCAGATGACTATATAGTGCGTAATACCATAATGGACTATCACCAGCATACAAAATATCACATCAAACTAGCCAACATCATGTATGGTCACAACCAGTTCCAAGCTTGTCTGATCCTCTGCGATTGGGCGCTAGCTTCTATGGTCAAGGCGTTATATATCCAAAAGTATCATGTAGTACATCCATCGAAGGAGCTTACCATGAATGAGATTTTGAATATAGTGCATACGGATACTGCGCCCGGACTGGATATCGCTTTGTTTATCGGTACGATTCAACATATATCTTGCATAGAAGAGTTTAACCATGATCGGAATCTACAACCAAACAACATCAAGAAGCTGCTTCAACGAACAGAAGAAATACTAGAGGAGTTAAAGAATCGACTTAAGAATGATATAGAATTAAAATAAACTATTGATTTAATGTGTTATGTAACGTGGTCAGCTTTTTTGAAAATAGGACTCTAAGAGTACAGGTACTTAGTGAAAGCTTTTTATAATAAGGAAAAATCAGGATATTGGACGGATGTATGTGTCTTGTACTTCTGCTAACATAGTTGAATCTTATTTATTTCGGAGAGAACCCTATGATTACAATCAAAGTAACACCAGAACAACTACTATATGTATCCAAACAGATTGAGCATGGAAGACAACAGCTGGAGTCTATACGAAGTGATCTGACCGCACGGATCGGTTTCATCGAGTCTCAATGGATGGGAGCCACACAGGAACGGTTTTTCCATGATTTTCAGCAATCTCGTTCTGTACTGGATCGTGCACTGGAAAGTATGGTAAAGTCCTCTCAAGATCTAAAGGCTATTGCTGTGAGATTCCAACAAGCTGATCAGGAACAGGTGAGTATAAGGGCAGTTTCTGGGCTGATCGCATTACAGAAAACGGAGTCTAATTCAAACCATGATTCGGATAAAACAGAGTATACGATGGTATATAATACGCAATTCCGTAAAATGATGCCAACGGATAAAGACGGTAATGTAACACCAGAGACACTTCGTGCGTATGAGAGAGATACTGGGTCACTGGACATGAAATCTGCACCTGATGTTGAGCCTGAGGGTGAGGATATCATGCAGTATCAGGTCAATGAATTGAAGAACGGGGTATACCCATTCTCAGGAGAACCCGTTTCCGAGAATAGGGCCAGGTTGCTTATAACCAGTCTGCAAGCCAGTAATATGTTGATGGCTTTTACGGGAATGTATAAAAGGGGCTACAAAGTTCCGAGTAGTGGATTGAGGTTTTCAAATCAAAATCCAGGAATTAAGCGAATACAAGCATCACCAGTACAGCCTGGTAGTGCAGGTGAAGGAGCTAGTATAAGTAGTAGTTATGCTTCTGAGAAATTAGTATTATCTGATAAGGCAAGGATGTTAAAAGAAAAAGGTCATCACAGTCAGGCTCTGGATGTTCATTATGAGGATACCATTAGAAAGAAAACAGGTGGTAAAGAAGTTATATATGGTGAAAAGGGGAAAGAACGAGAGTTAGATAGTGTCACATCAGATGCTGTAATTGAAGCAAAGCGTTCGACATCAGCTATTCATAAACCAGATAATTTTCTCAATAAAAAAATGAAAAAACAGCTACAAGCTACAATGCAGTATGCTGAAGAAAATGGTTTGAGAGTGGAGTATTGGTTCAAGTATGGTGTTCATCCCAAAATACAAAAGTATTTAGAAGACAAGGGAATTGTTGTGAAAACAGGACTGGGGGATTGAAATGGGAAAGTATGTATCTGTTAGAGGTTGGTTGGAGTGTGATGAGAGCACAATTAATGAAGTGAAAAAGATACGGGATGACTTTACAGCGAATTACAATGAAGGTTTACTGGATAAAGATAAATTGGAACTGTATCAGTCTGGCTGGACATTTCCGGAGAAGCAAATTAATTGGACGGCTTATGTTTTTTACGGGGCAGATATCAGAGAGTATCATCTTGATTTTATGAAAAAGCAGCTTTCTGAGATGGCTAACATTGAGGATATAACTGGATATTTTTTGATAGATGATCATGATGGAGATTATCATTTGTGCTGGCAGATATATGATAATAAAGTTATTGAAAGTGAACAGGAAAATATCGTGTTCAACAAATAAATAAGTTAAAATTGAAGGCCCATATCGACTTCTAAACGAGTGGCTATGGGCTTTTTTGCTTTTCATCCGCTCCCGCCACTTTACAAAATCAACCGTTCACCATCCATGGCAAATGGTATAATGGCAAAAAGGGAGATTCTGGCGCACAGCTAGAAGGTTCTCACAGTAGAGAGGATGATATACCACATGCCTACATACAACAAATTGGTGCGGGACAAGATTCCGCATATTATCACATCCAGCGGTAAGGAGTGTCGGACGCGCATTCTGGACCCAGAGGAATATAAGCAAGAATTGAGAACAAAGCTGAGTGAAGAGTCGGAAGAATACATGGGTGCAGGAAGTGATCAGGAAGCACTTGAAGAACTGGCAGATATGCTCGAAGTGATCCGGGCGTTGGCAGAGGTGCATGGAGCTAATGCGGCGCAGCTGGACAAGCTACGTGCAGATAAAGCCGAGGCGCGTGGAGGATTTCAGGAGAGAGTGTATCTAATCGATGTCGACGAAGCTTAATGTAAAACTGATTACCGACAATCTGGCCGATGAACTTATTACCCGGATGCAGCATGCGTCCGGGATTTATATTATGACGTCTTTTATTATGCAATCTGGCGTCAAGCTACTTGCTCCGCATTTGAAGCGAGCGGCAGAACGCGGGGCAGAGGTGCGCATGCTCGCGGGAGATTATCTTTATATCACACAGCCTGAAGGATTACGGGCGCTCTGTGAAGTTGATTCACGAATCGAAGCAAGACTTTGGCGAAGCATGGGGACTTCTTTTCACCCGAAAGCGTATTTATTTGATCATGAACATGGAGAAGGCATGCTGATTGTCGGCTCATCGAACTTTTCATTCACGGCGCTCAAGACGGGTTATGAATGGAATCTGGCAATGAATGCGGAGGCAGAGTCGTATACGTTTCAGTCGGCTTTGGAGAAGTTCATGCAGAGTTTCTATCACGAGACCACCTTGCCAGTGACCCCGGATTCCATCGCACTATATGAAGAAGAGTATCGGCAGTATCACCAGAAGAACCCGGAGATGATCCAGCGGATCACCGAGATGGAGGAAGCGGAGTTCGGTACAAGGCTGCCGGATGAGGAGACCGAACAAGAGTCTGCTGTTTTGTCTCTTTTGCCTATTCAGCCGCGATTTGCTCAGTTAGATGCGCTCGAAGCATTGAACGCCACGATGGAGGAGCAGTATGAAAGAGCCATGGTGGTCATGGCGACTGGACTTGGCAAAACCTATTTGGCGGGCTTTTTCGCCCAAAGGTTTCAGCGGATTTTGTTCATAGCACACCGGGAAGAGATTTTGAATCAGGCGAAAAAATCGTTCCAACAGACCATGCCAGAACGTAGTCATGGGATATTTAACGGCAAGCATAAGGACGAAGAGGCAGACTGTGTATATGCTTCGATCTATACACTGAGTTTGCAACGACATCGGGATGTGTTTGCGGCTGATGCCTTTGATCTGATCGTGGTGGATGAGTTCCATCATGCGGCGGCGAAGACATATATGAAGGTCATTGAGTATTTCCGTCCACAGTTTCTGCTTGGCATTACGGCAACCCCGGATCGACTGGATGGTAAGGATGTATATGCACTGTGTGACGGGAACGTCGCGTACCAGATGCATTTTATCGAAGCAATCCGGCGTGGGTGGCTGGCGCCATTTCAGTATTACGGTGTATTCGATGATACCGACTATTCCAAAATTCGCTTAATCGGCACCAAGTATGATGAAGAACAGCTTATGTCCGTTCAGTTACAAGAGGAGCATGTGGAAACGATCTATGCGGCATGGATGCGGCACAAGCAGACGAGAACCATCGGTTTTTGTTCATCCATTCGTCAAGCGGACTACTTGGCTGCGTATTTCCGCAGTCAGGGGGTGAAGGTGCTTAGTCTACATTCACGTACATCGGAAATGTCGCGCGAGGAAGCCATCCGGCGACTGGGTGCGGGAGAACTCGAAGTTGTGCTGACCGTAGATCTATTTAATGAAGGAACGGATATTCCAAGCGTAGATACGCTACTCTTCGTGCGTCCAACCGAGTCACTTACCGTATTTACTCAGCAGGTAGGTCGCGGGTTGAGGTTAGCCGAAGGAAAGTCACACTGTATTATCATCGACCTGATCGGGAATTATCGCAATGCGGATGTGAAGCTTAGCCTGTTTGATGTACGGGGAGAAGAGGAACGCGGTGGAAAAGCGCTGGACGTAGCTATACCGGAGATTCCGGATAACTGCGGCATTCATTTGGAGACCCGGGTAGTGAATCTGCTTCAGGAGTTAAGCCGCAAACGGATGCCACGCCGCGAGAAATTGCATCAGGATTTTCTGGCTGTCAAACGTGAGCTTGGTCACATCCCGACTTATCTGGAGCTTCATCTTATGGGGCAGTCTAAAAGCATCGGATACCGGAGCGAATTTGGCTCATATGTCGGTTTCCTTTACTGGGCGGAATTATTATCCCCGACTGAGGGGGAAATCTATGTTCGGCACGAGGCTTGGCTGCGGGATGTAGAGAAGACGCTGATGAACAAAAGCTATAAAATGGTCGTACTGCTCTATATGCTGGAGCGAGGCGAAGAGCACTGGATCGAACCAATCACACCGGGTGAAATGGCTGAATTTTTCCATACGTACCTGACAGAGAAAGAGTATCGGAAACGAAAGGACTTCTCGGACGAAGGTAAGGCTTCACTTGTGGAATGGAATGAAATAACTGCAAAACGAATTGAGAAGCTGATCATCGAGATGCCCATGTTGAGGTGGAGCGGTATGAAAGGCAGTATGACTCGGTTCGAAGATGGCGTGTTCTCGCTGAACGTAGAAGTGCAGGATACCGAAGAAAAGGAAGTATTATATCGCTGGACACGGGAAATATGTCTGTATCGGTTGCATGCGTATTTTGAGCGGGGATAAACTTTAATTAGATATATTGATGAGATATAAGTGGCAGTGAAGCGGGGACAAAATGGGCTTCGTTGCTGCTTATGTTTTTATAATGAAGACTTGATTGAACACTGATCTGAGTCAATATCTGAACAATTGCTCCAATAACTCCAGGCAACCATTAAGGAGAGTGCAACTTGGCAGATTTCCTTAGAGAAGTAAATGCGTTAGTACAAAAGAGAGGGAACTTACATCCTGATGATCCGGCAATTCAGTTAATGTGGCATGACTTGGTGAATTTGCTAAAAAGCAATGAGGAAAGTGCGATTGCATTGTTAGAGCAAAGTAAAGAAACGGAATTGTATTGGTTATGTGAGATATTTGAAGATTTGTCTGCCGAATTTCAGAGTCAAACCTTTATACATTTTCTTCTAGAGCTGCAAAAGAAATATCCCGACCTGGATATGAAGCAAGATATCGAATACGCGATTCAATCCATAGAAGAATAACGGATTGGAGTGAGACGATGAGAGTTCAGCTTAAAGATACAGTAACATTACAAACCAATTTATCATTGGATCAAAGCTATATCGTATATGAAATAGAATCTACGGCTTCGGGAAATACGTACTATAGAATTGAAAATGATGCGAAGCAGGTTGTTCCGTATGATTCGATGTTTTTTGATGTAGTTTCATATAAGTTATATGGTGAATGGACGGTCTTAAACAAGTCTAATCAATCATCTGCCAGAGTTCCCGAAGAGATCGCTTATATCCCATTTTGGGAAGAGTTTTATAATGATGATCCAAGGGCTCTCCGCGCTTTCAGACAAGTTAAGGCCAGATTTTATCTCGCAGAATTAGAAGTTTCTGAAATAAAAAATATTCTGGAGAGTAACAACGAAGATGAGATTGACTTTGTTTTTTATATGCTAATACACGCGAAGTGTGACACGTTCATATACGAAGTAATTCAGTTCGCCATAACAAGGCTGGTAGAGCATAACTATTCAGAGGAAGATTTGTTGATAGCTGCATTCGAGTATTTGAGTTTATTCAAAGAAGAACATATCCATGCATTTTTTATAGACTACTTGACCAATATTGAACTTGGAAATGATAAACTAACCAAAATTGTGAGTAATTACTTTGCTTCATAACAGAAATGGCAAGTGGATATAGGGGAAGTGTGAATCTGCTAGAGGTTGGTGGAGAGTATGTCAAAGAGTATTTATCTAAAAAACAAAGATGAGTTATTACCCGAGGAACTTATGGCTTATACATTGGCCAAATTAGGATCTTACGCATGGAGTAGGACAGAGATGTACAAACCGAATCGGATGTATGAGCGTCCAGCTGGTTTTTATTTCAGATTTCACAATGCCGATCAGGTTTATGAACAATTAAAGCCATGTATTGAGGAGTTCAAAGGTAACTTGAAATGGATAATTCATGTAAGTCCTGTAACCAGACATCAAAATTATGTTGTTGAACCTGCTGATGTATACTATGCGAAACAAGCCGAGACATATCAGGTAAATATGGAGCTGCGGGATGTGCTTCAAGCGTCGTATAAGGACATATGTGAACTGGCGATTCAAGATATTCCTCTATTATGCAACCATATTGAGCAATGGTTTGAGCTGGAGCATAAACAACTCTATCCACCTACCATACCGAATTAGTGAGTAAGGGGAGATTCGTTTGTCACAAAGTGCAATTCGTTATAATCAGCGAACACGTTATATACAAGATGCTCAATTAGGTGCAGTGATTCAGTGTGTTTTTATAGTTGTAGATCAAAATGCCACGAAATTTTCTGACGAAATCGGGTGGTTATTGCATGCAATGGAGGAGTGGTGGAGTGATTTTGAAGAGTTGCCACCAGGACTAAAGGATATTGAATTAGATAAGTGGCTGACAAAGGGAAGCCGTAAAGAGATGTTTAACCTATTGTTAGAAGATGCTCTTAAACAATGTGATGAATCCTTAAAAGATGAAATATTCAAATGGATAGAGATATTGAGAGATTGATCTAACAACACGGAATTTCAATCCAGGCCCCGTAACTTAACTAGAGTTATACTGGACGTAATGATATTTATTGCATTTTTATTGCCCAAAGGAGTTTTGGACATGGGAAAGTATGTATCTGTTAGAGGTTGGTTGGAGTGTGATGAGCATACAGTTGACGAAGTGAAAAAGATAAGGGATGACTTCACAGCGAGTAATGAGGGTTTACTAGAAGAAGATAAATTGGCACTGTACCAGTCGGGCTGGACACTCCCGGAGAAGCAAATTAATTGGACAGCTTATGTATTTTATGGAGCAGATGTCAGAGAGTATCATCTTGATTTTATGAGGAAACAGCTTTCTGAGATGGCTAACATTCAAGATGTAACAGGATATTTTTTGATCGATGATCATGATGGAGATTATCATTGGTGCTGGCAGATATATGAGAATAAAGTTTTTGAAAGTGAACAGGGGAATATCGTGTTTAACAAATAAATAAGTATAATCAAAGGCCCGCCTCAACTTTTAGTAGAGGAGTGAGGGGCTGTTTTCGTTTGGAGGTAATGAAGGAATGGCATCCGCTTTTGTGTTAGTAGAAGAGAACAGTAATATACCGATAGATCGTTTGGTAAGAGATATAAAACAAGCCTGTAGGGAAGCGAGATTACATATTGTTTCTGGAATACAAGATGTAGATTCAGAACAGAACTTGAAACATTGTGCTTTTGGTATTTCATTTTTAGAGCAACAATTATCAGACCTTGATACGGTAAATAATTCGATTAGAGTCGATGTATATGATGAACCTGCTCCATATCAATACAGAGAATTGGAATGGAAGGAGGATGGGCGGGTATATTTTAACACGCTTATTATCGATGAGGTTTATCAAAATGAAGAGGTCACGCTAAACTTTCTGTATCATTTTCTTGAGAGACACCGACAGATGATAGTTTGGATAGAGGAAGATTGGGTGTATACATTGTCTGACCTGGAGAAAGCTTTGAAAACTTCAAAAATGTCTGATTGGTGTTATGTAAAGCCGAACTTCTTTTAGGTAACACGAATTTCGAAGTAGGCCCATATTGATTCCTCAGCGAGTTGCTACGAGCCTTTTTACTTTTCACTCAATCCCGCCGCTTCGCAGTTTCCTACGACTATACTTCTGGCATAATGATAATTTTCCGGATTAAGAGATAACACTAGTTTGTAGTGGGAGGATTTTTTATGAGAAGGACTTTTGTATTCATTCTGACTTCTATGTTGTTACTTGTGGCATGCTCAAACTCAGGGCAAAATGAACTTCAAAGTTGGGCATTTGATGTCGTAACTTGGCAAAAGGGAGTTTACAAGGTGACAACTGATACTGTTCCTACAACTGATGTGGAAATCGAAATTGGAACAATTAAAAAACACTCTACAAATGAGAGTGATAAATTACCTAAACTGTTCTCCAACAAGTATAAAAAAGGGACAAAATTATTTAAAGTAAAAAATGTAGAGACAAACGATTATATTGCAGTAGAAGATAATGAGATTTACTATAGAGCAGTAAAGATGGATGGAATGAATACAGCGGTCAATCTCCAGCATAGTAAGAAGCATCAGCAGTTCCAAGCCACTGACAAGCTTTTGAATTTTTTTATACGTATCTGACGGAAAAGGAGATTGAGAAGCTAATCATTGACATGCCCATGTCCAAGTGGAAAGGGGATAATTATTGTTTTCTTCCAACTAAATAAACTTGAAATAAACGGCGACTTATTCCGGAATGAACCCGGGAGAGGGTCGTCGTTTTTCTTTTGTTACAATATTGCTTTTCTTCTATGTGATTTTGATACCAAACTGAAACAAAACCTCCATATTAATCAAGTTATAATACATTTAATTGGAAAAACACCCCACGAGTGGGGTGTCAGGTTCTTGATATCAAAAGTTGGTGGAGTAAGATAATCCGAAGGTTGAGATGTTATAGCTTTTCCCATGTACAGTGCCTGATCCATTTCGAATAGCGGTTCTGCGAGCAACAGGGTCTGAACCGTTAACTCCCTTTAATACGGAAAACAGTCGATCTTTGTCAGGATAACGCGTGGTTTCACCACTATTTCTCCATGCTTTTTCAAGAGAGGTAATCTCGGCAATAATCGAACTTTCTCCAGAAAGGCTCCATGACTGAACGGCATGGTCGAACAGAAAAGCCAGTCCTTGTGTGCTTATAATGCCAAATTTTCCAGCGAAGCTAACTGCACGATCTAAATAACTTTGGGCATATTTGCGTTGAAGTGACTGATTAGCAGACTTGGTTCCCATGGCTTCAAACAGTGTCTTCCATTCAGACACTACATTACCACCACTTGTTGAGATGCTATCTCCCCATGCGATTTGTTGAGATTTTGTTTTGTTATTCACGACATCTTTTAGTGTAGCCGCTTTGGAAGCACCAAAGACTGCTTTGAACTCGGTTTCGTTGTTCTGAATGTACTCTTTCAAAAGAGGTTGAAGGGTGCCTTGTCCGAAATTGTACTGAATGATCCCGAAGGATAGACCCTGTCCATCAAAATTACCTGTGACGTTTGAATAATCATTATTTCCTTCGAAAAAACCTGTGTTTCTTAACAATTTGTCTTTTAAGCTGTCTGTAAGTGCCATATTACTTCATCTCCTTATGTTTGGGAATACTCATAAAGCGAATGAAGTAGGCTATAAAACAACCTGAAATGAGGAAATAGATTATGAAAAAATATGTAACCATTGTTTTACTCTTGCTCATGATTGGATCTGGAAGTCTAGTATGGCTCTATTTAAATCATGTTTCTGCTAAGTCGGTTAGCGAATTAACAAGCCATGAACCGGAACCCACCAGGACTCCTGCGTATTCCCTGCCTGATGAAATCGAAATCAAAAGTGAGGGGAAGTCACTAAAATTGCCGCTTGCTGATATTCCTCAGTACAAAAATTATTTATTAAATGAAAAAAATCTACAATCCGAGATCGCTCGTACTCAATTCACCACGTTGGATGTACCCATTCCGGAAAAGGTTAATTTGCTCCAGTATAGTTGTGGAAACAAAGAGTGCTCAACCATTTTGGTGAAATCAAGTGGTGTGAAGAATCAGAGCTTAAACCTACCTACTGGAATATTTCAAGACTATAAGTTTTCTCCCGATAATACGAAGGTACTGATACGCTACGCTTATGATGAGGGAGGACTGGTCAGGAAACAAATTGTTGTTGCGATCGATCTTCATTCATTCACATTGATTGGGTATTCATCTCCTAAACTTGAAGAGCAGTTCATGTTAATGCCAACTTGGCCTGTCATTTCGTATAATTGGAAAGATAACAATTACTTTACAGTTGAAACTGCAGCATTAGAAACGAATGAGTACAATACTTTAGAAAAATGGTTTTCATCTGATGATCGAACAACTAAAAAGGTAACGATCAAGCTGGATACATCTAAGAAATTTAATGAATATCCTGGCGCAGAGTAACAAATGTTTGAGAAAATAAAATGAATAGTTATCACTAACATGAGGATAGCTGTTCTTAGTAGAGTAAGACATCAACCATATGGTTGTTGTCTTTTTTGTTTAATTTAATCAGAGTACAAAGTTATTTTATTTGAAACAAATGCACGCATTGGGAAAAAATATAGTATAATAAATAAGAACAAATGTTCCTGTTGTGGTTGTGTTTTTATCCATTAAACACGCCTTCTTATATATCAAGAGTAAAGGAGGCACACAAGATGAGTACTCTAGAGAAAGCGGCGTATGATTATACAGTAGATAGAGTCCATTTGAAATTTGAGGAGTACAGAAATCAAAATCCTGAATTATTTTGTAACCAGGTTATCGTGAATTTTTTTAAGCAGGAGAATAACCAGAAATTATTGTTGGGTTCTATGAAGGGAGAGAATGACAAAGAAGAGGCGCTGAATGAGTCTTTCCGCAGGTACTTTTTTCAGATTCGGTTTGTTGCCTATGTCACTTCTTCGTTGCAATTTATGAGTATTGATCAGATGCGACGTAATCAACGCTATGCTGCTCGAAACGTACTGATCTATGATAAACCTTCCTCTGATGATTCAAGTGTGTGTATCGGTGAGATAAAGAGTACCTACCAGAGTTCTCCTGATACTGCCCAGCCAGATGAGTATTCGATGTTTCTAAAGGGAAATTTTACAGATGAACATGTGGAGTCTGCCTACCAGAAATTAACGGATAAACAAAAGCATGTAACAACGTTATATTATGGTTTTGGCTACCGAGATCACGAAATTGCTACTAAACTTCAGGTCAGTCAGCAGGCTGTAGCGAAGACAAGAAATACCGCTTTGAAAAAAATGAAAACGACTATGTTGGGGGAGGGATCATAAATGGAAAGTAGTTTAATTGCAACTTTCATAGCTGGCATTGGTCAGGTTGGATTTCCTATTATGATTACATTATATTTATTTACCCGTTTCGAGAAAAAACTGGACCAGCTTTCAGCAAACATCGGTACACTAATAGAAGTTATTAAAGCGGTGATTAAAGATGAATCAAGATAAGCTTAATTTCTATGATGCAGTTCAAAGAGCGCAAAGTGGGGACAAGGAAAGTTTGCTTCGTATTATTAATGCTTTTCAACCAATCATCCAGCGGATGAGGTACCAGGTCAGCCCTCAAGAACGTGATGACCTGTCACAGAGCATTGTTGAAGGATTAATGATCAAAATTATGAATTATAAGTTGAAGGATATGCCTACATATACAGAGTTCTGCAGACAGCTACTGGGTAACGAGTGAAAGGTGTAGAAGCATATCTGATTAAAAGGATTATGGACTGCCCTTCAGGTTCGAGATCTGCATAGCAAGGAAGGCATATCACCGGGACTACTCCCTGTTATAGTGGTATGACTATCAGCAAAACAATATTTTTTCTATGAAACTAAACCTGTTGCAATCACGTTAACCACAATAGAGAGGTTGACACTCGAAACAGAAGGGATGACATGCTATGAAAAAATGGATATTGTTCGCTACCGCACTTTGCGTTGTCACCGTAGCCGGAGCACTGTATGCTTCAGCAACCAAAGTCAGTGCAGCGGCGTCCGCACCGGCCTACACCTTAACCGTGAACGGCAAAGAGATACAGACGAGTAAAACGGAACTGATGCCTTTCGAGCATAAAGGAACCGTCTTGGTGCCTTTGCGTGCGACGGCAGAGTCTTTGGGATATGAGGTAAGCTGGATCGCAGCGGATAAAGCTATTCGTGTGGAAGACCGTATCCAATCCGTTATCGTGAAGGATGGCAGTACGCTGGCCAAGTTTACGGGAAAACTGAAAGTCATCAATCTGACTCAAGATGTGGAGTTGCCTGTACCCGTTCTATCTAAGAAAGGCGTAACGTATGTGCCTGCTTCATTCTTCGAACCTTTTTTCAACGAGGTAGTTGTAAAAGAGGGAAGCGTGTCTATCTCGGCACAGATGTCGAGCATTCAATAAGTTTAAGCCAGCGACAATATATGTAATTTAGATACGTATGGGGTGATGCATGCAAACAGCGGCTGTTCATTAAACCCCGATCATTCGAATCCAAACCTTTGAAGGCCTTCTTCCTTTATGGAACAAGGGTCTTGAAGGTTTGTTTCTTTTTAGCAAGAAGAATCCACCGCACCTTATCACACAACGAAACAGACTAAAGCATTTCAGCCCGTATATTACTCAAGTAACATACTGTAATCGGCATGTATATATCCGCTCCTTTTCAACGAAAATATGGAAGAAAATACACCATCAAGATTCATATTCCATAATCTCGTTCAAGTTAGGGATAACGCATTTTTACAAATGGACACATGTTTCAAAAAACGCTTCCAAAATTTCAATTCTGCCCTACCTTTTCGGCTCAGAAGCTGAGATAATGGGGATGGCTAATCCGATGAAGGATTTTAGACGACATAAGGGATAGCGGTTACATGCCGCTTGCATATGAAATGGGAGGAATAGAGATGACCACACAGGTAACAGAACTCATTCAATCAAAACAGGGACAGGCGTTGCTTGCGCAAATGTACGGACCGCAGCACGTAGAGGAGCAGGGTGCCCGTTACGAAAAGCTGGACGCTTCGTTCCGCGAGCACTTTGGCGAGCAGGAGCATATGCATCTGTTCAGTTCCCCGGGCCGCAGTGAGATCGGCGGTAATCATACGGATCATAACCATGGTAAAGTGCTCGCGGGAAGCATTACGCTGGACACCATTGCCGTGGCTGTGCCGACAGGCGACAACGTCATTACGTTTTACTCCGAGGGATACGACAAAAAGTATGTTATCAACCTTGCGGACTTGAAACCTAACACAGAAGATGACGGTACTACCGGATTGATTCGTGGGATGGCGGCGGGCTTTGTAGAGCTTGGGTTCAACATTGGTGGATTCCAAGCGGACATCTCCAGTAACGTATTTGCGGCTTCGGGTGTGAGTTCTTCTGCATCCTTCGAAATGTTGATCTGCACGATCCTGAACCATTTCTATAACGATGGCAAGCTGGATGTCGTAACGCTGGCCAAAATCGGACAATATGCGGAAAATCACTACTGGAACAAACCGTCCGGCCTGCTGGACCAGATGGCTTGTGCATATGGCGGTTTGATCTCGATTGATTTTGCGAATCCGGCTGAACCTGTGATTGAGCCTGTGGAGTGGAATTTCCAAGAAAACGGATATTCCCTGGTCATCGTGAATACAGGTGGCAACCATGCCGATCTGACAGAAGATTATGCTTCTGTACCTAACGAGATGAGAGCTGTTGCGAAAGCACTTGGCGCTGAATACGTGCGTGAAATCTCAGAAGAAGATATTTATGCCAAATTGCCTGAGATTCGTGAAGCGGCCGGAGACCGTGCGGTATTACGTGCATTGCACTTTCTGGCTGAGAACAAACGTGTGGATGGACAGGTGTCCGCTTTACGCGAAGGACGTTTTGCTGATTTCTTGTCACTGATCACTGCATCGGGTAACTCTTCATGGAAATGGTTACAAAACGTGTATCAAGGCGGGGCTTCCCGTGAACAGGAGATCTCCGTGGCGCTTGCCTTGACTGAGAATTACCTGAGCAACCTTGGCGATGGCGCATGTCGTGTGCATGGTGGTGGATTCGCAGGTGTTATTCTGGCGATTGTACCAAACGAGAAGGCAGAAGAGTATATGAACTGGATGCGCGGTATGCTGGACACGCCAGTCATTGTCGTTAACGTGCGTCAGCACGGTTCGATCTGCTTGAATGCGGAACTGAATTAATCTTAATCAGGTATCAAGCATTGCCTTAAGCGAATGATTGAAGATAGAGAAAGCGGACTCGGGGGAGAAATCCCACGTAGCCCGCTTTTTTTCTTAGGACAAAGATATGCAAATGGCCTCATGAAGAAATGGCAAAAACATCTCATCCCCGAACTGGCGAAAATACGCAATATATCGTGGATCGGTCATATAGACCTCGGCAATACAGCGGAGAATTTCGGCATCACAGGTCATGAAACGAGAGAGAATACCTTTCCATTTTCTCACTAAGTCTTGTACTTCTTCCGTAGCAGGAGACAAACTCTGACGTGCGGCCAGTTTTCGAAATACCTCTTCCATATCTGCTGAAAATTGCTGATTGCCCTGTTTCTTCTCGGCTGGAGAAAGTGCTGCTATATGAGCTTCGTATTCCTGGAACTGCTGTGTTCCTCCGTAGATCACCCTCGCCTCGGATTCATATTGGGCCTGAATCGATTGAATAGGGGAGTCGCTGAACAGCTCCAGTTGGGATATATTTGTTCCATCTACATACTGGTCGAGTTGACGTATGGTCGCTTCGAGTTTTTCTTTTCGCTCAACGAGTGTCATCCGATGGGTTCTCAGCATTTCCTTCTGTTCATCTATAGATAATTCCAGCACAGACGCGATATCCTGCAGCGTAAAATTCATTTCTTTGAACAACAGGATCATTTGTAGCTTCCCGAGTGCTTCCTGATCGTAGAGCCGATAGCCGTTAGCCTCCACTTTACCCGGTTTGAGCAGATGGATCTGGTCGTAATAGTGCAAGGTACGTTTGGTAATGCCGGTAATACGCATGATCTCTTTAAGGGTGAAATATCGTTTCTTCATGCCAAAAATCCTTTGTCTCGGCAAGGATAACACTTGCCGGTGTAATGGTGGCTTCCGTAATCGGCCGGCCTGTTTTATTCAGGTAATATTGAATCAGATGATACCCGCAGGCGTAACCGGCGGCATAAGGCACACCCACGGGTGTAAAGTTCTGCATCTTTGCGAGCTCATCACCGTAAAGATACGGATGGATATGATCAAATCCCGTCACATTTAACTGTTTTTTGAACTTGGGTTTGATGACGGTGTTTAAGGTGTTCGTATCTGTTTTGGTCACCCATGGCCTAAGCAGCTCCTCCCCATATAGGGAAGTGGCAAAATTCTCGGCCAGCCCCTCGCTCACAATCATCTCTCCGAGCGTGATCCCCGGATTCCACTGGATATGCTGGTATCTTACATTATGATTGCACTCATGGGCAAGAACGGATGGAATACGAGGTAGGGTATAGGTGTTTGGCACCAGGTTGGCAATAATATAACCCGGAATGCCGCCATCTCCACTAATGCCTTCATTTATTTGCAGCACCGGGCTGTCCGGATTACCCAATAAAATGGTAAATAGATAGTCCGAGACTTTCAGGGTGACGCCATCCTTAATAAATGAACCCAGACTTGTCTCAACCGCTTCCTGACATTGTTGCCAGAATACATCCGAAGAGATGGCAGTCAAAGACTCGTCTATGTCAGATGTAATCGCCTCAGGTGCGACATTCATCCAGTTGTTCATGGTGATCACATCGAATCCGCCAGGCTCTTGAGACTGGAAAGGGATATGCTGGATGTTCCATTTTGCCATAAAAGGGCTGAGCATCTCCTGACGGTACAGTTCTAATTTTTCCGATGGCGCAGCTTGTATGATGTTTCGGTAGATCTGATCTGAACGTAACGCAGTGATGTTTATGGACATGTTACATTGCTCCTTCGTATTAGGATTGACTCATTATCCGGGATAACGTAACGTTACAGTCAAGGGGATCACCAAAAGACTTCTTATTTCTATTTGTCTGCAAGGTAGTCTATAAGAGAGGATGACCATTTTTAGCGAAGCACAGATTTATGCCTCCGTCGAAGTGTGTTTTAAGATAGCATCCATGATTAAATTCCAATCATCATAGTGAAGTTCATGTCCCGTACCTGACAAGGTTAGCAAAGCCGAGCCGGGAATTTCCTTGGCGAGATTCTCTCCATGTTCATAAGGGATAATGGGATCTTCTGTTCCATGTATGATCAAAGTGGGTACATTTATTTCCTTCGTCCTAACCAGATAGGATTCTCCCCCTGACACCAATGCGTGATTGCTCATACTCGCTGAATTATCACTTCTCGCAAATTCTTTTTTAGCCAGCGATTTAACGTTTTCCTCATCAAAAACATGCTTAGAACCGACCAGGAGTCTTGATCTTTCAATGGCAAACTGGATGACCGATTCTTCGTTAGTCCAGTCGATCATGCCCATATTCGAGAAAAAGTCCATAATCTTTTCTTCCATCGGGGGAAGATGCGGTGCAAAATTGGACGTGGCTAGAAGCGTAACGGTGAGGACTCTCTCCGGATGCCGCAGAGCAACCATTTGAGTTAACATACCGCCCATGGACATTCCTACAATATGTGCCTGCTCAACCTTGTAAGCATCCAAAACTCTCACGGCATCATCTGCCATATCCTCGAATGTGTAACCCGGTTGACCCGGTTCATACGTTGTTGAACGCCCGACATCACGGTGATCATAACGAATGACAAAACGTCCTGCATCTGCTAAACGCTGGCAAAATTCGTCCTCCCACCAAATCAAGGAAGATTGGGCACTCATAATCAACAAAATTACGGGGGCACCGGGTTTTCCGAAATGCTCTGAACATAATTTAATTCCATCTATGTTTAGTAATCGCTCATTCATGTCGATTCCTCCCACACTTTAATAAAATAAAAAAACACAGGCTATAGGCCTGTGTGCATACCGTAATCGAAAAAGAAAATGAGAATGAACGCTATACATGTGACCTGAAGACTAGACTTAAAATCCAGGTAGTAAGCAGATCATTATAAGGTTCATCTCTTATTCTTCATATTCAGTCTACGCGAGATCAGAATCAAGTTACCCTTGTTCCTATCACATATAGCTAAACGATAGGTTACCGCGTTGGTAAACCATTCTTCGATTACTGAGCACACCAAAATAGCCTGAAACCACTATTTGATTCATTGCGCAAAGAATATCGAAGAATTAGTTTAACACACGTAACCCCTCCGTTCGTATAAGTTAAAGCGATACTAGCATAGGATAAACGCCAATGTCAATTGCTCGAAAATATGTCAATATCCTAACGGAAAGACAGCCGACGATTCAGCCAGTTGTGCCCTTCGTATCGTTCTGATTACTAGGGGAGAACCTTTACTGCTCAGGTACATTGCGCATTTTGGAAGCAAACAGAAAGCAAGCCAGAATGTAAACCGCACTAAGTAACAGATAAGGCAATTGCAGCGAGAACAGACGGTCGAAAAAGGTTTCGCTCACGCGAACGAGCAATCCGCCAAGCAAGGTGCCGATGGCGCTGATACCAAACGAGAGGAAACGGAACACACTGCCTACCCGTCCGAGCAGTTCATTTGGAACGGAGCGCTGCAGAATCGACGAACGGACTACGTTATAGACAACAATGAAGAAGGCTGCGCAGAAGTATAGACCACCGACCACGTACGCATTGGACGTCAGACCAACAGCTCCATAGAGCAGGCCCATCGACAGAATGGAGAGCAGAATGAGTTGCATGGAGCTCCAGCGTTTCCGCATATAAGCTACAGCCTGACTGCCCAGAATACTGCCGATGGTCGCAATGGAAATCAGAATGCCGAAGGCATACGCTTCCAGCTGTAATACTTCACGTACAAAGAAAATTTGAGTCACCAGAATCATCGAGAACATTAACGTAATAGTCACCGACAAGATGGCCAGGCCGCGAAGAAAACGGTCTTGAAACACGTACTGAATGCCGGACCACATCTCGCGTTTCCAATTTTTCATCGGGCGAGCTTTCTGCTCCGATTTATCCTGAGTCGTTTGCTTAGAAGTTTCCGTTGATGCTTCCTGAGCTTGGGATTCGTTTGATTTCGCGGGATGAAAGCTGCCGCGCAGACCACTAATGAGTAACAACGAGAGTATAGCCGTCACGGTGTCAATGGCAAAAGGGTAGACGATGTGCATCGTAATAATGAAGCCGCCTAACGCTACGCCCAGAATATCACTGGTGATCAGTTGCCCGGCAGTAAATTGGCCGTTGGCTTTTTCCAGTTTCTTCTCCTCCACAACCTGAGGAATGATCGTCTGCACGGTGCTGTCAAAGACAACGCGGCTTAGACCAATCCCGAACATAAACAAGGCAAGCAGAGGTATGCTGATCCAGCCTCCCCAGATACAGATCGTTAGGAACAATAGAAATATCATCCGGGTAAAGCTGGCTCCAACCAGCATATGTTTGCGTGAATATCGGTCGATCAATACGCCAACCGGCAGGCTAAAGATCAGCCAGGGTAACCGCAGGGCAGTCATCGTAATGGATGCATATAACGTATCCGTTGTTAGGGTGGAGACAAGCCAGGGTACGGCAGCGAGAGTTAATCCATCGCCTAGAAAAGTAAGGGAAAAGGCACCGAACAGCTTGGAGTAGTTTGATTTTGATTTCATATATTCCTCCGTTCGTAGATATGGTACTGGTATGTAGCGTGTAGATAGGATTCTCATGTAATAGATTAAATTAAAGATTTTCTCTAGTACCAATTTATGTTATTTGATAGAAATCTGCAAATTTTGGAGATTATATGATTCCTGTTTTCTTCAAAAGATATTGTTCATATGCGCATTTATTGTCGAATAATGATGTCGAATATTGTAATAAATTGTATATAAAATGAATGAATTACGAATTATATTAGAAAAAAATATGGATTGGTATAAAAGATTGGTTTTTGTTTTTTATTGTAGAAAATTGGCACAGAAAAGAGTATAGTTGAGGAAGAATTTAACTGTTGATTTCTGACATTTAGGTTGTAAACAGTATACTGGAATTTTACAGTGTATTGACTAGAATAAATGCATTTATTATGAAGTTAACGGAGGGTACATATGAGTGCTTTTAAGAATTGGCTCAATTCAACCAAGCAAGGATTAGAGGATCAAGTCAAGCGATTTAAGAACAAAGATTTCATGGATGCCGTAGTGGCTGGTTGTGCCCTGGTTGCTTTTGCAGATGGGTCCGTCGATGCCTCGGAGAAGAACAAAATGGCGGGTTACATTAACCTGAGTCAGGAATTGAAAGTTTTTGATATGACAACCGTGATTGAAAGATTCAATCATTATGTGAATAATTTCGAATTTTCCCCTGAGATCGGGAAGCAGGAAGCATTGAAGGCGATTGCCAAGTTCAAGTCCAAACCTGAAGTAGGGCGTGTCATTGTAGGTGTATGCAGTGCCATTGGTGCTGCTGATGGTAACTTTGATGATCAGGAGCGCAGAGTAGTGGCGGAAATTTGTACTGTTCTGGGCCTGAATCCAGGTGAGTTTAGTCTCTAGAGTCTGTTTGATAGAGAAGTTGAAAGGAGGTGAATATTAGTGGCCGGTATTAGCTTGGTAAAGGGACAGAAAATTGATTTAACCAAAGGTAAAGCTGGATTAACCCATGTGATCGCCGGTTTGGGTTGGGACCCTGTAGCCTCCAAAGGGTTTTTCGGGAGAAAAAAACAAGCCAATATCGATTGTGATGCTTCAGCTTTGCTATTAGGTGAAAATGGAAAGTTAACCAAAGAAACAAATCTGGTTTGTTTTCATAATAAAACGAGTTTATGTAGATCTGTCGTTCATTCCGGAGATAATTTGACGGGCGAAGGTGAAGGGGACGATGAGCAAATCAAAATTAACCTCTCCGTCGTACCTGCTGATGTTCATAAAATTCTGATCGTCGTGAACATATATGATTGTGTTAATCGTAAACAGGATTTTGGAATGATTGAACGTGCTTATATTCGTATTCTGGATGGTAGCAATTCGCAAGAATTGGTTCGTTTTAACCTCTCCGATAGCTATGCGGGTATGACAGCCCTCATCTGTGGTGAACTGTACCGACATGGCGGCGAATGGAAATTCTCAGCTATTGGTGAAGGTGCTCATGCTGTACATATCGATGAGCTTGCTCGTCGTTATACGTAAAAATAGTATTACCTGAAATGAATGCAGCAACTAAAATTATAGTGAGCGGAGATGAATCTTGAATGGCTATTAATTTGTCTAAAGGTCAAAAGATTGATTTAACAAAAACGAACCCGGGACTGGCTAAAATCACTGTAGGTTTGGGCTGGGATACAAACAAATATGATGGCGGTAAAGATTTCGACCTCGATGTCTCCGTATTCTGTGCTAACGCTGACGGTAAAGTAAACGGGGAGAAAAACTTTATTTTCTTCAACAATCCTCAAAATGAGAACGGTTCTGTTGTGCACACAGGTGACAACCGCACTGGAGAAGGGGACGGCGATGATGAGCAAGTGAAAATCGACCTGCCTAACGTTCCGGCTGATGTTGAGAAAATTGCATTTACCATTACGATCTATGAAGCGCAGGAGCGCAGCCAGAACTTTGGACAAGTATCACGCGCTTACGTGCGTATTGTAAACGAAGCAAATTCCGAAGAATTGATCCGTTTTGACTTGGGCGAAGATTTCTCTATCGAGACAGGTGTTGTCGTTGGAGAGTTGTACCGTCATAGCGGTGAGTGGAAATTCAGCGCAATCGGTAGTGGTTACCAAGACGGTCTGGTTGGACTGACTCGGGATTATGGCTTGCAATAGAATTGTTAATCAAGCTGTACATGTATAGCAATACCGGAAAGCCGTCGATCTGACGGTTTTCCTTTTCATTACAATGAGATCTTTTAAAATCTTTTGCTGAAAAGAAGGGCGGACGAATAGATGACAATTAGCTTGGCTAAAGGACAGCGGATTGACCTTACAAAAACAAACCCTGGTCTGACTAAAGTTGTGGTGGGCCTGGGATGGGATACCAACAAATATAGTGGCGGAGTCGATTTCGACCTGGATGCTTCCGCTTTCCTGCTTCATGAGGATGGCAAAGCCAAAGGAACAGATGATTTTGTCTTTTATAACAACCCAACAGGCGGCGCAGGATCACTGACTCACACAGGAGACAACCGTACGGGTGAGGGAGACGGGGATGATGAGCAGATCATCGTGGATTTCAGCAAGGTTCCTGCAAACATCACGAGAATCGGTATTACAGTAACGATCTACGATTATGAAGCACGCGCACAAAATTTTGGTCAGGTATCCAACGCCTTTGTTCGGGTTGTAGATGCTTCTAGTGACCGCGAGGTATTACGTTACGACCTGGGCGAAGACTTCTCCACTGAGACAGCTGTCGTTTTCTGTGAATTTTATCGGTCGGGTGCAGATTGGAAATTCCAGGCGATCGGCAGTGGTTTTGCAGGCGGTCTCGCCGCGTTATGCCAGAATTATGGACTAGACGCGAAATAAGAGAAGGATAGGTGAATCTGTTATGGCTGTAACAGTCGTCAAAGGGCAAAAAACGGACCTCACTAAAACGAATCCCGGGCTGACCCGGCTGACGGTGGGCATTGGCTGGGATTCTTCTCCTGCGCTTGATCTAGACACATCAGCTTTTCTTCTTGGTGCTAGCGGAAAGGTATCGGGTGATGAAGACTTTATCTTCTATAACCAGCCAACAGGCGGTTTTATTACCTACAAGGATACACCGCAACAATCGGATAAAAAGCAGTTTGAACTTGATCTGAGCCAAATTCCTGCCCGTATTGAAAAGATTGCGTTCAGTCTAACGATCTATGAAGGGGAGTCCAAAAACCAGAGTTTTAGCCAAGTTCAGAACACCTATATTCGTTTTGGTCATGCGAATAGCGGACAGGAAGCGTTACGGTATGATTTAGCGAGTGGTTTTACCGTGGAAACGGCGATCGTTATTGGCGAGTTATACCGACATAACGGAGAATGGAAATTCAACGCTGTAGGTGCTGGTTTTTCCGGTGGACTGAATGCATTATGCAGTAACTTTGGCGTGAGTGTGGAGAACGACACATCCTCTTCACAGCCTGTCCCTCCGGTGCCTCAGCCGCCTGTGCCTAAACCTCCTGCTCCACCAGTTCCACCGCCGACGCCTCAACCCAAGATCGAGTTGAACCTGAGCAAGATTGAGCTGAAGAAAAAGGGCGATACCATCAACCTGAAGAAAAATGCAGGTGGACTTGGTGAGATTCTAATTAATCTGAATTGGAATCAACAGACGAGCAAGGGATTGTTCGGGCGAAACAAAAGCGTGGATCTGGATCTGGGTTGCCTTTTCGAAATGAAGGATGGTAGCAAAGGGGTAATCCAGGCGTTAGGTGAATCGTTTGGTTCTTTGAATCGATATCCTTATATTGCTTTGGATGGCGATGACCGGACAGGTTCCGTGAAGACGGGAGAGAATCTGCGTATTAACGGTGCACGTATTTCCGAAATCAAACGACTCCTCGTATTCACCTACATTTATGAAGGGGTTACGAATTGGTCACAGGCGGATGGCGTCGTCACCATTAACCAGAAAGACGGCCCGGATATTATCGTGCGCATGAATGAATATGGAAGTTCCTTAGGGATGTGCGGAATCGCTATGTTCAGCAACGTGAATGATGAAACATTTAGTATTGAGAGGATTGTTCAGTTCTATAATGGACACCTCGCTCTGGATGAAGCCCATGGATGGGGCATGCGCTGGACTGCCGGCAGTAAATAACAATTTGAGTTAGCGGAGGCTCTCTGTTCATGTTTAGTGATTTCTTTAGAAGTATTAGTGAGAATTACGGTCATTTTTTCTCTTGGACCGAAATCGTAGCCACACTCTCCGACCCCGTAAGTTGGGGAATTATCGGCAGTTTGATCTTGCTGGAAGGGCTTTTGTCCGCAGATAACGCGCTTGTACTTGCCGTAATGGTTAAGCACTTGCCTAAGGAGCAACAGAAACGAGCATTGTTCTATGGTATTTTAGGTGCGTATATTTTCAGGTTTATTGCCATTGGGCTCGGAACATTCCTTGTCAAGATTACCTTGGTCAAGGTCCTCGGGGCGTTGTACCTTCTCTACATTGCTTACAAGGGACTATTCAAGCCTCAGGAAGAGGAGAATCAGGAAGGAAAGCAATACTCGTTCTGGAAAACCGTACTTATGGTCGAACTGATGGACATTGCCTTCAGTATCGATAGTGTTATTGCTGCATTTGGTATCAGTGAGCAGATTTGGGTGTTGTTCCTCGGAGGTATTATCGGGGTACTCATGATGCGTGGAGTTGCACAAGTGTTCCTCAAACTCATTGACAAATTTCCTGAATTGGAAAAAGCGGCATTTATTCTTATTGCGATCATTTCTGTAAAAATGATGTTGAGTGCTTTTGGCTTCCATATCCCTAACGTACTCTTCTTCTCATTACTGATTGTTGTCTTTGTTGGAGCTATGCTGATAAGTTCCGCAAGAAAGAAAAAAGAAAATCAAGGCCAGGCTTAGTTTTAAAATTCGCCACATCTACTACCAATCCCTCCGCACCTTGGAGGGATTGGTTTTTATACCCCGACAGCATTCATTTTATGATGCAGACTGACTTCAAGTCAGAAGTGCAAGGAGGAGAATAACCTGAAATATTTTAGTTTTTTGAATGCAGAGGAAGAAGAAGCTTTATTTTTTTCTTCGCCCATATCGTTTAGTCACCGGACCTCCAAAGAAATACTGGCATACGCTGTTGGGGCTGCTTTGTACATGCCGGCCACACGTCCGCATATCGCGGACGATATTTTACAACGTAAACATGAAGGACTCACAACAATCGTTATTGATCTGGAAGATGCGGTAGGCGACGAGCAAGTCGAATTTGCGGAACAATGTTTGTCTCAGCAACTTGGACTTATCGCGGATTACATGGAGGCAGGGAAATTGAACACCAATGACATGCCTTTATTATTCATCCGGATGAGATCCCCTAAACAGTTGGAACACCTTATCGAAATGTTGGGAGAACGAATCTCGTTATTAACAGGTGTTGTTCTGCCGAAGTTTAGCTGTGAGAATGGACGCGCTTATTTGCAGCTTGTTCACCAGTATAATCAGCAGAAAGATCGCTCACATCCACTCTTATATGCGATGCCCATTTTGGAGACGGCGGAGGTCATTTACCGTGAGACACGTTGGCAGACATTAATTGATCTGAAACAGATTGTGGATGAATATGCACCATACGTGCTGAATATCCGAATCGGAGCTACAGATTTCTCAAGCCTGTTCGGACTGAGAAGAAGCCCGGAGCTTACGATTTACGACATTGCAACGATACGTGATTGCATAGCTGATATTGTCAATTTATTCGGGCGTGCAGATCAGGGATATGTGATATCTGGGCCGGTCTGGGAGTATTTTAGCCAGCGTGAACGTGTATTCAAACCCCAATTAAGACAGACGCCATTCGAGGAATCCCTGGGCAAGACAGGTCGGAACCTCAGAATGAAATATATTACGAACTCCATGGACGGGCTTATGCGTGAAGTGATGATGGATAAGGAGAACGGCATCGTAGGTAAAACGATCATCCATCCGACACAGATCAAGCCTGTTCAGGCGATGTATGTGGTTACGCATGAGGAATTCATGGATGCACAGGGGATTATCGCTCGAAATGATGGGAGCCTGGGTGTTTTTAAAAGCACGTATACCAATAAAATGAACGAAATTAAACCGCATTTAAGCTGGGCTAAACGAATCTTGATCCGATCACAAATATATGGGGTGTTACATGAACAGCAGCATTTTGTCGGGCTCCTGCCCAAACACGAACAGACTTACGTTTCCTATTCTTGATCAGTTTGAAGTCTCTGTTGAAGCTACACATAATCCGCTTGCAATCCCGTTGGAAAATCTGTTCTCTATGGCGGCACGCCTGAATAAAAAGAGATCTTTTCTCTTTGTCAGCAAGCTGCTGGGCAAGCATATTGCCGTTAATCCATATACTTCACTCCTAAGCGGCGCTGCTCTGGCCGTTCTATTGTATGAGGATGTAACGCACGGAGAAGACAAGCGTATTATAGATTGGAAGCAACAAATGGTCCGTGGACTAATCGATCCGGAGCAGGCCCGTGAGGCTTATGAATATCTAATGGGTGTGCAGATGAGTTTGCCTGAAGAGGTTCGCTTTGTTGGTTTTGCCGAGACGGCCACAGCTTTGGGACACAGCATGTACGAGCTATTTGCTAACCGTGCAACGTACATTCACTCTACGAGAGAATACCTTCCCGAGATCGAGCCGGATATCCAGTTCGAGGAGGAGCATTCCCATGCGATGTCTCATCGCTGTTATGCAATGGACTCTTCCGCCCTTGCCGAGGGTGGGCCGTTAGTCCTCGTGGATGATGAGATTACAACAGGCAACACCACGTTAAACATCATTCGGGATATTCAGCGTAATTATCCGCGTAAACATTATTACATTGCGTCATTACTGGATTGGCGTACGGATGCAGATGAGCAAAAATTTTCTTCATTAGAAGATGAACTCGGAATAACCATCACGGCTCTCTCTTTGTTAAAAGGAAAAATTCAGGTCACGGGTGAGCCAACCATTGATATCTCTGGGGAAAAGAAAATCCCTGAATCCACATCTCTGATAAGTGTTATATCTGTAGCAGGGGAACTGGAGCCTTGGGCTATGGTGTCCGCAGATTCCGAAGGGAATCGCTGTTCACTGCCCTACCTGAGATATTCGGGACGATTCGGCATTCATTCCGGCCTCAATTCAATACTGAATGAAGGCATCTCAAGGATTGCATCCATCTTACGTGAAAAAAGAAAAGGACAACGAACCCTTGTCATGGGAACGGGGGAGTTTATGCATATCCCGATGCGGATTGCGGCTGAAATGGGCGACGGTGTTCTATATCAGTCTACGACTCGTAGTCCGATCTATACGGTGAATCGCCCGGGATATGCTGTTGTTGCAGGTGAAGGATATGCTTCTCCAGAAGATCCGGCTGTCCGAAATTATATTTACAATATATTGCCTGGGCAATATGATGAGATCTTTGTTTTGATGGAAAGACATATGCCGGAGGAACGCATGCGGCCTATGCTTGATGTGTTGTTACAACTCGGATGTAAGCAAATACATGTGGTGTACTGCGGTGCTCCACAGGAAGGCTGAGAAGACAAGCGATGAACTTACCTGCAATGGAAAGCATAATCAAGAAGCAGATTAAACCTCCTGAACCCATGGGGAGTTATGACCCGTCCGATGTTATATTTTTGTTGAAGGATCTAAGTAATATTTCATTAGAAAAAGAGACCGGAGAGCGTGAACATGCAATTCAGTCGGGCGTGCATTATTCAGAGATGTTGCCTGTGGAGTACCACCCTTCGGATGAATATATTGAGCTATTTCACGAGACATTAGCACAATCCGCGGAAAAAGTAGCCAGAGCTGCCGCAACGGTAGCGGAGATTATTGTACGCAAGCGGGGATTGAACACCGTTCTTGTCTCGCTGGCTCGTGCAGGAACGCCCATTGGCATTCTGGTGAAACGTTATATTTCCATGAAATATAATGTGGACTTGCCTCATTACAGCATTTCGATTATCCGTGGCAAAGGAATAGATGAGAATGCCATTTTATATATTTGGCAACAGCATGGGGTAGATATGCCAATCCAATTCATCGACGGATGGACAGGCAAAGGTGCCATTCGCAAGGTGCTGGTCGATGCCTGCGACAGCCTGGATCAACGTTATGGCATTCGGTTGAATGATAATCTGGCCGTACTCGCTGACCCCGGTCATTGCTCAGATACCTATGGCACCCGAGAAGATTATTTGATTCCAAGTGCCTGTCTCAACTCGACCGTATCGGGCTTGATGAGTCGGACTGTGCTACGGGATGATCTTATTGGACCGAATGACTTCCATGGAGCCAAATGGTACAAGGAGTGGGCTTCTTCTGATCAGTCGACGATGTATGTAGACAAGATTTCAGAATATTTTACCACAGTTGAAGCGCAGGCCTCGCTTCAAGCAAAGGATGCACTAGCCGATCCTCCGGAAGTCACATGGCAGGGAATGAAGGATATTCAATCCATTCAACAGGCGTTTGATATCCAGGATGTAAATCTGATCAAACCAGGAATTGGAGAGACGACGCGGGTACTGCTGCGCCGTGTGCCTTGGAAAATACTGATTGACCGTCCGAACAATCCGAACCTGAAACATATCATGTTACTTGCTCAAGATCGTGGAGTTCCCGTTGAGGTATTCCCTGGGCTAAGTTATTCATGTTGTGGCATTATTCGATCTGTAAAGGGGGGCGGCGAATGATCTACGCAAGTGATTTGGATCAGACACTGGTCTATTCTCGCCGTTCTATGGGCGTTGCCGAGGATGCGCCCGGGTTGGTTCCTGCAGAATGGATCCGTGGTGAGTTGTCTGCCTTTATGTCAGCCGAGACGTTGAATCAACTGATGACACTCCCCAAGGATATCCTGTTTATTCCTGTAACGACACGGACAGTGGCGCAGTATCAGCGGATACAGATCTTTCAGCAAGAGGTTATTCCGTTTTATGCGATAACTAGCAATGGTGGCAACATTCTGATGAATGGCAAGGTTGATCCCTTTTGGAACGAACATGTTCGTTCCAAGCTTCAAGAGCATTCAGCAACGGCTGCCGAGGTGCGCCAGATATTTGACGGTGTACTGAACAAGGAATGGGTTGTAGGAGAGCGACTATGTGATGAGTTGTTTTTTGCTTTTGTCATCCATCGTGATCGCATGCCGGTAGAAGAGGTTACAGAAAAGATCAAGCTTGTGGAATCCCTGGGCTGGGAGGCTTCCGTTCAAGGACGCAAGTTATATCTGGTTCCTTCGGCGGTGAATAAACGAGCTGCGGTAGAACATATTCGCCATCAAATCGGCGATGTACCCGTTGTTGCATCCGGTGATTCTTTACTGGATCGTTGTCTGCTCGATTATGCAGCTTATGCGATTGCTCCACGCCATGGAGAGTTATACCGCGAGAAACAGCGGAATCCTGATGCAGTTCACTACCAGTTCACCGAAAAATCCGGTATTTTTGCCGCTGACGAGATATTAAACTATGTTCGCTCTATACACCACGCTGCGATAGGAGATGTTGTCTCATGACCAAGACTCGTATATATTTTAATCGCTGGTTTTCGGTGGCATATCACTATATGAATATGATTCGAAACAACGAAGACGGGATGCAGTTCGAAATCTATGGCACACATTCTGATCCGAATAACATGGCGCTTCAGGCATGTGATCATGCAGAGCTGGAGCCGAAGGTGACAGGAAAAGAGTATATCGATTTCTGTGTTGATTTTTGCCGCAGACATCGGATTGATCTATTTATCCCACGTCTCCACATGCTGGATATCAGCCGGAATATACACCTCTTTAAGGAGGTTGGAACCAAGGTCTTGGTTTGCAGAGATACAGAATTAATGGAACAGTTAATGGAGAAGGATCACTTCTACGAATCTGTTCGTGAACTTGGAATCATGAGCATTCCAGATTACTTTACGGTCAGCAATGCCTCTCAATTCAAACATGCTTATGAAGCGCTCACTAACGCAGGACATGAAGTATGCTTCAAACCGTGTAACGGTGAGGGCGGTATGGGATTTAGGGTGATTGATAATAGTCGTAATCCGCTGGAAGAACTGTCTGGACATACGCAGAATCGTATATCATTTGAAGACGCATTTCGAGCGTTTTCCTCTGTAGAATCTTTTCCGAATCTTATGGTTATGGAGAGACTTCAGGGATATGAGTACAGTATCGATTGTCTGGCTGACAGCGAAGGGAATCTGCTGGCAGCTGTGCCTCGCCGCAAAGCAGGCGGGCGTTTAAGAAAACTTGAGGAAAATGCAGACCTGTTGAACATCGCGAGTGAGGTGGCTAGCGCATATCGCATTCCATATAACTTTAATATTCAGATGAAGTATCAGAATGAAACGCCCAAACTGCTAGAGATTAATCCAAGGATGTCCGGAGGGCTACATGTGTCTTGTCTTTCAGGAATCAATTTCCCTTATCTGGCTGTAAAGCTAGCTTTAGGTTATGAGGTGGGGCCACTACACCCACAGTATGGCATACTGGGAAGTCATGTAGAGCAGCCACTCATTATGGATGAGCAGAAGGTTAGGAATCATTAAAGAACCGTTTCCAAAGATTGACACCTTCTGACTGATTTTTTTACAATACGATTATATAGATGATCTTGAGAGGTACACCGCAGCGAAGTGATCAAGTGTAATCTTCATTTGTTCATTGTATACGATAGTGTTGTTACAGGCAGGAGGAAAGCAGATGTTACGCAAAACAAAAATCGGATTAGGTGCACTGATCGGGTATGGACTCGCCGCTATAAGCAGCTTTTTTGTCCCTGAATTTGTAACCTGGGCCATCCCGGCTTTGGCGACAATGGTCGGTGCCTTGATTCCATCCAGGCCGCATGAGCCCGTAGTAAAGACATTGGATTCAAATCGATACCCTGAACCTTCGGCGTTGAATAATGCATCCAGTGAACAGGGGACAGTTGAACGTGTTGAGCGTTCGTCTAATCAGCGAATCCATCCAACAACCGGACAAGCAGAGACGACCAGCGCTTCCGAAGTCAGTTCAAAGCATAAACACACGGATATGGACCCTGTTTTTGGGCCGGTCATTGAGTATCTTGAGGTGCTCGAGGATATGGTGATCTCCGAAGGGCAAAAGAATGAACTGGACAATGAAATTGTAGAGAAGTCGTTAGCTTTGTTTGCCAGATTGCAACGAGTCATTCCGGCACTGAAAGAGTTAAACAACGGTGATATTAACCATACGATGCGCAGATTGATTTTGAAAGATCTCAATGGATTTATTAATCCCTTCCTGCGTTTGAGTGGAGAAGCGAAGCGTAATAATCGCCGGATGTTGTTAAATGGTTTGAAGGATGTAGATTCCAAAGTTTCAGAGATTGTATCTACCATTGAACATAAGGATTTAATGGAGCTTCAGAATAAAGCGGAGCTTATTCATCAGAGGTATAGTAGCTCCGAATTATAGGAGGGATGGTCAGAGATGGCAACGGAATATATTCAACTGAAGCAGGATGATCAGCAGCGAATTAACCAGGAAGCAAGCCAATTAATCCAGAAGGTGTCACAGACGGATGTTGTCCAGCTGGATCTGTTAATGGACGATATCGGCAAACTGGGTGTCAAAACGCAAGAAAAAGCGGGCCAAACGCTAAAAATGCTGGACCGACCTGTCAATGATCTGATGTCTGGTAACCGTGCAGAAGTGTCAACGATGATCTTGAAGCTACGTGATGAGTGTGAAAGCTTGCAACAGAGCAAAAATGTGAGTTTTGTAGGACGATTACTGCGCAAAAGTCCTCTGAAAAACTATGTCTATCGCTACCAGTCTGTCAGAACCAACATTGATAGTATCATTAATGGGTTGAGAGATGGTAAGGACAATCTGGAAGAGAGCATTGTAAGCATGCGTCAATTAAAACGCTCTTCGATTCAGGAAATCTATAACTTGCAAACCAAAATTGCTTTTGGTAATCAGTTGAAGGAACTATTCGAGGCAGAGATTGCCAAGCCGGAAAATGAGAACCGTAAGGCTCACCTGGAGCGTGGATTGCGAAAGGTCGTTACGCGTACGCAATCCATGACCGAGATGATTATGCTCTATAATCAGGCCATTGCAGCTACCGATATTATTAATGATAACAACGATAAACTGATCGATTCCGTAAACAATGCGATTGATAAAACGGCAAATCTGATCACGGTATCGGCCATGATTGCGATGGCGTTGAATGATCAGGAAAAGGTCATTTCGGCTGTGGAAGCTACCAATAGAACGATTGAGGAACAGTTCAAGGAGAATGCAAGATTGCTACGCACCACGACCGAAAAGACAAATGATCTGTTAGCCAAACCGGCGATGTCGATGGAATCGGTTAATCAGGCTATTGGAGATTTGATGTCTGCTCTGGATCTCTCGGAGCAGTCGAACCGCCGTATTATCGAAAGTTGCAATGATTATACAGCCAAGATGACTGCGCTCAATGCAGGCATGAGTGAACGGTTAGGTCTGGAGTCTCCCAAAGCCGGAAGTATTCAGACTAAAAAGCAACCGGATGCGAACGCGTTAAGCTCTTATCTGGATTAAAATAATTGAACTAAAGGTTTTTATACGAGGCACTCCGATGCCAGAATAACCTGGAGAGTAGCGGTTATCCCCAGATTTTCTCGATTCCCTTTTCCTTAGGGAAAAATCCGGTGATAAGCGTATGCTTCCGATGTAGCTTTCTTGCAGAAAGCTTTTAGGCGAGCGCTTCGCTTTTCCAGGTTTTTTCTGTCCTCTCCGTTAATGTATAAAAGAATAGTTCAACTTATTTAGTAAGTTAGCTTATGTATTTATCATAGTTTGTAAGAAGGAGGCGCCGTGGCGTCTCTTTTTGCTTTTCTGTAGTTGCATCGAAGAGTAGAAACTCTCAAGTCCGAAATTGGCACAGGTTTATTCGAATCTCTAGCGGACGATACTGGGCATAGATTGAAGTTTGTTGCATACACTGTGTACATGTACATCTTCATCGTGAAGGGGGCAGGCAGGACATGTTATCTCTCATTGTTGCCGGTATCGTGGGTGTTCTGATCGTCGTAGCAAGCAGTGAAAAGGCAGAGTCTGTTGCGGAATTAAATGAACGTTAATATGCTGTATTTTCCGGGAAGTCTTTGATAAGATGAAGGTAAACTTTGGAAGTCGAAGAAGGAGCCGCCTAACATGCTGGAGTTTACTTTCGAAATCATTGACGAGGCCAAAATTAACATTCAATACAAGTATGGTAGTCAGTTTTTTAACTTTAATCTGTTCTGTTCCAATGGAGAATGGAAGCTGCATCCGTTTGATGGCATTCTGATTGAGAATCGGGAGATGTGTCGCCTGATCGTTTCGGATCTGTTACAAAACAAGGACTTTCATGTGATGCTTGCCAAAGAAAAAATCGTATTATCGCGTCTGCGAACCACGGTTAATCTTCAACCAGATGATTCGGAAGAGTTCGAGAGGGATCATCGGTGGGATGATCGGTCATCACAGAACGATGAGTTAATGGATTACATAGAGAATCATAGTTTTGAAGAGGTGCTTGAACTAGAGAAACAGCAGCTGGGTGCAAGGGTGGACTTTTTTCAACAGATCATTCAGAGAATGTTTATGGAGGGAATTGGGCCTGAAGATCCTGACTTTCGCAAGGTTCAGTCTCTCATTAAGATCTATAAAGATACCATTGAAAGTCTGGGTGATATTAACGGTCATCATTTTGGAGATCATCCGCGCAAGAGATGGTAGAACCAAATGTGAATTAACTTGGATTTGCTAAAATTTCAATATGCCTGAGAAGAAGTGAACAAGCCCAGGAACACTTGGGCTTTTTTCTTTTTTTAATGTTGGATTTAGTGTCATTCACTTGTCTTTTTTATGAAATGGACCAAACTTTAGGCTGGGTTCGTATGTTGAGTAGGTATAGGGACCATGATTTGGGGAGGTTAGAAGATGAGTAATCCACATATAGAAGAAACAAGTCAGGAAGAGACTCGTTTATATGAGGAGCTTCGTCGTGCATTGCAAGGCATACCGCAAGGGAAAGAACGAGAGCAAGCGATGCGGCGAATGATTCGTCAGTTAAAGTCCGCCAACTGGCGCAATGCACGTTTGAATGGGCTAAAGCAGTATTGGAGGGACGCTAGGCCAGTTAAGTTATGGATCTGGATTGCCGCTGGAGCGCTGGCTCCCGTTGTATTTTTCTGCTTATTAATCTGGGCATCGCTTTGGGTGGAGTGAAGCGCAAGATGTGGTCGATGAAGAAGTATTGATAGAGCACGTGTAAAGATGCAATATGATATTAATATTCTGGTAACAACGTCCTATGGATAAACCAAATAAACTAGGTTTAGATTAGGATGTGCATAATGACCTTTTACTCATTTATGGGCGTTGTTATACACGATATGTATTAGATGATCTATAATGATTCTACTTCTTTGGAAAATGCAGGATAGCTTCAATCCTATACGTTTATACGAAAAAGAGCCTGATGGAGTATCAGGCTCTTACGCAGGATCAAGCTGGTGACATTATATTCTATTTAGCAGATTTGATCTCATCAGGTACTGACCTGGTCTTTACCGTATACGTATCATAATCAACCATTGCAAAAATTTCCTGATCTTTGTGTCCTTGTACATACCCTGTCAGTGAAACTGTATGAGATAGATCCGCGGGGATGAACTTATGATCTGTAAACACAACGTCAATGTCGTAGGTTTCTTTGAAATAAGCCAAGCTTACTTCCTCGGCCTTTTGGATAATCTCCTTTTTTTCGCTGGACATACAACCACAAATTATGGTGAGACTCAGGAACGTGAGGAGTAGCCGTAAATAAGGGCGAAAACGATAAGAGTGCATTTCTAGCATCAGCTTCCTGTTATAAATTTTAGAGCCTCTTAAACGTTGAATAGATTGTTTACTTGATTTTCTTATCTAAAAGTTCTTTGGGTACAACAGCTGTTTGTACCTCAAACGTATCGTAATCAATAAGTATACTGATCGATACTTCTTTATTAGCTGTAACATATCCACTCAAATTCAGATTGTGACTAAGATCCTTAGGCATAAATTTATGATCTGTGAAATGTACTTCTGTATTGTAATGGTCAATGAAATATTGATGCCCCACTTGTGTGGCTTTTTCAATAACTTGCTCTTGATTCGGCACTGTATTACATCCACCGACTATAAAGGCCAAGATGATTAATAAAGTTGATATATATTTAATTTTTTTAAAAATATTCTTCAACCCCCTATATATGTGAACTTGACACTTAATAATATACTTTAACTTTTGAAATCAGTAAACACAGGAAGGAGAAGCTAATGGATACATATATCAGTGATAAAACCTATAAGGAAATTTCGGAGCTGGCTTATCTTAATATGAAAGCAGGAGATTACCCGGACACAGTTGACTCGGGGAACTGGAAAGTGATTGAACCGGATGGAGCCAAACTTCATAGTAGATCCGGATTTGATGCTGTCGTTTTGAAGAATGATCATACAGACCAGATTGTTATAGGTTATCGTGGTACAGAACCGGCAGGCAAGCTTACAGATAAGGCTGCAGATTGGGAAACAGATGCCTTCGATGTTTTAGGTGGCAGAACTAGAAGACTCGAAGATGCAGTAACTGACCCGGAACGCCATAACATTTTTAAAAATAGTCCCTTCAAACTTCTTATGGATAAAATGTCTTGGGAGAACAACCAGTTTCACCAAGCCGAGGAACTATATGAGGTGGTACAGAAGGCATATCCTGACTCCGATATTACGGTAACAGGTCATTCTCTTGGTGGTGGCTTGGCTCAATATGTTGCCGCTCGGAATGATGTATCCGGGATGACCTACAGTGCCCCAAGTGTGATGAATCTGCTGGATGATGCCAGTATTGCTAAAGTCAATGAAGGCCACTTCGACAACAAAATACTTAATGTCGTTCATCCCAATGACTCTGTAGGTGCGGGCGGATTAAGTGAATATGACAGACATGTCGGTGTTACCGTATATAAAGGGCAGGATTTCGAGACGGCCAACGCGATGTATCAAAACTGGAAATTCCAATTACAGCTGAAAATCCCGTTTCAACCTCTGGGGGCTGGATCACCGATGCTGGTGCATGATTTAAAACTCGGTTTTGATCTGGATAAACTGCAAATGGGCAACATTGTCAGACTCATGGATTCTTTTTCCAAGGATGAGGGGAAAGGATATCACTCCATGAAACAATATCGTTTTGATGAACAAGGGAATTTGATTGGTCCATTAATTGATCGGAAAACAGGGGCTACCCTGGATATCTCTCCAAGATGGACTGCACACCAAGAGGCTCTTGCTGCCTTCTCTAAAATTACCTCAGGAGCAGTAGGCACTTTGATATCTGCTATTGCTGGCAACCAAGGGGGACTAGGCGGAGGAAAGATACAATTAACACCGGAAGAGTTAGCACAGTCTGCTCGTGAAATGAGAATGAGTCTAACTGGGTTTTCCAGCGATGCGCAAGCTTCGATTCAGATGTTTCAGACGCATATTTCCACAAGCGAAAGTCAGTCTTTTACTCCGATTGCTTATAACGCGACAGCGACTCTGCAACGGATCAATCGTTGGTACCAGGAATCGATTAGTGAGATTGCAGATTACATTGAGCGTAAGCGAGAAGATTTTGTCATTGCAGACCAGCAGTAAAGCACAAGGCATCTTATTCAGACTAACAGGAGGAAGGACATGGGCAGAATTTCCGTATCCTTATCAGACTTAAGAAGAGCAGTTCAGCAATGTGAACAGTTACAACAACGGCTTATGCAACAGGAGCAGAAAATGCGAACGATCCATGGAAGATTGCAGCAGGATTGGGTTGGCACGTCAGCAACAGAGCTGACCTCCAAAATGCATTCCTTCGTAAAAGGAGCCTCCACTAAACTTGCCGAACTTGAAGCCCATAAAGAGGAACTTAAACGATATATTCGTAAGATGGAGGAAGCAGATCGGGAAGATCGCAAAGCAAGGCGTATGTCTCAATTACCATAGAATAGATATGACGATAACGAAGAAATAGTTAGAATCGGCAGATCAAAGGCTCCGAGTCTAACTATTTATAATATATGTGGTTGGCCTGAGATAACAGAGGCTTGTTGTTACTTATTCATCACCTTGACCTGACCTTGTACATATTCATGGTAGTCACGAAAGCTGTTGATGTGTTGCAGGGCATCTGTTTTTGCAGACTGGATTTTAATTTTTCCGGACGGAGGATTGTTTTTCATTTCGGTGACTGCATTTTTGGAGCCCTCAATATCTCCTGACATTTCCTGAATTCGTTGTAACAAAGCAGGGTGGCCTTCATATTGGAGCATCTCGGCGAGTGGTCTCATCTCTTCAAGTTTTTGACTTGAACGCTCCAGCGTTGTCATGACCTGATCGCCATCCGTGTTGACGCTCAGAGAAACCATGCGATGGATATGATCCTTCTCCATTCTTTCCAGAGCTTCCAGGTGAGAAGCTTCTAACCGTTTGGGATCTCCCCAGCTTCGGGTTTGTTGTTCGCTCGGGTTCGTTTGCTCGGCAGTAGGCATGTTATTGCTGTTGTTGCCGTTACCGCATCCCCAAACTAGAGATGTACATGCCAGAATCGCTCCAATAGCAACGATACGTTTTAAACTCATGTTGTCACTCCTTCAATATTTTCCTGAAGGTAGTATGAGCTATTTTTTCCAAAAACATGCCTGACTTTTAAGGATGCGATGCATCCCTATTCGGAATGATTAGGAAGTAACAAGGCGGGGCATGAGGGCATCGATGTTAAACATAGGTTAAACAAGGAGGAAGGTCAAATATGAGGATTTATAAAAATCCAATCTGGAGATGGACGACTATTCTTCTGTATCCCGCCATCATTTTCTATTTTCAGAGCTGGGGCCCTATATTGAACTCATGGACGGTTCCAATCTTATTTGCTACGTTATTTTGCTTTCTCTGGAGTGGTGTGAAGGACATGCTGGCTTCGACATCCTTAACATGGGTCGTGGCTATTCCAATATGGTGGTACTTTGTGGAGCGACCAAAGCCATCGTTTGGTGCTGAACATTTTGCCGCCCATCTGTGGTTAATTATTCTGGTGTATATTGCCTTTGTGTTTATCCCACAACTTATGATTCTCGTTACTCGATTACGAGTGATGGACTATTATTGGAAGTGAGTCGGGATAGGAGAGGAGAGGGTAAAATGAAGGCAATCAAACGCATTAACAAGCCGTATCTGATCTTCCTGATATGGAATGTGCTCATGGTTTTTGCCGTAGATGGAATGACGATCAAGCATGAAATGGGGAAAGGGGTATCTGGGAATGGCAATTTGGGCATTCTTGCTTTATTTCCATCCGTGCTTACTTTTCTGATCTTATGTTTCTGGACGGCATATGTCACGAAATGGTGGTTCTATGACCAACGCGAGTACTGGGGCAAATGGGGCAATGCGGCGGTCAGTATTGTTGCTGCAGCGTTGTGTGTATTATCTGTCTTCTGGGAAATCTACATCTTTGAAGACCTGCGTGTGCAGCTTAACGGTTATACACATGACCCGGAATCGGCAGTGTATCGTTTTGGCTGGCTGAACCAATATACGAATACGTTATACTACAACTTCCCGATTTTGCTGTTTGGCGTATCTTTCGCAGTCATCATCGGTTGGGTGCTGGAGCAGGTGCATCGATTACGCACCAATTCCAAGGCCTGATAGCAACATTTTACTACTTGTCAGATTGCAGCGCTTGGTTGCGGTAAACCTGCTTTCGTAACCATCTGATCTGAAAAAAAGATGCCTAAAAGCCCTCCTGCTGAACATGTTTTGTTATCGGCAGAAGGGTTTCTTCCTTTACACTTTCCTTTTGTATTTCCCAGTATACGGAATGGTCAGGTGAATATTTAAAGTTTCAATGGAATCCTCCGTAAGAATGAGGTTTTCCCCATCTCCGGATAACTTGTGCCACAGTTTTGGATTTTTGCGATACAGTTTTTCTTGTAGACCATAGACATCCACTCCCCGTTGTAATCCATTTCGATAAGTTTCCATGATCTGCTCTTTAAGCGTATCCTCGCTTACTCGGGTCATTTCGTCATATGACATGGGAACGAGATATTCATACAGGGCGGTCAGATATTTGGCGTCAATTTTGAAGGTAACTTTCTCTCCGCGGATGATCGGTTCTATTTTTATTGTGGGCAGACCGACACTGAGTGCCCCGTAGATTACACCGTTTTTTTGAACCAATAGAGGAGCCCGGCGCATACCTTTGATCAACCAATGATAGCCGGACAATTCGTCTCGCGACAAAAATTTAAACTTCTCTCCCATTTTTTCAAAATAAGCTCCTTCAATCAGGAACAAGTCATGTTCTTTTTTATTTTGCAGCCATAAGTCCTTGTTTAAGGCAATGACAGGCAGATACGTCGTAGTTGCAGGATCATTATGCTTGGCAATCAGTTCGAAGCTGAGCACAGGTGCAAACAGCGAATTCTCCAGGTAGCTGGGCAACGGATTATGCAGGATGCTGTCCAGTGGAGACAGGTTATAGATCGAAGCGGTGCTCAGAATGTCCAGCAAAGGCTCCCGCGTACCGTATACCCATGTCGTATATCGTGCTTCCGGAAATCGTCCGAGCATGTCGAACACATCCTTGATGTGCTGGTTGTTCAGCACGCTCTCTGCCATAACGATGGCTGTCACATGCCCCCAGGCAATGTGGAGCTGTGATGCACGCCATAACTCGTTCATGGCAAGGCTCATCGTTTTCCCTTGAGCATGTCCGACCCAGATGGGAGGGGATTCGGCTGTTTTCCCTGAATTATCCGTTTTGGCTATACTTGAAAAATCAAGAGTTTGCACGTAAATATGATACATGCCGTCTTTATATTCAATACCAATCGCCTTCGCATAATCCACCTGCTGGATCTCATATGCACTCCAGCACCCCGTGGTCATAAGGCAAAATACCAGACTTAACACACCTAGCAACCAGCGGTGTAGTAAGCGGCTCATCGACCTTTGCCATCCTTGCGCGGTTTTTGTGTCTCCAGGTAGACAGGTCTGCGTTTCCCCAAACCCGTCGGGACTTTGAACAGAGAGGCAATGGCTTGTTTAAAATTCAGCGGTGTTAAGGGCGTAAGATAAGGGATGCCAAACGATTTCAAGTCCGTCAGATAGATCAGGAACAGGATCATGGACAGGATGAACCCGTAAATCCCCAGTGTCGCTCCCAAGATAAAGCAAAGAAAGCGCAAAATGAGTATAGAACTGGTCATGACTTGATTGACAATGGTTGCTCCGGCTACAACAGTGACGGCGATGACGACAATCATGAGCGGAGAGACCATACCGGCCCTTATGGCGGCATCTCCGATAATCAGACCACCGACCACGGTTAACGTCTGTCCAATGGCGCTGGGCAAACGGACGCCTGCTTCCCGGAACAGCTCCATGAGCAGCATAATGAGAAACATCTCAATGCCAGACTCCATGGGAAGTCCCATGCGACCGACAGATATCGTTGCGACGAGTGGAAACGGAATTTGATCCATATGGAAAGATGTCAGAGCGATATAGAAACCGGGCAGAAATATAGTGACAAATAGACCGATGAATCGAAGCAAGCGCCCCATGTTCACCGGAAGGAAGGGAAAGCTGGCATCCTCTGGTGACTTGAGTAGCAGAAACAGATTCACAGGGCCAATGATCACGCTGGGGTTGCCATCTACGATTAGAACAAATCGACCGCTCAGCAAGCATTCCGATGCAAAATCCGGTCTACCCGTGTAATGCGTTAAGGGAAACAAGGTGATTTTGGCGGGTGATAGCAACTCTTCCAGATCATTTGCCGTCATAAGGCGTTCGGTTTGGATTACACTCAGACGATGTTTTATATCTTTGATTAACTCTGGATTGGCAATGTTCTTCATATACATCAGAGCCACTTTGGTTGCTGAACGTGATCCGATGAGTTCGATGCTGCATGCAAGTTCGGCAGTGCGCAAACGGCTACGGATCAAGGATACATTGACAGCGAGTGGTTCAATAAAACCATCCCTTGCTCCGCGGATCGAGACCTCTGTCGTTGATTCTTCTGGTGTTCGTGTAGCCATGTTGGAGATATCGACGCTCCACATGCTCTGCAGAGAGGGGAGGCATAGGAGCAGATGCCCTTCAAAAACACGAAGCGATATTAGCTCCGTTCCATACTGCGCATCATTAAGGTCAACGTTGTTCCATTGCAGGTTAATATTTTTTTCAATGTCAGGCTTGTGAATGAAATGTGTGATTTCGTAGGTTCGTTTCATTTCCGGCAAGATGATGTCATGGATAATCTGTGTATCGACCATGCCACTGCAATAAGCGACAACGAGCTTCATCTGTCCGTCACCAAGCCGGTGGCTGTCGATAATAACATCATCGGAGCCTGCGAAATAGGTTTCCAGATGATGCTGATCGATACGGAACGGTTTAGTTCCTGGACGGGGTGGTATCGTTCGCGGCGTCTGAACCATGAGCAGGAGCCTCCTTGTCCTTTTTATGAATAAGAGCGGCCAGTGTCAGAAGAGTGGTGATGGTTGCCACATAAGCGAGCATGGCCGGAAATTGAATGTGATCGACATAATAATCAACGTAATCAATACGCCACCACTGAATAGCAAAAGCACACATGATCAGCGTGAGACAGAGGATAGCAATGTATCTCTTTTTGGGTTTTCGAATATCCAGCAGATCAACCATCAGATACATGGAGATAGCGACACGCGCAAAGGAACCACTGAGCCATTGGTAGATCGAGAGAAAATCAACGTGCTGAAAGAGCTTGCCGATATTGACGAGTTTCCACTGTTCGTATGGACTATTCCGCTGTTTCGCCGCTTCTTCTGGCCCGAATTCGACAATGGCTCCGAGGGTAGGTCCCAGCGCCATGCTGATCATGAAGAGGCCAAGCAACAACACATGCCACCAGCGTAGTTTGCCTTTAATGTCATGTTGGAAGAGCATCAGCACCCAAATCTCCATGAGTCCGGCTAGAGAGTAGATCATTCCTCGGACAACGGGAGCCCAGCCGTGTTCCATGATGGGAAAGAGCTGACTGTAATCTTTGTATTTCATATTGGCTGACATGACAAAGTAGCCAAGCAGAATGACCAGAGGCAACAGGATGCTGGAAGTCATCGCAATCGAGCGAATGCCCTTGGCTGCCGACCAGGCAGCTACCAATGCACCTCCTCCAGCTAGCACATAGGTCGGTGTAAAAGGGAGATAGGTGGATACCGTCCAATTGGTTGTTTCATATAAGGTGTGTGTACCTAGCGAGAAGAGCAACAAGACCGCAGTCATGCGAAAGATCCAGGAGGGCACCAAGCCAAACTCACGGGTAATCCAATCGGTCAGTCGCTGTCCGCGAATACGCCGGATGATGATGTACATCATACCCAGGAACAACAGGAACAATGGCGCTGCCGCGAGAACAGAGAGCCAGCCATCCCTTCCGGCCACATCCAGAATGGCGGGGACAGACAAGACATGACAGACCAGTCCGGCACTTAGCAAAATAATGGAGATGGATAACCAGATAGTGATCTGTCCTTTTTCCTGCCCCATGTCCATCCCCTCCCCATTCAATGTGTTTTCGTTAGATTGTACAGTCTATGAGAAAATGATTCGTTTTTCAGTTTTTTTCACAGAAAAAGCCGCCCGAGATGGACGGAGGGGAAAGAAAGATATAACATATACGATATAATGTATTGGTCAAGGTATGGGGTAGAAGGTATGAGAAGTGAGCACTCGCTCACCACTTAAATATTCTAACGATCTCAGATGAGCTTATTTAAGCGAAATGGGGAGTTTTGGAATTCTAACGATCACCAGAAGCCTTATTTTACTGAAAAGAGAAGATTAACGCCCGTTTTTGAACCAATTCCCGAAAATAAGCTTTCCTGAGATCGTTAGAGTATAAAAAGGTGTGATTCTGCTCAAATAGCGTTCCTGGTGATCGTTAGCGAATGGTAGCATCAGTATCCACTTACTCGCCCACATCGGTGTCCCTATCCGCACTCGACTCCGTATCTACATTCTCTTCAACAGAGTATGGACAAGCACTTGCATCACTCAACAACGCTATGTAGCACTCAAATGAACTATGTAGCACTCAAATAAACTATACAGCACTAAATATCACTATCGATCAATCAAATTCACTATGGATCACTCAAGATAAAAGGGAGGAAACTTGCGATGACACAATCAACTAAATCACCTGAAGAGATTCATGTAGGCTTTATTGGAACAGGCGTTATGGGAAAAAGCATGGCTGGTCACATTCAGCGTGCAGGCTATCCGCTTCATGTTTACACGCGCACTGCCGCTAAGGCAGAAGCGCTCGTAAAGGAAGGAGCTGTCTGGCATGAAACGCCTGCGGAACTCGCTGCTGCTTGTGATGTAATCATCACCATGGTCGGTTATCCGAAGGATGTCGAGGAGATATATCTCGGAGAAGGCGGGCTTGTTGCTCATGCCAAACCAGGTTCAACACTGATTGACATGACCACTTCCAGCCCGCTGCTGGCTGCGCGCATTGCCGAAGCTGCGGAGGCTAAAGGTTTGCATGCTCTGGACGCGCCTGTATCCGGCGGCGATATCGGCGCACGGGACGGCAGGCTGTCCATTATGGTGGGTGGTGACGCGCAAGCTTTTGAAGCGGTGCGTCCGATTTTTGAACAGATGGGCACCAACATTGTGCTACAAGGCAAGCCGGGCGCCGGACAGCATACCAAAATGTGCAACCAGATTGCTATCGCCTCTGGCATGCTCGGCGTATGCGAAGCACTCGCCTATGCCAAGACGTCGGGACTGGACGCGGAGAATGTGCTGAAGAGTATTGCGACCGGCGCAGCCGGAAGCTGGTCCCTCAGCAACTTGGGTCCGCGCATGATCGCAGGCGACTATGAGCCTGGATTCTATGTGAAACATTTTATCAAAGACATGGGAATTGCACTGGAGTCTGCTCAAGCGATGGGCATGAACACGCCGGGACTGGCTCTGGCGGAGTCGCTCTATCAGGAAATATCGAAGAATGGCTTGGATGAGAAAGGTACGCAAGTGCTGTACACATACTATCTCCAGGCTTAGAAGATGAACATGGGAAGACGGCAGCGGACTCTTTTGCTTAGGGAAAAGGGAATGCTGCTTTTTCTATATATAATGGTATTGAAATGAACTGGGTATGGATTGGATATGGACTTATTGTGGGTTTGATGTGCGTCTAAAGTCTCGGGTTTGGGTATATACTGTCGTGCGCATTTAACGAAACAATGAATTTGAGCAATGTCTCTTTATTTTTGTTCGACTTTATCCGACATAAGGTATAGAAGTTTTCATCTAAAAGGATTAAACACCTACATAATTCATAATGCATAAATCATATTTAATGTACCCATTCCCAATAGAACGGAGCTTGCCCATGTTCAAGAAAATTTGGTCTCTGTTCAAGACGCAGCCAGAGCTTGTGAGCCCGCTTACCGATTCTGTTGCAGCTCCGGCTCTGCCGCCAGTTACAGCAATTCCTCCGCGTCTGGCCCGTAGTCGGCGCAAAAAGAAGAAGTCCGAACCCGATTGGATCAGCACGCCGCAAGAACCTACAACCGCCGAATTACTGCTTGGTTTGCCCAGTGAATATAAAGTGTTGAACGATCTGCTGGTTACCAATCCGAAATCACGTTCGGGATATTCCCAGATTGATCATGTCGTCGTTGGCCCGCGGGCGATATTTGTCATCGAAACCCGAAACCTGACAACAGGAGAGATTCGCGGGGGCCGCCGCGAAGCAAATTGGTCCGTGAGCAGCAGCAGGGTCAAAATGTATAATCCGCTCATGCAGCATCGTGCCCATGTTGAAGCGATTCAGGCACATCTTGGGGATTACAAGCGTGTTCGGCTGGTTTCCATGGTGACGTTCACGAATCGTTGCCGGATTAGTGTTGATCCCGCCGTAAGGTATGTCAATTCCGATGAAATGATTATTTATGATCATGAATTGGTGGAGACCATTCAGCGCAAAACAGAACGACTGGAGACAGAACTTCCGGAGACCTTGTATCAAGAACAGGACACTCAGGCGATCTGGAACATGCTGAACACAGTGAATTCAACGGATCATCAGATTCGGGCCGAGCATATGGCGAAAGCTAAAGGAATTAAATAGGGAATTTATGAAAAATCAAACCGCAAGGACGCAGATCAACAAGTAAAGATGCGAGCGGAAGAATGGAATAATGAGTCACTAGACAAATGAAACAGGGATATTCCAGGTCGCAATGCCAATCCCCGGAATATCCCTGTTTGCGTTCTATTTTAACCATTACGGTAAATGAAGCGTTTGAACATGGCTGGTGTGCATGAACCGTGCACGACCTTCAGCATCAATGACTTCAAGCAACTTGTCGTTGATACTTTTGAGCAATCCTGTCTGTTCGGGCTTGTAACCCAGATTTAAGATGACGAGTTCTCCGGCCATTTTTTGCAGCTGTTGATCGAGTGTGCGAGAGAGTGAGATGGATGATGGCTGTATGGGGAAATGTTGATGTTCCATCGCATACGGTCTGCTATTGGAGGGAGAAGGGATAATATATTTCAGATGATGGATGGAGACATAGACCGAATGGTGCAACGGAGAATAGAAGATAAAATAATCGTTCATGATGCTGGTAATATAACCGTGTAGCGTTCGCCCACCAATGGAAATTTCACTAAATCTTCCGCGGGCATTCATGAGTACTTTTCGATAAGAGATGTTGTCATGGTCCATTTCGGGATCAGGTGCAGGCACGTCCGGGCTAGTTGAAGTTTCCTCTGATTTCGTAAAATGCATCGTTTGAATATGGTGAAGCGGCACATAAATGTAGCGTTGATTACCATAAACCACTATAATGTCCTCTCCTGCATCAATAACCTCGCCTTGGATCGGTAGTTTACAGCCGGATAATTCAAACTCTATCGTTTTACCTAACCACGTCGTTGCAGATTTCACAGTATACCTCCTCTCAATAAAGCATAGCCACCCAAATATATAAGGAAAATAGGCTGATAATTAAACTGATGGGTATCACAATGAAGGTTACTTTCATATACTGTTTCCATGAGACCCGAATATGGTGGGTCCGTAATATATACATCCAGATTAAGGTGGCAAGTGTGCCTATGGGTGTCAATAATGCTCCGATGTCACTGCCTAGTATATTAGCGAGATATGCCAGATGAAGTTGAGTATCACTCAAATGAAGATCAGTAACGGCGAATGTTCCGATCATGACCGAGGGCAAGTTGTTGAACAAATTAGACAGCACCGTTAGTAATAACCCGGATACGGCAATCAGACTGGCATTGCCTCTTTCGGCAATCGGGCCTGTAAATTCGGTAATCCATGTGGTCATCCCGGCTCGGTGAAGACTGTCCACAATAATATAAATGCTGAAGGCAAAGAGAAGAATATGCCACGGCGTCTGTGTGACGACATCTTTCAGTCCGGATCGTGTACGATACCACCGTACAGCAAGCATCAGAACCACACCGGTAATGGCGACAATCTCCATGTGTACACCGATTTGTTCAGCGAGAAAATATCCTGCCCGGATCAATACAACAATCCCGATACAGACACGGAACAACCACCAGTCTACATTCGTTTTGGAGTTATCCGATTCGGATTCTGTTGTCTTCAGTGGGTGATAACTTGATCCAGATGAACTTTGCATGGATACGGGGAACTGGTGAATAACCTTGGGTATGCTTCTGCGAAAATAATAGAGTAACAGCAAAGTCATGGCGATAATTCCGAGCATGGATGGCACAAACATCATCTGAGTGTAGGTGTTTAGGTTTAATCCAACCATTTTTAAGGCGATCAGGTTAGCGAGATTACTGAGTCCGATCGGAGCGCTGGAAGCCGTAGCAATGAGTGCACCGGAGATTAGGTAGGGCAACTGCTGGTGGATTTTCAGACGTAACATGGAACAGATTCGAATGATGATGGGGGTAGTGATCAGTATGCTGCCGTCGTTGTTGAAGAAGATGGTCATGAGAAAACAAAGTAATAGAATAAGCCAGAACAATTGGAAGCCGGAACCTCTTGCCTTTTCAATCATGTTCACAGCGATCCAGCGAAAGAAGCCGATGCTATCCAGAATAATGGACATGACAATGGTGGAGAGAATCGTAATCGCTGCGCCGGATACAATTTCGAAAATGCCCAGGATATGTCCCAAACTGCTTACACCGGTCAGGATAAGAAGCAGCGCCCCAAGCGAAGTGGGAATCGATTCATTTAATCCGCCAGGCCGCCACATCAGGAAAATGACTGTGATGATAAATACCCCGAAGGTTAACCACAACTGGTAATCAGGCATTTACTGTGATTCACCTCCCAGGGGGAGAAGTCCTTGTGAAGACTGTTTCAGATGTTCATGAGTCGAAGTGGGCCTTCCCGGCATAACAATCCAATACAAAGGCACACCTGTCAAGACGATTGCGATAAAGATCAGCATGATCATTCCCCCCTTTAAACTGGTAGTAGCTTCGTTTGTTGTTGTTTACAAATTACCGTCTGCCTCCGGACTTATTTCCCCGAGATTTGTTACCACCCGATTTATTCCCGTGTGACTGATTGCCACGCGACTTGTTGTTGCCCGATTTGTTTCCCTGTGATTTGTTTCCGCACGCTTGGTTGCCTGCACTGCGATTCCCTTGGGAACGATTGCCGCCGGACTGCGTATTTTGTGTTTTATTCCCTTGGCTTGTGTTTTTACCGTTGTTGCCGTTGTTATTGCTATTGTTGTTGCTGCTTCCGCGAACCAGGGAGACGGATTTCACATGCTGTAAAGGAATGCGGATGATCTCCTGATTTTTCAAAGTCAGAATCAATTGGCTCTGGTTGGCATCGGCCAGGATGCCTTCCACTTTTTCCGGGCCTCCGCGGTTGATCTGTACAGGACGGAAGCGAAGTGCCTGCATCACGCCAAGGAATGTGTTCGCCGGAATCGGATTCCCCATAGGTCCTCTGGCTCCGCCGGAACGACCTGTGTCAGTAATACTTTTGACATGAGCATCATTCACATACACCATACCTTCTTTGCAGCTCACAGCCATGTAGTCCCAGCGTACATCCATTAATGTGCCTTGGATTGAATCGGGTCCACCGCGATTAATCTTGACTTCTCTTCCAACCAAACCTCTCATTCCCTGACCATTCATAGACATTGTATTTTGCCCCTTCCCAGATATAAGTTCAGATAGGCCGCTGACGGTTGTTCGTTGATGTTCGTTGAATCCCTGCCACTCGTCATTGGAGTCTGTCTGTAGTTTAATCATATGTGTACCTAGCATCTGAGGAACCAGCAGACAACCATTTGTATAGCAAATTGGCAGTAATCTATGAGAAAAATGGTGATTTATAGATTAGTGTGATATATTTTCAGCAAATTTACATTGTGACTTCGCGGATGGTTCCATAAATGGGCTGTGCATTCGCCCTTACGGCCTGCTGTGCTTGTGCATAGGATGATGTAATAGCCTACGGGCTTAACTCACAGGTGACCGAAAGGCGGATGGAAATGACTCTACCTGTCTACCACATCCATGTGTCGACGAATGAATACCAGCGATTAACATCGAACATATGGTCAGAAACGTTTGTGAACGGCACGATGCAGATGGACGGCAAGCAGCTTCCCATTCGAATTCGGTACCGGGGTGGACATACACGCGCTTATGAGAAAAAATCATTCGAGATTCGCACGGCAAGCCGTACGTTCCACTTCAATGCGGAATATGATGACCCTTCACTGCTACGGAACGCACTTTCATTTCAGTTCTTTGAATCCATTCGAGTTCCGGCGCCTGCTACGCGCCACTGTGTGCTGTATCTCAATGATCAACTCGCGGGGGTGTATGTAAGAATCGAAGGCGTGAAGTCTTCTTATTTTCGCCAGCGGAGAATGCCTGTCCGGAGTATTTTCTACGCCGTCAACGACAACGCCAATTTTGCATTATCAACCGGATCAACTCATTTAGAAAACAGCCAGTTGTCCGGATACAGCCTGATTCGCGGCAATGTGGAGGACCGCCAAAGACTACGCAGGTTTATTCAACAATTGAATATGAAGTCCAAGATGGATCTGTTTCGTTTTTTACAATCACGGGTGGATATTGACAACTATTTGCGCTGGTTGAGCGGAGCTGTGCTGACAGGCAATTTTGACGGATTTCATCAGAACTATACATGGTACGAAAAAGTGAAAAGTGGAAAATATGGCATTCTGCCTTGGGATTACGAAGGAACCTGGGGTAGGAACTGTTACGGGGCCAAGGTCAATCCGAATCTGGTTCGCATTCAGGGGTACAATAAACTTACGGGGCGAATACTCGCATTTCGTACGTTTCGTGAGCAGTATAAAAGACTGATGAAACAGCATCTGGAGCGTGCCTTCACGGAGAAAAGAATCATGCCGCTAGTATATAGATTACACGATGGAATTCGGGAAGATGTAGGGAACGACCCTTATATGAAGTGGCCCATGAATGTCTTTCTGAATGAACCGGAGAAGATTCGCACGTATGTGAAAGAGCGCCGTGAGTACGTGGGCAGCGCGTTGAAACAGCTGTAAAAGGATGCCCAGGCAACGGGCGACGCTGCCTCGGGTATTTTATTTTAATAAGTTATATAAGTTGAACTATTCTTTTTACACATTAACGAAGAGGACAGAAAAAACCTGGAAAAGCGAAGCGCTCGCCTGAAAGCTTTCTGAAAGAAAGCTACATCGTAAGCACAAGCTTCGCCGGATTTTCCCCTTGAAAAAGGGAATATAGCATGTTTTTGAGCAGTCGATTGCAGGTTGTAATTTGAGGTTAATACTAAGAATGAGAAGAACATAACGGTGTGCAGATGGAAAATGCGATATAATAGTCGTATTGGTTACGTGAAATTTTACATAGCTTTAAAGAAAGAGAATAACGGAGCTGATGGTGTGATTGTAATGCGGTACCGCCAGTAACGTGCTCCGGGCCGGAGGAATGGGAATGCTCAAGCTGTTCGTTCACTTGAAAAAGTACCGGGTCGCCGCCATTGCAGCGTTAGTTATGATGCTGATTGAATTAACAGTGGAGCTGGCTCAGCCTTATCTGATCTCGAAAATCATTGATAATGGCATCCAGCAGGGAGACCTGGCCGTCGTATGGATGTGGGGGGGCGTGCTGGTTGGCAGTGCGGTCATCGCATTTGCCGCCGGGATTGCAAGTTCGTTTTTTGCCTCGCATGCGAGTCTTGGATTCGGGTATGATCTGCGAGAGAAGCTGTATGACAAGATGCAAACGTTTTCCTATGCGGTGTTTAATCGCTTCGCGACCTCATCGCTAATCACCCGGTTAACCGGGGATGTGACCCAGGTGCAGGATACCATCTTTATGAGTCTGCGCTTCATGACCCGTGTTCCGCTCGTGGTGATTGGAAGCATGATCATGGCAGTGGTGGTCAGTCCGAGGCTGGGATTGTTGCTTGTTGTTATGGTGCCGGTGTTGCTGGTTGTTGTGATCTGGATGATTAAAAAGGCAGCGCTGCTGTTCCGTAATGTGCAGCGCAGGCTGGATGCCGTGAATGGTGTCATCCAGGAGAATCTGACAGGCATCCGGCTGATCCGTGTTTTTGTACGGATGGGCCATGAGATTGAACGCTTTGCCAGCTTCAGCGGCAAGCTGATGAAAGGCACGATCTCCGCGCTGCGCCTGACGGAGACCACGATGCCATTCATGCTACTGATGATGAACGGTTGTATTATCGCCGTACTTTGGTTTGGCCGGAAGGACATCGTATCAGGCTCGGCAACCGTTGGTGAAGTCGTTGCGGTGATTAACTATCTATTGCGTACCATTGGGGCGATGTCGGCGCTTTCCTGGATTTTGGTTACATTTTCACGGGCGAGTGCTTCAGCACAGCGTCTGAATGAAGTGTTTGAAACCGAGGATACGTCAGAGACGGAGCGTACGGGTCAGCGGGAACAGGCCGGACATACGGATACGGATACCCAAAGTTCGTTGGCTCCTTTGCATAGTTCTGGTTCCATACAGCATGTGCATGAGCAGGACCAACGTACCGTACAAGGTGAAGTGGAGTTCCGCAGTGTAGGATTCAGTTATCCCAACAGTGAGATTAAAGTGCTCGAAGATATCACGTTCTCGGCAAAAGCAGGTGAGAGAATTGCTATTATGGGGGCTACCGGATCAGGAAAATCCTCTCTGGTGCAACTCATTCCACGCCTGTATACGGAAGAACAAGGTGAGGTGCGTATTGATGCTACAGATGCATCCGAGCTGGATCTGCCGACCCTTCGTAAAGCCATTGGTTATGTTCCTCAGGAAGTCGTACTGTTCACGGGCTCTGTGCGTGAAAACATTGCTTGGGGACGAGAAGATGCCACGATGGAAGAGATTGTGGAAGCGGCAAAACGGGCTCAGATTCACGAGACCATTGAGCAGTTGCCGAACGGATACGATACGTTGCTCGGTCAAAGGGGTGTTAACCTTTCGGGTGGACAAAAGCAACGCCTCTCCATTGCGAGAGCTTTGGTACGCCGTCCAAGCATTCTTATTCTGGATGACAGTACAAGTGCTCTCGATGTAGCTACTGAAGGCAGGCTTCTAGGTGCACTGGAAGACCTCTCCTGCACGACGTTTCTGATTACACAGAAGATCAGTTCAACCACTTCGGCCGATCTGATTCTGCTTCTGGATGATGGACGCTTGATTGGACAGGGAAAACACGAAGACTTGATGGAGTCGTCGGAGTTATACCGCCGAATTCATGAATCACAATATGGGGAGGGCGCACAATATGTTCAAAGCACTCATTGAGCCTTTCCGTCAGCCACGGCCCGTTCTGGATTCCGAGTCACTCCGTTCAGGGGGCCAGCGTAAGCCGAAAGCGAGAGCCAAAAACTGGTCAGGCACGCTTGGTCGGATCTGGAGTTACCTCTCACGCCGCAAAATCAAGCTTTCACTTGTGTTACTGATGGTATTTGCCAGCTCAGCCCTTGCTCTGCTTGGACCTTATATGGTCGGTGTAGCCGTTGACCAATTTATCGCAGGAGAGTCGACCAGTTCAAGCTGGACCTGGTTTCTACTCGGACTGGTAGCGGTGTATGTACTCTTTTCGCTTACATCCTGGCTCCAGAATATTTGGATGATTGAGATTGCTCAGGAGACGGTATTCCGTATGCGTTATGATCTGTTTGCTCATCTGCATAAGCTGCCGATCCCGTTCTTTGGCAAGCGTCAGCAAGGTGAGATTATGAGCCGGGTCACCAACGATATTGAGAACGTCAGCAGTACGCTGAACAGCTCGGCAATTCAGATTTTTTCGAGTGTGTTAACGCTAATCGGCACATTAGGCGTGATGTTGTGGCTCAGTCCGTTGCTCACGTTACTCACCTTTATTGTTGTACCTCTAATGGCTGTGGGGATGCGCTGGATAACGCGCAGAACGGGTCCGCTTTTCAAAGAGCGGCAACGCAATCTGGGTGAACTCAACGGTTATATTGAGGAAACGTTATCCGGGCAGCGGATCATCAAGGCATTTTCTCAGGAAGAGCGGGTCATCCGCGGCTTTGAGGAGCGTAATATGCGTATCCGTATTTCCGCATTCTGGGCACAGACGATTTCGGGTTTCATCCCGAAACTGATGAACGGACTCAACAACCTGAGCTTTGCAATCGTAGCGGGTATCGGTGGCATTTTGGCGATTCAGGGGTCGGTTACGGTCGGGGTTATCATTATTTTTGTGGAGTATGCGCGTCAATTCACACGTCCGTTGAATGATCTGGCGAATCAGTGGAACACGCTGTTGTCTGCGATCGCGGGGGCAGAGCGGGTGTTCGAGGTGCTGGATGAGGATGAGGAATCCAAGGATGAAGGGGCTGCCATTGCCTTGGATAACATTCAGGGCAACGTTCGGTTCGATGAGGTGTCCTTTGGATATGATGAGGGTCGTGACATTCTGCGCGATATAAGTTTTGAAGCGAAGCCGGGCGAGATGATCGCGCTGGTCGGTCCAACAGGAGCAGGCAAAACAACGCTGATTCAGCTTCTGTCCCGCTTTTATGATCCGACAAGTGGAACAATTACCGTCGATGGGCACAAGATGACAACCATTCGGCGGGAAAACCTGCGGTCGCACATGGCGTTTGTATTGCAGGATTCATTTTTATTCCAGGGAACGATTCGTGAAAATATCCGGTTCGGACGTCTGGATGCAACCGATGAAGAAGTGGAGATTGCCTCCAAGCTGGCGAATGCACATTCCTTTATTATGCGAATGAAGAACGGGTATGACCGGGTGCTTCAGGCGGATGGGAGCGGTATTAGCCAAGGACAAAAGCAATTGCTTGCTATTGCCAGGGCCATCCTGGCTGATCCGTCCATTCTGGTATTGGACGAGGCGACCAGCAGCATTGATACGGTGACTGAGATCAAAATTCAGGAGGGATTGGAACGTCTGATGCATGGCCGCACCAGCTTTGTCATTGCCCACAGGCTGAATACGATCCGTCAGGCCGACCGGATTCTGGTACTTAAGGACGGGAAACTACTGGAGCAGGGTTCACATGATGAACTGCTGAAACAGGGTGGATTTTATAGTGAGCTGTATAACAGTCAACTACGGAAGAAGGCGCAATAGAGTGCGGGTAGCTTGAAGCAAACAGGAGAGTCGTAGGAAGCGAGGAGGGGGACTGTTCCTTCCGGTGTAAAGACGGTAATGCAGACTCAGGCTAGCGGTGTAACTGCGGAAGGATTGGAGCCCGGAAGGGGGCTTCAATCCTTTTTTGATATGTTGATATGTGCAGTAAAGAAAGAAAAATTGATTCTTGACAGAGAGGAAGCCACAGTTGTATATTTAGTTTGCGAATAGTTAGATGTCTAACATTTAGATTTGAGTCTGAGTCTGAGTGAGGGATTGAGTAAGTAAGAGAACAGTGATGAAACAAATTAGAGAGGAAGCAGAACAGGAAGGAGAGAATTATGCGCGAAAATACGCCGTATTCGGATCTGTTTCAAACGATCGGAATCAAGATCAAACGCAAAGCGGATGAGCAGGTGAACGAACTGGGATTGAACGCACAGCAAGGAAGAATCATTGGATATATCTACGAGCACCAGGACGAAGGATTAATTCAGAAAAATCTGGCTGACGTATTCAACCGCAGAGATGCAACGATTACAAGTATGTTAAAAGGACTAGAGAAGAACGGTTATATCGTTCGTAAAATTCCAGCGAATAATGAGCGGCAAAAGAATCTGTATGTATTGCCGAAGGGCGAGAAAGTGATTCAGGATATAGAGCAGATGTTTTCGACCGTGGAGAACGAGATCGTGAAAAGCCTGTCAGAGGAAGAGCAGGCAACATTGATGCGTTTGCTGACCAAGGTTAATCAGAATTTATAAGGCTGATTACGATGACTGGGGATATATAGAGCAGATGAACTGCTCTTAGGTAAAAACTTAGAATTCGAACTATTAGTGTTCTATTAATCAAACTGTAAATATAGCTGTAATTGTGGCCGTAGTTCTACATGTAATCATGGAATTATGGAATTAAGTGTATCAAGCTTTCATTTCCCTTGCAGATGATGATGAATTTAACTTGGTGTTTTTTTGCGGTAATACTTAGAAATCTAATTGTTAAGTGGTTAAGAAAGGTGGAGGTTACCATGAAAGAAAAACATTCAAACTCCTATTATCTGGACAAAGCGCCTGTCCACAAGTCGATTATGCATCTGTCCATTCCGATGATGCTTGGTATGTCTGCGGGGACATTGTATAACCTTATCAATGCGTTTTTTATCGGTCTGGTTCATGATACGGGCATGTTTAGCGCTATCACGCTGGGACTGCCGATTTTTACGGTATTAATGGCTTTTGGCAATATGTTCGGGGTGGGCGGTGGCACATTCATTACACGCTTGGCGGCAACGGGAGAGAAGCAAAAAGCAAAACGGGTCGCAGGGTATTCCTTTTATTCAAGCTTGGGAATCGGTTTGCTCATTGCCCTGATTGCCTGGTTATTCATCACACCCATCGTTCAGGGACTGGGAGCGGATCAGGCTGTATATGAATACACCAGTCAATATGCCATTACACTTTTGGCAGGCGGGGCTATCGTTATTCTTAATTTTGCGCTGGAACAGCTCGTTCGGTCGGAGGGGGCTTCGAAAGAATCCATGATCGGCATGTTTATTAGCATCGCAGCCAGCATCGTTCTGGATGTGCTGTTGATCCTGGTATTGAATTGGCATGTGATTGGAGCCGCATTATCCATTGTATTAGCGAATGCTTGTTCCGCAGCCTATTATGTTTGGTTTCTGTCCCGCCGCAGCGAGAATTTGAGAGGGTTTCTGGGACATTGGAAACTTCGAGTCAAAGACCAGATGGAAGTATTCAAAATTGGAGTTTCCGAGTTGTTGCAGACCTCGTTTCTAATCGTATCTACGCTGCTACTGAACCATTATGCCATGATCTATGGAGAAAGCGTAGTCGCTGGATTCGGTATTGCTTTACGGGTTGTGCAGCTTCCCGAATTTCTGGCGATGGGTATCTTTATGGGGATTATCCCACTGGTGGCACACAGTTTCGCGAGTAAGAAATTTGGGCGTTTAAAGGCTACGTATAAGCAGGCTTCGCTGTATATCATCGGTATTGGTGTTCTTTTCATAGGCATCGTTTATATGTTCAAGGAATCTGTCATTCGGTTATTCTCTTCGGATATAGCCGTACTGGAGGCGGGAAGTTCGATTCTGGTGGCCATGTTGATCTCTGCTCTGTTCACTGGATTAACAGGACTGTTTACGGGTATTTTCAAAGCGGCAGGAGAAGGCATCCCGACCAATGTGATGGCAATATGCCAAGGCACGCTGTTTATTCCGGTGATTATCGTGTTTCATCAATTCTACGGTCTTACAGGCATTATCTGGTCTATGACAGTAACAGAGATCATTACAAGTGCGCTGGGACTGATCCTGTTCGCTTACCACTACAGACGCATCAATAGAATGCACAAACAGGTTGCTGTTTGAAAGGAGATATACGTGGATATGTACTGATTAATTAATGGAAAATTATACCATTACACGATAGAAACAGGTGGATATACTGAAATGAGTTTGGTGTTCACAAGGAGGTTGTTCATCTGTTTTGAAAAATCCAAAACTTGCACATCGGCTTATATTCTTCAATATTATTTATGGATTAACTCTTATAGCCTATCCGTATGTACTGATCATGAGTTTGTTTTTTTATGCCGATCGGGAGTCTGGCGGCCACCCCTTGTTAGATACGATAGCAGCAATCCTTATGGCGACATATCCCATGGGTGTGTTATTTTCCTTCGTATGCTGGGCGTTCTATCATTCGGGCAAAAGCAAATGGGCTACCCTCACTGCGAATTTGTTTCTAGTTTGGTTAGGGGCTTTTCTTATTGTACTGCTTCTCTCGGATTCATTGTTTTAAAAGGGCGAAACCGGATAAACCCGGCTCCGTCCTTTTTCACGTACTCGTTTAATTTCTCGTGTTCTCTTAATCCCAACTTTAGTTGGTGACCTTCCAGTTATTCACTTCCCGAACTTGTAACGGATGGTGCCTGCGAATGAAATCTTCCACCAGAGCGGCCATGTCTGTGGCGCCTTCGTGCAGCACCTTTTTGCCGGGATACATCGCATAATCTCCGCCGCCTGCCGCGCGGTAACTGTTCATCACGACAGAGTATGTACCGTCCATCTCCAGCGGCTTGCCTTCGCGTTCCAGCTTCACCACACGGCTACCTACAGGCTGTGAGATGTTTAGTTCATAATCGATGCCAGCCCACATGTCGTAGTTATAGTGCTGAGGTTTAGGGTGCATATACGCCGGGTTAACGACTACTTTGCCGGAGGTGTCCAGTTCGAAATATCGTGCCGTTTGCTCCAAAGCTTCCTGAATATCCCTACCGCTCAGTTCGAGCACAGTCAGGGTATTGGGGTAAATGAAGTTGGACAACACATCACGCACCGTAATCTGGTGGCCGAATCCACGGGCTTCTTCACTAAGCATTGCGGTATTGGAAAGCTGTGCCCCTGTCGCTTCGATCTGAACCTGATGTACAAAGTCAATAAAAGGATGCGCTTGAAGCCGCAACTGTGTCGCGCTGGAAATCGATAGATCCCCGTCTCCGGCTACTTCGCCTATAGGCTGATCCAGCCACGATTGTGCCGAAGCCTCCAGCTCAGTGGTTAACTTCATTACTACTGGATCAGGCTTTAGATCGGGGTAATCCTCAAGCAACAGCAGCTTCGCTTTTTTCTCCGTTACCACCCATTTGCCCGTGTCCGGCGATTGCTGAAGTTGCACGGACACTTGACCTAATCCACTGCCATTAAACCCTGGCTGAATTACAGTTACCCCATGGATTTCGCCCGTCAATTGGCGATGCTGATGACCCGTCAGTAGTACGTCAATGCCATCAATCTCTCGGCAGATGGCATATGCCTGATTTTCTCCAGTCAAACGCTCCGCGGGTTCACCCGTTTCCAGATCACACTCAAATCCCCCATGATAACTGACCACCAGTACGTCGGGTTGTTCATATTCCCGTATATATTTCACCCACGTACGAACCGTATCCAGTGCATCCATGAAATGAAGTCCTTCAATATTTTTGGGATGCTCCCAGTTCGGGATGTAATGTGTGGTTGCGCCGAGCAAGGCGATTTTTACGCCAGTCGAGAGCGTCTTGATCAGATACGGTTCGCCAAAAGCCGGAATACCTGCTCCTTCAGGGGCAAGCGGCAGTCCTACAATTTGTTGCTTTTCCCGTTTCATCAGAATATTGGCAGACAGCCAAGGAAAGGAGGAACCTTCCACCGCGCCGCGTAGCAACTCCTGACCATAGTTAAACTCATGATTGCCCATCACAGCCGCATCGTATCCAAGCTCATTTAAGACGTGAATAAAAGGATGCGACTGCGCTTGGGGTGCATGAGAAGCTGCGTATGAAGCCAGAGGGGAGCCTTGCAGCAAGTCTCCATTATCGATTAATAGCAATTCGGGCGACCGTTCACGTTCCTGCCGAATCAGGGAAGCCAGCAAAGCAAGACCCGCATGACGATATGCGTTGGTATTGTAATGGATCGGGCGAATCGCTCCGTGAAGGTCACTGGTGAACAGGATATCGAAGTTTGTCGTAGGGGGAATGCGTGTCATTTTACAATCTCCTCTAATATATAAGTTTAGATATATGGCTTGAACCGCAGAAAGAAGCAGAAGAAACCGTCTTAACAACAGGTGATAAGCCTTAATCCAGGCGTATTTCCTCTGAATTCATCGACCATAATGAGCCTATTTTAACAGAAGAATGTGACGCTGACAGCCTGCCAGGAAACTTTACAAAACTCCAAATTTCGTTTCACATCGCGCAAATATTTGCCAATTATAGTAGACAAGTATTGAAAATCAGAAAAACTTTTGGAGGGTGTTCGATTGAAGAAGTCTGCTTTATTTTTACCATTGTTGATTTTGGTACTGTTCCTGAGTGCATGTGGGTCTAACGCTACATCCAATTCGTCAAATGGCGCTGAAGCCAATTCAAGCGCGTCCGGCACATCAACCGACACAGCAGAGAAAGACAAAACCGCTGAAGGTTATGTCCCTACGGAACTGACGGTGCAATTCGTTCCTTCACAGAATGCAGACACCCTTGAAGCAAAAGCAAAACCGCTGGAAAAACTGCTTGGCGACAAGCTGGGTATCCCGGTAAAAGTCAGCGTATCCACGGACTACAACACGATTATCGAAGCGATGGCTTCCAAAAAAGTAGATGTAGGTTTCTTGCCTCCGACAGCTTATGTACTTGCGAAAGAAAAAGGAGCAGCACAAGTGATTTTGCAAGCACAACGTTTCGGTGTGAATGATGAGACTGGCGCTCCGACAGAGCAACTGGCAGATTCGTATAAATCGATGATTATTGTCAAAAAAGACTCCCCGATCCAATCGGTCGAGGATCTGAAAGGCAAGAAAATGGCTTACCAGAACGTAACGTCTTCCGCTGGTTATGTATGGCCGGCAGCCTTGTTGCTGGATCGCGGCATTGATCCGCTCAAGGATGTACAGCCTGTGACCGTTAAAGGTCATGACCAAGCTGTTCTGGCCGTGTTGAACGGTGACGTCGATGCAGCCGCTATTTTCCAGGATGCCCGTAACACAGTATCTAAAGACTACCCGAATGTATTCAAAGACACACGCGTTCTTGCCTTCACTGAGCCTATTCCTAACGATACGATCGCCGTTCGTACCGACATGAACGCAGATTGGACAGCGAAGATCAAACAAGCCTTCATCGATATCGGTAAAGATACGGAAGGTCACAAGATCATCAAAGAAATCTACACGCACGAAGGTTATGTGGAGTCCGATGACAGCAAGTTCGATATCGTTCGCCAGTATAACGAGAAAGTGAAAACCGAGTAGTTTTTCGTTCCAAAAGCAATTCATGACTTTGCACAGTGAACAGGCCAGTTCAGCGTAATTGACGCTGTTCTGGCTTGTGCCGTTATTATAAGTTTCAACTATATAAGCTGAAGTGAAAATTTTTACACAATCCACTCCGATGACAGAATAACCTGGAGAGTAGCTGTTATCCCCAGATTTTTTTGATTCCCTTTTCGAAAAGGGAAAATCCGGTGATAAAGGCGAAGCGTATGCTCACGATGCTAGCTTTCTTTCAGAAAGCTTTTAGCTCCGCTTTTCCAGGTTTTTTCTGTCCTCTCCGTTCAAGTGTAAATGAATAGTTCAATTTATATAGAAGCAGCGAAAACAATATAAGTTGAACTTTTAATTTACACATTATTCTGCGATCGAGGTGCCTGTGTAAATCAACCTTTAGTTCAACTTATATCGATAAATATTATGGATGAAAGAAGGATTAACGCGATGATTGAGCTTCATAACGTGACCAAAACGTACGCAAACGGCACGAAAGGCCTCAATAACATAAATTTGCAATTCAAGCAGGGAGAATTCATCGCGGTGGTTGGATTGTCTGGTGCAGGCAAATCCACATTGCTGCGGTCGATCAACCGGCTGCATGATATTAGTGAAGGTGAAATTCTGATTAACGGCAGCTCCATTACCAAGGCACAAGGCAAACGCCTGCGTCTGATCCGCCGGGATATCGGCATGATCTTCCAGAGCTTCAATCTGGTGAAACGATCCAGCGTATTACGCAATGTACTGGCTGGTCGGGTGGGATACCATTCTACACTTCGTACCATAATAGGTCGTTTTCCAAAAGAGGATGTAGAACTGGCCTTTGATGCATTGGATCGGGTGAATATCTCGGAGAAGGCTTACTCTCGTGCAGATCAGTTGTCTGGTGGACAGCAGCAGCGTGTGGCGATTGCCCGTGTACTCGCTCAGGAAGCAAAAATTATTTTGGCCGATGAACCGGTGGCCTCACTCGATCCACTGACAACGAAACAGGTCATGGATGACCTGAAACGGATTAATCAGGATCTTGGGATTACCACGATTGTTAATTTGCACTTTATTGATCTGGCGAGAGAGTATGCGACACGTATTGTTGGTTTGCGGGCAGGCGAAGTTGTATTCGACGGTCCGGTGGAAGAGGCAACGGATGAGCGTTTTGCTGAAATTTACGGCAGACCGATTCTGGCGGATGAATTGCTGGACAAGCAGGCAGTGCATGAGCAGGGAGAAGTACTGGTATGAAAGGACAAACCAACGTTTCACTTGAACATGAAGGGCGTGCAGGCGCAGGCAAGGAACCTGGCTCAAGCCCGAAGCAGATCGTGAATCGCCCCAAACCACCGGGGAAGACCAAACATCTGCTGACGCTAGTCATCATTGTGCTACTGTTGTGGGCGAGTGCCAAGCAGACGGATGCGAGCTTTGCAGAACTGTTCACCGGTGGCCCGGAGATGTGGAAGCTGCTGAAGGAGATGTTTCCGCCGCGCTGGAGTTATTTTGACAATATCGTGCAGGGCATGCTGGAGACGATCCGGATGGCTTTGATCGGAACAACGATTGGTGCGATTCTTGCCATTCCGATCTCCATCATCTGTGCGGGGAATCTCATGCCAAGTCGCTGGATCTATTATCCGGCACGCTTTCTGCTGAATCTGATTCGGACGGTTCCGGACTTGTTGCTGGCTGCGTTGTTCGTTGCTGTATTTGGACTGGGGCCGGTTCCGGGTATTCTTGCGCTGGCTGTATTCTCGGTAGGTCTGATCGCCAAGCTCACCTATGAAACGCTGGAGACGATTGACAAAGGGCCGCTTGAAGCGATGACTGCTGTGGGCATGAACCGTATTCAGCTTATTGTCTATGGTGTGGTGCCGCAACTGGCAGCCCAGTTCACGTCCTATGTACTGTATGCCTTCGAAATTAACGTACGTGCCGCCGCCATCCTTGGACTCGTTGGAGCGGGTGGTATCGGACTTTATTACGAAGCGACACTTGGATTCCTGGAGTATGACAAGACGAATACCATTATTATTTTCACACTGGCCATCGTTCTGATTATCGACTATGTGAGCACTAAGCTGCGGGAGAAATTGTTATGATGAAAAATGAAGCGAGCCGTATTCGGCCAAGACCCAAGCCACGGAAAAATCCGCTGCGCTGGCTTATCATTCTGCTGTTAATTCTGGTCTATGCGTGGGCGCTTGCGGGCGTACCCTTTACCGGATTCAAGGAAACTGCGGGACAGATCATGAAAGCTATTATTGCGGGTATTTTCTCGCCCGACTGGAATTTCGTTTATTTGCCTGAAGGCGAGGATTTGTTGCGCGGACTGCTGGATACTCTGGCGATCTCTGTGCTAGGTACTGTAATCTCTGCTGTGCTCTGTATCCCGTTTGCCTTCTGGTCTGCACGGAATATGAGTGGACATCGGGCGATCTCGGGTGCGGGTAAAATGATGCTTAGTTTCATCCGTACATTTCCTGAAATTATCATGGCTCTGTTGTTCATTAAGGCCGTAGGCCCCGGATCATTCGCGGGGGTGTTAGCCCTTGGACTTCACTCGATCGGGATGCTGGGTAAACTGTACGCGGATGAGGTTGAAAATATTGACTACGGCCCGTCCGAAGCGTTACTGGCTTCCGGAGCAACCCGGCTGCAGCAACTCTGGTTTGCCATCTTGCCGCAGGTCATCCCGGGCTTCCTTAACTATACGTTGTATCGGTTCGAAATTAATGTTCGTTCTGCCACGATCCTCGGTGTGATCGGCGCAGGTGGTATCGGGACACCGCTGATCTTTGCACTCAGCACACGCAACTGGCCGCGTGTCGGCATTATCCTGCTCGGCATTATCGTGATGATCACGATCATTGACCTGATCTCGGGGTATATTCGAAAGAAGCTGGTGTAGCTAACGGAATGAAGCGGTAGAGATAAGGACTATCTTTTGCTGGATGATACGGCATGAGGTAGTCTTTTTTCTGTTGTTTTTAAATACTCAGACTCCATTCATTATCCATAAAATTAGTATATTGGTAAAATTAGAGTGTTATCTGTGTTACACTTGTAGCAGTTATCGAGATTAAGTAGAGTTTGCTGGAGATCGAAATGATCGAAATTTATAAGGATTAAAAGGAATTAAAGGGATTTGAGGGGAGACCTATTCTATGGAAAAATTTTATTTGGTATGGATCGTCTTTATGGTGCTTATATTGCTGTACCGAATGATCTTTCAGAAGTTTAAAAAACATAACCGGGAGAATATCGGACTCAGCGCGATTCTGATAATTTTTACGGGGAGCGGCTATTCATTTACGCAGATGAACCTCATTTTTGTTATTGGTATCATGGCCTTAGCGGCATATAGTGGGGTGTGGAACAGCATTCTTTTTGTAAGAGAAGGTTATGAGAAACCTCGACTGAGATGAACCGATTGACGTTACGTGTAGGGAATGTGTAGAGATATGTGTACAAGTAGGTAAGTTATCTCTAATGGATTGAGGGTGCAGGGTACTGTTGAACCTAGCTTGAATCGCTAACGATCACCAGAAGCCTTATTTAGCCGAAAAAGTATACATTAAAATTCTAACGATCCGCACAGACGTTATTTGTTGCAATTAGCCCGATTTATCCCTCCAAATATTGAAAAATAGCAAAATAGCGTCGCTGGTGATCGTTAGAATTTCAAATGTGGCAAAAAGGGGGGAATAAGCTCTCTCAGGATCGTTAGCGCTGAGGGAGTGGGGGTTCAATGGTTGGTTCAATGATACGTTAGAAATGAAAACACCATGTAACCATAATAAAACTACAATAGAACATTCCATAAACTACAAGGATCTAAAAAAGACTACAAAAAACCGAAATCACCTCAGCCTCTTTCCTGGCCGTTGGGTTGGTTTCGGTTTTTCGTTATTGTTTACGTTGCTACTTTCGTGACTGTTTGATTTCTACTTACGGTATTAATTACTTCCGTTCCCGGATTCGTTTCTATCGGTGGTTACTATATTCGGTTTGATCTACGTTATGCCTAAGTTTTTGTTCATTTTCGATGTGTTTACTTCTACTTATATTGCTACTTCGGTTCGGCACTTGCGCCTACTCTATTCCTGCATCTACATCTAATCCTGATCTTAGTTTATCCTAGCTCGCCAAAGGCAAAGCTGCTTTGCTCACTTGTACCGTAACGGTTTCCGTACTGGTCACACCTGCGGCATTGACAAGCTCGGCACGATACGTGTACGTTCCGTTCGCACGACCGCTAAGGTCGGTTTTCGCCGTTTGAGCAGATGGTGTAGCGGCGTTCAATGCTTGCGTATCAATCAGTACATCATTTTCATAGAGGCGATACTCGGTTGCGTTGGTTCCCCACCAGAGGTTCATCGTTACGGTGTAGTTACCATCGCCGTCCCAGTTGTTTTGAGACAAAACGGCTTTACCTGGAGCCGCGTTCGCAATTTGAACCGTTAACTCATCGCTGCGAGTAGCGCCTTTGTCGTTGATCAGCTCGGCAACATACGTATAGGTTCCGTTAGCCTTGTCTTTAATAGCCGTTTTAGCAAACTGTGAAGAAGGAGAAGCCGCCGTTAACTTTTGCGTGTCTACGAGGACACCGTTCTCGTACAGCTTGTACTCGGTTGCATTCTCGCCCCACCACAGATTCATGCTAACGTTGAACGAACCGTCAGACAGCCCGGTGGTATGTCCGTTATCGGAAGAAAGCACCGGTTTACCCGGCGCTCCTTCGGCTGGAGTGGAAGGGTTCTCGCCTCCACCTTGTTCTTCCGAAGCTACAATGTCACCCAAGCTTCTTGGTTTCAATTGATAGACATCTTTGAAAATGGCAGACACACCTGTGATATCAATCTTGTCACCAGCAACATAAGGGAAAGTCATTTCACTCACACCGGTACGCGTATCCACACGCACGTGTGTACTTGTTCCGTCCGCAGCCACCGCATCAAATTCAAATGAACCGGCAGGCGTAGCGCTGATGATATTCTGCACCGTTACATTTTTCAATTTGACGAGTTGACCTTGGTTGGTATCGTTAATGGCTGTAACCAGTGCTGGAGCCGGAACAGAAGCGGTTCCTGTTTTCTCAATCGCAACCACATCGGTTAACTCGAACTCGCTGTTGTAGATCGTTGTTGGTGCGGTCACTTTCACTTTGTCACCTACATCGAATCCGCTCGTGTGCTGGAACACGTAGATTCCCGCTGTATCATCCTGAAGATAGAAGGCTTGTCCGCCGAAAGAACCCGGTTTGGTTGTGACAACACCTTCAACAGTAACTGTAGCGCCAACCGCTTTGGTGCGCGCTTCGGCTACGCTAATGGTTGCTGGAATTGGACCTTGTTCTTCTGGCAGTGGCTCCGCAGGTACGTTAGCAATGCTTACCGCATTAGTAATCAGGTTGCTTCCGTTCAGGCGCAGACGCAGGCTGGCGTTACCATTCGTGCCTGGTTTGATGCGTACATTCAGATCTTTGATCCCGCGTCCGTTGCTATCCGATGTTACGCTAAACGCCGAGCTGTATCCGTATGAAGTTGGCCATGTTCCACTATCATTCTGGATCATTGCTACCTGTGTTCCACCTGTCAGATAAATACCGGCGCTGTAACCGGAAACGGTAGTGTTGGGAGCCATATTTTCTACAACCACACGAATCTGGAAGTCTTCTGCGTTAGGCAGCGTATCTTGCTTCACGAAGCTGTAAGCCGCGTTAGCACTGGACGCAGGGCCGCCATAAGAGCCTGGCTTGAACGTGGAACGATCATACCACTTGTATCCGGCAGCCGGGGCAGCCCAAGGTTCAGCTTGCGGTTCAGTCGAAGCCGCTGGCTCCTCGAAAGGCAACAGCGCTGTAGCTGTATCCAATGTAAGGCCGTTTACTTCGGACAGTTTAGTATAGTTTTCTTGTGTCGCCAGCCAGTTTACCGTATTGACGAGCAATACCGCATCATCGACTTCTTTGAAGCCGTCATATGTTGTTTTGCGTGTGCCTGTTTCTTCGCGCAAATATTTCGGGGATGCATCTTCCACCGGGGAAGAGTCACCGATGAAGGCCGCTTTACCTGCACCCAGTTTGGATACAGCCACATATGGACCTTCTTCGATCCCGCCGCCGTTATATACACCTTGGTCTACGGCATTATTCCATTTGGCATTCGTTTTTGGCAAGTACACAATACCTTTGGCTTTCTCCGGGTCTGTGATCGCCAGCGTGGAGCCTGCGTGCATCGCTACAGCAGAGACGCCTTCCGTAATGCCGAATGCTTGATCCGCAGGTACGATGATATTGGCGTTAATATCGCCGAGTGCGTTATAACGGAAACGTACGCCGAAGTTATCCGACAACCAGTCCGTGCTGGTTACATCTTGCATGGCCGCTGAATTGCGCTCATCTGCGCTCATGCCTTTGGTTGGGTCTTCATATGCACCGCGGCGATAGCCGTTAATGACTTCCGAGCCATCCCAGCGGTTTTTGTTACGGTCGGCGTTGTAGTGATCTCCAACGAAGAAGATGCTGCCGCCGGATTCTACATATTGTTTTAAAGCTGCCTGTTCAGACGTTTTGAAAGGAATTTGAGGTTCAGCAATGACGAATACGTTGTATTCTTTCAGATCATCATAGGTAAACGGTGTCGCTTTGCGCAGCTCCTTCACATAATAACCGTCGTTTGCCAAAGCGTTGGCAAAGTCGGAGAAACCGCCATCAATGACCCAGTCGGCTGCTCCGGCAGTCTGACCGTGCGAATTGTCGAACAACACTTTCTTGCCAGCGTTCTCGTTAACGACCTTGGCTTGAATGAATGGAGCCGGGTCTGTCGGTCCTTCCGCATGAACCGAAGCATCTCCGTTCCATAATCCGACTTGAAGTGGCAAAGCCACGGATAATGCCAGGAGCGATTTTAACCAGACTCCCCGTAAACGTTTCATTTTACCCAACCAAATCCCTCCCAAATATTAGTTGATTCATAAGTTCGTCCATATTCTACCACATGAAAATCTCACATAGTCATAACAATTTGTAAAAATTAGATCGAACTTTGTAAAATTAGGCATTTTGGCATACGAATAGGTCATTTGGATTATTGATTATTACAGGAATGGAAATAATAATGTCGTGGAAAGCAAGGGTACGAAGTAAGAGTACATAAGAGTAAAAATAAGTACTATAAAAGTTGAACACTTCTTTTACACAATAACGGAGAGGACAGAAAAAACCTGGAAAAGCGACTAAAAGCTTTCTGAAAGAAAGCTACATCGGAAGCATAAGCTTAGCGCCTTTATCACTGGATTTTTCCCTTTGGAAAAGGGAATCAAAAAAATCTGGGGATAACCGCTACTCTCCAGGTTCTTCTGTCATCGGAGTGGACTGTGTAAAATCTTTAGTTCAACTTATATAGCCTAAATATGTACGATTAAAAGGCTTAAAAGTAAAAATAAAAAAGCCATCTCTACGAGATGACTTTGGCACGAATACGATTGACGGCGTGGAAAACGGAAGATTTGATCATGCCTTCACTGCGGTTCACCATCTGGGCTGTTTCTTTGATGGAATACCCATGGATCAGGCGCAGTTCCAAAATTTGGCGATGTTCGGTGTTGTGGATATGGGAGACGATTTCGTTAACCCCTTCATTAATCTCCATCTCAGGGGTATCAACATGGTATGAAGGGGATTCGAGCCTGCTGTCACGGCGTAAAGTGCGCGTACGTCTGCGAAAGCTGTCCATAGCCAGGTTACGGGCGATGCGTTTGAGATAGTAGAGAATTCGGTCTTCAGGGATATGGACAGTGACGTTCATGAGACGAATAAAACAATCTTGTGCCAAGTCTTCCGCATCCTGCGGCTGTTTGACGATTTGGGATAGATACCTGGTGATTTCTGATTTATAGTTAATGTAAGCATCGTTAATTTGTGAGTGGTTCATAAGATGTGAATCCCCCTTGGATATGGATCAAGCCTTGGTTCCGGTCCGTTTGGCGTTCTATTAATGCCAGTATAGCGGGAGGTTGTTTCCAAAAGGTTCAGAGTTGTATCGGAGTTGTAACATTTCTTGATTTCCTCTGTTCAAGCAGACGGCTTGGGATACAGAATATAGACAGATGAAATTCATAGAGCAGGGAGATTACGAATGTATTATGAGACCAAAAGAGATATTGATCATCGAAGATGAAGAGTCCATTCGCGATATATTGTCCTATTCGCTTCGCAAGGAAGGATTCGAGATCAAAGAGGCGGCTTCGGGCAGGGAAGGATTGAATCTGCTTCGCGAGTCCAAGCCCGATCTGATTCTGCTGGATCTGATGTTGCCTGATATGAGCGGCTTCGACGTGTGCAGGCAGTTGTCTGTGAATTCCAAAATCCCGGTAATCATGATTACGGCAAAGTCCGATATGCTGGACAAGGTGCTTGGCATGGAGCTGGGGGCTGACGATTACATTACCAAGCCTTTTGATATCCGCGAAGTGGTTGCCCGCATCCGGGCGATTTTCCGCCGGATCGATCTCATCAGCGAAACGCTGGAGAACCAGTCATACGAAGTCGTTAGGTTAGGCAAACATATCGAGATCCGTAAAGATGAGCGCGAGGTGTGGAAGGACGGAGAACGGGCAGGGCTCACGAACAAGGAGTATGACCTGTTGCTATTCCTTGTGAACCACCACCGCAAAGTACATACACGTTCGGAGCTGCTGGACAAAGTGTGGGGATTTGATTTTGCAGGAGATACGCGTACCGTGGACATCCATGTGCAGCGCATTCGCAAAAAGCTGGACAGCGGTGATCAAGGCATATCGATGATTGAAACGGTATTTGGCGTAGGCTACAAGCTGAATATTCAGGTGCAGACATGAAATGGACGATTCAGTTCAAAATGGTTGTGCTGTTCTCGGTGATCGTGTTTATCGGTTTCTCGGCACTGCTAATTCTGTCCAACAAGGTCGCTCAAGAGAATATGTACCGTGAAGTGCGAGAGGATATGGTGCAATCCAAAAAAAATCTGGATATCGCCTTGAATCAGTATTTTCTCATCCATAACAAACGTATCAGCAAAGATTCGCTGGAGGCGGGTAGCCGCGAATTGGAAGAGCAGATTGGCTCTGCTGTAGGTGGAAGCATTACGCTCTATCGCCCCGATGCCTCCACGTATGGCTCCAGTACGAGTGCAGGAAAACTGGTTAAACACACCGACATAGAAGATTTGAGAGAAGCGATGCAATCCCGCATTGCCTATACGACAAAAGTCGATCAAGGACGGGTTGTAGCAAGCCTCTCTTTCCCGCTTCAGAGTGACCAGCAACTTGTCGGCATTGTGCAGCTTGAAAAAGATTATACGGATCTCTACCGTCGCAATATGCGTTTTCAGGATACGATTAAGCTGTTCGCAGCGACGATATTTGTGTTTGTTTTCATTGCTTCGATTTTTATTTCCCGGAAAATTACGCAGCCCATTCGTGTGCTGACGAAACGTTCTGCCGAAGTGGCCCAAGGTAGCCTGAACGCGGATATTCAGATTGCGACGAAGGATGAGATCGGGGAACTGGCGGCGAGCTTCACGGTCATGATTGACCGGGTAAGAGAGCAGATTGATGTGATTGAGCGAGAACGGGACGAAGTGAAACAAGTGCAGGCGCGAAGCAAGGTTTTTTTTGACAATGTGACACATGAATTAAAAACACCGCTGACGACCATTCTGGGCTATGCACAGATTTTGCGGGATAATGGATTCACCGACCCGGATTTCTTCGACAAGGGCATGAATTATATCATCAAGGAAAGCCGTCGTCTGAATACGATGGTTGCGGATATTTTGGAAGTGTCCGTGTCTTCGGCAGTGATTGAGAACTATCGCTTCGGACGGGTAGACGTCTCGGAGATTATCCGCGAAGCGTGTGAGGACATGTCCATCAAGGCAGGCAAGTACAATATCGGCATTCATTATGAACTTGAAGAAGAGCTATATGTACGGGGGGATCGGGACAAGCTGAAAGAGGTATTCCTGAACGTACTGGATAACTCCGTCAAGTATAGTGATGTGAATTCGATCATTGAAGTGCAGTCCTCGCGGGAAGAACAGTCTATTGCCATCATGATTCGAGATCAGGGTGAAGGCATTGGTGCAGAAGCCCTGAATCATGTGTTTGAACCCTTTTACCAAGATAAGGGTGTGAACCGAGTCGAAAAAGGCAGCGCAGGCTTGGGGCTGTCGATTGTGAAAAACATTGTGGAGCGTCATGGAGGAACAGTGGAGATGAAAAGCATCATGCGGGAAGGGACGCAAGTCCATATCCGCCTGCCGGGGGATCGAAACACATGAAATATACCGGCTTTTGGCGTAAACATCGCGATAAGCTGATGCTGTCCGGGCTACTCGTTGCCTTTGTCGGGGGGATATTCGGGATTGGCAGTCTGTTCAGCATGAGTCACCTTAAACCACGTACGGTGATATTGCCTGGCGAGCAATTCAACAGTCGTCTCGCGCCCCCATCGAGCAGTACAATCCAGATTGAGTCAGCGACTAAGATTCCGAATGATTTTGTCATTTATGATTTTGATATCGGGGATCGGAATACGATTGTTGTTAACAGTACCGAACGTTCGTACACAGGATTGCGGCTGCTCAAACTGCATCTGGATGATAACCAGGTGAAGGAGATCAGTGGCAACACCGATTTTGGCGTTGTACTGAGCCCGGATCGAACCAAGCTGATGTATGCTCAGTATCGCTCGGGACAAGCCCAGCGCACGGCTTATATATACGATATGAAGAGTGGCGAACGAAACAAACTGGGCAAGGAACATTCCTATTTCAGGGAGTTTCTCAGTAACGACACATCCATCAGTCATGATGAACGTGGTTTCATTCAGACCGATCTGAGAACGGGCAAGGAAGAGATCCTGTTTTCCGATGAGGCCATGATGAAGAAAGTCGGAGTAGAGACGCATGAGGATAAGTCGGGCAAGAATTACATCGTTATTGACAGTTTTGAGATTAGTCAGGATATGAAGCAGGCGTATGTTCTGGTCATGCATAAGGATGATTTTGCCGTCTATCGCGTGTCGCTGGAGAAAAATCCGGACGTGTCCTTATACCTGAGATCAAAGGATATTCAGCAATACCATCTGTTGAAAAACGGGGATATGATCTTTCAGGGTGAAGTGAATCAGGTGCAGGGGCTATATCGATATCAGGCGGAAAAAAATAAGCTGAGCCTGCTGGCCAAGGGCACATTCTGGAATTTTGATCTGAGCGCGGATGAATCCCGAATTGCTTATCTGAATACACTGGAAAATCAGAAAAATGAGCTTCATATTGCCTTCCTGAATGATCAGAGCTTGTCCTCCGATACGGTGATCTACCGTAATATCAACAACTTTATCAAGCTGAAATGGTTTGAGGAAGAACTGTTTCTGGCGAGTAGCTCCGTCAGCAAGAGTGAGTTATATCGTTTTAGCTTCAAGGCGTGGTAGGTTTTGAATTTGAAAGAACATATATCCCTGCGGGTAAGCGTTGTACGCTCTGCCGCAGGGCTTTTTGTGTTGACATGTTACAAGTTGGATACAACTGCGTCCTGCCCCGATACATCTGCGAACTATAATAAAGTGAGATACACAGAAATACATAATCAGGAAATGGAAAGGAAGACAAGCACGAATGCTTCAAGTTGAACAGGTATCCCATGCCTTCCGCAATGCACAGGGCGATGTTCCCGTGCTGCAAGATATTAATCTGACGATTCAAGAGGGGCAGATGGTTGCGTTGCTGGGTAGTTCAGGTTCAGGCAAGTCCACGCTGCTGAATCTGATGGCTGGTCTAATGAAGCCCACGCAAGGCAAGATTTGGATCGCGGGACAAGATATTGTGCGTTTCAACGAGAATCGCCTGGCGGAGTTTCGGCGTAGCCATATTGGCTTTATTTTTCAATCCTACGAGCTATTGTCCAATCTGACGATCCGGGAAAATGTAGAGTTGCCTCTGGTATTTATGGGAATCAGACCATCCAAACGCAAAGAAAAGGCGCTTCGCCTGCTGGAGCAAGTGGGACTCGGCGACAAGACGAATCTCTTTCCGTCGCAGTTATCCGGTGGTCAGCAGCAACGGGTCAGTATCGCCCGCTCTCTCATCACAGAGCCTTCGGTCATCTTTGCAGATGAACCGACGGGTAATCTGGATACAGAGACCGAGGAAGAGATTCTTTCCATTTTGCAGCAACTGAACAGAGAGATGAAAACAACCTTTGTCATTGTGACACACGAAGCCGAGGTGGCCGAACAGATGCAGGTTGTACTGACATTACAGCAGGGAAGATTGGTCGAACAGCAACAGGTTGCCCAGTTGCAGCATGTATGAGAGTTAACGTAAAAGGAGAGGAACAGTGAGAATACGGGACGTGGTGCGCATGGCCTGGGGACAGATCATTCGGCGCAAAGTGGTCACATTACTCTGTATGATCGGTCTGTCAATCGGTTCGGCAGCGATGATTATTGCACTGAGCGTGGGGCAGTCGGTACAGACATACAGCGAGAAAACGTTAAATGATAACTACAAGATGGATGAGATTACGATCAGCCCGAACGAGGGAATCAAAACGGGAAATGGAAGCGGCGGAGGCGCGAAGAGTACGTTTGAACGCGGCGCGCTGACGATGGAGAAAATTCGGATTATTCAGCGCCTTCCGCATGTTGTCGCTGTGGCTCCTATGCTGAAACTGGATGCGCTCGATATGGTGCTTCCGGATGGACGCAGCTCCTACGTGGAAGTGATTGGAACCGAGATGCAGACGTTGAGCGGGTTCGGATACAAATATGCACAGGGCAGCGGAACTGGCAATGGCCGAGTTGCCGTTGTGAATTACGGAGCGACCTACGGATTTATTGATTCAAAAGTAACTCAGAAGCTGTTTGAGCAGTTAAATTCCGATCCCTATAACAATGATCTTTTGCAGCAGTACAACGAGATGATGATGAAGCAGGATCAACTGATGCAGCAACGTATACAATTTCGGTATGAGGATTTTACGAATGGCAGAAAGACCAGGATGAGTGGAACGATACGTGTATCGGGTGAACTAGCCAAACCATCCAATTTGGATGATATGAGCGCTCAGAATGACAAGAAAGTCTATGTGCCGCTGGATACAGCACGAGCTTTGCAGGATGAGCTTGGACTACAACAGGCTGACAGCCCGGCGCTCAAACGTCTCAATTCCGCATTAGTGAAAGTGGATAACAAACGGCATGTGGCTCAGGTGGAAGAGCAGATCAAAAAGCTGACGTTGAACACGCAAAGCAATCTTTTCCAGGAAGAAGCCATGGCAGGACAGCTTGCGATGTATCAGAAAGCGGCCATCGGTATTGGCGGTTTCATTATGGTGCTAGCTTCACTGTCCATTATTGTGGCAATGATCATGTCCACGCATCAGCGGCGTAAGCAGATCGGGGTTATGAAGGTGCTTGGCGCCAACCTGTGGCAGATCCGTCAGATGTTTATTGCGGAGGCTGCCATGCTGGGATTCATTGGCGGTGTGGCCGGTGTGGGTATTGCCTTTGCCGCACTCGGTGGGGTGAACCAGCTACTTGCGAGTCAGATGGCGGATCAGGCAGGCGGACCGATGACGGTGATTATTCAGCAATCGGCATTGCCACTGGGGATTGTTTTTGCTGTGCTCGTCGGTGTGGTATCGGGTATCTATCCAGCCATCAGTGCATCGCGAACCAACGCGCTAAGCGTTATTAAATCGATGTGATGTGTGATGGCTCAATGAGAGACGAGCGTGCAGGGCCAAACGTGGGGACACTTGGAAATATGAACAGACTCAAACTTATCAGTGAAAGGGATATAGGCATGAAGAAATGGATCAGCATCATCACTACGATTGTACTTATGGCAGGCGCAGGATACTGGGTGTATGAGAAATACAAACCCCAGCCCGAAGCGCCTGTTGAGATTCCACCGCCCATCACCTTTGATGTGACACAGGAGACGATGACACAGACCATTCAAGTGAAAGGGAAATCGGTCTATACCGAGCAGACGGATGTGTTTGCACCGTATACTTCTAACATTAAACAGTGGCATGTCAAGAACGGGGAACAGGTGAACAAAGGGGATGTTTTGTTCACGCTCGATACGTCGGCATTGCAGACAGAAGTCAGTCAGATGCAGAGTGATCTGGATAAAGCCCGGTTAGATGTGGAGATGAATCAGATCAGCATCGACCAGGCCGGCATGACCGAAACATTAGGTGTGACGGAAGAGGAACGTAAAAAAGCATTCGCGGACCGGGAGAGCAAACGTCTGGCGAACGAGCTTAGCCGAAAAGCTTTGGTTCTCAAAGAGCAGGAGATCCGAAAGAAGCAGGACGTCATGAGCAAGGCAGTTGTGTATGCTGCGACCACGGGAATATTTCAGTTGAACGAGCAGGATAACAAAACACGGGCCGTTACGGAAGGGCAGTTAATCGGCTCAATCACGAACACGGGCAAAATGAAATTCAATACTATTGTTGGTGAGGAAGAGATGTTCAAGCTGAAGGAAGGCATGCCAGTACAGGTGCGCATGAGTGCGCAGAAGGATCTGAAATTTACCGGAAAAGTAAGCAAGGTATCCAAATTTGCCCGGAAAAGCACGGATACCGATCTGAAGCAGGCCTCTCAGTTTGATGTTGTCATTGATCTGAAGCCGGATGCTCGCATGTATGGAGGTGTCAGTCTGGAAGGAGACATTGAAACGATGCGCAAGGACAAGGTGACTGCCGTATCGAGTCTTGCCATTATGCGTGATCAGCCCGAACCTTACGTGCTACTGGATAAAGGGAACGGACAGACGGAGCAGCAAGCGGTTAAGACAGGCATGGAATCGGGAGATAAAACGGAGGTTGTTAGTGGTTTGAAGCCAGGGGATGTTGTTGTTATTCCATAGAAGGAGGTAAAAGCTTATTGCGGTTTTGTGCCGTAATGAGCTTTTTCTATTGCGACAGAGAGAAGCAAATTCCTTCTTTTTATGTGGAAAAAAATATAATTTAATTTATATAATTCAATTTACAGTAATATTTACATGTCGTATAATCACACTATAAGGAGGTGAACAAGGAGTCATACGCGAGATCAAATTTTTTTAAAGGTTAAATGGAAAGCGCTTACGCAAAGTTAGTTTGCATTCAACGTTCTCTTCACACTTCAATTCCAAGATGATGATTTAACTACTCCACCACGGTTTACTCTCAAGATTCAACCCCCACACAAGCTTACACACAGCAATTCTACTGAAAACACCCGACGTTTATTTTTATTTGCTCTTTGACTTCAGCCCTTTTAATTATGGAGGTGACCGAAACACCATACATTCTTTCATGCACTTTGTGCCATGCATCCTGCTTCTACACAGAGGAACAGCAGACATGAGTCGAGACCAATCTTATCTAAGGGAAAGGTGGAACTATGAAGAAAACATTGAAAACCAAATCAAGAGGCCAGAAGCTGCTGCGTAAAGGTGTAAAACAAATGATGGCAGCTGCGCTGCTTGCGGCAGGAATTTTCCCCGGCATGTCTCCAGGTGTGACACAGGCAGCGGAGGCGCATGTGAACAATCCTTTTGTGGGCGCCACGGCTTATCTCAATGAGGACTACTCTGCACTTGTGGACACCTCTATTGCAATTACCAGTGATGCTTCGCTGAAAGCGAAGATGGAAACGGTGAAATCTTACCCTACCGCGGTATGGATTGACCGTATTGCAGCCATCTACGGCGGGGCCGAGAATGCTGGTCGCAAGAGCGTGGAAGAGCATCTGGATGCGGTTCTCGCTCAGAAGAAGCCAGGCGTACCTATTACGGCTTCCTTTGTCATCTATAACTTGCCGGGTCGGGACTGCCATGCCCTCGCTTCAAACGGTGAGCTTCCTTTAACCCAGGCAGCTTTACAGACGTATAAAACGGATTACATTGACGTGATCGCAGATATTTTTGCTGATCCCAAATATCAGGACATCCGCATTATCGCTGTTATTGAGCCAGATAGTTTGCCTAACCTGGTAACCAATCTGAGCACACCAGCTTGTGGTCAAGCGGCTTCAACGGGGATTTATGAAGCCGGGATTAAATATACGCTCGACAAGCTCCATGCGATTCCAAACGTATACAACTATCTCGATATCGGTCACTCCGGCTGGCTCGGATGGGATAACAACCGTTCTGGAGCGGTCGCGCTCTATACCGATGTAGTAGGGGATACGCTCGGTGGACTGAGCAGTGCGGATGGATTCATTACGAATACTGCCAATACAACACCGCTGGCTGAACCAAACCTCACCAACCCGGATCTGAACATTGGTGGACAACCGATCCGTTCAGCGAAGTTCTATGAATGGAATCCGTACTTTGACGAAACCGATTTCACAGCGAAGTTGTATGCCGATTTCGTACAGGCAGGATGGCCGGCGAGCACAGGTTTCCTCATTGATACCAGCCGTAACGGATGGGGCGGGGTGAATCGTCCAGCTACGGCTACGGGCAGCAATATCAATGATTATGTGAATTCTGGTCGTGTGGATCGCCGGGAGCACCGGGGTAACTGGTGTAATGCAAGCGGAGCAGGTATCGGAGAAGCGCCAAAGGCAGCTCCAGGACCTGCGCATCTGGATGCGTATGTGTGGGTGAAACCGCCAGGTGAATCCGATGGCTCCAGTTCTGAAATTCCGAATAATGAGGGTAAAGGCTTCGACCGGATGTGTGATCCAACGTATACAACGAAAGATGGCGTGCTGACTGGCGCATTGCCTAACGCGCCTGTATCAGGTCACTGGTTCCATGACCAGTTCGTACAACTGGTGAAGAACTCCTTCCCTGTACTCTCCGAGAATGGTGGAGGTAACCCTCCGGGTGGAAATACAGCACCAGCGGCTCCAGCTACGTTAACCGCTGCGGCTGGCAATGCTCAAGTGACGTTGACATGGGCGGCATCGACAGGTGCGACGAGTTATACGGTGAAACGTGCCCTGACAGCATCCGGTCCATTTGTAACGGTTGCTGCGAATGTCAGCGGAACAACTTACACCAACACGGGCTTGACGAATGGGACAACGTACTATTATGTCGTGACAGCAAGTAATGCAGCAGGCGAGAGTGTGAACTCTGCATCTGCTATGGCAACACCGGCAGCCGTTGCAACGGCTCCAGCGGCACCCACAGCGTTGACAGCAACAGCTGGCAATGCACAGGTGAGTCTGGCCTGGACGGCATCGGCAGGTGCGACCAGCTATAACGTGAAACGTGCCCTGACGGCAGCGGGTCCATTCACGACGGTTGCATCCAATGTAACGGCAACGTCGTATATTAATACTTCGCTGACGAATGGCACAACCTACTATTATGTGGTGAGTGCGGTGAATGCAGCCGGGCAAAGTGCTAATTCTACGGTAGCCTCTGCAACACCAGCGGGTGTGGTTGTACCAACAAGTGATCTGGTGGTGCAATATCGTGCAGGGGATACCAATGCAACGGATAACCAGATCAGACCGTTGTTCAACATCAAAAACCTGGGTAGCACAGCAGTGGATCTGAGTGATTTGAAACTTCGTTATTATTTCACCAAAGAAGGTTCGGCGGCAATGGATTCTGCCATTGACTGGGCAGTGGTTGGCGCAGCCAACATCGACCGTACCTTTGGAGATGGATATGTTGAGCTGAGCTTTAAGTCTGGAGCAGGAAGCATTGCTGCTGGTGGGCAATCAGGCGATATTCAGCTTCGTATGTTCAAAACGGACTGGTCCAACTTTGACGAGAGCGATGACTATTCCTATGATCCAACGAAAACATCCTATCAGGATTGGAATAAAGTCACACTCTATCAAGGTGGCAGCCTTGTATGGGGAATTGAGCCTTAAAGGTTATCCATTTGGTGATTTAGTGCTAAGGTACGTGTGAGTGTACCCACAACTTATCAAAACAGAGCTGTTTTCTGGTCATCCATTGACCGGAGGCAGCTCTGTTTTTGTCTAACGATCTCAGGAGAGCTTATTTGGTGAAAAAGAGGCATGATGAAATTCTAACGATCCGTAGCGACGCTATTGTGATTAATTTCGGTGATTTATATGTAATTTGCCTTGTTTGGCGTGGAATAAGCTTACTGGTGATCGTTAGAATTCAAAAGTGGCTGAAAACGGCTGAATAGGCTCCGTGGAGATCGTTAGCATTTTTTAGAAGGACGTGTTTGTTGAAAAAGCATAACAGGATGAATGAGCTTGGAGCGCTATCCGACGGTTTGGATGAATGAGCTATAATGATAAGGCTTTGAAGACGGTCCATTTTTCATCATTCACCGTTGTACACTCTGACCGATATACACTGAATATTGATCGTTTTGCACGGATATTTGCCTATGGTTAGGCGGTAAGGATGTCTATAATAGTACCCGATGGATGGTAACTCTTGCTACGAAGGATGTAAAGAGAGCGGAAGGGGGATCGGAGGAACTGGAGAAAGAAGTACGTCAGACCCACTAAATTTCTTTTTTGAATTTCATTTCGCTTCATAATGTAAGCGCAACCATTTTTCCTTTGATGTACGAAAATGAACCTGACCTAACATGAGCATGAATCTGATCTTCGTATGAACACGAAACCGACCAGACCATCAACATGTTCAGGTAGAAGTATCATTACCCATTCTAACCAGGGAGAGTGAAGGTTGATGAACTTAAGTTCAGTAGAAGATAATCGAATTAAACATAGTAACAGCACCGGCGATAGAACCCATGTCAGTACGAATGTCAGCCAAAAGAAGAGCACTAGCACTCATAGGGCAAAACGATCACGCATGCCTCTCGGGGCCAAAGTGCTCTCTTCTGCACTCAGCCTGGCTTTGATTCTTAGCGGAACCGCCGGGATCAGTGGAGCGGATGCTTCACAATCCCAACCCCAATCTCAGGGGAAAAGCATTCAACTGGAGAAGCTGGATCGCGGGCTGGTAGCGGCTTCGACGTCCGAAGGTGTGTTTCTAAGCTGGAGATTACTTGGGGACGAGGCAACAGGGTACAGCAACAAGGGGCTGACCGGGACGGATTTCAACGTTTATCGGGATGGCAAAAAAATTGCAACGGTCACAGACAGCACGAACTATGTGGACAGCACAGGTACGACATCGTCACGTTATGAAGTTGCCGCCGTTAATAGCAAAGGTAAAGAAAGTAAGCGCAGTCCCTCCGTCAAACCTTGGGCGAACGGGTATGTTGATATTCCTTTGCAAAAGCCGGCTGACGGTGTAACGCCTGCGGGCGAAGCGTACACCTACAGTGCCAATGACATGAGTGTCGGTGATGTCGACGGGGATGGTCAGTACGAGTTTTTTGTGAAATGGGACCCATCCAACGCCAAGGACGTGTCGCAAAAAGGATATACCGGCAACACCTACGTCGATTGTTATACGCTGGACGGACAACTGTTGTACCGAATCGATCTCGGGGTTAACATTCGTGCGGGAGCACATTATACGCAGATGCTTGTCTATGATTTTGACGGAGATGGCAAGGCTGAACTGATGTTCAAGACTGCCCCGGGCACACAAATAATCAAGTACAACAAAAAGGGCAAACCAACCTCACAAAAGTACATCACACTGCCGAAGGAAGATCGCAAGGCGGGGGTGACACACGAGGACGATTATCGCCTCAGTGCGGAAGGGTACTATGACCATGTGGTCGATATGTTCCGGAACTGGCATAAACACGAAGAGGTTGTAAAAGGAAACTGGCCTGCGACACTGGAAGAGGCATTTGGAATCGAGAAGAAATACAACTATCCGTTATCCCGGCAGGATGCGGAAAGTCTGGCCGACTACTTTATAGATGTATATGCACCGCAACGGAGCGCCCGCAATGAACTGCGCAAGTTCGAAGGGTTTATTGTGGACGGGCCGGAGTATATTACCGTATTTGAAGGCAAGTCGGGAAAAGAATTACAGACCATCCCGTATGAACCCGAACGTCATGATGACGGCCTGATGTGGGGAGATTATGCGATGGCACGCATTGAACCGGCAAACCGGGTAGACCGTTTTCTGGCCGGAGTTGCGTACCTGGATGGCAAGAAACCGTCTGCGATTTTTGCACGCGGATATTATACTCGCTCCACCATGGCTGCCTACAACTGGGATGGCAAGAAACTGAAAAAAGAGTGGATGGTAGACAGTGGCTGGACACCGATGAAAAATCCGTTCAATGACGGGCCGCATGGTGTAGATGGTACAGACCCGCAGTACGGTTCGATTACAACACAGGGAGCACACTATTTCAGTGTGGCGGATGTAGACGGTGACGGCAAACAGGAGATCATCTATGGTTCGGCTACCATAGACCACGATGGTAGTGTGTTATACAGTTCCACTGATGTGATGCCGCCGGAGAGCGCTGCACCGGGAACGATTGCCCGTCTAGGACACGGAGATGCACTGCATGTCGCGGATATCGACCCGGATCGCCCGGGACTGGAGATTTTCATGGTACATGAGGGCGGACCTTGGGCGCCGTATGGATATTCCCTGCGTGATGCCAAGACCGGAGAAGTCATTTATGGCGGATATACAGGCAAAGATACCGGACGCGGCATGGTCGGAGATGTCGATCCAACCCGGCGCGGACTGGAGACATGGGCTGTCGGATTATGGACGGCACAGGGTGAAAAAATAAGTGACCAGGCGCCCGGAACCAATATGAGCATTCGCTGGGCCGCGGACATGACCACCCAAATCGTAGACGGTGCCATCGATGTCACGCCTACGATCAAAGACTGGACACGCGGCACGGTGCTGACCGCGACAGGAACCTTAACCAATAACCACACAAAAGGGACGCCATCGCTGGTTGCCGATGTATTCGGAGACTGGCGCGAGGAGATGTTGGTGCGTACAGCCGACAGTTCAGCGATCCGCATCTATCTGAGCACCGAGAAAACAGATCGCAAGCTGTATACATTGATGCACGATGCGATGTACCGTGTAGGCATTGCCGGGCAGAACAGCGGGTATAACCAGCCTTCGTATCCTTCCTTCTACATGGCATCCGATATCGATTGGTCGAAGGTGACGTTGCCGAAATTCTACACTCCGGGGAAAGGCAAGGGAGATAAATAAGACTGTCCGCTTAGATAGAAAGAGAAACGATGTAAACTAACCGCAAAAAGCTCTGGGATTTCTCCTGTGTAATGATCACGCGGAGACATTCCAGAGCTTTTTTGTACATCCAACTACTTCTCGATGTCTTCAGTCAAGTGTGTTGCGGAAGCGAATGATTCCAGCGTGTATTGACCGTCCTGAATCAGTAACTTGGTGATGGAACATTCGGGAACGAGACGTTTCTGCTCAACCAGGAAATTCGGATGCCATCTGTTCAGTTCTTGTTCGGAAAAAGTTTGCACCAGGAAATCGGTAATCAGACCGCCATGTGTAGCCAATACAATATGACTGCCGGTTGGCGCCTGCGTTGCCAGTTCGCTTAGCAAAGAGGCCAGCCGTGTACCTGCCTGTTTGGCGGAGTCACCAACATGTGGAATGAACTCCGGGTCTGCGGTACACTGGTCCCACAAAGCTACAAATTGTTCAAAAGTCTGCTCGGGATCATCACCCCAATTGGCCCGCTCACGCAAGCGTGCATCTTCCGAGACGTCAGACCCGGTAAGGGAAGCAATGGCTTCGGCGGTTTCCTGTGCTCTCCGGAGTGGACTCGCTACGATCCGGTGGATGGGATATGGAGCTTTCGAGAAATGCCGGGCGGTCAATTGGGCCTGACGGCTACCCTCGGCAGTAAGCGGCACGTCTCCAATATCACTTTTTTTGACACCATGCCTGACCAGATAAAAGGTTGTACTCATCGCATGAAATCTCCTTCAACATTGGATTTAGAAATGGCAGATCATGATATAATGATTTTATACTAAGCTTATAGGAACTTAACCTTTCGATCCATTACAATTTGGAGGATATTAAAATGAAAAAATTGTTTTTGTCTTCTTCTTTTGATGACACAGCAAGCTTGTTGAACACACTGGAAGCAACGTTAGCCGGAAGAACCGTCACCTTTATTCCGACAGCCGCGGTTCCCGAGACATATGATGCATATGTACACGAGGGCAGAAAGGCGCTTGAGAAGTGGGGACTTATCGTACAAGAGTTGGAAGTATCCACGGCATCTTCTGAAGAAGTAGCAACGAAGCTACAACAAAGTGACTTGATCTATGTGTCGGGTGGCAACACCTTTTTTCTGTTACAGGAGCTTCGCAGAAGTGGAGCAGAGAAGTACATACAGGCTCACATCCAAGAGGGTAAAATATATATCGGAGAGTCGGCAGGTTCCATCATCCTCGCCCCTGATATTGCATATGTGAAAGCTATGGATGATTGCACGGTAGCCCCGGACTTGTCCAGTTACGAAGGGCTGAATGCCATTGATTTTTATCCTGTGCCGCATGTGGGTTGTCCCCCATTTGTAGAGTCGGCAGCTCAGGTCATGGATGAGTATCAGTCCACACTGCCTCTCGTGCCGATAACGAACTCCCAGGTTATTGTCATGGATGGGGAGCAGTACCGGATTAGTAGCATCTAACGTCAATTTTAACGATGTTTATTCAAAAATAGAGCGAATACTTCTGCACGCCATATCGCGCTTGAAGGGAGGGTTGCAGGGATGGGAACGGGATCAGGATCGTTGACGAATCATGCACAATCCTTTTCAGGCAGTCTTTTTCAGGAACGCCTTCGCACCGAAGATTGGGGGCCGCGTTTTTTCGCTTATTATTATAAACAATGGGATGATTATCAGATGTCCTACCACACTCATGACTCCACGGAAATTATGTATATCATTACGGGCATGTGCCGAGTGGATGTAATGATGGCAGACGGAAGCTCGGAACAGGCGGTGTTGAAAAAAGGACAGTTCATCCTGCTGGATGCAGGGGTTCCCCATCGGCTGATGGTGCAGGACGGCGTGCCGTGCCGAATGCTCAATGTGGAATTCGGTTTTGCGCGTACAGCATCTGGACAACTTACCATAAAGCAACTTGCGCTGGAAGAGGATACGGTTCATGCTTTTCTGAAACATATGGCGCCTTATCTTGTATTACCTGACCCGGAAGAGGTGTATTACACCATGAAAAGCCTGGTGCTTGAACTGGATCAGCGTGGTCTGATGGAGCAACGGCAGAGACAGGAGCAGGGAACGCTGGTACGAACCCTTTTTATCCAATTGCTCGTTCGGATTGCCAGGTTGCGAGGCGAGATGGAACGAAGTGCACTGGATCAGACAGAGCTCTATGTCAAACGTACGATTGAATTTATGCATCACAATATGGATCGCAGTATTCAGATGAAGGATATCGCGGCAGCAGTCAATTTACATCCAGGGTATTTGCACCGCATTTTCCGTAATTATATGCAATGGACTCCGACCGACTATCTGACGATGTTACGGATGGAGAAGGCCAAAATGTTACTCCAGCAGACCAATATTCCGATCTCCGAAATTTCAGACTATGTGGGTGTGGGCAGTCGGCAGTATTTTCATATGCTTTTCAAAAAATATACAGGCAAGACGCCTGTTCAATACCGGGATTCCATGGAGCGAATACAGTGGAGCTACCCGGAGGAATTGGAGTAGAAGCAGGGCCGCCGGGCTGGAACAGGCGGGTAGAAACTAAATGTTGAACTGAAAGGGTATTCATGATATCCTTTGTTCAGAAGTAACCCATTTGTTGATAATGTAGTAGTAATTGAATATATTCAGGATTGTGACTGTTCGGCAGGCGATACCTAAATTGTTCGTAGTAAACATGTGTTGTGCATGTTACTGCTTCAATTTAGGTTTTTTTTATAGGAGATTTTAATTTTTTGAAGAATTGTATGGAATATTATAGCGGGACGAGCCTATGATGAGTTGGGGGTGATGCAGATGAAGATTAGGAAAATTTTTAATAACAATGTAATTTTACTGACGGATGATAACGGGCACGAAATGATCGTGATGGGAAAAGGGATCGGGTATAACAAACATAACAGTGATGTTATCGACTTTTCGCAAGTGGAGAAAAAGTTCGTCGTTGAAAAAGCGACGTCTGACAAACTGATGGGGCTGATTGGCGAGATTCCAACCGAACATCTGGAGTTGTCGAACGAAATTATTGAATATGCGGAACAACAGCTTGCCCTCAAATTCAGTGACAACATCTACATTACCCTGACAGATCATATCAGCTTCGCACTGAGAAGGTTCCCTGAAGGCATCATTGTAAAGAATGCTTTGCTGTGGGAGATCAAAAAATTTTATGCAGCCGAATATGAAGTTGCCTTTAAGGCGCTCCACATTATTGAGCAGAAAACAGGTGTGAAGTTGCCAGAGGATGAGGCGGGTTCCATTGCCCTTCATTTTGTGAATGCACAGCAGCGTGGGCAGGATATGAAACAAACCTATCAGATGACGAAGATTGTTAACGATCTGGCGAATATTGTGAAATACCATTTCGGAATCAAACTGGACGAAAACTCGATTAATTACAGCCGTTTCCTCACACATTTGCGGTATTTTGCGTACCGAATCCTCCATGATGAGCTGATTCCGGAGGATCGAGATTCTTTATACGATCATGTAAAGGACAAGTATCCCGAATCGTACGCGTGCGCGAAAAAGATTAGAAACTATCTGGAGATTAACTATGAGAAGATAACAACGAATGAGGAAATGGTTTATTTCATGATCCACATTCACCGGGTCACGAACCGTGAGTATGATCTGGCGGAAGAATGAAGAAATACGTATACAAACTTATACATTAGGGATTGTGACTGTTCGGCAGGCGAAACCTGAACTGAGGCTTGTGTATTGACTAAGGTCAGTAGACAAGCTTCAGTTCAGGTTTTTATTTTGTCATCGTATTATGTCATGCGAATGGACGAAGTAAAGTTCTGAATTGTAGGGATTATACAAAGTATGGGGGGAACAACATGGATCATCTCAAATTAGCTCAAAACATTGTAGACCGCGTTGGAGGAAGGGAGAACATCCAATCGCTGACTCACTGCGCTACCCGTTTGCGATTCGTCTTGAACGACAACCGGAAGGCCGATGCAGACACACTCGAAAACACAGCAGGCATCCTGAAGGTGGTTGAAAGCGGCGGTCAATTTCAGGTTGTTGTAGGCAATGACGTGTCAGAGGTGTACAAACATATCGTTGCCGAAGGGGAATTCGATGGAGCAGGGTCCGGTGCAGGCTCTGAAAAAGAAAAGAAGAGCCTTCGTTCAGCCATCTTTGGTCTGATATCGGGTAGTCTAACGCCATTAATCCCGGTATTTGCGGGAGCTGGTCTGGTCAAGGCGCTGTTAATCGTTCTTGAGAGAGCAGGCTGGATTGCCGTGGATAGCGGAACATACGCTATATTGGCTGCTGCGGGGAACTCGATCTTCTATTTCCTGCCGATTCTTCTTGGCATCACGATTGCGAAAGTTCTCAATGTGAATTCTTATGTGGCGGCTGCAATCGGGGCTGCATTGATGGAACCGAATTTTACGGCATTGACAGCTGCAGGAAATACAACTCATTTTCTAGGAATACCTGTATCGTTAATGAATTACGCTTCGTCGGTCTTTCCGATGTTTATCGCCGTTAGCATCTACGCGGTTCTGGAGAAGTTTTTGAAGAAAATCATGCACAAAAATGTGCAGTTGTTCGCAGTCCCGTTCTTCTCTCTTGTCATTATGGTACCGCTCACTGCCATGTTGATTGGTCCTTTCGGACAGTATGTAGGTCAATGGATTGGGGATATCGTTAATTTCCTGATTAACAGCAACTCTGTCATCGCCGGAATTATTCTGGGGGGAACGTGGTCGTTTCTTGTATTGCTTGGATTACACTGGGCGACGGTGCCTATTATTATGGGTAATCTGAGCGCTGGCGGCGATCTTATTGCACCTCTTGCGGCGACATCTGTAGCGGCTTCGATGGGAATCGGTCTCGGGGTATTCCTGAAAACAAAGGATAAAGATCTTAAGGCTCTGAGCGGTTCGTCTTTCCTTTCTGCCATCCTGTCCGGAGTTACTGAACCTATTCTGTATGGTATCATTCTGCGTTATCGCAAAACACTGATTTATTTGGTAGCCGCTGGAGCCATTGCTGGTGGTCTGATGGGATATCTCGGCGTGAAGTTGATTGTGTTCAATTTCTTCCTTAATGTGTTCACACTGCCAGCCCAGAGTCCGATGTTGTATTACATTATTGGGGTAGTGACTGCGATTGCAGGCGGGGCCTTGTGCGTGGTCCTGTTTGGCTACGAGAGTAAGAAAAATGATCAGGTTGCTGAAGGTTCGAAGGTACAGAAAGACGAGAATAACCCCGTTGAAGGAAAAAGTGAAAGTGCAAGTAACCAGCACTCAGCATCTGAATCGTCCACGGCGAAAATGGAACAAAATGCGGCTGGGATCGACGCGAACGTAGCGATGGAAAGCTTGATTACGAGTCCACTCGAAGGCAAAGTAATTCCGCTTCATGAAGTGGAGGATGTCGTATTTTCCTCGGAGTCGATGGGGAAGGGCGTAGCCATCATTCCGTCCAAAGGTCAGCTGGTATCCCCGGTAGACGGCGTCGTGTCGGTCACGATGAAAAGTGCACATGCCATCGCAGTCACCTCGGATGAAGGTGTCGAAATTCTCATGCATATCGGCATAGATACGGTAAGATTGAAAGGGCAGTATTTTACTCAGAAGGTGCAGCAGGGGAATCGAATCCGTAAGGGAGAGGTACTGATTGAATTCGATATGGATCAGATCCGGAACGAAGGTTTTAAGCTAACCACGCCAATTGTGGTGACGAACTCCGATCAATTCCGCGATATTACGCCGTTGCTGTCAGAAGGAACGGTTGCTGTCACAGAGGAACTGTTATCTGTTCGATCCTAAATCAGATCAGAGAGGAGTAGAGCAAGATGAAGCTGATTGTTAACGCAGATGATTACGGTATCACGATGAGAGTGAGCGAAGGCATCATTCATGGAATGAAACACGGTATGATTACAGATACCTCGGCGTTGGTGAATTCGGTACATTTTGAGAAGAGTAGCGTTATGGCCCTTGAAGCGGGCATTACGGCTATGGGGGTTCATCTGAACCTGACGTTCATGACCCCTGTTCTGGAAGCTTCGGCTGTTCAGAGTATCGTGGACGAGTCCGGCCGTTTCTATCGAAAACCTGGACTTATTCCTTCGACCTATGATCCCGGGGAAGTACGCGCGGAGTTGAAGGCACAGATCGAGAAGTTTCTGGCTTCCGGGTTATCGTTGAATCATCTGGATACCCATCATGGGGTGAGTGTGAAAGATGCACAAATGCTTGACTTGGTCATGGAGCTGGCTCGGGAATATAACGTTCCCATGAGAAGAGATGATATCTTATCTCTGGAGTTGAACAGCAAGCTTGTGGATGCGGGGATTCGGTCTACGGATATATTGTGTGGTGATCCAGCTATGCCTACTCTGCAGGAATCATGGTTGCGCGGGGTACTGGATCAGTATAAGAATACGGAACATATCGTTGAGATTGCTGGACATCCGGGTTATGCGGATGAGGAACTGCGTAGCATCTCATCTCTGGTAGATGAGCGTGAGCATGATCTTGCGGTGTTGGTCAATCCCGCGCTACGGGAATATGTGACAGCACAAGGTATTGAACTCATTAGTTACAGCCGGCTGTAGGGGAGACACGGCCGGTTCATCGTTTCAGAGTTTAGCAGTATTCATCGAACATGTAAGAAGATACAAGTGAATATCAAAGGAATAGGAGAATGAAGTTAGGATTTTTGACACCATGCTCCTGAACAGGTCATGATTTTGATAACGCTCTCCTTACCTCTGTTGCTACAATAAACCCATGAAGCAAGTCATTAACCGAAGCCGGAAGGTTCGGATTACGGGAGGACATGTACATGTCGTTTAAAGTGGCGTTTATCGGGGCGGGAAGCATTGGTTTTACAAGGGGATTGTTGCGTGATTTGCTCACCGTACCGGAATTTAATAACATCGAGATCGCATTCTGCGATATTAATCAGCATAATCTGGACATGGTCACCGAGCTGTGCCAGCGGGATATCCGAGAGAACGGATTGAATATTCGGATTCAGCCGACAACCAATCGGAGAGAAGCGTTGAAAGACGCCAAGTATGTTCTGTGTACGATTCGTGTAGGGGGACTGGAAGCTTTTGCAACCGATGTCGATATTCCGCTCAAATACGGGGTGGATCAATGTGTCGGGGATACGCTGTGTGCAGGCGGCATTATGTATGGACAGCGCGGAATCGCCGAGATGCTTGAGATCTGCAAAGATATTCGCGAACAGAGTGCGCCGGATGTGTTGCTCCTGAATTACTCGAATCCAATGGCAATGCTGACATGGGCTTGTAACAAATACGGTGGTGTGCGCACGATCGGACTATGCCACGGCGTTCAGCATGGACATCAACAGATTGCGGAAGTGTACGGACTGCAAAAGAGTGAAGTGGATATTGTCTGTGCAGGTATCAATCATCAAACATGGTATATTCAGGCGTCCCACAAAGGGAGGGATCTTACCGAAGGTTTGCTGGAAGCTTTTGAGAAGCATTCCGAGTACAGACGTACGGAGAAAGTTCGGATCGATATGCTGCGCCGCTTTGGTTATTACAGTACGGAATCCAACGGTCACTTAAGTGAATATGTGCCATGGTATCGCAAACGTCCTGAAGAGATTAATGACTGGATTGACATGGGAAGCTGGATTAACGGTGAAACGGGTGGATATCTACGCGTGTGTACAGAGGGCCGCAACTGGTTCGAAACGGATTTTCCAAACTGGATGAAGGATGATCCGATGCAGTATTTACCGGAGAAACGCGGCGAAGAACACGGATCTTATATCATAGAGAGCCTGGAGACGGGACGTGTGTATCGGGGTCATTTTAACACGGTGAACAACGGGGTGATCTCCAACTTGCCGGATGATGCCATCATCGAAGCACCGGGTTATGTAGATCGTAACGGCATCTCGATGCCGCATATCGGCGAACTGCCTCTGGGCCCAGCGGCGGTGTGTAATGTAAGCATATCCGTGCAACGTCTTGCGGTGGAAGCGGCCGTGCATGGGGACGATCAGCTGTTGCGACAGGCATTTATGATGGACCCGCTGGTAGGCGCGGTTTGTAATCCGAAGGAAATCTGGCAGATGGTCGATGAGATGCTGATTGCACAGGCGAAGTGGTTGCCACAGTACGGTGACGCGATTGCAGCTGCAGAAGAGAGACTTGCTACGGACGATCTTATACCAACCAAGGCATACGAAGGCGCTGCACGTCTGAAGGTCAAAACGGTAGAAGAGATGCAGCAAGATCGGGAGGCCGCGAATAAAAACGCAGGTGAGTCCGACAAAGGCAAGGATCGGGAGAAGGTACAGCAGTAGAGAGTGTGATAACAGTAGAGGATGCGGGTGACAATAGTCAGTACAGAAGTATAACAATAACCAGTGCAAAAGCATCAAACAGCTAGATGGTAAGCTTGCTGATGGAAATGACAGCATGAATGAGGCAGTATAACAGCTTGATAATCTGACTTAGATTACAGAGAGAAAGAAGCGGAAAAGAAGAGTAAATGAGGACGGAGCAGCAATAGGGCTGCTTCGTCTTTTTGTTTTTTTTAGATTGCAGGGAAATTGCGAATGGGAAAACAAAGGGGTAGAGAAGAACATAAATTTAATTACAATGCACAACATATTACCTTTACAGACATAGTAATATGTCTTATAGTATACTCAGAGTAAGAGGGAGAGCGGTGAGACGCACAGATGGATGTACAAGTGATTAACAGTGACCTGATTCGGGGCAATATTGATCCCATTATTTTGAGTGTGCTTATTCCATCAGACAACTATGGGTATGGCATTATTAAGGAAATATATCGCAAAAGCGGGGAGCAGTTTGAACTCAAGGAGCCGACGCTGTATTCCAGTCTGAAACGGCTGGAGAAGAGTGGGTACGTGGAGTCTTATTGGGGTGAGGAGACGCAGGGTGGAAGGCGGAAATACTACCGGATTTCCAGCCAAGGACATGAAGTTTATCAATTACAGGTTCAAGCTTGGCATGCAGCCAAAACCTTAATCGATTGCATGATTGCCACCAGTGAAGAAGGAGATGAGTAAGGATGACGCTCGAAAGACGGATGAATCGGCATTTGGAGAGTTTGTTTGCAGGTGTACAGGATACATTGGAGCATCGGGAGTTGAAAGAAGAAATTCGCAGCAACCTCGCCGCACGAATCGATGATTATCTGGCCGAAGGCATGAGCGAGGAGCAAGCTTTCCAGACAGCGATACAGCATATGGATGGTATGGAACAATTCATGAGTGATTACCGACTCGTGAAACGTATTCCTTACTGGACAGCATTGTGGCAATCGACCTTGATCTACAGCCTGGTTGCCTGGATTATCACGATTCCTACACGAGTGATGTTAGGCGGTACTGCTCTGAACAATCTGCTTTTGCTCATTAGCCTGATTGTGGGCGCTGCTTATGTCGTTTATTTGATGAGCAACAGGGAGAATGGCAATGGATCTTCCAATCCAGATCATACAACGCGGATTCGTATGCCCATTTTGAAGCAGTGGCAACGCAGAGCATGGTGGCTGTGGGCGGCAGTCGTACTTGCGCTTTGGGGTACGCAGGCGGCTTTGCGGTTTGGAAGCAATATTTGGTTTAACCGACCCTTTCAGGTGAATGGACCCTACCAGCTCGCTGTCATTTTGTTTGCTTTTGCGTTACCGCTACTTAGTATCCTCATTCCCTTGGTCGTTCACCGGGCATACCGGATCGTTAGCAAATATGAAGTGAGTGATGGCATATGAACGGAAAAAACCTGTGGATTGTTTCCTTATTTATTATCGGGTTATTGGGTCTTGTCGTGGTGGAAGGGTTCATTAATCCTAAAATTGCGGCAGATCAGAGTCGATATGAAGCCGAGCAGAATAGTCCGCTGACGCATGATTTTACTGCCTTGGCCAAATATCAGAATGCATACATGGGGAATTTCTCTAATCTAAGTCATCTGAATCAGAATCTGCCGTTACATGAGCAGTTGGATGGCTATCAGCTGTTTCCTGAGACATTGACCGCTCAGATTAATTACAGTGTGAATACAGATGAGATGGATGCGGTGCAACTTGATCGAATCCTCGTGTATAACGCTCTTGCAAACTTTGTACTGATCGATAATCTGGAACAGATTGTCTACCAGTTCAAAGACACACGGGTTGTATTTGAACGTAAGCTCGCGCAGCGATGGGCTGGAACAGAGCTTAAAGCGCTACAGAAGCCGGAGCGCTGGGATTCTATCGTTCGCGAGAAGCTGGTGGAACCGGCTGACGTGCGGGCTTTATTTTCACAAATTGTTGACAATTCTTAGGGTTGAATTCGCTGGAAATGGGCAAGGTGCTCGACTCTTCTCTCATGCTATGTTATTATAAGGCTCTGATAACGTGGTAACGAACTAAAGCGTTTGAGCTTGGTCATAGACATGGAGGGGTACGAGAGATGAGAAAGAAAGCAATTCTACTATTATTTATTAGCATATGTATGATCATTATGGCGGGCTGTTCCAGCTCGGCAAGTAAAGACGAGAATACGATCATTGTAGGGATCGACGATAAGTTTGCTCCAATGGGATTCCGGGATGAGAAGAATGAAATTGTCGGGTTCGACATTGATTATGCCCGTGCAGCTGCGGAGAAAATGGGTAAAAAGGTGACTTTCCAGCCGATTGATTGGTCTTCCAAAGAGTCGGAGCTTAACAGCGGCCGGATCGATATGATCTGGAACGGATACACGATTACAGACGAGCGCAAAGAGAAAGTGCTTTTCACCAAGCCTTATCTGGAGAACAGTCAAGTTGCGATTACTCTGGCAGACTCCCCGATTACGAAGCTGGATGAACTGGATGGCAAAAACGTAGGATTGCAGGCACTGTCCTCAGCGGCAGATGCGCTGGCGGCAAGTCCTCTAAAGGATAAAGTTAAAGCTTCCGAATTCAAAGATAATGTACTGGCGCTGACTGATCTGAAAACGAAACGTCTGGACGCAGTCATCATTGATGAAGTGGTCGCAAGATATTATATGTCGAAGGAAGAAGGCACCTTCAAATTGCTGGACGAATCGCTGGCGCCAGAGCAATATGGCATCGGGATCAAAAAAGGCAATGAAGAACTTCTCAATCAGCTGCAAAATGCGCTGGATGAGCTGAACACGGACGGCCAAGCCGCTGAAATCTCTAAGAAATGGCTTGGTGAGGACAAGGTTCTGAAGTAAAAGATGAATTTGTGAGTTTGAAAGTATTCAGGTGAAATACACCTGACAAATAATGATGTGAGCTTTTCCCGGTTTGGGAAACTGTACTCACGAAAACGATGACCCCGTATTCCATGCTGGAGCGATATGCTTCCAAGGAGTGCGGGGTTAACAGATTAGAGGAGAACTAATTCATGAATTGGGACTATATTTCAACGATTATAAAACCGATGCTGGAAGGTGCACAAACGACGATTTTCTTATTTTTACTTGCGATTGTGCTATCGGTACCCCTGGGATTCGCGGTAACATTGGCGATGCGGAGCCAGTTCAAACCGCTGGCGTGGATTGCACACACATACGTCTATGTGATGCGTGGGACACCGTTACTTTTGCAAGTATTATTTTTCTGTTTCGGCCTTCCATTACTTCCGGTCATCGGAGAGTATCTGGTCTTTGATCGTTTCATTGCAGCGGCCATCGCATTTATATTGAACTATGCAGCTTACTTCGCCGAAATCTTCCGGGGTGGATTGTTGTCCATTGATAAAGGGCAGCATGAAGCGGCCAAAGTGCTTGGACTCACAAAGTGGCAGACCATGACGAAGGTCATCATTCCACAGATGGTTCGGGTAGTACTGCCAGCGACAGCAAATGAGGCAATTACGCTGGTTAAGGATACGGCATTGCTCTACGCTGTCGCTGTACCCGAGTTGCTCTATTATGCGCAAGCCGCAGTGAATCGGGACTTGCAACTCATTCCATTTTTCGTAGCGGCGATTATGTATTTGCTTATGACTCTGGTGCTTACCTTGTTATTCAAGGTTCTGGAGAAGCGCTTTTCGTATGAATAAATCAAATCTGTTCAATCAAAGGACTGTCTGCATATGACCTATAGTATAGAAGTAAATCAGTTGAAAAAATCATTTGGCACGCTGGATGTGCTGAAACAAGTCTCTTTTAACGTGGCGCCAGGGGAAGTGATTGCAGTTATTGGACCTTCCGGTTCGGGGAAAAGCACGATGCTGCGCAGCCTGATCCACCTGGAAGACGTTACGGGCGGAACGATTCGCATTCAGAATCAGTCGCTGGTGGACGATGGAAGGTACGCAGGGGTTGCCGAGATTCGGAAGATTACGGATCGTATGGGCATGGTGTTTCAGCATTTTAACTTGTTTCCGCATCTGACTGTACAGGCGAACCTGGAACTCGCACCGAAGACGTTGAAAAAAGAGAGTGCCAAAGTCATTCGTAGCCGCAGTGCGGAATTACTTGCCAAGGTTGGACTGTCGGACAAGGCCGATGCTTATCCGTCGAATCTGTCCGGTGGACAGAAGCAGCGCGTAGCGATTGCCCGCGCTCTGATGATGCAGCCGGATATCCTTCTTTTTGATGAGCCGACTTCGGCTCTCGACCCGGAGCTAACGGGAGAAGTACTTCGCGTCATCAAGCAATTGGCACAGGAAAACATGACGATGATGATTGTCACGCATGAGATGAGCTTTGCTCGCGATGTTGCGGATCGTGTCTTCTTCATGGACAATGGCGAAATTGCCGAGCAAGGCCCGCCAGATCAACTCTTTGGTTCGCCAAAGCTCGCACGTACCCAGACGTTTTTGAAACGGGTGGATATGGAAGAGTAACGGTGGAGCGTGATTTAAAACAGGTGCGAATGCCAAGCTCCCATGAAATCCCTGGGGGATTCGCACCTGACCATAGGCTAATTTGAACCCTTTTGGCAAATTACCTTGAATATTTTAGGTTTTTTATATTAAGATGAAACTGATTAGTAGATGAATTAAACGAGAACACGTAATAAAGTATACAATCTATGCTTTTATTACGTGTTTTTTTGCTGTCGCACTCCGTATGGAGTGCGTGGATTGAAATCTTTATCTTTTTGAAGTTTTTCAGCAATTGCCGAGTCGCACTCCGTATGGAGTACGTGGATTGAAATCTGCAAGAGCTCAGCGTTCAGGTCGGACACATCTGGTCGCACTCCGTATGGAGTGTGTGGATTGAAATAAATTCGTAGCAATCGTAGAGGGAATCCTATTAGCGTCGCACTCCGTATAGAGTACGTGGATTGAAATTCACCAGCCGCGTCATTATCCGTCCCGATCACGAGTCGTGCTCTGTTTAGAGTGCGTGGATCGAAATAGGATATGGAACTTTAGATATCATGTCTGATTTTCCCGGCTTCGCTTACACCTAACACGCTAACGATCACACAGGAGCTTATTTTGCGATTTCAGCGACCATTGAAAATCTAACGATCACCACAAGCGCTATTTGGGCTCAAATCCTCAAAATGTAGCGTGAATCGCTGTATTTCAAGTAAATAAGGTTTCTGGTGATCGTTAGAATTTTAAAATGGCTGAAAAGGGTTAAATAGGGTCTCTGGTGATCGTTAGAATTCGGGAAGCCGGAGATCGTCCACAGTAGGGGGAATCTGGTATCTGGTAAACCGGAGATCGCCCATACTAGTGTTCATTTAGAACGAAAGTTTTCCAAAAAAAATATAGGTGGGAGAAACCTCCAGTTCATATACTCTACCCGAGAGACACGCTTCACCATTTTTGATAAAACTTTGAGCCGGTTGGTTCATGCAGTCTTTAGTGTTATAGTTTTGACTGCGGGTGTATTTTACATAACATATTAGGAGTACGATCAATATGTTGCTGATTACTAGAAACTTAATAGATCGACTAATCGAACCTTACAAAGAAGCCGATATGCTGGCCTGTTACGTTACATCACAAGGGATTTCCTCAACGACAACTCGAGCTATATTGCTGATCAATCATGACGTGCTTAAAATTTTGTTCCTCAATTTATTTTCTTCCAAAGTTGTTCAAATGGTTCGAATACCACTTTCAGATCTGGAGCAACAGCGACTCAAATCCGGGGTTTCGTTGGCGTCGATATGGTCATTTCAGTCTCATGGCATTCATTATCGGTTTAGCATCATCAAAAAAATGCTTACGCTCGGCTCCATGCAAGCAGTGTTTCTAAAGTTTGTTGAAGAACATGTTGTGAGAGCCTGACGATATGTATAAAATCTTTTGGCGTATAACGTGAAATCAGCAAAGGCTATCATATTAGTTAAAAAAGCAAATTAACAAAAGCAAACTAAAAAGGCATATCCTTTATGTCAGACTTGCTGTGATGAAGCGAGTCAGAACAATGGATATGCCTTTTACATTTCTATACCAAATCAGAATCTCTGGCCTAAGCTTGAAGCACAGCTTCACTACCAAGACTTTCGTTTCGGGCCGTGCGATGTTTCAGGAAATACGTTAACGTACCGACCAGACCGAGAACGGCGAAGATGCACAGAATACCGATCTGATCCCAGGCGACGCCGAATTGTCCGCTGGAGATGACCGCTTTGTATCCCGTTACGGAGTATGTCATTGGTAGCCATGGGTTGAACACTTTCAGCCAGTTCGGAATGAGTTCCAGTGGGAACGTTCCCGCGCTGGTGGTGAGTTGGAAGATGAGCAGCAGGATGGCAATGAACCGTCCCGGATTTTCCAACCAAGTTACCAATGCCTGAATGATGTACATGAAGCTCAGACTCGTCACAAAGCTGAACAAAAGGAATAACGGCACACTCTGTACCTTCAGGCCAAGTCCGTATAACACCAGCCCGGAAGCGAGCAAAGATTGAACGCCACTCATAATGGTGAACGCAAGGGTTTTGCTGACAAATCGATTCCAGCCACTTGCCTCACTCACACTGCTGCCACGTGTTGGCACAACCAGCGTTGCAATCAACGCACCGACAAATAATCCGAGTGAGAGAAAATAGGGCGAAAAACCTGTGCCGTAGTTGGGCACTTCGTTTAATTTGTGTTCATCGACATGAACCGGTTCGGCATACATCGTTACCAGTTCATCGGTCTTTTTGACACTGCTCGTTTGCTGCGCAGCGTCGTTTAATTTGGTGGCGAGTTCACCGGAACCGTCGGTTAACTTGATCGTGCCTTCTTGTAGCTTATCAGCACCATCAGCCAGCTTATTAGATCCGTCCGTAAGGGTGGAAACTCCACCCTCCAGCTGGTTTACGCCAGACAGCAGCTTACTTGCGCCAGCATTCAGTTGCTCTGATCCTGTTGCCAGTTTGGCACCGCCAGCGGCGGCTTCGTTCAATTTGGCATTGAATTGGTTAAGCCCGGCGCTCAGCTTTTCTTGTCCGCCGGATAACTGTGTAGCGCCTTGTACCAGCTGTTCTTCACCTTGAACCAACTGGCTACTGCCTTGATGCAATTGTTGCTGTGCAGCTTGCAGTTGCTGACTTCCGGCAACGAGCTGCTGTCCGCCTTGATATACCTGCTCACTGCCAGCGGCAACGGCTTGGCTAGCTGCGAGTAGCTGTTGAACAGCGGGGCTGGCTGCCAGTTCGGGATTGGACTTCGCTAGCTGAGCCAGGCCTTGGGCGACCGCTTTGGCGCCCTCGGTGACTTTGCCGCTGCCCTCCACGGAAGTTTGCAGTCCGGCGGTCAGCTTGGCACTGCCTTGTTCGGTAGCTGCGAGTCCGGCGTCCAGTTTGGACGCGCCTTCCTGCGCAGCTTGGATACCGGCATGCAGCTGTTTGCTGCCAGCTGCCGCCTGTGTTGCGCCGTCACCCAACTTGGTGCCGGCGGCGGCTAATTGTGCGAGACCACTGGATAATGTGCTCGCGCCAGTGTGAAGATCACCTGTGCCTTTGGCAAGGGTGGTTGTGCCTTCTTTTAACGAAACGGCGCCGGTTTGCAGCTTGCCTGCACCGTCAGCCAGTTTCGCCAGGTTTTCTTTTAACGTAACCGCCCCTTCGTCCAGTTTGCTTGCTCCATCATGAATTTTACCTGCGCCATCTCCGGCATCTGCCAAACCGTCCGAGATTTTCTCGACCTTATCCAGCAGGGTTTCGGTATATGATTCTGTGACTTTGGCAGAGACTTTGGAGCGAATCTGTTTGACCGCTGTGCCGCCGATCTGACCCGCAAGGAAATTGTAACCTTCGTTGGGCTCGTAGATCAGCTCAGCCGGAGCGGGATGCTCATCCATCAGGGTAGTTGCTTTGGCGGAAAAGTCCTCCGGAATGACAATGGTCATGTAATATTTGTTGTCCTTCATGCCTTGTTCTGCCTGGTTGCGAGTGACGAACTGCCAGTTGAAATCATCGCTTTTTTTCAGCTCATCGACCAGATTCTGGCCGACTTCTAGCGATTTGTCATTGTAAACCGCACCCCGATCCGTGTTGACCACGGCTACAGGTAATTCATTCATTTTGCCGTATGGGTCCCAGAAGGCGTTCAGGAACAGTCCGCTATATAACACGGGAATGAACAGTACAACGAGGATTGGAATAAATACTTTTGGTTTCTTGAAGGCGGATTTCAGATCCTGCCCAAATACACGAAATGATTTCATGATGTTCTCTCCCTATCTTACGCTTATCCCTTGTTTCTCTATTTAGTATGGTATGTGTGCGTCCGCGGGCGTTTCTCTAGGTGGGGGATAATCCATTTTTGAGAAAAAGACCTACAAACGCTTTGATCTGATCCTTGTGCAAAGTAGGATGCGCTTTATTCCAATCGGATGTTAGGCTGACGTATAACTTCAGTAGCACAAACGAGACCAGCTTGGGATCGTCGGTACGAATCTGCTGTAATTCCATGGCACGACTCACCTGACGCTCGAGGTATTCGAGAATGGCTTTCTCTACTTTTTGCAGACCCTCTCTCGCTTGGGGTGTTCCGAAATCGTTAACCTCTTGGAAAAGCTTGATCAGCAGCTCATGCTCCTCCCGATATTCCAGCAACGAGTCCATACTCCGATGCACGTTATCCAGAAAAGAGTGTTCCTCCTTCACCGTCTGCTCCGTAATCCGTTTCATGTCTGCAATAATCGAGCGCAGGATCTCATCAAACAATTCTTCTTTGTTCTCGAAAAAGGTATAGATCGTTCCTTTGCCCACATTGGCCAGTCTCGCCACTTGCTCCATCGTTGTGGCTTTGTAGCCAAACAAGGCAAAGGATTTCTCGGCAGAGTCCATCACCTGTTGCCTTCGATCTATCGTTTTCACGGCTATGCACCTCCTTGGGGGCTGACGTGTGTAATGGGTGAAGCGGGTAAAACACAAGAAGCAGTGTTAAGCAGTAGAAACTTTTGAAAATGGTGAAGCTGGTTGAAGCACAGGTTGAAGCAAGTTGAAACAATTATGACTGGTTTTTAAAAGGATGAACCTAACCTTTCGATTGACCAGTTTACCATTTTGGTCAGTTGGTCGTTATTTAATGTAGCACTTGTGTATGAGGATGGATGTGATCTATGTCATAGTTTGGAAAGTGAACGTTGTGATGGTGGGGTGGGGAGAAGTTGGAGGAGTAGGGAAAGGGGGAGACTTGAAAAGGATAGTAGGAGTGGGAGGTACATAGAAACGTAGGAAGATTAAGTAGAGAGTAGAAAGTGATTTATGCGGTGTGAATGTGAAGCTCACATGAAAACCCCGGGGGATTCGCACCTTGAAAGTAGTGAAAACAGGGCATTTTGATACCTTTTGGCATCATTGAGCTGGAAAAAGATTGAATTCGTTGGCGGGAACACATAGAATAGTAGTGTAAAAACGTAGTTTTGTGACGTATAGGTATGTACTATACGTGTTTTTTCGCTGTCGCACTCCGTATGGAGTGCGTGGATTGAAATTCCCGGGTCCTTTTGTCATTGAGGTGACGATATGAGTCGCACTCCGTATGGAGTGCGTGGATTGAAATCTTTTCCATATTCTCAGCTGCAGCTACGCTTGGTAGTAGCACTCCGTATGGAGTGCATGGATTAAGTACGAAGAATCTCGGCAATTTCCAAATTGTGAAAGTGTCACACTCCGTATGGAGTGTGTGGATTAAAATCATAGAGGGTAGTCGGTATCAAAATGAGCAATCGGCTACTCACTCTGAGCAATCAATCGGAATTTGATAAAAGATCCAAAACTAACGACAAGGTAAAAGTATTCCCTCATTGGTTAGCTGCTACCATTGTTCACAAGCAATTTGAAGTGGATCAAGATGATGCGCGTACCGATGAAGCTAGACGTGAAGAGGAGAGATTTCAACGGAGATTAAGCGTTACAAAAATATTAGTCAGCAGAAAGCTCAACTCAATTTCCTCTAGTATAATTAAACTGGTTAGTCATGCTACCAATAGATTCGGAGTTTCGAAGATTAGAAGTTTGGAAGATGTTATCCATATATCAACCGATGAGGAGTGTCAGGACATGTCCATACATCACATAGGTCACAAGGTTACTTTTGCCGATATCAAAACGAGGTTGCCTCACGAGAGCTGGATGTATACACAGAATGAAGCACATGATGGTGAATTTGATGCCGAGGAAGTATGGCTGCATTCAGGTGATCTTCATATCAATGAGCTGTTGCTGGATGAGGGGCCTTTTTTAATTATGGTGGAGGGAAATCTGATCGTTGATCGTTATATTGGAAACACAGAATCCGACGCGGCCTCATCTAACCTGGTTGTGCTTGGTGATCTTACAACGCCTTATATGCTCGTTGGGGGGCAGGAAATATATATTACAGGTAATCTTTATGTGGAGGATATGTTCTGGGGAGATTACAACCATGGAGAATTGGCGGTAAGAGGCAACGTAGAAGGTGGGCTGCTAGTAAGTACAGAGCAATATCGAATTCAGGTTCAAGGACAGCGGAAAGTGAAGCGTCAGCTTGAAGAGTGGGAGGATCTCGGACCATGGCAAGGCTTTGACATGCTGGAATTATTTGTTCCTGAGTGTGTAATTGACGAAGATACAGAAGAGCCGTTTCCATGGCGAGAAGAGATGATAAAGAGGCTACAGCAGGGACAGCCTATCATTAAACGAGAGTATATTTATGCCGCAGAACTAGCGCCAGATGTACCGGATTGGTTCGAAGATCATCAGTTCACAGCTGCGAACATTGAGCGTCTTACTCACCCTTCATTATTACCTGTAAGAGAGCAGGGTGAGTTGCTGAACAGCTATGAGTTTTGGGTGGATGGACAGTTTTGCCGAGGTTCCGTCTACGGGGACGAGCATACGGAGGGCTATTTCCGTAGTCTGTATTTTCAAGACGACCATGACTGTGCATTGTTGCTCAAAATAGAGCCAGCAGACCAATCTTCAAGCTTTCCTAATGAACTTGCCGAGCAAGGGGGCACTCCTATCTGGATGATCTCAGGCGCATATCGTTATGTGAACAGTGAGAACTCCGAATGGAGCGTATTTACGGAAGACTCACCTTCGGATATTCAGCAATTAAGCAACCGTGGATGGGATACCTTGCTGCAGTCTGTATCGAATTACCAGTATGCCCGCACCTTAATTTCGCCGCAACATATTCGTGATTTATTAGCGTTGCCTATCGCGGAGCCGTATGACGATTATTATGATGATGACCGACATGGGTTGTGGATTGGAGACTTCTACTTTGCATTTCGACAAGCAGGTCAAATGTATAATGATGTTCCCCAGCCAGCTATGTTGCGTATTGGTAGAGAGTATACGGATACACAAGGGGAGACGAAGGTCGAGAAATACTTCTATACGCTACACCAGCATGCGGACGGCACGGAAGTTGTGTTAATTGAACACTCGGCTCAGGAGGAAGAGGATGAAGGAGAGCCGTTGTTGCTTGAACTTCATTATGTAGGTGGTCCCCAATTACTACATGCCGTTCAATTGCTGAAGCATGGAAGCAAAGAGCTGATGCAAGCGAATCGGGATTTGCTGGATGGGGAACTGCCCTATGCCGTTGAATCCTTTGCGAAGCGATATTGGAAATCCAAAGGATACCTGAATTAAAAGAGTTACACCATAAAACAAGACGCCCAGACAGGATATTGCACCTGACCGAGCGTCTTTATCTGTTCATTTCTGTAGAAGAGTGGAGCAAGCTAATGAGGAGTAAAGATAGATGGAGATAGAGTTGGGCAAATATGTATTACTTGCGGTTCTGCTCTGCCCGTTCCACGAAGAGCGCTTGTTTGGAACGGCTACTCTGACATTTCTTACAGATGTTTTGTTGTGGATTGTGGAACGGTAAGACAGGAGGTTTAAACTAGATCGTTCTCAATAAATACTAGTATTTTCATATAAATAAGCTGAATTCTAATGAGAGTGATTGAGTGCGAATGCCAAGCTCACATGATTTTCCTGGGGGATTCACACCATTTTTAGTTTTGTTTATTCCCTTTTGGCAACATATTATTGAATTATTTATTTGCTTTGTACAAGATTAAGGTGAAATCATAGTTAGAAAGTGCGGAATTACGGAACATTTTCATTTACGAAAATGTTTATACGTTATTTTTCGCTGTCGCACTCTACACGAGTGCGTGGATTGAAATCTTTTCCTGTTGAATACAAACGAGGCAAGCCCAAACGTCGCACTCTACACGAGTGCGTGGATTGAAATTATACGCGTGTGTTCTTGAACAACAGACTCAGAAAGGTGCTGACGAACAAACGATGAATAGCGAGCAAACCAAGTCACTTATCGGCGCGATCTCTATGGAAGAGTACGTGCAAAAGGGGAAGTTATCGCAATGTTTACCAGCAGATGCTCAGATTACACTGGAACTGGCCAAGGCGCAGGCGGATGAACTATGGAGTGTGGAAAAGGAGAAACTGGAAGTAGTCAGCTTGGATTACGAAGGATATACGGTAAATATGACATTCCGGACGGACGGAAGTTATTTGTTCGATAGTGTGGATGTTTGGGCCGAAGTAGGGAACAGCGTAGGAGTAGCGACAGAAATAGATGTAGAGTCAAATTTAGATTCAGGTTCAGTAGAGTCTACTTTAGTTACTTCTAAATTAGATGCAATGGAGACAGTAGAAGGTATTCAACGTTTTGCGGCAAATGTGGGAATGCAGCTGGAATGGTTCGAAATGGGTGATGAGCGAGTATGCCTTTTGCCCAGTGCGGTGACGTTGCATTACTTGAAGCAGAAAAAGAAATGGAAGCTGGTTAAGATTGCTGGCGCTTATCGAAGCGTTGAGGAAGTTAGAAGCAGCTTGAGCAGTATAGCAGATGCGATGAACTAGTCTCAAATGAACGCTAACGATCACAGGAGAGCTTATTTGGACAGTTTATGACCTTTTCCAATTCTAACGATCACCACAGACGTTATTTGGAAGAAATACAGCAGAAAACGACGGAAAACAGGGTGTTTGAAACAAATAAGGTTTCTGGTGATCGTTAGAATTCTATGAAGCAGAAAATCAGGCAAATAGCGTCGCCTGAGATCGTTAGAATTAGAATGCAAAGTCAGACAATTTAAGCTAGAACAAACCAAGGCTTGAGTGCACAAACACTCAAGCCTTGGTTTCATTTTACTTCTGTGGCGCATACCGCCTATGATCAGCACTTGGTGATATGCCTGCAATTCCCCACAATTTCTACGGGTCTTATGCAATACAATTTACAACTACCGCATAATCTGTACTTCTCTCATCCGCAGTATACCCGGAATATATAATGCTCCCCAGTTTACGCTTCCTTCACCTTAAAGAACGAGATGAGTTCTTGCAACTGCTCGGATACTTCGGCTAATTCGTCGGATGCGCTGACGATGGCAGCCATGGAAGTTTCCTGTTCGGTGATGGAGTTCTCGATGAGTTTGGTGCTGCTGGCTGCTTTGCTGACACTTGCGGACAGCTCGTCTGCCGTCGCGGACATTTCTTGCGTGCTTGCCGAGATTTCCTCGGTGGAGCTGGAGATGTCCTGAATCTGGTTCGCGACTTTGTTGGTTGCCGTCAAGATATCTTCGAAGAAAACACCCGTTTCACGCGTAAGGTTGAGGCCTTTTTGCACTTCTTCTGAACCACGTTCCATCGCGTCTGCCGATTGTCCGATATCCCGCTGAATCTCATCGATCAACGCACGAATCTGAGTTGCAGATTCTTGGGACTGTTCCGCCAGTTTACGGACTTCTCCAGCCACGACTGCGAAGCCGCGTCCTTCTTCTCCAACGCGTGCTGCTTCAATGGAAGCATTCAGGGCGAGCAGGTTCGTCTGACCAGCGATATCCGTAATGATACCGACAATGCTACTAATCTCATTAGAACGGTTCTCCAAGGATTGAATTGACGCGTAGGTGTTCTGGACTGCACTTGAGATCAGCCCCATCTGATCAATCACCTGTTTCATAATTTCATGTCCGCTATTCGAACGCTGCTCCATGCTGAGCGCTTCATCGGCTACTTCGGCTGAGCTTCCGGCAATGTTCTGCACTACGGTAGACATCTCGGTCATAGCGCGTGCACTTTCTACTGTTGCTTTGTCCTGAGACACCAGACCTGTAGAGATCTCACGGATGTTGGTGCTGATGGATTGAATGTTATCATTGTTTTTCGCCGAAATATCCAGCAGTTCTCTGGACGAATTCGAGAGATGAAGAGACGTATTCTTTACCTTGAAAAGCGTAGTATTAAAACGATCAATCATCGAGTTAAACTTCTCGTTGATTACCCCGAGATCATCGTGTCCTGTCCGAATTGCAACGTTCAGGTTACCTGTGCTTACTTCTTCAATGCCTTTCATGAGGTCACGAATCGGGCGCATGGTTTTTTTCAGCATAATAAATTGCAGTACCATGAACAGAATCAGGAAACCAACCAGGTACATCAAGCCGTACATAAGCAATTTGTTAAGTCCGTTAGGGACTGCACTTGCATCGACATCAAAGTAGAGAGCTGCGTAGATGGAGCCGTCTGCTTTTTTGATTGGATACATCAGTGTTGTCCATGTACCGAAATCATCGGTATAAAAATCACTAAATGCAGGTTTACCCGTTGCATTCATATCATCTATACCATGTTCAATCTGTTTGGATAACGGATAGTTTGTGCCGGGCAAATACTTGTCTTTCTCGAATGGTTCGACCAGACTCGTTGGAATCGCATAAATGGGAGCCCCGTTATTTTCGTCCAGCTGCGAACTGAAAATGTAAGCTTGCGCGATATTGGGATTAAAGGTGTGGATGGAATCCAGATACTCCCGCAGTTTACTCTGATATGTATCGGAATAACTCTTTTCGGATGTGGCTTGTTCGACCTGACTTGTGTCCAGATCCTGAGACCATTTCAAGGTTGTGATCTCGGCTTGATCTTGCAGTTGCTTGATTAGTATGCTTTTTTGCAACTGATAAGCTGCAGTGATCAGAATAATTCCAATCAGAGCGATGCTCCCGAATGAAATGATCAGATTTTTGACGAAAAATGGCATGGTACTCCAGCGAAGCTTTTTAAACAAGGTCATTCACTCCTCCTGTAAAATTAAAAGGACTTCACCTGGACGTCGTATACGTTGCGTATGTCGTTGCCATTACAATGAATGGACTTCCTCAATGGCTTGGAAATGCTTTTATGGTGCTACGGAAAAAAATAAAAATACTAAACGATACTCATTTTAATATTCACGTATATGAAATCCAGGTAAGTTCTACTCCTCACTTATATCGTTATTTCGACATATTAATGTTAGGTTTATCTACTAAAATAGGACTTATGAACCGGAACCTTTGAATTACATTTTAATTTTTGCGTAAAAAATTTCATATAAATGGATGTTCGTTGGAAAATCGGAGAACCAGTATCTAAGCAGAACATATGGTGTGAGATTTGATTTAAGGTTCACTAAAGGTTTGCCCTCTATCATGGTTTTACAAGCCTCAGTTGCTTACTGGGACGTGTCTTGAAACCTACTGAAGTGCATCTTTTACCGCCTTTTCGCCCCCTGCTGCGTCACTTTCTCTTGACGTGCCCCGGCACGCCTGCGGAAAACTTCCTGGCTTGGAACGAAAATGCAGCAAAATTGGCTTCCTTCAGCGTTTTCAGACACGCCCTAGAAAACCAAAAGGAGGAATTATCGTTTGAAGCATTTATTACGAAAAGTTTCAATTACGGCACTGTCCGTAGCGTTGGTAGGCTCTTCTTATGGACTGATTGTGAATCCGAATGCGGTATGGGCCGCAGAGGCATCTACAGCAGCGAAAAGTAAGGGGGTCACAAAGGCTTATGAGTCGCTCTTTCAAACCGATAACGTGATTGACGTGAAAATTACGATTGACGAAGCCGATTGGAAAAGCATGCTAGAGAGCCCGATGGATAAGGATTACAAGAATGTCAGTGTTGAAGTGGATGGCAACAAGCTCGACAATGTCGGTTTTTCCACCAAAGGAAACCTGACTCTGATGTCGGTTTCTTCCATGAAGGATTCAGACCGCTACAGCTTCAGACTGAAATTCGACAAGTATGATAAAACACAAACACTGCTTGGTCTGGACAAGATGGTACTGAACAACAATTTTAGCGATCCCTCTTATATGCGCGAGGTGCTCCATTATGAAGCGCTGCGCAGCATTGGCATGGATGTGCCTATGACGAATTACGTCAATCTGTATATCAACGGGGAACTGGCCGGTTTCTACACAGGTGTGGAAGCGGTAGACGACAGTTACCTGGAGCGCAATTACGGTGAAAGCTATAAAGATGGCGTCCTCTATGACACAGAAGAAAAAAGTTATCTTCAATACAAAGATGGCAGCGATTACAGCACTCTCACCAAGGATTTGGGAACGGACAAGGATAAGGCCAAGCTCAAAAACTTTATCAAAACCTTAAACGACATGCCCGCAGGTGAAAAAGGAGACATCGAAAGCGTGCTGGATGTTGATTCCGCTCTTCAATATATTGCTGGTAACGTTATACTGGGCAATTACGACAGTTACAACGGAGAGAAAGGGCACAACTACATGCTGTACAGCGATGCCAACGGCAAATTCACCGTTGTACCTTGGGATTTCAACATGTCCTTTAACGGTTTAGGTTTCGGTGGCGGTGGCCGTAATCAGGCCGGAGCGTCTACCACAGCAGTGAATACGAACGCAACGAATGTATCGGTAGACGAGCCTGTACTGGGTATTCGCATGGATCAGGTGCCGATGATTAATAATTTGCTTGCGGTGCCGGAATACAAAGCGAAGTATCTTGCCTACGTCAACGAGTTGACCGACTATCTGGAAGGGATCCAGGATCGCATTACAAGTCTGGCAGTTGAGATTCGTCCGTATATTGAAGCAGACCCGACCAAGTTTTACACAACGGAGCAATTCGAATCCAACATTGTTTATTCCGCAACTACAGATGCAGCAGGTAGTATGGGAACACCCCCTGAAGGATTCGAGGGCATGACTCCGCCGGAAGGGATGGAAGGCATGATGCCTCCAGAGGGCTTCGAAGGCTTCACTCCGCCGAATGGGATGACTCCTCCCGCTCTATCGGAGACAACTGCAGGAGACAATACATCTGGTGCGGATGCCAGCAACGATAATATGCCAACTCGTCCGGGAGGTAACTTTGGCGGCTTCGGGATAAATATGGGACTCATGACAGCGGGTTCGTTAACAACCTTTGCCCTTAACCGCCTTGCCAATCTGCAGGAACAGCTGGGCCGTGAAGTGACTCCATTGCCTGACACATCTGACGATGAGACAAGCTCAAACGGCTCTGACGGGACGACAAATCAAACCATTACTGTTTCACTGGACGGTAAGAAGATTACTTTTCCCGATCAGAATCCCTTGGTACAAGATGGTCGTGTGATGGTTCCCGTCAACGCTCTCCTTGAAGCGCTCGGTGCTGAAGTGAAGTGGAATCCAGCAACCAAAACCGTAACAGCCGTTCTGAATGACCAGACGTTTGTTCTCCAGATCGGCAGCAACACAGTAACAGTGAATGGTGAGACACTCCAGATGGATACATCGAGCATTATTCAAAACAATCGTACGCTGGTTCCATTGCGCTTCATCTCGGAAGGGTTGGGATTGAAGGTGGATTGGAACGCAGCCGATGCATTGGTGAGTCTGACATCAGAATAGAAAACCCGGGTGGGTTAACCGGATCAACAAGAGCAAGCAAGTGAGCGAGCGATTGTAAAATTCCCCGCCAAGTCGTATCTTCCTCCTGATAAGCGGAGGGGGTACGGCTTTATTTGGTTTACTTTCCATAACGAAGAGTTATCTGCACTTTCAGGACATATGGCATGTAATTATTACTGCTAATATCCCAGCCCTATACATCTTTTTACACAATTACGGAAAATGCGTAAACGACTAGCTAATATTTTAGAAAAAATGTGATAAAAGTCACAGTTTAATTATTAAAAATGTGTATACCACCGCCGATAAGTCTATATGTGAATTCTCCAGGCAGAACGGAGTCTGCCGGAGATCAAGACAATTTAATCGTGAAAAGGGTGGCTCACACATGCGTAGCATGAGCATTGGTACTAAAATCAGTTTGATCGTGATCGGCATTTTTATGTTGTTCTCCTCGGCTGTAGCGGTCAGCGTCGTGATGGAGATGAGAGATGGCATTAAGACCTTCGCTACCGAAAAGGCAAAACGGGACCTCAAGATGGCAAATCACATCTTGTCATATAAATACCCTGGAGACTGGGCCATTAAAGATGGGCAGTTGTACAAAGGCGATGCATTGCTGGAAGAAAATTTTGATCTCGTGGATGAAATCGGCAACGCATCAGGGGATACCGTGACCATTTTTCGCGGAGATGAACGAATCGCTACGAATGTAATGGTTGACGGGAAACGCGCCACAGGCACGAAGGTGTCCGAACAGGTGGCACAGACCGTTTTGCAGAAGGGGGAAAAGTATTTCGGGGAAGCCGTTGTTGTCGGACAGAAGACTCAAACCGCGTATGAACCCATTAAAAATGCATCTGGAGAGATTATCGGTATTTTCTATGTGGGTGCTTCCCAATCATTAATTGATGTGATTATCTCTTCGTTTCTTCGAACCTTTCTCATCGTCGTGGGTATTGCAATGTTGATTGCCATTGTGTTGATCGTTTGGTACGTCCGCAGGGTGAGAGCCAGAATTAATCGGGTATCCCTTGCCATTAAACGTGCGGGAACGGGAGACTTCACTCAACCAGTGGTCGATCATGTTAGAGATGAGATTGGTATGCTAGGTGCAGGTTACAATGAAATGAGAAGCAGCTTGCAGGGCATTATTCAAGGCGGGCTGGACGCAGCAGACAAAGCAGGTCATTCCACGGGATTGCTGCTACAGATTGCGGAACAGACCGCAAGTGTGTCAGAACGGATTGCTGTCTCTGTCGAACAGGTTGCGCGAGGGGCCGAAAGTCAGACAGTAAGTACGGAAGAGAATCTACAAGCGATGGAAGAGGTGGCTATCGGCGTACAGCGCATAGCAGATAGAGCTTCCAGCATTGCAGATGCCGCGGTGTACTCAAGGGAGCAAGCGGATACTGGAGGACAAGCGGTACAGCTAACGGTGGAACAGATGGCGGCCATTGAAGCTTCCGTCCGTGCAACGGATGAAGTGATTCGTATGCTGGAGGAGAAGTCTGCCCAGATCGGTCAGATGGTATCTGCTATTCATGACATTGCAGGCCAGACGAATCTGCTCGCGCTTAATGCTTCCATCGAGGCGGCAAGAGCGGGAGAGCAAGGCAGAGGTTTTGCCGTTGTATCTACCGAAGTGCGGAAGCTGGCTGAGCAGGCCGGGCAGTCGTCGAGCCAGATTGAAGCGCTTGTCGGAGCGATGGAACAGGACATGCTGCATTCCTTGGCAGCGATGGCCAAAGTGAAGCAAGAAGTAAGTGAAGGTTTGCGACTTACCAAAGAAACCGAACAAAGCTTTACCCAGATTCGGGATACGAACCTGCGCATTGCAACAGAGATCGAAGATATGGCGGCGACCAGTGAAGAGATGTCGGCAGGTGTAGAGCAGATTGTGGCATCCGTGAACGAGATCGCACGTCATGCACAGACGGCCAGCGCCAATTCTCAGCATGCCGCCGGGTCTGTACAAGAGCAACTCAAATCTGTGGAGCAGATCAAAGAGTCCGCAGCGATGCTGTCTGACGTTTCGGCAGAACTGCAAGCATCCCTGAAACCTTTCAAGATCTAACATGCACCCTGAACTTCTTGGCCTTTCAAACACGATCCACCTACAGATTGAAGTGAATTTGCATCAAGTCCACCTGCGGGTGGACTTTTATTTACTTTGGGCTGGTTATACTGTTCCTAGACGGAGCGGTAAGAAGAGAAGATAAATGAAAGAAAGCGAGGAATGTTAGATGTTGAATATGGTGATTACAGGTTTGATTATTGTATTGTTATCGATGAGGGAAAAAGAGGTTAAGCTTGATCGCATGTGGATGCTGCCTGTGATTGTTGCGGTCGCAATCTTTTTCAATATATCCCAAGTACCTCTTACAGGATTGACGTTGCTATTTTACATTATGTTTCTGGTCATTGGCTGCGGGGTAGGCTTGTGGCGTGCCTGGATGGAACGGTTGCGGGTGGATACGGTGACTGGCAAAGTGATGTCTAAAGGTTCCATGGGCACAGCTATTGTACTTATCATCATCATGTTTGTTAAACATTACATCAGCACACTGGATGTCCATCACAGCGTGGTTGCTCTGAGCAGTGCATTGTTATTTATACCGCTTGGAAGTATTGCCGCGCGTCGGTTTATCATTTATTATCGGGTTCGTCACATGCAAGCTGTCAAGGGATAGTTCAATCAACGTATAGCTAAAATTACACTGGAATCCTTACGAGAAGTCACCCGATCAGGCTTGGTGGATTCAAGGTGATGCGAAAGGAATACTTATGCGGAATCAATTTGTCACGTTGGATAACATACGAAAATTTATGGCTGATCATACAGGGGATATGATTCTCAGTCTGTTGCTGCTGTATAATCTGGTCAGTCCAATGGAACCATTCACCTGGCTCGGTTTATGTGCAGGTCTGGTTATCCGTTTACCTTACTTTGTACTGGTCTGGACACCGAACTGGTTAAAAAAAGATCGGATTCGTACGATCATGATTGGTTTAACCTGGGCGGCTACGCTTCTCTATGCAGCATGGTTCCATGCAGAGTACCGCATTTTTGAGCTTACCTTTTATCTCATCGGATATGCCGCGTTGAATCTGCCCGTATTCCGTTCCTGGTGGCTGGGTTTAATCATTCTCGTGGGTAACGGGCTATTATTATATGCCGCTGGAGTGGAGTTACATCTGATTTGGTTATATACGATGGCTTATATTGTCACGTACATTTTCTGCTGGGGAGCACGGATCAAGCGGGAAAGCAGGCGAGAGAGTGAACGTCATTATGCCGAATTACAGGCCGTACATGCCGAATTGAGCCAGGCGCATGACGAGCTTCAGCATACGCATGAAGAATTGGAACGGGCAACCGTTCGTTTAATGCACTATGCGGTGCTTGAAGAGCGGGGACGAATATCGATGGATTTGCACGATAGTATCGGAAATCGTCTGACATCGGCCATTGTGCAGCTTCAAGCCATTCCTTATATGATGAAGGTAGACGCGACTGAAGCGGATAAAGCCATTGGCACCGTGCTGGATGTGGTGCGGCAAAGCTTGCAGGAAGTGCGGACGGTGGCTCACCAGATGGGGAGTAGCGAAGCAGGGCTTGGATTAGTTGCGCTGAACAGTCTGGTCAATGAAGTACAGAAGCTAACAGGTTGTTCCATTGAACTGCGCTATGCTGGGCCAAAGGAAGCGTGGACGGAGGAGACGTCCGAACTACTGTACCGTATTCTACAGGAGGCCTTATCGAACATTATTCGTCATGCCCAGGCTACCCAAGTAAGCGTACATATCAAGGAACAGGAAGAGGATCTGTTCATGCAGGTAGAGGATAACGGCGTATTCATCCAGCAACAACCGCTTGTACCGGGTTTTGGTTTATCCAGTATGAAAGCAAGGTGTGAAAGGGCTGGAGGATCACTGACTATCGAAGCGATCCATCCGCACGGGATGAAGCTGATTGTCTGCATTCCACATGGCGGCATAAAATCGGCAACAGGAGGTGGTGAGTCATGACAGAGCAACCAATCATTCGTGTGCTTCTGGTGGATGACCAGCATCTGGTCAGGCATGGGTTACGTTTTATAATTAATGCCCAGCAAGATATGGAAGTGGTTGGTGAGGCAGGGAGCGGACATGAGGCGGTGAGGCTCGCGGCAGAGTTAGACCCCCACGTCGTGTTTATGGATGTGCAGATGGAGGACGGTGACGGACTGGAAGCCACACAGGCTTTAATGGATTTGCAGCCCGAATGCAAGGTTGTCATATTAACGACGTTTGATCAAGAAGATTACGTATATCAGGGAATACGTGCCGGGGCAGTAGGTTATCTGCTGAAGGACGCCGCGCCGGAAGAACTGATTGATGCGGTCAGGGCGGCTTATCGCGGTGAAGCGATCTACAGAACCGCTGTTGCTGCGAAGGTGATCGGCATTGCAGTACGATCCCCCGAAACATCAGCCCAGGACGAAAAAAAGGCAAGAGAAGCTGAGAATCCAACCTTCGGACAGGAAACGAGAGAGCTCGCACCACTCGCAGATGCCTTCACGGGACGTGAACTTGAAGTGTTGCAACAAATGGCTTACGGGCTAAGGAATGAAGAGATTGCCCGAAAGTTGTTCATTGGCGAAAGCACCGTAAAGACGCATGTGCACCGCATTCTGCAGAAGATTCAGGTGGACGATCGGACGCAGGCAGTGGTTTTTGCCATTCGAAACGGTTATGTAAAATAAGCATACACATGTAGGATTACAAATCGAATTTGAAATAGGCCCTGTACCGTTCAAGCGGTTCAGGGCCTTCTGCTTTTGTCGGATAGGTTGGTTGCTTTCTTTTCGTGGTTAACGTTCGGCCTTGTAATCCGTGTGATCCTTGTGTTTGGATGGATCAGCCGCACGCGCAGGACGTGAGTGAGCTTCAGTACGTTCAGTGCTCGTTTGCTGAGGTGAGTAGAAGTTAATGATATCGTCAACCGTGGAAAATACGACGTGTTCACTGGATTTATAATGATCTGTTGGAATAAAAACCTCTTTTCTGTAATGGATATAAGTGTAAGGAAGGTGTTTATACGAATACTCCGATGACAGAATAACCTTTCTATCGCTGTTATCCCCAGATTTTTTGATTCCCTTTTCCAAAAGGGAAAATCCGGTGATAAGCATATGCTTCCGATGTAGCTTTCTTTCAGAAAGCTTTCAGGCGAACGCTTCGCTTATCCAGGTTTTCTCTGTCCTCTCCGTTATTGTATAAACGGAAAATCCGAACTTATATAGGAATTTGTGTAGAGAAAAGCAACAAAAAGTAAGCGTCATTGGGCATAAATAAAGGGCTGCCGGAGGCAGCCCTCGTATCAATTACAGTTTAGTAACGTTCTCCGCTTGTGGGCCACGGTTACCTTGAGTTACTTCGAACTCGACACGTTGTCCTTCGTCCAACGTTTTGTAACCTTCACCTTGAATTGCGCTGAAGTGAACGAATACGTCTGTTCCTTCTTCAGTTTCGATGAAGCCAAATCCTTTGTCTGCGTTGAACCATTTTACTGTACCTGTTTGCATGTGATTCCTCCAAAAATAATAAGTTTTGTACGACCATTGGTATGAGCAGTATTTCATTCTGATATGAATGCTCATTCGGTAGTTAAACCGTGACGTTCTGTCCACTAATGTATCGACCTATATCATCATAGCATGCGTACCAATATAAGTCAATTTTTGAATGTATTTTCTAAAAAAAATTGCCCAAGGAAGCACAATCCCTTGCCAGACAGGATAAAATGGTTCATCAATAGATCGTATTTCCTTATCAAAAAGAAAGCGATTACATAAATAAGATTTTATTGTATATTATGTTGGAAACCTTGCGCTTTATGATATCGGTTAAAGACCGTGCATATTCGTTTGTTAGAGAAAAAGGGAGGAATCATACCATGTACCGGGTGCTGCTCGTGGACGATGAGGAAGATGTTCGTGAAGGATTGGTTGTCGAGGTGGATTGGGAGGCACTGGATCTACGCATTGTGGGTCTGGCCGAGAATGGCCGTGAGGCTCTGGAGATGGCAGAGAGGATAGAACCCGACATCGTGATTACCGACATCAGCATGCCGTTTATGGATGGATTGGAGCTGGCACGAAGATTAAGGGAGCGGAATCCGCTGGTGAAGGTCGTTATTTTAACGGGATATGATGAATTTGATTACGCTCGGCAGGCGGTATCGCTTAGTGTGGATGAATATTTGCTGAAGCCCTTCTCGGCAGGACATCTTACCGAACTGCTCACCAGATTGCGTGCTCAGATGGAGTCGGAGATTGCGGAACGTGAGGACGTGCAGCAACTACGAGAACACTATCGCACCAGCTTGCCTTTATTGCAGGCGGATTTGATTGCAACGTTGTTACATCGCCAAAAATCATCAGCATATATATTAAGCCGGGCAAGCCAGTGCGGACTGGAACTGGGAGGTAAACGTTATGGCGTATCGATCCTAACATTGCATCCGACCGAAGATCCGGAATTGAAGCTGTTTGCAGCGCTGAATATAGCGTCAGAGGTATGGGCAGATCACAAGGCAGGCTATGCCTTTATGCACCAAGAGACGGTTGTATTACTCTACGTGGAACCGCTGGACGGAGTAGCAGGGAATGCGGAAAACCCGCAACAGCATGCACTGGAAAATGTAATGCGAAGCATCCGTCACTATTTACGTGTACCTGTAACGATTGGGTCGAGTCGGCTTGTGGGCACCCTTCCCGATGTGAAACATGCTTATGAGGATGCTTTGCTGGCGCTGGATTACCGACTTGTGCCAGGAACGGATTCCCTGATCTACATTGCCGACGTGGAGCGTCAGGCGGCTGGCAAGCTGCGTTTTGATGAATTGAAACAACAGACGTTAACCCGCTGCTTGAAAGCGGGAACTCAGGCAGAGCTGGAGCAAGGGCTACAGATCATTTTCCGGGAAATTACGGTGGAGCATGGGCGCAGTGATATTCAGTTGTATTTGATCGAGGTATTAACTACCGTTTGGAAGGCCGCACAGGCTTCGGGTGAAGAGATGGAGGATATATTTGGTGCCGGATTCCAGCTGTATACGGATCTGTTCCGACTTCCGGGTCTGTCCGAGGCACAACATAAGGTGAGTGAAGTCTGTCTGCTTGTACAACAGCGAATCTCCAGCGGGCGCCAGCATGTGTATAAAGATATTGTGGAGCAGGCGCTCACGTTTACGAAGAAACATTATGCCGATCCGGATCTGTCCATTCAGAAGGTATGCGCGCATCTACATATCAGTTCCGGTTATTTTTGCAGCATTTTCAAAAAAGAAGTACAGCTTACCTTCCTGCAATATCTGATGCAGATTCGAATGGATGAAGCAAGGGAACTGCTTCGCTCCACGGAGCTGAAGTCGTTTGAGATAGCCGAGAAGGTAGGCTTTGCCGAGCCGAATTATTTCAGCTTTTGTTTTAAAAAGCATATTGGCGTCTCGCCCAAAGAGTATCGGAAACAGGCCACTACGACCCCGGAAGGTTCCCTTCAATGAGTTGGAACACGTTAACCGCACGAATCAAGTCTATTGTGATGAAGCTCCGCTTGGTTGTACGTTCGTCCAAGGTCAGCAGTATTCGTTCTATTATTACGTGGTCTTTCTCCATCTTCATTGTACTGGTACTCACCATTATGGCGATATTGCTGCATGACAAATTCACTCAGGCTGCGGAGCGCAGTGCAGAACTGTCGACCAGACAGATTGTGGATCAGGTCAGTTATAACCTGGAGGATTACGTGCGCAGCATGTCCCATCTGTACCGTGCGATTGAGGAACATATGCTACGGGACGGTACATGGGAAGGAGAGCAGGTAGACAAACAGCTGGATACCTTGCTCAGCAGCCGGGAAGATATCATCTCCATTACACTGCTCGACGCGGACGGACAGTTGCTCAAGAACAGACCGGCTGCTGAACTGAAGCGCAGTGCTCATGTCACGCAGCAAGGATGGTTTCAATCAGCCCTGCGTGTACCTAATCATCTAAGTTTCTCCTTGCCTCATATTCAAAATATGTATGCTGGACCCTATCAATGGGTCGTTTCCATGAGCAAGGGCATTACCATTAAACAGCAGGGTAGGGAGCAGCAAGTCATTTTACTAGTTGATATCAATTTCAAGCAAATGGACGAACTGAGCAGTCGGGTTAGCCTGGGGCAGCGAGGGTACGTCTATATAATTGATGAGAGCGCAGGCAATATTGTGTATCATCCACAGCAGCAACTCATGTATATGGGACTGAAAAAAGAAAATATTGAGCAGGCACTGGTAGCTACGGGGAGTTACGAAGATGAGGCCAATGGGCAAAAAAGGCTGAATACTGTCAAATCGGTGGCAAATATCGGTTGGAAAATTGTCGGTGTGGCGTATCTGGATGAAATCATGACGACACGTCAGGAAGTGAACGGATACCTGATTCGTGTGTTGGTCGTTGTGCTGGTGCTTGTCATTGTGGTATCCCTGTTTCTCTCTTCGAGTCTGACACGTCCAATCCGGCGCATGGAACGGAAGATGAAGGCGGTGGAACGAGGGGATTTCAACGTGGAACTGCCTATAACGGGACCACTTGAGGTCGAGCGCCTGGCACGCAGGTTCAACCTGATGGTGAACAAAATCCGTAACCTCATGGATGAGATCATTCATGAACAGGAGCAGAAACGCCGTCTGGAGCTGGAGGCCTTACAAGCCCAGATTAATCCTCATTTTCTGTATAACACGCTGAATTCGGTTGTGCGCATGGTGGGCATGAGCCGTAATGACGAAGTGATCACAATGATTACGTCGCTTTCCCGGTTATTCCGCATTAGTCTCAGCCAAGGGAAAACGATCATTACTGTCCGTGAAGAATTGGAACACGCCCGTCATTACCTGACTATTCAGCAGATGCGTTTCAAAAACAAGTTTACTTTCACCATTCATGCGGATGAGCAGGTACTGGACTGCCTCACACTGAAGCTCATTCTACAGCCGCTTATTGAAAATGCCATCGTGCACGGTATCGAGTATCACATGGACGAGGGGCGTATCGAGGTGGATGTGCAGCGAGAAGAGCAGATTCTGGTATTTCGCATTACAGATAACGGTGTAGGCATGTCGGAGGAACAGATGGAGGGATTGCTCAGCGGTCATCCGGTGGTGAAGAGCGGGGCGGGCTCCGGTGTCGCTGTACGCAATGTGCATGATCGCATCCGGCACTATTATGGCGAGAGATATGGCCTGGAATTTGCAAGTGAGCTGGAGGAAGGTACAACGGTATGGATTCGGATTCCTGTTCAGGAGGAAGAGAAGGAGGACGGGATGAATGATGGACGATAGCCCGATCAGTAGCAAAACCACTGGTGAAACCAGCAACAAGATCAATAACCAGAGCAAAAGCACACGCCGTGTATTGGCCAAAAAAAGCCAAGCCACGCTTCCCGGTTCCCCGGGATTTTGGCTATTCAAAGCCTTGTGCCAGGCAGCGGCGGCAGCCTGCTGTCTGTTCATCTGTGCCGCCTGCGGCATGGCAGGGGCGGATCAACCGGCGTCGCCGCAGCGCATAGCGCTGATTACGCCTGCGGGCACGGGGGAGCTCGCCGAAGCGATCCGCCTGGGAGCTGAGGCAGCCGCCAAAGAGCGTGGCGCACAGCTCATTACTGTTGAAGCGTATCCCGTGGATTCCGCTTCACACACCTCACCCAACGCGGACTATGCGATAAGTCCGCCACCTATGGGCACACCAGCCGCAGCAGATCGGGATTATACCCGCAGTGAGCGTGAACAGGCACAGGTCCAGGCAGCCGCACTCGCATTGAAACAAGGAGCAGCCGCGGTACTGGTTGATCCGTTAAGTGAAGATACCCTGGCTGATATCATTCGGGAGGCAGAGACGGCGAGAACGGATGGAAGTATCGTACCTGTTATTGTGCTCAACGATGAGTTCCCCGTCAAAGGCATCACCAGTGTCATCTCCATGGATAATCTCGAGGCAGGACGTCAGGCCGGGCAGGCCATGGCCGAATTACTGGAAGGTCATGGCCATATTGCTTTAGTAGGCCCGGACCCGCTAAGTGCAGGTCTGGTTCTGCGGGAACAAGGGATCGTGGAAGCGTTGCAGCAATACCCGGGTATCAACATCATCCCCAAATCCGTATGCAACAGCCGGGATGCATGCTGGCAAACAGTCAAGCAACTACTGGATCAGCATGAGCTGGCCGGAATCATTGCCCTGCAAGAGCCGGCATCGCTCGGCGCGGCAGATGAACTGCATCGCCGCAAGGATGGAAGGCAGATCAGCATTGTTGGGTTCGGCAGCGAACAACAACAGTTAGAGCAGTTGCAGGAAGGCGTTTTTCAACGATTGATTGTGCAGAATGGGTACAGTGCTGGCTACCTGGGGCTTAATCAGGCACTTGCCAAACTGAAGCGGGAGCATGTTCAGAAAAGGGTCATCCTGGAGACCAAGGTCGTTAGCACAGACAATATGTTCTGGATGGATAACCAGAAGCTGTTATTTCCGTTTGTGCAATGAACTGATGAGGATTTCGATAGAACAGATGAAGATATTGTATTCGAAAACAATGTAAACCCTTTCATAATAAAGACATCGGTAAAGCCGAATGAACTTGGGGGAGGTCATGAAGAATGAAAAAGAAAACGTGGATGACATTGTTGCTTACGGTGTGCATGGCGGTAGCGGCAGGATGCAGCAACGGGGGAGACAGCTCTGGCGGAAACGGAAATGCGGGAACAGACAGCGGCACGAAAGCAGAAGCTGGAACGCAAACGGAAAATCCGAAAATTGGCGTTGCCATCTATAAGTTTGACGATACGTTTATGACGGGAGTAAGGAACGCGATGACTGCGGCAGCGGAGGGCGTAGCTACCCTTGATATTGTAGACAGTCAGAATGCGCAACCGACACAGAATGAGAAGGTCGATCTGTTCGTATCCAAGAAATACAATGCCATGGCGGTGAATCCGGTAGACCGGACCGCAGCAGGTGTCATTATCGACAAGGCGAAAGCGGCTAACATTCCGGTGGTGTTCCTGAACCGTGAGCCTGTAGCAGAGGACATGAATAAGTGGGATAAAGTGTATTATGTCGGTGCGAAAGCGGAAGAGTCCGGTACAATCTCGGGTCAGTTGATCGTGGACTACTGGAAAGCGCACCCGGAAGCTGACAAAAACGGCGATGGCAAGCTGCAATATGTCATGCTGAAAGGTGAACCGGGTCATCAGGATGCCGAGCTGCGCACCAAATATTCAGTTCAGGCCATTCAGGATGCCGGCATTGAAGTCGAAGCGCTGGCTGAAGATACGGCAATGTGGGATCGGGTAAAAGGCCAAGAGAAAATGCAGGCCTTCCTTGCTTCGCATGGCGACAAAATCGAAGCGGTACTGGCGAACAATGATGACATGGCACTGGGTGCGATTGAAGCATTGAAAGCAGCGGGTTACTTCAAGGATGGCAAAACCATGCCTGTCGTAGGCGTGGATGCTACAGCTCCGGCGATTCAGGCGCTACAGGATGGTACCATGCTGGGCACCGTGCTGAATGATGCCAAAAATCAGGGAGCGGCAACGGTTGCGCTGGCTGCTGTTCTGGCCAAAGGCGAGACACCAACCAAAGAAAACACCAAATTTGATATTACAGACGGGAAGTATGTCTGGATCGCATACAAAAAAATTACGAAAGACAACATTGCCGACGCCCAATAATAGCAGCAGAGAGGGACGTATGTCACCCAGGCAGCGTCCTTTTTTTGCCGGTCAGATGAAAGGGGAAGATAGAAGATGCAGTCACCTTATCTGCTGGAGATGAACGGGATTTCCAAAGCTTTCCCCGGCGTGCAGGCACTCAGCGAAGTTACACTGAAGGTCAAGCCGGGAACCGTTCATGCGTTGATGGGCGAGAACGGGGCGGGAAAGTCAACCTTGATGAAATGTTTGTTTGGGATGTATCGTCCCGATGCAGGCACAGTGCGCATCGAAGGCAAGGATGTAGAAATCCCGAATTCGAAGGCTGCGTTACAGCAGGGTATATCCATGATTCATCAGGAATTGAATCCGGTTCCGCACCGTCCGGTGACGGAAAACATATGGCTGGGACGATTCCCGATGAAGGGTCCGCTGGTGGATGAGAAACGGATGTATGCCGATACGCTGGCACTGTTTCAGGATTTGAACTTGGATATTGATCCGAAGGCACTTGCCGGAACGTTGTCCGTGTCCAAAATTCAATCGATGGAGATTGCCAAGGCGGTATCGTTCCACTCCAAAGTGATTGTAATGGATGAACCGACCTCATCTCTTACAGGTAAAGAAGTGGAGCAATTGTTTACGATTATCAATAAGCTGCGAAGCCGAGGCGTGTCCATCATCTATATCTCGCACAAGATGGAGGAAATTTTAACGATTTCAGATGAAGTAACCATTATGCGTGATGGCTTTGTTGTAGGCACCTGGGACGCTGCGGACCTGACGACAGACCTGATCATTACACGTATGGTTGGTCGGGATTTAAGTGAACGATTCCCGGAGAGGCTAAATGTCCCCGGTGAAGTCATTCTTCAAGCAGAGGGGCTGACGTCGAATCAGCCGAATTCGTTCCGGGACGTTTCGTTTCACTTGCGCAAAGGCGAAGTACTTGGCATCGGTGGGCTTGTTGGCGCGCAGCGGACGGAACTGATGGAATCCTTGTTTGGCTTAAGAGGACTCGCTTCAGGTACGATTTCTATTCATGGGCGCAAGGTGAAGATTAACTCTCCCGCTGCCGCCAAGCGTCATAACATAGCACTATTGACCGAGGAACGGCGAGTGACCGGGATATTCCCCGTGTTATCCGTCTATGAGAATACGATTATCGCAAGCCTTGGCCGTTACCGGAATCGTCTGGGCTTGCTGGACGAGAAGAAGGGACGCGAAGAGGCGCGGGAACAGACGCAAAAGTTCAGAACCAAAACGCCTTCGGTTAACACGCTGATTCGAAACCTGTCTGGAGGAAATCAGCAGAAGGTACTGCTGGCTCGCTGGCTCTTGACTGACCCGGAGATTCTGTTGCTGGATGAACCGACACGCGGAATTGATGTCGGAGCCAAGTTTGAAATCTATACGATTATTACCGAACTGGCGCGACAAGGCAAAAGCATTATCATGATCAGCTCGGAGATGCCTGAACTGTTAGGGATGTCTGATCGCATTATGGTCATGAGCGAAGGACGCCTCACCGGCATTGTGGACGGGGCCGAGGCGACGGAGCAGCATATTATGAGGCTGGCCGCGCAGCAGCGGATGGCTGGTCAGGAGGAACACACATGAATACAACCCTTGTTCATCAAGTGAAGCAATACGTGGCTCAGCGTGCGATTTTTATCGTACTGATCCTGCTTGTTATCGGTATCGCCATTGCCGATCCGAACTTTCTCGCATTTTCCACGCTGAGAGATATTTTGCAGCAATCCTCCACTCGGGCGATTATCGCGCTGGGAGCGGCTTTCATTCTGGTGACGGGAGGCGTCGATCTGTCTGCCGGACGCGTCGTTGGTCTGACAGCGGTGGTATCGGCATCCATGTTACAGATTGATACGTACGCCAATCGCTTTTTCCCGGATCTGCCGCAATTATGGGTGGGTTTACCGATCGTGATCGGCATCGTAGCAGGGTTGCTCGTTGGTCTGGTGAACGGCCTCATCGTTGCCAAGCTGCATGTACCGCCTTTTATTGCCACACTGGGTACAATGGTGGCTGTCTATGGACTGAACTCGATCTACTTCGATACAGAACCCAACCAATCGCAACCCATCGGAGGGCTTAGACCGGATTTCACGACCATAGGATCAGGTTATATTGATCTGGGTGGAGGTTATTCGATTCCCTACATCGTGCTCATCGCCATTGGAGTAGCACTGATCTGCTGGGTTGTTTTCAACAAAACCCGTCTGGGTAAAAATATGTATGCCATCGGCGGAAACATTCAGGCCGCTCACGTATCCGGTATTCATGTCGCACGAAACCTGATTGCGCTGTATGCAATTGCAGGAGCACTCTATGGACTGGGCGGCGTACTGGAAGCAGCTCGTACCGGTGGAGCGACGAACAACTACGGTAATATGTACGAACTGGATGCCATTGCTGCATGTGTCGTTGGCGGGGTGTCTACGGCTGGCGGAATCGGAACTGTACCCGGTGTGATGGCAGGCGTGCTGATCTTTGGCGTCATTAACTACGGTCTCACCTTCATCGGGGTAAGTCCTTACTGGCAATTGATTATTAAAGGATTGATTATTGTTGCGGCTGTAGCGTTTGATATTCGCAAATACATGGCTAAGAAATAACAGGATATCTTCTTATTCTTCCAGAATGATTGATCTAATATGGAAAAACAACAAAGAAGCCAGCCCTCATCCCACGAGAGCTGGCTTTGAATACTTTATGATGAATTTTGCGTTGCGAAATACGTGCAACAATATTCATGTGCACATTCTAACATTTCAATTCATTCATATGTCCTATTGTTTTTGAAAATTATACATCCTTGCGAATTTTAACAGCTTCCAATAATCGACAACATCGGCTAATCATAATCGATATAATATTTGTGTATATGTTTGTTAGTGTGACTTTTGTCTAAGGGGGCGAGGCTATTTGCTAAGTTACACAATGAAGATGGTAATTTTCCCAATAGGTTGTCTGCTTGTCATTGTATCCTCTACTGTACTGGGACAAGCATCGCATCCAACCTTGATGATCGTCACAGGGATTCTGCTAATGATCAGCATATGGGCGGAACGGCGTTATCCATTTTTAACATGGACCCAATGGCTCATCCTTGGTGCATTTCATTATTTCAGTCAATTAAACTGGTGTAATCTGCTCTATTATATGCTCATCATTTCAATGATTCAGAACAAGCAGAGAATGGTACAGACCTTACCCATTTCACTGCTGCTTATGCTCCAGTATACAATCATCAGGTTGTCATATGTCCCGATAGAACCATACAGCTTGCTCGTGTCGTTATTTGATTTGCTGACCGCCGTGCTGGTTATTTGGCTATATCATACTTTAATGAACAGTGAGTCTGAACAACGGAAGCTTCGGGAAAAAAATCGGTTTCTTACCCTTCATGATCCGCTTACGGGATTGTTGAATTACGAAGGATACATGCAGGTGCTTCATAAGACGTTGGAGGAAGAACGATCATTCCTCTTGATTCTTTTGAATGTTAATAATTTTAGTGGATACAAAAAAGAATTAGACGATCCCTGGTGTGCAGTCATTAAGGGCATCGGACAAAAGATCACGAATCAGTTCCCCGAAGCTTATGGCATATCGAGGTATGCGGGCGACCGATTTGCCATTGTGTTGCCGCAAATACCCTATATCGAAGAACGGATATCTTCCTTGTTGTCTAATCAGCTACAGGGATTGCAAGCGAGTTATAGCGTATCGCGTTATCCGAGGTTATCACAGACCTTGCAGCAATTCATGACCATTGCGGAAGATCAACTGATCGAGCAACAGCGCAGTCAGTGGATTAAAAATGAAGAGGAAGTGTTCCGTTCCGAAAGACTGCGGGCTGTAGGCGAGCTTGCTGCAGGGATGGCCCATGAGATCCGTAATCCACTCACCGCAATCCGAGGATTTTTGCAACTGTCGCGTGGGCAATCCTTTAATATCGCACCGTGGTATGAAGTTATTATGAGTGAGGTCACAAGAGTCACTGATTTAACGGGGGAATTTTTACAATTTTCCAAACCTCAAGTCCATCATATGAAACCGGAGAAGCTGTCGCTTTGTCTGGAACGGGTGATGTCTCTGACCGAATCGGATGCGGCTTCCAGAGGACACCGGATTACCCTTCATGTGCGGGACGAGTCGGTTTGCGTGAACATGGATCGGGATAAAATTGTACAAGTTCTAATCAATCTGATCCGTAATGCTTTTGAAGCGATGTCAGACCCCGGAGAGGTACATATCGATATGATACAAGAAGGGGAGAACGTGTTGATCTCCATAGCGGATACGGGGAGCGGGATTCCCGAGCGTTCGTTAACCGCGATTTTCAACCCGTTTTTTACGACAAAAGAGGAGGGAACGGGACTGGGTCTTGCGCTTTGTCAAAAAATTGTTCAGGACCATAACGGTAATATTACCGTTCACAGTGAAATAGGTGCAGGTTCCACTTTCACGTTATGCTTGCCTGTAGAGTCGGGCGAATAATGCTTGGTCATTATAGGCCAGACCAGCGCAAAAGGGGGAGAAGGCGTGCTGGGTCTTTTAGTAATATGGAATAAACAAGGGCTATCCTATGAACTCCATCGGTCATTGATTACGATCAATCATCGATGGAGCTCCGGGATGCCCTTATTTGCGCGAAACGCATTTATACAGATGTGTCTTGATACGTACTTCCGGGTCTGGGAGAAGGGGAGATCGACAATCTGCGCCATAACCATTCGACTGGACCTAGTGGATATTTGCGCAGCCAGAGGTGAGAGAAAAGCATTAAGAACAGGCAGATGCCAAGCCATATCAGCAGAATAAACAGTGAAGACGGGCGTCCGCCCAGGCCAATTCCCCATCCATAGAAGAGCGCAGAGGCGATGATATTTTGTACAATGTAACAACTTAGCGCCATTTTTCCAATTTCACCGAAACGCTGGAACAGCGAGGGGAATAGCCCTTTTTCCAACCCATAAGTAATGATTCCGAGATAACCAAGCGTAAGTACTGGCGCGCTGATATAGCGTACCCAAATATCCATAACTCCACCGGGAACGAGCAGAAGCAGATTCAGAGGAATACCAGTCGCAAGTCCGGTCATCATCAGTTTACGGCGCTTACGGCGTCCTGACTCGTCGTTTGAAAATACACCTGTTCGCAGGAGCAGTGCCCCTAGCAGAAAAAGAAAAATATTTAGTGGGATGATAGCTATCGATTCTGCACGGAAAAAACCAAAATTATGTAGCCGGAACATTACTTGTTCCCACCATGCTCCAGAAGCGTACAGATGAGTAATGGTATCCATCCCGTTAAAGGATGAACCGGATTCGAACGCAATCAAGACTGTAATGCCTGTAACGGCAATCACATGTAGGCTTCCTGCAATCACCATCATCGTTAGCATAAAGCGTTTGGAGCGATGAATAATGAGGGAAACAATCATGCCAGTAACGGCATAACTCATTAACACGTCATACTCCATTACAAAAATATAATGCAAGAGTCCGTCCAGCAGCAGAAGGGCACATGACCAGATATAGACACCGGGCCAGGCATAGCCTTTACGAGCTGCTTTTTGGCGTTTCAATTCCATGCCGGCTCCAAATAGCAAAGTGAGCATGCCTAGAAATTTTCCATTCACCAAGATGAGCATGATCGTCTGCACCAGACGATCTCCTGAACTCCACCACGGTTCAAGCGCGTTACCGAATACCAGATTCAGATCGCCAAGGTAAGCAAAAATCCAGATGTTGGTTCCCAAGGTTCCAATAATCGCAAAACCCCGAAGGATATCGAGTAAGGCAATACGTTTCATGCAGTCCTCCTTTTTTGATACATATGAATTAAAAACAATATAACACAGATGTACTAAAAAGAAATATTAAATTTTAAAGGACATCAGGTTCATGGATAATGCGGCAGGTACATATCATGTTTCGCCATCGATGTTTTGTAATTTGGAAAATATGGTATTATCTATTAGATACGCTTTATTCTCAGAGGCAGGCTAGTTTAACGAATGTACTTTGGATTCAAGTCATAAAGGAGGCACTTGGGTGATTAAAAAACATTCTTGGAACCCTGTAACAATGAAGTGGAAAACAATGATCTCTGCTTTTCTGGCTATGATCCTATTTATGATGTCCGTTGTCCCGGCTCTTGCAGCTTCTCCGGGAAAAACCGTAAATGCATCAGCCAAATTGGCTTATAACCTCAAAGGACTCAAGTTTAACAAAGTTGTGCAGAAGGCTTATATAGCAGACAAGTACGTATACGTTACGCAGCGCGTGAATACGACATGTCAACTGTCCAGACTACTGATCAAAGGTAATAATGCCGAATACGTGGATCATATGACGATTACCAACAGCGGGCATTGCCAGACGCTCGATATGTATACGTATAACGGATCGAACTATTTTTATTTTAGTTCCAAAGCGGATGTAGCGCCTACCAATGTGTGGTCCCTTCAGGTAGCGAGACTTCAATACTCGGCTGGTAAAACCGTAGATTATACCGATCTTCATCGGTTTACTTATATGAACTACGCAAATAAAAAGGGAACAAAACAGGGAACGACATACCGAGTGGATGGCGGTGGCAACAGTAATTATACCGTGTTCCGGATTCAGACAAGGGAAGGCGGACAATCCAAAACGGATAAGGTAGTGTGGTCTGTGTATGATACGGCTGCTTTAAACAGGCTGCTTGATCAGAACAAGCAGGTTCGCATGGACAGCCCAGCGGCAATTAAAGCAGCAGTCTCCAGCTTTACGCAGTCGGGCAGCGGAATTATTCGGCCAAATGGTTCTTTCCAAGGAGTAGACTTACTGGGTAAGACTCAAATATTTACATCCGGTGGGGCAGAAGGAGATACGCCTCAGATTGCTAAAATCTCAAGTTCAGGCGCGTATCAGTCTCTTGTAAAAATAACGAATGTCGGAAAACATGAAATCGAGGGTGTACAAACGAAGAACGGGAACGTTTATTTTCTGATTGTGACCGATCCGGGAAACAAACCAAATGGGCAGAAAATATACTACGTTCCAGATAGCGTATTTTAAGAACGTTTTGGTGGGCCTCTGAGAACTATATTGCGATATCCATCTTATGGAATTCTAAAACAGTGTTTATAGCCGTTGTCTTCGCTCTGTAAAGAGCAAGGGCAACGGTTTTTTTTGGATTTATGGAAGATTTGACCTGCTGGTTACAGTTGTGCTACATTGTTATTAACTATTTGTTAATAACAAAATGTTAATAACAGAATGAGGTGCATGAATCATGTCTCATGGAGACAAAGCGCTTGACCCGGTTAACATTAGCGAAGAGGAGTTCCTAAAAACCTATGATGCCGGAGATTACGAACGTCCCTCGGTTACTGTGGATATGCTTGTATTTACGATCCGAAGCGGAGAACAGGAAAATTACCGCAAGCTGGCGGAACCGGAGCTTGGCTTGCTGCTGATTCGCAGGGGCGGTCATCCATACCTCGGGCAGTGGGCGCTGCCAGGAGGATTCGTCTCCATGGATGAATCACTGGAGGATGCTGCCCGGCGGGAATTACAGACGGAGACGGGACTGGACGATATCTATCTGGAGCAGCTGTATACATGGGGAGATGTAGGGCGCGATCCGCGTACAAGGGTCATTAGTTGCTCTTACATGGCTTTGGTGGACAGCAGTGAGCTGGAGCTTCAGGCGGGTGATGATGCCAGCGATGCAAGCTGGTTCCGGGTAGAGCAGAAGCTCATCGAAGAGAAACGTCATATTCATGAACGCGGACGGGTGACAGAGCGCAGATTGCAACTTATTTTGAGCAATGAAACAGAACAGTTGTCCGCCATCGTAGAAACCAAAGAGCAGGTAGAGGGGCGCGTGCGGAACAGAAAATTGAGTATAGTGCATGTTCAAGGGATCGCGTTTGACCACGCCCAGATTATACATTATGCGTTAGAGCGGCTGCGTTCCAAAATTGAATATACGGATATTGCGTTTAATCTGATGCCGGAGAAATTTACGTTAACGGCGTTGCAGAAGGTATATGAGATTATTAGCGGCAAAAAACTGCTGGCAGCTGCATTTCGGCGCAAAATGACGGATTGGGTCATCGAGACGGGTAAATATGCAAGTAGTGCCGGGCATCGGCCATCCCGGTTGTACCGATTAAATCCGGAGAGAGAAGAATGGTAGTTGAATTTAGTAATCGGATTCAGTAATGAGCAGAAATGATTCAATCCGAAGAAAGTAAGCAATAGTTGGACAGATAGAAGTAAGAGGTGATATGTATGGAAAAGTTTACGTTTTTCTGGCGGACGGAATCACCGTTCTCTCAGTGGTTTAAGGCTGACTTTACGGTGAACGGGGTTCAGTATACAAGTGCAGAGCAATATATGATGCATCAGAAAGCGCTGCTCTTTGGCGATCAACAGATTGCGGATAAAATCATGAACAGCCGTTCGGCTTCTGTGCAAAAAAAGCTGGGCCGCCAGGTCACGGGTTTCAACCAGACGACATGGGAAAGCGAGTGCCAGCGCATTGTCTATGAAGGCAATCAGGCAAAATTTACACAGAACGAGGATTTGCTGGCGGCTTTGCTTGCCACCCGAGGCACAACACTCGTAGAAGCAAGTCCGGATGACCGAATCTGGGGTGTGGGGCTGGCGGAGGAAGATCCGCGTATTCGTAACCGAAAAACATGGCGAGGAACGAACTGGCTAGGCGAGATTCTTACTCGTCTGAGAGAAGAGATAGGAAGGGATCGAAATGAGTAACTTCGATAAACAAAACAAACACAACAAAATCAATCATTCAAATCATAAGACTACGGGGTCTCGTCATTCTAACGTAGCAGCAGAGGGCACAGGTATTAACTCGCGTTCCGGACGCTCGCGTATAGCGCATCAGACGTTGGAGATTCTGGAAGAAGGCTTGTATGTAAACGGGTATGATCGTGCTGTTCATATCAAGAAAGACATGGAGCAAGCCATTCAGAATTCAGTTCTCTATCGGCCCTCGGAGCTTTCTGAACTAGGGGAGAAGCTACGCAAAGGGGGACGGGGACGCATAGATGAGCAAGCAAGCTCGGCAGGGAACCAGCAAGAATCCCGGTCTATGGAGTCCCGAGGAAACCTGGCACGGATAGAAGTAACCAGTGAAACGACGCTTGCAGCAGCAGCGCGTCTGACCCTGGAGGAGGGTAGAACGGATGTTGTTTGTTTAAATTTTGCATCGGCCAAAAATCCGGGCGGTGGTTTCCTTGGTGGAAGTCAGGCTCAGGAGGAAAGCTTGGCACGGGCAACGGGGCTGTATCCATGTATTGCACAGATGACCGAGATGTATGAGTATAATCGCAAGCAGCGGACTTGCCTCTACTCGGACCATATGATCTATTCTCCAGGTGTTCCCGTGATCCGTGACGACTATGACCGATTGCTGGATCAATATTACACAACCGCCTTGATCACCGCTCCGGCGGTAAATGCAGGTGTGGTCAAAGAGCGGAAGGAAGCAACAGATGCAGAGATCAAGTCGGTCATGAAGCAACGCATTCGATATGTACTGGAGGTTGCTGCTGTACAAGGCCATAGAACCATCGTACTTGGAGCCTTTGGCTGTGGTGTGTTTCGGAATGAGCCGGAACGGGTCGCTTCGTATTTTGCCGAGGTCTTGGATGAAGAAGGATACAGGGACTACTTCGATTACATCGTATTTGCCGTATATGACCGGAGTGCAGGACAGCGAACGTTGGAAGCCTTCAAGCGCCTGCTAGCATGAGTGTGAGCAGGGGTAGTGGGAAAGCAGGGACGTCATGTCATAGAAAGGGTGAACTAACATGCAATTTCATGAACGACAACAGGATTTGTTTGAACTAGAGGATCACTATGCGCTGGCACATTGCATATCAGCCGATGCGAGAATGGGTAAAGGAATCGCGGTGCAATTCAAAGAGCGGTTTGATCTACAGACTCTTCAGGAGCAAGCGAAGCTGGAGCCGCTGGACATTGGGAGATGTTATCCGGTTGGAAGGACGCTGAATCTTGTGACCAAAGCCAAATTTTCAAATAAACCTACGTATTCATCATTAACACAGGCGGTTGAATCAATGCGGGACGTCTGTATAGAGCAGGGAATTACTGAGCTGGCTATGCCCCGAATCGGTTGCGGGTTGGACAGATTGAAGTGGGAGAAGGTCAGCGTCATTATTCAGAATACGTTTGCGGAGATGGATATCGAGATCGTTGTATGTACGGTATGATGGAGTACAATCGGTATGCTGTATCTAAAATAAAAAACCTCAGCTGGGTAAGGAAGCGTGCGAGTGACGGGGAGTAAGACGATTACGAAGTCTGATCCCTGTATTCATTAAGCCTGGAGCATGATTCATCTGCTCTGTGCTCTCGCAAACGCGCTTCCGTTACCGAAGCGAGGTTTTTTGTTGTTTTTATAAATAGGCGAAGCTGGATTTATTTTTTGGAAAACATTTCTTTTGCTTCATCCATAGCCATCTTGTTCCCGATAGAGGAATAATCAAGCCAAGGCTGTGCCCCGATTGGGTATACATGACCTGCTTTGACCGCTTTCAGCCCTTGCCAGATCGGATTGTTTTGTAGCTCCTTGAACATCGTTTGGGCTTCATCGTCCGAGTTAACCACGACAAAGATCGCATCGGCATCATAGTCCGGCAGCACCTCACGGGATACAACCTGATACGGTTTGGAAGTGTCCATTTCTTTGATGCCTTTGGCTGGAGTCAGTCCGAGATCATCGTACAAAATAGGGCCCATAGGACGGCGTGTGCTGAATACACGTAATTCCTTGGCGGTCACACGAATCGCCATCACGGTGCCGTCACCGATCTGATCATGAATCAGTGACTTAACTTCCTTCGTTTCCGTTTCGTAGTCCTGAATATATTGCTCCGCTTCCTTCTCGCGATTTACCAGCTTGCCAATCTCTTTCAGGTGATCCCGCCATGTGCCGTCGTCCAGATTGAACACCTGTACAGGTGCGATTTTTTCGAATTTGGCTACATCGTCACCGGAAAACTCCTCATCGAGATAGATGACATCCGGTTTAAGCGCGAGCAATGCTTCCATATCCGGGTCTTTGACGGGGCCAAGTGGTGTCGTATCTTTCAGGCGATCAGCCACATGGGACAGGAAACCTTTCGCTTCACCGCCGATGACAGAACCGACAGGCGTGATCCCGAGAGAAAGCAAATCATTGGTCAGGTGGATGGACATGGAAGCGATACGCGGCTCACCCGAAGCTGCATTGTTATTTGTATTGTCTGCCGAGGTGCTTGGGTTTGAAGTGGTGTTTGAATCGTTTGCGCCCGATGTGGACGTTTTGGCTGTCCCGCAGGCTGCAAGAACCAGAACCAAACTAATGGTTAGCAAAAACATAAGATTTTTCTTTAACATAAATTCGCGTTCTCCTTAAACATCTCATGGATGAAATTCATATTTTGGATAGCTTTATTTCGTTCGTACAAGCAGGTATAAAAAATAGGGCGCGCCAATCGCGGCTACAACAACACCCGCTGGAATAGCATTTGGTGCAAATATCGTCCGGCCGACCGTATCGGCCGTCACCAGAATCACCATGCCGATCAGTCCGGCGGCGGGAACCAAGTGCCGGTGCAGTGGCCCCACCAGTCTGCGGGCCAAATGCGGGGCGGCGAGTCCAATGAAGCCGATACCTCCAGCGACAGATACGCTGACCGCAGATAAGGCAACGGCACAGAGCAAAAGCAGGATGCGCCGCGAGCGCACAGGCGTGCCGATGCTGGTCGCAGCGGCATCGCCTAGATGGAAGGCGTCCAACGTTTTGGAGCGGCTCCAGATATAGGCGATGCAGATTACGGTCCAAGGCAACAAAGCCTGGACATGAATCCAGTCACGACCCCATACACTGCCTGCAAGCCAGCGTGCAGCGAAGGAATACGTGTCCTCGTCCAGACGCAGCGACAGATAGAGCGTAAGCGCATGAAATCCAGCAGCAACGGCAATACCGACGAGAATGAGTTTAATTGGTGATACACCGCTGTTTCGGTCATAGGACAGTAGCATAATAATCAGCGCAGCAGCTACACTGCCGGCAAACGCAAAGAGTGGGATCAACAGTGCTACTGAGGTATCCATGCTGAATGAAAGGCTGACAAAAACAATTAACCCAAAAGCGGCCCCGGCATGTAAACCCAGAATTCCCGGGTCGGCAAGTGCATTGCGCGTTATGCCTTGTAGCGCAGCACCTGCAATTCCTAATCCAGCCCCGGCAAGCACGGTGACCAGAATGCGGGGCAATCGGTAGTCAAACAGGATGATCTGATCCTGTTCGCTTCCCTGTCCCATCAAGGTCTGCAGGGCGGCGAGAGGGGATACGCGAACGGTACCCGTGTTCAAACTGATGAGAACTACCAAAGCTGCGAGACAGAGCAGGATAAAGCCGACGATTACGGCTCTTTTGCCCCGAGAGGTCTGATTCAACTTTTCTAATGGAAATCTGACGACGGATTTCATTCCCCGTTTCATCACTACAAAGCCCTCCTTTCTTTGCGGGCCAGATAGAGGAAGAACGGTACGCCGACAAAAGCGACCATAATACCTACCGCCAGTTCCTGAGGCGGATTCACGATGCGTGCCCCAAGATCAGCGAGCACAAGCAGAATCGCTCCGAGCAGCGAAGACATCGGGATGATCAACCGATAATCTACGCCCACCAGTTTACGGGAGATATGAGGAATGACCAGTCCTACAAATCCTATTGAACCAACAGCGGAGACGGACACCCCTGCGAGCACAACGACAGCAGCAAGAGCAAGAAAGCGAGTCCAGCGCAGGTTCATCCCGAGATTAATGGCGACTTCTTCCCCGAGGGACATCAGCGATATGCGACGTGCGAGCGGCATGGTTAATAGTAGTGTGAGCAGCAACACCGGAAGAATCAGTTTCAGATGGCGCCATTCTATTCCTCCAAAGCCACCCGCATACCAGAAGGCCAGATCCTGGCTCAAGTCAAAATAAATGGCTACTCCCGTGCTCAGAGAACCGAGCATCGCAGCAATGACTGCGCCTGCAACTGTGAGTCTGATTGAACTAAGTCCTCCGGGAGCAGCCATGCCAAGCAGGAAGATGAGTAATGTGCCGAGCACGGCTCCTATAAACGACAGAAGCATAATCCATCCGTAAGATAATCCCGGCCAGAACGCAAAGCTTAATGCCACGACAAACGTTGCTCCAGCGTTAATGCCGAGGATGCCGGTGTCCGCCAGCGGGTTCCGGGTGATGCCTTGCATCAAGGCTCCGGCTACAGCAAAGGCCGCTCCAATCACAGCGGCAGCAAGCACACGTGGCAGTCTCAATTCATGAATGATCTGATGCGGTGTCAGAGCCGGGTTGTACTGGAAAATAGCTGTCCACACGGTTTCCAGTGTCAAGCCTTTGGCTCCTAATGAGATAGCAACAAACATACTGATCAGCAGGAACGCGGTGGCAGACAGAAACATCAGACCAACGGTGACTGCGGATCGTTGAATCTTGGACGGGCGATGAGGCAGTCCCGGATGTTGGATACGGGTCACTCCTTTATAACAAATAACAACATTCATTGTTATTGATTATCATTATCAATTAGTGAATATTATAAAATCTTAATCCAGGCCCGTACATGGCATAAATTAAGATTTGGGAAATGGACATTTTTTAGATTACAAAAGTACGGGCTTGTTCGTCAACATCGAGAGCGCTTCCTCAAGCTGGATGTTAATGGAATATGGAGCGTACACAACCCAAGTGTTCCAATCTACAAGATGCACACGGCCGCTACGAACGGCGGGATGGCTGTTCCATAGCGGATCATGCTTTAATTTTTGCAACAATGCTGCTTGATTATGCAGGTTGTCTGTCGCAAGCACAAGCACATCGGCCTCCAGACCGTCCCATTCTCCGGGTGTAAAGGGCATCCAGTTGAAGCCTGTTCCGGGAGCCTTGCCTTTCAGTTCGGCTTGAATACGCTGTGGTGCATGGAGTTGAAGCGTACGGTAGAACACATGACCGAAGTTGCGGTGGCTGTACATCCGCGGCCCTTTGGCAGTCAACGTGCCTACAGCTACAGTGAGGCCGCCAGCCCGTTCTTTGATCTTCTTGCGCGCGCGCTCTGCTTTGCGCTCATGCTTGTCCAACCATTCTTTGGCCGCCTGAGTCCGGTCTACAATCGAAGCGATCTGTTCCAAATGGCCGAACATGTCGGTCTGGTTCCACGGAATGGTTATGATGGGTGCAACATCACCAATATGTTCCATCGCTTTAGCCGTAGCGTTATCTTTGGTCAGAATCAGGTCGGGATTCACATCAAGAAATGCCTGACGCCCTTGTTCCCACGGTTCATAGGCATGAAAAGGCATGGTAAGCGACCGGGGCAGATGTGGCAGATGGCCTTGGATCTGTGCTGCACAGGGTGTGATGCCAAGTGTCATGAGGTGATCGGTATAGGGATAAGAAAGTGACACAATGTTACGGTGAACTTGCTTGGCATAAGCCGTTGGTGCATAGCCGGCATAGTTACGAAACCGTCTGCTGAAATAAAACTCGTCACGGTAACCGACCTCACGGGCGACATCGCGAATACGCAGGTCGGAGGTCAGTAGCATTTCCTTCGCCCGGTTCATACGCAGATGCGTAATATATTCGATCGGATTTTTGTGCATCCGGCTTTTGAACAGTTGAGAGTAATAGGACGGATGCATGCCAGCCAGCTCGGCTAAGGTATCCAACTTGATCTCATGCATATAATGCTGCTGTATATATTGCAATGTTGATTTTAACCAGGATTCGGGATCATCTTGCTCCGGTTCTTCCGTAGGGCTTGCATGTTTTTCAGGCCAGAGTAGATAGAGTAGCTCCGTCAATAGCAATTGTGTCTTGATTCCACGGGATGCTGTTTCGCTGTCGGGATGTGCAAGTTCGGTCAGTTGTGCAGCGATCCGTTGAATGCCGTAAAATGGCCCTTGAATCCATCCGGCAACAGGTGAATGAAGTTCACGTTCATAGATGCGCTTCGCTTCGGTTCTCTCCGTCACTCGAAACAGCTCGAATTCAAGAATATACAACTCAGCATCGTGAGCGGCATCAGATACAAGTTCCAGACGGGTTCCGGGTGGATACAGACAGGCCGCTTTGCGAACGACACGGGATGGCTCGCCGTCCACGATCTGTGTACCCGTGAATCGATGTATGTAGATGAAGGTATGATGCGGGAGTTCATCTGCATGCCATTGAAATTGGCGGTGCGTGTTAATATGTTCTGCCCGCCGAAGTTCAACCAGGGCATGATCCAGGAACTGGTGAAGTTCATTGCGAGCCGTTGCACGTGTATTTATATGATTGAAATCGCCGCTAGGGCGTACAGTCCGTTTGCCGTCTGAAGGTATGCGGTTATGGCCTTGTTTTGGCTCAGAGATCATGGCGTACCTTCCTTTCATTGGGGTCATTGTGTTCTTCAATAGGGTACATGTGCTCACTGTATGTCTCCAAGTTATCTTAGCAAATCCGTTGCGGAATTGAAATGTGATAAAGGGAAGCAGGCTTTTCTGACGAAAACGTTTCTTTTTGGTAAAATAAGAGAGATACCATGTTGGCTGGTCTGAATCATGAACCTTGTAATACGCAAATTGGCAGTAGGGAGGATATACGTATGACACAGACAGCGGGACAGGATAAGGTACGATGGGGCATTATGGGCACGGGATGGATTGCATCCCAGTTTGCCAAGGATTTGGCTCATGCCGGGAATGCAGTTAAAGCAGCGGTCGGTTCACGAACCGCGGGCAGTGCAGAGAAGTTTGCATCCGAATATGGTTTTGAACGCGCTTACGCTTCGTATGATGAATTGCTGCGGGACCCCGAGGTGGATATCATCTATGTGGCAACGCCGCATCCGGTACATAAGGAAAATGTGATGGCCTGCCTCGAAGCGGGCAAAGCGGTACTCTGTGAGAAACCGTTTACGATGAACTCACGCCAGCTGGAGCCGCTCGTGGAAACGGCGCGAGAACGGAAGCTTTTCCTCATGGAGGGCATGTGGACGCGCTTCCTGCCGCCAATTGCGCAGGCACGGGCATGGATAGCGGAAGGGCGGATTGGTGAAGTACGCATGGTGCAGGCAGACTTTGGATTCCGCATCGGCTGGGAGCCGGAAGGACGGCTGCTTAACCCGGATCTGGGCGGTGGTGCGTTGCTGGATGCCGGGGTATATCCGATCTCTTTCGCGTCCATGATCTTCGGTGAACAACCTCAGCATGTATGGAGCACGGCCCATATTGGGGAAACCGGTGTGGACGAGCAATTTTCGATATTGTTGTCTTATTCCGAGGGGCGTTCGGCGTCACTGAGCGGTGCCATTCGTTTGAATCTGAACAATGAGGCCGTTATTTATGGTACGGAAGGCCGAATTCGTCTGCCTTTTTTCCTCGCAGGCAAAGAAGCCTATTTACATGTAAACGGACAGGACGAGCCAGAGAAGTTTGTGGACGATCGGACATGTCTCGGGTATGCGTTTGAAGCAGAAGAGGCGGGACGTTGCATTCTGCAAGGCCGCACAGAGAGTCATACCATGAAACTGGACGAATCTCTGGAGATCATGAAGCTGATGGATACGGTAAGGCGGCAGTGGGGATTGCGCTACAGATCGGAGTAAGGTCGCTAGATAATGATGGGAAAGCACTTATTTATAGTGACTATGATGCACGGTAGCTGGATGGAACGCTGGAAAGGTCGGGGCGGGTGAAAAAATGTTGCAGCTTTAGAGACGATGATTGGTGATGTTCGCTTTCTTTGTTATCTCTAATCCGATTTGTTTTTGTAATCTAATTTTAATGAGAGTTTCCACGCATATGGCGAGTGTTTTTTGCAGAGATGTAGTCCAGTCAGTTTAATGTGATGGCATCTGTTGTTGAATCCGCAGAGCTAAACAAAGGGTTGATTAAAAAGGGCGCTGGAATTGTACAAGCCTTGCAGTTGTATAAAGGAAGAGCGAGGTTACTAAATAACGACTCAATGAGGCGAAGCGGGTTGTGGCATTTGAATTGTTCCAGCAGGAGGGAGTACACAACAGTTGATGAAGTTTCTGATATCGGGGTTTGAGCCATTTGGCGGGGATGCCGTTAACCCGACAGGAGCGTTAATGGAGGCATTGGCGCATGAGGTGATTGAGGGAGCAGTATTGAAAACCGTGTTGCTACCTGTGAATTTTGATGAGTGTGCAGACATGCTGATTGCAGAGATGCAGGTTTTTCAACCGGATATCGTTATCGCCTGCGGGTTAGCAAAAGGTAGAACGGCAATTACGCCAGAGCGCATCGCCATTAATGTGAAGGACATTCCGCCCGGATCATATGCGGACAATCAGGGTCAGCGCCCTGTGGATGAGCCGATTGCAGCTGGAAGTCCCGATGGTTTATTTTCCACCTTGCCCATCCGGGCGATGGTTAATGATATGACGGTTGCAGGTATACCGGCAACGGTATCCAATACGGCAGGAACGTATATATGTAATAACACGATGTACCGGATACTCGATTACATTCGGTTGCAACAGTTGCCTGTGCGGGCAGGCTTTGTTCATTTTCCAGCGTCGACGGAAATGGCGGTTCAGGCACCTTCTGTGCCATCTTTGCCACTTCCGGTGATGCTGGATGCACTGCGATCCATCATTCGCACGGTTATGTCGGAGAAGGAAACAAGTAATTAAACTGCCGATATATCAAGCAGTAACGAATAACTAGGTAACCAACAAAAAGCGGATCCTGACAATCAACACTAATCAGGCAACCAACAATGATAAACTAATAACGAGGCAAACAATATATCAATAACCTGGCGACAAACAACAAACAAACCAAACTAACAACCAAACCGATACAACGATACAACGAGGAAACTAATACGAGGAAATCAATAACCTAGGTAATCAATAAACTAATAAACAATCAACAACCAGGTAACCCACAAACAAACCATAGGCTATAAGCAAGCCATAACTGATAAACCAACTCAACGAATAAAAGGGCAACTTCAATACGTCACAAAGGTGGCGAGAGGAGTTGCCCTACTCGTATTTGATTAGTTTGGTTTTTACACATATATCTCCCAATCATAGGGGAGTTTTACGAGCTAGTACCCAATATGAGGGTGGAAACCTTGTGTAGACTCAATCTTACGGCGTGTTAGGGCCAATGATACTGCATGACTATCTGGCGCAATTTCTAACGATCCCCACAGACGCTATTTACACCAATTTGGCGGTTTTAGAATTCTAACGATCCGTAGGAACGCTATTTCACCGAAATAGACCAGATTGAGATGAAAAAGGACCATTTTCGGCTAAATAAGGTTTCTGGTGATCGTTAGAATTTGCAGACTGCAAAAATGAGTCAAATAAGGTCTGTCAGGATCGTTAGAGATAGACGGCACATAAAAGATAGGTCAAAACCTTAAGGAGTAATAGCTCCGGCTAAGTTCAGAGTTAAACAACATGGAAACATTCCAATACCAGCCGATAGAGAGCATCGCAACGTGAAGTTTAGATTTTTAACAAGTTCAGGTCGAACTCGGGAACCAGTTTTTCTTGCATGGCACGACCAAGCAACGCTGTAATCGCAGCATAACCGTCTTCACCCAAATTAGTACTGAACTCGTTGACGTACAGGTCGATATGTTGAGCGGCTACGTTGGGGTCCATCTCTTGTGCATGCTCCATGACATATGCTTGCGATTCTTCAGGATGAGCCCAAGCGTACTCGACAGAGGCACGCGCCCATCCAGCCAGAGCGTGAGCATTCAGATCACGGCGGGCAATAATGGCACCGAGCGGAATCGGCAAGCCTGTGTCATTTTCCCACCAATTGCCGAGGTCAGTCATTAGCTGCAAATTATAGTTTTGGTACGTAAAGCGTGCTTCATGGATAACAAGCCCGGCATCGATATGACCATCACGAACGGCAGGCATAATTTGTTCAAAAGGCATGACAACAATTTCACCGACACCGCCGGGAATATTTTGCGCGGCCCATAGACGGAATAACAGATAGGCTGTCGAGCGCTCGCTTGGTACGGCAACACTTCGTCCAGACAGGTATGACGGATCAGTTGTTCCATTAGCTGTCAAAACCAAAGGACCACAGCCTCTACCCAGAGCGCCGCCAGCAGGTAGCAAAGCATAATTTTCCAATACATAAGGTAGCGCTGCATAAGAGATTTTCATCACTTCCGGAATGTCTGGTCCGATTGGACTTGCAGCAAGGCCGTTCGTTATATCGATATCCGCATAGCGAACTTCAAGCTCAGGTGCACCAGGAATCAGACCGTGTACCCATGCGTGAAAGATAAAAGTGTCGTTAGGACAAGGGGAAAAAGCAATATTCATGATGTGATAACCTCCCGTAAAATAGAACTTGCTGCCTGGAGCGCATCCAGGGCATCCTTAATGCGCCAAGCGTCGCGGTCGCGTGGTCCGACCGCGTTAGATATGCCGCGCAGTTCGAGCACCGGCAGGCCGAACTGCTGCGCAGCTGTTGCTACGCCGAAGCCTTCCATGCCTTCGGCGGCAGCATCCGGCACGCGGCGCAACAGCTCCGCGGCCGTCTGCGCGGTTCCGGTCGCCGTGGACACGGTGACCGCAGTGCCCCCGCTGACAGCGAGCCCTGCCCGCTGCAGCTCATGGCGCAGGCGCGCGGCAAGCACCGCGTCCGCCGCCACACGGGACGAGCCGAATCCGAGCTCGTCCACAGAGAGGAAGCCGTCTGGCGTCTGCGAGCCCAGATCGGCTGCAACCATGGCGTCGGCTACCACGAGGGAGCCGACGTCCGCCCGGCCGGGGAACCCGCCGCCGATGCCGGCACAGATCACCAGCCCATAGGCTGATGATCTGGCGCCGGTTCCGGCAACGGGCCCCGGCCCTGAAGATGCGGCTGTGCCGTGCGCCGCATCAAGTTCCTCTGGCGCGGCCGTGCCGTGCGCCAGTTCACGTGCCGCTGCTGAAGCAAAAGCTAGCGCAGCGGCAGTTCCGGCAGCGGCCGAGGCGGGGCCGACGCCCGCTGCAATAACATCAAACTGTGTAGCGGCATCATTACCCAAGCCGCGAAGGATGGCGTCTTTTTCCGCGTCCACAGCCGTTACAATAAGTATGCGTGGAGAAGCCCAGAGCCCGGCTGTAGAAGCAACCTTATCAGAAATCGTACCTTTTGTTATGTTCATGAGTTATTTACCTCGATTTTAATTGTATTAGTAGATAGATCGCAGTTGCCAAGCCCAGCATGTATAAGGTTATAGTGTTCAGAAGGCTATCTGCTTTACACATATACATACACATAACCCGAACTCAAACTCGAACTCGTTACCATACATTATAGGTATATATAAATGTCCACTGTATGGAAACAAAACGATCCTTTTTGTCTTTCAAAGAGTGGACAGTACTCTCCAAAAGAGCATGTCCCTCCGCTAATGATTGTAACACCATATATAGATGGAAAAATCAAATTTTTTATTTTTTATCTATATGTAGGTTGGTAGGTGAAGTGTGTTCTTTTTGAAAAAGTGTCCACCTTTTGATAAACAAAATCCTCAAATGTACACGACAAGTGGACAAGGTATAAACAAGATCACGTCCTATCCAAAGCCGGAATACCGAATAGCAAAATGAAAACTTTCCACCATACTGTTACTCGCACTCACTCATCACACTCACACTGACACTGATTCTGACACTGACTCAACCCATCTTAACTCTTCCTACTTCACACTAACCCATCCTGACTCAATCTAACTCAATCTAACTCAATCTAACTCATTCTATCATTTTAACTTTATCACACCACATCTAACTCACACTCACTACTCTTATTCAGATCTCGTCGTGCTTTATCATGTCTTTCCATTCCTCGTCATACCTCATCTTAATTCTTCTTAATTCTTCTTAATTCATCCTAACTTATTCTAAACCATTGTAACTCATCATAATGAAGGGACAGGCGCAGGACAACCTTTCGAACATATTCGCACCACGACCAGTTTCGAGCATAATCGCACCAGCCTCATAAGGAGGAAGGATTGGTTGTAGAAGCTATCCAATCTTTCTCGCTAAACTCTATTTCAAAGGGATATCCCTTTCGGTTTCTAGGAAATGATTTCAGGCAATAACATGAGCATTTTCACGCGTGTTTTTTTATATGTCAACTATACCATATTGATTGTTTTATATACATTTTGCTATTCCCGAATTCACGCATGGAGTTAATTTAAAGATTGACAAACTGTATTAACTGTATTATTAATAGTAGTACAGATAGTACAGATAGCACACTGAGACTACACTAACAGCAAAACAAGCAAGGCAACTTACTAAGTTAAGAAAGGAGGTGCGGGATGTTCGAATTGGATGTACGTAGCCGGAAGGCGATCTATGAGCAACTGGTGGATAAAGTCAAAGAAATGATCGTATACGGTATTCTGAAACCCGATGAGCAGCTTCCTTCCGTTCGGTCATTATCAACACAGCTCACCGTGAACCCGAATACGATTCAAAAGGCATACCGTGAGCTTGAGCGGGAAGGTTATATTTATTCCGTGCAGGGTAAAGGAAGTTTCGTATCACCATCTGTGGAACATCCGAAGGAGGCTATGAAAGACGAGATCAGAGAATCCTTGGTGAAACTGATTGCCGAAGCTTCGTTTTCCGGTTTAACCAAGGCGGAGATGACTCTTTTATTCGAAGAAGCGATGGCCCGTATAGAGAAGGAGGTGCCTCATGATTGAGCTGAATCAAGTTGTCAAAGCTTTTGAACAGGAAAAGGCCGTCGATGGCGTAACCATGTACATACATAAGGGATCGATCTATGGTTTGCTCGGTTCCAACGGGGCAGGCAAAACTTCATTGCTCAAAATCATTGCCGGCATTTATCGTCAAGATCGTGGAACGGTACGCATTAACGGAGCCGAAATTTACGAAAATTTAGACCTGAAAGGCCGCACTATTTTTATGGCGGATTCGCCAACCTTTTTCCCGCAATCTTCGATTACTCATATGGCCGCATTCTATCGTTCAATCTATCCGAGTTGGAGCGAGGAACGTTTCAACCAACTCGGGACTGTCTTCAAATTAGATGTAAAACGCAAGCTACATCGCATGTCCAAAGGCATGCGCCGTCAGGCTGCGGTATGGCTGGGACTCAGCTGTATGCCTGAGGTGTTGCTGATGGATGAACCGATTGATGGACTCGATCCTGTCATGCGCCAGCAGATCAAAAACCTGCTGTTCCAGGAAGCGGCGGAGCGCCAAGTGACTATTATCATCTCGTCTCACAATTTGCGGGAGATTGAAGATCTTTGTGATCATGTAGCGATCATGCACAAAGGCCAAATCATCGTGCAGAAGGATCTGGATGACCTTAAGGCTGATACACATAAGATTCAGGTTGCCTTCCGCCACCCGGACCATGCCGATTTATTGAAAGAACAAGTTCATATTTTGCATGAAGAAAAAAGAGGAAGTGTCTCTTTGTATATTGTTAAAGGCCATCGTGAAGATGTTACGGCACAATTTCGTTTGCATGATCCGTATCTGCTGGATGTGTTGCCGCTGACACTGGAGGAGATTTTTATCTATGAAATGGAGGGTGCAGGGTATGACATTCAACCGATTATACTTTAACCGCGGCATCCTGCACCAAAATTTCAGGCAGCATGGCTGGCTAGGTATTGTTTATCTGCTACTTTTATTAGTTTCGTTGCCGTTGTATATCGGTACACAGTATCGAGATTATACTGAGGAAATCAGCAGCCTTTTTAGAGCAAACGGAGAATTTCATTGGCTAATGGCCATTACGGTTCCCGTTGTGATGGCCTTGTTCCTGTTCCGTTACATTCAAGCAGGTGGGCCTGCGGATTTGTATCATAGTTTGCCTTTGCAACGTAACCATATGCTCACGATGAACCTGATGACCGGATATGCGATGATACTGATTCCTATTTGGATTACAGCTGGAGTTACCGGGTGGGTATCCGCAGTTTTAGATGAGCCCGCGTTCAGTTTTGACAGTACTGCTGTTTGGATGTGGGGAGTAACAATGAGCATTGTTTCTTTGTTCATGTTTACGCTGACCGTTGCGGTGGGCATGTGTATTGGACAGTCGATCTTACAAGGACTTACCGTGTATGGTATCAGCCTGATTCCATTAATTTTCTGGGGAACTTTTGAGTTGCATCTGAAGCGTTTTTTGTATGGTTATCCGGTGGACATTTTCCGATTCAAAATAGAGACCATTTCTCCAATCTCCCGTATGGGTAGCTTAGTTTATGCGATTCCGGGATGGGGCGAAATTGGAATCTATGCTGCCTTGACAGTGGTACTCTCTACTCTATCGTATCTCCTGTACCGCAAGCGACATGTGGAATCGGCAACGCAAGCCATTACATTCCGAATCGTAAAACCGATTTTCCGTTTTGGATTTATGTTCACTATTGTTTTGCTTAGTGGCGCATATTTTTCAATGATTTCACCTGGAAACACCGAAGAATGGGGCGTCGCAGGATATATCATCGGAGGCGTTGCGGGATACGTTGGAGCCGAGATGATTATTCGCAAAACCTGGTTGATCTGGAACCGCAGCTTATTACCACAGTTTGCTGTATATGGGATTGCAGCTGCACTTATTCTTTACGTGCCTGTCGCAGACTGGAATGGTTATGCGACAAATGTACCTTCGAAAGATAACGTCGAGAAGGTTCGTATTGGCGGGGACCAAAGGATCTATGTAGATAATCAGATTGTAAAGCTGGATGACGAACGGTTCTACTCCAGCTCTGTGGGATATATTGATGCTGTCCTAACACTTCATCATAAGATTGTCGACACCAGACAGAGCTTGAATGACAGGGGGCAGAATCAGATTATACCCGATCAAGAGAGTGTCAGGATTGATTACAAGTTAAAGAATGGAAAGACGATATCGCGACAATATACCGTTCAAGAGACCAATTTTCAACAAGAATTTGAGAATATGAAAAACTTCGAGGATTATAAAGTAGTCAGTTATGGAACCTATGCACTCGACAATGACGTTCGCAGCGTTGGTATCCGGTCAAGATTAACTAGTGATCGCGCTGTATACATCAGTGACCCTCAGCTCATTCGTGAATTCAAGGCACTCTTGAAAACAGAAATTTTGGATCAAACGTATGAAGATCAAAAATCCCATTGGGAGTCATATGCATCAGCTGAGGTTTATCAGAATTACCGGGATGAATCGCATAAGCAGATATTAGATAATCCTAATCTGAGCTCCACATATGAGATTAAACCAACCTACACCCGTTTGATTGCTTGGCTTAAAGAGAACAAGTTTTATGACCAGTTGCAGGTGTCTGTAGATGAAATTGCTTCCGCCCAGTTTATTAAACAAGAGATCCACAGCCGAGGTAAAGCTACACTAGTCTATCCTGACCCACAATTAATAGATCAAAGTCTAACAGGGAAGAAGAAAGTCGCGACCAAAAACAAAGAAATTATCAGCCAGTTGCTTCAGCGCCAAAGATCAGGTTACTATACCGATCAGGGTATCTTCTATCAGATCAAGCTTAATTTTAACAAAGGTCAGAATGTCTATATGATGTTAAAAGAGGAAGATCTCACCGAGGATATGAAAGCCATCTTGGCTGATCTATAACGTGTTGTTGTTCTTCGCATTTGTAGTCTGAATGCCAGAAACAATCGAAGATAGATATGTGTTACGAACTCTTAGTGTTTCAACATTTAGCTTGACCAGATAATATTTGTGGAATATATTAGGAAAAGCAAAGATTCAAGCGACACTTTGATTCATCGAATCTTATATGGAACGGCTCATGAGGGAAGCACCCGTAAGAGCAGGCATAGGCCTGACTTGCGGGTGCTTTTTTTGTCGTTCGCCGAATTGAGCGTTAAATGCAGATCGAAACGTGGCGCGGGATTCCATATTAATTTTGAGAAAAAGGGGTGCAGAGGGATGATGTATTTAAGACCGGAGAAGAGAGGGTTGGTAGAGCAACTTACGTTGCCGAAGCAACCAATGAACATGTGGATGGGACATTCAAAGTGGGTGCTGTATATTCAATTTTGGTTAAAGATGCTGGTTGGACATTCCCTTTTATCACGATTGAGCATGATGTTTGTTATAACATTCAGCATTGGAATGATGTGGAGTACAGCAACGGCTCATGGCGAGGGAATTGAGCTGAATGTCACCGCGCAGAAAGCCTGGAACACGGTATTGAATAAGGCGGATGCATCAACCAAACGTTCTTTACAGCAGTCGTACGAAAGTGCCGGGAAATGGATTTCCCAGAAAGAAACGTGGGAACAAAAGACCAAGCAACTACATACAGCGAGCGCTGCTGAGTTGGTGCAGCTTCGAAAGGCAATCAGTAATACCGATGCAGCGAAACTGGCGGCTCTTCAGAAGGCAGTGGAACTTACGCAGGCACGATACGAACCCTTATTCAAACTGTATAGCTCACTGAACAAACAATTGTCTGCTGCCAAAGCTCTCCAGAGCAAAGAGTGGAGTTCGGCCATTCGTACACAGGCTGACACGCTAAAACCCTTGGTGCAATTGGCACGTGCGGATATTCGTGCGAAGAAATTGAGCCTTGCTGAAGCACGGAAGCGGAAAAATAATGAGGTGAAGCGGCTGCGAACGATGTTGAATGGCACAAATGCTGTAAAAAAGCAGATTCAAACGGCCAAGAAACAAGTCAGTTTGTCCAGAGAACGGTATTCGGATGCGCTTCGGAACTTCAAACAATCTCTGAAAAAAGGTGAACCTGTACGTGTATTAAGTACACTAAATGCTTTGGTTTCTTCGGCTGAGAGATGGACGGTTGCGAGCCAACATGTTCACACGTTAGAGCAAAAGGTGTCTGCGATCTACGTTAAAGTAAGCCAGGAGATTCACAACAGACCCAAATGAAGGAGCCTGATCCTGCAAGAAAATTGCAGAAGAGAAACTAGATTTTTTCTGGCGCGTACACTTCTATAACAGAACCATTCATCGAACATGAAGCGAGGTGCAGGGCGGTGCAGACAGAGAGCAGAACGGGTTTGAAACGAAAGCGTTACTGGATTCCCATCAGTTTATTGCTTCTGATTATCGGTGTTGTAGGGATGGGCTCACAATTCACACCCAGAATAACGGTCTTTTTGCTAAAGACAGGGGTTGGGTTGTTTACCACAAAGGAAAGCGATAAGGAATCGTTTATTTCGGAAGGGATAACTCGTGTTACCGATGTGGCCTATGCAGATGGAGGGCGAAGTAACAGTAAGCTGGACATTTATTATCCTTCTGCAACAACCGAACCCTTGCCAGTCATTTTGTGGGTTCATGGCGGCGGTTGGGTTATGGGTGATAAAAAAGACATAGTCGATTATGCGGTGCAGTTAAGCAAACGTGGTCATGTGGTGGTCAGCATGAATTATGCACTTGCGCCGAATACGACATACCCTGTGCCCGTGGTGCAAACCATTCAAGCTCTAACATTTATCAGAGATCATGTAAGTGAATATCAGGGTGATCCGAGCAACCTGTTTCTTGCCGGTAATTCGGCTGGTGCCCAGATTGCTAGTCAGACTGCGGCACTGCTTACGAATCCCAATCTGGCAAAACAAATGAATATAACGCCATCAGTGGAGTCTGAACAGCTAAGAGGAACACTTTTGTTCTGTGGGCCTTATCATTTGCATACTGTCGAGAGCACAGGCTTTCCATTTATGCGAACGTTCCTCTGGTCATATACGGGAAACAAAGCATACGAAAATGATCCACATCTGGACGAAATGTCAACGGTACTTCAGGCTACGGCCGCGTTTCCACCATCATTTATTACTTCTGGTAATGATGATCCTTTGACCGTACAATCAATTGAACTCGCGGAAGTGCTGAAGCGGCAGGGGGTCAGGGCAGAAACGTTATTTTTTCAATCATCTCCGGAGAAGCTGGGACATGATTACCAGTTCGATCTGGGAAGTGAAGCAGCACAGCAGGCGCTACAGGCATCCGTGCAATTTATTCAGGCTCATAAAAAAGAAAACTGAAGATACAAAAATTCAAGTTGAAATAGCCATTGTAGAAAAAGAGGGTGTCACAGCGCTTCACCATGAAAAAAGAACCATGACATGACGACTGCGACACCCTTTATTTATTTATCTATTTGCCAGAACTAATAATCTGCGCATAGCTTCTTCAACTGTTGCACGTGGACAGGCTACGTTGATGCGCATGAATCCGGCATATTCTTTGCCGAATACAACCCCGCTATTGAATGCGAGTCCTGCCTCATGAAGAAGTTTCTTGCTTAATTGCGCATGAGTCAACCCTAATTCCCGGAAATCAACCCATAACAAATAGGTGGCTTCAGGAAGGTATACACGGATACCTGGCAGTTGCGATGCAACGAATTGCTGCACGTACTCCATATTGCCCCGAATGTAGGCAAGACACTGATCAAGCCAGTCTTCGCCACCGTTATACGCCGCCTCGGTTGCTACGGCTCCCAGTGTGCTGATACTGGACAACCCCAGGGTACGCACGCCTTTGGCGAACTGTTCCCGCAATTCGGCATCAGGAATGATAATGTTTGATGAACTTAATCCGGGGATATTAAACGTTTTGCTCGGTGCTGTGCAGATGATGCTACGATCTGCGATTGCTTCAGAGATCAGACTTAGCGGCGTATGTGTTCCACGTTCATACACCAGATCAGCATGGATCTCATCCGATACGACGAGCACATTATATTTCAGACACAGGGATGCAAGAGCCTCCAGTTCCTCACGACACCATACTCGTCCAACCGGATTGTGAGGACTGCACAGAATCAGCATTTTGACCTTTCCATTCTGGAAACTTCTCTCCAAATGATCCAGATCCATGCTGTATTTTCCATGTTCTTCGATCAGTGGATTCGTAATGAGTTCCCGCCCCTGATCTCTCACGACATCATAGAAGGGAGGGTATACGGGGGTCTGGATGACTACTGCGTCTCCTGGTGAAGTAAATTGTTGTACCGCTATACTGAGCGCAGGTACGATCCCTGGCGTGAATACGATCCAATCCGCATTGATTTTCCAGTTGTGACGGCGTTGCATCCAGTCTGTGACGGCTGCATGATAGGTCTCGGTTCGCAGGGTGTAACCAAAGATGCCATGCTCTACCCGGGCCTGTAATGCTTCAGTAACAGCAGGGGGAGCGGCAAAATCCATGTCGGCTACCCACATGGGAAGTGCATCCGCTACACCAAATAAAGGTTCAAGCCCGTCCCATTTCTCGGAACCGGTAGATAGTCGGTCAATCCGTGTATCAAACAAATGTTGATTTGTCATCTCAAAGAAGTCCTCCCTAGTTCATTCATTCGTTGTTAGGTCCTATAAACAAGACATCATTATCTAATACATCTTGTATTTTCGCAACTTCTAAACCATTTTTATATGACCCAAGTCCTGATTTATCAAGATATCGTTTACAACCTGCCATCAAGTACTTATGATATGGCTAACATGAATGGGGAGTTGAAGGTTTATTTATACAACTCATTGTTATATGAACTGAACTCATCCGAACGATATCTTTTATCACCCGATTATTCAACTCAATATGTATTACTCAAACTTAATTATACTGAACTTTGGAGGCGAAGGAACATGAAAAATAAAAAGTGGCTGATTGCAGCAGGCGTATTTGGTATGGTGTTAACGGGATCAGCAGGTGTTTACGCAGGTACGCAATTGGAAACGATCAAAGCCTATCTGAATCACGGACTTGCCATCGAAGTAAACGGACAAAAATTTACACCGACAGGTGATCAGGGCAAAAAACTGGCGCCCATTACGTATCAAGGCAGTACATACCTTCCGGCTCGCTCCATTGCGGAAGCTTTAAATACAGAAGTGAAATATGACGCCAAAAATAATAAGGTAAGCATAGGTGCTTCAAGCTCATCAGGAGGGTCTGCATCTACTGGCGGCGGTCAATCCTCATCTCCATCGACAGGTACGAACACACAAGCTTCAGGCGTGAAATCCAAGTACTTGCCAGCAGATTTCCCATTGCCTAAAGATGCAAAAGCGACCAGCCTGATTGAGAATGTTGTAGATGGAAACAAAAAAGTAGTGCTGATTTATACATCCAAAGAGAGCCTGAGCACTCTCGCTTCATCCTACAAAAACTATTATCAGAATAAAAACCTGACTCAAAACAGTGAGGATATTCAAGCTGACGAATTCAGCATTTTAGGTCGTGAGGAAGGCAAGTACGCTGTAACGATTACAGGTAACGCATCTTCAAGCGATAAGGATTTGAATGAAGTGACGGTCATCTGGGGAGAAGAATAAGCAAGTTCGTATGTTGTCTGATTCTTTAAAAAAAGCAAGCCGATATGCCTGTAATGATTCGTTCGTGATTACAGGCATATCGGCTGTTTTTGTTCGATGCACAAGGTATCCGGTTGCGAAATTGGAGTATAACCTGCGGCTATCCGAATTTTTGTAATCACTGAATTGATCCAAAAGATCCAAATGAATTAAATGATCCATGTAAAAGCCTTTCGTTCAACTTCCATGGGAGTTTACAGATATTCGTTGAACCACTGGGCGATATGCTCTAAACGTCGTACCCTTAGATGTGGATTACCGGAGCGAGATAGTTCATGGTTTGCCCCAGGGAAACGAACGAGCCGGGTGGTCTGCTTGCGTCGTTTCAACGCAACATATAATTGTTCAGCTTGCTCAATGGGACAGCGGAGATCCTGTTCGCCGTGAAGAATAAGCAGTGGTGTTTGCACATTGCCAACATAAGCAAGCGGAGAATGTTTCCACAGTTTTTCCGTGTCCTCCCATGCATTACCGCCAATCTGATCTTCCGTAAAGAAATACCCGATATCACTGACGCCGTAGAACGACAACCAGTTGCAGATGGAACGCTGGGTAACCGCGGCTTTGAAGCGGTCCGTATGTCCCACGATCCAGTTTGTCATGAACCCGCCATAGCTGCCGCCGGTTACGCCCAATCTGGATGGGTCAATGAATGCATAATGGGACAAAGCATAGTCCACAGACTCCATCAGGTCTCGGTAATCCCCTCCGCCGTAATCTTCCCGACACGCATTCACGAATTGTTGTCCATATCCCAGCCCTCCACGCGGATTGATATACATAACAGCATAGCCCTGAGCAACAAGGAGCTGGAACTCATGCATAAAAGTAAAACCATACATCATATGCGGGCCGCCATGAATTTCAAGAATCGTCGGAACCTTGACACCCTCAACGACACCGTGAGGTTTCATGATCCAACCTTGAAGTTGCAGCCCATCCGAGGAGCCAAACCAGAAGGTTTCCGGCGTACTAAGCCAAATATCCTCTTCTAGTTGCGGGTTACTGTTCGTGAGACGGATAGGCCGGGTTCCGGGGTCTCCCGGTTGTTCGTACAGATACAAGTCACCGGGCTGTTGCGTATTCGCAACAGCCGCGACGATCTGGCCCTGCGCCAGCTCCGCAAACTGATAGATCTCGCACTCATCTGGCAAAAGGTAATCAGCACCGCTTCCATCTAATGCAAATCTAGCGATACGCACGCTGCCATGTATCGTAGCTAGACACAGAATGGAAGAGCCATCCTGTGAATATAGCGGACCTGTCGTGACGAGGTGGGAGCGCATATCACCAACAAGGCTGTGGTTCAACTGTACATCCCAATCTGCACTCAGGCATTTAGGTGTTCCACCCGATATCGGGAGTGTATACAGCTTCACTAGGGTAGCATTGCCGTAAGAGCGGTCACTGGCGAGCAGGGCGATTGATTGCGCGTCAGGTGCATAATTAAGCCGATAGAAGGTATATCCTTCCGGGGTTAATTGCTGTATGTCTGACCCATCAGGGCTCGCTGTATACACATGATTGGTCAACGTAAAGTCGCTATGATCCGCGCCCTCTTCAGGCATTTCGGTGATCCAGGCGATACGTTTTCCATCCGGAGACCAGGCATAATCCCCGATATCATAGTGACCTGTCGTTACAGGTATAGCCTCTGCGCTGATTGGCGCGATAATATAGAGATGGGAACGTCTTCCATTCCATATCCCGCCGCCATCAGATTTCATGCGAATTCGGTCCACGATGATTTCTTGAGGCAGTGAACTTTCTTTGTTATCTTCGCCGCTATCTTCCGCGGACGCTGTATCCGGTTTCTCATCTATATTTGCATTCATTTCCACAGAAGACTTTACAAGCAGAGTCCCGCCATCCGGTGCCCATAAGAAGGAACTGACGCCATGTTGCAGGTGGCTGATCTGTTGCGCTTCTCCGCCATCCGAAGCCATGAGCCATATCTGGGATTTTCCATGCACTTCGCGTATAAAAGCGAGCTGTGTCCCATCCGGTGACCAAGCTGGGGAATGATCATTTTCTCCGGAAGTGAACGGTCTGTCCTTCCGGCTATGCAGATGAAGTAGTCTTAGGTGTGAGTGGTAACCATCATGTTTTTCATTCACTTGCCGACTAACATACACCAGATGTCCGCCTTGGGGAGACGGGACTGGATCGTTAACCCATGTAAGCTGGTACAAATCTTCCGATGTCATGCCACGTTGCTCGTTCATCGCTTGTCCTCCCACATATTCAGATTGGATAATTTCCTAAGCTTTCCATTTATATTAACGGAAAGACAAGTACAGGACAACAACCTCCCGAATGGAAAGACGTTAAGTTTTTTTTACAAGGAAGGAATAAACGCAGAGGAAATGTTTAGGATTAGCCCGAATGGTTTAATGTACAATGCTATTCCTGTTTTGAACTGCACATGATTTAGTCACAAGGAGGAGGAAGTTACGCTTGAATACATCTTATGAACAGCATGTGGAATATCCGAGCAGGAAACGAATGGCCTGGATTACGGCAGGGGCAGCGCTTTTTGTGAGTGCCGGATTCTTTCTGATGTTTGACCGATCTTCAGGTGCAGGTGCTTCCATCATATCCAGTGTTCTTGGTCTGTTATCTGTCCTCTTCTTTGGCATATGTTTCTTCTACAGCCTGGTAAAGATGATCCGAAAAGAACCTTCCTTTGTCATCAATGAACAGGGGTTTGTCGATTCTTCTTCTTATACCTCAGGCGGGGCAGTAGCCTGGAGGGAAATTGAACATATGTTTATGTACGAGCTGATGGGGCAAAAAATGATTGGGGTTAAACTGCAGGATGAGAAAGCATTTATGGAGCGTCATAACGGGATGAAGCGCAAGCTGATGACGGCAAATAGCCATATGGTGGATGCAACCATCAGTATTGCGCAAAGCAGTATCACTTTGCCGATCGACGAACTGTATCTTATGATGATGAATCATTGGCAGCATGGTAAGGGAGGCAGCATACATGTTTTGAACAGGAGGAAGCAATAAAGAGTTGGGGAAATAGGCCTCCTAATCCGTAATAGCCTTTTTCAATTAACATATAAGCTTAGAGGGCAGGTCTTTGAGACCTGTTTTTTTTATTGCGCTCGGATGATGCTTCAAAACGGGCTTTACAATACTAAATCACTAGTGTACTATGTAACTAACACACCAATACAGAAAGGAGCGAAAACATCGTGCCTATCGAATTTGATAATAATTTACCGATCTATCTGCAGATCATGCAATACATCAAACGTCAGATTGTAACCGGAGCCCTCAAGGCAGGGGATAAAATTCCTTCGGTTCGTGAACTGGCTGCCGAATTGCAGATTAATCCAAATACAGTACAACGTACGTTCCAGGAGCTGGAGCGTGAAGAAGTCGTTGAAACGAAGCGGGGCTTGGGCAGATATGTGACAAGTGAGGAGAGGAAGATCATGATGATCAAGAAAGAAATGGCCGGCGAATTGCTGGATCGTTTCCTGACCGGGATGCAAGAGCTTGGAATCGAAGAGCAGGATATTGTGTCCATCGTGACGGACGCTTTGGCAGAAGGTAGTCAGGGGAAAGGGGAGAAGACACATGAGTAACATTCTTGAACTTAATCAGGTCAACAAGACATATGGGCGTAAACAGGCGTTGCACAATGTCTCCCTGAATATTGCTCCAGGACGAATTGTAGGGCTCCTAGGCAGCAACGGAAGTGGAAAGAGTACACTGATGAAGCTGGTCGCAGGTTTGCTGCATCCCGCTAGCGGTAGCATTCAGGTTACAGGTAAGGCGATTGGACTGGAGACGAAGTCATTCGTTTCATTCATGCCAGATCGTCCGTTAACGGAAAAGTGGATGAAGGTGCGTGATGCGATCGCGTACTACCGTGACTTTTATGCCGATTTTGATGAAGAAAAGGCACGGGAGATGCTGGAGTTTATGAATCTAGCAGCGGATGAGCGTGTTAGTCATTTGTCCAAAGGTATGAATGAACGGCTGCAGTTAACACTGGCATTGTCTCGCAAGGCACGGTTATATTTGCTGGATGAGCCGATCGGCGGCGTTGACCCGGTAGCCAGAGACAAAATTCTGGATGCGATCGTTAAATTTTACGACGAAGACAGCAGCCTGATTATTTCCACACATCTGGTAAATGATATTGAACGCATTTTTGATGAAGTGGTCTTTATTCGGGAAGGCAAGGTAGTTATGCATGAGGAAGTCGAGACCATCAGGCTGAAGCATGGAAAGAGTGTAGATGAGATGTTCAAGGAGGTCTATGCAGAATGATGACATTGTTGAAGTATGATTTTAGAAGAAGCTGGAATACCCTGCTGGCAGGGTTAGCCATCCTGATTATTGTTCAACTGGGTCTGATGATTTTTGTGTCATCCGGTATCACTGCAAATGTGCTAGGCATCATGGCATATGTCGGAGCAGGAGCAGCCATCTATGTGAAAATGATTAAAACCTATGCGGCCAACATCCGCTCCTACAATCGTCGTCTGATCCCGGTCACGGGTATGTCTCATGTGTTATCACCTATCATTTTTGGTGCGCTTTGCGGATTGGGCCTGCTGTTGCTTGGTTTCGTCCACATCTGTCTGTATGCCACAATGAAACTAAAGCTGAGTTTGCCAGTGTTTTTTGATGTAACGAATTTAAGTATTCCAGAACTCATGAGTACATTGTTATTTACAGGCTGGATTGTTCTGTTTATGACGATCATGATCTTTTTCTCCATCAGCGTGGCTGGAACGTTCCGCTGGAAAACAGGCCCATGGATCGGGATTGTAACGTTCATTGTTCTGATTAACCTGCTTAGCTGGTTGGAAAATGTTATTTTTTCAGGAAAGTTCAGTCCGAATGATCTGTTTCAGTTCACCGAAGAAAGCACAGGCATCTCATTTTCAGCCAACGGTGTTATATGGGCGGATGGACGGTGGGGGACCACGGTGTTTGAAATGGCACTTGCTGCGCTTCTCGTATGGGGTATGATTTATATGAACACGAAAAAAGTGGAAGTCTGATCCCTTCTTTAGCAAAAGAAAACAAGATGGATATAACGGGTGGCGGAGCTGCTCGTTTTTTCTTTTGGCAGAAATGATGGGATATATGCACCCTATTCCAGTTTGAATACGTAAATTTATGTATAATAACTGCGAATGGGTAATTGAAGATGGATTCGCCTGATGAGCCTCTTTAGACATTACAACATCGGGAAGGGGAGAGCGATATGCAATTGTACTTCAGAGATAACTTTTTCAACGCCGGATATACTGAAATTTTGAATGCCGATCAGGAGCGGGCAGGACACCTGGATTTGAAAAGTGTATTTGGATCATCACTTGATGTATCGGATGAAAATGGTCTGGTCTGCAGCGGCAAATTCCGCATGTTGACCAATCGCTGGGACGTGACCGCATCAGATGGCACACATCTGGGGTTGCTGAGAGCAAGATTCAGCTTTTTTAGCAAAAAGTATGAGTACGATGCGGGCTCACGTGGCATCTATGATGTATCTGCCCCGGCATTTTCGCAGGAATATGATGTAACTGACGGGGCGGGCCGTGTCGTAGTAAGCTTCCGCCGTACCAGTGGTTGGTTTAGCTCAGGGGCATTTGTGCTGGATAATCAGTCAGAGCATCTAGACACGTATGAGTTGGTTGCTGTGGTCATGGGCGTGCACGCCATTAACAAAAGACGAAGAGCAGCCAGTAGTAGCAGTGCTACGTAGATCGGAAATTAAGGACGAAATGAAGTGATTGATCTGCTCCAAACCGAAGGAGTAACGGTCAGGTCAATCGCATCCTAATCGCATTTCGTCCTTTTTGCTGTATATCTTTCATCATATCGGATGAAATTGCCTAGTTGTTGAGCCAATTGTTTTAGAGCTACTTTCTATGCTAATCACCTTGCGCAGCCGTTTCATGGCCCAGCTGTTTGGACTCGGAGTCCGCATATCGTGCCAGTACCTTGGCAGCAGTCTCGGACATGCGCTCCTGCAGAGCCGAATGATCGATGATGCGAACACGTTTACCGAGAAAACGCATCTTGGACAACACGTAATCGACCTCGTTTCGCGGAACCGTCAGCAGAATACGGTATACATGGTTCGCTTCGTTATATTTAACCTCTCTCTCAAAGCAGGAGAAGGCATAGAGAATACGGGACAACTCCGCATTGAACTCAGGTAAAACCTCGATCGTGATCGTCGTTTTACGTTTCTCCGTGATCAGGGCGATGCTCGCTTTGTAGCGTGATGCGGCCTCCGGTTTAATGGACCTGCTCTCCAGCTTGGTGATGCTATGCAGCTTGGTGGACATTAACCTTGCAAAGTGAGGGGCATACCAGAGCACATACCATTCCTTTTTGACCATGGAATATTCCAGCTTATACGGGAACCCGAACTGCTCCTGGCTTGTGCGTCCGCTACGGATACGACCAATCATTTGAAACCCCTCACCGTTCAGGATCATCTGCCGTAACGGCCTCAGCAGGGGATGAGAGACACTGCTCTCTTCACTTTTTGCTTTTTCCGTGAGGTAATCTTGCAGATTCAAGTGCTTTTCCCCGTCCAGCATATGGTTTAATTTGGTCAACGTTGTCGGGTTTAGCGCTTCTTGTGCAGCCGGATGTTCGATCATCATACGGAGCCAGGCTCGTTCCTGCGAAGTCCAGGTGAACAGTCCGGTTTCATTCAGTCTCGTCATGATCTGGTAGTTGAACATCTTCTCGAACAGGTTCATAATACGCCGCAATCTCCTTCCATTCTTCAATCATTTCCTCACGCAGCTTACGCGGAGCCAGAATCTCACAGCTTGAGCCAAAACTGCGTAGCCAAGGTTTGATCTCTGTTGTACCGTTGACCTGAATCTCATACAAAAAGCTATGATCCGTTTCGGGTGTAATGGTTCCCCATTGTCCCTGCAGCCGGACGCGATCCAGAATAAAGTTGCGCTGACCATCTCCCGGGTGGAAAAAGCGTGCTTGCACCGTCACGGTGCGGCCTGTATCAACAAGCCAGCTGTACCGGCTGATGTCGGCCCATTCTCTTTTCAAAGCCAGCATATGCTCTTCTTCAATAGGTTGAAGCTCCTCCAGCTGGGTAATGCCCTCCATACGAAACTTCACGAATCTCCGCCGACTCTGATAACCGATGACATACCAGCGCCCGTACTGGTGATCATAAACGACTTCAATCGGGATGATCCGATTGGTGCTTCCGCCAGCTTCGCGTTCGAATTTCGGGTTCGTATTTTGCGAGCTGTAGCTGGACGGTTTCTTCGGCGAAAAATACTGGAACTGCACTCGTTTGCGTTGCCGAATTGCCCCAAGCAGGGGGTACAGATGAGCCTCGTCCAGAATGCGTGAATAATAATGATACTTATAAATATATGGCTCCGTCGCTTCTTCTTGCGGATAACTGGCTTTAATTACTTTTTTCATACTATCCCGCAATAGATATCCTTGCACCGATGGAACCTGTGTGTTCGCCATCATATCAACGAAGTCGTATAACTCCAGCTGTTCTTCCGGGGTGAGCCGTGTCAGCACGTCCTGCTGTAACGAATAACGATAAGGACGTCCGCCCGGCTCTTTACGAACGACACCCACTTCCTCCAAATACTTCAGATCCGAACGGATTGTTTTCTCATCCGGCAGGGCCAGTTCTTCCGGCAAATCGGCGCAGCAGGCATCCAGTAATTCCATCGCGGTCAGCGCGGAGTCTTGAAGGGTATGTAATATGACGGACAAGCGCTCCACTTCGGTTTCTTTCATGGATTTGGCGCGAAAAAGAAATAGTAGCAGCGGCTCGGCAGACTCGCCGTACTGGAAACGGGCAAGGTCGGTCATCTCTGAGCCCATTTCACTGTCTGTGTGCTGATCGGTCAGGCTCTGGCGAATGTCACGCAGCTTGCGCTGTGTTTTATCAAAGGTATGTACAGAAATGCCAAGTCGTTTGGCATACTGCTGACGGTTATATGCGCCACTGGTCAGAGACAGCATTCGCAGAAACTGAATCTCTTTATCAAAGCTTTCTTTAGCCATAGCTCTCACTCCTGATTGGACTGTGATCTTTGTATTGTATCAAGATAAACGTCTGCTTTCATGGCAAAGTTGCTATATCTCGCTTAAATCCATGTCATTTCAATTCAACTTACTACCATTCACTTCCCTCCAAGTTACTGCAACTTACTCTAATTCACGGCAAGTCGCCATACTTTCACCATGTTCGTGGTTGAGGGTTTCCATGCATAATAAGGATGTGAAGCGGGGCGGTGAATTAGCTCGGCTGATCTGATTTCCGAGGCGCCTGGGAGGGTTACTTCGACTGTTAATCGACCAGGTCGTTGGTTCGAATCCAATCGCCGCCGGTTATGGCGGTGTAGCTCAGCGGTAGAGCAGGTAAAACCTTCCCCCTTTTTCCTCGGAAAGTTCTATAAGAAACGAAGAAACGTTAACCAACAACGTTAGATTCAGAAGCTATTACCCAAAGCGTTTATGAAGATAATCAAATGTATCGCATAGATGAAGCACAGCATTTTACCCGAAGGGAGGTTACGTGTGATGAGTAGAGCCAAATCATTATTTAATACACTTCAATCTGTAGTACATAATCATGATGGATATGCAGCTTATGAGCGATTGGTCGAGGAACAATATATACAGATGTTGACGACGAATACGCTGAACAATACGTTTTATGCGGATGAACAACAGCTGATGCATGAAGCGGGGAGCAGCCATCAGGAGATGGCGGAACTGGATGCAAACTTCATGGCGAAGGCTTTGGTATATGCTCGGAATGAAGGCTTCATGCGGCTACAGCCTTTGTATGGGCTCGCAGTATTGTCCAAGATTAATTCAGAACAGTTCGCACAGGTTTTCTCTCATGTGGTGAAGACGCCAGCGGATCTGGCCGATTTTCTGACGATCCTTAGAGGAAGCGGGCGGGGAGAGGGAGGACGTGCAGTGAAGCGTCAAGTCAATCAGTTTCTGAACGAAATCAGCGAATACTGGGCGATCAAATATAATGGACGAGGGCGTGGGTACAGTCTGGGCGATATGATCGTCACCGCACATCCCAAGCCGAAGGATGAGAGGCAACAAGCCTTATTCCGTTATTTGCGGGGACATGAGACCAGTCTGGTGGACCTTCCGCAACTACAGGCACTGGAGAAACTGAAAACGACACGTAACCCTGCCAGTCAGCTCCACCAGATTGAAAAAGGGAAACTGCCGTATTCGGTCGTGACCTCGATCCTTCAGCCAACGCGTCCGATTTGGGAAGCTTTGATGCTCCAGATGCCGATGTTTGCGCTCCTGCGTCACTTAAATGCGATGGATCGTGCCGGAGTTTTTGCCAAAAAGAAAAATATTGCTTACATCACACGTCGTCTGACGGATGCCGAGGCACTGCGTCAATCGCGGATTTTGCCTTTTCGCTTCGTCAAAGCATATGAGATGGTGGAGCGGCCAGAATTCCGGGAAGCGTTGCAACAGGCCGTGGAGCTGTCCGTGCACAATTTGCCACGGTTACCGGGAAGAACAGCTATCTTTCTCGATCGCTCAGGCTCTATGCAGGGAGACTACTTACGTATCGGTTCGGTGCTTGCACTGGCGCTATACAAACAAACGCAGGGCAACTCCTTGTTCTGGTTGTTCGATCAACAGGTCGAAAATGCCCGCCCCAAGCTGGACGAGGGTATTCTGGCGCAGGCTAATCGGATTCGTGCACAAGGCGGAACCGATACGGGAAGACCTGTCCGAGAGCTAAGAGAGTCTCAAGAGATGGTGGATCGCATCATTATGATTACGGATGAGCAGCAGAATGAAGGAAGTCCATTTTATGCCGAGTTAGAACGTTATCGACGCGCCGTGAATCCGGGGCTGCAGGCATTCATTGTAGATATTACCCCTTACCGGCAGGCCATGGTTCCGCCGCGGGATGGTCAGACTTTTTACATCTATGGCTGGAGTGAGGCAGTATTGACATATATTGCAGAGACAGCAACCGGATATGAGACGATTGCGGAGCGTGTGCGAAAAATTCAATTATAAATCGAGGTAGAAAAGGAGGAAAACAGGGATGAGCAATGTAGATCAGGCGATGAGAGACATCATTGCGAGGCAACTCGCGCAGATCGAGCAGGAGGAGCAAGTTCGCATTATCTATGCCTGTGAGTCAGGCAGTCGGGCATGGGGATTTCCTTCGCAAGACAGTGACTACGATGTGCGTTTTATTTATGTCAGACCTTTGGAGTGGTATCTGTCGATTGAAGACCAGCGGGATGTGATTGAACGTCCGATCAGCGACCAGCTGGATATTAACGGATGGGATATACGCAAAGCATTGAAGCTGTTTCGGAAGTCTAACCCGCCGCTGCTGGAGTGGTTACAGTCCCCGATTCAATATGATGAGCAGTATAGCGTAGCAGAGCAGATTCGGAGTCTGTCACCGCTGACGTTTTCACCGAAGTCATGTATGTACCATTACCTGAACATGGCTAGGGGAAACTTCCGTGATTACTTGCAGGGCGAGCAGGTGAAGATCAAAAAATACTTTTATGTGTTGCGCCCGTTGCTGGCCTGTGGCTGGATTGAACGTTATGAAACCATGCCGCCGATGGCTTTTGACAAACTCGTTGAGACCTTGGTTCCAGCGGACACATCCCTGTATACGGAAATTCATGATCTGCTACGCCGGAAAAAAGCCGGAGACGAACTGGATATGGAGCCGCAACTTCCAGCCATTCAAGCTTACATTACGGCTCAAATTGCACATGTAGAGCAACTGGCTACGCAGATTCAAGGACAAGCGACTGTGGAGATTGAGGTCTTAAATCGGATATTTCAATCAGCTGTACAGGAAGTTTGGCAATAAATAAATAAATGAATTAATGGATGGGATTAGAACTCACAAAATGGGTTGAAGATCAATGAAAGGAGGAGAAGATATGCATTTGATTCTAAAAGCAAGTGGAGTGAACGCAGGGGTCGTATCCCACCTGCTCGCCAAAAATCCGAATAATGTGTATGACCGGACAGATAAAGGTGTGCGTGTTCGGATGGTTTACACCAAAGCGAGTGAGGAAGAGACGGAGGTGTTGATTCATGCCGAGCCTGATCCGGTCGATCTCGTTAGAGGCACGCCGGATGGATATGATATCACACAATACATCAATGACCGGGAGTTTGTGACCAGCAGTTTATTCTGCTCTTACATACGGAATGCGCTGGGCACAGCTCTGAATGGCAAACCGAAGGAAGACTATGTGCAGTGGGTGGATCATGCTTTTGAATTGGAGCTGAAGTTTGGCCCGGTTGCCTCTGATCTGCCTGACCGTGTGGTGGAGGAGCTGTTCTCCTGTTTGGGATATGACATTACGGTGGAACGGGGAGAGTCGGCGTATTCGTTTGACCTGAAAAATAGAAGTACGGTTCGTCACATCACCCTGCGAGGTAAACAAACGGTACAACAGGCTTTACGTCAGCTATTTCTGCTGATTCCCGTGCTGGATAACTACAAGCATTATTTCATCAGTGAGGATGAGATTGATAAAATCAACCGTTACGGTGAGGGCTGGTTAGATGTCCATCCGCTTAAGGGACTTATCGTTAGGCGTACGCTTCATTTTGCCGAACTGATTCGGACGTATGAACGTCAGCATGGCGCGTTGGATGATCAGCCTCTGCGAGTAGGACAGCAGAGAGGAGAAGCGCAAGGTGATCAGAAGGGAACATTAAAATCGAAATCGGATCAGGCGACAACTGAAGAGGTAACTGTAGATTCATCCGAAACACCTGTGCGATTAAATGATTTACGTTACCGCGCGATCACAGACATTGTGGCTTCGTTACCTGAAAAACGCCGTATTGTGGACATGGGGGCAGGTGAGGGAAAGCTGTCTGCACGTCTCGCTTATATCTTGGGAGTGGAATCAATCCTTGCTGTTGAGCCATCGGGTCAATCACGTTTGCGGGCGATGGAACGTTTCGCCAAAATGCAGGATCGGGCAGGGGTTCAGGCTATGCCGGAGCCGATGCTCGGTTCTCTGTTTTATTTTGACGAGCAGCTACAGCATCAGGATGTCATGATCCTATGTGAAGTGATTGAGCATATTGAGGCATATCGTCTGAATGGCATTATGGAAACGATTCTGAAGGAGTATCGGCCACAAGTGCTACTGGTTACTACTCCGAATAAGGAATATAACGAAGTGTATGCGATGGAGCAAGAACAGTTCCGTCACCATGATCACCGTTTCGAATGGACACGGGAGGAATTCAATGGCCGATGTGCGGAGTGGGCAGAGAAAGGCAATTATGATTACGAGATCAGGGGTATTGGTGAGGAAAAGGAAGGCTACGGACAGCCGACACAACTGGCGATGTTCACACGGGGAACGGAGGAGCATGTATGAGAAACGAAAGGCAGAAAGGTGCGGGTGATCACCATCGTTCGCACCACGGAACAGATGGAGTGCAGCGACAAATCGAAAGCGATACGCAGGATAGACAGCGAGAGATCCGACTGCCGCATGCAGGCATCGTAGTGCTGATTGGCCCTTCAAACAGTGGAAAGAGTACGCTGCTTGCAGAGCTTGTGGAAAAGGATGTCATCCGCGCTACCGAGGTCGTCTCGTCCGATCAGTTCCGCATGCTGGTCGGGGACGACGAGTATGTGGAATGGAGGCATCGGCCCCGTAGCGAAGCGGATGTTCTGTATGCTGATTATCAGCAAATATCTGCCAAAGCATTTGAAGCCATGGAAGCCATGCTCGCCACACGTTGCCGTCTGAACAAGCTGACCTGGGTGGATGCGACTCATCTGTATACCGAGGATCGTGGACGATTAATCGAGCTGGCACGCAAATCCCATGTCCCCATTATCGCGGTAGTACTGGATGTACCGGAGCATGTACTGCTTGAACGTGACGAACAGCGTAAGCATCCGCGTGGCCGTCAACGGGTAAAACAACAGGCACAGCAATTCAAGCGTACGCTGCGTGCGATCCGTGATGAAGGGTTCGATGCCAGTTATGTGCTGAAGCATCCATATCCTGTGACCTTTGTACGCACAACGAATCCGTTGATGTTAGACATGGGAACGGGAATTGATATCATTGGCGATATCCACGGTTGCTATGATGAAATGATGGAAGTTATTCAACGTCTGGGATACGTCGCTGAACAGGAAGATGGCCTGATGCGCCATCCCGAAGGACGGAAGCTCGTTTCTGTCGGGGATGTAAGCAGCCGTGGACCGGAATCGTTAAAATGTTTGCTTTTCTGGCAACAACACTGTGCCGCCGGTCTTGCTTATATGGTTGACAGTAACCATGGCTGGAAAATTGCACGTTATCTGGACGGCCGTGATGTCACCTTAAGTCACGGGGATGAACGGGTGGAAGCTGAATTGCTTCAGCTTGAACAGGAGCGAGGTAGTGAAGAAGCCGCAAGGGTACGGGAATTGTTGAAGCATTTTCTGCTGAATGCACCTGCTCATCTGGTGTTTACACGGAATGAGGTAAGACAAGTGGTCGTCGCCCATGCCGGGATACGGGATCATTTTATCGGCAAGCAGTCGAAACGCATTCAGGATTACTGCCGCTATGGAGATGTGGAAGGAACGGATGAGAAGGGTCGGCCCGTACGTAAAGACTGGTACGTGGATCATACGTCCGGTGAATGCATTGTCTGGGGGCATGATCCAAGGCCATATCCTACAGTTGTCAATGATACGGTGAATATCGATCAGGGGGTTGTGTTTGGCGGTATGCTCACCGCGTGGAGAATGCCGGAACGGGAGAGTGTTAGCGTACCGGCGAAGCAAGACTATGCCCAAGATCCAGACAGTCCGTTGAAACGCTGGAATCAACAACGGTTTGCACCGCCCAACATCCGCAAGTTCAAGGACGGTTTTACCGTTCAGACGGGTTCGCGGCTGAATGTCGCTGTGCAGGGAGAAGTGGCGCAGACGGCACTGGATACCTTTTCTCATTTTACGGTGCCACTGGAGGAACTCGTCTATATCCCGCCAACGATGAGTCCGCCGCCGGGTGAATGTTCGGTAGAAGGTTATATGGAGCATCCGAGAGATGCGTTCCGTTATTATCGTTCTCAGGGCGTGACCCGCATGGTAGCAGAGAAAAAACATATGGGCAGCCGAGCGATACTGCTTCTGTTCCGCGACGAACAGGCTGCATCGCAGCGAGTAGGCAGACCGATGTTGGGGAGCATCGTGACACGTACAGGCCGATCCTTTTTTGATCCCGAGACAGAACAGAAGGTGCTCATCAGATTACATGCGGACTTGACCGCAAGTGGTTATTTCGAACGGTATTCCACCGAATTTGTATTGCTGGATGCAGAGATTGTACCTTGGAACCTGAAAGCGCGGGAGCTTATTGCATCTCAATATGCGCATGTCGCCGAGGCAGCGCTGATGGATCGTAGCGTTGTGGTGGACAAAATTCGCGAGGCTATGAGCGCGGGCCGCCACGTTGCGGACTGGTTGCAGGAAACAGAGGTTAAACTGGCGAATGCGAAGACATTCCGGGATGTGTTCCAATATTATTGCTGGGACGTGCAGGATATTGCAGACATTCGCATTGCACCGTTTCACACACTGGCTCACAGTACGGGAACGTTCTGGGAGCGCACACAGGAGTGGCACATGCAACAAAACCGTGAACTGGCTCAGTTGTCGTCGCTGATGATGGAAACGGAGTATCGGATCATAACGGATGAGACGGATGAGGAAGAGGTCATTCGCTGGTGGGTGAAAATGACGGCTGAGGGACATGAGGGGATCGTCATTAAACCCGAAACATTTCGGAGCTGGAATGGGAACAAAATGATGCAGCCTGCGCTCAAAGTCAGAGGACGTGCCTATCTGCATATCATCTACGGCATGGATTATTTGGCTCCTGAGCATGTATCCCGTCTTCGTAAACGTAAAACGTCCAAAAAGGAACGGCATGCACTGCTTGAAAGTGCTCTAGGCATGGAAGGGGTTGAACGTTTCGTGCGGGGAGAATCCATAGAGCGGATTCATGAGTGTGTGCTTGCCTCTTTATCGCTGGAATCGGAACGCGTAGACCCGCGTTTATAGGTCTAAGAATCGAAGTGTTATTGGACACGTTGTAATATGACATTCTGGTCTGTGCAGATCGAGTTTATAGAGTAACATGGCTCATAGACGAGCTTGAAAAGGAATGTAATTGGATGATTTACCATCCTGTTACATTCCTTTTTTTGCGTTGTTCCGTTTTAACGGTACATACCGTTTGTTCTTCGCTTTCTTTCTTTGTTTGGTGAAGCCTGGTGTTGATGTTTTTGTATAAATAGCACCTTTGCATGCACCGATAGTAATGGTGAGTTTTCCAATAAAAGGACTCAGAAAGGAAGCGAAGAAAATGTTTAAACGCGTAGAAAATGAATTGGAGTTTGCCATGTTCAACGGAATATGGACAACAGTTTGGAACGAGAAAGGTTTTGAGTTTGAGTTCTCAGAGGTGTTTCTGGAAAGATATGTGGTCGTTACGGAGGAAGGTCATTATGTAGGTTCAATTGAAATCAAACCTTATGCCAGAGAGAGTTCCATGAACGAAATTGGCCCCTTTCTGGAGCACCCAGTGATTCAGGCAGAAATGGGGCACATTGCAGAGATCGATAAACTGGCTATTTTGTCCACCTTTCGGGGCCGATATGTTGCTGATTTATTATCTGCGATCGTTCATTATGCAGAGAAGCACCAGATTAGTTATTATGCCATGTTACTAGAGCCGGTGCTGATGAGAGCCTTGCGTATCTCTTACCATGTGCCGATCCAGAAAGTCGGGGGAAGAGTATTTTATAAGGGGGAGGATGTGATTCCGTCTATTGTGAACGCTCGGGAAGTATATATGAATAAGGAACGGTTTACATGGCTCATTGATCCAAGACATAATATGATAAAAAATTACAGATAAATTCATATAACAACATTAATTCGACAATTTATTTATTATGACTAATGTATAATCTCATTGCCGACCAGCCGTTTAATCTAATGTTATCCTGCCTGGTAGTTAATTGAGGGTGCGGATCAGTTTAAGACCTAAGTGCTTATCTCAATATATATTTATCTTTATGATATAATAGCGAGTTGAGAGTAGGAAATTTAATTTTGGGTGCGAACGTTGTTTATGCTTAAAGAAGTATGGGGTTAAACTCTGAGAGAAATGATAGGGTGATCGGGATGAGAAGACTTGAGTCTGGTATGACGGTAGACAACGAATGTTTTTCTGATATTTTCAGGTATGAACACGAAACGATAAGCGGAGCAACTATTATAAACTCTAATGTGGGTTCACCTATATTCTGGAACTGTAACCTGCATCATCTTGTATTTGATACCTGTGATCTTACGAATGCGAGATTTTTTGCCGGTAGCACAATGGATCATTGTACATTTATTCGAACCGACTTGCGCTCTGTTGGCATTGGCAAGGGCGAAGCCGTATTCACCCATTGTGAGTTTACCTCCTGTGATATGAGAGGCATGACTTTGGAGAATGCTGCGTTTATCGACTGTACCTTTGTTAAATGTAGATTCAATGACCGAGTTTTACAAGCTGCAAATATCGTCAATTGTTCCTTTACCGGCAAGTTGGTGGATATTACGTTTGAGGGAAATGGTAAACAGAAGCTAATCGTTGATTTAAGAAACTGTATCCTTGATGGTGTGCAGTTTGCAGGCTGTGACCTGACGCAATGTATTCCGCCGAAGTCCAAAAATCATCTGTATATGGAACAGGTATCCGTACGTGTAAAAAATGCTTTGGCGAAGCTAGACGATGACCCTAATCTATCTGACGATGAGCGGAAAATACTGGTACGCAGTCTGCGCAAGCTTGAGCATATGGAACAATATATTTTTAACACCGCATATATGAAGAAAATATACGGTGATGTTTTTGTTGAGCGATTTTTCAGCAGTCTGGAATGAAACGAGTTGCACAGGATGATGAAAATGGAGGCCTAAGGGCCTCTTTTTTGTAGGAAAGATGGGATTTTTGAATCAATTATTGAATCGGTCTAATAAACCAAAGCCCTATATCTAATCTTATTATTCTAGGTAATAATTATAGGAGGAGTTAATAGCATTGGAATCTCACTACGTAACGAGGGGGTAACCTGCATGGCGTCATTGATTTTGCTGGTGAAACAGACGGAGGACGATGAAAAGGTTATTTATCGATTCGGACCGAATGAGCGGAAGATGGGACTCATTGAGATGAACAAGATCAAGGAAAGTGTGAAGGAACTAGAGCCTGTCCAAGTGGATGGAATCAGTCCCAGCTTTTTTTTCAATAAGGCAGCTCAGTGGCTGGTACGATGTTTGTTCAGAGAAGGCGGCAAGTTTCCAGACCGAACCACGGTTGAATCATAGCCTTTCGTAAGTCTTATCATTAGAAGGCCGAACAGACCATCGGATCGTATCAGGCGACAGCTGATTTGGCGTATCATAGAAGAAGTCCAAATGCAACGACTCATCGTTGCGCTTGGACTTCTTTGTATTAGATATACATTTGATTAGGGATGTGAGATTACGTTAATGATTTAGAACGTTTTGGCATACGAAATCAGTGCCGTAATCGTAATAATGTTAAGCAGCGTGGAGATCAGCACCGTCTGAGCCGCAAAATCGGGTTCGTTGTCATATTCCTCGGCGAGAATGGATGAGTTGACCCCGGTAGGCATGCCTGATGCGATAATGAGGGCCTGAGCCGCTATGCCTTCAAGCCCGAGTAGTAGCACAATGCTGATCCCGATTGCCGGGCCAATCAGCAGGCGTAAAAATGTGCTAATATACACATCAAGACGATATAAACGAATCGGGTATTTCACGATTTGTGCCCCGAGTGTCAGCAGTGCAACGGCAACCATACTTTGCTGTGCGTAGGTGAGTGGCATGGACAGAAAGGTAGGTAAAGGCAGCTTCCACGCTTGAAACAAAATGCCTAGCAGCAACGCATACGGTACAGGCATTTTCAGAAAACCGATAATGACTGCACGGTAGTTCCCTTTGAGCTTCGCGCCTTGGATGGACAGAACACCATAGGTGAAGGTGAGCAAAGACTGCAAGGACATGACCAGTGCCTGAATGGATGAGGCGAGCGGGTCACCCCGGAATACCAGTGCGTTAATCGGCAGACCGTAGTTGCCTGCGTTATCCAGCATGATACTATTGTTGAAGGCGGCTTTCATGCCTTTGTTCATACGGAACGAGCGGGCGACCACAGACCCTATAATATAGAGAATGAGTACATAGATCGCGTAAAAAAGCGTAACCGTGCCAAGCAACTCACCGGACATATTTGAGTGATACATGCTCATAAAGACGGCTGCGGGGGTAATACAATAGAAATTGATTTTGGCAAGGGTGTACAAGTCCAGCTTGAACACCTTTTGCATCCAGGACCCGACAGCAATCAGGAGAAAGACGGGCAGGACGACTTCTAACATGATGTCTGCAATCATTGGTTCAGCTTCCTTTTTCATGAAAATTTCTGTTCTTTACGGAAAACACTTCGATCATTATATCATTTTATACACAGCTGTAAGGAGATTTGGTCAAAAAAGTTCAGGAGGTGTTACTCTATGATCCCGGATCATCTGGATACTGGCTTATCGATCTTGTTTATTGGCTTCAATCCCAGCATTACGTCGGGAGAAACGGGTCATCATTATGCGTACAAAGGCAATCGCTTCTGGCGCATTCTGGAGCGTTCCGGGCTGACCCCGCGTTTATATGATACAACAGAGGACGGTGAACTATTGAAGCTGGGATATGGGTTCACCAATATCGTAGCCCGTCCAACGAAAGGCATTGAGGATATTACGAAGGAAGAGTATGCGGAGGGGCGCGAGATTTTGCGGGAAAAGCTGAAGACATACCGGCCGGATATCGCTTGTTTTGTGGGCAAAGGTGTATACACCCAGTACAGCAAACGCTCCAAAGTCGAATGGGGATTCCAGGATGACCCGGTTGTGAAAGAAATTCAGGAGTTCGTTGCGCCTTCGTCTAGTGGACTTGTACGCATGTCGATGGATGAAATTGTGGCAATCTATGCCCAGCTTGCGGATTTTGTGGCGGGGAAGAACGGTGCAGAATAGGAAAAATCGGCGTACTTCACGATGTCATTCGTGGATTTGAGTTCACCCGTTCGGCGATGGCCGGAGAGGGTGGATTCTTTTTTTTCGACGATAAAGTGAGATGTTTAGGGAACAGCTTCCGTCTATATAGTACAGAACCATGCATGGACGCTGTAGAGAAGGGGGATTACATGACACATCTGATACCAGAGGAGGAACTGATTCAGCGCATTATCGATGGGGATAAACAGCTGTTCAGCGTGCTCGTGGATCGATATAAAAATAAAGTCTACGGCATCATACGCGGAATGGGCGCAAGTCACCCGGATGCGCAGGATCTCGCACAGGACACATTTATTCGGATCTATCGATATATGCCGACCCGGAGAGAGGGGAGTAGTTTCTCGGCTTGGGTGTATACCATTGCGGTGAACATCATGAGGGATCATATGCGGAAAAAGAAACCGATGATGACCGCCGATCAGGAGATCGAATCCGTCAGTGAAGACACACCTGAGAAACGGTTGATGCACAAGGAAATGAAGCGGGAAATCCATCGTCATCTTGAACAGTTGCCGGAAACGTACCGGCTTGTACTGCTCTTGAAATACACCAATGAGTTGACCTATGAAGAGATCGCCACAATTACAGATATGAGTGATGCACAAGTGCGTAATGCACTGTATCGAGGGAAGAAAATGCTGAGAAAGCAAATGGAACGTAAAGGAGGTTTATCGACCTATGAAGCCCATTTCAAGTGAGCAGGATAAGAAGCAGGATCGCAAGTGGGAAGAGGAGTTGTTCCGCGAGGGGCCAGATGCGGATTTCACATTACAAGTGATGCAGAAGCTGGATCATGTGTCTATGGAAGAGCCTCATGTACAGGTACCATGGGAAAACAAAAAGTCCCATAAGAGGACGTGGATTTACCGAACAGGGATCGCTGCAGCGACTGCGGTATTGATTGCAGGAGGAGCTTGGGCTGCTTGGGATCAGACAAAGGAAAAGCCAGCTCAGCCGCCTGTAAACGCCGTAAATATTCCTCCTTTGCTCAACATTCCTGTCCCGGAAGTTCTGAGATATGCCAACTTGTCAGATGACTACAAACGGCTTCAACCGCTTGGGCTTGTCGTGAATCCGAACATTGATATCGATGATCAGGGGTACAAACTCAAGATTGAAGATGTGCTTGTAGACGGTTCCCAACTTATACTTATGTTACAGCAAACGGCACCTGATGGCACTGGATTGTATCTTTTGAATTCCAAAGTGGAGGATATCCACATCACGGATGAAAACGGCAAGGACGTTGCTGAGCCTGCGATGGATACACGGCAAGGGAGCGGCTCTCTGAATAAGCTGGTGTTTCAGTTACATCGAGACATTCCTGATGAAATCACGGTTCGTGGAGATTTCGGGCATTTGGATGTAGGAGACGGCTATGGCTATGATGTGAATACCAAAACCTATACGGACAAAAAGGTTTCCGTAGACTGGAGCTTCCAGTTCAAACTGGATATGATCCAAGCCAAAGTGATGTCCAAAGAAACCCCGATGAATGCGTCCTATACAACACCGGAAGGGTTGGAACTGGCTATGACACAATTGGTGCAGACGCCAAATGGAACCCGGCTTGATCTGGAAGTGAATCTGAACGACGAGCTTCGTGCTAAAGCAGGAGAAGATTGGGCAAGGGACATGGATATTTTGTATCATATCGAAATTAAAGACACGGGAGAGTATCGCATTTTCAACGGGGGTAGACCCAATGCACGTCAGGCCAAGTTCCGTTATCGTGATTTAAGCCAAGTGAGTTCAGGAGGTCCACTTAAGATATCGGAGACATGGGACCCGTCTTTGGTAACACTGAATGCAGACAATATTCGCTTTGTGCTGGACGGTTACACGATACCTGTGAAAGAGGGACAGACGATGGAAGTTGATCTGGATAAGGCTAGTGAGGAATCTAAGTTCTATGCGTTTGCCTCATTTAAACACCTTGGGGATCAAATGGAATTTTACCGGTTTAATTATCAGCGTGGACTGTCAGCGGATGACCAAACAAACGGTGGATCGGAAAATGAAACTTCTCTTGTGCTGGAAGGGAGCGGTTTGTTCCAAAATGAGTTTTATGGTGATCATTGGCTGGCAACAGATTCTACAGGGAAAGAGTATCCCGTTGAGATCATGGGGATTAGAAACCCGGCCAATCTGAATGAACAGTATGTTATCGATGATGTGAAGCTGATTGTTCATGGTTTTAACAAGGACAAGGGGACGAAATTGACATTAAAACGAACCGTGGTGCATCGTGATTTCCGGGATGTGAATTGGAAAGTAAACCTCGCGAGTGATGCAACTATGCCTTGGGATCAATAAACATCTTCAATTATGAATTATAAAGAAAAGAGCCTTGCATCATTAATAATGCGAGGCTCTTTTTTTGACGTAGATAAACCATTAAATTAAGCCGAATCCCTTGGAATCAATGTGGTGGACAACATGACCGTCTCTTTCGGTGTTCCGGGGCGTTCGATTCGACGCTTTAAAGCCTCGACGGCTCGTTGTCCAAGTTCCTCTTTGCACAAATGTACCGTTGTCAACGGTGGAGATGAGGTGGCAGCGGTGTACACATTGTCAATTCCGATGACCAGACAATCCTGTGGTACCGAGACGCTCATCTGCCCAAGCTTCTGCATCCATTGTAAGGCAATATCGTCATTCGCCCCAATCCACGCATCGGGTCGTTCTTCAGCAGGAAGTCGCTCGATGGTATCAGCGAGCTTGTTCACCCATTCCCCGTTTTCATAGGCTACATTCCAAGCTTGAAAGCCCACTTCTTCCCTTGCCTCGGTATGAAAATGATTCAAAGCGAGCTCAATTCCAATCTTGCGCTGTGCAAAACTTGCGGCACGTCCGTCATCGGTAATCAGACCGATGCGTCTGCATTGCTTCGACAGGAGATATCTGGCCGCAGTAATGCCAGCTTCCAGATTATCATGACTGATCGTATCACAGTTCAGCAAAGGCTCTTGGTGATCGACCAAAATCATGGGGTGGCCTGTCTGTACCAGCGTTTGCAGCACGGTATGCGGAAAAGATCCCATAACGATAATTCCGGCACAACGTGTCCAGTCGAGATGAGGTGCGATGGCTTTTTCAGGTGAAATCTCCTTGCCCGGTAAGTCCAGTGAAGGTGACACAATGACGTGATGCCAGCCTTGCTCGTTACAGCCAGAGATGATGCCTGACAGCACACGCTGCCAATAGTGCGGCTCACCGCGGTTAAGCTGATTCATACATATTAGGGCAAATGGAGGTTCGGCTGCATGAGCCTTATTGGTATTCGCAGTATGACCCGCCGAGCCGGGTGTGTTCTGGCGATACCCGAGTGCACGGGCAAGTTCCAGAACACGTGCACGCGTAGATTCGCTGACACCGGTTTTACCGCTGAGCGCGCGGGACACGGCATATTTGGATAACCCCAGCTGGTCAGCCAGCGTCTGGATCGATACTTTTCGAGACATATGATTACTCCTTTTATGTACAGATGGATAAACCTGATTTTATCAGTAGGTAAATGACTTGTGTCATATGGGTAGCTGATTGAATAGGAAACTGTTTAATTGTGAATTGACGTGCCTGCATGGAACAGGTACACTTACAGGATAATAACGTTATTATAATTTATAATAACAAAAATAACAATAGTTCGATTGGAAGGTTATTCTGTCATTGGAGTGCAGATGTAAACTCTTTAGCTGGGCTAATTTATAAATTAAAAGGAGAGGACTCCCATGGATCAGTTCAGATTACCTAAAATCCCGATGCCTGAGCTAGAATTGCCCCAAGCTGTTAGCGATGTTTTGGCTGAAGCAGACGATCGCTTGAAGCACAGACCGAAGCTGCTGGCTCAGTTTCGCAATTGTTTTCCGAATACTCTCGAAACGACCACCAAACTGTTAGATGACGGTACAACCTTTGTGATTACGGGAGATATCCCCGCCATGTGGCTCCGGGATTCGGTGGAGCAAGTGATGCATTATGTTCCGCTGGCGAAGCATGACCTGCAGTTGCAACGGATTATCGGAGGGCTGATTAAACGGCATACGTTCTATGCAGATATAGACATCTATGCGAACGCGTTTAACGAAACGGCCAATGGCTGGCACTGGGACGCGAATGATGAGACAGAAATGTCACCTTGGGTATGGGAACGGAAGTTTGAACTGGATTCGTTGTGTTTCTCCATGAAGCTGGCCTATACATACTGGCGTGAGACTGAGCTTACAGACATCTTTGATGAACGTTTTAAAAAGGTCATGGAGCAGATCTTGCACCTGTGGGAAACGGAACAGCATCATGCAGAGCAATCCCCGTATCGATTCATGCGGCGTAACTGCCCGGCGCACGATACGCTGCGTAACGAGGGAATGGGGATGCCAGTAAACTATACGGGCATGATCTGGTCGGGCTTTCGCCCAAGCGACGATGCCTGTGATTTTCACTACAATATTCCGTCCAATATGTTCGCCGCAGTGACGCTGAGCCAGATGGGGGAGATTACGAAATGGGTGTTCCGTGACGAACAGCTGGTGAGCCGTATGGCGCGCCTGGAGGAGGAGATCCGGCACGGCATTGCCCTGTATGGTACCTACCGTCATCCGGTGTATGGTCAGATTTACGCTTATGAAACGGACGGTTATGGCAACGTTTGTCTAATGGATGATGCGGGCACACCAGGACTGATGTCGATTCCGTATATCGGATATGTATCCGTGGATGATGTGGTGTATCAGAATACAAGGCGTTTTATTTTGAGTAAAGAAAATCCGTATTACTATGAGGGCACAGCAGCCAAAGGCATCGGCAGCCCGCACACCCCTCCAGGGTATATCTGGCATATGGCATTATCCATGCAAGGACTAACGGCAGACAATGACGCCGAGATGCTGGCCATGATTGATTTACTGGAGAGCACGGATGCGGGAACGGGGTATATGCACGAGGGTTTTCATGCCGATGATCCGCATACGTATACGCGTCCATGGTTCGCATGGTCCAACAGTTTGTTTGCGCAGTTGGTGTACAAGGCGATGAAGAAGCGGATTTTGTAGGTGAATAAAAACAGCCGTTCCAATGTTGGAATGGCTGTTTTCCTTATACTACTGGAACCTTCGTTACTTGAATAACTTATACCAGTATAGAGTGGTATCGATATTAGGAGTATAGGACTGTTTGAGTGTGTCGGCTCCGCCTAGTATGAAACCCTGTTTCACATAGAATCGGCATGCACCCAGATTATCATCTTGTGCTTCCAGCGACATGCCGATAAGGTTTCTTTGTTTTGCCCATTCTTCTGCTTTATGGAGGAGCAACGTTCCGACTCCACTGCCTCTATACTCTTTTTTCGTAGCAATGTTTTCAATATAACAGAAGCGATTCCAATCCTTGATGATTCTAATCTGTCCTATACAAACCTGGTTCATATACGCTAAAAACAACATTTTATCTTCCTGGTTGATATATTCGTTCCAATCCAGTCTGTCATCCGGAAAACGCGTTTCTTTCGGTTCATCGAAAAGGACTTCTTCATAGGTCCATTGTCCAGATTGTAAACTGGGGATGATTTTACCGAATAACGTAAAATAATCGTTTGTCGTATGGATATCCTCTATTAAGTCCGCATTTAATGGAGAAATCATAATTTCACTTTCACTATGCAATAAGAATCACTTCCTTTTATGCGCTTGAAAATATTTATTGAAACAACATTAACTCTAATCTTGCTCAAGCTCAGGATGACGGCCCTGTTGTTTTCAATAAATCGGCAACCAGCACCTTTTGTCCGGTACGTGCGCTTTCGAGGGACGCGAGCACCATAGCCATGCTGTATTGATTGTCGCTGCAATCCGTTTCGGGCAGCCGATCTTCTTCTAGTGCAGCGAACATCTCTTCAAGACACCCGTGGTGTCCGGCTTTGTCCATTACAGGCAGTTCGGCTTCGATTCGTTCCGGACGCTGAAGGAAAGACGGTTTGCCATCAGCCTCCAGCGCGAGTGTGTTGACCACTTCAGCATAGATGTCGTCATGACCATCCCAGATGGCGGTTCCTTTTTCACCCGTCACACGCCAGCTTGCTTCCCAGGATGTCGGCACGCCCTCGGCACACCAAGACCCCCGGTAATCGAACACAGACCCGTCGGACATCTCGAAAATACATATCGCCATCGCATTGCCCTTATACCAGGAACCTGGAGGATTGAATTCGTGACAGTACACCGACACCGGATCTGCACCGAGGATATAACGCGCTTGATCAAAGGTATGTATCGCCATATCCAGCAAAAGCGGGCTGTCCATGAGGTCGCGGAAACCGCCAAAGTGTGCCCCGATAAAGAAGTCTGCTCCTGCATATCCCGGCTTCCCAATCGTTCCGCTGGAAATGAGTTGCCGATAGGCACGGATGCGAGGATCAAACCTGCGGTTCTGCATCACCGCTTGAATACGTCCCGTACTGCGGGCGGTTTGCACAATGTCCGTACAGTCCGAGAAGGATTCTGCCAGCGGTTTTTCGCCAAAGACGTGACAACCTGCCTGTAGCGCGGTCATCGCAATATGATAATGGCTGGAAGGGATGGTCACATCAAATACGATGTTGGCATCGACGGCTTCAAGGGCATCACCAATGTTAGTAAAGATTGGACAGGATATATTGTGTCGCTTGGCAAAAGATGACGCAGCTTCCTCGTAGAGATCAACGAGTCCCACGATTTCCGTATCTGGTCGCTCTTTGGCATAGTCCGCCCAAGTGTTTGCCATTGCCCCGCAACCTGCGATGATAACCCGATAAGGGTAGGTCATATGCTCAACTCCCTCATATAGATGCATAGATGTTATTGATCCAAGTTATAAGTTATTGCTTCATATAAATAGTACTTGTGATTGTGACGTGATTTTGTATTTTCTGGGCATATGTGTAACCCGGTCTTCATGCCTTCCATGCCTCTAGGTCTTTATGTCTTTAGATAATTATACCGGGTTCGGCACAAAGCTACCCCCGCGGCAATGTTTTAAATAATTCAACGCATGTACTTGCCCGGTCATCTCAAGTTCGTCCCGGTACACCGGATCATGCCAGCCTTCAATGTCGATGGTGCCCTGGTAACCGTTCTGGCGCAAAATGGTGATGATATCTGCCCAATTGCTGTCTCCAAAGCCGGGGGTGCGATGCCATACAAATTCATGCGGGCCATGTACGCCGTGTTCTTTGACAATATCCCAGGCGATGGTTGCGTCTTTGCCATGCACGTGGAACACTTTCGGAGCCCATTTGCGAAGCTGTGGAATCGGGTCAATCAAGCTGACCATCTGGTGACAGGGTTCCCATTCCAGCCCCACATTTTCATCAGGAACGGCATTAAACATCATTTCCCAAGCGGTGGGGTTGTGAGCGATATTCCAGTCGCCGGTCTGCCACGTTCCACCCATATCACAATTTTCAAAAGCAATGCGTACACCCCGGTCTGCTGCCCGTCGTGCCAGTTCACCGAACACTTCCTTGAACCGTGGAATCGATTCGTTAATCGGTTGATTGGTCAGACGTCCGGTAAAACCGGAGACGATATCTGCCCCAAAAAGCTGTGCGTGGTCAATGACTCGCTCCCAGCTTGCCAAGGTGTCAGCGTTATCCCCTGTGCCGGTGAGCGGATTACCAAATACACTTACAGCCGAAATGGTGATGCCTTGTTCGTCAACGATGTCGCGGACGCGTTTGGCGGTTTCTGCCAGATCAAGATTGCCCGTGCTTTGCCAGAACGTCAGGTTAAAGGATTCGAAGCCGTGTTGCAACATCTGCGGAATGACCCGAACGGCATCATGGCCGCCTACAAGGGTTCCGATACGAATGGATGGATTCATGGTTGTCATTCACTCCAATATTGGCTTATAGTACTTCGTGACACACTCATTATAGCCTTGGATCTATGGGAAGGCTCTAAACAATTTTGTGCTTTATTAGTCGGATTTTGTGGTGAGGAGGAAGAAAGCTATGCTGGACTTGAAAGCGCTTCATGAGGATACGCGAATTGATCATAAATCCCATCCGTTTCAGTTGTTCCAAAATCGCTGTTCTGCGAAAAAAACGGAAGAATGTATATTATATCTGCACTGGCATGAGCACTTTGAATGGATCATTATGCGTAAGGGGAGAGCGGTATTTCATATTGATAGCCGACCTTATGAAGCTGAGGCAGGAGAAATCATCATCATTCCGGGCGGTGCACTGCATGTCGGTTACGCCCTGGATGAGGGAGATGTACATTATGACTCGGTTGTAGTTAATCGTGCCTTGTTTCAGGATTTTGCGAGCGATCCTGTGCATGAGCAGTATGTCGCGCCCTATCTGGAAGGCAGTGTACGGTTCCCGGTCAAACCGGCCGCAGAGAATGCATCCTGTGCCGGGTATTATTCCTTATTAAATGAAGCTGTGGAAGAGATGGCGACGCAGCCTCCGGCGTACCAGCTTGTGGTGAAGTCTAAACTGCACGCGTTGTTTACGCTGATGGCCCGGACGTTTATGCCGCATCAGTTGCGGGATCGATCGGGTGCAGTATATTTTCCTAACCGCGAGCGGTTCAAGCAGTTGATTGCACAGATTGAGGCGGATCCGCAGGAGAAATTGTCGGTTGGTGAAGCGGCAAGCCAAGTGGGGTTGAACGTATATCATTTCTGCAAAATGTTCAAAAAGCTGACCGGTCGTACGCTCGTAGAATACGTAAACGGATGCAGAATGAGCGAGGCTGAGCGCCTACTACAAGGTAGCAGCCTCACAGTTACGGAAATAGCCGCCCAGGTGGGATGCGACAATGCGAACTATTTTACAAAATTATTCAAGCAGTACAAGGGCATGACGCCATCGCAGGCACGGGGAATGAAGGGTGAAAAGTGACTGTTGGAAAGATGATGCAGATCGAGCTGGAATGGTGAAGGTGTATAGAGGAAAAGGGTAAAGTTCCCCGGGTTTAACCGATTTTCGGCTCGGCTAAACCCGGGTGGATGGGGAAGGGATATAAACCTGTGTGCAAACCTTAAAGCTGTAACTGCCTATACGGTGTAGATGTCGAAAACGCATAAACAGAATAACTGATTATACAGTGCTGATGGCGCAAAAAGCATATGTAGCATTAACAGCATATGCATTATAAAGTCGGCTTTCGGGATCTCGCGGTTTTACTTCAGAAATCTGGAGAACAGTCGATTGGCTTTCTTGGAGAGGTCTTCCATTTTGAGATTAGCCTGATCGAGCTGGTTATATGCCCATTTAATCGTTTGTAGCATACGGGGGGATATGGGCGTACCTTTGATGCGTGGATAGATGTTGTGGTAGGCCCACACGAGATGCTCCCAGCGATGATCGTCTCCCTCCTGAATATACTCAGATACGTCCAGCACTTTGCCGCGTCCATTCTGGAGAAGCACATTTTTGAGATGGATGTCGCGCGGATTCAGTCCAAGGCGGCGAACCGCTTCTCGCGCTGCGTCTACATCGAGCATGACCTGCTCGGGGACGGGGATTCCTTTTTCCAAACATTCCAGCAAGGTGTCTCCAGGTTCGTAACTGATAACAAGTATATTTCTGCCGCTGCCGTAATACGTCGGGAAGTATGACAGCCCTTGAAGCTGGGCGTAGACCTGTTTTTCGTTATTTAATTTATCTAGAGCATGATCCGAATACATTTTGAAGGCATACTGCGGCAGCTGGTCATACGTAAATACAGCCGCATCCGTACCGATGCCAATGCAGTTGATTCCTGCTGCCTCGCCGATAATATTTACCAGCTCATTCCGATCGCTTCCGATGACTTGAATTTGTTGTAATGCTGCTTCTGCCTGGAACCAATCCGGCTGCTTCATGGGTGGCGCCTCCTTTTGGATATGCCTGTACATATTTTCAATTAGCCTTTCAACGCTCCCGCCAATTCTAACGATCAGGAGAAACCTTATTTCGCCCAAAATAGCCATGTTGAAATCCTAACGATCCGTAGAGACGCTATTTTGCGCAATTCGTCCGTTTTATCCCGTTTTCAACTGAAATCCGGCTAAATAGCGTCTCTGGTGATCGTTAGATTTTGAAACTCCGTCAAAACGGGCAAATAAGATCTGTGGTGATCGTTAGCGTCGACAGAGAGTTTTCCAACGAAATCTCACCTCAACATTCCAACCCCATGCGTCATAACCTCTTGCCTCGACACGAGATAATCCACGGTATTTAACGTCTCACAATGGTTGGGATGCTCTCCTTTATATGAAGACGAGCGGCACTTCTCTTCATCCTGATGTAACTATATAAACGATACGTATCGTTCCTCAAACGGTTGCGTGCACAAGAAAATAACGGAAGCCGGGTTGCGGCATGACGGCCAGGGCTTTATACTGTGAGCAATAAAAGGATCTTCCAGCCCAATGTGATGCGAAGGCGGATATGTAGAGTAAGTTCGGATGTTATGTTACACAGATTAGTCCTCAATACATCCCTAAGGTATGCCCTTAGGTAATGTCTCTACAGTACGTCCCACAATATGGTATGTACCTTTGGCACGAGTAGATCCGATATACAGAAAGGCAGATTACCATATGGCACAATACCCGCAGTGGTCTTATTCGCAGTCGCGGGCGAGTATGTTCGATGAGTGCCTGCGCAAATATTATTATCATTATTATGGTGCCCACAACGGCTGGAAAACAGAATCGGCGGACGAGATGCAGGTACGCTTGTATCGTCTGAAGCAACTGAGTAATCTTTATCTGGTATTTGGTGATCTGGCACACCGGATGTGTGAGTCGGCAGTACGAAGAAGGGAAGAGGGAAAACCCAAGCCACGGGAAGTTTTTTTGGAGAAGACGATACGTGATCTGCTGAACCAGGCATATAAGGAGTCCATGAACCCCGAGCAGTGGCGGCTTAATCCGAAGAATCATACGATGTTGTCCGAAATTTATTATGGCGATGATACCCTGAATGACCGAATCGCAACGATTAAAGAACGTGCAGGAGCCTGTGTAGGCAATTTGTATCAGACGCTGACGTGGGAAGATTTGTCCCGTGCAAGTACAACGATTCTGGAGATTGAGAAATGGGATACGATGATACTGCATGATACGCGTGTGTATGTGAAAATGGACTTGTTATATCGGCGCAGCAACGGAAATATTGTCATTGTAGACTGGAAGACGGGCAAGGAGGATGATTTCTCCGATCAGTTAATTTTGTACGCTTCCTATGTCAGAGAGCATTACCGGGTTCCGTTGGAGCAGATTGAGATTCGGGTGGAGTATCTGTTGACTGGCAAACACAAAGAGTTTAAAGCTACAGAAGAGGACATTCGCAAAGTGGAGGAGAACGTAGGGCGTTACATCGAGGAGATGCGCTCCTGTGTGGCAGATGAGTATTACAACCGTCCAAAAGAAATGTCCTACTTCACCCCAATGCCTTCGTACCGGGCGTGCCGGGATTGCAACTTTCGCGAAGTTTGCAGTGAACGAGTGGTTTAATGAACTTGGGTCGTAGCCGGTCCTATAATCCAACCTAATGTGTATCCTTATATGTCAAAAAGAGAAGCGCAGTGCCCGGAGGAGGAATCCTTCATGGGCACTGCGCTTTGGTGCGTTCCACAGGCTGGATACAGTTGATTCCAGGTGGAACGGTCAGAAGATTTACTGGACAGCGGCGGCATCTTCCAGCGCCTGTCCTGCAGGTACGTAGGCGTGCCCGAGGTCACGGGCAACCGCCTCGTACGTAATATGTCCATTCAGCGCATTCACCGCGCTGCGAATGGACGAACTGCCGCGAATCGCGGTGGCTACACCATGGTTCGCCAGTTGCAGCGCATAAGGCATGGTGGCATTGGTCAGCGCCACCGTGGACGTGCGCGGCACGGCGCCAGGCATGTTCGCTACCGCGTAATGCACCACACCATGTTTCACATAAGTGGGTTCATCGTGGGTGGTGATATGATCAATGGTCTCGACGATCCCGCCTTGATCAATCGCCACATCCACAATAACCGACCCGGGTGCCATGGTCTTCACGACCTGCTCGCTGACAAGTGTTGGCGCTTTGGCGCCCGGAATCAGCACCGCACAGATCAGCAGGTCCGCCCCGGTGACAGCGGACGCAATATTGGAAGGGCTGGATACCAGCGTCTGGATCTGATTGCCAAAAATATCGTCCAGCTGGCGCAGCCGATTCAGATTCAGATCCAGAATCGTGACATCCGCCCCCAGACCAAGTGCAATTTTGGCCGCGTTGGTACCTACCGTACCGCCGCCAATAATGACAACCTTGCCGCGGCTTACGCCAGGCACGCCGGATAACAGAATGCCTTTGCCGCCTTCTGTTTTCTCCAGAAGCTGCGCACCGATCTGCGCAGCCATCCGACCTGCGACCTCACTCATAGGTGTGAGCAGCGGGAGAGAGCCGCCGACTTCCAAGGTTTCATACGCAAGGGCAGTCACCTGTTTGTCGACCAGTGCTTTGGCGAGAGCCGGCTCTGCGGCGAGGTGCAGGTAGGTGAACAAAATCAGCCCGGGGCGAAAATAACCATATTCACTGGCAAGAGGTTCTTTCACTTTAAGGATGAGCTCTGCATCTTGCCATACCTGAGCGGCTTCTTCAACAATCAGGGCGCCAGCTTTAACATACTCTTGATCCGTAAATCCACTGCCAAGTCCCGCACCTTGTTCGATAAAGACCTGATGCCCGGCTGTCACAAAATCAGCTGTCCCGGCAGGAGTCATCGCTACACGATTTTCATTGTTTTTGATTTCTTTGGGAATTCCGATTCTCATAGCCATGCACCTCGTCCATTTTTTGGTTGTTAGCTTATACTACAAGTTTATGACTCCATGCGTCGTTTTGCACCTTACACAATGTCTAATTTTTAGGATTAACACTCAACAATTCGTCGAAATAGACTGTTCAGGACACATGTCTTTGGATTATAATGTAAGAAAAAATAACACTAAGAGGGATCGACTTTGCGAAATGACCGTGTGTTTACTGTCAGAGATATCCTGCAACGTCCGGTGTTTAGTCAAGCAAGGCTTGCGGCAGGGCGCGAAGGGTTGGAGCGCCAGGTAGGCTGGGTTCATGTTCTGGAAATAACCAATGTGTCGCCTTTTGTAAGCCCGCATGATCTTATTTTATCCACGGGTCTATGGCTTCAGTCGGAAGAAGGGCGTGAAGCTTATCTGATGCAGCTGATCAACCGTGATGCAGCTGGATTATGTGTCGAGTTTGGCACCAGCATACATGCGATACCAGAGTCATTGATCGAACTGGCAAACCAGTATCAGTTTCCGCTCATCGTATTTGAACAACCCGTGCGTTTTGTCGAGATTACGCAAGATATCCATTCTCTGCTTATTAACCACCAACACCAGCTATTAAAGAGTCTGGAGACGTATTCCCGTGAGCTTCAGCAACGCACGTTGCAGCGTACGGATATGTCAGCGGTTCTCGACCTGCTACATGCTTATGCGGCAAAACCTGTGGTGTACATTTCGTCGATGGAGGCCGGGAGTTTTGTACCAGAACTCGCTCCAGACATGGAGCAGGCCATCTATAGCTGGTACAGCCAGGAAGTGGAAAGGCTAAATCTGAACGACTCCGATACGGAGCTGTGGTTTCATATGGATGAGGAGAGGGCTTTGCTCTGTTATCCGGTGGTTTGTTTTGGCCAAGTATTTTCAGCCATAGGTATGATTGTGCACCCGTCGGCAACGGTAGAATATCTCAAGCTGTTGCTTGATTACACAGCCAAAGCTGCAGCTACGCTTACGCTTCGTTCCCAATTTCTTGAAGAGAAGATGGTACGCAACCAGAATGAATTAATTCAGGATTTGATGAATGGCGATATTCAGCAGGAGGAGCAGGCTAGAACAAGAATGGGGCTTCGCTTGCTAGTAAAAGGACAATACTGGTTCGCGGGAGGTCTATTGCAGATTGAACATCGCATGAAGGGAACGGGCCGGGAGCGCATGGAGGCGAATCATCAGGACATTCTCGTATTGCTTCGCTCGCTTCTGAAGAAAAATCATCTAACCAGCCTCATCATGCTGAAAAATAATCAAATCTACCTTTGTTGTGCCAAGGAAGAAACACAAACACAAACTGCCTCTGAACAGCCACTGATCCAGATGCTAGAGAGCATCACTCAGGATATGAAACGGTTCGCTCGCTCGAATCTGAAACAAGTCGAAATTCATGCGGGCTTCGGCAAACTTCGAAATCAGCTAACCCTTCTGAAGGAAAGCCTTCAGGAATCGGTTCAGGTTATTGAAGTGGCGAGGTCTGTCAAATGGATGAAACATGTTCACTTTTACGATCGTATGGGTATATATCAAATGTTAAAAGCCATGCCGCTTTCTTTCCTGCAATCCTTTGCGAACGATCATCTGGGTGTGCTTATAGAGCATGATCGAAGCCATCAGTCGCGATTGGTCGAGACATTGGATGCCTATCTGGCGAACTTCGGGTGCAAAAGGGATGCCGCTGCCCAGCTGTTCGTTCATCGGCAGACTCTGTATAACCGACTGGAGAAACTGGAAGAACTGCTGGGACCGGATTATATGCAACAGGGAAAACGGGTGTGCTTGGAGATGGCATTGTTAGCTAATGCCATGATTGAAGGTGGAGATGGACAATCGTCATGACAGTAACGTTTCTGAGATATGGGCTTTGCTTGAATAATAGGTGTTTTTTTGCTCGTCTACAGCTTGTTGATCCGTCTTATACCTCGTAAGGCACGAGACCGGCGACGGGACCCTGTATTGGAGAAGCGGCTCCGATAGCGTTCGAATGCACGGGTAGAGGGAGCCTGAAGTGGTGATGTGGGTGTTATAAGGCGATATGGAAATGTCATACGCTCAGACCTTCGTTCCCGTCTGTCTTGTGGATCTGCAATAGTTAAACCGGCAAGGTTTAACCATGCCTGAAGCTTGCTGGAATGGATGCCAAGTTGTCCGCTCAAATGAGAAATGTCGAGATGTTTTTTCACACAAATCCGCCTTTCCATAATTATCGGGCTGGAGTAGGATACGAAAGGAAAGCATGAAACCAAGTCGGTAAAATCGTGTGTACAGGCTTGCTCAGGGTGATTGGCGGAGTGTTGCGTTTTGTGATATCCATAAACGGCATGATTCGATTGATGTAGAAGAGGCCACAGATTTGCCTTTTTCTATAAATTGGCTTTTATCAAGATTCTAACATTTCGGAAGCGATTGCGCGTCTCAATATAGTCTCATTTTTATATAAAAGTAAGCTACAGTAAAAGTACCAGTATCTAGTACGGAGGATATATATGGGGAACGGAAGTGGATCTCAAAAACAGAAAGTTGTCAGGGACGAAAAGCGTTTCGTTGGTCGAGCCAGAGAGCTGATGATCCTAGAGCAGTGGTTTGAAAATGATGAAGCGCCTATGACTATATTTTCGGTTACGGGTATGGGTGGTATTGGGAAGTCTTCGTTACTTTCAGAAATGCTGTCCATCGCTAGAGAGCAGGAAGCAACCGCTATATGGATGGATGGACGGGCATGTGGCACAACGCCCTCCGTGTTTATGGATTATTTTAGTTCAACACTGGGACTGGAACTTGGACTGTTGAATAGCCAAGGCGCCCATCTGCTATCGTTGCTAAAAAGCATGCCCAGAGAGAAACGGCTCGTTATTGCGGTAGATAATTACGAGGAACTTGCATTGCTCGAGAGCTGGTTTATGGAAGTTTTCATAGCGAAACTTCATCTAAGTGGGATACTCGTTATACTTGCCTCTCGTTCAGAGCTTTCAGCAGCATGGCGAACGCATCCCCGGCTGTATCAGCATCTGGTTCCATTGCAGCTGCAACATTTTACTGCGGACGAGATTACGGAGTATATTGTAACTGCTGCTTCATTAAAGCCGAATATGGCTGGTATTATCACGAGAATGACGGACGGACATCCGCTTGGACTTGCTCTTGCGGTGGAGGCGGCTGATCAGGAGCGAAATCTTACTCATGCCGAGTGGGCTGAACTGTCCCATATGATCAGTGCCCGGCTGTTGCTTGAACTCACCACGCCACGTCTGCATCCGATGGTGGAGGTGTTAACCTTGCTGGAGACAGCAAACCAGGAGCTCTTATCCACGGTGCTGAATGTACCCGTTAAACAGGAAGAATATCACATGCTGAGACGAATGTCTTTCATTCGCTCCGCGCCGGACGGGCTGGCCTTGCACGATATGGCCCGGGTGCATTTGATGCGGGATTTCCGGCAACGTGAGCCGCATCGTATGCAGTCCATGCGGATTCGGATTGCGGAGCTGCTGAAACCACTCCATGAACAGGCATGTGCACTTGGGAAGCGTCAAATTGCCAGAAAGATGCTGTTACTCTGTCAGGAATCTATGCTCCAGTTTCGCAAGTATGCTGATGTCTCGCGCGACTCTTTGTTCACGCCGCTTGAACCAATGAAGCAAGCTGACCTACCTTCTCTTCACAAGCTGCTTGAGCAATGGTGTGAATACAGCGTTGAGCCCTGGCAGGCCGTGAACTACGGTCCCTTCCTGGATGAACTGGCTCTCCGATATCCGGAAGGCATCGTAATAAAGCGCGACATGAAAGGCGAAACGATTGCGATGTTTATCACCGTGCTGGTGCACCGGGAGATCAGTGATTTACTTTTAAAATATTTCCCGAATGAGATGAAAGAATGCTTTACGCCGGAGGAATTACAGAATGATCCGGATGAGAGTGATACACACTTCGCATTACTGGCTGCGGCGAGAGATGATGTGCCTGGATATACACGCGAGGAACTTGTGGGATATATGACACTGGATCGCTTGTCGCTCCTGGGAGATGGAGCGAGAGCGATTCTTGTTGCGACCAATCCTCATCTGAAGCTGTTTCTGCGGAGTATCGGCTTTCAGATGCGGAGAACGTCCACGCGTGCATGTGATCGATATGAAGATCAGGCGGATGTGCTGGAACTCGATCTGCGTAGCGGACAATTCGGTGCATGGGTGATGTCTCTTTTGCATCCCGACCTCCCGGCTAATGCAATACAGCCCCGGACAGCGGGAACCAATAGCAAGGTTTGGTCTGAACAAGAAGTGCGTAAAATGCTCGGGCACCTTCGCTCACCGGGAGAGTTACAAGAGTATGCAGATAGAATTACAGGTGTGAGGGATGGCATTCAGTTACAATTATACGTTCTGGATCTGCTGGAAGGCAGAATACATGGGGTGTCTCCTCAGGATCAGAAGCTGTTACATGCGGCTTACTGGACCCATGCTGGCAATCCGACTGCCGCTGCGCAGATGTGTTCGATGAGTAGGGCTACCTTTTATCGTCATATTAGAACTGCATTGATTCGTTTAGCAAGAATATTGTAAAGCGTGAAGGTGAATTCGGAAAAACTGATCTGATAGATTACAAAAATCTAATAGAACAGCAGACCTTGTTTCAAAATCAAACTCAAAATCAAACCCAAAATCAAACCCAAAATCAAACCCAAAATCAAACCCACAGTTAAACGGCAATTATCCGTAACTGCGGGTTTTTCTAGCCCGTGATTTATGGGTGACCCCACCACACCAATTCTAACGATCAGGAGAAACCTTATTTCATTCCAGATAGCCATGTTGAAATGCTAACGATCCGTAGGGACGCTATTTTGCATAGTTCGTCTGTTTTATCCTGTTTTCAGCTGAAATCCAGCTAAATAGCGTCACTGGTGATCGTTAGATTTTAAACCCCCGTCTAAATGGGCAAATAAGGTCTGTGGTGATCGTTAGAGCCGCCAGAGAGCAGGATTGCTATTTACGCCTTCGATGATTCGCTTCCTCTAATGTTAGCGTCAAGTACTCGGTATTCTATTGCCGCAACGGCAATGGAGGAGAATACTGTTCCTTTTTTTTAGCCGTGCATTATGTTCAAATGTGAAAGCAAGCGGTAATCACCGCGAGGATTATAGGTTACACGAAAGCTATAGGTTTATATACCAAGCCGATTCATACGGTTGTAGAGGGTAGCTCTGGAGATGCCAAGTTGCTTGGCTAATGTTCGTTTGTTGCCGCCCGCGGCCTTTAAATATTGAAGCAAAAGCCGAGCCTCGTACGCATCCATCTGTTGCTGATAAGAGGAGCCGGAACCTTGTTCGGCGAGTGTAACGCTTGGGTTAGCCGTCTCCCGAGCAACCGTTGCAGGATGATCAGGTCTGTGACTCTCTTGTTGAGAGTCTGCCGCATGTGGGTCATGGGCTACTTCTTTTGCTGGAGACTTGAGGTTATCTGCCGCCTGTTCCGACTCCGACGGTACGTTTACTTTCGCTGATGTCAGCGAATCAGGCAAGTATTCCGGCTTGATCTCACCATCCATCGTTAGAATGGTCAGGCGTTCAATCACGTTGCGCAGTTCGCGGACGTTACCCGGCCAATCGTACTCAAACAAATGTTTGAACACTTCTGGAGGAATCACTTCAATATGACGATTGTAGAGCAATGAGAACTCTTGCAGGAAAGTCTGGGTGAGCTCATAGATATCTTCTTTGCGTAGCCGGAGCGGCGGGATAATCAGATTGATGACATTCAATCGATAGTAGAGATCCTCCCGGAATTGATTACGCGTAATCATGGCAGGAAGATCTTGATTGGTTGCAGCAATGATTCTGCAGTTAGCTTGTTTGGTACGGGTGCCCCCAACCGGAAAATAACTTCGTTCCTGCAACACACGAAGCAGCTTGACTTGCAGTTCGGAAGGCATCTCTCCAATCTCATCCAGAAAAAGAGTGCCGCCCTCCGCCAGCTCAATTTTCCCCTTTTTCCCTTTAGGGTCTGCCCCAGAGAAAGCGCCTTTCTCGTAGCCAAACAACTCGCTTTCAAACAATGAAGCTGGTATGGCTCCGCAGTTAATCGCGATAAAAGGAGCGCTCTCTGGTTCACGAAGATCATGGATGGCTTTGGCGAAGAGCTCCTTGCCTGTGCCACTTTCCCCCATAATGAGCACCGTAGCAGGGGTGGTGCTGATTTTGCGAATGGTCTCCAGACATTGCCGGATAATGGGACTGCTTCCTTTAATACGGGCAAAAGGATCGGTCTCGGGACGAAGCCGTGCAACGGCTTTTTCCAAATGCTGGATTTTGGAGGACATATGCAATAATTCCTGATGTAGACGAATTTCAGTTGTGATGTCGACCTCCGCAGCCACTGCACCAACAATGCGACCATCCAGCCTGACAGGGCGGGCATTGATTAGAGCGAACAGATCAGATCTGGGTTGATGCTGTTTGCGGTAGACCGTTTCACCCGTATATAACGTTTTGAGTGATTGAAGTCTTTCGGGTGGGAAAAAGTTGGCAGCAGGCTGACCGATGATATCGGTTTTGCGAATAGAAAATATATTCTCCGCACCGGATGTCCAGTACGCCACTTTGGCTTCTTCATCTATTAAAGATAGTGCGGAGCCGGCAGTCTCAAGCGTAGTTTCCAGATAAGCTTCCATCAGTCGGTAGGCTTGATGAAGTGAATTCATGACATCGGATGCCGTAATATAGCCGGTCCATTCGTCGCGATCATTTTTGATGATGAGAACAGAACTCCTGGCAAACAAAGGAATCAATTGTGCCAGTTCCATAGAATGTGTGATCAAAGGGACAGGGACAAAGAACGATGGGGTAACCGGAAAAGGGTCGGGTTCTGTTGATTTAGCAGAAGATGTGGAAGGCAGACCTTTCTCATCATTCAAGTTTGGTTGATCCAGGAAGGAACAATGGAGATAAGCGCTTCCTGTACCAGAACGTACAAAAACAGGTCGAGCTACGTTGATATCTGAATCCATATACGGGTGTGGAAGAAGCTGTTCCTGAACGGAGGATTCATCGTAAATGTGCATGTCTGTTCGTGCCAGTTCTTTCAGAGTAGGTAGTAAATGTCTCATCAGGATCACCTCGATTACAACATACGGATTAAAGTGATTGGAATTAGTACTATTATATCGCTACAGGATATCTGTGTATATATTTTTTGACATCAATTGTTCGCTTGTTTTATTTTAATAACGCTCACCAATGTTGTTGTTATTATGTATACGTTTTCTTGTGGTGAAAATATGAAAAGTGTTGATTTAACTACAGATTTTAACTTTTTTCAGGTTTTTTATTTTATTTTTGTGTCAATTTATATAACGCTCATTTTCTTGTAAAATTGTATAAAAATAAGTAATCAGTGAAGGGGAAGACGGTTATAATGGCAAAATACAAGGTTGTTATTGTAGAAAATGTCTAAAATTTTGGACGTTAAATTTTGTGTATTCTTATTTTTTAGACATATACTCTGTTTAGATGAACGTTTGAGTTTGGTGGTGCTATATCATCGGAAAAAGGAAAAACCATGCACTCCAGAATGGCTGGGTTGCATGGTATGACAGGCTATCTCTACCATCAATTCTAGCGAAACATGTTCTTCACAACCATCCAGAGATTCGCAGGTTTCTCTGCCAGACGGCGGGTATAGTACGGATACCACATCGTGCCATAGGGGACATAACAACGAATACGATAACCTTCTTGTGCCAGACGCTCCTGTTCACTCATGCGAAGACCATATAACATCTGGAATTCAAAGGCCTCAGGGGAGATGTTCCGATCCTTCGCGTATTGTTTCGTCCAGGTAATGATGTGATCATCATGGGAGGCCACAGCGGTATAAACACCCTGATCCAGATGATGACGAATCATCGTTTTGAACTGATGAATGACCTCGGACGTATTTTGATATGCGACACTTGCAGGTTCTTTATACGCTCCTTTGACCAAACGCAGCCGAATACCTTCCCGAATCATATCGCGGGTATCTTCTTCCGTTCGATGCAGATAAGCCTGCAATACGGTACCTGAGTTATCCAGCCCTTCCGAATGCAGTCTACGCACGATATCAATGGTTGCTTGGGTGAACGGACTGTCCTCCATATCAATCCGGACGAACAGTTCATGCTCCTTCGCCCGGGCGGCAACCGCGCGAATATTCCGGTACCCTTCTTCAGGGTCAAGTGCCAGCCCCATCTGGGTTGGTTTCAGTGAAACATTGGAGTTCACACCGCTATGCGCTATACCTTCAACTAATTTCACGTATTCATCTCTGTAAAGTGCCGCCTCGCGCAGATGGGTGATGCCCTCTCCAAGATGATCCAGTGTTGCCATAATGCCTTTGCTATTTAAAATGCGAATTTCCTCCAGCGCCTCTTCCAGCGTATTACCGGCTATGAACTTGCCAGCCAGCTTTTTGCCGTATTTGAGAGACAGGTTCTCTACAGCTTTATTGCCAGCTACGGTTAACAACGTTTTGCGGTATAGTTCCGTTCCGACACTCATCGTGGTTCCTCCCTAAACATTCATCATTGTGTATTTACATATCTAGCAAAAATCGTGCCAAAATCTGCTGAATGCGATTGCTGATGCCCTAATTATTTTTGTGAGAATTTTATTTCCGTGAATCAAAAAAAATTCATTCTCAAGCGGAGTTGGCACGCTTCTTGCTTCATATATTTGAATGAGACGACCCACATCCTGAAGGAGGAATCATTGATGAATATCCCTTTTGTTAACGAACCATTTACAGCTTTTTCGGTGCAAGCGAACCGGGAAGCCTTTGAGGAAGCGCTCCATAAGGTGAAATCCGAACTGGGACAGGAATATCCGATGATTATCGGTGGGCAAAAAATAACCGGCAACCGCACGTTAAACTCCGTTAATCCGGCAGCTAAGGATCAGGTGATTGGAACGATTCATCAAGCGGATCAGGAGCTGGCCGAGAAGGCCATGCAAACGGCTGCGGAAACGTTCCATACCTGGAAACATACGGACCCGAATGAACGGGCCCGTTATCTCTACAAAGCGGCAGCAATCATGCGCCGCCGCAAGCATGAGTTCTCCGCCTGGATGGTCTATGAGGCGGGCAAAACCTGGCCTGAAGCAGATGCAGATACTGCTGAAGCGATTGATTTTATGGAGTTTTACGCAAGGGAAATGCAGCGTCTCAGTGAACCGCAGCCGCTTGTACGGATTGCTGGTGAAGATAATGAACTGACTTACATTCCGCTTGGTGTTGGCGTGGTGATTCCGCCGTGGAATTTCCCGCTCGCGATTATGGCAGGCATGACCTCGGCTGCTTTAGTATCGGGCAACACGGTGGTGCTAAAACCGGCAAGCACTACACCGGTGATCGCTGCCAAGTTCGTGGAACTGCTGGAAGAAGTGGGTCTGCCAGATGGGGTAGTCAACTTCTTGCCAGGGCAAGGCAGTGCGGTGGGTGATTATCTCGTCGATCATGCACAGACACGTTTTATCAGTTTCACAGGTTCCCGCGATGTCGGTCTGCGAATCAATGAACGTGCTGCACGCACCGCTCCCGGTCAGAAATGGATCAAACGTGTAATCGCCGAGATGGGCGGGAAGGATTCCATTGTGGTTGACAGTGACAGTGATCTGGAACTGGCAGCAGAGTCGATTACAGCTTCGGCTTTTGGTTTCTCGGGACAAAAATGTTCGGCGTGCTCCCGTGCCATTATCCATAAGGATGTATATGATGAAGTATTACAAAAGGTGCTGGAGCGTACGAAGAAGCTGACGATGGGTAGCCCGCTTGAAGTGGGAAATTACATGGGTCCTGTTATTGACGATAAGGCGTATGCTAAGATCACCGAATATATCGAGATTGGCAAAGGGGAAGGACGTCTGGTTCATGGCGGGAAGACAGGTGATTCCGCAGGTTATTTCATCGAACCAACCATTATTGCGGACGTAGATCCGCAGGCTAGAATTTCGCAGGAAGAGATTTTTGGTCCGGTGCTGGCCTTCATCAAAGCCGATTCATTCCAGGATGCGCTGGAGATTGCCAACAATACAGATTATGGCCTGACAGGTGCGGTGATCTCCCGCAATCGGGCACATCTGGAGCAGGCAAGACGTGAGTATTTCGCAGGTAATCTGTATTTCAACCGCAAGTGTACGGGGGCTTTGGTGGGGACACATCCATTTGGTGGATTTAATATGTCGGGTACAGATTCCAAAGCAGGCGGCAGGGATTATCTGTTGCTGTTTACCCAAGCGAAGCTGGTGTCTGAAAAATATTAAATGACTTTTGACAATGAATGTATGTATTGACATGCTGACAAGGGTTGGATTGTATGGTATTATGCCTGCAAATCCCAGTGTTACAATGAATAGTGTCCAGCTTGACATAAGGAGGGCATCGGATGTTAGGTGTTCAGTTGGTGCAGGAGCAGCGCTTCCGGCTGTCCATCACGCCGGAAATGAAGCAGTCCTTTCATTTGCTGACCTTGTCCGGTCAGGAACTGATTCGTTATTTGCAGGATGCCGCAGCGGATAATCCGCTACTTGAACTGGAAGAGCAGTCCATTTATTCTTTTAAGCCATCAAGACGAAACAATCAGCAGGTGTATCCTTCCTATGACCCTCTGCTTCAGGCCAAAGGAACAGCGCCTACGCTGGAACAAATCCTTGCTTCGCAAATTCGCACGATGAAAATTCCGCATAGGCTGGAGAAAGTGGCGGTCTATTTGGCTGGATGTGTGAATGCTGATGGTTACTTGAAGGTTGAGCTATCTGAAGTACAGGTTGAACTCGGATTGTCCGTGAGCGAACTGAACGCAGGAATTGATTTACTGCAGTCCTTGGACCCTCCGGGTGTAGGGGCGCGAAATCTGCAAGAGTGTTTGCTGTTGCAGATTCAGCGTGACCCAGCAGCGGTTCCTTGTGCCGAGCGTATCGTTCGGGCAGGGCTGGAGGCCTTGGTTCCTTTTCATCCCGGACGGACAGCAGGCAAGCATGGTATAACTTCGCGGGAAGCACAAGCAGCGTACGAGTATATTACTCGTCTGGACCCCAAGCCTTGTCGGTCGATAGGCTGTAATGAACGTGCGCATTATATCGTCCCCGATGCTACCGTGGATATGGTTCATGGGGAAATGGTGCTCAAGCTGCTTGTAACAGGCAATCCGCGGGTATCCTTAAACGAAGCTTGCAACAACTGGATACAGGAGTCGTCTCCCGGCGAAATCTGGGTGACTCGGGCAGCTGAGGCGAGAGCCATTATGCGAAGTGTGCAGCAACGACGCAGGACATTGTTACGTGTACTGATGGCCATCATGGAAGAGCAAAAGCGCTTTTTAAGTGAGGGTCCCGATGCACTTGCGCCGCTTAAGCTGGCAGCGATTGCTGAGAAGGTACAGATGCATGAATCAACAGTTAGCCGGGCCGTGAACGGAAAATATATACACACTCCTTACGGGGTTTACGAGGTTAAGGCTTTTTTCGATTCCGGTATTACGACCGTGTCTGGAGAACAGACGTCTGCATCGGCTGTCAAACGGCGGCTGAAGGAAATCATTCGAACCGAGCAACTAAACAAACCTTACTCAGACAGTCAATTATCAGCTCTCCTTGAAAACGAGGGAATCATCATTTCCCGAAGAACCGTTGCGAAATACAGGGAGGAGCTTCGGATTCTGTCATCCCTGGAACGAAAACGCTGGGCATGAAGTTTGCACGTCTTCTCATGTAAAATCCGAACGATTCTTTATGATCTGAAATTTATCCTATGAAATTATACTTCAAATAGCCCTGTTATCCGTTGATAAACGGATAACAGGGCTTCTTTAGAATTTTCAATCCGAATCCATAAGATCAGTGTGTTTACATGCGCTCCATGTTACGCAGGAAATGTTCTCCGGCAATCCCCGGCGTGGTCATCTGTTCTGGATGTAAAATCTCTTCCAATTCTTCAGGAGTCAGCAAACCTCGCTCCAGAATAATTTCTTGCAGGGTCATGCCGGTTTTCAATGCTTCTTTTACAATGGAAGCAGCTACGTTATAACCAAGATGCGGGTTCAAAGCAGTCACGACACTAAAACTTTGTTTCATGATTAGCTCGCAACGCTCCCGATTGGCTTCCATCTCTTCCACGGCGTAACGTGTAAACACATCAATTCCGTTATTCATAATCTTCAGCGATTGCAGCAGGTTAAATGCAATAACCGGTCCCATTACATTCAGCTCGAATTGTCCGGCTTCACAAGCCATGCAAATCGTGTGATCATTTCCCATGACCTGGAAGGAGACTTGATTGATCACCTCTGCCATGACCGGATTGACTTTACCAGGCATAATGGAAGATCCCGGTTGACGAGGCGGCAGCAACAATTCGTTAAATCCGGCACGCGGGCCTGAAGCCATCATGCGAATGTCGTTACAGATTTTGGACAGGCTGACGGCACATACTTTCAGTGCGGCTGAGAGTTCCAAGTACGCGTCTGTATTCTGTGTCGCGTCAACCAAATCATCTGCGGTCTGTAGCGGCAGGCCAGTCACCTCCGACAGATACTCGGTAACCTTGACGATATATTCCGGTTTGGCATTGAGTCCTGTACCTACAGCTGTTGCACCCATGTTAATCATAAGCATACGTTTATTGGCATATTGAAGACGTTCAATATCCCGTCCAATCACGCGCGCATATGCGCCGAACTCTTGTCCAAGTCGGATAGGCACGGCATCCTGAAGGTGGGTACGTCCTACTTTGACAACATCGTTGAACTCAATCTCTTTTTTGTGGAAGGCTTCCTGCAGTTTTTTCATCGTACCCAGCAGGGTCTCCGAGAGCTGATAAGCCGCAATGCGCAGCGCAGTTGGCACAACGTCATTGGTAGACTGAGACATGTTCACATGATTGTTGGGGTTACAGTGGAAGTAATCTCCCTTGTTTTTGGTTAACAGTTCCAGTCCGCGATTGGCCAAAATTTCGTTGATATTCATATTCATGGAGGTGCCTGCACCGCCCTGAATGGAGTCTACAATAAAATGATCGAGATGATGGCCTTTCATCATTTCATCCGCTGCCATGATGATGACTTCCCCAATCTTGTTTGGGAGCATTTTCAGTTCCATGTTCGCCATCGCCGCCGCTTTTTTAACAGCAGCCAGTGCCGTGATCAGTTCGCGGTGAACCGGAACACCGGTAATCGGGAAGTTCTCTACAGCCCGCACCGTCTGAATTCCATAATACGCATAAGCTGGAATTTCTTTTTCGCCGATAAAATCTTTCTCCGTCCGTGTGGACATAGTAGACATCTCGTTCGCCTCCAGTGGCATCATAAAAATAGTTCGGCTCCAGCGTTGCTGAAGCGCACTCAGTATATCATTTAAGCAAAATAGATGCCAAGCTAAATGATTCTTTCGTTGAAACCGATAATAATTTAAATTGGGGAATTTTAAATTTCATATCATGAATTACAGCAACAGGGGAGGGATACCTAAGCTTGTCTTATTCATTATGAGCTTTATGGTATGAAAGTCATGCATGAACGGCTTGTGAAAGGTAAATAGAGCGTTTTCAGTGATGTTTGTCACATGAAATTTGGTACAAGATTGGTAAAATAGGAAAAAAGGACTACGGGGTGCGAACATGAAATGGACTTTAGGGGCAAAGACTGTCGCAGGTTTGGTACTAATTTCAATTATTACGTACGGAACTAGCGGCTTTTTTATTTTCTTTGTAAAAGATTGGATTTCGCTTGATATGCCAAACTGGCTGTACATATCTATCATTTTGCTTATGGGAGTATGTTGGAACGGGATTCTCGGCTGGATTGCTTCCCGCTATCTGACTCGTCCGATTGTTCAGCTGTCTCGTGCAGCGCAGCAGGTATCTTCCGGTGATCTTACGACGGAGATTCCGCAGCGCCGTACACAAGATGAGCTTACCGTATTATATGATGCGTTCAACGTAATGGTTTCTAATCTGAGAAGTATCGTGAACGATATTGCGGAAAGTACACGAACGACCTCTCAGAACGCACAGTCATTGAGTGAAGCCATTACGCAGGCAGCAGAACAGATCGAGATGATGTCTGAGGCTGTGGATCATATTGCGGTTGGCGTAGAGGATCAGAAAGTGACTTCCCAGCATTCCCTGATTACTGCGGATGAGATGTTGAATGATTTTCAAAAAATGCAACATCAGTCTATAGGTATGACCGAACTGTCTGGTAAGATGGAACGTTCGGTGGGTCATACAAAAGAAACCTTCTCATCATTGATGAAAGGCATGGACGAACTGGCCGAGTCTCACAATCGTTCCCGTGATATTATGCTACTCTTGGAGAAGGAAGCTTCCGATATTGAAGTGATCACGCAATCGGTCAAAAATATTGCTGAAGAAACAGGGCTACTCGCATTGAATGCCTCTATTGAAGCGGCGCGTGCTGGAGAAGAGGGCGCAGGATTTGCCGTTGTAGCGCAGCAGATTCGCAAACTTGCTGATGAGAGTAAAGATTCCGTGCATCGTATTAATGAACTGATCAGTCGTGTTCAACAACGAATCCGGGAAACCGTGGAGCTGAGCCATGAACAGCATGGACTGGTTGTGAACGAATCAGAACGAACGGTTTCCGTTGATCAGACGTTGCTTGAATTGACAGGCACGGTTGAAGTGTTTATGCAAGGCGCTCATGATATTGGTTCCAAAATCGCTGAGCAGACAGGGCGCGTGGAGCAAACGCATGGTCATGTGAAGAAGATCCAGGGGAAAGCCGGGTCCTTCTCTGATGAAGCGAAGCGCATCATGGATGCCGCGCATGAGGAGACCGCAATCATGGAGGAGATATCCTCTTCTGCAGAAGAGTTGAGACAGTTAACAGATCGATTACTCGATAAAACTAAAGCATTCCGGATGCAGCCTTGAGCTGCTTCCGGAGTGTTTTTTATTTTCCGGGAAATCAGGGCATGCCTGCGGGAAACTTTCTTGCTTGGAACGAAAATTCGGCAAAATCCACTTTCTTCAGCGATTGCAGTCACGCCCTAGTTTATTATGGATAAAGACGAACGTTTTTTCGTGTGATTGAAGGTTTGTAAAGATTTTTTAAGAAAGATTAACAAAATTGCAACGCGCGGGCGATAAATGAAGATATAATAGGATTATCACAACAGAAGAAGGAGCCCAGTATATTGAAAACTTGGACAGGTATCCTGCTGATGATTATTTTGGCGGTGGCTACACTTTCGGTAACTTCAACTGCCAAAACGACAAATGAGTCGCAACAACAGCTTAATATAGATGAATCATCCAGCCAGGCCGCAGCGGTCGAGGCTTCCCATATAGATCGAATGAATGATGCAGTGAACAGCAACAAAGAAATGATGCCAGTTAAAGCAGATGATGTTTCGGTGGCACCGGAAAATAACGATGTTCGAGTGTACCCAATGAGTATTGGGGGCTCGGGATATATATATAATGGCCTTGTGGTTGAGGCAAACGGCAAAAAACGTGAATTTAGTGATTGGAGAGCAGAGGGGGGATCGTACAAACCTGAAGTACATGAACTGGATTTGAACGATGACGGTAAAAAAGAGATTGTGGTGTTGTATTCAGAGGGACACGGCACCGGAATTTATCTGGGTCAGGCATACATTCTTGATCCGGCTTCACTGGAAGTAATGAAGATGCAGTCTCTGGATGACATTGTGAAAGAACATGTACAATCCAAAGTGACTGCAACCTCTGATCAGATTAAGATCGATATTACCGTGGATGGGGTTCCGGCCGAGTCCACGAATGTGCAGAAGGGGGCAGGTGATGGCCTCTACAATGATAAGCTGCAATTTGGTCGTGTGACTTATTATAGTGTCGAGAATGGCAAGCTTGTTGTTTCTACATCGGGTGCATATGGCGAAGGGTTGTATGCTGGCGATTTAACGTTTGCCTATGTGTTTCAAAATGGGGAATGGAAGGCGAACGACTTGAAATATAGTATGGAAGTATATGAAGAGGAATACTACGAATCATTTGATTGAGTAAAGGCTGGAATTGTGCTGCAGCACGAGGTCTTAGATGTAAATACCTAATATAATACAGGACATGCCATGGCAAGCGTGACCATTGAATGGGGCTGAAAAAAAAGGAGTGACTACAGCCTCATTTTGTGCTGTCTTGAAACAAAAAAAGTTGCGAAAAAATGCTGAAAACAATTGACATTCACGCTTTAGTCGTTTAAATGTATAAAGGACAACTCATTTAAACGTCTGGGAGGGAATTTGATGAAGAAAAAAGTCGTACTTGGTTTAATGGTGGGAACATTGACACTCGGTATTGGAACAGGTGCACTGGCAGCTACAGGCCTGGAACAAATTAAGGCCTATCTAAACAGCAAAATTACGTTGAAACTAAATGGCGAAACAGTGACAGCCAAGGATGCGAATGGTAAGACGGTACTGCCAATCACATATAACGGAACCACATATCTGCCGGTTCGGGCAGTAGGTACGTTGCTTGGAACAGAGATCAATTATGACGGTGCAACTTCATCCGTCCTCATCGGTGGAACGAATGGGTCTGCGCCAGTAACAAACACAAAAGTAACGCTGAGTGCACTTGGAACTTCCGTACTGGGATCTACCGCTTGGCACACCAAAGATCCTAAGGATACCACATACAAAGGCAAAGATTACAAAGATGTATATCTGCATAATGACCCTACAAAACAGGGCGATGATATCCAGATTAATACGGGGAAAAAGTATTCTTCTCTTCACTTGGAACTTGCCGCGCTGACGGGAAATCAGGAGATTCATATCTACGATCAGGATCTCGCGACACTTAAAAAGTTCAATATCACTCCGGAAAACGGTATGATGAGCTTAGATGTAGATGTGAAAGGTACAGACGCTGTCTATGTCGAGATCGTATCTGAAGATCCGGGTTCAGCCCTGTTTGTACCGCTTACAACGTCATATCTGACCAAGTAAAACAGAATGAATAAGTTTGCCACCTTACATCATAAGGGGAAGGCAAGCATAAGCATAAAAAAACGATGCTCCGCCAGGCAAGCCCTGAAGCGAATCCGGTTTTCAGAGTTGCCTGGTTAGCATCGTTTTTTCGTTTTGAATTGAGTATTTGTGGACTTACCCGACAACCATGAATATTAGCGGATCATGGTATCCAGCGGTTTCAGGTTTGCTTCGATCTCAGCACGGCGTCCTTCCAGGAACGGAGGTAACGCGAGTGATTCTCCAAGTGTGGCGAAGTCCTCGTCCGTATCGAATCCGGGTCCATCTGTCGCAAGCTCAAACAAAATACCGTTAGCTTCACGGAAGTACAGGGAGCGGAAGTAGAAGCGGTCTACAAAACCGGAGCTTGGGAATTGGAACTGATGAACTCGGTCAACCCATTGTCTTAATTCTTCCTCATTGTCTACACGGAAAGCGACATGGTGCACACTTCCGCGTCCTGGCCGTTCTTGCTCCAAATCATTGCGTTCCTCCAAATGAACTTCTGAACCGCTACCTCCTTCGCCAGATTCGAAAACAAGCACATCAGGCTGACCTGGAGTAAATGCAGGATAGCTACCTTTCGCTCTAAATCCAAGCAGTTCGGTGAGCACGGGTGTAGTGAGTGAAGCATCCCGCACAGTCAGATGAATCGGGCCCAGTCCAATGATGCCATACTCCGCCGGCACAGGGCTTCGATCCCAAGGTTTGCCCCCGGCGACACCCGAGTTATGTTCATCGGATACGAGAATCAGCCGCATACCTTCAAAGTCTGTGAATGCCAGCGTCGCACGACCTCCGCGTTGTACAATCTCGCCGTGAGGTACTTCATATTCATCGAAGCGCTGTGCCCAATACGCAAGGGCTGCATCACTTGGCACACGAAGTGAGGTGGCAGAGATGCTGTTTACGCCTTCGCGTGTGCGTCCAGCCATCGGAATTTCGAAGAAGGTGAGCTCTGTGCCGGGATTTCCTTTCTCGTCTCCATAGAACAGGTGATAGACCGAAACGTCATCCTGATTGACCGTTTTTTTGATCAGACGAAGGCCCATGATGTCCGTATAGAAACGGTAGTTTTGATCGGCATGTGCGGTAAGCGCGGATACGTGGTGAAGTCCTTTGATTAACATAATATATTCCTCCTAGATAGAGATAAAGTTGGGTCTTATGAACATTTCTTGAATGTGCTAGATCGCTAATGTTTCGAATAACAAGTCAGGGTAAGGATTTAATTTCGGCAAAAATTGATGCTTTATTTAAAGTTACTAACTTTTTGTATGTTTTGTTCTTGGTTTTATCTTAACATAAAGATATTTAAAATACAATACTTATTTGAATGAAGCTGGACAGGTGTAAAGATCAGTGGCAAAATGAAAAAGTTACCAATCACAATAGAAGAAGTCACCTCTATTAACCAGAATAAAAGGAGAGAAGAAAGGCATGGCCTATCCACCGTGGCTTGACCCGTATGACGCAGAGCCTTTTGCAGCATTCTCGACTTCACATATTGTAGCGATGATCATTATTTTTGCACTTGTTATCCTGTTATTTCTTTTTAGGCACCGTCTTCGTTTCATGTCTGAACGCTCAAGCAGGCTCATGCGCATCGGTCTGGCAGGGTTTATGATCGGTTGTGAGATTGTCCTGCAATTCTGGTATGTGTATGGAGGAATTTGGAGTCTGCAGACATCGCTACCGCTGGAACTGTGCAGTTTGTCGTTATTATTATCAGCGTTGTTATTACTGACACGCCAAAGATGGTTATTTTCTGCCTTGCTTTTTTCAGGTATCGCAGGTGCTCTGATGGCCATAGTTACGCCGAATCTCGGTTATGCTTTTGCTCATTTCCGCTTCATTCAATTCTTTGTCGCACATGCGATGATTATTCTTGCTCTGCTCTATATGACCTGGGTAGAACAACTTCGTCCTGGATGGCGATCTGTTGCGGGCTCCATGATATTTGTAAATATTGTTGCGCTCGTGGTATATGGTTTGGATGTGTTGCTCGATGCGAATTATATGTTCCTGAGACATAAACCGGGCACACCGTCTGTGTTAGATATGCTTGGACCTTATCCCGTCTACATACTTGGAGAAGAGGTTCTGGCTCTGGTGTTATTCTCCCTGTTATACATGGTGCTCTTTGCGATTCCCGAGTGGCTGAAGCGTGCCAGTGGCAAAAAGGAAAAGCAGCCGCAGACGTATTCCAAAAACTAACTCCCTGCAACTAAGCTTTAATTAAGATAACCCGCGAATATTCTGATCATCCAGAAAATTTGCGGGTTTGTTAGATTTTTTACACTAAAATTAAGATGAGTGATTCATCTACACTTGAACGGAGGACAGAAAAAACCTGAAAAAGCGAAGCGTGCGCCTAAAGCTTTCTGAAAGAAAGCTACATCGGAAGCATGCGCTTATCAACGGATTGTTTCCTTTGAGAAAGGGAATCAAAAAAATCTGGGGATAAGCTCATCCACGCAGAAGGGATTCGGCACCATCCACATAGATTCGTGTGCCTGTTACATGAGAGGCTTCATCTGAAGCGAGGAACAGTACCAGATTGGCGACTTGCTCCGATGTTCCTGGTTCACCCTTGAGCGGGTGCTCATGCCCCTCAGGAAACTCCACTGGAATCTGAACATCTTTCAGGTCATCGGATGGATACGTATTGTCGTCAATGTTGGTATCAATTGCCCCTGGACAAACGGCGTTGACACGAATCTTGTAACGAGCCAGCTCCAGTGCAGCCATTTTGGTAAAAGCCGTTTGACCTGCTTTGCTGGAAGCGTATGCAGAAAAACCGATGCCGGAGAATACCCGGTTGCCGTTAATGGAACTCGTAATGATAATACTGCCGCCGCGCTCTTTCAGATGAGGGATGGCATATTTCACGGTTGCAAACGTGCCACGCATGTTAATCTCCATCGTCTGATCCCAATCTTCGATGTTCATCGTTTCAATTGGAGCCATGGCGCCATTAATTCCTGCATTAGCAAAAACGATATCCAGCTTGCCTGCTTCGGTTGCCGCCTGGTTTATCGCTTTCTCTACATGTTTCGGCTTGGAGATATCACATTCAATGACATAAGCTTCGCCACCGGCTTTTTCAATAATCTGTTTTGTTTCCTCTGCGTTCTCGGGTGTGCGATCCAGCATATATACTTTGGCTCCGTGCTCGGCGAATCGAATTGCAGAAGCTTGACCAATACCTGAACCGCCTCCAGTAACAATTGCTACTTTGCCTTCCAAACGTTGTTCAGCCATTCATTGATCCCTCCATGTATGAATTGTCCTTGAACACTCTATTTCTAAATACCCGACATGAGGGGGCTGAATCATATGTATACATATAAAAAAACAGAGCCCTGTTCGGACCCTGTCCCCAGAGGTAGCATTGGGTTCTCTCATTGCTCCCCTGATTACTTATGCTTCTTCCAGTCCATGGAGCTGTTGTTCAGCAGATATTCAAAGTCATTGTCCCGGCGCTTCTGCTCCGCCTTGCGAGCTTCCTCTGCCTGTAAACGCTCCTGCTCTTTGCGCTGTGCTTCGACAGCTTTGGCTTCGTCAGCCTGAGCTTTTAGCTTTTCGAGCACATCACTGCTCAGCAAATCTTTCAGCGTGGTCGGTTGGTCTTGAACCTGAGCCCGAGCCTTGGGTGCTGGAGTATGTCTTTTCGATTTAGCCACTTGGAAAATCTCCTTTCAAAACATGAATCATCATCCATATCGTTATGGTAGTCATAGTATATCAGGTTCGTATTGTGCATTCCATGAAGTTGCAGAGAAGATGCAGGAAAAAGGGCATGTCCCGGCGAATGAAGACAGGTATAAAACCATATAATGGTACCGATACTACGACTATTCCCTGAAGAAAGGAGTCGTTGTTCGTGGAGGCAAACCGTAGTTTGTTGAAAGGGCTTGCATGGGGGATGGCTTTTAGTTTCCCACTGTGGATTGCGGTTATCGGGTGGCTGAATTTATTGGGATGGATTCATTGAGGTGTTACCCGCGGCCGAAAAAGAGGTTTGATCCAGTAATTTATGTAAACGTTATCATTAAATAAGCTCTGCTCTGCGCCACATGCACAGAACAGAGCTTATGTTTGTTCCTAGAAGAGAGGTTATTTCGTCTCCTCTGTAATCTTCACAGGTTCTGGATATTCGAGTCCGTGGGTATCAACGGTTACTTTTTTCATGACTTGGTCCGTAACCGGCTTGTCTCCTTCGCCGATTTGTTGCGCCGCTATACCATCAACTACGTCCATTCCTTCGGTCACTTTACCAAAAGTCGCGTAAGAGTTATCCAAATAATCAGCGTCAGCCAGCATGATGAAGAATTGAGAACCGGCAGAATCGAGATTGTCAGACTTACGTGCCATGGAGAGTATCCCACGGGTATGCTTCAGATGGTTTTTATGGCCGTTAGAGGTGAATTCACCTTTGATCGCATAGCCTGGTCCACCTGTACCTTTGCCATCAGGATCACCGCCTTGAATCATAAAGCCGGGAATAACCCGGTGGAAGATCAGGCCATCATAAAAGCCTTTGTTCGCCAGGGAGATGAAATTGTACACCGTATTTGGCGCGATTTCTGGATACAGTTCAATGACGATCTTCTGTCCGTCCTGCATCTCAATCGTTGCCACAGGGTTAGGACCCTCTGGCGGAGCTGGAACCGGGGTTTGCGCAGCATTGCTTGCCGGGCGGACGCATCCGCTCATAACGATCAACAGCATCGCAAAGACAAGCGAGACTGCGGTTGTTTTTTTCCACCGTAAAGACATGAATAGGTTCCTCCTTGGTTCGTTGTTATAACGAATTTCATCCAATATAGTTTGGTTAATTCTTCAACTATCATACCGTTTCCAGGCTTAGAATGGCAATGCAAGCCGTGTTAATTCGGTGAACTGGGGATGGTCATCATAAGAGCATGGGTGTAAAATAAGGAAAATGCTTCCGCATCAGGGGGACGTACGGGTCTGTTCCGTCCGCTCCAAATACGGCAGTCCCGGCGTCAGTTACGGAAAGGACGGGCGGTTATATGAACTTCTCGTGGAAGCGTAATCTGATCATTTTATGGATCGGTGTCTTTTTTTGCAGTACGGCGTATTCGATTTCTATTCCGTTTTTGCCCTTATTTCTAAGCAGTGATCTGGGCGTTCGCAATCATTTGGAGTTCTGGGCCGGACTTTCGTTTGGTATTACGTTTCTTGCAAGTGCACTTGTATCGCCCTTCTGGGGATCATTGGCAGATAAATATGGGCGCAAGCCGATGTTAATTCGTTCAGGGTACAGCTTGGCAGTCCTGTATCTGATTAATTTTTTTGTACAAGATCCGTATTCACTTATTGTTGTCCGACTGTTCCAGGGGTTACTTGCCGGATTTGTTCCTGCAGCGATTGCTCTTGTGGGCACGAACACACCCGAGGAGAAGACTGGATATGCTTTGGGCATCATGTCCACTGCTGGAGCAACAGGGGGGATTATCGGTCCACTGATTGGCGGTCTTGTCAGCCACTATTATGGCAACCGGAGTGCGTTTCTATTTTCGGCGATCGTCGTACTGGTGTCTGCGATCATTGCAACCTTCTGGGTCAAGGAAGAGAATTTTAATCGGAATAAGGCTCGTTCGCATGTCATGGATGATATCCGTGAAGCGAGAGCGAATCGTGTGTTTGTGACTGTACTGGGTATGATGGGCATATGTACCTTCTCCGTTATGATTCTGGAGCCGTTATTGACGGTATATGTCATGGAGATGGGCGTTCAGCCAGATCGGGCTTCCTTAAGCTCGGGGATTATTTTCTCGGCGGTAGGGGTGGCGACGGTTATCATGGCTCCCCGCTGGGGCAAGCTTGGGTCAAGGATCGGTTTTGGAAAAGTGTTAGTGATCGGACTCATTGGCGGCGCAGTAGGCAATTTGTTGCAGTTTTTCACTACAGGTTACGTCGCATTTGGCATCCTGAGATTTGTCTACGGACTCTTTTTTGCGGCTGTGTTTCCTGCAATCAATGCGATGATTGTACAGGTGACTGAACCGGCATTTCGGGGACGTGCATTTAGTCTGAATCAGTCCGCGGCCCAGATCGGAACGATGGCAGGACCGATTATCGGCGGTGTCCTTGGCGGCTGGCTACCGATCCGCTGGATATTTATCATTAACGGTCTTGCACTTCTGGCTACTGCTATAGTGGTCAAGTGGTCCAGACTGGAGCACAAGCTCCCGGGAGTGGCTAAACCAGTGGAGAAGTGACCCTTGCAATGGCAATGGTGAACCGGAGAGCACTGCATTTAGCTATAGATTTTTGATTCAGGTTTTTGAAGGAAAGATTATAATTATGGTAAGAAGATGACGCTGGAAATGCAATTGTCATCTTCTTTTTTATATAAGTTAGAGCTATATAAGTTGAACTATTCTTTTTCCAATAACGGAGAGGACAGAAAAAAACTGAAAAAGCGGAGCTAAAAGCTTTCTGAAAGAAAGCTAGCATCGGAAGCATACGCTTCGCCTTTATCACCGGATTTTCCCCTTTGGAGAAGGGAATCCAAAAAATCTGGGGGATAACCGCTACTCTCCAGGTTATTCTGTCATCGGAGTGGGCCGTGTAAAATCTTTAGTTCAACTTATATAGCTTTGAAGTAAAAATAAAAGAACCCCCTTCTTAAGGGGGCCTCCGGCATCACTTTATTACATGTAACGCAACGTTTACGCATACATATCTGGAAATCAGTTCATGAGATTTACTCGGAGGTCTGTTCTTCGGGAATGGCATGTTTGATCGCATCGCGCTGATCTTCATCTTCCAGTGCATCAGGGAAAGAATCTTCTGTAAAGAGGCCAAAATCAGGATCGATATCCCGCTCGGTAACAAGGTTCTTGTGTTCTTTAACCTGTTTTTCCTCATTGTTTTTGGTCATGTCAGCACCTCCTCGTATCAAAATACGCAAAACAAGGCGTCTACTAACGCGGTGGCAGGATATTCTGCTGGGGTTTGGCGTCAGCTCCAGCCCCGTTTAGCAGATCTGTACCATGCAGGGCATCGGGGTCGGGTGCGGCAGGATCAACCGGGCTGCCCGGTTGCACCAGATCTGCATCAGGTACAGATTCCAGTGGAGTTTCCGCCAAGCGGGATTCCAAACCTTCTTCGTCTAAAGCTGATGCAGCAACGGGTGGAAGCTCCGATTCTTCCATTTCAATTTCAATGCGACGCCCAGAAACTTCATCAAAGGTATCCATGTCTCCTTCGGGCACTTCGGTTTCAGGTGGGATATCACGTGACCTCTGGTAACGGTCATAATAGCGGTCGCTTTCCGCGTTGCTAATAGGTTTATCAGACATTATCAGCACTTCCTTTCATAACTTGTTTAAGTACAACGAATACAAACATTGTAATGCCATCATTTCAGCATTTTATCGTCATTCCAAGCATGATATTGTCCCCGTAAACAGACTAGGTTATGTCAGGATTTCGTTAAAATTTCGGGAATACATATTTCACAAGGAAGTAGAGAAATCCAAAAAAGATAATGATATATGCGGCATATTTAATAAATGTAGAGGCGACCATACTTGAATCCGATTTGTGCTGTACATCCTTATGTTCAACTTCTACCGTGCGATGAGGCTCATTCATGATAATCATCTCCTTGTTTAGTGAGTTTGCTTTGAAAAACCATTACACATGATCCACAGGATTGAATCGTGCCAGCTGTTTTTACAGCATTTCTTGTTTTGCCTATGTTATGATGAAGCATGACTACTCAAGGAGGGGTGCAGCGTGGACTGGTACACATTAGGCAATATGATCACACGTATTCGGATCGGACAGAAAGCGTCCACACCCGGGTTTTCTCGTACAGTCATTCGTCGTCCGGATGGATTGTTCTGGGTTGGCGGCATATGGTCTGGACAGGTCGTTCAGTTACGCGATTTTTTGTTCTCTGATATATGGACCATTTACGATGATGAAGAAACGGAGCAGTGGTTGGAGTTTCGTACAAAAGTGGAACAGAAGGAACGTGAAATGATCGAAAATCAGTTTGAGGACTTGCGAAATTAATGGCTTTCATAACAATAAAATGGAAAAAAGACTATAAATCTACTTATATGTGAATTTTAAATTTGTGTAAGAAGGTGACATCATAAACGGTGGCGAATTGATATGGTGAGGGAGAAATGAAGAAGCGAAAATAAAAACTTTGAGGTGCTGTGAATGAGAAATGTGCCCAAAGCTATTATCATCTTGTGGATGACGATATGCACGATTCTGTGTATGCCGCATGGGCTTGTGCTTGCCGCACCAGAAGAGATTCAGCAGCCTGTAGCCATTACAGGATGGGAAGTGAAATGGGGGAACGCCGGAGATCAGGGCTTCATTAATGAGGTTATGGGCCAGGATGAAATATGGGAGAAACGGAGTACTGAGCGAATTGTAGACAGTACTAAAGAATCATCAGATTCTTTGTGGACACGTTTGACAATTCCCCGTTTACATGACGGAAGTTCAGCGATTCGCTTCGAAAATATTAAAGGTACTCATATTGTGATCTATCTTGAAGATCGGAAAGTATACGAGAATTACCATTATAATTACGACAATAATGCCGTTTTTTTACCGCTATCTGCAGAAAATTCGGGGAAAACACTCTATGTTTGGGCGCAAAATGAGAGAGGGTGGTTGGGCATTCAAGGCGATGTCCAGGTCGGACCATATGCCATGCTGCAGGAGAAGTATCTCCATAATGGGTTAATGGATATCATTTTGGGTTCAACTTTTGTATTTACCTCGCTCATTATGCTGAGTTGCACATTTTTTCTGGGTCAGTTTCATAAAGGACTATGGATATCACTGTGTGTCGTGATGGGTTCCATCGGGACAATGGTGATCACTTATTCTCAATTCCTGTACACCTTCTATCAAGTGTATGGTGACCTGTATTCTATTCTGTTTGATTTGGCCATGTTACTCGGCATGCCTGCACTTTGTTATTTCTTTGAACAAGTTATTGGCCCCGGTGTACACGGGATATTCACCAAATTAAGGAAGGCTCAGTGGGCCTATTCCGCCGTTTCTGTGTTTTCATTGTTTGTATACGTGACATCGGGCGGGCAATGGGATCTATTGTACAGTCTTCTTGTACAGCATGTCGTGGGTATTATACTGGTTATTGTACTGACCATCCTGCTGGTTGGCACGATAGCCCGGGCACTACAACGTAACCGTGAAGCGATCCTGTTAGCAGTTGGTTTCGGTACATTTTCGTTGATTAGTGTCCTGGAGCTTCTTTGGTACTATCAGCGCAACGGGGCATATCACCTCCTCTGGTGGAAGTGGTCGATGGTTGCATTTGTCATCTCATTGATTGCTATTCTTGGTAGCCGGTTTGCGGAAAAACATAACAAAGTGCTAGAGTACTCCAAGGAGCTGGAACTATTCAACAACGAGTTACAGCGATCCGAAAAGATGGAGATCATTAGCGAGCTTGCTGCTTCGGTTGCTCATGAGGTGCGTAACCCGCTTCAGGTGACGAGAGGATTTCTTCAGCTTATGACAGAGCAGGAGGATAACAAGAATAAGGGGTATGTACGTATTGCATTGGAAGAACTCGACCGGGCTTCCGGCATTATTACGGATTTTCTGACTTTTGCAAAACCGGAATTTGACCACATTATTTCATTGAATATTTCGGATGAATTTGATCATATTGAAGGCATACTGGTACCGATGGCCAATCTGGAAGGTGGAAAAATTACAACGGATATCCCGCCTAATATTTATATTCGTGGCAATTCTTCGAAGTTCAAGCAGGCCTTTATCAACATTATTAAAAATAGTATTGAAGCGTTTCAGGGAGGACAAGGTCAGATTGATATCTGGGCATACTCACAGGATGGCAAAGTTAAAGTGCATGTCAGAGATAATGGTGAAGGGATGAGTGAGGAAGCGTTATCCCGATTGGGAGAACCGTACTTCTCCAATAAAATCAAAGGCACGGGGCTAGGTATGATGGTTACCTTCCGCATCGTGGAAGCGATGAATGGACAGATTAGTTTTACAAGTATAAAAGGGGTAGGAACAGAAGCTGTTGTATCTTTTCCCGAGTTCGTTAAATGACGGACTCGGAGAAGATACCCAGTTTAATGTTCTACCCCTGATTTTTTTTTTATTTAGCCAAGATTAGAACGATCTCCACGGTCCGCAATTGACGTCATAATTGACTTTGGAAGGGTTAGGTGGAATGACCAGAACATAATCATTTTGTTGCTCCTCAACTGTGCGAATCTTGATATGATCAGGAATCGTAATACCAAACGCCTCGCGAAGTGCCTGCTTAGGATTAGAATGGAGTTGTTGTCTGAAGTGCTCATCTGTCCAAGCTTTCTCAATAATATCCTCATGCAACGTTTTTTCTGACACCATCATCGTCAACATTCCCTTCGTATTTAAATTAAACTGAATCGGCTTGTTCCGTATTAGAAGGTCTGGATTGTGGTTCGCTGATCCAGTAGTGAAACCCACCTCGGTAAAGTCTTTTTTTACGTTGTTCTACTTCCTGAATAGCTTGTACCAATGAGTTGCACAGATAAGAATTCAGGGCAATGAGTTGTGACAAAGCCAAGTTAGAAGATGCTATGATGTCATTGAATTGTCGAGCTAAGTCTGCATAACTGTTCATCAGTTGTGAGTTTGATACATTGTTGTGTATAGATTCGTGAAGTACATGACTCGTCGGATATTCCTGTCGGAGAGCTGTGGATAAGTGAGAGAGGTAGCTATTGTAGTTGCCGTGTACAGCATCCATTTTCGTGTCTGTAAAGTCATCTGTCATCTGCAGGGTCATGAGAACGATATTCAGTGCACCGCAGACCGAAGAGATTCGTTCTGGTTGCTCTAGTAAAATCAGGGAACCGATGACTCCTAATTGTGTTGGTGAAGCCTTCTGGGCGATGAGAAGCGGGTTATGCTGAAAATAATCCACGTGTAATTCACCGTTTACGCTTACTGCCCAGTCCTGAAGAACCTGTCTGAAATGGTTCCAGAAGACAGAAGAGGGTTCAAATAATGCATTATAGACTTGAAGGGCATCCACATAGCAAAGGTTCCCAAAAGATAACTTCAGCACGGCATCCTCAGTTGGCTCATCCATGACATCATCCAGATTAAGAAAATACATCATGTGTAACAGGCAAGCTGTGCTAAGCTGATGAGCTTGATCGGACGGGAGTCCCTCTGTGTATTGCATCCATAGCGGAGTGATGTAACCGATGCAACTGTGTCCCGGATCTCCCCTGAAGGGGTTGAGCAAACGGAGTTGTTCAAGCGCATGGCCTGCCAGTGAATCAGGGTATTGCCGAAGACGCTCTTCAACGGAATCAAACACGGCCTTCACGTCAAGCATATACGGATCTAGCCATTCTCGATGCATGATATGAAAACGTCCCTCCTGCATTAAATGTTGGAATATGCAGTAAGATCAAGAAGTTAAATACAGTATAGCTTAAGTAAGTTGAAAAAAATAGGATTTTTTGTGATCATTTGTGAAAAATTTGATGACACTTTGGATTTTATAGCATAAAAAGTTGTAATTTGGGTTCAGACTAAGAGGGCAGAGGATATCGAGACAAGAAAGGTGGATAAAGAATGAAGATAAATTGGAAATCATGGCTGGCCGCCAGCGCTGCTGTTATCATTTTCACTGTTGCTCCGGGCCAGATAGCTTTAGCTGATCCCGCTTCTCCTGCGGAGAAGCAAGATGAAAAACTGGCTGAATCTGCCGGTGGAAACCAAAAGCCTTGTATGCAGGCGGGCCATGGTTTGTTTATGATCGGAGAAACAGCCGATTTGCTCGGAATTGGACTCCGTGATTTGAAGCAGCAGATGCAACTTGGCAAGACCTTAACCCAGATCGCGAAGGAACGCAAAGGTTTCAGTGAGGAACAGTTACTGCAAAAACTAAAGCCCACGCTGTCAGAGCGCTTGGATCTGGCCGTGAAAGAAGGCTGTCTCACCAAGGAACAAGCTGCAGCAGCGAAAGCCAATATGGATGTGAAGCTAAAAAAGGTAGTGAATACCCCGCTTGCCGAATTACGACGTGAATTTACGCACCATGGGAATCATTCCATGGTAGATAAAGGGGCAATAGCGAAATACATCGGGATTACACCTGAACAATTGCAAGAACAACTGCATGCGGGCAAGTCTTTGGTTGAAATTGCGCAAGCGAAGGGCATCAGTGAAACACAGCTCGTGAATCAGTTAAAAGAACAATTAACAGGTGATCTGCAAAGGTTTGTTCATCAAAAACGGCACGGTCATTCCATGCCAGTTCATCCGGGACACGTGCCTGGTCGATCCACCTCAACCGAAGTGAAATGATCGACTTCATAGAACAAGATGACTGACCTACTGAGCAAGATGAGAAAGAAATGCAAGAGCGTCCTCCGCAGGGGAGAACGCTCTTTGTTTGCTTTGTAAAAACCAGCCTATGGTGTTAGGTCTATCCGTTTGTCTTTTCGTTTTAATTTTTGGAAACCGATCCAAGGGGCGGATTTTGATTCGGGCGTCTTCCAGTACCCGCTAATGGATCACTAAAAGAAGAAGCTTGCCTAGCCTTGCTACGTGTCAAGCCAACCATGAAACGAGAGCCTGGCAATTTGGATAATGTGTAGCTAATGCCAAGAGCGGTCACAACGGTGACTATGAATGAGATTATTGTTACAGGCAGATGCCAACCGCTAAGATGTAAGGGTCTGGTTACATATGCGATGGCATAAATCACTAATGCATGGACTAAATAACCGCCGAAGGAGTAGCGCCCAATCCAGGTGAGCAGACGCTGAAACCATAGGTTTTTACCATGTAGCAGAACAAGAAAACCGTAGAGCATAAGCATCTGAGCCATAATACTGATGAATGTACTTGGTTTTAGATACGTAGAGATATTGAGGTTCATCGTATCTTCCGACCCGCGCAGTACAGCGTAGCCCATCCAGATATACATCGCGACAAAGACCGCAATCATGCAAGGGAGCGCCCTTACCGTCCAATTCCTCCAGCTTTCCACCGTCCAGGCACATACCGCGCCAAGGAAAAAGTAGAACCAATACATGAGCCATGAATATGAACGATATTCCAGCATGCTAGACCAGGGCTCTGGCCACCATTGTATCCAGTCAGCCATATCATAATAAGACCATTTCATAAGCCAGAGATAAAATAGGGCTGCCACGAGTATGATGGTTAACGTTACCTGTTTAGGCGTCAAACGTTTGAGCTTATCGAGCCTTTTACGAACAGCATGAGCCCCCGCGAGAAATAAAGGAAACAGGATATAAAACTGGAACACCATCAGCACAAACCACAGGTGATATCCCGTCTGAGGTATAAATAACTCATGTACAAAGCTTCCCAAATCCGGCATACCGGAAGTCCAGAACGTAGGAGTAAACACACGTACAGCTAACCAGTAGATGAGCGTCCATATGAAGAAAGGCATATAAATATCACCAAATCGCTTCCGGATGAAGCGGGGATAATCCGGCTTCGTATGGCGGTGGTGATAGAACAGCAATACACCAGACAGAAATACAAAAGTAGGTGTGCCAAACCTTGTCAGATGATAAATCATGGTCAGCATCACGGAATCAGGCTGCTCAATGTCCGGTCGATAGATGTATTCAGCAATGTTATGTTGCATGACGATAGCCAGAAAAGCTAATCCGCGAAGTTCGGTCCATTCGGCTATTTTCGGCTTTTTCATTTACATTCCTCCCTTATGTAGCCAGGGTCATCATATAAGACTACCCTGCAAACATTAAGGCTGCATTAAATGCCGAAAAAAGGAACTAAAAAAGGACGGCCTAAGCCGTCCTTTTACTAATTATGATGTGATACTCCCTCCTGTGATTCTCCAGTTGCTGAGCCATCGGAAGGAGAAGGGTTATCTTCTTCAAATAACTTTTGAATATAAGCTTGAAGCTTGGGCACATTCACACCTAATACCTGAGCAGATCCAGCCCGCTCATTGGTAAGTAACTTGTTCGGTGGAATCTGTTGCTGGTCGATCTCGTTCACGCGAATATCAAAGCCAAGTGAAGCGAGCTTCAACATTTGGGTTGGGCTTAGATCGGTTTTGATATAAGGAGCAATGGCTTCCAGCATCTCAGGGATTTTAAAGAGCGAAGTGGTGCTCTGCATCTTCTTGGCAAGTTCGGTCATGAAGATGCGCTGCCGCTGCGTGCGTGTGAAATCGGAGGTTGCATCATGCCGGAAACGAACATACTGGAGGGCGGTCTTGCCGTCCATATGTTGCAGTCCTTTTTTCAAATCAATATCATACATGTGTTTATCCGCTTTGCTCGTGTAGTACATATCTTTTTCCACATCGATATCAATACCATCCAGCGCATCAACGAGAGCCATGAAGCCTGTAAAGTCCGTGTAGACATAATGTTGAATCGGTATACCGAGCAGGTTGCTGACCGTCTGTTTGGTTAATTCTGCTCCGCCGTAGGAGAAGGCAGCGTTAAGGCGACTTTTGCCATGGCCCGGGATGTCAACGTAGGTGTCGCGAAGTACGGAAAACAAGTGGGCCTTTTTGGAAACGGGATCAATCGAAGCAACCATCACCGAGTCTGAACGTCCTGCGTCATCCCCTCTGGAGTCACCGCCAATCAATAAAATATTCACTCTCTCTTTTCCGTCCCATTTCGGAATGACCACTTTGGGTGTATCGGAGCTTTCCGTACTGTTCGAGGCATTACTAGAATTAGGCGAATCGCTAGATGCGGCGGTCGAAATGCTATTGGCAAAATGAACGATCGAATATCCGTAGTAGACAATGACTCCTGTTACCACAAGTGCCAAGGTCAGGGCTGTACCCCATAACCATTTTTTAATCATAATCTCACCTTTCTTATGTAGAACTGATAGATCCCCAAAAACCAGTTTAACAAAAAGAAAGTAAAATGTCCTCCTTGATTCCGAAAATACGTTTGAAATCAATATTGTTTTACGAATGGTTTGTTAATTGTGGTTGGAACACTCATTAAGGAGTTTCGTCACTTTTTTGGGAGATTTCCGACCTTCCGCAGGCGGTGCATATCTACTTTTGTTAGCCAATTGAAATTATGGTCTGTTGAATATACTTTTTTCATTGTTAAGAGAAATTTTCTTGAAATTAAGATTTCACATATTCACTCAAAGAATATCTATGTCGATATATTATACAGATGTACTAGTTTATTGGGGGAAGTTGGAGGAGTGGAAACATGGGAAAAATGCGAGGTAACGCATCGGGGAAAGTGAAATTTTCGATTCGTGGCAAATTATTAACAGGCTTTTCGATTGTTTTGGCTTTGCTTATCTTTGTTAGCGTGTATACATTAACACAAGTGTTTACAATGGCTGATAAATCAAGACAGATCGACCAGAATTCGATGCCAAGTGTTAGTTTGCTTGGGATTATGAACGGTGATGTGTCCGATGTGGAAAGGCTGGCACTAGCCATTATTGTAGAACAGAACCCGAGTGAGACGGAGAAACTGAACGAAGCATTGAAAGTGTTGCTTGCCAAGCTTGAAGATGAGCGTAAACAACTGCTTACCTTCATTAATGGTGATCCTCAAGCGGAGCAACTGTATGAACAGTTTTCCAGCAATTATGATTCTTATTTGCAGAAAATGCCGGAGTTTGTCGATTATGGTCTTAAAAATGATTATGCTACGGCTAGCGAGCTACATACAGCAGCTTATCCAATGTGGTATACAGCCAACGATCTGATTACTCAATTAATTAATCTTGGCAATAGCGGAGCAAAAGAAATTGCTGCCGGATCGGTCAAGCTAGCTGAGAATGCTTTTAACATTATTTTAGGTGTAGCGATCGTTGCAACGTTGTTATCCTTATTGATAGCCCTCTTCATCGCGAGTATGATCTCTCGTCCGGTTAAAAAAATGAGTGAAGCTGCGGCAGCGATTGCTGACGGTGATCTAACGGGTGAGGCAATTACATTGAAGAACAGAGATGAGCTGGGTGTCTTGGCAACCTCCTTCAATACCATGAGTCAAAATCTGCGTTCGATGATTCAATCCGTATCGGAAACATCGGAGCAAGTTGCGGCTTCATCCGAAGAGCTTCTCGCAAGTGCAGAGCAAAACGCAAAAGCATCGGAGCAAATTACCGAAACGGTGGAAGAATTGTCTGTGGGAACATCGAATCAGGTTGATATCGTGAAGCGTTCTTCGCAGGCAATGAATGAGATGGCTTTGGGTTCAGAACAGATTGCTGAACTGGCTCAAAGCGTATCCGTATCCGCTGTGGACGCGGCGAATCAATCGTCGGAAGGGAACAAAATCATTCAGCAAGCGGTTGAACAGATGGGATCGGTTCGTAACTCCATCGCTTCCTTGAGAGAATTGGTCACAGGACTCGGCGAACGTTCTGCCGAGATTGGTACGATCACTGAAGTAATCAATAACATTGCTCGTCAAACCAATTTGCTGGCTTTGAATGCGGCGATTGAAGCGGCAAGAGCAGGGGAGCACGGTAGAGGTTTTGCTGTCGTTGCGGGAGAGGTGCGCAAGCTTGCGGAAGAATCCTCCGCTTCTGCCCAACAGATCTCAGAGATTGTTCAGCTGATTCAGCAGGATACGAATCATGCTGTAGAGGCTGTGAAGGTAAACAGTAATGAAACAGAAGAGGGCATTGAATTGGTTGCTGCAGCTGGACAGGCATTCGAACAGATTTCCGACGCTGTCAACAAGGTAGCCGGGGAAATTCAAGAAGTATCCGCCGGTTCGGAGGAGATGTCAGCTAGCACCAATGAGGTTGTAAGTTACGTGGGCCAAATCTCCAATATTGCTTCGGAAGCCGCGGGTTCTGTACACAACGTATCTGCTGCAACCGAAGAGCAACTGGCTTCGATGGAAGAGATTGCTTCCTCAGCTGGATTGTTATCCAAAATGGCGGAGGAATTGCAGGGACAAGTGAACAAATTCAAAGTATAGATTGAAAAGCAGATCGTCAAAAAGGCTGTTTCTTCCCGGCATGTCCGGTGTAGAAACAGCCTTTTTTGTCATATCACGCTAATCAAGTCACAACAATGTTATTCCAGAAGTCACCAATGTTGATATTTCAAGTCAAACAAACGGCTATAATGGTAATTAATGGTGGAAATTACATTGAGTTACCACCATGGAGAGGAGAACGGTCACTCAGAATATGGGGAAGCATTCATCTGGAACTTTCGAGAAAAGGAGATGAACATGATTTATGAAAGGGCGATGGTGGAGACGCGTTGCTATGGTAACGTTATCGGCAGGACTTCTCGCAGGGAGCTTTTCTATGAATACAGGATTACGTCAGGCGGATGCGGCCGCCGGAGATCATAACTATGCCGAAGCACTACAGAAGGCCATTTACTTCTATGAAGCGCAACGCTCAGGCCCGTTGCCTGCCAACAACCGGGTTGAATGGCGTGGTGACTCGGGATTGCAGGATGGAGCCGATGTCGGTGTCGATCTGACTGGAGGCTGGTATGATGCTGGAGATCATGTGAAATTCGGTTTTCCAATGGCTGCTTCGGCAACCATGCTAGCCTGGTCTGTCGTTGAGTATGCCGACGGCTATGAGCAAGCCGGACAACTGGAGGAAATCAAAGATAATATCCGGTGGGCAACCGACTATTTTATGAAAGCGCATACGAAGCCAAACGAATTGTGGGGACAAGTCGGAGGTGGCAACACGGATCATGCTTGGTGGGGACCTGCAGAGGTGATGCAGATGAACCGGCCTTCGTTCAAGATCGATGCTTCCTGTCCGGGAAGTGATCTGGCGGCAGAAACGGCTGCTGCACTGGCGGCGGCGTCCATCGTATTTGCGGATGATGATCCAGCCTACTCGGCGAAGATGCTTCAGCATGCGAAAGAACTGTACAATTTTGCAGATACATATCGGGGAAAATACACCGATTGTATTACCGACGCTGCTGCATTTTATAATTCGTGGACGGGATATGAGGATGAGCTTGCATGGGGCGGAGCATGGCTTTATTTAGCCACTAATGATAACGCTTACTTGTCCAAGGCGATGGCAGCTGCAGATCGGTGGTCTACAACCGGAGGTTCCGCGAACTGGCCTTATACCTGGACACAGGGCTGGGACAGTAAACATTACGGTGCCCAGATTCTGCTTGCCCGAATCACCTCCGGTTTGAACATGCCAGAGGCAACAAAGTTCATCCAATCAACCGAGCGCAATCTCGATTACTGGACGGTTGGCACGAACGGAGGGCGTGTGACCTACACCCCGGGCGGATTGGCGTGGCTGGATCAGTGGGGTTCACTCCGATATACGGCGAACGCAGCATTTATTGCATTCGTGTACTCCGATTGGGTTAGTGACCCTGTGAAAAAATCCAGATATCAAAATTTTGCGACTTCACAGATGAATTACATTTTAGGAGATAATCCTCGTCAGAGCAGTTATGTTGTGGGATACGGAAAAAATCCGCCACAGCATCCGCATCATCGTACCGCTCATAGTTCATGGATGAACAATGAAGATATTCCGGCAAATCACCGTCATATTTTATACGGCGCCATGGTGGGAGGACCAAATGCGTCAGATCAATATACGGACGATATCTCGGACTATGTGAGCAATGAGGTGGCGACGGATTATAATGCTGGATTCACGGGTGCACTCGCCAAGATGAATCTGCTCTATGGACAGAATCATCAACCTCTGGCGAATTTCCCTGCTCCTGAAGTCAAAGGTGACGAGTATTTTGTAGAAGCTGCTGTTCGGTCATCAGGCACCAATTATACGGAAATCCGAGCATTGCTTAACAACCGCTCAGGTTGGCCTGCTCGAATGGGAGATCAGCTTTCCTTCAAATATTTCCTCGATTTGAGTGAAGTGTATGCCGCAGGACGCACCGTATCCGATGTTCAGGTCACGGTATCCTCTACTGAAGGTGCAACCGTTTCTCAACCTGTCGTCGTGGATGCCGCCAAACGGATTTATGCGATTACAGCGGACTTCAGTAATACCAAAATTTATCCGGGAGGAGAGGGGAATTACCGCAAGGAAGTTCAGTTCCGGATTACCGGACCGCAAGGGGCATGGAATCCAGCGAATGATCCTTCATACCAAAACCTGACGACAGGTACTCCGGTGAAAAGCAACTATATTCCTGTCTATGATGCCGGAGTGAAGGTGTTTGGACAGGAGCCGGGCGTTACACCTGTGACTGTTCCAGCCGCACCCTCTGGAGTGCAAGCTTCGCCTGGCAACAATCAGGTGACGCTGAACTGGGTTGCCTCTGCCGGGGCTGTATCGTACGCGGTAAAGCGTGCCGAGGTTAGCGGAGGCCCGTACACAACCGTTGCGACAGGTGTAAATGGATTGACTTACACCAACACAGGATTGACAAATGGCAAGACGTACTACTACGTGGTGACCGCTGTCAATACAGCCGGGGAATCGCCAGCTTCCGTTCAAGTGGTCGGGACACCGCAGGCAACTTCAACTGTGCCAGGTACGCTTATCTTAAGTGGAACAGCAGGAAATAATCAGAACGTGCTGTCATGGACAGCGGCATCTGGAGCTGCCAGTTACAAGGTACAACGTGCTGCTGCCAATGGTACGTATGCGGATGTAGCGACCGGGCTAACGGTGTTGACCTACACGGACACGACAGCCCTTAATGGAACTTCGTACAATTACCGCATTGTTGCCGTAAACGCAAATGGGCAATCGTTATCTAACGTGGTTGTACTGACACCATCCGGACCGCCTGTGTCCACAGGTACGCTGGAAGTGCAGTATCGAAGCGGAGGGTCCGGGAATTCGAGCAATGCGGTAACCCCTCAGTTTAATGTGAAGAACACCGGCACACAGCCTATCGATCTGAGCACGGTGAAAATCCGGTACTACTTTACCAAAGATGGCACAGAGGATCTGACCTTCTGGTGTGATTACGCCGTGGTGGGTACGGCGAATGTGCAAGGAAAGTTTGTGAACGTGAACCCGGCGAAAGGAACGGCGGATACGTATCTGGAGATCAGTTTTACCTCTGGAGCGGGAAGTTTGGCAGCCGGAGCAGAAACGGGTGTGATTCAGGGACGTTTTTCAAAAAATAACTGGAGTAACTTCGATCAGAGCAATGATTACTCCTATGATGGTTCCAAGACTGCTTTTGCTGCATGGAACAAAGTGACCGCGTATCAAGGCAGTACCCAAGTATGGGGACTGGAGCCGTAAAGCAAAGAACTTTGACAGGCAAGAGGCCAAAAAACAGCATGGGCAGACCAGCAGCATTGATATTGAATTTCCACTATTCCAGGGAGGTATATATTCATGTTGAAAACAGCTGCAAAAAAGAGTTTAACTGCCATGCTGGCAGGAACCGTCATGCTGACGGGATACACGGGGCTCTGGGCAGGACCTGAAACGGCACATGCTGCCGATCAGGCGATTGAAATTCAGGCCGATGGCGTGAATGAAGCTCGCTTTTTGCAATTATACGGTCAATTAAAAGACCCGGCGAACGGATATTTTTCTCCAGAAGGCATTCCGTATCACTCCATAGAAACGTTGCTCAGTGAAGCACCGGATTATGGACATATGTCTACGTCGGAGGCGTACAGTTACTGGTTGTGGCTAGAGACGATGTATGGTCACTACACAGGCGATTGGAGCAAACTGGAAGCGGCCTGGGATAACATGGAGAAGTACATTATTCCGGTGAACGAAGGGGACGGCAAGGAAGAGCAGCCAACGATGAGCTTCTATAATCCGAACAGTCCGGCAACATATGCAGCGGAAAAACCATTCCCGGACCAGTATCCTTCGAATCTGAATGGTCAGTATGCAGCAGGTAAGGACCCGCTCGATGCCGAGCTCAAGGCAACCTATGGTAATAATCAGACGTATCTGATGCACTGGCTGATCGACGTGGATGACTGGTATGGATACGGAAATCTGTTGAATCCTTCCCATACAACAACGTATGTGAATACGTTCCAGCGTGGGGAGCAGGAGTCCGTGTGGGAGGCTGTTCCTCATCCATCCCAGGATGATAAATCATTCGGTAAAGCGGGCGAAGGGTTCATGAGTCTGTTTACGAAGGAAAATCAGGCTCCATCGGCACAGTGGCGTTATACCAATGCAACCGATGCGGATGCGCGTGCAGTACAGGTACTGTACTGGGCGAAAGAGATGGGCTATAACAATACGGAGTATCTTGATAAAGCGAAGAAGATGGGCGACTATCTGCGGTATGGCATGTACGATAAGTATTTCCAGAAGGTTGGAAGTGCGAAGAACGGTACACCAACCCCAGGTACAGGTAAAGACTCCAACATGTATCTCATGGCTTGGTATACGTCATGGGGCGGTGGATTGGGTCAAGGCGGGGATTGGGCATGGCGTATTGGGGCAAGTCACACGCACCAGGCCTATCAAAACCCGGTTGCAGCATATGCCCTGTCCGATCCGGCAGGCGGCTTGATTCCAGAGTCACCTACAGCCAAAGCGGACTGGAATGCAACGTTAAAACGTCAGCTTGAATTCTACACCTGGCTGCAATCCCATGAAGGAGCAGTCGGCGGCGGGGCAACCAATAGCATTGGTGGTTCCTACGCGGCTTATCCGGCAGGTGTGAGCACGTTCTATGATATGGCTTATCAGGAAGCGCCAGTATATCGTGACCCGGATTCCAACACGTGGTTCGGATTCCAGGCATGGCCGCTGGAGCGTGTGGCGGAGATGTATTACATCTTGGCAGAGAGCGGTGACCTGACCTCTGAAAACTTCCAAATGGCTAAACAGGTCATTACAAAATGGGTGGACTGGACCAAAGATTATGTGTTTGCTGGTGAGCGCCCTGTAACGGATGCTCAAGGCTACTATTTGAATGCTGCAGGACAGCGCATTCTCGGCGGAACGAATGTACAGGTAGCAACGACTCCGGCTCCAGGCGAGTTCTGGATTCCAGGTGGTCAGGAATGGCAAGGACAGCCGGATAAATGGAATGGATTCAGCACCTATACGAATAATCCAAACTTCCATGCCATTACCAAAGATCCAGTACAGGATACAGGAGTACTGGGAAGTTATATCAAAGCATTGACGTTCTTCGCAGCCGGAACGGAGGCAGAGAACGGTACGCTGAGTGTGAAAGGTCAGGAAGCCAAAGACTTGGCTCAGACGTTGCTCGATACAGCTTGGGATTACAATGACGGTGTAGGTATCGTTACAGAGGAAGAGCGTAAGGATTACTTCCGTTACTTCGCGAAAGAGATCTATCTCCCGGCGAACTGGACGGGGACGTTCGGTCAAGGTAATACGATTCCAGGCACCGCAGGCGTACCTTCCGATCCGGCAAAAGGCGGAAATGGCGTGTACATCGGATACTCCGATCTGCGTCCTGCAATCAAGCAAGATCCGGCTTGGGCTTATCTGGAGAACAAGTACAAAACATCTTACAATCCGACCACGAAGCAGTGGGAAAATGGTGCACCGACCTTTACGTATCACCGTTTTTGGTCACAGGTTGATATGGCTACCGCTTATGGAGAGTTCGACCGTCTCCTTGGTGACAGCGAAACACCAGGCGTGGAAGCACCTGCCGCTCCTGCAGGCGTAACTGCTGCCGGCGGTGACAAACAAGTGGTATTGAACTGGAATGCTGCGGCGAGAGCAACTTCCTATACGGTAAAACGTGCCGAAGTGAACGGTGGCCCGTATACTTCTGTAGCAACTGGTGTTAGCGGTATTACGTTTACAGACACCGGACTGACGAATGGAAAAGCATACTATTATGTCATTACCGCTGTAAATAGTGCTGGTGAGTCCGCGCCATCTGCGCAGGTGACAGCAACACCGCAGGCCGGAGTCGCTATACCAGGAGCCTTTACCCTGAGTGGAACAGCAGGTGATGCAAAAGCCGTGCTGAACTGGACGGCTTCAACCGGAGCGGCAACCTATAACGTGCAGCGTTCGACAGGTACAGGTGCGTATGCCAATCTTGCGACAGGGCTGACGGCACTGACGTATACCGATGCAACAGCAGTGAATGGTACGGCTTACAACTACAGAGTGGTTGCCATCAATGCCGATGGACAGACGAACTCGAATGTAATTGTGCTGACACCAATGGCTGCTCCGATCTCCACCGGAACACTTGAAGTGCAGTATCGCAATGGAGGCTCGGGTGCTTCAGGCAACTCTCTTACACCACAATTCAATGTGAAGAATACAGGTACAACGGCCGTCGATCTGAGCAAAGTGAAGCTTCGTTATTATTTTACGAAGGATAGTGCCGCTGATCTGAGCTTCTGGTGTGACTACGCACAGGTTGGCAGTGCCAACGTGCAGGGCAAATTCGTAGCTGTGGAGCCGGCAAAAGGAACCGCAGATACGTATCTGGAGATCAGCTTTACTGCCGGTGCAGGTAGTTTGGCGGCTGGCGCTGAGACAGGAGTCATTCAAACACGTTCCTCCAAAAACAACTGGACGAATTTTGATCAATCGAATGATTACTCCTTTGCTGCTACCCAAACCGCATTTGGTGCGTGGACGAAAGTAACGGCATACCAGGATGGCGTGAAGGTATGGGGAATGGAGCCATAATTGAATCAGCAAGCGGAGCATGGAATGAAGGAAAAGGGTTAGTTTCAGGAATTGGGCCGGGAACGGAACGCCTGATCTTTATTCAAACTTGCTGCTAATTATACTTCCGATGAAAGGCCGGGGAGAAATCCCCGGTTTTTTCTTGTGCTTACGTAGTTAAATCCATTTATTTTCATTTGTGAAAGAGGGATTCCAGATTAAACTGCAATGAAACGTGGTAATGTTTTCCAGTTGGGTGACGAGAAAAATTAAAATCTAGTGCATAGGTTGCATGCGTGTGTAGCCAAGGTCTGCCTGACCAAAACGTGGAAATCTAAGGTATATCAATTAGTTACAAAAATTTAACCGTTCATTCCGTGTAGGGTATGCTCTATTTTTCCAGTCGAAGAACGTTTTCCCTGATCCTTAGTGCTCACACTTGTCTAAACCCTAGCAGGACTTTGGGCTGATGAACGTTAGGGAATGCCCGTTTACAATAAGGCGAGCCGGGAAGGTGGCTTCTTGGTTAAAATTTTGTAATATCCGGAGGGACACGACATCATGAACTGGAAGAATACCATTGTTACGGCAAGTGTAACAGCAGCAATGCTGATGGGAAGTCTGACAACAGCAACGCTCACAGGACAGGTATCCGCGGCAGCGGCAGATCAATCGAAAGTAGAAGTCATCTGGGGTGTAAACCTTCGAACCTCACCAACGTCATCTGGTAAAGTCATTCGTATGGTTTCCAAAGGAGAAACATTAACTGTGCTTGAGCAATCCGGATCGGATTGGTATAGAATCAAAGATGCTTCTAATCGGACAGGTTATATCTCGTCTTCATCCAAATACACACAAGCAATAAGCAGTGGATCAACAACAGGCAATACGGGCACGACTAACGGTTCAAGCGGCTCGGGATCTAATCAGGGTTCAACAAGTCAGGGAAGTGTTGCAGTAGAGAAGGTTATTGCGGCCGGAATGAAATACTTGGGGACACCTTATAAATATGCTGCGGATCGCGACAGTACGGCAGCGTTTGACTGCTCCAGCTTTGTACGGCGAGCTTTTATTGACGGACTTGGAATTACACTTCCGGCGGACTCACGCCAACAAGGAGACTATGTGAAGAAGAAAGGTACGGTCACTACGAATTGGAAAAACCTGAAACGTGGTGATCTGATGTACTTTATGTCCTACAAAGGCACTTCTGCATCAGCCTACAGTGGCGTGAACAAATCTCGGGCGACGATTACACATACGGGTATTTATTTGGGTAACGGTAAAATACTGCATACATACTCCAACGCTGGCGGCGGTGTGACGGTTAGTGATATTGCCGGCAAGCACTGGGAATCCCGCTTCCTGTTCGGAGGCAGTGCGTTGTAGGACAAGCACTGGTTTATCCGCTGGCTCACGGCTAGTCAGAGATGGAGCAAAGCACCTGGTAAGGCTGATCACATAGAATAGCCAAGTTCGAGTATGATATGTGTGCAACAGCCAGGCTGCGCCAACTGGTGCAAGTGGCACATAAATCAAACACCTTTCATTTGACCGTTATTTTTGGCAAATGAAAGGTGTTTTTTTGTGCTTTGTTTTACTTGTTTTACAAAGGCGCTATTCCATCGTGATAGAACAATCGGAACAAAATGTCTTGGTTATAGTTGCCGAATCCCTCACCATATAGCGTCATTCCACCCACGTGACGTGCATCTTCCTCCACAGAAAGGCGCAACGTCCACTGATTACGCTCCACTGGAATGTCTGAGAGTGTGACGCTGGACAGATGTTGGCCATCGATAAACGTTCCTTCATTCGTTATACGCAACACTTTGAGCATGCCATATTGATTCACGATATCACTCCACCAGTCAGGCGTAAATATGCCGCGACCATTGCCGGAGTCACCCGGGCTGGTCCATTCCCCTAAACGAATGCCGTTCAGGGTGAACGTAATATCTGAAGGCCAGTTTGGGTTAACGGAAGGGGCCTCTGATCCGATCTCCAGAGACAACTCAATGGCGTCAATGTGCTGCCCGGTCAACATGTAGTTGGGGATTTTATACTCGACAAATCCGCGTCCCATCCACAAGATATGAGCATGCATTCGGTCCGGGTCCAAAAAATAACGAGGATCATCATACTGCCCAATGACATGATCAGATGTCGCTAAACCGCAAGTAGGATATACGTCAAAATGCGTGTAGTGCCCGACAGGGATGGACACCTCGTGAAACTTGCGGGATGTTCCGGTCTCTTGAGGCATGGAGATGCCGATCCAGTCGACAGCCAGGCTGTTCATTTTATGTGTGCCGCCATCCTTGCGTACCATTTTGGATTGAATGATGCCGACATCTTGAAGCTTGCGGACGTGCATGGTGACGATCGCACTACTCAGTCCAAGCGAAGCGGCAATATCTTTCACATTCATTGGTGTCTCAGCCACAAGGCGGATAATCTGTAGCCGAACTTCACTGGCAAGTGCTTCATATAAAGGGAGCCATTCGGCGTCGGTATTTGCTCTGATCACAGTTGTTCCTCCAATTTCATGTATAGAATTAAGTTAAACATAAATTCAGTGAAAAGAATAATATTTTTCGAATTTCGGGTTGAAATATGTGTTGTTATCGATTTTAATATAAATATGAACGTTGATCCATAGAATATCAATTAATTTTTATATTAATCTTGGGGAGATGAGATCATTTATGGAAAAAGCGAAAATGACGGTGGATAAAGATTTTACAATTGGCGAAGTGGATAAGCGTTTGTATGGGTCGTTTATTGAGCATCTGGGACGTGCCGTATATGGCGGAATTTATGAGCCGGGCCATGCTTCATCCAATGAGCAGGGGTTCCGTACAGATGTACTGGAAATGGTGAAGGAGCTTCATGTGCCGATTGTACGTTATCCTGGCGGTAATTTTGTATCCGGTTACAATTGGGAGGACAGCGTTGGACCGGTATCTGAGCGTAAGCGCAGGCTGGATCTGGCATGGAGAACGATTGAAACCAATGAATTTGGTTTTAACGAATTTGTGGATTGGGCCAAACAGGCGAACTCCGAAGTAATGATGGCGGTTAACCTTGGAACACGCGGTGCGGATGCTGCCCGTAATATCGTGGAATACAGCAACCATCCGGAAGGTTCATATTACAGTGATCTTCGGATTAAACATGGATATAAGCAGCCACATGGTATCAAAACATGGTGTCTGGGCAACGAAATGGACGGACCTTGGCAGATTGGGCATAAGACCGCTGAAGAATATGGACGTACAGCCGTTGAGGCTGCCAAAGTGATGAAGTGGACGGACCCAACGATTGAACTCGTCGCTTGCGGAAGCTCAAACCTGGGCATGCCGTCATTCCCGGACTGGGAAGCAACAGTTTTGGATCATACGTATGATGATGTAGAATATCTGTCTCTGCACCAGTATTATGGTAATCCGGATAATGATACGCCAACCTTCCTTGCACGCTCGTTGGAGATGGATCGTTTCATTGATACAGTGAAAGCGACATGTGACTATATCAAAGCGAAGAAACGCAGCAAAAAGACGATGTATCTGTCCTTTGATGAGTGGAATGTCTGGTATCACTCCCATGAGAATGATTCCAAGATGGACCCGTGGCAGATTGCTCCACCACAGTTGGAGGATATTTATAATCACGAAGATGCACTCTTGGTGGGTTGTATGCTGATTAGTATGCTCAAACATGCGGATCGGGTCAAAATGGCTTGTCTGGCGCAACTCGTCAACGTAATTGCTCCGATTATGACGGAAACGGGCGGAGCATCATGGAGACAGACCATCTTCTATCCATTTATGCATGCGTCTGTATACGGCCGTGGCACGGCACTTGTACCTTTGATTCAGTCACCTAAATATGATACGAAAGAAATTACGGATGTTCCTTATCTGGAAGGCATTGCAGTGCATAACGAGGAGCAGGGAGAAGTAACGGTGTTTGCGGTCAATCGTCACTTGCAAGAGTCGCTGCCGCTTGAAGTGGATCTGCGCAGTTTTGGCAAATGCAGTCTGATCGAGCATATCGTTCTGGAAGCCGATGACCTCAAAGCGGCTAATACCGCGGCACAGCCTAACAATGTTGTTCCACACAATCGCGGAGGAGCAGTAGTATCCGATACGCTGATCACCGCGAGTCTGGCGAAAGCATCCTGGAACGTAATTCGTTTGAAGGTGCAATAAGAGGCTGGCAGTGGTTTAATGGGTGGCGTGCAGGTTACTGAATTGCATCAAGGTTGACGTAAGATAAGGTTGAGGCAATACAAGTGTTTCGTGTTTAAGTAGGCTCTACCTGAGTTACGGCGAGTCTAAAGTTGGTAGATATAACCAACGTGCAATAAAAAACGGTATGCGAATATTCGCATACCGTTTTTTTGTTCCCGAGTAG
>NZ_VEIO01000002.1:369898-701740 GCF_007680605.1 Paenibacillus xylanexedens
GATTAGAGTTCCCGAGTAGAGTTCCCGAGTAGAGTTCCCGAGTAGAGTTCCCGAGTAGAGTTCCCGAGTAGAGTTCCCGAGTAGAGTTCCCGAGTAGAGTTCCTTTTCGCTGTCCAACTGCGCTAACGATCACAGGAAACCTTATTTCGGCATTTAACGCCACATTTTAATTCTAACGATCGTGAGAGACGTTATTTCAGTAAAAAGGGTTGGAATTCCATGCCAAAGTGGGCAATTTGCATAAATAGGCTCCGCTGTGATCGTTAGAATTTCAAAGTGACGAAAACAGCCCGAATAGCGTCTGCTGTGATCGTTAGAAAGACCCGCGAGCAAGTTACGCCATATGATCGATGATTGCAGAAAATCAGGTCTATCTAATGTAAATTTAGAAGTTGAAATTTTTAGCGAATAAAGTCGAAAAATATCAACCTATATTATATTTTCTGTGATAGTATAGCAGTATATTCCAGACGTTATCGGCAATACGGGGGTGTTCCGCGTTAAACCGTCCCGGAGTATACACAGGTGAAAAGGGAGAGCGATGCTATGGAGCGAAGGTTGGTTTTGAGGGTTACAGCAATCTGCATGATTATAAGTTTGGTTCTGACGATGTGGGGGAGAGTGCCTGTGGTACTCGCCGCTCTGGCTCAACCGACAGTTGCCTCTAAGGTAGAAAGCATTGAGGTTACCGGCTTTGAAGCCGGTGCTGTACTGAAGCTCTACCGGGTCAATGGCGGAGGACTGGTAGCTACGTCTCCACCCGTTTCAGACACATACCTGTTTGAGCAAGTCGTCCCTGATCGTTGGGAGTATTATGTAACACAAACGGTAAACGGTGCAGTAAGTGATGGCTCACCTTTTGTTAATGCAAGTCTCCGCACTCCGCAAGCGGAAGGGGATGTGGAGCAAGTAAAGGTTAGCAATGTTTACCCCGGAGCGGAAGTGAAACTGTATGAATCCAACGGGACACCTGTTAGCATCACCGCTGAATTACAATCCCCTAACACGGTGCTATTCAAAAACGTGACGGCAGGAACAGGTTACTATGTTAATCAGAAATTCAATGAAGTCGTTAGTCTAGGTTCCAACCAAGTGAATGTAACTCCCAAAAGGCCTGTAGCCCAAGCAGGACTGGAACCCGAACCCGAACAGATTGTAGTCAGCGACTTTCATGCGGGTGCCATTCTAAAGCTGTATAAGGTAAGTGATGGTGAATTGATAGCTACTTCGCCTTCCGTAACGGATGTTACGTATACGTTTAAGGCCGTGGTGCCTCAAAAGGAAGGCTATTATGTAACCCAAACATTAAACAATGTCCAAAGTGAAAATTCCGATTTTACGAATTCCATTTTGCGAAAACCGCAAGTCATTGTGGATGCTAATTCAATCAAAGTCAGCAACATTTATCCAGACGCAGTCGTTACGTTACACAATCAGGATGGAACTTTATTTTCTGACACACCTGATCAGCAGAATGGAACAATTATTTTTCCTAATCTGAACAGTCGTTCCTACTACTTTGCGAAGCAAACGATCAATGAAGTTGTCAGGGATTCTGATGTCGTTTACGTATCACCAAATATTCCCGGGCAACCTGTAGCTGAAGGCAAGGAGGAAAGCATTGAGGTCAGCGGTTTAACATCCGGAGCGATCCTGAAACTGTACCGCGCATCGAATGGCTCCCATGTAGCCACGTCGATTCCTGTAACACAGAGCCCATACCTGTTTCAGTTCGTTGAGCCTCAATCCGGGGGAGGATACTACATTACTCAGACGGTTAACGGAGAGGCAAGTACGAATTCCGAATTCGTAAATTCCATTTTGCGAAAACCTCAAGCCAGCGCTGATTCCAGTTCGGTCACGGTCAGCAATGTATATCCAGGAGCAACCGTTTCTTTATACAAATGGACTACTGGGGGGCTGGTTTCATCAAAGACAACAAGCACAGGACAGTCAGAAAATGTAATCTTTACAGGGTTGGAGAAACGAACCGCATATTATGCTGTACAGCAGATCAACGGTGTAATAAGTGAATCCACCAGCAACGTCGAACTTTCCATCTCCAAGCCTGGCAGTCCGACAGTAGTAACAGGAACAGAATATATTGACGTAAGCGGATTCACAACAGGAGCTGTCTTGAAGCTCTATCTGGTAGAGGGCAACGGCATATTGAAAGCTACCTCCGAACCTGTTACAGGAAGCACATATCGTTTTGAAAATGTAATACCTGATAATAGAGAGTACTATGTAACACAAACCATAGACGGTGAAGAAAGTGATAATTCCGTTTTTGTCGGTGTTCAATTGCGGAAACCTGTAGGGAGTGTAGGTATCGGATATCTGGATGTTGATCAGGTTTATGATGGAGCGACGGTCAGCTTATACTTAACGAACGGTACCCTGGTTTCCAGTGCGCCTGAACTGCAGTCCGACGGCAAAATGCGATTTGACAATCTGCCAGCAGGCGGCGAGTATTACGTAGTGCAGCGTATAAATGGTGTGGTTAGTGAAGCAACACCTTGGTTGAAGATTCCTACCGTTCCTCGTGCGCCAAGGAATGTAAAAGCAACCGCAGGCAATGGTCAGGCGACGATCACCTTTGATGTTCCACGTGAGGATGGGGGCAGTCCGATCACCGAATATGAAGTGACAGCTTCCCCAGGTAATATTCAGGTAAAAGGAACTTCAAGCCCAATGATCATAACAGGTCTGACCAATGGCATAAGTTATACGTTTGCGGTTAAAGCGATTAATGTAGTAGGTAGCAGTCTAGCATCTACTCCTTCAAACACCGTTATTCCTGCGTTGCCTTCAAGCGGAGGTGGTTCAGACAACAGCTCTGGTTCAGGTGGGGTAACGACCGGTGGTACATCATCGACGCCACAGCCGGGCATCAATCAAGGCATCAATGTTTTGGTTAATGGTGTATCCGAACAGATCGGTTTCTTAACTCAATCGACCAAAGATGATCACATTGTAAGCAAGGTTAGCATGGATCCAGAAAAATTAAAACAGAAGTTGGCTACCGAAGGTTCAGGTGCTGTGGTTACCATTCTGGTGCCTTCTGGGGCAGACGTATTGGTTGGTGAACTGGACAGCTCCATGATTCAAGAGATGCAAGCATCCCGCGCGGTTCTGAAATTACAGACGGATTTTGCAACGTACAGCCTTCCTGTCAGCCAGATTTCACTTGATTCACTTGCCAAAGGTTTTGGCGAGGGAACTGCCTTGCAGAACATGAAGGTACAAGTGGAGATAGGCAAACCTGCTAAGGCGGCAAATGATGCTGTAAATCGCGCTGTGCAACAAAATCAATTTACACTTGAAGGTGCACCCGTTGAATTTGCAGTGAGGGGTGTGTACGGCGATCAATCCGTAGATATCCATCAATTTAACACGTATGTCGAGCGAACGATCACTCTTGAAAATGGTAAAACCAATTCCGGTATTACTACAGGTGTAGTTGTTAACCCGGACGGAACCGTACGGCACGTACCTACTCGTATTTCGCTCAGAGACGGACGCTATGTAGCGGTAATCAACAGTCTGAGCAACAGCACGTATGCCCTGATTCTGAATCCCGTTCAATTCAAGGATATGGTTGGACACTGGGCACAGAACACCGTAAATGATATGGGTTCCAGAATGATCATTGAGGGAACGGGAGATGGAAACTATAGTCCGAATCGGCAGATGACCCGCGCCGAGTTTGCCACGATCATTACACGAGCGCTGGGAATTGCACCAACAGCCGTGAATAATATGTTCTCTGACGTACCTCAGAAAGCGTGGTATTCAGCTGCGATTGGTAGCGCCCATGAGTATAATCTGGTTAACGGTTATGCAAATGGAAGCTTTAAACCTGATCGTAATATGACCCGGGAAGAAGCTATGGTTATATTAGCCAGAGCATTGGAACTGGCAACACCATCCGCAACGATATCAGAGGCACAGGCCCAACAGATTCTTGCGGATCATGGGCTTGAACAAGGCGTATCCTCCTGGGCGGTCAAGAGTGCAGCGCAGATGATTGAAGCAGGTGTGATCACGGGTCGAGGCAGAACCGAATTGGCACCTGATGCATTCGTTACCCGCGCCGAGGTGGCTCAGATGGTAGCACGCTTGCTTGCCAAAGCTAATCTGATTTGAGCAGCATGTAAGCTAGGGTAATTAAATTGACTTGACTTAACTTAACTTAATTATTTTAGAGCTAAAGTTATCGTAAAAGACCGCATCACCCTAACGATAGGGGATGCGGTCTTTTATTCAAACATACTCTCTTCAAACACTGTCCCTTCGCTTACACCTATGATTCAAAACTCGAAGCTTTCTCCGTCCAACGGAAGGAGTACACTATCTTCCAACTGCTCTTTTGCCAGATAAGCGGCTAGATCAGCACGTGTTGTCATACAGTGGTTGATGACATCCATGTGAACGGCGATGAGGTGAGCGGAAGGTGCGGCGTGTTTCACGGCAACAACGTCGGGTCCATCCATCGTGATGGGATCACCCTGCAAGAAGCGTGCACCCCCGGCATTGAGTACAATGACCTCTGGTTGATATTGCTTGATCGCTGCCGCGGGCTCATCACACCAGATCGTATCTCCGGCAATATAGGTGACCGGTTCTTCATCCGCTTCAAGCACAAAACCGGATACCTTACCCATACGTTTGCCAATCTCCCCTGTACCGTGCTGACCGGATGTACGCGAGAATCGCACCGAATGATGCTCATGCTTCACGTCAACAGGCGTTACATCCGTAAATCCCGCTTGTATGAAAATAGGCTCGTCCCCCGGCTGACACAGCAATGGGATATCTTTTTGCAGTTGATGTGCGGCTGCTTCATCCCAATGGTCGGGATGGGTATGCGTCACAATTAGCAGATCGGGTTTGAGATAATCCGTTTCAACCTCGGGAAGAGGGATTCCAGGATTTCGCAGCTCATTGGGTGTGTTGGGAAAAGCGGGCATGCTCTCGGCATCCATTAGCATGGGGTCAACCAGAATCTTTAGACCACCGTATTCCAGCCACAGGGTGGCATGTCGAATCAATTGGATTTTCATTTGATTTGCACTCCTTCGGGTTCTCTCTTAGTATTATCTTATATGTTATACAACCCGATTCACGTCGTACATAACCTGCTGAATGCATATCGGCCCGACTATTTTCAAGGTGAAAGGAATGCTGAGTACCTATGAACGAAATGATAGACGCTACAGATGTACGCATTTTACAGATTCTGATCCGGGATGCGAAGCGTTCGAACAAGGAGATTGGAGAGGAAGTGCATCTGACAGGACAAGCGGTTGGGGCGAGAGTTCGCAAGTTGCAGGACCTGGGGGTTATTGAAGGGTATACGGTAAAATGGAACCCGGACCGCCTCGGCCTTGGCTTGAAGGCATTTGTCACGGTATTTCTGAACTCTGGCGATAAACATGCTGCCTTTCGTGCGTTTGTGGCAGGGCGCGAGGACATTGTTGAAGTCCACCGGGTAAGCGGGGAGGGATGTTACCTGATGCAGGTGCAGACAGGAACAACGGAGCAACTCGGTGAACTGCTGGAAGCGCTGCTGCCGCTAGGTAATTATAGGGTAAGTTTATCCATTGGAGTGGAGAAATCACCGTCCTGAACTCCCGGCACATCGGCCCTGCTTCATGACAAGGGTGGCTACATGAGCCTGACTTGGACAAGTTTAATCCAGATCAGGCCCTTGATGTTCACGTAACGTCTTTTGGAGAGTAGCCAAGGAGGACTGTAGCTCTTTTTTTCCAAACAAATGGTCCGTATGAATGTGAACTCGAGTGCCGTCCTTCAGATACAAGGCGTACATGGGGGATGCGGATAATTGCCATTTGCTTCGTGCTGGGGTAGCGAGCTCAATCTTGCGAATCTGGTTCCATGGAATATCGCGCTGACCCGCATGGAGAGAGTGTTCATCCCATGAGACGAGGATCGCCACGCGCTGCATGGAACGGGTCCAAAACATAAAGAAAAACGGCCCCACCATCCACATGCCGAGTATGGCAGCCATAGGGTAATAGATTTTTTCCACACTCTCGGTCTGCCCGGCAACGATAACCCATAAGAGCAGTACACATAAGGCGAGAAACAGGAAACATAGGCTTCCTTTCCAGATCGCTGTGATGCGACGATAGCGAATTTCCCCCTGATGGTGTTCCTCAGAAGTTGCAGGCAACATCATCGTCATCTCCTTTTCTTACCGATTTATATGTAAAAATGCCGCCTGCACGAGCAGAGCGGCCGGTTTGACCTGTCACTCCTATATCAAGTTTACGAGTTCATGCGGTCTTTAGGTAGGACAGTTTTGAACAATTATCGAATTTAAATCTTGGCAGTTTCGAGACACATTACCCCGACTTGCTGGGTTGCTGCCCTGCTTCCCGTGCGTGCTGGTACAGATCCGCATAAACGCCTTGGCTCGCAACCAGTTCCTGATGTGATCCTTCCTCGACGATAGACCCTTGTTCCATGACCAGAATCCGGTCAGCATGCATGACTGTAGACAGGCGATGTGCAATCACTATGGTTGTTCTGCCTTGAGATACGGACTCGAGTGCATGTTGTACAAGTTGTTCGGTGTGTGAGTCCAGATTGGCCGTAGCTTCATCCAGAATTAGAATCCGTGGCTGAAATACAACGATTCGTGCAAACGAGATCAGCTGTCGTTCCCCTGCGGATAACCCGCTTCCGCGCTCGGACAGACGGGTGTCATAGCCTTGCGGCAAACGACTTATCATCCCATCTGCCCCAACAAATCGGCATGCTTCTATCGCTTGCTCGCGTGTAATATCCTCCCTGAACATTCTCACGTTATCAATAATGGTACCGGAGAACAGGAAAGGCTCCTGTTGAATCAGCCCCACAATCCGGTGGAGCGCGGCTTGCGGAATGTGGCGAATGTCGGTGCCATCGATTTGGATATTGCCCTGATTGACGTCATAGAACCGATTGAGCAGGGAGATCAGTGTGCTTTTGCCCGCTCCGGTTGTACCCACAATACCGACCATCTCCCCAGGGTACAGGTGCAGATTCATATGTTGAATAATAGGGCGATCCGCCTTGTAACCGAAGGATACATCATTAAAGTCAATCTGACCCATCACATGTTGTGACTCCAGAGGAGAAGCTTGATCAGGGGACGGGTCATGTACTTCAGGCCTTGTGTTCAAAATGTTCCAGATCCGATCCATCGAAACCGTGGTCGATTGAAAGGTATTCCACTGCATTGTAATCTGGTTGATCGGTTGAAAAAACTGACGAATGTAGCTGATAAACGCATACAGCACCCCGACTTGCAAAGACTCTCCAAGCACGGCGCGACCACCCAGCCACACCATCATCACCAGCGCCGCGTTACCAAGGATGTCAAACGTCCGGTTAAAAATAACATTGGAACGAGCCTGTGTAATGTTTGCCTCCAGATGAAGGGCGTTCTGTTCTTTGAAGCGTTTCTTTTGCTCGTCTTCCTGGTGGAACGCCTGAATCAGGAACATGCCCGACAGGTTTTCCGCCGTAAACGCGATTAGACGGGAAAGGCGTGTGCGCGCGTTTTGATAGGCGCTCCGCAGTCTGCGGCGGAACAGGGCAGCCACGACAGCGATGACCGGAAGTATGATGAGTGAATAACTGGCGAGCATGGGATCGAGCTGAAACATGAAAAAGATAATGAGCACCAGCATCATGCCATCCCGGATCAGACTGAGCAATACCTGGGTGAAGAAGCTGCTGATCGTCTCCGTATCACTGGACACATTGGTCACCAGACTGCCGATATGGAAGCGGTCGAAGAAGGACATGGACATTTTGGAGATATGTCTGAACAAATCCTTGCGAATGCGGGAGACGATGCTCTGACCGACATGTTGCAAGAGATTATTTTGTATATAGGTGAAAATAAAACTGATTACAGCCAGCCCCAGAAAAACGGCGGCGAGTTTAACGAGAAACAAGGTGCTGGTTTGACCTACGGCCAGATGGTCATCGATAGCGATTTTCACGAGATAAGGCTGCAACAAGTCGGCGGATATGCCGAGCAGGGAGCAGAAGAATATGCCGGCGAATGCCCAACGATGCGGTTTGGCATAGCCCATCATTTCTTTAAATGAAGCACGTTTGCTGTGATGATCCTTGGTGGAGGCCTCCGATTTTACGGCTGAGTTGTCGGAATGACTGCTATTGTCCGAATGATCGGTACGTTTAGAATTATGGTTCTTAGAATTATGGTTAGTGTGTTTAGGATTTTCATCCGTATCAGACATGATGTAATCCCTCCTCCTGCAAGCGATAGGTCGCCGCATATAGCCCTCTGGCAGCCATCAAATCCGCATGCGTTCCTTGTTCAACAATCTGCCCTTCATCCAGCACAAGAATGACATCCGCATGACGGACTGCACTGATACGGTGAGAGATGATCAAGGTGGTTTTGCCTTTGCCGATCTTACGCAGACTGCGGAGGATGCCTGTTTCGGTAACGGCATCTACTGCACTCATACTGTCATCCAAAATCAGGATTTGAGCCTGCTTGATCAATCCGCGAGCGAGACTGGTACGTTGCCGCTGTCCGCCAGACAGTGTAAGTCCACGTTCACCCAGCAAGGTATCGAAACGATCAGGGAAACGCACAATATTTTCATAGATCATCGCTTGTTTGGCGCTGTCTTCTACGTCTCCCATAGGTGCTTCACGGTTGCTGAATGCAATGTTGTCCCGTATGGTGGTGCTGAATAAGAAGCCGTCCTGTGGGACGAAAGCAATTTGAGACCTGAGACTGTCCAGTGACAGTTCCCGAATGTCTGTGCCATTGATGAAAATGCTGCCTTCTGGCGGCTCGTATGTACGGAGCAGCAACTTGACCAGTGTGCTTTTGCCTGAACCTGTTTTACCGACAATGCCAACCGTACGCCCCGCATGAATCTGGAGCTGGATATGTTTTAGCGCGGGCGATGAGCTGCCTGGATAATGGAACGTCAAATCGTTGATCTTAATTTCCTGCATGTTTTCCAGTGTTTCTGCCTCAGGGATTTCCTGTACATCGGGTTCTTCACGGAGAAGATCATTCACTCTTTCGAGCGAGGCTCCTGAACGTTGCATCGTATTAATCACGTTACCAATCTGCTGAAGTGGACCCATGATGATTCGCAGATACAAGGTCAGAGCGACAAAGCTACCTAACGTAATGGAGTTTTGCATTGTCAGAATGCCGCCAACCAGCAGCGAAATTACGAGAGACGTTGCACCGAGCAATGGAAGTGTGGCCTGAAAAAGGGAAGATAGGCGAACTAACCGTAGCTGTTTATGTTTGATATCATCCACGGTTGCGCCAAAACGTGAACGAGCGTTATCCTCGATGGCAAATGTTTTGATCACGCGAATCCCGCCAAGCTGCTCCTCCGCAGACTCCGTCATTGTGGCGAGCGCCTCTTGCACATCACGGGAGCGCTTTCGAATCCGTGGGCCGAAGAACACAACCAGGAATGGAATGGCGAGCAGAGGTACAATGCTGATCAGGATCAGTGTCAGCGGAATGCCGCTAAGCAGCATCATTACTACACAGGACAATAATAGAAAGGCAGCATTAGTCATCATCGTAACCCCGTTGGATATGGCTTCCCGGACGGACGTGACATCATTCATAAAATAGCTGAGCAGCTTGCCGTTGCCCTGTTTGGAAAAATAGTGCTCGCTAAGCTCGGAAAACTTGCGGAATATCCGCTCGCGCGTTATAAATTCAAATCGCCGGCCCAGCTTCATAATCATGAACTGGCCGGTACCAAACAGCAGGTTGTATGCAATTGCAATCGCAAGTAGCGATAAGCTGTAACGGATCACCGTCTGCATCTGGAGTGTGTTTTGTAGGAGTTGATCCGTAAAGTTGCCCAGAATACGGGGCAGGGAGGCCTGACCGACATTGGACGCAATAATCAAAAGAACAGCCAGGAGATAGATAGGCCAGTTGGATAACACATAACCGCGCAGCAAACCTTTTTTGGACATAGGTGTGGTTTCTCCTTTGTTACGAAGTCAAGAAAAGGGCAGACACCTTATCGTAGCGTGTCATGCCCTCTTACTTTATGCGAACTTGTTTGTTATTTATCCGTCAACCGATGAATCGTTCTATTTATATTTTCGCGCTAATATGAGTCGTTGTCAATGCACGCTGCCTGGTATGAAGAGAGGGAAGTAAACCCTTGAATGTATACCGTATTTCCTCTGTCAGAACCGTGCAAACGAGGTTTTCCAGGGTGAGATGACAGCATAAAATACGTTGTCGTTGCACCGCAAATCATATGCATGGTTATGAAGTATTATTCACCAAATGCGAAAAGAACTGAAACATTTTACGAAGATGTCCCGTCTGTAGGGATGAAAAGATGAAAAACAGGATGTACTAATCATAATGGAGGTGCCAGGAAATGAAACATAAAAAAGGATTGGCTGCTACACTTGCGCTATGCGTTTCTCTGACAGCAGGAGGTGCTTCGGTATTTGCATTTTCCGACATTAAGGATGAGGGCCAGAAGACGGTTGTAGATACCTTGAAATCGAAGGGGATTGTAAATGGAGTAACGGCGGATCTGTTCCGACCAGATGTTGCTTTGTCCGAACCGCAGGGAATTCAGTTAATTGTTAAAGCATTTGGTTTGAAAAATGCATATGCGGAAGCTTCCGCGCAGAACAAAATCAGCCCAGATACCTGGTATGCGGATGCTGTGCAAGCGGCAACTCAGAATGGCCTTTCCGTTCCGGTAGAAGTGAATCCGCAAGGCAAGATGACGCGTGAACAATTTGTTGTTTTGCTGCATGAGGGAATTAACACGACCGGTAATTATCCGGTAATCATGAAGTATAATGAAGTGAAGGATGAAAAAAAATTAAGTAAGGACGCCATATCTGCGGTCCAGAACTTGCTGAACATGAACATCATTGAACTGGACAAGGACGGAAACTTCCGCCCGGATCAGTCGCTTACCCGTATGGAGGCAGCAAGCATGATTTTCAATGCCCTTGAGTTTGTGGCTCAGCATAGTGATGACGGTTCAACCGAACCGGCTCCAACGAATCCCGGTGAAGGTCAGCAAGCCATCGTGCCTGCGGTAACGATCAGCAAAGTGGATGACAAAACAAGTAAAGTAACCCTGACTGCTGAAATGCCGCATCCGGGTTACGGATTGAAAATTGATGAAGTGAAGCTGGAGAAGGATAAACACGCTATTGTCAAATACTCCATCGTGCAACCTGATCCGGATATGATGTATCCAATGGTGATTACCAAAGTAACGGCAGAAGCCGAAATTCCGACAGGGTACACTGCTGAAGCGCAGCCTTCCGGCAAGTAAATCCGCGTAAGGAAGGGAGATCACCTCACCTGCTGCCTGCTAGGGATGATCGAGCCAACTTGAAGTGAACCCAGAACCAAGAAAACCAGAAAACCAGAAAACCAGAAAACCAGAAAACCAGAAAACCAGAAAACCAGAAAACCTCTAACTAACCATATTCTCTATAGAGGGGTGCTAGCCAGTTACCAGTCAAGTGATCTGGTTAGTTATCCAACCGAGGGGAAAAGTTTGGGCAGGTGGTTTTCGTATGATCAGGTTAGCCAGTAGTTACTGGCTGGCCTTTTTTTTTGTGCGTGGAGAGCCTGAGTGATGAGTGAGCTTGAAGCGCTAACGATCACCACAGAGCTTATTTTGGCGAAAATGAGGTGTCTTAAAATCTAACGATCCTCAGAGACGCTATTTCAGTGGATCTGGCCGAATATGCCGGGAAACAGGCCGGAAATCGAAAAATAAGCTTTCTGGTGATCGTTAGAATTTCATTCAGGCGAAAAACGGCTAATTAGCGTCTCCTGTGATCGTTAGCCGAAGTAGCACAGCACGGTGAATGAATTAAGCATGACTGTTAAGAAAGGGAACAGAGCATAACAGATATAGAATAAGTAGGACACTAATATTCTGAAGTAGGAAGTTTCATAAAAGCAGAAAAAGTAGAGCAGAAGAAAAAATACATCTGAGGCGGGCATACACTAGTAAAAATAAATGCATCAGAAGCAGAAAACAACAAAAGTAGAGCGAATACATCAGAGAACTGGGACAGAGAAACAAGATCTTCCCTAGCGGAAGATCCTGTTTACTATACCAGTGACAGTATGCTTTATAGGCCAGTGGGTCTGAGTCTAGATGGTGCACGGTGTTATCCAACCAACAGTCTAACAAGTCATACACACGTTTTAATCCTGTAACAACCTTCCATTATCATGCCACTGACCATACAGTCGATTGGCCTTCGTATGTTGGATGAACTTATCAAGTCGGCTTTGAAAGAGATCGGGCTGCCGTTTCACACTCTGGATTGTGTCGATTCGTACGCGTTTATAGAGGAGAGGGAAAGCTGTGAAATGATCATACACTTGTCTGTCCGCAGTTAACCTCTGTTCAATCTCGGCATCGACAACAAAAGCATCTGGATTCATGTTGGGCAGCACTTTTCTACCCCCATCTTGCATCAGACCCAGCCTTTCTAATCGGCGCACGCGCTCCTTATTGAGCTCTGTCCATGAGCTTTTGCGACTACGGGGAGATAACCTTTGTAATAACAGGCCATCGGAAGTTTTCTTTTTGACGCCATCAATCCAGCCAAAGCACAATGCTTCTTCAACAGCATCCAGATATAAAAGGGTATCCGGGCGCGGCTTCATACTCACAGGAACCCAGCAGCAGGACTCTGTAGTTCCGTGTTCCTGTAACCATTGTCTTAACTCTTCTCTGGATGTAAAGGTGAGTGTTTTTTCGAGTGGAGCAGGTGGCATCATATCCAAGACCTTTCATGTTGCGTTGTATCTAACACCTTCATATTACAGGATATTTAAGACCTTCATGCTGCACCATATCCAAGACCTCTTATCAGGCACAATGGATTTCAAGCATTAGAGAATTACTTCGCAGTATTGGAGTCCTCATACCAGAACCTGGAATAGTCATTCATGACAGAAGCATGTCCGAGCTGACGCAACATGGTGGATATATTGCCCCGGTGATAGGTTCCGTGATTCACCAGATGTAAGACGATTTCCGCGAAACGGGTTTGACGCACGCCAGCAAAGGGATTGTCGAGCAGAAGCGCCTGCTCCAGATCCTTATGCTGACTGAACCAATCCAGGTATTGATTGGATAGTTCGGCATAACGTTCGAAATATTTTTCTATTGTGGCAAACGTTTCCCCGTTACGCGGCATGCAGATTTGTAAAGCTTCAGGCATGCTGGTTCGGGTTAGCACCAGGTACCACATCTGATCCACAGCATACATATGACTGAGCGCATGGGCGAGGGTAGGAAAAGAACTGTTCACTTCCTGATGCAGCACAGAAGCTGGCAACTCCTGAATGCGTTGCATAATGATCTGCGAAGCCCAAACATGATAATGATACATTTCTTCTAGGTGATTCATGAAATATCGTCTCCTTTATTTTAGCGAATGGTGGGATGGTCATAGTAGATCCCTTCCTTGTTGCTGAAATAAGTATAAAAAAAGAAGTATGACAACAGCGTGTCATACTTCTTCTTTCACTTCACAAGACTCCCATTATGTGGATTCAACGATTGTGTTTGTCGTAACGTTTCAGTGCATTTCGTAGTTGCGTCTCCAGAACATCCCTCAGTGCTACAGGTTCCAAAACCTCTGCGCCACTTCCCAAACTCAGCAAAAACGACCATAACCACGGGGCTTGGAGCGGTTTATGAACCTGAACGCGCATCGTCATACTGCCGTCCTCATGAAATTGTTTGTCTGCCTGCTGAAAATGATCGAGTGCTTCCGCGAGTGCATCCGGGTATACGCGAAATACCACATCTGTCATGTTTTCCTTTGCGACAGGGAAAATAGCGGACGGCTCTTCCGTGGGGAGAGCAGGCGGTTCGAAATGACGGTTGGTCAGATGCACGTTTAACATCCGTGAAAGTCTGAATTCCCGATAATCCCGCCGGATACGACAATATCCATAAACATACCAGCTACGGTATTTAAACTGCAATCGAACAGGTTCGATTTCTCGGGTCGTGCGCTCATTTTTGGAATTAATGTAATCAAACTGAACGACATGATGTTGCATGATTCCTGCACGAAGATGCGAAAGCGAGTCAGGCTCAGTTCGGTACGTATTCAGGTCTACGGTTAAGCTTGCTCTCTCATGCTGGTCTCCAATTGTCTGCAAACGTTCGATTGTACTCTGTGCACGCACATCGTTAAATACGGTAGAGAGGCTGGTGAGCACTGTAATCAGCGCATCCACATCATAGGAGCCGAGCAAGCTTTTATCCATTTTATATCCATCCATAATGCCATATCCGCCATTCATTCCCTGATGCGAGACAACCGGAAATCCGGCTGCGCAGATGACATCAATATCCCGATAGATCGTTCTGGGCGATACTTGATATTCCTCGGCAAGGGTAGAGGCAGACAACACCTCATGATTGAGTAACTTGTATATGATCGAGACTAACCGTTCCAGTTTCAATAGAACCCCACCCGTCATCACTTCTTTTCCAATACAGGCCATAAGTATATCACAGCCAAGGCAGGGACTAGCATGCATCTTCACTAATCAGTTCAACGGAAATGCAATGCGTATATCACTAAAAAAAGAGTGCAGATTCGCACTCTTCTAATATTAGGAGCATCTTCAACCAAACTCTCCAGCCAGAACCTGTCTAGTCCTCCTGCACGTTATAAAGCACCCGTGCGAGCAGACCTTGACCATAATTGCCGAAGTTTTTGCCGAAAATCGTCAGGCCGCGTTTGTTGACCGGGCCGTCTGTGACAGCGATGCGGAAGTGAATATCACTTTTGTAATCGAGCCCGATATCATCCAGGGTAACGTCCGAGATTTTGCATCCGTCGATATAGCTGCCTTCCTTCGTAATGCGAATCAGCTTCAGCATACCGTACTGATTCAGGTGAGGAGGCCACCAGTCCGGATTAAACGTACCGCGTGTATCGCCGAAATCTCCTGGACTCGTCCAGAGTCCGATTTTTTTGCCATTGATGTAGAAGTAAATATCTGACGGATAGTTGTCACAGAATCCAGGGGCTTCTGAACCGAGCTCCATGGAGAGCTGAATCTCGCTAAACGTCTGGTTGGGCTTCAGGTAGTTGGGAATTCGGTATTCCAGATATCCTTCCGCTAGCCAAATCATCTCGGCATCGATCCGAAGCGGGTCGGCAAAATAGCGAGGGTCATCAAACTCCCCGATAATGCTGTCTTTCGTAGCAATACCGCATGTGGGTGCTGCCTGATAATCACTGTAATGCCCAACCTGGATTTCTACCTCGTAGCGGTTGTGGATCTCCTGTGAACGCAGGTCAACCATCAACTTTTCCTCGTTAAGATAACAGATCTTCTGAATGCCGTGTTTGCCGACCGCCGTGTTAATCTCAATTAATCCGCTTTCCTCCAGTTTTTTGATATGCATTGTGATCGCGCCGTTACTAAGTCCGAGCTTGGTTGCGAGGTCGTTGAGATTAAGACTTTGGTTTCTGGCCAGCAACTCAATAATCTGAATGCGAATTTCGGAGCTGAGTGCTTTGAAAATGTTCACACCTGACATCAGATCTTTAATATAAATCATAGGTGGATGTCCTTTCCCCGTTCTGAACAAAGCCTATTTACACAGACTCTTGCACATTTGACTGTTTTATTTCAGATAATTATAAATCATTACATGCTCGAAAGAAAGAGCGGAGAAAAGTGAGATATACCCTATATATACAGTAAAATAATTAAAGCTCATACGAGATTTTATCTCCACATACTTAAAATAAAAACTTAAATTAATTCATAAATATTTGAAATATACCATTGAATTGTAATGTAACCGCTTTTATAATCCTATTATACTTAAATTGATTTAATACTTCATGAACCAAAGCAACCATTTATTCAGGAGAGGCGGCGTTCCGGTATGGAAAAGTTCAGTTCATGGAAGAAGTTGAGGAGTTTGGAGTGGAAGAAGTTGAAGCGGCTGGAGTGGCAGACATGGAAGGATTCTAAAACGGTGATAGTGGCATCAGGCTCAGGCTCAGGCTCAGGCGAATCAAGGGATTCAGTTCATTCGCGTGGCTTGAAAAGCTCGAAGTTTTCATCCAAAAGGCGTTGGGTTTTACCTGCATTGTTGGTGATGGTGCTAGTGCTTGCAGGACAGTCTCGGGCTTTAGCCGCGTTTTGGAATCTATCGGGAGATATCGCCGTTCATGATCCGACGATCATCAAAGAGGGCAATTCCTGGTACACCTTTTCCACGGGTCCGGGTATTCAGGTGCTGAAATCCGATAACGGAACGTCGTGGTATCGTGTGCCGCAGATTTTTCTGAGTGAACCCTCCTGGTGGAATTCGGCTGTTCCTGCACAGAAAGAGCTGGATGTATGGGCACCGGATGTACAACGTTATAACGGCAAAGTATGGCTGTATTATTCCATTTCGACCTTTGGTTCCAATAGATCGGCTATTGGTTTGGCATCTGCAAATAGCGTTGGCGCAGGGCAATGGAAAGATGAAGGGCTTGTGTTGCAATCCAATACATCGAATAACTACAACGCCATTGATCCGGAACTGGTTATTGATGCTTCAGGCAATCCATGGCTGGCCTTTGGATCGTTCTGGAGCGGTCTGAAAATTGTAAAACTGGACAAAAACACGATGAAACCGACAGGTAACATATCCTCGATTGCAGCACGTCCGAATAACGGAGGCGCAATCGAAGCACCGAGTATCACATATCGCAACGGATATTATTATTTGTTTGCCTCTATTGATTCCTGCTGTAAAGGTGTGAACAGTACCTACAAAATGGTCTATGGTCGTTCCACCAGCATTACGGGCCCTTACGTCGATAAAAACGGAGTCAATATGATGAACGGTGGCGGCACGATTTTGGATACAGGTAATGTGAGATGGAAAGGACCGGGTGGGCAGGACGTGGTTAACGGCAATCTCATCGTACGCCATGCTTATGACGCAACGGATAATGGCAATCCGAAATTACTGATTAATGATTTATTATGGGACGGAAACGGATGGCCGACGTATTAGTATGATTTTTATTTTATGAAAATATAAAATGTTTTAATAAAGTATTGACTAAAAGGATCTGGATTTGATAAATTTAACAACAGAAATGCTGATTCATGGTATTGAATACGTTTACAAGTCCAGATCAGGAGGGGTTCATATGGTCAAGAGAAAGAGTTGGGTCACGTTTATGCTGCTAGTGCTGGTCAGTGCACTGGTGCTTGCAGGTTGTGGAGGGGGAAGCGGAAGTTCGAGCGGAGAAAAAGAACTGACGTTTATGTTCCGCGGCGGCACGGATGAGCAGAAGGCGTATCAGGCTGTCGTGAAGAAGTTTGAAGAAGAACATCCCGGCGTCAAAGTGAAAATTATCGTTACCGCTGCGGATCAATATGCGACAAAGCTTCGAGCGGCGATTACAGGCAATAGCTTGCCAGACGTATTTTATTTCACACCGGGTGATATGAAGGCCTATGTTAACAGCAATGTGCTCATGAATCTGACTCCGTATATTGAGAAAAACAAAGAGATTAATCTGGATAATATCTGGAAGTATGGCGTTGACTTGTATCGTTACGATGGCAAGATGGCAGGGCAAGGCGACCTTTACGGTATGCCTAAGGATGTCGGGCCGTTTGCACTGGGTTATAACAAGACCCTTTTTGAAAAAGAAGGTATCCCGTTCCCTGACAAGGACAAGCCGTATACTTGGGAAGAGTTCATTAAGGTAAACCAGCAAGCAACGAAGGATACGAACGGAGATGGTAAACCGGACGTATTCGGCACAGGTTTTAACGTACAGTGGGCACTGCAAGCTTTTGTATGGAGCAACGGGGCTGACTGGCTGGACGAGAGCAAAACGAAAGTCACCATCGATGATCCAAAATTTGCTGAAGCGCTGCAATTCTTCGCGGATATGCAGAACAAGTACAAGATCACTCCTTCCATTGAGGAGGCACAAACGCTTGATACGTATCAGCGCTGGATGAAGGGCGAGATGGCGTTCTTCCCTGTAGGTCCGTGGGATATGAGTACATTTGAAAAGCTTCCATTCGATTATGATCTGTTGCCTTTCCCGGCTGGATCCACAGGCAAACCAGCGACATGGATCGGCTCCCTCGGGATCGGAGTATCTGCCAAAACCAAACACCCGGAAGAATCTGCTGCATTGGTAAACTACCTTACTGCGTCAAAAGATGGCATGAAACAACTGGTAGACGCGAAGGTGCAAATTCCGAATTTGCTTGATATGGCAGATGAGTGGGCGAAAGACACCTCTACCAAACCGGAAAACAAACAGGAATTCATCGATATCGTAAAAGACTATGGACGTGCGTTGCCAGGTAACTATACGTACAACGCGGAGTGGTACGACATGTTCTTCACCGACATTCAGCCGGTACTTGATGGCAAGATGACTGCCGCTGACTATGTGAAGCAACAACAACCGAAGATGCAGAAACTGCTGGATAAAGCGGTGGAGCAGGAGAAGAAATCACAGAATAAATAGAGAGACAAGGGATGCCAGCAGCCTGAACCGATGCTGCTGGCATTTGTTTTTTAGAAGATACTAAATTGAGCTAATTTTTACATGTTGTAACGGAGTGAACGATGTAAACGGTTTGTTTAATTTTATCGCCAGATTCCATACGAGCATGTGGCATGTATTGACCGGAACAGAGCAGAAGCCATGATTCAAAAAGGCCAATCGATGTATGCCACATGCTGATCTTAGAAACAGGGGTGAACACGTGAATACGAAATCGAGTTTGTATCGCAAAGAGATGATGTATGGATACTTGTTTATTTTGCCCCCCGTTTTGGGGCTTGTGATCTTTGTATTGTTTCCGTTCCTCTATTCCCTCTATGGTTCGTTCACCGATTGGGACGGACTGGGGCAGATGAACTTTATCGGGCTTGCCAATTTCAAGGATTTGTTAACCGATGATCTATTTTACAAGGCGATGTTTAATACGTTTTACCTGATGCTCGGCATCCCGATTGGTCTGTTGCTGGCGCTCTTGCTGGCGATGGGATTGAATCGTAAAATTCCGGGTACAACCACCTTTCGCGTGATCTACTACATACCGGTTATCTCTTCCTTGGCGGCGGTATCCATCATGTGGAACTGGGCGTACAACGGAGACTATGGTCTGGTGAACCAGTTCCTCGATCTGTTTGGTATCAAAGGCCCGAACTGGCTGGCAAACAAAGATACCGTAAAACCCGCACTGATTATCATGACGGTCTGGAAAGGTCTGGGTTATACGATGCTCTTATATCTGGCGGCACTGCAAAGTGTATCCCGTACCTATTACGAAGCCGCCGAGCTGGATGGCGCGAATGGATTTCAGATTTTCCGCAATATCACCTGGCCGATGGTGAAGCCCGTAACCTTTTTCCTCGTGGTGACAAATATCATCGGTGGTTCTCAAATTTTTACCGAGATGAATATCATGACACCGACAGGTGGGCCGGAATATGCATCGGCTTCAATCGTCTTTTATATCTGGCAGAAGGCCTTTAGCAACCTGCAGATGGGTTACGCTTCTGCGATGGCGATGATTCTGGGTATCTTCATCTTTGTGATTACGCTTATCCAATTCAAACTTAACGAAAGATCAGCCTACGACGGGGATTAATGGGCGAGGAAAGGAGTGGAACGGAAGATGTCTTATAGTCAAAGAAGGAAAGTAACCAATTCTATTATATTTATCGTTCTGTCCATCGGCGCAATTGCGATGATTGCGCCTTTGCTCTGGATGCTGTCCACCTCGCTCAAGGAGAAACAGGATGTATTCGCGCTTCCTCCGGTGTGGATTCCGGAAGTGTTTCGGTTCGATAAATATCAAGAGATCTGGGAGGCAGGACCGCTGCTCAGCGGGATTAAAAACAGTCTCATTGTAGCGCTTAGTGTGACAGTAGTTGGGACATTTACGTCAAGTCTTGCGGCATTTGCTTTTGCCAAGTTAAGATTTCCACATAAGAACAAACTATTTCTCGCCTTGCTGGCTTCGATGATGATTCCATATCCGACGGTGATGATTCCGCAATTTATTATGTTCTCCAAGCTGGGCTGGGTGGACACTTTGCTACCGTTGATTGTACCGGGACTATTCGGGAATGTGATTATGATCTTTTTCCTGCGGCAATATCTGCTTAGTGTACCGGATGCAATCATCGAAGCGGCGAAGATCGACGGAAGCTCTTACTTCCGGTTGTATTCCAGCATTACGTTTCCACTGATCAAACCAGCCGTGGCTGCGCAGCTGATCCTCTGGTTTATGGGCATCTGGAACGATTATCTGGCACCGATTATTTATCTGAATTCACCTGAAAAGCAAACGCTACAACTTGTCATAGCCAACTTTAACGCGACCTATGCGATTCAAACAGATTATCCGCTCATTATGGCGGCGTCGATTGTGGCTCTGCTACCGGTTCTGATCATCTTCCTGATCTTCCAGAAGCAGATTATCGAGTCGGTTGCGATCTCGGGGGTCAAGGGGTGATCGGCATGAGAGGATGGAGAGTATGGAAAAAACCGGAGAGACGGGAAGAGTGGAAGGGAGCGGAGGGGAAAAAAGGACGAAAAGAAGAGTTGAATGAAATGAAAGAATGCAAAGACCGGAAATACGATAAATATTGGACGGGGCTAAAGGGGCGACATAGGGCAAGGAAGGGAGTTATGGTATTGATGTTACTGATGCTTCTAGGTACGGTAGGCTGCGCAGATGGCGGGGACACGGCGAAACCTCCGGTGTTTCCGGAAGCTCCGCAGGATACCAAAATGTATGATCTTACGATTCTGGATGATGAATCCAAGTGGACGGTTAACAATGCACACGATCCTGCGATTATCAAAACAGACCAGGGCTACTATGTCTATTCCACAGACGTTCGAGTAGCAGGGGAGCCGAAACCAGGCGTAATGGTCCGTAAGTCAGATGATTTGATCAACTGGAAATGGGTCGGGCAGGCTTTGCCAGGTATCCCCAAGGAAGCACTCGATTGGACAGGAGCGACGAACCTGTGGGCACCGGATATTATGAAAGCAGGGGACACGTACCGACTGTATTATTCGGCTTCGAGCTTTGGCAGCACGCAGTCCGCCATCGGGTTGCAAACCTCCAAGTCTCCCGAAGGGCCGTGGAAGGATGAAGGACTGGTTGTGAAGACGGCTGGTCAGGAAAAAGACGGACTGAATGCCATTGATGCCAATCCGGTGCTCGATGCCGTAGGCAACCCGTGGATGGTATATGGTTCATTTTTCGACGGGATCTATATTGCACCGCTTGACCCGGACACGGGCAAGTTTAAGGAAGAAGGATATGGTACGCGCATCGCCGCAAGAGATCGTGCCACCGAAGAGGGCGCAGTCGAGGGGCCATATATTGTGTATAATCCCGAGTTTCAAAAATATTACCTGTTCGTGTCTTATGATTCTCTGTTCGAAGACTATAACGTGCGGGTAGCTCGCGCCGACTCCATCACAGGGCCTTATACAGATGTGAACGGTAATAAAATGTTGGATACGGAGCATCTGCCGCAGTATGAGATTGGCACCAAAATTCTGGGAGGATACCGATTCTCCGAGGGAGAGGGTTGGGTTGCTCCCGGACATAATTCCGTACTGAAGGATGGCGACGATTATTACATCGTGCACCATGCGCGGGGCGAGACCGATAAAAACTGGCCGTATCTGCATGTTCGCAAAATGCTGTGGACCAAGGATGGCTGGCCTGTCGTGTCGCCAGAACGTTATGCCGGAGAGACGGCACAAGACATTCCCAAATCGATGATTGCCGGAACGTGGGAAGGCATGACGCTTGATCCGTCTGTGAACGGGCAAGAACAGGCAGTGCCATATACGCTTACGAGCAAAGGCAAAATCGAAAGCGAGAACGGTTCAGGCACCTGGACGTTTGATGGCAAACAAACGTTAACGCTGACGTGGAAGGAAAGCCCATGGGGCGGTGCTTCCACGGAAGAGCTGAAGCTGCTCCCATCCTGGGATTGGGAGCGAAGCCAGCCTGCGCTGGTGGTGACCGGCCTGAATGACCGCGGCATCGCGGTCTGGGGCAAACAAATCAGCGCAGCTGAGAAGTAGACCGCTGCCCCCGGAGGGTGGTCAGCGAGGGGCACGGACATGATATCGTCCGTGCCTAGACTCAGGCAACGTGCGCTGGCGAGAACAGCGCAAGCACATCACATGTGGCGCAAGCCAGTGAGCGAGAGTGCCGCACGAGCGCTTGGCGCCAAGGGCACCAGCAGTGAGAGGGGAGGAAGGAGCCGCGCGTGCGAGTTTGCCATCCGATTTCCACTGCCGGAGCGGTGAATGGAAGAAATCGGAGGGCAAGGAGAGCAGCAAGGCCCTGCCGCCCGCGAACGCCCGCTGTGCCTGAGCACGGCCACGGGGAGAGTTGACCCGGCAAAGCGGTCAACGCCACAAGCTATCGAGCCAACCTAAAGGCTCGAAGCTCGATGTGTGTCAGCGAGCGAAAACATCGCGAGCAAGCAGTGCAGAGGGGCACCAGCAGTGAGAGGGAGGAAGGAACCGCGAGTGCGAGTTTGCCATCCGATTTCCACCGCTGGGAGCGGTGAAGGAAGAAATCGGAGGGCAAGGAGAGCGCCAAGGCCCTGCCGCCCGCGAACGTCCGCTGTGCCCCTCCAACCCTGCTCTCCATGTTTTTGCAAGCACACTGAGCACGTCATAGATTCAAGCCATAACCACATATATGAAAGGGGTTCATTCCCATGACCAATTCCATTACATTTACCAATCCCATGCTGGAGCAGCGCGCTGATCCTTGGGTGTACCGTCATACAGACGGGTACTATTATTTTTCTGCTTCCGTACCAGCCTTTGACCGAATTGAAATTCGGCGAGCAACGATGCTGGAAAGCTTGAGAGATGCCGAACCCGTAACCGCTTGGACGAAGCGTGAGACTGGGCCAATGAGCGCAAACATCTGGGCACCGGAGATTCATTTTATTGATGGCAAATGGTACATATACTATGCGGCGGCACATACGAGTGAAACGAACGAGGGACTATTCGATCACCGCATGTATGTACTTGAGAACGATTCCGCTAATCCGCTTGAAGGAACGTGGGAGGAGAAAGGGCAAATTCGAACCAAATGGGAGAGTTTTGCTCTAGATGCCACGACCTTTGAACACAGAGGCATTCGTTATCTGGTATGGGCCCAGAAAGATCCGGGCATTGACGGCAATTCAAACCTCTATATTTGTGAAATGGAAAATCCATGGACGCTGCGCGGAGAACAGGTCATGATCACGACACCTGAATATGACTGGGAGATTATCGGCTTTAAAGTAAACGAAGGCGCAGCCGTGTTGCATCGGAATGGTCGTCTGTTTATCAGCTACTCAGCCAGTGCAACCAATCATCACTACTGCATGGGGCTACTTACGGCCGATGAAGATGCTGATCTGCTTGATCCGGCAAGCTGGGAGAAATCACCGGAACCGGTATTCCAGACTTGTGAAAAGAATGGACAATATGGTCCGGGACATAACAGCTTTACCATTTCACCAGATGGCAAAACCGACATTCTGATCTATCATGCACGCAACTACAAAGAGATAGAGGGAGATCCGCTATACGATCCGAACCGCCATGCCCGCGCTCAGGTGATTCATTGGAATGAAGATGGAACACCGAATTTCGGCATTCCTGTTCCCGATGGGCAAGTTGTCGCAGAGGTGAAGTAATAACGTATTGGATAAAGTATAAGTGATGAGAGTCTTTGGTTAGCAGAGCATGCTAATAAAAGGCTCTTTTTTGATATGTATGATTTAAGACAATCGATTCAAGAAAGGTTAATAAGGATTAGGAGCTGAAGGCTAATTAAGAAATTTCGACCGAGAAAGCAACCGAAGAGAGGCAGAAGCGTATACCATTACATCGAAAAAATGAAAATAATTTAAGCGGATTGACTTATTATCTTCAGCTTCAAAGGCTTGAACGTGATGTTCAGAATTCTAACGATCACAGGAGACGCTATTTAGCCGTTTTTCGCCTGGTTGAAATTCTAACGATCACAGGAGAGCTTATTTGCGAGATTTGATGTGAAAATGAGTATTTATCATGCGTTTTCAGCGAAATAAGGTTTGTGGTGATCGTTAGAATTGGAGATAGCTCGATATCGGTCAAATAAGCTCATCTGAGATCGTTAGATTAAATAGAGAGTGTGCAAAGCGCTTAAAACCAAAACCAAAACCAAAACCAAAACCAAAACCAAAACCAAAACCAAAACCAAAACCAAAACCAAAACCAAAACCACTCAGTTTAAACTGTTTTCTACATATTCTCGGTGTTTTGTCATGATGTATTAAGCTGAGAATGAGCTAGGACAGGTTTAAATTGGGGGATCACACTACAATATTCAGGAGGATAACATATGGAATCACGCGAGATATTGGACGGGGAGCTTGAGCAGATTTTAAAATGGGAGAAGGAACAGAAGGATCTGTTCATATGGGATAAAATCGGACGTTTGCCATTTGCCATGCTGGATAAAGTGATGCCGAAGGCGATCAAACAGAAGATCGGTGACGCGCTGAACGAAGTGGGGCAGTATTTGCAAACGGGTGGCAAGTTTCTTGTTCAGAAGAAAAAAGTAGCCAAGCTCCTGCAACAGGAAGCCGAGTGTTCGGGTTACCCTATGACATCTGATTACATCTACCGATTAGAGCAGGATACAGACACAGTGAACACGGCCAAAATTCATAGTGTGGAAAAACTACCGCTGGAGGTGCTGGACCGCGTGGCAGACAGCATCACCGAAAGTCGAAGCAAATTCGCTGCGGCACAAGGAGCCGCGACCGGATTTGGAGGCATCGTCACCATTGCTGCGGACATTCCGCTCGTGATGGGACTTTCGCTGAAAGTATTGCAAGAGATGGCGCTGTGTTACGGGTATGATCCCGATGATCCGCTGGAGCGTATCTTTATCGTAAAATGTCTGCAATTCTCTTCTGCCGATATTGTGGGCAAGAAAGCCATCATTGATGAACTGGCTGATTACGATAATCCAGACAAGCAAGTTGAAGTGATCTCTCAAATGCAAGGATGGCGTGAAGTGTTCAACTCTTACAGTGAATCTTTTGGCTGGAAAAAGCTGTTCCAGTTGGTGCCCATTGCAGGCATGATCTTTGGTTCGGTCAGCAACAAAAATACCATTCAGGATGTCGCTGAGGCAGGCAAGATGCTCTACAAAAAACGACTGATCCTGCAACGCTTGAAATAGATAATTCCGCCTGAGGCTGTTGATGGTAAGTTAATATTACTCTAGATGACTAGGAAAGCGAGTTCTAAGACAGGACTATATGATGAAAAAAAGGCTCCTGCCGATCTGCATGAATTCAGATACGGTCGGGAACCTTTTTATTTGTATTTGATCAGCATAGTGGAAGCGAATTTTTGGAAATTCAACGCTCTCCAGAGAGGTTATTTCATCACTCTTTCATTACCTATATATATTAAAACCAGGATATAGTCGAAAGAACTTACTCCCCGCTCCCGTTTTCTTGTGCCCAACGATTGAGCAACTTGTCAGATGGTAGCAGGAACGTAAAGATACCGATCAGTGGCAAGAAGCTGCATATTTGCATGACGGGTGAAACGCCGAAGGCGTCGATCCAGTTGCCGAGCACGAGTGCCCCAAGGCCACCCATACCAAAGGCAAGACCCGTAATCAGACCAGAAACCGTTCCGATTTTTCCCGGAATGAGCATCTGAGCGTATACCACAGTGACGGAGAAGCTGGATAACATGATAAAGCCAATAATCGTCAGCAGTACGCCTGTCCAGAACAGGTTGGCATAAGGTAATAGCAACGCCAGCGGTGCGGCCCCGGCCATGGAGAGAAAGATCATGTTACGTTTGCCGAATCGGTCTGCGAGCGGGCCACCAAAGAATGTGCCTAGTGCGCCGGCAGCCAGGAAGAGGAAAATATAAATTTGCGCATCTTCCGTGGATAAACCAAACGTATCCTTCAGATTAAAGGCATAAAAGCTACCGATTGAAGCTACGTACCATGAACGGACAAATACGAGCAGAATCAGGATCGTAATTGCGGCAGCAATTTTTTGACGTAATGCTGGATTGGGAGTACGACGGGCAGCTGCTTGTTTACGCAAATATGCGCCGGATTGCAACATCTGACCGTACCAACGTGCGACGTAGAGCTGTACAGCAATTCCCATCGCGGCAATGCCCGTAAAGCCGATGGCACCAAACAACCCAAACGGGATAAAAATCCAGCGTGTCAGTAGCGGTGCAAGGGATTGTCCAGCATTACCACCCACTTGAAAAATAGATTGTGCCAGTCCGCGGCGTTGGCCCGCAGCCATATGGGATACCCGGGAGCCTTCCGGATGAAAAGCAGCGGAGCCGAGTCCGACAAAAATGACAGAGATGAGCACCATCATATAACTGTCGGCAAAAGCGAGTAGCAACATGCCCGTAAACGTGAAACCCATGCCAATCGGCAGGATCGATGGAGTAGGTTTTTTATCAGCAAACCAGCCGACAACAGGCTGCATAATCGATGCGGTAAAGTTGATCGCAAAAGCGATCCAGCCGATCTGAGTGTACGTTAAATGCATGGAGTCTTTTAAGATAGGAAATATTGCCGGAATGACAGACTGAATGGAATCGTTCAACAGATGCACCAGACTGATGGCAATAAGTATCCGGTATACGGTGCCTTGGGCATCCAATCCGGGCGGGGCTTTCGAACGCGCTACGGCGTCCTTGGCTAATGTAGTTTGTGTAGACATGTTCAGTTCTCCTTTGGTCGCGGTCACGAGGGATCAGCGCCTATGTTAGATTCTATGCAATTAAGCATATTGTTACATAATAGGATAGATTGGATCGACCGACAAGGGGAACAGAGGGGGAAATGAAAACAACTTTTGTACATGTGGAGTTTTGGGAAATGTTGTGATAAACTGTAGGCAACAAGGATAAAATAAAAAAAGAGTAAGGATGCGTCAACATCCTCACTCTTTTACAACAGCCGCTTTCAAGGGCGGTGGCTGTGGACAGGTAATCGAAATAGGCTGCTACCTTACCGAGGGCGGCCTATTTCTTTTTGTTTTGATTATTCAATGCAATGACGATGGTTACAATCAGTCCAATCAAGGTTACTGTAAACCCCGCAAAACTGATCATCAACGTCAGTACATCTTTTATCTCCACAGGCATCACCTCCTTACTCAGGAGACTAGCCGACCGCCCATTCAAGCCATTCTGTTGTTGTAACAAATTATACCACATAATCCAAATCGCGGACATCTACTTAAAGCAAGCAGTATCTACAGACTCAAATTAACGATTATCAATCGTCTCCGGGTTCATATCGTGGTTCATCATGCGGTGTTCGGCCATTTGCTCGTATTTCGTTCCCGGTTTGCCGTAGTTGGTATACGGATCGATAGAGATGCCGCCGCGCGGGGTGAATTTGCCCCAGACTTCAATGAAGCGTGGGTCCATCAGCTTGATCAGGTCGTTCATGATGATGTTCACACAGTCCTCGTGGAAATCACCGTGGTTGCGGAAGCTGAACAGGTATAGTTTGAGCGATTTGCTCTCAACCATTTTGATATCCGGAATATAGCTGATGTAGATCGTTGCAAAGTCCGGTTGACCCGTAATCGGGCACAGACTAGTGAACTCCGGGCAGTTGAATTTTACAAAATAATCACGGTACGGATGCTTGTTATCAAAGCTCTCCAGAATACCCGGATCATACTCAAACGTATATTTTACATTCTGGTTGCCCAGCAATGTTACATCTTGCATCTCGTCAGGTTGTCTCATTCAAATAAACTCCTCGTATTCAATTGAAGCCGTAGGCCTCGTATTTATAATATCTCGTATATATTTAAACCCCGCGTTTATTCCCCCATACCAGCGTATGAAGCTGCGGAAGCACTCGCACGTTGTTCAGATTGTCCGAGGCACTTACCTGATCAATCAGCCACTCGTAACGCTCCAGCAACGAAGCCGCCAGATCCGGCGTATCCGCCGAAGAAACATCCGGGTTCCCCGTTTGTAAAAATAAATCCGTGCCCGGATACCGTGCATGCACGCGGCGGGCATAGTCCAGGTCTGTCTGATCGAAGATCACGATCTTCAGACTATGGCTTCGATCCGCCGGGCCAGTAGCCAGGCGGCCGATCACATCGTCCAGCACAGCCCAGTCAGTGTCCATGCCTGAGCTGGGTGGCTTGGGCGAGACGGTGACTTCGTCAATGTCCGCCAGCCACGACTGCCAGCGCGAGCCCTGCGTCTCAACCGCGGTGCGGACGCCGTTCTCCCGCAGCAGGGCAACCAGCCCGCCCAGCGAAGCCAGCAGGGCGGGGTTACCGCCGGAGAGGGTCACATGGGAGAAACGCGAGCCGCCCAGGCGGCGCAGTTCATCCCATACCGCCTCCGGCGTCAGCATGCGAATCTGGTCCTTGCCGCTGCCGTCCCAGGTAAAGGCCGAGTCGCACCAGGAGCAGCGATAATCGCAGCCCGCGGTGCGCACAAACATCGTTTTTTGCCCGATCACCATGCCTTCGCCTTGAACCGTCGGACCAAAAACCTCCATAACAGGGATGTGTGCTTCCTTACTCATCGATCATCCACTCCCGTCTTGCTTCAGCATAACTGGTTGGAGTCTCGAAGAGTCGAACGAATTCCGTGCGTGCGCCGTCTGTAAGTCCGGCATAAGGCTCCGTCTGTAGAGCATGCTCCATCTGCTCGAATAGCCAGACCACCATATTTTCAGCCGTCGTATTCATCAGAGGTAATGTTTCATTCAAATATTGATGATCCAGATAACCTTCAATCCGGCTTTTCCAGATGTCCTTGATATGTCCAAAATCAACCGTCAGCCCGGTTTCACCCGGATAACCGCTGATACCAAAAACCACTTTATACGTATGCCCGTGCAGATTTTTGCATTTGCCTTCATAACAGTGCAGATGATGCGCCGCATCAAAAGTAAATTCTTTGCTGACCAGCACACGTTTGCGGTGATATCTCAGCTGCGTGGGCAGAATATCCTGATCAATCCGCTGCAAGCGTTCAACAATGCGAAACGTTCCGGGTTCTCTCATCATGCATCCACTCCAGTTGAAGAGGGAGCTGTAGGAGCAATGGCACGTTCCTCTACATAACGATCGAGTCCCGCTTTGCGTAGTTTGCAAGCGGGGCATTCGCCGCACCCGTCACCGATGACACCGTTATAACAAGTCAGCGTACGTTCACGTACATAATCGAAAGCGCCCAGTTCATCGGCCATTTTCCACGTTGCTGCTTTGTCCAGCCACATCAACGGAGTATGAATAACAAATGGGTAGTCCATCGACAGATTAAGAGTTACATTCATCGACTTCACAAATGAATCCCGGCAATCGGGATACCCGCTAAAGTCAGTCTCGCAGACACCTGTGACCAAGTGGCGAGCGCCTTTTTGTTTTGCCAAAATGGCGGCAAAGCTGAGGAACAGTAAGTTCCTTCCGTCCACAAATGTGCTGGGCAGCTCGCCTTCTTCGTGAATGATTTCTACATCATCTCGTGTGAGTGCATTCGGTGCGAGCTGGTTAAGCAGGCTCATATCCAGTACGGTTTGCTGCACGCCCAGATCTTTGGCAATCGCTGCCGCACATTTAATCTCCAGCTTGTGGCGCTGCCCGTAATCAAACGTAACTACTTCAACTTCGGCAAATTGTTGTTTTGCCCAGAACAGACACGTTGTGCTGTCCTGACCGCCGCTGAATACAACGACCGCTTTTTCTTTGTTCAACATAAAAAAACCTCTCCATCTTCTTGAGATCACTCCAGCATAAGCTAGGAATGTCGGAAGAACAGAGAAGTTCATGAACTGGCATCCATCAAAAAACACACCTTCTTAATAACCGCTTCAAAAAAGCTGCTATAAGCAAGTGTCCTTAGTTTTTTACGCACACCGTGTAATCACGGAAAGCAGTACGCAAGACTGTAGCGACCTTACACAGGTCAAGTCTTGTAGAGGGAGTTCGCGAACCTCTCCCATGCCATCGGCATGGATTTTCTTCTTTAATTGTCCGGGTACAGTATACCATATCATTTACCGGATCGGCACGTTTTTTAAAATCCAAGAATTACTTAATAATCACGTTACCGAAGGGGATGACTTCTTTTAATATACGTTTGAACAAACCTTCATCATTGACGTCCTGCTGCAGTCTGTAGTTTTCGCGTCCGGCTTGAAAGAGCACCGGGCCGTGTCCTGTCATTTTCCAATGATAGTTCATATGCTGACTGGCCAGGTTGTTTCCATATACAGTTAGTTCCAGATGGGCATTTTCAGGGTAAGCAATGACGCTTCCAGCATCTACATAGAGTGGGGCGGTGGGGTGAAGTTCTTGTTGGCATACCTGACCCTGCGTGAGCAAACCAATGGTTCCTTTACCCGAAAATTTCATTTTCACCGCATCCCGGGTAATCAGCATGTTTTTGATCTTCTGAATTTTGGTCTGCATCGTGACACCTTCGGAATAGAAGAACAAGTGGCGAAAATCATAAAGCAAATCACTGTGTTCGGTAAGCTGTACTTCTTTCATGGTGAATCCCGGCGGAAGGGCGGCTACAAATTGGCATGGTCCAGTAATTTCTGATTTAATCAGCTTTTTTTTGCGATACATACCCGAGATATTCATGAATTTATCTTGTCTGCTGTTGCTGGCACCGCGAAAGGCAACAATTTGCTGCGGATGCAGAATATGAAGACGGTCATCCTGAATCAATGAAAATGTGACCACTTGTCCGACTCCGCCAGTTTCAGCATGATTCAGATGTATATGCATGCAGTAGCTCCTGTTCTTTTATAGTCGGCCAGATCGCCGGCGCATTCCCCAGCGCATCACGCGAATCAGAAGGAAGTAACCCAATATGAGAGCAACAATAGTGATCACCATCGTTTGAATTCGCTGTGCGGTGGCTGTTCTGGCATCCTGTTCAGTTTGAAGTTTGCTGACCATTTCGGTCAGTTTCTGGTTCTGAGCCAGAAGCTGATCATTTTGTGCTTTGAATGCTTCGACATTAGCTTGGGCTTGTCCGAGCTGGGCGGAGGTTTGATTTAGTTGCTCCAGCGTTTGCTTGTAACTCTCTTGTAATGCGTTCACTTCTCCGGGTAGTTCCGACACGCGTTCCCAACCATTATAAATATCCGAGAATATATTCGCACTCGCTGCATTTGCAGTAGAACCGAGTATGACTGTATATAGAATACATGTGGAGACAAACACCCGAATGAAATATCCCTGAATGGATTTTGGCATGTATAACACCTCTCTCTTGGATAAGATCGATTCAGAGCCGAATTCGTCGTCATTTGTTGAATCCTTACTCTTTCATTATACGTCAAAAACCCGATATTGGGTTCAAGAGGATTACGTTTTATTACCCGAATGTTTCGCAAAGAATTGCTAAAAACAAATGTTTTATTTTAAAAATCAGCGGGTAATACAAGAATAGCAGTACCCCGGACAGAGCAAACACAGAGGCTTACTTCCGCTCCGGGTATATCCTGTTCACAAATATGCAATATAATGCCTAAAATTAATATATTTCGATTTTAAAAAGATCGTTAATAATGAAGGAGTAGAATAATATGTACGCATCAAACCAGAACGCGTCAACGAAAACAATCATGATTACTTTAAATGGCGAGCCAGTCGGACGCAAACTGATTATTGACAGTGTAACTTATGCACCGGTTGATCAAACGGACAGTGCACAGTACTTGCACAAAATGGAGCATAACCAACCAGCTGTTTAAGTTGGGACTTGTCATAGAGAAGGGTGTAAAAAGCTTGGCTATTAGCCAGGCTTTTTCGTCGTTTATTGTCGCTTCTAGGCGGATCAAGGGGAATAAAACTAATATAATGGAAAAAAGTAACGGGAACATATGTTCCGTGACAATATAGTGTCCATTCACCCTGCTAACTTAGAAGATAATACACATAAATCGGGGGAGAGACTACCAGTGAACTCAGTCTTTGAAGTATCTTATTCGTGGAATAAAGAGGCCATACCGACAGGGGGAGCCGATCCCGTATATATGATGGTAGAGTGGCGTTACGGATCCCCTGCCAAAAGACTTAGGAAAATAGCACCCAAAATTATGTCGAGAGATTTAGAGCTTTTGCTCAAACCGGAATATGGTGTCCAGCTTAAAGGCATCTATGGATGCCGATCCAAAGAAACAGATATTGGCTGGGTACTACGACTTGGTGATGTACTCAAAGGAGAAAGCAAACAGATTCTGCTGGAATTTGCCGTAGGACCGCATCTTTCAGGAAAAGCAGCGATATGTTCTGCCTATTGGAGTACCCGCAAGTTAAAACAGAGTCAGCGTGTGCTTCTTCGTCGGGAACAACTCTATATTCAGTATACAAGTCACCTCGGGATGTTAAGACAGCCTGAAGATCCAAAAGTAGAGAAAACGATTAAATTGAACGAAACCGTACCCTTACTTAAACAGGCTCTGCGTGCTTATGAACGAGGCCGTACCCAGGAAGGCAGCGACTTGTTGCGCCGTCATGCCGATGCACTGCTAATTGAAGCTGCGCGCAAACAGGATCTGGATTATTTAACAGAAGCCGAAATTGTTGAGAAGCTTCGTTATCATTATGGTATTACGTTTACTGCCAATCGCCAAAATGTGAAAGAACAGTGTTAGATCAATGAAAACGTAGTCAAGTAATGACGTACAGAGAGAACCAGTTTACATAAGTTTTGAAGGTGAAGTTAAACAACAAGTCGAATGTATATATCCATACTATATCAGTCAAGGATGGAGCTGTATCATACTATTTGAAACAACATCATGGAGGGCCTGGCCAAATGACAGACCGACTAATCCGATTAATGCGCATTATCACGCTGGTACAAGCCAAGCCAGGCATACTGGCTCGGGAGCTTGCGGAGAGGTGCGAGACAACGGAAAGGACGATATACCGTGACATGGAGGCCCTCAGCGCAATGCATATTCCGATCGCCAATATGGGACATGGAAGAGGGTACATGTTTATCAGCCACTTTGCCATGTATCCACTAAATTGGACTGACGAGGAAGCGCAAGCTTTCATACAGCTTGCAGACGTCATGGAAGATATTCGTCCCCTGCTAAGACCTGCCTTTGAGAGTGCTTATGAAAAAGTGGTCGCTTCAAGCCAGAAAAACAGAAGCGAGCGTGTGGAATGGGCTGAGAAAATCAGAGGAATGTTTAGAGAGGGAACAAAGGTCTGGCAAAACATTGAAGGAGACGAGGCGAGTCATTCTTTCCTTACTTTACTTCAAGCCGGAATCTCACAAAACAGCATTGAAGGAAAATATATGTCTCAAGGAGAAATGGAACACATTCGCTTTGATCCATATTGTCTGATTCCCCGGGAATATCAATTTGATCTGTTAGCTTATTGCCATTTCTCAGAGAGACTGAAAAAATTTCAGGTGAATCGGTTGCATGACTTACGCATTATTCCACGTACTTTCCGCAAAAACGATTATTTGATTCAATCTTATCTGCGTGTTCCCTGGACAACAAGAGGAAGTACGGTAGGAGATGCAATCAAAATCCGATTTTCTTCCTCAGTCGTGGAACGTGTGATGCAAGAACGTTTTTGTGTGCACCCCGTTATGACCATAGAGCCTGAAGGCACTCTATTGTTTGAAACGGTACTCGTGAATGCGGAGGAATTATTTGCATGGTTATCCAAGTACGGACCGGAGGCCGAGATTATCGAACCGGAACATTACCGGTCTCTGATGAAAGAACATTTAGAGCGCTGGCAGCAGGTATACAACCAGAGATAATTTTAATTTTTGCCTTTGAACAAATTGGCAAGATTGCCAAACGGCGATTCCTTTTCCTCATCATCCAGAGCACTGGAGTAAACCACTTTGGAAGCTACGCCTTCATCATCCGCTGCGCAATTTTTTTCCAGTTTGAACTTATCAAACTGGTGCATAAACACTTTAGCCGTATTAATAGCATCATCCAAAGCGCGGTGTTGTGTACCGTCAAATTCAATTCCACAGAGTTCTAGAGCCTGGGCAAGTCCGAGTTGCCGAAACTTTCCTTCTTTGTGCATGGCCCGCGACCATTGTTGTTGTAAATCATTATGATTGGTAATCCAGGCCACATCCAAGTGATGTGTTCGGCAATGGGAGATGAATTTGTTGCGGTCATCTGGTCCCCAGGAGCACATATAATAAGGCTCATTGCCCATCCAATCGATGAATTGACGCAGCGCTGCCGGGAAAAGAGGGGCTGCATCGATGTCTTTCTGTGTGATTCCTGTGAACTGAACCGTGTCGGTAGACAGGACGGATTTGTTAGATGGACGAACATACGTATGAAAGGTGTCCGTGACGGTAAGGCCTGTATCCGGGTTCTCACTCACTTTGACGGCACCGATATCAATAATTTCAGAGGAGTAGCGCGTATTGCGGCTTACTGTGAATTCAAGATCGTATATAATATAGGACATAAGATAAACTCCTTTATGAAGGATGCAAATTTCCATTCAGGGATCGGTACGTTAGATCCGTAAAATGTTAATCTCTATTCTACAGTGAACCTGGGGCCGTGTCAGCCATTGTTATGAATTTCGCCTGAAGGAGATTGGCATAACGGTTTCGAGTGACCTATTCGTTTAATTGTATTTATTGACAAGTTCGTTTAAATGTTCTAATGTGATCAAAAATGAAAAATAGCGTTTACCGAGGACATAATTACGTAAGCCCGCTTCAACAGAGAGGGAATGGATTGCTGTAACATTCCTGTTGCTGCTGCGCAATTCCTCCCTCGTTAGCTGCAAAGGGGAATGTCTGTTTGGTAACAGGCTGCAACCTTCGCCGGAAGGGTCCGTTATGCCCCAAAGGACTGTATGTTAGCGCGCGAGATATGAAACGACTGTATACAGTTAAATAAGGGTGGTACCACGACGCATTCGTCCCTTGACGAATGCGTCTTTTTGCTGTTCAAGATTTCATGTGCGCAGTGCCTACCTATCTAATCATAAAAGGAGTGTATTCAAGATGCGTCAAAGTGAGATGCTTGTTCCAACATTACGTGAAGCACCAGCGGAGGCTGATGCGACGGGACACCGCCTGCTACTGCGCTCGGGTATGATTCGTCAAGTGGCCGCGGGAATATACAGTTATTTACCACTTGGGCGACGTGTGCTTCTGAACGTCGAGCGAATCGTCCGGGAAGAGATGGATCGTGCCGGGTGCCAGGAAGTCTTGTTACCAATTATGCAACCAGCAGAGTTGTGGGAGGAGTCCGGCAGATACACGCAATATGGTCCAGAGTTGATGCGTCTGAAGGACCGGCACATGAGAGAGTTTGCGCTTGGACCGACCCATGAGGAGGTCGTTACGGCATTGGCTCGTGACGAGGTCAACTCTTACCGTAAGTTGCCATTTACCTTGTATCAGATCGGAACCAAGTTCCGGGATGAGCGCCGTCCGCGTTTTGGCTTGTTGCGCGGCCGAGAATTCATTATGAAGGATGCCTATTCTTTTGCATCGGATTGGGAGGAACTGGATCGAACCTATCAAGCCATGAATACAGCATATTGCCGCATTATGGATCGCTGTGGCCTGGAGTTTCTTCGGGTTGAGGCAGATGCAGGAACGATTGGTGGACAAGGGGAGACACATGAGTTCATGGCTTTGGCCGATGTAGGAGAGGATACCATTGTGACGTGTAAACCATGTGGTTATGCAGCGAACCTGGAGAAGGCGGCGTTTCAATCCGCAGAACCTGCGATCCTTACGCATGAAGAAAAGGCTGCTGAGCACACGGGAGTATTACGGATTGAGACACCAGGCGTTCGTACTATCGCTGAATTATGCTCTTTCCTTGGTAAGCAGGCTGAAGAGATGATCAAAACATTGCTTTATCTGGCGGATGGTCAGCTTGTTGCAGCACTAGTCCGTGGAGATCATGAACTGAATGATATTGCCTTGAAACAGGTGCTTGGTGCAGAGGAACTGGAGCTGGCTGACGATGCATCTATCGCCGCGTATTCCAATCTCGCCGTCGGTTATCTTGGACCTGTGGGGCTTGGACTGCGTATGGTGGTGGACGCTGATGTGGCTACCATGAAACAGGCAGTGACCGGAGCGAATAAGGCTGGCATGCATCTATCAGGTGTTCGTCCAGGCGTGGATTTTGCGCTGGAACACGTCGAGAATATTCGCTTTGCCGCCGAAGGAGATTGTTGCGTATCATGTGGCGAACCACTTGTGTTCACCAAAGGCATTGAAGTCGGACATATATTCAAGCTGGGTACCAAGTACAGCGATGCCATGGGAGCTTCTTTCCTGGATCGCAATGGCCGTCAGTGTGCACCTGTAATGGGATGTTACGGTATCGGGGTATCTCGTTTGATGGCAGCTATTGCTGAACAGTACGCGACGGAAGAGGGCATCCAGTGGCCTGTATCTGTAGCGCCTTATGATGTGCATCTTATCCCGGTAAGCTGGAAAGACGAGCAACAACAGAAGCTGGCTCGTGAGTTGGAGCAACATCTAACGGATTGTGGATTCCGTGTGCTCGTGGATGATCGGGATGAGCGGCCCGGTGTAAAATTCAAGGATGCCGAGTTAATCGGGCTGCCTGTACACATTGTTGTAGGCAGAGGAGCAGCCGAAGCACAGGTGGAACTGGGCTCTCATATGCTTGCTGTTTCAGGCGAAACGAAGCGAATCAGTATGACGGCGCAAGAAGCTGTGAATTACGTGACAGAGCAAATTCGCCGAGATTAAGCATGGATGTAGCATAAGTAGCGATGAAAAATACATGTAATATGTGATAGATAACATTTGCCTATATAATAGGACTGAATATTATGTCGATACTTATTTTTAGCTTAATAAGCTAGAGGTTCCTTGGAAAACGGGACTCTAGAAGTAGAAAGAATGTCTAATCACAGAAAATAATCATACCAAGTGACTACAGCTGGAAAATAAAGATCAGGTAAATTGTACTTTTGCTCATAAAGACACGTTAGGCTTGGCTATTCGAAGTGATATGAGTATAAGTATGCAAAACTAGCGTAAGCAAGGTTGTACCCCGTTCGCCCCGTAAATCGCATAAATACGGATTTTACAGGCATAAATGTTCTAGTTCAGGAGGGGGTACACATCAACTTTGAAGCCGAAAGCGGCATGCAAGAGATTTATTTTTGAAATAGAAAACAAAAGGGAGTCCTTAACCAGTGATCTGGCTAAGGACTCCCTTTCGTCGTTTATTCGAAATGGTTGCAGATTAAGAAGCAGCAGGCAACTTTAGTGTTTGACCAGGATAAATCCAGTGTGGGTTTTTGATTTTGTTGAGCTGTTGCAGTGTCTGCCAAGTTGTACCATATTGTTTGGAGATCGAGTAAAGAGACTCGCCTGATTTTACAATATGCAATTTAGCAGGGGCTGGAGCTGGTTTCCCCGGTGCTGGTTTGACCGGTTTTTCCGGCTTCGGTTTTTCTGGTTGAGGTTTGGTTGGTGTTGGTGCTGGAACAGGGGCCGGAGCCTCAGTACCCGGTGCTTCTGGTTCTACAGCGGATTTCTTGCCTTCACTTATGCGGCCGTCGGTTTTAATGTCGACTGCGCCGAGTTTATGCATGTAGTTGATTAACGCCTCATCCAGTGCACCGTACATACCGGTTGTTGGATACTTGGCGAACATTGTGTACTCATCACCGCCGACAGCTGTGAAGTCATTGGTTGCAAGGGTATAGGTCGCGGCTGGATCAAGAGCTTTATCACCAACCATTACGGAATGAACACGGCTACCTTTTGCAGCAGCAGCGTCAATTTTGAATGTAATTCCGGATACTTGCGGGAATCCACCACTTGGTTCCGGGTAGGAACCTACACCGTTCTCCAGGGCTGCGAGTACATCAGAGCCTTTTACATCAAGGGTAACGACTTGGTTGCCAAAGGGAAGAACGGTAATGACATCACCTTTAGTTACGATGCCCTTTTCAATAGAAGAACGAATACCTCCGCCGTTAGTCAATGCGATGTCGGCTTTGCTGACATCACGGATTGCATCAGCCAGCAAGTCTCCCAGATTGGTCTCGCCAGCACGTACTTGTTCACGTTTGCCGTCAAGGAGAACAGCAGTATTTGCTACTTCTTCCTTCAGGATCGGTTCTTGTTCTTTCTGGATGGAACTTACGAGTGCTGCAACGTTCTCGTTTGGCTTAATATCTTTGGCCCCAGTTTCATCAATTAATGTTGCTGTTTTCTTTGAGACTTTGCCGCCGTCGACCCATAGGTCAATGACACCTACATAATTGGTGTATTCACCTGCACTTGCAATTAAAGTTCCATGATCAGATACAAGTCCGTTTTTTAATACGGTATGGCTATGTCCATCGATGAACACATCAATGCCGGGAACCTCTTTAACGACTTTGAAGCTTGTATCCGTACTGGAAACATCTTGTCCAAGGTGTCCGAGAACAACGACAACATCGACTTTGCTACGAATTTCATTCACGAGAACTTTAGCTTCTGCAGAAGGATCTGTAATTTGCAAACCTTCTACGTTCTTCGGGTTCGTTTTGTACATGGTTTCTGGCGTAGTCAAGGCGATAATCCCGATCTTCACACCATCAACTTCTTTGATAAGGTACGGTTCGAAGATACGAGTTCCGTCTTTTTTCTTTACGTTTGCACTGAGCATAGGGAATTTCATCATCTTCGCCAGCTCCATGAGACGTTCCGAGCCATAGTTGAACTCATGGTTACCAGGTACCATCGCCTGATAGCCTATTTCGTTCATGACCTGCACAATGCTCTCGCCTCGGACAAGAGTAGCAAATGTGGTACCGTGTACCGCATCGCCTGCATCCAGCAAGAGGGTGTTAGGATTTTCGCTACGATATTTGTCAACGATGCCTGCGACTTTTGCAAAACCCATAGCAGGTGATTGTTCAACTGCCCGAGCATGCATGTCATTGGTATGTAGGATAGTGATGTGCTTACCTGTGCCTGGAGCAGAATCCGTTGCTGCTGCCGCAATGCCTACGCTGCCGAACAGTAAACAAACCGTTAGCAGAAGTGAAACAACGTTTTTCCAGTTTTTCATGAATCCGAAACCTCCCAAAATAGTAATCTATTAGAGCGTTTGTACAGCTCATATAGTATTTTAACAAACTATGTTGAGGAAATCTCGTGATTTGCGTAAAAATAAGTAACCTGAAAGTAACATCTGATTTTGTCTGAAAAATCGGGTTTAATACTTCGTAAAAGAACGTATGTTCTTAATTACTCTAAAAAAAATGCTGCGCTTCACGCGGCAGTCCGGTACGCAGGCAAAATTTCTCAAGAGATTCATCCGGTTCCGGTGTGATTCCGGCCGTCAATAGTTGAATGGCGAAAAGATTGGCCTGTCTCTCCAGTTTGCCTGGAGCGAAGTAGGAATGCTCCTCAAGGAAGAAACGGTTAATCCCTTTGTGCAGTCTGTCGTGTCCCAGTTCATGTGCACATACAAAGCGCTGCCATTCAGGGGGCAAGTCATTGTGGATCACAATAAATCTGCGACGAAGTTTACGGAAATACAGCCCTTTCGTAGACTTGCCCAGATTCGTAAAACGAATCTGTATTCCTACAGCACGGGCAATGCTGAAAGGACAGTTGGTTCGGTGTTTGCGAATCAGCTTGGTTACGATGTCATCCATATGATCTCACCTGCAGTTTCAATAAGTTTGAACTCGTGTCCTATTCTCATGGGCGTTGATCCGATTCGCCTGGCTTTTTCCGTTTATTCATCTGTTTGGCTTCCCAGAACAAACCAGTCAGCACGTCTTTGATCCGTTTCTTGTCCTCTTCATCCAATGGAATACCGTCGAACATCAGATCGTCGTCATCCTCCAGCATTTTTTTAAAGTCCCGGCGATCCTTGTACGTCGCCCATTCCGGTACTTCCTGATGGTTCACCTCAAGGCCTGTTTCAATATAACCTGCCTTTTTCATCATGTCTGAGTAAGGTACGCCGAGTGCGTCGGCAATTTTTCGGATCGTTGCTGGTTTAGGAACCCCGCGCACGCCATTTTCAATCCGTGAAATCTGTGAATTGCTTATTCCAGCCGCTTCGGCTAGCTGGTTGATGCTGAATCCCTGCTGCTCTCGCAGTTGTTTCATATAAGGACCAAAAGCGTGCTCCACAACTCATGCATCTCCTTCGACTCGTCATAAGTGCTTGTAATTATAAGTTAAGACAACGCTGTTGCACAGGACACTCCGATAACAGAACAACCTCCGATCGCTGTTATCCCCGGATTTCCAATATTCTTCTCTTCAAGGGGAGAAATCCGGTGATAAAGGCGAACGCTCCGCTTCTTCTGGTTCGTTCTGTCCTCTCCGTTATCGTGCAAATGATCGCTCTTCTTAAATAATAAAAAACAAATGACTTACGCGAGTTCAGTAATTATCTGTACTATATCGTATATATACCATTAGGTAAAGAGATATGAAACAATTATGCCAAAAGGTATAGAAAATGAGAGCGAAGGATTTATTTTATCGTCTAAATGACCCAAAATGAAGGTTTACTACATTCTCCAGAAAGTGGTATCCTCTAATAGAAATACGAACAATATACGAACATGATGTAAACAGGGAGTCGTTTCCAAAAGGCAACGGAAGAAAAAACTAAAACGTTACGTTTTGAAGAATCGGAACAATTCTATGGGTGAGACTTTCTTCGCTATAAGATGGGGATGAGCAGAAGTATCCGTATGAGTTGTCAAAATGGAATGAAATATAGAGGGAATTAAAATTAGGAGGAGAATGACTATGGCAACGATGACAAATATGGAATTGATATTACCGGAACTGGATCGTCGGAAAACGCAGGCAGCTGTTGAGGCTGTATTGGAGAAGTATCGGATTTATAAAACGATTGCTTTTGAAGAACGTGAGGTCCAGGTGACTGCAAGTTATACGGAACGTTTTCATGGAGCTACCAATGTCACAGGAGATTCTACTGCAAGAACAGCAATCTTTAATGTGGATGTCCAGCGTGCGCGTCAGGCTTACTGCGATACCATTGATCACATCGTATCTCGGCTCAGTGAGAAAGAACGAGTATTAGTACACGAGCGCTATATGAAGGACGATGATGTCTTTGACTATAAAATATACAACCATGTTTTTGATCCGCCTGTGAGCAAGGATACGTATACCAAGATTCGTACCCGTGCTTTTTACAAATTGGCGCTGGCGTTGTCCGACCGTGGGCTTATTAATATGGAGCCTCTGTCATGCACAAGAAAAGAACGGAAGAAGCTGGGCTGAGTACTAGGAAAAAAGTTGAAGCTTTCATATCCCCGAAGGATTGGTTACAATGGTTTGGACAAATTCAGAGACGGAGCATCTGAGGGGGAGTGCCAATGCCGGAAGAGGCCGGAATGCAGGAAATGGTGACACTGAAAACCATTGCGGAAACGTTAAACACCTCCAATGACCTTAGTCCGATGCTGGATACAGTGGTTGGCAAATTACTTGAGCTAACCGGACTCACGGCGGGATGGCTTTTTCTCATCGACGAACGCGGAGAATATGCCTGTGTATCAGACTATAACCTGCCGCCAGCTTTGATTCGAAACGATAAAGAGCCTATGCGAACGGGAACGTGCTGGTGTATCAACCGTTTCAGGGATGGAAGGTTGCAGCATGCGGTTAATATCATTAATTGCAAACGTCTTGAAGATGCTGTGGAGTTCAAGTGGGGAGACACACAGGATATAACACACCACGCTACAGTCCCACTGCGCTCGGGTGAACGAATGTTGGGACTGCTCAATGTGGCAGCGCCGGGCAAAGAGGTTTTCAGCGATAGTGAACTCGCACTTTTGCAGGCGGTAGCCTACCAGATTGGCAGTGCAATGGAGCGAATGCGATTGTATCGAGCAGAGCAACGGCGGGCAGAACTCTATGCCCGGCTAGGAGATTTCGGTACAGCATTAAGTCTTGCTGTGAACGAGTGTACCGAGGTGAATGCATTGGCTGATACCGTGCTAAGGTTACTTGGCAAGCATTTTGATTGGCCGTTCGCTGCGCTTGTACAACAAACGAATAGCACGTTTCATAACCAGGCAATGTATGCTCATGGTCAGGTGTGGACGAACTCTTCAGAGACCTTTTCCTTGGAAGGGACACGCCTTATGGATCGGATCGTGGATCACTATCGTGCAGCCATCCTATCCGCAGATGAACTTGCTGAAATATTCGGCCAATTCAGGCTTGAATTTCAATGGGGTGAATTTGCTTCAGGGGTTGGTGTACCTCTTCCATATCATGCACCAGAGGAACCGGGAGTGCTGATCATTGGTACTGAATCACGATCCCTGGATCTGATCCGGGCGGACAGGGAAGTGCTTGAGGCTCTGGCAGAGCATATCATTGCTTCACGGGAGAGCCTGAAGCTGGCAGATCATCGGCGCGAACTGGCAAGGCTTGAAGAACGGAATCGGCTTGCTCGGGATTTGCATGATTCGGTGAATCAGATTTTGTTCTCCCTATCGTTGACGGCGAAAGGTGCAGAGAGTATGCTCTCCGGTTCGGAACCGGTGCATCCGGCAGCAGAAGTGATGAGAGATATACGAGCTTTGTCCCAGGAAGCACTCAAGGAGATGCGAGCGTTGATTATGCAACTTCGTCCATCAGGTTTGGAGGCCGGATTGGTAAGCGCGCTACAGGATTACGGTGCAAAACAGGGGCTTCAAGTTATCGCTGACCGTAAGGGAATGCGTTCCATACCGCGTTTTATTGAAGAAGGTTTGTGGCGTATCGGTCAGGAGGCGCTGAACAATATTCGGAAGCATGCAGGGGTATCCTCGGCATGCATACAGCTTGAATTCAATGAACGTGAAGCGAAGCTCACGATCTCGGATCGGGGGAAGGGCGGTGCCAAGCGGCGGAAGCCGTTATCGGAAAATTCACTCGGATTGTCGATTATGAGGGAGCGTGCGCAATCGCTCGGAGGCAAGCTCAATATATGGAGTTCTTCGCGTAAAGGAACAACCGTGACGGCAGTTATACCACTTCCGCTTGAAGCGGAATAGAGTCAGGAGGCAGGCAAAGATGCCGATTACAATTTTACTTGCCGACGATCATGTCATGGTCAGACGGGGACTACATGTTTTTCTGAAAACGCAGGAGGATATGAAGGTTATCGGTGAAGCATCGAACGGGCAAGAAGCCTTGGAGCAAGCGCAGGAGCTGGAGCCGGATGTTATTCTGATGGATCTTCATATGCCTGTCATGGACGGCATTGAAACAGCCAGACGTTTGCGTAATCTGCTACCACACACACGGATTATCGTGCTAACTTCGTTCTCGGATCAGGATCATGTCGTTCCTGCCGTTCGCGCAGGCGTGAAGGGATATTTGCTCAAAGATATCGAGCCTGAGGATTTAGCCGTTGCGATCCGTAACGTGCATTCCGGTCAGGTCGAATTACATCCGGCGGCAGCAAGTCAATTGATGCATGTCATGGCTTCGATGGATATGCTTCCAGATACACCGCAGGAGGAGCGCAACGTTCAAGGGGGAACGTCTTTCCAGGGTGCAAATCAGACTGTACAGCAAGTAATGCAAGCGAGTGAAGCCAGTGAATGGCGTAAACCGAGTCAGTTAACTGAGCCGAGTCATTCAAGTCACACAAGTCCTTCATGGAGTTCAACTAAATCGGACTCTCCGTCCGATGGAGGTCTTCATACGCTCACTCGCCGTGAACGCGAGGTGCTAGGGCTGATCGCTCAAGGGTTAAGCAACAAAGAGATTGCGGTTCGGCTCGTAATTACGGAGAAGACAGTCAAAACACATGTCAGTCATCTACTGGATAAACTGGGGCTTGCAGACCGTACTCAGGCCGCACTTCATGCTGTTCGGAACGGCTGGGAACTGTGATGAGTTGAAGGCTATCATTGGAGTCGCCATATTCAGACAAAATTCAGACTAAAGTCGTATGAACTCAACCGAAAGGTTGAGTTTTTTTGTGCTGAAGTTAAGTCCATTAGCTGACGCTTGCTGCCCCGTATCAAGGTAAAATAAGGATAACCGAAGTCGAGAGGCAATAGCACGTAAAACGATAATAACAGCGATCAGGAGAGTGAACGTAATGAATATTGTGATATTGGCAGGAAGCAACCGGAGAAATGCAACGAGCACACGTTTGGGTGAATATGCCGCAGAGATCATTCAAGGACAAGGACATGAAGCGAGCATATTCAATCTGTATGAAAAACCACTTCCATTCTATGCTCCGGATGAAAAGCAAGAGAACGACGAGAATCTGGCTGCATTAAGCGCTGCAATGCTTGCAGCGGATGCCATCATCCTGTCCACACCAGAGTACCACGGCAGTATAAGCGGTGTGTTGAAAAATGCACTGGATCATTTAAGTCAGGCTCATTTCAGTGGTAAACCCGTTCTGTCGATCAGCTCCGCTGGAGGGGCGGTTGGTGTAAGCTCGCTTACCCAGATGCAAACGATGGTGCGTAATCTGCATGGGATTAACGCTCCGGAATGGATTTCCATTGGTGGTGCACAGCGCAGACGGTTTGAAGCGACGTTTGATGGCTACGAGGAATACGAAGGAAGTCAGGATATCGAGGAACGGGTACAGCGTGTACTGGGCTCTTTTCTGAATTTGGCTCAGACGTTAACGGCGGCAAGGAGCGCACTGTAGAGTAATCCAGGCTGACAAGTGAGGCATCAGTTCAGTCTAATAAATGCATCATTTTAACGAAATAGAAGGAGGGGACACAGCATGATAAAAGGATTATTTGAAACCCATTTGAACGTTACAGATCTACAAAGATCACATCATTTCTACGAGAAGGTACTTGGATTACCTCTTGCTAGTGAAAACCCGGAACGCAAATACTTATTTTACTGGATTGGCGGCGAACGCCATGCCATGCTCGGGCTGTGGGAGAAGGAGCCGGCGCAGGTGCAGCGTCAGCACTTTGCTTTTCAAGTATCTCTGGAAGATATGCAACATGCCGTTGAATACCTGGAAAACAAGGGTATCGCCACCCGTAATTTTCTGGATGACGATATTGGGGAGTTATATGTCTTCGGCTGGATGCCTGCGGTTGCTGTTTATTTTGCCGATCCGGATGGTCACTCGTTAGAATTCATTGCTTTGCTGCCAGACGAAGCGAAGCCTGAGCTTGGCTTGGTGCCGTGGAGTGAATGGGAGAAAATGCATGGGAGAAGTATATGATCATTGAACAAGTATTGTTTTACACCGTAAAGCTGGAGGAACTGCGCCAGTTCTACGGGGATACGCTGGGCATGAAGGTGTCCGCGATTAATCCATTGGAGGAAGCATTTACTTTGTGGGCCGGGAGCACCAAAATGATATTCAAACAGTGGAACACCGCATCCGAAGCAGAGAAAAAGGACATCGAACCGTTCTATCATTTTGCCTGGATGATTCCGACGAATCAGTTTCAGCAAGCGAAGCAGTGGGCAGCGTTGCGGGTAACGCTAAGTACAGATGGAGAGCGAGACCAGACTTACTCAAACAATTGGGATTCGCATTCGTTATATTTTGAAGACCCGGCCGGGAATATCGTGGAGCTGATTGCTCATCACAGGGAAAACAACGAGCAGGAGCGTGCATTCTCGATGGCAGATATCCTGCAGGTGTGCGAGATCGGGCTGGTTTCGGAGGATGTTCCGGCAGCCGTGCACGAATTGGAGAAAGCGGGACTATCCCGCTGGGGCGAGGGGAGCGATACCTTCTCTCCGGTGGGTGACCGAAACGGTTTGTTTATTGTGGTGAAGAAGGAACGTGTCTGGTTTTTCTCGAATCAAAAGGCGCGGATTTTCCCGCTGGAAGCCACGATACATCAAGTGGGCAAGCTTCGTTTCAAGGGGAACGACAGCAACTTTGCAGCATATTCTGCCACTGGGGTGTCCATGTAAAATATCTTTAGATCAGATATAGTGCAAAAGGAATAAGTATCTGAACTCCGTCATGTTATAGAAGTAAACGCTTTAATTTATTTAGATCAGGAGTAGTCCGGCTTGTAGCGAGGCTTCCGTAACTTGAAGGGGGATGGCACACTTGGATCGACGTTTGTTGGAAGAGGGACTAGCGACAATGGCGTCCAGTCGGGAACGCACAGGTGATCTGTGGCATGCCCATTATGGGGCAGGGGCAATTGCGGCTTACTTTTGGGTGCGGGAAAATCGTCTCGCAGCCCTTGCGGCTGGCAGCATTACCGCCGAAGCAAAAGCGATGCTTCGCCAGCATGGGACACATATCAGTCATACCGCCTCACCAAGTGCGGGCATGCCGTTAGAAGAAGCCGAAGTGCGTATTGCGGCAGCGCTGGAGCGTACGATTGGCGAGCTGCACTGGGTAGGACACCAAGTGATCTATGGCGCGATTAGTCTCAAAGCCATTCGTGAACTGGAAGGATGGGGCACCGTAGAAGAGATAGAGCAGATTGCTCGATTAATTGAGTCGTTTGAACGTACGATCCCAGGCAGATCCTGGGTGAATACAACAGTGAAAGAGATTCGCCATATGCAACTGGATGAGAATGACAATTTTCCTGAGATGTTGCATCCGATTCAGCTGTCTCAGTTCATTCTGGAGGAACTTGGGGCGTTTCGTACAATTTATCAGGCGGAAGCTCACCATGACCTGATCGGTCATATGCTCACCTACGGACATGCGCTGAACATGCTTTATGAGCTAGGTTATCAGGCTCTATTTTATAAAGGCATTCCACCTTTTCTCAAAATGGTCAAGGCCCTGCGCCTGAGCCGTCATATGGATATGACGCAAGAGGCAGCTACGCTGCAATCGCCTGTGGACGTGCTGCCATTAGCCCAAGCTGAGCGATCACGTGCGCTTCCGCATGAGTTGGAATACTGGTTGACGGATCGGCGCTGCCGTGACTGGTATGGCGGGCATATATTCAAATTTCCGTTCAGCTTCTATCACCATGCCAAACATGAGGAACCTATGCCTGAAATTTGGGAGAAATTCCGTTATATTATTGCGTGAACATGGATCAGTCTGAATAAGACATCGTTGGAATCGATATATATATGGCTTAAACCGGAATCGTTAAATAGCGAACAGTGTGGAAAAGATCAGCTTAAGAAAGCACTTGCCCAAGCGGCAGGTGCTTTTTCTTTAGAGTCGCACTAATCCTCATAAAACCGACGACAAATCGGCGTAATTCATCCGCAATACCGTCTGCATGGGGGAGAAAAGAAGGTAAGATGATATTATCGGATCAGAAGCAAGGGGAGCAACGTGTAGCGTACAGTGTACAAAGTCTAGACGATGTGCAAGAGACAGAACAGTAGCTCACACACGAAAAGATCAGACCAGCAAATGCTGGTTTTTTTTCATTTCGGTGATTGCGCCCTTACCCTGATCGGGTATTGAAGAATATCAAAAAACAGGAGGCTACATGATATGAAAACAGTATTGTATGTACCACTCGATGATCGTCCGGCGAATCTGGATGACGTCATTGTACAAGGAAAAGCAGCCGGTCTTCACATCGTTACACCCAACCTGAAAGATATCAAGAACCGTTTGGATACGAAGAAGACGACCGACGGCACAACGCTGCTTGGCACTTCGACGCCCATCTACGGAAATCCGCCCAACATCTATGATTTCATTGTCAAACATGCAGCGAAGGCAGAGGGTTTCATCATTTCAGTGGATATGCTTGCGTACGGTGGATTGATCGGCAGTCGTCAGCTTCGCGAAAACGGCGGGGGAACGTATCCGTCATATGACGAGCAAACCACTCATTTGCTGGACGTCATTCGAATCATTAAAACGAAGTACCCTCGCAAACCGCTGTTTGTGATGGATACGATTATGCGGCTGGCAACGACTTCGTTTGCAGATGGATTGGCACTGGATGCGTATAATGAATCTCGCTCTCTGATGCAACAACCACGCCAAACCTTTACGGAGTTTGAAGATATTATTCAAGGATATAACGTTTCTCCAGATGGAGTAGAGTATGGGGAAACCACATATTTCGATAAACCCAAATACTACAATACAAGACAGCACAAGTTCAAAACGAATCGTTACATTCTGGATCAACTGGCTCGTACAGGATATATTGATTTCCTTGCCATTGGTGTGGACGATGCGAATACCCAAGGGGTTCAGATCAACGAGATCAAGTATGTCGAAGCGCGGATTAACGAATGGCTGGGCGGTACGGATGGACAGAACCCGGCTCGTGCGATTATTTTGCCGGATGCCGATGGATTGGGACATGCTTTGGTCGCACGAATGGCGAACCAGTTATTCAGAGGTGGGGCTAAAACGAAATATGGCGTGAAGTATTACGGGCCACACGGCTCGACGATCATCAACACCTATGAATATATGGATGTACACCAAAATGTGGTCCACCACGTCGATATCGTCGGCGGTACATTGGTGGAGGATGAAGCAGATGCTGCGGTGGATATGGAGATCATCGCCATTACTGCGCTCGATCAGGTGCAGGCGGCGGTGGAGCGTTTGGCAACGAATGGGGAGCAGGGGTTGCCTTCGATCCTGATTGATTTTGTGGGCAAAGGTCCTGCGAATGTCGATGTAGCTGAGGCTTTGTTGAACAGTCCATATACCGGACGCGTACTTGGATACAGTGCCTGGAATACGCCGGGGAACAAAATCGGACTTGCGGTTGGCATGGCACAATCGAGATTTGCGCTGATCACTACGGAAAAGCATGAACATAAGTTGCGGGATGCCATGAATGCACACGGCTCGCTGTTGTTCAAACGTTTCCTGAAGGACTACAGCTACAAAGCGGTAGCGATTGCCGATGTTCGCACCTATTCGCGTGCGCATGCCCTGTATACCAATGTGGCAACACTGGCGGATCAGAATATGGTGCTGTTTAACTCGGAAGAGGATTACGCTCATCTGCAGAGCTTGTTACGCGATCTCATGCAGACACACACCGCTGAACTGGCAAGCAAACCGGCTTTCGGGCAAGGTAATCCGGCCATTCGCCAAATCTGTGACGGCCAACTAACGTATGCCACTTATAACGGTGCGCTTTTGGAATACAATAACCCTGATTTCATCTGGGGACGTGCGTTCGAAATTATACTTAGCCCGCAGGTGAGGATGAATAAAAATCATGTTTTAGCATGACAGAGGAAATGGGCTGTAATTCAAGTTGAGCACGAATAAAGCGAGCTACTCATGAACGGTAGCTCGCTTTCCTATTCTCAATTCCAAGCAATGATAATGACGAATATCATAGCTACAACAAAAGAAAGTATGAGAAATGATTTATTATTGTAACGCTTATGTGCGATCCATACCCCATAAGAAGACATGAGTGATGATATAAAGAAACAGAGGTAAAACAACATTCCTTCTGGAGAAAATAGAAAAGCAATATTTGTAAGGTTCCAAAATCCAGAAAGAACAGGGATAGAATATACGGGGACAATGGCAACCAGTGCGAATAACAGCGTTTGTGTCCAAAGAAAGTACTTCTTCATGCATTTCAATAGAAGAATGGATAAGAGAAATAATATTAAGGTTAAGGTAAAAAAAGAGGGGGCGGTCCACATCAGAAGTTGTCCCCAACCACTCGTTTTTTCATTATAAAGTAGAAATAAACTCATGCTATAAGTTACTACGCCTGCCAAATAACTTGAGATGAACACCCAGATGTAGAATAGGTCAGATTTCTTCATTTAATCGCCTCCACTCTAATAGAACACGATCACTTTATTAAGGGTATATTTTAATCATGTAAATGTCTATCTTTATGAGAAAAAAATCACATAAGAAGCGTCGTCTTTTTACCTCCCAAGCTCCGCCCTTATTCGCGCACAAGTCAACCCAATCACCATCCGCGGTAGGGGAAAAAGGCTGTAAGATTGTATTATCGGATCAATTGCCGAGGGACGCACCGAAAGCACATACGCTAATGTACAGACCAGCCAATGCGGCTGGTCTTTTTGATGCGGTGAGATCGTCCCTGCATTTTGATCCGGTTTCTACATGGAGTGTGGAAAAGGGGGAGTCCCGAACTGCCACATGGTTGCTGTAACATGCGGGCAGTATTCATTTTTACGGCGGAAGGGGGCGAAATGAATGTGTCAATTAGACATGAAATGAACACTGAAACGAACAATAAAATGAATAATGAGCAAAGCCACGAAATTAGCAATGCTTCATCAGAGACTTGGCTGAGCACACGTATTAAAAAGACGTTAAAGCAGAAGCTTACGGCTCTTATACCTGCTTGGGAAGGGCGCGTGCAGGATATTCCTGCTTCGGGTGAAGTATTGTCAGATCCCTGCGCAGTTGTTGCTTTTGCCGAAGAAGTACCGAAGTCAGCTTGGGCAGGATACAGGCGAATCATCAAGATTTCACCATATGCCCGATCGGAAGACGGGGGTACAGAGCTGATGGAGGTCTGGTCAGAAGCGTTAATCGCAGGCTTGCATCAGGTGCGGCTGGAGGATGAGGAAGGTGGAGCTTTTACATGCCTCTATCTGGGTTCTACGGACAGCGACCGTGCAGATGTTGCCTCAGGTTTGGTCACACGCAGTTTGCGCTTTGGTGTGTACGTTCCTGAACCGCAAGGTGCCTCCGGGAATAGCCCTGTCATGGGTGATCCTTGGCTTGTTGCATTGCAACTTTGGACAGCGAACAAGCTGGGATCGAACTGGTCTGTGTATGCCAATAGTTGGCCAGGTGGCTATAGGATGCCGTCTGTACTGTGGCGATTAAGCGGGTACAGTACCGCAGTGGCCGGAACATCGGTGCTTGAAGTACGCAAACAGTGGATCGGGCATGTTCTCACCGATGATACAGGTCTGACAGATCAGGCGGCAAGTCATTTGGTCCAGCAATTGGCACTTCAATCGCGTATTCCAATGACTCCATTGGATAGCGAGGAAGCTGGAGCTAACGCGATGGGCGAGAGTCATACACGTTATGTGACAATAGATGAGGTAACAGCGGATTTGCAAGCCGACGCGTATCTGAATGGACAGATTCGTCTGACGTTAACACAGCGAATCCGTCGCCCGGTTATAAGTGCACCGCTTATGCGTGAGATTCACCATAACAAAGGAATCGAGTAAAAGTAAGTCCAGAGAAGCTATCACTAATAGATAGGTTCAGATCGTTTTATGTCGTAATTATACTGGCTTTTGTAGACTGATCAGTTTCGGACGAGGTGAGAAATACATGGCAAGCTTTTTGAAAAAAAAGTCGCCGGTTCTCCCGCAGTATACGCGGGCTGAACTGATGAATCATTCGGAAGCCCTCTTTGCCGTGAAGGCAGAGGTGCTGGCTGGTGCGCTACACGAAGCGGCGCACCAGACGTTTTCCATTGAAGAAGCACAGGCAAGAATCAACCAATTTTTGAAAGCGAAGGTGAACGAATAATGGCAGGTGGAACTTGGGAACAAACAAATCGTCCGGTCCTTCCGGGATTGTATATGAATTTTCAGGCGGCAGCGTCTTCGGCTATTCAGGCGGGCAGTCGTGGAACGGTCGTTGTGCCGGTTAAGGCTAACTGGGGTCCGGTGGGCACGTTTGTGGAAGTGGGCAGTGAAACAGCAATCGAACGTACATTTGCGGCGAGTGCACTGGATAACGGTACGGCTTATGCGTCTTTGAAGCTGGCTTTGCTCGGCGGACCGAAGAAACTGCTCGCTTATCGGGTGGCAAGTTCAGCAGCAAAAGCAGCTACGCTGACGTTGAAGGACGGCGGTGGTACGGATGTGCTCCAGCTTGATGCAAAGTATCCAGGCGACCGTGCGAATGGCTTTTATGTAACCATTCAACCGGGGGTTATCGACAATACGAAGTTTGAAGTGCGCCTGTTTGAAGGCAACCGCATGCTGTATGCTCTCTTAACGTCGGATGTTACAGCGGCAGCCCTTGCCAAAGAGATCAATGCCGATGAGCAAAACCTGTGGGTCACGGCTCAGGTGATTGGAGAAGGAACTGGTGAGGTTGCGACCGTATCGGGAGCGGCTTTCAAAGGTGGCGTAAGTGGCAATGATGCACTGACGAATGCAGAGTATATTGCTTTGCAGGGCGCGCTGGAAGGCGAACAATTTGATGTGCTTGCCCTCGATCATGCAGCGGATGCAGCGCTCCTTGCGAGCTTTGCGGCATGGGTCAAACGGGTACGCAGTGAAGGCAAGCCAGTCTTGGCTGTATTCGGTGGCTCTATGGCTGATGATACGTCTGCTTCGGCAGCTCAGAAAGCTGCAACACGCTCCCTTACACTGAACCATGAAGGTGTGATTAATGTGGGCACAGGCGTGCGTTTGGGCGATGCTTTCTATAGCTCCGCACAGACCTCAGCTTATGTTGCGGGTCTTATCGCCGGACAACGTCTGAACGAATCCACGACATATGCGGCAACATCGTTCGATGATGTTACACGCCGCTGGACACGCGCCGAACAGGAGCAGGCTGTACAGAATGGCGTATTTATTTTCTTCCACGATGGACGCCGTGTTAAAGCTCTTCGTGGCGTGAATACGCTGGTCACCCCTGCTGCCGGACAAAATAATGCGTGGAAAAAAATCCGGTCCATCCGGGTCATGGATGCGATCAATACGGATTTGCAGCGCTCCGCAGAAGATACGTATATCGGTAAAGTGAACAACACCGAAGAAGGTCGTCAGGCACTGATTGGTGCGATGAAAGCTTATTTGGCGTTGCTCGCACAGAGCAATGTTATCGAAGCCGAAGGGTATGACGTTGTTCTCGACCCGGCATATTATGGTGCTGCCCCTGTGCTGAAACCGGAGGCGGATCAGGTATTCCTGCAATGGAATGTGAAGCTAACGGATGTGATGGAGCAACTGTTTGGTACGTTTTACGTGCAATAAGGTAACAGGCTTGAAAGCAGGCTAACAGGCTAGTAGATCGTTATGTAAAAAAAGTACAAGGACATGTTGAGTGGTTGGTATACACAAATAACGGAGAGGACAGCGAAATTCCAGGGATACAGTGATTCGGAGGACTTCGGATGGCATCGTTATGATGTGTGAACAATAACCACTCAACCATAATAAGGAGGAAATAACCATGTTGGATGCATCAAGAGTGATTCTCGGTACCCACGGTCAATTGCATATGGATGGTGTGTGGCAGACCAATATTAACAAGCTGGAGGCCAGCGTAGAGATTGAGAAACGTGAGCTGAATCTGGTCGGCAACGAGTGGAAGGTTCACAAAAACGGTGCTAAAAAAGGCACAGGTACGATGACGGGTTACAAGGTTACGTCCGATATGATCAAGCGCGGCTTTACCAAATTTCAGATTATCTCCAAACTGGACGATCCCGAGTCGTACGGACATGAAAGTGTACTGTTGAGAAATTGCATGGTGGATAAAATTCAGCTGGCGAATTGGACGGCAGGCGAGGAAGTGCCGGAAGAAACGGGCTTTACCTTTGAAGGGTTCGAATTGCTGAATCCGATTGTAGCGAACTGATTTTTATGAAACGTTACTGAATTTGTTAACAGCAGGCAAGGACATTGAAACAGACCGGGAACCTCTCGGTCTTTTTGGTGTCTGGAGATGATTATGAAATACACACGGAAGCACATCGAATTCAGAGAATAGATGAGAAAAAGGAGATTTTAACCGATGAGTATGAACGAAAATTTGTCCGAAGAGCAGATTTTGGATCAGTTGTTTGAGGCGGCAGAACGTCTGCCAGAAGAAAATGTACGTATCCAGCGTCTGGACCTGCTACTCACCTTGCGTGGATTGACGTCTTCCAAAGTGGACCAGATTCGCGAACGCTGTACGATTCGCAAAACGACAAAGGGTCGCACCGAGGAAAAGGTGGATACCGAAACGTTTAATGCCCTGCTGATCTCTGAGGCCACGGTGAAAATGAGCGTCCGCGGACTGGAACTGTCCGGCTGGGGGGACAACCGTATCACGGGACGCATGAAGTTGTCAGGTGGAGAGCAGGCGGTTCGCCGTATGTTGCTGGCTGGTGAACTGGATGCGGTTGGGGACAAAGTGCTCGAACTATCCGGCTTCGGCGTGGAGATTGAAGACCTAAAAAACTGATTCACTCCGGCGGGATGACCACGTTCCTATATCACATGTGGGTGCGTCATCATCTTCGTCCCGGAGAGTTCTGGTCTTTGCCACGCGGGGAACGCTCGCTGTTGCTTGCGTTCTCGGAAGAAGAGATGGTAGCGCTAAGTGCTCAAATGAATCGTTAATTGAAAAGGCCAGGAGGTGAAACAAATGGCAGAAATGATTATCGGGTTATCCCAATCGAACATACAAATGAAAACGACACTCCGTTACCTCGATCAGATTCAACGTTCTACAGATCGCTTGAACCGGGTTCGGTATCAAGGCCTGATCAAAGTAAACAATGAGTTGAGAATGACCGGGCGCAGACTGGAGAGCATCTATAGCACCGCTGTACGTTTGAGTCGATTGCGAATCACACCGAGAATTGGATTGGATGATCAAGCTACTCCGGCGCTCAATGGTTTGATGAATAAAATGAAGAGCATTCCTTCTAATTTGTTGAATGCTACAGCAAGTGTGAAGCTCAAAGTCAGCCACCAAATCTCAGGCGTATCCGTTAATGTAAATTCGCAGCCACTGATTGATGCTTTGAATAGGAATACACTATCGATCTATATGCTTAGTAATAAACTCAATTCCCTTAATCTTGCAGCAGGAGGAAAAGAGGAGAAACCGAAAACTTTTTTGCAAAAGATGAAAGGCATGTTTGATCGGGGAAAATCAATCTCATCTGGTGTGGGGAAAGTCTTTGATGCTAGAGATAGTGGGAAGAAGTTTTGGAAAGAAATTAGAACACCCGCCACACCGGGGAATAAATTCAAAAAGGCGTTCAAGGTTACAAAACGTGGGGCAAAGTTTATGAATGACTTCTCGTCCGCAGGGTCTGATCTAATCGGTGGATTCGATGGATTGTGGGGAGATGTTAAAGGTCTCTTTGGAGGAGGTGGAAGTGGAGGTGGGGCAGGAGGCAGTAGTGGGGCTGGCATCATAAGCAAGCTTGGTGGCAATATCGTTAAAGGAGCAGGGAAATTGTTCGCACCACTCCGTATGTATAACAATATTCAAGAACTTGCAAGCGCCCCACCTGAGGATCGTGCTCGTGCGTTAGGTTCGGTTGCTGGTAATACAGTAGGAACAGCTATTGGTACCGTGCTTGGTAGCGTGATTCCAATTCCGGTGATTGGGAACATGCTGGGCGGTTCAATAGGCGGTTGGCTTGGTGAAAAGGCAGGTGGATGGCTGGGTGACAAGGTAGGTGGATTTCTAAAAGACAACGCGGAGGACGTCTCAAAAGTAGTGAAATTTGCTTCTGAGGGAGCGAGTTACTTGGCGGAGAAAACGACAGATTTCTTCAGTGGGGTTGGAAGTTTTTTTGGTTTCGGTTCTAAAAAAGAAGAGCAAACTGCACCAGTAGCAGCGGACATAACGTCATCCTCAACACCTGCAGCACCGCAGACGCCACCCCCTCCACCGGCAGCACCTCAAATGCCGCCAGCGTACAGACCGGCAGTTCTCTCAATCACCGGACCCGAAGCCTATATGAACAATCGATTGGGCTCACCGACGGCTGCGGGTCTTATGGGGACAAGTGTGATGCAATCCCAAGCGAAAGCTATGAATAACGCAGGTGAACCGAATGAGAAAGCTTCGCCGCTCACCGTGCGTATTTCCGAAGAACAGATGAGCAGTCTGGCAGGTTACCTTGAGGATTTTAAAACGGAAACGACCAACCAGATTTCGGTGAATATTGCACCGGGTACGGTACAAGTTACCGTTCGGGAGAACGCAATTGATTACGACGCTGTGACTCAACAGGTGGGGCAACGGATCTCGAACGAGCTCCGCCGGGCAATGCAAAACCGCAAAACGATTATGGCCTAAGCAGAAAGGAGGCCGCAGATATGTCTGTACTTGAGGATAAAGTGGGTCCTAACAAAATGTCGTTCACGTTGAAGGATGGCAGCACTTCGTTTCTATTCCCGGTGAACCCGGAAGAAGTCAACATTTCCAGATCCAAGGGGTACGAAACGATTAATATGCTGGAGCATGGCGAGTTTGATTTTGCGCAAGGGGAGAAGGTGAAGGAGATCACCTTCTCTTCTTTTTTTCCAAAACAATATGATCCTTCTTATTGCATGGACGAAAAGGATTTTCCTGATCCACGCGTAGCGCTGAATGTGCTGAACACGTTTCTCATCTCCAAAAAACCGATGCGTTTTATCATAGCAGGAACCGGAGTGAATGTACCGGTGTTTCTGATTTCACTCAATTCGAGTTTTCGCGGCGGGGAGACGGGAGATATATATTTCGACCTGACCCTGCGAACCTGGAGAGATTCCAAAGTGGAGAAGGTGGGTTCGGGCTCAGGCGCTGCTGGTAGCAAGTCTGGTTCACGTACCGATCTGAAAAAAAGCAGCAAGACGTACACCGTCAAAGCCGGGGATTCCCTGTCCAAAATAGCCAAGCTTGAGCTCGGAAATAGTTCCAAATGGAACGAGATTTACAAGCTCAACTCGAAAATCATCGGCAGTGATCCAAACCGGATCAAGCCGGGGCAAAAGCTGGTGATGCCATGACCTACAAGGTCGTTGTCGATGACAAATATGATATCACCAAGCTTGTTGAGACGATTACGCTGAAGGACTCGCTCGACCAAATCGCCTACCAAGCGAACATCCGGCTGGCCGTGTCTGCTTCTTCAGGTCTTCCTGTGATTTCACCGGGCATGGCGGTGCGGATCAGCGGGGTTCCTTTTGGCGAAAAATCAATGGTCTACCTGCTCCACCCTGCGGTCATCTGGGAAGCGGAAAGCTCGAACAGTGGCACGAAGCGTTTGTCTCTTACCGTCTACGACCGCATGATTTATCTTGAGAAATCGGAGGACGAATTCCTGTTTCCCAAGGATCAGACGGCAGTGCAACGGCTCAAAGCCTACGCCAAGGAATGGACAATTCCGCTGGCTACTCTGCCAGAGATCAAGACCAAGCTGGGGAAGGCGGTGTATCGGTCGCAGACGATTTTTTCGATGATATTTGCTGATCTGAAAGAAACAGCCAAGTCCGGCGGAGACATGTATCATCCACGGATGACGCCAGGCGGGCTACAGTTATTCAAGGTAGGTAGCAACACGAAGGTGCACGCGCTGGATCGGCTAATCGATCTGACGCAGATGCGTACACTCGAAGGCGCAGTCACGAAAGTAAAGGTGATGGCAACGTCTGACTCCGGCGGCAGCGGTAAAGAGGTGCCTTCCAAGGTGTTGGCGATTGAGCAGAGTGATACAGAGCAACTGGGTACATTGCAAAAACTGATCGAAGACGATCAGGTAAAAACAGCGGCCGCCGCAAAAAAACTGGCGAAAAGCAAGCTGACAGGCATACAGGAGACGTTTACGATCTCGGCCCCGGATATCCATACGATTCGCGCAGGAGATGCGGTCATGCTGAAAGGTCTAAAGCTGATCGTCATGTCGGTTAGCCGGGATCTGTCAGCCGGGCCGGGCACGATGACGCTGGAGCTGGGCACGGCGGAACTGGTGAAGAGGAGGTTTTACCTTGAATAAAGAAAATCCGTACGGGCAGTTTGCCGATGTGATACGGGGTGCGATGAGCACACATTCCCGTCAGGCGGTGAGCGGTCTGGGCGCGGTGCTTGGTACGATCACGGCGTCCGGTGTGAAGCTGGACGATTTCAAGCACGAAGTGCAGGATTATCTCGTGGCCGAGTTACCGGGCACGCTAGGGTTGCCGGAGCGCGAGCAGGCCGGCGCGATTTCCGGGATATCTGACGTGGCGAGCGGCGGTACGACGGGCACGGGAAGGTTTCTTTTGCAAAAAGAGGAAGTGGAAGAAGCAGTCTGGTCTTTGGGCAAAGGGTTGAAAGCCGGGGATCGCGTGCTGGCGATGCGGGTGAATGGCGGGAACGATATTGTGGTGCTGTGTAAGGTGGTGAGTGTGAATGCCTAGTTTGTTTCCGGAAACGCGTATGGTCTGGGGAGATGAAGAGGATCTATCCGGAACGGCCTTGGAAGAGATACGTTTTGGACGGAGCTGGCGCTATGACTATGATGCTGGTGATTTTGTGCTGAATCCCAGTGGCAAGGTGGCTACGGCAGACGCGCATGAAGCGTGGGTGCAATGGTGTATCAAAGCGGTGAAAACCCCGCGGTACAGACATGTGATCTACTCTCGGGACTACGGTTCGGAGCTGGAGGATCTGGTCGGTCAGGGGGATAGCCGCGGTGTGATGGAAAGTGAGATTGCCCGGATGGTGACGGAAACGCTGCTCGCTGATCCGCGTACGGATGCGGTGGACCAGTTTACGTTTGATTGGGAACGGGAGCAGTGCGGGTTCACGTGCCGGGTGATGAGTGTGCAGGATGAGATGTTTATTCTGGAAAGTGAGGTGATCTGACGGGATGGCTGAGATTCCGCGTTATTTGGAGAACCAGACGGAGGAAGAGATTATGCAGCGTATGCTGGATCGTCTGCCCGCGGATCTGGACAAGTCGGAAGGTTCGTTTTTGTGGGATGCGGAGGCTCCGGTAGCCTTTATGCTGTCCGAGGCGGCGCTTTGGGCGCAGGAGCTGCTGCGGCGCGGATTTGCCAGTACGGCGGCGAGCAGTGATCCGGATTTTCGTTCGGAGGAGCTGGATTTGCGGGCGGGGGAACATGGCATTACGCGCCGGGCGGCGGTGGCGGCACAGGGCACCGTGAAATTCGCGGGTGAGCCGGGGAAAATCGTGCCAGCAGGTACGGTTGTAGCTACGCTCGCAGATGAGGTGTCCGGTGAAGCGTCGCTGGAATATGAAACGGTGGGCGCTGTGGAACTGGATGAAGATGGTGTGGGGAGTGTAGGGGTACGTGCGCTCGTGGCTGGAAAAGAGAGCAATGTACCCGCAGGCACGTTAACCGTGCTGTCTACACCGGTAAGCGGCGTTACGTCTGTGGTGAACACGGACGTCATCAAGGGCGGTGCGGACATCGAGGCAGATACCGCGCTGCTGGAGCGCTTTTATGCCAAAGTCCGCAATCAGGGAACCAGCGGGAACAAGGCACAGTATGTGCAGTGGGCCAGTGAAGTACCGGGCGTCGGGGCAACGCGTGTAATCCCGCTGTGGCAGGGGCCGGGTACAGTTGGACTGTATCTGCTCGATACGGACAAACGTGCGGCGGGCACCGATCTGGTGGCCGCAGTGCAAAAGTACGTTGACCCCACGCAAGATGGACAGGGTGAGGGCGTTGCCCCGGCTGGACCTGTTGTGACGGTGATGCCGGCAGAGGAAGTGCCGATGAACATTCAGGTGAAGCTGACTTTGGCAAGTGATGCCACGTTGGCGGATGTCCGGGCATTAATCGAACGCGGCGTGACCGCGTATTTGAAGCAGCTTGCTTTTGCCGATCCCCTCGTACGTTACACTCGCATTGCCGCAATCCTGCTGGACATCCCGCCGATTATCGACTATTCGGAGCTTACCGTGAACGGTGCAAGCGACCAGAATATCGAGATGACCGCCAGCCAAGTGGCTGTGCTGGGGACGGTGGATGTGCATGAGTAGTGTGGGGGTAGAGGTAAAGGATGCGATTCAGAAAGTGAATGGGGAAGAACAGCCGTGTGAGTGGCTTCCCACAGATGTGAAAAGAAAGGAGGACACAGGACATGAGTGCTCCTTCTGTTGTACATGCTGGAATGACGAGTGAGAAAGGGCAGGAGCTCTTCTCGTATTTGCCTCAGTATTATGAAACTTCGCGTGTGATGCAGGCCGATATGCAGGCCAAAGGTGCGGAGATGGATCTTCTGTATCAGGCTCTGGACGAGACCTTGGAGCAGTTTTTTGTCCGTACGGCAACATGGGGGCTGGACTTCTGGGAGCAGGAGCTTGGCATTGAGACGGATCGTCTCAAACCTGTGGAGCAGCGGCGTGCTGTGTTGGAGTCGAAACTGCGCGGAGCAGGTAAGTTTTCGGGCAGGCAGGTTAGCAATGTGGCCGAAGCCTATGCTGGTGGCAAGGTGGACGTTACATTCCAGCCGGAAGCATGGAGTTTTACGGTGAGTTTTGTGGATACGATGGGCATCCCGCCCAATATCGATGATCTGAAACGCGCCATTGATGAACTGAAACCGGCCCACATGGCCGTGGAATACAAATACCGTTATCTGGTCTGGGACGATCTGGACAAGAAGCAGAAAACTTGGGATGAACTTGATGCCGCGTCCCTGACGTGGAATGAACTGGAGGTGTGGGCGTAATGCCACAGGAAACCGATCGATTGCAGCTACCCCTCCCCTTGGGGAACGAGACAGTAACGAGGGAGAGTATTAATGGAATTTTTGAAAAGATTGACGCAGGCGTTGCCACGCAAGCCGATCTGGATGCACTTCGTGAAACAGTGAGCAAGATGGATATTCCTGATGCGTCCTTGACGCAAAAAGGGAAGGTGCAGTTATCGAACAAGACGGATGGCACCTCCGAGTTGGTAGCGGCGACGGAGAAGGCGGTTAGGGATGCGAGTCGAGCTACTGTTAATGCGGCAGCTACAGACGCCACTTCAAAAGCAAATGCAGCTGAGCTTAATACGAAAAACTATGCAGATGCGAATTTTTGCAAACCATCAGAAGTAATGAGCTCCAATCTAATTAAAAATTCATCAGGAATGTTGAATCTTGACTACTGGAAGAATTCGGGCCAGGCCACTTTTCTAAGATTCCAGAATCAAACCGTAGGAGCATTTTTTGCAGTTAATTCATCTGTTTCCCCTACTAATTATGGCGTACTTGATAATGAGCCCGTGGGAGTTTCGCCAGGAGGTAGGTATCTGTTACAAGCAGTATTCCATACTCGTGAAACTTATTATAATTCTGCCGTATTGATTGAGGTGAAGAACGCTTCAGACAATGTGACAATTAACAGTTTAGTAGCTGACAATCAAAAATGGTGGCATAGGAAAGCGCAAGTTATTACTATTCCAACGGGTGTAACAGCTATATACCTAAGATTAGTTGTTAATAATGTCCCAGTCGGTACGCATGGATTTGCTCGGATTAAACTCAGTGAAGTAATGGACGATGCTGGTAAGGACATGCCTTACTCTGTGGAAATGGATACTCGTGCATTGTATGAGGGAATTGACTCGGTAAAGCAATCTGGCGTTGATGCGAAGCAGGGCATTGTAAATGCCATCAACGCCAAGGGAGTCAATGCTTCGATTAGTGATACGTGGGTAACGCTTACAACTAAGTTAGGTCAGATACAGCAAGGTCATTATAGACGACTGTTGCCGAATATAAATTATAGAGCCGAACATGGGAGAAATGATAATAAGCCACCGGTAACCTATATAGACATTGCTGATTTCCCAGCTGGTACAAAGGTAATACAATTGACGAGGAATTACACAGATTTCGGTTCACCAGGCATCCAAGTGAGTCATGGCTCAGGAGCGACAGCCTATGATAAACCATTAATAGTGCTTGAAGATCAATGGGGGTTAGAATGGATTATTAACTACCAGGTTAATGGAAGCAATGCTACTAGATTCGATTCATTTTCTGCACTCAATATTGATTTAGTGGCAAATGTAGCTTTAGTAACACTTTCTACGACTGAAAATCTTTCTCTCAACCTAAGACCAGGTTTCGACGTAACCGGACCATTAAAGCTAAGATTTAAGCTTATAAAAATAGACGGGTTTTTAACTTTCACAGCAATTTTCAACAACGGATCCAGTATTATATCTATTTAAAAATGTCTGATTTGAGTAAATAAATCATATGTAATTTAATAGAATGAAAAATCCTTTTACACTGTACTCGTATTAATAATTATCAATATAAAGGAGGTGAACCATGACCACAACCCAACTTACCAACGCCATAGTAACATCACTATCACATCACCTTCCCAACATCCCTATCCATCCAGCTATCGGAGCCGATAACCCAGACACTCAAAGTTTAACTTACCGCTTACTGGCTGCCAAACTCACTCGTGAGCGTAGTGATCGATTCGTGCAATCTCACATCTACGAGATTCGGTGGCTGGATGGGAGTAACATTCCGGAAGACTTGCCAGACAAGCTCTTTGAAGCACTGGAGACGATTGAAGTGGAAGGTACGCCCTATCGAGCAACGGAGCTGCGATGGAAGGCTTGGGGAGAGACACCCAAACTGTGGGTGTATTACACGATGCGAACCACCAAAGTGTCGGAGTCCTCCGGTCCAATGAAGCAGCTGGAACAACGACCAACTGCTTTGAAATCATCATAGCAGGATGAACTTATTTTAGGGGGACTTATTATGAAAGGAATAGGAGGCGCGCTCGCGATGTTTACCAAGAAAGAAACTGATCAAAAGAAGAACCTGGAAGAAACAGAACAGCAGCATAACGATACCGAATATAAGAAAGAACAGTTTGCCCAAGCCCGGCAGTTTAGCCGGTTGGAAAAAGATATTTTGGCAGCCGTTCTATCGGAAGAGAAAACGTACACCGTGCAAGCAGCACAGCAACACATCCAACAATTTATGAATGGGGAGGCACAATAATGGCTGGAGGAACATGGACAACTCAAAATAAGGTACGCCCCGGCGTATATATGAACTTTGCATCAGAGGGTACTTTGCCCGGTACAGTGGGAGAGCGGGGAACGGTGGCTTTGGCACTTCCGCTGTCTTGGGGACAAGCAGGTACAATCTTGACGGTACAGGCAGGTGATGATGTACAGGCGAAGCTTGGTTATGACTGGACAGCACCACAACTGTTGCTGATTCGTGAAGTGTTGAAACGTGCACAGACTCTACTTTTATATCGTCTTAATGCAGGAACGAAAGCCAAAGCCACATTGGACACTCTTACAGTAATTGCTCAGCATGGCGGTGTTCGAGGAAATGATCTGGCCATTGTCATTTCCGCAAATATGAATGAGCCGGAACACTTTGATGTATCTACTTTGCTGGCAGGCAAAGAAGTACACAAACAGACGGTGTCGAACATCGGTCAACTGCAATCCAATGCATTCATCACCTTCACTGGCGAAGGCACGCTCACGAATACGGCTGCTCTTCCGCTAACAGGTGGAAATGATGGTACATCTACCAACCAAGAGCATGCCGATTTCCTGAGCAAACTGGAAGTACTTGATTTCAATACGGTTGGCCTGATCTCGGATGATGCAACACTGAAGTCTGTTTACACCGCATATATCAAGCGTTTGCGCGATATCGAGGGCAAGAAGGTACAACTTGTGCTTTCCAATTATCCGGCCGCGGATCATGAAGGTGTCATCAGTGTGAAAAATGGCGTTGTGCTTGCGGACGGTACCGCGCTTACACCGAAACAAACGGTAGCTTGGACTGCCGGTGCAACGGCAGGGGCTAACCTAAACGAATCTCTAACCTTCCGTGCGTATGACGATGCTGTGGATGTAAACGGACGGTTGACACACACTGAAACAGAGGCGGCCCTGCGGAGCGGCGAGTTTATATTCACAGCGAGCAGTAACCGTGCGCTAGTGGAGCAGGATGTGAACACCTTCCGTTCAGTGACACCGGATAAGGCGCGTCATTTTGCCAAAAACCGTGTAGTTCGTGTTCTGGATGGCATCGCAAACGATATGAAACGTATTTTTGAATCCTATTACATCGGCAAAGTAAACAACAACGAGGACGGACGTAGCCTGTTCCGCTCCCAATGTGTTACCTATCTGAAGCAGCTTCAGGATATTGGAGCGATTCAGAATTTTGACTCCAAAACCGATATTACCGTGCTTCCGGGCAATGAAACCGACAGTATTTTGATTGAAGTACAGGTACAACCTGTAGATTCCGTTGAAAAAGTATACATGAAAGTGAAGGTGGTTTAAGATGGCATTTTTGAAAGCAAGCGACACGATTTCCGGCCAAGAGGGCCGTGCATATGCAACCATTAACGGACAGACGGAAGAAATGTTCTATGTGAAGACACTCGAAGCAACGGTGGAGAAGCAAAAAGCAGAGGTTAAAACTCTGGGTCGCCGTGGCGTGCAACACAAAGCAACAGGCTGGTCCGGTTCAGGCTCCATGACGATTTTCTATACAACTTCCCGTTTCCGCGCGCTGATGCTTCAGTACATGCAAAATGGCGTGGACACCTACTTCGACATTCAAGTGACCAATGAAGATCCTTCGTCCACTATTGGCAAGCAGACCGTGACTCTCAAGGGTGTCAACCTTGACAGTGTGATTATGGCATCTCTGGATACCGAGGCGGAGGCGTTGGAGGAAGAAGTGAGCTTTACGTTTGAAGATGTAGAAATGTCAGCATCCTTCGATCTACCGAAGTAGGCAATATATGCGGTTTACGCGTACACCAAGATAAATAATAAATAATGGAGCATTGGTTTTTTGTAAAAGAAACCGGTTCAACTTGCCTGTGTTACGGGCTATTTGACGTGTCCAAATTCTTCAGGCAGTGGCTCTGAACACACCGAGCTGTGCTTGCTTGTAAATAACCTAATATAACTGCTCTTCGCCGCTTCTTTGCGGCGGGGAGCCTTAACTTAAGAGGAGGAACTAACATGAGTGGATTGAGTATGTTTTTTGCACAAAATGCGGTAGCGGATACAACGGAGGAATTTATCGTCTCCCCTCGTTTCAAAGATGACAAAGGTGCACCGGTTGCCTGGAAACTGCGCAGCATGACCGAGGACGAGAACCAGGAATGCCGCAAGGCCGCTACCCGCAAAATCAAAGGTAAAAACGGCGTATACACACCCGACATTGATGCCAATGATTACATGGCTCGTTTGATGACGGCAAGCGTGGTATACCCGGATCTGAAGAATACCGAACTGCAGCGTTCCTACGGCGTAATGGGGGCAGAGTCACTTTTGCGAAAAATGCTGTTGCCTGGGGAATTTGCTTCGCTTGGTGAACAGGTACAGAAGCTGAACGGTTTTAATCAGGACATGAACGAACTGGTGGATGACGTAAAAAACTAATCAAAGAGGGCGATTCCGAAGCCAATCTGGCTTATTACGCTCTCCATGAATTAAAGATTTTGCCGCATGAGCTTATGGGCTTCTCCATGCGAGAACGAGCAGCCATCTATGCGATGATCCAGGTCCGGGTGGAGGAAGAGAAGAAAGAGCGGGCGAGAAGCCGCACACGAAAGAAATAACGAAGGAAGGAGGGAAATGAATGTATGCCATGTTTGCTAGGTTATATGTGATGTCAAACCGAATGATTCAACAATTTCAACAAATGCCTGCGGCGATGAGTACCGCCTTTAGCTCTGCGCGTCTGAATAGTATTGCCGCAGCTGGTAACTTGCTTCGAGAAGTATCTCAAGAGCAAGCTAAAGTGAATGCTGCTTTTGCTGAAGGGGCTCAACGAGCCAGAGCCTGGATCGGTATCATGAAGTCAGCAGGACAAGCTGTTTTGGCCCCAGCAGCGCAAGAGGAGGACTTGAAGCATCGGTATATGGCAGCAACGGGCGATGATGCCCAGGGAGAAACCATTTTTAATCGTTATCGAGCCGAAGCGTTCAAGAGTGGACAGAATGTAACGGACGCTTTGCAAGGTGCGCTGTCCCTTATCCCGTATGCACAGAATACAGATCAGATAGACAAGCTGCGGGATATGGCTAAACGGATGAGCATGTTATCTCCAGATGGCAAAAACATGTCGGATGCAACAGGAGCCTTAGTTGCCGCCATGAATGGAGATAATGGCGATCTGGCTCAATCTTTTAATATTCCAGAAGAAGTATTAAATGGGGCAGGGCTGCAACAAACCATTGATTCATCCAATCTGGACGGGTTTATTCAGAAGCTGGACGTTATTTTGCAAAAGCAAGGCTACACCCAACAGGCCTTTGACACAATGTTGGATTCACCTCTTCAGAAGTGGAATATGCTTGTCAATCAGTTTAATGGAGTCTTGGGTCAGATTGGACAGATAGCTCTCGTGGCTTTGACACCTCTACTGGATCGATTGAATGAAGCATTTGCGAACGGGGAATTTACGGGAATAATTGAATGGATTAGCAATGCATTTATGGTTGCTGCTAATGCGCTGACGATGCTAGTTGATGGTATATTGTATATCGCGAGTGTGATTCAGCAGAACTGGGAAATCATTCAGCCGATCTTGATGGCGTTAGCGATTGTAGTTTTGGCTTTGGTCATCGCTCAAGTTTATAGTCTCGTTGCTGCTTGGTTATTGCTGAATTGGCCGATACTGCTTGCCATAGCTGCCATCGCAACAGTCATTGGTATTTTGAGTCTGATGGGACTATCGGGCACGGAAATCATTGGCGTGATTATTGGAGCCTTTATGATGCTTGGTGAGATCGTAAGAGTTGTCGTTGCGACAGTGTGGAATCTGTTTGCGTCTCTTGGTGAGGCAATTTTTAATGCTTTCAGAGCTCCAGTGTATTCCATACAGAATTTATTTAAAGATATGGGTATTTTTATCCTCGATATCATGTATAACGTAGTCACTGTCATCGAGGATGCTATGAAACGTATCAATGGCGGTATCAATAGTCTGATTAAAATGGTAAATAGCACCTTTGGATTTGATATTGGTCTACTTCAGGAAACAGATATCAGTTTTGGTGGGAAGGACATCAAGGAATGGAAGAAAGGCTTAGAATCTTGGGCCCCCAAAAGCGACAAGGATGTAGTCGAATTCTTCAAAATGAATGGAGAATACAATCCTAATGCATATGAAGATGGACAAGATTTGGCAAAAAAACTGTTCTCGAACATTCCTGCTTTACCCACACCCAATTCCAAGGAAAAAGATTTACCAGGTAAATTCGGTAATGGGTTCGGTAAGAATATAATTCCCAAAACACCTCCCGTACCTTCCATACCAACAGCACCTGCCCCCACAAACATGAACAATATGAGTAACCTCAACAAGATTAACAATATCGGACAGGTGGACAAAATCGGTGATGTGGATGGCACGGTGGACGTAACGAGTGAGGATCTGAAACTGATGCGTGAGCTTGCCGAGATGCAGGCCATTCAGCGCTTCGTCAGTCTGACGCCAACGGTGCAGGTGACGACAGGCGATATCAATAGCGGACATGATGTGGACAGTATCATTAGCAAAATTACCGAAGAAATGAACAGTCAGATCGTCTCCAGTGCCCAGGGGGTGTATGGATAAGTGAGCTATTCGATACAGCTTAGCTTTAACAACCGCGCCGAATATATTTTTTTCCCGGTTATACCGGAGAGTATTGAGTTTTCAGATGCAGGGGACGGGAGCACGTTTAACGTTAGTCGTCTAGGGGAAATTAATGTGATCAAGTCCCCCAAACTACGTGAAGTGAGCTTTAGCGGTATTTTTCCGGCAGATTACAGTCCGTATCATTACAAATATGACGTAAAAGACCCGAAAGTAAAGAATGAGTTTTACCGTGATCCCTACGAGTACGTGAAAGATATCATCCGCTGGATGCAGACAGGGCGCCCCGTCAGGCTAATCTTTTCGAGTGAAAGATATACGGTTAACATGGCCGTCTCCATTGAGAGCTTCGATTGGAAGGAGACAGCGGGAACGGTGGGCGACGTGCAATATGATATCAAGCTGAAGCAGTATGTTTTTTATACCGCCAAAAAAGTAGTACCCCTGAAGAACAGCCAGAACAAGGCTGATGCTTCAAAAACGAAAACCAAAGCCTCCCGGCCGGATGAAAAAGTAAAACCTAAGACCGTAACGCTGAAAGCCGGAGACTCCTTATGGTCTGTTGCCAAAGCTCATCTGGGTGATGGAGCACGCTGGAAAGAGTTGCAGAAGCTGAATGGCATCAAGGATGCACAGCTCAAGAAGCTGCCCGTTGGACTTGTCATCAAGCTTCCTTGAAAGGAGAGACGATATGCAACAGGAAATCCATCTGGACAAGAGGCAGATTGGTGAGAAGGAACAATTATTGCTGGATGATAAACAGGGAAACATCTGGGACATCAGCGACATTGCTGGCGAAATTACGTACAAGACTTCACGTATCGGCAAGCCATCCTCTCTCGAATTCACGTTGATTAAGGGCAGTGTGTTTCAAAATCAAAAGTTTAGTTATGAGAATGGTTATGTAGTGAGGTACATCCATGGAAATCAGGGAGTATTTTACGGATATATCTTTTCTGTCGACAGTGGCAAGGACGAAAAAGTAAAGATCAAAGCCTATGACCAGACACGATATCTCACGGCGAATCAAACGTATCAGTTTGTTAAAGCGACGGCAGCGGATGTCATCAAGCGGATTGCAACGGATTTCCAATTGAAAACGGGTGATTTGAAGCAGCCCAGTTATGTTATTCCGCACATGCTTTTTGATAACAAAAAGCTGATTGACATGATCTGTGAAGCCTTGGACAGAACGCTGGTTTATGGCGGGAAAAATTATATTTTTTACGATGATTTTGGCAAACTCGTCCTTCGAGATATCGAAGAGGTGCCCTATGGCTTTGTGATCGGGGACCATAGTCTGCTGACGGATTATAGTTATACACGGTCGATTGACGATCAGACGTATAACAAGATCAAGTTATACCGGGATAACAAGGATACGGGCAAACGGGATACGTTTGTGCATCAGGATTCAAGCAGCATCCGTCGTTGGGGGCTGCTTTTTTTGTACCAAAAAGCGGACGATGGTCTGAATAAAGGTCAGATTGACAACATGCTGAAAACGCTGATGACCTTGCGGAACCGGGAAACACAGAAGTTAAAGGTGGATGCCCTGGGCGATTTCAAGGTGAGAGCCGGAAGTTTTGTCAATATTCAGATCGATGAATTGAAGATCAATCAATATTTTCTGGTGGACGAGTGTACGCATAAGGTACAGGGGGGTGTGCACACCATGTCCCTGGATTTGAAGGTGGTGTAGCCATTTATGATGCTTGATGTGATTAAAAAGGCGGCAGTAGCCGCCGTAGATGCCAAAGCTCCCGTACAGATTATGTACGGAAGTGTGACGAACACGCAGCCTTTGGAGATTACCTTGGAACAGCGGCTTGCGCTAAGTGACCCTTTTCTCGTTGTCACGGAATCGGTGGCACAGAAAAACTGGATGATCGGTGACTCGGCCCTATTGCTACGTGTGCAGGGCGGGGACAGTTATGTTGTGCTGGATCGGCTGGTGAAACCATGATTCCACAAGGTTCTCAAATTGGAGTAGACAATCAGGAAGAGGTTTCGGTGCTTCCTAGCCTGACCTATGTGTTGCAGGCTTCTGGACAACGGATTGGCAGGCTTCAGTTGGACGGAAAAGAGGCAGTTAAACAGGCGGTGTACAAAGCCTTGTCCACACGTCGATATGAACATCTGATCTATTCATCTGATTATGGAATGGAATGGTCTTGGGAAGGCATTTCCGGGAAATCCATGGTGGAATCTGAATTAGAACGCTGGATTCAAGAAGCATTGCTTCCGGACGACCGGATTTCGGAAGTAACCCAGTTTGAGTTTGTTCATGAGCCGGATGGCGTCAAGGTTTCTTTTACCGTGATAACTGATTTTGGCAATTTCAGGCAAGAGACGGAGGTGAACATAAATGTATGAACAGGAGACATTTGAGGTTATTTTGAATCGGATGTTGGAAAAAATTCCGGATAGTGTGGATAAACGGGAGGGTAGCATCATCTATGATGCCCTCGCGCCAGCAGCCGTGGAGATGGCCCAGATGTATATTGAGTTAGATATTAACGCCAATCTGAAGTTTGCCGATACCGCTTCAGGTGAATATCTGGATCGTGCGGTAGCATGGTCAGGTATTACTCGCAAACGGCCTACGAAGGCACGCTGGTCTGCCAGCTTTCAGGATCAAGAGGGCAAACCTGTAGAGGTTCCAGCGGAGAGTCGTTTTTCGACAGGAGAACGGGTGTATAGAGCGGTAGAGCGAATCGCCGCAGGGCAATATGTGCTCGAATGTGAGAATGCTGGTGTGGAAGGTAACGAGTATACCGGGACACTGTTACCTATTGATTATATTGCAGGCCTGACCACCGCAGGATTAACCAAACTGCTTGTTCTAGGGGAAGACGAGGAGACGGATCAAGCCCTGTATGATCGTTATCAGGACAAAGTTTCGCGTCCGATCACAAGTGCTAACAAGTATCAGTATGAGCTGTGGGCGCGGGAGAATTCGGGAGTTGGCAAAGCGAAGGCATTTCCGCTCTGGAATGGTCCAGGCACAGTCAAGGTAGCTCTGCTTAATAATGAGATGCATGCTCCTGCGGAGGGGGTCATCGAGGCCGTGCAGCAATACATCGATCCTACGCAGGACGGTATGGGGGAAGGGGTAGCACCCATCGGTCCGGTTGTCACCGTTGTAGGGGCGGAAGAAGTCCCGATTCATATCGAGGTGCAGGTTACGCTCGCATCAGGATCAACGTATGATGGGGTGAAATCCTTGATTGAGACAGGGGTGACAGTTTATCTGAAAGAGTTGGCGTTTGCAGATCCGCTCGTTCGCTGGACACGGATTGCCAATGTCATACTGGATATTCCGCCCGTAATCGATTACAGCAATCTGCTGGTCAACGGCGGTATGTCCAATCTGGAGATTGCGCCGGGAGCTGTCGCTGTGCTTGGGACGGTGAAGGTGACGTGAGTAAAGCAGATATACTGATGAATCTATTGCCCCCGCTCTATGAAAATGTGCTGGAGATGCAGCTTCTGACACAGACAGAAGGTACTGAGCTAGACCAGCTTGCAGATGGGGTAGAAGACGTATTGCAACAGTTTTACCCGGAATCCGCAACGTGGGCGTTGGAGAGATATGAACAGGATCTGCAGATTCCGACCAATCGTGCCAAACCGGACGATCAACGAAGGTCTGTCATCATCTCCAAAATGCGTGGCAGCGGTAAAGTTTCAGGGTCCATGCTCAAAAATGTAGCTCAAGCGTACGAAAACGGGGGCATTGATGTATCCGTTAATCCAGGCGAGTATCGCATCTTGATTCGATTTATCGATACATTGGGACTGCCGCCCAACCTGGACGATCTGAAAGCAGCAATTGAAGATATCAAACCGGCTCACATGACCGTCGAGTACCGTCTGCGGTATCTGACCGTTGCCGAGGTCGAGAGCATGACCCTTAGTGAGATGGAACAAACCCGGCAGGATAAATTAGCAGGAGGTGGAGCGTAATGAGTGAACCAAAAACCCCCAAACTGGGTTTGAATAAAATTGATCGTTCCTCGCCGTCAACAACCTACTTTGATCTGGACAAATATCTGGATCAGAACTGGGAGAAGATTGATGATTTTGCCGATCAGGTGGGGGAAAAGACTGAAGAAACAGCAACGAAGGTAAGTGACATTCAGGAACGATTGGATGTGGAGAAGAGAAGATCGGTAACGCTGGAGCCCGGGTTGCAGATCATTCATGCGGAGCGAGCTTCTACCTTTAAGTTTGAAGGGATAAAGGGTCGCACGCTTGTGAACTTGTTGGGGCGTGATGGTGGTTTTGAGAGCATGAGTGGATGGTTTACAACAGCAGGCGTGGGGTCTGAATTAGATTCGTCACTGAGAACGCAAGGTAATCAAAGTGTTAAAATTTCTTTAAAAGAAGGCAGCACCGGTGGCAGTTTATACAAATTATTAGGGCAAACTCTATCAACGAGTAAAAACTATATTGCACTTGCAGATTTGAAAAAGGGCACTTCGACGAGTATTTCCCTTTCATTATGGAATGGCACATCTAACGTATCCGGGACAGTAGCCACAACCGATCAGTTCTCGTCAGCAATCTTACTAGCCCCTGCTGCGAGTCTAGGGACTATGACGAATAATTTACAAATTTCAATTGTGGGAAGTACAGCTGGACAATTTGGTCATGTGGATGCAGTACGGTTGTATGAGATTACTTCAGATGAATTGAAGGCTCTTTCTAGCATGCCTGCTAACAAAATTGTAGCGAAATATCCTTATGTGGATAGCGTCCAACCTGTGCATAATCCGTTTGTCATTCGTTATGGAGAAAACTTGTTACCACCGTTCTATGAATGGAGTTCTTTGGGGCATAGTCTAGTGATCGATGCTCCGTATTCTGCAAGTGGAAAAATGCTGGCCGATTCTATTGGAACTGATGCGTATGCCGTGACTTATTTGAATATATTAGCTGATCAAGAATATACGATCACCAATCCAATACAAAGCACAGGTAAACTTCGAATCAGTGTTTATGCTGCTTCTGAAAGAGTACAGGGGTTATTCATCAATCCTGGAGAAACTAAAACCATAAGAACAGCACCCAATGCTGTGTATATCGGAATGCATATAAGCGGTGTTACACAATACACTGATGAATTTGATGTAAGCAAATGGACATGGGCTGCTGGGAACAAAGCCACTTTTAAGCAACCTGTAATGACTTTAGGTGATTCGTACAAATCATTTAAAGTACGAGAAGATTCCATGCTCGCGCTGCAGACAGACTTGTATTCTGATCCAGTGACTGGTGAGAACGCTGATGAAGTTTTCTATAGAGAAGGGCATTATTACAGAGTAAGAAAGTGGGGACAAGTTCAACTTATTCCTGAGAATTTAGATTCTAGTAGTCTTGGTGCTACTAAATACAGCGGATATAAACAAATTGCTATTTATATGCCAAAAAACGTAGATACCTCGAATGTTAAAGCTTATCTGACCAAATATAATGGGAAAAATCTAACATTAGATCGATCAAGTTCCCCTCTGTTAAGTGCTGATGTATTCAATGTTGGAAATGATTCATATAAGGGATATGTATGGATGACCGTTTCTAATGATGACAGTGGGTGGGGAGATTCGTACAATCCGACCGCTGATGATATTAAGGCGTACTTCTTAGGTTGGAGACTATATGACGGAGAGAGTTCATTGTATAACGGAGTTGGCACAAAGTATTGGCATAAGCTGACTGATGGTATTTCTACACCGGGAGAAGGGACTAAGATTCTGCCAACTGTACAGGTGCCGGGAGGGACTCCTTATCAACTCGTGTATTTAATTTCGAAACCGATTATCGAGCCTATCCAAGCAGAAGGACATTTAACGTTGTTCCAGGGGCATAATCAGCTAGAAGTAGGGTCAGGCCTGGAAATTAGAGAGAGAGTTAATCCCGTGTTTACTTCAAACGAATATAACTCCTACAACATTAATAACTTCAATCAATCTTCTAAATTAAAGAGCAGTGTTAAAAAAATAATGTCCATCTACAAAGACGATATTCCGGATTATTGGAACGTAAATCGATTTAGTCCAGAGTCTAAGATTTATGGGAGAGAACTCGCTAGTTTACCAGCTTCGCAATTTAAATCATCAGCAAAATACTCAGTCACATATCAGAGTTTAGGTGATTTCTTTTCAGTACCATTCAATGGATCTGTTGCTTTGAGCGAGAAGACAGTAATAGATCAATTGATAAATGATTCTTCTGCTATTTCTAAAAACCTATCCGTGTTTGATGGTAAAGATAGAGAAAAAGAATTAAAGAATTTCGTAGGTGAACATTTTCTCAGTAAGTCAACAAGCATCAAACAAAATGATGATTTAAATAATTTCGTAACAGAAGGAGAGTTCTATTGTCAACTTAGTAGTGTTGCTGAAACATTAAAAAATTGCCCTGTAGGAATAGCCTTCAGTCTGAAAGTAAGCAAAAATGGAACCCAGAATACAGGGGGCATACCAGGAGTAACACAAACACTAATCACTTTTCTGCCCGTAGGATTTACTACTTGGCAACGGAATCTTTATGATATCTGGGGAGCGTGGATTAAGGTTCCTTCTAGAGAGGAATTTGAGAGTTTAAAGTCCTCTGTCAGTGATGGGAAATTGGCAATCGCTGCCGCTATTACTGGCAAAGGTGTAGTAGCATCAGGCAGCGATACACATCAGCAGTTGGCAACAAAGGTGGGGAAAATTCAGCAGGGGAATTACCAATCTGTTTATTTGAATAATACGAATGCTGTTACAGGTGCAGTCCCAGGGAGTGCTACTGTAGGTCACGTTTTGCATGAGATTATGACTTTCCCTGCGGGTACGAATATCATTTCAGCTATGCCGATCTTTGCGGAGCAAAACACATTTCGGGTCGGTATATCGTCCCAAGTAACTACTCAAATTCAGCTTTATCTAGGCTTGAGAGATATTAGCGGTAATACTTGGGGGGTGGTAGGGTCAATATACGGACAAGGTACAGAGGCATTAGTAAACTTATACGGATTTTCAGTTGATATTACCGGTGGACTTTTAACTGTCGAATACAGACAGACTAACGGTTCTTTAGCACCGATTAGTACAACTAACTGGTCATTAGGTTCTAGGAGCAAGCCTTCGAACTTCAATACTTCACAACCCTTCAAGCTGTGTTACATGGTAGGAACGAACACATCTGGAATTAACGCATCATGGTATGTAGCTGCGTCAAATTTGAGAGTTGTATCTATGTAAAGTAACTTTAAACATCTTCTAAGGTGCTAAAAGTTTGTTAAGAATTTTTGATAGGATAAATACTCCTATATATCCTCTATACTCTATAGTTATGGGGTAAGGGATTCTTACTCACCTGCTGTTAATGTTCTTAATCCCTTACGTAAGTAGCTAATTTATTAACTCGGCATTTAGCCATACCATATATAATACTTTTTTAATCTACAAACTGTTACACGAAGTAATAAAAAGGAGGTGAAGCTATGGAACGATGGGACACCCTATGGAAATGGGGGATTGCGCTGATGAGTAGCTCGGCATCCTACTTCTTTGGAGGCTGGTCAGGAGTGCTCGGCGTATTGCTTGTCTTTGTCATCTTCGACTACCTAACCGGTATTGCGGCGGCGGGAATGACGGGCAAGCTTGAGAGTAATATTGGACTGTTTGGCATCGCACGAAAGGTATTTATATTTGCAATGGTATCGGTGGCTCATCTGGTGGACGGTGTTCTGGGAGACGGACATTTGTTCAGGGATGCGGTCGCCTTTTTTTATATCGCGAATGAGTTGTTGTCCATTATTGAAAACGGGGGTAAGCTGGGCGCTCCGATCCCGCCTGTCATTCGGCAGGCGATCCAAGTGCTCAAAGGAAAGGCGGGGGAAGATGTGTTATCTTCTCCATTGCCACATACCCCTCCGTCGTTGGATCATTCCGAAGGCGAAAATAATCATCCTCCAGAAAATGAGCAACCCAAGGAAAAAGCCGCGGATCAAGAGCATTCCGATGTTAAGATAAGCAGTTAGAATGGATGATTTAGAACCATCTGAATCCAAACGATTTAATATAGAACGGGTTTGGTTACCAAACGTTATATTAAGAACAAATAAGAGACGGAATTGCTAAGTAGCAGCAAAAAATAAGCAAAGCACCCGTGATGGGTGCTTTCTTTATTTCCAGTCATCACTTTTATGCATCTTATAAATCCTTACTCTATGATTTCATAGCATTTTCATTACAACAAGGGACACGCACACAGGCAGCATTTAATCCGTCCGCATTAACTATATACAAACGGCAACTAGCCGAATAAAGGGTGTGAGAAATTTGCAAAATAGAACCCCGGGCAACACGCAGGGCATTGATGTCTCCAGGTACCAGGGCAATATTGACTGGGCCAAGGTGAAGGCAAGCGGCATGACGTTTGTGTTTATCAAGGCAACCGAAGGGCGAACGTATATCGATCCGAATTTTCAGAAAAATGTAGCGGGTGCGCTGGCGGCGGGCATGATGGTGGGAACCTATCATTTCTTCCGCGGAACGACTGTGGAGATTGCGAAGGCGGAAGCGGCACACTATGCCAATACATTGAGCCAAATTGGAGGAGCCAAAGCCCTACAGTTACCACCGGTTATGGATTACGAGAACAATCCTGGCAATCTGAGCAAAGCCCAGATGAATACGGTAGCCAAAGCCTTTTTAACAGAATTGCAACGTCTCACAGGTGTTAAACCGATCATATATACAGGCAATTCATTTGCCGGCAATTTTGATACTTCGTTGGGCTCTTACGATCTGTGGATTGCCCGATACAGCACGACGCGTGTTCCTGATGATCAGCCGGCATGGAAGCGCTGGACGTTCTGGCAGTATACGGATTCGGGCAAGGTAAATGGCATTAGCGGCAACGTGGATATGAATGAATTCGAAGGAACGGCGGCACAGCTTAGAGCGAGATATGCAATGGCTATTCCAAACCCCAATCCTACGAATCCAACAGAGCCCACCAATCCGACTAATCCCGGCAACCCGTCGAACCCGACCACACCATCGAACCCGAATACGCCAACTGTACCACCGAAGGGGGGCGAACCGATGACAGCCGAAGAAAAAGCCACGTTTGATGCATTGAAAGCGCAGGTTGACCGTTTGCAAGCGCGTCAGCAGATGGAGGTACCTGTCTGGGCGAAGGCTGCTGTAGATGCAGCGCTGGCCTATGATTCCAAAAATCCACTGTTCAGTATCGATAACGGAGCGAGCTACGATTTTTATCGTTTTATTACCGTGATGCACCGTAGAGGGTTATTTAAAAAGTAAATGATATGAGTGAGATTTAACCCATAAGTTTGCCTTTTGGCAAACTTATGCTTTCAATTTGCCCATCTACAAACTCACATTCCTACTTCGTTTTGATTACGATTGATTTCACTTGAATTGATTGAGCTATCGTTTCCCGTTAGCAAAATAACAGAAAGGTAACACAAATTTATTTTACAGAGATGACTTGTCCTTTTGTCATTTGCACTAATTCTTCGGGTGTTAATCGAAACACTGCTCTTGGATGTCCGGCAGCCGCCCATATCTCTTTAAATTGTAACAAGTCTTCATCAATAAGAGTGGTGATGGACTCTATATGTCCTAAAGGTGGCACGCCTCCAATAACAAACCCTGTGTGTTCACGTACAAAATCAGCGTCCGCTTTTCCTATATTTTCATTCAGATGGGTTTTAATTTGTTTTTCATTAATTCGATTTACTCCACTGGCTATAACCAATAAGGGTTTATCGTTATTTTTGAGTCGAAAGATAATTGACTTAGCTATATGTGAAACCTCGCAACCGATCGTATCGGCAGCTTCCTGTGATGTTCGTGTACTGTCAGGTAGTTCTATAACTTTATTTGCATATCCCAACTCTATTAGTTTGTTTTGAACCTGTTGTGCAGTATCTTTAAGTTGACTTGTCAACGTGTACCCCTCCTTAATGTTTGCAGTAAATTAAGATTCTGCATAATACATAACAACCTGTATCGTTACATCTTCGTCCGATTTATTGATATAACGGTGTTCAACATTGCTTGCAAATCGTATAGCCTGTCCTTCTTGTAAGGCGTATATTTCATCCTTAATCTGTAGATTAAACACTCCTGAGGTAACCGTGATGTACTCTTCAACCCCATCATTGTGTGGGAGTGAAACATAGCTACAAGTAGGACTAAGAATGATCGTAAACATTTCAATACGTGTTTGAGGGTCAAACGGGAACAGTAAGTATACTCTGCACTTTCCATTGTCTTCTGTTAAATCTGGAATTTCTTTTCGAGCTGCGATGGATACTACTGCCTCATCCTCTTTAAGTAGAGATGAAAACGAAATATTGAGTCCCGTAGCAATTTTCCACACGGTTGTTACTGTGGGCTGCGTTTCTCCTCGCTCAATTTGATGAAGCATACCTTTACTAACCTTTGTCAAATCAGCAAGCTTATCTAAGCTTAACTGCCTATGTTTTCTAATACGTTGCAGGTTGTTTCCTATCCTGATGTGTATAGCATTCAAGAAATAACCTCCTTTTTTTGTTTATTATATTATACAAATATATCATTATATAGAACATGCCACAAACATTGTATTGTGCTAAACTGCCGGTTATTTTAAACATTTTCTCACATACTATGGGTAAACATCTGATCCGCTATGGTTAAGTCTCAATGAGTCGGCTGTACAAATAGAACAGAGCTGAAACTGAAAAAAAGGAAGGAACACGGGCGATTATTGTCGAGCTGTGTTCCTTTTTTGTACATAATGTCACTAATTCTGACGCGTGTAATATTGTTGAAAAGGTATGTCTGTAAAGTTCTTGTCTAATTGGTAAATGTGATGTAAAGTAAGTTACACGAAAATGTTTTTCACCACGATTTAATACACAAACCTCCTCATCATGACAAAACCATAACATGAAAAGTTATTGTAGTGTCGATCTGTTCTATTCTTTTTTCTACCCATAAATCGAATTAAATCTATTTCACACCTCATGAAGACAAACTCACGGGACAAAGTCCCAAGGCCAACATTTGTGTTCTATTTTTGTACCCATTCAAGGGCAGATTTGCTGTTTCGAATTGACCTTGGTTCAAATAGATTCATCGCCCTATCTCAGAATGCTAGAAGCTTTATACTCTAACGCTGCTGATCCGTTGCCCCGGTTTTTTCAATGGTTCTACATTTGCCTTACTATCTCATTAGTCTAATTAACTTGTGTCCCGATTCTCAGCACTCTAATACAGGTATCACAGGCATATAAAGCCTTTAATAAATGATACAAGAATTTAAAGATTACAACTAGGGATGATCTGATGACTAGCTATTTGTTGAACGATTCATTTACACAAAAACGGAGAGGACAGAAAAAACTGGAGAAGCGGAGCTAAAAGCTTTCTGCAAGAAAGCTACATCGGAAGAATAAGCTTCGCCTTTATCACCGGATTTTATCTGAGGACAAAGAGAATCAAAAAAATCTGGGGATAACAGCGATTGAAAGTTGTTCTGTCATCGGAGTGCCTGTGTAAATCAATTTTAGTTCAAATTAAATAGCATCAGCATCGCCACCACATCATCGCACACACGGCCAGAGTTACCGTTTTTCGAGCGCAAGCATCACACACATTATGAGACAGGGAAGGGTGTTGTACGTATGCGAATGAGAAAAAAATGGATGTCCGGTTTTCTGACTTTGGCACTGAGTACCGTACTTGTGTTATCTGGCTGCTCCAGTAGCAAGGAAGGCGGGGAAGGTACGCCGGCACCTGCGGAAGGTAATGATCCTCCTACAGAAGCGGCTGCCCAGGATACGATGATTATGGGACGCGGCGGGGACTCGGTTGCGCTTGATCCTTCGATTGTGACGGATGGGGAATCTCTCAAGATCGGGCATCAGGTATTTGATTCGCTCCTCGATTACAAAGAGGGTGGAACCGAAGTGGTTCCGGCACTGGCTGAGAGCTGGGAAATTTCCGCGGACGGGCTGAAGTATGTATTTAAGCTGAAATCCGGGGTGAAGTTCCATGATGGAACTGACTTTAACGCGGAGGCCGTAGTGTTTAATTTTAATCGCTGGAGCGATCCGGCAAGTGAATATAAATTCGAAGGCGATTCCTTCGACTATTATGATTCCATGTTCGGGCCAGATGGCGCACGTGTGATCAAGGAAGTGAAGGCGCTCGATGAATCCACGGTGGAGTTTACCCTGAACCAGCCACAAGCTCCTTTCCTGCAAAATATTGCGATGACTCCGTTTGGCATTGGCAGCCCAACAGCCATCCGGGAGAAAAAAGAGAACTTCAAAAGTGAGCCTGTAGGTACCGGCCCGTTTGTATTCAAAGAGTGGAAGCGGAACGACTCGATCACGCTGGAGAAAAATGCAGACTACTGGAGGGAAGGTTTCCCGAAGCTGAACAAAGTGATCGTACGCTCCATCCCGGATAACACCGCTCGTTTCAATGCATTGCAAAATGGCGAGATCGATATTATGGAAGATCTGAATCCGGACGATCTGAGTATTCTGGAGGGCAATAGCGAGCTGCAGAAAATTGAACGTCCACCGTTCAACGTGGCATATATCGGCTTTAATTTTAAGAAAAAACCGTTTGATAACGTCAAAGTCAGACAAGCCCTGAACCATGCCGTGAACAAACAAGCCATCATTGACGCGTTCTTTGCCGGACAGGCAGAGCCTGCGGTGAACCCGATGCCACCTACGCTGTGGGGTTATAACGATGAGATCGAAGATTACGCGTATGATCTGGAAAAAGCAAAAGCGTTGCTGGCCGAAGCCGGCTTTCCTGACGGATTGCCTGATCCGGTGACATTTTACGCGATGCCAGTGTCTCGTCCATATATGCCCGATGGCAAGAAGGTAGCAGAGGCCATTCAGGCGGATTTTGAAAAAATTGGAGTCAAAACCACCATCGAATCCCCTGAATGGGCGACCTATCTGGAAGATTCCAAAGCCGGGGAGAAGGATGATCTCTACATGCTCGGCTGGACAGGCGACAACGGTGACCCGGACAACTTCCTGTATACTCTTTTGGACAAAGACGCCATTCCAGGCAACAACCGCAGCTACTATGTAAACGAGGAACTGCACACGCTGCTCACGAAAGCACAAACAGAGACGGATCAGGACAAACGTGCCGAATTGTACAAACAGGCTCAGGTCATCATCAAGGAAGATGCGCCTTGGATTCCGCTTGTGCATACGACACCAATTCTCGCAGGGAAAGCGAGCCTGAAAGGTTTTGTAACCTCCCCGCTGGGAACGGAATCGTACGTGGGGGCTTATTTTGAATAAATATTCTGAATAAAAGTTAAGAGTTCTGGACACGAAGCTACAAAAATAAATAATAAACGCAAAAATGAGTCGCAGACGATAACACCCAACGTAAAGTTAAACGCAAGTGTTAAACCAAGTGATGCGCTGGCAGACATGCAATGCTTATTAGATACTACATCCGGGTCGTGACGAGCCAAAGCATACGTGTTCGCCAGCGCTATTTCTTTGATTTTTCCGAAGTTGAAATCATGCAGATGAACCCTTTAGGCAGGTGATCTGAAAGTGAACAGCTATATTGTCAAACGTGTGCTGGTACTGTTGCCCGTTTTGCTGGGCATGACGTTGATCGTTTTTTCCATCATTCATGCAATACCCGGTGATCCGGCAGAGACGATTCTGGGACAAAAAGCAACCGAACAATCCAAGCAGGCTCTAAGGGATCAGCTCGGACTGGACAAACCCTGGTTCCAGCAATATTTCGCCTATCTGGGCGACTTGCTGAAAGGAGATCTGGGCACGTCGATTCGCACCAAGGTGCCTATTGCCCAGGAAATCGTGCCTTATCTGACAGCAACACTTGAACTTACGGTGGCAAGTATGTTGTTTGCTGTCATTATTGGTGTGAATGCAGGGATTGTTAGTGCATGGAAGCACAACTCCTGGTTTGATTATTGCTGCATGGTGATTGCGCTTGTAGGTGTATCGATGCCGATTTTTTGGCTCGGATTGATGGAGCAATGGCTGTTTGCCAACAAACTGCAATGGCTACCGTCTATTGGACGAATGAATGCACGTGATCCGGTAGAGGCGATTACAGGTTTGTATGTGCTGGACACGATGCTTGCCGGACGCTGGGATCAGCTGTGGACAGTGACTAAACATCTGATTCTGCCAAGTGTGGCGCTGGGCACTATCCCGATGGCTGTGATTGCGCGCATGACACGTTCCAGCATGCTGGAAGTGATGAGTTCCGATTATATTCGTACCGCCAAGGCGAAAGGATTGGGGCCGTTTTTTGTCGTATACGGACATGCGCTGAAAAATGCATTTATCCCTGTGCTGACCGTCATTGGTATCCAGACCGGGTCTCTGCTGGGTGGCGCGGTGCTGACGGAAACGATTTTTGCCTGGCCGGGTGTAGGGCGTTATATATATGAAGCGATTAGTTCACGGGATTATCCCGTGATTCAGAGCGGAATCCTGATCGTGGCTTTCTTTTTTGTGTTGATCAATCTGATTGTAGATTTACTCTATGCGGTGTTTGATCCGAGGATCAGTTACAAGTAGGGGAGATTTACGAGAAAAGCTGATTTACAGGCAAACGGATGCACGTAAGAAACCTGCGTAGCCTGTGAAAAAAAGATGCTTCGGAAGCGTAAGCTGCGTTTGTATCACCGAATTTCCGTTCAACATATCTAAGTTCAGCAAAGGAGAACCTGTATGGCCAAATTGTCGACCAATACCGGACAAACCGTTGACGCAGTCAGCGCAAGTAGATCGGGTCCCTGGCGTGAGGCATGGAGGACGTTTCGGCGAAATCAGCTTGCGCTGGCAGGCTTGATCATTATTGTTTTTTTCATCGTATTAGCCTTCCTTGCCCCCTATATTTCGCCCTATGATTACAAAGAGCAGGTGCTGCAGGACAGGCTTCAAGCCCCTTCGGCTGAGCACTGGTTCGGAACGGATGATCTGGGACGAGATGTGTTCTCCCGTGTAATTCATGGTGCAAGAATATCGTTGTGGGTTGGATTTTTCTCTGTCATTGGGTCCATTATTGCTGGAGCACTGCTCGGACTGGTTGCGGGGTTCTATGGAAAATGGGCGGATATGCTGATCTCGCGTCTGTTTGATATTTTGCTGGCATTTCCGGGCATTTTGCTGGCAATAGCAATTGTCGCGATTCTGGGACCCTCTTTGCAGAATGCGTTGCTCGCCATTGCCATTGTGAACATTCCAACGTATGGACGGTTGGTGAGGTCGCGTGTACTTAGCTTGCGGCAGGAAGAGTTTATTACATCGGCACGGACATTGGGAGCGGGGAACGGACGAATATTGTTTCGGCACATTTTACCAAACAGTCTTACGCCCCTAATTGTGCAAGGAACACTTGGGATCGGTACGGCGATTATCGAGGCAGCGGCGCTCGGATTTCTAGGTATGGGGGCGCAACCACCGGACCCGGAGTGGGGCAAGATGCTTTCGGATTCACGTCAGTACATCCAAAAGGCTCCGTGGACGCTAATCTTTCCCGGTCTTTCCATTATGCTGACGGTACTTGGTTTCAATCTGATGGGCGATGGCCTGCGTGACACTCTTGATCCAAAGATGGCGAAGAAATAAAGCAGGGCGCCACGATTTATTAGACACCTCTCTAGGTGTTCGTTGGGAAACCTAACGATCCTGAGGAACCTTATTTTATGATTTCCCGGATATTTCCCAGGCTAACGATCACCACAGAGCTTATTTACCGAAAACTTTAAGGATTTACCCAAAATATTGCCGAATGTAGTTAAATAACGTTCCTGAGGATCGTTAGAATGGGAAATACCTCAAAAAGGCTTCATTAACGTCTCTCATGATCGTTAGCGACGGGTGGTTGAAGTCGACATACGAAAATGGAGAGTGGTGCTCGCGATTTTGTTGACATCACACTGGTACATTTACTCCTTGCGGCATCAGCGGTCTGGCTAAACCTCCATACGTCTCGTTTTACCCCTGCCGTCCCGAAGTTGAATTCGTGGCGGTTTTTGTATTGCTGAAGGAAGTACGTTAAACTGATATAGAGCATGTATCTTGACTGACTGCCATCAAACATTGTAGCACAGCGCGCAGGGAACTCGGCGTGGACAAAGGGAAGTCCGGACGCAGCTGTAGCATCATTTTTCAAGTTGAAATCCATGATTTTGTTAAAATAACCGTCTTCGTATTGACACCCAATTTTCCCATATGTTATATAAAAAGGAGGGCTTAGCACTCTTTATGTATGAGTGCTAATAGAGTGAAGAATACAAACCACTACATATGGAATGGTTTTATCGAGAATATGGTTATGCTGTGCACCATTTGTAAACGGAACGTTTATCTTGCAGAGCCGCTTGCCTTTATTTTCTATCGAATCATTCAATACCCAAATTCGAAAGGAGCACTTCATTCATGGCGATTAAAAAAGAATTTCAGGCAGAATCCAAACGTTTGCTGGATATGATGATCAACTCCATTTACACACAGAAAGAAATTTTCCTCAGAGAACTGATCTCGAACTCCAGTGATGCCATCGACAAAATATATTACAGAGCATTGACGGACGACACGCTCGTTTTCAACAAAGAGGACTACTATATCAAGCTTACCATTGACAAGGAAAACCGCACACTTACCCTTACCGATACCGGAATTGGTATGACACAAGAAGAGCTGGAGAACAACCTGGGTGTCATTGCGAAGAGTGGTTCCCTGGCCTTCAAAAAAGAAAACGAAGCCAAAGACGGCCATAACATTATCGGTCAATTCGGGGTAGGTTTCTACTCGGCGTTCATGGTGGCGGACAAGCTGACGGTAACGAGTAAAACGCTGGGTAGCAACGAAGCTTGGAAATGGGAATCCGAAGGTGCCGACGGGTACACGATTACGCCTGCTGAGAAAGACAGCGTAGGTACAGAGATCGTTTTGACGATTAAACAAAACACCGAAGAAGACTCGTATGACGAGTTTTTGGAAGAATACCGTTTGAGATCCATCATCAAGAAATACTCTGACTTCATTCGTTATCCGATCAAAATGGATGTGACCAATCACCGTCCGAAGGAAGGCACGGAGAACGAGTTCGAGGATTACAAGGAAGAACAAACGGTCAACAGCATGGTGCCGATCTGGCGTAAAAATAAAAGCGAACTGACCGAAGAAGACTACACCAACTTCTATATGGAGAAACGGTACGGTTTTGACAAGCCGCTGAAACATCTGCACATTAGCGCGGACGGCGCCGTGGTGTACAATGCGATCCTGTTTATTCCCGAGAATACACCGTTTGACTACTATACAAAAGAGTATGAAAAAGGTCTGGAGCTATACTCCAACGGCGTATTGATCATGGATAAGTGCGGCGACCTGTTGCCAGATTACTTTGGTTTTGTCAAAGGGATGGTGGATTCCGAGGATCTGTCTCTGAACATCTCACGTGAGATGCTTCAGCACGACCGTCAGCTGAGCCTGATTGCGAAGAACATCAAGAACAAAATCAAAGGCCAATTGCAAAGCCTGCTCAAAGACGAGCGCGAGAACTACGAGAAGTTCTATCAAGCGTTTGGTCGTCAGCTGAAGTACGGCGTATACAGCGATTATGGCGCAAACAAAGACACACTGCAGGATTTGTTGCTGTTCACGTCTTCTAAAGAGAGCAAGTTGGTGAGCCTGGACGAATACGTCTCCAGAATGCCGGAGGATCAGAAGTACATCTACTATGCTGCGGGTGAGTCCATCAGCCGAATCGAGAAACTGCCTCAGATCGAGGGTGTGTTGGAAAAAGGGTACGAAGTGCTCTACTTCACCGATGACATCGATGAATTCGCGATCAAGATGATCACGAATTACAAGGAAAAAGAGTTCAAATCGATCTCCAGTGGCGATCTCGGTATTGAAGACAGTGCGGAAAAAGAAGAGACTGAAGCGCAGGACAATGACAACAAAGAATTGTTCGAAGCGATGCAGGCACAGCTGGAAGGTAAAGTTAAAGCGGTGAAAGCGTCTAAACGCCTTCGTAGCCACCCGGTATGTTTGTCCACCGAGGGTGATTTGACGATTGAGATGGAGAAAGTGCTGAAAGCTATGCCGAACAGCGGAGATGTTCAAGCGGATAAAGTGCTGGAGATCAACGTGAACCATGATGTGTTCAAATCGTTGAAAGATGCTTTTGCGCAGGATAAAGAGAAGTTGAGCTTGTATACGAGCCTCTTGTATCATCAAGCGTTGCTGATTGAAGGATTGCCGATTCAAGACCCGGTAGAATTTACAAATGATATCTGCAAAGTGATGGTATAGATCTGCTAGATTTAAAACTTCATTTGAAGTTTAACCCGACAAGACGTCATTCGTCTGTCGGGTTTTCTTTTATATCGAGGTAACACTCACCGGCTCAACGATCGACATACAGTTCTTCATTCTATGCACAGACAGTAGTCTTGCAGGGTATAATATACATAGAGAGGACTGTGCATCATATGTTGATGTAAGAAGAGATGACATGACAGACGGATTTTGCTTTTCGAAACCGCAGATGTTGTGTATAATCACTCAAAATAGAGACAGTCGGCTAGGAGTGATCTAACATGCAATGGCATGACCTGAGAGAACATAGACAATACCCTGAACTTACCAAGCTGGAGGGCTCTCGTGCAGCGTATGAGCGAGACTATTCCCGATTGATTCATTCCCCAACGTTCCGGAGACTGCAGGGCAAATCGCAAGTGTTTGGCGCAGGTACGGGTGATTATTACCGGACACGTCTGACCCATTCCCTTGAGGTGGCACAGATTGCGCGAGAAGCGGCGAGAAGCCTGCTGCGTCATTACCCGGAGGTAGATTGGGGCCGGGCAGAGAACCCCGGTCTGATTATTGATTCGGAAGTCGTAGAATGTGCGGCGATTGCACATGACTTTGGTCATCCACCTTTTGGACATAAAGGGGAAGAAGTGCTTGATGGCATTTTGGATGATCTGATTAACAGTGAGACGAAGAAGATTATGAAAAAAAGTCGGGCCGCGAAAGCCCCTAAGGCTGAGTCTGACGTGCGAGCGGAGCTCAAACGGAAATATGAGCATTTTGAAGGAAACGCACATAACTTCCGCCTGATCATGCATTTGGAGAAACGTGAAGATATCGACGGATTGAACTTGTCGGATGCTGTGCTACTTGGGATTAACAAGTATCCGTATCCTGGAACAGAGAGCAAAAAAGGCATGTATCACCACGAGTGGCAGTACATTCGTGAGATTCGGGAGCGCTGGAACATTCCGGCAGGCAAGAAAACGCTTGAAGCACAACTGATGGATCTATGCGATGATATTGGGTACTCCGCACATGATCTGGAGGATGGCATCAAGGCAGGCAAAATCGAGGTGCATGAGCATTTTCTGCAAGACCAGCATATTAACCGGCTCATCGTAGACAAAGTCACTACACTGGAAGATCTGTTCTGGAAGGGCTGGACAAGAGAGGCCATCGCGGAAAAAGTAGAAGAAGTCCTCGCATCGTTCCTGCGCATCTGGAATGAGAAGATGCCTTTCTGCGAGCATGATTACTCGCGTACTCGTCGTGAGGTAAAGGCCTATTGGGTCAGCCTTTTCGTAGGCAGTCTCGGGGTCATTGATGACGGGGATTGGAAAAAGGTAACCTTTGTCCGCGAAGGCGTAGAAGACCTCGACATGCTACGCACAGTGAGTGTACTCAAGAGCTTCGCCTGGGTGACGATGATTCGGGATCTGCGCGTTCAGCGTTTGCAGAAGCGCAGTGAGTGGATGATTAAACGGCTCTGGGACGCATTTCTCGATCCGGAAACGTCAAAATCCATCATTCCTTCCGATTGGTTGCAACGATATGAGAAGGATCAAGCCAAAGCGCAACCGATCTGGACTTGGGAGCATATGGTGATTGATTACATTGCGGGGATGACCGATGCATTTGCCGAGAAAATCTATAATGAACTTTATGGCCTGAAGGTTGGTTCGATCTACGATCTGGACTAGGCGCGAAATCAAGAGGGGCGAGAGATCAAAGGAGTTGTACGGTGTGGTTGCAAATTCAAGTGAAACCTTTAGCGAAAGCTCAGGTGACGACACCCAAGATCGATCTGGAGAAAAGTTCAGTCTGGGCGTGCTGGATCTCGTTCCTAGACTGAATGGTGCATCCGCTGAGCATGCTCTTCAACAAGCAGTACTGTTGGCTCAACAAGCAGAAGCGTGGGGATATAAACGATACTGGACGTCTGAGCATCATGATATGGCCGACCTTGCTTCTGCTTCTCCTGAGGTGTTGCTCTCTCATATTGGTGCAAAGACAGATACCATTCTGCTTGGGTCGGGAGCTGTTTTGCTTCCCCATTACAGTCCGCTCAAGGTAGCAGAGTCGTTCCATCTGCTGGCTTCACTCTATCCCGGACGAATCGAGCTCGGCTTAGGACGTGCTCCTGGCGGAGGGCCTCATGCAACGATGGCGCTTAGTGGCAATTATTTGCAACATGTCTCGAATCTTCCCGCCAAACTGGCTTCGCTTACCGAATTGCTGGAAGGACGTTTTGCGTATGAGGATGTTCCGGTTACAGCGCGTCCAATTCCAGAAATTCCATTATCGATATGGATGCTAGGGACCAATGTCAAAAGCGCAACATATGCTGCACAGTTTGGTATGGGCTATGTTTTTGGACAATTCATGAGTGACTCGGATGGGGTGGAGGCTGTACGTCGCTATCGTGAGGAATTCGTGCCTAGTGCCGGGCTGAAGGAACCGGAAGTCATGGTGGCCGTCAGTGCAATGTGTGCGGCAAATGAGAATGACGCTTTAGATTGGAGCTCTTTCAACAAAGAAGATAAGGGAGTGAAGCGGCATGTTGCTGGCACACCGGAACAAGTATGGCAGTATATTCGGCAAGCAGGGCAGAGGCTGGATACCAACCAGATCCTCATGGTAACGGCTGGTCCTGATTATGAACGCAGGTTGGAATCCTATCGTTTGCTAGCTGGGCTTCGGTGACAAAGTGAATCTAACATCACCTAACTAATTGTTAGGTGATGTTAAGAATGGCGATGAGTTGCAGATCTGAATTATACAGATGTTGTAGCTCATTTTTAATTCGATAAAGTTCAACAAAATTTCATGGATTACAGCGTTTACCGACAAAAGAATGCTATAATACTTTATCGCTATCATGCAGATATAATATAGAAGAGTGTAATTTGCAAGGGGCCAATAGATGGGTTTATTTGCGAGAAAAGCACTAAATTGAAATGTGGCGAAAGTTGTCATGAGGGGGAAATTATATGTTTAGCCGATTTAAAATCAAGAGCATCGGTCTGCGTATCAGCATCGCATTTTACCTGTTAATCCTCTGTTTAATTATTCTGAGTGTTACCATCATTGGCCGGATGAATTCAATTGAGACCAACACAAACGATATTACAGGGAATTGGATGCCTTCGATCCAGAAGATCAACCAATTAAATTATTCAACTGAACATGTTTTGTCACTGAGTTATCGTTACTTTGATGCTGAGGAAGCGGACAAGGCCAAACTTAACGAAGAGCGCACCAAGTATATTCGTGAAACTGCCCAGACGATTGCCATCTACGATAAACAGGCAAAGTCTGCAGAAGAGAATGAGCACTGGACATCGTTTAAGAGCAAATGGGAAGACTATCTTAAAATTAATGCACAAGCCATTCGAATCAGTGATGAAGGACAGACTGAGCTTGCCAAAGAGGTTGCTGGCAAAGGGGCAGATTCGTTTGATTTGATGCAGGTCGATCTGGATTATCTCGTCAATTACAACCAGCAACAATCAGATCTATCGGCATCCCAAACCATTCGATCTGTGCAAGACGGCAGATTGTCCGTTATTATAGGCGTGCTTGCAATGATTATCATAACTGCCATTTTTGTTCCGATCATCCGTACTCAGGTGGTCAAACCGCTACTTCGTGTTATCAGTGCTGTTAAATTGATCGCGGAAGGTCAATTGAACGTGCAGGACATCCATACTAAACATGAAGATGAAGTGGGTGCCCTGGCGAAAGCAGTCAATGAGATGAAAGGTAACCTGACCTCGATGGTGCTTAATGTAAGGCGTGTAGCTGAATCGGTAAATCGTCAGAGTAGCGAATTGGCCATTGCTTCGGAAGAAGTGAAGATCGGCAGTCAGCAAATTGCGATCACAATGGAGGAATCGGCTAAGGCGGCGGAGAGTCAGGCTCAAACCGCTGTGGAGTCGGCTCGCACGGTGGAAGATTTGAATAATCATATTCAGCAACATGCGGAACAGGGAAATCAGCTTCGTATGATGTCCAATCAAGTGTTGGAGCAGGGACAGAGCGGCCGCAAATCCATGGAAGAATCCGTACAACAGATGCAACAGATTGCCAGCTCGGTATCGTCCTCGATGAGCAAGATGGAGCAGCTAAACCGTAAAAATGAAGACATTTCCAAGCTGGTTTTGGTGATTCACGACATTGCTCGCCAAACCAACTTACTCGCGTTGAATGCATCGATTGAAGCTGCACGGGCTGGAGAGAGTGGACGCGGTTTTGCTGTTGTAGCATCGGAGGTCCGGAAATTGTCAGAAGCAGTCCAAGCTTCCGTTGAAGAAATTACGACCATCACTCAGGATATCCAGCAAGATTCACAGGGTGTAGTGAACGAGCTACGTGTTGGCGTTCAAGAAACGGAATTAGGGCAGGAGCGTATGCTTACGTCAGGTAAGTTGTTCAGAACCATCAACACATCCGTAGAAGGCATGGTAGAGGTAATTGGCACGATGTCGGAAGGACTTTCAGGTATGGAACAGAGCAGTGGCCTGATGAATGACTTCAGTCAGCAGATTTCTGCAGTCTCTGAACAATCGGCGGCCAGTGTGGAGGAAGTCTCTGCATCGGCTGAAGAGCAAGTCGGTTCTATGGAGACCATCAGCAGTAATATCCAAACGTTGAAGGAACTGTCTGACGATCTGCTCACATCTATTGAAAAATTAAAAGTATAAGTCGTTCTTTATAATAGTAGAAACAGGGTAAAACGATTGTTTGAACAGGTGGGTTTGTGGTTGAATTTTAAGTTTAAGATCAGGTCCTAAAATTAAAGTTGAAAGGGATATCCAGCAATGGGATCCCTTATTTTTTTGAATTAAACTTGAAAAGTATAACCAAGAAACGAGGGTGATTATGATGGCAGCTACATATATATACATCTTTGCATGTCATGAAAATGAACGTGAGTTATGCCATCTTGAATTGAGTACATTGCTTAGGCCGGATTCAGAAATGCGCATTGCCAATAGTTCTTATATTAGGTCTGAGCGATGTATCCCGCCGGGAAGAAGTCCATTTATTCATGGACGGCTGAATGTATTGGGTGAAGGAAACTCCATTACGGAGCTACTCCCTATAGCTGGAAACATTCGTTTACGGCAGGATGAGACATTTAAGGTCGTTTGTCTGAAGGCAGGAGATGCTCCACCTGACTATGCTCAGGCACGGAAGATTGAAAAAGAAATCGGGATGTGCATCCATGGAAAGGCTCAGATGAAGCAACCTAAAGTGACTTTCGGACTAATCAAAATAGGTCTAAAATGGATCTTGGGTCAGTGGACAGAAGCGGAGAAATCGTGGCATATCCATCAGCAGAAGCCGCAAAACTACTCGACAGGCTTCGGTGTCACCTTAGCAAGGGCGCTGGTAAACGTTGCTGTTCCAGAGGCAGAAAATCATCGTTTGCTGGATCCATGCTGTGGAATGGGAACGGTTGTCATTGAAGCTTTATCCATGGGAATTGATACCGTAGGCAATGATCTTAATGCACTTGCTGTGCGCGGAGCAAAAGTTAATCTACCTCATTTCGGGTATGATGCCAATCGAATTACTTTGGGAGACATGAGGGATCTGGAAGGTGAGTATGATTCGGCAATTTTCGACATGCCTTATAATCTTTGTTCGGTTCTTCCCGATCAAGAACAGCGAGAGATGATCCAGAAATTGCGCAAGTTATGCAAACGAGCTGTCGTCGTTTCCACAGAGTGGGTACAGGCTCACTTGCTGGAATCAGGATGGACGATAGAAAAGTACATAACGGTGCGTAAAGGCACGTTTGTACGTCATGTCTGGGTGTGTATGTGATGATCTGGATGTGCATGTAATTATACGTTAGAGTGCATAATAAACACTCCACGAAGGAAGAGAGAAAGAATCCTTCGTGGAGTGTTTTGTCGTTCCAAATTGATCCATAGTGAATGAGCATCACGTTAAACAAGTTGCATGGGAACGGGTGTTTGTGTTAATATTTATGACTATAATCGACAAGGTTGAGCGGAAGAGTTTTACCTGCAACGTAGGCTTCCAGATTTTTGATGAAAATATCGAGAGCGCGATGCGTATATTGTTCTGTACTTCCTGCAATGTGAGGTGTAATTAACACATTTTCCATCCCCCATAACGGGTGGCTTGATGGAAGGGGTTCCTCTTCGAACACGTCCAGAGCAGCGAAGGCAATTTTGCCGCTTTGCAGGGCAGCCAGCAACGCTTCTGTGTTTACACTGGGGCCGCGACCTACATTGACAAAACACGCATCATTCTTGAAATGGTTAAAGGTATTCTGATCGTAAATATGCCGGGTTTCATCGGTCAATGGCAGAATGTTAATTACATAGTCACCTTGGCTGAGAGCTTCATGCAGTCCGGACATATCATACATACGGTCAACATGGGGCACGTCTTTTCCTGAGCGTCGTACTCCAATTGTGCGCATCCCCAGAGCTTGTAATACACGGGCTGTTTCGGTACCAATCTCGCCGACTCCGACAATAACAGCTGTCTTACCATGTAACTCAGGCAGTGCTTTTCCAGGATTCTTCCATTCAGCCTGTTGCTGATACAGCATAGCTTGTCTTAACCAGCGACTGTGGGATAACATCATACCCAAAATGATTTCTGTAATAGGAATGGCATGAACGCCGTTGGCGCTGGTCACCTGAATATTATTTTGTTGTAGCTCGGCGAATGGGAGATTATCTACACCGGCTGACCAGACCTGAATCCATTTCAAAGGGCTGTCCTTATGCAGAGCGTGTTCAGTTACAAGAGGAGACCAGCCCAGTATAATTTCGGCTTCTTTTAATTCGCTCGGATCCAGATCCTTGGCTTTACCCACTTTGATCGTGTATCCTGGCGCAGCCTTCTGGATCTGTTGCTGTTGTTCTTCGGACAGAGATGGAAAACATACGATTTTACCCATAATGTGTGTGCCTCCTGAGATCGATGAATTAGTCTTGTCAAGTGTATCAGATTCAGTGTATCCTGTGCATGAAAATGGAAAATTCAGGAACGAAGTCTGATATGCAAAATCTATATTGTGTGTCACTCTATATTTACCCAGCTTGAAATGATATGCATAGTTATGGAATAATAGAGCGAACTTTAGAGAGGTGTATGCAATGAATGCCCCAAAACTTCAAGAACATGCATCCAGACGGGAACGTCTGTTTATTGCTGTGCGTCTGCCTGAATCTGTTCAGCAGTTTCTTCATATGCAGGCCAAGTTAATACGGAACAAGCTTGATTTTCGTAAGTGGACAGACCAAAGAGATTATCATATTACCTTGCAATTCCTGGGGGATACGTTGATGAGTGATGTCGGTCATATTCGGGCAGCTTTGCACAACGTAGCCGCTGATTTTCATACATTTGACCTACAGCTATCGGAATGGGGAACGTTTGGTTTGGAGAAAACACCGAAAGTTCTCTGGAGAGGTGTTAACGGAGATGTAGAGCGATTACATCAGTTACAGCAAAAAATTGTAAAGTCCACAAAAAGTTTGGGTTTTGAAGCCGAGTTAAGACCTTATCGTCCACATGTTACTGTAGCCAGAAAATATCTTGGATCGCTTCCTGGTATAGATCATGATGGAGTTTTCGAAATCGTTACAGAACATGCTTCTCATGGAAATTCATGGTCAGTAGACGGTTTTGTACTTTATGTGACAAGGCTTGGACAAACGCCAATGTATGAGACAGTGGATGCGTTTTCATTTTCCTGAAAAACTTTTTAATGCCATAAACTCACATTGACATTGTGTTTATCCCTATGTAATATTAGCCATCGTTATTCAAATTCTTTTTTTTGGGTTACTAAGATTAGGGAATTGTTTCGATAGGAGGAATCTTCGAATGGAAATTATAAGCAAGAATCGTTGGGTAGCACCGATGTTATCAGTGCTGCTTGTATGTATAGTGGGGGTAAATGTCGTTCAGGCGACGGGGAAATGGAATGAAGCGAGTGATAGTAAACAGATGACGGAGCTTGCGTCTTCGGCGCATAACAACCCATCATTTCCGCAAGAACAGAGGCGAATGATGGAAGATGGGACAAGTCTATCTTCTGACACGTCTGGACAATCCGTAACATGGACGAATGCTTTGCCAGCAAAAAACTGGCTTTTGACTGCTCAGGAAGAGCGCGAGCAACAGGAAGCTGCGGCTAAACAAAAAGCCCAAGCTATCGCTACGGCCAAAGCCAAAAAAGAAGCTGCTCTGAAATTGGCTAAAATGGAACATGCCAAAGCGGCGGCTGCGATGTCAACTCCCCCCCAACAACTTTACTTTACGCGGACCAAACTTTTGAATCAGGATGATGCGAAACTCGCAACCTGGTCTTACAGTGTGTCCGATAAAGAGCTGCATCTGCTACAAAAAATTGTCATGGCAGAAGCGGAAGGCGAACCGTACAAAGGCAAAGTGGCAGTTGCCAACGTTGTCTTAAACCGGCTGCGGTCAGCCAATTTTCCCGATACCATTTACAAGGTCATCCATCAAAAATCACAGTTCAGCCCTGTGGCGAATGGACGACTAAAACGGGTAACCCCGAATGAAGATAGCATCAAAGCTGTAAATGCTGCACTTAACGGCCAGAAGGAAGTGTCAGATGATACGTATTATTTTTTATCTTTGACGCTTGCTGATGATCTGACAGTGGCTCGTACGAAGAAAGAAGTAAAAACGATTGGGCATCATACTTTTTACAAGTAAAGTACCTAAAAATTCTGCAAACAGGCAGGGTAGTTAACAATGTGAGTGTCACATCAGCCCTGAATCTTGTAAAGTTGCAGTTTTATTTCGTCATTTTTGTAAGTATCTTTGATTGTAATTTACCCATTTTTTTGGTAGATCATACGATGAAATGCAATAGAAATAAAAAAGGTTCCCCTTCATTCTCTGAAGGGGAACCTTTTTGCTTTTTCGTATTCGTTTAAGCACTTGATTGATTGTGTATTGATTATTGCGTCCTCAGGCCGATGCTAAGGCCCCTTAGAGAGGTTATAAAGGGAGTCTGGTACCAGACAAAGGTCTGTTTGTAATGCCTGCTGAGAAACGCTCTAGAGACGTAGTTGTAACCTCTGTTGTTGCAGGGAAGAGTAAATCGTGAACAGCTTGAGCACAACGGGTTGGATCATAAGCTGGTGAATGTCCTGTTATATACCTTTTGTTCTTCTTAGGCAGACTACCTTGCTTATGCTGATTTTCAGACAACTCCCGGAATCGATTTGTTATGACATCCTTAGAGTGAATGACCTCTCCATATCCAGCTTGTACAAAATATTCGCAGTTCTCCTCTTCCTGTCCTGGCAGTGGAGGGATAAAGAGCATCGGAAGGCCTTTAGCCATCGCTTCCGTACATGTCATGCCTCCTGGCTTGGTGATCAGGACGTCCGAAACATCCATGAGTCTGCTGACCTCCTTCGTGTATCCCAGAATACGGATGTTGGGATGCTGGAAGCAAGGGATTTCTTTCATTTTATCAATCATCTTCTGGTTGCTTCCCAGGCAGAAGATTAATTGAACCCGGTCTGCCCAGGATGCGAGAGTTTTCATATGTTCCTCGTCAAAAGAAAGCCCCCAACCGCCCCCCATAAGCAACGCTGTTGGCATATTCTGCAGTCCCATCTCTTCTCTGAGCTTGACCCTATCCCCAGACTCCCAAAAATCAGGGTGTACAGGAATGCCTGTAATCTGGATCTGTGAGGAAGGGACCCCTCGAATCTCTAGCAAGGCTTTAACTTGAGGAGTAGAAACCAGATATTTGTTTACCTCCGGGTTGATCCATGTTCCATGCACGTCATAATCCGTGATCAACGTATAAAGCGGAATATTCAGTCCTTGACGTTTAAGTCTGGAAATAACCGCATTAGGAAACGGATGGGTACAGATTACAATATCCGGCTTCAACTGGGATACGACCTGCGCCGTCTGGGTATAGAAGATACGGTGCAACGCCAGTTTGGTTAAGCCGTTTAAAGATTTGTTGTACTGTGTGCGGTACAACAGGCTGACAAGTTTGGGTTGAACCGATAGTGTCTTTCGATATGCAGAAAAGATCAGTGGAGCGACGGTCGGATTCAAAAATTTCCCTAGTTCGATAACGCGACTGTGAACATGAGGACTTACTTTTTTGATGCCATGAGCCAGAGCATGAGCCGCCTGTGTATGACCAGTACCGAATCCTTCTGATAATAAGAGCACTCTTGGTTTTCGCATGAGTTCACCTTTATTCATAAGTTTGAGTTAAAATTAATATTTGAATGAGAACAGTTTCGTACGTTTTAAGTAAGGACAGTTATGCTAGGTTTGTTACTTAATGAATATACAGCAAAACAAGGAATCATGTTTCATCCAAAAATATTTACACCGTATAACCTGATTTGAGACAGCAAACTTCAGTTATATGCGGATTGTTTGAGTCATCTTACACTATAGACGACGGCGCTGACAGTTTCCACTGCATTTCGGTTAAAAAATATTAATACATTTTTTTATTGTTAGGCTTGCAATCTTATTTTCAAGGTGATATTGTAGTTTTTGACCGAATGACCATTTTGTATTTTTGGTCATTTTATAGAGAGCGATGAAATCACTCGTCACAATATATATGAAGCAAGGAGGGGATAAGATGGCTCCGATCGACAGGAGACAGCAGGTGATTCATGCAGCCGCCCAGTCGTTTGCCATGTTTGGATACAAAGCGACTACGATGGATCAAGTGGCCAAGATCGCCAATGTAGGCAAAGGCACGATCTACACCTTTTTCACGAATAAAGAACAGCTGTTTGATCAGATCCTCGTGGAAGTCATACAGGAAATGAAAAATATTGCGCAGCGTGAAGTGCATCAGGAAAGTACTTTTTTTGATAACTTGTTTCGCGTGCTGGATGCGCTGTTGGAATTCCGCCGTGATCACGAGCTGCTCGTGAAACTGTCACAGGAATTGAAGGATTTCGGAACGTTGCAGGCCAAAGAAGGTCTGGAAAAAGTGGAGAAGGTTATTTCCGATTTTCTGGCCCGCGAACTGGAGAAAGCAAGAATTAGTGGAGAAATACGCGATTGCGATCCGCAAGTTGTCGCTTTTATGATGATTCGATTGTATATCGCATTGACCTCTGACTGGAGTAAACATCACGAGCCGCTTAGCAAAGAGGAAATCAAGAACTACTTTCGTCTTTTCTTAATGGAAGGCATAGCTGCGATCAGTCCGGTTGATTGAAACTCGCTTGTCGAAAGACAAGTTTGTTTTTTGCTCTGGACTGACCGTTTGAGAGAATTGGTCATCACGTATTTCGGTAAAAATACCAGAGTTTTTCATTCTGTTTTCATATTGGTTATTCCTGCTGTCTAGCAGAGAGATTAAGGGGAGAAAATGACATGAAATCATTAAACGTGTTTTTCAAGGATTTGGGATCAGCCGTGAGAAACCCGAAGGTGTTGATCCCTGTAATTGCGATATTATTTATACCGATCCTGTACAGCGGCATTTATTTGGCGGCTTACTGGGATCCTTATGGTAATGTGGATAAACTGCCGGTAGCCGTAGTTAATCTGGATAAAGGCGCCGAACTGGAAGGAAAATCACTTCATGTCGGTAAGGACCTTATCGATGAACTGAAGAAAAATGAAGATTTCAAATGGGACTTTGTCAGTGCCACTCAGGCCAAGGATGGCATGCAAAACGACAAGTATTACATGCAGATCACCATTCCTGAGAACTTTTCGTCCCAAGCGACAACATTGCTTAATGATAAGCCAGCACCAGCAGAACTGATCTATGAGCCGAACGGCAATTATAACTTCGTAGGTGCGCAAATCGGTAAAACGGCAATTAAAGATTTGAAGGCTAAAGTTTCAGCCAAAGTTACTGAGTCTTATGCAGAAACGTTGTTAGATAAATTCTCCGAAGTGTCGGATGGCTTGGCTGAAGCAGGCAACGGTGCCGGAGATTTGAAGACTGGTGCTGGAAAGCTCGACGACGGGGCCGTGAAACTGAAGGATAATCTGGCTAAGCTTGCATCCGGCACATTGAAACTTCAGGATGGATTAGCTCCGTTAAGTAACGGAGTTACTGCACTGCATAATGGAGCTTCGAAGCTTGAAAATGGAACGACAAGTCTAGTTTCAGGGTTACAGCAACTTCATGAAGCAGCTACGGGGCAGCTTCAAAGTGGGGCTGACCAGTTGAAAGAAGGAAGCGACAAGCTGGCCTCCGGCCTGCAATCTTCATTGGATGGCGCAAACAAGCTGCAAGCAGGCCTGCAATCATCCGAACAAGGCAGTGCGAAGCTGTCTGACGGTCTGCAATCAGCAGTTCAGGGCAGTGGAACATTGGCAACCGGCCTGCAATCCGCTGTGGATGGTAGCAGTAAAGTTGCCGATGGCGCACAGGGAGTGGCAGCCGGATTGAAGCAACTGGCAGCAAGCAACCCGGAACTGGCGGCAAGCGCTGATGTTCAAAAGCTGATTGCAGCGAGTCAGGCTGTTGCTGACGGCAGTGCACAGTTGCGTGAAAGCGAGGAGAAGCTGGCTCAAGGGGCGGATCAACTCCACCAAGGTAATCAGCAACTGGCTACGGGTGCAACTGAACTGCATGGAGGTCAACAGCAACTGCTTGCAGGTGCCACTCAATTGGTAGATGGACAGAAGCAACTGCTCGCAGGTGCTGGACAGCTCAGTCAGGGTGGAGCAAAACTATCGGGCGGCTTGCAACAATTCAGTAGTAAATTGGGTGAAGCAACCACTGGCGGTACACAACTGGCAGCTGGTGCGAAACAGCTAGGTACAGGTACGGCTGCATTGCAGTCAGGTGTTGGGAAACTTAGCGGCGGTGTTTCATCTCTCGCTGACGGTTCCAAACAGCTGGGTGACGGAGCCGGTAAACTGGCTAATGGCCTTACAGAACTGAAAGACGGTTCAGGTGAACTGGCAACGAAGCTGAAGGATGCTGCTCAGAAAACGTCCGAAGTGAAGAAAACAGATGAAGTTGTGAATATGTTTGCAGAACCGGTTAGCTCTTCCGAGAACAAGGCAGAGAACGTAAGTAATTATGGAACAGGCATGACACCATTTTTCCTGTCCATCGGTCTGTTTGTAGGATCACTGATCTCTACGATCGTTCTGAAAATGCGTGAAACGTCTGTACCTGGAGCAACAGGCTGGAATCGTTTCGTAAGCCGTACATTGATATTTGGTTCGGTGAGCATCTTCCAGTCGGTTATTGTAGCAAGCTTTATGCTTTACGGTCTCGGACTAGAGACACATAGTACAGGACTGTTTTATCTGTTTACGATTATAACGGGTCTAACCTTCATGCTGATCGTTCAGGCGCTGGTTACTTGGCTCGATCTGCCTGGACGTTATGTGATCATCTTGCTATTGGTCTTCCAGCTTGCAGGAAGTGCGGGTACATTCCCGGTAGAACTGATTCCTTCATGGCTGCAGTCCATCAGTCAGTGGCTACCAATGACACACAGCATTATGGGGCTCAGAGCTGTTGTCTCCAGCGGTAATTTCAATGTGATGTGGCATCAGGCTGAAATATTGAGCGTCTATGCAGCTATATCTGTGTTGCTTACGCTAACGTACTTCCTCCTGAACGGCCGACGTACGAAGAGAGAAGCCGAAGTAGCCGAAAGCGGTCAACCTTTGACTGTATAATAATGAATGAAGCAAGACGATAATTGCAGAACTTTTTGCAAAAAAAAGTTAAAGCATATGTATCGAAATTATGCAATATAGTAGTCAAATAGTACAAATGGCCTGCGGCGTTAAAATAAGCCGCAGGCCATTTTGTATTCAATAGTATGAAAATAGAAAGTTATATTGGAAGCTGAAGCATGAAAATTGCGAAAATATGGTCAAACGCAGGCTGGATATGGAACGATTTTCTTTTATCAGCAATTAAAATCAGTTGTGCTCTGCTATAAAATGTGTATAATTATTCGAAAAAGAGATGTTTTTAAACGTCAGCACACTAAAGCTGTACTGCAAAACAATTCTTATCAGAGGTATTAAAAAGTTTAAATTGCGCTGATGTTAGGTCGGTGTTAAAATAATAGAACTATATCAAAAAACGTCGCTTCATCTTGAGTAGTCGTGCTAGCGGCTACGTATTGTTGTATATATGCTGTTACCGGATTACCGGTGTCAGTCCTTCGCAATAATGGCGGTCTTTACCGCAATACCAGGCTTACAACAGATATCCCAAGCTATCACCCCTCCATCTCAGCAGGCAGGCTTATCGCAAGCGAAATGCCAGCTCCTCCCGTTTCATTGTTGCCTGTTGTTATGTCTTGATCTTTCCGAAATACTTCATTATAGAAAGGTTGCGTTCCATGAGACACATCGGATTACCTCCAAAACAAGGTCTGTATGACCCACAATTTGAAAAAGATGCATGTGGTATGGGTTTTGTTGCCAACATCAAAGGAGTACCTTCACACGATATCGTTAGTCAAGCACTGACCATGCTCAGTAACATGGAGCACCGTGGGGGTCAGGGAAGTGAACCAAATTCCGGTGACGGAGCAGGCATCCTGATTCAGATTCCACATCGTTATTTCGCAAAGGAAGCAGAACGACTCGGTTTTGCTTTGCCTGAACAGGGATTCTATGGCGTAGGTATGCTGTTCCTGTCTCATGATCCGGTTGTTCGTACTGCACATGAAGAGAGCCTGAAGAAGATTATTGAAGAAGAGGGGCAGACCTTCCTGGGCTTCCGGGATGTACCTACGTATGATGAGATGCTGGGTCGTTCTGCACTGGCAGCGAAGCCTTATGTACGCCAGGTGTTTATCGGAAGATCGGATGAAGTAAAGGATGAGCTTGCATTTGAGCGCAAATTGTATGTCATTCGCAGACGTGCTGAACTGGCTATCCGTTATTCCGCAGACGAGGCGGAAGGAGAATCATTCTACCTGCCGAGTTTGTCTTGCCGTAAAGTGGTCTACAAAGGCATGCTGACAACCGAGCAGGTGGGCAAGTTCTATCTGGATTTGCAGGAAGAACTGGTTGAATCAGCGATTGCACTCGTACACTCCCGTTTCAGTACGAACACCTTCCCGAGCTGGGAACGTGCCCACCCGTACCGTTTCATGATCCACAACGGTGAGATCAACACGATGCGTGGTAACGTGAACTGGATGCATGCGCGTCAGTCCTTGTTCGAAAGTGAACTGTTCGGCGATGACATTGCGAAAGTAAAACCGGTCATTAATCCGGACGGTTCAGATACAGCGATGTTTGACAACACGCTGGAATTCCTGTACCTAAGCGGACGCTCCCTGCCACACGTGGCAATGATGATGGTTCCTGAGCCGTGGAGCACCGACGAAGGGATGGACCCTGCGAAAAAGGCATTCTATGAATACCACAGCACGATGATGGAGCCATGGGACGGCCCTGCGGCTATGGCATTTACAGACGGTTTGCAGATCGGTGCTACGCTTGACCGTAACGGTTTGCGTCCTGCCCGTTATTATGTAACGAAGGATGACCGAATCATTCTTTCTTCCGAAGTCGGTGTTCTGGATATCGCACCGGAAGACATTCTGTACAAAGATCGTCTGCGTCCGGGACGGATGTTGCTAGTCGATACTCAAGAGGGCCGTATTATCTCTGATGAAGAAGTCAAAGCGCTCATCGCTGCAGAGAATCCTTACGAGGAATGGCTTGAAGAGCACTTGATGGACCTGAACGAGTTGCCGGAAGCACCGGAGCTTCCAGACCCTAAACATGATAATGTTACGCAACTTCAACTGGCTTACGGATATACATTTGAAGAACTGCGCAAAGTGCTGGAGCCAATGGCATCCACAGGAATGGAAGCTACAGGTTCCATGGGTTATGATGCACCGCTGGCTGTTCTGTCAGATCGCCCGCAACGCCTGTATAACTACTTTAAACAGATGTTTGCACAGGTAACCAATCCGCCGATTGATGCGATCCGTGAAGAGATCGTTACCTCTACAGCGACAACGATTGGTCCGGAGCGTAACCTGCTTAACCCTGAACCGGAGAGCTGTCGCCAGATCCGTCTGGATACACCGGTATTGTCTAATGAAGATTTTGCGAAGATCCGTCACGTTCGTCGTCCAGGCTTCCGTTCCATGACGATCCCGATTTTCTTCACCGCTGCAGAAGGAGCAGAAGGGTTGCGTAAAGCGATGGACCTGCTCTTTGAAGCAGCAGACCGTGTCATCGACAAAGGACATAATATTCTGATCTTGTCTGACCGAGGTGTGGATGCCGAGAATGCAGCAATCCCGGCGTTGCTGGCTGTTGCAGGTCTGCATCACCACCTGATTCGTCAGGGTACAAGAACTAAAGTCAGCATTTTGCTCGAATCGGGAGAACCGCGTGATATTCATCACTACGCATTGCTTCTGGGCTATGGCGTAAGTGCGGTTAACCCTTATCTGGCATTTGAAACGCTGGATGATATGATTCAGCAAGGCTTGCTGCGCGGCATTTCCCATGAGAAAGCCGTTAAAAACTACATTAAAGCCGCAACAAAAGGCGTTATTAAAATATTGTCCAAAATGGGTATCTCAACGATCCAATCGTATCGCGGTGCTCAAATTTTCGAAGCCGTTGGTCTGAAATCAGATTTCGTAGATCGTTACTTCACTTGGACACCTTCGCGAATCGGTGGTATCGGTCTGGAGGAAGTAGCAGCAGAGGCGCTGACACATCACAACCGTGCCTTCACGGATAAGGACGGCAATGATAAAGTGCTGGATTCCGGCGGTGAATACCAATGGCGTAATGACGGGGAAGAGCATTTGTTCAACCCGCAAACGATCCATACGTTGCAACACGCTGTACGTACGGGCGATTACAAGCTGTACAAAAAGTATTCCAAACTCGTACAGGGTGAAAATGATCAATTGCTTACGATTCGTTCGATGTTGAAGCTGAAACCGGTCGGAGCTTCCATTCCGCTCGAAGAAGTAGAGTCGGTAGAAAACATCATGCGTCGTTTTAAAACGGGTGCGATGTCCTTCGGTTCGATCAGTAAAGAAGCTCATGAAGATTTGGCAATCGCCATGAACCGTGTAGGCGGTAAATCCAACACAGGTGAAGGCGGAGAAGATCCGGCTCGTTTCATTAAAGACAGCAACGGGGACTCCCGTCGCAGTGCGATCAAACAAGTGGCATCCGGACGTTTTGGTGTAACTTCCAACTATCTGGTTAATGCTGACGAGATTCAGATCAAAATGGCTCAAGGAGCTAAACCGGGTGAAGGTGGACAATTGCCAGGCCGTAAAGTATATCCTTGGGTAGCAGAAGTGCGTGGTTCTACACCGGGTGTAGGCCTGATCTCACCGCCGCCGCATCACGATATTTATTCGATCGAGGACTTGGCTGAGTTGATCTATGACTTGAAAAATGCTAATCCGCGTGCCGAAATTAACGTGAAGCTGGTATCTGAAGTGGGTGTCGGAACGATTGCTGCAGGTGTAGCTAAAGGTCGTGCGGACATTATCCTAGTCAGCGGTTACGACGGCGGTACAGGGGCATCTCCTCAAGGTTCCATCCGTCATGCGGGTATGCCGTGGGAGCTTGGACTGGCAGAGACACATCAAACGTTGATGCTTAACAACCTGCGTGATCGTGTTGTTCTTGAAACGGATGGTAAAATGCTGAACGGGCGCGACCTGGCGATTGCAGCGTTGCTTGGAGCGGAAGAGTATGGTTTCTCTACTGCGCCACTCGTTGCACTGGGCTGTATCATGATGCGTGTCTGCCAAATGGATACTTGTCCAGTTGGTGTGGCAACACAAAATCCGGAACTGCGTAAAAACTACATGGGAGACCCTGAACATGTCGTGAACTTTATGCGTTTCGTTGCTGAAGACATGCGTGAGATTATGGCTGATCTTGGTTTCCGTACCATTCAGGAAATGGTTGGACGTACAGATTGCCTCGAAACGGTAGAAGCTGTGGATCACTGGAAGAAAAAAGGTGTGGATCTGTCGGTATTGCTACACGTGCCTGAACTGCCAGAAGGCGCCGCACGTTACCGTACACAGCATCAGAATCACCAACTGGAAGAAACGCTGGATATGCAACAACTGGTGCCACTCGCGCAGCCAGCTATTGAATCGGGTCAACCTGTTGAAGCAGTTCTGCCAATCACCAACGTGAACCGTGCAGTGGGTACCATCCTGGGTAGTGAGATTACACGTAAGTATGGTCTTGCTGGTTTGCCTGAGGATACGGTTAAATTTAAATTTGTCGGCTCCGCTGGACAAAGCTTTGGTGCTTTTGTACCAAAAGGCATGACGCTCACGGTTGAAGGAGACTCCAACGACTACGTGGGTAAAGGTTTGTCAGGAGGCAAGCTGATTGTTATGCCTTCACCAAAAGCGACATTTGAAGCCGAGAATAACATTATTATCGGAAACACGGCTCTATATGGGGCGACTAGTGGGGAAGCGTATATCCGCGGTATTGCCGGAGAGCGTTTCGCTGTACGTAACTCAGGAGCCAAAGTGGTTGTTGAAGGTGTAGGCGATCATGGCTGTGAATACATGACAGGCGGGCGTGTCGTCGTACTCGGCGATACAGGTCGTAACTTTGCGGCAGGGATGTCCGGAGGTATCGCCTACGTGTATGATCCAAAAGGCACCTTCCTGCAACGTTGCAACCTGGAAATGGTTCTTTTGGAACGGGTAGAGGATACTTCCGAAAGTGCAGATCTACGCGGTATGATTCAACGTCATGTAGCACTTACAGGTAGTCTTGCAGGTCAACGTATTCTGGATACATGGCAGGATTCCCTGAATCAATTCGTACGTGTCATTCCGAAGGACTTCAAACGTATGACGGAACAGATCGAGCGGGTACAGGCGACAGGTCTGACAGGTGAAGCCGCTTTGCTGGCTGCATTTGAAGCGAATATGCGTGAGCTTGCGCGCACCGGAGGTTAATGTTTCGTTTATTTTCCTAAATAAAAGAAGAGCTTTGAAACAAAAGGAGTCTTATAGCCGCCAGAACGGCGTTATAAGGCTCCTTTTTGCTTTCGACAAAATTAGAACCCGCTCAAAAAACGTTATCGCCATGAGACGACAACATCAAGGAACGTTCTAACGTATAATTAGGTTTAGTTTTTGGAGTGCAAAGAGAAAGTATAAAGATAAGAGAGGTTAGCGGAATGAAGATGAAGCATCCAAACATGGGCGATTCTAAGCCGACAGGGAACAAAGTCGAAGCAACCCAGATGGACATCATGAAAGTTTTACTGCAATGTGGAATCGACCCGGAGCGTTTGAAACATTTCGTATCCTCCGACAGCAAGCGTACATGAGTTGGTGCACACCAAGGAATGGAGGGAAGTCATGATACACAAAAAGGCCCAGAAACCGGAGCAGGAAGTACTCGGAAACTGGGTTTTCTTCTCGGGTGTAGCATGATTAATCCATACTGCGTTCCATTCGTACAAAAGCAATAAAACGACGAGCTTCTTCCTCCGTTAAAGGTTTACCATCAATCATCAGATCAAAGCGCTCTAACACTTCCTTATCTGACAATTCAAGCGCATCCACGAATTCACGCACATCTTCATCCATAACCATATCACTTTGCTTCGTACGTCCAATCAGATAATCGATGGACACATCGAAAATATCAGCAAGCCGCGTTAACACCTCGAAATCCGGTTTGCGCCGGTTTTTCTCGTAGTGGGAAAGAGCTGCTCTGGTAATATGAATGGAGTTCGCAAGTTCTTCTTGAGTAAGTCCCCGCTGTTCTCGTAATTCAGCAATGCGATTTCCGTAGCTCATAAGCTATTTCCCCCTGAACACCATCATATATATTGAAACAATCCTGAGCCAAGTTTTTGATCAGGGTAAACGTTCCTGCAAATGTACTACGCCTCATTCGTCTCATATACCACTTAATAAATAGGTCTGTCTAAGGACATCTCATATTGTCGTAAATCAAAAGAACCATGTCCAAATACCGCTTGACATGATACGTATTGTATCGTAAATTGAACGTATGGAGTTACAAAATGTATCATCGTTAGTGTTTTAAGTATTTCCTCATGGTTTGAGCGTTATACCTGTCAAAAGCAAACGTTCTCGTCCATGCTGGCCAATCCATTCTAAAGGAATGAAATCATGAATTCAAAAATTCTTCAGGAATGGGCCGATCTGAGACCAAATGTCCATATGTACATTCAGGAGTTTCATGGGAAAATGGTAGACCGCAAAAGACGACCCGTCCTGTTACTTGGTATGGATACACAAGCGATCACTTTCCTGAGCGACCTGAACTTACCTGTATTATCAGAAATGGTACTAGGCTTGGATGTAGAAGACAGCCATGTATGCGTCAGGCTTCATGCCAAGCTGCAATGGAAACAGCCTTTCGGAGAACTGATATTGTATCATTCAAACTTGCATATTCAGAAAGAGCAAACACTATATATAACTGGACAGTTAAACAGAATGCTTACTGAAGTTGAATTTGAGGCGGTTTCCCGTTCTAGATATGGGAACGCAACAGATCCATCGCCTCAGCTAAAGCCTTATCGTTACATTGATTTTATCATATAGGATGAGGTGGACTCTGAACATTTTCTGAACAAGCATGTACTTAACGCCATTTTACTATATTTCGTAGCGTTATGCATTAGTTCTTTAACACCAAAAGCATTTGCGCAATGAATAAAGGGGCGAGGGGGAGCATACTATTTCAGGAAGTTTGGATATGGTTGAAATGCACTGCCACATTCTATTCGGTCTGGATGATGGTCCTGTTCAAATGGAGCAGTCCGTTGCGATGGCTGAGAAGGCAGTAGCTTCAGGAATTACCTCCATTATTGCAACTCCGCATCACCTGAACGGACAGTACAACAATGAACCAAAGGTAGTCAATCAGGCTGTTCATATGTTTCGTGCCGAGCTAGCCAAACGAAATATCCGTTTGCAGATTGGTCCCGGTCAGGAGATCAGAGTGCACGATGGGCTGATTGGAGACTTGTATGCAGGAAAGTGCTGCACACTCGCCGGTAGTCGTTATATGTTGCTGGAGTTGCCCTTTGGTCATATTCCCTCACAGTTCCCCGGAATACTGCACGAACTGCGAATCGCGGGAATTACCCCTATTATCGCTCATCCGGAACGCAACCTTGTCATTTTGAAAAAGCCATTGCTGTTGTCCGACTACTTGCTTCAAGGTGGACTATGCCAGCTAACGGCGGAATCATTCACTGGACTTTTCGGGCGAAAAGTTCAGAAGTGGTGTTTTCATTTTTGCAAAGAAAACGGGTTTCATTTCATTTCATCAGATGCACATGATACGAAACATCGGACGTTCAAACTGGATGTCGTATATCCGTTGCTCGAAAGACGTTTGGGACGTTGCTACATTCAACATTTTCAAGATAATGCACAATCCATATGGAATAATCAACGTATTTCAGCTGTATTACCAGCCAATAAAAAGCGCAGCTTTTTATTCTGGTGAGCAGCTACTGATGTACCAAATACATAGTCACTTATCATGGTTGACTTATATGGGAGGAAAATCGAATGGAACTCAAAGAGTATTTACACATTTTACGTAAACGCATCTGGATTATTGTTGCCTTCGTAGCTGTGGCTTGTATTGGTGCAGGTGTCAAAAACTACTTTTTTACTGTACCGATCTATGAAGCAGGCGCCAAATTAATTGTCAACCAGGCATACAATGCCCAAGGTGTTCCAAGTTTGGATATTGGCACTATTCAGACAAACATCAAAGTGATCAACTCTTATATGGAGATTATCAAATCTTCTGCAATCCTCGATAAAGTGGCATCTACATACCCCGATCTTGGCATGACTGGTAATCAAATCGGGCAGAACATCCGAGTTTCCACCGCCAATGAGTCCCAGGTTATGAGTCTAACGGCTACGGGGCTATCATCCGAAAAAGCCGCAAAAACCGTAAATGCAGTTGCGAAAGTGTTTAAATCTCAAATCCCCGTAATTATGAAAGTAGACAATGTCACAATCCTGAGTGAAGCGAAACCTACGGATTCCTCCAATCCCATTAACGTCAACCCCATCATCAATATTTTGATCAGCTTTATTGTTGGCCTATTACTGGCAGTAGGGTTTATATTCCTGCTGGAATATTTGGATGACACCTTGAAAACGGAAGACGAATTGGAGAAAGAATTAAATCTCCCTGCACTTGCTGTCATCTCCAAGATAAGAAAAGAAGAGAGCCGTATGTCAAAACAATCATCCATATCTCAAAAACAGGTAGGTGATGGACAATATGTCACGATTAACCAATGAACGAGTGGGCCTGGTCACGATGGCTAATCCCAGATCCACTTCATCAGAAGCCTATCGAAAGCTACGAACCAATATTCAGTTTTCATCCATAGACAGTCAGATTCAAACGATCATGATTGCCTCGGCATCCTCAGGTGAAGGGAAAACAACGACGATTGGCAATCTGGCAGTCACCTATGCCCAGGAAGGGAAAAAGGTTCTGGTGATGGATACGGATTTGCGTAAACCAGCAGTACATCTGATGTTTAATGTGCCCAATCATGTAGGGCTAACCAGTGTGTTATCGAGTCAATACAAAGTGACGGAAGTGCTTCGGGAAACCGGGGTGGAAGGTCTGCATGTCTTGTCTTCCGGGCCGATTCCTCCTAATCCTTCGGAGATGATCGGTTCACGTAAGATGACAGCACTGCTTGAGGGCCTGAAGGAAGAGTATGACGTTATTCTGTTCGATACACCGCCGGTTCTAACCGTGACAGATGCATTGATTATCAGTTCATTGTGTGATGGTGTCATTCTTGTGGTGAATGCAGGCAAGGTAAAAAAGGATCTGGTCAAAAAGGCGAAGGCTCATCTTGAACATGTGAACGCACGTATTCTGGGCGCTGTGCTGAACAATGTACAGATACCGAAAAGCCGCAATAACAGTTACGGGGAAAAATAACAGGCAAGACATTTGAGTTTTATTTTCAAATCATCTTAAAAGGTCATGTCTACTATACCTCTATCAAGGTAGGCACTCGGTCACACTGTGGGTAGTGTACCTTAGACGTGTATCGTCAGGGGTGTGATGTGAGGAGGGGTTCAATGCCCTATTATGAATGATTTATTTCATGTTTTCATGGTTTCATGGTTTTGAGTTTAAATAAAAAAACTAAATGGATAGGGTGATATCTATGACAAAGGTGAGAAAAGCAATTATCCCTGCTGCTGGATTGGGAACCCGTTTTTTACCTGCTACAAAGGCAATGCCTAAAGAAATGCTGCCTATTGTGGATAAACCGACTATCCAGTACATCGTTGAAGAGGCGGTTGCTTCCGGGATCGAAGATATTATCATCGTGACGGGTAAGGGAAAACGTGCGATTGAAGATCATTTTGACAGTGCGTTTGAACTGGAGCATAACCTCCTTGAGAAAGGAAAACTCAGTTTACTGGAAGAAGTCCGGAAGTCCTCCAACGTGGATATTCATTACATAAGACAGAAGGAAGCCCTTGGACTCGGGCATGCGGTCTGGTGTGCCCGGAATTTCATAGGCAATGAGCCTTTTGCTGTACTGCTTGGTGATGATATCGTCGTTTCAGAAGTACCGTGCCTGAAACAGCTCATCCAGCAGTATGAAAAGGTAGAGCAGTCAGTACTTGGTGTGAAAACGGTAAGTCCAAGTGAAACATACCGCTACGGGATTATTGATCCACTGCATACAGAAGGTCGCTTGTCTTCTGTGAAGAGTATGGTTGAAAAGCCGCCACTAGGTTCGGCACCGTCCAACCTGGCGATTATGGGACGATACATTTTGACTCCGAAAATTTTTGAGTATTTGGAAGAGCAAAATGTAGGCGCAGGAGGCGAGATTCAGCTTACAGATGCGTTGCAAAAGTTGAATAATGATCAAGGAATCAGTGCCTATGACTTTGAAGGTTCCCGCTTTGATGTAGGGGAGAAGCTAGGGTATATCCTTACAACTTTAGATTTTGCACTCAAAAATAAAGAATTGCGTGCACCGGTGCTGATGGCGATTGAAGAGATTCTAATGAAGGAACAAATGAATCAAATCCTTGTAGCTGGAGGGGATAGTCTGTGAAGCTATCAGGACCGGAATACTTTGGGAGCGGGGAAACCTTGGTTAAAGAGGGGAATGCCGCTGTACTTGAGCAGCCATACTCACAACGTGTTGGCGGGTATGCGGATGTGATGAAGCCATTGGCCGATTTTGTTATCGCTATTCTGTTACTGCTGATCACATTACCGGTCATGCTACTTTCAGCTATTTTGATTAAACTGGATTCCAAAGGGCCTGTGATTTTCAAGCAGGAGCGGTACGGGAAAAACGGAGTCAAATTTAACATTTATAAATTCAGAACGATGCGTACAGACGCACCGAAATATGGCCTATCGCCAACGACCAGCCATGATCCGAGGATTACGCGACTGGGCAGAATTCTGCGCAAAACGAGTCTCGATGAACTACCGCAGCTGCTCAATATTATCAAAGGCGATATGAGTTTTATCGGCCCAAGACCTGAGATGAAACGTATTGTAGAGGAATGTTATACCGATCTGGAACGCAGGCGTTTTCTGGTGAAACCGGGAATTACGGGATTGTGGCAGGTGAGCGAGGCTCGGAAGGAGCCTATTCACCATAATCTCCAGTATGATTTCCACTATATCTCGAATGTATCCATGAAAATGGACATTACGATCATTTTTAAAACGATCGGCGTAATGATTAAAAGCAACACCTTTTGACCATTTTGGATCATAATTTGGAGTGTGATGTAATGAAACATATTGTAGTGACAGGTGCTGCCGGATTTCTGGGCTCTCATCTCGTGCAATCCTTAATTGGCCAGGGTCATCAGGTTACAGGGATTGATAATCTTTCAACAGGTGTGATCCGTAATCTGGCGGAGGTCATGGAGAATCCTCATTTTGTATTCCATGAAGCAGATGTTACACATCCCGATGCGCTGGATATTTTCCTTGATCAGCAGGTACACGAAATCTATCATCTGGCTTCGCCTGCCTCACCGAAGTTCTATCAGGCGGATGCGATCGGCACGATCTGGGTGAACACGCGAGGAACCTATCATATGCTGGAACTGGCCCGGGTCAAAGGAGCCAAGTTTCTGTATTCCAGTACAAGTGAAGCCTATGGCGATCCCGAGATTCATCCGCAGCCGGAGAGTTATCGGGGCAATGTAAATACGTGGGGGCCACGAGCCTGCTATGATGAAGCCAAACGGTTAGGCGAAGTTTTTTGTTATGAATACTACACAAAACAACGGATTTCCGTGAAGGTTGCGCGTATTTTCAACACGTATTCTTCAGGGCTTCGCAATGATGACGGCAGGGTGATATCTAATTTTGTAACACAGGCGCTGACGGGTCAGGATATTACGGTGTATGGAGATGGTTCACAGACCCGATCCTTCTGTTATGTGGATGATAACATCCGGGGATTACAAGCTTTCATGGCGGAAGATCGTGCTGATGGGGAGATTATCAATATCGGCAATCCTATGGAATACACAATCCTTGAGGTTGCCCATCTGGTGAAACAGCTCACACAATCGGACAGTAAGGTTGTATTCTTGCCTTTACCTGAAGATGATCCGAAGGTTAGACGTCCAGTAATTGATAAGGCTCGCGAACTGTTAAACTGGGAACCGGAGATCGGTCTGGAAGAGGGATTGAAACGTACGATAGAACATTATCGATCCATGTTGCAGGTACAGGAAACTTGATAACACTGAACTGATAACAATGAAGCTGAATAAAAGCGAGTTGAGAACCGTGCAAACTATATTGATTGCTCACAGTTTATATCCACCCCATATTATTGGGGGAGCCGAGATATCCACACAAATTTTGGCCCAGACGCTGGAGTCCAGTTATGACGTTAAAGTCATTACGGTTGGTGGACATAAGGAGGGTGGGGTGCAGATGGATACAGTGAACGGGATTGAAATCTCGCGGCTACCATTTCATAATCGGTACTGGATCGGTGATACGGCAAGGCAGGCCAGCACTTCTGACAAAGTGTTATGGCGTATCCGGGATATTTTTAATGTGAAGCAGTACCAGCATATTAAACAATATTTGATGATGAAACGTCCTGCCCTGATCCATACTCAGAATATTCCGGGACTAAGCCTTGCGATCTGGAAAGCGGCGTTTGAACTGAACATCCCGGTTGTGCATACCCTGCGCGATTTTTCGTTAATTGAACCCATTGCGATCTCGGCATATTCCAGATTTTACAGACAGATCTCCAAACACTATAGCCGCAGGGTTTCTTCTGTTATTGGCATATCCGAGCATGTGCTTAACAAGCATACCGAACTGGGTTTTTTCGCGCACGCGTCCAAACATGTCATTCATAACATTGTTGAGCGTGATGATCAGGTTCAGCATGTTAATGCGGGCAAAACGGTTCGTCACCAGCAACCCCTGCACGTTGGATATTTTGGACAACTAACCGAGGTCAAAGGAGTTCAGTATCTGATTGAAGCGGTGCAAAAGCTCGATCAGCAGATCGTAGGAAAGCTGTTCATCCATGGGGATGGCCCTCTGCTCCAGACGTTACAAGAACTTGCAGGGGATGATCCCCGGATCGTGTTCGTGGGCAAAATCGATAAAAAGGAGATCACTTCCCAGATGAAAAAGATGGATCTCACGATTGTACCGTCCACCTGGGATGAACCTTTTGGCAGAGTGGTCATCGAATCGTATCAAGCAGGTACGCCTGTTTACGCTTCGAAGGTTGGGGGCATGCCCGAGATTTTGCTGGATGCGGACACCTTCTCTTTTACCGCTCATCGTGCCGATGCGATCCGTGACGCAATCCTCCATTACTATGCATTATCCGAAGCTGAGAAAAATGATTTAATGCTACAATGCTGCGAACACAGCTTATCCTTTAATGAAGATTATCTTCTCACCAGACATGAGATCATCTACGAGAAGTTAATTGGGGGTGAAGGTTAAGATGTACATGACTTCTCTGAACGTCAAATCGCCATCATTAATTCAAGCGAAGTCTGATGCGCCCTCCTCTGTCATCATGATGTTGATTCATTTCTTACTGCTCTATCTGTCCATTTATGGTCTGATTTCGATCTACGTTGATAACATTGTGATTCGTTCATTAAAGGATGCGGGCATGTTGCTGCTTGCGGTATACACGCTTGCCCGGGTGTATCGCCAGCAGATTCATTTTCTGAATCTATTCCTGTTTATACTGGCCTCCCTCATCGTGCTCGGATCGTTAAATGTACTTGTCGGTTCCAGCGTGGTCACGTTAGTCTATGGAATCAAAATTACGCTTTTACCGCTGGTGATGTTGTTTGCAGGCATGTTTATGGCCGAGCAGGGTGGAATGTACGCATTTGCCAGAACCAATCTGGTTATTTTTATTATGCTCATTGCAGGATGGTGCGCCCAATATGCGCTGGGTATAGAAAAGTTAATCACTATGGGATTCGTATACGGCGTAAACATCAAAAACTATCTTGAGGGTGTGCCGCGCCTATCCTCCATTACGTACTCCCCGGATGGTTATGCGTATGCCCTGTTAATGACAGGCATCATTGCAGAACAAACCAGGATGGCAGTGAAACACCGTAGCTTTCGCCTGATGATCCAGTTGCTGACGATCGGCTTTTTGCTTTTATCCACGATTCGATCGGCTTTATTGCTCTGGTTTGTATATCAAGTGGTTCTTTTTTTACTTCAGATTCGCAAGTACAGCAAAAAGAATATGTTAGTTCTGGCGGTTGTTTTTCTGACACTGCCTGCAGTTGTGTTTTTCGGAGGCAGGTTCCTGCAATCCAAAAACCTGCTCTCCAGTTCATCCCTGCTTGATCGATTACAGATATGGGGAAGCAGCCTGACCTCGCCATTCACCATGAATGGCATGATCGGCAACGGAATTGGTTCGGTTGGTGCAGCCAGCCGGCGCACACATATGATGGGTCTGAACTCCAGTAATTTTGCAGTGGATAACCAATACTTTTCCTTGTACGAACAGACAGGTTGGATCGGGCTCGCCTATTTTTTGGTGTTATTCATGTGGCTGCTCATCACACTGGTTAGACGAATGAATGCCTCACCTTACTCGGCAGGTTCCAGACTTCCTCAGGTGGCTATAGCCCTCGGCGCAGGAGTGGCTGCGGCATGTATGACGACCAACGTTCTTGAGTTGTTTCCTGCGAACGTTTTTTTCTGGATGTTCATAGGCATAGCTCTGTATCAGCATCGTAATGCAGGTGATATACCATATAAAGCGGGTGAGCGAAAATGAAGGTTTTGCACATCGGAGAATATGTGGTGGGCGGTGTCGCCACGTATTTAAACGAGCTGGTGTCCTACCAGCGTAACCGGTTTGAGGTTTATGTATTGATGAGTGATTATAACTCGGCAAAGGATTTTGATCTGGAGCCAGAACATATCTTTCGTTACAGTTACAAACGCCACCCAAAACACTTTTTCTCAGCGATGAGACAGATTCACCAAGCTATTCGGCGGATCGAACCGGATATTATTCATGTACACAGCTCATTTGCGGGTATGCTCGCAAGGGGCTTGTTTTTTTTCACACCGCGCAAAGCGAGTATCTTTTACTGCTCACATGGCTGGTCTTTTTTGATGGATACCAAACCCCTGCATAAAAAGGCTTATTTCATGATCGAGAAAATACTGGAATTCAAAACAGACTATATCGTGAACATTTCAAAATATGAGATGCAGCAATCGATTCGCATGGGTATGTCCCCAGCCAAATCCCGATTCGTTTACAGTGGCCTGCGTGACCGCAAGTCTCACAAGCCTCACAAGCCTCAAAATCATGAAGAGCAGCCGCAAGTAATTGTGCAAAAAGATCAGGAGCAAAAGGACGACAGCATGATCCGGCTCTTGTTTGTGGGCAGATATGATCGGCAGAAAGGACTGGATCTGTTGCTGGATGCATTCAGGCAGTATCCCGAGCTGCAGCAACGCATTCAGTTATACATCATCGGAGACAGCGTATTGGAAAAAAATGAATGGACCTTTACCGACAATATGATCCGGTTAGGATGGGTCAATAATGCAGAGATTGATCACTATTACGAGCAGTGTGATGCGATTATTATGCCTTCCAGGTGGGAAGGGTTACCCTTGGTCGCGCTGGAAGCGATGAAAAACCACAAACCCGTCATTGCTAGCAACCGGGCCTCATTGCCAGAGCTGGTGACGCATGGCGTTAATGGCTACATCTTTGAACTCGAACGACTCGAAGGGTTGAGAGAGATTCTAATGCAACTCGATAAAGAAACGCTGGCAACCATGGGCGAAGCGGGACATCGGGTGTATAAAGAGAAGTTCAGCTCGGACCGAATGAATGAGGAGTTCGTGAGTCTCTATTACGAAGCGAGAAATGTAGAAGTTAGCTTCCAAACCGCTCAGCCAGCTTCCCGTTTGGAAATTTCTAAGAGAAATGGAGATTAGCATGAATACAATCTATATCAATGCCCGTTTCCTGACACAGACCGTTACCGGGGTTCAGCGATATGCCATTGAACTGGTGAAGGAAATCGATAATTTGATTGACGCTGGAGAAGTGGACGGTACGAAAGTAGAGTTTTGCCTGCTCTCACCCGCGAATGTGGTTACTCATCTTGAACTGAAACATATCCGTCACCGGATCGTTGGCAGACTGAAGGGACATGTGTGGGAACAGCTTGAGTTGCCATTTTACGCGAAAAAAGGATTGCTGATTAACCTGTGTAACACAGGCCCGGCATTCAAACGCAATCAGGTCGTGACGATCCATGACGCTTCTGTATTCAGTTATCCGAAGGCATTTTCCTTCGCGTTTCGGTCATGGTATCAGTTTTTAACGGTCCGCTTAGGCAAGATATCGAAAAAGGTCATTACCGTGTCTAACTTCTCCAAAGGTGAACTGATTCAGCATTGCAAAATTGCCGCGCAGAAAGTATCCGTTACACATCTGGGCATCGATCATATTCATCACAGGCAGGCAGCTCAAGGCACGCTTGAGAAATATGGGATTAACTCCCCGTATGTACTTGCCGTCAGCACGATGAACCCTTACAAAAACTTCAAGCTGATCTTGGAGATTTTACCTCAGGTGAAAGCACAGAATTTGAGTGTTGTCATCGTGGGTTCCAAGAATAGTAAGGTGTTCAGCAATCATGCCGTGAACGATTCGGAGGGTGTGAATTGGGTAGGGTATGTGTCGGATGAGGAGTTAAAAGCGCTCTACGAACATGCCACCGGTTTTATTTTCCCCTCCTTGTACGAAGGGTTTGGCTTGCCGCCACTGGAGGCGATGGCGCTTGGTTGTCCGGTTATCGTGTCTTCCCGCGGTTCGATCCCGGAAGTATGCGGAGAGGCAGGACTGTACTTTGATCCTCATCATCCACAGGAAGCAGCTTCACGTCTAGTAGAGATGATGTCTGATCCGGAGCTTGGGCAGCGAATGTCCATTCAGGGCAAGGAGCACTCAGCCTTCTTCTCCTGGAATAAATGTGCCAAGGATACAGTCAACATTATTATGAGCACGGTGTAAGCATGCCAAATGTATTGTTGTGAGGGAGATAAAGCTATGAACAAAGTGTTTGTTGCGATTGATTTCCCGCCTGAAAAGGGAGGGATTCATGATTATGCCTACGGGCTGATCTCACAGATTCCAGCAGAAGAGACAACGGTGCTGACCAATAAAATAAATAATACCGCAGAGTCCGAGCAGTTTGACCGGAAGAGTGATTTTGAAATCATTCGGAAACGTATTTTTTCGGATTCTAATAAATGGCTGATGATTCTCTCGCAGCTTGTTCTGGTCATGCAGCTGATTCTGTTGAAATGGCGCAAAAAAACAGATGAGATTCATTTTGTGAATATATTCCCGGTTGGCTTAGCCGGTCCATTCATGAAATTCCTTTTTCGAGTAAAATACTTTCCCTATGTTCACGGCCTGGATGTGATGGGGATGGTTAATAGCCGATTATTCCCACTGCTGTTGTTCATTCTGAAGCGTGCGGACAAGGTGATTGCCAATAGCCAGTATACGAAGTCGAAGCTGGTTGAACTGGGGATTTCGGAGTCTCAGATTGTCATTATTCCACCGGGACTTAACGTGAGCAAGCTAAACGCGGATACAGGGAGCCAGGAAGAGTTACGGAATAAGTATGGTCTGCATGGAAAAAAAGTGATGATTACCGTCTCGCGACTTGTGGAACGCAAAGGTCATGATGTCACACTGAAAGCCATGAGTCAGGTTATTAGGCATATTCCTGATCTGAAGTATGTTATCTGCGGAGATGGGCCGTATAAGGGAGAACTCGAACGACTGGTAACTCAATACGGACTCGAATCTGTTGTTATATTTACAGGACGTACTACAGACCATGAGCTTCAGCAATTGTATGAATGTGCGGATCTCTTCATTATGCCAAGCCGGGATATCAAGGAGAAGGGTGACGTGGAAGGGTTCGGGATTGTATTCCTGGAAGCCAACTATTATCGATTACCTGTCATTGCAGGCAACAGTGGCGGTATTCCCGATGCCGTGAAGGACAATATCACCGGTTATCTCGTAGATCCGGTTAATGATCAGGAGATTGCTACACGTATCGAACAATTAATGACCGATGATAGGCTAGCCAGAGCGATGGGGGATAACGGATACGACTGGGTGGTCAACTATTGTCTGTGGTCGCATCGCGGACAGTTGTTGAAGCAATTGGCCTAAATATCAATGTGATTGGGGTGAGAGCATGAGGGCTTCTGTAGCCATTTGTACACACAACAGAGCGGTAGACACTATGCAGGCTGTTGAGAGTGTATTGAAAGGAGATACCGATCCTGCCGATTACGAAATTTTGGTCATAGATAATCATTCGACAGATCATACTAGGGATTTATTTGATTCGTCTCACATGCCGGAGCATGTAAGGTATATTTTTGAACCACAATTAGGCCTTTCTTATGCAAGAAACCGGGCAATCAAGGAAGCAAAAGGTGAGTTTATTTTATTTCTGGATGATGATGCATTGGCATGTCCTGCTTGGATAAACGAAGTCATTAAGATATTTGATATGGATTCCCGGATTGGTTGTGTGGGTGGGAAAATCGTTCCCATATGGGAGGGCGGAAGACCCGAATGGATACCACAAGATATTGTGAGCTTGTACACACTAATGGATTTCTCTGAAAAAGTTGTTGAGATGCCCGCACCTTCTATTCCTTTTGGGGCCAATGTAGCATTCAGAGTGAGTATTTTCGAAAAGTTAGAGCCGTTTAGAGAAGATTTGGGGCGGGTTGGTACAAATCTAATGTCAAGTGAAGAGAGTGAGCTAATCAGTCGAGTCCGCCAAGAACATAAAGTTTTCTACAGTCCATATGCAGTTGTTGAACACAAAATAGCAAAAAGCAGATTAACCAAACGTTGGCTATTACGCCGAGTGTATTGGCAAGGTATAAGTGATGCCACGCGGTATAAGAAAAGTGCATGGGGCGTATTCAAACATACGATAAGAATTGTGCAAGCAGCTCTATTAATCGTCATCTCTTTCAATAATGTGCAGAAAGTCATGAGTGAGATGGCTAAAATATCTTATCGGAACGGCACGATTGTGGGATCTTTCCGAAATGGCAGAGGGCTGAACACCTGATGAACATGGCGATTGCCCGAAAACCAAGGCAGCGAAGCATTATTCAGACCATCGTCATGACAAGCATGGCGAATATTCTCATTATGGCTGTGACCACGCTAACCTCGATTATTACAGCCCGTATGTTCGGAGCGACGGGGAAGGGGGAGCTCGCTGCCGTTTTATTCTGGCCTGCATTTATTTCGGGTCTGGCCGCATTTGGTCTGCCGACCTCGTTAATTTACAACGTCAAAAAAAACAGTCAGCAACTCCCTGTCTATATCAGCATGAGTTTTGCCGTTCAGATTCCGATCAGTATCATCGCTGGGGTGATCAGTTGGTTTGGTATCCCTGTCTGGCTATCCGGATATTCCGAATCCGTCATTACCATTGCACGGTGGTATACCGTATCCATGGTTCCAGTGATGCTGTTCATGGGTGTGCTTGCAGCAGCAGCACAAGGAACCGACAAGTTCCATATTTACAATCTGTCGCGCTTGCTGGCTCCTTTATTAAATCTTGCAGGGTTGGTACTACTGTGGGTAGCGCAGGTATTAACCGTGGAAAGAGCCATTATTATCAGCTTTGCCACCACTATACTGGTGTTGACCTGTTACATGATTGCGATGCGTCAGCAAATATTCAGCTCCGTCAGCAAGCTGGTGGCTCAGATTCGAACAGGGATTCATCTATTCAGCTATGGCCTTCGTGTATATGGGGTAGAGTTGCTGGGCACGCTGTATAGCCAGTTTGACAAAATTATTATTTTGGCTCTACTGACGCCCAAAGATTTCGGGTTATATTCCGTTGTGTTTGCCCTGTCACGCATGTTTAATGTTGTGCAGACGGCAATCACCAATGTGATTTTTCCGAAGGTCGCCGGCATGGAGCAGCAACAGGTGTTGTCTCTTGTTGGCAGAGCTTTTCGCATTAGTATGGTACTTATGACGATCATCATCATACCGAGTATGCTGATTGGTCGTTTTTTTATTGGCTTGTTGTTTGGCCCGGAATTTCTGGAGGCCAGCGGTGTGTTCTATCTGTTATCTCTGGAGTGTATTGTTGGCGGGGGATCATGGATTCTGGCTTCGGCTTTTAATGCGCTCGGGAGACCAGGCGTTATCGTGCTTCGGCAGGTCATTGCACTTGCTGTTACGATTACGTTGTTTTTTGTGCTTACGCCGATGTTCGGATTATACGGTTTAGGGCTGGCGTTGTTGCTTGGTTCCTTCGTCCGTATGCTGATGTCCTTAATATCCGTTTCGATTATATTCAAAATGCCGATGCACAACATGTTATATAACAAGGAAGATATGGCCTTCCTCAAGCAAAAATGGAGAGAAAAAAATGTATTTAAAGGAGCCGGAAGAGATGTCAAACGTGCAAAAGATTCATCCGATGGATGAGTTGAAAAAACGACTTGAATCGATCCTTGAAGTTGTGCCCCCGCGTTCCAAGATCTATTACATTGATTATCCCGTTCACAGCAATTGTGGTGATCTCCTTATTATGAAAGGAACAGAGGCTTTTTTCAAAGACCATCATATTCATGTGTCTCAACGATACAGTGTCCATGACTTTCATGACCAAGTCGAAATTCCACGCGATCATATTATTGTTCTTCATGGCGGCGGGAATTTCGGTGATTTATACGAAGCCCATCAATCTTTAAGGGAACGTATCGTTCAGCATTACCCGCATCATCGAATTGTGATTCTTCCTCAGACAATATTTTATAAGGATCAAGCTATTCTTCAAAGAACTGCATCTGTTTTTGCTCAGCATACAGATCTGCATATCTATGTTCGCGATGAGATATCGTTTCAAATTGCCTCGGATCATTTTGCCAACTGTAAGGTGAACTTAGTTCCTGATATGGCGCACCAATTATGGCCGATGGAGATCCAGCGTAACCCTCGTAAAGAGCGATTGAATTTTTTTAGAACAGATATCGAACAGACAGCAACTCAACAATCTTTGAATTCCATAGAGCAGCACGGAGATTACCTGGATTGGCCCACCTTGTATAACAAATACGAGCGAAAGCTAATCTACTATATCAGTAAAGGGTTGAAGAAACCCGCTTCACGAACGATCTCCCAATTCATATGGATGAAATATAGTGACTACCTTGTAAATAAGGCGGTACGCTGCTTTTCGGATTATCGCATGATTCACACATCCAGATTACATGGTCACATCCTGTCTTGTCTGATGGCGAAGCCTAACCTATTGATTGATAACTCTTATGGGAAGAATTCGGGATATTACCGGATATGGACACATGAAGTGAACACAGCCAATATGGACTCCTCTTCCAAGGCGAGTGCTCCACCCGTGCCCAAGTATATGGAATCAACGGCAACCGTGTAACGGACGAAAAGCCGTCCCGCATCATCTTAAAATATATAGAGTGGAGTGGTTGCATTGAGAATCGTACTTCTCTCCGGTGGATCAGGTAAGCGGTTATGGCCTTTGTCCAACGACACGAGATCCAAGCAATTCCTGAAGGTGCTTGAAGGTGAGGACGGACAGACGGAATCGATGGTACAGCGCGTATGGAGGCAATTGCAGCATACGGGGCTGAGCGGGCAAGCCACGATTGCAACAAGTAAACCGCAGGTGGAGATTTTGCGAAGTCAGTTGGGGTATGAAGTCGATCTGGTGGTGGAGCCAGAACGAAGAGACACCTTTCCCGCAATCGCCTTGGCAGCCGTATATTTGTACTCGGTGCAGGGAGCCAGCTTAAATGAAACGGTAGCCATGCTTCCTGTTGATCCCTATGTGGAGGAGTCCTTCTTTTATAAAGTAACAGAGCTGGAGGACGTGCTGGATGACTCCGGTGCGGAGCTTGCGTTAATTGGAGTGAAACCGACGTATCCTTCGGAAAAGTATGGTTACATCATTCCAGAACGGTCCGAAACTAAAGAAGAACAACGTTACGCCAAAGTATCCCGTTTTCAAGAGAAACCCCGTGAAGCTGAAGCGGCAGAGATGATCGAACAATCTGCCCTTTGGAATTGCGGGGTTTTTGCATTCAAACTCAATTATTTGATCAATCTGCTCATCTCGCTTGAACTGCCTATCCAGTATGAAGAAATGCTGAAACAATACGGAAGATTGCAGAAAATCAGCTTTGATTATCAGGTGGTGGAGAAGGCTCGGCATATTGTGGTTACACCTTACGAGGGGTATTGGAAAGATCTAGGTACATGGAACACGCTGACAGACGAGATGAGTACCAATATCGTGGGCAAAGGTGTCATGACGAACAGCACGGTGAACACACATCTGATTAATGAATTAAACATTCCGGTCTGTGTGCTGGGCGTATCCAACCTGATCGTGGCAACAAGCCCTGATGGCATTCTCGTCAGTGAAAAAGAGGCTAGTCCTCAGATCAAAGAAGTGTTAAAGGACAGCTCTGAGCGCCCTATGTATGAAGAACGTCGCTGGGGCTGTTACCGAGTGCTTGATTACACACGCAATAAAAAAGGCGAAGAAGTATTAACCAAACGCATTATCATCGAGCCCCATAAAAACTTTTCGTACCAGTACCATCTCAAACGAAATGAAGTATGGACCGTTGTCTCAGGAGAAGGAGAGTTCATTATGGACGGCGAGCTCAGACCGCTTCATCAAGGAGATGTCATTGTGATTCCCGCAGGGGGGAAACACAGTGTCAAAGCGTTGAGCGAACTCGAAATTATTGAGGTGCAGATGGGCAGTGAACTGGTGGAAGAGGACATCGTTCGCGTTGAGATGGAATGGGAAGATATTATCCAAAATTGCGTGAATTGGGGGAAAACAAGATGAATATTGCGGTGATTGGAACAGGTTATGTGGGGCTGGTATCAGGGGTTTGTTTTTCGGAGATTGGCAACCAGGTGATCTGTGTAGACAACAATGAGGAAAAAGTACAAATGCTGAATGAGGGCATCGTTCCGATCTACGAACCTGGTCTTAAAGAGTTGATGATTTCCAATATGCAAGCAGGCAAACTTTCTTTTACTTCAAACATCGGTGAAGCGATACACCAGTCAGATATTGTCTTTATAGCCGTAGGCACACCTTCTCTACCAAACGGTGAGGCGAATTTAAGTTATGTAGAGCAAGTGGCTATGGAGATCGGCACCCATCTCGAGAGCTACAAAATCATCGTGACCAAAAGCACGGTTCCTGTAGGCACCAATGACCGCATCCGCGATCTGATTCGCAGCATATCCTCCCAGCCATTTGACGTGGCCTCTGTTCCCGAGTTTTTGCGAGAAGGCTCCGCAATCAAGGATACGCTCAACCCCGACCGGATAGTCATCGGCACCAGCAGTGACCGGGCCATTCAGACGCTAAAGAAACTTCATCGGCCTCTAACAAGCAATCTGATTATTACAGATATCCGCTCAGCGGAGATGATTAAATACGCATCCAATGCATTTCTGGCAACCAAAATATCATTTATTAATGAAATTTCGAATATTTGTGAAAAAGTTGGGGCGGATGTTACACGCGTGGCAGAAGGCATGGGGTACGATAAACGCATCGGGTCTGCTTTTTTGAAGGCAGGTATAGGTTACGGCGGCTCCTGTTTTCCTAAAGATACACAGGCGCTGATCCAGATTGCAGGCATGGTGGATTATGATTTCAGACTGTTGAAATCCGTAGTGCAGGTCAACCAGGACCAACGTATGCAAGTGATCTACAAGCTGGAGGAAGCGTTGGGGTCACTCGCAGGCAAGACAATTGCCATCTGGGGACTGGCGTTTAAACCGGATACCGATGATGTGCGAGACGCACCGGCCATTGATATTGTTCAACATCTTATTGATGCTGGAGCATCGGTCAGAGCCTACGATCCGATTGCAACGGCTAACTTCCGTAAAGAGATCGACATTGCCTCGATTTCGTGGGAGGATAGCCCGCTTCATGCTGCCCAAGACGCGGATGCGCTATGTGTGCTGACGGAATGGAAGGAATTTACCCAGGTTGATCTGACAACCTTAGCCCAAACGATGAAGGAGCCTGTGATGATCGATGGTCGTAATGTGTATAGTGCTGAGCAGATTCAAGCATCTGCCTTCCACTATTATTCTGTCGGACGTCCAGGTCTCGTGAAGGTGGAAGGGAAAGCAACAGCAATTATCTAAATTGCCAGTGAATATCAACAATATGAGTGAGGAAGATCCCCATGAAAAAGTGGATGAAATGGACGGCTTGGATCGTTTCCCTTTTGATCATCGTTGTATTTGGTTATGCGATCTATCTCTATCAATCGGTTAAATCAACCGCTGATCAGATTTATGAGCCTCGTAATCCCGTAAAGCCTGTTTCGGTAACCGATGCCAAGGGCGGACTCCAGGTTGAACTCAATCGTAAAGAGCCCTTTAATGCCTTGATCCTGGGGGTGGATGAGCGCCAGAATGATCGAGGACGTTCAGATACGATGATTGTTCTAAGTGTGAATCCGGGGAAAAAGAAAGTGCTGATGTTTAATATTCCGCGAGATACACGAACGGAAATTGTAGGACGCAACACCGAAGACAAAATCAATCACGCTTACGCCTTTGGGGGCGTGGATATGTCTCTTGCAACAGTTGAACAATTTTTGGGAATTCCCATTCACTATTATATGAAAGTAGATATGGAGGGGTTCTCCAAAATCATTGATCTTGTTGGGGGTGTGGATGTAAACAACCCGTTTGCCTTTGACTATGAGGGTAAACGTTATGAGCAGGGAAACATTCATCTGGATGGTGTCGCTGCTCTCGGGTTCTCCAGAATGCGTTATGATGATCCGAAGGGTGACTTGGGAAGGAATGATCGTCAGCGAGAGGTCCTGAAGCAGATGCTCAAAAATACGATGCAATTCTCCAGTGTGCTTCACCTTCAAAATATGTTAGATGAGCTGGGTACACATGTCAGAACAGATCTGACATTTGATGAGATGAAAGAACTGCTTCTGGATTATCGTAGCGACCTGGAAGAAATCGATACAGTTGAGATCAAGGGAAAAGGCGAGAAAATCAACGGTATTTATTATTTTATTGTAGATCAAGAGGAAAAGGAGCGCATTCACGGATTACTGACGCAGCACCTAGAACAGTAAGGGCAACGTTCGTGAAACAGCAAGGAAAGTGGTGAAAACATTGCTGAATGCGGAGGGAAGAGAAACAAGAAAACAGAAATATCAACGGAAGAATCGTTCGTATAAAATGTTGTTTTGGCTAATGCTGGCAGGGGTCTGGATTGCGATAATCTGGCTGATGTCTTCCCAATCCTATCAACAACAAAATATTCAGCCATGGCTTCAACGTTTGACCAAACAGGTGCACATCGGGGTTACATTGCCCGATGTGCACCTGTTTTATAATGGGCACGAGTATTCACTAAAAGAAAGGCCTTATGCTTTTGTAGAATTCCTCTTTCGCAAGACTGCGCATCTATTAATCTACGCTGTACTCGCAGTATTAATCTATGGCAGTCTGCGTTACAAACGGGTGAGAGGCATAACTTGTATTACGTTGGCGCTGATGTTCGTTGCAGTGATTGCCTCCATTGACGAGTATATCCAACAGTTCAGCCCCAATCGTACGAGTTCAATCTGGGATGTCGGTGTAGACTTGATTGGCGGAAGTTGCGGCATCGCGGTTTATACAGGAATTCGAGCTTTGCTGGGTAGGAGACATCATTGATTTCCCAGGAAATGCAGTGTGTAGTCCAGGCATAGCTTCTACTTGTTTGCAAACCATCATACATATGGGGTAGGCAGGACAAGGGGGCTGAATGATGCTAAGAAGAAGAAACCGTAATGCACTGTTCAAAAAAAGCGGACTTATTTTATTTGTAGTGCTTTTGCTGTGGCTGATTATCAGGAGTGTACCTGCACTGTTTCGTGCAGATGCGCCTGCAGAGGCTGCTGCTGTGGCAGAAGAGTTTTACAAATACGAGCAAACGGGTGACTTCGGAAGCTCCTGGGAGCTTTTTCATCCTTTAATGAAAGAGCGATTTCCGAAGAGTGCCTATGTGCAGAATAGAGCTCACATTTTTATGCAGCATTTTGGTGTGCAGACGTTTGAACTGGAGATGGAGCCGCCAGAGCGGGAGTTTGATGTGGAGATCGTTCAGGGCGTGAAGCCCTTTCCCGAAGCATACAAAATCAAAGTTATACAAACGTATTCCGGAACCTTTGGGAAGTTTGATCTTGTGCAGATCTGTTACCTTGTACAGGATGGTAAGCAGTGGACGCTGTTATGGTACTACCCGGATGATAGGAAACACAACACTGAAACTTCATCGTGATGCATGATAGGATACAATATCAGGATGAGAAATAAATATTACATATAATGTAATGTAAATGGAGGTTGAGTATACCGTTTTGTATCATTAGTCCTTGATCAAGCGCTATAAATGCGAGACTTTTGTCGCATTTATAGCGTTTTTTTGAATTTTCAACCTAAATCCATGCTTAAAAAGCTTGACAATAGTCCCGGTGTCAAGTAAATTACGAATTAGGATACAAAATGTATCAATTTTCAGCGTCTAACGACAAATAACAGGGACTAGAGACTCCCTGTGAGGGGAAGGTATTCCATTGAATGAAACGGGCCGCTTTTACTGTGTCAGTTGTGGGATGATTGTGTCGGTCGCTAGAGACGCCGCCCAGAAGCCAGAGGGCAATGGAGGCAATCACGTGTTTCGTACTGGATTTTACCGGAGTGAAATGCCACTTGGATGCTGTGAGGCGTGTGTAGTTGAGTCAAAACGAGAAGGTAAGTCCCAGTTTGCAGGACAATATACTAAAGATTATGATACACTATGCTCATATGAGAAACGGGCATGAAGTAAGCCCGTACATGAAGGAGAGGATTGAATGCAGCAGGAGCCGGTCGTCCGACTTCAAGGCGTCAGTAAAATCATTTCCTCCCGATCATTGGTCAGCGACCTGACCCTGGATATTTCTCCGGGGCAGGTTTTTGGTTTTTTAGGACCGAATGGCGCGGGGAAAACAACAACCATTCGAATGATGGTAGGTCTGATGTCCATTAGTAAAGGAGATATCTTCATTTCCGGACACAGTGTGAAGAATGAGTTTGAACAGGCCATAGCCCAGGTGGGGGCGATCGTAGAAAATCCGGAAATGTACAAGTTTCTGACCGGGTATCAGAATCTGGTGCATTTTGCCCGCATGTCACCTGGTGTTACCAAGGAACGTATTGCGGAGACCATTGAACGTGTAGGCCTGACAGCTCGTATTCACGACAAAGTTAAAACCTATTCTTTGGGTATGCGTCAGCGCCTTGGTGTCGCGCAGGCTATATTACATAGACCCAAGCTGCTTGTACTGGATGAGCCAACGAATGGTCTCGACCCTCAAGGCATAAGGGAGCTTAGAGACTATCTGCGTCTTCTCACCCGTGAAGAGGGAATTACAGTTTTCGTATCAAGTCACCTCTTGTCCGAGATGGAATTGATGTGTGACACCGTGGCTATCATTCAGAACGGTAAACTGATTGATGTTCGCAATTTGCGAGATGAGCAAGGTTCAGATGCTTTAATCGAAGTTGCATTTGAAGTGAATGATGCGGAACGTGCTATTCAGCTGCTGGAGGGCGAGGCAACCATTCGGGGGAATGTTATCGTGCTGTCTCTCTCAAGGGAACAGATTCCTGAAATTAATGCCAAGCTGGTTCGTGAAGGCGTACAGGTTTACGGCATTCGCAACGTGACTCGAACGCTGGAAGATCAATTTTTGCAAGTGACTGGAGGTGGCGGTATTGGGTAGTTTCGGCAATCTGTTGCTGAATGAAAATATGAAGGTATTCCGTCGTGTGCGTACCTGGGTCATGTTAGCTATTCTTGCCCTAATCTCGTTGTTAATGCCCGTGTTAATGAGGGAAGGTATGGGGTCGAGTGACGCTTTTTATTGGCAGCCGGCGGTTACAACGGTTCAGATCGCATTTTTCCTGAATACGATTTTTTGTGTGGTCATTGCAGCGGAATCGGTAGCGGGTGAGTTTACATGGGGAACTATTAAACTGCTGTTGATCCGTCCGTGGTCACGCAGCAAGATTCTAGCTTCCAAATATCTGACTGTAGTCGGCTTCAGTATATTGAGCACTTTACTGGTCATTGGTATGGCGATGCTCAGCTCGTATGTTCTGTTCTCTCATGATGCTCCGGTGGAGAGCAGTATAATGGCAGCTAATGCGTTTACGAGATGGGGATATCTGTATATCGATCTGTTTATTACACTCGCAATTGCATTTATGGTATCGTCTGTATTTCGTTCGGGTGCGCTTGCGATTGGTCTGTCTCTGTTCATTATGTTCACGCAAAACATTTTTTCGCTAATCTTCAATCCAGATCGTTATGAATGGGCCAAATACGTTTTGTTCAACAATATGGATCTGAGCAAATATATGAACGCTTCATCCGATATGGGTTTAATCAATGGTCCGAGTGATGGGATGACTCTGGGGTTCTCCTTGGCCGTTCTCGCTGTATACTACGTCATCTTTATGGCGATATCATGGGTTGTGTTCAACAAAAGAGATGTGGCAGGTTAATTCCTGCCTCTTTTTTGTGTTTTCGTGAGGCATAGCTGTCTATTCAGGGTACATACTGGTATTGTAATGTTAGAATCATATTATCGTCGCAGTCACTTTGGCAGGGCAGCGCATGGAGGGATCATGTTTCTTGATTAACAACAAATTTTACCGCATATGCACGGCAATTATTTTACTGTTGCTGATCGTGTATTTGGGGGATAAAGTCAACTTTATTTTCCGCCCTCTCACTTCGCTGGTTCATATCATTATTATCCCGCTCCTGATCGCAGGATTTTTCTACTATCTGTTGCGTCCGCTCGTGGACTTCATGGAACGGCATAAAATAAAAAGGGCACTGTCTGTCCTGATTATTTATGTGGCTGTGGGACTCCTCATTGCAGGATTCAGCGTTCTCGTGTGGCCTTCCCTGCGGGAGCAGTTATGGAATTTTATCGAAAATACACCTAAGCTTGTTTCATCTCTTGTAGAGCAGATTAAAGCACTGGAAAACAATCGTTTTCTTGCCCGTTACCTGCCTGAGAATTCGGACTTGTTTACCAGATTGTCCGAGTATTTAAGTCAGGGGATTACGCAGGTTACGGATTATGTCTCTGGTCTGTTTTCCGTCGTGTCCAACCTGGTCATTATTTTGGCAACATTTCCGATTATGCTCTATTACATGCTCAAGGAAGGCAGCAAATTCGGAACCAACTTGACGCTGTTGTTGCCGAGACATTATCGGAAAGACGGCGAAGAAACGGTTCATGAAATTGATGAAGCTCTGAGCAATTATATTGTGGGCCGGGTTATCGTTAATGTTGCGCTAGGTATTCTTATGTTTATTGGCTTCCTTATCATTGGCTTGCCTTATGCATTGTTGTTGACAGTTGTATCCATTATTCTTAACTTCATCCCTTATGTGGGAGCATTGCTGGCTGCAATTCCTGTTGTGATCGTTGCTTTTATCGACTCGCCTTCCATGGCGCTCTGGTCTCTGATCATTATCGTTGTTGCACAGCAAATTCAGGATAATCTGATCTCCCCGTATGTCTATGGCAAGCAACTTGATATCCATCCGTTGACCACGGTGATCCTGCTGCTCGTTGGAGCCGACCTGGGTAACATTCTAGGAATGATTATTATCATTCCGCTATACATGATACTTAAGATTATATTTCGGAAGATCCAGAACCGGATTGTTGAAGATCGAGCAGTTTCCTGATGAGTTTGGGATGCTTCACCTGTCAGTATAGAGAAAAGGTCTATCCTCGTCAGAAGTGACGGAGGACAGACCTTTTAATCAAACGTTTGTTTCTTTCTCGTCTTCATCGGTGTAGTCTGACATGTTCAGGGGTTCTTTCGGGACGATCGCGACCTTGTAGAAGCGATTTTTATCTTTTTCCAGCAGGACAAAGGTCAGGTTCTCATATTCATACTCTTCCTGTTCGTTCATCTCCGGACGGTGGCTGTATAGCCATCCACCAATCGTATCCCACTCGTCCGCATCAAGCGAAGCCGTGAACATATCGTTGACCTTGGACAGCGAAACCTTACCATCCATGATGATATAATGCTCATTCACAATCTGAATTTCTTCTTCTTCGTCTGCATCGAACTCATCGCGAATCTCACCAACAATCTGCTCGAGTACGTCTTCGATCGTTACTATACCCGAAGTGCCCCCATACTCATCGACGAGAACAGCAATATGCACGCCATCCTTCTGCATTTTTTTGAGCAAATCTTTAACCGGAGTTGTCTCATGAACAGCCGAAACGGGCTGAATGAGGGAAGACAGGTCGACAGGTTCATCATTACCATATAGTTCTAAGAAAAATTGTTTCGTATTAATGATACCGATAATGTCGTCTTTGCTCTCATTAACGACTGGAAAACGGGTGTATTGCTCTTCACGAATAATTTCGAGATTTTCCTCGTTCGTTTTATTTAGATAAAGGCAGACCATATCAGTCCGGGGAACCATGATCTCTTTGGCTAACATCTCATCAAATGCAAAAATTCGGCTAACATACCCAAATTCCGCCTGATTGATTTTCCCGCTCTCAAAGCTCTCATTAATAATGATCTGGAGCTCTTCTTCGGAGTGCGCTTCTTCATGTTCTGAAGCAGGCTTGATGCCAAACAATTTGACCAGTTGGTTCGCAGAGCCGTTTAACAGCCAGATAAAAGGATACATCACTCGGTTAAACCAGATGATAGGGCCAGACGTCAGCAGGGCGACAGTCTCGGCTTTACGAATCGCTATCGTTTTGGGTGCAAGCTCACCCACAACAACGTGTAAATAGGTGATCGCAACAAAGGCAATGACAAATGACAAGAATGAAGCGAGTGCATCCGGGATACTCATGCTTTCGAACACCGGGTGAAGGATTTTCTCTACCGTGGGTTCACCGAGCCAGCCTAGTCCGAGAGACGTAATCGTAATCCCGAGCTGACAAGCAGACAGATATCCGTCCAGGTTAGCGACGGCCTGTTTCACAGCGAGCGCCCGTTTGTTCCCTTCTGCAATCATTTGATCAATTCGGCTTGGACGAACCCGTACCAGAGCGAACTCCACTGCCACAAAAAATGCCGATAACCCTATCAATAATGCAACCAAAACCAAATTTAACGCATACCTCTCACTGTCCATTCACTACTCTTCTCCTTTTATGTAATAAGTTTTAACGAGTATTATATCTAATTTTACGTAAGAAGACCACCTTTGCCGGAAGAAAAGAGGAAGAGTCTGGAAAGGGATTTATGCAAAACAGTGTTGAAGTTAGGTTATGTAAAGTTTTATCTAAGTATTCGTTACGATTGTGGTCTACATTGGGTATCTATGATTAGCTGGGAACAATATCGTCAAAGCTGGTTAGAATGAAGCAAGGCAAAGCTAGTGAGCGAGATAACGGAATTTTACAAAACTGATCATAAAAATATTAGAGCGTATGTATTAAGGGGGAGGCCGCATGTTCTGGCTGGTCGTTATTTTACTTGTTTTTATCTTTCAAGCGGCTACGATTCTCGTGCTGGAGTTCCGCAATCCGGCCAAAGCAGTGGCTTGGCTGTTCATCTTGTTTTGCGTGCCCTTAATCGGATTTGTTGTGTATTATTTCGTGGCCCAGGACTATAGTAAACGCAAAAAACTGCGAAAGGGTGGGTCGCGCATCTTCAGGGAGATGCGCGAAACAATCTGGAAACAGGCGCACATTATAGAAGAGGTTTCCCAAATGCCAGGGGATCGATATAATCACCAGCACCGTTTATTCAATTTGTTATCGCATTTGTCCGAGAGCCCGATTACGGGATGTAACCGGAGTAAAGTGCTGACCAATGGGGAAGAGGCTTTTGCGGCTATGCTGAGAGAGATGGAAAAGGCGAAGCACCATCTGCATGTCGAGTTCTATATTTTCAGAGATGATGTGATCGGTACTCGCTTTCAACAGATGATGATTCGTAAAGCGCAGGAGGGAGTTAAAGTCAGGTTCATCTGCGACGGGCTTGGCAGTCATAACCTGAGCTGGAGTTTTATCCGCAAGCTTCAGGATGCGGGTGTTGAGTTTCACTTTTTTCTGCCACCGCTCATTGCTACCATTGATCGCAGAGTCAATTACCGAAACCACCGTAAAATTGTAGTTGTGGACGGGAAGGTTGGTTTTGTCGGCGGTATTAACGTCGGAGATGACTATCTGGGTCAATACCCGGAGGTCGGATTTTGGCGAGACACCCATGTGCAGATTGAAGGAGATGCTGTCTATTTCCTGCAAAGCACGTTTCTTAACGACTGGAAACTGGCCTCCGGAAAACGGATTATGGAGCCGCAGCTCGGAGAGTTGTTTCCACCTCATATTTGCAGCGGCGGAGAACGAATCCAGATTCTAGGGAGCGGACCTGATCAAGATTGGGACGCCATTCAGGAGATGTGTTTTGGGGCGATCTCAGTAGCCTGTGAACGGATATATATTACAACACCGTATTTCATTCCTGATCCAGCTCTTTACGAGGCTCTAAAGACCGCTGCGGTCAGTGGAGTAGATGTGCGAATTGTTATTCCGTATCAGTCCGATTCACGGTTAGTGCATCTGGCATCTCTTTCTTATGTTGAAGAGTTGCTACGTGCCGGGGTGAAATTTTATCAATACCGCAAAGGTTTTGTACATGCAAAAGTGATGATTGTCGATGAACTGCTGGCGACAGTAGGGACGGCCAACATGGACATGCGCAGTTTCTTTTATAATTTTGAATTGACCGCTGTATTGTTTGAAAGCTCTGCGATTCATCGTCTGATGCATGATTTTGAACGTGACCTAGAGGAGTGCAGCCAGATAGATACCTTCGAATTCCAACATCGCTCACGTCTGCAAAAAGGGGCAGAAATGCTTTCTCGCATGCTTTCTCCGCTTCTTTAGCCGATTTAGGGCAGATTTCCGAAGATAAATTCACTTTATTTGAATTTATCTTCTTTTTGCTAAGTATTTTGCTCCAATTTGATCTTTTATGATATAATAGTTATATAAATCATGTCGTGACGAAGGAGGGGAGTCTGGGGAAACAGGCTCCCTTTTGCTCTCTTTTGGAAGTGTGATCCGGCAAGCAGTACATCTTGAATCTATTTTATATCGCCTTTAGATGCCCGTATGATGTTGGGTTAAAGTACATGAAGAATACAGTTTGGCTCGTTTTCTACATGGAGCTTCCCCGTGGAGTAATTTAATGGATATATAAAATGGATTCACATTCTGATTTTACGGGGGGGGATACCATGTCCAATGTAACGGTGAAAGAATTAACGGCCAAGCAAGCCGACCGCGGCGTCAAAAGCTCGGTGTTTACGCTGAAATTTCTGCAACGTATTGTAATGATCCTGATCGGTGCTGTGCTCATGGCCGTATCGCTTGAAGTATTCCTCGTGCCAAACGGCGTCATCGACGGCGGTATCACGGGGATCTCGATTATGGTTTCAGAGCTTACACATCTGCCGCTGGGGATATTTCTGACTTTGCTCAATATGCCTTTTCTAATCCTTGGTTACAAGCAGATCGGTAAGACCTTTGCGTTATCTACTTTGCTGGGGATCGTCGTGATGTCTATCGGCACGTCCCTACTGCACAAAGTTCCGGCACTAACACCCGGTGAACCACTTCTGGGTGCTGTATTCGGCGGATTGATCCTGGGTGTGGGGGTAGGTCTCGTTATTCGTTCAGGTGGTTCGCTGGATGGTACAGAGATCGTTGCTATTCTGTTTAGCGAGAAATCACCGCTGTCTGTGGGACAGATCGTATTGATTATTAACGTATTTATTTTCGCGGGTGCTGGATTCGTATTCGGCTGGCCGAACGCTTTGTACTCGATGATTGCCTATTATATTGCCATGAAGATGATTGATATCGTGAATGAAGGACTGGATCAGTCCAAGTCGGTCTGGATCATCAGTGAGAAGTATCGCGATATCGGTTCCGCGTTGACAGATCGTCTCGGACGTGGTGTAACGTATCTGGACGGAGAAGGCGGATTCAGCGGGGATGAGAAAAAGATCATTTTTGTTGTCATCACTCGTCTGGAAGAAGCCAAGCTGAAGTCCATTGTTGAGGACTGGGATCCGCAAGCTTTTGTGGCTATCGGTAACATTCACGATGTGAAGGGCGGACGCTTCAAGAAAAAAGGCATCCATTAGCGGAACTTTCTGCTCGATATGACACAAGGGTTATTAAACAACTAGAGGAAGAAATATTTTTCTACTATACTAATAAGCCGATATCCTGAATCACCGGATATCGGCTATTTTTTCTTGAGATGTTTCAGAATCAGCTCCATAGGCTGCGGAGGCACGGCTGCAATCAGGTCGCCAACGGTTGTCAGACGTTCAATAATATTCATGAGGTGATAATCCTGAATAGAGACATCACGACGGACCTCATCCCAAGTCAGGGGAGTGGAGACGGTTCCCTGTGGCTTGGCGCGAGGGGTATAGGGAGCAGCCAATGTTTTGCCGCCATAATGCTGGAGATAATCAAAGTAAATTCGATCGCCCCGATCTTTTTTGAGCCGTTCCAGCGTAAACAAATCAGGATGTTTTTGCGTGACATATTTACCTACAAAATGACCGATATCGCGCAGTTCATCGAATGTTACACCCGGAGTAATCGGCACAATAATTTGAACACCTGTGGCGCCAGAGGTCTTGGGAACGGATTGCAATCCGAGAGAGGACAATGTTTCACCAACAATCAAGGCGGCCTGCATGATCCGCGGCTCGTGCTCCATCGAAGGGTCGAGATCAATCATCCATTCACAGGGTAGGGTACTGTGGATCGCATGAAGTGAAGGATGGAATTCAAGTGCGGCCAAATTTCCTAACCAGAGAAGTTCAGGTAGCCCGTTCATGACAATATACCGTATACCTTCATGATCCTGTGTATGAACGAAATCAGGCACGGGCTCCGGAGCATTTTTTTGATAAAAGAACGTATCGCCAGCGCCATGAGGGTATCGAATGGTTGTTAACAAACGGTTACGTGTGTAGGTTAACAGATATGGGGCCAGGGCAGCCAGCTTTTGCAGATAGATGGCTTTGGTTATCCCTGCTTCTGGCCATAACAGCTTGTCTGGATTCGTAACCGTGAGTTCTACGCCCTCAATCATGATGGAGCCTTTGATTTTGTGTGGCATTGTGCACCTCCTTTTACTGAAATTCATGCCGCAGCTGGCTCGCCGGGCAGTCCTCCCGTGTCACTTCTGCAAAGGTTTGGATGCTAGGATGTCTCAGTGTGCGATGATGCGTCAGTTCCATATACTGCACCTTAAGTCCAATCTTTGGTTGTACCCAAGTTGTCTCTGCGCTACGCTCAGGAATGTTATGGAACGGCCTATCCTTTATGATAAGTGGCTGCACCTGTGAAGTGAGTTCCCGCCAGCGATTAATGTTCAACTTCCCTGTTCCTACATGACCAATATAGATAAAATGAGGCCCGTCATATACGCCAATCGCAACGGCGTTGACGATCCCATCGCGATACGTGACGCCCCCGATCATGGCGTACAGATCATGCATAATCTTCACCTTCTGCCAGCGTGGGTCCTTGCTACCGATCCCGTAGGTGCTGGTGAGATCCTTGCAGACGATGCCTTCCATCTGATGTTGCCTCATAACGCTTAGCAAAGTAGATGCATCCGTGGAGTTAGTTACTTCCTGAACATGATTGCTGGTATGTAACACTTGGTGAAGTAAATGCTGACGAGCGGATAGTGTCAGATCTGTGACCCACTTTCCATCGTAATATAGAATGTCAAAAACCATATAAGTTATCGGTATCTGCTGTTTAGCTTGAGCAATGTTATCCGGCTTGCTCATGCGATCCCGGCGAAGGACATGATAAAAGGAGGGACGTCCTGTGTCCGGATCGAGCGCGATGATCTCACCGTCCAAAATGTAAGAGTTGCCCTCGCATAGATTGCGCGGCCCCACTAGTTCTGGATACTGGGTCGTCCGGTCATGTAACCTGCGATTGACCAGCCGTAACTCTTGCCCGTTCTCATAGGCGAGCATGCGCACACCATCCCATTTGATCTGGGCTATCCACTCGGAGCCTGTGGGTAAAGTATCTCGGGATACAGGTTCAAACGGAATAACAGGTTTGATCATGTGTTACTCCTTTCCTTAAACCAGCCACACAGCCTTATATCAGGATGATATATATAGAATGCGTGGAAGGCGTTAATGTTTTTGCAGCTTATGCTTTATATGGTGGATCAGAATTAGCAACAACGGGAGAAAAATACCGCAGGTTAAATCCCAGTCAATCCAGTAGGGGATGACCACTTTCAGATAAAATGTTTCATTTGGAGCGATCAGGATCGAGCACGATAAAATAAGGAATGCTGCCGGTAAGATTAGATTCCGATAGCTGGACAAGCGAAACAGGTGAGCAAGCCCAAGCACAAAGCCGTAAAAAAAGAGCACACTTTTGAAAAATACAGCGATAACCCATACGGAAGCCATGATCGCTTCAATCCGTTGCAAGAAGTTGCCGATGTTAATCAAACGGGACAGATTAAACGACGTAAACCAATAATGCTGTGTCATAAACGGCCCCATAATAAGCAAACACATACTCAGTATTAGCGTCAGCATTAATCCGCCAATCATACCCATGAGCAAAAAATCTCTTTTCAGATGAGAGCGCTGCTCCGTGTAAGGCAATAACATCATGAAAATACATAGTTCACAGTACGGATATGTAAGTACAGCGATAAAGCCTTTGAAAGGATCAAGCAATCCCCGACCAAGAATGGGTTTTATATTGTCGAGCTCTGCCTTGGGGAGTAGGCATAGGGTGAGAATAATCAAAAACAGGAAAACGAGAGGCAGCAGGACTTCAGCCGACCTGCCGATATTAGGTAGCCCTGATCGCAGTCCCCAAGCAAGCGCAATAATGAATGTTAAATGCAGAATCCACAGCGGTGAATTTCTTAGAATGTCGGTTGCCAAAAAATCTCCCATTTCCCGGATGAATGTCGACGTACTGATCAAAAAATAAAAAATATAGAACACGCTGATCACCGCACCGATCCAAGGCCCCAATATACGCAATACATGCTCAATCAAATTCAGACGCGGATCCAAGCGATATACAGCAAGCATGATGAGCAGTATAACTATTCCGCCCAATAAGCCAAGTAAGGAAGAAATCCAGGCATCTTGCTGAGCATAGGAGGTGATCATCGTTGGGAAAAAGAGGATCTGCTCACCGATTGTGCAAAGGAACATCAGCGAACCTAGCTGCCTGACGGTCAAACGTCCCTTTTCAATCATTCCATAAATTCTCCTTTGTCTGGCAATGTTTGAGTCTGGTTAGGATGTACCAATATTTGCGGTTTTATCAGTGACATATTAAAAAAGCCTGACCGCTTGTTCTCCTAAGGAAGCTTTGGAGGCACCAGGGACAGACTTTTTTTGCAATTACAAGTTTGGTCATAAGAAGGAAGCGGAAAATCAAGACATCTGAGCAATTGAAGGGCAACGGCTTAAGTCTAAAGTAAACAATAATTAGCTTTATTCTTCTGCAATTAGGCGGATGCGTATGTTCTGAGGGTCTGCCGCATACCATGAATCACCATCCCGGCGTACTTCAACGCCTGCCTGGCGTAAACGTTCAGCGGCCAGCTCAACTTCTTGGTTACGGGCATACACAATGGTGAAATAGTCAATTCCCGTAGCATTGGCAGGATTAATTGGAGCATTCACACCAGCCCAGATATTCAGCCCCAGATGGTGATGGTACCCTCCGGCAGACACAAACAGTGCTGACATGTTGGCGAAGTTGCCTACAATATCGAATCCGAGAATACCGGAGTAGAAGCTGCGGGCTTCTTCCAGACTGCGAACGTGGAAGTGAACATGACCGATAACAGTGCCAGCTGGCAGACCGTCCCAAGTCTCATTTGCCGACAAATCAAACAAGCTCTGTACATCCACTGGATCGCTTGCCATGACATAATTATTGTCAGCATCCCGTTTCCAAGTATCACGAGGACGGTCCGCGTAAATCTCAATTCCGTTCAGATCGGGGTCTGAAATATAGAAAGCTTCGCTTACCAGGTGATCTCCTTGACCAATCTCAATCCCGGATGCGACCAGATTACGAATGGCAAGTCCAAGCGACTTGCGGTCAGGCAGCAGAATGGCAAAGTGGTACAAGCCTGCGTGGGAACGCTCAGGCAAAGTGATGCTGTTGCTCACTTCTTCAAGACGAAGAAGGACGTTCTTTCCGTCCGCTGTCATTGTGGCGATATGATCTTGGCGTGTCAGCAGTGTGAGGCCAACAACGTCCGTATAAAACTGGATGGATCGATCCAGATTGCTAATTTTGAGACTGACTTCACCTAGATGGGTTGTGGCCGGAATTTGATAAGTAGTACTCATAGTTATTTCCTCCTTATTGTGGTTTCTCATCGTGAACAAATCAAAAATTATAATGTGCGAATACCATTTAATGGAACATGGTGCATATCGAAGCAGAGCTAAGAACTTTGAACAATATTAACTTGATAATGGATTAAATCACTTTATAAATATAAATAAGTTACTTTTCATAAGTTAATATAAAATTTTTACTGTTTTTAGTCAATAACTTAGACGAAATTCTTTCTTCGGTATGGTCACAGAGGTCTATGTGATCTGGAAGGATCGAAGTGGTAAGCCGATGGTGGTCATAAAGAGGATGATTATACATAGTGCCTCCAACACGTGCTAACGAACCGATACGGGAGTCTTTGGATCAGGTTGACCCAATTACGTCCGGTCCGTTAGACACAAGCAGGGGCCTCGACCATGAGGGGAGGAAGATATGTCACAGAGTAAACGACGCGATAGGACATACAAGCCCATATGACATGAGAGGCTAGGGAATAAAAACGAATAGTCCTTACACCCATTCTACTTCACCAGTACAATTACGCTTTTGGTTTAGCTGGGGCTTTTTTGCGTTTCGGTGCAGCAGGGGGAGCATCGGTTTCTCCTCCGGCAGCAGCCTGGGCAGTTGTTTTGCGCGGAGCGCGTTTTTTAGGTTTAGCCGTGGATGTTCCAGGGTCTGAAGGAATCGGCTTGACGGCTTCGATACTTGCTTGGAGGGCAGCCATAAGATCCATCACATTAGCTTCCGGTTTGGCTGGAGCAATCTTGATCTCCTCCCCAGCAACCTTGTGTTGAATGAGGTCGAGTAGCTTTGCCCGATAATCGTCCGTATATTTACCCGGTTCAAACGGAGTCGAAAGCTGGTCAATTAGCAGTTTGGCCATCGTGAGTTCTTTTTCGTTTACATTTTGAACTTCAGGGAGGTTAGGTACCTGTGACACGGGACGGATCTCATCCGGGTAAAAAATAGTTTCCATCGACAAACAGTCCTCCAGAACACGGATGGCGGCGAGACTGCTTTTGGAGCGAATGGAGATTTTAGCAATGCCTATTTTCCCCGTATCCCGCATGGCGTTCATGAGAAGCTGATAGGCATTACCACCAGCCTGATCAGGAGAGAGGTAATACGTTTTTTGAAAATAGATCGGGTCAATTTCAGTCAAATCCACAAAATCCAGAATGGTAATGGTTTTGCTGCTGGACTCGTTTAAGGCCTCAAGTTCTTCTTTTTCGAAAAGAACAAATTTGCCCTTTTCATATTCATACCCTTTGGTAATCTCTTCCCATTTGACTTCGACCTCACAGGAGGGGCACTGACGTACATAAGCGAGCGGGCTTCCGCAAACGTTATGAATGTAACGCATGGAGATATCTTTGTCTTCGGTAGCCGAGAACATTTTGACAGGGACATGCACGAGACCAAAACTGATCGCGCCTTTCCAGACCGTGTGCATAAGAGCGACTCCTTTCGAATTTCTTTTTTTGTTAATAGTATGGGCAGCTGTTGTAAGGGATAGTCGTAAACCCTTGATTGTTATGGTGGATTGGAGTTTCCGGATGAGGATGCAGCATGTTGTATGGTTCTGCAAGAGTCGGGGATGATAACAGAAACATGATGGGGAGGTGCCAGATGAAGAACAGGCGAGATGAGGAAGAGGCGCACAAGCACACGTTTACGCCCTATCCTCTGGAGGATGCCGAGAGTGCAGAAGAGTTTTATACGCCGGCAGCAGATGTGAATTGGGAAGCGGTGACTTCGGAGAAGCTGCCGCTTGATCGGGAATCTTTTATGCTGGATATCGATCGTATGGTGAATGAAGGTTTAGGCGGCGGTCAGGTTACAGAGGATAACGGTTATATTGGGGATAGTACGACAGATACGATTGTGCAAGAGGACCACAATGATGACCCGGAAGGAGACTACGAATAGTATGATGGATACGAAGCGGGCCAAAGCCATTTATAATTCCAAAGATACAATCGCGGTGACGCTTGAAGGTGAGCCTGTCTGGATTGAAAGTGTGGATGAGGCCAATGGTATGGCAACGGTACAAGTGGGAAGCAGACCAGGAAACACCCAAACGGTGCGAGTGGATCGTCTGGAAGAGTAGCAACTATAAAATTGTGACAAGTACGGATGGTAAAAGAGAAGCGAGGACATTCTTGAAATCAATGAAAGTGCGGCCGATACCGGAAGGTATCGGTTTTTTTAGTTAGAATCCTGTATGTGATTACGCAAAAAGATAGTTATAAAGCCCAACCTTTCCAGCATGTCCCTTCGATGTTGCGGGCAAGGAAAGGGACCGATATAATAAGGTTCAAAGTGAACTCAGACGGAAGACCGTCAAAGGTGGGACGTATATTGAATCAGACGCATGAACAGTGGGTGTATCATTCCCACAGCATTGCAGATACAGAAACGCTTGCTGCTGCACTTGCGGTGCAGGCACAAGCTGGCATGGTCATTGCACTGGACGGCGATTTGGGAGCGGGTAAAACGGCTTTTTCTCAGAAGTTTGCCTGGCATTTGGGCGTAAGAGATGTGGTAAGCAGTCCAACCTTCACGCTGATCAAGGAATACGAGGGGCGATTGCCGCTATATCATATGGATGTGTATCGCATTTCGTTGGAAGAAGCGGACGAGCTGGGTCTTGAAGAATATTTTTATGGTACGGGAGTCAGTCTGGTGGAATGGTCCAGCATTATTCCCGAGTTGTTACCCGAAGAGCATCTTCATGTGCAGATCGAAACCACAGGCATGGAAGATCGAACGATAACACTGGATGGGTATGGTGAGGGATATGCCGAGCTATGCCGACAGTTCAGACAGAATGGAGTTATAGGATGATACAGGGTTTGGGAAAAGAAGGGACGAACGAAGAGTTGCAGGAAAAGCCGCGTCAGCGGTTTTTGGTGTTGGACACATCTACCGCGGTGATGGCCGCAGCGGTGATGGAGGAGCGTTCGCTACTGGAAGAGCGCAATGAGCGAGCAGAGCGTAATCACTCGGTGCACGTCGTGCCTGTGATGGAGCAATTGCTCGGGGCCAGCGGCACGAAGCCAGGCCAACTGGACGGGATTGCCGTCGGCATTGGGCCAGGCTCATACACGGGCATCCGCATTGCGGTGACCGCGGCAAAGACGCTGGCCTGGGCGTGGGACATCCCCGTTGCCGGGGTGTCCAGCCTGCAGGCCCTCGCCTGGGGCGGCTGGCACAGCGGCCTCGCCGCCAAGGCGCAAGCTGCGGCAGATGATGCCGCAGCCGGGGCTGGCGGAACGCCATCCGCGGACCAGGGCGGCACCGGTGCCGCCCCTGTCCACTGGATCGTTCCGCTCGTGGATGCGCGGCGCGGTCAAGCCTATACCGCGCTGTTCGCCTCCGCCGGCGGCGATGCACCCCGCCGGCTGGCGCCGGATGCCATCCGTCAAGTGAACGGATGGCTGGAAGAGCTCGCCGCCCGCCTGGCGGAGGCGGCGCCGGAAGAGCGGCCCGTTGCCGTCTGGATCGTCGGCGAGACGGGCCAACATGCGGTAGCAGCGGCAGAGCTTCGCTGCCCCGCAGGAACGGCGCTCCAGCTCGTACCGTATGAGCTGGAAGGCCGCTGGATTGGGCGCCTCGGCGCCGAAGCGCTGCTTGCAGGTCAGCGTGATGACGTACATGCCCTGGTGCCGAACTACACCCAGCTGTCCGAAGCCGAAGCCAACCTGCTGCGCAAAGGCTGAAGGGAGAGGGAGAGCGTATGGACAACGTAGCGAATGAAGGACAGGAGACCATGTTTCAGTTCAGACTCATGACGGTGGCAGATATCCCTGACGTGATGGAGATTGAGCATGAAGCATTTACCCTCCCTTGGACGGAAGAGGCATTTCACAATGAATTGAAGCATAATCATTTTGCTAAATATATGGTCATGGAGCTGGACGGGACTGCCATTGGATATGCGGGCATGTGGACCATTATGGACGAGGCGCATATTACTAATATCGCAGTGAGAAAAGCATACCAGGGCCGCAAGCTGGGCGAAAAATTGCTGGACGAGCTAATGAAGACAGCGGCCTATCTTGGCATGGAGCGAATGACACTGGAGGTTCGGGTGTCGAATGTCGTGGCTCAGAATTTGTATCAGAAAAAAGGGTTTGAATCGGCAGGTCTGCGCAAAGGGTATTACTCTGATAACGGAGAGGATGCAATGATCATGTGGGCGGTGCTTCCGCCTGCAGGCCGGAGCGGCGAAGAGGAAGGAAGCGTAGTGGATTCATGAATGATCTAATAAATAATCAGGGCGGAACTCCATCCTATATTCTGGCGGTAGAGACAAGCTGTGATGAAACATCGGTAGCTGTGGTCAAAGATGGACGTGAAGTGCTATCCAATCTCATCTCTAGTCAGATCGAGACACATAAAGCGTTTGGCGGAGTTGTACCCGAGGTAGCTTCACGCAAGCATGTTGAAGTCATCACACTGATGCTGGAGCAAGCGATCGAGCAGTCTGGCATTCGCCCGCGTGATCTGAGTGCGATTGCGGTTACGCAGGGACCTGGATTGGTCGGCGCACTGCTGGTGGGTATCGTAGCAGCGAAGACGTTTGCGATGGCTCTGGGCAAACCGCTGATCGGCACCCATCATATTGCCGGTCATATTTACGCAAATCGCCTTGTGCGTGAATTGCAATATCCGGCGATGGCTCTTGTCGTATCAGGCGGGCATACCGAGCTTGTACATTTGGAGTCCGAGGGGAAATTCAAGCTGATCGGCCGCACACGGGACGATGCCGTCGGTGAAGCGTATGACAAAGTGGCTCGGGCTCTCGGTTGTCCTTATCCGGGAGGGCCGCATGTTGACCGGATGGCATCCGAAGCGGAGGATGTTGTTCCATTGCCACGAGTATGGCTTGAAGCAGGCTCATATGACTTCAGTCTCAGCGGATTGAAATCAGCTGTCCTCAATGCACTGAATCAGGCCAAGATGCGCGGCGAAACATTAGAGCCGTCTGCGGTGGCACGCGGTTTTCAGGAAGCAGTCGTTGAAGTGCTTGTGGAAAAAGCGGTACGTGCTGTTCGTGAATATGGCTCTCGTCAGTTACTTCTGTGTGGCGGGGTTGCAGCGAATCGCGGTTTGCGGACAGCTTTGCAGGAGCGCTGTGCGAAAGAAGGGCTGGAGCTCGTCATTCCGCCAATGGAATATTGTACGGATAATGCAGCGATGATCGGTGCGGCGGCGCATCTGAAATGGATTCGCGGCGAGGGGACTAATTTTGACGCGAAGGCGGACCCGGGACTTTCTCTGGAAGCCTGGTCGGTTCAGACCGAAGTGTAAAGTTCTCTCTTTTTTGAAATGAATGGTTGACATCGGTTTGTGAAGAATGTATATTAGTTACAAATTTAAACAGGAATTATCTCCTGAACTGAAAAACGCGATGAACAGGAACAGTAAGGTCACTCCGGGTCATTAGAGAGCTGCGGGATGGTGCAACGCAGCCGAAGGAAACCTGAAACTCACCTGGAAGCGGAACGATGGAACACGGCTACCAAGAAACAGGCCGAGGGCTGAAGCCAGCCGACAGTATATCGTTACGGGTTGCCTCCGTGAAAGGGCCATTGTGCTCGGGTCGAAGCAGAGTAGAACGAAACGGAGACAACTTCCGTTACGCTAATACGAAGTGTAGAGATCGATGGACAATACTAAGGGGACTTTCAAGCAGTTATTCGAACAGGCTTGGGGTCAACAAGAGTGGTACCGCGAAGGTGAACAGCCTGTCGTCTCTTGCATTATGCAGGAGAAGGCAGGCTTTTTTGATTTTTATTTTTTGATCAATATGAACAATGAATATCATATCAACAAACGTAATGAACGGGAGCAGTAGAACAGCAAAGGTGCTCAGAGAGCTGCGGGGTGGTGCGACGCAGTGGCCGGAATCGTTTGAATCTCGCCCGGGAACAGAGCTTTGGAAACATGAGCAGAGGTTGAGCATACTCGTCGCTAAACGAGAAGGTGTCAACTCATGTGTACATAGCAACGGCTAACCCCCGTTACAGGGTGTTTCTCTGAAATGTTACGGTTTCGCCGTAGTTAGGTTGAAGTCTAATGGACTTTTTGGAGAACACGAGGTGGATGGTGTCAGTGCAGGCTGAGCCATCAAGCGAGAGTGGTACCGCGGAGGGGAGAATAACCCGCCGTCTCTTTGATGAGATGGCGGGTTATTTGTTTTTGCTGCCGGCAGCAGGGTGGGCGAAAGGGAACAACCATATGGATGCAGGTCTGATCAGGAAATCTGGAACAACAGTTGTTCAGGGTGTAAGTCGACGTACACTTTGAACCATCGCACATCACATTGAACATAACTTTTTCACAAACCAAACATAACCGAACCGATATCCCAAAATTAATGGAGGTTAATGAATATGACAACCAATCCGAACAAACGCATGATTGATATTTTTGATACAACGCTGCGAGATGGAGAGCAAGCACCCGGAGCCAGCCTGCATCCTGAGCAGAAAATAGAGCTGGCTCACCAGCTGGCGGCGCTTGGCATTGACGTCATTGAGCCTGGATTCCCTATCTCCAGTCCAGGGGAGTTTGAGGCGGTTCAGGCGATCTCAAGACAATTGCAGCAGGTGGAAATCTGCGGATTTGCGCGTGCGGTCAAAGGCGATATCGATGCTGCGGTGAAGGCTACAGCAGATGCGGCCCGGCGACGAATCCACCTGTTTATATCCTCCTCTGACATTCATATTGAGCATCAGCTACGCCGTCCACGCAGTGAAGTGGTGGCAACGGCTCGGGAGATGGTCTCCTATGCGCGCCAGTTTACGGATACCGTGGAGTTCACAGCGATGGACGCTGCGCGTACCAAGATGGATGATCTGATTGAAATGATTGAAGTGGCGATTGAGGCAGGGGCAAGTATCATTAATCTGCCGGATACCGTTGGTTATGCGCTGCCGCATGAGTATGGGGAGATGTTCCGACGCGTACGTGAAGGGGCAAGGGGCGGTGATAAAGTTCGCTATAGTGCCCACTGCCATAACGATCTGGGACTTGCCGTGGCAAACAGTCTGGCTGCCATTGCGAATGGTGCTTCCCAGATTGAAGTGACGATTAACGGGATTGGGGAACGGACAGGGAATTGTGCGTTAGAGGAACTGATTATGGCGCTGGAAACACGCGGAGATGTGATCGGAGCAACAACTAACATCAAGTTGAATCAGCTGTATGAGACATCTCGCCAGATTAGCCGGGCCATGCATTTCCCGATTGCTTACAACAAACCGGTTGTTGGGCGTAACGCATTCCAGCATGAGTCGGGCATCCATCAGGACGGTTTGCTGAAAAACCGCAATACGTATGAGATTATGGACCCGGAAGCACTGGGCATTCCGCGCAGTATGATTATTTTGGGAAAACATTCCGGTCGTCACGCTCTGAAGGATCGGGTGCGCAAATACGGATTTGAACCGGATGAGCAACAAATGGAACAACTGTACGAAGTGTTCAAAGTTACCGCAGATCAGCAAAAAGTGGTAAGTGATGACCAGTTGTTGCAAATGGTAAGCCAAACGATGAATATTCCGGCACAGGACTATGAATTGGTTGAGCTGCAAGTGACGGCAGGTAGCATGACAGACCGCATGGCTGCGGTCCGTATTCGTACGAGTGCAGGGGAACAGTCCTACTCTGCCGTAGGCAAAGGTCCTGTAGATGCGACGATCCAGGCTATCGGGCAGTGTATCTCAGATGACATTACGTTTGTTGATATGGAGATGCATGCCTTGAGTGGGGGAGAAGGAGCCAGCGCGGAAGCCGTGATCACGGTAGAACGTGCCGGACGAGAGTTCAGGGGGACCGCAACACATCATGATATTGTCATGGCTGCAGGTTTGGCTTACGTTGCGGCATGTAATGCAGCTGGACTTAAAGCGGAAACTGTTGCGGATAGTGAAGAGGTGTCTGTACATTAAGGTGCCTTAGAGATATGAATATGATTTAGCAAAATAGAGCTAAAAAGGGTTCCTTCCCGCCATGGTTTGGGCGGAACGGAACCCTTTTTCTGTTTTTAATGATATGAGCAGAGTAGGAACACGCTCGCTTGCCGATTGAAATACGGAGGAATGCATAGATGAAGGGCCATTTAGTGATAACTGGATTTGTCAAGGTGTGACTATAGTTATCCACATATCCAGTATAATTTGTGGGTAACTAAGGTGAAGTCCTGCAACGAGTGTTTTCGAAACATGCGGTTCGCAGGGGATAGAATGCATCTGAGTTACCAACAATATTGTGGATAATGTGGATAAAACGGTGGATAAATATGGTTTTTACATCAAAAGCTTATTCTACCAACGTTTGATTACATGAAAAGGGTTGTGAAATGTTACTCATTGTTGTGGATAAGAAAAAGGGGGGCTTCCAAAATTTATTTTACGTAATCCATAGGCATTTGACAAATGTGAAAATATGATTTTTGATCTCTACTTAGCTGGGAGAATTGAAATTAGGTTGTATCAGCTACTCCCACGTCTCCTATATAGCTGGCTTCCTTTAAACCGCAAGAGGCTCCGCGTTACCTTCGTAACACGGAGCCTCTTGTACATTTTCAGCTGTTTGTCGTACACATCACTACACCCGATATACCCGACCTCATGTCTTATCGTGGGCAATAACTCATTTTATTAAAATTGAGATGTAGAATCACAGACGCCAGTGTCATTACTGGAATCATAGACAGAATCATCACGCGGAATCACAGCTTAGCCCATCGCTAGGTTTTCCCACTCTTCATAAGCTTTTGCAAGCTGACTTTTGTGCTCCTCCGATGACTGCTGTAGTTCCTGTAATTTCATATAATCCTGATACACTTCTGGCAAAGCCATCTGTTCTTCGAGCGAAGTGATTTCGGACTCCAATTCGGCAATCTGTTGCTCCAGAGCTTCCTGTCTGCGCTGTCTGTTTCGTTCTTCGCGTTTGGCTTGTTTATCTGCCTCAAAGGAAGCGGCACCGGATTTTTCAGTTGTTGCTGAATTGGCACTTGCTGCTGCGGAAGAAGCGGATTTGGAAGAGGCTTGTTGAGCCTCGGCGGCCTCACGTGCAATGTCCTCCAATTCCTGCTTTTTCTCCACGTAATCGTCATAGTTGCCGAGGTATTGCTCGGTGCCGCCCGGATGAAGCTCAACGATTCGTTCCGCCATTTTGTTCAGGAAGTACCGGTCATGGGAGATAAAGAGCAGCGTTCCTTCGTAATCCATTAAGGCGGCTTCCAGCACTTCTTTGGCGAAGAGATCGAGATGGTTCGTCGGCTCATCGAGAATAAGCACATTGGCTTCCTTCAGCATGAGCTTGGACAGGGACACGCGAGCCTTCTCCCCACCGCTGAGCGAGGATATTTTTTTGAGCACATCATCACCGCTGAACAAAAAGTTACCCAGTACGGTCCGAATGCGCGCTTCTTCCATGCCCGGATAAGCACTCCACAGTTCTTCGAGCACCGTATTGGATGGATTCAACCCAGTCTGCTCCTGGTCATAATAACCGATCTGTACTTTGGTGCCCCACTGAATATCACCCTGCGCAGGACGAAGACTTCCGGTCAGACATTTCAACATCGTTGATTTTCCGATCCCGTTAGGCCCGATCAGCGCCACGGTTTCACCACGTCGTAAGTCGAAGGATACATTGCGGAACAGAGGTGACCCCTCATCGTATGCTACGGATAACTGATCAACACGCAGGACTTCCTTGCCAGACATCACAGCGGTCTCGAATGAAAAATGGGCTTTTTTGAGATCGCCAAGTGGTTTGTCCAGACGATCCATCTTCTCCAGTGCTTTGCGACGACTCTGTGCACGCTTCGTCGTTGAAGCGCGTACGATGTTCTTTTGCACAAAGTCCTCCATCTTGGAGATTTCATCCTGTTGTTTCTCGTATTGTTTCATCTGAATCTCATACTCGGCTGCCTTCAGCTCCATATAGCGGCTGTAATTGCCTGTATATTTTTTGGAGCGATGACGTTCGATTTCAACGATGGTCGTTACGAGTCTGTCCAGGAAGTACCGGTCATGGGATACAACTAACAGTGCCCCGGAGTATCCTCTCAAATAATCTTCCAGCCATGTCAGGGTTGCGATGTCCAGATAGTTGGTAGGCTCGTCCAGCATAAGCAGATCGGGAGCTTGCAACAGAATGCGAGCTAGTGCGAGTCTGGTCTTCTGACCGCCGCTGAGTGTGCCGATTGGGGTATCTGGGGAGAACTCGCCAAAACCCATACCATGCAGTACGCTGCGAATACGTGTTTCCATCTCGTAACCGCCATGATCCTTAAACCAGTCCGAGCGTCTTGCATAGCGTTCCAGCAGATCGGCATATTGCTTTTCATCCTCCATGAATGCAGGATCGGCAATATCATGCTCCATCTGTCTCAGTTCTGCTTCAGTCTGGGTCAGATGAGCGAAGACATGCATCATTTCTTCCCAGATGCTTCGATTGGACTGCAGACCGCTGTTCTGCGCAAGGTAACCAAGGGTTGTTTCTTTGGATTTGAAAATTTGTCCCCTGTCATAGGACATTTCTCCAGCGATGATTTTGAGTAAAGTGGATTTTCCCGCACCGTTAACGCCAACCAGGCCGATGCGCTCACGTTCTAATATTTGTAAGTTCACGCCGTCCAGGATTGGATCGACACCAAAACGTTTAATAATTCCGGATACTTGCAACAACATAGAATTAAGTTCCTCCATAGGTCGAGTTCTGAATTAGACACTTACTTCCCAGTTTACATGAAAAACAGAGCAAATGCACCGATGGGGAACGGTTCCGGCTTGTAGTCTTTTTGGTCAATCAGTGATAAACTGAAAGAAGGCATGTTATACCATGACGATTTTGCAGAAAATGAATCATTTGAACCTGATCATCCAGATGACATCTTGTCTTAACATAGAAGTGCAATGGCTTGAATTTATTTTTTACCTTCCACATCAACAGGAGGTTCGTCAGCATTATGCAGGATCATGCGGAACAGAAGAAGCAGCTTCGCTCCCGGCTTAGACAGCTACGCGATCGTTTGGACGAGCAGATGCGTCAGCAAGCCAGCATGCGATTGAATGACGGACTGAAGCGTGAACTGGATCGCCTGCGGCTAAACAAGAACAGGCAAAAGCGTGAGGCGCTGGTTATTTTCAGCTACCTGTCTTATGGCAGCGAGGCTTCCACCGATTTTCTTTTTGAAGAGGGGTGGAAGCAAGGGGATGTGTTGCTAGCGCCCAAAGTGCTCGCTGATCCGCCACGAATGGAACTGCGGCGAGTGACGAGCCAGGAGGATATTGAACCAGGCGTTTGGGGCATACCTGAACCTAAGGCGTCTTGTGAAGTGTTGCAACCCGAAGATTGGCCGGCTTTGGATCTGGTGCTGGTACCCGGACTGGGTTACGACCTACAAGGAGGACGTATCGGATACGGTGGTGGTTATTACGACCGGTTTGCAGCGAGTCTTGAGAACCAGTGTGCTAAGCAAGGTAAAAGACCTCTCATGGCTGCTTTGGTATTACCTGGCCAGTTGGAGCCGGACATTCCGATGGACCCGCTAGATCTGCGGCTGGATCTGTTGATAACACCCGAAGGTATATTACATATCGAATAAAGGGTTGTGATGTGATTGAACTCAGAAGTAAACCAAGGTCAAGCTTCCAGTGGGAAGCTGACTCATTTTAATGAACAGGGACGAGCCCGGATGGTGGATATTTCGGGTAAGGATGTAACGGTTCGTACCGCTGTTGCTGTAACGAAAGTCACGATGAACCCGGAGACACTGGAAGCCATTCGCCAAGGCCGTATTGGGAAAGGCGATGTGCTCGCGGTTGCTCAGATTGCCGGTATCCAAGGGGCGAAAAAAACGTCGGATTGGATTCCGATGTGTCATCCGCTTGCACTGAATGGTGTGGATATTCGTTTTCATGATAACGGCGTGGACGAACTCCATATCGAAGCAACCGTCAAGACAGAAGGCAAAACAGGCGTTGAGATGGAGGCACTGACGGCGGCCTCGGCTGCGGCACTTACGGTCTATGACATGTGCAAGGCGATGCAAAAAGACATGATCATCGGCCCGACTATGTTGCAGTCCAAGAGCGGCGGTAAAAACGGTGATTTCAACCGATAAGGGATATTTATTTTCATAGAGGAGAAGGGTGATCTTTATGGTGTGGAGAACAGCAATCCTGACAGCCAGTGACAAAGGGGCCCGTGGAGAACGTGAGGATACAAGTGCGCAAGTGATACGGGAACTTGTAGAGGAAGAACTGGGTGGACAGATCGTGGAGTATCGGATCGTTCCGGATGAGCCTGATGAGATTATTGCGGCATTAATCGAGATGACCGATTATTTTCACGCCGATCTCGTACTAACAACGGGTGGAACGGAGCTGGCCATTCGGGATATTACGCCTGAAGCGACCAGACGAGTGATTGAACGTGAAGTTCCCGGCATGGCGGAAGCGATGAGATATAGTGTGATGAGCAAAAATCGCTCTGCGATGTTGTTCCGCGGGGTATGCGGGATTCGCGGCCGCACATTGATTGTGAATCTGCCGGGTACGCCGAAGGGCGTGCACGAACATCTGGCAGCCATTATGGACCAGCTTCCGGAAGCGCTCCTGATGGTAACGGGCCAATTCAAGCAATAAGGAAAATAAAGCACAGTTATAACATTTTACGGGTTATGTAAGTGGTTACATCTGTGGTATGATGGGCATAAATCGAGATGCAGTTCAGACATCTGATGAACATGACTTAAGATTTGCGCATGTTGAACGCTTGAAACAAGGAGGAAGATCAATGTTAAGTTCGATTGGACCAACAGGATTTATTTTGCTGGCCGTGATTGCATTGCTGTTGTTTGGGCCTAACAAGTTGCCGGAATTGGGACGGGCTGTCGGGCGTACGTTCCGCGAGTTCAAGGAAGGCGCACGTGATATTATTTCGGACGATGATGCTTCCAGCCGCAAAGAGCAGGAGAAAACGAAACCGGTAGCAGCAGATACAACGGCCGCTGAGAAACCTGTGGATAAACGCCTGCCGGAATAAGTTTCATGGCTATGAGAGAGACCCCTTCCTGCCGGAAGGGTTTTGTATTTTAAAGCTGGAATTCCAGGGGAGGCAGGCATGACGCAGCAAAATGTTGAAATGACGCTTTCGGAACATCTAAGCGAGCTGCGCAAGCGGCTGATTTATGTATTGAGCATTTTTATTTTGGGGCTGATTGCAGGTTTTTTCGTGGCAGACCCGGTCTATCAGTATTTGACGAAGGCAGAGACGGCCAAGGGCTTCGTACTGCATGCGTTCTCGTTCTGGGACGGTATCGGGATTTATATGAAGATTGCCGGGCTCTTTTCCATTATTATCACGTTGCCTTTTACGGTATATCAGATTTGGAAGTTTGTTAGTCCTGGTCTGCGGCCACAAGAACGTAAGGCATCTCTGAAGTATGTCCCTTATGTATTTCTACTGTTTCTGGTGGGTGTCGCTTTTTCGTATTATGTTGTTTTTCCAATGGCGCTTGCGTTCACAACAACGATTACGGAGAAAATGGGGCTTGTCGAGACGTACGGTATGAAACAATACTTCAGTTTCCTGTTTGGCATTGTATTGCCAGTGTCACTGCTGTTTGAGTTGCCACTGCTGATTATGTTCCTGACAGGGCTACGCATTCTGAATCCGATTCGTCTGCGTAAAATGCGCAAAATTTCTTATTTCGTGCTGATTTTTATTGCAGTGGTCATTACGCCGCCAGACTTCATATCTGATCTGCTTGTCATGATTCCGTTGTTGCTCTTGTACGAGATCAGTGTGTTTCTATCCGCCATTGTGTATCGCAAGCAACTTGCAGCCGATCAGGAGATTGAAGCGCGTTATGTGCGATCCGAGGACAATCAGCATGCAGGATAGAGCAGTGAGAATTTTATGTATTTAGAGTGAGCATGTAACACCCTGCATCAAAAAAGTGAAGTGTGAGTGGAGGACGAATCTACTCGCCAGAAGACCCGGAGAAGACGATTTGTCCTGTTCCGGGTCTTCTGTTTTTATTGGAAGATGAGAAGAGATCTGGACATGCAGGCATATTATGCGGGGCGATGGATACAATGGAAAAGGGGATACGGGGTGAAGTTTGCATCCAGGGCAACGAATCTCGTAAAATAGAAAGGCATGAATGTAACATTCATCCAGCTGTATCAGGCGTGATCTGGCTTTTGGATATAAGCGGTCAAGCTGTATGGATGTAAATTCAACGTAAATTCTCGCAAGAATTCATCAAAAAGACTTGAAATCATGCTTCAAGTTGAGTATCATAAAGTTGGTTGTTAGCACTGAACACTGTCGAGTGCTAATACATATGGCTGCAACCTACAAATGCAAGGCTATATAATTTTAAAAGGAGGCTATTTTTCATGATCAGACCTTTAGGTGAACGCGTATTGGTAGAACCACTGGAGCAAGAACAAACGACTTCTTTCGGGATCGTACTTCCGGACTCCGCCAAGGAAAAACCGCAAGAGGGTAAAATCATTGCAGTTGGTGCGGGTGCACTGAAAGACGGCGTACGTGTAGCTCTGGAAGTGAAAGAAGGAGATCGCGTTATTTTCTCCAAATATGCCGGTACAGAAATCAAATTCGAAGGTAAAGAATATTTGATTATGAAAGAGAGCGACATTCACGCGATTCTCGACTAATTTCAAATTTTAATCGGTTAACCGAACCATATAGCAGTATCATTTTACACAATATACTAGGGAGGTTTTCTTAAATGGCTAAAGACATTAAATTCAGTGAAGACGCTCGTCGCTCCATGCTTCGTGGTGTGGATGCATTGGCTAACGCAGTGAAAGTAACGCTCGGACCAAAAGGCCGTAACGTGGTTCTGGAGAAGAAATTCGGAAGCCCGCTCATCACGAATGACGGTGTAACGATTGCTAAAGAAATTGAACTGGAAGATGCATTCGAGAACATGGGTGCTCAACTGGTTAAAGAAGTTGCAACGAAAACAAACGATGTTGCCGGTGACGGTACAACTACTGCAACAGTACTTGCTCAAGCCCTGATTACAGAAGGTTTGAAAAACGTAACTGCAGGCGCTAGCCCAATCGGTATCCGTAAAGGGATCGACAAAGCGGTTAAAGCTGCGGTTGCTGAATTGCAATCCATCTCTAAACCGGTAGAAGGCAAACAATCCATCGCACAAGTAGCGGCAATCTCTGCAGCTGACGAAGAAGTAGGCGAGCTGATCGCTGAAGCTATGGAAAAAGTGGGTAAAGACGGCGTAATTACCGTTGAAGAATCCCGTGGATTCGCTACTGAGCTGGAAGTGGTTGAAGGTATGCAATTCGACCGCGGATACATCTCTCCATACATGATCACAGATACGGACAAAATGGAAGCTGTTCTGGATAACCCGTACATCTTGATCACAGACAAAAAAATCTCCAGCACACAGGACATCCTGCCATTGCTTGAGAAAATCGTTCAACAAGGCAAACCGCTCGTATTGATCGCTGAAGATATCGAAGGCGAAGCACTGGCGATGCTGGTTGTGAACAAACTGCGTGGTACATTCAATGCTGTAGCGGTTAAAGCTCCAGGATTCGGTGACCGTCGTAAAGCAATGCTGCAAGATATCGCTGCCTTGACTGGTGGCCAAGTAATTACGGAAGAACTGGGTCTGGATCTGAAATCCGCAGTTGTAGAACAACTGGGTACAGCTCGTCAAATCCGTGTTACGAAAGAAAACACAATCATCGTTGACGGAGCTGGTAACAAATCCGATATCGATGCACGTGTTAGCCAAATCCGTACTCAATTGGAAGAAACCACTTCCGAGTTCGACAAAGAGAAACTGCAAGAGCGTCTGGCTAAATTGTCCGGCGGCGTAGCGGTAATCAAAGTCGGTGCGGCAACTGAAACTGAATTGAAAGAACGCAAACTGCGTATCGAAGATGCCCTGAACGCAACTCGCGCTGCGGTTGAAGAAGGTATCGTATCCGGTGGTGGTACTGCGCTTCTGAACGTATATCATGCTGTTGCTGGTGTAGCATTGTCCGGTGACGAGCAAACAGGTGTGAACATCGTACTGAAAGCTCTGGAAGCGCCAATCCGCACAATCGCGGCTAACGCTGGTGAAGAAGGTTCCGTCATCGTGGAACGTCTGAAAAAAGAGCAAGTTGGCGTAGGTTACAACGCTGCGACTGGCGAGTGGGTTAACATGATCGAAGCAGGTATCGTTGACCCTGCAAAAGTAACGCGTTCTGCACTTCAAAACGCGGCTTCCGTAGCAGCCATGTTCCTGACAACTGAAGCGGTTATCGCTGATAAGCCAGAACCTGCAGGCGCTGCTGGCGCTCCTGACATGGGCGGCATGGGTGGTATGGGCGGCATGATGTAATGAACAGGGAAAACCCCTGTTACAGCAGGGGTTTGACCTATAAATATGATAACTTGTTAACGAATTGTTAACAATCAATCCATTTTTTTAGAGGCTTTCATAAGTTCGCTGAACTTTTGAGCAGCCTCTTTTCTTTTTGGTTTAGTTATGTGGAGGTATATACGTCTTGTGATCTCGTCGTTAGCATGTCCAAGCCTATGCATAATCTGTTCCAAAGTAGCCCCTGCTTCGGCAAGCAACGATGCATGTGTATGTCTTAAAGAGTGTGGTGTTAAGTTCGTATTTAGGTTGGCTAATTTTATTAGTCTAGCCATTCTAAGCCCTACCTTTTTGGGTATTTCAGGATAACCCGCAAATGCTCCGACTCTGGCGAAAACAAATCCCTCGTCGTGATATGAATTTGAACGTTTCTCCTTTTCTATCTTATGGAGTTTAATTAGATTTTTGATCATATCCATGACTTCTTCATCAACATCAATCTCACGAAATGATGAAACTGTTTTAGGAGTCACAAGAGAATACTTCTTGTAATTATTTTCTGGGTTATAAAGAGTTTTCGTGATTCTTATTTTGTTTTCTTCGAAGTTTACATCAGTTTCTTTGAGAGCGCACAACTCCCCGACTCTTATTCCTGTATAAGCCAGTGTATTAAATGTCTCGTAATCATTCTCCAAACCATATTCTTTCACTGTTTCAAGAAATAATAGAAGTTCATCTCTTTCTAAATATTCCGGGAGGTCTGTGTTGTCTTCTAAATCTTTGACTGTTTTTGCTTTTTTCGGTACTTTCGCGTCTATTGTAGGATCTTTCTTTACTGCACCAATTTTAACTCCATGTTTAAAAATCATACTAGCAGTAGCGTGTACGCCAGACATGGTGTTATCGGCCAACCCTTTTTTTATTGTATTTCCTTCACTATCAAACTGACCTTCCATTAGTGTGATCAATGAATCTTGATAATCATTATGTGTGATATCCATAGCTTTTTTCATTTTAAAGAACGGCAACAATAAATTCTTTTCAACATTTCTAATTCTTATAGTGCCTTCCTTTTTTGGTTTTCCCAGGCGTTTGTAGTTTATCAGCCAATCATTTGCTAATTCCTCAAAAGTCATTTTATTTTCGGCAACATATTGACCTTTATTCATTTCAGAAATTAACTCTGCCGCAGCTAATTGGGCCTCTTTCTTTGTTTTAAAACCACCTTTGCTTTTCTGTTTCCTCTTCCCACTCAATGGGTCTATGCCTATGTCAATCATATAACTCCATGTGGAACCTCTTTTATAAAAGCTTCCTTTCACATCTAAACTCTCCTTTAAATTTCTGGTTTGTAATGACCTGCGTAAACTCCACAAATTGTTACTTCATTAGGCATCACCTCCACAGACTGGTAAGAAGTATTTTCTGGACTCAAGGTTATTTTCGGGGATCCCTCAGACCATTTCATACGTTTGAGACTACCTTCTTCTCCGTTAACAAGAGCAGCCACTATTTGACCATTAAATTCAGCCCAACTTCCTCTACGAAGGAAAACAATATCACCATCATCTATCCCAGCCCCAATCATAGAATCACCTTTGACTCTGAGAGCGTAATCAGGCTGCTGGGATTTCAGAAATGGATAGTTCACATATTCTTCAATAGCCTCAATTGGAATCAAGCCATTACCTGCACAAATTGTCCCTACAAGCGGGATGGGTTTCATACTCTTCATCATGGAAAAGTATTGACCGAGTTTAGGAGAGAACTTATTCACTAAAGAATTTAAAGTCTCAATAATCTCATGTTTTTGATCAACATCAAAATCATTTTGAAGGTATGCGGATTTCAACTCATCTAACTTAGCATTCTTGTAAAGATCTACTGAATCCTCGTTAACAAACAGCGCAACTATTTGATTATGGATATCATTATCAACCTGTTTATATAAAAATGCTGTATTAAGCAAATCAAATATTTTATTGTCTAATTCCTCATTTTCATTCAATAGATCTTTCATATACATTTCGTGTTCTGCACTAAGACCATCTAAGTAACCAGCTGCTTTCATCAATTCACCATATGTAATGTTGTTTAAGTGTTTAGATATTTTCATCAAAGTTTCTGGAGATGGATCTTGGGTGTTTTTTTCAATTCTGCTAAGTGTCGCAGGGGAGACACCAGACACTATAGATAGATCTTTCATTGTTTTGAACCCATTCTTTATACGTGCTTCTTTTATTAAATCACCTATTTTAATTTCGCTCATCGACTCTCAAAAATCTCCCTTCATCTAATGCTTGAATTTATGATAACACAATTATTGCGTGTACGCAATTATTTTTGATTTTCGTATTGCGTGCATGAAATTGCTGTAATATAATCAAATTGCGAGGACGAAATCACCTGAAAAATTAATTGCAATCACGCAACTAGAGGGGAGGTGATCGCATGAAAAAGTTCGTCGTTCGCTTGAGAGTGAAAGAACTCATGAAAGCACAGATCGACAAAGACATAGCTTCAGATAAGGAATTAGCAGACTTGCTGAATGTTAACGTTACTCAGATCTGGAGAATAAAGCTGCCTGTAGAAGACCCTCGAAACAATGTTCCTGGTAATCAGTTCATTGCTGGTGTTATGGAGATTTTTGGCGGAAGGTTTGATGATTATTTTTACATCGAAGAAGTTGATGATCCACGTAAGACAAAGCAAAAGCAAGAAAAAGTAACTGTGTGAGCGAGGTGGTTGAAATGTCAAAAACGAGAATTTACTCGTGGGATCAGTTGCCGGATGTGTTAACAGCTCAAGATATCGCGGACATTTTTGTTTTATCCAGAAAAAGGGTGTATGAGCTTATGCAAATTCACCCTGATCACGGGGGCATCCCTAACTATCTTGTTGGATCATCAAAAAGAGTTGATAAGCCAGATTTATTGTGTTGGAAAGAACGGTTGAAGGAGGCAAACAGATGAATGAGATCATGCCATTTTTTTATGGGGCTTCGCAAGTGAGAACAGTGACTATCGATGATGAACCATGGTTTGTCGCAAAAGATGTTTGCGCCGTACTAGAAATTGATTCCTCACAAACTCGTCGACTTGATGAGGATGAAAAGGGGTTGCATTCAATACAGACCCCCGGAGGAGTGCAGAACATTCAAGTTGTTAACGAACACGGTCTTTATTCTTTAATCTTTGGAAGCCGCAAACCAGAAGCTAAAAATTTCAGACGGTGGATCAATCACGACGTAATCCCATCAATTCGCAAAACAGGAAGCTACGGTACAGACATAGACCTTTCTAAACTAAGCCCTGAACTACAAATGTTCAAAGCGACATTCGATGCTGTAGCAAAAGCTCAACTCGAAGCAACTGAAGCTAAACAGCAAATCGCTGAGGTTCAGAACAAAGTAACAACCATCCAAGAAACTATCTTACAACGTGACGACAACTGGAGAGCCAAAATTACAGGCATGCTTAACGGAGCTGCGCAAAAGTTTGGCGGTCACCAGGAGATACGCAAGGAAAGCTACTCAAGGCTAGAAGAACGCGCTCATTGCAAACTGAATATTCGTTTGGCTAACTTGAAAGAACGTCTCGAAGAGAGCGGAGCAACCAAGACCAAGGTGGATAAAGCAAACCGGTTAGACGTCATCGAATCAGATCCGAAGCTGAAAGAGATTTACTCGATCATTGTCAAAGAGTTGTCCATCGGATCACTGATTTAGCTGTGTAACTTCGTTCATATGATTATCAATACGTTGTTACCAGATTCTAAGTTTCAAAATTAATTTACAGGAGGTTCACTATGCCAACACCTACAGAATCATTAACCGCTGCATTTTATAACTGCAAGGAACGTAACTGCTCAAAAGAACAACTGGAAGGCTTCCTGGATCGAGCTAGAACTCAGTTTGCTTGTAATGAAGGTATGCAGTCTATTATTGCACATTTGCAAGATCAAATTTGAGAGGGTGATAGCTGTGAAATATGAATTCAAAGGTATTGTACGTGGCACATTCAGCCAGTATCAAACATTTGGTTGTGTTGAAAATCCAGTAGTTGTTCTCTCTTCAAACGATCTGCATGAAATGCTTGATGGCCTTGCACTGGATGAATTCGTTTTTGTTCTTAAAACAAATGGTCGGCGCATTAAGGACCCGGTTCGCTATATCAACCGCTTGGGCTTGAACTTCCGTAATTACACACGGGAAGGAGCTAACGAATATGAACAAACTTCTGTTGCTTAACATCACTGGATTTTTCAAACAGCTTGAGGAACGCATGATTGCTGATTGTCGGCCTAACATCGCTGCACATGCCAAACGGCAATACGAGAAGTACAACCGGCAGCTGGAGGCGTTGCGCGAATGCTGATACCAACTTGGTTTTGGATTGTTTGGACGCTGTCAATGGTTGTTACAACAAAAATGGCGCTGCAAGGAAGTGAAGACGATGGACAGATTTGAGCAAGGTTTACCGGATCCGCAGCATGCTGAAGTGGTCGATGATTGCTTAGGGTGCGGCGGCGAGATTTACCGGGGTCAAGAGGTTGTGAAGTACGGTGATGGATTGTGTTGCAACTTCCGGTGTTTAGGCTTGGCAATGAATGCAGAAAAAACTACGGCAGGTGAATGACATGCAGATTCGCATCAAAGCAAGCGACAATTTCGAGGATCGTTTCGCACTCAGTTTATCAGGCGGTCAGTACAAAGATAGTCCTTATCCTATGTTCGTATTTCAAAACGAGTTACAACGCAATCGTTACGATCAGATCAGACGACAACGGAGGGAGGAAAACGGAGATGGAACAACTGTTAAAGGTAATCCAGATGCTCGAAAAGCTTCAAGAAAATACAGACATTCAGGGGAATTCCGCATCTAACATTCTTAGAGAGACGGGAAACTTCATCCAGTATGATTTGGATCGGGCAATATCATTGTTGCAAGATGCCCGAAACGAACTGGAAAGCAAAACGACTCCAAAGGCGGCAACCTCTGAAGTCGTGTAACACTCTTATTAAAATCAATTTACGGTCAATATAACAAAATAATAGGAGGTTGTAAAGCATGCACATTAAACGCCTTGAAATAAAAAACTGGTTAGGTATTAAGGAATTGCAGTTTAATCCAGGAAAGATCAATAAAATTTCCGGTGATTCAGGCAGTGGAAAATCCTCTGTATTGGAGTCATTGGAGAAGTTATTCACCAATAAGAACCGTAGAACGGAAGTAGTACGTCATGGTGATTCTGAGGCTGAATTATTTGTTGAATTGGATGATCAACTTGAAGTATCAAGGAAAATTCGTACTGAAAAGTCCGACTATTTGAAAGTGAAACACGATTCTAAAGCTGTCAGCTCAACTGAATCTTTCTTGAAAAAACTTGTGAATGGTGAAATTTTCAGGCCAGTTGAATTCGTGAAGAAATCACCTGATGAACAGGCAAAAATCATTTTAAACATGTTGGAAATACCTTGGACAACAGAAGATATCAAACAGTGGTTTGGTGAGGTTCCAGAAGCTGACTACCAATTGCACATTTTGCAATTCCTTAAACAAATAGAGTCCGGGTATTATTCTGAACGTGAATCAATCAATCGTGAGGTTAACTTGCTACGAGCAAACATTGAAGGGATCAAACGAGATTTGCCACCTAACTATGATGGAGAAGAATGGAGAGGCATCAACCTTCAATCTCTATATAAGTCATTATCTGACGCGGAAGAGTCAAACAAACGGTTGCTCGAAGCGCAGAATCTCGTAGAGGGATTGGCTATAAGAATAGATGATATCAAGCGCAGAGCAGAAAACGCGGCTGAGGAAAAACGCTTAGACTACAATCGCCAACGAGATGCTTTGACATCTTCAATAAAAAGATTGGATGAAAATGTACAGAGAGAACAAGTAAGCATCGATGATGCTAATCGCAGAGTACTAGAATCTGCCACGCAACTGGATAGCGAGTTGGAGCAAGCCATCGAGAGATTGAAGCTTCAATATCAAGCTAAGAAGCAGACTGCAAGGGAAGAAATCCAGTTGGCATCGGAACAATCCCGTGTATTCATTTCGGAATACAAGGAACAGATTGCAGAAAAAAAGGCTACTCTATCAAGTTTAGATGAACATGAGCGTAAAGACATTGAGAAGATTAACGACCACCGCGAAACATTAATCTCTGCGGAGAATGACAAGACAGGTAATGCCCAACAAACTATCGATACACTCAAACTAATTGACACAGAACCATTAAAAGAAGCAGCTAACAATGCATCTGAAATGAAAGAGTATCTCCGGGAATGGGAACGGATGAATGACATTATCCGAGAGAAAATCACTCCAAAAGAAGAACGCAGTGCAGAACTTACAACTAAAATCAAAACTGCTCGTGAACTGCCTCAGACGCTACTCAAAACAGCATCGTTACCTATCAGTGGTCTTGAAGTAGATGAAAAAGGGCGCATCCGGATCAACGGAACACTTATTGATGGTTTGAGTGAAGGAGAAGCGATTACATTCGCTTTCAAACTTGCAAAGGCTCAAGCAGGAGAACTGAAGGTTATCTGTGTGGATGGATGGCAAAATCTTGGAGAAGAAATGCAACATTCGATTATAGAGGAAGCCGCTCAGGATGATCTTCAATACTTTATCACCGAGACGGTTCCAGGCAAAGAATTCGATATTCAGGTGGAGGGATAAACGATGTCAGATAAATTGCTGGTTATCCATAACAATCTGGAGAAGTTACTGGATTCAAAACGCGAAGCAATGCCTACCAACTTCAACAAAACTCGTTTCCTTCAAAACTGCATGACGGTTCTTCAAGACACAAAAGGAATTGCACAATGCGATGCTACCAGTGTTGCGAGAACTATGTTGAAAGGTGCGTTCCTCGGATTAGATTTTTTCAACAAAGAATGCTACGCAATTATTTATAACGGATCAGTTCAATTCCAAACAGACTATAAAGGCGAAAAGAAACTCGCAAAAAAATACAGTGTGCGACCAGTGAAAGATATTTATGCCAAATTGGTTCGCGAAGGTGATGACTTCCAAGAAGAAGTCACAGATGGGCAACAAACAATCAGTTTCGCTCCAAAACCATTTAATGACAGCGAAATTGTCGGAGCCTTTGCAGTAGTCCTGTTTCATGATGGTGGTATGACTTATGAAGCCATGAGTTCAGCTGAGATAGAGAAGACCCGGAAAGATTATTCCAAGCAGGCTAACGGTCAGGCATGGACTAAAAGCAAGGGTGAAATGTATAAAAAAACCGTCCTTCGTCGTCTATGCAAAAACATAGAATTGGACTTCGACACAATTGAACAAGCGATGGCATTCGAAGATTCTAGTGACTTTGATATGAACAAAGAACCAAAGCCGCAACAGAGCAGCCCTCTCAATCCTGAACCTTTAATTATCGAAGCTGAGTTTACAGAGGTTAAGGAAGGAGAAGGTGATCCTGATGAAACTCAACAAGAATAATTACTTCAGCCAGGAAGCTAATCAACATTATATGTCAGTAAGCCAATTCAAAAGCTTCTTACCATCATATAACGGATGTGAAGCAGCGGCTATGGCTGGCATAAATGGAGAATGGGAACGTCCATATGTTTTAGCTTTCGATGAAGGCCACTATGTGCATGCATGGAACGAAGGAACTCTGGATGAATTCAAATCTGAGAATCCTCACTTATACGCCAGTACAGGTAAAACAGCAGGACAATTAAAAGCTAACTTCCAACATTGCAACACAATGATAGAGACTTTAGAAAGCGATCCGCTTGTAATGAAGGCCTTGGGTGGTCAAAAAGAAGTCATCATGTCAGCTGAGTTGTTCGGGATTCAATGGAAAGTGATGTTGGACAGTTACCAACCTCAAACTGGGATCTTCGCAGACTTGAAAACCATGAAAGAAATGGACGGGAAGTTTTGGAACAACGAGGTTGGTATCTATGAGAATTTCATTGATCACTATGGATACAACCTGCAGATGGCGGTGTATGCGGAGGTAGAACGGATCGTAAACAAAAGAGATCAATGGTTGCTTCCACATATGGTTGTAGTGACCAAACAGAAGCCGCCAGACCACGATATTATCTATTTTGACTATGACGCTATAGAACAAGGCTTACACATTGTAGGCAAGCATATAGAGCGAGTTAAGGCTGTTAAATCAGGCACGGAACAAGCGGTACGGTGTGAAAAATGTGAATACTGCCGTTCTACTAAAAAGATTCAACGAATCAAACATTTCTCTGAACTTAAACTCTACTGAAAGAAGGAATTACATTGTTGAACCGTGTTGTTTTGATAGGCCGCTTGACCCGTGATCCTGAGCTTAGATATACCCCGAGTGGGGTTGCAACCACTACATTTACCCTTGCGGTAGACAGACCGTTTACGAATCAATCTGGAGAGCGTGAGGCTGACTTCATTCCTGTGGTTACATGGCGGCAGCTGGCTGAGACGTGCGCTAACTATTTGCGGAAAGGACGCTTGGCAGCAGTCGAAGGACGTATCCAGACTCGGCACTACGAAAATAACGAAGGCAAGCGAGTATACGTGACTGAAGTCATCGCTGATAATGTGCGATTCTTGGAATCTGCTAACCAAGGAAACGGCAGTCGGAGCAACTCAACCAATCAAGATCCATTTACCGATGATGGCAAACCAATAGATATTAACAATGACGATCTGCCCTTTTAGAAGGAGGGAACTCCATGGACTTTGAATTAAGAGCCGTTCCTAAGCCTAAACACAAGCGGTTTAAGCGAACTGCAAAGCAACGCGGGCAAATAACTGGCGATGTGTATGACAAGGCCTTAGAACGGTCAGGAGGATATTGTGAGCGTTGTGGGAAGGGTGGATATCTTCAATGCGCTCACTTGATTAGACGGTGGAAAGTGGAAACTGAAACAACAGTAAATGATGTAGCAATGCTATGCGGTCCCAGTACGAATACAGGCACTTGTCATAACATTATTGACTATACACGTAAAGGCAAAGAGTGGGCGGCAGAATACCGCGAGAAGTTATACAAAATGAATGGATAGCGTGGTGATAACATGGCTTGGTTAGAGAGTCATCAAACTCTTGGCCGGCATCGCAAGACAAAACGTTTGGCACGCAAGCTTGGAGTATCAGTACCAGAAGTTATCGGGCACCTCCACCTATTATGGTGGTGGGCCATGGATAACTTGCCAGATGGTTGCTTGTCGGAGTTAGAACCTGAAGATGTTGCAGACGAGATGATGTGGACCGGCGATGCCCAATTACTTCTGGACAAAATGATTGAAGTTAATTTCATTGATGTGATAGACGGTAAACTTTATATCCATGATTGGCATGACTACATTGGTAAGCTGGTAGAAAAGCGCAAAAATGACGCGGACAGGAAACGGAAGTCACGCGGAAAACCCAAAGGAAATCCAGCGGATGTCCAACGGACGTCCAACGGAAGTGTCGCGGATGATCTGTGGGACGGCGCTGGTAACAGTACAGTACAGTACAGTACCTTACCAAGTAATACTACTACTACTGCAGATGAACTTGAAAAAATAGAGAAAGCGTATAGTCAAATTCATGGTTGCTTTGGACTAAAACCGAAAGATTGGCCTTTAGTATCGAAGTTGGTTGATCAAGGCATTACATCCGATTTAATTATCGAAGTTATGACTGAACGATACAAAAAGAAGATTGAAGAAGGCGGGAAGGTTAATGGGTTCTCCTTTTATACAAATGCAATTCAAGAACGGCATGCACAGGGGAAGTCAACGGACAGATTGAGTTTCTTGGACGATATGGTTTAGGAGGTGCTTCATGGAACGACAGGATGCATTAAAACTGTTCAAAAAACTCGCATCCAGTTATCCAAGTTGGAAAGTGGATCGGGATATTGCGGAAAACTGGCTCGAAGAGTTGGAACAGGCAGACTCGGATAGCTGCTGGGCAAACGCCAAGGAACATATCAGGGAAAGCAAGTTTGCTCCATCCATTGCTGAGATTGTTAAACCGAATGCCAGGATAGCAGCGGAACGCGAGAAACAAAGGACGCGTGAAATGTTGGATGAACAGGATCGGCTGAGACAAACAGTTCCTGTGGACCCACCATGGAAGCGCGAGGGGATTAGTAAGGAAGAATGGATGCGCCGAACGATTGCAGAACACAAGGCGAAGAAGTCATGAACTATTACAACTTAGAAGCTGAGCAATCCGTTCTCGGTTCGATCATTATACAGCCTGATTTGATTTATGAGTCCTTGTTGACCGAGGAAGAGTTTTTCAACGAATCTCACCAGATTATATTCGCAGCAATGGTGGAACTGCGGAAAAAAGAAATTTTAATTAATGTTGTCACCCTTTCAAACGAATTAAAGGACGAACTGAGTGATGTTGGCGGAATTAGTTATCTGCTGAAACTCAGTGAGTCCGTACCAAGTGTAAGTGACTTTGCAACACACGAACGCATAGTTAAAGATCGGTATCTTATGCGAAACGGCATGCAAGCGATTAAAGAAATATCGAGCAGTGGCATAAACGATCCAAAGGAACTTGGCGCAGAACTTATGGACCTCTCGGAATCACTTGCTGACCAAAGTCGGAGCACAGATGGCTTCAAACACATTAGCCAAGGTATTATGGAACACTCTGATGAGATAGACAGAAAGAAATACGAAGGGAAGGCATTCGGAGCATCCACGGTGGGCAAGGACCTTGACGAGATAACAGGGAAGTGGAAAAAGCAGACCCTCAATATAGTCGCTGCAAGGCCCTCTGTGGGCAAGACAGCCTTCCTCCTTAACAATGCCGTCCGGAACGGCAAAGACGGCCTGACGGTTGCTATATTCAGTCTGGAGATGCCTGAAATGCAACTCTACGACCGAATGATAGCAGCAGAATGTAATATTGACGGTCATCGGGTGGAAAGAGGACAGCTAGAGGATCATGAGTGGGAAAAATACACCCTAGGACTATCTGAACTCTCACAACTGGACATTTACATTGATGATCGACCGGGACTGTCAGTTCAAGAAATTAGATCTGCTGTGCGGAAGTTAAAAAAGAAATGCCCTGAACTCATTGTGTTCATAGACTACCTCCAATTGATAAAAGGCGGCAGTAAATACAGTAGCAAGAACCGTAACGAGGAAGTGGGCTTCATAAGCTCTAGTTTGAAGCAGATGGCCCGTGAGAACGATTGTCCTGTAGTTGCATTGGCTCAGCTTAGCAGAACCGTAGAACAGCGGCAGGATAAGCGTCCGATGATGTCGGACCTGAGAGAGTCAGGAAACATTGAGCAGGACGCAGACACAATTACTTTTCTGTATCGGGATGACTACTACAACCAGGAAACCGAGAAGAAAAATATCATTGAAATGATTGTGTCCAAGAACCGTAATGGTAGAACCGGAACAGCTGAAATGGTGAACATGAAAAATTACGGTAAATTTCTCAACTATGAACGTGCTCATATTATGTAGCGAGGTGATGATATGAAGCTGCTTGAAAATATGACTAATAATGAATTGATAGAGACAACACAAAAATCGGAATTTGATTATGACATACGGATTGAGGCTTCAAAAGAATACCTGAAGCGAATGGGAGTGATTGCGAGTGACTCTGACGCAAGCGGGTGACAAGGGGAAGGCGAAAGAAAGTGTCTCTAAAATAGTTGTAGCTTGTCAGGATATGAATTTTATTTGGCGGACAACACATGTCTATGAGTTTCGAAGCATGTGGCAAGAAGGACTCAGCATAACGAAGATGGCTGAATATTTTGAGAGGCCGGCACTGGAAATTATCTTGCTTGCTATGGATCAAGCAGACAAAGGGAAGATCAGCGAACGACCAGGCGGAATGTTGGGAGGTATACATCAATGGAAAGATTGATACTCAACGGAACGGCGCCAAGTGTAAATCATATGTACCAAAATGCCAGAGTCGGCAAACGGCTAATAAAAGTAATGAAACCTAAGGCGAAAGAATGGTTTGAAGAAGCCGCTTTGCAAGCATTGCTATGGCGGAGTGAAAACAAGTGGTCCACAACCTCTGGGAAAGTCGTTGTAAGGCTCTGGTACTTTTTCCCGGACAACAAGAGGCGTGACACTCACAACACCTTAAAAGCGCTCCTAGACGCTCTAGAGAGTGGTGGCATATATGCAGACGATAAGACAGCATTACCACGAATAATGGATTACGAAGTGGATAAAAAGAATCCACGCATTGAGATTGAATTCGAAAAAGTCGTATAACAACGTATTGAGGTGATTAATATGGACTGTGACTACGATCTGACTGAAGAGGATTATCAAAAAGCTATATCAAACGGAATCCACCGAGAAAGAGCGCGAGAAAGATTCTACAACCTCGGATGGGATAAGGAACGGACTATTACTGAACCGATCAATAAAAAAGCTGACAGATCTAACTGGATCAAGATTGCTGCTGAACACGGGATAACAAGAGCGGCGTTCAACACTCGTTTGCAAAGAGGATGGAGCGAAGAAAAGGCAGCAACAACACCTAAACAAAGCTTTGCATTTGCACAGAAAAAGAGACATGAAGAAATGCGGAAATATCCTTTGGAACATCTAGAAGCGGCTGTTCGGAACGGAATAACTGAACAGACATTCAGACGTAGAGTGCGTGAAGGTTGGACATATGAACAGGCATCAACTATGAAGTCGTATCAAAGAAATCCTAAACCAAGCAGAAAAGAGATGATCAAGAAATGAACGTGAAAATAAAAAAGTTACATCCGGAAGCGAAAACACCTGTATATGCCAAACCGGGAGACTCGGGTTTTGATTTAGTCGCGTTGCAAGATGTGATTATCCCAGCTGGGGAGACAAGAAAGGTTTTAACAGGTCTTGCGTTTGAGATACCAGACGGATACGAGATGCAGATACGTCCACGATCTGGTCTGACACTTAATTCAAAGTTACGAGTGCAGTTGGGTACGATTGATTCCAGCTATCGCGGTGAGGTCGGGATCATTGTGGATCACATTTTCAACGGCGGCGACTTGCAATCTATCTTCGGCAACGACACTGACATATTGATTGAAAAAGGTATGAAGATAGCACAGGGCGTTATTGCTCCGGTTGTGAGAGTTTCATTTGAGGAAGTTTCGGAGTTGAGCGAGAGTGAACGCGGTGACGGCGGATTTGGTCACACAGGCGAATGAGCAGATTGGATGTGTTGACAGAAATCAATTTGCTGATGAACCAGAAATGTAAAAGATGCAAGACTCACTACGAACTATCTAAAAAGCACGGTAGCAACTTTTCGAAAATAGATAACCACTGTAACCGCAATTGCGAAACTGGTCAGAAAATCCAAGAACTCGGCAAGCAGCTAACCAAATGAACGGAGGTACAGCATGCATAAGCCAGAACGATATGACCCCTACTTTTCGGATATCCCATGGGACATTATCCATGATGAAAAAGGCAAGGTGATTGGAGAGGTATACCTGGTATTTCCACGCGATCTACCAGAGTGGATAAAGCCAAAGAAAAAGCCCCGGAGTTATCACCTATACAACGCATAACCCACAGGGAGGAATAGATATGAGAAGTAATTATGGAAGCTACGACGATCCAGAACCGTGCCCTTACTGCGGCGATGATTGCCATGCGGACTTTGTGGATGTAGGAGTTGGAATGGTTCAATGCGGCCCTTACCATTGCGAAAGTTGTGGAGCCAGCGAAATTGGGCCTGAGCTCAAAAATTGGTACGTAGGCGAGAGAGATGAATACGGATCAGTAATTAAACCTGAATACAAGGATGGATTTCCTGTTCTAAGCGATGGACACCCTTTCTCGGAAGTAGAACTTGAAAAGGGATGGTACGACCCTAATAAAAAGAAAGTTTCGCCTTATGCAAACACAATTAATGGGGTGCTGGTGGATCACCAAACTGCAAAAATCGCTTACGAATTAGGATTTTTAGATGAAAAGAAGTTTGATTGACCACGATTTAACCCACCAATAAACCATCTAAGGGAGGATACACCCATGCAAGATCAAGCAAATTTGACAAATGAGCAGACAGTGGAAGAGAAACTGATTGCTACTTATACAGCCTTTTTAGATCACAATATGGAGCCTCAGCATTATGGACTAAAAGAGCATCAACTGTTTCAACAAGGAATGTTAACAGCACTAAAAATCCTTGGAATGAAAGTTCCTGGAATTAACGATTAGGGCTGGAGCGGAGGATGCAGATGGAAAGACCACAACTTAACACTACAGCATTACAGATTTGCAACCAAAATTACAAGTCTAATTGCGGAGGGTGCCCGATCCGCAAAGCATGTGTACAAGGGATTGGAGCAGGTCAAGACGCACTTAATCGTTGGGTTACAGGAGTAAACGAAGCGGCAGAAGGGGTTTAGGGTAGCATCCCCAGGAAGGGAGTAAGACACATGAAACAATACGCAGTGTATAAAGGCGAAAAATTGGTAGCAATGGGTACGTCCTATCAATGTGCCCAGCAGATGGGTGTAACCGCAAAGTATATCGTATGGATGACAATGCCGGCGGTAAAAAAACGGCTGGCGAAACGGAAAAACCCGGATAAAGCAACGACTTGTGACGTGCTTGACTGAGGGGTACCAAAGAGGAAGGGGCATAGCCTCTTCCCACCATATAAAACATTAATAAAATTGGAACGGTACCGCTGTTTTTACATTATTTAGATTAATTTGTGGGTTTAGGCCCACCAAAGGAGAGATAACATGCACCAGTTCGAAGGACGTAGGAACAGAGCTAAAGCTTGGTGCTTTGATAACGGAGTTACACGTGAACAAATAGAAACAGCCTGGAACAATGCAATCAAAGCTGGAAATCAGAAGATTATCCAACTCAAGAACAGCGGATGTATATGGGAGGATATAAACCATGTTTTAATCATGCAGTTGCTTGAACGGTACGGCAATAAATAAGTGAGGTCCATAGGGCCTCTTACCAAGGAGGGATATACAGATGGACTACAACAAATTAACTGAAGACCTGAAAGCCGCACACAATGCGTCTAAGGATGCTACCGAGTTCACGGTGGATGGAGGCACGGCGAACGTAGATAAAGTATTCCTTTCGTTGCCAAGAGCGCGAGAAGCAAAGGTGTTGGCGGCTATCAAGGCTGCTGGATTGTACTGCCGTGGAAAGCGGCGTTGGATCGGAGACGGATATATGCTGACGGTCAGCAAGGGGCAAGGAGACGTTAACACAAAGGCTGTGACGGTGTTTGTAGCTGAGATGGAACGAAGAGGTTACCAAGTGCTTGCATATCGCCAAATGGATTAAGGGAGGAAAACCAATTATGAGAACACCTATGGAAATTAAACGTATCCTGGCAGCGGCAAGAGTACCGTATCCAGACATTTTAATGGACGAATTAGAAGAGGCTCAGAATGAAGTAGAGCGGCTCCGCAAGGAGATTGAAGAGGTACACACGTATCGCAAGAGCATGGTTAAGCTAATGAGAGATGTGACGGACATCCTTTCTATGAGCAATCCAGCTTCTCCGGATGTAGCACTAGAACGCATATATAGATGGCTGGAAGAGAACAAGCCAGTGGGTCAGGAAGGAGAGGGGAACCAAGATGAAACGGTATGAGGTTCTCAAAAACCTTCACAATATCAACGAAATGACAGACCATGAGATTGAAATAAACAAAGAGTTCATTCGTCAAACGGCTATTGCTGCATACAGCTTAATCAAACAAAAATACAAACCAAAGGAGAAGGGTTGAGGCTAGGGCCTCTCCCTACTAAGGAGGATATAACGCACATGAACGTAAAGGACATGACAAATGAACATCTGAATATTGAGTTGTCCAAACTGCTTGGTAAAACTGAAAAAAATGCTACACAAATTAACTACGGTCATATTTGCGACTATTGCACTGACGCTGTTACCTCGTCGGAACTACAAGAGAAAATTATCGGGATTGATACAGAACGGTACGTTAGGAATTTAGGTGGGGTTGTGAGCGATTGGAAGAATGAGAAGTACAAGTGGAACACAGTTGCCAAATTATTGACTGCTACGCCTCGTCAAATCGCTGAGGCAGCGTATATGACATTGAGGGAGGATATATAGATGACACAAACAGCGTTGACCCGGGAGCAAGTGTTGGCGATGGAGCCCGGAAATAAACTAAATGCATGGGTTGCTTGGAAAGTGATGGGGTACAGTGCAACAGACACCAGTTTTAATCCGCATAAAGGTGAACTTTATATTCGAAAACTTGTGAAAAATGCAAGCTTAGGAAAACTTCCAAATGGTGTTGCAATAGTTGAATTTGCATACATGGAAATGTTGCCTGAATTCTCTGAGAATATTACAGCGGCGTGGGAAGTCTTCACACACTTTGATATGCCGCTTGTTCAAAAAATGTTTGATAGAGATGACCGGGATTACTACATTTGTGAAATTGGACCATATCGAGCAAGAGGGGCAACAGCGCCCGAAGCAATCTGTAAGGCAGCTCTATTGGCTGTACTGGACATATAGGAGGGATAGACGTAATGGAACGAACAGCGAAGATACATGAACTAAAAGTGTTACCTGAGTACTTTAAAGCGCTTTGGGACGGAACAAAGACATTCGAAGTCCGGCTGAACGACCGGGATTATCAAGTTGGAGATACGTTGTTTCTGCTAGAGATTGACCCTGAAACAAAGATCAGAACAGGCTCAGGATTATGTAAGCGGGTGACATACATTTTGGACGCGCCGGAGTATGTGAAAGAAGGATACGTAATTATGGGTTTGAGCAACTGGTCTCGAAAGGCAGACAGTGAATAATTGGCCGATAGGCCATCGTTTCGACCGAAATACTTAACTCAGTGGAGGCCGGATCAGTCTGGTCTCCCCAAATAGGAGGATATACAAGATGAATATAAAAGCACCGCGTGCATGGTACAAACCGTTGGGCGTTATGATTCAGCCCGAGAGCGTGGAAAGTATCAACTTTGAAACGAAGGTAATCGGTGTGTACATGGTCATAGATGGCAGAGGGTTCCACCGTCTCCGTCTGAGTGACTTCGAACTAATGTGGCCTGTAGGGATTTCAGATATGAACGGAAAAGCCATGTATCAAAAGGACATCATGAAGGTTCCTGATCTTTACGAAACACCAGAGAATACCCAAATGACTTACCACAATGCAATTATCGACTTTAGCTCTTATACATTTTGGCTCGGCAATGACCCGTTATACGAAGATGCAGATTACATCTCAGCAGAGTGCGAAATCATTGGAAATGTCTATGAAAACCCGGAGTTGGCTCCCAAGGAAGGAGCGGATAAGCATGAGCCTGTATGAGTTTGGAGCGAGAGCCTGGGATATTGAAACCAAAGAGATGTCATATGACTTTCTGGATCGTACATGGTTGAAGGTAGCTGTATTGTCTCCTTATGTAGTGTTGATGATCAAATCTGGGGTCAAAGACAGCAAAGGTAATGATTATTACGATGGTGACATTGTCAGTGTGAACAAGCTGACTTTTAAAAGTAGTGCTCTGTTGCCTGAAAATCTGGTTGTGAGGTTATACGACGGAATGTTCCAGTTATTCAGAGGCAAGGAGCCTTTAATGGGCTTGCATTTGGGATACATTGCTGACGGAGAAGTGATCGGAAATATCTACGAAAACCCTGAATTATTGGGTGGGGAAGGAGCGGATACAGAATGATAGAGTGGCGTAAATACGATCCAACAGACCGGAGCATCGAAAGCCATGTACCGCATCTGGTCACAAATGGCACTGAGATTATAAGGGCATTCCACGCAAATAACTTGGGACACGGATACGCATGGTACAAGTGCCAGAGGGACACAGGATATGACCAACTCATCGACATGCCAGTTGTAACACATTGGGCGCCTATCAACCTACCTGGGGAGGAAACATAAATGGCACAATACGAATTTTGGGCAAGGTTGGATAAAAAGAATGAAGTAATCGACATCCCGGATGAAGAATTCGAAGGCAAGACTGAAAAAGAAATTGAGGACATGTTGTTAGATAAGCACATTGTATGGGCTCGCAAACAGATATACGGCGGATGGTACAGCCTTATCCTACCTGGGGAGGAAGAAGCATGAGAGAGATCAAGTTTCGCGGCATGGGCATAGATGGAGGATGGAATTACGGGTTACTCACGGTGCTCGAGAGAAATTACATGAGGATCGAGAAGGGACATTACATTTCCAACAGTTCAGGCTTGCCATTTGCTTACCGCGTAAGGCCAGAAACAGTTGGGCAGTACTCCGGACTAAAGGACAAGAATGGAAAAGAGATATATGAGGGAGATATCGTTGAGTCGGAAGACATGGAGCATGACGAATATGGATACTACATTGGTAGAAAAAAAGTGGTTGGGAAGGTTGTTTATTTAAACACTAGCTTTATGATGCATTGGACAAGTGGTAAATTGACTGATCTTACGTATGCAGCGGATTATCACAAATTGCTTGGAAACCAGTTTGAACACCCACACTTACTAGAGGGTAGGGATGAAGCATGAAACTGATCGATGCAGATAAGCTGCTGGAGTGGTTAGCAGAGAAATCGTCTCACCTCGGAAATGATCATCGAATGACGGCGTTTGAAGAAGTGCAAGAAAGCATAGAAAACGGCATGTTCGCTCCAGACGACATTTTCAAGATAAATGTAGGGGATAGAGTCAGGCATGCAGGACACAAATGCTCAGGAACGGTGGTCACTATATCTAAAAACGGGCAAAACGCATATGTGGAATGGGATAGATTGATTTTCACGGGTTCTGTCAAAGTCAGCGATCTGAAACTGGAGGGTAGGGAGTCTATACCCAAGGAGGATACTGATGAGATACACATTTGAATATGAAGTTTTGTCCAGCCAATCGAGTTCAGAGTTTAGCCAAGAGGCAGAAAGCCAAGAAGAAGCTGCTGCATTGATTGTTGCCCGAATTGCTGATCTGGAGTTTACAGATGAATCAGATATAAAACTGGGCAAGGTAATCGCCATCAGTAAGAAGGTCGGAGACAACTACATTGCTTGTGAAGGGTGTGCATCTTAATGAAAAACTATCTAGAACTACTACAAGACATATTAGATAACGGTAAAGCCAAGGGAGATCGAACCGGTACAGGAACGTTATCAGTGTTCGGAAGGCAGCTGAGATTCAATCTTTCAGAAGGATTTCCTCTTATAACAACGAAGAAAATACACCTTCCATCTGTGGTGCATGAGTTGCTTTGGTTTCTAAGCGGAGATACGAATATCAAGTACCTGCAGGATAACGGAATAAAGATATGGGATGCATGGGCAAATGAGTATGGAAATCTCGGCCCGGTGTATGGAGAGCAATGGAGAGCGTGGTCCCACCCATATAACGAAATAGGTTATGAAGTTGACCAAATTGCTGATGTGATCCAGTCAATCAAAGATGATCCAGATTCCCGGCGTCATGTAGTCAGTGCATGGAATGCTGCAGATATAAGACACATGAAACTACCACCTTGTCATTATTCATTTCAGTTCGTTGTAAGCGAAGGCAAACTATCATGCATTTTTAATATGAGATCCACCGACGTTTTCCTCGGATTGCCCTTTAATATTGCAAGCTATGCCCTCTTAACCCACATGATCGCTCAACAATGTGATCTAGAGGTCGGAGAATTGGTATACAGTGGTGCTGATGTTCATATTTACCTGAATCACATTGATCAAGTCAAAGAGCAGCTGACACGCGAACCATTCCCACTACCTCAACTACACATTAAACGCAAGCCTAAGAGCATCGACGATTACGTATACGAGGACTTTGAGTTTATCGGGTACAAACATCACCCAGCTATCAAAGCGCCTGTATCGGTGTAAGGAGTGGTCGTATGGACGAGATAAAAGTAAAGGCTAAGACCAAGTGGGTGTGGACGGAACTGGCGCAACGAAAGAATCCGAATCATTCAAGGGCCGGCGATCCGATATGGCCTCATTTCCAAACCGAAGCACCCAAACAATGGTTAGATGATGGACTCATACAAGATGAAACAGAAGTAGTTAAAGAAGGACAGATGTCCATATTCGATTATTAGAGGGAGAGGAAAGCGAATGACAACAGCACAGCTTAGTCCAGAAGTGAGTGTACACGACTTGGGAGAAGCAACAATTCAGAACTATAAAAAGTCGCGTAAAATAGCTGAAGATGCATATGACCGGGCTAAGATGAACGATAATGAAGCTGACAAAAAGTTGATTTCTAAAATGGTATCTGATTGTAATTATGCTATTGAATGGTTAAGCACAGGAAGAAGACCAGGAAACAAGCGCGGGGTTGAACGATTAGCATCATATCAACGCGAGAAATTAGTTGACCCACTCAAGATGCAAGCTTATGTACAAAAAGGGCACGCGGGGAGCAGTGCCAACCTATCGGACTGGCAGCTTTATCAGATTGAGGATGCACTTACTCGTTTATCTCCAAGAGAGAGAGAATGTTATATCATGAAGCACGGTGACTGCTTCTCATACGCTGATATTGCAATGATCCTTAACATCAGTAAGAGTGCAGTACAGAGTTATGTAAAGACTGCACAACATAAAATATCATATGATTTACATAATAGCCTGTTTTTAGGAGGTTATGAATGAGAAAATGAATAGTTTGATGTGATTTTCCGAAAAGAAAACGTTGAAATTCCCCATACGAATGCCACCTATAGGTAGAGAGAATAAATAATTCTCTCTCCATAGGAATTAATAATAACTTGTCATAACCGCTTGAGGGTTACGCTCAGTTGCGTGGCTTGAGGTTATGAGGGGTAAATTAAGCGGGTTCATCTAATCCGCAGCGACCATGCAACAAAAGCGTATGGTCAAAATGATGTGGTGGCGGAATATAGACGCATAGCAGAGTTCTGGACAGTTACCTTACGAGTACACAAATACTGTCTTGCAGGGGTGTGAGTCCCTTGCCCACATCAACAACAACATCGTGTATAATTACCTTCAGGGGTGATGATATGTACGGAATTAAACAAGTATTAATTGAAAATTCGAATGAACCGGGTGATAAGATTGTATCAGTAGAGTTGGGTGATCTTAGGCATCTGGTGGAAAACATTCGATGTGAGTACCATGAGTTGAACAAAGCCATTGAAAAAGCGATTTATAACGCGCCTAATTTGAATGTTGTTGAATTGAGTCAAACAAAGCATCGACTTCAAAACATGTACACAATATTGACTGGTCTTAGCATAGATGAAATTATGAAATAGGGGAGTGACGGTTAAATACCGTTGCTCTTTTTTTATGCTCACTTAACTCAGATGGTAAGAGTAGGCGTCTTATATGCGCTTGGTCGCTGGTTCGAGTCCAGCAGTGAGTATACAAAACACCGTAATCTAAACCTGAAAAGCCGAGGGGTGACGGTGAAGTAAGGTACACGGGATAAGGAGGCGGTAACGTTGGTATTACCCGTAGGAGGCAAGGACGGAAAGGCTAATAGTCCGCAGCATCCTTTTTATGTATTGATGGTTGGTGGTAACGGAGAGACGGGCGAAGATCCGGCGGCGGAGATCATGGAAATGCTAAGAAGTAACTCCGTCAGGACAAGTGATTTGCCGTTGAGGATTGTGACGCAAACACCAGACGGGCATCCAGGATATGATTATGTGGATATGCAAGCTGGCGTAGAGGGTTTTATAGCCGTTAATGGTGGTATGATATCCATCCGTAACATGAGCATGGATGAAACAGTATATTATGCTCCTGAATCAGGAAAAGAGGACCGAGGTATACCTTTGCTACCACGTAATGCATCTCGAATTATGGTGTTTGATGAAAACGTATATATCTATGCCAAAGCTGATACCAGAGTGCATTACACCTTCTTGGAGGTGGTTTAAATGCCTTTTGAAGAAGATTCGATGCCTGTAGGACCTATGGGTCCGCCTGGTCCATCTGGTAACGATGGGGCGCCGGGTAAAGATGGCAAGGATGGTAAAGACGGATTACCCGGCATACAAGGTCCAGAAGGTCCACAAGGTGAACGTGGTCCAGCAGGTGATATGACACAAGAAGAGCTTGAAGCGGCTATCGGTAATATGCCTGAATTGAAAGGTAACAAAGGCGATCCGGGGCCACAAGGGATACAAGGGATGCCTGGCAGAGATGGTAGAGATGGACAGGACGGTGCCAATGGTATCGGCCTTAATTTTCGTTGGGACGGGACTAACCTTGGAGTAAAGCGTGATGACCAAGCCGATTTTGATTATCGCGCTTTACAAGGTAGTCCAGGACAGCAGGGGGTTAAGGGTGATACAGGGGAACAAGGTCCAAAGGGTGAGGTTGGTCCACCAGGTCCGCAAGGTGTTGAAGGTAAGCAAGGGCCTAAAGGAGAGACGGGCGTTCAAGGTGAACGTGGGTTACAAGGTCCAACAGGAACCACAGGACAGACTGGCCCGCAGGGTGTACAAGGATTAACAGGGCCAAAAGGCGACCCGGGAGATAGCCGCATCAAGTTTGCCAAAACAATCGATGTTGCTGCACAAACGACAGGATCGTTTACACTTCCAGCAATCAATCTAGGAACATTTGCAACCAGGCCGCTGGTATACACAGCCATTGAAGCACCAAGTGGCAGCTATGACGAACCAAGGTGTGTTATTGGTGGTAACGCCACAAGCGGATGGACACTCACTGTAACGATCGTAAGCCGCAAGACGAGTCTTGATATAAGTTTAGGTGCATTACTCAACATAAGCCTATTAGCATCATCTATACCAGCTTTAAAGCTACATGTGATTGCTTGTGAGCCAACATAAGGAGGTACAAGCTATGGATGCTGTAACTAACTTCAATGGACACGTAAAGGTGAAACTAACTCAAGCGGGTTGGGATATCATAAATAAGCAGTATGCCTTGTTGAATGAACGTGTTAGAGCAAGAGGTGGTGAAGGTCATTTCACATTTGATAATGTTGATGAAGAAGGATACTCACGTTTTCAAATATGGGATCTCATGAATCGCTTCGGTGACTATATGAGACCTGGTTATCTTGAACCTTTTCATGGAGAAATGATATTTATTGATTGTCAGGTACAGGAGCCAGCCGGTAAACCTCCAGATAAGAGTGGTGAAGTTTGATGGATATGAAATCTTTCAATCGAACAATAGGGGCGGTATTGATTATATTATTGTTTCCTGCAGCTTCAACATGGAAGAGGCCTGTTGCCACAGGTTTAATCATGTTCGGAATTTCAACATTGTTTACCGTGTATGGACTATCGATGTTGAAGAATATTATGTTTTGTTATTGGACAGTATCATTATTTTGTTTTCTTATTACTTCGGGATGGTTGGTTGATGATAAGAAGAGTAAGATAACTTTCTATGTTGGTGCGACATTACTAGTGTTATCAACGATAGGTTTTCGGTATTTAATGAATCAGTATTGGAGTTAAAGAAAGCAGAATAGTTTGGGGGTGGGTGATATGACATGAGCCTAAGTGAACAACAGAAAAGATTCGCTGACTATTACATTGAAACAGGTAATGCAACGCAGAGTTATCATAATGCCGGGTACAAGGCTAAAGGTAAATCAGCCGAGGTCAATGCTTCCAGACTGCTAGCGAATGCTAAGGTGAGGCAATATGTTGATGAATTGATAGCAAAAAAGGATGCAAAACGTATAGCGAAACAGGACGAAGTGCTCGAATTCCTCACAAATGTGCTAAGGGGTGAAGTGAAAGAACAGTTTCCTTTAGGCATGGGCATGGGTGAGCAATCGCTTGTTAAGAAGGAACTTGATGGCAAGGATCGTATCAAAGCGGCTGAATTATTGGGTAAACGTTATGCACTGTGGACGGATAAACAACAGATTGAAGGCAATGTTGGTGTGCAGATCATAGATGATTTGGGTGATAGCGATGCTGAAGGTTAAGCTATCAGAGAAGGTTACGCCGCACTTTCACGATTTTTGGCGTATATCCAATTCGCATAAGTACCTGAAGCATGTTCTTAAAGGTGGTCGTGCATCTGGTAAATCGGCGCAAATTAGCTTAAAGATAATCATCGATATGATGAAGTATGCAGTTACCACATTGTGTGTTCGAAAGGTCGCCCGCACACTAGAGGAAAGCGTATTTGAACAACTCAAAGAGGCTATCGACATACTTGGTGTAGGTCATTACTGGAAGATTGTTAAAAGCCCGTTACAGTTGGTATACATCCCTCGCGGCAATAAAATCATATTCCGTGGCGCTGATGATCCAGCCAAGATCAAATCAATTAAGATGTCCAAGTTCCCTATTGCATTCCTTTGGATAGAGGAAATGGCTGAGTTTAAAACTGAAGATGAGATATCGACTATCGAGAAATCCATTTTGCGTGCGGATTTAGGCGATGGTCTTTTTTATGCGTTCTATTACTCTTACAACCCACCCAAGCGTAAGCAATCGTGGGTGAACAAGCTTTATGAATCGCACATCATACCAAATAACACGTACGTTCATCATTCCACATATCTGAACAATCCGTATCTATCAAAAGAGGGTATTGAAGAAGCTGAGGAATTGAAACGGACGCGTATACAGCGGTATGAGTGGGAGTACCTCGGAAAAGCGATAGGGAGCGGCGTTGTGCCATTTGATAATTTGAATTTCCGTAAGATCACGGATGAGGAAATAAAGACGTTCGATAATATCCGGCAAGGCAATGACTGGGGCTATGGTGTTGATCCAGCGGCATTTGTTCGCTGGCACTATGACAAGACACGACGCAAGATATACGCACTAGATGAGGTTTACGGCGTAAAGCTATCGAACCGCGAATTAGCTGAGAGGATCAAGAAGAAGGGCTATGACAACCAGGTAACGATTGCCGATAGTGCTGAGCCTAAATCGGTTGATGAAATGCGTCTGCAGCTACAATGCCGGTTCAAGGGAGCAAAGAAAGGCCCTAATTCAGTGGAGTATGGCGAGAAGTGGTTGGATGACCTGGATGAGATCGTGATCGATCCAGCACGCACGCCGAACATTGCACGAGAGTTTGAGAACATCGACTATCAGACGGATTCAGACGGTAATCCAAGGGCTCGGTTGGATGACAAAGACAATCATACGATCGATGCTACAAGGTATGCCTTTGAGGATGACATGAGAGGCCCGACATTACGTTTTTAACGAAGGGAGGTACATATGAGTACTATCAACGAAATATTGCGTAATCTAGATGAGAATGCGCCAATGACAAATCGAGAGATTGCAGTTCAAGAAGTGACCGATTTCAAAGCGTCAGAAAAAAGGCGATGGATGATCTTAGGAGATCAGTATTATCGCAATAAAACCAAGATACTGGACCATAAACGATGGGTTATTGGTGAAGGTGGAGTTAAATCCGAGGCTTTGAACCTTGCTAACAACAAATTGGTTCATGGTCATATTCGTAAATTGACAGATCAAAAGACCGGATATTTATTATCAAAGCCTTTTAGTATCCAAACGGATGGGCCAGATGAGTATATTGATCTGTTGAATGAATATTTTGATAAGAGTTACAGACGTCAACTCAAGAATGTAGGGAAGAACGCAATTACCAACGGAATTGGGTGGAAGCAGATTTACTATGATGAAAAAGGTAAATTATCATTCAAAGTGTTGCCTTCTCATGAGTGCGTGCCTCTATGGAGAGATAACGCCCATACTGAGTTGGATGCGTTCATTCGATTCTATGACCAAATTGTTTATGAGGCTAAAACCAAGAAGACTATTTCTATCATTGAATTCTGGGATCTGAATGGCGTGATTGTTTTTTCACAGGATGCATTGAAATCTGATGGTTTTAAAGTTTCTAAGGATATCAAAAGTCATTTCACGGTTACAGTAAAAGATGTTGAACAGGCGATGAACTGGGAGCAATTACCCTTCATACCTTACAAGTACAATGAGGAAGAGCAACCTTTAGTTGAGATGCTGCACTCGCTAGTTGATGATTACGACCAAAAAGCTTCTATGAATTCCAATAACCTGGATGACTTACCAAACAGCCTTTTGGTGTTGAAAGGTTACGGTGGCACGGACCTAGGAGAAGCGAGGAGAAACTTGTCTCAGTACAGGATGGTTGAATTGGCTATAGACGGTGGACTTGATTCAGTGTCTATCGATATTGACACAGAAGCTTATTCAGATCATATGGAACGGCTTCGTAAATCCATTTATGAGTTCGGCCGAGGTGTGGACACACAATCACAGGAGTTCGGTAATAGTCCAACAGGGATAGCATTAAGGTTTATGTATTCAGATTTGGATATGGATGCAAATACCATTGATACAGAGTTCCAAGCTAGTTTGGAAAAAGAAATGTTCTTTATCAATACAGATATTTACAACAAGACGGGCAAGGATTATTCCATGTACTCAGTAGACTTTCTTTTCAATCGAGATATCCCAATCAATGAGACTGAAGCCATCACAAATGTCAAAGACAGCGTAGGTATCCTGTCAGAGGAAACTATTCTAGCAAATCATCCATGGACAACCGATGTGGGTGAGGAAATGGACCGAATCGAAAAAGAACGTAAATCATCCATGGAGGAAGACGCTTCAAGGCAATTTGCGTTTGCTCAGGAACAGAATGGTGGTGATGACAATGGACAAGAAGGTCAAGACGGCGGTGAATGAGTTGATCACTGATCTATGTGAGACTGCAAAGAGGCAAAACTCAGAATCTCACGATGGACTTCCGGCTACAGTTGAGGCTATAGCTCGTTTGCTTGAGTCATCACAAAATTGTGTGCCTGTATCGGATGCTATCGGTTTTGTGGTGCCTACAGGCGGTGGTGAGGATGAATGAAACCGCAGAAGTACTGGCAGAAACGATCTGAACAAGCCGCTCAACACCAATACGACAAGACAGATGGTTACATCAATGCTGTAAGCCGTGAATATGAGTTGGCTATACGCTCCATGACCAAGGATCTAAACGAATGGTACTATCGATTCGCGAAGAATAACGAGTTGTCGTTTGCAGATGGGAAGAAGTTGCTTACCAAGGGTGAACTGAAAGAGTTCAGAATGACTTTGGAACAGTTTACGGCTATGGCAAAGGGCAATCTTGACGGTACGTGGACAAAGGAACTGAACAACGTTTACTTTAAGACGCGCATAGACCGACTGAGCGCCTTGCTGATCCAGTTACAACAGCAGATTGAGGTATTAGCAGCTAATCAACAAACAGGCACTAACGTCCTAATGCAAGGCGTGTACACAGATACCTATTACCGAACAATTTACGAGGTACACAAGGGATTAGGTATCGGCGTATCTTTCGCGGCGGTTGATACCGTCGCTGTGGCTAAGGTGATTGCTCAACCATGGCTTGGGAAGAACTACAGTGCCCGGATATGGGATGACAGAGACAAGTTAGTGCGAGAAATACGAAGCACCTTATCTCAATCTATCATCCGTGGTGACAGCATCGACCAAATGACCAGAGTTATGTCGGCTCGTATGGAAGTCGGGAAAAGAGCGGCGGAACGTTTGGTTCGAACAGAAACAGCACATATCATTCAAGAGGCGACATTCGATGGTTACAAAGCCAGCGGGGTCGTGGATAAGTACCAAATACTCGCCACGCTTGATAAGAGAACATCAAAGATCTGCCAAGGTATGGACGGTAAGGTCTTTTCGTTGAGCGAGAAAGAGGTTAGCGTTACGTTCCCACCATTTCACACTAATTGCCGGACAACCACTACTGTTTATTTCGAGGATGACGATGATCCTGGTACACGGATTGCTCGGGATGCAAGCGGAAAGAACATCACAGTACCAGGCAGTATGACTTATGCCGAGTGGAAGAAGGAATACGGCGTTGAAGTGCCAGATGTTAAGGCTGTTCCAAAGAAAGGCAAGGCATCAGAGTCTGGGCGTAAGCTTGAGTTTACAGAATACGAAATTATTGATTAGGAGTGATCACATGGCAGTAGGACTTTATGAGAAACGAATACAGGTTCAAGCTATTCAATTTGAAGGATATCCTTCTTCTGATCCAATGCACATAAATGAGGTTAATTCATTTGTTCAAATACCGACTTCTTTTACTTTTACAACCACAGGGATTGTCCTAAGAATCATTTTCAGCCAAATCAATGTTATCGAAGTCAAGGTTGGAGAGTACATCGTCAAGGATGTGGCGGGCAAGATTACCAAAATGACAAAAGCAGAGTTTGAAGCAGAGTATACCGAAGTAACCGAATAGGAGAAGACAATGCCAAAGTATCGTAAGAAACCTGTTGTTATCGAAGCTGTTCAATTCAACATCGGCGATCCTCAGCCTGAATGGTTTACAGGTGCTATCTTCAATGGCGTTATTCAGGTGTTCGATGATCACGCTACTATCACCACGCTTGAAGGCGTTATGACCGCGAACCTGGGCGACTACATTATCAAAGGTGTCCAAGGTGAGATTTACCCTTGTAAGCCGGAAATATTCCGAGCAACATACGAAACAGTGCCGGTTGAATCACCACAAGAAGACGTTTATTACAATGGGCTGTGACTTAACGCCACGGCCTTTTATTATGCCGTCCTTTTGGTATTGCGGACGTTAAAGAACAAGACATCACCGGACGCGACCGGGTTAACAAGCGAAGATGAATAATTGGAGGATAACAACGTGAATAAAGAACAATTTATCGCACTCGGATTGAGTGAAGATTTGGCTGAGAAGGCCGCTACAGCATCAGCAGATGAGTTGAAAGGGTTTGTGCCAAAGGCTCGATTCGATGAAGTCAACGAGGCAAAGAAACAAGCAGAAGGAAGTATTGCTGAGCGAGACAAGCAAATTGCCGATCTTGGCAAGACAGCAGGACTGAGTGAAGAGTTTAAAAAGCAGATTGAAACGCTTCAAGGTGAAAACAAAGCGGCTAAGGAACAATATGAAGCAGACATGAAGGAACTACGCCTTAACACTGCATTGAAACTGTCCTTGAGCGGTCAGGTACACGATCCGGATATCGTGGCAGGGCTGTTGGACAAAACAAAAATTGAATTGAATGAGGATGGCAGTGTTAAAGCCGGACTCGAAGACCAAGTAAAGGCCCTGTCTGAGAGCAAGGCTTTTTTGTTTGTCCAAAAAGAGGAAAGTAAGCCAGCATTCAAAGGCGCTACGCCAGCAGAAGCTGGGGGTGGCGGAAATCCACCATCAGATCCAAAAGGTTACGATGCAGGTAAGTCATTAGCAGAACAAAGAAACCAGGGAGGAAGTGGCAAGTAATGAACTTGAATCCACGTGTAAAAGAGTACGGTTCTCAGAAGGAAATTTTGTATACAGTAAAAGGTTCGATTGAGAAAGTGGCTGGCTTGACTTTGGATGGAACGCAATTTGCGGTTAATACGCTTATTCCAGCTGGTACTGCGGTTAGTATTCAAGCGAATGGGTTGGCTAAACCATGGGCTGATGCAGACACAGGCAAACCATATCTAACAAACCACGATGTAATGACTGCTGATGTGACGACAGTGAATGTAATTGTTGGTGCATGGGCAGAAGCACTTGTTGTTGAAAGCAAACTGACGGGTGTGACCGCGGCATTTAAAACAGCTGCTGGCGCGCGTTACCGTTTCTACTAATCAGAATAAAGGAAGGTGTATAAATAATGGGAATTCTTTCTCTTGATCAATTTAAACAACCAACATTTTTGGGGTATGTCGAAAATAGACTGCCTAGCAAAACATACATGCTAAAAGAAATCAGTGAGAATGAGGTATCATACGATCTGACGTTTGACTATGACGTTTTTACACAAACATATGCACCGAGCGCTGCAATCACGGGTTGGAATTCCGGCGCGCCATTGCGTGATAAAGAGGGTTTCAAGACTCTTACGCAGGAAGTAGCGAAAATTCAACACGGTATCCGTATTGATGAGCGTGAGCAGCTTAAATTCCAGAATCCACGTGTTGAAGCTGAAAGACAACGTGCAGTTCAGCGTGTGTATGATCAAACAGACCGCCTCATTGAAGGTGTGAATGATACAGAAGAGTGGTTGCGCGCTCAAGCTGTGTACCTTGGTGCGATCACTTACAACGCAAACAATGTTAAAATCGATGTTAACTTCAATCTTCCGGCCGTAGTTACACCAACAGATGCATGGAGTGATCGCATGGACTCAGTTCCATTGGATGACCTTCGTGCCTTGATTCAAGCATATAAAGACGCTAATGGCGGCGAGGCTCCAGAATACATCGACATGTCCGGCGCAGTTATGCAGGATATCATCATGAATCAGCAAATCCGTGGTGCGATCTATGGTATTAACAGCCAAATGATTCCTACTCGTTCGCAAGTAGAGAGCATCATCGCTCAAATCGCAGATGCACCGATCAAAATCCGTATTAACGACAACCAAGTGTCTTTGAATGGTGCAAGTGCTACACGCTTGCTCCCGGTTCGTACAGTTGCTGTACTCGGCAGACAACCAGTCATTACGGTTGAAGGACCAACAGTGGAAAAGGCTTTTGAACCGGGTATCTATGTGGTTACTAAAGAGGATATGGGCCCACCGCCACAAGATGAAATCTATGTTGGTAAATCTGCATTTGTCGGCATTAAGAAACCATCCCAAATCCACCGTATGTCGGTGTAAGGAGGAGACAGCATGCCAAAATATAAAGTGTTAAGCCCCGTCATTCTTGGCGGGGTTATTGCTTATGCTGGAGAATTTGAAGTTGACGAGAAAAAAGGCGCCCGTTTGGTTGAACGCGGCGTATTGGAAGAAATTGAATCTGATGAGGTTGAAACCGACATCGAAAAGATGAAGGTTCCGCAACTTAAGGAATATGCTGAGTTGAACAAAATTGACTTGGGTGATGCAAAAGGTCAAAAAGAAATCCTGAACGCTATCAAGGAAGCTGAGGCGGTAGCCAATGCAAATACTACGTCTTAAGGCTGAACGCGACCTAATCATCGCTGAGGTCAAACGCCGGCTTAAATTGGATGTGAACGATATCGAACATGATTACCTCATTGGCACATACGTTGATGAGGTCGGTTTGCGTATCATGAACTACTGCAACATCTCAGTTATTCCGGACGAACTATCTTATGTATGGGTGGCTATGGTAGCCAGTGCATTAAGCACGGAGCAAATCAATGTCCTGCGCCCTCCTGTAGAGCCTGTAGAGGCTTTTGAAGTCAAGATAGGGGATACAACCATTAAACCTGTAGCGGCGGTTAAACCCACTCCAGCTACACCTACAGTTGCGGTGATTGATGGAGTATTGAGAGATTATCAGGGTGAGTTAAACGCGTTTCGTAGATTGAGGTGGTAATATGGTAATCGATTACGCCAAGTATCGGCAGCAATTAGAGACGATGTACGAGGATTTGGTTAGTGTTCTGCGCTATGGTGACATTGAATTGCCAGAATCAGGTGAAACAGTGCCCGGTGAATACCCCGTACACACAAATGTACCTTGTCGCATATCTCAAAAGGCGCTTGGAGCCAATGGTCAAACGGAATCGGTCAATAACATTGTCTACGAAACCAAAATGTTTATTTCCCCAGATGTAGAGATTAAGCAGGGAGACAAATGTATTGTCGCTCGTGGCAATTCAACCAGAGAGTACACAGCCGGAGAACCGTTCCTGTATCCCACACACCAGGAGATAAGCCTACAACGTGAGGATAAAGCGTAATGGCTAAGATGGGTAAGTTCGACTACTCTGAGTTGGATCAGTTATCACGGAGTGTGCAATCTGCTTTAAACAGCAATGTGATTGACCAGTTCATAAAGGATTTCCTCCTGGAAATGGCCTATCGTGCTGAACGTAGAATAAAAATGCGTACACCGGTGGACACAGGCGATCTACGGCGGCGTTGGGTTGTTGGTCAAGTCACCAAGATAGGTGATTATTACTCAGTTGAGATATCCAACAACTTGCATTATGCCGGATATGTAGAGAATGGTCACCGGACAGGTAAGGATCTAACCGGTTGGGTGGAAGGTAGGTTTATGGCTCGAATATCCATGAAGGAAATTGAACGCCATTTACCAGACTATCTTCAACGCAAACAAACTGAACTGATTGAAAAAATATTTAACGGATGGAGCTGAGGCCGTGCAAGAAGTGACAATCAATAATATCAGGGACGGCGTAATCTCAGTGCTGTCCCAAAACTTTCCCAACATTAAGCGATATGGCGAAGAGATCAAGCAGGGCTTTACGGAGCCTTGTTTTTTTGTGAAGTTGTTGCCGATGGAGCATACCAGAGAATTAGGCCGGAGGTTCAGACGTTATCATACGTTTGATATCCACTACTTTCCTGCAGGTGATCGAAAGGTTAACGCCGCTCATGATATGGCTGAGAAATTGTATGGATTGTTTCGATTCATCACTATTGATCAACAACAGTACATCATCACAAGTACGAATCATGAGGTCACAGACGAGGTGCTTCACTTCTTTTTCGACATTAACTTTATGGTTTGGGAAGAAGCGCCGAATGATCCGAAAATGAGAACATTAGCACAGGAGGGATGGCTCAAATGAGCAAAGCGGAAGAAACGAAAACCATTGTAAAAACAGAGGCTGTAATTTCGCGTTACTCAAAGCAACAACTGATTGCTTCCAATCGATTTGTTGCAGCTGACAAGGATATTCTTGCGGTGACGCTTGATAACGATATGACATACACGCTAGACGAAGCAGAACGGGCCGTACAGGCCTTTAAAGACAAGGAGGTTAAATAATGGCTGGAGGAACGTGGACAACGCAGAACAAAGTCAGACCGGGTGTATACACCAATACAGTAAGCCAATCTCGTCCCATCGGATCTATCGGTGAACGTGGTATTGTAGCATTCCCTGCTGCACTCCCATGGGGGCCAACAGGAATCATCAAAATTACGTCGGATGAATTTCAGGACAAAGCCTTGCCTTTGCTGGGCTACAGAGCAACAGATGAGGCTATCCGACATATTGCGTCTGCTATGGCTCATGCAAACACATTGCTGCTTTATGGATTGGGCAGACAAGGAGCAGTTAAAGCCAAAGCAACTGTGGGTGACCTCACAGCAACGGCTAAATACGGCGGATTGCGTGGTAATGACCTGAAAGTGGTTATCCAGGCAAGCTTGGATGTGCCTAGTTCGTTTGATGTGTACACATTGCTGGACAATGAAGAGTTGGACCGCCAGACAGTCGCAACTATTGCCGATCTGGTGGCTAACGATTACATCGATTGGAGCGGTACAGGCACATTGACTGCGACAGCAGGTGCAAACCTGACCGGTGGTGCCGCTGGCACATCGACAGGTAATGAATATTCAGATGCTCTCACGGCATTTGAGGCTGAGGACTTTAATGTATTGGGCATCCCATCGGACGAAAACACCATCAAGCAACTTGCAGTGGCTTATACAAAGCGTTTGCGTAACGATGGCAAGAAGTTCACTACAATGGTCATTGGCTATCCACAAGCGGATACAGAAGGTGTGACAAGCCTCAAGAACGGCGTCATTACAGAAGATGGCCTTACCGTTCCGGCTACATCGCTCATTTGGGAAGTGGCGGCAATGGCAGCGGCGGCCCGTGTTAATCAATCTTTGACAAATACGGATATTCCGAATGCTATCGATGCTTATCCCAAATACACCAACGCTGAAATTATCCAAGCGCTGAAAGATGGCGAGTTGGTGATTTCTTTGAATAAAGGCCGTGTAGTGGTGGAACAGGACATCAACACCCTTACCACTTTCACCATGGAGAAACGTAATGAGTTCCGTAAGAACCGGGTACTGCGTGTGCTTGACGGCATTGATAACGACCTTCAACGGATCTTTGGAGAATTCTACCTGGGCAAAGTTAATAACAACACTAACGGGCGAAACCTTTTCAAAAAAGAGGTAATCAATTACCTAACCAATCTCCAAAACATCGAAGCTATCCAGAACTTTGATTCCCAAACGGATATTACCGTAGCTCCTGGTAATGACTCAGATGCGATTACTATTGATCTAGTTGTTCAACCAGTGGATAGTGTTGAAAAAATCTATATGACGGTTACCGTCCGATAAGGAGGATTATAAATGGCATTTTTTAATGAAAAAGATGCAATCTCAGGAAAAATGGCCGTTGCCTATGCGACAATTAATGGTCGAGTAGAAGAGTTGTTTTACGCTAAATCAATTGAAGCAACAATTGAGAAAAACAAAGTGGATGTACCGATTCTCGGAAGAACGAACGTGCCTCAGCGTTCAGCTGGATGGAGTGGAACAGGTACATTAACCGTTTATTACGTGACATCAATTTTCCGTAGAATGATGCGCGATTATGTGAAGACTGGTCAAGATACGTTTTTTGACTTGCAAATTACCAATGAGCAACCTGGATCAGCTACTGGCAAGCAAACTGCTGCACTTTTGAATTGCAATATCGACAGTGTTATTGCGGCTAGCTTTGACTCCACTAGTGACGACATGTTGGAGGAAGAAATTCCTTTCACGTTCGGTGACTATGATTTGCTTGACGAATTCAACCAATTAACTTAATCCTAGGAGGAATATATCAATGAGCTTACAAGAATTTCTGAACAGCCACTTGGTGGACGGACTTACTGAAGAGGTAGCGGTATCGAACCGATTTAAAGATAAAGATGGTAACCTGATGCTTTTCAAAATCCAAGCCATGGATCAAGCAGGTTACAACAACCTACAAGAAAAATGCACGACAGTAAGATCCCGTGGTAAAACACACTTCGACAATCGCAAATTCTCAACTTCGATGGTTATTGAGAACACGGTTTATCCAGACTTTAAAGACGCAGCAAGTTTGAAAGCCGTTGGTGTCCAAACACCTGAGCAGTACTTGGCTAAAGTTTTGCTTCCAGGCGAAGTTACTAAACTGGTTGAGGAAATCACCAAATTGTCGGGGTTTGACGTTGGTATGGACGACTTGGTTGAAGAGGCAAAAAACTAATTGAGGGGGGCGATGTGGACGCCAATATAGCGTACTATGCCCTCCATGAATTAAAAATCCTACCGGGGCAATATATGAATCTGCCTCGGGAGGAAAAAGCCTATATCATCGCGGCGATCCAGATAAGAGTTGAGAAAGAAAAAAGAGAAATGGCCAGAATGAAACATAAATGACACACACCCCGTATGATATGGTAAGATAGGGAAAATTACCTAGACGGAGGTTGTTTAGTTGAAAAAAATATTGATAATTAGCATGGCGTTACTATTATCAGTTATCTTTGCGGGTTGCTCAGGCGGATCAAAAGTGGATGATAACCTTACAATGGAAAAGTTCACAAAAGCATTTACTGATGCTGGTGCTGAAAAGAAAGAAGAAAAGCCTATGTTTAGTATGATAAAGGCAAAAGACGGTGAGATGTTATATTTGAAAAACAATCCAGTTAAATTATATGAATTTAACGACCCTTCTGAAATAAAAGACATTAAGAAAGAGTTTAAACAAATGGAAGACTGGCCTGTAAGAGGAAATTTCATGCTGGAATCTTCGAATGCCGAAGCTAGAGAGATATTTGCTAAAGTAGAATAACTAATCCGAACACTCTTTGTCATAGAAGGGTGTTTTTTGTTGTTCAGAAAGGGGGAATTAATCTGGCTACAGTAAGCACGGGTATTCAGTTGATGGACCGGTTCACTCAACCACTTAACGCCGTGAATACAGCTTTACAAAGAACAGTGCAAAACAGTCAACGTTTGCAAACTGCCTTATCACACAACATGACCATCAATATAAATGCAACCTCAGCTATGCAGAAAATTGAACAATTACACAATCGCATAAGAAGCATTGGACCCGGATCCGTTGTTAACGTACTTATCAACTCTACTGATGTGTTGAATCAGATAAGGGCTATTCGGAACCAGGTACGAAACATGTTCACGTCTTCAGTTGTCACTATCACACTCAATGCATCTAGTGTCCTAGCACAAGCAAGATTTATCCGGCAAGAAATTGACAGGAGATTGAGAAACATACGAGCTGAAATAAACCTACACATGCCCGCCCAACTAATGGCGTTTTTCGGAAACCTTCAAGTCCTAGTGATGAGATTGATACAGGCCGTAAGAAGATTAAGGGTTGCGAGTGGGGATAATTCAGCGCAATTGCAGAGTGCTTTACAACGAATAGCAGCTTTGGAAGCTCAAATATTACAGCTTCAAAATAGGATTAACGGATCAATGAAAGCTGGTGCTAATGCTTCAGGTGGTTTATTGTCAAATCTGCAAGGGATGGTAGCGGCCTACCTATCCATAGCAGGGGCGCAAAAACTATTTGGAGCAACAGTAGGTGCGGCTATGGAACAGAAGAAGATGGAAGATATGTTTGTAGCGCGTACAGGTGATGTTGAAATTGGTAAGGCCATGTTCGAAAAGTTCAAGGCAGATGCTCTGGCGGCTGGTCAAGACGTCACAAAATCTTTGGCTAGTTCGCTATCGTTCTTTTCGACGACGCAAAACGTGGATCAGCTTACCAAACTTAATAACCTGGCACAAAGATTGAATGCTTTTGACTCAGCTGGCAATGGTATCGAGGGTGCGGCATTTGCACTCAAAGAAGCTATGTCTGGTGATATCGTGTCACTTGCGGAACGTTTTAACATGTCAAAGACCGACATTAGAGCCTTCAATATTGATGAATATGGTAAGGCCGGAGACATGGACAACTTTATCAAGTCATTCGACCTGTTGCTTGAAAAGCAGAAGATGGGACAAGCGGCGTTTGATACCATGATGGCAAGTCCGGCAAAGCAAGTAGAGGTTTTAGGTAGCAATATTAAATCAATGTTTGCAGGTGCCGGTGTAGCTGGAATGGAATCACTGCTACCACTTATCACAATGCTAAATAATGCATTTCAGGCAGGCACTTTTGATAATTTTTTCTCCGCGTTGAGTTCGGGTCTGGACTCGGTTGTTCAGGGAGCGTTGTATTTACTCGACATAATTACGAATGTATATAATTTTTTCGCTGACAATTGGAGTTGGCTTGGTCCTCTAATTACTAGTATTGGTGAAGCCATACTAATGGTATGGGGAGCGATTAAGCTTGCTGCATTAGCGCAGTTAGCCTGGAATGCAATTATGGCTACTAACCCTATTGCGTTAATGATAACTGCGGTCGCAGCTTTTATTATATGGATATATAACCTCTGGAATACTAATGATAGATTCGCAGCCTTTTTCATACGTGCTTGGAATGGAATATTAAACTTCTTTGATAGAATTCCGATCTTCTTTGCAAGGATAGGATTCGGGATTTCAAATGCCTTTTATAATGCAAAGGTTAAATCTTTGGAGTTTATGGAGGGCTTGGTTAACGGAACGATTAGCATGCTTAATTCGTTGATTGATAAATTGAACAATATACCTTTGGTTGAAATTGCTGCTATTGAGAAGGTTAGCTTCGCTGCGGGAGCGGCCTTAGAGGCTGAGGCACAGAGACAAGCGGGAGAAGCTAAGATTGCAGCAATGGAATCTGATGCAGCCGCCAATGCTGCCAAGAGAGAACAAGCCGTAGTTAAAATGATTGAAGACCGGAACAAAGCCAGAGAGCAAGCGGCAAAAGATGCAAATAAGCAACAAAGCGATAAAAACAAAAAACCTTTTGACTTCACTGCATGGAACAAAGCCGCGGATGCGGCTCGTACTCCTATGGCTGCTGATGACTCAAAGAAAAAGAAGAACATCGGGAAAGTGGACAAAGTAGGAAAGATCGAGAAAGCGGTTGACATCTCTAGCGAGGATCTGAAAACCATGCGCGAACTTGCTGAAATGAAGAACATCCAGAACTTCGTATCTCTCACCCCTACGATCCAAGTGACCACAGGAGACATCACAAATGGTATAGATATTGATACCATTGTTAGTCGCATTGAGGACGTAATGACAAATGAAATCTCAACTCACGCATCGGGGGTGTATGGCAATGGCAGATAAGTATGGCATATACCTTTCGTATAACAATCAACAGGAGGGGTTTGAGATACCGATCCTTCCCGGAGAGATTGAGATATCAAACGGCGGGAACAGTAGCAAATATGATGTTTCGGCTCTTGGTGAGATCAACGTAATCAAAAGCCCACAACTTGCGGAATACAAATTCTCAAGTATATTCCCGGCATTTAATCTCCCGTTCTCATCTGAAATTGTATTCGATCCAGGTTACTACAAAGACCTCATACTTAAATGGATGGAGACTAAGCGCCCCATCCGTTTTGTTTTTACTGGATCCACGTTCGACATTAACGTTGCGGCAAGCATTGAATCATTTGATTGGAAAGAGTCGGCTGGATCACCTGGAACAATTGAATATTCTTTATCTCTCAAAGAGTATGTTTTTTATCGACCACAGAAAATTGTGGTTAAGAAAAAAACAACTACGAATAAGAAGACAACAACCAGCAAGAAGAAGACACGAGCCAATGACAAGCAGACGCCAAAAACATACAAATTAGTATCGGGCGACACTCTGGCAAAAGTGGCCAAGAAGACTCTTGGAGATAGTGGACGTTGGAAAGAGATACAGAAATTGAACGGTATCAAGGATTCAGAATTAAAAAGCTTAAAAGTTGGGCGTGTGCTTAAATTACCGTAACAAAGGAGGCGCCGATGGAAATCACGTTGGACAATAAAAACGGTAAACTATGGGATTTGACTCCAGTGGCTTCGGGGATCAGTTGGAAGACGGTCCGCATCGGCGCTGGAGCAACGTTTGAGTTTACACTTGTCACAGGTGGAATATACGAGGACAAAGGCTTTGTAATCAATAACGGTGACGTTATTCGGGTAGTGGATGGCAAGGAACAGGTGTTTTATGGCTATGTATTTGAAATCAGCGAGGGCATGGACGAAGCGGTCAAAGTGAAAGCCTACGATCAGATACGCTATCTCCAGGCTCAAGACACATATGTTTTTAAAAATACAACTGCGGATCAGGTCATTAATAAAATTGCGAATGACTTCAAGCTTAAGACAGGATCGTTACCAGCTACGGGGTATACCATACCGTCCATGGTTGAGGATAATAAGAAACTACTTGATACGATATATAAAGCTTTGGATCTGACATTAATCAATTCAGGTCGGAACTTTGTGTTTTACGATGACTTTGGAAAATTGACCATACGTAACGTGGTGGATTGGAAATTGGATTTCGTTATTGGTGATAACAGCTTAATGACTGACTACGATCACAAGCGCAGCATAGACGGTGAGACGTACAATAAGATCAAGATTGTACAAAACAATAAAAAGACCGGGAAGAGAAATGTGTTTATTGCTCAGGATAGCGCCAACATAGCCAAATGGGGATTGTTACAATTGTACCAAGTGGCTGACGAAAAACTGAATGAAGCAAGAATTAATCAAAGCCTTAATCAGTTGGCTAAACTCCACAATCGAGAACAACGCAGTTTGACGGTTGAGGCTATAGGTGATATACGTGTCCGGGCTGGTTGTTCCATCCCGATATTTATTGAACGTTTAAAATTGAACGTTTATTTCTTGGTCGATGAGGTTTCGCACAGTTGGAGCGGTGTCGATCACAAGATGAAATTGAAACTGGTGGTGGTGTAATGGCGATGATTGACGTCATAAAACAGATCGCCACACAAGCGGTGGATGCCGCTGGTCCTGTTGCTATTATGTATGGCACAGTCTCGGGTACAAGTCCGTTAGAAATATTGGTGGATCAACGATTTAGTTTGCCCAAGGAACTACTTATCGTAACAGAAACTGTATCAAAATATAGTTTGACTAGTGGTGATCAGGTGTTGTTGTTACGCATGCAGGGCGGTCAAAACTTTGTGGTCTTAGATAGGTTGGTGAGTACATGATACCAATTACAGAAGTGGCTACAGATGAAGAGATTGAAGAGGTCCAGGAACCGGGACTTACTTATTACATTGATCCAGTGAAGAAGAGAATAGTTGGAACAGCAGACGGTCTGGAAGCAGTCAAACAGGCCGTTTTTTTGATCCTACAATCGGAGAGATTCGAGTTTTTGATATACAGTACAGACTACGGCACAGAGTCGGTGAGGTTGGTAGGTGCTTCTGCATCTATTATTCGATCTGAACTATCCCGTAGTATTCGTGATGCACTAACACAGGATGACCGGATATCGAACGTGGTTAATTTCCAAATCAACATCCAAGGGGATACGGCAGATATCAGATTCACAGTGGTAACGATATACGGAAATTTTGAACAGGAGGTAACCCGGAATGTATGAGGATCAAACCTTTGAAAATATATTGGAACGGATGCTAGACCGGGTACCTGATGACCTGGACAAGCGCGAAGGAAGTATTATTTACAATGCACTGGCTCCTGCGGCATGGGAGTTAGCTGAGATGTATATTGAATTGGATACTAATATCAACCTTTCATACGCCGATACAGCCACAGGAGAGTTCCTTACAAGGCGTGCGGCTGAGTTTGGTGTTAACCGTGAACCAGCAACATTCGCACAGCGCAAGGGTCTATTCTATGGTTCTGATGATACGTTGATAGATGTACCTATTGGTTCACGTTACTCACTTAACGATGTGATCTATACAGTTACCTCAAAGGTTGGACTTGGAACATTCGTTCTAACAGCTGAGACAGCTGGTATCGTGGGTAATCAGGATTTTGGTCCAATGTTGCCCGTCGATTATGTAGATGGGCTTGTACAGGGAGTATTGGATGAACTAATCAAACCTGGAGTGGATGAAGAGACGGACGATGCATTAAGAGCACGCTACAGTACGGCTGTAAACGAAAAACCATTTGGCGGTAATGTCGCTGACTACAAGTTTAAAATAAGCGCCATAGACGGTGTAGGCGGCGTGAAGGTGTACCCAGTATGGCAGGGTGGTGGGACAGTGAAGGTGGCTATCATTGCATCAGGATTTGTTCCTCCATCACCAACACTTGTTAACGAGGTACAAACAATCGTTGATCCAGTCACTAACAGTGGACAAGGACTAGGGTTGGCTCCAATAGGTCATCAGGTAACGGTGGTTGGGGTTACGACAGTGAGCATTAATGTATCCGCCACACTGACACTAGCACCTGATGCAACCATAGGACAAGTTCAACAGGATGTCGAGGATGCAATAAACGCGTATCTGTTGCTATTGCGACAAGGTTGGGCCAATGAATCAGGGATCATTGTACGGGTCGCGCAGCTTGAATCGCGCATCCTCACCGTACCGGGTGTAGTCGATGTGATGAACACTCAGGTTAACGGGTCTAGTTCCAATCTAACACTGACAGGCGACCAAATACCTGTGCTCGGGACGGTGACGCTAAATGAATAGACTGTTGGACTATTTGCCCGAAGTATTGCGAGAGATTGATGATTTCAAGGCGTTGACTGATGCTGAGGTTCCGGAAATGGATGCATTGTCAGATGCAATACAGAATTACATGGATGATCAGTTTGTAATGACAGCATCCGTTAATGGCATTAGGCGGCGGGAGAAAATCTTAAAGATACAAGCAGATCCGTCCACTGAACCTCTTGAGTTCAGACGTAGACGTATTATCAACCGCCAGTCAACTAAACCACCTTTTACTATACGCTGGCTGCAGGAACAATTGGATAGACTCATCGGACCCGGAATGGCTGTTGTATCGGTAGACGTGCAACAGTTTATTTTGTATGTCACGACAAATATCGAAAACGCCAACCTCTTTAAAGAGGTTCAGTACACAGTAAGGTCCGTTAAACCAGCTAACCTGGTCTATCAACAAAATACATCGCTTAATCATCGTATTGGCATTGAACATACAACCAAAAAGCGAAATGTCTCCTGGAATTACAAACTGGATGGTTCGTGGAAATTGGGCGAGAAACCATTTGCCACGCTTGGCCCGGAGGTGACGTTATGATCGAACAAACATATCTAGCAAGACTTGCAGATGTGGTGCAAACCGATATCGCTAAGGTAGTGCTAAACGGGATGATTGAGATTACTCAATTCGAGCAAAAAGCGGTTACGGATTCAACGGTCGCCCTTAATTACATCATCCCAGCGACAGCAGTATCGCTTGTGACCACGATTGAGATCAAACGGGCAGATAATTCACGCATTAGTTACAAACCCGTTAATCTCCCTGTTACATCCGATACACTCATGCTTGAAACTTTCGAAATAGAAGAGGTGACATCATAATGGCAAGAACAGATTGGACGATGGAAGACTATTTTAAAGCGAACAATATGAACGAACTTGGCGAAGAGATTAACCAATTGCGTACAGATGTGGACAACATCGAAATCCCACCAGCATCATTAACAACTGCAGGTATCACTCGTCTATCCAACAGTACAACTGGTGTATCCGAAACGGTCGCGGCAACGGAAAAGGCTGTAAGTGATGCTCTCACTCAGGCTATAGCTTATGTAGATCAAGAAAACCTATGGGGGGCGTTATAGATGGCTACAGTTCCAAAACGGTTATATAAAGGTTCCTTAACTAATCAAACTGCGTTAACTGTTTATACAGTGCCTACTAATACAACTACTATGGTTAAGGCAGTGACTATATGTAACGGAGGCTCAACTACTAATCAGTTCAGCCTTTTTTTCGCTGGTGTTGCAGTAATAGGCAGTCATGTGATTAAAGCTAATGACACTATAACAATCCCATTTTTGGATCAGCTTTTATTGAGCGGTGAAACAATAGTTGCTCAATTAGGCGCATCCTCTCCAAGTATTCATCTTTATATCAGTGGTAAAGAGGTGACGTAATGCCTACTTTAGATGACTTCTCACTTGATAATTTCGGTTTGGGTGGTGCGGATGGTAAAGTTAACTACGCAAGTGGTTCGTATACCGTCACCACCGCGACTAGAACATTTTTAAGGGAAAGTAATACCGTACAAACTTATAGATACGTACTCGCAGGAGGATTACCTTTCAGGCCGAAGAAAATTATTATTCGCGTCCCTCCTTCACAAGTCCTAATGCCAACAATTTATGATTTTAACACAAGAAAAGCAAGCCCTACTACTGCCGGAACTAATTACAATCATTGTTTTCTTAATGGCGGAGACTTCGGACAAATAATTGCCTATCGAACGTTTGAATATATTAATGGGATACAGTCTGCTAGTTACGCTGGGGTATCCGATGATTCTTTTATATTACCCGTAGATGCATCTGCTGGTGACGTTGTAACTTGGGAAGCATACGGTTGAGGTATAGAGATAAACACAATTTAACACAGTGTCACAATATATAGAGATAGGGGAGCGAGGGGATGAACTGGTTGGACGACCTTAAAGAAGTTCTTCCGCTGGCTGAAAAATACGGTTTGGCCTTGGTGTTAATGTTCGTGCTTTTAGGCGTGTGCATTTATTTGGTGAGGTCAGCTATAAATGATGCCAGAAAAGAGAGAGACGAGGCACAAGAACAACTTCACAAACTAACTGAGAAAATGAATGCGGAGCGTGAAAAGTTTATGGAGCCGTTGCTGAATATGGTTAATAATTTAAAAAAGGATTCTGACGAGGATCGAGGAGGCTGAAACCCGTGATATTGAAATGGATTAAACGGTTACTCCCGACTGGTCAAGATAGAGAGAAAGAGAGGGAGCAGCTCCAAGCAGTGAAGCATAAAGCATCCTTAGCGATGCAACGCTACAGCGAGTGCTCTACGGAGATCAAGTCGAAAATCGAGCAAAACCATTTTGCGCGTTACCTGGTCTATGAAAAAGGGGGGAGCACGGAGCATGCACACAATTGATATGATCTTACTTACATTGTATTTCATCGGGGCCATTGCAGGCGTGTATAACCTATTAGCACACGGAAGATATTTTAAAGAACGATTTAAATCGGGTGTTGTCAGCGCATTTATGCTGGCAATGCTCTTTTTTTTGGGTGCATACACATTCAAGATGGTCATTGCCATTTGGATACGCTTGAGCACGTCTCTAACGGGTCGTGGGGCTGTTCTGGAAGCCATACAGTCTTACGCATGGACCATTGCCATGTTCGGCACCACAGCAGGTCTCGTGATTCTGTCTATCCTAACTTATACGAAGCGCTATGACCTGTTTGTATATTTGCGGAAGATTGATAAGAAGGGGGAACCGGACGATGTTGACTCTGGAGCAAGTTAAAGCTAAATCCCAAACTCGTTTGGCTGGAGTACATCCAGTCATTCGGCAACTGGGAGAAGAACTTATTGCACGTTGTTATAACCGAGGGGTGTGGATCGTTATCACTCAAGGGTTACGGACCTATGCCGAGCAGGACGCCTTGTATGCTCAGGGACGGACGGTTTTATACGATTCAAAAGGTAAAAAGTTATCGGTTGTAACGAAGGTAAAGGGTGGGTACTCCATTCACAACTTCGGCTTCGCGTTGGATTTTGCTCTGCTTTTAAAAGACGGGAAATCAGTATCTTGGGACACACTGCGTGATGATGATAAAGATTCTTTACCCGACTGGTCCGAAGTGGTAGAAGAGGCCAAGAAAATCGGATTCGAGTGGGGTGGAGATTGGCGCAGTTTCGTAGACATGCCACACCTACAGATGGTTTTCGGCCTGACGACAGCACAGTTTCGTGCAGGTAAGAGGCCAACACAAACGCAATTGGATGCCGCATTATCAAAAATAAAAAAAGCTACAACATCAAAGGAGGCCGAACCCATGACAGCAGAAGAAAAGAAGGAGTTTGAACAGCTTAAGGCGGACGTGAAAGCACTCCAGAAGCGTGTAAACATTAACGGTGACCAAACACCACCAGAAGCATATCACAAGGCATTGGAGGCGGCTAAGGCTGTAGGGGCCATTACAACTACGAACGACAAGGATCAATCTTATTTGAAAGTGATCCAAACTCTATACAACGCCGGTTTCTTGGAACCTAAATTTATTGAAATGGTCAGATCATACAAAGGGAAGGTGTAAACGATGAACGAAATAATTCAACCTATTGTAACGAACGCACTTATCACAGTGGCGTGCTTGTTGGTGGTAATGCTGTTTATATTCCTAGTTAAAGAGTGGCGTCAACTTGGCGCGTGGATCGCGGCGCGGAAAGCGGCGGCAGAAGCAAGGTCCGCTGAATCCATCCAGAACGCATTATGGAGTGTAGCGCAGGAAGCCTACGCTAAGGCTGAGGCGGCACTGGGTGATTTGGCTGGATCAGATAAGATGGACATTGCGTTAAATTATGCAGTGAATCGTCTGAGGGCATTGGGTATTATGGTTACTGCAGATGAGATCCGGGCGAAGATACAGGAGGCGTGGGTTAAGTTGGACAAGATACCTAAGCAACAAGCTGCATCAGTAGCGAGTAAAGAAGTAGTAGCCGAGCTTATTAAAAAGGAAATAGATGAAGCTGTACAGAGATAAAGATTGATTAATACGCAAATAGGAAGTATGTAAACTTTGCTTAACGGTCATTGCTACGTTAAAATAACGTAATTACTAAAAATATTGTCGAATTATTAAGGAAAGTTGAAAAGTTCACAATTCAAAAGAAGGAATTCGGTACCTTGATGTAGAAAGTTGTGTTTAATTTTCTTAAAATTAAATACAACTGATACATTAGGGAGGTTATTTTCTTATGAAAAACTCAACAATGTATCTTTTTTTATTGGGCAAGGTGGAAAAGTGAAGAAATATTACTTAAATCTTTACCACGGAACTAATGAGTCTTGTTCTAAGCAAATTCTTGAATCTGGATTTAAATTACCTACTCCGAAAAGAGATGATCATTGGTTAGGAGAAGGAGTTTATTTTTTCAGAGAAGATGAAGATCAGGCAAGGATATGGGGGCAAAACAGGTACAAAGGTGAAAAAAGTAAGGCTGTTGTTTTAGAAGCAAACGTGACAATCAATGCAGAAAATTATTTAGACCTTGATTCCCGTTCTGGTCTTGCATATTTCAAGGAACATACCGATAACATTGAACATACACTAGAAACTAACGGATATAAATTAAAATCGGATAATCCTAATAAAATGAGACATTTAGCATGCGGAATGTTACCTGTAGATTACAAAGTAATTAAAAGGACATTTGAAGGGAACTCTTCATTTGATTATCACGAATCACTTATGATGATGAAGTTGAAATTAAACGGAGTACAAGTTTGCATCCGCGACGTTTCGGTTATACAAGAAGTTAAGGCAGTTTAAAAAGGGGTGTATGGCGTGAGCAATATTGATATTGAAAAAATGATAACGTTGGCGAAAGAACTAGGTATCGAAGTTCAGGAAAACAGTGATAACCCAGGTTTATTTCTTGAAAAGGACGGCGTAGAAGAAAAAATAAATCTGTATGATATTTTTCATTTTGAACAAGAATACAACGATGAACTTGTTTTAACCGTTGAACCTATAAAAGTTGAGAAGGAACTAAAAGGTGCTTCTCAATCTAAAAGAAGTTTTTGTAAAGTGGATGAAAAATTGTTTTTGTTTGATTCAATGAGCGAGGTGGCATAGTATTTGAAAGCTGCTATTCAATTTATGGGTTATAAAATTTTAAAAATTTCTTTCCAAAACAACTTATCTCACGGGAGGGAGCCGCAAGAAATTGACGGAATCTCACTAGGGCATGAAGTAAAAATAAGTGCGAACAAAATTGTTGTTGACATTGATTGCAGTATAGGTGAAGAAAACGCAGATGATTCGGTTTATGTAAGTGTCATGCTACAGGGATATTTCGGCCTTGATTATGAGAAAACAGGAGCATTCGATGAGGGTACACTGAGAGATATTTGCACAAGAAACACTCTATCAATATTATTCCCATATCTAAGAAGTGTTATTTCTAATGTAACTTTGAATGCAAATATCGACCCAATTATAATACCTACAATCAATGTAAATGCTCTTATTGATAATCAAGACGATCTTACATAAGTAACTATGTCACTTTAAATTTTTATCTAACAGAATAAGATAAAACAAAAAAAGCAGGAGGTGTAACCTCGCTGCTCTTTTTCTATTCAAATATAAATTCTACTAATGTTCCGTCCGGATATTCCTCTAATTGATTTCCTACCCAGCTGCCGGCCCCGCGATTGTCTGATGGACTTATGTATTCGATATCTGCACCTTCTCCACCTTCTGCACACATTGCCATGGGCCATTCATCGCGGTCATATCCTTTCTTGGTTTCTACGCCTCTCAGTGACAGTTTACGGTTGTTTTCCGCTCCATCCCTATCAATGGTGCATGTATTTGGATGACCACTTTCTATGGCGTCCTGGATGTGTTTGGCTGTCTCTGGATATCGATCTGAAGGGAATACGATCTGTACAGTTGAACTCTGATCCTGTTGTGTTACAGGAGTTGATTCATCTGGTTTAACCTCAGTCGCTTTGTTACCCCAGTTTAAAATTGAAACTACTATGATGGCGGCGATAGCTATTGTTACAAGCATTTTCTTCAATTCTCTAACCTCCCATTTACTACTTCGGTATCACTTTAAAATACTCCTTCAACTGACGCTCCAAAAGGGTGTATTCACGTTTTGTGCGCCAGCTTCTTACAATGTACCTGTCCTCACCTGTAATGAGCGCAGGAGTTGTTTTCCAAGCTATACAACGATCACCTACACGATACCCATACTTATCAAAGTCCTTTATACATATTAATCGGATGGACTCAAAGTTTTGCTTACCTGTACCGGCACATGAATAACAAATGTATCCGGTAGAGAAGCGGCCGGAGCCGCCGCAACGTTCGCATTTCATAAGGCATCACCGTAGGAAACTTTGCCTGTATGCTGCAGTTCTTCCAGCCGGGCGCAGGTTTCATGCTGCCACTCTACGTCATTTGTCATCGATGCCAGCAGTGATTCATTTTGTAACCGCGCTAGTGTCCAACAGTGTTTAGCGTTAAGGGACATGCATTGATCCAGTTCAATCAACTCAGAGTGGGTTAACGCGCGTTTCTTGTTGATCAACCACAACTCAGCCATTCTTGCGTGATAAGGGAACATCTCATCGCCTCCTTGATCTTATGAGTCTATTTTACATGCTTTAAAATGCTGTGTAAATACCTGAATAGAATGTTGTTAAATATTTTTAAATGCTGTAAAATTGATGGACAAGGGGTTGATGTTATGGCAGGTAGACCGCCAAAGAAGGATAAGAAGGTAAGAGAGGCTATATATTTTGAACCCGAACTTATTGAATGGTTGCGTGAAGAGGCTGAAAAACAGAAATGTACAGTAAGTGTGGTTGTTAATCAAATAGTGGATGAGAAGAAGAATAAGTTTACATAAAATTGGTTACCATGATATTACTCTCTCTCCCATGAGTGTTACTATTCAATGCTCAGTCTCCGGACTGGGTATTTTTACTGTTGCTAAAAGAACGTATGTTCGCATATAATATTCACGAGGTGATATCATGCTAACGGATTTCCAACGCAAGGTGCTACGTATCTTATATAACTACAAAGGTGGACGCAGGAGATTACCAACATTGCATGAGATGACAGTTAAAACAGGCAAGCATAAACCCGATGTTATGGCGGCCCTAGAGGCTCTCATAGCCAATAGGTACATACATTGGGAAGATAAGTCGGATACAGCTAATATCGTGATCCTGGAAGGCTGGGAGCGTGAGGAAGACAAACCGCAGATCGAACGCAAGCCACAGGGGCCAAACAACACAGATTACTGGACTCAATACTAAGGAGGTTTTACTATGGCAAGCAAATTACATGCAAACGGAGTATATGAGGGATCACGTATGATCTTGCCCGAGCACCGAGAAGCATACCTGGCTGAGATGGAAGAACAGAAACGGCGCGGTAAACCTCAACTGGATGAACAAGAGATGCAACGGATCGGGGAGGTATTGGTGCAATCGTACAAGACAAACTGCTCCGTTGACTTATTAGTATTCAACCCGTTTTATGACGAGCCGGTTACTGGCGTGGTTGTTGGTCTGGATAATCAAGCTAATCGTGTCAAATTGATGTTAGATGATGAATTTAGGTGGATTCAGTTAGCTGAAATAATGTCTGCAAATGTATGATTTTGGCTATGGAATTGCCGCAACCTCATATATAATTGACAGTATAATTATTATGGGGGCCGAAAAAATTGATGGATGCAACACTTTACTATTTCCTCGGCTATTTCGATGCGTTATCTTACATATTATTGTGTCTACAACTGTTTATGTTGCCAATAAGGGATAACATTAAGAAAATAGCCGTATACGCTTTATTTGTCACCAGTTTCTCTTATATGATGCGTATCATCTTCAAGCTACCCGAATTCGATTTAGGGTTACAATATGTATTCCTAGTTTTGTTTCTAAGGTATGCTGTCGAAATTAAAACACATATATCTGCTTATGTGTCTGGAGTGGGCATGCTGACATACATTTCATTTCAGTTGCTATTATTCTTTATTTATTCCATATCCGGTATTGTTCCGATTGATGTAATCAACCACAACACTGGGGCAGCTGTGTATTTAATACAGATCCCTTCAATATTGATAGGTTTTGCGCTTACTGGAGTGTTGGCTATCCTTCACAGAGGGTTTACTTTTATCACCGCTCCACCTCATGACTTCTTAATAAAAGACGATTACTCTAATTCGGAAAAAAAAGTTATGCTTCTTGGCACAGTTATTTCTATTTCAACAATGGCCCTGACCGTAACACTTCTTTATATCGCCAATCCTCTTTGGCTGGCTATTACGGCATCAGTTGGTTTAATACTCTCTATTTACTTATCAATAAGGAGTGACCGGCGCGATGCTATCAAAAATGTCAATGTTTATCGCTCAAACCATAAATAAGGCTGATCCTAAAACCGATATAGAAGTTATGGCTTATACGTTAAAAAACAAGTTAAACCCCTTATTCGCAATAACAATAGCGTTTTTAATATGCTTATGGACAAACCAGTGGATCGGAGTTGTCGTTTCATATCTGCTATTAATGCTCATACGAGGCAAATCAGGCGGAAGGCATCTTCCATCATTAACAGTTTGCTCGATTGTATCTGGCTTGTTCATGGGATTGGTTCCATTGATTAACTATCCTGAAATTTTAGTTTTAGGAATGACCATATTTTCCACACTGATATTTGTTTTGTTCGCTCCAAACTATTTTCATGAACATATTGATGATGGAAATGATCTGCAGAACAAAATCATCGTGACTGCGGTTGCTACCAGTAATATAGTAATTGGATCAAGTTTGATGGCTTCAATACTGTTTGTTCAGGCATTAACGATTATACCCTGGTCTAGGAGGTGAAGATATGAAAAACAAACTCTTGAGTATGGCAGGTAAATACTTGGAATCCAACGCTACAAAAGAAGCTTCCAAGATTAAAACCCTATTCGGTGCAGCGAAATTGCCGGAATCATTGAAAGTTAAAAAAGAGAAGTAATATGGATGAAAAAAGGATTAAAGTGTTTGGGGTACCATCTTCTGAAGATAGAAGGGCTACTCCAAGCAATTTTTTTTATTACTGCACTGATATGCTTTATGTATCTACCTATAAGCCAAAGAAGAATTATAAGGTACCCCAAGTGTTTACGGCTCAAGACAGTTATGGACCAGTGTTGACAATGAAGCAATGCAAGGAAGGTCTACCTAAACATTTCGAGTCACTTGTGAATGGATCAATAGTTAACCTCAAGAAAGTCGCAGAAATCAAGAAGACGGATCTAGGGGCGCAGTTTATATTTAACGTGGATATGGAGCCGATAGAAATATCGGAGTACGCATACGACAGTAAACCTTGGATAGAAATATTGCGATCAGCTCAAGAGGAACCAGAGGATGACAGGTGGCTACCTGCAATAGAGTATAACGAAGGAAAAGGACAAGGGGAAGGCAAACTCATTAGAATGCGGGATGTAGTGTGTGTTGAATCTTGCGAGCCTAAGGCTAACTATTATGTACCACTATACAAGTGCGAGTATAAAGAGTATGTAGAGGCAATGACATTGCAGTCCTACAAACCTCTGTTCCCCAAATTATTTCCTTTACTTAACACGAACCTTGTGAATATTGATCAGGTGGATAGCGCACAGGATTTGATATTTGATGTAGTGGTTAGATTTAAAAACTCACCTCTGACAACGAGTATGGCTCATAAATATAAGAAGCACTTTCCAGAGTTCTTCAAAAAATAAGGCCATCCCTGAACATGCAGGAGTGGCCTTATCACATTCTATGTCATATGTCAATGAAAAGTTAGCCTAGTAAAGTCCGGTGAATATTTATCGACAACCATCGACAAATTCCACTATTATCCTGTGATAAACTAAATATGGAAAGAAGGTCATATGATCATATGTAGTTGTTAAGAGAAAGGTGGGTTGTGATGGCAAGATTTTCAGAACTTATATATTCCGAACTACTCCAAGGGAGTGCGGAAATTTCCGCAGTTTACAACATCGACGTATACTTGTAAAACTTCTCCATCGGAACTTCTAAGACAAGGGATGACAGAATGAGGACCTCCACAGTCATCTTCTGTGTACCGTTGCAATAGTGGGATACCATCCGTGGTGTTATTCCAGTTATACGCGCGAATTCAGCTTGAGTCATGTCGCGATGATCAAGCCAATGTTGAAGTAAACATCTCCCCAGGGAGATTTTCTTCACCTTTAACACCTGACATTAAATCATTTTTGTTACAGGGCACATTATATCATCAATATACTTATAGGTAAATGAAGATCGATAGCAAATATCACACAACCAAGAGGAGAAGTAGGGATGAAAAAAACAAAAAGTAGTGGTGAATATGGTGAGAGACTAAAACAAATACTTTCATATTGTGAATCTAAAGAAGACTTGATGCATACAAGGTTGTCGGTAATCATTAATGAACTTTGGGATATTCCATCCGTCAGTAAAGATTTGCTATCAGAAATTGAAGAATTATATATTCAGAAGGGTGAATTGTATTGTTCGTTAGCGTATGATAAAGGATATGAGGATGGTTATGAAGATCATTGCAAAAGTTGTTAACATGTAAACAGTTTGCTAACCAAATCTTGTTAACAGAAGAGACAAAAAGTTGAACATGTTACAAGAACAAAACCTAAAAAACGCGATTTGCCGCATTATTGTACACACAAGTTAAAGATGTTACAGAGGCTGAAGAAATGGGCGGCATGATGTAATAAAGGTGTAAAAACCTTTGTTATGCCGATAGAGGAAAGGCTCCCGAAAGGGAGCCTTTTTCTTTTTATCGCAACCGTAAATCGTTTTAAGCGTATGTATAAGGATGCACAGAGTGCGGTAGAGTAAATAATTACAACCGGGTAAGGAGGGATAACGATGAGAAAAAGCACAAAATGGGTGCTGTGGATTCTGGGTTTCATATTGGCCGGGATCTTTGTCAACTTCTATATGAATCAATTTAGTTTTGCTTATGCGTTGATTGCTGTGCTGCTCATGTTCTTTACAGGTTGGGGGTTCTTGGCAAAGCTAAAAAATGACGTTCATCAGCACGAAGAATATCACAAAAGAGTGCACGAGTCAGCGGAAGAGGATATAGATCGTTACACGAGATAATCTGCAGAGTGTTTCAATAGTTCTATCACCACTTCCGATATTGGTTAAATACCAATTAGGAGGGGATAGGATGAAGATGAAACGAATGAAATTGCTTCTGTTATTATGCATTGTATTGATCTTCTCTATGTTGGCCGCCTGTGGTGCGGATGACATCAAACATGAGAAGAGTGCGCATTGGGATGTATCATTGCAACGTTCAACAGGTTCATACGGGATTGTTTACATAGGAGATGAGAGTACCGTCAAAGATTTCGTCTACAAAGTCATAGGACCAAATTTTGAGCGGTGGGGACGATCACTCGCCAAACAACCGACACCGGTTACCGAGTCCGGTGCATTAAATCCGGTGGATAACAAAGAGCCAATTACGTTTAACATTAGCTGGAATGACAAAAGCGAGAGTGTAACGTTTGATTAGTCAACGATCTCCATCATAAAAATCCCTGTCAGCATCATGCCAACAGGGATTTTATGTTTGTTACGAGGAAGGAACCTAAGAAATTAAACTGAATGGAGCGGGAGCTCTATACAGGCTTTACCGTAAACGTGAAGTGATACGGACGGTTCGCTTGCAGCGTGTACTCTGGATGTGTACGTGCACTCCAGCTGTCGTCACCGCCAACACCCATCTGCACGTAATTGATGCGAGCGATGGTATGTGAACTTACTGGCAACTTATAGACGTGGTCGTTCGCTTCCAGTTCTTCAGGCGACCATGGCAGTGCATTGATTTCAAACGGCGCGTTAGCTTCAAAATGCAACCCGATGCTGCCCTTTGCTTCATCTGGGCCTACAGCCGATGTAATCTCAGCATAACGTACATCCGTTTTGTTACCACATTCCTGTGGTTTCAGGTAAGGCACGAACTGATCACGAACGGCTCCGGTGTAATAGCCGAGGCGTGCACTAGTCAGACGGTCGATATAGTTGTCATGCGGCCCTCTGCCGTACCAGGAGATCGTATCCAGACTGTCTTTTAATTCAAACAACATGCCGAACTCAGGAAGTTCAGGCAGACCTGCACCTGGTACGAGGGTTTGACTGATTTCGAGCTCGCTATTCGGCTTGATGTGATACGTGATGGACAGCGTACTTCCCGGACTGGCATCCCACGTATAATCTGTTGTCACATGACAGCCCTGCGCATCCGTATGATGTTCAAAACGAATCAGCTTGTTCGTCGCATGAGCATCACGCCAGAAAGCGGCACGTTCATTCAATTTGTTACCCAGATCATTATCGGTCATCGCACGCCAGAAGTTCGCGCGAGCAGGTGCCAGCAACTGCTCCTGTGAATTGATCTGATAGGAAGTAAGTGCGCCAGTAACCGAACTAAAGCTTACGGAAACTTTACCCGCATTCACTTTCAATTCCCCCGTTTGCTGTTCTTCGATTTGAAGCGCGTCACTCGCTCCCGCAACAGGTTGCTGTATTGCACGTAGACGAGGAGATACAACGAATTGCTCCCAACCAATCTCATGCCCTGCTTCCGCCCACTTCGTAGCTTTTTTGGTCTCCAGAGAGACAGTAAGCACAGCTTCCGTGTACAGGTCAGATGATGAGGTATAAGGAATATGAACCTCAATGGATTCGCCAGGCTGTGCAGCAATGCCCAGATGCCCTTTTTCCACAGGCACACCGTTATGGGACAACGTCCAGGCGAGTGCATATTCGTTCAGGTCCGTGAACAGGAAATGATTCGTGATGCGAACCAGTCCGGTTTGCAGATTGAGTGCCGTCATGCGAACGTTCTGATAACATTTTTTCACTTCTTCCAGCTTCGGCGTAACCGTTTTGTCTGCCAAAATGAGTCCGTTGCCGCAGAAGTTGCCGTCATGAGGCGACTCGCCGAAATCTCCTCCGTAGGAAAGATATTCTACACCGTCTGCTGTCTTGGTACGAATCGATTGATCCACCCAGTCCCAGATAAATGCCCCTTGTAAAATCTCATACTTATCAAACATCTCCCAGTACAGATGCAGTCCGCCACAGGAGTTGCCCATTGCATGGCTGTATTCACAGATGATATAAGGTTTTTTATCGCCTTTCATACGTGCATACTGCTCAATATCGTTCGGGCTAATATACATTGTAGATTCAATATCACTCGCCGAGTCGGAAGGGCGGTAGTGATAGGTGCCTTCATAATGAACGAGTCTTGTTGGGTCGGCTTGTTTCAAATAGTCGTACATCGCGATAAAGTTATCGCCGCCAAACGATTCATTACCGAGCGACCAGATGATGATGGACGCATGGTTTTTGTCCCGTTGGAACATCGAATTACAACGATCGATGACATTGTCGCGCCACTCCGGCTTGCTTGCCGGGATGTTGTTGTCGTTCATTTCTTTTTGCCCATAGTACCAGGTACCATGTGTCTCCAGATTCGTCTCGTCAATCACATACAGTCCGTATTCGTCACACAGCTCATACCAGAGCGTCTGGTTCGGATAGTGCGATGTACGCACGGCATTAACGTTATAGGCTTTCATCAGCTCGATATCACGAATCATATCTTCACGTCCGATGGCCCGTCCTGAATCTGGCGAGAACTCATGGCGATTGACACCCTTGAACACGATGCGTTTGCCGTTAATTTTCATCAAGCCGTCCTTGATCTCAAATCTGCGGAAGCCGACGCGGGTACGCACGGCCTCCACCGTTTCGCCTGACGTATTCTGGATGGACAGCACCAGTGTATACAGGTTAGGCATTTCGGCACTCCACAAGAGCGGGTTCACAACTGGAGCAGAGAGGTGTAACGTCACTTCTTCTTCATTGGCAAAAGAAACCTCTGCCGCCAGCGGCTGATCCAGAACAAACTTCTGCTCCGCATCATAGAGCTGCGCTTGAACCGTCAAGCCCTCCACTTGCTGTCCAGCATTATGATTGTACAGTTTCACATCCAATTGCAGTTCTGCATTCTGAAAAGCATCATCGAGTTCCGTCCGAACGAAGAAATCAGCGATCTGAACCGGTGAAGGCGAGTGCAGATATACACCGCGGAAAATACCGCTAAGACGCCAGAAATCCTGATTTTCCAGCCAGCTTGCATCACACCAGCGATAAACCTCGACCGCCAGCTTGTTCTCACCTTCCGTCAAATAGGCCGTGATATCAAACTCTGCAGGTGTGAAGGTATCCTCACTGTAACCAACAAGTTCTCCATTCACCCATACATAGAAGGCAGATTCAACACCTTCAAAGTGCAACAAGACCGGACGGTCTTTCCAGTCCGCAGGGACGGTGAACGTGCGAATATAGGAACCGACGGGGTTATAGGTTGCTGGTGCAAAGGGCGGTTTTAACTCAGGCTCGCGCTCCACCCAAGGATACGTCATGTTCGTGTAGTGAGGGTAATCATAGCCCTGCAACTGCCAATTGGACGGGACAGCGATGTCATCCCAGTTGCTGGCGTCATAGCTGGCTTCGTAAAACGAAGTAATGCGCTGTTCTGGCGTTTCGGCAAAGCTGAACTTCCATGAACCATTTAGCGTCTGGTACCAAGGGGACGAGGTGAATTCGTTAGACAATGCCTCTTCGATTGTTGGGAACGCTACCATATTGGCGTGGGCTGGCAGACGATTCACCTGAAACGTCTCGGGATTATTGTTCCATTCCGGATATCCGTTAGCCGGAGGGGTGTGCACAAGTTTCTTTCGCATATCAGCAGCTCCTTTGATCATGTTATAATATATTCACAGTATAGAATTGATCAGGTACTTAGAAAATAAAGAATATTGCCCATATATATCACAATATGAAACTAGAACTGGAGAGCGTGGTGTACCGCATGAATACACGAATCTTTTTTGGTAAAACAGACGAAGCCGCACGTCTGCCAGTTTATATGACGACCGTTGGGTATTGGGAACATCAATTTGAAACGGAGCGCCCGGAGGGTTTTCCCGATTACCAGATTCATCAGGTCATTCAGGGACAAGGCAGGCTGATTATAGAGGATGAAGGAGAATATATCGTTGGCCCAGGGGAGGTATTTATCACCTACCCGAATATTCCGCATGAGTATAGGCCTATTACGGATCACTGGGAACTGGCGTGGGTATCCTTTCAGGGTCGGGAGGCAAGTCAGCTACTGGCCTATGCGGGAATCACCAGTTCAGGAGTATATAAACTTAGAAAACCCGAACTGCTGAATGCTCTGGAACAAATGCTTTCAAGGCGAGAGGAAGATGCAGGAGATACGATGAATGCTACCGATGATCGGGACAGTTCCAAACACCTGTACGCCTTGCTTCTGGATCTGAAGCCTTTGCTCATTGTGTCGGACAACGATAACGACGAGATGGAACGGTTGAAACCAGTGCTACGTTATATTACAGAGCATCTGGATCAGCCCTTGTCGCTGAAGGAACTGGCCGATGTGGCTGTCGTATCCCCTCAATATTTGTGCCGGTTGTTTCAGAAAGCACTTCGTGTCAGACCTGTATTCTACGTTAACCAGGAACGGATCAATCGCAGCAAACAGCTGATGTTCAGTGAACGGGAGCTCCGAATTTATGAAGTGGCTGACCGGGTAGGGTATGAAAATGCGAGTTATTTCTGTACGATATTTAAACGACATACGGGCATGAGTCCCGAAAAGTTTCGGAAACTGCATGGTTTAGGCTGAAAACAAACAAGATGCCTAACGTGTATGTTTATCTGTTCTTCGTTTGTTGTTCGTCTCATCTGTTCCTTGTTCATTTTTTGATCTGTTCTTCATCTGAATTTCAGTTTCTCTTAAGGTTGAGGGATTAATATCATTCTTGTAAACCCCTTCTCGTGTTAAATAGATGTGTGACTGGCCCTGTTCGGATTGTCCTCCGAGCAGGGCACTTTTTTTATGTTTAGCTGAGCGATCATACTCATGATATGATGAGAGAGAAGAATGACCATAATCATATAATGTAAACAGAGAGATAGCGATTAGACGAAGTTCTATTTTCATAAAAAGGGAAAGGCAGGGAAGTGCATGGACGCCAGTCTGCACGCATTGTATCGTCCGGTACAGATGAATGGAATGGACCCCCGTACATACTATATAGAGAATAGTCCTTCCCCTGTGCTTATACCTTATGTAGCCTGTTATTGGGAGTCAGGAACTCGGGGACATATGGAAGATGGCAAGTATGGCATAGAGGGAATGGACATGGACATTAAGGTCAATGACCTAATGCTGAAATTTCCGGCCTCTGCCCGGGTACTACCAGATGGCTGTACTGACATCCTGATCGATTATAATCCAGAGCAAGCAAGGTATACATATAGCTATTGCGGCAATTATACGCAGCCTTTTGCTTTTCCGTTATCGCCTCCAGCGCCTCCGGCGGGAGCTTATACGTTTGGGGTTCGCTTTTTTCCGGGGGGAGCTCCTTTTCTACACGGCCAGTCACTGGATTTGTTTACAGACCGTCGTGTACCCCTGGAAGACTGTTGGCCAGACCGATGGGACGAGCTACAGTTGAAGATGGAGGAAACGGTGAATTTTGCCCAGCGTGTGCAGGTGATGGAGTCTTACCTCCGCCGAGTGACCCTGCGCAGTAGCCCGATTCATCATCAGGCTGATCAGGATTTGCTTCGTAATGTGCTCTACCGGATCTTCAAGGAAAGTGGTCGCTTGAGTATACAAGAACTTGCCCAGGGCGAAGCTGTCAGTGAACGACAGTTGCATCGCAAAATGACCGAACAAGTGGGTATCAGTCCCAAGCGCTTTAGTGAAATCGTTCGTTTTCATGAGGTGTTGCACGGTATCCGTAAAGGTCGAGCTGCTGACGGAGCTGAACTGGCACAGACGTATGGATTTTATGATCAGGCGCATCTGATCAGGCAATTCCGCAAGTTTTACGGTGATACACCGCTAGTTGCTGTTCAGGAGCATCAACAGATGTTGTCCGAAAAGTACAATGATGCGGCAGTATCTTCCGTTATACTATGAATCATAGACTTATCACAAAGGAGTAATGAATCATGAATGGAGCATTGCAAATTCGGGAGCATCTGTTAACGGAACTGGAAACAGGCGTACGTACAGGGGCTTCGTTAATTCGTCTAATTCGTCCAGAGGACTGGGCGTATCGTCCGCAGGACAATATGCGTTCCCTTGTGGAACTGGTGCATCATTTTATCCAGATCACGGCTTCGGATCTTGTCATCATGCAAGAGAAAGGTGAGGCTGAAGTAGGTCGAGTGGAGAACAGTTTATCTGGAAACCAGGATATTGAGCAACTGGAAAAGACATTATGGAGCAATTTCGAGGCTTATAAAGCATATATTACAAGTCTCAGCGAAGATGACTTTTTGAACCGCTCTACCAAAGCTTTCTATGCAGAGCATGGACACCTGCAGGTGCAGTGGCAGATCGAAACGCTCACACACGTGTTCCACCATCGCTCACAGCTCTATAATTACCTCAAACAGCAAGGCCATGAATTGAACTTTTTTATGCTGTATGCTTAGTTTGTTCTTGGACAAGCGGCTCCGTCGGATCATCCGGCGGGGCTTATTTTGTTTTTCGAGAATATGCGGTATCTCTATTAAACTTGCATGTCAGCTATAAATGTACGTTCTACCACGGTCAATTCACCGTGGCTTTACTAGATTTCAGACATAGAATACCGTATCAAAGCAAAAAGGAGGTGATTTTGATGGCCATCCTTTTACCATTACAGTTCTACAATCTGCCAGCGGGTGTGGGTAAATCCTACTATGAAAACCTGTCTGGCGGCACCAATGCAAGTGTTACGGTGAACAACAATGGACCGTTTCCGGTATCTCTCGTCATCACTCGTGTAAATGCTCCAGTTGTCACTTATGTTGTTCCGGTGAACAGCAGTTTGAGCATTACCGCGAGTCAGGTGCTGGTCTTCGCTTTGCTGGCGAACCAGGGAGGTGCTGCTTCCGGTACGATTGAAGTTGCTTTGGCGTAATCCGGTGTGGTAGAAACTTATGGGCCTCTGTCCGACATGTTCGGCAGGGGTCTTTTTTTAGCTGGTGTGATCTGGATTTAAAGTGATATTATACTAAGGTGTGTTGAGTTACTATATTAAGCAGTGTAATCTGCAGGGAAGAGAAGGGAAGATAAGATGATTAAAAAATTATTCTGTTATATCCTAGGGGCAAGTCTAGGTTTAACCGTGCTGTTATCAGCGCCCATGTTAGTTCAAGCAGAAAGACAATCATTAAATTACAGTAATGGAGCAGTATATTACGGAGAGACCAAAAACGGAAAACCTCACGGGGAAGGCAGAATGACATGGGGGAAATCCAAAACTTACAATGGAAGTTGGGTTGAAGGCAAACGTTCAGGACAGGGAGTTTATAAAATGACAACGCAGGAAACAGACCGAATCTCAGAAACACAGTATGAAGGAACCTGGAAAAGCGATCAAAAAGAAGGCAAGGGAGTACTGCGTATCACCGAGATTAGTCTAACTGGAGCTATGCTGGAGTCACGAGTGCAAACAGGGACCTTTGCTAAAGATCAGTGGATTGCCGGGTATGATGTACGCAAGGGGGAGTATGACCCTCCGTATTATTTTGCTTATCAGGATGCAAAAATAAAACTTCAAATTTTGGGTGAGGCAGGAGAAATTTTGAAAGGGCTCAAAGAAGGTTATTTCTTCTCTTTTAAGTATCAAAAAGGAAAAGTACATAAAAATGTTGGTGTCGGGGATGAGTATGATCCAAAAGCGTTTCGTTCCTTTATCGTAAGTATAGAAAAAGAGATTAAACCCTATATCCAGCAATTCGAGAAGCTTGCGAAGAAACTATAATTGTTTATCCCGAACGCGGTACGATTAATTACATAATATAGACTGCACGTTGAGATCGTGCCTGGGATTCGGGAGGTTAGTAGATGATGAATAGCAGACGGACAATTGTTTTGGAAACGCAGCGACTTGTATTTGCGACATGGGACGAAGGTGATCGTGCCCTCGCGTTTGCGCTCTGGGGTGATCATGAGGTGACCCGGTGGGTTAGGGGCAACGAGGTTCTGAGCGAAGAGGAAGTAGAGGCGAGGTTAACTCAGGAGATCGAGCGTGAGAAGCAGGAGGGTGTGCAATACTGGCCCCTTTTTCAGAAAAATTCAGACGTCTTCATCGGTTGCTGTGGTCTCTGCCCTTATGATCCGGAAGAGAACATCTATGAGTTTGGTTTTCTGCTGACTCGTGATCACTGGGGACAAGGATATGCACAGGAAGCGGCGCAGGCTGTTGTTCGTTATGCTTTTGACAAGTTGGAGGTAACGACTCTGGTTGCAGGGCATCATCCGGATAATAAGGCGGCGCAACACATTTTGAGCCAACTCGGATTTGAGCCAATGCATGAGCGGCGGGATGAAGCAACAGGTGTGATGAAGCCTTTCTATAGATTACGGAAAAATAATACTGCCCGCTGAGTAACGTTCCAAGGTATCTTATCGCGAGTCGTTTTCATGCATTTTTTATTTCGCGTTCAGCTTCTATTAAGGTGGGGAGGATAAGATAACTCTTGTAAACCCCTTCTCGTGTTAAATAGATGTGTGACTGACCCTGCCGGGCGACGGCGGGGTATTTTTTTGCTTGTTTTCGACATCTTATAATAAAAATAAAGATAAACAAAAATAAATAAAGGTATTTAAAAGAAAATTGTGTAATAATTATTGACTAACAAACAAAAACAAAGGTATAATGAATGTGAAAAAAGGAACTTGATTCGATCGTGAAAGCCCAACTTTAAACTTGAACATAGGAGAGGATTAACATGAACGTGACCCTTCGGACCGCAAGACTAGAGCCTGCCGGATTCGATATTCCATTTGTGCGCGAGATGGCAGAGATTACGCAACATATGTGGAAGAATGGATGGGATGAGCGTAATGGCGGTAATGTCAGCTATCTATTGAAGGAGGAAGAGGTTGCACCGTACATTGACATTCATCATGTGATCCGCACCATCACACCTGCCTTTTCCGTGCAAGAGCTGGCGGGACAGTATTTTATCGTTACGGCATCGGGCAAATATTTCAAAAACGTGCTGGCAGACCCGGAAGGCAATCTGGGTGTACTGCGTGTATCTTCGGATGGTCAGGAGCTGGAGGTATTATGGGGACTGAACGGTGGTGCGAACCCGACAAGTGAACTGCCGACCCATTTTATGAGCCATATTGAACGTTTACAAAGAGACCCGAACCACCGGGTTGTCATGCACAACCACGCGACACATGTACTAGCCATGACCTTCATCCATGAGCTGGATGAGGCCAAGTTTACCAAGACACTCTGGCAGATGTGCACCGAATGTGTGGTGGTATTTCCAGATGGCGTGGGGATTATACCTTGGATGATGCCCGGTTCGAATGAAATCGGCCGCGCAACTGCGGAGAAAATGCAGGAGTATCACGCGGTGATCTGGCCTCAACACGGCATTTTTGGAACAGGTACAACGATTGACGAAGCATTTGGTCTGATTGAGACTATTGAAAAGGCGGCTCAGGTATACATGCTTGTTGCAGGTCACGATATCAGACAGCGGATTACGGATGAGCAACTACTTGCCCTTACAGAACAATTTGGCGTAACTCCTCGCCCCGGTATCATTCAAAGTGAAGTGTAAACAAGCTCAATATGACAATTGTTTTATATGAAGCTGACCATATGAAATCGTGATCGTGGCCTTTGGTTCTTTGAACCGAAGGTCTTTTTCTTTTTTCGGGCAAACAATCGCCGTTTTAGGTCAAAAACGTTCAATTTGCTCAGCAAGAAAGGCTTTGTTATCGAATATTGAATCGTAGAATGCATTATCACGCGCTGGCGATTTTCGGGTGAAATGACGTATTGTCAATGGCTCTGCGATTTTGCATAATAACTATGCTTCATAGATAAGAACAGACATTGTTATCCAGATGAGAAGCAAAGAAGCTTATAGACAAGAGATGGAAGGAAGTTATGATCATGCTTGGCAAAATGAAGAGAATCTTAATCGGCAAGCCAATGAAGTCGGCTGAATTGGATGCAGAAAAATTGGGGAAATGGAAGGCGCTCGCCATCCTGTCTTCCGATGCTTTATCATCCGTTGCCTACGGTACGGAACAGATTTTGCTGGTGCTGGTTGCGGCGGGATTCGCCGCCTTGTGGTACTCGGTTCCGATTTCCATCGCCGTGCTGGGATTGCTCGTCATTTTAATTTTTTCGTATCGCCAGACCATATTTGCTTATCCTACAGGGGGCGGCGCGTATATCGTAGCCAAGGATAACCTGGGCACCACACCGAGCTTGATAGCCGGAGGTTCATTGCTAGTCGATTATATCCTGACTGTGGCTGTAAGTTCGTCCGCAGGTACGGATGCGATCACATCTGCTTTTCCTGTACTGCATGACTATAGTGTCATTATTGCGCTTATTATGATTGTGTTTCTAACTGTTATGAATCTGCGGGGGGTTACGGAGTCAGCTTCGGTGCTGGCGATCCCTATTTACCTGTTTATCTTTTCGATTGCCATTCTCATTATTTCGGGTGGTATCAAGTTTATGGCTGGCGGCATGCATGCCGCGGCTCCGGAATTCGGAACAAGTCTGTCGCATGTCAGCATCTTTTTGCTGCTTAAAGCGTTCAGCTCTGGATGCTCGGCTTTGACCGGGGTAGAGGCGGTTAGTAACGCTATTCCGAACTTCAAGCAGCCTGCGGAGAAGAATGCGGCCGGAACGTTGCTGCTGATGGGATGCATCCTTGGCGCCATGTTCATTGGCATCACGCTGTTGGCCTTTGGATACGGGATCAAGCCTGATCCGAAAGCAACGGTCATTTCCCAGATTGCCGAAGCTACGTTTGGCAGGGGATGGATGTATTTTATTATCCAGGGCGTTACGGCTCTGATCCTGTTCCTCGCGGCGAATACGGCATACTCGGCCTTCCCGCTGTTGTCCTTCATGATGGCGAAGGATAAATACATGCCACATATGTTCATGGTGCGAGGAGACCGTCTAGGCTTCTCGAACGGAATTATTTTTCTCAGCGTCATGTCGGCACTTCTGGTCGTTGGATTTAAAGGGGATACCGGAAACCTGATTCCGCTCTATGCGGTCGGGGTGTTCATTCCATTCACACTGTCGCAGCTCGGCATGATGATACGCTGGATCAAAATCAAGCCGTCTGGCTGGAAAACAAAACTGCTCGTAAATACAATCGGTATGCTGACTACGTTGTCCATTACGCTGATTTTTATTTTCACCAAGTTCACGCAGACATGGGTTATCTTTATTTTCTTGCCACTGGTCGTTTATGTGTTCATGCGCATTCGTAGCCATTACTGTAACATTGCAGACGAACTACGTATCGATATTCAGGTGGATAAACCGGCCAAGAAAGGCAATACGATTGTTATTCCGGTGGCGGGCATTACTCGGGTGGTGATGAATACCATCAGTTACGCCCAGACGATGTCGGATCATGTGGTGGCCCTGTACATCGGCTTTGACGATGAGGCTATACGGAAGATGGAGCAGAAGTGGGAAGAATGGAATCCAGGCGTCCGCCTTGTCGTGATCAAATCGAGATATCGCAGCATTATGGGCCCGCTGAAGAAATTCATTGATACCGTGGAATGGAAAACAGCCGAAACAGACCATATCACCATCCTGATTCCGCAATTTATTACGAAGCACTGGTGGCAAAATGTACTGCATAACCAGACCAGCTTCATGATTCGGGCTTATCTGATTAATTATAAAGATGTGATTGTGACGACGGTGCCGTATCATCTGAATCGTTAGTGTGAAATGAATGTAAAGCAAGTTATCTCAATATAACGTTAATGTTTAATATAGCATTTACGCATATTACCGCAGGGAAATCTCCAGATTGGAGGTTCCTTGCGGTTTTTTGCGTACTTGTGCAGTTTGGTGAATTCATCCTGTTCTATGTTGCGTTATGTAAAAAGGTGGCACAAGGATTAACTTGAATTTGATGCAAGTTCCATTTTGCTATGACATTGGAAAATTAAACTAGAGTTCGTGGTGCTGGGTTCAGATGAGTTATTCATCTCAGAGCTTGTACAACGAGAGCATAACAATTTTTTGCAAACCGGAATGAAGATTATGTAAACAATGGAAACGGGAGAAACGCGGCGGCAACCGAATCTATGCTGAACTTCGAAGCGGGTGTGAAGACGTTAACGTTTGACGAAATATCCACAGTTCCAGACAGCAGTCAACCAATTGCATGCTTCAGCTGATTCGACAGCAACATCCGGCGCAGTTATGGGTGTTTTTCCAGAAGCGAGACAGATTGTCGAAGGAGCGATTGAAACGGTGCTGAATGGGCAAGTAGCGCCACAAGAAGAACTGGATGCGGTAGCAAAGCAGATTACGGAAAAAATCAAGCAGTACAATAGCACAGTGAAGAAATAACAATCCGTGAAGCAGTTATAATTAGAAAAGAACCAGATGCGGCGATCCTATTGATCGCCGCATTATGATGTAATTAACTATTTTCTTCACATCAGGAATTGTCGAATCTACGTGTGATTACCTCTTTTTATGTTATGAAAGTTTACGCATTGTAGGTCTAATCGCTTAGATTGTCGTAGCTTCGGTTACGAGATGTCCTCTTAAAGTCCTGAAAAGTGAAGATATTGATCTGAAAGTTAATAAAATCTAAGTTATTTGTAATGTATATGTTCTATTTCCTTTCATTTCGTAAAAATATTGTTTACATGCTACTATCGTTCAGTTATCTTATATTTGAACTAATGTACAAACTCTGTGAACAAATGATTGAAAATTTGAAAACATGGGGGTAGAAGGAATGAAAAACACGCGAATGAGGCGCTTGTCGCAATGGTTTCTGATTTTAGTTCTAGTTATTACGGGAGTGACACCTTTTGCTGGGATGGGGAGTTACGCCTATGCAGAAGACGGAAATACGGTTTCCGAGATATTGCCATTGGAGCAGGTAACCGTAACAGAAGCAGATCAAACTTCTGTAGAACAGCCCGGTTCTCCCGAAGAAATAGAGCAATCAACGAATGTAGACGCAACAGAAACAGAAGAAGGAGATGTAAGATTAGATCCAACAGAGGAAGAAGATCAGTCAGCAGACGAGAAGAATATAATCTCGATTGCAGATGCACGTCAGCTTGCTCCGAATACGAATGTAGCAGTATCAGGTGTAGTGACATTCAGTGAGCCTTCAGGGGCATTCACGAATTATTACATTCAGGATCATGAAGCAGGTATTGTCGTTCGAACGAAAAATCAAGTTCAAGTGGGAGATCGGATTGAAGTATATGGCCCAATTACCCACTATAATGGACTTGTTCAGATCGAGAAGGATAAGTCAGGATTTACGGAAGGATATGTAAACGTTATCGAGCAAGATGTTGCTTTGCCAGCACCACAGGCATTGATTTCTTCGGATTTTGTGCAACCTTCGGATAAAAGCAACAAAGGTCCGGGTGAAAAATATGAAGGAATGATTGTCGAAGTAAGAGATATTCAGGTCACCAAAGGTAATGGTACGACATTCTACGCGACAGACCGCCATGGTGACGTAATGACAATATATATCAAATATGCCCCAGGAACACTAGATGTCGGCAAAACTTATGAATATGTGCAAGGCGTGTTGACGTTCCACACGAATTACGGTTTGGAACTGTTGCCTCGAACAGCCGCAGATGTTGTAGAGAATAGTCTGTCTGTGATGGCAAGTGTTCCATCTGGCGGAATTCGTGCTAACAGTGAGGTAGTATTAAGCTCGCCAGCTACTGGTGCTAGCGTGCATTACACTACAGATGGGACGGACCCAAGCGCCTCCTCGGCACGATATGATAGTCCCCTCATGATTAACCAGGATATACAGATTAAAGCGGTTGCCATACTTAACGGACAATCCAGTGCAATTTATACATTCACGTATCAACTGCTTCCCGACACGGAGAATTTGCGCATCCATGATATTCAGGGTGCAGGCCATACTTCCATTTTTAACGGACATGATGTAGAGGATATTGAAGGTATCGTCACATCGGTAAGCACAAGCAGCTTTTATATGCAGGAACTTCCGGATCAGATGGATCAGGATGATCGAACATCGGAAGCAATTCAGGTGTACAAGTCGAACCATGGTGTTGTTGTTGGTAATCAGGTGCAGGTATCGGGCAAAGTGACCGAGTATGGAGTGGCTAACGAATTAACGACCACACAAATCACAGCAACCTCCATTCGTAAGGTGCTGGAACAAGTGGACTTGCCTCCACCAGTGAAGTTAGGTGTCAATGGACGTATCATTCCAACGGTTATTGACAGCGATTTGCTGTCGGTATTTAACCCCGAGACGGATGCCATAGATTTCTATGAAAGTCTGGAGGGCATGAGAGTAGAGCTTGAAAATCCTGAGATTATAGGGCCATATTCTAGCCAACCAGGTCTTGCCGTCGTCGTAGACAATGGTGTTAATAATCCGCTTCGTACTCCTGCGGGCGGTGTTATTTTGACGGATAACGGAAAAGAAACCTTCGAAAGTGATCTTAATCCGCAACGGTTATTTATTGGTAAAAAACCATCTGGTGCCGTCAAGACCGGAGATAAACTGAACGGTAACGTCGTTGGGGTGATGACCTATACGAACGGCAATTTCAGAATTAATCCCGATGGGACATTGCCACCCGTCATTCCGGGTCCAACCGAGCAAGCGGTGACGACTATTGAGAAGGCGGAGGACAAGCTGACCATCGCCACATTTAATGTGGAGAATTTCAGCAAAAAGGATGCTGCACGAGCTGTGAAAATTGGAAAAATCATTGTAGACAATCTGAAAGCACCAGATATTATCGGCATTATGGAAGTACAGGATAATGACGGTGATGCGGATACGGGGACAACGGAAGCGAATGAGAGCTTTCAGACGCTGATCGATGCGATCAAGACCAATCATGGCCCCACTTATCAATTCAGTGAAATTGCTCCGGAAAATAATAAGGATGGCGGTGCACCAGGGGCTAACATTCGTGTAGGTTTCCTATACCAACCAGAACGAGTTTCCTTGGCGGCAGGGATAGGTAAAGGGAATGCGTCCAAAGCAGTCGCTGTTTCCGCTGACGGAAGCTTGTCTTTTAATCCTGGCCGTGTTGCTCCGACGGATGAAGCATTTGCTAGTTCACGTAAACCGCTGGCTGCGGAATTCGAATTCAACGGTGAGCGAGTCGTTGTGATTGCGAATCATTTTAATTCCAAAGGCGGTGATCTCAAACCGTTTGGCAGTGTCCAGCCTGCAACGCGGAGCAGTGAAGTGCAGCGGGCCAAGCAAGCTGAGCTTGTGAACGGTTTTGTAAAAGAGTTGACTGCCAAAGACCCTGAAGTCAATGTAGCTGTACTTGGTGATTTTAACGATTTCCAGTTTTCCAAGACGTTGAACATCGTTGCAGGCAATGAACTTGATAATCTGGTCGACAAGCTACCTGAGAATCAGCGTTATTCCTACATCTACGATGGCAATTCCCAGACTCTGGATCACATTCTGGTGAGTAAAAATCTGTCAGACACGGCGGTAATTGAGGTAGTACATGTCAACGCTGACTTTGAAACCTCACACGGACGAGTTAGTGATCATGATCCGCTGCTGGCACAGCTGAGTATCGGAGAACCGGCAGAAGCAGGTGACTTTAAGCTACGCGTGCTACACACGAATGACACACATGCGCATCTGGACAACATCCCTCGCCGTGTGACAGCGATAAAAGAAGCTCGCAACGACCATACACTTGTGCTGGATGCAGGGGATGTATTTTCAGGGACATTATATTTCAACCTTTTCAATGGTCTCGCTGATCTGGAGTTTATGAATATGATCGGATATGACGCGATGACCTTCGGGAATCATGAATTTGATAAAGGGCCGGCCGTGCTGAAAGAATTCATTAATAAAGCGGAATTCCCTTTTGTAAGTGCCAATATTGACTACACGATGGATAGCGATCTGGGCAGTTTGTATCAAGCCAGCATCGGGCAATCAGGGGAAGATGGCAAAATCTATCCGGCGATTATAACCGAGGTGAGCGGGGAGAAAGTGGGGATATTTGGTTTAACCACTTCGGACACAGTATCCCTGTCTTCACCAGGAGATGATCTGAAATTCCAGGATGTGCAGGCAAGTGCACAAGCAACGGTAAATATGCTGCAAGAAGAGGGCATTAACAAAATTATTGCTCTGACACACCTCGGTTACTCCGAGGATTTGAAATTGGCCGAAGCGGTAAAAGGCATCGACATCATTGTCGGCGGACATTCCCATACCATTTTGAACAAACCGATCGTGGTTGGCGGTGCAGAAGAACCAACCTTGGTGGTACAGACGGGAGAATATGATGTATCGCTTGGTAAACTTGATGTGACATTTGATGAAGCAGGCATCTTGAAGAAGTGGAATGGAAGATTGCTAAACCTCGATGCCAAGGGAGCCGACGATGCTTTCGTGTATAAAGATGATGCACAGTCACTGGCGAAGTTGCAAGAATATGCATCACCTTTGGCTGAATATAAGAAAAAAGTCATCGGTAAAACAAACGTATTCCTGGATGGAGAGCGCGGAAGTGTAAGGAAGCAGGAAACGAATCTGGGGAATTTTATGACCGATGGCATGCTGGAAAAAGTAAAATCGATCGTAAAAGAGAATGACGTCAAAGGGTACGTCGCGATCCAGAACAGCGGAGGTATACGTGCTTCGTTCAAAGAAGGAAATATTACGCTCGGGGATTTGCTGACCGTAATGCCGTTCGGGAATAATCTCACGGCACTTAAAATGACAGGCAAGGAAATTACAGCCGCGCTCGAAAACGGGGTAAGCGGTGTGGAAACGGGAGAAGGGAGATTCCCGCAGGTATCAGGTATGCGTTTTTATTATGATTCCACAAAGCCTGGAGAAAAAATAGATTCCACTACAAATACCGTAACTCAAGAAGGCAAGCGTGTGATAAAAGTTCAGATCAAAAATGGCAATGGCACATTTACCGATATTGATCCAAATGGATATTATATTGTGGCAACAAACTCGTTTATGGCTAACGGGGGAGACTTCTACCGTAGCATGAGAGCCGCAAAAAATGATGGCCGATTCTATGAATTAAATCTGGTTGATTACGAAATTTTCCTTGAGCATCTGGATCGGACCGGTACCGTAAATCAAGCTGTGGAAGGTCGTAGCACCGATCTTAAAGGCGCCTCTCTTCCAGGAGATGGAAATGGGAACAATCCTGGTAACGGCGGCAACAATGGGGGCACACCGGGAAGTGGGGGTGATGGCGGTGGTACAAGCAATCCAACTCCAACGACACCTGTAACACCAACAACTCCGAGCAATCCGGGTAATGGAGGAACGACAAATCCAGCTACACCGGGAGTACCGGGCAATTCCGGGAATGGCAGTAGCACGACTCCAGCCAACCCACTGGTGGAATTGAAGGATATCGGCAGTCACTGGGCAGGAGAAGCGATCAAAGCTGCCATGATCCGGGGCATTGTCAATGGATATCAGGATGGTAACTTCCGTCCGAATATGCCGGCGACACGTGCTGAATTCATTGTGATGCTGGCACGAGCATTTGAATTGCCTGCAAGCAATAAACCGCTAGCTTTCAAAGATGCAGCATCCATTCCTGCCTGGGCTCAAAGCTTCATTGCACAGGCAGTGGACCAAGGCATTATTAGTGGATATACGGATGATACGTTCCGTTCAACAGGCAAAATATCACGGGTAGAGATGACCGTTATGCTGGTGAGAGCCCTTGGCTTGCCGCTGGATTCCAAGTCATCACTGACGTTTGCAGATGCAACACAAGTGCCTGCATGGGCTGTTCCATACATTGCTACTGCACAGGAAGCAGGACTAGTGAAGGGTACGGGAGGTAACAGGTTTAATCCAAAGGCAGAGGCGACGAGGGCTGAAGTCGTGACTCTGATCCTTTCCGCCATTGAGTTTAAATCGCAGCCATAAGGATTCCGTACCAGATTGGAAGCATAATCAGGGTATTTCAAATGAAGTTGAAATGATGGGATACAGCTTGCAGAAATGATTCTGCAAGCTGTATTTTTTGTTAAGATAAATATGTTGTGTTCAGTCAGGTACAATTCTCCGGGAGTCTGCCTTTGGACAAGGAGTTGATAAATGATTGACATGCTATTGACTCATATCATATAATCAACACGTTCATTAAATTGATAATGATTATCATTAACGATTAGGGGAGACTATACAGATGAAAAAGAAATGGATTCTACCGTTCATCGTGCTGATGTTGTTTACTATCATTGCCAGCGCATGTGGTAACGGGGCTTTAAGCGGTACATCAGACAACGGAAAACAAGAGACAACTTCAACGGAAGGGACAAGCAGTGAAGCAGCGAATACTTCGGATACAATAACGTATCAATCCGAAACAGGGCCCGTGGAAATTCCGGCTAAACCTCAACGGATCGTTGCTTTGACGAACGGTCCCAACATCCTTTCTATGGATGTAACGCCAGTGGGCGTAGATAAATGGACAGCAGAAAATCCGCTGTTCAAGGATAAATTAAAAGACGTTGCTATCGTAAGTGAAGAAGATCCGGAGAGTGTCTCCGCTTTGAATCCTGACTTGATCATTGCAGGTTCACATATGAAAAATCTTGAGCAGCTTTCTAAAATTGCTCCAACGATCGTATACACATGGGGTAAACTCGACTATCTGCAACAGCAGCTGGAGATTGGCAAAGTGCTGAACAAGGAGTCTGAAGCACAAGCATGGATTGATGATTTCACCAAAAGAGCCGGAGAGATCGGTAATCAGATTAAAGCGAAGTATGGCGATAACGTAACGGTGTCCACCATCGAAATTGCGGATAAAGAAGTCTTTGCTATGGGGGATCACTGGGCCCGTGGAACAGAAGCGCTGTACCAAGCGATGAAGTTGAATATGCCTGAAAAAGTAAAGAATGACACGTTAAAAGACGGGTATCACTCCTTGTCACTTGAAGTGCTTCCGGAGTACATGGGTGATTTCATCGTGGTCAGCAGAGATATGACCCGGGATAACGAGATTATGAAGTCGGGAATCTGGAGTAAAATTCCGGCCGTTCAGAACAAACAGGTTATCGAGCTCGATACCAAATCAGTGACGTACAGTGACCCGATTACGCTCGACTACGTATTGAATATTTTCAAAGAAGGATTTCTTGGCACAGGGAAATAATCAAGCAATTAATACCTGAATGGATTCCGAGTAAACCTTTCATAATAAAAATGCTATAAGAGAAGAGACGAGAGGGCACAAAGGCCCTTTTCGTCTCTTTGTTAGTTAAACGAAAACGGCCTATCTCGTACATTCGAGATAGGCCGTTTCCGTTAAAAGAAACAATGCTATAAGAACAAAATCAACTTACTGCAAAGAATGTTTGAACAAGAGAAAAGATTTATTTATCTTTTAAGTCTGCGATGGATTTGACATCCATATAGGCTGGAACAACAAGCCCCGTTTTTACACCTGTCATATTGGCACCAAGGTCATCCAATTGATCCTTGTACTTAGCCCAATAATCAGCATGTGTCAGGGGAAGCCATGCAGCCGGAGAAGCATCCACGTCGCCTGACGCAACACCCGTCCACATTGGTCCGGCTTCAACTTGCAGTGCATTGACTTTATAACCGAGATTGTTTTCCATTACATATTTCAGTAGGTTCGTACTTGCAATCTCGGAGTCCCAGGCAACATAACCGAGACGGAACGTATCACCGTTCACGGGTGTCAGACCTTTCGTCCATTCATCAATCTGATCCTTGTGTTTCTCCGCATAGTCTTTGGCAGCCTGTTCAGGTGACGTACCGTCCTGAATGGCAATCATCATCTCGCCCATCTCATCCGAAGTCCATTTGAAGCGCTTCAGGAATTCATAAGCAACCGGATGATCTTCCTTCAGACCTTTACGAGCGATGGTATGAATTTCTTCGGCATCTCCATAGACTTTATCGGGATCTTCTAAATATTTCAGATCATATTGGTTGAACATCCAATGCGGAGTCCAGCCTGTAATAATAATTGGTTCTTTATTCTTGTATGCTTTGTCCAGCGTAGCCGTCATGGCTGCGCCGGACCCTTCTACCAAATTCCAGTTGGTCAGGCCATATTTTTCAATGGCACTGGCAGTGGATTTCATAATACCGGCACCTGGGTCAATACCGATAATCCGGTGGTTGACTTCATCTCCAACGTTGGCATTTGCCGCAGGTGTAGACGAGGAAGCGGAAGAGGATGCGCCCGTTTCCAGATCTTCAATCGAGTTAACGTCCGTCATATATTTAGGAACAACCAGACCTGTGCGTACACCTGTCATATTGGCTCCAAGATCCTCAACCTGATCTTTGTAACGTGCCCAGTAGTCTGCATGTGTAAGTGGCAACCAGGCTGCTGGAGAAGCATCTACGTCACCTGAGGCCACACCCGTCCACATTGGTCCGGCTTCTACCTGAAGTGCGTTGACTTTATATCCCAGTTTGTTTTCCATGACGTATTTCAGCAAGTTGGTACTTGCAATCTCGGAATCCCATGCAACATAACTCAGTTTGAATGAATCACCGTTCACCGGTGTCAGACCTTTTGTCCATTCGTCAATCTGATCCGCATGTTTCTGCGCATAATCTTTGGCAGCCTGTTCAGGGGATGTACCGTCCTGAATGGCAATCATCATCTCACCCATCTCATCCGACGTCCATTTAAAGCGCTTCAGGAATTCATAAGCAACCGGATGATCTTCTTTCAGACCTTTACGAGCGATGGTATGGATTTCTTCAGCATCACCAAACGATTTTTTGGGGTCTTCCAAATATTTCAGATCATACTTGTTGAACATCCAGTGAGGAGTCCAGCCAGTAATGATAATTGGTTGTTCGTTTTTGATGGCTTTGTCGAGTGTAGCGGTCATCGCGGCACCCGAACCTTCAATCAGGTTCCAGTCCGACAATTTATAATCCTTGATGGCTTTGGCGGTTGATTTCATAATGCCTGCACCTGGATCGATACCAATAATCTGATAGTTCACTTCCTTACCTACAGCATTGGCTGCCCCATTGTTGCCACCAGCAGAAGTTGTGCTGCCTGTGAAGTATTGAGAGAAGCCAGCAACAAGTACAAGTAGTGTTGCCGCTGCAGTAATCCATGCCTTTTGTTTCGTAGAGACACGGGAAGTTTTTTTACGGCCAGGCATAAACAGATTTTGGGTAAAGCGGTCAAGCACGATGGCAAGTACCACGACAGCAAGACCGGCTTCAAACCCTTTACCAATCTGAAGCTGCGTAACAGCACGGTACACTTCTGCACCGATACCCTGTGCACCGATCATCGATGCAATAACAACCATGGACAGGGACAACATGATGGTCTGGTTAATACCGGACATCACCGTAGGCAAGGCGAGTGGAAGCTGTACCTTGAACAATTTCTGAGCCGAAGTTGATCCAAAAGCATCCGCTGCTTCAACCAGCTCGCTCGAAACCTGCTTAATCCCCAGGTGAGTTAGACGAATGGTCGGCGGAATAGCGAAGATCACCGATGCTATAACGCCGGGAACAACGCCGAGACTGAAGAACGTAACGGCTGGCAACAGATAAACGAAGGCTGGCATCGTCTGCATGAAGTCAAGCAGGGGTGTGATAATCCGTGCAGCGGTTTTGCTGTATGCCAGCCAGATACCAACAGGTACACCGACCAGAATTGAGATCAATCCTGACGTGATAACCAGACCGAGCGTGTCCATGGATTGAGACCAGTAGCCCAGGTTATCGACAAGCAGGAATCCGATAACAGTAAACAGGGTAAGAGGCAATCTGCCTACCAAAAACGCCAGTACACCTAGTATAGCAATAAACAGGAGCGGATGAGGCAGCATAAACAGCCCCGAGAAAAATCCGACGACTTCCTGAATAACGACAGAGATCACTTTAAACAATCCGGAGAGCGAGGAGCTCATCCAGTCAACGATGGATTCAATCCACGATGCTAGTGGTATTTTGGGAATCATTCACAGGTTCCTCCTTTGTTGCGACTTCACCGCTAAGTGCACCCAGCAGGGCACCGCGGACGATAACACCTTGCAATCGGCCGTTCTCGCCGACAACGGCAAGCGGCACATGGGCTGAACTTGTGATTTCAAATAGTTCATGTATCAAGGTTTCTGGTCCAACGGTTGGCCCGTCGGTGATCAGAATATCATTCAAAGTTTTGCTCTCACGCATAGCACGGGAAGCATCTTCTGCTGTAATGACACCCAGCAGTTTTTTGGAGCGGTCAATGACAAACAGGTTCGATATCCCGCGCTCACGCATTAATTCGAGAGCAACACGGGGACCACGATCGGTTGTAATGGTTTCAGGGCGACGCATAACGTGCGATGCGGTGAGGACCTTGGACAAGTCCACGTCTTCGACGAAGCGGGCCACGTATGAGTTGGCCGGTTGAATCATAATTTCCTCCGGTGTACCGATCTGCACAACGGCGCCGTCTTTCATAAGAGCAATCCGATCGCCAATGCGCAGCGCTTCGTCCAAGTCATGGGTAATGAAAATAATCGTCTTTTTCATCTTATCCTGAAGCTCAATCAACTCATCCTGCATATCACGACGAATTAATGGATCAAGTGCGCTGAAAGCTTCATCCATCAGCAGTACTTCCGGATCATTCGCAAGTGCCCGAGCGAGGCCGACACGTTGCTGCATCCCGCCGCTCAGTTCATCCGGCATTTTGTCTTCCCAGCCTTTAAGGCCAACCAGTTCGAGTGAGGTCTTGGCTTTCTCACGGCGAACTTCCTTATCTACCTTTTGAATTTCCAAACCGTATTCCACATTATCAAGAACAGTGCGGTGCGGAAACAACGCGAACTTCTGGAACACCATACTGATCGTTTTCCGGCGTACTTCTCGCAATTGTTCTTTGTTCATTTTTCGCAAATCTTTGCCATGAACCAGAATTTCTCCGGATGTTGGTTCAATCAGGCGATTGAACATTCGAACCAGTGTGGACTTACCACTACCGGACAGGCCCATAATAACGAAGATTTCACCTTCTTTAATTTCCATGTTGACCCGATTGACACCAACCGTTATTTGTTTTTCTTTGGCCAACTTTTCTTTGCCCCAACCTTGCTCCAGTAATTCAAGACCTTGCTCGGTTTGGGGGCCAAACAGTTTACTTACGTTTTTTACTTCAAGTATGGTCATGTTTTCACCCCTTCTGATGTGTTGTGCACTTCGAACGGCCTTTAGCAACCACAAGCCCATACACTTGTGCGCCCAGCCACGAAATCCGGTAATTTTTGCTTCGCTTCCCGTCTTTCTGGGTAACGGTTTGTATTCTAACAATAGTTAACCAGTATATCAACCGAATAAACAGTACATAATGTTTATACAGTAAAAACTGTACAAAGTTTTCCTTCGAAATGCTCTGTTTATCTCCTTATTATGGCTAATCAGACATCTTTACATTTATTATTGCTTTTCCTACAATAGAAAATGAGCTGAATTAAAGCTTATTTTTTTGGTTAAATGATCATCGTAGGCAAATTGAAGCATGGTAAAGTTCCCAAGATAATCCATTGGGTGTAAGATGTTTTCTAGCTTATAGAATATCCAGTTACATGCTTTCCCATGTAAGCAGAGCTTGAACATGCTGATTTTTTGCCAAGACTGGAATGTCAGAATGGAGGTTGCAAGCATGAGCTTGGACCATTTGCAAGAGGATCAGCAGACAGCGGTGCTGAAGATCCGTAAACGCGTTATCGAAGCCATTGGACGAAATATGGATCTATACGGCGTAACGTTGTCCACGGGACATTTATATGGATTGCTATTTTTCGCAGAAAAACCGATGACCCTGGATGATATGGGCCGGGAAATGGAAATGAGCAAAACAAGCATGAGCACCGGAGTACGAACTCTGCTGGATCTAAAAATGGTAAATAAGGTGTGGAGCAAAGGCTCCAGAAAAGATCTATATGAAGTGGAGTATGACTGGCATCAGACGTTTACGGATTATTTCGCCATTAAATGGAGAAAAGCGGTGGAGAGCAACCTTCAGATTCTTCGCAAATCCGTTGACGAGATGAATCGGTTGATGGATCAGCTTGATGAGCAGACTGACGCTGAGCTTCTGCAAGTACTGCATGAGGACAAGCGTAAAGTATTGCAAGCGGAAGCATACTACCGATGGCTCGACAGGCTTATTGATACGATGGAAGATGAAGAAATCTATAAGCTTGTTCCAAAAGAAGAGATCAAAGAAGAAATGAAAGAACAGTTATAAGCCCGAAACAAAGGACCCATTCCGTCTGGAAGGGTCCCTTTGCTTTTTATCGCCCGATGACACTCAAGTTTTCGTGTGCCAATGCCGTAGAAGGATGCATGACAACGGGCTTCAACAGGTTTTTCTTTTTCCGTTGTATATGTTGTGAGGGAATCCGCAATGTGGAGCCTTTGGCTTGTGAATGAATAAGCGGAGAATTCTTTCGGTCTGTCCAAACGACATGCTTCCGGTCGCGATTCGATGTGAATGCAGAGGATGGAGCGCCTTCCAACCGATGAAGTGCAAGTTCCTTGAAATTGTGCTTTGCTTGCTTCTCACGCCCGGTAAGCTCTGCCAACCGAATATGAGTTTCTTTCCAATCATCGGTCACTTCAACAATAACCACAGGAGCAATACCTTTCAGTTGATCATAATAAGGTTGGCAGGAACCGTCACCAATTATCAGATCGGGTTTAGCCTTGCGAAGTTGTTCAAATGGGTTCGTCAGGTTACGTTCTTGCTCAGCGGTTTTCTTGTTCTGATTATAGCCCCAACTCAGTGATTCGACTGGCTGTAGTCCCAAGGAGCGCAGGTGCTCATCAAAGCCAGCGCTGGATATTGTGGCTACACGTAACCGATGTTTCTTCATATATATACTTGGCGAAATGCCAGTCATCTGCTTGAATTTACGACTAAAATAATATTCATTGCCATATCCAACGGATTCTGCAACCTCTTTGAGAACACAGTTTTCCTCTATCAGTTGTTTTTTGGCTTCTTCAATCCGTAGCCGATTGAGATAATCGGTAGGTGACATGCCTTTTGCTTTTTTGAAGCTGCGGGAATATGAGCTTGGGGTCAGTCCGGCGATTTTGGCCAGATGATCCATGCTAATGCCTTCACTCATGAAACGACGCATATATGAAATGCTGCGCTCCAGTGCGGGATCTACCTTTTCAAGGTTTTCTTCCAGTCGATGCTCTGACAGGAATTGTAGAAGTTCATGTAACTGACTATGTACGCTGACAAAATGATCTGTAAGTTCCCCTCGATAGGAATCATACAACTTGCTCATTCGTTCTGCTGCCTGCTGTTCATGCCGGATACGTATTTTGCCCGTCTGCCATTCAAACGGAAGAGAGGAAGAAGCGGTCATTTTCCACTCGCCTCGTACTCGCAGCATATTGACTTGTTCCATACTTAACATAAGGAATTCAGTGATTCCTGAATGAGCCACTGCATCGATGGTCAAGCCGGGTTGGATCAGAAACAGTTCACCAGCCTGTGCTTCGTAAACGATGTCGTCCAGAACCAGAAGGCCGTTGCCTTTTAAAATAAGACAAAGTATGGGCCGGCTTACCGTGATGCCTTGTATACGGAAATTTTTCCCGCGACGTACTCGGCACATGGAAGAGAGCAGCGGTAAAGAAGAGGTTTCGGTTAATACGGGAAACGATTCATTCATACGGACCATCCTTTTGTCTTATTTTCTTAATGATAACAATTATCATTCTCAAATGGAAGGCGTTTTGGAAAAATAATTTCGACAAAATAGAAAACGTGGAAAGAAAAATGCAAATTGTATACGTCGAATGTAACATATACGTCAAAATGTGAGCATCACAAAAAAAAGATGACACTCAGCACCAAAGCTGTAGAGTCATCCTTGTTCTGACCTGAAATGAACGAATCTGGAACGGACTTAATTCAGTGTAATCAAAAGAATGTTGTCCAGGAAAATATCACTTAATGCTTGTTGTCCTGTTCCATTGGCCGCTGCATGATATAAACGGAATTCATCTTTCGCATGGATGTAGAAGATTCCAGGAACATCATCTCGCAAGTGGAACGTTTCCCATTCGTCAGCAGCTATTTTGCTTACTTTTAGAGACGGATTGACCGCGTATAGACCATTTTTGCCAGAAATGTAGACAACCTCCGGTTTATCATTCATCCATTGATTCGTAACGTACGTTACGTTGCTCAAGTTGAGATTAGACGTTTTACTCACCTTGCTCGCAGTAACCGTTTTGGCGTACGCTTTTTGATCCGCATCAATGATTACCACCTTGTCTGTTCCAACTGCACTGACTTCTCGCACGCTTTTGGAGTGAAGTTGAAATGTTTTACCGGATGTTGTTAATGCATAAGCTTTGCCCAGAGTATAGTTATAATCCTTGTTGCTGTCCAGCTTAATACCGCTATTGTACACATATAGATTGTTGCTCCAGCCACCGGAATAAACGGCGTTTACATCAAGCTTGGCTTTTGCATTCACGGCCGTGCCTTTACCTGTGTTGTAGTTGGCCTTGTACATCACAATAGCTTTTGTAGAGTAATATTGCTCGTCAGGATTGGTGTTGACCATGAGTTGTAATTCATTTTTGGCAAAGTTCACAAAATAACGACTCTCTACAGCACCTTGGGCCAGATTCTGTACGTTTCCGGTACCGTTTGATGCTTTGGAAGCCACCCACGTATTCCCGCCAATCAAGGTATTATAGTACACACGCCCTTTGGTCACGATTAGAAGTGGATAGTCCGTATTAGCGTTGTCCGCAATTTGGGTTGCAGATGATATACCTTGGTCGCCATTGGCACGATATATGCTTCCCTTGGAGTCTATGTAGTAGATAAATCCGTTATCCGCATAATAATTGATGACATCGGAAGCGAATGTCTCTGGTGCATCACTGGAACCGTCATTTGGAACGCGAAGTAACGTTGTGGAAGTAGAGGACTGAGTGTAGTAGAGATATGATCCCGCTGCAGTCAAATCTACGCCTTCAAAATCAATTAATACTTCCGCAGGATTGCTACCATCTCCGGATACTTTGTAAAGTACGCCATCCGATTCATAATAGACGGTTGACTGGCTTAGTGAAGCTGCTTGGGCAGCGGTTCCGCCTGCTAATGTAACTGCTGTAATGAGTGTAAATAACAGCAATGTACAGAGGGTGCGTAGTACGTATGTATACCCTGTCTTCATTCTTTCTTCCTCCCCTTGGATATATATATGTGGTCAATTTCTTATGTTATATCGGTAAACTATGGAATTTATGTTAGATCTAGAATGGAGATGAGAACGGGGATAGAAGGAGAAAAAGCTAGAGAATGAAATTGAATTTCATACATAGTTCAACCTGAAATCAAATTGCGCATGATGCTGCCATTCTCATTACAAAGCATTCTCCATCTTACTTGGTCGTGATAACATTACAGCCAACCAGAGAAGAGGAGTGAGCGATCAAGCTGCGAAGAAAGGCGACTACATAATCAACGACAGGAGCTAAGTGAGATGATGAATATAGCAACGATTGGCACAGGTACCATTGTAGATGCCATTTTATCCGCGATCAATGAACTGGAGGATGTCAACGTAACTGCGATGTACTCCCGCAAGAGAGAGACTGCGCAAGAGCTTGCAGGTAAATATGGGATAAGTACAATCTATACCGACCTGGAATCCTTATTTTCGGATCAAAATGTAGATCTCGTTTACATTGCTTCGCCCAATAGTATGCACTACAAGCAGGCCTATCAGGCACTTCAACATGGTAAACATGTTGTATGTGAAAAACCGTTCACGTCCACGCTTCAGGAAGCAGAAACGCTGATTGCACTTGCAAAAGAAAAGAACCTGTTACTGTTTGAGGCCATCTCCAACATTCATTTGCCGAACATTAAAGTGATACAGGAGCAACTACCGAAGCTTGGACCGATCAAACTGATTCAGTGTAACTACAGTCAATACTCGCGCAAATACAATGATCTTCTCGCGGGACAGACACCGAATGTATTTAATTCCGAGTTCTCTGGTGGAGCGCTGATGGATATCAACATTTACAATCTGCATCTGGTTATGAGTTTGTTTGGCAGTCCGAATACCGTATCGTATACAGCGAATCAGCATGCGAACGGCATTGATACATCAGGAGTTGTGGTCCTCAAGTATCCCGAGTTCATTGCAGAATGTGTAGGTGCTAAGGATACGAATGGCATGAACTTTGTGCTCATTCAGGGAGAAAAGGGGTACCTTCAGGTTGTAGGAGGCGCGAACGGTTGCCGGGAGATTAAGATTCAGATCGGGAATGAGCCTGCTGCGGAGTATAATGCACAGAGCAAAGCCAATTGGCTGTACTATGAGTGGGAAGCGTTCAGAGACATTTATCTGGCTAAGGATTACAACCGGTGCTATGAACTGCTTCAACACAGCCGTTCCGTAATGAACGTACTGGCGGAAGCTCGCAAAAATGCGGGAATTGTTTTTGCCGCGGACGCGGATAAATGATGAATGATAAATCTCAGTAGTTGTCGCTGATGCTCGCCATATACAGCATATCAAACAGATAGAGTACCGAGATCATGGAAGACATTTTGGACAACCTCAATTGTTCGTTATAACCATAGGTTAGCAGTGTTTCATCACAATGTCTGGACAGCGTTGAGAGATTGTTTCCGGTCACCGCGATGACGTTCCGTTGCTTATGGTTCAATACTTTGGCGACTTCAATCATGGATGAGTTTTCTCCCGTATGGGAAATGACAAAAGACAGGATGAATTGGCTGGAATTCATCGTGTTCAAATAATGCATGTTGGGACCATTGTGCGCAACCGCCCCAATGCCAAGCTCGTTCCATTTGGCGCAAGCCTGCTGTGCCAAATAATAATTCATGTCACTACCGTAGATATCGATACGTGCGGATTCTTTGACCCAATTCGCGATTCGTACTAAAACAGGAGCGTTTAACATACGGCGTGTCTCATCCAGCGCCTGGTGATATAGGTAGGGAACCGAGTCGATCGCAGCCAGTACATTGCCTTGTTCTGTGATTTTATGATCCGGCGTCCGTAATGGGGAAGAAGGTTGTTGCTGATATTCTAGCGCAAGCTTCAACTGAAAGTCTGGGTACCCTTTGGTACCCAGCTTTTTGCATAGGCGAACAATGGTGGACGCGCTTGTATAAGTCTGCTGAGCCAGTTCATGGGCTGTAGAATGGAATACAACTTCGGGGTCGTTCAGGATATAGTCCACAATATGCTTCTCCTGTGCTGTTAATGGTGAAGCATATTTTAATTTCTGGAGTAGGTTGTATTCCATGCTGTTGTTCCAGTCCTCTCTATAATCATCCCGAGTACATGTCTCCACATCATAACTCGCGTCTGTTTATTTCTCAATCAGATCTGACTCTCCGCAAGTTGCTGACGGCGGTTCCACATGGTTACGAGACGGAGTAAAATAAAACTCGTGAGCAGCATCACTGCACCGGTGCCCAGCAACATCCATGGTCCAATCATTAACATACCGGTGGCCTGACCAGCGATCAGGGCAATCAGGGGCAAGACAACAAGTCCGCCAAGCTGGTAGGCTTCCTGGAATCCCCGTACTTTAGCCGAGATCAGCACATTGAGGAGAATAACGGCTAAACTGCACGTAGGGACCACCCAAAGGATCAGAATGATCCAGTTCCAGTTCGGAAACATCAGTGTGCCGAAGATCGGGTACATCAGGATGTTGGCAATGACCCCATAGATGATGAAGGTCACCCAGGACAACAACACTGACGGAATGAAAGCAGCCAGAACTTTACCTCTAAACAGCGTACTCATGCTCATTGGTGTAAATAGCAAACCTTCCAGTGTCTTGCGTTCCTTCTCGCCGGCGAAACTGTTGGCAGTCAGGATGCTGGAAGCCATCACTGGAATAATGAGAAACAAGGGGGCGAACATATACAAGCCAAGAAAATAAACAATGCGTTGATTGTCTGTGGTCATGGCAGCAAGGGAGGGCAACTGTCCACTCTGAATGAGCTTGTCTAATGTGTCCAACACAACATTTAGGTTACTTATCGAATGTAGATCCACCCGGGATGCAACCCACAACATAGCAGAGGGAACAATGATTCCGATAATTAGCGGTACAATCAGCATGGGCAGCCATAGCTGCACGCTGGATGTGACAGAACGAATATCTTTACGAATGAGTGCACGTATCGCTTGACGATTATTCATGTGCATTCGCCTCCCTTATCGCAAAATAGATGCTTTCCAGATCATTGCCTTCCATACGTGCCTGATAAACCTGACCATGCTCGGTCAGCTCCCGAAGCAACAACGGAATATGCTCACGAGATGATAATTGAAACGTTGCTGTATGCGCTGTAACCGTCTCGGGCGAATACGTTCCTATCTTCCAACCGTTTGGCATTTCCGCTTCGACCTCTAGCCGCGGTGCGGATGGATAACGCTGAATGATCTCCTGTTCAGTCCCTTTCTCAACAACACGACCTTTTTCCATAAAAATATAATGATCACACACCGCGGAAAGCTGGGTAAGCACGTGTGAGGAGATGAGAATCGTCAGGTTCAGCTCCGTATTTAACTGACGAATGATGCGAAGCACCATCTGGATTCCGTCAGGATCGAGACCGTTCGTTGGCTCATCGAGAAACAGAATGGAAGGACGGTGCAACAACACCCGTGCCAGACCCAAACGTTTTTTCATACCCGTGCTGTAGGTACCGACTTTACGATGCTGGTAATCCTGAATCTCAAGGAGATGCACCAACTCGTCAATGCGTTCAGTCGCACCATTTAGCCCGAACGCATCCGCAAAAAATAGCAGATTATCCCGCCCGCTCATATTTTCATACAAACCGCTTTGTTCGGTGAGTGTGCCGCACATCGCCAGCACCTTTTCCGTCTCGCGCGAAGTATCTATGCCTTGAATGGTCACCTGGCCACTGTTTGCGCCCAGAACCCCGTTCATAATTCGAATGAGGGTTGTTTTACCCGAGCCGTTTGGGCCAATAAGCCCGGTTATACTGCCCTGTTGAATCGTGAAGCTGACATCTTGGAGCGCTTGATGCTCCCCGAAATATTTGTTTATATTGAGAACCTCAATCATGTATAATCACCGTCCGTTTTCCAAATTTGATGATTATACGTCCAGCGGTGTCAGATCGTTCAACTAAGACTAAAGAAATATATTATTGCTTCAATAGTCCTGAAATCCTAGTGCATAATTCCCCGGGAAATTTCACCAAATCGGGTCTAAGGTTTGTTTTTTTGGCAGGCTGTACAATGTATCCTTGAAAAGAAGGTATGAAGGCCGTTTGTTTGCTGTTTCATTGCTATAGATAATGGAGTAATAGAGTATAGGCCGATATATACATAATGAGTTCGTCTAACACATCCATTTATTCAGTGTGGAGATGTTAAAGCCGGCTAAGTGCTGTGTTAGACCCAAAGGAAAGGTGAAGTGGTTCATGAGTACACCCAATGAATATCGCTTTCAGGTGAACCTGAGCGGAATGATCCAAATTTTATCGAATCATTTATACAGCAGTCCAAAAGTTTTTCTGCGTGAGCTTATGCAGAATGCAACAGATGCAATTACGGCACGCAAGGAAGTGGAACCGGGATATCAGGGAGAAGCCCGTATTGAGCTAACAGGAACCGGAGATCAATTGACGATGATGGTGGAGGACAACGGAGTTGGTTTGACCGAGGCGGACATCCATGAGTTTCTAGCGATGATTGGACAATCCTCGAAGCGGGGACAACAGGCATTGCTGGATGGCGAGACATCGTTTATCGGGCGTTTCGGTATTGGTCTGCTGAGCTGTTTCATGGTCAGTCATGAGATCGTCATGCTGACTCAATCGGTGAAGGGCGGCCCTTCCATGGAGTGGCGAGGCAAGCCGGATGGTACATATACGATCAGGCAGCTGGACACGCAATTGTCTCCCGGAACGAGAGTATATCTGCGTTGTACGCCGGAAGCGGCACACTACTTTGAAGCGGAGTATGTGAAAGAAGCTTTATTTTATTATGGCGCGCTCCTGCCTTATCCGGTCACGTTGATTCATGACGGGAAGCAGACTGTTGTTAATCAGGATTCTCCAATCTGGCTAACACGTCCAGAGCTTGCTCGTTCCTGCCGCGCGGAAGTACTTGCTTTTGGAGAACGTCTGCTGGGGGAGAAGTTCCAGGATTTCATCCCGCTGACAACGGCTTCGGGGCGCACGGGAGGCATTGCCTATGTGTTGCCGCACGCCGTGAATCTGAATGCCAAGCGTTCCCACCGGGTTTATCTGAAGCGTATGCTGATTTCGGAGAAAGCCGAGAACATTTTGCCGGAGTGGGCGTTCTTTGTAAAATGCCTGATTTGGACCGACGAACTACAGCCGACCGCTTCAAGGGAGCATTTTTATGAAAATGAAAAGCTGGAAGAAGTGCGCTCCGAGCTCGGAGACGCGCTGCGGTTGGGACTGACCGAGATGGCTGAACAGCAGACTGAACGCCTGCAGAAGCTGATTCGTCTGCATGCTCTCTCGATGAAGGCGCTGGCTGTTCAGGATCAGCAATTTTACGCGATGATTCATCGCTGGTTGCCTTTCGAAACAACGCGTGGACACCGGGAACTGGGTGAACTGATTGATGAAGGAGAGACACTGTACTATACCAGCACCATTGATGAATACCGCCAGATTCACCATGTGGCTTCCGCACAGTCCATGCTGGTCGTTAACGCAGGTTACATCTACGACAAAGAACTGATGGGGATGCTGCCTGTCATACTGAATAATGTACGGACCGAGCGAATTGAGCCGGATGAAGTATCGATGACTTTCACGGATGTCGCACCTGCTGAGCGTAACCAGTACTATGATGCGCTACGTCTGGCAGATTCAGCGTTACAACGTTTCCGTTGCCGGGCAGAGGTGAAGGGCTTCAAGCCAGCTGACTTGCCGGTTCTGTTTACCCTTTCGCAGGAGTCATCCACGCTACGTGCGCTTGAAAAAGCCAGCGAAGAGAGTACAGACTTATTCTCGTCTGTTCTTGGTTCGTTGTCAGCAGGCATTAATTCGGCAGGATACTCGACGTTGTATCTGAATGTGAACAATCCGATCATTAAACGGGTGTTGACTTCGCCAGATAATCAGATGACACCGATTGCCATAGAAATGTTGTATGTTAACGCACTGATGATGGGGCATTATGCCATGAACAAACAGGAGCTTGAAGTGTTGAACCAGGGAATTGTTCGGTTTATTGATTGGGGTTTACGCGCAAATAATAATCATGAGGGAGATGCCTGATGAAGACAGAGATGGATTTCGAAGATTTGATGGAAGAGGCCTATCAGCTACCTAATGGTGCGGCGAAGCTTGGTCTATTAGAGGAAGCAGCGAGAGTAGCCGATGTCAATGGCATGGTTGAAGAAGCATATGAAGCACGCTCAGAGATTGTGGATGTAGCTACCTTCTGTGGGTATCCGATGAAAGCTTTGATCGCTTTCTCTTGGCAGCTGGGCAAGTTCGATCAGCAGCCAGAGCTGTATGATGAAGAAACGTTATTGTGGTCTTATAAATGGATTCTCGGCAAAATGCCCGATTTCCCTGAAATTTCACGCGAGAAGATTATGGAGCTGTTAGAAGACTTCGGGGCACGGTTCAAGTCTTATGGGTACAGCGAGCGTTCTTATTGGTATTACCGCTTCCGCATCTTTATGGATTTCGGAGAGCTGGAGGAAGCAGGGCGCAGTTACGACAAGTTCAGAGCCTTAGACCGCGACTTCATGAGTGACTGCGAGGCCTGTGAGCAGGATGAGATTCTGCGTTATTTTATGTTAAAAGGAGACGACGAGAAGGTGCTGGAAGTGGCCAAGCCCATTCTCAAAGGACGTATGAGCTGTGCGGAGATCCCACATCTGACCTTGTCCGAAGTTCTGATGCCGCTGTATCGTCTTGGACGGAAGGATGAGGCAGATAAACATCAGGTTAAAGGATATCGTTTAATCAAAGGTGAAAATGATTTCGTGCAGAGTTTTTCCGAGCAGATGGAGTATCTTACACTTACGAATCCTGCCAAAGGGATCGATATCCTTGAAGAAACACTGGTGCTCGCAGCCGATCATGAAGATGTGTATGCCAAAATGATGTATTATGCCAAGGCCGCTACGTTATTGCGGCGCTGGACTGAAGAAAAAGACTCGGAAGGGTATCGTCTGCGTCTGCCGGCTTCCTTCCCGTATGAGGGAGACCCGGGAGATCTACTCAAACTTGCAGATTATTTTGAGGAGTATGCCAAGGCTACCGCAGTCAAGTTTGATCAGCGTAACGGAAACACACATGTATCCTCGTTAATTGCATAACTTAAAAGGCTTGTTCGTGAGGGAGAGATCCTTTCCGAACAAGCCTTTTTGTTGTTTGCTTTTATAGCATAATTATTGAACGGATGTTGCTGGAGGAGCGCTTTCTGTCGCTTGATTAGGTGCAATCTCAGCTTTGCTTTCTGGCTTCGCGTCTTCTTTAGTAATTTCCTCAGATCCTGCCTGCTCTGGTTGCTGTGTAGCTATCAATTCAGCGACGATGCGATCGGTAGGCTGTGTGATTAACGCATACATGATCGCAGCGTGTTCCTGACGAATGAGAGGTTTGCGTGAGAGGTAATCTGCAGCAGTGTCCTCGAGCATTTTGACCTCAGGGCCGTAGATACCCAGCTTCACCATCATTTGCATCTGTCTGTGTGCCTGTACTTGGGAGCCCAGAGGCTGAGAGAAAGAACAAGTGCCATACATGCGTTGGTCACCGTGGTCCATTGGACCGGGTATTACGATTGATTAAATGTACTTACTGTTTTTGCGAACGATAAGTTTCACGAAAATAAACGCCGAGGTTGATCATCCAGATGACAGACAGCAGTATGATCGGGAAAGCGGCAAAGGTAAACAAGACCGAATATATGACCAAAGCGGCCATGCCGACGCCAAGCAGGAGGTTCATCATCTGAAACGAACGGTAGGCTGCGCGATACACGATCCATTTCTCGCCTTCATCCAGCTTTTCGAAGTGATTTTTCTGCGTGTTGCGGGAGTTCAAGTCCAGGGCGCGATCAGGGAAGTAGTGGTTGTAACGTTTGATCGTCACGCTCTGTAGCACAACGACGATGATTACAGCGATGCAGGCGGCAACCAAATTCCCAAGGGTAAACAGATTTGTAGACTTGGGCAAGTCTCTGCTCGATGCATATAACGACAAGGCAAGGGCAACCCATGCAAATGAAGTAATCACACCGAACGTACTGAGCATCATGGCACTTCCCAGCGAACGTTCAGCCGGAGACATCAGGGAGGGATGGTCACTTATATCATCCGCTTCATCTTCTTCGGGACGGGCAGAGGGGGTACGGGCCAAGCTAATGGTGTTCCCAATCGTCATAACAATCACCACCAGAGCGATAAGAGCAAACAGCAGGTCGTAATCGTAATAAACGGATAGGGTCCAGTTCAGGTCAGAGGGAAGCTTGGTGAACCCGTAAGAGGAAATAAATCCGACAATAGCACCGCCAGCCGCATAGAGCGGAAGGCGCATTCGTCTTTTTTTGGATGAGGTATTAGCGGTTTGATTCATGTGGTTCTCCACCTTTCAACTCAAATATTTTTTCAACAGATTCGCCGAACACATGGGCTATTTTTAATGCCAGAACGACCGAGGGAGAATAATCTCCACGTTCAATCAGAGCAATGGTTTGCCTTGATGCGCCAATGAGCTTCGCCAGTTCTGCCTGAGACAATCGATCTCTCGCTCGTAACTCCCGAACGTGATTGTGTAATTCTTCCACGTACTCACCTCCATGAATACAATGTATATGATAATCGACTAAATGTAAAGTATAATATACAAAATGAATATGATTATTTACTTTTTAGGATGATGAACGAATTCGAATAAACGTAAAAAAGAGCCTCGAAAGGCTCTCAAATGTTTATTTGCGTCTATGGATAGATATTGCTTAGGAGGCATCTGCAAAGGAAGTGTTTGGATTGCGTTTGGCCTCTGCTCGAAGTGACATTCGAAAAAAGAAAAGGGCCCCCAAACCTGCTGTCAGGTATAAACCGGCCATCACATATGAAGGGAAGAGAGCTCCTATTGCCAGGCCAAGACTTCCCAGCAGAGCGGCAACATTATAGCTGAGTCCATCAGCTGCCAGGTATGCCGCGCGGTTTGAATCGGGAATGATGCCGGCTAGAAGAACCTGACGCACAGGTGAATACATAAGCTCCCCAATGGTGAACAGTACAGCAGAAGTTATAAGCAACCATGCCCAGTTACTGAAAGCCAGCACGACAAAACCAGAGGTATAGAGGAGCATTCCGGCTGTTATGATCGTTTTGGAACTGATGCGTCTGATGTACTTGCCGAATGGAATGGCAATTAAGGCAACCATTACTGTGTTGATGATCATGACTATGCTGAACATGTGAAGGCCCGATATATGAAAGCCGAGAAATTCTGAAGCAAATTCATTTTTTAACCTTACGGCAATATATTTATCCAACTGAAATTCAAGGGCAACTGCAAGAACGGTTGCTGTAAAAAAGACCATAAAACGTTTATCGCGAAGTATTTTTTTGTAGGTGTTTAACATGTTGTTTTGTAAAGCTGACTTCAATTGTCCAGAGGGTTCAGACGGTGGAGATACAGATGAGTCATTTGCTGAATTAATTGAAACGTAATGTTTATTTACCATTGTTTCATGAATTAAAAATAGTAGAATTAGCAAGGTTACGATACTTTCCGCACATACCAGACTAAACAGCAGAAAACGAAATGATTCAAATAAAAGGCCTCCCAGCAATGCACCGAAAGTTATGGCTACATTGGTTGTCCAGTACTGCAAACCATAGATGTAATGCCGTTCCTGCTCACTGCTTACATCAACAATCATGGCATTTGCAATCGGAGCGGTTATCCCTGAACTGATGCTGCTGAGTAGAAACATAAGACATGTAAGTGTGACAGAATTCATCCAGGGTGAATTGGCAGCTGCGATCCAGAATAGAGAAAATACCTGCAGACTTTGGGCGATGACCATCAGTTTTTTACGTCCCATTCGATCAGACAAGTATCCAGCGCCAAGTCCCGCCAGCATGGAAGCAGCAATATTAACGGTCAGTAGGAGCCCTGCCCATCCAGCACCAATCTGCATACTCAGATAAATCCCCATAAACGGAAGAACAGTCTTTTGTGTCAGATCAGTAAAAAAATCAGTAACAATTCGAATTTTAATATTCGAGTGCAGATCAGCAAATTTCATAGCAAGTATGTCTTCCTTCCTGTGGTCATGTTGATGTTATTGAGTATAATAAAATAAAACATGAATAAAAACTGTATACATATTCATTCGTATTTCGTATTTTAGGGAACAAAGAAAATGGACCATTCGGAGGGAGATACATCGCATGGATATATCGGAGCATTATATACAATTGCGATTGAAGCTTAAGCATGTACATGATGATCAAGAGATTTACATCACTATAGGTGAACTTGCGGAGTATCTGTGCTGTACGATGCGTAACATGAATCTGATTATGAACAAGTTTCAGGAGCATGGTTGGGCAAGATGGAGCCCGCAGCGCGGAAGAGGAAAAAAGTCAATTCTGGTCTTTTGCAAGCCAGTGGCAGAAGTTGCTGCAGAACGTTTTGATCAGCTTTTGCATGCAAACAGGATGGAAGAAGCCTATGAAATGTCCTCATCCCTGACACCTCAGTTAAGAGAGAGGCTGCTGCATAATCTGCAACATCAATTTGGTCTACGTTCCATTGAAGGGGTTGCAGGTAGAACGGATACATTACGAATTCCGCAGAATACTCCTTTCCAGACCTTTGACCCAACGCAGACGGCGATGTGGGGGGAAGGTTTTATTATCACTGAGGTTTTTGACCGTCTGGTTCGTTACAATGCAGAGCGGCAGCAATGTGAGCCAAGTCTGGCTATAGCGTGGGAGAGTGATCAGGAGGGTAGAGAGTGGACGTTTTATCTGAACAAAGGCGTTCAGTTTCATCATGGTCGTGTGATGGAAGCAGCAGATGTTAAATTTACGTTTGATCGTATCGTTACTGATCCCGATAATCCTTGCAAAACCATGTTTGGTTCAATTCAACATGTTGAATTGATAGACAACCTGACCGTACGCTTTGTGCTACATAAGCCTAACTTCATGTTGCCTGATCTGCTGAGCAGTTTGTGTGCTTCGATTGTACCTATGGATGTACAGATGGAACCCCTTCGTCCGATTGGAACAGGACCTTATCGAATTACGCATCATGACGCGACCTTGTTGGTAATGGAGGTATTCCCGACTTATTTCCGAGGCCGAGCATATATTGATCGGGTTGAATTCTGGCAGCTTCCTCAAGCAGACTTGACTGAATCTTTAGTTAAGAAGCGTTTAATTTCAGACGGTGAACTTCGTTCTGTGGAGCATGAGATTCAGGGCGGTGTATTTATGACGTTTAATATGCAAAAGGAAGGCCCGCATCATGATCTTTATTTCCGTCAAGCTGTCCGGCTGTTACTCGATTCGGATCAGTTGGTTGAATCAATGGACAATCCTTACATGGAGAAGGTCGATCGTTTGATTCATGTTCGAGCACGGGAGCAACAAAATGTAATTCCTTCTAAAGAGGCTGTGACAGGTCAGACGGGATCGGACAAGTCAGGACTTGTACAGGCAGCGACGTTGCTTGAGCGCAGTGCTTACCAGGGACAACCGTTGCGAGTCTGGGTTGAAGAAGGGGAGCAGATGGAGGCAGATATGGCTTGGTTTGCCAAGCGTTGTGAATCAGTGGGTTTAAACATAACTGTTGTGACTGGCGATCCTGTTCATATGGTCTATCATGACGAACTGCAGCCTTATGAGATGATCTATACGGGAGAAGTATTTGATGAGCATATGATGCGGAGTCTGATAACGATGTATACATTCGGAAATACGTTATTTCTGCTTGCAATGAATGATTATTGGAGAGCCGAGCTTGCCCGAGCATGTGAAAATATCGTTATGATTCAGGAACCTGTGCTGCGTATGGAAAGATTAATTCAACTGGAGGGGCGGCTTATTGAAGAGGCGCTTATACTGCCGGTATATTCTTTCAAAGAAGTGCACGCCCATGATGTCTCGCTACGGAATTACAAAATTTCAGGCTATGGTTTGCCGGATTTGCGGCAACTTTGGATTAAAAGAAAAACAGATGCGCCGAATAAGGAGACAAGTTATCCGGTGTATATCCCTCTGTGGTAGACAAGAAATCCGTTTCAACAACGTTTCATGCCATGCTTGTCAAACTAGTCCGCATATATCGAACAAGTCCCTCATAACATGTACTAATCAAGTAGGGGTTCTGCTGTACGCAAAATCCTGAAGTGAAAACATGTGCTAAAGGGGATGATGTCATGCGCCGAATATCATGGATGCTTGCCATGGTATTGGTCTTATCGGCCTTACTTGCCGCCTGCGGGAAGAAGGATGCGGCAGCTGTGGTCAAAGATCTGAACGAAGTCGTTGGAGAGATGGAAAGTTACCAGGGAGCAGGCGTCATGACGCTGCATACCGGAGAGACGCCGCAGCAGTACAAGGTCGAGGTATGGCATCAGAAGCCTTCGTATTACCGCATTGCGTTAACCAATGCCAAGAAGGATGTTACGCAAATCGTTCTTCGTAACGATGAAGGAGTATTCGTACTCACGCCGAGTCAGAATAAAAGCTTCCGCTTCCAAAGTGACTGGCCAGATAACCAGGGGCAGGTTTACTTGTATGAAACGTTGATCCGAAGCATTACAGGGGATACGACCCGTCAGTTTGCAGATGAAAAGGAAACTTATGTGTTTGATGTGGCTGCCAACTACAATACACATGCTCTTGTAAGACAGAAAATCTGGCTGAACAAGAGTGATTACGCACCGAAACAAGTGGAGGTATCCGACTCCAATGCCAATGTGGTGGTGGACGTGAAGTTTGACAGCTTCAAATTCGGAGCCGAATTTGGAAAAGATGCCTTTGACATGCAGCGGAACATGACGGCTGCAACGGAAGAGGGGAATAAGACAGGCACTGATGCTGGAGTGGCTCCAGCCGAGAAAACGGATGATGCAGGAGCACAGCAACCTGCTAATCCTCAGGCTACGCCAGGCTCCAAGGGAACCGAAGGAGCTGTTGATGGGCAGACAGGTGTAAGTGAGGGTACGAATCAACAAGGAACAGAAGGTTCAGAGGGGGCATCAAGTGGGCAGGGTACCGAAGAACCTACTGTGGCTGAACCGCAGGAAGCAGACAGCTTTGGTGTCATTCAACCGACATATGCGCCGGAAGGTGTCAAGCTGAAGGATGATCAGATTCTGGAAGAAGACGGGGATTATTCCGTTCTGCTCCGGTATGAGGGAACCTATAATTACACGATATTTGAAGCAAGACCTCAGGATCGTGCCGTATCCCTTGCCCCTTCCCGTCTGGTTGATCTTGGATTTACAGCAGGTATGATTAGCGGAGATGCTTTACAGACGCTGACCTGGACTTCTGATGGCGTGGAATACCGAATTACAAGCGCGGATCTGCCTGAGAATGAAATGGTACGTATAGCGACCTCCATGCAGGAAGAGTCAGGTAAATAAAACGAGAACGCATAGCCGTTCTATCCCAAGGAATGCTATAGAGCATCGGAGATTTCATTTCTCCGGTGCTTTATTTATTTTCACAGTGCACAAGAACATGCCGAGTTCACTCTAAAAATACGAAATACGCTTCTATGCGGAGAGAACCGGGTAATAAGCTGATGTAAGCAAGTTATATTCAGCTGTATATTGAGACCCAAGCGGACTGGAATAACTGTGCTTATTGGCCGTCTTTTGCACTTGATTGTGGTTCTCTGCAGGCTCCTACAGCATATGATGTGAGAAGTGAAATTTCTGTACATTTGACAGTGACATGCTGGAGCATTACGATGGAGTCTGACGTGAGCCGGATTAAGAAGATTAGAGAAGGTGACTTAACGTGCAAGGACAATATAGGCCGACCCAGGCGGAGATTAATCTGGACCATCTGCGAGGCAACGTAACCGCTTTTCGTGAGGTATTGCCTCAGGGTACGAGATTTCTCGCTTGTGTAAAGGCCAACGCTTACGGGCATGGAGCAGTAGAGACAGCCAGAGAATTGGAACGAGTGGGCGTGGATTATTTAAGTGTAGCGTTTCTTGACGAAGCTCTCGAACTGCGTCTGCACGGTATTACAAGCCCGATTCTGGTATTGGGGTATACGCCGCCTGAAGGAGTCGCTGTAGCGTGGCAACATGATGTGACGATTACTTTGTTTAGCAGAGACGTGCTTGAGGCGATCAAACAGGTGAAACCAGGCACATTCGCAAATCAGTTGAAAGTTCACATCAAGATCGACAGTGGCATGGGCAGATTGGGTCTGCTACCTGGCAATGAGGCTATTGACTTTATACAAGAGGTTTCCTCACTTGATCAGGTAATGCTGGAAGGCATGTTTACTCACTATGCCAAAGCAGATGAAGAAGACAAGACCTATACACTGGATCAGTATCGACGGTTTCAGAGCGTTACAGAGACGCTTCGGAATCAGGGATGTGTCATCCCGATTATACATACGGCCAACAGTGCCGCTGCCATTGATACACCAGAATTATCCTATGATATGGTTCGTGTGGGCATAAGTCTGTATGGACTGTATCCTTCGGTAGAGGTGAATCACCAGGTAGTGAAGTTGCTCCCGGTAATGACACTGAAGACAAAAGCGGTTCTGGTCAAAACACTGCCGTCCCATTGGGGAGTCAGTTATGGAACCCGTTATTTTACACAGGAAAATGAACGAATAGCGACCTTGCCTATCGGCTATGCAGACGGATTTTCAAGAATGCTGACAGGCAAAGCACAGGTGCTTGTGCGTGGCCGCCGCGTTCCTGTCGTCGGTACGATCTGCATGGATCAGTGCATGGTGTCGCTACAATCTTTCGCGGAAGAAGCGGAAGCAATTCAAGCCGGCGAAGAGGTTGTTCTCATCGGCCACCAGTCCGGCGGTGTAATTACCGCTAGTGAGGTGGCAGACCAGCTCGGTACGATTCACTATGAAGTGATCTGCATGATGGCTCATCGCATTCCCCGGGTCTATACCCGGGGAGGAGAGGTAGTCACCAGAATCAATCCCCTTTTGACAACGTAATTCGCAAATTGGACACGATTACCAGCAACATTTTTTTCAGAACAGAAGGAATACTGTCGCAGCATCTCGAAATATGTACGATGTCAGGAATTTAATCCTGAAATGCGATGTTTAGTCTGTACGAATAATGATTCCCGTGTTTATAATGGAGTACAGCATACTTGATATACGCGGGGCATATATATTCCTTTGTATAAAAGTTCTGGAAAAGCGTAATACTGGTTCACAATGGCGAAAGGTTTGTGGGGGTGGAAGAAAGGTGGCCAACTTGCAGAACACCAAGCGGATTATGATCAGTTTACCTGATTATCTTTTGCAGGAAGTGGATGGCATCGTAGCGCTGGAGAATTCCAACCGCAGCGAATTGATTAGGCAAGCAATGAAGCTGTACTTGACGGAGCGGAAGAAACGTTACATCCGTGAATCAATGCAGCGAGGGTACATGGAGATGGCGAAGATTAACCTGACCATGGCATCCGAAGCCTTTCACGCGGAGGAAGATGCGGACAGCACTCTGGACCGCTTAGTTAGCGGGGTGTAGACAGTGATCGTAAAACGTGGTGACGTTTTTTTTGCGGATCTTTCTCCCGTTGTCGGTTCTGAGCAAGGTGGAGTCAGGCCGGTTCTGGTTATTCAGAACGATATCGGCAACCGGTTCAGTCCAACCTGTATCGTGGCGGCCATTACCGCCCAGATTCAGAAGGCAAAGCTGCCGACGCATGTCGAAATTGATGCAGCGGCGCATGGCTTTGACCGGGACTCGGTGATTTTGCTCGAACAGATTCGGACGATTGATAAGCAAAGGCTGACCGACAAGATTACGCATTTGGACGAGGAGACCATGAAACTGGTTAACGAAGCCTTGCAGATCAGCCTGGGCTTAATCGATTTTTAAGGGTGAAGCTTAGTACTTGATGTGCTTGCTCATCTGTCTGTTGACAACGGATGTTCCTGTGAGGGAACACACAATTTCAGAATGTTACCTTAAGAGCGTACGATACCTTTATGGGTGTTGTGCGCTCTTTTGGTTAAGTCTTGGTGAAAGCGTAGAACATTGATGATCTTTTCGTTATAATGGAACCTGAGAAACCGTTTACCCGAAAGACCTATATAGATAGATGGAGGAGACATATGAGCATTTACATCAATCAGGAGAAACTTCAGTTTCATTTACAGACCCGCGAGGCGAGCTACGTATTTCAGGTATTGCCTTCGGGATATTTGGTGCATTTGTATTATGGCAAAAAACTGCGTGATACCGACCTGAGCTGGCTTCATGTCCGGACGGAAAGAGCATCCTTTAGTCCGAATCCGGTGCCGGAGGATCGTACGATTTCGTTTGACACCCTTCCAGTGGAACTACCGGTTTATGGAACGAGTGATTTCCGCAACCCGGCCATCCAGTTGGAACTGGAGAACGGCTCAACGGTATCCGAGTTTACGTATACAGGCCATCGTTTGGTCAAGGGGAAAGAGGCGTTAACGGGACTTCCGGCAACGTATGTAGAATCCGAGGATGAAGCGGATACGCTCGTTATTGAAATGCGAGATCAGGTGTCTGGTGTGAAAATCGAGTTAACGTATACTGCATTTACTGCCTTTAATGCCATTACACGCTCGATGCGTATCGTGAATGAGAGCGCTAACGTGGTGAATGTGCTGCGAGCACTCAGCTCTTCTGTAGACCTGCCACATGCAGATTACGAATTGCTGCAGCTCTCGGGTGCCTGGACTCGTGAACGTGACATCGTTCGTCGTCCACTCGCTTCAGGATTGCAGGGGATCGAGAGCCGCCGTGGCTCCAGCAGTCACCAGCAAAACCCGTTCATTGCCCTGATGACACCGGGAACGGATGAAGACCAAGGCGAAGTGTATGGATTCAGTTTGGTATATAGCGGCAGCTTTACTGCACAGGCAGAAGTGGATCAGTTCTATACCACTCGTGTATCTGTTGGTATCAATCCCTTTGAGTTCAGCTGGAAGCTTGAACCGCAGGAGTCGTTCCAGACACCTGAGACCGTCATGGTTTACTCGGCTACGGGTCTGGATGGCATGTCCCAATCCTACCATGAGCTATATCGGGAACGTCTGGCACGTGGACAATTCCGCAACGCTGAGCGTCCTGTGCTGGTGAACAACTGGGAAGCAACGTATTTCGGCTTTAATGCCGATAAGATTGAGCAGATCGCACGTGCGGGGCAAAAGCTGGGCATTGAGTTGTTTGTGCTTGATGACGGCTGGTTTGGTCACCGGGACAGCGATAATTCATCCTTGGGCGACTGGATTGTGGACAAGAACAAGTTGCCGCAAGGACTGGATGACTTGGCTAACCGTGTCACAGGTCTGGACATGCAGTTCGGGCTGTGGTTCGAGCCAGAGATGATCTCCCCGGACAGTGAACTATATCGTAAGCATCCGGACTGGTGTCTGCATGTACCGGATCGCCGTCGTACCGAAGGAAGACAACAGCTTGTGCTGGACTTCTCCCGTCAGGATGTGCGTGACGAGATCGTTCGGATGTTGTCCGATGTTCTGGGCTCAGCACCGATCACTTATGTGAAGTGGGACATGAACCGGAACATGACCGAGGTCGGTTCTGCATTGCTTCCGGCGGACAGACAGCGCGAAACGGCTCACCGTTATATGCTCGGACTGTACGAAGTAATGGAGCGTATCGTTACTTCCTTCCCGCATATTTTGTTCGAAAGCTGCTCTGGCGGAGGCGGACGATTTGACCCGGGCATGCTGTATTACATGCCTCAGGCATGGACCAGCGATAACACGGATGCGATTTCCCGTTTGCGCATTCAATACGGTACAAGCCTTGTATATCCTGTAAGTTCCATGGGTTCACACATTTCGGCTGTGCCGAACCATCAGGTGAATCGTATCACTTCTCTGGAGATTCGCGGTCATGTTGCGATGTCGGGCAACTTCGGATACGAGCTGGATCTGACGAAGTTTACAGACGAAGAGAATGCGATTGTTACAGCACAGGTCAAACTATACAAGGAAATTCGCAGTACGGTACAATACGGTACGTTCCGTCGTCTGCTCAGTCCGTTTGAAGGCAATGAAACGGCATGGATGTTCATTGCACCGGATGGCGGTGAAGTGATTGTATTCTACTTCCGTGTACTCTCTGAACCGAATGCCCCGCTTCAACGTCTGAAGCTGAAAGGGCTTGATCCAAACGCGGATTACCGCCTGAAAGGCAGCTCAGAGACGTTTACGGGCGATGCTTTGATGTATGGCGGTATTGCTGTGGGTAGTGAGTCTGGAGACTATCTGAGCGAAATGTTCCGGTTTGAGCGGGTCTAAATAAGTTGAACTAGAGATTTTACACAGTCCACTCCGATGACAGAAGAACCTTCCATTCGCTGTTATCCCTAGATTTTTTTGATTCCCTTTTCTAAAGGGAAAAATCCGGTGATAAAGGCGAAGCGTATGCTTCCGATGTAGCTTTCTTGCAGAAAGCTTTTAGCTTCGCTTTTCCAGGTTTTTTCTGTCCCCTCCGTTAACGTGTAAAAGAAACTCTCAACTTATTTAGGTGAATTGGAGTAAATTATGTTTGAAGAAGACCCGAGGATGTCATGATGACGTTCTCGGTCTTTTTTTTCGTTCAACGGGGAAGGATGTTTAGGAGGCAATAAAAGCAAGTAACAGACGTGCCATAGGAATGGTAGAAATATCAACGTGATTTTGTGATAATATAGAGAAGAGTGTTATTTAGAGCTTGAAAAAGCTTGAGATCAACTTCGGATGATCGACTATACTGTTATTATGCAGCACAGCTGCCCTGAAATGAGTATTATGAACGATTCAGGAAGGAAAGAGGGATTTATTTGTCTGAACAGGAAACGGTTCTGGAACCCAATGAAGAAACATTAAAGGCCGAACGCCAAGAACGAATCATCAAACAGGTAGCCAAGGAACTGTCACTGTCCTTGAAGCAGATTCGCACCACATCGGAGCTTCTGGACGAAGGCAATACGATTCCATTTATCGCCCGCTACCGTAAAGAAATGACTGGAGAACTGGATGAGAACCAGCTGCGGCAGATTGAAGAACGATTGGTGTATTTGCGCAATCTGGAAGACCGTAAATTGGAAGTTATCCGTATTATAGAGGAACAGGGCAAGCTGACCAAAGAGCTTGAGAAATCCATTACGCAAGCTGTCAAGCTGCAGGAAGTAGAGGATCTGTACCGTCCTTACCGTCAGAAACGGAAAACGCGTGCCAGTGTAGCCAAGGAAAAAGGTCTGGAGCCGCTCGCCGTATGGATATGGGAACAGCCGAAACAGGGAGATGCACATCAGGAGGCTGCGCGTTATATTAATGCGGAACTCGGGGTAGAGGATGCAGAGTCGGCTCTTCAAGGAGCAAAGGATATTCTCGCTGAGAATATTGCCGATGATGCAGCTATTCGCGCCTGGATTCGCAGATATACGCTGGATCACGGCATGCTGACTTCAGAAGCCAAGGATACGGAGCAAGAGTCCGTATACGAGAACTACTATAGTTACCGCGAATTAGCGAAAAAGATGCCGCCGCACCGTATTCTTGCGATTAACCGTGGGGAGCGTGAAGGCATTCTCAAGGTTGGACTGGACGTGCAAGCTGAACCGGCTCACCGTCATATGGAAGGGCAGATTATCCGGGGTGCTTCTGTGGTGCAGGAGATTTTGCGTTCCGTCGTTGAAGATGCGTACAAACGGCTGATCGCACCGTCCATTGAACGTGAAGTGCGTGCCGAGTTGACGGAAAAAGGGGAAAATCAGGCGATTTCGGTATTCTCTGCGAATCTCCGTAACCTGCTGTTACAGCCACCAATTCATGGCAAACGTGTACTGGGTGTCGATCCGGCATACCGGACAGGCTGTAAACTGGCAGTTGTCGATGATACAGGGAAATTGCTCGAAGTAGCTGTAACTTACCCGACACCTCCGCATAACAAGAAGCGTGAAGCGGCTGAAGTGTTCCACCGGATGATCAAGCAGTACGATATTGGATTGATCGTTATTGGTAACGGGACAGGTTCGCGTGAGACAGAGCAGTTCGTAGCCGAAATTATTCAGGAGAATGGCGATGACAGCCTGGTTTACCTGATTGTGAACGAGGCTGGTGCAAGTGTGTACTCTGCATCCAAGCTTGCCCAAGAGGAATTCCCGGATCTGGATGTTGCCGAGCGTAGCGCGGCTTCTATTGCGCGTCGGGTACAAGACCCGCTGGCCGAACTCGTTAAAATTGATCCAAAAGCGATTGGTGTCGGCCAATACCAGCATGATGTATCCCAGAAGGTTCTGGAAGAGAGCTTGAAGGCTGTCGTAGAATCTGCAGTTAACCATGTTGGCGTAGATGTTAATACGGCCTCACCTTCCTTGTTGTCTTATGTTGCCGGTGTTAATGCAACTATTGCCAAAAACATTGTCAAATATCGTGAAGAGAACGGCCGTTTCACAAGTCGTCGCCAGTTGCAGAAAGTGCCCCGTTTGGGCGCAAAAACATACGAACAATGCGTAGGCTTCATGCGTATATCTGAAGGAGAGAATCCACTGGATCGTACGCCAATTCACCCTGAATCGTATAAGGTGGTTGATCAGCTCTTCAAAGAGCTTCAGGTCGAGCTGGACAAACTCGGAAGCAAAGAACTGTCTGTGCTTTTGTCCGAACAGGAGACAGAACAGTTGGCCGTTAAACTGAATGTCGGTGTGCCTACACTCCGTGACATTCTGGACAGTTTACAGCGCCCGGGTCGTGACCCCCGTGAAGAGATGCCGTTGCCGATTTTCCGCACCGATGTACTCAAGATTGAAGATCTGGTGGAAGGGATGGAATTGCAAGGTACCGTTCGAAACGTCATTGACTTTGGTGCCTTCGTTGACATCGGCATCAAAAGTGATGGGCTTGTCCATATCTCTCAACTGAGTAACGGGTACGTTAAACATCCGATGGATGTTGTTTCCGTTGGAGACAATGTGACGGTTTGGGTGATGAATGTGGATACGAAAAAAGGTCGTGTTGGCCTGACGATGAAAAAACCCGCATCTGCAAATTAATGATGAATTATCGCGTTTTGGCATCATGATGAGATGTCAGATTAAACGTCTGTAGAGTATATACGTGTAAACGTATAAGGGGACAGCCTTCCCGCATGGGGAAGGCTGTTTGCTGTTAAGTATTATCCTTTGTTGTGCAATGGTATGGATGGGAAGGGTTTGGTTTACAGGCTTAGATTTCGTTCTCCATGTTGCGCTGTGAACCGCTGGCAGGTTTGTTACGATAGAAGTACCAGCATTCGTTCAGTAACTTGATTTGACGACTGTCCTTTTTATGGAACGCCCGCATGAGTTGGTTGCAGAGCCATTGAGGCAAAGGAATCTCCTCCTTTTGCATAATTCATCTGTACGTTAGCATATGTGGCAATAGCCTGGACTGTGCGGGATAACTCCATGTCAATTGAAAATGATCAGAATCTGTTGAACCAGAACGAAAAAAACAAGAATGAAAAAAGCACATTCCCCGGTTCGGGAAATGCGCTTTTCGTATTTTATTGAATTTTGTCTATCAAACGAGATGGAATACAATATTTCGGAAAGTTGATGGTCATACATCAGGTTTTAAACAGAAGTAATTACCCTATGAAAAGAGTTAGAATTACTCCATCTCTTCCTCATACCATTGTTCCAATTGAGCCTGTAGTGCCCGAATCTCGGTAAGCAGGGAAATCAAAGGATAATTGCTTTCACGCAGAGCAGCAAAACGCTCTTCAAGGGCATTGATGTAATCAAGCCCGCCAATGACGGACAAGTTTTCGTTCAACAGATCGAGATGATCACATTCGGCAATAGCCCAGGGTAGAACGGGTACATCTGTTGCCGTGAGTTTGTCGATTTCCTTGTGCAGACGCAGATTAAGCGCACTGAGTTGATAAGCATAGTCCGCGGGCATTTCAACAAACTGCAATTGTTGCTTCTGCTGCAGGATGACATAGCGCATTGTAGGCATAACGAGTATTAATCTCCCCTCATACATTCTACTTGACAGTGTAGCCTACGAAACGGTTAAAATTCAAGTATTGTACGGGAAAAACAGTGTGCTCGAGCGGGTGGAGAGAGAGGAGAATGATGGAAAATAAGGAATTACAACAATGGATTGAGCAGATTTCTCTTGAACATTTCGGAGTTCCGTTTACTCATGAAGCGATATTTAACCGTCGTCTGACGACAACAGGTGGAAGGTATATGCTCAGAAGCCATCGGATCGAGATAAATCCACATCAGCTTGAAGTCTACGGAAAAGACGAGGTTGAGAAAATTATCAAACATGAACTATGCCACTATCATCTGCATATTCGAGGGCGGGGATACCAGCATAGAGATCCGGAATTCAAGGCACTTTTGCAGAAAGTGGGGGGTTCACGGTTCTGTCAGTCTCTTCCTGGAGACAAGGGCAGAAAACCGCTGCCGTATAGGTACAAGCTGGTATGCAAGAGCTGCGGGATGGAATATTTGCGTAAACGGAAAATAGATCCCAAGCGTTATCGCTGCGGTCGATGTTCAGGCAAACTGACGCTTCAAACCATCTGATGTACACGAAGAAGAGTTCACAGTAGAAGGTGAGTAAAAGGCAGGTTGACTTGAATTATTAATCATGATAAATTAATGTTATTCAAGTTAATTTTCCCTGATAGCTCAGTTGGTAGAGCACTCGACTGTTAATCGAGTTGTCACAGGTTCGAGTCCTGTTCGGGGAGCCATTTCTTGGAGAGATACCCAAGTGGCTATAAGGGGACCCTCTGCTAAGGGGTTAGACTGCGTAAGCGGTGCGAGGGTTCGAATCCCTCTCTCTCCGTTCTGATTTTACTTCTATGCCAGGGATGAGAACCCTAAAGGTTCGCCTTAGCATAAGCTTCGGTAGCGATACATCGCAGTCTCGAGCGAAGTGAGAGTATCCCTCTCTCTCCGTTCTAATAATACACTTTTAATCCTCTTTACATGAATGAGTAATTTTTCATGTAAAGAGGATTTTTTGTTTTTAGTATCTGAGCCGTTCACAGGGAAATACCCAAAAGCTCGTGCAAACCTGATTTTCCAGCCTCGGTCACTTCAACAGAGCGACTTCCTGTTTTTTGACGAATCCAATCCAGTTCAAGTAACCGCTGAACAAGCTCTTCACCGAGCAAGCCGGACAGGTGATGACGGCGTTCGCTCCAGTCCAGGCATTTACGAGCGATGGCCCTGCGTGATCCTGGCTTCAATTGCAGCTTCATTCCTAATGAGCTAAACCACTGCGATCCTTCCTCCGTAATTAGATAATCCTTACCATGCGCTTCTTCAGGTTCAACCAGATAACCTCTCTTGAGCAATGCTTCGCAGAGTAAAACCCCGAGTTTTCCAGCCAGATGACCGTAACAGGTGCGAGCATAACTTAATTGTTGCAATTGATTGGATTGCTTCAATGAGCGAACCTGTACCGCTGGGGCAATACTGGCCATCTTCTCAATCAAATCGGCAATTTCCTCGTTCGCGAGACGATAATATCGATGACGACCTTGCTGTTCTACTTCCAATAGTCCTCCCGCTACAAGTTTAGCAAGGTGATTACTTGCGGTCTGTGGACTGACTGAGGCCATATAGGCCAGCTCACCGGCAGGTAACGCCCTTCCATCCAGCAAAGCGGAGAGAAAGATAGAACGGCTTGTATCAGCAATAAGTGAGGCAATAACAGTGATGTTCGGATATGCATTCATACTTCGATGATAGTTGAAATAACGCTGTATTACAATTGGTTTCAATTGATGATTTGAACAGGAGAGGTATAAGGTGAGTAACGTTATGCAGCAGTATAGCACAGAACAAACGACCAAATCGGCTCGGACGAATCAGCACGAGACGATTAATCCCAGTATTTTATACTATGGCACCCCTGTTATCATCCTTAGTACTTTAAACGAAAATGGGTCCACGAATCTTTCCCCATTATCGTCTTCTTGGGCGCTGGGGGATTGTCTGGTGCTGGGGATAGGTACACAGGGCAAAGCTTATGAGAATCTCCGTCATCATCCTGAATGTGTTATTAATCTGCCGGATGACTCGATGTGGGGAAAAGTTGAAGCGCTGGGGCGGTTGACGGGAAGCTTTCTCGTGCCAGAAGTTAAAGAGAAGATGGGATACACGTTTTGCCAAGATAAATTTAGGACGGTTGGCCTGACATCTCAAAGATCAGTTCAAGTGGCGCCAGATAAAATAGCCGAATGTCCGCTTCAGATTGAAGCGCTTGTAGAACATATTCGTATCCCGGAGCATACGCCGAATATGGCGATTGTAGAAGTGAAAGCGGTGAAGGTGCATGCACATTCCCATTTGGTTTCAGACGTCAATAAGATTGATCCCAAGCAATGGCATCCGTTGATTTATAATTTCAGGCATTATTACGGACTTGGGGAGAGACAAGGGGAGAATTTCCGGGCAGATAAATGAGTGGAGGATGAGATCGATGAAGAGACCAAGTAAAAGACCAAGTGAGAGTTACACTTCTTAGCACGTTAGCACGTTGCAGAAATCAAAAAATAAGCACAGGCTGGCTCGGTTAACGAGACTGCCGTGCTTGTTTCTTGATTTTACTAATTTTACTAACCTTTCAATGGTACTTTATCAGCCTTCCGAGACAATGGTTTCCTCAGGCGCAATCGGTTTGCCTTCTAACAGGCTATGAATCGCATGAGCGACGCCATGCTCCACATTGGTCAGTGTAATCGTTTTAGCCAAGGCGCGAATTTCGGGTTCGGCATTGCCCATTGCGATACCTAACCCAGCCATTTGTAACATGGAAACATCATTAAAGTTATCCCCGATAGCGACTGTGTCTTTCATCGAAATGTTCAAATGCTCCGCCAGTTTGGAGAGGGCATTGCCTTTAGAGACATCCGGATGTTGCATTTCAAAATTATGCTCAAAGGAGACAACCATGGCAACATCGGTTCTGGAAGAGAAGTATTCTCGTCCAAGTTGCACTTTTTCAGGATTCATCGAGAAAGCCATAATGTTGTAAATGCATGCTTCTGCCGGAATTTCAAGGTGGCTGTTCACACGATGATAGTCTTTTTTGTTGTAGTGTTTCTTAATCGAATGGATCATGCGCTCGATATCTTCACCGGGTTTTGATCCCAGGACACGTTCCAATTCGGCGAGCATCGTCTCATGAGTACTGATTGCAGCGTATATGCCCATCTGAGTTGAAGCTTCATAATAAATGTGCTCATCTTCCAGCCATTGCATGACAGAAGCGGCCGTTTCACGTTCCAGAGGAAGGTGGAATAAGCGTTCTCCATTCTCATCATGAATGGTAGCGCCGTTGGAACCGATAATCGGTGTTTTGATTCCGCCTTGGCGGCTAATCGCCACAACATCTGAATATACGCGTCCGGTCGCGATGGTTACTTTCATGCCAGACTGTTGCGCCTTCTGGATGGCATCGGCGTTCTCGCGGCTAATCTGGCTGTCTCGATTCAACAAAGTTCCATCTAAATCGGTAGCAAATAACTTCATATCTTTACAACTCCTTATCTTGTGTAGGTTCGGGGATTAGAATCTCAACCTTTTGTTCGTTTAAAAAATCCAGCCATTCCTGATCCGGCCATTGATCTGTAATTAATACGTCTACCAGTGACCAATCTGCAAAACGATAACCGTAACGTTTGCCCGTCTTGGAATGATCGGCTAGCACAATTACTTTTTTGGCGGATTTCATCATTTGATGTTTGATCTTGCCTTCCTCTTCGGAAGCACTGAATCCATCCATCGTGAAACCGCCAATGCCAATAAAGGCTTTATCCACGTAGTAGTGGGAGAGTGTCTCGATAACGGGTGTTCCATACACATAACGCTGTTCCTTATCTAAGCGGCCGCCAAGCAGGCGAATCTGAACTGCGGTGTGATTAGATAAAAGATCAGCTGAGTGTATCGAATTAGTAATGACCGTACAAGATTTACCATTCAAATTCTCAGCGCAGGATTGAACGGTTGTGGAGGAATCCAAGATGATCGTCTCTCCTGAACGAACCAGAGCCGCAGCCAGTTTGCCAATGGCCCGTTTTTCCTCAGAAACATACTTCAGCCGGTCTTGATAGGACTTGAATTCTTGTGGGGGAGAGGGGAGGATTGCACCACCGCGTGTGCGAATAATGGCTTCCTGCTCTTCGAGTTTAATCAGATCCCGGCGTGCCGTATCTCGTGAGACATCGAATAAAGATACAATCTCTTCTGCCGAGATACGATGATGCTTGCGCAGGTGCTCAATGATGAGTTGCATGCGTTCTTCCTGAAACAAACGTAAAGCCTCCTTATATTTCTGGATGACCGTGCGTTGTACTATAGTTTAATTATAAGTAATTATAATGTGATCTGCAATATTGTAAGTAAAAATAAGTTTTTATAAGTTTTTTAATCATTAATTTACATAATTATAGTACAGCTATGACAAGAATGTGATTTTAGCTATTAAGGAGATAAGGGAAGTGGCTTTTGAATGCGAGTAAAAAATTGGATTTTAAAAGAATATAAAAAAAGTGTTGCATTATTCTATTTCCCTGTGATATACTCATTCTTGTCGCCAAGAAGACAAATTGTTTATAAGGCCCGTTGGTCAAGGGGTTAAGACACCTCCCTTTCACGGAGGTAACAGGGGTTCGAATCCCCTACGGGTCATAGTATTACCTCATTCTTCACCGCTAAGAGATTCGTTTTAATAAAGGGTTTCTTTGAAAGTCACTGCTCTGTAACATCCGATATGAAGCATGGCATAACATCAGGTGAAGGCACATTGAGAGCCATTAGCTCAGTTGGTAGAGCACCTGACTTTTAATCAGGGTGTCGAAGGTTCGAGTCCTTCATGGCTCACCATTTAACAATTTAATATGCGGTCGTGGTGGAATGGCAGACACGCTATCTTGAGGGGGTAGTGGGTGTATACCCGTGGAGGTTCGAGTCCTCTCGACCGCATCAGATTAAAAAGCAAAAACCCTGGACACCCAGGGTTTTTGCTTTTTTTATGTAAGTCAAAGTGATGTATCAATTAAATGGTCTATGGAAAAATTAGTAGCCTAGATTCTAATTAAGGTGTCTATATTTTTTTCGATGGATTGAAAAAACTGATCCTCTGCAAGAAGTGCGTTGTTCATACGTTTTTCGAACGAATGAGAGAGTGTGAAATTATTTGTTAAATATTGTTTGGTTAAGTATTTTCTCAAAAGATCCCATTGTTTGATGGCTTGTTGTGTAGTTTGAATGATTTCATTCAATGCATTGGGGTTTGTGGATGAACTTAGTAGTGATATTAGTACTTTTTTTCTGTCGCAGTGTCGATTCAAGATTGTGTGAAGCAGAGAATAGGCATCGTGTATTCGGTTAGGGATCTTTCTGTTAAGTGGAATGAGCCCGCTAGCTAACAGGTTGTTCAATTCCAAAATCGCTGATCTTCCGAAACATTCGATATATCCATCAACAATTGAGTCGGGCTTATAATAATTTTCCAGTGTTCTCTTAAAAATCATGGGTACTCTATCGGGTAAATCATGGAGTTCGTCTTGATTAGGGTGTATCGTAAAACAGTTGAATTGGTGATTAAAGGCATTCATAAATGAACGTTTAGTATCTTGGCCAATGCCTTTGTTGACGAGGTGGGGTTTAAAGAATTGTGGATTATAGTTTATGTAATTATCTAAAAAATAAAAGTCTGTATCGGTTTGTCCCAGAATTAAGAATATATGTCCGTCAATAGTAGCATCTGTTTCATATGCTGAATTTAATTCATATGTTTTGTAATAGGGGACTTTCTTCATGAAAGTGTTAACAAACACAACCTCGCCGTTAGCCAGAAGGGTCTCTAATTTATCGATGGCGGATGAAGCATCATTGTTAAAGGTGTGTTGGTTTGATCTAATTACATAATCTTCTGGAGATTTGATGTCGTTTAATTTAACGTCAAGAGGGTAATTCGCGAGATCTTTAACGATTTTAAGATTAAAATCATCGAGAAACATTTTATAAGATAGATTTGAATTTTTTAATTCGTTTTTTAACATGAAGAAAATATTACGAGTATAACAGTCTCCGATCGCCTGCACTTCAGCATTCGGTTTTCCTTGAGGGGTATAGTAATAATCCATCTCCATTGGATATAGCGCTTCCATATTTTTCCCTCCCAAAATGATATTTTAGTTTATGGTGTTGTAATCTATGTTTATGGTTATCTCTGTCATTATTAAAAGAATATTGTAGGTTTAATATGTATTATTCAGCAGGGTACAATATGTATGTAATGACTCTTTTAATGAATATTATGGTAATTATAATAATATTTTATATTTATTTCAAGATTGGTTTGGGACTCTAATGGTCTGGATAAAAGGGCTGAGGATTCAGAAATATTGTGCTATAATTCAATCATATGGCATTTAAGTTGATAATTACGGTTGGAAGGCGGTTCTTGCATGCAGTCAATCTATGAGCGAATTGAGCACCTGATTGCCGAAAGAGGGATGACAAAGAAGGCCTTCTGTGAACAGCTGAAAATAAGCACAGGCAATTTGGGTGACTGGAAACGTGGTAAATCAATCCCGAGTACAAATAAACTCATTGAAATTGCTTCATTTTTTGATGTGAGTCTGGACTGGTTAATGATTGGGCGTTTATCGAAGGAAGCCATTGTGCGGGAAAAGCGGGAAGATTATTTTTTTAACGTGTTGCGGCAATTGAATTGCCAAGAGAGTGAATTATCGACTGTGGAACAGTCTTTTATTAGTGAATATATCGAGTTCACTCGTTATCGCAAATTTAAAGAGAGTAAAGATGCCGGAAGCTATAGCTACCAACCTGAAGCGGAAGACGAAAATAAGTCAGAGCAGGAAGGGACGTAGGTGTCTCTGGTTGATAAAAAAAACCTCCATCTGCGCCCAAGGGAATGATTTCCGGGACAGTAGGGAGGTTTTTTTTTTTTGTAGAAATATCCGTTTAGTGATGCTGATCAAGAATACTGGAGTATTTGGGGTACAACTGGCGGATGCAATCTGGGCAGATGTCGTGTGTAAACTCGGCGGAAGTGTGTTTTTCCAGATAGCGCTCAACGCTGTTCCATTCGTCTGATTCATCCTTGATATGTTTGCAAACGGCACAAATAGGCAGCAGTCCATGGAGGGTGCGCGCTTCAGTCAAGGCTTGTCGTAGCTGAAGCTCTGTCGTCTTTTGTTCTGTAATATCTGTGTGAGCCACCAAAGCGAGGTTGGTATCTATCGTAGGACCGTTCTGTAAGGGAGTAAGTTCTACGCGAAACCATTTCTCTTCGTTGTGTGGTGTAGTAACAGAGATATCATATGTATGGTTTTTTTTAAAGGGAACAACATTATGCCTCAGATACCTCGCGAACTTGGTTGGATAGTGGTTTTTCTGTTGAGCTTCCCAAGCTTCCATCAGGTGGAGGTAATGATTGTGGCGGCTGGCTACGCGTAAGAAGAGTTTATGAAGTCCGTGCTGCCAGGCCCGGTTACAGCTTCGTATCATCCATTGATGATCAATAATGATCAACTGATGATTGGTCGCCTGAAAGGATAGGCTTTCCAGGTCGGATGTAATAGTTCCCATGGGAGAAGTCCTCCTTATGATGGATGAAAGTGTTCTTATCTCAATTCCTCCGGTATGTTCAAAATATCAGCGACCTGATGTCTGAATCGGGTTGCTTTGCGCGTGCCGTGAATAAGGTTGGATAGACGGTAAGGCGGAATATCATGTTGTTCGCAAAAGGTTTTCTGATCGACCTGAAGTTCGGTTAAGCGTCGTTTGATAGCCCATCCGAACGGAGTGACTGGTTTCTTCTTGTTCAATAGGGTTCACCCCTGAGTGGATTTTATAGTATGCAGCAGGTTATTCTTTGTGTAAAATAGACATAGATACGTGCTGTTGGTTCTATTATATACGCAAATCCGTCATCTAACAATTAAAAAATACGGAAATAAGTGTATTTTTTGAATTAAAATGACGTAAATTCGTATTTTTTATTGTGCAAAATAAAAAACACGCCAGCAAGGGGTTGCGGCGTGTTTTTGGTGTGCTCTGAAAAGGAGGTTTCGAGGAGGAGTGCGGAATTATGCTCTGTAAGCGTGGAGGCCTGCTCCAAGCATGTGGAAGCTGGGAAATAACGACTTCATAGACATGGACGTAGGATGCAGAGGGGCATCCGGTGAGGAGGCGCTCACAGTAGCCCATTCATTCTCAAGGTCAGCGGTCAGGCGAGCCAGCAGTTCCCGAGTGGCATTTTCATTTAGGGGAATAACTTTGCAAGCTTCGGATACGCATGCATTCATGGCTGAATGCAAGTAACCGAGAACCGCCTCTTCGACGGGGATATCGAGGTGGTGGTTGATCCAGGCGTGAACGGTGGGGAGGCAACCGACTGAATTGTATTTTACGAAGATTTGTTCAAGCGGGCTGAGGTCGATCCAAGGATGCAAGGCGCGAGACAGTTTGATTAAACGTTTGCCTATGATTGTTGCTTGCTCTCTAAGTTCAGGAGGGGTACGCTGTACATGCACAAGTTTGTCGATCAGGGCAATTCGCCAAGTGTCTTTATGGTCTGTAGCGCTATAAATCCCCTTGATGGCCATACCTTCTAGTCGAACGAGACTGGGGTGTAGCTGGCAACGCATAAATGATTCGAGTTCCTCAGCTGTTCGAATGGTACCTTCCTTGATGTGGGTGTCCATGCCGAAGAAATGCGTGAATCCTCCCACCTGGACAGAGGGATCAAGCAGTTTCGCATAATCGAGTAGCTTATTCCCACGGTTCACGATCTTTCGCCTCCTGTGCTTTATTGTGTTATGTTTAATTACATATGATGATCTTTTCTTAAGTTTAATGTGTAAATCCGAATTATATGATATATATATTCACATAAATATCCGTGTTTTGTCAATAATTTATGAGAAAATAAAAACTTAATTAAATAAAATTCAGTAATAGAGTCATATAATATAACATTATAAATTCTATCTGTGTCATATATTCATGTCTAAAGTCCTTTTGGCCTTTTTGCCGAATCAGATTAATGATATGTAATTTTCGAAGAAATATGACTGAATTTTGCAAGAGGTGTGGAATAGGAAGGGAAGAAGAACTGTTATCCATTTAGAGTAAATCCGGTTGTAGTAAAATGTCATTCATAAAGTAATTAATAAGGACTTTACTTTTGTTTAAGAATCCGGTATAATCAATTCTGTTGCCGATAATTTACGACATGCGGTCGTGGTGGAATGGCAGACACGCTATCTTGAGGGGGTAGTGGGCGTATGCCCGTGGAGGTTCGAGTCCTCTCGACCGCATTATATGAAGATTTACGAGAGAAGCTTTCCTTGATGGAGAGCTTTTTTTGTTTTTATATAGCAACAAGGGCGAATTATTCAGGATGAGGAATGTGTTAAAAGAGAGAACGCAAAAAAGCCGCCCGAAAGCTTGAGCAGTGTCTGGCTCTTTGCTTTACAGGTGGCTTGTTTTTGTTTATATGTTTGTTCGAAAGTCTATATTTATTTGTTAATCAGCTTCTGAATATCCTCTTCGATTTTGTCCGGTGTAGTCTGCGGAGCATATCGTTTCACAACTTTACCATCCTGATCGACAAGGAATTTGGTAAAGTTCCATTTGATGGCTTTGGAGCCGAGCAAGCCTGGTGCTTCTTTCGTAATGTGCTGGAAGAGCGGATGAGCGCTTGAACCATTGACGTCAATTTTTTCAAACATCGGGAAGCTTACGCCATAATTCATCTGACAGAATTCAGCAATATCGTCGGAAGATCCTTTTTCCTGCGCGAATTGGTTGCTTGGGAATCCAAGCACTTCAAACGGAGCATCCTGGAATTTATCCTGAAGCTCTTGCAAGCCCTTGAATTGAGGGGTGAGACCGCACTGGCTTGCGGTATTCACAATTAACAACACTTTGCCGCGATATTGGGACATCTCAATCTCTTGTCCGCGAAGGGTGTTTACTTTGTAATCATAGACTGACATGGGGAACGCCTCCATCCTGTTATTCTTAATATACTTATTATATTTTAAACAATTAAATAATGCAAAACTTATTTGGGATTATCGTTGTTATAACCATTCGCTTGTTGGACTCAAAAATGGACGAGAAAACCATGAATCAATTTTTGTACGGTTGAGAATTAGATAGCTTGGAAGAGGAGGATAGCGTATAACCTCATTGTAAGCGTTATTATCATAGGTTATTGCCGGAAATCTGGCGATTCGGTGATCTGTATGCACTTTACATGATCATGGTACGGGTGTATGATTCATAGCGTAATTTGAATTTTAATTAAATTGTACCTGAAAAACGAAACAAACGATAATATCGATCGGTCTTATACTTAAGATTTACGAACGATGTTTTAATCGCTGAGTTTCCATTCATTGTGGATGGAAAACGGGGGAACCAACAGAATGGGCTGTATGACAGCAGCGGACATTCATGGGGTGAATTTTTCGGTGAAAGCCGGAAATAGGGCGACTCTCGCGCCCGAATCCGTCAGCTAACCTCGTAAGCGTTAAAGGGAGAGGCAACAAACCGCACGCTGGTTCATGGCGCTTTCGTCATGGATTATTTAAGAAGCGTTTCGGAGGCCTTGGTCCCCACGCTTCTTTTTTGTTGTCTTTTCACGCCAAGGGAGGAACGAAGAATGGATAAAGAGATGATTTTGGTAACCGCTCCAAATGAAGCAGGACGTAAATTTGTGAAATTGCTGATGTATAAAAAAATGCCATTTGCCGTTCTGACGAACAGTGCGGATGAGGAGCGCAAACTTCGCCGTCTTGGCGTAGAACACGTCATCCGTATGAATACAGCAGCTGCTGAGAAATGGTTTTTGCCGCAAGGCAGTGTAGGCAATGTATTTATTTTTGAGAACAGTCTGAACTTGACATGCCGCTATCTTCAAATTTGTCGCTCATGGACATCGAAGTCTTTGTGTGTGATCACGGAGCAGAGCCATCCTAAAGGGATTTATCGTGGAATGGGAGCGGATAAAATTGTCTATTCATTGAATGGAGAAGTCGGGTTCCTTCTTAATAGTTGCAATAAACCTGAAGCTGAAGTAAGCAGCTTGTGATTGACATTGATCCAAGGTAAGACGCCTGTTATAATTGCAGGTATAGACTAACGGAATTTGAGGAGACTCATGCTTGTCGTGGGTCTTCTTTTTTTATGGAAACAGTACGGTAGTATAGAAGCGAGGGATAACCTGCAGCTTACGAGGAGGAATCAGCGTGCCGGATATTGCCGGATTGAAGTGGTTGTTTTTTGATGTGGGGGATACGCTGGTGGATGAATGGGAGCCAGTAGATGATATTATTGGGCAGTTCGTTCGGGAGGCGAATGATTACGGCTATCCAGTAAAGATCGAGGCGGTAAGAGAACTGTTTGCTACCTGTTACCGTAATTATGAACAGTGGCCCATGAAAGTAGCCATACGTACATATATTCATGATGAAAATCACCGCACTCTGATTCAGGAGAAGCTGAAATTTCATAAAGAACTGGAGCAACCGTTTCCTTCTGCAACCAAGGTGCTTGAACAGCTTTCGCATCACTATCGTATTGGCATCATCGCCAATCAGAGCCCTGGGACTGAAGCAAGGCTGGAGAGCTACGGACTTCGTAAATATGTCCATGTTCTGGCCTGTTCGGCAGAAGAAGGGGTGTCCAAGCCTGATCCGGAGTTGTATGCGGTTGCTCTGAAGCAGGCTGATTGCGCGCCCGAAGAAGCGGTTATGATTGGTGATCGAATCGATAATGATATTATGCCAGCACGTAGTTTAGGTTTACGCACCATTCGTATTTTGCAAGGGTACGGAAGGTTCCAGCCAGAGCTTTCGGATGCCGAGCGTGCAGACTGGACGGTGGAGTCCCTGGATGAACTGCTGCCGCTACTCATACCTCATGAGGATGCAGGTAACTCTATATGAGTCTCAGGTTAGACTATGTGGGGTTAGATTGCAGGTATATGGAGATCGGAAGTATATCAATATAAAGACACAAAGAAGGCCGATTTGCGTTGGGATCAATACCAACAGCGAATCGGCCTTTTTATATAGAAGCTTAGAACAGCATGAAGGTCTGGATGATTAAATACACATTCAGGACAACGATGATAGCGGCAATAGTCCAAGAGACGATTTTGAGCCATAGTTTGTTTGCAAAAGGCCCCATGCTTTTTTTGTCACTTGTAAACATCACAAGCGGGATGACGGCGAACGGCAGTTGCAGGGACAGGATGACCTGACTTAAGATCAGTAACTCTTCTGTGCCGCGCTCACCGGCAATCGCAGTGACGATGACAGCAGGGATGATCGCAATCAGTCGGGTAACCAGTCTACGCAACCATGCCGGGATACGGATATTGAGGAAGCCTTCCATGACGATCTGTCCTGCGAGCGTGCCTGTAAGAGTAGAGTTCTGACCTGATGCGAGCAAAGCTACGCCGAACAGGACGCTGGCGATCGTTGTGCCAAGTAGCGGAGTTAGCAGATGATAGGCATCGGATATCTCTGCTACCTGTGTCATGCCAGCGCTGTGGAATACAGCCGCAGATACGATTAGGATAGCCGCGTTAATGAACAAAGCTAGCGTCAAAGCTATGGTGGAATCCATCGTGGTGTAGCGAATAGCCTCTCTTTTGCCCTGAGTCGTCTGCTCAATCTGGCGGGTCTGCACAATGGAAGAATGCAAGTACAGATTGTGCGGCATAACGGTGGCTCCGATGATACCAATGGCGATGTAGAGCATGGCCGGGTTCTGCAAAATTTCGGTGCTAGGAACGAATCCGTGAAGAACACCGCCCATATCCGGTTTCGCCAAAAATAGGTCGATGCCAAAACAAAGAGCAATGGTTGCCATCAGCACGATGACGAGTGTTTCCAGCGCACGGAATCCTTTGTTTTGCAACACGAGAATGAGTAATACATCCACGGCGGTAATAATCACACCGTATAACATGGGAATATTAAACAAAAGTTTAAGAGCGATTGCTGAGCCGATCACTTCAGCGAGGTCCGTAGCTGCAATAGCCAGTTCGCATAGAATCCATAACATCATGACAACGGGAGCGCTGAAACGTTCACGACACGCCTGGGCAAGATCGCGCCCAGTGACAATCCCTAGCTTGCCTGCGAGGGATTGAAGCACGATGGCCATCATGTTGGAAAAAAGGATGACGGACAATAGCGTATATCCGAATTGCGAGCCGCCGGCGATATCTGTAGCCCAGTTGCCGGGGTCCATATAGCCGACAGCGACAAGATAGCCTGGGCCGACAAAGGCGAGGAACTTTTTCCACCAGGCTACATTCTGGGGTACTTTCATGGAACTGTGAGCTTCACCTAGCGAGGGAGCCATCGTAGCTGCAGAAGCAGACGCAGACGCATATTCGCTGGATGAAGGGTTGAACGGATTTTTTTGACTCATACATGGATCACCTGACTTTACAATAAGATGTGGCCGGCTTGTTGCCGGGAAAAATTCAATTTTAGGATGTGCTCTGGCACAAATACTGCGGCAAATGAACGGGATGAATACGAGTGCTCATATATCTAAAATTTTATGTTCATGTTTACATTGTACACCCTCAATAATTTTTGTCTAGTGCAACTTTTATGTAGTCGGACAAAAAATAAGGAGAATCTGAGGTTATATTTTCGAAGAGCCTCTTTGTATCGTACCCATTTTGTAAAAAGATACGACTTTTATCAGGTACGCATGAAATGTAGCCAAATGTAAAAGCTGATAAAGAACACAATCAGGCGTTTCAAATCGAGCCAGAAGTTTAAAATGAATTGTAGGCAGTCAAAACTTTATTAACGAAGGAGAGATTCTGATGGAAGCTTTATATACAGCAACAGCGACAGTAAAAGGTGGACGAACAGGTTCGGTGGCTTCTTCGGACGGTGTGCTGCAACATGATCTGAAAATGCCGAAAGAACTTGGCGGAGCCGGTGGAGAAGGCACAAATCCCGAGCAACTTTTTGCGGCTGGATATGGTGCATGTTACGAGAGCGCTCTGGCTAACGTGGCACGCAAAGCAGGTGTGAAATTGGAGAATGTCGTCGTAACAAGCAACGTATCGATCGGCAAAGATCCAACAGATGACGGATTCAAGCTAGCGGTTCGCCTGGATGTGAGTATGCCGGGAGTGGATCACAGCCAAGCTGAGGATCTTGCCCGCAAAGCGCATGACTTCTGTCCGTATTCAAAAGCAACACGCGGCAACATTGACGTTGTACTCAACGTCGTTTAATAGATAGGATAATTCCTGGCTTTTTCTCTTTGAGAGTGACAGGTAAAATAAAGAGCAAGGTATCCAGTGATATCTGATCTTCAAGCACACAAGCCCTGCTGGTAGTTCAGCAGGGTTTTGTTTTCTAACATATACCACCCATGAATCGCCTAATCTGAAAGCGGAGGAGGATTTCTCCGTGTTAGGTCGTACTCTTTTACATAAACGTACAGTCGCTTCATGCCACATATTCCATTAAGGAGGAACGGCGATGAGTATTGAAGAGATGATTGAGAGAAAATTTGTATGCACCAAATGCCGGGGGACGGAATGCAACATCAAAGAAGTCTCTATGTCAGGAGCAGGGCTCAGCAAAGTATTTGATATTCAGCATAACCATTATTTGTTTGTGGGTTGTACGGCCTGTGGATATGTGGAAGTGTTTAACCCGGACGTGCTAAAAGGCAAGAAACAGGGACAAGTTGGCACAATTCTGGATATTCTGTTTGGTGGATAGACATGCGTGAGTTGACATCGACTCGAAATTTCTTTAATATGATTTAGTACTGAAAGTGTCAGTGTCATTAGCATGAACCAAATTTGAATTCACGGGTGATATCCATGTCTTATAGACCAAGCATTGCACAACTGCAAGTAGCCAGCAAAAACGAAAAAGACGGATTGTACGAATTTACGATGAAACTGGTGGATGGTACACAGTGCCGTGTATTCTACTCCAAATCTCCGGATTGGAAAATGACTGCGATCAGCCGTCTGCAGAAAACACCTTGCCCTGTATGTCGCAAAGACTTCATCTGCAAATGTATGGATCAATGGTCAGGTGACCTGCATCAACAAATGATTAACGACGAGTGGATGGAAAAAGCACTGGCTGAGTAATTGTCGGACAGTTATGAGCGTAGGCATTAAGCCTGCGCTTTTTTTCTGTTTTGCCAGGGAGTTTGGCAGATCAAATTCAGGTTAGGCGAGAAAAGTTGGCTCAAAATGGGTAAGTAATCTAACAGCACCATAGAGGAGGCCATGAGATATGACAGTAGACCAGGAGGATAAACACCAGGGACACCCGATTGTTCTTGTAGACGGCGTATGCAACTTTTGCCAGGGAATAACGAAATGGATCATCAAGCGTGATCCGGAAGGGAAATATCACTTTGCTTCACTTCAGTCGGATGTGGCGAAAGGATTGCTGAAGAAGGGTGGTTTGAGAACCGATAGCATGGATACGTTTGTGTTGATTGAAAATGGAAAATACTATACACGCTCCACAGCAGCGTTAAGGTTGGCCAAAGGTCTCAAGTTTCCTTATCCGTTACTCTATGTGTTTATTATTGTGCCCAAATTCATTCGTAATGCAGTATACAACTGGGTTGCGCGCAATCGGTACCGCTGGTTTGGGAAGGACGATGCATGTATGTTACCTACACCCGAGACTAAAGATCGATTTTTATAAGTATAAAAGTATCAGTTTTTCAGGATAAGCTTCCATAAGAAAGAAGTTTCATGTAAGGTGATTAATATCGGTAATTACTGGGTAATTACTGTGGGTTACATTATTTTTTACATTATTGGGAGGATAACAACTTGAAGAAATGGACGACAATGATTATTGGGGCGTTATTGGCAGTAAGCTTGGCAGCATGCGGAAACGACACAGATAAATCTGCAACGCCGCCAGCAGGTAATGAAACTACGAATGAAAGCACCAATACAGCGGAGCAGAATGCGGCTGTTCCAACACTGGATGAATTGCTTGCCAAAACAGGTGAAGCAACGAAAGCACTAAAAAGCTTCACTACAGAAGCTAACATTGATCAAAAAATTAAATTGGATGCTGGCGAGCAATCTCAGGATCAGCAAGTAAAAACGTCTTTGAAAATGGATATCATTAAAGATCCAATGATGATCTATCAAGAGATGGAACTGGATATGTCTGGACAGAAGCAAAACGTAAAACAGTACATTACCTCAGACAAAATTTACTCCCAAGTGGGTGACCAGTGGGTAGCGATTCCAGAAGATCAAACGAAGGCGCTCATCGAACAATTGAAAGCTAGCATGAATCCGGAAAAAGAGCTGGACCAATTCAAAAAAGTAAAAGAAGACGTTAAGATCACTGAAGAGGGCGACAACTATGTCCTGAACGCAGATGTATCGGGTGACAATGTGAAGGAATTGGCTAAATCCGTTATGGAACAAAACGGTTCAGATGCTCAAATGCAGGCTATGCTTGATCAAATGAACATTAAAAGCATGAAAATGAAATATCTGATTAACAAAGAGACATCTCTTATGGAGAAGATCGATGTTGAGATGGTGATGGAAATGGAGCAAAACAATCAGAAAATGACGATGGACATGAAAATGGACACTTCGTTCTCCAACCATGACAAAGTTGCAGAAATTAAAATCCCGCAAGAGGCTTTGGATAGCGCAAAATAAGTGAAGCCCTGAAACACCTTTGATTCTGATTTCGGAATACCTGTCGGTAGACCGGATAAGGATCAGGGGTGTTTTTTTGATTTTGGAAGTTCTTTAGAGTGTTATAATATGGACTTGTATGATTAATTTTTAAAGTTTGGACATTTGTAAAAGGATCTGCTGTGAGTGTAAACATGTGGTTGCGTAAGGTTAATTCATCATTGTTTTAAAGGGGAGGGGATACCGAGATGATCATATATGCACATATTCATCACGTAAGTCTGGCTGTTCGTAATCTGGAAACCGCAAAAAAATTCTATTCGGGTTTGCTCGGAATGCAGGAGATTGAGCGTCCTCCGTTTCGCTCCACGGGAGCGTGGTATGCGATCGGCAGTCAGCAACTTCATCTATTGCAGCATCCGGAAGGTCATACGCTAAGGGAAGCGGGGATTGATACGACCGACGGACATTTTGCACTTTGGGTGGTCAGTTATTCGGAGACGCTAGCTTGGCTGGAAGAGCAAGGGATTGAATATGAAGCGAGACCGGATAGTGTGGCTGGATTCGCTCAGATTTTTATCCTTGATCCGGATCGAAATATCATTGAATTTGGAGCGCCTTATGGTTCTTAAGTGAGATGGTTAGAATAAATCCCTTGCTCGTCCAGAAATTGTATGTTATAGTGTGCATACATTCATAGCACGTGACGGAAGCACCGTCCATATCCTGCAATTTCATGCGGGAAATGGGCGGTGTTTTTTTGTGCTTTTTTTGATGGGGAGGGAAAGGTAATTGATTGTCCTTAAGGCAGTGCTGGTATCAAGGGATAAAGATTATATCCAAGCTTGGCTTGACTATGTACAGAGTAGCTCGTCAGGCTCCACGATGCGATTCATCGCTTTTTCGCAGCGGGAGGCATTCAGGAATCATATGGATGAACAGGATGAACACGAGCTACCTGATCTGATTATCGCTGAACCTGAGTTTCTAAACCCTTGGTTGATGAATGGTGGGGATGCCTCAGGTATCCCATGGCTTATGCTTAGCGAAGGAGGAGACGAGGGACACGAGGCGAAGCGACTCATGAAGTATCAGCCGTTGCCTGCGTTGCTTGAAGCCGTTAGGAGGGCTTGCAGGCAACCACGTAGTAAGGGGAGTCGACATTCGGGTCAAGAAACGTTAGCCATCGGTGTATTATCGGCATCGGGTGGAAGCGGTAAAACAGCCGTAGCTCTGCATATGGCGAAGCAGCTTGGACTCGCTGGATATTCTGTGTTGTATCTCAATCTGGAGACTCTGGACAGCTCATTTCCTTTCCTGGAGAAAGGGTTGCGGCGTGGTAGCCAGCATCATGTAGAAGCAGAGACAGGTTTATCACGACTACTATATGATCTGAAGGCTCGTAAAAGGGAGGTAACGTCTGGTACGGATTCGGCGGATGTCTCGGCAACAGGAAAAATGAAAACAATAGTTGAGTATGTAGTCGGGCATGAGGCATTGAAGGCGGATGTGTTCTGGCCGTTGGCCAACCGAAAGGAAATGTTACAGATGTCTAAAGCGGATACAGTAGATCTCATCCGGTATCTGACCGGTTCCGGGCAATATGAAGTGTTGATTCTGGACGGAGACTCAGGCTGGGATGAACGTAGCGATGGCATTCTGAAAGCGGCAGATACCTTCGTCTGGCTAGTAGAAGATGATATCGCTGCGATGCATCGATGGGGGCAATGGCTTCAGCATAACGAGCGTACCCGAACGGAACTGTTAGGAAATATGCTGGAGCGCACGTATTTTGTTATTAACAAATATCGGGAGCAAGTGATCAATCCATTGCCAAGACCTGATCTGTATGTGGATGCGGTGTTGCCTTATATTCCTTCTTGGAAACAGATGAATCAGGAAGAGGTCATGCTGAGCTCACCGATCTTTCAGCGTGAAGTCAACAGATTGTGTGAAATGCTGATGCAGGCTGAAAAAGATGGCTAGCCGAAAGACAGGATGCATTTATATACAGGAGGAGCCTGGGGAGTTATGACAGAACATTCATGGAACATCACAGACCGTGAAGAACAATTTCAAATGCTTCGCAGAGAGGTGCGAGCTTCGCTCGATATGACTTCTTCTGCCGGGGATAAGGAGTTGTGGCAGGGGATTGAGAGAAAAGTTCTCGGTGATTCGGGCCTGGAAGATTTGACTTCAGGTGAGCGCCATGAGTTGGTGCAACGATTGTACGATTCTTTTCGCGGATTGGATATTTTACAACCTCTGGTGGATCACCCGGACATTACGGAGATTATGATCAATAGCCATCGGGAGATCTTTGTGGAGCAAGAAGGGGAGGTCAGACAGATTCCACTTCAATTCGAGTCCAGAGAGCGGCTGGAGGATATTATTCAAATGATCGTGTCTGATGTGAACCGCATCGTCAATGAATCTTCTCCCATTGTGGATGCCCGCCTGAAGGACGGTTCACGGGTTAACATTGTGCTTCCGCCTATTGCGCTAAAGGGGCCAACGATGACGATTCGGAAGTTCCCAAGTGAGCCGATGAAGATGTCTGATCTGATTCAGAAGGGGGCTTTGCATGAGGAAGCAGCCGTGTTATTACAGCAGTTAGTGCGAAGCAAGTACAACATTTTTATCGGGGGAGGCACAGGTTCCGGGAAAACAACTTTTCTAAACGCGTTATCCCAGTTCATCCCTGCTGATGAGCGGATTATTACGATTGAGGACTCAGCGGAGTTACAGATCGTGACCGTACCCAATCTCGTCTCTCTGGAGACCCGAAATGCCAATACAGAGGGCAAAGGTCTTATCTCTATCCGGGATCTGATCAAGTCCTCCTTGCGGATGCGTCCAAACCGGATTGTGATTGGGGAAGTACGGGGAGCGGAAGCACTGGATATGTTACAGGCGATGAATACTGGACATGATGGATCGTTGTCGACTGGTCACGCAAATACGATCTCGGACATGATCAGTAGGCTTGAAACGATGGTCCTTAGCGGTGCTGAACTTCCCATTACTGTCGTAAGACAGCAGATTAGCTCGGCCATCGATATTTTTGTACATCTTTCCCGGCTTCGAGACCGTTCACGCCGTGTGACAGAAATTAGTGAAGTGATGGGTTTACATCATGGTGAAGTGCTACTGAACCCGTTGTTTCGATTTCAGGAGCAGGAGGAACGGGAAGGGCGTATCATCGGTGGACTCATCCGGGTGGGCAACCTGACCAAGGTGGATAAGATTCAAATGGCCGGACTTGGAGAGTGGCTTGAGGGATACATAGAACAGATAGTTGAGCAGGCGGGACAAGAAAACAAGTAGTACATTGTGAAAATAAAGTGAGGAAGTTCCAAACCATGTTGTGAGAGAAAGAGGGTGTAGAGGGCGGTGCAGGGCAAGCAAGCATTAACGAATTATACCGTATATACACTTAGCTCAAGACAACGCTTTGTCTGTATGCTGGTCAGCGGATGTTTATTTTTCGGAGTTGGCTTGTTATTTTATCATCACTGGTTGGCAGGCACGATACTGGCTGCGGGTTGTATATGGGTACCCAGGTTTTGGACAAAGGTGCTACTGGAACGCAGAAGGATGACACTTAGTCTGCATTTCAAGCAAGCACTGTATGCACTATCCTCGGCCCTGGCCGCCGGGAAGTCAGTAGAAAACGGTTTTAAGGAATCCGTTGAAGACCTGCGGATGTTGAACCCTGAGGCTGATACCGATTTGATTCGAGAGTTCACTATATTGCGGACACGCATGGAATACGGTCAGCCGATTGAAGAGGCGTTGCAGGATTTTTCGGAACGGGCACAGATTGAAGATATTACGAATTTCGCAGACGTGTTTATTACTTGTAAACGAACGGGCGGTGATCTGGTTGAAGTGGTTCGCCGTACCTCCGCAGTAATTGGAGAAAAGCTGGATATTCAGCAGGACATTATGGTTGCTGTGGCACAGAAAAGATTTGAATCCAAAGTGATGTTTGCGGCTCCCTTCATTTTTCTTTTATTTCTCAACCTGACCGCCAAAGATTTTATGGAACCACTATACAGCGGGCTTGGATATCTCATTTCTACAGGTGCACTTGCTGTGCTGGTCTGCTGTTATCTATGGATTCATCGCATTATGGATATCAAAGTGTGAGGAGATGAAAAGATGTGGTTTCCCCTCATGATTGGAGGAGTACTCAGTGCGGGCTGGATTGTGCTTGATCGAACCCGGGGAAAAACTTACAAACATTTACGAAAGCTGCATATGGAAGGTTTGCGTTTGAAAAAAATGCATGCCCCGTTTCTGTTTATGCTGGACAAGTTCGAGATCGGCCGCAAACTACCTGTACTTATGTTCCGGATGCAACACGCGATCCAGAAGATGTATGGCATACAGCATAGTGGTGAGAAAACGCTACTCTACTGTGCTGAAATGCTGACGTACTCATGGCTAGTGATGCTGGCAGGATGTTTACTATCCCTCGTGAGGGAAATAGGCACGGGAGGATTAGCCGGTGGGTTTATTCTTGCAATCGCTTTGCCGTTTGCGATGTATAAGGATCTTTACACCAAGGTGAAGCGAAGAGATCAAGATATCCTTATAGAGCTGCCTGAACTGCTTAATCGAATTGTGCTCTTGGTTGGAGCGGGGGAAACAGTGCAACGTGCAATCAATCATAGTGTGAATAGCCAGGGCGAACGGAATCATCCTTTGTACAACGAATTGCGTAGAGCAACAGGAGACTGGAATAACGGGTACTCGTTCCAGCAATCTTTAGAGCAGTTCAGCCGCCGATGCGGTGTGCAGGAAGTGACGATTTTTACAACGACAGTTTTACTGAATTTCCGGCGTGGAGGAGGTGACTTTGTATTGGCTCTGCGGGATCTGTCACATGTATTGTGGGAGAAACGCAAGGCGGTTAGCCGGGCCAAGGGAGAGCAGGCCTCTTCAAAATTAGTGTTTCCGATGGTGCTGATCTTTTTTACAATCGTGGTCATGATCGGTGCGCCAGCTTTTATGATGATGAATATGTAGGAGGAATTGGGATGAAGAACAAGGTAGCGGCATTTTGGAAAGAAGAAGAGGGTTTGGGTACGCTGGAACTGATTCTAATCATTGGTGTAATCATCATTATAGCGTTAATTTTCAAAGACCAAATTAAAAAGTTGGTAACAAGACTGCTGGTTAATGTCAGTAGCAAAAGTGATGAGTTTTTTGAATAGACGTTTCAGAAAGGAAGAAGGGAGCTTCACTGTCGAAGCCTCCCTGGTCTTCCCGATCATATTATTTATCCTTGTGTTGTTGCTTTTCTTCACGATGTATATGTACCAAAAAACGTTTTTGAACCAGCATGCTTATGCGGCTTCTGAACGAGCTGCCTACAGTTGGGATAACAGTCACAGACAGGCGCTGACAGGCGAATATGCTACTGGGGAATATGATAACTTGTACTGGCGGTTAAGCGATGATCGGCTTTTAGGAGCATTGTTTGGTTGGGCGGGAGCGGACAATGAGGTTAGCGTTTCTATACCTGGATCTGAAGGCGCTAGTCTTTCGGAAACAAAACTAGCACAAGCATCCAGCCATATGCCTTCAGCCATGAAGGGCAAAATCACATATCAAAATGCATTGATCCAGCGGAAGGTAACCACTGAGCTTGAGCAGGTTATAGCGTTGCCTCTGCCCTCATTTTTGTTTGATTCCGGCAATCTTGTGCTTACGAAGGGCTCCTCTGCTGTTGTAGAACCGGTTGAATTCATCCGAACGGTGGATTTGATCCGTTATTACGGTGCCAAGTTTAAAGGGAAAGGTGGAAAGGAAGCGACATCAGCTGTGGAAGCAGGGCAAGTTATACAGCATTTTGGAAAAAACGAAAAATGAGGAAAGGGGGAGGGAGGCACTGTTTAGAAAAAGAGATGGTGAATCAGGAGCTGTAACGTTATTTCTGATCTTGATTCTGGCAGGAGTATATATGTTTGTGGCAATTTTTATTGATTATGCGAGAATTGCTGCTTTTAAAGTGCAGACGGAGCGGATGGCACATGCTGCAATGAGATCAGTTATGTCAGCTTATGATACATCACTTCGGGAGTATGGTTTGTTTGCATATGGTGACAGTAGCGGAGATGCCATTATGGCCAAAGTGCTGAATGATAGTGTGAAACCTTCTTCCGTAAAGGATGGTTTCCCGATTCTGGATATTCAATGGGATACCACATCACTCGGTATGGAACGTGAACTGGGCAGGTATGATATTTTTAATCGTCAAATTCAGGAAGAGATGAAGTATAGAGCCCCGGTTGATTTTGCCATTGAAGTAATTAATCGATTCAAACCGATGTCAGAGGAGATGAAGGAAGCAGCACATACCGTGGACCTGTTGAAAAAATTACAAAATCTTTATGACAAACGTGAGAAATTGCTGGATGAAGCGATCGGGAATCAGATTGAATCTGCCGAGAAGGTAATGAAACTTCCAGACTTGATCATGAAACCGCCAGCGCAGGCCATCTATGAAGAAATGCTTGAGGCAGCACCAGAGACAGCTGCAGAAGCGGCGTCACGTTATGCCGATTACTTAAGCAAGAAGCAAGCAGACGAAGGACTGCCTTTAATTGAACAGCTGTACATATTGGACTTGGGGCGTTACCGGACAGGTGTAAATCAGATTGTGACAGGAATCAGCATGTTGATGCAACCAGCGCTAGAGGCGCATAAGACCAAACTATTGGAAGCACAGGACAAGATCGAAGAGGCGCGTGAGATTAATGAAGAAATGAAACGAGTGATTGCGGAAGGGGAAAGTCGTTCCGAGAATGCCAGTTATGATAACGTGGGTAGCTCTACACTCCCTGGAACGAGTCCGACTTCTGCGGGGTCCGGCAATGAAGCCAAAAGCGCACGTTCGCTCGCTTCGGAGCTTGTCAGGGAAGATGCTCTGTTTGATCGGATAAAATCTCGTGTGATTTCGCAAAATGAAGACTTCTCTGGCGTGCGAAAAGATAGCATGGAACTCAATACCCAGCTTCGGAGCGTGACGGGTATGAGTGGTGTTCCAATTAAACCTGCGGTCAGGCAGGCAAGTCAGACTACGGAACGTTATATGAATTCTTTTGGGAGAACAGGCCCTTCCAATCTTATCACACAGAGCCAACAGGAACTTGAAAGCGGCCGTGGATCGGATGCCCAGCGTAAAGAGAATGACAAACAATCCAAAGGGAAATTGAAGGAAATGAAACGGTTATTCAGCCGGATAGAAAACGGAAGTTCCGGTTCCTTGCAGACATTCAAACAGCTGGAACAATTTTATAAGGCTAACATAGCGTTTAACCAAAAAAGCTCTGAGCAATCGGAAAAGGCAGAGATTGCGAGTGATCCGTATGATTCCGGTGGAAATGCCATGAAGGGAATGGATCGCCTGTTTGGAGGGATGTCAGGACTACTGGGACAACTTGGCGATGAGCTGTTTCAAAATGAATACGCGCTTGCTTACTTTGAATCCATGGACTTTGGTCAATTGTTCTCCTGGACGGAAGGCAGTGGAGATGTTAATGACGTGTTCAAACTGGAGAATCAGGAGCTGGAGTATATCCTATACGGTTTTCATAACCCTTCAGGTAACATCGCATCTGCATATGCCGAGGTCTTCGGAATGCGTCTGGCGATTCGTACAGCTGAAGGGCTAAGTGAGAATAGTAAGCTTGGGAATCCGCTTCTTGTGTTATCTGCCGCGATCCTGTATGGGATCACGCATGCAATAGAAGATATGGTGAAGCTGGCGAAGGACGGTAATGTTGAATTATGCAAATACATCAAGGTGAAGCTGACATACAGGGATCACCTTAGATTGTTCCTGCTTATGCATAGCAATAATGATCGCAAAATGTCCCGAATGTTAGCCTTGATCCGATTGAATACGGGAGCTAACCCGGATGAGAAACAGACTTATGCTTCCGGACGGATGCGCAGTAGCATCAAGCTATGGTTTTTGCCTGGAATTGTGCGAAGTATAGGCGCTGTAACGGGCAGTGAGGATCAAGTACAGGATGGACGTTTTTTCATTGAACGGAAGGCGGATTATTCCTATTGAACAGGTGAAAACATGTTGATGGAGGCATGATGGAAAAAAGGGTTCAGGTTCAGGATGAAAGGAAATGTGTGCAGATGCAGCATCGGATCATGCGGATAAGCAGATTGGAACGCTTGAAGTCACTGAGAAAACAGGTGCTTGAAGCGAAGAAAGAACAGGGCACTATGGTGCTGGAGGCTTCGCTGGTTCTACCCATTTTTCTATTCTTTATTCTATTTCTTATCTTCATTGTTCAGATGACACTGATTTCCACCGCATTGCAGAGTACAGCGGGGGAAACGGTAAAACAGTTATCAACGAAGGTCTATCCAGTATCGCTTGCCTTCGCGCCTTCAGATTCAGCTGGAGGTGAGGGCTTGGAGGAGGGTTGGAAATGGCCCCAGCTCTCCCTGACAGAATGGGCAGACGGTTACGCTTCTTCCTTGCCTTCACCCTTAAATGATTGGGTGCGGGATGCAGCGAAACGTGGTGAAGAGCCACTGCAAAGAATCAAAACGTCGGTAACGGAAGCCATACTTGACCCGGTTGTGAAGCCGTTGTTGCAACCTTTTGTTGAAACCACACTGCTAGATATGGAACGTATTCATGTTAACGGAGTATCCGTTCCTAACTTGAAGAATAAGACGAATCCGTATTTCAGATTAGAGCTGAGTTATGAGTTGCCTGTGAAGGTTCCTTTTCTCGGCAAGTCTTTACGAATTCAGGTTGCTGCAGCAGAGCGGATATGGATTGGTGACACAGGAGAAGGAAGCGGTAACGGAAGCGGGGAAGAAAATAGCACTGGGTCAGCAACTGTTTTATCGAAGCCAGATCCAGCATTCATAGGCAACCATGCAACGATAAAGGCTCAGGTCGAGCCAGGCGCATCGGCTAATCTCACGATTTTTTACAAGTCTGGTGAGAGTTCTGCGAAGCATATTGGCTGGGCTACAGCGGACGAGAATGGAATCATAGAATGGACATGGTTTGTAGGCACTCGAACAACGGAAGGGACTTGGAGTTTTGTTGTAGAGACTGCGGAGGGTATGCAGACGGAAACTTCATTTACGGTAGCATCCAGAAAGTAAGGAGCGATGATATAGATGGGATGGTTTTATGTGATCTGTTGTATATATCTTCTGGTGGCGTTTGTAACCGATATACGGTCTATGAAAATTCCGAATCGGCTGACTCTACCAGTAACGGCAATGGGAGTGCTTGCTCATCTTGCATGGGGAGGCTGGGGAGGTATGTGGTTCTCTTTAGCTGGATTTGCTGTTGGTTTTGGTATGTTGTTTTTAATGTACGTCATCGGTGCAGTCGGCGCAGGAGATGTGAAGTTGTTTGGGGGTATAGGAGCCTGGACGGGGTTTACATTTGGTATACACGTGATCATATATTCCATTCTGTACGCTGGATTAATCGGCTTAGTTATCCTTTTATTTCGCAAAGATGCGTCGCAGCGAATACGTACAATGATGTTTAATATTTTCAGTTTCTTTAAACTGGGCTCTCTTAAACTCGTAAGTCACGAAAAAACGCTGAAGTTCCCGTTTATGCTCGCTGTACTTCCCGGTTTCGTTAGCTCATGGATTTATATGTTTGGGTAGTTGCTCTGCTCTGGAATAACAGCGATTGAAAGCCTACCCTGTCATCGGAGTATCCGTGTGGATGACTGTTAGTTAGTTATTTTATTAACAATGGCAATGGAAAGTGAGGAGCGGTATGTATGGATTAACGAGGGATTTTGTACGTAACGGCGGGACATTTATGGTTTTGGAAAAAGCGGACGGGCTACGAATGGAGGAACTCAGCAGGATACAGATCGGTATGTTAACCTCAAATCGAATTCCTCGTCTGCTACCTTTATTCACTCGGGAGATTGATCAGAATGTAACGTTACAGTATGACATCTCAGGGTATAAGATGTTGTCCCAGATGTTAAAATCGAGCCAAATCAGCTTGCCAGTGTTGTATAATCTTTTGTTTCAGTTGGCTGAAGCTCTTATGGAGTGCAGGCACTACATGTTGGAACCACAAAATTTGTGGATTCAGGAAGACTATGTATTTATTCAGGGGGCAATGGAGCAAGGGGAAATTGGTTTAGTTTACGTACCCATGATGAATGCCCATGCCCGGCAGGAGAAGCAAACGCCGCAGTTATTCCGTGACTTGGTAATCAAGCTTATGGCTCATGTTCAGGAATTAGAAGGAGAGGGCATACAACGAGTATTACAGTTATGTGATGTTGAGCGGTGGGACATTCGGCAATTACGTGAACTTTTATTAGAATTGTGTACTGGTAAACCAGCAAGACCGATATCCAGTCAGCTACCTGAAAAGAAAAGCGAGGCCAGCTTTAATTACAATAAACCTGATACAGAACAATCAGATCTTCATCAGCGTGGGCACCAGCAAACCATCCAACCGGATACAGACATTAAAAAAGTAGACCCCTATTCGAAATCTTTGTTACACGGGCCAACAGCTGGCCAACCCTCGACGAGGAATACAAACTACTTTGATTGGAATCAGACCTCAACTCAGCTTGAGTCCTCTTCATCATTTGTTTCCGCAGATCAGAAAAATGTGGAGATGGAAGAGCAGAATTCAGTCAATGGCTCTTCGCGTACAACATACATCTGGCTAGGTTGCTTAGTTTCCATGGCATTGGTATGGAGATTCATCTACATGCAACAGCCAAGTCAGAATGCAATGATTTTGTCTACGGCGCTGAGCATTGGCCTCATCGCAGTGGCGAGTTGGATGTGGAAAAGAATGGGTGATTCCGCTCGTAAATCCGGCGTTCATATCCCTTTCTCTTTATCAGTGATAGGCAGGAAGAAGGACAAGGGGGCTAAAGTAGAAGAGGAAATGTTTCAGGAGAGCTGGCGCTGGAATACCATGGATAAGCCCAAAGAAGATAAGGGGAAATCCATTGAATCTTTGCCTGAGGTTGCTGAAGATCATACCTCTTTCCGTCTTCGCGATATGAGCATATCCCCTTTGAACCTAACGTCTGGAGAAAGGCTCAATCCACCATATACTGAGAAACAGGAAAGAGAATGGGGGAGCACTTCCAGACTCCGTATTGCGGACTCAACCGTTGAGGCAACAGTTAATCTGCAGCCATTGGACGAATTATCAAACGAAGACAGAAACACTAAACAACCATTATATTACTTGGAACGAACTTTAAATAAAGGTGAAGGGAGCAGACGTGTTGATGTGAAGGGCGCATCGTTTGTCATTGGAAGAGCAGCGGATATGGTTCAATATGTAGATAACTCGACAGGTGTATCCCGTGCACATGTGGAATTGAGTCGGAGCAAGTCCGGCTATGCTCTCAAGGATTTAGGCTCCGTCAATGGAACGATGCTTCAAGGAAATCTGCTGGCTCCTTACAAAGAATACCCACTGACGGATGGGGATACGTTCATCCTGGCCGAATCGGTCTACGTTTATCGAGTGTCAGGATGAACTGTACGGTCCCAGTGTAATTTGTTTTAATCGGATAACCCGCGATGCTTCAGGTCCTCAAGAGCCTGGGTCAATGTGGGGAAGGTAAACTTAAAACCGTGATCCAAGGATTTTTGCGGAATGACCCGTTGTCCTTGAAGCAGGACGACGGATAGTTCACCAACCAGTGTTTTGATCAAGAAGCCAGGGACAGGGAACCAGTGAGGACGATGATAGACTTTGCCTACTGTACGGCCGAATTCATCATTGGTTACCGGGTTGGGCGAAGAAGCATTAACTGGACCCGAAATTTCTTTGTTATGAATAGTAAAGTCAATCAAACGAACGATATCCATAATATGAATCCAACTGGTCCACTGCTTGCCGCTGCCGATCTTGCCGCCAAATCCGAGCATATAGGGCAGCTTCATCAATGGGAATGCACCTTTTTTATGACCCAAAACGAGGCTGACCCGGATTTTGACCAGTCTTACATCCTTGATGGCATCGGCAGCAACTTCCCATTGTTCCGAGACGCGAGAAGGGAAATTCATCGATCTTTGCGGGCTACTCTCATCAAAGGTTTCATCGGGAGAGGTTCCGTAGATCGCCATGGCTGAAGCCTGAACAACAACTTCCGGCTTTTGTTCTAGCGATTCCACTAATTTAGCAACCCGGGCAACCGTTGTAACTCTGGATTCTACTATTTCCAGTTTAGCTTTCGTTGTCCAACGCTGGTTCAATGTTTCACCTGCTAGATTCACCAGAGCATCAAAACCTTCCAGTTCCTGCGGCATTTCTTCGAGCTGGTCCCAAGATATATATGTAAGGTTTTTACTCGGATTATGCATGTCAGGCAGCTTGCGAGTGATTACTTTCAAATGATGTCCGGCCTGTAACCAGTAATCTACAAGTGCGCCTCCTACAAATCCGGTTCCTCCACAAATGGCAATTTTCATATTGAACATCCTCTCTTATGGGTCAAAAAGCCCCGCAAGGTAAGTTAAATGAGTAAAAAGGGCTTACCGAGCGGAGCTAACATGTGTTTAATTTAACCAAATTGGTGCCATATCTAACGATGCTGGTCTGCTTTATTTTCCAATCGGTTCATAAGCTATAACACATTAAATGATTATTTCATCAAATGGCGATAGGGAGTATAGTCGATTTTATTTTTCTCCAGAAATTTAACCAGAAATTTGTTGTCCCGCTTTGGTGTCGCAATGATATATCCTTTAATGCAATGATCTCTGGACACTTCGGTCGCATGATCTTCCACGGCAATTTTACCAATCTCGGCAGCAATGGAATGTTTGGCAATGTCGCGAAAAGGGCCAGGTACAGGCTCAACTAGCTGATCCAGAAAAGCTTTGGCTTCATCTGTCCATAGGTGGCGGCTTGTCTCCACCCAGTGGTTCTGCCAATCCAGCTTGGACTTTCCGTCAGCCTTCGGCAGCACCTTAAGGAACTTGCGCATCATGAAAAATCCACCGATGCACATGCTGCCAAGCAACAAAAGCGTCCAGAACGCAATCGTATTCATAAACCAGTTGCTGGGAGAATTACTCGTTAAAAGCTGGGCGTACGTATTAAAAATCATTGCGGAATCACCTCGGTTCATTGATTTTCACGGCATGATAATAATGCGTCCCATGTTCCGTAATCAGCTGTCAAAAATAGCCTCTCATCCGAATTATATCGCATTTCTAGATTTATTTCGATAATCGCGTTATGATAAGGGATAATTCAGAAAAAGGGGGATCTATTGATGCTGAAAATCGGCTCCCACGTGTCCTTTTCGGACAAGGGATTATTGAGTGCAACGAAGGAAGCGTCCTCGTACGGTTCCAGTTCGTTTATGATATATACGGGTGCACCGCAGAACACACGCCGTAAGCCTATTGAATCAATGTTTATTGAGGAAGGCAAGCTGGCGATGGAGGCAGGCGGATTCGAGGAGATTGTTGTTCATGCTCCCTATATCATCAATCTGGGATCATACAAGGAGAGCACCTATGGACTGGCTGTGGACTTCCTTCAGGAGGAAATTCGCCGTACTCATGCCATTGGCGTGAAAAACATCGTATTGCACCCTGGTGCATTTACGGATAAGGATGCTCATTACGGTATCGAACGTATTGCGCAGGGCTTGAATGAAGTGCTTGACGGTATTCAGGAAACCGATGTGAATATTGCTCTGGAGACGATGGCTGGTAAAGGAACCGAGATGGGCCGTAGCTTCGAGGAAATTGCACAGATTATTGAGAAAGTGAAACATAACGAACGTCTGACGGTGTGTATGGATACATGCCACATTCACGATGCGGGTTATGACATTGTCAATGATCTGGATGGTGTATTGGACCAATTTGACCGAACGGTTGGACTTGACCGAATTGCTGTAATGCACATTAACGATAGTAAAAATGCTGCCGGTGCACGCAAAGACCGTCATACACCGATTGGATCGGGCTGGATTGGTTTTGAAGCGATCAACCGCATTGTAAACCATGAAAAGCTGAATAATCGTCCATTCATTCTGGAAACGCCGTGGATTGGTAAAGATGCCAAAACCCAGCGGCCGATGTATGAAATTGAAATTGCATTATTGCGAGGAGATGTGGAAGGCCGCTTCGGTCAGGAGTTTCTGAGTGAAGTCGAGCAAATGCAACACTTCTTCAAGGGTAAAGAGCTGGATTCCCGTGCATATGTACTTGACGTGTGGACACTGCTCAAAAACGATGCCAAAGCCAAAAAAGCTGATCCGCGCGAACCGCTGGAACGCTTGTATGACATGGTGACAGAGGCGGCATTGTTCCCGCATTTGAATGAAGAACAAATCAATCACCGCTTGATTGCTTGGCTTGCAGGTTAATCCCTGCAAGTCTTGCCTGATAGTTCATATATGTCTTGTCTAATTGAAGGAGGAAGATTAACCCGATGGAGATTCACGCCAAACAAATACGACCTGAAGATCAAAACCGCGCCAATCGAGCGCGTATGCTTATTTCCTGTCCGGATGGTCCCGGAATTGTAGCAGCGGTATCGCACTTTTTGCATCAACACGGTGCCAACATTGTACAGTCTGACCAGTATACGATGGACCCGTCAGGCGGAATGTTTTTTATGCGGATCGAGTTCGATCTTCAGCAACTGGAGAGCAACTTGGCGAAGCTGGAAGCGGATTTTGCCGATGTGGCAGCACGTTTCGAGATGGAATGGTCTCTTTCAGCGGTGAGCCGCAAAAAAAGGTTGGCTATTTTTGTATCCAAAGAGGATCACTGTCTGGTAGAACTGCTCTGGCAATGGCAGGCTGGCGATCTTGATGCGGATATTGCGCTTGTGGTCAGCAACCATTTAGATATGAAAAACTATGTAGAGTCTTTCGGCATTCCGTATCACCATATTCCGGTTACAGCCGATACGAAAAAAGAAGCAGAACAGCGTCAGCTGGAAGTGATCGGCAACGATGTAGATGTGATCATTCTCGCCCGCTATATGCAGATTATCTCTCCAACGTTTATCGAGCATTACCGTAACCGTATTATCAACATTCATCACTCCTTCTTGCCAGCCTTTGTTGGAGGTAAGCCATACGCTCAAGCCTATAACCGTGGTGTTAAAATCATTGGTGCAACGGCGCACTATGTAACGGAAGAGCTGGATGGCGGCCCTATTATTGAGCAAGACGTTCAGCGTGTAAGCCATGGAGATAATGTGACTGAATTGAAACGCATTGGACGTACCATTGAGCGTGTTGTGCTTGCGCGGGCTGTAAAATGGCATGTGGAAGACCGTGTTCTTGTACACGAAAATAAAACAGTCGTATTTTAAGTTTGGGATCACGCTTTAATACTGTGCAAGGTTGATCCGTAACCTCGCAAGAGAAGAAGACGTAATCACTCAGAGAATGTTGCATTATTAAACCAAGCGGCTCCAGTTCAATGATGAACTGCTTGCCGCTTTTTGGTGTGCAAGTATTTTCCGCACAGACCTAACAAAGTACCAAAGAGAAGATGGCCAACGACCCAATACAAAATGGCACCAGTGTCATTCCAATCGGGCACACGTGAGGATAACGGAGACAAAGGGAGATAGAGTAGAGAAGAGGCGGCACCGAGAAATATTCCTCTGCTGACGGGACGGCCTGAACGTCTGACCCACCAGATGTAGAAAATCCCGATGACAACAGATACAGCCAGGTGTAAAGAAAATTCGATCCATTCGGGCAACCGCGGAGGAAGCCCTGGCACAAAATCAATGTTCAACAACAAGGTATATACCTTTTCACCAGTTATTGTCTGGACAGCTTTCAGAAACAGTCCCAGAAAAACACCTCCGACGATTCCGGTTATGATCCCCGAAAACCAGGGTAATGATGATTTTAATGAATTAGACGGGTGTCGCGTTCGATCTGGCATTTCAAGCCCTCCTTGGGTATGAAGCATACCTACTATCTGAAAATAAACCGTTCACCTCGCTCTCGAATCGAGAGATACAGACTAGAAGATGCAATTTTCACGTTAATCTCTAAAAAGTGTATGGTTTTCGGCTTAAAGGTTATACTTCATCCGATGGATTAGCAAGGTTTAGCGAGAATCAGCCGAATTTTTCCGTAACTTTCTAAAAGAAGGTTATGGAAAAGCTTCACGGCAAGTGATACAATACAAAAGTGAATAAGTCAAAATGAAACATTCAAGCGGATTCACTTATTGTTTATGCGGTTTGCTTGTATGATGAGAGGGACTCGCTTGCGCACCCGACTTATCTAAAGACATGAGGAGGACAAACCATGACTGACAAGAACGAAGCGATTCAAAAGGACGAGAACACCACAATCGACAACCTGTCGATTACAACCGTACGTACTTTGGCGATTGATGCAATTGAGAAGGCAAATTCCGGACACCCGGGTATGCCGATGGGCTCCGCTCCGATGGGGTACCAGCTTTTTGCAAAAACGATGACTCATAACCCGGACCACCCGACTTGGATTAACCGGGACCGCTTTGTGCTGTCCGCAGGACATGGCTCCATGTTGCTGTACAGCTTGCTGCACCTGAGCGGCTACGATCTTCCGATGGAAGAATTGAAACAATTCCGTCAATGGGGAAGCAAAACTCCGGGTCACCCGGAATTCGGACATACAGCTGGTGTTGATGCAACTACCGGACCGCTGGGTCAAGGTATTGCAATGGCAGTTGGTATGGCTATGGCTGAAGCTCAACTGGGCGCGACTTATAACAAAGATCAATTTAACGTTGTTGATCACTACACATATGCAATCTGCGGTGATGGCGACCTGATGGAAGGCGTATCTCATGAATCTGCTTCCCTGGCTGGACGTCTGGGCCTTGGCAAACTGATCATGTTGTTCGATTCCAACGACATTACGCTGGATGGCAAACTTGATCTGTCTTCTTCCGAAAGCATCGCTAAACGCTTCGATGCGTATGGCTGGCAAGTATTGCGTGTTGAAGACGGTAACGATTTGCCTGCAATTGAGAAAGCAATCAAAGAAGGTCAAGCAGACACAGCACGTCCTACATTGATCGAAGTGAAAACCGTTATCGGTTACGGTAGCCCGAACAAACAAGGTAAAGGCGGCCACGGCGGTACTCACGGATCTCCACTGGGTGCAGAAGAAGCTAAACTGACTAAAGAATATTATAAATGGGTGTACGAAGAAAACTTCCACGTACCAGCTGAAGTTCGCGATCACTTTGCTCAAGTAAAAGAAAAAGGTATTGCTGCAAACAAAGCATGGGACGCGCAATTTGCGGAGTACAAAAAAGCATACCCTGAACTGGCTGCTCAGTTCGAAACAGCAATCAACGGCGACCTTCCAGAAGGTTGGGATCGTGATCTGCCGAAATATGCGGCAACAGACAAAGCATTGTCTACGCGTGTAGCTTCCGGTAACGCTCTGAACGGTCTTGCACACAATGTGCCTCATCTGACAGGTGGTTCTGCTGACTTGGAAAGCTCCACAATGACGCACTTGAACAACCTGGCGAACTTCACTCCGGAAGACTATTCCGGCCGTAACATCTACTTCGGTATCCGTGAATTCGGTATGGCTGGTGCGATGAACGGTATGGCACTGCACAGCGGCGTGAAAGTATTCGGCGGTACGTTCTTCGTATTTACCGACTACCTGCGTCCGGCTGTTCGTCTGGCTGCACTGATGAGCCTGCCAGTAACGTATGTTCTGACTCACGACAGTATCGCTGTCGGTGAAGATGGTCCTACGCACGAGCCGATCGAGCAATTGGCTTCCCTGCGTATCATCCCGAACCTGACGGTAATTCGTCCAGCTGACGGTAACGAAACTTCTGCAGCTTGGGCTTACGCGCTGGAGAACAAGAGCAACCCGGTTGCCTTGGTACTGACTCGTCAAAACTTGCCGATCCTCGAAGGTACTGTAGAAGGTGCACGTGAGAACGTTAAACGTGGTGCTTATGTAGTGTCCGATGCTAAAGACGGTAAAGCGGTAGCACAAATTATCGCTACAGGTTCTGAAGTACAGCTCGCTGTTAAAGCTCAAGCTGCACTTGCTGAGCAAGGGATTCAAGTTCGCGTAATCAGCATGCCTAGCTGGGATCTGTTCGAGAAACAAGACAAAGCTTACAAAGAGTCCGTTCTTCTTCCGGATGTTAAAGCTCGTCTGGCGATCGAGATGGCTCATCCAATGGGCTGGGAAAAATATGTTGGAGATCAAGGTGACATTCTTGGAATCAGCACATTCGGTGCTTCCGCGCCTGGCGACCGTGTAATCCAAGAGTATGGTTTTACTGTGGATAACGTAGTTAGCCGAGTAAAAGCATTGCTGTAATTAAAACTTTATATTTCAACAGTCTGTCATGGGCCGAACGTCTTCCGGCGCTTCCGGCTCATGGCAGTTGTTATTTCCGCAGAGTCAAGGCGGCATGGCTGCCCTGACCTGTGTTGCCTTTTGTTTTCATTAACTTCAGGGGAGCGGGTACGCATGTCACAATTCGATCAAGTCAGTGTAGTGAAAAAGGCCAACATCTACTATGATGGCCAGGTAACCAGCAGAACGGTTATTTTGGGGGATGGCAGCAAAGTGACGCTGGGCATCATGCTTCCAGGCAACTATGAGTTCGGCACAGATTCCCGCGAGATTATGGAGATTCTGTCCGGCGATCTGAGAGTATTACTTCCTGGTGAAGAAGAGTGGCAAGAGATTCAAGGCCAAGCTACATTCCACGTGCCTGCTGAATCCAAATTCAAACTGGAGATACGCAGCGTTACCGACTACGTCTGCTCGTACCCGGCGGAATAACACAAGAAGGGGAACTCGAACCGCAGTGCTGCGGAATTCGATTTGCCCTTTTTGCTTCTTGAATGTTAACAACCAAGTTCGTGCATAAGCTTGTCAGCAAGTTGGATTTGAAGTATCCTTAGGACAAGTTGTTTAACATGGAAAACGGAAATAGTATACCGATATCAGGAGGTTTTTGAGATCATGGCAAAAAAAGTGACATTTGACTATAGTACAGCTTTGCAATTTGTAAACCAGCACGAAGTAGACTATTTCGCTGAACCAATCCGCTTGGCTCACGAGCAGCTTCATAATGGTACAGGAACAGGTTCCGACTATCTCGGTTGGATCGACCTTCCGACAGCATATGACAAAGAAGAGTTTGCCCGCATCCAAAAAGCGGCTGCCAAAATCCAAAGTGATTCCGAAGTGCTGATCGTGATCGGTATCGGTGGATCATACCTGGGAGCACGCGCAGCGATCGAAATGCTGACACATTCCTTCTACAACAACTTGCCGAAAGACAAACGCAAAACTCCTGAGATTTATTTTGCAGGTAACAACATCAGCTCCACGTATGTGACACACTTGCTGGATCTGGTAGAAGGTAAAGACTTCTCCGTGAACGTTATCTCTAAATCGGGTACAACAACTGAACCAGCGATTGCATTCCGTATCTTCCGTGCAGCTCTGGAGAAAAAATACGGGAAAGAGGAAGCTCGCAAACGTATCTACGCAACAACGGATAAAGAGCGCGGAGCACTCAAAAAGCTGGCGAATGAAGAAGGTTATGAATCTTTCATCATCCCGGATGATGTAGGTGGACGTTATTCCGTACTTACAGCCGTAGGTTTGCTGCCAATCGCAACAGCGGGGATCAACATCGAAGAAATGATGCAAGGTGCAGCTGATGCTTCCAAAGAGTACAGCAATCCGAATGTAGCGGAGAACGAAGCGTATCAATATGCTGCCGTTCGCAACGCATTGTATCGTAAAGGCAAAGGAACAGAGATTCTGGTGAACTATGAGCCGTCCTTGCACTTCGTATCCGAGTGGTGGAAACAGCTCTTTGGTGAAAGCGAAGGTAAAGACTACAAGGGTATCTATCCTGCATCCGTGGATTTCTCCACAGACTTGCACTCTATGGGTCAATTCATTCAGGAAGGTAGCCGGAACATCTTCGAAACCGTTATTCAAGTCGCAGAAGTTTCCGAGCACATTTCCATTGAAGCTGATGCGGACGATCTGGACGGTTTGAACTTCCTGGAAGGAAAAACGATGGATTTCGTCAATAAAAAAGCATTCCAAGGAACGTTGCTCGCACATACAGATGGCCAAGTTCCAAATCTGATTGTGAACATTCCAGATATGACTCCATATTCCTTCGGATATCTGGTATACTTCTTTGAAAAAGCATGTGGCATCAGCGGATATTTGCTGGGTGTGAATCCATTTGACCAACCGGGCGTGGAAGCATACAAGAAAAACATGTTCGCATTGCTGGGCAAACCAGGCTTTGAAGAAGAGAAAGCAGCGCTCGAAGCGAGACTTTCTGAATAATTCATGGCTCCGCTCATATAGTTAAATAAGATTGTTAAGTCCATCCGGGAATGCGAGCTTTTGCAGGGTATCGTTTCCCGGGTGTCATTAACCAAGGCAGTTCATCCGCAATATGCGGGGAACTGCTTTCTTGTAAAATGGATGATTTACGGAAAGTTGGATTGGAAAATGATTGAACGTTATCGAACGGTTCGAGGATCCGGACAACTGGAAATTGTGATCAAAAAATCACGGTTTATCGGTCATATTATGCCGGTTTCAACTGAGGAGGAAGCTATTGCTTTTATTGATGATATCAAGAAAAAGCATTGGAATGCGACACATAACTGCTCGGCATACATGATTGGCGAGCGGGATGAGATTCAGAAGCAGTCTGATGACGGGGAGCCGAGTGGTACAGCGGGTAAACCTATTCTTGAGGTGATCAAGAATCAGCAATTAAAGAATGTAGCGATTGTTGTTACACGATACTTCGGGGGAATCATGCTTGGCGCTGGTGGACTTATTCGTGCGTATACAGATGGAGCTGTGGCAGCGATTGAAGCGGGAGAAGCCATTGCCAAAGTGCTGCATCGAGAAGTATTTGTCGAATTGGATTATACGTGGCTTGGGAAAGTGGAAAATGAGTTAAGAGGCCGGGAAGTGCGTACAGGTGAAACGGCTTTCACCGATAAAGTTACGTTAACGTGTCTTCCGCCGGATAGTGAAACCGAGGCATTTATCGCCTGGATCACGGATTTGACGCAAGGGCAATCCCGGATCACGGAGGGACAGCGGCTTTATTTTATTGAAGGGGAATAAAATATATGGCTAGAAGAGCAGTCGAACAGGAGTTGTCGAGGGAGCGGATACTGGAGGCGGCGAGGCATCTTTTTATTACCAAAGGATACCGCGCCATTTCGATGCGGAGCATCGGCCAGCATCTTGGCTATAGTCATGGGTCGCTGTATTATCATTTCAAGGAAAAAGCAGAGTTGTTCTATGCAATTGTGGTAGAGGATTTCAACCATCTGGGACATCTACTGTTGCAAGCCATGGTCAGGCCGGTTGCAGGCGGCGTGAACAAAGTGGAGCATATTTTGATGGAGTTTATTCGATTTGGTCTGGAAAATCCATATCAATACGAGATTATGTTTATGATTCGGGACGAGGAGTTATTGTCCTATTGCCGTACGGAGCAGGGACGTTGTTTCGAACTGTTTGCGTCGATTATTCGGCAGTATATGAAGGAAGAGGGCTGTGCCGAAGAAGATATTCAGCATGTGCCGCGTACTTTGTTTCTGGCGATGCACGGATTCATATCGTACCATATTCAAGACCGTTTAACGTTTGCGGAGATCGAATCCTCTGCGTTGTCTCATGTAAAAGTATTGTGCCGTAACTTGGGTCAGCAGCCTGGCGTGCAATAATTTGCCGCTTATGCCTGCCCCTACACTTCAAGGCGGTGATTGATCATAACATTAACTCTTTATTACGTTATCATGCGAAAGATATTATTTTCATACACTGAAGATGAAGACAGGCGTTCCTAACCCCGGTACAGGGTGGAGCGCCTGTTTGTGCTTGTCTTTTTTGAGAAGGAACCTAACCTTCCATAATTTTGACGAAAAATTCTCGATTGCGTGGCCCGTCAAATTCGCAAAAATAGATTCCTTGCCAGCGTCCGAGAAGCAGTCTGCCTTCATGAAGGATGACAGTCTGTGACGGACCGGTAGTTATTGATTTGAGGTGAGAGGCTGTATTGCCCTCGGCATGACGATACTGAGGGTGCTCCCATGGGTACACCTCATCGAGACGCAACAAGACATCATGTTTAACATCGGGGTCAGCATTTTCATTAATAGCAATGCCAGCTGTTGTATGTGGACAATAAATAAGCACGGTGCCATTCTGCACGCCGCTGCTTTGTACAACTTGTTTGACTTCCCGTGTGATATCCTTCATTTCATCTCTTGCAAATGTTGATATATTTTGTGTGTATAACATGTCTTTCCTCCTTGTCGTTGTAATGGCTCTCCTCAATTTTAACTCCCTAATAGTTCGAATAAAAGCATTGACGATCAGCACTGCAAACTGGTAAAGTATCAGATAAGCAAAAACCAAGTAGACTAATGGGAATAATAATAAAGTAAACTTATCCAACTTAGGAAAATGTCGTATGAAGTCAGGTAGACTGCCGACCGGAGTTAAAGCCGGAGGCTGGGAGGGAACACAGTAATGAACACCGTTCTTCGTCACAAGGGATGGACTTGGGGTTTTCGCAGTACCGTATTGTTATATTTCATCGTGCTCATTGTACTTCCAATCATCGGTGTGTACGCCAATTCCTTTTCTGAAGGATGGAGCAATTTTGCTGAGAGTATCATGGACCCAATCGCATGGAAGGCAGTATTATTAACGGTTCGTCTGGCCGTGGTCGCCGCTTTAATTAATGTGATCTTGGGAACTATGATTGCTTGGGTGTTAACAAGATATCGATTCGTTGGCAGATCCTTTCTTAACAGTCTCGTCGATTTGCCTTTTGCGTTACCAACAGCCGTAGGCGGTCTGATGATTATGCTGTTGCTCGGCCCGATCAGTGCTGTCGGGAAACTGGCTGAATCCATGGGGTTTGAAATTGTTTTTCATCAGCCTGCAATTGTGATTGCGATGACCTTTGTTACCTTTCCTTTTGTCATCCGGGCAGTGCAGCCTTTGCTGGAAGAGATCGATCCTTCCGAGGAAGAGGCTTCGTACACGATGGGTGCTTCCAAGGCACGTACATTCATGCAGGTCATTCTTCCATCCATGGCTCCTGGCATGATTAGCGGCGGAATGTTGGCTTTTTCCAGAGCACTCGCTGAATTCGGCGCCGTTGTACTGGTAGCTGGCAATATCCCGGGAAGAACGCTAACCGCTTCTGTATTTATCTATGGTGAGATTGAAAGTGATAACCCGACAGGAGCGGCCGCTGTATCCGTATTGCTTCTTACACTCTCCTTCCTGATCCTCTGGCTGATCAATCTGGTACAGATGCGGGGGAGAAGAAGATGAGAAGACTCTTAATCGGACTTACGTTTGTAGTATTCACACTGCTGTTGATCATTCCTCTTGGACGGATTCTGATTGGCGCATTTGAGGATGGTGCAGGCGGCTTTGTTAAAGGCATTATGCGTCCTGAGGCGCTTCACGCACTGATGATGACAGGGCTTGTCGTTCTGGTGGTTACTCTGTTAAATACATTGTTTGGCATCATGATGGCGATTTATCTGGTCCGCGCAGGATGGCTGAGTGATCGGGTGAAAGGACTGCTTAACAGCATTGTCGATTTACCTTATGCGGTATCGCCGGTTATTGGCGGTTTGATGATTGTTTTGTTGCTTGGACCAAACAGCATCATGGGAGGATTTTTTGAGGGCATCGGATTTAATGTGGTTTACGCTTTTCCAGGGATGGTTATTGCCACGTTGTTCGTTACGTTCCCGTTGATGGTAAGGGAAGTTATGCCAGTCCTGCAAGAGCTAGGTTCGCAGCAGGAAGAGGCAGCTTCCACACTTGGAGCCTACGGCTGGAGAACGTTCTGGAGCGTTACATGGCCTTCCATCCGCTGGGCAGTGGTCTATGGTCTGGTTCTGACGGTAGCGCGTTCACTGGGAGAATTCGGGGCGGTATTGGTCGTATCCGGTAACATTATGAATAAAACGCAGACAGCAACAACACTGGTGTATCAGGATGTAGAGAATTTCAACGTGTCAGCCGCAAACGGTGTGGCATTGGTGCTGGTAACCTTCTCCGTAGGACTGCTGCTCCTGATGGAATGGGCCAAGAAGCGAAAGGAAGTGCATTAAGATGCATGTAGAAGTTCGTGATCTGAACAAACACTTTGGTGATTTTCATGCGGTAAAAGATGTCTCGTTCGATATTGCCAAAGGCCATCTGATCGGTTTGCTCGGCCCCAGCGGAGGCGGGAAAACGTCGATTCTGCGTATGCTCGCAGGGCTTGAAAGCCCAGGGTCGGGCGAGATCCGCTTCCACGGAAAAGTCGTGAATCATCTGCCGCCTCAAGAGCGAGGCATTGGATTTGTATTTCAGAACTATGCGTTGTTCAAACATATGAGTGTTTTTGATAATATTGCGTTTGGTCTCAAGGTGAAAAAGACACCCAAAGCCCAGATTCGTGATCGCGTGATGGAACTCGTTGAGCTGACCGGGCTGAAAGGTTTCGAACAGCGTTATCCGCACCAGTTGTCGGGTGGACAGCGTCAACGTGTGGCCTTTGCCAGAGCGCTTGCGCCTGAGCCGCAGTTACTGCTTCTGGACGAACCGTTTGCCGCCATAGATGCTAAGATCCGTCAAGAGCTTCGCTCATGGCTGCGTGAGTTGATCGAGCGGGTAGGCATCACGTCCATCTTTGTTACTCATGACCAGGATGAAGCGATTGAAGTCGCAGACGAGATTATGATTATCAGCCAAGGCCGTTTGGAGCAAAAGGGTACCCCTTGGGATATTTATAAAAATCCGCAGACCCCTTTCGTGGCGACGTTTATTGGGGAGTCCACGGTGGTAGAAGATGCCTCTCAGCTGAAAGGTTTCGAGCATGCGGTGCAAGGTGGCAATACGCGTGCATTGATCCGACCGGAGTACATCGAGATTGGACTTAAGAATGAATTCACCATGCTGTCTGCAACGGAAAAAGGGATCGTGAAACACCTTCACTTCCGCGGTAGTGAATGGATGGTTGAAGTTGAGGTGGAGGGCCATAAGCTCATCACCTATCGCTCATTGGAGAAAACGACACTGGAGATCGGGCAAACGATTCGTGTGCTTGTGCACCGCGCCTATTTGTTCAACGACTCGGAGAGCTGGGTTGTCGAGAACCGACTGAAAGAAGATCCGATGCCTGTCATGATCTAGAGCCAGTTAATTTAGAATAAAGCAGAAATGAAAGAAGGAGCGGCCATGCAGACGAGCCATAACAAAAAGAAATTTATACCTCTATACGTGATCCTGATGCTTGTGCTCGTCTGTGTGACTGCCGGATGTAGCAAGCAGGAGCCAGGGCAGCCAGCCGGGGTTTCGAGTGGCGATTCTTCGAACACACTGGTTATTGGTGCATATAGCGTAGCGAAGGATGCGGTAGGTGAACTGTTGCCCAAGTTCCAGGCAGAATGGAAGGCCAAGACGGGGCAAACCGTTAACTTTCAGGAGTCTTATGAAGCTTCAGGAACACAAGCCAGAGCCATTGTTGGCGGGTTCGAAGCGGATGTAGCCCTGCTGGCGATGGAAAGTGACATCGATAAACTGGTGAAGGCCAAGCTGGTCACTGCGGATTGGAAACAAACGCCGAATGAGGGCATGATTACCCGTTCGATCGTTGTTCTAGGTACACGGGCAGGCAATCCACTGGGGATTAAAGATTTTCAGGATTTAACCAAGCCTGGCGTAAAGGTGCTGTATCCTAACCCGAAAACATCCGGTGGTGCACAGTGGGATATTAATGCAATCTATGGTGCAGGATTGAAGCTGTCGGAGGAGAAAGAGGGCAAGAAAGACCCTGCCGCAGCCAAAGCATTTCTGGAAGAGGTGCATCAAAACGTCGAATCCCTGGACAAGAGTGGTCGTTCCTCGATGGCGGCATTTGAATACGGTGTAGGCGACGTCATCGTAACATACGAGAATGAGTTGCTCGCTCGAATCGCAAAGGGTGTAGATTATGATATCGTTGTGCCGAAAAATACGATTCTCATCGAAAATCCTGCAGTGGTGGTGGATAAATACGCCGACAAACATGGTAATCGGGAGCTGGCGGAAGCCTTTATCGCATACTTGCGGACACCGGAAGCGCAGCGTATTTTTGTGAAACACGGCTTCCGCTCGGTAGATCTGGACGTATTTGCCGAGACGAAAGAATCGTTCCCGACACCAGCGGGGCTGTTTGATATCAACTATCTGGGAGGCTGGAATGAGGTGCGTAAGACGCTCTATTCCAAGCGCGGAGTCTGGTATCAGGTACTGGCGGGGCTGTAGGCCATTGAACAATGAACTATATAAGTTGAACTATTTATTTACACAATAACGGAGAGGACAGAAAAAACCTGGAAAAGCGTAGCGATTGCCTAAAAGCTTTCTGCAAGAAAGCTACATCGGAAGCATATGCTTATCACCGGATTTTTCCCTTTGGAAAAGGGAATCCAAAAAAATCTGGGGATAACCGCTACTCTCCAGGTTATTCTGTCATCGGAGTGCTCCGTGTAAGAGGAATCAGTTCAACTTATACAGGAATGCGAACCTTCATTTGCGGCAAGCCGAGATGGAGGTTTTTTACTGCGAAAAGGTTATAATAGGGAGTATACTAATACACATGTTGGTATATTCGTAATTGCAGAAAGGCGTGACCGTAATGAGTACAGAGATCAAATTATCCCAAAGCACAGCGATTCGGCTGGAGCAGGCCCGTGGCAAGGGCATGTCAGAAGCGGATATACTAAAAGCGATTCAAGCCAAGGATGTAGCGGCTTTTGATAGCGTATCCGAGGAGCATTATCGGTACGATACGTTTTTCTCGTATGCGGACGAGCATGGTGAGAACTTGGAAGGGGCTGTCCGGAACGGGTATCGAATAACGTTTAATACGCGTGGCGGGCTTGGCATCTGGCTGGAAAAAGCATTTAATCTGCAAGCAGACAAGGATTTCGCGGTGGGTGAGGGAATCATCACCGGTTTGCAGTTGACCGCAGAACAGGCTAAGGTGTTAGAGCAACGTCTGGCATGGAACTGGGTCATCACGGAAGCCTTGGAGGTTCCTGCTGGCCGTGAACTGACGTTGAAACTGCGTGCGCTGGTGTGAGCGGACGCATATGCAATTATCATGTCTGAGGCTGGGTTTCTCCAGCCCGGTCAGACGACAGACTTTCCCGGCCAGCTGTGATGAGCTGGAGTGGGGGAGTCTTTTTTTTGCAAAAGCGGAGGTAGAGGATTACAATTTACATAGAATATTTGAGGCACAACTTCGTTGATTACGAAGGAAGAGACATCACATCTGAGCTGAATCGGCTTCAGGGAGCGAGAGGGGAATGCGGAATGAATCAGCTCACATTTCTGGGCACAGGCGATGCCATGGGTGTCCCGCGAGTGTATTGTAGTTGTGAGGTATGTGCGGAGGCAAGGCAGGCTGGGGAAAATCGGCGGAAACGTTCATCGGTCCTGATTCACAGGGGCGGTGACTTTCGAGATCAGCATGAAGACGGGATGTTTATGATCGACTGCGGGCCGGATTGGCGTTCTCAGATGGAAGATCACGGAATGCGGATGGTGCATACGTTGCTGATTACACATGCTCATTTTGATCATATTGGCGGTTTGCCGGAATGGGCGGATGCGTGCCGTTGGCTAGGCGTGAAGGGAAAACTGTATGCTCCGCGTGAAGTGATCGTTACGATACAGGGACAATTTCCGTGGCTCGCTCGTCACATGGATTTTTTAGAAACCGATAACGGGATCGAACTTGGTGGATGGAAGATTCGTTCCTGGAAGGTATGTCATGGACATAACGGTTTTTCATATGCATATCGGCTGGAGCGTGAGGAGTATGCGTGGGCGTACTGTTCAGATGCTATAGATTTGAAGGAAGATGAGAAGGAACTGTTGCATGGACTGGATCTGCTGGTTCTGGGGACGAGTTTTGTGCATGAGCTGGCGGAGTTTTCGACGCGTTCGGTGTATGATATGCAGGAGGCGCAGGAGCTTTTGCGAGAGTTGAAGCCGGGACACACCTATTTTACACATATGTCCCATGATGTAGACGTAAGGCAGGACTATAAACTGGATCAGGGCATCACCATAGCACGAACAGGCATGACAGTGACACTGGGTTAGGATTCGATGTGAAATCAGGCTGCAGTAATGAAATTGGAGAATTTGGGATTAAGGAATTAGGGAATAGATTTTGTTGTAAAAAAATAAATGAAGAAGAGCGTATCCTTTACAGGAGGTTCTTCGTTTACATAATGAAACACTTAATTAATATAAGTTGAACTATTTTTTACACTATAACGGAGAGGACAGAAAAAACCTGAAAAAGCGAAGCGATCGCCTTTATCACCGGATTTTTCCCTTTGGAAAAGGGAATCCAGAAAATCTGGAGATAACAGCGATTGAAAGGTTATTCTGTCATCGGAGTGTCCTGTGTAAAATTTTTAGTTCAAATTATATTATTAATCAGGAACCAGCAAAGGGGGGCCCCCGAGATGGCCTTTGTGAAGTCCGCAGATTGCGAAGTCAACAGACTGCAGCATGAATGGAGTAACACGCTTAATCACAAGACGGATCATGTTGGAAATGGCGGAATTGCCAATCAAACGAATCAAGCTAGTCCAATAAAACAAATGACTACAACGAATCAGAGATATGTCATTGATTGTACCAAGGATGCTGATGAGAAACGTGTTTCGTATCCCGCGTTGCACGATATATTGCCTGATTTGATGGCTTCACTCTATGCATATTGCATGTCACTGACAAAATCGGTGACAGAGACAGAGGATCTCGTACAGGAAACTTGCCTTAAGGGCTTATCGTCTACGGTGGTGGTGCAAGCTTCGGAAAAATCCGGGGCAATGAACTGGGAGGCCTATCTGATTCGTATTGCACGCAATACCTGGATTGATGGTGTTCGTAAGCAGGAAAAGCTGCGATCTATACTCACTGAGATGGAACCTGTCATATCCGACTATACGAATGAAGACACCTTTGAAGAGCTGGAGTCTGCGGTGCAGCTTTTGGTTCACACCTTGCCACCGTGGCAGCGGGCGATTTATATATTACGTGAAATCATGGGCTATAAGGCGGCAGAAACTGCTGAGATGCTGCGCACAACCGAAGGTGCTGTTAAAGCGGCATTAAACCGTGCCCGCACAGCTTTAAGCAAGGTCAGGCATACATTGGAGGAAGCAGGGATGGATGCTGCATTGGAGCAGGGGACGATGGAAGAGCCTGCTGATCTGGAGCAAGAGCAGCTACGCCATTATCTGATGGCTTTTCGCCAAGGAGATACTGCGCGTCTAATTGATCTGTGCCTGAATCGCACGGATGATCCGATGGCTGTGGCGGGTACGATTCTGCAACAGACTCTGCCGTCTCGAGAAATGCAGCCAGTGATGTACGGTTACGCCACTTCGGGCACGAATTCGATGTCTTATAGAGGCGGGTATACGGTTATCATGGCTGCCTAATATAAGGAGGCGTCACATATGAACGTAGTACCGTATGTTGTAGAACAGACCGCTCGCGGTGAGCGGAGTTATGATATTTATTCACGTTTGCTGAAAGACCGCATCATTATGGTGTCGGGAGAGATTGAGGATCAGATGGCCAATGCCATCGTGGCCCAATTATTGTTTTTGAGTGCCGAGGACCCGGATAAAGATATTCAGATGTACATCAACAGTCCGGGGGGATCGGTGACAGCGGGATTCTCCATTTATGATACGATGCAGTTCGTGAAGCCGGATATTTCGACGATCTGCACCGGGATGGCGGCGAGTTTCGGTACGATTTTGCTGGTGGGCGGCACTAAAGGAAAACGAATGGCGTTACCGAACAGCGAAATTATGATTCACCAGCCCCATGGAGGCACACGCGGGCAGGCATCGGATATGCTGATTCATGCAAACCGCATTATCCAGCACCGCCAGCGCTTGAATGAGCTGCTTGCAGACCATACGGGCCAGCCGCTGGAACGGATTGAAAAAGACTCTGATCGGGATTATTTCCTCACAGCAGCCGAAGCCGTGGAATATGGATTGGTAGATAAGGTTGTTACAGGTGCGTAAGTGTCACCGTAAATGAAACTGAAGAAGCGAGTGGAACAGAAAACAAGTATAATCGAAACAACGAATGTAAAGATTTGGACGACAGGGGACTGTCGTTCTTTTTTTGTTTTCTGATGGAGAGAAGAAAAATGGATAAAAATAGGTTGACCTTAACCAGGTATAGTGTGTATATTATATATATACACTATGCCTGGTTATTTATATGAAACAACGGCAATGAGGTGAAGGAACGAACATGAATATACGGATATCCAATGCATCAAGCGATCCCATTTATATCCAGATTTTATCCCAGATTCGGCAGAGCATTCTGAACGGAGAACTGGCAGCAGGAGACCACCTGCCTTCCATTCGCCAACTTGCGAAAGATTTGCAAGTCAGCGTCATTACGACGAAACGTGTGTATGAAGAGCTGGAAAAGGAGCAACTGATTGATTCCGTGGTTGGCAAGGGAAGTTTTGTATCCGGTGCAAATCAGGATTTTATTCGGGAGAGACGTATGAAGCAATTAGAAGCGAAGATGCTTGAGGTTATTCAGGAGAGCAAGGAACTGGGCATGAACGCACAGGATTTGATTCATCATCTTACTTTGCTGTTAGAGGAGGAATAGGCACGATGAATGCGATAGAATTGCGGAACGTTACAAAAGGGTATCCATTATTTAAGGTGGATAACATATCTACGGATGTGAAACAGGGATTTATCACAGGGCTCATTGGCCCAAACGGAGCCGGAAAAAGCACATTAATCCGCATGATTACCGGTCTCATCCATCCTGATCAGGGAACAGTGCGAACGCTCGGCAGTGAGAATCCGAGCGGTGATGTGGCTGTCAAGCAGCGGCTCGGTATTGTGTCCGATGAATGCTATTATTATGAACATTTGACCATCCGGGAGATGTCACGTTTAATCGCTCCTTTTTATAGTCGCTGGGACCATGCCTTATTCAAGAGTTATTTGGAACAATTCGAATTGTCACCGAAAAAGAAAATCCAGGATTTATCTAAAGGCATGAAGATCAAATTCTCGCTTGCGGTTGCTCTGTCTCATGATGCCGATCTGCTTGTCATGGATGAACCGACATCCGGTCTTGATCCGATTTTTCGGAGAGAGCTGCTTGATCTACTGGCCGACGTGATTCAGGACGAGACCAAATCCATCATTTTCTCGACACATATTACGACGGATCTGGAGCGGATCGCGGACTATATCGCTTTTGTTAATCAAGGCAAGCTGATTTTCAATGAAGCCAAAGACGATGTGCTTGAGCGCTACACCATTGTGAAAGGGGATATGGATCTACTGGATGCGGATACCCGGCGTCAATTCGTGGGCATACGTGAAACATCGATTGGTTTTGAAGCGTTATCGGACAACAAAGTGGAGGCACAGCGTATGTTTGGCAGTGAGGCTCTTTTGCATAGGCCCGCGTTGGAAGACTTGATTTATTTCACGGCAAAAGGGGGGCGTCAACATGCTTAATCTGCTTCGCAAAGACTTTATTGCACTGAGAAGTTCGTTGTGGATTATTGCTGTGTATGTGGTGGTTTTCAGTTGGGCGTTTATCCCGAAGATGGAAATGTCCATGTATCTCGTAGGGATTTATACGGCTTTTGGCTCGATTATGCTAGCTACGATGATTGATATCAAAAACCATAATCATAACTTTTTAGTTACACTTCCGGTCAGTCGTAAACAGATCGTGCAAGCAAAGTACCTGTCTTCCATTCTCTATTCCCTGTTTGGAGTGCTTGTATCATTCGGCATTCACAAGATTGTTAACCTGAGTTATCCTGAACTCAACAAACCTCATTATTCCCTGTTGGATATCCTCATTTCTATGGGGTTGGTACTTATTCTGGTATCTATATATATGCCACTGTTCTATGCACTCAGCAAAAAGGGAGCGGGCATCATCAATACGGTTTTCTTCGTTTGTTTAATTGTTCTTGCTCAACCGACTGCGTTTATTCTTGATGTTGCAGGTAAAGAAGGGCTGATTACAACACCCATTATCTTGGGGATTGCCATAGCCATAGTGGCTTTGTTTCTTGTTTCGTATGTCGTCACGATCCGGTTATTTGAGAGAAAAGATCTGTGAGCGGATTGACTGCATGGACTCGAAGCGGGCGCTAACGATCACAGATGAGCCTATTTCCTACTTTTTAGGTGATTTGAAAATGTAACGATCTCAGGAGACGCTATTTTAGTTATTTCGATGGAAAATAAGCAAAAATGGCATGTTTCCATTGAAATAGGGTCACTGGTGATCGTTACATTTTTTAGTTCGTGAAAAACGCTTAAATAAGGCTACTGGTGACCGTTAGCGCTGGCGTGCTAAAAGTTGCTACAGCGATTTGGACGGTAGACAAAAAGATGTGGTTCCCAAACGAAGTTTCTTTTTAACGTCTCGCCGCTAAAGTGATCAGTCTGTCCATGCCTTCCCGAATCTGCTGTTCACGGGCGTAGGAGAAGGAGAGACGAAGTTTGCGGCTACCCGATGTGTGTGAGGGATCAAACACGGTTCCGGGTACAAAAGCAATAGAGTGCTCCATGCTTTGGTGTAACAACCTGCCTGTGTCGATCCCCTCCGGAAGCTCGGCCCAGATGTTCAGACCACCGTCGGGGCGTGTCCATGTCCAGTCTGTCTCCAGCAGACACTGCTCCATCACTTCCATTCGAAGTTGAAGTGCAGTTCGTAGCTTGGACAGATGCTGATGCATACGATCCGACTGGAAATAACGAAGAAACAGCTTCTGGTTCAGGAGCGGTGATCCGTTATCGGTCAGGGCTTTGATCGCCTGTAGTCCTGCTATGAGATGCGGACGGCACATGATGGCTGCGATTCGCAGACCCGGAACGACGTATTTACTGTAGCTGCGAATGTACAATGTATGTCCGGAAGTATCATACGTAAAGATCGGCGCAGGTGGCTTCTCTTTAAAATAAATATCATATGTGCTGTCATCCTCCACCAGGAAACAGCCATATTGTTCAGCCAGTTCAGGCAACTGTTTGCGCTGCTCTACAGAGATGCTGATGCCTGTCGGGTTTTGAAAGGTCGGTGTCATATAAAAGAGGCGCGGCTTCTCTGTTTTCATCAGATGCTCAATCTGCTCCAGATCATACCCTTCCGGATGGATATCAGTAAAAACAAGCCGTGCCCCCTGTTTGCGAAAAATTTGCATCGCTGGGCCGTATGTCGGGCGTTCAATCAATACTCGATCTCCAGGCTTGACCAATGCACGAGAGATGATGTCAATGGCCTGTTGTGCACCGGAAGTTACCAGCACTTCGTCAGAGGAAAGGTAGAAGCGTTCTTTTGCCGTCAAATGACTTGCCAGACTGGTACGAAGCTCTAAATCGCCCTGGATGGTCGAATACGTACCGAGCAGACGAGGGTACTGATCCAGCAGGTCGCGCATTAACTCGCCCCAGTATCGGTTGGGTAGCAGAGCAGGATCGATTAACGATTTGGAAAACTGATATTCCGCTTCCAGCGATTGTACCCGGTCAAGTGTGTCCCAATGGAGCCAAGCCGACACGGAGGGATCGTCTCCCTGGTCTGTATCGGCTAGTGGTTTGGCCGGACTGACGTAATAACCAGATTTGTCTCTAACATAGACGATCCCTCGCTGTTTTAACTCTTGATACGCTTTGAAAACCGTTAGCCGGTGTACGCCGAGCAGTTCGGACAAGCTTCGTACCGAAGGCAGTTTTTCCTGTTCAACCCACTCCCCAGCCTCAATCCGTACCATGAGATAGTGGATAACTTGCTCGTACCGTTTCATGCTGTTGTCTGCCATCATTACCGTTTTGCTCACCCGACCCACGCTCCTTTTGATCTCCATTGTAACAGTTAATGAGAGATAACTGTTCTATTTTGTTCATTCTGTTCTGTAGACCATGAGCTATGATGGAGAACAGATAAAGGAGTGGTTAACATGGTAGGGATTGCATTTACGGTAATGTGTCTCGTTTTTGGAACAACGTTTCTGGCGATTAAAATTGGAGTGGAGGCAGGCATGCCGCCTTTTCTATCTGCCGGACTGCGATTTGTGATTGCGGGGGCTTTAATGTTTACATGGATGTGGATGAAGGGGAAAGTAAGCTTGTCCCTCTTGTTCCGCAAAGAAATGCTGATTACGGGTGCAGGTCTAACCTTCGGCACCTTTGCCACTTTATATTGGGCGGAGCAACATGTCAGTTCCGGTGTTGGGGCTATTCTATCGGCGACAGGGCCGCTGATGATTATGCTTATGCAAACGGCATTGTTACGGCAGAAAACATCACCTCGCATGCTTGTTGGCTGCCTGATTGGTTTTACGGGCGTTGTGCTTGTCGTTTTGCCAGGGATATCGCTGGGAGCAGGCTCTTTATTTTTGTGGGGATGTATCGCGGTGCTGGTGGGGGAAGTCTGTTATTCCGCAGGTACGTTATATTCCAAAAAAGTCATTCATCAATTCAGCGACATGAATCCTGTTGCGATAAATGCGGTGCAGATGATGTATGGCGGCGTATTGTTATTCATCCTGTCAGGGTTGACGGAGTCATGGAATATGTCGGCATTGGATGTACTGCCTGCGGTGTCATCTGTGATTTATCTGACGGTCATCGGTTCGATGGTGGGGCACAGTCTGTTCTACTGGATTATGTCGCGCACGAATCCGCTGTTCCCGGCAACCTGGTTATACATATCGCCACCAATTGCCGTTGGGCTCGGTGCGATCGTGTACGGAGAGCACGTCAGCTGGGTGACGTGGGTCGGTGTCGTTTTGGTTATCTCGGGGCTGTTAGCCATGAATGAGAAGGTGAGCAGCTGGTTGAAGAAAGGGAGACGTACGAAGGTGATTGTGCAAGGCTCCTAGAATACTGCGTGAATCTCCTCTATAGTATAATAGTAAGAGTTCTTACTTTGAGGAGTCGTGTGAAATGATGAGAAAAATCTTCCTGAATTTCGTAACCAGTGTGATCCTTTCTATCCTGGTATTTATTCTTGTTTTATTTTTCGTTCATATATCCGACTCAACGAATATCATGGTCTCGGTTGGGATTACTGTGTCGTTACAGATTTCTTTTTTAACCGCAGTATTGCTGGCCAAAAATAAAAAATAACTGAAGCCCAGTGAAAAAAAGTGTTCGAGAGATAGTGGAATGCGAGGCTATATCCATAAAACTCTTCAAATATGACATAACAATATGTCATATTTGAAGAGTTCTTTTTTTGTTTGAAAAAAAAGACATATGGGACAAACGTGGATATGGTATATTGTTGTTGAATGTAACTTAATCCGAAGGGAGAGCGGACGGAAGCATCTTTATTAGAATTATAGCAATAAACCGGATCTATAAGATTTAGAAGTATTTTAAAAAAATGGATTAGAACGAATTAGAAAGAAAAGAGTGTCACAGAAATTAACTTCATTGGAGGCTTTCATGGAAGAAGAAATACATATTGTCTCATATTTAATCGGGATTATTCCATTTTTAATTTTTCTGTTTTTCTCATTTTTTCATCGTTTTTTAGCATTTTTTACTTTGTTTTTGTTTTGGGGAGGAGTGTTCTACCTCGGGATTGTGCTAGAAGTAGATTCCTATTATGTTGAACAGGCAGTTCCAAGTATACTTGGTAGTATCATTGGTCATTTGTGGGGAGCTTCGGCAGGTGGGATAGATGCTAAGGTAGAAAGAAGAGCAGAAGTGAGAGACCAGCGGGAACGAGCAGTTCGCGCACTGGAACGTATGGCTAACAAGAAATAGTTTAAAGCTATCATAATCCACTCATCAAAAAACAAAAAAAACAAGAAAGCCCGGAACCACAAATCATGGTGATATCCGGGCTTTCTTGTTTTTGTACAACTACTTTTTTTACTCTGCGTTCAGTACAAACTTCTCGATAACCTCTTTTACGCCGTCTTCGTTGTTGCTCGCCGTAATATAGTCTGCTAATTCTTTCAGCGCAGGAATGGCGTTGCCCATGGCTACACCCAGTCCAGCGACCTCCAGCATCTCGTGATCGTTCCAGGAATCGCCGATGGCGATGCATTCGCTAAGCTCGTGACCGAAATGGTCGGCAAGGAACGTCAGGGCGTGACCTTTTGTGCCTTCTTTATGCATAATTTCGAGGAAATACGGCTTGGATTTGGTAATGTGCACTTCAGGTCCAAGCAATTCACGAAGCTCTACAGCCACTTGATCCAGATAGTCCGGTTCGTCGATGATGAGCAGCTTTGGTGTTGGTTGTTCGATAACTTTGATGAAGTCAGACTCGATGTAATATTGCGTGCCGTTTAACTTGGCATAATCGAGCAGTTTTTGATTTTCTTCGCGAGCATACAGTTTGTCGTCGATGTACGTTTGCAGGTGAAGATTTTTCTCCAGGCAATAATCAAACAGTTTGCGGGAAGCTTCTTGCGGTACATAGCGCTCGTAGAGTACTTTTTCATCCAGCAAGTTTTTCACCAAAGCACCTTGATAGGTAATAATCGGCACGTTCAGCTTGGTTTGGCGTGCAAGTGCCTGTGCGGAAGCATAAGCACGTCCTGTCGCGAGGGTTACAACTACACCGTGTGCTACCGCTTGTTCCAAAGCCGTTTGCGTAGCGGGTGTAACTTCCTTGTTGTCATTGATGAGGGTGTCGTCGATGTCGATGGCAATGAGTTTGTAAGTCATGTGATGTTTCTCTCCTTTTTTATCTGTTTCTACGTTCATTGAACGAAATAAATAGATTACACAAGTCACTACAAATGCAGATTCATCTTACGACCGCTCTAATCATCACCGGATTTTTATTAGTGCTTATTTATAAAAGTTGAACTACCGATGATTTACACGGACACTCCAAAGACAGAATAACCTTACGATCGCTGTTATCCCCGGATTTTTTGAATCCCTTTTATAAGGGAGAAAATCCGGGGATAAAGGCGAACGCTTCGCTTCTCCAGGTTTGTTCTGTCTTCTCCGTTATTGTGTAAATGACTGATTCAACTTAATAGATGGTAAAAATCCGGCATTAGACGCGAGCGCTTCGCTTCTTCATATGAATTCCGTCTTTTCCGTTAAATGTGTAATCCAAATTTCGTTCAAACAATCTCTACCCATCTAAATGTCGTATTTCCTTCTTTATTTACTCTTCCAGGAAAACAAGACCGATAAAGTCCTCCAGCTCCAGGTTGCCGAAGTAATGCTTCACATCCAGACCTGCCAGTGCTGAACGCACTTCAGTCTCGTCATAACGCTTGCCTCGTAACATGTCCTCGATATCCGCTACATCGCCGACACCGAAGAAATCGCCGAAGATTTTGATATCTTCGATGCGTCCATCCTTGATGTTCATGCGCAGATCGATGATGCCCACCGGGAATTTGCGGGTATGCTTCACATTGCTTTCCGGTGACAGGCCGTAGTTCCAGTCCCAGTTGTTATAACGCTCTGCCGAGATTTCCTTGATCTTATCCCAGTCCTTCTCAGTCAGCTTGTACTGAGGAACGTCCTGCGGCTCCATGCGGAAAATGTGACGAAGCAACTCATCACGGAACTCTTCAATCGTCAGATTGGTGTCAATCAGATCACGAATGTTGGCAACGCGGCTGCGTACCGACTTGGTGCTCTTGGATTTGAATTTCTCGGGATTGACGTTCAGAGATGCCTGAACGTGCTCCAGATTCAGATCAAACATCAGCGTGCCGTGACTGAACATGCGACCACGGGTAGCGAATTGGGCGTTGCCCGAAATTTTCTTTTCGCCGACTTGCAGATCATTGCGCCCGGTCAACTCGGCATTGACTCCAAGTTCGTGCAGCGCTTCAACCACAGGCTGGGTGAATTTGCGGAAGTTATGGAAGGATTGGCCGTCATCCGCAGTGATAAAACTGAAGTTCAAGTTGCCCAGGTCGTGATATACCGCCCCGCCCCCGGAAAGACGACGTACCACCTGCACACCGTTATCCTGAACGTACTCGATATTAATCTCTTCAATCGTGTTTTGGTGTTTACCGATAATAATCGACGGACGGTTGATGTAAAACAGCAGGTAGCTGTCATCCTCCATCGGCAGATGTTTCAGAATGTACTCCTCAATCGCGAGGTTTACAGAAGGATCTGTAATGCCCTGGTTATCTACAAACAGCATGGTCATTCCTCCATTAATGTATGTGAGAGGCGCTTGGCCCCTTATGTAGTGATACTCGTACAAAAGAATCAGAAAACCGAAGTTCCTGAAATTCCTCTTATATTGTAAACGAATTGTCGTTGGGACACAAAGAAAACAAGTAGACACGAAGGAATTGGGCCCGACTCATGATAAACAGATGAACGGAGAAGGAATACAGGATTGACCCATCCCTCCTATGCCATCCATAATAAAAAGAACATACAGAGAGGATGACGGAAGAATGACCGGTTATATCGAAGTGTTCGGACATGGTGGAGACGTGGAGACAGCGGCTTCGCGGTTTGGAGGCAGTGCAACGGATTTTCTGGATTATAGCGCTAATATCAACCCGTTAGGTCCTCCCAAAGAGGTTTTGGAAGCATTGCAGCAAGGTCTGCATTCGGTGCTTCGTTATCCTGACCCGGGCCATCGGGGATTCAAAGCGCTTCTGGGTGAACGTTTGGGAGTAACACAAGAGCAAATTTCGGTAGGGAATGGTGCGGCTGAAAGTATGGCGTTGATCCTGCTGGCACTTGCTCCGCGCAAGGTTGGAACAGTGGAACCGGGTTTCTCGGAATATCGCGCTTTGGCACGGCAATTCGGTGCGAAGGTTCTGCATACGGAAGGTCTAGAAGCGCTGAATTGGCAAGCACCGCCTGAACAGATCGAACAGTTGATGGAAAAGGTTGACCTGCTTTTTCTTGGACAGCCAAACAACCCAAACGGTGTACAATATCCGCTGGAGATACTGCACAGGTTAGCACGTAAAGCCGAAGATGCGGATACCGTGCTCGTTATTGATGAGGCGTTTACTGATTTTATTCCACCGGCCCTGCGACAGTCACTTGCTCCGGATCTGAATCAATATCCGCATGTGATCATCATCCGTTCGATGACGAAGTTTTATGCGATTCCGGGTCTGCGTCTCGGATATGCTATAGGTCATTCGAAGTACATTCAAGCGATGACGGAGAAACAAGTGACCTGGAGTGTGAACGGATTGGCTCTTATCGCAGGAGAAGCCTGTCTGCGTAGCGGGGAACGTTTCGAGCGGGACACGATATCGCAGATCACGCTTGAACGGACACGTTTAATCCAGGCACTGGAGTCGTATGGGTGCAGCGTAACGCCTGGTGAAGCCAATTTTATTCTGGTGCGTGTGCCGGAACCTTGGACAGCGGCTTCCATGCAGGAAGCTTTGGGGCGGCGGGGCATTCTGATTCGTAGCTGTGCCATGTATCCGGGGCTTGAGGCAGGACATGTACGTTTTGCGGTCAAAGGTGCTGAGGCCAACGACAGGTTGCTTCACGTGCTAGGAAGTGTGCTTGAACGAGGCGGGGATCCGGAAGAAGGTCTGGCATTTGCCGATCAGGGGAGTCAGCAGGAACATACGCAACATTTTGAAAAAATAAAGGGAGGGAAGCGGTTGTGACACTCCCGTTTTATCCCTATTTTATAGATGGAAAAAAAGACGAGAATATCTATGCATCCGCTTCCTGGCCGGGTCTGCACATCGCTGCTCATGAACGGCATATCAAAGCACAGGTAACACATCCTGCTCTTGCTCTGTCTAGCGCGGTCTATGGCGGAGGAATGCTGGAACTAAACCGGGTCTTTAACATTTATGTGGACAAACACTACCGCTGTGATGATCCACCCCGTGATATCGCGGAGGCGCTGTATGAATGGCAAGAGCAAGCCGATCAGTGTGCCGGATTGTTAACTGCGGTCAGATTGGAGCATACCTCCATTCAGGAGTACACGAGTTTGGCATTTGGTCTGTTGTGCTGTACGACTGCCGGCGTATCCAATGCAGCACGGGCAGGTTCCGAGAGAACTGTTTTTGATGTGCATGGGAGAAAACAAAACAGAATTCCGTATATCCCCGGTACGATTAATATCATGCTGTGGTTCAACGGACAGATGACCCCGGGAGCGATGGTTAATGCGGTTCAGACGGCCGTGGAGGCCAAGGCTGCGGCCCTTGCCGATGCAGGTATTGCCGATTCGGAGAACGGACTTCCTGCCACAGGCACAACAACCGATGCCATTGTACTTGCTGTACGTCAGACTGTTGCAGATGATAGCCAGCCACTTCACACATATGCGGGCACGGCTACTGCTTTGGGAGCGGCCATCGGCAGACTGGTATATGACACGGTGACAGAAAGCTTACAGGCCGGATTGCAATGGAAAGAAAGGAACGGGCACAGTCATGACATTTGAATTGGAGCGTCTATGGACATCATCGTTCTGGATCGGTATGTCCGGAGCCTGGATCATCATTCTTGCATACATATTAGACCGATGCATCGGAGATCCGCGCTGGATTCCGCATCCCGTTATCGGCATGGGGAAAGGCATCTCGGCACTGGAGCGTGTTATTCGGGCACGTGTGCAGACAGACAAGGGACTGAAAAAAGCGGGGATCTGGTTCCCGATCTTGATTGCAGGGGGTTCTTTTGCTGTCACATGGGGTCTTCTCGTTCTGCTGGGTCTGATTCATCCGATCTTGGCGGCTATAGCCGAAATTGCTCTGATCGCAACAACGATTGCTTCCAAAGGTTTGCGTGATGCAGGCATGGAAGTGTACCGCCATCTGAAACAGCAGGATTGGCCTGAAGCAAGGCGTTCACTCGGTATGATTGTGGGACGTGATACGGCACATCTGGATGAGCCGGAGGTTGTTCGGGGAACGGTGGAGACCGTTGCGGAAAACATTGTGGATGCCATTGTGTCGCCTCTATTCTATGCACTCATTGGTGGTGCTCCGCTGGCTATGGCCTACCGTGCCGTCAATACGCTGGATTCCATGGTAGGATATAAAAATGATAAATATCTGCATCTCGGCTGGGCCTCCGCGCGGTTGGATGATTGGGCGAACTGGATTCCCGCTCGCGTGACCGCTCTGCTGTTAATTGTAGGCGCATGGGTGCTAAAACTGGATGCCAAAGGCGCGGCGCGTATGGTTGCCCGGGATGCGAGACTGCATCCCAGTCCGAATAGCGGTTTTCCCGAGTCGGCAGTGGCTGGAGCGCTAGGCATTCGGCTGGGCGGGCACAACGTATATCACGGCGTTGCTTCATTTCGAGCTTATATGGGTGAGGCTGCGCGGCCGATGGAGTCGGAAGATATTGTGCGAACGACACGACTGATGTTTTGGTCAGCGGGAGCTTTTGTGGGCTTTTGTTTCTTAGCAACCTTGGGTGTGTGGTTAGCAGGAGGTGCACTGTTGTGGTAATTAGTGAATCAGAACAGAATGGATCAGAGCAGTCTGCCTCTAGGCGAAGCATTGTACTGATCCGTCATGGAACAACCCGGTGGAATGTGGAAAAAAAATATCTGGGGCATACCGATAAGGGACTGTTGCCTGATGCACAAGAAGAGCTGGCTCGGCTAGGCGAGCAGTGCCGCGAGCTCACATGGGATACGGTGTATTGCAGTGACCTGCTTCGTTGCCGTCAGACGCTGGCACACATTGCACCGCAGCTGATTGAACAGGCGAAGTTTGATTCGCGCCTGCGCGAAAATGATTTTGGACAATGGGAAGGCCTGAATTATGAGCAATTGAAGGATAACCTCTTGTACCGGAGCTGGATTGATGATCCCCACAAGGTAACCCCGCCTGAAGGAGAAGCGTGGCAGACTTTTGCGGAACGAGTGGATTCTTTTCTGCACGAACAGATCTGGTCGGAGCATTCACACAAAGGTTCACACAGAGCACTTATTGTGACACATGGCGGTGTCATCCGTTATATGATGTCCCGGCTCATCAACGGCGTCGGGTTTTGGGATACACATGTCATCCCTGGACAGGCAATTCAGGTTGATCTTGAAAAGCAGGGTGATCACTGGCTTGGCAGACGAGTGGATTTTCCGTCCATCGGGTTGTAAGGTAGTGTAATATACCCTATAATCACAACAGAAGTGTGACTCGGACGGACATATTTAGTGTGGTAGGCTTTGAGGCCTGAACTGACATGATTCGTGCGAAGAGCACTGCGACTTTGTTTGATCTGAATTAACCATCTTTAGCGACCAAGGGTCCCGCGTGCCAATCCGTTGTTCATGAAGAACAAGGACAAGTGATGATGCGCACAAGGGTAAAATGGGGAAGCTGGTGCAAATCCGGCACGGTCCCGCCACTGTGAAACAGGAGCCATCCTGTAAGTCAGATTACCAGCCCTGGACGTACAAGCCGGTGTTCCTTCGAGGAAAGGACAACGTTTCGGGCCATTCTGTGCCCATGGACAGCTAGCCGCTGTTACATGTACAGATTGCCGTATGCGAGACGTGATCCCTGATCCTTGTTTAAGGATAAGGGATTTTTCTTGTTGTACACGATGTAGTGGAGTCATTTTATACACGTTTAACGGAGAGTGCAGAACCAATTTGGAGAAACGAAGTGTTCGTATTTATCACCGGATTTTTCCCTTTGAATAAGGAATCAAAAAATCTGGGGATAACAGCGATCGGAAAATGGTACTGCAATCGGAGTGGCCTCGTGTATATAACAAAGGCAACAACAATAGTACAGATAGAGAAGGGGAGTTTAAATCAATGATTAAGAACTGGAAAGCACTCACATCCCTGTTAAGCGCAGCAATGTTGGCACTGGCGCTGGCTGGATGCGGTAATACCGCAACAAAAGAAGGAGCGGGTAGCTCACAGCAGCCTGCACAGGAGCAGTCTCAGGAACAAACACAAACGGATTTGAAAACCCAATATCCATTGACCGTTACGGATGCGACAGGTGAGTCTTTCACTTTTGAAAAAGCACCGACCAAAATCGTATCCGTATCTCCGGCCGAAACAGAGTCCCTGTTTGCTCTCGGACTGGATAATGAAATTATTGGTGTTTCCGATTATGATGATTATCCGGAAGCGGCAAAAACAAAAGCAAAAATGGGCGGTATTAACAAGCCGAATGAAGAATCCGTTATTGCAGCAGATGCGGATATCGTATTCGGAGGTATTTCATTGAGCGAGGATGCAGTGAAAAAGCTGCGTGATCTGGGCATCACCATTTTCAAAACTGATCCTAAATCCATCGACGATGTGATGAACAATATCGAAACCTTCGGTAAAATTACCGATCATCAGGAGCAGGCGCAGAAGCTGATTACACAGATGAAGCAGGATGTAACAGATGTAACCGAAGCGGTCAAAGCCGTAAAACCGGAAGATAAGAAAAAGGTATACATCGAGTTCTCCCCAGGCTGGACGGTTGGTAAAGGTGAGTTCATGGATGAACTGATCACGGTAGCCGGAGGCACGAATATTGCTGCTGATAAAGAGGGTTGGTACGAGATTAACGAGGAAAATGTAATTGCTTCCAACCCGGATGTTATTTTGTACGCCAATGATGTTATTGATGAGAATTCCAAAACGCTGGATCAGATCATCAAGGCACGCAGCGGCTGGGATCAAATTACAGCTGTGAAGAACAATGCCGTGATTGGACTTGATGCCAACTTGCTCAGCCGTCCGGGGCCTCGTGTAACCCAAGGATTGAAAGAAGTAGCCAAAGCCATCTATCCTGACCTGTTCAAATGAGCAAAAAGCTGATCCTGTTCGGAACGATGGGCATGGCGCTGCTGGTGCTTACTGTGCTCATCTGCACGGGCATCGGTTCAGTGGCGCTACCCATCCGGGACATCGCAGGTATTCTCGTTCACAAACTGCCATGGGTGGGGGACTGGATTACACCTGATTGGAGCAAGGCTGCCGAACAGATTATCTGGAAAGTACGCTTCCCACGTGTCTTGCTGGCCGTGCTCGTCGGGGCTTCGCTAGCTATTGCAGGTGCAGGTTTTCAAGGTGTGTTGCGTAATCCGCTTGCCGATCCATTCACGCTGGGGGTATCCTCAGGTGCTTCGGTGGGGGCGGCATTTCTGATATTCTTTGGTCTGCAGTACGCGTTAATTGGTATTTGGACATTGCCGCTGGTTGCTTTTCTGACCGGGGTAGTGACGTTATGGTTTGTGCTGTCACTGGCTCGTGAAGGACGTAAAATACCGACGCATAGCCTCATTCTGGCAGGTGTGGTCATGCAAAGTTTCTTGGGGGCGGTCGTTTCCTTCCTATCGACCATGTCGAAGCAGACAATCAATGAAATTATATACTGGACGATGGGAAGTCTGGCACTGCGCGGGTGGTCGTATACGACCATCCTTTTCCCGTATTTTCTGCTTGGACTGATTTTTCTATGGAGCCGGGCACGTTCGCTGAATGTCTTGGCACTGGGTGAACGTCAGGCAGCGCATATTGGTGTTGGTGTGGACAGGCTCAAGTTATCTGTGCTTGCTGTAGGCACATTGTTAACGGCAGGAGCTGTTTCCGTTTCGGGAGTCATCGGATTTGTTGGCTTGGTTATTCCTCATATTTTACGCTTGCTGGTAGGGCCGGACTATCGATTGCTAGTACCTTTGTCTGCGATTGGTGGTGCGATTTTTATGGTATGGGCAGACACCATAGCTCGCTCCTTGCTGGCACCGACTGAAATACCGCTAGGCGTCGTGACTGCTTTTGTGGGCGCTCCGTTTTTCGCCTATTTGCTGCATCGAAACAAAAAGCTGCAGAAAGGGATGATGCCGTGACGACCGACAAAAATTATGCTACCCCAGCTCTAGTATCTGTTGTCCGGGCCGGCAAAACATACGGTGATCATCATGCTCTGCATCCTACCGATTGGCAGATCGCAGAAGGAGATTGGTGGGGTGTCGTTGGCCCAAATGGAAGCGGAAAATCGACACTACTCCAGCTTATTGCAGGAACGGAATCGTTAAGCGAGGGCCAGATCAGCATGGATGGTCGTGATATCGGATCATATAGTCGTAAGCAATTGTCACGCATGATTGCCGTTTTGCAGCAGGATGGCTTACCCGCAATCTCCTATCCGGTTCGAGATGTTGTCGAAATGGGACGTTATCCTTACCAGAACTGGCTAGGCCGTGAATCGGGAGAGGGGGCCCATGTGGTGGACAGAGTACTTGAAGAACTGGGACTCACGCAACTGGCAGATCGACCTCTGGATTCCCTGAGCGGCGGACAACGGCAGCGAGTAGCCTTGGCCAAGGTCATGGCACAGGAGCCGCGATTACTATTGCTGGACGAGCCAACGACGTTTCTCGATATCAAATATCAATTGCAGTTTATGGAGTTGTTATCGGCATGGCAGAAGAAGAGCAACATCACGATTGTAGCGGTGTTGCATGATCTCAATCTGGCTGCTTTGTTCTGCGATCATATCTTGGCTTTGCGTGAAGGTAAGGTAGTCGGAGAGGGGACGCCTCACAGTTTGATGACGGGAGAGCAGATTCAAGAGATTTTTCGTGTTACACCTGCGATGGTGTCCCACCCGGATCATTTGGTTCCTCAACTGTTGCTGCGGCGGGACATGGATTAAACGAGGCGGGAGAGCCTCTATTTTGATGAAGGAAGTGCTGGTTGAATGAAGAAGGAAGAACAGATATTGGAGCAAGTATTAGATAAGATTACGGCTCCAGACCAAAATATTGCTGCGGAAACGTCTGCTCATGTGGATATACTGACGAAACCGCCGGGTAGTCTCGGGAAATTGGAAGAACTTGTGATTCGACTTGCAGGGATGACAGGACAGGCTCGTCCACGTTTTGATCGCAGGGCTGTGATCGTCATGGCAGCGGATCACGGGGTCGTAGCTGAAGGAATCAGTGCTTTTCCAGCCGAGGTTACACCGCAGATGGTCATGAATTTTCTGGCTGGAGGCGCTGCAGTCAATGTACTTGCTCGTCATGCTAGAGCCGAAGTGATCTGTGTCGATATCGGTGTAAATGCTGACCTTGAGCACGCTAACCTGCTCTCCCGTAACATTCGTAAAGGCACGGCCAACATGGCTCAAGGAGCCGCGATGACTCGGGATGAGGCTATTCAGGCCATTTTAACAGGTGTAGAAGTCGTTTCCGCAGAAGTGGCAAAAGGTACGAAACTCTTTGTCACCGGTGAGATGGGGATTGGCAACACAACGGCAAGCGCTGCGGTGATGAGTGCACTCACCGGTATTGCACCAGCAGCAGCTGTTGGGAGAGGGACTGGCTTGGATGATGCAGGTGTGCTACGCAAGGCTGCTGTCATATGTCAGGCTTTGAGCGTTAACACACCTGACCCAGAGGATGCGCTAGATGTTCTGTGCAAGGTGGGTGGATTAGAGATTGCCGGACTCGCCGGCGTTATTCTCGCAGCCGCGGCTCATCGCTGTCCCGTTGTCGTAGACGGTTTCATCTCGACGGCTGCAGCACTCATTGCAAGAAAGCTGGCTCCCCTGAGTACAGCGTATATGATCGCTTCCCATACTTCCCAGGAGAATGGGCATGCGGCGCTACTGCGGGAACTTGATTTGAAGCCAATGCTGGATCTGGATATGCGCCTTGGAGAAGGCACAGGTGGAGTGCTCAGTCTGCATCTCATTGATGCAGCATGTCTGATTTTGAATGAGATGGCGACCTTTGCAAGTGCGGGTGTGTCAGATGGAACCAATCAGGCTTCCGACTCCGATTCCAAGGTATCACCTGTTCAGGGAGATGGCTCCCGATGAGTGTATTGGTTACTGGCGGTGCACGCAGTGGTAAGAGTTCGTTTGCCGAACGTCTGTGCATGCAACGTTCCTCCGAAGCTTGGTATGTAGCAACTGCTCAGGCGTATGATGACGAGATGCGTGAACGCATAGCAATGCACCGGAAGCAGCGTGAAGAGTCCGGTTATCTCTGGCGTACGATGGAGGAACCCTTGGCTTTGCCTGCTCTGATTCAGCAGATGGGCGAAGGGCATACGGGCACGTCCGCACCAACGATTCTGGTGGATTGTTTGACTCTCTGGCTGACGAATGTGTTATTGGCCCATGAACATGATGAAGGTCACGTGTTGCAAGGTCATCTCGATGCACTGGTAGAAGCGGTCCAAACTTATCCCGGCTTGCTTGTACTAGTTACCAATGAAGTAGGGGATGGAATTGTACCCGAATACAAGCTTGGTCGTGTGTATCGTGATCTGGCAGGTGTGCTTAATCAGCGTATCGCAGCAATCTGTCGTGAGGTGTTTCTTGTCACGGTAGGCATTCCAATCGAACTGAAAAGTAAGGAGTATCGCTTATGAACCGTGACTCAGCGGGGGCGCCTGTTCCGCAGCGGAAACATGCGGCTGTAGCGGCCTTTCAATTTCTGTCTCGTTTTCCTGTGAAAATGCAGCTCGATTTCGTGCCGCCATTGCTGCGCGAAAGTGTGGTGTATTATCCACTGGTCGGCGCTGCCATCGGTCTATGCGTCTGGCTGGTTGCCGCTCTGAGCGGTGCGTTGCTTCCCGCATTTCCGGCGGCCGTTTTGACGTTGACCGTATGGGTCTGGCTTACCGGAGGATTGCATCTCGACGGATGGATGGATACAGCGGATGGACTGCTCAGTTACCGCAGCCGTGAGCGAATGCTGGAGATTATGAAAGACAGCCGAGTAGGAGCGATGGGGGTTATTGCCTGTGTGCTGCTACTCATGATGAAGGCGGCATTAATTGCCGACATGATTGCCCGTGGCAACTGGTTGTATGGTGCGTTGCTGATTTTGCCTATGATCTGGAGCCGATGGTTTATGGTCTATGCCATGTCAGCCTGGCCTAATGCTCGTGGGGATGATGGGCTTGCCGTTCTATTCAAAGGGCTTGGGGAGCGGAATGAAGTCCAGCGAGCACGTAGCGCTGCGATCGGACTTACGCTGGTCTCAGTCCTCCTTACAATTGCTGCCGTATGGCTGTTTAAACCGGATGTTGCTATTGCCGATGCCATGGTCAGTGGGTTTGGATCACTCCCTTGGTGGTTGTATCCTGTAACGTCAGTTATCGTACTGCCTGTGGCGTGTTATTATATAGGGCGATTTGTTGCTACCCGGATCAGTGCCCGCCTTGGAGGGCTTACTGGAGATACATATGGTGCCATGAACGAACTGTTAGAAGCGGCTTTATTGACGGTGTTAAGCGTGCTTCAAGGACTGTTTTGGCTGTAGAGGTTGAGTTGTAGAGGTTGGGCTACCCAGAATTTCATTGGAGAATTTTCGTTTGGTTTGAGCATTATCGTTGTGTAGCAAGTTAATCGCGCGAAAGACAGGGGTGAGGGACCGTGGAAGATCAGGTAAAACAACCAGCGGCTGTACTCATGTTGCAAGGCACGGCTTCTGATGTAGGCAAAAGTGTCATTACAACGGCACTGTGCCGGATTTTCAAGCAAGATGGTTTCAGCCCTGCTCCGTTCAAATCACAGAATATGGCGCTGAACTCCTATGTTACGGAAGACGGCAAGGAGATTGGACGGGCGCAGGGGGCACAGGCTGAAGCATGTGGCATTGAAGCAACGAGCGATATGAATCCGATTCTAATCAAACCTGTGCGGGATATGCATTCACAGATCGTGGTGCATGGTGTGCCTTTTGCCCAGATGAGCGCGTCGGATTACCGTCAGCATTTCTTACCTGAAGCGAAGCAGACTGTAATGGATGCATTAAATCGGTTGCGCGATACATATGATATCGTCTTAATGGAGGGAGCAGGCAGTCCGGCAGAGATTAACTTGAAAGATCGGGATATTGTGAATATGAATCTGGCGGGATGGGCCGATGCGCCGGTTATTCTGATCTCTGACATTGATCGCGGCGGTGTGTTTGCTTCGATTGTGGGTACGCTCGAACTGCTGGAGCCACATGAGAAAGTCCGTGTAAAAGGATTTATCATCAACAAGTTCAGAGGAGATCTCTCTCTGTTGCAACCAGGGTTAGACTGGCTTGAAGAACGGACTGGAATACCTGTGCTGGGTGTGTTGCCGTACATAAGAGATATTCAGATCGAGGCAGAAGATTCGGTGGTGCTGGACTCTCTTCGACATGGCAAAAAAGAACAGACGGAACTGGATATTGCCGTCATCCGTTATCCGCGCATCTCCAACTTCACGGACTTTGATGCATTATCCCGTGAACCGGACGTGAATGTACGTTACGTGACTTCACCGGAGGAATTGGGTAGCCCGGACGCCATTATTTTGCCAGGCACAAAAGATACGATCGGAGACCTGATTTATGTGCGGGAATCGGGATTGGAACAGGCAATCCATTCACGCTCAGAGCTTGAGCATGTTCAACTTGTAGGTATATGCGGTGGGTATCAAATGCTAGGGCAACACTTGGTTGACCCGTATGCTGTCGAGGCAAACCAAGCTCAGGAAGCGGTGGGACTTGGCAAACTTCCTTTATCAACAACCTTCCTTCAGCACAAACAGACGCTCAGAGCGATCGGTAATGTGCAGTCTGAGCATCCCATTCGGCTACATGGTGGAAAACACGTTGAGCTTTCGGCCATACCTGTCAAGGGATACGAGATCCATATGGGTGTGACGGAATGCCACGAACCTGAACAAGTAACCGCTTTGTTTGAGATCGCTCATGCTGGCGGACAAGCATTCTTGGAGGGATGGGGAACATCGGATGGGAAAGTGTGGGGAACGTACCTGCACGGACTGTTTGAAAGTGACCAATTCCGGCGTTCCTGGTTGAACGGACTGCGTACAGCAAAGGGACTTGCTCCGCTGGAGGAAACATACAGTGCTCAGGAGCGCAAAGAAATGGAATTTGATCGAGTAGCTGCCTCTTTGCGCTCATCACTGGACATGCAACGAGTGTATGAGATTATGGGCGTGACACAGCCTGAATAATAATATGTTTACTTTTTTAGCAATAATCTGTAATGATCTAAGCAAAAAGCATGGATGAATAGCAAAAAAACACCCCCATGACCTGCGACCTGTTCAGTCATTGAACGATTGCATCTGGTATGGGGGTGTTTTTTTATTAGATTATTTACAATGTTTAATATAGCAAATGCAGGGTTATAGATATTTGATCATTATTGATGGATGATTCAATTGACGCTTAATCAATCATTAGTCGATTTTAAACTTCTTCATCGCTGTTTGCAACTCGACAGCCTGTTCATGCAGATGGCGCACCGTGCTCGAATGAGAGTCCATCTCGCTGAGCTGCATTTCTGCTGTAGTTGCAATCTGTTCCATGCTCTCACGAGACTTGGATGTAATCTGTGCTGTTTCTTCCACCGAAGCACTGACTTCTTCTGCACCTGCAGAAACTTGCTGTGTGGAGGAGGAGACGGTTTGAATGGTGAGATTGACATTCTGGATCAATTCATTGAGTTGCTGGAAGGCTGAACCTGCTTGCTGTACGACAGCAGTTCCAGAACCAATTTCTTGCGTTACCCGGCTCATCGCACTTACGGAACGTTCGGCGTCTTCACGAATCGTACCGAGATAATCTGCAATTTCTTCGGTCGCTGTCTTGGATTGTTCCGCCAGCTTGCGGACTTCTCCAGCAACTACGGCGAAGCCTCGTCCGTGTTCACCGGCACGGGCCGCTTCAATGGAAGCGTTAAGAGAGAGCATGTTAATCTGTTTCGTAATTTCAAAAATAGAAGTGACGATCGTACCGATCGCAACGGACCGTTCATTCATCGTTTCAATATAACGTAGCGATTCGCTAGCAGTCTGTCCGACAAGTTCCATCTGATTCACTGCGTTTTGTGCCAGTTGATTGCCGTTAAGCGCCTCTGTTGCAGCTTCATTGATTTGTTCGGATACTTCGGCGGCAGAAGAGGCGATATGCATAATTCCTTGGGTAATCTCTTCCATCGCTCTTGCGTTCTCGGATGCACTGGAAGCAATACTTACGCTGCCTTTTCCAGCTTCTTCGGCAGCATGGCTGGAGTTCTGTACCATACCGGACATGGATTGCACACGCTCAAGCAAGTCATTGGAACCCACAACGACCTCATTGGAGGTAGTTAGGGCACGGCTAATCATTTCTTTAAGATTATGCGTCATCGTCTGGAAGCTGGAAGCCAGTTGAGCGATCTCATCTTTGCCTTTAATCTGGAGTTCAGCAGTAAGGTCACCTTGAGAGATTCGTTTACTATGTTCTACGAGTTTAATGATTGGTTTCGTGACTCTTTTGATCATACTAGTAGAGATGAGCCAGCCAAGGACAAATACTAACGCTGTAATACCGAGACATAGCCAGAAAATTTGGGCAATTTTATCTTGGACAAACTTGGCATCCATGCTGACGGCCATGAGCATATTGCTTCCGGCAATCGGCATAAACGCTGCTTTATGTACACCATAAGAATCAGAGAAAACCGGGCTGATGACCGCTTGTTTTTTCTCACTTGCTTCAAGCATAGCGGATTCTACATCAATAGCATCTCCCGCCTTGAGCTTGGAGTTGATGCTAGCCACAACAACGGTGGCTTTACCATCCTGCACGGCAATGACATAAGCTCCATCCAGGCTATGTTCTTTGGATTGATCAGCCAAGTAGGACCCGACTGTCATTGCAGCTCCTTCAGCGCCTGCACCGCCACTTTGGATCTGCAAAAGTTTGGATGAAGATGTATTTTTGTAAATATCCTGAATGGACGTATTCAGAACTTTGTCGAACTGAGGTAGCACGTAACTTTGAATAATATTCATCGATACGGCATAAAAACTGATACTGAACAACAGGGAGGCGACCAACAACACTAGGAATAACGTGCCCCTGATTTTTCCAGCAACGGTGCGTTTGCGAAACATAGAATCACCCTTTCACGTCATCTTCAATAACATTGTCCCTTATTCCGTTCTCTATGGCCTTTTTTACTAACGAAGAAAGACCTATTTTTTATGTTTGCGAAACTCTCGAATAAGCGGATATACCCATTTTACAAAATTAACCGCAGGTTGAATAGCAGAATTTTCATAAAACTGCATAATTTTTTTCATTGATCCAGAATGATTAACATGAATATTACATAATATCAATTAATACCTACCAGAATAGTTTGATATGTGTTATATTGTTCATTGTCGCATTTGAAGGCTAAATAAAAATAGAAAAATCGGTTCAAAACCGATGATACATGTCTGAGGAGGAACAAAGGTAATGAATACATTTCTATTAATTGTGAATGTAGTGGTCATGCTGGCGCTGCTGGGTGTTCTCTACTGGATGCAAAAGAAACACATCTCGTTTACGAAACGTGTATTTGCGGGTCTAGGTATGGGTGTTGTGTATGGTGTTATGCTGCAATTGATCTATACATCGGGTTCGGATGTGATTACGAAGTCAGTCGATTGGTTTAATCTGGTCGGTTCAGGATATGTTCGTTTGTTGCAAATGGTAGTTATTCCACTCATCATGGTGTCGATTATCTCGGCGATCATGAATCTGAAAGGCAAGCAAAACCTGGGCAAGATGAGTTTCTCCATCATCGCTATTTTGCTCATTACAACAGCGATTGCTGCTGGAGTCAGCATTGCAACAAGCTTGGGCTTCAACCTGACTTCCATTGAGATTCAAGGCGGAGATCGGGAAAATGCTCAAATCCAGAAGGTAGAGGAACGTTTGGCCGATGTGAAGGATCAGACGATTCCACAGCAGGTGCTCGAGTTCATTCCTTCCAATCCATTTGCGGATATGACGGGTGAACGCCGTACGTCTACTCTGGCAGTTGTTATTTTCTCAGCCTTTATCGGTGTGGCTGTACTGGGACTGGATCGTAAAAAGCCGCAACAGGCGGAAACGTTCCGTGGCATGGTAAATGCTGTTTACGCAGTGGTGATGCGGATTGTCACGCTGGTACTGAGGCTTACGCCTTACGGGATTTTGGCGCTCATTACGAAAGTAACGGCGACCACCAATGCAGAAGAGATCTTGAAGCTCATTAAATTCGTCATTGCGTCTTACGTGGCACTTGCTGTAATGTTTATCATTCACCTGATTATCATTACCCTGTCTGGATTTAACCCGGTTACGTATCTGAAAAAAGTACTGCCAACGCTGGTATTTGCTTTTACATCCCGTTCAAGCGCGGCAGCCATTCCGCTGAACGTGGAGACACAGACGAAGAAACTCGGCGTATCCGACGGGATCGCGAACCTGTCTGCAAGCTTCGGGGCGACGATTGGGCAAAACGGCTGCGCCGGTGTATATCCGGCCATGCTGGCGGTCATGATTGCTCCGACGGTCGGAATCGATCCGCTGAGCTGGGACTTCATCGTGACGTTGATCCTCGTAGTTATGATCAGTTCGTTCGGTGTAGCCGGCGTCGGCGGCGGGGCAACCTTCGCCTCCCTGATCGTCTTGTCCACATTGAATTTGCCTGTGGCTCTCGTTGGACTGTTGATTTCCGTTGAGCCGTTGATCGACATGGGTCGTACAGCGCTTAACGTGAATGGGTCCATGACATCCGGACTGCTGACAAGCAAAATTTTGAAAGAAAACGATCGGGACACGTTCAACGATCAAAGCCGTGAGCTGGATTCTGCTGCTCACGCGTAAACTGGGCGAAGCTTATGCCGCACAGCTTGTGAACTTGATGATGTAGCGTGCGCAAAGCGAGCTGCAATAGAGTGGATGCAAGGCCGTCCTTCGGAGACATTCCGGAGGGCGGCTTTTGCGTGTGAGATTACACTTGAATGTGCAGATGGGACACGAGTGGTGGGAGTCTATTTTTTCAATACAAAAGGAGATAGGGTCAGGGTGGGGTACAGAGCGGGTGAGGATACATGTATGTTGGGCTAACGGTGTTATGCAACGCTGGAGGGATTTAGTGCTGTTCAATGGGGCGGAAATATGATAGAGTTATTCATGTTTTGGCGCTGGGCCAAACCGCGGTTCGTAACCATCCCGCGTAATCAAAACTAGGAAGGCAGTGTATGTATTCATGTTTAATTTGGTTTGGGGAGCGTTATTCGTTCTCGTAACGTATGGATTTTTTCTTCTATGTTATCGTCTGTTCGGCAAAAAAGGTCTGTATGCCTGGATCGGTGTCGCCACGGTCATTGCCAACATTCAGGTAACCAAAACGATAGACATTATGGGGATTGTCTTGACGCTGGGTAACACGATGTACGTCAGCATGTATCTGACCAGTGACCTTCTCAATGAGAAGTACGGGGCGGGTGAGGCACGGAAGGCGGTATGGTTTGGATTTTTCACTTTGATCATGACGACCGTTCTGATGCAGATGGTGTTATTCTTTAATGCGGCACCGACGGACTTTGCACAGGAATCCATGGAAAAATTATTTGGACTGTTGCCACGCCTGGCACTCGGCAGTCTGTCTGCATATTTCATCAGTCAGTTTCTGGATGTGCGTTTGTTCAGTTGGCTACGCAAAATCGCACCAGGACGTAATCAGCTCTGGATTCGAACGAACGGCAGCTCGATTATCAGTTCCTTTGTGGATACGCTCGTCTTCTGCACGGTTGCCTTTGTGTTTATCTATCCATGGGATGTGTGGCTGGAAATTTTCCTGACGACCTACCTGATCAAGTTTGTGCTGACTGCGGTAGGAACACCGTTTTTGTATGCCGCGCGTAACTTTAAATTTGAAGATGAGGCGTATGAATCAAACAAGGCGTCGAACTGAGTCGTGTAACATTTGATGGTTTGATATAGGATCGCCACTTCAAATCCCTCTGCGGAGCCAGTTGCAATATGGACGCTGCAGGGGGATAATTTATAGAGAATTTGTTTCCTGATATTATACGTCTACGATAAGGGGGATTGAGCATGTATTCCACACTGCGTTACAAACTGGAGAGCAATGGCACAACCTACGACAACGAGAGTCTTAATGCCTCGGTATTTGTGGACTTGATTACGGATCTGGAATTGCATGATTTTGTCGTTCTGCAACCGTCAGAACGGGTAGAGGGAAGTATGTATTTGCAGGCTGCTTCGCTTGAGGAACCAGGGCAAATGGTGGTAGAGACCCGTTTGCAGGAAGGTGAAAGCGGATTTCGGCATTACAGTTACACCACCGCAGATACAACCAAGGTGATTCAGTGGTTTTTGGATTACTGGGGGAAACAGGAATTGCCTGAACTGAAGGATTGGCAGGATATAACCCATGAAATGGGCTAACGAAGATGGATTAAACAGTCAGTACAAATGTACGCCTTTTGTAGAGTAGCCCTCTAATCGATATGAATCAGACGCGACGTATGTGAGACCTAAGGGACGTTGATACGCGTCGCATGTTAAAATCCCGCAAGCCATGTTGTCATGGGTTGCGGGATTTTTTGTGTTAATCGCCGTTGTATTTGTCGTGTTCTGCAAGCACTGACTTACTTACTTTCAGTTTAGTCCATCAGGATTTGCAGTTCTTTGGGATACGTTGTGAGCACCTCAATGCCTGTCTCGGTTACAAGTACATCGTCTTCGATGCGCACACCGCCTGCTGCGGTGTAAATACCGGGTTCAATGGTAAACACGGTTCCGGCCTGAAGCACGTCCATGTTTTCTCCATGCAGGGATGGATATTCGTGTACATCAATGCCGAGTCCATGCCCGACACGGTGCATAAAACGCTCACCGTATCCCGCGTCAATCGTTACCTGACGAGCAGCGTGGTCAACAGATGCACAGGTAATGCCCGGCTTAACCACCTGAATAGCGGCTTCGTTGGCGGCGAGTACGGTATCATAGATGGTCCGCAGTTCCGGTGAGATATCTCCAAAGGCAAAAGTACGCGTAATGTCCGACGCATATCCTCCAGCGTACACACCCATATCAAACATAAGCAAATCCCCGTGCTGCAGTTTGCGATCCCCGGGCGTGCCATGCGGTAGCCCCGTTTTGGGTCCGGTCAGCACCATTGTGTCAAAGGAGGGACCGTCGGCACCGAGTTTTTTCATCTGATATTCCATCTCAGCGACCAGCTCGATCTCCGTCACACCTGCACGTACATGGGTAAGACCTTGGCGTAGTGTTTCTTCAATTAAGTAGATGGCATGGCGAATACGAGTGACTTCTTCCGGTGTTTTGTTCACACGCAGTGCGCGCAGCAACGAACCAACATCTTCAAAGCTTGCACCGCCGAGAGCGGAGTTCAGTTGCTCGTAACGAGAGACGGTGACGTATTCTTTTTCCAAACCTACCCGGCCCAGCCGTCCTTGATATCGGTCAAACAGCGCATAGGGATTATCCGTGTCCGAATGTGTCGCAATGTTGGATACAGAAGAAGCTGCGGCTGCAGCATCGGCGTCCAGTGCAGGCACGATCAACAAAGGATCTTCGCCGCGTGCCAGCATCAGGCCCATAAAACGTTCATGCGGATTGCTTGCATATCCCGTCAGATAATAAATATGTTTTGGATCTGTGATGAGCATGGCATCGAGCCCTTGCTTGGACAGATCGGCTTCCAGCCTGGATAAAGGAGTTTGATTCATAGTAGATATATCCACCTTTCATATGTACGCTCTTTTAAATGCACCGTGTTTTCTTAACACTATAGCGTCTGCTCCTTCTATTATAGAAGATGTTGAATAAATTCTAAACCGGCAGCGATTTTTAAGCCAAGGAATGCCTGTTCTTACCGTTTAGGGGAAGAGTGGCAAGGGTAATACAGGGCGAAACCGCTTTACAGGTGGGACGTTGGCTGAAGGAAGAGACGTAGATATACTAGACATATAGAGACTTGTAACACAAATGTGCGATACAGGCATACAACACGAGACTCACACAGATACACTCGCGAGACGCAGCACAGACACCACACAGACACCACACAGACACCACACAGACACAACATAGGCTTGCCATACATTCAGAAGACATAGAGACACAGACCAATCGGCAGGCAGACATATGAATCCAAGACTCACGCATAAGACGCGTCACGACTTCAGGCAACATACGAAAATGAGGGAGAGAAGCTGATCCGCTTTTTATACTCAATTCAATGAAGCTGAAAGGGGAGTTTAATTCGTCATGAACAATCGATTAACTGTGCCGCTGTATGCCTCATTGCTTAGCATGGCTTTGTTAACCGCATCCTGTGCTCCCGGCACACCGACGTCAGATTCGCAACGGTTGTCTCAAGGAGAGGGAGCTGGTCAGGGGCAGACGGCAACCGGAGGCAACACTGAAACAGGCACCGGAGAGCTTGAAGAGCAAGGGAGTGCGGTCGTTCCCTATCAGGCTTCTGTTCTGGTGGAGGGATTGAATGCACCTTGGGAGATCGTAACGGTTGCAGATGGGCGAATGTTTGTTAGCGAGCGTCCGGGCGTGATCCGAGTCATTACGAATGGAAAGCTGGAGTCTGAGCCGCTGATTGAATTCGAAGCACCTTTTAATGAAGAAGGTGAAGGCGGATTACTTGGGCTGGAGGCAGATCCGGACTTTGAGAGCAACGGTTATCTCTATGTGTACCACTCGTATCTGGACGGGCAAGATATTGCCAATCGCGTGCTACGCCTGAAGGTGGCGGATGGAAAAGCGGTGATCGACAAGGAACTGTTATCGGGCATTCCGGGCGGGGTGAATCACAACGGCGGACGAATCAAGATCGGCCCGGATCAGCTGATGTATATCACCACAGGCGAGCGTTATGAACCGGAATTGGCACAGAACCGGGATAGCCTTGGTGGAAAAATACTGCGCATCGGTCTCGATGGGGCGATCCCGTCAGATAACCCTTGGCCGAATTCCCCTGTATATAGTCTGGGGCATCGGAACGCTCAAGGGCTCGCATGGAATCCGGATAACGGGTATCTCTATGCGACCGAACACGGTCAGCGCAATCATGACGAGATTAACCGGATTGTTGCCGGGGAGAACTATGGCTGGCCCGAAGTAGAAGGCGACGACGATGATAACGGAACCTATCAGTCTCCGCTGGCACATAGCGGGAATGATACCTGGGCGCCTTCGGGTGTAGCCTTCATTACGGAAGGCCCGTGGGCGGGTTCATTAGTGGTTGCGAATCTGAGAGGGGAGCAGCTCCTGCGTGTGATATTGTCCGAAGACGGTACAAAGGTCGAGCAGGTGGTCCCTTTTTTCGAAGATGAATGGGGTCGTATACGTAATGTCACCGCCGGTGAAGACGGTAAGCTGTATGTGCTAACGAACAATCGCGATGGCCGCGGCTCGCCACGTGACGGGGATGATAAGTTGATCGTGCTTACCCCGGAAGGATAGCGGTTATTCAGCCGGATTGGTTGGTAGATCAGTAGATCGGGAAATGAGAGTACAGGTAGAGGGATCACAGAGGAAATGAGGGAATGTGCATAATTGGAAGTTAAGAAGTTAAGAAGTTAAGAAGTTAAGAAGTTAGGGAGTAAGGAGTAAGGAGTAAAAGGAGTAAGGGGTAAGGGAGTAATGGGTAAGGAGTTAGGCGTCACAGGGGGGACGGGAAAGGCTAAGGTTTTGCAGACTGCTAAACGCGGTGTAAGGGTACTCGCTCCGACTTTTATTCTAACGATCACAGACGAGCTTATTCGGCGGTTTTTGAGGGTTTGAGAATTCTAACGATCCCCACAGACGCTATTTTGCTGAAAATGCGCACAATAGGGGCGAATCATCACTAACCAGAGTAAATAAGCTCTCTGGCGGTTCAACCCCTTAATATTGGACACTAGCTAGCTTTTTCTCAGATTGACGCATCATAACGCAATGGATTTGGGCTC
>NZ_VEIO01000030.1 GCF_007680605.1 Paenibacillus xylanexedens
TACATCCGCTGCTGGGCAGGCGAGGCAGGATACGCTTCGCGTGGCGCCGCCGGACTGATTGCCTCATAGCGTTCCAGGATAGCCGCCGTTTCCAAATACCCGGCTAGCATCTCCACCGTTGGACGGGCAAACACTTCACTCAGCGTCACGCTCGCATCTAACTGTTTCTGAATGCGGGCCATCAGCTGCGTTGCTTTGAGTGAATGGCCCCCCAGCTCGAAGAAGTCATCCCGGATGCTTACCGGTTGCGAAAGACCTAGTACGTCCTGCCAAATGGCGGCTAGCTTCGCTTCGGTCTCGCTTCGCGGCGCAGCGTATTCACCGGTTGTCTGTAGTAGCCCTTGGGGCTCCGGCAGCGCATTCCGGTCCACCTTCCCATTGGCCGTCAGTGGAATTTGCTCCACTTCCACCAGATACGACGGCACCATATACTCAGGCAAACTCCGTTTCAAATACGTGCGCAACTCAGATGCACTGAAAATGCCCAGGCTCGCCACGTAGGCACACAGATAAGACTCGCCCTGCTCGTCTTTCCGAGCCACAACCACGGCTTCCTTCACGTCCGTGTGTTGCAGGAGAACATGCACAATTTCCCCTGTCTCAATCCGGTACCCCCGGATCTTCACCTGTTCATCGATCCGACCTAGGTACTCCAGGTTCCCGTCCGGTAGCCACCGTGCCAGGTCCCCGGTGCGATACATCTGCCCGCCCGGTTCAAATGGGTTGTCTACAAACTTCTCTGCCGTCAGTTCGGGACGGTTCAAGTATCCCCGCGCCAAGCCGTCTCCCGCGATGCACAGCTCCCCGGGTACTCCCACCGGTTGCAACTGGTTCGACGGATTGACGATATAGGTGCGAGTATTCGCGATAGGACGGCCTATTGGAATCGCTCCCTGGTTAACATCCTCTTCCGTTATCAAATAACTGCATGCAAAGGTTGTGCTTTCCGTTGGACCATAACCGTTAATCAGTTTCAATCCTTCGATTTGCATCGCTTTTTTCGCGTGCGGTACCGAGACAATATCACCGCCTACGAGCAGTTGGCGCACGCCGTT
>NZ_VEIO01000032.1 GCF_007680605.1 Paenibacillus xylanexedens
GTTGTCTACAAACTTCTCTGCCGTCAGCTCGGGACGGTTCAAGTATCCCCGCGTCACGCCTTCTCCAGCCACGTACATTTCACCGGCTACTCCCAGAGGAGTAAGTCGCCCATCCTTATCCAGGATCATAACGGACAATGTGGGGATCGGTTTTCCAATGTTGCTAATGTTCTTCCAAATATCCTCAGCGGTTATTTCCTTGTACGTCACGTGCACAGTCGTTTCAGTGATCCCGTACATGTTGATTAGGCGGGTATTAGGATATGCCCTCGCCCATGGTTCTAAATACGCGGGGGACAACGCTTCCCCGCCGAATATCACTTTGCGTACGGCCAGATTCCAGTTGGATTCCTTGTCGCACACTTCGTGAATCAGACTGTAGAACGCTGTAGGTGTCTGGTTAAGAATTGTTACCTGTTCACGTTCCAGCAACTCCGCGAACAACCGCGGTTCTTGAGCTGTTCGTTTTGGAACGATAACCAGCTTGCCTCCGTACAACAGCGCGCCATACTTTTCCCATACTGAGAAATCGAAGCAGAACGAATGGAACATCGTCCATACATCACCCACACCAAAGTCGAATAGGTTGCGATCGTTGAAGAGCAACCGCACAACATTGCGATGCTCCACCATCACTCCTTTCGGCTTGCCCGTCGATCCCGAAGTGTAGATCACGTACGCCAGATCGCTTGGCTCGCTTGCGACAGACCGATTTCCGTTCTCACCTGCGTATAACGAGTTGTCCGCCAGGTTCAACACAGCACCTTCATAAGCTGGCGGTACTTTAATGCCATCGCCGTATACGAGCAACACTCTTGCGCCGCTGTCTTCCAGCATGTACGTCACCCGATCCGGCGGGTACGCCGGGTCGATCGGCATGTACGCTCCGCCCGCCTTCAAAATCGCCAGAATCCCCATGATCATCTCCACCGAGCGATCTGTCATGATCCCCACGATCTGGTCTGCACCCACGCCGCGCGAGCGCAGTTCATGTGCCAGCTGGTTCGCTTTCGCATTCA
>NZ_VEIO01000033.1 GCF_007680605.1 Paenibacillus xylanexedens
GCCTTAGTGAAACAAGTGCAGGTCGATTTGTTGAAATCCGAGCAGTATGATTATGTGTCTTTGGCTGATATTCAAGCACACAGTACACTCAAAACGAACTTATTTGATCATATTTTCGTATTCCAGAATTATCCGATGGATACACCGCCTGTTCAGGAGCAACCTGCAGGAGAACAAGATTTTGTTGTAACAACGGTAAAGGGAACGGAGCAAACCAGTTTTGGATTAAATGTATTTATGGGTTTAAGCGGAAGTCGGCTTTTCGTTAAACTTAACTACAATGCGGAAGCTTATCAAGACGAGAGCATGAAGCAACTCATAAGACATTTGACGGCAATTCTAGAGCAGATCGCCGAAACGCCGGATATGCGGCTGGCGGAAATCGAGCTGGCCAGCGAGGCAGAGAAGCATCAGTTGCTGGAGACGTTTAATGCTACAGCGGCGGAGTATCCGCAAGATCAACCGATTCACACGCTGTTTGAGGAGCAGGCAGATCGAACACCGGAAGCGGTGGCGGTTGTCTTCGAGGCTGTGCAACTGACGTATGGCCAGCTGAATGCGAAGGCGAACCAGCTGGCACATGAACTGCGCTCGCGGGGCGTGGGTGCAGACCAGATCGTGGGGATCATGGCAGATCGCTCGGTGGAGATGATCGTAGGGATTCTGGCGATCTTGAAAGCCGGCGGCGCCTACATGCCGATCGACCCGGCGTACCCGCCGGATCGGATGACGTACATGCTGGAGGACAGCGGGGCGAATCTGTTGCTTATATACGGTGGGAATGTGGAAGTACCGTTAGCTTACGTAGGCACTGTGTTGAATCTGGCGGACGCATCACTGTACACGGGAGAACCAGAAAACCTGCCAGCAATCAGCGGCGCAAGCGATCTGGCGTATGTAATCTATACCTCGGGATCGACGGGACAGCCGAAAGGGGTCATGGTTGAGCACCGCGGCATAACGAATATGATGACTGCGCTACAGCGCCAGTATCCTTGCGGAGAAGA
>NZ_VEIO01000034.1 GCF_007680605.1 Paenibacillus xylanexedens
TTTAGCCTTGGCAGATGGTCCTGCCGGATTCATACGGGGTTTCACGTGCCCCGCACTACTCGGGATCCGTCTCGGAGGGAACCAACTTTCAATTACAGGGCTTTTACCTTCTTTGGCGGGCCTTTCCAGACCTCTTCGCTTAACCGGTTCCTTTGTAACTCCATGTGAGACGTCCCACAACCCCAAAGAGCAAGCTCTCTGGTTTGGGCTTCTCCGCGTTCGCTCGCCGCTACTGACGGAATCACTATTGTTTTCTCTTCCTCAGGGTACTTAGATGTTTCAGTTCCCCTGGTATGCCTCTACTTGCCCTATGTATTCAGACAAGAGTAACTGGATATTACCCCAGCTGGGTTTCCCCATTCGGACATCCCCGGATCAAAGCTTGCTTACAGCTCCCCGAGGCAGTTTCGTTGTTCGCCACGTCCTTCATCGGCTCCTAGCGCCTAGGCATCCTCCGTGTGCTCTTAGTAGCTTAACCATTGCGCTCGTGTTCGAGCTGTCGCTCCGCTTGGTTTGAACTGCGTTCAAATCCAAAAGTCGCTCCATTTCGATCACTCGCTCCAGCAATCTACCTTATAAAACACTTCACTTGTTTACACAAGATCAGCTAGGATGATTGTTGTTCGGTTACTTGAACCGAGCAAGCATTCATCCCTAAAAGGAATGTTCTAATTCGCGTTTGTTTCGTTTCGATATCTAGTTTTCAAAGAACAAATCGTTTGATTCAGGCCATTCACGGATGTGTCGGTCGAATCAACGAGAAGTTTTGAGAGTTTGAGCTCTCAAAACTGAGCAACGAGTGAGTAGTTTGTAGCTGAGCTACATATTTGAATGTTTCCGCTCGGGAAACGATTCTCCATAGAAAGGAGGTGATCCAGCCGCACCTTCCGATACGGCTACCTTGTTACGACTTCACCCCAATCAT
>NZ_VEIO01000035.1 GCF_007680605.1 Paenibacillus xylanexedens
GCCGTCCATCAAAATATGATGGTGGCTCCATACGATCTCATATTGGCTCTGCCCCGTCTTCAATACAGTAATCCGTAACAAAGCATCATTCGTCAGATCGAATCCTTGTTCCCGGTCCGATTGCTTGAATCGCTCTACTTTGCACTTGATCTCATCTTCCGGTACCCCTGTGAAATCCTTGAAAACGATCGACGGATTGCGCTTTTTCAGTACGATCTGTAGCGGCCTCTCTAATGCCTCGTATACAAACACTGTTCGGAAGATATCATACCGTTCCATCAGAAGAGAAAGGCTCTTCTCCAGATAGGATTCATGCAACGTCCCTTGAATGGTGAACGATACTTGTTCAAAGTACGCAGATGACTTCGGTTCCCTCAATGCCTGAAATAGCATCCCTTCTTGCATTGGAGACAACGGATAGATGGAAAGCAGTCCACCAGTATCGTTACTCACCAGTTGCTTGCGAAGTTTATCGAAAGTGGCGAGTGGTATTGATACGCTACCCACATCGCTCGGGGTCAGCTCCCGCTCCGTTTGCTGCATGCAATGCTCGATGATCGAAAGTAACTGCTTCTTGTAGTTGTCCAGCAGTCCTTGCATCGTGCTTTCCTCGTACTCCTGCTTATCGTATGTCAAGCTCAGCATCAGCTTTCCAGCGATTACATTCCCTGCAATGTCCAACGCATGAACCCGCTCCGACTGCGGACTCATTGACAATCCAGTAGACAGCCCAGACATGGACATCGCCCCGGCATTCATCTCCCGATCCCATTGCCCTAAGTAGTTGAAGC
>NZ_VEIO01000036.1 GCF_007680605.1 Paenibacillus xylanexedens
CACCTGCTCGGCGATCCGTTGCATGAGCTGGTCTTCTTGCATTACAAACGATGTACGGAAGGCTTCATGGCGCTCGGCTAAGCGGTTCAGAGTCTCCTGCACCCGAACAGCATCCAGTTCCCCTGTGATCTCCAGCGCTTGCGGCATGTTATAACCCATGCCCTGCTGATCCAGCTGACTTACCACATACATCCGTTGCTGGGCAGGCGAGGCGGGATACCCTTCGCGCGGCTCCGCCGGGCTGATTGCCTCATAGCGTTCCAGGATAGCTGCCGTTTCCAAATACCCCGCTAGCATCTCTACCGTTGGACGGGCGAACACTTCACTCAGCGTCACACTCGCATCTAACTGTTTCTGGATGCGGGCCATCAGCTGTGTTGCTTTGAGTGAATGGCCCCCCAGCTCGAAGAAGTCATCCCGGATGCTTACTGGATGCGAAAGGCCTAACACATCCTGCCAAATCTCTGCTAGCTTCGCTTCAGTCCCGCTTCGTGGGGCAACGTATTCGCTGGTTGTCTGCAATAGCCCTTGCGGTTCCGGTAGCGCCTTTCGGTCCACCTTCCCGTTCGCCGTCAGTGGAATTTGCTCCACTTCCACCAGATACGACGGCACCATGTACTCAGGCAGACTCCGTTTTAAATACGCGCGCAACTCGGATGCATTAAATACACCACGGCTTACCACGTA
>NZ_VEIO01000037.1 GCF_007680605.1 Paenibacillus xylanexedens
CCTAACCACTCCCCTTAACCTTCCAGCACCGGGCAGGCGTCAGCCCGTATACTTCGCCTTACGGCTTCGCACAGACCTGTGTTTTTGCTAAACAGTCGCTTGGGCCTTTTCACTGCGGCCCCCTCGTGCTATTCACACTACCGGGGCACCCCTTCTCCCGAAGTTACGGGGTCATTTTGCCGAGTTCCTTAACGAGAGTTCTTCCGCGCGCCTTAGAATTCTCTTCTCGCCTACCTGTGTCGGTTTGCGGTACGGGCACCTTCATCTGGCTAGAGGCTTTTCTTGGCAGTGTGAGATCATGACCTTCGCTACTGTAATTTTCACTCCCCATCACAGCTCAGCCTTACGATGTGCGGATTTGCCTACACATCAGCCTTACTGCTTGGACAGGCATCCATCAGCCTGCGTCACTACCCTACTGCGTCCCCCCATCGCTCGTAACGATTTACGGTGGTACAGGAATTTCGACCTGTTGTCCTTCGACTACGCCTTTCGGCCTCGCCTTAGGTCCCGACTTACCCTGAGCGGACGAGCCTTCCTCAGGAACCCTTAGGCTTTCGGCGGATCAGATTCTCACTGATCTTTTCGTTACTCATACCGGCATTCTCACTTGTATAATGTCCAGCGCTCCTTACGGTACACCTTCAACCCTTATACAACGCTCCCCTACCCCTG
>NZ_VEIO01000038.1 GCF_007680605.1 Paenibacillus xylanexedens
CGGGGACAGTGTCAGGTGGGCAGTTTGACTGGGGCGGTCGCCTCCTAAAGAGTAACGGAGGCGCCCAAAGGTTCCCTCAGAATGGTTGGAAATCATTCGAAGAGTGCAAAGGCATAAGGGAGCTTGACTGCGAGACCTACAAGTCGAGCAGGGACGAAAGTCGGGCTTAGTGATCCGGTGGTACCGCATGGAAGGGCCATCGCTCAACGGATAAAAGCTACCCTGGGGATAACAGGCTTATCTCCCCCAAGAGTCCACATCGACGGGGAGGTTTGGCACCTCGATGTCGGCTCATCGCATCCTGGGGCTGAAGTAGGTCCCAAGGGTTGGGCTGTTCGCCCATTAAAGCGGTACGCGAGCTGGGTTCAGAACGTCGTGAGACAGTTCGGTCCCTATCTGTCGTGGGCGTAGGAAATTTGAGAGGAGCTGTCCTTAGTACGAGAGGACCGGGATGGACGTACCGCTGGTGTACCAGTTGTTCCGCCAGGAGCACCGCTGGGTAGCTATGTACGGACGGGATAAGCGCTGAAAGCATCTAAGCGTGAAGCCCCCCTCAAGATGAGATTTCCCAGTATGTAAGACCCCTTGAAGACGACGAGGTAGATAGGCTGGGGGTGGAAGTGCAGTAATGCATGGAGCTGACCAGTACTAATCGGTCGAGGGCTTATCCAA
>NZ_VEIO01000039.1 GCF_007680605.1 Paenibacillus xylanexedens
TACGAGGAAAGCACGATGCAAGGACTGCTGGACAACTACAGGAAGCAGTTACTTTCAATCGTTGAGCATTGCATGCAGCAAACGGAGCGGGAACTGACCCCGAGCGATGTGGGTAGCGTATCAATACCGCTCGCCACTTTCGATAAACTTCGCAAGCAACTGGTGAGTAGCGATACCGACGGACTGCTTTCCATATATCCAATGTCTCCAATGCAAGAAGGCATGTTGTTCCAAGCATTAAGAGACCCACAGTCATCAGCGTATTTCAATCAGTTGTCGATTGTGATTCAAGGGTCGCTGCATAAAGCCCATCTGGAGAAAAGCCTTTCTCTTCTGATGGAACGGTATGATATCTTCCGAACGGTGTTTGTATACGAGGCATTAGAGAGGCCGCTACAGATCGTACTGAAAAAGCGTAATCCGTCGATCGTCTTCAAGGATTTCACAGGGCTACCGGAAGATGAGATCGAGTGCAAAGTAGAGCAATTCAAGCAATCAGACCGGGAACAAGGATTCGATCTTACAAAAGATATCTTGCTACGGATTACTGTATTGAAGACGGGGCAGAGCCAATATGAGATCGTATGGAGCCACCATCATATTTTGATGGACGGC
>NZ_VEIO01000003.1:0-160475 GCF_007680605.1 Paenibacillus xylanexedens
TCATGAACACTCTCCTCATTTCATTTAGTGTATCTGAGGTAGCTTTGAGTGTCCAATTGGATTAGGGGGCTTTAAAGTCCTGATCGTTAGCGCTCACAGATACAAAAAAGGCGGCTCCCCGGCATACATCGCAAGAAGACCGCTGCATATTAATACTGTTTAGTGATATCCAAAGCCTATAGCTTATAACCCCTATACCCCCTATAACCTACTACCTTAAGCCTTTTCAAGGGTTACCACTACGTAACTTCCAATCCCCAGCTGTTAACTGTTACTTGTTACCTTTTATCTGTTACCTTTAACCGTTCCTACTCACCGATCACCCAGCGATATTTCTGGTAGGCATGGCCACAAGGCTGAGCATCTTGATGCGCCAAACGCATTACACCGCGCGTCAGGAGATGCACGCGTTGCGGCATGCTCACCGACTATTGCTGTTTGAGATGCCATATCGCTCTTTTATCATCTCCAGCTCCATAGTCATCTCCAGCTCGTTCGTATCACAATCGGCAATTTCTAAGCTTACTTGCCACCTGTCGATGTTGTAACGCGCAGATACCAAAACCATTTTGGAACAAGTTACTTTAAATTAACCGTTACGCTCTACTTGAACTTTACACTTTACTTGAATTTACACTCCACTTGAACTTTACGCCTTAGTTAAGCTTTACACTTCACATTAACTTTATGCTCCGTGTCCGCCCGTACCCGGAACGGTACCCGCACCAGAAACCTTATATCCGCTGCGCTCCAGCAATCGGGTGCTTTCCTCGTTTAATCCACGCAGATGTACGGTTTTGCCAAGCTTCGCGTATTTGAATTTTACTTTGCCAATCGCCACAACCGCGGTGTTGTCCCAGATATGCGAGCCGCCAAAGTCAATGGTGATGTCCTGCGGATCGGTTTCCGTATCGAATTCATCCACAAAGTGGGACGAGGAACCGAAGAAGAACGGCCCGTGTACAAGGTACACTTTCTGTCCTTGCTCTTCGCTAGCCTGTACGCGAATCTTGGTCTGTTTCCAGCCGAAGTGCAGCACACTGAGCACAACGCCAACCATTACACCAAGCGACAGGTCATGCGTGTAAACAACGATCGCTACCGTCACCACCATAACGATCGCTTCAGCGCGTGGGACGCGGGCTATATTTTTCACAGAACTCCAGTCAAACGTACCGATACACACCATAAACATCACGCCAACCAGCGCACCCATCGGTACCTGCTTCACCACACCGCTCAGGAGCAACAATAAAATCGCCAGAAACGCCCCTGCCGTAAATGTCGACAACCTGCCGCGGCCGCCTGACTTCACATTAATGACGGACTGTCCGATCATCGCACAGCCACCCATCCCGCCGAACAACCCGTTTACAAAGTTTGCAATCCCCTGACCACGTACCTCTCGGTTTTTGCTGCTTTTCGTTTCCGTCATCTCATCCACAATGGTCGCGGTCAAAAGGGACTCCAGCAAACCGACAAGTGCCATCGTAAATGAATACGGTAGCAGGATCATCAGTGTATCCCATGTCCACGCAATATTCGGCAGATGGAACATCGGCAATGTGCTTGTCAGATTGCCCATTTCACCCACCGTTTTGACATCAAGATGAAAAATCGCCGTAATAATGGTCATGATAATAATCGCTACAAGCGGAGCCGGAGCCCCTTTGAAAAAACGCGGCAAAATATAGATGATTGCCAGTGTTGCCGCCACCATCACATACATGATCCAGTTCGCTCCCGTAAAGTGGGTAAGTTGCGCCATAAAGATCAGAATCGCCAGTGCGTTCACAAATCCGGTCAACACCGAATGAGGTACAAACGTAATAAATCGCCCTACTTTAAATATGCCTAAAACAAACTGGATGATGCCCGTCAGAATGGTCGCCGCAAAAAGATACTCCACGCCATAATCCTTGACGAGTCCTACCATCAATACCGCCATAGCTCCTGTTGCTGCCGAAATCATGCCCGGTCTGCCTCCTGCAATCGAAATGACGATCGCAATCGTAATCGACGCATACAAGCCGACCATCGGATCAACACCGGCGATAATGGAGAAGGCAATAGCTTCCGGAATGAGCGCGAGTGCTACCGTAATTCCTGCCAGCACGTCTCCGCGGATGTTGCCAAACCACTGTTGTTTTAACGTATTCATATGTTCTTGCATTGCCTCCTGGATGTGTCCCTCAAATTAACGAATCTGCTGAAGAATAACGGAAGTCGTACACATCCAATTTCCACTTCGGGACCCATAAAAACGACAGTGGCAAGTCTGCAAAGAACACAAAATAACGGATGAGTCTCCGCAAAAAAACTATCATGCCTGACTTTTCGCCTGCTCATGGGTAAATGCCAATAAGCATACAGTGCCCTTAACCTGTCCATTGCTAGTCTATTTGTCCCTATGTGCATGATGGTCTAAATCTTTAATTCAGCGCTAAACGCCGATTCAAATTCATCATGTCATTGCCGTTCCAGCGTGTACTGACTTTTCCGTTACCCATTCCGTTGTCTTCTTGCTTGCGGTATTCTCGTCTCACCATCTCATTCGATGGATGAACGAAGCAACACCTGTTAGTTTTCCTCTCTCAGAAAAACCGGGGCCGTTAATCTACTGACCTATTATTATAGTTACAGACATACACATGTACGAACTCTGTAATCTCGCAAAAACAAGTGCTTATCTCCTATTATCTTCATCCTTCTAGATTTAACTCCCTTTATCTCTACTCATCAAAAAAAACCGCAAAGCCCTTTCATAAAAGGCCTTGCAGTCTATTTTGGCATTTACAGGTTATGGTGAGTTATTCCTATTTTCAAGCAATCACTTTTTGGCGTTCGATTGCTAACTTCATTATTATAAAAGCTTGAACTTCCGTCTCAAAACCTGCCCGATTTGAATATCGAGTACAGCAGAAACGCCACCATGAGGATGGCCACGAGAAAACCAATCTCAATCACCGGAATATCCCACAGCATCGTGGATTGGTGACTAATCGAAGAACCGATGATAAGTCCCACCATGATGATACAGAAGGCCAGCAGCACAATGCTGAACGATAAACGATTGCTGATCTGATCCAGCCTGCGCATGAGTGATTCTAATTCGGGAACACTGATCTCCAGTCGCAGCTTTCCTTTGCTAATGATGGAGGACAACTGCCGCAGCTGTCCCGGCAAACCGATGACACTTTCGGCCATGTCTGCCGCACTGCGAAACAACCGATTTTTGATCCTACCCGCGCTAAAACGTTCCTTGAGCAGCTTTCGCCCGAATGGTTCCGCCATATCCACGATACTCAAGGTAGGGTCGAGATGTTCAATAACTCCTTCCACGGTCAGCAACGATTTGCCCATCAGCAGTATATCTGCGGGCATGACAACCCGATGTTTCTGGGCAATGCCGAACAGATCGTTGAGTGCCTGTCCTACACTGATTTTGGAAAAAGGAATATCGTAATATTTCGTCCGGAGTTTGTCCAAATCCACATGAAGCGCACGTGCATCCATGTCATCCGGCATCATGCCAAGCTTCTCAATCGCACGGATCATACTATCCGTATCCTTACGCATCAGCCCGATAATAAGCGAGGCAAGCTGCTGCTTCATCTCATCACTCAGACTGCCGACCATACCGAAGTCAATGAAAGCCAGTCGCCCGTCCTTCAGCACCATCAGATTGCCCGGATGCGGGTCGGCATGGAAGAAACCATGCATAAAAATCTGATTCAGCAGCGCATCCACCAGCCGTTCGGCAATATTGTTCAGATCATGGCCGCGCTTCACCAGTTCATCCCGGTTGTTCAGCTTGATGCCCTCAATATATTCCATGGTCAACACACGCGATGAGGTCTGATCCCAGTAGATTACCGGAATTTTCACTTTAGGGTCCTGCTGATATTGCTGTGCAATCTTCTCCGTATTGCGACCTTCCACCGTATAATCGAGCTCAGCCATCAGAGCCTGGGCATATTCTTCCACCATCTGCGGAATCTGGTATTGTTTCACCCAATCCCAACGTTTCTCCGCCATTGCAGTCAATTCTCGCAGAATGTCCAGATCACGCTGCACAATCCTTGATATGCCTGGGCGCTGGATCTTAATCGCTACGGCTTCTCCGCTCTGAAGTTTGCCCAGATGCACCTGACCAATACTGGCTGCGGCCACAGGGGTATCCTCGAACCGGGAAAAGATCTCTTCCAGCGGTGTATCCAATTCCTGTTCCAAAATACCCCGTGCCGTCTCTGACGAGAACGGCGGAACCTGATCCTGTAATTTGACCAGTTCCCGAATCACCGATTCAGGTAATAGATCTGCCCTTGTGCTTGCAAGTTGCCCCAGCTTCACAAAAGCCGGCCCCAGCTCCTGCAACACCAGCCTGATCCGTTCGCTTAACGTCTTGGTGGGTTGCGCTTCACGCGACATCCACCGTCTGGGCAGTGCAAGAAGCTGGAATAACCCGAGCTCCTCGACCATATACCCGAAGCCATGACGCACCAGCGCCATGGCAATTTCCCGGTATCTGCCGACATGTTTGATCCGCACAGCCATCTATTCGATCTCGTTTCCTTTGAGAGGAGGAGAGTCTTCAACAACCGGAGCCGGGGTTTCATCAACTTGAAGCTGAGGTGTCTGATGCAGCTCGGCCAGTTTTTTTTCCAAAACCGCAACACGCTGTTCCAGACTGGTTACGTCACTTTCAGAAGCCACGCCCGCTTCCTGAAGCACACGTTTGACCTGCTCCTGAATGACACGTTTCAGCTGGCCCTGCTCTTCTTCGCCGCGCTCCAACAATCGTTCAACAAACGCTTTGGATTCTCCAGGCGCAAGCTTCCCGCGCTCCACCAGATCATCCACCGTTTTCTCAATCTTTTCTTTGCTGACTACCGTGAGACCAAGCCCTAACGAGAACGCCTTCTTGAACAAATCGCTCATCTTATTCATCCTCCTCTTCGGTTGTCTCTATATTACACCTGTTAAACCCCGACATGCAAAAAGGAGACATTCCTTACACGTACCGTGCTGCCCATTTGCCTGCTTGCAAAACCAGTCGACGATAGGTTTCGTTCGCAAAGGAGGGAACAGAATGCCCAGGCATCAGATAAACAATTCGCCCGAGTCCATACTTATGAGCCCAAGCTGCCGGTTTCGGCCCTTCTTTAGACTGGTATTGCAGCAAAATTTTAGTCTCGGTAAATGAACCGAACTCGAATTCATATGGTTCTTCTTCCATCGTAAAACCGGAAATGCCCTCCGTCACGGGATGGCTCTCTTCCGTCACCGTGAACTCCAGCGGCGCATACGGCGGGTGATGAAGAAACTTGGCGCCAATCATCTGTTTGATCTCATTTCGATTCTGAAGCGAGATTCCATTATGCAAGATGACCAGTCCGCCCCCGTTACTTACATAAGACAACAAGCCTGCTGTCTGCTGCGGGGAGACTTTGCCTCTCCAATCGTCCATGTATGAGATACATACATCGAATCCCGAAATATTTTCATGAAGCAGCATGTTGCGATTTTCACTGCACTGAACCGTAATCGTATCTTGAAAAATACGGCTAATCTCCGCGTCTACCCCCTGTAGAGGATGCCAGTCCGGATGTGTATAATCTCCAATTAAAAGTGCTTTTTTGCGATGATCCATTATCATCATCTCCTTTCTTGTAATCTTGTTCGTTTACGTTCGTCTGCACACTCCATATCCTATAAATTAACCACGCTTTATCAATCGACTACCGTGGTGTTTCTTCATCTCTTCCACTTAGGTTTCGAATAAGACATATACCCTATCACAATACTTCCTAGTATAGCCGTATAACGGATTGGCATATCCATATCAGGCATATCCAGCTGGGATTCACCATTTACCTTGTCACAACACACTCCATCCCTAACACATTCCACATGTTTCACTAAAAACCTTTAATTGTACAGTCCCATTCCCAACTTCACGACCAAAGTCTCAGGAGGTTCAAAACGAATTCAAGCCCTTCCGCTTATTGCCGAAAGAGGGGAGCAGGCTGGTTCCACCGAACGAAAAATCGCCTCAGCGTAATTCGTTCTCTAATCTCTATCCCTCCATTTTAGGCTCTGTGTAATCATATTAACGTTACTTCCGTGCCGCATATGAATGCGTTATACACGTTTGATCTGAGCATGATCATTGCACACGGGTGCTGCGCTTCAACTAAGCTTGGTGCTCGCGGTACAGTCGGCAATGCTCCACCCATCTCTGTGCCGCTTGCGGATCAGAGCCGAGGTGCACATGGGTGTATCCGGCCACGATACTGCCCAAAGCGTACCCCTCCTGCTTTACGCCCCGTAATCCCTTCGTTTCATAAGCATACGGAATAGGTACCTCTTCGCGGTACGTCATCGTTGAGTAATGGAATTCATGCCCCCGCAGCACTTCGCCCTGTTTTAGCAAAAAAGAGTCCTGAACCGCACTCGCCTCCCGGTATCCCAGCGCAGCTCGTTTCTTCTGCATCTGCACCTGCGCAGGAATAATGCCTGCCATGGTGTACGTCTGCCCTTCACGATCCGTCAGCGTTTCGGCCAGTACCATGTAGCCGCCGCACTCCGCAAACAGCGGCATCCGGGAACGGGCTGCTTCGCGTAGCCCTTCCAGAAAACGCTCGTTTCCGGCAATCACCGCCGCGAACTCCTCGGGAAAACCACCACCCAGATAAATGCTGTCCGCCTCGGCCGGAATGCCTTCACCAGCGAGTGGACTGAAATACTGTAGCCGTGCCCCCGCCGCTTCGAGCAGTTCCAGGTTATCCGGATAATAGAAGTTAAACGCCGCATCACGAGCAACGGCAATCACAGGCTGGTACGTATCCGGCGTAATATGGATGTGAGTGGCGGACTGCAACGGGAGCGGGGGAGCACTTCCGGCCAGTTCCAGCAGAAGATCCAGATCCGTGCCTTCCAGCAGCACATCGGCTGCCCGCTGGAATAACGGTTCCAGCTCCCCACGCTCAATGGCAGGAACGAGTCCGAGATGTCTCTCGGGGATGGACATGTCTTCATCCCGCTTTAGCCAGCCAACCACCGGAATGTTGCACATCTGCTCAATGGCTTTTTTTACAATTGTATAATGCCCCGCACTTCCGCACCGATTCACAATCACACCAGCAATGTTTAATTCAGGCTCGAGTTGCTGAAAACCCAGTACGATCGCCGCTGCACTGCGCGCCATACTACGTACATCGACAACCAAAATCACCGGTGTCTGCGTAATCATCGCGATCTCTGCGGTAGAACCTGTGTTGTTGAGCGGATCTTTGCCATCGTAGAGGCCCATCACCCCTTCAATGATGGAAATATCATGACCTGCGGATGCCCTCTGGAATGTCTGCTTCACATATGCAGGGGAAGTCATCCATGCGTCCAGATTACGCGAAGCCCGACCTGTCACTGCCGTATGATACGTTGGGTCAATATAATCCGGGCCGCATTTGAACCCCTGTACACTCAATCCACGCTGGGCAAGTGCTTTCATTAGACCGAGCGTTACAGTTGTTTTGCCAGCACCACTACCCGTACCGGCGATAATCAGCCGAGGCACAGTTTGGTTACCGGGTGTCGCCGTTATGGGTTCGTTATTGGAGATCAGTGTTGCGACATCGTTATTGGACGTCGTTGTTGCGACTCCGTTATTAGATGTCATTGGTGCGACTCCGTTATTAGACTCAGTTGGTAAAACTTCATTCGTTGGTAAGGTCTCATTATTGGAAACGGTGGTCTTTACATTCTTTGAGTTCATCGTTCATCCCGCCTTTGCTCTACATATAACAAATAGACCATCCCATATCGATTCCAACGGCCTGGGACGGTCATGTTCATAAGGTGATATCAACTGCTTTTTGTATGTGAACGCATCAAGGTGAAAAGTAGCTATAGTCCACTCGGATGGACTGCATAATCTCGCCTCGGCAGTCGTAACTCGTAACTATGATTCTACAATGGATGCAACGGATGGCCGAGATAACTGATGTAACCCATAGCAACTCGAAGTACAGAAGTGCAGAAGTGCAGAAGTGCCCAATTACCGAAGTACCGGCCCTTCCTTTGATGCTTCACCTCTAACGATCACCAGAGACCTTATTTCGCGAAAAAATCACACTTTCAAATTCTAACGATCCTGAGGAACGTTATTTGGGGTGAACAGCCCGAATTCCAGCCATTTCCTCTGCAAAATGCTCAAATAACGTCTGTGGTGATCGTTAGAATTTAGAGTTGCCCATTTTGGAGCAAATAGCGTCATCTGTGATCGTTAGAGGTGACGTTCACGCTGATTATTTTGGGGAACTGTTTATGCTGGTGGCTTACTGCTTACTGCTTACTGCTTACTGCTTACTGCTTACTGCTTACTGCTTACTGCTTACTGCTTACTGCTTACGCTCGCTGATGATCGATGCTAATTCAAATTATTCACATTAAAACATGCCGCGCTTCGGGAGAAGCTAACTACCTAAGATATATTCGTGCTCATTGGTGAGGCACATGATCAAAGACACGTTCATGCCTGTAGATCGCACGAACGCTGGTTGGTCAAACGAGATGCTTATTGGTCACACGAACGCTGGTTGGTCAAACGATATGTTTGTTAGTCACACGAAACACTGGTCGACCACACAAAATACTTCTGAACCGCTTAAATACCGCTTTATCAAATCAAATACAGCTTATTCAAACGCAACCCGTGCGACAGAGATCGTCAGGTTGCCGCTCTTTTTCTTTTCCAGCAGCCAGTGGTCTGCTCCCGAAGAAAGCAGTGCCGCCGGTTCACTTACGCCATAGGCTCCGGTGTATTTAAATACCGTCTCGGACGGATTGGCAAGTTGCACCGTATTCAGTTCCTCCGGAGTGTAAGTCACGAGTTCCCAGCCGTACTTGGCGCATAGAGCCAGCAGGCCTTCCTCGTCTTTTTTCAGATCAATGGTGGCAATGTTGCGCACGCTCTTCACGGACAAAGACAGCTCTTCCAGCGTGGCAAGCACTTCCTGCTCCAACTCCTCCATCGCGGTACCGCGATTGCAGCCCATGCCGAGCACCAGGCTCTTCGGACGGTACAGCACACCGTTGGTTAGAAAACGTTCCTCTTCCGCCTTCGAAAGCAAACGGTCACTGACCACCAGTGCCGCATTAAACGGGAAAGATTCCGTCTCGGCCATACTACCGAAGACCCGGATATGATCCGGTACAGGCTTGTTGTACCGCCACCAGTTGCGTTCGCCTGTCTCCTGAATCAGTGCCACCGGCTCTTCGTTGACCACCGCTGCACTTACCGGGGTTGCTTTATCAAAGCTGTCCACGATCCAGCCCAGCTCACGTCCAAACATATCCACCGGGATCGTACCCTGCACGTCCGAAGCTGTCGTGATGACGGCACGCGCACCAAGCACTTCCGCCACTTGACGCGTCAGTTCGTTGGCACCGCCAAGGTGACCGGACAGCACGCTAATCACGTTCTCGCCGCGGTCATCAATGACCAGAACGGCAGGATCGACTTTTTTGTCCACCAATAGCGGAGCAATCATACGTACAACGGCACCGAGAGAAATAAACAGAATGATGCCGTTATAACGTTTGAACAGGTCTGGCAGAATCAGCTTCACCGATCCTTCAAACAACGTGTACCCCATCTGCTCCTCGTCCCCACGGGCGAATTTGCTCATATAATAAACATCTGTGCCCTGAAACTGCCTTTCGAGGTTACGCACCATCTCCACACCATGCTTGGTAATGGCTACGGCAACAAACGGATTACTCACCGGACTTCACTCCCTTGCGATAGCCATGGGTAAAAGACTTGTCGTACAGCTTCGAGCGGTGTGCATCCCGGTTCACCAGATCAGGGTCAAGCGCCCAGCCTGCCAAAATCATCGCATGCATCGTAATGCCTGCGGCACGCAGATCGGCAGCGAGATTCGCTAGCGTGGTACGCACGATCTTCTGATCCGGCCATGTTGCACGTTGTACTACCGCCACCGGTGTATCTTCGCTCCACCCTGCCGCAAGGAATTCCACCACGACCTTTTTCGCCAGTGTTGCACTCAGGAAAAGCGCCACCGTACAGTGATGGGAGGCCAGATCGCGCAACTTCTCCCGTTCAGGCACAGGTGTGCGTCCTTCCGCGCGCGTCAGGATAACGGTCTGTGTCAGTTCGGGCACAGTTAGTTCCGCTCCCAGCGCCGCTGCCGAAGCAAAGACGGAACTTACACCCGGAATAATCTCATAGTCCACGCCCTGCTGCTTGAGCAGCACCATTTGTTCCAAAATGGCACCGTACATCGCCGGATCACCCGTATGTACACGAGCCACACTGCGTCCTGCCCGGACTGCGGTGCACATCAGCTCGACCTGCTGTTCCAAATCCATGCCCGAGCTTTGCAGCACCTCGGCTTCGGGTTTGGCTGTCGCAATCAGTTCATCATTCACGAGGGAATCCGTGTACAGAACGAGGTCGGCATTTTTCAGAATATTCGAGCCCTTGACCGTAATCAGCTCGGGATCTCCCGGGCCAGCACCAACGATGTACACTTTTGCTTCTAATGTTTTCATCATTTGCTCACCACCATCAGGCTCAAATATTCCAGCTCCTGCCCTTTCAGTTCACGGGCGTCACGCCAGACCAATTCATAAGGAGAAGTAACCTTGGTAACCACCGACGCTTTGCCGCCAAGTCCCATCTCGTCCAGCAGCTCCAGCATCGGGTCAAGCACTTTTGCTACCTTAATAAACACAATCGTATCGTGATGCTCAATCGCCTGCCGCATCGCTTCTTTATCCGCCGTCGCCGGAATAATGCCGACCTGCTCGTCGCCATCTGCCAGATGAATATCGAGTGCAGCCGCCGCACCAAGAACAGAGGATATGCCCGGAATCGAGCTAATCGGAACTTCAGGATGCAGTTCACGCATGAGACGTGCAAGGTGGATAAAGGTACTGTATAAGTTCGGATCACCTTCCGTCACAAAAGCGACATCCTTGCCTTGCTTCAGCGCTTCCCAGCACGCTTCCACGGTTTTGCCCCACTCGCGCTCCAGCACGACAGGGTCTTTGGTCATCGGAAAGATCAGCCCCAGCATCTCTTTCTCCTCTGGATTCACGTACAATTCCACGATCTCGTGGGCGTAGGATTTACCGCCTTTGCGTTTCTTCGGGTAGGCGACCACCGGGCACTCGCGGATCATCCGGTAGGCTTTGACCGTAATCAGCTCCGGGTCTCCCGGCCCAACGCCCACGCCATACAGTGTACCAACGTTAACTCCGGCTCCTGTCACGCTCGCTGATGAACTTCCCGTATGAATTCCAGTACTATTGATGTTTCCTGTTGTTGTGCTAATGCTACTCTCCCCCTTTGGTTCCTTGCCAAAAAAACTATTCTGCTCCGTTCACAGCTTCCGCTTCGTCTGCTGCAATATATTGGCCTGTAATCACATAGATCGGGTTCAATCCGTCAAAACGGGTCATATTCAGGATCGGCTTGCTCCGCGCCGTCTGCAGCAGGGTCACGGAGGCGTCCATGCCTGCATCGCGCATCGCCTTCATGCTGTCATGCAGCGTTTCGATGGTCGCTGCATTCACCACGATGCGTCCCTCGGGGCGCAGCCGGGACGCACACAGGGCGATCAGCTGCGCGAGCTCGCCGCCGCTGCCGCCAATGAACACCGCATCCGGTTCGGGCAGTTCGTCCAGCCCCGCTGGCGCTTTGGCATGCAGGACGGTAAAATCCGTCCGGAATTTGACACGGTTGGCCTCGATGTTCACGAGGTCACCCTCGTTCTTTTCGATGGCGAAGACCTGGCCCCGCGGCGCCAGCCGCGTGCACTCCACCGCCACCGAGCCCGAACCTGCGCCGATATCCCACACGATGCTGTCCTCGCCCAGTTTCAGCTCGGACAAGCTGAACGCGCGGACTTCACGCTTGGTGATGAGGCCCTTCTCGGGTTTGCGTTGATGGAATTCCTCATCTGCAAACCCGAAGCCTTTGCGCGGCGCCGGTGCATCTTTGCGGCGCAGTAAAATGACGACGTTCAGCGGGCTGCACTCAGCCGCTACCAGCTCGTCCAGGGTGTAATGGCGGGCACGCTCGTCTGCCGCGCCCAGGTTCTCTGCAACGTAGGCATCATACTCGGTCATGCCGAACTGTTGCAGGTACGCCCCGATCGCAGCGGGGCTGTTGTGCTCGTCCGTGAGCAGCGCCACTTTGGCTTTGCCATCGATGCGCTGGGCGAGGCCTTTGAGCGGGCGACCGTGCACGCTTTCGAGCACGGCGTCGTGCCAGCTCTCGCCAAGCCTCGCGAATGCCAGCTGCAACGAGCTGAGATTAGGCCGGATGTCCAGTTGATCCGGGCCGAGCTTGCGCGCGAAATACCCGGCGATGCCGTAAAACAGCGGGTCCCCCGAGGCGAGCACAACGATGTTGTGCGTGTCCTGCAACGTTTTTATTTTCGCAACGAGGTCACTCAAACTGCTCTTGATCACCAGCTTCTCTCCCGCAAACGCCGGGAAAAATTGCAGCAGACGCTCGCCGCCGACCAGCACATCAGCCTCCTGAATCAAACTCAGGCTCTCTGCTGTAAGTCCGGCTGCCCCCTCTTCGCCTACGCCAATAATGCGGATGTTACGATTCTTTGCTCCAGTTGTTGTGTTCGAGTTCACTGATTTCCGCCCTCCCCAGTTCCATTCCTTTCATGGTGACCAGCACCACTTCCACCGTTACGCCGCCGCCCGCATGTTCCAGACAGTGCTGGCAGGCATAAAGGCATAACTTTTCAAAATAAGGCAAATATCCCGCTTCGGTCATCATATCCGCCACCTGAGTCGCCGTGTTGGCTTCCTCGATCGCTTGCGCCAGTTCATCGCCGGCCCCGGTTTCGCGAGCCACGGACGCAAGAAATCCAAAATCCACCGGCGCACTCTTGGAGTGCACCATCATGACCCCTTGAGCCACTTTGGCGAATTTGCCCGGCATCCCGACCAGACTGATGCGTTTCATGCCCAGCCGTTTCCCGTGCTTGATCGCAAAGCCGACAAAGTCACCCATCTGAATAAAGGCTTCTTCCGGCAGTTCGGGCATCATTTTCATCGCATATTTCTCACTGCTGCCACCTGTCGTCAGCACAATATGCTCGCAGCCGGAAGCCTGCGCGACGGAAATCGCCTGTACCACACTGGCTTTGTACGCCGAAGTAGAGAACGGAACGACCACACCTCGTGTACCTAAAATGGAGATACCGCCAAGGATGCCAAGCCGCGCATTGAGCGTTTTTTTCGCAATCTCTTCGCCGTCCGGAACGCTGATGACTACTCGCACCCCTCTCGCGGTGCCATGCTCGGTCAGCACTTGGGTCACGGCTTCGGTGATCATACGCCGCGGCACGGGATTAATCGCTGCTTCGCCTACGGGCACGGGCAATCCAGGTTTGGTGACGCGACCGACACCGATACCCCCATCCAGCTCTACCCCCGGCTCGTCCCGCCAGGAAACATGCGCAATGATTTTCGCCAAATGCGTAGCGTCCGGGTCATCCCCGGCATCCTTGATCGTGGCACAGGTTGCTGTACCGTCCGTCATCAGCTCCTGCTCGATCAGCTCGAACGAGTGGTCAAAGCCGGCGGGCAAGGAAACCACGGCTTGTGCAGGAATATGCCCCGTTAACAGGAGCTGCGTCGCGCCTTTGGCAACCGCTGTAGCACACGCCCCGGTCGTAAAGCCGGAACGCATCGGTTTATCCGGGTCCGGTGCTTCTCCGCTCTTCATGCGTTTCTTTTCCATGGCTTTGAACCTCCCGTCCTTTCTAGATGCTCGCTTGTTGGTTGGACTTATGTTGACTGTGGCTGTTGGCTGATGTTGATTGTTCATTGTTGATTGTTGTTTGTTGTTTAGTCTTGTATGAATTGTTGATTCATTGATTTTTAGTTGTACTTAACAACTGTGGCGCTAGTAAATGTAAACGAACCAACTGGAGAGCGTTAGAAGGTGCTGGACTAGACTTGCACTCACCGTCCCCACATGCTAACGACCGTACAATAATCATTCGTAGCATTAGAAGTTGCTAGACAAAACTCATACCACTGGTGGCCCACGCATTAACCATCTCAGTTACTTAATAGCAACTACAAGTATATCCAAGCGCTAACGATCACAGATAACGTTATTTGGCCTAATTTGCCCTCGCTGGAATTCTAACGATCTCAGGAGACGCTATTTCACCAAAATGGTGCAATTCCCAGCGCTTTCGAGTGGTTTTGAGTGAAATAACGTTCCTCAGGATCGTTAGAATTTCAAAAGACTGATTTTACGCCAAATAAGCTTCCTGGTGATCGTTAGAAGTTGCTGGAGCGGAACCCCAATCTCTGGTGACTCGCACGCTAAGGATCTCGTTTACTTTGACACCTGTTACACCCACGACTAAGCGCTAACGATCACAGATAACGTTATTTGGCCTAATTTGCCCTCGCTGGAATTCTAACGATCTCAGGAGACGCTATTTCACCAAAATGGTGCCATTTCCAGCGCTTTCGAGTGGTTTTGAGCGAAATAACGTTCCTCAGGATCGTTAGAATTTCAAAAGACTGATTTTACGCCAAATAAGCTTCCTGGTGATCGTTAGAAGTTGCTAAATCAAACTTCCGACCTCTTCCAGTTCTCATTAGGACGCGGCACAGTTAATTAACCAACCTTTAATCAGATAAGGTAGATTTCGTTTGACCTTACTGATCGAGGCCCGCCACCTCGCTACTCCCGCCCAGCCTCTCTATGCCTTCACAGCCATCAACGAGATGGCATTAAGTGCTGCCACAACGATTGTACTGCCGCCTTTGCGACCGATGTTGGTGATAAAAGGAATGTCCAGCTTGCGTAGCTCGTCCTTGGACTCGGCCGCGGATACAAAACCTACCGGCATGCCGATGATCAGCCCCGGCTTGGCCTCGCCCTCTTTGACAAGACGAATTAACTCCAGCAACGCCGTTGGCGCGTTACCGATAGCGTAGATGCCCCCGTCATACATTTGGGTTGCTTTGCGTGTCGAGATGATCGCACGAGTAGTGTTGAGGCGTTTGGCTTCTTCCATCACATCCGGATCGGAAATATGTACATGTACATCGCCGCCAAAACCGCGGATACGATCCTTGCTCACGCCTGCCTGAATCATCTGCACATCTGCAATAACAGATTGGCCTGCGCGTAGCGCGGCGATACCTGCCTGGATTGCATCCGGGTGAAACACCATGCTGCGGCCGAGTTCAAAATCAGCCGAAGCATGAATGACACGCTGTACGACCGGATACTGCTCATCGGTAAACGGGTGCTCCCCCAGTTCCTCCGTAATCATCTCAAAACTTTTACCTTCAATTTCCTGAGGTTGCACGGTCAGCGGTTTAAACTCTGTTTTAAAATCCACCCGAATCACTCCATTCTTCTTTCCATATTTACAATCAAGCTGTTCAAAGTTGCGTTATTCAAATTAAGCCTATCAGGGAAATCATTGCCCCAGAATCCCTTTCAGCTCGTGCAATACACCGTCAAAATGATCAAACACCGTGCCAAACTCCGCCTCTGGACGTGAGATCAGCACAACATGAATGCCCAGCTCCAGTGCAGACTGGATCTTCTCGTCCACGGCTCCGGTTTTGCCGCTTTCCTTGGTGACCATCACCGTTGTTGCATAGTGCTTGTAAAGTGCCTCATTCATTTCTCGGGAAAAAGGTCCTTGCATCGCAATAATATTGCGCTGCTCTACGCCCAGCTCACCGCATTTCTCCATATTGTCGAGACGGGGGAGCATTCGTGCAACAAGTCGTATATCCGGATCACCGAGCAGGTGCTTGGTGAAGATTTGCAGCGTTTTGCTACCTGTCGTCAGCATGACGGAGCCTTTCAGCTCTTTGGCCTTGAGTGCTGCGTCATCATAAGATGACACGACATGTAATAGTTCATGGTCATCATAAGCAAGCCCGGTTCGTTCGTAACGAATGTAAGGGATGCCCGCCTGTTTCGCGGCTTCCATGGCATTCGCATGGGCTTCTTCGGCAAAAGGATGACTCGCATCCACAAGCACAGGGGTGTTTTTTTCACGGATCAACTGCACCATCGCCTCTACGGTCAATCGGCCCGTCCGCACAGGTAAGCCGGCTTCGGTCAGACTTTGGGCTGCGCTATCGGTCACAACCGAGGTCAGGACGTTATGTCCTTGTTGCTGGATTCGGATCGCAAGTTCGCGTGCATCACTGGTACCGCATAACATGAGGATCATGAACGCTTCACCTGCTCGGAAGTTGATGCCACTTGTGCCTTAGAAGAGGATGAATGCTGCTGTACATTTCCTTCTGCTCCTGCTAAATTGTGCTGCTGTTTGCTCCGATGTCCATCGTGCTCATGATGCGAGTGATGCAGCTCTTCGTCATGGTCATGATGGAAATCAAGTGTCGCCTCACGAGTAACGGCCGCCTGCTCGGAGTACCCGCCTTCGTGCTTATGATCATGACGTTCATGCTCATCATCATGGCTATGGACATGCTGACCTTCGTGCTGATGGTCGTGTCCATGACTGTGGCTATGATCATGATGGTGGTGATCATGATGGTGGTGATTGTGCCCATGGTCATGGTCATGTCCGTGATCGTGATGTTCATGGTGATGGTGGTGATCATGGTCGTGGTGGTCGTGATGATCATGGTCGTGATCGTGGTCATGCCCATGGTCATGGTCGTGATGGTGGTGGTGATGTTTGGCTGCTTCAAGTCTGAATTGGCAGTTGTCACAGTTGGCTGTAACCCGTCCGTATAACCCCTCATGCGCACGTTCCAGCACCAGTTCGACCAGTTTCGGATGGAAACCGAAATAACCACCGATTTCGACTTGAATATCCGGATGCGCGGCTGCAAATTCAGCCGTCATCTCATCAATGCGTTTAATCAGCACACCGGTAAAGAGGAAATACGGCATGACAATAATTTTTTTCGCACCAAGCAAGAGGCAACGTTCCAATCCATCCGGGAAAGAAGGCTGGGTGACGCCGATAAAGCTGCTTTCCGCCCATCTGTACGGCAGCTTCTCCCACAGCATACGGGTCATTTTGAAAAAGTCACTGTTGGCATCCGGGTCACTGCTTCCCCGTCCAAGCACAAGTACAGCGGTCTCTTCATCAGTCACCGTAGCAGGCGGAGCGGCCACTGCAACTGCTGTATCTGTTCCACCTTCACCTTGAGCTGCAACACGTACAGGCTGCGCCTCTTGCAGACGAGTTTGCATAATTTGCACGACTTTTTCATGCACACCGATCGGACGCCCATAAATAAACTGCACTTGCGGATAACGTGCTTTGGCACGATCAATCGCATTCGGAATATCAATCTTGGCATGTCCCGCTGCAAATAAAATAATCGGTACGAGTACGACGCGTGTCGCGCCTCGATCTACACAAGCCGTAACTCCATCCGCAATACTCGGTCTGGTTAATTCCAGAAAACAGGTTTCCACCAGTGTGTTCTCCGGTGCCTGCTCAGCGACCTCGCGTGCAAACTCCTTTAACTCGCGGTTCCCCTCGGGATCACGGCTCCCGTGTCCCACCAACAAAATGGCATCCATCTTCTATATTTCCTCCTCTGTCCGATCCGTAGATCGGATTTCTCATATTCGTAAGGCTCTCCACTCGGCTCCAAGGAAGAAAGGTATAACCTATTTCTAATTCTGCAATGGGTTCAACTTTGCATGTCTTATCTATCTATATCAGCCGGGGTTCAGCCGAGGATTGTGTTTCGTTTATTTTTTGGTGTTGTGACCACTCATTCTCCGTAGATGACCCTGCCTCTGATGCTTAAGTGGACTTTCAGGCTTGACCCATACATACCATGCAATTCCACTTCTTAGTCACCGCAAACCGGATTCACTTCAACGGTGACTGGCGCATCCACATGACGGAAGCCTTGAATGACACCTACGCGTTTGAAAAACTTGTGGAACCGCTCGTTCGGATGACCCTTTTCCTTGTACTCCGCAACAATGCGTTCCACAATGCCGCCGATCTGATCACCCGGAATGCCCTCTGCTACAGGCTGAGCCGGATGTGCATTGCGGCCGAACTTTTTACCGCCAAGGAACAGATCGTAGCCGCCCTTGCGGTACACGATGCCGATATCCTCCAGCACTGCTCCGTAACAAGCCATCCCGCAGCCGTTTAACGCTACGCTCGTCTCCTTCGGAGCAGACAATCCCCCGATCACGTCCTGCAAATGGTTAGCCATCGGCACCGCGTCGTCCTTCTCCAGGTTGCAGAAGTCACAGGCTTTGACCTTGATCACGTCCCCAATCGGCACCACGATAAAGTTCGCTGCGCGCAGCTCGTCTACCAGCGCATCCGGTTCAAACGTCGGCACTCTCAGAATGATCTGGTGCTCCGGCGTATACTCCAGTTCGCCGTCCTCGCTTGCGCACTGCGCCAGCAGGGCCATCTGCGTGGCGGTGAACTTTTTGTTGCCCACGCCGGGCGACACGCCGATCTCAAAGAGCGGCGCCTTGCGCCCCGGCACGGGCACAGCAGCGGCTACCCCAAGCACCGCATCGCTGCTCGCGCCCTGCGCGCCCGCGGCTGCCGGGCCTGACGCCGATGCGTCCAGCCAGCGGCTTGCCGCTTCGCCCGCGAGCGCACCGCCTGCCGCGAGCCGCGTCAGCGCCTCCGCGGCGAGCTCGGCTGCGCCGGCGCGTGGCGCCGCAGCGGCAGCGCGCGGTGCGGCCTCTGCCGCCGCGGACGCGGGCCGCTCTGCGGCAAGCACGGCGGTGCCAGCACCGCTCGCCGGGCTTGCCGCAGGCGGGGTCGCCGCCCATGCGCCTGCGGGCGGCTGCCCTTGCGGAGCCGTGCCCGCTCCGGCGATGGCGCCGCGCAGGGCTGGCTCCGCCGGCGGCACGGCCTGCGCATCGCGGGCCGTGCTACCGCCCGCTGCCTCGCCGGAGGCGGCAGCGCGGGCTTCTTGCGCGCCGAGCGACCATGGCTCGGCTTCGGTGCGCAGCCGCTCATGGGGCCTGAGCGGCTGTTCCGCGGAGTTCAGCGTATATTTCCGCTGATATCCGCGCGGTGTGACCATGAGGCCTTCGTACATCATGGTCGAGGAATTGCCGATAATCACGGTGGTTAACATACCGATATCGTGATTCAGCATCTCCTCCAGCGTCGTCATGACCACGTCCTGGCGTTCCCGATATGCACTTTTGACCAAGCCAACCGGTGTCTTCGGATCACGGTAACGAAGCAACATCTCTTGCGTTTCTACAATCTGGCGTGTACGCCGTCCACTGCGGGGATTATACAGAGCAATAACAAAATCAGCCGATGCCGCCGCCTCAACCCGCCGAATAATGGTTTCCCATGGTGTCAGATGATCGCTGAGGCTGATCGTACATGCATCGTGCATAACAGGCGCACCCAGCAAGGAAGCACACGATTGAATAGCCGACACACCAGGAATAACCTCGACAGCTACGCCTGTATCCGGCTTCCAGCCTTGCTCGATCAGCACCTCATATACAAGTCCTGCCATACCGTATACCCCGGCATCCCCACTGGAGATTACGGCAACAATGTGGCCTGCTTCCGCTTGTCTTACCGCTTCCTGTGCCCGGCTGACTTCCTCCGTCATGCCTGTACGCACAATGGCTTGTCCATTCAACAAAGGCCGGATCAGATCCACATAGGTGTTATATCCAATGATGACCTCGCTTTCCTGCAATGCATCCATTGCCCGTTTGGTTATGTGCTCCATCGCACCTGGACCGAAACCGATGATCAGCAACTTGCCTTGCTTTTGCATCCCTTTTTCCCCCTCACTCCGCTTGTCATACGATTAACGCCCCAACCTTGTTTATCATAAAAGTTCCCCGATATAGATGGGGCTCTTTCACTTTATTGCTCTGTCACTCATCATTACTTCTGCTCAACCAGGTAACTTTAACTTCATTCCTGTGCAAAAAAACAAAAAAATCCCATCCTAATCACGGATGAGATATGCATGTACTTACACTCAGGAAATCTGGCCTGTAACATTCCATAATAAGGAATTGCATACAGCCACAATAGCCCATATAGAGCCTCACAGGACAAACCGCGGTTTGTCCCTTTCCCGAACTTATCGTACACCACTCCTTTCCGCGAAGGGTTTGGTGACACACGCAAGGTAGGTCTCCTGGCTCTGGATCATTAGCTTTCTTTCCTGTCTTCCCCGTTGTACCGAGTGACTTTCATGGAAAACGCTTCACCATTACAGTGGCGGGACCGCTCGGGACTTGCACCCGATTCCCTGTTACCTCTTGCTTTATGCAAGAGCACCTTGCTGCTTTCATATTGTCTTCATCATACCATCGGTCAGGAAATAATGTCCACGCTTCTCAAGATTGTCCCAAACATTAATTTTGGATAAAAATGAAAAAAAGATCCCGATCCGATAACGGATCAGAACCTTTAGATATCCATCCATATAACTGATGTAATTCCTTCTAACTTAATACTCCTCTGTATACGAATTGCGTCTGCTATTCTACATACGGCTATCTCGCAATCTTTCAATATTCATATTGAGGCCTTGCTCCGAACATCTAAATATCTCTGCACGATCTGCCTTTATTAATCTTCCCGGACACCCACCGGATTCGCGGCAAAATAACGTCCCAGTTCAACGATGAGCGCTCCCATCTTCTCTTCATTGGGTACAACCAGCGCTTCAATCCCTTCCTCACGCATCGCATTCGCCGTAACTCTACCAACAGAGGCCGGGACTACCCCTTCCTTGAAAGCTGTCAGCATCTGCTCCAGCTTCCCTTGAGATGTCGCATATTCCGTCAAAAACCGGACCTGCGGCCCACTTGTAAAGGCCACCGCGTCTAACTTATGCTGAATTACTTCGTTCAGCAGTTGCTCCAGCTCTGCCTCTTCCGGCGGTACGTGACGATACGGCAACACCTGCCGCACAATAGCTCCTTGTTCTTCTAACCAGCGAACCAGCTTGGGGGCAGTCTCCCCATGCAACTGCAACATCACCTTTTTGCCTGTCAGATCATGCGAACCGAATTCACGGATCAATCCGTCTGTACTACCATCATCATCTCGTACCAGTGGTGTCAACTTCAGTTTCTTGAGTGCATTCACTGTTTTGTACCCTCGAGCCGCAATGCATGATCCAGCCAATACATCCCGAAGCTGCCCGGCTATATACATGTCCTCAGCCATGTCGAACAAAGCATCCAGCCCCATGCCCGTCGTCAAAATAGCCCATTCCGGCGGATCAGAGATCCAGGAAACCAGTCCATCTCGAATGTTACGGTCATCCAGAAACACCGTGCCTTGTGCAGGACGCACAAGCGGGATTCCTCCCATCTTCTCTACCAATAAAGACATCTCTTTGGACTTTCTCGGTCCGGTTAACGCCACACGTACCCCTGCCAAATGTTGAGCCATTTATGTTCCCCCCGTTTATTAAGCCGAAAGTTCACCAATCTGACTACAGTATACAGGCTCCTTGTACGGAGGGAAACCATGCCTGCTTGCTTTCCGGGCTCTTTAGCTATAACGATTTTTTATGGTTTTCATCAGGAAGGCTGCAGATTACCGCCGCCATGGGATGGTTTACCTTTCTTCTCTATAGACTTTTCCGCTGACTTATCACCAGACTGCTCTTCTGACTTGCCTTCTGTCTTCCCTTCAGCGTGATCAGATTCACCAGATGCCTGCTCCTGCTTCTGTTCCCCTTCCTGCTGTTTGCCTCTGGATGCCCTCTCTCCCGATTCAGAGTTCGGGGCATGCCCAGCCTCCTTTTTCCGTGGACGAAGAAATAGAAAGAATACGATTGGAAACAGCACCTCAAATACAATCGCAACCCATGTCCATTCCCGAGTGAACCGATTCAGCTGAATCGCATTGCGGAAAAACCAGAACGCACATACAAAACCGAGCAACGCAATGGGTCCGGTCAGTACTTTACCAGACACTTTGGGTATCATGCGTTTTAGTCCCCAGCACACAAAATACAGGTCAAATGCAATCTTGGTTATGATACACGGCAAGGTTGCTGCGGCAAGCGCCAGATCAAACCGATCCAGAAAGTCACTAATCTGCAACTGTCTTGCCAGCTCATACGATGGATACACCAGCCTCGAAGCTATAGGTACACCGATGGATGTAATGGTTTCGATGACAATAAGCATCATCAGTAGTGCCGTGACGATGTTGCCAGTGAAAATCGATTTCACTCGAAAGTCACTTCCCCTCATCACAAAGGGCAGAGCAATCATCTCCCCATAAAACGAAAAGAGATACCAGCTCCCCCTGCCCACACCCGCCAGGTCAACATCGAAATAGGGTTTCAGGTTATCCAGATTGACTTGCTGGATCAGCATAAACGGCACAATGATGGAGTTTAACAAAAAAAGCGCTACATATAACTCCACCATGCCAATCAGGGAGCCTAGTCCTCCCCGCACGATAAATATAGCCATGACAAGCAGAGAGAGCACGATAATCGATATTGGTGTTGTTTCCAGCAATGTAATGCTCACATAATCCCCTGTTAGCCGAATATCTCTCGCAAATACAAAGAAAAAAAACGCGATGTACATTAATCCGGCCAATCTTCCCAGAAAGGGAAATCGTGTCACTAACGATTCAAACAGATCCTTGTCCGGAAAACGCCGCTGGACACGGCTCAGCATCCACATCGATGTAAACATAATCAGAACAACCGGTATGTAACAAAGATAGGCATGCTGTTCTGCATAATAAATGGCTTGTGCATGAGGTTGTAGCAGTGTCCCTGTAATACTAAGCAGCATGAGCATCAAGACCATTTGCCTGTGCGTTACCTTCTGAATCATCCTGTCCCTCCTTCCGTACCTGTTTCTTGCATACTAAGATGACATAAGCCATATCCTCAAGGCATTGGCAACAGACGTTGAATAATATGACTCATCCATACGGATAGGAATACGGTTTTGTTTAGCGCCGTAACATAGAACCAGAGGCCTGTTCCAAGCGCAATGATTCCATAAGACAACCAGCGATTAATAGGGGCCGCCTGTTTCAGATGCCTGAAATCCACAATCAGCACCCCGATTACCATCGCCAGATAGGTGTATAGTAGCGGTTTAATCATGTATGATATCCTCCTCTACGACTCCAATCGGTTTATTGACAATACCGACATTCTCAATAATGACATGCGGCTCCACAGTTACCTGAACATCCGGATAGAGAACCTCCCAGCGATCCTTAATCTTGTCCCACTCCTTGGGTAACTGCCTATGGATCGAACGGCCGATGCCGATAATGTCCGCTTTGAATTTCTTCTGAACCAGCCTTATACCTTCCTCAATATCCTCTTTGATCTTCCGGTGTACGGCTTCATTCAAATTTAAAATTTCCTTCTCGCGCCTGTCTCCATAATCTGATTCATTGTCCACAAGCACACCCTTGGCATACATCTGAATGGTTACACTCACTTTGCCATTCACAATCTTGGGATGAAGCGACGAGTTGTTCTCGTTTAACTTAATGAACATATCGCCTTTACCGCGCGGAGCTTTAATCATGACTTCGGGTTCATTGGCTTCACCCATGGCAAGAATCAAAGCATCGGCAGGGGCCTTGTCCATCATGCCCACCAGTTTGTCTTTTTTGAAAATAGCCAAGCCGTCCAGTTTGATATTGGTTATGGCGCCCTTCCAATCCTGTGGTACATTGTCTGAAACGGATGCGATAGGTAGAAATGGGTCCACTCCTTCATCCAGAATCGAGTCTATAAATGTTTTAAGGGATCTTGGATTCCTCATATTGAGAAAACATAATTCACGCACCATCTCGGAAGGGAACTTCTCAATCGGTGCATCCGTGTCTATAACTTTATGTGCTTCGCCCCTGGTGACAACGGGCATTGCCGATAATCGGTTTAGCGGAAATCTAGTAAACAGGTCAAGCATCGGGGCAACCCCCTCCCGTGCCAGTTCTTCTCCAATAAGAATGGTGCGGCGATGTGCATAATAAATCCGACGAGAGAGTGACTTCTGACCCTCAAGCGACGTCCCGCGAAGGGTACGAGCGATGTTCGAGAGGATAAACCAGGGTTTGTCGCCGCTTGTACCTCCCCCACCCCCTTCACTCCCTGATGCCCCGGATTGCCCGGGAAGAGCAATCTGCAGGCTGGATCGGTAATCCTCCCCTTCTTTATCCACAGCAATACCGATTACAAAGGCGATATCGTTAATCTCTTCGCGATCCCAGCAGCCGGTGAGCAGCGAAGCACACAGAATCAGCGCAAGGATAGCCTTGTATTTCATTAAAAAATGCATGGAATCACCATCCCTCCTCGGCTTCCGGCGAACCATTAATATCTCTTACCATACGTTTGCGATCCCGGTGAACCGTTGAGGGGCGGTTGATCATTTTCCACCAAGGTACCCGAACCAAAATATCTTTGGTATCCTTTTTGCTGTATGGGCTAAGTCCGGACAAATATGGCACACCAAAGGATGTCATCTGCGTCAAATGTACGGAGATAAGCACCAGACCGATGACAATGCCGTACAGCCCTAACATACCTGCCAGAAGCATGATCGGAAACCGCAACAATCGAACGGTGATGGCAAAGTTAAAGCGTGGAATGGTAAAGGATGCAATCCCCGTCATCGATACGATAATAACCATCGGGGCAGAGACGATACCTGCCTGTACCGCAGCTTGTCCTATAACAAGGGCACCGAGAATACTGACGGCTTGCCCCACCGTCTTAGGTAACCTGACCCCAGCCTCCCGCAGCGCTTCAAAGGATAATTCCATAATGAGCGCTTCGATGAGTGCCGGGAAAGGGATGGCTTCCCGAGCGCCGGCAATGCTGAGGATCAATGTAGTTGGAAGCATGTCCTGATGAAAGGTCGTAATTGCGATATACAGAGCCGGCAGGAACAATGCAATAAATACAAACAAAAAGCGGATCCAACGGATCAGATTTGTAATGAAGAACCGTTCGTAATAATCCTCACTGGCCTGCAACATCTGCCACATCGTTACGGGTGCAATCAATGCAAACGGTGTGCCATCCACCATGATGGAGAACCGTCCTTCCAGCAGATTTGCGGCAACCGTATCCGGGCGCTCCGAATAGTGCATCTGTGGAAACGGAGAATTGGGGTTATCCTCAATAAGCTCCTCGATATAACCGCTCTCCAGAATACCGTCGATTTCAATCTTCTCCAGACGCTTCTTGACATCTTGAATCAATTGGGGATCAGCGACCCCTTCCAGATAGACCAAAACGACATCCGTTTTGGTGTCGGAGCCCAGCGTCATACTTACCATTTTGAGTGCAGGTGTTTTCAGCTTGAAACGAAGCAAAGCTGTATTCATGCGTAGCGTTTCGGTAAAACCCTCACGCGGCCCCCGGATCACCGACTCCGTCTGCGGCTCCTCTACCCCTCTCCGTACCCCGCCTTTCACGTTGAATAGCCATGCTTCCGCTTCTCCGTCCATAACCAGTAAGGCCGATGAGGCGAGCACGCCCTCGGTCGCGGCAGCCCAGGTCTGAACTCGCTTAACCTGCGTTAATTCAATTCGTGTATCATCAATCGGCACATCTGGCTCGTCTGTACGTTGCTGGATCAGCCCTCGAATAATCGGGCGTAGCATATGCTCCTGAATATCAGCCGAATTCACAATGCCCTCGACATACACGAGAAGCCCCTGAACCTCCGGTGTGATCATAACGTTGCGGAACACTACATCCGAAGAGTTCGAGAAGATTTCTTTTAACGCCTGGATTTGAGTTGTATGTACGGCACTGATCGGTTGTTTCAGAATAGGCGGGGACGGCAGTCCCAAGGGTACATATCTGCTGCTGTCGGTCGTTGATGCTGAATTCCTGGACTTTTCGCTACCTTTTGATGATTTATCCGCCATATGCCGCCCCTCCATTCTTGGTTTTTATACAAGGTAGCTTGTGCCAGAAGCCAGGGAATTATGTGGTCTTTTTTTACAAAAAAAAAGCCTTCCTCAAGGGAAGACTCAACGATCGAAACGATCAACTTGAAAACTGAACCATACATTTAAATCAATACTTACACCATGAACAGAAGAACAAGCCTAGATCTTACGCTCGTCCTGATCGGTTAGTCTGCAAAATAGTCATCAGGTATATATTGAATTTCGGACTTGGCATAGATGGTAAGCATGCGCCGGTCGCTGTCATATTTTACGCGGTCGCCATCAACATAATACCAGTGCTTTGTCAGAGGACGGTCCTTGCGCTGTACGAAACGAAATACGTTTAATTCCTGTCTCAGCTCGATGATCTTCGAGGCAATCTGCTCATCAAGTCCCATTACAGTGAACAGGTATCCTGTTCCTTCCTGCTGAAAGCGATAAGACAATGCTGCATCCGTCTTGCTGTTCGCTAGCCCACGCCCGGTCACCCCGTGTTTTACCATGAACCATTCCTGTTGTGCCATACGTATCGTTCCTCCTTTGATCTTGGAGTGAAAGTTCTTATTCTTATTAAGGCAAATCAATCAACATATAAAACGTATCCTCATGCCCTTCCAGCTTCATAGAAGAAGTCTGCTCCACACGTGCGGTATCTCCTGTATGAAGCACATGTTCATTCTGCAAGCCAAGTTTACCCTCGATGGAGAAAATGTACATGCGGCGACCTTCGTTCTGCTCAAAATCAAGCGTCTTGCCCTTGGACAACCGCCCAAGGTAAATGGTCATGTCTTGATGAACCGTGGCAACCCGCGGCCCACCATCGGATGATGCTACAGGCACAAGAGCGCCTTCCAAGGCAGCTGTATCAAAAGAAGTCGTTTCATAAGATGGCTGTAGCCCTTTCGTATGTGGCATAAACCACAGCTGGAGGAGTCTAACCTCCTCAGTATCTGAGGCATTATGCTCCGTATGAATGACGCCACTTCCTGCCGACATGCGCTGAATGCTGCCAAAGCCTGTTACGGCAACGTTACCCAGACTATCTTCATGTCTCAGCTTGCCATGCAGCACGATGGATACAATCTCCATATCACTGTGTGGATGTGCACCAAAACCGCGACCTGGTGCGATGACATCATCATTAGCTACCCGCATAGGCCCAAAAGCTGTGTTGTCCGGGTCCTGGTACTCCCCAAAGGAAAAGCTGTGACTCCCTCTCAACCAGCCACGGTCAAAGCTGGAACGTGCTTCGGATGGAATAACCTTAATCATATCGCAGAGCCTCCTCATATTGGTTAATATTCGTGTATAATCTTCTTAATTTTTCTTAGTAGCATACTTATTCTCATTATATCAAATGTAAAGCTGTTACGTCCAAACCAAAAAAGTGAAGATCGATCCTACTAACAAAAAAGCTCTTTACTTGTCCGTCCGATTCGGCAATTATCGTTACCTCTTCGGACGGTAAGCAAAGAGCTTGGTCGCAGAAATTATGCTGCGCTTCTATACTTTAAGTTACACTTTTCTTTGGTTCTTTAGAACATGCTTTTAATTATACTCCATGCCGTATGCCACATTTCCCTAAGATGCAGATCAAGCACTCACATTTTGTTGACTGTTCTGACGTGTAGCTCCTTGCCGGTTAAACAGATAATCCAGTGCCAGAAAACGGCTGCCTGTCAGGAGTAGAGTCAATGATCCTGCCATCAGCATGTAATCGAACTCTGTTCCCATCAAAAACGGTTGCCCCGCCTTGGCTGTGAACACTGCACCGACCATAACCGCGATGAACAACAAAGCAAACACCCGTGTACCCAGGCCCAAGATCATGGCCGCGCCTCCTGCCAGTTCGATGACAGCAACAACAGAAGCCATAAAACCGGGAATGCCTATACTTTCGAAGAAACCAACCGTACCGCTAATTCCACCCTCGAATTTACTCCAGCCATGTAATAGAAAAATGAGACCAATCATAATCCTTGAGAAAAAAAGTCCAATTTCAATGGTTTTGTTATTCATCACGTATCTCCCCATTTCATTCATAATTTTAGTCCGGATGGATTGCTTGGTTCATGGCCGTTTTCTATCCAATCGACCACACAAACAAAATAGACAGCAACAGAAACACCGTTACCGAGATCAGAATGGCGTACCGCGGTAAGCGCAGTGTAACATCACGTTCGGGGTCGAGCAGACGGGAAATGCGCACATTTACCGACGTATCGGCAAATGAAGACTGAATCGTCATCGCTCTTCCCTCCCCAGATGGCGTGCAGGCGCGGAGTAGTTTCAAGAGTGCACTGCCAATACCGGCAACATTACCCGTACGTTCAATCGCTTCGTTATCTGCTAAAATTTCTCTGACGATCCGATATTGCTGTGACGTATGCTTCAGCACAGGAATATACGGCATCATCGTAGCAAATACCGATAGCAACGTTGTTTTCAGCGGATCTCGATGCCACAGATGGTGAACCTCATGATACACGACGGCCTTCTCTTCATCCGTATCGAGCATACGGAGCAGTCCTGTGGAAAGTACGATGCAAGGGCGCCATAACCCGATCGTAAACGCGACCGGAGAAGGTTTGTCCACAACAAGAAATCGGGGTTTCTTCAGATGTCTGTACCTTGCATTCAATTCTTCCGACCAAGCACGAATCTCCATGGAGCGGAGCTTGGTTACCGCAGCGCGTGTCTGAACAATTCGTCTAAGCAACATCCAGCTTGTGCCAGCGAAAGTCAGCACAACCAGAAGCATCAGGAACTGACCTACAGACATCCACCCCATACGGCTCATCCAGTGATTGCACAGCCACAGCAGATTCAACCGGATGTCCCATCCAAATATTTTGTACATCGCATACATGAACATCTGCATGAGCACGAGTACAGGAATACCCAACCCGACGGTGAACAAAATCTTGGAACGGGTCTTCCACATCTTAATCGTTATCCTTTTTCCATTGCTTAATCTTCATCTCGAGCCGTTCAATCAAGCCTTCATCGGCTTCATCTAACGCATCCAGCATGTGATTCACTGCCAGTGTCCCGAATTCATCCACCAATTCCTGGGACAGTTCCTTGGATTGATCGTTCATAAAGTCCTCCCTGCTTTGTACAGGCTGGTACAGCGATGTGCGGCCCTTCTGTGTTTTGCCTAGTAATCCCTTATCCACCAACCGATTCATCACAGTCATAACCGTATTGAAATTTACGTCTTTGTCTTGCTCCAGTGCCGTCTGTACTTCACGGATGCTACTACCGGGACGAGCCCACAATACTTCCATAATCTTGGCCTCGAGTGGTCCAAAAAAACGATTCAGTCCTCGCTCGCCCACTTTGAAATTGAGTATTCTCATATTCTGACACCCCTCACACTACCCATTGTAGTGTCCAGAAACGAGAAGTCAACCTCTATGTCAGGTATTTTATGTAAATGATTTGTAAAAATGTTTTTCATTTGTGTATAAAATAACATAAGAAAACCGGGCAATGCTGCAAAATCGCAGTCATACCCGGTTCGTATCATGACCTTTCCAAGCTGGTATCAATACCAGCTATCCGCTTGTGCAAAATGCAGGAAGTTCCCGTATCCACAAGTAGTCTCGCTTTATTTTGGCATATGCCCAGAGATATCCACACCCAAGCCATGAGCCAGTCGTCCACCCAGCTGTCCGTCTGCCCGGAAGAAGTGGCATAATGCTCGCATTTGAATATCTACCGGTACGGCCTTGAGATCATTCGTCAGATTATCCAGTAGATGTTGCTGTTCTTCTGGTGTGAAGGAGCGGAACAGTTCCCCTGCCTGCGTGTAATCATCTGTTTTCTCAATCTTTTCTCGTGTGATATGCCCCTGCAATGGAACCTGAGTTTCCCGATAAGCCGGATCTTCCTGTGGACTGTTACCTGAGCTGTTAGGCTCATAGTTTACGGGAGATGGGTCTTGGTTCACGTTCATGAGCCCATCACGCTGATGATTGCGCACAGGTGCATACGGACAATTCACTGGAATTTGCAAATAGTTGGGTCCAAGACGGTGCCGCTGTGTATCCGGGTAGGAGAACAGACGGCCCTGCAACAATTTATCCTCAGACGGTTCAATGCCTGGCACGACGGCACTTGGTGAGAATGCGGCCTGCTCCACTTCCGCGAAGAAATTCTGAGGATTACGATTCAAGGTCATGGTCCCTACTGTCTGGAACGGCAGCACATCCTCAGGCCATGTTTTGGTCGGGTCCAGCGGATCGAAGGAGAAATCATCCATCTGTTCCGGCTTCAGTAGCTGCACTTGCAGCTTCCACTGCGGATATTCTCCGTTTTTGATATGTTCATGCAGATCACGTGTTGCATGGTTGAAATCCTGACCCTGAACTTCTGCAGCTTCCTGACGTGAAAAAGCGCGAACCCCTTGAACCGATTCCCATTTGTATTTTACATAGTGAACTTCGCCTTGGGCATTTATCCATTTAAATGCGTGTACCCCGAAACCATCCATCTCTCGGTAACTCGCAGGCGTTCCCAGATCAGAGAACAGCCAAGTCATCATATGGGTGGATTCCGGTGTCAGCGTCATGAAATCCCAATACCGTGCCGCGTCCTGAATGTTGGTATCCGGAGCCGGTTTGAGAGAGTGCACCATATCCGGAAATTTAATCGCATCCCGAATGAAGAAAACAGGCAGATGGTTACCCACAATATCATAATTTCCTTCACGTGTATAAAATTTAACGGCGAACCCGCGCGGATCACGTGCGGTCTCGGGAGAACCCGTACCATGAATTACAGTTGAAAACCGCACGAGCACATCCGTTTCTGTGCCCGGCTCTTGCAGGAAATCGGCTGACGTATATGCCTTCATGCTCTGCTCCAGCTTGAACACCCCATGTGCTCCTGCACCTCTTGCATGGACAACCCGCTCAGGAATGCGTTCGCGGTCAAAATGGGCAATTTTCTCGATCAGATGGTAATCCTCCAACAAGGTTGGCCCTCTTCTACCTGCTGTGCGCGAATTCTGATTATCTCCTACCGGTACTCCCTGGTTAGTTGTCAAACGATCTGTCATCCTGTTTTCCTCCTTATAATGGGTCTCATGTCTGCTGTATCTATCTACTAATTCCAATCATATTCGTTGTTCGTTCAAATATACATTTAGACTTGATCTAACTGTTAAAATGATTCTAACATGTCCCATCTATCTACTGCATGAGGTTCGCATGAGGTTCAGATGAGGTTGTTACGCTAAAGATGAATGAACCATGAAGCATACAAAAGAGGTTTCAAATGACACCGGAAAATAAAATAAGGCGTAGATCATTTAATAAACGATCTACGCCTTATCTGAATCGCTAACAAGATAACCATGAACACATATTCCCAACCGCAACTACACTACGTGAGGCCATTCTTGTATCCTATACAAGTTGGTGTAAAATCTTTAGTTCAACTTGTATGGGATACTACTAATCCGCCAAGCGGTAGCCTACTCCTCTAACCGTTACAATATATTGCGGCGAAGACGCATTATCGCCCAATTTTTTACGCAAGCTTTTGATATGAACATCCACCACATTGCTTCCACCTGTAAAATCAGTCTCCCAAATATCACTAAGCATCTCTTCACGCGAGATGACTGCACCTTTGGCATCAATCAGCTTGAGTAACAGATCATACTCCGTCTTGGTCAGATGAATGCGATCCTGATCACGCTGCACACTCATCCGTTCCCGATCCAGCACCAAGTCTTTGAATCCGATTCGCTGTCCCTCTTCAGGTAAAAAAGCTCGCTTGGGCATCACAGGACTGCTGCCAATCATGCGCTGTACCCGGTATAGTGCCTCCTGCGGGCGTGCGGGCCATACAAGCAACTCCTCCTGAAGCATCGGTCCGCTTGCACTGCCAATCATCTTCTCTCCCACCAGGTAGAGACAAGGTGTCGTTTGTTCCGCCTCACGGTTCAACCGGCTGTGGATTCCCGTAAATGCATCAATTGTTCCGGCAACCGAGAGGTCATAGATCAGTAGATCAAAAACAAGGCGTTCATGGAGATCCGGTTCCCAGCGATGGAACACAAGTACGTCAAAGCAACTATCTGTCAGAGCCTTCACCAGCTCATGCACCTGACCCGGCATTGGGCTGATCAGAATGACACGTCTGGTAATCGGGCAGTTGTCCACGAGCGGTGCTGTCCCTGAATCTTCCAGCGCAGGTTTGACCCGAAGTGGCAAACGACGGCCTGACCATTTCACTTTTACTTGACCCGTTTGGTTTTGCATTCCCCGCAGACACCTCCAAATACCACATGTGCATGATCTATTGAATAACCGGTTTCTGCCGCTACCTGCTTCATCCATTGTGGAGGAACTTCTGTCATCACCTCGTCCACTTTACCGCATACTTCACACATAATATGCTGGTGATCATCCATCCGGGCGTCATATCGGCTTGCTGTTTCGCCAAGTTTAAGCTCCCTGATCAACTCTTTGTCTGTTAAATAGCGAAGAGAATTGTATACCGTGCCATAAGCCAGATTGTACCCCTGTTCCACCAGCCGGTTCATTACATCGGCAGCCGTTGGATGGTCTTCTGATTTACGTACGACATCATACACGGCTTGCCGTTGTATTGTCAGATTTAACGTTTTCACAACCAAGTCCCCTTTTTCTATTTTTCAAATGTATATACCTCTCGAACATCTTCGTTCGCTTTAGCTTATATATATCAAAAAGATTTTGATTTAGATTAAGTATAAATCTTAATGCATAGGGAAGTCAATATTGTCCCGTACGCACACGTTTTAGAATTTTATAGCGCATTAAAACCAAACCCTTCAAACATTTGGGATTATATGGTTCGCTACCACACCGATTTTCAGATAAAATAGAGGGATGTGCGTAAAAGGGGGGATGCTGGTTGTTAAGCACGTTTTTTGTCAATCTCTGTGTGATCATTTCCTTTCTATACCTGTCAGGAATAATCGCCAAATACTACAGCATTCGTTTGCCTTTTCCCTCGCTTCGCGTTCAGCTAGTCGGTGGCTTTTTATTCGGCCTATACGGTACAGTGCTTATGAATTATTCTTTCCATATCAATGACACTACCATTGTGGATCTGCGGCATTTGGCTGTCGTGACTGCAGCCGTATATCTTGGCGGGCTCGCTTCGGTCATCACCGGAATCATCATAGCGATCCTTCGTATCGTTATGTTTGGTATTACCTCAGCAGCCATTGATGCAGCATTTATCATGATCCTACTCGGACTGGCAGGTGTGTATTTTGCCTACGCTTCGTGGTCCAGATTAACCAAGATTATTACCATGAATCTCTTAGGCATGACCATGATATTTATCGTACTGCTGATGAACACGCCCAGCATGAATACATTGATGAAAGTATATCCCATACAGATGACTATTGCCTTTGCTGGCGGCCTTTTCATATATTTTATCGCGGAATTTATCAATAGATCCAACGAAATGTTATTTCTGCTGGAACGACGAGCCTCCACGGACCATTTGACGGATCTGAGCAATCGGCGGCAATTCGAACAGTCTCTCCAGTCTGAGCTTCAGCATGCAAGGCAGTATCATCAGAAGCTTTCCTTGCTGGTTATTGATATTGATCGATTCAAAAAGGTAAACGATACGTTTGGTCACTCTGCCGGAGATTCAGTATTGAAACAACTTGGGCAATTGCTTGTAGAACATGCGCGTTCCACCGATCTTGTATCCCGTAACGGTGGAGAAGAATTTGCAATTCTATTGCTCGATTGTGGCTATCATCAATCCATGGCTATTGCAGAATCCGTGCGTAAAGCTGTGGCCCGATCTCTTTTCATCCTGCCGGACGGGCAGACCGTAAAACTCACGATCTCCATTGGTGTAGCCGTTTACCCTGATCACTGTGATGACCATGATGACAACGACCTGTTTGATCAAGCTGACCGCGCGCTGTATGAAGCCAAAAATACGGGACGCAACAGGGTATGCTCATTGCCGCCCCGGAATATCACGGTTGTCGATAATGATTCATTTTGAGATGATGATTAGTCTTAACGACGAAACGAAAGGGATGTCTCGCCTGCCTCAACCAAGGCAAGCGGGACATCCCTTTCCCATACATTAAACAAATTCGTTCTTACCGTCCTTATATAAAGAGATAACGTGTCAGGCCAGAATTTGTTCAATCTCTGCAATAACAGCAGCATCCAGCTTAACTCCAGAAGCTGCAGCATTTTCTTTAACCTGTTCCGGACGGCTCGCTCCGACCAGAGCGCTGGAAACATTATTTTGCCGCAAAATCCAGGCCAGCGCCAGTTGTCCCACCTTCAGGTTCAGCTTGTCTGCAACTTCAACTAATTGGCGTACTTTGCCGATGCGATCTGCGCTGATTTTCCCTTCATCCCAGCCAAGCTTGGCTGCCCGGCTATTCTCCGGGATATCGGAGGCAGTTGTATATTTCCCTGTCAGCAAACCTTGCGCAAGTGGTGAATAAACAACCTGTCCGATGCCCTTACGTTCACCCAAAGGAATGATCTCGCTCTCAATATACCGATCAAACATATTATATACCGGTTGATTCACCACAATACGATCCAGCAACAGGCGGTCTGCTGTACCAAGCGCAGCTTCCATCTGAGCTGCGGTCCACTGGCTTACACCTACATACAACACTTTACCATGGCGCACCAGATCGTCCAGTGCACGGAGGGTCTCCTCTATCGGGGTCTCCTGATGATAACGATGGCAATAGTAGATATCAACATAATCGGTGCCAAGGCGCTTCAGGCTCGCATCGCACTGCTCCATAATATGTTTGCGGGATAACCCGTGATCGTTAGGGCCATCACCCATTTTGTTAAACACCTTGGTTGCGAGAACATAAGAACTCCGTGAGTACGCTTTCAATGTTTGACCGAGTAATACTTCGGCAGCGCCCCGCTCATAAGCATTGGCTGTATCAAAAAAGTTAATGCCTTCATCAAATGCCGTTTCAATTGATTTCACCGCATTTTCACGTTCCACATATCCTCCGTACGTCAACCAGCTGCCTAAGCTGATTTCGCTTACTTTCAGTCCGCTTCCACCCAACCTGCGATAATCCATGAATGCATGTCCTCCTCAGAATGTAGAAATGATGAAGTTAAGTTGCATCTCCTATTGTAACCCAACCTGAACAAATGGAAAAACATATACGTAGAACCTCAGGAAAAATTACAAAAAAGGCACATGCGATGTGATGTGCCTTCTGTAACCTTGGAAGAGCTAAGCGACTTCTTAACTCGATAGAAGCATGTATCCTCTTAACCTTAATAGAAGTATACGTACTCTTAACTTCAATAGAAGTATACGTACTCTTAACCTCAATAAGGGGGATTAGCCCAGATGACATAGCCGGATCATGGAGCAAACGTTTATGGCAAAATAATACTCAGTGCATTTAAAAGCTCAGTCTGTCTAACTGGCTTCGTCAGCACGGCATCAAAGACCTCCGCCTGCTGAATATCCATATGCATGCCATACGGTACGAGCACAATGACAGGTAAGGCTTCCATCTGCTGTTTCAGCTCAGTTACGAAATCGACTGTAATGCCCTCACGCAAGCCCAGGTCAACAACAGCTACATCCGGCTTATAACCTTCCTTGATCCATTCATATGCAGTGGCTGAACCCGAAGTCATGCGCACATCCATCTCCCAATTCCGCATCAAGGAGGATACGCCCTGCAAAATATCAGGATCTTTGGCGAGTAACACCTTTTTAGTTTTCAAACGTTGCTGCACACTTGTGATTTGCGGCAAGTCCCAATACCTGCGTAATGGCAATGAAATCTGGAACTCGGTTTCGTCGCCTTGGAGACTGTTCACCTGAATACGGCCATGCATCAAGATCGCCAGATTCTGGCTGACTGCTAGTCCCAGATTGCTGCCAATCAGTTTTTCGGTACTCATCGTTTCTGGTTTGGCAGTAGAGATTCGCAAACGGTTGTCAGATAACATCTGTCCCGTGTATCTAACCCGTAGCAAGAGAAGGCTTGTATCCTCTACTTCCTCTCCCCTCATCTCTGCTGTCACCAGTACAGCACCTTCCCGAGTGGAGTCCATGGCGTATTGCATCACATGGCCCAACATCTGGCCAATCTTGATCTCATCACCAATGAAAACCTGCGATACATTCAGATTCAGGTTTAACCCCAGTTCTATCTTTTTGCTCGCAGCTGTTCCGGCATAGAGATAAACGGTGTTCTCAATGGTACTGACCAAATCAAAGGGGTCATCATGAATAACCGTTTTTCCGGCCTCGTTGATGTTAAAGTTCATCATATTGTTGAGCAGTGAAAGCAGAATATTACCGCTCGTTTCGATCATATTCACATACTCCGCTTGTTCCTCGGACATGTCGGGTGTCCGCATCAGATCCGTCAATCCCAAAATGCCGTTCAGCGGATTACGGATTTCATGACTCATCAGTTTGAGCATTTGTGTCTTGGTCATGGCCTCGGATTCGGCACGTTCCTTCTCCGCCTGTAATTTCTCTTGCAACTGTTCTGAATCGCTGAGTCTCTGCTCCTGAACGTGCAACGCACTCTCCAGGTCAACAACGTATCCCAGAAATACAGCCATAGCTTTCAGCGTCTTCATATCGGTTTCACTGATTTTATATCCTGGATCATCCATAATACATATCGTTCCGAAGGCTTCACCTGTTCTTCGCATAATGGGTACACCTACGAAAAAACGATTTCCAAGTCCATTGGTAACATCCATGGAGCTTGTCACAGTATGCTCCAAGGTATCCGCAATGGTGACGACACTGTTATTTTCTCTTAAGACCAGACTGCAGTAGGATTCCATAAACGGAAGCGCAGTCCCTTTGACAATTAATTCTTCCTTGCGGTTGAAGGCTTCCAAAATGACATTAGTCACTCCGTCATTCGTGGCTACGAAGATGGTATTCACTCTTAATATGCCACTTAATACGTCCACAATATGGGCCGCTGCTTCTTCAATATTTTCATAGAAGCCTTGGTTAACGCCTTCTACCGTCCCCATGATCCAACCCCTCTTTGTTTGTCTTGGCTGCTATATTAAGTTCACCGATCAGAATGTTGATTCACATGCTGGGGTCTGCCGGGGAATCCGAACGATTGTCACAAACTATACTTATATGTTTAACACCACAGAAGTGCAAGAGAATCATCTTGGTGCCTGTAACCTCTTTTCTCACCGAACAGATCTGAAAAAAGCTTCGGTCCACGATATCCTGACTTGTAGGTTTATCCTTGCAGGGTAAATAGAAATTATACGCCTCCGTTTGAGTTTTGGGAACCTTAAACCCGCGCCAAATCCCGGAAGATGCTCTTCTACCTCGCGGGAGGTGTGATCATAATCACACCCAAAAAACCACATATAGTTTATAAATGGATAATACAAATCTACATGTAGTATATAACTCATATATTAATCAAATTATAATCTATTCAAAAATCATTTAGGAGGCACGTTACATGACTATGCTTGAGCATGCCGCACCACCGGCAACCGATCTGTTATCTGACCTGGGTAGACGTATTATTGGCGCAGAAGACGCTGATACGCTGAGGGAGAATGCGAATCTGAATGGAGATTCCTTCAGCGGCAAGATGAGCAGGCTTGGATCGGAGACAGCCAAATGGCACGCCATGCGTCATGTATTGCCAGAGGCGCTTGCAGATGCGGTGGAGAATGGTGATCTGTATGTGCATGATCTGGACCAGTATGCCCTCGGAACAACGAACTGCATTTTCATTCCATTTGATCGGCTACTGGCTTCCGGCTTCAATACAGGGAATGGATCGGTTCGCACACCACAGACGATCATGTCTGCGATGGCTTTGGTGGCAATCATCTTCCAGTCGCAGCAAAACAGCCAGTACGGCGGCGTATCTGCCAACAAAATCGACTGGGATCTGGCGCCTTACGTGCAACGCTCTTTCATAAAACATTTCCGCAAAGGACAACGGCTTTTTAATGAACAGGCCTTGATCACGGACGAGCAGCTACATCTAGACAGCATGGAAGCGAAGCAACATTGCCCACGTGCATTTGATTTTGCATATGAAGAAACGGAGCTCGAAACAGGACAAGCTGCCGAATCTCTGATACATAATCTGAATACGATGAGCAGTCGGGCAGGCGGACAAATTCCTTTTACATCGCTAAACTACGGTATGTGTACATCAGCCGAGGGCCGTCTTGTGTCCCGCTCCCTGCTCGAAGCAACGATTCGTGGCCTCGGACATGGGGAAACGCCTGTATTTCCACAGCATATTTTCCAATGCAAACAAGGGGTTAACCAGGCCCAGGGCGACCCGAACTATGACTTGTTCCGCCTCGCGGTAACCTGTTCTTCACGGCGCATGTATCCTAACTTTGTCAATGTCGATGCAACGTTTAATTTACCTTTTTATCATCCGGAAGACCCTGACACGATCATTGCAACTATGGGCTGCCGCACACGTACCCTTGCGGATCGCTTTGGCCGAAACCGGCAGAGTGGCAAAGGAAACCTGTCCTTCAATACGGTCAATCTGGTGAAGCTCGGGATTCGGTTTGGCATCTGCCAAAACAGTCGTGCTGTCGCGGATCGGGAAGGGTTCTATGTCGCCTTGGATAAAATCATGCACAATGCCGTGGATGGTTTACTTCATCGGTATGCCATTCAGAAAAAACAGCCTGCCAAATCATCGGATTTCATGATGCGTGAGGGGGTATGGGAAGGCGGAGAGAAATTGGAACCGGATGAGCCGGTTGCCGATCTGTTGAAACACGGCACGTTGTCTCTTGGATTTATCGGACTCGCCGAATGTATGACTGCTATGTATGGACGGCATCACGGACAAGATATGCATGTACATCGCGAGGCGCTGCATGTCATCCGTACGATGAGAGAGTTCTGTGATCGGATGAGTGAGCTGCATAACTTGAACGTTACGCTCTTTGCTACACCTGCTGAAGGTTTATCCGGCAAATTCACCAAAATAGACCGAGCCTGTTACGGCCCGATCTCTGGTGTGAACGAACGTGAATATTATACGAACTCGTTCCATATTCCGGTCTATCATAACCTTCCTGCCTACCGTAAGATCGAACTGGAAGCTCCATTCCACGCTCTGTGCAATGCCGGAGCCATCTCTTATGTTGAACTTGACGGCAATGTGCGGGCGAATACAGCCGCCTTTATGCGCATCGTACAGTACGCGCTGGCACAAGATATTGGTTACTTCTCGATTAACCATCCGATTGATCGCTGTCCTGAATGCGGGTATGAAGGAGTCATCGGTGATACCTGTCCGGGATGTGAAGTTCACGAAAATGAGGTTCACTTCCAGCGCTTGCGCCGTGTAACCGGTTATCTGACTGGAGATTACAAGGTACGCTTCAATGCTGCGAAGCAGGCCGAAGTGCGGGATCGGGTGAAACACCGGTGAATCTGTTTGGTTACATTCCCGAATCGGTCAATGAAGGAACCGGATTGCGTGCTGTGCTGTTTATCAGCGGATGCCGCCACGCATGTCCGGGCTGCTTCAGCCCGGATTCGTGGAGTTTTCGCGCAGGTGAACCCTTTACAGAAGAGCGGCAGCAACTGATTTTGCAGGAGGTCACGAGCCATCCGCTACTGGATGGGGTGACGTTATGCGGAGGTGACCCCTTTTTCTCAGCAGCGGCATGTACCCGGTGGGTACGTCAGTTTCGGGATGCAAGGCCGGATCTGACGGTATGGGCCTATACCGGATTCAAATATGAGGAACTCGTCACCGACCCGCAGAGAGCAGAGCTTGCACAGCTGTGCGACGTAATTATTGACGGACGATACGTTGCGGCAGAGCGCGATGTATCTCTGCCTTTCCGCGGAAGTCGTAATCAGCGGTTGATTGACGTAAGGGCTACTCAGGCATCTGGGACCATCGTTACATTACAGCTTGATGCTATGTAACGATGGTTTTTCAATTTTTTACACCTGAAACCTTTGGATAACCTGATTCAGTTCGTAAGCCAAACTTCTCAGTTCGTGGGAGAGACTTGATACTTCTTCCATCAGCGCCAGTTGTTCTTCCGAAGAAGCACGAGCCTTGTTCGCGTTACCGGATGAATCCGAAGCCACAACACCCAATTGCTCCAGAGAAGCAGCAATCTGATCACTGCTGGCTGACATTTGCTCGGAGGCAGCGGATACTTCGTAGACTTGTCCCGATACCTTCTGAATAGATTCGACAATCTGGCGGAATGTTTCTGCCGTTAAAACGGATGTCTCTGCTCCTCGTTTAGCGACATCCACCGACTCTTCAATGGAGGTTACGGCCTTCTCCGTATGATTCAGGATACCTTGAAGAATCTGGTCGATCTGATCAGAAGACTCTTTGGAGCGGGCCGATAGCTTCTGAATCTCCTGTGCAACCACCGCAAATCCTCTTCCGGTCTCCCCTGCTCTGGCTGCCTCAATGGATGCATTCAGCGCAAGCAGGCTCGTCTGATCCGCAATATCCCGAATCATGGACATGATTCCACCGATGTTGCTGTTCAGTTGTTGAAGATCATGAAGAACTACGACTGTGCCCGACATGTTAAGTTCAATCTTCTGCATCTGATCGACCATCGTTGTAATATCTGCCTCACCTCGGCTAGCGAGATCCGTTGTATCCGAAGCCAGTTCAGCAACCACCTGAGATGAGTCAGCAATTCGTTTGATGCCAATGACCATCTCACCGATGGACTCCTGGCATTCATTCGTGGATTGACGTTGCTGTTCTGCCCCGGAGGACACCTGCAACATCGATTCGGTAATCTCTTGTGAGGCTTCAGTCGTACGTTCCGAACTCATCTGCAGATCCGCAGCTGAGCGGGTCACACTCGCAGAAGTGGACTGAATGCCTGTAATCAGTTGCTGCAGCCCCCCAAGCATATGATTAAATGCATTGGCCGTTTGTCCAATCTCATTGTTATTGCGAACATCCAGACTGACTGTCAGATTGCCGCCTGCTGCCTGTTTCGATACGTCTGCCAGCTTCTGTAATGGTCGAAGTACAATTCGAGCCAGAATGACCAAAACTATAATCATAATGACGGCAATGACCAATCCACTCCCCAGACTGTACAAAAACATCCACATCTGATCCTGCTTCACTTGGGCAGCATCCAAATCCAGACCAAAAATCGCAATCGCCTTGCCCGTATCATCCTTAATTGTGCTTAGATAGGTCACCCATGTCCCCGCAGTATCCGTGTAGGGTTCTGTAAAAGCGGTTCCGTTCTGAAATACATGATCATATGTATCTTGAACTATTTCTGGAATTTCATATTCGACACCGGGCACCATATCCATTTCATAGAGAGCCTGATTGACTTGCAACCCCGTTAAGATCTGTTTCCCATCACGTTCAATAATATCCGATCTGAATATATATGCGTTTGCAATGGAAGCAACACCGGTCATCGCATCGAGTTGTTCTTTCAATGACGTCAGTTCGGGAGATGTTGGGTTAGGTGAAGCCTCCAGTTGCTGATTCGCTTGTTCTACCCATTTATGGTTGAGCTGAAGCTGATTGGACAGCGCCTTACCTACCTGATTGATTTCTTCGTAGTAAGCCTGCTGACTTTGTTTGAAATTCAACACACTCATCAGGATGATCATTACAAACAAAATGATGGCAATCAGGACAGAACTGGTGAAAACTAAACTTCGATTGCGGAAGTAGCGTAACATTGCAGATTCCCCTTTTCCTTTACTTTTGTAGCTTACATATCCGTCCTGATAAAGAATGAGTTCGAGTTCGAGTTCGAGTTCGGGTTCGACTCCTTTCCCCACCTATGCATTCAGCATATGATATGACACTATATAATATATATCGTGATATAATTGCTGTTTTTGAATGGCGATGATATAAAAATAAAAAAAGGCCAACCGTTAAAAACAGGTTGGCCTCGCATAATAGAGAATAGGAAAAAGATGGTCAGCGACCTCTTCTATCCTGCTCTCTATCTTTTACATTTTCTATATGTTAACGCACCTCAAAATGACGAACACGGACGCCCGCAGGTAACATCAGGTAGATATCCTGCACTCCCGATGCCCCTGTAAGATCAACCTCTACCGTAGACCACTGCTGAGCACTGCCTTGTGCAAGTTCTACCCGTCCTGCGATTGCACCATCTGACGCACCCAATCTCACTTCCAGCACACCCCCTTGCTGTTCTGCGGATAGGCGAGCTTTAAATGTGGTGGCCCCGTTGCCAAGGTCAGCATCCTTAAAGGCAATCCATCCTTGCTCTCCTATGACACGGACTGCTGTACCGCCCTCTTTGCACTCATCCAGTTCCACGCTCCGATATGTATCATAATTCTCGGCACGTGTAGTCACACTCAGGTCACGTGAAGGTATGATCTCTCCATCTATTTTTAGATCTGCGACCAACTGCACATCGGAGGAAGATTTGGCTGCCATAATCGAATAGATGCCATCCTCCACAACATAGCAGTCACGTGTAACATCCCAGATGGCCAGTTCCTGAACCGGCAGGTCAAAATGAACGGTCGCTGTCGCTCCAGCCTCAATATGCAGGCGGCGGAATGCTTTTAGCGTTTTGAGAGGACGTTTCACTCTGGACTTTCCTGCGCGCACATACAGCTGCACGACCTCGTCACTGGCGATTGAACTGGTATTCGTCACATCCACTCGAATGGTCACGCGGTCGTCTTTTCCTGCTTGCGCAGGGCTAACCTCCAGATTGCTGTATTTAAATGAAGCATAGGTCAAACCATGTCCGAACGGATATAACACATCTCCTTCAAAATATTGATACGTGCGGCCCGCTTGGATAATGTCATAATCCCGGATATCAGGCAGTTGATCTGCCGACTGCACCCAGGTCATGTTCAAACGCCCAGCAGGTGCATAATCTCCGTACAATACATCAGCGACTGCGTTCCCCAGCTCCTGTCCGGCGTGTGACGTATACAGGACCGCTGGAATATTCTCCTGAACCCAGTTGCAGGTAAAAGGATAACTGCCTACAATCACCACTACGGTGTTCGGGTTAGCTTCATGTACTGCCTTCACCAGCTGAAGCTGTGATTCAGCCAGCTCCAGGCTGGGGCGATCCACTTCTTCTTTACCGTTAACGAGCGGGTTGTTACCGACAAATACAATTGCTGTCTCGGCTTCTTTGGCTACAGCAACAGCTTCGTTGATCCCGTTCGTTACGACATTTTGCTCGAATAGCGCCGCATCACCGAATGTTGTCAACTCTTCGGCCACCTTGAGTGCATCATGGCCATCGTTCGATGTCGTCACGATTTTACCATTCCATGTGGTAAGCCCCACACGGCCTTCCCCCTGTGGCAACAGATGAAACACTTCTTTGACAAACCAGCCATACACTTCATTAGCCGAAGCAATGACCGACTCTTCATCTGTGGTCAGGTATTTGCGGTTACTCTCTGCCTGCAACGTGTAACTGCCGAACCCCCAATCCGTCACTCGGAATGTCTCGGCTTCTTCTGAGGCTTTCACTGCCATCTCAGATGAGCCCTCCACTCTGACAAGACCCAGCTGTTTGCCACTTGCTGCTGATTTCAGTGTGATGCGATTGTCACCGTCTTGGAAAGTAACGTTATCACTGCCCACTTTGCCGCGAATCGCCTCCAGAGGCGTGACGCTGTAGGGTAGTGTACCGGCATACCAGTCCCGATAGACTGTTCCGCCGAGCTGGCCAATCACAGCTACTTTGCCTGTTCTGGTTTTGTCCAAAGGAAGGGTACTATTTTCGTTCTTGAGCAAGACGACCTGCTCTCTTGCCGCCCGGAGAGACAGTGCTTTGGCCTTTTCTGTCATCATGGATTCCTCACCAATTGCAGCGTACGGATTGCCTTCCTCCGGATCAAATTCACCTAGACGGAATCGCACACGGAATGTATTGAACAAAGCTTTGTCGATATCTTCCATAGTCAGGAGTCCCTGCTCCAGCCCTTCACGAAGCGCTTGCTTCGACAGTTCGGCATCATCGGTGATGCTGTCAATGCCTGCTTTGACAGACTCTACCGTACCCGGTGTGTGAGAATCATAATACTTATGGTCATTCTTGATGCCCATCACGTCTCCCGCGTCACTGACGATAAATCCATCCATGCCCCATTCACCTTTGACAACCTCGTTCACAAAAGGGTGCAACAGAGCCGGCGTGCCATTGATCGAGTTGTACGCTGTCATCATTGACTGCGCTCCACCTTCTTTAAAAGGCTTCTCGAATGCTTTCAGATAATATTCGCGCATATTGCGCGGATCAATGCTGGATGAGCCGCTGCCACGATCCACTTCGTTGTTGTTGCCTAGGAAGTGTTTGAGTGTAGCTACGGCCTTATAATACTTGGGATGGTCTCCTTGAATACCTTTGACCAACGCCGTTGTCAGCTCTGCGGTCAGTTCCGGGTCCTCGCCATACGCCTCTTCGTTTCGTCCCCAGCGCGGGTCACGTTCCATATCCACCGTAGGTGCCCACAGCGTAAGACCGTTGACGGCGGGATTGCGTTTGTAAAATACACGTGCCTCGTCTCCGATGACGGAGCCGATCTCTTTCATCAGGTCGGTATCCCACGTACATGCGAGTCCTACAGGCTGCGGGAATGAGGTAGCTTCACCAAGCCAAGCCAGGCCGTGGGCGGCTTCCGTTCCATGTTTGTAAGCAGCAACACCCAAGCGCTCAACGGCTGGCTGGTATTGCAGCATGGATTCAATTTTTTCATCGTCCGTCAAACGGGACACAAGGTCCTTCACTCGATCGTTAAGTGCCATGGTTGTATCTTGAAACGGATATTTCGTTTGATGAGTTGTCATATCTAATCTCCCTTTACTGTATAGTATAGTTTCATTATGATAGCGAATACATTTTAATTCATAAAAACGGACTATATCTTTCCGATTACCTCTCTAAAACGAACAAAAATCCCTTATACAACATGATGTATTTATATTTTAGTGGATATTAACCAAAAACCTAAAACGATTTCGGTAATCCTACTATAAAACATTCTGATATAAAAAAATAGAGGGGCATGTCAAGAAAATGTTCCTCTTCCCTTCTTACAAATATGCGGTTACTCGTTTTTTTCCGGCATACTCTGGCAATCCTGAATACAAGTACAGGGACTTCGGCTTCTGAACGTCCCCTATTATGCGTGATTATGATCTAGGAGGAAACCAATCCATGAATAATAATGAGCAGTTGAAGACCAGCTTGCCGCCGGTGCCGGAATCTTTGTGGCGTGCCGCGAATACATTCGAATCTTATCCGAAGTTAATAGAGGATACCACAGCTGACGTAGCGATTATCGGAGCCGGGATCGCAGGCATCACCACAGCCTATTTGCTTGCCCAGTCTGGTCTGAGTGTCGTTCTGCTTGAAGCTGGAAAAGTACTGGACGGCACAACAGGCCATACAACCGCCAAAGTATCTGCACAGCATGGTGTTATTTTTGATGAAATTATGCATCACTTCGGACATGAGCAGGCACGGATGTACTATGAAGGGAATGCACATGCAGCGAGCTGGATGCGTAGTCTGGTCAAGGAAAAGCAGATCGAATGTCAGTGGGCTGATGAGGATGCTTACGTCTATATTCAATCCGAAGACAATATCAAAAAGCTGGAGGTCGAGCTGACCGCTTATGGTAAACTCAACATCCCTGGTGAATGGGTAGACCCCCTTCCGATTCCTGTCCCCTCCAGAGCAGGCATTCGTATGCCTGGACAAGCTCGTTTCGACCCTTTAGCTTATCTGCACTACCTGCTTGCTTCAGCCGTGAAAAAAGGGGTACGTGTCTATGAACAAACTACGGTAACTGACGTTGAGGAGGAATCCTCTCTGAAAATCAGAACCTACGGCGGTTCATTCGTCACGGCAGAGCATATCGTTGTCGCTTCCCATTTTCCCGTATACGATCCCGGATTTTACTTTACGCGACTTCATGCTGAACGCTCCTATGCCGTGATGGTTGAACCTGAAAGACCTTATGCAGGCGGCATGTACATCTCTGATGATGATCCTGCCCGTTCACTCCGTGCTGTCGTTCATAATGGTAAAGAGCATATTCTGTTCGGCGGAGAAAATCATAAAACCGGACAAGGCATCTGTACCTTTGGTCACTACGAACGTCTGGAAAAGTATGCAGCCGAGACGTTTGGGATTCGTAACATTCCGTTTCGCTGGTCGGCTCAGGATCTGATCTCCATCGATAAAGTGCCCTACATCGGGCCGATTACCGGAAGGCATGAACGGATCTATGTCGCCACAGGCTTTGCCAAATGGGGCATGACCACAGGCACGATGGCCGGACATCTGCTGGCAGACCGAATTACCGGAAGAGATAATCCGCACGCAGAAGTATTTGATCCGGCTAGATTCAAGGCAGACCCGGGTTTCAAACATTTTATCGTGGAGAACGTCAATGTTGCGAAGGAGTTAATTGCAGGCAAAGTCGGCATTGTACACAAAAAAATAAACGAGCTTGGCAACGACGAAGGCGCAGTCGTGCGTCATAACGGTAAAAGGGCCGGTGCCTATAAGGACACCAGCGGTAAGCTGTTCCTGGTGGACACGACATGCACCCATTTGGGATGCGAAGTGGAGTGGAATAATGGGGAACGTTCCTGGGACTGCCCATGTCACGGCTCACGTTTTAATTATGAAGGTCATGTCATTGAAGGACCTGCGGTCGAAGACCTCCCCATCCTGGATGTGCAGGAGCAGTAAATAATGTTGTCGTACACCCTATAGCATATGCTATACAGCACATACCATATATGCCCCACCAAATGCACAGAACAAGATTTTTGAGCTCCTTGTGTGAACGTACGTAGAACTTTACTAACGTATATTTCATCTCATAGACCGGATCGGTATCCGCCTCCAGACGGAAGCAGCCGACCCGGTTTTTTTGTATGCTAATATAGAACTAAGGTTACAAACCTTGCCTAACATTACATAAATAATAAATGCAATGATGAATCCACCACCACTGCACTAAACCATACATACGAATGATTTTTGAACAGAACCAAGAAAAAACGTTATGAAAGTAAACATCCATTCCAAATGGGCGTCCTAGAGCAACTTATCTAATGGAGGAAGGAACACAAGATGAATAGACAGCAATTTATGCAAGCTATGGAAGTCGTTTTACGTCCGATGGACCGATTGGAACGTGCCGAACTACTTGCAGATTATGCCCACAAGTTTACGTTAGGGCTACGTGAAGGCAAATCGGAAGAAGAGATTGCACGCGAGCTCGGTCACCCGGAGGAAATTGCACGTAAAGTACTCGGTGAACGGCATGACGCTAAATCATACTCCGACACATCAGGTAGAGGTAAAGCTCCCTTCGATGTACCAACGTTCCAAGAGATGAGGCCACCTGTTAATTACAATCGGGCTACGCGGAATTTTTTTGTGGGGATCGGTTTGATCTTCCTTAATCTGGCCCTCATGATTCCGATCGGTCTTAGCCTCTGGTCCGTTTGGCTCACGATAGCAAGTCTATCCTTGTTTGCTCTGGCTCCTGTCGCTGTTGCCTTCGACTATCTGTATCTGAATCACCTTGAAACAACAGAAATTTTCGTTGCTATTGGGCTGTTCGGTATTGGCATATTGTTTGCCCTTGCCTCTAAATTTGTCTTTATTGCATTTAAAAATGTGACACTTCACTATATTCGGTGGAATGTAAACGTGATGAAAGGGGATGTTTCTGCATGAGCACGAAAAAATGGGTAGCACTGGCTCTCGTCTGCATTGGCATAGGTTTACTTGGAACATCGGTCTATGGTTTTCAGTTCAAGGATGATAGAGAAGCATACAGCAAGCGGTGGGAACTGAGCACCGGTGGACTGCAAGAGGATCTGCAAAATATTCAGCTGGATGGCAACTTTAACGCGGATATTGAATTCATCGTTAGTCCAGACAACCAAGCGTATATCGAAGTGGACGGAAAGTGGGATCCGGAGGTTATCCAAGGTTTCGAGGAGGCAAGTTTTACCGATGGAACATTCCAGCTGACGCTGCAAAAACACAACCGTCTGAAGTTGTTCTCATTTAATTGGAACTGGGGGGAACAGGATTCAAGAATAACCGTGGCTTTGCCAAAAGGATATCCCTTGAATGATGTCACACTACAATCTACCTCAGCAGATTGGAATATAACCGGGCTAAATGCTGAACATTTGGAGATGAAAAGCACCTCAGGCACCATCGTTCTAAATGATATTCAGGTTCCTCGCATGGAATTGTCTTTGACCTCAGGGGACATTGCTGCTTCTGCTATTCAAGGGGATATAGCCGTAGAACAGACGTCAGGAAGCTTCACCGCAAAACAAGTGGATGGAAAAGTAAACAGCGTAATTCAATCAGGAGATGTGGAAATTACACAATTGAATGGTGAGGCTAATGTTGAGTTCACATCCGGCAGTATCGATATCCAGCAATCTCACGCAGCGCCTATTCAGGTATCAGGGACATCGGGAGATATCTCCATCCAGGCTGCGCCTGATTTTGACGGAATTTATGAGGCCAAAGCCACTTCGGGCGATGTTAATATACCGGAGTCGCCAGGCATAAGTCAGGATGTGATCCAGGCACGCACGACCTCTGGCAGCATTCGAATTACCCAGCCGCGCTAACGTGTGATGAAGCATATTTCCGATCATTGGGTAAAGTATAGTATAATCAAGTGCTAACCCAAATGCTGAGGAGGAATATTCCTATGGAACTTAAAAATAAAACAGCCATCATTACTGGCGCCGGCAAAGGTATTGGACGCGCCATCGCTGAAGCCCTCGCCAAAGAAGGCGTACATCTCGGACTGATCGCCCGCACGGCTTCCGATCTGCAGTCTCTTCAAGAGTCTCTAAGTAAGGAATATGGCGTGAAAGTAACGAGTGCTGCAGCAGACATCTCGGATCGCTCTCAAGCTGAAGCAGCAGTGGCAGCTATTGAAATGGAGCTGGGAGCTGTAGATATCCTCATTAACAATGCAGGGATCGGAAGTTTCGGTACGCTGCTAGAGATGGACCCTGAAGAGTGGGAACGCATCCTGCATGTGAATGTCATGGGTACATACTATGTAACTCGCGCCATTCTTCCAAGCATGATCAAGGAAAGCAGCGGTAGCATCATTAACATTGCTTCAACAGCAGGTGAGCGCGGATTCGCTACAGGTTCAGCGTATTGCGCATCCAAATTCGCATTGCTTGGCATGACGGAATCCTTAATGCAGGAAGTTCGCAAATCCAACATTCGTGTAACCGCGCTGACACCGAGCACCGTGAATACGGAACTGGCTGTAAATGCTGGACTCAAAATCGGAGACGAGGATCGCATGATGCAAGCCGAAGATGTAGCCGAACTGGCGCTGGCCACACTCAAGCTGTCTGACCGCGTATTCGTCAAAGCCGCAGGGATCTGGACAACGAATCCGCAGTAAGGCGTTAGTAAAGGTTTGCAGGAATGAATTAAAACATACAATGAAGACACCACCAACCAGCATTCTGGTTGGTGGTTTTTGTGTTTATGATATAAAGGATATCTAACGTATTCGTGAGGATGCTGAAGGTAATCAATTCGAAATTAGACATGACTCTGCTGGGAAACGTCAGGAGTTTGAATATCATGAGTGAGACCATACCAGTTATGACTGTGTTTGCCGGAACCAACGCCTATCATTATAGCGGAAATCATGAAAGTGTAATTGATCTATTGTGTAGATTATATCCCTGCTTGGGCTAATCCTGTTTTGGCTCAATACTGATACACTCGGGTGACATTATAACTCCCTTACAAACTTGTGTATCAATATCTTCGGACAGGGATTAGACTCCTCTGGGCTCCATACAACATACAGAAAGGCCCCAGTCTAGAGGATGGTTTTTTTGTTTGTTGTATGGAATGCGGAGGGATGTGAATCTTGAGTCGGTTAGATATTGTTATTAATTTTCTCGTGTTCATTTAAATGATGCAGTATTTATGAACGGGTTTACGAAGCTATTGCAAGATGAACCGGGGACAATTCTGTTAAGATCAGGGGTTCATTTATTTTTCGAGCTGTACAACGGCACTGTCGATAATGAGCCACTTTTTTGTTGCTCAAAATTTGTTCAGAGTTTGTTTAGAGTAATGTGATATGGTCTAGCGAGCTAAAGTATAGAGACTTGGGGAAGGAAGATGAAATTTGTCGAATCCAGAAGAAAAGGCAAGAAAATTCAGTGCGAATTTTTCTGATTGGAAACAAATAGCTTATAAAATCGTTCGAATACAATTGTCGTTTTTGTTGCTAATTAGCACATGTATGCCGACCAATTGGGGGCAAGAAGCAAATGCAGCACCCATAACAAGCTCCCTTGATAATTGGTACATCCGATCCATCGGACAAAATATAATTGGTGTGACCTATGGCAACGGCATGTATGTAGCGGTTGGGACAAATGGAACGGTGTTGACCTCCAGTGACGGATTGAACTGGATGACCCGCACAGTGGGCACCGCAATTCAATTAAATGGTGTTGCCTATAGCAACGGCACGTATGTGGCGGTGGGACAAGGTGGAAAGATATTGACCTCCAGTGACGGAGTGAGCTGGATCATCCGCGATTCAGGCACCACGAATGAACTTCGTACAGTCAATTACATCAACGGCTCGTATTTCGCGGTAGGAGCAAATGGTACAATTTTGACCTCCAGTGACGGAGTGAACTGGACGAGCCAGGCGTCGGGCACCACGCAATTTATTTTTGCCGTTAACTACTTCAATGGCATGTATATAGCGGTGGGCTCAGTCGGGACAATCTTGACCTCCAGTGACGGAGTAAGTTGGACGAACCGCTCTCCGGGAACCACAAATAGTCTATTGGGTGTAAGCTACGCCAACGGCACGTACGTGGTGGTGGGGCAAAGTGGAACAATATTGACTTCCAGCGACGGAACGAACTGGACCAGCCGCTCGTCGGGAACCACAAATAATCTTGTTGGCTTCGTATACGCCAACGGTACATATGTGGCTGTGGGCGTAGGTGGGACGATCGTAACCTCCAGTGACGGAGTGAGCTGGCTGACCCGTACGTCGGGCACCGCGAATAATCTTGCTGGCCTCAATTACATAAACGGCACGTTTATAGCGGTAGGTTATGGTGGAACGATTTTGGCCTCCAGTGACGGATCGAGCTGGACAAGCCCCCTGTCAAGTGTTACCCCAAATCATCTTTTGGGTATCAGCCACTTAAACGGCATGTATATAACGGGGGGCAATGGGGGGACGATTGTGACCTCCAATGACGGAGCGAACTGGACGGCCCGCTCGTCGGGCACCTCGTTTCCTCTATACGGCTTCAGCTATGGCAACGGCACATACGTGGCGGTGGGTTATGGTGGAAAGATATTGACCTCTAATGACGGAACGAGTTGGACGAGCCAAACATCAGGCACTTCGAATCTTCTTTATGCCGTCACCTACGGCAACGGCAAATATGTTGCGTCGGGTGCAAAGGGAACCATATTAATCTCTAGTGACGGATTGAATTGGACAAGTAGTTCTTCGGGTATTACCAATGATTTACGAAAAATCACTTACGGCAATGGTACCTATATAGCGATAGGAGCAAATGGAACGATACTGACCTCCAATGACGGAGCGGGCTGGACAAATCAAACGTCTGGCACCATGAAAAATCTTTACGGTGTTAACTACGACAACGGCAAGTACATCGTGGTGGGGCAAGGTGGAACGATCTTGACCTCCAATGATGGAGTGAGCTGGACGAGTCAAACGTCTGGCACCATCAATGAACTTTATGATGTAAGCTACATCAACGCCACTTATATGGTGGTGGGGTTAAACGGAACGATATTGACTTCCAGTGACGGAGCGAGTTGGACGGCCCGCACGTCTGGCACCTTGAGTGCTCTATATGGTGTCATCTACGCCAACAGCAAGTATGTGGTGGTTGGGGCAAGCGGATTGATTTTGCAATCACCAACAATAGCCACACTGACCCACGCGGCAACACCAAGCATTGATACGCAGCCGACGGGCACCACGGTTAACGAAGGCGACAGCAGCCCGAACTTGAGCGTAGCGGCCAGCGTAAGTGACGGCGGAACGCTGTCGTACCAGTGGTACAGCAATTCGGCGAACAGCACGAACGGCGGCAATGCCATTGCGGGTGCAACCAGCGCGACCTATGCGGCGCCGACGACATCGACAGGCACGACCTACTACTATGCTGTCGTGACAAACACGAACAACAGCGTCAGCGGCAACAAGACCGCAACGGCAACGAGCAACATCGCTGCGGTCAACGTGAACGCTCTGACCAACGCGGCAACACCAAGCATTGATACGCAGCCGACGGGCGCCACGGTTAACGAAGGCGACAGCAGCCCGAACTTGAGCGTAGCGGCCAGCGTAAGTGACGGCGGAACGCTGTCGTACCAGTGGTACAGCAATACCGCGAGCAACACGAACGGCGGCAATGCCATTGCGGGTGCAACCAGCGCGACCTATGCGGCGCCGACGACATCGACAGGCACGACCTACTACTATGCTGTCGTGACAAACACGAACAACAGCGTCAGCGGCAACAAGACCGCAACGGAAACGAGCAACATCGCTGCGGTCAACGTGAACGCTCTGACCAACGCGGCAACACCAAGCATTGATACGCAGCCGACGGGCGCCACGGTTAACGAAGGCGACAGTAGCCCGAACTTGAGCGTAGCGGCCAGCGTAAGTGACGGCGGAACGCTGTCCTACCAGTGGTACAGCAATTCGGCGAACAGCACGAACGGCGGCAATGCCATTGCGGGTGCAACCAGCGCGACCTATGCCGCGCCGACGACATCGACTGGCACGACCTACTACTATGCTGTCGTGACAAACACGAACAACAGCGTCAGCGGCAACAAGACCGCAACGGCAACGAGTAGCATCGCTGCGGTCAACGTAAACATAGCGCCTACCCATACGATTGCTCCTATTGCGGATCAAACGTTAGCTGCACTTACTCAAGGTTATGCTGTGGGTACCCAAGAGACAAAAACTATCGATGTAACGAATACCGGCACGAGCGATTTGTCGAATCTGTCGGCAACGGTTAGCGGCATTCATGCTAGTGATTTTGTGATTACGCAACCAAGTACAACGTTAGTGAACGGAGCGACCACGTCAACCTTTACGGTGAAAGCGAAAGATGGCTTACCAGCGGGGACATATACCGCAACAATAACGTTATCAGCAACCCAAATGACGGATGTGACGTTTACAGTGATGCAAGTTGTGAACATGCCGAACGCACCGGAAAATCCGCAAAACCTTGTGGCTGTAGGAGGAAACGGTGAGGTCACCCTAAATTGGAGTACGGTAACGGGAGCGACGTATTACAACCTTTATATGGCGACTGATCCAAGTCAGCTTAGCAACGCTTCGGTTGTTATCGTCAATTCCTCTACCTACAATGCACAAAACTTGCTAAACGGCACGACCTATTTCTTTACAGTGAGAGCAGGTAACTCGGGAGGCTTGAGTGGGGAATCGAATCAGGCAAACGCCACTCCTGCAACTGTACCGGCAGCCCCAACGAATGTTTCGGCAGTAGCTGGAAACGGAGAAGCCACCGTAACCTTTACAGCTCCAACCGAGAACGGTGGAAGTCCGATTACGGGGTATGAAGTAACCGATTCATCAGGGAATGTAGTCACAACAGGAGCGGCAAGTCCGATTGTAATTACAGGTTTAACGAATGGAACGAGCTATACATTTACGGTGAAAGCGATCAATGGTCTAGGAAAAAGTACAGCATCCGCTGATTCAAATGCGGTCATTCCGCAAAAGTCATCCGGCAACAGCACTGTTCCGATCGATACGCCATCCGTGCCTAGTACTCCAACCATCCCGGAGAAAACGAACACGGGAATGGATATACTTGTGAATGGTAAAGCGGAAAATGCGGGGACCGTAGCGAGAACCCAACGAAACGGTCAAACCGTTACAACCGTGTTTGTGGATCAGAAAAAGTTAGAGGACAAGCTCGCTACGGAAGGCCAAAATGCTGTGGTGGCGATACTTGTAAACGACAAATCCCATGTGACCGTCGGCTCATTGAACGGTCAGATGGTGAAAAACATGGAGGACAAGCAAGCTGTTCTTGAGATCAAAACCGATCGTGCGACCTATACGATTCCAGCGCAACAAATCAATATTAATACGATATCCGAGCAGGTCGGCAAGTCAGTAGCCTTACAAGATATCCAGGTACAAATCGAAATCTCCGAACCAACAACAGATATGGTGAAAGTTGTTGAGAATGCGGCAACAAAGGGAACGTTCACGCTTGTCGTACCGCCTTTAAACTTCACGGTGAAGGGTATCTACGGAGATAAGACTGTCGAAGTATCGAAGTTTAATGCCTATGTCAAACGAAATATTGTGATTCCGGACGGTGTTGATTCCGGTAAGATTACCACAGGAATTGTTGTTGAGACAGACGGAACCATACGTCATGTTCCGACCAAGATTGTCGTGATTGACGGCAAATATTACGCGCAAATCAATAGCTTGACGAATAGCACGTATTCTCTTGTCTACCATCCGATCGAATTTGAAGATGTGGCCAAACATTGGGCAAAACAAGCAGTGGGCGACATGGGATCGCGGATGATTATCGATGGTACGGGCAATGGTATGTTCAGTCCCGACCGGGATATTACCCGCGCTGAGTTTGCAGCCATCATTGTTCGTGCATTGGGACTCAAGACGGAGAATGGAACAACCTCATTCTCAGACGTACAATCAACAGATTGGTACAGCAGCGTTGTCAATACTGCTTATGCCTACCACTTGATCGGCGGTTTTGAAGATGGTACCTTCCGTCCGATGGACACGATTACACGGGAACAGGCAATGGTGATCCTCTCCAAAGCAATGGCGATTACTAATCTGAAAGGCAATCTTGCTATTCAATCAACAGACGTAATACTTCGCCCTTATGGAGATACAGCAACTGTGTCTGCATGGGCGCTGAGCAGTATCGCTGATACTGTAGAGGCTGGCATTGTATCAGGAAGAGGCGGCAATGAGCTTGCACCGAAGGATTACATCACTAGAGCTGAGGTTGCCAAAATTATTCAGGGACTATTGCAAAAATCCGGCTTGATTTAAGCAAGGGGACGACGGCAACTGAATTGTGATTTGGCACAGCTAAGACTCGTAAAGAATAACTAATTAACTAAAACAAGGTGAGGGACACGTGTCCCTCACCTGTTTATGCTTTTGTAAAACACCTGAATCAGTTCTCGACTAACAAAAGCAGACGGCATACATCATATTTTACAATTCTTCCCCTTCTTCACTCGCCTCACTTACCTTACTTGTTCAACAGATGATCCAGCTCCAATTCCTTGGACACCGCAATCAGCACAACGGCGGGTTCCTCACCAATATTAGTCACCTCATGGGGTACAATCGCGTTCCATGTAAACGAATCTCCCGCTTCCAGCGTCTCGACATCCTCCCCCTGCTTCGCTTGGATGACACCTTGCAGTACCAGATGACTCTCCTCGCCCGCATGTTTGCTGATCCCGGTCGAAGCTCCTGCTGGCAGTTCTACAATGGACATTCGCATCGCACCTTTTGCCGTTAACTGCTGTACTTTGATCTGCCCGCTACCTGCTGTGGTCTCCTTGCGTTCATGTTTGCGGACCACATTCATACGTTGCTCCGACGTTAACAACAGGTAAGGCAACGGTACGCCGAGATAGTCCGCGATGCTTTCCAATGTAGCGATGGACGGTGACGTTTTGTTATTTTCCACATTGCTGATAAACCCTTTGGACAACCCCGTCCCCTCACAGAGCTGCATAATCGTAATCTGTTTCTGTTTGCGTATCGTTCGAATGGCCAAGCCAATATCCATGTGACCGCCCTCTCTTCTCTCTAACTACCGTTTCATTGAAATCAAGATTCAACCGCTGTCTCCACAAAAACAAGGCGATTGCCGAATGGATCGGTAATGGTCATCTCCCGTGAATCCCAAGGCGTTTTTTGGATACCCGGTCTCGCATATTTATATTTTTGCAAAGAAATCCGCTCATGCAGCTCCTCCAGATGCTCCGTCTCAATGCGTAATGCCGCACCAGGAGTACAGTCTCCGTGATGTTCGGACAGATGAATAATAATCTCATCCTGCGACACCTGCATGTACAGCGGCATATCGGCCTCGAATCGATGTTCCCAGTCCACGTTGAACCCCAAGTAATCCGTGTAAAATTCCTTTGCCTTCGCTTCATCAAAAATTCGAAGAATAGGTACGATTTTTTTCATCATCTTCTTCACGTCCTCCTCTACAGAAATAAATGTGCCATCCGATGCTCAATCCAAGTTCCCTTATACAAAACATATTTTCATCATACAAAAAAAGTGTTGACCCTACAATAAAAGCATGATAAATTTTGTTCATCAATAAGAATATTATTTTCACATTAGTGAACTTTATGTTTTTAGTTTAATCCATGTCAATACTTCTTTCCACTCATTTGCTTCATTGGTTTGATCTATGCATTCATTTTATACATTCGATTCATCGCAACTCATATTCCACCTGGAGGTGTATTGGTTTGAATTCTACTTATATTCATGAGGTGAAGCTGCCTCCACATTACGATAAAGCCCAGCAATATCCCGTTATTTTTGCCTTGCACGGCATGGGATCAGATGAACAGGACATGCTTCGATTAATGGAGCCGCTGTCTTCCGATTTTATTATTGTTGCTATTCGTGGGCCTATTGTACAGGGCGGTGGTTATGCTTATTTCCAGATCAAAAGTATAGGCAATCCCGTTCGCGAATTATACGATGCCTCGGTTCAAGGACTGCAACAGCTCATCATCGAGCTGTCGGCGCAATATGCGATCGATCCTGCACGGCGTTATATCGCCGGATTCAGTCAGGGCGGCATCATGGCGATGACGCTTGCCTTGGTGATGGGCGATGCCATCAAAGGCATCGTGGCTATGAGCGGATACATTCCACAGTTTGTTAAGGAGGAATATGCTTTGCAGCCTTCGTCCAACCTGTCCGCATTTATCTCACACGGCGATCAGGATCACCTTTTCCCGTTACAGCTGGGTGAAGATAATGCTTCGTTTTTCCAGAATTATACGAATCAAGTTACGTATGTGCCATACAGCGGGGGTCACCATGTAACCCCTGAGTTATATGCCCAACTCCAACACTTCCTTCGGACGGATGCTCAGGTCACTGCCGAAGATATGAAAGGAATGACTGAATCATGATGCCATCTTTGTTTATCGCCCATGGCGCTCCTTCACTTGCACTGGAGGAGAATGCGTACACCGAATTTTTGCAAAAACTTGGGCAGGAGCTGCCCAAACCTAAAGCGATCGTCCTGTTCTCCGCTCACTGGGAATCGACGACACAGCTCGTATCTTCGGTAACCGGCTCATATGACACGATCTATGATTTCGGCGGTTTTCAACCTGAACTGTACCAGATCAAATATCCAGCGCAAGGACATGCCGAAACAACCGCCGAGATCGTCAAGTTGTTCACCGAAGCGGGAATTTCAGTACAGACGGATGAGGTACGCGGCCTGGACCATGGAGCGTGGGTTGTACTACGCCTGCTTTATCCCGAGGCAGACATTCCTGTAATTGCTCTGTCCGTGAACCGTTATCTGACGGGTAAGCAGCAGTATCAGGTAGGCCAAGCACTCGCTTCTTTGCGGGAGCAAGACGTGCTTGTCATTGGCAGCGGTGGAACCGTGCATAACCTGCGCCGTCTGAACTGGGAAAGTCAAGGTGTCGATTCCTGGGCTATGGAATTCGACAGCTGGCTTCAAGATAAGCTGGAGCGCTGGGATACCAATGCCCTGTTCGCGTATGACAAGCTTGCTCCGTCTGCACAGGCAGCGGTTCCTACGCCAGAGCATTTTGTACCAATCCTGATCGCCATGGGTGCAGGAGATGAGAAGAAACAAGCTTCTCTCTTGTTCCGGGCATATCAGTTAGGCAACTTGAGTTTGTCATGCTGGAGATTTGAATAACGAAACATGAGATTGGTTTAAAACATATAGATACCAAATAGAGACCAAAGCGTGAGTCACGGGGAAACCCTGCTACTCACGCTTTTTTGAGATATTGTTAGGCGGCTGAATGCAATTGCATAGACCACAAGTGCACTTTTACACATCCATACTCGTTCAATATTCAGGACTCCCGCTTGGGTCTATCGTTTCTTGTACGAGCTTACGGAGTAAATCTATACTAATGGGAAACCATCTCATCATCAGATTTACCAGACGAGTATGACATGCGAACCGCTCATAAGGAGGCGAAACATGATGTCAGAACCAAAATCAGAACAACGGATCGATGAACTCATGCAAGAGTTGTTGGAGCTGCTGGAAGAAAAGGTGCAGGATGAGGAGAACCAGGAGTTGCTGGAAGCCTACCGCGAACAGGAAGGAGCAACCGATGAGGAGCTTGACGCATTCGAACAATATTACAGTATACGTCTACCGGCAGATTTCCGGGCATTCTACAAACGTAAAAATGGCAGCGGATATGCCTTTCACATCCTTTTTCCAGGTGATGCCGCACAAAATGAAGATACGGTCTTCTACATGTTATCGCTGGAACAAATGAAGAGAGAACATGACGGTACTGTAGAGATTCGGATGGAAGACTATTTTTCCGAAGAAGAAATGCGTGAGCTGGACCCACGAATCAAGCCTTATTTGCATCAGAAATCATGGATTACCTTTGGCAAGCTGGGAGGCGGTTCGCTGTATTTGATGTTGGATTTTGATCCAACGGAGCAAGGAACATATGGACAGATCATTATGTTCAAACATGATCCTGACTTTGTCTATTACGTAGCCGGAACCTTCACCGAATTGCTGGAGCAATCCAATCGTAACTTGCGTGAGATCGATGTGATCGAATACTAAGTCAAATTGAATGACATCTATTATATGAACAGCCATTTCGTCTGGATAGTGATATGACCATTTTTTTATAATGCTGGGAGTTGTAAAGGCGGTTATAATAACATTTAGTGGAAATGCACAAGCTACCGAAAGAAGGACTGTCTTTCTACACCAACTACATATCTGGGAGGAACTACCGAAGTGGCTGAACAACCGAAGTCAGAGAGCTTTATGTCTCTCGTCAAAAAAGGCAACACATCCTCTGCTGTAGCCATGGCGGGTAACGCCGTACTTGCACTATGTAAAGGAGGAGCCTTTATATTCAGTGGCAGCGGCGCCATGTTCGCGTCAGCGATGCATTCACTGGCCGATGCCATTAACCAAGGGTTTGTATTTGTCGGAAGTGTATTATCCGAGAAAAAACCTACACGCCGCTTCCCGACCGGATTCGGACGGGTCATCAACATTTTCTGTATGATTGCCGTTATTGTGGTGACGATTATGGCCTATGAAACCATTCACGAAGGCATTCATTTACTCAAGCATCCTGCTGGTCACTCGGGCGGACTGTGGATCAACATTGGTGTGCTTGTGCTTAATATTGTGATCGATGGAGCCATCCTCATCAAAGCCATGAAGGAAATCTTGAAAGAAGCTCGTGCGCCCAAAGCGACAGGGTTTGCCCTGGTGCCTGCAGCGATTAAAAATGTAGGGCGCGCCGCACCTCCAACCCGACTTGTATTTTACGAAGACGTTGTAGCTGTGCTTGGAGCAACGCTTGCGCTCGTTTCTGTTGTTGTCATTGCACTGACAAACTTTGCTTTGCTGGACGGGATTGTCACCACCATCATCGGATGTCTGATGATCGCCGTTGCTTTCCGTGTCGGCTATGACAACATGATCGGTCTGATCGGTGTCGCCGCACCGCAGGATATCGAGGACAAGGTGTCCCAGACGATTTTGGCAGACAGCCATGTGGCTGATATTCAAATGATGCGAATTATTCAGGAAGGCCGATATTACCATGTCGAGGGTCTGATTGAATTGACCAAGGGACTCAGTCTCGCGGATGCGGACGATATCAAGTTCCGGATTCAGGAGAAACTGATGACAAACCCGGATATTGCTGACGCGGCGATCTCCATTATCGAAGACGACGGCGTGAACAGCTGGGGCAAGAAACATTCGGATGTTATCAAATAGCAGAGAAATCGCAGGATACTAGCTAACATATCCCTGCTTCATCTGTACAACAAAGAAACGAAGCAGGGTGTGTTCTGCTTCGTTTCTTTTGTATTCTTCGATCTTTTTTATCTCCTGTCCCTTTGTTCCGTATTCCTCATGTGCGATGCTCATCTAATATGGCTATCCCTCTCCGGATCACCGTACCTGCTTCATTCCCATTTCATTCACCTTATCCAGCCATTTCCGACGGAACGCGTCTGTAGACTTGCGGATAGGACTAATGTCGGTCACGCGTATAGGGGATACACCGCTGAATTTAAGGATGTTGGATTTCATGATTCGGTGCCCTGCCTGTCTATATACCAATGTATTGTACAAACGTGGTGTATCCGATGTCACGATGAGGTGTGCAGACTTGCCTTTCAACAATTTGTCCCAGAGCGGTGAGTTGTCGCGATATCTCATGGCGAACCCCGGCAGGAAAATCCGATCAATAAACCCTTTCAGCACAGCAGGCATCGTTCCCCACCACGTCGGATACACAAACACCAAATGATCAGCCCAGCGAATGAGCTCCTGTGCCTTCAGCAGATCGGGTTCAAGCTCTGTCCGCTGACGATAGCCGTATCGGAGATTAGGATTAAACTCGATCTCGCTCAGATCGATCATTTCCACAGTCGCCCCGGTTTTCCTTGCTCCCTCTGCGTAAGACGTTGACAGTACTTTGCAGTAACTTTGCGGGTCAGGGTGACCGTTAATGATGAGAATTTTATTTGCATTCATACTTGTGTTCCTCCTGTATAATATGATCTATGAAGACCGATGAAACGGACATATCACAAGCATAGAGTGAACGAAGGCATAAACAAATGATCAAGGGCGCTGAATCATTGCGGATTCGCGCAAACGGAGGAATTATGAAACATCTTAATCAAAGTGTCCCGATATCCATGGTATATCCTATTTTGAAAACGCTGGTACACAAAGGTTTTGACACGGAATCCTTTTTTAAAGACATCGATGTAGACCCCTCCATCTTGGAGAACCCGGATGCCCGGATTCCCGTCACTGAATTGGAACGGATCATGCGGCGTGCTGCTGATTATGCGAATGATCCCTATTTTGGATTAAACCAGGGTGGGCGGCTGGATTTTGCGGATTTAAGTCTGCCCGGATATGTGATGATGCATTCCAAAACGATTGGTGACGCGCTTGGCGCGTACCAGCGGTATAACGATATTTTGTATAGTGGATTTCAACTGGAGTGGAAGGTCGATGGGCCGGATGTGATCATTCAGTTGTCTGTGCAAAATGAAGAAATCCCCATGTCTCGCCATTGCGTAGAGGATATGGCTGTTTCGGTATTACATCTGATCAACAAGTTGGCGAATCACCGGGCCGTGGTAAGAGAAGTTCAATTCCGTCACGAAGCCCCTGACGGGGCAGGTGATCTGTCTGTTTACGTGAACTCCCTTGGGGTCACTCCCGAGTTCGGTGCTACCCAAACCCTGCTGCGTCTATCCAAAGAGGTCCTGACGTTGCCCGTTTTATATTCGGATGCCAGGATGTTGAAGGTTTTCGAGTCCATGGCGGAGGAGACCCGGGCAGACCTGTATGCCTCCCAGCCCTTCTCCAGCAAAGTAAGCCGCTTAATCACGGAGAGTCTGCCTTCCTTCTTCCCCACATTACAACACACGGCAGCACATCTCGGCGTGAGCATTCGCACACTACAGAGCAGATTGCGTGAAGAAGGTACAACGTTTAACGAAATCTCCGTTCAGGTACGGAAGGAAATGGCGCAGCGTTACTTACAAAAAGGCAACTATGCTGTCGGCGATATCGCCTATGCCTTGCATTTTTCAGAACAAAGTGCTTTTCAGAATGCGTTCAAAAAGTGGACAGGACAGACCCCGGGGCAATACCGGGCTAATCTGGCGACCGGGCAGGGAGAGAACCGTAACCCCATACCTAGACTTTAGTCTAGGATAAGTTTAACGCCAAAGACGGAGGTTTCCTTTTTCCAGTTCGTGGTATGCTGTGTATAACGAAAGTGATGATACATATTGCACGGATGAAAGATTCCATATTCAAAAGGAGAGAAACTATGGCTAAACGTACGATTCTTGCACCTGTCCTGATTTTGCTCGGTGTATATCTGATTCTGAATCAAGGCGGCACAATGGGCCCAGGCACTATCTTTGGTACTTTCTGGCCTACGTTATTTGTGATTCCGCTTGGACTGTTCTTCCACTGGCTGTACTTCTCCATGATTGGCCGTGGCGTTGGGTTGCTCGTTCCCGGCGGCTTGCTGCTGACCGTGGGTATTGTATGCCAGATCGCGATGCTGTTTGGTAACTGGGGCACCATGTGGCCGGGCTTCATTCTGGCGCCAGCGGTCGGTTTGTTTGAACTCTACTGGTTTGGCGGCAAAAATAAATGGTTGCTGATTCCGATTAATATTCTGACGGTGCTTTCCCTGTTGTTCTTCACAGTCATGTCGATCGGTTCCGTACTGAGCAGTATGAGCTATATTCAACCTTTCGTAGCGATAGTGCTCATTGTGGGCGGGGCGTATCTCATCATGGGGCGCAAAAAGCATATGTAGTGGCATGATAAAAGATAAACTCCTTGAGTTACACTAAGGCACTCCGAGTGCAGAGTAATCTTCCAATCGCTGTTACCCCCGGATTTTTTTGAATCACATATTCTATGTGAAAATCCGGTGGTAAAGGCGAGCGCTTCGCTTCTACAGCTTATCTCTGCCCTCTCCGTTAATGTGTAACTTGTTAATTATCTGATATCGCACTATGGTGCTATTGCTCTAGAGCGGGTAAAAGAAAAGGAACCATCCCTGATACATAGGTGATCAAGGGATGTTTTTTTGTTTTTTTTAGGAGATTTCTGATTCATAGGTCGGTGTCGGGCTGTCTATTGACGTGGCCTGGCTTGGTTTTGATTGCGTAGCTATGTTGTATTTGATCCAGAAGAAAAGGATCAGAGGCAGGGCCGCGTTTGACGCGATAAAGAAAATCAGTGAAGGTATTCCGGCAAGTGGCATGTAGCTTATGCCTGTCACTTGAACGAATAACTGCTCGCCGTTCGGGCCGTCAGAGAACAGGATGGATGATGCTCCGTTCCAGCCCAGATGGCTACCTGCTGCAAGAGCTATAGAACCGGTTTTGGCATACGCATATGCCCAAACCAAGCCCATGATAAAGGTCGTTGTAAATACAATAATCATTACCGGGATGTTTCCGAACACACCGCCCGAGAACCAGTGATACATTCCAAAAGCCATGGAAGAAAGTACGACTCCCCATCGGACTCCTAACCCGTGAATCATAAGTACAAGCAGTGCACCACGGAAAAGCAATTCCTCAAACCAGACCGACTTGAAGTTCCACCAACTCGCTTTCCAAAAATCAGCCCAGGAATATTCCGGGTTTAGCTTCCAGTTTGACATAGTGACCAGGGATTCTGTCCAGTGAACCGCCGAGGACACAAGGATACCCAACAGCAAAGCTATGGCAAATTGCCGCAGACGCAACCCTGCCGGATGGTACCCGAGCACAGACAACGGTTGCTTGATCGTGAAACGAAGCAAGAGCCAAGATAACAGCACAAGCACGATAACGACTAACATCACGCCCCTCCTTTCCTTTTCATTTTAGTAAGACAAAATCAATTTAAACATCACATCTGCACAGTCAGAGATTTTTCTCCAATTCATCCGTTCCGTCCCCTCCATCCCGATATACTCTTCATATTCGGGGTTATGGGCTTTAGTACGCACGGGTGTAAATAAAGTTCCCGGCAACCAGAATTGTCAGAGCGGTCTTAGGATCAATGCTATGTTCGAAACCTTTTGCCACGCTCTTCGTTTCGTTCCCTCAGAACCTAGAATTCACTCAACGTCAAATATCCCCTGAGGCCACCCATAGGCTCAGGGGTATTTGAGTTGCACTTGTTGCACTTATTGCATTCGTTGCAGTTCGCGCAGTTTGCGTAGACTGGAGGACAATTATTTACTATGCATTTTAAATTCAAGGAACAGATCGTTATAATGCGATAGCATTTTTTTGCCCAGATTGTTGTAAACCTCCAGCTTGCTTGTCAGTGTCTCGTCCGGATAGAAGCGTTCATCCTGCGAGATATCTTCTGGCAGCAGCTTAAGTGCCTCCGCATTCGGTGTGGAGTATCCCACGTACTCTGCGTTGCGTGCGGCATGATCCGGGTCCAGCATAAAGTTGATAAACTGGTGCGCGCCGTCCACGTTTTTGGCTGTTTTCGGGATGACCATGCTGTCGAACCAGAGATTTGAACCTTCCTCCGGTACCTTGTAATCCAGCTTGTCATTCTGATCCATAATTTCCGATGCATCCCCGGACCATACGAGTCCGACCGCGGCTTCTTCGTTGGCAAGCAGCATTTTGATCTCGTCCCCAACGATGGCTCTCACGTTTGGAGTCAGGGTAGACAGTTTTTTGAGTGCAGCCTGGAGATGTTCTTCGTTCGTATCATTAAGTGAGTACCCCAGACTATTCAGCCCCATACCGATGACCTCACGGGCACCATCGAGCAGCAGGATCTGATTTTTCAAACGCGGGTCCCACAGGTCATTCCAGCTGTCAAATGTCAGGCCACCCACCAGCTCCGGATTATACACGATACCCACCGTTCCCCAGAAATAAGGGATAGAGAATTGGTTATCCGGATCATAGTTCAAGTTCAGGAACCGGGCATCGATGTTTTTCAGGTTGGGCAACTTGTTGTGGTCGATCGGAACAAGCAGGTTTTCTTCTTTCATTTTGCTAATCGCATATTCGGAAGGAATCGCCACGTCAAATGTCGTGCCACCTTGTTCAATCTTGGTCAACATCGCTTCATTGGAATCAAACGTCTGATAGATGACCTTCATGCCAGATTCTTCTTCGAATTCCTTCAAGAGATCCGGGTCGATATAATCGCCCCAGTTGTAGATCGTCAGCGTGTTTCCACCGGAATATCCCTGACTTTTATTCAGATACGAAGCCAGAATCATCAGGGCAAATGCGGCCACAAACACAAGCGCGAATGTCCGGACCAACTGTTTCATGGACGCAGCCCCTTTCCTCCAGGTGGTATGCGTGTTGCACGGCGGTTAATGAAGTAATATCCAACCACTAACAACACCGTGAGCAGGAACAACAAGGTAGACAGGGCATTAATCGACAGTGACACACCCTGCCTTGCTCTGGAGTAAATCTCCACTGAGAGCGTGGAGTAGCCGTTCCCTGTCACAAAGAAGGTTACGGCAAAGTCGTCCAGTGAATACGTCAAAGCCATGAAAAATCCAGCAAAAATACCGGGCTTCACGTAAGGCAGCACGACACGCGTCAGTATTTGCCATGACCCTGCACCCAGATCGCGAGCCGCATCCATCAAGGTTGGGCTCATCTCCTGTAACTTAGGGAGCACCATAATCACAACAATCGGTACACTGAATGCGATATGTGACAGCAATACCGAAGTGAAGCCCAGTTTGATGCCAATCATCGTAAACAGAATCAGGAACGATGCACCGATAATGACATCCGGGCTAACAATCAGTACGTTGTTTAGCGATAACAGCGTGTTTTTGGTCCGTTTGCGACGGACATGATAAATCGCCAGTGCCCCCGCCACACCCAGAATGGTTGAAATCGCCGAGGACAACAGCGCGATAATAAACGTATTCAAGACGATAATGAGCAGCCGGGTGTCCGCAAAAACTTCCCGGTACCATTCCAGCGTAAAGCCTTCGAACCCCCGCATATGACCGCCGCTATTGAACGAATAAAAGATCAAATAGGCAATCGGCGCGTACAAAATGGCAAACACCACCGCCAGATAAACGTTAGACAGTTTTCCGTTTCTTCCCATTTCGCACCTCCTTCTTGCCTGATCCGGTCAGAAACATAATGACCGCCATCGCGATAATCAAAAAGACGGCAATCGTCGAACCCATGCCCCAGTCCTGGGTAACGAGAAAATGCTGCTCAATCGCCGTACCCAGCGTAATAACACGGTTCCCCGCAATGAGGCGGGTAATCATAAACAGGGACAGCGCCGGGATGAATACCGCCTGACAGCCTGATTTCACCCCGCTGATCGTCAGCGGAAAGATCACGCGGCGGAACGTCAGCCACGATGAAGCGCCGAGATCCCGTGCAGCATAGATCAGGGACGGGTTCATCTCCTCCAGCGCGTTAAAGATCGGCAGAATCATAAACGGAATGAAGATGTACACCGAAACAAAGATAAAGCTGAAATCGGTAAACAATATCTGCTGCGTCCCAATGCCCACCACTTCCAGCAGGGAGTTGGTCAGACCGTATGTGCCGAACAGGCCGATAAAGGCGTACGCTTTTAACAGCAGATTGATCCAGCTTGGCAAAATAATCAGCAACAACCACAGCTGCTTATGCTTCGTCCGAGTCAACATATATGCCGTTGGATACGAGATCAGCAGCGAGAACGCCGTGATCAGAAATGCGTACCAGAATGAGCTAAGCGTCATCTGCATATACACTGGCGTAAAGAACCGCGCATAGTTGCCCAGTGTGAAGTTGCCCTCCACATCAAAGAACGAATAATAGATGACCAGCAACACCGGCGCTACAACGAACAACACCATCCATAACACATAGGGAATCAGATACGCATTGCGCGTGCTGGCTTTAGTCTGCATGAGCGGCCTCTTGGTAAGCTTCGAGTCGTCTGTCGAACTCTTCCTCGGTTTCGTTGAAACGCATGACGTGAATGGCTTCCGGGTCAAAATAAAGCCCGATGCGCGATCCCACGACCGCTTTCTTCGTCGAATGAATCAACCATTCGTTGCCTGCGTCATCGTAGGTCGAGATTTCGTAGTGCACGCCGCGGAACAGCTGCGAGTCTACCTTCACCTTGAGCTTGCCCTGCTCCTCGGTTGTGATCTCGAAGTCCTCTGGGCGGATAACAATCTCAACGGGCTCGTCCGCTTGCAAACCCTGGTCGACACATTCATACTGTGCACCTGCAAACTCAACGACAAAGTCCTGCTTCATCCTGCCTGCCACGATATTCGACTCTCCAATAAAGTCCGCGACAAAACGGTTAATCGGCTCATCATAAATATCATTCGGCGTACCGCTCTGCTGAATGACACCACCGTTCAGGACAAAGATTTCATCGGACATCGCGAGTGCTTCTTCCTGGTCATGCGTGACAAAAATAAACGTAATACCCAGCCGTTGCTGCAGCTCCCGTAACTCGTATTGCATCTCGGTACGAAGCTTCAGGTCGAGCGCTGACAAAGGCTCGTCCAGCAGCAAAATTTCCGGCTCGTTCACAATCGCGCGGGCAATCGCCACACGCTGGCGCTGTCCGCCGGACATCTCGCCAATCTCCCGGTTCTCATAACCGGACAGATTAACAAATTTGAGAGCTTCGAGCACTTTGCTACGAATCTCGGATGTTTTCATTTTTTTAATCCGCAAGCCGAAGGCCACGTTCTCGAATACATTCAAATGTGGAAATAACGCATAGTCCTGAAATACCGTATTCACCTGACGCTGATGCGCAGGCACCTTGTTAATCAAAGCTCCGTTAAAATAAATGCTGCCCTCGGTCGGCTCCGCAAAGCCGGCAATCAGCCGTAATATCGTTGTTTTACCGCAGCCGGACGGACCGAGAAGCGTATAAAATTTCCCACGTTCAATCTCAAAGCTGACAGCTTTCAATACAGCCTCATCCTGGTCATATTGCTGTGTCACCCGCTCGAACCGAATGATCGGTTGTTGTTCTGACATGCTTCACGTCGCCCCCTTATCCTTGGGTAGATCCTAAGAAACCTTACCTATTATACACGACTTTAATTAAGTCATATCTCGAATATGAATAATTTAACCCATTTTCTTTTGTTTTGAAAGGTCACGCGCGTACGTTACAGATATTAATAATATGGCAATAAATCTATTTTCTTATGAATTAGTCTTCTATACAAACGAATTAATAGATTCGGAATAGTATAACGTATATCCATCACAAGGAGGTATTCTTCATGGCTAACTACTTGTCCCCACACTCTCCAAAGAGTAAAGCTGCCAACAAAAGCAAACTGGTATCCAAAAACCGCGCGAAAAACAAATCTAAAAACAACGCAGGTAACACAAGCAAGTCGGAGCATATCCAGGAAACCGTCGTGAACGTCATTCTGCCTGAATCGAAAGAGAAAGATATACACCACCATCATCATCCACACCATCATCATCACCATCACTGCAATCCCGGCTGCAATCCTTACTGGTAATCTATCTAGTTCATTATCTTAGCCTGTCCATATGAATTGATAGATTCAAAAAATAAAACGTATATTTAATGAAGGAGGCTTTACCATGACTAACTTCTTCTCACCGCTCTCGCCAAAAAGCAAAGCTGCCAACAAAAGCAAACTCATCTCTAAAAATCGTGCGAAAAACAAATCTAAAAACAATGCAGAAAACACAAACCATGCAACACATATTCAAAAAACCGTTGTTAACGTTGTTATGCCTGACCATGAAAATAAACACCCCCACCATCATCACTGACGGGAAACACTGTTCAGCATTAAATTTCGCAGCATTAGTCTCAGAAGAAGACGTAGCAGTTACATCTGCTACGTTCCTTTTTGATTTATTTTTAATTTTTCGAAGTGATTCAAAAAGAATGAATGACGCCGGGACTCCATATCATGGAGTTGAGGTGAGGAAGACCATGGAAATGCGTCGTAATTTACCCCTTTTGATGAGTGTCTGTTTTCTTAGCCAGATGGGGGGATTTATGATTCTGCCCCTCTTTCCGATATATATCGACCAACTTGGCCTATCTGGCTGGGAGATGGGGTTCATTTTCGGATTGTTCTATTTAGGTAAAGTAGCCGGCGGGCTGCCTGCCGCTGCCCTCTATCGCCATGTAGGGACCAAAATATCTCTCGTCCTTATGCTACTGATGCTTGCCATATGTACAGCCGGTTTTGCCATTGCCTCTACGCCCCTGTTCCTTGGTGTGTTGCGGCTATTGCAAGGAATGGCCTCAACCGGGCTGACCGTCATCGTACGCTCCATCATCAGTGACGGAGGAAATAGCGATAACCGGGGACTATACAACGGATACATCAGCAGCAGCGAGGGTGGGGGCATGATCCTAGGGCCGGTCATCAGTGGCTGGCTTACGCTCCACGTACCGCTGTCCGTTCCGTTCTGGCTGGTTGCATGCTGTTGTCTGATCGCCATGGTTGTTGTTATCGGTATGCAAAACAAATCAACGTATGGTTCATTCGGTTCCATACCCACTCTAGAGACGAAGGATAGTGAAGTCCTCTCTTCGCCTCCTGCAGCATATACTTCACGTCAAGAAAAGATTGCTCAGGAGTATGCCTCCAATAATCAGTCTCGACCAAGTAGTGGCACAGGTCCTATTTCTGTCCCGCTTACAGGATACATAACGGTGCATGTCCTGGAGATGAGTGCCTACGCCGTATTCCTGACGTATTTTGCACTCTATGCAACCCAAATCATGCAGTGGGATACCTTCTCTGCCAGTCTGGCCTTTACCATAGCCGGAATCTCTACCCTTGCCGCTGCCCCTTTTGTCGGTTTTCTCTCCGACCGCTTGGGTGATCGGCTCCTGCTGTGCATGCTGGGCATGTTCCTGATCGGCGTTGAAGTCGTTGTTTTTCTCAGTACATCTGTCCACCTCTGGGTGTACCTTGGCATGTTCGTCGGCGGCATTGGCGGAGCTTGTTACATGGATTCCTTTTTTGCACATATCGGGGATCACACTCCTGAAGTGAATCGAAGCACCGTCATTGGTAAAATTGTCTCGTCAGCCGAGATCGGCTCTATGGTATCTCCCCTACTCGCAGCACTTCTAATGGAGACCTTGTCTCTGTATGCTGTATTTGTCTTAAATCTTATTCTGATCGCGGCAGCCATCGCCGTTCAAGCCATCATGCGGAGCAGGTACCTGGTGAAAGAGAGGTGAGGGGACTGCTTCAAAAAATAAAACCCGCTCACACAAATTAATGTGCAAACGGGCATTTCATTGGTGTAATCCCAGCCTGTGACTGTTTGGCTTCATCGGACGTATGCTCTCGGTGCTCTTGATGATCCGGGTTCTCATGGTGCTTATGGTGTTGCTCACTGATACCGACATCTGCGGCAATAGCCATCCCATCTTGAAACCTGTATGCAGGGTCCTGATGGAAAAAGTTCGGCTTCACAATCTCATTCCGGTAGGAACTGTGAAAAATATGGGTAGTGGCTGGGGATACCGGTGGAATCAGCCACACCCAGTCTCCGGTCAGCTCTCGTCCAGCCTTCTCTTCCCGCTGTTCAAACAGGGCAAACTGTGATGCAGCCGTATGGTGGTCCACGATACTCACTCCAGCCTTCTTGAACGAATGCAATACAGCAACATTAAGCTCCACCAGAGCCCGATCTCTCCACAGTGTCGTTTCGCTCGAGGTGTTTAACCCTAGTGCAGCAGCTACATCTGGCAATTTGTTATATCGGAATGTATCGGCAAAGTTTCGCGCACCAATCTCCGTTTCCATATACCAGCCGTTAAACGGCGCAGCCGGGTAGTTAATGCCCCCGATCTCGACCCGCATGTCAGCAATCATCGGCACCCCGTACCAACGCAGACCCAGTTCAGCAATCTCCGCTCGCTCCGGGTGCTCAATCTGCACTTCGATGATCTCCTGCTCTGGTATTACATACCACTCCGGGGCCTGTCCTTGAGCTTGAATAATGATCGGCAACACATCATAATCGCCCCGAGCTCCCTGCCAGCCGAGCGAAGTGGCCGCTTTGGTCAGTTCAACGGAAGCAGGATCACCTATAATACCTTGTTCTGTCTCATAGCCTGCATAACGAATCAGCTGGTGATTCCAGATGCGGATCGGCGTTCCATCCGGGCCGGCTGGTGGCAAGATGGTAATCGTCGGGATGATCTTGCCTCCGTTTGAAGCGTTATGGATATGATCCAGCACAGCCTGCGCAGCCGCTCCTGCGGTATCCGCATGGCGTGCATCCACGATCCGTAACTTATCCCAAAACAGCCGCCCGATACAGCGGTTGCTGTTCCGCCAAGCCATTTTGCAGCCATGCTCCAGTTCCTCGGCAGTATGGGTATAGGTTCCTGTTTTGTCCATCTCTTGCTTAATGGCAATAAGCCGGGCCTCTGCGTCTTCACGCGTATGGCCCAGCTCTTCGTAACTTGTATATATAAACCGTTCGGCTTCTTCCTGCAATCGTTCCAGGTCTGTCCGCATTTTCATTCCACCATTCTGTACATCTTGGATGCCATTATTATACGGGAAGCACACCGGATTTGTAAGCGAACGGGACGTTTGTTCACGGACTCTACATATCGTTGTCAGGACACAGGTTGGCCTAGATTATTTGCCCAAAAATGCGTTTAACATCCAGATCTCTTTATCCAGCGCAGCGGTGAATCCGATCATCATGTCTTCAGTCGCATTGTCTTCAACTTCCCCTGCTTCATGAATGCCTTGGCGAATCACATGCAGCATCGCATTCAGATCGGCAACAACATGATCAACCATCTCTTCGGCAGACAGTTGTCCCTGCGCCTCAGTAATTGGGGATAGACGTAGTTGTTCTGTGATCGTTGCTACAGGACGACCACCAATGGTCAGAAGGCGCTCAGCAACCTCGTCCATATTCGCTGTAGCCAGGTTGTACAATTCTTCAAATTTGGCGTGAAGTGTGAAGAAGTGTGGTCCTTTGACATACCAATGGAAGTTATGCAACTTTGTGTAAAGGACAGACCAACCTGCGATCTGACGGTTCAAGACCTCTTGAAATTTAGCTGTGTTTGTTACAGAAGTGTTTGGATTAGTTTGGATTGTACTCATGGAATTTATCCCCTCTCAGATTATGAATTGAAATGTAAGTTTGGTTATCGAACCGAGCATGTGCCATTTGGCTTTGAAAACATCAAATCGGGTGTTTAATAGTACAGAATCTATTTCTAAATGTTTTAATTTAGACTTAATCTAAATCTTGTTTTAATTATATCACTGCTTATCCCCTTTGCAAAGTGTTTTGTCCCCTCCTGCGAATGAAGATTCAATGAAGCTGAGCTTCATCAAGCACAGCAGATCGAACCCCCGTTTTATTTATAATCCTAACGAACAAAGTGAACAGCGAACATTCTCACAGGCCGGGCTATAACATAAAAAAACCTGAAGCTCTGCTTCAGGTCCTTTCACATCGGTGTACCTTCTATCATTTGGTACTCATATCCATGAGCACCTTTGTAATAGTCGGGACTCCTTCTTCGCTCTATAGACTTCTCCCTACGCTTCCAGGCTCTATTTTTAGCACCTACATGAGCTTAGAGCCCTCCCCCCGATACAATAAATTGGCGGAGGGGACTGTATTCAGGCATCCCTTATTTAGACTTTTTGTAATCCTATATGAACACAATGATCAATGATATACAATAAGTTTTGCTGATATTTTAGCGCTAGTGCTTCCATAGTACGACGAGTGAACAACCGCCGATTAAATCGCAAAGAGTAGTGGAATATTTCATTTACGATAAAGGCGTTCATTTCTAGGTTGTAGGGCCACTGCATATCCTGATGAATAAGTTCACCCATAGGCATAGAGGAAGAAATAATTTTCTCATGCTTCAGTCCATCCTCGAACCGTCCCAAGTAATTAAATAATATCTCTGGAGATAAAGTGAACTCCAGATCCTCAGTATACTGCGGATCCGACAAATATTTTAGAATACCATAGCCAATCCCATTATGGGGCACTTTGGCATGCGTATGTTGAACCCTCTGAATGAGCTCGCCCGGAAAATCCCCACTGGCATCATAGACTACAGGATAAAAGGAAGTAAACCAACCTACCGTCCGTGTCAAATTGAGATGTTCTCTGAATTCATCTCTTCCATGACTTTCTACATCGACAGCTATGTTAGGATGGCACGTCCATTCCTTAATCGTTTTGACCAATGCTGTAAGTAGCAAATCGTTGATTTCAGTGTTATAAGCGGAAGGGGCTTTAATTAATAACGCTTTTGTTTCTTCCTGGGTAAGTGAAGCATCTATGAAGTCCATATCCTTAAATACATGAGATCCTACTCCTTCCGCCAATTCAACCGGAAGTCGAGGCACTCTCTCTTTTAATACATCTTTCCAGTAATCCTTTTCCTGAAAAAAGTCAGTGCTATCTGCATATGCAGATAATTCCTTACTCCAAGTCTTGAACGAGGTCGTCTTTGTAGGCAGTCGCGGATCCTGATGCTCTTTAAGACCCTCGTACAGATACTCAAAATCATCCATAATGATGCGCCAGGAAACTGCATCAACAACCAGATGATGAATAATAATGAGCAAGTGATCTCCATCATTTGCTCGGAATACTCCCAGTTTAACCAGCGGACCCTGTGATAAATTAATACTTTCCTGTAATCGGTTAGCTTCTTGTTCGATCTGAAATTCAATTTTTTCAGACGTGGTCCAATCGAATAATTCAATATCGAAGTGCCGACCTGCTTCATCCAAATTCTCCTGTACCAAGCCTTCATCTGTATATTTAAAACGTATTCTTAGTGCATCGTGATGCTTGGTAATTCTCTCAAAAGCCTCGACGATAACTTGCGTATTCCAACCTTCTGGATTATACATCATAACTGCCTGATTCCAATGAAAAGGATTATCACTCAGGTTGAATACCCATTTTTGAATGGGTGTTAAGGGTACCTCCCCTACCACCATTTGTTCGCCAATACTTAAAGTGTTCTCCCCGTTCAAATTAGAAATCAACTCTCTAATCGTCTGGAATTGCATAATATCTTTTATTTTCACGGCATAGCCTGCTTGTCCCAGTTGGGCAGCTAATTGTATAGCTTTAATAGAGTCTCCGCCCAGCTCAAAGAAATGATCATCAATGCCTATATTCGATACGGATAAAACTTCGCCCCATATGTCCACTAACAACTGTTCCAGCTCATTTCCAGGTGCCACTTTAGTTTCGGATGAATTTTTGGGCTGTGGTAGCGCTTTAGTATCTATTTTCCCGTTTGCAGTTAGCGGCATGGCCGACAAATGGACAAAATGAGCTGGGATCATATAGTCAGGCAGCTCCTTGCTCAAAAATTTACGTAGCATAGCAGTCGTAAAGCATTCTTCCGATACATAATATGCGACCAGAGATACGACATCATTTACGCTCGTAACCGGGAGAATGCATGCCTCAGAAATTGCCTCATGTTTTAATAGCCCCTGCGTTATTTCCCCAAGCTCAACCCTGTATCCTCTTACTTTTACCTGATCATCTATTCTGCCCAAATATTCAATTTCCCCGTTAGGTAGCCAGCGAGCCAAATCGCCGGTCTTATACATACGCTGGTGCTCTCTGAACAAGTTAGGTATAAACTTTTCCCTACTTAACTCAGGTCGGTGCAGATAACCTCTAGCCAATCCCGGCCCGCTGATGCATAATTCTCCTGGCACCCCTATGGGTTGCAGATGATGATGTTCGTCCACGATATATATATCGGTGTTTACAACCGGTCGACCAATTGTAATACGGGAAGAGTCTTGGTCAAATATGGCTGCCGTAGCACATACAGTGCCCTCTGTCGGTCCATATGCATTCACAAAGGTACGACCCTCACTCCATTTTTCAACAATATCCATGGTACACGCTTCTCCCCCAGCTATAAGGGTATGCAAGCTAGGGATCGGCTCATAGGGAAGAGTTCTTAAAAGAGAAGGCGGTAATATCGTTGCATGAATCGTGTGCTCTCTTAACCATCGTCCAACTCCATATTCCAGCAGTACATTTCGATCCTCAATGACCAGCGTCGCTCCAGATAAAAGCGCGAGAAAGATTTCAAGCACGGAAGCATCAAAGCTAAAGGAAAAAAACTGTAATACCCTGCTTCCTTCCTTTATATTAAACGTAGTAGCTAAATTAGAAAAATTGCATAGGCTATGATGCTCAATCATGACCCCCTTAGGCTTTCCAGTTGAACCTGAGGTATAGATGACATAGGCCATGTCTTCAGGTCGAGTTACGCTTTCAAGATTGGAAGTATCATGCTCATCTATAGCCAATCGATCATCAATGAATAGAATTTGATCGGCAGCTCCTAAGTTAACATTTACATTGCCAAGCAAATCCCGCTCTGTAATCAACAATTGAGCTTGGCTGTCCTCCATGAAGTAGGATATACGTTCAGTCGGATAAAGAGGGTCTATAGGTAAATAGGCAGCTCCCGCCTTTAATACGCCCATGACACTTACTACTCTCAGGCAAGATGGAAACAACATTATACCAACAACCTGATCTCTACTAATATTTCGGCTCCGTAATACTCTTGCTATTTGATTAGCTTGCTCATTCACTTGTCGATACGTTAACTTTTCTTCCCGCCATTCCAATGCAATAGCATCTGGAGTTTGGGCAACACGTTCTTCCCACAGCTCAATAACAGTCGATTGTCTATGATCAGATAGATTTCCAGGAGGATTAAAATGATGGAGAATCTCATGATGCTCCCTATCTGTTAGAAGTTGAATATCTCTTATCAGGACGCCCGGATGATCAACAATCTGTAGGATGATTTGCTGAAAATGGCCGATAAGACGCTCCATAGTTTCTTCGGCAAACAAACTTTTATTGTAAACCAGATGGATTTCAATCGTTTCTCCCAAACGAATTTCCCATGTCAGATCAAATTTAGCGCTTTGGGTACCTATTTTATACTCTTTAAGCTCGATATTGGACATCTGAATGTCCAGTTCTTCGATATCTTCCAAGGTAAACACGGTATCAAACAAAGGATTGCGACTGAGATCACGTTGTAAAGGCAACTGCTCTAATAACAGTTCTAATGGATAATCTCCATTCTCATAAGTCAACAGCATTTCTGTCTTCACCTGCTGTAAAAAGTCCACATAGGTTTGCTCGTATTCAAGCTTATTACGCATGGGAACGACATTGGCGAACATGCCCACGGTATGATCCAACTGTCCCGTTCTCCTTCCTGAAAGCGGGGAACCTACAATAATATCTTTCTGTCCACTGTACTTAGCCAGAAGTATAGTGTAAGCAGAGAACAATGCCATATATGATGTGACCTGCTCAGACACGGCTAATTCCTTGAGTTTGGCTGTCGTTGTAGCATCCAACTCAAAAAATAGTTGCTCTCCTTCAAACGTTTGCCGAGGGGGACGACGATAATCAGTTGGAATATGGAGAATAGGCAACTCCTCGGAAAAACGCTCCATCCAAAAATGCTCTTGCTGTTTAAACGCCGAAGAATGTAGCCAATCCTCTTGCCAAACTGCATAGTCCTTATATTGAAGCTGAATGAGCGGCAGAGCATTCTCTTGATATATATGTAGTAAATCCTGTATTAATATATTCAGAGACAATCCGTCGCAAATAATATGATGAATATCCATAATGAAAATATGCTTGGTAATACTTAATTCCAACAGAACTGTCCGTACCAGCGGAGCCTGGCTCAGTTCAAACGTCTGAATAAAGGCTGACACATGGGATTCGAGTTCTTCCTCATTGGTTTTCTTATATACTATGGGGCAAGAAACCTGATTATGAACTCGTTGAATAAGTCGGCCGTTCTCCAGATGAAAGGATGTTCTTAACGGCTCGTGCCTTTCAACCAGTTTTTGTACTGCTAACTGCCACTTTTCTTTGTCGATGCTCCCGATTATTTCAACAGCGAAGGGTACATTATAGCTTATCCCCGCTGGATCCAATTGCTGAATAGAATACAGTCTCTTTTGCTGGGAAGTGACCGGGTACACATCACGATGTTCATGTGCTTGAATCCAAAATGCCTGCTCCGAATGGTCTCTGGAATTAATCAATCTCGCCATTTCGCGAACCGTTGGATTCAACAATATATCACGGATCGAAACTTGGGTTTCCAGAACTTTATGTATTCGGGATACCAGCATAGCTGCTTTAAGCGAATGACCGCCAAGTTTTAGAAAGTGATCCGTTGTACTTAAATGTTGAAAACCTAGCACATCCTGATAAATATTTAGAAGTTTGAATTCCAGCTCATTAACAGGCTCTATTACATGAAGATCCTGTTTTTTTATGTGTGCCGGTTCGGGTAGTTTGCTACGTTGGATTTTGCCGTTTGAATTCATAGGTAACTGTTCCATTTCCACATAAAAAGAAGGTACCATATAATCCGGGAGACTATTTCCCATATGTTGACGCAAGTTTTCCAAATTGTAATGATCGTCTGGAACCAGGTATGCGCACAAATAGCTATAGCCATCTTTATCTTGCTTGGCTAGTACAGTACCCTCCTTAACACCCGGATAGATCAGCAACTGAGTAGACACCTCATTGAGTTCAATACGGTGACCTCTGATTTTCACTTGGTGATCTATTCTACCTAAATACTCCATATCACCGTTGGGTAGCCATCTGGCGAGATCTCCGGACTTATACATTTTTTCTCCTGGTTTAAACGGGTTATCTATAAACCGTTCCTCAGTCAACTCTGCTCGATTCAAATAACCCCTTGTAACCCCCCCTCCCGTAACGTACAATTCTCCAGGAACCCCAATAGGCATAAGATGTTGCTTGTCGTCTAAAATATATGCGTTTAAGGTCGCCATCGTAGTTCCAATGTTACTCCTATTGCTATCTATCTCTTCTTGCGTAATCCTCTTATAAGTTACATGAACAGTAGTTTCCGTAATTCCATACATATTAACCAATTCTGTATGAGGGTATTTATGCTTCCACTTCTTAAGTTGGACAGGAGATAGCTCTTCTCCACCAAAAATAATCTTACGGATATGAAGTGGACTCGAATCGGATTCCTCCAGAGCGGACAGCATATTAAACGCTGAAGGGGTCTGATTCAGGACGGTAACCTTTTCTTCCAGAAGCAATTGTCTAAACTGAGTAGCGTCCTGAGCAGTCTCTCTGGGCACAATAACAAGTCTACCTCCTTGGAGAAGCGATCCATACATCTCCCATACCGAAAAATCAAAGCACATCGAGTGGAACATAGTCCATACATCTTGATGATCAAAATCAAACAAATTTGTACTGTTGAAAAGGAGTTGGACTACATTCCTATGTTCAACCATGACCCCCTTGGGCTTCCCAGTGGAGCCTGAGGTATAGATAATATATGCTCTGGAGCACGGGGTATTTAGCTCTGCCAGCGCTTGTCCCGACTCCTGAGCCCATTGATCATCGTGAAGAGTAATCACTTGGCCTGTATAATTAGCAGGTATATGGCAAGAATCGTCAACCAATAAGAAGGAAGCCCGGCTATCTTCCAGTGTGTACTCCATACGCTCTACAGGATAATGCGGATCTATAGGCATATAGGTAGCTCCTGCTTTGATAATGGCTAGTATTCCAACTACCATCTTCAATGAGCGCTCAACGGAAATAGCAACAACGGTCTCGGATGCGATACCTTTCTGTATAAGATATCTTGCCAACTGATTAGACATCTCATCTAGTTGCCTGTAAGTAAGTGTCTGTTGATTGTAGGATAAAGCAACTGCATCAGGGGTCTTTACCACCTGCGTCTGAAATAGACTTGTGATGGTCTCACCATCAGGATAATCAGCCTGATTCTGGTGACTAAGTGCTAGTAGTCTTTGCTCTTCCTCCAGTGTAATTAGTTTTATTTGATCTACTTCAATATCAGGATTGCGTAGTACACAATCTATAATATTTTGAAAATGATTAGCCAAATTTTCTATAAAAGATCGCGAGTATACCTCCCGATTGAAAACAAAGCTGACTTCCATCTGCTTTCCAGGTGAAAACACAATGCTTAAATTATAATTATTCTGTTCAACTCCGCCTCCTCCATGAATGGCGAAACCCAAATAATCTTGTAATTCACGCAGAGCATCCAGTGAAGAGGCATAGTTTTCAAACACACAGATATGATCAAACAGTTGCCCCCCACAGTTTGATTTAGCTTGTATGTCCGCAAGCGAGCTATATTCAAAGGGCTTAGATTGAATCATTCCATCATGCATTGTAGCTAGTAGGCTACTGAAGGTATCTCCTGACTTTAGGGTCATTCGTACCGGAATAGTATTAATAAATAAACCTACAATACGCTCAATATTTGGAACCTCGGGAGGACGACCGGACACAACTGCACCAAACACGACATCATGGGTACGGTTATATTTTTGCAGTAATATCCCCCAGGCTGTTTGTATCACATGATTCAAAGTTGTATGCTGCATTTGTGACAGTGATGTTAATTGCTCCGTAGTGGCCTCACTTAATAAACACGAAAATTCCTCCGTATGATATGCCACCCCGTTTCCTTTGTACTGCCGTGGAATAGTGACTGTTTCCTCATAATCTTGCAGATAAGTTTGCCAGTAATGTTCCGCCGCCTCGGTATCCTGATTTTTAAGCCACTGAATATACTCACTATATTTTGTAACTGTTTGATGGGGTATAGGTTGATTATGAATGAGATTTCCATATACCATAAGAATCTCTTCAAATACCAGGCTCCAGCACCATCCGTCCATAACAATATGATGAAAATTCCACAGCAGAATATACTTGCGATAGGATGTCTTTATTAGATGTAAACGAATAAGAACATCCTTTGCCAGTTGGTATGGCTTTGTTCGGTCTTCCTCTTTATATCTCTTTATGAACAACTCTTGCTCAGCTTCATTTAGATGAGTAATGTCCTGCACTTCCAACTTTGCTTCCCTATGCTTAAATACAATTTGTATAGGTTGTTTAAGCTTTTCTTGTACAAAGGCAGTCCGCAATACATCATGCTTTTGAATAACAAAATTAAAACTTTTCTCCAAAAGAAGAGGATTTATATCCCCTTCTACTTGGGCATAACCTTGTACATAATAAGAATTCTGCTGGCTGTCCTTCATAAAATGGTACAAAATCCCTTTTTGCATGGGTGTCAATTCATACATATCTTGAATATTATTTTTATCCATCTGTATGCCTCCTCCGTTATGCAAGTTTTATTTAAGAGCATAGAAGATATCGCCAAGTTCCTCCATACTTAAATCCTCAACCGTAAAATCACTAGGTGTATATTCAACGTTCTCCTGTTCCGAGCAATGTCGTACGATATACTTAAGATTGTTAAGGAATTCTTGGCTGAAGGCCTCCATAGTGGAGTGTGAGAATACACCCGTTTGATAACTTAAAATAAACTTCATCTGTCCTTCAGAAAACATTCCGTTTATTTCTATATCCCGAGCTCCATCCACAGGTTCACTATATGCCTTGCCTGTTGCAAAATTAGACATCGTAAACTCTTGAGTTCCATGAGTATCAATTTGACCAAGATAGTTAAACAATATTTGAGGCTTAGGTACAGGAATGAATCCATTCTTTAATGAATCCGGGGTGAGGTACTTCAATATACCGTAGCCGATCCCCTTTTTTGGAACCTTTCTCAATGTTTCTTTGACGGTTTTAATTACATCAGATACATCATTTTTCGGAAGCTGAAATAGCACAGGATACATACTGGTAAACCATCCTATCGTTCTGGATATATCCAGGTGGTCCATAATTTCTTCACGTCCATGACCCTCCAGACTGACGACAACATCTGATTGGCCTGACCATCTTCTAATGGTTAGAGCCAGTGCAGCCAATAAAATATCGTTTATTTCGGTCCGATAGGCTCTATGAACCGTAGTAATTAATTGTTCCGATACTTTTTTATCCAGTTCACTCGTGATTTCGCCAGTCGTTTCACGATCCAGTGAGGAAAATGGCTTATCCGGAATCAAAACGACTGGAGACTGCTGTATCCTTGACCAATACGGAATTTCCTGAAGGAGTGTATGACTTTGTGCGTACTGAATCAACTGGTGGCTCCACTCCAGATAGGACGTTGTCTTATCAGGTAAGACGATTGCCATCCCATTCACTGCTTGTTCATATGCTGTCGAGAAATCCTCGAATAAGATCCGCCAGGATACTCCATCTATGAGCAAGTGATGCACAACAAATATAAGATAGTCCCCGTGCCCCGTCTTAAATTGTCCCAGTCGAACTAGCGGTCCCTTTTCAATATCGAGTGCTCGATGAAGGATCTCTGCTTGTTGCTGGATAACAGTTCCCACCTCCGTATCATCATGTATCTCAAAAGTTTCAAGCTCGTAAATCCCAGGCACCATGGTACGGTTCATCTGATAGTACCCTTCAGAATTTGCAGCAAAAATGATTCGAAGCGAGTCATGGTGTTGGACTATATGGTCCATTGCCGTGCTAATTTCTTCACTGTTCCAACCCTCTGGACGATACAAAAGCGCAGATTGATTCCAGTGACTTATATCAGACAGCTTCTGCTCAAAGAACCAATGCTGGATTGGCGTTAGGCTCACCTCTCCTACTACAGGCTGCTGGCTAATTCTGATTGTTTTCTCCTGAAGATAGGGCGTAATTTCCTGTATAGATGGATGTTTTAAAAACGTAGATACCTCGACCTTCAAGTTATGCTTGCTAAGATTAGCCACAAACGTAATAGCCTTAATGGAATCCCCGCCCAGTTCAAAAAAGTTATCTGTTACTCCAATTCGCTCCACCTGTAGAACATCAGACCATATACTGGCCAACAGCATTTCCTGTTTACTTTCTGGCGCAAGGTAGGTGCTCGCAACAGCTATATCGGGCTCAGGCAAAGCCTTGGCATTTAATTTCCCGTTGTGGTTCAAAGGAAGCCTTTCCAATTGTACAAAATGAGACGGAATCATATAATCTGGGAGTTGTTCTGCTAAAAACATTCTGATGTCCGCTTTATCCAACGAAGTTTCCGATACGTAATAAGCACTTAAGTAAGGCATATTCATATGATCATACTTGGTGACAACAGCTCCCTCTTTAACCAAACTGTAATCTAACAATTTACCTGTAATCTCATCTAGTTCAATACGATAGCCCCTGATCTTGACCTGATTATCTATTCTGCCAAGATACTCAATATTCCCATCAGGTAACCAACGGGCAAGATCTCCTGTTTTGTACATCTTTTGATTAGATAAAAACGGGTTTTCTACGAATTTTTGCTCAGTTAAGTCGTCACGATTAATATATCCTCTGGCTAGACACGTACCTGAAATACATAGTTCTCCTGGAATACCAATGGGTTGGAGCTGATTCTTCTGATTAATGATATATAACATAACGTTGTCAATTGGCTTGCCAATTGGAACAGTTCTAATCTCATCCTGCGGAGAACAATTATAAAAAGAAACATCGACTGTGGCTTCCGTAGGTCCGTATAAATTGTATAAGCCCGTAGAAAGACCTAACCTATGAAATCTGGACACATGATTGGGCAATAAAGCTTCACCGCTTGTGAATATTCTTTTAAGACTTAGAATCTGTTCTGCATAGGATGGAATCTCTATAAAATCCAAAAAACTATTAAACATGGAAGGAACAAAGTGAATGCTTGTAACAACATATCGCTGGATAACATCTATCATACTTTGCGGTGATTTTTCTTCTTCCGGTTTTAGAATACATAAACGAGCGCCCGTAAAGAACCACATCATTAGCTCCCAAACAGATACATCAAATACATACGGGGTTTTTTGCAAAAACACATCGTGTTCCTGAATGTTATATTCTTTGACCATCCAGGTAATACGGTTGAATAATGTACCGTGTTCAATCATGACCCCCTTCGGTTGGCCTGTTGAGCCTGAAGTATAAATAATATAGGCAAGGTCATGCTCTTCATTTACAGAAAGCAAATTGCTTATATCACCGCAGTATATTTCGGGATTATCAAGATTCACGCGCTTAACATCTATATTTTCCAGGTGATCTTCTAGAGACTTCGTTGTCAGCAACAGGTTCGCCCCGCTGTTTTCGATCATATATTTAATTCTCTTTTTAGGAAAATCCTGTGAAATAGGCATATATGCAGCTCCTGATTTGAGGATGCCCATGATGCCAATCATCATCTCAAAGGAACGCTCTGCCATGATGCCGACTATACTGTTTCGAGTAATTCCGTTTTGTTGTAAATGTCTTGCCAGTTGATTAGCACGTTCGTTCAGATCTGCGTAATTCATATACTGACCATCAAAAATTAAAGCTGTGCTATTCGGTTTTTTTTCAGCCTGTTCCTCGAATATGCGGTGTACTGGCCTAAACGAAGGATATATAACCCCCGTGTCATTAAATTCTGTTAATATCTTATGTTTCTCTACTTTCGTAATCACTTCTATATCGCCCAACATATCATCGGGATGTTCTAAAAGTTGGTCTAAAAGATGCATAAAGTGAGTTGACATGCCCTCAATAGTATTTTTTTCAAACAGTTGCGTACTATATTCAATAAAAATCTGTATATCTGTCGTATTCTTCTCCCGAATATACCAGGTCAAGTCCAGCTTGGAATGATTCCATTTCATAGGAAGTGCTGAAAAATGGATATCTGTATCTCGGCTGATCTGAGTGTCCGGGTTCTCAAATACGAACATCGTATCGAACAATGGATTTCTACTTATATCCCGGCGGATGTTAAGTCGTTCCAGTAGCTTTTCCAGCGGATAATCCTGATTTTCCATCGCTGCGAAAACCGTTTGCTTCACATTCATTAAGAATTGCTTGAAGGTAATCGACGGTGAAGGGAAACTCCGAATTGCTAACGTGCTTGCAAACATACCGACCACAGGTTCTACATCAAAATGGGAACGGCCTGCAGTATTGGTCCCTACAATAATATCCTCTGCCCCCGTATATTTAGCCAAAAGTACGTTATATACAGAGAGAAGAACCGTATATACAGAGAGATGATGCTGTTTCGCAAATTCATTTAATTTTCCCGTTAATTGCGGTGTTACTTGAATATTATAAATATTCCCTTCGAATTGCTGCACAGAAGGACGCGGATAATCGGTAGGAATATCAAGGGTAGGTAACTCCCCGTGCATTTGGTCTAACCAATATCTCTCTTGTTTTTTCATTTCATCATGCTCTGCCAGTTGTTGCTGCCATACCGAATAATCCTTATATTGAATATGCAGTTCAGGAAGACTTTCACCCCGATACAATTTCATCATCTCATCAAGCAAAATATCGGCAGATAACCCATCGAAAACAATATGATTAATATCCATTAGTAAAAAATGACGTTGCATATTCAGCTTGATCAGCTTGACGCGAATTAGAGGCGCTTCATTCAGCTTGAACGGCTTCATAAATTGTTGCATCCATAATGTCGCTTCTTCAGTGGCTGATTCCATATACTCAACTAGAAAATCTACCTTGTCATGAACCTTTTGTTTAAGCTCACTTCCGATTAAATGAAAAGATGTACGTAAGGCCTCATGCCGATCTACCAGGTCCTCAATGACCCCTTTTAATCGTGCTGCGTCTAATTTCCCTTTCAGCTCAAAAATAAATGGAATGTGATAGCTCGTCCCTATACCATCTAATTGCTGAACTGAGTACAGTCTTTTTTGGGCTGAAGATACCGCATAATACTCCGCTTTCGGCACTTGAATTATAGAGGGGTAAGTTAAAGTTATTTTTTCCTTCATTAAATATTTAGCCAGTTCCCGAATTGTGGGATGGGTCATAATCGTTTGTAGAGAGATCTTGAGTTTTAGTGACTTCTGGATACGCGATAGCAACATCAGGGCTTTTAAAGAATGCCCTCCTATCGAAAAAAATGGGTCAGTCATACTAACATTTGTTTTGCCCAAGACTTCCTTCCATATTTGGAGTAGCGCCTCCTCCGTAGAGTTAAGCGTAATCTCTTCCGAGTTCGCATCCATTGTTGCAGGATCAGGTAACTTCTTCCTATCCACTTTTCCACTTAGTGTCAGCGGGATGGACTGAACTACTGTAAAACTGGAAGGTATCATATACTCTGGTAATTTCTTTTTCAAAGCTGCTCTAAGCACATCTTGCTGGATATCCTGATGATTTGTTACGATATAGGCACATAACTCCTCTTGTCCTATCTCTTTACCGTAAATGATAACCACAGCTTCTTTTATAGACGACTGCTCACGTAATACAGCCTCAATTTCACCTAACTCAATTCGGTAGCCTCTTATTTTGGCCTGCTTGTCCATTCGACCTAAATATTGAATATTTCCATCCTCCAAAAAACGGGCCAAGTCACCGGTTCGATACATTTTCTCCCCTGGTCTGAACGGATTGGGCGTGAACTTCTCTGCGGTGAGTTCTTCTTGTCCCCAATAACCTTTAGCAAGCCCCTCTCCGCCAATGCACAGCTCCCCTGCTATTCCAACGGGCTGTAGCTTTCCATCTTTATTCACGATATAAGCCAGCTTATTGTAAACAGGCTTTCCAATATGGATATTTTTGGTAGAAACCTCAAATACAGCATGTGTCGCATCAACGGTCGTCTCCGTAGGGCCGTAAGCGTTCAAAAAGACCCTACCTTTGCCCCACTTCTCGACAACACTCGACTCCACCTCTTCTCCTCCTGTGGAGATTAGTTTTAAATCTGGTAATTCCATATAGGGTAGTATCTTCAGCATAGATGGTACAAACTGTATGGAAGAAACTTTTTGATCGCGTAAGTAATGCATGAATGGTTCGCCTGATAGCATAAAATCTTTATTCACAACAATTAAGGTTGCCCCATTCAGGAGCGTTAAAAAAATCTCACCGACTGACGCATCAAAACTAAGAGAAGCCGTTTGTAGAACACGCTCCCCATGCTTGATATAATACATATCAGCGACAAGGCTATAATTATGCAGGGCCTGATGGTCAACCATTACCCCCTTAGGCTTACCTGTAGATCCCGATGTGTAAATCATATACACCAGATCTTCCGCCTGATTTACGTTCTTAATGTTCTCCCCATTCCCCTTGAACATCAAAGGATCATCAATCCATAGGGTGTGCCCCCAAAAATGGGAATAGACAGATGTATTCCTGTCACGAATTAAATATGCCGCACCGCTATCTCTCAGCATATGTTCTATTCTTTCTTCTGGATAGGAATGGTCGATCGGTAGATAGGCTGCACCTGCCTTGATAACACCCAAAATGGCTATGACCATCTCTATAGAGCGGTCTGTCATGACGGCGACAAATTCATTACGCCGAACACCTAACTCCCGTAAACGTTCAGAAACCTGGTTTACCTTGATATTTAATTCGTAATAAGATACTGAGGTATTTCCATATACAACTGCTTCCGTATGCGGATAGCGCACTACCTGCTCCTCAAACAGCTCTTGAATGGTTTTATGTTTCGCAAAATCCTGACGTGTGTTATTAAACTGCTCTAAAATCCTCTTCCGTTCATCATTTGAAATGATATCCAACTGACTCGCGTTCATACCCGGATCTTGAGCAAGTTGAAAAATCATATTTTGAAAATGGGTACTGATTCTGTTGATAAAGGGATCACTATACAAATTGGTATTATACGTAATAACAACCTTCATGTGTTCGCCCGGATAAACCGTAACATCCAGATTATAATTAGTCTGTTCGAAAGCCTCCATATTTGTAATTTCAAAGGGTAGGCTGGCTTCCATATTTAATAATTTCATATCTAACGGGTAGTTCTCAAAAACAATTACATGGTCAACTATATTGCTTCGGTATCCCGAATGCTCTGCAAGCTCTGACAAAGATACATAGCTGTACTTCTCAATGTGTACAGCATGTTGCTGCACATTCCGCATCAAATCTGCAATACTTTGCCCCGGCTGGCTACTTATTCGTACTGGAACTGTATTAATAAACAAACCTACGATACTTTCGATATGCTCAACGTCCGCAGATCTGCCCGAAACAACTGTCCCAAATACGACATCGTCTGTATTATTGTACTTTTGCAACAGAATTCCCCATAGTGTTTGAAATGCTGTACTCAGTGTGACCTGATTCTGTATTGCAATCTTCGACAATAGAGTTGTTGCTTGCTCACTAAGCTCAAATATACTCGTTCCAGCCTGATAATCCGTCGAAATTGTCGTTTTATCACCTGGCAGAGAAGCGTATTCATCATAATCCTGCAAGTAGTTTTCCCAGTATGCCAGGGGCTGTTCGCTATCCTGTTGTTGTAGCCACTTAATATAACTACTGTATGGAAATGCATGATCGACATATATCGTATTACCACTCAACGATTCATGATAAAAACGAAGCAAGTCTTTAAGTACAAGCTCAATACACCATCCATCCATTAAAATATGATGATGACTCCAGACAAGCTGGTATTCGAGTGCGTTTAATTGGAACAGGGCAAAACGAATCAGAACATCCGACTGAAGATCAAAACCGATTTCTCGATCTTCGAGTTTGAATCTTTCCATATAAAAATGTTGCTCTGATTCATCCATATGCGATAAATCCTTAAAGATTAATGTGGTGGGGCGTTCCTTCAAAACAAGCTGAATAGGCGTATTGAAGGAACTGTGTATAAAGGTTGTTCTTAGAATGTCATACTTCTGAATTAAAGCATTTATACTCTTTTCCAAGACAGAAATATCAACCGTGCCATTAATGGATAAAACCATTTGCTCAAAATAGGCACTTGATTTGGAATCTTGTAGATAGTGATACAGAATACCTTTCTGAAGAGGAGATAGCTCATACATATCTTTAATATTCTTTTTATCTATCATTCCCAGCACCTCAATACCTGTTTTAGTTTAAGGAATTCAGGAATAAATCCAGTTCCTCTTGATTGATTCCTTTGGCACTAAAATCGCTTGATGTCAGTACCTGTTCCTTTTTCTCCATGCAATACTGAATAATATTGTACAAACTTGCTTGAAATGTCTCGACGAGCCTATTCATCGCCTGATTAGCATATAGGTTCGGATCATATCGGAATTCCAACAGTAAAGTTTCCTGATTAACCGCTCCATTAATTTCTAACTCATTCGTCATCGGTGTAAGTGGACTTATTGAGTCTCCGATAGAAATCGAGGATTGGCCCAATCCCTGTAATAAAGTTCCCGTATCAAATACACCTAAATAGTTAAAGCTGATTCCCGTGGATAGACTCGGTGCATGGGTCAATTTGTCCGCACATATATACTTCATAATTCCATAGCCTATGCCTTTATTAGGGATGCTCCGCAGTGTATTTTTGACCGTTTTAATAACTTCCCCGATCTCAAGATTGTCCAATGTGAAGATGACTGGAAAGATGGATGTAAACCATCCCAGTGTTCTACTGATGTTAATTTCTCTGTGGATATTTTCTCTTCCATGGCCTTCCAAGGAAACGGATATCATTGGATTCCCTGTGCATTGAGTCATGGTCAATACAAGAGCACTCAGTAAAATATCGTTAACTTCTGTGTTGAATGCACGGTGAACCTGAGTCAATAGATCCTGTGTAATTCGTTTCGGAAATATAATTGAAATTACCTTGCTATCCTGCATGGTGCATCTACGTGCACTTTCCCGGTTCTTAGAGAGCTGTTGCCGTATAAACCTATCTTGATTTTCCCAAAAACCGAATTCATTTTGGAATTGTTGTGTGCTCGCATACTCCTGTAAAGCATAACTCCACTCCTTAAACGAATCGGTTTTTGAAGGAAGGACTGCCTCAAGATTATGTTCAAGCTGTGTATATACCTGATTAAGATCCTCCAGAAGAATACGCCATGAAACCCCATCAATCACCAGATGATGAACGGCTATAAACAGGTATTCTTTTTCAGGTGTTTTAAAAAGTCCCGCTTGCATTAAGATACCCTCAGAAAGATTCATACCTTTTTGCAGTCTACTCGTTTCCTTCTTCATGCTCTCTTCCCAGTCCATCTCCGTTTGCCAATGAAAGACATGAAATTCAAAACTCTTATGATCCAATCCCTGATTCATTTGAATAACTTGATTTTGTTCCTTAATAAATTTCATACGTAGCGCATCATGATGTTCAATAAGCTTCATCAAGGACTTTTCGACTCGTTTGTCATCCCATATCGTATCCGCCGGAAGAAGAATAGACTGATTCCAATGCTGATCTTCGGGAAATCCCTGCTCATAAAACCAATGTTGTATCGGTGTTAGTTGCACTTGTCCTATGATAGCTTGTTGTTCGGACTCCTTACGGATAGGAACAACGTATGGGGCTAATTCTATAATACTCGGATACTCATAGAGCCTTTTTAAATCCAATTTATAGTGGTGTTTGCTTAACTGAGCCGCAATTTGAATACCCTTGATTGAATCTCCGCCCAATTTAATAAAATGATCCAGCAAACCTATACGATCAACTTTAAGAATTTCTTGCCAAATGGATACCAAAAGAGCTTCTATTTCATTAGAGGGCTCAACGTAGGTCACAGCTTCGGAAACACCTAGATAAGGATCCGGCAAAGCTTTTCTGTCTATCTTCAGATTAGGAGTCAAAGGCAATGAAGATAGTGTAACAATATAGTTAGGGATCATATATTGAGGCAGTAGGGCACCTAAATATGTCCATAACTCTTCACGGATACTGTCATCTTTCAGTACTACATAAGCAGCTAATTTAGTATGTTGCTCTTCCTGACAATCAATAACAATGGCTTCCAAGACACTTGGATGCTTTAAAAGCGTCTCTGTAATCTCTTCCATTTCGATACGGTGACCATTAATTTTAACCTGATGATCTATTCGACCCATAAATTCAATAGTACCATTCGGCAACCATCGACCTAAATCTCCCGATCTATAGATTCGACCTTCTCCAAACGGATTATTAACAAATTTCTCCTTGGTAAGGTCCGGCTTATTCCAATATCCCCTTGCAATTCCTGCCCCACCGATATAAATTTCTCCAGACACCCCGATCGGTTGTAGCTGCATATTAGAATTCACAATATATATTTTTTTATTGGGTATAGGCTTCCCTATTGTAATTTTGTCTGTATGCTTGGTGATAACCCCCAAAGTAGATCCGATCGTCGCTTCCGTTGGCCCGTATCCATTAATGAAATTTCTGCCTTCTCCCCATATCTCTACAAGCTCCTTGCTACAAGCTTCCCCTACTGTTGTTATTGTTTTCAAATGAGGTAAGCTTTTGTATTCTACCGCTCTCAGCATGCTGGGTGGAAGAATAGCGGCTGTAATTTTCTTTTCCCGAAGCATATGCAAGAGATCCGAAATAATGTTCTCCTTCTTCTCCACATATAATGTCGCACCGGAGAGGAGGGTCTGAAAGATTTCTGCAACTGATCCATCAAAACTAAATGGGGCAAATTGTAAAACTCTTGAATCTTCATGAATACCCAACGTAGGGGCTGTCAATAAAAAGTTACTTAATCCCTGATGCTCGATCATGACTCCTTTTGGATTTCCAGTAGATCCGGATGTATAGATCATATAAGCCAGGTCATGAGCTGTATTTATGTTCGGCAGATTATCAGAGGTAGTTTCTGTTTTGTAATCTGATAGCTCCACTTTCAGAACTTCCCCCGGATAGTCAGTAGGTACCTGAACATCCAAATGAGTTAATAGCCAATGGGTTCTACTATCTTTCAACATATATTGTATCCGCTCGACAGGATAGGTAGGATCAATCGGCATATAAGCCCCCCCTGCCTTAAGTACGGCCAATACTGCAACGACCATCTCAATAGACCTATCCATCATAATACCTACAAATTGTTCGCGTTTTACTCCAAGTTCAAAACGCAATGTCCGAGCCAGTGAGTTCGCCCATTGATTAAGCTCCAGATAAGAGACGTGCCGTTCACCACAAACGATAGCAGTATGATTATGCCTGGATGCTACTATTTCCTCGAATAATTGATGAGCGACCTTATACTCAGGATAGGGCTGGAAGGTATTATTAAATTCACCTAGTATAATCTTTTTCTGGTTCGCTGACAGTACCTCTATATCCAGCAGTTGAATCTGAGGAAAGCTAGTAATTTGTCTCAGTATAAAAATAAACTGTTCTGCCATTCTGCTAATGCTTTCACTCTGAAACAAAGCAGTACTGTACTCAATTGCAAAGCTTAAATGTTGTTTTCCATAGAACTCCCAGGAAAGATCAAATCTCGATTGGTTACTGGCCACATTTAGCGGTTCAACGACCGCACCATCTATAATCAACTCGTGTTGATCCATATTTTGCATAATGAGCATGGTATCAAATAATGGATTCCGACTGGCGTCCCGGTTCTGCTTTAAATTTTGAACCACTTTTTCGAATGGATAATCAGCATGTTCAAATGCCTGTAGTGTTCTCTTTTTTATAGTTAACAGTAATTCTAAAAAGGTCTGCTGCCCATTAGATGTATTTCGAAGAGCCACCGTGTTTACAAACATACCTATGGCATTATTTAATTCAACATGATTACGATTCGCGACAGCTGTTCCAACAATAATATCTTCTTGTCCACTCCATTTTGACAAGAGCACATGATAAGCTGCTAATAAAACCATAAATGTAGTCGTACCGCTTTGATCTGTTATTTTTTTAAGATCAATTACCAAGTCTTGATCCATCTCAAAATAACTTCGACTTCCCTCAAAATTTTGCTGTGGAGCTCGGGAATAATCGGTCGGTAAATCTAATATAGGAATCTCATCTGAAAATTTTTGTTGCCAAAACTCAGCTTTAGCATCATACTCCGTTGTTTGGAGTACTTGATCTTCCCATACAGAATAATCTTTGAATTGATAGGTATTGAGTGGTAGCACTCCCCCCTGATACAATTCAGACAGTTCTTTATAGAAAATATTCATGGATATACCATCCATAACAATATGATGTGTATCCATAATGAATATATATTGCTCAGGCCCTCTCTTTAGCAGAGAGGCACGAAATAATAGATCCTTTTCCAAATCAAAGGGTTGAATATAAGATTGAATACAATCAGAAATTTCCTCCAGATGATGAATACTATATGTTTCCAGGCGGACTCTTGCTTCAGGATTGACTTTTTGAACGAGTTGCCCATCTACGTAATGAAAAGTGGTATGAAGACTTTCATGTCTTTGAATCAAGGAATTAATAGCGTCCTCCAAACGTTGATGATCTATCTTTCCTTGAATATAGTGGACTGAAGTGATGTTATAACCGCATCCCTGTTCATCCAATTGTTGTATGGTATAAATTGCTCTTTGAGCTGCTGATACCGGATAATACTTTCTTTCTTCACAAGGTTCCAGAATAATCTGCACCTGCGAATGATCTTGGTGAGCAACCTGGATATACTGAGCCAGTTGTTGGATCGTAGGTTGTTCAAAAAAATTCCGTATGGATACTGAAATTCCCCACTCCTTCTTTACTTGTGAAATAAGCATCATTGCATTAAGAGACTGCCCGCCCAGATCAAAAAAGTTATCATGAATTCCGATGCTCACATTTTGAAAAATCCCACTCCACATTTTTACCAGCTTTGCTTCCGTCTCACTGGATGGAGCCTCATAATTTGTCCGCGCGGAGGGCACGGGTAAAGGAAATGATTTTTTATCAATTTTCCCATTGGGTGTTAATGGAAATTCTTTCATGGCAATATATTGGGATGGAACCATATAAGCAGGTAGCTCAAATGAAAGATACTCTTTGAGGTTCGTGATTTCCTCTTTGTTTTGAGAGATATAATAAGCAAACAGATTTGTATAATGCCCTTCACTATCTGTTAGCGGCAATACCACTACCTGACTAATTTGGGGATGCTGAGCTATAGATTTTTCAATCTCTTCTAGCTCAATACGGTGCCCTCTAATTTTGACCTGATTGTCCAGTCGCCCCAAAAATTCAAGTTGTCCGTCTCTAGTCCAGCGGACTAAATCACCAGTTTTGTACACTCGTTCCCTATCAATAAAAGGATGCTTCACAAATACAGCTTCAGTGAGCTCTTCCCTATTCAAATATCCTCTAGCCAGCCCCTCACCGCCTATATACAATTCTCCCGGAACCCCGATCGGCTGAAGCTGATTATCGTTGTTCAGGACATACACACTCGTATTGTAAATAGGCCGTCCAATCGGAACAAAATCCAGCTTCATAATATCCGAGGTTATAGGATAATACGTTGCAAATACAGTTGTTTCCGTAGGCCCGTAAACATGAATAATCCGATCTTCTCCAAGTACCTCAAAAGCTCGTTGTACATGTCTTATCGAGGACAGCTCTCCACCAAATAAAATTTTCCGCAGAGACTTTAGGCTATGTATATCAATATCCACTAACAAATTGAATAATGCGGTTGTCATAAAGCTTATAGTGATTTGCTCCCTTTGAATGAGATCCGAGAGTTGAGTAGGATCTAAAAAAGTTTCTTTGGGAACAAGAACCAGTTGAGCTCCATTCAAAAGTGTGCCAAAAATATCAAATATCGAACCATCAAATACATAATTGGACAGTTGTAGCAGCTTATCTTCAGCAGTTAATTCTATGTAGCCGCAATTTACAACTGTTTTAATAATATTGGAGTGTGTTGTCAGTATTCCTTTAGGCTTGCCTGTGGAACCAGAAGTATAGATAATATATGCCTCATGATGCGGATCTTGTGGTGGGAGTTCATTGGAGTAGACAGTGTCGTCGTTTTGAAGGATTTTATTAATAATGGTTACGGATATATCATAATTTGCGGTTATACTTTCATATTGTTCCTCAACCAACATGAGCGCTGCCTTGCTATCTGAAAGCATATACGCTACCCGCTCTTCAGGATAGGCTGGATCAATAGGTACATAGGCAGCACCTGATTTCAACACTCCTAAAATGCTTATAATCATAAAAGGAGTTCTATCATTCATTAATGCTATGCGATCCCCTGGTCCAATACTTTGACTGCATAAATAGTGCGCTACTGCATCTGATTTGGAATCAAGTTCCTGATAGCTGAGGGTTCCTCTCTCAAAAATAAGTGCCGTGTTGCAAGGACTTCGTTGTGCCTGTTCTCTGAACAAACCAATGATGCTTTGATTTCGAGGAAAATCCACACAATTTCCATTTATCCCTAGTAAATAATTTTTCTCTTCCAGGCTAACCATGCTCACATCACTCACAAGCATCTCAGGACTGGATATTGCAATAAATAAAATCCGCTTATACTGCAAAGCTATACTTTGTACAAATTCTTCTGTATAGACATTCGGATTGAACACAAATTTCAACTTTAGATTCTGCCCTAAGAAGGCGTATACACCCAAATCCTTTTTATGCATCACGTGAAAATCATCTTTATACTCATGAATGGAATTGCTCTGCTTGAGGATAAAAAAATGGGGCGCTACTACCTGGTCAAACACAGTATTTGTTGAAAATAATAGCTGTGTCAGTTTCCTTTCATTCACATTTATACGTTCCAATAACTGCGAGATCGTTTCGTTATCTTTGCTACGCATACGGAAAGGAAATATACTTCGGGTTTCATCCTCCCCTTCCTGATGTATCCTTCTTTCAAAAGCAATGTCCTCTGTACTCGTATACTTTTGTAGAATAATACCCCAAATCGTATATAAAAGAGTCGCCAACGTGTTTGCTGTTTTTGCACCCTGCTTAACCAGTTCCTTCATCTCTTCGGGAAGAAGCTCAACCATAAATTCCTTTGTGTCTTTATTCTCAACCGTAATTTCCATTTTTTGATTGGGAATTTCTGCATAGTGATCGAATCCACCCATATAACGCTTATAAACATCAGCAACCTCATTCGCTCTTAGCGAATGTTGAGTCAAATTATCCACAAAATCCCCCTCTTTTCCGAGTAATGAGCATCGAAAAAATTAGAAAAATGTCTATAAATTCAAAATTATGTATAATCACACTAACAACTTACTCTTGATGGTATGTTTTGTCAACCCCACACTTTATGAATTTATATATATATAATCTTTTGCTTTTAAGATATAATTTTCTATGTTATTCCATAAAAAAAAGAAAATTGAGTAATTTTATCCACTCTGTTACATTGTATTACGTCAACTAATTCTTAAGTCAGCACAAACTTCAAGAATATGCAATCAGGAAAAGAGGATTTATTACTACGGAGTAAGGGAGGAGAATCCAACGACTATCGTGTCAATTTAAATTTTAAATCTCTCACTCACATGAGTATCTAAGTCGACTAAAAAGTATCATCCACACTGCTTGCAATAAATATGCTTAAGGGGATATTACATGGGAACTTATGCGGAAATGTCCAAGCAACCACAAGAAAAAAAATCTTCATTGTTCAAAAATGTCTCATTTCTTCTTGTCCTGCTTTCAATCACATTCAACAGTTCTGGGATTTCAATTTACCTTTTAGCAGAATCATGGTATGTCGTAAATCACCTAACAGCGGGTAACAGCTTAGGTATTGTACTGATGGCTACAGCCATCCCACGTCTAGTACTAATGCCCTTTACAGGAATTCTGGCAGACCGCTACAAAAAAACATATATTATGTTTCTATCCGATATATTTCGGGGTCTGTTGTTAATCGTTATGGTGCTTTGTTTTCTATCAGATATCTTAAGCTTCTACGCAGTCGTCACCTTTGCTATATTATTCGGGATTTTAGAAGCATTCTATTGGCCGGCTTCATCCTCACTCATTCCTGTAATCGTTTCAGAGAATCATCTAGCTCAAGCCAACTCATTATCTCAAATCATTCAGCAATTTTTCACTTTGGCGGGGCCTTTGATTGGGGGGATTATTCTTACCTATGGTTCTTACCATCATTTGTTTGGAAGTATTTCGGTAATTTTAATTCTTGGAGCATTTTCTTCACTATTTGTCAGTAAATACATGCATAAAGCCCAGCATTCCTCTTCTGAATCTTTGCATCTTGTTAAGGCATGGAAGGAAGGTATCCATTTCATAAAAGAGGATGCGTTCATCAAAGCCATTATTATTGTCTTAATCGTAGCTGGTTTCTTTCTCACGGGCCCACTATCTATGGCTATTCCGTTACTTGTAAATTCAGTTTTACATGGAAGCGCATTAACACTCAGTTACCTAGAAATGTCTGTAACTGTAGGTATGATTGCTGGTGGAGTCCTTATCGCAGTGTCCAAGATCCAAAAACGAAGAGCATTGATTTCTCTTCTAAGTCTTGCACTATGCGGACTTGCTATTTTATTTTTAGGGATTAGCGTAAACTTTTTGCAAACCCTGGTATTATTAGGCATAATCGGGTTCGTTATCTCTTTTAGTAATACTTTTTTTGTCACTCTGCTTCAGGAGAGAACCCCTCAGGATAAAATCGGGAGGGTTTTAAGCCTTGTTACTACAGCAACGACAGGACTCGTACCTCTATCACAAGCCTTGATTTCTTTTTTTCTTAATAAAGGTCTGCAGATTTCTCAAATACTGGTTTACTTTGGAGTCATCGTATGTGTATTTTGTGTCATGATGATGTTAATGTTTCGTCCGATTCGAAATGCATAATCTAGCGGAAAGGAATTCCTACCTTGGTAAAAAACGAAAAGATACTTTTAGTGGATGATGAAATAGGCATTCTAACTTTATTGGAAGTGACCTTGAAAAAGGAGCATTATACACATATAGACCGCTGTACAAATGCAAAACAAACGTTGGAAATGGTTCGAAAAACTAATTACGATCTACTCATACTGGATGTCATGCTACCTGACATGAATGGTTTTGAGCTATGCAGTATGGTAAGAAGCCACACCAATGCCCCGATTATATTTATCTCGGCAAGTTCGAGTGATTTTGATAAATTAACGGGGTTAAGCGTGGGCGGGGATGACTACATTACAAAACCATTCAATCCATTAGAGGTCGTAGCTCGGATTGAGGCTCTATTCAGGAGACAAAAAAAATACCAAACTCCGTCCTATGCTACACAGGAAAATCAGGAAATCCGGGCAGGACGGCTTATACTTAAGCCGTCCGATGCCCTGCTAATATTTGACGATCAAAAAATCGAATGCACGGCTAAGGAATTGGACCTCCTTCGTTTCTTCTTAAGAAATCCAAATCGGATTTACTCCACTTCACAGATTTATGAATTGGTATGGGGAGGGGTACCTTTTTATGGGGAAGAAAAGACAGTGACCATGCATATTTCAAAAATAAGAAAAAAACTTGAAATCAATCCAAAATCACCCGAAATTATTATTAATCTTAAGGGAATTGGTTACAAGTTCATCCCCCCACAATGAAGGGACCGAAAATGAAAGTTAAGCTTCGTTACGGTATTCACTTTATTTTAGGTTTTCTGGCTTGGCTATTGAGCATGGCGTTCATGACCATCTTAACAACAGAAATAATTTTACCTGTTCTAGGTATTACAGCTGATAACACAAACTATGATTTATTTGTAACACTAACCTTTGTGGTTAATATCATGATGTGCAGCATAGTTTTTAGTTGGTATTTCGGGGGCCCGCTATGGTTTATCATGTCATGGATTGATAATTTGACAAAAGGAAAATACGAAGCTCCAGTTACTAGAAAGAATAAAGTATACACCAAGAAACACAAGCTCAGACGGCCTTATCGTTTATATAAAGAAGTCATCGATAATATACACATTCTAGCCGATAGCCTGCAAGAAGCAGAATTGGAAAGAAAAAACATGGAAGAATCCAAGCGGGACTGGATTGCCGGGATATCACATGACCTCAAAACTCCGCTTACCTACATTACTGGCTACACTGCTTTGCTGATGAATGATGAATATATTTGGAGTGTAGAGGAACAGCAATCCTTTTTACTTGAAGTTCATAATAAAAGCCTGCACTTAGAGAGGTTAATTCAGGATCTTAATCTCTCCTTGCAAATTGAAAATGCAACATTTCAGATCCCTATTCATCTTAAAAGCGGAAACCTGATATCTTTCATAGAAAACCTAATTACTGATATACGCAATAATCCCAATTCTGCAGAATACAAGATAAGCTTTCACACTGAGGAAAAGACTATTATGACAAGCTACGATGAACGCCTACTGTATAGGGCTTTACAAAATCTATTAATGAATGCGGTAATTCATAATCCGGCAGGTACTGAGATCAAACTAACATTAGCCTTTAAAAATGATTCATCAATAGAACTAATCATCTTTGATAACGGAGTAGGTATGCGACCAGAAACGCTCAAAAATATATTCACAAAATATTATCGGGGCTCTACTACGCATGCACCGGAATTTGGTACCGGACTCGGAATGGCCATTGCAAAACAGCTCATTATTGCCCATAATGGCTTGATTAGCATGGATAGCGAGCTCTCAAAAGGTACTATAGTTTATATCACTTTACCTTATATCAAAGAAATAAGCGCTGATTAGAAATCAGCGCTTGTTAGTATGTGTGGTCTTTTCAGGCTATTATTTAATCACAATGGTTCCGGAAGAAGTTTCAAGAGAAAGTACAGGACTTTCATCTGTTACCTTACCAATTTGGGCATGTAATTCTTTATCAGAGCTGGATGGATCAGAAGAGGACTCCAACGAAGACTCAATTTGACCAGAGTTCGTAACGGCATTAATTCTTAGTGACGATGGGACAGGATCCAGCTCGACCTCAATCTTACCGCTATTGCTTCGGACACTGCTATTCTGTTCGATCTCTCCTTTATGAGAAATATTAATACTACCGGTATCTGCACTTACCTCCATCCCGCCATTTATCCCTACCAAATTAATATCCCCTGCCGACATACGACTTACAATTTTCTCCCCTTCAAATCCATTAATATCAATAGAACCGGAATCTCCAGATACATTCAGTTCTTTTGATTTACTATCTTTTCCTGTAATTTTTCCGGACTTTGTAGTTAAATTCACCTTATCATAGAGCTGATTAGGTAAAGCTACGTATACCGTAGTCGTTTTAGGATTAAATATGCTTGAAGATCCCGGGGCATTCACCTTAAGTGCGGCCCCCTCTTCCACTGCTGTTACATCCTTATCCGTTGATCTAACTTCAATCTTTCCGTTACTCGACTGGGTTAGCTCAATATTCTGACTATCTGTTTGAACATAAATTTCCTTTATATTGTCACTATTGAACGTTTTCACTTCAATCTTCGCATCAGAGTCTGAACTACAACCTGAGATAATCACTATCAGCATACTGACATACAACAGGGACGATACCTTATTTCTCCATTTTTTCATGATATTCTCCTTTGATAGGCCGATTTATTTTGGCATCCTTTTTAAAACCATAAAATAACTTTCCTTCCTGAAAGTACTGTATCATAATACCTACCACTAAAAGCACAAACGTCAATATCATATATAAAGCCACGTATCCTGTTGGAATTCCTAAAAAATTCAAATACGGAAGATCATTTACAGGGCCCAGATACCACAACAGCATATACAATACCTCGAAAAGCTTTCTCGATCGGGTCATTGTCCCCAGCGTTAAAGCTAAAGTCGGAACGAAAATAAGACCCACTACCCATGAATAGATATACGTAAGCTCCCCTTCCAGAAAAAAGTGGATGAGAGCGCCAGAGGAAATGAGTAGTGTCACTAAAACACCCGCGATCCAGACAGAGAAAAACTTATACAGACGTGGGCAACTGGATAATAATATTTCATTCGTGGAATAAAAAAACTCTCTGTTTCCCATCTGTGACCATATTGCAAGAGGCCATAGCAAAAGAACAGGCAGCCAGCTTTTGATCTGATCTAATGGTACCAGCAAACTCGCCACCATCGAACCTAACACCAGCAAATACCACCAGATAGACATTCCCTTTAGCATAATACGAAATTCAGCTCTAACTAAACGGGACAAGCGCACTCTCTTATCTTTTTTCACAGGCGATAATTGATAAGATTTGCGGTCCTCACGTTCTACCACTTTATTCTTCGTGTCATGATCAGGAAGCCTGACAGAAAAAGCTGTTTTAACTGTTGCAAATCGATTAAACAACTGAGAAGAAAGCAGAATGATAAACATTGCCGCGAGTACCCAAATCAAACGCGAAGTTAGTAAGTGACCCGTCCAATTCACCCCGCTCCACTCAAAGGTAGGGGTTCTCCCTTCAATGGGATAGTAGCCGATACTTCCTCCTATTTCATTTGCGGAAATAAAGTCAAAATGAGTTGCCGCCTCTTTCGTCATTCCCGTCTGGATTGCATTTATCCCAAAAACATCCCATAGACTACTGGAGTTTGAAATAGACATCACACTAAGAAAAATCCAAATGGCGAAAAACAATACATTCCCTAATACACCCTTTAACCCAGGAAAAACGTCAAACAGCACTGTAAATGCTGATAAAAGTAGCAAAGAGGGGATACTTACAAATAGCAAAGGGAGCAAGTAAGCTGCAAGGTTGATGTGCAAATCCTCTCCCCGAAGCAACTGCATTCCCATAAAGGCTACTACTAGTACCAGTTCAATGATCATAAGCACACAAAAATTTGATAACGATCTGCTGGATATATACCGAAGATTACGAATAGGTGTAGATGCGATAATTTGACCCATCTTCAGGCGCTGATCCTCAGAAATTTTACTTCTTAGCATATAAAATCCAAACAGCCATAACAGCATGGTAGATAGCATCGCAACCATTGCACCTAGCCAGTATGAATTATAAATACCCCGTACACCCTTGATATAGAAGACCTCATAACCGTCCGACGCCGCAGGAATCAAAGCATATCCAAGGAACAAGGTGATACCCATAATCAACAGAAACGAGTACCTTCTCATTTCCTGGATTACATTTCCTTTGAGTAAATATAAGTAATTACTTCTCATGGTGTCACTCCTAAAGCAGCTACAGAGTACAAATAAGCGTCCTCTAGTGAAGGTTGCAACGGTACCGCATTCTCACCGGGACGAACGTCCGAAACGATGCGGACGTGCACTCCATCGCGCCGATGAATTGCACTGCTGATTGCATATTTCTCCTGTACCTCCTGCAAGCTAGTCGAGGGAATTACGTAATCCCACACCTTGTGATCGACCGTTTGAATAAATTGTTCTGGTGTTGTATAGGTTATGAGACGCCCCTCGGACATAACCGCAATATTCGGAGCAATTGATTCGATATCCGTCACGATATGAGTGGATAAAATTACAATGCGATTAGAGGATTGAGAGGACAATAGATTTCTGAAATTTATCCGTTCCTCAGGGTCCAAGCCAACCGTTGGTTCATCAACAATCAAAAGGGAGGGATCATTCAACAATGATTGTGCAATGCCTACTCGCTGTTTCATCCCACCTGAAAATCCACCCAACAAACGCTTTCGTGCATGAGAAAGGTTGAGTGCTTCCAAAAGTTCGTCAATCCGTTTCTTAGCCGACTTCATAGTCAAGCCTTTCATAGCTGCTATATATTCTAAGAATTCAACCGGATTCATATTAGGGTATACACCAAAGTCCTGAGGTAAGTACCCTAACTCACTCCTTAATTCATCAGGATTTTTAGCAATGTCTATGTTATTCCAACTAACAGTTCCCTTTGTAGGCTTCTCAATGGTAGCCAATATACGCATGAGTGTCGATTTGCCTGCTCCGTTAGGGCCAAGTAATCCCAATACTCCTGGCTTTAAATGTAGAGACATATCTCTTAATGCTTGCTTAGAGCCATAGGTTTTATTAACATGATCCATCGTTAATTCCATTCAAATCCCCCATTTACACTCTAAATTTTGATTAACCCTAGCAACAGCTTCTCCTTTAAGTAATTTAAGAATACCGTACGTGTTTAAAAAAATAGTAAAATCCTAGATATATTTATATATTTTTTTCATTGTCTGTGCAGAATTCTTCAGGTCGATAATAATCGGTAATTTCAATAAAGACGTCATAATCGTGCTTCCTCTTTATGTAAATTTGAAAATATAACATGGTCATTCCTCTGTTTCACAAGTATTTTTTGGGTATTTATAGGTGATACATAGACAAAGTTCGGCATCGAACGGTAAAATTAGACACAATGTATCCACTATTTAAATTTTAATAAATCGGAGGCTTACGACATGAAATGTCCAGTATGTAATCACGAAAATGGAGATGCCCGTTTTTGCGAGAGGTGCGGCTCTAACCTGAATGGAACACATGAATCAGACAATAATGTGGAATCTGTAGCACACACAGACTCATCTGATGCAAGCTCGGAATACACCCGCTGGTCCAGCACGCAGGAGCCCGTTTCGAATAGAGCGGTATCCGCAAGCTCATCCATCTCACCAATCCCGTCACCTGCTCATGATCATGACGATTCCAGTAACAATGATGCGAGGGAGCATGGTTCTGCTCACAGCAGTAGTGGCAATCAATGGAACAACTTCGTTCAGAATGAGAAAGTACAACAAGCCAAAGAAGTAAGCAAACAATACCTGACCTATTTCCTCAGCGTACTGGCTCGTCCGTATCAATCGATGAAAACCGTCGGCGAACAGCATGCCCTGAACGGGTGGCTAACGATGGCATTGTTTGCTGTATTAACCTCTACATATGTTCTGATCACATTTGGCCGCCTCGGTGCGGAAGGCATATTTATTAGCGGATTTTTGCGCCCGCTCCTGTTTTCAGCTATTATTCTGGTTGCTGCTGTTGCGCTCATCTATGGTGTACTTAAGCTGGAACGAATTACGTTCCGTCCGAAAATTCTGGTTGCCCAGTTCGGAACTTTACTGGTCCCTGCAATCGCTACGCTTCTGCTCGCTAACTTGATGATTGTGATCTCCTACTCGTTTGCGATCTCGCTACTGGTGCTGTCGTATATTATGGTGTTTGTTGCGATGAATACGGTGCTGTTCCAGCATCCGCTCAATCGAACCAAAGCTGCCATTGACAGCACGTACAGCGTGTTGATTGTGAATGCTGTATTGTTTTACTTAATGTATCGTTTGTTATTTTCGACTATAGCTGGCTTGTTGAGCCCGTTATTCTCGCCGTTTGGACGCTTGTAAATTCGTTTCTTCTACTTAAAATTGCTGAAATGGTGACTTCCCCCGATTGTGGGGGGGGGTCTTTTTCATTTGCCAAAGGCAACATTGCGCGGATCATATTCCATACACTATAATGTGTAGTGTAAAAAATATGTTTGTATTTACTTATAGGAGTGAGTATCGGGATAGGCGACTTTGCTCTCTAGAGGGGAGTATATCAGCCTTTTGGATTAGGAAATGTAGCTCGTTTCTTCAGTCGTAGGTACGGACAAGTTTGCTTTCGTATTGCTAAGCTTTGATTGATGGTTGCTCTACTGTTTTTTCTTTGTTTCTTGCTTGGTTTCTAATGTTTATTTAGCTTGTTTGTATTTTTTCTTTATTTTGCTTCACCTTTATCACTACATTGCGTAGTGTAAATATGAACTAATTTAAGACGAAAGCGGAGGAATTGGAATGGACATGACCCACATGGATCATATGCAAATGGAACAACAAACAGGTACCTCATATCTGGGGCTGATCATTGGAGCCGCTGTGCTACTACTTTCGATTGCAGCTTATATCTGGGCATCACGTACACGTGGCAAAATTGTTAGTCATATGAAAAAGAACGAACGAGCAACCATTCAGAAGAAAAGTCGTTCGATTCGGCTTACGGCTCATGCTCTGATGGCTGTATCAATCATCTCATTTGGATTTTTCTTCCTTCAAGGTGCCGGAAAGACATATGATGTAGCCGACCTCCCGAACAATGCAACCATTGATGTGACGGATGACAAATACTATGGAGCCACCCACACCGAGGAGCCGATCCAGTATGAAATGAAAATACCGACATCAGGTCCACATAATCCACATGATATCCAATTTGGATTTTATACCGACTTCCCGGGGTATCCTTATCTGGTTCACAACATGGAGCATGGAGACATCATCATCTATTATCGTGAAAATGCCAGTAACGAGCTGAAGGAGCATCTCCAATATCTCGCAAAATTTCGCCAAGCCGGGTCAGGCATTCTTGCCGTACCCAACAAAGATATTCCTGACGGTAGCGAGGTCGTTGTGACCGCCTGGACCAAAACAATGAAGCTGGACAAGTTTGATGATGCCAAGGTAGGTACGTTTATCCATCGTTACATCAATCAAGGGCCTGAGAAGATCCCGCCATCCATTCGCCAAGGCGGCGGAACAATGTAGCGTGGATAATCAATCCGCGTAAGAAGAGATATAACCCCTTTGATGTAAAATAAACACTATAGGCAAATTTAAATGTAACGATCTCCAGAACCCTTATCTCCTGAAAAAGGAGAGCTTACGCTCAGAAACAATCCTTTTACGCAAAATAAGGTCTCTCGGGAATCGTTACATTTTCAACTGTTCCAAAAGAAGCAATTAGCGCTTCTCAGGATGGTTAGGCCCCACAACTGAACACAGCAGGATGCCGCCACATAAAATACCAGCGTCAACCTCCGCCCCCTCCCCTAATCCTTTCCCAATCATATGCCGATAAATGGAAGTAGAAATGCATACATAACATATACGCTCACAAGGGGGAGCAATTGGAACGATGAATAGTTTGTTTATGCGAATTTTTTTGTTTTTTTCCTGTTTGATGCTGGCTGCGGGGGCCATTTTGGGCATCACCATGTATCAGGCGTCTGCTCAATTGGTTGAACAATCGATGGGGATGCAGGCACAGGCTGTAGCTGAACGGGCAGCCGCTTTGATTGATACGACACTGTATGCTCCACTCAGCACGGGGCAGGACAAAACGGCGTATTACGATACGCTGCGCGCACAACTTAGCCAGTTGCGTGAAGCCAACGGACTCAAATATTTGTACACACTTGGCACACGCGAGGAAAGTGGAAAGGTTGCGTATTATTACGTGGTAGACGGGGCCGCGCCGGATGTAGCCGAGGATGATTTTTCCCCGTACGGTACAACGGAGGAAACACTGTACGATGGCATGCTTCAAGCCTTTTCAGAAGACACATCCGTTCGCGGAGAGCTTACTCGGGATGAAGATTACGGGGCTACGATTACCGCTTATGTACCGATTCATGGATCGGATGGCAAGATGTTAGGCATTGTAGGCGCAGATCTGGACTCTACCGCCGTCTATGAACTCATGTCGAGCAACCGCATCACGATGGTTTGGACAGCGCTGGCGATTGTATTGCTCAGTGTATTGCTGGTGTATATTTTCGCACGTTATCTGACAAGGCCACTGGTGAAGCTGAAACAGCTCATTGCCGAAGTTGGAAAAGGGGACCTCACCGTCAACGTGGAGCTTGGACGCAAAGACGAAATTGGCCAGCTCGCTTCCGAGTTCAAACACCTGGTTACGGATACCCGGCAAGTCATGACGGGCATTCGCCAAAGCTCGGATTCCCTGCTTCACGCCGCAGAAGGCGTATCCCGGCATTCCCAGGCAACGGCCGAGGCCAGTCAGCGGATTGCAGAGCATACGAATCATACTGCACAAGGGGCTTCCGAACAGGTGGTACGCGCTGGAGAAGTCACTGTAGCCATGGAAGAAATCACACGTAGCATGCAGCACATTGCTCATTCTTCTTCCAGAGTTGCCGACGTATCACAACAGACAACGAACGATGCCATTCAAGGACAGGCGAAGCTGGATACAGCCATCCGTAGCATGGACGGGATTCATCGGGCCAACGTACAGATGGCCGCATCGACGACCCAGCTTACGGATTACTCCAGCCAGATTGAATCGGTAGCCCAATTGATGAAAAATATTGCTTCACAGACAAATCTGCTCGCACTCAATGCCAGTATTGAAGCAGCCCGTGCAGGTGAACACGGCAATGGTTTCGCCGTAGTTGCTTCCGAGGTCCGCAAGCTTGCAGGAGAATCCGAGCAATCTTCACAACATGTAGCCGAGTTGATTGCAGAGATGACACGTCAGACCTCTTTGCTTGCAGAACATATGTCGGCAAGCACTACAGCGGTGCAATCCGGTCTGACCGTTGTGCAAGAGGCAGGTCAATCGTTCTCCTCCATTCATGGCGGCATTGAAACGATCAACGAGCGCCTGCATGAAGTGTCCGCAGCTTCTGAACAACTGTCAGCAAGCTCGGAGGAAGTGTCGGCATCCATTGAAAACATGGAACATATCTCGCGAGAATCCTCATCCAGCATCCAGAAGGTATCTCAGGCTGCCGAAACGCAGCTGCAATCCATGGGTGAGATCAGTGCTTCTGCCGAGTCGCTACGTGTTTTATCGAGCGAGCTGAATGGCCTGATCAGCCGCTTTAAGATCTAGTTCGTTGCCCACTTGCTCCACACCAAAAAGCCGCATGGCAGTGATCCACATCATCGGGATTCTTCCCGATCATCGGAACACAGCCTGCGGCTTTCTTTAGCTCTTACCTTTATACGATGCGTATCGTTGATACGTATCGTATAAAGGTCTTTTTATCTTACATGAAGGTCAGCCCTGCGGCTGCCGATCATTAGTAACGCTGCGGAGCAGCTTTTTTACCCAAATCCGTCATGTATGTGAAAAATGCTTCCGGATCTGTATCATACACCAGTTGTACCGGACGTCCGTCCGCTTGCTCCACCGTGCGGCCTTGGCTTGGGCCATCTGGAATAACGATGCAGTTCACGGTTTTTTTCTTCACGATGTCCTCGCGGCCTACGGAAGCCGTAGTCAGCACATCCCACAGATAATACGTGGAGTTGGTTTCACTGTACACCAGTGGCGGACAACCTGCATAACAGTTCCCCAGGAAATCCACGCCTTCGAAGCGGCGTTCTGCTGCCCAGCGGTTACGGACTGCGGGTGTAAGAGGTACTTTGTTCGTGCTTTCCAGTGCAACCAGATCAATCTGGATGCCGCTCTGCCATACGCGATAAGCCGCTTCCGGGTCCCAGAATACGTTCCATTCCGCCGTACCGTCATGCTCCGGCTCTTCTACGTTTCCGCGTTCGAATGTACCGCCCATCCATACCAGCTTGTCGATTTTCTCTTCGATGTCCGGTGCTTCGTCCAGCGCACGCGCGAGGTCTGTCAGCGGGCCAGTGAACAACAGCAATGTTTTGCCTTCGGTATTACGTACTTTCTCAATTAGATGCTGATGCGCAGGAATAGCCGAGAGCGGCGCTTCCATTTTGCCGGATTCATTCAGAACAGGCAGTGCATCTACATAGAATGAGTGCAGTCTCCATGCAGCTGGAAACGGGTTTTTGCCTCTGGAATTGGATTTAGCCACTTCGATAGAATACGTCCCGAAACGATCGATAATTTTACGGCTCGCATCGGTTGCCGGCTCCAAATACCCGTCTGCCGGAATAACCGATACACCGGTTACGTTTACATTGTCCATTTGCAGAAGCATAAACAGCGATACGAGATCATCCACGCCGCCGTCATGATTGAAATACACATTCAGTTTGTTCGTCATGCTTGCTTTCATCCTTCCTCTGGTTACCCCATTGATGTGAACTTGTCCGTCTGCCCAAGGCCGACGCTTCTTCTATTATGTCCCATAACCCTAAGCCGAGTAAACCTTCCGCACCCAAAGAATCCCGTATCCGCAACATATCCTGCGCATTTTTACCAGCTTATCCATTCCATCTCAGACATACAAACCCAAGGCTCTCGCCTCTGGTAAAAAGAAAGATGGACCACGGGCATCAAGCCCCGCCGTCCATCTGTCCCTCTCCATGGTTTACAGGGATCGGGTTGGTTTCTTCTCTTGCTTCTCGGCAATCTCCGTATACTTGCCTGGCCAGAAAGCCCATTTGCCCAGCAACGCTGTAATCGCTGGCACCATGAACGGACGAACCAGGAACGTATCGAGCATAACACCTACCGCGGTAATAATCCCGAACTGCACCAGCACCTGAATCGGCAAGGTTGCCAGAACGGCGAACGTACCCGCCAGAATCAGACCTGCAGAGGTAATGACCGATCCTGTCTCACCTACGCCTTCCTTGATCGCCTGACGAAGTGGCATCGTTTTGCGTTTCTGCCAGATGCTTGAGATCATGAAGATGTTATAATCCTCGCCGAGTGCTACGAGGAAGACAAAGGAGTACAGCGGGATGGCTCCCTGAATCGCTTCTGCTCCAAGTCCATAGTGGATAATGATCCAGCCTAGGCCCAGTGCGGAGAAATACGACAGGACTACAGTGACAATCAAGTATGCCGTCGCAACGATCGAGCGCAGATAGAGCAGCAGTAGCAGTGTAATCATACCGATGACGACCGGAATAATAATCTTTGCATCCCGCTCTCCAGCGACTTCGATATCATATTGTTCGGCAGTCTGCCCATCAATCCACACTTGTTGATCCACATTGGTAACTCCGGCGTCTTTCAATGCCGCTTCCGCCGTAGCCCGCAAGTCAGGAATATGCTGCATCGCTTCGATTGAGTAAGGATTGAGATTGAACTCTACGTTATACGCCGTAATGTTGGCATTCTCCGCGCCTTGCTGCGGGTCACCCACCTTGCTGATATAATCCAGTGATTCGAGACGTGTTTTCAGATCTGTCTCTTTGCCCCCGGCATCCACGATCACTTTAACTGGAGCGAGCTCACCTTGCGAAAATTGCTCCCCAATGACCTTGAAGCCTTCACGGGAAGGTACATTTTCCGGGAAGGAGGATAACAAGTCGTACGTAAATTTCACTTGTGTTGAAAAAGCAGCCAGTCCACCGAGCAGCACTACCGTAATCGCCAGAACCGTCCAAGGTTTAGTCGTTACGATGCGTCCGATCCAGCTTTCACGGACTTTACGCGGAGCCGGAGCCGGTTTGCCTTTTTTCTTCGCCCGCTCCACTTCCATCTCGTGAGTACGTGGAACGAACGGATAGAACGATCCCCGTCCGAAGATGGCCAGCAGCGCCGGAACCAGTGTCAGGCTTGCAATAAACATGATGAAGATGGACAGACTGAAAGGTACGGCAAAACGATGATATGCACCGTATTCAGCTAACAGCAATACGAGTAGAGCTGCGACAACCGTAAATCCACTCATCGCAATCGCGCCAGATGAACCGGTGATGGCTTGGAAGATCGCTTTCTTTTTATCCGGCTCATGATAGAGAATTTGACGGTATCTGGAGATCATAAACAGACAGTAGTCCGTACCTGCTCCGAAGAGTAATACAGTCATGATGGAGATCGACTGGGCGTCAACTGTAATCCAGCCCTGATCCGCCATAAATCCGAGAATCGGACTGGTGACCATATAAGCGAAACCTACGGCAATAATCGGAATGATCGCTAGCACCGGTGAACGGTAGATCAGCAAGAGCAACACGAGTACAAGCACGACAGTTGCGATGAGCAGAGACACATCGGCGGATGAGAACAATCCGCTTGCATCAATCGATATGCCCACTGGTCCGGTTACGCGTGCAATTAACTTGCCTTCAGTATCTATTGCCGTATCAAATGGATTCATGCCGAAGATGGCTTTTGTTTTCTCCTCTAACCCTTCTACACCTGCCTTCAGTTGCTCTGAGTCGGCATCTTTGTTGAAAAACAGCGGCATGACGATGGTGCTTCCGTCTTCCGAGAGCTGACCTTTAATCGCCTGCGGTGGCAGCTGATACAGTGGCACAACGGACTGTTGCTGCTCCACTGGGTCTTGATCCAATCGCTCGGTTAACGCCTGAATCTGCTGGATTTGATCCTCTGTGAGTCCAGCAGAGTTACGCCAGACAATCAGCGCGGGTAAGCCCTCGCCGCCAGGGAATTCCTTTTTCGCCAAGGCAGCGGCCTGTACGGAAGGTTTTGAATCACTTAAATCTTGTGCGTTGTTGGTCTCACGTTGATTTACTGCCGGCCACACCAGACCAAGTACAACCGCAATGATAATCCATACGAGCAGTGTCACCCATTTACTTCGTTTGCCCGCTACGAAGCGGCCATAACCTGAACCTTCCTGCATGGTCTAATCATCTCCCTAGTTTTGTTTTAATCCATATAAGTTGAACAGAAAGATGGTTTGCACAGACACTTCGATGACAGAATAACCTGGAAAGTAGCTGTGCAAAGTAAACAGTTCAACTCATACGAGAAATCTTTTTATCAAAAACAGCTTTTAAATTAATGTCATGGTATGGAAATGAACCATGGGTCATAATATAATCGAGTTAATTATATATACCGGAAGGTTAATTATGCAATCCCTAATTTTTTGAAAAGTCACAATACGTTATTTTATCGTAAATGAGGTCGAGTATGATGAACAAAAAAACAAGAAAAGAAGCACGCCCGGCGCGTGCTCCAGGCAGACCCAAAGCAAGTACAGATCAAGCTTCCGCCTACAATAACATCCTAATGACGGCCTCACGGCTGTTTATGGAATACGGATACGAAGCCGTTTCCCTTCAGCAGATCGCTTCGTTATGTCAGGTGACCAAAGCATCGATCTATTATCATTTTTCGAGCAAACCGGAACTTTTCACCATAGCCATTACCCGTATGATGGCGATGGGCATGCAACAGACCACACTGCGGCTTGAAGAACCCGGCACGTTGTACAAACGGCTGGTCAACGTGGCGGATGCCAAGATGCAACAGTCTCATGTGGATACGGAAACGATGATGCGTGAAGCCGAAACGTATCTGAATGCCGACCAGTTTGCTCAGATCCGGGATGCGGAAAATCGTATCTTCGAAGTTCTCGCTACACATTTCCAGCGGGAAATGGATCATGGGTATCTGAGAGAGGCCAATCCCCTGCTGCTTGCTCAGGCCTTCACGTCCCTGCTGATGCTCGCCAATCGTGAGGAAGTGCGTCGTATGCACGATACGATTGCCGAACTAGCCGAGGAACTCGTCGGACTCTTTTTGAACGGAGCGGTTAAACATCCATAGGATGATTAGACGTGTAAACACACCTTACCCTCTACCGTTCCATGTGCGCATCTGGCATCACATGGAGAACATTTAGTAAGATTACGGTGATCGTTAAATCGGCCAAATTGGGCTAGAACAACCTTGACGTAGATCAGCAGAACGTCTCCCATACACGCGCCAGCGCAGCGATGCCTGGCTCGATGTTCTCTGCTTCAATGCCGGCAAATCCGATGATAAACTCTCTTTTGCCGTCAGCCGGAGCACTTCCGTTTGCCCACAGATACTCCGCCGAGGCCACACGTATACCCATCCCTAACGCCGCAGCCACCATATTCCTGGCGGCATTCGGGTTGATCAGCCTTAATACCAGATGGAATCCGGCTTGTTCGCCCTTGATCTCCATTCCGGGTTGACTCCCGAAATGCTGCTGGATGGCCTGCACAGTCAGGTCATGTTTGCGTTTATACAGGTTGCGCATTTTACGAATATGTTTACCCAGCTCTCCGTCTCGCATGAATAACTCCAATGTCCGCTGATGCAGACGTGAAGCTGACTGTTCGAACAGAACCGTTCGATAAACCTCGCCAAAATGGGGAAGGAGCGCCTTCGGCAAGACCATATAGTGCACACAAAAGGAAGGTGCCAGCACCTGAGAGAATCCCCCCATATAGATGACAGGAGCGTTCTCCCGCAGTCCTTGCATCGAAGAAATGGGACGGCCGGAATATCTGAATTCACCGTCATAATCATCCTCAATCAGATAGGCCCCGGAACGTTCCGCCCAGTCCAGCAAAGCGAGCCTGCGGCTGATAGGCATCGGCATGCCCATGGGAAACTGATGCGACGGGGAAACACCAGCTAACGACACATCTGCCTGATCCAGTTCATCCAGATTTATGCCTTCGCTGTCCAGCGAGATTGGGATAATCCCGTATCCATAATTTCGAAAGGTTCCGGGTAACAGGCGATACCCGGGGTTCTCCACGGCAATGGATCGAACTCCACCTTTCCGAAGCATCGTCTGTGTAAGCAAGGACATAAGCAGATGTTGCTCTGCACCTACCACGATCTGCTCAGGCGTACAACGAACTCCTCTAAATTGTCCTAAATAGGCTGCAATCTCGTTGCGCAATCCCCACTCACCCTGCGGGTTTCCGTAAAATAATAAACCTTTGGATTCTTCACGCCACACCCGGTTCGCGTACTGCTGCCATTTCACATAAGGAAACAGGCTAAAATCATTGTGCGACATATGAAAATCATAGGTAACATTCGTCACCGGACGCAAGCTCTGTAGGTCTGGTGATACTACTGTAGAACCTGCCTGTTCCTGCCTGTTGGTTGTACGGGTATAGTTAACCTCTTTTTCATTTTCTGCCGAAGGTATATCGGACTTCCCCAATAGCATATCGTGATAACCTTCGACCACAGCTCGAACGCGATAACCTCTACGTGGCTCGCTATATACGTATCCTTCCGCAATAAGTTGCTGGTACGCTGCTTCCACTGGTGTTGTGCTTATGCCCAGCAGTTCTGCCCATTTTCGCACAGAAGGAAGACGGCTGTGTTCCACCAATTCTCCGCTTAAAATTTCCCGTTTGATATGATCCGAAAGCTGAATATAGACGGGTGCACTGTCGTGCTCATCAAGTTTAGGTAATTGCATCATAACTGCCTCACTCCATCTGTCCTTTTCATTTTATTAAAACTGTATATTTGGAAGTATACAGCATTGAGATATACTCATGTCAGAAGCAAGGAATTGCAAATAATATTCAGGCGAAACAACACGCTAGATGCCTCAAAAATCTCGCGCTTCACAAGTTTGCTTGAAATAGATCAGGAGGGAAACCAACCTATGTCACACCTTACATCTACAAATCGTATCGCCAAACTCATGCAGACTGAACGCATTTACCTGCGCCCATTCGATATCACCGATGTGGATGCTTATTATCCAAGCCTGTTTGAGCCCGAAATGCGTAAACAAACAGGAACTCAAGCGAGCTTTATCCGTTCTCAGGTTGAAAAGTATGTAGAGAGTTTAGCTCAGGACGACTCGCGACTGAACCTGCTTATTGCATTACAAAACACCGACGAAATCATCGGGGATGTCGCTCTGATGGACATGCATGCCAAAAATCGCAGTGCACATATTCGCATCGCCATCGATCAGCCAGCTCACCAAGGCAAGGGATATGGTAGTGAAGCGCTACTGCTTATGCTGGACTACGGCTTCGGCATTGCCAATCTACACCGGATCGAGCTGGAGGTCTTTGCTTTTAACGAACGCGCCATTCGCACGTATGAGAAGCTCGGCTTCCAGCGTGAAGGCGTGAAGCGGGACATGTTGTACTACAATCACCAGTATCATGATGCCATTCTGATGAGCATTCTTGAGCATGAGTTCCGGGAGAAACATCTGAAAATAGACAAATGATAGAGTTCACGCAAAAAATACAAAAACCGGGGAGGTTATTCCTCCGCCCCGGTCAGAAAATGCAGATGACCCGCCAGCACCGACAGCTCGGCGGGTGTCTCCATGTACAATTCGCCATCCGTATCGGCTGGCATTGGTACATCTGTTTTTATTTTCAACGTAGACGCCTTGAAGTAGGAAATACTCTCATTCCGGGGTTGCCATTCTCCCTCTGGCTTATGTGAAAGCACCTCACGCAGAAGTGGAATGCCTGTCTCATGAATAATAAGCACATCCAACTTACCATCCTGCAACGCATCCGGAGCAAACGGTAACGCATTCGTGCCCAGAAAACGTCCATTCGCCGCGTAGATCATCACCGCTTCGCCTGTTGTCCGCTCTCCATCGATCTCTAGCTCATACTGAAATGGCTCGGAACGGGTTAGCGTCTGGAGTGTGCTGATGAAATAACTGACTTTGCCGAGCGCCCCTTTTAAATTCTCGTTAATGTTCTGTGAAGCCTCACTGATGAGCCCTATTCCGAAAAAGTTCGTAAACACCCGATCATCTGCTCGTCCCACATCCACCGAGATAACACGACCTGCCAGCATCTCTTGTGCCGCTGTCTCTGTATCCGGTGAAATCCCAAGTGAACGTGCAAAATCATTACATGTACCGCCTGGAAGTACACCGATCTGTGGAGGATTTTGCAAGGATGCCAGCCCGTTCACACACTCATGCACCGTACCGTCGCCGCCCAGAATAAACACCACATTGAACTCTTCCCCGCGCTTCCGGCACAGCTTCTCTCCTTCACCCGGTTCATCCGTCCGAACCACGACCAATTCATGAATAGCTGGAGCAAGTACGCCTGTGACCAGACCTAATGTATTCTCCCGATTGGCTTTCCCTGCATGAAGATGATGTATTAACAAGGCTTTATTCCATTCCATGCTGCTTTCCTCCATTCCAATGCTTGTTTCCCTTTACCCAAAAAGGTTGAAGTGATAAACAAAACCATGGCTCAGCGCATGATCGTGACATGCGAACCGTGGTTGTGAAGGTGAAGCTTCATATGAAGAAGCAACAGACGGAATATGCATCGTTTTTGTTGTTCATGCGTAATACCAGATAGCTGTACAGGACAAGCTACTTTCGTTTCATTTATGGCAACGTGAGCTGTATGTTATTATTCTATAAAAATAAAGCTTCTGTTCTGTCTGTAACAACAAATGTATCATCATCTTTTATCATCGTTTCCCATCTCTGCTCTTATAGCCATTACCTGCTTTAACCGGATGTATGCATGAGAAAAAAGGTTCCTCCGCAACCTATGAGATATAAGCAACAACTTCGCGGGAGCAACCCATTCAATTCGCTTCAAAACGGTTATATGTACACTATACACGAATGGAGGAATTCCCTATGATTCCAGCTACAATGGAGCAATTAGAGCAAGTTCGCAAGGAATGCCGTACGATGGTTCGCAAAAGAGCAACTGCTTCAGCCGGCTCCACACTCGTACCGCTTCCCGGTACAGATGTCATCGCTGATGTGGGAATGCTGATGCAGCTGTTACCTGCCATTAACAATAAATTCGGATTATCTCAAAAACAGCTCGACGGCATGGACCCTGAGACGAAGTCCATGATTTACGGATTTGTGATGTCGATCGGGAGTAAAATCATCGGCCGTATGGTCACGAAGGAACTGGTCGTTCAGGTGCTCAAACGGGTAGGTGTACGAGTAGCGACTAAATCGGTCGCCAAGTTTGTTCCGTTTGCGGGGCAAGGTCTCGCCGCCGCTCTCAGCTTCACTGCCATGCGGTATGTGGGCAACAAACATATCGACGACTGTTATGAAGTGGTTAAGCGTATGATTGAACAGCGCGAAGGCCTGCCTGGTGAACCGGCAACGGCATCACTGGAGGAAGCTACCCTCCATCACCTTGAGGAAAACTTGCAGGATATAGCTGAACATGAAACAAAGCAGCATGCTGATACGAAAGAGGAAGAGGAAATCATACAGAACCATCAGAGCACCAGTGAAGGTAAGAAGGGTTTCCTGTGGAGAACCAAGCTTAAATAGTACGTTAAATTGCCTTCCATACATTGCATATCTGCAAGCGAACATGGCTGGCGGGACAAGGCACAACATCGATCCGCAGGAAAACTTTGTGGCATAGCAGTGATAACACAAACGGGACGAAGCAGTGCAACGACTGCGACGTCCCGTTTGTTTGGGTTTATATTACACCAGAGGTGCGAAGAGCACCGTGGTGGAGGTTCTATTTTCCCAAAAAACTATGGTTCTAGACAATCCTGACGGGTCCTGACAGCCTTTTAGATATCCACTCTAGTCTGTTAGATCGCCTGTGGTTGTTGCTCCGTAAACTGACTGTTGTACAAATCGGCATAGAAGCCCTGTTTCGCCATCAGTTCCTCATGATTGCCCTGCTCAATAACGTTACCATGATCCATGACCAGAATGAGATCGGCACCACGAATGGTAGACAAACGGTGAGCGATAACAAAACTTGTACGGTCTTGCATCAGCTCATTCATCGCTTTCTGGATAAAGACCTCGGTCCGTGTATCAACGCTACTGGTTGCTTCATCCAGAATCAGGATAGACGGGTTCGCCAGAATCGCTCTCGCAATCGTCAGCAGTTGTTTCTGACCTTGAGAGATATTGGACGCCTCTTCATTCAAAATCGTATCGTAACCGTCCGGCAGTGTGCGAATGAAATGATCGGCATGCGCAGCTACAGCGGCTTTAACCACTTCCTCTTCCGTTGCACCTTCCCGTCCATAAGCAATATTATCCCGGATTGTACCATTAAACAGCCACGTATCCTGAAGCACCATACCGAACAGACCACGCAGATTACCACGGGACATGTCTTTAATGTTAATGCCATCAATAGTAATCCGGCCACTCTGGAGTTCATAGAACCGCATAAGCAAGTTAATCAGTGTTGTTTTCCCGGCACCTGTCGGCCCAACAATAGCTACGGTCTGACCTGGTGCCACATTAATATTCATATTGCGAATGAGCAGTTCATCTTCTTTATAACCAAAATCCACTGCCTCAAAAGCTACAGCCCCTGTCGGGTAACGCAACGTTGCAGGTTGTTTCGACTCAGGAACTTCCTCTTCCTCATCCAGCAGTTCAAACACACGCTCTGCCGAAGCAATCGTGGATTGAATAATGTTCGAGATGTTGGCAATCTGGTTAATCGGCTGTGTGAACTGACGCGAATACTGTGTGAAGGCCAGAATGTCCCCGATGGAGATGGAACCCCGTGTAACAAAAATCCCGCCGACCACACAGATCAGCACATATCCCAGGTTACCGACAAAGTTCATCAAGGGCATAATAATCCCGGAGATAAACTGAGCTTTCCAACCCGATGCATATAACTCTTCATTCACTTTCTCAAACTGCTGTACGGATTGCTCTTCACGTCCAAAGGCTTTGACCACCTTGTGGCCGGTATACATTTCTTCTACGTGACCGTTCAGTTCACCAAGCGACTTCTGTTGCCCGGCAAAATGCTTTTGCGAACGGGAAGCAACCAGCATAACGACCACGACACTAAGCGGTAAAGTCAAAATCGTAATCAGCGTCATCCATGGACTGATCGTCAGCATCATAATGATGACACCCACAATCGTCACAACGGACGTAATGAACTGGGCCAAACTTTGTTGCAGTGTGTTACTGATATTGTCCACGTCATTGGTTGCACGGCTAAGCGTCTCTCCATGTGTACGGGAATCGAAATATTTCAGCGGTAAACGTCCAACCTTGGCACTGATCTGCTCGCGCATATCATAGACGACCCGCTGAGCTACACCAGCCATCAGATATTGCTGTACATACGCAAAAGCGGCACTGAGCAGATACAGTCCAAGCAACAGGTACAATACTCGCATCAAAGCTGGAAAATCAATCCCGGCTCCCTGCACACCCTGCATTATCGCAATGGCTCCATGGGCAAGGATATCTGTACCCTCAGCCATAATCTTCGGACTAATAATGCCAAACACGGTACTTAGAATGGCAGCAATCAGCACGCCGATTAGACGAGAGCTGTGTGGCCGGAGATACTGAACCAATCGGCGCAGTGTACCTTTGAAATCCTTCGCTTTCTCGGCTGGAGGCCGCATACCCATTCCGCCGCCAGGATGACCCGGTCCGGGTCCGCGTGGAGCACTGGATGCTTTGTGCTGTGCTGTACGTTCACTCATGCGATCTCCTCCTCAGTAAGCTGGGAGGATACAATCTCACGATATACTTCATTGTTCTCCAGCAGCTCTTTATGTGTTCCGGAACCGACAATTTTGCCCTCATCCATGACGAGAATACGGTCTGCATCCATTACCGTGCTTACCCGCTGAGCTACGATCAGCACAGCCGCTTCCGTCGTTTCCGATTTGAGCGCAGCACGAAGTTTGGCATCCGTTTTAAAATCAAGGGCCGAGAAACTGTCATCGAAAATATAAATTTCAGGACGGCGAACGAGTGCGCGTGCAATGGACAAACGTTGTTTCTGTCCACCTGACACATTATTCCCGCCTTGTGCAATCAGACTGTCATACCCTTCCTTCATCTCGGAGATGAAGTTTTCGGCTTGGGCCGTACGTGCCGCATGAATAACTTCATCCATACTCGCATCATCCTTACCTTGCCGAATGTTATCTGCAACCGTACCGGTGAAAAGGACGGCCTTTTGCGGGACAAACCCGATTTTGGATCGAAGTTCTTCTTGTTTAAGCTCCCGCACATCGGCCCCATTCACACGCACAGTACCTTCGGTCACATCATAGAAACGCGGAATGAGGCTGAGCAATGTGGTTTTGCCTGAACCCGTACCGCCGATAATCGCTGTCGTTTCACCGGAACGAGCCGTAAACGAAATATCGGACAGGGCAGCATTTTCTGCACCCGGATAGCGGAAAGTGACACGATCGAACTCAATCGTTCCTTGCATCGATTTCATCGTGCCGGGCTGTGCAGGGTCATACAGATCGGGCTGCATATCAAGCACTTCATTGATCCGTTCTGCCGAAGCTGATGCTCTTGGAATCATTACAAAAATCATGGATACCATAATCAGCGAGAACATAATCTGCATCGCATATTGCACAAAGGCAATCAGGGAACCAATGTTCATATGACCGCCATCAATACGCAGGCCACCAAAGTACAGAATGGCAATCATCGAAAAGTTCATGACCAGCATCATCACGGGCATAACGGTCGCCATCAGGACATTGACCTTGATCGACGCATCCCTTAATTCCGTATTTGCCCCGTTGAAACGAACACGCTCATGCTCGCCACGGTTAAAAGAACGAACAACCCGGATACCTGTCAGCTGTTCACGCAGGACCAGATTAAGGCGGTCGAGCTTTTTCTGGATTTGCTTGAATAGCGGAAATCCTTTGGAACCGATTAAGGCGATTGCTCCTGCAAGTACAGGCAGAACAACCAGGAAGATAGTGGACAGCTTCGCGTCCTGAGAAACGGCCATGAAAATCCCCCCGATACACATCATCGGAGCCATAATCATCATGCGTAGCATCATCGTTAATACGTTCTGCACCTGTGTAATATCGTTCGTTGTACGCGTAATCAATGAAGCGGTGCCCAGCTTGTCGAATTCCTGTAGTGAAAAATTCTCAACATGCCGGAACACTCTACTGCGCAGCTGCTTGGCAAATCCGCCTGCTGTGCGCGAGGACAGATAACTCGCGATAATGGAACATGTGGTTCCGCCAATGGCAATCAGTAGCATGAAACCGCCAATTTTCCAGATATAAGGTACATCGCCTTTGACGATACCCAGGTTGACGATATCAGCCATTAACGTAGGCAAGTACAGCTCCGCCATCGTTTGCAGAAAGATGAGTGCCAAAATAAAAATAATCGGAATACGATAGGGCTTTAACATGCGAAATAACTTCATCATGGCGTATCATCTCCTTGTTCGGGTGTTTCTGTATCAGGTGCTTTATTGTCGTTTTCATGTCCTTCATCATGCCCGGAAACCTGTGCATCAAAGAAGGTATACACCTTGCTGAGCAGTCCAGCCAGTTGCAAACTATCCTCTTCGCCCAAATGTTCAACCAGTCTGTTGAAGGTAGCCATTCGTTCTTCATGGGCTGCACGAATAATCGCACGGCCAGCATCTGTAATCGTAATCCGTACAGCCCGGCGATCCTCGGGGTCCATCGTCCGCTCAACCAGCCCTTCATCCTCCAGGCCGCGAATCACGGGTGTAATGGTCGGTGATTTTACACGCATTAAAGCGCTAATTTCGGACACTTTTAATCCCGGATGTTCCTGGTTTAAATGGCTCTCGAAATCGGGCGGATTATCCCGCCAATCCATGCGCTCCCCTGGATGTGCCCCATGAAGCAAACAAGCGAGTACCATAATTTCGTTGTGATTGCGTCCATGCGGTTTATGTTGTCTCCATTTGCCTTTGTTAAACTGCATGATGGAATATAAAAGCTTCTGGGCTACCGGATCAATCCCAGTCATCTCATCGTCCTCCCTTCATCGGAACATCATGTCCCGTAAAACAATTAATAGTTTCCCTATTAAGTAGGTCTTTTATTTAATAGCCATTCAATCTAATAGCAAACCAATTTAATAGCAACACAATTAATTAGGTTACCTAAGTATATTATCAGCTTATGCATATGTCAATCATTTCATTCATGTCAAAAGCATCCAATGCCCACAGGCCTTTCATGCCATATGTTCGCCCATATCATCACTTACTGTACAATGACAGCATGATGACTCTGATCCATCAGCATAACAAAAAAGCCCCCAATCTCTCCGTTCGGTTAAGGACAAACGGAAGAACTGGGCAGCCTTTTGAAATAGAATTCTTTGCGATGCAATGTTATTAAAGTAGACCTGTTGGATCGGTATTTATTTGGAAGCAGACACGCTTTTTGGCACAGTAGCAAACGGGAAATAGTCTTTAGCATTATTGTAGGCGATACCTTGTACGATCTGACCGAGCAGCTCCATATCGTTTGGTGCTTCGCCTTGTTCTGCCCATTCACCGATCAGGTTACAGAGCAAGCGGCGGAAGTATTCATGTCTCGTATACGAGAGGAAACTTCTTGAGTCAGTCAACATGCCGACAAAACGGCTGAGTAGCCCCACATTCGCGAGCGCCTTCATCTGAGCGAGCATGCCATCCTTCGTATCATTGAACCACCATGCCGCGCCAAGCTGAATTTTACCTGGAACGCCTCCACCCTGGAAGCTACCAATAATGGCAGCAAGCACTTCGTTATCCCTTGGATTAAGGGAGTAGAGAATCGTTTTTGGCAGAGCATCCTGCTGCTCCAACGTATCCAGCAATCCGATAACAGCCGCTGATAACGGCATATCGTTCACGGCATCGTACCCTGTGTCAGGCCCGAGCTTCTTGAACATTTTCGTATTGTTATTACGCGCTGCATTGATGTGGAATTGCATGACCCAACCACGCTCCGCATACAGCTTGCCAAGGAATGTGAGTGTAACCGTCTTGTAGCCGTCCTCTTCCGTGCGTGAAACTTTCTCGCCAGCGAGTGCTTTGGCAAATGCAGCGGATGCCTCCTCGCGTGTCGCTGCAGCATAAGGCACATAGTCCAGTGCATGGTCAGAGACACGGCCGCCTACGGAATGGAAGAACTCCACACGGGATTCCAGCGCAGCCAGGAATGAGTCATAATCTGTAATGTCCTTGCCCACAACCTGTGAAAGCTTGCCTACCCATTCAATAAATGTATCCCGGTTTAATTCCAACCCTTTATCCGGGCGGAAAGACGGCAGTACGGCTGTGTCAAAACCTTCAATCTCCTGAATCTTCAGGTGATATTCGAGGGAATCGGTTGGGTCATCGGTGGTGCATACCACGGTGACATTGGATTTGGTAATCAGATCACGCGCACCGAAACCTTCGCCGGTTAGTTGGGCATTTACTTTTTCCCAGATCGCTGGGGCGCTTTTCTCATTAAGCACTTCATGGACATCGAAATAACGTTGTAATTCCAAGTGTGACCATGCATATAGGGGGTTACCGATCATCATCGGCACTGTTTTGGCATAAGCAAGGAAACGATCATAATCCGTTACGCCTTCGCCGCCCGTCACATATTTCTCTTCAACGCCGTTAGCCCGCATCAGACGCCATTTGTAATGATCGCCGTACAGCCAGGCCTCTGTCAGATTGCCAAATGTTTTGTTTTCGTAAATTTCCTGAGGACTGAGGTGACAGTGATAATCCATAATCGGCATGTCTTTTGCATATTGCTCGTACAGTCTGACCGCCGTTTCATTGTGAAGTAAAAATTGTTCATCCAGAAAAGATTTCATTCGCCTTGCACGCTCCCTTTAGGTGAGTTTACGTTCATTTAGGTTCACTTCCATCTTTAAGCTACACCGTTTGGCGCCAAAGTTCAATATAAAATGATAGCGTTCTCAAAAAAGGTTGGTTTAGGCACACTCCCGGAAACACAGTATACTGGATTTAACGTGAATGATACTGATTTAAAGATTGATACTGATGTTACTAATATTAATATTGATATACTAAGATAGAATCCGTACAGGATATTGAAATTGAAGCTTGAACCTACAGCGGTCTTACATTTGCCAAACAAGGAGATGAAATGCGATGAAAATCACTTTTCTAGGCACAGGAGATATGTTTAGTGTGGAACAACATCACAACAGTATGTTCGCTGAATTCGGCGATACCCATCTGGTTATTGATTTTCCAGAGTCTAATGCCAAAGCGCTCAAGGAATATGGTTTCGCGATGACAGGTATTCATAATGTGTTTATCACCCATCTGCATGAGGATCATATTAACGGGGTTCAGATGCTGGGCTACTATGCGCAGATTGTCGGGGATCGCAAGCCACGCCTGTTCATTCATGAAGAGTTGGTTGATCCACTGTGGAACATCCTCTCTCCAGGGATGCGGTATACAACGGACGGCGAGCGTACAATGAGCGACTATTATGATGTCATTCCGCTACCGGATGGCGGAAGCTTTGAGCTCGGCGGAGTCACATTTGAGACATTTCGCACGAAGCATGTTCCCGGCATGGTCAGCAACGGACTGATGGCGAAGCCTTATTTTTACTATAGTGCAGACAGCACGCTTGATCGTGAGCGAGTGGAGAGGATCGCACCCGATGTGCAGTTGATTTTCCATGAATGCCATATGCATGACTTGGTGATCAAATCCCATACGTCACTGAAGGATCTGGAGCAGCTGCCCGCCGAAGTGAGAAGGAAAACGGTACTGATGCATTATCATGACGAATATGCCGATGTGGACAAACGAGCAACATTCAACCGTACGTACGCGGACGATCTGCGCATGGCTGGCACGCTGGAGTCCTTTGAGTTGGATCAGTAATTCGGAGGGCTTAGCCCTCCCATGATTTCATATATTCAATCATTCTTGAAGATGGCCTTGCTTTAAGATGAAAATATTCCTCCGTCCGCTGATCTTCTGGTCCATATGATATTTTGACATACACATCAGTGTAGTTCTGAAGATATTCAGGGCTAATTTCGGATTCGGGTTTCAGAACATAACTTCTCGACAAACTCAATCCTGGCGGCTCCTTACCCGGTCCCATTGTTGTTTCATATGTATTACTCACATTCGAGTTGAACAGTTCAGCTGCTTGAAGCGTATGAATCATGTCGGAATCAAGCGTGAACGACTGAAGGACATTCATCATTGGTATGCGAACATCATTAAGTATAATCTCATATGTGATCCCGTCCGCTTCAGATCCGGGGTTCACATCCACTGTTGCGGCCAGATGATATCTCTCTGGCAGGGTTTCTCGGAAACTCTCCCGATCCTTATTCATGCGTGCCTCTATATCCCTGCGTTCCGTGTTAAACGTATACTTGTCTGTTCGCTGTACTTCTCCACGCGGCCCGTGTTCTACACCAAAGCTGCATGCTGCCAGACACACTGCTGTTACAAGCAGACACAGAACAAGTAAAAAGAGACGTTTTCTTTTCCTCGCTTGTGTAGTCGGGTCTTTAGTTTGGGTTTGGGTTTGCATGTTAGCCCCCTTCTTGCTGGATAATGCAACCTAGTTCATAGGATTCCTCACTTCTTTTGGATGATTATACCATATATTCTAATGATTTTTATCAAAGTTTATAGAGGATGTGCAGTTCATCCTTGGTAACACAGTAATTGATTCGTCTGTGGAGTGGATGTGGATTAAATGCTCAGCTTGGTAAGCGAGAGCAAGAGGATATTGTTGATTTGTAACTCGAACTGGCCACATATTTTACTCTAACGATCACCAGAAACCTTATTTGGCATATATTTGAGGTTTTATGATTCTAACGATCACCAGAAACGTTATTTGGGTGAATTTGCTGTAAATGCTACCGTTTTGGCTGAATTTTGGTGAAATAAGCTCACTGAGGATCGTTAGATTTCCAACCGTCCGGTTTAGGGGGAAATAAGCTTTCCTGGGATCGTTAGAATTCCCGAGTTCTCCAAATTCGAATTCGAGTTCTCTACGTTTGAATTCCGGAGCCTGCGAACTTGTAAATCGGAGTTACAAAATAGAAAAAACCACCTGAATCAGCACGCCACAGCGTGTCTGTTTGAACTGCCCTCCCTCGTTGGACACGATCGAACAGGTGGGATGCAGTTCAGCTTCAAGTGGTTTCATCCTAGCTTACGATTCTTTATCGTATCAACTTTTTAATTTATTACGTACTAACTATGCCAAAGCTTCAAAGCTTACTCTTGCAAGCATGAGCCCACGGTTATTTTGATCTTCTCCATCTGTCGTTCAACCAATGGGTATCTACATCAGTATTCAGCATCCGTTTTTCTTGAGTACTTGGGCACTACTGTATCTACAACACCAGCCATATCTATTCCAGCGTCCAGCTTATGCCTTCTGCGAACGAACGTACATTACTCTGTATCTGTATTTACAGTATCTGTGCCACAGTTCTCTCTCGTTTCCGGCAATGCCCAGACGGCCACCCCTCCGCCGCAGACGTGGAACGTAGCCCAGCCATCTTCCTCAATGGTGATCGAATCTTCACAACTACCGGTCATGTCTTCCCAGACTTCCCCGGCACGATGCTCCCCGACAAACATTCTCTTTTCACCGTCATCCCCGTTCGAGATGACCACCGCACAACCGGAGCCTTCCATCTCTTCCACGCCGCGGCGAACCCAACCAATGGTGTTGGGATGATCGAAATAGTCTTCCTGCTCTCCATAGGCTTTGTTGCAACGAGCGGACAACAGAATGTCCAAAATCTCCTTTTTGCCCTCCACCGGGTCAGGTCCGCCAATCCCGTAATAATCGCCGTAAAAGACGACGGGATATCCGTCACGACGTAGCAGCGTCAGTGCATACGCGCTTGGCTTGAACCAATCGCCAACCCATGATTCCAAAGCCTCATGAGGCTGTGAATCATGGTTGTCCACAAAGGTGACCGCATGGGTTGGATGCGTCTGAACCAGGGTATCTTCAAAAATTTTGGAAAGATCGAAATTACGCCCCGCCAACGAGGCTTCGTGAAATTTATAGTGAAGCGACACGTCAAACAAGTCAATTTGATAATCCACCGTATCTAAAAAGGTACGACAGGCATCCAGGTTTGGATTCCAGAACTCACCGACGATGTAGAAATCCTGCCCGCGTTTGCGGATCATCTCTGCTGCAAATTCTTTAACAAACTCATGGTTTATATGTTTGATCGCGTCCAGTCGGAACCCGCCGCATTGCAACGTATCGATCAGCCACTTCCCCCACTCAATCATCTCATGCCGTACATCCGGGTGGTTATAATCTATATTGGCAAACATCAGATAATCGTAGTTGCCAAACTCATCATCGACGTTTTCATTCCAGGTTTTGTTCTCGCCGGCAATGCGGAACACACCCGTACGTTCTTCTTTTGCATCAAAATCGGTGCCGTTGAAGTGTTCGGATGTCCATTTGAAGGAAGAATATTCATTGCCCCGGCCTGGAAATGTGAACTTCGTCCAGCCTTCAATCTCGAATGGTTCGGAAATCTCCTTCGTCCGGTCGTTGGGATCAACCTCAATCACCTTAAAGACTTCCTTCTCATCTGCTCCGGCCTTATGATTCATTACGAGATCCACATAAACGACAATGCCGCTCTTCTGACATTCTGCGATGGCTTCCACCAGTTCCTGCTTGGTGCCATATTTCGTGCGTACCGTACCCTTTTGATCAAATTCACCCAGATCGTACAGATCATATATGCCATAACCTGTATCCTCTGCAGACACTGCCTTCGTTACAGGAGGCACCCATACGGAGTCTATGCCTTTTGCTTTCAGTTCCGGGGCCATGTCAGCCAGTCGTTTCCAATGATCGCCGTCTGCAGCCAAATGCCATTCAAAAAACTGCATCATCGTATGATTTTTCTTCATCACAAACCGACCTCCTTGATTTGCATTCGAAGCGGACCGCGGAACGGATAGGGTATCGCCGTTGTTCGTTCGTGCTAACCAAGTTATAACCCGATTACCCTATGTTTCAATCATGAAAATGAAAGAATGTTAAGAAATTCAAAGAAAATTTTTCGTAAACCAATGAAAACAACACGATAAAGACATAAAAAAACGTAAACGTCATCAAATCCGTTTATAATCCATCCATTCGTCAGGTAAAAGAGAACGATACGGCTCCTGCATGAAACGGTCATCCACTAGCACAAGCACACCCTTATCTTCTTCCGTTCGAATGAGCCTGCCCCCGGCCTGAAGCACTTTATTCATGCCCGGAAATACATAGGCGTAGTTAAAGCCGTTGCGGCCCGACTTGTCAAAATAATCCTTCAGCACGTTGTTCTCCAGACCGATCTGCGGAAGCCCTGCACCTACAACGACAACGCCATTCAGACGGTCTCCCGGCAGATCGACTCCTTCGGAGAACACGCCGCCCATTACGGCAAAAACAAGACGTGTGCGCTCAGGATGCGGCTGAAACGCCGCCAGGAACTGCTCTCGCTCCTGCTCGTTCATGCCCTGCTCCTGCATCACCGTATCCGCATCGCTGGCCCCCGGAAGCTGTGTATATGCTTGATAAATCTCACGCATGTACGGATAGGAAGGGAAAAAGACCAGCAGATTGCTACGCGGCCACTCGGATACGAGTTGTTGTAACATCTCGGCAATCGGGCGTTTGGACCGCTCCCGGTCTTTATAACGTACAGACAGAGGCATGAGCCGCACATCCAGCTGTTCTCGGTTGAACGGAGACGGAATCTGCAGGGTGTAGTCCTCTTCCTCTGCTCCCAGCATATCGCGGTAATACCGAAGAGGTGACAAGGTTGCCGAGAAATGAATGGTTGAGCGGAAACCCTTCGCCGTCTGACGCAGTAGCAAAGACGGGTCCAGACAGAACAGTTTCACCCGTACCTCGCTTCGTACACACTCTGCATAGGTGATAAAACGCTCGTCATATAACCTGGCAATTCGTACGAAGTTCTGCGCTGTAAAATAGGCATCAAGCAACAGCTGATCCGTCTCAGCATGGCCAGACCCACCCTCGGCCAGACATTGCTCCGCCACCATGACAAATGGCTCAAGCCGTTCAATCAGTTCCTCTGGTGCTTCTTGCTGTATGATCTTGCCCTCTTCTCCGCCGTTTTTACGAAGGGTGATCAGATACTTGTCGATGGCTCCGGTATAATCCACAATCGCTTTGGCGGCAGGTACACTGCTGTCCAGCGTCTGGAACTCTCTTTTGACATCCAGAAATACGGCTTTTTCCAGCTCTGCCGAGAACATCATACGCCCACGATCCACCAGATTATGCGCCTCATCCACCAGCAGCACCGTCTTGCGCTTCTGTTCCTCCAACATACGTTTGAGGGAGATACGCGGATCAAAAATGTAGTTATAATCGCAGATCACCGCATCGGCTGCATATGCCGCATCCAGCGAAAACTCAAACGGACACACCCGATGTTTGCGGGCATACTGCTCAATAACGGGCCTTGTCATCAACGTTTCATGTTCCAGCATGTCCAGCACAGCACCATTAATTCGGTCATAATACCCTTCACACATGCCGCACTGTCCCGTGTCGCAGGCTTCCTCGTCTTTGAAACAAATTTTATCCTTCGCCGTCAGGCTGATGACATGCATGTTCAACCCTTCCGCCTGCATCCGGGCAAAAGCTTCCTCCGCCGCCACTCTCGTTGTCGTTCTCGCGGTCAGGTAGAACAAACGGCTGGCCTCGCCTTCACCGATGGCTTTCACCGTAGGAAAGAGCACGGACATGGTCTTACCGATGCCTGTAGGCGCTTTGGCCATAAGTCCCTGTCCTTCACGAATCGTTTTGTACACTGCGCCTGCCAGCTTACGCTGTCCTTCCCGGTATTTGCGAAAAGGAAACGGAAGCTCGCGCACACTAACGTCCCGCTCCGCTTCATAGGCAGCAATCATCTCCGCATACGGTGCATATCCGGCGATAACTTCTGCCGCAAACTGCTCCAGCTCCTGCCGCTCCGCCATGCGGCGAAACCGCCGCTCTTCACCCGTCACCGAATGCACATACGTCAACTGCACCTGCATCCGAGGCTCACCATGCTGCACGGCATACATATAGGCATACATCTTCGCCTGGGCCCAGTGCACGTCGAGGCCACCTTCCAGCTCGTCCAGGTTACCCGCCGTGGATTTGATCTCATCCACCGTTAATTGACCCTCCAGGCGAATCAAGCCGTCACATCGCCCTTCAATGACGTAGGTCAAATCCCCATGTTGAAGCTCGGCTTCCAGTACTACTTCTTTTAAATCCTCTTCGGTATATGCCTTCTGCACACGCTGATGGATTCGCGTTCCCTCCTGCATCGAGGCATTGGTGCGGAATCCCGGACGGATGCTGCCGCTCCGATAAACATACTCGACCAGCGGCCTGACTGATATCCGAATTGTTGTTTTCATACGATCACCCGTTCTGCTAGTAGTGGTTCTACTTTATCACGAAACAGGCTCCTCTAACCAGATTTTTGGCAAATTGGACTCGTCCGTTCCCGTATGCTATGTTGGGTTGTATAAGTTGAACTAGATCACGAAAGTATAGTCAAACTTATGATGGAGTTTACGTATTTTAAGAGGGGGCAAACTTCCTATGTATATTTATCTGGTTCCATCTCCACTTCCAGATGCACTTGCAGCATACCCACATCTGACACTACGCGCTGAAGATCAGGTACTTCTCGCTCTGGAAACCACTGATCGTTTGCTGGACATTGAATCGGATGAGCAGGTGGCTGCATATGAAGCATTTGACGATGCCGGATCATGGACAGGTGGTGGCTTCGCTGTGCTGAACAACATTCCTGTCACAGAAGATGGTCGGAATGATTTTGAGGAACGTTTTAAGAATCGTGCCCGCAAAGTTGAAGATGAGCCTGGATTCATTGGTATTCGTGTGCTCCGTCCACTCAAAGGTGATACGTATGTCGTTCTGACACTGTGGCAAAAGGAAGAACATTTCAAAGGCTGGCAGCAGTCGCAAGCCTACAACCACGCTCACCGCAATCGCAGCACGAGTGAAGGGCTGACGGCACAGAAACCAGCCATGTTCCCGCGACCTTCATTTGTGACGACCTATACAATTGAGTAGAGATAGTGGAGTGAAGTTCGCGAGTTACGCTTAAGTAGAACTGCTGGAGCTAGGATTTCAGAGACCCTGGTTGAGCATTCATACCGCCGAGTTCAACAGCCACAAAACATGACGTTGCGGGGTTGCTCACAAATCTGAATCGCAGAGTATGGGACTCTCGCATAAGCATGAATTGCGAAGTAAGTGGTGCGAAGTTACGAGTTGGCATCAACGCAGAAGTGTAACATGAACCATCTCGTATTCATTGAAGTTCTAACGATCTCAGGAGAGTTATTTTGAAAAATTTTGCATTATTTTCTTTAAAATAGCCTCCTTTCGCTAAAATAAGCTCTCTCCTGATCGTTAGATTTTGAACGTGTGCTTGAACTCCCAAATAAGGCTTTCTGAGATCGTTAGCGCATTTCCTCATCCTTTATTCAGGTTTATTCAACTTTATTCAGGATTCAGGAAAGCCTCAGTTACCCTTCATCGAAAAAATCAGTACCCGCAATCCAGAACTGAAACAGACTGAATTACGGGTACTTACATTTATACTTTAGTTATACGTATACCACGTTCCAGTACCAGCTCAAATTCCAGCACCAGCACCCCATTCATATCCATATCTAACTCAGCACTAGCACCATAACTCCGCTCTTATACTTCTTAACTTTACTCCATCTATGATTTTTTACTTTTATAGTTTAGGTGTTCTCAGCAGCCTAGTTGCTCTACATCCGATACAGTGCTTCAACTTACAACGGACGCAATGCCACGGATTCACGCGCATTCAACTGCTCCACCATAGCCAGCCATTCCTGCGGTTTGTTTGGCAACACAGCATAGTATCGATTTAGGAAATCGGACACCAAGCTGGCTGGCAGTTGCGCAAGAGACTCATCGCCCGGCATAAAGCACAGGTCCAATCCTCCCACGGCTTCACCGTCGCCTTGCCAGGATGGATGAACATAAGGGAAGTCCAGACGCTGATAACCCAGATGGGACAACACTTCGCGGCGCACGTACGGGTCCATCGGTTTGATGCCGCCAAACGCGTGATCCTGAGTCAAATATGGATTGTAGATTTCGGCAAACATGCCAAACAACGACTTGCCATTGGCAGCAGCGAGCTGCTGAAGATCCAGCTTGCGGCGATTCGCCAAGAATGCGCCGATTCCCAAGCCTTCTCGTCCGATAATCGTAAAATCAGTCATGGCCACGTTCCAGTCCTCGTAGTAACGGTACTCCGTCGCACCAACCACTTGGCCTTCATGTACAGCGACAAACACCCGAATGCCCGGGTCTTCCAATGGTTCAGCCCATAACGGGAAATCCAGCACTTCCTCTGGCGGGAAAATTTCCTGCATCAGCTTGTGCATTTGAGCGAACAGCGGGTCCTGAATGGATGTAATACGTGTAAATTCCATAGATAAATTCCTCCCTATTTCAAGTATGTATTCGGTGAAATCGCCGATTGCAGTCATTCATTCTAACGTATAGCAATCTCAAGAACATCAGCACGATTGAATTTTTATTAAAAACCCACAAAATTTAAAGCTGGATGCGCACATGGAAGTAACAACTTCCCTATTTAAACGGATTGCGCCACTCCATCAGAGCCGCGTAATGACAAGATTCCTCGTCATCCAGATAATCGGCAGTCACTCCAACAGGCATACGCCCGCATCGTAGCAGAAAAGAAATAACCGGGTCATGCCTCTCTCCATCGGCAACCTGATCCAGATACTGTTGTGCTGACATTTGCTCGGATACCCGGTGATATCCCGGCATCCGCCCTGCCCCAAGCAAACGATCCATCCCCTGTGCAATGACAAGATGGTACATCGCCTGCATCATGAGCTGGGCGAGCCCCCACTTCCGATATTTCGGCCGGACGCAGAGGTCAACAATGTATAACGTGTTCCCATCCGGCTGGTGATTGCGGATATATCCATCATCGGTGACCTCTGCCCACGTATGGCTGGATGGGTGCGCAGCATCCCACTGCATTCGAAGTGAAGTCATTGAGCCAGCCAGTTCCCCATTCACCTCGATGCAGATGGCTCCTTCAGGATAATGCTGAATATGGCTACTGAGTTGCTCTTGGTTCCAAAGAAGTTCCTCCGGATATGGTGGTGGGAAGCTCTCTGCCTGTATACGAATAAGCTCTTCAAAGTCATGGGCCGCATAATTGCGGATGACCGCTTTAGCTCTACCCAGTTTGTCACTGCCACCCGCTGCCGTTATCAGCATTTCTTTGACATACATCCCGCTTAACCCCTCCTTTGTCTAACTCTACTCGGCTTCCAAAAACAGATCTACTCCCAATCGGTGTACAGATCTGTACGGCGGTCACGCCAGGTTGTTACTGAGCCCCGTTCACGTACCTCGTAGAGCAAATCCAGATCGAGATCGGCGGTTACAATCATATCGTTGTTAATCTCACCCTCAGCCAGAATGCCACGCGGAGGGAATGGTACATCATTCGGGGTAATGATCGCAGCTTGTCCATAATTGGCACGCATGAAATCCACTGTAGGCAGATGGCCCACCGTTCCGGTTAATACAACGTAAATCTGATTCTCCACCGCACGAGCATGACTCGTATACCGTACCCGGTAAAATCCGTGGCGGTCGTCCGTACAAGAAGGACAGAAAATCACGTCTGCTCCCTTGGCTTTCGCCATACGTACAATTTCGGGAAATTCAATATCGTAACAGGTCAGCATCGCAATGCGGCCTTTGTACGTATCAAACACTTCCAGTCCGTCACCCGCAGCCATGTTCCACTCGGTCACTTCGGTAGGCGTAATATGAATTTTGGCCTGGCGTGCAATTCGTCCATCCGGGTAGAACATATGCGCCGTATTATACAGCTTGCCTTCCTTCCGAATAACGTGAGTGCCCCCGATGAGATGCATATTGTATTTGGCAGCAAGGGAGACGAACAACTGCTCATATTGCCCTGTAAAATCAGGCAAATCTTCAATCGTTAACGCATTTCCTTCTGCGTCTCCAATGGACATTAATTGGGTTGTGAAAAATTCAGGAAACAGCACAAATTCCGTCCCGAATTCGTCAGCTGTCCGTATGTAATGCTCCGCTTGAGCGGCAAATTCCTCAAATGAACGGATTGTCTGCAATTGATATTGCACAGCGGATACCCGCAGTTTCATAAGTCCACACCCCCACTAGTATTTGTGTTTATATTGTATCAATGATCCGATGATTTATCTAATGCTATAGCTATGGGGATAAGCCGATTTAGCAACGATACCTACGATACTCATCCATCTACATCATGCACAATTTTATACAAAAAAGCCTCTTCATATTATGAAGAGACTTTTAGTAGACTCATTTATCCAATCAATCCCTAAAACTAATTTATTCAATTCAATGCCTAAACTAATTTACTCAATATCCGAACGTTTCGCAATATTGCCGTCACCAAAGATGATTTGATCCATCTCAAACTCAACCTTGATTTTTTCTAAAGGTGTCTCCCTAAGCTCAGTATCTTTATCCATAAACTGATTTAATTCGAAACTACCCTCATAAGACGTGGAAGCTCCGGCTTTGATAGGTTCATCATATTTAACGTTTAGTGACTTGATCTCATTATCAAACATGTCTTTGAAGGTAATGACTCCCTGAAACCCTTTAATATCCTTGTCCGAAATGTTTTTCAAGTCAAGCGTCATATGTATAACGTCGCTGAATATCCATTTTTTCGTGTCTTTCAATGTCACACTTTTTTTGATTAAACCAACCTGTACAGACTCATCCAACAGTTTTAGTTCACTTTGTTTTTTTGCTTCAGCTTCTTCCTGTTTTCTTTTGATTTCTTCCTGTCTCTTCTTCTCTTCTTCCTCAAGCTTCAGCTGTCTTTGCTTCTCATCGGTTATAATTTGACCCACCGTTTTAGTAGAAAGATCCGTATTGCTACCCATTGAATATAAGATAGCCTTCCCCAAGAGATCTTTATCTTCTTGCGTGATTTCAGTGCTATTTTTAATATCATCGGGTACTGTTTCTGAGTATAGTTTTTCGGTTAACGGCTTACCACAAGCTACCAGCATAATCGTCATCAAACCAATCACTATAGACAACTTGAATCCTTTATTTGCAGTACGTTTCTTCAACTTTGCACAACCCTTTCGAATTAAGAATAATTGGCATCTCTTTTGAAATTCGAGCTACATATAACATACTTCATACTTCACATGTCACAGGTGGTAAATATATGTAATTACCGCGAACTCTACTCTGTATATTTTCCACAGACTTCAAATCATCTAACTTCTGAACGCTCAGACACCAACCCATTTTTAACTTATCTTTTTCCGGAAATCTTGTATGCTTCCCTTACTAGTATCTTCCTAATACACACCCCCTCAGTAACTTTATATCGGTTGGAATGACAATAAAATTAGAAGAAAAGATCGATAAAACTGGAAAAAGCCCGTTAATCAGATCATTAGTGATTGAGTAATGGGCTTCTGACCATTCATAACGGAACTCCAAACGATAACTAACCTATGGATGCTCAGGCTCAAGGATCGACCTCACTCTCTGTTCCCCAGCATGGACTGGGTAAATCCGATCCATTCACGGGTAGCAAATGACAGATATCGATCCTTCCGCCAGATCATGCCGAGTTGCCAAGGAATGACCGGTTCAATAACGGGGATGATTCTTACGCGCATATGATCAACCTCACGGCAGATCGTCTCCGGTAGCAAGGCCACACCCAGATTCGCCGCAACCATCGCACTTAACAGATCCCACTGGGAACTCTCATAGACCACATGCGGCTGGAATCCAGCTTGCTGGCAAGCCGCAATAATGCGGTCATGGAGCGCAAAATCTTCCCGAAACAAAACAAACGCATCCTGTTCCAGTTCATGGAGTGCGACCGACTCCTTTTCAGCAAGGGGATGCGAAGGATGCACGAGCAGATTAAGCTTTTCCTGAACAAACACAAAATGATCGAGCAGTTCATCGACCGTCGGCAACACCGCCACACCGATATCCAGCGCACCGCTGATGACATCAGCCTCCACTTTTTTCGCCCCATCCTCAAACAATTGAATGCTCACTTGGGGATACGCTTTATGGAACTCACCGATAATCATTGGAAAGAAACTCGATCCTACCATTGGCGGTAGACCAATGCGCAGGTGTCCCTTCTTCAAATTCATCAGATCGTCCAATTCCGATGAAAGACTACGGAACGATTTTTCAATCTCCAGCGCCTGCCGAAAAAAGACATGCCCCGCATCCGTTAGCTGCACCTGTTTACCGTATCGATCCAGCAAGGTCACGCCCAGCTCCTCCTCCAGACTTTTAACCGTCTTACTTATTGTAGGTTGAGTGATATACAGCACCTCGGCGGCCTTTGTAAAGCTCTGTTGCCGGGCAACTTCGAGAAAATATTGCAAATGACGAATATCCATCGTCTCATCCCCTCCTGTGATTCTGGCTCCATCTATTATCAACATAGATAAATGGAATAGAAAACATTCTTAATATGCATTTTACTCATGAAAGAATGCGATGTAAAATTTGTGATACGAAGCAACATTTCCATTCATTTTCACAAATATTCAAAGCAAATTTATTAGACACATGTTGATATATATAAAGGAGGGATTCGCGTGAAAAAATGGGGCATCGGGATTATGCAAATTGCGTTACTAATGGTTTTTTCACTGCTGATGGACCTGCTGGCCCGTACTCTCCACCTGCCTGTACCCGGGTCTATTCTCGGAATGATCGTGCTGTTCGTCTTGCTGCAAACTGGCGTGGTGAAGCTGCGTTGGATTGAGGTCGGAGCGGCATGGTTGCTCGGTGAACTGCTGTTATTCTTTATCCCGTCGGCGGTTGGCATCATGAATTACATGCCTATGCTGGAGCATGACGGATTGCAAATTTTATTTATCGTGCTGCTAAGCACATTTCTGGTTATGGCCTGTACCGGCCTTGTTGCTACACGTATTGCCAAACGAAAGGAGCGTCACACCGGATGATTGGATTTTTATGTTTGCTGTTAACGGTCGGGATCTACTTGGTTGCCAAGAAAATGTATCGCAGTCTGCCCAAAGTATATCTGTCACCGCTACTTATTACGCCGCTATTGGTTGTAGGCATACTTCTAGTGACTGGAACGGATTATGCCGCATATAGTAGCGGAGGCAAATGGCTTAGCCTTCTGCTGCAACCTGCTACGGTTGCCTTTGCCGTACCGCTCTACACCTTCTTCCATGTACTCAAAAAACATATTTCCGAGATTGTGATCAGTGTCATGACCGGCTCAATTGTGGCTGTACTCTCTTCCGCTATGCTTGCAAAATGGTTGCATCTCGACTCCGGCTTGATTCATAGTCTGATTCCGCGCTCGATTACAACGCCCATTGCGATGAATGTATCTGCTTCTATCGGGGGCATCCCGGCAGTGACGGCCGTATTCGTGATTATGACCGGGCTACTTGGGGCTATTATGGGGCCTTCTATCGTCAAAATGCTTCGTATTGATGGCGAGATTGCTCGCGGTACACTCCTCGGAACAGGTGCTCATGGCACAGGAACTTCGAAAGCCTTCGAGCTCAGTTCATTGACAGGAACGATCTCCAGTATCTCCATGGTTTTGGCTGCGCTCTTCACTTTAGCCGTCGCTCCCGCGCTCTCCAAACTTATTTTCCCATAATAGTTGGAATAATCCCTTTTTTTTGAAATATTATTGTTGTATTAAAGCCCTTTCTTCCTTACAATAAGGACAGGTTTTAATGTTAATATTGCGGGGGAGATGCGATGAAAAGAACCGGAATGAAGAGATCTCTGGACCGTCTCGGACGAATTGTCCTTCCCAAAGAGATGCGGGATACAATGGAAATCCATATCGGCGATCCGCTTGAATTTTTCATTGAAGGGAAAGAGTTGATTTTAAGAAAGTACAAATCAACATTGTGTATTTTTTGCGGTGACGTGGATACGGAAATGTATTTCAAAGAGCAATTCATCTGCCGGACTTGTGCGATTCAATTAAAACACCCAGATGACACTCCCGACTGGTTCGTACCTGAAAACAAACAGGTTTCTGCACCCAAAGAACGTCCTGTGCCTAAACCCGCTGCTGCCTCAGCTTCCTCCTGGGAAGAAGGAGATGCTGCTGCGAATCAGGACTACCCCGACCTGCGGCCAAAAACGGCGCGCATGCTGCAACAGATGAAAGAGATTATTGAACAGAATCCTGGCCTCGCTCAACAGCAAATTGCGGAGAAACTTGGCATTAGCCAGGGACGCGTCTCTCAACTAAAAAAGTTATTATAGCTGGAACGGCATATCATCATAAATAAACAGCGTACTCCTAAGCAATGGATAGCACGCTGCCAAAGAACCCTGGCTTCATCGGGTTCTTCTTTTTTTATCATTTTATATGGTGAGCGAAAGGAGTCTCATGGATAAAATTATGTATCTGTCTCAATTCGACCTCATGTCTTCCTTATCCGAGGCTGATCTCGTTGAGATGGACAGTATGACGTCGATAACAACACTCCCTAAACATACAACCATTCAGAGACCGGATACATTCACAGAAGGGTTTTATTTTATCAAACGGGGCAAAGTTCGCTTGTATACATTAAGCCCTGAGGGAAAACAATTTACGGTGGATATGTTGAGTGAAGGTAACGTTTTTGGAGAAATGAAGGGCATTTCCCTCGGCACGCGTGATTTATATATCGAAACGCTGGAGAACTGCGACATCTGCCTGATGGACAGAAACCGATTTGAGCAGTTTTTAATCGATCATCCGGCATTTATGATGAGAATGATGCATGTGCTGAGTGAACGAATGAAGCGAATGAGTGAACTGACACAGACTCTTGCACTCGGGAATTTGCATGACAAAATCATTCATAGTTTATGTCGGTTGGCCGAGCAAATGGGTTGGACGAAAAAGGATGAATACTGCCTGATTCAGTGTACTATTACACATCAGGAAATTGCCTGGATGGCAGGTGCCTCCAGGGAATCTGTTACGGTAGCTATAAAAGAACTCTCGCAATCAGGCCGTATCCGTACCGGATTCAAATCAGCTTCTCTTCATGCAAGTGAACTCAAGGCCTTTCGCCAATTAATTTCCCCTTTGCAAGACGGATAACTTGTAAGCTGCCTTACATCCCTGTGCACCTGTTTCATTGTACGTTATGTATAAATGAATGCAGACAAGCAAGGAGGCCAAACCATGGAAACGAGCCCTGACAATACCATCAACGAAGATATCCTACTTCGCAAAGGTGCGCGTAAAGCCGCCGAAATTCCAGAACACATTCGCCACCTGTTACAAAGCGGAACGATCGAATCCGTGAATCTGACGGAGTGGCTGGCGGTAGACCATATTCTTCTTTTGCAACAGATCACCCGCGAACTTGATGTTCCCATCTCCACACAGGATGTCTATGGAAAATTGGAGCCGAAGGATCAACACCGCATCATGAAAGTTATCCCTGCAATAGGCTCACTCTGGCTGGAATATATGGAGGGAATACCAAGGCAGGACGGAGCAGACCTTTTCATATGGTTAGCAAATCACCGATCAGACAGTGTTCGCTGCTGGGTAGCTTATATCATTGGGCTGAATCCCCATCTGCATGTGACGGAAAAGCTGGAGCAGATCCGCCCGTTTGCAGCGGATGCTCACTTTGGCGTAAGAGAGATCGCCTGGATGGCCGTGCGGGATTCCATCCGTGCAGATTTATTAACGGCCCTCCAAGATTTAATCCCGTGGAGTAGCGATCCCGATCCGATGATTCGCCGCTTCGCCATTGAATCCACCCGTCCTCGCGGGGTATGGGCGAAACACATCCAGCCTTTGAAAGATCATCCGGAGATTGCCCTTCCCTTGCTATCCCCTGTGAAATCCGATGCACACCCCTATGTACAGGACTCCGTCAGCAACTGGTTGAACGATGCCAGTAAAACAAACCCGGATTGGGTTCGGCAGACATGTGCCATGTGGATCGAACAATCGGATACCAAACCTACACAACGAATCGTTAAGCGTGGTCAACGAAGTATCTGATGCGCGGGAAGGATGTGCTTACATCTAAACAAATTAGAGGCAAGCACATCCTTCAATGGATAACGGGCGTTACTCATTTATTTATGAAAACGAATTTCTATACTCTAACTATGCCTGTACGATATCCATATCCATGTTGCTCTCTTCTTCTTCCAGTCTGTGCAGACTAACCAGTAACACGACGATGTTTGCTACAAGCAATACTGCCGGGAGCGGTATAGCCGCATATTGTGCATAGATTAAATGGCTGCCTACAGCTCCGATCAGAATGAACGTTAGTATTCCCGAAGCCAGAATACGGGTACGCGGAATGAGCAACCCAACCGCACTAAGCAGTTCCAACACACCGATCAAATACATCGTCCATGTAGGATAAGAGAAACTCTCGAAGGTATCAATCATCATCTCCGCTCCCGTAACTTTCGTATATCCCGTCATGACGAAAACACCTGCCAGCACCACCAAAAAAACATATCCCAACACCCTTTTCATATCTTCCATCTCCCATTCGTCCAAGTGTTATTTTGAGAATCTTTAACTTATCGCTAATCTTTTCTGCACAAAATTCAGCAAAATACAGTTTGTGCTGCAGCACTCATCTATGTAAAAGTTCCCTAGGAGAAACTGTAGTTTCATAAAATTCCCTAGAATTTTGATAACGTTCAAATTACCGAGGTTTATCCACTGCTCTGATTGTGTGACAACTTAACCGGAAATGGTATGTACATTTATAATACGCATTATTACTCACAAACTTACTTTTATGAAGTTAGTATATAATAATAAGATAATTTCATCAAGTAATTTTTCGTAAAATGATGTATAATACATACAAAAGGTATGTTACAGTATATTTTGTAGTGACCACCCTTCACATGAAGGACTTTTATTTTCCAGAGCGGCAGAAGCTTTTGTCCTTTTATATAGCTTGTATTGCACATTTTCCATGAATCGAGGTGAAACACGTTGAAGCTGAGAAAAGTAAAATCCCCAAGCCCTTGTCTGATTACACAAGCCATGGACATCATCGGGAAAAAGTGGGTACTGCTGATTATGTATCAGCTGCTGTCCGGACCAAAACGGTTCACGGAACTGGAGGCCGAGATGGCGATTAGCGGACGGCTGTTATCGGAGCGTCTGAAAGAGATGGAGACGGAAGGCATCGTAACCCGGCATATGTATCCCGAGATTCCGCCCCGTGTGGAATATGAGCTTACCCCTAAAGGTAGAGCGATTGAACCTGTTATTAATCAAATCTACAGCTGGTCTTCGGACTGGTTAAAAGAACAGCAACAATTGAAGTAGTTCAGATACAACTACAAACAAGAGGTCTTATTTATCCTAAATTTTATAGGAAAAACGCCTGCACCCGGAACCACAGAGAACATGGTTCGGGTCGCAGGCGTTTTTGTGCGCTAACGATCTGTTTAAGCTTTGATCTTTACAGGCAGGCCGGAGTCCACGGATTCCTGAGCAGCGACGGTGATCGCCTGTGTACGGCAGGCATCTGCGTAATCGGACAAAATGCGTGATCGATCTCCCGTGCGAAGTGCATGAATAAATGCTTCGTTCTCCCGTTCATAAGGATTCTGTCCAGCTGAAACCTCAAGTCCTGCCATCGGATGCGAAGCCGCACTCGGTAACAGAAGACGGTCAGGTGTCCAGTCCCACACACCGGCATCCGTGTAGAATTGCAGCCCTGCTCCACCCTCACCGTCAGGCAGTAAACACGTATTCGCAATGCTTGCAATCGCACCGCTTTCCAGCTTCAGTGTCACGTTAGCGACATCATCCACCGTCACATGCTCATGCTTCTCATGCATGCTGCGCTGGGCTGCAACCGCATAGACTTCCGTCACTTCGCCTGCACAGAAACGCAGGAGATCCACAATATGGGTCGTCTGCTCCACAAACTGGCCTCCCGATCCGTCTTGACGGCGCCACCAACCAACGCCAGGCATGCCGCCCATCCAGCGCCCCAGAGCCATGCCCACCTTTTGCTCCTGCATGGCTTGTTTCATGACCTGCGCAGCACCTTGGTAACGGAAATGATAGCCTACAGAGGTTAACAAAGAAGACTGTTGCACCTGCTCCAGTATCTGGAGCGGTACGTCCATTCCTGTGCTCAATGGTTTTTCCACCAGGAACGGAATGCCCCGCTTGATCAACTCTGACTCGATGAATCCGTGAGACATCGGAGGTACACAGATGTATACGGCGTCCAGTTTCTCACCTTCCAGCATATGTTCAAGATTATCGTAACCCGCTGCATCATATACGGAAGCCATCGCTTCTGCCTTTTCGAGTGTTGTTCCGCATACACTTGCGACACGAACACCTTCCATGCGTGTAAGAATATCTGCGTGTACTTTGCTGAACCAGCCTGTTCCTATGATTCCGATCTGTAATGTCATGGATGTAATCCCCTCTCTGTTACGCGCTTACATGTTCCATTCGACCCGGCTCGGCAAATTCCTGCTCTTCTAGCTCTTGCCGGATGCTTCCAGCAACAGTTGATCCAATTCCTTAGCGTAGGTTGCTACCTGCTGTTCTGACCAGCCAAGCTGTTCTGCCATATACATGCTGACTGCTGATCTATAACGGCGTACCTCATCGATGCGGAAAAATAAATCTCCCGTTCGGCGTACCCAGAAATCAGCGGGCGTTGCCGCCATCTCTTCCTCCATCGCGTAACGAAGCATCAGCAAAAGCTCTTGCGGCATGCCTTGAAGCTCTGCCTTGGCTCGCGGGTCAGGCATGCGCTCATACAGCGCATCCACGTTGGAGCCATACGTACGGGCAAGCCGCTCCGCCGCTTTCCGGTCCAAACCTAGGGCAACGCCATCCTTGATCTTGCGTTCGGTGTACGTGACGTATCCGGCCGAACCGCCAACATCTCCGCCGGAGATCGGCATCTTTTTGGTTACACAAGGTCCCGGGGTGTACCCGAACTCTTGCTGCATCTGACGTGCAACCAGATCCACGACCATCTCGGCCATTTTGCGATACCCCGTCAATTTACCTCCGGCAATGGTAATCAGGCCGGAATCCGATACCCAGACCTCATCCTTACGCGAAATCTCTGAAGGGCCCTTACCCTCCTCATGGATCAATGGACGCACGCCTGCCCAGCCTGACTCTACATCCTCTGCACGAATCCGGACATCCGGGAACATGCCGTTCACTGCATCAATGACATAATCACGGTCTGACTCCGAAATTAACGGATGAGCCGGGTCATCACGGAATACGGTATCGGTTGTACCTACATAGGTTTTGCCATCCCGCGGCACCGCAAAGACCATGCGTCCATCTGGCGTATCAAAGTAAACCGCTTGCCGTAGCGGGAATCGTGCCCCGTCAAATACAAGATGAATGCCTTTGGTCATCTGTAGCGTTTTGCCTTGACGTGAGCCATCCACTTCACGGAGGGTATCTACCCATGGCCCCGAAGCATTGATTACTTTTTTCGCAATTAGTTTATAACGATTTCCGTTTAGTTGATCCATCACATGGATGCCTGTAATCGTTCCATTCTCCTTCTGAAAAGAAGTTGCTTTCATATAATTAACAGCCAGCACCCCGTGCCGCACTGCTTCCTTCATGACTTCAATCGTAAGTCTCGCATCATCCGTTCGGTACTCCACATAACGTCCGCCTCCCAGCAGTCCCTGCTTCCGCAGCAGAGGCTCACTTGCAGATGTATCACTGGCATTCAGCATCTGGCGACGTTCACTGCGCTTCACTCCAGCAAGTCGGTCGTACACCATCAAACCCATGGACGTACTGAAACGGCCAAACGTGCCTCCCGTGTATATAGGCAATAACATTGGTTCTGGTGTCGTCACATGGGGTCCATTCTCATAAACCACCGCCCGCTCTCTTCCAACCTCGGCTACCATCTTCACTTCAAACTGCTTCAGGTAGCGCAAGCCGCCATGAACCAGTTTTGTGGAACGACTCGATGTGCCTGCCGCGAAATCCTGCATCTCCACAAGCGCCGTCTTCAATCCGCGAGATGCCGCATCCAGTGCAATTCCTGCGCCCGTAATGCCTCCACCAATCACCAATACGTCAAAATGTGCATTCGCCATTTGTTCCATATATTCGGTTCGTTTTGCCGCCGAGAACGTTGCTGTCATGTATAAACCCTCCATAATTTCCCTTATTTTTCTCTAAAAAACAACAAAAAAAGGACCACGTCATTCGTTCAGCAATTGCTGAACGCACGTGGTCCCTCCCGATCTCCAGACATCATTTTTTAACTTGTAACCTAATCCTATCACAGATTTTCGGTGGCGTGAAGGCCTGAATTGACACATTATTCAAAAAAATTTAAAAAACTTTTTTTGTGCAAGGATGGAATTTCAAAGCAAGCCACTAACTTTACAATTTTCCTTATTGTGGACAATGCATTCTCTCCATCCAGGAAGATAATCCCTGTAAATGAAACATCTTTTTCCACCAGTAAATATCATTTATAACATATGTTTGACGAAAAAGTACAAATGACCATTTGCATATAATGAAGAAGACGTAAATCTATTTTATTTAAAAGCCATGGCCGCCTTGATCGCTCGTTGCCAACCGGAATACAACTGCTCCCGCTCGTCCTTGGCCATCACAGACTCAAAAACTCGCTCCGTATGATCATGCTGGTTCAATTCATCTACGTTCGACCAGAACCCGACCGCCAGGCCTGCCAGATAGGCTGCACCGAGAGCTGTCGTTTCGTTCACTGACGGACGCTCCACAGCAATGCCCAGAATATCACTCTGGAATTGCATCAGGAAATCATTCGCCGCAGCGCCTCCATCAACACGTAACGTATGTACGGGGTATCCGGAATCGGTCACCATAGCCTCCAGTACATCCTTGGTCTGATAAGCCAGCGCCTCAAGTGTAGCACGGATAAAATGCTCCTTCGTGGTGCCACGAGTAAGGCCAAATACGGCTCCTTTCACATCGCTGTCCCAATACGGGCTTCCGAGTCCCACAAAGGCAGGCACCATATAGACCCCGTCCGTCGAAGGCACTCGCTTCGCATAGTCCTCACTGTCTTTGGAAGAACGAAGCATGCGAAGGCCGTCCCTCAGCCACTGCACAGCTGAACCTGCTACGAAAATGCTGCCTTCCAGCGCATATTGAACTTTACCATCCACACCCCAGGCAATCGTTGTAATCAACCCGTGATCCGATTGTACAGGCTTCTCGCCCGTGTTCATCAACATGAAACATCCGGTACCGTATGTATTTTTCATACTGCCCTGGATATAACATCTCTGACCAAACAATGCAGCTTGCTGATCACCTGCCGCACCCGCGATCGGAACCCGATGACCGAAGAAATGGTAATCTGTCGTATGCGCATAGATCTCGGAAGAGCCCCTCACTTCAGGCAGCATCGCCTTAGGGATATCCAGAATATCCAGCAATTCATCGTCCCACTGCAGCTCATAGATGTTATACATCAGGGTGCGCGAAGCATTCGAAACATCCGTAACATGGGTACCGCCGCTCAGCTTCCAGATCAACCAACTGTCGATGGTGCCGAACAGTAACTCTCCTTTCTCTGCCCGTTCACGTGCACCAGGGACATGATCCAGAATCCATTTTACTTTCGTACCCGAAAAGTAAGGGTTAATGAGCAAGCCTGTTTTCTGATGAAACAGGTCGTCCAGCCCTTGCGTTTTCAACTCATCACAGATGGATGCTGTCTGTATGGACTGCCATACCACTGCGTTATAGATCGGTCTGCCGGTTTGCTTATCCCACACCACCGCGGTTTCCCGTTGATTGGTGATGCCGATCCCTGCAATCTGTGCGGGTTTGATGCCACTCTCCGCGAGACAGGATGCCATTACGGCGAGGATGGAGCTCCAGATTTCGTTGGCATTTTGCTCTACCCAGCCCGGTTTGGGAAAATACTGCGGGAACTCTTGCTGTGCCATATGCACAATCTCGCCGCTGTGGTTAAACAGAATTGCCCGGGAGCTTGTTGTACCCTGGTCCAAAGCCAAAATAAATTTTTCCATACCTTGTGCCTCCAGTGTGTAATCAAAATGTAAGCGATTTCCCAAAATGCTTGATCAAATCATCATTGGATGTCGTTACAGCCGCCGCTCCCACACCGAGTGCAAGTTCCACTTCATCAGGTGTACGAATCAGCCCCCCTGCAATAATGGGGATACCTGTCCGTTCAGACACCTCCGCAATAATATGCGGAATGACACCAGGCAATACCTCGATATAGTCGGGCTGTGTTTTGGCAACCAATTGGTAACTTTTCTCCAGCGCATGGGTATCCAACAGGAACACCCGTTGAATCGCCGTAATGCCTTTTTGTTTCGCCTTCTGGATGATACTGGCCCTTGTGGAGATTAGTCCGGCAGGACGAATATGCTGGCACAGATACTCTGCGGCGTACTCGTCATTTTTCAGCCCTTGCACCAGATCGGCATGTAGCAAAATCTTCTTCCCATACCGCCGAGCCTGCTCCATCATGCTCTGCAGCTGTGCGATATGCGTCTCCAACATGACCCCGTATGTATAAGGGCCTTCGATGATTGCTTCAAACTGCTTCATACTCTTCGCCGCTGGCAAAATACGCTGTCCCTCAAATGCCACCATCGTTCCTCCTGCATTAATCAGATGCCTATATTGTATAATTCGTCACACACCAACGGCAAGTGATTTGGGGGAAGTCGCCAAATTCCAGAACTCAGGCGACATGCCGCATATTCCTCCCGGCGAGGTATCTTACACCGCAAAAAGACTGCTACTGCACTTTTCAATATGAAAAGTACCGTAACAGCCCGTCTACACTACAACCTACGTATGATCACTATAAATCACCATATAAATCCAAATATTCATCCTTAATCAATCAAGCCTGTGCATGTGGAACACGTGTCTCTGTCCCCGCATCTGTCCAGCTATCGCTTTCCGCCAAGTGACCTGAACGGTTCACTTTCGTTTGCAGATACTTCTCATTAAATGCCGACCGATCTCCCCACAGCGGAACGCGCCCGCCGACATTGAGTCCTGCTTCCTGCAGTGCAGCCAGCTTACGTGGATTATTCGTAATCAACGTAACCGGAGCTGACCGAAGTGCACGCAATACAGCAATCGCATCGTCATAATTACGTGCATCATCCGTGAAGCCAAGTTGCAGGTTCGCATCTACCGTATCCAGACCTTCTTCCTGCAAAATGTAAGCCATTGCTTTGCTGAACAGGCCAATGCCCCGTCCTTCATGGTTCGCAAGATAGAACAGCGCACCTGCGCCGTGTGCCGCAATCATCTTCATGGACTGCTCCAGCTGGAAACCGCAGTCACAGCGTTTGCTACCGAAGATATCGCCCGTGTGACAGATGCTATGCATACGAATCAACGCATCCTGCGCCTCAGCAAAATCGCCATACACCAGCACGCTGGATTGCTGACGCTCTGCCAGTTCAGCACCCGCAAGAGATGCGATCAGTTCGCCGCTTTCCATCGCTTTGTCCGTTTTCAGCCAGCTGTACCATTGAAATGTTCTCGTTTCCCCATCCAGATTGACCGGCAGTTTAATGGGTCCCACCAAATGTATGAATTCTTTTCCACTCGGAAAAGTCTGGATTTTAGGGGCAAGCAGTTGAATAATATGTGAATTGATCATCGTTCGTTCCTCCTGTTACGCATCTTCATCTCAAAATGTGTCATAATATTATGCATTCGCAACCGCTTTGATTTTGGATCACTTGCTGACGTAATACATTCAAAGAGATCTTGTTTTCAAGCCCTGCTCACAGCGAAATATTACGTATCTATATAATCCTCACTATAATTAGTTACTTAATGTAAGTTAGTTTAGAATAAAAATTATATTGTGTCAAGTAACTTTTATTTTTAAAGTAACTACTAAATTTATGTTACGTAATGGACACAATCCACGTGTTTCATTTAAGGAAAATTGGGTATGAGTTTAGAAACTACTCATACACTATTGGTGTAGTCCACGAAGCCCAGCCTTAGTCCTTGATACTTCTTGCGTCAAACCTAATGATGAGGGGGTTAGCCTATGAACCGCCGTAGAAGAACCTGTTGGATAGCCATCATCATGGTCTGTGTCCTGCTAATCAGCGGATGCTCCATCTGGCCGGGACAGGATGATTCAGCATCCAGTAAAAAGGTAGCGCTTACATTGTGGTATTGGAATCGATCTATTGATGACAAACTCATTGCGAAGGCTAAAGAGAGATTCCCGAATATTGAACTGACTGCCCAGAAGATCGGCGGGGATTTCAAAGCCAAGCTCAAAACCACCCTCGCTGCACGCTCAGGTGAGCCAGATATCGTCGCACTTAACGACTGGATCATGGAGTTATTCCCGAGCGAGGATCGCTTCTATAACCTGTATGATCTAGGCGCAGGAGAGGTGGAAGACCAGTATTTGCCGTGGAAATGGAAGCAGGGTGTGACGCCAAATGGACAGATGATCGGCTTTCCGATGGATACGGGGCCAACAGCTCTTTTCTATCGTGCAGACTTGTTCAAGGAAGCAGGGCTACCTTCCGCACCGGAGCAGGTTGCAAGCCAGATTGATAACTGGGATGCCTATGCTGCTGCCGGAGAGCAGATAAAGGAGAAGTTTGGCGGCAAGGTTTTTCTGACCGATAATATCGGAAGCGTTTACAACCAAGTGCTTTCCCAAGCTAAAGAACGCTATTTCCGTCCAGACGGGTCGTTTATCGGCATGGATTCTCCTGCTGTACGCAAAAGCTGGGACACAGCCGTTGCTTTTAAGGAAAAGGGACTGCTTGCTAACGCTGACGGCTGGACACCCACCTGGAATGCAGCGATGAATAACGGCGAAATTGCCTCGTTCGTTGGTGCAGTCTGGATGAAGCAGGTGCTCCAGGAAGCCGCACCGGACACTTCGGGCAAATGGCGTGTGACTCGCGCTCCCGGGGGAGACGGCAATAACGGCGGCTCCTTTCTCTCTATTTTAAAATCAAGCAAACATCCGAAGGAGGCCTTCGAGTTAATACGCTGGCTGCAAAGTCCAGAGAACCAACTGGAGCAGTATCAGACGCTCAACCTGTTCCCGTCAGCTCCACGTGTGTTTGATGAACCAGCCATGAAAGAAAAGGAACCTTTCTTCGGCGGGCAAGCAACAGGTCCGATATTTGCTGAATCTGCACAGCATGTGCCAGATGCCTTTTTTGGCGAACGATATCCGTCTGTACACAACATTATCACCCGGCGGCTGAACGATATTGCCAAACAAAACGCTTATCCACAGCAAGCCTGGTCGGATACGGTGCACCGGGTCGAGCGGGAATTACAACGTTAAGGCATGTATTTGATCCCAACGGTTATGACATATATGGGTTACCTTCACTCGATCTCGTTTAATGTTGGTTTCGTACCCGTAAAGGAGGAGTTGTTATGGCTGTCACCGAACCTCGCACGTCCCCTGATTCCGGTCCGTTCCTGCCCGATCTGGACCGGCAAAAGTCACTTTGGGCCCGCATATGGGAGCATCGTGCGCTCTATGTTGCCATCTCGCCTTTTTACATTCTGTTCGCCGTGTTTGGACTGTTCCCGATCGCATTCTCACTATATCTGGCTTTCCACAAATGGGATGGAATCGGTGTGATGACGTATAACGGCTTGAACAATTTTAAATACATGCTCACCGATGCTGAATTCTGGCAAGCGGTTGGCAACACGTTGATGATCTGGATCTATTCGACCATTCCGATGCTTTTCTTCGCTCTTATTATTGCGTTTCTACTACATGCGCCTTTCATCAAATTCCGTACCTTGTTCCGGGTCGGTTACTTTCTGCCCAACGTCACATCCATTGTGGCGGTAGCCATCATCTTCGGGGCTTTGTTTGCAAACAATTACGGTTTCCTTAACTATCTGCTGCAGTCGGTCGGCCTTCCGGTCGTCGAGTGGCTGAATGCACCATGGGGCATCAAAATTGCCATCTCATCCATGGTGGTCTGGCGCTGGACCGGATATAACGCCATTATCTATCTGGCCGGACTTCAGAGCATCCCGCAGACGCTGTATGAAGCGGCCAGAATCGACGGGGCATCCGCTGTGCAATCCTTCTTCCGTATTACCATTCCGATGCTACGCCCGGTCATTCTGTTCACGGTCATTACGTCTACGATTGGCGGCATGCAACTGTTCACTGAACCGCAGGTGCTGGTGGGCAATGACGGCGGTGCCGGAGCAGCTGGTATGACCATCGTACTTTACTTGTACCGTGAGTCATTTATCAACAATTATTTTGGATACGGTGCAGCCGTTGGATGGGGCATGTTCCTGATTATCGCCCTGTTCTCCATCGTGAACTGGAAGCTTGTTCAAGGCAAATCATCCTGATGTGACAAGGGGGGAGCGCTCATGGCGTCCAAACATCTCAAGTCGCTGGTGCTGTATACCGGCCTGATCGGTGGCATGCTTATATCCATGTTCCCGTTCTATTGGCTCATGGTTATGTCCACCCGAACAACGTCCGACATTTACAAGTTTCCGCCCCAGCTCTGGTTCGGCGGTGAACTGTGGAACAATATTACACGGGTTTTGCAGCAGATTGATTTTTGGGGAGCCTTTCTGAATACCTTGTTTGTATCGGGTGTAGTAACCATTCTGGTGTTGTTTTTTGATTCACTGGCGGGATTTGCGTTTGCGAAGTTTGAGTTTCCGGGCAAAAAATGGCTTTTCGTCCTGCTGCTCGCCACCATGATGGTGCCTTCCCAGCTGTCGCTGGTGCCTTCCTTCGTGCTGATGGCCACGTTCGGGTGGGTAGGTTCCTTCAAAGCCCTCATTATTCCGGGCATGGTCAATGCCTTCGGCATCTTCTGGATCCGTCAGTATGCGACGGAATCCATCCCGAACGATCTGCTCGATGCAGGACGGATCGACGGATGTAATTTCTTTCGCTTGTATTGGAACGTCGCATTGCCGATTCTGCGGCCAGCATTTGCTTTTCTCGGTGCATTCACCTTTATCGGTGTGTGGAATGACTACCTGTGGCCGTTAATTGTACTAACAGATGCACGCAAATACACGTTGCAAATTGCTTTGTCTCAATTAAACGGACTCTATAACACGGATTATGCGATGGTCATTGCAGGTACACTGCTTGCCGTTCTTCCACTCATCATCATGTTCCTGTTCATCAGCCGCCAGTTTATCTCGGATATTGCCGCAGGAGCGGTGAAGGACTGACCCAGGGGAGGTAAGACTCCCTGGAGCGGTGTATATATGTGACGCCATTTTGATCCTTCCCTCAAGTCTGATATTCTTATTCTATAGATGAGATACCAGACGTTAATTCATAGCACTTTCAGACGCAGTAATTGAAATGGAAGAGGGATGATCACCATGGCGGCTTCACCTTATATGATCGGCGTAGATATCGGCACAACCTCAACCAAGGCTGTGTTGTTCAAGCAAGACGGTAGCATAGTTGCACAAGGTGGTGCAGATTATCCGCTATACACACCAACACCCGCGATTGCAGAGCAGGATGCAGAGGACATTTTCCAAGCCGTTATTTCCTCCGTGCATCAAGCCACCTCTAAAGCAGGGGTACAGCCGGACGACATTCTGTTTGTTTCGTTCAGCTCGGCCATGCATAGCATTCTGCCTGTAGACGTACAAGGCAAACCGTTGATGCGAGCGATGACATGGGCAGACAATCGCAGTGCCGAGTGGACAGAAGCACTCAAATCGGAGATGAACGGACATGAAATCTACCTGCGAACGGGTACACCCATTCATCCCATGTCTCCACTAACTAAAATGATGTGGCTTACCCGGGAAGAACCGGACTTGTTCAGACAGACACATAAATTGATCTCCATGAAGGAATATGTGTTCTACAAGCTATTCTCTGAATTTGTTATCGACCATTCGATGGCCTCCGCCACCGGGCTTATGAATCTGGAAAAACTCGAATGGGATGCGGAAGCATTACATGTCGCAGGCATTACGCCGGAGCATCTGTCCAGCCTTGTACCGACAACTCATGTATTCAAAGAAGGGCTTAATCCCGAATATGCCCAAGCGATGGGTATCGCGGAAACGACTCCGTTTGTGATTGGGGCAAGCGACGGCGTACTCTCGAATCTGGGCGTAAATGCTATTGACCCAGGGGTTGTTGCTGTGACGATCGGTACCAGCGGGGCGATTCGTACGGTCGTGGATAAACCAGTAACCGATCCCAAAGGACGATTTTTCTGTTATGCGCTTACGGAGGATCAATGGGTGATTGGCGGGCCTGTGAACAATGGCGGCGTGATTTTCCGCTGGATTCGGGATGAGTTTGCGGCGTCTGAGGTGGAAACGGCAAAACGGCTCGGGATCGATCCGTATGAAGTCCTGACACGTGTCGCTGAAAATGTACCCCCAGGTTCAGACGGACTGCTGTTTCACCCCTATATGACCGGGGAGCGCGCACCACTCTGGAACCCGAACGCACGCGGATCGTTTTTCGGTCTGACGTTGCATCACAAGAAGGAGCATATGATCCGTGCAGCGCTGGAAGGTGTGCTGTTTAACCTGTACACGGTTATGCTCGCCATTGAGGAAAAGATTGGTCGTCCGAAAAAGATCCAGGCCACTGGAGGCTTCGCTCGCTCCGAGCTGTGGCGGCAGATGATGGCCGATATTTTCGATCAGGATGTCATCATCCCCGAAAGCATCGAGAGTTCCTGCCTTGGTGCCGCTGTGCTCGGGCTGTATGCCACAGGCCGCATCGATTCCCTGAGCGCCGTTTCCGGCATGATTGGCTCAACACACCGCCATAAGCCACACCCGGAACGTGTGCGTGTGTATCGCGAACTGTTGCCGATTTTCATCCGCATCTCACGCAAATTCGAAGAGGAATATGCGGATATTGCGGCATTTCAGAATCGAATGATGCAGGAGTAGTAATCCGCTGGCACAATAGAGCACAGTTAGGATCTCTCTCTGAACTAGACGGATAGAGATGGATAGCGGAGAACTGGTGTTAACCATTCTCGGAGCTAGAGGTTTTGGAGCGAATTACTAGCGCCCTCAGTGTTCGAATGATGCAGGAAGTCTAAGCAGAAGCTTGACGATATTATCTCTTGAAGCGAATACTACACGGGAATGATGGCAATGGTCTACGGTTGCGGATAGTACACGCGAATGATGGTAACGATCATTGGTAGCAGTTAGTGAAAGGTAAAGCGCTAACGATCACCAGAGAGCTTATTTAGTGCTTTTCAGAGGTTTTTGAAATCTAACGATCACCAGACACCTTATTTCCACATTTTCAGGTTAAAAGTGTCCCAGAAACGGCTATCTCGAACAAATAGCGTTTCTGGTGATCGTTAGAATCTGAAAGCTTACTTTTTCCGCCAAATAGCGTCTCTGGTGATCGTTAGAATTCGATTCGTGTGTGGGACTTCTTTTCAAACACCCTGACCTTCAAGACCTCTTATTTTGTAGCGGTGAGCTACACGGGGATATGAAATGAAGCAACCATGGTAGCGTAGCATTCATTTGTCTCTCCTTTCCTTAATGAAGGCTCTTCCCGAATCAGGAGATGGGAAGAGCCTATTTCATTCCATCTTTTTTTCAATAAATATGTTCATTATGTAAGGCACACTCTCTCCAAAGATAAAAAAAAACTCCACGGCTTAAAGCTGTGGAGTTGACAACACAACGGGAATGACCGATTATCAGCACTCCATTATACTGCTCAATCAAAAATGCCCTATGAAGAGGTTGGATCTTGTTAAACTTAATTAGTCCTTTGTTACGAATTTGTTGAGTCTTGTCCGTTTGTTCACTCTTACGAATTATATTTGCTGAACGCATTCTCGTCCGCTTGTACATTTTCCAAGTATACAATCCGGCCTGCATCATTCACACGCGCAATATCCACGCCCGTCTTCGCATACACCGATCCATCCGCTGCCTGTCCGCACACAGCCCAATTCGTTTGATAACTGCCGTCCGGCTGGGGCACCCAGGCATCCCACATATGTTTAATGTCTTGGTTGTAATTATAGAAAGCTTTCATAAATCCCTCAAACCCAGTATGGCTAGTGCCATTCAACACAATCTCCGCATCCGGTGTAAACAGGGATAACAAATCCTCCATAGCCCGCTGATCTGTCCGTGAAGCATCAAATAATCGGAAATAGTTATTCAACATCGTAATGTTCGCTGCTGTATTCATTAATAATTAGCCTCCTGTTGGTCTCATGTCGCTTCGAACGAAAAATCGCATGCCGTATGCTTATCACATGTTATACATGTTATCAGTTCGAATAATATCGAACAATATAATGCGAAAAGAACCTTACCACACTTCCAAGCTTCATCGCAACACATATTTCGATTTTTTTCGAACATTGAAAGAAAAAGCCAACTATGCTAACGTCTATCTTATGAGAACTATAACGATACCTACCGCTTCGGAAATGAGTCTGACCACGGTCTGCAATGCACTCGGTGACCCCATCCGTATGAAAATCGCATACTGCCTGGCCAGCTCGGGTGAGAAAAATTGCTCGGCTTTTGAAGTCGACCATATCTCCAAATCAACGTTGTCCCATCACATCAAAATCTTGCGCGAAGCTGGCATTATTCAGCCACGCATTGACGGTAAACAGCACTTTTATTCCCTTAGAAAGGACGAACTCATTGCACGTTTTCCAGGACTGGTCGCTATGATTCTACAAACAGGAGGCTCAGCCTAATGGATAAAAAAGCAGCTAAAATTCTATTGAGTACATTCTGGGGTGGTGGCGGTTGGAAATCCCCCCACGCCCCCTTTGCGGGTGACGATTTTGAATATGCCAAAAGCAAGGGCGTCATGTTCGACCCTCTCACGATCAGCCATGACGAGATCGTACAGCGCCTGCATCACATGCATCAGAACCCTGCGCTTAAAGAGCGCGTCATTACAGCCTTTCTACACAGCCTATCCACCAAAAAAGTGTATCTGCGCAGCGCGTTATCCAGCTGGGCTTTGACACGAAACATGCCTCTGCATACCTACGGTGAACGCCCGGCTTTGCATGCCAATACAAGTGCCTGCGGGGACTGTAACTTCCTTCGTTTACAATCGGATAAACAATATGTGGATGCAGATTTAAACGTGCTCAATTTTGAACGAATCAAATGGAGTGGCGTGCGGCACGGATGGTTGCTCTACTTCCTGTTGGATCTGGAATTGTTGCTTCAGGATTACAACGATTATAGTAGCAACAGCACGGAGAGCAATCATATTCCCCCTTACGAAGTGACTGAGGAAGACCAAACGATTCTCGCCAAGATGCTGGAAGCCTCACAGACAGGAGACCCGCAAGACAGCGCACGCTCTCTGGAGAAAAAGTGGAAGGATTGTGTACCGTCCAGTAAACAAGAACGGGACTCACTGCTAGAAATCTGGGCGGCCGCCGGTATTCTCGTTTCTAGGGATACGCCAAGGAAACGTAAAGGTGGTTCGGGCGACTTTATCTTTGTCGCAACTTGGCAGGGCGATGATGGCTATCATGCCGAAAACGTACTTGATTACTTCGGGCCTTACCTGCCTCAAAGTAACGTCTAATTTGCTTCATCTATTACATCTGACGCGCATTACTATCTAACCTCCAGGTTACAATACTGACATCGACAGATTTCGGGTTGGACTCGTATAATAAGAGGAAATGAGGATGATGGGAGTGAACCAAGCGAGTTTATGATGTACATACTGGCTTTCATATTGTCTTTTGCTGTCGTGGTTCTGCTGATTCCGCCGCTGGGCCGACTGGCGCACAAACTGGATTTTGTGGACAAGCCCCGGGAAGATGTGGAGCGCAAGCTGCACAGGCAACCGATACCACTGACCGCTAGCTACGCGATATTTACTGGATTTTTCCTGACATACATTGCTCTTACTAAAGAATTGACCTGGGAGACCGCCGCATTGGTTGCAGGTGGAATGCTTCTCCTGACGATCGGAACGATTGATGACTGGTACAAAACCAAAGGAAAAGACTTTCCTGCGCTACCTAAAATGATTATTCAAGTCTCGGCTGCAGTGCTCGTCTTTGCGTCAGGTATTGCGTTTACCGGGTTCGTGAATCCGTTCAACGCAGAGTATGTGCTCCTGCCGATCTGGTTGCAATTCATTCTGACGATCTTGTGGATTTTCGGAGTAACAACGGTGATTAACTTCTCGGATGGCATGGATGGACTTGCTGGTGGTTTGTCCGCGATCTCGGCAATCACGCTGTTTATCGTAGCCATTACGAAGGGCCAGAGCGACTCTGCACTGATGTCCATCACATTAGTCGGGGTAACGCTTGGCTATCTTAAATACAACAAGGCTCCAGCCAAAGTATTTATGGGCGATGCCGGCGCTACGTTTCTAGGCTTCATCCTAGCGGTTATCGCACTTGACGGTGCATTCAAACAAGCAACGATGCTGTCCATTTTCATTCCGATTTTGGCGCTCGGCGTACCGATTTTCGATAATATTTTTGTCGTGATCAAACGTTTCCTGCAAGGCAAAGCGATCTATCAGGCCGATGCAAGCCAAGCTCACTATCGCCTGTTACGTGCCGGTTTGAATCACAAACAGGTGGTTGCCGTGCTCTATCTGGTCAGCACCTGTCTGTGTCTGTCCTCCATTATTTTATTGTTAGTGGATATGTAAAAAAATCGTTGGATCACCCAATGCAAGCTATGCCAATGAATGGTTCAATAGAAATACAAGAAGCCACCCTCATATCGAATGAGGGTGGCTTCTGTTGTTATCCCATATCTTGTTACATCGATATCTACACATCAAGAAGAAATCTAGATTAGTCGTTTTTTCTAATTCGAAAAGACCTATGATTTAACCGCACCAGCCATTGCACCGCCGACGATGAAACGCTGCAACGCAACGTACAGCACAACCAGCGGCAGCGTTACAATTAAAATTCCGCACGCCAGCAGCGGCCAGTTATTCATATACTGCCCATAGAAGGTAAACAAACCTTTGGTCACCGGCTGATAATTCGGGTCAGATAAATAAATGGTCGGCCCAATAATATCATTCCACACCCCGATGGCTGTGAGAATGATGCCTGTTGCCAGGATCGGCTTCATTAACGGAACAAGGATAGTAAACAAATAACGGGTGTATCCGCATCCGTCCATGGCAGCCGCCTCATCCAACTCGCGGGACACCGATTTGATATAACCGACAAACATCAGAAACGCAATGCCCGTACCCGTCGTTTTCAGCAAAATGTAACCCGTTTGCGTATTATATAGACCCAGTTGATTGATCAAAGAGAACTGTGGAATCAACGGGTTCGGCAAATACATGGAAATCAAAAAGAAAATATAAATGAACGTGCTGAACTTCACGTATCTACGAGCAAGCGGGAATGCTGCAAACACAGACAAGATCAACGTCAACAAGGTAGACATGCCCGTGTAAAGCACACTGTTCCACATGTACTGCGAGAAACTGCCCTTCGTCCATGCTTCGGCAAAGTTCTCCAGCCGAATGCCTTCTGTCAGCGCTACGGGATTCAGCAAATACTCCGTCTGTGTTTTCATCGACACATTAAACAGATAGAACAGAGGGAAGACGTATAGCGCAAGCATCAGCAGCACAATAATGTAGCTGATTGTTCTTGATGTTCTGCTTTGCTTCATTATACTTCCACCTCTCTTTTGCGAAGATAGAACAATGCGACCATGGAGATCGTAAACACAAACAGGAACTGGATCATCGCTACCGCAGAAGCCAGACCATAATCCGCCGTACCGCTGCCAAACGCTGTTGCATAAACGTCAAATGCCAGAGTGGTTGTATTAAATTTACCGCCTGTGAGGACGTAGATAATGTCAAAGGTTTGCAGTGCGCCGATGATGGACAACAGCATATTCACGGTGAAAGAAGGAGCAATCATCGGGAAGGTAATATTAGTGAAGGCTTTCCAGCCCGATGCACCATCCATATAAGCCGCCTCGTATAGATCACTCGGAATCGTCTGCAGCCCGGCAAGGAAGATGGTCATGGAGTAGCCCATGTACATCCAGATTTGCACGAAAATAATCAGCTCGAAGGCAATATTATAATCCCCGAAAAAGTTGGAGCTGGTACCAAAGAAATTCAGAAGAGACTGCGCCGGCCCGCCAAGCGGATTCGCTACGAGCTGCCAGATCAGGCCAGACACCGTTACACCCAGCACGACGGGCAAAAAGAATACCGCACGATACAGCTTGTCGCCTCGAAGCTTTTTGTTAATCAGGATTGCCATGAACAGACCTACTGCGTTTTGGATGATGACTACGGCAAACGCAAAATATAAGGATCGCCCGATCGCGTCCAGTCGATCTCCCGCATTAGATGCGCCAAAGAAGGTTTTATAATTTTCGAAACCGACAAAGCTCCACTCCTGTCCTCTCACTCCAGTCGCGTCGGTAAACGAAAACAGCACAGTCACGAGTGATGGGCCAAAGCCAAACACGACATAAAGCAGCAACGGAATGCTTAAATATAGATAAGGAATCAGCCGCGCCTTCCCTTTTCCAAACGGATACATCGTCCTCACACCTTTCATCGGGTAAAACCAAAAAACCGGAATAACAGCTTTGCTTGATCGAGGCTGGCCTGAAGGCTCTTACCCCAAGCGCTATTCCGGTGGTTATTCTGTATGGCAATTTTAGATCGATACTCGAATTATTTATAGTACACGGGTCCAATCATTTGCTTACTTGGGAGCTGCCGCATCCCAGTCTGCTTGTGATTTGCTCGCAAGTTCCTCTGGTGTAGCAATTGGCCCAGCCGGTTTAAGCATCTCTGCATGAACACTGGACTCCGCAATGTACTGTCCTACATTCTGACGATTAATAAACAACTGATCCCAGGACAACTTGAAGTTCTCCAGGTATGGTTGAATGTCTTTGATAAACTCACTCTTGATTTCTACATCAGGCTGTGTCGGAAGGAATCCGGCTGCATTAACAAAATCCGTATAGTTCCCTTTCTCCGACAACATTTCAAGCCACTTCAGCGCATAATCCTTGTTTGGTGACTTATCTACAACCATCCAGGTCATATCGTATTTGCCAGCCAAGTCTTTGTTTTTTGCCGCATCATTACTGCCCGGAATCGGGAAATATCCAAACTTCAGATCCGGGTTAGCCGCTTGAATCGTCGTAGCATCCCACGTACCGTCCGCAATCATCGCCACCTTACCTGTAGCAAACAGACTTGGCAGTGTTCCGTAGTCAATCCCCATGAAACCAGGCATTGCGCTGTTCATCAACGTTTGAGCCTTTTGCAAAACTTCGATCTGTACCGGATCAGTCAACTTGGTTTGCCCCGTCCACAGACCTTTGATGTAGCTAAGCTGGTCGTCATGGATGGAGGCTTGAAGCCCCTGTACCGCAAGACCAATCGGCCAAACATCTTTACCTGCAAAACCTAATGCTTCTACACCGTTATCTTTGAATACTTTGATGACGTTCTGCAGTTCATCCCAAGTCGTTGGCACTTGCAGATTGTATTTGGCAAAAAGGTCTTTGTTGTAGAACAGGCCTGTGAATGCCACTTTACCCATGTTGACGCCGTACACCTTGTCGTTGTACGTCATCGCGTTCTGCACGTCAACTTCGTTATAGTTTTTGATAAATGCCTGACCCGACAAGTCACTGATCAGCCCTGCATCGATCCATTGCTTCCACATCGGATCAGCCGCACCCTTAGACCAGTCCTGCGGAGCGCCCACGAAGCTGGACTTGAGCGGAATGATATCTACATCCCCTGTACTCCCTGCGTTCATCCGTGTTTGCATCAATTGATCATACGTTGCATCTGCCGGAACTGTGGTATACTCCACTTTCACGTCCGGGTACTTCTCTTCAAACTTTTTATTGAATTCTTTGATGTAATTGTTGATGTTCTCTTGTTGCCAGTGAATGATCTTTAACGTTACCTTTTTGTTCCCATCCGTAGACGCCTTCCCGTCCGAATCGGTCGAACCGTTGCCACATGCTGCAAGCACAAACATTAAAGCGGTTACAAGTGTAATAGATAAAATCTTTCTCTTCATATCACTTTCCCCCAACCATTCAAGATTAATTTACAATTCAATAAATTTACGAAATCAGTTTCGTTAATTACACCCTCATTATGACTCCGCCTGATAAATTTGTAAATAGTTTATTTGAATTTTTACAAAATATGTGATGAAACTGCGTTATGTCTGGGGTTTAGCGTCATTTTGAGAGCAACTCCATATTTTATTTTACGAAACCTATATTCGGTGGCTTGGTTTTTCCACCTCTGCTCTTCCTGTCAATCTAGTAAAAATGAGCCTTCACTTTCAGCTAAATCAGGTTATTTTTACTAAAATATCTCGGTGTTTTCGTTAGATTTGAGTGCAAACACTTAAAAAATATCCATACATATCATATTCACCTCGACGATTCCCCTTTCTGTTATTGACTCTAAGATAGTTGTGGCATAGAATGTTGGCAAGAAAGCTATAAAATGACACAGCCACAATCTACGAAACTAGTTTAGAATTTGAGGGATATATAATGAATATCAAAACGATAGCTCGTTTAGCCGGTGTGTCTGTTGCAACGGTGTCCAAAATTATTAACAACTACCCTGACATTGGTGAAGAGACACGCCAACGCGTACTTAAGATTATGGAGGAAACAGGCTATCGCCCCTCATCTTCCGCCAAAACACTGGCAACTAAAAAGTCCAATCTGGTGGGTGTTGTCTTTGCAGGGAAGTTGAATGTCGATTTCAGTCACCCTTTTTTTGTGGAAGTCATTAATGCCTTTAAGAAACAGATCGGCCTGTTAGGATATGATTTACTCTTCTTTTCCAATGAAAAATTTTTGGATCAGGGAGAGGACTACCTGGCACGTTCCAAATATTTTCAAGTGGATGGCTGTATTATCATTGCGGGAGATGAGGTGGAGAGTAGCGTGTCTGACCTTGATGCCAGTCCCATTCCGTGCATCGGAATTGATATCGAGCTGACCGGACAGAACTCCTGTTATATCATGTCGGATAACGAGAAAATCTCTACCAAAGTGGTGGAACAATTTTATATGAATGGCTATCGGGATCTCGGGTTTATCGGGCTAAAGCGTGCCTCCCTCGTCATGCAGCAACGGGAAGAAGCCTTCAAACAATCCCTAAAGCAGTTTAGTCTCGAAGAGAAACCGGAATGGTTGGTATACAGCCAAGATTATGCCGCTACCGACGGTTACGAGGCAGCCAAACAGCTGTTAAAAGCAGATGTCTTGCCGCGAGCTGTATTCGCCGCTACGGACTTGCTTGCATTCGGAGCAGTACGAGCCTTTAAAGAGGCGGGACTCCGTGTTCCCGAGGACATTGCTGTTGCAGGATGTGATGACATCGAAGCCTGTCGTTACAGTGATCCGCCACTCACAACTGTTAAGCAGGATACAGACAAAATCGGACGTCTTGCGGCAATGATCCTGTTCGACCTGATGAACAAACAAATGGATAATCGTTGCATCAAAGTAGAGCCGGAACTGGTGTTACGCCGTTCCTGCGGCACTTTGCTGGCATATCAGTAAATGAATTTGACGGTGTAGTGTAGTGTAAAGAAGGACTGGGCTACTCGGCTGGATATCACGTTATTCAAGGTGAGTAGCACTGTGATTCGAGAGCGTGGGGGGTAGAAACATCGTCTGTTGTGTCAGGTATGTATTGCACGAGGCTCTGATTAGATGGATAGATCGATAGTAGTTCGTTGGTGCTGGGGCTGGCGTTGATGTTGGTGCTGTTGCTCGGGTTGGTTGACACTGTGGTGACGCTAAATAGTTACTCAGCTATTACTTTTGCTGTAACCCGGTGTGCACTAGTTACGTCTCTCTCCACCTCTACACTCTAACGATCACCAGAAGCCTTATTTGCGGGATTTGGCCTCGGTAAAAATTCTAACGATCACCAGCGACGCTATTTGAACTAAAACGGCTTGGGAACTGCAATTATCGAGCCAAAACGAGAAAATAGCTTTCCTCATGATCGTTAGAATTCGAAAAGAGCTAAAACGGGCCAAATAGGGTCATCTGTGATCGTTAGCCGCATTGTCATCAAGGCAGAGATGTAGAATTGACTCTGGAGCGTGATGGAGACGGCCCAACGAAACCTTCATAACAATAAGGGCATACACGCCCTTTGCATTGTAGCTTGGCAGTACATAGTGGGGAGTACATAAGCAGGCGCGAGGGTGTTCATTGGACGATAGTTAGCACATGATGAGAGCTACATAGTCGGGCACCGACTTTTGGCGACTTCGGGCGACTGGCGACTTCGGGCGACTGGCGACTTCGGGCGACTGGCGACTTCGGGCGACTGGCGACTTCGGGCGACTGGCGACTTC
>NZ_VEIO01000003.1:160574-207854 GCF_007680605.1 Paenibacillus xylanexedens
CGGGCGACAACAAAAAGACGAAGCAGGGCTGTGCCTGCTTCGTCTTTTTTCACATTATTCACCTGCATCATGTCACTTTCCCGCATCCTACCTACTACTCGGTGACATCCACAGGACGACTAGTGGAGGGACGGAATCTCTGCTCACATAGGGTCATAATCTCCTGCCACAGTCGGTTACTTGAAAGCAGCGGTGGGAGGTAGCGGGGATTTGCGCTGCCGTTCCAACCATCCGGGCCGATCCAGTTCAAGGAGTCGGCGATATCGCTCTTCCCGAGCCAGCAGCTGTTCGTGAGAACCCTGCATGACGATGTTTCCATTTTCCACAAACACAATCTCGTCCATCTTCTCTGCACCAATGAGGTGGTGGGTAACCCAGATTAACGTTTTGCCTTGCAGGCTGTCCAGCATGGTGCGCATCAGTTCGCGTTCTGTCACGGGATCTAACCCTACAGTCGGCTCATCAAAAATAACAACGGGCGTCTTCCGTAGCAAAACCCTGGCTAGTGCAATCCGCTGACGCTCTCCGCCGGAGAAGCGCAGTCCTGTCTCTAGCATCGGTGTCTGATACCCCTGTGGCAGAGACTCGATCAGTTCAGCCAAACCAACCTGCGCAGCGACCTGCCGTATCTCTTCATTCGTTGCATCTGGACGACCAATCCGCAGATTGCCCGCAACCGTCGTATTAAAGAGATGTGGGCTCTGATTGAGTACTGCTATCACTTCGGTTACACTCTCGCCAAGCATCTCTACAGTCAGATCATTGATTAAAACCTTGCCGGATGAGGGAGACAAGGCACCTTGGATCAGCTTCAGTAACGTTGATTTACCACCACCGCTGCGTCCAAGAATAGCCATACGTTTGCCCTGAGGCAGATCCAGAGAGATATCCCGAACGGCATATGCTGTCTCTGCTTCATACCGATAACTCACTTGCTCAATGCTAATATCCGCCCGGAGTTTCGGGGGAATGCGTAGACGGATTCGTCCATCTGCAGTCATTCCCTTATCCGCTACGGGTACTTCATAGGTCGATTGCACCGCAACTGAACCAGATCGATGTCTGTTATGTGACTCAAATGTTTGGGACTTCTTTTTCTGATCTTTCCCATTCTGACGTCCCTTATCTTCCGAGCCCTCCAGCTTGTTTAATCGGTCCAACGATTCACGATAATCTGGCACATGCCCTACTGCGTCGCCAACCGGTAGCAATGATTCCGTTAAAGGGAACAGGACAAGCACAAATGCCGCAATCATAACCGCAGGCAACTGAGCTGTTGACGCCGCTTGTCCTGCCCACATGGTGACCATAACAACCATCACCCCAATGATGCATTGAGCAATAAAATCGCGCCAACGGCTCCAGCGACGCAATCTACGGCGAATCTGATCAGCATGCTCCTCGTCCTCTTCCTGCCATTGCACGAACGTTGCCGCTCTGCCACTGGCAATCCAATCTCCAAGCCCAAGCACGCCATCGGTCAGCCGTGTGTAGAGCTTACTGTTTTCTCTTTTGAGCTGTACACGCCATCTCCATGTCATTTTTAGTGAAATTGCGGGAATTGCAACAACAATAAACAACATATACAGTGCCATACATAGCGCAAACATCGGATCTACACTGCCAAATGCCAGTACCGCCGCTCCGTAGATCACAAGTGCTGTAACAGCAGGGAATACGGTACGCAAATATATATCTTGCAGACGTTCTACATCATCGGCCAGTGCACCGAGCACGTCACCGGTCTGCATTCGTGAACGCAGAAACAGAGCCTGTGGTTCCAAAATGCGATATAGCTTCACCCGCTGATCTGCAAGCACACGCAAAACAGCATCATGCCCTGCCAGTCGTTCGACATAACGGAACACCGCCCGGAAGATACCAAAGGCACGTACACCAACAATCGGAACATAGACCATCAAAATATTTTCAGGACGCAGCGCAGACTTGGAGATCAGATACCCGGAGGTAAAAAGGAGCATCACCGCACAGAGAGCCGCGCATGTGCCCAGTGCAATCGCACCGATCATTCGCCAGCGGTACTGTGTCGCGTATGGAGTAATCCAACCATTTTTTCCACCTTGTCCGCCTCGTTCGGTCTCTGTCCCTGGATGTCCGGATCTCATCTCATATCGCCTCCATCTGCGCTTCAATCATGTGATAATATACCCCTTTTCGTGCAAGCAGTTCCTGATGTGTGCCTGTCTCCGCTACCGTACCGCCATCCATGACAATAATGCGATCCATATGCGGCATCCAATGCAGACGATGCGTTGCCAGAAAGACAAGCTTACCTTCAAACAAGGGTAGCATCGTCTGTTTCAGTTCGTATTCGGTCTCCACATCCAGATGCGCGGTAGGTTCGTCAAGCAGCAGCACGCTGCGTTCGCTCAGCAAAGCTCTTGCGAGCGCCACACGTTGCTCCTGACCACCACTGAGCTGTCTGCCCCCTGCACCAATCTGTTCATGTAGCCCACTTGCCAGAGATGACAATAGCTTTGTCAGCCCCGCTACCTGTGCTGCTTGAGCCACTTCCGCATCCGATGCCTCTGGCTTGTAAAAACGAATATTATCCGCAATCGAGCCACTGAAAGTATACGGATGCTGCGGAATCGCTGCCGTCTGGCTGCGCCAATCTCGGAGCAGTTCCGGGGTCAGATGCTTCCCGTTGACCAGCACTTGTCCGGCTGTTGGAGGCTGAAAACCTGCGAGAACATCGATGAGCGTTGATTTTCCCGCCCCACTAGCGCCAATGATTCCGATTTTCCCAAGACCCTTCAGCTGGAAAGTAACATCCTGAAGGGAATATGCTCCCTCCGCTTCGTGCCTAACCTGAATATTGGTCAGTGCTAACCGACTATGCTCTCCCCAAGATGCTGCGGTTGCCGCATCTTGCATCCCATGTTTATCCCGGTTAAATACCACTCGCAGTTGCGTAGGGGAAACAGCTCCATTTTCATCCAACACCCCTGACTGATCCACTACACTTGCATAGGCATCCTTTTCGCGCTGTTCTGCGGCCTTGCCTCGTGCAATCACTTGATTAATCGCTTCTCCGGCTTCCTTGCCATCCAGAGTCGCGTGGTAATCTGCACCCAACATGCGTACAGGCAGGAAATACTCTGGTGCTAGAATTAAAACGGTTAGGGCAGGAAACAGTGACATCTGTCCTTCCGTAAGCCGGAGTCCGAGACCTACCGCAACGGACGCAACTGACAACATGGTGAAGAAATCCAGTGCAAATGAGGACAAAAAGGCCATGCGCAGTGTGGACATGGTTGCTTTTCGGTATCGCTGGCTTACTTGCATGATGGAGCCTTCGTGTGTTTTGCTTTGACCCAGCGTTTTCAACGTTTCCAGCCCACGCAGCGTATCCACAAAATGATTGGCCAGCGCCTTGTAGGACTTGAACTGTCCGTCAATCTTGCGCTGAGTCGCCAGACCAATAAGGATCATAAACACGATCAGGATCGGTAGCGTTAGCATTAATATCACACCGGACATTGTATCCAGTTTGAATACATAAAGCAGAACAACAACAGGTATGAACCCCATGCCCAGCATACGCGGAATAAACAGCTCCAGATACGTTTTGTATTGGGAAACCCCTTCACGTGCCAGCGTCACCAAATGTCCTGTACCTTCTGTTTTGGCATAACGCGGCCCGAGCCTGAACCATTGTTCCGTCATCTCTCTACGCAGATCGGTTCCGGTTCTCTCCGCATACCGCGTAGTGACAAGCTGTAACCAGAATGACAAGGCGTAGCGGGCAGCAAAAGCAGCCAGAAACAACAGCAGCACCGGATACTGTGACGAAACCGTGGCACCTTCGAACAACGCCGTAATGGCCTGTGCCAGCCATTTGGCCTGCATAATAATCGTCATCGCCTGCAACAGCACCAATGCAGATGCCAGTGCGAGTACCGGCCGGATGCCCGGCAGCTTCATTAGCCCGCGTCCCATGTCAGTACTCCAGGTGGTGCTGCTCGTTCAGACGTTTGCGGAAAATATAATAACTCCAGATCTGATATCCAAGCACAAACGGCAACAAGGTGCACGCAACAATAGTCATCACTTTTAATGAATAAGGTCCCGATGCTGCGTTATATACGGTCAGATCGAATGCCGAATTGATGGAACTTACCATAACTCGTGGGAACAATCCGATAAATACGGAGGCAAAGGCAATGGCAATAACCGCACCTGTCATCCCGAAAGCCCAACCTTCTCGTTGCTGACGAATGAAGTAAGCCGCAAGAGCCAGCGCCGCAGCACCCAGCAGAACCATAATCCAGAGCGCCCAGCCGCGAACTGTGAATACGTCGGTCATCAGATAGGTCAATAATGCGTATATCGCAAGCACTGCAACCAGTGGTATCATTACCTTTTTCGCCAGTTGAAGTGCCCGTTCCCTCAATTCACCTACGGTACGCAGGGAAACAAATAACAGCCCGTGAACCAGACACAATAACGTTACACTCAAGCCGCCTACAACGGTGTATGGATTCACGATATCCAGGAAACCGGCATGCATCTGCATGTTCTCATCAATAGGCAGTCCCTTCATCAACGTTGCAAAAACGACCCCAAACAGGAATGGCAGCAAGGCGCTTGCCACCACAATAATGATGTCCCACGTTCTACGCCAGCGCTGCTGTTTCATTTTACTGCGGAACTCAAAGGCAACTCCGCGTCCAATCAGCAACAGCAACACCACAACCAGCGGCAGGTAAAATCCGCTGAATAATGTTGCGTACCAGTGCGGGAAGGCTGCAAACATGGCACCGCCCGCGGTCAGCAGCCAGACCTCGTTACCATCCCAGAACGGACCAATCGAATTGATTAATGTACGACGTTCACGATCTGTTTTGGCGATCAGCCCCGTAGACATACCCACCCCGAAGTCAAATCCCTCAAGGAAGAAAAACCCGATAAACAATACGGCAATCAGCACAAACCACAGCTCACTTAGTAACAACGGAATACCCCCCATCTACACCAAACGGATCGGCCGGCTCATCATGCTCTTCTGACTTATCAACGGCATATGGGCCTGCTTTGATTTTGCGTACAAACAGATACACCATCACGATGCCCAGAACCGTATACGCCGCAGTAAAGGCAATTGTGGAGAACAAAATCATGCCTGCTGAAACGTTAGGCGATACACCGGCTTCGGTTGTCATATATCCAAATACCGTCCATGGCTGTCTGCCAACCTCGGTCATAATCCAGCCTGCTGTATTGGCGATAAACGGCAGGGATATGGCAAAAACCATCAGACGCATAAACCATGGTTTCGCCACTTCCAGCTTCTTGCGCCAAGCCAGATATGTTCCGTACATCGCCAGCAGGATCATCAAGCCGCCTGCAGCAATCATGACACGGAAGCTCCAGAACGTCGTGCGTACAGGCGGAATGTAGTCGCCAGGTCCGTACGTTTGTTGATACTCGGCATTCAGTTCTTTCATGCCTTTAACACTGCCTGAGAATTTACTGTAAGACAGGTAACTAAGCAATCCAGGAATTTTGATTTCACCCGAATTTTCCTGCTTTTCCGGGTCGATGGAGGCGATGACCGTCCACGGTGCCGGATCTTCGGTGGTTGTCCATGTGCCCTCACTTGCAGCCATCTTCATCGGCTGTGTCTCCACCAGATATTGCGCCTGAAAGTGTCCCGAGAAAGCCACTCCCAGCGAGGATACAAGCCCGATAATAACCGCAATATTGAAGGATCTGCGGAATACTTCCACGTCCTTTTTTTTCATTAACTTGTACGCACTAATGCCCGTCACCACAAAAGCTCCCGTCATTAACGCACCAAAAATGGTATGCGGGAATTCAACGAGAAACTGTCCATTCGTAATGAGTGCAAAGAAGTCATTCATCTCCGCACGGCCATTGCTGATGGCGAACCCAACGGGATGCTGCATAAACGAGTTCGCTGCCAGAATCCACACCGCTGACAGGAATGTACCGGCAAATACGAGCCAGATGCAGGCCAGATGCACTTTTTTGGACAAACGATCCCAGCCGAATATCCATAAACCGATAAATGTAGATTCCATAAAAAATGCTAGCAAAGCCTCGATCGCCAGCGGCGCACCGAAGACATCACCGACAAACCGGGAATACTCCGACCAGTTCATGCCGAACTGGAACTCCTGCAAAATACCGGTGACCACACCGACGGCAAAGTTGATCAGGAACAGCTTGCCCCAGAACTTCGCCATCGTTTTGTAAATCTCTTTTCCCTTCATGACATACAACGTCTCCATAATCGCAACTAGCAGCACAAGGCCGATGGACAGCGGTACGAAGAAAAAGTGGAAAATCGTTGTAAGTGCATATTGGATACGCGATAACATAATCGGATCCATACCTTTACCCCTTCTTTCTGTTCGCTTTAGCAAGATACGTAAGTGGCGTTGAAGCGTTCATCTTCGCTGTCTGTTCTCCAAATACGTTGATGAACGTATTGTGCCAGATTACGTACAACTCACATGTGAGAATTATCACAATACCCACCTCCCCTGCGAAAAAAAGTGACCTTGGTCACACAATAGATAAAATTAAGCCTATCTAACCCACATGCCCGCGGCCTGATTTGTCTTGAACTGTTGCATGTATTCTTGGAAGTTGTTCATGTTTGGAGACAAATGCCCATATGTTAGTGTCAGACGGAGATATGTGAAGTGCTGCAACGGCTTTTTTACATACCAAAAATCCCTTGTCAAAGTGTGGTGAGTTACAGATGGAACATGCGGAATCATTAACAGATACTGCTTCAAAGCCAAAACCAAAGCATGAAGAGGACTTGGAGAAGACAGCCACCGATCTGTCTGTGTCCACAGACATTGCAGTCCAATATGTGCTTTTCCCGCGAAAAGGAGGCTGGTCATCCTTCCCTTACCCGGACATCGCTGCTCTATTTGCAGCTCAAGAAGGTACGATCTTTTATGTCAGCAGCCGTACAGCTGAGGATGAGGAATTGCCAAAGGCCATTCAAGTAATCTCCCTTGCGGAAGCGGAGAAACGACTACAGGAACCTCACACAGCTGCAATCGTTGCACATCCATACTGGCTCATGGCTGTAGCTTCACTACAACCGGAAATATGTATTGCACTATTGCCTGAACCGGTAGGAGACGAAGCATCATCTCCACTCTGGGAGAGCAGTATCTCCAGACTTGTCGGCATTGCCGATCTGGTCGCCACATCCTCGGAAACCCGGTATATGAAGTTGCTCTTTCAAGGTACCCGTGCCATCTGGCTAGGGGGAGAAGACACTTCACCAGCCGGTTACATCCAATATGACGGTAAACGTATTCCACTGCGGGATTATGAGATATTTTTTATGCATGCACTTCAGCAGGCACTGACTGGTAAACCAGACCGCATTACCACGCTTCAATGTCGTGTGCGAGCCGACTACTACAGACAGCTTCGAGCCAAAACAGGTGCTCATGAAACCATCTCGTTTCTTCTGTCCGCATATGAGTATTTACTGGAAGATTCCCGTGCCGCCGCCTCGCTCAAGGAAGCATTCACTCATGCTGTCATCAACGGAAGGCAGGATTGTGTGGTGTCCCATTACCGGTTCCTCTCCGCCATCTATGCGAGATCAGGTCAGATTGAAGAAGCTCTGCAGGTGTTTGGCATCAGTGCAAATAACGAGCAAGAACGTCATCATTATGAGCAATTGTGCCGCTGGCTTGAAGCCGGAGAAGAACAGTTGGTTCGCGCAGAACTGCTGCGTATCAATGATGATTATGGCAGTGCTCTGCGCGTTCTGGATGAGCTTGGCGGGGAAACGGCAAGGCATTGGAAGTTCCGTATCTATCAGGAAACAGAGTGTGTGGAGGATGCGCTTGCGCTCGTTCATGCCAGTGATATTCAGGATGCAACCAGCCTTCTGCAATATCGACAACTATCCGGGACAGCACTGGCTCTTCGAGGCGAACGCCACGGTGCGGTAAGGCTGTTTCTGGAGACAGCTGCGGAGGATGAAGAGGCCTTGGCCCGGATTATGGAACTGGAGTTGCTGGATCAAGCCGTACAGCAGTTGCTTGGGGAGGTGCCTTAATGATAGACCCGAAGAAGCGCAGAACCCCTGGAAGCAGGCCCGTTATGCATGATTCGCTTCAAACGTCTTCGAGTTCCGAAGCCCAAGGCGCCTCAAGTCAAGTTCATCGCATCGTGAATTCACGGATCGAAGAGGAAGCCACCCCCTCCACCAGCCGTGATGTAGAAGTGGATGCGTACGAACAAAACTCTTCCGTACGTCGGATACGCAAAAATAAAAACAACAAGCTGACTGCCATGCTTCAGGTACGTAATGAGCAAGGACGGTATCTGGAAGAAGTGTTGCAAGATCTGAGTGAATTCGTGGATGAAATCGTCATCGTGGATGATGCCAGTACAGATGGAACACCGGAAATATGCAGAGCTTTCCCAAAAGTAGTTCGTCTAGATGTGTTAGAGAAGCCACTATTTGCCGAGGAATGGCGCCTTCGCAACACATTATGGCAAGCAACAGTCAGTACAGATCCAGACTGGCTTCTATCGGTAGATGCCGATGAACTATACAGTACTGAAGCCAAAAAGGCGATACGCAAGCTCATTAATCAAGACTATGCAGACTGGTTTGCCTTCCGATTCTACGATATGTGGGGTTGCCGAACACATTATCGGGAGGATGAGCTGTGGTCGATGCACAAACGTCACACCGCCTCCCTTGTCCGTTACATGCCGGGCTATCCTTACTTTTACCCGCAACAGAATCACCATGTTCCTCGTCTTCCCGCGTCCTGCACCGTGTTACCAGGGGTATGCACGGAACTGAAGGTTCAGCATCTCGGCTGGGCAGGGAGTTTGGAGGATCGGGTACGCAAATATTTACGTTACAAACGGATTGATCCGCATGGGGAATGGGGTAACCCAGCGCAGTATGAGTCCATTCTGGACCCTGAACCGCGCCTGCTCCCTTGGAAGGAGGAGTCGTAATATGGGTGTGGTCAGCATCCTGACCCATAGTTTTACCGATGGTTACAACCGGGAGTTTGGCCGGGTATTTGGCGGCGGACTGGAACGTTATATTCTCGATCTATGCAGTGTCATCCGCGGACTCGGACATATTCCGGAAGTGCACCAGCTGTCCTATTTCGAAGCATTCCAGACCCGAACCGAACAGATTGACGTCTATGGTTACGATTACGACATGGAAAATGTACCGGAAGCCTTTGACCGGATGGCCGCAGCAGCCCGCGGTCCAATCATCTATGCCAGTTGCCTCTGGCAACCCATTACCTATAAACCTGGCAGCCTCGGGATATGTCATGGCATTAATTGGGATCGCCCCCGCCTGCCGCTTGAGACGAAACGCCAGGTTGCCGATCACATTCAGCTGGCGCTGGACGGACTGGTTCGCATCGTTTCGGTAGACTCCCATTTCCAGACCTTCTGCCGGGCAGCCTGTACGTACACCGATTCAGAACAAATTGTGCTGATTCCCAACGCAGTGGACACCTCTTATTTCATCCCTGCTCCGCCAAGCAGGATGCTCACACCGCAGCATGAAGAGGAATGGATGACGACATGGAAAAGAGATTTGCCACTCCAGACTGAACAGGAAGACATTCTTGTTAAGGAATACAGGGGGGATGCAGCAGATCATCATACAGCAGGCCTTAATGATTCAGATTTAGATCGCAGTTCAGGGGAAAAAGCCAGAACGAAGAGTTTTAAGCGAGAGCAGGGTGAAGTCTCCGGTGTAGGTGCTTTTTCTTTCGAAAATGAATTTGCCGAACCTCCTTCTCATCAAGGTCACGATCATACGAATGACGCTGTGCCTGTGTCAGTTCCACGTCCAATCCGCATTCTGTATCCCCGCCGCATCAGCAGCGAGCGCGGTATCATTCCTATGATGCTTGCGGCAGATAAGCTGCTGGGGGCTTTTCCGGATGTGGAGGTTGAATTTGCCGGGGAACTGGTCGAAGGCAGTACGGTAGGCAGAGCCTTTCGCTATTGGCAGCGTACACATCCGCATACGGTCCGCATCCGCCAGCATACGTACGATTTCAAAGATATTCGTGACGCTTACCATCAGGCGGATATCGTTGTCATACCTACGTTATTCTCGGAGGGAACCTCCTACGCATGCCTGGAAGCGATGAGCTGCGGTCTTCCGGTTATCGCTTCCAATGTCGGAGGACTCAATGATCTGATTCAGGATGGGTTCAACGGATTGCTCGTGCCCCCGGGTGAGCAGGCATTGACTGCCGCGCTCATCAGGCTCGTTCAGGATCGCGCCACGCGGGAGCGGCTTGGCATCTATGCGCGCGAAACCGCACTGTCTTATGATCTGTCCATATGGCGTAGCCGGTGGAGCAGGGTTCTGGAATCTTTTTTAGCTGAAACAGGATTGAAGGAGGCGATTCAAACATGATGGACACACCCGACACCACGTCAATGATGGAATCAAGGTACATCCGGCAAAGCGATCCGAAGACAGACACGCTCGTTTTCCCGCTCCATCCCGCCTGGTGGAGCCGTCCTTATGAGTATGAGTGGGCGAGGCAATTTGCACGTTCAAGCGACGTGGTACTGGATGCGGCCTGCGGCATTTCGCACCCGTTCAAATTTTGGCTCACGGAGCATTGCCGCGAAGTTCACGCATGTGATTGGGATGAACGCATCCTGTCGGAAGAGGCGATTCGTCTAGATATTGCGGCTGATTTTGGCGAACAGGCGGCTCTCCATCTGCCCGAACATTACCTCACCCGGCTTCATCGCGCTCAGGCCAATCTGGCGCAGCTTCCATATCGTCCCGAGCAGTTTGACCGCATATTCTGCATCTCTGTTCTGGAGCATCTGGACACGGGCACGATGCTACGGGCTTTTCGCGAATTCGCCCGGGTGTTGAAGCCAAACGGACAGTTAATCGCCACGTTTGATGTACCCGAGATGCGACCGGATCTACTGGAAACGATCATGGCTGTCACAGGACTGACGATTGAAGATAAGTTAACCGTGGAAGAACCTGCGGACGCCATCTCCTCGGAGATGTATGGCGCGCCCATCCGCTGCTTCAGGGCTGTGATATGCAAGGCGGAAAAAGGATAGAGACGTTAGTCCCGCACGCCATTAATACATCAATTGCTGTACAGTAGCTCATCTCATCTAGCCTCTAAACGAGCATTACCATAGAGGCTTCTGATGAGAAAGCGATTAGGTATTCGAACATAATACGCGGAAAGGGTAGTATTGCGGATTGCATAACGAATTGCATAGTTATGTGTTTTTCCGTCTGAAACAGCAGGCCAAACTTGTGGTAAATGCAGTTTGTGCCGGGATGCCCCGGCTTTTTTGCTGTGCTGAAAGCCGGGCATCCCGGGGCATCCGGCGCTAAGGTACGCCGGATCACAGGTACACCAGCAGCATGTTGCACTGCTGCTGGAAGGCTAGGGCATGGGCTGCGCCAGATTCCGTCAGGCGCAGCAGGGTCTGCAGGCCCGGCGGCGGTGTCTTCGCCGGGCCGCCTTGGGCGGCAGCATGCCGTGCCGTGATCCGGGCCGCGTAATCGGCCCAATCACGCGCCAGGCTCTGCCGCCCGGCGAGCAGCGCGAGCGTGCCCGCCAGGAGCGCATGCGCTGCGAGCGCCGGGGCGGGCACTTCGTCCGCGCAGGGCTGCTGCGCGCCGCCCGGCGTGCCGCATAGCGCAAGCAGCCCTGCGCGGACGTGAGCGGGCGCGCGCAGCAGCCCGCAGCGGGCCGCAGGCGGGAGCGCGGCGAGCAGCGCCAGCGCGCCGCCCCGCGGCAGGGCCTGCAGCAGGCGCAGCCATGCGTGCCAGGCGCCCACGGCGGCGAGCGCTTGCGCGGGCAGCGCCAAGCTGCTCGGAGTGCCGCAAGCCGCCGCGCCCTCGCCTTGCAGCAGCACCTCGGCAGCACGCGCCACCTCCGGCACGGCTGCCTGCTGGCGAGTTGCCGCCGCACGCCCGGGCACGCCGCGCTCACGTTGCTTGTGGCCCAGCGCCCACAGTGCCAGCGCAGCCTCTGGCCCATGCTGCGCATGCGCTACCCACAGCCGCAGCGCCGTGCTCGCGGCTGCATCCTCGCCGATCTGGGCCAGCGCCAGCCCCTCGGCAAGCGGCTTCCCGCGTTGCGCCGGGCCCAGCGCCCCCGCATGGCGCAGCAGCCATTCCGGCCGATGCGCAGCCAGCGCGGCCGAGACCAGTGCTTGCCACGCCGCTAGCGGCAAGCTCCCCCACTCGGCTACGCCAGCAATGGCCTGCGGCCGTCCCGTGGCTGCCCCAAGGAATAGCATTCGCTGCCATGCCGCCCCGTTGCCGGGCTGTATGCCCAGCGCTTCCGTATAGGACGCTTCCGCTTCTGCCCAGCGGCCATCCTGCTCATGTGCCATGCCTTCCAATGTTAGGCTGCGGTAGCTTCCGGCACCGGACACCGAGGTATACCGCACTGCTGTCGATGCAGCGGATTTCGCCTGCTTTAACCACTCTAATGCACGATCTGCACGGCCCTGATCTAGTTCCAACACCGCGGCAAGCTCAAGCAGATCCGGGAAATCATCATACACCGTTACCCAGGTCTCCACCACAGAGAGCGCCAGCTCGATCTGCCCCAATTCTCTCCACGTATATGCTGTTTTTAGCACTACATCCGAATGATATCCACACGTCGGATCAAGCTTTGCCAGCAGCGGCAACAGCAATCGAAGTGCTTCATCATACTTCGATTGCTGAAACCACTCGGCAGCCAGCGCATAGAGCAGTTCCTGCTGATCTGGTGTCTGCTGCAGAGCCAGCCGGATCAACCTCATGTTACGCACATCTTTTCGCTTAGCAGCAATGACCTCATCCAAATAACCGTAATGAACAACCTCGATGTCCGAATGACGAATCCCTTGCGGCATCAAAGCGAGAATAGAAGAAGCGACTTCCTCATGGATTCTTCCACGAAAAGCAATTCGGGGGTCATTTCGAAATAAACGGCACACCTCGTCCGTTACACGTTCTTCGCCTGAAATACCCAGCAGACTCGTCACCTTAACCCAATACCCCCAGACCTCTTCACTCCCCGCTTCAAGCCATTCCAGCAACTCTGACTTTGTCCATAACGTATGCTTCCACATTTCATCGGCATCCAGCACCAAAATCCATGAATAACTCGCGGCAGCAAGCGAAAGATTACGCGCCTGGCTAAAGTCTCCGTTCCACTCTGTACTAATGATCGTTGCATCATATCGCTGAGCAATAGCTACGGAATCATCAGCCGAACCTGTATCCACGATAATGATCTCGTCTATGATTTCACGTACAGAATCCAGACAACGTTCCAGAAACTCACTTTCATCCCTCACGATCATACATAAGCTGATACCTTCCTTCACCCGCATCCTGCCCTCCTTCCGTCAAAACCCTCCCTGCCGATCCTTCGCCTTCCATTTATTGTCCGCCGCTCTTCCGACTCAGCCCTCGAATCCGTCTGCTCCAGGCAACTCCAGCCGAATATGCTGAATGACAGGCCAGTATGAACGACGCTGCCTTTTCCCAGGCTCCACCTGTTCCGTATCAGACATAAGTTTCGCCAGATGGCGATCAGCTGCACTCACCATGCCTTGAACCAACCATCCTGTTCCGCTCAACGTATCCAAGGCTCCTGCGAAGGGCTCCTTAGCCAATATTTCTTTGGCATCCGTACGCTCACTCTCGGATTGTTGTACCCGATTTTCTTCATGCTCCGGCTTACTGCCAGCATACTTTTCCTCTTCCAAACCTTTTCCCACGATTCCACCACCTGCATCCAGCAGCTGACGTCCCCGTTGAATCAATCCATGCAGCGCCTGCCATCTTCCAGACTGGACACACCCTTCCAGCATTAGCCCGAGAGCTTGCCAGCCCTCATACAGCCCTGCATGATCAGAGTCCGCCACACTCTCAAGTCCAGCTACATTCTCCTTTTTCGATCTGTTCTCCATCTCTACTACAGCCTTTCCCCATCCTGTAGACCCCGACTTTTCCTCAGATGCACTCTCTCTGCCCTCGCCTAACTGTGAGCTGTGCATCAGCCAACGGGTAAAAGCATCCTGTCCGCTTGTTTCCTGCCCCTCTTTCCCATCCAGCCATCGTAAACGTTCAAGCCAACGGGCAGCCATAGGGGCAAATGGCCCTCTTTTTCGCTTCACCGTTTCGAGTTTCAAACGCGCGCTACTCCAGTCCCCTCGTTGTACATGCAGAACGGCCTCAGCCACGGAACGTTTCTCCCGTTGCTCGCCGGAAGAAGCAGACGTTAACTCCCCAAGCAATTCAAGCGCAGCATCGTAACAATGGCACTGTTCCAGAATACCCAGTACTTTAGACAAAGCTTCCTCCGAACTCAGGGCAAAACGCGACTCGATCACCGCCGGAATTTGCCCTTCCTGCCCTGATACGCGCATGATTCGAAATAGGCGATACAGCGGCGGTACCAAGCTGGATTTTGCCCGCACCGTTTCCACATAAGCATCGACCGCTCCTTCAAGATCGGCCTTTCCTTCCAGCAAGCGGCCCAGCGTGTACCATGTCTGGTATGTGCCCATTCCTTCTTCAGTGTGGAAAATCGCTGGAGGAGGCCCCTGCCTAACGGCTTTACGAAGCCATATCTCTGCAGCCTCCGTATCCCCCACAGCGTCTGCACATATCGCCCGATGATGCATCAAATCTGTGTATTCCGGGAAAAGTTCCAGCGCCGCGTCCACACGCTCCAGTGCGTCCTGCCAGCGTTGCAAATGCTCCAGACAGCGGACTTCGTATTTCAATAGCAAATGTGCATAGCTGGTCACGGCAGGGTCAATCATCTTCCGCGCTTTGCCGAATGAATCCAGTGCCTGCTCCGCTTCACCCACACGCAAATACTCCACGCCCAAGTTATAGTGATGGAACGGTTGATTCGGCTCTTCCACCACCGCCTGCTGCAGTAGACGCACATTGCGATTCACCTTGTCCTTGCGCTCCACAACCACCGTCTGATACCCGTAATGGTGAATCACCATGTTCGTGATATGAAACGCAGCCTCCGGATTTCGCTCACAGATCGCTGCAGCAATCTGCTCATGGATGCGACCCTTGAACCGATGCTCGGGATGATTGCGAAACAAACGCAGCACCGGATTGACCGTCGCGCCTTGCTGACCCGAACCCGTATAGTTATGAATGTTTAAAAACAATCCGTCGCAGCCGCTGACTTCCGTCCAGCTTCTGATCTGCTCCCGAGCTGTCGCTTCCAGCGCCTCGTCCGCATCAAGAAAGAGAATCCAGTCGCCGGAAGCCCGCTCCAGGCCAGCATTTCGTGCCGCGGCAAAATCATCGCACCACTCAAACTCAACGACCGACGCGCCATACTCCCGCGCAATGGCCACACTTCGATCAGATGATCCAGTATCTACTACAATGATCTCATCCACCGCACCCCGCACACTTTCAAGGCAACGTGGCAGCATCTCTTCCTCATCCTTGACGATCATGCACAGAGAGATCCGCTCGGCCTGACTCCGCTGTCTCTGATGCTGATGTGCTTGCATGGTGATTCCTCCTTTCTTTTGCATGATATACTGTCCGCCAAGGTATCCCCTCCGCTGTTCGCAACTGCTGTTCCAAAGCCAGCTGCTGATTCGCAAGTACTCTAACCTCGGAAGAACGATTCCGTTCCTGACGAATTAAACCAAGGGCCATTTGCAAGTAACAGATAGCCGCTCCAGCACGGGCTTCACTGAAATCCGGCTTTTGCTCCAGTGCCTGTTCCAAGAGCGACAGTGCTTGCTCCAAATGTCCTTTGGAGTACAGCGTTTCGCCCAGACAGAACAGCCCTTCCGCATCCAATTCTCCTTCCGTCATACACTGAATCAGCATCTCGGCAGCAATCATCGTGTATCCATGCCGATGCAACAGACCCGCATAATTCCGCCGAATTGCTGTTTCTGTCCTCTCAGGATCTGACATGATACAAGCCAAACGCTCATGCAACTGCTGTGCGATGACCAATTGCCCGCTTTGGATCGCACGAGCCACTAACTGCCTTGCGATCATTTGCACAGGTTCGCTCCATTGCAGAAGTTGCCTATCCGATGCAGCAGGTACAGGAGGTCTAGAAGAACCAGCCGATAGAGTTCCAGGCTGATACTCAAACAGTAACCGGTCCGCTACCTTCCACATTCCCCTCTCCAGAGGAGATACTTTAGCCAAGAAGGATGAAGTCAAACGCCTGCCACTCGCCCAGCATGCTAGCGCCCAATCACTTCGCTCATCCGATTGAAGGCTCATATCAGCATCATCCTCAACTCCTGACGTGATGACAGACGGGAAAGAAATCTGTTTATGCTCCTCTCTATCCGCTTCTCCCCAGCTACTCTGAGCGAGGTTCCATGCATCTGTAACTTGGCCTGCACACAACATCCAGTGAAGTTGATCACCTACTGGAACATGAATATGGGATGCCTCACCACCCAGAAGAAGTAATGCCTGTTTATACGCTCCGCAATTAGCGAGGGCATAGAGCATATGAATCGGCACGATCTCTGTTTCCTTTTCCAAAGTGGGGTGCGGCCGGTTCATTTGATCTGCATGATCTGTTCCACGGATCTGATGTAATCGGTTAGCTAAATGCATCAGCTGACCTGCAATGGAATCATCCGAATGCCCCTGTTGCTGCAATGCATCCGCCAATCCGATCCAAGCGGGTCTGTAGGCAGATAATTGCTCCAGGGCAAGCTCGTATAGCCGAACCGCTTCTTGCCCGAATCCCCGTTTCTGTGCAAGCCGCGCCATCGATGTATATGCCCGATAACTGCAAGAGCCTGCTTCTGTCACGTAAAAAGCTTTATTCACGGCTTCTCCGCCGCCAGACCTTCCGTGATCATTCGGACCGGAGCCACAGGTGCTCGCCCGTGCATAGGCACGATAAGCCCGTTCCTGCAAACCCTGCTGCTCCAGAACTTCACCGTATATCAAATGGAGATCAGCGTATGCAGGGTAACGTTGAGTTTCTGCGGAAAGCAGCAGATGGGCTTCTTCGTAACGCTCCAGTTCTACCAGTACTTTCGCCAAATCTCTTACAAGGGTGGAGCGATAGGGAGCTGGCCATTCGGCTCGTTTCATCGACTCACTAAAAGCCTCCGCCGCTTGCCCAAGGTCACCCAGTTGGCAGCGTGTTACGCCCAGATTGTACAGGTGAAAAGGGTCTGCCGGATGATCGGCAAGCTCCCGCTCGATCAGGCGCAAATTACGCTTGGCTTTATCCCCTTTAGCGATTACGGTAGCTAGATAACCATCATGCCCCAGACGCAAAGGGGCAAGCGGCTCAACTTTTACATCTGTGTCTGTGTCTGCATCTACATCTACGTCTGCTAAATTGCCTGCTGCACATATTTCAGGTGAATCAGAGTGTATGCTCATCTTTTTTTGGGACTTATTTAGGGTAACGCCAGAGCTTTGGTCATCCATGTTTTGGCGAAACAGCTGTTCATGAATGCGCCCTGTGTACTGATAGCCATGCTGGGCACGGAACAGCCGTACAGGATGGGACAGGATCTTGTCCTCGGTCCCTTCTCCGTATTGATTTTCGATTGTGATGCGTAAACGGGTGATGCTCTTATGGACGTTTGGCAAAAAACTCATTAATTGTTCCAATCCTTCGATGACATACTCATCGGCATCCAGACAGAGAGTCCATTCCGTCGTTGCCAGGGGCAGGCTAATATTTCGGGCTTTAGCAAAATCATCTTCCCAACGGGCGTGTAGCACTGTCGCACCATATGTTCTGGCAATATCAGCTGTCCGGTCGGACGAGCCTGTATCTGTAATGAACCATTCCGAACCCGCTTGCTTCAAGCTGTCCAGACAGCGGGGCAGGTGCTGCTCTTCATTTTGCACAATCATATGAATGCCGAGTAACCGGTTCTGCATCCGCATTAACCTCCGATACAAAAAAAGTACATGAAGCCCACCAAAGTGAACTCCATGTACCTATATGACAGCCAAGCGGGTTATGTGCCTTGTCCATTGAAGAACACGTCAATCGTACTCGGTGCACCAAGCAGACTCGAGCGATAAGAAAGACGTGTGTATTTCAGAAACCGTTGAGGTACCAAAACATCCACAGAACCGGATAGAATCCCTGTTACCGTAGCTACATCCGTATACCAGTTGGTTCCGTTAGCACTGATTTCCACTTGCGCATCCACCCTGTTCAATCCCGGCCCCCTGTTATATACGAAGAAAGAGTATGTGCCGAATACACTCGTTGTCACAGCAGGCAGCGATGTAAACGTGTTAGCCGTCGGCGTGCCGATAAGCTGGTTCTCTTGAAAACTTTTTTGGGAGATGGATGTAATGCTACTCAGTGTACCGGCCGTAATCGTGGCTCCAAGCACGCTGGTAATGGTTCCGTTCAACAGGTTGGTTAACGTACCTGCGGTAATGGTCGCGCCCAGTACACTCGTGAGCGTACCATTCAGCAAGTTGGTCAACGTTCCAGCTGTCACTGTGGCACCGAGGACACTCGTGATCGTTCCGTTTAAAAGGTTTGTCAGCGTTCCGGCTGTTAAGGTAGCACCAAGCACACCGGTAATCGTTCCGGCTGTAATTGTTGCTCCAAGCACACTCGTGATTGTACCTGCTGTGATCGTTGCGCCGAGGACACTCGTGATCGTTCCGTTCAACAAATTCGTTAGTGTACCCGCGGTAATCGTCGCGCCAAGTACGCTGGTGAGCGTACCATTTAACAGGTTCGTTAATGTACCTGCCGTCAACGTTGCACCGAGCACACTTGTGATCGTTCCGGCTGTAATCGTGGCACCCAATACACTCGTAATGGTTCCCGCCGTGATCGTTGCTCCAAGCACATTGGTAATCGTACCGTTTAGCAAGTTCGTCAGGGTCCCGGCTGTTACCGTCGCGCCCAGTACACTGGTGATGGTACCAGCTGTAATCGTCGCGCCGAGCACGTTCGTGATGGTACCATTCAGCAAGTTGCTCAGTGTTCCGGCCGTGATGGTAGCCCCGAGTACGCTGTTAATTGTTCCTGCGGTGATCGTTGCTCCAAGTACACTGGTAATTGTACCGTTCAACAGGTTGGTTAATGTTCCGGCAGTGACGGTTGCCCCGAGGACACTTGTGATGGTACCGTTCAGCAAGTTGGTCAGGGTCCCGGCTGTTACTGTGGCACCCAGCACACTGGTGATGGTTCCTGCCGTAATCGTGGCACCCAGTACATTCGTGATCGTACCATTCAGAATGTTGGTGATTGTCCCTGCATTAATCGTAACCGTGGTCAGACCTGAAATGTTACTAATTGTCCCGTCCAGAATGATACCTACCACATTCCCGCTTGTATCCGTTCTGACGGGCTGGGCCGTACCTGTACTGTCCTGACCGAAAATCAGTGTTCTCAGGTTATCCGGATTCGTATTAAACGTTGTAAAGTTAGGCATGAGCCTCGTCCTCCTCCCTGGACAATCTGTGTAATTAAACTACCTTACGAGCATACGCTGTGCCTGAAAATATACATCAAGCCGAGTAGGCTGAGCCGGATTTACAGGCAGGAGCACAAGCCGGGTATAATGCAGAAATCGCAAGGGAACCAGCGCCTTTGTCTGTCCCCCCTCAATGACTTCCTGACTATCTACTGCATAATCTACAGCATTCGGGCTGACCTGAACTTGAACGATGGCTGGATGTTTTCCGCGATTCACCACGCCATAGCTGTACATGCTCAGAGATGAGGTATCCTGCGGCGGGAGGGCATGTTCACCTTGACCTGTCTCTGCTCCAGTGTAGGTATGCTCTGTAAAACAGTGAGTAGCACCAGGGAGTTTCGTGCGTGAGAAAGCACCCTGTTTGAACCTGGGACGGGTAATCCGGGAACAAGGGGGCTTCAGCAGTTTGGCGCGGCGAGAACAACGGGATGGGCGGCGGCTGACATATTTAGTTTTTGGTTTCATTGTCTGCTTGGCTGAAGGTTTCGTTCTCTTCCTGCTTCGCTTGGCTGTTCGACTCATCTCGATTTCCCCTTAAAAAATGTGCTTACGCATCGTATGCCCGGAATCGAAATACGGGCACGGCATCCGCCGTTATTTGGGAATTCGGATGTAATCCCCAAACGCTTTCTCTTCCTTTTACATATCATGCTAGTAATGAGGACATGCGAATTAAAGCAGGCTATGTGCCATTCTCCATCTATTCCATTGTTCAGGGGAGGTTAGCGGAATGACCAATACCAATGTGTTCAACCAGTCTAACGGCCCTTTATACACACAGCTTACCAATACCTTCGCGGCCCCGGGAATTGGGGCGGCTCCGGATACTGGCGCGGCTGCGGCAGGAAGCTTTTTTGCACTGACAACCAACAATGTTTCTATTCCTTCGAGCCAAAATCTCCTTCTACAAATTCTAAATGCCGCCGGAAGCGGCAGATCGATACGCATTGCGAGCTTATCAGGGGGCACAACAGCAGCAGCCACACTTGTGGTCTATTCCGGCGGAACCGTCACTGTCGGCAGCACTCCCGTACCCGTCAATACATTGCTAGGCAATGCCAACACCAGTATCGTAACGACAAGGCAGAATACAGGAACACTTGGGGGTACCTTCACCAGCCTTCTAAGCATTCCGCTCACCGCAGGTCTGTATGCTCTCGATTTGAACGGCTCTATTGTCGTTCCTCCAGGTCAATCGTTATCCATAAGCTTGGGAACCGGAAGCCAGGTGGGGTCTATCAATCTATTTTGGTGGGAATTCTAACATGAATTTGAGTAAAGGTGGTGCAAATCATGCCGAACAATAATGTATTTAATCCCTTGAACCAACCCGTCTACACGTCAAACACAAACACATACATCTCGCCCGGCATTGTTGCTCCACCCGAGAATAGTGCGGGTAGCACGGGCAGCCTGTACAATGCAGGTTCAACCAACTCCACCACACTGGGTTTGTTAGGGGGGAGTGTAACAGCCACTTTGCAACTCGCCAATCCGGCCGGAAGTGGCAGAACCTTGTATGTCTCGCGATTGTCCGGTGGCATTACTGTCGCACTCAACTTGTTATCTTCTTTCAGTGGAACGATGACTCTAAGTGCAAACGGTACCCTCTCATCTCCAAGCACTCTTACAGCCGTAAACAGCAATCTTTCCAGCAGTAACACAAGTGCTGCTCTTGTTCGATTTTCTACAGCAACCCCATCCGGTGCTACCGCTATCATGTCCATGCCTCTACAAGTTGGTCCATTTCAATCCAACGAGTTCGGGAAATACGTGATTCCTCCAGGTCAGGCGATTAACCTTTCCGTAACCGGATCACTCTCCGTTGCTGGTTTGTTAGCCTCCACGACGTATTTCACTTGGTGGGAAGTATGATGGTCTATAGCCTTGCCTCTGTGCAAGCAACAGAAATAGCCACGTTCGGATAAGTACCGAAGGCGGCTATTTTATATGCACAAATGTGGATTGCGCCGAAAAGATCAGGCACAGGCCATGAATCTCTATGAGTTCGCATTCTTTTATAAAATCTAGTTCCAGCTATGGGACAAGCCTTTTACGTAATTCCTTGTTGGGCAGATCCTGTCTTATCTACCGAAGAAGTTCTGCTAATCGACCATAACATTCGCTGTAACAAGATGCCCCCAAGTCCAATGGCTAGTGTAACCAGGCCAATCATTTGAAAGGTCGGACTCGGCCCGACAGAATGAATGAGTGCACCTCCCGCCAGCGGAGCAGCGACCAGCACCACACTGTATAACGAGTTTTGAATGCCGAATACACGTCCTACATAGTCAGGAGAGGTCTCTTTTTGCAGTAAATAATTCATCGTAACCATAAACAGTCCATTACCCAGACCAATACACAAGCCCAAGACAATAATCCATGCTGTCGATGTATCTGGACCAACCCAGCCTAGTGCTGCAATGCCAGCCCCAATGAGAAAATAACCGCCCCCAAGCCCCCACCCGTATCCTAACCTTGGCAATCGGTTTAACAGCAAAATAATAAACACCGCTCCCGCTCCTACGGATGAACCGAGCCAGCCGAGCAGGGATTCATTACCGGGCTTGATCCCCCGAAACAGGGTAGAAAATTGATATTCGATCATCAGAATAGACATCAGGCCCAAACATCCAAACACGATAGTATTCCTCACCGCGCGACTCCGGCGTAAATACCTCCAGCCTTCCTGCCACTGCGTGAAGAAAGATTCCGGTTCCTTCGGAACTTCACCGGCATTCCCGCTTTGGATAACAGGTTCCTTCTTCTCCACCAAACGTCGCAATGGCCATAAAACAGCGCCCGATAATAGACGAGCACACGCATTGATCAGAATACAGATTTGCGGAGAGAAAAAGGCTAATACCACCGCGCCCAGAAGCGGACCCGCTATCTTCGCACATTGATTCACAAAACCATTCAGGGACGACGCCTGAAACAGTTGCTCCTCCGATACGATCTGGCGTGTCAACGCCTGCTGAGCAGGAACATGAAATACACTCATCATTGCACGCAGAGCAAGAAGGGGTAGTAGCCATGTCGGACTTGGCACAAATAGAATCCCTACGGTTAGTGCGATGGTAATGCCATCACAGAGAATCATGATTCTCACTTTATGGAGTCGATCAGCCAGCGCTCCGGCTACCGATCCAAATAAGATACCTGGTACAGCCATACAGACAGGGATCAGCGCGATAATCAGCGGATCAGCACCCCAGCGGTAAGCCACCATGACTTGTATTGCCAGTGCATCGAACCAGTCGCCAAAGGTGGCGAGTGCATAAGCAACGAATAGACGCATAAACCGCAGATTAGCCCAAAGGCTTTTAGTGTTTTTGGTAGCAGATTCACCAGATGAATCATCTGGTTTAGATGAAGGAAATACGTCGTTTCTTGATGAGTTCACTGGGCGAGATGGATTCTCTGCATTGGATAAGTGGTGTTCTTCTGTCCTTGATGATTGTTGCTTCATACTTGATTTTCCTCCCCTGATTACAACCAGCTTGTAAAATGGATTGCTCCTTGGCTGTAATCATAGAGGCATTATGTCAGAGGAAGATCAGACGACTCGGAATCCGTTAATAAAAAGCGACGAATGGTGTTCACGATCTGTTGCCCATATGCGGGAACACCATATGTCTTACCGATCTCTGTATATATCTGCTGATATTTATTGCGGAGCCTTCCCTCGATTTGATGGTGATCCATATACAGGAGGATCTGATAGGCTGAATTTAGATAGAGCGGAGCATTGAGTGACATTTTTAATACATCCAGACCGTCATCCATTCGCAGTTCTGCCTCTCGTACCCGTCCTTGTCGAAGTAGCCACAGGCCCTCCATCACCTGAAAGCGCCCAATTTCTCGCAAGTAGGGAGCATCCTTTAATTCAGATCGTAGCTCAGCCAGTTGTTCCTCTACAGTTTCACCACTCCCACCCCACAGTTCAACCGATAACGCGGCAAGACCTACGGGTAATTTAAAATAAGTCAACTGTTCTGCTTCCATTACCTGATATGTCTCTTTCAGTAGCCTCTTGGCTTCCTGATACTGACCCGTCTCGGCGTAAATATCAATAATATTCAGAATGCGCAGTTCCTGACGATACTCGGCGGGCAACACAGGTGAATCAATCGCTAGCTTGTATAATTCTAGACTTTGGGGTGGTTCTAAGAGAGCATGCACGTAGATTAATAGCCAGTACAGGCGCTCTTCCAAAGGGAAGTCATCTGTGCTCGTCAGCCATTCCAGATCTCCCTGGATAAAATGCATATATAATTGGTAGTACGGTGCGATCTTCAGCCCAAGCGCTTCCTGCTGATGAACCAGCATCTGAATGGAATTACCCTGCCCGAACAGATGATATTTGCGAAGCAGTCCGTGAATCACTTCCTGCATCTCTGGATCATGAACCGAAGGATTAGAGGGCAACATCGCTTTGTTCTCCCGTAAGGCAAGTCGGTAGCCATACCCCCTCACGGTATCCAGGCTAATCTCATCCCAGCGTTTCAACTTCTTACGGAGACGATAGATGTGATCATCTACGGTTCGTTCCACCGGATATTCCAAGGGCCATACCCGATCCAGCAGTTGACTGCGTGTAAAGGCCTTATCTTTGTTTTCGTACAGAAAATGCAAAAGCGCAAACTCCTTCGCCAGCAAGCGAATCGAATCCATTTGCTGAGATACCGTATAGGTTCCCTCATCAAATTGCAGAGACATTCTCGTTCCTCCCTTGTGTGCTTCGATGTATGACATATGATAAATCAGCTATCTGCTCTATCTCGTCAATCTTATGTATCTCTCCAGTATCTTTCATCTTTCATCTTTCATTTTTCAATTTTCTTTCATGCGGTTCTGCAGACTCTTATCCCTTATCTCTTATATCTAGTCTCTACACCCATCTCGAACCTCTTCAACATAACATAAAAAAGCTCTTTGCGATAACGCAAAGAGCCTTGTTTCTCAACATTATACCGGATCTCACTTAACATGAATTCCACCCTTTTGGGGTAAGAATGCGCACTGTTTTTCCAGAAGGCATCCCTGCACCCTGGTGCCTATCCCAGTACCACGCGGTCATCCGCCATCTTCTTGCCGCTAATGCGCTCGAATTCACCGAGTAGCTCGGGCACCGTGAGCGTGCGCTTACGCTCTTCACTGACATCGAGAATAATGCGGCCCTTATCCATCATGATCAGGCGGTTACCAAGGCGAATGGCCTGTTCCATATTGTGCGTTACCATCAGCGTGGTAAGTCTCATCTCGCGGACAAGTGTCTCTGTCAGCTCGGTAATCAGCTCTGCACGAGATGGGTCAAGCGCCGCTGTGTGTTCATCCAACAGCAGAATCTGTGGCTGAGTGAAGGTTGCCATCAACAAGCTGAGCGCCTGGCGCTCACCGCCGGAAAGAAGGCCCACCTTGGCATTGGGACGTTTCTCCAGCCCAATGCCAAGCTTCTCCAGCTGTGCGTTAAAGATCTCACGTCTCGCGCGTGTCACACCAAAGCCGAGCCCGCGTCCTTTGCCACGTTTGTATGCCATCGCCATGTTCTCTTCGATCGACATATGCGGCGCGGTTCCAGCCATCGGGTCTTGAAAGACACGGCCGATCCAGCTACTGCGTTTATGCTCTGGCAGATTCTTGATCGAGCGATCATTAATCAGCACATCGCCCATATCAGGTTTCATCACACCTGAGATAATGTTCATGAGGGTCGATTTCCCGGCTCCGTTACTGCCAATGACCGTTACGAAATCACCCGGATTCATGGTCAGGTTCACACCAACCAGGGCTGTTTTCTCATCCGTTGTGCCCGGGTTGAACAGTTTGGTGACTTGTGTAATCTCTAACATGCTACATGCCCCCCTTTGCCTGTTGGCCGCCGGAACGCATCAGCTCTTCGGTCCGTTTGCGAGCGAGGCTACGCTGTTTCATCGAACGCTGCATTGTCGGGAAGACGAGTGCAATAATAACGATAACGGCAGTGATCAGCTTCAGATCAGATGTATCAAACCATTCCACCTGCAAAGCAAGTGCAACCACAATCCGATAGATAATGGAACCGACAACTGCTGCCAGCGTCGCCCAGAATACCGTTCTGGCACCCAAGATCGCTTCGCCAATAATGACGGAGGCCAGACCAATAACGATCATGCCAATGCCCATTGTAATATCAGCAAACCCAGATTGCTGGGCAATAAACGCACCAGATAAGGCTACCAGTCCATTGGACAAACTGACACCAATAATGGTCGTTACATCCGTGTTCGCACCAAAGCTGCGAATCATGCGTTTGTTATCCCCTGTAGCGCGAAGCGCGAGTCCGATATCTGTTTTCATAAACAGATCGAGCATGATTTTAAATACCAGCACAACGATAATGATAATGATCATGACATGTTCGCCTGAAAACGGCGTTTCCACGCCCATAATCGATTTATTCGGTGCACCAAGAATACGCATGTTGATCGAATACAGAGCGATCATCATCAGAATCCCGGACAGTAGTCCGTTAATTTTGCCTTTCGTATGCAGCAGACCCGTTAGGGCTCCAGCGATCATGCCGCCAGCCATAGCTGCCAAGCAGGCCAGCCAAGGGGAGTAATCATTGGAGATCATGACCGCCGCAATAGCGCCTCCTGTAGTAAAACTTCCGTCTACGGTAAGATCGGGGAAATCCAGAATGCGAAACGTTATATACACACCAAGTGCCATTAGTGCATATAACAGTCCCAGTTCAATGGCCCCTTCAATGGAATTCCAACTTATACTCACACTGCTTCCTCCCTGTCTATCTCTACCGGAAAAGAATGAGGCGAACCCACCTGCTCGTTCGCCTCGCCTCCGTCTGCCGAAATAATGTCAACCTTTCAGCTACTCGATAAATGAATCCGGTCATTGGTTCATTATTGAATAATATTGTTTGCCTGATCTTTCACTTCGGCCTTCATCTCATCCGTTACCGTGATGCCTTGAGCTTCAGCTGCCTTCAGGTTCAGGATCAGATCCAGCTTGTCCGGAACAGTCACCTTCATATCACCCGGTTTGGTTCCATTTTTCAAGATGTCCACAGCCATCTCACCGACTTGGTAGCCGTGGTCATAATATTTAAATCCTACGGTTGCAAAAGCGCCCTTCTCTACCGTATCCCGATCACTGGAGAAGAACGGAATTTTGTTGCTGTTTGCCGTCTGGATGATCGTATCCACAGCACTTACAACGGAGTTGTCGAGTGTAATGTAGAACGCATCGACTTTACCAACCAGCGAGTCTGTCGCTTGTTTGACTTCCGATGTATTGGTTACTGGCGCTTTAACCAGCTTGATGTTATGTGTTGCCAGAGCCTTCTCGGCATTGTTAGCCATAACAACTGCATTCGGCTCACCTTCGTTAATGACCAGTCCTACTGTTTTTACATCTGGCAGATTTTTAGCGATAAAATCAGCCAATTGCACAATCGCCTCTGGATTCGTATCCGATGCACCGGTTACGTTGCCACCCGGTTTGTCCATATCACTCACGAGCTTCGCACCCAGCGGGTCCGTCACAGCTGCAAACAAGAGCGGCTTGTCCTTCACTTGTTGTGCCAGAGCCAGTGCTGATGGTGTAGCAATCCCGAGTACGAGGTCGTTTTTGGAATCACCCGCAATTTTCTGGGCAATGGACAGGTTATTCGTGGAATCCCCTTGCGCATTGTTATAATCAATCTTGAGGTTTTTGTTCTCTTCAATGCCGGCATCCTTCAGAGCAGCGATGAAACCTTCACGTGTAGCATCCAGCGATGGATGTTCCACAATCTGGGAGATGGCAATCTGGTAGGATTTTTCTGCGCTTCCGCCCCCTGTTGTGCTGTCTGAACCTTTGGACTCCGAGCCTGCACCACTGTTATTTCCGCAACCTGCCGCTACGATCATCGAAGCAGCCATCATCAATGACATCCAAAACTTCTTTTTCATCTGTAAGAACCCCTCTCCAAATGTTAAAAATGTGGTCTTCCGGTTACACTCCATCTTATATCCCCTCGGGTACGATAGAGCGGAACAAAACAAACGCTTCAACGCATTGTTGCTTTGATCGACAAAAGCAGACAAATATAGACTTTTGGCATGCGACTGAAGTCCATGCCGTGTTGCTCTTTTATTGTTTTCCTAATATTAAAGGGCATCCCGGCTTCCGTCAATGGTTGAACCGCTTCCAATTTCATTTGGCGAAAAGGTATGACAGGTTACTTTACACGGGATCAAAAAAGGCAACTCGCAAAATCTACGAATTGCCTTAGCTATTTAGGAATTTAAGAACAGTAACATTCTGAGTTTATTTGTGTTGTTGGATGGTTTTCAGTTCAGTGGAGCTTAGTCCTGTCGCTTTAATAATGATCTCTTCATCAAGGCCAAGAGCCAGCATATTTTGCGCAATCTTGCGTTTACTCTCAGCCTCACCTTCTTTAAGTCCTTCTTTAAGTCCTTCCTCAAGGCCTTTTTTTAGTCCTTCTTCTCTTGCTCCTGCAATCATTGAGGCCTCATCTCGCAGAAATTTTTGCCGCGCCTCGTATTCCTGACGTGCTTGTTCATCTTGACTTAGAAACTCGAGCACAGTCATGGCCTTTTTCAAAGCAGGTTCCAATTCATGCATCATAAACGCCTCCCAGCTAGATTCGGTTATCCCCCTCAAAAACAATAACCAGCGAACCAACCCGTCATCCATCTTAATATTATTATCGTTCAATTTAGGAATTTCCATAAAATGAATTTCTAAATCATCTGTCAAAGGTATATTGGTATGATCTTCTCTTAAATGAAATACATTATGGTACTGATCATTAGGGAGTATACTGAAATTTATAATATTAATAGTCACACATTTCTTAAGTTCATTATAACGCTGTCCTTCAAGCAATTGTCCAGAGAATTGCTTCCCCCAATAAAACAAAGTTCTTTTTTCTAGATCATACTGGTTAAATAACTGCATTTCCACATTAATTAGTTTACCTTCATCCGTTTTGGCATGAATATCCAGTATGGACTGTTTCTCTCTCGGAGTATTCTTATCCGTGTATGGATTTAGTAAAATAATTTCCGTTAACAAAGACTCCCCTGCATTCTTGAATGTTTGATTAAGGAAGGCTAGAAGTACATCTTTATTATCTTCACTTCCAAAAATACGCTTGAACACATAATCATTCTTGGGATCAAGAAGTTCTTTCATCACTATTCGCTCCTATGCGCAAATTTAACAGTATATATCCGCTACTTTTCTAACAGATATAGAGATGTAGAATGCACTGGATGTGAGTTCAATTATAGCATGTTCAACTCAATATTCAAACGTAATTGCGTTTTTAACTCGCAAAAACGTCTCTTTTAATATAAAAAAAGACAGCCTCGACGAATCGAAACCATCTCTCCTGCTAATGTATTCAACTGTCACGCTATTATTTCCCCGATACCTCACGAATCTGGTACTTGCACTTCTTGCCGCCATCGGCGTAACATTCGGTGCGCTCGACATCCGCTTGCAATAGGGAACGAAATAGCTCCAGCTCACAACGACAAGCCTGCTTGTACACACTCGCAACCTGCACGATCGGGCAGTTCAGCTCGGTAATGACATACGTACCATCTTCTTCGATAGATGCATCAGCCATATACCCGTTGGCATTCTGGATTCGCGCCAGTTCCTCGACACGTCCGGCAAGGTCATGTCCCTCCATCTGCGGCAAGCCGCTGCGAAGCAACTTGTCACGGCGACCTTCAAATAAGGCGTCCACCACTCCACTGCCTGCCGTATCAGACAGTTCATCGAGCAGTTCCAGCGTTAGAGAAGAGTAAGACTTCGGGAAATAATTGTCTCCGCGATCCGTCAGATGATATACCGAGGAGGGACGCCCTGCTGTTGCACGAGCCTCACGCACCTCGATCCAGCCTTCCTGCTCCAGTGCTGTCAGATGGCGACGAATCGCCATTCCGGTCAGCCCTAGCTCCGCCGTAATTTCACGAGCCGTCATCGTTCCTTGCTGCTTCAGCATGAACAGAATCCGTTCACGCGTTGTACGTTCTTCTTCACGCTTCATGTTCAGCACCTGCTCTCCTGCTTATGCCTGTACGGGCGCTGCCTCCCGGCAAGCATCCGAGCAAAAGCGGTTATGCGTCTCTTCGCAATCCTCACAGCAGACATGCTGCAGGTTGCAGGTCGGACAATTAATATATCGGTCATGTGTCGTACCACAGTGATAACAGCTGGCGATGACAATATCCTCATCGGTACGGTTGATCGGTACGGAAATCCGCTCGTCAAATACGTAACATTTGCCATCAAACAGACGTCCCTGTACTTCGGGATCTTTCCCGTAGGTCACAATTCCGCCTTCCAGTTGGGCAACATCCTGGAAACCTTCCTTGATCATAAATCCAGTCAGCTTCTCACAGCGGATACCGCCTGTGCAGTACGTAATGATCGTTTTGTCCTTCATATCGCCGAGATTCTCGCGAATCCACTCCGGAAATTCACGGAACGATTCAACATCAGGGCGGATCGCACCGCGGAAATGACCGATCTCATACTCATAGTCATTGCGTCCATCGATGACAATGACGTCATCCCGTTGCAGATGCTCGTGAAATTCCTTCGGTGAGAGGCGTTTACCGCTAATCTCATTCGGATCAAGCTCTTCGTCTACGCGGAAAGTCACCAGTTCTGCTTTGTGACGTACAAAGATTTTTTTGAACGCATGCTCTTCCACATCATCAATCTTAAACACCATATCCTTGAACAGCGGGTTGGCATGCATGTCCTTCATATATTGCTCTGTCTGCTCCGGTGTTCCTGATACTGTGCCGTTGATGCCTTCGGAAGCAATCAGAATACGGCCTTTCACCCCTAGGTCTTTGCAGTATTGCAGATGCTCCTGCGTAAACGTCTCGGGGTCTTCGATCTTCACGAACTTATAATATAAAAGCACGCGATACGCGCTGTTACACATGTATATCACCTGTTCCTCTTCCATGTTGTTGGCCGGTTCCTCCGGCGAGCCACCTACATTGCACCCTGACTTGCAGAAAAAGAAAAGAAACAGCCGCCCGAAACATCGTCTCGAACTGCTGTCTAACCATTCGACTTTATATTCCTGCATACTAGTTTATCGGAAGCAGAAGGACTTAGTCAATATAAATGTATAGAAAGGCATGAAAGATATGGAACACGCCTTCCATGCCGTCACTATCCTTTGATGTGACAACTATTCCGAAATCGTAATGATCGAGGTCACAAAGTGATATTTTTCATTCTCCATCACGGATTGTGACAGCAAAATTTTGTTCCCCTGCGGGCTCCAGGCTAACGAATCAGCCACATTGTCCATCTCTGCGGAGATCTGGAATTGTTCTGCCGACTCCGTGTTGGAAACAAACAATCCTTTTTCGTTATCCTTATCGGAATTAATCGTGTACGCAATCTTGGAGTCGTCACCCGACCAGCTTGTGCCAAAAATCTGCGTGCCTCTGGCGAGTGTGGCCTTCTCATTACCTTCCAGATCGGTGAGCACCAGCGCCCGTTTGGTATCCGCTGTTCTTTTTACAATCGCAAGCCTTGTTCCGTCGTTCGAAGGGATGACCCACTCCACGCTTTTGAGCACCTGTTTGACTTCGCCCGTCTTCGCATCATAGGTGTTCAGTTGACCGTCTTCTCCGGTAATGTAATAGATCATATTGCCTGTCACCTTGATACTGCGCACGTTAAAGTTACCTGTCTCTACCAATACTTTCGTGGTGCCGTCCAGTGCAGCCGAGATTAAATCTCCTTTCATATTGGAAAAAACGACATGTTCATTATCCAGCCAGGCACCTTCCTGAACAAATCCATCCTCTTTACCCGCAGCAACCGCTTCTCCGCTCTTCAGGTTCAGAATGAAAGGCCAGCCTGTCGCTTCCTCCGTCTGCCAGTAGAACAGATGCTGTCCATCCGGCGATACCTGCGGTGCTCCCAGGCTAACCTCGCTCTCTATAAGCGGTGTATCCGCGCCTTTCGTCAGATCATACATGTACAGGTTGTGCGGATACCGCTCCTCTCCCTCTACACTAACGGGTTTCATGGACGTGTTTTCTTTATCCGTCACGATCGAGCTCTCGCTCAACCAAGCGATCCCGCGCATATTAGGCAATTTATCTATCTTTTCAAGTTTAAAATTCTGGTAAACGGACGTGTTCGTATTATCTTTTACGGTAATGTCTGTGCCTGTTTTTGCACCTTGTGTATTGCCAGCCGGCTCTGTGGTGCTTCCACACGCAACCGTGGTCAATAATGCAGCTGCCCCCAGCGCTCCAAATGTCGCTTTCATCCATTTCATCATGTGGTGATCCCCCTCGGTTACTTATGCTATACACCCATCATAAAGCCGGTATACTTCCAAAGTTATTCAGACTTGTTTCCAACTTGTAAACTTGTATCTATATCTTTATCTTTATTTACAAGTGGGAATACGAGTTGAAATGTCACGCCTTCTTGATGCACTGGATCGCTCGGCAATAATGTAATCGTTCCCCCCTGCTTCTCAACAAACTGCTTTACGAGGGATAGACCGAGTCCGGTTCCGCCTGTTTTGCGAGCTCTGTCCTTATTGACGGTGTAAAACGGCTCAAAAATCTTCTCCCGTGCCTCTTCAGGGATCGGCGTACCTGAGTTATAGATGCGAATGACCGCCTGATGTTCCTCTATACGCCCCTCATTCTCCACTCGAATGATGCCTCCAGGAACGTTATATTTGATCGCATTGTCCAGCAGGTTGATGAAAATATGCATCAGACTCTCACGGTCACTGTGAATGATGGCAGGCTCCAGATCAAGCTCCATGTTCAGTGCAAACTTTTCAACCTTACCTCGCATTCGTCCGCAAGCGTCCGCAAGCAATGCCCTGATTTCCACATCCTCCGCCTGATTCTCGAAATCATACTTTTCAAGCGCGGACAGGTGCAGCACCTTCTCCACCATTTCATATAATCGTTCGGTTTCTTTCCCGATATTATTCGTCGCATCGTCCAGCAGTTGGGGATCATCCTTGTACATGTTTAAGAGCTCCACATATGCCTTGATGGACGTCAGCGGTGTCTTGAACTCATGACTGATGTTGCCGATATATTGTTTCTGTTGCTGCTCCAGTGCCTGCAACTTCTCAATCGCCAGTTCCAGCTTCTGCTGCTCGGCATGCATGGCTGCAATATTTTGTTGAATAGACGTGCTCATATAATAAATCCCTTGTCCCAGCTCGCCTAGTTCGTCCTTACGTTTGACCGGAGATTCGGTAATATAGTTCCCTTCTTGAATGGAGGCCGCTGATTTCTTCAACCGGGTAATCGCTACGGCAAAACGGTTGTAGAACAGATACCCTAGAATGAAACTAAGCGCAACCACCGTGATGCCTGCCCATAGGAATAATTGTTGAATCCGGGCATAGAAATCCTGATAACTCTGTACGGAATATTGAATCCAGATGGCACCGATCTGTCCCTCCGGGCCGTCAAGCGGGGCAGCATAGAGCAACGTCTCCCCTTGCTCATGATAGGCAATTTTATTCTTCAATGCATAATTCAGAGTCTCCTGAACGAGTTCATTCTCACTGGGCGCAAAAGAAGCTCCCACTTGTTTGCCACTCATGTCATATAGTGCAACTGGCAGACCTGTTGAGTCAGAGAGAGCTTGCGCCAATCTACGTCCATTTTGCTGCAAGAACTGTTCCGGTTCCTGGCGAATCGCCTCCGTATAATACGCTTGGCGTACATTCAGATTAATGAGACGCGTCTGTTGCGCGAGAGTACGCTCCACCTGTGATTGCTGATTAAGCTCAATACCTCGCAGCACAAGAGAACTAAGTACAACCACGGTGAGGATGAGCAACGCAGCCAGAAACACACTGAACTTCAGCTTGATGCTGACTCTCATACCGCTCCGCCTGCTTCAGGAGCAACTGCCTTGTACCCAATCCCGTATACCGTCTGCAACATTTGCTGATCGGTATCCCCGATTTTTTTGCGCAAACGCTGGATATGAATATCTACCGTCCGTGTCCCCCCTGCGTACTCCATGCCCCACACTCGATCCAGCAAATCATCCCGTGTGTACACCCGTTCCGGATTGGACATCAGGATGGTTAGCAGGTCAAATTCCTTTGGTGTTAAATCCAGCTTCTCTTCACCCACCGTCACGGTGCGATGAGCAACATGAATACGCAGTGTTCCGTTGACAATCGCTTGGCTCTTGGAGTCGTCCTGCGGCGGCGTACTGCTCTTCTCCACCCGACGCATCAGTGCCTTCACGCGGGCGAGCAATTCACGGATTTCGAATGGTTTGGTCATATAATCATCTGCGCCCATTTCAAGACCTACAATTTTATCCACAAGTTCATTCTTCACAGTGAGCAAAATAATGCCGATATCCTCTCGGTCTTCTAACCGGCGACACACGCCATATCCGTCCAGTTTAGGCATCATCACATCCAGGATCATCACCTGGGGATGGAACAAAGCCACCTTTTCCAAAGCCTCTTCGCCATCATTCGCTGTCTCTACTTCATATCCTTCACGCCGCAGTGCGTACGAAATGGCACTGACGATGCTGGATTCATCATCCACCACAAGCACTTTTCTATTCATCGGATTCATCCTCTTTTATCTGTGTCATTGGTTTATGCGTTTATGTTAACAAGATCGCGATCATTACGCCATGAAACTTTGGTCGTTTTCATTACCCTATGGATACCTCGCAGTAGGTACGTTGCTCTTCTTCTTTTATACCCCAAAGACGGCAAAGAGAGCCATTCCACCGATGGACTGGCTCAAAATTTCTTTCTCTATTATATGTTGAGTGTAACCACGTGAAATTCACTGATAGTATTTACACGCTAATCATTTTTGTTGGTACCTATTGCTAAGGCAGCAACTTTCGGATTTCCTCTTCGGAAAGACCCGAGGCCTTCACAATAGTGGACATGTCCACTCCAAGGGCTAACAGCTCACGGGCCATCTCTTGTTTGCCTTCTCGTAAGCCTTCTGCCCGCGCACCCTCAATCATCGACTTCTCATCGCTCAGGGCCTTCATCCGGGCATCATACGCCATACGGGTAGCGGCATCATGACTCAGAAATTCCAGCGTATCCATAGCTTTCTTTAACATCGGTTCGTTCATGGCCAGCACCTCCCGAGGCCACTTATGGAAGCAACTTCCGAATTTCTTCTTCGGTAAGACCCGAGGCCTTCACAATAGCCGACATGTCCACACCGAGTGCTAACAGCTCGCGAGCCATCTCTTGTTTGCCTTCTCGTAAGCCTTCTCGTAAGCCTTCGGCCCGCGCACCCTCAATCATCGACTTCTCATCGCTCAGGGCCTTCATCCGGGCATCATACGCCATACGGGTAGCGGCATCATGACTCAGAAATTCCAGCGTATCCATAGCTTTCTTTAACATCGGTTCGTTCATGGCCAGCACCTCCCAGTTTGATGTGTCGATCCCTTTCAGAAATAACAGCCAATTCACAAGTCCGCCCTTTTCCAGTGGAATAGGGTGTTGCTCCAGCTTCGTTAACTCCATCACATGGATTTCAATGTCATCCGTCAGGCTAATCCCTGTGTGGTCTTCCCGCAAATGAAACACATTGTGGTAACGTTCATTATCCAAACAGGAATAGTTCAAAATGTTAATGGTCACACACTTTTTAAGCAGGTTGTAGTTCTCACCCTTTTTAATCTGGTGGAAGTACATCTCACTCCAGTAGAACAGTGTGCGCTTCTCCATATGGTACGGGTTGAACAGCTGCATCTCAATATTAATGAGCTTGCCTTCGACCGTCTTTGCCTTAATATCCAGAATGGACTGTTTGTCCTCTGGACTATCTTTATCCGTGTACGTGTTAATAACCGTAATCTCCGTCAACGGAGCCTCGCCAGTTTCAATAAACGTGCTGTTCAGAAAAGCCAACAAAACATCTTTATTTTGCTCACTTCCAAAAATGCGTTTGAACACAAAATCTACCCGTGGATCAAGCAGTTCCGCCACACATCATCAGCTCCATTCTTCACCAGCATTATACCATAATTCCCATCCATCCTTCCGTTTAAAAATAATGAACTAAAGTATTTACACAATCCACTCCGATGACAGAACAACCTTCCAATCGCTGTTATCCCAGATTTTTTCGATTCCCTTCTCCAAAGGGGAAAATCCGGGGAACAGCGTATGCTTCCGATGTAGCTTTCTTGCAGAAAGCTTTCAGGCGACCGCTCCGCTTTTTCAGTTTTTTTCTGTCCTCTCCGTCAACGTGTAGATGAACAGCTCAACTTATATAGCATCATTTGATTATTCATTCCTCAAACGACAGATTTAACGGCTCGTCCGACATCTCATATTCCGTCTCCATATGCGTTACAGGTGTGTTCAAGTCCACTTCTTCGAAGCGGAAGCTATCGACCCAAACCTTGCCTTTCCCGTTCAAAATCACTCCAAACGAGATCACTGCGCTCTCTGCCGGTACATCCAGCACAATGCTGTACTGATTCCATGGCTGTGTACCCGTGATCGGCCGGTCATGCATGTTATCAAACTGCAGCACATCATGGACATGGTTATCCACACGCATCCATAGTCCGCAGAATGCTTCTACACGATCCGTTTTGACAAAACCGGTCAACTTCATCCGCTTGCCTACATACTTGTCTGCCCGGAACTGCTGCATCATCGTAGCAAATTCATTCGGTTCCATGGGCGTCACAGCCTTCAAATACCCCGAAGCCTTGCCTTGATGTACCTCGGCAGGATCAAGTCCCATCTCATAGTTTTGCGGGTGACTCCCTGTTAACATCCAACCTTTGATTGCCGTTGTCGTATTCATCTTTATTTCTCCTCCTCTGGTTTTACCAGTGAACAGTTTCAGATCAAATAATTTGCGAAACCGACCAGGCGGTATGCCATACATTTTGCGAAAAGCCCGAGTAAACGCTTCCTGACTTTCAAATCCGCAGGCAAGTGAAATGTCCAATATCCCTGCTTCCGTCGAACGAAGTGCGGTAGACGCGAGGCTCATTCGCCGATGCCGAATGTAATCAACCACCGTCATCCCCACCTCATCCCGAAAAACCCGGTGATAATGATAAGGCGATAATGCCGCCTTGGAAGCCACGTCTTCCAGTCCAATCTCTTCATGCAGATGGTTCTCGATATAGAACAGGCTGTCCTGAATCATATCCTGATATCGACTCAATTGAAGATGCCCCCTTCCATATCCTTACTATACGCGTTCACGAAGGAGCCGTTTTGATCATTTTTGCGGAAAAAATAAAAAAAGAAGAGCCAGACCAAGGACAACTCTGTCCTTGACTGACTCTCCGCGTATTTAGACTGCCGGAACCGGCTGTGCACCAGCCTCTTCTTCATCATGCTCTACCAGCTCATGCTTCTCCCAGGCACGGCTCTTCCAGCGGAAGTACATAATGACCGCACGTGTCCATTCGTCTGCCGCAATAGCAAGCCATACACCTGCCAGTCCCAGATTCAACTGGAACACGAGCAGATAGCCAAGAGGCAGACTCATGCACACCATGGAGATCAGGCCCATGTATACCGGGAACTTCGCATCACCTGCCGCACGCAGGGAACCAATGATAACGATGTTACACGTACGCCCCGTTTCAAGCACCAGACTGAGTAACAATACCTGTGCTCCCAGCCTGATAATCTCCGGATTTTCCGTAAAGATGCTCATCAATGGCACGCGGAAAATGATAATGATCACGTCAATCGCAACGGTAGCCAGAAGCGCCCATTTTACACTGTCGAATACACGTTTATACGCATCGTCCTTGCGCCTAGCACCGACAAGCCGGCCGACAATGATGGACGTTCCCATGCCGATCGCCATACTGAACAGATAAATATAACTCGAAATGTTACCTGCATATTGCTTGGTTGCCATCGCTTCCGCACCCAAATAGGTCACATACAGCGTGAATACGAGCTGGCAGGAGTGATAGACCATCGATTCCATCGCGGACGGAATACCGATGCGCAGAATTTTGCCAATAAAATTTTTGGACAATTTAATGTAATATTCAAAATCGACACGAACCTCGCTCACACGATACAAGAGCCAGAAGAAGATCAGCAAGCAGACAAAACGGCTACCTACCGTCGAGATCGCTGCCCCTTCCACACCCAGCTTCGGCAGGCCGAAATGTCCAAAGATCAGAGCATAGTTACCAATGACGTGAATGACGTTCATAAACACGGAAACATACATCGTTTCCTTGGTATAACCATGTGTACGAATCGTTGCCGCCAGTGCATTAATGAGGGCCTGCAAGAAAATTCCGCCCCCGACAATACTTATATAGGAACGAGCATAATCGTAAATTTCACCTTGTATATTTAAAAGCGACAGCAAATGTCCGCCAAACACCAGGAAGATCACACTCAGGATCAACCCGACCGCTAGATTAAGCGTGATGGCATTGCCTGTAACCTGTGCTGCTTCTGTCAGCTTTTTCGAACCGATATATTGGGCTACAACGATAGCAGCACCATGTCCAATGACTTCAAGTACAAGAATCGCAATCGAGATAATCTGGTTGGCTGCGCCCACTCCGGATACGGCATTATCCGAGACCGAACTAAGCATGAGCGTATCTACGCTCCCCATCAACATAAACAAGAAGAGTTCCAGGAATATAGGCCAGGTCAGCCGAATCAACTTCAAATCCTTGGCATCTGAACGGAGGGACTCTTTGGTGGAGGATATTGCTGTCATTTTCTCACCTTTCCAACGTGGGCTTGATTTCATAGGGTATGTTAGCACAGGTGGTTTGAAAATGCAGTAGTTTTGCGAAAATAATTGAAAATATTTTGAAAATTCCAGTAATAGGTATTTTAACGCTTTCATGAAACCTGTCTGGCTACTCCTTTTGAATGATGCTCAATAATGCCCCCAGGACATAACAAAGCCCTCCCAGCACGCATGTTAAGCGATTAGTGGGAGGGCTATACTCTCTTACGTTTAAAATCATTGGAAACACGGACAAGCAATTATCCTTTGACCGAACCTGCAGCGATCCCTTCGACAATTCGTTCGCTCAGCACCAGGAACGCAATCAGAATCGGCAAAATGCTGATCATCAGCGTTGCACCAATGGCACCCCAATCGGTGGTGTATTGCCCGATAAAGTTCTGCACTCCGACAGTCAGTGTTTTGTACGCATCCGAACTGATGAAGGTGTTGACAAAAATAAATTCGTTCCAGTCATAGATCATGTTAATGATCGCCGTTGTCGCAATAACGGATGCTGTCATCGGCAACACGATACGGAAGAAGATGCGGTTCACCGAGCAGCCATCCATCACCGCTGCCTCTTCTACCTCTCTCGGAAGCGCGTAATAGAATCCCAACAGAATCATAATCGTAATCGGCATATTAAATGCAATGTAAGAGAGAATGACCGATAACGGATGATCGGTCAGATTTAACTTCAAGAACAGGCTGAACAGCGGAATCAGCGTGGAATGCACCGGGATCATCAGACCCACCATAAACAATCCCAGCACCAGTGAACGTCCCTTCCAGCGCATGCGTGTGATCGCAAAGGTGACAAGACTTGCAAACAGCACCGTGAACACCACGGAAACGACCGTAATCCATACACTGTTGAAAAAATATAAGCTGATATTGCCTTCCGTCCATACCTTGACATAGTTCTCCCAACGCGGCGTAGCCGGGAGCGCAAAAGGAGCCATGTCGAATACTTCCTGATTATTTTTAAGTGAAAATAACAGCAACCACACTAAAGGCAAAATCTGAAGCAAAGCCACCAGAGACAGAAGCACGTATAACAGGACGTATCCAAGCCTTCTTGTCCATACCGGGCTATGGCCTGTCTCCGGGCCCACAGGCAACCGAACAGCCGGTTCCATCTTCAACGGAATGACCTCCTTTCATTATAAGTAAGCGTCAGGAATATTGAATTGTGTCTTTGGATGCCGTTGCCTTACGCAGTAACCACGTCACAACCAGACAGATGAGAAGCAGGAAGAACCCTACTGCACTGCCGTATCCAAAGTCAAAACTGCGAAATGCCTGACGATACATGTAGGAGGCCATGACTTCACTTGCGCCATTCGGACCGCCGTCTGTCATGACATAGATCAGGTCAAAATATTTAAGTGATCCGACCACGGCGAGCACCACGGTCACTTTGATCACTTCGGTAATGAGTGGCAGCTTGATCCGGAAAGCAATCTGCCATGGGTTTGCTCCGTCTATCCGCGCAGCCTCGATGAGCGATTCCGGGATATTTTTTAGTGCCGCATAGTAAATCAAAATATAGAAACCTGCATACTGCCACAGAATCGGCACGAACAGTGCATACAGCACCAGGGATGGCTCCGCCAGCCAGGCTGGCGGATTGCTAAATCCGATGGCTTCCAGAAAGCTGTTCAGCACACCGTTGCTGGGGTGGTAGATTTTCAGCCATAACTGAGCGATCGCAACGGAAGACAACAGCATCGGAATCAGATATATTTTGCGAAACAGATTCGCGCCTTTGATCTTGCCTGAGAGCACCAATGCAATCATCAGATAACCGATGAGACTCAGCGCAGAGAACAAGGCTAATAAAAAGGTATGATTCGCACTCTGCCAGAACGTACTGTCCTGAAGCAATCTGGCGTAGTTATCCAAACCTATAAACGTCATTGCCCCAATTCCATCCCATTGCATCAAACCGTAATAACCCGTAAGTACAATGGGGATGTAGACCAGAACCAGGAGCAGAAGCAGCGCAGGAAGCACGTACAGCGCAGCCACTAGACGGTTCGACATGACTTTGTCCAAGACGTAATCCTCCCTTCAAGCGTTCAAACATTCATATGGTGTACGTGTCGGTGAGGTCTACATCAGTTGCCTTTGTCGATCGCAGCCTGATGATTCTTCACAAAGTCTTCCGGTGTTACCGCTTTACCAAACAGTGCCTGAATCATATCGAGATGCGCCTGGGCAGCAGCCGGTTTCATCTGTACATCTGCAAAGAGGGTCAGGCTGCTCGCCTGATTTAACTCGTTCAACAGATCGATGTAAAGCTGTGGCAGCTGTACTGCAGCCGTATCCACTTTAGTTGCTGGAATGACCCCTGCTTCGGTCACAGAGCTTTCGCCCCATTTTTCCACAAAGTATTGAATAAATTTCTGTGCATCATCCTTCACTTTCGAGTTCTGAGCCGCAAACAATCCTACACCCGGTCCGCCGACCCAGCTGTTAATGTCTCCTTTGCCGCCGTCAATCGTCGGGAATTTGAAAAATCCTACCTTATCCTTGAATTCCTGCGGAATATCCGGGTTCGTTGTAAAGTTAGGCAACTCCCACGTTCCCATCAGATACATCGCTGCTTTTTCATTCATGAATTCGGATTTGCCCTCATCGTTGGACAGGCCGTTAAAACCTTTGTTGAATGCGTTCATATCCACCAGCTTCTGCACTTCGGCCGCAGCCTGTGTCAATGCCGGATCGTCAAACTTGCCAGAGCCGTTAATCGCTTTCTCCAGTGCATCCCCGCCTACACGATTCGCCAGGTACATGTACCAGAGTGACCCCGTCCAGCGATCCTTGTTCCCCAATGCAATCGGCACTTCACCGTTGTCAGTCAGTGTCTTGATTACGCTCAGGAATTCATCATAAGTCGCAGGTGGCTGCAAATTATATTTTTCAAAAATCGCTTTGTTGTAATAAATAGGGGAGATGTTCAGCTCGATCGGCAGTGCATACGTTTTACCGTCTACCGCGTAAGCCTCGGTCGTTCCGGCGATAAACTTCTCGCCCAGGTCCCCTTTCAGCAAATCATCGAGTGGTGCAAACAGGTTGCCCTTCACATAAGGCTCCAGGAATCCCGCAGCCCAGGTTACGCCCACATCGGGAAGTTCATTGGAAGCAGACAGAATTTTCAGTTTGTTTTTGTATTGTTCATTTTCCAGCACTTCCTGCTTGATCGTCACATTTGGGTTGTCGGTCTGATACTGCTGGATAATATCGTTAACCAGCTTGTTTTGCTGTGCGGAACTGCCAGCAGGCCAAAGATGCATGAATTTCAGAGTAACCTTGCCGTCTCCGCCACTGTCACCGCCGCCTGCATTACTACCGGAATCATTGCCCGCCCCGGAACCTGCATTGTTGCATCCAGACAAAATGACAGCCAAAATCAGTGTCCATGACAGGATCATCGCCAGTGTCTTTCTTTTCATATTTCCAACCCCCAATAGTTGAATTTCGGTTTTGTAACCGCTTTAAAAAAATTGTAGCATGGGCAACATCAGCCTATAAGGGTAGAATGATTTGGAAAAACTCCACTATTTTAAGTATTCATTCCCTGTTTTGTTGAAGAAGTGAATCCTCCTTCATCCCATCGGTTAATCCTTTTCGTTCACAGCATGGCGATATTTACTCGGGCTGATGTTCTCCAGGCTTTTAAATACTTTGATAAAATATTTATCGGTCTGATAACCTACTCTCTCGGCAATCTCGGATATGGGCAGGTTCGTCTGTACTAGCAATTCCTTCGCTCGCTGTACCCGTTTGCGCATGAGATATTCGCTAAAATTCAGTCCGACCTGTTCTTTGAACAGCACACTGAAATAACTGGAATTCAAGTGCAGGGAATCGGCAAGCTCCCGCATCGTCATCGGTTCACCCAGATGTGTCTCAATGTAGGTCAGAGCTTCTCCAATTGGGGTATTATCCTGCTGCTCTCTCCGTTCCCGGATATCTACCAGCTTCGGGTCAACGATCTCTTGCATCGCTTGAATACGTCGTTGCTGCTCATGAAGAAAGAGTGCCTTCTGTACCGTCTGAAGTAGCTGCTCTTTATCAATCGGCTTGAGCAAATAATCGACCACACCCAGCTTAATCGCCTGTTGCGCATAATTGAAATCCGCATACCCTGACATGATCAGCACCGCAGGTTTGATAGAAAAATGTTGAATAGCTTCCACCAGAGACAAGCCAGACAACTCTGGCATGCGTACATCCGTAATCAGCAGGTCAGCTGGCTGGCTTGCAAGCCAATCTCTGGCCTCCACACCACTGGCAACCGTCTGAATCCGGTTCTTCCCGGCAGACCATGCTTCAAGTGTTTTACGTATGCCTTCTCTTGTACGCGGCTCGTCGTCCACAATCAGAATCGTTCTCTCATGAATCATGTGCATCCTCCGTTCCCCTAGGAATGTCGAATCGGATCACTGCTCCTGCTCCAACCTCGCTCTCGACCGTAAGTTTGGCATGCTCACCAAGCTGACGACCAAAATAAATCCGTAGACGCTGATGTACATTGATCAACCCCATACCTGCTCCTCTTCCGGGAGCCACAGGCTCACCACCATTTAGTGCCTGTTTAATGTTCTGAAGACGTTCCTCGTCTATACCCGGCCCATTATCGCGTACCTCCACACACACGTGACCTGTTATGGATGAAGGATATACGCTGATCTTTACCATTCCAGGTTTTAACGTATTCTCGATGCCGTACAGAACGGCATTTTCCACAAGCGGCTGAATCAGCAACTTAGGCATGGGTACGCTTCGCAACTCTTCTCTCAGCCTGATCTCCCACTGCATCCTGTCACCCAGCCGCATCTGCATAATGTTCAGATACCGTTCTACATGTTCAAGCTCGTCCGCCAGCGTAACCCATTCATCCTGATGGGGGCTGGAGATGATGTAGCGAAATAACCGGGACATCGCGATAACCATCCGCGCCATCTCCTCCTCTCCTTTTTCCTCCAACGACCAGTAGAATGCCTCTAATGTATTGAACAGAAAATGAGGATTAATCTGGGATTGCAAAGCCTTCATCTCAGCCCGGGACTGCATGACCTCCTTCTCATGTACCACCTGCGTCAATTCATTCTGCCTATACACCATCTGGTTATACACATCATTCAGTTCATTGATTTCTAAGGTGGAGCTGACCATGAGGTTAGGTCTCATTGCCCCCGGTTGTGCCCCGCGCATCGCCCGCATCAGCCGAATTAGCGGACGGGTAATCATCGTGGAGAGGAAGAAGGACATCACTAAGAAAAGCACAACGCCGATCATTCCCGATACAAGCAATGCCGTTCTCAGGATTGACACTCCTTCGGTAGTCTCTCGTAGCGGTGTCAGTACAGCCAGTGTCCAGCCCGTTAACTCGGATCGTTGCTTCACCACGATATAAGATTCCTTGCCATTCTGAACAACCGATTCACTGTTCATCACTGCCTGAGGATCGAGATGCACATCCAAATTAGAGGTCACCACTTCACCGTCACCGTCCAGCAACATGATTGAATCCTGGGAGCCGTCTGCCCCAGCCGAATCATTCAGTTGAAAAAAACTGCGCTGCATACGTACAACCACGTATCCCCCGTGCTCAAAGGAACGCTCCAGCAGACTGATCCGCCGAACAGCCAGAAGAATGCCCGGATCGTCGGGATCGGAGCCAGCCCACACCAGTCGCCCCTTACCCTCGTCCGCTTTGACAATCCAGTTCCGCTCCAGCCTATGACTTAAGGAACGATCATCCATCGGAAAGATACGGCTGTAATCCGTCGTGTAAATCTCCATGCTCTGTGCGCCATTGATAAAGGATTGATAACTGCCTGCGATCTGCAGCAACGCCTGCCGCTGGTTAAACGTGGCTTTCTGCCCCCGCTTCTCCTCGTTCAGCAAACGTTGCACGTAAGCATCATCTGCAACCTGAGCGGTCAGGGAATTCACCTGTGCAATCAATGCATCCAACCTGCCGCTGGCCTGTACCGCGGTCTGATGGATATGCTTTTCGGCATTGCTTTTCAACAAAGCCGCTACACGGTCATAGGCTGTTATGCCTGCGAGTAGCAGCACAATAAGCATAACCATTACAAAACCGACGAAGATCTGATTGCGAAGTGAGTTAAAATGTCTGGTTTTCCGCCGCAACGTTTGATTTCCTCCTCTTTCTGCATGTAAAAGAACCCACCATCTCACGCCCGTCTTTTTGCATGACGGGATACACTCGATGCCGAATTCATCTACGTTATTCTGTTAAGGTTATATTGAAGCGCTTGCAAAAGAGCCGACAAATTAAACTCTCTTATGTTTCTTTTCCTCTTAGCGGACCAACTTTGTTTATCGATTAAATTAACTCATTCAAGATAACATAGTTTTATTTGGGGATCAATGGATTTCAACTGATTTTCAATAGATTAGAACATGATAAGAGGAGGACATGGAGCAATGGAAGCTCCACCCCCACGAAACTCCTTAATATGTAATTATATATAATATTATGAAATATTCTATTATGATAGACAATATGAAAAATGATATCAAATACCTAACTTTCTAAGGAGATTCTTAACTTATGAAAAAAATGAGCCAAAAAAATTGGATTATCATTTTAATATTTGCTCTTTTAGCCTCTCTAGTTGCAAATGTTGTTGGTTATAATTCAAGTAACGGAAAACTAAAAGATTATTTAAATCAACAATACAGTCAGGTGCTGTCAGATTACGAACGTAACATTCTTTCTACCTCAGATTCAATCTTGTCAACTTTGAAGAGCGCTATAAATAAAAAGAAGATTAGTAGAGAAGAACTGCTATTCTTATGCAATAGCTATGAACAGTTAAAACAAAATCAGATTCAATATGCAAACTATGTACTGGTCTATAACTCTCCTGACGGGAAAAAGGCTTTTTCTTTGGATAAGAATGAACCTATTACTCTTAATTATCTTCCTGGTTTTATCTACTTTAATTCAAGTAAAGCTATGTTTGAAAAACTTCTTTTGCAAAGCGAATCCGCTTCTGACTTAGTTGTAACTACTAGCTTAGATAAGAGCTTAAGACTTGCAAATGAAATCGTCCAAATAAACACAGCCATTTATAAAAAATATATCAATGAAAATTTCGCCCAATTGTCAAACGAAGAGGCAATCATGACCCGGCTATACTTACAAAAGGATCTAACCACCTCGTCTGCAAAACTAGCCGATCTTGATGCAGAATTATCTAAATTAAATGACTAAACCCCTTATAAAAATTCGCCATAACCAAGAGCCGAAGCAGGACTAACCTCTGCTTCGGCTCTTTTGCAACCATACATTAGAATGTTCGTCACTAATCATTTCTTATATCCATCACTGTTACCCTTTAGGTAGCGCATTACGTAGACGTTTCTCCCGATACCGCTGGTATGCACGAATCAGCATGCCGATGATGATCATCACTACACCGATGTTAATCGCCACATCCGCCAGATTCAATATGCCCCGGCCAGACGGAAACACCAGAAAGTCCGTCACACGAGCATAAACAAAGCGATCTATGGCGTTGCCGAGTGCACCGCCGACCATGAAACCTGCCCCGGCCTGCATCCAGAATCCCCGTATCTCACCTTTACGCCGATAATAGAGCATACCTACGATAAACAGCACGGCAATGACCCCGAATAAACGTGCATTCCCTTGAAACATGCTTCCGGCCATACCGCTATTTTCGTAATGTTGCAGCTGCATCCCTGAATCCCCAAGCCGCATCACTTCGCCAACCTCCATATACATCCGAACTGCAATTTTAGTACCCTGATCCACAAGCGTAACCAGCAACGCGATAAAATAAAACAACATCGTTTTCCCCCTGCCTGCCTAAGCCGCTCTTTATGTTCAATTGCAGAAAAATCATTATAACGTTCTTCTTACTCTACCACAGCGGTTATAACGTCTCCAAATGATCCGATCTTAAGTCTCTTCTAACATCAGATAAAATAAGCAATTCACTTCAAGCAGGTAGGACCCTGCTACGCGTCGAATGTAGAGCTTCATCACACATACGAAGGAGATGTCTTTCATTTGAATTCGATTAATCCCGCAATCGCTGCAAGACTTGCGCAAATGCAGCAGGAAGAACAGGAACTGGTATGGGATACATTCAACTCCGAAACAGCACTACAGCTCGGCCTTCATCTAGTTCAGGAAGCGAAACGCCGTTCACAAGCGGTGACTATTGATATTACGCTAAAGGGACATCGTCTCTTTTTGCATGCGATGGAAGGCACGCACCCCGATAACGAAAACTGGATTCGGCGCAAAAACAACGTGGTCAACCACTTCGGCTCCAGCTCCTGGCATACGGCCTTACGACTACGGAGCGAAAACAAAACATTGGAGCAAGATTACCAACGATCTGGCTCCGATTATGTACTGGCTGGCGGCGCATTTCCGCTGATCTTAAAAGAAGAAGGGCAAGTGGGAACAATCACGGTATCAGGTCTGCCTGATGAGGAAGACCATGACCTTGTTACCACAGGCATTCGCTCGTTTTTGAAATAGAGCCTGTTTGAGGAAAGTAATTCCCAAATCGCTCACCATACAAAAAACACCTTCTAGAGAAACGATATGAATATATCTACTCTAAAGGTGTTTAGTTATTAAGCTATTCTTACTATTTCTTTATTCCTGGTAGGCAACTACCCTTAAATCAGATTTATCATCATCTGGGATAGTAATTTTTTTGAGGAACTCCAACAGGATGTGTGGCCCCTACGGTTGTAATCTTACTATCTGGCATGCCGATTCCTGTGTTTAAGCCAGATAGTCTTGCCAGAGCTTTGCTATTATTCGCTGCCGGAAGTTTGGCTGTAAAGATCACTTTCGTCCCATCGGCAGATACAGTCCAATCCGGAATGGTTGTCCCAAATGCTGTTGCGATCTTGTTCGCAA
>NZ_VEIO01000003.1:207950-367491 GCF_007680605.1 Paenibacillus xylanexedens
CACCCCGATATGGATGTCCCAAATGCTGCGGCTATTTTCGCCGCTACTTCTACTGCAGTTTCTGTACCTGTGATAGAAATAGGTTGGGGGATCAGTGCTCCCCCATCTGTAAAATAGACATAATATGAACCTGGAGCTGTCGCTCCATTTTCGATTTCCAGTGTTACTACCTGTGCTGTGCCTGCATTGTCTTCAGCATAATCCACATTCCAGCCTATGTTATTCTCGGAGAATACAGCACCTGCGGAACCTTTACTCCACAATGAAAATTCTGACGAATCCTTAAATGCTAAAGCTACTTTCTCTTCACTAGGTAATTTATAACCTTTTATGTATCCTTCTTTTACCGCCCTCTGTACTTCTGAATAATTCCAATCTAAGGCAGACAGATCCGTATAATGTACTCCTGCTTCCTCATAAAATTCAAATTGACGATCAAATTCTCCACGTGTAGTTACATTGTTGGGTGTAAAGGAATCGTCGGAGTATCCTTTGATCAATCCTTTTGAAAGCCATTTATCAATGGTAGGCTGGGCCCAATGCCCTTTAATATCTAAGGTCATATCTTGACCATAGGCAACCCCACCTGACAGACATAACATACTCATAACTAAGATAAATATGTTTACTTTTTGAATCATCCTTTTATAAAACATATATTTCCTCCTATTTAGATATTGATATCTTTCACTTATTGATCAGACAAAGCTTTTCTTCACTTCCTTCCCTTCTCATGTTGAATAGAGACTCTGTGCTTCATTCGACCATTCACTTTCTAATCTCTATAAATAGAGTATAGCATTTTCTGGAAGGTACCATTAATACAAAAAGTAAGATCATTATAGGAATGTAGGTCTTCATGATGAATTGACCTTTTTAAGTAAAGTTAGAATGTGATAAAAGTTAAATTAAAAAAAATCCCCTGAAAGTTAGTACATCGAAACTCTCAGGAGAATTATAGTTGAGATCAGGATGGCTTTTTATTTTTCATAATGTGATACACGTTGCTAAAACTGCCGGAGAGAATGCCGACAATCGGAAAAATCGCCCAGTTAATATCCCAGCGCTGGTAGACGAAACCCGTAAAGAGGAAGAACGCTGTCGCGAGCGGCCAAACCACAGCCTCAACGGCTCGTACCGCTCGTGCCTCTTCTCTCTTGGCTGCATTCAGATGCTGGTCCTCCAGCAACGTCGTATAGGAACCCTGAATATTACCGTAATAGACAAACAAAAACACACCAATCCCCGCTGTAGCCAAGAGAGCCGACACCCCGTAAGCGGCGTAGGTATCATTCACATAGGCCCCTGCAAAGATGAAAACAGGAGACAGGATGCACAGACACACGCCTGTAATGAGAGCCACACGATATGTGAGTGCAAAGCTTGCCTTGCTTCGCTGAAGAGCCATCAGAAGAGAACGAGGGAGCTGGAACCCTTTTTCCATATACTCAAACCGTCCCAGCTTCATACCGCTGTAGATGAACATGCCCACGGCAAGAGCAACCAATACAAACATACCACTCATGCCCAGCACAGAGCCAATACTGACCGTACCTTGATCTGATGATGTACCCATGCTTTCGAACAACGTATCCATTAATATAAGAAAAGCTATTCCCGCTGAGGACAGCCACACGCCCAGCCCCGTCCAGAAGCCTGCACTCCGTTTAGCCGCGAGATAGGCGTGAACCTCTTCTTCGGTCAGCATTGGATATGTTTCCGCAACATCCTCCGTCTGAATACCGAGCTCTTCCATCAGTTCCTCGATGTTGCCAAATTCGGAGATCACAATGCCAACCGCCTCATTCTCCGATCTGCCCTCCTGCTTTAACTCCATATACTTATCTTCCATACCCGAAAGAAGCTCCTGCTTCATGCGCTCCACCTCAGGACTTCTCGGCAATCCCGCAAACATATTGTCCAGATACACCATTATTGTCTCCATATCCGATCACAGCTCCCTGATAAACAGATTAACGACCTCTTGCGTAACCTTCCATTCCTCGCATTTTTCCCTGTAGTAGTCCAGGCCAGCTGGCGTAATCCGGTAATACGTGCGGCGTTTGCCCAGACTTTCATCCTGATAAAAAGATTCAATATAACCGTTTTTCTCCAAGCGGGTGAAGGCCGAATACAGCGTGGTCTCCTTCATGACGTACTTTTCATCGGTCAGTTGCCTGATGTTCTTGGAAATCTCGTATCCGTACGATTCTCCTTCAAGCAGCATATAGAGGATCAGCGTATCATTATACCCCCGTATTACGTCACTGCTAATCACAAAAGGTATTCCCCCTCATTACTTCATCTGTCGTAGTAGTTTGAGTATAGCACATTTACTACGACAGATGAAGTAGTTTGGTTAAAAATAGGCAAAATAAAAATCCGCACCTGATTAGAGGTACGGATTTAAGAGCTATAATTTTAGTCTACGCATGTTCTATCAACCACTTACAAACGGTTCTCCTGCTCTGCATTTAACGATGCCATTACTTAATTGCAGACAGCACATCCAGTAGCATGGACTTGAACTTCGGACGATCAATCGCTTCACAGACACGTACATTTGGCGCTTTACCAAAACGTCCGTTGATATCCACCACGCTGTATCCGCGTGTCAATTCCCCTGCCGCTTCAACATCGACATAATAATGACCAGACTTCGTCATGAGTGACTCTTCTGCGGCTACCGCCATTAACAGGGTATCCGGATGTGTTGTTCCGTTCAATTTATGTACCGACTTGTTGAATTGCATGACCACTTTATTGATCGCAATGAAGAAATCGGAGCCAGAGGTACCGAGTGCTGCAATCTCGGCATGATCGTCATCGTCCATTACGGAATATTGGGTGCACATCTCCCAGCCAACCATCGTAATCGGAATACCTGCATGTAATACAATTTTGGCCGCCTCCGGGTCCACGTAGAAATTATACTCTGCCGCAGGTGTAATATTGCCCAATGCATTGTTCGTTCCGCCCATGATGTATAGATGAGCAATCTCAGGAACGATGGTTGGGTCCTTCTGAATCGCCATCGCAATGTTCGTTAGCGGCGCAATGGCCAGCAGTTCAATCTCCCCTGGATGTGCATGCACCTTCTCGATTATAAAATCAACCGCATGCCCGCTCTCGGGACGTTGATCCGCTTTGGGGAAATGCGCGCCGCCCATACCGTCATCGCCATGCACATCTTCTACCGTACGATGCTGAGCCTGACCATAGGCCATGAGTGGACGCTCGCAGCCTTTATATACCGGAACCTTGCCGCCGTGTCCGGCAACCTGCACGGTGTACAGTGCATTTTCAACCTCTTGGTCAAACTGCACGTTCCCTCCGGTAATCGTAATGCCTTCCACCTGAAAATGATGCAATGCCGTCAGGATCGCAATCGTATCGTCTCCTGCTGTATCGGTATCAATGATGACTCTTCTCATGCTGCCGCGCTCCTTTTACTGTATAGTATTCGTTCTATATCCGCCAAACGCCGCTCGTGTGAATCACCATGTTGATTCAACGGATATATCTATGCGAAACGTCAGGATCTATTTTACATCAAAAACGTACCGATGACGATGGAAACGCCGATGATCACGGAGCGTAACAACTGTGCTACCGCCATATTCCCACGCGCAATCTCGTCACACACCCGCATTTTCGGGATCAGGAAATCAAATATGACATAGACGAGGCACAGAATAAGGATACCGAGGCCCGACCACAGCAGCATATCCAGCCACGCATGCGTTGAGAACGAAACCATACCCACAATAATACACAAACCCAGCAGCTTGCTGCCCATGTACATGCCTGCTGCCTCGTTGCCTTTGGCGATTTCCTCACTGTCGTTATACCGGGTCAATTTGCTAAATGCATAATAGCCCACAATCAACACCACTAACAGAATACCGATCCCCACCGCAACATTCACAAGGTTCAACCCTAGCTTTTCCATTCCTTCTCCTCCTCATCATTCATGGCTTCACGTACAGCGGCTGCGCAATAATACGCCATATCTCCGGTCACTTTCTCCCCGACTCGGGGTAACATTCCGGCAAAATGCCCACCAATCACAAATACTCCTGTCAGCAAATAACCATGGTATTCCCCATCCTCTGTCTGAATGACAGCCTGTTCCATTGGCACAAGTTGCTGATATATCTTAGGCTGATTTTCGTAATAGGCGGCGACCTCTTCGTCCTCGTCCTCATCTTTATTCAGAAGCATATATCCGTCCCCTGTGACGTCTGTCTCCAGCTCCCTTTTAAAATAAGAAAGGGATTCTGCTTGATGATCCAGCAAAACTGTCCCACGCCCCTCACGCCCCCAATAGCTCTTGGCAACGTAAGGTACATCGCTCTGCTCAAATGGCTCCGCGGTGAAGTAGGTTGGCAACAGATAACGTGAGATCACTTCCATCTCCGCCTCGTCAAAAAGCGTAAAGCCGCAGTACTCTGGCGTCTGCTCATTCCGCTCGTACAGCGACCAGATGGTAGCCATAAAACCTTTGCTTTGCATCAGCACATGCTGGACAGGATTCATCAGGCCAAGCTGTCCTTCGCGTACCAGTTCAATCAGAGCAACACCAATGTCCACACCAGTCGTTTCGTCCCGATCCCCAATCAGATATTCCAGCGGATACAGCCGATACAACAGCCTAATCTCGCGGCCCTGATGATACAGTGCTTCTCCTGGCACAATTTCAAGCTCCTCCAGCGGAGCATACTTTACCTCATACCCCGCCTCACGGCAGCGTTCCATCAGGTAGGCGGTGTTCGTACGATCCTCGACATGCTCACCGTAAGAGGTGAATGTGACCGGACCCTCCAGCCCTTGCTCAGCATAAAAGGTTAACCATGATCGGAAGCAGTCTCGAATACGTGCATCCATATGCACAGATGGTGCAGTCCATGTGCGGTCTTCTGTCCGTCCGATCAAAATGCGTTCAAGTGCCGCCGATTCAGGAATGCCTGTAGGCGTGTCGGTATTATTTTCAATACATTTCAAACCCGCTTCGCCAATAATCCAGTCCTGACGTGTGATTCCCCCTGTAACAGCCTCCATACGCGCTGCCGGAATCAGCCCCGGATGTATGCCAAGTGCATGCTCCAGAAACGAATCCGGCATATATCGCTGAATAAAACGCATCACTTTGCCGTAGATCGCGTCCACTGCCCCCGCCGCAGTGTGCAGCTCCTCCAGTTCTTCCGGTGTATAAACCGTCAATGCGGGCACACAGTACTGCTTGCCGTACATGCGATGATAGGGGATCTGCTCACCAGCCCTGCCCGAGAAAATATCCTCATGACTGAACGGCAATGAGTACATTTCCCTCATCCCATCAACCTCCCCCGGATGATGCCGAGAATATTTGCCTGCTTCATGATGTCATTAACCTCCCGAACTTCGGAAAAAGCTGCCAAAGCCGCTCGATTTGGATTTGGACGAGCTCTTATAAGAGCTGCTGCCGTCTTTGCTTCCGCGATAAGAAGATCCGCCGTAATAATAATGACCGCTGCTGGAGTCGTACTCACAGCCCGTATCATATTCGGGGTCACATTCGTCATTGCTGCTACATCCCGCAAGCACCGCAGGCACAGCCAGCATCAGCGAGAATGCAACCAGCTTCGCTTTGGAGCCTGGTTTGGCACTTTCTTCCTTCATTACAGATCCACCTCTTTCATGAAAAACAGTACTTTCTTCCGATCCGTATCCAGCACGGAATACAAAAACTCGTACGTCTTGCCTCCACGTACCATGTAGTGATCCAGCAGCTGTTCGGCCAGTTCCATCGTGTAACCAGAGGATTCCGCAAGCTGCAGTTCCTCAAAGGAACGTCCATTCCACAGCATATATTCCGGGCTGTACATGGAAGACATTTTACACATGCCCAGCGCTGCATCCGCAATAGCAGCACCGTGCCCTTCCGGCATCTGCTGGTCATACGCAGTCACATAAATGGCGTGATCCCGCCGATCCTGACATTCATTGGACAGATGGGCCCATAGTTTGTTTTTCATCAGGGTAGCATCCACCAGCTTACGCATGAACAGTTCATCCCGCGTCACCGAGGCCTGCTCAAGCACGCCCGTTTCTGCCTGTTTATCCTCCGACCAACTGAGATACATCAATGAATAATAAATGGTAAGTCCCTCCCGATCTGCAAGCTCGTAGGTGAGCCGATTCAATATACACAAACGTATTAAACGCATGAGGAGGAAAAAAGTTACACTATTCGCCGAGACATGTAAAATGAAACACAGACATTTATATGATTCTCTATATAATTGTACTCCAGCCTGCATACTCGACAGCCTACATGCCCGCGTAGTTACCTGTTTGCCCACCCATTTTATCCCCCGCTCATGCGCTAACGATCACCACAGAGCTTATTCTGTGGAAAAACACCCTTTCCGAATTCTAACGATCAGGAGAAACGTTATTTCGGAGAAAAACCAGCGAAATCGGCTAAAAGCTCCACATTACTAGTAAATAACGTCCCTGGTGATCGTTAGAATTTTAAATCGCTAAAAACCAGCCGAATAGCGTCTCCTCAGATCGTTAGAATATTCTGATTTACTACCACATAGAAAAGGACTGCCTCATGTCAGTCCATGCACACCAAATGCATCAACCGTGAGACAGCCCTTTACGTACTTTGTGCTCTAATCAGTTTCTTTGTGCTCTATTTAGTTTCTTTGTGCTCTATTTAGTTTCCTTGTACTCTAGTCAGGTCCTTGCACTTGTAGCTATTTACCTTCAACAATCAGCCTTTTATTTATCCCATGTTCGAACCTTACATGTTTTATGATCATCTTCACTTGTTTACAGGCATCTAGAAATATCTCTTTGTTGAAGCAAATGTAGCAAACACCCTCTCCATTCACAATGCTCCAACTATCACATCTCGGCCCATTGAGCCAATAACTCGTCATATGCTGCGGATAACCGTTCCCGCTCGTTCCAGGTCTGCTCCAGAGCTGCCGAATCATTGGCTAACTCTTCAAGCTGCTGATCAAGCTCCTGAATTTGAACCTCCATACGAGCCATCGCCTCCTCCAGCTGCTGAGCAGATTTGTGATTACTACCCTTGCCACCACTTTTGCTTCGACTTCGGTTTTGACTGCTACTGGGGTCACCGTGCCCGCTTCCGACATTCTTGTTCGCCTGTCCAGCATCAAGCTCCGTAGGAGCTTGATCCAACATGGTCTCTCCGCTTGCAGATGCAGCACTATATCCGTCGCCTCCAGCTTCCAGTCGGGTCCGTTGTACCTCTCTGCTTCCCGGCGCTTTCCATTCCGAACCGTGTGCTCTCCTACTTTTTTCGGATTTTCCTACCTCTCGGCTTCCCCACGGTTCACTGGCACTTTTGTTTGCCCCCGTCACCGCTGGCTTTCCATCGATCCCCGTCCCGGTTCCCTTTTCGGCTGCTCTTCTACCGTTTTTCAATCCGTTCCCAGCGCCTGCACGATTTTCCCACGATCCACCTTGTGCTGCACGTGCCTGCAAATCAAGCTTCTTTTCCCGATACGCTTCATAATCTCCGAGGTAGGCTGTCAATTTTCCGTTCTCCAGTTCCCAGACACCTGAGGCAAGGCGATTCACAAAGTATCGGTCATGGGAAATAGCCAGCACGGTTCCTTCAAAACCAGCAAGTGAATCTTCCAGCGCTTCTCTTGAGGCAATATCCAGATGGTTTGTCGGCTCATCCAGCAGTAATACATTGGGTTTGCGATGTACCAGCAGCGCGAGCCTCAGGCGAGTCCATTCCCCGCCGGACAGCTGTCCTATCGAACGAAAAACATCTGCACCATAGAAGAGATATCTCGCCAAAATGCCACGAGCCTCCCCTTCCTCTACGCCTGCTTCCAGACGGAAGTGCTCCAGCACGCTCAGCTTTGGATTCTCAGGCTCCTCCTGCTGGGCCAGATATCCCACATCAACGCGCGCGCCCCATTCCAGCTTGCCTGCATCCGGCTGTTCTTCACCCAGCAACAGCTTGAACAGCGTGGTTTTACCGGAACCGTTACGGCCGATCAAGGCCGTTTTGTCCCCGTATTCCAGTAACGCCGAGACACCTTGTAAAATATCTCGATCACCGTATCGTTTCTCCACGTCTTCCAGCACGGCTACACGTTTACCTGTCCGATCCGTCGGACGCACATCAAAATCCGCATGGCGACGTTCCAGCACAGGACGTTTTACTTGCTCCATCCGCTCCAGCGCTTTGCGCATGGAGGCTGCACGGCGGAAAAACTTTTCGTTCCCGCCGAGACGGCCCCATTCCTCCAGTTGGCGAATGGTTTCCTTCATTTTTTTCATGACCTTCTGTTGCTCTTTGAACTCCTCAAATTGCTTCAGTAGCCGCTGTTCCTTCACCCTCATATATTCGGTGTATCCCCCCGCAGCGGTCTGTGCCTCCCCATCCTCCAATTCCAGAGTGCGCGTCACGACCCGATCCAGAAAATAGCGGTCATGCGAGATGAGAATAACCGTGCCGGAGTAATCCCGCAAAAATCCTTCCAGCCACTCCACTCGCTCCAAATCGAGATGGTTCGTCGGCTCATCCAGCAATAACAGGTCAGGACTAGCAATCAGCTGTGAAGCCAGCACCACACGCGTCTGCTCGCCGCCTGAAAGAGAACCGAAGCGCCATCCGTAATGAGCCTTGGCAATATCCAGGCCATCCGCGACCTGATCAATCCGTGCATCCATCTCGTATCCGCCTTCGCGTTCAAACCGCTCCTGTAGCGCTGCATACCGTTTCAGCAATCTTTCCAGTTGCTCCGGATCTGCTATGCAGGCCGGATCAGACATCTGTTGCTCCATCTCCTTCATCTGGTTACGACAAACGATCAACTCCTGAAACCCAAGGCCCAGCACATCCAGTACAGAATGGTCATCCAGTCCTTCCGGTACTTGGGCAACGTAACCGACACGTGTATCTTTTTTCAACATTAACTGGCCTTCATCCGGCTGGCTTAACCGGGCCATCAAACGCATCAAAGTGGTTTTACCGCTTCCGTTGCGGCCAATCAGGGCAACTTTATCCCCTTCCATAATCTCAAAAGTAATGCCGTCCAGCACCAGATGTGCTCCGTGATATTGTTTCAACTGTTGCGCGCTAATAATGATCATAATAAGGTTCCTCCTATGGATTGGAAGAGCCTGACCGCAACACAAAAAGAGCCGCAGGAGGTTAGCTCCGCGGCCCTTCAGAATTCAAGCAAATATGCTTATCGTCCGAATGAGGTCAAGGCAGGCATCTTCTCGCAAATGTTAACTTCCGTATATTCAAAATTGGACAGACTTCTCCCGTTGTTCGAAAAAGTGTGAACAATGCCAGCCATAGCAATCGGCAGCTGGCTAATACGGTTGTTAAGCATCTCGTGATTCACCTGTCTTCACCTCCCTTTGTCATAAGTAATGTCAATATATCACAGACGGCTGCACCTCTGCAACCACCTCATGCGCCTTGCATCCCTGTCATATGCTGGTGCCCGCATTTTTTATGCAATCATTCTCCGTCAGCCGTCTTCATCTCCTGACTACTCCAGCTACATTCTTACGATCTCCTACGATCTTCTACGATCTTCTACGGCTCTTCTTCCGATTTTCTACCACTCTTCTACCCAGAAGACGAATCACCCCATGTAAGCCATCTTGATATCCACTATATTCTCCAAATTTATCTCCACGCACAGTTCGTCATGCTCATTGATCGCAATTAATGCGTTACCGCTAACACTCAATTTTTTGATGGGGTTGGTATTCTCCAAAAAAATTCCCCACACCAAATGATCTTCTGCATCGGTACAAGCAATGAAGCCTTCATTCCCCATTTGCCCGTCTCCACCAATGATTTTCCCACCCTGATAATCCACACTTGTCCATGCATCCACCATCGTCCAACAATCCGGATTGTACTTTACCATACTCTCAATCGTCGTATCACACAGAGGAGAAACAGACATGGTACGCTCATTGTTGTTAGGGTCGAAATATGTGCGGATATCTAAAATAATGACCGTTCCATCTGCAAAAGCGATGCAATTCACCCCTGGCAACGCTTGCTGTTCGGCAGACCAATGTTCCATGATTAAGCTATTCATCATATGTTCCTTCCACGACGCCGAAGCACCAGAGCCGTAACCGCAACGGTGACCAGCGTCAGCAGTCCTGATGTACCTAATGCCGCGCCAAGGAGCGCATACCCGATGCCGTTCCAACCCCCTATATCGATGCTGATCAAAATAATAACCGCCCCGCCAAGCAACGTCAGACACGGCAAAATGGATTGAATCCACGTCATCCGGCGCCCCTGCACCCGATATACCACCCATTCGATCAATAGTTGAACCAACCACATCCCAAGCGTCCACAAAATAACGATATCCACAAAATCCTCTCCTTAATGTTGGATATTTATATTGACGGCTACAGAGCTATATTACGGTATAACCTCTCCATAGAGCATGAACTAGATTGATTACTTTTTACCCATACATATTCATGCTGTGGCGCTCTTACTTCAGCCAGTCTGCAAAAAAGTTCCGGTACCCTTCTTTCATAACCGTCCTAGAAAAGGCACCAAATGCATACTCGCGGTTGTCCTCCGATACACTGCGCGGCGCAGCCGCAGCCATGTTCACCAATTCAAACCAATTATCCTCGTTGCCGGCAAAGGCATGTGTGGATCTAATATGTCCGTAGCAGGCATGCTCGGGCTTCACGACCATTTTCCCCATCGCCATCGCTTCTGTAAGTGGCATCGCAAACGTATCAAACGCCGAACAGCTCCAGTACACTTTCGCTGAGTTCATCAACGTAAATATCTCATCCTGGGTGAGTGCAAACTTCAGCTTCACGTTGCTTGGGATATCGTATTTCTTCATGCTCTCCTGGTAGCGCACACCGCCAAATACCATGTACACTTCTTTGTCCGGGTTCTGCCGGGCATATTCCAGCACAAGGTCGGGACGGCGGTTCGGCTCATCCCGCCCGATCCAGAGCACGCGGTTATGCACGACCTGACTCGGGTCATAATGGCGGTGCGCCAGCTCTTCGTTGAAGCCAATCGGAATGACGTTCACGTCATGCACGCCGAAATTGCGCCCAAGCTCTCTTTTCAAAAACTCCGTCTGCACAATCGCTTTATCCACCATCGTATAGAATGGCTTCATCATCTCATATCCCGTCAGTGCCGGGTCAGGAAAACTGTGTGGAAACAGAACACTTTTCGGCAAAAACATTTTCAGAAACGTAAATCCCGACACCGTATAGATCACATGCTCAATATTTTGGCTATGGATCTGATCCAGCACGATATCATAATTCACCAGGTCACCCTTCTCATGCTCGTACCCCGGAAGCCAGTCGTATCCGCTCACATGACGCTCCGGCGAGATGAACACGACGTCCACGCCAAGCTCCAGCCCGATCTGCTTCAGTCGATCCGCGAACACCCGCGGCCCCTGAGCCTCCGTGAATTGAATTTTACGCATAACCAGTCCGACTTTACGCAAACTTTTCACCCCTTATATCCATAATGAACTTCAACCGTCTAATCTTTGATCCCGTTCAAATGCTCCATGCACTGCTCCAGCGCCGTAGCCGTTTCATGCCATTGATTGCGCAGCTGTTCCTGCGGCCACACACAGTCCGGATTCCGTAAATCGCCGTCGATCAGACGTAACATCCAGAGCGAGAATACCATCCCATAAGCATCGTACCACTTTGCAAAAGAACCCCGTTCAACCTGAACACCAAGGCTCTCCAGCTTGTCCAGATATACCTTCATGACCCGCGCCCGCAGCCCCGGCGTCATCGGTCGAGGAAAGAGCGGATGCGACAAGTCCAGCAGATGGTATACGTCCCACAGCGGCGTATTCAAGTGGGCATGTTCCCAGTCCAGAATGACCAACCTGCCTTCTACCTCGGCTACGTTGCCGGGATGCAAATCACCATGGCACAGTACTTGCGGAAGCTGATCCCCTGCCGTGAGGATCAGCATGGTGAGTCTGTCCCAGTCCGCTGCAGACAACGTCAGATGCAGTTCGCGTAGCAGTTTGTCCGTTGCTGACGGGTACTGTAGCAGTTCATGCAGCATATCCCGAATGGGCGGCTTATGCCCGACTCGCGGCAGTTCTTGCCACGTTGCAACGGGCAGTCCATGCCAAGCTGCCATATGTGCGGCAACATTCAATATCGTCGATTCGCACAAGTGATGCTCCAGCTGTCCCATGTCCTCGTAGATCATCCAGCTCTGCGAAGGAGCCGCCGCTTGATCCGAAGCCGCGATGAGCTGCGGATATACGGGTGGCAATTGTGCCATCACATGCTCGTACATCCAGCGTTCCCGTCCATGCTGTGCAGGATTCGTCAGCGGTTTGAAAATATAAGTCTGACCCGATTGAACAGTAAACCGTTCCACATGTCTTCCGTTCATGCCCTTATAGAGAATCTGCCTTGCTGTAACCTGCTTTTCATCTATTGTTCCTTCGGATGTCACCCAGCGCTCTGGATATATGTCATTCGCTAAATTCTCCATGTGCTTCATCTGTTGCTTGTCTCTAGTGTTCTCCATATTCCTCATGTCCTCGAAATTCTCTGCGTCCTCTATATTCTCCATGCTCTTCATAAACTCACCCTCCCTTCTGTTTTACCGTTCCGTACAGGATTTCTATTCATCATACGTTGCAGATGAACGGCCCGCAAGAGGGGGGGACTTACTGAGGCAGAGGCGGATCACAAGTGCATTCATCCCACGCTTGCAATATGTCCGCAATTTTTCTCCCCTTGCAATTCGTTCCTTTCCGATCCCTCTGTAGACAATGATATAATGGAATGACAGATTGTGAGGGTACTTGGACATTTACATAGGAGGAACGACCATGGGCATTGTACTGATACCTGAAAAAGTAGATTTCTGCATCTCCACAACCGATCTGAAGGCCATCTATACCGAATCCGGCGGTGTCACTTTGCGTATAGATGTGCAAACGCGTGAGGATGTGCCTCTTGATCATTATCGAGAAATCGAACTCACTTTCGACACCGTTGCTGAACTGCGCTGCATCACGCTTAATTTCTTCGAGCACCATACAGGTCAGGTTGAAGGGATCAGCCAGCAAGACGATGTAGTCGCCTTCTGGGAGACTAACGGGTATCATCCCGATCCCGGCTTCTATCAGGTCGTAGATTCACCCATTCTAGACGAAAAAAGAACGCTCTTTGATCCCCGAAATCGGCTTGATCTGAAGCATTACCTTGTCGCCGGATATGACAGTTATGTTGAGGTTATTGCCTCATCCTATCAGTTTGCGTTGAAGGATAAGAACGTTTACCTAGAATAAAGATACAGTGCGGCGCCCGAATCCAATGCATACAAAAAAAGAACCAGGCCGATCATTCGACTTGGTTCTTTTGGTAACTCAAATTGGTCTTGGTTTTTCTTACCTATTCAAACACAATTCTCCCTGACGGATGCTCAGGCAAAATGGAGGAGGCGAGTTGCCGGACAGCAGGCTGATCCGACTCCAAGATGGAATCCGTGGCATCCCCGGTATAGACCAGCCTTCCCTGATCCATCACGGCGATGCTGTCGCAGATCGTTAGTGCGGCGCGGATGTCATGCGTGATAAACAGATAGGACAGCCCATACGACGCTCGCAACTCTACCAGTAAGGACAGGATTTGAGTCTGATGTACCATATCCAGACTGCTGATCGATTCATCCAGCACGATTAACTTCGGCTTAAGGGCAATGGCTCTGGCGATATTGACCCGTTGTAGCTGACCGCCACTGAACTGATGCGGAAGCTTGCTCGCGTCCTGCGGTGCAAGCCCGACCTGCACGAGAAGCTGTTCAATGGTGCGTTGCTGCTCCTTCGCGGACAGGCGCTCGTAATTGTCCAGCGGCTCGCCAATAATCTGCGCTGACGTCATCATTGGATTCACGGCGGAGTAACAGTCTTGGAAAACGACCTGTAGATCACGACGTAGCCCTTTAAGCACCGTTTTATCCGCTCGATAGATATCCTGGCCTTGAAATAACACCTGACCCTGGCTTGGTCTTTCCAGCCCAAGAATAACTTTGCCCAAGGTGCTTTTACCTGCTCCACTCGTTCCAAGCAGTCCTAAACACATGCCTTCTTCAATCGTAAGCGAAACATCTTCGAGAACAGAAGGGCGCGATCCCGAGCGCTGGAGCCAGCTCCGCTTGCCATAGCTATGACTTACTTCATGTACGTGTAACATCCGGTTCATCGCCCTCCTTCCTTCGTTCTTAAACCACTCATCCTGTTCCCTTATGAACAATGACGGAGAACCCTGCTTAATGCCTAAGAGCCCTACTCGGCCTAGCATTGAGCAACATCCGGGTGTACTCATGCTGCGGATGATCAAACAATTGATACACATCTGCCTGCTCGATGATCCGCCCCTTCTGCATAACCGCCACTTCGTCTGCCATCTGTGAGATAACACCTAGATCATGCGAGATGAGCAAAATAGACGTACCGTGCTCCTTGCGAAGTCGATCCAATTCCCGGAGCACATTCAACTGATTCACGACATCCAGTGCGGTTGTAGGCTCATCTGCTATAACCAAAGCAGGCCGCAGACACATGGATACGGCAATCATCACTCGTTGCAGCATGCCTCCGCTGAGCTGAAACGGATAACGTTTCATCAGCTTTGCCGGATCTGGAAGTTTCATATCAGCCAGCGCATCAATGGCCTGTTCCCGTGCCTCTGCTTTGGATATCTTCGTATGAGTTCGCAGCGTTTCAATGAATTGAGAGCCGATCGTATATACGGGGGTAAAAGCATTCATCGGATTCTGCATGATAAATCCGATATCCTTGCTGCGTATGCGCCGCATTTCCTCTTCGGATAAGTTGCCAAGCTCCCTTCCGTTCAGACGGACACTGCCTGACGATTCCATCCTGCGAGGATGTAGCAAACGCATCAGCGCATTACAGGTGATCGTTTTGCCGCAGCCACTCTCACCAACAAGGCCGAAGACCTGCCCCTTTTTCAAATTCAACTGAACAGGTTCCAGTAACGGGACGGCTCCCTTCGCTGTCTTGAGCTTAACCTCCAGATCACGCACTTCAAGTACAATCTCTGCCTCGTCCATCGTCACATCCCCCTTGTCCAGTTTATTTTCACGATTACTTTTTGGAAATGCCATAACGATCAGACAGTGCTTCTCCCAAAATGTTAAACGTCATCACCACCAGCAGAATGGCTACACCCGGATAGATCATCAGTTCCGGATGACTGCGAATATACCCTGTGCCTTCATGAATCATGGCTCCCCACTCCGCGTTAGGCGGCTGAATACCAAGTCCAAGGAAAGACAGTGCCGAGATATCCATAATCGCCCAGCCCATCTCCAGTGTACCCATGACCACGATAGGACGCTGCACATTGGGAATGATATGTTTACGAATGATCGTCCAGGTGGAGGAACCGCTAATTCGAGCGGCTGCGATAAAGTTCCGTTCCTTCAAGCTAACCACCATGTTTCGGCATATCCGCGCATAATGCACCCACTGTACCATCATGAGCGCCAGCAGGATCTGCATCAGACCCGGGCCGAAAATCCCCACGATGCCCAGCACCAGTACCAGCTGTGGAAATGCCAATATGCCCTCACATAAACGCATCAGAACATTGTCAATCCAGCCGCCCAGATAACCGGAGATCGACCCAACGATAAGCCCGATCACCAAAGACGACAGGAAGATCATCGTTGCAAATCCAATTGAAATCCGTGCTCCATAAAGAAGTCTGGAGAGGTTGTCCCTGCCCAGATGATCTGTGCCGAGCCAGTGATCGGCAGATGGGTCCTTTAGCTTCTGCAACAGGTTAACTTTGACCGGATCATGCGGTGCGATCCATGGAGCCAATAATGCCAGAATGAAGAAAAGCAGTACAATCGCAGCGCAAATCCAAATTACTTTTTTTCCTCGAAACATCGTTTGCCATCGGTTCATCAATGCTCTGCCCGTCCTTTCGCCGAAATCCGCGGGTCCATATACAGCTGTACCAGATCAACGATCAGATTACACACGATGAACAGACATGCCGAAATAAAGACATAACATTGGATCACCGGAATATCCCGGTTAAAGATCGCTTCTACAAAATAACGCCCGAAACCCGGCCACGAGAAAACCTGTTCTACGATAATCGTTCCGGTTAACAGCCTGCCCATGGTCATGCCCATCCCCGTAATAAACGGGGTAATGGCAATCTTAAGTACATGTTTCAGCATAATGACCCGTTCACGTATGCCGCGCGTTCTGGCGTATTGCACATATGCTTCCTGCAATTGTTCGAGTACACTGGTACGCAGCATACGGGTGTATAACGCAATCATCACCATAGAAAGCGTAAGCGTAGGCAATACCAGGTTCTCCCAAGAGCCTCGCCCTTCGACGGGGAGCCAGTCCAGTTTCACGGCAAAAAAGAAAATGAGCAGGTAACCTAGCCAGAACTGCGGAATGGAAGCACCAAAATAAGAGATCGCCCGGCTGACCATATCAATCCAGCTATTTTTGTATACCGCCGCCAAAATTCCGAGAGGAATACTCACCAGTGCAGAGAACAGAATGCTCCACAAGGCCAGTTCTGCTGTAGCCGGGAACTTATCCTTGACCTCATCGATCACCGGTTTATTCGTGAGATACGAGGTACCAAAATCCAGCTGGGCCATCCTCTTCAACGTATCCACATACTGAGTGAGCAAAGGCCGATCCAGACCGAATTCATGTCGCTTCTCCGCCAGCAGCTCTGGTGTTGGATATATATGTGCAGCTGTCAGATATGCTTCGGCTGGATCAACCGGTGAAATGTGGATTAGCCCAAAAGTGACAAGTGTAGCGATAAAAACGATAGGAATGATCGCGATCATTCGTTTACCTATATAGCCGATCACCAAACTTTCCTCCCTTTTACCATGCCACACAAGCTCTTGCTGCCTGATGTGTTACGTGTTCATTACTACGTTTTTGACGCTCATCAACTATGATTATGGATTGCTTAACTGCATCCCCACAAACGGATTTTCATCACGATTCGCCGGGAAGACAAACTTAGCAATTTTCTTCTGATATACGGCTGTTTTCTTCACATAAGAAATCGGTACAATCGCCGATTGGTCCTGCAATGTCGTCAGAATGGATGTATACAGTTCCTGACGTTTCTTCTCGTCTGTAGAGGACAGTGCTGCATGCACCTGATCGTCCAGTTCCTTTTTCATAGGCAAAGCAGTAAGTGTCTCGGAGATTCCGAATCCCGGGCTTGCTACGACGTTAATGAAGGAGTGCGGATCGTACGGTGCACCATAGTTGTACCAGAAGTACAGGTCGAAATCATTGGCTTTCAGACGTTTGATCTGTACCGTTAGTTCAAGTCCGGTAAGGTTTACTTTAACCCCGAGCTCGCTCCATTCGGCCTGAATGGTTTCGCCCATCGCTTTCTGAATCGGGTCGGTTTTATCAAAAATCAATTCAAACTCCAGCTTCTGTCCGTCTTTCTCACGCACGGTTCCGCCTGCCGGCAGCTTCCAGCCTGCTTCATCCAGCAACGCTTTGGACTGCTCCACGTTATATTCGATCGGTTTCAGATCCACATTGGTATATGGATAGTTTTTGGACAGTGCCGTATCAGCCGGTTCTTCCAGACCCGATGTGACACCTTCTACCATTGCTTTTTTGTTAAAGCCCTGTTGAAGTGCCTTCCGCACTCTCACATCAGACAACTTCGGATTCGAAGAGTTAAGCAACAGGTCACGAGTACCTACAGGGTCGGACAGTTCGCTTACATATTTATCGTTCTCGCGAAGCTGCTGGAATGCATCCAGACTGATCACGCCTTCACCGTAAATCAGATCCAGGTCGCCTTTTTCAAAAGCAAGCACACGTGTCTCTGCATCAGGGATGATTTTGACCGTAATCTGATCAAACGCCGGTGCAGTACCCCAATAATTCGGGTTACGTTTGAAGACCGCGTACTCATCCTGCTTATAGTCAGCCAGCATCCATGGGCCCGTACCTACTGGTTCCTTGATGCCTTTGGATGTATCCCCATCATCCGGGAATCCGGCCGCACCCAGGAAACGGAACGGGCGAACAACGGACAAATCCTGAAGCACAGGATAATACGGCTCCGTAAGTGTCATGCGGAACGTATGATCATCTACGACCTCGGTTTTGTCCAGCACGCCAACGATGCCAAGCCAGCTATGTGTTTTTTTATTTTTCATCACGGAGTCAAAATTCTTTTTCACAATTTCAGCGTTAAAAGGTGTGCCATCGGAAAATTTCACCCCTTGGCGCAACTTGAATGTATAGACTTTGCCATCATCAGAGATGGTCCATGACTCCGCAAGTGCCGGTTCCAGTTTACCATCCTTCTGGTAACTCACCAGTGGTTCATAGATCATGGATTGGGCAAACAATTGGGACGGATTGTACGTATGTGGATTCATGGTACCGATATCCCGTGGCCACGACATCGTAATCGACTTCGCCGAAGCCGCCTGATCGCCTGAAGCTGAAGAAGATTCTTTGCCACTTCCTGTATTACTGCAGCCTACAATAACAAGCAGCAACAACAACGTTGTTACCAGTATGAAGGCTGAGGATTTGCGATGCTGAGAGAACATAAACATTGAACCCCTTTTCTATATGCTATATTCTTGATAATGATTCTCATATTCATTCATTAAGAATAGGCAGGAGACCGCCTTTTGTCAACAAAAATCGACATAATATGCACACCTATTAAATCTTTGAAGAAAGCCATCTTTGCTCGTTGAGAAAGCTTCACTAGATATAATATCTCCAGCCGGGATACGTTCTAAAAAAAACAATAAGCTGTTCCGCTTCTTACTCGCGGAACAGCTTATGTTTGAATTCAAATATTCCATGCTGCTGTGCATTTTCATTCTCGCTTAAAGTTTAACCTTATTCACCTTGGTCATATAGCAACTTACGATACAGGATCGCACTGCAGTATAGAATCAGTAGCTTGTCTTCAGCCAGTTGTCTTTAGACCAAGTTAACTTTCCTGCTCCTGCACCGTTGGAAGCAGTGAGACGTGCATTCAGTGTGGATGGATCGTCCGTTGTATACGTATAAGGAAGAGATGAGAATCCATTCCAGGAGAACGGTTTAATTACGGCCGGAACAGGTGCAAGCGGACTACCTGCCGTATCACTATTACCACGGAAGGAGCTTCCGTCCAGAGAGTACATCGTATCGAGCACGCTGATTTTACCGGTATATGTGGCGTTGGTCGGGTCCGTCTGATTGTTGCGTACAGGGTACTGTACATCCTTGATTACTGATTTTTCAACCAACACAGCGCCACTTTCGGTAGAGATAGCGCCATTGCTGGTAATCCCAAATTTGTAGCCTTTAGATGCAATGGCTGTGGCCATAGCGTTAGTAATACGCGCTTGAGCTGAACGGGCACCCGAAGCATCCATGATGATGTTATAGGCATGGGCATTACCGCCACGCAGACGCGGCATGCGATCCTGAATGTCTTTATACAGGTTATGATGCAGAGTAATCGACAAATTAGCGTTAGCGGATTCCAGACTGGTTGCACCGACGAGATGTCCTTTTTTCTGCGGCCCAGCAATAGCGATGATGTCATTCTTGTTTAAGCCGACTGCACTGCTACGCAGATGGTTATACATTGGATAGGAAGATTTATTGGCTTCCAATTCGTTAATCTGACGGGTAACCCAGCTGTTCGCGCTACCGTCATCCCCTTTGAAGGTGGACCAGGAGATGGTTACACCGCTGGTTCCTTTTTTCGAATCGACGAGTCCGTCATAGGCTTTGTTAAACGTGCAGTGATCGATCCACACGCCGCTACTGTCCTCAAGGGTGATGTAATCCCAATCGTTTTTGTCATAATCCCCTTTGGTGGATTCATCCCATTCCCACAGCTCATCGAATTCCAGGTTACGAATAATCACGTTAGAGCTTCGTTTCACCGTGATGGCAGCGTGTTTGATCTTGGAGCCATTAGCCGAGAAAATGGTTAGTCCGTTGAAGCCGTCCACCGTAATTTTGCTGACACCCGTCTGCTTCAATACCGGATGTGTCAGTGCATCGTTATGCTTCGCGAAAGGCGAAGTCTGTGCCGCGCTTGGAATCTCGTTCCATCCTAGATTGAGGTCGTTCATAATTTCAACGACTTTGACACCGGAGTTCTTTTTCAGAGCCAGCGCCAGGTCGGTGGCATTATACACTTTTTTATACGCGGATGTGTTTGACTCACTGATGATTCCACCGCCCGTGTTGCCTTGGGAGAAACCGGTCAGGTTGTAATCCGCATTGCCTGCTGCCTGCACACTCGCAGGTCCGGATAATAAGGTGAACCCCAGCGTGAGGGCCAGAGCCGTGCTGCATAAGCTTCGTACTGTTTTTTTCATCGAATTGATTCCTCCCGATAGTATAATGTTGAATGATGAGTTGTCCTTCCTGTCCCTCTGCGGCATGTCGTGTCGCAAGTGACATATTCACAATGTAAATCATGGAAGCGATTACAACAATAATCCTGATTTCACATTCCTGTGAGAACGGCTGACAGGATGCAAATGGTACCCGAAACAACCTCGCATCGTATCAACTTAACTTGTATGACGGGATTTGAGGGTGGAATGAGAAATCGACGAAGGGAATAACACGTGTATAGATAAGTGAAATAAAAAAGACAGGACCGCATCTAGTGCAGACCTGCCCGATTTTACTTTTTGATTGAACGTGTCCAGAAGCCGCCATGGAACTGTTTGGGCTCCACGGTAATGACAAAAGCTTTGGGATCGAGAGCCAGAATGGTCTGGTAGAGCAACTTCTGGTTTTTACGTTTCGCCAAAATCTCCATGACCAGCCGATCTCCGTCACGTCCGCTGCCTACCCAAGCGGTAACACCATACCCCTTGTCCCGAAGCGCATTGGCAACATTGCCGTCCATCTGGTTGCAAATCACTTTCACGGTAACATATCCAAGTGCAATCTTTTCCTCAATCCATGCTCCAAGCAGTACTCCAAGCCCGTATCCCACGGCGTATACAATCAGCGCAGATGGCTGGGTCAAATAGCTAAGTACCAGATTCAAGCCCAGCACATAGATTACAATCTCACCCATACTGATCAAGGCAGCGATGTATTTCTGTCCTTTGAGCGTTAAGATCATGCGAAGGGTGTAGGCCGATACATATACAATCTGAATCAAAAAGATAAATAACAAAATTTTAAGCAATGACGATCCCTCTTTCCTAGACCTTTTCGATGAATCGGGGCCTTTGTTACGTGCTGCAAAGCGAAAACTTCTAGTTCATTGAAATGCATTTAACAATCTAAGCTCATGCGGTCCATCATATTCTTCTATCTCCATCATTGGACGTTATGCCCTCTTCTTAAACGGCTTCATGTAAATTTTCAGTATGCCGGAACTGCCATTATAAGACCGTTTGTATCGATGTTCAACCCGGCGAAGGTCCCAGGGGCGTAATAACGGTAGCGTGAATATGATGTATGAAGCACATTGGATTTAGGGTGATTCCTTATCCTTTTCGAGCCCATGCAAGAGAAATGTTCGAGCGCAAAATATAGACGGGATGCAGGTTTTATAAGGAAATCAGTTGCCTTTGGTGAGTACGGCACGGATGAACTTCAAAGGAGGAGTGTTCCATGGAAATATGGCGGGAAATGGAGCAGGAAGGTATGGAAAAGCTTGTTTTTTGCCACGATTCCTCCAGCGGACTTCAAGCAATCATTGCCATTCATAACACAACTCTTGGCCCGGCTCTGGGTGGATGCCGCTACTGGGCCTATACATCCAAAGAAGAAGCAATCCGGGATGCGATAAAGCTGGCCAAAGGCATGACTTACAAAAATGCCATGGCAGGTTTGCCTTATGGCGGTGGTAAGGCTGTTGTCTGGGATGTGACCGGTGCTTCGGAGCAGATGACGACGGGGGAACGGATTGACGGGGGACTGGTAGACACCGTGAAGAGCAATATGCTTGATAGCGTGCTGATAGACTCGCATGAAGCTGATATGTTTGATGAGGCACTGCTGGACTCGGCTAAGGGAGACACGTTTGCAGAAGCGCTAGCGGACTCGTCGAAGAATAATGCGCTGGGCAAGATGCTGGTAAACTCAGGGATGGACGAAGCAGACGAAGCTTTCAACGGGATGGTAGCGGATACTTCAAAAGACGAAACACGAGGCCGAGCACAAGCACAAGCACAAGACAAAGTGTGGATGGACACAACGAAAGATGGCTCTTTTAGCAGGACGCAAGCAGACTCGTCAGTGAATGGTACGTTTGGCGAAGGTCTGGCAGATCCAGCGAAGAATAAAGACATTCGTGCATCGCAGTTTCGGGCTCTCGGGCGGTTTCTGGAGCGATTACACGGTCGCTTCGTGACAGGTTTGGATCTGGGCACAACGGCGGCAGACATGGACCAGATCCGGGTGGAGACGGCATATGTGACGGATACCACGGGTTCCCTTGGCGCACAGGATGACTTCACTGCCGACATGACCGCCTACGGCGTGTACATCGGCATTGTCACCTCTCTGCGCCACCAGGGCGTAGCCGATCTGCAGGGCATTCCCGTTGCCGTCCAGGGACTGGGCAAGGTCGGGTATGCCCTGTGCCGTTACCTGCATGCAGCCGGGGCACGGCTGATCGTGGCAGACGTTGTACCGGAACGTGTACAACGTGCCCTTGTGCAGTTCAGCGGCGCCATCTCGGCCGATCCGGCCCGTGTTCACGCCGCTGACTGCAAGGTGTTCGCCCCCTGTGCCCTAGGGGGCGTGATCACCCCGGCGACCGTGGAGGAGCTTCGCTGCTCCATTGTCGCCGGGGCGGCCAACAACCAGCTGAGTGAACGACAGCTGGTTGCTGGCCGCATGCAGGCGCGCGGCATTCTGTACGCGCCTGACTACGTGCTGAGCGCAGGCGGCATTATCAGCACCGCCTGCGAACTGCAGGGAGCTGGGCCTGACCTGATCCGCCAGAAAGTGGCGGGGATAGCAGGCACGCTCAGCAAGGTATACGCAGAGGCTGCGCAATCTGGAATCTTCACAGCAGATGCAGCCGATCGTCTGGCCGAAGCTATTCTCGAATCAGGCCAGACCGACTAGACCCAATAAGTCACACTTAAAACATGTCTGTCTTTCATGGATGAGGTGAGTACTGATTAGCATTTTATCCGGAGATTCGCAGAGCTCTTTATTCTAAACAGTTCCCCACGTGCTCTTACACTTACTCTTACACTTACATCTACACCTGCACATGCACCTATATCTGTATCTGTATCTGTATCTGCATCTGCATTACACTAACGTCTGCAACACCAGTTAGTTGTCACCACATTCTAACGATCACAGGAGATGTTATTTGGCCCATTTTGCATGTTGCCCCAAGCTAACGATCACCAGACACGCTATTTTGCAAAATTCAGCTCTTTTTCGGCCTAAAACATCCTCTTTTGCAGCAATAAGCTTCCTGGTGATCGTTAGAATTCCCAAGGGCCACTTTTCACCCAAATAAGCTCATCTGAGATCGTTAGAATCACACCTAGAGTTACTTGTTGAGTTACTTATCCATCTACTGTACCTGGATTACTTGTTTGAGTTACTTATCCCCCTCTACTACTCGTCAGGTTACTTGTTTCAATCACTACTGCACACTGGCCTACTTGTATGATTTACTTATCCGATTTACCGCGTATCGGGTTACTCACTGTACCTGTTTCACTCGGTTCACCTACTTCATTTACGCTGTTTACTCCGTTTTCTTTATTCACTTTGTTTTCTTTATTCACTTTGTTTTCTTTATTGACTCCGTTTTCTTTGTTCGCTTCATTTCTTCATCCAGTTCAATTACTTTGTTTGCTTACTTATTTCATTTCTTCCTTTATATCATTTATTTCATTTCTTCATTTCTACCTTTACTTCATTTCTTCATTTCTACCCTATACTTCATGCACTTTATTTTAAACCTTACTCCATCCCTTACTTCTTCCCCTGATTAACCACCCTTGTTATGTAACAGAGCCCCGCGTGCGGTTAATTGCAAGCCGCTCACGGGGCGAAAATATATACTCACTTCCATCAATCTTGCTTAGACTCACTACATCGAATTACACAACTTATGCCTTCAGCAAGTTCAACCAGAGTAAGAACCCTGGAAAGCTCCTCGGCAGACTCCAGCTCAAACGACTACAGACGACTTGACCACTGGTTTCTTCACACGATACAACAGCGTCCACAGCAGCACATTCGCCACAATCAAGATCACGCCGTACATCCAGACACCTCCGGAGAAAGAACGGAAAAAGACATGAGCACCCCACAGTAAAGCGAACACAGGTAAAGCAGCGAAAATATACCACCCGTCACTTTGCTGGGCCACACTGAACGATTGGGAGAACGGCGGCTTTTGTAGCATAAACTTCCCGGATACCGGGATCAGAGCCGTAGCTGTGAGCAGAATAATCGCAATATCTGGCAAAATTCGAAGTCCGAATGTCCATGTGAACACAACCGCATTCAGCAGGAATACAGGTATGAATATGTTGCTTAGAAATGCCTTCAGGGCGCCTCGATATAATACATTTTCATTAGCCATTGGCGCGGCGCGAAAGATCCATGATGCCTTGTACTGACCAGAATATTTCAGCATGATTACGATCGTTACCAAAAGAACCAGCATAATATATAAGGTGTACATAAATGAACTTTGCCTGAATTCCGTCCAGGTCGATGATTGTAAAGCGGTATACCAAAAGATATAAGGCATTACTAATGAAAAACCTAGCGAAGGATACACTTTCAGCTTGAACTCCCGCTCATTGCGCATCATGCTGGCTGACAGACGAAAGCAGGCTTGCTCCTCTGTAGAGCGACTGAACAGCTTGGCAAGCATGCGATCCCAGTTTCCCCGGCGGCGGCTGGATGTCTGGCCGGAGTGGGCCATTTTTTCCAAATACAGCTCGAAGGATGGCATAAGCTTCACATATACAATCAGGCAAACCAACGGAACAACAACAGCAAGCGCTGTTAACGTATAGATCCACCCCCCGCCATGACCTGCGAATAACCATTCGTATGCAGCAGCATACCATAGCGGAGGTAAGAGCAGTTGCCACCATTCCGGCGTAAAAGCTACTTTAAAATCAATCATATCGAAGGAACGAACGACAAACTGATATCCAATTGCGATCCCCACGGAAAGCAATATCTGCACCATATTGATCATGTCTTTCAACTTCTCCCCATCCAGAAACTTCATCATGAAGAGATAGATGAGGGATGTGGTCACCAAGATCAGTATGCTAATCAGAATAATCTGAAACAGAAAGATCAGGAAGAAACCAATTCCGTGCGTAACCAATCCGGCAATGAGCGGCGCAGCCGTCACTGAACCTGTCAGCAGCACCAGATAGACCCCCGCATGAATAGCTCGGGCCATTCCCACGGTTCGCGCATTGACGGGTTTGGTCAGAATAATATTGCGATCCCGGATGTCCAGAAGCACCGATGAAAAATCGGAAATCATCGACGTCATAATCATAAACATCAGCACGCCAAACAGAATGCCCATCTGAAGCATGAATTGCCCTGTATTCCAGACGACAAAGGGAACCATGATTGCTCCCATCAAGGCATACAGCCAGAGAGAACGAACATACTGGTTACCTTCTTTGTTCTCCTTACTCTTTGACCTTCCGGCCATAATCGTAGGCACTCTGCGCTGATCCATCTGGAACTTCACCCGTAAAATGAGGCGTAGCACGTCATAATCAGCACCCGTCTTGGTGATAATCGGCCGAAAACGATCCATAATCTGGAGCGTACGAAAATCGGAGGGTTCCGCCATATTAGTTCACCTCCTGCACAATGGACACAAAGCGCTCAGCAATCGCCTTATGTTCATTAAAGCCTGTCAATTGATTAAACACTTCCTCCAGTGACCCTTCCATCGATTGCTGCTGAAGTTGCTTGAACGTACCGTCTGCCACGACACGCCCCTCGGCAATCAATATAATCCGGCTACTGATCTTCTCCACCACATCCATAATGTGTGACGAATAGAAGATGGTTGTGCCTTTTGCGGACAACTGTGACAAAATCTCTTTCACTACCATCACACTATTGGCATCCAGCCCGCTCAGCGGTTCATCCAGGAATAACAGATCAGGATCATGCAGCAGAGCCGAGATTAACAGCACTTTCTGACGCATCCCCTTTGAGAAGGAGGCAATGCGGGAATGATATGATTTTTCCAGTCCAAAACAATCCATCAACAGCTTTGCTTTGTAATCCGCATCTTCATAAGACAAGCCATATAACTCTCCCGTAAACGTTAAATACTCCGCCGGAGTTAATTGTTCATACAGTTCTGCCACTTCCGGCACATACCCGATTCTACGCTTATATTCCACATCGCCGCCAGCGATATCCTGTCCAAAAATACGAACGTTACCTACATAACCTTCCACTAATCCAAGCAAAATTTTGACCGTTGTACTCTTGCCAGCTCCATTGGGCCCGATGTATCCGATCATCTCCCCGCGATTCACTTCCAGATCGATGCCGTTTAATACATAACGCCCGTTATACCGCATACGTAAGCCTTCAATTGACAGTACTTGTTCTCCAGTCGTTTCCGATCTCATTTGTTCACCAGCCACTTCGTTATCCAGCTCCTTGTCTATACTATTTCTACAATTCTACTAGTTTACCACAGTTTGGATTAGGGGATCTATGAACTCTATAAAGTACGACAAAAAAAGACGCTTCATTCAAAGCGTCTTTCTGCTAATATGATCGGTCTAAGCTGTATATACTACAAACAGTGATCCTAGTCGAAAATCAATTCCATCCATTCCACACTTCGTTGCAATTTATCAATTAATCCTCGTCATCAAAATCCTGATCAAACGACAACACCTTACCTGTGTTCGCGTCGATATCCACGTCTGCCTCACCTTGAGCTGTTCTCAGCTCAATCTCGTAGACATAACGACCATTGTCACGATCCAGCTCAACCTTCGTTACTTTGCCACCAGTCACTTGTTTCAGTGCAATGTTGGAAGCTTGTGCAACCGTCAATTTCACCTGATTGGAAACAGAAGTACTTGAAGAGTTACCTGTTCCATTATCCCGATAATCATCATCGTCATCGTAGTCATCATCATTAACAACGGCCAAAACTTTACCCGTATAAGCGTCCAACCTAACTGTCACATCAGGGTTACCTTTTCTGTCGATCTCGACTTCATAGAAGGTTTGACCGTTTCTACGCTCCAGATCCACATCATCCACTTTGCCTTCCACTGCTTTCAGCGCTATGGATTTAGCTTGGGATACGGTCAGCAGTTTACCTTTGTTGTTCTGGTTCGCACTCGTGGATTGTGTCGTTTGAGATTGTACTTGTGGCGCCGGTTGCCCGTTCATATTGCCGCTAGCCGCGACCGCTGATCCACCAAGCAACACCGCTGCCGACAAGCTTCCAATCCAAAGTTTATGTTTGTTCATCATCATCATTCATCTCCTTGTTATTGTTCTCGTTCTCGTCTACATATTTAGAATAACCTGGGCGAATGAGAGATTAGAGAGAGAAAGATTAGAATTTGATGAGAAAATGAGGAGAGTATTCTTACCCCTTTTCAGAAAATAACATAAATTGAACTACAATGAGTATGGACACGATTACTTCAATGTAAGAAATATCCTTTCAGGGGACCATCACTTATCAATACATAGATCCTTATAGAAATTCCTAATCGTCGTCCTTATCCCAAGTTACCGAACGTATGGCACCCGAGATCGCATTCACCTGCACCGTCGCCTCCCGCCCGTCTTCCAGATCGATCTCAACCAGGTAATACGGATTGCCACTGTTCGTGCCACGTAGTTCCACATCATCCACTTCGCCGGGAACTCTCGCAAGCGCCTTCTGCTCGGCCTGCTTCTCATTTAGAAACTGTGGCTCTTTATCCGTTCCTCCCGTTGCTGATGGCGGAGATGGCTTGATCGCTTTGGAGGAAATAATCTCGCCCGTATATGGATCAAGCGTCAGTTCTTGGCGGCTGTTATCCCTGGCTTCCACCACTGCGGTGTACACGGGACTACCCTGTTGTTCAACCAGTTCCAGCGACACAAGATGCTCCCCGGCTCTTTGCTTCAGTAACTCCGCCTTCATCTGCTCACGGCTCCATAACGTCTTCTCTTCAGCCTGCGGACTCGATTCCAGACGTTTGATGGATTGAACGGTCGCCGTGAATGCATCGGCCTGCACATCGTATAAACCGGTCTCCGAACGGAGCTGCATCGAATACGTACCGTCCTTCAGGGTAGAATGAACGATCTCCCCCGGATATTGATTCAGCACAGATTGAGCAACCGCATCAGCAGATAACTGCTCACGGGCTGGTTCCCAAGGTTTCCACCATATCACTGCTACGAGGAGCATTACAGCCAGTGTTCCGGCCCCCAACCACAGTACCTTTGGTGATCCTATACCTCTGTGACTTCTATTTATATTTTTATTTCCGAGCCTATGCTCATGCTCATGTTCACTTCGTATCATTTCAGGCCGCTTTTCCTGCTCTGTCATACGCACTTCCTCCTCACGTTCTTCCACAACTTATCTGAGTATTTACGTTGAAACGCCATTTACCAGCCTTGTATGTCATCAGTATAGAAGAGAAGAATGAGAATTTCATGAGAGTGTGCTACTTCGGCTATCCGATTTGGATCGCGGTAAAATAATACATGCCTCCGTGCCAACACCCTCTGCACTCGTTAGCTCAATCTGTGCTCCGACAGCGCCTGCCAGCTCCTTGGCAAGCGACAGTCCGAGACCAGACCCGCTGGCAATTCCGCTTCGGGTTCTGGAGACATCGACCTGGTAAAAACGGTCAAATACTTTCGCCAGATCCTCCTGCCGCATACCTATACCTGTATCCACGATCCGTATCAGGCAGTTTTCGCCCTGGCTCTCCAGTCTGACTTCAATGGCATCTTCACTATATTTCCGTGCATTATCCAGCAAAATAAACAGTAGCTGCTTCAGCTTGCTCTCATCACTGATCGCCCAGATGGGGCCCGAAACGTCACAATGCACTTCACGGTGATATGCTTCACGGAATGCACGCGTAGAACCCTCAGCCAGCTTCGCAATATCTATACGCTCCAGTTGTACATTCCATTGCTCCGGCTGCTTGGCCAGGAGCAACAGCTGCTCCGTTAACTCACGCATACGTACCGATTCCGACAGAATCGCTTCCACCGCTTCATCGAATACTTCAGGCCGCTCCTTCCCCCTGCGCTTGAGCAGACTGGCATAACTCTCAATGATCGTCAGCGGTGTTTTTAGCTCATGTGATGCATCCGAGACAAAGCGTTCCTGCCGTTCGAAGTTCGACTCCAGCAGATCCATCATGCGATTGAACGTCTGGCCCATCGTGTTCAATTCGTCCTTTGAGGTTTCCTCCAGCGTTAGCCGCTTAAAATGTCCACTCGCTTGAATATCACTCATCGTACGTGTCATTTGCTGAATTGGTCTTGTCATGCGGTTCGCCAAAATTCGGCTGGAGACCACCGCAGGAATCAGCGCAATAATGGTGACAATCACTAATACCGTTCGTAGGGTAGCAAGCCCCTGCTCTGTTTCTGCCACACTCTGGGTAACCTGCAAGTTTACGACTTCTCCATCCGGCCAAATTAATGGCATGGAAACCCACACATAACCAACCTGATCCAACTGGAGATACGCGGCTTTCTTCTCATTCTCATATTGAAAAGACAACTTGCTGAGTTGTTCGGATGCTCCCGTTGTAGTCACAGGTGAACTGCTACCGTCTTCATGTACAATGCGTAGCATGCCGTTCACGGGCGCATAAGCCCGAAGCAGATCGTCTGGCGGAATTGAGCCAGCGGACTGTCGTACTCCCGCGACGATCGACTCGGCTTCCGCTTCGACTCGGCGAATCTCATTATTAATGGATACTCGCTCAAATACGAGATAAACGGAAAGATTCGCCGCAATTAATAGCACAGCAAATAAAACCGACGAATATCCGTAGATTTTACTGCGCAAGCTCATGATTGCTCCTTCAGGACGTATCCTACGCCCCTTACGGTATGTATTAGAGGTGGCGTGAATCCGTTATCCACCTTCTTGCGCACATAACGGATATACACGTCCACCACATTGGTATCCCCATAATAATCGTATCCCCACACGGATTGTACGATCTGATCCCGACTGAGCACCTGACGCTGGTTGCGTAGCAAATACACCAGCAGATCAAACTCTCGAGGGGTAAGCTCTATTGCTTGTCCATCCCGAAAAACCTCGCGCGTCCCTTCATGCAGTTTCAAATCAGCAGCAGTTAACCACGCTGTGTCTGCTTCCTGTTGCTGAACTGCTGATTCATTCACCGTTTCCTGCTCCGGGGCATGATTCAATGTCCTTGCAGAAGAAGCCGCAGCAAGTCGCAATGCTGCACGAACTCGGGCCAGCAACTCTTCAATCTGAAAAGGCTTCGTGATATAGTCGTTGGCGCCAAGATCCAGACCGGACACTTTATCCTCCACTGAATCCTTCGCTGTCAGCATGAGGATTGGGATAGCAGCATCCCTGGCTCGAATTCGTCGCAAAACCTCGATGCCACTCAGACCAGGCAACATGATATCCAGTAAAATCAAATCCCATTGCCCCTCGCTATACTTTTCCAACCCTTCTGTTCCACTGCCTGCTTTCGTGACCTGATACCCTTCGTACTGCAATTCCAGTTCAAGCAACCTTGCAATCTTGGGTTCATCTTCAATGACCAGCACAGCTTCATTCATGCTGATTCCCCCTCACCCGTCATATCCTTCTCCCGCTAGTTTACAACATCTGTTTACAATTTGCCTAAAGCGTCCGATACGGCATGATCTCCAGCTATCAGATCAAAGGCCATCCGATACGTCTTCTCTTCCTGCAAGGAGGCTACGATGACACGTGCCACATCTTCACGAGCAATGCTACCCGGTTTCAGGTCAGTACCCACAGCCACTTTGCCGGTTCCCGGTTCATTTTTCAGACCTCCGGGACGGATAATGGTATAGTTCAGATCACTGGCAAACAATGCACGATCCGCAAAATGCTTTGCCACATAATACGGTTTGATCTCTTCCGGCCATTTACTCCGCTGATCGGCCCCATAGGCGCTGACCAGAATATATCTGGAAATACCCTGTTTCTCTGCGGCCTCCATCGTTTTCACTGCACCGTCCAGGTCAATTAACAATGTTTTGTCCGGACCCGTTGAGCCGCCTGAACCAGCTGTGAACACGATGGCATTCTGATCTTTCATCGCTTCGGCAAGCTCATCCACGGTACCCTCCAGATCACCCATGACAACCTGTGCACCAAGTTCCTTCAGTGCATCTGCCTGCTCCAACTTGCGAATCATGGCCGTAACCTGATGTTTGCCTTCCTGAGACAGCTGTTCCACCAGGTGTTTACCAATCTGTCCATTTGCTCCAATCACCAGTACGTTCATTGTTCATTCTCCTCTCAGGTTGTGTAAAAGAGCAATAACAATGCTCCCTGTCTGCTATAATTTTGTTTATCTTATAGACTTTTAATGTAAAAGCCTCACCTTATCTTTTAAACGAAAGCGGCTGCTTTTAAGCGCTAGCTGAGTCGGTAGACCCTATACATCTTGGCTCCGTGCCACACCGCACCGTATTCATCCTACAGTCTGTGGATATATAAACTGTCTCACATGGAGGCCCTATGATACGTGTCATAATAAGGTATACCAACAGGATTCTTGGTTACATGCATGTGTATTTTCCTGCTTACGATAAAGGGGCCCTGCCTCTCCTTCACTATTTCTCTCTTTCGCTTCTTCGTTCCGTATAATATCTGTATAAATCCATGCGTTCATACCTGTAAAGCTCCCGTCTTCGCCTCTTTGGGTTTACGTTAGGTAACGACTGCATAACAAAAAAGGACGCCCGATGGGCGCCCTTTAACGTTAGTGTTATAGATTAATAAGCCAGTGCGAACAAGCCATGGATGTGGGACAGGTAACGGATGTTACTTGCTTCTTTCATCATGGTTGCAGGCAGACCTTTCAGGCGAGTCTGGTTGCCACCGATCATGCCGACAGCGTCTTTACGACCCAGACTTCCCAGCGTACCGGAGAAGATTGGCGAGAAGGATTCCATTGCGCCACCTTTGAACATTACGCCCAGGTTGTGACCAATAGTTTCACCCATTTGCCAAGCCAGTTGTGCCGTTGGAGGGTAAGGACGAGCGCCTTCGCTAGGGAAGACTACTGCGCTGTCACCAGCAACAAACACATCTTTGTGAGATGTGGATTGCAGCACTTCCGTTACTTTTGCACGGCCGCGATCCACTTCGATTCCACTGTTGGCAACAACTGCATTACCTTGTACGCCACCTGTCCATACCAGTGTGTTTGTAGGGATGGAGCTGCCGTCTTTCAGCATAACTTCGTTTTCTTTCATCTCTGTAATCGCTACGCCAACAATGAAGTTTACGCCGCGTTTTTCGAGACTGGATTTTGCGCGATCAACCAGCTCTGGCGGGAAACCTGCCAGGATGGAAGGACCTGCTTCAACCGTGTAGAGGGAGATATCGTTGAAATCGATACCTTTTTCTTTACATACACCTGGAAGAAGATCAACGAATTCGCCGACAAGCTCGATACCTGTCAAGCCGCCGCCACCGATAACAAATGTAGCGTCTGCTTTGTTGCCGGATTGCTTGTATGCATCCAGACGTGCTTCAACATGCGCACGAATACGGTTTGCATCACTAACGGATTTCAGCGTGAAGCTGTATTCCTGCAGTCCCGGAATTCCGAAGTAAGCTGTTTCGCTACCCAGAGCAACAACGAGTGCATCGTAAGAGTATGTGGAGCCGCTAGTCATGAGAACTTTTTTCTCGTCCGGCTTGATTGTATCCACCGTATCGATTTTCAGGTTCACATCTTTACCGCGCAACAATTTTTCAAGCGGGAGAGCAACAGCTTGCTCAGAAATGCTTCCTGCTGCAAGACGGTGCAGTTCCGTAATAATTTGGTGTGTAGGGTAACGGTTCACGACTGTAATTGTCGCTTCTTCCGGGGTCAAGTATTGACGCGCAGTCAGCGCAGTCAACAGACCGCCGTATCCTCCACCCAAGATCAAAATTTGCTTCGACATATCCATCCTCCGTTCTTTCTAAGTCTTAACGTTTCGATTGCCCACGCTCGTTCAGGACGCTCAGGAAAGATTGAGCAAAACGAAGCGTTTGTTGTACGTTTGGATCTTTAAGCATTTTGAGCATAGCGAACAGGCCAACCGAAGATTGTTCGGTTTGCGCACGGTCATTTGCCTCGATGGCAGCAGAAGCAACACCTTTGGCTTTGTCTACAACAGGTTTAGCGAACTCGCCCATTGCACTCATTGTGTCGCTGATCAGAACTTTGTCCGTAGCGATACCTTGTGCGAAGTCGTAAGCTTTCGTCATTGCAGTAACCATTTCAGCCAATTTAGGCAGGTTCTCCACCAATACAGTTAAAGACTCCTGTACCTCGGGCTTCATCAGTTGATCCAGTACGTCCAGGGACTGGCGCTCTGCGCCTTCTGTTACTGGCACCTCTTGTTGAGTAGGCGATTGTGACATAAGAGAAAGTCCTCCTTTACTTTGGGATAGAAGTCCGCGACTTTCATGATGCCTGTCAAGCTGAGCCGAACCACAAATACATCAATACACTAAATGTACCAAATTTCACACATTAGGATAAGAGCATCCAAAAAGACGACTCTCACGCATGCATGGTATGTTGGGTCTGTTGCGCACAACGCATGTTGACGCACAAAACGACAAGCAGGCCGAAATCGAACTCTATACCCTTATATTACACCTCTTACACATGAACATGAAAAAGAAATTTTTTACACTTGTGAAGATATTGTGAACATTGTAACAAAATCGATTTTTTTGTCAAGGAGTGTTGGCTTGTCTCGACGGGTCATATTTCTTTGCCAAACGCCACAAGCTACCATATGTGGTATTAAGACATGATCACAACAAACCATATGTACGAAAAGCACATATGAAAGTGCATGTTGAACGTTTTTTCAGGATTGGATTCCCAGAAATCTACCGTTCATGCAACGAATTTGGTCACTTTGGTTATTATGCAGCGACAGCCCCAGCCTTATTCTCCCCGTTCAAACATCTTACTCAAGCAAGTATGGACCTTCTTGAAAGAGATTGCAAAATTTCCACACTAGATAGGTGTGCTCACAACTTCAGTTTAGAACCCCTTCTCAAATCTCTTGTAATCGTGAACGTTTAAATTATCCTCAGCCCGGTTAATAAGGACTACACCAGACAACGAAGGAGATGTTCGATATGAGTAATTCAACTGGCGATAAAATCAAAGCAGGCATTAACAAAGCCAAAGGCGAAGTGAAGGATCAGATCGGTAACGCGACGAACAACAAGTCCCTTCAGGCTGAGGGTAAAATGGATAAGGCCAAAGGGGCCGTTCAAGATAAAGTGGCCGATGTGAAAAAACATCACGAATAATGTAGTCTGGCTTGCATTCTTGGATCGTCTTTACGCCCCTTGCGTGAAGATCGCAAGAGTGGCAAGCCAGCCTGACCGTCAAAGTTTGGGCTCAATTCGTTCGGATACACTGAACATTCTGAATCTGAATCTGATGACGGGGGCGCAAAAAAAAGCCAAGGAAGGTGCCGAAAAACCACCCTTCCCTGGCTTTTTTTTTGTTTTTTTATAACGCTGGTACGGAATACCGTGCCATATCAATGATAAAGCTGCGACTTGTACGTGTTGTATGGTACTCCCGGTTGAATAGTCTAACCCAGTCGGCATGCTCCTGGTACCATTGGAATGTCCTCTCCAGACCCTGCTCCAGTGTATTCTGGGGATACCAGCCAAACGATGCGCGCAACTTGCCGGAATGAACAACTAAGCTCGAACCTCTGGATTGCGTAGGCTCCAGCTCCCTGATCTCCTTCGCTGTTGCCGATTGATCGAGAGGTTCCAGTAACATCCCGATCTCTTGCATTGTCGTTCCAATACCGGTAGAGATGTTATAGGTCTGTCCATCTTGGCCATGGGTCATAATCTGCTCGATCGCTCGTAGCGCATCATCGATATACAGGAAATCACGTACAGCTGATCCCTGAATATCCAGCGGCAATCCATCCAGCATGCGCCCGAAGTTACGCGGGATAATGCGATCGGGAAGTTGCCATGGTCCGTATAAATTGGTCAGACGGAATGTTTTTACCGGAAGTTGATAACATTGAGCGTAGGATTGGGCTAGTGTCTCGCAAGCGACTTTCGAGGCAGAATAAGGGGAGACAGGCGCATAAGGGTCTGATTCGTTGTACACTCTGCCCCATTCTCCACCATACACTTCAACGGACGAAGCCAGTAAAAAAGGAATGTCGTGATCGGTAGCATATTGCAGGATAGCTTGTGTACTGAGAGTATTGTTGCGAAATACCTCTGCAGGCTGATGATATGAATAGTCGACGTGAGGCATGGCGGCGAGATGAATAATGTAATCTGTATTAGGGGGCAAATGAATATTGTCTTTAGCAAGGTTACACTTGATGAATGGCATGTCGTGCAATGGAGAGCGGTGAACAAGTCTCTGACAGTAGTCATCCTGATCAAGCATAGTGACCTGATGTCCCTTTTGCGCCAAAAACTGTGAAAGATTAAATCCAACAAATCCTGAAGCTCCTGTAACCACAATGTTCACACATTTTCCCCCTACTCATTTTTTTCATCGGGCGCTTTAAAGAGAATGTCTGTACGAGTATAACCTGAGAATGATACATTTTGTATCATTTTACAAATATTTTTTATTCCTTTATTCCCTGAAAGGTTAATAGATGGAAAGAGGTGAAACCAAAATGAGAGATCCAAGGCAAGATTATAGCGATATCCATTCCATGAAATTTCAAGACGACGGAGTCATTCCAAATCATCCGCATCTGCCAGTACTTCTGTACAAAGGAGTCTGGCGTACCGAACCTACCCTTGCCGAATCCGGCTTGAACCGGAACGGATGGGGCAACAGCTGGATCAACGGTGTATATGATTATCATCATTATCACAGCAATGCACACGAGGCGCTTGCGGTAATGAGCGGATTTGTTAAGTTAATTATCGGCGGTGAGAACGGAAAGAAGGTCTATCTGGAGAGTGGGGACGTGGTTGTATTGCCTGCCGGAACCGGCCATAAACGTCTCGAAGCCAGTCCTGATTTTCGGATCGCGGGAGCTTATCCTGAAGGTATGCGTTACAACACTCGTACAGGCAAACCGGGGGAGCGGCCTGAGGTGTTGCAAGAAATTCTAGAGGTTCCTGTACCGGACACAGACCCGGTGTATGGGAAAGGCGGACCTTTAACCAAGCTGTGGTTCAATCACAGGGTTTGAGTTTGTTGTCGTAATGAAAACCATATAAGCAGGGGGATGATTTTCCGAATGGAGCTACATTTCCCCTGCTATTCGAACACGATAGAAGCGCATGGCACGCGGGCTGCCCTCCATATCAAGTTTGCCCTGAAGTACAAGCTGACGCACCCGGTATTCAATAAATGAGTCTCCGACAGCTTGAGACAGATTTCCGAGCACCTCTCCCACGATTCGTGCGGCATTGATGAATTCGCCGGATTCCCGTTCAGCAGAAAGTTTTTTCACCTGCTCCAAAATGAACTCATCCAGGCTGTCCTCAGAGACGCTGTGGACTACATGATCTTTCATCAGTCTCAAGGTTCCTGGCTGTGTTGCCAAGTCGAGCCACTCTTGTTCCATAACGCTCCGTTGCTCTGAAGATAACGGCTGGGCATGCATACTTTTCTTCCACATGGAGGCCAATTGATCAGGCATCAACTCGCCCAAACGGAAAAGATCCCGTTCAGATTCGTCATCATCAAATGCTTGAAACAGTTTCGTGGTATCGATTAATTGAATTGGACTTCGACGACGATGGCGTAGCAGATGAAGTACATATAACAGGCCGGTTCGTTCATGAGCATTATTCGCATACCAGATAATGATCCGGGTTTCTTCAGCAATTGAATTGATAAATAGCCCTATACGCTTCAACTGCTCCAAACCTTGCAGAAGATACTGCCCATGCTCCGTCAGGTAAAGTTTCTCCGCCAACCACAGATGTCTACGTTGCAACACCACTGCATCCGTCAAATCACCCAAAGGACCAACAGCATAATGATCATTTAGGGAAAAGAAATGTCTATGTTCCCGATTGGGGAACTTCCCCATGGCCACTTTGACACTTCCCAAAGGGGATTCCCCAATAGCGATATGGATTTCCTTTATATTTTGCAAATCTGGCCATGGAAGTCCCTCTTGTCTAAGCTTCCGCTCTTGGTGCAATAGGCTGAACAACTGGTATTGCCTCTCTGCAAACGACATATTATCTGTGTCTTTAAGCTTGTCACTCCGTGCCATGTCTGTCCGCAGGTAAAGCTCACGCAACAATGCTCTTAACTCATCCTCATTCATCTGGTGTAATTCGTTATCAAAATCAAAGACACTTTGTATCATGCAGGAGCCTCCTCAGATTTGAGTGGTGTTCATGAGGAAATCGATTTTTCCGAAGCCTGATGTATCGGATGTTGTTCATCTTGATCAGGGTTAAACCGGGTGAAGTGACGTTCCAATTTCCGGCTCGCCCACAGGGATACCGCAATGAACAACACGACGCCGATCCAGCGTACCGGATGCTCCAGAAACTGCTCTACATTTGAACCAATATACGTTACAGAGAAAATCATAATCCCTTTACCGAGCCCCACCGCGAGCAGGAAAGATAACAATCGCATACGGGCGATACCTGCAGCCACATTAATTATGACAAATGGCCCCACGGGAAAAATGCTAAGCAGGAATACATAACTGAATGCGTTTCTGCGAATCCATACCATACTGCGCTGCACACGCGGTTTGCGTGCCCACTTTTCCACAAATGCAGACTTCCCGATCTCTCGCACGATCAGAAAGGTCACGGTACAGCCAAGCACCATGCCGATCCAGGAGTACAAAAACCCTGCCCACAACCCGTACACCGCTCCGTTCACACCCACAATTAATAACGTTGGAAGCGGTGGTACAAAAGACTTCATAAACGTAAGCAAAATGCCCGGCAATGGACCGAGAGAACGAAACTTCTCCAGCCAGAACCGAATATTTTCTTCCGTGATGTATGACATAATATCAAGTGCCGCTGGTGTCATCCGCATCCATCCAATCTATTCGATCTAGTTCATTTATCAAGTATAACGTACATTCGGATGTCGCATCGTTGTCAATTTGAAGAAATATTCGAATTGGGGCACAAGCCAAAAAAGCACACCCTGATCATTCACCCAGGTGTGCTCTGCATATGAACGCTCCTGAATCTTCAGGAGCTTAGCTTGTCTATCGCTTATTCCAATCCCGTTTCCTGTATCTCCAGCGCGAGTAGTTCTGCCTGATGGGCTGCATTCCACTCTGGAATGCCCGAGCGCATGAACTCGTCGGCATCCATCGCCGCTTTGGATTGATTACACAGATTGCAGGCACATACACAATTGAGCGGTGTTGTATGTCCACCTTTGGCCCGTGGAAGAAGATGATCAATGGTATCTCCATAGGAGCCGCAGAAGTAACAGGTATACTTGTCACGCTCCAGAATAAACCGCTTGAAATCCTTGTTGCTGAACAATCGGCGAATGGTATACCGATTAATCACAACGGCAGCTTTTTCCTTCACCAGTGTAACGGCAAGTTCCATATCCACTTCCTGATGCCAGCGGCGTCCTTTGTCCGTTTTGCCGCGCATGCGCACCATGCCCTGACGGTTGGTCCGGAGCGAAGCCGGATCTTCCGGGTCAATCGCTGCCGGCGGCGCGTGATGACGCCGCGGACGGCCATCCATGCCAGCCCCGTGACTGCGGCTGGCATGCGATGGCTCGCGCCCGGCGGCGGCTGGCTGTGCCTTCGCCGCCGCACTGCCCTTGCCATTCGCAGCGGCTACGCCTGGCGAATGCACATCGCCGGGCGGACGCTCCCCGCCCGGCAGCCTACCATCCACCGCGTGCAGATCGGTGGATGCCTTACTCTCGCTCTCTGCCTGAGCAGAAGCATGCGCATTTATCATCTCTGACGGCTTCTTTTTCCGCCGTCTTCGGCGCTTTTTCCGCTGGCTGGGCGTAGCACTAACCGAAGCAATCGTACCATCCTTCTCCGTCTGGCCGATCCGCACAGTACCAGATTCAGAAGATACCGGACTTGCTAATTCATCTGAATCTACCCGGTTAACCAGATCACGGCCGGGTTCATCTCCAGCGGCTGATTCCATTGAGCCAATATGCTTGCTCCGTTCCCGATCATTCTTCACCGGAGATGAAGCCATGTCTTCCCGAAGGGAGTTGTCCATCGCATTTCGACGCTGTTCAGACTTTACGGATTGAGCTGTTTCGGCCATACGTTGTTCTCGTACACCGAGTTGACGACAACGGCGACAAGCTCCGCGCCTGGCTCCCGAACTCGCACGCCTTCCCGTTCTACGCCGAAACTCCGACGCAGGCCGTCGCTCTCCGCAATACAAACATGTCTTGGTTTGCCGCGTTTCCTGTTCTGTCTTCCCTTCGCGGAAAGCGGCTGATCCTGTCTCCACGGTTGTCACCTCGGTTCCGAATGAATCCGGTTTCTTTCTATTGTATCACAACTGTTCGCGAACACCCTCATAGCCGTAACCCTTGTACTCTTCCGACTTAAATTCAGTTGCCTGCTCACTGCATTCGTGGAGAATGTGCTCCACATATTCCAATATATCTTGCATCGGTTTCCCGCATTGTTCACATCTTGTCATGTATGATCACCTTGATCCTGTTCTCGAAGTTTTCTATAAGTTGAACTAAAGCTGTTTACACGGAGCACTACGACGACAGAATAACCTTCCCATCGCTATTATCCCCGGATTTTTTTGATTCCCTTTTCTAAAGGGAATCAAAAAAATCCGATGATAAGCTTATGCTTCCGATGTAGCTTTCTTGCAGAAAGCTTTTAGCCGACCGCTTCGACTTTCCAGATTTTTCCTGCACTCTCCGTTTCTGCGTAAATAAATAGTTCAACTTATATAGTAGTTATTATCGTTCCGCCTTATGATTACCCTTGTATTCTGAAAAAGAAACATTCGTTCCCACGATACACACCCATAGTATCTGCAGAACCCCCGAATCACTTCAGCACAACAAAAAGCCATTCTCAAGCTCAACCTAAGGCTGAACCGGAAAATGGCTTTTAATCAGGTATGATCTGACTTCAAGATCAAACATCCACTTGCCCCGAATGTTGTTGCGGTACAAGACGTGGCTTCGGTTTGGGCAGATTACCAAAGATAATCCAGGCATGTGGCAGGAATCGTGCCGCCAGCCCGACCACAATCCATGAAGCGATCAGTGCAATACCAAATCCGGCGGCGTACCACAGATGAATCAACCAGGATACCCCCGTTTGGGGTGGATGCTCACGATAAAACAGAAGGAAAAACGGATGGATCAAATAAATGCCAAAGGATAATGCACCCAGTCGATTTAGCGGTTTGACGATTAGTGCAGGACCTTTGCGATAGAGCAAGTATGCAATCTGGATAATGACCAGCGCACAGGCAAAGGTATGCACATTCCAGAAAAGCTCATACCATAACGTGTTATAGGTCGCAATTTTCAACCGTAGCAAATAATAAATATAGACGTGAGCAAGTCCCGCCGTGATCCACACAACCCACAGGACAATCCATGAAGCTACGCGCACTTTAGTTGCATTCGCCCGGCTGATCACAAACCATTGTTTGATTTGCGGGAAATACACCCCCATAAAAGCTCCAAGCATGAAATAGGAGAAGTAAGAGAAAGCCCAGCTTCCTTTGTTAGGCACCTGGAACCCGTATTTATTACTTACGATGAAGGCCCATTGAATAAAAAGCCCGATCGGGATAGACCACTTTACAACAGAAGGATGTTTCTTCAATAGCCATAGCACGAGTGGGAAGATGAGATAAAATTGCATATTAATAAAGACAAAATATAGATGCGTGTAGGCTTTGCCTGTAAACAGCCTTTCAATAAAAGTAATCAACGACTCATTAAACGGGCGTCCCTGGTAATACAGGTAATGCTGTACAACAAAATACATAATCGAAAACAGGAAGTAAGGCAACAAAATGTAGACAAAGCGCTTCTTGTAAAAATTCGTGACTAATTTCTTGTCTAGCGGACGGGTGTAATAATTATAGAACAGCACAAAGCTACTCAAAAAAATAAAGGTTGGTGTACCGTATTTCATGAAAATATTAACAAAGTTGTACAACCAATAGTAACTGGAATTGGTCATTTCCAGCGTAGCATTGGAGGTGGAATGTACAAATAGCACACCGATAATCGCCACAGCCCGTACGAGATTTAACTCCGGGATTCGTTCTCTTTTCAGTGTTTGACTCATGATATAGAGGTTCTCCTTTATGTATTCGTCAATATGTTAAATATGACTTAGTCCATGAAGCTCTCTATCTATTAAAAAGCATATCGCTTAACATGTGTAGTCCAATTCCTTAATTTTTCTTTAATTTCCAAGAAGTTTTTATACTATTCACATTGTCACACATGTCAAAAAGACCGCTATGACGCGGCCTACGGCTTGTTGTGTCATTACTCTAACTTTTTTTGTTTACCGGTACAAAAATGTTAAATTCAGGTTCTTGATCATTGGAATCCTGCTTCATAGGGTACATTTCATAATGCGTAAGCGGTTCATTCGATAAAACGAGTCCCTGTTCTTCAATCCATGCATAGATTCGATGATATGAAGATTCAATGGATTCTCCTTTGATATGGTTGTATTTCGCATAATCATGTGCCGGAACTTCAAATTGAACCATACCCTCCGGGACATTCGGAGATGCCACGTCATCTACCTGGACGGCAACATAGTGGACAAACCCGGTTTCTGTCATATGATACGACAAACCCAATAGCTCATCCGGGTGCATCATATTCTTGATTTCATGCAGGCGACGCTTAAATTCGATCTGCACCTTGCGAATACCTCCAGCCCCTGCCTCAGCGAACGTTCCCTCCCATCTCAGACCGATCATTGTGGCGGCCTCTTTACCGACCAACTCTGCCGATAGTATTGGTTTCATACACCTCATCCCTTCGTTCAACAATGGAATTGACAATGCCATGTTTTCTGTTCTAACTCTATCTTATACTATAAAAATCACAAAATTTGTAATTATATGTCGCACATGTCCTGATATATAAAACAAAAGACAAGGAGTCGCCTCCCTGCCTTCCTCATCCTATCAAAATTTAGTTTTTCTCCCGGCTCGCCAGAATCTGCTTGTACACGTCAATGGCTGCCTGTCTGGAAACTTTCAGATCTACGATCGCATCCTTGCGTGGTTGGTGAATCTCCTTGCTATGCAAGTCCTTCAACTCGGGTAGCCACTTGCGAATATAGTCGCCCTGAGCATCGTACTTCTCCGACTGTGTAACCGGATTATTCACACGGAAATATGGCGCAGCATTTTCACCCAGTGATGCGCACCACAGCCAGTTCCCCCGGTTCTGGATGTTATCGTAATCTTTCAGCTTTCTTCTGAAGTATGCTTCACCCAGCGTGAACGGACACTGAAGGTTTTTGGTCAAAAACATCGCTGTCAGAATGCGGAGCCGATTGGGCATATGCCCGGTCTCGTTCAGTTCTGTCATCGCGGCATCGATAATCGGGATGCCCGTTTCCGCTTTGCACCAACGTTCGAAATGAGTATCTTGAAGAACAGAGAGATCATACACTTTTTCATACGTAAAGTAATCCTGCTCATAAACTGCCCTGTATAAGTAGAAATCGCGGAAACAGAGCTGTCTGATCCACTCCCCAGCTTCGGAGATACGCTGTGCAGCATCATACATCTTGCGAATAGATACTGCCCCCACAGCTACATAAGAGCTGAGATGACTTGGCTCATAGGCCTCGAACTCATCCCGATGATCCCCGTAATCCGCCACCCGTTCGGCCAGAAAACGATCCAGCAACATATGCGGGTCCTCTCCATCTCCTGCCTCATCCGAATTCTCCAACAAAGCACCAGGAACCTTCATAACCTCCGGCCAATCCACATTTCGTTCAGAGACGTCCACATCTGCAATCGTAATTGCCGATGGTGGATTAGGATGTTCGTTCATGAATTCAACCCAGCGTCGATGGAAGGCAGCAAAAACTTTATAGGGTTCTGATTTGCCTGTGAAACTGGCAAAGGCTTTCAGTTCAATCAGCAAATGATCCGTCAGTTGGGTGAATGTGATCCCATAGGATTCACAGACTTTACGTATCTCCCGATCCCGTTCCATCGCATATGGCGTCATATCCCGATGGACGACAATCTCACTGATCTTACCCTCCATGTGGCTCAGTAACCAATCCACCACTTCAGCGGGTTTACCGTAAGCTACTTGCAGTTGCCGTTTCGCTTTCGTATACTTTCTGCCCAGTGCTGCAGCATGACGGAGGAAGTTTGCACCGCTATGCTCCTTCTCCCGGCCTTGCCGGAGCAGGAATGGATCATAGATCAACACATGCAGGCTCTCTTCTTCCTGCTCACGCAAATAATCCAAAGCGCTTAAATCATCTGTACGCAGATCTTTGCGGTGTATGAATAATTTCACGCGCTACACCCCTTCTGCCTAGGGCGTGTCTTGAAACCTGCTGAAGTGCATCTTTCACCGCCTTTTCGCCCCCTGCTGCGTCAGTTTCCCTTGACGTGCCCCGGCACGCCTGCAGAAACTTCCTTGCTTGGAACGAAACTTCAGCAAAATCTGCCTTCTTCAGCGTTTTCAGACACGACCTAATATCTATGGTTTGGTCAGACTTTCGTAGAGTTTGCTCGTTTCGGGCTCGGGCTGATGACCCAGATCCTCTTTCAAGGTCAATGTAAAGGAATGATACAGTCGCAATATGCCTTGTTGATCATCCATAGAAGCATAGACTTCCATCATTAACCGGCAGATTTCTTCCGAATAAGGCTCACGCTCCTGCAATTCCATTAATAGCTCGATTGCCTGCTCTCCCCGCTCATGCGCCATCTCCCAATGAGCGATATCCATGACAAGTCCCATATACTTGCGACGAAGCTCCCTGCTCTTGGATCTGGCCCAATCATAATCATGCTCCTCCAGATAATCGCCGCGATAGAGCAAGGCAATCTGTCTCAGCTGATTCACATTATCCGAAGTAACCGCTTCATAGGACAAGGCCTGCTCAAATTGTTCAATATCGCTCACCAAGTTACCTGTCAGCAGACGATAACGGTTCATATTGTACTCCAGCTTGCCTGTCATATTCCATTCCTTCAATAATTTACGAATCTGATAGACAGAAGTATGTAGCAGTGTCAGCCCTTTATCCTGAGATACATCGGCCCAAAGCTTATCAAGCAGAACCTCCTTGCTTACCCACTCTTCCCGGTGATGAAACAAAAATGCAAATAACTCCTGTGATTTGGTGGTTCGCCATTTATGTTTCTCGTCGCTATGATCCATACTTCTGAATATATCCAGATGTTTAAAAGTCAACAAACCGGGTGCTTTGAATTCCAACTCCCCGGCTTCGGCTTCAGGTTCCGATTCCTGCACCTCCATCGCCGCTGCTGTCTGAGCGTGATAAGACATCGTACCTGCAATACGATCAATGGTCTTGCTAAGTCTGGCAGAACTGACCGGTTTTAATACATAGTCCAGAGCATGCAACTCAAATGCCTCCACCGCATGGTCCGCATACGCGGTTACAAATATGATTCGAATGCTTGAATCGAGTTGCTGTATATATTCAGCTGCTTCCAGACCATTAACCTCTGGCATACCAATATCCAGAAATACAACATCCACACGATCGATGGTCAAATAGTGAATACCTTCGCGTGCTGTTGAAAAACATTGAACAGGATTAATTCTTCCATCGGACTGCAGCAGACGCTGCAGATGAAGCTGCGCTGGCTTCTCATCATCAATGACTATGGCTCTCAACGTTCCCCAACCTCCTGCCATGAGAGATTTAATATGGATAGCCGCTATATCGGCTTTTGCTTATTCATGTTAACCATACTTACCCATTCCATGAACTCAAAGTCTCATGTAAAATGATTAACCTGGTTCAGCGGAATATGAAATTGAATTTGTGTACCGCTTCCCACATGACTCTGGATATTCAATCCCTGTCCATAGAGCGACATAAGACGGCGATTGATGTTTTGCAGCCCAACACCTCCGGGACCTTCTGTTCGGCCTGACTTCACCTGAGCCATACGTTCAGGAGGTATCCCCACACCATCATCCTGTACACGAACGATGACATCGTCACCTTCCTGGAAAATATGAAGCCGCACCGTACCACCTGCTTCCCTCTCCATGACCCCATGACGAATCGCATTCTCTACAAGCGGTTGAATGGTGAGCGGTGGCAAAAACAATCTTAAATCCGGCTGTACTTCATATTTAACGACAAGCCTGTCTTCAAACCTCGCCTGTTCGAGATGAACGTAGGACTCCACCAATTCAAGCTCTTTGTACAAAGGAACCAGTTGATCCCTATTTTGAAAATCAAAGCTGCCTCGCAAATAATGACTCAATTCGATAAGCAGGTCCGTTGCCTTATCGGGATCTACAGCACAAGTTGCAATAATTACATTCAGCGCATTGTAGAGAAAATGAGGTTTGATCTGCGCCTGGAGAAAAGCCATCTCCGCCCGGATCGTATCCTGTACGGAGGTACGCAGGTCGATCAGCGTTCGAACCCGCGCCCGCAATTCACCCGCATCGACCGGTTTACTCAAAAAGTCATTTGCCCCTGCCTGGAAACCATGCCGAATATCCTCAGGTAATCCGCGAGCAGTCAGCATCAGAATAGGCAACTCAGACAACGAACGATGCTCCCGTAGCTTGCGGCAAAGCTCCGGACCGGACATTTTGGGCATCATCCAGTCGGTAATAACCAGATCTATGGATGGGTGTTGCTCATACAGCTCGATTGCTTTAAAACCGCTATCCGCTGCAATAACCCGGTAATGCTCCGTAGAGAGCAAGTTCAGAAGCACATGCCGATTCACAGGATCATCATCCACAATCAGAATCGTAGGTTCCCCGGCATGATTCCCATCCTGCTCATGCATTGGACTGGAGTCATTCAAATCCCTGGCAACATAGTCCTTCGCCTTTTTCCCTTGTGTTGTCACATAACGAGCCGGAACGGGGCTGATCTGTTCTTGTAGTAACGGTAATTGTACAATGGGTAACGTAAAATGAAACGTCGATCCGACTCCCGGTTCTGATTCGACCCATATTTCGCCTTCACCCAGCTCAACGAGTTTTTTCGTAATACTGAGTCCCAGCCCAGTCCCTTCATAAGCCCGTTCCATCGTTCCATTGCTTTGCTCATAAGATTGGAAAATATCATCCAACCTTTCGGATGCGATTCCCACGCCAGTATCTGCAACAGATACTATGACCTTGTCCCCTTCAACAGAGGCATACAGCCGTATCACGCCGTGCTCTGTAAACTTGTAAGCATTGCCAAGAAGGTTATAGAGAATCTGCCGTAGCCTATGCTCGTCCGCTTCCACCAGCGGTAATGCATCAGGCCATTGCTGAATCAGCACAATGGGCTTGTCATCAAACGTAAACCCCGAAACCTCAACCACTGTTCGAGCGACCGACTCCAAATCAACAGGAACGCGATTTAACTCAATTTCACTGTTTTTTAGTTTGGAGAAGTCCAAAATGTCATTGACTAGCAGGGATAATCTTTTCCCCGTAGCGGTAATCATGGACAGATTTTTGGCCTGTTTTGGCGTAACAGCTCCTGCCGCTCCTTCCAGCATAGACTCCGCAATGTTAATAATGCCATGTAGCGGTGTCCTCAGCTCATGCGACGTATTGGCCATGAATTCATCCTTGAGGCTGTCAATCACCAGCAAACGCTCCGACAAAGCTTCCACTTCAAGGAATGACTGTGCAAAACGAATAGCGGTAACAAACATCTGAATCAGAACAAATAACAGAAGTTCAAGCAATGCGAGAAAGGCGGTGTCAATCGCCACAAATGCCCCGATCGTGAACAACACAACAACCATGATAATACTCATTAGCCCGACCAGTGCAAAGTGGCTATCGTTTGTCCTCTTACGCGACCAGAAGATCATGGTTCGTATAGCATAGATTAACACTGAGAACGAAATAAGAAGCATCGGTGCTTCAAAAGCCGAGAATAGTGTGGTAGGAAAAGTAAGACCTATCAGAGACTGAGCAACAAGCAGAATCAAGCCCAAACGCACAAACCAACCATGGACGGCCCCCGGTACTAGTGCAGCCAGATATCGAAGCAAAAAGTAATACGAGAATGCTCCGCTGAGAAGTTGAAGCCGAAGCATCGCATCGTGCGTCAGTAAAGGTATAAATGTGGCCAGCAACTTCTCTCCATGCGTGAGTGCATACAATGCACCCCAGAGGCTGAACAGCCCTAGAAATTGAAGCTCTTTCTCACTTCGACGCAGCCTGAACAATACGAGAAAAAAAACAGCGGGCAGAATAAATCCAAACAAGGTCATTAGATCCTTAAGCCCGTCCAACTGCTGCCTTCGGAAAATACTAGCCTCATCCCCGAATAAAACAGATGCAACTATACCTCCAGAGGCATAGCTATAATTGGATACCTGAATAATAATGTCAGCTGTATCTCCCTCTATGGAAGTAAAGCCTGTAAAGGGTAGATTCTTTTGACGGTCTGAATCTTTGGTTACCCCAGGAGATCCCATCCCCCCTATGAGATTTCCATTAATAAAAATGCGATGTGACATGCGTATATTCTGTGTATGAATCCCATAACGTTTTTGTAAGTGGCTAGGGGTGAGTTTCACTTGCAAGTGGTATGTTCCATAACCTTGTCCTTTTCCAAGTGCAGCATTCCATTTCGAAGGAACGGGAACATCCATAGGAGCGGACAATGGTCTGCGGCCTGACATATCCGCTTCAAAATCTTCCGGACCGAGCAGCTTGTCAGGATAGTAGTTCCAGATGCCATTTAGCGGTGCGACACCTTCTTGGCTGAAATCCCATTGTCGTAGATCTATACGCCCCTTTATAACCTGAGGATTGTCCCGCTCACTGATCCATACCTGGGCGATCCAGCCCAGTGGAAGCAGAACAACACAAATGAAACTTAGCGTCAACATGATCCAGTGTTTTCTCATCTATGTATTCCTTCCACCCTCATTACAGCGACAGATATCACTTTTTGTCGATTTATTCCTATAGATCCATGTTACACGTTTCCGGTGCTCACGGAAATAGTTCATGAACAGTTTTAGCTCATTTCATAGCAAAAAAATACTTTTGAGGCTTTCTTATGGTAGGGTAGCAGGCCAAAAAGCCCCGAACTATTCTCGCCAGATGGAAACCAGGGAGAAGCCGGGGCTCAAATAATGTTCGCAGGGTAAATCCAGCAGGGAATTACACCTACCTATCATCTGTTAATCTAACGATAGCCTGTCATCCATTCATGGCTTCCTATATTCATCCGAATTAACAGCCAAGCATTGGTTCATAACTTTCTTATTTAGCTGCACAATGCACATCATCAATTTCATCATATAAGGCTGCGTTTTAAGCTTTACTTGACGGCCTCGGCCAACTTCTGTACAAGTCCGGCCCAACCTTGAGCCATGCGTTCGCGGATCACTGCGTGAGCCTGTCCGAATTCAGTCAGTTTATCCGCATCCCAGCCGCTATGAATCAATGTAAAATAGGTGCCTTCTGCTTGTTCCGCGAGTTCAAATGTCAACGTCCAGTCTTTACCCCAGCGAAAGGCCAGTTTTTGCTGCGGCTTCACTTCAATCACTTGGCAAGGGGATTGTCCGAACGGCCCTGCTTCCAGTGTGAATTCATGTCCTTCGATGGGCTCCAGATTGCTGGGCATGAACCATGACCCCAGTCCTTCTGCTGTCGAGACCTTAGGCCATACTTTTTCAATAGATGCCATCAATACAAGTTCTTCCTTAATATCCGGTAATGCCGTTGGTGATGATTCCATTCAGGGTTACCTCCTTGACGCTTTTTTCTAACCCAACCTATAATGGGTTTATCTTACATATAAGGTGTGTGATTCCTATGATAGTCTGCTCTGAAAAATCCATTTCCAAACACGGTTGCCGGAAGGGATAGTTCCGCAAGAATTCACCTTCCACACTTCTGTTTTAACATACTTACTCGTGGAGGTATTATACAATGTCATTCAGTTATTACGGCCCTTTATGCACCAAGGTATACGATATTACCAAGCCTATCGGACACGCCTTAGGAGGCGATATTGAATTTTACAGCAACCTGCTGCAGCATTGCAACGGACGCATCCTTGAAGCGATGTCAGGGTCAGGCCGAATGCTCATTCCATTACTCGAAACAGGATTGAAAGTCGATGGAGTCGATTACTCAGAAGCTATGGTTCAGTCCTGCCGTTCCCGATGCACCGAACGTAATCTACTTATGCCTGAGCTATTTGTAGCCGATCTCGAAAATGTGCAGCTTCCCTATCGTTACGAAGCCATTATTATTCCAAGCGGCTCACTGATGCTTATTCAGGATCGTCGTTCTTCTATTCGAATCCTGCAAAATCTCTATGATCACCTGGAGGCAGGGGGCAGGCTAATCTTTGATCTCTTTTTGCCAGACGTTACGAAGCCCGCATCCATTGATACATCAACTGTCCGCTTACCAGATGGTGACACGGTTACCGTTGAAGCGAGAACGACCGAAATCAATCTGCTACACCAGTACAAAACAAGCCTGATTCGCTACGAACAGTGGCACGAAGGCAAACTTGTGGGCACGGAGATGCAGGAGCTCACCCTAAGATGGTATGGCGTAGAAGAGTTACGTCTTGTGCTGGAGAAGATTGGATTCACCGATATTGAAGTCTATGCAGACTTTAATCCCGGGCAAGCCCCTACACAATCCAGTCAAAAGTTCGTCTATGAAGCAAGACGCAGATCATCATAGAACCGAACTTCTAACGATCACCACGAACCTTATTTGCCCCTAAATAGGGCTTTCCGAATTCTAACGATCTCCAGTGAGCTTATTTCATCGAGAAACCTGAAAAACAGTATCCATTAGAGCAAAATTAGCCAAATAACGTCTCTGGTGATCGTTAGAAAATTGGAATAGCTAAATTCGCCTAAATAAGGCTTCTCCTGATCGTTAGCGCTCTCCACATCCGTTTTACGTATATGAAGCACCCTCACTCTTACTCATACTCATGCTCATACTCATACTTACATTCCTGCCTTGCTCCTACCTCACACCGGCACTCATGCTCACACTCACGCCAAACGCTAGCACTCGTACTCACATTATGCTTATGCTGATTGCTCATATCATCTCTTACGGTACTACACGCTCACCTTCCAGGGACCATACTAATATGCTCCCTGGACATTTCTATCCATAAATAATCCGCAGGATCACTTTCCCAGCAATGGGTATCCCGTTCCCTGCTTCCCGATAGGAGGCGTCAGCCCCCGAGCCTTTAATATCCGCGCGAATATTGCTCGGCAATCGCCGCCTGCTCTTTGCTAACGCCCAGCTCAAGGGCTGCATGATTCGCCCAGTACGGGTCACGTAGCATACCTCTGCCGATGGCAACCAAATCAGCATCTCCGTTGCCGATTACGGCCTGTGCCAGTGCCGCATCTTCCAACATGCCTACAGCGATTACAGGTGCCTTCAACTCCTCACGGAAACGGCGGGCAAAAGGAACCTGATACCCCGGATAGTTCCCAGGTTTACGCTGACCGGACGGCCCTTCACCGCCGGAGCTGATGTGGAACATATCCACGCCTGCCTCCTGATAGGCACGACCAATCTGAATAGTATGGTCGAGATCATACCCGCCGTCCGCATATTCCACCGCAGAGATTCGCATAATCAGCGGCATGTCAGCAGGCATTTCTTTTTTCACCGCGCGAATCACCTCTACGCCAAATCGAGACAGATCTTGTCCATATACATCTTCGCGATGATTCATTAGCGGAGAATGGAATTGGTGAATCAGATAACCATGTGCACCATGTAGCTCGATTGCATCCACACCCGCTTGAACCGCACGACGCACCCCATCCGCGAACTTCTGCACCATTGCTTCCACTTCTTCGGTAGTCAACGCGCGTGGCTCTTTATATTTTTCTCCCGGGAACGTGACAACAGATGGAGCCACAGGCTGGGGTGCATCCTCGGCTTTACGTCCTGCATGTGCAATCTGGATCGCCACTTTAGAGCCGTACGCATGCATTGCGTCTACCAGCTTGGTGAAGGCAGGGATATGCTCGTCTGACCAAATCCCCAGATCATTGTCTGTAATCCGCCCATCCGGATCAACGTCTGTCATTTCAATAATAATGAGTCCTGTTCCACCCACAGCACGGCTCACATAGTGAACCTGATGCCAATCATTCGGAATGCCATCCTTTGCCGTAACCGAATATTGGCACATCGGTGCCATGACGACACGGTTCTGCAGCTCTAGGCTTTTATATTGATAAGGTGAGAATAATTGCTCTGTCATTGTTGGGTACAACTCCTATCCATGGTCTATATTTGTAGGTTCAGCTTTGTGAATATGTCATCAGCTTTGTGATCAGCACCAGCCTAGTTTCTGCTCTAACGATCACCACGGACGTTATTTCGGCCTAAAAGGGGCTCTCAGAATTCTAACGATCACCAGTAAGCTTATATCATCGAAAAACCTGAAAAACAGGCTCCATTCAAGCAAAATGAAGCAAATAACGTCTCTGGTGATCGTTAGAAAATCGGAATGGCTAAATTCGCCTGAATAAGGCTTCTCCTGATCGTTAGCGCGCGACATCACTCACATTACTCACGTATTCGCATTACTCACATCTTTTATACACCGGTTTACTTATAAACACCATTTAACAACGTTCACACGCACTTATTCACGCTATTCACGCAGACTCATTCACACCTCAAACGAATGCTTGCATGCGTATATCTTGTTTGTTCACTAATCTATCCTTTAATTCGATTATTTCCGTTTCACTTTGCATTGCTTTAGCATTGCATCTCCTTGACTTGATCAGTTTGGTTACAGATCGGAGAACATTTTCCCGTTTTTGCCGTAGTTATCCTTCTCCAAATCCTCTATGAAAATAAAAACCTTACTTGCTTCCACACCCAGCGTATCGCAAGCAACCTCGGTCATTCGTTCGATCAACTGGCGCTTCTGCTCCTTCGTTTTGCCTTCCAGCATCTTCACTGTAATAAACGGCATGATCTAAACACATCCTTTCTTCATAGCTATTATGAACCTGGGGTTCAAAAATTCAAGTACGCACTTTTTGGTGCCCTTCCATAGGCAGTCGCCTCAGCTTCATATCCCCAATCCATCCCATCAACAGAATACCCTTCTCGAAATCACGTCAAAACATGGTATGATATCGTTACAAACCAAACAAAAGGGATATCCTACCAATATGAATTCCATTTTGAAAGGCTCAAGAGGATATTACCATCCCGCGAAGGGCAAAGACATTCTGAAGTGCCAGATTCCTGAAGTGACGCGATCAGATGGAGATCAGATGGAAATACGTGTAGCTCCCAGCACGCAGTGCACTGCTTCATGACGAGGGTGGTCAGCCACATGTAAAGTCTGGCACGTCATATTCAACCTATATATTACCCGTAAAGGAGCGATTTCACTTGAAAGATATATTAATTAAGAGACTCAGCGCATACGTACAGATGGATACCCAATCCGATGAAAATAGCGACACCTGCCCATCCACGCCCGGACAACTGGCGCTGGGCAAACTGCTTGTCGAAGAATGTACGTCCATTGGACTGCAAGAAGTCACGATGGATGAGAATGGCTACGTGATGGCTACCCTTCCGTCCAATACGGACAAGGATGTGCCTGTCATTGGGTTCCTCGCTCATCTTGACACAGCTACCGACTTTACCGGGAAAAATGTAAAACCACAGGTTGTCGAGAACTATGATGGCTCTGATCTCATGCTGAACCGGGAGCTGGACGTTATTTTGTCCACCAAGGACTTCCCTGAACTCCATGAGTACAAAGGACATACGCTGATTACGACCGATGGCACAACGTTGCTAGGGGCAGATAATAAAGCTGGAATTGCCGAGATCATGACGGCGATGGCTTACCTGATCGAGCATCCGGAAGTGAAACACGGCAAGATTCGGGTTGCTTTTACTCCCGATGAAGAGATTGGTCGTGGGCCGCATAAGTTCGATGTGGCTGCTTTTGGCGCCAAATATGCGTATACCGTGGACGGCGGGCCGCTGGGGGAACTGGAGTATGAGAGTTTTAACGCAGCAGGGGCCAAGATTACGGTACGAGGTACAAATGTGCATCCCGGCACGGCAAAAGGCAAAATGGTGAATTCACTGAAAATCGCGATGGAATTAAACAGCAAGCTACCTGTAGAGGAAGCACCTGAATCCACCGAAGGCTACGAAGGCTTCTACCATCTGCTGGCAATGGAAGGTGATGTAGAGCTGACGAAGATGCACTACATTATTCGCGATTTTGATCGGGAGAAGTTTGAAGCACGCAAAACCAACTTGTTAAACATTGCGGACGAACTGAAAGCGAAGTATGGAGATAAAAGTGTTACGGTAGAGATGAACGACCAGTACTACAATATGCGTGAAAAGATTGAGCCGGTTCGCCAGATCGTTGATATTGCGCACGAAGCCATGACAAAACTGGGTATCGAGCCAATTATTCGTCCAATTCGGGGAGGAACAGACGGCTCCCAGCTCTCCTACATGGGCATGCCAACACCGAATATCTTCACAGGCGGGGAAAATTATCACGGCAAGTTCGAATATGTATCGGTAGATAATATGGTCAAGGCCACACAGGTTATTGTGGAGATTGCACAATTGTTTGAACAACATGGGAATGTCTGATCAAAGCAGACGGGATCAAGGTTGATTCATACAGAATAGACGGAACGCAAAAGAGCACCTTCTTCGTTGAAGGGTGCTCTTTTTTAGTATCACTTCACTCGTACACATTACCTCCTGCAATCTCTCGCAGTTCCTCCACGTTCTGAATGATAATCTTTCGTCTTACTTTGCGAATAATATCCCGTCTGCACAAGTCCTGAATGACCCGATTGAGGTGCCTGTAGCTGGTACCGAGCAGATCAGCAAGTTCCGTTAATTTGGATGTCTGAATCTCCTCTGATGCAGCTGTATCCTGATCAGCCGTAGATAACATATAGCTGGCAAATCGGCTTTCCACGGGATACAACATGTTCAAACTCGACAGATTCGAGAACGTGTACAGCTTGTGTGTGACCTGACTCAGCATAAAATGAAGGAATTTCGGATTCTCGGCATACGTGTTCTGAATGACACGGTAGCTGATAGCGAGTAACAAACAGCGATTCACAGACTGCACGATATTGTTCGCTTCTTTCCCGTTCACCAGCTCCAAGTCACCCACAAGGGCGAGTGGTGTACTGAATCTCAGCAACAGCGACTTGCCATTCGGCAGTGTTGTGAAGATTTTCAGCTTACCTTCAACGAGAAAATATAAACGTTCAGGACGTTCTCCTTTTTCACAAATAATCTCGCCCTTCTCCGCCTCCAGAAGACGTAGCTCGCCAAGCAATGTTTCGTCCAACACCTGATCCAGTCCATGCTCCCGAACCAGTTGCCGCATAAGCTCAAAGTTCAACACTTCCTTCATCCAGCCCCACCTCCAATGTGATCTTCCTGCTATACAAAATGGACACATGTCCTATATTTCAACTGAAAACTCATCCATCAATTGGCATAAAAACAGTTACAACTAGAACTAATATCCAAGAAAACGCACCACATGGGAAAAAGTTTGAATATGATTTGGAAAATAGTTCGATTTTCATGTAATCAGGCATTCAGGATATCCGATTTTTGTCCGATGAACAATAGAGGTTCTGCAAATTTTCCAATATACTTCACATTTAAATATTGAGAGGATGATTTAATTCCATGAGTAACATAAACATTGTTGATGCATTGTTAAAAGCCTTGCCTTATATTAGTCTGATCCTCCGAGAGCCAGCCAGCCTCTCCATTTACGATCACGAAAAAGTACTCGATGTCTTGGCCACCGAGAAGTTCGACCTTGGATTTGAAAAAGGCATGAAACTTCTGGATTCCTATCAGAACTTTGCGGTTTTGAAAAATGGAAGAGAAGCTACGCTTTCTACACTGTCCAAAGAAGTGTTTGGGATTGAGCTGGACACACTAAACATTCCTATCTTTGATGATGATAACAATGTCGTTGCCGTATTCTGTGCATCGTATGACCAGTCCAATCAGAATCAGCTTGAAGACATCATTCAGGAAAATCAAGACATCAATGCAAACCTGGTTGACATGGTGCAGCATGTAGCCGCTCATGCCGAAGAATTGCAGGCTACCAGTGAACAGATTTTGGAGAACACCAGACTGGCTGTCCAGAACTCATCCCAGATTAACAAGGTTGCTGGCTTCATTCGTGAGATTTCCGAACAAACCAACCTGCTCGGCCTGAATGCCGCAATCGAGGCTGCCCGTGTAGGTGAAGCCGGTGCCGGGTTTGGTGTCGTGGCATCCGAAGTACGCAAACTTTCTGTTGATGCGAAACAAGCAACGACCGATATTGATGCCAGTTTGAAAGACGTACAACAAGTGATTCAGCAGATGGAGGTTGAAGTATCCCAGATCGCTGCTTCCTCGCAGGAACAGGCAAATCTGGTTGCATCCTTCACCGATGTTATTGAGAAGCTGAATGATACAGGTGCACGCATGAAAGCTCTGTCCGAACAATTGATCAGCTACTCCGTAGAAAAGTAACATGGGGAAACAACAACAATAACAATAACAACAACTCATACACGAACGATCCGCATAAAAACCTTACTGCTCGATTGAAGGATGTAATAAACAGGACTTGGAATGCCATCATGGTAGTCCAAGTCCTGTTTTATGGTGTTATGACAAGCTTATTCGTTGGTTTATTAAACCTTTTTTGCACCTGTTACTTCCTCTTCTGACTCCCAGCATTCAATCTCGCCCGGAATATGAATCAGATCACGGGTGAAGACAGGATCACGTCCCTCAGCCTTCTGCCGCTTATAATCTTTTAACGCTTCAAAAGTGACTTTAGACAGCATCAGGATGGCAATCAAGTTAACTACAACCATCAGACCCATGAACAGGTCAGCCAAATCCCATACCAGTTGCACCTTCGCCACCGCACCAAATACCACCATGCTAATGACAGCAACGCGATAAACCCAGAGCCAGACTTTGTTAGACTTTATGAATTCAATGTTTGTTTCGCCGTAATAGTAATTACCAATCAACGTACTGAAGGCAAACAGGAATACCATCACCGCCAGGAAGCCTGAAGCCCACGAACCGATGTGTACACTGAGCGCAGCTTGAGTCAGCTCAATACCACCCAGATCTGAACCCTGGTATACCCCGGATAATAAAATAATCATAGCCGTACTTGTACAAATAACCAGTGTATCTGTCAGAACGCCAAACGCCTGGATCAGGCCTTGTTTGACCGGATGAGAGGTATCTGCCGTTGCCGCAGCATTTGGCGCACTACCCATGCCGGCTTCATTCGAGAATAGTCCACGTTTAACACCATTCATCAGCGCAGCACCCAGTGTCCCGCCAGCGACCTGTTCGATGCCGAAAGCATTTTTCACAATCAACGCAATCATTGCTGGAAGTTCTGTGATGTTTGCGAGCACGATAAATACAGCCACCCCAATATACAACACGGCGAGCACAACCACGATATATTCTGATGCTTTCGCGATCCGTTTAACTCCGCCCATAATGATACCTGCAAAAACAACTGCCATAATAATGCCAACCGTTAAGCGGTCTGTTCCAAAGGAGTTTTGGAATGCCACTGTGATGGTGTTGGACTGTACAGCGTTAAAGACCAAGCCGAACGAAAGGGTAATCAGGATAGCAAAAAGAACCCCCATCCATCGTTTTCCAAGCCCACGTTCCATATAGTAAGCTGGTCCTCCGCGGAATCCACCTTTGTCTTTAACTTTGTAGATCTGAGCCAATGTGCTCTCGACGAAACTCGAAGCCGACCCAATAATTGCAATAACCCACATCCAGAAAACAGCACCAGGTCCCCCTAAAGCTATGGCAAGTGCGATTCCTGTAATGTTTCCCGTACCCACACGTGCGGCCATACTGATACAAAAGGCTTGAAATGGAGAAATTTTCCCCGGCTCCTTGCTCTTTGGCTCTTTGAGCACCTTGACCATATCACCGATCATACGGAATTGCATGAACCTCGTTTTCGTTGTGAAATAGACTCCGCAGACGACCAGCAGAATGATTAACAGTTTAGACCAGAGAAAATCATTGAAAATAACGACAACATCTTGTATTGTTTGCTCCATCGATACGCCCCTTATTATGATGTATTATAAAAAAAGACTACTGCATTCGTTTCTTATCCCAGGACTTCGTATGACTGACCGGGTGCCGTGCTTGAAACAACTGAAAATTTGCAACATTTTACATGACAACAGGCTCAGACTGATGCATGTTACTTATACTACAAGCGCATCTACCGAAATAGACAAATACCTACATGATTTCTGGACATTTTTTTTGAAAATGCGCCTCTCTCATCCAGTCATTGTCATCTAACCTTACATGTGAGCTTCTATGCAGATTTGCGTTTGGGAAGTATGATAGGAGAGGCCTCTGAGGATATGGTGATAAGCATGAGGTAAATAAAACAGGATTTTATGGCGAGACAAACCGCCGTTTAAATAGAGCTTTTTTAGGGATATACCGTGATGAATTGGAAAGGACGTGAGAGATTTGCGTTATTTTATCGTGGACGATGATCCAAGCGTGCGTTCCATGCTAATGGACATTATTGAAGATGAAGGATTGGGTGACATTGCCGGGGAAGCCGAGGATGGAGCCCATATTCATGCCGAATTGCTGGAGCTGCATAAGGTGGATGTCCTGCTGATCGATCTGCTGATGCCGCATCAGGATGGGATACAGACCGTACGTGCGCTTGAAGGAAAGTTCAAAGGCAAGATTGTGATGATCTCCCAGATTGAGTCCAAAAACATGATTGGAGAAGCTTACTCCTTAGGTATTGAGTATTATATTACGAAACCGATTAACCGGCTGGAGATTCTATCCGTGCTTCGCCTTGTGGAAGAGAGATTGCGTATGCAGCAGTCTATTGCTGATATCCAGCGTACACTGCAAGGGCTGACGGGTTTACAGACAGGTGAGCGCAAGCAGGTGCAGGCTCCGGACAAGACCATTACTACCACAGGTCATTTTCTGTTGTCCGAGATGGGCATGATCGGGGAGGCGGGCAGCCGAGATCTACTGGACATGCTGGAATATCTTGAACAACTAGAGACAGAGGAACATAAGCTATCACCTTACACCTTCCCTTCGCTCAAAGACATCTTCCAGCAAGTAGCTCAACGCAAACTAGGAGAGATTGCCTCAGCTGCGGACATTACCAAAGAGGTCAAAGCAGCAGAACAGCGGGTGCGCAGAGCCATTTTTCAGACACTGAGTCATGTGGTGTCTCTTGGATTGACAGACTATACCCATCCGAAATTTGAGAACTATGCTTCCAAATTTTTTGATTTTACCGAGATTCGCAAAAAAATGCTCGAACTGCAAAACAACGTGGAGCCCTCGCTGTCCCAAACCCGAATCAATACGAAAAAATTCGTGCAGGTGCTGTACTTGGAAGCCAAACGCATGCTTCATTAAATTAGAACAGACATGATGGATTGACCATCAACGAAAACAGGCATGAATGATCGACCGTCAAAGCTCCCTCACGGTGATGCGAGGTTAGCTCTGACGGCGATCTTCATGCCCTTCCTTGATTGGGGTTGATGTGTTACTCTGTTCGCCCAAACCATACAAGTTCATATCATGATACATTGTTGCGATATATAGTTGCATTCCCGTTCCGTTCACTCTTACGTTCGCGCCTGATTCCGGGATATTCGATTATACTCATTAATCAATTCATCCAGTGCCATCGACTGCCGAATGACTTCGGGATGTCCAAGCCTTCCCTTATTATGCTCCACCAGTTTATGAAGGTTATGCCTGGCTTTTTCTATTTTGTTTTTCAAATCCAAACTCATAACCATGGCCCTGATACCTCCTTCATTTGTGTTCCATTGTATTGTTTCCTGTCAATCTATAGTTGGATTAACATATGGCAGAGGAGACATGGATGTTTTGTATGCTTCTCCAAAATTTGAAAGGGCTAATTTCATTTTAATAGAGATTGGCGAAAAATACCAGATGTAACGCCGTCTTGTCACTTTCTCCCTACTCTATATGCGGCCTCTGTTTATGCGTTTTCTGCCTGAAAAGGCTTTGTGTCATAATTGTGTATTTTATAAAAATAAACCAAAATGCACCCCTCCAATCTCGAACCCCATGGTTGGTGTCCTTCTGAGAATGGAGAGATGCTCCAGGTTACCTCTTATTCATGTCGGATGAAGCTGCCCTGTCTGTTATGCTGACGTATATTTACACATTGGATATCCGTTATTAGATTTGGAATATCACTTCGTAACTTTCACTTGTATCGTTTCACTTGTCGTCTTCCCATGATCATTGACCCATTCCACTACATACTCATAATCACCAACGGCACGATCTTTGATCTCAACCTTGGCTGTCTGCGCATGAGGAGAAGATGCCGTTAGCGGCTGGTTGTCAATCTCAGTACCGTTCTCATACAATCGGTATGATGTGGCATTCGTGCCCCACCACATATTCATTGTGATTGTATAGTTGCCATCTCCATCCCAATTGTCGTGGGACAGCTCTGGCTGAGATGGTTCAGCATTACGAACGGTTATCGTGAGCGGCTGACATTCCGTTTTACCTTTGGCATTCGTTAGCTCACACGTATATACATACGTACCATTGGCCCGGCCTTGAATGGAAGTGGATGCCTTCTGCGCTGCGGGGGTGGAGGCAGATAACTTCTGACTATCCAGCAGTTCTCCGTTCTCATACAGCTTATATCCTGTACCGTTATTCCCCCACCACATGTTCATGCTCACCGTGTAGGTTCCATCACTAAGTCCATTTCCGTGACCGTTATTGTCTGACAGAACAGGCACTCCGGGAGCACCAGTAGCCTGATCCCCGGCCACTACCGTTATTTCAACGCTTGCCTCGGCGATCAGTCCCGCACCATTCTCCGCACGAGCTGTAAAGATATGCTTGCCGACAAGCCCAGCCAGCGCAATCTCATCCCCTGACTGCACAGTCTCGCCATCCCAAGTCAGCTCCAGACGTGCAATACCCGATTCAGGGTCTTCAGCCTTCACCTTCACTTGAAGCACATCATCCTCGCTCATCTGCTCCGCTGGCAAGCCTGTAATGACTGGAGGTGTGGTGTCCTCCGGCTCTTGCGGGCCACCCACATAGCGAATATTCGGAGCCTTCGGCTGTTCCATGCCTGCACCGAGATAAAAGCTTGTGTGTGGAGGCTGGTTATAAGCAACATTTTGCCATGCTACGCCAAGACGATAGACTGGATCATGCATCAACGTACGAAGCCGAACATCGGTCTCATCGGTCGTGGTATAGATCCGCAGCTCGGAGCTGTCTTGACTGCGCCAAATCACTTCCTCACGCCAGTCACCGAACAAATCAGCTTGTAAGCTTGGGTTGGCTTTGGTTCCATTGTTGGAAGCAGCTCCTGTTGCTGTCAGCAGATTAACCGTAGTTTGGTTCTCGTAGTCCCACTTGTCGATTCGAATACCATCCTGCAGTTCACGCAACAAATCGCCGTCCCACCAAATTCCAAAGTTTGTGGAGGAAGGAATCTTCGTGGTGATCAATTCCCCCTTGGCACTATACAGCCCGGTAATCGGAATATGCTGTTCATTGGTAATCGTGGCAGCCCATACCTCAGCCCCCGGATAGTTCGGATCGATATCAGCTGCCATACCGCGACCCGTGTCCATGCCCGTGAACACACCCCAAAGCACTTCACCTGTGGCAGCATCTCTCATCTCCATGCCATATTTCGAGCTACGATCCTCATGTACCCCGAATACCTCCATCCCCGGACGGGTTGGATCGAGGTCACTGAGATGCATGGCATCTCCATGTCCCAGTCTTGTGTTGTAAAGTGGCTTACCGTCATCATCAATGGCCATCGCTCCGAATGTAATCTCATCTTTGCCGTCACCGTCCACATCACCTACGGACAGGTTGTGATTCCCCTGACCTGCATAGGAACCGTAACCCTCATCGTTCGAGTCAAAACGCCATACCTGACTGAGCTTACCATCCTGAAAATTGTAAGAAGCAAGTACTGTTCGCGTGTAATACCCGCGGCTAAACATCGCACTCGGATGCTCTCCGTCCAGGTAGGCAACCGCCGCAAGGAAGCGGTCTACACGGTTTCCGTATCCATCCCCCCATGCAGCAACATCTCCGCGCGGCGGATCATATTTCACCGTATCCAGTGCCGCCCCGGTCTCTCCATCAAATACGGTAAGAAACTCATCACCCAGCAGCACATATCCGGAGCTGTTACGATGATCTGCATTTGCATCCCCGATGACTTTCCCTTGTCCGTCAACGGTTCCGTCTGCGGTTTTCATCATCAGTTCAGCCCGGCCATCCCCATCAAAATCATAGACCAGGAACGGTGAGTAATGTGCCCCTGCCCGAATATTCGGCCCCATATTGATCCGCCAGAGACGGGTTCCGTCCAGCTTGTAGGCATCCATATATACAATGCCGGTAATCCCGGCCTGGGAATTATCCTTACCGTTATTCGGCGACCACATGAGCACGATCTCGTACTCGTCATCCCCATCGACATCCCCGACACTGGCATCCCCTGCATAGTAGGAATAAGGTTGCCCGTCTTTGGTATACGCATCGGCAGGTTTCTGCAGCGGCACGGACAGGTATTGCTCCTGCCATACACCGAACTCTTTCGTCGCCGGCTTCTCTACTCCATTTTCTACCGTCGTAACACGGTATTTAGAACTATCCGTCCCTTCGGCATCCGTATAGTTCGTGCTTCCCGACAGAGGATCTGCATTCAGCTTCACATCATCACGATACAGATTGAAAGCAATCGAATCCGTATCCAGCCCCAACATGCGCCAGCCAATGTAGTTGCCTTGCTCCGTTTTCACCGCAACCGGTGCACGATCCAAATACTCCATTGCCCGATTCAGCGTTGTAGCTACCGGAGTTTCAAGCACACTGGACAGCTCGGATAAGCCGCCTGCGTTCACCGAGGCCACTTTATAGTAATAAGGAACCGTACTGAGAATGGTGGAATCCTTATACAAAGTTTCCTTGGTCCGACCAATCATCTCATAAGGCCCATCCTGGTTCTTGGAACGATAGATTTGGTAAAAACGTGCACCAGTAGCTTCGCTCCATGTGAAGGAAGCATCGTTTTTATTAACCTCTTGTAACGTCAGCCCCGAAGGCACCTCCGCCTTCGTTACACTTGGGTCAATCGTAGATACGTTCAGTGCATTGGATGCCAGTGACTCCATCCCTGTCTGGTCCACCGCCGTTACCGTGTACACATAGTCCATGCCAAGTTCGATCTGGTTATCTGTGTAGGCCGGTTCATCAACCGTAGCAAGCAATTCCGGTTTAGTTGCTCCAGCAGATTGCCGATAGACCTTGTACTGCACATCTCCTGCAGCTGCCTCCCACGACAATACCGCACGGCTTGGGTCACTGTTCAGATCAAGATCATCAAGTTGAAGCTTAGACGGAGCCATAAAGGTCGGTGTGATCTCCAATCCATTGAGATGCGCGGTCTGTCCACTGAACACCAGATTCATCTGACCGTCCTGCACTTGAACATCGTTGATAACCTTCTCCGCTATATTTTGGGCACCCGAAGATACGGTTCCGTAGTCCTTGCCCTCGATATTGATATTGGTTCTAGCGGAGCCGATCCAGTCCCCGATGTAAGCCTTGACCGAATAGCTGCCATTCGGCAGATCCACCTTAAACTCATAGTTTCCGCCAAAATAAATGACAAAATCGCGGCGCAGTGCATCCGTGGCATTGCCACGGTCCCGATCCGCCATATTCGCCGAAGAGGTCAGGCCGTAGCCGCGCTCCGGTGTGTACAAGGTATTCCGAGTCACTTCGTTATACCCTTCCGCGACTGGTGAGCCAACGGGACCAAAATCGTATCGATATGCTGCCGACCTCGTTGTGAAGCTCACCTCGTCCGAAGGCTCGGATTCGCCGCGGCCATTCACGGCGGTCACACGCACCGTATAGGTTTCGCCTTCGGTAAGGCCAGATAAGGTCATGGTCGGAACCGTTGCTGTTCCGGCAAGCTTATATGCAGATGCTGGCTCGGAGGACAGCTTGCGATAGATTTTGTAGATATCTGCTGTATCATCCGCTGTCCATTTCAATACAGCGCCCGCGTTGCTGATGCTCCCAGCTTTCAGACCGCTTGGCTTCACTGGAACCTCGGCAGGCACTTCAGCATCTCGCACGGCATCTGCCAGTGGAATATCAAGTTCACGCACCGCGCCCGCAACCATTCTGGCGATCTGAATGGCACCGTACTCCTGGAAATGAGTATTGTCAGCAACCCCATTAGGGAACGCCTGATAAATCCCCGGGGCAACATGCAAGAACACCGATAATGTAGCCTCAGGCCCAATCGAGTCATAGTACTCAACACTGAGTCTGCTCAGATCGATCAGTAGCACATTGTTTTCGGACGCTACCTCTTTGGCTGCCTGGACATATTCAGGAAAGGAAACATTGAATTTGCCCGTACTTGCATTGAAGTCCCTGCGCCCCATCGGTGTCACCAGAATCGGCGTTGCCCCCCGCTGCCGTACACCGTCTATGTAGGTTTTCAGATAAATTTTGTAATCGGCCGGGGAAGCGTAGCGGTCAGGCACACTGATGGTCGCATCATTATGTCCGAACTGAACGAACAGATAGTCTCCTGGACGGATCACTCTCAGAATTTCATCCAGCCGCCCTTGAAAAATAAACGACTTGGAGCTACGTCCACCAATGGAATGATTTTTAATCTCCACGGTATCGTTAAAAAAGGAAGGGAACATCTGCCCCCAGCCCGCTTGCGGCTCCCAATACGGATTGTAGGTCTGCATCGTGGAATCCCCTGCCAGATACAGAGCAGGTTTGATGCCAGCACCGCGTTCCTCTTGCTTGGTAATCACCAATGCATTCAGATTCGCAGCTGCACCGGAGAAGACCAGATTCATCTGACCATCCACCAACGCGATGTCGAAGTTCATCTCCAGATACTCGCCTGCCGCTTTGCTGTTCAGCTGCACCTTGTTCATGCTTTCTACATCGATGGCAATTTCAGTAGATCCTGCAGCATCCCCGGCAACAAGCGAGACCGTATAGTCACCGTTCGGCAGATCCACATTGAATTGTGCACCTGTAGCAAACGTTGCAAAATCAGACTTGATCGGATCATTCGTCCCACGATCCCGCACCGTCACCTTGGATGCATCCGCAAAACCATATCCTCGTTCCGTCGTATAAACGGTTTCCTCTCCCACACCCGTATACCCCTCCGCCACGGCTCCTGATCCAAAATCGTATCGATAAACGGTTGTTTCCCCAGCATCAACAGCTGCATCCAGTTCTGCCGCACTTACTGCTGTCGTACCATAGAATGCACCCCATCCCAAACTGGAAATCGTAAATATGAATATCAGCACAATTAAACCGAGTTGCCGTGTCTGTTTTGCGATCATCTACACCCACCCTTTCGTTTCTTCAACATGCCCTTCTGCTGAATTAAATAAAGTAAGCGCTTGCATTTTGTTGCTTTATAACCCACCTACGCTTCTTACGACTCTCCCTGTCCCTCTGACTCCACTTCCACCTCCCCTTTCCCACCGCAGTTAATGCCGCCGCTTCCAGGCTCATACCGAACTGCAGAATTGATTTCCCCTCGATACTAACGTTAATGTTCTGGAAATAACATGTAATTTTCCGTCCTTTTTCACCAAAAACCCGATATATTATCCCACGATTCAACTGACTGTCACATAAGCAACCGTTTTCCGATGTTTCAGGTAATAATATCCCTTTCCATAACCGGGTCATTCGGTTACAATAGGGCGATATGTGTGTCCGGGTCCGGCGGATGCCAACATGCCGTTTCGAGAATGGCCTACGCAGGCCTATGATTCAGATTTGATATTAATTGGAGGCTTATCAACACCATGCAAACCGAGTCACAGACTAAAGTCAAAATCATAAACGCCGATCCCAGCGCGATGGGATTATTTGGGCTTGCGATTGTAACCCTTGTCGCTTCTTCCCAAAAACTCGGCATTACCGACGGACTTAGCTACGCTATTCCGTGGGCGATCTTCCTGGGTGCTTTCGCCCAACTATTCGCATGTATTCAGGATTCCAAACGCAATAACACTTTCGGCACCACTGCTTTCGGTGCTTATGCCTTCTTCTGGTTCGCCATGGGTGCCAACTGGATGATTAAAATGGGTGTGTTCGGCTCTACACTCGCTGAGCAGACTGATGGCAAGCAGCTTGGATTCGCTTTTGCCGGATACCTGATCTTCACCTTGTTCATGACGATTGGCGCTGTTGAAGCCAACAAAGTGTTGCTTATCATTTTCATTCTGATCGATTTCTTGTTCCTTGGTCTGACCTTTGACGCTTTCGGCGTAGCACCACATATTTTCCATACGATCGCTGCATACGCTGAGATGGCGATTGGCATTGTGTCACTGTATGGTACAGGTGCTTCGGTTCTGAATGCTCACTTCGGTTATACTTTCCTGCCGATCGGCAAACCGTCCGGTATTTTCAGACCTAAGGCTTAATATACGGATTGAAGTTCCACCGCCTGCGCGCCGGTCCGCGCCTGGCGGTTTTTTCGTCTTATCTCGTCTCATACCTCTACAATTGAATATGATCCTGACCGACACCTATACTAAGGAGAAAACCTTCCGAACCCAAGAAGTAGCTTCGAGAAATGCTGCACTTAGAAATAAAATCATTGCAGCCATACTGTAAGGAGGAAGAAACATGAGAGAGATACCGAAACCGACGGAGATGGATCAAACGGAGAGAAAGTATGTACGCGAAACGCGTTGCTTCAAAACAGCACGGGTATTCCCGACAGATGTTAACAATCATAACACCTTGTTTGGCGGCAAGCTGATGTCCTACATTGACGATATCGCCTCCATTGCCGCCTCCAAGTTGTGCCGGGTAAATACCGTTACTGCATCAACCGACTCAGTCGATTTTCTGTACCCGATTAATCCTACGGACTCCGTAACACTTGAATCGTTCGCTACGTGGACCGGTCGCAGTTCCATGGAAATTTTCGTGAAGGTTATTCGTGAGGATCTGAAGACGGGGGAGAAAAAAATTGCGGCGACGGCTTTCCTGACCTTTGTAGCCTTGGATGAGAATAACCGCAAACTGATCGTGCCCCGTATTATTCCGGAGACTGAGGAAGAGAAAAAGCTGTACGAGACTGCACCTGACCGCGCAGCCATGCGGAAACAACGGCGGGAAGAGAGCAAAAAGTTCGCCGACTTCCTGACCGTAACGTATCCTTGGGAATAAGCACAAAACAGTTTAACCAGAGGATGCCGGATAGATCGATACCGTTCTGCTATCCGGCAACTCTCCACCCATCGAAACACACCACTGTTGATAGAGACGGAATGCATCTCCACTTTCTATATACTGCTTAGACATGTATATGCCCTGCTCTATGGAAGGGACACGTCCTGCAACGTATAGTCGAAAGCCCGCATTTAACAGCACCTGATTTACAAACGTAAGATGACCATCCCCGCGTAGTACACTCTCCGCCACCTCAACTTGCTTCGCTGCGGTCCAGATCATATCCGGCACAGGCATATCCAGATCGTAGCTTGAAGGATCTACGAGTTCAAGCTTCGTTTCGCCATCCTCCACAGCATACACACGCGTAGGACGATCAATATAGAGATCCTCCGATCCTTCCATACCTTGAACAACATAAGCACGTTGATAATGAAAACGAGTAAGAAGCTTGGCAATTCGATCCAGAAACGTATTATGAAACACTCCAAAAACAAGATAAGATGAATGATTATAATCAATCAGCTTCTCGGCTGTATTCAGTACCGTTCGAAAACCCAGTTCTTCCCGTAATGGGCGAAGTCTGCGTAGCGGCTCACACCAGTCTTCCGCAGAAACATACATTACACCTGTATGGAGAGCCGCACTCCGGGCATTTTCCCGTTCCATCTTGCGTGTATCGATCCCTGCCTCTCTCAATACAACAGACAGCGTAACTCCCCACTTGGGTGGTAAAGGCTCACTGCCGTGTAGCGTAACCGGCAAACCCGCTGCCGCCAGTACAAATGCCACAGGGTATGTTGCCATAAATGACTTGGTTCGTCCGTCGTAAGGACCCGCACAATCCAAACTATCCTGAAATACGGAGAAACGCTCCGCACTGTTCCGGCACGCATGCACAAAGGCTTCCATCTCCTCGACATTTTCCATCTTCATCCGCTCAGCCATAAGAAATGCAGCCGTCTGGGCAGGAGAAACTTGCTGTTTCAATATATTCTCGGCAACAATCAGTGCCTCTGCATAATTCAGATCACGTGAGCCTCGTTTGCCGCGCCCTACCTCTCTGAGGATCTGAGACATATCCATAGAGCATCCTCCTTCCCATTATGACTGGAGCAGTTGATGTGCTTTCACAATCGCTGTAGCTACATCGACCATCCGTTTGCGTTCATCCATCGCTTTTTTGCGTAACAGATCATAGGCTTCCGATTCGGAGATCTGCTTTAAATCACACAAGATCGCCTTCGCCTTATCAATCCATTTTCGATCTTCCAGTCTGGACTGCAGTTGCTGTCGCTCTTGCTCCCATTGCTTGCGCTCCATATAACGCCGCGCAGCAAAGTGCAGCGTCCAGTGAATTTCCGGCCCAGCCATAGACGGTGTAAGAATGCCATCAAACGAGGTATCAACCTCGCAGTCTTCTACAGAGGAAGATGCCGTATCCGGAGCACACCACCAGAGAAGCGGAGTATCCGACTTCTCCTCACCCAGCCGCTTTACCCAATAAGCCACGTCCGCAAGAGACAAATGCAGGATGGAGGCATCGACTTCACGAGCAAGCTTCATCACCTCATCCTCCCTGTCCGAGACCTTCACATGATAGCCAACCGCTCCCAGCAGCTTCTCCGGTGTTAGAGGGATTGCTTCGGACGAGCCGGCCTGAATGGGATGTACACGGATGACCAATATGGATCGCATGATGGATCAATCCCTCCTTATATTGATATACAATACCCACGATAACTTTTAATACATTACCACATGAAAGTCCGAATATGTCATATTACCTGACAAAAATTAAGAAATAAACATCGGTATTTCAAAATCCCAGGTGTTCAGAATATTCGTGAGAAGCATATAGAGATGCATCATGATCCTTGGTTTGATCTTAACAGATTAAAATGGAAAAAATAATGGATTGACCATGATTATTCATGACACATTTTCTGCATTATATGGCGATTCAGAAGCATTATATGGATTTATTTTCTTATTTTTTGTAATTTATAGCACATTTCACGTAACCGATTCAGCTTTTCTTTAAACTCATGTAAACATAATTAACTTCAAATTTCAAATACTTTTTTATGTCAACTATATTGACATGAATAAATCGTTATTTTATAGTTAACCCATAAGAACTCCATAACTGAAGAATCACTCACAGTTACAACGACGTAACTGGTTGAAACGGCAATGAAGCCTGTTTTGCAAATTCGGAGATAAGGGATGCGTATGTATATGCGCAGTCCTCCGATGCATGACAGGCTTTTTCGATTTTTAGGAAGAGACGAAGGTAGCGTAGTGAACAGAATACAGAAATGGATCTGAGGAGGCTAACCACAATGAGTACAACGAAAAAACTGGTGCTGGTCGGCAATGGTATGGCGGGAATTCGTACAATTGAGCATATTCTGAAACTCGCACCACACGCATATGACATTACCGTCTTCGGCGCAGAGCCGCATCCAAACTACAACCGCATCATGCTATCTTCCGTTCTCGCAGGCGGAACCTCCATTGAAGATATCGTGATTAATGACTGGAGCTGGTACGAAGATAACGGTATCCATGTCTATCCGGGCGACCCTGTCGTGCAGATCGATACGGTACGCAAGGAAGTTGTATCTCGGAATGGGGTCCACGCATCCTATGATGAGCTGATTATGGCGACAGGTTCACAGGCTTTCATCCTGCCTCTTCCAGGCGCGAATAAAGAAGGGGTCATCGGCTTCCGTGACATTAAAGACTGTGAAACGATGATGGCGGCATCCCAAAAGTACCGCAAAGCGGCTGTCATCGGCGGTGGACTACTCGGTCTGGAAGCTGCCCGCGGACTATTGAATCTGGGTATGGACGTAACCGTCATTCATATTAACGGACACTTGATGGATCGAAATCTGGATCTGCCTGCTGGATTAATGCTTCAGCGAGAGCTTGAGGAGCAGGGAATGAAGTTCCTTTTGAACAAACATACGGAAGAGATTACAGGCAAAGGCCGGGTTAAAGCACTTCGCTTCACCGACCAAACGGTGCTTGAGGCAGACCTCGTTGTGATGGCAGTCGGTATTCGCCCGCAGATCGAACTGGCTCGAAACAGCGGTCTGGACGTTAATCGCGGGGTCATCGTGGATGACTATATGCATACCAATATCCCTGGAATCTCTGCTGTAGGAGAATGTGCGGAGCATCGCGGTATTGCCTATGGACTCGTAGCTCCGTTATATGAACAAGGCATGGTTCTTGCCAAACGGCTCGCTGGTGCAGCAACCGAAGGATACGCAGGGTCGGTCACTTCAACCAAGCTGAAGGTTTCGGGAGTCGACGTATTCTCTGCCGGACAATTCAAGGACTCGCCAGACACACGCAGCATTCGCATTCAGGATGATGTAGACGGTATTTACAAAAAGATGGTGATCAAGGACGGCAAGCTCGTCGGTGCAGTGTTGTTTGGTGATACGACCGATGGCGCATCCCTCTTTTCCTTCATTAAAAGCGGTGAGGACATCAGCGGTCGTGAAAAAGAAATTTTGCTCGGCGTGCCTTCTGGCGGTTCCGGTTCCGGCCCGTCTGTAGCCGAGCGCATGGCTGCCATGCCAGATGATGAGATCATCTGTGGATGTAACGGTGTAACGAAAGCTGCCATCGGTGATGCTGTTCTCAATAAAGGATGTAACACCGCCCGCGCTATCAAATCCTGCACGAAAGCTTCCGCTTCCTGTGGAGGATGTAAACCAATCGTGGAATCACTGCTCACCTATTATGCAGGGGACAACGTGGGCGAGCAAACCAAAGAAGGTATCTGCGGCTGTACTTCGTATGACCGGGATGAAATTGTGGCACAAATCAAGGAGATGGGCCTGAAAACCGTCAAAGAAGTCATGAACGTGCTTGGCTGGGATGAGCCAGAAGGCTGCTCCAAATGTCGCCCTTCCCTTAACTACTACCTTGGTATGATCTGGCCTACGGAATATGAGGATGAGCGGGTATCCAAATTCACGAACGAACGTTACCATGCCAATATTCAGAAGGACGGCACGTATTCCGTTATTCCGCGAATTTACGGTGGTGTAACGTCCCCGGCAGAACTGATCAAGATCGCAACAGTTGCAGAGAAATACGACGTACCGATGGTCAAATTTACGGGTGGACAACGACTCGATCTACTTGGAGTACAGAAGGAAAACCTGCCGAAGATTTGGGAAGAGCTCGACATGCCTTCCGGCTTCGGTTACGGCAAAGCATTACGTACAGTAAAAACATGTGTCGGTAATACGTTCTGTCGCTTCGGTACACAAGATTCGATCGAAATGGGCATTCGTCTGGAGAAGAAACTCGACAAGATGGTCGCTCCGGCCAAAGTAAAATTGGCGGTCTCGGGATGCCCACGGAACTGTGCCGAAGCAACGATTAAAGATCTGGGCGTTGTCGCCATCGATGGCGCATGGGAGCTTCATGTCGGCGGCAATGGCGGTGTGAAGGTTCGAGCAGCCGAGCTGTTATGTACGGTGAAAACAGATGCTGAAGTCGAAGAGTGGACTTACGCTTACCTGCAATACTACAGAGAGAACGCAAGATGGAACGAGAGAACAGCGGCCTGGATTGAACGGGTAGGTCTGGATCATGTGAAGGAGGCTCTGGCAGATCGGGACGTACGTCTCGCACTGGTGGAACGTCTGGAAGTGACACTCGGTCACACGGTAGATCCTTGGAAAGAGATTATTGAAGATGAGAAATTGCGTAAAAACTTCACCCCACTGTCCGGTGCAGAACCGGTAGCCCACTAGAAGAGGAGGATCAGCGATGAGTAAATTTCGAATTGGGCATCTGGCCGATATTGATGAAAAAGGGGCTCGTACCTTTCTGGTCGAGGATACCGAAATTGCCGTTTTCAAACTGAGCGACGGTAGCCTTCATGCCGTGGAAAATCGTTGCCCTCACAAGGGCGGCAAGCTATCAGAGGGTATGGTCTGCGGAACAGCCGTTCACTGTCCGCTACATGACTGGAAGATTGATCTGCGAAGCGGCAAGGTCCATGAACCGGACGATGGTTGCTTGAACACGTACAAAACAGAAGTGGACGGAGACAGCGGAGATATCTATATCACGATTGCAGGTTAACACAGCGGTCGGCTTGATAAGCACTACTGACAGAAGAGGGGTGCACGATGGATTTTGTTAAACCTGCAAACGTCAATTATGGGAACACGGTCATGAGCCGGGGGCTGGTAAGTATCATCGGTGCCGGCCCCGGTGATCCCGAACTGATTACAGTCAAAGCCTTGAAACGGATTCAGTCTGCTGATGTTATTATGTATGATCGACTTGTCACAGACGAATTACTTGCCGAGGCGCGGGATAACGCTCTCCGCATTTACTGTGGCAAAGCTCCCGGGCTTCACTCTATGAGCCAGGAGATGATCGGACGTATGCTGGCTTCTCATGCAGCGGAAGGCAAACACGTTGTTCGGCTTAAAGGCGGCGACCCGTTCATCTTCGGTCGTGGCGGTGAAGAAGCGCTGGTGCTCGCAGCGTCTGGTATCCCGTATGAGATTATCCCCGGTATCACTTCGGCTGTGGGTACCTCCGCTTCTTCGCTCATCCCGCTGACCCATCGCGGGGTCGCTTCTTCTTTTGCCTGCGTGACGGGAACCGGCAGTGACGGAAGTGCATCCTCTGTTCGCTGGGACCTGCTTGCGCATAGCGTAGATACGCTTGTGATATACATGGGGATAAGCCAGTTATCACAGATTCAGCAAGAGTTACTTCGTCATGGCAAGGCGGGGCATACACCAGCCGCACTAATTGAACGAGGAACGACAAGCGAAGAACGAATTGTTACAGGCACACTTGCCGAACTGCATACATTAGCAGATAGGCATCACATCTGTAATCCAGCTTTAATTATAGTTGGAGAATCCGTGCTCATCCGCGAACAACTGCTCCAGATGGAGCGAGCCGCATCTGCTTCAATGACGGGTTAACCAGGAGTTACACGTAAGCCCCCGTAGCGAAACGCATTCACACGGTATAAGCATGTATTTGCATATATTAGTCCGACAACATACGCTCATTCATCGTCCGGCCCTTCTGCCCTGGTTCGATCAGCAGACGGGTCGGTTTGATGTTAATGAGAGCTGTCAACTGTTCTCCCATGTAATGAGCGGAGTATTTGAACCCTGTTTCTGCCCAATGCATAATAACCCCCACGGTTGCTGATACGAGATAACTTAACATAATGTCATAATTGATCACTTGCTCGCTATCTTCAGTCACCAAAATGAAGTCTTGAGTAAGGTATTCTCGGAACACATTGTTGATCCTGAGTGCCATATCCCCGTGCATTGTCATGAGCGCCTTGAATTGATCCTGGTGATTTTCAATATATTCAAATACAGGCATAGTCGACGGTAAAAGCCCGGTCATATCCACTTCTGTGAGATTAGCATACGGTGTGGCGTAAGCCTGTCCTAATCCTTGCAGGAAGTCTTCCAGAAGAAATTGCAATAGCTCCGGTTTGCCGGGAAAATGCAAATAAAAGGTCCCCCGATTATAATCGGCCCGTTCCGTGATATCCCGGATGGTCAGGGCGTCAGCCCGCTTTTCCAATATTAAAGACACCGCCGCAGCGATAATCGCATCCTGCGTTCTTCGTGCTCTCCGATCTTGAGGGTGTTCGATAATCAACACTTCCGCCTCCTTTGTCCATTATTGTAACCTAAATGAACAACGCTTACATCTGTGTTCAGTAGCTGACATTTGCGCTGTCAATGATTATTGTCACATGTTTATGTATATCTTAACATTAAGACAGGAACTAAAGACGACAGGTTTTCACCCACTGAAAATATGATGTAATTCTTATGGAGATTACCTGCCCATTATATATTATTAAGGAGACGATTCAATCATGAGTACATCCTATACACAAACCGCTGTCATTACAGGAGCTGCCGGAGGTATTGGTAAAGAACTTGCACGTCGACTGGCTGAACGTAAAATTAATCTGGTATTGGTTGATTTGAACGAAGAAGCGATTGCCAGAACGATTGCTGAATTAAATCTCGATCAAGAGCATGTCATTGCAGTCAAAGCCAACGTATCCGATGAAGCAGACGTTAAAAATTATGTGCAAAAAGCAATGGATGCATTTGGACGTATCGATTATTTTGCCAATAATGCCGGTATTGAAGGACCTACAGGTCTGATCGAAGACCTCAGCGTTGAAGCACTTGATACAGTATACAACGTGAACATTCGCGGGGTATTCCTTGGTCTGCAAAACGTCATTCCTGTGATGAAAAAACAAAAATCCGGTGCGATTCTGAATACCTCTTCCCTCGCGGGTCTGATGGGCGCTCCGGCGGTATCTCCATATATTATGTCCAAACATGCCGTTGTTGGTCTCACTCGTACCGCTGCGAATGAGCTGGCACCTTTCAACATTCGTGTTAACGCCGTATTGCCAGGTACAATCAACACACGTATGATGCGTCAGATTGAAGCTAACTCCGGCAACGTAGAAGATTACCAATCTGCTACGGTAGCCGCTATCCCGATGGGCCGTTACGGCGAACCGGAAGAAGTCGCAGCCGTGATGAACTTCCTGTTGTCCGAAGACGCATCTTACGTTACCGCATCCCTCTACACTGTAGACGGCGGTATGATGGGTCAGTAATAGGTAATTGATGGTTGGTAACACCAACATCATTGGCACATGGGCGGGCATATAGTAAAACCTACGGGCGTGTACTCTACGCGATGCCCCGTGTAGCGAAATTTTACTGACATCGGGCCAAGTTGCAAGAGTTTTTTTACTCCCACACCGCTTGTTTGATGCTAAAAGACCTCGACACCACCATTAAGGAAACTCCCTTTGGGTGAAGTTGAGGTCTTTTTCTTATATGCAACAGCTGCGCTCTCATCCGGAGCTGATCCAATACGCTAACGATCACCACGAGCCTTATTTCGGCCATTTCAGCACATTTCCTAATCTAACGATCACCAGGAACCTTATTTCAGTAAAAACGCCCTTTTTTCATCAAAAATGATCCTCTACTCCGAAAATAACGTCTCTCCTGATCGTTAGATTTAAAAAGATCCGAAAAACACCGAAATAGCGTCGCTGGTGATCGTTAGAATTTTTGGTGCACGGTTAAAGACCTATTATTTCTAGCTTACTCCATCGTTCGTTCCTTAATCCAAAACGTTCGTTCCCTAACCCCGAAGCTTTGCCTAATCCACGTATCCCGCGTGACCTTTGTCCATCAAATAATCCATTTCTGCATCCAAAATACTTTCAACGGTTAGCTCGTCGAGCTTCACATCTTTGCGGCTTAGAATGTAATCAGACAGGTCGTCACCGTCAATATCGACGTCTTTGCCTTTGGCATTCTCATGTGCCTTATTGATGTAAGCTTGCTCATGCTTCAATACCAGCTCAATATTTGCCTTACTGGCCTTTGTTTTGTCCGCGATATATTGCATCATTTCCTGCTCGTTAATTTCGTTGTTGTCTGCCACGTATAGTTCATCTCCTTGGTTATCCTTCTTGCTGTCATTGTAGCATAGGTTATCCCATTACGGGCAGAACTTATGCCTAGCCGTTTGTGGCACCCTTTAGGACAGACAAGGTGCTCATTATCGCCAGTCGCCACTTTAGCATCAGCCCTACGATAACCTCACGTAAAATGTCGCCCCCTCTCCCACGACACTTTTCGCGTAAATCTCTCCCTTATGTTGCTCTACAATAGACTTGGCAATCGCCAGACCGAGGCCATGTCCACCGTGTTTACGCGCTCTTGATGCATCCGTGCGATAGAAGCGGTCAAAGATTCGATCCAGATGCTCTGGCGCGATCCCCTCCCCCGTATTGGAGATGGTCAGCATCACATCATGGTTTTGCTTCTGGAGTGTAATGTTCACGGCCCCAGTTGGCCCGGAATATTTCACGGCGTTATCGAGCAAGATCAGAACAACCTGTTTGATCTGCTCCGGGTTTCCGTGAACCATCAGATCAGGAGCAATGCTATAATCCAGGGTAATATTTTTTTCGAAAATCACCGCTTCCATCGGTAAAACAATACTTTCCACCGCTTCACTCATATTAAACCTGGTATGGATGAGGGTGGAACGTGAGTCCTCCATCTGAGTCAGATACAGCAAATCATTCGTTAGTCCAGACATGCGCTCGGTTTCCGATTTGATATAGTGTAGCCATTTGGCCTGGCTTTCAACAGTCTCCTCCTGATTCGCCAGCAAGACATCCGTGTTCGTATTGATGATTGCCAGCGGTGTTTTCAATTCATGTGATGCGTCGGCGATAAACTGTTTCTGTTTCTCAAACGCTTCACGCACAGGTGCAATGGAACGGTTGGCAAAATAACGACTTAGGAAGTAGATGACGATCAACATCATGAGCCCAACCACGGTAAACGTGTAAACCAAATTCGTTAGGATACCCTGCTGCGCGGTCACATCCATGAATACGATCATGTGCCCGTCCCCGCTTGGATCAACCACATAGGCCCAGTCCGTGCCATCCAGTGCAAATTGTCCAGTCCAGCGATTACTGTCACCTTGGCCGGTTTTCTCATGATCTACTTTTTGTAGAGCTTGCGTGTACAAAGATTCCTCCATATCAAACCGCGATTGTGTATCGGTAATTTTCCACTGCTTATCGGTCTGGATCATAAAAGAAACCGACCGGGCTGGGGGTGCACTTGGATCTCCACCTGGTCCTCGAAATCCACCAAAGTTCCCACCGTTCATGCCCCCGCTTTGCCCTTCACCTCGTGACTGCTGGGCACCCAAGCCAAACGGGCTATGGTAGAAATCGGACACCTTGTACAGCTCCATATTCGTTTCGCGTTGCACATTCTGGTACGTAATGGTGTAGATCGTTACAAAGGCCACCAGCATCATAATCGAGATCGACACCAGATTGACAATCAGGAACCGATTGCGGAGTTTCTTGAACATTAGTTCGTCACCTCAAGTACATACCCTACGCCCCGAATCGTATTAATACGGACAGCCGAATTCAGGAAGGTTAGTTTTTTGCGTAAAAAAGAGATGTAGACCTCCACATTGTTATACTCGACATCCGAGTCGAATCCCCATAACTTTTCGATGATCTGCTCTTTGGAGGTGATCGCTTGTTTGCGGGTGATCAGCAACTCCAGCAACTCGTTCTCTTTCAAGTTTAATTTGATTTCCTTACCTTGAACACTCAGCTTCAACTGGGTTGTATTCAGTTCGATATCACCAAACTTCACCCCATCCTCAGGGATCACTTCCCCTTTACGTCTTAAGGCCGCCCGAATCCGGGCGAGCAATTCTTCCGTGGCAAAAGGCTTTGCAATATAGTCATCGGCACCGTAATCGAGGCCGGATACTTTGTCCGACAGTTCTCCTTTGGCTGTGAGTAAAATAACCGGAGTATGGTTTCCTTCGCTGCGGAGCGTTTTAAGCACCGTTATGCCGTCCATCTCCGGCATCATAATGTCCAGCAGTAACAGGTCGTAGATGCCGCTCTGCGCATAATCCAGTCCTGACCTGCCGTCGTGGACCATGTCCACGGAGTAGTTGTTTTTTTTCAAAATCTGCGAAACCGCTTCTGCCAAATGAACCTCATCTTCCGCAATTAAAATTCTCATCCTCTATTCATCCTCTGCTCACGGTGGTTTGTATGTTCTTATTCTATCAATTAAACCTTGAATCAACCTTAATAATTGGTACACCGGCAAGATATAGATGAAGGAAAAGAAATGTTAACGCAATGTAAAACGATTTAAGATTCATTCAAGGTTGCTTCGCTAAGATACAGACATGACAGCAACACACAACAAACCAAACATAATCAAAACATACACCAACTTATCCATACCCGAAAGGACTGAACCGTCGTGGCGATTGAAGTATTCAACCGATATGAGAGCAAGTACCTGCTGACCGATGAGCAATACCAGTATTTCTACAACGATCTGCTCCACTACATGGAACTGGATGCCTACAACAAAAAACATGAGTTTTACTCTATCAGTAATCTGTACTTCGATACACCGCAGGATTCACTGATTCGAGCCAGTTTATCCAAACCGAAATACAAGGAAAAGCTGCGTTTGAGAGCTTATGGTGTGCCTGAAGAGAATGCGAAAGTATATCTGGAGATCAAAAAGAAAGTGTTCGGTCTCGTCAACAAACGCAGAACCGCGCTGAAGCTGGATGAAGCTTACGATTTTGTCCGCTCGGGACAAGCGCCGGAGCTGGCCGATTACATGAACCCGCAGGTGCTGGAAGAGATCAAATATTTTCTCAGGCTCTATGACCTTGAGCCCAAAGTGTATCTGGCCTACGAACGCAAGGCGTTGTTCGATAAGAACAGCCGCGACCTTCGGATTACGTTCGACACTAACATTCGCAGCCGCAGATATGATCTGAAGCTGGAACAAGGAGATTACGGTGAACCGCTCGTCAAGGACGGGCGCTGGCTCATGGAAGTCAAAGCCGAGAAAACCGTTCCCATCTGGCTGTCCCAATTACTGTCGGAGCACGGGTTGTACCGGACCGGATTTTCCAAATACGGCAATGAATACAGACATCTGGTGAGAACCACCAATCTGAATTATCAGACGGAACGAGAACTTATCCCGGGTACTGATTTCAATCCTAACGACGCGGTCCCGGCTGCTTCACAAGAAAAATTAATTAGAGAAAGAGAGCGTGCACTCTATGCTTGATGCCCTTTTCAGCTCCGCCCTAGACGATTCAACCTTGAGTTTCAGCAGTGCTGTCATCACAATCGGACTTGCCATCCTCCTGGGACTTATCATCAGCCTTACCTATATGAAAACCAATCAAACGACTTACTCACAAAGTTTTACACTGACTATGGTTGTGCTTCCCGTAATCGTTGCCATCATCATTCTGCTGATCGGTAGCAACATTGCCCGGGCGTTCAGCCTGGCGGGTGCCTTCTCTATTATCCGTTTCCGCAGCGCTCCCGGTGATCCGAAAGACATTTCTTACGTTTTGTTCACCATGGCATCCGGTCTGGCCTGCGGTGTAGGTGCCTTTGGTTACGCCATTCTATTTACCATTATCCTTTGTGTGCTGATGTTTGTACTGAGCCGATTTAACTTTGGCGGAAAAAAGAGTCAGCAGAAGACACTCAAGATCACCATTCCCGAGAATTTGAGTTATGAAGAGGCTCTGAACGAAGTATTCCATACCTTTAAAGTCCCATTTGATCTGAAAAAAATCAGAACGACCGAACTCGGCAGTCTGTATGAACTGGTTTATAACGTCACGATTCACGAGAGCGTGAATCAGAAGCAATTTCTCGATGCCATCCGTACACGGAACGGCAATCTGGATATCTCGTTAACGATGAGCCCAACGACAGAGTATTAAAATTTGGAGAGGAACGATATATATGAAGAAGAAAAATACTCAGAAACGTAAAAACATCATGACAGGCAGCAAACTGTGGTCCATCGCCATGATTACCAGTCTGCTCGCGGCATGCAACGCTCCGGCAACGACAAGCAACACAGCCAATGCAGCCGTCTCCACAACTGGAACAACTAAAATTGTATCCGTCAGCGAGTCCACGTCCGTGAAGTATGACGATCTGGTCTCCCTCGATGCCGATGATACAAATGTTAGCTGGACTGAGGCGGATTCGACCATGATCAAGCTGAACGGTACGTCAGCAATCGTAACCGGGTCCGGTGCAAAGGTAGCGAGCGGTTCAGTTACGATCTCGGAAGCAGGCACGTATGTGCTGAGTGGTGAGCTAACCAACGGCCAGATCGTGGTCAACGTCGCCGATAAAGGCGTGGTACATCTCGTGTTGAACGGCGCAACCATTCATGACAATGACAGTTCTGGAATCTACATTCAAAAGGCGGGCAAAGCGGTGATTACGCTTGAAAAAGGAACCCAAAACGCCGTTTCCGATGGTAAAACATATGTATATGCCGACAGCAGCACCGATGAGCCGGATGCGGCCATCTTCAGCAAAGCCGATCTTACGTTTAACGGTGCAGGTCAGTTGACCGTCACAGGCAACTATAATGAAGGGATTACAAGCAAGGACGATCTGAAAATCATCAGCGGCTCTATTAACGTCAAGGCAGCCGATGACGGCATCAAAGGCAAAGATATGGTCGCCATTCAGGCAGGGACCATTACGGTTGATGCGGCAGGTGACGGCATTAAATCAACCAATGATACCGATACCAGCAAAGGGTTTGTCGCGATTGCAGACGGTACCTTTACTATTCAGAGTGGCAGCGACGGCATTCAGGCAGAAACCGCACTCGTTACGGATGGCGGTACGTATAACATCGTGACGGCTGGCGGCAGTGCGAATGCACCTGCCAAGGTCGAAGAAGGCCCCGGCGGTGGTGGCTTTGGCGGAGGCCGTGGCAGCTTCGGTGGCGGTGATGCAATGAATGGCGGTACGCCTCCAACCGACATGGGCACACCACCGGATGGTGAACCACCTGCTGACATGCCAGCAATACCAAATAACAATGGCAAATCGTCCGATTCCAACGGGGATGCAGACAATGCATCGACAACAACAGAGGAAGAGTCTACAAGCGCCAAAGCGCTTAAAGCCGGAACCGATCTCACGGTGAATGGCGGAACATACACCATTGATTCTATGGATGATTCCTTGCACAGCAATAGCCATGTGACAGTAAACGATGGGACTTTCAACATTCAGTCCGGGGATGACGGTATTCATGCCGATCAGGCGCTGACGATTAACGGTGGAACGATCAAGATAGCGAAAAGTTATGAAGGGCTCGAAGGGGCAGTTATTACCCTGAATGACGGGGATGTAGACGTAACGGCGTCAGATGATGGGGTGAATGCCGCTGGTGGTGAGGCAACAACGAGCAGCACAACAGCAACTACAACGGGAAAAGCTACAAATAACAGCAATTCTGCTACCGACACAAACAAATCAGCAGATACAGACACTGCTAACTCCACTGGAACGACGGGTACCACATCCACGTCAGATCAGTCGGCACAAGGTTCGGACGCAGGCCAGCAAAACCGAGGCCCTGGGGGCATGCCGGGCGAATCATCAGGCAATAACGAACTTCACATCAACGGTGGCTCCCTCACCGTAAATGCAGGCGGTGATGGCCTCGATGCCAATGGTTCCATTACGATGACGGGCGGAACGGTTATCGTGAATGGCCCAACGAATAACGGTAACGGGGCACTGGATTATGACGGCACATTTGTAATCAGTGGCGGATATCTGGTGGCGGCGGGAAGCTCTGGCATGGCGCAAGGCACTTCCGATGCTTCAACGCAAAATACAATTGTGATGACCTTCCCTGAGACACAAAAAGCCGGAACACTGGTTCATGTTCAGGATAGCAAAGGGAATAATATCCTGACGTTTGCACCAGCAAAAGATTACCAAAATGTAGTCGTCAGCTCACCAGACCTGAAAAAAGATGGCTCTTACGTCATTTACTCTGGCGGAACATCGACAGGCAAAGCGGTAGATGGACTTTATACCGATGGTACGTATAGCGGCGGAACCCAAATCGTTGCTTTCCAATCAACAACTAATGTGACTTGGGTGAATGAATCAGGCGTAACGACAGCACGCTCCGGCATGGGTGGTTTCGGTGGAGGTGGACAAGGCGGATTCGGCGGTGGGAGAAATCGTTCGCAATCCGGTACATCTACAGACACAACGGGTACGACAAGCACAACTGGAACTACAGGAACTACGGATTCGGCAAAGTAACTAAATTTGAATAAGCTGATTGAATAGAAGGCAGTTGCCACTGCCTGACCCAAGTAATTTAAAAGTCATGCTCTGATTTCACAATCAAGGTGAAATTGGAGCATGACTTTGCTTGTTTTTCCCCAGAAGAAAATAAGTCATCTAACAGGAACCTGTCTGCCTAACGCGAATATGGATATACATTCTAAATCGTACTTGGGCTGGTTTCGAAGTTAACCACGGCACCAGCATAGCTGAGCATACCTTATTCAAGAATATGAAAGGAGTTCGATTGAGATATGCTAACCCCCGTTTCACATCGCTCAAGGATGAAATCAGGATATCGATAGCAGCGAAAGCTCAAGTTCAGTCTGAATTAATTTCTAACGATCGCCACGGAGCTTATTTTGCAGTAAAACGTCCTTTTCGGATTCTAACGGTCACCACAGAGCTTATTTCCAAGAAACAGGCCAAAAAACGGCCAAAATATAGCTTTTCTACCGAAATAGCGTCACTGGGGATCGTTAGATTTTTAGATTGGTTAAATCCAGCCAAATAACGTCTCTGGTGATCGTTAGAAGTTAGCTGAGACGAAATCAAGATACGGAGAGAACCATTTATGTTTATAGAGAAATTCCAACCAGCCCCACTCTCAAAAAGCATACACATACACCTTGGTTCGCAACGCATCGCGGCAGGTGATCGTGCGCAGTGGCTCTTTGCCCGGCAGTGCAAAACATACGCTGATCACCTTCGCACCCGGCGGCAGTTCCCGTTGGAACTTGTCCACGAGCCGAGTCATCGCACCCGGAAACAGATAACAGATCACACCATCGGCATGTGCATAGGAACATGTATAGATGTTGCCGCGGATGAAGCGCAGACGTCCCTTGAACGAATGCTGTTGTGCTCCAGCGCGGCGGAGCCCTATACTCAGCCATGTCAGGCATTGAGAAGTCCACAGTGGGATGAGTGAGTTTTCAATGCCCGTCAGTCTTTTGCCAGGACAATGCTTCACCACATCCATACCCAGTGTTCCCCATCCCGAACCCGCCTCCATAATATCTGCATAACCCGTTATACGATTAACCTCCTGTATCACTACCTGCCTGACCGGGCGGGATGTCGGCATGGGCGAGATTCCATTTTTCCAGCTTACGATTACGATCCATACAACGGCAATCAAAGTTAACACGGCAATCAGCCATGGAATTAATTGAATAATCATCATGAACTCATCATAACAAAGGGAAGCTTCGGCGGTCTATGACCGCGCAGAAGCTTCCCTTTCCTATGTCTATATTCTTTTAAAAGACCTGATCATCATTACTTGGCAGTACTGTTTAGAGGATATGATGCAATTATTCACCCGTTTCCCCGACATGAGACTTCATGTATACCCCTTTTTTGTACACGGATTTAATCGTAAAATGAATGCCCAGTTTGCGATTCGTGCGGTAGATGAGCGAGTTAATCTCGTCAATGCCCACCGGATCACTCTCCAGCATACTTCGTTCCGGCCACACCTGAGCAATGATCTGCTCCCTTGTTACAAAATGATCCAGCTCACTATACAGCAACTTGAATAATTGATATTCCTTCTTGGACAGCGGAATTTCATCTTCGTTTACCTGCACCGTCTGCAGATGATCCTGTAAACGCACCCCCTCACCAAGCAAGTCCGATATACGATATTCTCTCGTCTCCCCGAGATCACCTTCCACCCGAAGGTGAATCAAACCGTTGACCAGTGTCAGGCTATCGCCTTCGCCAAACGGATATTTCTCATATGGGACGAGGCGTTGCCCGTTAAGTTCGGTTCCATTTTTGCTATCCAGATCCTCGATCCAGAGCTGTTCTTTCGTGTCATAATGAATGCGGCAATGCCGCTTCGATATCATCTGATTATAGATGGACAAGTCCAGTTCACTGACACCTGTGTAACGCCCCACCGTAATCGAGCGGCCCTGGCTCACATAGGCGAATGAACCATCGCTCTCCTGTCCCGGCGTACGAATGACGATTTTTGCCGTCTCCCGCATGTTATTCCCCACCTTTAATGTCACTCGGTCTCTATCTTTTCATTCGAGTACTGATAAATTCATCAGATTTGTTCCATTGTTTGCGTGCCTGCCATTTCATATAGTGATATACAGGAACACCATAGACTTAAACAGGCTTAAACATTCTTTACTCATTCTATAACTATACCAGACGTTGTGCATTTTTTCTCATAACGCCCTGACGGACGCTTTAGCTTATTCAACAAGAGAGGTATTTCCCATGAAGAAAAAAACCATTTTGATATACGTACTGCTTGCCTTCGCTCTATCTATGACCGTAACCGTATTATCTCGCGTGAGCGGCGATGGCGGTGTATCACCAGAGGGGACATCGGCCTCCGAAATGTCGTGGCTTCGGATGAACAATCAACCTTAAATGTGGCAGCTACTCTATTATAAACGCGACTCCTGTGCAAAACGTTTCACGAATGTCATCGATGCGTAACATTTGCAGCACGTCTTTCGTTCCACAATATAAGGGGAGGAATTTCAGTGAAAAGAAATACCATTCACGCGATCACATGCGCTCTTTTTGCTGCTTTGATCCTTAGCAGTTGTCAAAGCTCTGATCTGCCCAATCCAGCGGAATTAAATAAAACTCCACGAGAGCTGGGGTCATTCTATCCCGATAACATCACTGAAGTAGATTCAATTGAGATCATGAGTGGCAGTGACGGTTCTACAAAAAGAACGACCAATCCCAAGTTGATTCATGACTGGATTAAAAAGATTCGACATGTAAAAATCGTTCAGCATCCGGACGCAGAAGACACAACAGGCGTGTTATTTCATGTGACCATGTTCAAACAGGAAAACGTCATCTTTTATATGACACCTACCGATATGAATCATCAGCCAATCGAGCCACAGGGTGAACTGGCAGACCTCATGACTGAGCTCTACGAAGCCATTCCATAGCATTTTTTGCACTCAAAAGGACTCTGAAATCACTTTAATTCCAGAGTCCTTTGACAACGTTCAACGAAGAATATAACGTAGCAAGCACAGCTTTTTCTAATATGATAAGTACAACGACACTCGTTATAAGCCTACATCAATGTTGTTCATCATCTGTTTCTTCGGATGTACCTGGGATACTTTTCTCAGATTCACTGGATCGCGTTGATTGATTTGTTGGATTTATTGTATTCGCCACGCTCTCCTTCGCCTGAATCTCCTCCATCCGGCTGGACACCTTCTGATACAGATACGAAATACCCAATAGCAACAGACCAAAGCTGAAATACGCGATGATTTTACTGCCCGCCGTCAACAGACTGACATCGTAGAACACCATCTTGCCCGTGGCGAACAGCGTCAAACCCAGACCGAGACGGCGGATCATGACATATTTTCGACGGAACCCGTACGCGATATAGAGAATAGCCAGCACCAGGTAGATCAAGCTGAACATCAGTCCTACGTCGCCCCACTGGAACTGAATGGTCAGGAACGCGGTGATGACGCCGAGCAAGTAGATGCCCGCAATAACGGGATACCACTCCACACTTTTGAACTGACTACGTATCCCCAAAATAAGCAGATCACGCCCCGCGAAGAATACGCCCACGTTGAAAATAATTAACACCACCAGTCCGACAATCTCGGCTACCGTATGTTGCTCCAAACCTGGTTGCAATGCAGGCATTGTTAAGGTAACAGCCAGTGCAATACAGCATCCGACTGCATGCAGGAAAAGGGTATACCCCCGCAGGAAAGTGTCACGAAGCATCTTCACTTTGCCCAGTCCATACGCCAAAGCAATCGTCAGCGCCGCAAACATAAGCAACTTGTAGAACATGTATAACAGGAAGGTCTCATCCACAGCCCTGATATACAATTTATTCGATTCATAGAGCACGTACAACCATACATTCACAAGGGTCACGTACCTGAAACCTTCCAGGAAACCACGCTCCCACGGGACGTAGTTGAATCGCCTTCCCATTCCTTCGGAGGCGTTTCCGCGCAGCGCCCAAGCATAATAAAGCGTAATGAGCAGGGTTCCCAGCGTAAGACTGGAGTATTTTAACATGAAATACGATTGTTCCCCTACAAAGAATAAGGACAGTAGATCATACTGCACAAAGATTACAATACACAGTAGCACGATGCCCCAGCCCGCACGCTCCACTGCCTTGAATTTTCTGAAATGTCCAAACGTAACAAGCAAGACACCTTCAATCAGCCAGCCCATCGACAGCCATTTCGAACCAAACTGGAACGGAACAAACAGAATGGTGAAGGTGAGCGACGTAAGATAAAAAAGTAGAATGGTCTGCTTCTCCTGCGCCATATGTCGCTGAACCAACCTCGCAAGTCCAAGATAGACGAGTGCAAAAATAACTGCAAGCAAGCCCTGTGCATCATTCCAGCCCGCCGCATCAAGCAATACATATAACACAAGACAACTCAAGCTCGTATTCATCGCTAACAAGGCAAAATCCCACCAAGTCAGCTTCACCCGATGTTTAAACGGATACGCAAGCGTAATACCCAGATACAGAGCAAAAGTCACCACAGAATACAGCATACCTACCTGTTCACTCGGCGACAGCCACAGCAGAATGAGCATCGATGGCGCGTGGAACAGGAAGCTGATGTAATGCACTACCGGCCATCGTTGCCCGAACGAAATGAACACAATGATACCGTTCAGCAGCAACAGATAGATCATTGCGGTATAGACGGCTGTGCCTTCCAGTCCAAACGTAAACAGGTATGAGAAAAAAGGCAGATACCCGCCTACCAGACCAAAGGAACAGATCGTTTTCGACTGATACCGCAAAGACAGCAGGACGGACACCGCCGACACCAGCACGGATAAACCCAGACCTGTATACAGCCCGATAATATGCAGCAGGAAATAACTGTAGAATATCGAACCAAACAGCACAGATATACCTCCGCCGAGTAGCCCCATGGCAAATGTTTTCTGTTTGCGCCGGAACAGCAGCTCGCCGCCCACAAGCATCAATATGCCAAGCAGGAAAAAGCCCGCGCCCTTCATCTCATCGCTAAACCACGTCGAATACGAGTACCGGAAGGCTGCCCCAACTCCCAAAATCAGGAGCAGGATCGCCACCTTGTTAATCCAGCTCAGCCCGATCCGCATCTCCATCCGGTTCTGCTTGATCCGGCGCTGGATCGTCTCCTCGCTCAGCTCCTCCTCTTCCATCTGCTCATAACCATGCTGCATCTGCCCCCGCACAGCCTCGGCTCTCTCCCATACCGCCTGTTTGTGTGATTCGATACGTGCATTGACCTCGGTTGCCAGATAGGCAATCCGCTCCTTCATCTCAGCCGCATCCTCTTGCAGATGCTGGGAAGCCTGATTGAAGAGAGTATTCAAATTAGCTTTGGTTCGATATTCCAAATCACTGATTTGGTCATTATGCACTGCTGTTTTCCCCTGAAAATACGCCTCCATCTTCTCCCGGGATACCCGGATCAAGTTCAGCTTCTCGTCCAGCATCTGCTCGGACAATGCCGTGCGAAGACGCGCATTCTCCTCTTCCAGCTGGCGTGCCCGCAGTTCAAGCTGCCGCAGCTTAAGCTTCTGAGCTTCGGTCTGCTCCAGCAGCTGTTCATTACGTACAATGAGATCATCCGACTGGTATTCTTGCAGCAGCGCCTGATATTCCTTCGCCAGCTGTTTCTGCTGCGCCTGAACCTGCTCAAGCCGTTCCTTAAATTCCTTCATGGACTTCCTCCATTGGTTGTCATAAGATGTTTCCCTAAATTTTACTATACTTATGTCAAAAATAGAGGTTTTCATGATAATTTTCCATCCGATGCACTTCCGAGCTTGCGACATAAAAAAACACCAGCACTCCAGATCTGCGATATTACAGATGCCAGAAGACGCTGATGCTTATTTATTGAAGCTGTATAAGCTGAATTAAAGATTTTATGCAACCCACTTCGATGACAGACCAACCTCTCTCTACTTATAGGAGGTAGTAAGAAAGTAATTTTAGAAGGTAGTAAAAAAGTAATTTTCCTTCTAGCCGTCTTAGTGAGTCGGTTTAGGGATTGGTTTTTTCAAAAATACACCGTAAGATAAAGCACCCAGAAGCAACAGCCCTGCACCCAGCAAAAATACGTTATTAAAGCTGCCTGTCGTGTCCAAAATGTATCCGGTTACAACAGGAGCAAGCGCAGCACCCAGAAATCCGCCAAAGTTCTGTATTGCACCCAAGGATGCTACTTGTTCACCCGGAGCTATATCTGCAGCCAGTGTCCATATGACACCTGATGGCAGCTGCGAAGCAAAGTAACCTACAGACAATAAAACGATGCTTACAACCGTACTGTCGATAAACGGGATAGGCGCTACCGACGCTGCCGCCAGAATCGCTCCTCCAACGATAGGAACCTTACGTGAGGTCACTACATTTACCCCTTTTCGAATGAAAAAGTCCGAGATAAATCCACCCAGCAGTACGCCGATTATGCCGGCTACGAACGGAATCGATGCAATCCAGCCCGTCTCCTTCAGCGTAAAGCCCTGCTCCTTCTCCAGATAGCTCGGTAGCCATGTCAGGTATACCCAGATCGTAAACATAATGCCGAAGTTTCCGATGATCATAAACCAGGTGCTTTTGTGTTTGAACAAAGAACCCCAGTTTGCTTTGGGAGCATCAGCGGTTTTTGCTTTTTCCGTACCTGTGCTCTGTTCAGCTGCAGCCTCCGGCCCTTTGATCAGCTGCTTTTCGGCAAATGTCGGATCACGATACACCTTGAGCCAGATCAGCATAATAATCAGACCAATGACACCGACAAAAATAAACATCCCTCTCCACGTCATCGTCAACATTAGAACCGTCAAAAGCGGCGGTGCGATCGCATTCGCAATCTGTGATCCCGTGTTAATTATCGAGGTTGGCAGTCCACGCTCACTCTTGGCAAACCAGCGCTCGGTTACCTTCAGACCGGAGGTGAAGAAAGGAGATTCGGATACACCCAGCAGCATACGCATCGCGTATAACAGGGAGTATGTATTAGTGAACGCACTCAATATGGTTGCCGCAGACCACAGTCCAGAAGCCCAGGCAAACATCTTTTTGGGTCCAAACTTGTCCACGAGCCAGCCCGCTGGCAGATTAGCCAATGCATATGGCCATAAAAAGGCGGATAACAGCAATCCCATTTGCGTGGAAGACAGTCCGAATTCTGCTGCTATCGTTGTATTTGCAATGCTTAGATTGGATCTGTCCAAATAGTTTACAACGGCACCCAGGAGCAATAATAAAATGATGCCCCATCTCAAACCTACTTTCGGTGCCTGAGGTACCGAAGCAGGGGATGGCGATGTTTTTAACGTTGCCATGGAAGTCACTCTCCTCAACATTTATAAATATAAAATTACTCAAATTATATTTAATGAATAAATATGGAAATCAAAGCTTCGAACAAGCCCTGCTTCTCCCGCGGTATGGGGAAGGTTCCAATGAAGTATACGTTTTCATAACTGGGTAAAACCTCTTTATTCTCTACAGCTGTCCCAACATACTCCAGACTCCCGTTCCCCTGCTTGCTCACAACGACCAGCTTGGCGCAGCGCCCTGATCGCTGTGAACTTTATTACATGTGCACGGGTTATCTGATCTGCTTGGAGCCGATTAGCGCGCATCAGCTACAGCTTGCAAAAACTCTTCCGCAGCCTCCGTTACTCGTCCGTAATCACCGGAATCCTTGGCCGCTTTGGTGATATAACTGCCGACACCAACGCCAACACAGCCAGCAGCAAGCCACTCATGCACATTTTGCGGTGTAACTCCACCCGTAGGCGCGATCGCAGCTTGAGGCAGAGGCGCAGCCATCGCTTTAACATACTGCGGCCCTACAGCTTCCGCCGGGAACAGCTTCACGATATCCGCTCCCGCTTCAAGCGTCTCTACGATCTCCTTGGCAGTGAATGCCCCACTAACGGTTACCGCCTGGTAACGGTTAGCAACCTTGATCATATCCGGGTTGAGTTGAGGACTTACCAGCATCTCTGCTCCAGCCAGTATAGCAGCTCGCGCCGTTTCCCCATCAAGAATTGTACCTGCACCGATCAGAATACCTTGGGAAGCATATTTACGTGATAAAATCTTGATAACATCAAGTGCTCCCGGTACACTCATCGTAATTTCGAGTGCCCGGATTCCTCCTGCAATTGCTGCTTCTGCAACGGATAGTGCCTCTTCTTCACTTTCTGATCGAATAATGAGTACAATGCCGGTTTCGGCAATGGTATTCAAGTTCTTCAGCTTACGCCACATATCTGTATCCCCCTTGACTCATATGTCTTGTTTCTATTAATCTGCACTTCCATAAGCCTACTCTTGTCTTTGCGGATACAGGCGATCACCACTGTAGCCCAGCTGACCGGAGAGCTTCCACGCGGCTTCTTTAACCAGCTTTACAATGCTGGCCTCACGTTCCGGGGTCATGCCGAAATACATGCTAGCCACACTGATTGCAGCCACTGGCTCGTCCCACTGATCATAGACAGCAGACCCGATGCAGTACATCTCCAGATGATCCTCACGGTCATCAATCGAATAACCACGCTCACGAATCTCCTGCATGTCCTGCAAAATATCGGGAACCGTCACTTTGGAGTAGGATGTGCGCGAAGGAATCTCGCCGTCTCCCAAAATCTCCAGCACCTTGCTGGTTGGAAGAGCTGCAAGCAACGCCTTACCCAGCCCGGTAGTATGCATATAACGGCGCGAGCCCAGCTTGGCTGTTGGACGCATCACCGAATAACTCTCCGCTTTGTCCAGATATACGATCCGTCCCTTGTCCTCAATGCCAAGAAAGGCCGTGCTGCCTGTCTGGCGATTCAATTCCTGAAGCAAAGGCCGGGCCATATGGGGAACGCCCATATTGGACAAATAAGACATACCTGTCTCAAACACCGCAATTCCCAGGCGATATGTCTTGAGACGTGCATCGTCCATTTCAATAAACCCTTTGTGCAGCAAGGTCTGAACGAGTTCAAAACCGCTACTCTTAGGCATATTCATCTGTTTGCATATTTCATTCAGTGTTAACGGAGTACCACTCTTGGCAAATAAAACGAGTAAATCTGCTACACGCTCCGCAGATTTATTCATGCGAATATTGTCCATGTTATCTCCTTCAAATTCTTCGACGTCGAAGTTCGCATATGTGAACTTATTTCACATCACCGAACGATGCCCTCATTATAGATCAGCCATTCCGAAAATATCAACCGCTTTCCCGAAAATTTTTTCAGATTTCTTTTTCCCCAAAAGGGATTGTTTTTCTGAGAGAAACGGTTTACTCTAGAAGCAAATGTTCACCAACGCGAATCAAGTTCGTATATGCGAACTATATGGAGGGTAAAATCCATTCACGATCGATATGATCCTGATATTCTGTAGGGGGAATTGGGCATGAAACCTGTACTGATTTTTCTAATCGGCTCCGCTGGCTCCGGTAAATCGACCATTGGCAAGAAGCTGGCTACCGAGCATCACTTTTGTTACTTGGATAAAGATGTTTTGTGTAACACGTTTACGGGCAAACTTCTGGAAACGCAAGGATATTCACCTCATGATCGTGACGGCAACACCTATTATCGCGATATCGTGATGGATCTGGAGTACGAAACGTTACTCAACGTGGCCAACGACAATCTGCAATTGGGCAGATCCGTTATTCTGGACGCACCTTTTGTTGGTTATTTTCATAAAAGCGATTACATCGACGGGTTGGTTTCCAAATACGGGTGGGAACAGGTCACTCCTGTTGTGCTCCGGGTTGATGTAAATATGGATGTGCTTGAACAGCGCTTGCGAAATCGAGGGTTGGAGAGGGACAGATGGAAGCTGGAGCACTGGGATGCTTTTGTGCAAGGATTGAAAGCCAACGTCTGTACGTGGGACAATATACAGCTGATCTCTGTAGATAACAGTTCAGAGGATTTGGATCTGGAACAGCTGACTTCACAGCTGCCTTTGGCTGTAACTTCTCTTGGTTCTTAGCGTCTTAATCTAGGCGAAAAAATATAGACCTGACACCAGTATGAATACCTATACCCATACTTAATACGACAGCAAAAAAAGTACACAGAGAGCAAGCGCCCTGCTGTGTACTTTGGTGTTTTTATCTTATCATCAGCAAGGCGCGAAGCCCCACTGCCCCACACCGCTGCAAATCTAGCTTTTATCTGCTGTATCGCTTTGTTCTGCTGTGCCACTCTCATCCGTCGATTCCGGCACAATCAATTGCGTTGTATTCGGGTCTAACCAGCTCTTAATCATACCTCGCACATAGGCCAGATCTTCATCAGACAGATCATAATACCACGTACCGCTACGCATCTTCCCATCGCCCTTCAGCATATAGTTGCTGATGGTTGGAATGCTGTCCTTCATATATAGAGACTCGGCAAAATTCACAATAAAGTCCGATTTCATATTGGTTGTAAAATTCGATCCGGCAATCTTGATGATGTCCGGGATTTTGGTCAGATTTTTGACCTCCATCGCACGATTCATGAAGCTACTTAGGAAAATCCGGTGACGCATCGTACGGTTGAAATCCGAATCCTCCCGATAACGCACATATCCCAGCGCCTCTTCGCCGTTATAGATCGGTTTGTTAGCTTGCACGAACAGCTTCTCATGCGCTTTATTTTTGTTCTCAATGTCTTTCTTAATCGGCAACTCCACGCCGCCCACCGCATCGACAATGTCCTTCAAACCGTGAAAGTTAATCGCAGCATAGAAATCCACTTTGTTTTCCAGCAGCTTCTCCACCGTATCCATCGCCATTTTGGCTTCGCCGTGGGCATAAGCCGAATTAATCTTGGACTTCACATCACGGCCCACAATTTCAGTGTAGGAGTCACGCGGAATGGACAACAATAACACTTTATTATCCTCTGGACGCACGACAGAATAGATGATCGTGTCCGAACGGCTTGGCTCATTATCCCGCTGGTCAATGCCCAGCAACAACAATGAAAAAGGATCGGTATGTTGAACAACAGGCGCATCCTTATCCCCTGCGGCTTTATACGAATCATCCAAAGCTTCCTTCACCGTACCTGAGGCGAACAGGTTAAATGCCAGCACAACGAGTTGTTTCTGATAGATGAATCCGATGCCTCCGAGCACAATCAACAGGCTCAGTATGATGATGAGCGGCTTCTTCCATTTTTTCTTCGGTTTCTTCGGCTTCCGTCTAGTTAAATGTGCAGCACTGTTTTCCATCATATCTCCTTTAGTTGCGGTTTCTTCATTCATTTAACTATATTAATAACACGTTTTCAATAGATTACGATATAATCGGCTATACAAATACTGGACACCAAAGGAGCGATGAGAGATGGAGTATCGACGTTTAGGCAACAGCGGTCTGCGTGTATCGGCACTGGGTCTGGGCACGAATGCATTTGGCAAAAGAGCTGATCAAGCCGCTTCGACCCGCATCCTTCATGCAGCACTGGACCGTGGCATCAACTTTATTGACACGGCCAACATCTATGCTGGCACTGAATCAGAACGAATCATCGGACAGGCACTGGCCGGTCGGCGGGAAAACGCAGTGCTTGCTACCAAAGCCGGCTTGCCCCGGCATGATGGTCCCCATGGGCGCGGTTCCTCGCGCTACCATCTGCAGCAAGAGCTGGAACATAGCCTGCGGCGTCTGCAGACGGATTATGTCGATCTGTACCAGATCCATACCTTTGACCCGCATACCCCGCTGGATGAAACACTGCGCACGCTCGACGATATGATCACGTCCGGCAAAGTGCGCTACATCGGCGCCTCCAATTACGCCGCCTGGGAGCTAATGAAAGCCCTCGGCATCAGCGAGATGCGCGGATATGCGCGATACATCTCCACGCAAACCAGTTACTCGCTCGCCGATCGAACACCTGAGAACGAACTCGTTCCGCTGTGTCTGGATCAAGGCGTAGGCATTATCCCGTACTTCCCACTGGCTGGCGGTATCCTGACAGGAAAATACAATGGACAAGCCAGTATTCCATCTGGCTCCAGAGCAGATACCGACCCTTCCTTCAACCGCTTCCTGCTGGAACATAATATTCAGCTAAGTGAGCAGGTAAGTGCCAAGGCAGCGGCTGCCGGTTGCTCTCCAAGTACATTATCGCTCGCATGGCTATTAAATCGCCCTGCCGTATCCACCGTAATTGTAGGAGCCACGCAGACGGAGCAGCTGGAGCACAATCTGGCTAGCCTTGATTTAAACCTTTCGGATGACTTGCTGACTGAACTGGATCAACTCAGCGAGGGTTTCCGTCATGGCGAGCCATTCGCATCCTACAGACTGGATTAGATTTCAATGACAAATAAACCTTCCAACCTTACATGGTTAGGGAGGTTTATTCATTTTTCGTCATTTTTCGCAAAACCTATATGAAGAATTCATTTCATGCAAAAGACATGCGGCTGATTAGTAATTTAATGTAATGAGTAGAATTGCGTTTAATGATCTGCTTTGTGCCGGATGAATTCCTGCATGATTTCCATATAACCCTCTTTACGATCCGCTAAAAGCTCGAAGAAGTTTTTATCTGACTCCTCCACAAGATTCATCCCCTCAATTGCAAGCCTTGTGCCTTCCGCCGTTGTTGTAATAATATTGGCCCGTGTATCGGTCTGATGACGGGCACGCGTAACGTAACCTCTTTTTTCGAGGGCTCGTAACACTTGGGAGGTAACATTTACGTCTACATTGGCAAAATGAGCAATCTGTACCTGGGTAACTCCCTTGCCTTCCAAGTCACGCTCATTAAGCCATAGACAAGTATGCAATAAAATGAATTGGGGCTGTGTCAGATCAAGCGGTTCCAGAACCCTCCGTACTTCCTTCTGCCACATTGTGGTTACCTGCCATAACAGGTATCCGGGACTATCTTGCGGATTTGTGTATCTTGAGCTTTTCATTGTTCTACCTCCGTGATGTACGATCTTGTGCAACAGAGATGTATGTATATATCATACATGGTATAACGAACCTGTTATAATAACGCTTCGAAATACCCTTCCGTTGCATCTCTGTTCATTCATCTATGAAATAATATAACGATTTATCGTGTAGGAATAAACTGTTTTATCCATTGACCAAATCCCTGCGGATTTCGGCTCTGGATCAGGACGGTGCCCTCTCCTCGAAAACGGCAAACCAACCCTTCCCCACTCGTCACGCTGGACAACCAGCCTTGGGATGCTTTTTCGATGCGATAATCAACGTAATGAGGCCAAGCTACCAGGTGAGCATTATCGACAATAATCTCTTCGCCAGCAGCCAATTGTATAGGATGTATTGCACCATATGAGGAAAGAAACACAGTGCCTCGTCCACTGATTTCAATTATAAAGAAGCCTTCTCCGGAAAAAAGACCTTTTTTCAAATTCTGCATTTTGGTATTCACCTGAATGCCTTCTGTTCCTGCCAGAAATCCGTCTTTCTGTACATAGAGAGAGTACGAGCCATCCAGTTCTACTGCCTCCACACTGCCAAGGGTTGATGGAGATAACAAAATCTCCGCGCTTCCCCCGGCTGCCGTCAATTCCTGGAAGAAAAATTTCTCTCCGCTCAGCATACGGCCAAACCCAGCGAGCATGCCGCCTTCTGCTGATCCTTTGAGTTCAACGGTAGGTGACATGGACACCATGGCTCCACTCTCAGCCTTGAAACGCTCCCCACGTTGCAACTCTACCTTGAGCATAGCAAATGCACCATCGTATAGAATTTCGTATCTCACGGTTTCATCAGCTCCCTGTCATTGTCGGTAGTAAAGTCATTGAGTCCGTTATCTTCCAGCATGGCTGCCTTGTCGCCATATTCCTTGATAATGTGCTGGTCACCCCAATTACATAGTGCGGTCAGAATGGGCTCTAAACTCCGGCCGTATTCACTTAATTCATACTCTACCTTGGGCGGTACCTGATTGTACACGATTCTTTTTACGATACCGTCATTCTCCAGCTCCCGCAGCTGCTGCGTTAACATTTTCTGGGTGATTGCGGGCATAATACGCTTTAAATCACTCGTTCTTTTCTTTCCATGCGTCAGGTGACAAAGAATAACACACTTCCATTTGCCGCCAATAACCTCCAGCGTTGCTTCAACAGATATATTATATTTTTTGCGCTCCATTGTCGTCTTCCTCCCTAATGAATCTAGTTTTTGCCCCCGTTCACGCTACTATATAGGCACTAAAAAGTACGTAGGGTACTAAAAAGTACGTACTGTTCAGGTTATACCGAATAATTCATAATAGCATTTGCCGGTAAGCAAATCTACATTCTAGGAGTTGAACAGGACATGCATCATGAGACAAAACACAGCACTTGGGCGCTACTGGCACTGGCAATCAGCGCTTTTGCCATCGGTACGACGGAGTTCATCAGTGTAGGACTCTTGCCCCTGATCGCAAATGATCTTCATATTAGCGTATCGTCAGCAGGGCTGACCGTTACCATATATGCTCTGGGCGTGATGTTTGGTGCACCAATCCTGACATCACTTACATCGGCCATATCACGCAAAACGTTGCTACTCGCAATCATGTTGGTTTTTATTGCCGGTAACACCTTGGCATCATTATCAACCGGGATTACCGTACTACTCATTGCACGAGTCATATCCGCTCTCTCACATGGCTTGTTCATGTCGATTGGCTCCACCATAGCGGCTGATCTGGTACCGGAAGGCCGCAGAGCAAGTGCTATTGCCACGATGTTCTCGGGACTGACCATTGCAACGGTAACCGGTGTGCCTATCGGTACATTCGTAGGCCAAAATGTTGGCTGGCGGGCAGCCTTTATCCTGATTGCAGCCGTTGGCATTCTTGCTTTGGTTGCTAACTTGTTGCTTGTGCCCTCAACGTTACAACGTGGTACACGTACAATCTTTCGGGATCAGGTGAAACTCGTAACAGGCGGTCGCCTAATGCTTGCTTTTACCATCACAGCCGTAGGCTACGGAGGCACATTCGTTGTATTCACGTACTTATCTCCGTTATTGCATGATATCAGCGGTTATTCGGAGCAAACGATCGCTTTCATTTTGCTGCTGTATGGTATTGCCATCGCCATTGGTAATGTGATTGGCGGCAAGGCAGCCAACCGGAATCCATTAAAGTCACTTCTTGTCATGTTCATTGTGCAGACCATGATCCTGGGCATTCTGTACTTCACCGTTCCATTCCAATGGGCGGCACTAGTGACCATCATGGGCATGGGGCTTCTTGCTTTTATGAACGTGCCTGGTCTTCAGATGATTGTGGTCACATTGGCAGAACGAATTGCACCGCAAGCCAAAGATGTCGCGTCAGCTTTTAATATCGCTGCGTTTAACGGGGGTATTGCTATAGGCGCCTATCTTGGCGGAGTCGTGAATGACTCCATTGGTTTGATCCATACCACCTGGGTCGGTGCATTAATGGTGCTCATTGCGGCAATCCTGACGATATGGGCACAGCATCTTGAACAGCAAGTTACGACAAACTCAGACAGGTTGAAACCAAACGTTGTTTAAAGTTTGATCTGGAAGAAAAGTACCTTTCTCGTTATAGATCAGAGACCGTTAGAATGCATATCTGGTCTCATATTATATATCGACAGACTATATACGTTACTATATAGGTTGCGCGTTATTTGATCTAGTATGATTTAATTTTGTATCATGAATTGTTGGCAATTTAACTCTATATGGAAATATAAACAGATTTCAAGGAGGATTTCTCATGACAATAGCAAAAAATCTACAATCGACAACAACATTACACAACGGTGTTCACATGCCTTGGTTTGGCCTGGGCGTATTCAAGGTCCAAGAGGGATCAGAACTGATCGAGGCGGTAAAAAGTGCAATCAAACACGGTTACCGCAGTATCGACACAGCGGCGATCTACGGCAATGAAGCCGGAGTTGGACAAGCCATTGCTGAAGCATTGCAAGAGAACGGGTTAAAGCGCGAGGACCTGTTTATTACCTCCAAGGTATGGAATGCCGACCTTGGATATTCGGAAACCCTTGCCGCATTTGAAACCACAATGAACAAGCTGGGATTGGAATACCTGGATCTATACCTGATTCACTGGCCCAAAGCCGGTAAATACAAGGGTGCATGGAAAGCCATGGAGGAACTGTACGCAACAGGCCGAATCCGTGCAATTGGCGTAAGTAATTTTCAGATTCATCACCTGCAGGATCTGATGCAGGATGCACAAGTGAAACCGATGGTCAACCAAGTGGAGTACCATCCCCGTCTAACACAGGACGAGCTGCGAGCATTCTGCAAGCAGCATGGCATTCAGCTTGAAGCCTGGTCACCGCTAATGCAAGGTGAACTGCTGGACAATCCAGTACTAGCAGAGATCGCTGCATCCAAAGGTAAATCTATCGCACAGGTAATCCTTCGCTGGGATCTGCAGAATGGTGTTGTAACCATTCCGAAATCGACCAAAGAGCAGCGAATTATCGAGAATGCGGCCATTTTTGACTTTACGCTGTCCACGGAAGAGATGGAACGGATCAGCTCCCTTAACGAGAATGTGCGGGTAGGTCCAGACCCGGATAACTTTGATTTCTAATTCGATAAGTTAAAATAACACCACTAACCTCTCAAACAAAGTCGATTATTTATCTATCGGCTTTGTTTTTGGTTTCTTCTTCATGATTAAACTGGTTAATGAGTTTATCCAGAATTACCGACTGCTTGATGACTTCGAGATGCAGAAATTCGTTATATTTCTTCTCCAGTTCGTACAGGCGGCTTCTAGCCCGCTCCATTCTCAACTGTATGCGTGCTCTTCTCCTCAATCAACTCAGCCCCTCTGTCACATTTCAGAACTTGACGTCAGCTATTAAAATATTAATCTAAAGGCATAAAATGAGTTGATTTAGAGATAAAATAAGTGCTCTCTCTAGATTAAAAACCTTACCTAGCAAGCACCAAAGAGACTGTGTCTAAATTCCTGAACGAATTTAGACACAGTCTCTACTTTCTTTTTTCAAACAACAGCCAGAGGATCAACATCCCCCTATTTAAATAAATGGCTTCCAGCCATCCTCCCCCGACAGAACGAGGGACAACGCATACTCTGCCGCTTCTTCGTCCGTCAGTATGTTGCACCAAGGCACGCGCACATCTGCACGTCCGGCTCCTGGCCCAGCACTTTTATATTCGGCATAATTAACCGTGGTTTCCGCTTCAACCTTGTTCCAGTTATGCCAGCCCTCCTGTTTCACATGTGCACCGAGCCAGCAGTTCAGGAAACAGACTTTGGAATGATTACGCCACGGCCTGCCCAGATACACCGATTGCGGAGGGGCATTGCTGGTCAGATCACATTCGATAAACACATAACCGTAACGAACATCTTCTGGTGTAGAGGCGGCTGTGATCCACCCATTGACTTGTCCTTCTGCAACCTCCGCTTCCGTCAAGCGACTCTTCGTGAATATCTCACAACCCTTGAACACGACCGTAGCCGAGCCAAAAATAAAGTCGATATCTCCTTCGATATAACAATCCTCGAAGTACTGTCTTAACTTCCTGCGCTCCGCACCGTCACGCGGCCCGCCAAAATAACTGCGATCCAGCGGTTGCTCAGGCAACGGTCCGGTAAAGATCGTATCCTGATGACCGATAAAACGACATCCGCGGAACACAGCGCGATCCCCATCCACATAGACTGCCAGCGCCTGTCCTACCTCGCTACCCGGCCCAGCCGAATTCACGAAAGAGATGCCTTCCGCCTTGAAATCATCAGCCCCGATAAACGCCGTGTACGAATGGAATGTATGATACTGTGAACCGTCGGGAAATCGCTTGAGCGCATGGTCATCATAGGTGATGATCGTCTGCTCGGCGCCCTCACCAATCAGATGGATGCCCGGCTTATCCATGTGTAGCTTCTCAACATACACGCCGGCCTTCACTCGGATCGGAAGGCCGTGAGTACCATGATCTGGATGAGCATCCACTGCCTCCTGAATGGTTGTATAATCTCCTGATCCGTCAGAAGCAACCGTAATACAGGGAGCAGATGACTCCAACACGAGATCCGCTGCCGAGCGCTGCTCCGTCATGGCAAACGCTCCATTTCCAGTGCGGCCAGCAACAATGGAGCGACACCCATAAAGGAATCGCTTACAATTGCCTCGCTGACATAGTAGCCGTACGAGCCATCACGATCCAGACTCAATCCTGCTCCGTGGCAGATGCCGTTCAACCGAACACCTTCGTTGGTCTCCTCCATTAACTTGGACGTAAGTCCTTCCCAACCTTTTTCGGCCGCGGTTCTGAAGTGAGGTTCCAGATAACGCAAACGCACACCTTTGGCAATTGCATATACAAACATGCTTGAGCCTGAAGCTTCCAGATAGTTTCCTTTGCGGAACCCTTGATCCAGCACCTGGAACCATAGTCCGCTCTCCTGCTCTTGTACTCGTACCAAGGCGTTACACATCCGCTCAAAGATGCCAATAATCGTCCCCCGTTTAGGATGATTCAGCGGGAAATGTTCGACACTATCCACAATGGCCATGGCATACCAGCCCATAGCTCGGCTCCAGAAGTGCGGGGAACATCCGGTCAGGGAATCGGCCCAAATCTGCTCCTTAGACTCATCCCAGCCGTGGTATAACAGCCCGGTTCGCGGATCGCGCGTCTGGCGTTCAATCAGTAAAATTTGATGAGCTACCTCATCAAATAACTCGGGACGCTGAAACGTCTTCGCATATTGAGAGAGAAAAGGAGAAGACATGTACAGTCCATCCAGCCACATCTGGAACGGATAGATTTTTTTATGCCAGAAGCCACCCTCTGATGTGCGAGGCTGCCCTGCCAGTTGCGCAGCGAGCAGATGAGCCGCCTCCGCATAGCGCCCATCCTTGGCATCGTCCAGTAACGCAAACAGGTTCTTTCCTTGGTTAATCTGATCCAGATTATATTCCTCCAGGGAGTAGGTACCGATAGAGCCATCTGGTTGTACATACAGATCCATATGTCTTTTCATAAAATCGATATATTCCTGCTTGTTATACTCTTCTCCTGTTCGTGCCATAGCCATTAACGTCATGCCCTCCACATATGCCCATCGTCCTGAAGGGAATGCATGGAAGCCATCCTCGTTACATTGTTTCATGATTGTAGCTGCAATTCGCTCAGACCAGGATAACTGCGTCTGTACCTGCATCGCGTTACCTCCTAGTAGTTTATATTGGTTCAAATGCAATCACGTGAAGCCGGCATTACTGCCGGCACGTTGCTGTTGAATTACGCAGATTCAGCTTCGGCTGGATAATTACCGGCACATCTACTTGCTCGTCACGAATCAGGGATACGATGAGCTCTGCCGCCTGAGCGGCCAGTTCATCCAGCGGTGGACCAATGGTGGTCAATGCCACTTCGGCATACTGCATATCCGGCAGATCGTCGTAACCGATAATCGAGATATCACGCGGTACGCTGTAGCCCGCTTCGAGCAACGCCCGAAGCGCTCCCCGTGTTACGAGGTTGTTCAAGCCGATAAATGCCGTGGGAGACTCCGCTCCAAATGTATAGTTCCGAATCGCGAAATACCCGTCCTCCCACGAAGAATGCGCGGGCAATACATCGTCCTCATTAAAAGTCAGTCCCGTGCGTTGCAATGCTTCCCGATAACCCTCCAGCTTCACATGCTGCGAGTTACCGATGAATCCAATTCGGCTGTGACCGAGTGATTTCAGATGCTCCACTGCCTTGTACAGCCCCTCCTTACGATCAATCTTAATGTAAGGAGAGTTCGGGGCTTCATCTGTACCGAGTACAAAACACGGCATGTTCAGGGTCGCAAACTTTTTCCAGAATGCATCCCGGTTGTCCAGCGCATAGTCCCACAGAATACAACCATCGACACGCAGCTGGCTGAACACGTCCACACCGTCATCGGCAACAACCAGAATCATCTGATATCCTCGCTTCTTCAGCTCGGTATGCAGGTTGCCGGAAATGTTCGAGAACAATGGATTGCTCAGTTCGTCCAGCACAAAACCGATGATATTGCTTCTGCCGGTGGAGAGCTGCCGGGCCAGCATATTTTTCCGGTATTGGTGTTTCTCCGCTACCGCTAACACCTTCTGCTTGGTCGCCGGTTTGATCCGGGGATCGTCATTCAGTGCTTTCGATACCGTGCTGTAGCTCACCCCCGCCAGTTTGGCTATATCTTTAATGGTAATCAAATTGAATCAACACCTCTCATATGCCTGAAACCTGTTTCTTATTTCTGTGCAGCTTTATAACGATCGTATTGTGCCTGTCTGCCTGCGATCACCTGTTCAACGTTCATGCTTTTTAGTGTCTCGATGTACTTGTCGAACTGATCCAGACTTGCATCACCGCTAATAAACTTGAAGTTCATCTCTTCTACGTATGTGGTGATGTCAGGCATCGACATACTCTCTACGCTCGCTTCATCCGGCAAAGCATACACAAACGGGAACGGTTCACGCACATATTTCTCTAATTCTTTGTCCAGCTTCGCATGCCACGGTGCAACGATCGAGTCCGCTGAATCCGTGGACTGGATGTTTGGCAAGTTAACCGGGCCAATGCCGAGCTTCTGTATATATTCATTGTCTTTACCTTTATCCGTGAATTTCTTCACGCCGTTCTCTTCTGTATACGTATCATCCTTGATGCCCCAAGTGTAATAGGTCTGTGCTTCATCACTGACTGCATAATCCAGGAAGCGGAAAGCCAGTTCCGGATTTTTGCTATCCTTACTGATGCCGAAGATACCACTAACCGGTGTACGTCCAATGTAGAACTGGTCTCCGTGCGGCCCTTTTAATGGCAGAATGCCTTTGATAATTGGCTCTTCCGGCTTGTAATCCTTGAAGAGCGGGCTGTATACCATCGACATATACCAGCTGAAATTAAACGTCGCTCCGGTTACGTCCTGCGAGATCCGTGAAGTAACCTGGTCGCTTGTGGTACTCGCGTAGTCCACCCCAAGCAGGCCTTCCTTGTATAGACCGTTCAAGTACGTCAGGTATTCCTTGTAGGCCGGCTCATAGTAGCTGAAGTGCACTTTGCCTTGATCGTCTGCATAGAAATTGTTCGATAAATCCAGTCCAAAGGCGGGACCGAAGGCCATCGGCACAAACTTCGATTCCATGGACAATGGAATTTCATCCGCTTTGCCGTTGCCGTTAGGGTCATCCGTTTTAAATTTGCGCAGCATCGCCGTGAACTCATCGAGCGTGGTTGGCTCGGATAATCCCAGCTTTTTGAGCCAACGCTCATTCACCATGAATACAGGCATGTAGTTGCGCGTCAGCGTCTGCTGCGGAACATAATACATTTTACCATCTGGCGTCGTTAAACTGGCTTTTACGGATGGCGACTTTTCATATATTTTTTTGAGATTGACGCCATATTTCTCTACCAGATCATTAATCGGAATGAACAGACCACTGTTAATGTACTTCATTAATTGATCCTGATCCGGCAGATACACGATATCCGGGAGTCCTGTTCCGGCAGCCAGTCTTGGATTCACCGCATCAGCATAGTTTTGAGGAGGGATCAGATCCCAATCGACTTTTACACCCGCATTGCTCTCGATTTTCTTAACGATCGCTGCGGTGGACAAATCCACGTTTGTCGTCCACGCGTTCGTTGCCAGGATGGACAGCTTCGCGTCCGGTTGATCCGTTACTGGCCCAGCGCCTGTATAATTAAAGGCTTTTTCTGTACTCTCAGGTGTCTTCCCCGCATCGGTTCCTGCACCTGTTCCCCCGCTGCAACCTGCCAAACTGATCGCAAGTATCGCTGCAATTACACTTTTTCTTCCTGCCCCTTTGACTTTCATCCATCATTCCTCCTTGGTATGAACCCTCTTGAACTCCCTTGAATGACTTGCTTGAATGACTGTGGTGCTTGGTAATGCAATCTATCCTTTCACGGCTCCGAGGGTAATCCCTTTAACGAAGTACCGTTGGATAAACGGGTAGATCATCACGATCGGCAAAATGCTGACCACGATGGATACGTAACGAACTTGCAGCGTAGAAACCGCCAGCGCTCCGGATGTCATGGTACCGCCCATCTTCTGCATGACCTCTGGCGAAGCCATGATCAGCACCCTTCGCAGGAACATCTGGAGCGGCTGCATATCCTGTTTGCCCAGATACAGTAAGGCCGAGAAAAAATTGTTCCAGTGGAATACGGCGTAGTACAGCGTCAGCACCGCAAGTGTAGGCTTGATAATCGGAACAGCGAGACGATACAGCATCGTTAACTCGTTTGCACCGTCAATGCTGGCGCTTTCAAAGATTTCATTGGGAATCCCTTCAAAGGCCGAGCGGCAGATCATGACGTTGAACGTAATTACCAGTACAGGCAGCACCATCACCCAGCGGGTATTGTACAGACCAAGCGAGGTGATCAGCATGTAGACCGGAATGAGTCCACCCGAGAAATACATGGTGAAAGCGATAAAAAAGTTCAGCTTGCGCCGCAGAAAAAACTGCTGTCTCGACAACGGGAATGCAGCAAGGCAAGTCGCTACAATGTTAAGCAGCGTACCCACAACGGTATACCAGACGGTGTTATAAAAGGAAACCCACAGTTCCTTGTATTGCAGTACCATCTTATATCCTGAGAGTGTGAACCCTACAGGCCAGAGCACCACTTTTTGTTTATCAATCGCATCCACCGAACTGAAGGAAATGCTGACCACATACAGGAATGGATATAGCGTGACTACAACCGCCAGAATTGTCAGCAGGTAGACAAAGACATAGAATAATCGGTCACTTCTCGATTTTTGCATACAGGCTCTCCTTTGGATCAGTGTGTGTCTTACCAGAGTGACATTTTGGTCAGGCGGCGAGTCAGGGTATTGGCTGCAAAAACAAGGATAAAGGTGATGATGGAGTTGAATAGTCCAATAGCTGTGGCGAAGCCATAGTTCTGACCCTCGATCCCCATACGGTACACATAAGTGGACAGTACGTCTGCCGTTTCATATGTAGCTCCGTTATAGAGCAGGTATACTTTCTCGAAGCCTACGCTCATAATGCCGCCGAGCGACAGAAGAAGCAGAATCACGATGGTCGGTTTAATGCTTGGCAGAGTGAGATGCCACAACTCCTGGAACTTGTTCACGCCATCGATTTTGCCGGAGTCATACATCTCGGGGTCAATGCCCATAATGGCTGCGATGTAGATGATGGAGCTGAAACCAAAGCTCTGCCAGATGTCCGAACTTGTGAAGATGGTACGGAACCAGCTTGCATCCATCATGAAGTTTATTTTTTCCATGCCGAGACTTGCGATCAGGGTGTTGATAATACCATCTGTTGGTGATAGGAAGTTGATTATAATACCGGCCACCACAACGGTGGAGATAAAGTGAGGAAGATAAGTTACGGTTTGCGCGAAGCGTTTAAAGGTTCGGTTCTTAATCTCTACGATGCAGACTGCAAACAGAATCGGGATGGAGAAACCGAACAAGAGTGGCAGAAAGGCAAGCAAAAAGGTATTACGCAGCAGCCGCCAGAAGTAAATCGAGTTGACGAACTGCTCAAACCAGCGCAGCCCCACCCATTCGCCGCTGAACATGCCCTGACCCGGTATAAAGTTACGAAAGGCAAGCAGTACACCCGGCATGGGCAGGTACATGAAGATGAGATAATACAGAAAGATTGGTGAGAACATCAGCAGCAAATACTTATCCCGCCGAATCAGACTGAACAGCGTGGACATGCGTTTTTTCAACGTAAACACTCCCCTTCGTCTCAAAATTACAACGTTTGAATTTTTTAATAAAAAAAATCTCTATTCCCCTAACACATCTGATATTGGGCCAACTCCAATTTTGTAGAAATCCATACTATATCGTATAGATTATAGAAAAACGCGTTAGTTCAATCTCATTCCCGTCTCAATTATGCCTTATCAAATCTTACATCCCCCATAATTACAACGTTGTAATTTTAATTTAAATGAATACGCTTACATAAACTTTTTTCTCATCTTAGCAGAGTCTTGAATGTTTAGCAACAACAAAATCAGGGACACCTTGTAACTTTTAAAAATATCCCCACCGATGCATACGCAAATTGCCTGATACCTGTATTCGAATACGAAAAAAAGAGGCAGAAATCGTGTTGCTATTCTGCCTCAACATGTATGACTACTGCATATCATAACTGATTGCGGAACTGCATCGGTGTCACACCCTTGACGCGCTGAAACGCTCTGTAGAACTGACTGACATGCGAGAATCCCAGTGCAAAGCTGATTGCCGTCACCGATTCGGTTGTATTACGCAGACAACGGACGGCTTCCTCCACACGTAAATTCAGTAGATACTGGTACGGTGTTGAACCCGTCAACATCTTGAACGAGCGCATAAAATGGTACCTGCTCTGGTGCGCTACCGTTGCCATCGAGTCAATATCTATCGCGCTTGTAAAATCACTGTGAATGTACTCCAATACACGCTGCATATGAGGATCTATTCCTGGATTACTTCCGGCTGCACCAAGGAAATAAGGTCGATTATGACAAGGCAGCGATAGTCCCTCTGTTTTCCCGGACCATATGGAGCCAGCTTCTCTTGCCAATCCGTGCGAATACCCGGATATAGATAATATGCGTTCAAGATACTGCTCTACTGCCAGCTCAGTCTCCTGAATGAGCAACGGGTCCGGTTCATCCTCCAGCCCGGTCACATGCCAACCCCGGAACAGCCTGCTGATCTCCGCGGGATCAAAAGCTTGAGTGACCTGTAATTCTGAAGGGACTGCTGTTGAACTCTGATTCGCAAGCCTTCCCGGCAGGTTACGAAATTTGATCACAATGACGGCTGCATCAGAACCAATCTCAAAAAAGTGCTCCGTCCGGGGATGGGCAATGATTCCTGATCCGGCCTGCAATGAATATGTCTGTTGTTCCTGCACCAGCAAGCATTGACCCTTAATTGGCAGGGTTACCTGATACCAATCATCATGAACATGGGGTTCATTGGCGAACCCGCCAGAAGCTTTCCATAACTCCAAACCATTGAATGCCATGTTTAATTCCATCGTTTCTCACCTGCTGACATTATAGCAAATCGTGCTTGTTTTCCAAGCACTTTTCACAAAGACAAGCTCTATAACAATCTTTTATTATGGATAAAAATATCCGAGGTGATCTAAAATGGCTCAAGCCGCCCTAAACAAAATTCAATTAAACCACGCAGCAAACTGGGCCCTTGCAGGGGTGAGCTTCGCCCATCTGCTGAATGATGCCATGCAAACGGTGGTTACATCTGCCTTCCCGCTGTTTCAACAAGCCATGCATCTCAGCTTTGCACAGATGGGCTGGATTGCCTTTGCACTAAACATCACTGCTTCGGTGCTGCAACCGCTGGTCGGATATATATCCGATCGCAAACCCATGCCTATTCTGCTGCCTGGCGGCATGGTATTTTCCCTGTTCGGGATTCTCGGCTTCGCTTTCTCGTCATCGTTATGGATGCTGCTCGTATCCGCATCGCTGATTGGCATCGGCTCATCCATTCTTCATCCCGAATCCTCGCGTGTTGCACATCTGGCTGCTGGTCGAGGGCGCGGTATGGCACAGTCCATCTTTCAGGTTGGCGGGAATACGGGACAAGCTCTCGCTCCCCTATTGGTGGCTTTTGTGCTTCTTCCCCATGGTCAGTTACAATTTCTATGGCTAATGGCCTTTGCACTTATCGGCATCCTTATCCAGGCTTCAGTCAGCCGTTGGTACAAAAACAAGCTGAACGTTGTACGCCCCCATCGGACACAGTCCGTACAGCACGCGCTGCATGAATCAGAAGCAACGCCTCAGCCTGTGAGTCGAAGACGAATCGTCATATCCATGAGCGTTCTCATCCTGTTGTTATTCTCCAAGTTTGTTTATATTGCGGCTATGACAGGGTACTACGCCTTCTATTACACGGATGTGCATCATCTTCCACTCTCCAAGGCGCAGCTCTGCTTGTTTATCCTTCAGTTTGCAGGCATGGTTGGAACCCTGCTTGGCGGACCACTCGCAGATCGTTATGGGCGTAAACCGATGATCTGGTTTTCCATTGCAGGTACGGCTCCGTTCTCACTGTTGCTCCCGTATGCAGGTCCCGTCCTATCTATGGTGTTATGCGGTATTATTGGTTTAATCCTGATGTCGGGCTTCAGTGTTATTATTGTCTACGCGCAGGAATTGCTGCCGCGTCACATTGGAACCGTATCAGGTTTGTTTTTTGGCCTGTCATTTGGTATGGCTGGGCTGGGCTCGGTTGTCATTGGTTCTCTGATCGATGTGACCAGCATTTCCTTCGTCATCCGATTATGTTCCTTTTTGCCCCTGATCGGCGTGTGTGCCGTATTCTTGCGCAGTGATCCAGCCGCTAAAGCTTAACAAGCTATTGAAACCTCCATGGCAGGTTCAATACAATTAGTGGAGAAGCGGAAGCGCGATATTGAACAGAGAGGAGGCATCGTTAGATGATCATTGATGTACAGCATGTGACTTGGAAAAGAGGAGATCTCACTCTGCTGCACGATGTCAGCTGGCGTGTAAACAGAGGCGAACACTGGGCGCTGCTTGGCCTGAACGGCTCCGGCAAAACAACGCTCCTCAATATGATTACCGGTTATTTATGGCCTACGGAAGGAAGAATCTCAGTACTGGGTCATGAATATGGCAGTGTAGATCTGAGGGAGCTTCGAAAATCGATTGGCTGGGTAAGCTCCTCCCTGCAGGAGAAACTGTACGCTTCTGATCGCACGCAATATGTCGTGATTAGTGGGAAACACGCTACAATTGGTCTGTATGACAAACTGGCAGACCAAGATTTGGATCAGGCGATGCACTGGATGCAAACGCTGGGCTGCCAGCATCTGTGGGATCGCGAGTATCGCACCTGCTCGCAGGGGGAGAAGCAGAAACTGCTCATTGCCCGTGCCCTGATGGCGAATCCACAGCTGCTCATTCTGGATGAGCCTTGTAACGGGCTTGATCTGTTCTCCAGAGAGCATCTACTAGACAGCATCGGTGAACTGACGGCACGTTCAGACGCACCTTCGCTGATCTATGTTACGCATCACACCGAGGAGATTCTGCCCGTCTTCCGGCACAGCCTTTTTCTCCGTCGGGGTGAAATTTTCGGCAGCGGATTAACTGCTGATCTGATGACACAGGTTGTATTAAGTGATTTCTTTGAAGCTCCGGTAGAAGTAGATCAGCATGGAGAACGGGTTTATGTACGAGCAACAGCATCCAAAGGTTAAAATTATCCGCATCCCATCGGAACAGAGAAAGGCAAAATGAAACGAGAAAGCCCAAAGACTTATCCACATGTGGATAGTTTTTGGGCTTTCTACTCCTATATATTGTGTTATCCACGGTTTTCTGTGTAAAACTTTCGCTAAACTGAGTATAACTTCGCTTCTAAGTTTGCCTCTTCCTAAGCCTATTTTCGTGCGGAGAGAAACAGAAAAAGCGGAATACGCTGTCTGCGCTGATACGTCTCCTCATCGACGAACTCCGCCCGCCTCGGTGCTGATTCACGCAATTGCTCCACTCGGAATCCAGCTTCCTGCAGGGCCATGTAATACGATTCAATGGTACGGTGCATTTTCTGGACGGAACCGCCAAGCCACCGCTGCTCCCGAAACCCTTCAACGAAGTATTGATCTACGATCCAATTGGTTCGTGTTCCGGAGGGCTGCAGCGTTGAAGTTATCACCGGGTGTTCTACCGAGAAAACAAAGACTCCCTCCTTTTTAAGTGCGCCATACACTTTGCGAAAGAGGCTTTCAACATCCTCGATGTAGTGGATCGCCAATCTTGAAATGGCAAGGTCATATGAATTTACAGGATACGTCCACTCTTCAAGATAAGATTGCTCAATCCGGGCATTCAATCCCTGAACGGACTTGCGGGCAACCCGAACCATATTCGTTGAACCTTCGACACCTGTATAAGCCAAGCCATTATACCTCTCGGCGAGTAGTTCTACAGCAAATTTTGCGTCTCCGCAGCCGAGATCGAGAATATGTTTACCAGTAACATCCCCGATCATCTCCAGCATAACCGGTCGCTCCAACGTATCATTGGCGTTATCCTGACCTTGCCGACGTTCCATATACGTCTCAAATACCGCGTCATTATCGTAAAAATCAGAACCTCTTTCACTCATACCTGCACAGACCTCCATATTATGAGTTATACTCTAGTCCGGTTCACCCTGCTACCCACTATAATCTGTAAAAGTATACCGGATTCAGGCAACCTTCACCATAATAAAAAAGCTGCTTGCCGGAGTTTAGTCCGCAAACAGCCTTCTTGGCAAACTTTTGGTTCGTTTATCCCTAGCCAAATCGCTCTGTTTTGTACCATTTGCTCTCGCGTTTTCGAATCTTGTCCATCAGCAGATTATAGAAAGCACGAATCGAGATCAAAATGAAGAGCTGAGCATAGGTGAAATACGATACGCACGCATAGATAAAGTTACGGGTGTTGCTCTGCCCGATATCTGCCGCCAGTGCCAGATTGATCTGAAGAACATAGATAAAATACATCAGTGCCCAACCAATAACCAGGTAGACGTAGGCGTCCCCGGCAAACTGGAATGGAGAACTGACCTCCGGTTTGAATATTGCGATAACCTGATAAACAAGGTTAACCACAAAGATAATGTCCGACACAATAATAGCCAACATAAACCAGAAGTAACTGACCGCATAGTAGAGGACAAGCAATTTATTGCGCCAGCTGGAACGGTTGAACAGGTTATGAATGTTGTCCAGAACTACCTGGTAATTCCCCTTGGCCCAGCGTTCACGCTGTTTCATGTATACACCAAGCTGTTCCGGTTCCTGCTGATACGCTTCCGCTTGCGGCGCAAGGGCAACCAGCTGTCCCCGGTTCATAATTTCAAACGACAACGCCGTATCTTCCGTAATGGCCGTCACATCCCATCCGCCAATTTCCCGGATCAGGCTTGTCTTAATAATATAATTCGTGCCCGGAATTGTCCCCAGCTTAAAAAGCTCCCACAGCCCGGTGTGATAGACACGCTGAGACGTGATAATTTCGAGATTAATACATTTGGAGAGAAAATTCTGCCCGCGGTTACGCGCTTTGTTTCGGCCAAACACGACCCCGTACTGTTCAGGATTCTCCAGTGATTTTTGCGCGAGGAACATCAGTGAATTTCGCTCCGGTGCAGCGTCTGCATCAAATATACAGATCCAGTCTCCGGTTGCCAGTTCCAGTCCATCGTTGAGCGCACCAGATTTGCCACCCGTACCTTTGCGTTCAAGTACGGTAACGTTACGGTGCACATAACTGGTCTGTCCAAGGAACGATTTTAACCGATCGGCTGTGTCATCCGTGCAATTATCTGCAATGACAATGACCTGCACCTTATCCTCCGGATAGTTCAGTCGCAAGATATGCTCCACTGTTGCCACGATGACCAGACCTTCGTTATGGGCAGGTACCATAACCGTGACGTTCGGATAATGATCCATATTTTCCGGAATCTGAATGCCCTTCTTCTCCTGCTTGTGGATAAAACGAATAGCCCCGGCCATAATGACGATCGATTCGAACACAGCGATCCAAATACTGAATATCGATAAGATCAGAATGAAATCAGCCATCCGTTTTCCTCCGATCATACCTTCGAATTACTCTTGAGCGAAATCGGAGCGTGGCAATCGTTAATCCGATGGTAAACACCACAAAAATACAACTGACGGCAATACAGATCGGGATAAACCAGGACATATAATCCATCCGCCTCGCTCCTTTCGGTTAAATATATTCCCCGATTAAATCCGTCTCCGTGTTTCGTTCCAGCGCTGCCAGGACAGCGTCAAGATTGTCATACTTGCTGAATTGTTCCTTCTGAAAAACCAGTGCACCTGATTTGATAATGGTCTGGAGCTGGTTCCCCTTTTTATCGAGCACATCCAAATCCATAATATTTTTTTTAATCCTTCGCGTTAACATAGGCAGGTAATCCACATTGACCATCGGACACAAAATGACAAATCGTCCGCGGTCTACAAAAAATTTGTGATCCTCATATCGAATTTGCTTCTGAATCGACTGTGAGATCTCAAGCAGCAACTGGGAATATCGAACTGAACCAAGCGACTCCTGCACAAGCGGCAGAAATTCAATCTTAAACATGGCGATGCTGAATCCATAGCAGTCTGAATAACGTCTGGCAAGGTTGCTCTGTTTAACCAATGTATCTCCAAGCGCTTCCTTATTGCCCAGCGTTGTATCCAGATCGATCTCTGGATTATAATCCTTCATCTGCTCCAGACGTTCGATCACCCGTGCACTTCGCACAAGTCTTCTTTTGATATAAGCAGCAATTGCCGTGTTCGCCGGAATAAGCAGCCACCAGGAAAACACGAGCGCATTGGGTTCTGCAAAAGTCACGAGCCACACAAAATAAGTGACCAAGTATACAAATATCAGTACGACGGATACACCGACAGGAAGCAAAAGCCCTGCGGCTAGCGCCCCTAATGACGCTATGCTAAATACAACATCCAGCTTGGTGTAGCTTTGATTCATGTACAAGTGGAGATATACAAAGAACTGCTGTACGATGGCGAGACTAATCAAGATTGCGTAACCCCAGGCCAGACGCTGGGTAGGTGCGTTATTTCTCATAGTCCTCCTTCTCTGCATCGAATTTCAGAATGACTCGGTGCCAACACCTCTTTTTTATTAACCGAAACTTCAACAAAAATCGACAATTAAAGACAATAATATAGTAACATATAATCTCGGATTATATAAATAAATTTTTACTTTTTAAGAAAATTATACAAATAAGTTTCGCCAAGCAACGGGAACAAGTTATCAAACAGGTGGGTGTTTCCGTCAAATACGTAACCGCCCGGATATCGTGTGTCTTGCCCTCGCAGTGTGATCATATGTTTATACAGTTGTTTTGCCCAATTTGGATCACCTGAGCGAACAGCAAGCAGGACGGATAGACCATACACCGATGCCGATTCATAATCTACGGCTGGTTTCTGTGTTCTACGATCATACTGTCCGGGGAGCTTGCCCCGGGTGCCGAACTCTTTTTTGAGAAAAGCAATCAGCTTGTCGGGTTTTTGCCCCATCTCCATCACATGATTGGCAACGATGAGCTGATCAATCAGATTAACTTTGTCATCGTAGGTGTAAGCCTTGGACTTTACATTCATGCTCTTCGGATAGAATAATCCATCGTCAGGCATTTTATGCAGTATATCCTCGTACTTGCTGTAAACGTCCGGCTCCAGCATCTGGTGGTTTCTCATCGCTTGCAAAGCGAGCAAATCCACATAGACCAGACTTAAGGTGTCGGTGGAATGTCCACTTTTAAAATCATAAAAATCGACCAGGTACCCCTGTTGCTCGGTTCGCTGCGTTAATGTTCGGGAAAGGGCCGATGCGGTTGCCAGCCTGTCTGCTCTGCCTTGCTCCCAACGGTCGGATGCTTGCAACAGTGCCCCCATAATTCGCAGATCGTCACCCAGCGCGTTGGTTGCCACATGGACTTTCCCTTGAGGATCAAGCTTCCAGGCAATGTAAATGTCGGGCCTGATCACATAGTACTTCTGGAGTTGCTTGTAAGCCTGCTCGAACATAACCTCGTTATCACTTGCCAAAGCATACTGCATCCACAATCCAAGCGACTCCGACAGTGCCTCTCGGCCAGCAACGATGTCCGCTCTCTCCGACGCCGCTTCCTGCAAATAGGTTGCAAGTGTGCCATTCGGATTCGTCATATGTTTTTCAACAAAGGCAACTGTAGGCGACACCTTCTCCATCACAAACCGCTCCCTCCATAGGAGTACAATCGCTACAGATACAACAACCACAAGTAATATGTACCATGACCGCTTTTTTCGGAAAATAAACTTCACACCATTCCTCCTGACGTGAATATATGACGGAGCAACTCGGCCACTTCTTACGCTTTTGGAAGTAAGCCTTGTTCCAAGTGTGCGCTTAATCATCGTGATCCATGTATGAGCGGCGTCCGCCCTTTTTGACAAATTTCCAATCGACCTCAATGTTGTGTCTCATCTTCCGCAGCAACTGGATTGCTGTCTCAATCTCTTCCTGTGTCAGACCATCCAACGTTACCTTGTCCGAATGCACGCCTTCTTTGCGAATAAACTGCCACGCTTCAAGCCCAGCCTCGGTTGGATACAGCACCTTATTCTTCTTATTACCCAATGCCGGCTGTTTGACAATAAAACCGTCCGATTCCAGTTTGCTAATCGCTCTTGCTGCCGTTGTACGATCCACCTTGATCAGTTCAGCCAGCTGGTTCGGAATGATGCCAGGGTTCTCGCAAATGCGGTACAAGTACAAATATTGTCCACGGGACAAGTTCAAATGCTGAAACTCCACATTGCTGATGGAATCCAGACAGCGAGCAATCATGCCAATCTCGCGCAACACTTCTCTTGGCTCGTTCAGTTCATGTACTTCCTGCGATTCATCGTTCGGCCGAGTCGGTTCGTTGGCTAATTTAGGCTCTTTCGGTTCTGTCACAGAGTTCACACTCCTATAAAATTGTTGCATTCGCAACATAATTGATGATATAACTACACTAGTTAAGTGTATCACTTTCAATTCCATTCCGATATTCCATCCGACTAGGTAAAGGAGAACGATTCATGAATATAACTGTTGTTGAAGCAAACACCCCGGAACTGCTTGATGCGTGCTTTGCCATTCGTATGGCCATTTTTGTAGAAGAGCAAGGCGTACCTGCCTCCGATGAATTCGATGCATTTGATGCGCTAGGGACAGAAGCACGCCATATCCTGCTCTATGTGGATGGTGTACCTGCCGCTTCCTCCAGACTTCGCATCGTAGAGCAAGTTGCCAAGCTTGAACGCATCTGCGTGATGCTGGATTACCGCAAGCATGGACTAGGCCGCGTGTTAATCAACAAGTTGGAGGAGATGGCCAAGGAGGACGGATTAGAGAAAGCCAAGCTGCACGCACAAGTTCAAGCCTCCGGGTTCTATGAACGTCTTGGCTATGCTCCTGCTTCCGAAGTATTTATGGAGGATGGCATTCCCCATCTGCTGATGACGAAGAAGCTGAAGTAGGCAAGCCAACTTGACTGGAAGTCCGAAATTAGCCTGCAACTCAAAAAACGCCTCTATCTTCACTTCATTAGTGAGTACATAGAGGCGTTTGTTATGTTTCTTAGATTCGGGCAGTCATACTTTATTTGCGTGCTTTATCCCATAGCCAGACGGCTAGCGTCCGGTTTTGCAGATGTTTTCGCATCCATTTTAACTTCCGCATTTTTCATCTGCTTGCTGCGCAGCTGTCCGCAGGCCGCATCGATGTCTGTACCATGCTCCATACGTACCGTTGAGTTGATATTGTTCTTCTTCAGCGTATCGTAGAAGCCCAGAATCGACTCCTCCGTGCTGCGCTGGTACTGGCTGTGCTCATCCACCGGATTGTATGGAATCAGATTTACGCTGACCATGCTCTTGCGGCTGGACAACAGTTCAGCCAGTTCCGCAGCGTGCTCGCGCTGATCGTTCACGTCCCGAAGCAAAATGTATTCAAACATAATGCGTTTATTTGTCTTCTCCAGGTAATAATCCACCGCATCCATCAATTGTTCAATCGGGAATGCACGGTTGATCTTCATGATATGTGTACGTAGCTCATTATTCGGCGCATGCAGGGAGATCGCAAGGTTTACCTGCAGACTGCTGTCTGCAAATTCCTTGATTTTATCCGGCAATCCGCTTGTGGACACCGTGATTCGCTTCGCTGCAAGAGCAAGCCCTTTGCGATCCTTGATCACTTCGATAAAGTTGCTCATATGCTCGAAGTTATCAAACGGTTCGCCAATGCCCATTACCACGACGTTGGTAACCCGCTCGCCTTGACCCACTGCATCCAGATGCCGCTGCACATGCATGATCTGTTCTACAATCTCTCCTGCAGAGAGATCACGGCTCTTCTTAATTAGCCCGCTGGCGCAGAAGCTGCAACCGATATTACATCCGACCTGTGTCGTGACACAGACGGTCAAGCCGTATTTTTGCCGCATAAGCACCGTCTCGATCAAGTTGCCATCCTGCAAACGGAGCAGGAATTTCACCGTGCCGTCCGCCGACTCCTGCTTCACGTGTTCACTCATTGAATTCAAGGTAAAATGCTCAGTGAGCACATCCAAACATTCCTGACGAACATCGGACATGCCGTTAAAATCATGCACCCGCTCCTGGTATAACCACTCCCAGATGCGGGACGCGCGGGATTTCTTCTGCCCGTGCTCAGGCAACCAAGCACGTAATTGCTCTAATGTTAATCCATATATGGATGATTTAATCATGGTATAAACCTCTTTTCGCAAAAAGCATATGGCTCATCGGTCGTCTTACCCAAAAAACCTCTACTCCGTATTGTCCCAAAATTAACAGGGGAACACAAGGGCTTTTGCATTTCTTCCAAGAGGTTTTATGCTTGGTAAATCTGCGCAGGCGGCCTAGAAGTGAATAATGCCAGACGTATGCAGCAGCACGAGCAGAACCAGAATCGGTGCTATATAACGAAGCATGAATAACCAGATACGGAACCAGCCGGAGCTTAGACCGGATGCCTCGGCAGCCGTTTTCCAGAAGTACCCCGCAAAAATTGTAACTAACAACCCGCCTACAGGCAACAGAATGTTGGAAGCCATAAAGTCCAGCCAGTCAAATACATTCATTGAACCAATCTTCCACTCGGGAAACAGTCCTAGCGACAACACGGAAGGCAGCCCCACAATGAAAACAGCGAGAGAAATGATCCATACGGCACGGCTACGACTCCAGGAAAGACGCTCCATGAAGTATTTTACAGGAACCTCAAGCAGGGAAACCGCAGATGTCAGCGCCGCGATTGCCAGCAAAACAAAGAATAATCCGGCAAACAGGAAACCAAACGGCATCGCCGAGAATGCTGCTGGCAGTGCGATGAAGATCAGGGACGGCCCCTGGTCAGGCGCAATGCCAAACGAAAAAGTCGTCGGGAAGATGATCAGACCCGCGATAAATGCATAGAGCAAGTCACCCGCACCGACAGCAACCGTGGCTGCCCCGAGGGATTGACTTTTATCTACATACGAACCGTAGGTTACTAGAATACCCATACCCAGCGACAACGAGAAGAAGGCATGTCCAAGGGCAACTAACGCCGACTCGGTTGTAAGCCGGGAGAAGTCCGGATTCAGGAAAAAGGAAACCCCGGCACCTGATCCCGGTAGAGTAACTGCACGAATCATCAAAATAATGAGCAGTACCAGCATGGCTGGGATCAAAATTTTGTTGAACTTTTCAATCCCGTTGGATACACCCTTCGCTACAATCCAGCCTGTGATCAGGACGGAAACAAACTGCCATACAATCGGCATATAGCCGCCTACAAAACTGCCGAATTGTGCGGCATAATCCGGGTTGTCGAACAACGTTCCACTAAACGAAGTTACAGCATATTGCAATGTCCAGCCCGCGATGATGACGTAGAAGGACAGAATGATAAACGGCGTTAATACTTGCAATAAGCCGGCAGCTAGCCAACCTTTATGTCCACCTGCTTTGATAAAAGCAGTCGCTGCACTGCCCCGTCCGCTGCGTCCAATAGCGAGTTCGGCAAGCAATACAGGTAAACCGATCAGCAAGAGACAGACAATAAAGAGCAGGAAAAAAGCAGCTCCCCCGTTTTCGCCCGTAATATAAGGAAATTTCCACATGTTGCCGAGACCAACGGAACTACCGATGGCCGCCAAAATAAAACCGGCACGCGAGAAGCGTTCTCCTTTGCCAGCGTTGTTAGGGCCCAGATCAGACTTACTCAAATTCATTGTATCTACTCCATCACTTTAAAGTTTTCCCGTAATTATATACTACTCGGCTTGTCAGGTCATGCAAAAATCAGTATTTGTCGAAAATTCACCATATTGGAGATGATTTCAGGTTGAATTCAGTATGGGAAAATAACCTGAAACTTAACCATTCTACTATCATCCATCAACCATTAACCGTGAGTTAAGTTGGGAAAACACACAAAAAAAAGATGTTCCAGACAGCTCTTCGCATAGCCTCTGAAACATCCCCTCTTTTTAAAAGATGCTCTATATATCGCGGGGTGACCTCCCCACATAGGTTTACTGTTCTCGCTTTACACTGACTATACTTTGATCTCCAGCAATTCGTATTTGATGACACCCATCGGAGCATTAACATGAATGACACTGCCCACTTCTTTGCCCATCAACTCTTTGCCCAGTGGACTCTCATACGAAATTTTGTTGTTCGATACGTCTGCCTCGGCAGGACCCACCAGTTGATATTCAATCTTCTCGGCATACTCAAGGTCGTTCAATATCACTGTTGAACCAATGCTTACTTGATTGGAATCCATATTGTCTGAGCTGATGACTCTGGCTTTGGTTAACATCTTCTCCAGAATCAGAATGCGGGTCTCCATAAATGCCTGATCATCTTTGGCTGAATGATACTCGCTGTTCTCCTTCAGGTCCCCGTAACTGATCGCAAGCTTGAGTCGTTCTGCCAGTTCCTTGCGTTTCACCGTTTTCAGTTCCTTCAGTTCTTCCTCCAGCTTTTCCAAGCCTTCCTGTGTCAAAATCACTTCATCATTAGCCATGTTTTCCATCTCCTAATCCTGCTATCTATCTCTATTCTAACCTATTTCCACTCCAAACGGTTAACATACCCGGAAAAAGAAACCACACTCTCATTTATCGAAATGCGTGCACACAAAATATACGTGTGTACCCTATTACAACTATGAGTATCATCTGAATTGTACCGGTACAATCAAGGCAAACACGTGTGTGCATTTCAGACGTTCACTTATACAATGAATTCAAGGCCGCAACTTTCACGACATTTCACTTGCGGCTCATGATAAAACTAAGAGGTGAACGAGATGAATGTTACATTAACTCCATCTGAAATACACGCTTATCTGAAACGAATAGGCATTAATACAATCAAGAAACCCACTCTGGAATTCCTTGCCGAAATGCAGCAGGCACATGTCCACCATCTATCGTGGCAAACGGTCGATATTTTTGCAGGCAGGCCCGCAGGCATCGATCTGCAAGAATCCGTGCAGCTTATCCTGCAAGGACGTAGCGGTTACTGTTTCCATTTGAATGGCGCATTCAGTGTTTTACTTCATACCCTGGGTTATAAAGTGCACTGGCACCGCGCGGGCGTTCAGCCGCATGGAGAACAGCCGCGTGTGAACTCGTTCCATCTCGGTCTATCCGTCTCTTTGCCAGATGCGGACCCGAATGTGGAACGTTGGATTGTGGATGTAGGTCTAGGCGGCATGCCTTTTGAACCGCTCCCTCTTCGTTACGGAACCTATGGGCCGACTCCATTTACGTATACATTAATGCCTTCTTCCGTTGTTCCCGGTGGATGGCGGCTTGAATACGAGCCTAACGGACCAAGCAAGGGTGTGGATTATGATCCCGAGGAGCTTACCCGTCTGGAAGAGTTTAATCCCAAGCATGAATTCTACAGTCAATCCGTGGATTCGCCCTGGCATAACGCATTTTTGCTCCGTCAGAGAGATACAGACCACAGCTATGAGCTCAGGGGATGCATGCTTCGCACACATGGAATCGAAGGTATTCGTAAGACGGAAATTCAAACCTACAGTGAGTGGAAAGACGTACTAACCAAGCTTTTCTATGAACCGTTAGTGAATTATACGGAACAAGAACGCAGGGAGATGTGGGATCGAATACAGATTGCGCATGAAGAATGGAAAAAAACACAGCTAGCCTGATCCGCTGGGAAAAACGCGAGATAAGGATAACTATAGAGGAAAGCCTGTCATCCATGCCGAATACAATGTCAGGTGATAAATGATGATAACTATACAAGTACTGAAGGTACCCTCTGTGATACCCGAAGCATACTGGGATCTATTTCTGTCCTCTGTCTCTGAGGAGCGGCGGGCACAAGCTTCTCGTTTTATACATCTGGCGGATGCCTATCGGTCAGTACTAGGTGAAGTGCTGACCCGTGTGAAGTTAAGCAAGTTGACCGGCCTAGGGCATGGAGAGATTACGTTTACCCGTAACAAATATGGCAAACCCGCCCTCACTCACGACGCTAATGTACAATTTAATGTCTCGCATTCCGGCGATTGGATTGCACTGATTGCTGGGGGTAAAGATGAAATCGGTGTGGACGTGGAGAAAATAGCACCGATCGACCTGCAGATTGCAGAGCGTTTCTTCTCGCCGCAAGAGAACACGTATCTGGCGGCACAGCCTGCCGATCAACAGTTAAATACCTTTTATCGCCTTTGGACGCTAAAGGAGAGTTATATTAAAGCTATAGGCATGGGCTTGTCCATGCCGCTGAGCTCATTCGCTATTCTTCCCCATGTTCAGCAACATGGAGAGCCTGTTTGGAGATGTAATCAAGACGGGCAAATTGTTAGGCATCGCTTCTACAGTCACCCTCTAGATGAAAAGCATATGTTTGCTGCCTGTACTGCAGAAGGAGATTTGCCAAGCCATCCCGAGATCGTGACGCTGGAGAGTATATACGCTGAATTGGTTTAATTTGCAGAAAAGACCTGTAGGGGTTAGAAAAGGAGCGAATCCATCCGGTGATAAAGATCCCCGGCGGTTCGCTCCTTTTATCTGTAAACCCATATAACTGTAACGGTTAGATTAATCCCGGCTCCGCAGTTTGCTGAGCAGACGAATAATCTCGATGTAGAGCCAAACCAGCGTGACCATCAACCCGAACGCGCCGTACCACTCCATATACTTAGGTGCTCCTTGTTCTGCACCACCTTCAATAAAATCAAAATCCAGTACCAGATTAAGCGCGGCAACAATGACAATCACAACCGAGATGCCAATACCAATCAGGCTGTTCCCATGAAGATATGGCACCGTGATGCCGAACAGACCGAGCACAAAGCTAAGCAAATACATAATCATGATACCGCCCGTTGCAGCCACTACGCCTAGCTTGAAGTTCTCTGTTGCTTTGATTAACCGCGTTTTATAGGCTGTTAACAGGGCAACAAACACCGCCATGGTTAGCAAAGCTGCTTGTAACGTAATTCCGTTGTACAAGGACTCATAATTTGCCGAAAGTGCACCCAGGAACATCCCCTCTGCTACCGCATAGATCGGTACAAGATATGGAGATACCACCGGTTTGAACGAAATAATTAGCGCCAAAATAAAACCGACAATTAACCCGCCATAGGCAAGCGGCATCACTTCTTGTCCTTTGAAAAACATCATCCACGTTGCAAATGCACTGCCCAGCAAGATGATCAACGTGATAAACGCTTTGTTCACCGTGCCGTTAATCGTCATGTAATTCTGGTACCGATCCTCTCCATATCCTCTGTTCTCAAACGTGCTGTCTTTAAGTGTAGGATTACCGCTGCGACCGATCAACACCATCACCTCTTCTTATGTATTTGGTAAATCCGTGAAACCCCTGCGTGGTGCTGCTTCCTTGAAAAGTAAACTTTTCAGCTTCTATTCTTGCTACGTAGAACTATATTTGCAAAGAGAATGGAGTTGGATGCAATCCATGGATCGCATCCTGTCCACTTGCATATAAACCCAGGACATATGTCCTAATTATATTTCAAGCTTATTAACTTGCTTACTTGCTTGTGCACCTTAAATAACTTAACTTTTTACTTATACAGCACCTTGTCTACATTATACTTTGCACGCATCGTGTTAATGATATAGGTCTCGTAGATTTCACGATCCATCGGATCTTCTACCAAACAAACTTCAATCTTCGCGACTTCCTCGCGATAATTCTTCATTGGTGATACCGTATCTTCAAAATGCTTTTTGATTCGCGGTCTCAATTTTCGCGCTTTCCCGACAAATAACAACTCATCATCGGCACTATAAAACATGAAAATCCCGCCTTGCTCCCTTGTAATCAGGTGAAAATCAGTAAATCCGTAAATATGGCTTAACTGCGGATTTTCCTGCTTTGTAATGGTTACATCCGGTGTTGGAACCGTAATCTGAATCATCCATTTCACTTCCTCTATATTCTATAGAACTACATCCTAACACATATCACAATCCGACACCATTTCGAGCTAAATGAAGTACAATTCACGGAATTTTCGCTTTTGCGACAAATATTTCAAAAAAAAGGTTAACTTCCCTGATTCAAAGTGGTACTATAGGGGTATGAGGAAGAATTTGGGCACTAAGACATATGTCTTTGTATCCACGCTCGTTTTACAGAGCCTATCATTTTTCATCTTTTTCATACTGAATTCGGTGACGTGCACACGAGAAGAGTACAGTTAGTAAGAACCGTAGCTTTGAAGTAGATTGTAGAATTACCATCTTTACGAAAACCTATTGCAGCAAGCAATGAGTGGCAATAATTAGCCTTTTAAAGATTTCTTGTTATTACAGCATCATGTTTATCATCTAGAATTAGAATGATATAGATAGTATATAGTATCGGAAGTAGATCCACGTAGAATTATACAGACAAGTATTTCTAGAGACTAGTCAGAACATGCAACTGTAGCTAGAACAGCATAGTATTACACCCTTAGAATTGAACAGGCATCACCTCCAGCCCGGCATATGAGCCAGGGCTTTTTCCCGTTATGCGTACAACTCAGGCCACTTTAGCTACGAAACAGAGGTATCGTGGTTCTTTCTGCTGGGTTTATAATATGGCAAGATACCAGTAGAGGGAGTGATGGGATGTATTCCGACCTGCATTTGACGGAGGACCGCCCTGTATATATACAAGTCAAGGATTATTTGAAACGGTTAATGTTAAAAGGCGGTTTGCAGCCCAATCAGAAGCTGCCTTCGACCCGTGAGCTGAGCACGTTGATGAAGGTAAGCCGAAGCACCATTTTGCTCGCCTACGCAGAGCTTGAAGAGGAAGGATTGATCTATGCGCTCAAAGGTAAAGGTAATTACGTCAGCACACTTATTGAATCCCAGCAGGCCACTGCAATCCATTGGCAATTAGACTGGACAGCAGAAGTTAGCGATTATGCGATTCAGGCTGAGCAATATGATCTGATGAAACATGGCTCGGGAGCCGAGCGCGGCGAAATTTCCTTTACCAGCATCGCGCCGGATGAAAAACTGTTTGATCTTCAAAATGTGAAACGGGCCTTCCTGGATCGCATGTCACTTGAAGGAGAAGTTTTACTTAATTACGGCTACGCGCAAGGATATAAACCGCTCATGAATTATTTGATGAACTATATGGAAAACAAAGGGGTCGACCTTACGGGTAAGGATATTTTGATTACGAACGGGTTTACGGAGGGATTTGACCTGGTGCTCGGGGCATTGCGCAAAAAGAGCGGCAAAGCGCTCTGTGAGAATCCCACACATCATACGGCGATCAAAAACCTGAAGCTGCACCAGTTTCAGCTAACCGGTATCGATATGGAACCGGATGGCCTGGATCTGAAGCAGCTAGAGCAGGAACTGGCTGAAAGTGCGTATGATCTGGCATATCTTGTGCCCTCGTATCACAATCCGACCGGAATCGTGACTTCGCCCGCAAAACGAACTGAAATTATACGTTTAATGAACGAATATCAAGTTCCGATTATTGAGGATGGATTTAACGAAGAGCTTCGTTATTCCGGCTCCCATGTCTCGCCCTTGATCGCCAGTATGGGTAAGGGTAACGGCCTTGTCTACCTCGGCAGCTTCTCCAAAGTATTGTTTCCTGGACTGCGTGTGGGCTGGATTATCGCGGATGCCGCATTGATCGATTATCTGGAAAGCATGAAGCGGGCGCGCAGTATTCATACGTCTACTCTGGATCAGTCCCTGTTATATCAATATTTAAGCAACGGCAATTTTGAAAAATACCTGAAACGGGCTCGTACAGAGTACAAGCGAAAATATGAACTCGCTGTGCATTGTCTGAAACGGCATCTGCCGATGTGTCAAATATCCGGAGCAGGCGGTTTGCATCTGTTTGTGCAGTTTCCACCAGAGGTGCGAACCAGAGAGCTGCTAGCTGCCTGTAAGGTAAAAGGGGTAACCTTTACTCCCGGAGATACCTTTTATCTGGAGCCCGGTCAAGGACTTCACACCATGCGGCTCGGATTCTCCAGAGTCAGCGACGAGAACATCCGCAAAGGCATTCGTATCATCGGGGAAACGGTTGCGAGCATGATGTAAGAAATTTTAAAAAGCATAGGAGGATTTCATATGAAAGTCGGCGTTATTATGGGCGGAACATCTTCAGAGCGGGAAATCTCCCTGCTCACCGGACAGGAGATGATTGCGAACTTGGACAGAAGCAAATACGAGGTCGTACCGATTGAGCTGAATTCCAAACGGGATCTGATCGATAAATCGGACGGAATCGATGTAGCTTTGCTTGCCTTGCACGGAAAATACGGAGAAGACGGCACGGTGCAAGGCACGCTTGAATCCCTCGGCATTCCTTACACGGGTTGCGGCGTGCTTGCCAGCGGCGTATGCATGGATAAGGACATGTCCAAACAGCTCATGCGGCAAGCAGGGGTACTCACGGGAGACTGGCTTCAAGTGAACCGAATGCAAGATCTGTCCTCTGTGGTTGTCCAGCACTTAACGTACCCTGTCGTTGTCAAACCCAACTCAGGCGGCTCCAGCATTGGAACGCAGATCGTCCATGAGCCATCATCCCTGCCTGCGGCAGTAGAGTCCGCTCTTGCCTGGGATGACAGTGTAATGATCGAGCAATACATTGAGGGTGAAGAGATTACCTGTGCTATCGTAGATGGTAAAATGCTACCCGTGATCTCTATTCGTGCCAATGCTGCCTTTTTTGATTATGCTGCCAAGTATGATGATAACGGTGCGGATGAGCAGGTCGTGCAGCTACCTTCCGAGCTGCATCAGCGCGTAGAATCCGCAGCGTTAACCTGCTATAACGTACTCAAATGCAGTGTCTATGCCAGAGTGGATATGCTCATTCGGGATGGCGTGCCTTACGTGCTGGAGGTAAACACCTTACCGGGCTTGACCCGCAACAGTCTGCTACCCAAAAGTGCTGCCGCTGCGGGGATTTCTTTTGCCGAGCTACTCGACACCATCATTGATCTGTCTCTCAAAGAACGTTCCGGGGAGTTGTCTCGTGTATGAGTCTAGATGTAAATATCCGGCATAGCGCCGATCAGGATCTGCAGGACATGGTTATTCTCATGGATCAGCTGGGATACCCAACAACTTACGCCGAGATGCAGGAAAGATATACTCACATTGCCGCTGATACCAATTTCACAACACTGGTAGCCGAAGTGCGCGGGCGTGTAGTGGGACTGATTGGTATGCAGACATCATATTCCTATGAAAAGAACGGTAGACATTGCCGTATTATGGCACTGGTTGTGCACGAACATTACCGCGGCTCCGGTATCGGCCGTCAACTTCTGTTCGCTGCTGAGCAATGGGCAGCCACACAGCAGGTCGACTCTATCTCGCTAAACAGCGGTAATCGTGCGGATCGTGAAGCAGCGCATGCATTTTATCAAAATATGGGTTATACCGCTGGTAGCACCGGATTCAGCAAAAAAACACAGTTGCTGCAACATACGTAATCCAAGTCGGACGCCCAAATATGGATACAGGTCATTACTGCTCACGGTAAAACTCCGCATATAACCTCGAAACTATAAATATAAAAAATAAAACATTCCCTTCTAAGCGCTAATATGGCTCGAAGGGAATGTTTATGTTGCATGGTCTTATCCTGATTGATTTAGGACTTGGCAGATTGTTCACCGGACAGCAGGAATGCGACCAGACGGCCGACTTCCTTGGATTCACCCAGACGTTTGGCCGGGTTGTCCTTTACGAACTCTTTGGACGCCGACTCCCAGTCATTCGGGTTAATCTGTTTGAATGAGGCACAGCACGAGGTCATTCTTCATTCAATACCCTTTTCAAATTGGGCTTTATCATGCCTTCGACAACTCATATGCCTCCATTAATTTCTCCAGAGGAATCCCGTTAATTTTCATTCCTGACACTTGGCAGGCTGCAAGCTCAACACCTGAAAGATCACAGTCAACAAATCGACTGCCTTCCAAATCACAATGTCTCCACTGCATTGGCACGCGGTCTGTACCCAGATGTGTATCCTGGAACTGAGCCCCGTCCAGCCCACAGAATTCAAACTTGGTATTTGTTAAACGTAAATCTGCCAGCAACATTTCCGTCATTTTCAGGTTCGTTAGTTTGCTTCCACTCATATTACAATCGGTGATGCGGCTGTTCCTCATTGTACTGGAGCTGTACCACATCGAATCCAAATTGGCTTGAACATGTTCATGCTCCTGAATTGGATCATGCTGCCCGCTTCCGGTATCGATCTTCTTCTCATAACCATACTCTGACTCGGAGGCATACATCCGTACATAACCGAGCTTTTCGTAGAAATGATGATTACTCGTCTGCCGACCAGAAGTCTCCAGCCTCCAATGCAAAATATGCGGAAACACAGTCTCAATCTGTCTGATCACTTGTGAGCCTACTCCGCGCCCTTGACAGACAGGGTCGATATAGATTTTATCCAACCTTGCGATTCCATGTCCGAGCACATTTATGCTCACGCCACCAATGGCACAGCCATCTGCTTCCACCACATAGTAGTCCCACTCACGAATGACATATTCATGCAAGCGAACAGCGTTATATCCCGGAGGACAAAGATTGCTATCCAATTTCTGCTCTCCGTTCGCCCAAACGTGCATGACATGATCAAAAGCACGTGTGCAGATTTCTGTCAGCACAACGGCATCTTCTTGTTCTGCCCGGCGCAGGTTTATCGATAATGGTTTGGATTTATTCTGCCCATACCCAGTAGCTTCCCCGTCAGAATCCGTACTGTTAAGTTCAAAATAATCATAGACCTCCCCATCAGACAGACGTCTCCGATTCACATACTGGAAGCCTGTATGCTCCAGTACTTTACGAGAAGCCGGGTTGTACGTCTTCACGATGCCCACAATCCGGTTTAACGACGTATGTTCGAATAGATACGTCGTCAACGCTCGTACCGCCTCCGTGATATAACCTTTGTTGCGGTAATCGCGTGAAATGGCATAAGCTACCTCATGATCAGACGAATCAAGCATATCGTTTGGAAACACACCGCACCAACCGATCAACCGCTGGCTCTCCTGATGAATGACCGCAAGCATAATCCGTACATCCTGAGGATCAAACTGTTCATAACCCCCTACGACAAACTGCAAAAATTCACTTAATTGCTCTTCTGTCATCTTCCAATCGGGTAACAGGTCGGTAATTTCAGGCTGATGTGTCAAGGTTGTCAGCGCGGCTCGGTCTTGCAAGGTAAAGGGACGTAACATTACTGAATTAGCAACAATCGTGAAACCATGATTCATATAGAACACCTCTTAGGGATTATTTTGTGATGGCACGACAAAAAAGAGTACCTCCAATAGAGGTACTCCCGTATCGTTTCATCCTTTCAGATCAAACGCCGAAGCTCCTCGTAATGGGTCAAAAAGGACAGACGTATCCCGTGTTGATCTAACGGAATTTTTGCGCCTTGTTCTTTTCTACATCATTACGAGAAATCTGGCATTCTCTGAAATCCCCTTTCAATGCACGCATCATTTTTAGCTATCTACATTAGATTACGGACGATCAATGAAAATCCAGCCTGTATCTTGTTCTTTTTCAATCGTGGCTCCAAGTGATTCAGCCATGAAACGAAGCGGCACATAAGTCTTGCCGTTTTTGCCAACAAAGGCGGATTCCACCATCGTGACTTCTTGCCCCGCAACGGTGGCCTTCGGAGAATCTACCGTCAGCACGATCTCGTTTCCGGTTATGTCATCAATGACAACGATCTGTTTCGAACCTTTCGTCCATTTCACTTCTGCATCCAATTGCTCGGACAGATAGCGAATCGGGACAAAGGTTGTATTTTTGACAGTAATTGCACCAAACTCTTCGTCTTCCGGATAGAGGAAGATGCTTTTCGTTGTAATCTTCATCTCATTTTTCAGGAATTGATAAACAAATGAATTTGGATCAAAATTGCGAAGCACCTGACCCGGTGTAACTTCCCCTTCGGTTAGTTCCATCACACCACGGGAAGCATCTACTTGATCAACAGTAACCGCGCCGCCGACATTCCATAGCTCACTGTCTGCGCTAACCGTTACAGAGCGCACTGGCAAGTCTTCTGATGCAGGCACAGCTACCTTCAACGACATCTTTTGTTTGCGAATATCCAGCTTGCTGTCGATGAAGAAGTCCATGTTTAATTTAGTTTCCGGGCCAAATACTGTTTTCAGCTCCGGTGTATCTTTCAGCAGGTTGTTCAGCTCCTGATCATAGTTCGCCAGAATGCTGTCCAAACCTTCTTTAATCATGGCATAGATGGATGTAACTGCTTCTTCCTTCGATTTTGGCAAGATAGAAGTCATTTCTTCGTCTTCCATACCTTCTCCTTCTATACCTTCCAAGCCCATATAACTTTCAAATACAGGGTACAGCACATCATACAAGTCTCCAATCAACTGTTTGAGACCTTGCTCATCTTTAGAGATACTTGTCAGGAACGGCTTAACCATCGCAAGCATCTCTTCACCGTTAATCTCCATATGTAGCTTGTTCAGAGACAATGTTTCACCATTTACGGCTTCCTGAACAGGGGTAACCGATATGTTTTTCGGATTGGACAGATGTTTCATGACAAAAGTGAATACCTTCGGAGAAAGCTCCTGAAGCTGTTTCTCCAGTTCTTTAGTATCTATTGGAAGAAGCATGGTCTCTGCTCCCCCAAGTGTATCCAGAGATATGTAAACCGGTTTCTGAGCTCCATCGACATCGATGGTCATGCCCAACTTGTCCATAGACAGATGGAAAGGCAATTTCGTTCCTTCGATGCTCACCGATCCTTTGACCGATGCCGTGTTCGCATCTTTCATCTTGGCATGATCAATGTTCAGCGAGATTGAGTTAATTCGTTTGATCATTTCGAGGTCTTCATCGGTTGCCAATTGTTTGTCCGGCTCTATGTTAATATGCATGGATTGTTTGGTTTCACCGGATTTTACATTGGTGTTATTGACCATGGCTTGGCTAACATCAACTCCGCCCACGGCCTGACAACCTGTAAGAATAACCAGTAACAGGACAAGCGGTAATGCCATCCATTGGCTTAACTTACGACTCATAATTGGGATCTCCCCCTTAGCAAAATATGGTTCAATTCATATTATGAGGGCAGGTGGAAACAATGTAAACGGATACGCACAAAAATAGGCCAAATAGGCCGGAACGCGTCCGGCCTTCTGGTTCTTCTATCACTCATATGTCATAACATGCGCGTGGAAACATGCTGTTTCATGTAATATTTTCAGACTATTCCTGCTCCTGATCTTCTGCAGGCTCTTCATCTTTCACCTCATCTGCTGGTGTTACAGGGGTCTCGAATTGATCCGGTTCATCGTCTTGAATCGCTTTGTTTTCTTCATTCTGATTTTGTGTCATCATCGTTCTCCCTCTCTTCAGCGGATATCATCAAGGCACTGCCTTGTTTATATCAATAACCGGATGGCATATGAATCAAACATGATGCGGTGATTTTGCGATACCTAGCCATTTTAGAACACGTAGAAGATAATCCCGTTGCCGTTCTCTACGGTGACTTGAAACAAAGCCTGAATCATATCAATCGTTTGCACGATCTCCTGAAAAATCTCCTCTTCGTCCCAACCTTCCATTACGGGGTATACCCCTTCAGCAAGCATCTTGTCCAAGCTGAAACGTATCCTCACATCCTCAGGGGTAAGTTGCTCCAAGGCCATATAAGCCTCAAGAACCTGCTTGTTATTAATCAAGAACAGATCCATATCGGAATAGTTACCCAAATACTGCTGACTAGCCAGCGGCACAACGTATCCTAGCGGAGGTTCTCCATCCACAAGGTTACCGTTCAACGTAAACTGTAGCATCTGCCACGTTTTATCAATATCCAGATCGACCTGACAATCATGCACACTAACCTCTCCTGATTGAATGGAATTTACCAATTCATCGGTTACAACCACATATCTGCCCGACATGCCCATCGCGTTATCCCTCCTGACATTTCCTTCTATTGTTCCCCATTAACCGTGCATGTTACATCAGAATCGGGGTAAAAAGGAAAAAGGGCACAATAACGTCACCATACGATGCTCATGTGGGGAGCGCAAACGAACCATTTCCTAAGGAGGACATCCCGATGAAAAAATTTGACTACAGTCTTAATTACGAGGAACTCGATCTGCGCAAGCAGCCTGAATTATATACCGTTGGCCGGGGCGAGCAAGGGGTACTTATGGTGGAACCCTACAAAAGCGAGATGCTGCCGCACTGGCGGTTCAAAACACCTGAGATCGCGACAGAGTCATCGGAGAAGATCTATGAACTATTTTTGGAGTATAAGAAACAGGGGGATTTCGTTGGCATGGATATGGCTCGCAAGTTTTTACAGATGGGCTACACCCGGGCGAGACGTTATACCAATCATAAAGGCGGGCGTAAATATTCGAAGCAGGATGGCTCCGTTCTGCCTTATCAGAACGACCCGGTGAAGGCGGAAGCAGCAGCTATTTTCAAAGCGCAATGGGAGGTAGCGAAGAAAGATCCCGACTACGTGAAAATGATGAAGCAACATCGGGAAAAGTACGAGTCAGAGGAGGGCTAGGCCCTATTTGAAATCATTGACTTGTGGAAACATATGGTTCAAAATCTATCTTGTTACTGTTTGTTTTCCACCACTATTTTTGGAGAAAAGAGGCGCAGCCAACCATGACAGATTCGTTCATACAATTAAACACAGGCCAGAATACCAACATTAACGAATGCGCTCAGCTTCAGGTGACGATCAAATGCAAATCCGCCCCCTCTGCCTTGGATGTTAGCTGTTTCATGGTCAACGAAGCGGGAAAAGTCCCCTCCGACGACTATTTTGTATTTTATAATCAGGAGGCTGACCCGCATAACAGCGTTCGTTTGCAACAGATAAAGGAATGGCAATCCACTTTTGTACTGGATACGCATATATTACGGCAGGCCTCTGTAGAAAAATGTGTGTTCACGGCTACACTTGATGCGGGACATACATTCGCCGACGTTCGTACATGCCAGGCGGTTATTCAAGCAGGTTCCCAGCAGATTACGTATGAGATTACGCAGGCCACGGCAGAAACAGCGCTTATTTTCATTGAAATTTACAAGTATCGTGACGGATTCAAAGTTCGTGCCATCGGACGTGGTTTCTTCGGTGGATTGAAACCGCTGGCAGAATCCTTCGGGGTAGAGATTGAAAGTAACGATGCCTCGGAAGCCGAACAGGCCCTGCTCACAGCACAAGCCGAAGTGGCAGCAGCCTCATCCCAAACCGCGGTACCCGTTGCTGATCCGATCCCGAGCCTTCCACCACTGAACTTGACCAAAATCGATCTTCTCAAGCATAAAGTAACCCTGTCTCTCCAAAAGAAAAAGGTTGAACCTATTCAGGCACGTGTTGCCGTTGTATTCGATGCATCAGGGTCCATGTACCATCTGTATCGTAAAGGCATCGTGCAAGAAGCCTTTGAGCGGATACTGGCGATTGCATCCGCATTTGATGACAACGGGGAATTAGACGTATGGTTCTTCGCCAAAGACTTCTTACGTGCCCCTAGCGTCACCGCCAAAGATTTTGAGAATTATATTGAACGTACATACAAGCTGGGGAGCAAAGGCGGTACCAATAACGAACCACCTGTAATGCAAGATGTCATTCATAAATACACCATCGAGGAACCCAATGTAAAGATTCCAACGTATATTATCTTTTTTAGCGATGGCGGGGTTAGTCAAAAAGGAAAAATCAAGCGATTGATTACCGAAAGCTCAACCAAAAATCTGTTCTGGCAATTCGTTGGTTTGGGTAGAGCCAATTACGGTGTTTTGGAGAATCTCGATGAAATGGAGGGGCGTTTCATTGATAACGCTAACTTCTTCGCACTGGACGACATCTCGAAAATCAGCGATGAAGAATTGTACGATCGTCTGCTCAACGAATTCCCAGGCTGGATCAAAGAAGCTCGGGCCAAAGGCATTCTGGCCTAAGAGTTCATCTTCTAAGGTTAATTCAGGCTTGTAGCTTTCCCACTTGTAATCTTAGAATCGTGGTCTTAACATGCTTCCTACAATTCGTAACATGGACTTGCGTGGCATGAGGCGGGAGAACTGTGCTGTCCAGTAATTCCGGGCACCCGGTACTGCATATGGCTTGCCTTTCTCCAGCGCCCTCATGGCCACTTCCACGACATGCTCAGGTGTATCCCGTTTGCCAACGGAGGCTTCATTAGCGCCCACGACATCAAAGAACGGCGTCTCGGTTGAGCCCGGACATAAGGCCAAAAATTGAACGCCACGTTTCCTGTTTTCTTCATATAACGCCTCTGTAAAAGAAAGTACAAATGCCTTTGTCGCCCCGTACACCGCCATAAACGGATCAGGCTGGAAAGCTGCCGTCGAGGCTACGTTAATAACCGTGCCATTCTCCTTCTCTAACATATTTGGCAAGAAAAGATGCGTCATGCTTGTCAAAGCTAGTACGTTCAACACAATCTCATCCTGTTGCCGGGAACCCGGCAATTGTTCAAAGTAACCATGAGTAGCGAATCCAGCATTATTGATCAGGATATCAATCTGTATTCCCCGTTTCTGGCATTCCTCATATACCTTCTGTGGTGCGTCTAATTCGGAGAGATCCGATACGATCACTTCTGCCCTTACTTGATATGTACGTTTGATTCGTTCTGCCAACTGTTCCAGCTTAGACTCCGTTCTTGCTACTAGCACAACATGATTACCCTTCGAAGCCATTTCGAGTGCAAAAACTTCACCTATTCCTGAAGAAGCTCCTGTAATAAGTGCCCATTGATGTTGTTTTATCATTTCTCATCCACCCTCTACATTGATATGAACACACGTTTTCTATAGGAAACACTGTTACCATATAAAATCATCGTAACCAATATTCATGCTCCTGTCAAATTCAATCAGTTTAAATCGACTTCAGAACGTCGTGCTTACTTTCAAGAGTCCAACTAAATTGACGTGATCTGGCGTAAAACAGTAGAATGACCATAAGCAAAGGAAACGTCGCAGTTTCTGATTAACAACAATACGGTTATGAGGATGAAATCAATGAAGGATAAGGATATACATTCGGGTTCCGCGGAACCTGCACATACGGTAACAACCTTTCAGGAAGCCAGACTGCAGCACTCGGATAATCTTCGGCAAAATGTTGTGCATGCTGCTGCTGCTTTATTACAAGAGCATGGACCCGAAGCCGTCACGGTACGCCGCGTAGCTGAACGCATGGAATGCTCTACCAAGATCATATATAACCTTTTTGGTAAAAAAGAAGGGTTAGCCAAACATCTATATCTAGAGGGATGCTCTGTTATGGCTCAGCATTTTGAAGCTGTTCCCCGGCAAGCATCATTCGAACAATATTTCCGTGATCTGGCCTACGTCTACTGGGACTTCGGCATTTCTCAATCCAGCTTCTATCAGCTGATGTTTGGAGGTTCTTTTTCCGAATTCAAACCGGACGGAGAGACGTTACAGGGAACAGCGACTGCACTGAAGCAAGTGTCTGGGTTAGTTGAGTCAGCCATTGAACAAGGAATGATTCAGGTGCAAGATCCCCTGCTTGCGGTGCGTATGATCTGGGCTCCCTTACATGGTGTGATTCATCTGTACCTGGGAGGACATATCGAGAACGAAGAAGCTGCCAAAACCCTCTATGATCATACGTTATCGATGGTTATAGGCTCTCTTGTGAACAAATCTGCGAAAGGATAGACACAAGATTGGTGCATGTAGAAAAGGTTAACGTCAAACGTAAAAGGAGCCTGTCCGCTCGCGTAATACGCTTAGGACATGCTCCTTTTTCTTTTGCTACTCTATCTCGGTGTACATGAATAGATCTTTTAGATCATCTACAGCCGGCTTAGCGTGCCTCTTGATTCTCCGCTTCCCAGCGTGCAATTTCCTCACGCACTTTCGGTGCAACTTCTTTGCCGAGCAGTTCGATCGCGTGCATAACCTCATCATGCGGCTGTGTACCCAGTGGTGTATGCAACATGAAACGGGTGATGCCAACCTCTTTGCGCAGATAGATAATCTTCTCAGCGACGGTGTCCACATCCCCTACGTACAATGCACCTTCCAGACTACGTGCCGCATCAAATGTTTCACGTCCATAATGTCCCCATCCGCGTTCACGTCCCAGCTGGTTCATTACCGCTTGTGCAGGGCGGAAAAACTTCTCTACCGCATCATCGGTTGTATCGGCAACAAAGCCGTGAGAGTGGGAAGCGACGGTTAACTTGGAAGCATCGTGTCCGGCATGTGCGGCTGCTTTTTTGTACAGCTCCACCAGAGGTGCGAATTGTTTCGGACGACCACCGATAATGGCAAGCACAAGTGGCAACCCGAGCAGCCCTGCACGAACAACCGATTCCTGATTACCGCCACTGCCAATCCAGACCGGAAGCTTCTCCTGCACCGGACGCGGGTAGATGCCCAGGTTGTTGAAGGAAGGGCGGTGTTTGCCTGACCAGGTTACTTTTTCCGACTCCGTCAGTTTCAGAAGCAGATCCAATTTCTCGTCGAACAATTCATCATAGTCGCCCAGATCATAACCGAACAACGGGAAGGACTCGATAAATGAGCCACGACCAGCCATAATCTCTGCACGTCCATTTGAAATACCGTCCAATGTCGCAAAGTCCTGAAACACACGTACTGGATCATCCGACGACAACACGGTTACCGCACTGGTCAAGCGAATGTTTTTCGTCTGCGAAGCTGCGGCCGCCAGAATGACTGCCGGGGATGAAGCAGCATAGTCCGAACGATGATGCTCCCCTACACCATACACATCCAGACCCACCTGATCTGCCAAAACGATTTCTTCCACAACATCACGAATACGCTGTGCGTGACTAATTACTTCTCCTGTATTAACATCCGGGTTTGTTTCCACGAATGTACTGATTCCGATTTCCATGATATGTTCCTCCCTGTGTATGAAGCGATCCGTCGTTCATCTAACCTATTGTAAGTAGATCACCTTTTGTTATATACCTTTATATTGGACTATTTTGAGCAAAAATACAAGTACCCTCTGTTTCCAGAGGGCACTTTTCTTATTACATCAGGATCACCTTAGGAGTATTTCCATAGAGTTTAGATTAATAACGGCTCCTGTTTGTTTCATAAAATTGAAACCCAAGATCCCGTCAATCTCCAAACCATAATCCATGCTTCCGATCTCAATTTCAAAGTCTTCCACAACAGTTCCATCTACATCGATGGAGTCTAGTGACTTTGTATAAACATACTCAATGCCGCCAACACCTCTTATTGTGTTAACAACATCATTCTCTTCCGGAATCATTCCGATATCCATAACCACATCTGCGTTTAATAATGTACTAGCCGACCCTGTATCAAGAAGTACTTTCTTCAGCGTAAGTTTTTTACCTCTGTAAACCAGTTGTACACTTATAAAAGGTAATCCATAAATATCTGCTATCTTCATCTAGGACCTCTTATTCCAACATACCTTTCTCTAGCCACCACTTCAGAACGTGAGGTATGAAAAAAACAATATTCCCGATTAGGGTCTTCCTGATGCAATTCGCTATATCGTTTCAAGGCCTTTGTTGAATCACTAAATGAATCTATAACAGCCATTTCTTCAATATAACGTTGACCTTCTTGCGAATAGGCCTTCGTCGCTTCAAAAACAACCCACTCATTCGGGAAACGTTCTTGAACCTCTTTCCATTGCATAGTTGACACCTCCGATTATTCGATACCTCCATTATAACATGCAATTTATCCATTCAATGAATTCACTAACCGAAAATTAAGCTATAGAAATGCTAGCCTTCTACAACTTCCTTCCGATATACAACAGATGGGACGAGATTCCCAGAATGGAAGGATCTTTGGCTGCCTCAATCATGTATTGAAGCAGTTCTTGCTCCTCCCCCCGTTCCCTCCAGTATTGCTGTTGCTCCTCTGTGATCATTGCTTTAAGGCTGGAGGAACCAATCAACTGAACAGTCTCGAAGCTGTGCTGTTCCATGAACGGCACAACATCCTGCACATGAAAATAGTATGCTCCCGTAAAACGCCCTTGATCCTGATGATCAAACGTGCCTCTTTCTACAAAAGACCGAATCGCATCCACGCTGTCATTGGGCCTCCAATGATGCGGCGATTGCAGTGAGTTGATGCTCATCCGCATCCGGGTCTGTACCGCCACAAATACAACGCCTCCCGGCTTTGTTACCCGATAGAGTTCACGCACTGCCGCCTCCCGCGCTTCTTCCTGTTGCAGATGGTACAGCGGTCCAAGCATCAGCGCTGCATCATAGGTCTCATCCGCAATCTCGTTCAGGTGAGTCGCATCCAATACATGAAATCCCTCAAACTGCTGCGTCAACCCAAACGCTTCGGCTTTTTCTCGTGCTTGTTCTACCGATGAAGGTGTAAGATCCGATAACGTAACCCTGTACCCCTGTCTGGCTAACTCCATCGCATATTTTCCCGGTCCTGCACCGTTATCCAGAACCATACCGCTCGGCGGAAGATGTTCGCGAATATAATGCATGTTAATGATGAATTCAATAGGCTCACGCTCCAGCCTGCCCCACTCATCAAATCCGGAATAATATTGAATAATGCGCTCTCGATCTCTGTCCATCTCTTGTACACCTGCCCTTTTCTCTGGAATTAAGCTTTACAGAACATCAAAGAACATCAAAAAGACCTGCCGCCTCAGCTAAGAGGCGACAGGTCTGACCTTCGCGGTACCACTCTTTTTGTTTATAGACAGGATTATACCAACCCTATCCTTCCATAACATCTCATGACCTGATGACGGAGGTTGCCCGTCAGGATCTACCTGGAACGCATTCGATCCTGCCGCTCACAGGTGAGTTGGGGACAGGCTGGACTGTCTCGCACCGAATTGACAGTTCTCTGAACCACGCCATATACCTTAATACTCCTGATCATTGCGTTTGTTATTTTAATTTTACCAAGTATAGTTCTCCTAAATATTTACTGTCAACTCTAAATTCACAGTAAACCAGACAGTTCACTCATTTATAAAATATAACCGTATTACATCAATCCTTCTTATTTTTGCTTCTTTTCCACTAATGGTACAGCTATTTTAGCTTTCGGTTCTTCTATACTATACCTCCAAGGATATACAACGGCGGTATCCGATGTATACTTCTCATACCGATCAATGCCCTGATTGTCTCCGTCGCCTGCAAACTGGGTCTTGGTCGGCATACCATAGCTTCGTTCACCCTTTAAGAGCATAAAGGTCTGATTCATCCCCCCGAAATGCGGATCATCACTATACCTCTCCACGTACAAATCCCCGTCCTTAAGGTAATATGTCCAATGGATTATATAACCGCCAAGCTTTGAATCCACAACTTGTGGCTTCTCACCAATTGAAGGTAAAGTAACCGGCTCGAATTCACCCTCAATATATTGAACTTGATGATGGGCATACAGAGTCATTGGGGTATCCGGATTGATCTTCAGACCTGGGTTTACTTCAAAGCGCAATTCCATTTGATCTGAATGATCTGACGGCCATACGGCACCTTCCAACCGGGTACCATTCACATCCAGATCATATTTCAAATAGGGCAGTTGCAAGATGGCTCGATCCTGAGCAAGAATCACCCGGATTTGTGTCGGTGTAATGATGGCCTCCTTCACGAGTACCCCTTCCGATTGCTGGCCCAGAGGGAGATTCAACACTTTTCTGCTCGTGCCGCTAAGCATCTCCGTTTTATCTAATCGGATACCGATATTCAGGGGCTGATCCATTCTGCCTTCTTCTTTATGATACGCGAGTACATAAGATGAGGCTTGCTGCTCTAACGTATCCAGGTTATAGAACTGTTCTGATATATATTCACCATGCGCTCCTGGCTTACCGCTTATACTCGGTGCAACCGAATCTAATGTCTGTCCTTTTTGATCATAAATCTTTAAAAAAGGATAAGCATACTCACGGACATCAGACTTGTCATAAGTTAACGATGTAGACAGCATCACTTGATTATCTTTCTCGTTGAATACACTCACTGCAAGTTTACCCAAGCCGTCTTGATGGATATCGAACCCTTGTGACTGCCGCTGGGAAAGATCCAGGTTAATTGCCTGTTCCTCGGGAGCCAATACCTGGATTCCACTTACTGTGAAATCAACATTGGCCTCTTTTCCTGACGGTGTCCACTCCGTTTCAAAATAACCTTTGTATACTCCGTTCACCTGATCAAAATCATGATAATACCTGCCTTCGATTTGCTTCCCAGTCTCATCCCGCAGGCCGATCGAAGGGAATCTTACCGTATCTCCTTTGTACTTACCGGGGTTCAAGGTGTACAAAATAACGGTACGATTATCATCAGAAAAGGCAGTATCGAGTGTTAGTGTTACCCCGCCCACTGTCACAGATTGATTCAGTTTCTGTCCAAGTCCATTTTGCAGCGCATTCTGGATACCACTCCGGTGATTCAACAGGTCAAACCAGTCATAGTGGACTGCTGCGTATACAGGTGTCGCCATAAGAATAACGGCTGCTGTTCCTATCAGTGTGGTTTTTTTCCATCTCAGGCTCTGCCTTACATTTTCTTTCCTCGCTGAAGCATGAAGCTCAGGGCAACGCTCTTGATCCTTTTGAATCTGATCCCACATGGCATTAAAATCGGGATAATGGATATCCGTTTCATTTTTCAGATGATGAGACAATCTTTCTTCCGTATGTTTCACTGTACACTTCCCCTTTCTGATGTTGATTGCTGGCCTTCTCCCATTTTTTCCTCAGCAGGCGAATTCCCTTATATATTCTTGACTTCACCGTGCCCAGCGGAACTTCCAGCGTTTCGGCCGTTTCCGATAAACTGAATTCGTTCATATAGCGTAGCAGAATGGCTGAACGTATTTTCTCAGGCAACTCCTGAACCCAATGTTCCCAGAGATCCGATTCCTCCGCATGCTGAGCCACCTCGTCAACCGGATCAACCGTTCGTTGCGGCGTGAGCATAAAAACCCTTTTTTCCCGTTGCTTGGATGCATGCTCTCTTTTCATAAAAGTAAGGCAGTGATTCACTGTGATTTTCATCAGCCATGTTTTCATGTATTCCACCTTCCTCCAATCCTGACGGAAGACAGTGATAAAAACGTCGTGGCAGACATCTTCCGCATTCTGCGCATGATGGAGCATGTAGTAACACGTCCGGTACACATCTTTGTTGTACATTTCGAACAGTTCTTTTTCAGTCAAACGACTCTCCTCCTTTCTTTTGCATCAGCCTTTTCAAAACTATAGACAAAGCCGATCCTTCAAAGGTTCATTCTTCTTCTCTCCGCACAGCCCAAAAAAGAACGTTCACTTCCACAGCAATGCAGAAATGAACGTTCTTGATGGATGAAGACAAGTATATTAGGACTCATGTACAGTGCAGTCCCTGCACGCCACCCTAGATTTTTTTCACAAATTCGGACTTCAACTTCATCGCGCCAAGGCTATCGATCTTGCAATCAATATCGTGATCTCCATCGATCAGACGAATATTCTTCACCTTGGTTCCTTGTTTCACGACGAGCGAGCTGCCTTTCACCTTGAGGTCTTTAATGACCGTAACGGTATCCCCATCCTTCAGTACATTCCCGTTGGCATCACGCACAACTTTGGATTCCTCGGCATCCCCTTGATCCGCTTCCAAAGACCATTCATGCGCACATTCCGGGCATACGAGCAAATTTCCGTCCTCGTACGTATACTCCGAATTACATTTCGGACAATTAGGCAAAGTAGACATATGTATTAAACTCTCCATTCTAAAATTGGCTTACATGCAAGTATACGGGATTTGGGCCGTTTGTTCCATACGATGGATCACTGCAACACATGTTTAACTTATAGGGAAGGTTCCACCCACACCGAATTTAAACCAAATTTAAACTTGATTCTACCCTTGCTTTAAGGAAATCCGCTTAATATGTAAGTATGCAAACAGTAACGAATATCATTTTATAAACCTTACGGACATTGTCCTCTGCTTATATTTCCATGCCAAAGGAGTTTCTGCTTATGTCATCCTATGTTTTCCCCATTCAGACCGCGTTTATCATCTTTGTCATTGCATCCATGTTTCTGCTGGTGCCGTGGTTAATCTATGGTTATCGCAAAGACGGCTTCTTTAGCTGGTCCCGGTTTGCCGTCAGCTTTTCTTTTATTTTCTTCCTCATGGCTGCTTACTGCCTTGTGATCCTGCCGCTTCCCGCGACTCGAAATAACTGTGCTGGCCACGCAGCGAATGCGGTCTATTACAACCTTCAGCCCTTTATGTTTGTGAAAGACATTATGAGGGAAACACCCATCATCTGGTCTCAACCCTCTACATGGATCAACATGATTAAGGGCCGTGCTTTCTTGCAGGTGCTGTTTAATGTCCTGCTACTCATGCCGCTGGGGGTCTATATCCGGTATTTCTGGCAAAAGAGAGCATTCTGGAAACATGCCTTTGTCGCCGGTTTTGGGCTTTCCTTATTTTTCGAAGTCACGCAACTCACCGGGTTGTACGGGTATTTCAGTTGTCCTTACCGACTGTTCGATGTGGATGATCTAATGTTGAACACCTCAGGTGCAGTGATTGGATTTTTCGCAGCCCCGCTTGTGTTGGCCTTGTTCCCGTCACGTGAGAGTATTCAAGCTAAGAGTGAGCAAATCATGGAGCAAAACCGCGTCTATCCTGTGCCACAGTTGCTCGCACTGCTGATCGACGGTATTGTTGTCATGATTATCGACACCTTCATCTCCATATTCACAGCGTCCAATGATATTCAGGATGTTATCAATACGTCCACGGCGATGGTTATCGTGCTGTTCTTTATCCCTTGGGTACGCAACGGAGTCACGCCAGGCTCTGCCGTTCTCCGGTTCCGATATGTCGATCGTCAAACGGGTATGCCGACGCTTAGAGCATTATTGAAACGATTTATTGCCATATATGCTCCGTGGTTTGTGTTAACGGTTATTCAACTGGTAAGTCAGTATGCATCCCCTAACTACCAGGATGATGTGCTTAATTCTTATCTGGTCTGGATTTTCCTAGGCATAAACTTTTTAGTCTTCCTCGTATATTTCGTCCTCTTTATCCATGTGTTGGTCGTGATATTCTCGGGTGGAAAACGTTCCTTCTACTTCGACGAGGCCTCTCATACGCGAGCCTCCCGTAAATAATAAATCAAGTGTGCTCTCCCTAACAGAGACGACCACATAGCCAAAAAAGGCGGCATCTCATGGTTATTCCATGAGGCCGCCTTTTGCAATTAGAAAGACTAAGATTTTAGAACTCGTTGTATATTCTCAGACTTGTGATTGAAGGATACCTTACTTAACACCCAGCAGTTCGCGTTTGGAAGCCTCTGGGTCATGCACAACCTCAATCTCATGGTTGAAAATAAGTGTCGCCCGATCTTCACGATATTCAGGCCATTCGATTCCTGCTGTCTCCGGCTTGCCGTTTCTCGCGAAGGAAATCCAGGCATCCTGTACTTTGAGAGCAAGCGCTTTAGCCGCTTCATCCGGCACAGCCTTCATGAATTTCAGCGCATCCAGCGTGTTAAAGACAAAGAACATCTCAATGCTGTGAATCGCTCTTCTCAGAAGCGGATGCTCCGGCATTACCCAGTCAAAACGGTACATCCACACCGGGGCATGTTTCTGCTGTGCAGATGCATACTGTAGTGCTGACCGCCAGAAGAACATATCCGTCATAACTTGAGCTTGTCCATCTGCTGTCTTCGGATAACGATCCGCGATAGCAGCGCGATTCTCCAGATCAGGCGTCATGAAATCAACGCCCTGCACCATATCAATTTCATTGGAAAACGGGACATCTGGCTGAATAAATAACGATCCTTCATGCAGCGTTGTTCCGATCAGTACCGGAATATCCTGCGCGAATCCCTCACTTACAGCCTGGAGTGGTATCTGGGGCAGTGTCTCACCATCAAGCACAGGCTGGAACAACAAGGCCATACCTGCTCCGCTCTGTTGCTTCACCGTTTCTGCTGCCGCCATAATCTGCTCTACCGGAATGCTGTTCAGCTTGGCCAGGCTGTCCCGGTCTATACCAAGCACCTTCAACATGCCCTCACGCAAGGCTGAAGCTTGTTCAGCTGGCATGAATTGCGAAGCGCCACTCTCCATGATGGCACGCTGGAAAAGCCCTTTGGCTGCTGGCATCGCCATTAGTGCGGCAATACTCATACTGCCTGCCGATTCGCCAAACACCGTTACCTGACCGGGGTCACCGCCGAAGGAAGTAATGTTATCTTTCACCCATTGCAGCGCCGCTACCTGATCCAGCAGGCCTGCATTGGATACGTAGGAATCATGCAGCGGAGCCATATGCAGGAATCCTAGCGGCCCAAGACGATAGTTAATCGTCACCACGATGACGTCGCCGCGAACAGCCAGCTGTGTGCCATCATATACAGGCAGACTGCCTGATCCGGTTACGAACGATCCCCCGTGAATCCAGACCATGACGGGAAGGGGCTGACTGCTTTCTTTTTCGGGTGCCCATATGTTCAGATACAGACTGTCTTCTGACTCTGGCGGCTTCTGCCCGCCCATCCATTCCGAATCCCGACGCGGCTGTATATTCTCAGGCCCGAATTCGGTCGCCTGTCTGATTCCTTCCCATGACTCGGGCTGTACCGGAGCTCGGAAACGCAGCTCTCCCACTGGCGGTTTCGCATACGGAATACCCTTCCATACACTTGCACCGTGTAAAAGCTCGCCTTGAACCGTACCATATTTCGTTTGAACCTGAAGTTCTCGCATTCCGCTTCTACATCCTCTCCGTGATTGAATACTTTCATTGGCAATCATGATTAGAGCTTAATTAGGCTAAACATGTGTATATATTTGAGTATAAATCTTCGGCATACCCATTTACAAATTTTGCCCAGATGGATACCGTTTGATGTTAACTATAGCGTCCTCAGAGAAAATGTAATATCCAGACTCCATTTCGTTCTTTTCGCCTATATTTTTACTTAATAGTGGGTAATTTGCCTTATGTTAAATTTCACCATATAATTAATATTCAATTCAAAAGCAAAGGATGAGCAACATGACTCTACTCCACAATCCCAGAACTGCGGTTCCGCCCAATTGGAGTTCAAAACTCCAATTCTCAAGAGCACAATGGATGGATTGGAAATCAGAGTATAAAGGAACTTCATTGCGAGAACTCAAAACTCACATTTCTCATACTGGATTAAAGAAGAGGCAGAACTCCAATAAAAAAGTGCTAGAGCTGTTTAGAAGTAAACTAAATTTGCTACAAGGGCAGTTCTTTTATCCACATCTCTTTTTTCTAGTAGACCTAGAGGGAATTGTACTAGATATCCATGGGGAGGATTCTCTTTATCAGGATTTCGAACCCTTGATCGTTAGGCCAGGTAGTGCAATGTCCATGGAATCAGGAGGAATTAACGCCATCTCTATCGCCATTAAAACAGGGGAGAACATATTCCTTGAAGGTGACGAACATCAACTAAGCTTCTTCAAAAGTTGGCTCTGCCTTTGCAGTCCAATTAAAGTTCAAGGTGAAATAGTAGCTTTTCTAAATTTCTCACGCCATACCCCGTTTGTATATGACAGTATATTTGCTTTAGTTTCATCTATCGTAGCCTCTATTGAATACGAATTAGAGTTAGAAATGCAGACTCATAATCAGATAGATAATCTATTTGATACTTACTGTTTTACGGCAAGAGAGCGTGAAGTTGCCAATCTCTGGCTACAGAATAAAGGAGCACTATACATAGGTGAGAAATTAGGAATTACGGAAGGCACAGTAAGAAACTTTGTGAAGAAGATTTATATGAAATCCGGAGTGAATGATCGTGGGGGATTTATGAAAAAGTTTTATTAAAAATAACGGGACATTAGTAGTGAGACATACGCTGAAGTCCCGTTTGTTTTCTTTTATTATATTCATAAACTTCTTATTCCTGAAATAATAGTACTTAGGTGAATAAGAAATACGGTGACTGTAACCATCCAGAAAAGCACTAAGGGCTGACTTAGAGCCCCATCACGGATCGCTTGCACTACTAACAGTATAGTCCAAAAAACTAATGCTATTAACAATAACTTTGTCGCCATAGAAGCCGCTTTCAACATCGCTAGTGTGTAACCAATTACTATAACTACCAGTGATAATCTGTATTCTTTCAATAATGAACTCCCTTTCCTTTCCATGGTTATTTCAAATCTTGCTATAATCTACTTTTGTTTTTTTATTCTAATACCGAAAGCTACAGCCAGCATAAAAAGCACACCTAAAATACTGAGAATGATCATTGAGGTGTTAACAGAAGGATCTTTATCATTCAGAAAATGAGGAAATAGGCGATTTAGTAATACGAGGGAAAAAACGAAAAATTGTAGAATGAAATATGGCACATACATTATATTATGAGTTTGGCTATAAAAATACACGAGAAGTAAAAATACAATCAAATTATATATTGATGTCGGCTTGTACTAAAATTAAGATGTAATACAGTAAAGCCAATGATAAAATCAATAGTTATTAATGCCTTTATATTTTTGAATTCATAACTCCTCATCTCACAATTCGTGTTATATCAATCTTAGCTACAGCAGATTGTCGATTAAAAGACCTAATTTATATCCTAGACTATAAGATTCTTCGGTAAGAGTAACTATACCTTTTAGTAGAAGGTTAAATGTATTAAAAATAATAACTCCTACCATAGGTATAATCACAGGTAAAATACCTTTCCCATACCGATCCCATTTTATATTCATCAAAGAAAAGAGCCTCCGTTCTTAATTTACCTCACCCCAAAGCTACTTTTTAATTTTCTTTGATTTCCTTAATTTAATAAACTCTACAGATATAAATAACATTATAATTAGTAATGATACAAGCGATAACAAGGCTAACCTTTTTTCTTTCAAAAATACATAAATAAGATTGACAAGTGGAATTAACAATAAAAAAATTCCGTAGTAATTTTTTTTATTCATGGGCTCCTCCAACATACATGGATATCTCGTATCTTATAACAGTACAACTAAAGCATTCCAGACCATATGAAGAACTATACCAGGAATCAGAGAATTTGTTTTAAAATAGATATAATTGAATATCAGCCCATATATCGTAGTCAAAATGAATAAGTCACTGTGCAGAAGCCCAAAGATCACCGAGGAAACAATCAAAGCCCATTTGAAACCAAATTTATTAAGTACGGTAGTAAAAAGTAAACCTCTGAATAGTAACTCCTCATAAAAAGGTATAATGATTATTATGGACAAGATCATAAATATGTTCTTTACGTTAAAAACCTGATTTAATTCATCCAATTTCAAACTTTCCCTTTGACTTTCATCCGAACCAAAACCAAAACCTAAAATAAAAATCGATGATAGGGTAAATAATGCCAACCCAGCAAGAACGTAGGCTAATACTGGTCTCAAACTCAATTTTAACTTATCAGATATAAAACCTCTAAATCGATTATTTAAGGAGAGAAAAGCGACATATGATAGCACTTGAAATAACATAAATATAAATGCCTCATCTATATTTCGAATACCCATTATCTTAAGTGTTGTAGAGATTATAATCATTAATAGTGCTGGTATTGACAATATGAAGACTATTTTCATAGCAACTTCTTTAAAACTATATACTTTGCCCGAATACATTACTCTATCCCACCTCTTACAGTAGTAGCCTGGTTACATAGATTATACGTAATCAGGCTACTTCATTACTAATTATCTTTTATTCCATCCATCCACTACACCGCTCGTAAACCCTTTTGAGAAATCCCAAATTGGTTCTAGAACTGCCACACCTCTTAAAAGGCCGTTCTTGCTTGCTTTCTCTGCTGTATCTAGTAAATCTGAAAACCAGCCACCACCATCTATTTGTAACATTTCATCGGAACTAAGTTCTACAAATTGTGTATGCATACATTCTTACCTCCTAATTAAAATAAATTATCTTCTACCATTCGTAGCATAATTAATATAGTTCCACGGATTAACGAATTCTTTAACTGCTGAACCTATGCCCTTAACGCCTTCTACAACCCCTTGTCCAACATAGCCTACGCCATATCCCACAGCTTTACCCAAGTCTTCCATAATGCCCCCTCCATTGATATCTTCCAACTCAGACATAGACAATTGACTAAAATTATTATTCATATGCTACTACCTCCTATAATTTTGAATCTATGTAAAATTAATACTTAAATTAGTTTTTGTCAATATCTTTTTTACATCTCTTTATTAACTTGTTATCTGATCCTAGGCCATATAAAACATAATTAATTCATATACATAGTATAAAATCTACAATTAATAAAAATATAATCCTATATCCACTATTAGATATGTACTCCATATGCCATATAGCTTATTCTAAACATTCTCTTCTTATATTCTGGGTAGATAATCAAGATTTTAGAAATGATACTTCCCATAGTAAAAGTGTAGAAACTTTGATTAATACGATATTTAAGTCATGATTTACTACTTTCGGAGGTTCACATGTCTTTATTCAATAGGTTCAGTATTCAAAAACAATATGATCAAAAGGACTGTGGTGCAGCTTGTATAGCAACTATTTCGCGTCATCACGGTTTAAAAATCCCGCTTACTCGTATTAGAGAAATTGCAGGTACTGATAAACAAGGCACTAATGCATTAGGTCTTATCAAGGCTGCAGAACAACTAGGTTTCTCAGCCAAAGCTGTTAAAGGGAACCCGGAAGCCTTCTTCAGTGACTTCCCACTGCCTTGCATTGCACATGTAGTTATCGATCAAAAACTTCTCCATTATGTAGTTATACATAAGATAACAAAGAAAAAAGTAATTATAGCCGACCCAGCAAAAGGAATTGTAAAGTATAACCCCGAAGAATTTTTCAAGATTTGGACAGGTATCCTAATCTTTATGGTTCCAACCACACAGTTTCAGAAGAAAAATGAAACACAAGGTACCTTATCTCGTTTCTTCACCCTACTTCTCCCTCAGAAACGTATGTTATTGGGGATTTTTTTCGCGTCATTGTTATATACGGCCTTAGGCCTTTTAGGTGCATTTTATTTTAAATTCTTACTTGATTCGATTGTTCCTTACAGACTAGAGCAGACCCTACATTGGATTTCAATTGGTGTCATCGTCCTGACTTTACTACAGGTGTTGTTAAATGCATTTAGAAGCCACCTGTTACTGTACCTGAGCCAGAAGTTAGATATCTCATTAATCCTTGGATACTACTATCACGTCTTGAGACTGCCTCTTTCCTTTTTCGAGACACGTAAAACAGGAGAAATCATCTCCCGACTTATGGACGCATCTAAAGTGAGGGAAGCTATATCCAGCGCTGCTCTAACCATAATGATTGATACTTTAATGGTCATAGCGGGTGGAATCATTTTATATTCACAAAACTCATTCCTTTTTGGAATAACAGCGATTTTGGTCCCACTTTACGCTCTGATTGTTTGGGGATTCCACCGTACATTCGAAAGACAAAATCGAGAGCAAATGGAGCAAAACGCTGCATTGACTTCATATATTGTTGAATCTGTTAATGGTATTGAGACACTTAAAGCTTACCAAGCTGAGAGAGAAGCCAATCTAGAAACTGAGAGAAAGTTCGTTACATTGCTACGTACTCTCTTCAGTTTCGGATATTCTAACAATCTTCAATCTAATCTTAAGGGAGCTCTTCAAGGTGTTGGTGGGATTGCCATCCTGTGGATTGGTGCTAACGAGGTATTGAAAGGGCAATTAACCATCGGACAGCTCATTACGTTTAATGCTCTGCTCGCATACTTTCTAAATCCCATTTTAAATCTAATCAACTTGCAGTCCTCCCTACAGACCGCTATTGTTGCTGCAGATCGGCTAACTGAAATTATGGATCTGGAACCTGAGAAAAAGGAATCCGATGACCGCAATATCAGACCAACCACACTGAAGGGCTCTATTAACTTTCAAGATGTTCATTTCCGCTATGGGACAAGACAATCAATTTTAAATGGCGTATCTCTGCATGTTAATCCAGGTGAAAAAGTCGCATTAGTAGGAGAAAGTGGATCTGGTAAGACCACCTTAGTCAAGTTATTACTCCGTTTCTACGAAGCAAAAAAGGGAGAACTTCTAATCTCAGAGAACAACATAAAAGATATTTCTATTGAGTCACTTCGACAGAAAATAAGTTATATCCCGCAACAAACATTTTTCTTCAGTGGAACGATTAGAGATAATCTTGCCATGGGAGCAACTTCCGAGATAGAAATGGATGAAATTATCGAAGCTACAAAACAAGCAAGTGCCCACGATTTTATCAATCAATTGCCTATGCGTTATCAGACTAATCTTGAAGAGAATGCCTCTAATTTGTCAGGTGGACAGCGTCAGCGACTGGCTTTGGCACGAGCATTACTAACTAGACCAGACATACTCATCTTGGATGAAGCCACCAGCAATTTGGATACAACAACCGAAAAAGCGGTATCTGATACGATTCATGGCTTAGAGGATATGACCATGATCATTATTGCTCACCGACTAAGCACGGTTATGCGCTGTGATCGCATTTTTGTCATGGACAAAGGTATCGTAGTCGAGTCTGGAACACATAGTCAGCTATTACAACTACGAGGTAGATATTACGAGCTTTGGAAGGATCAGTTACCTGGATTAGATTCAGGAAGCCAACAAGAAGAAAATCGCGCTCTACCTAAATCGGGACACATGGGGGCGATGGTATGAGTTTTAAACTTCTAAACCTTGAAGAACTTAGAGACAGTAGAGAAATGTTGGAAAAAAGGTCACCTGCCTTTATTAGTTGGTTTCTGATATTGCTAACTGTCGTCCTCGCTATTGCTTTAATTTGGAGTTGGAAAGCTCAAATTGATATCGTTGTGAAAGCTTCTGGAGTGATTAAGCCCAATGAAAGAATATCCAAAATCATAAATAAGGCTACAGGAAGCGTCTCAAAAATCTATGTCCAACAGGGACAGCAAGTTCATACTGGAGACAAACTCTTCTCCATACAAACTGGAACACTTAAAAGTGATCGAACCCGCTTACAAGAAGATTTAAAAGAGTCAGAGCAACGATTGACTGGCCTTGAACAACTCTCTGTAGCCCTATCTTCGGGTAATGAGGCAATAAAGCCCTACACAACGGCTGAAACCCTGTTGCGTCACAATAATTCATTACAGAATAAACTAGAATTAGATATTTTAAAGGTGATGGCTGATCTGGTCGAAACGGATAAAAAAATTGCTAACCAACGCCTCCTACTTAAAAGTCTTAACTATGGTAAAAACTACTTGGCCTCTGGTTCTCTAGAATATGAACGATATGAAAACCATAGCTTGAAGGCTTCTCAAAATTCATTAGCTGAAGCACAAATCCAGGAAGATTATAAACGAGCTATCTTTAACGGTGATGAGCTAACCGCGGCAACGGCCAAAGAGAAGCTAAAGACAATCAAGTTGCAGATGGAAACCAATCAAAGTGAATTTAGATTCACAACTCAGTCAGAGTTGGAGGATGCATTACAGCAGAAAGAAACGTTAAAAAAACAAAAATCGGACTTGTACGTTCAGTTGCAAGGTAGTATTGAAGAGTTAAAACAACAACAAAAGGAACTTAATAGCCGAATTAACACCATTAGTTCTAGTCTGAATAATTACACAGCAACTGCACCGACTTCAGGCGTCATCAACATCATCAATGAGATCGGTGAGGGACAGCTTATTCAGGAAGGATTACAAGTATTAGATATAGTTCCAATTAAAAATACGATATACTCTGTTCAAATTGCTATGAATCAACAGGATGTAGGCCGTATTCACGAGGGAGACACTGTCCGCTTTCATTTTGCAGCCTTTCCTCGAGAAGAATATGGTTCGGTGCTTGGGAAAGTAGCATCTATTAGTAGCGATGCCTTAATAAATCCGCAGAATGGCTCGAGTTACTATATGGTTGATGCTAATCTCGAATCCATCGTATTGAAAAATATTCTTGGTCAATCTAAGCATATTAAATCAGGAATGCAAGCCGAGGCGTACATTATTACGGAGCAAAAATCAGCCTTGAAATGGCTATTAGAGAAAATGGATTTTTGGACAAAATAAAAAACGGAGTCGTACATGTTAAGTACGACTCTGTTTTATTTTTAATAGTAAGAACTATGAAGATACATCAATAAGATATCTCCAGTTATTAGCTTCATTTCTCTAACTCCATTAGAAAAACTTATCAAGTATATCACCTAATTTGTACCCTAATCCATAAGATTCATTGGCAAGAGTAACCATGCTTTTTAGGAGAAAGTTAGATGTATTAAAAATAATAATTCCTAAAACAGGTATAATTACAGGTAACATCGATTTTCCATACCAATGCCAGTTTTTATTCCTCAAGAAGAGGACATCCTTTCACAAAAAAATGGGTGAATTGAGAAAACAATTATTAACGCTCCACTACTGGATATCGCACTGTATACTCAGCACCCTCTATCCATTTTCCGGCAGTGAAGTCACGACCCTTCACAACCACCCGATCCTTGTAAATCTCCACATGCAGTCCTTCGCTACCCTCCAAATGCTCGTCCTCATCCGTCCATAGATAGGCAACAGAAGAAGCATTAAACATGGTTGGCATCTGGCCTACACCATCGTACATCGTATGCGGTGCTTGCAGCTGCCAATGCGTATGTCCCGAGAACAAAATCGCTTGTGGATACTTGGCAAGCACGGCTTTTAATTCCGCATCTTGATTCACGCCATACCAGCCTTGTGCCTGAAGCGATCCCGCAACGGTGTCCATCAGCGGCTGATGGATAAAGATAAAAATTGGACGATCTGGCGCAGCCTGTTCAGCCAGCTTCGCATCCAGCCATTCCAGTTGTTGAGACGACATCTCACAGTCCTTCGGGTGCGGTTGTTCCGTGCCGAGAAAGATATAATGATACCCATCGATCCAATGATCGTGATAACTTCCCTTCATGCCTGTTGCCGCTTCAAAATCGTTCAACCGTCGATGCCATAATCCCCCTACAGTTATTGTTTCAGCGTTGGTTCTAGCAGAAATTTCTGCCTGAACTTCTCCACGTACACTTCCTTCTTTATTTCCACCCTCACTGTCATACACATGGCTACCTACACTGCCTTCTGAACTCCCCACTTCTCCTTCATACCCAGCCTGCCCAGACAACATAAACTGGTTGCCAGCAAGCTTCTGAATCAGCGCCGCTGACTCCTCCGCTGTCTGCTTCACCGGATGCTCTAACTCGGCATCTTGCTCCAGCAGTTCAGCAACATGCTCTTCGGTCATCCCAAGTAGTACCAATGGCTGCTTCTGCCAGATGACTGCACCAATATCATGATTACCTACTGTGAAACGCATCTCCGGCAACTTCTCCGCATATTGCCCCCAGATTCGTTGCCATTCCCGATACTCGCTCGGCAACCCGCGGTCGGTTACATCACCCACATGCATAATTCCACTGCTTCCATAGCTGAAAGAGGCAATATCCGCGAACGCCTGCTCCAGATGCCGGTTATGAATATGATCTGCCTCGTCCCGTACATGTGTGTCCGTGATCACCTGGAAGGTAGCCAGTGGTTGCTCGGTAGTACTCATTACGAATCACTCCATTTCAGTCCTATAATGCCTATCAAAATAAAACCAATCCATACCATCGACGTCAGTCGCAATCGTTCACCAAAGAAATAATGCCCCACCACGCCAATCATAGTGATGCCCACTCCTGACCAGATCGCGTAGGCCACAGCCAGCGGCATATACTTTACGGCATAATTCAGAAAGGTGAAGCTTGCGGCGTAACAAACAAACATCATTACGGAAGGCCATAATCTGGAAAATCCATCCGACACTTTAAGTAATATCGTGGCACTCAGCTCCAGACCAATAGCAAGTGCCAGCAACACCCAGCCCAGATAAGCCTGACTATTCGTCATCGGCCTACCCCACCGGAGAGCAATTCATGGAACGTCTGGATGGTGCGATCCGCCAGTTGTATTTTCCCAGGCTCACCAATGCCAATCTTGTAGCCTGCTCCGGCCGCTCTCGCCATCTCCATATCTCCGTCCGTGTCCCCAATCACCATGACCTGCTGCGCCTGTACACTGAGTCGCTCACAAGCAAGTAGCAACATATCGGGGAACGGTTTACCGCGGTCCACCAAATCTGTGCCAATGACGATGTCAAAGTAATCATCCAGCCCCATCCATTGTAGATGTTTGACTGCACTTGCGGTCTCATCGGCTGTCACGACGCCCAGTTTCAACCCCTGACTCCGTGACTGCTCCAAAAACTCTCTCACACCGGGTAGCGGGTATGCTGGGCGATGTACTTCCATCGCTTCCTCCGCCTGTGCGAGACATGCCCGAACGATCATTTTGGCCTCTGCCCAGCTGAGGTCTGCACGATATCCATGCCACGTCAGCACGGCATATACTTCATCCATCGTACCCATGGCGAGCGGGCCCCGGACATCATAACCGTTCATACGTCCTTGTTCATCGTGAAACGTGCCCCAGATCTTTGGAAGATCGGCATCATCCATCTCTAGACCACGAATAACCAGTTGTTCTCTGAAATCATTCAGCACACAATCTGTCCAGAACCCCCACATGCCTGTAAAATCAAGCAACGTCCCATCCTTATCAAACAGAATGGCTTGAGCCTGCGTCTGTAAACGGTCGTCTACATATATCTCATGTACATTATTCTCTTGCATGGACTAAACTCCTTGTCTGTGATCGTAATGAATGGAAAGGGCGGTACGTGGTGTACCGCCCTTATGTTTAAGGCTTCAATGTCTATACATGAGAGAAGATGAAAAGGAATACACTGCAAAACGGATCAAACCTCACGCGTCCTCCGTTATTTTGCAATGCGATCCAGTTCTTTCTGCGCTTTTTCTTTGGCTTCCTTCAGCGCCTGCTCTGCAGGAACATTGTTGATCTGCACTTTATCCGCTGCTTCCTTCAGGGCATCGTTAATTTTCCCGCCTGTTGGATCACGGAATGGAGCTGAAGCATGCGCTGCTTGCTGCAATGGTACGGTAATCTGTGGATGCTCTTCGCTGAATTTCTTGAATTCCGGATCTTGCTGTGCAGATTGACGCACGGCAATGTAACCTGTGTTCATCGACCACGAAGCGGTGTTCTCGGTTTTGGAGAAATACGTCAGCCATTTGTACGCTGCCTGTTGCTGCTCCGGACTAGCCGCTGCCGGAATACCTGCAAGGATTGCACTCGCTACCGGTTTGCCTTCGCCAATGCCTTCCCAGCCTGGCTGTTGCATGGCCGCTACGATATTAAAATCCAGATCACCTTGGTCACCACTTGAACCGGTGTATCCAGCCGCTTTATTTTTCATCACATCGTCAATCGTTTTGTACCAATACTCCCAGCCTTGACCGCCATACTGAATGCCCATGATTTTGTCTTCGTTGATCCATTTACGGAACAGTTCCCATGTCTGAACCCATTCAGGGGAGTCGATCATTACCGTTTTACCGTCATCACTCAGAATTTTACCGCCTTTGCCCATAACAGCATCGATCATGTTATCTCTGCCCCACATCGGCTCCCAGCCATAGAAAGTGGTTTTGCCATTTTCCTTTTTGGACATCTTCGCGGCAGCCTCGCCAAACTTCTCCCATGTCGTCAGGCTTGCCGGGTCAATTCCGTTCTCTTTGAACGTATCCATACGGTAGTACATAATTTGAGTCGTACCATACATCGGTAAAAAGAAATGCTTGCCATCTACATTCCCTTGTTCCAGGAACGTTGGAATAAAATCGTCTTTTTTGAATTCCGGATCAGCCGCGATCATCTCATCCATAGATGCATAGTAACCTTTGCGGGCCCAGTCAATATTGGCACTAAGAACGGCAGCAGGTACTTTCTTGGACGCAATGGCCGCTTGAAGCTTCTGCTCAGTCTCGGTGTAGTCCGCTTGTACAATGCCCTTCACAACCACTTCGTTCTGCGAGGCGTTGAAGGCATCGATTTTCTTCTTCATATTCTCTCCTAGGTTACCGCCCAGACCATACCAGAACTCAATCTCCACGGGCGCTTTAGCCTGTGTATCCGTGCCGCCGCTAGCAGCAGCCGTTGAATTCGATTCTGCCGGGGCTTGTGTTCCGCAAGCGGTTATTAAAGCGAAGCTTGTAGCGAGTACCAGCGACATGCCACCTTTCCAGCTCAGCTTCAGTTTCTTTTTCAAAGTCATGCCTGACTTGCTCCAATTCATTGTTGTTCCTCCTGTTTTTGGGTGATTTTATTAGGCAAAAGGTGAAACATATCAATTCTTGTTTACGCCAGCCGTCATGTTCACACTCTGCATGATCGTTTTCTGGGTGAACACGAAAAGAATAAGTAAAGGTGCGATGGTAAACGCACTTGCAGCCATAATCTGCGGCCAAGCCAGTCCATAGGCACCGCCTTCCACGAAGAAACTTCGCAACCCGGCAGATACCAGCTGCAGGTCTGGGTCTTTGGTGATGAGCATCGGCCAGAAATAGTTGTTGTACTGCTCGATGAATGTAATCAGCACCATCACGGCGAAGCTGGAGCGAACGAGCGGTGCAATAATCGTCCAGAGAATGCGGAAATGCGATGCTCCATCCAACTGTCCGGCTTCCACGAGTTCATGAGACACCTGCATAAAGGCCTGACGAATCAGGAAAATAGAGAACACACTGACACAGTTGGATACGATCAGACCTGTGTAGGAATCCAGCAGATTCAGCTCGCTTAACACCAAGTAACCTGGCAGATATACGGCTGTGCTTGGAATCATGTAACCCACCAGAATGATGCCGGTTAACGTGCCCTTAAGGCGGAATTTCATATGAGTCAAGGCATATGCCATCATGCTGGAGTTCACAATCTGGAGTAGACAGATCGCTATGGCGACCCCGGTGCTGTTCAGCATGTACCGTGCAAACGGTGCGGCGTTCCAGGCATCCACGTAGTTCTGCCACAGAAATGTCTCTGGCCAGAAGGTCGGCGGGAACTGCCAGATTTCATCATTTGTTTTGAATCCGCTGATCACCATCCAATAGAACGGAAAAGCAGTGCCTAGTGCAATAATAGCAAGCGCCAGATAGCGAAGGATGGCACTGATTTTTACTTTTTTACGGGATGCCTTATGCATCTCTCTGGGCTTCATTTGGCTTGTTTTACTTTTGGGCATGGTCATTGTCATTAGTAGTGCACCAGGCGTCTGCCAAGCAGGAAGGAAACTCCCGATAACAGCACGCAGATCAGAATAATAACTACAGCGATCGATGAAGCTTCTCCGACATTAAACGATTCAAAAGCAGACTGATAGTACATATACAGTAAGGTTCGAGTTGATCCAGCAGGTCCACCTTGAGTCATGACGTTAATCTGGTCGTAAGCCTGTAGCGATTGAATGGTCAGTATGATGGAGAGGAAAAAGGTCGTTGGCGAGATCAGCGGCAACGTAATGCTTCTGAACTTGTCCCAGGCTCCTGCCCCGTCAATGGAAGCCGCTTCAAGCAGATCGGACGGCAGATTCCGTAGAGCTACCAGATAGAACACCATCGCCCAACCAATGGACTTCCACAGGGTGACAATCAACACGGCAACCAGTGCCCAGTCCATATCACGGAGCCATCCAATCGGCGATACTCCCACCCAGCCCAGCATCAGATTGGCTAGTCCCACTTGCGGTTCAAAAATCCATGACCATGCGATGGATACGGCAACCGTTGGTGTCACCCATGGTGAGAAGAGCAATGTGCGAAAAATACCGGATGATTTCATTTTGCTATTCATCAGCATCGCTAGTGCAAGTCCTCCCACAATCGTAGGGATCACGCTTCCGAGTCCAAACAACAGCGTGACTTTCAAAGATCGATAGAACTCTGAATTCGTTAGCAGGTACGTGTAGTTATCCAACCCGACGAACAGCTTGTCCGGGCTCATGAAGTCCCAGTCCGTGAAACTGAGATATACGATGTATCCCAGAGGTCCCAGCCAGAAAATCAACAGCGGGATTAGAGCAGGCAACGTGAATAGAACTGCCTCGGACTCTCTCCATATTTTCAAACGCAATTCTCCCACTCCTTATTGTCCAAATTTTCTTTAATCATTGGCAATTTATAGATATATATTAGCTTTTTTAATCTTCTGTACAAAAATGATTGTACATTCGATTTGAAAAATCTATTTCGGTGTTGTGTTAAAATTCGAAGGAGTCATGTAAAATATGAATATGTTCGTGGAAACGTTTATTCTATTGCCGAGGTGACAATGTGGGAAAAGAAATTGCCGGGAACCCGAATCATTTATCGTTACCTGATCGGTCTGCACTAAGGGAGAGAGTCATCGAGGCGATTGCCAATACGATGGATCTCTATGGGGTTAATCATACGTTTGGTAAATTGTACGGCGTGATGTATTTCGAAGACCGTCCGATGACGCTGGAAGAGATGAAAACCTCTATGAATATGAGCAAAAGCAACATGAGTTATGCCGTTCGTTCGTTAACCGAGTCTCAAATGATCTATAAGCTGGACGAGAAAAAGGAGCGGCAGGATCAATATGTGGCGGAGACAGACTTCTTTCGCACGTTTCAAAACTTCTTCGGATTAAAGTTGCAGCGGGAAGTGGATGTGATGCTGGAAGGCATCCGCGAGGTCATCCCTGACCTGACAACCATGATTCTATCGGAACATACAACTGCACAAGAACGGGAAGAGGCATTGCGAGATTTGCACAAACTCCAGCATGCAGAGCAATACTATGTCTGGCTCCAAGGATTCGTGGATCGGCTACGAGAAGGTAAGCTATATGAAAATAGCCCGCAAACACCGGACCACGGATAATGAAAATATAAATAAAAGAGCTGTCCCAATCCAAAGACTTTGGGGACAGCTCTTTTATTATCGTGTAGGATAAGTCTTCTCATCTTTTCGTCATGTTTCAACATCGTTTTCGCAGCATATATCGCACGAGAACTACATAACCGCTATCAAATTAGAGTATATCCCCCGTCTACATACAACGTACTTCCGGTCGTGAACGTATTCGTCATCAGATACGCGACTGTATGTGCAATTTCTTCATTGGAGCCTACACGTTTGAGCACTGACATTTCCTCATAATCTTTGAAATGATCGCCCCGCGGTGTCCCTTCCTGTCCTTCCCGCCAGATGGTTCCAGGGGAGACTACATTGACACGGACAGGAGCCAGCTCGACGGCAAGTGCTTTACCCAGGCTCTCAATGGCTCCGTTACACGCCGCATATGAAGCTCCTCCATCCAATGGACGCTGGCTGAACCCGCCAGATATCAATGTGATTGAGCCTGAGGAAGCGAGATAGGGTGCAGCGTACTTGGCAGCAAAATATTGAGGCCAAAATTTCCCTTTGAAACAACTCTCTGCTGTCTCCCGATCCGAAGTTAGGGGGCCTCGGGTATAGACCGCTCCCGGGGTGAATAGATGATCGAATAAACCAACTTGGGCGAAAAATGCTTCGATCTGCTGTTCATCCTGATTGTCCAGCACATAAGTATCGACAAGGGCACGCCGGTCTCTACCCCCTCTTACCGCCTCGATCTGGTTTCGTGCCATCTCCAGTCTGGATGACGATCTACCTGCAATGACGATTGAAGCGCCTGCTTCAGCTGCCTGGATTGCGGTAGCCATTCCGATACCTGAGCTTCCGCCAATAATAACAACCCGTTTATTCTCCAGTGTATACCCATTCATCTATCATCTTCTCCTTGTCTCCAGTTATACGCGTGAGCTCACGTACTGTTCATTATTCGACACATAGATAACGGTGAACAGTACGCACTTACATCGTACCTAGTACGAAATTGCATACTATTGGGGTAAAGAACTCAGCAAAAATAAAGAAAATCCGTTAAAATAGATAGAATAATATAGGCAGATAAACTGAGGTGATTACTATGAATTTACAAGAGCCCCGGTTAGAAGGTGTCATAACTACACTAGAGACCATTAATGGGAAATGGAAACCGCTCATATTGTTCATTTTATTGAAAGAAGGTACCAAACGATTTGGTGAACTACGGCGTATGATTCCTGAGGTATCTCAAGGCACGTTAACGAAGCAATTGCGCGAATTGGAGCAGGATCTGATCATCGTGCGCACACTCTATGGAGATGTTCCACCCAAAGTGGAGTACAGCCTGTCTGAACATGGTCAGACCATCGGCACATTATTGGACAACATGTGCGGCTGGGGTAAAGCACATCGGAACTATTTGAACAGCAACCACAACCAATAGAAACTGCCCGCTTGTTGCACCATAAATAAATCATGCAATCTCAACGTTATGTGCAACGCCAAAAAGGCCAGGAATCAGATTCCCGGCCTTTTTGGGTTTGGATCTTTTGTTCATATTAAAATGGTTTATTTGTTCTTCACTGTCGTTCTTCCCTACTTCTGCGCTGCCGCTTCAATATCTGCATATGCCCAGTGAGTTGCAGGCACGTCACTAAAGGATGGCGTTGCCACTCCCGTCAGCGGTGTACGTTTGAACAATACGTTCAGCACTTTTACCGCTTCGGCACGGGTCAGCTTGCTGTCTGGTTTGAATGTACCATCATTGTAACCCGTCATCAGACCCGTGGACTGCACATGTGCAATCGCATCTGCTGCCCATAGATCAGTGGCTACATCTGTAAAGGAAGCTGCTTCTGGTGCTGTTCCTGTGGTATCCGTTGTTGCTGCCGAGTTTGCTTGTTGCTTCTGCAACCAACGGTACGCGATTGTTGCCATCTGGGCACGCGTGATCGAACCTTCTGGTGCAAACGCTTTGTCACTGAGGCCATTCATAATACCTGCGGCCTGTGCCTTTTGAATCTCGCTTGTTGCCCAATGTGTTGCGGCTACATCGGCAAAGGTTTTGCCTGCTACCGTAGCTGTTGCTGTTTCACTAGGCAGGTTACGAGCCAGCATTGCAGCCATCTGGGCACGCGTAACGAAGGCATCTGGACGGAAATCTGCACCGAAACCTTGGATGTACGGATGATTTGTCTTTTGAGCAGCTTTCAGCCCATCTACAACAACCAGTGTAAACGTACTGAACTTGGTTACCGTAAACTCAATGCCTTCGCTGTTATTAGCCAGTTTCACGAGTTTGCCTTGTACCAGTTCTTTCGTGCCATCACTGTGTTCAATGTACACAGCCAGGTTATCCAGAATCTGCTGACGTGCTGACGCATCCGTTGGCAGGCTGTTACCCAGTGGCAATGTCAGCGTCACTTCACGGCTCTGCATATTCGTTTCAATCTCCACTGGACGAGCCAGTACACGCACATTCGTATTTGGAGCAACTTGTTGAATCACTTGCTCTTTCTTCGCCCGCTCTTCCAAGTCTTTGCGCTCGGATTCCTTTTTGAGTGGAACCAGACGGAA
>NZ_VEIO01000040.1 GCF_007680605.1 Paenibacillus xylanexedens
GGCGGCGCCTACATGCCGATCGACCCGGCGTACCCGCCGGATCGGATGACGTACATGCTGGAAGACAGCGGGGCGGAGCTGCTGCTTATATACGGCGGGAATGTGGAAGTACCGTCAGCTTATGCAGGCACTGTGTTGAACCTGGCGGACGCATCGTTGTACAGGGGTGAATCGGCTAACTTATTAGCGATCAGCGGCGCAAGGGATCTGGCGTATGTAATCTATACCTCGGGATCGACGGGACAGCCCAAAGGGGTCATGGTTGAACACAAAGGTATATTGAATTTAAGTGGGTTCTTTAAGCAGAGCTTAAGATTGGTGCCAAGTGATCAGGTTGCAAACTTTGCAAGTTTGAGTTTCGATGCATCAGTATGGGAAATATTTATGGCGTTGTTGACAGGGGCTACCTTACACGTGCTTTCTGAGGAGACGGTCAAACAGCATGAGAAATTTGAGACTTATATGAATGAGTCTCAAGTAACGGTGGTAACGCTGCCTCCCCCTTATGCGTTGCATGTAAATCCGGATCGATTTGCATCGTTGAGAATGTTAATTTTGGCTGGTTCGGCGAGCGCGACTGAATTGATGAGGAAATGGCATGACAGAACTGATTT
>NZ_VEIO01000041.1 GCF_007680605.1 Paenibacillus xylanexedens
GCCGGTAGCAACCGAAGAGGGCGATCATTACGAAGCCCCTCATAAATTTCAAGGAATTCGGAACGAAGGATCCCCGAGCTCCATCCGTCCAGTACAATATGATGCGTGCTCCAGACCATCTCATACTGTTTCTGACCAGTCTTCAACACTGAAACCCGAAAAAGTACGTCTTTTGTTAAGTCGAATCCTTTTGTTCTGTCCGCTTTCTTGAATGCTTCTAAGTACGTAGCCTTTTGGTCCTCCTGCATGTCTGCAATATCCTCATACATGAGGATCGGCGCACGTTCTTTCAAGACAGCTTGAAGCGGTTGGCTTAACTTTTTATGAGAAAAAAATGTCCGAAACACCTCATGTCGTTCCATAAGAACTTTCAAGCTTTTCTCCAAAATGGACAGATCAATTGTTCCGAATAGCGACATGCTCGTCTGAACGAAATATGCTTCTGGTTGATTTTCCAACATCGAATGAAACAACATTCCTGACTGCATCGGAGATAAAGGATACACCTTGATAACTTGATCTTTTTGGACCATCGACTACTTCCCCCCACTTCTACTATAGGTTGCTGAATAGCTCATTTAGATCTTCTAAAGTAACCCTGGCATTAC
>NZ_VEIO01000042.1 GCF_007680605.1 Paenibacillus xylanexedens
TCCGTTGCATGAGCTGGTCTTCTTGCATTACAAACGATGTACGGAAGGCTTCATGGCGCTCGGCTAAGCGGTTCAGACTCTCCTGCACCCGAACAACATCCAGCTCTCCTGTGATCTCCAGCGCCCACGGGATGTTGTAACCGATGCCTCCAACGTCCAACTGGCTCATTACATACATCCGCTGCTGGGCAGGTGAGGTTGGATACGCTTCGCGCGGCTCCGCCGGATTGATTGCCTCATAGCGTTTCAGGATAGCCGCCGTTTCCAAATACCCCGCTAGCATCTCCACCGTTGGACGGGCGAACACTTCACTCAGCGTTAAGCTCGCATCTAACTGCTTCTGAATGCGGGCCATCAGCTGCGTTGCTTTGAGTGAATGGCCCCCCAGCTCGAAGAAGTCCTCCCGGATACTTACCGGTTGCGAAAGACCTAGCACGTCCTGCCAAATCTCCGCTAGCTTCGCTTCGGTCTCGCTTCGCGGCGCAACATATTCGCCGGTTGTCTGTAGTAGCCCTTGGGGCTCCGGTAGTGCCCTCCGGTCTACCTTCCCGTTGGCCGTCAGTGGAATTTG
>NZ_VEIO01000043.1 GCF_007680605.1 Paenibacillus xylanexedens
GCTCCATTTCGATCACTCGCTCCAGCAATCTACCTTATAAAACACTTCACTTGTTTACACAAGATCAGCTTAAAGGAATGTTCTAATTCGCGTTTGTTTCGTTTCGATATCTAGTTTTCAAAGAACAAGCTTGTAAATCTTGTTGGTGGAGCCAAGCGGGATCGAACCGCTGACCTCCTGCTTGCAAGGCAGGCGCTCTCCCAGCTGAGCTATGGCCCCATACATTATTTAGATGTTAAAATGGTGGGCCCTGGTGGACTCGAACCACCGGCCTCACCCTTATCAGAGGTGCGCTCTAACCAACTGAGCTAAGGGCCCACATTTATATAAGTTTTGAACCCATAATGGGTTACGCTTGGCGGCGTTCTACTCTCCCAGGACCCTGCGGTCCAAGTACCATCGACGCTGAAGGGCTTAACGGTCGTGTTCGGGATGGGAACGTGTGGAACCCCTTCGCTATCGCCACCAAACGTTTGAGAGTTTGAGCTCTCAAAACTGAGCAACGAGTGAGTAACTAGCCGACCTGGCTAGATTTTAGATTTGAATGT
>NZ_VEIO01000044.1 GCF_007680605.1 Paenibacillus xylanexedens
TCGATCGACCACGTGGCCAAAGCGTATCAGGTGCTTGGTAAAGGTCGGATTATTCACGTATACGGTCCGACAGAGAGTACTGTGTATACTACGTACTATTCCGTTGATTATATAGATCCGAGGGAAGCGACAGTTTCAATCGGTGTTCCGCTGGCGAATACTCGCACCTATGTCGTTGATCGGGTGAACCAGTTACAGCCGATTGGAGTGCCGGGCGAGCTATGCATCGCGGGAGACGGCTTGGCACGCGGATACTTGAACCGTCCCGAGCTGACGGCAGAGAAGTTTGTAGACAACCCGTTTGAACCGGGCGGGCGGATGTATCGTACTGGGGATTTGGTACGGTGGCTACCGGACGGTAACCTGGAGTACCTGGGTCGGATCGATGAACAGGTAAAGATCCGAGGGTACCGAATCGAAATAGGCGAAATTGTGCATGTTCTTCTGCAACACGCAGACGTGAAGGAAGCGGTGGTTGTGGCTCGGAAAGACGAGCAGGGCGAGTCTTATCTGTGTGCCTACGTGGTAAGCCG
>NZ_VEIO01000045.1 GCF_007680605.1 Paenibacillus xylanexedens
TCATCGGTGTTATTGTATCTGCACAGTAGCAGGCCCCATGCTGTTTGCATCATACTGTTCATCGTAACCTGATGGTATTTGCTTAAGTACATCAAGCGCTCGGTCAGCGCCTCCGAGAACATATGATGAGTCTCCTCCAGGACGTACTCTCCATTAGTAGAATGACCGCTTGTTGGAATCGCCGCACGTTGTTCGTACCCCGCCAAGTAATCTCTCCAATAGCCCAGCGCTTCTTCACGATCCTGCTTCTCCAACCAATTGATGAATTCGCTATAAGGTTTCACCTCAGGCAAATCCATTGTTTGGCCACTGCTAAGCTGCTTGTACATATAAAAGAACTCTTTCAAGACGATGCCCACGCACCAGCCGTCCATCAAAATATGATGGTGGCTCCATACGATCTCATATTGGCTCTGCCCCGTCTTCAATACAGCAACACGTAACAAAGCATCATTCGTCAGATCGAATCCTTGTTCCCGGTCCGATTGCTTGAATCGCTCTACTTTGCACTTGAT
>NZ_VEIO01000046.1 GCF_007680605.1 Paenibacillus xylanexedens
CAAGCCATAGCTTCGGTGGTGTGTTTAGCCCCGTTACATTTTCGGCGCAGAGTCACTCGACCAGTGAGCTATTACGCACTCTTTCAATGGTGGCTGCTTCTAAGCCAACATCCTGGTTGTCTGTGCAACTCCACATCCTTTCCCACTTAACACACACTTGGGGACCTTAGCTGATGGTCTGGGCTGTTTCCCTTTTGACAATGGATCTTAGCACTCACTGTCTGACTCCCGGAAGTAAGTCTATGGCATTCGGAGTTTGACTGAGCTTGGTAACCCTTGCGGGCCCCGCACCCAATCAGTGCTCTACCTCCACGACTCTGTTTTCCGAGGCTAGCCCTAAAGCTATTTCGGGGAGAACCAGCTATCTCCGAGTTCGATTGGAATTTCTCCGCTACCCCCACCTCATCCCCGCATTTTTCAACATGCGTGGGTTCGGGCCTCCAGTGCGTGTTACCGCACCTTCACCCTGGACAGGGGTAGATCACCCGGTTTCGGGTCTACGTCCACGTACT
>NZ_VEIO01000047.1 GCF_007680605.1 Paenibacillus xylanexedens
TAACCCATGCCCTTCTGATCCAGCTGACTTACCACGTACATCCGCTGCTGGGCAGGCGAGGCAGGATACGCTTCGCGCGGCTCCGCCGGACTGATTGCCTCATAGCGTTCCAGGATAGCTGCCGTTTCCCAATACCCGGCTAGCATCTCCACCGTTGGACGGGCGAACACTTCACTCAGCGGCACGCTGGCATCCAACTGCTTCTGGATGCGTGCTACCAGCTGCGTCGCTTTGAGTGAATGGCCCCCCAGCTCGAAGAAGTCATCCCGGATGCTTACCGGTTGCGAAAGACCTAGTACATCCTGCCAAATCTCCGCTAGCTTCGCTTCGGTCTCGCTTCGCGGCGCAACGTATTCGCCGGTTGTCTGCAGTAGCCCTTGCGGCTCCGGCAGCGCCTTTCGGTCTACCTTCCCGTTGGCCGTCAGTGGGATTTGCTCCACTTCCACCAGATACGGCGGCACCATATACTCAGGCAAACTCCGTTTCAAATACGTGCGCAACTCGGA
>NZ_VEIO01000048.1 GCF_007680605.1 Paenibacillus xylanexedens
GGTAGCCGTATCGGAAGGTGCGGCTGGATCACCTCCTTTCTATGGAGAATCGTCTTCTGCAATGAAGACATTCAAATAAGCAAGTTCAGTGAACTTGCAAGCATTACAGAGTTACTACTCCATTTGTTCAGTTTTGATGGAATTTGAGGGGCCATAGCTCAGCTGGGAGAGCGCCTGCCTTGCAAGCAGGAGGTCAGCGGTTCGATCCCGCTTGGCTCCACCAAACAATTTCATCTATTTGTTGTGTTCTTTGAAAACTAGATATCGAAACGAAACAAACGCGAATTAGAACATTCCTTTTAGGGATGAATGCTTGCTCGGTTCAAGTAACTGAACAACAAACATCCTAGCTGAACTTGTGTCAACAAGTGAAAGTGTATATAAGGTAGTACAATTGCAATTGCGATGGTATCGGATGGGAGTGACTTTTGGCTTTGCGCAAGCAAAACAAGGGAAGCGAGCAGTCGAAACCGGAGCATAGGGTTAAGCTACTAAGAGCA
>NZ_VEIO01000049.1 GCF_007680605.1 Paenibacillus xylanexedens
GATGCCTGTAAAAACACATCTTCTGCTGTGATACGAACATAATCGATTCCCTTCACTAACCGTACAACGCCGCGTTGAACAACAGTTACGCCCTTCGGCTGTCCCGTCGACCCCGAGGTATAGATCACATACGCCAGATCGCTTGCGCCGCTGATCGCTAATAAGTTAGCCGATTTACCCCTGTACAGCGATGCATCCGCCAGATTCAATACAGTGCCTGCGTAAGCTGACGGTACTTCCACATTCTCGCCGTATACAAGCAACACTCTTGCCTCGCTGTCTTCCAGCATGTATATCATCCGATCCGGCGGGTACGCCGGGTCGATCGGCATGTAGGCGCCGCCCGCCTTCAAGATCGCCAGAATCCCTACGATCATCTCCACCGAGCGATCTGCCATGATCCCCACGATCTGATCTGCACCCACGCCCCGCGAGCGCAGTTCATGTGCCAGCTGGTTCGCCTTCGCATTCAGCTGGCCATACGTCAGTTG
>NZ_VEIO01000004.1:0-83996 GCF_007680605.1 Paenibacillus xylanexedens
CGTTTCAGCAACTCTTATATAATATCATGTCCGAACCAACTTTGCAAGCTCTTTTTTTCAAGTTTCTTTCGAAGCTTGTTTTCATTGGCTTGCCGCACCGTGTAAACCGTGTTTTCTTGGCCGGAATTAGAATATACCACATATAAGTACCACATGTAAAGCATTATTTATTAAATTGAATGATCCACTCTTCCCCAATGAATTATTCCCACAAGGATTAACACAGTCTATCAGCACCCTAATCTACAACATCTATAACTATTCCTATTTATCATTAGATATGAAGACACTTATTATAGAAAGAAGCCCTCTCAGACCAAACGTCTGGAAGGGCTCAATTACACTCCTTTTATAAAAGCAAATAAAGGTTATCAGATAGAGTAAACCATTAGATAGAGTAAACCATTAGATACCTCACCCATCTGCATTCACCTTACTTACGCTCTACCTTATATCCCTTATCCTCTAGCAACTTCACGATCCCGTGATCCCCTAAATAGTGCGCCGCACCAACAACGATAAAGTACTCTTCGCCTTTCCCGTTTTTCAAGTAACCATCGATCTTGTCGGCCATACCAATATTACGGTCTACCAACATAGCTTTGTTATACTCTTCATCATCGGAGAAGGTGTTGGTCAACTCCAGCAGTTGCTCGTCGTTACCTGTTTTCCACATCTCAGCCATCTGATTCGCGGACTTGTCCAGTACATCGAAGTTGTCGATTGTGGAACGCAGTGTTTTTTCCTGTAATTCTTTTGAGAAATTATCGAACATCCCTAATTGAGACTGGTAGGATTCAAGTTCAATGACAGGGATTTTACGCTCAATCGCTTTTTGAATAAAATACAAATCTACACCCGACGCTGCTTCCAGTCCAGCTGATGACATCTTCAAACTTCCCAGTGTAGTTTCCACCACCCAAGGCTTAAATGCATCCAGCGCGTTAGGCTCTAATCCCTTCTTCTTCAAAATCTCACCAAGCTTGCTGTATGTCTCACTGGAGACATGATCCTTCAACGTTGTACCATCCTGATATGAACCCATACTTAAAACCAGCTTCTGTTGTTCTTCGTCTGCCGCTTTACTCAGATCTATTTCTACACCAAGATAGTCAGCTTCAGCAAACGCCTCTTCAAATTCAGGACGCAACGGGTAAAAACTCTTGTCTGCCACATGCATCGACCCTACCAGATATACGGTATTGCCGTTGCTTTGCACTTCCCACATAAAGCCGCGTCCACCGTTTTGAGCCGTTTCGACTGTGCCGTCGCTTTTGGATACCAGCAACACGGTTCTTGTAGCCTTATCCCAGCGAACCTCATATCCTGCAGCATCGCCAACGATACGAATCGGCGCGTAAGTAACACCATTGATGCGAACAAGTTTGCTTTTCAGCGTAATGGTCTTGCCATGAACGATTGCCGTGATACTGTCATCGGTTGTACCCGCCAGTTTAGCATCAAGTGCATTCAGCGTTGTACGGAGTGGAACGAAAGTCGTTCCTTTTTCAACAATAGGTGCACCCGCATTGTATGTAACAGCTTTATTATCGATTTTAACAGCTGTGTCTTGTGGAGCAGCCAGTGCCGGAACTGCTGATGCGAGCAATCCTACTGAGACGGTAAGAGATAAGAGTACGTGTTTCCATTGCTTCATATAGTATGTGTTTCCCTTCTTCTTCTAATTTCTACACTTTTGATGTAGACAAAGATCAACGAGGTAACTTTCACTTTCTATATTACGTTCTAATGCGAATCTCGTTTCGGAAAATTTTCCAGATATTCATAGATTACTATGATCTATAAAAAGAACCCTGGCTTTAGCCAGGGTTCGAAATGGTTTTGTTATGTACCTTTTCACGACAGATTTGTTTTTTGATAAGCATGCATTGCCGTTTGAAATTGGTCTAAAGCCTCCTGATATTTAAGACGATCTTTGTCATTCAATGCAAGTTGCTTTCGCATGATTAAATCATCCTGCAGTCGTTGTACCAGGTCTTTAATCTGATCATTTGGATTTGAATTGGCTGGTTTGGGCAAAGCCTCCGTTCCGGTCTGCACGGTCAATTCTCCTTTACTATCCACCTGACCGATTGAAACTTGGCTTAATGTCAGGTCTAGCTTACGCAGTTCTTTTTTGACCCAATCCTCACTCACTCCAGCAGACTTTAAAGTTTCAGGCAGAATGTGACCATCCATAATAATCGTACGAGGTTCCTTTTCCGAAGAAAGACGATATCCCAGCATGTCTGCGGTGAGCGGTTGATATTCCTTTTTTAATAACACACTGATATCTCCGCTCTGTTCCATTACCGCAAATTCCACATCAGCCACCCGAAAAACATCTTTCTTACGAAGCTGCTCCAGAAACTCATCCATCGTCAGCCGTTCCTTCTTCAGATTTTTTTGAATCACAGCTCCATTTTCAACAAGGATCGTTGATTTTCCATCCACAATATCGCGGAACTTTTTACTTTTCATCGTTAAATACTCCGCTCCTGCGGAGACAGAGACCCACACCAACACAGCAAGAAAACCCAAATACCAGCTTGTGTCGGTATCCAGAGAAATATATCCTACCAGGTTCCCCAAAGTAATACCCGTTATATATTCAAACAAGGAAAGTTCAGAAATCTGCCGCTTACCTAAGATTTTGGTGATGAGAAACAGCATAGTTACCGCAGAAAATGTTCTAATAATAACCTCTAACCAATCAGGCACGTCGCATGCTCCTTTCCGGGTGAAGTCATATTTCTCGGATGACATGACTTCATTATTAAAGGTTATAATTAACATGCGCGTCAGATTATATGCATTGAAATGTTCAGTTTCTTGGCTATCTGATAGACACCATTCACTTCTGATCCTCTCAATCTCCACTATAATTTGCTTTGCTCCATCCAATGGCACACTATGGGCTCTAACTATTGCAATTCTATCGAATTCCCTAATTAAAGTGTATTTTAAAAAGATATCAGGATAGCTAGCAAATCGTGCTCGCTTTAATTCATTTGATTTCATCTTATAAAAGGTTATAGTTTATCGTAGGAGATAAACGTTGTCAGTGATATTAATTCACGTACTACTATGTATGATGGTGCTTCTATGTTCTGTCTCACTTTATCTTATTACTCATATGGGGTGACCAACCATGAACAAGCAAGAACAGGTTATGCTGAATTTCAGGGACTTATTCAACAAGTTAGTCTGGATTAATAAATCGAAAATGGAAAGCAGTCTTCAAGGGTACAAGCCTTCTGAAGTCCATTGCATTGAATTTATAGAGAAAAATGTAGATTCCAATGTAACCAAGCTGGCGGAGTCCATGTATATGACCAAGGGAGCTATAAGTAAATTAACAAAGAAACTTATTGAAAAAGGCCTGATCGAAGATTATCAGAAAGCGAATAACAAGAAAGAGGTCTTTTTTAGACTCACCCAGCAAGGCAGAGTCGTATTCGACATTCACGAGAAACTGCATAAAGAGTTTCAGGAAAGAGACGAATCTGTATTCGATCATGTAACGGAAGAGCAGTTCGATCACATGCTGAACTTCATTGAGCTGTACAGCAAACATTTGGACACTGAAATAAAGAAACAAGGTTTGGATATAATGAAGTGATACAACTATAAATTAAGAATAAAACCAAGAGCAACCTTCTCTAAAGAGACACGGATGCTTTTTTTAAACCCTTTTTATTGTTGACAAGGAAACTAAATAAGGATAGACTTTTGGTTGACAAGGAAACAATATTGATTAGAGGAGTTTACTATGCGTACAAACAAAGTAAAAGAAACAGGAATACCTAAACACATCCTGATTACCGCTTGGGCCATTGCTCTTGGAGCAATCGTTCCCATGTTGGATTCTACAATGGTGAATATCGCTGTAAGTCAACTCACAAAAGATTTTCATACCACATTAAGCACCATTCAATGGGCCATTACAGGATATATTTTAGCCCTTGCGATTGCGGTTCCGGTATCGGGTTGGCTTATGAATCAATTTAATGGCAAGAAGGTCTTCATTGGAGCCGTCATTGCTTTTGGAGTAATTTCTATACTAATCGGTGTTAGCCGGGATATATCCAGTTTTATCTTCTTCCGTTTGCTTCAGGGATTTAGCGCCGGAGTCATTACCACTCTCATGTTCACCCTCTTGGTTAAGACAACCGGACAAGAGTACTTAGGCAGAGTCATGGCGATCGTAAGCACTCCTATGATCTTTGGTCCTATTTTGGGACCTATCATCGGAGGGTTTATCGTTCAAGTCGCATCTTGGCCATGGATCTTCTTCATTAACGTGTTCATTGTAATCATTACCGCTCCTTTAATGATGAGAAAGATTCCAGACTACGAGCCTTTTAACAAAGAGAGCAAGCTTGATCTTTTCGGAATAATCTTTTTATCCATTATGAGTGCGGCTTTCATTTATGGAATTACCAAAGCAACGGATTACGCCACTTTCAACAATCATGAAACCATCTTGTGGATGGGGATTGGCCTTGCTTCGGCTCTCATTTATCTCGTTTATAATCGTATCAAAATGAATCAAACCGTTCTGCCTATGAATTTGTTCGCCCATAAGAACTTTGCAGCCTCAAGTGCCGGGCTATTCCTCGCAAATATCGCCATCATGGGTCCGATGTTAATACTCCCTTTGTTCTTTCAAACCTTTCGACACTTCACAGCCATCGAAACAGCAGTTGCACTCATTCCTCAAGGCATTGGTATGCTGATCGCTCGGCCTTTCATTGGAAAAATGATCGACCGCATTGGTGCAAAATATGTGCTTATCGTCAGTCTTGTTCTTTCACTTATCGGATCTATTCCATTTATCTTCATCACGGATCATACAAGCATGATTTGGATTTCGGTTATTTTATTCATTCGTGGCGCCAGCGTTGGGGGCATTAGTCTTCCATTAATGAGTGAAGCATACACCGGGCTTGACAGTAAGCAGCTTCCAGAGGCAGGGGTTGGGATAAATATCATTGAAAACCTTGGTTCGAGCTTCGGCTCAGCCATTATTGCGACGGCTGTTGCAACAGTTATACAAGGCTTGCATCCAACCATTGCAAATCAATTGCAGGCGTACCATATCGGTTTTCTTGTAGCCGCGATCATTCTGGCACTGATCTTGATCCCCGGCCTGTTTCTTACGAATAAAAAGAAGGTGCACCCATTTTAGAGTAGCACCCGCCATAGGAGAAAAAGAAGAGGGCTGCGGCCATCTTTGCTAAACTTTGAGAAAATCCATCACTACTCATCCAAGATGAATTACTGAATATAATGGCAATGAGCAACATCGAGAGAATCCAAATTCGGAACCAAAGCGGCTCACTCCTAAATTGTCTGTACATCCATCGTAATCTGTCCATTTAGCATCGGCTCCTCGAATGTGTGCCCTGGAACTCATGGCTACCCTATCTTTTATCCGAAAAAGGAATCATGGCCACCTGAACATCAGGAGGCCATGATCTACTTTTTACGTGAAACATCTTCTCATACATTCGTTCGTTAATTAAAACTTAAACACGGTCTGTTGCCATAATTAAATGAGAGAAACACATAATATCTGTCATCTTCGTGTTTGTTGCTACTTCAGCTGCTGTGTTGCTTGCTTGCTTCGTGTTGTCGTTCAAAATATTAAATCTTGTACGCCTTCATCGCTTTGAACAATTCTTTAAAGGTCGGACGTTTGCCGTACATCAGTACGCCGGTGCGATAGATTTTAGCTGCAAGCCAGCCAAAGACCAGAATGGATACGGCCAGAATGGCAAGAGACGTTAGAATCTCCCAGGTCGGTGCAACGCCTGCCCCGATCCGTACAAGGATCGCTGTCGGTGACGTGAACGGAATGAAGCTTGCGACTTTGAGCAATAAAATATTCGGTGCAGAGATGCTGAAGATTGCAATATAGAATGATACCAGGGACAGCATCGTGATTGGCAGAACTGCCTGCCCCAGCTCTTCCGTACGGCTGACCATTGAACCAACGGCTGCGAACAGCACTGCGTACAGGAAGTAACCCAGGATATAGAAGATCAGTCCATAGACAATCACAGCGATATTAATGTCGCTAACACTCAAATTGAAATCATCCAGTACTGCGCGGTTGTGCGGTAATAGAATATTTCCCGCGATAACTGCTCCGAAGATGCCGATCTGTAACATGCCTACCATGAAGATACCGATGATTTTACCAAACATTTGACTGAGTGGAGATACACTCGTAATCAAAATTTCCATAATTCTTGAGCTTTTCTCAGCGGTAATCTCGGAAGCAATCATATTACCTGTCATCATCGTAGATGTGAACAGCAAGATGATTAACAAGTACACGACGATATAGTTGATTGGGCTCATTGATTTTTCAGCACCAGCTCCAGCCTCACCATCATCGGCGCTTAGACTCTCCGCGGTCAGCTTGACAGGTGTCGTAATCAACGCCTTCTGTTCAGGTGTCAGTACATCCTTGACTACGACATCCAGCTTCACAGTTTGCAGAGCAGATTCAATAGCCGTAGTGACCTGAGGTGAAATGTCATCTGTGGAATATAAAACAGGCTTCGGAAACTCCTGTCCTGCTACCGTTTCAAGTTTCAAATAACCATCGATCAGGCCTGCCTTCGCATCTTCCTGTAATGCGGCTTCATCCTTATCCCCACTCACGATGAAACGATACGCCTGATTTCCCTGAGCAGACGAGAAGTCTTCCAGCTTCTGTGCTACGTCCTGCTGTTCCGTTGTCAGAAGACCGATGTTGACAGGATTTTTACCGGAAGCTCCGCCGCCCATTGGTCCGCCGTTGAATAAAGTAATGAAATATGGAACATTGAGTCCAATCGAAATTAAAAGTGCAAGTACAATGGTAGTAACCATAAATGACTTTGTTTTTACTTTGTTTTTGAACGTGAAACCTGTAATTGTGCCCATTTTATTCATTCGACTCACCTACCTCACGAATAAAGATTTGGTTAAGCGTTGGTTCCTTGATCTCAAAATGCTCCACGGTGGTCTGTGCCATCGCCGTTTTTAAAATCTCCTGTGCCGCCGCAACCTCACTGACCTGGATCTGATATCCACGTTCATTTTGCTCCACTCGTTTCACACCTGCCAGTTGCTCAAGTCCTTCCACCTGTCCAAGAGTACTGAGGTAAACTTGTTCACGCGGGTAACGGCTCTTAATCTCTTTAATCTCGCCCTGCACTACCGTATTAGAACGATGAAGTATTGTGATCTGACGACACAACTCCTCGACATGTTCCATCCGGTGTGTAGAGAACAAAATGGCTGTACCTTCATCACGCAATTCTTTAACCGTTGATTTAAGCAACTCTACGTTAACCGGATCGAGTCCACTAAACGCTTCATCCAGAATGAGAATCTGCGGTCTATGTACCACCGCGGCTATAAAGCCCATTTTCTGCTGGTTTCCTTTGGATAATTCCTCAATCTTTTTATCGTAATACTCTGGCACTTCGAATCGCTTCAACCAGTACTTCAGACTCTCATCCGCATCTTTGGCGTTCATTCCACGGAGGCGTGCCAGATAATTGATCTGTTCACTCACTTTTACCTTCGGGTACAATCCGCGTTCTTCGGGCAAATATCCCATAATCTGTTGCAGCTCTGTATTATAAGGCTTGCCGTTGTACAAAATGTTACCGCCATCCGGGTGAATCAAGCCCAGCACCATGCGCATCGTTGTCGTTTTACCGGCGCCATTGGCTCCGAGCAATCCGTAAATCTCGCCCTCTTTTACATTAAGCGTAACTCCATTGACAGCTGTCTTGTCTGCGTACTGTTTGACGACTTGCTTTAGTTCCAATCGGTTCATTCAGAATCGTCTCCCTTCGGTTTATCTCCACTGTACGGGTGCATACCCGGCAATCCAATATTCAAGCACTTCTCCCAGTTCCAAATTGCGAATTTTGAGCACCCGGTGATTGGATAACGCCAACCTCTCCTGCGCTTCACTCACACGGGTTGTAATGACACGAATCAGACCATTCTCTTCCTGAAAAGATTCCACCACCCCCGGAATACTCTCAGGTCGCAAATCCCCTTCATACCAGATTTCCTTCCACTGCTCCAGCACAAGGTCTTTCTCCGCCATCCCCAGAACCTGCCCGCGGTGCATCAGCACGATGAAATCTGCCAGTCTCTTCACTTCATCCGCAATATGTGTAGCTATGAGAATGGTCGTGTCTCCACCTTCCATGTAATTGCGGAACTGATCAACCATCACCTTCCAGGCAAAAGGATCAAGACCGGACGAAGGTTCATCCAGAAGAAGCAGTTTAGGACGACTAGCAAGTGCTGCGGCAATCTCGAACTTCCTTCGTTCTCCCTTGGACATCTTGGTCAGCTTCACATCACTCGGCACTTCCATGTCTGTCATAAGCTGCTTGAACAGCTTCATATCCCACCTCGGGTACCAATGTGATCTGAAATCGGCTGCCTCCTGAGGCGTCATCCGATTCTCTTCAATACCGCTGTTATCTGCCACAAAGCCAATCTGTTGTCTCAGCTCAATCGGAAGTATCCCCGAATGCTTCTCCTGTCCAAACCACATGATCTCTCCGCTATCCGGTAGTACAATTTGTTGCAGCATATTAAGCAGTGTACTTTTGCCAGAGCCGTTATGCCCCAGAATGGCAACAACATATCCTTCCGGAATCGTGAGATCAATCGGCCCAATAACCCTGCGTTTACGCATCTTGGATACACCATTTAATTGAACGGCTATGGGTTCCACCATACCTTCCCCTCCTTACTTTGAATAATTTGCTCTTAAGGCTTCCCGGAACAAAACTTCCATTTCCTCTTCTGTACACCCCACAGCTTTGCCCGACTGCACCGCAGCTTGCATCGCTTCCTCCGCAGCCTTCAGCCTGTAGTTCTCTCGTTCTCCTGCCTCAACCTGGGCCACAAATGTTCCTGTCCCCTGCTTCGTACGAAGCAAGCCTTCATTCTCCAGATCCTGATAGACCCGTCTAACCGTAATCACACTGCAATTCAGTGCGCCGGCAAATTCACGAATGGACGGCAAATGTGTCCCCTCCCCCAATTGACCCGTTATAATTAACGACCTTAATTGGTTCTCAATCTGGTGATACAAAGGTTCAGCGCTATTCTCATTTATTTGAATGGGTATCTTCACATCTTGCACCTCGCCCTCCGGTACACTTCATCACTTGCCTGAACGTGCCGGTCTCATCCTTTATTCTTTTTATTATTTCATTTCAGTTGCCTTCTAGCTCAAATCTCTCAGGGCAAGCTTCTTCATCGTCAATCGACCGAACCCCCATAACACTGCCAATCCCGCAACCAACGCAGTCCACATGATCGGGGAAATCATGCCCCATAATTTACTGTAGTGAATAACATACCAGAATCCGTAATTACCCGAGAGACGGATCAGAACAGATATCATAACGGCTATCGGCAAGAACATAAAACTGAGCAGCAAATATTTTTTACCACTAAAGAGAAACTCTCCATAAATGTACAATCCTGTAATCAGAAGCCCATATCCTGTACAACTTAGCGCAAAGGCCAGATACTCATCCCATGTGAAGCCTACCGTGTGCAACCTGACAACATATAACGATCCGTAGAAAAAGAATCCATTGTACGCAAATGCAATCAGAGCTTGCTGTAGTCTTGACCACATTACCGTTTCATTCTGAATCGGGAGCCTTCGGTAATAGGCCAGCATCTGTGTATAGGAATCCTCCTGTATGTAGCGGAAGGAACGTCTGCTGAAGAGAAACCCTTGAAACGGTAGCATGATTAAGAAAAATGCATCTACCACCGGATTAATAAAATCACTCTGCTGCTGTCCAATCAATAACACTCCGCTCATGCTACCTGTGTATATCATGAACACGGCAGACCATAACCACTGGAGCTTATCCTTCCTATACTCGTTACGGGTCAGCCACCACGCTTGCTTCCATGCATCCATATCTATGCCTGCCTTTCGACTGTCTTTCATCATTCTTGTTGTCATACTATACTGTATTCTTGCTGTGCTTAACTGTATCTACTGTGTATATCAATATACACAGTATACAGACCTATCGCATGTCCCGTCAACCCCTTTTTTCCTGAATCAGGAAAGCAGGATAGGAAAAGAATCCATTCTGCGATAAAATAAACACAGCAATTTTAGCCGAGAGGAATGATCACCCTATGGGATGGCTTATTGAACCTATACTTGTTTTTGGTTTTATCCTTGCGATGATCTGGCTCATCATTCGAAGTGAGCCAGATCGGGTTAAGAGCAAAAGTGACAGCAAAAGGCATTCCAGACAGTCCAGACAGCATCATCATTCGTCTGGCTCGGCTACGTCTTCTTCTATGATGACCTCTGACTTTTCGACAGACTCTCATCCCAGGCCCACTCACGACCACCGACTCCATCACGATCACAAACTTCACGATACGGATTCTTCTTCGGGCTCTCATCATCATTCGAGCAGTGATCACGGAAGCAGTGACAGCGGTGGGGATAGTGGCGGAGGTGGAGATAGCGGTGGCGGCGGAGACTAACAATACCTGCTCTACCTTATTAAAAAAAAGAGCTGTACCCCACACTGTGAGTCAATCACAGAAGGGCACAGCTCTTTATCTTTTTCTTTTTCTTTATCTTTTTCTTTTCCGGTCACCTGATAGCAGAAGAGGCTCATGTCTTACACGAGGTTGTAGCCTGTTGGCAAGCTGCGGTTTCTACGGATGGCGCGAATCTCAGCCAGAGTGAGACGTTGATTGGTGGAGATCAACGACTCTACATCTTCGCCGCGGATCAAGTCATCCAAATCTCTCAGATTGGTGTTTCCGCGATAGACACGGAAGCCTCCCTGGAAGTTTGGCCGTGTAAACAGCACAAGCGTTGCATTCGAACTCGTTGAAAAGAAGCGCAGGCTCTCAACCCCGTCCAAAATATTGTCCAGGTTGCGAAGTCCAGTATTACCACGATAAATACGGCTTCTTCCTCTGTAGTTCTCTTCGGAATACACGGTAAGACGAGGATACGTCTGACTGATGCTGACTGTTTTTTTCATTTGGTTCCCCCCTCTCAAACTCATTCTATGAATGAATAAGAGAGATGGCATGGACTAATCATCTGCGAGATTCATCCATTTAAGTGCCGAGGATAACTTCCCATACCGGACTTGTGTGTCCCCCAGGATAGAGCAGATATAACAACACATATACCACCGTACCTGTCAGTGCAGAGCCAAACCAGATGATGGAGGTAAATTTCCCCCAGCGGCGATGTTTTCCAAAATTCTTTTTGAAGCCAAGTACCAGTGTCGAGATACCAAATACAGCGGCAACGGTAGCCAGAATAATATGAAAGATCAGAAAGATGCGGTAAAAGATCTCCATATCCGGGTCTCCGCCCCAAGCCGTGTTGCCTACAAATACGGTGCGGGACATGTAGATTACAAAAAAGATCAGAGCCGCGATCGCTCCCGCTACCATGGCAGACTGGTGTGCCTCACGTTTGCCGCGAATAATTAAAGCCCAGCCAATCGCCACAAGTATCGCACTAAGCACAATGAACGAAGTACTGATTGTAGGTAGCCAAAAATACATATCCATCGTGTGTTCCCCCTTTTGTCGTCACATTACACTCACGATTTGGCGGCCGGATTGAGCGGCCCCTGCTCCTTACCACCACCAGCAGGCGAGAGATCATCATCCTCTTCCTGCCTCTCTTTCCGGTACCATTGAGAAAACACATAGGCCAGCATGGAGACAAAGATGCCCTCCTGAATAAATTTCATGAGAATACCACCCACCTGCTGATCCTCCTTCGTAGAAGACAGGACATTAAAGAACGCCGGCCCTCCGAATGAACGAAGAATTGCCGAGGAGTCGCCAGATACGCAATACCTCATCGCTTCAGCCCATATGGCCGGGTTGCTATACGTCTGATACAGCGGTTCGGAAGCAAAAATAATTAATCCACATGCAGGCGTTAACAGCACCATGTTCAAAAAGATAAATCCAACCTTTGACAAGCCTGAAGCTTGTCTACCCTCTGGCAGAGGGTTAAGTAAAGTCCACCACATCAGCATGGATGTGATAAAAAGTACGATATAATACAACCGGTGAACGGTAAAATTCAACATGACATAATCATGCACAACGGGCAGATGATACAAGGAAAACAGTCCGTTGAACAACACCGCCGCTACAATGGGATGCGCCAGGAAGGAAAGCTGGCGGTTAGGCAACCAGCGCACAATACCGCGCCATACCCAAGTCGGCAAACCTTTCATCATCAATGGCGGAGCAACAAGATAGGATAATGCCATGCTCACCATGTGGAAGCTGAACATCACATGACCCAGTAGATTGAAGGGTCCCGCTTGTGCCAGATATAGAGCGAATAGACCTGCGAGAAACATGACCTTCTGTCCGGTAGTTGCCGGCTCTGCACCCCGTACTTTCTCGCTGAACGGACCCACTAATACGAGATAGGCTGCCGCAATAATCAAAAATAAAGCAAGAATAAGCGGACTCCATAAGTCGTCAAAACTAAAATATTGCAACCCGAGCATACGGGAAACCTCCCCGTGACCTGTTTTGGTGAACATTTATTTCACTTACCACGATTTCATACTTTCTTGATGAATCCTGGAACGATCCAGAGATTGTTAAACCTCCATCATTCATCATTCACTCGTATAAAAGGGGAAAAGACGGCGGCAATACGCCGCCGCCATCTCTCTTACCACCACACCCAGAAGAGGGCCATAATAATACATGTAAAGGCTACGAAAAATCCAAAGGCCATAAATAGTATTGGCATCAAGTGGCCTTTGTCCTTCAAGTGCATCCAGTAACCAAGCTGTACAAATACCTGCAGAATGGCCATGACAACCATAATAATAATGGTGAAGGTTGTGTTAACCCCTCCGGCGGCGGCGGCGGCAAAGGCAATCAACGTGAGTATAATGGAGAAAATAAACACGACGACATGCTTCGAAGGCCCTTCCGCACGGTGACGGTGCTTCACCGGCTGTTGATCACTTTGATCCTGAGCGGACATGTGTTACCCCACCTTTCCGAGCAGGTACACGACCGTAAAGATGAACACCCACACAACGTCGATGAAGTGCCAGTACATGGCTGAGACATAGACTTTCGGTGCGGTTACGACCGTTAATCCTTTTTTGAACAGTTGCCCGATAATGATTCCGATCCATACAATACCGAACGCTACGTGGGCTCCGTGGAACCCGACCAACGTGTAGAATGCCGAACTGAAGGCACTCGTGGTCATGCCGAACTCTTTATGTTTCACGTACTCGTAGAACTCGTAAATCTCCAGACCAAGGAATCCCAGGCCTAGAACAACCGTGATCCCCAGCCACCAAGCCAGTGAATTTCGGTTCCCCTTGTGCATCGCCTGAATGGCGAATACACTCGTCAAGCTGCTGACCAAGAGGATGAACGTTGCTGCTGCCACAAGCGGCAGATGAAACAGTTCATTCGCTGTAGGTCCATCATTGGTCTGCCCGCGGAGTGCCAGGAAGGTCGCGAAGAGTGTACCAAACAGCACCGTCTCACCGCCAAGGAACAGCCAGAAGCCAATCAGCTTGTTGCGTCCTTCCAGCGTTGCCTTCTCTGGTTCATGCGGCAGTTTGCCGTTTACCGGCTCGGCATGTGAGGTTGTCATGTTCTCGCCCCCTTCTCGTCCTGATCCTCGGGTTCAATGTGCCAGCCGTGATCGTCATATAATGAGCGCAGTGCCATCGCACCAAATGTAATGAGAAGACCGATAATAAGCACAATATAATTATTGAAGATGATATTCATGAATTCCAATTCGAATGTGTCTTTACTGAACATCAGTCCAAGGCCGGCGATAAAAATACCTACCGACATCACAAACGGCAACGGTGTAGCAGATGGCATATGAATGGAACCTACCGGCTCCGCCGGAGTCATCTCCTTGTTGCCTGCCATCTTCTCTTTCCAATATGCATCGATACCACGTACCAGTGGTGTTTGTTTGAAGTTGTACTCTGGCGGCGGCGATGGAATCGTCCACTCCAGTGTACGACCATCTTCCCACGGATCGTTTGGTGCATCGATTGGTTTCTTCGTCGTGATGACGATGTTCACCAGGAATATAATGACCCCTACGCCCATGAGGAATGCCCCGATGGAGCTAACCAGGTTAAGCAGGTCAAAATCCTGATTCGGCAAGTATGTAACAATCCGGCGTTGCATCCCCATCAGACCGAGGAAATGCTGTACGAAGAAGGTCAACTGGAACCCGATCATAAATGTCCAGAATGTCCACTTCCCGAGTGACTCACTTAGAATACGACCAAACATCTTCGGCCACCAGTAATGAAGTCCGGAGAATAATCCGAGAACCAGTCCGCCCACAATAACATAGTGGAAGTGAGCTACGACAAAGTACGTGTCATGGAACTGGAAGTCTGCCGGGGCAGAAGCCAGCATGACACCGGTAACCCCACCCATAACGAAGGTTGGTACAAATCCGACAGCAAAGAGATTGGCCGCCGTAAAGCGAATCTGTCCACCCCACATCGTAAAGAGCCAGTTGAAGATTTTGATCCCTGTCGGTACAGCAATCAGCATCGTTGAGATCGAGAATAACGCGTTAGCCACGTTACCCAGACCTGTCGTAAACATGTGATGCGCCCATACCATGAAGCCCAGGAAGGCAATCAGAATGGTTGCAAATACCATAGAGCTATATCCAAACAACCGCTTACGCGAGAAGGTTGGAATAACCTCCGAGATAATGCCGAATGCCGGCAAGATCAGGATGTAAACTTCCGGGTGTCCGAAAATCCAGAAGATATGTTGCCAGAGCACGGGGTTACCGCCACCTGCAACATCGAAGAAATTCGCACCGAGAATACGGTCAAACGTCAATAATACAAGGCCTACCGTGATGGCAGGAAAAGCAAACAGGATAATTGCTGATGTAATAAACGTGGTCCAGGTAAACATCGGCATCCGCATATAGGACATGCCTGGCGCACGCATGGTGATAATGGTAGCCAGGAAGTTAATCCCCCCGATAAGTGTACCCAGACCGGCGATCTGAAGACCGATCGTATAGAAGTCTACACCGTGTGTTCCGCTATACTCCGAACCGGAGAGAGGTGTATATGATGTCCAGCCTGCATCCGGCGCGCCTCCCATCACCCAGCTCAGATTGAGCAACAAACCACCGAACAAAAATGTCCAGAAGCCTAGAGCGTTAACAAAAGGGAACGCTACGTCACGTGCCCCGATCTGCAAAGGGACTACCGCATTCATAATGGCAAAAATAATCGGCATGACGCCAAGGAAAATCATCGTAGTTCCATGCATCGTAATCAATTCATTAAACACTTGCGCCGATACAAAATCGTTCATCGGCTTCATCAATTGAATCCGGATCAAAATGGCTTCTATACCGCCAATGCCGAAGAAAAGTCCGCCTGCAATCAAGTAAAGAACGGCGATTTTTTTGTGATCGACGGTGGTGATCCAGTCCATCAAGCCCTTGTACCGCTTGACGCTATGCGCATGAGCCAAGGTTGTGTACCCCCTTCTTCATCCTTGCTGTTCTATTCGTAGTCCAATTTGTAATTGGCCAAATATTCGGCAATTCCGTCGATTTCTTCATCCGTCAGTCCCAGACTCTTCGGACTTGGCATCGTATTGCCCGGCTTCACAGCTTGTGGATCATGAAGCCACTCTTTCATGTTATCCAGTACCGGTTTACCTTCTTCCTGACCTTCCCGCTGATTCAGCAAAATACCTGCAACGGATTCCTTACCTCCGATACCTGTAAGGTTCGGTGCAACAGGTCCGCCCTGATCGCCAACAGCGTGGCAAGACAGGCAGTTCGTTTTGAATTTCTCAGCAAGCTGTGTGTCCTCAGGAAGAACAGCTGGCGCTTTCATCGCGTTAACCCAGCGGTCAAAGGACTCCTGGCTAACAGCCTTAACTTTGAATTCCATGAAAGCATGAGATCTACCGCATAACTCGGCACATTTACCACGGTAAACGCCTTCATTTGGAGCAGAGAAGCTGAATTTGTTCAGTGTTCCATCCGGGTTTGTGTCCATTTTGCCCGCAAGTGACGGCACCCAGAAGGAATGAAGCACGTCCGCGGTTTTCAATTCGAATGCAATTTTCTTTCCGGTCGGGATGATGAGGTCTTGAGCGGTGGTTATGTCATACTGAGGATAAGTGAATTCCCACCAATACTGATGTGAGGTTACCTGGACCTTAACTGCGTTTTTGTCATTCGTCAGATCTTCACCATGGGCAAAAATCGTCTGCACTGTTGGTACAGCCAAAATAATGACCAGCAGAAGTGGAATGGCTGTCCATATTACTTCCAGCTTGAAGTTTCCTTCAACCTGCTCAGGCATTTCGGTCTGCCCTGCTCGTCTGCGAAACCTGATCAGGACATAGGCAGCAATCGCAAATACAATGATGAGCACCACGATCATAATCGCAATAGACAGCTTCATCAGATCTAATTGGTCTTGTGCCACAGGACCCTGAGGTTTCATTGCCGACAAGTCTTCCCGCCCGCATGCGGATAGCAGCAAAGAGAACACCGCCAGCAAGGGGAGAATTCGCTTTGCAACCTGCCACTGTTTCATCATTGATCTACCCCACTTTTTTACGTTTTCGTAGATTACGTTGTCGTCGGTACAAAGCCAACACATGTACGTTTCAGCACGATACACATAATCCTCTTCATCATATAGGATGCTTACAAAAATAACGCTTCCAGTACTCCCGTCATTTCCTGTCCAGGGCATGTCTGCGCATTCTTCCAATTCATTCTATATGCTTCAATCACTTATTAAATATAAGTTGAGGGTATGATTTTGTCAATCTTTGGACACATGTTCACAAATTGTTCACTTTATGTATAAAACCGCATCACAACTTGGTTTGCAAACGATTTCACTTAAAAGTATTACAATTAACCGCTGAAAAATTTTGCCAAATTTCGGTGATGATATCAGATTTCTTGGCGACTTTTATCACAATAAAAACATGCAATATTATGCAAAAAGATTTTTCGCCTTTTCAGGAAACGATTACCACACCAACTGGAAATGGACGATTCTGCCCCATGGACCTTCGAGTCGATATTTGCATGGAGCATTCACGCCAGCTTTACAGCATTACGATCATTCAATATAGATTGAAAATTTTCGTTTAAGTTCCATCCGTTAGAATCAACGGCCCATCCTTGGTAATGGCTACGGTATGTTCATACTGCACGCCCCAGCTTTCATCCAGCGTTCGGACTGTCCAGCCATCCTCATCCCATACCACGGCCCCGGAGCTACCCTTCGTGAATATGGGTTCAATGGTTATGACCATGCCTTCGGCAAGCATCATTCCTGTTTTTCGTTTTCCATAAGGCAGTACATTCGGTGGCTCGTGGATATATTGCCCTATGCCGTGGCCGATAAGCGGTTTGACGATCCCGTATCGGTATAACCGTGCCGTTCGTTCAATCGCGCTCCCAATATCTCCAAGTGTATTGCCGGGAACGGCCTGTGCGATCGCCTTATATAGCGCTTTTTCCGTACGTTTCATAAGCCGGCGAATAGATCTGCTCGGTTCATCTATAGCATATGTCCAGGCCGAATCAGCAAGCCAGCCGTCTTTATTCACTACCATATCAATCGTTACGACATCTCCACTTGCAAGTGCCTGGCTTCCGGGAAACCCGTGACAAACCACTTCATTGACGGAAGCACATGTAGCGTAAGGATACCCTTTATACCCTTTCTGCTCAGGTGTGGCTCCATGATCCGCGAGGAAAGCTTCGACAAGCTCGTTAATCTCCGCTGTTGTGGTACCCGGAACCATGTACCGTTCAATATGTTGATGGCATGCCTTTAATATCCGTCCCGCTTCCCGCATGTAGCCAATCTCTTCTCTGGTTTTCAATATAGGATCCACATGCCTTCATCCTTCCTGCTGTAGGTATACTTCCATATATATGCGGGAAATTCAGAACAAAGCCCCTAAAGTGACACCAAAATCCAAGATAATATAGATACATGCAAATTGACTCCACAAACGCAAAAAAAACCGTCTGCCGGAGCCAAGGCCCGAGAGACGGTTCTATTCATATTGGAACAGTATAATCAGAAGTTGGTGTTGTTTCAGGATACGGAAGAATCCATCTTGACAAGTTCATGCTCAACGACAGAAGTCAATTCTTCCTCATATCCACCCGTAATCCGGTATTTTCTCACATACTCCTTCACGAATTTTTTTGGATCTTTAGGACGGAAAATCCGAGTCATTTCCCTCAAACTTTCTTTGACCTCATTGTGACCTTTCGTTGCCATTGTAATTCCCTCCCAAAACGTTGAAAGTGAATGCTCCGTTTAGAGAACGCCGAATAAGTCTTAAATGCCATTCATGAAGTTGTGTGCGCGGCTTAAAGCAAGCTTTAGGTCGGGAACCTCGCCGAATAGCAAGTACCTGACACTATAAATACCCGATATGATTCAGGTTGAATCATAATCTTATTGTATCATATTCGGAACCTCGTTACGACTTGACGATTTTTCCTAATATATATAACGGTTTTGCTGCCCAAAAAGTTTAATTCCGAATCATATTTTATAAAACGTTTATTCTATACGGATTAATCTATCCAGCATAACCCCCAACTATTCGGGGGATATTATCTTGGATCACCAAATCAGTTAACTATATGGAACTAAAAGGAGGACCTGTTATGGAACGCAAAGAACAGGATATGTTGCCCCTTTCGCATGAAAAGGTTGAGGTCGACGGCGTATATATCAATGAAGCCGGGCAGGAAGAGCACCTTCACCGGGGGCAAGAGTTTCCTGCCGATCTCGTACTTGGCAAAACCGAATGGAAGCTGACAGAGTATGCATTTGATAATCATCACGAAGGAAAAACAGATGAGCGTCTGGTGCCCAAGGAAGATGATGAAGATAAAAAAGGGAAAATAACCAGCCCTCGCAGACAGATTCAAACTTAATCCATTCATCGGTTCAGTTCTGTCCACCTCCTACATAGCCTATATAAAAAGGACAAAGGAGGCTGGGCCGAATGTCTCCCATGAAATCGTCCAGCGGTCTGGATGAAAATATAGCCGGAATGTTGTGTTATTTATTCACGTTTGTAGGCGGCATCATCTTTCTAGCCGTGGAGAAGCGCAGCCGATTTGTGTTGTTCCATGCCCTTCAATCCGTGACGGTTTTCGGACTGATTATGGTTGGGCATGTATTGTCGACCTTTCTTCCACTGTTTGGTCCACTTGTAGCTTCACTGTTATCCCTGCTTGGTGTAATCGTATGGCTCCTGACCGTCGTTACAAGTCTGCAAGGAAAATGGCTGAAACTGCCTTGGGTTGGTGATTTTGCCGAAAAGCAGATGCGGCATCTTTAATATCGTATCGTGCAATAACAAGAAAACACCGAAACAATGGTTTGTGCTGAACCCATTGTTTCGGTGTTTCCTATGCGTAAATTATGTTAACTGTCCAACATAAAGGTTAACTTATACTCATCGCATTGATATTTTATAACGTGAATAATATATGAAATAAATCATTCATATCCTGAGTCAAAATACGTTATGCCATGAATGATTCATCATGTACGTTTTACATAATAACCCTTCTGACCAAGCATCAGAGTAAAAATACTTTTATGCAGTCTTGCTGTTCTCCTGAGCCATCTCATCTGTATGCTGTGCAGCCAATTCGGCGGCTGTTTCTTTACTGCCGAGTCCATTAAACAACAAATTCATAAAGATTGCTGTAAAGCTACCTGCAATAATGCCATTGCCCAGCATAATCTGAGCCCATGCTGGTGCACCTGCGAACAACTGAGGCACCACCGTTACCCCCAGCCCCATGCCAACAGAACAAGCAATGATGAACAGGTTCTCATGACGGTTCAGGTCCACCTGACTGCCAATGATGCGGATACCCGACGAAATCACCATACCGAACAATGCCACCATGGCACCGCCAAGCACTGAGCCAGGTACGAGCTGAGCCAGTGCAGCAATTTTCGGGACAAAGCCAATAACGATCAGCAAACCGCCTGCAACAACGATGACATCACGTGTCTTCACACGTGTCATCTGTACAAGCCCTACATTTTGCGAATACGTCGTATAAGGGAAAGAGTTAAAAATCCCCCCAAGCACGATAGCCAGACCCTCTGCACGATATCCACGCGCCAAATCCTTGGAAGTCAGATCCTTGTCCAACATTTTACCCAGCGCCATAAATACACCCGTAGATTCGGCCACACTGACAATCGCAACAAGAATCATCGTCAGAATAGGAACAATCTCAAAGGTCGGTCTTCCGAAATAAAACGGCTGAACCATATGGAACCAGCTTGCATCAAGAACAGGGGCAAATTTCACCTCACCCATGAAGCCAGCAGCCACCGTACCAACGAAAAGACCGATTAATACAGAGATGGAGCGTACAAAACCTGTAGTGAAACGGGTCATTAAAATAATGAAGATGAATACGCCGAAACCTAGCAACAGATGTACACCGCTACCGAAGTCTTCTGCATTCTGGCCCCCACCTAAATCGGTGAATGCAACAGGAATCAGGGTCAGACCAATAATGGTGACCACGGAACCTGTAACCACTGGCGGAAAGAGCCGAATGAGTTTGCCGAACAAACCGGAGAAAATGAGAACGAACAGACCGGAGGCAATAATGGCACCGTAAATGGCAGATACGCCGCTGCTCTTTCCGATCATAATCATCGGAGATACGGCCTGAAAGGCACAGCCCAGCATAACTGGCAGTCCAACGCCGAAATATTTATTGCCCCAGACCTGAAGCAGAGTGGCTACGCCGCAAGCCAGCAAGTCGATCGCAATCAAATAGGTAAGTTGCTCCTGTGTGAATCCAAGTGCGCTACTCACAATAAGCGGGACAATGACAGCTCCTGCATACATCGCAAGTACGTGTTGCAAGCCAAGTGAGAAGGTTTTGACCGGATGCCGGTGACGCTGAAAAATACGTTCGCGTGCCATATTAGTTCGTGCCCTCCTCATCTGCAAAGGTTACTTGTCCATCGGACAATGCACCGATGCGAACCAGGGATTCCACGCGGTAACCCGCTTCTTTCAACAGACGGCCTCCCGGCTGGAATGCTTTTTCAATCACAATCCCGATCCCTACGACTTCCGCACCTACCTGTTCTACAATGCGAGCCAGACCAAATGCGGCTTCGCCGTTCGCCAGAAAATCATCAATAATCAGCACACGGTCACCAGGGTTCATAAACTTTTTGGCAACAGTAATTTCATTCGTCTCCTGTTTGGTAAAGGAATACACTTTCTCCACCAAAATATCTTCCGTTAGAGTAAGTGACTTCTGCTTGCGGGCGAAGATGAGCGGAACGTTCAGTTCAAGTGCTGTCATAATGCCCGGCGCAATACCGGATGATTCAATCGTCAGCACACGTGTAATGTTCTCCCCTTCAAAACGGCGAATGAACTCTTTGCCAACTTCCTTCATCAACACCGGGTCCATCTGGTGGTTCAGGAATGAGTCTACTTTGAGTACCTGCTCGGACAGGACAATGCCTTCCTGTCTTACTTTGTCTTTTAGCAATTGCATCGTTTTTTCCTCCCAAATGCCCTCTACCGCCATGTACAGTCTGCTCCGCAATATCTCTCCCGTGTAAAAAACAAAAAGCCCGCCTGTCCACACCTGCGGCATGAACCGGAGACGGGAAAGACGGACTTGTTCCTGTACGGACACAAGCCGCTTGAACACTGCAAACGCCATAGGGTGAGGCTGAGGAAGCATACCTATGTATTTATTAGGTAGACCTGACTTAACCCACGCAGAGCGTAGAAGCATCCTTCCCGTAGTCCAATCATTCCGGTGATCGGGTAGAGACATGCAGGCCTATTCCTGCACATATACGAGTAACGGCTATTCAATTCATTTTGGCTTCACGATTCGTATCCATGTATAATTGCGAACCTGAATGTAAAAGTGTAATCTCACTAACAATGTTAGAAGTATACCGAATTGGCGGCTTGAAATAAAGAGGTATTTTCATGGAATTTGCGGAAACGATGTTTCTTTTGCATAATGGGGATGATTGATTTTCATTTTTTATGTACAATATGAGAACAAAAGCGTGTCCTTACAGGATTAATCCTTGGAGAAGGCGTGCTGAATCTATATTAGTCGTTAAAGGAGATTGTCACAATGAGAGGTATACTGAAAGAATTTAAGGAGTTTGCTGTTCGCGGCAACGTCATTGATCTGGCGGTCGGTGTAATTATCGGAGCTGCTTTTGGAAAAATCGTTACGTCCCTTGTGAATGATATCATCATGCCACCGGTTGGGAAACTGCTCGGCGGAATCGATTTCAGCCAAAAGATCATTAACCTTGACCCTGACGTAAAGACAGCCGGTGGACAAGACATCACAACACTGGCTCAAGCCAACGAAGCCGGTGCTACCGTCATCGCTTACGGTCAATTTATCAATGTGATGATTGATTTCATTATCGTGGCGTTCTGTATCTTCATGTTGGTTAAGGGCATTAACTATTTGAAGCGCAAAGAGCATGCCAAGCCTGAGCCGAAAAAAACAACGAAAGCCTGCAAGTACTGCCTGTCTGAAATTCCGGCTGCGGCTACTCGTTGTTCCCAATGCACTTCCCAGCTCGAGGCTGAAGGAAGCAACGCTCCGGCATAATGATTGGATTTATTATTGTGTAGAGCGAACAATTAAATAAAGCAAAACGCAGGTTTGGTTCTTGATACAGCGATGCCATCTAAGCCAATGTACGCTTATGTATTCATTATTGTTCTGCATCTATAGAGCATTTAAGCATACTCCTTCTTGTTTGATCGAAAACTTTTTTTATATGCATACGCATAGAAAGCACATCAAACCTGCAAATGTCCAGGTTCCACCTTAATGGTGGGACCTTTTTTTATTCATTGTGATTACTGTACGCCGGTCATGCGTCTCTTATTTAGAAACGTTTTGGCAGCAAGTGTTCCAGAATCGATTTGAGATCTTTGTCTTCCTTGTAGACCTCTTCCCCGGTATCCAGTTCAGTAACCCGAATGTATTCAAAATTGGCGCTGGCATCCGTCGGTTTAAACAGCAACTGTGCTTCGTCTTCCAAACGAACATGAAATCCCATGTCTTTAAACATCGTCGTAAGCTGACTCGTGGCCGGCTCCTGACCTTGCCCTACAAAGATAAGTCCCCTAAGCGCTTTACGCTCCTGAGGTTGCGGATAAATCACCTGAAAGTGTACAATGCATTCCATACAATCGTTCCCCTTTCGTTAAAAAAATAGTTTGTGAAATTTTGAACTTTAAATTCTGCTATATAAGGAGATACGTTTCATGACCCCAGAACGTTTCGACATTTATGACGATCAGCAAAAATGGATCGGTACAGCACCCCGTAACGAGGTTCATGCCAAAGGATATTGGCATCGTTCCTTTCATTGCTGGATCGTGCGTGACGAAGGCGACAAGCGCATGGTTCTGTTTCAGCGACGACGGGATATTAAAGATACTTTTCCCGGATATTACGATATCACAGCGGCAGGCCACCTCGTAGCCGGTGAACAGCTACAGGATGCACATCGTGAACTCGAGGAAGAGCTCGGTGTGCATACGTCATTCGATGCGTTGACTTATTTGTTTACGGCTACGCAACAGCTACAGGGTGAGGTACGTGGTGTTCCGTTTCTGGATCGGGAATTCAGCGCCGTCTATGGTCTGTGCCTGAACCAGCCACTGGAATCCTATGTTCTCCAGGCTAGCGAAGTGGATAGTCTCTATGAGGCACCACTGGATGACTTGCTCGCCCTGTTCCGCCAAGAGAAGGATGCCGTTCAGGCATTCGGTGTGCGTGCGCAACAACGGACATTCAAGGAAGAAGGCGAAGCGTTATCTATGTCACCACAGGATGGCACACCTTTATCCTCTTCCCCACGAACTGGTGAATTTATGTTTGATGGCACCCGAGAAGTCATGACGACAACGACTGATCTTTCGTGCAATCGTGGCGATTATAAGCCTTCCGCCAGCGCCGTACGTCTTGTGAGCGAAATACGTCTGGCGGATTTTGTGCCGCACGGCACCACCTATTATATCGACGTACTCGAAGCTTTGAAACGAGTTGCCGGAGTCTAACTTCATTTTTTCAAAAATAGCATCACTTCATACCTTTAACCAGTACCTAGACCAATCAATACCTCTTATATTCCAGTAACATCATCCTCTAGGTATTCCAGAAGCATTCTTTTACTATCAACCGGATGGCAAACCAATGCTGTAACAAGCATCACTGCATTTTGGTTCTGAATTGTATTTTTGTACTCACGAACCTCCTAAAGCGAATGTGCACGAGCTTGGGCTCAGAAAAATTCTAACGATCACAGGGAACGTTATTTGCCCCATTATGAGATGTCGTGAAATGTAACGATCACCAGAGACGTTATTTAGGCGAAAATGGCTTCAATTGCGCTAAAAAGGTGGTTATTGGACGAAATAGCGTTCCTGAGGATCGTTAGAATCTGAAAGAGGTGGATTTCGCCAAAATAAGGCTTGTGGTGATCGTTAGCACTCAACGCTCAACCATAACCTTCCGAGTATGTGATAGAAAAGAGGCTGGAAGGTGTCGTGCTTTGCTCTACCTTAAGGTTCCGATGACGCATCATTCGTCGCATGAGCAAAGCAGAATTTAAGGATAATTGACCGAGGATAACAGTTAAGGCAGGACCACAGTTACGCGCGATAACAGTTACAAGAGGATGGCCACGGTTGAGTTGACACAAAATAACAAAAAAAAGGACGAAGTCACAGTGAACATCCATTCACGCCTCGTCCTTTTGCTATTTTTTTCAGCTGCTACTTTAGTTTTAATCAAACTTGCACTTGTTCTCATACTTGTCATCCGCTACATGTTTACTTTTTCAGCTGTTACTGTTTTTACTTTGTCATCCCGTTCTTGTTCTTACGTACGAGTCTCCCGTAAGAGTTCTTCTCTTACTGCACTAACTGTCACTTCTCACTCTCCGGCGCAGGGGTAGACCAGTACCGTTCTGCAATGTCTGCGTACCGACGTCCGTAGCGATCCTCCAACTCCTCACCCATATCCTGCTCCAGTTCATACAGCACCAGTTCTTGTGCAAAATGATTCAGTAGCAATCCGGTCATTACCGGATGTGCCGTGACCACGGCCTGCGTCGGGCATGACTCCCCACGCATGCCCAGCATGCACCAACGGCGATCTACAACGAGCGAGAACTTACGCCCGGTATCCATGCCATGTGACGGCAATCCCGGCAAAGGAAGTGGCTGATCCACCATACCTTCCCCACCTTCACAGGACCACAATAAGCGCACCCCACGAGCCTCAGCCTGCTGCAAATCCTCTCGCAGCAATTCTGCTTCCTCGCGCCACACATCCACCACAATCTCGTGCTGTGCTGCGGCAAGTTCACGACTCAGATTCTCCAGAACATTTTTGTCGCCTTCGACATTGTAAAATACAGGTTTCTCCGGTTCGCTCTTCGGCATACTTCGCTCGACGTAATCCAGAGAAGTGTGCATCTGATCCGAGATCATGCGTGTCATCTCTTCCGGTTTCAACATGCTGTACTTCGCAGGTTCTCCCGGACTGCACCGGAGAAATCCTCTGGATTCCAGTCGTTGCAAGGTCGCATATACATTGGAACGGGACACGCCCAGCCGTTTGGCTACCTCATATCCAGACGCTGATCCCTGGCGGGCTAATTCCACCATAATTTTAGATTCCATCTCGGTGAACCCGAGATGACGTAGATGATGCAGCAGTTGGTCCATATTTCTGTCCCCCCATGCTGTCAGCAACCAGCACTGCCTGACGGCAGCACGTCTACTGCATCAAATCTGCTCGGCTCCGCAACGCGGGCACCACTTCGAGCCTTTTGGCAATTCGGATGCACAAATCTGACACTTCACCATTTCACGTGGTACTTCCGTCTGCACATCTACGGTGTTCACAATCGGATTGTTTTCTTTCCAATAACGAATACGCTCATCCAGCTCCTGCTGACGCTCACGTTCCCGTTGCATCTCCTCTTCTCTGCGGCGTTCCCACTCAGCATCGAATGCCTCCTTCTCTTCGAGCGTAAACTCGGTGCTGTTATATCCCGGTTCCGTATCCAAATCAGCAATTGAAGGGATAACCGTATGATACGGCTCGGTCTCTTCATGTTCTTCCACAACCGGCGGTGCGTCAAAAATCGACTGTTCCGCAACCGGGTTCTGTGCAGCTGCCGTCTCGTGATTTGCCGTTTTGGCAACCCCTGCGGCTCCGGCCGCTCCCGATGCAGCTGCACCCGGTTTGGATTCGCCCAATTTGCGTCCACACTTCGGACAGAAGTTGGCATCCAGTGATGCGACGTGTCCACACTCACACAGGCGTTCATTCTTCAACTCGGCAATCTTGCTGCGAAGAGCGTCGATCTCATCCTGCAACTCATCACACAGATTAGACAGATCCACCATTTCCTTTTCAGCGAGCGTCATATCCTGTGCCCGATAACCTTCATAGAAGATGCGGCCCATATCGGTAAAATGGACTTCTTGTTCCTGTTGCAAGCCCACAATCTGATTGTTCAATTTGCCAATCTCAACGGCATGCTGGGCACGCTCTGTTGCTTTGTTTGCTCCGTTTTTGATGCGCTGAAGCAGTTTCATCACAATTCCTCCTCTGTCCCGTCAAAACAATATCATGATCATTTTTCATTAGTTAGCAGGTCAGCAATTCGCAACAAGCGAGTTGCCCTGGATATATAACTTATACGATATGAAGCCAAAAAGTTGCGAAAAATCGCGTTGCCACCCCATTTTATGCGGATATTGGATCAAAAGAGGGGCTTTCGTCAAGACCATACGTTCGGTATAATGGAACTTTGACTCCATATGAATGGAACACGCAGGATTCGCAACTTACTCTATCTTACCAATTTACAATGCGATTGTGAAAAGGGCAAATTCTTTACTCTTGAACGGGATTGTTCAATCCCTGAATGTATACAGAGGTGGATGAAACATGTTAAGTCCGAACTCAACGTTCTACCCCCGTCCGCTCGGGGTCACCCCCGCGTCCTCCTTGCCTCAATCCCCCTCGGCTCCGCTGGAAACCAGCCGGCAGCTTGTGGGTGATGATCAGCAGGACGCCTATTATTTCCGATCGCTTGAAGAAGCCGGCATCAAACTCAATGGCCCGCAAATCTCGGCTGTTCGCCATGGCAAAGGCCCTATACTTACACTTGCAGGAGCGGGTTGTGGCAAAACAACCGTACTCGCTGCGAGAGCAGGCTACTTGATGGAAGTCAGCGGTGTACACGCGGGCAGCATTCTGCTCGTAACGTTTACCAACAAGGCCGCTGCCGAGATGAAAGACCGGATTGCTGCCCTGCCGGGCATCAGGCCTGCTGCAGCAAGAGCGGTACAGGCCCGCACCTTCCACTCGTTTGCGCTGACTTTATTGCGCCATTACGGGGTGCAGGAAGACATTTTTGGTGAGTCGCGCGCCCAGCATACCGTGCTGAAAATGCTTCTTCGCCAGAATGGCATGAGCGAGGCGTTTCAACCGGAGAGTCTGCTGGCGATGCTGTCCGCCTGGAAGATGCAAGGTTCAGACACGGCAGACTTGCCGGAGAAAACGCAGGATGAGCGCGATGCCAAGCGGGTACTGCTCGGATACGAAAACTGGAAACAGGATCGCGGCAAAATGGATTTTGATGATATCCTGCTGCGCGCGGCTGCGCTGCTTCGTGATCCGGCGGTGTTAAAGCCGCTTCAGCGGCGTTTTCAATACATTATGGTTGATGAATTTCAGGATACTAACCGGCTACAATACGAGATCGTACAGATGCTCGCTGCGGCTCACCGCAATCTGATGGTTGTTGGGGATGATGACCAGACGATCTATACGTTCAATGGCGCACGGCAGGAATCGATTTTGGAATTCGATAAAGTATACCCAGGCGCACGCATCGTGACGCTGGATATTAATTATCGCAGTGATGCTCGTATTCTGGGACTCGGCAGCGAGCTGGTCGCACGCAATAAACATAGACGCGACAAACGGCTGCGTGCGGCAGGAAAACGCGGCGATGCGCCCCGGTTCGCTACCCCCTCTAACGCCGAGGAGGAAGCAGCCTGGGTCGTGAATCAGATCTGTGAGCAGGTGCAGGAAGGGCAGTTTCCATATCGGGACATTGCTATTTTGCACCGGACAGCCAGTAGTAGCCGGGCGGTATTTGAACAATTGGTGCTGAAGGATGTGCCCTTTGTACAACACGGGGCCGCTCCGGTCTTCTATGATCAGTCCCTGATCAAGCCGTTAATGGACCATATGCGCCTGTCTTTGAACCCGCGAGCGATGGATGCTCTGCCAAGCGCACTCGGTCCGCTGTATGTGTCCCGTGATGCAGGATTGGAGTATATCCAGCGCTGCGAGCAGAAGCAGGCCAAGAAATATCCGCTGATTCATCTGAGCAAATGGGACAAGCTGAAGCCTTTTCAACAGGAGCAGGTCAAGGAACGCATCAAATTGATCAAATCTCTGCATAAACTGAAGCCGATTATCGCGATTCAGGAAATGCGCCGCCAGTTCTACGATAAGTATATGGAGAGCGGCGACCCGACTATTTTTACTCATTATAAGGAAACGATGCTGGAAACACTGGATGAATTCGAAGCGGCTGTCAAAAAGTTCGAAACCGTGGAAGAATTCGTGCAATTCGCAGACGAGTTGTCCCGCAGACACCGCGAGATGGAATCGCTACGCCGGGCGCAGGATAGTGATGCGGTACAGCTCATGACCATTCACCGGGCCAAGGGACTGGAGTTCCCATGTGTGTACTGGATCGGAGCCAGTGAAGGCATTGTGCCGCACAGTACCGCCTTGCGTCAGGATATTCCGGAAGATCAGAAGGCAGCGCTCACCGTGCAGCAGACGGATGCTGAATTGGATATGGCTCTGGAGGAAGAACGCAGACTCGCTTATGTAGCCATTACCCGCGCGAAGCAACATTTATATGTGACATCACCCGCGAGCCATCACGGCAAACCGGCTGATGTGTCGCGTTTCTTGCTGGAAGCCTTCGGCATGGAGGTTCCGTACAAACGAAAACCACGGGAAGAAGCGCGTAGTGGTAGCCCGTCTTCATACGGAAATCATGGACATACAAGCTACAGCAGGAACAACAACGGAAATAATCAGAGCAATGGTAAAGATAATGTTAACGGTAATGGAAACGGGCAACATCGAAGCAACAATGGAAACTGGAAAAGCACCGGGAATGCTGGAGACAGACGTAACCGGGAAGGCAACAAGGATGGTACAGGTCAACGGACTTCATCTTATGGACAGTATGATCGACAACGAAGTGCGATAAACCATAAGGATCATCGGGAAATGGAAATGCTGGATGAGCGGGATGAGGATCGCCTCAGCGAACAGCGCGGCAGTGGAATTATTCGAGATCATAAAGCCTTTAGCACTCCAGGTCTCCATCCAAAAATTACTGCTACAACCTCCACTTCGAGTACTTCCCGGCATTCTGATTCTGCTGGGTCAGGTACAAGCCAAGCCGAGCGGACAGAAACGGTGGCGATCTGGAAATGCAGTTCAGCTACATGCAAAGCATGGTTGAGGCAAAAACCGGCGGTACCGTCCGGTAAAACTTCGAAAAAGGCCACCTCCGGGGCTCCCGTCTGTCCACTATGTTCAGGAACAATGATCGCCGGCACCCGGCAGGTTCCAATGACGAATCGATTTGGAAAATAGAGAGGCATCTTCTTCGTTTCAGGGCGCTTGCTGCTGTTTATTAACAGTAGAAGCGTCTTTTTTCCAATTCAACTGTAAAACGGTCTTTTTTTCAATAATGAAATGGGGGTTGGATTATGCAGGAAGGTAAACAACATCTGTATGTGTCGGTAACTCATAACCTTATTGAACGAACAAGAAACGAATCTACTCCGTTCGAAGTCCTTCTGGATGATGGACAATTGGCAACATTGCAAGATCTGATGAAAGTGCTTGAGGATGGGGACGACTACTCGTTACAGCGGGCACCCGTACCTTACAAATCGGCAGATCACGACGACGGTAATGAACGATTTACAGACGGTATAACGATGCTGTACACCTTCATCTATGATCATGGTACAACGGAGACCAGACAGGCTATAGAGGACATGGACGTGCTTCCAAAGCTTCAGAATACGGATTACGATGACCCGGGATATGAAAACTCACCAATGAATAAATAATGGAATTAAATGATGGATTGGCTAATTTATGAGTGGCCCTTGGCATGAACCATCTAACATGAAATGTAACCATCCAACAACCAAAAGCAATAACCCTCCTTCTGCTCCATTTACCATTTAGAAGGAGGGTTATTTTGTCAGCGGAATTTCCCGCGAGAATAGTCATGATTTAACTTTCCGTTATTATTTATTTTTTATATTCGTTCTATTTTATATTTTCAACGTCTAATCCAAACGTACTTCCTGCCCTTTTTCGGCAGACTCGTAGATGGCACACAGCATGCGCGTGGAGGTCACCCCATCCGCAATCGGGCTGATGGGCGGCGTACCGTTCAGGCAACATTCTACAAAGTGATCGATCTGATTCTGGAATGCACCGTGAATATCCAGACCGGAATGATCTGTCTGCGGTTCGATGTTCATGATGGTATCATGTTTCTCGGTGACAATCAGTGTTTTGGGCTCCAGTTCAAATCCACCGCGCTCACCGTAAAGCTTAACAAAGGATTCATCCTCACGGGCATGGAGGGTAAAACTCACATCTACCGCCAGAGAAGCGCCATTTTCAAAACGAATCAGAGCATTCGCCATATCTTCGACATTATTGATCGCAGCACTGTAGTCAGCCGCTTTGTAAAATGAGAGATGTTCCACATTCGCACGATTGCCGAGTTTGCGATACGTATTCCCGCTAACGGATACAGGCTTCGGTCTACCCATGAGATACCAGCACTGATCGATGATATGTACACCCAGATCAATTAATGGACCGCCGCCGGAACGAGCCTTGTCCGCAAACCAGCCACCCGGATTACCCAGGCGCCGCAAAATCGACGCTTTTGCATAATACAGCTCGCCAAATTCGCCCGCATCGATAAATCTGCGCAACATCTGCATGTTGTTATCGTACCGCCGTACAAAACCCACAACAAAGGTACGTCCGCTTTTTTTCACCGCTTCCTCAATCCGCAGCGCGTCTTCCACATTCGTAGCCACCGGCTTTTCCAATAACACATGTTTACCTGCTTCCAACGCCGCGACGGCAAATTCCGCATGCGTATTATTCCATGTGCAGATACTCACCGCATCGACATGCGGGTCTTCCAGCATCTCACGATAGTTGGTATAAACGGACTGAGCGTCATACTTCTGTGCAGCCGCCTTGGCCCGTTCCTCATTCAGGTCACAGATGGCATAGATGACGGCATCCTCATTTTTGGCATAACACCTCATATGAAGATCCGAGATCGAACCTGTGCCGATCATACCGATATGCAGCATTTGCTTGGTGCTCATCTTCGTCCTCCCTCCCTTTTCCAAAACTTCGTTAACGTCTAGTCTGCCCGTAGCATGCCTTCGTAAATACCCGGTGTTGAATTTTCAATCTCCACCGCGCCCAGCGTTCGTTTGTAGAAGTCCATCGGCCCAGCCGATCCGATAATCGCGTAACCGTAGCCATCTGCTCTCATCGCATGCATACAAGCCAGTAGCAAGGCAGTCCCAACACCTTTTCCACGGGCATCCGGGCTTACGCCAGTAGGGCCGAAGAAATTACGGCAGGTCGCTTCATAACAGGCAAAACCAATCATTCTTCCATGCTCCAGCGCAATATAACAGGTCACAGGCTGACGCGCAAAAGCGACATCGCATTCATCTACCCAATGCCGGTTAAAATGGGTTCTCACCCAGTTCAGCACCTGCTGTTTCTCCGGAGCAATAGCTCTGCGAATCACAATGGATGCAGCCTTCAGTTTCTCCAGCCCGCCGTGTTGCTCAGGCAGACGATAAAGCGCGACCAACATATCACTCATCGGTTCGTTTCCTCCTCATCTGGCACGGAATGATCCGCATACTTTGAAATTAACCTAATCCTACTGCGGATAACCTGCTTCTTTCGCAATAATCCGAATTGAAACGAATGAACCGCGTTTGCAGTGTTTATATCCTACTGCAACACTGAGACAGGTTATCCCGTCAGTAAAGATGAGATGCGGTGATCTGTATAAAAGTTTACCGCGACACAACGCAGATGAGAAGGGATGATTACGAATGAAAAACAATATGAAAAAAGTAAGCACAATCATGGCTCTATCTATGGCACTGAGCAGCGGAGCTGCTTATGCTGCTTCACTAGATAACACGGTGCAGTCTATGCAGGAAACCGTCACTTCTGCCCCGAGTAGCACTACGGGAGTTGTACATGTATCCGTCAATGGTGTAGCGGTTGCCAACGGATACTGGACTCAAGACGATAAGGCAGCCATGATCCCGCTTCGAGCGCTAACCGAAGCTCTGGGAATCGAATTGAAATGGCATAAGGAAGACAAGTCCGCAGAGCTGACTCGCGGGGCATTGTGGACTCAGGTTTTTGCGGATAAAGATCGTTACTCCGTCAACAAAATGCTGCTTACCCTCGGCACAGCTCCTGAAATCAAGGAGGGAACACTTTATGTGCCTGCTGTTTTCGCGGAGAAAGTCCTGCATGCCCAATTAAGCATCAATGGAAATCAGGTGGAGATTAGAAGCGAGGAGGATGTCAAGACGGTTACAGAACGTGGCGTGATCACACACATTGCTAATCAGGATAAATATCAATCCATTCAGATTGGCGGCGCGGGGCCGGATGGTATCGTGTTGAACCTGAGCAAGGATACCCAGCTCATTTCGGCGGAGGGAAAAGAAATTCAACTGGCTGACCTGTCCATCGGTATGATGGTAGAAGCCGAACACTCCTTAATGATGACCAAAAGTCTGCCTCCACAAACACCAACATATAAAGTAACCGTACTGGATACAGCGGCTGAAACAGCGGCACAACCAAAAGAGACTTTTGGAACCGCAGGCACGATCGAGGATGTCATTGCCAAAGACGGCATCGTGTCCCAGATTGAGATTAAAGGTACACGTCTGGCTGAGACTGCACCAGATCATGTTGTTTTGAATATCAACAAAGAAACTTCGCTAGTGGACCAGCAAGGCGAAGCCGTGAAATCTGAACAACTGACCAAAGGTGCGAAAGTAATCGGATTCTATAGCCCTATGCTTACTCGCAGCCTGCCTCCGATCGGCACAGCCTGGAAGGTCGTTGTAGAGCTTCCGAAAGTGCAGCCCAAAGCCGAGTAAAGGCGGCAGGATGTACCCGATAGTAGTTAGAGTTAACCTATAGGCAAGTAAAGTAGAATACATGTGGAATTACGCGTAAAGGCTGAAAACGCTAAAAACCTTTCCCTCCTGTCTTCTGACAGGGCGTGGAAAGGTTTTTTTCACAAACGAGTAAGTATCCAAACTTCTAAGGTAAGTATTCTAAGGTAAGTATCTGTTAGTTGTCTTCTGTTTTCTGGATAGAGGAAGTGTAATCAAGCCTCATCTGAAGATTGTATAATTGCTTCAGCCTCAATCTCCACCATTAGCAAAGGATCAATGAGCGCACTTACTTCGACCATCGTGGCTACAGGCTGGATCTGTCCGAAAAATTCGCCATGTGCTCTGCCAACCTCTTCCCACTTCGAAATATCCGTGACAAACATACGTGTTCTAACCACATCGGCCAAGTCCGCACCAAGCTCTTTCAGCGCTTTTTCAATCGTCTCCAATATAAATTTGGTCTGCACATACGGGTCACCCGCACCGACAACGACGCCATCCTGCATTGCTGTTGTCCCGGCAACCTCTACCCGGTTACCCACACGAATTGCACGGCAATACCCTACTAGCGGTTCCCAAGGGGAGCCCGTAAATACCTGTCGTCTGCTCATTTTCTAACCCTCGCTTTATGTAATTTGATAGTTGTATTAAAAATGAATTATATCAGTCTGTCCTCATCTGGATCAACGCAAAAATCCCCTGAACAAATCACCTTTACCTCAAGTAAGGTTGGGTGTTCAGGGGAAATGAATAACGAGACACGGAATTACAGTTTAATATTAGCCTCGTCAAAGTAATCTTCCAAAGTTAAACCACTCTTTACGACATCGGGTGCAATATCTGCACCAACATAACGAATGTGCCAAGGCTCGTACACGTAACCCGTCTTGCTCTCCTGACCTTTCGGATAACGAATGATAAAGCCATATTCGGCAGCATGTTCATCCAGCCATTTGCCTTCTTTGGACGAGCCGAACACCTCTTCCAGCACATTGCCCACACTTGGACTGGATACATCTATGGCAAGACCTGTCTGGTGTTCACTGCGGCCTGGAACGGCACTTACACGGGAAGCATACTCTTCCCCTTTGGTTTTCACATTATTGTTGTAGATAGATACCTGACGCTTGTAAGACCGGTATCCAGACACGGCACGAAGCTCAATCCCGTCTGCTTTGGCACCAGCAAACAGTTTCTCCAGCGCTTCCGCAGCTTCTTTGCGCATATGACGTTTCTCATGTGGTCCTTCGAAGGAGAACGGCACGTCAGGCTCAACCAGATCACTCGGCTCATAGCCTTCCGGCAGACTACGCTGTTTGTTGACAATGACCGTCATTGCTTCCGCATTCGTCACCACCGATTGGGAGTCAATCGTTGTCTGCAGCGCGCTGATGCTGCGTTTCTCCATGAGCGGATCTTCTGCTGTTGCACCACCACTTCCATTGTCCGCAGAACCCTGCCCTTCTCCGGTAGATGCGCTATCCGATCCGTTATCTGTTCCTTCATCGCTACCTGAATTTGTTGTGTTATCACCTTCAGCATTGCCCTTGCCATCTGAGCCAGATTCATCGGTCAAATGCACGGTTGTGCCATCGGCTCCCTGCTCCGTATTCGGTGTTCCGTTTGCGTTCTGGTTTTCGTTCGCACCGGAACCGTTCTGGCACGCAGCCAGCAAGGCTCCACATATCATAAGTGAGGACAGCAGAACCACGATTCGGCGCTGTCTTCCTGTTCCTGATTTCATCATAAAACTCCTATCACCTTAGTAGAATGAATATCTTTTTAGGTTTTCTCAACGTTCCTATAATGTTCCCTGCGACAGTATACCTTAAATGCACGATAAGCTCCACCTGTAAAGAGTTCCTTCTCCCAGCCTCTATGCTGAGATATACCCGTTATACAGCTTGCACCCTTGATTTCTGTACATTTAATGCAACATCCCAAACTTATACAGCTTCAGCTGGAAACTGGGAAATAAAAGCTCAGCTTCACAAAAAAACAAGCAGGGGCGATCTAGTGATCTCCCCCGCTGTACATGTGTGATGCATCATTTGGTTGCCGGGCTGTCCTTGTGCTTCTGGACAGCCTGCCACATCCGCGCCGCCACGCGCTCGCGGATGAGATCCAGACCGGCTGCTGCGGGCACTCCCGGCAGCAGCGCGGTCAGCTCGGGCAGCGCCGGCGGTTTGCCCGGCTGCGCGAGCCGCACCTCCACGGCGCCGAAGCCCGGCCCCGGCTGGTGCATGGCGCCGTCCGCGGCGGCCTCGGCGATCCACTCGCCGACGGCTGCGCCGCCTTCGCCAGCCCGCGCCTGCGGGCGGCCCGCCGTTTCCGCTGCGCGGCCCGGGCCGCCGGGATCATGGGCAAGTTCCTCTGCCCATGATCCCAGCACGCCGGCGAGCAGCGCTTCGCGCGGCAGGCCGGCGTGCGCCAGCTGCAGCAGCGGCTCGGCCGCGAGGCGCGCAGCAACGGCGCGCTCCGCCGCCGCGGCATGCGCGCAGCCCGCGCGGCCGCAGGTGCACGCCGCTGCAAGCGCTGCGCCGGGCGCGGCCTCGCCGGGCGTGCCAGCAGGCGCCGCCGCGGGCAACAGCCCGGCGAGCTCCTCTGGCGCCGGGCCACCGCGCAGCAGGGCGTACAGCGCCAGCGGGCGCTTGCGCAGCCGCGCCAGCACGGCCTCGCGCTGCGCCTCGCTTAGCTGCGGCAGCGTACCTGTGACCGTGAACACGCCGGATGCGGCTGTTCCGGTCAGATCTGCATCAGCGGACCCGGGCACCGTCTCTCCCGAATCCGCCGCTGTATTCACCTCTGCTGTCCACACCCCGGGGGACATATGCAGCTCGACGTTCCATTTTTCGCTCATCATCATCCCCCTCTCTTCATTGATCATCCAAACGCGCTTTACCAACATCAAGCCGATTTTGCCTTCATCGCCGAGCATTCAAATGTAGCGTGAATCCCCTCATCCAGCCCATGCCTCAGCGTTAATCTACAGCCAAGTCTCTCCTTGAAGCGAGATCAGACTACGCAATTCATCGTCCGACATCTCGGTCAGCCAGTTTTCACCCGAACCTACGACCTGCTCGGAGAGAGCTTTCTTGCTCTCGATCAGCTCATCGATTCGTTCTTCCAATGTACCCTGGCAGATCAACTTGTGTACCTGAACGTTACGATTCTGCCCGATGCGGAATACCCGGTCTGTCGCCTGGTTCTCCACCGCCGGATTCCACCAGCGATCATAGTGAATGACATGGCTTGCTCTTGTCAGGTTCAGACCCACGCCGCCTGCACGAAGAGACAGGACAAACATGGATGGCCCTTCCCCTTTTTGGAATGTCTCCACCATTTCATCCCGCTGTGACTTGGAAACCCCACCATGCAGGAAGTAAGGCTCTTCCTCATAGCGCCGGTTCAGTCTGGAAACCAACAGATCCCCCATCGCAACATACTGCGTAAAGATCAAAGCCGATTCTCCGTTGTCCCGGATGGCATCCAGCAATTCCAGCAGTCGCTCCATTTTACCCGATGCCTCGGCCTTTCCATGCTCCTTCCGGCTGTTGTCCGCCAGAACAGGATGATCACAGATCTGCTTCAGCTTGGTTAGAGAGGATAACACGATACCTTTACGCGCAATACCGTTCCGTCCATCCAGACCACCCATGAGATCGTCCACGACCCGTTGATACAGAATCGCCTGCTCCGGTGTCAGTGAACAATAGGATTTCAGTTCCAGCTTTTCGGGCAAATCTTTGCGAATATCCGGATCACTCTTCAGCCTGCGTAACATAAACGGCGACACCAGTCGATGCAGTTCCCGGAGCGAAGCCGCGTTCTCTTCCGAAGGGGCCAGACCTGTATACCGCTGGCGGAACGAAGAAGATGTACCGAGATATCCCGGATTCAGGAATTGGAAAATAGACCAAAGCTCACTCAAACGGTTCTCCACCGGTGTTCCTGTCATGGCAATCCGATGAGAAGTGGACAGCCGCATAACACTTTGTGCCTGCTTCGTCCGATAATTTTTAATATACTGTGCCTCATCCAGTACAACGGTTGACCAGTGCAACGAAGCCAAATCCGGGCCATCACGGCCTGCCAGGTGATAGGTTGTGAGCACGATGTCATGCTTCTGCGCTTCCTCTTCGAAAGCATTTCCATGCAGCCTTTGTCCACCATGGTGAATATACAGTGACAGGTCTGGCGCAAAACGCTTCAGCTCGCGTTGCCAGTTGCCCAGTAGCGAGGTTGGGCAGACAATAAGCGTAGGCCATTGAACCTTCGGCATATCTGTACTCTGATCAACACCGGACGCCTGTGCTTCTTGTGCCTCTTTCAGTGCGGCCTGGCGTTCCTCCTCTTTGCGATCGAGCAGACACGTGATGACCTGAACTGTTTTTCCAAGTCCCATATCATCGGCAAGACACACCCCGAAGCCCAGTTCACCCATGGCAGATAACCACTGAAATCCACGTTCCTGATACGGTCTCAGTTCACCATGCAGCTCCGCTGGCACCGGGCGAGGTTCAATGTTACGAAGCACCTGCCCCTCCAGCAGGAAAGCGAGCATACCTTCGGATTCAGCACCAAAAACAGACATCCCTTTCCAAATGGAATCTTCCCCTTCATCTGCGGCAAGATGCAGCCATTCGGAAAGCGGCATGTATTGTTCTTCTTCTTTTTTCATATATCGAAGCACTTGGCGAATCTCTTTGGTATCCACTTCAATCCATTCCCCGCGAAACATAACATAGGGAACGGTGGATTCAGCCAGTGCGGCAAGTTCCTCCGCCGTAATCGGCTTGCCATCCAGCATCGGCTCTGCTGTAAAGGAAACGAGTTGTTCCATGCCGAGTGTAGAACCAGCTCCAGGTTGACGCTCCGGTGCTCCGTTCACCATCTGCAAGCGCAGACCTGCACGTCGTTTCCCCGCGCGGCTCCATCTCGACGGCATTAGAACCGTTACCCCTGCCTTCTGCAACTTGGGAACCGCATGGGTAAGAAATTCAAAAAAGCTCTGTTGCTGTAGCTGTATCCCCTCGGGACGAGCATGTAGCAAAGCAGTTTCCAGTTCGGGTGCCAGCTCAGACGCCTCACCAATGGCCATCAGTAACTGTTCTGCCACAGAGGCGTAGCAGACTTTTCCCCGATCCAGATCACGCTCAGGATGTGCCCAAATGCTTCGTGCAGGTAACCTGAGACCTGCCTCCTGATCGCTATCCACCCAGAAACTGATACCCCAGGTGGTCTCCTGCTCCCCCAGCGGCGGCTCCAAACGCAGGACCAGTCTGAACTTCCCTTCCGAAGGCGGCATTTCTTCGACACCAAATGCAGGCATCGTTGTACCTCCAGCTTCATGGATCGCGTCCACGAAATCCGCCAGATCCTCTGTCGGTCCTTGCACGGTGACTGGGCGAAATATAGAGATCAGACTGTTCCACCATAGCTCAGACACGGGTGAAGAGCCGCGCCTGAACGATGTCCGGTAACGTGAAAGCTCACTATCCATGCTCTCCAGTTCATTCGTTACCACCGCATGAATGATGCCGCTCATAAATGAAAACAAAACCGTGCCTGCCGCTTCCTCACGTGTCTCCGGCTCCGTGGAGGCATAGGCTCCCGGCGCTGACAGCGCAATGGGAGGCATCGATTCCGCAAGGCTTTTGAAACGCTCCCGATCTTCTTCAAGTTGCAAACGTGGACGCCATACCCCTGAAAGGGTCTCCTGACCCGTTCGGCGTCTTGCACCTGTTTTAGCTGCAAATGCCGCAGCCGGAGCAATCGCCCCTCGCAGCAACAATTCCTGTGTGAACTGTGCTGCCTTAACCCAGTAACGCATCTCTTCTCCAGCTTGAATCCCAGCTGCATGTAACATCTGGTCATCCCACTGTAATAACAGTCGGAAAGCATCCTTCGGCGAAACCGCCAATCCTTCCAGCGTGCGTCCAAGCAACTGCCTCCGCTTTACGTTTTTGGCTTCTGCCGCATTTCGAAGCGGATTCGGCCAGCGCAGTTCCGCAAGACGTAGCGCGGCAGGCTGAAACAGACGACCCCCGTCGCCAAATTGCAGCCTTCTTACCACGTGACTCCATGCATCTACGCGCGGTTCCGATGTTTCACCGGAAAAACAAAAAAATACGTCTCCAAGCCATACTCCATACAGCGATTGCATCATTACAGTCTCCCGTCATCCCTTCGCATTGTTACTCTCCATCATATACGAAAATGGACGGATTTAAAAACCTTTACGTATAAAAAGTACTGATCATGCTCTTTTCTTTATAAAAAAATGCCCCTTCTCCAGAATTCGGATGAGGAACATTTTGTTTAAACATTTAATGATGCGGGTCGTCAGACGGTCACCCATTGGATCTGATCAAGATCTGACCAGACTTCCGAGCAATACATCGAGGTTCAAAATACCCGCACGGTGATCCGCACAGAATCCGATTTTATCAAAAACACCAAGCATAAAGCGGCGATGTTCTTCTGCCGGCTCTTCGAAACGATCATACGTCACAACCGAATCTACCATGTCTACAATCAGAGGCACAAACCCGTTCTTGTAAGGGACTACGATAATTCGTGTAGATGAGGTATCTTCCTTCTCCGGCATGCCGAGCAACACACGCAGACTCACGACAGAAACTACCTTTCCGTACAATGAAGCGAATCCTCTGATCTCAGGACTTCCGAAAGGAACCGTTGTAACCTCTACCATTCTAATAATTTCATGAACCTGATCAATGCGAAGTGCAAAAATTTGATCTCCCACCGAGAAATTAATATATTGCATTACTTCATCCATAATGTCCCCATACCCTCTCATTCCGTAAAATCAGATCATCAACACGCTTTTGGCTGTCGAACTTTAGACGATGAGTCGTTACATGTTGTATCGGTAATTTTGGCGTAATTGTTTAGGCTTTCAAGAAGAAGAATCGCAGTTACATCTCTTTCCCAGTTTTCTTTGAAAAATAAGCGATTTAATCCTCATTTCTGTGGATAACTATCTAAAAATCCCTTAAACTTTACTTATCGTGAATAAAAATATAAAGTTATACCCCATTTGTGGATAAGTTGTGCACATGTTGCTCACAATCTGTGGATATAGACCTTCATTTATGTGGATATTTATAATTTTGATGTGGACATGTTGTGTATTTGTTTGTAAATCTAACGTAAACTTTGTCGTTTTTCGCCTGCTTATCCTCTACTGTGTACATATTGTGGAAAGCCTTTCAATAACATTACTGGATTTCAAACGCCATGCCTGTTGTTATTCACATCGCTTTCACCAGCCCAATCAAGAAGAATTTCCGCTGTCTGTTCAACCTGAAAGACTGGGAAATAGTGACCATAAGGGAGCTCCACTTTGGTATAACCCGCATGTAAACTAGCAGGAAAATGATACTCTTGATCCTTCTCAGCCCAAATAACCAACCGATTTGCGTCATATGCTGCCTGCTTAAAGCTTCCGAATTCATCCCAAAAGCTTACCGTCTGCTTATGTCCCAAGTGAATCCACCGTAACAAATCCACATGCGCACCCGCTATGCGAGGTGAACGGAGATAGGTTTGTACCCTCTCAGCCAGCCTCGTAACGCCGATCTTATCCCCAGCTTCTTCACCGCCCGCACTAAACATGCGCGCCCAACTACTCCGGGAGTTGCTCCGCAGTAGTGTCCTAACGACACGCCTAGGCAGATGAAGCATCTGTTTCAAACGCCCATTATTCCCCTCATTCACATTGTCCGCAACAGGCTGGAGTAGCGCCAAACGGATATCGGTACGCCCGCTTCGCTTCAACGCTGCCGCTGCGATCGCTGCACCTATAGAGTGACCCACTAATTTGATTGGAACCTGGATTTCAGACAAGGCTTCCACAAGGGCGTTAACCTGACCCGTAAACGCATCTTCGGCTTGGTGAACAGGTGAGCGCCCGAATCCCGCGAGATCAACAATCCAGACGGGATTGCGTGTGAGTCTATGCAATTGTGATCCCAGTGGAAGCAAGTCATCCGCGCATTGGAGCAAACCATGCACGATCACCCAAGGTTCTCCCTCTCCTTCCCAGCCTAAAAATGTTAGATTTCCCATGCGTACACGCATATAATCGGTTGGAGCATGTTCAGCTTCCGGCTTGGACAGAAGCCGGTAGTCCAGATCAGCAACAATGAACGGGAGCTGCTCCCGAATATCCGGCCAGCTTCTCCCCATTCGTTGCATCAGCGCCTCGGTCTCCTCAACCGGAAATGTCTTGTCTGTAATAAAAGCTAGTGACTGTGAAGGTATACCGCTGATGCGACTTCCCCCAAGGCTCATAAGGCGTTGAATCCAGGATAGCGGCAACGCTCCTGCTGGTCTGGGCATATCCAGCTGCTTCGTAATCAGATGCAGCAATTCCTTCATGTCCGGACTCTCTTCCTTACGGGCGAGCATTGGATATGTCCCTCCGAACGGTGCCTCATCCCGGATTAGAAAGACAAGTGTTTCTGCCACCACATCATTCTCCACAAGTGGCAACCAGTAAGACGATCCACCAGGTACAACCGGCATAAAACCTTTCTGAACGGCTCCAATAAGTAACCCGATCCCGCCAGTCTGCTCGGTTTCACCTGTTGGGCGTGGCCCGACCACCGTACTGGGATTTACCACAGACAAAGGGTAGCCATGTTGTTTTGCATGAAGCCTTATATAAGCATCGGCCTTGAATTTCATCTCTTCATATGCACTTTCTTGACTACCCGCATGATTGTTTTCAACCTGTTCCTGTTCCTCTTGCCCGTTCCCATGCCCATAAGGGCTCATATAACCAACCACATGAATGAAATGACGCAACCCTCCGTTACGTTTCATATCCTGAGCCAGCTGAGCTATCTCTCTTGCTCCATGCATAAAGATTTTTTCTGCGGTTTCTCGTCCCAGCGTAACGTCCATCGTTCCCCCTGCATGAAGAATGACATTTGCTTTCCTGATGCGTTCACGATCCGCTTGAACAAGCCCCAGACCTGTCAAAGATAAATCACCTTCGATAAACGTAATCCGTTCAAAGCTCCCCACACCGTAACTCTCCAACACCGATCTGGCGCGACGTTCGGAGCGAACTAACAGCAGCATATGTATGTCTGTTTTCTCCACAAGTTGCTTCACTGTTTCCTTTCCAATAAAACCGGTACTTCCCGTCATAAACAGAACGGTTTGCTCTAACCTTGCCTCGTTCATCGATATGCCTCCATAACATTTTTTTATTTTTGTTCTTTATTTATTTTTAGTTCTAGTCCGTCATGAATTTATCTTGATCTCGTTTATTGTCAAATTACACTTTAGTACTAATTAGTACTAATTAATCTCAAAAAAAGAGCTTCGTTTAACGAAGCATCTGACAAAACGTTCGTGCGGACTGCTCGATAATACCCAGATCACGAGAAGTCCCGGCCAACATGAGCGAACCTTCAAGTGCTGCAACAAATAGGGAAGCTGCCGCCCCCGGCTCAATGCCTTTGCGGAAGTCTCCTCGTTCTACCCCTTGCTGGAACAGCTTCTCTACCATAGGCACAAGCTCCCGGAAAAAGATCGAGATGCTTTCCCTCGCCAGGAAAGCCGTTTCCGGTGCCTGAATGTAAAGAGTAACAAACGGGCATGTGCCTTCAAAGTTTCTATGTTCTATACCTGCCGAGAGCCGTTCCAGGAACGCATACACCCGTTCCTCCACACTTCGTTCACGTTGGCTGAGCAGTAGATAAAGCTCTGATTCATACTGTGCAATCCAGAACTGTACAACCGCCTGAAGCAGTTCCTCCTTGTTTTTAAAATGATAATAGATGTTGGATTTGGATACGCCGCTAACACGCACCACCTCATCCATGCTGACGTAAGCATAGCCTTGCCGGAGGAATAGTTGCGCAGCAACCTCCACCGCTTTGGTGCGGTTAACCGGACTAGAACTTCTGGAACTTGGACTTCTTGGTTTGGACGGTTTAGACGACTTAAGCGTCCCTTGATGTGATGCATTGTTATTATTCATAAATAGAACTATACAGTACTAATTTAACAAAAGCAAGAATGTTTGTTGATAAAAGCAGACCCGAAGATCACTTTCCGAAAAGTTGTCCACATTTAGATCCTATACACACAGGATATCCACATCTAGTATTAAGCCGATGTAAAAGTTGTACTTTAACATCTATAAACGAGCAAAGTTATCCACATTTAAAGGTGAATCCTGTACTATAACAGGTAATGCAAAGAAGCCAGTTGCACAAGCTGCAACTGACTTCACGTAAGCATACTTTACTTATTTTTTAAGACTATCCCAGTTCTGCTGCAATGCATCAAGCAATGCTTTTTTATCCGATTTACCTGCAACATACGCCTGAATAGTGCTGCCGAACTCTTGTGGAACGCCCTCAGGGAAACGGTTGAAGTTCCAGCTTAATGTTTTGTTTTCCTGACTATATTTCATAATATCTGTTGCGAGGTCACCGAGCTCTTCCTCCGATGCCTGAATGGAACTGAAGGCTGGAATGAACTTGAACTCTTTAGTTAAATAGTTTTTACCAATGTCGGAGGTAACGAGCCATTCCAGAAATTCTTTTGCCTCCGCCTTCACTTGAGAGTTTTTATTCACAACCCAGTAGTTAGGCACGCCTACAAACAGCTTATCATTCGGTTCATTCGTAATCGGCATAGGCAGAATACCCAGATTCAGGTCCGGATTAATGCCGTCAATCTGTACTTGTGTCCAGTTCCCTTGTTGCATCATCGCCGCTTCGCCACTAGCAAAAAGAGTTACCTGTGTGTTGTAGTCTGTGGTGAGCGGATTTTTGTTGCTGTATTTGAGCGTCAGATCAAGCAGGTTGATCCACTCCTCGAAGACGGGGTTACCCGGAATTTTCTCCGTACCCTCGTTCAGACCTTGAATGAATTTTACCGGATCGGCCTGATTCGCAAATGCTACATTGACGTTATGATTGCCGAGCACCCACCACTCCTGATAACCGTTCGAGAAAGGTGTGATGCCTGCGTCCCGAAGTTTCTTTGCCGCTTGATCCAGTTGTTCCAATGTTGTTGGGATTTCAGTGATGCCTGCTTTGGTAAACAGATCTTTGTTATAGATAAAACCGTACCCCTCCAGCGCGAGTGGCTGTCCATAAAGCTTGCCATCCTTAGTCATCGGCTCTTTGGCGACTTCCAGTACGTCCTTAGCCCACGGTTCACTAGATAGGTCTTCGAGATATTCGAGCCAGGTATCCAATTCACGGTATCCACCTACGTTAAAAATGTCCGGTTGCTCACCTGCGGCAAACTTCGCTTTTAATGCGGCCCCGTAATCACTGCCACCGCCGACCGTCTGAATGTCCAGCTTAACGCCTGGGTGGGAAGACTCATACTCCGCTTTAAGACGGTTAAGCGCTTCGGCAATTTCAACTTTGTATTGGAAAATTTTAATCGTTTTGGCGCCAGCCGCCGCATCACCACCACCCGTTTGAGCATCTGTATTTACAGGACTACCGCTTTTGTCCCCGTTTCCACAACCTGCAAGCATGACTGAAAAAGCAATGAGCATCAGCAATGTTAACTTTGTCATTCTTTTCATAGATACACTCTCCCTGTAAGTAGTTTACTTTTTCCCCTGCACCTCTTGCTTACAATAAACAAATTGAATTAAAGAGATTACACGTAGCACTCCGATGACAGAACAATCTTCCAATCGCTGTTATCCCCAAATTTTTTGATTCTTTTTGCTAAAGGGAAAAATCCGGTGATAAGCATGTGCTTCCGAAGCAGCTTTCTTTCAGAAAGCTTTTAGTCCACCGCTTCGCTTTTTCAGTTTTTTTCTGTCCTCTCCGTTTCTGTGTAATTGAATAACCCCAATTTATATAGATGAACTAACACCATTCTCACAAATGTGATTGTGTAGTTGATCACAGATTAATGGTCAAGCAAGCTCTTGTCTCTATGCCTTCGATACCGGTGGGGCCACTTATAATGCTTGGCCTTTTGAGTCCTTTTTTAATCTCGTCTTTACTCTGTCTTTCCCTGCTCTGCTCTGCTCTGGCGCATCTGCCCAAGCCCTGCGGGCAGATGCGCCTTTTGCCTACCTCCGTGCGAGGCAGGAGCGGAGGCATCATGATGCGCTGGAGGAGCGGAGCGTTCGCCTTTGAACCTCGGGGGCTTCCTTAGCAAACATACATTCAGGCCCCCGAGGAGCAACAGCGACCGAAAGCGCACATGATGACGGAGCGGCCAGCCCTCGAACCTCCCCCCACATGATGACGGAGCGGCTTTCCCCGCACTCTCCCCGGAGCGACCTACCGCGCACCTACCCCTTAACGGACCCGGCAGTAATCCCCTGAATGATATACTTCTGCATCAGCAGGAAGAAAATAATGATCGGCATGATCCCAAGTACCAGAGCAGGTAGCGCGAGATCCCACTGTTTCGTATATTGGCCAAACAGCGCAAAGGTTGCAATCGGAATGGTGCGTAGATTGGAGCTTTGCAGGATCAAGGAAGGAAGCAGATAGTCATTCCAGATCCAGAGCGTATTCAGAATGATGACGGTTACATACATCGGTTTCATCAGCGGGAATACGATGCGGAAGAATACCCCATAGGCCGAACTACCGTCCACACGAGCCGCTTCCTCGATCTCTAGTGGCACCGATTTAACGAATCCGTGAAACAGAAAGATGGACATCGGCGCTCCAAACCCGAGATAACAGATAATGAGTCCGCCAAGACTGTCGATCAGTCCCAAATTGCTGGTTACCGTAACCAGCGGGATCATGATAGACTGGAACGGAATAACCATTGCCGCAATAAACAGGCCGAATAAGATCCGGTTGAACCGTGTATTGCTGCGAACCATGCGGTACGCGGCCATGGAACTGATCAGCACGAGCAACAGATTGCTGACGATCGTTACGATCAGCGAGTTCATGAGCGCCGATGGAAAACTGATCTTCTCCCAAGCGTTGGCGTAGTTGCCCCACTGGAACGCTTCCGGCCAGGCAGCCGAATTGGTAAGCAGGTCACCGAATGTTTTGACCGAATTCACAAACAGGAAGTAAAACGGAATCAGGAACAACAATCCGATCAGCAACATCACAATCTCGGTAATTACGGTACCGAAGCGATAATTTTTCGTTGTCTCCATCAGGCTTCAACCTCCTTGCTCTTCGTCAAACGAACCTGAACCATGGTGATGATGGCAACGATCACGAAAAATATAAATGCTTTAGCGGTTCCAATACCGTACCGGTTGTTCACGAAGGCCTCATTGTAGATATTGAGTGCGACCGACTCGGTTGAGCCAAACGGGCCGCCTTTTGTAAGTGACAAGTTGAGATCGAACATTTTGAACGACCAGGAGATTGCCAGGAACAGACAGATGGTTACACCAGGCATAATGAGTGGTAAAATAATGCTCCGGAGCACCTGACCACGGCTGGCTCCATCAATCTCGGCAGCTTCCAGCAGATCAGGTGAGACATTCGTTAAGGATGAGATGTAGATGACCATCAGGTAACCTGCGGTCTGCCATACAAACACGATGACAATTCCCCAGAAGGCCGTCGGCTCATCTCCCAGCCACGGGAGGTTAAAGAAGGACCAGCCCGTCACGTCGCCTACTGCTGAAAACCCTTTCACAAATATGAATTGCCAGATAAACCCGAGCAACAATCCACCGATGACGTTAGGCATAAAAAAGATCGTACGTAGCATATTTCTCGTCTTGAGCGGTTTGGTCAGGAAGTAGGCCAGGAAAAAACCGATGACATTGGTGAGGATCACCCCTACAACGGTGAAGCGTACCGTGAACCAGAATGCATTCTGGAACTTGGGATCGTTTGCAAAAATATGCACGAAGTTATCAAGCCCAACCCAGTTAATGCTGGCAGATACTCCGTTCCAATCCGTAAAGGAATACATCATGCCAAGCAGGAAAGGGACCACGATGATGAGAATAAAAAATACAACGGAGGGACCCACGAACACAAGCTGCTGCAACAGCTGTGAAGATTTGCGATGCTTCATATCGTTCTCCCCTTCTATAGATGGATGATATTGGTCTCTTTTTCTATTAAACTCCAAAATCGTGAAGGGAAACACCGACACTCGTGAACAGTTGGGTGTAAAATATTGTCCTCTCTTGACGAGTCACCAGAAGGGGTGTACTGATGTCCAAATACTACAGTATCCGTACCAAGCTCATTGCCTTTATGTTAATTGCAACGACGATTCCGCTACTGGCATCGATCAGCATGACCTTTATTCAGACCAAAACAGCCCTGCGAGAACAGGCACTGGAAGAGAATAAACGTCTTATTTATCAGGCTTCAACCAATCTCAACAATTACGTGGATAACGTAGCACGGGCATCGCTCGCCATATACAATGATCCCACTTTCCTGCGGAATCTGGCTAAATTGCCGGGGGATTATCGGGCTGTTGCCGAGGTGTATACAACGCTGCAAACGATCAGAGCCGCTGTACCGGATGTATTCCAGCTCTATCTGCATTCTTTTGTATCCAACCAATCCACCTTGATTACGAGCCCTTTCCCGAAGCGGGAGGAACGCAAGCAAGCCTATTCCGATTCGCTACATGGTAAAACGGGGGACGGAGGATCGGATATCTGGGTAGAATCTGCACATATGAGTCACACCTACGGTTTCAAGGCAGCTTCTCCTGACGATTCGCCAAGAACCGTGATTACCTTGCACCGGATCATTCGGGATATCCCATCCCCTGAGCGGCTGGGCGTTCTAGCGATTGACCTCAACATGAACAGTATTGTTGCGATCTGTAGCAGACTGTATGATCCTGCCAGAGAGCAGATCTATGTGATTGATGGGCAGAACCGGATTGTTTATCAAGGACGTACCGAGGTACAAGCGGCCAATGAGGCTGGTCATCTGCAACAAGTGGCAGGAAGCACGATTGAAGATGGAAGAAACCTCGCCGGTTCGGCACGGAATGCCGCTGGACATTTTGAACAAGATCAGTCCATGTATATATATCAGCAACTTGGAAGCAACTACGCGGACTGGACCATAGTGAAGCAAATTCCGAATGAAACGTTATATGCAAGAGCCACCGAGTTAACCTGGAACAATGCGATGATTGCTATTGCAGCGTTGATCCTTGTGATCGTGGCAACTTTATTCATTTCCATACGTATTACAGGTCCGCTCAAGCAGCTCATGCGATACATGAATCAGATTCAGGCAGGACGCCTGCATGTGGATATCCGTCTGTCGAGCAGGGACGAATTCGGGGTACTCGCGAGGCATTTTCGGGATATGATGGATACTGTAAATAATTTGATCTTGCGAGAGTACCAGCTTGAACTTGCGAACAAGACGAATCAGCTCAAAGCATTGCAAGCACAGATTAACCCGCATTTTCTATATAACACGTTACAATCCATTGGAACTCTGGCGTTACAACAACAAGGAAAACGAGCGTATACCTTACTTTCTTCCCTGTCCAAAATGCTGCGATACAGCATGCGGGATCAGACCTGCGTAACCCTCCGCGAGGAAGCAGAGCATGCTCGGCTGTATCTGGAGCTACAGCAGGAACGTTTCGGTGAACGTCTGGAGGTACACATGGATTTTGCAGAAGATACATTATCTATTCAGATGCCTCGCATGACATTGCAGCCATTGATTGAGAATTATTTCAAACACGGAGCCGATGTACAGCCAGGAAAAGGATATATCTCCGTCACGAGTCGCCGGGTTGACGAGCACTGGATAAAGATTGAATTGATCAACAACGGTCCAGTTATTCCTGAGGATAAACTGATTGAAATACGCGAATGGCTACAACCCCAAGAGACAGAATCTACAATGTCCTCCCAGGATTCTGCCATGTCCGAATCCATCGGCCTTCGCAATGTGGTACGCAGACTCGCACTTAACGCCCATCCCGGCATGCCTGCCAGGATCGAAATTGATAATTTGGAAGCAGGCGGTGTATTACTTCAAGTCAAACTATACGCGGGAGAGTGAACAACATGAAAGCACTGCTTGTTGATGATGAACAGCATGTCCGCCATGCGATCCAGCTCCTTGGTCATTGGGATGACCTGGGGATTGACATATTGCTCGAAGCAGCAGACGGAAATGAAGCGATCGAGGCAATTACAGCGCATCAACCTGAGATCATACTGAGCGATATGCGCATGCCCGGCAAGGATGGAATGGCATTGCTTGAATGGATTTCCGCTCACACCCCTCATAGTAAAGTGATTGTTATTAGTGGATATGACGATTTTGAACTGGTAAGGCACGCAATAAGACATGGCGGCATGGACTACCTGCTGAAACCGGTCGAAGCAGACGAACTGAATGCCTCCTTGATGAAGGCAGTGAAATCTTGGGAAGAGGAGCATACCTTACGTACAGAGTCCACCAAACAATCCATCGTGGTGAATCGCATGCGCCCGCATTATCAGGATCGCCTGCTCACCGAGCTGGCCATTGGCAGAGGTAACACTTCCGCACATATTCAGCGATTGCAGGAAGAATTGAATCTACCATGTCTCATTCCGATGTGCTGTGTCGCCGTGACCAGTCTGTCTCATCTGGATGCGGATTGTTTGGCTAAATATCGCAGTCAGCCTGATCTGCTCGTATTCTCCGTGCTTAACATCTGCGCGGAGATGATGCGGACACCAGCGGAAGGGGTCACATTTCGTCAGCTCAACCAGCCCGATGAGATTGTACTGTTACACTGGGGGTCACCGTCCTCACTGACACACATCTTGGACAGCATTAACGATGGATTGGAGCAGACCATTCAGCGCAGGCTTCATTTTGGGATTTCTACTTGTGAAAACTACCCTGCCGGCATTTCGGGGGCCTACCTGGACGCCAGCTCCAAATTGTGGAGACGCAATACCATTGGTACGCAGCAGCGTATCCACTCCACCCTTGAATCTCCGAGCAGGAATAAGGGCCAACGTTTGACTGCTTTTGAAGAGCCTATGCGTATAGCAGCCTTGAGCTGTCATGCTGCCAGTGTATCCGATACCGTCACAGAGTGGCTTGAGCCGTTTACCAAGCTGGAGGTGATTAGTGCAGAGCAGCTGCAACAATGGATGCAAGAGCTGGAATGGATGCTCAGCCGTTGGCTGGATGATGCCGAAGGTCAATTCTCCCCGGAGGAAGAAAGTGCCGAGGATCAGTTTCCTCCTTTTGCCGAATTGCCTTTCGACCCTGAAGGTCTGCTTTCATTCCCGCTTCTTCGTTCCCTGCTGGAGCAACGATTGCTTGCCGCCGGAAAAGCACTCACAGCTCAGCATCACGCCGATCCTGATCCCATGCGTGAAATCGCTCGCTACATGGAAGCTCATTATCAGGAGGACTTGTCATTGCAACAGATTGCCGCACGCTTTTATCTGAGTAGGGAGTACATTTCTCGGAAATTCAAACAGCAGTTCGGGTTGAACTGGTCAGAATATCTCGGCAAGCTGCGGATCAACAATGCCAAGTACCTGCTACAAAATCCCTCCCTGCGAGTGGCCAAAGTCTCGGAAATGGTCGGTTTTCAGGATGAAAAATATTTCAGCAAAGTGTTTAAAAAAATAGAGGGCATCACTCCCGCAGAATATCGCAAAACCATACCACGAACCGGTGGTTAACACCCCTGTTTCGATTTAAAAAAAGGACTTCTCGACAACATCTGTCGGAAGTCCTCTTCATACCTTACGTTCACAACAACGCAAGTTTATCGTCAGGATGGCTTACTCGCCCTCTTTTTTCTAAAGTAATATAACATTCGAAAAACCGCTCCTATTACAAAAACGGTCATAAACACATAAGGGAAGTTATCCCCTGTTTTTTGAGCCATGATAGGGAAATAGATAATACTGAACAGCAATATGGCAATATCCAGATAGAACATTACTTTCCAATACGATTTGATCGTTATACCCCTTTTTATTTACCAAATATGGTTCTATTAAAATGATTATATCATATTAATCCATATTGGACGGGAGAAATGGTTAGGGATCTCTCATAATCACACCAGGCACAAGTCGGATAAAGATCAGCTCTCCTGCAAGCTCCACCATCGTCTGCGTGACAATCACCGCTGCAGCAATCGTTGCCCACTCTGGCGGGAGTGAAAATGCCAAAGGTAGAACAACCAGCGAATTACGGGTGGATGCACTAAAAATCAGCGCTCTTCCAGCACCTGTATCGAGCTGGAAAAGTCTCGCAATCAATCTTGATATCCAGGGCATAATGATGAGGAACACAACGTAGATCGGAATGACACTCACAATACTGTCCAGATCATTGTAGACCTTGCCAATCTGGGAAGCTACCACTACGACCAGGGCGATTGCCATCATTGGAACCGGGAGCCATGCCGTCGCATGAAGAAAGCGCTGCGCCCTTACACCTTTTTTGCACAATACTTGTGTCATTACCGCGAGCAACAGCGGAACAGCAATAAGTAACAAGAAAGCCTCGACAAACGGTCCTGCCTTCATTACTGCGGCTACATCACTGCCCATGAACATCCACAGATACACGGGAAGTAATAGCATTTGAACTACAAACAGTAGCGGAGTTGCTGCCAGCATCAGCTTCTCGTTCCCCCGTCCCAGCTGTGTAAACACGATGACATAATCGATACAAGGGGTTAACAAGACTAGATAGACTCCCATCAACACACCAGGCGATTGCGGAAAAACAAGCGTAAGTAGCCACACTACAACAGGAATAGCGATAAAATTCCCGATGAGTAACGCAGCCATAAAACGTAGATTGGACCAGGAGGCCCGAAGCTCTGTAAACGGAATCTGCAAGAACATGCTATAGAGTAGCACAGCAAGTATTGGAGACACCGCAACATGCAGTACACTGCCCCATGCCGGAGCGGCTAGCCCAATCCATGCGCCTGCTAATAGAGCCATCACGTAGAACCAGGTCTGTTGCCTCTCCATTGTTTCTCTTGCTAACATCGCTCTCCCCCTATTGCCTGAACACACTCCTATGGACATATTCTCGCCTGAAGTTGCGTACATTGGGACAGAGTATACTCCGTTCCAATAAGCTAACCAAGCGAGGTCTCCGGAAGGTGAACGTTCTCCGATTTTGAGCACGGGTTATTAGAATACGTCTTTAGTGGGTATATTTATTGTAGACTGACCCACGGTTCATTACATTTGTTAAACCAAGGAGGAAACGTCATGTCCCGTAACAATCCGTATAAGTGGCTAAACGCCCTCGGTTTTATTGCTGTTGTTATTGTAAATTATCTCTCCAATGCACTGCCCATTGGCGGCAAGACCAACAAGGAAGTTTCGGATATGTACCCTGTACTGCTGACACCTTCGGGTTATGCCTTTGCGATATGGGGTCTGATCTACCTGCTTCTCGCAGGTTTTATCATCTACCAGTTCACTCCTGCCTCCTGGAAAAATAATTCGATTACCCGCCTAGGATACTGGTTTCTCGCCAGCTGCGCCTTTAATGTCGCCTGGATTTTCGCTTTTCAAAATCTCAAGACCGGACTCGCGCTGCTGATCATCGTATTGTTGCTGCTTACTCTGATTATGCTGTACGTCAAAACACGTGCGATCACCATGCCAACCACGGCTGAAATCTGGCTAGTCAAACTGCCATTCAGCATCTATCTCGGATGGGTTAGCGTAGCAACCATCGTTAACACAGCCGTGTATTTGTACAAAATCGGATGGGATGGATTCGGCATCAGTGAAACGGCATGGACGATCACTATGCTGATCGTTGGTATGGTTCTGGCCGTGCTTGTCAGCTTCCGTTACCGTGACAGTGTGTACCCTCTCGTATTTACTTGGGCATACATTGCTATCGCCCTTAAACAAAAGGATATCATTTCTGTCTACTATACGGGGATTATCATTGCCATCATTCTGGCGATCTACGCCGTGTGGCTGTTCCTTGCGCGCAATCAAGACCGTGATTGAGTGCCCTTTTCTATCAGTTGAACTAAAGACTTTACACACCTACTTCGATGACAGAATAACCTGGAGAGTAAGCGGTTATCCCCAGAGTTTTTTGATTCCCTTTTTAAAAGGGAAAATCCGGTGATACAGGCGAAGCCTATGCTTCCGATGTAGCTTTCTTTCAGAAAGCTTTTAGCTTCGCTTTTTCAGGTTTTTTCTGTCCTCTCCGTTATCGTGTAAATGAATTGTTCAACTGAAATAGTAAAATATAAACCTTAAGCAAAAAAAGCCGATTTCGGTCAAACGACCTTAATCGGCTTTTTGCAGTAATTGTATACAACACAGGATTCGATCGCTCATCCTATGGCAAGGCTGAAATATGGTCCTATTTCAGCGCGATCACTTCAATCTCCACCAGTGCATCCTTCGGCAAACGCGCTACTTCCACAGCGCTGCGTGCAGGATAAGGCTGCGTAAAGAAGCTGCTATATACTTCGTTGACAGGAACGAAGTCATTCATATCCTTCAGGAATACGGTTGTTTTCACCACTTTATCCATGCTTGTGCCTGCTGCTTCGAGAATTGCTTTAACATTACTGAGAGACAGGCGAGTCTGTTCCTGCACATCCGCACCAAATTCACCGGTTTGCGGATTAAGACCAAGCTGACCAGATGTATAAATAAAATCCCCTGCATCTACTGCCTGACTGTATGGACCAATGGCGCCTGGCGCCTGCTCGGTCGAGATTGCTTTTTTCATTCGACAGGTACTCCTTTGTGTTCGCTACCCTGCCACGACATGGAGACAAGGCATGCTTTTATTTTAAAACCTATTATACCATGCACATGTTCTGACAAGAAACGCTTATCCTCCTGTGCCTTGCAAGTCTTACTTGTCCTGCACCCCAAGCGCATGAATCACTTCATTGGGATAAACATGAATGTCCTTCGTCTGTACCATGGCTACATTTCTCATCGCGTGAGCGATCGTAGATGCATGAATCGCCCGATATTTATCCAAACGGCCTTTCATCCAGCGATCCAAAAAAGTCATAACATGTGCAGCGAATTGTTCACCCGCACGTTTCTCACCGCGATCCCCCAGAATAAGAGATGGACGAAAAATGTGTAAGGCACGGAACCCGATACTCGAAAGCGCATCCTCCATCTCACCTTTGGTCCGACTATAAAACACACGCGAGTTCGCTTTCGCTCCCATGGAGGAAATCACGAGCATCTGCTCCACACCATGTCGCTTTGCCAGCGTCGCTGCGCGAACCGGATAGTGATAATCCACTTCACGGAATTGATCTTGGCTACCTGCTTTTTTAATCGTTGTGCCCAGACAACAATACAGATCGTCGATCCCTTCAAACAAGTGTCCCTGACCTTCAAGTTGTTCGAAGTCTACAACGTATTGCTTCAGTCCGGGATGTTCCAGATCAAGTCCGCGTCTGACCAGAATGCGAACCTCGCTGTATGCGGGGTGCCCGAGCAGACTGCGAACCAAATGCCCTCCCACCAGTCCAGTAGCCCCGATCACCATCGCTTTGCGTTCAGGATGATGCATCTCTCCAACCACCCCAATCTATTCATATATAGCTGAGTATTATATCAATGAACATCGTAAGCAGCTTTTTTGTTTTTATTTTAAAAGAATCCGACGTCCCAAAGTAAACGTAAGCAGCAACATCACTGCACCAACCATCACTTGGAATCCGTAGGTGGATATCCAGACCATCGCTTCCGAGAGAGTCTCCATCTTCTCGTAAAGCCAGCCACCAATCAGCGGGCCAATAAACGATGTTATGCCAGTCAGAGCTGAATAAACGGCTATAAACATCGGTCTTTCACTTTTCGGTGTATCGCCAATCGTAAAATTAAACGCGAGCTGATTGAAGCCGCCAATACCAATCCCAAGAAAAATGTGGGACAGGAACAACGCAACCAGTACCGGAGCAAAGGACATCAATCCCCACGACAGGCAAGACAATGCGATGACAGGTAGTGTCCAGAACAACAGCGTTTTGTTACTGTATCTGGCATTCAGGTTGCCCCAAATATAGAATCCTCCCATCATCACTAGTGTTTGCACGACGGTGATCAGTGAGACCATCTGATAGCTGACTTTCAACAGATCCAGCATAACGTAAGAATAAAGAGGAACAATTAATGTCTGGATCAATAGCCATGCCGCCAGAAAAATAGTCGCCTTCAGAAAAACCCGATCCTGAAACGGTTTGATAAACATCCGTGAGAACGACTTTTCGGTAGAACGTTCAAAGGGCAAATCCGGATAAAAGAAATAAATGACCGTATTGGCAATCGCACAGATCCATACGGGAATGAATAGAATCAGAAAACCGGTCTCTCCCGGATAACGATCCAGCAAAATGCCGCCGCCGAATAAACAAACGCTTCCAAGCGCATTCAGAATCGTATTTCGTATCCCGAAATAACGTCCCCGTACCTTGGCAGGTACGATATCCCCAATCAGGGATGTCCAGATCATACCGCCGATGGTATTACATATGAATGCAATCGTATATAAACCAATAAAAATACTGACCCACCATTCTTTAGGAAAAATGAACGGAATTAATCCCGTTGCACTCCACAAAATACGGTGACCTCCGACGAACAGCAAAAGCGCGCGCTTACGGCTCCGAATACGTTGCATCCAGTATGCTGCGCCGATCTGCGCGATGTTTACAAACGTGGTAATCGCGAGCACAAAGCCGATATGCCTCGACCCGGCCCCAAGATAAAGCAAAAACCCGGTTAGAAATGGACCACCCAGCAAGGTTTGCAAAATAATTGCCGGTACGCCCTCCCATGTTGCAATTGATAAATTCGTGCGTTGTGTCGAACCCTTGCGCCGTGGCTTGCCTAACGAAGAGGGGTTCATCTTGACCATCTTCTGTATGGGGATACACTCCTTAGACCGGGTAAAGCTTTGCCGGCCGATGCTAGTTGTCACCCCAAATTCTACTCACGGCACAGAGGTTGTCAACTCATTTTTTCACGGTGAGTGGAAGCCGTAGACGAAAGATACTTCCCTTGTTCTCAGCACTTTCGAGTTCAATTGATCCACCCAGTAATCTTGCCAGATCCCTGCTGATCGAGAGGCCAAGTCCGGTACCCCCAAATTTACGGCTAATCGAACCATCAGCCTGCTGAAATGCTTCAAATACGGAATGATGCTTGTCCTCCGGAATGCCGATCCCGGTATCCTGAACCGAAAAAACAAGCCACTGACTTACCATATCCGCTTGTTTAGTCTGTTTGGTACTCACGGTCAGAGTGACCTTCCCTTTCGGCGTAAACTTGATGGCATTGGACATTAAATTCCGCAAAATCTGCTGCACGCGTTGCGGATCAGACCAGAGTGTATCCGGCAGTCCCTTTTGCTTCTCCAGCACCAGCTCAATTCCTTTTTTGTCAGCAACGAGCCCAAAATGATTCATGGCATCTTCGATCAACTGACTCAGACTGATGTCCTCCAATACAATATCCAGCCGTCCCGCTTCAACTTTGGACAAATCGAGAATGTCGTTGATTAGCCTGAGGAGTTCTTGTCCGGATTGATCAATCATGCCTGCAAAACGCACAATCTCATCCTGATCCATGGTATCGGCATTCTCACTGATCATCTGAGCGAAGTTAATCACACTGTTGAGCGGTGTACGCAACTCATGAGACATATTCGCCAGAAACTCCGACTTGTACTGTGAAGCAATTGTCAATTGTCTGGCTCGTTCCTCCAGAACAATCTGGGCTTTTTGTAACTCTTCCTTCTGCACGGATAACAGCCGATTCGTGCTCTGGATCAAGAGAATACGATTTTGTTCATTCTGAAAGTCACGTAAGATGAATGCAAATATTAGACTGAGTACGATCCCACTAGGAAGTGTATAAGGCATGATGTGCGAAAAGAAATAGGCGGTCGGGATGACACCCACAAAGGCAATACTCACACTGTTGACAACATTGACGATCAATGTAACGATGATGCCTTTGACGATCAGCCTGTGGTTGCTACGTCGCATCCAGATGTTCAAGCCTGCACACAACAATCCAAGAATACACATATTAATAACAGCAGCAATAGTCGCATCTGTAATGCCAAAGGTCAGCCTCGACAAACCAATTCCTACACCTATAATCATGACACTGTAGGGTTGCCTGTACGTCAGAACAGCAATAATTAAGGGTACATAACGAAGATCAAAAATAACCTCATCATTCAGCTGAAATCCAAACACGGTACTGATCCAGCCAGCAAAAATAAGCACAAGCACGGAACAGATCTGTTTTACCTGGGAAGAGGCACGTATTACGATATATTTATAGAAAACACTTGCAAGATAAGCGATCGTAATAAGCATCCCCATATTGAGTACGAACATTTTCGAAAATTGCATGCATTCACTCCTGTTGTTCGACGTTATAACCCAAGTGCTTATTTCGTTCGTATTTTTACATCATATCACGCTAGACCCATCTCGGCATGGGAACCTCATCAAAAAGAAACAAAAAAATACACAAAATTAAGATTCAACTTGTGTGTAAGACATAGTACAATATATTGTTGTTTCATTCTTTATATTTATCGCTATAATCATGTTTGCTTGGAACATGCTGAAAGGAGATTTACAGCTGTGCAATTGTTAAAAGACAAATCCTATTGGCTGTCGCTTAGTCTGATGTTATCCCTGGCCGTTATGGGACTTTTCTATGATATTCTGAACAATCCGGGTCGTGGATATGTTATCCTTAATTCTCCAATCGACCAGACGCTTCCTTTTATCCCCGCGATGTCGATTCCCTATCTGGGATGGTACCCGTTTGTATTCGGTGTGCTGGCCTATCTGTGTGCCAAGGATCGACTTATGTATTACCGGGTCTTGTTATCCATGAACATCTGTGTCTGGATCTGTTACCTGATCTACTTTAACTTCCAAACGATGGTTCCCCGGCCGGAATTAACTGGCTCTGGTCTAGGTGCAGCCGTCATCGGATGGCTCTACAGCCAGGATCGTCCATATAACTGTTTTCCCAGTATTCACGCCCTGCACTCATATCTGGTGATGCGTGCCGTTCTATCCGTTTCGACCATTCGTAAATCCGTCAAGGTGATGGTAGCTGCCGGTGCAGCCCTTATCATTATCTCTACACTGCTCATCAAACAACATGTCATTTACGACGCACTGAGTGCAATGATTCTTGGCGAATGTATCTTCACGATCATTACTGGGCTAGCGCTTTATCGACGTCGCAGAAAAGCCTCCAAATGGACGGAGGGGATCAACTAACCCCCTCTTCAGGCTTTTTGTCCAGTTGCTTCTGTCGTCTCCACTCATCAATAAACAAACCTGCATAATAGGGGTCCCACTGGGTCCCCTTTCCTTCTTCCAGAATCATAAGCGCTCGCTCATCACTCATTCCATTCCGGTACGGTCTGTCTGATGTCATCGCATCAAAGGCATCTGCTACCGCTATAATACGGCCGAATAGTGGAATCTCCTCGCCTGCCATGCCATCCGGATAACCTTTGCCGTCATACCTCTCATGATGGGATCGCACCCCCGGCAGGAAGTCTGCCATAGCGTCCACAGGCTCAATCTGAAGCAAAATACTTTCTCCTAATACAGGATGCGTACGGATGATTGCAAATTCCTCATCACTGAGCTTGCCGTCTTTGAGTAAAACCTCGTCAGGTATACCAATCTTCCCGATATCATGAAGCAAAGCAGATTTGTACAACAAGTCGGCTTGTTCGTCATTCATACCGCTGAGCCTGCCGATCAGAATAGAATACTCCGCGACACGCATAGAATGTCCCGCCGTATATTTATCCCTGGCATCCAGTGCAGCCGCAAGCAGAGAGAAGTAACTTTGCAGCAGTTGCCGATTGCGCTCCTGTCTCATCTCTAGCCGACTAATCATCATATTGAACCCCGAGATCAATTGCGAAAATTCATCCGAGTACAAATCCGGCGTTCTTCTGCCGAACTCGCCGCCCTGAATCCGGTTCATCTCTTGTGTCAACTCCGCCACCGGATCACGGACATCCCGAATTAACAGCCAACTGCCCACCATGGAGAATCCCGCGCCCAGGATGACGATGAGTACACCCCAAAACGTATATTCTTTTGCAAACACCGGGTCTATGTACTGGAGCCGAATATAAGTAGCCAGAAAAAATAAACACAATGGAAATAAACCGATGAGTGCAGTGCTGGTCTGAAACTTTCGCTGTATCGAGATCAGGATGCGTCCGCCAAGCGAAGGTTCCATCCCATACAGATTCTTGCCTATACGGCGAACTTCGAGCAGCAACGGCCTCACTGCCCTCACGGTAAGGTAATATTCAATCAAGGCATGCATAATGGCAATTAAGAACGCACAGACAGCCGCAACAATGACGTATCCATACGGGATCTCAAGCCAGCCCGTGGAAATCATCCACAGTGTAATCCCTGCCGCGGGCACAGAGAAACCCAGCATGTGTGGCCCAAGAATACGATATATGGTTTGTCCCGGAAAGCGGTGAATTCGTTCGTACATCCGATTTAATTCAGCCATTTCATGATGCTCTGCAGCGAAGAAATGACCTATTGGTCCTAATTGAGCCCATAGCGTAATCAATTCTGCAACTAGCATAAACAGAATTGAAATGAGTACAATGGCGACTAATCGAACATATTGGATATTGGGTACCTGCAAGGTTGAGATCATCACCACAGTGCCCACAATAAAAATGGCTGATATCGAACCAATGAGATAATTGCGTAGCAGACGGAAGATAAATGCACGATATACTTCCAATCCAATCCCTCGCTCTCTATGTCTAACCCGTTCCGCCCTGATAAAAAAGGGAGAATAAGGATGTTTTCTCCTATATGTTTATCGGTTATTCCCACTAAAAAAATTAATAAAATCCTGCGAAATATGCTACATATTCTGCTTAGCTGTCTTCGGGGTTTGCTTCATAAAAAGGCCGCTCCCTGAGGGAGCGGCCTTTTATTCAGGTTTTTGTTACGTATATTCCATTAAAACTCCTTTTGGGGACTTTGGCATCTAACTCGTTTTAATTTTAGCCGCCAAAATCATTGTGCCACGTGGTTGATCCCCCAGCGCATCCGGTTCAAGCGTGATCGCTACGGTGTCATAATCGTTTGCGGAATCCAGCGTGTAATAGACCGCTCCCGTACCGTCATGACTTAGGAACGTCCCCGCATTCTTAGGAGTATCCCCCTTGATCAGCCATACCTGAAATGCCTGGTTACCTTCCAGTGCAGGCAATTTCTCTGCCTGTACCACGAGGTGCGTGCCTTTGCTATCGATCACGATGGTCGCCAGACCTTGCGCGACAATATCTTGCGTTGCCGGGCTCAGCTTGACGGCCTCGCCCGTCTTCATGCCTTGCGCCGGCGCCTGGGCTGAAGCAAGTTGCTCTTGCAGCTGTGCATTCTGCGCTTGCGCGAGAGCCAGCTGCTCCTGCGCGGCCGATACGCCTTCGGCTTGCTGCGTCAGCAAGTCGATGCGGCTCTGCAGCTGCGCCGTGTACACGCCGAGCACCAGCGCCGCTGCCGCGAGGCCCGCACTGGCTGCGCGCCAAGCGCGGCCACCGCGCGCACGCGCGCGCGTACTTGGCTGCCCCAGCTGTGCCTGGGCAGCCTCTTCGGCCCGGGCCGCAGGCACCGCCGCTGGCGGCAAGCCAGGCCCGGGCTGCGCCGCACGCTCGTGCTGCGGCGCAAGGTCTTCCCGAAGCACCGCGGATGCGGGTGCTTCAGGTTGCTGCGCAGGAGTCGCTGCCGGCGTCGCGCCGGTGCTCTCCTGCGCCTGACCGAGCACGCTGCCCAGCACGCGTGCTCGCATGCCCGGCGGCGGTGCCACAGGGTCCGCCGCAAGTGGCAGGGAGCCGGTTACCTCCTGCAATTCCCTTACCTCCTGACGACAAGCTTCGCAATTCGAAATATGCGCTTCGAATGCCGCCACTTCCTCTGCTTCCAGTCCGCCCAGCACATACATCGGTGCCAGATCAGACCACTCCTCATGTCGTTCTATCATGGATGTATGCCCTCCCTTCCCGCGTCCGGATGCAATTCAGCATCAGCAAGTAACTTCTGGAGCTGACGCATGGCAAGCCTGACACGGCTCTTCACCGTACCCAGCGGAATCCCGAATCGGCTGGATACCTCTTGTTGCGTTAAACCTGCATAATATATCGATTCAATTACTTGCTTCTGGTCCTCATTCAATTGGGTCAACGCCTCTTTAATACGTGTGCCTTCCCATTTGCGCTGGACCTCTTCTTCTGTATTTGTATATTCGTCAGCGTACGCCGCCAGTGTCTCATGCTCAACTGAAGTGGTTGCTGCTCCTTTCGATCTCCGCCTCAGCATGTCCACTGCGATATTGCGCGTAATCGCGAACATCCATGTGGTCAGCTTCCCCTGTGAGGCATCAAATCGTTCCGCTTTATTCCAGATGCGTAGAAAAAGTTCCTGCACGGTCTCCTCTGCCGCCATCGAATCACCGACAATTCGGTAGGCAAAAGAATAAACGGCCCGTTCATATCGGTCATATAGCAGTTCCAGTGCAGAAGCATCACGCTCTGCAATTCGTTGCATCAACCTGCTGTCCTCTATCGATTCAGTCATCCGAGGGCCCCTTTCTGTATCTTCCCTCATATTATAACCTACGCAGAAACGTTTGAAGAGGATTACCCCTAATAACATTTTTTTGAGATATTTCTTTCCAAACTCCGGACTCAAATGAAGGCCTAAACCTGTGCTTCAAGGGTCGCCCTTCCTTTTTATTGCAATAAATTACAGACTGTGGTATGATATAAAAGTTGTATAAACAACCTCATATGATTTTCTGTCTTCTTTTTAACCCCGGAATATTTTCTTCATGCTGCGACCGCAGCGAATATGCTAACTAACCTATGGAGATTGACGAACCTGAATCACAATAACCCGGTAGACTAAGGGTTTACAAGATGTTCCCATTCACACTGGCGCGGTCATCGGAGCCGCAAGGACAAAAGAGAGGTAGGGCTTTTGTTGTTTTGGATATCATTTATTCTTGAGAAGATTGAAAACATACATCAAGCACCCGGAATTGGGTTCCGGGTGCTTTTCTATATCCCATTTGTTTTATCCCTTCCCGCGATAAAGCACGCCTAAAAAAAGATAACCCCGGCTTACTGCCGGAGTTAACACATAAGAGATTCCCTTACATTCTTTGTATGAAGGATTCTTATAAGAAACGCATCCGAATCGCATAAATCCAGTCAGGCTTTCCGATTGGCCCGATGTTGCAGTCCACGTTTGGACCGCGGCCTCTCAGCAGAGGCTTTAGATAAACATGGTTTTGGAGATGATTACGAGCAGAATGAATAAAACAAGAATGGTTCCCATGGAGCTCCAGACGCCCCCACCACAGGCAGGTGCACAACCATGGTGATATCCCTGCACCATCGGTGCTTGATTCGGCTGGTAGCCATAAGGCATCGTTCCGTAATTGTACATGTCTTGACCTGGATATTGGTATCCGTACATATGTTCATGCCCTCCTTGTAGTCCGTAAACTTGCCCCTGTCCGTTCGGTGAGTTCGGTTTAACTTCGCTCATCGTCATGCCTCCTTAACGTTTGCCTACACCTTAAGCTATGTATTTGCCCTATACGGTGACCGGGCTATGGCCCTCATGATCTCAAAATAGGCGTTTAACCTGACCACCTTTATCCTTTTCTTACCATTCTCGCTCTCACTTGTTTCTACTCTTCCCTCCCCCCTATTTTTCTCTTCAACTGATCATCCCCCTACTTTGTTACAAGTCGTAACATTCCCCACTTCGTCTCGTGCCACTATTATTTCTCATATTCCCTTCTATCAAGTGTCCAAAATCGAACTAGCCCCTTCCTCAACGAAGCTTGTCCAATCTCATAAAACCCTGCCGGTTACCCGGCAGAGCACTACACATTATACCCAGAACGACTTAGTGATGATCACGAGCAGAATAAACAACACCAGGATTGCTCCAGTGGAAGTCCAGCCGCCGTATCCGATTCCTCCTACTTCACCCATCTTAAACCCTCCCCTACGTGCGAATTTTACTATAAACTTTTATTAGATCAGGAATGCTTTAGAGATGATCACCAGCAAGATAAAGAGAACCAGAATCGCACCAGTCGATGTCCATGCACCGCCGTATCCACCAACTACTCCACTCATGTAAAACCCTCCTTTGATTTGAGGTACAGTTCACTATATGCATCGGACGCGCAACCGACCGGGCGCAGAAGTAAAATGGGCTGACTTCCCGTTTCGACTATATTCTTCACCAAGAAGATTAGTAATAATTAAGGTTATAAATACATCCTTTATTGTCTTTCGCTTACTTTAATTAATACATAGTGTTATATTTTATTAGATTTGTGGCCTTTACGTTCCTTATATTGGGAGATATGCTATCCCTTTATTAAGAAGGGTTGTTATTCTAAAATCTATGTGGAGAGGAGTATTTCTGGCTTGTCTTGAGCAATGTATCCATTATTACAAAGTACAGTAGTTTTTAGATTGAACCATTCAATATCAATCATTAAATGTCTGATTAGATTGAGTAAGTAACCTACAAATGACCAACATTTATTTTGAAGAATAACAAGTACAAATTCTAGAGTTTGGTATTTCACCTGATGACCGGAGTAAAAAAAACCAACCGATGGGAAGCATACTAGGGGATTAGAAAAATGAAAAAACGGGTTATGATTCTTGCTTTAACTGTATTGCTCAGCGCTTGTGGTAATTCGGAAACAACGAAAACAGCTGACAACAAGACCTCGGAACCAACAAATGCTACTGAAACTGTCAAAGCTGAAGCTAAAGAAACAAAATATACTACATATAACGGTGAAGGATTTTCGTTCTCATATCCGGAGTCATGGAAAAGTGTAGATACTAGTCAAATGCACGTAGCGGTGAAGGGCGCGTTCTCAGACCAATCAGGAACTAAGAAGTTTGCAGATAACATTAATTTAACGATCGAAGCCAACACATCAGGTTCAATCAACCCTGAGGAATTTGCTAATAACACAGCGGACTATTATGTACAGAATGGTGCATCTATCGGCATATCAGATTATAAAAAGACCAATTTTAGCATCAAGCCTTATAAAGACATAAATGCTGGTGTACTTGAAGGGAGTTACACTCATTCCTCAGGAACCAATGTAGTTCTAGTTCAGTACATGATCCCGACAAATACAGACCTGTATACCTTAACGTTAACTTATGGCAAAGATTCATATCATTCAGATGAAGTGAGTGATATTCTAAATTCCTTGAACATTACTTCTCCGCTGGCGCAAACAGCTGTAACGACATCTGCTACAGACTCATCGGGCGCAGCAACTGCTGCTGACTTCTTTAACGATCTTACATCTTCCGTCTCATCTGAGACAGCCGTGATGGAGCAGGTATCTTATAATTATCTCGCAAAACATACCGACCTGTTCCCTGCAGATACTGCTGAGCTTCGCAAAAAGGTAAAAGGACTTGTTAAAGCTGATGTGACCACCCGACATCTCAATAAAAATGTAGCCAATTACTACGAGAACTTTGTACAAATAAGTGGACAGGTTATTCAGGTGGAAGAAGACAATTCACTGGGATCACCCATTTCTATCTTGTTACTAGAGGACGATTACGGTAATTATATTACAGCCATATATCCTGCCTCGACCGGAGACTTGCTTGATGGGGACTATGCCACTGTCATTGCTGTACCTATCGCCAACTACTCCTTCGATAATGTTGGTGGCGGATACACCAATTCAACTATAATGGGTGCCTCTTTAATCGTTGCTAAATAATAAAAACCAAGAATAGGATAAACAGGCCAGCTTAATTAAGTTTAAGCAGGCCTGTTTGGTGTAAAATTCTTTTTTGAATGCACATGATCACAAACCTTGAACTGTTTTCTCGATGGGAGACAAATGGATACATGACGAAGTTTGAAAAAACGTAGATACCCGGTTTACATTTGGCAACTGACTTATCGTTCTTGATATAGAGCAGAGCACCACGTATTTTGAGACACTTTTTGTCAACAACTCAAAAAAGGCAAGCCCCTAATGGGACTTGCCGCGTAAAATGGTTTTATGCCGTTTCTCAATTCGGCCTGTCGTGCAGCGAAATTAGCTTATCCTGTACGGATTGCAGCTTCTGCATACTGGAGGCGTCCGGTTTATCACGCCGGTCATCGATTTTCACGGATGTGGAGACACGCTGGGCTCCTGACAGAAACGGAGCTTCATGCAAAGCCGCGATGGCGGTGAAAACTTCGTTCAGCGGACCTTCAATAATGGTGCTCATCGAAGTCAACTGGTATGTAACGCCACGTTGCCTTTCCAATATCTTTTGCATGTCTGCTACATAACTGCTCAGACTGGTGGTGCCTGTTCCAATCGGGATAACGGTTACTTCTGCAATTGCCACTTCGCTCTGCCTCCTCTGGGCCCCGTTTGAACCGTTGCCGCTCAAGTTTTAGTCGAGTTTTGACTCATTTTATTTTAACAGTTTAAAGTACTCCAATTCAAACTGACGTGATGACGTCATTCTAAATCTCGTAAATTTTTTTTCGCAGAATCTTCAAATCTTCCAGTCCTTTTCCTTTGCGGATTCTTGGCTTAGATGGTATACTCGGAATTACGTTTTATGGTTTCCCCCCTGTTTACAAACACTATATGTTGGGGTACATTAGTATAACAACAACAAAATATAGTGAAACGGGATACCCCACTTCTTATATCCAGCATCTGGAATCTCTCGAAAAACTAGATGAAATCACCTCCAAAGGCACGTCCCTGTAGGTGTAAATCGCTTTCTCGAAGACAGGGCTGGCATGGAGGTTAACGGGGCTGTTTGGACTGCGTCCGTTACCTTTATTCACAGGTATGAAATGATCAGACAAAAGCTTACATACAGCAACTTGTTCTGTCGAAGGCATGCATATGATAAGACTGTCAAAAAACCAGAACATGAATGGGCATTTTCAGCCGCAAGGCAAGGGAATGCTTTTTGTATGAGCAGGTTCTGTCCACTCCTTGTCGCATGATTTCATCCCAAACGTATCTGGTTACCGCCACTTAGTCCGCAAAATCCGTATTTTACTCACCGTTGTAGACCTCCAATTCTTATTTTCAAAGAATTGTTTAATTTATTTTTTTCATTATCTTTTTATCATGTGAAAGCGAGGAATATTCATGCCACAAGTTGTGACCAAGCCGAACAATCGCCAGCTTGCCTTTGACGAGATGCGTATCTCGGTGTATGCCGACCGTATCCTGGAAGGACTGGACATGCTCGACAAGGAACGTCTGGTTCGCGGAGTAACGAGCAAACTTCGTCGTGACGAAGTTACCGGAGATGAGATCAGCAATGCTTTTATGATGAGCGCTCTGGAACTGGTAACGAAAGAAGAGCCGAACTGGAAATTTGCAGCAGCGAGATCCCTGCTTACTTCCCTTTACAAAAAAGCGGCAACCAACCGCAGATACAAATCCTACCCGGAAGAGCCTTACGGCGCATTCCATCCACTGATCGTTGACCTTGTCAAAAAAGGCATCTACCGGGAAGAGTTGCTGGAATGTTACACCAAGGAACAGATCGACGAGCTTGCGGAGTGCATTGACTATCGCAACGATCTGCTCTTCGATTATATCGGTTTGCTCACACTGGCTGAGCGTTACCTCGCCAACGATTTTGATGGCAAAGTCATGGAATTGCCGCAGGAGCGTTACATGGTTATCGCCATGTACCTGATGCACCAAGAACCTGCCGAGAAGCGTATGGATCTGGTGAAAGAAGCATACTGGGCGATGAGCAACATGTACATGACCGCAGCTACGCCGACGATGTCCAATGCGGGTAAAAAGGTAGCCGGACAGCTCTCCAGCTGTTTCATCGACACCGTAGATGACTCTCTCGAAGGGATCTTTGATTCCAATACAGACGTAGCCCGTTTGAGCAAAATGGGCGGCGGCATCGGGGTGTACCTCGGTAAAGTCAGAGCGCGTGGTTCAGACATCCGTGGTCACAAAAATACAAGTTCAGGCGTTATCCCTTGGATTCGCCAGTTGAATAACACAGCCGTGAGCGTGGATCAGCTCGGAACACGTAAAGGTGCGATCGCGGTTTACCTGGATGTTTTCCATAAAGATATCCTGGCGTTCCTCGACCTGAAGCTGAACAATGGTGACGAGCGGATGCGTGCGCATGACGTTTTCCATGGTATCTGCCTGCCTGACCTCTTCATGGAGCGTGTCGAAAGTCGTGGTGAATGGAGCTTGTTCTGCCCGCACGAGACGAAAAAAGTGATGGGCTGGAAAGATAAGAACGGCCGCGCATTGGGTCTGGAAGACTTTTACGACGAAACGAAGGGTCAAGGTACATTCCGCGAGAAGTATGAAGAAGCCGTGAATCATCCGCTGTTGTCCCGTATTACGGTACAAGCCATCGACATCATGAAACGTGTCATGAAATCACAGCTCGAAACAGGTACGCCGTACATGTTCTACCGTGATACAGTTAACCGTTCGAACCCTAACCGCGCACATGGCATGGTCTACTCGTCCAACCTGTGCACCGAAATTATGCAGAACCAATCCGCTACCGTGGTGGAAAAAGAAGAACTGGTGACCAAAGATGGTCAGACACGCATCGTGATCTCCAAAGTGCCTGGTGACTTCGTGGTCTGCAACCTGAACTCGATCCACTTGGCTCGCGCAGTACCTCATAACGTACTGGAACGCCTGATTCCGATTCAGGTTCGTATGCTGGACAACGTCATTGACATTAACAACATCGAGGTGCTTCAAGCCCAATACACGAACAGTCAGTATCGCGCTGTCGGTCTGGGAACGTTCGGATTGCATCACCTGCTTGCACTCGAAGGCATTCGGTGGGAATCCGAAGAAGCTGTCACCTATAACGATAATCTGTACGAAAAAATTAACTACCTGCTCGTTCAAGCCAGCATGGAACTGTCCAAAGAAAAAGGACATTATCCGAAGTTCAAAGGCTCCGACTGGGAAAGCGGTCATTACTTCGATCAACGCGAGTACACAACGGGTGAGCGCGTAGGCGAATTTGTAACTACAGATCAATGGAAAGAACTGCAAGCGCAAGTGAAACAAAACGGCGTACGTAACGCATGGATGTTTGCTATCGCACCAAACGGTTCCACCTCCATCATCGCCGGTTCAACAGCAAGTATTGATCCACTATATGAGCTGTTGTCCTATGAAGAGAAAACAACATACAAAATCGCCAACCCGGCACCGGATCTATCCGAAAAAACGATCTGGTACTACAAGACGGCATTTATGGTAGATCAGCATGCTTCCATCAACATGGCGGCTGCCCGTCAACGTCACGTTGACCAGGGTCAAAGCTTCAACCTGTATGTTCGTCCTGATATCAAAGCGACGGAGTTCCTGGAATTGCACCTTCACGCTTGGAGAGCCGGCATGAAATCGACCTATTATGTTCGAAGCCGTGCATTAACAATCGAGGAATGTGATTCCTGCGCAAGCTGATCCACATAAGAATGGTAACATCGTGATGGATATGGGTACCCCCATCCTGCCACGCTGATCATGATGACCACCGGGGCATCCTGTTTTGAATGCAAAATAGCGTTGCCCTGGTTCTTTTTTGCCCAAAACCTGACCACAGCATCGCAAGATGTTCAATATATGCCAAAACAGTACAAGCTTGTTCTGTCATCGTCGTTATATAGTGTAAATTCATTCAAGGAGTGAACGGATTATGCAAGTACAGAAAATTTTCAATACCGAAGCGCCTAACCAATCGACACGTATTATTGAAGGTGAATGCTCGGGTATCCTGAACTGGAACGACATTCGTATGCCTCATATGTACAAATTGTACAAAGTATTGCTACTTAACCACTGGATCGCTGACGAGATTCCAATGTCCAAGGATGCTTCCCAGTTTGCCCAACTGGACGAAGAAGAGAAACGTACGTTCAAAATTAACATCTCCCTGCTGGCTGTACTGGATTCCATGCAAACGATGTTTGTCGGTGACGTAAAACGTTATTTTACCGACTCTTCCCTTGAAGCGATCTCTGCCATTATCGGACAACAGGAAGTTGTGCATAACCAATCCTACTCCTACGTTCTGTCTTCCATCGTTTCCGATCAGGAGCAGAAAGAGATTTTCGAATATTGGAAACATGATCCAGTGTTACTGGACCGCAACCGTTTCATCGCGGATATTTATCAAAGCTTCCGGGATAACCCGTCTCCACAGACGTTCTTCCAAGCGATGGTTGCTGACTTGATTCTGGAAGGTATTTTCTTCTATAGTACATTTGCGTTCTTCTATAACCTGGCTCGTGACCAGAAAATGATGGCAACCAGCCAGATGATCTCGTACATCCAGCGGGATGAAAATCAGCACTGCTACTTCTTCGCGGAGGTATTCAAACAGTTGCTGGTAGACTTCCCTGAACTGAACACACCGGAAAACATGGACTACGTGTACAAAACGATTGACCGCGCAGTTGAGCTGGAAACAAACTGGGCTCATTATACACTCAGCAACGTTCGCGGCATCGACCTGAACGAACTGGAAGATTACATTAAATACACGGCGAACAAACGCTTGCGTCTGATGGGTATGGAAAAGGCATATGAAGGCGTTGACGTGAACTGCATGCCTTGGATCAAACCATTCTCCGACGAAGCGCTGAACGCAACGAAAACAGACTTCTTCGAAGCCAAGTCCCGTAACTACGGCAAAGTGGGCGACGATAACGGATTTGACGATCTGTAAGAATATTGGTTCAGACACAGCTCTATATCGGATAGGAAGCGATTAATCCAACACCATATTGGATGCCTCGATGTGTCCATCCAATCTTGAAGATAACGTCTAACACTGCACACTCTCTCATGCTGGGAAGCTTTACAGCTACCCACGTGAGAGAGTGTTTTTTTGTCTCTAAACCTTGTAAAATAGTGGGTAGAGTTTCCTATTCTTTCACGATGAAATGAGGTCTAATCATGGATAGAGAGTTGCTGGAACAGATTAATGTTTGGCACGAACAGGAAGACTATGCGCTCATCGTAAAACGTATTGAGGCATTACCCGAATCCGAGCAGGATGCCGAAACGATCGGACAGCTTGCAAGAGCATATAACAATTTGGAAGAGTATCGCACAGCCATTAAACTATTACAAGGCGTTAAGGAACAAGGCCAACTAGACCCGTTATGGCACTTCCGGTTAGGTTATGCCTACTGTTACGTCGCTGAATACAAGCTGGCACAGGCCGCTTTTGAAGAAGCGAATCGGCTTGAGCCTAACGATGACTCTACCCTGGAATTTTTGGACTGGATTCGTCCCAAAGCAGCTAAAATGGATCTAGATCGCACTCGCTGGGAGACGGAGCAGGCGGAGTGGGAGCAAAGCGGAACACTAAACCAGCTCCAGGCTGCTTCAGGCACATACGATCCTGCAACGTTCTGGCGATATAGCGATTATGCACAGGACAACCATGTATCCGTACCTTTTGATGAGGAATTGAAACAATCCATTGAACAGGAACTCGGCTACAAACTGCCACCTTCCTATATCCAGCTAATGAAAACGCAAAATGGCGGTTTTCCTGCGCGCACAACGTTTCCGACTCAAGAGGGTACAAGCTGGGCAGAGGATCATATCGCCATTAGTAGCATCTTGGGTATTGGACGGGATAAGATGTATTCCCTTGGTGGAGAGTTCGGCAGTCGCTTTATGATCGAAGACTGGGGATACCCCGACCTCGGGGTTGTCATCTGTGATTGCCCGTCCGCCGGTCATGATGTCGTCATGCTGGACTATCGCTTCTGCGGCCCTCAAGGCGAACCTTGTGTCGTTCATGTGGATCAGGAGAGCGATTATGAAATTACCTATCTTGCGCCTAATTTCGAAGTGTTCGTCCGCGGTCTGCTGGATGAAGAACACTTTAATCCGCTTGACGAGGAAGGCTCTGACTCTCTTGATGAAGAACAAGCAATTACTGCTGTATTCACTGAGAACCAAAGCGTGTCCACATTCTCTAAAGAAGCCATCGCCCCTTTTAGGTTCATTGATGCAGGAACCAATTCCTATTCCGTGATTCTGAATGCAGGTACATATCTTCAAGATGTCTTTGACTCACGTGCAGATGAAGGTTTCGAAGGTGGCGGGTACGATTGGGCATCCCTTGCTTCTGTCTTTCTTGAAGAAAAGATGCCTCATCTGACTTCGGTTATTCGCTTCGATCCGGAAGCGGATATGTTCTGTGCTTATACAGATGACAAAGAAGCTCTCATATCCTTTATTCTCGGGTTCAAGCAGGCATGTGAGCAACGTAATCTTATTCTCGACCTGTTTTCAAGAGCAGAGCTGGACTAAACAGAAGATAAGGAGCCCTTTTATGACGACTCGCATTTACTTTGCTTCCAATAGTCTTGGTCATGTCACGGAACACAGTCTGCAGAAGGCACTGGATCACTTCAATCTCGGAGTGTTAGTCCAGTTCCAGCGGACAGCTGAAGGCGTGATGGGGCAAACCTTGTTTATTCAAACTACGCAAGGTGAGTTTATTCTGAAGGGCAATCCGTTGTACAACGGACAGTTTCAGGAAGAGCAATTTTTCGTGGAGCAACTGGCCGCTCGCGCTAGCATCCCTGTTCCTGTTCCCTATCAGATTCAGGAGGACACGCAGCTATTGGGGTGGAGTTACGTAATCATGCCCAAGTTGTCTGGAAGCCATTTGTATGATCCTGTTTTTCAAACGACTCTGACTCCACAAGATCATGAAGAAATTGCAGATGTACTGGCTGAAACGTTAGCCGAACTGCATCACTGGAAAGTTCCGGATGCTGGAGAATACGATCCGGTGGCAGACAAAATCATGCCTTTTGCCGGCTCGTATCTGGACTGGTTGTATGGAAGCATCCGCCACTGGTTGCACGATGCGGAGAAGTACTCCGTGATTACAGACGATGATGTACGCTGGGTAGATGAGCAATTGAGGCAGTCCGAATCTGCTTTTTTAATCTCGACGGTTCATGAATTTGTCATGGGAGATTTCAAAGTTGAGAATTTTCTTATCCAAAAGGCGGATATGCCTGCATCCCCGTGGAAAATCAGTGGATTATTTGATTTTACGACGGCTTATTTTGGTGATGGCACAGCCGATCTGACGAAAATGACTGCAAGATACCTCCGGGAAGGCCGGCCTGATCTGGCTGCGAGATTTCTCCATCATTACCGGGAAAACATCTGTGCAGGCGATGTAGAAAAATGTAAACATTTTCGCTCACGCCTTCTTATTCACCTATTGTATCAACGTATTCTATGGTGGGGTGAAGCGAAGGCGACCGGACAAGTTACCTGGGAAGCCGATTTACCTTTTGCTCCTTGGGCAGAGCAGTATATCGAGAAGGTACTCTCTTTGCTGGACTGAACTGCCCGATGGTCTGAATCCATAGTAGTGGACGACCCCTGATGTGATAAATCGACACAAAAATAGCCAGTGATCCTAAGGATCACCGGTTATTTTTTGTTTCCTATATAATCCCCGTATTACATGCTAATTCAATTGACGCATTCACCTGAATGATCCACTGAATTCTATGATGATCAAATCATTCGAATGAAACCTGTGCAACAGGAGTCTCTTGATGCTTTTGCAAAAACTCGACCATTCTACGATAAACTAAAATTTCATTCGTTCTTCTGGAGAAACCATGGCCCTCATCATCCAATACGATGTACTCGACATCTACGCCTTTCTCCTGAAGTGCAGCTACAATCTGATCCGATTCAGACTTGACCACCCTCGGATCATTGGCCCCCTGGATGACTAGCATCGGGTTCACCATCTGATCCAGATACGTAATCGGGGAATCCTTGGTTAAGCGTTCACGGTCACGTACCGGATCACCGAGCCATTTGTCCATCATCGGCTTCCAGTCCTCCGGCACAGATTCCAGGAAGGTAAACAGATTGCATGGGCCAAAGATGTCGACGGCTGCGCGGAACAGCTCCGGATGACGACCTGCAAGCAGCAGGGTCATGTATCCTCCGTAACTGCCACCTACTACAAATAAACGTTCCGGTGAGCTGATCCCTTGATCGAACAACCACTGAATACCTGCAACACAGTCCAGTCTCGGCCCTTCGCCCCAGTCCCGCTCAACCATTTTTACAAATTCAGCACCGTATCCTGTACTCCCCCGGAAGTTCGGAGCAAAGATATTATACCCTTGCGCAAGCAACAACTGAAACATCGGACGCAAAAACTTGGCTTCGGATGCCTGTGGTCCGCCATGCGGCCAGAATACACTGTATCCGTTCGCCTGCTCCGGTTTGGCTTTGAACAGCAATGCTTCAATCTCCAGCCCGTCATAGGAATTGTACCGTACCACATCCGGATATACGAGATCATCCGCGCTCAGACCCGTGACCCGATTGGCTGTTAACGGCTCCCAGGACTCCGAGCCTGCTTCAAGACGGTAGATATTGTGCGGTTGCACAGCACCGCGTCCTAGAACATACACGTTACCGGATTTGGTCACGTTCACCTGTTCGATCGTATCGAGCGGCATGTCCATGCGGCGAGGTTTTTCGGCATCTTTTTCCAGCACATACATGTGATACTCCGGCCCGGTCAGTGTCCAGATATATAACGTTTCAGACGCCTCATGCCAGCGGATTTCATCTACATCTTCGCCCTCAATATGGCACAACGCACGGAACTCTCCCGTATCTATCGCATACTCAGCTACATAGGCATATGCCGAATTATCGTTGGTAATCAGCAACAAACGATCATTACCTGCAAACAGAACATATGGAACCTGACTCTGCCGCTCCGTAACCGGTACGATGGCATGAGATTCCCCGTTCCGGTGCAGATGAGCAGTCTGATACGTATTGGAGTACATTTTCAAAATAACATAGGCTTCTTCATTGGGACTTACCGCAATCAGGCTGCTGGTTACCTCTTCCCCCTGATACAATAGCTCGTCTTCTCCAGTCTCCAAGTTACGAAGGCGTGCATTCATATAATTCGGGTTGCCTGAGCTGGTGTTATAATACAACCGTTTTCCATCCTCAGATAAATGAGCATAATAACAGCGGTCACTTGGATCTGCCGGAACAATCGGAAGCGGAACTCCCCCCTCCGGTGGCAGTGCATAGAGGTGATAGTTTTCGTTGCCATCCCGATCAAAAGCGGTCAGCAGATGACGCCCTTGCGGATCGGCTTTAATAAATTGACTGCTTTGGTTCAAATACGTCAGTGGATACGGATACCCTCCCGGTAAGTCCATCGCCCAAATATTCGGCTGACCATTCAGGTTGCTATCCATATACAGCTTCTTCTCATCCGCTGATACGGCAAAATGCGAAATACGATACGTCTGGAAATACTGCTCTACATCCGGTTTCGGAAACTGAATCATGACAAACCTCCTTAAGATTGAACCCATGAATTTAACATTGGTAAATTAAGGTGCTATTTGTCCAGTTTATCGTTTCTTCCATCCTATTCACAATAGTTATGTGAGCTTTATTTCCATTTCCTTTTCTAATACTTCTCATGAATAAAAGGTCATATGCGGTTTATCTTCACGATAATAGTCCAACCGTTGCTTCAAGCTGCCTGTATGCAGCTCAAAGAGATGCCCGTCCGGGTCTGTAAAATAAACGGATTTCCCATCCCTCGCGTCTCTCGCTCTTCCGGGAATAATATCGGCTCCCGCGGCTCGCAGCTGCTCCACTGATGCGTCAAACTCTTCTTCTTTTACCGTAAACGCGATATGGGTATAGGTTCGTTCCGTATAATTCCGAATCACATCCTCCTGATTCAAAGCAATCCAAAGGCCAGCCAGTTCGAAATAGGCCAGCTTGCGTCCTTTCACCTGAATTCGGGCACCGAGAGCCTGCTCAAAGAACGTAATAGATTGCTCCAGGTTCGATACGGAAAAACACAAATGGTTAATTCCCTGAATGTTCATAAGGCTCCTGACACCTCCACCAAATTTAAAGGGTTCCCTCCTTATTATGGTATATATTTTCCATAGAAAACAAGCTTATAGCACCGCCAGACCGCATCTTTTTCCAAGTGAATGCATAGGGTAGGCTTATCAAGGAATGTTCGAGGAGGATATGCAAACCATGAACCCTGTCTATCCATTTTACGGTGAGAAGACGGTATGCAAACCACAAAAATTAGCTTTTCCGCCCCAACATCAGGATCAGCAGCCCGGTCTCGAATCGCTGATGGTTCCCGAACCGATTAGCGAAGATCCCGCTTATATCGGCAGTTGCAAACTCCAAGGCAAAGTTGCGATCATCACGGGCGGCGATAGTGGTATCGGTCGGGCGGCAGCCATTGCTTTTGCCAAAGAAGGTGCAGATGTTGTCATTGCTTATTTATATGAAAGAACGGATGCGGAATGGACACGAGACCGGATCGTGGAGCTGGGTCAGCGCTGTCTGCTCATCGAGACGGATCTGCGGCTAAAACCAAACTGTGAAGCGGTCATTCGCAAGACCATCGAAACGTTCGGGAAAATCGATGTACTGGTCAACAACCACGCTGTGCAGTATGTGCAACAGAGCATTGTCGACATCACCGAAGAGCAGCTTTATCATACGTTTCAAACAAATGTATTCTCGTATTTCTTCCTGATCCAAGCTGCCCTTTCCCATCTGTGCCAAGGGGCGTCCATCATCAACACCGCCTCCATTACAGCCTACAAAGGAGATGTGCGATTAATCGATTATTCATCCACCAAAGGGGCCGTCGTCTCCCTCACTCGTGTTCTCTCCCAATCACTGGCTGACAAAGGCATCCGTGTAAATGCCGTGGCTCCGGGTCCCATCTGGACTCCGCTTATTCCCGCCAGTTTCTCGGCTGAGGATGTACAGATTTTTGGGACAGATACGCCTCTGGGGCGAGCAGGTCAACCTTATGAACTCGCGGCGGCTTATGTCTATCTGGCATCACGTGATTCCTCCTATGTCACTGGGGAATGTATCCATGTCAATGGCGGCGATATGGTTACAACGTAATTATAGTGGCATGACTATGTTGATGTTTATGTTGATGTACAAGGACTTCGCCTTATATGTTTGTTAGAGATTACAGGGTATGAATTAAACAGTGATTACAGCCGAACACGGCACGCTGAATATGTTAGGTTAGAGATATACAATGGCACGGAACGACCACGTTTTCGATATCCACCGGTAGGCAGATCCTGTGAATGATCTGTGATTTGTGCAACACTGAGGAGGATCTGCCCCAGAGTGTCAGGTTGGATTTGCATCGTTTGGCAGGAGAATGGTTATCTCGATGCGAAAAGGATTAGAAGTTACACTCCGGTTAAACAACGGAATCTGACATCTCGCGACAAGGAGCTGATTGACGAATGAACTTTGATCCCCTCTACCAACCTTATTCCTCGTACCGTGTGCCGGTATATGCCAAGCAGGGCATGGTTGCCACGTCGCAGCCACTTGCTGCGCAGGCTGGTCTGGATGTGTTGAAACAAGGCGGCAATGCGATCGATGCCGCCATCGCTACGGCGGCAGCACTCACCGTGCTGGAGCCGACCTCCAATGGCATTGGTGGCGATGCCTTTGCCCTCGTTTGGACGAAGGGCAAGCTGCATGGCCTGAATGCCAGTGGCCCTGCGCCTCAGAGCATTTCGATTGAGGCGCTTCAGGCGGCAGGCTATACGGAGATGCCGAAGCTGGGGGTTGTGCCGGTGACGGTGCCTGGCGCACCGGCGGGCTGGGCGGAGCTGAGCCGTCGGTTTGGACGGCTCACGCTGGCGAAAGTGCTGGAACCGGCCATCCGCTACGCGGAGGAAGGTTATCCGCTTGCGCCGGGGCTGGCCCGCCACTGGGCACGGGCAGCCGAGATCTATGCACGCCAGGGCGATGCGGAAGCAGGGCGTGCATGGTTTGAGACGTTTGCCCCTGGCGGGCGTGCACCCGCGGCGGGGGAACTGTGGCGCTCGCCGGGCCATGCGGCCACGTTGCGCCGGATTGGCGAGAGCGAAGCGCGAGACTTTTACGAGGGAGAACTGGCGGAGCGCATTCATGCTTTTATGGCTGAGCACGGCGGTTACCTGACACGGGATGACCTGAAGGCTTTTCAGCCGGAATGGGTTGATCCGATCTCCGTTTCCTACCGGGGTTATGATGTATGGGAGATTCCGCCGAACGGGCAAGGACTCATTGCGCTCTCCGCGCTCAATCTGCTGAAGGGATTCGACTTTGCCGAGAAGGAATCCGTTCTGAGTTATCACCGGCAGCTGGAAGCGATGAAGCTGGCTTTTGCCGATGGAGAAAAATATATTACGGAAGAACGAAAAATGGGCGTATCCGTGGAAGAATTGCTGTCCGAAGCCTACGCCGCAGAACGGCGCAAGCTGATTGGGGATAACGCACGTGCACCCGAGGCAGGTGATCCACGCGGAAGCGGAACGGTGTATTTGGCTGCAGCGGATGGCGAAGGCAACATGGTTTCTTTTATCCAGAGTAACTATATGGGCTTCGGTTCAGGTCTGGTTGTGCCAGGCACGGGTATCGCACTTCAGAACCGCGGACACAACTTCTCGCTCGACCCGCAGCATGCCAACGCACTGGAGCCGGGCAAACGCACGTATCATACCATTATCCCCGGATTCCTCACACAAGGCGGTGAAGCGGTCGGACCATTCGGGGTCATGGGCGGTTTTATGCAGCCTCAGGGTCATGTGCAAGTCATTATGAATACGATTGATCATCATCTGAATCCGCAAGCCGCACTCGATTCACCTCGCTGGCAATGGATCAAAGACAAAACGATACTAGTCGAACAAGGCTTCCCTCCTCACATTGCGCAAGCGCTGGCTCGCAGAGGACATAATATCCAAACCGAGCTCGATTCGTCCCAATTCGGACGGGGGCAGATCATCTGGCGTAACCCGGATACAGGTGTTTTATGCGGTGGAACGGAAAGTCGGACGGACGGATCGATTGCGGCGTGGTAGATAAAAAGACTTAAAAAAAGAAACCTAAACACTATTAGTAGTTCTAAAGTGTTTAGGTTTCTTTTTTTAAGGGATGAGGTTTTACTGTATAGAATTCATTTAGTATCTGCCTCATTTGTTTTTCATTTTTTTCACAACCTTCAATATTAGCACTAATCCCCAGTCGATAATATGATAAAAAACCGCTATGGAGAGTGCAGACCAGTAATCAGATATATATATACCATTAAAACTTGAAGCTAAAATGTAAATAATTATGCTATCTATGACAAGTGTAATCGCATTACGAGTATATATAGAAACCTGTCTCTTGAATCCATAGTTTAAGATAGTAATGATTACTGGATGAACCAAAGTCTCGAAAAGAAGAAATCCAATAATGATAAGCACTGAAAAAACAACAATATCTCCAACTTGATCAAAATGAATAAAACTACTAACTTTTTCGAAGCTATAAAAAAATAAACTGTACAATGTTATAAAAATTATCATAGGCAAGATGATCAAAGAAGCTAATAAAGGAATAAGCCATATCTTAACCTTAAGAGAAGGCGGGGTTTCCTTTTCTTTACCACTCATGTAATTGATTATCCAGTTTAGAGCAAGTAAGAGAATTAAAAGTAGTATGATGATGATGATCCAGTGTGTTAAATTCATAATTCCTCCAATTATAAATCCATTTTTTAGTATAAATACCTTATATAAATAAAAATATAACTAATTTTAGAGTCCTGCCAACCAAACGATGTATTTTGCGATCTCATATGCTTCTGCTGGTGGTACTCCAATTCCCACAAGGCCCGTTGCAATAATATTTTCTTGCCGATTGGTAATGGAGTCTAAGAAATCAGCGATTTTGCCAGAATATTTTGTTACATAGTTTCCAGCACTAGGGCTAAGTTTTGAAAGAAGTTTACCTAAATAATCTCCACCATAACGTAATGCAGAGGTTATAGCTTTTTTTATAACGTTAGAAATGAGGTTTTGTGTACTTACATCTCCATTATTTTGAGCAGTTGGAGTCACAATTACTGTGTTTGGTAGTTTACTGGAAGGTATTGTCGAAACACTACTTCCATTTAGTGTAGAACTTGAAATAGAAACGGTTTTCACAGGAGCTGGACTGGCCATAACTGTTACTGGAACAGATAAAGCTCCCATTAAAATTCCCGCAGCTAGAGTAGATGCAATAGTTTTTTTAAACTTCACAGAAAAATCCTCCAAATCACTTATATTTAAATATTTGGATTATAACCCTTTTATTTCAGCGCTATTTATTTTATACAATATTTTATGTTAATTTGTATAAGCTTTCGACATTAAAAGTAATTATATTACTTTTATTTACATAAAAACACAATAATCTACATATATCTCTTTCTTACTCTGAACCTAAGAAAAAGAGTTTACACCGTTTATCAATTAAATCCCCACTCTAATCATATTGAATTGTCTAGCTATTAACATTTCTTACTCGGTTCCTTTCACAATTAGCCTATAAGTTCTTATAAGAATGATTAAACAACATAATTGTAAAAACTATGTATAATTCATGAAATAGATTTATATTTCTGTAAATTCTCAATATGAGTCATAAACAAACTACATTTTTCACCGATATAGATAAAGGGAAAAACTCGTTGCATAGATGATAGGGTCATCCATCTTCCAGTATATTTCCAGATTAATACATAAAAGCACACAGAAATGAGGGCATCTCAATGAAAACAAAGTTGTACATCCGGATGGGAATCACCGTACTCATGGCCCTGACGCTGATCATGTTGGGGGCTTGTTCCACCGGCTCTACAACAGCTGCCACTGACGTAAAGACCAGAGTCGGGATTGTACTTACAGAGGTTGGTCTGGGAGACCGATCTTTTAATGATGCGGCTTTTAACGGACTGGTCAAAGCCAGAGACGAGAAAAGCATTGTTTTTGACTATCGTGAACCAAGCAAGGAGTTAACTGCGGAAGCTTCGTTTGAGGAATTTTCCAAAGATAAATTCGACCTTATTATTGGACTCAGCGATACCGTAAAAGCAGATATGGAAAAGGTCGCTGCCAAATATCCTGACCAGCAATTCCTTCTGATTGACAGTACGTCTGACCTGCCTAACATTGCTTCCATATCATTTCGTGCGGAGGAAGGCAGCTATCTGGCGGGTGTCATCGCAGGCATGGCTTCCAAGGAGAACCATGTCGGTTTCTTGGGCGGAATGGAGATTCCGGTGCTCAAAAATTTTGAGCAGGGTTTCAAACAGGGTGTGCTGGCTGTTAATCCGGACGCCGCTGTAGATATTGTGTATGCCGGTGATTTTGGAAATGCCGATCTGGGCAAGCAGCTTGCAGAGCAAATGATTCAGGAGAAAGGTGCTGACGTGATTTATGTAGCCGCTGGTCTTACCGGTGTCGGCGCACTGAATGAGATTCAATCCCTCGGCAAATACGCCATTGGCGTAGATACGGATCAATTCTTTTTGGCGGAAAAAGCAATTCTTACGTCTATGTTAAAAAATGTGGATGTCTCCATCTACAACGCCGTGAAGTCGTTTATCGAGAACAAACACACCTTCCCGAAGAAGGAAATTGTAGAAGGACTGGCCGAGAATGCTGTAGGCTTGACTGCGCTACATAACATCACGCTGAGTGATGAACAACAGCGGACCTTCGATGATCTGAAAGCCAAAATTTCTTCGGGTCAAATCAAAATTACAGTGAATCCATAACCCACGATTCGAGGAGGTTCGCATATGAAATTACAGGGAAAACTTATTGTCAACGCTCTGATCTCACTGCTTCTATGCCTTGCGCTGGTCGCTTATATTATTATGGAACTGCTAAATATGAATGCAAAAAATCAAAATCTGGTACCTGCAATGCTCAAGGTAAGCGAGCTGAACTCTAACCAGATTCAGACCCAGCAGGCACTGGATGTTTACTCCTTCTCGATGACCGCAGGCAACCAGGAAGCTGTACTGCTTCTTTTAAAAGAAGGCCAAGCCATGATTAAGGAACTCAAAGGTGGATTGCTGGAAACGGATCAGGAGCTGCAGCTCATCCAAACGGTTCAAACGAAGCTGCAAGCATTGGATCAGGGCGCAACCCAAGCGATGAGCAGTATGGACAGTGCGGAAGCAAAACGTTACAGTGCCCGGGTTCGAGGCATACAGAACGACATTTACTCGCTGAATGAGATAACGCGGGGACGCTACGCTCAATATACGCTCGATCTGGAGAGTGACATCCAGCAGACATGGCAGATTGCCCTTGGCGGGGCTGCGCTTTTGTTCATCGCCGTCATGCTCTTTAATATGTACACATCACGTCAGATAGCCAAGCGTATTCGTCTGATTAAGGATGCTGCCGGGCAAATCGCCAGTGGTGACCTGTCCCAAACGCTGCCGGAACCTCGGGGGAAAGATGAACTGGATGATCTGAGCCGTTCTTTTGGGCAAATGACGAATAATATTCGCGGAATCATCCAATCCATTGACACGGCGGGGCAACGAGTCGATCAGATGGCTCAGGATATTGACCGCGGTAATGATACGGTACAAGCCATCGTACAGCAGGTGTCACGTACTACAGAAGAGCTGGCCGTTGGCAGTCAAAAAATTGCGGAGGATCTCAGCGAAACGGTTATGGTCGTAGACCAAATGCAGTCTACCTTTAACCTTAATCTGGAGGCCACCGCCCAATCTGCCAAGGATGGACGCGATGTTCTAACCACAGTGGAAGAGGGAAACAAAGCGATTGAAGAACAGTTGCGACTCGCCGAAGTAAATCGCCACGCCATGTCCGAAGTGGAACAGACCGTGCTGGAGCTGGAAGAGAGCGCGGCTCGTATTACAACGATGACGGGATACGTATCCGAGATTGCCAAGCAAACCACCCTGCTCTCCCTGAACGCTTCCATTGAAGCTGCACGTGCGGGAGAAGCCGGACGCGGATTCGCTGTTGTGGCTGGAGAAGTGAACAAGCTGGCCGAGCAGTCTGCTCAATCCGTCAAACATATCTATGCCGCCGTTAACGAGATTACAGCCTCGATGGAAAAAGTAAAAAGTTCCGTGTTGCAAAGCATGCAACTCTTTGGCGAACAGGAACACGCCACGGGTCAGACGCAGCAATCCTTCTCGGCGATCCGTAAGAGTGTGGAGCGCATCAGCGAAGGCATTCAGCAGCTTGCCGAGGACATGACACAATCCAGCAAACTTAGTTCACAGGTGCAACAAGCGATTGAAAATATCAGTGCCATCACCGAGCAATCTGCAGCCAGCAGTGAAGAAATCACCGCTTCCACCGCGGAGCAACAACGCTCTTTTTCCGAAGCCAGTATCAAGGTCAAGTCACTTCGTGATATCAGTGCCGAGATGCATCAGGAACTCCAGCGTTTCCGTCTGTAAGAGGAGTCCACGAGATAGCTGTACAAGATGGTTGTACGAGATGTACGTACCCCATCCATTAAGAGGGAATTTGTTGATGGCTGGGCTGAGAAAATGACTCTCAATCCTCTCCACGCCTCGCCTTTTGCAATCGACGGGCGTGAAGGGCTTATCGTCTATGTTAGCTGGCGTCAACGGCATCGAACCGGACGCTTCGAAAATCGATTTTGAAAACCAATTCTGCTTCACGAGTGGCTCATCTCATCTTCACGAGCGGGAACGTCAAAACCAGTGATCGTTCGCCCGCACAGAGTCAACGCATCATTTATCCATTGGTCATATGGCGGATGAGATAGATAGCCTTTCAACCGCATAGTAAAGTAATCGATGAAATTGCAGTATATATGCGTGCGGAGTAGGCTGAAATGACTAAAGATCTGGATAAATTGAAAGACGTTCTGACAATCTATGTGGACGATAGGTGAGCGAAAGTTTATCCTAACGATCTCAGATGAGCTTATTTGCATGATTCTGAGTCGTTTGAAATTCTAACGATCCCCAGAGAGCTTATTTGGGCCAAAATGGAGGAAAATATCTCCTTTTTATAATAAATGATTGAAATAAGCTTCCCTGAGATCGTTAGAAAATAACACGGGTGAATACGTGCCAAATAAGGTTTCTCATGATCGTTAGAAATGTTCACCCTGAAAAAGAATGCGATTGCCGCTAAGAAACGTTGTTCCGTCAACACTTGAGTAGGCAGTAGGTCATGTTGGTGAGTTGAGCTGACGGAATGTGCGATGGTTGGGTTGATGAGTTGAGCTGACAGAATGTGCGATGGTTGGGTTGATGAGTCAGGTTGACGGAATGTGCGATGGTTGGGTTGATGAGTTGAGCTGACGGAATGTGCGATGGTTGGGTTGATGAGTCGGGTTGACGGAATGTGCGATGGTTGGGTTGATGAGTCAGGTTGACGGAATGTGCGATGGTTGGGTTGATGAGTCAGGT
>NZ_VEIO01000004.1:84093-295010 GCF_007680605.1 Paenibacillus xylanexedens
GTTGACGGAATGTGCGATGGTTGGGTTGATGAGTCAGGTTGACGGAATGTGCGATGGTTGGGTTGATGAGTCAGGTTGATACTGTAGCAAGGTTTTCGGATTGGTGGCTCGATGCTCCCAATATAACAACGATATATGGATTGTCTATCATTTATAAATTCACTTCATATCAAAAAGGAGCCCATCGAGATGATGGCGGGCTCCTTTTTGATAGGTTTATACTTTCATGTGGTACGTATTTAAAGGTTATGGCTTCCGTATGATCTTGCACGCTGGATTGAACATATCTCTACAGTGCATCGATAATATCTCCTGCCAGCAGGGAGGAAGGATCACCTCGCCGCAATGTTGCCCGTTCGGCGGCCTGTCCATGCAGGTATACACCGAACGCGGCGGCTTGCTCCGCGTCTAGCCCTTGGGCGAGCAGACCGGCGATGATGCCGGTCAACACGTCTCCTGCGCCGCCCGTTGCCATGCCGGCGTGGCCGGTGGTGTTGATGTACGCCTCGCCGGAAGGCGTTGCGATGACCGTTCGTGCTCCTTTGAGCACAAGGGTCACGCCCTGCTCGCGGGCGTACTGTGCAGCGTGTGCAATTCGGTCACGCTGCACTTCGGGGGTTGACATGCGTAGCAGTCGGCCCATCTCGCCAGGGTGCGGCGTCAGTATGGTCGCCGCACTGCGCTGGCCCCAGGTGCGTGGCCCATCCGGGCCTGCATCTGCCAGCATGTTGAGGGCGTCCGCGTCGATGACGAGCGGGCAATCCGTCTGTTGCCACAGACGGCGCAGCCAGTCGGTGTCGCCTTGAAAGCGACCAAGGCCCGGGCCGGTCGCAAGCACGTCGCGGCTCTCCGCAAGGCGCAGCACCGCTGCGGCGGAAGCCGCATTCCATTCGCCGCTGGCGCCATCGGCTGCAGCAGCGAGCATGAGCTCGGGCACGGTGCCGATGACATGCGGCAACAGTGCCGCGGGTAGCGCCCATGTGGCGAGCCCGCAACCAGCGCGCAGCGCGGCTTTGGCCGAGAGCAGGCCAGCGCCGCTCATCGGCATGCTTCCAGCGGCCAGCAATACATGGCCGTAGGTGCCCTTATGGCCGTCCGGTGCCCGGCGACGGCCTGTGTCTACGCGTAGCGCACCCCGAAGTACCTCGTCCGTCAACAGACGGACCGAGGGGCCATGCTCTGGCGCAAGGAGCGCGGGAATGCCGATGGCACGCACGACGATGCGCCCCGCGGCAGAAGCGCCCGGGTACTGTACCAGACCACGCTTAAGCAGCGCAAGGCATACAGTTACCCGGGCTTCAATGCACGGCTCGTACGCCTCACCGGTGTCGGCGTCCAGTCCGCTTGGCACATCGGCGGATACGACTGGCTTACCGCTGTCGTTCGCCGCGCGAATCAGCGCCGCGTATGCTCCGCGCGGCGCCCCCCGCGAGCCGGTGCCCAGCAGCGCATCGACGATGCCCGTGCACCGGCTAAAGTCCACGGCTTCGCGCCCGTGGACAACGGCAGGGATGCCGAGCTTCGCGGCGGCATCCCGTTGCACTGCGGCTTCGCCCCGCAGTGCCTCCGGGGCATCGGCGTAGACTAACGTCACGCCCAGCCCCGCTTCAACCAAATGGCGCGCCGCAACCAGCCCGTCGCCGCCATTATTGCCCTTCCCGATCAGCATGTACCAATGCTGATCACCGGGATGCGCCATCACCAGCGCCGGATCGGCGATGATGTCGCCCCCGCAACCTACGCGGTCGCCGGGCCCGGTATGCGCCCGCCACGCCGCCTCTCTCCGCTGGCCGCAATCAGGCCAGCCACCCCTAACTTCACCGATGTTTCTGTGCCGTGCTTCATCACCTTTCGCATGACCGCCTTCACCCCAGCCACGACCCTCCCGACTACCATCCTCTTGTCCTTCCCGGCACAGCTTGATAACTTCCTCGGCGATAGCTCTGCCTGCATTCTCCATCAGACTGGCCGCAGGAATGCCAAGCTGCTGAATCGTATACTCGTCCACAGCCCGCATCTGATCAGCGGTTACGATAAACAACACTTATCCCTCCCCGGTCGCGTTATGAATAGCACTGCTAGAGCATCACACATATGGGTCTTCCATTCTCATAAGTTTTACATTGCCATTAGCTTCCCGATCAATGGTGTGTCACTCGTTTTCTGATCATACAGGGCTTATGAGTTTACCTTCCATTCATGTCTCATCGGTTCTCCGCTCACTCATGGTTTGTCCCATTACAGTGTCCTGCCGGTTAGCAATGCACCATCATACTCACTTTGCGCAAAGAGCTTACCCTGTCTTATCTCTTGCATCTTCTATAATTATCCCGTTTACCTATTTATCCTCAGTTAGTACCCTACCGTAAACCGCGCTTGAACAAACTGCGGATCATCGAGTTCATCTACCAAAGCTGCGGCAAAATCCCCCACAGAGATGCTGCTTTCACCCAGATCATCTGTAATGACACGGTTCATGCCAATCCGGAACTGACCTGTCCTCCGCCCTGTAGTAATCGTTGCTGCCGGACTCATATACGTCCAGTGAATATTCGATTCTTCCAGAAGTCCATAAGCATCCGCATGAGCCTGCGCAAGAGGTTTGATTTCCTCGGGGAATCCGGGTGTATTCATCAGCATCTCGCCTGAATCGGTCATCAGACTGCCTGCCCCTCCAACAACAACCAGACGTCCAGCGTTTGCGCGGCGCACGCCTTCAATCAGTGAACGCGTGACTTCCAGCAGTTCCTCTTGTTCGCCGAACTTCGGCCCGTACGCACTCACTACCGCTTCTTGTCCCGCTGCAAAATCAGCAACCTGATCCGGGTTAAGCACGTCCCCCTGCTCCACACGCAAGCGCTCATGCACCATCTCTACCTTGGACGGATCACGCACCACCGCGGTCACTTCATGCCCACGATCCATCAATTCCCACAAAATCGTCTTACCAATCGCTCCGGTCGCTCCAAAAATCGCTACTTTCATATCGGAATCCCTCTTTTCTGCCGATGTCATCTAATCAGCTATACCGTTATTTTAATACTTAATCCTGTTGTTATATACCTTAAACGGCTCACGCCATCTTAAACCGGATAGACCTACTTGTAAACTCGAAACTTCATTAGCGCTACCAGCACCTCAGCCGAGCGTTTCTATTTTATTCACACATTGTAGATCTCTTCATAAAAATGTTCTTCCAGGTTTCAACCCATTCTCCAAATCAGATCTGTGCTCTAATTCCTTCTCCAATTCCCTCCGCTATCCATCCATTCTTTGCCCCTCTTCTCTCATTTAAAATAGTTCCATGTACGCCAAAAAAGCCGCACGGGCGGCTTCCACATTTTATTTTGATCATCTTACCCTCGCTGAGTTACCCTGTTTCGGGTTAGAAAATGAACCGCCTTCGCCGCCCAGATTCGCTCTGCATACACCTCATGCTGCAGATCATCAATGATATGCAACTCAAGTCGCCTATCGGCCGCCTTAACAGGCTCCTTCTGCTTCAATATCTCCTGATATAAACGCTCCGTCTGTTCCACCGGGCAGAGCTGATCATTCCGGCCGTGAACAAGCTGTAAATCCACGTTACACAGAGCAGACGAATAGGTTAACGGGCTTCTCTTCCGCAGTGCGGATTCATCCTGTAACAATCCTCCGATTTCCATCTGCAAAAACGATCTTAGCTTCGCCCCACCACCGGCATACAAGCTGTTCAAATCCGTAAACGGTGCACAAGCCACGACGGCGCACCACAATTCCGGAGTTCTACCTGCTGCTAACAGCGCTAAATAAGCCCCATAACTGACGCCGTACAGTGAAACGGCCGAATAGGAACCCAAGACCTGCTCCCGAATAATCCGAATAACATCTGCATCCACACCGCCCCAATCATTCTGAATACGTTGCTTGTAATCCGGACCGAATCCTGAACTGCCTGGATAATTCAGCCCAATCACCCTCGCTCCAGTCTCACATAAACGTGCAATAACCGGACTGTAACTGTCCAGAAGGCAATTATGTGGCCCACCGTGCAGATAGATGACTGCCTGTTCTTCACCTTCTGAATGGATATCCATATAAGGAATGGACACATCCCCGTAACGCAAGTGTTTGTACTTAGTCTCTGGCCACTTAACAAGATTACTTACAGACACATCTCCATACCTGACTGCAAGTGGAGTGATATCCCCAAACGGCTCAGATATCCTACACCTGGCGGGCACCGGGGCAGTCGTAATAGACTCGAATTTCCCAATGAGGTTCTGCTTGTCCCTGCTGTATACGGCTTGTGTTAACGTTCCCGGATAATCACACAGCTCAAATGTTTTTTCTCCATCCAGCTTGTACTGAACATATCGCCACTTCCCACGCATTATTCCCTCGCATAAGATATGCTGTCGATCCACATCCAGCTGCATACGAATCAACTCGGAGAACGGCTCACTGTGCTCCGGATTACATTGAACAACATGCTCCTGAACGCTCATCCAGCCAGGACAGAAACCATCTTCTAGCGGAATGCAGACAGCAATCCGATCACCCTGCTTGTCCATTACCGGATATGCATACTCCTGATAAGGAATTTCCCGAGATGATCCGGTATCTTTCCCGTAAAAATATACACTGCCAACCCCGCCCACATTAACACCAATCTCTCGCTCAGGCTTGGCCCAGAACACAAATTGCGGGTTATCCAGTTCTGGAGTAACCCACTCGGCTTTTTCTTGTACGGGATCATACAGCCCAATCTGCACAAGCCCTGAACGGTGTCGAACGGCAAAAAGTAACAGGAGTTGCCCATCTTGCCAGGCCATCTGCATCACCGGAAACGGTAATTTTAGAGAGAGTGTTTGAATCAGCCTTATGTGCTCCCGCTCTTTCTGGAATACATGAATCCATCTCTCCGTCTTCTTCCGGGTGATTGCCGCCACTTGGTCTGTTCCGATGAATTGAACATGCTGTACAGTCTGGCCCCGTTCTGTCCAATGACCGGAAAAACAATGCACACCTTGAACATCGCCAGCATCGTCAAGCTCACACCATTCACATGTTTGGTCGTCATAACACAAGACCATGCTTGTCCGCTCCCGGTTCAGACTCATTCGGTTCAGGAATGGATTGCCCAACCCGATTCCCTCCCCTCATGCCAATGCTTGAACTGCTCCCAGGTATCGAGCTGTAGTTCCAGCTTGAGCGTAAGCTGCTGCTGTGTGGCCGCTGCTACAGGACTCTCTGTTCCCAAACCACTTAGCGCTTGCCGGATCAAACGGATTTGCTTCAGATGGGTTGCTGGCAATCCCGCGATCAGAAGACGATACACCTCCGAAGCACGTTCCTCTTCACCTTGCTGGATCAGCACTCCAGCCAATTCAATTGAACGTTGCAGCAATTTGGAAGGAATTGAACCTGTCTTCATCCTAAGCACCTGAATCAACATCTTGTATTCTAACTCTTGCTCACCGAGTTGCTGATAAACTGACATTTTTAATTGAAGTATATGTCCCAGCCAACCCGAGTACGCACCTGTACAGAGTTTCTCGGCAGCTAGTAGAGTCGTTTCCGCATCCATGAAAAGCCCTGCCCGGATCTGCAGCCCTGCAATGTTCAGAGCCGTTTGAATCTGAAAAACATGTCGGTCCGGTCCTGGAGGAAGCTCGCGAATACGCATCCCTGCCCGCTTCTCCAGTTCAATGGCACGTGAGATATGACCTTCCTGCATCTCAATCAATGCTTCACCGTTATCTAAGGCAGCTTCCTTTCCAATGCGATAGACTTCGTTCAATTCCTCATGCTCCAGAACGGCCCGAGCTTGGGCGTAACATTTTCTTGCCGCGGCATAATCATCCCCGTTTTTGGTTAATAGCTGACCCAGTTCAAACCACAGAATAGCCTGCTGCGCTGACGATAATTGTTGGAATATGGAGTTTTGACTAAAAAAGCGAAAACAAGCCTTGTACCGCTGTCGATTATCCGATTTGCACAACAAAACCCAGGCCAGCCTGTTGTAAAGAGCCAACGCTTTGTGTTGTGCTTTATCGTGCCTGCCAGCTATTCGCAGCTGTTCATTCAACAAACGCCGGGTCTGTTCCGGTATATCTCTCACCAGAGAAATAGCTAGCCTCGATACATGTTGGGGAAGATTAACGCTCACGGGATATTGATGAAAAAACAACAATACGCTTACGTCCTTTAGTTTTTGACGATAGAGCAGGTGATGTATGGCTCCAAGATCTGCAGGATGCAGACCGGAGACCACCTCAACCAGGATCCATTTCCGTGGCCCCGGTGCCCAGCCGGCTCGATGGAATCGGAGTAACGCATTTTTGCACGCCACCAGATCATCAATCGGGTGAACCGGGTTCAACTGATAAATGAATGGCAACGTGTGATACGCATCATCAAGCACAAGGCGAATCGCCTGATCCTGCCAATGCATACTTAACTTGCGTAACTCTTGTTGCACAATATCCGAACGTCCTTCAACCACAAATAACCCTGGTTCGTGGCTCGCACGAAACCATGTACTTCTCAGGTCATGATAGTCCGTACTTTCCAGCCTCACAGGTTTCATAATCTCTCGCTCTCCCTCCTGATCCGGCATACATGTATAAGTTCAGGCACCTGCTGTAAAGGCAATGCACTCATCAAGCGATAGCTGCCTTGATTGTTTGCATCAAGAGAAGCCTTGATCTGCTTTTCCGGGTCGGAACTGCACTGATGGAGAGCATAAGCAACAAGCCACCGTGCCCAGCCCTTGCGTTTTGCCGCAGGCATGGTGAATATATGTGACAGAAGGATGCTATCGAACTCATCGCTTAACAGACAGCCTCCGATCTTTGCGCCTTCCAGCTCCACCAGTCCCGATCCGTCCAGTAAACGTCCGTACATCCCTTCATAGATATCATCCACTGCCTTGCGAGCAGCCTGGATTCCGGGGCATGTTGGATCACTGCTTTGAAGCAAATGAGCCATAACTTCCTCTTGCCCTTCTGCAGGCAACCACTTTCCGTTCGAATCCGGCATAACCGGAACAGAAATGTGCTTCAGATCACCGTAAAAGCGATATCGATGGGCGAGCACATCTGCCTTATACCCGAGTCTTTCCCATGGAAACGAGGCAGGTGCAGTTACATATATAGAAGAGCAGGACAATTTGTCCAATAAGGATGTGATCTGTCCTTCCCAATATGCATGAGATGAAGCTTCACTCCATAAATCCATCATATATTGACCTTCCCCATGATCTATCAACAGCATGGAAGAGATCGTTTCTCTTTTCCCAGGCTCACTGGCATAGTATCGACCCCCGACCTTGCCGGGTTCATGCTGACATTGCGGCAGGATATCAGCTATGGATGTTTGCATCATATACCTGTACCTCCCTGGTCTTGTCGAAACCTGAATATACCATGGGTTCAAAAGAAACCGTAGGATAAAATCGACGAAGCAGAAAAGAGTAAATCCCCATGTATCCTGTCATATAATCTGGTGAAAATGACTCCATATCCTCCAGTGGCCACATCCAAAAGTCTTTCTGCACATCACTGCGAAGCACGTATAGACGCTGTGTATACTCTTTCAATTTGGCTTCATATCTGCCAGGGAAAATGCGATTCGCCATGATCAAAAAGTCCCCGTTACCCGCGATCCCGTGGCACTGGCTGAAAGAAGCAAAAATGGTTGACCGGGCGACCGCATCTGCGGCCTGCTGACCGAGTCTGTAACACGCCGGATCTCGCAGAACCTCGGCTGCAGTCAGTAAAAACCGTCCTATACCCGCTGAACCATTACACCAATGAACCCAGAGAGCGTCCGGCTTTTCGGGAGAAGCAGGCCATAACCTCACCCCATTCTTTCCTTCGTGACTTGTACGTTCCAGCGTGCCCACAATGCGCTTCACCGCCGAATAATACTCGCCCTTCCCCGTTTGCTTCGCTAAGGCAAGCAAGAAATAACCGATCCCTGCAATGCCATGCGAAAACCCATACGAGTGGTGGCTTTTTTTATCCGACTTGTCCTTCACTTCCCACATGCTCAGCCCGTCTTCTGTTCGCTTTTCCTGCTGCAAAATCATTTCGCCGAGTTCATCAGCCCTTGTCAAAAGTTCGGAACAACCTCCAAGATGATGTACCTCCATCAGCATTAATCCTAAACCTGCCGCTCCATGACTGATATTGGTTTGAACCGGGTCATGCCTCGTCATCTCCAAGGCAAGATTTTCAGCAATGCGAAGTAACGGTTTATCATCCAGCGCATCCGCTGTCTGTGCCAGTGCCCAAGGAACAGCCCCATAACCGAAATACAGGCCCTCTGGCGTTTCTCCGGGAACATAAGGCGTATGATTCAATATCCACTCCAATACTTCACGTGCATACTGATGATACTGTCTGTTCTGCGTAACCTGACCAAGTTGATGAAAACCGTAGGCCATGCCCGTCCATCCAAAGTTGAAATTGGCCGGGTGGAACATTTTGCTCAAGCTATTTTCCGGATAAAGTTGATGAGCATTATTCAATTCGAGGGATTGAACCAACTTGTTAGCCATAAGCTCGGCTTGATGAAGTACTTCTTCTGCCTTCATGTCTGCTTCATTCGTACGCGAAGGTTGCCGGCTCCCTGTTAAATCGCCCTTCTCTTGCTCACACATACGTATTAGCTGTTCACGTATTTCAGATAAATCATTATATCGTCCAGACATGATCTCGATCCCCAGACTCCCCAGCCCAAGAAGCTGTCTATCATAGAGATTGTCCAAATAGGCTTGTCCAGCAGACAGATGAGACTGTCTGTATTTCAAATAAGGGTCCATGGAGGTTGCCATGTAATAATAAACGGCTCCCAGCGCGTAGAGATCATCGGAGTATTCCGATCGCTGACTGTGCTCTCTTCCTCGAAGTACATAACCAGGCGTGTGCCCTGTTAATGGTTTCACCTGACTTTTGCTATCTCTCACATAGGCTAACTCCAGATCAATCAACCGTACGCTTCCGTCAAGCAAGATCACAATGTTGTTAGGCGTGAGATCATTGATGACAATTCCTCTATCATGAAACTGTTGTACAATATCCAGAATATCGGAGCCGATTCGGTAAAGTTCTGCCTGATTGTCGTCAGCAACTACATGCCTGCGATGGATGTACTCGCGCAAGCTGATGCTCTCGAAGTATTCCAGAATCAGATATCGATTCCGTTCAGCACTGAACAGTTCGATCGGCCTCGGAGTATACCCCGTATCCTTCATCAGATCAAGCACATGATACTCGTTATCCAGATAATCATGGGCTGAACGTCGGGTGCCATCCACACGCATGAGATGAACCGCTTCTTTCATCACGGCTTGCTCATGCCGGGACGTGGAGACTAGAAATACGCCTCCTTTGCCCGATTTTTTGAGCACCCGTTTCACACGGATTTTACGTATTCCGAACTCATTGTTACTGGAATTATGCGAATTGTTTATTGCCTCATTTTCTTCCTTCCACCCGGCCTGTATGCTCACCAGCTCTTCCGGCTCATCTACCCACTCGGGCTTGTATCTGCCTGGAATTCTTCGGTCTTCCTCCAGTCTGCCTTCCGGGTTCTGGATGGCATATACTTTTGCCCCAGAGTAACGATCATAGTAGAACCGATCTACAAAGGCTCCATAGCGATAAAATACACATGAACTTCCCCGGTAAGCCCGATCTGTAGGGATTTCTGGGCCTTTTAGATCACCCGTACAAGCATACATCTCCTCAAGCAATTGCATAAACTGCTCATCACTGCGTGCGTAGATGGTCACACACTTTCCGGTCTGAGGCAACGGTGTCGAACCGTTGGATGTTTCAATTAACTTCAGCCCGCTGTTTACGACTTTCCACATTACACCATGCATTGTCAGGATCGGTGTAATTCGGCGCAACAGTTCAGCACCCTCCACAGGGATAACCGATAAATGAATCTTCCAACCCTGTGCGGGAAGCGTTAATCGGTCCGGTTTAAAACAAATCCAATGGCCGTCATTCGACCATTGGATGGATTCGGGTAGATCCCGGATTATATGTTGCAAAGCGTTCTCATACGCGTCCTTCTTTTCAGTCAGGCTTGCTGATTTCAATGAGAATCACTCCTTTATGAAGTAGATAAGAGGGGGAGGTACAATTATTTTAGTTTAGTAATACGAAATCAAAGACTTATCTTAAGAATCATTCAGTGGTTCGAGACGATGAAGAGTTCTAAGCCTCTACAACGATCGTTTGTGAGCTTGTCCAGCTACACACTGTACACAAGCTAGTTTCCTCGAACATGTTGTTATCCTCTTCAACCTCCAGAGCCATCAAATCCTGTACAGATAAAATTTCCTTGTTTTCCATGATAAATTACCTCCCATTTGTCTCCCCCTCTTATAAACCAATTTCTACATAAAATTTTAAATTCCTTCTTTTTAATTGAATTTTTTTACAAAAATTATTTGTTAAATCCATATATAGTTGTAATACCTGTCATAACCTTTGTTTTTCGGTTGAAAAAAGGGCAGATCTAACATCAAATTTCAGACGAAATTGACGATTTCCTGTGTAAGGTATGTCCTGCTCGATCTTCCCGAAAAGGTCTGACGAACAAACTTGCCGTGCCCATAAAAATAACAAACATGCCGATTCCCATGTACACCCAGGATGGACTGTAGGCTTCAATTAACCATCCTCCAAGTAACAAACCGAGCGGGTTACTAACACCACTCATAAGTACTCCCATACTATTCATGACACGTCCTCTTTTTTCTTCCGGTGTAGATAACAGAATGGAAGTAACTAGCGGTACATTCACAATAGCAAGTCCCGCCATTAACAGAAAAGAGCAGACAATGGCAAAGTACAAGTTAGGATACAGCGGCATCAACAGCAAGCTTGCGCCCGAGATCAGATAACTGATTAGAAACCAGTGGGCCAGCGACAGACGTTTGGCATATTTTCCACTAAGCAAAGAACCAACGATACTGCCAGCGGCAAATGCAGATTGAAGCAACCCATATCCCTGTGGACCGGCTTCCAGCACCATATTGGCAAAAATCGGCGTGAAGATATGTAGCGGGGCTCCTGCAAAATTGATAATGGCACCAAAGATAATACAGCAAGCCAGAACTTTGTTCGAAAATAAAAAGGTAATCCCCTGCATGCTGTCTCTGACAAAACCTGAAAATCCTTTTTGTTTGACCACTTTGGTCACAGGGATACGAATGAAGGCAATAGCAAGTGCGGATAACAGAAAAGTAAGCGCATAGATGAATAGGATGGATTGTACGGAGACGAAGGCAATTAAAATCCCCCCTAAGGCATAACCGAGCAGTTCTATCGTTTTGGAGGAAGAGTTCAATAGGGCATTGGCTGGAGCGAGTTGCTCTGCCGGTTTGGGCAGAATCGCCGGAATGACCGTCTGAGTGGCAGGGTTGAACATGAAACCGAGAATCGCAATGAGCAGATTGGCCGCATAGATATGCCACGGAAGCATGCTACCCGTCAGAAATAGAATCGCTAAGATACAGGCAATAACCGCTCTCCATATGTCAGTCCAGATCAACAATTGTTTCTTTGGCAGGCGGTCACTGATCGTGGCAAGCGGGATACCCAGAAAGGCATAGATCAAATAGGGGAGCATCGGAATTAATGCCGCAGCAAGTGCGGATTCAGTTAACTGCAAGATGTACCACATCGTGGCCATGGAAAATAAAATCTGCCCTGCGCCGGAGACAAGCCTGCCCACAAGCAACACGGTAAAGGATGGTAATCGTAACACCGCAAGGTAGCCGTCTTCGCCAGTTTTATTCGTTTTATTTGTTGTTTCCTGGTTCATTTCCATCGCCTCCAAATGGAATATCAATATGATCATCCGTCTGTTTCAATCGTGTTACCAAGCCTGACTCCTGGATTCTTCGCTGCATTTTGGCTTTGACTTGTTCCAGTTCAGCTGTGTACTCCTGCATCTCGTGAAACAGCGTCTGGTGCGTGCGAATCCCTTCCCTAATCAGCATTGCCGTTGCATCCGAGCGGTTTTTGGCGAGTTCCAGAAATACCATTTGGTCGATCACAACGATCTCTTCCTGACTTAATCGAACGGAAACCACTCCCTTGATGCCTGAAAGATTTTTGGTAGCCTGCTCCATCGATCGTTCGACCATTTGATTGAACTGTATTTTTTGATTTTTGTTCAACATATTTCCTCCATTCTCGTTGTGAATTGCCGGCATAAGTCATGAACGACTATACGGTAGCTTTGTAGTACGTAGTTGACATTGAATTCGAGATAGGAATTTTGAGATTCAGGATACAAATTTTAAAATGTAATTCGTATATCGTAATTTGTATTTATTTTACAATATCATGTAAAAATATGGATGTAAAGCAAAAAACCTTTGGTTTCCCAAAGGTTTATGATCGTTATTTTTTTACATTTGCCGTGTTCGTGGGTTCCGGTTCAAACTTTATTCCCCCTGCCTCCACCACATGCCTTCCGATTTCGGGCTCGTATATTCAAAACCGAATTGAGCATACAGGCGATCCGCAGGCACATCCGCCAGCAGACTGACCAACCCCCGCGCAGGCACAGCTTCACGCAAATAGTTCATAATTTCGATCATGATCAGTTTCCCATAACCCTTCCCCTGGAGATCAGGATGCACTGCAATATCGACCACTTGAAAAAAACAACCACCATCCCCAATGACACGTCCCATCCCGATGAGAACATCGGCTTCTCGCAAACACACCGCAAATAAACTGCGAGGCAGCCCTATCTCAGCCCCCTCCCGGCTCATCGGACTCAGCCCCGCAATCTGCCGCAGTGCCAAATATTCAACCGCAGCCGGAGGTGCATGTTCAATTTTCACCTCGTTCATTCGTTCATCCCTTCCCCTGTTAGAATTTCTTTCCATCGAATTCTGAGTTTATAATTTACCGTTTGCGTTGTTGTCATTATACTGGAAAGTCTCCCAAGCGTTAATAGCCCGGGAGACTTTCCGAAAATTCAAATAATTAAGGTGTTACAGGAGTACTAGAGATCGAAACATTACCCGCCTCATCGACTGCTCTGATTGTAATATTGACGAGACTATCCGTTAGACCTTGAACTTTTACGTTCGCATGAGAAGCTGTCTTTGATATCAACTCATCGTTTATATATATCCAATATTCTTTTACACCCACATCATCTTTTGATGGAGACCAACCTAATTCAAGCTCTCCGCCGCTTCGAGTTACTTTTACATTTTCGGGAGGTGTAGGAGCTATAAAATCAGTCAAAATGACTTCGGTCGGTAATTCTGGTTTATTTATCTCCATGTTCAAAGATTGCGTTTTGGATGTTGCAGCTGATTTAGAAGCCGTGCTCGCCTTTGCAGTAGACATTCCCAAAACGTTAACGGGAACATACGAATTCGTCGTTGTACCGTTACCTAGCTGTCCATCCTGGTTATATCCCCATGTCAATAAGTTATTATTTGATAGAGCCATACCATGGAAAACTCCGGCCGCTATGTTCTGTACAGAAGTAATAGAAACGACTTGATTCGGGGAATTACTTCCCGATCGCCCCCCGTTACCCAATTCTCCATAGCTATTTTGACCCCAGCTGTATACTGCATTTGAGGTTCTAGCCAAACTGTAGAAATTACCTGTTGCTATCTGACTTATTCCAGACAAACTGTTAATTCTAACTGGTGTAGACCGGGATGTATAGGTTCCGTCACCTAATTGACCATTATTGTTATATCCCCATGCCCATACTGTACCATCCTGTTTTAATGCAAGTCCATGATAATAAGCCAGGGATATACTTTCTACACCAGATAGAGCTGTGACTCTGGTTGGTACATTCTTGTTAACTTCTGTACCGTTAGCAAGTTGACCTCTACTGTTAGCCCCCCATGACCAGATCGTGCCATCTGTTTTAATTACAAAACTGTAAAACGCACCTGCACTAATTGACTTAACCCCTGTTAATGAAGAAATTTTAGTTGGAGCATACTGGCTTGTGTTATTCCCTATTCCCAGTTCCCCATAGAAATTACTTCCCCATGACCAAACCGTTCCATCTCGTTTTAATGCCAAAGCATGGGTTGTTCCTGCATCAATAGCTATAACCGAGTCTATGCCTTCGATTTTCTTAGGGACATCTGACATAATTGCATTGGTATTGGCCAATTGCCCGGATTGGTTGCTCCCCCACGCCCAGACTGTTCCATCACTTTTAAGAGCTAAGTTATAATCCGGACCCGATGTAATGGCTGTAATTGAAGACAGGTTGGACACCTGAGTCGGTGTTTTAGTTGAATAGACCTTATCAGATCCTAATTGTCCCCATTGATCAGATCCCCATGCCCAGACAGAACCATCTGTTTTTAATACCAGTGAGTGATTTTGACCTCCTGACATTTCCTTTGTATACGATTGTTCCGTAGTCACAGTTACACTATTACTTGCTTCTGAAACATTACCTTGATAGTCTTTTGCTTTAACTGTAAAGGTATATGTCTGTCCCGGCGCTAGACCACTGGCAGTGTAATTAATAATGGACTCTAATGATTTACCATCTACAGGCAACGTACTGAATAGGGTCGCCCCGGAATATACCAGATATTCCTTCACTGCATGATTATCTTCCGATTCTTCCCAATATAACACCGCTGTTGCGGAAGTCTTGCCCGCGACTCTAAGTTGTGCTGGTGCAGATGGAGCATCTTTATCTACTGGGTAACTGAACCCGCCCACCAGAACACGTGTAGGTTGTGAAGTCGTTGTTCCATTCCCTAATTGACCATAAGTATTATTCCCCCATGACCAAACAGAACCATTTTTCTTCAGAGCATAGCTGTACATCTCACCAGCTTCGATATCTGTAGCTCCTTTTAAGTGTGCAGCTTTTACTGGATTCGGACGCTTTTGAATAGCTGAAGCATCCCCTACTTCTCCATAGTAGTTATTTCCCCATGACCATATGTCTCCACTATTGGTCAAGGCCATACTATGCGAGTATCCCGCTGTAATTTTATTAACGTTATTCAAGTTAGGTACTTGTGTTGGAGTTGGATGGTCGATATAATCTCCCAGACCTAACTGACCCGAATCATTAAAGCCCCAGCTCCATACAGTTCCATCGTCGCGGAGAGCCAGTCCATGCAGATAGGTCATATCAATTTGAACAATATTAGATAATCCCGCGATCTGAATTGGTGAGTAGTGAATGGTACTTGTTGAAGATTGGTAACCGATTGCTCGATTTCCATTCCCCCAGATCCATACGGTTCCGTCATCTTTTAATGCCATGCTGTTGTAGTAACTTCCGTTGATAGCCACAACACCTTGTAAACCTGCAACCTGAATGGGTTCAAGGCTGTTGTATGGCAACTTGCTACCCGATCCGAGTTGACCCAAACCATTATCTCCCCAGGTCCATACGGTTCCATCTTCCTTAAGTGCCATGTAATGTTGAAGACCAGCAGAAATAGATACTACTTTCTCCAGACCAGGTACTTGAGTAAGCGTTAGACGTTGATTGGTATAATCATTAGTCCCCCAAGTCCATACGGTTCCATCTGAACGCAATCCTATATTTTGTTTTAGGCCCGTTGAGATCATAGAGAAACCATCCAGGCTTGTTATTCTCGTAGCACTTGTACGATTCGCTGTAGTTCCGTCGCCTAACTGGTAGTTGCTGTTAAGCCCCCAACCCCAAACTTGTCCCTGTTGGTTCCAGGCAAAAGTATGATCTCGATACGCAGATATTGCCAAGTTATTAGTAAAGAACACAAGCGGTTTGCTTTTTACTGAAGAATTCTCAGCTTGATCTATCGCTACAACGGAGATCGATTGCATTTCGTTCAGCGTAAGATTGGTAATCGTAAATTTAGTATCCGTAGTCTCACCTACAAGAGTGTCACCATTGTAAACTTCATATCCTTTTATGCCTGACAACGCGTCTTGCGCAGGTGACCAGCGAATGACAGCATTCGATCCGAGTTGGCTTACTTTATAAAGCTTTTCAGGAGGTGAAGGCGGCGTAAGGTCAATCTTCACGTTGGCCTCCACCGTGGCACTTACATTGCCCGCTTTATCCACCGTTCGAGCATAAACCTTGGTGTTTCCCTCTTGTTCTACCGGGAATGAACTAATATATTCCATCCATTCTGTACTAGAACCAATTCGATACTCGTACCCTTTCACTTTGCTATCTTCATCGGTGCCTTCATCGATTGATATGTAGATTTCGTGACTTCTCCAGTCTTCATACTGCAAAAGAATTTTAGGTGCAGATGGCGGTGTTTTATCAAATTGCAATGTAAATTCATCTAATTCACTTAGGTTACCTGCATTATCAACAGACCGGACGTAGACTGTTCTGAACTTATCACCACTTACATTAAAAGGAACGGTGTAATCGGTCCAAGCCCCTCCTTGATCCAGCCGATACTGAGATTTCATAATTCCACTTTGTTCATCGGTACCATGATACATAGTAACGAGGAACGTAGTATTACTCCACTCATCAGGTTTGTAATTAAATAAGGGCGGAGTCGGTGCAGTTGTATCAATACTAATCTTACTTTTTTTCATTTTCTCTACATTGCCATCCAGATCACGTGAACGATAATATATCGTACTCTGCTCTTCGGTAGCTGGAATTGGAGAGGTGTATCTCATCCAAGTCATTCCGCCATCCAAGCTATATTCCGTGTAATCAACGGAAGATTGTGTGTCTGTACTCTGAAGGGTTAGTGTAACCGGACTTATGTAATAGGAGTTCTGTCCTTGCGTCCCCGTGACTTGTACTGAAGTCTCAGGCGGATTTGTATCTTTCTTAATGGTGAACCTTAATTCTTTGGGCGTTTCTGTTCGGTTATTGTTACTAATTGATTGATAAACGATGTTATAAACTTTCTTATCCGAAAACACAACAGGTTGTGTATACGTAGACCAAGAAGCACCATCATTTAAACTATATCTTGTTAGAGAAACACCCGAACCTGTATTTTGAGCAACCAACTCCATCTCTACTGCACCATAATAAATGCCGCTGTTGCTCTTATTTCCCTTGATCACATGTGTTGTAATCGGTGCTCCTGGAACATCTGCCGCGAATACAGTGCTTACTCCCCCGAAAAGGGGAGAGAGCAAGGATATAAGTAATGCCATTGCTGTTATTGCAGCAATATTACGTCTCAAGCCTCTCATGTTCATCCTCCAAAACAAATTAAATTTCTGATTTCTTAACTTTATGCCAGGACTTTAACAATAACACTGGTGGGATATACGCTGGGATCATCCATTGATAGGACAGATCTTTCAGCAACTCACCCTGCACGAATTGTCCATGCTTGTTCAATTGCATCTTCCACGGACCGCTAGCCATAGCTTCGCCCTGATCTACTAGCTCACGAGCTTCTTCATAGGAATATTCTTGTCCTTTGTTGCGTCCAATCTCTTCAAGCGCAGCATCATATAATCGTTGCTGTTCCGCTTCCATTTCCTCTGTAAAGTCAGCGTCATACACTTGGGAGAAATTAAGCCCTTTGAATTTATGTTCCTCAACCCACTGTTTAAACTTTTCAGTAACAAAAACCTGTACACCTGGAGTTTCTTTAATCTTAAACATACACGTTCCATGAGGTATTTTGGAAGGATCGAATACAAGCTTGTTAAAACGTGCCCATGATCCGTCTTTAAATCTCCCAATATCAGAACGGCTATAGTCAACACATTCCAATATTTTAGTAACATTCATCAAAAACAATTCAGTATCATTATTGGTTATAGGTAAAAACTCTACTTCACTTGCTAGTATCCCTTCTTCTTCCATCTTTTCTTTGACCCTTTTTGAAACCACCGGCTTACCAATGTGATAATCAGGAAAATCAATGTACCTTCTTTCTTTAAGGGTCTCTAGATTTACCACAGTCCACTCATTTATCTTGGATTCACCATGAAAATCACTATTAATTGGATGTCGGTCATCTTCGACTGAAGCTAAGACTTTAGCTTTTAAATCATGCTTAAATCTGTAGATTTTCATGTTTATTTATCCACCTCAGTTATCTAGATTTGCTAATCGTAATCTTCCTTCGAGTAATTCTTCACGTACATACTCAATCGTTTCTATAACTTTAGCCTCATTATCCTTAACAGGTTCAACTAGATCAAATAGAATTTTGTAATATGACTCTGCATGTGAACCATTATGAGTAGCCATAGTTTGACCATCGATAAGCGTGGTCGACATATCTTTTTCTCTGGGTAAAAATACGCCATTGACGGAAGAGTTGGCATCTATTTCATGTTTTTTCAATATTTCCATTAATTTTCTTGAAGATTCAAACCTAGAATCTCCTTCCGGGAATATATGATGTGCAGCCCAATTTTTAGGCTTCTTCATACCAGTTGCTTTCTCAAGTTCAGCTTGAAGTATGAGGCTCGGAGCTCCGGCTTTTCGACCTGTCAATTTCTCCTTAGTTACTTTACCCTTATAATTTTTGATCTGACACTGATCCATAAGGTTATGGGTTAAAATGCCTAAATCAGATATATAATAATTATGGTAATCAGTAACGGTAAAATTATAGACTTCAATAGTCTCGTCGCTGTATGCGATTGATGTTATTGACTTGAATTTTCCGTCTTCAAGCTCAAGCTGGTCTCCAACTTTTAATGCCTCAGCATCTGTCCATCCTTTAGTATGAACCCAGAAAGGGTGATTGCCTGTCGTTCTGATATCTGTTCCATCTACTTGAAGTGTGTACACTCCCTCTGAGACAGTATTATACAGCGCTTCTACAGGTTTATAAGACTGTATCCCGCGGTCAGTATCCTTTGCAAGAACAAGATCTCCAACTTTAATATCTTCTATTGGCTTATCACCATCTTGAGTCTTGATCAAAGTCCCTGCCGGTAAGCAACCACAGAATTTTTTAATTCCATACAATGATTTACTTTTCTTGAAAGCTGTAAATCCGTTACCTGCAATTGGAATAATTGCTCCTGCGGACCACAGCGCATCGGCTACATTGCCTTCCAATAGATATATTACTCCATTAATCCCATCAAATGGTTCGCCCAATATAGGAATCATTCCAACATTTTCGATAACGCAATGTACTAATTCTGATCCTTTAAGATCTTTACACAGCACAAGTTTTGCTGACCCTTCCCAGAATTGTTGCAAACCTGTTTTTCCATATATTTTAGAAAACCAGGTAGTATATTGGAGGTCATTATGACTGATTGTCGGTTTATAAACATACCGATTGAAATAAACTTTACATTCGGTACATAGATCCTCCTCTCCAGCCTTGATAAGCTTCTTACTAATTTCATATTTCCTTGGAGGAAGAGGAACTCTATTTAATTTGAGCAAAGGATCATTAGAGACAACAACCGTTGCCATCTGTGTCTCTTTGCGGCTTCGATCCTTATCATTGTATCTGTAAATAAGGATATCGTATGACCCATCTTTGGCCCAATACGTATCTTTCCCTTTAATTTTTGCATATCTTGAAAAAAGTGCTTTATCCTTGTTAAATGTTACTACTTGACCATTCCAAACGATTGGAACTTCCTGACCTTTTTTGAAATTACCTTCTTTAAAGTCGGCATAAACAAGTTGAGCATCACTTTTTGTTCTAACTTCAAAATACAGTTTTTGATTTGGGGTTTTCACACGATAATATATCGTAGCTGAGTTATCTTTTGCTCCCGGAGTTGCATCTAACCACTCATCATTTCTGGCTCTGGCACTCGTCTTAGCCATTGCGCGCATCATCGTTACAAGTTCTTCTTCTTCATCTTCTACAGGCCAGTTCTGGTACTCCACTCTGTTCATATCAACAGCCAAATCATAGATATATGGCTTAAAGTTGTTTCTGAATTGTCCAGACGTTACCTTAAGGTAGTATGTTCCAGCATACAGATCCACGACTTGCATGGACTCGGAATTGGAGATACTCAGAGTAAAGCCACTCTCGTCCTCCAGAATGCCTTCACCTTCGGACAGTACAATACTTAGCTGCTGAGGATTACTCAACACAATTTTGTAGTAATCCACATCATAAAGAGAAGAAATGGACAAGGCATTGCCAGATTGATCCTGGGTGATCACTTCACCAAATGGAACAACCTGCGCTGTTTCTCTTGTATTATGTGCCATACTCTCTACAGTAAGTTGCGCACGTAATCCTTGTGCGGAACCAAAGCTGCTCACAGCCAAGTAATAGGTAGTGCCTGCATTCAGATTCACTTCCAGTTTGGAAAATAAATCTCCATAAGGCCTGTATCCTTTCACATCATCGTTGGAATCCAAGAGTCGTTCCATTTCTGGATCACCATATAATGCAAGATGTGTATCATTCACTTCATTACTGCCCGGATAATATGATGTGAAGAAGCGATATTTGCCCGTTGTGGACGGCGTAAACTGAAGGTATGCTTCCTCACCACTCGGTCTGGACAGACTTGTTGCTTCACCAAGTTTCAAAGAATCGAACCCGGTTTGCCCAGCAGCAGTAACCTGGAGTCTGGCAAATACCTTTCTTTTGTTCGCTTCGTTCACTCGGATGTAATACGGTGTACCCGCACTGAGATTAACAATGACTTCAGAGTATACGGAGTCTCCCTTGTCATCATTGTATCCATTCGTAATCGGAGTCAGCATATCTGCATCCGAGAAAACATTTAGTTCTGTGTCATTGATTTTGGAATTTGCATTACCATTGTATTTGCTTGTAGCAATTCTAAATTTACCGTTGGTTGCAGGAACAAACACATACACGTTGCTGTTACCTACTTGTTCATTGATATCCTGAGATTGGTTCAGATAAATATAAGGGATACTTGAACTAACAACATCTGCTGTTATCCTTGCTCGTAACGGAGTTGTATCAAAGCCATTTACTTTCACATAATAGGTTTGTCCACCAATAAGACTAATGGTAATCTCTGAAAATACCGAGTCATTGGCATCATCATTAGAAGCCATTTGCTTCGTAAGTTGAAGGCTGGAATAGATCGACAACTCCGTGTCAACTTCAGGGCCCGATCCTTGGTATGCACTGGTACGGATACGATATACCCCTGTTGTCGCTGGTGTAAAACTGTATAGTTGATCTCTGCCCGCAGGCTGATTAATATCTTCTGGTCTTGAAACAAATAGTTCAGGAATCGTTGTTGATGACTGAATGGATGAAAAAGAACTTTTACCTCCCGCATAAACTGCGGCAACTTCAAGTTTATATGCCTTCAACGGCTCAAGACTACTGAAAGTGTATGGACTCGCATTAACTGTTCCGACTTCTCTTCCGTCCAGTCTTACGACATATGATGTAACATTCGGCATACTATCCCAAGAAAGCTTAATACTTGTCGCACTAGGTACTGCCTCAAGCCCTGTAGGTGCCCTATAGGCCTGGGTCGTGATATTACTCAGTGTCAATGTGTAAGGCGAAGTGCTAAATTGACCACTGAACCCCGTAATTTTAATGTAATAAGACTTGCTGGCTGAGACCTCAAAATCAATACGTTCAGCTATACCCGTTCCGTTAGAAGATTCACCGACCTGAATCCCCGATTCATTATAGATATCCATCTCATAATCTACAGAAGAAGGGATATCTAGCGTAATGGAGATTTCTCCGTCTTTATCGGGCGTCAGTTTGTAATAATCGATATCACTACTTGATGAAATATATGAAATATAACTATTTCCCGGATTTACACCTTTGGCAGTAAGAATTGTATTGTTAGGTTCATAGGTGTCTTGTCCAGGCCCTTGTTGTGCAACATTAATGATAAATGTGTCATCGAATCTTCCGGAACTCACATTTGGATATCGATACTTGATATAATACGTTCCTGTTGGCGTCGAAGAAGTTGTGCGCCAAGTATACGGTATATCCACATTCAAACTTGGATTAGTTATTGTTTGTGTTGCAATGATACTATTCGGGTTAGAAGCTGCCGTCACCTCAACAATGATTTGTCGGTGTGGATTGCTGCCAGTCTGGTCGCCTTCCAATTTAAGTGATACGGTCACGGACTGTCCAGGTTCAATCGTAGCTCCGTTATTCTTTAGATCGTATGAAGCTGTAGAAATCTCTCCTTCAGGCTCAACCGGAATCACCGTGTTCAAACCCGATAAGTTTTCCTCTGAGAGCGGTGCAATTGAACCTTCAATAACACCTGCTGCTTTAGCCACATTAAGAAGTCCACGGCCAGTTTCATGAGCATCTTCCAGAGGTGTAGCCGTGTCATACATTTTCTGAATAACTTCTTCACTAGACAATGAAGGATTATGGCTCCATATCAGCGCTGCCGCCCCGGTTACGTGTGCCGCAGCATTTGAGGTTCCTGAGGAAACTCCGTATGAACCATCCATCGTTGTACTAATAATTCCGAATCCAGGTGCAACCAGATCCAATTCATTACCTGTGCTAGAAAAATCTGCTCGGTGATGGGAATAGTCCACTGCACCAACTGCAACAACTTCAGGGTATTTGGCTGGGTACTTAATTGTATCTTCTCCTAAGCCGCTATTACCTGCTGCTGCTACAATAATGATTCCTGCTTCTTTTGCTCGCAAAATCTCTTCATGTAACGCATCGCTGTATTGCGATGCAACAAAACTCATATTGATGATCTTAATGTTATTATCGATCGCCCACTCTATGCCCTGAATGACCGAACTTGTATAACCATTGCCCGCACCATCCATGACTTTAACTGCATACACTTCTGTGGACGGGGAGACACCCACTACGCCGATTCCATTGTCGATCGCCGCAATTGTACCTGCTATATGTGTACCATGTCCTTTATCATCCGTGTAGCTGGTTGATGACTCATCAAAACTAACACCTCCGGCAATATTGAGATCCGGATGTTCGGCAATTCCTGTATCAAATACAGCTACCTTTACAACATGATCGCCCGTTCCTTTTTTGGACTGGAGTATGTACGCGCCAGTGGAATGAATCCCCCACGGAATCGTTTGTGCGCTCTCTTTTACTGATTTATCCTCTACTTCTGTGACTTGATCGGTAGCAATTTCGATAGGTTTGTCTTCTTCGATCGACTCTATCTTAGGATCAGACAAGAGAAGATTAACCTCTTCACTATTTAAATCCATGGATAGGGCATTCACACTTTCTAAACTTTTTACATTATACAGATCAAGCTTGTTCTCTAAATCCTGATCTAAGCTAGGCTGTACTTCTGGTACTATACTTTGAGTTCTCATGCTTTTCTGATTTAGCATATCCTGACCAACACCTTCAATTGGTGAAGGAAGTTGAACCGAGAATTCCTTTTTCAGACGAACCAAAAATTTGGTTCGTGGCTTGTTACTCTTATGTACATTTTCAAAACTGCTAATATTATTTATAATTTCGCTTACATCATTTCTTGGAATCTCGACTTGTACAGGCTTTTCTTCAGGCAATGGTTCTTCTTGCTTAACCGCTTCTCCTTCTTGTTCCTCTGCAGGTGATGTTCCTTCATTCGTTAGATCACTTTCATTCCCATCAGGTGAAACGGGCGTTTCTTCGACATTTTTCGTTATGTCACTGGCTTGCTGTTGTTCTGGAGATACTGGATTCGAGGTGTCCCCACCATCACTTCCTGAAGCCGCAAAACCAATTGAAGCTTCAAAGTTCCCGAGTAGAACAGAAAGTGTTAATAACAATAAAAATACTTTCTTTAAACTTCTCAAGCAAAATTCCTCCTAGTTCGACTTTTACTGCCACATTTATACAAACGATTCTGTGACCACTTAATAATAGATTTTGTAATCTATTAAATCAATCACATATTTTGTCGATATTTGTAATATAAAGTCGGAAAAAGGAAGTGCAACAAAGATATTTTTTATTTATGGATCAAATTATGTTTACAATCCGTTTAGAGATGATATCCCTCTATCTGCTTGAATTCATCTACTTCCTGTGTAATAGTGAGAGAAGGCTTGCGTAAAAGCGTGTTTAGATACGTCAAGTTGGTTGTAAAGGAGGAAATGTTGTGTTTCAACGTTGGTTGGATAACCTGTCATCACATCCCGATGCCGCGTTTATACTGCTTGGTGTTGTAGCATTGCTTCTGGCAACTTATCTGTGGTCGGCCACAGAAATTCGGCGCAGCCATGAGAGGCATATGCAGAGGGTACGAGATACATTATACATAAGCACAGGTCTTTTGGGACTACTTACCATTTGGGAACAACGAAAATATGAAGCTCCTTCAGAGGAACAGCATGAGTTGTTAAAAGCCATGCACGCCTGCAAAGCGGCCTCATGCCTCTCCCCGCAGCTTCAGGATCAGATTCGTGACTGCGTCAAAAATGAAGATCCCGCCAGGCTTGCCCTGATGCATAAAGCACTTGAACGGGAGTGCACTGCACTATCGGATGAACTCAGCCGAAATTCATATTCGGTGCACTGGGGCCGTGCCATCTGGACCGTTTTCAGGCCTGCCGCTGAACCTGCTGCACTGACGGCCACTGCACTTTTAATCGGACATCTGTTCTACACAGAGCGTATCGTTATTACGGCTGTGAATTCCTGGGACAGCCTGTTACCATGGTTTCAGGCCATTTCCCTCATGCTTACGATACTATACGGTTACCTGCTTTGGTCCAGCCCCAAGCGTGGCACTTCAGGAGCGCTGGTCAAATGGCTATCCCTCTTGATCACACTCTGCTCTTTGCTTCATCTGATCGGACTTGCGGCTGCTCCATATGCCCTTGCTCTACAGCTTATTCTGTTTGTCTCCGGATTCGGTTTGACTGGATCACGCTCTCGCAGTGAACGCCCATATGCCGGACATTCGGAAACGGATGAAGACAGCAGTCATAGCAATCGTAATAGTAATACAGCTACGCCAGTACATGAGAGTGTTGTGGAGGATACCTCCTCCCCTGTCACACCTCGCAGATCTGTATCCGCGTCCGATTAATCACAAGCTTGAAGTGAAAAAAGGCGTTTGATCCATGTTAAAAATTCATTCCATTTCGTAACTTCAACATTGTCCCCTTCCGAGGGGTGCAACGTTTTTACCCTAAGGATCCATATGTACACAAAAAAAGGCTGTCCCTAAGTCATCACGATGACAGGGACAGCCTTTTTATTTTCGGAATCAACCATGTAACACAGGATTATTTATGAAAAACGATAAAATGATGCGTTCCAAGACACTAAGCTATTATTATTATCCTTTGGCACTCGCGTTCGATCCACGAACGGAACGGGCGGAGCTGCTTCTAGCCGTATTGCCGGATTTGGAGGCGCTGCCTGAGGACGTATTTTCAAAACGCTTGCGCTCGGTTCGCTCCATCTGTACAATCTGTCCCTCATGTACCACGATGTGCAATGAACCAAATTCCATGTCATCCAGCTGCCCGGCAATTCGGTTTAACCATACCTCATCCACTTTTAACGGCTTAGCCACTTGAGCCGCCTCCTCTTCTCGGGCTATCACCCGTTATTCATCCTGTACACACCTGTATTTCAAGCGTTAACTTATAATTCATTCTTATCCAACCCATATACTTGGTTTATACAATATCAGGGCTTCCAACAGCTGTCAATTGATATTTTCATCTCAACAGCAGCATTCTTTTGAGTCTGTCTTTTTACGCCGTCCACCCACACTATGCCTTTTCTGCGACGGCTTTATGACCAAGCCAGCTCTTGAGCAACAATGTAGCCAAAGCCAGGATTAACAACAGCGAGGCAACCGCAAATGAGGCCGAAAACTGATATTCGTTATACAAAATCTCGACGTGCAGCGGCAAGGTATTCGTTTCTCCACGAATGTGCCCGGATACAACCGACACCGCTCCAAACTCACCCATAGCACGTGCATTACACAGAATGACCCCGTAGAGAAGCCCCCATTTAATGTTGGGTAATGTCACACTCCAGAAGATGCGCCACCCGGAGGCTCCAAGTGTTACAGCCGCTTCTTCTTCCCGGGTGCCCTGATCCTCCATCAGTGGAATCAGCTCTCTTGCTACAAAAGGAAAGGTAATAAACAACGTCGCAATGATAATTCCCGGAAGTGCAAAAATGATTTTGATATCATGCTGAGATAGCCAAGGGCCAAACCATCCGTTTGAGCCAAACACCAGAACAAAGATCAAACCGCCAACGACAGGCGAGATGGAAAAGGGAAGATCAATCAGTGTGATGAGCAGTCCTTTACCTTTGAATTGGAACTTGGTGATGACCCAAGCCGCTGCCACGCCAAAGATCGTGTTAAGCGGAACGGTTATTGCGGCAACCAGCAGGGTCAGCTTCAGTGCAGACCAGGCATCCGGTTCCGTCAGCGCAGCGATGTAGACCCCCCAGCCTTGCTTCAACGCTTCCATGAGCACGATGACCAGCGGCAGAATCAGCAGCCAGATCAGGACGAGACTCGCAAGTCCGATCAGTAGCCATTTTACCCAAGGCGCTTCTGTTGTGGCGCGATTTGTACTGCGACCGGTTTTTACAGGTGGAACAGGACTAAGGGGAACAGAACCCGCCATACGTACACCTCCTTCGGTTTGGTGAGTGTGCCACATTGTGGCAATGTAAATCCATCCGGGCCGCCACGAACGGGCAAGCCGCACGGACAGAATGTGAAGTGGTCTGACAGTCTTCCGGACTCTCCTATTGCTATTGCTGCAATCACACTCTCCCTGCCTTCCGGCTCCAGCGTTGCAGAGAATTGATGATGAGCAACAGGATAAACGAGATCAACAAAAGCAGTAAGGCTACGGCTGTAGCTCCTGCATAATCAAACTGCTCCAGCTTGGACATGATGAGCAGCGGCGCAATTTCCGTTTTCATCGGCATATTGCCCGAAATAAATACGACCGAACCATACTCACCAATACCCCTTGCAAAAGCTAGCGCAAACCCCGTCAGCAACGGCGGGACGAGATCCGGTAGCAAAACGGTACGGAATATCCGCCATCGCCCCGCACCCAGCGTCGCCGCTGCTTCTTCGACCTCAGCTTCAAGCTCTTCCAGCACTGGCTGTACCGTACGCACGACAAAGGGAATGCCGATAAACATAAGTGCGAGTGTAATTCCAACTTGAGAGTAAGCCAGCTTGATGCCCAAAGGTTCTACCAATTGTCCAATCCATCCATTCCCGGCATAGATCGCCGTCAGAGCCACCCCGGCTACTGCCGTGGGTAGCGCAAACGGAAGATCAATCACCGCATCGAACAATCGTTTGCCAGGGAATTCATACCGAACCAGCACCCAGGCCAGTAGCAGGCCCAGGAACAGATCAATTAGTGCCGCCGCACCAGCTGTCAGAAAACTGACCCGGAACGAAGCCAGCACCCTTGGATTGGTAGCCACCTCCACCATCGTTGCCCAGGTCAATCCCGTGGAGTTGAATAACAGTGCCGTCAGCGGAATCAGCACGACCAGACTCAGGTAAAGCACGCTGTACCCCATCGTTAATCCGAATCCCGGCAATGTCCGCCTTCCCCGGGCCGCGATAACCTTGCTCATACCTATTCATCCTCTCTGCCGTCAGCCGGTCAGGCTGGTTGGCCCCGTACAGTCCAATATGTTTAATTTGTTTTTTTGCTTTGATTTTTTGCTTCGCTTGGGTACTTCGATTGATTGATTTGCCTTGATTGATTCTTTTGCTCACTTTTGATGCTGTTGCCCTGTTGTCCTTAGCTGCCCGGCACGTAGATCTGGTCGAAAATGCCCCCATCATTAAAGTGTTTGGCCTGGGTATCCCGCCAAGTCCCAAAGACATCTTTTAACGTAAAGAGCTCCAGCTTCGGAAACTGATCCTTGAATTTCTCCTTTACGCTATCTAGCGTAGGACGGTAATAATTTTCGGCAGCAATCGTCTGGCCTTCTTCGCTGTAAAGGTATTGGAGATAAGCATCCGCCACGTCGCGAGTGCCTTTTTTGTCTACATTTTTATCCACGATCGCTACAGGAGGTTCAGCCAAAATGCTGATGGAAGGCACGACAATGTCGAATTTGTCCGGCCCTAATTCTTTTACCGAAAGGAATGCTTCATTCTCCCAAGCCAGCAACACATCGCCAATGCCGCGTTCCACAAATGTCGTTGTCGCCCCACGAGCACCCGAGTCGAGCACAGGGGCATGTTTGAACAGATCTGCCACGAACTGCTTTGCCTTCTCTTCGTCATTGTTGTTATGCTTCAGCGCGTAACCCCAGGCCGCTAAATAGTTCCACCGTGCTCCGCCTGATGTCTTCGGATTCGGAGTAATGACCTGCGTATCTCCTTTGATCAGATCATCCCAATCCTTGATGCCTTTCGGATTGCCTTTGCGCACCAGAAATACAATCGTGGACGTGTACGGAGAGCTGTTGTGCTCGTATTTGTCCTGCCAGCCCGCATTAATCAGACCTTTATCTTCAATCGCATCGATATCATAGCCCAGTGCCAGTGTCACCACATCTGCATCCAGTCCGTCAATGACGGAACGGCTCTGTTTACCCGAACCTCCGTGAGATTGTTTGATGGTCACTTCCTGGCCTTTCTCTTTCAGCCAATGGGCGGCAAATGCTTTGTTATATTCCTCATAAAGTTCCCTTGTCGGGTCATAGGAGACATTGAGCAGTTCAACTGCCTTGCTGCCTTCCTTATTCCCATCTGTCCCCGTTCCTGTGGCTGCACCTGCTGCACTTGACCCGCCGTTATCTGATCCGCAAGCCGCCAGCACCCCCGTTAACACCAATGCCAGCCCAATCAGAATTCCTTTGTGAACTCTCTTTTTCATCATCTTACACTCCCCCCGATATAAACTTGCATGATCAACTACAGGTCGGCAGAACAGCGGTACGCACCAGAAAAGAACAAAAAGACGGAGGAACCCCCTGCGCATTCTTCCCTTCATCAAGTCATACCAACCCCTAAGTCGTGTATGCTTCATCGGTAAAATGCACTGCGGTGTTCCTCCGTCTATACGGTGAGAACGTTATGCTGTTCAAGTGTTTGCAGTCATTTTTATTATTCCTACCTGTTTAGTAAGTTATATACGTATAATAAAGGCAGTCTATATGACTGTCAAACGTTTTTTCCGCCTTTTACCGAAATTTTGTATCATTGACAAAAAAGAGAACAACGAACGATCGCCCATTGTTCCCCTATAACGAAGTTTAGTTTTTCACCATCGATATTAAATGACGGAACCAGGATCTACTATTGTCCCTCTATAATCTCAACTAACCCTAAATCGAGCAAGATCATGCTGAGCAAACTCAGCAGCTGGTATTGTTGTTTCGTGATATAAAATTCTTCCTGTTGATTGAATATAAACAAATTGGTATCGGAGAACTGATCAATACTATACTCTGTTACACCTAAGTGTTGCATTCCAGATAACATCTCAGACACAGCTTTTAACAACGTTTGTTCCGTTATCTTACTTTGATTCATCCTGTTTGAATCTAAATATTGCTTTAGTTCCTTCCCCGTTTCAAATGTTAAACGAAAAGAGTCCTCCATAAAATTGGATGCAACAAAGCTCTCTATAGAAGGATAACTTAATAACAGCAGACCTTGACGATCAAAGTCATTACTATCTCTGGAGCTACTTAGGTTACGTAATAAATTTCGTATTAAAACTGCGTCCGTATTCGACCTGACATCTCGATCAAAGACATAAAAAATAGCAGCACGATCTACTGGAAACTGATATTCAACAATGAGTTTCTCAAAAATTTCATCCAAAAAATCCTCCTGAGTATGAATCGTAGATATAGCAGGATCTTTTGCGTTGATAACAAATATGGATGAATGAATTCCATCTTTTTCATTGTATTTTTTATATTTCCTCATTCGATCCATTTTTTCGTATTGATAGTCGAAGATTTGGGTGAATATTTTTCGCAGCAAATAAAATTCTGTACGTTCTCCTTCAACAATGAGCAGCACTTTCCCGATATTTTTGTCCTTGTTAATTTTGATCAAAAGATATCATCCTTATATGCTGGAATCCCGCCGAATACACCGCTTGTGTACATTTTCTCTAAATTTTGTGCGACACGTGGTTGCTCACTTGAGAATCTCTTTAATAAACTTCCTTCATCTCCATTAAAATCTACAGCATAAATCTGATCAGGTCTAAGAAGGGAATTTGATAGTAAATTAGTTGAATGAGATACGATGAATAATTGTGAGTTTTTTGAACCATTCATAAAATATCTGATCAGTAATTCTTCGAGGAAGTTGTGTAAACCGCTGCTAAACTCATCAACGATTAACATGCCCCCATTTTTTACCGAATGAAAGAATGCAGGCAGAAATCTCAACAATTTTTGGTTACCAAGAGACTCCAAAGAAAATGGAATAGGCTCTCCAACACCTTCGCGCTTGAAATAAACTACTTTTTCCAATAAGTTCAATCGTAGCTTCGTAAAGTTGCCCGAACTTGAATTGGCGTACTCAATTCGCTGATTAAAATTAAACTTCTCAAAAAAGGTATTAATTTCATCCACACCATGGTTCTCAAGATAATCTTCAATGGTTAAGTTAATGTTCCCCGGAGAAAAAACCGTTTCTTTATATCCATCTATATACACCGAGTTAATAAGAAAATCAAACCAATCTTTTAAAACTTTCTGAGTTCTGAATTTTGTATTAAAGTAGATCTCTCTCAATACTAACATGTCTGTATCGATATCCTCATACACCTTATTTTCAGTAATCTCCGATTTGGCATTTTTTCCAATTCGATTCAATACAACTTCACCTGCAACCGTTAATACTTCAACTAAAGTACGCTGTTCCCGTATATATTCGATATAATATTTAATTTCATGATGGCTAATTTCGAACTCATACTCTAAGCTCATTGATTTTCCTGATGAAAACAGACACCTCTCTGCTCCAATATCTATTTTTCTTTCAGCAAATAAAAGATCTAACAGTAACTTCAATGCACGAATGGCATTGGTTTTACCTGATGCATTCGCTCCTACGAAAAAAAGTCCCTTTAGTGTATCTGCGTATACATTTTTATCTGAAAGTATTTTATATCCTGTAGCGCGAATATCAACAACCGTCGTATTTTTAAAAGATCGAAAATTACTCATCGTTATTTTGCTTAACATGTTATCCCTCCTTTCTCTTATAATAAGCCAATTCGTAAAAAACATACATCAGTATTGAGTAAGAACGTAATTTTTTTACACCTTTATTTAGCATGGACTCATAACAACATTGACTCCACTTTCCTCCCTCACCATAATATGAAATATGAGACCAACACACCGCCCACCCCTGTTACGTAAATCAGACGGATTCCGCCGGCAAAAACTAATGGTGCTACCCGAATCATTACTGATGGAAGCAATTGCTTCCCCGGTGACATCGGGATTGTATGTCACGGATATTGGATATTTCCATGAAGCAGAGCATCATTACCGGGATCGCCCGGAAGGATGTGACTCACACATTCTGATGTACTGCACGGAAGGCTCAGGCTGGTATGAACTGGAACAGGGTAAAACCTGTAAGGTGCAACCGGGGAACCTGATTATTTTGCCCGCCCACATTCCTCATATCTATGGTGCCAACACGGAAGAACCGTGGAGCATATACTGGTTTCACTTGCGCGGCGAACACGCCCATGCATATATCGAATCCTTGATCTCGCAGCAGATTACAACAATGCCACCTGCGAAGGCACAACGATGGCTGGAGCTTTTTCATGAATGTTACGGCGCGCTCGAAACCGGATATTCGCTGCAAACGATGACCTTTGCCTCACAGATTATCGGTTACATGCTGGGCTTGCTTGCTTACGGTTCCTATGCCTCTGCAACTGATAACGGAGTGATGACCAGCAAACAAGCAGCCGAGTATTCTGTACAGTATATGCTGGAGCACCTGGAGAGCGGGGTTACACTCAAGGAACTGGCCGCGCATGCCCGCTTGTCCGTGCCGCATTATTCCCAAGTATTCAAACAGGTGACGGGTCATTCACCCATCGATTATTTCTTACGGCTCAAAATCCAGCATTCCTGCCGTTATCTTGATTTTACCGATTGGACCATCAAACAGATCAGCTCCGAGCTGGGGTTCAGTGACCCGTACTATTTTTCACGACTGTTCAGCAAAATGATGGGTCAGTCCCCCACGGATTACCGGAACCAATCCAAAGGATAAATTTGTGGAAAATTAAAGCAACCTTTTGAACAAAAGGGTCGTCTATAGGGGCAAATCACTTTAAAACAAAGGGATATGAACTTCCTGGAAAAGCGAGGCGACACCGAAATGAAGAAAAATTTTATAGCAACCCTTACAGCAGGAGCCCTGCTTACACTCTCCTTAAGCGCGGGCCCTCTCCATGCTGCGCCGTCCAAATTCACGGATATTCAAGGCATTCCGGGTGCAGACAAAATCGAATCTCTCCATCAGGATGGATTAATCAAAGGGGTTAGCGATAACTTGTTCAAGCCAGAAGAACAGCTAAGTACCGCGCAAGGCGTTCAATTGATCGTCGACGGACTGGACTTAAACCTGAATGCGATTCGTTTTATTAAAATGCCTGTGCCTAGTGATTATTTCTCAGTGGTAAAAGACGGTGTCTGGTACAGCGATGCCTTCATCCGCGCACAGTACAACAGTATCAAGCTTCCGCAAAATATTGATCCTTCCAAACCGCTTACCCGTGAACAGTATACTCTCTTCCTCATGCAAGCGATTGAGGCCAAAGGGGGTCTGCCTATGATCAAAATCCAGCCGGTAGACATTGCGGACGAAAATGAGCTTACACCCGAGTACCAAGGCGCAGTACAGCGTTCTCTGGTGCTGAAGATCAGCGCACTCGATGCGAACGGACAGTTCCATCCGAAACAAGCCATTACTCGCGCTGAAGCTGCCGTGATGATGTACAATGCCATCCAGCACATGGAATCCTTCTTCACACCGCAAATCCCGGAAACACCGGAGAAGTAAAAGGTATCTCAGGACAAAAGAATAGAATGGCAAACCCCGCATCTTTCTTCTTTGGAAGATGCGGGGTTTTACCATGGTCGTTCAATGAGCACACAGCAACCGTAATCCGTACCGACGATCTGTGAAAATAGCAAAAGCGAGTACTTTCCTCCGATAAGAGGATGTACTCGCTTAGAATATTACTACCTATAATCCAAGTTTAGATGGACTTAGAAAGAACCTTTTACAACGACTTCGGACAACGGGAAGCGACCTGATGGACGAGCTGGCTCAGCAGCTTTACCTACAGTAATCAGCAAAGTTGGTACAAAGCGTGCAGGGATGTTGAATGCTTCGATCAATTGCTGCGGGTTGTATCCGCCCATTGGGCAAGTGTCGTAACCCAGGGAACGTGCTGCCAGCATAATGTTCTGGGAAGCAAAAGAAGCGTTGCGGATCGCTTCATCACGAGCGATTTGCGGGTTTTGGTAAGCACCGTTAATTTGACCCACCAACGCGTCGCGAACTTCAGCAGGCAGTGCGCCAGCTTCAACAGCTTGATCGTAGATGAATGTATTGCGGTTCGCTTCCAGATCACCAAGAACGGCAATCGTTACGGAGCTGTCCACTACTTGAGTTTGTCCGTAAGCGATCGGCAACAATTTTGCTTTGTCTGCTTCGGATTCAATCACGAGGAATCTCCAGTGTTGCAGGTTCCAGGAAGACGGTGCTTCGGAAGCTGCAGTCAAGATTGCGTTCAGGTCAGCCTCTGGCAATACAAAACCTTTCTCGTACTTTTTAACCGCGTGACGTTCGCTGATGACGCTCAGTGTTTCATTTTTTTCAGTAACGGACATGTGTTCCACTCCTTAGTTCTGTTTGGAATATTATATTTTTACGTTCGCAAAGCACGCCTTGAAAGCCAATCCGCCCCAAGCACAGGCCTTCCGAAAATAACATCAGCGCAGACGAACGCTCCCCATCTGTGTTCACGTTATGCCCGGAATTACCTCATCTTTCAAACTCTTTTACACCGGAGCATACGTATCTCTTACACTTCTCTCCCATGACTGTTTAACCACGTCATCATCATATACTTAATGCGATGACTCTGACAGCACCCATTCAGGTCTTCTCTTCGGTAGATACTTCTTCCATCGGAAAAGGTCCTTCTCCGCGCTCGATGCTTTGCATCACATCAAAAATGGATATACGGTCGAAATAAGCGCTCAGCGCCTCTTCTCCTCCATCGTATATAGCTCCCATTACACCTTGCATATTAGAGGAAACTTTACACGGTGAACCCGATTCGCCTGAGCACCAGCTTGGCCCTAGCGAACCTCCAGCGACCAACCTGTACACTTCTCCAAGCTTGATCTCTTCACTTGGCCGACTAAGCAAGTATCCCCCATGAGCACCTTCTTTGGTGGTCAAGTAACCATGTTTACGCAGAACACTCAGTACCTTGCGGACTCTGGCCGGGTGTGTACCCACACTTTGAGACAGGTCTTCACTGTTGGCCATACACTCGCTTCTCATCGATAGAAAAACAAGACAATGCACCGCAATGGTAAATTCGCTGTTCATAACTTACTCCCTTCCCGGCATACAACACCGATGAACTTCATTCCAAGGTAAGTATAACTGTCATTATATGAATAACAGTTATGTTTGTCAACATTTGCTCCTGAACGTCATTGAATCGTAGTTTTCCCTGTTATATCAATACTTACACTCTCTTGGTAGTCTGTTGAAAGCTGGTTCAAAACCTGATGTTAAAAACGTTCTAGGCATAAAAAAGTGAGCCTATCGCTTCGCGAAGGGCTCCAATAAGATAGACATATGAAAGGGCTTACGTGATTATTATAATCGCTAATCTTCATTTTGAAAACGCTTTTTTTGTAAAGTTTGATTTCAAGCTGATTTAGAAGTTATCCGGTTACGACGAAAATTTATATTGCATAAACTAATGTCATTAGTTATATTACTAACATCATTAGTTTTAGGAGGATTTCCGATGCATGTTACCCGTGAATTCGATGTTCACCAGGTCTCATTTCTTCCCCGTCTCTTTCCTGTAAATGTCTATCTTGTTGAAGAGGAACAAGGCTTGACCCTGATAGATGCAGGCATGCCATTCAGTCTCAAAGGTATTCTGGAGACAGCCGCTTCCTTGGGGAAACCCATCACCACCATCATCCTAACCCATGCCCATGCGGATCACGTTGGGGCGCTTGATGGTCTCAAGGATGCGCTCCCCGATGCCGAGGTATGCATCTCCAGCCGAGATGCCAAGCTGTTAACCGGGGACACATCGCTGTTGCCGCACGAGCCGCAGACCCCGGTACGCGGCAGCGTGCCCAAAGGCATCCGTACGAAGCCGGATCGCCTGCTCGAAGATGGCGACCAGATCGGATCGCTGGTCGCTATTGCTTCTCCAGGCCATACGCCTGGGCATATGGCCTTCATGGATACACGCAGCCGCGTGTTGATCGTCGGCGATGCGTATCAAGTGCGCGGGGGCCTCGCCGTGTCCGGCCGCGTGCGCCCGCTCTTCCCGTTCCCTGCGCTGGCCACGTGGAATCGCGAAGCGGCACTAGCCAGCGCGAAGCGCCTGGCGGAGCTGGAGCCGTCCGTGCTGGCCGTTGGCCACGGACGAATGCTCCGCCAGCCCGCGGCGGCCATGCGCGCGGCAGTCGCTGATGCTCGGCAGCGACTGCAACCAGCCGGGGGGCTGCGATGAGCCCCCGGCAAGGTCTGGATCGCGGCGCGCTGCTTGACGCCGCGATCCAGATCGTGGACAGCGACGGCTTCGAGGCGCTGACCCTGGCCGCTCTTGCGAAGCGGCTGGATGTGCGCTCGCCGTCGCTCTATAACCACATCAGCGGACTCCCCGGGCTTCGCCAGGAACTGGCGCTGATGTCAGTGCAACAGCTCAGCCTTGCCGTAAACGAGGCTGTGGCTGACCGCACCGGCGACGAGGCCATTCAAGCCATCGCCGCCGCTTATATAGGCTTCGTTCGCCAGCATCCCGGGCTCTACGAAGCCTCATACCATGCGCCCGACCTGAATGAACCGCAGCTCGCGGCATGCAAAACAGCTCTGCTGAACATGCTGCTGCATACCTTGCAACCATACCCCCTCACCGAAGCGCAAGCATTGCATGCTGTTCGGGGATTACGCAGCCTCTGCCATGGTTTTGCCTCCATTGAGGCACAGGGCGGCTTCGGCATGGATTTCAGTCCGGACGATAGCCTGCGTCTGACCGTATCCGCTTTTCTCCACGGGCTGCGCCACCTGTCCGAAGACGTATAAACAAGGGCGAGGCTAACTCTGTCGGGATATACTCCAGCATTTTTAGCTTATCGTTCCTATGAACAGGAGTTAACGTTCTGGACAACGCTAAGTATCCTAAATATCCGAGCAAGAGAAAAACAGCCAAGACGCTCGTAAGTAACCGAACGAAGGAAGATGCTCTCAGGACTTGAGCTACACCCAGTAATCGAAGTCTATCTAATCAAACGAACGAAGTCCCCTTTTCCGCACCGCTTGTAGCTCCTGGCACAGGCGGTGCCCCTCTTCATGGCAAGACTGAGCGTGGTCAGCCTTGTACACATGAGGTGAGGAAACACGACGAAACCAGCCTAAGTACCCAAGCAAAAGAGAACAGTCAGGACACGAGTAAGTAACCAAACAAGGAAAGATGGTCTGGACGGGATGCACCCAGTAATCGAAGCCCTGTCCAACCAAACGAACCAGGCTGTTCGTAACGTTTAAGTTCCAGCACATGCTACGCGCTCTAATCCAAGCATGCCTGCAACTAAGCTCACCTCCGCCGTCTGATCCGTTGAATCTGACCAATCTACTACAATCCCCCCAACAAAGTTGAGACTCCGTAAGTACGTCGGAATTCTAACGATCACCACAGACCTTATACGCTCGATAAACAGCCTCTTGAAATTCTAACGATCACCAGAGACGCTATTCTCTCGAAACGGGGCTGGAAACCGTGAAAAAGACCGAAAATTCACAAAATAAGGTTTCTCCTGATCGTTAGAATTAAAATGAGCAGAAAATGCGGCAAATAAGGCTCCTGGTGATCGTTAGCCTGCAGGGCTGATGTGCAGGAGCAGGAGCAGAGGTTAACGAGTTTAGATACACCATCCCACGCCTGACATCTGTTGCAGTAATCTCTTCTTAGTGCAGTCATTAGTACATCTGTTACTCTATCTGCTTAATTTCCTTTTATTCGAATAAACGACAACTCAGCGGGAACAATACTAGAGCGTGTCTTGAAACCTACTGAAGGGCATTTTTCCCCACTTTTTGCCCCCTGCTATGTCACTTTCCCTTGACGTGCCCCTTCACGCCTGCGGGAAAACCCTTCCCTGCTTGGATCGAAAATTCGGCAAAATCTGCTTTCTTCAGCGTTTTCAGACATTTTCTACATATTTTCCGAATAAAGAACGATCAATATTGCCTGCATTTTTAAAAGATATGCGTTCTATCGAGTTCCTGTGTTTGTGCTATAATAGAAACTGAAAAATCAGGTCTTTTTGTATCTTATCCGATTCAACGGATTACATATCATAGTAGAAAGAGGGCGTTTACGTGGCTCAAATCTCTCCGTACTATCTTCAAATCGGGGCGACCGTTGGCATGCTTGTCATGGCCTTACTTGCCATCTTCATTCGTATGAAAGCCAGCCACCGGCCGGTCACCATCCGTAAAATCATTATTCCGCCGCTCGGCATGAGCACAGGCTTTTTTATGTTTGTTGTACCGGAGACCCATGTTCCATGGTTGTGGGCGCTCATCGCGCTTCTGGTCGGCTGGTTTATTTTTTCGTATCCACTCATTCGCAGCACCAAGTTTGAACGCGTAGGAGAAGAGATTTTTGCCACACGTTCCCGCAGCTTTGCCTTCATTTTGCTAGGACTTCTGGCTGTACGCCTGATTCTGCATGAAGTCATCCAGCAATATGTCAGCATTCCGCAGACAGGCGGCCTGTTCTTCCTGCTAGCGTTCGGTATGATAGTGCGCTGGCGTGTATATATGTACAAACACTATAAGGAAGTGCTCGCTGTTCAGAACTAGATGGTAGCTAATACACCCGGCTCTGCCATGATTCTTATAGGTCTAGAGCAATTAGAATTTAACAATTTAACAATTAAGGTATTGAGCATCTAGCAATCACATCGATCACATCAACATCAACTTAAAAAGACACGTTCAACACACCGTCAAAAGGTGCCAAGAACGTGTCTTTTGCTTTTGCCCTACTTTGTTTTGATCTACTTTTGCCCTACTCTTGTTCTAGTTTCTGTTCTAGTTTGTTCCAGCCTTTGTTTAGCGCTTTTGGTTTCACTTTTGCTTTTGTTCCAGCCGTTGCTCTTTCTCCTATTCCTGCTTTTGTTTGTCTTCAACATCAGAATATGAGCAATCGCAGTCTAGAACCACTTGATCATAACGATATATACGGAAGTCACTATGATAGGTAGAATGAATGAATTCATCCATCAACCCAAATGATCTAACTCGACTTCATCTATTCGGGGTCTGCAACCTTTACCAGCTGTTTGCCCAGATTATCTCCGGAGAAAAGACCGATGAAAGCTTCTGGCGTCCGTTCGAAGCCATCCACAATGTTCTCTTCATATTGCAACTTGCCTTCCTGAATCCACTTGGCCAACTTGGCGCGGCCTTCCTTGAAAGACTTCGTGTAGTCGCCCAGCAGAAAACCTTTCATCAGCGCCGTGTTCGTTAGCAGCAGCGTTTGTGGACGCATGCCGATATCCGGTTTCTCCAGATTATAAGACGAGATCTGTCCGCACAGCGGAATACGCGCATTCCGATTGATATGACGCAGTACGGCATCCGAAATATCGCCGCCAACATTGTCGAAGTATACGTCGACCCCGTCAGGACAAGCCTTTTCAATCGCTGCCGACATATCTTGCTCCGTCTTATAGTTCAGCACAACGTCGAAACCAAGCTTTTCTCTCAGATAGGTACATTTATCGTCAGAACCTGCGATACCGACCACACGCGCACCGACGATTTTACCGATCTGACCTGCAATCATCCCCACAGCTCCTGCCGCACCTGAGACCACAACGGTCTCTCCATCTTTGGGTTTTCCGATATCCTCCATGCCGAAATACGCGGTCAAACCCGTCAGGCCCAATGCACCGAGATAGGCTGTGATTGGAGCCTCGTCTGAATCAATCAGCGACAGATCCGTTGTATTGACCGCAGCATATTGCTGCCAGCCCCACATCCCTGTCACCAGATCACCTTTGCGTAAATTTGGCTCGGAGGATTCCACAACCTGCCCGATCGTGCCCCCTTTAATAACTTCATTCAGGGCATACGGCGGTGCATAGGATTTCGTATCTTTCATTCGTCCCCGCATGTACGGGTCGACTGACAAATATAATGTACGAACCAGCACTTGCCCGGCTTCCGGTTCAGGTAGCGATGCCTCAACGAATTCAAAATTCTCTTTGGATGGGGTCCCTTCAGGACGGGACGCCAGTACGATCTGTTTGTTTACAGTCATCAAAATAACCTCCTGATTCCCAGTGGCTCCAAGGTCAGTCCTTGTCATCTGCAGTAATACAGGCGCACCACGGGCTCTATGTTGATCTTCATAATAGTTTAAACCGAAACAGGCGGATCACAAACGTGGGCCGCCCGAAAATATACAAATATCGTCACATAAAAGCTCTATACCAACCTTACAGCACAGCGAAAATAGCTGAACCCTCTGCATAATGACATGAGTTGTTCATACCGTGCACATAGGCTTCCGTTCTGTGTGTAGTCAACCTACCTTATTGTGCAGTCAGAATGACCGGTCCATCGGCGGTAACGGCAATGGTATGTTCATACTGAGCAGACAGGCTTCCATCCAAAGTACGTGCAGTCCAACCATCCGAATCCAGCTTGCTGCGGAATGTTCCAATGTTTAACATCGGTTCAATCGTGATGACCATACCTTCCTTGAGACGTGGACCGCGATGCGGCGGGCCGTAGTGAGGAACCTGCGGTTCTTCATGCATCTTCTCTCCGATACCGTGTCCAATAAATTCACGAACCACGGACAGTCCTTCTCCTTCAGCATACGTTTGAATGGCATGTGAGATATCTCCGATCCGGTTACCGACAATAGCAAGCTCAATGCCTTTGTAGAGAGAGTTTTTCGTCACGTCTAGCAAATGTTGCGCTTCAGGACTTACATTTCCCACTGCATAAGACCAAGCCGAGTCCGCCAGCCAGCCATCCAAATTCACGACCATGTCGATGGTAACGATATCGCCGTCTTTTAGCGCATATTTTCCCGGAAAGCCGTGACAGATCACGTCATTAACCGACGCGCATGTCGCATAAGGGTACCCGTTGTAGCCCTTTTGCTCCGGTATAGCGCCATTTTTTTTCATAAATGCCTCTGCAAACTGGTCAATTTCCTGTGTTGTGATTCCCGGACGAATCAGTTTTGCAATTTCTCTATGGCACGCAGCCAGAATTTCTCCAGCTTTTCTCATTTGTTCAATCTGTTCTTTCGTCTTTATCGTGATCATGCCAACTACTCCTTGTCCGTTATGATCTTATCCTGTCTTCTATTGTAACGCGAAACGCTCAAAATAAAAAATTCCGATAACTGAACCAACATCCTATTATACGCCAAGCTTTGAATGAATGAGTGTTTTTTTCTCCAAAAACACGAAACCCCTCTTGGGCAAGCTACGTATTAGCATAAAAATAACTGAACACGAAAGGATGAACGACTCATGTTTAAGAAACTCATAGGCAAACTCATCGACTCCAAGTCCTCATCTCACCATAAACGTTACAGTTCTTCCAACAGACGTTCCTATAAAAAATACAGCAGTTCCTCTGGCAAACGCAGCTACAAGCGCTATTCCTCATCCGATATGAAGTACAGGGATCAGCGCCATGGATCAGGGTATTACAAAAGCAGAAAGTATAGCTCCAGCTAAACGGTACGGAACATACCACATTGTTGTGCACAATAGCTAAGGTCTAGATTTACTCAACTCTGATTGAATTTGGCTCAATTCTGATATGACTCTACGTCGGTCCCGGCTCCACCCTCACTTGAACCTGGCTCTTGACCACCAAATATAAAAAAGGGGTGTTCCATCGATACCGCACGCACGGCCTTCGGAACACCCCGCTTTTTAATTTATATAAACTTCTACTGCGCTCTTCTGCTTCTACAGCAACGCTCTCATCCGATCCATCTCACGCTGCAACTCTCCTGCCCCGCCCTCGTAACCCGGACGAAGCCCGAGAAGCCGCTCCAGCATCTCATGCAGTTCAGACGTAAGCTGAAGCTCCTCCTGCCAGCTGGCAGGAGCGCTACCCTTCTGCGGCTCATAGGCCGAATACAGCATGAAAAGCAGAAAGTGACCGATATCCTGCAAATCCTGATCAGGTATAGCCGGTTCGTCTTCAGGCTCAGGCACATCTTTCATTCGGCGTTTTAACTCTGGCAACAACGGCTCCCCCAAGCGTCTTGCCAGGCCAAAATCAATTAAATACACTCGACCCTCTCTTACAATGACGTTAGGGATTCGGACATCGCCATGAATGAATCCCTGCTTGTGTACATGAGCTACCGGGGCCAACAGCTGACAAGCGAGTTCCACGCATTCACGCTCTGTATATTGCTGTCCTTCTTCGAAGATCAATTGTTCCAGCGTCTGTCCGCGGACATACTCTGTCACCATATAATTCCGTCTTCGCACGTTAAAAGCATCCAAAAGCTTCGGAATTGCTGGATGATTCAGGTGCTGTAACACATCCGCTTCCCTGCTCAGTAGCCGCGCAGCAAGCCTTCCCTTGCTCGGCTTTGATTCCTTCAACGCGACTTCCCTTCCCGTCTGCTGATCCACGCACAGATAGGTCAGTCCATAACTCCCCATGCCGAGAAGATCCCGTATCACATAACGATCCCCTATGATTGTTCCTTGTCGTCCAGGGCGATCTGTAAATAATCCGAGTAATCTTTGCCAGCTTCGCTCCAGCTCCACGTTGCCTCCCACGCCAGCTTTCTGGTGTCTGACCGATTTCCCTATCCTGTCCTGAGAAAACGACTGATCAGCGGCTGGACTTCATGTTGTATTGGAGCTAATTATAGCAGGCTGTATATGTGAAATCACGATCCTCCATAATGCAGAACCATTTAAGCTTCTTTATGTTTCTTTGGCATCAAGCCAAACAACATACGGAGTGAAGTGATTTTAGACTTTCGTTTTCGCCCCTGATAGCTGCGCAAATTGGTCACGAGTTCGCGATCCCGTTCTTCCTCCAGTTTTTCGTTCATCCACTGACGTTGCTTCTCCATCTGTTCCTGGAGCGCAAGATGAGTCTCCGCCAGATGCTGGAGTGTCAGCTCCAGTTCATCCACCCGGTGCTGTAACACCTGCACGCGATCGTCCTCTTCCGGCTTGGGTTCAACCGCACCGTAGGTAACCTCACTTACAAGCTGGCCGAGTCCTTCATAAGATCTCAATTGACCGTACTGATCCACTTCCAGCGGCGGTAATGGATTAGATCCGGATAAGACCGTACTGGCTACAGCACACTCCTGTTCTGTTTGCTCACGAATGGCTTGGACAGAATGCTGTTCTGTTTTCCCTTCTGCTGGGGATAGTACCGTGACCACTGCATCAGCCAGCGGCAGGTTATGCTCTCTAAGCTCAGTCATCAGACGTTCGATGCACTCGATATCATCGGATTTGAACAATCTGGATTTATTCGCAGAACGTTCGAAACGATATCCCTGCTCCTCGAGTGCTGCTGCATATTTACGAAGAGTACTGGCACCTATCCCCAGGCTCTTGGCCGTTTCCGTCGTTGCTCCTACTTCTTCAATCATCATGAATTCCCTCCCGGTATGAAGTTTTTGGGCTTGCAAAATAACGACTTTAGCGTTCCTGCAACGAACTGTCATCGGTTCGGGTGACCTTTCTCTTGCACAACAATGGACGATGCACATGATACCTGAACAACCCTAAAACAACCTTCCTCATGTAACCCGCCAGTGCTTTTCTCTTGCATGTCGGTAAGTATTCGTCAGTCTGCTTGCAGAACCCTTTGACGGTTTAGTTCTGTTTCTGGGGATTCGTAAGAACTTTTGTCAGGTCTATATTTCGCAAAAAAACCTCTTCATCCGACAAGCTACAGGAATGCTGTCATGTCGAAAACGGGATATGCAAATGCCGTCTAAATTTCGGAGTGCATCAAATTGATGTCAATTTTGTTAACTCCACTACTCCAACACGCTCCCGCGACAGAGGGAATCATTGCTGTATAGCTTTTCCATGTGTTATCTTATGTAACGTAGAATTGAATTTCAGCATAAAATAAAGCACTATACTTAACATAACAATAATCAAGTAACGGATAAATCCAATGTAAACGGAGGCTGAAGGCAGTGTTAGGCAAATCAGGAAAAGTGGCGGTCATCGGGGCGGGTCTTGTGGGTTCAAGTTGTGCATATTCGATGATCAATCAATCGATATGCAGGGAGATTATGATGGTCGATCGGACGTATGACCGTGCGGTAGCACAGGCACTCGATTTTTCCCATTGCATGGACTTTACACACAACCGAACGAAAGTATACGCAGGAACGTATGCCGATTGCGGCAGTATGGATGTCATCATTTTGACCGCTGGAGCCAATCCAAAGCCTGGACAGACAAGACTGGATGTTCTGGAGGAAGCAGAATCCATTGCCAAAGATATCGTGGTTCCGATCATGAACAGTGGTTTTAACGGCATCTTTGTTGTCGCAGCCAACCCCGTGGACATTGTTACGTATATGGTATGGAAATTGTCCGGTTTGCCGCGTGAGCGTGTCATCGGGACGGGAACTTCGATCGACTCTTCACGGCTCAAAACACTGCTCTCCGAGGTATTCTCCATCGACCCGCGCAGCGTACACGGCTACGCACTCGGTGAGCATGGCGAGTCCCAATTTGTGGCTTGGTCCCATGTTACCATTGGCGGCAAGCCTATTCTGCACATTTTGGATCAACACAAGGAACGCTTCAAACATCTGGATCTGGACGATATCGCCAAAAAAACGAAAGATGCCGGCTGGGAGATTTTCACCCGTAAAGGTTCAACCCAGTTTGGCATCGGGAATGCACTTGCCCATATTACTCGCTCCATCCTGAATGACGAGCATAAAATCATTGCCGTATCCGCGATTCTCGATGGCGAATATGGACAGCGGAATGTATGTGCAGGAGTCCCTGCAATCATCGGAGAGGGCGGCATTCAAGAGATTATCGAATTAAATCTCGATCAAGCCGAGGTTGAGAAATTCGAGCGTTCCTGTGAAATTTTGTCCGGTAATATTAACCGCCTGACCATCGCCTAAGCCTCCGTAAATTCGGAGTAGCAACTGGTCTAATCTGCGAGCTTGCTACTAAATAAAATACAAAAAAACAACCTTCATTTCACCACACTGCGGAAATGAAGGTTGTTCTGCTACACTTATCTTTTTAATCCGTTGGGCTTCAATTCAATCCAATGATCTACACATGCATCTCCACTTAACTAGGCCCAATTAATGGCTCATCAGACGGTCCCCATTGCTGAAGGACACGCTTCAACTCACTTAGCATCACAGGTTTGCTGATGAAATCCCGCATGCCGATCTCCAGACAGGCCTCTTTATCTTCCCGTCTGGAATTACCCGTTACGGCAATAATCGGAGGAATCCGGTCCTGAGGAATTAACCGATGTAACAGATTCGTGGCTTTCAGACCGTCCATCACAGGCATATGAATATCCATCAGTACAATATCATAGGCATTCTGCGAGATGGCATCAATCGCTTCTACACCATTCGTGCACACATCAGCCTCATAACCCAGTTTCTCCAGATATTCCTGGAGAATCTTCCGATTAACCGGATGATCTTCTGCTACGAGAATACGCATAGCCACCTTGTCACTTTGACGTGTACGGTCATGCCGGAACTCGCTTGCTGACTTTTCACCTGCTGCTTCAACTCGCGTCGTCGGAATGGCAAACCGGAAAACAGAGCCTTCTCCTTCCGTACTCTCCACACTGATGCTTCCACCCATAATCTCGACAAGTCTCTTGGAGATCACCAGCCCGAGTCCTGTACCGCCATATTTGCGGTTAATGACTGGATGTAGTTGAGAGAACGACTGGAACAACTGATCCTGCTTGTCCGCAGGAATACCAATCCCCGTATCTTGCACAGCAAAATCCAGTACACTATCCTCAGGTTTGCTTCCTTTGATAATATCGACGGTAACATCGATGCTTCCCTGATCTGTGAACTTCAGCGCATTGCCAACAAGGTTGACCAGAATCTGCCGGATTCGCATCGAATCCCCTGCCATATAGTCAGGGATACTCGGATTCAGACGGAAGCGAATATCCAGATGTTTCTCGTCCGCCCGTGGCTTGAACAGCTCCGCAACCTGCTCCAGCATCTTGCGGAGCGAGAACGGCTCGTAGGCCAGGGCCATTTTACCAGACTCCAGCTTACTGAAGTCCAGAATGTCATTCAGGATATTCAGCAGTGCATCGCCGCTCTCTTGAATGATCTGTGCATACTCTCGCTGCTCCTCTGACAAGTCCGTACCCACCAATAGCTCGGTCATTCCTACAATGCCGTTCATCGGTGTCCGGATTTCGTGACTGACGAGGGACAGGAACTCGGACTTGGCTTGTGCGGCCAGCTCAGCCGTTTCCTTGGCGCGAACAATTTCACGTTCACCGGTAACGTCATTAAAGACAACTACCGCACCACGAATCTGGCCCTCGTCAATAATCGGAGTTACTTGATACTGTACGAGGAAACTACTGCCGTCTTTTCTCCAGAACACGTCCTCCGTCACTGAACGCGCATGCCCATCGAGCACCGTCATATGAATCGGACATTCCTCTTTTGGAAAATAACTTCCGTCTGCACGGGTGTGATGGATAATCGGGTGTGAACTCTTACCAATGAATTCATGAGCTTCATAACCAAACATGGACGCCGCCGCCGGATTCATGAACATCGTAATGCCATCCGCATCGAGACCGTAGATTCCTTCGGTAACGGTATTGAGAATCAACTCATGCTGCTTGCTTAGCTCCTGAATACGCTCCGTGTATTCCTTGCGCTCCGTTATATCTGATACTATACCGTAAGCACCCACCATTTCGTTATCTACAATGATAGGCACATTCGTTACTGAAACTTCGATCTTTCGGCCACTGGAACTCGCAACACGAGTCTCATAGTATTGGGCTTGCCCCTGCTTCACAAGTTCAAAACAGGCTTCTCCTTTGTGTATTTCTCTTTTATCCAGATTCGACAGAAAGGACTGTCCGATGAGTTTGCTACGCGGGATATCAAGCATCTGCACCATATTGCTGTTCACAGCGCTATAATTACCTTCCAGATCCAGGGAGTATACCGCAGCCGGATTATATTCAAACAATGACTTGTAACGCTCACGGCTTTCGCGAAGACGTCTGTCAGCATCTTTCTGCTGGGTAATATCCCTGCTGATGCTGACAATTTGCGTTATTTTGCCATGTTCCCCGGTCACGGGCTTCGCCAATGTTTCCATCCAGATGTAATGCCCATCTTTGTGTAACACTCTCATCTTGCAGCCATGACCAATATTAGAAATGAGCAAAGGGTCCGGATAATCTCCCGGGTAACAATAGGATTTAAATGATTTCCCTGTGACTTCCTCCGGCTCATAACCAAGCAGTGTACGAACCGATGGAGAGACATAGAGGAGTTCACCATCTATAGTGCAGGTTGTAATCAGATCTTGTGCATGTTCAGCCAGCACCTGATACTTCTCCTGTGTCTCCTGCAGTTCCTGTTCGATGATGACCTTGTCCGTGACATCCTTGGCAATTCCGTAGATGCCGACAACCTCATCACCTTCTGTAATCGGTATATAGGTCACCTGTGCATGTTTCACAGAACCATCTTTATGATAAAAAGCCATCGCTTCACTGACTGAACGTCCAGCCAGAACATCTTCGATGAATTGCGCTCTTCTCTTTTCACTCTCAGGCGGGCTGATGCGATCCCGACTCACCCCTGCAAGCTCTTCAATCTTGTAGCCGGATAACCGTTCAAACGAAGGGTTAGCATCGATGTGATTCCCTTCAATGTCCATCACATAGATGGCATCCGGGTGGTTAAAAAACAATGATCGGTAAGAGCTACCCTCAGAAATAATTCGTTTCAGGGTTTCCGTTTTATTATGATCCAAAGGCCTACCCCTCTTTTCTCAGCCAAAATCTTCTTTCTTCATCACATTACGTATGCGCCATTTTCGGCTGTAACAGCCTTACCCTCGAATAACCATGTTCGCCTGACTAGAAACAGCTTTTTTTATTTTACCAGATTCTCGTCTCATTTTGCTTATCAAATAGGATGAAATTCACATCATTAGGCATGAAAAAGATGGGATTTGACCTTTATCAAATAATATAAAAAAACTGAGACTGTCCGCATACCAAATCACTTGGATGCACAGCCTCAGGAAAGGTTCATTTGTTATTCTCATCGAACGTATACTTTATACTTCCTTCTTCGAAAAATAAATCATGCCCATCGCCATAAATAACACGGCACTGCCACCAACTACGGTTAAAAGTGTTCCCAGTGGAACATTGAACGCTCCAAACCCTGTGCCCTCGATGGGAAGCATCAGAATCATCGGCTGTGCCCATGGATAATACGGGCCATACGTTGCAGAGTTTCCGACCAGAATGTTAGGTATCGTTAGCGCGAAGTTCAAGGCAAGCGGCGCGGCGAAGCTACTCCAGACCAGAGACACAAACATCTGTAATGCCGCCAGCGGGATACATGCCAGAAGTCCAAGCAGCATTTTGCTCACAAGGAATCCCCAAGGCACCGGTGATGCCATCCCATGAATTAACCCTGTCAATATGATACTTCCGAATAGAAGCAACTGTGTAACCGCCAAGAGCAGTAACACAATTGTGAATTTACCTAAATACACACCTGTACGTGTAAGTGGCAGAACCAAAAGCTGTTTCCATCCACCTCCCGCATGTTCGAAACGACATACAAATGAGGTAAACACCCCTGTCAGCATCGGTAACAAAAGCATACCGTGAATCATCACCATGGCTGACATCAATGCTGTCCAGTCACCCGATGGGGAAGACAGCAGGCCAATGAGCAGTGCGATCAGCGGACTGATCAGAACCAAAAGCGAGATTGGCGATTTGGCCATCTTCAAACGTTCCGCTGATAAGATACGAAAATAGGTTGTAGCGAAATTCATATCAGGCCACATCCTTCCGGCTGAAGTGCATCATGCCTGTCAGCAGAATGATGATCCCTAAACCTGCACCCATCCCTGCGTACAGATACGCGTTAGGAGCACTCCACGCCATCTGCGCCCAAGCCAGTGGAAATTGTGGAGAGATCATAAGTGAGAACATACCGGTGATGGCAAGAATAATGCCGAAGGTAACCGGTAGTGCCTGATTTTTGGATACCAGCGTAAACCATAATTCAATGGACAATACGGGCAGTGCACCAGCCAGCGGCATAAGTCCCAGCTTCAATGCCTGTGCCCACGGTATTTCTTTGGCATCGAAACCAAGCACAAGTCCCAGTCCAACAACCCCTGCGGTTAACAACAAACACGAGATCATTAGTAGCACACACGCCAGCAGAAACTTTGCAAGATAAACGGCTGGCCTTTGAATCGGCATCGCCAGAAGTTGCTTCCACGACCCCTGCTCGTGCTCTATTCCGGCGATCATCGAACTCAGAATGGTCGCACCCAGCATTAAAGCGAGCGGAACAAAAACAACTACGTTACCGAGCAGACCTCCCCACAAATTATCGGCATACTGCTCTTTCAGATAATCCAGTCGTAATCCGAAATTCAGAGCCTGCATGGCCGTTAACCCGATTGGGGCCAGAAACACCAGAAACCAGATACCTTTGCCACGAATTTTGAGCCAGTCGGCTGATAATGCACGCCCTGTCATAGAGTAGCCCCCTCGCCAATGACACGCATGAAGAGATCCTCCAAAGACTGTCTCTGTTCTTCGACCCGGTATACATCATGATCCTGTTCAATCAGTCGGCGTACCAGCAGTGCAACTGCGCTGTTATCCATGTAGGGGAAGGTAAGCTCGGCACCCTGTCTCTGACCAAATTGCCCCTGCTCACGAGCAAGCTTCATGGCCGCCTCCGGTTCGGACACCGTGAGCCTGATTGAGCTGCCTGTCTGACTGTGGAGACTCGCCATCGTGTCCTGCATCACCATTTTGCCATCTCTTATAATACCGACGCGACTCGCCATCTGCTCCACTTCACTCAGCAAGTGGCTGGATACAAGAACGGTGATGCCATGCTCCAGCGGCATCCGTTTGATGAGTTCCCGAATCTCCTGAATCCCCGCCGGGTCAAGTCCGTTCGTTGGCTCATCCAAAATAAGCAGTTCCGGTTCGCCGAGTAGCGCGCTGGCAATGCCCAAACGCTGTTTCATCCCGAGTGAATACCCTTTTACATTTCGTTTAGCATCTTTCGTCAGATCAACAATAGATAACACTTCCGCAATTCTTGACTTGGGTACGTTGATAATACGGCGCAACACTTCAAGATTCTCTACCGCATTCAGATGACCGTAATACGAGGGGTATTCCACCAAGGAACCTACGCGACGTAAAATGTCCATACGGTCCTTCCGAATATCTTTGTCGAACACCCGGATGACCCCTTTGGTCGGTTTAATCAATCCGAGAAGCATACGGATCGTTGTTGTTTTGCCGGCACCGTTAGGGCCAAGGAAGCCGTAGATATCTCCCTTTTTAATATGAAGGTCAAGTTCACGGACAGCCGCACGGTCCTTGTATGTTTTCCATAAATTCGCTGTTTGAATAATATTTTCGCTCATTCATCATCACCTCGGAACTATCGTAACCCTCCAAGGTTAAAGCCAGCGTATGTCCAAGTTTAAGTTTAGTTTAAAAAAGAAACCTCTTTGCTTGCGCTCAAACTTCCGGATCATTCTCTCTGCCGCTATATAGATAGGTGCGGACACCCATATCCGAGCTATCTACCCGCTTCCGCAAGCCCATCTCACGAATCAGCAAATCGACAATGGACAAGCCAAGTCCTGTGCCCTTCGTACCTGATTCCGGCTGAATCCCCGGCCCGTGATCCTCAATTACTACGGCAGTTCGGCCCTGAATCTGCTCCGTGGAAATGCGAATATACTTTCCGCTTGCCGCATGACGAACGACGTTTTGGAACAGATTGTCCAGCACACGCCGCAACCCTTGTGCATCCACATCCCAGATTAACGGCGTTTCAGGCAGGTCGATGTCGATCTCAAACTCTTCCTTCTCCCACACGGGATACCAGGAAGCAGCAGCTTCCCTTATCATACGCAGTGCATCTTTTTGCTCCAGTTTTAAAGTATATCTTCCACTAGTCAGCAGATTATACGTGAGCAAGTTGTCGATCAGTTCACCAAGATCCTGCATCTTGCCTTCCATCCGGCTCAGTGCCCGCACGCCTTTATCACTTAGGTTTTCTTTATTCAGTGCATGCATATGCCCTCGAATTACCGTAAGCGGTGTTCTCAGGTCATGTGATAACCCTGCCACAAGCCGTTTGCGAAGTTGCTCCTCTTCCCGCTCACGCTGAAGGCTATCCGTTAACTGATGTACCATCTGGTTAAAGGATTCCTCCAAATGTCCAATCTCATCCGATCTCTTAATGTCCACTGGAAGAGGTATACCCTCCTTGGTCGGGGTAACCATAGCAGATTGCAAGTGAATCAGTCGTTTGCGAATTTTGGCGAAGAACAGAACGGACATCACAATAAAGATGACAAACACAATCAGCATCACTGCTCCGAAATAGATGAACTCGACTACCCCGTTATTAGTAATGTTTTGAATGAGTTCACGTGGGACTTCAATCACCATAAACCCTTGTCCTTTATTCACATTTCCTCCGCCTATAAAAGAAACCACGGTTAGAGGATCGCGATAGAAGGCTTCCTTCATAAACTGAACCGTATCATTTGGTGTCCATCTCGCCGGGATCCGGGTCTCTGCTTTTTCTCCAGTTGCGAGCGACCACTTCAGAATGACATCTGTATCGAAAGACTCCGGCTCTCCTTCGGAGGCGTCTGAAGGATTTAATGACTTAGATTTCAGCACCTTCGCCTCTTCACCACCAAGCACTAACATCGTTCTACCCGTTGCATTTACACGATACATAGCTGATTTAGGATATCTCTCCTGCAGTTCTTTCATCCGTTTATCCACCATTTGATCAGACGCCCCATCCAGCTTCTTGGATTCGCTCGTCCACAGTTTGGTGATTTGATCAGCATCACCGTAAGGTGCTTCTTCACTAGAGCTTACGTTATTGATGACCACAATAAATACCGTTGCTACCACCGGTACTACAACAGGTACAAACAGAAAAGCTGCCAGGATCAGTAGCATGTATCTGGACATCAGTGATCGGCCAAACTTTATTTTGGGGCGGATAGGCTGATCCGTGCTTCTGCCTCTTTTCTGTTCAAACTTTCCGGCCTTCCGTTCTCTATACCATCTGATCATGGCTTCTTGACGCGATAGCCAACACCGCGTACCGTCTGAATAATGACAGGATTGGCCGGATCAAGCTCCAGCTTCTCGCGCAGATGCCGGATGTGCACCATCAATGTTTTGTCCCCATCCAGATAAGACTCGTTCCACACCGCCTCATAGATCTGTTCTTTAGTGCGAATCATGCCCATATGCCGAAGCAAATAAGCAAAGATATGAAACTGTTTGCCCGATAAAATAATCTCTTCCCCCGTCTGCTCATTCACGATCCGGTTATCCTGCTCATAGATCGACAGATGATCCAGTTTAAGTACCGTTTCATCTGAAGCTACCGCTCCTGCCTTCCGCAGTTGAACCTCAATTCGCGCTGCAAGCTCGTCCGGATGAAACGGTTTGGTCACGTAATCATCGGCGAAATCAAGCCCATGCAGCTTGTCATCAATGGATGTTCTGGCCGAGAGCATAACGATGGGCACAGCAGGATATTCTTTTTTTAATCGCTGGCCTACCGTGAATCCGTCGAGCCCTGGCAACATCACATCCAGAATTACAAGGGAACAATCTGCCACAGCCTCGGTGGCCCCTTCACCACTCCCGAGCCAGACGACCTCATATCCACGCTCCTCCAAGTCTTCTCTCACCCATGTTGCAATTTCCGTATCGTCCTCAATGTATAACAGTTTGTTTTTCATCTATGTACTCGTTTCCTTTCCGTTCCCTTTGGGTTAATGATATATCTGGGCGGCATTGCTTATCTGTATGATCTTGGCTTTAAATTTTGAATGGGGCGAGCCTCCCCGCGAGTTTAAATACAAGCCTGGTTGCACAAGCTACAATGTCCGTTGCCCGGGCTTCAGTACATTCCATGTCACTCGTTTAGAACCGGCCCTCTCTTTTCATACCCTCATTATAACGCAATCTGCAGTCACGTAATATGAAGCTATATCATTCAGCAATGATGTTTACATACTACATGTATTTTCTGTTCTACTAGCATATTTTATCTAATTTAAATGAATTGGTTTCTGCTTACTTCATTTCTATCTGACAGGAGGAATTACATATGTTGCTTGAAGCCATCTTTCACCAGCCGAAACGAAACTGGGCCTATGCCTATGATCAGGATACGATTCGTCTACGTCTACGTGCCAAAAAAAATGATCTCACCGAGGTGTATGCCCTGACTGGAGATAAATACGCTTGGGAGGAAACAAGAGATATGGTTCCTCTGACCAAATTGACGTCAGACTCTATGTTTGACTACTACGAGGGGGAAGTGAAACCTCCGTATCATCGATTGAAGTATGCTTTTCTGCTCAAAAGTGGAGATGAACAGATCTGGATGACCGAGACGGATTTCCAAGAGGAGGAGCCGGATGATCCCGGCCGCATGTTCCAGTTCCCTTATCTTCATGCCGGAGCCGTGTTTACGCCCCCAGCATGGGTGAAAGATGCTGTGTTTTATCAGATTTTCCCCGAGCGCTTTGCCAATGGAAACCCGGATATCAATCCCAAGGGGGTTGAACCTTGGGGCGGGGAACCTACACCCTTTAATTTCTTTGGCGGTGACCTGCAGGGCGTAATCGATCACCTCGATTATCTCAGTGAACTGGGTATTAACGCGATTTATTTCACTCCGATTTTCGAAGCTACAACCAATCATAAATACGATACCGAGGACTATCTGCGCGTCGACCGCCATTTCGGTGATGCTGACACGGTGAAGCATCTGGTGAAGCTATGTCACGAACGCGGTATTCGTGTACTGCTGGATGCCGTGTTTAATCATTCAGGCAAAACATTTGCTCCTTTTGTTGATGTACAAAAACATGGCGCCAAATCCAAATACAAGGACTGGTTTCACGTACATGAATTCCCGCTGGACGTAAAGGATGGCATTCCAACCTATGAGACATTTGGCTTTGAGGCTCATATGCCCAAGTTAAATACAGAGAATCCCGATGTGAAGGCCTACTTGCTCGAAGTAGCTGAATATTGGATCAAGGAAGTTGGCACGGACGGCTGGCGTCTTGATGTAGCTGATGAAGTGGACGATGCTTTCTGGAGAGATTTCAGGCGGGTTGTTAAAGCAGCCAACCCGGATGCCTACATTTTGGGTGAGATATGGAACGAATCTTCTTCCTGGCTACAAGGGGACCAGTTCGATGCCGCCATGAACTATCCGTTCACCGCCGCCGTAAATCATTTCTTCGTGGAAGATAAGATGCACGCTGCACAATTCGCGAGTGCCCTTGGCCGGCAGTTATCCCGCTACCCACTTCAAGCGAGCGAGGTGGCATTCAACTTACTCGACAGTCATGATACTCCTCGCCTGCTTACCTTGTGTGAGGGCGATCAACGCAAGATGAAGCTGGCTGCCTTGTTCCAGTTCAGTTACATGGGAGCGCCATGTATCTATTACGGTGACGAAATTGGGCTCGACGGTGAACATGATCCGGGATGCCGCAAATGCATGGAGTGGGACGAAGCGAAGCAGGACCGGGAGCTACTTCACTTTTATCAAAAGCTGATTGCGCTGCGCCATGCTCATCCTGCACTGCGTGCAGCCGGAACCATTCGTTTCCTGCAAGCTCAGGAAGGCGGCAGCCAGCTTGTGATGGAGCGGCAAAGTGACGAGGAACGCATCCTCATTCTGTTTAACCGTTCTGAGGAAACGGCCATCGTTGAACTGGACGCAGGGGAGCAACCTTGGACGGAGCTGTTTGAGGGCAACCATCGCACCGCTCTGGAAGACGGTGTGCTTGCCATTGAACTGCCTGCATACGGATATGCCGTGATGCGCACAGAAATAAAGTAAATGGCCTTTTGAAACTCACCATAAATAACTGCTTTTCCTAATTCTGATTGGTTAACTGCTATCTTGGCTGGTTTAGGCACAATGAACAAACAAGCGTCTCGCATAACCTGAGCAGGCCAGGTTCGCGGACGCTTGTTTGTTATGAAGTAATAACGACTAACATGCTCTAATTACTACTTGCTAATTGCTAATCGGAACCTGGTTGTGTGCTCCTTAGCTATTTGGCCCCACCCTGTAAATGATCCAATTGCTACTCTGCCTCTGAGCCTGTTTGTGATGTTTCGGATGTCTCATCCGGCAACCGCTTGGCCTTCGGTTTCGCCAGCTTCTCCATCATCTTGCGGCCTGTAGGTGTCTGAGCGAGCCCGCCTTGCGCTGTCTCGCGGTGACGGCTCGGCATCGCGCTGCCTACCTCCAACATCACGTCGATGACTTCGTCAGACGGAATGGCACTGCGTACACCAGCGAGTGCCATATCTGCGGCAGCCAGTGCAGTAACGGCACCGAGTCCGTTGCGCACGATGCATGGAATCTCTACAAGGCCAGCAACCGGATCGCAGATGAGGCCCAGTGTATTTTTCAAAGCCAATCCTACAGCATGCACCACCTGCTCCGGCGTCCCTCCGCGAAGCTCCACCATCGCACCGGCAGCCATGCCAATCGCTGAACCTACTTCCGCCTGACAACCGCCCTCGGCCCCTGAAATAAATGAATTGTTGGCGATCACGTATCCAATAGCACCAGCGCAGAACAATCCATTCACCAGATGTTCATCCGTCCAGCCAAATCGTTCCTGCGAGCTGATAAACACGCCCGGAATGATGCCACAAGAGCCCGCCGTTGGGGTAGCCACGATACGTCCCATAGAAGCATTCACTTCCGATACACATAGCGCATAGGCCATGGCAAGGGCAGAAGCATCACCTGAGCACGTTTCGCCTTGGCGAATATATTCGGCCATCTTTTTCCCATCCCCACCCGTCAGTCCGCTACGTGAGGTGGTATCTTCTGTAAGTCCTTTACGAACGGCTTCTTTCATCACCTGGTAGTACTCCGACATCTGCTTTACCACGTCTGTTTCCGGTGTATTGGTCTCCTGCACCTGCTCTTCAATCATCAACTGTGCAACGGTTTTGGACTCCGCAGTGCAGATGGCGTTCAATTCATGTAGATGTTTAAACCGCATCCGGATCAACCCCTCTCTTCAGATCAATCACACGTATGTCCAGCATATGATCCAATGAACGCAGCTTGCTCAGCGTGTCTTCACTCGGCGGTGCATCCATCTCCATTGCTGTTAGTGCCTCACCATCACGAGCCTTTCGATCCACTTGCATATAGCCGATATTCACTCCGGATGAACTAATGGTTGAGGTCACGGATGCCAGCACTCCCGCTTTATCGGCATGACGCAAAACAAGTGTCGGAAACTCTCCACTGATCTGTACGCGAAAATCGTTTAACGCATGCACAGATACACTGCCGCCACCGATGGAAGCACCTATTAAAGAGCATGCCCGTTCACCGTGCCACAATTCAATCTTGACCGTGTTCGGATGGGGAGCTGGCAGACCGCTGGTGTAAAATTCAACCTCCATGCCTGCTTCATCTGCATACTGCTCTGCATCCGGTATACGCGGATCATCTGTAACGTAACCCAGCAAGCCGCCGATTAGTGCCAGATCTGTTCCATGTCCCTGATAGGTATCCGCAAATGAGCCATATAATGTAAGTCTCGCACGTTCTGGCATACATCCCAGCCACTGACGCGCAATTCGTCCCAATCTTGCCGCACCGGCTGTATGTGAACTGGATGGTCCCGTCATCGACGGACCAATAATTGAAAAAACATCTTTAAATCGCACCTTGTAACCCTCCAATTGGTTTTGTCATCGCCATGCGGACAAGACCGCCATAATGTTCCTGATTTACTGATTGATGACATTAAAAAAGGACAGAAGAAGGCCGTTAGCCCTCTCTCTGTCCTTGATACCTGAGAGTTTCATGATTCTAGCGCCAGGGAAGAACAAGGCCGAGTACACGCAAGCACTCACCTGTTCAGCAATCTGACAATCATATACCCCTTGGGTGGCGCTTCTTCCGCGCACTCTCCAGAGCTGCGTCCAACGACGGTACTTTTACCTGAGAGATTAACGGTTATGCCGGGTGCATAACTGCTTGCTCCTTCGGTGCCTAAGCCATCTGTACAGTACAGTTTGCATCTAAAATGGCATCTATCATGCTTACTTGTACTGTATTGCATCATCATCCTGCTCAGGTCTCTCCCGCTCGTTATCATTCGCTATATTCTGTTCTTTCATGAATGAAAGTTCACCATTCTGCCATGCATTCAATCATATACAGCGTAATATGCCATACTCTATATGTCAATAAAAGTGACGTAATCTCAGGGTACATCATTTTCTATATACGATATGCTCATTTCATTCATATGGTTCAAAGCTTGTTCAATCTTTTTCTACCAGCCAACATTATTTCGCTGGCTTCGGTATTTGCAGCTCATTTACCCACATCTGTAGTTGCTCTTCTGTCCAAAAATCATTTTCGCCCATGACCGAATAACGAAGACCGTCCTCACTCCACGACAAGTTCCGAATCATAGACATGTATGAACCCTCTGTATCACGAATGTTAACTTTCTTTTCCTCTGGAAGCAGCTTTTCATCACCGTTTTCCTCTAGTGCTTTGAATACGGTCATGCTGATTTCTGGTTTGTTATCCTTCACATAATACAACGTCACTTCATCCCGGCCGTTTTCACCCATAGACGAAATGAGCTCAATTCTCGACAAGTTCATATCTTTTCCTACATATTGTAGGAGGGGCTGGCCCACGGACTTCTCTGCCTCTTCCAGTGTGATTTCTTGGTTATTCATCACGTCATTCATTTTTTTCACTTCAACATCTGCAGGAATATCCAGCGTAAATGTCTGGTCTGTGAACTCAGGATTGTAATTGATCCGGTCATAAAGAAACTCTGATTTGGTATCCCCATGCGTACTGGTGGCTTTAACAACCATCCACTCTTTGGGGTTTATCCAATACTCCGAAGACATGGACAATGAACCCTCATCCTTCGGCGTTAGTTCAATATGAATGACCTCCTGGTCTTGAAGCTTTTCCTGACCCAGCATCTTCACATTATGGTTGTCACGCATACGTTCCAGTTGATCCACCAGCATCTGCTTCTGGGTCTGGTTGGGTTCCTGCTGGAGCGCTGATGAATCCATCGCAAAAGCGGTCTTCGCCTCTTCTTCATAGATCAGTATCTCTGAACCGTTATGAACCGCATAACTCACGTTTCCATTTTCATCTGTCTCGATCCGCTTTTTCCCTGTTTTTCCGTCAACCCATTCCTTCACGTGTATGGTGTTCGTAACCTCACTATCTGTCCACATCTTCACCGTACCTTCGGCATAGTATGACCCCGGCTCAGACTCGGCAGTAATAATTTTTTCAATCATGTCATCGCCTGACATTCCGAGTAGCTCCTTTTCTGCACAGCCTGCCAATAGTGAACCTGCGATCAAGATCGACCCTATCCATTTCCATCCATTTTTAATCATAAATCATCATCCTTTCTTGATTATATCCTGCGATTCATCCGGGTTTCTTCGTTCCGGCAATAAGCAAACAGCTGCAGTCCCATATTGTTTAGAGGACCACATGCGTATATCCCCTCCGTGCTTTAATGCGATTCTCTTTGATATGCTCAATCCTAATCCAGAGCCTCCTGCATAACCGCCTGTCTGCTCTTGGTGATATTGAACGTACGGCTCAAAAATACGCTCCAGTTGTTCTGGCGGAATAGGAGAACCTTCATTTTGTACAACAATCAGTGTTGCTCCGATTCTATACGTATCCAGTTCTGCCCTCAGTGATGGATCGATCCATCCCGGCAGTTCTGTTGCGGAGTCAATTACAGCAAGCCCAATTCTACCTTGGGGAGGAGTATAACGAAGCGCGTTATGCACTAGATTATCAGTCAGACGCATCAGCGATTCAGGATGAATTCGATAGCAATGATTGGTCCGTACAGACATCTTCATGTCATACTCATTACGTTCCGAAAGACCTCCGTAACTGCCAAGCAGCATCTCAAAAAACTCTTCCCCTTCTACCTCAACCATAGCAAACTCTGAATCTCTGGAACCCAATGCTGTGTACATCTCCAACTCACCGATCATCTTTTTCATACGTTCAACATTTCTGGCGATAACATCTCTATACTCTTGTCTCTCTAATTGTCTAGAATGTTCCTCCATACTAAGTGCTTCCGCATAAGCACTGATGGACATGAGAGGTGTCTTCAGGTCGTGTGAAAGAGAAGCTACAATCATCTCTTTTTCTTTTTGCTGCCTCTCCACTTCCTCCTGGGTCTGGCTAATGGTTTGTTGCATCGCATCAAACTGCTGTAACAACATACCCATCTCATCACTGCGACCGTTGACCCGTATCTCATCCGGTTTTTCTCCGCGGGCAAATCCATGCATCCTGTTTATCAAAACTTTCATAGGGAAGAAAAGCTTGCGGAATAACAACCACAACACCGTTCCATACAAGAGAACAAAAAATGCCACTGATCCACCGATAACCCATGTCGTTCGAAGCGATATTCCTTCAAGCCGATCCTCACGCAACATCGTTATTTCATAAATCCCTGCCAGCTCCCCTTGATCCCAAACTGGTTTTTTCAATGAAAATGTGCGGTGTCGAATCTGAAGATGATACAGATTTCGATATAATTCAGAACTTCTCACCGTATATCCACCTGTTGACCAAGTATCCCCGCCAGAAGTGTAGACTCGAATCCCAGAAGGTAGATAAAGATTGAAACTTAGCTGTTCGCTGGCAAGCGCAGGGAGGGTTTGATCACGCTTAAGAGAATTCAACTGATACAGCGTTGGATCATTTAAGACCTTCTCTATGGGTGCAAGGCGTCCTGTCAATTCCACATACTCCGCTACTGCACGATGATTTTCATAATAGTTATATAAGGAAAATAAAGCCCACCCTGCCGCCACAGGCAAAAACATCACGATCAGGAACGCAATCATCAGCCAATATTTCAGCTTCATTCAACCCGTTCTCCAATAAAGCGGTATCCACTGCCCCATACGGTTTGAATCCAGCGCGGCTGGTGCGGCGCATCTCCCAGCTTGGCCCGCAAACTTTTCACGTGCACAGTAACTGTAGCGGCGGAGCTTCCTTCTGCCGATTGACCCCACACATGTTCGTAAATCTCTGTTTTCGTAAAGGCTCGGTGGGGGTGCGAAGTCAGCAGCATTAGCAATGCTCCTTCTTTAGCTGTGCACTGCACCTCTGTACCATGCAGTTTCACCTGCTGATTCAATGGGTGAATCGTTAACCCATCGTTGTATTGCTGAACCGATGCATTGGACTGACCACCTTGATATCTACGATATCTGTTCAGGTGGGCTTTGATTCGAGCCGTAAGCTCCGCCAAACTAAAAGGTTTGGTGATATAATCATCTGCGCCCAAGCCGAGTCCTTCTAATTTGCTTTCTTCCTGGGTCCGGGCACTCATGATCAATACCGGAACATCGCTGATCAGCCTGACATGTTTGCATACTGTAAATCCGTCCATCTCCGGCAACATTAGATCAAGCAGGACAAGGTGATATAATCCGTTCTTGAAATCTTCCCAGCTCTCCAGTCCACTTGATGCCCAGGTCACTGCATATCCTTTACGACGCAGATGATCCATTAAGATCCGGGCAATTTCGGGATCGTCCTCTACTAACAGTATGTTATCCTTGTCTGTCATTGCGCTTTCATCCTCCCTGCATTAAAGTGTAGCGAAAAATACATGTGATACTTCAAAGTTTATAGTTTCTTTAGATTTACAGATCGCATATATGCCAATCTCTAAACCTGATTTACAACAAAAAGAGCCCCCTGAACTTCAGGACGCTCCGTCTCATAATACAACTTCAAAAAAGTTACGCTTAACTCATGTAATGATTTCTCGATCTGGATTTCTCGATCTCTATTTATCCTAGCATGGGGCTTCCCATCTGGCAAATAGCCCCAGATACTCAGAGAGCAAAAAAAGACTCCCGGATATACTAATCCAGGAGCCTTGTCTTCTGTTTTCATTAACCAAAACGTCCCATAATATATTCCTGCGTCAAACGATTGTCCGGGTTAGTGAAAATATGCTCCGTCTCTCCATGCTCAACCAGACTGCCCAAATAAAAATAAGCTGTATAATCCGAGATGCGTGCAGCCTGTTGCATGTTATGGGTAACGATAACGATGCGTAGCTCCTGCTTCAGCTCGGAGATCAACTCCTCCACTTTACCCGTAGATACAGGGTCAAGCGCAGATGCAGGCTCGTCAAGTAATAGGATCTGTGGGTCTACAGACAACGCGCGAGCAATACAGAGACGCTGTTGCTGTCCACCTGAAAGTGCCAAGGCTGAATCATGTAACCTGTCTTTCACTTCGTCCCAGAGGGCAGCACGGCGCAAGCTCTTTTCCACAATTTCATCCAGTGCCTTCTTACTTTTCGTACCGCGGTAGCGGGGGCCAAATGCGATATTGTTGTAAATAGACTTGTGAAAGGGGTTTGGCTTCTGCCACACCATGCCGATTTTCTGACGAAGCTTGATGACATCCGTCCCCGGTTCATTAAGGTCATTGCCGTCCATCCAGATGTGTCCTTCCGTACGGGACCCGGCAATCTCATCATTCATCCGGTTCAGAGAACGAAGGAATGTGGATTTGCCGCAACCGGACGGCCCAATCAGGGCCGTTACACTCGCTTCGGGGAAAGTCAGGCTGATCTGCTTCACGGCCTGAAAGTGCCCATAATATATGCTTAACTGTTCCGTACCAAATGGTATGGCCATGTGGATTTCCTCCTTATTTCGAAGCTGTCATACGGCGGTACACAACCCGGCCGATCCAGCGCGCGCTCAGATTGAATGCCAGTACCAGAATGACCAGCACGGCAGAAGCTCCTGCTGCAATTTCTTTGGAATCTGGCCCGATGCCTTCACTGTTGACTTTCCAGATGTGCACGGCTAGTGTTTCCGCAGGACGAAGCGGATTGATCGGTGATCTTGGACTTGTTGGATTCCAGTCCGTGAAGTCCAGCGGTGGACTACTCATACCCGCAGTGAACATCAGGGCCGCGGCTTCACCGAAGATCCGACCGGATGCCAGAATGGTGCCCGTAATCAAGCTTGGCAGTGCCACAGGCAACAGGATGGACGTAATGATCTTCCATTTGGACAAACCAAGAGCAAGTCCCGCTTCCTTCTGCTCTTTGGGAACGGCACGGAAAGCTTGCTCCGTCGTCCGTACCATAAGCGGCAAGTTGAAAATCGCCAGTGCCATCGCACCCGATAAGAGTGAGAAGCCCAGTCCAAACGTATTTACGATCAGCAAAAGTCCAAACAAACCGATAACGATCGATGGGAAAGATGACAATACTTCGACAACCAGTCGAATGAAACTTGTAACTCGCCCCGGTTTGGCATATTCCGCCATATAAATGCCTCCGCCCCAGCCGAGCGGAATGGTGATGATCAACGTTAAGACAAGCAAGAAGATCGAGTTAAAGAGCTGCGGTCCAATTCCGCCGCCACCTTTGAGCAATTGCGGCGCACTCGTCAGGAAGTGCCAGTTGATCTGGCCGATCCCCCGGAACAGAATAAATCCGAGTAAACCGAGCAAAAGTACAACAATGAATAGAGCCAGAATCACAATGACTACTGTTGCAATTTTATCCGCTGTTTTTGGCTTCATTCTCATACCCGGTTCCTCCTTTCAAGCAGACGAACCAGAATGACGAAGACAAAGGTCATTACCAGCAGGACAAGCGCCATGCTCCACAATGCATTGTTATGAACAGAACCCATCGTGGTGTTACCCATACTCAGGGTGATTACACTCGTTAATGTTGAAGCAGATTCGAGCAGGGATGTCGGTACATGAGGCGCATTACCGATAACCATCTGCACAGCGAGTGCTTCACCGAATGCACGAGCCATACCGAGGACAATACCTGTCAGCAATGCAGGCAACACCGTCGGAATGATTACACGATATATCGTTTGCCAACGTGTCGCGCCAAGTGCGTAAGAAGATTCACGCAACCCCTTAGGCAAAGCTGACAACGCATCTGCCATAATACTCGTTACAGTAGGCAATATCATGACGGACAAAACAAGACATCCGGCTGCAATCCCGATTCCTGCTCCTCCGAAAATACTACGCAACATAGGAACAATTACGCTCAGACCGATAAATCCGTACACGACGGATGGAATACCGGAAAGCAATTCAATTGCAGGTTGCAAAATCTTTTTACCTTTACCCGGTACAATCTCGGTCATAAAGAGCGCCGCACACAGACTAAGCGGACTCGCAATCAATGCAGCAAGCAAGGTGGTTGTAAAGGAACCCGTGATGAACGGCAATGCACCATAAACGCCAGGCTCACCTGTTGGATTCCACGTTTTCCCGAAAATGAATTCACGTACGCTCACGCCATCTTGGAAAAAGGTAGATAATCCTTTGGATGCGACAAAATATACGATGGAAAACATAACAACGATCAGGAAAACGACACATATCGACGTGTAGATCCGTCCCGTCCACTCTTCCCAGTAATGTTTCTCTCTCAAGGGCCGGCGTGGTTTCAGTTTATTGTTCATTACCGTTCCCCCTTCGGTCTGTTCCATAACAACCATCCTTCTATAGTAGAATTAGTGCAAAATATGGGATAATTCCTGAGCAAACCGCGCAAAGAGGCAGGACCTGGGTCCGCCTCTTTCGCTGTATGCGCAAGTTCAAAGAATGTTACTGAGTCACATTACCTGCTGCATCGCGTTTTACTTTCATGCCGGATACCGGAATGTAGCCCAGTTCCTTAACGTCATTTTGTTGAACTTCATCGCTCAGCATGTAGTCGAGGAATGCCTTAGTTGCTGCATCCGGCTCACCTTTTGTATACATGTGTTGGTAAGCCCACACTGGATACGTTCCTGCTTCCACGTTCTCAACTGTAGCTTCAACACCGCCGTATTTCAGAACTTGCAAGCTATCATCCAGGTAAGAAAGAGCCAGGTAACCAATTGCTCCTGGAGTCTCGGATACCAGTTTCTTAACTGTACCGGAGGAATCTTCCTGGATCGAACCTTGAATATCTTCTACTTTCGTTCCCAGCGCAAAGTTCTCGAAAGTTGCGCGCGTACCGGAGCTACCTGGACGGTTAACGATAACGATGGCTTGATCTTTACCGCCAACATCTTTCCAGTTCGTGATTTTACCGGAGAAAATATCTACCAGTTGTTCTTTTGTCAAATCCGTAACACCCGCATCTTTGTTGCTTACCGGTGCAATCGCTACGACTGCTACTTGGTGGTCAACGAGTTCTTTTGCTTTTGCTTCGTCTTTCAACTTCTCTTCAGCAAATACGTCAGAGTTACCGATTGTTGCTTGTCCTTCGGAAACTTGTGTCAGGCCCGTACCACTACCTCCACCTTGCACTTGTACCATTACGTTCTTATATTGATCAACTGCCATAAATTTTTGTCCAGCTTGCTCTACCAGAGGCTGCAGTGCTGTTGATCCAACAGCTAGAATATTACCGCTGAGTTCAGCAGCAGTATTTTCTCCTGATCCATTACTTGCGGCACCATCTGTAGTACCTGCGTCGTTTTTCGATCCACATGCTGCAAGCACCAGTACGAACGTTAAGGTCATCAAAATAAACGGCAACTTTTTAAACATTTTTTGTTTTCCTCCCCCAATGTAGTGATGGCGTTTTGTGAATTTGTGTGATCACCATCAACTCTTTTATCATTGTAGTTTCGGTATGTCATCTGAAAATCAATGTTTTGTAAACGCAATGTTAAAAATATGGGCTAGGGATTAAAATACGAAACATATTTTTGTGCGCTGGGAGCCGCTTCGGGAACGGACGTTGTTTCAATCGCTGTTACCCCCGGATATATTTGATTTTATATTTAAGAGGAATATATCCGGGGATAAAGGCGAACGCTCCGCTTTTCCACAATCGTTCCGTTCCCTCCGCTACGTCAGCGCTTATTCGTTCGTTTCTAAAAATGAATCCCTAGCCAAGCTGGAGGCAGAAGGGAAAAGAGCACTTCGTGCAAGCCGTTCAGGTTAAGGATTGTTCTTTCGATTGCTGATGTCTCTGACAAAGGAGGGCGCTTCGCTTCTCCAAAATTGATTCCGTCCCCTGCACTTAATTGCTTAGTTGGTTTCTTCTATAAAAAAGAAAAATGGAAACTACATTTAAAAAAAATAAAAAAGGCCTTCTCAACGGATGTGTTTAACACATCTGATGAGAAGAGCCTTTTTATCATAACTATTTTAACCATTTTAAACTCACTGCTTATTGTTATCCCAGAATCCACAGCCATAATGCTAATCCTGCCAAAGTGATCAACAATGTTGGGATGGTTAGGATAATGCCTGCCTTGAAATAATATCCCCATGTAATCTTAACACCCTTGCGAGACAATACATGTAGCCATAACAAGGTTGCCAGTGATCCGATTGGCGTCATCTTCGGACCCAGATCAGAGCCAATGACATTGGCATAGATCATGGCTTCCTTTACGATACCCTCCGTGTGTGCACCCTGAATGGCGAGCAAATTGATTAGTACCGTCGGTAAATTGTTCATCACGGATGATAATACCGCAGCGATCAGGCCCATACCTAGCGATGCTGCGAACAGACCATAATCAGCTATAGCATCAAGCCAGCTACTCAGATGATCCGTTAAACCGGCATTACGCAAACCATAAACAACAATGTACATCCCTACCGAGAAGACAACAATAGACCAAGGGGCTTCCTTAACCACCCTTTTCAAATCCACTGCGTCACTCTTGCGTGCAAGTATACCGAAAAGTAGAGCCACCGCACCTACAATAACCGAGACGGGAATAGGGAGGAATTCACTGGAAGCGTACGCTACGAGCAACAGCCCCAGCATAAACCATGCAATCTTGAATACCCGTGGATCACGGATGGCTTCCTTGGGGTCACGAGCGGCCGTGACATCGTACGTCTGCGGGATGCTTTTACGATAAAACAAAAACAGCATCGCCGTACTCGCAGCAATAGAGAACAGATTAGGCACCAACATGCGTACCGCATACTCTACAAATGTAATGCCAAAGAAATCGGCAGAAACAATATTCACCAAATTGCTGACCACGAGTGGCAATGAGGTCGTATCCGCGATGAAACCACTTGCCATGACAAATGCCAGCACCATGCGCTCATCAAACTTCAAAGCACGAACCATTGCCAGCACAATCGGCGTCAGAATCAGCGCTGCACCATCATTGGCAAACAAGGCAGACACTGCGGCCCCCAGAAAAATAGAATAGAGGAATAATTTTCGTCCGTTACCTCCGGCCAGCCGGGCCATATGGAGGGCAGCCCACTCGAAGAATCCGGTCTCGTCCAAAATCAATGAAATCATAATAATGCCAACAAAGGCCAGCGTAGCATTCCATACAATTGAGGCCACATCCGAAGCATCATTGAAACTAACTACTCCTGCTGCCAGGGCAAGGATTGCTCCTCCTGAAGCGCTCCAGCCAATCCCGATGCCACGAGGCTGCCAGATCACCATCGTAATGGTCAAAACAAATATTAATATTGCTACATATACCATAGTTCCTCCTGCTGTCCTGACTCAATATGCTTATTGATCATTACATATTTAAAATACATCGCACAATTGCCTGTAAGAACCAGACGATATATTTATACAGGGCTGCAAGAGGAATGTCTATATTTATTTTTTTCTATTATTTTGATAATGGTCGGTTGAACCTTTGCGCTCAGGATTTGCTGTTATCTTTTGCGGGATCATCCATCATTTTGAACATACCCAGCAAACCTTGTAACTGTTCAGCCATACTATTCAAATGTGCAGAGGACGACGCGATTTCCTCAACAGAAGCCAGTTGTTCTTGCGATGAAGCTGATACGGATTCGGTGCTCGCCGCAGATTCCTGAGTGACGTTCGAAATGTCCGTCATCGTTTGAGCCACATGGGAGGCACCCTTCTCCAATTGTTTCGTCGTTTCGGTTAGTTCATCCAGCGTATGAACAGCATCCTCCACCGCTTCACGGATTTGGGCAAAGGATTTTCCAGACGTATTCACAGCCTGTATCCCCTCACCGACGCGGCTTTGGGCGGCATTCATCGCTGTAAGGGCAGAGTCCATGTCCTGACGAATATTATGCACAAGTTCACCAATCTGAGCCGCGGAACTACCCGATTCTTCAGACAGCTTACGTACCTCTCCAGCTACGACTGCAAACCCACGTCCTGCATCCCCTGCTCTTGCTGCTTCAATAGATGCATTCAGTGCAAGGAGATTGGTCTGTTTCGAAATAGACGCAATGACATCAACCATACTACCGATCTCAACTGAACGGGCGTTAAGGGACTGCACAACATCTCCTAACTGTTCTACCGTTTCCTGGATGATATTCATCTGTTCAACAGCCTCTCCCGCTGCTTCATTCCCTGAAGATGCTGCCCCGGAAGTATTTCGCATCGCTGTAGTGATGGATTGTACACGCTCTGACATCTGACGAACATCTTCTGCCATACGGCTCATCTGTCCAGAACCATCTTTCACACTATTCACTTGTTGCTCTGCACCCTCGGCCAGTTCTTGGATCGCCATAGTTGAATGTTCGATGGCTTTGGTTGTTTGGTCTGCACTCGCAGACAACTCTTGTGAAGAAGCGGATACTTGCTCTGCCGTTTCCTGCACACCCAGAATCATCATCCGTAAATTATCCACCATACGTTCAAAGTACTTCGCGAGTTCACCCACCTCATCTTTACGTTTGCTATCCATCTTCACGGTCAGATCACCTTTGCTGACTGCTCGGGCCGATTCTTGCAGACGTTTGATCGGACGAATCATGGAACGCGTAAACCAGATAATAAAGATAACAGCCAGGAACACAGAAGCCAGTAGAACAATAAGCGTAGCTAATCGAATTTCCTTACTTGCGTCGGTGACTTCACTCTTGAACATCGTACCTGCAATTTTCCAACCGGTTGCTTCATTGGTAGAGAAGATCATTGTTTTGGCGCGGCCTTCGTAATCATAGTCAAATTGACCTTCCTTGCCATCATACATCTGATCCAACACACCGCTTTTTTCTTGTGTACCTACTTCTTGCACAGGAGAAACAACAACATTTTTATCTTTATCCAGGATAATAACATATCCTTCTTTGCCCACCTTAATCGAAGCCTGATCCCTTAGATCCGTCAAATCAAGTGACAAGCCAATTACAGCCGATTGATCCTTAAGCGTTTTGGAAATAAAAACAACCGCTACGCCATCTGTGTTTTTGGTAACAGGTGAAACGGCTACTGCACCCGGATTAGCCATCGCCAGCTTATACCACTCACGCTCTCTTGGATCAAAAGCTTCCCCTCGAAGACTGCTTGCTGTTGGTTTTCCGCGAACCATGACTCCTTCTGTCGTTCCTACAAAAATATTCAAAGCATCTGGATGTAGTCCCAGATACTGAGCAAGCTTGGCTTGGAGCTCTGTGCTATCATTTTCTCCTTTGATCAAGGACGAATCGAGTGAATCCGAGAAGAAATTGATGTCAAAAATTTTGCTGTTGACCTGACTTTCTATCATCTTATTGGCCGTACTTACACTCTGCAGAGCACTTTCATTCAGCTGCCCTTGTACCGTATTTTCCGCGATATACAAAGACACGAAGCCAATTGCCAAACTTGGTACCAAGAGAACAACCAAAAACGAAACGAGCATTTTATTTCGGATATTCCAAACAAAAGCTTTCTTTTTACTTTTCTTTTTGTTCTTATTCTCTTTTGTTTTGACAGGTTTGACAGGTTTTTTCGTGTTTTCTTGCTGGTGTTCCGTAGTCTCTTTCAATCGTTTCTCCCCCTTGTATTATGTCACCATGCTCCCAGATATGTATGAACTTCTATTGGTCTATACTATATATCGGCTAATGAAGAGGATTTTTTGAATGAAAATAGAGTTCACGACAAACAAGCCACTTCAAGGGGACAGTGACTTGTGCTGTAATGTTATGTTGAATATCCGTTTTTAGTACGGGTGAATGGCAGTTATCTCGCTGCTCTGTACGATGGACCTGAGTATGGACCGTCAGGAGGCTGTGCTGCGGGTTTACCAAAATAATATCCTTGTGCAAGTTCAATCCCAACCGAACGGCAGAATTCAAACTCCTCCATTCGTTCGACCCCCTCGGCAAGCACTTTGCCTCCAAATCGATTGGATAATTGAACAATGTTCCTGATCTTCTGCTGTTTCACTTCATCCTGATCACAATAGTCGATCAGGCTGCGATCAATTTTCACAAAATCAGGCTCCAAGCGGTTCATTAGTTCGATCGTCGAAAATCCCGCACCTACATCATCCAATGCTACGGACATACCACGAGAGCGATAGACCTCAAAAATATGCTGCAACGTAGACAGTTGCTGGATCTGTTCCGTTTCCACGACTTCAAAAACGAAATCTTTCGGATCGAGCGAGAGACGTTCTATCGCCTCAAATGTATGTGTCAGGCAATATTCAGGGTTATAAATAGAGGAAGGCAGGAAATTAACAAAACGTTTCACACCGCGAGGCAGATATTTGGCACTTGTCTCAATGGCCTTAATACGGGCAGTGCGATCCAGAAACGAGTGCAGTCCCGTTTCGCGAGCAACTTCAAACAATTCATAGGAACTAAATGCTCTTCCATGCTCGGCCGGACGAAGCAAAAACTCATATCCGATAATGCACTCTGAGGCATCTACAATCGGTTGCATATAACTGGTAAACTGGCGCTCTAAAATAGTAGAAACGATATCAGCATATTTGATTCTGGCGTGCTGCATGGATAGACTAATCCACTCTTTCTCAAGATCATCCGTGAGCGGATCGTTAGCGAATTTTAACTGAACGGCCAAGGAAATCGCTAATAACTTCTCCATCTCTATAATCTCTTCCATCCGATCCTGCAACTCCTGTACATCTGAAAAATGGAACCAAAGCATCTTTTCTGAATAATCAACATGCCTTCCCTTGGTTTGCAGCGCTTCCAGCAAAGCAGGGGAGACGGGACGCAGGTACACTGTACCTTGGCCCTCTATCGGATAGATTGGACTGCAGCCACTGCAATTCATATAGAACCCCCTTGCCAGTTTATCAAGCTACATCATTAATGTTACCAAGTTTTATACCCAAAGTTTGTAAATAGTATATCATGGGTCCAGCAATTAATCTCTAATGTTTTAATGACTTCCTATATGACGCATATAGAAACATTTATATTCTTTCTTGCCACAAAAAAGACCAGCAGTCTGATGACTGCCAGTCTCTCGTCTATACCCTTTATTAGACTCTATGAAGCAGGAATGACAATTTTTTGTCCAACTTTCAGGTTATACACATTTGTGATTTTGTTTGTTTTGGCAAGTACACGCCAGTCCACACCATATTTTAAACCGATGCGATACAGGTTGTCCCCTTTTTGCACCACATATACGACTTTGTGGTTCGTCGCTGGTTTCTCCGGCTGTGGTTTTGGTGCTGGTGTAGGTTTTGGTGTCGGCGCTGGAGTTGGTTCTGGTTTCGGTGTCGGAGCCGGACTTGGTTCAGGTTTTGGAGTTGTTGCCGCCTCACCTGTCAGTTTCAATCCGTACTCTGCGAACCCGTCTTTATTGGTACCAATAAAGGACATGGCCGGATTCGCTTCCACCAGATCTTTCGCATCCGGGGAAGAAGCAAATACCACCTCAAGGTCATTCAGCGCTGCCGCTGTTACACCAGCAGAAGGTTTAATTGGTGCCAGTGACCAGTTGCCATCCGCTGTCGGGTTAATCGTTTTGTTCTCACGGATATAGTCGATAATCACTTGACGGTTCTCATCCGGTGCAGCCAGAACGATACGTTTACCATCCGGGTTAGCCAATTTGGATGAAGATGCTCGATAGTTATTCGTTGCTACGATGAACTTTTGTGCTGGATCTACTGGCTTGCCTTCGAAGCTCAAGTTTTTGATCCGGCTGGCCGATGCATTAACCACTGTCGCTTTGCTATCGTACTTAGCCGGTTGTGTGACATCAATCTGGTAGGTTACACCATCGATAACATCAAAGTTATACGTTGGGAAATCCATATTAATTAATTGTTGCTGGCCGCCTTTAGCCGGATCGATCTGGTTAAATTGGCCTGCTGACCATTCTAACCACTCTTTCAACTCAGCACCGTTCACCATGACAGCGTGAACCGTGTTTGGATATACATAAAGGTCTGCCACGTTTTTGATCGCAATTGTACCTTTAGGAATGTTGGTGTAGTAAGACGCACCGGAACGTCCACCTGCTTTGAAAGGTGCACCCGCAGACAGGACTGGGACATTCTCATAGTCAGTGCCTTGCAGTTTCTTTTCTACGTACCATTTCTGTGCATTCGTTACGATCTGAATGGATGGGTCATCCTGCACCAGAGCGAAGAAGCTGTTGATCGGTGCTGTCGTTTCGCCAACCGGACCACGTACATATTCCAGTGTGCCCTCGTGCTCGTCATGGACAGCATCAACAATTGCCTGATCCGCATCTACAAGCGGTTTTTTGTTTGCTGTATCGTAGATTGGACGTGCTTCTGTTTTGGAATCAACCACTTTCCATTTGCCGTCCACTTGCTCCAGATCCAGATCAATGATTCCGAGGTGGTCACCCCAGAAGCCTGGCTCTACAGCAGGAACACCATTGATTGTTCCCTTTTCCAGATCGACTCCTTTTTTACCTTTGAAATCTGCACTAGGGAATACTTTGTGGGCATGTCCAAACAGGATGGCATTAATGCCTTCCACCTGGCTCAGGTAGAGCACGGAGTTCTCCATCAGGTCGGTTTGCGGAATATCTTCAAATCCCGAGTGAGGGATTGCTACGATAATGTCCGCACCTTCGGCCTTCATCTTTGGAATGAATTTTTTCGCAGTAGCGATGATATCCTTGGCAATGACCTTACCTTGAAGGTTTGCACTGTCCCATTGCATGATTTGCGGCGGCACAAAGCCAATTACACCCACTTTAATGGTATGCTCCTTGCCATTTTCATCCGTTACTTTTTTATCCAAAATTTTGTATGGCGTGAAATAGTTTTTGTCATTTGTTTCATCTTGATCCCCGTCGTCTACATAAACATTCGCGTTAACGTAAGGGAAGTTCGCTCCCTCCAATGTCATGTCGAGGAAATCCAGACCATAGTTGAATTCATGGTTACCGATGTTGCCTGCGTCATAATCGAGCAGATTCATCGCTTTATATACAGGGTGAGTTTCACCCTTTTTCAAGGGATCAATCTTCGCAACATAGTCTCCCATCGGGTTACCCTGGATCAAGTCACCGTTGTCGAACAACAGGCTGTTCTTCGCTTCCGCACGGGCTTTTTTGATCAGTGTAGCCGTCTTGGCCAGTCCATATTGATCCGTCGCTTTGTCTGAATAATAGTCGTAGTTGATCAGGTTGTCATGAATGTCCGTTGTTTCCATGATCCGCAATTTGACTTTGGCCGCATCGGCAGCCGATACAGGTACTGGAAATACCGCAAGCACGTTAAATGCAACGAAAGCGGCAGTCAGGCTTGATAACAACTTCTTGCTTTTCTTCAAAATAACCCCTCCCGGTTTATGTACATTAAATCATGCCATACCGCAAACACAGGCACAGAAAATAATAGATTTCATGGGTTGTGCGTACTGATGATCCAATGAACATTCATCGGTGTCTTCAGGTTAGTTTATCTCACATGAACATCTATTCATATCTGTGCGCGTATTTACATATCAAATCATAACGTAATGTTAAACCAAAGAAAAGCATTAATTTTTACGTTATCCGCACATAACTAGTCAAATTTACGTTTTCATGCGTGATTTCGACATATTTTGCAGTAGACAAGGAAGGTATTAGGGTATGTTTACTCAAATTCACGTATATTACATCACTGTTACATCAGGTACATATTTTACTGTTTTGGGACAAAATAAAAAACCGCGAAGCCTCAGAAAGGGCATTCACGGTTGAACAATCTCTATACTTTTGTCGTCTGACAACGAGGTTTCGTCAAGATGATGTGGTGATTGGCTTACCTTGAAGCTATGCTGAATTTATTGCTCCCACACATGATGCTCATGGTCTTTGCCTGTATATTCTATACGAGCAGGAGTAATATCCAAGATCACATAGTTGGGATCATTAGGTCCATCGAACCATGCTTTCAACTCATCATTCCACACTTGCTCACGCAAGGATTCGTTTTTCGTGACCTCACATGTGCCTTCGATCTCCACCACTTCCTTGGTGCCTCCAGCCTCGTAACCAAGCAGAAGACTAACATTCGGATTATTCTCCAGTTCCTCTACTTTGTGGGTCTGACGGTTGGTTGCCAGATGAATATTCAGCCCATCATTGAAAATAGCCATGTAACGGGATTTCGGCTTGCCATTCTCTACGGTGGAGAAACTGCAATACGGGTTATTTTCCAAAGCCTTTACAATGTTTTGTTCCAATTCGTTCTGGTTCATGGGAGTTGCTCCTTTCGCGATGGGGGAGTGTTTGCAATCTTGGCTTTGAGGTGAGCTACCAACATCGTTATGCAGTGTGACCGTTACAGTGACGAATCGTTCTTTTGATCGCTGTTATCCCCGGATTTATTATTGAACATTTTTTAATGGTTAATAATCCGGTGATAAAGGCGAGCGCTTCGCTTCTTCAGAATCGATTTCGTCCCTTCCACTACAGCTGCAATTCTTTCATTGGTAGAAGCAGTTCAAAGCCCAAAAGCTTTAAAAACCTTCTAGGGTTAATTTAAAAATCTCTGTCTTTTAATCTAGACGACGATCTTCTAAATGTTACGTTGTACAGATACATCGTTAAGGACAGATGCCTTTTGGCTTTGCAAACGCCTGTACTTATAGTGTACCCGCCTCACCTATGATGAATCCCTGAACCAGAACATATGCATGACAATTTTGAGAATATTAACTTAATTCAGGTCTCCAAGGTAAATGCGTTGCTCTCCCTTTTTCAATAGCAATTCACCGATCGTTTTGGGATAGAGACGGATGTTGGACAGTTCCTCAAGCGCAATCCATTCTACAGCAACCTGATGGTCATCCGGGTTGGAGCCTTCAAAGACCGAAGCTTCTGCATCAACAAGACTGCATTCGAAATAAAACTCAACCTGATGAATATCTGCATCCCACTCCGCAAACTCATGATTGGCACCGATGTATTCACGGATATGTAATAGCTCACCTACCTGCACTGCCTGTCCAATCTCCTCCAGACACTCCCGTGCTACTGCATCTTTCAGTTCCTCACCCTTCTCCTGCCCACCACCAGGAAAAACATAAGCATCACCATACTGATCTTGCAGACGAATCAGCAACAAGCTGCCGTCTTGAACAATGACCGCTTTGGCCGAATTCCGTATGGGTTTCATGGTATACAACTCCTCCATTCTCCATCTTATCTCGCTTGATAAGCGGTCAGTGCAACGCTCTCAGCTTCCAGCATGCGACGAATCTCTTGCGCAAACGTAAGGGCGTGTGCTCCGTCACCGTGGATGCAAACTGTATCTGCCGTAATGGGAACTAAGGTTCCATCCGTAGATACGACCACTCCGTCTTTAACCATGCGAATCACCTGAGCCAGCGCTTCTTCGGGTCGTTCTATGAGAGCACCTTCGTGACTGCGAGGCGTTAATTTGCCATCTGAAGTATACGTGCGATCTGCAAATACTTCATTCACGCCGCGAACACCGATTCGCTGAGCTGCCCTGATCAGCTCACTGCCTGCCAAACCATATAAATACAGCTCAGGCTGCACCCGATAAACCGCTTCGGCTATGGCCTCAGCGAGCTTCGAGTTGGTTGCCGCCATATTATAAAGTGCTCCATGTGGTTTCACATGATGAAGGCATCCTCCGCCGGCATGGACAAAAGCCTGCAAAGCCCCCATCTGATACACCACCATATCATAGGCTTCCCGAGGCGTAATCTCCATATTTCTTCGGCCGAATCCCTGCAAATCAGGTAACCCGGGATGTGCGCCGATGGCTACCTGATGCGCAATTGCCCGTTCTACCGTCAGCCGCATGACGGAAGGATCTCCGGCATGGAATCCACAGGCAATATTGGCCGATGTGATTAGAGGCATCATGGCTTCATCAGAACTCATCATCGTCTGATAAGCTCCATAACTTTCACCGAGATCACAATTAATGTCCAGCGTATATAAAGCAGTCATGATATCACCTCCATTTCTGCCATTTTCCTGCGTATCAGCTGATCCAGCAATCGCAAGTTCCGCTCTCGTAATATGTAGAGATCACGGGCCTCATCATGCGTAATCTCTGCAAAAGAAATGCGGCTTCCGGGCCTGACCTGGGCCAGAATAGGCAGATCAACCGTAGCTACCTGTGCAATCACAGGATAACCTCCAATAGTCTGGTGATCTGCCATCAATACGATAGGTTGCCCATCTGCAGGTACCTGCACCGTGCCAAAGGTGACCGCCTCGGATAAACGATGCAATGGCCCATCCAGCTCCAGCCGTGACCCCTGCATCCGATATCCCATACGATCAGAATGGGGAGAGATCATATAGTTTTCAGAAAAAAAGATTTTCAGACTCTCTTCTCTGAAGTACGAATAGTCTTGACCTTGCATCACTCGTATGACAGGTTTTTCATAATAGTCAGGTCTCTCCTTCTCCGATAAAAACCATGCGGGAGCCACCATAGTTTGGTTGTCACCTAATTGCATCTCCATTACACTTATCCACTGTTGAACTTCATACGAGATGCCTCCCGCATCCAGCGCATCTGCCGCACGCAGAGCCCTTCCATGAAAACCACCAAACCCGGTCTTAACATCCGTACTGCGGCTACCCATTACTTCTGGTACATCGATCCCCCCAGCAAACGCCAAATATGCACGCAGGCCATGCCGGCATGCACCGAATTTCAATACACTGCCAGCCCGTAACAGCACGGGTCGCCACAAAGGTACAGGCTGTCGATCTACTGTGGCACTGAGATCTGCACCACATAGCGAAATCAGTTGATTGGTTTGCATTTTCAGTTCTGGCCCGGACATCGTAATTTCAAGTACTGCATCGTGCCGAGAGTTACCGACAAGTATATTGGCTGCCCGGGCCGCGAACATATCCATAGAACCGCCCACCGGCACACCATAACGGCGATACCCTATTCTACCTTCATCCTGAACGGTTGTTAACAAGCCAGGACGAATGATCTGTATACTCATCCCTTCCCCTCCCTCCGCTCCAGTTCCAAGTATTCTGGCATCGTAATGGGCTTGAAACGAACAAAGTCCCCTGCTTCAAGCAGACTTGGAGGATTCGTTTCCGGACGGAAAAGACGGATAGGTGTCCGTCCAATACACTGCCACCCACCTGGTGTCGTTATCGGATAAATCCCCGTCTGAGAACCACCTATCCCCACCGTCCCCACCTCTACTTGAAGCCTCGGCGTTGCCCTCCTTGGTGTGGCTAGTTGTTCGGGTAACCCACCCAAATAAGGGAAGCCAGGGGCAAAACCAATCATATGTACAAGGTAATCAACAGAAGAATGGATCGTAATGACTTCCTCTATTGTCAGGCCGTGTTCGTTAGCCACATATTCCAGATCCGGCCCAAACTCTCTGCCGTAACATACCGGAATCGTCACAATTCGGGTGGATTTCCTCAGATCATTCGGCTGTATCTTTTCATTGCGTTGACGCAGATGTTGTAGCAGAAGCCTGCTTGTTTCCTGATAAGACGATATCCAAGGATCGTAAAATAATGTGACGGACAAATACGAAGGTACCCATTCCACCGTAGCTGGCACAGATCCCTTTTCCAGAAGAGCACATACTGACATCACTCTCTGATGCACCCCATCCGACAAGGTATCGCCGCAACGAATCACTATTCCACACTCTCCTAGTGGAGATAACATGTCATCCGTCCAGTCATAAGTGATCGTGTTCATGGCCTCCCCTCTCCTTTTGCCTATGTTTAGCCTCTGACGTCTAGTGCCTTCAACAACAATAAGCGAACCGCCGGAAACGGCTCCGCCTTGTCATCTTGTATAACAAAATAGAGCGACTGCATAAACAGTCTGATATTCAAGCTCATTTGACTTACTTCTTGCAAGCTTCCACCTTCATTAGTAGCTCCACTTCTCTTCGATTGAAGCTGTTCAATCCATTCCGCAAGCTCTGCCTGCTTTAGTAGATTGCGCCTCAGGATTGTCACAGCCGCTTGAGCCATACGCTGATCTTCATCATAGATATAGGCTACGCCGGGCTCCATCACTTTTATAGAAAGTGCATGCAAAAGTTCCTGCAAATCTGCACTTTCGAGATACGGTGACTGGGCCAAATCTTCAACTGCATCAGCGGCATGAGCCGGTGCGTGGGCCCATCCCTTATCCTCTACGTAGCCCCGAACGTCCTTTTCACCTTTCAGATACGTGGTCAAACGCTCCAGAACCCTTGCCATATCCTCCTGCTGCAAGAAAGTACGCTGACGGTCGACGCTCAAAATGGGCGGCAGGAGTAACACCGAAAATGTACGAGTAAACACACTGTCCGTTCCCTGCTCACCAATCCTGTAGAACAAATGCTTATCATCCAATGCTATATCTAGCAAATTCTTAAGCTGTTCGTCCGAAAAAACGTTCTGACCAATCCATGTCGCCAGCGTAACGTAAATAAGCTCATCTCGCAGCACTGGGTCTGGATTACCAATATGCTGCATCATATGCATTGACAATTCATAGGGTTGCTCTACCTGATCTGCGGCAAAATCCACTGCACGAAGCTGCTGTAGATGCTGCTTTAATGTAATTGCGTCCATGTACAATATTCCTTTCTCTCACTCCAGATGCATGCTGCAATTGTACAATTCACACTGCCATGCCTGGTCCTGATAGTTCACCCGTGTAATGGAGGTATTCCCCAGCTTTACGCTGATATCCAGTTCCGGTACCAGTGCCCGCAGTGTATTACGAAGCACAGCCCCGTGACTCACTACGATGACTCGTCCATTCGGATGTTGCCGGAGGATATCTTCTAACGCCGCTTTCCCTCGGGAAGCACCTGCATTCGGGTGCTCTTTTCCTAGATCGAGCGAACTCCAATCTGCTCCCCATTTCGCAATACGTTCCTCTTCTGTCGTGCCTTCCACCTGACCTCCGCCCATTTCGCGCAATCTCGGGTCGAGATGAATCTCCTGAATAGCAAGCCGATCTGCGATCACACGAGCCGTTTCACTTGCCCGCTCCAAGTCACTGGCATAGATGGCATCCCAGGATTCCTCAGCCAGCCTTGCCGCCAGCAAAGCCGCCTGTTCTCTCCCCTCCTGATCGAGCGGATTGTCCGTCTGTCCCTGCGAACGCTTTTCTTTATTCCAAGCCGTACTGCCATGACGTATCAACGCAATCTGTGTCATCGTTTGTAGTCCCTCTTTTCTCTAAAGCTCATTCGAGCTCGTCCTCTGTAAAATGTTTTCTGGCCTTCGGTTTCAAAAACTTGCCTTCGTTATAGGTATTTGACCCGTTTCTGGGGATAGAAAGACTATCCCACGACGTTTCTTTTAACATTTTGGCCGTGTGAACCATCTGCCCCACATGATACGGATAATGCGCCAACTGCCGCATAATCGCCTCCATTATGGTATGGCCCTCATTGCGAATATATATGATCTGAGACATGTGATCCGGAGTAAACGAACGCAGTGCTCCCAGCAGACAGTCCCAGCCCTCTTCCCATTTAACAAGCAGTTCTTCCCGAGTATGAAAATCACCCACAAATTCGGCATCACGCTCACGCCATGGCTTCTCACCATCCGTTGTCAGCACATCCGTCCAGCGGGATCGCATATTGCCCCATAGATGTTTCACAATGACCGCAATGCTGTTGGTGTCCTCGTTCCACGTTTGAAACAACTGCTCCGTCTCCAATTGCTCCATTGCGCGTTCACCAAGCTGCTTGTAGTAAAGGAACTGTTTCTCCGCTGTTTCCAAAAAAGCCTGATTCATGTCCATCCGTCTTACCCCCATTTCAAAAAGTTATGCCGGGAAAGAAAACGTGCCGTCTGCATTCGGTTCAAATTTCAATACCTTACTTACTGCATCCAGATTCAACTCTCCATAGATGTGTGGAAACAGCTCATTCAATTCATACAAATCTTCATAGACCAGCTCTGCCTTCAACGTTCTCTCTTCAATCCCGAGCAGCAACAGGTCGGTACGTCCCGCATAATACTGTCCAGCTACCCATGGAATCTGCTCTGCGGTGGAACAATGAATAAAGCCGTCCGTTTCTAAACTCTCTGGGGCATACGTATCTCCTTTGGATACTTCCTCCCATACGGAGCGGGAAATAATACTGTAAATCATAGATCTTTCCTCCTTGGTTGCTGAAAGACAGCACATATTAATCAACTATTATAGATCATCCCGGATGCGGGCGTACATTTTCTGGTCGGTAAATACACCTTTAATTTTCAACTGCTTGCGTAGCACCCCTTCTCGCACCATACCCAGCTTTTCCATTACGCGCGCAGAGCCGATGTTGCCGGCATTACATCTTCCCTCCAACCGGTTACACTCCAGTTGCTCGAAGCAGTAATCAACGATAGGTTGCATGGCTTCCGCGGCAAGTCCCTTGCCCCAATAGGCACTGCTAATGGCATACCCAAGCTCCCCACTCTGCATGGATTCATCCAGATCGAAAATGCCGCCTCTCCCAATGAGCTTTCCCGTTTCTTTCAGCACAAAAGCCCAGATATATACCGTTTGTTGCTCATAGTTTCGTAGCACGCGCTCCAGATAACCGATGGAATCATCCTTGCTTTCGTGGCACTGCCACAAGCTTTGCTCACTAACTTTCGGGTCAGATGCAAATGCATAATATTCATCGAGGTCGTCCATCGTAAGACGTCTGAGGTACAACCGTTCAGTTTCAAATTCTGGTAATGCTGCAAAAAGTTTATCAATATTCATTCAGCGTACCTCCTGTTTATGAATGGACTCTATAGGCGCATCATCTTACTCAGAATAAAACGGTCTATAAGATAAACACATAAAATGCCGATTAGGTATCGGATCAAATCCATGAAAAGAAATCCACGACCCAATATCAGAGCTCCCAACAACGTCGAACGCAGATTGTTCAGCCAAGGTGTTTGAATCAGCTGTGAAAATTCAATCATCCAACTGAACGTTACACTTCCCCATAAAGCTCTTGCACGGTTCGAGTGGATGCATACCATACGTACGCCAAAATAGATCATGCCTGCCCATAGTGCATCTCCAAAATGCTCATGAACCCAGTCAGGCAATACGGCTCCATATGTTCTGGAAGCTAGTCCTGCCGTCATCGTGATGATCACGGCGATGAAGTAGACGCTTCTATTTTGAATAGACATCCCATTCCAATGTTTCACAGCCGTCCATCCAGAACCTTTAGGATAAATTCGGTTTTGGCAGCAGTATACGATTCTCTGTCGTCTTTATTCTCATCTACAAGCTTTATTTTCAGTTCAGCATATGCCTTCACCAGATCCGGACGTGATCTCAGCACATCACGAAAACGAATCTGCCGCTCCCAACGTTCCTCACCTGGACGCATGAGATGCAGATGCACAGCTCTTTTCCCATCTTTAACTCTGACCCAGAATCGTCTGTATTCCCGGCCATCCAGTTCGGGTGGAACATAATTCCAGCCAACAGGGTTCAACTGCGCGGCAATGCGCTCCATGACATCCCAGGACTGCACCTCCCCCATCAGATCAATAATTGGCTTGGCAGATAAACCAGGTATGGAGGTGCTCCCAATATGCTCAAATGTATGTATATCCAGATGCTTCAAAAGTTCTCTCAACTGCGCAATTTCTTCCTCAGCCTGCGTACTCCAGGCGGAGTTAGCTTCTATAACCTCTATAGGTTCCGTGGCCCATGCAGGCCAATTCTCCGGGTTCATCTGATCGGCCATTTCCATAATCACTCCTTGAAGTTAGATTCTATGTTCAAAAAAGGAGACGCACAAGTACGCCTCCCTCATAGTATACATGGATTCAATTCGATCTGATCAACACTTATGTGGAAAAAAGGAACATTATTTTACCGTCACAGGTATCGTCACTTTTTTATTGCCCCACTTCGCGGTGATGCTTGTTTTACCTTTAGCTAGCGCAACAATTCTGCCATTCGATACCGTAGCGACATTCGGCTTGGAGCTGCTCCACACCGCACTTCCTGTCACCATCAACGTTTTCCCTGTATCATACTGAGCCATTACCCCTAGAGCCGAGCTGGACTGAGGAGACAAAACCAAACTTTTCTGACCCATGATCAGCTTCTGGAGCGTAGGTACCACGTTGACTGCTACAGTAACCGTCTGACCCTGGTACGAACCCGTCAAGGTAGCTTGTCCTTCGTTCATCCCTTTGACCGTACCGTTTTTCACCGCAGCCACGCCGGGATTGGATGACGTCCACACAACAGATTTGGATAAATTAACTGTTTTGCCACTGGAGTACGTCCCCATCACTTTAAGTGGGCTAGATTTTTTGATCGTTAACTGGATTGTTGCAGGCTTAACCTCGATCTTGCTAATGGTGTCTGTCACCGTTATCGGTACTTTAACGAGGGTCGACCCGTACTTCCCTTGCAGTATCACTTTACCGGGAGTAATGCCTTTGATCTTTCCGTTCTCAATCACAGCCAGGTTACTGGACACCGTCCATACAATGTCGGATGTGACTTCCTCTTCCTTGCCATTCGCACGCGTAATGCTGACTTTCGGGAGCGTGCCTTCGTTTCCTTTTACAAACGTATACGCACTAGGTGAAGCCTTGATGCTTTTGATTTTATCCTGCACCTGAACAACCACCTGTGCTTTAACCCCGCTCACTTGTGCAACAATCGTGGCTTCGCCTGCAGCGATCGCTTTGACTTTACCTTTTGTGATCGTCACCACAGCAGTATTGCTAGTGGACCAGGTTACTCCGCCGGTAACATCCTGTTTATGATCCGCGCCTTCCACCGTCGCGAGTACCTGATAGGATGCAGTCTCTCCCACATTCATCTTCTGTGAATTACTACCTGAAATCTCCATTGAAATTACATCACCTGACGCCGCCCAAACAGATGAAGGTACCACAAGTGTGAGTGCGATAATTAGAGCAAGCATACCTCGTAACGACCATTTCATTCTACTCTTGTCCATGTCCAGTCTCATTCTCCCATCATCCTATGTTTTCATACCCTTCACTAACCAATATTTTACTTTCCACTATACTCTATATCGGAGATTCGAAGGTTAAAGTTAAATGACAAGTACTAGGATAGGTAGAACCATTTTATGATTTTCATTGTATAATATATATAAGCGACGAAATACTGTTCTAATAAAGCTGAACAAGTGAGGTGAGGCATGTATGATCGAAAAGAATCTGCTGGACGTGGTCGCCGTCACCAATAACCGCAAACGCATGAAGGCCATTTCCACTTCACCATCCACGAAGGTACGTTCAGAAGATGAGATGGTCTTACTGATGAGAACGGCCCGCAATCGTTTTGAAAAGGCATTGCAATCCGGAAAAATCGAAATTATTAACGAGCTTGAATGGAAGCTGCGTTAAGAATACAGGTGAATCATGGAGCGTATAAAAACACCAGAAATTCAGAAAAAAATTCAATGGGCTAAAGAAAAGCTTATTGACCATATGTTTGAATAAAGAGGAACCCGATAAGGGCCCCTCTTTATTTGCTTATTCTCTATTACATTCAATTAAAATCAGTGTATTTCTTCTGTTCATGCCTTGTATTTCTTCTATTCACCCTGCTCATGCTCCGGTAAAATCAAACGTTCGGCTCCGCCCATATATGGACGCAAAGCCACCGGAATATAAATGCTGCCATCTGCCTGCTGATGGTTCTCCAGCAACGGAATCAAAATTCGCGGCGAAGCTACGGCTGTATTGTTGAGCGTATGGCAGTAGACCAACTTGCCCTCCTCATCACGGCAACGAATGTTCGAACGCCGAGCCTGAAAATCATGCAAGTTCGACGACGAATGGGTTTCCCCATATGCTTCGCGGCTTGGCATCCATGTTTCGATGTCATACTGTTTATACGTTTTCTGCGACATATCACCCGTACATACCGCCACTACACGATAGGGCAATTCAAGCTGTTGCAGCAATTCCTCTGCATGTCCCGTAATTTCCTGTAACATCCGTTCCGATTCCGCTGCATCCGGCGCACACAGGATGACCTGCTCTACTTTGGCAAACTGATGTACACGGTACAAGCCCCGCACATCCCGTCCTCCCGAGCCGACTTCACTACGGAAACACGTGGATACTGCTGCCAGCTTCATGGGCTCTTTCACATCAATCACTTCATCCGCATAATACGAAACCAGCGGTACTTCCGATGTGCCGACCAGCCATTTGTTCTCTCCTTGCAACTCATATACCTGATCCCGGCCTGTCGGGAAAAATCCGGTGTTCACCAAAGTATCCTCCCTGACCATGAGCGGAACTTCCAGCGGGGTGAATCCCTGCTTCAGCAACAGATCCAGTGCAAGCTGCTGTACCGCCCGGTGTAACAACAAACCTGCCCCCTTCAATACATAGCTTCGCGTTCCACCGATCTTCACGCCGCGCGGAATGTCGATCAATTCGTGCATCTCTCCTAGCTCGACATGATCTCTGGCCTCGTAGTCAAACACAGGTAGCTCCCCCACTCGCCGCAGCTCTACATTATCTTCATCCGACAAGCCCACAGGTGTATCTGGCGACACGATATTAGGTACCAGCCATTGCAACCTGTTTACTTCCTCCTGTACTACCCCCAGCTTCGCTTCCTCTTGCTCCAGCTGTTCATTCAATTGTTTGACCTGTGCCCGCATCTTCTCTGCTTGCTCAAGCTCACCCGATTGCATGAACTTCCCGATCTCAGCCGACAACGTATTGCGCAGACGACGCGCTTCTTCCGTTTGTTGCAAAAGCACTTTGCGCTCATCATCCCGTTGTATTAACGCAGCGATATCAATCTTGATCTTTTTCCCGTCTGCAGCTACCTGAACCTCTTCTGCATGTGCCCGAACCCACTTCATGTCTAACATAGTCACCGTCTCCTTTGGCTAAAAAAATACAAAGAGCGCCCTCATCCCTTGGGACGAGGAGCGCTCTGCTCGCGGTGCCACCCAACTTGCCGAATCGGTTCAAACCTCCTGATTCAGCCTCTTGGTCCGCGATAACGGGCGGTTCCGGTTAACTTGGGAAAATTTCATTTCGCTCCCTGGCGAAAACGCCTCCGAGTTGGATTCTCTTCAATGGCATGATCCGATCTGTAATTGTGTTTCTCAGTATATACGAAGACAGAACAACATTGCAACTGACAGATGCCCGTTTACGTATCTTTCCAAAGCTGGATCAAGTACAATTGAAATAACCTCTAAAACACCAAGGAGTGATTGCTTTATGAATATGGGCCCGAACCATCTGAATTCATCCGAGGGCGAAGCGGCCAAACAAAGAGCAGATGAACTTGCCCGCCAAGCTCAGCGAGGTTCATGGTTGAGCGGAATTTTCACAACGATCTTTATTGCTGCTGTGATTATTGGTATTTTGTTTTGGATCGCTTATGGTAGAACTTCTTAAACCACAGGATTGCCCAGGAAATACTTTTTTTCTAGATGGATAACGATACGATGAATTAAACCGGCATAACAGCCGCTGGTCCCTTGAACAACTTGCCAAATACATAACGCACTAGCGGCCCTAATACAATCAACTGATATGGCAATGCCAGACCGAAGTTACGTACAATCGTATGAAGATACGTGCTGATCACGGATTCTCCCTCTAACTGACCGGCAGCAACGGCTGTAATGATGCCATATAAAGACATGAGCAAAACCATGCCGATCACCATGAATAAGGACATCGTAACTACACCTTTGATTTTACCCGATCTCGCAAATGAGAAGGAAAATGCAATTTTTCTCGCTATTGGCCCCACGATGAACGACTCCACCAAAAAGGCAATGACAAAACAGAGCACGAATTGAAGCAGCATCTGCATCACGGACATCCGACTTAACATCCCCGTATGCCATAGATTGAAGGTCATCATCACTACGACCATTCCTGTACACATCATAAGTCCAAAAATAACTTGTTCTTTCTTGCTTACTGGCAATATGCTCATCCTTTCTGTAACTTGGATCATTATAGACAATCGGGCTACCCTCACATAAGTGAACATTTTGTGAACGATTTACCGACTAGACACACTCCCGTCACTGGCCTATAATTACACCTAGTAATGCCCTTAACTTCATAGTTTCCCAGGGGAGTCGGAATTGGCCGGCTGAGAGTGTATCCCATCAAGATACTAACCCTTAGACCTGATCTGGATCATGCCAGCGTAGGAATCGGAGTATATTGCAACGGCGCAGCTATAAGCTGAATGCCACTCTCTCACGCCTGCACGCGTCCCGGATTACGGGGCGCTTTTTTTGTTCTCTTTTGCCAGCAGAAACAGAAAAATGACGTTATTCGGATAACCCGCGAGTATAAATTCGTCGATTTATGCAAAGGGATTGGATATGAAGCCAAGGAGTACCCCGTGCCGTCCGGCCGGACATAGCGAAGGAGAGAATCACAATGAAATGGCGTAAAACGATGGGAATGTTACTCATGTGTGTGCTATTGGTTACCGTAGCAGCATGTGGTGGCAAAGAAGCCGCTCCAGCAGAGCAGCAAAGTGCGACTGGTTCGGACCAAACCAATGAAGGGAGCAGTACTGCACTGAAAGATATAAAAGTCGTGCTCGACTGGACTCCAAATACGAATCATACCGGTCTGTATGCAGCGGTGGACCAAGGTTTTTATAAAGCAGCAGGTTTAAATGTGGAGATTGTACAGCCAGGAGCCGGTGGTGCGGATACGATGGTTGCCTCGGGTGAGGTACCGTTTGGCGTCAGTTATCAGGAAAGTGTAACTCAGGCGCGTACGCAGGACGTTCCACTTGTGTCGATTGCCGCAGTTATTCAGCATAATACATCTGGTTTTGCCGCTCCAGTGGATCGTAAGATCAAATCACCCAAAGATTTTGAAGGTAAAACCTACGGTGGCTGGGGTTCCCCGGTAGAAGAAGCGGTAATGCAGTCTATCATGGAGGGCGAAGGTGCTGATGTATCGAAAGTCAAAAACATTAACATGGGCGATGCCGACTTCTTCACAGCTGTGAAACGCGACATCGACTTTGCGTGGATTTTCTATGCCTGGACGGGAATTGAGGCTGAATTACGCGGAGAACCGATTGACATGTTATATGTAAAAGATTATGCCAAAGCGCTGGATTACTACACCCCTGTACTCGTGACCAATGAACAGACGATTCAGAAAGACCCTGAACTGGTGAAAGCTTTCCTAAAGGCCACTTCTGAAGGATATCAATATGCGATAGACCACCCTGAAGAAGCAGCGAACATTTTGATCAAAGCTGTTCCCGATCTGGACAAAGAATTAGTACTCGCAAGCCAAAAATGGCTCAGCCCGAAATACAAAGATGACGCACCTCGCTGGGGTGAACAAAAGGAAGAGGTATGGAAGAACTACACCGACTGGATGTTCAGCAAGAAACTGCTGGATAAAGAGATCGATGTAACGAAAGCATACACCAATGAATTCTTACCACAATAATATTAAATCTTAATGTAACAATGAAATTTGGTATTTACACGTTTTGAACGAAGAGGACAGAAAAAACTGGAGCGAAGCGATCGCTTATAGGGTTTTCTAAGAAAAGCTTCCTCAGAAGTACGCTTTCTCTTGAATTTCTTCCCTCAATTCAATGGATAAGTTAATTTTTTTGTACACAAGAAACGGAGAGGACAGAAAAAACCTGAAAAAGCGAAGCGGTCGCCTTTATCACCGGATTTTCCCCTTTGGAAAAGGGAATCAAAAAATCTGGGGATAACAGCGATTGGAAGGTTATTCTGTCATCGGAGTGGTAGCGTGTACAATCATCAATTCTACTTATCCACCCACACCCGAAAGGAGCGTTAATCTCTCATGGCAAGTACATTACTCAGCATACAGGTTATTCCCAAAACGCCAAACGGCGAGAACTCCTATCCATACGTAGACCGCGCCATCGAAGTGATTCAGCAATCCGGTCTGAAATATCAGGTCAATGCGCTCGATACGACCATGGAAGGCGAACTGGATGAACTACTGGAGGTTGTGCGCAAAATGCACGAAGTGCTTGTGGAAGCTGGTAGTCCAAGCATCATCTCCCAGATCAAAATCGCACATAGCCCGGATGGATTCAGCATGGATACACTGACGGAGAAATATCGCTAATGTCTACCTATTTCAAAAGTGTATGGCCGCCCCTCGTGGCGGTTATTCTCTTTATTGCGGTATGGCAAGGGGCCGTCTCTCTATTCCAGATTGAGAAATGGATGTTGCCCGCACCGTCCGATATCGCTCGCGAAGCAGCTGCCCAAGCTGACCGTTTGGGTATGCACGCCGCTGCAACGATTCAGCTAACCCTCATCGGATTTGTTGCCGGGACAGCGGTTGGTCTGCTCATTGCGATGGTGCTGCATCTGATCCCCTTTCTCAAGTCGGCCTTGTATCCATTGCTTATTCTTAGTCAAAATATCCCAACCATCGCACTCGCACCACTCCTGCTGATCTGGTTCGGCTTTGGCTTGCTACCCAAATTGATTACCATCATTCTGGTCTGCTTCTTCCCGGTAGCGGTCGCTGCCATGGATGGACTCACGCGCACGGATGCGGCGATGATGAACTATATGCGCATGGCAGGTGCGAATCGCCGACATATTTTTTGGAAACTGGAGCTTCCGCATGCCCTGCCATCGATATTTTCCGGTGTCAAAATTGCCGCCACTTATAGCGTGATGGGGGCCATCATTGCGGAATGGATAGGTGCCGACAAAGGCATCGGCTATTATATGATGTTGCAGAAATCGGCTTACCGTACGGATCGCCTTTTTGTTGCCATTATGATTATCGTGGCGCTCAGCCTGCTGCTTTTCCTGCTCATTGCGCTGTTAGAGAAGGTGCTCGTTCGCTGGCGCCCACAGAAGCGCTAGTTATGCTTAGAAGTTAACGTAATATGTACATTAGGATGTGATTCCCTATGAAAAGATACCTGAAGGATAAAACGAATGGTCCGGGTTCCATTTCGGTTCCTCCTGCGCTAGACATCGTTAACCTGCATGTGTCCTTCAAGGAAAGGCGGCGGAAACTGCCTGTGTTGAACAGCTTGTCCCTTACGGTGAAAAAAGGAGAGTTTGTTGCCATCGTCGGCCCTTCCGGATGCGGCAAAAGCACCCTGTTCCACATCATCGGCGGCTTGCTCAAGCCGCAGGATGGCGAAGTACTCATGAATGGCAAGCAAGTTACGGGAGAACGCGGACATATCAGTTATATGCCGCAGCAGCCTGCCCTTTTCCCATGGCGAACCATTGAAGACAATGTGTTGCTGGCAGGCGAGGTCGCTTCTGCTACAGGATTCACCGCCCCCGTTGCTCCGCGTGCCGAAGCGCTCGCAGAGGCAAAGCAGTGGCTGGGTAGCGTTGGCCTTGCAGGTTTCGAGCGAGCATACCCTCATCAACTTTCAGGAGGAATGCAACAGCGTGTTGCTTTCCTCCGTGCACTGCTCAGCCCGCAGGAGCTGATGCTGCTTGATGAGCCATTCAGCGCGCTTGATGCCCTGACGCGGAGCGACATGCAGCGCTGGCTTCTGGATATCTGGGAACAGACTCGCCGCTCGGTGCTGTTTATCACCCATAATATCGAGGAAGCACTGCTACTGGCGGATCGGGTCTATGTTTTATCCAATCGACCGGCTGTTGTGCTACACGAGGTTCATGTTCCTTTTGATCGTCCAAGACGAGATGAAATAACAGAAGAGCCTGCCTTTCTCGAACGCAAACGGCAGATTGCCCAGTGGATGAAAGAAGAACAGCAAAAAGCCCGCCTATCTTGATAGCGCGGGCTTTTAGTTATATTTTTCCTGATATGGGTGATCCAAAACGATGAACTCGGCGTTATATATATGAATACCTACGATTTAAGGAGGCAATCCCCCATGCATTCTCAAACGTTTGCACCGTTAATCGATGCCCACATTCATTTTGATAAATACACACCGGAGGAACAGGAGAAGATGTTGCTAAGCTTACCCTCGCATCAAGTCGAAGCGGTCATTGCAGTTTCCATGAATCTGGCTTCTGCCCAGGCCAATCTGGAACTTGCTAAACAGCATGCGCGTTACATCTACCCGGCGTTTGGCTATCATCCCGAACAGCAACTCCCCTCCCTCAACGATCAGGAAAAGTTTTTTCTCTGGATTGAAGAACACATTGGACATGCTATTGCCATCGGTGAGGTAGGTTTGCCTTATTACAGCCGTGAAGAGGCAGGACGTGCAGGCCTTAGCTTCGACCAAAGCGGATATATTGATCTGCTGGAGCAGTTCATTATACTCGCCAAAAAACACCATAAACCCATCATCCTGCATGCCGTGTATGAGGATGCCGATATAGCCTGCGAACTGCTGGAGAAACATCAGTTTACACGGGCCCACTTCCACTGGTTCAAAGGATCCAAGCAGACCATTCGGCGTATGGCAAACAACGGGTATTACATCTCCTTCACACCCGATATTCTATACGAGACGGAGATCCGTGAGCTTGCAAGGCAATATCCGGCAGAGCAAGTGATGGCTGAGACCGATGGGCCTTGGCCCTTTGAAGGGCCGTTTCAAGACAAGATGACACACCCGGCTATGACACGTCAGGTGATTCAGGCCTGGAGTGAGATTACAGGTATGGGAATCGAGCGAGCGGCACGTCTTTTTTACCGAAACACCAAGCGTTTTTATCGCCTGCCAGAGTAAGATAAGAGGAACGATTCATAACCAATTTTCACTGTACAATTACTTCCACTTATAAATAAAAAAACAGCGAACACTTGTAATAGAGGCGTGTTCGCTGTTTTTTTATTTATACTTTGCCATTCGTCTGTATTCAGTTGGTGTCATCTCAAATTGACCAATAACTGTTTTGCCCTCTTTGTCATACAGGGGGATTCGTTGATTACTTTTTTCTTTTTCCATCTGATGTTTCACTGCCTCCTCAGGTGTTGCAGGATCAGAACCAATGAGATCGGATGAGAGTACATAGCCGTTTTTGCCGTCAATACCTATTGCGGAGATTAAATCAGGTGCCACTGATGGATCTACAAATTTCCCGTAGGTTTGTCCGGACTGGTTAACTTGATATACACCCTGATTTTTTTGAGCAACATTAGAATCTTTAGACTCAGACTTCTCTCCAAAAACAGATACCGATAGAAGAACAATCAACGTAGCTGCAGACAGGAAAATTACAAAAGACCTTTTAAAATTCAATCAGCCTTCCTCCTTCCCTTCTTTGCGGTTCCACTAAATACTCAGAATGATTACCGCTTCAAGAACCCTCTGCGTTCAAGGAATGCTCTCACCTGCAAACGTGCTGGCTCGGTAAGACGTTTCGCCATGAGTTCAGACCACGGGGTTGCGCGCTCACCATGGGTACGTTCTTTCAAGTATTCCGTCGTGGTCACATCATATTCTTGAACACCTTCCAGGGTCTGAGCAGGCTGGTAGTGATTATGATGTAATACTGCCTTCAGTGGAAGGCGTGGACGGATGCCCGTTTCCTGATCTGCAACTCCGACACACATCCCGTATACTGGATAAACGCCATTCGGTAATTGGAGCAATGTAGCTACTTCTTCAATACGAGTGCGGATTCCGCCGATATATACAATGCCGAAACCGAGCGATTCGGCTGCAAGAGCAGCATTCTGAGAAGCAAGGGCAGCATCAATCGTAGCTACCATAAAGTTTTCGGTGGAGTCCGCATAAGACTCCTTCTCCGGAAGATGACGCGCTGCTGCATCCTTCAATCGATATAGGTCAGCACACCATACGAGAAAGACCGGACATTCATTGACATAAGCCTGACCCCCGGCAAGCTCAGCCAGTTTGGCTTTCTGCTCTTGATCTGTCACAGCGATCACCGAGTAAGCCTGTACATTGCTTGAAGAGGATGCCATCTGTCCCGCCGCAACAATAGCTGCGAGTTGCTCCTCGCTAACGGGATCTGGCTTGAATTTACGTACAGAGCGGTGTCTCATCATCAGTTCAATCGTTTCATTCATGGCTGTTCACTCCTAATCCTCGAAGTACGAACTCTACCGTCTCTTCGGCAAGTTCCTCTGTATTCATATCCTGATAATCAAAACCAAAACGCGAGTGCTTGGCCCGCTTATGCGCAAGTGCTACGCCCATAACCTGAAGCATGGCATAGGATGAAGATTCAATCTTGAACAGTCCCTCATCCTTACCTTGCTGCAGATACTCTCTCACTTTATTCCAGACCGGGTCCAGATATTGAAACACCGTTGCAGTCCGATGCGTACGCAGGGTAATCTCCAACTGTACAATGTCACTCATCTCGCGATCCGTCATCGTAAACCTCACGACTTCACCAACAATTCGGCGGATACCTTCAACAGGGGACATCGATTCTGCAGCTAACTTACTCAGAATATGTTCAGGGAAAAAGTGCTCAAATAGTGCATCGAACACCTTCTCTTTACCGCCAAAATGATAAGACACCAGGGATACATTCGCCCCCGCCTCATCACAGATTTGACGAACACTCGTCCCGTCATACCCTTGTAATGCAAAAAGTTTCTTCGCTGCAAGCAATATCCTTGTTTTGATATCCAATTCCGGTTCCGTCATTTGTTTCTCTCCTCTTGTCCGTTCATGTCAGTCGCTACAGTATTTAACCGGACTGCAGCCCTCACTTCATCCATCTATTATATTACACCAAGCACCCCGATGAAAATCACCGGGGTGCTTGATGCAAACGATACAGCTTCATAACGCCTGCGTATATTAGCTGTTTGCTGGAGCCGGACTTGGCATGCCGGCGGGTTTGCGTCCTTTTTTGAGTAGCGTCACAACAAGCGACAGCGCAACAGCAATCAGCAACACAACAACGATGGAACCTGCGGCAGATTGTACGCCGGGGCCACCCAGTTGCACGCTTAGAATCCCCTGAACCGCGTAGGTTGCAGGCAAGTAGTGACCGATTCCGCTGTAGAAGCTGTTCAACAATTCACGCGGCACCATCGCACCGGATGACACCAGTTGCAGGGATAACGAGATGATGTTAAACACACTTCCTGCTGGTCCAAAGCAAATCAGGAAGAACTGGGAGAAAAACATGAACGTACACAGGAAGAGTGCCTGGAACAACCAGAAGGCCACAAATCCTTGTGCAATCTGTCCTCCCAATGCCACGATCAGAGAAGATCCAAGCAAGGAAACAACCAGTGCAGAACCTACATTAATGACGACCCGGGCACCGAACAATGTCATGCGAGAATACATCGAAGACAACATGCCCATAGCTACTTGAAGATTCATACCCATAATCATGGCGCCTACATAAGAAGCAAGCACCATCATCATCGGTACCATCTGGTTGTTCATGCCGTTCACCGGATTAATCGATGTCGTCTTGCCTTCCACCCGGTTGGTCAGGTTCGTAGCAGCCTGAGCAGCTTGATCGGCAGAAGCACCCGAAGCGGTAAGTACAGTTTGCACACCTTGCGCGGAAGCTTGTTTGTTAATGGTGTTGGTCACGCTCTGTGACACACCTTGCATCATACTTTTAATCGTTACCGGATTGGCTTCATTGATCGTATATTTGATCTCGGCCGTGGCGCCAGCCGTTTGAAGGGATTCATTAAATCCTGCCGGAATGTCCAGCACCATGTGCACTTGATGATGGTTCAATTGATCGAGTGCTTCAGCAGCACTCAGATTGGCCACGGTGTGGAAAGGCAATGTCTCTGCCAACCGATCCGCAACAGCTTTGGATAGTTCACCATCTTCATTCACAATGGCTACCGTTAATTCATTCGTCCGATCGTTCACACCGGAATATGCAGTCATCCAGATCACGCTAAAGATAACCTGAAACATCAGTGCAGTAACAATGCCTATAATTACTGGCGGTTTTTTAAATAGGGTACGTAGAGCTTGCAGCATATAATTATGTTCCTCCATTTTTAAAATAGTTCTAATTTGATTTAAACATTCGTTTGAATCAAACAATCGTTTAAATTTTAAAGGCATATGTCTATCTTGTCAATATACTTTCGTAACATTCAGAAAAGTTGTCCGTATTTTCATGAATGAAGCTGGATTTATTTTCATAAATGTCAATCTTGGTTGGCTTATGACTGCTTTTTGCGTAAAAAAATACGCGGTTCGCCGTGGGGCGAGCCGCGCATTTAAAGGATCAGTCATTGATCTATTACATAGCTCTTCTTACCCGTATGTTAATCTCTTATCTTATGACTTCGTTCGAGCAAGTTTCATCCGTTGCAGACGCAGGGCGTTCAGCACAACCGACACCGAGCTGAATGCCATTGCAGCCCCTGCCAGCCACGGAGCCAGAAATCCCGCGGCCGCAATCGGTATGCCAATCACATTGTAGCCAAGAGCCCAGAACAGGTTCTGCTTGATATTGCCCATCGTGCGGCGGCTCATCTCGATTGCATCTGCAATGCTGTTCAAGTCACCACGCATCAATGTAATATCCGCCGCTTCCATCGCTACGTCGGTTCCGGTTCCAATCGCCATGCCGATATCGGCTGTAGCCAGTGCCGGGGCATCGTTGATGCCATCTCCAACCATGGCTACCTTTCGGCCACTCTCTTGCAATTTTTTCACTTCCGATGCCTTGCCTTCCGGGAGAACTTCTGCCAAAACGTTCTGGATGCCCGCTTGCGCTGCTACCGCACGAGCTGTTCGTTCATTGTCCCCCGTAATCATAATGACATCGATTCCCATAGATTGAAGCCGTCCAATGGCCTCCCGAGAAGTATCCTTGATCGTATCCGCCACCGCAATGATGCCCGCCCACTGGCCTTGAGAAGCAACCAGCATAGCCGTACGGCCCTGTTCCTCCAAAGCGCTCATCTGCTGTATGCCTTCCTCCGGTACCTCTACGTTCGCATCTGCCAGCAAGCGGCGTGTTCCCACGAGAATCTCTTCAGCAGATACCGTTGCACGGACACCATAACCAGGGATGTTCTCAAACGATGCAGCTGATTCCAAAAGCAGACCCTTCTCCCGAATGCCGTTCACAATCGCCTCAGCTAACGGGTGCTCCGAGCTTTGCTCTGCCGCTCCAACACGTCTAAGTAACTCTGATTCTGTCCAGCCGGGTGCTGCAATAACATCAGTTAATACAGGCTTGCCCTGGGTAACGGTCCCTGTTTTGTCGAGCACAACCGTCTGAATCTGCTGAGCAGACTCCAGATGTTCACCGCCTTTAAACAGAATGCCATATTCCGCCGCACGACCTGAACCAGCCATGACAGAGGTCGGTGTCGCCAGCCCGAGCGCACATGGACAGGCGATAACGAGCACAGCTATCGCTTTTTCCAATGATCCGGCGAAGTCCCCCGGACTTGCAAACAGATACCAGATCAAAAAGGTTAGTATTGCAATCCCCACTACAATCGGTACAAAAATACCCGAGATTACATCGGCAATCCGCTGAATAGGTGCTTTTGATCCCTGTGCCTGTTCGACCACTTTAATAATTTGCGATAGAGCCGTATCTGAGCCAACTCGGGTCGCCTGAATGCGGAGAACGCCGTTTTTGTTCAGCGTTGCACCCGTGACGGGGTCGCCAGGCTTTTTATCTACAGGTAGACTTTCTCCACTCAGCATGGACTCATCGACTGAGGATTGACCCTCTTCTACGATACCGTCCACCGGAATGCTGTCCCCAGGCTTCACCAGAACCAGATCACCGACGGCGACATAGGAAGCCGGGATCAGAACTTCCTGTCCGTCACGGATAACCCGTGCTTCACGTGGAGCGAGTTCGATCAAGCTTTTGATCGCCTGTGAAGAACGCCCTTTCGCCACAGCCTCGAACCATTTTCCAAGTAAAATCAACGTAATCAGAATTGCACTTGTCTCATAGTACAGCTCCACCATCGGCATCGCGGCAGCTCCTGCAGCAGTGCCTACATCCGTTGCCATTGCTCCATGGTCCATACTCTGACCCATACTGGCATCAGGTAAGTACCCGCTCGTGAGCGTCAGGTAAAGGCTATAAAAAAAGGCGGCGCTTGTTCCGAGTGCCACAAGTACGTCCATGTTAGCACTACCATTGCGAAGAGCCTTATATGCACCTACATAGAACTGCCATCCAATCACGAATTGGACGGGTGTCGCCAGTAACAGCTGGAACCATGGGTTCAAAAACAGCTCAGGTACATAAATGCCCGACGTAAAGGAGAAGTGGGCAACCATTGCCCACAATAACGGAATGGACAAAAGTGCGGAGATCATCCATTTCCATTTCTTACGCTGTAGCTCCCGTTCCCGAACAGAGGTCGATTCCTCCTGCGTTAATTGCAATGCGGCGCCATAGCCTAGCTGTTTGATTTTGGCTGTAATATCGGACGGTTTGAGAGTACCCGCTGCATATTCAATATGCCCTGTCTCCAGTGCCAGGTTAACGTTAGCTTGGGTGACACCGGGCAACCGCGACAGCCCTTTCTCAATACGTGCAGAACAGGCTGCGCAGGTCATTCCCGTAATATCCAGATCGACGGATTCCGTCACCGTACCGTAGCCAAGTGCCGCGACTTTGTCCCGTAATGCGTCCACACTGGTCGTTTTGGGATCATACGAGATGGTTGCCTGTTCAATGGCAAGGTTCACATTAGCCTGATGTACACCTTCCATGCGGGATAACCCCTTCTCCACACGTGTAGAACATGCGGCACAGGTCATACCCGTGATATGCAGGGTTGTCTTCAGACCAAGGTTCTCCGTTGGTGCAGGCGTTGGTGCGGGTTCTATATTTTCAGATGCGCTCGTTGTCATCATGTCAGCTCCTTTCAAACAAGCCATATACCCTATAGGGGTATATTTAAGGCAGAAAACCAGGCTTAAACCGTCCCTTGTGCAATCAATTCCAACTGAGGAACAAGAGGTCTAAGCCTATACTGCCATCTTTCGTTAATGAACTTCTCTCGAATCAATTAAACAACGTCGTATCCTTGATCTTCAATTGCAGCTTTGATCTGATCCACGGTAACAGCCTGCTCATTATATTCTACAGCTACCGTTCCGGCTGCCAGATCTACCTGACCACTTGCTCCCGCACTTTTCACCGCTTCTTCAACGGACTTTACACAATGATTGCAAGACATTCCTTTGACATTCAACGTAACATTAGACATGTTCCATTCCTCCTTGATTGAGTGTGTTCGTATTGACTATATAAATTGAACTGAAGATTATTTACATGGGCACTCCGATGACAGAGCAACCTGGAGAGTAGCTGTTATCCCCAGATTTCTTCTGATCCCTTTTTTAGGGGGAAAATCCGGTGATAAAGGCGGAGCGTATGCTTCCGATGCTAGCTTTCTTTCAGAAAGCTTTTAGCTCCGCTTTTTCAGGTTAATTCTGTCCCCTCACTTTCTGTGTAAATGATTAGTTCAAAATACATAGTTTATCATCTGCACTTACTTCATCAGTTTTCTAACGGTAACCAGTAATTCATCCACGACTTCGTGTTCACCCGCCTGAATACGTTCCACAATACAGCTCTTCATATGCCCTTCCAGCAAAAGCTTGCCTACCGAATTGAGCGCTGACTGCGCTGCAGCGATCTGGGTTAACACATCATCACAGTATGTGTCCTTATCAATCAGCCCTTTGATGCCGCGAATCTGGCCCTCCACCCGATTCAACCTGGAGATGAGATTGCCCTTCATCTCCTGCGAATGGTGGCTTTTGCGGACAGGTTTGCCGTCCTTGTCTAAATTCCCAGCATGGCATGAATCCGCTTGTTGCTCGGACTGCTGTTCCGCAGTGTGTACAGACTCTTCGGGATGGCTTTGATGTTCCATCATAACACCCCTTTTCTTTCGTTCTTCATCCAGATTAACATACCCCCATGGGGTATGCAAGGGATTATTTCTATTTATTATCGAACATTTTGTGTATGTAGTTCTATGCTCAGACTTATTCCACTACTCGACTTACAATTACAATGGGAACTCCATTCTGCTACTACGCACCCTTAACCCCATCTGTTCATAAAAAACCTGTGCATGCGAGTTGAATGTAGAAACCGTTAATTCCAAGTGGTCTGCCTGAAGCTCTCTCCCCAGATCCAGCATGGCCTGCATTAGCCGTTTGCCTGTTCCGTGTCCTTGGTGACTTGCGTCCACCACGATTTCGTGGATGTATAGCATCCTGCGATCCACAAAAAGCGAATGATCCTGAATGATGCTCAGTTGTGCACTGCTGAAGCCGACAATCTTTCCGTTCTCAATATGATCGGCTACATAGAGGTAACGGTCATCTATGGCAAGCCAATCGGCATATTCCTTTTCCCCAAGCCTTGGGTGCAAAGATTTGTAAATATCCGGTCTTGCCTGTACGTGTAACTCGTGTAATTGATCTAATAACGTGGATACACCCGGATAGTCAGCAAGCTGTGCTTTTCGGATCTGTATGGTATTCTTCATATTGGTTCCCTCCACCTTTCCTTATTATGTATTTGTAATATTATACAAGGACGAAAAAGCAGATACCCTAAGGTACCTGCTCTGTCGATTCATCCTATTTTTGGGAAGAGGTATTGATTTCTTCGTTGTAAGCTACAGGTGACGGCTTAGCTGCCCAATCATCCGCCTGTGGCTCAATATCCACGCCATTTAATATCTTCTTTTTCTCCATTAAGGAGTCGCCGTCTTCGTCCAGTTTATTGCGGAGTTTGGCTTCATCCTGAGGTTGATTGTTCTGTGTCATCGTGTAAGTCCTCCTTTTGCAATCTCATGTTGGATTCTGTTCCTGTATATAATTACCCAATGATTTCAAAATCATTCTGAGCTACGACAGCTGAACTAAAGTTCTTATAAGCTACACTCCGGTGATAGAATAATTCTTCTATGTAAAAAAAGACGCCCCCGGCCATATTCATGACCGTAGAAGGACGTCTTACGAATATGTCCACTCTCGGTGGACATTTACACCATGTCTAAGCTAGTTCGTTACCTGATCTTGGCGAGCAAGTGCCGCAAGTGCACGTAGCGCCGCAGTGATCTCGTGCTCCACAGCCTTAGCCACCGCATCGGTATGCGGATCATACTCAGCCGCAAGATCACTGTCTGCGAAGCCGTCAATCGCTACGATGGCTCCAGCCCGCGCACCGCGCAGCGTGCTGACAATGTATAGCGCAGCGATCTCCATCTCGGCGGCAAGCGCTCCAGCCTGTTTGTATTTACGGTGTGGAATCTCCTCTACCCCTGTAAAGAACGCATCCAGTGTTACCGTGATCCCCACGCCAACTTTGGCAGCTCCTGCACTTGTGAATGATGCTGATCCTTCGTCTGCTCCAGTCACAGCACTTACCGCCTCGTCTGTACCACTGCCCGTCTCACGTGCAGCTGCGACCAATGCGCTGGTCACATCAATATCGGCCACGGCCGGAAAACCGTCTGGTACGAGCTGACGTGTAAGTCCATCGGAGCGTACAGCCGCTGTGCTGACAATAACGCTTCCTGCCGGATAATCGGCTGTATATGAGCCTGCCGTACCTACGCGAATCAGGGTTTTCACCCCTGCACGAATCAGTTCCTCGAAGCAAACAGCTGCGCCCGGTGAACCTACGCCATGACTGGCCACTGCCATCTGAACCCCTTCATACTCTCCTACAAATGTACGATATTCGCGGCTGAACGCCAGCTCTCTGACATTCTCCAACTTTCGGGAAATTTTCTCCGCACGAGCCGGATCACCGCACACGATGGCATAGGCTGGCATATCTTCCGAATGAATTTGCAATATTGGCATCAACATGTTTAATCAAACTCCTTCTTCGTCCACTCATCCTCAGGAATCGGCAGATCCTCACCCGAGAAACGCTGTTCCTTGAACGGATCGGCAAAATGGTGGAAGCCATTGCTTTCCCAGAAGCCGTTACGATCCTCTGTCATGAACTCCAGCCCACGCACCCACTTTGCACTTTTCCAGAAATACAGCTGTGGCACAACCAGTCGCAGTGGGAAACCATGCTTCGGTGTGAGTGGCTCGCCGTTATATTTGAAAGCAAGCAATACATCATCATGCATCAGCTCTTCGAGTGGCACATTGGTCTCGTAATCGTGGTCCGCATGAATCATGACGTACTTCGCTTCTGGTTTAACCCCGAGCAGCTTCATGAATTCCGAGAAGCGGATACCCTCCCACGGTGTATCAAACTTCGACCAGCGGGTAACGCAGTGAATGTCACTAACCATGTTCACCTGCGGCATCGCCTGAAGCTCAGCCAGAGAGAACACCTTCTCTTCTTCGACTTCACCAAAAACCTTCAAGTCCCAAGCGGAAAGGTCATACTCCGGCACTTCCCCTTCATGCAAAATCGGGAATTTTTCCGTCAGCACCTGACCGGGCGGCAACCGATCTCCGTAATCGGCGCCAGCTTTCGGTGGTGGCGTTTTGGTTTTTTTCAAACGCTCAGCTTTGTTATGCACGTCCTGATTCCTCCCTTGCTACGATTAACGCGAGCTTCCGCCCGCTTTCAATGCATCCTGCGCATACGTCCGGTCTTTGAAAAAGAACATTGCCACCAGTGTTACAATATACGGCAACATCATGGTGAAATGGGTGGGCAGAGAGAAGCCTTGCAGACGAATACTGAGTGCTTCCATGAATCCAAAGAGCACGCTAGACCCCATGACCCCAAGCGGGTTGGCTTGCCCCAGCATCGTGGCAACCAAAGCGATGAAGCCGCGACCTGCGGTCATGCCTTCGGTGAACATCGTCACCTGACCAAGCGACAGCTGCGCTCCAGCCAGAGCACACAGTACACCGCACATCAGTACAGCACCATACTGAATAGCGCGTACCTTGATGCCGATGCTCTGGGCAGCAATCGGATTCTCACCCACGGAACGCAGACGGAAGCCCGATACACTTTTAAATAGATAGAACTGTAAAGCAATAACAACAATAATGCCTAGATATACGAGTGGACTATGACCAGATAACACCGTTCCCACCCAAGGAATATCCTTGATCAGCGGAATGTCCAATTTCGGGAGGCCCACCATATTTTTATCGTAGTATGCACCTTTTACGTCAAAGATCGCCCGCAAGGCAAAGGTCGTGAGTCCCGCCGCCAGAAAGTTCAACGATATACCGACGACGATGGCGTTAGCCTTGAGATTAATACTTATAAACGCAAAGAGCGCCGAGAACAGCATCACGATAATAATCGAAAACAGCACTGCCAAGAGTACATTGCCGAACAGGTAGTTGCCCACAATCGCGGAGAATGCCCCGATCAGCACCAGTCCTTCCAAGCCCACGTTAAACAGACCGACGCGCGAACATAAAGCCCCGCCAAGTGCTGCGAGCAGAATCGGCGTCATAATCCGCAAGGTTGAGCCAAACATGGCTGCATCAAACAGTTGTTGCATTGGACTTTTTCTCCTTTCTCCGCTTCAGGAAGGAATAACCGATCTGTGCCGAGACAAACAGTGTCAAGACAGCCTGAATTACGCTACCAACTTCCAGAGGCACATCCGTATTCCGCTCCATGCCCATCGCCCCTGTCTGTAATGCCGCGAGCAGAATAGCCGCTACAGCTGTACCCAGTGGATGCGAGCGCGCCAGCAATGTAGCCATGATACCGCTCCACGCATAACTTGCCGAGGATAACGAGCCATCCAGGAAACGATACTGTGTACCTAGAACTTCGCCAGCACCCGCAAGACCTGCAAGTCCACCACTAATGACCATGGACAGCATCATCATACGGATACGACGTACACCGCCATATGCCGCAAACGACGGATTGCTGCCCAGCATACGAATTTCATAACCCGTCACCGTTTTGTGCGTAAACCAGTAGATCAGCATCGCCCCTACAATCGCTATAATGAAGCCTGCGTGCAGTCCCATGCCCTGAAACAGCTTCGGTAGCCACACGCTCTGATCAATCATTGGTGTCTGCGCCATCGCTGCAGAACCTGTCTTATCTTTAAATGGATACGAAACCATATATCCGCCAAAATACGTCGCAATATAGTTAAGCAATAATGTTGTAATCAAAAGGTTCATGCCAAAGCGTGCATCCAGCCAGCCTGCAAAAAGGGACCACGCCCCGCCGGCAATAATTCCCGCCAGAATGGCTGCAATACATACGAACCAGCCCGGCCCTGGCAGATAAAGCGCCGTGAGCGCCGCACTGAGTCCGCCCAGAATCATCTGACCTTCCGCACCCATATTGAAAAATCCGGCACGGAATGCCAGTGCTACGCCAAGCCCCGCCAAGATAATCGGCGTTGCACGCGCCAATGTATTGGTGAAGAAGTAGAAGTTACCGAAGGCACCCTTCCACATCTCGGCATACGTATCTACGACATTGCCGCCAACGACCAGAATGGCAATCGCACCGGCGAGCAAGCCGATCAATACGGCAAGCAGCGGCTGTACAAGTCCGCGAAGTGTTTCTTTTACCCGATTCATACCCGCTCTTTCCCTCCTGCCATCAACAAACTGATCTGTTCTTCTGTCGCTTCCGCTGCCGCAAGTTCTCCGGCAATCTCTCCTTCGTACATGACAATAATGCGATCGGATAATTGCAAAATTTCCGACAACTCGGACGAGATCAGCAAGATACCCGCTCCCTCATTGCGTTTACGCAGTAATTCTGCGTGGATAGTTTCCATTGCACCGATATCGACTCCGCGTGTAGGCTCTGCTGCAATCAGAAACGGTGTATCCTGTGCAAACTCACGTGCAGCAATCAGCTTCTGCAAGTTACCGCCCGATAGAAATTGGGCTTTTGTTTCCGCCGATCCTGTCTTGATGTTAAACTGCTTGATCCAGCTCTCCACCATCGCTTTGGCTGCTCTGGCTTTGATCATGCCACGCTTCTGCAGGCGGTGATGGTGCCCCATCAGTCCGTTCTCCTTCACGCTGGCATCCTTCGCCGCTCCCCACATGTAGCGGTCTTCCGGAATATGCGCCAGTCCATGCTCCCGAATGCGGCGTACCGGCCAGTTCGTCGTGTCCTGCCCGGATAAAAGCACTCGGCCTCCCTCCGGCTTTCGCAACCCGGCAATCACCTGAATCAATTCGGATTGACCGTTACCGGAGATGCCCGCGATCCCCACTACTTCGCCTTTGCGAACCTTCATATGAATATCTTTAAGTGCAGAGCGGTCTTTGGCTCCCGATAGTTGAACAGCCTCCACCTGAAGCACAGCTTCACCCGGAACAGATGCGGGTTTGTCCATTCGCACCAGTTCACGCCCCACCATCAGGCGTGACAACTCCTCTACATCAGTATCCTTCGCTTCTAATGTACCTGTGACTTGTCCATCTCGAAGTACGGTGATTCGATCCGCAACATCCATGACCTCTTGCAACTTGTGTGTGATGATGACGAAGGTTTTGCCCAGCTTCGCGAGTGATTTCATATTCGCCAGCAGTTCTTTCACTTCAAGCGGAGTGAGCACCGCCGAAGGTTCATCCAATATAATGATGTCTGCTCCCTGATGTAACACTTTGAGAATTTCTACACGTTGTTGCATACCCAGGGGACATTCGCCAACTCTTTTCCACGGGTCAACCGGCATGCCGTATTGTCTGCCCAATTCATCGACCTGGGCTGCCGCTTTTTTTCGATCAAATACCCCTGCCGCCGCAGGTTCACGTCCAATGACAATATTCTCCGCTACCGTAAAGGATGGAAACAGCATGAAATGCTGGTGCACCATGCCGATCCCGCTCGCCATAGCCTGAGATGGTGTTGCAAAGCTTACCTCGCGCCCACGGACTTTAATCGTGCCTGTTGTCGGTTGCTCCATCCCGTACAGCATACGCATTAGCGTCGTTTTCCCTGCTCCATTCTCCCCGACAAGAGCATGAATCTCCCCCTCGCGCAGATTAAAATGGATATCCTTGTTCGCCGTGAAGCTACCGTATTTCTTCGTAATTTGCTCCATCTCCAACAGCATATCTTGCGTTCGCTCCTCTCGATTGATGTAAGTCAAGCTATAATTGATTACACTTGCCACTCCGATGACAGAACAACCTTTCGATCGCTGTTATCCCGGATTTTTTTGAACTCCCTTTTATAAGGAGAAAATCCGGGGATAAAGGCGAAGCCTATGCTTCCGATGCAGCTTTCTTGCAGAAAGCTTTTAGCTCCGCTTCTCAGGTTTCTTCTGTCCTCTCCGTTATCGTGTAAACGTTACGTTCAACATATAAGGTCACTGTAAACAGTAGCAAAACCGGCTGCCTGGTTGGGCAGCCGGCTAACTAGATTGATTACACATCCATCAGTTCATTGCTCATTCTTCATATGAAATATTTCAGATCAGATATAGGAAGTGATTTCTATCCTTACTATTGTTGCAATGGATCTTTAACTACAATTTTACCGGATACGATGTCATCTTTGATTGCTTTTACTTTGTCGATAACTTCTTGACCAACAAATGCATTCAGTGGAGACTCACTGTCACGCGTAACGTATGTCAGACCCACGCCGTCTTCTTTCAAACCGTAGTTGACTGCGCCTGCTTTGAATGTACCTTCTGCAAAATCTTTCACGGTCTCATAAGCAACGGTATCCGTAGATTTCAACTGGGAAAGTACGATATGCTCCGGATCTTCTACTGTACGGTCTGTATCTTGTCCAGAAGTGTAGAAGCCTTTTTCTTTCGCCGCTTCGAACACACCAAGGTCACCTACAGCAGATGCACCTGCGATGAAGTCAGCACCTTTGCCGAATTGCACCAGTGCCAATTCTTTCGCTTTAGCCGGGTCATTGAAACCACCAACATAGTTCACCAGGAATTCTGCTTTTGGATTAACGGACTCCAGACCTGCTTTGAATCCTTCTGTATATTTCTTAATCAAAGGAATGTCCATTGCAGCGACCATACCCACTTTATCCGTTTTCGTGGAAAGTCCGGCAGCCGCACCCAGAAGGTACGCTCCTTCATATTCACGGAAACCAACGCTACGAACGTTAGGCAGATCAATCGCTGTGTCTACAATCGCAAACGACTTGTTTGGATTCTCGGCAGCAACCTTTTTGAGTGCATCTTCTGCCTGGAACGTTGCTGTAATAATCAGATCATAATTCTCGGCAACAGCTGCACGCAGGTTTTGCTCGAATGCTGCAGGGTCTGTTGATTCAATCGTTTTGGTATCCACCTTGAACTCTTTACCTGCTTTTTTGAAGCCTTCATCCATTTGTACAAAGAAAGGGTTGACCCCTATTTTTTCAGGAAGTACTAATGCCATCCGCAGGGATTTTCCAGAATCGCCGCCTTGAGCGGATTGTTCGTCTTTAGTAGCTGATTTTCCACAAGCAGCCAGCAAAATAGCGATCATAACAATTGATAAGACGAACGATAAACCTCTTTTCATTTTGAAAATTCCCCTTTTCAATAATCTTTTTTATTATCCTATCGGATAATGTCGATCCTTGTCAATAAAACTTTCAGCGTATACACTCATATGGAAGATCATCGCAAAAACAGTATCTTCCAGACTCTGGAAGCCGCATTATGACTGGCTTTTTTTCGTTGACATTTGGCGCGACTCCGTGCTAAAGTCAATCCAATTATTCTATTCTGATAGGATTTGTCAGGATTATATTGCATTCACCTATCATTTTCAACCTATTTTAAGGAGGCTTTTCATTTGAAAAAGATCACCCAGATTACGCTGGCAGCCCTGCTCGCCGCTCCGGTAACCCTCGGCACTCTCAGTCTGCCCACTTCTGCTTCTGCGGCATCCGCAACGCCAGTTGCACCTAAAACGCTACATGTGAACACCCCTGCAGTAAAAGCACCCGCTGTCTACACAGAAAGTGCAGCAGATTTCGCTCAATTCCTGCAAGCCAAGTACGGTATCCAATTGCCGCAACAAGCGTCCAAGGGTGATTTTATCAAAGCCATTGCAACCATCACAGAAGCAAGTTCTGCAGCCTCTACAAGTACGGATTCCGCAAAGGCACCAGCCTTCAGCGATCTGAAATCGGGTGATGATGCCTACGAGGCAGCTGTTGCGCTGTTCAACAACGGTGTGTTAACAGCAACGGAGGTACATGCCAAGGATCAACTAAGCATTTACACAGCGGTATTCCTCGCCGTCAAGGCAGCTGGATTCAAAGAACTCGCTTACACCTATCCTGCCGACAAAACAGCTAAAGCACTTGCCAAAGCAGGCATCAAGTCTGATCGTTTGCAAGGACAAGCAGGGCAAGAACTGGCTGCGGCCATTGATACAGGACTGGTTCCCGAGAGCCTCTACCCTGCTCTTGTTAAGGGCGGCGTAGCGAGCAAGGATGCAGCGAACATTCTGCTCGGACGTGTGCTGATTAGCCAAGGTAAATATAAAAATGAAATTGGACGTTCCAATGATGCAGATATCTACTCCAAGCTTTATGCTGCATACCGTACAGCCGACTTGATTGAAGCTCCTGAGCTGAGAAAGATTGTTGATCAGGCATTGCGGGAAGATCTCGTTACAGGTTACAACCTGAAAGACAGCCGTTTTGATTCCAATTTTATCGATGAACTGACGTTAACTTATGGTCATGACAGCATTAATCATGCAGTACAGCTGATTGGCCTGCTTCGCAGCGAAGGCATTGATGCCGATGTACAATTCCAGCCAAAGACATCTGCTTTTATCTATTTGAAAGAGTGGGGCGAGCCGAAGGAAACACCAGACTACAAAGTTACACAAATTGAAAATGGCAATTACATCGCTTATGCGAAGGAATATGACATTCAGTTTGAATTTAACAACACAGCGGACAAAACCCGTTTCAACGATATCGTTCTGAAATTCGCCAAAAAGAACAGCACCAGCCAATCTCCACTGATTATCAACTCCTGGTGGCAGCCGCTATATTATTCACCAACCGCACTGGCTAACTTCCCAGTGATTACGAACAACAAAATTACGCTTGGTCATTATTATGCCCAATCTTTCTCACTGAAAGAAAATGCCAAGGCGATTCAGGAAGGATTCCGAAAACTGGCTCCTGAAGCAAATATCACCTCATACAACTTCTGGGTGGATCAACCTTTCTTTAATTACTTGAATGGCGGTTCCGAGTAAATATCGTATAGATAACCACTTGACTGAAATGATCATTTTTTAGCAAAATATAAAGCCGTCTTCACCGATTCGGATTCAGGTTTCGACCTCTATTTTTCGGGAAGACGGCTTTTCTATATGCATTTACAAAATTCTTCTTAAAAATCATTTTGACCATGCAGGAATTGCCAATATCAGGTCGAATTTCTTATGTACACAAACACGCAATTATTGTTTCGCATATTCGCAAGAACAGGGGTTAATCATGGTATACGACGGTATTCTGATCGGCTTGATTGTTGGTCTGTTCAGGGGTGGAGTCCGTTATGGACTCAATCAGTTTGCAAGACTCCAGCTACGCGGCGGATGGATCTTTCCGCTACTGTTACTCTTCCAGTTTGGCATTTTCTATATGCAGGAGCGGTTGAGCTGGGTAGCATCCATTAATGGTTATCTGTTTGCCGCTGTTTATATCACAGGCCTTATCTTCTTATGGCTCAACAGACATCATCGGGGGTTCACGCTGATCTGGATCGGGGTGTTTCTCAACTTCATCGTGATGGCTCTTAACGGTGGCCGCATGCCCGTTTCCGTGGAAGCTTCTGCTGTGCTCGGTCCTTATTATGTCGATCTGCTAAGGGAAGGTAGCGCCGTATCCAAGCATTATATGATGGATGCATCAACCCATCTTGCCTTTCTTGGCGACATCATCCCGCTATCGAGTCCTTACCCCCGAACACAGGTCATCAGCATTGGTGATGTCGTGATGAATGTTGGCATATTCCTGTTTATCCAGTACATGATGGTGGATCGAGGCAAAGAAGACGTATCGTCCGCAGAAACATACCAGACTCAATGAGAATTGGTGAGCATCGGACCAGACTCCAAGGAAGGGAGGTCTTTTCCATGAAGAAATTCGAAGGTATCAAATATTCCCGCATTGTCATCAACGCCATCATCGTAGCGTCTGTCGTTGTAGCACTTACTTCGGGATACAAGCTTGGCGGTTAGGTTCTGCTGCCACACCAGACAAACAGGCTGCGAGCGGCCTGTTTTTTTCTTGCTGGATTTTTGGAAGCGATCTTGTTATGTTAAAAAAATATATAGTATATGCCTATACAAGAATAACCAATATAAATGCATCGAGCAGGAGTCTGTTATCTCCAAAAAAGGTCGTGATACTGCATCGTTCGTTTATACCTAACATCACGAGTTGACTAAATCCAAGCAGGAGATTTTCTATGAACTTTATTCGTAACCTTATCCGCAAAGCAGATCGGAGCATGATGTATGTTTTATTGCTTAGCTGCACCGGGATTGGCGTTTTTATCTATATGAACCAGTGGTCTTATGTACATCTGACGACAACCGACTGGGTTATGGTTTATACCATGCTGGGAGCCGCGCTCATCCTCGACTATTTTACATTCCAGATTCCCCCGAAGGGTAACCAGCAATCGATGGATTCCTCTGTGTATCTGGCATGCATATTTATGTTTGGCGGGGCATTCAGCCTCTCGGTGTTGTTGCCGATTTCTATCATTTTATTAATTAAAGACCGCAAGCTTGCCTGGTGGAAACATGTTGTCAATTTCAGTATTTATAGTCTCATGATCACCGGAGCCGCCACTGTATTCGAATGGACAGGTGGTCAGGTCGGAGCCATTGATAGTTACAACCTGATTCCATATGTTGCTGCTCTGGCTGCCTATTTTATTATTAATACCATTACGCTGGGATTGTTCTTTCATTTCTCAACCAAAGATGCATTACAGCAGATGAAACGGGCATTCGTAACCGAATCCCTCCTGGTCTACCTCTGCACACTTATTTTGGCGCTTGTGCTCACCATTCTGGTTGTACATAACGGTGTGCTTGGTCTATTTTTATATCTCAGTCTCAGTATCTTGTTATCTCATGCGTTCAAGCAACTGTTCATTATGTACCAGTCCATTGAAGAAAAGGCAAACTCGGATCAGCGTACGGGCTTGTTCAACCACAGCTATTTCGAGAACATGCTGGAAACGGAGCTCAATAAAGCTCGTACGCAAGGAACGCCCCTCTGTCTGGGGTTGCTTGATATTGATGATTTCAAAAAATATAATGATCAGTTTGGTCACCTTCAAGGCGATAGCCTGCTGGCGTTGCTTGGGGATTTTCTCATTCGCAAGACCGAAGGCACATCCGTTACCGCTTTTCGATATGGTGGAGAAGAATTCACGTTGCTCATGCCAGGCATGGAACTCGATGAGTCTTACAGATTTATGAATAAGTTACGCAAACAGCTGAATGATACCCCTTTTGAAGGCGTAGAGGTATTACCCCATGGCTGTCTCTCATTCTCTGCCGGAATTGCTGCATACCAAGTGGATATGTATAACAAGTCTCAACTGGTGGATCAGGCGGACAAGGCGCTTTACTATGCCAAAAAGCAAGGCAAAAACAACGTACATCGCTATGGCAGCAATGACGGTATGGAGCACGAGATTGATCTAGTTCAAGACGTCCGCGACATTGAGCAGCAGCTGAATCTGTTTCAATACAAGGATATGGATACGTTCAAACATTCCAAACGGGTCTATAAATATGCGCTCGATATTAGCGAAGTACTCAAACTGGACAATGCAGAAAAGCGGCGTTTCGTGCTTGGGGCGCTGATTCACGATATTGGCAAGCTGGAGATCCCCTGGTCTATATTGAACAAAAGAGAAAAGCTAACATGCGAGGAATGGGATACCATCAAAGGTCATGTGACTTGGGGCAAAAAAATGGTGATGACGAACGATCGCTTCGCCGATCTGATTCCGTATATTGAATTGCATCATGAGCGCTATGACGGGAATGGCTATCCTTACGGGCTGAAGGGTCATGAAATTCCGAAGCTGTGCCGGATGCTGACCGTGATCGATTCCTTTGATGCCATGACCACCGAGCGACCCTATCAGAAAACCAAAAACGTGGATGAGGCCATAGAGGAGTTGCGGGCATGTTCAGGTACGCAATTTGATCCGGAACTGGCGGAGTTGTTCATTCGGTATATCGAAAAAAGAGCGGCTCATCAACTATTGCAATAGTCTGAAATGGTGAATAAAAGCCAAAGCGCTATCCCCGGGAGGGATAGCGCCATTTTCATTTTTCATCGTGATGTGAAGTGTGATTTGATCCATCGGATGCATCAGGGCCTGTTCAGTCTTGTGAAGACTCTTCGTTACTCATCGTATTCAGTTCATGCGAGGTCTGATGTAACTCTTTGATCATCTGTTGCAAAAACATGTTGTCTTGGCGACTGATCCCGTGCTGATTGTCTTGAACAAGCATCTGGTGAATGTTCTTCTTGAGCAATTCACTGCGACGTTCCAATACTTCTTGACTCATGTTGCTGCGTCACTCCTTAACATGTTTTGTAATGATTTTGCGTTCTATATAAGTATAGAGGACCTTCCCTCATAGCGAAAACGGGCAGAGCCCTCCTGAGCAGAGCACATCAACCCTCACCTAGGATGACAGCATTTCACCCCTCCGTGTTCTTAGATATCCTTCTAAATACTCCATGATGCTCCCCGATTTCCTGTGAACAGCCCGGACTAGGGTCTTGGACAAGGTTGCGTTATAATGATCCCATTACCCTCATTCCATTAATAATTTTAAGGAAGAATTTTACACGACACACTTCGATGACAGAAGAACCTTTCAATCGCTGTTATCCCCGGATTTTGTTGATTCCCTTTTCTAAAAGGGGAAAATCCGGTGATAAGCATATGCTTCCGATGCAGCTTTCTTACAGAAAGCTTTCAGGCAAGCACTTCGTTTTTTCAGGTTTTTTCTGTCCTCTCCGTTAAAGTGTAAATAAATGGATCAACTTATTAAGACCATTTTTACTTAGAAGGAGTTATGCATATATGTCCTACAAACAGATTAAATGGATGATCCTGCTGATTCCCACCATCACCGTGGGACTGTGGGAATATATTCGCCATCAGTTTCTGATGCCATATCTATCGATGGATGCCGGAAACTGGTTGACACCTGTGATCGTTTATCTTGTCAGTGTGACACTGCTAAGCCGTTTGTTCCTGATGTTAGAAGGGGCCCGAGCTGCCCTCGAACAAGAGCGAGCTTCCAAAACGGCGCTCGAAGCGCGTGACCAGCTTGCCCGGGAACTGCATGACGGCATTTCACAATCGCTATTCCTGCTCTCGGTAAAGACTGACAAAGCAGGACGCAGTCTTGCAGGCACCAGCCATGAGCAGGAGCTGCGCGAGATTCAAAAGACCGTGCACGAAGTCAATACATATGTGAGGCAAGCCATTGCCCAGTTGCGTTATGTACCTTCGCCTGTTGCTGATCCCGAAGCCGTTGCTTTGCAGGCTCAGGTCGAATCCATCGTGAATGATACCGTTCCGGAGGCAGATGTAGAATGGAATCTGACCGAAGTTTCCTTCTCGGCCAAAGAGCAGGTAGAACTGCTTGCTTGCATTCGCGAAGCACTGCTTAACGTGCGCAAACATGCCCATGCTACCAAAGTGGAAGTTTACACGCAAGGCAATGCCTCTAACTGGTCTGTTCACATCCGTGACAATGGTATTGGAATTCACGAAGACCCTATGCTACTCAAAGATCGGTACGGTTTACGAATCACCAAGGAACGGGCTGAGCAGATGGGATGGACATTCCAGCTTGATTCGGCATCAGGTAATACACAAATAATCATTGGAAAGGGGCAGACTTGATGGAACTGGTACGTGTACTGGTCGTGGACGATCACGCACATGCGCGTGAGGCGATATGCACCATTTTATCCGAAGATAGCCTGTTTGAAGTCATTGGTACAGCCAAAAATGGGCAGGAAGCGATTGAGTTAACCGAGCACTGGATGCCCGACCTGATTCTGATGGATGTGCAGATGCCCGATATGGATGGACTCGAAGCAACAAAGCAGATTAAACTCCGTTTCCCATACGTCATGATCGTAATGGTCACCGTATCGGATGATGTCACTTATCTCTTTGAAGCACTGAAACAAGGGGCTCAAGGTTATCTACGCAAAAATTTATCTCCTTCCACTTGGCTGGAATACCTTCGCGCCATTGTTAGCGACGATGCACCGCTGAGCAAGGAGCTAGCGTACCGAATATTACAGGAGTTCCCCGTTCCTCGCAGTGAGGATGTACAGGAGAATCCGCTAACCGCCCGTGAATTGGAGATTCTGCAATGGGTATCTGCCGGGTACACCAATCGTGAAATTGCCGAACAGCTCGGCATCTCGGATCAGACCGTCAAGAACCATCTGAAGAACATTCTGCAGAAGCTACAACTGGAGAACCGGGTGCAGCTCACTCGCTACGCATTAGAGAGCGGGCTTGCCGGTCGCAAGCCTCGTAAATAAAACATGTTTCAAAGCGAATGGAACAGGAAATTCTATCACAGAACGATCTACTTCTGATATGCGCTATGTAATAGCACCGCATATCAACGTGCATTATTTCAAGCATTTGTCACAAATATGCAGTAATCCATGATTTTTTATAGCCCTATGTAGTCATACGCCTTCATTTTGGACAAAGTTATAATGGTATAGATTATGTGTGAACGATGAATTATGGATAATTGTAAATCTATAACCCAAGGGTGATGATTTTTGAAAGTAAGTAGCTTAACCCTGCGTTGGAGCAAACGTCACTGGACGCTGCTCACCAGTCTGCTACTGGTGTTCTGCCTTGTGATGCCGCAATGGGCATCTGCCCATGCATATGTTGTTAAGGCCTCTCCTGAAGAAAATGAATTGCTCGTAACCGCACCGCAGCGGCTGACGCTGGAGTTCAATGAATCACTGCAGACGGCCTTTTATGATATTAAAATTACCGGACCTGACGGAAATCAAGCGGACGATGGTAACGTACAGATTGACTCGGAACGCCCGCACATTCTGGAAACGGGTCTGAAGCCTGGCCTTGCTGACGGGACATATCTCGTCAACTGGAAGGCCGTATCTGCCGATGGTCATCCAATCTCCGGAGCGTATGTGTTCCATATCGGCGAGCCTACCGGAGCACCTGCCGGAATGAAGGATCTGGCATCCGGTTCGGGTGCCACCGGTGGCCCGTTGAAATGGATCGTGTCATTCACGGACTGGATTCAATATCTCGGTCTGTCCGTCATACTCGGTACGCTAGCCTTCCTGCTACTGCGAATTGCACCAGCTTCCCTTCTACGGGAACCGATGGAGGCACCGGGTAGCTACAAATTGTTATGGATCAGCTATGCGGCTGCTTCCTTTGCCGCACTAATAAGCCTTCCGCTGAACACCCTCTATGAGTCAGGTGTCACTCTCGGCGAATTCAGTTGGGCCTTATTAGGCAGTGCGCTCAAACTGACCTCCTTCGGTCAGATCTGGATGTTACAGATGCTGATTGCCATGTTGCTTGCAGTCACACTACTGTCCGGTTATGATCTGGATCGATCCCTGCGCGTGCGCATCTGGTCCTCATACGGATCATTGGTGCTAGTTCTAGGCTGGTTGCTTACCCATGCGATGACGGGGCATCCTGCTGCCGCAGAGCAACGTGTGCTTGCTGTAGCCATGGACTTTGTACATCTTGCCGCTGCTGCATTCTGGATCGGGACTCTCACCGCTATGGCGGTGTGTCTGCCACCACTCACCAATCGATTGCCTGCAAAACTGCGAGGCGAAGTCTACTGGGCAGCGATAAGGAGATTTACCGTTTGGGGTATCGGTGCTGTAGCCGTTCTGGTCGCTACGGGTATCTATGGCAGTCTGGTCATCCTGCCTGCACCGCTACTGAACTCCTTATTCACAACAGCATATGGCCTGGTTCTAATCGGTAAAATCCTGTTGCTTATTGTAATGATCGGTTTCGCGCTGATTCATGCCAAACGAGCAAGAGCTGCTACAGGTAAGCAGTTGTCTGGCAGTTTAAAGGCTGAACTGGCTACAGGTGCCATCATTCTTGCGCTCGCGGCTGTACTGACACATCTGTCTCCAGGTCAGCCAGCACCCGCTGGTCCTTATAAGGGCACACAGACGACAGATGATGGCTCCGTGATAACACTTCAGGTAAGTCCAAGCGTAGTGGGAGAAAATCAGTTCGAAGTCAGCATGAAGCGAGCGGATGGCAGTACCGTCAAAGATCTCGAACAGGTGACGTTGTCTCTGATCCATCTGGATATGGATATGGGCATCTATGAGATCACCATTCCGAAGAACGATACGGGCGTATACAAGGCAGAGGACTACATCTCTATGCCGGGCAAGTGGAGTATCCAAGTCCACGCGCTGACAAGCTCACTTGATTCCCTGGATGCCGAGTTTAAGATTGAGGTAGCAAAGCCGTAGTAAACAACGAACCATTTTTAAAAAGAGTCAAGTGTATCTAAATACGATTTGCACAAGAATGAGAGGGGTTCTGATTTTGAAAAAGACATCATGGGTATCCAAATTAACATCTGCTATGGCAACAGGTGCAGCAGCATTCCTGCTGTTCTCTGGATTAGCCAGCGCTCACGTCACGGTAAATCCGTCCGTCGCACAAACGAGTGCATGGCAGACGTATACGATTAAAATACCGTCCGAGAAAGAGTTGCCAACAACTAAAATTACACTCAAAATTCCAGAGGGTGTTGCATTTAAGCAATATCAGCCGCTGGCTGGATGGAAGATCACAACCGAGAAAAATGATTCTAACGAAGTAACCTCAATCACTTGGGAGATTGATGGAGATAACCAAGGGATTCTGGCTGGACAGTTCCAACAGTTTAACTTTGTTGCACAGAACCCAAAGACAGAAACAGAAGTCGCATGGGATGCCTTCCAATATTACAGTGATGGCAGCATTGTAGAGTGGACAGGCCAGCCGGGGGCAAACTCTCCTCACAGCATCACAACCATCAGCGAAGACCCGGCAGCTGCCGGTAATGCCGCAACAGGCGGTGACCACCATAGTGCTGACGGAACAAGTGATGGGCATGACAGTGCAGGTACTGCCGGTACCGCGACAGGTGACAAAGCCTCTGACACTGCGACCGATGGCAAAAAGGGAAATGATGACACCACTCTCGGCGATGCTCTCTCCGATACGGTAACAGGTCAACCGAATAACACGGATTCCGATGCAGGTACGTTGAAGCTACAACAAGCAACGTTAATCGTATCGATCCTGGCTCTGATCATGTCCTTCCTGGGCATCGCACTGGCCACTCGCCGCAAAAAACGTTAATCTGCAGTTCTCTTCTCCGGGGTCACCCGAGGAGAACATTGTAAAAAGATTCAAAAAAGGAGTTTGCAGCAAACGGGATAGCCTCGTTTATGCTGCAAACTCCTTTTTGGGTTAACTCATATCTAGAATCCAGATGACTTGCCGTGTACACTACATGTGCCATCCGCAATATGGCACCCCGTTGCATGCTAACGTTGCTGATCCGTTTGAATCATAAATTCAATGTACTGGATCAGACTTTTTTTCTGCATCTCGATGGATTGGATACGCTTCGCAAGGCCTGCGAAAAACTCTTCAATCTGTTGCCTCGTATGATCCGCAGATTGTCCTTTCCAGTCGTTCAGACGGCTGTACAGCGCTCTAGCCTCCTGCTCATCTGCTTGCATGCGAACCAGTAGCTGTGACAGCTCCTTCTCCGCAATTCGCAGGTCGTTCAGTTCCACCAGCAATTGTCCGCTCATTGGTGTATCCCTCCCCCTCAGTGCACGTTCTCACCTTGAACTCAACTCAAACTCTCCAGCCTGCCATTTCACGTTAGTTAAAATGCACCGGACTCTCATCCGCCTGCCGGAAAGCCTCCGCCTTTTCCTCAATAAAGTTCAGGAACTGACTCGTATGCTTCATATGCCACGTGCTCAGCTCCTGGATGGATGCATCCAAGTGGGTCACAATAGGCTCCAGTCTGCGGCTTCGGCTTGTATGCAAATACTGGGCCATACGTGTCCGCACCTGATTCAGCTCGGCATTGCACTGCTGGGCATTCTGTTTCCAGCGGGAAGCTACACTTTTCAGTTCTTCCGGGGTAACCTGGATTAGACCTGATCCCAGTGCGGCGGCCGCACCTCTGCCTGCACCGCCTCTCAGCCCCATTGGACCTACCGCTTTGCTTAGTGGTCCCAGATTCTCCATGAGTCTTGGCGAATAACGAACCCGCTCACCCGTGATCGGATCATACAAATCGTTGGAAATATAACCGTTCTTGAAGTCATACTGATCCAGGCTGTGGTAGTTTTCTCCGCCAAATGTATTCTTGATTTTATCAATCAGACTTACACCGTTATTGGCATCTGCGTAATTCGAATCAATATAATACGTAGAACCTACATGACGATCATATCCGCCTAACGTTCCGCTCGCGACCAGATCGCCCGGGCTCGCATAGTTCGTGACTTGGCCATCCAACTCACCCGCCTCAACCCGTCGACGCATTTCAGGAGTCAAGTTACCCATAACTGAAGGTGCACTGAATGTAACCGCGGGAAGACCTGTATAAGCGGAAGCGTACTGTGCATCTCCACCTCCGAGAGAGTGTCCTGTCAGAGAGAAATTCAGATCGCCATACTTTTCTTTCATATGGTTCGCGTAATCTTCGGACTGATACATCTGGTTCGCCCAGCCTGTAGGCGAATAGGTTTTTTCGATATCCTTTACGCGATCACCCGTCCAGTTTTGTACATCCCTTACCCGGTCGCCGGCCCAGTTCTCCACTTTGGAGATACCTGTGGAATCTTTGATATTCTGAACGCCTCTATCGAGCCAATCGGGTGTCAGGTTGTCTACAAATTGTGCCGCGTTCTGTTGCCCTTTGCGGATCAATTCTCCGCCCCCGATGCGTCCATCCATCACCAAGTCAGGCACCGAACGGTCCAAAGACGCACTTCCCTCGGTTCCCCGATAGGCAATGACCGCCTCCTTGGTCTCCGGATTATAGAACGTCACGGCGTCAAAACCGGAAAATTTATTGCTCTCTGTACCCTCCAGCACTTCCCAGCCAGGAAGCTCCGTTAGACGGTCACCTGCCTTTTGATCCTGATAGGCTAACTCCGATAAGGTTTTGTACGTTTCATCATCGATGTTCCTGCCGTTACTCAATCACTGCACCTCCCTTTTTATTTGGCGTATGGATCATGTCCTTTAGCTTTAATGACTTCCTCGAGCTCGGGACTAATCACGAGATTTTTGGTGATTTTTTTCTTGTAATCGTACGATATGCCAAAACTCTGATCCTCATGATCCTTCACATGCCCTTTCAGTCCGATCTGCGACATCGCCATCTCTGGCAGCAGTTCCTTGCTTGTAACGACCACATCCAGTTCAAACTTTTCTTTGAAGTGCTGCACCACAACCTTCTCAGCCTCCTGGTACAACGCCTGTTTCTCACTTTCTGTCATCTTCTGACACCCTCCCAGCAATATAGTGAACACCATCATCAGTGCGAATAAACTTCTCATCCATTTCGTGCGCGGAATAGCAATTCCCCCTTTTGGCTCAAACCTGTGTAAGTAAAGAGCGCCCCCTTCACCTGTTACATGCATCATAGTACAAAATCAACATAAGACACATCGGCTCACAGGAGCGTTTTCCTGAAACTTTTCTCCTAGTTGATTCATACCTATATTTGGGTGTATATTACCCGCTTCTAAGACTGTTGTACCAATTAGAACCTAACTTTTTCCATATGAAAAACAAAAAACTTTCTTCCGAACACCGGCTGGTGTCAAAAAGAAAGCCTGCTTTGTTTACGATATTTCCCTAAAGCTCGAATTTTTCTAAAAAAGAGCCTGCTCTGCACACGAGCGGCTCTTCTTGCTGGCTAGCCGGATCGGCCCGGCCTTCCCTTTTATTCAAGTACCATCCGTAGGGCGGTCAGTAAGACCCCGATAATAAATCCGGTCACCGCACCGTTGATCCGAATCCATTGCAGATCCTGACCTACTTTATCTTCAATCAGCGAGATGAGTGAAGCGTTATCCATTTTATCTACATTTTCGCGCACGAGATTCCCGATTTTAGAGTGATTTTTCTCCAGCAATGTGGTGACACCTTCTACAATCTTGCCATTCATGCTTGTCATTAACGCATCATCTGCACGCAGATCAGCCAACACCTTCTCTATCGCAGGCAGTGCATAGGTGTCCACATAACGTCCATCCTCCATCGCCACCAGTGCTTTATCCCGCATCTCGGTGAGCTTGTTCAGCACGGTTTCCTCCGCATTCCAGCCATCCAGCAGATTATTCTTCCACCCGTTAAGGCCATCCTGCACAGCTTCGCTCACCGCAAGACGCATGGCCTGTGTACGAAGTATATCCAGCACTTTGTAACGCAGCGCACTGCCTTCCCGTTTCATATCCTCTACCCGGTCAAAAAGATATCCTTGGATAATGCCGCCCAGACGGTCTTCATTCAAATAACCCATGAACGCATTCATTGCAAACTGCATGAGTCCATTCATCTGGATACCACTAATCGCCTTCATGCCACTTTCACCCAGAAACAGAATCGTTTCCGGTTTGACCAGCCACTCCTCTGCCTGTTTCAGCGCATAATCCAAAGCCTGGGCATCATACCCTCGCTCCGTTACCTGTACAGCAGCCCGTTCGAGAATCGGCCCCAAGTCAAACGCTCCGGCCTGTGACTTGATCTCTTTGGAAACCATCGGAGCGATCTGCTCCAGCGGAAGTCCCGCCAAGATACGTTTGCACAACGTATCAATCATGGTTTTGATGCCGTCACTATGCAGCTCTCGGCCCAAAGTATCCAGCACGATCTCAGCTGCTTTGAAGCCAGCAATTTTTTCCGTAATGCTGTCCTTGTTGAGCAGATTATTCTCCACAGCGGAGACCAGACCTTCCGTCATCTTATCCCGGTTCTTCGGCAGTAATGCCGTATGGGGAATCGGAATACCTAGCGGATGGCGGAACAGCGCAGTGACCGCGAACCAATCCGCAAGTCCACCCACGAGTCCTGCTTCAAACGAACCTACCAGCAGTTTACCTACCGGCACCCCCTGGAATGGCAATGATGCTGCGAAACCTGCTCCCATAATGACGAGAGACCAGGCTGCTGCCGTTTTGGTTTTTTTAGGTTTAGCCATGATTAATTTGCTCCTTTATCGTTAATCGCGCGGGCTCGACTTGTCATACGAGATCACTACGCTTGATTGATTTTGATTATGTAAAAGCATACGGACTCTACGTTTGAATCCATTCCTCTAACCGCTATCCCCTCAGAATTATAATGATGGATCTATAAAATACAATTCGTTCTTTTTTCGTATACTTCATCTTATCACCCACAAGCGTCAAAACCAAACCTCTGCCTGGCGAAAAAGGATAAAACAGGGGCTTTTCGCGTGAAGCTTGCCCACCCGTATTTAAAGAGAGGAAAACTTTAGTATAATAAAAAGTGACAGCCTGTCAGCAACCGGTTGGCTGCCCGAACCCAGGGTAATAACTTCATGTTGACCTAAGAATCAGAGGAGGAATGACAGATCATGAAACACGTTCAGGACACAGCCACACTCAATAATGGAGTCAAGATGCCATGGCTTGGCTTTGGCGTATTCAAAGTGAAAGACGGGGATGAGGTTGTAAATGCCGTCAAAACAGCGATAGAAGCCGGGTACCGCAGCATCGATACCGCCAAAGTATATAATAACGAATCCGGTGTCGCTCAAGGCATCCGTGAATCTGGCATTGCTCGTGAAGATTTGTTTATCACAACCAAAGTATGGAACAGTGACCAAGGCTACGAGAGCACACTTGCCGCTTTCGAAGAAAGCATGCAACGTCTGGAGCTTGAATATCTTGATCTTTACTTGATCCACTGGCCTGTCAAAGGCAAATATAAAGATACGTGGAGAGCGCTGGAAAAGCTCTATAAAGAAGGCCGTGTTCGCGCCATCGGCGTGAGTAACTTCCAGATTCATCACCTGGAAGACCTCTTGATGGATGCCACCGTCAAACCTGCGGTCAATCAGGTCGAGCTTCACCCTCTACTGACCCAGAAGGAGCTACGGGACTACTGCAGTGCGCATGAGATTCAGATTGAAGCCTGGTCTCCACTTGGACAAGGTAATCTGATGGAGCATCCTTTGCTCCAGGATATCGCTACCAAATACGGCAAGTCTCCGGCACAAGTCATCTTGCGCTGGGATCTGCAAAACGGCATCGTGACCATCCCGAAATCGGTAACACCTGAGCGCATTCACGCCAATACCGAGCTATATGATTTCGAGTTAACAGCCGAGGAGATTGAACAGATTAACGGTCTGAATGAGCATAAGCGTTTCGGTTCCGATCCGGACAATTTTAACTTTTAAGAGCGTTATCCCGTCCAGATCAGATCCGGCAACCTCCAACAAGATTTGCGTCATTCTAACAGCATAGTTAACAAAAGGGACGAAGCAGAGTTAATCCCCCGCCTCGTCCCTTTTGTTATGCAATCCTGATTAACATGCTTATCCTTTGGATACCAGTTTGAAATCATCAAAATGAAAGCCTGGCGCTACGACGCAAGTGACCAGAACCGGCTCATCGCCCAGTGGCCGCGCCGTCTGCCATACCCCTGCAGGCACAAGCACCTGCGGAGATTGCCCTGCCTCGATATCCATACCGAGAATCAGCACTTCCTCATTCTCCGGGTTTTCGCCGTTGCCACCCAATTTCAATTCAATTGGACTGCCACTGTGCCATAACCACAGCTCATCCGAAAGCACCGTGTGCCACTCGGAGATCTCATGAGCATGAAGCAAGAAATACGTTGAACTTGCTGAGAAGCGCGGACCAGAGTATGCGTCTGGCAATACGGATTGCGGGATTTGATAAGATGCTTTCCAAACTTCCTTATACCAACCACCTTCAACGTGAGGCTGCATATCCAGCGCAGCTACGAGCGGTGATAATTCATGTGCTGTCATAACTTGTTTCCTTCCTTCCAATTCATTTTCGGGGATACTCCCAAACTGGAGCATGACCTCGCTCTCCCTACTCTAAAACAACATGAACGTTTTGTCACCTTTATAACGGGCATTCCTCCATTTGTCCAGCTTCTCCACGCTATACCCCCATCCCTAACGAATGATATCTATCTACACAAAAAGCAATCCCACTCTATATGATAGCGTTTACAAAATTATCTACTTTCCGTTATGATATGAGTATCAACGCCAAGCTGAAGTTGAGAGGAGTTGCCTAATGAGTCTCATTGAGGATCGAATCGGACCCAAGTATCGGATTGGTGATTATGCCTTTACCATAGAATATATGCGAAGACATGACGGGAGTGCGATGCCGCAACCTCATGCTCACCCCTTTTACGAATTATATTACCTGCTCGAAGGTGAACGGGTATACTCCATGAATGGACAGATTTTGCCTGCGAGAAAAGGTGACCTGGTTCTCATCAACCCACATGACGTACACACTACATCCAAAGGCAACAAACCTGGCTTCGAACGGATTCTCATAGGTTTTTCGCCTGCTTTTGCCACCGGAATGGAGCTAGGCATCTGTGGCCTGTTGCCATTCAAATGCTCCAGCCTCCTCCGTCTTCCCGAGTCAGATCAGCCTGAGATTGAGCGTATCTTATGGAAGATGCTTCAGGAATGCAAAGAACGACGACCTCACTATGAGATTGCCGTACGTAGTCTGCTGGCTCAACTTCTGATTCTTGTCCATCGGGCACAGGAGGTTATCCGTGAATCCAATCCAGGCTCGCTACATCCGATGCAGGACAAGATCAGCGAGATTGTAACCTATGTCAATAAACACTACACCGAACCGCTCACTTTGGAAGATGCAGCAGCCCGTTTTTATATCAGCCCTTCTTATCTCAGCCGAATGTTCAGCCGGCTTACCGGATTTCGCTTCAGCGAATATTTGCGTATCGTTCGAGTTCGAGAGGCACAGCGAAGATTACTTTCGACACAAGAGCGGGTTCAATTTATCGCGGAAAAGGTCGGATTCGAGCATACCGCTCATTTTAACAAAACCTTTAAACAGATCACAGGCACAACGCCGCTGCGTTATCGCAAAGAGCATCGATGAATGTCACACGTTGTCCTGACCTGTTCTTCCTATACAAAACCAATCGGGCAGCCGTGCTCCAGCTCCAGTATGCGCCCTTCCCCATCTCAGGAGAAGTTCAGGCGATGACTGGACTGCATACATGGCTGCCCTATTACATTTCTATTAGGCACGAAAAAATCACACCGTTTATCTACGAATGATAACCCCACTTCGAACTTCCGGACTCACCGATATCTGTCGTCCTTCTGTGTCTGCATCCGTTTCCCGACATACGATCCCCGCAGATTCAAGTCCAGTGACTTTCAGCAGCTTCCCATCCGCACCCACACCTTTAATGTCCTCCAGTGTAGCTCCTTTGCAGTTGTGCAGATGAATGAGCGGACCTTCGGTGATCTGTGCCTGAAGCCCCGTAATCTGTAAATGTTTCGCCTGAGCACACTGAATGCCAGTATGAGCTTCCACGCTGTAACGTTCGATACTTACGCTGTCCAGAGGCATTTCAGGCAAACCGCTAACAAATAGTGCCGTCTCGGCTCCCGCGCAGACTACATCCGAGATGCGAATATCGCGGAACACCGGTGTTTCTTCGCTGACCTCTTTTGCAAGGTCCCCACCGCGGGCAGACCCCTCCATATTGGCATAGAAAAAGGAAAACGAAATAGCTTCCATAATGATATCTTTCATATAAATGCGCTCAATCTGAATATCTTCTACAACACCGCCACGCCCTCGTGCGCTCTTGAAACGCAGACCAATATCCGTGCCGATAAACGTACAATCCGTTACCCGCACATGCCGCACTCCGCCGGACATCTCGCTTCCGATTACAAAGCCGCCATGACCATGATACACCGTGCAATCCCGAATCGTAACGTACTCCGATGGCAGTCCGAGTTCCCGTCCCTCGGCATCTTTGCCTGACTTCATACAGATCGCATCATCACCGACATCAAATATACTCTGCTCTACCAGAACATGACGACATGATTCAATATCCAGCCCGTCTCCATTCTGGGAGAACCAAGGATTTCGCACATTCACTTTACGAATCGTTACATGTTCACATGCCCAGGGATGCAGGTTCCAAGCCGGCGAGTTCTGGAACGTAGGCCCTTCCAGCAGAACCCGTTTGCATCGGCGCAAGCTGACCATGTTCGGCCGCAGGAAATCCCGGATCTCTTCATGCGCGGCGAGATCACGTACTTTTTCCCTGTAGAGCTTCTCGGCAATGGCACCGCCGTCCATCGCAGATTGGGAAGGCCACCAGATCTGTTCATCCGTCGTACTCGACTCTTCTACAACACCACCAGAGGCAAGCAATCGCTTCCACTGGCCAGCAGTCATTTTGGAACGTTTCACCGGACGCCAGGCTTCACCGCCGCCATCCCAGATGCCTTCCCCCGTAATCGCAATATCTTCGAGCCCGTCTGCATCAATCGGAGATTGACAGCGTACAACCTGCCAACCCTCGAAGCTTGATGCAATAAGAGGATACTTGTTGAAATCCTGACTGAAGGTTACCAGTGCGCCGGCTTGCACATGCAGTTCAATCCGGCTACGAAGCATGATCGGTCCAGTGAGCCACACGCCGGCAGGAATGATGATCCTGCCTCCACCTGCGTCTGCACATGCGGCAATAACCAGCCGGAAGGCCTCTGTATTATCTGTCATACCGTCTCCAACGGCACCATACTCAGTAATATGAAAATCATTGTCAGGAATCACAGGCAGATTCACTTCGTAAGCTTGAAGATCAGCTGCACTGCCTGACCCTGCAGATAATGGGGAGCGATATATATTCATGGTATGAAATCATCCTCTCTACGATTCTCTCATTTCATCATATCAACGGCACAGTAGTGACGGGTTAAGCTTTTTTGCCATGTACAGGGTGAACTTGATGTTATTTGTTATTTATATTTGTTAGCCCGCTTATAAAAAAAGACACTATTTTTAGTTTACAGCATACATCAATTCCAGTCATTGTAAATAAACTAGGAGTATTGATTCATTTTTCTGTCAGCATTCGTCACAATAAAATCAACTATATAACATATATATAACGTAAATTTGGGCTATAGCCCTATAAAACCCATTACTTATGTCACGTTTTATTACAGACCAATTGCTATTAGCAGGATGTCTATGTATGATTAAATAACCACTTTGCAATAATGCCTTTTTATTCCATTTTTATTCTCCATTGCAGAAAGGGTGTGTGTTCTTGATTGAATTTAAACGTGTGCAAAAGCATTTCGGTCATTTCCATGTCCTCAAGGATATTCATCTTCGTATCGAAGAAGGAGAAGTCGTCGTTATTGTCGGACCTTCAGGCTCTGGCAAAAGCACGCTGCTCCGTTGCATTAACCGTCTAGAGACCATCAGCGAGGGTGAGCTCGTTGTCAGCGGCATCCCTCTTCATCAGAAAAAGGTGGACATCAACCTCTTCCGCCGCGACATCGGCATGGTTTTTCAACATTTCAATCTGTACCCCCACAAAAAAGTCATCGACAACATCACTCTTGCACCCGTCAAGGTGCGCAAACAACCCAAAGCCCAAGCCGTAGCAACCGCCATGAAATACCTGGAGCGGGTCGGCATTGCCGATAAAGCAGACAGTTACCCTTCCCAGTTGTCCGGTGGACAACAGCAACGTGTAGCCATTGCGAGAGGACTCGCCATGGAGCCGAAGATTATGCTTTTTGACGAACCCACGTCCGCCCTTGATCCCGAGATGATCGGAGAGGTTCTGGATGTCATGCGTTCCCTTGCCCACAACGGCATGACCATGGTAGTCGTTACCCACGAGATGGGCTTTGCCCGCGAGGTGGCAGACCGGGTCATTTTCATGGACGAGGGCCGCATCGTAGAAGAGGCTCCCGCAGTAGATTTTTTTGACAACCCCCGGGAAGAAAGAGCACAACAGTTCCTAAGCCGCTTAATCCATCATTAGCACTTCATCGTTCTATCACCGAAATGCATAGCTAGATGGCAAATGAGCCGTTTGTCAGGCTTAAATCTAGTCAACACTCCCTAAACTCACATCAGAACTACCACTACAAAGTAAACAACAGGTAAGCCTTAAACAAGAGCAAAAAGAAAACTTCACTCTACAAATAAAAGCCATTGCTCACTCCACATTTTGAAAGGGGTCTTAAATTGATGAAAAATAGGATGAAACTCCCGTCTTTAACGTTAATGTTGGTGCTTATGTTATCTCTTGTATTGTCCGGCTGTAACTCCACGGGTACAGACACACCCTCCGCAAGCGGTGGGGGCGACGCAGAAGCGCAAGGCACGATTGAACGGATTAAGGAGCGCGGCAAGCTGATTGCCGGCGTCAAATATGACACGAAGTTATTCGGACTCAAAAACCCGGCAAGCGGAGATGTAGAAGGCTTTGATATCGATATTGCCAAGGCACTCGCCAAACAGATTCTAGGAGATGAAACGAAGGTAGAACTGAAAGAGGTGACGTCCAAGACACGGATACCGATGCTGCAAAACGGAGATATCGACATTATCATTGCCACGATGACCATTACGGACGAGCGGAAAGAGCAAGTGGATTTCAGTGATGTGTACTTCGAGGCAGGCCAATCCCTGCTGGTGAAAAACGACAGTGCCATCACCGGTCTGGAGAGCCTGGATGGTGTGAAGGTGCTTGCCGTAAAAGGCTCCACGTCCGCACAGAATATCCGCGAGAAGGCACCGAAGGCCGACGTGCTGGAGTTCGATAATTATCAGGATGCTTTTACAGCGCTGAAAGCAGGCAAAGGCGAAGCGCTGACAACCGATAACATCATCCTCATCGGCATGCAGCAGACGGACAACAACTACAAGCTGGTCGGCGGCAACTTCACAAGCGAGCCTTATGGCATGGCGATTCGCAAGGGCGATACGGCTTTTGTAGAAGAAGTGAACAAGCTGATTAAAGATCTGAAGGATAGCGGTGAGTATGACACGTTGCATGAGAAGTGGCTGGGCAGTAAGCCTGAGTAGTCCAAGTACCTGATGATGAGCAAATCTACCATCAGCCAAACATTCAATATACACTGCAAGCATCTGCCGTATACGAGAAATACGTATGCAGCAGATGCGCTGTTGTTTTATTTTCACACCTGGAGAACGGGGGCTCTTGTTATGGGTACATTGGATTTCAGCGTACTGTTCAGACACTCCGACCGATTTTTTGAAGGATTTCTGAATACGATTCAAGTGAGCGTGATGGCCCTGATTGGCAGCTTTGTGCTGGGGGCCATTCTGGCGATCTTTCGAATCTCACCGGTCAAACCGTTGAACTGGTTTGGTACGGCGTTTGTTGAGTTTATCCGCAACATTCCGTTGCTGATCGTTGTGTTTTTTTTCTATCTTGGTCTGCCTTCGCTGGGTATTTCTCTGGATGGATTCGTCGCAGGCACACTGGGACTAACCATATACACAGCTGTTTTCATCGCAGAAGCGATTCGGGCAGGCATTCAAACTGTACCTCGTGGTCAACTGGAGGCGGCACGTTCATCGGGACTGTCTTATGTACAGGCCATGAACCTGATCATCCTGCCGCAGGCCATCAAAATTGTACTGCCCTCCATTGGCAATCAATTTATTAATCTGGTTAAAAACTCTTCCATTCTGGCGGTCGTCGCCGGCATGGACTTGATGTATTTTGCCGACATTGTAAACTCGGATACGTTCCAGCCACTAAGCGTCTACACCATCGTTGCCCTCTTCTATCTGACGCTAACCTTACCGCTCAGCTTTCTGGTGCACTATATGGAACGCAGATTCGGACAGAGTGACGCAGAAGCACGCAAGCCCAAAGGCAAACCGAAGAAAAACAAACCTGCCGGGCAGGTTACGATGTAGAGGATTTTATCACGCATTGAACATATAACGTTCACCGAAGGAGGCATCGAACGTATGGACTTTAGCGGGGCCTATGAATGGCCTAACCTTCGTTTCCTGTTGCAAGGGTTTTGGGTGACCCTTCAAGTTGCAGGCTTATCCATTGTGTTCAGCTTTGTGCTGGGCACACTGCTCGGTACCATACGATTCACACGAATTCCCGTCCTCTCCCAGATTGTGGCGGTCATCGTAGATACCATTCGTAACTTGCCGTTGCTGCTCATCATCTTTTTTATCCATATCGTGCTACCACAGCTTGGCATTAAAATGCCACCCTTCTGGTCCACGGTCGTGGGACTAAGTCTGTTCGAAGGCGCCATGATCGCTGAAATCGTGCGAAGCGGCCTTAAATCCGTAGAACGTGGTCAGGTGGAAGCTGCCCGCTCCTCCGGCCTAAGTTACATGCAGACGCTCACTGGCATCATCATGCCACAGGCACTGCGCCGCATGTCTCCGCCCATGGTCAGCCAGTTCATCTCACTATTGAAGGATACGTCGCTGGCGATCATTATCTCCCTGCCGGAGCTGATGCGCAATGTGCAGATCCTCGGCGGTCAAAGCTTCGATTACATCATCCCGGCGTTGTTACTCGCTGCTGTACTGTATTTCATCATCAACTACTCCCTCTCCATCGTTGCCAGAAGACTTGAAGCACGAATGAACTAGGGAGGTGAACCGTTGTTTTGTTTCATCTGTTTTGTTTCATCTGTTTTGTTTCAGTTGCATGAGGCGGTGGCTCGAAGCGAAGCTACTCCTTGCTCCATGCTGAATGGTTTGAGGCAACCGCTACGATTACTTGCGCTTCACTCCTCTAAATCGGATTCAACTTCTCTAGCTTCAGTACTCGAAGTGGAACCACCCAAAATATGAGCTAAACAGAGCAACGGTTCGAAGTAACCATTCGAAGTTCAAAAGCTTCCGTTCCACATTTTTCGTGGAATTGGAGCTTTTGAATTCTAACGATCTCAGATGAGCTTATTTAGCCATTTTGGGGGCATTTTCAATTCTAACGATCCGTAGGAAGCTTATTTTGCTGATTCAGGCCATTTTCCGCCCCATTCCGAGCAATCTTGGCAAAATAGCGTCACTGGGGATCGTTAGAATTTTCATGTCTACTTTTTTGCCCAAATAAGGCTTCTGGTGATCGTTAGAATTCCACCACTGTGCAGTTACGCTAATCTTCGGCCCCTTTTCACTCAAATTGCCACACCATTTTGGCGCAACTCTGCTTGCAACAGTGATACAGGAAGATTCGCAGGCGGAAGTTTCAGCTTCACCGACATAGCCGCAGCTGTTCCCGCAGCCTCTCCCGTTGCCATACAGCTTGGGGTCAGTCTGGTTGTAGCGTGAGCCTCATGTGTCGTGGAGATACAGCGTCCGGCAGCCAGCAAGTTGCTGATATTTTGCGAGAGCAGCGAACGATAGGGAATATCATACGCACCATCTCCTTCAATAAAGGCTGCAGTCACGCCCTGCCCGGAGGGATCATGAATATCGATAGGATAACCGCTTCTAGCGACTACATCTTCGAACTTCCGCCCTGCAACGACATCTTCCCGAGTCAGCGCATAGCGCCCAACAATACGTCTGGATTCACGAATGCCGATCTGTGGCGCTACAGCCGAGATCGAAGCTCGTTCGAAACCAGGCACATTATTCCGCAGAAACTCGGCAATCATCAGCACCTGCTTCCGTCCTTCCTGTTCAGCTTCGGTTAAATCCACAGCATTGGTGGCATCGAGCCCCTGCACCCGAGTACAGTTAATCAACACCTCATCTCCTGCTGGCCCGGTAAAAAATAACACCTGATCGCGTTGAATCGGCACCGCCGCTTTCTTCCAGTGTGAATAGAAGCCGCTCACGCCCGTCAACGGAATCGTGTCCAATTCGCCAAAGGGTGTTTTCTCATAAAAATCCTCGGGGTGCTCCTGCATGTACTGCTTCACACGCCCGAGATCCACGCCGCGCATACGGAATTTCATCGTCATCGGCTGAGACTGGCTGTCTTTCTCCCGTCCCTTCGCTATAGCGGCACCAGCCAGATAAGCCACATCCGCATCACCACTCGCATCGACAAATACGTTCGCCTGAATCTCCAGCTGACCGGATTTGTTCGTGACTCGCACTGCCTCTACCCGGTCATCCACCGTCGCGACACTATCTACGAAGCTGTGCAGCAAAAGCCGAACACCCGCCTCCTTCAGCATTTCTGTTGCAACCACCTGATAGACGGCCGGATCATACGGTGTCACGCTATGCACAAAACCAACCGTATCACGCAGATGCCCGGGGGAACCGCCCCGTGCCTGTAAACGATCCACAATCTCCTGTGCAATCCCCCGAATGACCTGCTCACCCTGCTCCGTATGAAACGTCATCCACGGGTAGACCATAGCAGCCGTTGACATCCCGCCAACAAATCCGTAACGTTCCACTAGCACCACGCGAACACCCTGCCTCCCTGTTGCAATCGCCGCCGCTATTCCTGCGGGACCACCGCCTACAATGACTACTTCCGCCGATTCCCTTTTCAAATGCGTCACTTCTTTCAAACGCGTCCTCTCCCTCCCGTATGATAAGTTGCTCTTCCAATCGCCATTACTCCTTCAATCCCGTCATCGCCACACCTTCAATGAAACGCCGCTGCGCCAGGAAAAAAACGATCAATAGCGGTACCGTCGCCATCACGGTCGCACTCATTAAATACTGCCAGGCTGTGCCCACCTCATCCGTGAACAGGGACAACCCCAGCGGCAGCGTCATCAGCTCTCTCGAATTGATAAAAATCAACGGATCAAAGAACTCATTCCAGCTCGTCACAAATGTAAAAATAGTCAGCGTCGCCATACCCGGCTTCGCAAGGGGAAGCATAATCTGCCAATAAATCCGAAATCGGCTACAGCCATCCATCATGGCTGCTTCCTCCAGCTCGGTGGGCACCGTAATAAAGAACTGCCGCATCACAAAGATGCCAAACACACCGCCCGCGCCAAAGATCGGCAGTAAAATTAGCGGAAGATGCGTATCAATCCAGCCCAGCTGCCGCATAAACAAGAACATCGGAATCGCCGTTACCTCATGCGGAATCATCATCGCGCTCAGCAGGATGAGAAAGATCATATTCCGCCCCTTGAACGGAATCTTGGCAAAGGCATACCCCGCAAGGGAAGCAAAAAACACCGTGCCAAGCACCACCAACGCAGAGATATACACACTATTCCCGTAAAAACGGTGAAACGGAATCAATCGAAACACATCGATATAATTCTGAAATTGCAAGCTGTCCGGTATCCACTGCGGCGGATAGGTGAATATGCTCTGCGGTTCCTTGAGGGATGTCGAGACCATCCAAATCAACGGAACAATCATGATCAGCGAAACCACCGTCAGTATTAAATAGGTGCCAACAGCAGTCCCGAACCTCCGGCCTGTCAACCTAGGCATCGCCTTCACCAAACACCCACCTCTTTCGGAGCTGCCATTGCAGCAGCGTCAGAATCAGCACAATCAGGAACAGCACATACGCAAGGGACGAAGCATAGCCGAATTGAAACAGCTTGAACGCTTTTTCCCAGATGTAATAGACCAGAACTTTCGTGCTGTTGCTCGGCCCGCCTTGGGTCATGACATAAATCTGTCCAAAGACTTTGAGCGACCCAATGACGGTCATCACGACGGTCAGAAATACGGTCGGCGTGATCATAGGCAGGGTGACGTTGAAAAAAGAAGCCCTCCTGCCCGCGCCATCCAGTGTCGCCGCTTCGTACAGGGAACGCGGGACCTGCTGAAGTGCTGCAATGAACAGCACCATGTTCAGACCGACATTTTTCAGCACACTCGTCACAATAACCGCAGGCATGGCCAGGTTCGGATCGTACAGCCAAGCAGGGCCTTTAATGCCCATCATCAGCAATAGCTGATTGATCAGCCCCGACTCTGTTGCATACATCAGCTTCCACACGATGGCCCAGACAATTAATGACGTCATCACCGGGACGAAAATGGCCGTTCTGAACAGGCCGATCCCTCGAATGCTTTTGGATAAGAGCAGGGCGAGCAGCAAAGCGAGTACGATATTCAGCGGCACCAGACCTGCCGTAAAATAAACCGTATTGCCAAGCACTTCCCAGAACATGGCGTCCGTCATAATATCCCGGTAATTGTCCAGTCCGATAAAATGGTGATCCCCAAGCAGCGGCCAATCCGTCAGGCTCATATAAAACGCAAGCCCCATCGGGAATAAGAGCAACAGGGTAAAGCCCAGCACCATCGGTGAAATAAACAACCAGCCGGCAATCTGTGCCTCTCTGGCGAGCGGCCCTCCGCGTCTCCGCTTGTTGGATCGGCTCACGAGCCATCCCTCCCAGTCAAACGATCTATTGCATTGCGGAAGCTACTCACCGCTCTACGTAGCTCATCCTCCGTTTTGCCTGTAACGATTGCCCCCAGCATAATGGCCTTGATGCCGCTATGGTGAAGCACGGGAACATCCTCCGGCACCAGCTTGCGCTGGGAAGGGACAAGTACCGGTACCCCGGCCTGCAAGACCAGCTGCCGATAATGAAGCACGTCCGCGAAGCTCAGCGGGGTGCCGTATTCATTGCCGGGTACAATCGAAGCCTCCAGTGCAGTAAAACCGAAATGTGCAGCAGATGCCACCAGAGACACATCATACTCGTTGTTAATCGCAAACGTAGATTCCAGCCCATGGTCTTTCAACATAAAAGAAGGCAGATGATGCGCATAGATCGAGTAGAAGTCAAAGCCCATACCCGCCAGTCGCTCCACATCTTCTCTCCGTGTCCCTTCAATACTGCCGGACGGCACAACGCCGAACGGACCGCCGAACGCTGAGCGAATCGCCCGAAATACCTCGGCATATTCATCCAGCCGACCAAAATGGTTGCCGCTTGCGCGATGGCCCACATTAAAGTGCACCTTTAGAGCATCTGCCCCTTCCTCCCATGCCGCCCGAGCCAGTGCGAGATCGTTCCCGGGCAGACTGACGATGAGCGACAGCGGTTTTTGCTCCAGCATAGCTTGCAGTTGACCTGTCTTGTGCATATGTTGCTTATCCCAAAGTTGACCGACTTCATGTGAATGTTGCGGGTTCTGGGAGTGCTGCGGGTTCTGCCAACTCTGAGAAAGCTGCATCTGTTGTGACTCCTTGGTCTGTTCCGTCCTCTGTGACCGCTGCTGCATCTGCTCCGTCTGCTTCACCCTCTTCATGTCTTCCACCTGGTTCATCCCCTCACTTCTCTCACTCTTCATACGCCTCATTCACTTTTTCCGTCATTTTTCTTTCCGTCATTTTCCTGTCTTCCCTACGCCCTGTTCTAATTTACGCTTCATCTCCCGCACTCCTTCACCCTCTGCCTCTCTTTAGGGTTGCAATATGCGCTGCACTTCGGTCTGCATCTGTTTCAAATTATCCTCTGGCGAGGCTGTACGGGCGAATAATCGGTCAAAACCTTGCAGTACCGCGTTATCAATATCCTGCCAGCGGATATGTCCCGGAATCAGACGGGCTTTCGGCATTTCATCAATGACCGCCTGCACGATATGCTCTTTGCTTGGGTTGTTCGGCTGCTGGATGAAAACGTCGGAGTTCAGCACCGAAGTACGCGCAGGCACAAAGTACGTCGCAGTCGCCTGAGTTCCCTGTTCACTGGCAAAATACTTCAGCAGCTTCTTTGTCTCCTCCGGGTGCTTGCTATCCTTGAACATGGCATAGCCCGCTTGCCCCAGCATCGGTACGCTGCCCTGTGAGCCAGACGGCATAGGTGCAATACTCCACTTAAAATCCTTGATCTCCCTTGCTTTGGACACATAGCTGTAGTTATCGAAGAACATGCCCACATTACCTGCATCAAAGCTTACCTGCTCGCCCGCTTTCGGATGGGATTCGTCGGTAAACATCATGCGCTCCAGCATGGCAAAGGTCTGTACACCGTACTCGTCATTCCAGGTAAACGCTGTCATATCTTCATTGAACGGCCCGCTTCCGTTAGACCAGGAGTAGGAAGAAAGCACGGCCCAGGTCTTCCAGTCCCGAAAAAAGTTAGCCCCATAGATGCGGTTCGCCGCATCCTTGCTGGTTATCGCTTTGGCCGATGCCTCGAACTGCTCCCACGTCCACTCGCCTTTGGCAGCCAGCGTATTCGGATCGGTCAGCCCAGCCTTGTCGAAGAGCGTTTGATTATAAAACATCACCACAGGCGGTGTGGAAAACGGCAAGCCTAACAGTTGATCTCCCTCACGGAAGAGATCCAGCGTGCTGGGAATGTAATCGTCCAGCTTGAATTGTGCGTCATCCTTGAACGCCGACACGTCGGCGAGGATGTGATTGGACTTGAACTGCGGTATCATGCGTTCCGATACCCAGGCCAGATCAGGGAGCGAGCCGCCAGCGGCAAGCACCGATATTTTCTGCTGATAATCGGCAAAGGGTACCGATTCCATCGTTACCTTGATGCCCGGATTTTCTTTTGTAAAGCCATCGATCAGCTTGTTGTACACATCAATGTGTGCCTGGTTGCCCCACATCATGAATTTCAGCTCTACCTTGTCTTTCTCTCCGCCAGAGGCGTTCGAACCCCCGCCCGTATTGGTGCTTGTGCATCCGATTAGAGCTGTGATCATAAGCGCGAGAATCAGCATCAGTCCTGCCTTTTTCATCGAGATCCCCCTTATGGACGTTATGGTATTCCTGTGCCACCCCAGTATATCGAAAGCGCTACTTGCTCCTAAATCACGTCAGTTGCAGAAATGGTACGGAATTTTAAGAGATTTTCTCATGGCACCTAGCTCTGCCCTCATACAGCACTCGCCTAAATGCTCTCTATGCTTTGCTCTTTCAAACGCTCTAAACCAAGAGGCATTTTGCTAGTGCTGCTCTCTTCCTGTACTCTCTGTTCCTCACTACTCCCCACGATTCACATCATATCCGTCACGATACTCCCCTGCGGTACATCCCATCTGCTGTTTAAAAACCAACATGAAATGCTTCGGACTCTGATATCCGGATAACCGGGCAACGTCATAGATTTTGAGTCCGGTGTTGACCAGCAGCCACTTGGCCCGTTCCATTCGCGCCTCCGCGATATATTCGGAATAGTTGATGCCCGTCTCGGTTTTGAACAGCTGGCTCAGATACGTCGGGTTCAGATTGACCAGTGAAGCAACCGTCTGGAGCCGCAGGTCACCATCGGGATGCTGGTGGATGTGTTCTTTCACGCTGCGAATAATTTTGCGAGGTTCCCCGTGTTCCGGGTTGGTTGCGCCAGAGGTTTCGGGGATAGGAAGTGTGGAGCGGCCGGTTCTACGGTCCAGCAGCGATTGCATTTTTTGCAAACATTTCACCAGTTCATGACGTTCGATCGGCTTCAAAAGATAACTCAATACCCCGTGTTCCATAGCCCTGCGTGCATATTCGAACTCCCCGTATCCGCTAATAATAAGCATCAGCAGATCAGGGTACATCTCTCTCGCTAATGAAACCAGCGTCAATCCATCCATCTCGCGCATACGGATATCCGTGATTAATACATCCGGCACTTCACAGCGCAGTACCTCCAGTGCCTCGGCTCCGCTTGCCGCTTCCCCCACCACCTGAAACTGAGGGGACGCCTGTACAATCAACTCTCGTAATCCCTGGCGAATCACCGTTTCATCCTCCACCAGCAGCACTTTATACATGCGTATCAATCTCCTTTCCGTTGAAGGTGAATGGATAAGGTCACAACCAGCCCTTGCCCAGGACTGCCATCCACACTTAGTCCGCTGTCTTTTCCATACACCAGGTGCAGCCTTTGAGCGATATTGTGCAACCCCAGACTCTCCCCGGCATGACGATGCAGAATGGGATTAGCGGGTGGATGCACGTTTTTTCCAGAAACGGTCTGTCCAGAGATAGAAGCATTTAACCGATCCAACTCCTCCTGTTCCATTCCTTTGCCGTTGTCCCGGACACTGATGAGCAGTTCCTGATCGAATAAAACGGCAGATACCCAGATCATACCTCCCGTGCTACCGCCTGCTAGCCGTCCTTCGTTCCCATGGCAGATCGCATTTTCCACCAGCGGTTGCAGGATCAGCTTGGGAACAAGACAGTCGTTAACCTCTTCCTCCATGTCATAGATGATCTCCAATTCACCGTTGTAACGCACTTGCTGGATTCGTACATAAGAATCGACAAACGCCAGCTCTTCCCGCAGCGTCACCATGCGATCTGCCTTATCAATGGTATATCGCAGCAGCCTACCAAGCGCTGTTACCATTGCAGATACCTCGGTATGTCTCTGGCGGACAGCCATCATGTTGATCGACTCCAGCGTGTTGTATATAAAATGAGGGTTCATCTGACTCTGCAGTGCCGACAGTTCTGCTTCCCGTTCCTGAATTTCGAGCATATACACCTCATGGAACAGGCGATGGATCTCCTCCATCATGCGGTTAAATCCTCTGCTAATCTGCCCCAGTTCATCACTGCTGTATTGGGTAACCCGCTGGCTGAAATCGCCCTGTTCCACCCGAATCATATGATGTTTCAGACGAATAAGCGGACGGGTGACCCTATACGATACCAGTACGGCGAGGATTGCTACAGCCGCCATACAGAGAAGGGCAAGTCCCATCGTAAAGGTCAGCATCTCCCCCGACTCCTTTTGAATGACCGTAATTGGCGTCAGGCCGATCACGGACAACCCCGAATATCCTGAATGATGCTTTACATGGAGGTAGGAACGTCCATCCAGTGCTATCTTCTGATGATCCGCATAATCCTGAAGCTTTCCATGGGATAACAAAGGAGCATAAGCGGATAACCCGTCCGTAGACGTTTTTTCAAAAATAAGACGTTGCTGGCTATCCACGATCATCAGACTTGCTTTTTGCTCAAAATTCAGGTTGGATAATAGCTGTCCAAAAGCCTCCAGCCGGATATCGATCAAAATGTACCCCAGCCGCTGTAGCGTTCCCGGATCACGCAGCTCTCTGCCCACGGTGATGTATTCCGCTTCCTGACCACTTACGTAGTAGCCGGGAATATGCGGAGGAAGCAAGTGCCATATGCCTTCGGTGCCCCTCAATTCGGCAAACCATTTCTCTTGGCTGCCGTCCCAGACGGGTTTGACCGCAAGGGAGTCCAGATTGGAGAACAGAATGCCGCTATTGCTGAGCAGATGAATGCCTCGAATCTCTGGCCGATCATAGGCCTGAGCTGACGTATACAGCTTCATTTTCTGATAATCATCCGACCTCGCCCACGTCCCTGAACCCATCGCCCCATCGTACTCCCTCAGGATGCCAAGAATGGTCTCGTCATAGAGCGGCAAGAGCGACAACCGCTCAAAATCCTTTAGCATCCGATTCAGATTTGTGTTGATCTGCCGCACCATATCAATGGTGAATTGCTCCGTCTTGCGATCGAGCGTCTGCGAAAAATGAACGTAGCTCATCACCCCCTGCAAGCTAAGCGGCAAGAGCGTCAATGCCAGAAAAAGCACTAGCAGCTTGGTGCGCAGGTTTATGCTTTTTCGAATTGAACTGAAACCTATGAAATCCCGAATAGAACGAAAACCACGCATGCTTTGAACACGCCGAAAACAACTAGAACAGATCGAACAAATTGCACGGATGAAATTCCACACCCTTTCTACCATTAACTTGTCACCCTCCTTCGTTTCATTGTATGAACCCTAGCTGTTGTTCGATGAAATGGTTCAAGCCGTTGGAACCAACAGATGCATCCATTCCGGGTGAATTGAGGTCATCATATCCCGTTTAGAGATGTCGCGACGATCCTGTAAGCTATGGATTTAGTACGGAATTTCAAGAGGAAGTGGATGGGATGGAGGGATGTTCTGGGAGTATGTTGGGGGAGGGTGATGTATCTTTCGGAAAACATTAAAAAGCCGAATGCAATTTTGCAGTCGGCTTCTTTTGGGTCACATCAAAAAACCGACTGCATTAAGCAATCGGTTGTCTCTTTATCACATGTTTATATTGAAAACGATAGTATTCATTGATTAGCTCATCCAACACCATGGACTGCTCGAGGACTTTGTTATCCTGCATGCCATGATTCTCCGCCAACCGACGTAACTTTTGCCTATCCCGTTCAATTCGATCTTTAATCTGCATCGGTTCACCCATAGCATGCACCCCCTCGTTTTATATCATTTTAGGATACATTGCCAAAAAATTCATATTTTATTCCTTTGCAAAATCAAATGATTGTTTGCAAAGGTTTAGTTTCATAAGTTAAGTATTTTTTTAAGTGCACATTAATCAAAAACACATACAACATATGGATACGCAATCTTATGTTTTGTCCACATTTCGTGATCCATCCATCTTCACTAGAAATCTCAAACTATGATTTGGATGATCCTTATGTTTTTGTTCCTACTTGATTCAGAAACGCCGAATCCGGATTTACCCCATCACCCATTTTAATAAATGTCTCATATGATCCGCTAAAGGTGATTTTATCTTGATGAATAAAACCCATTGATGTCGAATGCAATTCCTGTCATATCAATCTTTTTTTCTAATCGCTGCAAGGGTGATAGCTGTGGCGATTCGGTGTTAATTGCCTTAAATAATCAAAACAAAAAGAAATAGACCGCCCCAGCTAAGGTATGGTCTATCTCAGCTACCTATGCACAGCCACCACCCTTAGAAGCGGCTGTTGTAAAGAGTAGGGATGTTAGCGCATCCTTGCTCTTTTTTATTATCTTCAATTTAGCACAGTTTGTTGCACAAGTTAACTCTTTACTGGTAATTATTGTCGTACAATTTTGAGTAAAAGGCAAGTGGCAAAGCTGGTAGATAATTTCTTTCTCATCAGGAATACCTTGTATTTCTGACGGGCGTTTAATCACATTCGCGATCAGATCAAATAAAATCGTTTTGACGGAAACATTTTTTTGTTGCTACAATTCAGAAAACAGAGCTGTCCCTAGCCAATTTTATGACTTATGGGACAGCCCTGCCTTATTTATTTCGTAATGAATTTGCTAAATACAACATTAACATCCCTAAAAATATCAATAATATTCCTTCAATTTTATACGACCAAATCTCTGAGTTTATAAAACTACCAAGGATATCAAAGGTATCAGACTTTACATTTTGGTATTCTGCCAAAACCAACATAGCTTTGTCCATACCCCAATCAGTACTTTGAGCAATAAACTGAAATCCAATAACAAATAATACAATAGAACATATAAAAGGCACTAAGGAATTCATTTTACTTTTCAAATTTAAATTCTCCTTTAGTAATATAGTATCGCTATTGTATGCGTTATTATATTACCAAAATTATGAAATTAAGTCTAGTTACCAGCCAGTAGTATCTTGCCAGTAAAAGTATAACCCCGTTGGTTCTTTATACTCATAAGTACCAATATAAGAATCAGAAAAAAAGCCTTGTTTCCATATCTGAAACGAGTAGTAGTTATATGTTGGTGCGCAGTAAATGGTATATGTTTTATTCGCAGGAATTTGGATTGGGCCATATGTTTTGTTAAAGTTACGAGTTGCCTGGTAGGTCGTGCCTAACTTCGCAGCAATCTCTGCACCTCCCAACCCTGCTTTAGAAGAAATTTCAGCAGAGAACGTAGTAGCCACACCATCAACAACAGACAAGGACAAAGGAGCTGGACCTTTTCCAACTGCACGCTCAATAACGTTTCCAGTAATTTGGGTCATATCAATGTTTTTCAGATAGACATCTCCTAACGCAGAAGGAAGCACCTGATCGCTTGATAGATTGGAACGCGTCTTATCAAAAGGAACATAATACCCTGCAATAATTGTTTCAGAATCAAGTCCTTGTGAAATAGCTTTTTCTTTAAAATTAGGATCAAAAATACCTATTGTAGATGTTTGAGAAATTTCATTATTAATCATTATTTCAGGCGTATTTGTACTTAAATCTTGTCCTTCAGATGAAGCAGCTGCCACCGTTGAATATAAGGAAGAAATCATAATTGCTGTTAATAAAATTTTTCCGTAATTTTTCATAGATAAAACCTCCATTTTTTATAATTGTGAATGGGCCCGAAACAATTATATAATTGTTTTCAAAAGAAACTTAAACATACTTTTTATGAATAATAATACAATTTTATCTTAACCATCCAAATACTATGTTTAGTATGAGTACGTTTTTGGTTAACTTTACAAAACTTTTTATCGCTTCATGCTCATCCCTAAGAAACTCCGATTATACTCATTAATTAGCTCATCCAACGCCATAGACTGCTCAAGCACTTTCACATTCGGGATTCCATATTGATCTATCAAGCGACTCAACTCTTGCCGACCTTGCTCGATTTGGTCTTTTAAGATACTCAGTTCTCTCATGGCATGTACCCCTCTAGGAGATTCTAGAAAACTTTTAAAATAAGTATGTTGTTTAGTTTTGCTAATGATGGAAAGTACTTTTAAGAACATATTATGTTTTGCATAATACTGTAAAAATAATTCTTTAGAAAAAGGCATCGCGCTCTATCTTTTCAAGAAAGTAAAAATAAAAAATAGCCTACTGGTTGCAGTAGGCTAAACTATAAACTCGCTTCTATATAAATATTATCTATTAGTATTCTATATTTATCATGATCTTGATTAGTTAAATGCTCCTTAAACTGCCCATAGAGATTTACACATTTTGAGATCAGAACGTCATCTTTGACAAAAATACTTAACTCTAAACTTGTTAACAGAGAAGTAGCTCCGAGTTCAAACCTCTTCTTGTTAAAGTAGTAAAAAGCCAATTCGTAGAATAGCACCACTCTTCGATAATACCAACTCTGTATAGTGTATCTTCCTTGTGAACGTACGTCACTGAATTTAGCATCGATTTGAGCTTTAAATCTAATCAACACCTCATCTATATCATATTGATATCTATTTGCTGATTGAAGAATTTTGACCATTGCAGGGAGAATTTCCTCTTCACTATGTTCAATGTAAGTGATGTATTCAGGGATGACCTCTTTTCTTCCCATCATGACTTTATACAAACATTTGTTGAATTTCGCCCATTCTCTAAATTTATGAAGAACTTCATAATCTGCATAAACTTTCGCTTCATTCTCAATGATTTTCTCATATATATCAGTGTACTTTAAGGCTTCTTTGTAATTTTTAGCATAATCACAATAGTTAGAAAAAAGTAAGTTGGCATAGGCTTTGTATACGAAGAAAGGATATTGAGATTTAGATACACGCTTTTTAGTTTGTTTCATAGCCAGGTTAGCTCGTCTCTCAAGTTCTTGCGATAAATCCTTCATTTTATTCCACTCATGCAACCCCCAGTAAGCATTCGCCAAATCCTTAATTGCATCCAATTGATAGTCCTGATCTAATCGCTCTATAAAAGGTTCAAACTTTGAAATAATTCTTCTGTTTTCTTTTTGGTCATAACCCATACTAATCAGAAATATACGATACTGACACATAGCCAAGCGTTCAGAGTGCTGATATTTTTCGCATTCAGACACACATTGATACAGAATAAGCGCTGCTTGCTTCATTCCTTTGTTACATAAATCTTCGGCTACTTCAAACAACTCATCTATATATGAATGATCATCTGTCACATGAGTAATGACTTGTTGAATAATATCCAGCTTGTCAAGCTCAGCGCAACGGTATATAAACGGTTCTAAACGTCTCCAATGGGGTGCAGACTCAATAAAACATTCCACACCATACACATCATAAAAGTACCCCTGTTCCAAACCCATTGCAGAGGCAATCTGGTCTAGTTGGTTCATTGAAATAAGCCTAGTTCCTTTGATGATCGCACTTAATGTGCCCACATTAATGTCAGCGATTTCTGAAAATTGCTGTAGTTTATATCCCTTATTCTTCAAGTGATTTTCAATATAGGAACGTATATTGGACATTTCCTTCACCGCCCCTCCCCAGATATTTCATTATCAAAAAGTTGGTGTGCTTAACTTTTCTATTACATTTTTATACTTTTCCATTTGTGTTTCATCGGCTTCGCTCCGATACTCCCCGTACATATCCAAACATTTAATGCACATCAGATCATCTTTACTTAAAGAAGAGAGCTCTAAACATACAAGTAAGGCATCCATTCCAAATGAATAATTACGTTTTTTCATTTGATACCTTGCCAATTCATAATAAAATTCTTGATGCACGCGGTTAAACATTTGATCGTTATATCCACTTTTATTGTGCATATCCGTATTAATTAATTTGATCTGATTTTCGAATCGAATTAAAGCATAGTCAATGTTAAAGGAATACTGATTAGCCGACTGCAAAATATTAACCAATCCAGCTAATATTTCTGAAGGGTTGTTTTCGATATAATCCAAATAAGCATCTATTACATTTTCTTGACCAAGCATTAATTGGTACAACAGTCGATTACCCTCCCCCCATTTTTTGAATAAATCTATTATTTCTTGATCCTCTTGTGTAGGATTCTCAATTTCAATTATCCTCATGTATTTCTGCATATACTTTATGGCCTTATCAAATTCCCCGCCGGTCTCATATACAGTCGATATCATTAAGTTTGCATAGGCTGTATATGTAAAAAGAGGATAGGCTGTTAGCCTTCTTTTATTTTTTCGCCTACGGGATTGTATTTCTAATTGAAATTCAGCTTTCCGTTCCAGTTCCCGTGCCCATGCATCAACCTTATCCCACAAATGTATCGTCATATACACGTTAGCCAAGTCTTTAATTGCATCCAATTGCACTTCTTCATTTAATTTATCAATATACAGTTCGAACTTTACTGCTGCATTAAGATTATCATATTTACTCAGTGTTTTATGAAGCAAGAAAATGCGGTATTGGCAAAGGGCCAACCGCTCCGAGTGTTGATACTTCTCACTGCCGGCCACACATTTATATAAAATGAGTGCCGCTTCATTTATGCTTTTATTAAAGAGACTCTCTGCCACATTAAATAACTCATCAATATAGGATTGATCGTCTGTTACATGAGTAATGACTTGTTGTATAATATCCAGCTTACCAAGTTCAGCACAACGATATATAAACGGTTCTAATCGCCTCCAATGGGGCGCAGATTCAATAAAACATTCAACTCCATATATTTCATAAAAGTATCCCTCTTCCAAACCCAATGCTGATGTGATTTGGTCTAGTTGATTCATTGACATAAGTCTAGTTCCTTTGATGATCGCACTTAATGTACCAACATTAATGTCAGCCATTTCTGAAAATTGCTGTAGCTTATATCCCTTATTCTTCAAGTAATCTTCAATATAGGAACGTATATTGGACATTGTCTTTATAGTCCTCCCCAGATTTTTTACTATTGAAAAGTCGGTACACTTAACTTATCTATTAGTTTTGCATACTGCTCTTCCTGGGTCTTACTGGCCTGATCTCTATATTTTCCGTATAAATCAATGCATTTGATACACATCATGTCATCATTACTTGAGACAGATCGTTCGAAACTAGTAATTAAATGTTCGATCCCCTGCTGGATTTGGTTTTGACTTAATCTGTATTTTGCTAGTTCGTAAAATAAGCGTATATATCTAAGATTCAATGTCTCCTCGTTGTATGTCCCCTTTACATAATTTTCCACTTTTATGTTATTTATATGAGTTTTAAATTTATCTAATGCCCTGTCAATATCGTATGAGCACTGGTTAGCAGCCTTCACAATATATACGAATGCTGTTAAGATTTCTTTAGAATTGGCATTTAGGTAGCTTAAATAATCATCTAGAATATTGAAATCGCCCAACAATAATGTATATAAATATCGATTGCCCTCAGCCCAGCCCTTGAATCGCTCTATCAATTCTTGCTCTTCCTCTGTCGGGTTTTCAATTTCATCCATAATATCCTCATAAACATCTGTGTACTTCAAAGCCTGCCTGTATTGTTTACGTTTTTCGGATACAGTTGCCTTTAACAAATTTGCATAAGCTCTATAACTAAATATTGGGTAAAATGAGACTCTTGGTTTGGTTTTCCTCTTGCCGGAGCGAAAGTGTAGTTGAAACTCAACTCTTTGTTCCAACTTTTCAGCCAAATCTAATACTCTATCCCACACATGTATAGTTGCATAAAGATTTGCTACATCCTTGATAGCATCTAATTGTACTTCCTCATTTAATTTTTCAATATAAGGTTCAAACTTTATTGCCGCTTTAAGATTATCAAATTTGCTCAGTGTTTTATGAAGCAGGAAAATGCGGTACTGGCATAAGGCCAACCGCTCTGAGTGTTGATATTTCTCACTGTCTGCAACACACTCATATAAAATAAGAGCTGCTTCATTTAAACCTCTCGCAAAGAAGCCTTCAGCTACTTCAAATAACTCTTCTATATAAGATCGATCGTCCGTTACATGAGTGATAACTTTTTGTATACAATGCAATTTACCTAGTTCAGCACACTCGTATAGGTATGGTTCCAAACGTCTCCAGTGGGGCGCAGATTCAATGAAGGACTCTACTCCGTAAGTTTCATAAAAATAACCTTTTTCTAATCCCATTGCAGAAGTAATTTGATTCAGTTGGTTTATAGACATTGGTCTGCTACCCTTAAGAATAGCGCTTAATGTCCCAACATTAATTCCTGTAATATCGGAAAAATGTTGCAACTTGAGATTTTGTTCTCTCATATATTTCTCAATATGTGTTCTTATTGTAGGTACCAATTCCATTATGACACCTCCGCCATCCAAACCACTTATATTTCAATTTGATATAATAAATGTTATTTTAATCCTGTATTTTACATTGGTCAATCTATGAAAAGACAAAAAGGCTTACTCTCATTACTTGAAAGTAAACCTCTTTGAACATTTTAAAAATTTCTCTAGTAGTTATAAACTACCCCCACCATGAACAGAAAGCAATGAATACAAGGTTGATTCACTATCAAAATAACCCAGACTAGTTATATTAATAAAAATGAAGCTAAGCAAGATTAAATACAGGATTCTCTTTTTTTTCATAAGATTTCTGAACTCCCATCATTATAAGTTTGTATTGATGTTCTATTTCATTGGTACTCATCGTTCTATACTTTTCATATAATGAAATGCAATGAATAATATCAGTTTGGTTCTTTAATTTAACTGACTCTTCTAGGCAATTCATAAGTTGCTTTAGTCCCTCAGGATATTCGCATCGATTCAAGTGATAAATTGAACGCTCTAACAAGAAAGTAGTATACATGTCGAGTTTAACCTGCTCAGTATATCCACTTAAATGCGTTATTTCTAAACTAATTCGATCGCTGAATTTACACAAAATCTCATCAATATTCTTATCAAACTTGTTAGCTGTTTCTAAAATATTAATCATTGCAGGTAGAATTTCTTTTTCATTTCTCTCGATAAATTCCACGTAAGCAGGTAAAATGCTGTGGTCACCCATCATCAATTTATATAAATAAGTATTAGCTTCCGTCCAGCCCGCAAATTTATCAATGTAAATCTGATCTTCATCATCTGGTTCCGAGATGTTAGCAAGCTTGGCATAGATCTCTGTATAGATTAATGCCTCCTCATAACGTCCCTGTCTCTCACATGCAGATGATTTAAGCAAATTGGAATAAGCTCTATATACGAACAAAGGATAGGCAGTGAGTCTATCACTTTTGTCTATTTTTTTCTTTGTATATGCTTGCAAGATTTTAGTTTTCTGATCTAATTCTTCAGACAGATCAAATACCTTGTCCCAATACCTTAAAGCCAGATACGTATTTGCCAAATCCTTAATCGCATCCAGTTGCCTCTCTTCATCCAAACGATTAATATATGGCTCGAAATGCACGGCGGCACGGAGATTATCATGCTGATTCTGGCCAAGAGAGAGGGTGAAGATGCGGTACTGGCAGAGGGCCAGGCGCTCGGAATGCTGGTATTTCTCGCATTCGGCTACGCACTCATATAACATGCGGGCAGCTTGCTGCTGACCGCGCTCCAGCATACCTTCGGCCATCTCGAATAGTTCAGAGATATAGGAGCGATCGTCCGTTACCTGCTGAATGACCCGCTGGATGCAGTCCAGCTTGTCCAATTCTGCACAGCGTTGCAGGAAAGGCTCAAGCCTTCGCCAGTGTGGAGCCGACTCTACGAAGCACTCCGCACCGTACGTCTCGTAGAAGTAGCCTTCCTCCAGATTCATGCCCTGGGTAATCAGATCAAGCTGCGCCATGGCGATGGGGCGTGTTCCCTTAATAATGGCGCTAAGCGTTCCAGCGTTCACTCCCGATATATCTGCAAAATATTGAAGGGTATATCCCTGTTTCCTGATGTAATCTTCAATCGTTGAGCGTATCGTAGTTGCAGGTTCCATGTATCCCACCTCCACAATTAAAATCCAAAAATTTGAATTTATATGATTAGACCAATTTTAATCCTAAATTTTACAGTGGTCAATAACAATCGTGGCAATAAATTTACATTTTTATGCAAACTTCAAAACTTCTATATCTCCAGCTTGTCTTCGCCCCGAATTGCTTATAGAAAAAATCCATTAGAAGAATGGACGGGAACGTGATACAGTTATTCCAACTTCAATATCCTACTATTTCCATAGGATTATACAACACGGACAGACACTTTTATACAAGCAAGGGAGTACATCCAATGAAATTTGCCTTGTTTAGCCTCATGATGAATCTACCTAATGCCGTCACAGGAGAAGTTTTGACGACTCAGCAGAAATTCCATAACATCCTGCAGCAGGCTCAGCTCGCTGAGCGACTGGGGTTCGACGCCTATGGCATTGGTGAGCGACACGGTGCACCCTTTCTGTCATCATCGCCGCCGGTTGTGTTAACAGCGATTGCTGCGGCCACCTCACGGATTCGTCTGCTGACCACGGTTACGGTTCTCAGCATTCTTGATCCGGTTCGGGTTGCCGAGGATTACGCTACGCTGGATCAGTTGTCGGGTGGACGTCTGGAGCTGATTATCGGCAAAGGTAATGACCCGCGTCACTATCCGCTGTTTGGCATTCGTGAAGAGCAGCAGTGGGACTCTCTGGATGAACGCTACCATCTGCTAAAGCGGCTGTGGTCGGAAGAGAATGTCACCTGGGAAGGGACATACCGCCCTCCACTTGATGGAGTGACAACGTGGCCGAGACCCCTTCAAAAGTCCATTCCGATCTGGCATGGAAGTGCGTCAAGCACATTATCTACAGAACTGGCTGCCAAATACGGTGAGCCGCTGTTCACCTCGAATTCTTTTCACCCTCAGGCCAAATACAAAGCTTTGATCGACCATTACCGCGAGCGCCTCACTTATTATGGTCATGATGCACAACAAGCTGTAATTGGTTCTGGTGCTGGCAGCCTCTATCTTGCGAGCACGGGCGAAGAAGCCATTCGCCGTTACAAGCCATATTACGAAGCATTTCATGCTACCGCGGCGGCACAGCATAATCAGTCTCCTTTTACGGATCTGGAGGACAACATCGCCCGCGGCCCGGTTCTGATCGGCAGCCCGGAGCAGGTGATCGCCAAGATCCTGGACTATCATGCCGCTTACGGGCACCAGGTGCTCAGTATAAGCGTTGACGGACTCACGCATAGCGAGCAACTGGAGCAAGTGGAACGTTTTGCCACAGAAGTGGCCCCTGTATTACGACGCGAACTGCCAAGTTCGGTGTGGAATGATCCCCCCGTTTTAAACGAGTACGAAACTTCCTTCATCCCTCAAGAGACGGACACATGGCCCACTGCCATCTCCCCGATCTTCCAGGTATAGACTTCGTCTGGCCACGCAGTAACCGTATCTCCGGGTAATTCGGTCTTCTTCCGATTTGCCCTCTTCCTTTTCCTCTTCTTCTCTTCCTTCATTGATCCCATGTTGGCTATCACTTCTTGCTATGCCTCAGATCCGATGCCTTTAAATACGGTACTTAGCAACAGCTCCACAAACGTATCATCCATCGGCTCACCCGTGACCAGCATCCGGTAAAATACAGGCCCATAGATCATGTCGATATACAGTCCAATATCCAGTCCTTGCTTCAACTCGCCACGTGCCACGCCTTTCTCCAGAATGCCCCATGCTTCACGGCGGCGCGGTTGAATATATCTGCTACGGTATTCTTCCGCTAGAACGGGATCAGACTGCCCTTCTCCGATGATCTGTGTAATGACTTTCCCTTCGGCACTTGTCAAAAATTGAACCAGGTTCCCTGCATGAGCACGCACATCCTCATATACAGATCCCGTATCCGGCACAGGCAACCTGGCCGTTAACGCCGACATGTACCCGTCCAGCATAACAGCACCTTTACTTGGCCACCATTTGTAGATGGTGGCTTTGCTGACCTGTGCACGTTCGGCAATCTTTTCAATCGTCACCGCCGCGAACCCATCCTCAAGCAACAGTTCATATGCCGCCGCCAGAATGGCATTCTGGGTTTCCATGTTGCGGGGACGTCCTCTTTTTGCAGTCATTGCTGACCCCTCCATTGTAATCATCTATATAGGCTGAACTAAAGTATTTACACAACCACTTCAATGACAGAATAACCTTTCAATCGCTGTTATTCCCAGATTTTTTCTGTCCTCTCCGTTATCTGTGTAAAAATAGTTCAGCTAAAATAGCTAAAAAAAATAAAATTAACAAAACGATACGTTCATTATACTAAAATGCAGCGTCAATATACATTTTTAAGCTCACGCAATGTCATTATATGTCCGTCATCTTTATGTAAAATCACTTGGTTCTGTAACTGCCTATTTACAATACTAAACGTATCGTATATTATTTAGGTGTAATTAGTAAACGGAACGTGTATTAATTCAAACCACCCTTAATTCGCAGTACAAATGGTAGCTGAATTACGATAACTATTATTGGAGGTTGATCTTATGGATACCACACAGAAACAAAGTACTAACCAGACTCAGACGACCGTGCCTGCCTGGATTATTTTCCTGCTTGCTGCTTCCTGCGGTCTGATCGTAGCCAACCTGTATTATGCTCAGACCGTTCTTGGGCCGATCAGCAGCACTACAGGTCTCTCGTCTGCCGCAGCCGGATTAATCGTAACACTGACACAGATTGGATATGTCATTGGTCTGCTGTTCATCGTGCCGCTCAGCGACATTATTGAAAATCGCCGTTTAATGGTTCTGTTTCTCATTGTACTTGTGGTAGCGCTGATCACCGCCACCTTCTCCACCAGTGCTTTCCTCTTTCTGACGGCTTCACTGCTCATTGGTATCGGTTCTGTCGTTGCACAGATTTTGGTGCCATATGCGACCTACCTGACTTCCGAAGAGCAACGCGGACAGGTGGTCGGCAATGTGATGAGCGGTCTGCTGCTTGGCATAATGCTCGCACGCCCTGTCGCCAGCTTTATTACCAGCGTGTTCGGCTGGCAAGCGGTCTTTGCATTCTCGGCCGTGGTGATCGCATTGCTCATGCTGCTACTGTCGCGGGCACTTCCAGCCCGTCAGCCTGATCCGAACCTGACTTATGGACAATTGATTATCTCCCTCGGTACACTGCTTCGTACCCTGCCGATGTTACGGCGTCGCGCGTTCTATCAGGCCAGCTTGTTCGGTGCATTCAGCCTGTTCTGGACGACGGTGCCTCTTCGGCTCGCAAACGACTTTGGCCTGTCGCAGCAAGGGATCGCCTGGTTTGCTCTCGCTGGGGTAGGCGGCGCCATTGCCGCCCCGATTGCCGGAAGATGGGCAGACCGCGGTTATACCCGAGTGCTCACCGGAGCCGCTATGATCATTGCCGCAGCCTCCTTTGGTCTAGCGTATGTGTTCCAGAGCCATTCTACACCAGCCCTGATCCTGTTGGTTGTGGTCGCCATTACGCTGGATATGGCTGTTTCCGGTAATCTGGTGCTGGGTCAACGCATCATCTACTCCCTCGGGAACGAAGCAAGAGGACGTGTGAATGGCCTGTTTATGTCGATCTTTTTCATCGGTGGGGCCATCGGTTCTTCACTTGGTAGCTGGTCATATGCCCATGGGGGCTGGAGCCTCACGACACTGATCGGTCTAATCATGCCACTGCTCGCGCTGTTATACTACTTCACGGAGAAAAAGATCACGGCTGTAAGCGGCAAATAACCTGTATCTGATCTGTACCTGTATCAGCACCTTTATCTTTATCTTTATCTTTATCTGTGCCTGGACCTGTACCTTTATCTTTTCTTTATCTTTGTCCTTTCCCTTGCCTTTGTCTTTGCCCGTACCAGTCTATACTTTACCTATACTTCTATCTTTACCTTTCCATGCGGTCGCTGCTCCTGCATCCCATTTGCATCACCAGATACAGAGCATTCATCTAAAAAATGCTCCCTATACAAAGCAAGGGCAGAGGCCATCCATAGGATCGCTTCTGCCCTTCTTGTTATGTTCGTATCCCTTATGTTTCGTGCCCCGTGCGGACAAATCGTTCTGTCCTGCGCTAATCTCCACTCTGTTCTATTCCGTTCCAGCCAGGCGCGACAGCCTGAATGCTGTAGCTATACCCAGCTCGCTGTACTCCTTTTAAAGCGTATCCCCAAACCTGCCTTATTTCATGGCACTATTTCATCACACTGAACTTCTTGGTCGCCATCCGAACGGACTCGTCTTCTCCCCATACAATGACACCTACGACTTTGGTCGCCTCCAATGTCATCGATGCAATTTCACTTGCATATTGTTCAAAAGCGTTATTCAGGGACTGCCCTGTCTGTGTAAAAACAAGATGTTTCAATCCGTCCTGATTCTCGGCACAGGTCTTGGCCAGATTGATCAGTTGATTCTCCCCCGCCTTCAGAATAACGGTGCTATAGCGGATGCCAGCATGTTGAATGCCGCTCTGATCCCGTACAGGCTGATCGGCATATAACTCCGGTTCGTTCAGGGCAGCTTGTCCCATAAGCAGCGCGGCCACATTGGCCGCGGCTCCTTGCTCCAGATTTTTATCCAGTATAATTGCAATTCTCTTCATACGAGTGCATTCACCCTCTGTGGTTTTTTCGTAAAACATACCCATGGCATTTGAATGCCTTCACGCAGTACTTTATACGTTACCAGTCCATAATGATCCGCACAGAGCTGGTTCGTGAGCGCAATGGAGGTCTCTGTATTCAGCATAACCTGCCTGCAGGCTTCCGGGTTGGATGATACTGTGCTGTTCTCTCTATAGGCAATATTCAGTTCAGATAACAAGTATGTAGTTGCCGGATGATGAAAAATCGTATCAATCTGCTCTGGACAAGCGGCGTGGAAGCCGGACAGCACCAGTGCAGGGATCTTCTCTACAAAACTTTCAGACACAACCAGATCTGAATCCATAATGAAACTGTTCAGCTTCGGATACGCTCCAGGCACCAGCAGGCAGGAAATCGCACCGGATTTCAGGTCTTCTGCAGCCGCTTCGAATTCGGGGTATGGCTTAATCATATCAGAATTATCCATTTTTTTCGCAATATGCATGCTGCAAGTCAGGAATCCTTCATCGTCACCCAATGTGCCCAGTATGGCATATTTCTCTTTATTTATATCCATTTTTCTCCATTACCTCCCATTTATTTTCCAATTCGGTACGATACTATACCAAAAAATTCCTGCTGTCAATTAACACTTCAACGCAACAAAAATATGTACAATCGTGCATAAAATTTTACAAATAATGTATTGAAAATGGAAAATAATAAGCTATAATGTTGTGAAAACCATTCATTATTTCAAATTTTATCCAGGAGGACATATGAAAACGATCGTATACATATCTGATTTCAGGCTTCCCTTTGGTTTAAACTTCGTGAAACCCTTGACCAAATATACAGACTGCCGAAAGATTCTGATTATTGAACGCCATCAATTACATCACCCTGAACAGCTTGAAGCTTATTTTGATGAAATTAGATACGTTGATCATCTCGAATCTGTGGACGCTATCCGGGCACATATGCAGCAAATCCTGCAATCTCACTCCATCGTTGCTCTGTTAACTCCGGGTGAGAATGCCATTGAGATCGGCGGACAACTCCGTTCCGAGTTCGGCATTCCGGGCATGCAACGCAATCAGGCCGAGGCGGTTCGGAACAAGTGGATTATGAAACAAATGTTACATCAGCGCGGAATCCGTACCTCCAGAACGGCCATCGCACTCCAGCAACAGGACTATCTTCGTTTCTCCGCTACGTATGGGTTCCCTATCATCGTGAAGCCGCTCAGCGGTTACGGCAGTATCAACACGTTCAAACTATCCAGCATGGAAGAACTATTACATTATCTTCAGCATACAAGACAAGAACAGCAACGAGATCTGCTTGAGGAGTTCATTTACGGGACAGAGTTCCACTGTGACTCTATTGTGTGCAAAGGAGAGGTGGTCTTTGCTTCCGTTTCCCAATATCTCTACAACTGTCTGGATATCGCAACGCAGCAGAAACCTCCGGCTAGCATTACCTTCCCCAAAGGCACAGAAGCGGATTTTATCCAGCATATCCAGGACATCAACAGACAAGTTATTGCCGCGCTTGGCATCAATCAATCGGTGACCCATGCGGAGCTGTTTCTCACGCCGGAAGGCGAAGTAGTTTTCGGAGAGATTGGAGCCAGAATCGGGGGTTCACACGTGATGCCGCCTTGCATCAAGAACACGCATGGTGTGGACTTTTTCGAAGCAGTGACGGATCTGGAACTCGGTACATATACCTTCATGCAGCAGGAAACCAGCAACAAATTCACGGGTATGATCTGCTTCCCCTCCCGCGCAGGAGTGATCCAGCACATCTCGGGGAGAGACGATTATAAGGATGTTCCGGGCATCATTGAATTTAACGTCTCCTATGAAGTGGGGCAGCACGCCGGGGCTGTAAACGACACGATGACCCGCTCAGGGTTCGCTATTGTGGAAGGTGATTCGTTTGAGGAATTACGTCAGACGTTACTGGAGATGTATGATCGATTCGTCATTGAGGTGGCGGTTCCCGAAAACGTATAAGATCATCAATACGCAATAGAGATCGAGCTTAACGTAGTGTTTTTTTTACTGGGATTGTGTTTTTCTTGGGGAGGTTTGAAACGATTGTCTTTATTCAAAACATACGCGGGACTCAGCCGCGGCATCTATTATCTCTGCTTGGCGAGAACCATTAACAGCACGGGGGATTTTATTTTCTCCCTGATCACCTTGGTGCTTACGCTGCAGATGGGCATGAGTGTGGTCAGTGCGGGAATTTTTGTATCCATGGCAGCTCTGATTAGCGGCCCCGGTGTACTGCTTGGCGGTTATTTAAGTGATCTGATTGGCAAAAAAACGATCATTGTCTCCGGGCAAGCGTTGTCTGCCCTCATGATCATGAGCTGCTCCTTCTGGTCAGGCACGATGACCATCGGTTATCTTCTGATTGCGGTCATGTTCTTCATCAGTATTACACGCCCGGCGTATAACGCCTTAATTATTCAGTTATGCCCGGAAGAGAAGGAGCGGAAAACGGCCTTTTCCCTGATGTATCTCGGAGCCAACCTGGGTATCGCGCTCGGGCCACTGATTGCCGGCTTTTTTATCAAGGATTACGTGCATATCGTCTTTCTGAGTATCGGTACCGTATTTCTGATCTCTACCTTCATCATTTGGAAAAAGGTTCATGTTGGCGCGGGCGGCCAAGCAACGCAGACTACGACCGGGGAACGGGGACATCACACACAGCAACCGCAGGGGGAACAACAACCATATGGGAAGCAGCAACACCAAGAAGATCAGCAGCCGGGACAACAACAACAACAACAACAACAACAACATAAACAAGGTCGCTCTCCATCCAGGCAGCAACAAGGATCAGAGTCTTTGCCTTCGCCATTGTTCCCTATGCTGCTGAAGAATCCACTTGTTGTATTTTTCATCGTGGTATCTTTTCTTAACTATTTTATTTACATGCAATACTCGTTCAGCCTACCCTTGCAGATGAATCAGACGTTCGGTGAACATGGAGCAGCTTACTATGGCTCTGTCATGACCATTAATGCAATCAGTGTCATTCTTCTGACCACGCTGGTGCTATCGGTGACCCGTAACTTCACGGCTCTAAACTCCATCGCGGCAGGCGCGCTCTTTTATGGTATCGGATTTGGCGTGCTATATCTGCTCGGGGATTGGCCTCAATTTGCTATCGTTGTGGTATCCACGGTGCTCTGGACGATTGGAGAGATTCTGGTGCAGACCAATATCAATCTGTATATTGCATCCCGCGTGCCCGACAGCCATCAGGGGAGATTTAACGGCTTGCTGTTGTTTGTCGGCTGTCTGGGATATACCCTTAGCCCTTATCTGACGGGTCTGTTCATTCGAAGTGTGGATATGAAGAGTGTATGGATCATTATTCTGGGGATCAGCCTGTTCTATGCCGTGTGTATGGTGCTGCTCTGGTATATTGAAAAAAACGCCATGAATAAACAGGGAATTGAATCGCCTGAATACACGAAAAGTGTCTAAGTCCAAGCCTCGGTTTATAAGAACCTCTACTTAAGTTTTAAGCTAAAACGAAAAACGAGCAATCACACCAAAAAGGGACAATACTGAATGGGGTCTGCACGAATAACCTCCAAAAATGCGTTTTTCGGAGGTTACTACGTTCGTTTGACCAAACCTTCAGAATTGTCCCTTTAGTTCATCTGCTCGTCTTACCTATCGTCTTACACGTTGTCGTACATGAGTCTAGCTCTCGGTTGCTCGGCTGGCCGCATTTATTTACGCAGCCTGCGTGCACTTAATGCGTGATGACCATTTTGCAAAAAGGTGCTACGCGTGTTCTTCATCATCTCGATCCGTTGCTCCGCAAGACGGTCTGCCGCCACATAAGTGGCAATGCCTTCGGTACGGGAGCTTTCGAAAATTTTCTCCAGCGTGGTGTAAATCTCGCCGATCTTCGCCCATGCTCGCTCTTCATGATATCCGTTCAGCTCATCCGCAATGTTGATCACACCGCCTGCGTTAATGACATAATCCGGCGCGTACACGATGCCTCGCTGATACAGCTCATCCCCATGGCGCGGCTCCAGTAGCTGATTGTTCGCACAACCTGCGATCACTTTGGCTTTCAGCGTCTTAAGTGTATCATCATTAATTGTGCCGCCGAGCGCACATGGCGCATAGATATCACATTCGACGCTTGTTATATCTTCCGGATCAACCGCCTTGGCGCCAAAACGTTCCACCGCCAGCTTCACGGAATCCTTATGGATATCCGTTACGATAAGGTGTGCGCCTTCCTCGTACAGATACTTGCACAGATGCATCGCTACGTTGCCTACGCCTTGGACGGCAATCGTTTTGCCTTCCAGCAGATCGGTGCCGAACGCTTCCTTCGCAGCGGCCTTGATGCCGCGGTATACCCCCCAAGCCGTTGCAGGGGAAGGGTTGCCAGATGAGCCATAGCTAGCTGAGATTCCTGTGACATAATCAGTCTCCTGATAGATCAGATTCATGTCCTCTTCCGTCGTTCCCACATCCTCGGCAGTGATGTAACGGCCATTCAACCCTTGAATGTAACGGCCGAAGGCGCGGAACATGGCTTCATTTTTGTCACGACGCGGATCTCCGATAATTACGGTTTTACCCCCGCCCAGATTGAGGCCGGATACTGCATTTTTATATGTCATGCCCCGAGCAAGACGCAGTGCATCTTCGATGGCAGCTTCCTCAGAAGCGTATGTCCACATCCGTGTACCGCCTAGCGCAGGCCCAAGTGTTGTATCGTGTATGGCGATGATGGCCTTCAAGCCCGAATTTCGATCCTGGCACAGAACCAGTTCCTCATAATCATGTCGCTCCATTGCTTCAAACCAACTCATGTGCTAACCGTCTCCTCTAACCATTTTTGCGATAAATCGCAGCGTCGAATTCTAGCGTTCCTATTTACGTTCCACCCTCTATTGTACCCATATCCACCCAGTTTGTGCAAAATCACATCACGATGTTCGCTTTTGGACTCCTCTGCATTCGTATCCAAGCCAAAGCAAACCAGACGAATACCTTGAGGAACGGAATCTCACCATAGCAAAAAGAGGCTCCGCCTGTCACCCTGTGACTGGTCAGCCTCTCCAATAACTCGCTCTGGATGCATAGGCAGGTCGATACGCTCATGTACTCATATGCTCACAATTGTATACCTATGTACCCTCGCCATCTCACCATATCGCTATCTCGCTCTACGCTCTAGGTCAGCGTTTCAACCACATTGATCGGATGCAACGCCCCATCCACCGCAAAAGAAGCCTGCCCTGTCTCTTCCGAGACTACCAGCACTACCGCATCGGTCAACTCGCTTAATCCGAGTGCCGCCCGGTGGCGTGTGCCCAGCTTTCGTTCGTGGGCTTCGGCTTGGGATAACGGCAGCACATTGCCGGCAGACACAATCTGGTTGCCACGAATCAGCACAGCTCCATCATGTAGTGGCGCACCGGGAATGAAGAGCGATTCGAGTAACGCGTGAGTTACTTTGGCATCCACCGCTACACCGGAATGAATCATCGTCTCCAGCGGAACCTCCCGTTCAATGACAATCAGCGCTCCATACCTGCGGTCGGATAGATGCTGCACACTGGACGTCAGTTCTGCAAACTTCTCGGTAAACGGGGACAAATAACAGTCGAGATAAAAAGAAGAAGCAAGCACTTCAATGTGCTTGATCTCGGCACGAATCTCCGCAAACTGTCCCAGCAAACAGACACTGTCATGGTCAAAGCGCGATAACGTCACATTCATTCGTTCTGCTACACGGTGCAGGTCCGCCTTTAACTTTTGCCGCATCAGAGAACTGTCACAGTCTGCTTGTCCCGTGTGCTGATTCATCTTGTGCCCGCCCCCTCTTCTTAAATTGGTACACATCTGCCTTCAAACCTGACTGCTTTGTGAATCATCTGCTCTCCGGCTCCAACTCCATGATTAGTACCCCTACCTTCCCCCGAAGAGGCAAGATTTATGCAAAATTAATCCACAGCTATAACACTCCATTTCCCCAATTGATCCGCTACGAAATATACGGTTACCGCCGCATGCTCTATCTTATTCTCTCTTATCATTTCGCCTTCGACCGTAACGAGTATATGGTTTTTCGTTTCATCTTTCGAGATATGATTTATATCTGTAAACTTATAATCTCCATCATAGCTCCACATATAGGCATCAGCAGTTTCGGAATCTTTGAACGTACTGCGGAATGTTTTTTCATCTGAATGAGCCTGTGCAACCAGATATTTCTTCAAAACGTTCTTGATCTGGTCATTCAGCAGAGGGTCCCTCTCTTTCTCAAAATCAATGAACACTCCTCTTTCAAAGTCAGCAAGAGCCGGGGAATCAGGACTGTTTTGTTCTTGGTCTATTTTATTTTCTTCTTTGTCTTCTTTCTGTTGCTGCTCGATTGCTTGCTCATCCACGGCCTCATTTGGATTTGTATTATTCTTGGCTTCATTTCCGCAAGCAACCAAAATTACAAGAATGCCTGACAGAAAAAGCAACATTCTTAATTCTCTTTTCATCTTTAATCTCTCCTTTGCCGTTTACGTGCGGTCACATCGCTTATATAAACAAACAACGTTAGATGTATGTAAAGGTTGCGTAAAATACACGAAGAAGCCGGGTGACGAACCCCAGCTTCTTTGCGAAAATTGTCTGATGCCATTTCTGACTCTGGTAAATTTCTATTGAGCCTTGCCGTAAGAACCGGCTTTAAATGTCGTTGGATCATACCATTTGTACCCTGCCGCCGGCGCAGCCCACGGCTCAAGCTGTGGCTCGGTGGAACTTGCTGGTGTCTCCATTGGCAACAAGCTTGTTGCTGTATCAAGGGTCAGACCTGGCACTTGGGACAGGCTGGTGTAACTTTCTTTGACCGCGAGCCATTTCACCGTATTCACGAGGAATATGGCGTCGTCCACTTCCTTGAAACCATCATAGGTTTTCTTGGTGGCTCCGTTTTCTTCACGCAAATACTTTGGCGACGCATCTTCAACCGGAGAGGAATCACCGATGAACGCCGCTTTTCCTGCGCCTACTTTCGCAACCGCGGCGTACGCCCCTTCTGCTCTTCCGCCACCGCTATATACGCCCTGATCAACGGCGTTATTCCATTTGGACACGCCCGTTGGAACATAAACCAAACCTTTAGCTTTGTTCGGGTCCAGAATGGCAATCGTTGATCCGGCGTGCATGGCTACAGCTTGTACTCCTGTCGTGATGCCAAAAGCTTGTGATGGCGCAACGATATCTGTGGCATTCACATCACCCAGCGCGTTATAGCGGAAACGAACACCGAAGTTCGTTCCGAGCCAGTCGGAACTGGTCACGCCTTGCATCGCCGGGGATTCCGCTTCGGCAGAGGACATGCCTTTGGCTGGATTCAGGAAAGCACCGCGGCGGTAGCCGTTGAACACTTCGGAAGAATCCCAGCGGTTTTTGTTCCGGTCTGCATTGTAGTGATCGGAGATGAAGAACACACTACCGCCATTTTGTACGTATTGCAGGAGCGCAGCCTGCTCCGTGGCCTTGAATGGCACGTTGGCCTCGCCAATGACAAACACGTCATAGTCTTTCAATTTGTTATAGGTGTACGCTTGCTCACCAAATGTATACGGGATGCTGCGTTCCAGCTGATCCACGGTAAAGCCTGCGTTTCGCAAACCATTCGCAAAGTCTGAAAAAGCTCCATCGATAATCCAGTCCGCCGCACCTGCGGTCTGAGCATGCGTGTTATCAAACAGCACTTTTTTGCCGTTGCCGCCCGGAAGAGGTGTGCCCGGATTCGGATTTGGCTCGGGGTCAGGATTTGTGGTACCTGAAGAAAGGGTAATCGACGTAGGATTTTTGACACCGGCATAGCTGTTATATGCGCCAAGCGTTCCCGTTACGATAATTTTTTTTCCTACCAGACCAGGGTTTGAAGCCAGTCCGTATTGAGCTCGGAAAGAAGAAGAAACTTGCACATCCAGCAGTTTGGCGTTCGAGCGCTCGGATGCAGCATCCGCAATCAGCACATTGAAATCATTGGCATACGGTGAGGTAAACTTGGCCGTCAGTGACCCGGTTGCATGTCCCACAACATAACCTTCGACGGTTGCTGTGCCTCCGCTGCTCTGGGCAGCAATGGCTTGTGATACGGTAAGTGGTGCCGCGGCTTGAACCGGAGCCTGAATCCCCGGAGCCAGTAACGTTGTTGCCATCATAACAAAGACCAGGAATGCCCCGATCCAGTGCTGCCTTAACGCCTTTTTCATATACCCTTTCTCCTCCTTCATAACGTATGATGCTTGTCCCTATCTAATTTAAAGCTTCACATGATGAATTCCTCTCGGTTTATGTAAAATTTTTGAAAAATTTTAAGAAAGCTCCCTTTTGTCTATACTGACTCCTATATGACTCGATAATGAATACGGTTTGTTAAGTCTAGAATGACCTCTAATAGAGAAGGAGATTTCCCTTTATGAAAATAGTTTTTTTGTTACTCCTCATCATCGTGCCACTTGCCATGACGTTCATAGCACTTCGAACCCAATGGGCAGTACGGCTGTTCCATCTCCTTGCTATTCTATGCTTCTATAGTGTGGCAACGGTTATTGCCGGCGATGTCTATGCCACTAATTCTCATATGACGACGTTCACTACGGAAATTCATCACTTTTTGCTTAACCGCTGGTTTCTGATCCCTGCTTCCTACTTGGGCGTTTATATCCCATATGTGCTGTGGAAAAGCCTATTTTCGAAAAAAGTTGAGTTATAGCTCAGTTAGGCATTGCAATTTACCGACGTTCAATGCATAATGTGATTATATATGATAATGATTATCATTCTTGAGCTTGTTTATTTTCAATTACGATGATGATGCCAACCATACTTACGACTTTATAGATAAAGGGGAACGAACATCGAATGAACACAACTCTGCAAAAGGCTGTCCTGCAGCTTGACGATTATTTGGATCTTCTGAACCTGGCGATTAACCTGGGTGACACAAGATGGCAAAAGGAGATCATCCGCAAGCTGGCCTACACTTACCCTGCAACGACTTGCAACCAACCCTAAAAACATACCGTCACATGAACGATTTTGGTAATCTTCCAATAGCCTGCGAGGAATTCAGTTGTATGAATTCGGTCGTGGGCTTTTTTGCGCGTATATGGTGCGATACAATAGGATGCAATACGACCGCGATGTTGAATCCATTCAGGCAGGGTTATATGACCCATGCCAAGTGGGAAGAAGAACCTCAAATGGAGCAAAGGAGTGTACATGATGCAGCTTGAAACAGAAAGATTAATTCTTCGTGAAATTGTAGAACATGACTGGCCGCACATCCATACGTATACTTCGATGCCCGAAGTTACGGCACACACCGCATGGGGCCCGAACACGGAGGAGGATACCCGGGCTTATGTACAGGATGTCATTCGTATGCGGCTGACCAAGCCGAGAGAAGGATATGAACTTGCCATTGTTTTGAAAAAGGAAGGGCTTCTCATCGGTGGCACAGGTCTGCACCTTGTCGATCAGACCAATGCTGAGATCGGCTATGTGCTTCACCCTGCCTATCAGGGGAATGGATATGTGACCGAAGCCTGCCGCGCATTACTTCATTTTGGCTTCAAGGAACTTGGGGTTCACCGGATTTATGCCAAATGCCGTCCAGAAAACCCGGCGTCTGAGCGTGTCATGCAACGGATCGGCATGCAACGTGAGGGCCTTCTCCGGGAACACTGGTTCTATAAAGGGGCTTATCATGACTCGGCACTCTACTCCATGCTGGATCGGGAGTTGGTATAAAATCTCAGCTGTGCTTACCTGCCTGTGAAGCATGGTATCATGAGCATCATCTAGTGTCGGTACGTGCCCTGTGAAGCATGGCATCATGAGCATCGTCTAGTGTGGATACGTGCTCTGTGAGACATTATGGCGTCATGATGTTACGTGATGCATGGCGCACGTTGCGTGCGATGCACTGGTGTACAGTGTAATGCGTTCGGATGTGCGGAGAGGTGCTACTGTATAATACATGTGTATAAATTGGGCTGGATGTGTTGGTATATACTGCAATGTGCTTGTTTTGTGCGTTGGTGTCGCCAATGTCTATGAGCCAGCAAGATCCAGCGAGGTATGGAAGTGGCTACCAAAATTCTAACGATCACCACGGACCCTATTCGGATGTTTTTCAGCTGTTTGAGATTCTAACGATCCCCAGTGACGCTATTTCTCCAAAAAACCGCAAATAAGTAGCATTTTCCAGTAAATTTCGAGAAATAACGTCTCTCCTGATCGTTAGATTTTCGAATGGGCTAAAATACATCAAATAGGCTCATCTGAGATCGTTAGCCGCCGGGGGGATTTGTTACCCCATAGTTTGGGAAAGTCACATACCCAAAAGGACGAAAAAAAGGACAGAACAGCCCTCGCCGCTCCACCCTTTTTAACAATGAATCCAATTCGTGTTGTTTCATTAATTCCGTTTGGTCCAATACGTTTAATTCAGTGCCTTTCAGCATTGTCCAGTTCCCTATTCGTTCCATTCAGTTCAGTGCCTTTCAGTTCAATGCCTTTCAGTTCCGTATCCGTTCAGATCCGATTTGTTCTATTCGTTTCGTTCCGATCTCGTTTCTCCCCATCCGTGCGTTCTCTCTAATTACCTGTTTCGATACCTGAATCCACTGTAATATGGCCTACAGACGACACAGTTCTTTCGGACAACTTGGGAACGAAGGGCATCCACACATGCAGCGGAGTGCAGCTATGTCCCGAATCATTAATTTGCCGTCCAGCATATCGAGGGTGCCCTGCTCTTTCCACGCTCCGAGCATACGTGTAACACTTTCCCGAGTCGCCCCGATCATCTCAGCGAGTTCAGTGTGGTTCAGCTTCATCTCCAGCACAATGCCATCCGGAACAATCTTGCCATACGTATTGCTGGCACGGATCAGTGTCGAAGCAAGTGCCCCCGCTTTGCCGTAGAGCAACAGGTCACGGAATCTTGACTGTGTAATCCGCTGTGCAAGTGCCATCCATTGCAGAAATTTCAGCGCAAGATCCCCATTTTTGCTAAGCACACTTTCAAGATCCGTCAGCGAGATGATAGCCAGTTCCCCTTTTTCCGCCATCTCTGCACTGTAACTGTGATTCAATCCGCCAATACCGCCAAATTCACCGATCAGATCGCCACTTTGCTGGATCGACAGAATAATCTCTTTGCCATCCTCCGTCGATTTGGTCAACTTCACACGTCCCGAACGAATGTAGTACAGATATCCAGCTTCATCACCTTCCAAAAAGAGGCTGTATCCCGACTTTACTTTTTTAGGCTGCATTTTCTCTTCGATCAGATCCCACTGTTCCGGTGTAACAAAAGACAGAATTCCACCTGTTCTCTGAGTCATCTTGCCCGCCTCCGTCTGTGCACGCTCTGCTTTTTGGGTGATTCTTTCCACAAATACTGTACCCATAACTTTCGTCCCCCTCGGTGATTCCTTATGTTTACATCATATCGTGAATCAGTTCGAAAGGTTATCGGGGGATTACCTGATCTTTGGCGGGAAACTCCCCCAATTCGCTGTGAGAAAAGTCACATATACCCAATAAAGACCTCGTTTGCGAGTAGCCAATCTTAAATTGTCCATTTGTTGCGATCATGCTAGCATACATTTAAACCCTATAAGTAATCAGTCTTGTCAATCTTCGAATTTATAAGCCTTTCATCTTATTCATTTCCGGAACAGGAGGAATACATATGTTATCGTTAGATCGTGACCTTTGGGAAAAGCTTACCGGCCCCTACGGGTCAGCAGAAAATGTACCCCGCCTATTGCAACAATTGCAGCAGCAATTCAGCCAAGAGGTTTTTGACGAACTGTTTCAGGAATATCTGTTTCATCAAAATACAATCTATACGGCTACCTACGCAGCCATGCCATTTCTGGCGCATCTCGCTTGTACGACATCCGATACAGCGGTGCGCAAGGAACTGTTTATCCACTGCGGTATTATAGAAGCAAGCCGCGATGAGCAGCACCACACGCCATATCCGCCATCCTGGACTGAGCTGGCCGATGTGGTGGGAAGTACGGTCTGCACGCAGATGTACACTGATTATGTAGAAGCGATCGACCAGCTCAGATCACTGACAGAACAGGTGCTGACCGATGCTGCCGAACCATCCACAGATGATACGGAGAAACGTTACATCCTCATTGCAGATGCCGCATTCCGCAAATCCTATATCGTTGCGAATATGCTGCTGACATTTTCGGAAGGGGATGAGTATGTAGCCGAGTGCCCCGCTTGCGAAAATGAACTGTACATATGGCCCGATGAAAATCATGCTGTGCCTCTGAAAGCTTATGAACAAGATCCTGTTTTTCAACCTGATCAGGAAGCTCACGCCATCATTCCGGCTTCTTCATGGACAGATAAGGAGACCCAAGTTCTGGCAGAGCGGACAGCACGGATCGGAGAACAGACACTAGCCGCACATCTGCCTTATCTGGCAGGCAAAGCAACATGTCCCTCTTGTCATGAGAATATCGCAGTATGGCCAGCATTACTGAGCACATTTACAATGTAGAAAAATAGACATGCGTACCATTTTCTGATCTGCAGGAGAGTCTTCCTGACTATACACCGATTCCAGAAAACACATTCAAACGAGACAGTTGGCGGAGATTGCCAGCTGTTTTTTCATTCTTATGCTTCTCGGAGTGATCCGGTGCCCACGTTCAGCAGTTTCCAGAAGTGAAATAGGGGTTTTCCCTGAATTACAAGGCTGACGAAACAGTCTACAATAGAACTAACATCGGAATAACCTGATTGTAAACTGATTCTCCCATCCAACGAGCCTTGAGTTCAAGGTTACCCATATGTTGTGACAACGATGAACGACCACGATAATGAAGGAACGTAACGAGTGAAGAACAGATCGTCATATGATTCGAAAAAAGGAAGTGTCCCTCATGCATGATGAAGTCTCATCTGCCGTTCAGGAGATGATGAGCGGCCTGTGTCAGAGCACCGCCGGCGATTTTTGCGGAATGGCTTGTGTGTCTGGATCAATGTTGCGCTGGAAATATACCTTCGGGGCAACCAATGAACGTGTCAAACGCATGGCTATGCGCCCTGGACAAGATCTGGTAGGCACGGCGCTACGAACCGGACGCACGGTTATGCTGGATGAGCAGTCCCGTGGGGAGTATACCCCGGATCGTTGCCCGCTTATGCTTGCTGAACGACTCGTATGTGCTGTAGCCGTCCCCCTGTTCAGCGAAGGTAGCCTGCCCAGCGGTGTATTACTTGTGGGAAGCCGCACCCCTCGCACGTTTTCTTCCGAGATGGTGATGCAAACCGAGCAAGCCGCCAGACAATTAGAGCTGCATGCGTGAGTAGGGTAAGAGCACAGAATCTGACTACACCGTATGGGGAGCGTTGCATCATTCCCTCCTTATCATCTATGCATTCCATGTAATAAGTACACTGAATAGGAGACTTTTCGGAGATTAACCTCTGAAAAGCCTCTTTTTTTTGGTATGATGGATACAGATGATGGAAGCGGACAGGGGGAAATGAATGTGATTCGACTGTTAGTTGTGGACGACCATGTGGTTGTACGCTCGGGGCTAATCGCCCTGCTTGAAGGAAAGAACGATATACATATTGTTGGCGATGCAGCGGATGGTGACGAAGCCATTGCCAAAGCACAGGAACTGCAACCCGATGTGGTTCTGATGGATTTCAGTATGCCTCCGGGCAAGGATGGATTGACCGCTACGGCGGAGTTAAAAAAACTCATCCCGGATGTATCGATTTTAATTCTAACGATGCATGATGATGAGGAATACCTGTTCCGCGCCATCCACGCGGGAGCTTCCGGGTATATCCTCAAAAGCGCGCCCCACGAGGAATTGCTCGCTGCCATTCGTTCTGTAGCCGATGGAAGCGCCTACCTCTATCCAAGTGCGACCAAACGATTAATGAGCGAGTATCTGGACAAAGCCAAACAGGAAAATGCCGGGCCATACGACACGCTCTCCGATCGGGAAAAAGAGATCTTATCCTGGATTGCCAAAGGATACGCCAATAAGGAAATTGCCGAGCATCTGGTCATCAGTGTCAAAACGGTGGAATCCCACAAAAGCAATCTGATGGAAAAGCTTGGCCTGCGCACCAGACCGGAACTGGTGAAGTTTGCGATGAAAAAGGGGTTGTTGAACTTTGAGTAAGCCACGCAAAAACAGACTCAGCGGATTAGCTGACCAACCTGTTCAGCTCCTACTCAGCGAAATTGACAAGCACATCTCGGATAACGAATTCCGAAGCAAACTGAAGGGTTCGCTGCATCAACTTGGTGATTTGAAGTTTGCACTCGACGAATCCTCGATCGTAGCACTGACGAATCGTTTAGGTAAAATCCAGTACGTGAACGATAAATTCTGTGAAATTTCCCAATATAGCCGCGAGGAGCTCATTGGTCAGGATCACCGGATTATTAACTCGGGGTATCACGGTAAAACCTTTATGAAGACGTTGTGGGACACAATTTCTGCCGGCAAGGTGTGGAATGGCGAGATTCGGAATCGTGCGAAAGACGGCAGTTATTACTGGGTAAATACCACGATTGTGCCTTTCCTCGATAATGACGGGGAGCCATATCAGTATTTAGCTGTACGCAGTGAGGTAACCAAGCTGAAACAAGTCGAGGCCGAGCTGCAACAGATGATGTCGCAAGTCATGAACATTCAGGAAGAAGAGCGGCGGCGCATCTCCCGTGACCTCCATGACGGGATTGGACAAAGCCTGTTCTCTCTCGTGATTCAGATGGATCGTCTGCTGGCAGATCAAGCAAACCCGGGTTTAGAAGCACTACGGAAACAGGTTACGGGCATTATGGAAGATGTTCGCGGTATGGCTTGGGAACTGCGGCCGTCTGTGCTGGATGATCTGGGTGTCGTTCCTGCCATTCGAACCTATATCGAGAACTATAACCGCCATTACGGCATCGAGGTTACTCTCGAATGCAATTTGCGCAAACGGCTCGAGATGAACCGGGAGATCGCCATCTATCGCATCATCCAGGAAGCCTTAACCAATGTAGCCAAATATGCCGACGTTGCCGAGGCACAAGTGACTGTAGAAGATACGGAAGAGCTCACGCTTGTCGTTATTGAAGACCAAGGTGCGGGATTTAACGACGCTACTGCGGGGAATGGTGTTGGGTTGTTCAGCATGGAGGAACGTGCACGTGGAGCAGGCGGTACGTTACGCGTATCATCAGAACCCGGCGAAGGGACTACGGTTACGCTACTGCTACCTAAGAGAGTGAACTCATAATGGGTGATGCATCACCATCCAAACAAACATCTTCACTATAGCAACAACTTCTAATCTTCTGAGAGAAGCATCCTTGCTGATACAAATTCATGAAGTAACTTGCCCTAACAAGGATGTGCTGACTGCCCGCATCAAGCGAGCAGTCTTTTTTCTTTCACAGATACGACAAAATGAAGGTGCTCCCTCATATATTTTTAACAATCCCCCTAAAATCAGTTGACGTTAGTTACGTTTCGTCATTAAACTATGAATGCTGCATGTATTAAGCGTATATTCAATTACTCTTTAGATTCGGATACACATCATGCAACATATGAAAACGTAAAGGATGGTTCAAATATGTCTCTTAAACGTTCCTCCAAAGGCGGAGAAATTCCGCAAATGTACAATCTGGACGAGATGGATCGCAAAATCATCGCCGCGCTCCATGAGAACAGCCGGATTTCCTATACAGACCTGGGTACACAGATCGGTTTATCCCGCGTAGCCGTTCAAGCTCGCATCAATGCATTATCTGAAAAAGGAATCATCGAACGTTTCACCGTTGTCATTAACCCAGGCAAGGTGGGGCTACAGGTCTCTGCCTTTTTCAATGTCGATGTGGAACCGCGCTTTCTGGATGAAGTTGCAGAGATGCTGGATGATGAACCAGCCGTGACCAGTCTCTATCATATGACAGGCCCAAGTACCCTGCATATGCACGGTATTTTTGCAGATATGGAAGAGATGGAGCAGTTTATACTGGAGAAACTCTACAAGATGCCTGGCATCGTCAAAGTGGAATCACAACTGCTCTTAAAACGATATAAAAGCCGTATGGGCATGAGACTCTAGGAGGATAACCACATGAGTTGGAAAGATTACAACGGTCTCGTAATCGGTATGGTACGAACCGGAATTATAGGATACGGCGGTGGCCCCTCGGTTATTCCGCTAATCCGTTATGAAGCCGTCACCCGGTACAAGTGGGTCAGCGACGATGAGTTCGGCGAGATTCTGGCGATTGCCAACGCCCTGCCCGGACCCATTGCAACTAAAATGGCTGCTTATCTTGGCTATAAAACAAAGGGGATTCTAGGCGCGATTGTGTCCGTACTCGCTCATATTTTGCCGACAAGCATCGCAATAATTGCTCTACTCGGTTCGATGTACGCCCTGCGCGAATCCAAGATTGTGGCGGGTATGGTCGCAGCTGTGCGGCCTGTCATTTTTGTGATGCTTGGCATGATGGCCTATGAATTCGCGATGAAAGCCTGGAAAGGCTTGGGTAAGTGGTTTGCGATTTTATTCGGTGTGATTGCCTTTGCAGCATTACAGTTACTCAATATTCATCCGGGACTGGTGATTACGGTGTTCCTGGCCTATGGTTTCTTCCATTTCGGGCTGGTGCAGCGTGTAAAATCCAAAGGTAACTCCGACAAGGAGGTATCGTAGGATGCTTCAGACATGGTGGGAATTATTTTGGGGATTTTTCGTAGCGAACATCCTCGGATATGGAGGCGGCCCCGCTTCCATTCCATTGATGCAGGAAGAGATTGTGAATCATTACCGCTGGATGACAACCGAGCAGTTCGGAGATGTACTGGCGATCGGCAATGCGCTCCCAGGCCCGATTGCCACCAAAATCGCTGCTTTTGTCGGATATCACGTCGCAGGCTGGTTTGGTGCGTTCATCGCCAGTTTCGCTACCATTGTACCGTCAGCGGCTGCACTTATTCTATTACTCCGTTTGTTGAACAAACACCGGACCTCACCTAAGGTCAAAGGTATGACTCTACTTGTGCAACCGGTGATTGCTGTGCTCATGATTCTACTCACTTGGGAATTCGGCCAAGTATCCACCGGTTCGATCGGCATTTGGCAGACGCTCATTATTGCAGGCATCTCCCTCTGGGTTATGACCAAAACTAAACTGCATCCGGCAATTCTTATCCTTATTGCTTTTGCCTACGGTGCTTTGGTACTGTCACATACGATGTGACCAGATTAGACCGCTACTTTAATTCATTTTTGAATTCAGAAAAACGTAAGTTTTCAAATGTGGATGGTACTCAAAAAGGTGATATCAGCATTCAAGCTGATATCACCTTTTTGACATTTACTATTTCTGATCCGTATTCCGACCTTACTTCTCCTCAACCACAACGTTGACCTTGGTTTTTACACCTGCATAGGAGATGGTAATGGTCGCTTTACCTTTACCATTCGCTTGAATGATCCCGTCTTTTACGGAAGCCGTCGCAATGCGGGAAGAAGTCCACAGTGCTGGTTTGGACACATTGGCTTCACTTCCGTCCAAATATGTTGCGGTTGCGACTACGGTTGCCTTATCGCCAACTTTCATCGTCAACGTGACTTTATCCGTCTGTAAATATTTCAATGTATCTACATCCAGCGCAATCGTAACCGTTTTGTTACCGTACTTCGCAGTTATTCTTGCTTTACCTGAGTTCAGTGCCTTCACTTTGCCTTTGGTCACTTGAGCCACTTTATAACTGTTTGATTTCCACTCTGCTTTGTCTGTAACATCCCGCTCACTGCCATCACTCAAGGTAGCAGTCAACTTCAATTCCACGGTTTCACCGGATTTCAGGGAAAGAGCAGGCTCAGAAGCTTCAATTCGAGAAATAACATCGACTTCAACCTGAATTGTGATTTTCTGTGAGCCATATTCAGCCGTGATGTTAGCTTTACCACTGCTATTGCCTGTGATTACACCTTTTTTCACATCAGCTACACGGGCATTGCTCGATTTCCAGGTCGCATCGGCTGTGACGTCTTTCGTATTACCGTCCCCATCCGTGCCTGTAAGGACAATGGCTTGAGTTTCTTTTGCCGACAACACGACAAAGTTCACATCCGCTTCCAGTCCGCTCGCCATTCCTACTTCTACAGGCAGTGTCAACGTTTTTCCTTCGATTTTAGCCGTAATCGTCGCTTTGCCTGTCGCTACACCCGTAATAACCCCTTTGCTGTCGACCTCTGCGATTTTCTCGCTGCTGCTGCTCCACGTTGCATCGTCAGATACATCCTTGGAAGTTTCACCGTATACGGCAAGCACTTTGGCAGCAGTGGTTCCGCCAACAGCAACGGTTGCTTTCTTTTTATCCATCTCATACTTGTCAGGCACGTCTACGTTTACTGTGAATTTCACCGTTTTGCCGCCATAGGCTGCGGTAATGGTAGCTGTACCCGATTTATAGGCAATCAGTTCACCGCCCGATACATATACAATATCTGCATTGCTGGACGTCCACGTCGCTTTGGACGTTACATCTTCCTTGCTTGCATCGATGTATTCAGCGTTTGCTGTAAGCTGTTTCGTTCTATTGTCACCGGTAACGCTCATGGCAAGTTTGTCTGTCACATCTTTGATATCCAGATATCTCGCCGTATCCACATCGACAGCAATCTCTACCGTTTTGCCACTGTATGCAGCCTTAATCGTTGTTGATCCCGCACTTATTGCTGTAATCTGGCCTTTGAATACCGTAGCCACCTTCTCATTGCTGGATGTCCACGTTGCCTGATCGGTTACATTCACATCACTACTGTTTGGATATGAAGCTGTAACTGCGACATTGGCCGTTTTATTCGTATCACTCAAGCGGAAGAAGATGCTCTGTTTCGCTACGCTCAGCTTGCTCGTCAGATCTACATCCACATCTACGGATACCGACTTGGTACCATATTTACCTGTAATTGTGGCAGAACCTGCCGAATAACCTGTAATGTTGCCTTTCAGTACGTCTGCAACCTTTTCGTTGCTTGACGTCCATTCTGCCAGATCGGTTACATCTTTGGTAGATCCATCTGGATAGGTCGCTGTTAATTTGACACTTTCCTTCTGTTGAAGAAGCAGACTGATCTGGCTTTTGTCTACATCCACACGTTTAACCACTTCCACATTAACATCTACAGTTACGCTCTGACTGCCCAGCTTCGCCGTAATCAACGCTGTGCCTGCACTCTGACCCGTCACTTTACCGTTAACCACTGTTGCCACTTTCTCATTACTTGTCGACCATTCAGCACTGCTGGCCGCCTGCTCATTCGTTGAATTATCACTATACGTTGCCGTCAGCAAAATATCCTTGGTAACCCCTGTACGGAGATCAAGATCTTGCACATTTTTGGAAAGGGCTTTGACTTTCTTGGTCACTTTGATTTGAATAGGTTGACTTTGCCCCTGATAGGCCACTGTAATCGTGGCTGTACCTTCTTTTTTGGCAGTTATCGAACCATTATATGCAGATGCTACCGAAGCATCACTGCTCGTCCAGGATGAACTGATGGTCACGTTTGCCGAGGTATTATCCGAATATACCCCCGTTACGGTGACCGACCCGGAATCGCCGACTTCGAGCGACATTTCATTTTTGGAAACCACAATTTTGGACAGTTCTTTCTCTGCCGCAGCGGCCAAGCCTACGTTGGATATACTCAGTATCAACACCAGCATCATCACCATGTACTTGGTCAATCTTGGCTTTAACATCATTTCCCTCCGATTATTCGTCAATTTTTTCCTACTCTAATTAATGTCGGCAAGAACTTTCCAGATGTTTAGACTTTCAGGAAATTTTCAGGTAATTATATGGAAATTCATACTATAGTCTCATCTATCATCTACGATGGACGCCATGGGAACACGTTTTGGAGGAAAAGTCGCAGATTTGCTAAGTCTAATTCATAACCATTTCCGTGGCGCATAACCTGAATATAAGGCTTATCAGCATAAGTAACATCATTTTTCAGTATCGGGGGAAATCGGTGTGAATCAGTCATTTGATTACATCCACTATTGGGAGCAGACTTATTCTTCAGGTAAAACGTCGGGCAGGGGTTCATATGGCGTGCTGGCGGAATTCAAGGCCGAGGTAGTCAATGCGTTAATCCAGCGGGAAAGTATTTATCGGGTCATCGAATTCGGCTGCGGAGATGGAAACCAGTTGAAATATATGAACTATGGTGAATATCTGGGCATGGACGTGTCATCCTCGTCGATAAAACAATGTGCTTCGCTATATGCCAGCGATCCTTCCAAAAGCTTCATGGTGTATACGCCGGGCCTGTGGGTCAATCGCGGTTTTCTCCAAGCTGATCTGACCGTGTGTCTGGATGTGCTGTATCATATTACAGATGAAACGGATTTTCGGGCTACCTTACGCGATGTTCTCCACACTTCATCTCAATGGGTGGTGCTCTATACAAGGCTGAAGGAGCAAGGGGAATCCGGCGTGAAAACCATCCAGGATCGGAATCTGTTCCACTATCTATTCGATTATCCCGAATTCAAAGTGCATGAGATCATACGCCAGCGATATCCCGAGCAGTCCTCTGCCGACTTTGTCATTCTGAGACGTTCGCCAGCGAGGTAAAATCTATATCTGAAAAAAAAACAAAAATAGAACCAGCCTGTGTGTGCGGTTCTATTTCTTGCTTCTGTTCAACTAGGCAGACGTTTAACGATACTATTTTACATGTATTTAAATATGCCTTTGAAGTTTGACATGTAGTTCTGTCGATGCCGCAGTACCATACTCCAGATAGTTTACAGAACCGTTGAAGTTTAAATAAGCCTCATAACGCATACGAATGGCGGGTAAAGCGATCATGTCCAGAACATTTTCCTTTGGAACCCACCTGCACTCACTCGTTTCCTCAGAAGTCGTTAACTCTCCACCCTCTGCTCTGCACACGAAATCAAACATGACTTTTGTAGGAACATCCGTTACACCGTCATACCACTTATGAATAGCTGTATTAGAAACAACGCTTATTAAATGGCTAACCGTTGCGATGATTCCACTTTCCTCTTGGACTTCACGAATGACGCCATCTATCAGGTTCTCTCCGATTTCAGTTATCCCACCAGGATATACCCAGCCATCATCATGAGTTTTGACCAACAGGATATTCCCCTGTCCATCTTCTACAATTCCGCCTGCAGATACGATATGTGTCGGAAATGACATTTAGGAACCTCCTACTTTTAGTTAAAATAACCCCTCGTTTCCACGCAACTTCGCCAGCGCTTCCATATAGAAGTAATCGCCGTAAATAATCGGCACATTGATTCCCCGGCCTTCCGGGTAATGCACCGTTCCTTGCATAATCAGCCCTTCTTCCGCTACAGATTCAGCAGGGCTGTAGCGCTCATACAAGCCGCGGACGATGCGCTCTCCCGCGGCGGCGTAGATTTGCCCGCGCGGCGACAGCTTCGCGAGCTCGAACAGACCGCTCGCGGCAATCGCCGCAGCGGACGAGTCCCACGCCGCCTGATGCTCCGCAGGCGCGCGGAAATCCCACACCGGCACGATGTCTTCGCCAAGCATGGCGAGGAAGACATCGGCCGCCCGCTCCGCTGTCTCCAGATATCGGGCTTCGCCCGTATACCGGAAAGACAGCGCAAACCCGTGCAACGCCCAGGCGGTGCCCCGCGCCCAGGCGGACCCGGGAGCATGGCCTTGGCCGCCATGCTCCCGTAACTTCTGCCCCGTGCGTGGATCAAACTCCACCACGTGGCAGATGGACCCGTCAGCGCGGACGAATTCGCGCGCCACGGTGTCCGCATGTGCTTCCGCCAGCCATCGGAAGCGAGGATCGCCGCTCTGCTCGGATGCCCAGTAGAGCAGCGGCAGGTTCATCATGCTGTCGATAATGGCAACGCCGCGCGTGTCCATCATCGACGAGCGGAAGTTCCATGCGCGGATGAACTCACCGCGCACGTGAAAGCGGGCAGCGAGCAGATTCGCGGCAAGCATGCCGCGGCGGCGCCCATCCTCGCTGCCCATCTGGCGATAGCTGGCTACGCCACTAAGCAGCCAGATGAAGCCCAGATCGTGATCCACCAGGTCTGGGTCACGCAGACAATCTTCGAGCTGTCGCTCACAGCTAGCGGCGATCCGCCGCAGATCCGCGGCCGCTTCATGCTGCGGATCATCCCGGTACACCAGCCATAACAGTCCGGGCCAGAAGCCGGCTGTCCACCATGCCGGATCATTTTGGTCGTACACACCCTGCGGTGAAATATGAGGAAAGGTATCCTGGATTCGTGTCGCATTTCGAACCGTCTTGCGAACCCCCTGCTGCCATGCTTCCTCCAGCCATGTTGCCGATGTTGAGGTATTCATGATCATGTCCCTCCTGTTTCTATACGAGATCGCGTCCCAATCGAATAGTGAATGTCAGTTGCTGTGCATCGTAAACTTCCATCCGTGCTTGCTTGAGTAGCCCGTTGCGTGACGCCACTTCCTGTGGACTTAGATGAATCACCGCTTTTGCATCTTCAATTGTCGATTCAACGTACGCTCCCCGGTAAGCTGTACGCACACTTTGCTCCGTACAGGTAATCACAGCCTGTTCCTGACCATCGCTGAACATCAGTGGAATCACAGCTCCCACCGCCTCAACCTCACCCTCGAATATATACGTCACCATGAGTTCATCCGCTCGTTGCACATAACGGGTAATTATAGAGCGCATCCCAGGTAAAGGCCCCATCCAGATGATCTCAAAACCATTCTCCGTTGTATTCGACGTGGCTTTCTCAGCAGTTTCCCTCTTAGCTTGCTCAGAAGCTTTTCCCGGATCATGCTCAGCTGTACTCTCCGCAATATTCGTACCAACGGCGGACACCGTGTTATGCAGTTTATTTGCTGCCGTAATCTCACCCTTCCGGGTCACCACTTTAAACAGGATTGAACCGCCACCGTGTGCCGGATCAATTCCCGCATCACGGTCATACGGACTCCCTGATGGTATGCCCACAGCCAGACTATGCCACACCCCATCCGTTGTCTTCCAGGCGGGGCAATAACTCAAAGGCTGCACCATACCCTCAGCAAATTCCGTAAATCCTGCCTGTACATGGCTGGCTGCGGACGGGCCTAATAATCCCGGCAAACCTGCCTGTTGCACCCGCACCAGCCCCGGAATCGTATACGGGTCATTCAGCGCAGTGTGCAGAACCAATTGCTGGCCTGGCACAGAGGCCAGCACGGTTTCGAACCAGCCGTCCGCCTGCAGTACCCTGTTTCCAATCTCGGAGGGGAGATAGGATTGCACCATACCCTCATCTGAATCACGAAGACAGGCATATGCCAGCGCGGCTGCCGTCCACAGATTGTAACAGGTGTGATTGGTGTATACTTCGTAGCCGTGACGTTTCTCAGGCGCATATTCGTTGCGTACAATCTTCAAACGTCCATCCGGCATCAGCCAGCGCTCTACGGCTTCAAAACAACGATTTGCCGCTCGTGCGAACGCCCCGGCCATCACAGAATCCCCGGCTTGCATCGCCAGCTTGGCATGCACCGAGCACACATATGCCGCCGCTGCTTCATTCCATTGGTGCTGGGAGCTGCGACCTCGCGGCGGTATTTCTCCCAGCGGAGACAACATCAGCAGTGAGCTGAACGCACCATGGTTCAGTCTCTCTCGTAGTGCATCCGCGACTGCCCCTTCGTAACCTGCATCAAGCATCACTTCAAAATGATAGCGGGTAGCGATATCATAGGAAAACGGACAATTCGGCCGATCCAGCGGGCCGTCCTGATACAGACCGAGCGGAGTAAAACGTGGCAGATGGTATGCTTCCAGATAACGATCCATCCATGTTGTATCCTCAATCGCAAGATGTTCGCTCCATCGCAGATACTCACCCGAGATCATAATCGCATTCCAGTTAATCATGCGATTGGCATTATTCATCTTACTCATCGTAAATACATAATCGTTCTCAGGATCAATCGTCCGAAGTGCCTCGGCCCAGATGGCGGCCTGATCAGGTCGATAAGACCTTAGCAACATGTATGCACGCATCATCAGTACAGGGAAAAAATCCGGATGATTATCCGGCGCGCTGCCGCTTACCACCGCATCAATGCTATGTGACAGAGCTGCCGATGCGGAATCCAGCAACTCGATGTGCCCTGCACCCACCAATACTGCAGCTGCCATAGCGTAGGCTGGAGTGGAGTAGTACCGTTCCATGCCTGAGTACGGATCGATAATTGCACCATGACTATCCTGATATTTCGTGTAAGCGCACACAATTTGTTTCACGAGTGCCAGCTTACGCTCCCTGCTCCAGCCATCTGCCGGTGCAGAGCCAGCCTCAGCTACTAATGTGCGATACCTTTCAAGTTCATTTTTCCATGGATATGTCGCTGTGGCTGTATAACGACTCACGTGGACTCACCTCGGCTTCTCCTTGATGGGGTATAACCATAAAATCAACCTGACATACAATCTCCAGCGGAGCAATATTGGCGGTTTCGGCATCTTCAGCTCGTCCATCCTCGCCCTTTGTCGCTGTGAGTTCGTTCCCTTTCCAAATAAGTGATGTACGATAAAATGTAACCGGGACCTGATCATGATCCACGGTATGCACGGCTTCAGTCTGCACCTGCCAATGGACAGCATCATAGTTCATATACAGATTAGCCTGCGAAGCCTGCCACCGAAGCCTGCCTTCCTTTTCCATCACTGGGCGTACCCGGCTTATCCAGCGCTCAACGATTTGTGATTCAACATATGACTCGTTCAACGAAGACATCGCAACACTAACTTCTGTGTCCTTCTTCCATCGAAATGTGTCTATAATCCGCAAGGTTGCCATATCTACATGCACAACCGGATCGGGAGGATTATCCATACTACCACCGCCGGCCCTTTCCGTACTTCTCATAATCCCATTCATCCCAACACAATCTTCTCCGGCCTTCCAGCTCAGTTCGCGTGTATACCGGTGTAATGTTGTTGCTTCGGGATATGCACGCGTCAGGTCGAACAAGACTTGCATTTCACTTCCATCCGGCTCAAGCCTGAATTCCAGCAACTCGGCTCCAGCCTTTCTACCCGAATGTTGCTCGCAACCTCCGATCAGGGGCACGTTATGCCCGGCAGATGAGATATGAAATAACTGCTCGCGCCCTGGAGCAAAATACGCCTGCGTGTACAACCCTGCCCCAGGGTCACACAGTATATTTTCGCCACCGCAGTGGATAATCACTTGTCCCAGATCATTATGATTGTGGGGTTCATCATTATGGCCGCCTTTAAACGAACACGCCACCTGAACCCACTCCCGGTCTGAACAAGGTTTGCTTGTCTCTCCTTGTACATTCAGCGGCATATGAAGGGCATGTTTAGCAACCATCCATTCCAGCTGTTGAAAAATAAACCCTCCATTCGCCCGCTCAGCCGCTTCTCCATGTATACGTTTATATACCACCGGATCGCTCCACATCACGTTCCGTAGCAGATGGGCCCAACGACGACAAGGATCGTCTGTCAGCCTGGGAATACGCAAGGGCAAATCCACTTCCATTCCGAAACGTACAGCTAACAGAGACAGGAGCCCCGAAGGTATCTCCTCATGCTCCGAGCTATCCGAATAATTGATAAATGTACCTCCCGACAGATGGATTCGTAGCGGAAATGCCGCTATCGCCGCTATTTTGGAACCTTGTAACAGGTCCAACGCTCCCTCTGTGTAGTCCAGTAACATCTCGGCATAATAGACGAAGTAACCGAAGCCATACACCCAGTACCCAATCCCTTCAGCACAGCCGCCGTCCTCGCCATACCCGCTCAAGAACGCCTTCATACAGTCGATCGTCTGCCTGGTGGACTCCAGCAGCATCGCCTGATCCTCCAGCAATAACAGAGCAGCCATGCCACAACATCCCCCACAGACAGCAGACCAGTTGTGATCGGCTATCTGCCAGTGATATGCCCTCTTTTCCCTGTATAACGGCGTAAAGATACGTCGCTCCGCCTCTTTACGTATCCGTTCAACAACCAGAGCATCGAGATGATGACGATGAAGTGCCACAATCTCCGCAAGCATATGTACCGTCTCTGCGGCGAAGAGGTCGATATTGCCTGCTACCTGCTCCGCCTCTCCCGTTCCCAGATGTGCCGGAAGGCACCACGTATATTCATCACATACCGCCCACAACATCTCTTCGAGAGCATGAACCATATGAGGGGTGCCAGCATCGAGAGCAAGCATGGCAACGGCTGCTAATCTACCGCGCCTTTCGAAGTAAACCTGCTCGTATGCTTTGCGGTCTCCCGCCCTGCCGAACTGTCGAAATAATTGAAATGTCAGAAGAGGTAGCGGTTCTCTTGATGCTTGCTCTCCATACCTTCGTAAATCGGTGAGCATCTCAGCCAACTCGGGCCGGAACAATTTTTCCCGAAGTTCATCAGCCTTGAATCCTGCACCCTCTTGAACATGATTCCGATTGTTAATGTTAAGAAACACCTGCTGGATCTGCTCTTCGTCTGGCCAGTCGGGTACCTCAGATTCATCTACAGCGTGTCTTACACGCATTTCATGATGTTCGTTTCCGATTTCGTGATTAGAGCCTTGCAAAGGATTCACCACGCTTCACTAATGGAATTTAAGATAAGCTACACAATAGCAAGTGGAGATTGCTGCACCACAGACAACCACTGACGAGCAATTAGCTCATGACCTGCCGCAGTAGGATGAACGCCATCCCATAACCAGTATGAAGCATCGGCTTGCTCCAATGCCGCATCGAACGTTTGCTGTAGCGGAACCCACACCGCCCCGAAGTGCTCGGCCATTTCTCGAACCTGTTGCTGGTATTCAGCCATAAGCGTTTCCCAGCCCTCCCATTTCTCCAGTGTCGCCCCTGTCTTCAGAATGAAAGGCTCCATCAGTACAAGTCCGGTATCCGGTATAACTTCCCGTGTTTCCTCCAGCAAGTGACGATACGCCCGGGCAAAACGATCTGTATATCCTCTTGGTTCATCATTCATAAAACGCCAAGCATCGTTCACCCCAATCAGGATACTGATCAGATCGGGTTTCAGACTATATGTGTCTTCATTCCAGCGTGCGTACAGATCGGATGCCCGATTTCCGCTAATGCCTCGGTTATAGAACGTTTTTTGCTTGCTCGCCAGTTCCATGCCCAGTCTGCTTGAGATCAAATACGCGTACCCGTGACCGAGAACATGATTCAGATCCTCATTCCGTGATCTTCCTCCGTCGGTAATGGAATCCCCTTGAAACAAAATCGTCGATGGACTTGGTTTCATCTTAGACATCGTTCCTTTCGCTCAAAATAGTTGATGAAATCCTTCTACTATATCCATGGCACAACAGACTATTTCATGCTGCTTTCTCCATCTTATCCCTTTTAGGTTCATTAGAAAATAGCGTTTTCATCACGATCTCGTCATTCTATCCCATGAGGTAACGTAATATCATCATGGATACAATACCAACCAGCACCGTACCAAGCAGACTGCGTGTCCAGATGGCTACAGCCACTGTGGGCAATGCTGCCCATAAGGCGGCATTTTCTGTAATCGGCACCAGTCGATTGCCTGACATAAACAACTCCTGACCAATAAGTGAGGCCATGACGGCAACAGGCACATATTCGAGCCAGCGCATCAGCCACACCGGAATCTGTATTTTACTGAAGAGCATAAGCGGCAATACTCGTGGGATAAAGGTAAGCAGTGCCGAGCCCATAATAATCCAGAATACATCCCATCTTACTTCCATCGTTCCATAAACACTCCCATCGTTGCTGCAACCACTGCCGCTATGATAATGCTCAGACTGCCTAGTGAAGCCATGCTTGCTAAGATAACACACACGACCGCTATGATTGCTACATTGATATGTATTTTTTTGCTTTTGCGATGTACCAACTGAAGCACGATTAGACCGATAAACATCGCTGGCAACGCATAGTCCAGTCCGAAGCGATCCGGGTTCGTAATCCAGCGCCCAAAGTACGCTCCCGCCATGTTCGCGACAAACCAGTTCAAATACGCCGTAATGTTCAGACCATGCATCCAGCGCTCACTGAGCGTTTTTCTGCCGATCGCACGGGTCATCGCCACACCGAATGACTCATCCGTAAGCAGTGAGCCGATCCACATATTTTTAAGTGGTGTCAAATGTCTGAAATACGGAGATACCGCTGCGCTGAGCAACAGATGACGCAGATTCACAAAAAATATAGTGAAAATGATGGCTAACGCCGATCCATTGGAAGCCAGCATCCCTGCTGCGATGAACTGGGCAGAACCTGCATATAAAATCAGGCTCAACAATGCGGTTTCAGCAAAACTGAGACCTGCGGTCATCTCGATGACCCCCGCTGCAAAGCCAATACTTAAATATCCGAGCAATGTCGGAACACAATCCCGAACCCCCTGCATAAATGTTGCCTCATCCTGGATTTCCACACTTTTTTCATGTGCAGCTAATCTCGGTGCACTTTCATTCAACTCTCGTACAACTCCTCTCTAATTTTAAACACTGTCAGCCGATATATATCGATACATACCATTCTGGGTCACAGACTTTAAGTAATTAATGCAGAATTGGTATGCATTAACTTAGAAATATACCATATTTTATGTCAGTTCGGGAGAGTTGACAGGGGGAGAATGTACTATGAAGAAAATGAAGCAGCCAAAGGAGAAACGAACGTTACAGATGAGAGAGAAACTGATACTTTCATTTGCTATCGTGCTCCTGATCCCGACGATCAGTTTAGGCATCATTTCATTCCAGACAGCGGCTACCAAGGTCGAAGAAAAAATGTTTGAGAATGCCAACAGTAGCGTGAGTGTACTGAATCAGACCATTGACCAGATTATTGGGGCCACACGCAAAAATGTAGACTTCCTGGCAAGTCAACTGGATGCTGGTAATGTGGGTCCGGTTCAAGGGGACGAAACGAAAACGATTCGTACGTTACTTGATGCTTACAAAGATACCCACGATGACGTGGAACTTGCTTCCGTCGGAACGGATAAAGGTGTCTATATCAACTCCCCAGTCACCGCCGTGAACAAACCGGGATACGATCCCCGTGAACGTCCTTGGTTTAAGGCTGCTTCGGAGAACAAAGACGTACCTACTGTAATCACACCTTACATCTCAAGCAATACAGGTAACGTAGTTGCTTCGGTTGCTCAGACGACTGGTGACGGTCATGGTGTTGTTTCGGTCAGTCTGTCCCTTCAAGCTCTTTCCGAGACGGTAAACTCCACGAAAATCGGGCAAAGAGGATATATCTATATTATCGATAATGCGAATAAAATCATCGTACATCCAACCGAAAAACCAGGTACTGAAGGTACGATGGAACCTTATAAACAAATTTTTGATCAAAAGAATGGTGATCTGCAGTATACGTTGAACGGAAAAAACGAGCATGCCTTCTTCGTAACCAATGAAACGACAGGCTGGACAGTCGTCGGTGTTATCGATAACGACGAAGTTACGGAAACCGTTCGTCCAATCCTGTACACTACCCTGATTGTTATTACAATTGCTCTAGTTATCAGCTCCATCATTATTTTCTGGATTGTACAAGCCATTACGAGACCTCTCAATCGACTTGTCAAAGCTTCTAACGAAATCAGTGACGGTAACCTGACAATCGAGGTTGCTGTGAAAGGTCACGATGAGTTCGGCAAACTCAGTAACAGCTTTAATAAAATGAGTGCATCTCTACGAACTGTCATTCAGGATGTGCGTAATACAGCTGACGAGCTTACAACATCTTCTGCACAGCTTGCTATCAATTCGTCAGAGACAACCAAAGCTACAGAGCAAGTGGCCCTCATTACAGAACAGTCTGCAGCTGGCATTGAAAAGCAGGCAAACAGCCTGAAACATACCGCACAGCAGATGAATGAACTTGCCGGAGGGGTAGGACAAGTAACCAACAGTACTCAGCAAGTGTCCGAAGCCGCTATGCAAGCAAGCGAACTTGCGCAACAAGGGAACTCGACGATCAAAACGGCTGTATCGGAGATGGGCTCCATTCAGCATTTTGTGCAAGGTATCGCAGAAACCGCAACACGGCTGGATCAGCATTCCAGCTCCATCGGTGAGATGGTTTCTGTCATTACGGATATCGCAGCCCAAACCAACCTGCTTGCGCTGAATGCTTCCATTGAAGCAGCCCGTGCAGGCGAGCATGGACGCGGATTCTCCGTTGTAGCAAGTGAAGTCCGTAAACTGGCGGAGCAGTCCAGCGAATCCGGCCAGAAGATCGTGGAGATGGTCGCGTCCATTCAGCAAGAAATCTCCAAGGCCAATGAGAATGTTCGTCTGGGACAAAAGGATGTAGACAGCGGCATTCGGGCTGTACAATTTGCCGATGATGCATTTGTACAGATTAGCGAGGCTGTTGGGGTGGTCAATCAGCAACTTGAAAATATTGCAGCAGCATCCGAGCAGATGTCTGCCAGCACAGCAGAAGTGGTGCAGTCTATTGACCACATTCATACCATCTCGGAAACCAATGCCGATGGCACGGAGAATATCTCCGCTGCAACGGAAGAGCAAGTGGCCTCCATGCAGGAAATCTCCTCCTCTGCCGATTCCCTTGCTCATCTGGCTAATAAGCTGCAGAAGCTGGTAGAGCAATTCAAGCTGTAATGGACAACCAACGCAAATCTTTCGCCATTGGCGAGCCATATTAGAGCACATCAACACATAAAAAGTCCCTTTGCCGAACTGGTCTTGACCAGAAAGCACAGGGACTTTCTTATTGGGATAGCCTTACTTACTTACTTACTTACTTCTCCTTGCTTGCTTACTTGTTTATTACTATGGCTAAATCTCAATATTCAGCCCAGAAGTGACCGCCCTGCATAGCCCTGATCTAGCTGTATATTTTTCTAACGATCGCCAGGAACGCTATTTGGATAATATTATACCGTTTTATTTTCTAACGATCTCAGGGAAGCTTATTAAGGATAAACCATGTGAAAATGGACGTAGATCGTGTGTTTGTAGTGGAATAAGGTTCCTGGTGATCGTTACAATTTCAGAAACCCCGGTATTGCCAAATTAAGCTCATCTGTGATCGTTAGAGTCACTGCCCGTTATACTATGTTCCAAGCTGAGAATAAAGTTCGACAATATGCACGTAACACATTTAGAGTCGATGGCTCTAAATTGGTGAAAATTAACTACATTTATGGATTATAGAATTATATGCAGTGTGAAATTAAAATGTTTACATATGGATTAAGGCAATACAACAAGAAATTGTACCGATTGATTCCCGTTTACGTGCTCCTTTTCATGTATTATGGTACTTAATGAAACTCGAGATCCCACGTAAAGACGGTCCTAATCCATCTATCGGTTACATGAATCGGGAACGTCTTTTGTAATCGGAGTCTTTCAGCACTTCTTTTTAGTTGTAGTAAGTTTCTTTTTTATAACATAACTGTCTAATTAATAAGTCTTAAAAATCCGTCCTTTTTGATATTCAACTGCTTTTGTGTCGCCTTTGACAATAACCGAACGTTCATTTAATATAGACTCATGAGACATAAAGATGAAAAAAAGAACCAAGCTATTTTCGATTCCACAATCCAGTTGATTAATGACGTTGGGTTCGCAGATCTCTCCATGTCAAAAATAGCCAAGCGAGCTAACCTTTCTCCTGCTACTATTTATACTTATTACGAAAATAAAGAAGATTTGCTAGTCAAGCTGTATCTGGATGTAAAAGAAAAGTTGAGCAGAAGTATGTTGCATGGTATTCATGAAGAATTGGATACTAAAGAAATCTGCTATATCTTCATGAAGAACTCATTAGAATTTATGATTGAAAACAAAGATTGGTTTCTTTTCTTGGAACAATTCACAGCATCACCATTTATGAACAAGTTATGTATGGCTGATACTACTCCCGTGTTTGAAAACTTGTACCGTTATTTTGAACGAGGGATTAGCGATGGCTCTTTAAAAAATGCGAAAGCGGAGTTAATTATCTCATATTGTTATTTCCCTATTGTTCAGCTTGCAAAGGAATATTATGAAGGAATGTACACTACAATTGAAAAGGAATTTGAGCTCATATTTTCACTGAGCTGGGATGCCATTAGTCAATAATGGCATTTATTATGATCATTAATTAAACGATCATTCATTTAATTAATGATAAGAAAGTTAATATAGAAAGAACGTTGAAGTTCTTAATATCCACAGTGATTTCTTTTAACGAGAGTCAGCTTTTTCAAAGAAAGGATGGCAGCAATGAAGGTGATTTTATATGGTGTAACAGGTATGATCGGTCAGTTAGCATTAAGAGAAAGTTTACGCGATCCAGAAGTTGAACATGTATTAGCAATTGTACGTAAACCAACAACCAACCAACATGAGAAATATCAAGAAATAGTTTTACCAGATATTTCTGATCTTTCTCAAATTCAGGATAAAGTAACGGGATATGATGCATGTTTTTATTTAATTGGTGTTAGATCAGCTGGTATGTCAGAGGCTGACTATATTCATATCACCTATGAATTGACAATAAAAGTAGCCTCTCAATTAGTCAAACTTAATCCCGATATGAAAATGATTTATATTACGGGAATGGGAGTAGATAGTACGGAGCAAGGACCAGAACTATGGGCTCGTGTGGAAGGAAAAACGGAAAATGCGTTAATTCGCCTTCCTTTCAAAGGAGCATATATGTTACGTCCATTAGTTATTTTACCCATGCACGGTGTTCGTTCAAAAACAGCACTTTATCGTATCCTATCCAATGTATTAAAACCTTTGCATCCGTTGCTAAAACGAATGAAGTGGGCTATAACATCTGAACAATTGGGTCAGGTTATGGTACATTTAGCCAAAACCGGAACAACTAAAGAAGTGGTAGAGAATGAAAAGTTAAAAGAAATGGCGTTATCCATTCAAAAATAAGATGTGTTAGAAAATTGAACTAACGAAGGCCCTATTGGATTGCATCTGTTAAGCTAATCTGCCCGTTAGGTGCTAATCGTCTGGTCATGAAGCAGGAGAATCTAGTTATTTTCCAATATTAAAATGTTAAGTTCGTAGTGTTCAATACTGAAATTGAACTCTATTCACCTACTAATTCGACGGTTTTTGCTCCCCGTGGTATCCACGATCTCCGTAAGGCTCCAGCTTCTCGAACCAGCTTTCCAAACATTTGGCAAGCGCATCCTTCGGATCGGCATAGGGATTATCATCCTTTTTCATGACTTCCAATACTTCAATCGTAAATGCACTCTCACCGTATTCATTCCACTCTGCCTGTAAACGTCGATTCAGATGGCTTCCCATCTGCAGCATAAATTGCTGTCCGTTAATGGTCTTCAGATTAGGCGTGCTGTCGATGTATACTTTGCCGTTTCGTTCATTCCGAATTTGATATACGCCTGCTTCTATTTTGACTTCTTTGGCTTGTTCCTGTAACTCTTTGCGTCGATCCATGCTCTTCTCTCCTTTACTTGTTCTTTCTTCTGAAACTTGCTGCTCCATGGCTGGGGCAGACGAGTTATCTGCCAACTTTGCTGATGATCCTTTCGTCTGTTTCCCATCCCCTCTACCGTTCCCTTGTTCCTCTGCTACACGACCCAGCCAGTACTGGCTGCCATCCTCCTTTCGCTCTAACAGACCATAATCCACCAGATATCTCCGAATCTCGACATAGTCAGCATGTACCTTCTCCAAGAGTGCGTTCACTTGTTTTTCGGTGTACTGACGCCGGGATTCAAAACGTTTGGCAATCTCTGCAAGCACGATATACTTATGTTTTTGCTGCATATGGAACGTAGTCATTGGGCCACTTGTACCTTCCGGGAAATATTTGTGTAACACCTGTTTCTGTTCCTCTTCCGATATTTCAAAGGAATGCTGATGAATCGTATGCCCTTGTTTCATAATGGGCGACACCCATGTTGCCGGAGCATGCAGGTCTTTATTTTTCAACAGTTCCATTAACGCCAGAAATATTTTGGCCTGCCTCTCCTTTTCCTTCAAAACGAATCGATGGTTTCGAATGGTAGACGCACTGCCGATGCCCAGAGCCTGTTGCACTTCTGCATCCTTTTTCCCTTCATAGAACTGGGCCAGCAGACCTCGCTGTACATCCGACAATCCTGTCACACTTTTATCCAGCTCCAGCAAATATTCAAATACCGACCCATGGACCTTCTCAATATGAACACGCATGTAACGAACCGCATCATAGAGCACGCCTTCTTCGGGGTAAACAATCCCTGGTTCTGTTGTAAAACCGCAACAAATACAAAAATAGGCCGTTCCTTCCTCTACATATCCGCGTTTAATCTCTTCGAGAGAGGCTGTCTGCAATCTTGAATCCGAGGCTTTCATCCTTCGCCGTCCTTTCTCTAATCCATCTAATGTATTTTGATTTGTGAGTTATTTGGAGTTCCAGGTTAATCTGTATTGATTCATACGGGGAATTTAATTAAATAAATCTCATTTCTTATTTTTGTTAATTTGTTTGTTTATTTATAGATATAATATTATTATGTTTGTTTATTGTCAAACCAACTGGGCGGGTCAGATGCCTCAAACATAGTCCAATCTCCTGCAAAAAAGAAAAAAGACTGCCGGTTCATCACCCCGACAGCCTTCATACCCACTTCATACTCTTTACATTATAATTTGAATCGTTCAATCATGCTCTGCAGATCCTCTGCCATGCGAGACAAGGCCGCTGAAGATGCCGCAACCTCCTCCATTGTAGCAAGCTGCTCCTGAGCCGCCGCCGAGCCATCCTCGGTGCCCGCAGCAATCCGGTTAGAGAGTACCATCGTTTCGTTTACAGCTTTGTTCACATGTCCCATTCCTTGATCGATCTGACGGGAAGCTGTAGCCGCCTCTTTGGCCTGAGCTGCAACAGTTTGAACCGCATCACGAATCGTCTGAAAGGCTTCTCCAGCCTCAGCGATCATCTGCGAGCTTCTCATCATACCTTCACCTGTGCGTGCGAAGGTAGACTGAACAGCATGAGTCTTCTCATGCATCTCGCGCATAAGCTCATTGATCCGCTCTGCCGAAGCGCCTGAGCTGTTCGCAAGCAATTTCACTTCGTTCGCAACCACGGCAAATCCCCGGCCATGCTCGCCCGCTCTCGAAGCCTCAATGGAAGCATTCAGTGCCAGAATGTTCGTCTGTTTGGCAATGGCTGTAATCTCCGCTACAATCTCCAGAATTTCATCATTTTTCGCTCGCAGATCTTCGATAACATCCTCCACAGCCTTGCTCTCATCATTCACTTGCTTTATATGGGATACGGCCTCCTGCATCGTGACCATACCCGTTTCCGATTTGGAGGATGCTTCAATCGCAATACGCTCTGCGTCTCCGGCTCTTGCAGAGATCTCCTTCACGCCAAGCGACATCTCACCGACAAGCTGCTCTGTCGCTGCAAGACTTTCATTCTGCATCGTTGTTCCTGCAGCTGCATCTTGCATCAACTCGGCCACCTGCTCTGTTGCTTTGGAGGTCTGCTCGGAGCTTGCCATCAACTCTTCGGATGACGCTGCCAGTTGACTCGATGTATCATGCACCTCGCCCAGGACATTACGCAGTGAAGTTGTCATCATATCAAAACTATCACCAAGCTGACCGAACTCATCCTTGCGCCGCAGGCCTACGCGAACCGTCAGGTCCCCCGCACTTACTTGAGATGCCGCTTGCGTTAGCTGCTGCAACGGACGATGAATGCTACGGATAATAAAGATCAACAGCACAATACCTACTATAATTGCTACGCCTACAAGTGTAATCGCACGAATCATAATCGGTTGTACGGACTCTGCCGCTTCGGAGGGAATCATCTCGCCTACAATTTTCCAGCCCGTGGCCGTATTTGTGTAAAATACAGCCTCCATCGGTTGACCATCATATGTATAATTCACGGTTCCCCGATCTTTCGTATACATTTCGTTAATGTAACTTTGATCAGACTGAGTACCGGATTCAATCTTGTAATGGAATAGAAACTTTCCGCCATTATCCAGCATATACAGTTTCCCTGCTTTGCCGATATGGATCTGGTCCACCGTCTCCTTCAGATGATTCAAGCTTACATTGGCGCCAAAAACGCCTTGTCCGTCCGCAAGCTTGGCTGCTGCCGTCACCACCCATTCCCCTGTCGTTGAAGACTGATAGGTATCTGAGATGACTGGCTCCGATTGCGACATCGCCATTTTGTACCATGGACGTTCACGAGGATCATAGATCTGGTTTCCGGCATCAGGGGATTTCATCCAGCTTCCATCCTCCGCTCCAGCTGTAAGTACACCTAGTTCTTTATGGTTTTTGGACATTCGATCCATCTGAGCTTGAAGCGCAGGGGACTTGTTAATAATGTCTTCGGATGTAATACCCGATGCCATCTGTGCAGCGTTGTCCTTCTCCATATTGAGCATCTGATCAATCTGCAGACTAAGCATTTCCGTTTTGGCCTGTGCAGAACGAGTAATCTCCATTTTAACCTGATCTGCTGCCTTAAGATAAGCAAGCCACCCTACACTAAGACTGGGAACGATCAGGAATAAAAGGAATGCGGCAATCAGCCGTTTTTTTACAGTCAACGTATACCAGGATTGAAACCGTCCCTTCATTTTTTTCCCTGCTTGAGGCTTTTTTTGAAGCCTTTTTTGAAGCCCTTTTCTCATTATCTATCTATCTCCCATCATTAAGTTCAACTCTTTTTATCGGAAAGTTCGCCGCGAAACATTATGTATCCATATTAAATAATCGCATTTTTAATGATCTGATCCTATTACTTGGATATACTCTCTTTTTGACCCCCTTGTTGGGATCGTTTACAATATTTATATAATGGTTTAATAAGAGACACTTGGAAGGAGAGGGCTCAAATCTTAGGCAAGTTTCACAAGCAACAATCTGTATCTAGTCGTCGCTATTCATCCACGCTACGTATTTTACTCGCATTCATTCTATGTGCAGGCCCGATATTCGGGCTATCTAACAACACCACTGTTTCTGCATCGCAGACTACGCAGGCCGTCCATATTGAAGTCAACGGAGAGCCGCAATTCTGGAACAACGCTCCGCTTATTCTAAAAGGCACAACATTCGTCCCCTTACGAGATGTAGTCCAATCTGTTAAAGGGAATTTGAAGTGGGATGCTCGTACCAACACAGCTACAATAACCGTTGGCAGGGACAAGCTGGTGCATCAAGCCGGAAGCAAATCTATTAAAGTAAACCAGGTTTCTCTCGCCTCTCCAGTGAATTCACGCACCATTAACGGCACATTAATGATTCCTGTCCGGACCCTGGCGAATGCTTTGAAGGCCGATATCCAAGTCCAGCGAACGCCTTCAGGCCAGATGAATGTTGGTATAACGACTGACCAGGTCAGCGTGTTAAATCCTGAAGTGGCTAGCGTAGACACATATCTGCGCGAGATCAACTATCCGGGGATGGCTCTGATTGCACGAGACGGCGAAGTCTTGCTCAAACAGGGGTATGGTCTTGCTGACGAACAGACAATGAATCGTCCGGACCAGAAGACCCGTATCGCCTCCTTAAGCAAGTCATTCACTGCGGCTTCCATTTTGAGTCTCGCAGAAGCAGGTAAGTTGGATATTCAAGATCCAATCTCCACCTATATTTCGGGCATCCCGAAGGGAGATCAGATTACCCTGCATATGTTACTATCCCAAACGTCAGGTCTGCCGTCGGCCTTTGGTCGCGGGGAAGGCGATACACTTGAAAAAACGGTAGAAGAGATTCGCCACAAAACGTTGAAGTTCGAACCCGGCAGTGCCTACCTGTACAGCAATAGCGGTTACGTGCTGCTTGCGTACGTTGTGGAACAGGTATCTGGCATGAGTTATGCAGACTATGTTCAACAAACCATTCTGGGTCCGCTCGGCATGCAGGATTCAGGAGAAGCATCCCGCAAAGTGCATACGAACAGTGGATTTGTCCAGCAGGGAAAAGGATGGACACCTGCGCCTTATTATGTTTCACAATCCGGGTCAGGTACGATCTATTCGACCGTGGATGATCTGCTGAAATGGGATCGGGCACTGTACACTGACCAGATTCTCAGTCAGGAAACGATTGAAACGATGTATAAGCCCTATTCCAATAAAAATTACGGCTATGCCTGGATTCTCAAGGAAAATGGAACAAAACGCACCGTCTTCCATAATGGAAGCGGCGGCGGATTTTCCACAGCATTTTCACGTAATTTATCCGATGATATTACCATTATCCTGCTCGGTAATCATGCAGGCATGGATATGACCACACTGCTAAGTGATGTAGAGGCACGAACGGCCAAAGCTTTGCAATAGAGTCGGTCGCTGGAAGCATCATAACGTGGCCGTAAGGAGCCAACGATTCAGCGAGGTTAGAAGTTTGTGGTTTGTGTTGTGCGTTTTGTGGTTTGTGCCTTGTGGTGCGTGCCTGTTGCGTTTTGGTTAGTGGTTGGTGCTCTGATTGGCGTTGGCGGTTTGGGGCTAGAGTAGGTTGAGGTCAAGGAGTAGCTGAGATTGGGTTGCGGGTTGATTGGGGTTAGAGTTAGGTAGAGTTGAAGATTACGGTTTGGGATGAGGTTTGGGGTGAGGTCTGGAGTGAGGTTTGGGTTGGCTACACAGTCTTCACCCACCCCCTGTTTATTCTAACGATCTCAGATGAGCTTATTTGAGCGATAATCACCCTTCAGAAATTGTAACGATCACCAGTAACCTTATTTCTCCAAAAACACATGATCAAAGCCCATTTTCGCATCAATTCCTATAAATAAGCTTTCCTGTGATCGTTAGAATATAAAACCGGCTAATATCACCCAAATAACGTTTCTGGGGATCGTTAGATTTTAGCCACCATCAAAATGAACCCAATATCATCATTCGTGGTCACTAGAATCGGTTACGGTTTGGTTATCATTCATAATGCTTACTGCATGTACAATAATAGGCGTATGCAACCACGCAAAGGGCCGAAGCATAAAAAGCTTCGGTCCTTTTGTTATTCTTATATCTCGTTGTTATATCGGCTGTGTGAGGAGACACCAGTTCATCCCTCATATCCTTAAAAATTTCAGTTTCAGCTATGTTGATTCCCCTCATATTACGTCATATTTCTTCTTATTTCGTAATATTGAGTCATATATATTTATATATCTTCATATATATTTATATTTCTTCATATATCGTCATACCGCTTCATATATCTTTATATCTCTTTATATTGCTTCATAGTAGCCTCATATACCTTTATTCTCTACCTGTAAATCTACTGAACCTGCATCTATTTATTCAATCGTGACAGGAAGCTCACCCTTGAACGGAATCTGTCCCATCATCGCTTTCGCTGCACTACTCATCGCGAGAGGCCGGCTCTCATATGCCGCAATATAAGTCCGCACATCCGGCAACTTCTGTAGGTCGTACGGACTGCGAAGTGCGGTTACAGCCAGCGGTTTGCCAAGTTGCTGAAGCCAGCCGATCAACCGACATTGCGGGTCACCAGAAGGGCTACCTGCATTATAAGTGCCGATCACAATCTGCCTCACATCCACCGCTTCTGCGGCTTGAAGCAGACGAGCCGAGGAAAGCGCAATTTCATCCGCCGCTACCCTCATATCCACCACTTCCAGACCTTGAGCAGACAAAGCCCCTCCTAGTGTTGCCCCTCCATCCAACCGTTCATCAGCAATGCTTGTCACTTCTGCGGCAACCGTAATGACAAGTGTTCGCTCTTGTTTGAGCGGCAACATATGTTGTGCATCCCGAATTAATGTAATGCTCTTCTCACTGATTCGCCGGGCTACCTCCTGATGCTGTGGACTATTACGTTGAAACGGCTCGGCAAATGGCTGATTTGCATTCATGGAATCGCGAACAACCGCCGGGGTCATATGGTAATCATCCACACCAGATTTCCTGCTCATACCGGCAGATATCTCTACTGCCGTGCCGCTCTCTAGCCCCATCTCCACATTCATCAGCCCACGCTTCATTTTATATGTCAGCAAACGTCTAACGGACTCATCAATCCGCCGCTCACTGATACGCCCACTTTTCACCGCATTCATCAATGCTTCAAAAGCTCCCACCTGTAACTGTGCCGTATGACTGATCAGTACCATATCCGCTCCAGCTTCAACCGCCATCACTGCCGCATCGACCGTGCCGTAGTGAGTAGCGATCGCCTTCATCTCCATACAGTCCGTCAAGATCACCCCCTCATATCCGAGCTCCTTACGTAGCAGTCCAGTCAAAACAGAATGGGATAATGTCACTGGCAGACGCTCTGGCTCCAGTGCCGGAAAATAAATGTGAGCAGACATCATCGCGTCCACACCCTCTGCGATGGCTGCACGAAATGGCACAAGCTCCACCTGATCCACCCGCGTTCTGTCATGTGTAATCACAGGAAGATCCAGATGGGAATCCGTATCCGTATCTCCATGGCCGGGAAAATGTTTGGCGGTTGCAGCGATACCTGCTTGCTGAAAGCCAGCAATCGTCGCTACTCCAAATTCGGCAACAGCTTCGGCTGTTTCCCCGAAGGAACGCACGCCAATGACCGGGTTGCTCGCATTGTTATTCACGTCAAGCACAGGAGCAAAGTTCATATTAATGCCTATCGATTGTAGTTCCATTCCACTAATGTGGGCTGCCTCATAAGCGTCTTGTACCGATCCAGCTGCCGCAATGGCCATAGGCCCTGGCATTAAAGCAACACCCTGCGTAATTCGAGCCACCATGCCGCCTTCCTGGTCAATAGCAATCCAGAGAGGTACATTGCCACTTGCTTGCGCAATATTCTGCAAACCGCCGGATAGCCGCTCTACCTGTTCAGGCGAAACCACATTCCTCGCAAAATAAACGATGCCGCCAATCGGGTAATCCCCAAGCAGCTTCTCTATCTCGCCTTCCGGCTCCGTTCCATGAAATCCGCATAACAGCATCTGCCCGATCTTATCTCTTAAGGTCATCTGTCCGATTCTTTGCTTCACCCTGTCCTTCAAGCTACGCATTAGCATTACGTGTCCTCCTCCCATGAACCTCAAACCCTCGTGCCAAAGAGCAGCATCCCTGTCTGCCATGCTACTCTTCATCCATCCCTGCCTGCTCATCAGGCCCGTCATTCATCGTATAGCAAATAGGGTCTGCGGCGTTCCCGCCACATCTTCTCCTGCTCACGCCAAGCATCCATTAAACGAAATAAACCACCACCGTCTCCAATGATCTCGCGAACCTCTCTCCCTCCAGTAAGTAAATCAATAAAATATCGGGAGCCCTTACGTGGAGGTTCAAGCCACTCAAACTGTTCAGGGTATCGAAAGGCTATCTCATGCAAAAGCCACAAACCTGTTTCAACGGAACGGAATTCCTTTTCTTCTGTGACAAAAAGCCTTACACCCCCACATCGTTCTCCTGCATGTTTGGAAAAGGCCGGTGTCATATACACCGGGTGGAAATGCACCCCGCCCAATCCATGAGACCGCATCGCATCCGCTAGCTGCTGGCCATCGATCCATGGGGCACCCAGCCATTCAAATGGCCTCGTCGTGCCTCGACCTTCCGATACATTCGTACCTTCCAATAGACACGTTCCCGCATAAGAACGCACGGTATCTACCGTTGGCATATTAGGCGAAGGCATCATCCAAGGCAGCCCCGTCTCGGTAAAGGTCATGCTTCGTCGCCAGCCCTCCATCGCCATAACTTCTAACTCACAGGGCACATGATGCTCGGCGTTGACGAGCAAAGCCAGTTCCCCCATCGTCATCCCGGTACGAATAGATGTAGGCCAGGCTCCTACAAAAGATTCAAACCCGGCCTTGAGTAAACCGCCCTCCACCTCCACACCGCCAAGCGGATTGGGGCGATCAAGCACCAGTAGACGTTTTCCCGCTTCGCCACACGCCTCCATCATCTGAATTAACGTCGAAGCATACGTATAATACCTCACACCCACATCCTGAATATCAAAAAGAACCGTATCCACATCGGCCAGCATGTAAAGCTGCGGCTTTTTATGTACACCGTACAAGCTGTATACCGGGATGCCATAACGGGGGTGTTCCGAGTCTGGAAAAGGAATTCCCGCCTGCAGCTCTCCAGCTAGCCCGTGCTCACATGCAAACAAAGCCGTCAACTTGGCATCCACCAAGCCTGCACATACATCCACCGTGGAGACAAAATCTGCTGTGATGCCCGTCGGATTCGTCACCAAACCGATTCGTGCACCACCAGTTAGCCAGGGATGTGCAGCTCCCTCAGCCAGCACATCCGCTCCTGTTTTCACCCTCATGAGACATGACCTTCACTTACCCAACCGGCTTGCTGATGATCATTACCACGAGACAATGCAGGCTCTTCTTCAGGTTCTATCAGATTACTTGTGGCCTTATGCTGATAGATGGCAAACATACCTGCAAACAACGCTCCGAATCCCACAACCGTCAGCATAAGCAGCGCGCTAAGGCACACCACTTGGAAGCAGGCCGCAATCGTATACCCCGGATAACGGAAGAACAACTTCACACTCTCTCCCATCGCCTGAAGGATACCCATTCCTTTTTGCAACATAAGCTGCCAGGTGTAGAACTGTGAAATGAATGCCAAGATAACAAAAAACGTCTGAAACATGCCTACTGCCATGCCCGTCATGTTGCCTTTCCCACCGTAATACCACCAGGTTGACCAGAGGATGAAACCGAGCAGTGCAAACAGTAGCCCCGTCACACCGCCCGGAAGCACCCCCCTCACCGTACCTTCCCATATATCACGCAGCCCGTTTCGACGCTCTTTCCGCTCCAGCCGATGATGCACTGCGTAACAGACACCGAACAAGAGCGGCATATAGATGATGGCAAGTAGCAGCACGGCAACAGGTATCGGCGCAAACATGAGAATCGGAATGAGCAGCACGGAGCTGCCCGCACTGAACAGCGCCACCGGAATAATATCCCGGTAGATCTCTATCCCTGACTTGACCACCACTTCACTCAGTTTACGCATAAAAGCTCCCCTCCCTGTATTTTGTGAAAGCCGTTATTCGTTAAAAGCTTGGATGCGCTCCATCATGCCGGAGCTTCTATTCCCGTCCAATCGCCATCTCCGTCTCCGGGTCAAAAAAATGCGCTTTGCGCATATCCAGCACAAAGGTCTTATCCATACCTACATATGCATGGGTCTCAGGATGAACCTTGGCTGTCACCGTCCGGCTTCCGAGACGGAAATAGATCAAATTTTCCGACCCCAGATGCTCCACCACCTGAACACGTGCTTGAAGCATGTGATCTTGCGGAATATTGGGTGCCACGTCGTCACCAAAAATATGCTCTGGACGCAGTCCAAGGATGACTCGTTTTCCCTGATAGTTGCTTAATCGCTCTAGCACATCAGCTGATAACGTGAAGGATGTGCCCTCCACCTTCACTTGCGTACCTTCGATATGGGCATCAATGAAGTTCATGGCTGGCGAGCCGATGAAACCAGCCACAAACATATTGCGCGGGCTGGCATAGAGATCCTTCGGTGATGCAACCTGTTGAATGTCCCCATGATTCATCACTACAATGCGCTCCCCAAGCGTCATAGCCTCGACCTGGTCATGTGTAACATAAACAATCGTCGCGCCCAATCTTTTATGCAATTCACCAAGCTCTACACGCATCTGAACACGTAGCTTGGCATCCAGATTGGAGAGCGGCTCATCGAACAGAAAGACCTGCGGATCACGCACAATCGCCCGTCCCACAGCGACACGCTGGCGCTGTCCTCCTGACAATTCGCGCGGCTTGCGCTCCAGCATAGCCTCCAGGCCCAGGATCGAAGCAGCATTCTGTACTTGCTCATCGATATAGGCTTTGGGTTTCTTCAGATTTTTCAGACCAAAGGACAGATTCTCCCGAATGGTCATATGTGGATACAAGGCATAATCCTGAAAGACCATGGCGATATCCCGATCCTTGGGGTGCAAATCATTCACAATCCGATTCCCGATCACGATGTCCCCACTGGTCTGTTTCTCAAGCCCTGCGATCATTCGCAGTGAGGTTGTTTTACCGCATCCCGAAGGTCCAACAAACACGACAAATTCCTTATCTTCTATTACAAAGTCCGAACCGGCGACTGCCGTGAACGTTCCTTTATGGTCGTCTTTGAACTCTTTGCGCACTTGGCGAAACTCCACGCGTGCCATAGGTTAATCCCCCTTTTACATTGTCACCTGATGTACTTGCAAATGTTGCAATGATTATCCCTTCACGGCTCCAATCGTGATGCCCTGCAAGAAGTAACGTTGCAATGAGAAGAACAGAATGATCATCGGCAATGCACCAATCGTGGCTCCAGCCATCATGGCACCGAAGTCGGTGGATTCAGCAAAAACAAAGGATGCGAGTCCGACCTGCACCGTGCGCATCTCATTCGAATTGGTGATCAGGAAAGGCCAGAAAAATTCATTCCACGAGGCAACAAAAGTAAAAATCGCGAGCACTGCTATGCCTGGCTTTGCCATAGGTAGAATGACCTTCCAGAAGATACCGAACTCACTGCACGCATCAATTCGAGCGGCGTGAATGAGTGAAGTCGGCAGAGTGGACATAAATTGTTTCATAAGAAAGATATTGCCTACACTGACTGCTGCGGGAAGGATGATCGCTGTGTACGTATCCCCCAGATCAAACACGTTGACCATCAAAATGTAAAGCGGAATCAGCGTCACCTGTGCGGGAATCATCATCGTTCCAAGCAACACCCAGAACACGGCCTGACTGCCCGGGAATTTTAATTTAGCAAACGCATATCCTGCCAGCGAAGCAAAAAACACATTGGTGACCGTCAATATAACGGAGATTAGTAACGAGTTATAGAGCCAGCGCCATGCATCCGTTTTGGCAAAAAAACGTTCATACGGCGACATGGACAGCTGCTCGGGTATCATCTGTGGCTTAAACGAAGCTGACATCGTTGTGTCCTGCACCGATCCGACGAGCATCCAGTACATCGGAATAATCGTAATTAGTGCCCAGCCAGCGAGCAAAACAGACGCTATAACAAGCAACATCTTTTTTCGTGTTGAATTCATACGTGTATTCACCCCCCGGATGCCTAATGAAAGCCTTAATTAATACTCGATATCACTGGAGAAATATTTGAATTGAATCACGGATATGACAATAATGATGACTGCCAGTACAAAGGATTGTGCCGAGGCTAATCCAAACTCGTAGAACTTAAAGGCAGTCTCATAAATTAAATAAGCAATCGTAGTCGTCGCAAAGTTTGGCCCGCCTTGGGTCATCAGGTATACAGAAATAAACACTTGAAAGGACGTAATGACACCAGTTACAAGCAAGTAGAGCGTCGTTGGTTTCAAAAGGGGCCATGTAATCTTGCTGAATTGTGTCCATCCGCTCGCATGATCGATATCGGCAGCCTCATACAGCGATTTCGGGATACCTCCCATAGCTGCAAGATACAGAATGATGCCTGCACCGTGGGAACCAAGCCAATTCATCAAGATTAGAGAAAAGAGGGCTGTCCCTGACTGACCAAGCCAGATGACCGGGTCAAGGCCGAAAAAGCCCAGGAAGCGATTGAGTAGTCCCGAATCCGTCGGGTCAAAAATGGCGAGCCACACGATCGAGATCGTCACTCCCGATGCTACAGCAGGCAGATAAAGCGTGGCCTTAAAGAATGTCTGCCATTTGCTTTTCATCTGGAAGATAAAATACGAGAGCACAAATGTAATCAGGATGTTGACCGGTACTGTTCCAAGTGTAAAAATGACGGTATTTTTAATCGACTTCCAGAAGGTTTCGTCCTTCACCAGACGTTCGTAATTGTCCAGTCCCACCCACGTGGAGTTCATGATGTTGTATTTCTGAAAGCTCATAACAAGAGCTGTTAATACGGGGTACAGTGTAAAAACGAGAAACAGCAGGACAGGCGCCAAAATAAACAAATACGCCCACCCGTAATCTCGCCAGAACCGGACAACCCGGGAATGCCGGGGTGCAGGCTCCGGCGCAAGGGCGGTCTGCATGGCGAATCCTCCTCTCCGAATCAAAGTATCACTGCGAAGTTATTTATTGCCCGAACATCTGCTGGCCTTTGCCTTTGAAATCTTCCGCAATCTGCTCCGGGGTTTTCTCACCCGAGAACAGCGCCTGAATGTTTGGTTTCACAACCTGTTCCTTGAACTGCTTTTGCTGTGATGCTTTGTCAATGTCCAGCTTGAGCACGACCGGCATCGCGATATGTTTGGCCATTTCTTTGGCTGCATCCAGATTCACCTGCTGTCCCAGCTCCTTGCCTTTGAATAAGTCAGCTTGCGATTGTCTGACAAAAGGAAGAGCCAGCTCATTGGCCGAGTTACCCGCTTTGGCACCGCTCAGCGCCTCCATCACGAGGAAGGTATTTTTGGCATGCTGCTCGCCCTTGTCTTTCTTCTGTTTGAAGGCTACATAACCCTCGCCGCCCATCGTTGTTGCTGCAGGCTGATTATCATTGTGCGGTACGGGCAGCAATACAAAATCAATCTTTTCCCCCTGCACCTTGCCGTCGTCAATATCTTTGTTCCGGTTCTGAATCATGACATCGTAATAAGGAATCGCCTTCGAGATGATTGCCGTTTCACCGGCATAGAACATGTCTGTCCGCTTCGCCGGAGCAAGTGCTGCCGTTTCCTTCGGCATATATCCCTGATCCATCAAATTTTTGATAAAAGAGAGCGTGTCCAGAATGCGTCCATCGTTCCACTGGAACTTTCCGGTTTCGTCCAGCACATCAATCATGCCGTTGTTACGGGACAGCATTTCGATAAAATCAAGCGAAGTACCATCTGTCACCAAGGCATATTGTTTACTTCCGTCATCCAGCGTTTTCGTCAACTTGGCAGCGGCTTCGTTAAACTCGGACCAGGTCCAGCCATTCTTCTGGATGGTCTTCCAATCAATGCCCGCTTCATCGAGAATACGTTTGTTACCGCCCCAGGCCCACTGGAACTGATAGAGAGGCAGACCGTATTGTTTCCCTTGAATCTGCCCCAGTTCCAAAGTGCCCGGCAGATAATCATCTTTGATCTCAGGGGTCAGATAACTGTCCAGTTCCAGTGCCAGTCCGGTATTCACATAAGTACCGTCCACACTATGGAAGTACAGATCCGGTGGATTACCTGCGTTCAAAGCAACATCGAACTTTTTGGGGCCCTCGGCCCAGGAGAGCATTTCCGTTTTCACCGTAATATTCGGGTGTTCCTTATTAAAATCAGCAATTAAGTCCTTCAATTCATCCTCGTATGTGCCATGAACCGGGTATGTCCATACCGTCACCGTATCATTCGCACCCGGATCATTCGAATTTGCTCCACCACTGTTGCCACAGGCTGTGATCCAGACCATCAATAACACCATTGCCAAAACAAGACCCTTCCTTTTCATACCCTTCATCTCCTTTTGCATGTCGTCTTCTCTTGTCCTAAGCCCATTATGAAAGTCTCTTGCTGGTCCCTTCTTCTACTTTTCCCTTCGTTACCCTCTGCTCACAGCTTGGCACGGAGCCGAAATCTACACCTCCTTGAAGCTCGACCTATTCGGCAAGGTCTAATTTTACCAATGAAACTTCAACGTTAAGTAATGTAACATCAATCGTATCGATTCCTTCCAAAATTGTGGATTGAATTCATTATATGAGGTGTAAAATAAAAATTCAACAATAAATTTATTTATAAAATTTAATTTTACTTTTTCGTTTCAAGCCTCTATACTATGAAAAAAAGAAAATAAGCCCTAACGAGGTGAGCACGCTTGCGAGTATACGTAGGAATTGATGGAGGCGGTACCAAAACTGATGCAGCAATCATTTCTGAATCTGGTGACATTCTGGCAACAGCTCGCGGCGGTGCAACGAATCCACATAGTGTGCCTCCTCACGAAGCTGTAAAGGAGTTATTACATCTCTTAGATGTTCTATTTTCATCCAATGTAGATTTTTTGTCTTTTTGTGAGGGTATATGTCTCGGTATGTCAGGTATAGCTGAAGATCAGGAGCGACAATGGATCATTGCTCACGTTGATGACTATATGAAAAGCAAGAAAAACACGGCTGATTCCATCCATGTGAACTGTATGATCCATGTTGTCACGGAGGGAGAAATCGCGCTAATGGCCTCGCTTGGGCAACCGCACGGTTTGCTTGCCATTTCAGGAACCGGCTCAATTATCTATGGAATCACGCCGGAAGGTGAAGTGAACCGGGCAGGCGGGTGGGGACATTTACTTGGAGATGAGGGGAGCGGTTATCGAATTGGACAGCGTACACTGCAAAGCGTGATGAAGAGCCATGATGGCGTTCTACCTACGACTACTTTGACATCACTCGTATTGCAGGAGTTGCAAGTCAAGCATCCACCGGAATTAAAATACGTGGTATACCAAGCTGACTGGAACAAATCAAGTATGGCTTCCATGGCTCGCCTGACAATAGAAGCCGCCGCTGGAGGGGATGAGGTAGCACGTTTGCTTCTCATGGATGAGGCCAAGCAACTGGCCGATACCGCTAAAGCGCTCATACGCCAACATGTTTCTTTTGCCACGGCTCCTATGGCGCTTTCCGGTTCCATATTTCGCTACTCTTCCCTGTTTCGAAATACATTCCTTCACCACCTTACCGGAGTGTACGATCAACAGCAGGTTGTCTGCTTGGAAAATACTCCTGCCCCGGCCGTGGGTGCGGCACAGTTAGCAAGACTACAATGCCACTCGGATAAATCATTCTAAACAAAAAGGAGGGCTTACGGATGAATCATACCCTTAACTCATTAGTAACGGAACAGCCTAACCCACTGACAGATGATATGGATCAACTGCCTTCAGCCGAAATTATGGAACTCATCAATCGGGAAGATCGCCGCATAGCTGAGCTTATTCAGCCACTAATTCCAGTCATTGCTCAAGCCGCAGAACACATCGTAACCAGCTTTCAATCGGGAGGAAGACTGTTTTATGTAGGTGCAGGTACAAGCGGCAGGCTGGGTATTCTAGATGCATCGGAATGCCCCCCTACGTACGGTACTCCCCCTTCCATGGTGCAGGGTATTATTGCAGGTGGGTTTCGGGCAGTCAAAGACCCGGTAGAAGGCGCAGAAGATAGCGAGGAAGCCGGGGGAACGGATTTGAAGCAGCACGGACTACGCGCTAACGATGTTGTCGTTGGGATTGCAGCAAGTGGACGCACCCCTTATGTGCTTGGAGCCATGAATTATGCCAGACAGCTCGGTGCTGTAGTCATCGGTTTGAGCAATAATGCAGATACACCCATGAGCGCACTATCGGATGTGAGCATTGAAGCAGTTATGGGGCCGGAGGTCGTGATGGGTTCGACTCGCATGAAAGCCGGCACCGCCCAGAAAATGATTCTGAACATGCTGACGACAACGGCGATGATCCGTTTAGGTAAGGTGTATCGTAATTTCATGGTGGATCTGAATCCGTCCAATGAAAAGCTTGTACATCGAGCAAAACGCATGATACAGCTTGCGACTGGAGCGCAGGAAAACGAAATTGAACAAGCTTTTACCGCAGCGAATGGGCATGTCAAAACAGCGATCGTGATGCTGATGGCTGATGTAGATGCAGCCGAAGCCGGGCGTCGGCTAGAGAATGCAGATGGTTTTGTACGTCTTGCTATTTCCGGATCAGGCTGATCGGGACGCTACCTGGTTAGCTGCTGCAACATCTATCACCTACCTGTTTAAGGATCATTGGAGAGTATGCGGCAGCTTGTTTGTATTAAAGAAGTTGGGATAAATAAGCAAAGCCAGCAAGTCATTTGGTACGTATAGGCGAGCTTTCCCGATGCTGAGAGATGGTTATTTATATGAGAGAAGCCTTGCCTGCCCGGTTGGCTTCTCTTTTTCTATTTTTCCTAACGTACAATTGTATTCCCTCATCAAAAAAATCCCTGGTACATATGACTGTACGGGATTCTCCACGTTTTTATTTTCTAAACAACTCATAGTCTCGTTGCTCATTTATGCTCCTGAATCGCTTGTCTGCTCTTCTCCAGATACTGCACCGATTGATTATAATCCCGGCTGGCAATAGCCAAATAAAGAATATCAATCACGTTAAGCTGTGCAATGCGTGAAGAGGTAGCTCCACTGCGAATATCGCTCTCCATCGACGTAATCATAAGAGGAACATCCGCAAGACTGCTCAGCGTGTTACTGCCCCACTTGGTAATACTGATCGTTCCTGCACCACCTTCACGGGCATGCTTCAGACAGGAAATCACATTGGAGGTCTCGCCTGAATAAGAGATGCAGACCACAACATCGTCCTCACGCAACGTCGTTGCAGATGAAATCTGCATATGTGGATCGGCGAACGAAAAGCTGGTTCGGTTAATCCGCATGAACTTGTAATGTGCATCCAGTGCGATCAAATTAGACGCCCCCACGCCGTAGAAAAAAATGCGATTGGCTTCATTCAGCATGTTAACCGCCTGATCTACAAGCCTTGGTTCCAAAATATGAACCGTGTCCTTGATCGATTGAATGTTGTTTGTAGACACATGCTGAATAATACTCTCCACTGAGTCCTTAGGACGAATCTCCGTATATTGATATTGCTCATTGGTCTGTAAATCGCCCGCTATCTTGAGCTTCAGCTCCTGAAAACCGGTTACACCCAGGGATTTGCACAACCGGATAATGGCGGCCGGACTGCCTCCGCTTCGTTCAGACAGTTGCGCAACGGACGACTGCACTGTCTCTTGGGGGTGTTCCAGAATGTAAGCTCCGATCTTTCGTTCTGACGGAGTCAGATCATCCAGTAACGCGCGTAAACGTACAAGTCCACCTTTCATACCTTCCATCCGCTCCTCCTCTCCGTACTGTTATCTGTACAAGCATTTTATCTTATATTTATTGCCACGTCTAATTGGAGATACCGCTTACCTTGGCAATTCAATGGCCACTACAGAGTCAGATGTCCCGAAATAACAGCATGTGCCGCACCTGTTACATTAGGAAGTGTATTTGTTCTACCCATCAAAGCCTCATGTCCAAGTAGCGCAAACCCCATCGCTTCCCTGGCATCATCCGGAACGCCGTAATCTGCTGTACGCTCCAGACGGATGGATTCTGGAAGTCTTAACCGAATCATCTTCATTAATGTGTCATTGGACGTACCACCGCCGCAGGTAAGCATCGCCGAGATTGACGTCTTGGGTAACACAAAATCCTCAACGGCCCGTACAATTGTTTCTGCTGTAAGCCAAGTTACGGAAGCTAACAGATCTTCCAGTGACAGATCATGCAATGCCGCAAATTCCATAAGTCGCTTGGCATAATCTGCACCATAAACTTCACGTCCGGTACTCTTGGGCGGTTGGCGACGGAAGTATTCATCGTTCATGCAGTAGTCCGCCAGCTCGGGGTGCACGGTTCCCTTCGCTGCTATACTTCCATTGGGATCGTAATGCTGTTTCCCTTCGGTAGCATGACGAACCAGTGCATCTATCACCATATTCCCCGGTCCTGTGTCAAAAGCCGAAACCTCCGTCCCGGATGATCCTGACGGAAGCACAGTCACATTGCCGATCCCGCCAATGTTCTGCACCAGACGTCCTTCCGTAGCACTACGGAACATTAATGCATCCGCATAGGGCGTGAGCGGAGCACCTTCACCGCCTGCGGCCATATCACGTGCACGCAGATTACCAATAACGGGCAGCCCCGTGCGCTCTCGCACCACAGCACACTCCCCGATTTGCAGTGTAGAGCTTACTTTCATACTGCCGGTACCCAATGGGCTTGGAAACGCAGAAGGCACCGGGGCATGCCAGATTGTCTGCCCATGCATGCTGATTACATCGACTTGTCCGCTGGAGACACCAGCTGATTGCAGTAGCTCCTGTACACTCTGTGCGTACCATTCGGATACACCGAAATGGGCGGTTGTCAGCTCATCGACACGCGCTGTTTCGGGAGAACATAAGCGAATCAACCTCTCTCTGAGCTCATTCGTATATGGCGTACAGACAAAATCAATAAGATCAAGCCGTTGCATTGCTCCGCCCTCATCGGTCTGAATATGTACCAGCGCTGCATCCGTTCCATCCAGCGACGTTCCAGACATCAATCCAATCACCAGGTGCTCCCGTTTAGAACGGTACTGTGCCCACATCGGGTAACTGCTGATATCTCCTCGTGTGTCCATACGTATGCCAACCTCCCTAGACCGGATGCTCCACCTGCCCCGTCCTGTCCATATTTCAATCAGTATATGACATAAAATTTTACAAGTCAATTACATTGTGAAATTTAATTACACTCCTATGCACTTCTTTTATTTAGCAAATGGATAAGGAATATGACAAAAAAGGCACACGAGGTGCCTTTTTCATCTATTTAAGCTCTCCTTCAAAAGATTAACTCATCCCCAGGAGATAACAGATCAATCTCTGTACCAGATCGAAATTGTCCAGCGAGCAATCCCTGTCTCAGCCGCTCTGTCTCTGCAATATCGGTATGAACCAGCACGTTGTGCCGTGCAGCGACCCGGTTCAACATCCGCTCCACATCATGCCATCCTTGATGAACCTTGTATCGGACCTTTTCCGCCCTGCATGTGCCGTATTGCTCCGGATTTTCGAGCAATTGATGTGCAAATGTACCTGTAGCGGTATGTCCCGTGAGCAAAATCAAATTTTGCACTTCAGGTGCCCACATCCCGTAATACCAGCGTGCGAGTGAAGACTGCATCATGCCATCCGGAATGAACCAGAGCGAAGCTTCATATTTTTCAAGCAACTTTGTCCGTTCTTCGGGTGAACTCACTCTTTCCCAGCCTTCTCCGCTCAGAAATGTTGCAATCCTATGAGCAGGCACACTTTCGGTGACTTCACCTTCCAGCTCTCTAAGCCAAAAAGATGCGCGATGCAATTGCTTCATACCTTCTACAAGCCTCTGCTCCACAATCAAAGGTACATCTGCAAAACGTTGTTGTGCCCACAGAATCAGTTCCTGTCCCCGGCCAACCGCAGGCATGGGCAAGAGCACCTTACCACCCTGATGAAGAGCGTTCTGGATGGTACTTTCCAGCTGCTGCAACTTGTCTGCCTGTGTATCACGATCTGTTCCATAGGCTGCATCGATAATAGCCAAATCCAGTCTGATGACAGATTCCATTTGCACTTCCAAAGGAGCATACTCCACGGCTTGACTGCTACTCGTAACGGATGCGTTGCTGGACCAAGACAAACGTTGCGCTCCACCTACTACAGAAGCAACGGGCATGACCTCTTTCAGTCTCTGCCTCTGCCGCTGCCTCTTCAGATCAGCCTGCCTGAGTCCGTCAGCTACATCATCTGCCTGTAGCAGCATAGATTCCGAGGTGTAATCGCCAGAGTATAGTATTCGCTTGTCTTCCATCTCCAGCCCGAACCAGACTGATCCAGCCAAATGTCCACTGCGCCCCCACATGACCGATACACCCGGTAACAATTCATACCAGTACTCACGCTCAACCTCATCTTCCAAAAATCGATAGCGAATCCGTTTTTCATCTGTTTCATCGTAAGGCAAGGATTGACCCGCACGTTCCATATTGTTTCGCCATGATCGAAAATAAGTTGTTAACTGCTCTTTTGTCTCGCGTGTTGTCCATACTTCACCCGTATAGCCCAGCTTATAGAGTAGCGGGATGGCAACGGAATGATCCTCATGGGCATGGGATAATAACACCGCATCCAGTTGTGGCACAACCTCCGATTCGATGAGCGGATATTCGCCGTTTCCTTCTTTTTTCACACCACAGTCCAGCAACAGCCGGTAACGGCTCCCGCTAAGCAGATAGGCGGAACGTCCGTGCTCGCCCGCACCGCCCCATACATTCAGTTTGATCATGAAGCATTCCACTTTCTCTTTGAATTCAGCATTTCAATCCCCAGTAGCATCAGCACCGTCATACCTACGGTTACCACAGCCATAGCCATCCCGAGTGACACCTGACCCTGTTCAAACTGGGCAAAAATATACGTCGCCGACGTCTGCATCGACGGTGGAAGAATCAGAAGCGAGCCGACCAATTCTCGGGTCGCAATCGTAAAAGTCATCATCCAGCCCGCCAGCATACCGGGCAGAATCAGCGGAACAAGGATGCGCCGCAGAATGTACAGCGGCTTACCGCCAAACACCTGACCCGCCTGAAATAACGTGCCATCGATCTGGGTGAAGCTTGATTTTACATATTGCACGGTATATGGCAGGAACAGCACAACATAGGTAAGCACCACCATCCCGTACGTGTTGTACAGTGTCACGGGCATCCACGGCGAGTTCCAGAACAGAATCAGACCAACCACCATAACAATACCCGGCACCGTGTTTGGTAGCAGACTGAACAAGTCGATAACCCGCTGCATAAACGTGGATGACTTGCCAATCGCCAGCGCAAACCCCGTACCAATGATCACTGCCACCGTAGAAGCTGCCAGAGATAATCCGAGACTGTTGCCGATGGCCTTCATGCTCACTGAACCCCAGGATAACAATTCCCGGTAGTGCTCCAATGTCAGATTGTCCAGAGCAAGCCCAACTCCCCGTAGCTTCATCGTGGATGCCGCTATGATCGAGAAATACGGGATGCCGATGGATAGAATCAGCAAAATGGCAAGATATGCACCGCATAACCATCCCGCCCAGCCTCGCAGGGAATACCGTTTCGACCGTTGCCCTTTACCGCCCACCAGCCGATATGTGAACTTCCGGCTTATTGCTGACTGCATATACCACATCACCAGACAAACGGACAGCAACACCGATGCAAGTGAAGTCGCCTTACCGAAGTCAATCGGCCAACTGGAGATGTATTTGTGAATCTCGGAAGTCATCACATAGTAACCTATTTTGCGCCCGAAAGTAGCCGGGGTACCGAACTCCGCAATCGTTTTAACAAAAACAAGCATAATCCCCATCCCGTAAGATGACAGCAACAAGGGTAAAATAATACGTCTGAAGCGGTATCCGGCACGCCCGCCGTGCACGGCTCCCGCTTCTTCCAAATTACCGCCGATGCGGATTAATGCATCCCGTAGCAGCAAGTAGAGGAAAGGAAACAAGTGCAGACTCATGATCATCACCATACCCCAGAAGCTAAAGAACAGCTCCGTCCAGTTCGCAGAGGAGGGTATCCATTGCTGGAGGTATCCCCCTTTTTGCATAAACAGAATCCATCCCATCGAGCCGATATACGGCGGGGTCATGAACGGAATCATCAGGATGACATCCACCCAGCGGTGCTCTCCCATCCGGGTTTTGGACATCATCCAAGCGAGGGGTAACGCCAATAGCGTTGTCATCGCCACCACGCAGATGCCCAGCCACACGGAATTCAACAACACGCCGGATAGATGATGCCCCGTAATCGTGCGCAGAGGCGCCATCCAATCCCATTGTCCGTTCGGGTACACACTTTGCCAGAAGATGAGTAATAGCGGCATCCCAATGCTAATTGTCAGCAGAAAGAGGGCCAACACCACGCCCACTCTCCGAAAAATACGGTTATTATCTGTTACAACAGGTTTCACTACGCTCACCTCACATACTTTCCACATCAAGACAGCGGCATCACCTGTTGCCTACCGTTTCTGTATTTGTGTTCACTTATTTAAAAGTTTCGGAGAAACGTGCTGCGGTCTCATCACCATGCTCGCTCATCCAGTTCCAATCCACTTTCAGTTGTGGAATATCCTTCACATTGGCACGGTTGGTTGCTTCGATATCTTCACGTCCTGGAATCAGGTATGCATCTGTAACCAGCTTCTGTGCTTCATCCGACAACAGATAGTCGATAAATGCTTTGGCGTTCTCTACGTTAGGGCTGGATTTCAGAATGGCCGCCGGTCTTGGGCTAATCACTGTACCCTCTTCAGGGTATACGATATCCAGCGGTTCCCCTTTGGCTTTGGCGGAATAAGCCATGTAGTCTACACCTGCTGCCACAATGCTTTTCGCACCCGTAACCACCGGGTCAAGGGCTTCCTGGTTCGCTCCCGCCATCGCTACACCGTTCGCTTTGTAGGCGTTCAGCAGATCCCATCCTTTTTCACCATTGGCGCTCAGGTAACCTGTAATGAAATCAAGTGCGGAGCCGGATAGGGTCGGATCAGGAATATTCACTTTATCTTTCCATGCTGATGTTGCGAGTTCAGCCCAGCTTGTAGGCGGCGTTGCCACCAGTTTGCTGTTATACACGATACCCAGTGCAGATGCACTACTGCTAAAGTAATTTCCGTCTGCATCCGACCATTCCTTATTCAACTTGTCCGCATTAGCGGCTCCCGGATATGGCAATGTGAGTCCGTCCGCTTTCAAAGCTTGTGCAGAAGGCAAGGATGCCAGAATAACTACGTCTGCTACCGGATTGGCTTTTTCCGCCTCCATACGAGCCAAAATCTTACCCGTCGTTCCCTGGAACATCTCTACCTCAATGCCTGTCTTCGCTGTAAATCCATTCACGATATTGTCTGCCAGCTTCTGTGGCCCTGCACTGTACAATACCAGTTTGCCGCCTGCTGCTTTAGTCGGCGTTTCCGTTTCCGTTTCCGCTGCCGCCGCTGTATTTCCTGCCCCTGCAGGTTGCGATGCGTTTCCAGTTGTTGTATTTCCCGTGCCACATCCGAATAGACTCAGACTCATCATTGCTGTTAATAAAAGCGTTGCACTCTTTTTACTTGATTTCATACCGAACATGTCCATTCCAGCTCCCTTGGATGAATAGTAGTAAAACTGCAAGTGTTTGTTTCCATTTCCTCATCACTCTTTATCTTGTTTATCTTTTCTTCATTGTATTGCCCTTCAGGTTTGAAAAGCTTATCGTTTTAGTTCGCTGTAATTTGTTCTCTAGTTAGCTGCGGCGATCACTTCTCGCTGTTTAGCACTCGCGTTCTGACTCGTATCTTTCCTCATATCCGTCTTAGCCTTTGAACTATCTTTCTCGCCCTGCGCACCATGCATTCGGCAGATTCGTTCCGGCGATACATAGAGATGCACTTTCTCTCCAACGCTTAATCTGTGTTTTGCATATGCCGTCCACACGCCCAGTCCTTCCATCTGCACACGCACCTCGTAACGTTCTCCCACATAGCTGACGCTGAGAATAATTCCGGGGTAGCCTAGATCATCGTGGCTTGTTTTGTTCCAGGTGACATGTTCCGGACGAACCATGGATTCGTTTGGCGCAAGCCAATTGGACTTTCCGATAAACGATGCGACATAAGAGTCACTTGGCGCAGAGTAGATCGTCTCCGGGGTACCTTTTTGCAAAATCCGCCCCTTCTGCATCACCACGATCTCATCCGACATTGACATGGCCTCCATCTGATCATGCGTCACATACAGGGCAGTGAGTCCCATATCCCGTACCAGTGACATCATCTCAATCCGCATCTCTTCCCGCAGTACCGCATCCAGTGCACTCAGCGGCTCATCAAACAAGATAACACCCGGCTTCACCGCCACGGCTCTGGCAAAAGCAACCCGCTGCTGCTGTCCACCCGACAGCTGATGAGGATACCGATCTTCCATGCCTTGCAGTCGAACCATGCCAAGTGCTTCATTAACCTTTTGCCGCAAATCAGACTTCTGTTTGCCTGCTTTCAAGCCAAAAGCTACATTTTCATATACCGTCATATGCGGCCATAATGCAAAATCCTGAAACACCATGCCCAGATTACGCTTGTGTGTCGGTGTATCGATCCGCTTTGCTGTAGAGTAGAAGTACTCCCCATCTGCACGAATCTCCCCCGCATCCGGCTGTTCCAGCCCGGCAATCATGCGGAGCAACGTCGTTTTGCCGCAGCCCGAAGGGCCAAGCAAAGTGGTGAATTTTCCGTGTTCAAGCGTCAGATCCGTGGGCAAAAGTGCAGGCGTTTGATGAAATGATTTTCCAATTCCTGTTAACTCCAGTTTCATAAGCACCCCTGCCTGTCCTCTTTATTAACATTTTTACACATCTCTTGGACTAATCTCTTGTTTTACTCTGTTATTATGTTTCTCTGTTATTTCGATTTCTTCTGTTGCTCTGGCTTAGCTTATCTCGTTTATGTTGCTCTGCTTGAGCTTATCCCCTTTGTACTGCTCTAGTACTACACTTGATGTACTGCTCTCTTGTAGTGCGCTTGTGTTGCTTTCATGTATTGCTTATGTGTTACTTGCTTGTTGCCTCTCATGCACTGTTTTCAGTCTAACGTTCGCTTTCGAGAGTTGTTTGTTATGTTTGTAAAATGGGAATTAACTTTTTAGATGAATTCTGTTGATGTTCATAGATTAAATCTATAGATAGACACGGTATGAGATTTCATTAAAGCATCGGATCATCATAACCGGGATTTTTCAGAACTGAGGAGTGTGGAGCGGGTTGAACCTGATCAAATTACAGATTGTTGAACTGATCGACAAGTATCACCATATGACAAGTGTGGCCGAGATTCTCGGTATCAAGCAACCAACGGTTACGTTTCATATGAAGTCACTGGAGGAAGAGATGGGGGTTCGTTTATTCGAATCTCGCAGTGGAAAAACATTTCTGACCGAAGCTGGACAAGCCTTGCTTCATTATAGTGTCAAAATCAATGCCCTGACCCAGGAGGCCCGCCGCGTCGTCAAGGAATACGACAGCCTGTATCGGGGTACGCTCCATATTGGAGCAAGTTATGTTCCGGCTACCTATCTGCTACCCGCGATGCTTCATACGTTTTCTCAAGAGTTTCCGGGTATTCGGATGTTGTTGTCTGTCAAACCGGCCCCCGTCATACGCGAGATGGTCATCCGGCATCAGCTTGATCTGGGAATCATCTCATCCGAACCGTTTGTTGGGTCAGTATTACACGCTGAAACGTTGTGTGAGGACGATCTTGTGCTCATCTGTTCTCCGCAACATGGGCTGACTCAGAAAGAATCATTGCTGCCCGAGGATATTGCACAGGTGCCTTTTGCATTGCACGGGGATGAGTCCAGTACGCGAAGGCTGACCAACCAATGGCTTGTACAACATGATATCCGGCTGCGGAGTACCGTAGAGATGGATTCCCTGGAAGCGATCAAACAGCTTGTGTTACTTGGCGGTCACATCTCCTTCATGTCGCGAATGGCTGTTCAGTGGGAGGAGCAGCAGGGTCTTATTCAGGTGCTTCCCATTCCGGGAGAGCAGGCACCACGCCATATTTATACCGTTCATAACAAGGATCGCCACCCTTCTGTTCAGGTCCATCGGTTCATCGAAGTCCTGCACGAAGTCATGAACACACAGCCTTTACTGCACCAGCCTATCGGTTGAACCTATATAAACTATCGCTGGCCAATCATGAAATCTATGCAGGGTTAACATAATGTGCGCTTCCCGTTAATCGTATTCAGAAACTTGCGCGGTAAAGTGGGGTCTGTACGTTAATCCAGATTAGGAGAGTGATTGGTTTTGAAAAAGTGGAAAAAAGTAACCGCCTCGTTGATGCTGAGCATCGTCACCCTGGGAAGTGGACTAACATTTCTGGATACACCGCCGGCTTCAGCCGCTGCCAACGCCGTTCCCGCTTATGAAGTGAAATTCCTCGCGAAGCCGGAGCTTGTATTAAATACCAATGGAACACCGCGCAGTGAGGTCATCCAGACCCTCGGGCTGAACGCTACACCACGAAATATCAATGTGGAGTACTTTGACACCCATGCTCTCGGATTGGATGCCCAAGGTTGGAACGTCCGTTTTCGCAAAAAGGATGATAAAAACAACTACGAGTTAACCTACAAGAAGCGTTACCCTGTCATGAACGGGGATATCAATGCAGCACTGACACTTGCAAATCAGGAAGGCTTCGATTCATCAGACGATAACTACGAGGCTGAAATTGACTGGGGATATGGTAAACAAACACTGAGCTTCTCGAACACGAAAAAAGTAGACACCAAAACAACCGGCACACAGTTGCCTTCCGAAAAGGATGCCTTGAACCTGCTACTGGACAAGCTTCCCGGTAAACTAAAAAACTGGTCTGCCTCCAACTGGGGCAAACAACAACTTACCCAGGCCCGTGCCTATGGCCCGATCATCTTCCAACGGTATGAAGGGACATGGAATGGTCAGGAGCTTACCCTGGAAGTATGGCCAATCCGCAACGCGGCAGGCACGGGTACTGAAAACATCGTCGAAGTTTCATTCAAAACAGATGACGCAGTAGCCGTATCCGGTCTACGTAACCAATTGCTACAATTGCTTGAAAACAAAAACTGGCTGATCCCTGCCGATGGGTTGAAAACACAGACCATCCTGGAACGGTATTAATGGAAAAGGATATGCAGTAGACACGAAAGCTCCTCCTGCTTCTTTAGATAGACGCAGGAGGAGCTTTCAATTTTCATCATCTTTACCTGTTATTTAAAAACTATTTTTCACATGACTAATGTTTTTTCCAGGGGATATAGTTAAACTATGTATATTCAACACCACTAAAACTAAACAATCACGATTTACAATCGAATGACCCCATTACTTGAGTTATTAGTGAACAACTGCCTCTCGATCTCCCATAAAAATGTTTTAGCTATTGCAGACTTAAAAAAAGATAATTTTATTTTTCGATGTCTGCCGTTCATATGATAACCAATAATCAGAAAACTTTGGAATTTCATCACTTCTCGTTGGTTAGGATGATGTACGCCACTCACTTTACTTAGTGAAAGCTCGAATACTTGTTGATCTGCTTTAATGTACAAGTTTCCGTTACCTAGCAGTATATCGACTTTCTTACCCTCCGGCACCTGAGGTAGACCTGATTGGTGAATTCCGACCGAATGTAAGGCTGCACCAAATTCTTTCTTTAATCTGTTCGACTTTCTCGTTTGTGCAATGCCAAAAATAATTATAGCGATCATTACAAAGACAAGGAATATAATAGGACCCATTTAACACCCTCCTGTATTTTTCTACTTTTGATTAAGAATAGATTACCACAAAAACCCATCATATGGTTCACTTGATCTGTATAAGCCAATTAATACTCACTAATAATAAAAAAAGAGTTCTTGCATAATGCAAGAACTCTTTGAATCGTAAGCGGGTGATGGGAATCGAACCCACGCTATTAGCTTGGAAGGCTAAAGTTCTACCATTGAACTACACCCGCATAAACGAAAAATCGGGATGACACGATTTGAACATGCGACCCCCTGGTCCCAAACCAGGTGCTCTACCAAGCTGAGCTACATCCCGATATAAAGGAAATAATGGCGCGCCCTGAGAGATTCGAACTCCCGGCCTTTTGATTCGTAGTCAAACGCTCTATCCAGCTGAGCTAAGGGCGCAAATATTGGAGCGGAAGACGGGAATCGAACCCGCGACCCTCGCCTTGGCAAGGCGATGCTCTACCGCTGAGCCACTTCCGCAAAATATATGGTGCGGTCGAGAGGACTCGAACCTCCACGGGGGGTTAGCCCACACGGACCTGAACCGTGCGCGTCTGCCAATTCCGCCACGACCGCATAATATGAAAGTGAGTCATGAAGGATTCGAACCTTCGACACCCTGATTAAAAGTCAGGTGCTCTACCAACTGAGCTAATGACTCATAGTAAATGGCTGGGGATATAGGATTTGAACCTATGCATGACGGAGTCAAAGTCCGTTGCCTTACCGCTTGGCTAATCCCCAATAAGAAAACTATGGGGCGATCGAGGGGAATTGAACCCCCGAGTGCCGGATCCACAAACCGGTGCGTTAACCACTTCGCCACGATCGCCATAATATCAAACATTAAGCATGAGTATTTTAGTATTACCATCAGAGCTTATATTATACAACTTATAAACCTCTAATTGCAAAATACTAAAATGGTGCCGGCGAGAGGACTTGAACCCCCAACCTACTGATTACAAGTCAGTTGCTCTACCAGTTGAGCTACACCGG
>NZ_VEIO01000050.1 GCF_007680605.1 Paenibacillus xylanexedens
ATGATTGGGGTGAAGTCGTAACAAGGTAGCCGTATCGGAAGGTGCGGCTGGATCACCTCCTTTCTATGGAGAATCGTCTTCTGCAATGAAGACATTCAAATCTAAAATCTAGCCAGGTCGGCTAGTTACTCACTCGTTGCTCAGTTTTGAGAGCTCAAACTCTCAAACTTCTCGTTGATTCGACTGACACATCCGTGAACGGCCCGAATCAAACGATTTGTTCTTTGAAAACTAGATATCGAAACGAAATAAACGCGAATTAGAACATTCCTTTTTAGCTGAACTTGTGTATAACAAGTTTCAATAAAAACGGTAGATAATGCAATTGCGATGGTATCGGATGGGAGCGACTTTTGGCTTTGCGCAAGCAAAACAAGGGAAGCGAGCAGTCGAAACCGGAGCATAGGGTTAAGCTACTAAGAGCACACGGAGGATGCCTAGGCGCTAGGAGCCGATGAAGGACGTGGCGAACAACGAAACTGC
>NZ_VEIO01000051.1 GCF_007680605.1 Paenibacillus xylanexedens
CGTTGCCCCAAACGAGTACGGTTGTACCGTTTGAAAGCAACGTTACAAGCGGCATGCAGAAACGGAGTGGGCAGAAAGAACCCGTAGAAGCGAAGCTGAAAGCTTTCAGGGGGAAAGCTGGCATCGTAAGCATATGCTACGCATTTACAACCGGATTTCCCCTTGGAAGGGGGAGTGAAGAAATCCGGGGGTAAGGGGCGATCGGAGGGTTTTCTGACCACGGAGTGCCCCACCATGCCGAGCACCTGAAGCTTTGCGCTTTTCATTGAACCAATGACGATTGAAATGTCATTGGAATCCACGTTGCCCCAAACGAGTACGGTTGTACCGTTTGAAAGCAACGTTACAAGCGGCATGCAGAAACGGAGTGGGCAGAAAGAACCCGTAGAAGCGAAGCTGAAAGCTTTCAGGGGGAAAGCTGGCATCGTAAGCATATGCTACGCATTTACAACCGGATTTCCCCTT
>NZ_VEIO01000052.1 GCF_007680605.1 Paenibacillus xylanexedens
AGCTCTCCATACGTCAGTTGCACAGCCTCGAAGACAACCGCCACCGCTTCCGGTGTTCGATCTGCCTGCTCCTCAAAGAGTGCGTGAATCGGTTGGTCTTGCGGATACTGCGCCGTCGTATCATTAAACGTCTCCAGCAACTGATGCTTCTCTGCCTCGCCGACCAGTTCGATTTCATCCAGCCGCAGGTCCACTCTTGTAGCCACCTGCTCCAGAATGCTCTCGAAATGGCTAATCATTTGTCTAATAGTAGCTCCATGATGTTCCAACGCATTGAATTCAATTTTGATGCCGATCCGAGCCGGTTGCACATGTATCGTCACGCTTAAAGAATAATTGGTATGCTCAAAACTTTGAATATTCTTGATCTGAAGATTCTGATTTTCGGATTGGCCACTTATTTCCTTGACTTCAGGATAGTTTTGGAAAATAAATAAGTGATCAATTAAGTTTT
>NZ_VEIO01000053.1 GCF_007680605.1 Paenibacillus xylanexedens
AAGATCACTTTCGTCCCATCGGCAGATACAGTCCAATCCGGAATGGTTGTCCCAAATGCTGTTGCGATCTTGTTCGCAAGCTGACTTCCCGTTTCCGGACTCCCCATCATATTCACATGGACTACCCATTCGGATGTTCCATCCATAAATTTAACACCTATCGGCCCCTCACTACTTTCGGAACCAGGTAAACTTAATGTTACTACCTGAGATGTATTAGTCGCTGGATTTCCGGCAACTGTAGTTGTGCCTGAAGGTGCACCAACTCCTGATGCCTCCAATGCATATATCCGAACATGCTCGTTATTCGTGCCCGGTTGCTGCGATGTAAATTGTACTTTGGATCCATCGGCGGTTGCACTCCACCCCGATATGGATGTCCCAAATGCTGCGGCTATTTTCGCCGCTACTTCTACTGCAGTTTCTGTACCTGTGATAGAAA
>NZ_VEIO01000054.1 GCF_007680605.1 Paenibacillus xylanexedens
ATGGTGGAGGCTGAGGGGATCGAACCCCCGACCCTCTGCTTGTAAGGCAGATGCTCTCCCAGCTGAGCTAAGCCTCCGAACAACACATTTATGATCTTACCATAAATTCGATATGAAAATCAACTCTTTTTTTGAAGTGATGAGTTTCTCATCTCAGTATATAGTTTGAAAATAATGGTGACCCGTAGGGGATTCGAACCCCTGTTACCTCCGTGAAAGGGAGGTGTCTTAACCCCTTGACCAACGGGCCTTACTAAAGAAGAATTATGGCGGAGAGAGAGGGATTCGAACCCTCGAGACGCTTGTGACGCCTACACGATTTCCAATCGTGCTCCTTCGGCCAGCTCGGACACCTCTCCATGGCTCCCCGAACAGGACTCGAACCTGTGACAACTCGATTAACAGTCGAGTGCTCTACCAACTGAGCTATCAGGGA
>NZ_VEIO01000055.1 GCF_007680605.1 Paenibacillus xylanexedens
TTTGCTTGCACATGCATCGTGACGCTTAACGAATAATTGGTGTGCTCAAACATTTGAGTGTTACTAATTTGAAAATCCTGATTCTCAGATTGCCCGCTTATATCGTTGACTTCTGGATAGTTCTGGAAGACAAACAAATGGTCGATCAAGTTTTGTTTCAATGCCGTTTGGGCTTGAACCTCGGCCAAAGAAGTATAATCGTATTTCTCCGAATCGAGGGCTCGCTGCTGTAACCGTTGGACCGTTTCAATGAATGTACCGGCATTTTCGTTCGGGCCTAGTCGAACCGGCAACGTGTTGATAAACAGACCCACCATGTTTTCGACGCCGTCGATTTCTGCTGGACGCCCTGACACGACCGCGCCGAACACCACGTCATCCGTATTATTGTAGTTGCCTAGCAACAGCCCCCATGCTGTCTGTATCAC
>NZ_VEIO01000056.1 GCF_007680605.1 Paenibacillus xylanexedens
ACCATATACTCAGGCAAACTCCGTTTCAAATACGTGCGCAACTCGGATGCATTAAATACGCCACGGCTCACCACGTATGCACACAGGTAAACATCTGCTTCGTCTCTCCGGGCAATGACTATTGCTTCCTTCACGTCCGCGTGTTGCAGGAGAACATGCACAATTTCGCCTGTCTCGATCCGGTACCCCCGGATCTTCACCTGTTCATCGATCCGACCCAAGTACTCCAGGTTCCCGTCCGGTAGCCACCGTGCCAGGTCTCCGGTGCGATACATCCGCCCGCCCGGTTCGAACGGGTTGTCTACAAACTTCTCTGCCGTCAGTTCGGGACGGTTCAAGTATCCGCGTGCCAAGCCGTCTCCCGCAATGCATAGCTCCCCGGGTACGCCCACCGGTTGCAATTGGTTTGATTTATTCAACACATA
>NZ_VEIO01000057.1 GCF_007680605.1 Paenibacillus xylanexedens
CTGATTTTCGGATTGGCCACTTATTTCCTTGACTTCAGGATAGTTTTGGAAAATAAATAAGTGATCAATTAAGTTTTGTTTTAAATCGGACTGCGCTTGAACCTCGGCCAAGGAAAGATATCCCACCTTCTCCGAATCGAGCGCTCGCTGCTGTAATCGTTTGACCGTTTCAATGAACGTGCCCTCACTTTCGTTCGGACCCAGTCGAACCGGCAGGGTGTTGATAAACAACCCTACCATGTTTTCGACCCCGTTGATTTCTGCTGGACGACCCGACACAACTGCACCGAACACTGCGTCATCGGTGTTATTGTATCTGCGTAGCAACTGGCCCCATGCTGTCTGCATCATACTGTTCATCGTAACCTGATGGTACTTGCTTAAGTGCATCAAACGCTCAGTCAGCTCCGCCGAGAACGTATG
>NZ_VEIO01000058.1 GCF_007680605.1 Paenibacillus xylanexedens
TGGGCACTCTAAATAGACTGCCGGTGACAAACCGGAGGAAGGTGGGGATGACGTCAAATCATCATGCCCCTTATGACCTGGGCTACACACGTACTACAATGGCCGGTACAACGGGCAGTGAAGCCGCGAGGTGGAACCAATCCTAAAAAGCCGGTCTCAGTTCGGATTGCAGGCTGCAACTCGCCTGCATGAAGTCGGAATTGCTAGTAATCGCGGATCAGCATGCCGCGGTGAATACGTTCCCGGGTCTTGTACACACCGCCCGTCACACCACGAGAGTTTATAACACCCGAAGTCGGTGGGGTAACCGCAAGGAGCCAGCCGCCGAAGGTGGGATAGATGATTGGGGTGAAGTCGTAACAAGGTAGCCGTATCGGAAGGTGCGGCTGGATCACCTCCTTTCTATGGAGAATCGT
>NZ_VEIO01000059.1 GCF_007680605.1 Paenibacillus xylanexedens
TGTTACCGGAGATCAGCTTCAACTACTTAGGGCAATGGGATCGGGAGATGAATGCCGGGGCGATGTCCATGTCTGGGTTTCCCACAGGGTTCCAAGTGAGTCCGCAATCGGAACGCCCCCATGCACTGGACATTGTAGGGAGTGTAATGGATGGAAAATTGATGCTGAGCGTGACATATGATGAGCAGGAGTACCGCGACAGCACGATGCAAGGACTGCTGGACAACTACAAGGAGCAGTTGCTTTCGATCATTGAGCATTGCATGCAACAAACGGAGCAGGAGCTGACTCCGAGCGATATGGGTAGCGTATCAATACCGCTCGCCACTTTCGATGCACTTCGCAAGCAACTGGTGAGTAACGATACTGGTGGACTGCTTTCCATCTATCCGTTGTCTCCAATGCAAGAAGGGA
>NZ_VEIO01000005.1 GCF_007680605.1 Paenibacillus xylanexedens
GAGCCCAAATCCATTGCGTTATGATGCGTCAATCTGAGAAAAAGCTAGCTAGTGTCCAATATTAAGGGGTTGAACCGAGGAGAGAGCTTATTTAGGCGAATTTGGGCCATTTTCATTTCTAACGATCACCAGAGACGTTATTTTACTGATTTCGCTACTTTTTGTGGGGATTTTCGTGATTTTTGACGAAATAAGCTTCCTGGTGATCGTTAGAATTCGCACAAAGCATATTGCGGGCAAATAAGCTCTGTGGTGATCGTTACTATGAACGTTTTAGTCAAGCCCAGCACAAAATGCTACAAATTTGTCCGAAGCCCTAAGCGCGGGGGTCCATATGCGAGCGACGGTTGGCACGCTGCTATCCGTGGGTTGGTTACCACATGGTATACCTTCATCAAGGAGAGCGGTTGTAAGCTAGAAACGCACTCACCGAAATTTTTTCTTTAAACCGATGAATGTTGTGGTAGACTGCATAGTGATAGCTCTCTTTTGCTGTGTAGCTCTGAAATGTTGGTCTATTCACTTCCATTTTTACCTACGATGCTCAGCAATATGTGGGGGCTATCCTTGTTTACGTTCATCATAGTAGAAACTTTCGTGGTGGTGTAGAAATAGTTGGTGTCGCATGATTTACGAAAAACAAATTTTTGTGTCCATACCCCTGTGTTCCGTACTCCCTAAGTCCGGCTTATACGCGCCTCGTGTGAAATATGCATAAAAACGTCTGCTTTTTACGATACATTTATGCTACAAGTTGGCGCGGTAGTTCAGTTTCGCTTTTGTTTTGCTGGATGAACGTGTAAACTACAGGGTATGGAGAAGAAGAGCAACGGAATGATTGCTTTTCAAAAATTCATTTCATAATCAGAGTTGAATTCAGGAAAACTAGTTTGGACTCACGGGATGTGTACTGCAGTTACAGGTGTGATTGGAGTAGAGAATCAGGTTCAGATGCAGAACTCGGGCACACGGACGCCAATATCCGGCTCGTATGCCGACTCAGACAATGACATAGACTCAATCAAGTTCAGACGGAGATGCCTATGCATTTCCAGGGGCTAGGGTCTTCTATGGAATGAACTTATCTAAATGAATATACAGAGGTGTAACGATTGGCAAACTTTGAACAACTGGGCATTCGCCCGGAATGGTGCGAGGTGCTGAAACATCAGGGCATCGCCGTGCCAACTCCAGTACAGGAGCGTTCCATTCCCGTACTGCTGGGTGGACGTGATATCATCGCCGAGGCGCAGACAGGCACAGGAAAAACGCTGGCTTTTTTGTTGCCGATTATTCAGAAAATTAACGTATCCGACCGCTCTCCGCAGGCACTGATTATTGCGCCTACGCGTGAGCTTGCATTGCAGATTACGGAAGAAGCGAAGAAACTGACCGCGAACGATGACAAGCTGCATGTCCTTGCAGTGTATGGTGGACAGGATGTAGAAAAGCAGTTGCGCAAGCTGCAAAACGGAACGCAAATCGTTGTAGGAACACCAGGGCGGCTTCTGGATCACCTGCGCCGTGGTACCTTGAAACTCGATAATGTGAAAAAACTGGTGCTGGATGAAGCGGATCAGATGTTACACATGGGCTTCTTGGACGATGTAGAGACCATTTTGCGCGAACTGCCGCATAAACGTCAAACGATGCTGTTCTCGGCAACGATGCCTAAAGGCATTCGTGTACTGGCAAAGAACTACATGAAAGACCCGGAGGACGTGAAAGTTTCCTCGAAATCCGTGATTCCGATTCATCAGATTCGCCAGCAGGTGCTGGAATGTACAGATCGTGGCAAGTTTGATGCACTTCGTGGCATGATTGATACGTATCGCCCGTATTTGGCTATTATTTTCTGCCGCACGAAGCGCCGTGCTTCGAAGCTGAACGAAGATCTGCGTGAAGCCGGATATGAAAGTGACGAGCTTCACGGGGATTTGTCCCAATCCAAGCGGGAAAATGTCATGAAGGCGTTCCGCGATGCGAAGTTGCAAATCCTTGTAGCTACAGATGTTGCCGCACGCGGTCTGGACGTTGAAGGGGTTACCCACGTATTTAACTACGATATTCCGCATGATGCGGAAAGTTATATTCACCGTATCGGTCGTACAGGTCGTGCTGGTGGAACGGGTCTTGCGGTGACGTTTGCAACACAGCACGATAGACCAGAGCTTGCTCGAATCGAGGAAGGTACGAATCAGAAGCTGAATCGCATCCAATGGACAAGCGAAGGGCCGGTCGCTTCTACGGGAGCTTCTCGCCGCGTAATTAATAGCGAGGGCAATGATGAGCGCGGCGGTCGTACTGCCGGGACAGGCAGTGCCCGTCGCGGTGCAGGACGTAACGACCGCCGAGATGGTGGACGTGGCGGTCGTGGATCACGCGGGGGCGAAGGTGGCCGTAGCGGTGGACGCAGTGGCGGCCGTAGCGGTGACGAGCGTGGCGCGAGCCGTGGATCGGCGCGCAGCAGCAGTAGCCGCGGCACAAGCCAAGGCGGCCGCGGTGGAGCAGGCCGCGGCGAAGAGCGCAGCAGCAGCGGCGGCTGGGCCGGCCGCAGCGCCGACAAGCGCACCGCTGGGCGCGGTGGCGCTGGTTCGGGCCGCTCGGACTCCGCAGGACGCGGTCCGAGCAGGGGCGACCGCCGCGATTCTCGTCGCGGGCGGTAACGCACTGGCGCAAGCGGCGATGCAGCCGCATCTTGCGCTAGAAGCATCATAGCCATGCCACCGCAGTAGCGGATGCCGCATGGCTCATATCAAGAGCGTTCGGGTACATCATCGTACCGAACGCTCGAATCAAGGGTCGCGACGGAAACACGTCGCGGCCCTTTTTTACAACCAACGGCACAGCCCTTATTTTACATGCACTTATTCACACGATGTGAACCTCACTCCAGCCCTCACTCGTTGTACAATCACCACGCTATGGTGGCTACACTACTGCTAGGTTTTGATATAATATCACTGTAAGTGGGTCCATTTATTACTTCCATGTTGTCAAATGCTTGCCTTCAGCTGCCGCGATAATCACCTTCTATCACATTACATAGTAGTCAGCTTTTAACCTCACCCAACTACCGTTTTCTTTCAATCCCGAGCGCTAACGATCACGAGAAACCTTATTTGGGCTTTTTTGAAGAGTAGAAAATTCTAACGATCAGGAGAGACGCTATCTAACCAAAAAGATGCAAATGAAGGGCGGATCGTGGTGATTTCAGTGAAATAGGCTCCGTGGAGATCGTTAGGATTTCTAGAGTACCAATTTAGCCGAAATAAGCCCCCCTGTGATCGTTAGAATCTGCGCAATATGAACCAGAACGACAAAACACCTCATCCTAGACCTAAGGACGGGGTGTTTTTGGTTTAAAACTTATATGATGAAAAGATGACACAATATCTTGCTGCTAGGTCACCAAAAATGCAGGGAAGCTTGGTGTACCGTTCGTCTATAGTTAGGGAGCTGATTTGCATTATTTCACTAACGGGTTAACAGGGTATTACACGCGATGCACCCACTTTTTACGAATCCGAATCTGAACTTATCCTAGTCTCGTTACGATATAGACTGGCTTGTTGCACAGACAGTCACCCACGGACATCAGCGTACTGATCCCGGTACTTCTCGTTATACACTCGTCCGACGGACTCCGCGAGTCCACCGCGTGCTTTGGTCGGATAACGTTCAATTGTATGATAGAGACGCATGAATCGGTCTTTAGGCATGAAGCGCGCATAGCGGGTGATCAGGCTGGGAAACAGCTCAATATATTTGCTCTTACGCACGGCAGCTGACGCTACGGAGGTCAGAATCTGGATGCCATTATGCAGTTGTAAAATGTGAACCTCATACGTGGCGATATACCGAATCGCGTCTTCACGGATCAATTCCGGCTTCAGCCTCGCAATTTCGCCAATATACTCGGCGAGCAGGCGCTCGAAGTTCTGGAGCAATAGCGGTTTAAGTTGCAAGTCCATATCGCTACGTAACACGAAGGATTGCAGTAACGCGATCTGTTGTAGCCGAATCCGGTCGTTATAGATCAGGGAGCCGATCTCGCGCAGCATCTCATAGGCGAGTGCCTCGTCTTCTTTTCGCGCTTCGGCAACAAGCGCCCAGTTTCGATTGATCCCTTGGCGAATGATCTCTTCATCCAGTCGCAGCAACTGTCTCATTTCGCGGCGCTGTTCAACCTGGAATGAGCGTTGCTGCATAAAGATCAGACCGCCGAGCAGTAACAGCGTCACCGTAGCAGCAATCATAGACTGATCCAGCGTTTCACCGAAATAAGTAGCTGCGGCGCCGATCAAGAGAACAAGGAAAACATCACGGACCATCCTGCGCTTTACTCGTGAACTTGCTTTTTCCTCTACGGTGACAAGTGTGCTACGTCCGCAGGAAGTGCACTGATCTTCCCAGAGGCAGGTATATTGCCCGCAGCGTTTGCAGATATGCAACTTTTGATAGGCGTATGTCGTTCGATAGAAAGGCCGGATGGATACTACTTTTCTCGTACTACTCATGCTCCATCACGCCCACCATTCAGAATGTTGTATAACGTGCGATCGGTATCTTCGCGAGAGACGGGTTTGCGCCTACGAACCTGAAACGTGATCACCTTGATCATAACAAAAAGAAACATGATGGCGAGGCATACGTATGTAACCATAATTCCGTTCCTTTCTAAGGCTTGAAGATCAAGCGCTGTTATATTGCGGTTTGTTGGTAATAGCTATATCATATTTCCATAGTTGGAGTAAAACTTCCAACAAAAACCCTAAAATCGTCGATTATTGTCAAACATTACAAAACTGTAACTCAGAATAGGGGTGCTTTTCAGATTTTATTAGAAGACTGTTAAGATTTCCTTAAGGCTTGACGCCTATAATAAACTATTCGCATTTTAATCTCAAACGTGAAGGAGTACATCCCATGCTGCGGACACGCAAAATACGCTGGCTCAGCGGAACCCTGGTTCTGCTGACATTACTAACTTTGTTATTGCCTTCAGCAATGCTTCCTCAAGCGGAAGCGGCTCAGGCACAGACGAGTGGAATCGACGCGGTGCTTGTAGCCGATGTCAGCAACTCGATGAATACAAGTGATCGCGACAAGATCAGTAACGAAGCGATGAAAATGTTTATAGATATGCTACCCACCGTCGGCGATAAAGTAGGTATCGTGGCTTACACCGATCAGGTTGAGCGGGAAAAGGCAATGCTTGAGATTCAGTCTGACGCAGATAAAAGCAATCTGAAAGACTTTATCGACCAGCTTGGCAGAGGCCCATACACCGATATATCCGTAGGTGTTGCGGAAGCCATGAACATTTTGAACCATGGTGCCGACCCGTCGCACTCGCCCATGATTGTACTGCTGGCGGATGGCAATAACGATTTTAACAAAAGTAAAGGACGCACCCAGGCCGAGTCGGATGCGGATCTGGCGAAAGCCGTCAAGGATGCGCAAGCAAAAGGTATTCCAGTCTACACGATCGGACTGAATGCCGATGGCAAGCTGAACAAAAATGCACTCGCAGACCTTGCCAAACAAACAAAAGGCAAGTCGTTTATCACCGATACACCGGATGATCTGCCGCAGATTTTAAGTGAAATTTTCGCCGATCATGCCAAGCTGAATGTGGTGAAGCTGCCTTCCGTAACCGGAAACGGCAGTTATCAGGAAGTTACCGTGAACGTGCCGAATGACAGCGTGCTGGAAGCTAATATTTCCATCATGTCCTCGAAGCCGGTGCAAATACAGTTAACTGATCCTTCAGGCAAAAACGTGAACCTGAATTCAAATGAGGCCAAGCTGTCCACGTCCAAAAGTTATTCACTCGTAAAACTGCTGAAACCTCAGGAGGGCGACTGGAAGCTTCGGGTAAAAGGGGCACCGAAAGACAGCATCGATATCAACCTGCTGTTTAATTACGATCTTCAACTCGTCGCGGACCCAATTAAGACCAAGTCCTATACGAAAGGCGACAAGATCGACCTGTCGGCGAGGCTGGAAAATGGCGGTCAGCCGTTACAGGATAATGACCTGTATGCGGACATGAAGGCTACATTGATCGTGAATGACAAGGACACAGGCAAGAGTGAAGAGCAACCGCTCAAGAACACGGGCTCCGGTTTCGCCGGAACCTTTGAAGTGCCGGACAATCACAACTATGAACTGGTCATCCGTGCAGAGGAAGACAGCTTTTACCGTGAAAGCGCACCGATCGTCATCAACGCAGGGGGTACAGGCGGAAGTCAGGCAAAACCGACAACGCCAGCTGCTGCGAACGACAAGCCGTTCCCCTGGTTGCCTGTCATCCTGGGTGTGATTGCCCTTATTATGGTGGCGGCGGGAGGCTGGTTCCTGATGGGCTGGCTGAAACGCAAAAACCGCGGCTTTGTCGGTCAGATTATCGTGGAGATCCGCGATGAGAACACCGGGGACAAGTCCTATCCGCAATACAAAAAGCTGGCATCCTTCCGGGGCAAGTTCCACCTGCATCAATTGTTGCAACTCGACCCTGAACTGAAGGAAACCGAGAAATATATATTCACCCCTGGCAATGGGGACCGATTGATCATCCGGAATACCGCAGGAGGTACGCTGGAGAAATCCGGTCGTGCGGTGGATGCAAGCTCAGGCGTTGAACTGAAGAACGGTGATCGGCTGAGCATCCCGCTGCAACAGGCGGATAAAACGATTTTGATTGAGTATTTGGTGTAACGTGTTAGAGCTCAGTGAATGAGAGCTTTAAAAGACAGATTTCAATTTACACGTTAACGGAGAGGACAGAAAAAAGCTGGAGAAGCGAAGCGTTCGCCTTTATCACCGGATATCAACCTTGAAAAACATATTCAAAGATATCCGGGGATAACAGCGATCGTAAGATTATTCTGTCATCGGAGTGGCAAGTGTAAATGATATTTCTAGTCTTTTTAATTGAATTACAGGGAGGATATTGAATGAAACCGATTGTTAGAGAACATATTCAGCAACTGGATGTATCACTTGGCGGGGGTATCGTCAGTGAGAAAATCAGGGTCGATACGATTGATAACCCGATTCTGATTATCGGTCTGGGAGGAACGGGAATTGACGCGCTGCTACGTCTGAAATATCAGATCAACCGTCGTTTCAAACTGCCACAGGACCCGGTGTCCAAGAAAAAGATGGAGAAGCCGGACAATGTTGAATTTCTGGCGTTTGAAACAAACGAACAGGATCGCGCGAAGAAATACAGAGGCATCGGCCTTGATCCGATCAACGAATTTGTACTGCTTTCGAATGCCGAGATTGGTGGTCTTTTGCAAAATCGAAGCGTGCTGGAGCCGTACATTACAGACTGGCTGTCTCCTGAACTGAGCATCACGGACGGTATGAACGGAGCCGCAGGGGTGCGTCAGGCTGGACGTTTGCTTCTGTTTACGAAGATCAATCAAGTCGTACAGGCCATCGATAAAAAAATCAAAACCCTATCCGTTGGCACAAACAAAAAACTGATGGTATTCCTGCTCACCGGATTGTCCGGTGGTACGGGTAGCGGTTGCTTCCTCGATATTTCCTATATCGTGCGCGGCATCATCGAGCGGGATCACGGCTCTGCCGGAATTGACCGCGTCAACACGCTTGGTTACCTGTTCACGCCTGACGTGAACCTGTCTAACAAAAGCCTGAGCGAACACACACGCGAATATATTCGCAAGAACGGGTATGCCGCGCTCAAAGAGCTGGATTACTGGATGAACGTGGACAGCCGCGGTGAGCGGTTTACCCAGAAGTACGGCAACATTTTGGCCGTGAACTCACCGTTGCCGCCATTTAACCTGTGTCATCTGATCTCGGCGACGAATACGGAAGGCAAATTGCTGGAAAATGCCTACGACTATTGCATGAACGTCACGGCGGAGAATATCACCAACTTTATCTCCAGTGAAGAGAAACAATCGGGTGAGGAATTTGCGATCCACGACTATATCAGCAACATTCGCACCAACATCGCACAGATGAACAAAGTGTACCCGGCCAACTACGACTACAACATCATCGGTGCATCCTCGGCTGTACTGCCGATTGAAGAGATGACCACATATTTGGCGTACCGGATGTTTGACAAAATGAGCACCATGTTCTCGAAAGCACCGAATCAGGAGGATACCGAAAAGTTTGCACGTAAGCTGGGTATTGATCTCGAAAGTGTAGTTAAATCCTTCGAATCCCGCGTACCTGAACCGTTGCCGGGTTACCAGAACAGCGAACGTCTATCCTATGGCAACGTGGTGAAATCCCAGGTCGTCAACATGGATACGGAACTGGAACAGAACTTCCTGGCACGTGCCCGTGAAGAATATATCAAGGCGAAGAAGCAGCTTCCGGGCGAGATTGCGGGTCAGTTTACCGAGCAGATCCGGCGTATGTTTTTGCATCCTGAACAGGGGCCGTTCTATGTCTCTCGTTTGATTTATACCGAAAAAGGATTCTGTGTACTGAAAATGATTCAGTCGTACATCGAAACGCTGCGCGAAAATGCCTTCCGTATCCCTCGCGATATTGAAGCAGCTCAGGAGCAGTCCGAAGAGAAGCTTGGCGATGCGAAGAGCGCTTTTGTCTCCAAAGAGAAGAAAAAGAATGCTTATATTGAAGCGAAAATCCATGAATACTGGCTGCACGCCGATGTGGAACGCAACGACCAGATGATTGAGTTCTATGAAGACCTGTATGAACTGCTGAATCAAGAGAACAGTCGCATTTATAACGTATTTTCCGAGACGCTGAATGCGCTCAGTTCTATCTTTGCCAAGAACGGCGATCTGCTGACACGCGGCGAAGAGCAAACAGATCACAAAGGCAACAAAACGTATTATTGGAACGTGGTAAGTGTACCGGACATCGTGAGCGTGGTGGACGGACTATTGGACAAACGCGACACGGACGATCTGATCCGCGACTTCTCGCGTGAGCTGCTGGAAAATTCGAGCCAGTGGGTGAAGGAAAACGAGATTGATATCGTCAGCTCCATCTCTGATTTCCTGAGTGAAAAATTCGGTGATCTCATTACTCGTTCCATGGAGGACTTCCTGGTGATCAAATACGGGAAAGACGAGTCCGTTGAGAAATTCGTGGAACGTTTCATCGCAGGCAAGCTGGATGACGAGGCCGTGCCGGTGTTTAATCTGAGCAACAGCACAGGCAGTCTGCACTTTCCTTCTTGGGGATTTGTATCCGTGCCGGCACAGGCTCCGGGTATCCTGAAAGGGATTCGGAACTACCAGAACAATGCCGTAGGCAAATCGCACTTTACCGTTAAAGAGAGCGAAGTGCGGAACCGGATTTTCTGGTTGAATACGCGCAACGGGGTACCGCTGTTTGTATACACACCGCTCAAGGTTTATGAAGAGAGTTATGAACGCACGATTTTGGACAAAGAGGGTATTGGACGCCATCTGGTGCAGACGGAGAAAAATAACTGGACGTACCTGCCATCTCCAATCCCGGAAAAATCATGGGGAGATGTGTACGAGAATACCCGAGTGAAGCAATATAACGCGAGGGTTCGCAGTGAATTCGAGCAGGCGCTCGGTTATAAGATTGTTGTAGCCAAATCCGTGGATGAAAATACAAGTAACCGCTATGCGATTGTCACGACGGAACCGTTTGATCTGTCCGCCAAGCTGGCTGCATATGACATGCGTCTGACGTCGAATGCACCGAATCTCGGAGAAGTGAAACGGGCGGTCCTTGAACTGAAACGTCTGCAATCCGAAGGGCTACCACGGGTAGATACGAAGGATATTTTCGGAAGTATTAACGAAGATATGGCGAAAGAAAACCTTGTACGCTCTCCGCAGCTTATCGCGCGGGTACGTGAGGAACTGGCGAAGATGAATGCGATCACTGCAAAAGTGGCTGAACTGGAAGGCATTCTCGCACAGTATCAGGATGAGGAGCAGTGGTATGATCGCTTTATCGAAGCACTCTATACCGATACGATTGTTAAAAAGGGTGCACTCTACGTCTACGACCGTGATCCGGAGGAAGACGCATGGGAACCGTTCGCTAACCTGATGAAAAGCCGTAATTTTGCTGAATACGAAGTGTTTGGCAACTTCCGCGGCCTGTCCGAGAAGGATCGCAGCACATTGCTACGCAAATCCTCCCGTCGCGACAACGACCTGACCGCTTCCGAGGATATTACACCGCTCCTGAGCAAGCTGGATGACCTGGCGGCACTGTTTATGGAGTCACGTGATCGTCTGGAGTATGAACGGGTAGAGCTCGCGAACGGAGAAGACATCTACCAGTTCTACAGAACGATGTCGTCGAAGCTGAACGATATTCGCAGAAGGCTGAAATAAGGTGGCTGATGGTATGAATGTACCAATGAATATGCAGCAAAAGGAAAACGGAATGAGGCATGCACTCAAGCGTGAGCTTCAGAAATATGCCATCCGTTATGCCGTAGAGCAGGAACGCCAAGGGAGCCAAGGGGATGGACGCAGTAGCATCCATTACCCGGCCTTGTTCCTTTTTGTCGGTGATCTGGTGAAACCTGCGGTGTCCGCTGTGCATGATATTAACCAATTGAAGTGGGATAACGAAGACGGTGTAGTATACGTGCACATTGGGACAGATGATGCATCGAATGAAGCCGATTCGGCAAATGCATCGAGTGCTTCGAGTCCTTCAAACATATTGAAGCCAGTTGATGCAATTATTGCAACGAATTCGTCTCACAATCAGGAAACAGCAAAATCAGGTTACGGGGCTGAGTCATCATATGAAAACGATCAGGTCACATACCACCGTTTACCACTCTCCACCTTGCAGTCGCAGCGGCGTTCTTCCAAAACGTTGCGCAAGGATGTGCATCGTAGCTTTCACGAGTCGGCAGCGGCGCTTTTTGGATTAAATCGAATGATGCGGCGGGTAAGCAACCGTATTGCTGACTATGGACGTCTGTACTCGTCCTTTGATCGAATTTACGTAACCGTCATTACCCGGGCCGATGATCCGCTGAATGTACTGTTGCCGGAGATTACAAAGCTGGCTGAGACCATCCTGGCACAGTCCTTCAAGTCGGTACAGACGGATCTGCATGTGCTGGTTAGCGAGATGGAGCAGGTCGATTCCTTCGGATATGCCAGCGCCGCAGGCCTTGCTTTTTTGCGGGAGCTGGATTACATGCAATCGTTGGATTACATGTTCAGCGGCAAGTTGCTGGTGACGGAGGACGGGATATCTATTCCCGTAACTCATCCTGCAGCGCCTTTGTTTGATCTGGTCTATGTACTTTCGGACAAAAACGAACGTGGCACCGGTGTACCCGGCGGCTGGATTGAAAATGCCGAGATCATCTGCCGCATCTGCCTGCTGAAGAACCGAAAGCAGGAGGAAACCTATGAAGATCGGGGTGCCATCGCCAGCACGGGCGCAAATACCTACAATAATACGTCGTTCAAAAATAATATCCGTACCACCTCGGATCAGCATGGGTATGCCAGTGCAGGTTTTGCCGAGATCAGGCGGCCGAACAAACCGATTGCGCTGACCGTGCTGTATCATCTGTACCGTTATCTGCTTGGCCGGATGCAACAGGAACCGGACTGGAGTATCAAGGACAAAATGACCTTTTTCGGACTGGATGCCCCCTCCGTGGAACGTAAGGTGGAGGGGCTGTTGCCAAGCGAAGACCTCGTTAGTGGCATGAGCGGCATCATGACGCATAACCGCAGCTTTGCTGAACTCAAGCCGCTCTCTTTAAGAGAAGCAGAACGAGCGCTGTATGGAGAAGGAGCAGAGGCTTACTTCCGTGAAAACGTTGTTCGTCCGGTGCAGGAGCGTGTGCGCGAGCGCAGTTCTGCGGGGGCCCTTCGCCGTCAGGCCGAGCAGTCTCATATGGAATATCCCGAAATAGGATACTTTCAGTGGGCTGCCTGGAGCGACGGTGAGCCGGGGAGTGTTCGTGAAGCCCTGCTCGCGCTGATCCGCGACAAATCGATGCAGCTCGAATCCGCACGGGCACTGCTGGAGCAGCGTCAGCAAGAGCGGGTAGAGGATCAACCGATCAAACGTGCGCTCTTCCGTGACAAGCAGAACGTGCGTAATCTAATCGATTGTTTACTGGAACGTGTATACGAACCTAAGGTAGACCTGCTAAGGTTGGAAAATGAACTGCATTTGCTCCGTATATACGATACGGAAATGGAAGAACTGCATCGCTACAGTCGTCAAGTTACAACCTCACTTGAAGCACTGGAGCGTACATTGCGTGAAGCAGCGGAAGAGAGTATTGCCGCCGCTGACGAATATATTGGTCAGAACGTTATGGAGTATTACGGCAAAGTAACGGAAGAACTGATCGCCGATCTGGAGGCAAGACGGGGACGGGAAGTATGGTTCGAAGATCGCTACATGGGAGACATAAATGAGCTTGCGATAAAAGGCAGTGACCGTTTGCTTGCACGCTTGATGGAAGTTTGCCGTGAATTGTTGCTTTCCGCGGAACCGCTTCGCTTGTCGTTTGAAGAGGAACTACTGCAGCGAGCTAATGTAACGATTACGTACAGGGATCGGGATGTATTGACCCGCGATGATCTATTCCGCAGGCTGTATCGTACATTAGAAGATCAGGCCGTTGTCCGAATAAGGGTGTTCGACTATACGCAAGAGCACCGGTACGAAGAGAAGTACTTTTTTGGAGACCATCACAGTGCTTTTATGGACTATGCGGCACATGCCGAGGAAACCTCGCGCATTTATAAACTGGGTGTAGTCTATGAGGAACGTAGTAGCGGAGTGGAGAAGCTTAACTTGATGGGCGGGTTCCATTTGGAAGATCTTATGGTGTACCGTAACGGTAAGGTGTACTACGATTCTTATACGGAAAATGGTTATGAGCTTCACCCTGCGGAGCTAGCAGAGAAACTATCTCCGCTTCGGTAGCGGAATGAAAAAACATAAAGCACAATGTACGTTGGAAGGGGCATCCTGTTAAGGGAGTGTAGAGGTAAACCATCTTTAAGTTTAACTTGCTTAGATTAAGCAGAGGAGTCCTTCTATATTTCGTGGGTACTAAGTCAGCCCGCTTCTGCGGGTGTTGAGAAAGGATGCATGTAGACATGCAGCGAAAAATCAATCTTCTCCTGGTGCTGTTCAGCCTGATTGGCGGAGCAGTGGGTTTTGCGGCAGGAGAAATCATGCTGCATCAGTGGCTTGGCGAGATGCCACGCCTGCTGTTGATGGGGCTATACTTTGGCGTATTAGCACTTAGTGTTGGACTGTTCTGCCTGCTGGCAGAGATGATCTCACCAAGACTGAACGGTGCTTCGTGGAAGCTCAGGTATCTCAGCTTGTCCTGGAAGCTGCTTGTGCCTGCAACGCTAGCACTGCTCCTGATTGTGGGGATGGGATTGCAACTGCTGTACCAGATCAATCCGGGCGGAGCAAAACAGGTCAAAGACATCATATTGATGATCGACAATTCGGGTAGCATGAACGAGACTGACCCTAATAACGGACGGTTTGAAGCAGCCAAGACGCTCATCAATCAGATGGAGAGTGACAAACAGGTGGCGGTGATTACATTTCATGACCAACCGCAGCTGCTACAACCGTTCATCGCTGTAGATAGTGAAGCCGCCAAAAGTGAAGTGAATAGTAAAATCGACAGCATTGTCACGACGTCCGGGGGGACGAATTTTGATGCAGTGCTTCAGGAAGGCATGAAACTGATCGAAGGTAAACAAGATCCGAAACGGGGAACAGTCGTTATTCTGTTATCTGACGGATTCAGTGATGCTGATATCTCAGGCATTTTACCAAAGTATGCACAGGAACAGGTGGCCATCCATACCGTTGGTTTGAGCCTCGTAGACCCTTCGGGTACGGATTTGCTCAAGAGCATTGCTCAGCAAACCGGCGGGATGTACTATGATGTACCTGACGCAGGTGGGCTGAATGTAGCGTTCCAGCAGATTTACGATACGATTGATGAACGTACTCTCGTGACGGAGCGTACAGGTGCGATGGAACACAGTATGTATCTGGCCATTTTCCGTGTTGTGGCTTTGCTGTTGATCGGTGTGGCGCTTGGCGTATCACTGGGACTTGTGTTTGATAACCGTCATCTTGCGCTCAGTTTTGGTGTGGGCGGTGCGGTATCAGGCTTATTAGCCGGACTGTTACTGGAGTGGGGGCTAGATGGTTCAAGTGTGGGTGATGCTTTCGTTCGATTGGGAGCGATGTTAATCCTGTCAGGTGTACTTACCCTCTTCTCCTGGATTGTTCCGATTAAAGAGAACACACCACGCAAGAGCAAAGGGCGCCGGGATGCAGGTCGTGGAACTTCATCTGCGGAAGGATTCGGTAGGCGGCCAAGAGATACACGTAGCAAAGGATTTTAACATCGGGGAGGTCAATGGAATATGCGGTTTATGAATGCAGATGCAGATTCTTCGGCTCCCCGGATTCGAAAGCTGACGCTCGCAGTAGACGAAGGTCGTTGTACACTTCGCTGGCTCTGGCCGGAGCAGCTTGAGGCGGTATACGTGGAACGGTTGGAGCTTAATCTCATGAATTCTGATCGTGTGGGCGAAGAACACAGGAGCGTTGCTGATTATGGCGATCATCCGGTTGAATCAACACAAGGCAGGCTGAAGCTGTATACGCGAGAGGAGTACAAGGCGAATAACGGGTATGTGGATCGAATTACAGGCTTTGGTGCAATCCAGTATACGGTGTACGCATGCCAGATGCATGAGGATGGGCCTGTGCTGATTCGTCAGCAGGATGAAGATAATCAGGGCATTGCAAGTGCAGGCAAGGCGGATATCCGCTTTGCCATTCGCTATAAGAGCGGTTTTTTTCAGAAACGCAAGACCGTGTTGATCACCGTAACCGCTGAGGTACCTGTGCCTAAAGAAGCGCTTTGTTATGTTCGCAAACAAGGTGGCGTTCCGTTGAACAAGGACGATGGAACGGTGTATCCGTTTGTGAGTGATTTTGTACCGGGGAAAAATGAAATGCCGTCCGTGGAAGTCGCCAAAGACGACTATGTGAGGTTATTCTTCACGGACGGCCCCAAATACGGAGCCGCTTATCGGCTGATATCCGATTGAACAGACTGACGACTGAAGTTGAATTTTTATTTACACGGGGAGGGGAGTGTCTATGAGTTTTTTTAGCCGGTTTTTGAAGAGACAGCAGCCGGAGGAACGGCCGTTGTTCTACGATATCGTATGTCCATACTGCTTTAGCAAATTTTCACCGGAAGAAGTCGTGTTCCGTGCAGCACATCATCGTGACGATGACGAGGATTATGCACTTGGAGAAGATGCCAAACTCAACCGATATCGGGAGCGCTTTGGGCTGGATACGGTATTTGATATGGAAGCTGTGCTGTCACCTTATGATGTACCGGAGGAGCATCGAATCTATTCGGATAACATTGTCATGGGCTTGAATGATCGTTACGGTGTGATGACACGTCGCCGTCTGTGCCCGCATTGTCATAATGAGTTGCCTGTAACAGCGGGTAAGGCACCAAGTAATATCATTTCGATTATAGGTGCATCCCAGGTCGGGAAATCCGTGTATATGACTTCCTTAATTCATACGTTGCAGCATTATACTGCGGATCATTTTGATGCCGCTTGTATGCCGCTGAATGCCGAGATCAGTCGCCGTTTCCGTGCGGATTACGAAGAGCCATTGTTCGAACGAGGCGACCTGCTGGATTCCACGCAGAAGGAAAAGCTGCAGGAGCCATTTATTTTTCAGTTTGTGTTCAAGGACGAGGATAAAGCGCCGCTGACCCTGGTGTTTTTTGACGTGGCAGGTGAAGGTATGGTGGAGCAGGATTATCTGGGCTTGCACGGACAGCATATCAAAAACTCGGCAGGTATTCTGTTTATGGTTGACCCGCTCCAGATTCGTTCGATCCGGGACAAGATCCGCATTAACCTGGGGAACGAACCGGGTGAATGGACGCCGAAATACGATGAGCCGCGCGACGTGGTCCTGACCCTTTTCGGTGACTTTATCGCCTATCAGGACAAGGCCAAAACCAATATTCCAACCGCTGTCGTACTCACCAAAAGTGACATGCTGCATTCCCTCAAGGACGAGGAGGGGGATTATATCAAATCCAACAGCAATGTGTTCCGTAACATGGTGCACCGCGACTCTTTCGATCTGACCGAATTTGAGAATATCGACGGGGAGATTCGCCGTTTTATCGAGAAAGTGGATCGTCCGTTCAAAGGAACGATGGATGTATATTTCAAAGATACTGCTTATTTTGCCGTATCTGCGCTGGGTAGCAATCCGGTAGATATGAAAATCCAGGGCGTGGTAAGCCCCATCCGTGTGGACGAGCCTTTCCTGTGGTTGCTATACAAACTCAAGTACATTGAGGGGAGAGTGGGATGATGCGTTCTGCCAACACTCCGCCCATTGAACAGCAGATGTACACGAGAGAACGGCGCGGGGTATTCCGGACAACGGAGGGGTTTGACACGGTGGCTGCTTCACCGGGACTGGACCCTTCTTTTATCAAAAAAGTACTTCACCCTTACTGTGTCTATGATGCTCCCGCAGAGCTGACAGGCCGGAGTGAGAAGGACGAGAGCAAGTATCCGGCTTCCATGCACCTGCTGCATCTGGAGAGCGGCGAGACCATTCTCGGGCAAAATGTGTATCAGGCTGCTGATTTTACCGGCCTGCGCAGCGCATTTTTCGCTCACAATTATGTTCTATCTCCGGCAAGCTCGGAAGAATATATGAAACGTGGCGATTGGCTGGATGCTGTGTTCGCCACCTCTTATGATATCGAGCAGGGCACAGAGTTGCCTGCGCTGACAGCTTTGCCTGTAGCGACAGAAGGTGGAGCAGGACTCGGTACCGAACTGCACGGCGGAAACTTTGATCTAAACGCATCTCCGAGCCAAGTTTTAAGCGCTCTGAAAATGGATGAGACGTTGTTCAAGCGTATGCTGTATGCCGTGATGCAGTCTGTGGCGGCTCGCCGCAAGGTATACATAGCACTGGATGTGCCAGCAGAGGAAGTAACAGCAGGAGCAAAGGCATTGCTTCGTCTGCTGTACAAGGCATTGCCGTATGCGTTCCGACGTCAACTTGGTTTTATGACGTTTGCCAAGGAGCCACAGGCCAAGAAAGGCATTCATGTGCAATTTGTAGAGCGCGGTACGCTGCGTCCCAAGGATCGGAATACAGAGAAGGATTTCACCTTTGATCTCGTCTCTGGACGCGTCACACATGCGGACGCTTCGGTAGCAAAGTTGCCTTATGCGGAGTTTGCATGGTTTTTGATGCAGGATCAGGCAAGGTCGGCCGAGTTTTATGCATTTGCCGATGAAATGCTGGCAGGCATGGAGCCTGGACGTGAATTTTCCATTGAAGCCTATGGCGAGCTATCTGTATTTTACAGTCTTGAACAAGGGGTAGAGGATTTATATCTGAACAACAAACATGAGGTCTTGAGCGGCTTGCTGACGTACCTGAAGCCGGAAGGCGGATTGCATGAACGTTCACGTCTGAACGAACTGTTCCTGACCTTGCTCAGCCGGGAACTGGACAGTGTACGGCGGGAAAATGTACCCGAAGAAGCGGTGGCTTCTCGCATCGGCGAATATTTTCGGGTCGCTGCACCTGTGGTGAAGGCCCGGATTGTGGATTATTTTATTTACGCTGTGAACAATGCACGAGCGCAGAAACGAATGCGAGCTGTGCAAGAGCTGTATACCATTCTGGATCGGGATGCTCAGTTGAATCAGGCATTCTTTGATAAGGTGCTGGGCAATGCTTCATTAACCAAACTGCTGTTTGAGCCGTATCTGGACAATCAGCTTAAACGTACCGAAACGGCAGCAGGCGTGATTGAGCTTATCCAGCGATGGGTTACGGCTCATCCGTCTGCGATCCAATCCGCTTTTTTGGTGGAAAAGTCTTGTACCGAGCTACGGGAAAGACTGTGTTCTGCACTCAATCCGGTGCAATCGGCGAACGAGGCTCTTCAACGGGTTAGTGTTTTGGACCTTATCTCCGAGAACGGTGCGATGGAACCGGAGATTACCGGACATATCGGACAAACAGAGATTTTTGCCGATTCAGAACAGCAGGCTACGACTGCGCATTCTTCTGGCAAACCAACCGCCTCATCCCGTCGTGGACAACAGGCTGCATATCAGGAGGCTTTAACCAAGCTAGCTGACAAGATTGCTTATGTCATCAACCTGTTTATGATCCAGGATCTCAATCTGGAACGCGTGAATCGGGAGCAACTGTTGCAGATCGATATTTTGCAGCATGAGCATGAGGTTCGGGACTGGGCGGTACGTCAAGGCTCCGATGTTGTTGCAAGAACCAATATGATGCTGGCAGCCAGAGCATGGCTTAGCGGTGATGGTAATGCGGAAGAAGGAATGGACTCTCTCTCCCTTGCTGAGCGGGATGAGCTTCAGCGCTGGACTCGCCGCTGGCTCGCGGCAGAGCTACGGAATCAGCCGGGAACGCCAGCGTACGAGGCATTGTCGCTTGCGTTTTATCGTGGGGGGAGCGGAAGTAATCGGCTTGATTATTCAGGTCTGATCGAGTTTGCCCGCATTCATATGGGTCACCCCGAAGAGATCTACACTTTTTTTGAATGGTCTGGCGCGCAGCGGATGTTTGTTCGCGGTTCTAACGCACATAAAGGGTATGCAGATGCCATCATCCTGTATTTCAAAACGCATGATCGGGAAGCATTCCGACCCAAGTCGGCTTTTAAGCCGTACTATGCCAAAGCAGGAAAAGCGCTGAAGCCGGTCTATGATCGTGCCAAGTCGGAGCTGGCCTCTCCGTTCATGCGCATGTTGACGGGGCGAAAGAAAACACGGTGGCTGGGATTGTTGCTGTTGTTCCTGATTCTCGGTGTTGCAGGCGGTACGTATGCTCTGATGAACCCTTCGTCTGAACCTGAGACACAGCCACCGACAGATCGGGAGCCTGTAGTCGCCACGAATCCCGAAGAGAAACCAGCAGACTACATTGCGTATATTGTTGCGGAGAACAGGCAGGAAGGGGCTAAATCATCAGCCCAATTAGTCATCCGTTTTCGGAGTGAAACAGGGGGTATTCCTTTTGAAAAGGGGAAACTTCAACTGCGTATGGATGACGGGAGCACGAAGGAGCTAGATGTTACAGACCAGTGGGAAAGCCTGGATCGTGGTGAAGCCTCTGGTACCGATACGGATACAAATACAGATACAGATACAGATACAGATACAGATACAGATACAGATGCAGGTCAAGGATCGGCTGATTCAACGAGTGATGCGGATAAGGATGCCCAATCCGAAGTCGGCAATGCGTCATCTGGCACAACAAATGAATCACCGGAGCAAAGCCAAGATAAAACAGGTGAAAATTCAACCGATGAAGCTTCACCAGAGGGCCAGACTAAAACTGACACTAAGGAACCGTTAACCTTGGTAGAAGCGGATCGCTTGTACCCCTACGGAATGCAGATCTCGATCCCGGACAATATCAATCCCGAGCATGTTGTGAGCATCCAGCAAGGTGCGGAAGGCTCGGAGATCACGATTAACCTGATGCAGAAGCCAAGTTGAATTTGTGTAGCAGGCACCATGTGAATCGGAACAGGCAAGGAACTTTAAAGTAAGATTTGAGAGATGATTCTGAAACGGAGGTTTCAGGGTCATCTTTTTTTAGTAACAATTATCGTTTCTAGATGAAGTATGCTGATGAAATCTTTTTGTTCACAAATTAGACATATATCGGTTGATTCAAATTAAGGCCATGAGGCGAGTGGTGAAAAATAGCACGGAATCATTGAGAAATGATCTCATATAATAAGCGTCATGGTAGCCATTGAGATACTTAATTTGAGCAAAAAATGCCTTATATCATCAAAAAAATTGGGTTTTTCGGTTGACAAGTGATAATGATTATCAGTATCTTTAGTGTAGCAGATTAAACAGTTTCTTTAAAAAGGTTAAAGCGTCGGAAAATTTAGAAGTGTTGAATCAGTATATAATTTCAATTTCGTTGTCGTTATGATAGCCGGAAATACATACCGGGATTAATGAGAGAGGGATGATCGCATGTTTCGTCTGGAGACGTCCAAGCTGGATATCGCTTATGAGGAAAGACTTATTGTTGAGGATCTGAACATTCAGATTCCCCAAGGGAAAATTACCGCACTTGTGGGAGCCAACGGTTCGGGGAAATCAACGATACTGAAAACGATGGCACGTATTATGTCTCCGAAGGCAGGTAGCGTGTTACTCGACGGCAAATCCATCCATAAGCAGTCCACTCGTGAAGTTGCCAAGCAGCTTGCGATTCTGCCTCAGAATCCTACAGCACCGGAAGGGCTGACCGTTACAGAACTGGTTTCCTATGGTCGCTTCCCTTATCAAAAAGGATTCGGCTCCATGCGTGCAGAAGACAAACGCATGATTGAGTGGGCGATCGAAGTGACTGGCATGACGGAGTTCCATGACCGTCCGATCGATCAGTTGTCCGGCGGACAACGTCAACGTGCCTGGATCGCTATGGCACTTGCACAGGAAACAGACATTCTGTTCCTGGACGAGCCGACAACCTTCCTCGATATGGCTCACCAGCTCGAAGTATTACAGTTGCTGGAGCATCTGAATGCAACCGCTAATCGTACCATTGTGATGGTCGTCCATGACCTGAATCACGCATCACGGTATGCACAGCACATGATCGGCATCAAGCAGGGTAAAGCCATTGCTGAAGGTTCTCCAGTAGAAGTCATGACTTCGGATGTACTGCGTGAAGTATTTAACATTGAAGCCGACATCGTTATGGACCCGCGCTCCAATGTACCGCTTTGCTTGCCATATGCGCTCGCTGGCGAACGTCCGAAACCAGTTGCCCCTGAAACCAAGGTAGTGAACAGTGCGATGGTTCATGCTGCAGGTCGCACGGAACATCGAGTGCAAGCAACAGGCAGTTAAAATAAACGAGCTGGATCGGATGTGCGATCCTGAATTATAGAAATGAAGCCGCTGTGCGCTGTTAGCACGCGGCTCATTCGCATTCACAGGAGGTTTCATTAATGAGCGCAATCAATTACACCTGGCTTGAACAATATGCACGTATTTCGACTAAACCTGCGTTGAATCCTATATACGATAAACATTTGGCTTCGTTAAGGGACGCAGAGCAGGCAAGAGATATGCTGACAGCTTACAACGAACATTTACGAGCAGATAGCTTGCAGACCGCAGCGGTATATTTCATGCATTCTGTTCGTGGACTGCTGTTAGGCATTCACTATATAAACGCGATGTGTGACTCGTTGCTGGATCTCTCACTGGATAATATCCAATTACAACTTATCGTAAAAGATGGGTACCCGGCATTTCATTTCCAACTGCTAGATGACGCTGAAAAGCCTCATCCAGCGCCTCCCGCCAACGACGAGCCTAACTCAGTCTTAGCTTCTACATCTGCGCGTAAGGCGATGCTCACAGCTTATTACGGAGAACAGCTTCTGCCATTAATTGAAGGGGTGGCACTGGCTGGTGGGGCGAATACAGGCCAGATGTGGGCACAGCTTGCGTCGATCCTGAGATGGTTCAAAACGTTGGCTGTCCAGATGGAGATTACAGATCAGGAGCGAGAAGCTGTTATTCAAGGGTATGAGCATGTGATTACGATGCCACCGGAAGTTATGGGATTACGTAAAAATCTGTTGAAATTCAAGCCGGTAGAGATCGACAGCCCGTATCAACCGGGAGAGAAGGTGTTAATGAAGTCAACATGCTGCCTGTATTATAAGGTGGATGGAGGCCAGGATTATTGTTACACCTGTCCCAAACTGAGCAAAGCCGAGCGGCAAACACGATATGAGGCAATTGCAGCTTCCCGGTAAATTTGAAGTTCATACTCGAACACGTTTATAATTGGGATACTACGATTTCATAGGAGGAATTAGCAATGTCCGTATATTCGTACAAGGCGGTAACTACCGCAAATCAGGAAGTGCCGCTGGATATGTATCAAGGCAAGGTGCTCGTTATTGCAAATACAGCGAGTAAATGTGGATTGACTCCGCAATACGGTGAATTGCAGAAGCTCTATGACCGTTATCGTGATCAAGGTCTCGTCGTGCTTGGTTTTCCTTGTAACCAATTCGGTGGGCAGGAGCCAGGGACAAGTGAAGAAGCGGAATCCTTTTGCCAGATTAACTACGGCGTGAATTTCCCGGTCTTTGCAAAAGTAGATGTGAACGGAGAAGAGGCTCATCCCCTCTTTCAATATTTGAAAGAACAACAGCCCGGCTCAGGTGAAACCAACGATATTCAATGGAACTTTACCAAGTTCCTCGTGAACCGCGAGGGTGAAGTTGTTGGCCGCGTTGAACCGAAAGAGACACCAGAGTCCATGGGTGCTGCGATTGAGCAATTGCTTGGTTAATGTGCTATATCTGTAAGGAAAACGTCTGATGACGAGAAGCCTGACCTGCTATTTTTGCAGAGTCAGGCTTTTTCTTATTGTCTAAAGCGTTGTATTCATCCTTACATTATGTTCGACACCGCGTTGAAACGGATTTTGAATGATTTGGAGAGCATAAGCAATATCTAACTCGGAGAAACTGTAAAGAGTGAAAATTAGATTGAGTCAGGGACAATAACGCATTAAATCACAGCAAACTGAGGGCGGAACTCGAATTTGGCACATGTTTTATAAGGAAAGCGACATTTATTTTGCAAAACCTATTGCAATGTGAAAAATATCACATTATAATGAGTGTATAAAGTGAAATAAATCACATGTGATCCATCGAATTAGTAGTGAATTATTTCACAACTATAATTACGTTAATTAACTCATTATTTTATATACTCCAAGGAGGAACTACTTATGAAAATCGCAGTCATCGGATGTACACACGCAGGAACAGCAGCTATCGTAAATACCGCCAAATTATACCCGGATGCCACCATTACCGTATATGAACGCAATGATAATATCTCTTTCCTGTCATGTGGTATTGCGCTCTACGTAGGTGGAGTGGTAAAAGACCCTGACGGCCTGTTCTACTCTTCGCCAAATCAATTGGCGGATCTCGGAGTTGTGACGAAGATGCTTCACGAAGTTACAGCAGTGGATGCCAAAGGCCACACCTTGCGGGCTAAAAATCTGCAAACCGGGGAAGAATTTGAAGATACATTTGATAAACTGATCGTGACTACAGGTTCATGGCCTGTTGTACCGAAGCTGGAAGGCATCGAGATGGATAACATCCTGCTTTGCAAAAACTACAATCACTCCAACACCATTATCGAAAAAGCGAAAGATGCGAAACGCGTTACTGTAGTGGGTGCAGGTTACATCGGTGTGGAACTGGTCGAGGCATTCCAGATGAACGGTAAAGAAGTGACGCTGATCGACAGCGTGGATCGTATTTTGAATAAATACCTTGATCCTGAATTTACCGATGGAATTGAAGATACGCTCAAGAATAAAGGCATTGAATTAGCACTTGGTCAAACGGTACAGAAATTTACGGGCGAGAACGGCAAGGTAACCAAAGTCATCACATCCAAAGGGGAATTCGAAACGGACTTGGTTATTCTCTGCATCGGATTCCGTCCGAATACGGAGCTGCTGAAAGGCCAAGTGGATATGTTGCCGAACGGTGCAATCATCGTCGATAAATACATGCAAACCAGTCAACAAGATGTCTTTGCTGCAGGTGACAGCTGTGCGATCCACTACAATCCGACCGGCAAAGCCGCTTACATTCCACTGGCAACAAACGCCGTGCGGATGGGTACACTCGTAGCGAGAAACCTGGTTCGTCCAACAACGCCTTATATGGGAACACAGGGCACGTCGGGCATCAAAATTTATGAGCAAAATATTGCAGGAACAGGAATGACCGAAATGTCTGCTAAAGAAGAGGGACTTGTTGTCGAGTCGGTTGTTCTGGAAGACAGCTACCGTCCTGAATTCATGCCAACGGCTGAGAAACTGCTGCTTAAAGTGGTCTACGAACAAGCGACTCGCCGGATTGTCGGTGCACAGGTGATGTCACAAGTCGATCTGACGCAGTCGATCAATACGATCTCCGTTTGCATTCAGAACAACATGACGGTGGATGAGCTGGCGTTTATCGACTTCTTCTTCCAACCGCACTACAACAAACCTTGGAACTTCCTGAACACAGCAGGCCTGCAAGCCCTGCCTCCGGTAGAGGTTAAAGCGCCGGCACTGGTATAAAACGGTGAGGTGAATCATCTACAATGTAAACTGCTAGCAACGATATAGAAATCGGGCACATCATAAAATATCAGAAACGGAAGGAGGCTGGCGAGCATATCGTCAGTCTTCTTTTTTGTCGTCTAAGTGAAAAAATGGATCATCTTCTTAGATTGTTTTGTGATTATTTGCACAAAGTTTTGGGCAGGGTCGAGATACAATAAAACCATAGAGGAATTCAATGATCTGCGAACGGCTTGAAGATAAAGGAGAGGATGACATATGGCGACAAAAACGCCTTTAGAGGTTGCACAATATACGGCACAGGCTGGTGTTAAGAAAGCACAGAATCCGGTTTCTTCTGTGCTGATTCTTGGTTTCCTGGCGGGAGCCTTTATCGCGCTTGGGTTTCTGCTGGATATTCGCGTAATCGCATCTGCACCACCGGAGTGGGGGAGCATTGCGACATTCATCGGAGCGGCGGTGTTCCCGGTAGGTCTGATTCTGGTCTTGATTGGCGGCGGAGAACTGTTGACGGGTAATATGATGGCTGTACCGCTTGCTGCAATCACACGTAAAATCTCTCCAGTCACGATGCTAAAGAACCTGCTACTTGTGACGGTGGGTAACCTGCTTGGTGCCCTGTTTGTGGCATTTTTCTTCGGTCATGTCCTTGGGCTTACCGCAGATGGTGTATACCTGACCAAAGTGGTCGATATGGCAGGACATAAATTGCATGATAGCTTCCTGCAGGCTTTTATCTCGGGCATAGGCTGCAACTGGCTGGTGGCGCTAGCTGTCTGGCTGTCTTATGCAGCCGATACGATGGGCGGTAAAATTCTGGGCATTTGGTTTCCAACGATGGCGTTTGTGGCGATCGGCTTTCAGCACGTTGTGGCCAACATGTTTCTGATTCCGGCGGCGATCTTTGAGGGGCATTATTCCTGGGGTCAGTATGTCATGAATTTCATCCCAGTGTGGCTGGGTAATCTGACGGGTGGAGCGTTGTTCGTAGCGGCTGCATATTGGATGGTCTATCTGCGTAAAACAGAGCCGGCGGTCAAGCCGGATACGGTTGTCCCTGCTAAAGTGTCTCCTGTAGAAGCAGAAAGCAGAGCGATGTGGAGTAAACAGGCGTAACAGATGACAGAGTCGACACTTAGGAGCATCGTGTTTGTAAACATAAATAGTCAGAAGCTAAGAAAATAAACCGGCTTGTGAAATTAAGTTGGGGTACGGGGAGTTATCAGATAAGAATACGGAATAACGAAGTGAGATGGTGCATCTTATCGCTTCACGACAAGGTTGATCGTGGGGAGATGAGATAGGGTCATCTTTTTTTTGCCCAAAATTAAATTCGCCATGACAAGGTTCGGGGGAACGAAACCTGAGCATGGCGAATTTCGGGAGTGGTCCATGATATGGCATGAGGAGGAAGTGGGGAAACACCAGCCTAATGCCTTGTTCTTAATTTACCCTTGGATTCAGAGAATGAATCATAGGCAGAAAACTTTTTTCGAAATTAAAATTTTTGAATGAAATGACCAGTTTGCACACATAACATGCTACCCAGCAATGATGAAGATTTGGCCGATTCGTTCTGTTCTCTTTACGTTATAACCCTGAACGGGATATGATATAGGGATAGCTATTCAAAGAGGGGGAGCCCAATGATGATTGAACAGGAGAATGGTGTATTTCCAGCGGTATGCCCGCTCGATTGTCCAGACACATGTGGTCTGCTATTACATAAAGAAAACGGTAAGATTACGAAGGTTACGGGTAATCCGGATCACCCGATTACGAAGGGCGCGATCTGTAATAAAGTTCGAAATATGACGGAGCGGGTGTATCATCCCGAGCGACTTCAATATCCGATGCGACGCGTCGGCGCCAAAGGTGAAGGCAAGTTCGAGCGTATCAGCTGGGACGAAGCGATTCAGGAAATTACAGGAAAGTTCAAAGACTTGTCTGCAACGTATGGACCAGAGAGCATTCTTCCTTATAGTTTTTACGGTAATATGGGCGTGCTTGGCGTAGACGGCATGGATCGGCGTTTCTTCAATGCTCTGGGCGCAAGCGTGCTGGAGCAGACGATATGTAATGCGGCCGGTAATACGGGCTGGAAATATACGATGGGAGCTAACCACGGCACGTTGCCTGAGGATACAGAGCATGCAGATCTGATTGTGGTGTGGGGTGGTAACATTGTTAGTACCAATATGCATCAGGTTGTGCTCGCGGAGAAGGCCCGCAAGAACGGTGCCAAAATCGTTGTCATTGACGTTCACCGCAACCGGACGGCGCAATGGGCAGACTGGTTTATTCCGCTCTATCCGGGTACGGACAGTGCACTGGCACTTGGTATGATGCATGTGCTGTTTGAGCAAGGACTGACGAATGAAGCATTTATGCAAAAATATACCGTGGGACACGAAGCGCTACGCGAGCATGTGCGCAGTTACACCCCGGAACGGGTAGCACGCATTACAGGCGTGCCGGAAGAAACGATTGTGGAGCTGGCAGAGCTCTACGGAAGAGCGCAGGCCGCTCATATTCACATTGGCAATGGCTTGCAGCATCATGACAATGGGGGCATGAACGTGCGTAGCATCGCCTGCCTGCCTGCAATTACGGGTCAGTGGCTGAAGCGCGGCGGCGGTGCCGTTCGCACGAACAGCTACGCGAGCACCAACAGTGATGCGCTGGAACGGCCTGACCTAAGGCAACATGCCGAGCCGCGGGTCGTAAACATGAACCGGATTGGCGAAGCGTTGCTGGAGGCAGAGCAGCCGATCCGGGCCATGTTGGTTTACTGCAGCAATCCGCTGGTGGTGGCACCGGATACGGAACGAGTGGAGCGAGGTTTTGCACGGGAAGATCTGTTTACGGTGGTTCATGACCTGTTCATGACCGATACGGCGAAATATGCAGATATTGTGCTACCCGCCACGTCTTCTTTTGAAGCAACCGATCTATACATCTCGTACTGGCACCAGTATGTCCAGCTGCAGGAGCCTGTTATAGCGCCGATCGGCGAGAGCAAAAGCAATGTGGAACTGTTCTCCCTGCTTGGACAAGCCATGGGTTATGACGCGGACATCTTTGGTGAGAAGCCGGAGCAGATGATTGAGAATGCTCTTCAGGGCACGGAGAACTCTTATATGAACGGGGTTACACTGGATCGTCTGAAGCAACAGCGGTTTGTGAAGCTTGACATGTCGGCCCATGAATCTTTCCTGGAACATCTGCCTACGCCATCAGGCAAGATTGAATTATACTCCGAGCAGATGGAACAGAAGGGACTACCGCCATTACCGACATACGCCGCGTTAGTTGAAGGTTTTGATGGAGAGAACCCAGCCGGTCCAGAGGATGCATATCCGCTCATGTTTGTATCTCCGCCGAACCATAATTTCCTGAATTCCAGCTTCGGTAATTCGGCTAAACATCAACGTTTGGAGAAGATGCCGCTACTGCAAATTCATCCAGAGGATGCGGCTCGCCGCGATGTGCAGGATGGCGATGCAGTTGTGGTGTGGAATGAGCGCGGACGCATTGAACTGACCGCCAAAGTGACGGATGCCATGCTTCCGGGAACGGTCATCAGTCAAGGGCTATGGTGGGACGGCGAGGGTAAGAAACAGCGCTCCAACTCACTGACATCGGGTCGGTTGTCGGATATGGGGAACGGTGCTACCTTTTTCTCCGCCACTGTTGAAGTGAAGCGGCAATGAGTGTGCTTGCGGCCTGATTATTTTGATGTAATATAGATGAATATTTATATAATCTTTCAATCTACAGGCTTCCGCCGTGGCGAGTCATGCACATGTGCGGAAGCCTTTTGTGCGGACATCGGTCAAGGTATGTCAGGCTAGAGGATGTAAGGAGTTTTGAAGAGATGTTGAGATGGCTGGATAACTATCCAAAAGAAGTGAAAGTGTTTTTGCTGGCAAGTATGGTGAGTGCGACGGGCAGTGCCTTGATGTGGCCGCTCACAACTATGTATGTATTCGACGAGCTTGGACGCACGATGGCAAACGCGGGCTTTGTCATTTTGATTCAATCGCTCGGCGGTATTTTTGGACAGCTGCTGGGTGGCTCTTTATACCATCGCGTAGGTGTGAAAAAACTAATCATCGGTTCGCTGGCACTAAACGCGGCAGGATTGTTTGCATTGCCTTGGATTAGTGCGTACTGGGTTGTTTTTATCTGTGCAATGGGCTGGATTGGGTTATTCAGTTCATTATCGCTGCCTGCGATTCAAGCGTTTATCGGCTTCCGTTTTGCCGAGCGGCGCGGTGAATTGTTTAACATTATTTATGTGGCGAACAACATCGGTGTAGCGATTGGAACGGCGCTTAGCGGATTTCTGGCTGACTTTTCGTATCATCTGAGCTTTGTGTTAAACGGGGTGAGTTCAGCAGGATTTGCGGTGTTCTTCTGGTTTTATCTATCGCGGGTGGAGCCGGAGCAGGGAGAAGTACATCTGACGAAACGTAAAACCGTACCGGACGGTCCAGGCATCTGGACACTGCTGGGAAACACTCGGCTGTATCTATTCATGAGTCTTGGTGTGTTGTTCCTCTTGTTTGGTAACTCCATCTGGAATACAGGCGTGTCGCCTTATATTATTTCGGAAGGGTTGGAGAAAAGAATGTACGGTCTGCTCTGGACACTTAACGGTGTGCTGATCTTTGTGGGTCAACCATTCACCAGTTGGGTAAAACGTACGATGGCTCGTACCTCCAGCGCCCAGATGACGGCAAGTGCCGTATTTTACGGCCTCGCCTATATTGTTATGATCACCATGTACAATTATCCGGGCATGGTGCTTGCTATGGTACTGGCTACCTTCGGAGAGATGTTAATCTCGCCGGCTACGCCAGCGTTTATTTCGGAGCATGCGGGGAGGGCAGCCCCATTTTATATTGGCGTATCGGGTGGGATCGGCGCGTTGGGACGCGTGATCGGGCCATATGCGATGGGAGTCATGTACGACAAACAAGGCTTAATTCCTGTAGCTTGGCTGGCAACGGGTACCGCTGCGATTGCTCTGTGTGGTTTTATACTGCATGCAGCGCTGAACCGCAACCGGGAGATGAGGGAGTATGGCTTGGATGTTTAGGGGAAGTACTCTGTACTCTAAACGAATGGGCAAAGTGGATGCGGTGCGCGTATTGACCCTAATGGAACCGATTGAACCGAGTGAACCGAGTCGACTGAAAAATATGGATTCTGGATGATCTCATCTCAAAATAATATTGACAAAAAAAATTATATATGCTATAATTTACATATATTATTTTTCCGTATATACTAAGGTTCTCCTGGCCAGGGGGAACCTTATTTTTGTTGATACGGGAGGAACATGTGATGAGCGAGAAGAAGGAGTCCAGTATAACGTCTCTGATTTCAGCATTTGCCCGAGCCTACCATGTGGAGCATGATGAACCACTCATGTTTAATGACTTTTTAGCCCGAAAGCTAATTACTTCAGAGGAGTTTACAGCTATTGGCGAAAATATGATTCGGGGCATCGACTTCTTTCACCCGGATGCGGATGATCAGTTCGGAGGAGACCTGGATCAGGTGTTAAAATGGATAACCCAAGTCCAGCTGTCACCAATCACATTGGCTCGTTCTGCCTATAGTGAACAAGTGATGCTACAGGAGGCTTCGCTGGGCGTGAAGCAGATGATTATTCTTGGTGCCGGTATGGACACATTTGCGTTAAGGCACCCGGAAATGGAGGATGAGTTGCACGTATTCGAGGTGGACCTTCCGTCTGCACAGCAGTTAAAGAAAGAGCGTTTGAGGAAGGCGGAGCTGGTTATTCCGCGCAATCTTCAATTTGTGTCCATGGATTTCACCCGTGAGATGATTCATACGGATTCTTTAAGCAGTCTATTCAGAAATGTAAAAACCTTGTTTACACTGCTTGGTGTTTCGTATTATTTGCCCAAAGAAGACCTCTGTCGATTAATTCATCACGCTTTTGCACCTCTTCCGGCTGGAAGTTCAATCGTGTTTGATTATGCAGATGAACACCTCTTTCAGGAAAAGGGCAAGTTTAATCGTGTCGAGAATATGGTCAAGATGGCTGCGACGGGGGGCGAACCGATGTTATCCTGCTTCACGTATGAGGAGATGGAGCATCTGTTGGAAAAAGCAGGGCTTCTCATCTACGAGCATCTATCACCTGAAGAAGTTCAGGAGCGGTATTTCAGTCAACGACCAGATGACTTGTCTGCCTTTGAGACGGTTCATTTTATTCATGCGGTAAAAAAGTGAATTTCAACTATACATCAGAGGTGAAAACACTATATATGGGCCAGCTGATGTAATATATGGTGCAGTTGCCTTGATATAAAAAAACAAACGCCTGAAGAGACGTAATCGTCTTTCCAGGCGTTTGGAATTCATGATTGCCTTATTTGCGATTCTGCTCAGCACGCTTTACAATCATATCTGCTAATTCTTCAGCCTGACCCTGGATTGCAATCGGGTCAAAGTACCAGTACCGATCCTCCTGCAATTCATACACCTGATTGTTTTTTACCGCAGGAAGGGACTTCCAGACAGAATCACCCTTATAATTTTTATTATTCACACTAACGGTCAGGAAAACATGATCGCCTGCATAATCACCAACAATTTCACGTGAAATCTCTTTCCATTGGGTATCGCCCATCAGTTCTTTTCTGGTACGTTCAAGCGGAGCAAGTTCCAAGGCACGGTAAACGGCTTGTCCTCCTCGACCAAAGTTGTCTCCGTATCCATAATAACTCTTGTCCGATACTTCAAGGATCGAGAAGGTTTCCTCTGGACGGATGACCGCCTTCACCTTGGTGCGAGCGGCTTGTATCCGTTCGTCGTATGTCTTCAGCCAAGCTTCGGCTTCTTCGGATTTGTTCATGAGCTCTCCGAAGCCACGGATCTCATCTGGTACGTTTGTGAATGTACCGTAAGGAATAACTACGGTAGGTGCGATTTTTTGATAATTCTCAATTTCCTGAGCTTGGTTAGAGTAGGTAATGATCATATCCGGATTCAAGGCAGCAACCTTTTCCATGGATACAGCATTCCGATCACCGATACTTTCTATACCTGCCACCTGGTCCGAATAGAACGGGTTCTCTAGGTAATATTGGATAGCGCCAACGGGCTTCACACCGATTGCCAGCAGATCACTTACGTACATGTCTGTAACAATCCGTTTGGGCTCCGCCGGAATTTCTACATCCCCGCTTAAGGACTTGTAGATTCGTTTAGCATCAGAAGTAGCCGAACCGGACGACGAGTCTTTGCTGGCTTCGGAAGTTCCGGGTGTGACTTCTGTTCCTGCTCCGCTACCGCAAGCGGCCAGGATCATAAGCATGGCAAGCATAAGCAGCAAGCCAGAGAATCTGTTTCTAAAAGCATACATGTACTGATTCCTCCCTATGTATAGTTCGTAAATAATAATGATTATTATTCTCATTAATAACATAGAGGAAGATGTCTGATTTGTACATGGACAACGATGATCACTAAGACATGGATAGATGTGATGTGAAATGATGCATCATGTTTTTTAGCTGCTTTACCATGGATAGAGGGTCAAAACCGTAGAACATGTCTGTATCAATTTCGTATACACAACCGTTACGAATGGCCGCAAGGCTGCTCCATGATGTTGAATTCATCTGTAAATGGACGGCTTGTTGTTCTGTAGCTTCCTCAGGATAGGCTATAAATATGTGATCTGCGGCATACAAATGAATATCGGACAGAGGCACATGGATGTATCCGTTTGGCAGCCGCCCATCCTTGAGCATACGTGTCGGTGGTTGAAATCCAAGAGACTCATATAGAATATGGGAAGCTCTGCCCCAACTATGACCAAAGACGTATGCACCTTGTTCCCCATACAGGAATAAACATACCGCTGAACCTCGGGTTTCACCCATTAGATTGTCCAAAGTCTGATTGGCTTCATGCTCCAACTGGTGATAACGGTGAATAATAGCCTGAGCTTTTGGCTCCATACCTGTAATTCGACCGATCTGTATAAACTGCTGCTTCCAGTCCAGTTCTTCAAAGGGCATCAGAATGGTTGGCGCGATCATTCGCAATTCATTCAGCACTGGATGAGGTGCATAACCGATGATGATGTCGGGATTCACCTCTGCAATTAACTGCGGATAAGCTAACAGTTCATGCTCCCCATACTGCCTCATCTGCTGTTGTACATGCTCGTCAAGATCGGATTCCATCCAGCTTGCAACAGCACCTATGTGGGGAATGCAGCCCAGTGCCAGCAGGGAAGCCGTGTAGTTGAAGGTCAGAGAGACGATTTTCTTCGGTGTTTGCCTGTAATGACTCGGTGCTACACCAACGATCTGTTTAAACTTGCGGCTCAGATAGAACGAATCTTTATATCCGATCAGTCTAGCCACTTCCTGTAATGTAGGATTCCCCAATAGCAGATGTTCTTGGGCCATTCTGATCCGTAAACGGGATACATATTCAATGAAGGTAAATCCGGTATACCGCTTAAATTCCCGCGAAAAATGTTCGGGGCTCACATTCGCTGCCTTGGCCAGTTGCTCACGTGTGAGAGGGTGCGCATACATTTCATGAATATAGCGGAGTGCACCATCCAGCCAAGAGTGATCTGGTTGCGGAACAAGAGCGGTTTGCTCCTGAAGCATATCCAGAAGTTCATAGAAAAGAATATGCGGTCTGAACAGGCTTGTATTTTGTCCTGACATGTATATCTGGGCCAGTTCTGCTGCCTTCTCAACAAGCAAGTGGCTGGATAGTGGAGCTGGGGACCCAAACGGCCAGAAGCGCTGTTCTTGATCGGTAAAATCGAAAGCGATGGCGATGCCCTGTACTGGCGAGAGCGTACCTCGGTAGCGGTCATGCTGCAACAGGCGGCCTGCACGGCGAATAAATGCGGAGCCGGGAGTTAATGTCAGTTTGCCCTCTGCTCCAATGAGTCTGACCTGACCTGAGGTTATGACATACAATACATGGAGCTTGCTCCAGGAGTCCTCAATCTGGGCCAATGCTTCAAAATCGTGAAGCTGAACGAAATGTATCAGCTTGAATAGAGCTTCCGGAATAGGCTTTATATCTGGTAAGGATGCGAGCCAGGAATGTTCGTGGACTGGATCGGCAGGCTGTTTTTTTTTCATGACATAACCTTCTCCTTATTATGATTTGGAAGAGCTGTAACACTGCATCGTACTTCTTCTGCTGGTCAAATGGATGAATTTGAACTATTATGCAGTATATATGATAAACAAGACTTCGTGGACAAGTGGTCGAAAATTGTACTTATTTCTGCGAAATTAGATAAAATGGTTGAAATCGCTATCACCAGCGACTATAATGATAATGTCGAAACGTTTCAATCTAGCACTTACGGTAGATTGACTAATGTTTTTGTCGCAAAGGATGCAAAGTCCCCTTCTAAGAAGGCGCGTTTTACTAACATCTTTTCGCCTGTAAACAAGTAGGGAGCTAGGAAAAGTAAGCCTGAATTATTTTTTTGGAAACACCTCGAAACGTTTCGATTATGAGCGGCAAGTTAAAATGGATAAGCGAACTTGAGGAAGCATAGCTAGAAGTGCCATGAGCGGGTACGGCATAGCATCATTATGAATGATAACCACGACTGGAGCAGTGAATGGGACTGCAAGGTGTTGGTTTTTATTCAATACCTGCTGTCTGATAAGATAAAATAGTAATGGAAGAGTTAAGTAAGAAGGGACGAACGAGGAATGGCAACGATCAAGGATGTGGCAAAGCTGGCGGGTGTAGCGCTCTCAACTGCTTCCTATGCACTGAACGGGGACAGTAAAGTTAGTGCGAAGACCAAAGCGAAGGTGCTTGAGGCAGCAAGAGAACTGAATTACCGAAAGAACGGCTTTGCCATGGATTTGAAACGGAGTCGGACCAATACCATTGCGCTGATCCTGACAGACCTGTCGGGACCGTATTACTCCGAGCTGATTCGCAGTGTACAGGATGTAGCACTAGCGAACGGGTATGATCTTATTGCCTGTAGCTCCATGGGTGGCCGGGATTCAACAGCGGTTCGTTTTTTGCGTGAAAAGAGGGTAGATGGGGCCATTATCCTGGCTCACAACATCCATGATGACATCTTGGTTGAATCTGCTGGATCACGCTTCCCGATTATTGTCATGGATCGTCAGCTGTCCGGTGATCATCTGACCAATGTGCTGGTAGATGGTGAGCAGGGGGGGTACCTTGCAACCCGTCGTTTGATAAGAGGTGGTCATAGGAACATTGCATATATCAGCGGTCCATCCAACTCCTATGATAATGCACTGCGTTATCAAGGATTCCTGCGAGCGATGCGGGAAGCTGGGCTCGAAGAGAAGTCAAAGTGGCGTTTGAACGGCAATTTTGTACGCGAAGGCGGCTTTAGTGCAACCAAGATGATGATTATGCAGGGAGAGCTTCCATCCGCCGTATTTTACGGAAATGATGAGATGGCCATTGGCGGGCTGAAGGCTTTTGAAGAGAGCGGCATCTCCGTGCCTGGAGACATTTCAGTCATCGGCTTCGACGACATACAGCTGTCCGAATATGTTCATCCGCCGCTGACAACGATTCGTCAGCCGAAGCATGAGGCAGGATCACTGGCTGGACATCTGCTGTTCCAGATGTTGAATGGGGAGAGCGTTAATCCATCCTATACGTTAACGATTGATCTGGTGGAGCGTGGTTCTGTGGGTTCTTCTTAAGACCAGGACTACATAATGACAAGAAGAATGACTTGCTTGTGAATGTGATGAGTTACAACATGAGGGTTATCGTTGGGACGGGTCGGGAACGACCGGTTCAAAGGGAGCCCTATTCTTTTTCAAAAACATCGAAACGTTTCGATTTTAGGTAGTAAACTAATTTAAGGAGTGATAGAGAGATGGAAACAACCATGAATGAAACGATTCGTCTAGCAGCCGGCGAAGTCACATTTACTTTTTTGAACAGTGGAGATTTGTATCAAGCCACTTCCGGTACAACGATGCTGAATCAGCTGCTTAGCAACCCGATCGATGGGTCTTTGAATAATCTGTACCTGCGTGTATACGGGGAAAATGGGGAGATTCAATCGTTCCCGCTTCTGGGCGTGCATTCTGGCAGCCAGGTATCCACGAGCAAGTCACATGCTGACCGTCAGCTGATCTGGACAGGCAGTGTTCAACCGAAGCATGCAGGACAGGCGATCCAGTATAAAGTTGTATTTACGCTTGCACCGCAAGGAATCTGGTTCTGGGATGTGAAGATTACAGGACAACAGCAGCGTGTCGATGTGGTCTATGGACAAGATGTGGGACTCGCTGATCCGGGCGCGGTGCGCAGTAATGAAGCTTATCTGTCACAATACATTGACCATACGGTATTTGAAGATGAGACAAAAGGGTATGTGGTATGCTCTCGTCAGAATCAGCCGCAGGGCGGCGTTTTCCCTTACATGCAACAAGGCTCCCTAACGAAAGCAGTGGGTTACTCCACGGATGGATTCCAGTTCTTCGGACTGTCTTACAAAGAAACCAATCAACCTGAAAGTCTGAGCCGTCCAACACTGGCTAACGAGACATACCAGTATGAGTTTGCTTATACTGCACTGCAATCCGAGCTACTCGAACTGAACGGTGAGGCACAGGTTGTTTTCTACGGACTGGCGAAGGCTAACCATGCATCGGGTATTACCGCACTGGAGTATGGAGATGAAGTTGCAGCAGCATGGAACGAAGTTCAGGCTCTGAGCGCAGAACAAGGTGAAGTGTTTGAACAGGTGAAACTTTCCTCATCTCTGGGTGAACCACTGGCGGCACTGGATCTGACGCAGGAAGAGATTAACCAGCTGTACCCTGACCGTCATCAGGAAGAACGTAGCGGGGATCAACTGTTATCCTTCTTTACCGAATCTTACGAGCATATCGTTTTGAAAGCCAAAGAACTGCTGGTGGAGCGTCCACACGGACATATCCTCATGAGCGGTGGTAATGTAAAACTTGGAGCGCAGGTTATTACAACTACTTCGTATATGTACGGAATGTTCAACTCGCAGCTTGTAATCGGCAACACCAATTTTAATAAAATGATCAGTAATGCCCGCAATGCTCTGAACGTGCCAAAAACGGCCGGACAACGCATTTATGTAGAGATCGATGGACAATATCGTCTGCTGACGATGCCGTCCCTGTTCGAGATTGGGTTTAACTATGCCCGTTGGATTTACAAAATGGAGTCCGATACACTCATCGTGACGAATTACACAACGACGCATTCTACAGAAGTACGCATGAATGTGCGCTCTGCAAGTGGCAAAGCTTATCGTTACCTGGTGACAAACCAGATTACGATGAACGTGAATGAGTACGAATATCCACTGCACATGACGCAGGATGGTAGCACATTGATTTTCAAAGCGGATTCGAAGTCTCTAAGTGCAGGAACGTATCCTGAGCTGGAGTACCGTATGACGGTTGAAGGTGCCTCTGTACAAGCCGGGGATGAAACACTGCTTGCCAGCGGTGTTCGCAGCGGTGCTGCTTCGCTCGTAACGTTAAGTTTAGAAGAGACTGCGGAATGGACGCTCAAGGTTCAGGGCGTGCTGGAAGGTCAGGCGACTGCTGGTGCTGACACAGCAACTTCTACTCTTTCTTTTGAAGAAGAAGTGCAGGCATACCGTGCGTTCTTTGCGGGTGTCATGAATGGTTTCCGTTTGTCTCGCGGCGAGAGCCAGGATGCGGAGGATTTGTTCAAAGTTAACGCACTTGCTTGGTGGTACACCCACAATATGCTGGTTCACTACTCTGTACCTCACGGTCTGGAGCAGTACGGCGGCGCAGCATGGGGGACACGCGATGTGTGCCAAGGTCCGGTAGAGTATTTCATGGCCACTCAGAAATATGAGCAGGTTCGCGATATCATCAAAATGGTGTACACGCACCAATACGAAGATGATGGCAACTGGCCGCAATGGTTTATGTTTGACAAATACTTTGCGATTCAGCAGGAAGAGAGCCATGGCGATATCATCGTATGGCCGCTGAAAGTGCTGGCAGATTACCTGACTGCAACTCGTGATTATGCGATTCTGGACGAGAAGGTACCTTATACGGTAAAACACAGCTTTGGATTCACAGAAGAGACAGCAACGGTGCTGGAGCACGCGAAAAAAGAGATCGAATACATCCGTGCCCACTTCCTGCACGATACGTTCCTGTCCTCCTACGGAGACGGGGACTGGGATGATACTCTCCAGCCAGCCAATGCACAGCTCAAGCAATACATGGTGAGCAGCTGGACGGTAGCTCTGACATATCAGTCCGTGAACGTGCTGTCACAGGCGTTGAAGTCTAAAGACGAAGCTTTTGCGCAGGAGCTTGCTGAACTCGCACAGGGCATCCGTGAGGACTTCAACCGTTACATGCTGGGCACAGACGTGATTCCAGGCTTTGTGTACATGGAAGAGGCGGATCAGGCGAAGCTGATGCTGCACCCGACGGATACCGAGACAGGCATCCAATATCGTCTGTTGCCAATGACACGCAGCATGATCGGTGAGCTGTTGAACGCAGAGCAGGCTGAAGCGCACTATGCGCTCATTCGTGAGCAGTTCCTCTGCCCGGATGGCGTACGTCTGATGAACCGTCCTGCGCAATACGCAGGCGGCGTGAGCACACACTTCAAACGTGCGGAGCAAGCATCCAACTTCGGACGTGAGATCGGTTTGCAATACGTGCATGCCCACATCCGTTACGTGGAAGCGATGGCGAAACTGGGGAAAACGGATCAAGTGTGGAACGGTCTGGCGATGATCAACCCGGTGGGTATCCGCGAGGTTGTGCCTAACGCGGAGATTCGCCAGGCGAACGCGTACTTCAGTAGTTCAGACGGCAAGTTCAACACCCGCTACGAGGCGCAGGAACATTTTGACCAGCTTCGCAAAGGGACGGTAGAAGTGAAAGGCGGATGGAGAATCTACTCCAGCGGTCCTGGAATCTACATGAACCAACTGATCTCGAATGCACTCGGTATTCGTCAGGAAGGCGGTAATCTGGTCATTGACCCGGTACTGCCAGCTGAGCTGGACGGTATGCAATTCGACTTTGAATATGCAGGCAAGCCGGTGACGTTTATCTATCACCTGAATGAGGGAGCTGTCAGCCGTGTAACGGTGAATGGCCAAGATATTCAAGGGGAGCGTACAGCGAACCGTTATCGTCAAGGCGGGGTATGCATCTCGCTGGATTCGTTCAAAGAAGCAAGCGGTGCGGCTGAGCGTACTGTGGTCGATATTTATATGTAACATAGCCATCTGCTGTACTCCAGCAAGATCGGCAATAAGAGCCAACCTTCTCTCCGAGGGTTGGCTCTTTCCTATATCATGCGTGTTTACGCTGGAGATTGTTGTTAGACAACCGCTATCACAGCGGCACTGCAAGTATGGTGTGCAGCAATTCATTATGTCGTATATGTTTGGTCTCATAGCCCAGATGATTCAGCCGGTAGCACACGTCGTCCAGCAATGGGAAATGGCGCTCGCGAAGCGCTCGCTGCTGTTCTGCATCTCCAGCCGTGGAAGCGAGCTTCTTATAAGCATCACGGTGGGCGGAATCCGCAAACATCAGGTCCGTAAGACAGATTCGGCTTGTGCCGCTGACTTTGAGCACACGCTGGATTTCTTCCAAAGCGAGCTGCTGCTGATCCGGGGCCAGATGATGGAAGGCGAAGCTGGACACAACGAAGTCGAAGGTTTGGTCGGCAAAAGGTAAGGCCAGAAAATTACCAAGCTTCACCTGCATCTGCGGATATTTTTGGCGGCATGTCCGAAGCATTTCCCGGGATTGATCAATCCCGGTCATGACAGCACCCTGATGAAGCAATCTGCCAGCCAGATTGCCTGTCCCAGTGCCAATGTCCAAGCCAGCTTCTCCAGGTACAGGGGAGATCCACTGTACGGTTTGTGCTAAAGCCTCATCATAATTGTGGTACAGGTTGAAGGGCTTGTCTGCTTGTGGCGAAGCTGTCTGAACCCGCTGATCATGGATAGCTGCTTGCTGATCGTAATTCCAGCGGTCATGCCAGTTCTGCCTTGCTTCCCGCAGACGGCGTGCACTGCCTGCCAGATCATGTAGATGGCTGACGTCCAGCGCTCCGTTCTGACGGTTCAGATCGATCATCCGCTGAGTCGTATGCATCATACGTTTCAACTCTACCCATTGGGCGTACATCACAGCTTGCTGCAATTCCAGATATTCTTCCAGTCCCTGCCGATTGCCTTGATCGATCTCGGCGAGCGCATGGGCGATATCCTGCAGCGACATGCCAATCTCGCGAAGCGCTGCAATCGTCTGCAAACGCCAGATATCATTCTCCGTATAGGTGCGGTATCCGTTGCTGACCTGCTTGGCAGGTTGAATTAATCCTTTTTCCTCATAAAAACGAATGGCTCTTGCGGAAATCCCCAGCCGGGAAGCGGCTTCTTTGATATTCAATCCAGTGCACCTCCTTACGGTGTGGAATCTTTATTCACACAAATACAATGCAACAAGTATAAACCATGACGTTACGGCAAGGTGAAGTAATTTTTCGAAGTACACTGTCATCTGATTTTCTTATTATAGATCCGGAAGCCAGAGAGAATGCCTTATGGCATCGGGCAAGTCGTAGTGTGCTCTAATCTTTCACGGTTTGGTCAAACGGAAGCGGAATTTTAGTCCTCCCGGTGGCTATGCTACAATAGATAGCAGAGCAAGATACACGAGAAAAGATAGCAAAATGAGGCGAAATAAATCATATTTGAAAGATGATATACGAAAGGTTGAATCGGCATGCTTACCAGTCATACGTATGATATCCGTCTTTCCGAGATGAAAGATGCGAACCAGTTGATGGAGCTGGATATGCTCGTCTGGAATGCGTCCACATCGCCTGCGCCCATGCAATGGCGATCCAGACAACAGTATTTGCAATATTGTCCCCCAGGCAGTCAGCTCATTGCGGTACAAGAAGATCAGGTATGCGGATACGTGGGCTTCCATCCCCCTACAGGGATGCCAGTGAATCGGCATGTCTATGAAATCCATATTGCTGTTCACCCGGATTTTCGCCGCTCTGGTGTGGCAACAGCTCTAATGAAAGCGATGAAGCAGCACGCGTTGGAGCAGGGCATTCGCAAGCTCAGACTGCGTGTGTTATCGAGCAATCCGGGAGCGGTTGCTTTCTATGAACAATGTGGGTTTGTAACCGAGGGCAGGCTCGTTTCCGAGTTCAGAATCGGTGGCAGGGATGTGGACGATATTTTGATGGCTTATTTTATTGACGTATAGGCTGTTTAAACAGTTAGCTGATGGAATGGGCAAATGAACTTGGCTGAGGAGGAATAAACAATGGATATGGGACTTCGAGGTAAAAAAGCACTGGTGCTGGCCTCCAGCCGAGGCCTGGGCAAAGCCGTTGCGGCACAGCTGGCACTGGAAGGTGCAGATGTGATGTTGGCCAGCCGAAGCGAAGACAAGCTTGCTGCAGTGAAGGAAGAATTAATCTCCCTTGGCGGCGGTGGACGTGTCGAATATGTCGCAACGGATGTAACACGCAAAGAAGACATTACAGCATTGATCGAGAAGACAGCGGAGCAGTTGGGGCAGATCGACATTCTGGTTAACAATTCTGGCGGCCCGCCTTCCGGTACGTTCGAGTCGCTGACCGACGAGGATTGGGAGCGAGCATTTGAACTGAACATGCTTAGTTATGTGAGGCTGATTCGCGGTGTGCTTCCGTATATGAAGTCAAACGGAGGACATATCGTCAACATTGCCTCCACGTCGGTGAAGCAGCCCATTCCGGGTCTGATTTTATCCAATACGTTCCGTACCGGTGTGTTTGGTCTTGCCAAGACGCTTTCTCAGGAGCTTGCACCGTACGGCATTCTCATTAACACGGTATCCCCTGGACGTATCGCGACAGATCGTATTCGTGAACTGGACACGGCGCGGGCAGAACAGAACGGGGTCAGTGAAGATGAGATCGCTGAACAGTTCCGCAAGGAGATTCCACTAGGACGTTACGGTGAGCCGGAGGAGTTCGCCAAAGCCGTCGTATTTCTGTTATCCGGTGCTAACACCTACATAACCGGAACGTCATTAATTGTGGATGGCGGCATGGTGCGTGCACTCTAAAAGGTCGATATGTACCTGATAAATATTAAAGCCCCTCCTTCACCGCTGCTGACAGCGTGGGAAGGAGGGGCTTGGCATGGGAAGCATCCTGTAGGAATGCAGAGCTAAGGAAGATTCCACGTTTGCTCTGTTTATGATCGGTTTATCGTTCTTGGGTTTGCCCGAAAATCCGGCTAGTGACATTGGTGTATCTTTAATATTTCATTAAAGCACTAACTGGTCGACTGGTTGGCTACACAGGGGTATTACTACGTTCAAAGGGGTGTTACGCAGGATCTTTACTAAGATCAGAAGTGCTTGTACCTGCCTGATCTGTCGTACCCGCTTTGTCTGTCTTGTCGTTCTCCGGCAAAGGTTGAACTGGGTTGCCGGACTCGTCTTTCAAACGAGGACCATGGTGATGCTCCGGTCCCCCTGATGGCCGAGTACCGTTGACAAGGTCTGTAATTCGCCCGGATAGGTCGGATACACGCTCATTATATTGAGCCTGTGTCATTTTCCCGTCTTTCAATTCTTGCTGCAGATCGGTTGTTCTATCGGTTACCAATTGCTGAATAAGGGTTTGCACGTTTACCTTCTGGGCAGATGCAATGGCTGCGAGGGTATCCCCTTTTTTGAGTGATGAAGTTAATTCATTGGTGGTCACTCCAAGTAAAGACGCGAGCTTGTCCAGATTGCGATCGACTTCAGGTCCAAAACCTCGTCCAGGCAAACCTTTTCCAGGTACAGGATGTTCTGGTTTTTTCGCGCGTAATGCGGATGGTTTTTCGTTTACGAGTTCACTCACCCGTTCCGTAAGAGCGGCCAAACGTTCATTATATTGGGTTTGTGTGATCTTGGATTCCGTGAGCTGTTGTTGCAACTCTTTCTTTTCCGTGGCTACCAGATTATCAATGAGCGTCTGTGTCCCAACATTCTTTGCTGCAGCAATTTCAGCAAGGGACTGGTCTGCTTTCAGAGCTTCTTTCAATTCATCTTTGGTGATGCCCAGAACAGAGAGTACTTTTTCAGCATGAGGCCCGAACCATGGTCCAAGTCCCCGTTCTGCTTCGCCAGGTGGTTTTAATATATGGGACCCCATCGGGGCGGTGCGTTTATTTTGGAGTGCATCGGATGCTTTCGCCGCAGGGTCTGCATGAACCGCAGTTGTTGCCACCAAGCCCCCGCCAAGTGCAAGTGTTAAAGCTAAAGCGCTGGTTACTTTGACTGCCTTTGATGTTGTGGTTTTCTTCATCCGTGATCATCCTTCTTCCTTGAATAGAGTTTGTGGTTATACAGCCACAACGCTATCTTAGGCACCGAGCATGAAGCAGAGATGAGTTCAACCTTAAGGAGAAGTAAAAAATGGCGTATTAACCACAATTACCCCTCATCTATGGGGCAGGTGCTGTCACAGACGAAGGGCAAGCGGATTAGGGTGATATAGGATGATAAGCTATTTCAGTGTAATCGAGTGTATTTCGAATATACGTATATACTTCGGTTGATCGTGATGTGAATTTGTTTATGAAAATATTATATCAGTCCGTTTATGTCCATTATGTAAGGCTGTGTTATCGCAAAAGTTCCCATTCATGCTGTAACATGCCGTATACCGCATGATTGACATATCCTTTAGGCAGCTTTTCCGCCTGGCGAATGACACCTTCAAGCACAAAGCCGAGGCGTTCCGGAATGGCACGGCTACGTTTGTTGTTGGTGGCACAGCGAATCTCGACCCGATTCAGATCCAGTGTCACGAGGGCATAATCTACAAGGACACGGCAGGCACTGGTCATCAGGCCTTGTCCTTCAAATCCTTTGCCAAGCCAGTATCCGATGCTTACCGAACGGCTCGTCCAGTTGATCTCGTGGAAACCGATGATACCTGCCAGTTCTCCTTTTAACCAGATGCCGGCTGTGAAGCCGCCGTTCTCCGCAGCTTGTTTTAACGCGTTTGTGATAAAGCTCGATGTATGTTCAATGTCGGTCACCTGATCTACCCAAGGCAGCCAATGTCTCAGTTGATCCCGGGAACGGTCTGTCAGTTCAAACAGCGGTTTGGTGTGCTCCATCAAAAGCGGGCGAAGCTCTGTATATTCATCCAATGAATAGGTAAACATGATTGCAACCTTCTTTCTTTATATAATAGGTAGATTAGCGGGGAGACCGGGGCAATTTGCGCTCCAGGGCGAACAGATCCTCTTCCATGGAGGCCATGCGCTGGTTTACCGTTGTGCGTGCGTCACTGAGCGCCTGATTATATATGTAGGGAGCAAGCTGGGTCATAAACAGATCGAGGACGCCCCATGCCGCCAGATCGCCCAATTCTTCGCCGCGTTCCTCTTCAAAATACGACTGGATCGTGCGAATGGCTTCGTCCTGCTGTTCTTTGGTCAGTTTTAGCGCGTTCACTTGGGAAACCCTCCCTTAAAATTAGTTTTACCCATATGCTACATGATTCGTGCGAACTCGTCAAAATGGTATTGGGCCTAACTTGAATCGGGTGGCGTATGCGTATGATCCCGATTTTGATGCTGTTATTTATTGAACTCCTTCCCCGTAAAAGGTATATTTAAATGAAACGCGTACGAAACTTTCCATGAAAGAAGATATTTTCAGGAAATGGTTTCGTCATTAAGGAATTTTACCCGGAATTGCTGTACTATTGTACTTTTTGCAAGCTCCAATCCATTCATGAAAGGTTTGATAACTGTGGACAACCGATTCACAACCCCACCTAACTTTATTAAAAATATCATTACCGAAGACCTCCGGTCGGGCAAAGTCCAGGAAGTTATTACCCGTTTTCCACCGGAACCGAACGGTTATCTGCATATTGGTCACGCGAAGGCGATCTGGATTAACTTTACGCTGGGCGGCGAGTTCGGCGGCAAGACAAACCTGCGCTTTGATGACACGAACCCGGTGAAGGAAGACGTGGAGTACGTGAACTCCATCCAGGAAGACGTGAAATGGCTCGGATACGAGTGGAACGAGAAACGTTTTGCCTCGGATTATTTCGATGAGATGTACAACCGTGCGGTCTTGCTTATTGAAAAAGGTAAAGCCTATGTCGACGACCAAAGCGCCGACGAAATCCGTCAAATGCGCGGAACGCTAACCGAGCCGGGCAAAAACAGCCCGTACCGCGAGCGTTCGGTAGAAGAGAATCTCGACCTGTTCACACGTATGCGTGCAGGCGAATTCAAGAACGGGGAAAAGGTGCTGCGCGCCAAGATTGATATGGCTTCGCCTAACATCAACCTGCGTGATCCGGTCATCTACCGTATCTCTCACGCACACCACCATAATACGGGCGACAAATGGTGCATCTATCCAATGTACGCTTTTGCACATCCGCTTGAAGATGCCATTGAAGGCGTAACTCACTCCCTGTGTTCCCTGGAGTTTGAGGATCAACGTCCGTTCTATGATTGGGTTATCGCGGAATGTGAGATGGAAAGCCAGCCGCATCAATACGAATTTGGCCGCCTGAACTTGTCCCAGATGGTAACGAGCAAACGTAAACTGAAACTGCTTGTGGATGAGGGCCACGTGGATGGCTGGGATGATCCGCGCATGCCAACGATCTCGGGTCTGCGTCGCCGGGGTTACACACCGGAAGCGATTCGTGATTTTGTATTCGAAACAGGCATTTCCAAGAGCCAAGGCGTGATCGATCTGCAAACGCTGGAGCACTTTGTTCGTGAGGATCTGAAACTGAAAGCTCCGCGCACGATGGCAGTGCTGCATCCGCTCAAAGTGGTCATCACCAACTATCCTGAGGGACAAGTGGAGTGGCTGGAAGCCGAAAATAACGTGGAAAATCCGGAGATGGGCAACCGCCAAATTCCGTTCTCCCGCGAGATTTATATCGAGCAAGATGACTTTATGGAAAATCCGCCGAACAAATACTTCCGTTTGTTCCCTGGCAACGAAGTTCGTTTGAAACATGCCTATTTCATTAAATGTAATGACGTGATCAAGGATGCGGACGGCAATGTTGTTGAGATCCATTGCACCTATGATGTAGAAACAAAAAGTGGCAGCGGCTTTACGGGGCGTAAAGTGAAAGGTACGATTCACTGGGTAGAGGCAACTCAAGCGGTACCCGCAGAATTCCGTTTGTACGAGCCGTTGATTTCGGCAGAAGCACCGGAAGCAGAAGCGGAGGCCGAGGTGGTTGCCGCTGTAGCAGGGGCTGAGATTGAGGCCGATGTGACTGGCGCTGGAGCAGAGACGTTCGAGCAACCGGAAAAAACATTCCTGGATCAGCTGAACCCGAACTCGCTGGAGATCGTTCACGGCTTCGTGGAGCAGGAGATGAAAGAAGCTAAGCCTCAGGACAAGTTCCAATTTTTCCGCCACGGCTACTTCAGTGTTGATCCGAAGCACTCGGAACCAGGCCGTCCGGTGTTCAACCGTGTCGTATCGCTGAAAAGCTCATTCCAATTGCCGAAGGCATAAGGTAGATACGCGAGGGTACGAGGATCGGGTAGACATACGAAAGTGTGAGAGACGCACAAGAGCATGAGATAGACGTATAAGAGCATGAGATAGATGGAAATAGTAGCATGAGACAGAGCTGGTGGGTGAACCCACGTTAACCATGACGTTAATTCACCCGTCGAATGCTTGAAGGGTTTGGTTAGAGCACGAAGTTTCAAGACTGCCAAGCTGCAAAAGGCATTAAAAAGGGGCGTTCCTTCATCCTTAAGATGACGGGACGCCCTTCTTTGTTTTTTGATATAGCGGGGATGTCTTCCTTGGTAGTATGGATACTACTCTAACGATCACAGGGAACGCTATTTGCCTACTATTCGGCACTTCTGAATTCTAACGATCCGTACGGAGCTTATTTCCTGAAAATGTAGTTTTTTCACCCTGTTTTCCCCGGTTTGAATGGAAATAAGGCTTCTGGTGATCGTTAGAATATGAAATGACTAAAAATCGCATAAATAAGCTTCGTGGTGATCGTTAGCGGTTAGCCGCGAGAGTTACCACTAATTTTTACAGGAATGCTCGGTTTTCCGCAGGGACCAAAACGCTAGAACGGGAAGCTTCTTTTGTTCAATGACTTCTCAACTACATCCTCCATCTACTTACTTCATCTACTTACCTCAACTGCTTCCTCCAACTACTTACTTTATCCAGTTACCTCATCCAATTACTTCATCTACTGAACTCATGTTGCTCGTACTGCATGCAATTCCCAGCACACAGTGCTCTGCTTCATGCGAGGGTGGTCAGCCACATCCCCACTTACTTGTCTTCATCCATATTGCCCATCTCGGTCAGCACTGTTGGCTGGTATCCATTACGACGGTTCCACAGCCACATAATAGCAAAGCCCGCTGCGCCGATGAGGGAAAAGAAGACACCAATGCTGTACATCACCTCTGCGCCGAAGCTCTGGAATAGCCAGCCGCCAAACAGACCGGCAATGACGCCGGATAGACCGCCCCATGCCATCGTATACACCGCTTGCCCGGAGGAGCGATAGGGTCTTGGAATAAACAGCATTGTCAGTTGTGTGCCCACATAGAAATAACCGCCGAAGGTGACCGAGTGCATGAGCTGAATAAAGACAACCTCCATCGGGTTGTTAGCGAGCGCCATGAGCTGCCAGCGAAGGGCAAACAGCAGACTAATCAGAATCAGAGAGCCCAGCAGTATACTCATTTTGCGTTTCAGTAACCGATCCAGCAACAGGAACACACCCACTTCAAGAATAGAGGATGTGAAAATGGCCCAGCCGACCATCTGTTTGTCGCCGCCCATCTCTACGATATAAAGAGACATAAATGTACTGTTCATGGCATTGGGGACCGAAACGAGCACACCAAGACCGATAAAAATCATGAAATACGGATTGAACATCACTTTGCCGAACCGCCGGAACGTCACGATCGGGGTATCGGAAGCAATGGGCTGCCTTGGCAAGAGTACAGAAAATATAAACGCTACAGCAATCATACATGCAAAAATAATGGATACACTGCTCACGCCAAAACGGTCAATAACCGGCCCGGCAGCAACTGCAGTCAGCGCCCAACCCAGAGAGCCCCAGAGCCGAAATGATCCGAACTTCTGACCTGTACCGTCGATATAACCGAGAATCAGACTGTTGGTCTGAGCAAATAACGGACTTTGGAAAAAATAAAAGAAAATCATGGCTACATAGATCCAGGCATATGAGGGCGCGTAAAATACACCCTGTGCAAGCACAAAGGTGCCTCCCATCATCATCATTAGCACAATGCGGATATTGCGCGACTTATCGCTCCAGAACCCCCAGAACGGATTGGCAAACAGAGATACAAAAGGACCGATGGCCATGAGGCTGCCGATCTCCAGTTTGGTCATACCAATCTCTTGAAGATAGAGCTGCAGGAATCCGGCAAAGATCGAAATGGCTCCGTAGATGAAAAAGTTATATAGTTTCAGAGAGGTCAGCGACGAGGTGCCTCTCACAGGTGCAAATCTGTCCAAATGAGCCATTCCTTTCCGAATCGAATCATATTGTTCAATGTATCATTTGTTGAAAGGGGATTCAACGTATAGAATATATGAATTAAAGGTGTATCCTAACCCAGAACGAATGCAACGAAACGTATGTATGGATCTGTGCTCTATGAGTTCCGTATAAATTTAGAGTGATATATAAATCAGGTTCTTACGGGAAAAGGAGAGTGCTATGGACGCTAAAAAATGGACAGGCATTATATTGGCCGGCGGACAGTCTAACCGAATGGGAGCGAACAAAGCACTGCTCGAACTGAATGGTTCAGCCGTGTTAACTCATATAAGTAATGCGATCAGGCCCGCCGTATCCCGAATTATAGTGGCAACAGGTTTGGACGAAGCCATCTACAACGCACTGGGGGATGAGGATTTCGAATGCGTAAAGGATGTTTACCCGGGCAAGGGGCCACTTGCTGGTCTCCACGCAGCACTCAGTGCCTCCCGCACAGAGTGGAATCTGGTTAGTGCCTGCGATATGCCGCTTCTGCAAACCTCTTTTTTCAGTGGAATGAAGATACTCACAGAGCAGTATTCTACAAGCAACGCCATCGTTCCGCGAATAGAAGGACGCATTCATCCCCTTGCAGGGGTTTACCACAGGCGTGTACTTCCCGAGCTGGAGCAGTGTCTTATTCATGATCGGTTGCGTGTCATTCGCTGGCTGGAAGAGATCGGTTGCCATTTTGCCGAAATAAACGAACTGGAGCACGTGGGTATTGGTCATGCCGCACTACAATTGAGCAATATGAATACTCCCGATGAATTCGAAAATATACGATTTCGTCTTCAGCGCTCCGAGTTTTCTTCTGAACGTTGAGCAACGGGATTCCGGCTATTCTCTGCATGTTGATTTCGATAGAGAAGAGGGCTTTGGCCTGTCCAGCGTTTGAATTGTCTGCTGAAATGAGACAAATGGGTGTAACCCAGTTTTATGGCAATCTCCCCAAGCGAAAGATCAGGTTGCTCGATCAGCATCTTGGCCTCCTGTAGTTTCAGGCTGGACAGGTAGGCTCGCGGAGAATGACCAAATACTTTGCGGAAAACCTGTAGACCATATCCTGGACTGATGCCAAACGATGCAATGACCTGCTCGACTTTGACCGAAGAAACATTGCCATCCCGTGATCGTAACTGGGCATGGAAGGCCTGTTTGATCGCTTCGGCGATCGCTCCTGCGTAATGCATGGCTGTCGGAGCAGGAGCATGAGCAGCATCAACCGGAATGGTGGATTCCGGGACATTCTCCGCTGCCTGAGATAACAGCGCAAACAGTTCAAACATCCGTGCTTGCATGAGTAATTTGTCTGTGGACGAATAAGCCTCGGCCATATTAATCATGCTCATCCAGCTTTCAAGCACGGCTCTTATTTTCATATTATCTCCCGTACCGGCGGCATAGATTCTGCTACGCTGGGACATGAGTTTTAGGGTGAATACCGGATCATCCACGTTAAAATGTGCGCTAAAATAGGTCATGCCTTCCGCGGAGATGCACGCATTGGTATGTTTGAATCCCGGCGGAATGAGCAGAATAGAGCCCTCGTCCACCGTATACGTGTAGCCATGAATTACACTCTCCTGCGTCCCTTGAATGATCAGAATGATCTCAAAGCCCGGATGTGTCTCCTCAGGCATGGCCCACCCATGGGGAACTTGCTGGCTATGAGCGCCATAGAATTTAATGTTACAATCGATAATCGGAAGCCAGTGTGCCAGCGTATGGTAGGGCATCTCTCGAAGCTGCGAACGGTTATCCATGACATTCACCTCGGAAAAGGGTAAAAAATACTCGCCTTGTGCCATCGGCACTATGCATGTACTTCATTATAATCAGTTTAACGCAAACATCCTAATATCAACGGATATCCTGATAATATCAACAGACACTGTACAAACGACATAGCGATACTAACATTAATGTAAACGCTAACATTAATGGCGGGAACGTGTCAAATTTCCAATAACGTTATACAAGTTAAACAACTCATTTGCACAGAAACGGAGAGGACAGAAAAAACCTGGAGAAGCGAAGCGGTCGCTTACAAGCTTTCTGAAAGAAAGCTACTTCGAAAGCATACGCTTATCACCGGATTTTACCCTTGAGAAAGTGGAATAAAAAAATCTGGGGATAAGGGCGAATGGAAGGTTATTCTGTCATTGTAGTGGACGTGCAAATAGGACGGGTTTCTCTTATATATACCTCACTCAAAGGAGACTATTTCATGGACAAATTATTATACGGCGTAGCCTATTATGATGAATATATGCCATATGAGAGACTGGACAAGGACATTCAGATGATGAAGGATGCCGGCATCAATGTGGTGCGTATCGCTGAATCGACATGGAGTACGCATGAACCGCAAAACGGCGTGTTTGATTTCACTTCCGTAGATCGGGTGCTGGATGCGATGCATGCGGCAGGAATTCATGTCATCGTAGGCACACCAACGTATGCTGTTCCGACGTGGATGGTGAAGGAGCACCCGGACGTGCTGGCAACAACAGCACAAGGCCCTGGGAAATATGGGGCAAGACAAATTATGGACATCACTCATCCGACGTATCTGTTCTATGCAGAGCGCATCATCCGCAAGCTGATCTCACGTGTGAGTAAGCATCCAGCTGTCATCGGATATCAGACAGACAATGAAACGAAACACTACAACACAGCTGGAGACAATGTGCAGTTACAGTTTGTTAAATCTATGCGGAACAAGTTCGGTTCTCTGGACGAGTTGAACAAAGAATTTGGGCTGGACTACTGGAGTAACCGCATCAACAGCTGGGAAGACTTTCCTTCCGTTGTGGGTACCATTAACGGTAGCCTTGGGGCTGAGTTTGCCAAGTTCCAGCGTCAATTAGTCACGGATTTCCTGGCGTGGCAAGTTGGGATTGTGAATGAGTACAAACAGGATGGCCAGTTTGTTACCCAGAACTTTGACTTTGAATGGCGGGGGTATTCCTACGGCATTCAGGGGGATGTGGATCATTTTGCGGCATCCCGGCCTTTTGACATCACCAGTGTAGATATCTATCATCCTTCCCAAGACGAGTTAACCGGAATTGAAATTTCGTTCGGAGGAGATGTGGCGCGTTCCACGAAACAATCCAATTATCTGGTTCTGGAGACTGAAGCGCAGGCATTCTGGCATTGGGTTCCTTATCCGGGCCAGTTGCGATTACAGGCCTTTAGCCATTTGGCTTCAGGTGCGAATATGGTCGCGTATTGGCATTGGCACTCGCTTCACAATTCGTTTGAAACCTACTGGAAAGGCCTGCTGAGCCATGATTTTGAACCGAATCCGGTGTATAACGAAGCGCAGACAATTGGTCGCGATTTTGCTCGCCTGAGTCCCAAGCTGGTGAATCTGAAGAAAACAAATCGGGTGGCTGTACTTTTCAGTAACGAGGCATTGACCTCCATCAAGTGGTTTGGCTTTAACTTTACCAGTGACAAGAACTACAACGACGTTGTGCGCTGGATGTACGATGAGCTGTATAAAATGAACATTGGCTGCGATCTGATCGATCCTTCCGTGGAGAGTTATACAGATTATGATGTGCTTGTGGTGCCTGCCCTGTATGCGGCTTCGGATGCATTGCTGGAAAAACTAAATCAATTTGTCCATGACGGCGGACATATCGTGTACTCGTTCAAAAGCGGTTTTGCCAATGAGCACGTCAAAGTTCGCTCTACGCGTCAGCCTGGACTGATCAGTGAAGCGTGTGGGATTAGCTACAACCTGTTTGTTGAGCCGAAGCATGTCGGGCTGCGGGATGATCCGTTTGGCGTAGGTGAAGAGCATAATCAGGTGCACACCTGGATGGAGCTGATTACACCGACGACTGCGGAGGTGCTCGCTTGGTATGATCATCCACACTGGGGAGAATATGCAGCGATCACGCAAAATAACTATGGTAAAGGCAAAGCAACATATGTTGGCTGTTATGCAAGTGCTGCTGTCATTCGCAAGGTGTTGGAACGTGTGATGAAGGATGCGGATGTATGGGGAGCCGATCAGGAGCTTGCTTTTCCACTCATTGTGAAGACAGGTGTGAACGATCAGGGGCAGAACATTCGCTACTATTTCAACTATTCGGATGAGCCGGTTTCCTTCAAGAATCCGCATAGCGAAGGGACAGAGCTATTATCAGGGGATTCGATTACTGCTGGGCAGGAGATCACGCTGGAACGGTGGGGCGTACGCATTATCGAGCAACACTAGGGAATAATAGTGCAGATTTTAAGTTCCCAAGGAAAATAGAAGACTTTGAATTGTTCTTTTACACTTTAACGGAGAGGACAGAAAAAACCTGAAAAAGCGAAGCGATCGCCTCAAAGCTTTCTGCAAGAAAGCTACATCGGCAGCATAGGCTTATCCCCGGATTTTCCCTTTTGGAAAAAGGAATGAAAAAAATCCGGGGATAACCGCTACTCTCCAGGTGATTCTGTCATCGGAGTGGCCTGTGTAAAATCTTGGTTCAACATTTACTTCCTATTTTCCGAAAAAAAATAACAAGACCATGGCGCCCTCGGCTTTGATGCCGGGGCGTTTGTCTTATTTTAGCTCAGGAGTGGATGCGCTGTGTTTAACGAATTCTACCGTCGGCTGATCGATCCTTTCAAGCGCAGCATTCGCAATAAATTGATACTTACCATGACCCTGGTCGCTGTACTGCCGGTCATAGTGATGACTGCGGTAGCTGCGGAGAATGCACGTTCCTCCATGGAAGCCGAGATTATGGATACGAACCGGGTCAATATGAATTGGGCCTCCGTCTATTTGGCAGAACAGTTTACCCGCATGAATAATATTATTTATTCCATTCAGATCAGTGATGAATTGCACCAGTATTTGGCGTTAACTCGGGAAGCACCGGCCTCCAGCCGTTTTGACGAACAAAAGGCCGTTTTTAATATGCTGAACAGTGTGTACTATTCTGCCGGCAATTATGTGTTTGGGGTCGAACTGTACTTGAAGGAGCAGGACACCCTGTTCACCTTCAATTCCATGGAATCCCGAATTAAGACGGTTGCGGATATTCCCCAAGGGTATCATAAGCTATTTGCGGAGCATAAAGATTTTACAATTATCAATGATCCGATAGATTCGCAAAAGTTCCATATGACTCGTAGCATGAACCGCTTTGAGGATCAGGCTCAGATCGGGGCAATCAGTCTGGAGATCAAATGGGCTGAGTTTAATCAGACGCTTGAACTGCTCGACAGCAGGGGAGATTATACAGCCTATATCGGAGATAGTTCAGGTCATCCGGTATATCAACCGAACTCCTCCATCCAGCCATCGGATGAAGCGTTGAAGCAGCTGAGTGAAACGAAGAATAACGCAGGTTTTATTCGCACAGCACAGGAATATATTTTCTATCACGATATTGAGTCGACAGGGTTACGGGTGATTAAGATCGTACCGGATCATGTCATTAACGAGAGTGCACTGGAAACGATGAAGTATGGACTTGTCGTGGGCGGAGTGGCAACCGTAGTGTCTGTAGCTCTGGCGGCACTGGTTGCTTGGCGAACCTCTAAACCTATCGTCAAACTGGCGAATTCCATGAAGGGTATCCAGTTGATCAAGGATCGTAAAGTAGAGCGTAGCGGACGAGTGGATGAGATTGGTCTACTGGAGAAAAATCTGCACGGCATGGCTAGTCGGATCCGGGAGCATATCCGGGACAACTATTTGATGAATCTTGAAAAGCAAACAGCCGAACTTAAAGCGTTACAATCCCAGATTCATCCTCATTTTCTACAAAATACACTGCAGATGATCGGCGGCATGGTGTATTCGCAAAAACCGGCAGACAGCTACAAGGTGATTCGGTCTTTAAGCGAAATGTTCCGTTATATTGTACGGGCGCCGGACGGCCTTGTCCCTCTGCAATCTGAACTGGATCAACTGGAGCATTATATGCTGATTCAGAAGCAACGTTTTGCCAGCCGGCTTGAATATAAGCTGGAAATTACGGGAGAACTCCGAGCGTGTTATATTCCGAAGTTATCCTTGCAGCCTATTGTTGAAAATGCATTTTTGCATGGGCTGGAGAAAAAGTCTGGGGAGTGGAAGCTAGGCATCGAAGTGCTCTGTGATCCGCAACAGGGCAGGGTGACCATTCAAATTTGTGATAATGGCATGGGTATGGAGCCGGATAGGCTCGCAGAGATGCAATCGAAACTGGAGCGCATTACGCGGCATACCGATCGGGTATGGAGTTCAGGCACGAGTATTGGACTGCTTAATGCCGCATCACGAATGGTGATGCATTTTGGACCCGATTACGGTATGCGTATGGAAAGTAAACTTGGGCAGGGAACAAAAGTGATCGTAACGATCCCCTGCACAACAGGAGGCGAGTCCTTGTGAGCAAGGAGATCTATAAAGTGCTGCTGGTGGATGATGAGCCGTGGAATCGGGATATTATCCGCAATCTTGGCGAATGGAATGAGCTCGGCCTGGTTGTCTGCGGTGAAGCAGAGGATGGAGAACAGGCGATACAGATGGTCAAGGAATTGCAACCTCATCTTATTATTACGGATATGCGTATGCCCGGATCAGACGGTGTCGAGCTGATGCAGACGCTGAGCAGTCAGTACCCGGAGATTAAGGTCGTTGTGGTAAGCGGTTATGATGATTTTAATTATGCCAAACACGCCCTTCGATATCGTGCAGCTGATTATCTGCTGAAACCGGTGAACCCGGATGAACTAAATGCTACGCTGGCGAAATGTAGTCGTGAACTGGATAAAGCCACTGCGGCACCAGAAGTATGGGAAGCTTATCCGGCTTCATTCGCGGGTGAATTCTCTCTGTTCCAGCAGCAGGCACGTCTGCGCTTTAACGACCTGAACCTGACGAGTCTGCGGGAATGGTTTCATCGATTAGAGCAGAAGCTGGAACAAAACGAGGTTCGCAGACCTCGCCAGCTTGGACGTGCTGTCTATGAGCTGCAGAATATGCTGGACGAGCTATGTATGTCCAATGGGCTGTCCGATCGCCCGAAAGAGGGAGTATTGCCTCCTGCATCAACGCTGGGTTCGATCCGGGCAGCTGTGGAATGGATATCCGCTTCCTATTATCAGGCGCTGGAACAATTAATTGCCCAGCGCAAGTATAAGAACAAACTGAATCTGGAAGATGTGAGGCAGTATATGCAGCAACACTGCATGGAGATGATTACGCTGGAGCAGCTTGCCCAGATCTTTTTTGTCAGTAAGGAATATTTGAGCAAAGCCTTCAAGAAAGAGTATGACGTGAATGTGACCGATTATGTGGTCCAGCTTCGGATGACCAAAGCAAAAGAGTGGGTGATGGATGATCAGATTCCATTCAAACATATCGCCGAGATGACCGGATATGAAGATGTGTCCTACTTCTATCGGGTATTTAAAAAGCACTTTGGTGTGTCACCCGGAGAGATGCGCAAGGGCCAGCATAAGTTGTCTAACCCATTCCCCGAATGATTCGTTCGGGGAATGTTGCTTGGATTAAGGTTTAAAATAATCCAATGGAAGAGTCTAATTTTGTCCAATGAAGCGCTTACATTTTGCGATATATAATGAGCCTATGAAAGACAAACCAGTCACACCGGGAGGTCATAAGAGATGAAAGTATGGAAAAGCGTTGTAAGTGCGGCACTGGTCAGCGTTCTGCTCGCAGGTTGCGGCTCGAATGCAGGCACGGATAATGAACAGAACGAAGTCGCAGCAGGCAGCACCGTGAACCTCAAAGTATTCATTGCTCAACCAAGGCTGAAAGAACATTACGATAAATATATAGAACAGTTCAAGGCCAAAGAAAAAGCAGACAAAAACATCGAGGTGAACGTACAACTGGAGATGCCGCCAGCAGATAATGCGCCTCAGATTTTGAAAACAAGACTAGCGTCTAACGATGCACCAGACGTATTCGCTTTGCACGCAGTGAATGAGATTCCACCTTTCAGCAAAGCCGGATATCTGGAAGATTTGTCTAACCAACCTTTTGTAGATAAATTGCTGGATTCGGTCAAACCTTCGGTAACGGATGCAAGCGGCAAAGTGGTTGCGGTTCCGCTTGAAACCTTGTCATGGGGTTATCTGTACAACAAAGATATCTTCAAGGAACAAGGACTTGAGGTTCCAACGACCTTGACAGAAATGAAAGCGGTTGTAGAGAAGCTGAAAGCAGCTGGCATTACACCGTTTGAGCTTTCTTACAAAGAAGCGTGGGTGCCGCAATTGTTCCTGCCACTCACTGTAGGGGCGCTGACACAGACAGAGCACAAGGACTTCGTGGAAAAAATGAACAAGGACGAAGCTTCCTTCTCGGATATGAAAGCCCTGTTTGATGTGTTCGATCTCGTCAATGCCAACGGAACGGATAAAGCGCTTGAAGTTGGAGCCGATGACGGCGCAGCGGCTTACGCTACAGGCAAAGCGGCGATGTGGATTCAAGGACCGTGGTACGCGGAAACGATTCTGAAGTCCAATCCCGACATTAATTTTGGTGTAGCTCCAATGCCGCTGAACGACAATCCGGATGATACCAAAATCAACCTGAGTACATCCACGTCACTGGCTGTATCGTCATCAAGTAAAAATAAAGAAGTGGCACTCGACTTTGTAAATTACATTCTCGATGACAAGGATTCAAGTGCATTTTATGAAGCACTCAAGTTTAATCCGGTTGCCAAAGTGCATACGTTCAAGAGCTTCCCGTGGGTAGACGACGCCCTGAAATATGTTAACGAAGGCAAAGCTTATCAAGATCCAACGATCCCACAAGCCGTGAAGGATGAATCCGGTAAAGCACTGCAAGGATACTACTCCGGACAATTGAATCAACAACAGGTGATTGATGCGCTCGACAAGGCGTGGAAGTCCTACAATAAAGTCAACAAATAAGAGCTGAATGCTTAACAGATAAAAGCTGGATGCTTCACAAGTAAGCGCCCGAACGATCAACAAGGTTGAGCTGTAAGAAAGCAGTATCCGCGTTTGTTGGCAAAATCTCGTTTGGTTCCGTATTGAGCTCGGGGTTTTGTCAACAAATGAGCGGTACTTTATTTCGTAACAGTCTCGAAGCAGATGAAACGGCTGGCTGAACGATCATCGTTCCCCCGTTAACCTTCATCCGCTGTGCAAAAAGGGGGAGAAGTTATGGCTACGAATGTGTTCAAAAAGTATCTTTCATTGCTCGCGTTCACAGCGCCAGCCTTTGTAATCTATGCGATATTCCTGCTGTACCCGACGTTTAGCGGGATGTTCTACAGCTTGACGGATTGGAACGGATTAAACCGTGACTACAGCTTTATCGGGCTGGGGAACTTTGTGGAATTGTTCAAGGAAGATCCTGACTTCATCAACTCGCTGTGGTTTACGATGAAATATGTTATTTTTATGCTGATTCTGCAAAATGTCATTGCATTGCTACTCGCCGTATTCATTGAGTCGCGTACACGCAGTAAAGGGTTGTTCCGCACGTTATTCTTCATGCCCAACATGATCAGTACAATCATCAGTGCATTCATGTGGACGTTCATCTTTTCCCAGGTGTTGCCGCAGCTGGCTGAGAAATTAGCCGTTTCTTTTCTCGACCAACAATGGCTCGGTGATCCGAAGTTCTCCTTCTACTCGATTCTGATCGTATCGCTTTGGAACGGTGTGGGCTATATGATGATCATCTACCTGGCTGCATTGCAGGGTGTACCGAAGAGTCTCAAGGAAGCCGCGGTCATTGACGGCGCAAATGCGTTTCAAGTGCTACGTAACGTCGTACTGCCGATGATTACACATGCGATTACCATCTGTTTCTTCCTGACACTGAACGGTGCATTCAAAGTGTTCGAGGTTGTCTATGGATTAACAGGCGGCGGCCCGGGCCGGGCCACACAGGTCATCACCATGAATATTTATGAAGAAGCTTTCTCGAACAACTTCAGATACGGGTACGCAAGTGCCAAATCGGTTGTGTTGTTCATCATCGTCTTGATCTTTACACTCATCCAGATCACCGTCATGAAGAGAAAAGAGGTGGAAGCATGAGAATGCAGCGACTGAACAATTACCTGATTCGGCTGTTACTGATTCTCGGCTCTCTGGTAGCCATGCTACCGATCTACATGGCTGTGGTGAACTCGTTCAAAACACAGGGCGAGATGTTCCAATCGTTTATCGCTCTGCCGACCACGCTGCATTGGGAGAACTACACGGATGCGTTTAACAAAATCAATCTGCTCGGCAGCTCGCTGAACTCCGCGATTGTGTCCATTCTGGGTATCGGGGGAATTGTGTTCTGTGCTTCGCTTGCAGGTTACAAGCTGTCACGGACTTCCGGCAGGCTTAGCAATCTGATCTTCTTCATGTTTGTCGCTTCCATGCTGGTGCCGTTCCATTCCATCATGATTCCGCTGACGCGTGTCGCAAAGGGGATGGGGGTGCAAGGAAGCACTTACGGACTGGCTCTGATCTATATCGGACTTGGCGTAAACATGGCGATCTTCCTCTATCACGGGTTTGTGAAGTCCATTCCGCGTGAACTGGAAGAATCGGCTCAGATCGATGGATGTAACGAGTTCCAGACGTTCTTTCAGATTATTTTCCCGCTTCTGCTTCCAATCACGGTGACGATTGCCATTCTGGACTTCCTGTGGATCTGGAATGACTTCCTGTTACCACTATTGATGTTGACAGATGTAAACCGGTATACACTTATCCTGTCTACAAACATGCTGTTTGGTGAGTATAACAAGGAATGGCCGCTAATTCTCTCTTCTCTGGTTTTGACTGCAATTCCGGTTATCCTGATCTACGCATTCTTCCAGAAGTTTATTATGGAGGGAATTGCGGAGGGAGCGGTCAAAGGATAAGAGGCTAAGAATAACAGGGCAAAGGAGCTCGTTCCTGGAACCCACCTCTTCACACTTCAGTGTGTATGCTCATGTTTATAGCCTTGAACTACGGACATCCTCCGTTAGTTCAAGGCTATTCTCATTTATCGAAAGACAGAAAAACCAAGGTGAGCATCCCCAATTAACACAAGTTGAGTATCAGAATTGCAAGGAGGGCGGCTATGTATTTTGCCATTTTCTATGCAAAGAGATGTTGCTCACACGCTGGGCTTCATTAGCCTGTGTGCTTCTTGTGCAAGGACAATCAGTCCGCGCTCCATCTCCTCTTGCGAGGCATAGGCATAAGAGAGTCGGATATGACTCGCATCCATGCGATCATACAGATACCCTGGATGAATGAGTACATCTGCTTCCAGACAGACAGAGAACAACTTGCGGATAGACAAGGTTTCTGCGGTGAAGCGCAACCAGATATAGAAGCCGCCTTCAGGTATCTTCCACTCGGCTATGTCTCGAAGGTAGCGATGAAGTAGCTCCAGCATGAAGTCTCTGCGTCTTCGGAGCTCCGGACGTAGCCGATCCATATGAGTTGCGTGATGGCCATCTGCAAACCATAATGCGGCTGCTTCCTGTGCGAGCGAACTGGTACCGTAATCCGTCTGCATTTTAATATCGGCCAGCCTTCGAATGACGGGCACAGGGCCGACAAGCCAGCCAAGGCGAAGACCTGGACTGACCGCTTTGGAGAGTGTGCCCATATGCAGCACCCGGCCCTCTTGATCACTTGCCTTGAGTGGAGGAGGTGAAGGGTGATCCAGCCAAAGTTCCTGATAGGCGGCATCCTCCAATATGGAAATACCGAAACTGCGGGCGAGGGACATCAATTCATCCCGGCGACGGCAACTCATTACGCTGCCTGTAGGATTATGGAAACTCGGAATGGTGTACAGTAGCGGGAAAGACTCGCTGTTATTCTCGTCGTTTCCCGTGTGCAACGTATGTATCGCACGTTCCAAGTGCCCCAGGTGTAAGCCCTCTCCATCCATGGAAATTCCGTTTAGCTTTAATCCTGCCGATTGAAAGGCATGGATGGAATAGAGATATGATGGCTTCTCTAGCAAGACAGCTGATCCACGAGGCAACAGTCCCACAGAGATCAGATGCAGTGCCTGTAGAGATCCCGATACGATCAGGATCGAATCTGGTGAGGCCTGAATGCCACTAGACTGCAAATGTGCGGACAACGCCTCACGGAGCGCCAGACTGCCTTGAGGTTCGATGTAATTCAGCATACGTGTTCGTTTGGACAGGGTCTGGAGGATTCCATTAAACGCATCGTTAGGCATCAGTTCCGGCGCCAACTCACCTGTACCCAGCCGAATAATGCCAGGCCTGAACTCCGCCTGGTTAATCTGCTGAATCTCGGGCAGATTCGGGTAGTACCAGCCTTCCTGTGCAGCTTCGCTCCAGTTGGGCAAGGCGGCATGGGCCATACTGTGCCAACCGGAACCGGAGACATAGGTTCCTCCTCCGTGCCGGCCTTCAATCATGCCTGCCGCAGTCAGGTTATCCAGAGCGGTGACCAGCGTACTGCGGTTTACACCCATGGATGCTGCCAGTGATCGCTGCGAAGGCAGACGAGTCCCGGCTGACCACTCGCCTGTTGTGATTTTCTGCCGGATATAGGCTTCAATCTGACGGTACATAGGCAAATCAAGCGCAGGGTTTGGCTGCCAGTTTCGGCCAGAAGACGTATTGGGATATTGACGTCCCATCAGGTGATTTCACCTCCTGTAGTTATAAAGATAAAGTTGTCGCGTACTTGCTGTCGATCATGTGTCTATGACTGTTGTTAGGATGTACAGAGAAGGAGGGTTCTAAAGAAAGTGTCCGTTATCGTATTTGTATCGTCCACTATACCATTTGGTTGGGTTCTATGCCATCCAAGTGGTTGGTTACGTCTTTCCTGATTTCATTTACGCTGAAGAAAGAGATAAGGGGGATGGACAATGGACGTTTTTATTCATGCCGTGGTGCTGGCATTTGGCTTGATTTTACCGCTGGGTGTTCAGAATGTATTTATTTTTAATCAAGGGTTAACGCAAAAGAAATACCTGTATGCACTGCCAGCTATAATTACAGCAGGGATTAGTGACACGCTGCTGATTGGAGCCGCTGTAGGGGGCATGTCTCTCATATTGGTTCAATGGCCGCTACTCACCCATTTTTTATACGCGGCTGGAAGCCTGTTTTTGCTCTACATGGCTTGGGGACTATGGAAATTATCGGCTTCTTCAGATAAAGCCCCCACTGCGATGTCGGCAGGACGGCAGATTGCTTTTGCCGCTTCGGTGTCTATTCTCAATCCGCATGCCTTGCTGGATACCGTGGCTGTCATTGGTACAAGTTCCATTCAGTATGCAGGGGTGGAGCGTATGTATTTTACAATCACAACAATGGCTGTATCCTGGATTTGGTTTCTGGGGCTTGCCGCTGCAGGCAGCGTAGTTGGCAATCATGACCGCACAGGGTATATACGAATTGTGCTGAGCCGCGTATCCGCTTTGATTATGGTTGGAATCGCACTGATGATGTGCTGGAGGCTTTTTAATTCCTAAATCAGGTGTTCAAAGCTCGTGAGCAGGGTGAACCAATGAAAACCAGGGGATCGTAAAGGCTGGATGAATGTAAGAAGGGGACTTCATTGTACCTACCTACTTGTTAGCACTTGGCATCAAAAAAAGCTCCCCGTCGTAGAATCACGGGAAGCTTGTTATATTGATTATTCTGCCTTTAACAGGATCGATTCAATGAACAATTTAAGCTCCTGGCTTGTTGCGTTCAGATGGTCAATGATCTCGCTGAACTCCGTTACAAGTTCAGATTGTGCATTGCTGGACTGCGTAATAGAAGTAATCTCCTGTTCCATCTGCTGAATGGAGGACTGCACATCCTTGAGGGAGCGTTCAATATTCACCGTCGCCTCTTTCGTTCCGGTGGACAATTTACGCACTTCAGCTGCAACTACGCCGAACCCGGCACCTGCCGCGCCCGCACGCGCGGCTTCAATGGCTGCATTCAGGCCAAGCAAATTCGTCTGTTCCGATACTTCACGAATAAATACGGCAACTTTATTGACCTCACCGGAGTTCTTCACAGCGAGTCGTGTGTTGTCCAAAATTTGCGTAGACGAAGCAGTTAGTTGTTCGGACTGTGCAGCAACGGTCTGCACCATCTCTGATAACCTGCCGCTGATGCCTGTAATCAGGTCGGTAAAGTGCTCCAGTTTTTCTTCGTTTTGAAGTGAAAAACCTATAGCAAGCGTTCCTGCAATCTTTCCTTCATCATCATAAAGCGGAGTGGCGGACGAAATAATGGGTGTGCCGTAAAATTTGGCGTCAATGCGATTGGCTGAGGTCTCGCCATGCACGAGTGCCCGGCGCAGTGTAGGGTCTTCAAGAGAGATCGGATCTCCGGCTCTGATGCCAAGATCAAGCTCGTTGCTGGGAACGTAATACCAGAACTTCTCGGTATCGGTAACGGCAATCATGATATCGTGTTCTTTCAGCATAATTTTAAAATAAGGACTTGCTGCAGTGAGTGCTTCTACGATGTTCAATAAGTTCAGCTCCTGTAGTGTGTGTGTATATCATCTGGGTGTATACTATACATCGTCAGATCGATTAGCAAAATTTAGGCCTGAAAAGGGCATAACGTCTATTACATTTTTTTGAAGCATTTGAATCAAGGGAGGAGAAATATGTCGCCAACATAGGCATTTATCATCAAACAACACAAAAAACAGACGGGAACCTGGGGTTCTCGTCTGTTTTATTCATAAATCATGCTGCGTACTGCGACTGTTTAAAATAAATCGTGTTATGTTTTCCTTTTATCCACCGATCTGAGACATACGTCGTACCGTCGGTGTGTGGGATTGCATTTTTTTCTCCAGCGCCAGCGCCATTTCATGATTTTTCGGTTTGGTACCGAGTGCTTTCAGGAAAAGTGCGGCCATCGCGTCGGGATCATCTACATAGCGGCGAACATTGTACTCATCTGACCAATACAGACAAGCCTTGATATGTCCGTCCGCTGTAAGGCGTAGCCGATTACAGTTATCACAGAAATGGTCACTGACCGGATGAATAAGACCAAATGTGCCTTGGGAGCCTGCGATTTTCATATTACGTGATGGGCCATTCCCGGCAGGGCCTTCGGTATTCTCGACCGTCCAGCCAGCTTCGGCGCATACATCTGTTACGGCCTCCAGCGGCAGATACGATTGGCGCCAGGAGTCGGAAGCCTGCCCGATTGGCATGTATTCAATGAATCGCACATGTAGCGGCTGATCGATCGTCATAGCAATGAAATCCTTAATTTCGTCATCATTAATGCCTTTCATGAGCACGACATTCAGCTTGATCGGTGCCAGGCCCACCGCGGTAGCTGCCTCGATACCCTTCAGCACCTTATTCACATCTCCACCGCGTGTGATCATAGAGAATCGGTCAGCATGCAGGGAGTCCAGGCTAATATTAATGCGGTTCAGCCCCGCATCCTTCAAAGCCTGAGCCTGTTTGTCCAGCAACAAGGCATTCGTGGTCAATGCAATGTCTTCGATGCCATCAATGGCAGAGATCATGCCCACAAGTTTATGCAAATCCTTACGTACCAGTGGTTCTCCCCCCGTGAGCCGAACCTTGCGCATGCCCATCGGGGCGAGCACTTTCAGGACTTCCGTAATTTCTTCATAACTCATAATTTCGTCATGCGGAGCAAACTCCATGCCTTCCGCGGGCATACAGTAGACACAACGCAGATTGCAGCGGTCCGTAACGGAAATACGGATGTAGTCATGTATGCGGCCAAATGAATCCTGAAGCAGTTCCATGCAGACCACCCTTTCAACGGTTCAGATTGGAAATCTTCTATAGAAAATGATACGACAATTGTAAAAGCAACAGTTGCATCAAATTTTAGCTATTTCTCCAATCCGCGTCAATGATGACGTCCCGTGATAGCAATTTAGGCAGGCTGATTCAATTGAAATTGGCCAACGACTTGCTGCAGGAACAGGGTAATGGCCTCCACATCATGAGAGGATTGCTGAACCTTCAACATATCCCGGATCAATGCCAGCATCTCCGCTTCAACCTCGGCAGAGGTCACCCGATTTTGGTGACTGATGGCAGCGATATTTTCCATTAAAAATACGACCTGATCCACGACTTGGGTGCGCTCGGCTTCTTCGGAGCTGGCTTTTTGGAGAAGCTCTGAGGCTGCTTGAACCAGCATTGCTCCTTCCGCAAGCACCTGATCTCCTTCGGTGATTTGCTTTGAAGCTGCGCTTGCAGCCGTCGAGATCCGATCCAAAATCTGATGAATGTCCTCCGTGGAGGAGCGGGACACATCGGCCAGCTTGCGAATCTCTTCAGCGACAACAGAGAATCCGCGCCCATGCTCCCCGACACGTGCGGCTTCAATCGTTGCATTCAATGCAAGCAGATTGGTCTGTGCGGATATTTCTTCAATGACCGCCAAGGCGCGGTAGATGTCTTTCATTGTGCCAAGGAAGGAGAGGATCGTCTGGTTAGTATCCGACACGGCACTGGAGATTTGAATCATTTTATCACCGATGCGATCTACTTCCTGTCTGGCTACACCAATCTGTTCATTGGCTGATGCCTCCAGCTGTTTGAGAGTTAATCGCATATGATCTGCAGCCAGTTTGGCTTGATCCAGGTCTTGTAATTGCGTACGGGTAGCCTGAATCATTGAACCAAGCTTGAGGTTGACGCGGTCAGTTGTCACTTGGGTAGTCTCTGTAGATGCACGCATCAGATGCTGATTATCCATCACGTCCACCGTGGCCCGCTGGACTTTGAGCATGATGCTCTCCAGAGAATCGATCATGTTATTGATCCATTTGGCCAGTTCGCCCGATTCGTCTTGGGCAAAAGCATTCATGTCCAGACGCTGGGTAAGATCACCTTTCCCCTCTGCATTTACTCGAATAAATTGACTGAGACTGCGCAAGTCCGCATGAACGCGGTTGTATTGTTTGCGATGGAGCTGGAATGCACCGAAGAATCCAAAGATGACATGAAAGCCAGCGATTGCAGCAGCGTTCCATCCGCTCCCTGTCAGCGCAAAAATCAAGGCGGCAGCAAGAACGGCCGAGAGCATAATATAGAAGCTATGCTGTTTGAATTGCCGCCATCCGATACTGCGTATTCGGTACACTTCTTCCAGATCACCTTCGCACATCATGCCCCAGCGATCCGGGCAGTGAGGAAGTTGAAAGGTGATACCTTTACCGATGACTGGAATATGGCGGTAATCCGAGTAACCGGGATAGGCCACAAACAGATTGGAGCCGTTCTGAATCGTTTTCGATACGCCCGGATGTAATTGGCCGGTAGAGGGGTCGGTGAACATCAGCTCAAGCTCTGTATGCTGCTGCACAGACACGATGCCCCAATCGGTGGTCACGCCGTCTTTCAGGTTTTCTCCATGCGTAAACGTTCGATCCTCGAAGCGGCTTCGAGACAGGGCAGTACCTGGCAGTAGCTCAGGCCGCAATACAGACTCGGCCATAAACAGATAGTTATCACCTGAGTCCGGGTAGATATGTCCCGATTCGCGCTGAATGAGGTCACCAAGCACGTCTCCAGGAATACGGTTGCATAATGCACCGACATACTTGCCTTGCTGCACGATAGGGGCAATGAACATCAGGGTAATCGCATCATGAAACGTAGACGAGCGTGGCCCGATCTCCATTGTAAGCGGATCAGAATACGGACCGTACAGACACTTCCGGCCTTGTATATCTGCGTGTGCATAGCTCAAGCCGGGACCAAAGGATCTATGCTCGTGCGGGGTATAATGTTGACCTATATGTTTCTTATATGTAGAAAATACAACCTCATTTTGCTCGTTGAGCATGAACCATTCCGTGCTATCCTGAGTTCGTGCGTAGGTCGCCTTAAACCAGGTATCGATCTTATCTGCCTGTGGTGATCCGGGCTTCACACTTTGGAGATCAACCGATTCGATCTGATGAAGCAACCGATCCAGATGGCTCCACTGATCACTCGCCCAATCCATCAGCAACTGTCTTCTAGTCTCCGCGATCCCTTCAAAAATGTGCTCCACGTCTTCCTTACGGTGTGCGTTCAACCGATAAGACCACCACAGCGGTAATCCTTTTTTCCATCCCAGCCAATCAAACATGATGACCACCCCAAATTTTGGATTTAAAAAGATTTGAACATCAAACATGTCGTTTTCCATGACTTTGTGGTAATTCAATTTAAGCTATAAGTGATACAACTGTATCCGACGATGGCTTCATTGCATTCTCTATCTATATCCCTCGTTATACATGAAATCTCATAGGATTACGAGGGGATATGTCATATTTTCCGAATATTTCATCAATTAATACAAATAAATATACGCTGTTTGCAGAAGAGAGGCAGAGCGAGGCACTTCATTTTGTGGCAGTTACATGTTACTTCATGTCACAACAAATGTGCAATCGATATGCAACGGATAAGCTGAGAATCAATCTCATTTTACAGTTTGTCACATGTACAAGCCCATACTCCAAACAGTTTGTATAATGTAATTTTCACGTAAAGCGATATAGTAGTATCTAACAAGTCAACCCGTTACGTTTGTGTAGGTTAACCTTCCACCGATCAACCGATGTCGTCTCCAACCATCCCATCCTTCAAAAGGAGAATGCCTATGACCTCTCCCTCTGTTGTATCCCTTCATCAATCCATGAAAAGTGCCGCTGAACAGCTTCTTATTGATGTGGATCATGTTTCTGTCATTTTTGGCAGTGGTCCTCAGCAAGTAACGGCCCTATCCGATGTGACGTTTCATATTGGCCCCAATGAATTTGTCTCCCTGCTCGGTCCTTCCGGCTGTGGCAAATCAACGTTACTCCGCATTGTCGCTGATCTTCTCCATCCAACAACAGGTCATGTTCGAATTGCAGGGCAGGAACCGAAGCAGGCAAGACTGCAACGGCAATTTGGCATCGTTTTTCAGACTCCGGCCCTGTTCGATTGGCGTACGGTTCGCCACAATGTGGAGCTGCCGCTGGAGTTGCTGGGTACCAAGCGAAAAGAGTGTCGCCGCATTAGCAGTGAACTGCTGGAGATGGTTGGACTGACGCGATTTGCAGATCATTATCCCTGGCAACTGAGTGGAGGGATGCAGCAACGTGTGTCCATTGCACGCGCACTGGCGCTTGATCCGCCCCTTCTATTAATGGATGAGCCATTCTCCGCGCTGGATGAATTCACCAAAGAAAAATTGCAGATGGAACTGCTTGAGATTAAACGTTCTACCGGAAAAACCTTCCTCTTTGTTACCCATAGCATCCCCGAAGCGGTCTTTTTATCGGACCGTATCATTGTACTCTCTGCCCATCCGGGGCAAGTGCATTCGATCCATTCCGTGAACCTTCCAGCCGAGCGAGAGAGCCAGTTGAGGGAAACCGAACCTTTCTATCAGATGATAACGACGATTCGAAACTGTTTTCATGAGGAGCGTGATGCAATCCATGTTCCCTCGTTTGCTTAAACCGGGTTACCGAGCCTGGGTGATGATCTGGATCATATCGATTTTTGTCCTTTGGGAAGGGCTGGCTTGGATGCTACATCTGTCTATGTCTCCGCAACAGGCCACTTCTCGTTTGCCATATCTTCACGTTGTCATGGAGTCGTTCTTCCGTCACTGGAGCACGCTGGCGGAGCAAGGTTCGGTTACCTTTGGCAATGCTGCTATCGGTTTTGCCGGCGGAACATTGCTGGGGGCATTACTGGCACTGCTCATGAGCGCCGCAGTCTGGATTGAACGCACGTTGTCTCCTTACGTGGTGTCTTCACAGATGGTTCCGGTGATCGGGCTTGCTCCGATCGTATATGGCATTATTCATAACGCCGAGTGGGCGCGAATTGTCATGGCGTCATATGTGACCTTTTTCCCTGTCATCATCCATACCTTAAAAGGGTTTAAAAGTGCTTCTCCTCAGCATCTGGAACTCATGCGCGCCTACGGCACTTCGTGGAGAGCACGTTACGTAAAGTGTTTACTGCCTTCGGCGCTTCCAGGTCTATTCTCCGGCATGAAAATTGCGGCTCCACTCGCAGTGACCTCCTCGATTGTCGTGGAGCTGATGGGAGCGCCTGATGGACTTGGGGTACTGATGGTCAGCTCGCTGTATTATGGTTCAGCACAAGCGGGTATGTTCTGGGCAACCATCATGCTTAGCATGGGCATTGGCCTCATCTCCTACCTGTTCATCAGCTTGGCTGAACGTTGGCTTACCCCATGGCAACCTGAATTCAGACCCAAAGGAGGGGAGCAGTCATGAGCGAAGGCAGTATACTCCAGCCCAAAAGTGACGAAGGAACAATAAGCGGAGCTGCGGGGCAACCTCTTCCTGGCAAAAGGGAATGGAGACAACGAGCGGAACATTCGCCTTCAACTACTGACCGTTCCCGTACAGGTACTCAGCTTGTTGGCAAGATGATGGGCATGTTGCTTCGCAGCCTATTGCCCTGGCTCGCAGGAGCACTCTTTCTAACGTTGTGGCAGATGCGTTTCTTTCACGTCCTGCTGTCACTCGAAGATTATCAGTTGCCCGTACCCTCTGCCATTGCTGCATCCATCCGGGACAATGCCGAGATGCTTTTCCGCTATGCCATCTACAGTGGTACCGAGATGCTTGGCGGTTTTCTAATCGGTTCTCTGCTAGGGGCATTGGCTGCGATTGGCGCATCCTTCTTTCCGAATAGTGGCAGGGCCGCTGTCACGGTTCTGTCTGCTCTGAATGCTGTTCCGATTGTGGCTCTGGCTCCCATCATGAACAACTGGTTTGGAGACGGGATCTGGTCCCGTATCGCCGTTGTATCGGTCATTACGACGGCCGCGATGGCTGTCAGCCTGTTCAAAGGACTGACCTCCATTCAGCCGCAGTATGAAGAACTGCTGGGCAGCCTGGCGGCGAGCAGGAAACAGTTTTTTTGGAAGCTGCGGATGCCCCATGCCATGCCTTCTCTCTTTGCAGGTCTGAAAATCAACATGTCGACCAGTATTATCGGCGCCATTGTAGGGGAGTTTTTTATCGCATCCCAGGGGCTGGGCTACTTGCTTTCTGATCAGATCCGGCTCGCCAACATGCCGCTGGCCTGGTCCTGTATCGTCATCGCAGCCATTCTTGGCATCGTGCTCTATGAGACGGTGGTTCTGGCTGAAAAGCGGCTGCTTCACTGGAGTCGTGCGCATACGTCAGCACAGTAGGCAGGTATTGTACAGAAAAAGAGAGCACATAAATAAGGATTCGATTATCCCTCCATACAATTCTTCCATACAATTCTGAATGCTTTGTATTCTAGCTGAAGATTCGCTTTCCGTTTCGCGAACCGTTTACAAAATCGATATATAAATAGGGGGTTGTTCTGTACATGTACAAAACGTTGAAGCCGGGTTTGGGGATGTTGTTTTTGTGTGTGGTGCTGGTGCTGGCAGCATGTTCTGCAAAAAGCGAACCGACGGCGCAGCCAGCCGCTGCAAGCTCGGGTGGTTCAGGAACGGCGGAGCAACCATTAACTAAAGTGAAGATTCAGCTTAAATGGGTACCGCAAGCACAGTTTGCCGGAATATATGCCGCGAAGGAACAAGGTTTTTTTGCAGAAGAAGGCATTGATGCGGAGATTATTCCAGGAGGTCCGGATATCGTTATTGAGCAACAGGTCGTTAATGGGGCAGCCGATGTAGGAATTACGGGAGTGGACAGCTTGCTGGTCAGCCGGGATAACGGTCTCCCTCTCGTTTCACTTGCCCAGATTTCACAGAAGAGCAGCTACCGCTTGATTGCGAAGAAGTCCGCGGGTATTACCGATCCGGCACAGATGAAAGGCAAAAAGGTGAGTACCTGGTTTGGAAGTCAGCAATTTCAGGTGCTTGCTTTTATGGAAAAGAACGGCCTTGATCCGAAAAAAGACATCGAACTGGTGAAACAGGGCTTTACGATGGATCAGTTTTTCAATGATCAGGTGGATGTGGCGACAGCCACGATTTATAACGAATATCACGTTGTACTGGAGAGCGGCACAAAAGAATCCGATCTGGACGTGTTCAACATTGAGGATGCGGGAGTCGGCATGCTGGAGGATACGCTGATTGCCAAGAAGGACTGGGTGGATAATAACCACGAATTGGCGGTAAAAGTAACCCGAGCCATCCTGAAAGGCTGGAACTATGCGATCGATCATCAGGATGAGACGGTGGACATTGTGATGAATAATGTGACGGAGGGCAGTACGACTCGTGAACATCAAGTAACGATGCTCGAAGAGATTGCCAAGTTGATTCGTCCGGAAGGGTTTACCGAGAAACAGGTGGGAAGTTTTGTCGATGAATCGTTTACCCGTACGGCAGATATTGCATTGAAATATGGACTGATCAAGAAAGCAGCCCATCTGGATGAAGCACTGGAGAAGAGCATATATGAAGAGGCTGTGAAATAAGAAATAACCCGGCTGGGCGTGACGTTGGAACGTTGCTGTACGCATCACATAAGGAGAGGGGGCATGATGGATGAGTTCTGTAGATCAGCAATCACAACGTCTGGGCGGTACGAAGGAAGAGTGGCTGGAGAAGGATCGTAAATACGTCTGGCACCATATCTCACCGCATAACGATCATCCGTTGATTGCCGTTAGCGGCGAGGGTAGCTGGATTACGGATCAGGAGGGTAAACGTTACCTCGATGCCATGTCGGGTTTATGGTGCGTCAATGTAGGGCACGGACGTGAGGAGATTGCCAAACGTGCCTACGATCAGATGAAAACTCTCGCCTATATCCCGATGACGCAGAGCCATGAACCGGCGATTTTACTGGCGGAGAAGCTGAATGAATGGCTGGAGGGAGAGTATCGGATCTTTTTCTCCAACTCCGGTTCGGATGCCAATGAGGTGGCTTTCAAAATAGCCCGTCAGTTCCACCATCAGAACGGAGAGCCTACCCGTCACAAATTCATATCGCGTCACCGTGCGTATCACGGTAACTCAATGGGGGCACTGGGCGCCACGGGGCAGGCTGCACGCAAGATCAAGTACGAGCCGCTGGGTGTAGGCTTCTCCCATGTTCCTCCGCCGTACTGTTACCGCTGTCCGTTTGGAAAAAGCAAAGATAGCTGCGGGCTTGAATGTGCCGCCATCTATGAGGAAGTCATTCAATGGGAAGGCGCGGAGACGGTTGCTGGCGTAATTATGGAGCCGGTGATTACCGGCGGCGGCATGATTGTTCCTCCGCCAGAGTATATGCGCAGGGTACAGGACATCTGCCAGCGGTATGGCGTGCTGTTCATCGTAGACGAGGTGATCTGCGGTTTCGGTCGCTCCGGGCAGAAGTTCGGTCACCAGAACTATGGTGTGGAGCCGGACATCGTCACAATGGCTAAAGGCATGACGAGTGCCTACGCACCCTTATCCGCCACGGCGATAAGAGCCGACTTGTATGAATCGTTTCGTGAACCCGGAACGGATAACCACTTTCGCCATGTGAATACGTTTGGCGGCAATCCGGTATCCTGCCGGGTTGCGCTGGCGAATCTGGAGATTTTGGAAAGGGAACAACTGGTCAGCCGGGCTGCGGAACTGGGGCAACTGCTTGGAGAGAAAATATCACCACTACTTGAACTTCCTTCCGTAGGGGATATCCGTCTATTCGGTTTCGCCTGCGGCATCGAGATGATTGAGCCTGACGGCTCACCGGCGACAACAGAGAACGTCACGAAGGTGCTGGCTCATTGTAAACGGGAAGGCATTCTGATCGGCAAAAATGGAGACACCGTTCCGGGTTTTGCGAACATTTTGACCCTATCGCCGCCCTTTGTCACCACAGAGGAAGAACTGGACCTTATCGTAAGTCATTTGTTTACTGCACTTCGCAGTCTGGATGAGGGTAGGCATGAGTTGATTTAATGCGTGACAGGAGGAGAGGAAGGATGCAGACCATAACCGGGTTATCCATTAATCAGCTTCGGCTGAATGAGCATATTGGACAGTTAGCTGAGATCGGCAAGATCGGAGATACAGGGGTATGCAGGCTTGCCCTTACTCCAGAGGACATGGAGGGCATCAACCAGGTCAGGTTCTGGATGGAGGAGGCAGGCCTTGTGACACGAATGGATGCATTTGGCAATCTGATCGGCCGTCTGGAAGGAACAGATGCAACCAGACCGATCCTGATGGTCGGTTCACATATCGACTCCCAGCCGTATGGAGGACGTTATGACGGTGCGATCGGTGTACTCGGTGCGCTGGAGGCCGTACAGTGCCTGATTGAACAAGGCGTACAGCCACGCATGCCGATTGAGGTGATTGCTTTTTGCGATGAAGAGGGATCACGGTTTAACAAAGGTTTATTTGGTTCACGAGGTATCACAAACCAGTTGGAGGAAGGAGAGCTGGAACGTCAGGATAAAAACGGCGTGACTCGCCGGGAGGCATTGGCATCCTTCGGATGTTTGACATCCGAATTCGCGGCGGCGGTATATCCTCCCGGTTCCATTGGCAGTTATCTGGAGCTACATATTGAGCAGGGGCCCGTACTTGAGGCTATGGACGCCCAGATCGGTCTGGTAACAGGTATCTCTGGTCCGCTCTGGCTCACGGTGAGCATGAAAGGGATGGCCGGGCATGCAGGCTCTGTGCCGATGGGGATGCGTCATGATGCACTTGTAGGAAGTGCCAAAGTGATTGCGGCCTTTGATGATATGGTCCGTGAAGAACCGGGAGCGCCCACTGTCGGTACGGTAGGAAGTCTGAGGGTATTTCCGGATTCAAGGAATATTATTCCGGAAGAAGTGAGCTTTACCGTGGATTTGCGTGATATGGAGATGGAGCGGCGTAATCGGCTGGAGGCCCGTTTGATGACATTGCTGGATGAAGTTAGCTCCCGATATGGTCTGACCTATACCGTCACGGAGGATACCAACAGTGAACCGCGTTATTGTGCCGAGTCCATCATGACTGTCATTCGCTCTTCCGCGGAAGAGTTGGGGGTGGTGATGCCCGAATTGATGAGTGGCCCGTTCCATGATGCGCTCGCATTATCTTATGTGTGCGATTATGGCATGATTTTTGTCCGCAGCAAGGACGGTATCAGTCATCATCCCAGTGAATACTCCTCCCCGGAGGATATCGCGTTAGGTACGGAGATGCTCTATCGCACCATTCGCAAGATGTGCACCGGTAATCCAACAAAGGAGGCGGGATAACGTTATGGCGAAAATCAGCATCGGTTTGATTCAGGCTTCCCATGAAATCGAAGGATCGGCTCCTGTTGAAGTGCATAAGGAGGCAGCCATTCAGAAGCATATTACACTTGTGCGCGAGGCGGCAGCACGAGGGGCCAAGATCATTGGATTGCAGGAGGTGTTTTACGGGCCTTACTTTTGTACGGAACAAACGCCCAAATGGTATGCCTCCGCGGAGCAGGTTCCCGAAGGGCCGACGACCCGGCGTTTTCAGGAGCTGGCGAAGGAGCTTGCCGTTGTCCTGGTTCTACCCGTGTATGAAGTGGAGGGCATAGCTTCTTATTACAATACGGCGGCAGTGATTGATGCGGATGGAACGTATCTGGGCAAATACCGCAAACATCATATTCCGCATGTCGAGGCGGGAGAGGGCACAAACGGCTTTTGGGAAAAGTATTATTTTAAACCCGGCAACCTCGGTTATCCGGTATTTGATACGGCTTACGCCAAAGTGGGCGTGTATATCTGCTATGATCGTCATTTTCCTGAAGGGGCACGTCTGCTTGGGCTGGCAGGGGCAGAAATTGTTTTTAATCCGTCCGCCACGGTGGCGGGCACCTCGGAGTATCTATGGAAGCTGGAACAGCCGGCCCATGCGGTAGCCAACGGTTATTATGTAGCGGCAATCAACCGTGTGGGCGTGGAGGCGCCATGGAACATGGGCGAATTTTATGGACAATCGTATCTCGTTGATCCGCGGGGGCGCATGGTAGCCGTGGGAAGCCGGGATCAGGATGAAGTAGTCGTTGGCGAGATGGATACGGAGTTGATCCGTGAGGTGCGTAATGTGTGGCAGTTTTACCGGGATCGCAGACCGGAGACGTATGAACATCTGGTGAGTCTGTAGTTCGAATTTAGGGCGTGTGCTGCATGAGGCATAGGCTTGGCATGTGTCTGGCATATCAATGGATAGGTTGGCAATAGTCGTTAATCTTCGGGAGGTGCGTACTTATGATGAACCGTTCTGAAACCGTGTGGTCCGATTACGGATGGGAGACTCGTTTTAGCGAGATGAAACCAACCATGACCAATAAGGAAGCGATGGAGGAATCCAACCGCTGTCTGTATTGTTACGATGCCCCTTGTATTAAGGCGTGCCCGACCGATATCAATATCCCTTCTTTTATCAAAAAAATAGCAACAGGCCATCTCAAAGGGTCGGCCCGCACGATCATGGATGCGAACCCGCTTGGCGCCAGCTGCGCACGCGTTTGTCCTACGGAAGAGTTATGTGAGGGGGCGTGTGTGCTGAACGACTCGTCCAAGCCGATTCGTATTGGCGATCTTCAGCGCTATGCCACTGACTGGGCAAGGGAGAGGAACGAACCGCTGTTTCATGCAGCACCTGCGAATGGAAGAAGTGTGGCTATTGTCGGAGCCGGGCCGGCGGGGCTATCAGCCGCACGCGAATTGGGCCGTGCAGGATATGACGTGACCATCTATGAAGCCAAAGCCAAGGGCGGCGGACTGAATACCTATGGCATCGTATCATTTCGTTTGCCGGAGTCGATCCCGTTATGGGAGGTCGAGCAGGTAGAATCGCTAGGAGTAAAGATTCGTTACGGTGTACGGGTTGGCGTAGACGTAGCGGCACCCGAGTTGCTGGAGCAGCATGAGGCTGTCATCCTGGCATGTGGTATGGGAGCAGTCCCGATGCTGGGCATTGAAGGGGAAACGCTGGAAGGCGTTTATGACGCGATTGAACTTGTGGAATCGACCAAACAGGGTGTACCGCCAGCGTTACATGGTCTGAATGTAGCCGTAATTGGCGCAGGTAATACGGCAGTAGATGCAGCGACTTGTTCGGTGCGCCTGGGTGCGGAGCAAGTACAGATGTTGTATCGGCGCGGAGAGCAGCAGATGACGGCCTATGCCTTTGAGTACACGTTTGCCAAGCAAGAGGGCGTGGAATTTCGTTGGTTTACGATGCCAAAGCGTATTCTTGGAGACGAGAATGGCAGGGTTCGAGCGGTAGAATGTGTGAAAATGGAGCTCGTAACCCCGCCCGGCGGCGGACGTGCGATGCCTGTGGCGGTAGAGAATTCATCCTTTATTATCGAATGTGACACGGTGATTCGGGCGATTGGACAGAATCGTTTGCTACCACTTATTGAGGCGTTTGAACTGAAGCATCATGGAGGTGTGGTAGAAGTCGAGGCGCATACGTACCGTACCTCGCATCCTCAGGTGTATGCGGCAGGAGACGTCATTTTTGGTCAGGGTCAAGGAGAGGCCATGGTTGTTTCAGCGGCACAACAGGGCAAATTAGTCGCTGCCACGATCATGAAGATGTTGCCTGGTCGCTCGGAAGAGAGCGCGTAAGGGAGCATTGTACCTCAAAATCACATCAAGGAGGATTCGATATGGCTGACTTATCGATTAATCTGGCGGGCATCCGGTCACCTAATCCGTTCTGGCTCGCCTCGGCGCCGCCAACAAATACAGGATACCAGGTACAGCGTGCGTTTGAAGCGGGCTGGGGTGGCGCGGTGTGGAAGACACTCGGCGAGCCGATTATTAACACCTCCTCCCGTTTTGCGGCAGTACATTTTGGCGGTCAGCGTGTGGCGGGTTTTAACAATATTGAGCTGATTTCGGATCGTCCACTGGAGGTCAATCTGCGCGAGATTGCCGAGACGAAGAAACGTTTCCCTGACCGCTCCGTCGTAGCATCTTTAATGGTGGAACCAAAGCGGGAGAAGTGGCATGAAATTGTTAAAAAGGTCGAGGCCGTTGGCGTCGATGGTTTGGAGCTGAACTTTGGATGTCCCCACGGTATGGCGGAACGAGGCATGGGCGCTGCTTCAGGCCAACAGCCTGATCTTGTCGAGCTGCAGACGATGTGGGTGAAAGAGGTGGCTACCACACCGGTTATCGTAAAGCTGACACCCAATATTACAGATATAACCGCGACAGCCCGGGCGGCTGTAAGGGGCGGTGCGGATGCAATTTCCCTGATTAATACAATCAATTCTCTCGCTGGCGTTGATCTGGACTCCTGGAACACCGTGCCGCATGTAGGCGGCAAGGGAGCGCACGGTGGATACTGTGGCCCGGCTGTAAAACCCATCGCGCTTAACATGGTAGCAGAGTGTGCACGACATCCCGAAGTTGGTGTGCCGATTTCGGGCATCGGCGGCATTTCCGACTGGCGTGATACGGCAGAATTTTTGCTAATGGGTGCGACGGGAGTACAGATATGTACGGCGGCGATGCACCATGGATTCCGCATCGTGGAAGACATGATCGAAGGGCTTAGTGATTATTTGGATGAAAAAGGACTTCAGAGTGTAGCTGAACTGGTCGGTCAGACCGTGCCGAGATACTCGGATTGGGGTAATCTGGATCTCAACTACAAGGTGGTTGCCCGAATTAATCGGGATGTATGTATCAATTGCAACAAGTGCCATATTGCCTGTGAAGACACGTCACATCAATGTATTGACATGTTAACCGATCCGTCCGGTGCTTATCTTGAAGTGGTAGAGGAGGATTGTGTCGGATGTAACCTGTGTTCCATCGTCTGCCCGGTGGACGGTGCGATCGAGATGATCGAGCTTGCACCAGAGCAAGAGCCTGTTACCTGGAATGAACGTCAGTCGGCGATTTCCCTGCTGCAATCCATTCATAATCCATCAGCCAAGGAGGCGATCTCATGAGTACGCGTACACTGATTCGCGGTGGTATTTTGGTGACGGCATCGGATACCTTTGAGGCCGATCTATTGATCATATCGGGAAAAATTGCACAGATCGGTATCGGGTTAAGCACCGATGATCAGACAGAAGTGCTTGATGCAGCAGGCTGTTATGTCATACCTGGCGGAATCGATCCCCATACCCATCTCGACATGCCGTTTGGCGGCACGGTCACAGCAGATGATTTTGCTACGGGCACAACGGCTGCGGCTTTTGGCGGCACCACAACCATCATTGACTTTTGCCTGACTCAGAAAGGCCGTCCATTATCCGAATCCCTGCAAGAATGGCATCGTAAAGCCGAGGGGAAAGCAGTCATTGACTACGGATTTCACCTGATGATTGGCGAGATGAACGAGCAGGTTCTGGAAGAACTGCCGCAGATGATCGAAGAGGAGGGCGTATCGTCCTTCAAGGTGTTCATGGCATACAAAAACCAGTTTCAGGCCGATGATGGGATCCTTTTTCAGACGTTGCAAAAAGCCAAAGATTACGGTGCGCTTGTGATGGTGCATGCCGAGAATGGAGATGTCATTGACCTGCTTGTGAAGCAGGCGCTCGCTGATGGTCGCACAGCACCGATTCATCATGCGCTGACCCGTCCCTCCATGCTGGAGGGAGAAGCAACCGGACGTGCGGCCCGTTTGGCCGCTCTGGCGGATTCGCAGCTGTATGTGGTGCATGTTACTTGTGCCGAAGCGGTGGAACAGATCGCGCGTATGCGTGAGATGGGGTACCGAATCTGGGGAGAGACATGTCCGCAATATCTGACACTGGATCAGTCCATAATGGATCAGCCGGACTTTGAGGGTGCCAAATATGTCTGGTCGCCTCCACTTAGGGAGAAGGGGCATCAGGAAGCGCTATGGAATGCACTGCAAAGCGGACAACTACAGACCATTGGCTCGGATCATTGTTCGTTTAATTTTAAAGGGCAGAAGGATCTCGGCAAGGATGATTTCAGCAAAATTCCAAACGGAGGGCCCGTCATCGAGGATCGGCTGAGTATTCTATATTCGGAAGGCGTAGCCAAAGGCCGGATATCGCTTAATCAATGGGTTGACTTGTGCTCGACCAGGGCAAGCAAATTATTCGGATTATTTCCACAGAAGGGAACCCTTGCGGTGGGGACGGATGCGGATATTGTTATTTTTGATCCTTCCGTAACTAGGGTGATTTCGGCGGAAACACATCATATGAACGTAGATTACAGCGCGTTCGAAGGCATGCAGGTGCGGGGGTGTCCAGTGACCGTGTTCTGTCGCGGAGAATATGTGATACGGGATCGGAAGTATGTGGGCAATGCAGGGGCAGGAAAATATGTAAAGCGTCATAAGTATGATGCAGGAGCACCGATTCCATCGAGGCAACCGGTGACTGCGGTTCATGGGGGGCGGAACTGATGTCGGAGCACGAGGCATTTGAAGTGGAGAAGCAGGCTATTGAGCGATTGGCTGCACAGGGGTATCGAATCTGTTCCGTTCGGGAGCATCTGGAGGGGGCTCATGTGACATGGGCACATCCTGATCTTCCGGGAGAAGATGTGGAGCAGTATGTGGGGACAGCCTCGGGCCGGAAGTGGTTCAGCCACATACTCATACGTCAACTGCAGGAACAACGTAGTGCATAATGAAATGTAGGTTACGATGAGGCAACTTTTAAAGATCATCTAAAAAAATAGTCTATGCTACAGGCAAACTCTACTTTAAATTCTATATTAACGTGTCTACGTTCTATATAAGCGGTCCATGCTCATACTCGTAGGCATAGAGGGCGAGTTCCATCGCAACCCGTTTCTCGGGTAGAAGGTAGTCTTTTCCCAAAAGGGATTCAATTTTGTCCAAACGATGGTACAACGTTTGTCTGACGATAAACAGCGCACTCGCCGTCTCTTGTTTGGAGCAGCAAAGCGAAAGGTAGTGTTTGAGTGTGAGGAGCAGCTGACCACCCTTCTCTGAATCATACCGAATCAGTGGCCCAAGGTATTCTGTAATAAAATCATTCAGGTTACCGCTCTGTTTCATACTGGCGATGATGCGGTAACAGTGCAGGTTGCTGTAGAAGGGCTGCTCCATTACTCCGATATCTTTCTGGATACGCAGCGTCTCCTTAGCCGATTCAAGACTTTCTCGCAGGCGTGGGTATTCGGAATAGTTCTGACCGATACCATACAGACCGGAGAAGAGCTGGTGAGTTTGCTCTTGCTCATGCTGTCGAAGCTGCTGAATGCAGGACCAAAGATTAGGTTTACGCAGCGTTTCGGCCTGCGGGTCAATGACAATGAGAATGATCTGGAGGTTAAGTACCGTGCTGTAGAGGGTGAAGCCTTCACGGACAAATACGGAGCGGGCAACGATATTACGCTGAATTAGTATCTTTTGCAGTCTGAGACTGTCGTGTTGCGTAGGACTGCTGTCGAATAAAACAACTGCGGCCTGTCCTGTGCAGAGAGCCGGATTTACGGATGCAAGATATTCATGAATTTCTTTGGCGGAGTGATGTCCGTTTAACCAGTCAATGACCCACATATCTTCTTTATACCGCCGTTTTTCCTCCATGTACTGGGTACGCATCCAATCCTGGGCTATGGCAGCGGCACATCGCTCCAGCGCATGAAAAACGTACTCGTCGGATGGGTACGGCAGAGCTGGAGCGGGAGGTTCAGGGTCGGTGTGTTTCTGAGGGAAAAGGATAAGATCAGCAAAGGTATACTCCAGTGCCTGGACAGGGATGCTGATTGGATTCATGGTGAGCCGACCTGAAAAAGGGTCTGATACCTCTACAGTTGAAGGGTTCACTGTATAACGGTCAAGGGTAGCGTGATCCATCGATTCACGCTGATCCCACCACTGCTGTCTCCGCTTCTCCAGTTGCTCACGTGGGACATGAGGAATGGCCGTCGCTTCACCTTCCAGCGGATATAAGGCGACAGCATACCCGGTATTGCGTGACAGCAGACGCAGTAGCGGCTGAACGCCATCCCCATTCAAAAGCAGCTGATGAAAGGAGGTGGTGAGCTGATCCAGTTCCGCGACCATACGCTGATGGCTGCGAATCAGGGCAAAATGCAAATCCTGTGTAATATCGATATACCGGACTTGTTCATGAAACCAGATTAGCGGGAAATCCGCTGACGCGGCTATTTGTTTCATCACCTCAAGCTGTGATCGTGTATGTTCCCCGAGTTCAATGCATAACCCTGCGGCGCCGCAGGCAATCAATTGTTGCAGAAAAGACAGACCATGCGTCTTGCCTTCGGGCCAGCCGATCCCTGTCGTCAGTACCAGTTCTCCGCCGCTCAGCAAGCCCCCAATCTCAGGAACCTCCATAATATGTACCCAGCGTACATAACGCTCCAACGCACGCTGACTGGCAAGGTACTCGGCTTTGCGAAACACTGGACGTTTCAGCATGTCTCTAATTTGGATATGAAGCGTGGTCTCCCCCACACGATCACCGCCCTTTCCCATGACTCATCTGTAGATTTGATACAAAGGATGCTGGATTCAGGGTGTTTGCTTACTGGATTTTTAAGGATAAGTATACGTGCTTTTAAATGAGATGAGATTAAACCTGACGTTCATTTGGTCTAGATGACAAAAATAGTTGGCCTTTTTGTTTTGTGTCTAAAATGAGCATCAGATATATGTTCGACTTTTTACCATCGACACGATAAAAAAATGCCCTTGGTCAGGCACGGGAACCATTACAGATTCCAGTACCCGTCAAGGGCTAATTTTTTTCTCACCGTCACATCTGAATTGTGGTGATAACGATAGACTGACTTAATCGACGATTTTTTTCTTTTTGAATTTCATCAGGAACTCATACACGATGGGCACGATGACCAGCGTAAGCAGTGTAGAACTGATCAGACCACCAATCACGGTAATTCCGAGTCCTTTCGAGATGATACCTGCACTTTCTTCGAGACCTGTTACCAGTGGCAACAGGGCACCAATCGTTGCCAGAGCGGTCATCAGGATTGGACGCAGACGTGTAGCTCCGGCTTCCAGCAACGCTTCACGTGTCGTGAGTCCTTCATTTTCCTTATGAATAACACGGTCAATCAAGACAATGGCGTTGGTAACAACGATACCGATCAACATCAGTGCACCCATCATTGCGGATACGTCGAGTGTACCCCCTGCGATGAACAAACCAACCATGATCCCGATCACGGTGAATGGCAGGGAGAACAGGATTGCAAATGGTGCAAGTCCGCCGCCAAACGTCACGACGAGCACGAAGTATACAATCGCAATGGCTGCCAGCATCGCCAGACCGAGCTGCGTAAAGGTGTCATTAATCTGTTCGGTTGTACCGCCGAATTTCACTTCAACCCCATCCGGCAAGTCCAGCTTGTCGATGTTTGCTTTCAGGTTCTGCGAAGCTTTGGTCACATCGGATGCCAGAATGTTCGCTGTCACCTGTACAACCACTTTGCCATCAATACGCATAATGGAGTTTGGTGAAGTGCCTTCTTCCACTTTGGCTACATCCTTGATTGGAACCTGGATGCCCAGCGGTGAAGTGACCGTTTCATTTTCAATATCCTTGATGCTGCTGAACGTTTTGTTATTCGTTTCTACATAGACTTTGTACGTTTTATTGTCGATATCCACTTCCGTAAGTACCGGACGTTCACGTACAGGGCTCAGTGCCATTGCCAGTTGACCCGCCGTAAGGCCGAGTTTGCTCAGCTTCTCCTGGTCGGCAACGAGTGTGTACTGACCGTAGGTATCGGAGATCGTGGTATCTGCTTTTTCAAAAGAGTCCTTCTCGGCCTGAACCAGTTTCAGGACTTCTTCAGCTACAGGTTTCAACTGCTCCACACTATCCCCGTAGATGGACAGGCTCAAGTTGCTGCCGCCAAATCCGCCGGACATGTCGAGTTCACTCCATGTGCCTTTGGTCACTTCTTTTTGCAAACCTTCAACCAGCTGTTTTTTCACATCAGTAAAGTCTTTGGTGTCTTTATTGTATTGAATGTAGAAGAGTGCAGAGTTTCCACCGCCTCCACCCATGCTAGCGAGCGGGTTACCGCCGCCGATGGAATATTGCATTTTCTCCAAACCTGGCTGTTTCAGTAACCATTTCTCAGCAACGAGGGCTTCTTTTTCTACATCTTCACGAAGTGAGCCCGTTTCCGGACTATATGTGATCGTAGCAAATTTATCCTTTTGCTCTGGCAGGAAACTTGTGCCAATGAATGGGTACAGGAACAAGCTGCCGACCAATAATAGAATAGCAATGACAACGGTAATGATTTTGTGAGAAAGCGTCCAGTTCAACAGGCGTTTGTAGCTTTCAGCCAGTTTACCTGGTTTTTCTTCATGGTTTTGTTTGTTCTTAATTCCTTTACGGAACAAGCTGTGTGCCAGCATCGGTACAATCGTGATTGCAACCAGTAGGGATGCGAGCAGGGCGAATACCATCGTCAAGGCAAATGGCATGAACAGCTCTCCGACCATACCGCTAACGAGTGCGAGTGGCAAGAAGACCGCAATCGTAACAATGGTGGAGGAGAGGATTGGGATGAACATCTCGCGAGTCGCCTCACGAACCAAATCCCGGCCTTTCAGCTTCTCGTTTTTAAGTGTCAGCCTGCGGTAGATGTTCTCGATAACAACGATGGAGTCGTCGACAACCCGGCCGATCGCCACCGTCATTGCTCCGAGTGTCATCATGTTCAAGGTAATATCCATCAGATTGAGCGCCGTCAACGCCATGAGCAAGGAGAGCGGAATCGAGATAATGGAGATAATCGTTGAACGGATGTTACGCAGGAAGATCAGGATAATCAGAATCGCGAACAGGGCACCAAATACAGCTTTGCCCAGCATCGTGTTGACGGAATCCTGGATAGGCTGACCTTGGTCAAGCAGGATCGTCAGCTCTGCATTTTTAAATTGTTTTTGCAATTCTTCGGCTTTGCTTTTGACGGCCTTAACCACGTCCACCGTATTGGCATCGTTGGATTTCACTACGGAAATACCGATAGATTCCTTGCCGTTCGTGCGGGAAATGGACTCGGCTTGACCGATGACTTCAATCTTGGCGATATCGCTTAGTTTCACGGTAGGGATCCCAGCCGCATTTGCGGCACCAGCGGTTCCTGATGGGTTCGCTGCGGCAGCGTTGCCGCTACTCGTTTGCCCTGCCGCGGGATTGGAACCTTGCGCAGCACCAGATGCATCTTGTCCAGCTTGAGCCGATGGATCAGCGGTTTGACCATTGGCTTGAGCGGCTTGAGCACTGCCGCCTGGGGAAGCCCCTGGCGCACCGGCACCCTGTTCTGCAGCCGATCTAGCACCTTGGCCTGCAGAAGCACCAGCGCCTTGGTTTGCACCAGAACCAGCTCCGCTTGGTACAACTGGAATCGCCAGATTTTTCAGATCATCGAGTCCGATGATGTTGCCGTCCACAACAACGGCTTTCTGGGATTTATCCAGTTCGAATAGGCCAAGCGGTACACGAATGGATGAACCTTTAACGATTCCGTTCACCGTATCCTCGCTTAGACCGAGTTCGGCCATTTTGGCTTGATCAAACGTTAATTGCACTTCTTTGACGTACTGACCGGACACTTGAACCTGAGCTACACCGTCAATATCTTCAAGTGCAGGTTTGATATCTGATTCTACGAGTCGTGTCAGTTCTTCCAAATCCCCGCCGTCCTTGTCGGACAAACTGAGGGATACAACCGGGAACGAGTTAATGCTGAATTTGGAGATGGTTGGTTTCTGCACACTGTCCGGCAATTGCACTTCGTTCAGTGCTTCACGAACCGTAGCTGTTGCGTTCGTCAGGTCGGTTCCATAGTCGAATTCCAGTGTGATGGAAGCCGCATTCTCCATGGAAGTGGAGGTCACGGTCTTCACACCCTCAATGTTGCGCAGCTTCTGTTCCAGCGGCTTCGTGACATCTTCAACAATACCTTCTGGAGCGGCGCCCGGATCGATCGCCGTAACATTCAGAAACGGTACATTGATGTTCGGAATAGTCTCCTGTTTCATCGTCATTCCGCTGTACAAGCCCGCGAATGAGATGATGATGGTCAGAATCCAGATGGCAAACTTGTTGTTCAGTGAAAAGTTAATGATCCCTTTCATACCTTGGTTTCTTCTCCTCTCTGTTGCTCCTGTTTATGTGTGTGACGAGTCAGCTTGGATAAACCGGTTATACATGGTATCCATAATGTGCTGAAGCTCGGAGTGCATCGGTTCAAGGATAGTTATCCCTTCGAGGTTGCGCATCATACCTAGGATGATGGCGCGTCTTGGGGAAAATTCCATAATCTCTTGCCTCAGTATGCCAATGGTCTCTAGCACATCATTTTTGGATTGACCAGCGGGCAGTTCGCTTGAAGCGATATCCTGCATCTGTTTTAAAATATGGGCGGGATGCCGCATCATGGCTGCATCCGGCTGGGGCTCGGCAATCCAGGCCGGCCACTGGTCCAGCGGAATCAGAGGTTCGGGCCGATGCTGGAGGCAGCCCTGTGCTGCATAATCCATCATTTGCAAAAGATGCGTAGCCATCTTATTGACCGTAAGGGATGGCATTTCGGTAAACCAGATTTTGACGTACGACAGGAAAAGCCCGTGTGTCAGCAAAATCAGATCAATCGTATAAGGTTCAATCTCGGGGCCGTATAGATCCTCCAGTTTACTTTTGAACCAATGCAACGTACGAATCTCAATATCTCTTTGCTGAGGGGTGCAGTGCTCCTTGCGCTGTTGTTCATCATCCATCATCATGCTGCGTAGCTGGACGCGTAAAAATTCCTTCAATTCGGCAACGTGGGTCAACAGCACCTCAATCTGTTTATGTAGCCGCTCTCTGGAGGTCAGACTGCTTTCATGTTCAATCTGGGACATCTCGTCCATAAGAATGTACACGCAGTACTCCAGCGTACTGGCTTCCAGTTCCTCTTTGGATTTGAACATCAGATATAAGCTGCCTTTGGACATCCCGCATAATTCGGCAATCTCCTGCATGGAGGTTGCGGCGCTACCCTTGGCCGAAAACAGCTTGAGCGCTGTGGTGATGACCAGTTTTCTTTTTTCATTCATCCCATGGATCGGATTCATTAAGGGTATGTTCACCTCGCTGGGAACTCTTGAGTTCTTGAATTGACTTTGTGGTCAAACTAAGTATAAACGATGTGAATGAGGGATTACAAATGTGCACGGTGTAGGGGGGAAAAGAACCAAAAAGTGGACAGAGAAAAGAACCGATAGAAGAACTCTGAATGAATTGAAATAAGAAATCGAGAGAACTCGAGAGAACTAGAGAAGAACTGAGAAATACAGTACCTTAATACAAGCTGTAAAGTTATGTTGCACTTTTGGGAGAGGGAATGGAAGACTACTGCATAAAGGGCTCGTCAAAAACACATCAAGGACGCTTAAATCACGCTTTAAGAACGCATCAAGTATGTAGGCTTGGCCGCACGGTTGATCATCTTGCTACCCCAAACTCATTAAATCTCGTGCCAGGAGATGCGTACGGTGCAAACACAACGAAAACACAACGAAAACACATCAATGCATCAAGAAGGCTTCAAGGACGACTCGAGAATATATCGAAAATTGCTAACGATCACACCGGAGCTTATTTGAGCAATATACATCCTTTTAAAATTCTAACGATCACCAGAAACCTTATTTTGCAGAAAACACAAGCCACACGTCCATTTTCGCATCAAAATCTTGAAATAAGCTCTCCTGTGATCGTTAGAGATATAAAACCTGTAATATAGCCCAAATAGCGCTACTGGTGATCGTTAGAATTAAAATGTATGAACCGTACTACTTCGAAGAGGAAAAGAGAGAAAAAACGGATGAATATCGAATGAAGGGAACTAGGCCAAGCAAAACAAAAAAACAAGAAAGGGTAAATAAAGTGAAGTAAAGTGAAGTAAGAAGGAAAGAAAGAAATGGGGCGAAAGCGAAGGAGGGTGCAAACAGGAAGAAATGAAAGTAAGCCAATGTAAATCAAAGTAAACCAAAGCAAACCAAAGTAAACAAAATAAAATAAAAGAAAATAAAAGAAAATCAAAGCAAATCAAATTAAAGAAGAAAATAGTGTTCGATAAAAGGAATTAAAAGTAAGAAAGTAATGAATGAAAATCCAAGCAAAGCATTTCGAGTCTAAACCAAAGGAGCCAGTAAAGAAAAGAGAAAATGAAAGAACAGAGAAGGAAATAAAGGGGTAAAGTGAAATGAAGTTATGTGAAGAGAAAGAAAGAAAGAGACAGACAGGCAAGCAGATGATGCACTTCACTTATGTACCTCCCGTAAAATCGTACACAGCGATCATGATGATTACTCCCAAGAAAAAGAGATAGAAGAGTGCCAGTGCGATCAAAAACGAATAACCGGTATATGCGCCGATACGTACCAACCATTTTTTCATAATAAGCACTCTCCTTCTTTCCAACTGAGCTTAATGACAAGGTCATCTCTTAGATTACATTATATCCCAAATCACCTGCTGTGCTTAAAAAATTCCACCTGAAATTTGTACCTACATCAACCTACTGCATAAACCTACCTACACGAACCTGCAGATACAAACGTCCTTAAACAATCGTGCCTACAAAAAAGACGACTCCCTGAGTGAAGTCGCCTTTCTGCCTGAAGTTAATACCGTCCATTATATTGCATGGTAATCAGTACATTACGTAATGATTTTCAATCCTACCGCTGCTACCAAAATCATGGCAATGAACAGTAGCCGCTTCGCTTCTTTTCGTTCACCAAACAGAAGCATACCCGTCACCGTACTTCCCACTGTACCAATTCCTGTCCATACCGCATAGGCTGTGCCCATAGGGATGGATGTCATAGCGTAAGATAACAGAGAAAAGCTGAATACGAATGATACCAGCATCAGGGCAATGTAAGGCCAACCCTTACGCGTAGAAGCCCCGTTAATGCCGATGACTCCGAAAATTTCACAAATTCCTGCGCCTACAATAGCAAGCCAAGCCATCAGACGATACCTCCTTTAACTTGGGGTTTCTGGCTTTCCTGCTGATCGGTGACTAGTTTCAGTCCGATGACACCACATAGCAACAGTCCAATCAATAACATTCTAGCCAAACGGAACGGCTCACCGAACAGCAACATTTCGGCCAACACGGTACCAGCTGTGCCGATCCCTGTAAACACGGCGTAGACCGTACCCACAGGCAGTCGTTTAGCCGCAGCAATGATCAGGCCGAAACTAATGACAATGGCGAGTCCCGTCAATGCCCATTCCCAAGCATTTGAGGCATGTTTTAGTCCGCTAACCCACACAATTTCAATAATGCCTCCTACAAAAACATATAACCAGTTGCGGTTCATGATGTTCAATCTCCTTCTGGCACGATAAGGCGTGCCTGTTCATTCAAGCTGTGTATACCATTCCAAAAGACAGGCCAGGAAGCATCCAGCCGTCTCTTGTACCGACGTGAGCTTCCATAGATAATTTCAACAGTAATGCCATCGAGAAAGGTCATAAAAGCAATGGCGGCCTGCCCGGCAGGAATAGGTGGAACATCCCCCTCGCGATTCGCTCGCTGCAACAGCCGGGATAATGCGCGCTCCATGCCGTCCAAAAATGGATATACCAGATCCATCACCTGGCTGTACAGATCGGGCGGCGGATAATAACAGTTGCGCAGCATTAACCTGGCAGAGGCGTGATCCTGATACTCCTGCTCGAACCACGTCAGCATCCCCCGCAGACGTTCCTCCAGTGGCAGGTGAGCGTGGTCGCGGAAATATTCCAAGGTATGTCGCCGTACTTCATCAAATGCATACTCAAGCGTATGCATAAACAAGTCTTCTTTACAGCTAAAATGCGCATATATAGAGGGTTTCTTAATCCCGACTTCATCAGCGATCGCTCTTAGCGAAGCTCCTTCATAGCCGTCCCTGGCAAAATGAAACAGGGCTGCATCCCGGATAGAATAACCAGTCATCACATTCACCTTCCTAACGATCGTTAGGTAACATCTTTTCACACATTACATCCTCTGTCAAGACAATACAGAAAACAGCAAATACACCCGCCGCACATGAATAGTGCAGACGGATGTATCTGGTCACAAGGATATATAGGATGATGTTGGGCGTAGATGCTATCACCGAATTGTTCTTTTGATATAAGGCAATCAAAAAATCCGGGGAGTAAGTGTGGCTATCCCGTTATAGTCATCGGAGCGATCATGTCGATAATCCCTGGTTCAACGAATATCGAACATACATGCGTCGATCAGAAGGTGGTAAACCCAAGAATGAGCTGCAGCTTATATACAATACCTTTCAAGAAGGTGGTCTTCTCCTGAAACTCTTCCAGATTCAAGGTGAATTCGGCATCCGCGTTTGTCCAAATACGTTCGAAATAATTCGCCACATCTACCGTAAATGCATGGTCTGCCGGAGCTGCAATCCACACATTGTTCTCCAGGTTGTAATCGTTCAGGTTCCGTGGGGTGAAGTTGGTTGATCCACCGAGCACGATATGATCTCCAGCAGCTTTGGCGATATACATCATTTTGGTATGGTACTGCTCTTTGGTGGTGTTATACCAGCGAATCTGGATTTTGCCATTCGATTTATCGTGCAATTCAGCTGCCACCGGACGATTGGGAATACCAATCTTCTCCTGGCCAAAGGCATTTTCATTAGGATCAAGCACAAGCCGGATGTCTGCTCCTCGTGCTGAAGAATCCAGCAATGCCTCCAGTACTTTCGGTGAAGCGATGTAGAACATTCCCATCCAGATTGTATCTCCTTTACCCGTTTGACGGAGCTCACCCAGCAGGGCATCGTTCACTTTGCCTTCGGTCAAATATCGCAGGCGAACAGGCCCATTATTTTCATTGGCTTCCGAGGACGTGCTGGAAGTTTCGTCATAGACAGGGAGCTGGCCTCCGCCGGATATATCTACAACAGCTTGCTCCGATTGAATGATATCCCCAATGATCGGACCGGTAACCTCAAAGCCAATGTTAGAGTGATAAGCGCTAGGGTCATGAATGTTGCCTGATGATACAATAGCTGTTTTTTCGCTGAGAACAACCTTGCGGTGATTGGCCTTTACATTCAGCAATTTCAGATAGGAACGCAATGTAACATCCGGGCCATCTGTCGCCATCAGGTTAGGAATCCAGCCTTTGCCGGACTGACCAAACCACTGGAAGAACGTACGCCAGACTGCGGAATATACCGGTGTAGAATCACGCAGTGGATCAACATTGGTGATGACGACATGAATATCGGCCTGTTTCATCTGTTCCAGCAGCGGATTCGGGGCCGAGTTATAGTTGGTGTTTACTTCATCCGTAATGAACCAGATGTCCATATCGGGATGCTGCATTTTTTTGGCGATAAGTGCATCCGTAAACTCCTGACTGACAGGTGGAAAGTTCTGTCCTTTGTGCTGGTAGTTGTTGAACAGAAACATATCGACCAGTACAAACTGTTCCGCTTCCTCAACGACCTGTAGCATCCGCTGAAAAATCTGTTGTTCATGCTGCATTTGTCCATCGGAAGAAGGGTACGTAAGATCATGAAGGAACTCCACGTTCTTCACCCGGTATTCGGGGCTTTCATAAGAGATGCCTGGCGGTAGCGGTTTATAGGTCTGATAGAGCATAACAGCAATAAACCATAGGATAAGTAATGCAATTACTGTGCGTATGTATGGGAATTTGCCGCGGGAAGATTTGCGGTCAGAGGTATGGCGGCGCAATGGGAACAATGTTGGACTCCCCCTTTCTGTACTTGCTGACGTTTATTACCACAGGTGCAGCGATGTTGACGCAGGAGACAGAATTCGGATGTTGAATGAGAATCATGAGATTTTTACAGGGGAATCATGCAATTTGGATTGGATGAATCGACAGCTGTAGGGTCGTTGTGTATAATGAACGTATTATTTTTGTAGAACGTTTATGGAGAGAAAGTAGGTAATCACGTGTATTCCATCAAACAAGTCGCTGCTATGCTGGGCATTCAGGCGGTCACGCTCCGGGCTTGGGAAAATCGATATGATGCAGTTACCCCTGAACGGACAGAGTCGGGTTATCGCATGTACACGGAAGAGAATGTAGCGGATCTGCGCTGGCTAAAGGAGCAGATTGATCAGCATCAGGCCAATATCTCCGAGGCTGTACGCATGTTGAAGATCAGAAAAGCCCAAATGCCTGACTCTTCCTCACCTGCGCCGATGGTGCCCCCAGTACCCGTGATGGAAGAGGCTCATGCACAGATGGCCGATCAGATCTATGACTCCCTCTATCATTTTCAGGGCGAGCGTGCCAACGGTTTGATTGATTTTGGTTTCACGATGTACGGATATGACAGCATGTTCTACCATGTACTCGTACCGATCCTGGTTCGGGTTGGAGACGCCTGGGAAGCGGGACGTGCGACCGTAGCGCAGGAGCATTTTATGACGCAACTGATCTCCCAACGGTTTTATCAGTTTTTCCATCTGTTCCCGATCTATCCGCATCTGCCCAAAGTTCTTGCTCTCTGTCCGGAAGGAGAGCATCACCAGGTCGGTTTATTGTTGTTCTCTCTATTTATGCGCAAAAATGGAGCGGAAGTCCTGTATCTCGGGGCTAATACGCCGGAGGAAGGGGTATTTCCAATTCTCCGTGAGCAGAAAATTAAACTGGTCTGTCTTTCGATTACGAACCCCGGACTTGTTGAAGCTTGCGATCAGCTGATCGGCCGAATCCGGGACGAGTTTCCTCATATTCGTTTTGTGCTGGGCGGCAAAGGTTTTGAACGTGCGAAGAATGCCCGTTACCCGGAGTGGATTATGCCCGAAGATTCGGCAGATTGGCAGTCCTGGATGGAACGGGAGTATTTCACGGATCGGCCATCGGGTGCCGAACAAGTGAGAAGGTGACAATTGAACATAAGGCAACTGCCGATGGAATATATTCAGATAGGACATCCTTTGATCCAAGATCAAGGGATGTTTTTTTTATGGATTATTCGGGTCGTTAACGTATAAAAAACAATTAATTTGACCCGTCGGTCATTTTATGTTTTACTTGTCGTATAATATTTGTACACGATTTGTATAATGTTTTTGAGTTTACCCGATTAAAGTGTTTCATGGCGGTTTAATAATAGGTTAGGGGCTTGAGAACTAGAGACAGTCCTACATAGAAAGGTGAGTGGCATGATACCGAATCAACAACGCAAACGTGCAGCCGTCATTGGCGCAGGCCCGGGTGGGCTTGCAGCCGCCATGTTACTGTCCGGTCAGGGATATGAGGTTGATGTGTACGAGAAACAGCCAGCTATCGGCGGACGTTCTTCCCGTCTGGAGCTTGGTGAATACAAGTTTGACCGCGGGGCTACCTTTTTGATGATGCCTCAGTTAATTGAAGAGATGTTTGATGTGGTCGGACGCAAGCTGTCGGATTATGTAGATATGAAAGAACTGACCCCGCTGTACGCTTTGAACTTTGGAGATAAGGTGTTCACGCCTTCACGCAATCGGGAGGATACCGCGGCGCAGATCAAAGAGCTGTTCCCCGGCAATGAAGAGAATTACCTCCGGTACATGCGGGACGAAGAAGTGAAGTTTGGGAAAGTGATGCCACTGCTCCGCCGTCCGTTTGGCAAGCTCACCGATTATTTACGTAAAGATGCGATTACGGCCCTACCTAAACTGGATATAAATAATACGGTTTACGGCATTCTTTCCCGGTACTTTACCGACGAACGTTTGCGCTGGGCGTTTACATTCCAGTCCAAATATTTGGGAATGTCCGCGTGGGATTGTCCCGGAACGTTTACGATCCTGTCGTTTATCGAACACCAATATGGACTGTTTCATCCGATCGGCGGCGTAAATCGGGTATTTCAGGCGATGGCAGATGTCATTGCAGAGAATGGCGGACGTGTTCACACGAATACATCTGTCAAGCAGGTTATCGTTCGCAATGGTCGTGCGGAGGGCGTATTACTTGAAAACGGCGAACGGATTGAAGCTGATCATGTCGTAGTCAATGCCGACTTTGCCCATGCAGTGAACCATTTGTTCGAACCTGGCGTACTTAAAAAATATACACCCGAAAAAATGAAGCGAAAAAAATATTCCTGTTCCACAGCGATGCTGTATCTGGGTGTAGATGGCGAGATCGACCTGCCGCATCACTCGATCTATTTTCCAGAAGACTATCGGGTGAACGTTGATGAGATCACGAAGCACAAAATTTTATCGGCAGACCCGTCTCTATATGTTCATAACCCATCCAGGCTCGATCCGACACTCGCTCCGGCAGGAAAATCTGCACTTTACGTGCTGATGCCAACACCAAACCTTACAGGAGACATTGACTGGGAGGCGGAACGAGCGAAGGTGCAGGAAGACATGTTGAAGCGGCTCGAAGCGATTCCCGAGCTGGCAGACATCCGCGGGCGGATTGAAGAATGCATGCTGTTTACCCCGCTGGATTGGCAAAATGAGCTGGATGTATACCAGGGAGCAACGTTTAATATGGCACACAACCTGGGCCAGATGATGTATCTGAGACCGCACAATCAGTTCGAGGAATTGGAACGGGTTTGGCTGGTGGGTGGAGGTACACACCCGGGTAGCGGCTTGCCGACGATCTTTGAATCGGCACGAATCAGTGTCAGATTGATTCAGGAAGAGGATGCGCGAAGACGTGCCAAGCCATCCTCCTACGTGAAGACCGCCCAGGCCGGAGGAAACTCATGAAGCGGGCTGCTGTTGTAGGAGCAGGGATTGGAGGACTTACCTCAGCTTTGTTGCTGAACCGTCAGGGATGGGATGTTACGGTATACGAACGAGGTTCCCGTGTAGGCGGACGGATTGCTTTTGAACAGGAGGGCGATTACCGGATTGATCAGGGGCCGACCATTGTCCTCCTGCCCGAGATGTTGCTTGGCATTCTGGAAGAGGCCGGTGTCGATCGCTCCAAAGTCGAGTTGCTGCGCTGTGATCCGTTATACCGGGTCCACTATCACAGTGGACGTGTCATGACCAAGAAGACAGACCGGATGGAGCAGACGGCCGAGATTGAACGGTTATTCCCGGGAGAAGGCCGAGGATTTACGAGATTCATGAAGGATATGGACACGTTGTTTCCCGCAGGCCGGGCAGCGTTTCTGGAACAGATGTTTCCGCGCAAAAGGGATTTCTTCACCCCTTCGCTCATGTCGCTTATGGGCAAGCTGCGTGCACACAAGAGTGTGCGGAAGGCCGTAGGGGATTATTTTGAACATGAAGAATTGCTCGATGCGTATTCGCTGCAAAGCTTGTATATCGGTGGATCGCCCTTTGGTACACCTGGGATTTATTCGTTGCTTCCTTACGCTGAACACGAATATGGCATCTGGATGGTGAAGGGTGGTTACGCGGCTTTGCCCGCTATTCTGGAGCAGGAACTGCTCTCACGTGGCGGAAAGATCAAGCTGAACACAGAAGTCACCGGATTGAAGATTCATAATGGAGTGTGCGAGGGGATTGAAACGGCTGACGGTGCTGAAAAGGCGGATGCCGTAATCTACAACGGAGATTTTCCGAACTTGAATCAGCTCTTGAAGCAGGTGTCAGAAGCACCCTTGAAACGTAAGCCGTATCGCCCTTCATCGGGGTGTGTGCTGATTTACGCCGGAGTAGATAAACGGTGGGAGGATGCCACAACGCATCAGTTTTTCTTGCCACCAAGCCTGGATGGTAGTTTGCGCCAAGTGTTCAACGAGCGCCGTATTCCGGCAAAGCCATCATTTTACGTATTCAACCCGGCTGCGGTGGACGAGACGGCTGCACCTCCGGGACAGAGTGTACTGTATTTCCTCATTCCGGTACCGGACGCTGAAGGCGTGGACTGGGAGCAGGAGAGTGAAGCGCTGGCGGAACGTGTGCTGGAAGAAGCAGAAGAGCGGGGATTCCCGGGACTCCGTGCAGCGTTGCAGTGGAAAAAAGTACGTACACCTGCTGACGCCGCGCGTGATGGCCTATACGGTGGAGGAAGCTTTGGCATTGCACCTGTCCTGTTTCAGTCGGGTGTGTATCGACCGCAGCCCAAGCCGTTTTCGAAGATACAAGGTTTATATGCTGCCGGAGCATCGGTGCATCCAGGAGGCGGCGTGCCCATCGTCATGCAAGGCGCAAGGATGGCTGTCAATCAACTCATGAAGGAGATGGGGAAATGAACGAAGCAATTTTGAGCAGGTGTGAAGAGTTGATGCAGAAGGGTTCCTCGTCTTTTTATCAGGCGTTTAAAGGCCTGCCAAGTCCCCGCCGGGAGGCGGTGTATGTCATCTATGCGTTTTGCCGCATGATTGATGACAGCGTGGATGAGCCGGAGCAATCAACGTATACGATCCATGAGATTCGTGATTTATTTGAACACCTCGAAGAAGCGGAGGGGCACTTTATCTGGCCGGCACTGAGATGGCTGTTCAGCAGCTTCCCTCATCTGGACAAAGGCCCGTTTTTTCGTCAGATGGAAGGCCAATTAACGGATCTGGAAGTGACCCATTATACAACGCTGGAGCAGCTGGAGCACTATTGTTATCTGGTTGCCGGAACCGTAGGCGAGATGCTGCTGCCTGTGCTACGTAATGATAACGGTGCGGAAGTAGCGATGAATGGCATCGCACTGGGCAAAGGCATGCAGATTGTGAACATTATTCGGGATGTGGGGGAAGACCGGGCCAGAATGCGCCGTTATGTACCGCTTGAGATCATGGAGAAACACGGATACTCCGAACAGGACTGGGAAGACGGCATTGTGGATGAGAGATTTATCGCCATTATTCAGGATCTGAAAGCGGCAGCGCTGAACTGGTTCCGGATCGGCATGGATCGTCTGGATACCTATCCGGTTGAGAGCGCCTTTTCGATCGAGTTAGCCGCGGCCTTCTATTCAACGATCCTGCACGCCGTGGAGCGTAACGACTATGATGTGTACACGAAACGAGCGTATGTCAGCGATGAATTGAAACTGGAGATGCTGGGTGCGATTGTGAAACGATATCCGATGCTGGCGTATCAAGCTTCCCGAATGGCGGTATCCTGATGGTTCAGTGGGTATACTGGGTATGGTACGCCATAGGTGCCATCCTGATGCTTACGATTGGTGTGCCTGAGGCGTTATCCTTCTCTAATGGGCTATTTCTTGTATTCTACGCGTTGTATGTGCTTGACCTTATATATCAGCAACATCGCCGATCTGACCTGTCCGACCAGTCAGTCAAGTGGCTACGGCCCGGCCTCTGGATATCGTCCTTTATCATCTGGCTGGGCGGGATGGGCGTGGAGTGGATCGGTGTACATACACACTGGCCTTTTGGCGAGTATGCCTATTCCGACTTCTTCGGCATCCATCTGTTCAGTGTACCGGTAACACTTGGATTTGCCTGGATCGCAGTCGTTGGCAACTCGGCGCTAATTAGTGGCGGTGGATCGACTTGGGGTGGTAAGTTGGTGCGAGCCCTCAAAACGGGATTTTGGGCAATTGTGCTGGATTTCGTACTCGACCCTGTCGCCCATGCAAGGGGATTCTGGGAATGGCAGGCACCGGGCGGGTTCTACGGTGTTCCGTGGACAAACTACATCAGTTGGTTCATTATGGGGGCATTTCTGTCTCTCTTTTTGCCGGCGATGCCTAAGGACGGGCGTTCCTTACTTCGGGCAAAATGGCTGTACCAGCTGTTTATCCTTCTGTTTGGCGTGCTTGCGCTAAAGGAAGGTATAACAGGCAGCTTCATCATCGCCATTGCAGGTGTGCTGCTTGCCGAGGGGAGCTGGCTGTATGATTCGCGCCGTAAAGTCCAAAGCGTTTGACCGGGTCTTCTCGCTGTACAACCATTATTATTTGCTACGCAGACGTTTTCGTTCGTTTACGCTCTCGGGTTCGCTCGATCCACATATGGTAGATCGTAACGGCGTGGATGGGCTACTACCTATGGCACCGGATCAGCCCGTTGTCTATTTCATGAACCACAGCTCATGGTGGGATGGTCTGCTCCTGTATCATGCGGCGAAGCAAACTTCGCGTGGGGATCATTATGTGATGATGGAGGAGCGACAGCTTCGGCAGTATGCTTTTTTTCGCAAACTCGGGGCGTATTCGATTAACAAGGACAGTGCATCGGGTGTTCGGACATCGTTGCAATATACAAATGAGTTGCTGGCTGCCGGCAAAAGGGTCTGGATATTCCCGCAGGGTGAAATTCTGCATCAGGAGGCTCGGCCGATTCAGTTCCGTCCGGGCATCGGACTCGTGCTTCGTCGTTTTCCGCAGGCTATTGCCGTGCCAGTCACCTTATGTCATGGCATGGTTCAGCATGACCTGCCGGAAATCTCAATGAAGGCCGGCTTACCGATTGTGGAAGACTGGAAAACGTGGAGAAGTGAAGAGATTGCTAATCGGCTGGGACATGTGCTGGAGCAACAACTGAATGATCATAGAGCAACGTTGATTCGGCTTGGACAAGGAAGTCTGCCAGATGCCCAGCCTCTGATTCGGGGAATTCGCTCCACTAGTGAAAAATACGATGCGGCACGAAAGCGGGTGAACCGATAAACATGAATGAGAGTATGAATGCATCTGAGATGTTGTGGATGTGTCTGGTGGGAGGGCTGTTGCTACAATTGCTTTTTGCGGTGTGGAATGCTGCTTGCCTGCCCAAAGTACGATCATTCCGTAAGGGGAATATCGTGCCATCCGATCAGCTTGTTTCGGTATTGATTCCCGCTAGAAATGAACGAATACATATTGAAGCATGCTTGGAAAGTGTGCTTGCCAGCGATACGAAGGGGTTTCGTATGGAAGTGCTGGTACTGGACGACCGCTCCGAAGATGAAACCGCCGCTTTGGTTCAGGCGATTGCCCAGCAAGATTCACGCGTACGCCTGCTTCGTGGTACAGAGCTGCCTGTTGGCTGGATGGGGAAATCCCATGCCTGTCACCGGTTGGTTCAGGAAGCGCAGGGGGAATGGTTTATGTTCGTGGATGCAGACGTTCGGGTCAAGCCGGATGCCATTCGGCAGACACTTGCCGCGGGGTGCGCGCAGGGAGGCGGGCTGGTTACCGGATTTCCGTATCAGGTCGCGAAGACCTGGATGGAAAAGCTTGTTGTGCCCATGATGATGTTTACGATCATCAGCCATCTTCCTATTTTTATGATACGCAGATCGGCAAGTCCGATGTTTGTCGCCGCTACGGGGGCTTTTTTGCTAATCCATCGAACAAGTTATGAAGCATCCGGCGGTCATGCAGCGATTCAAGGGCATCTGGTGGACGACATGAGTCTCGCCAAAGCGGTGAAACGTGCCGGTCATCCCGTGATGCTGGCGGATGTCCACGATGTAACGAGTACGCGGATGTATCAGAACGGTGCAGAGGTATGGAACGGATATAAGAAAAATATGTATGAAGGCATGGGTCGCAAAGACGTGCTGTTGCTTGGGACGATGCTGATGTATTTTGTGATGTATATTGTGCCGCCGCTGGGTCTGGTTCTAGGGATAATAACGGGCAGTGAAACGTCATCTCTGTATGGTTTCATAGGCACGTTGCTTGGCATGGCTGTAAAACGGGTATCCGATCATATCGGAGGTCAGCCGTGGTGGCTGGCTCTTTTTCAACCGGTTAGCATGGCGTTTGTGATTGCTATTGGTCTGGCCTCATGGCAGGCAGGTCGATCTGGTAAAGGGTACGTATGGAAAGGCAGGCGTTATAGCTGATGCAGAGTGTACAAGGGAATGGAAATGGTGACGGTTCAGAAGATACAGAGGTAGACAAAGGAACAGGAGAAGGTAGTAAAGGAGCAGGATTGGTGCTGGAAAAAGGAATAAAAATGGATATCGGGCACCGGGTAGAAGCTTCAAGCGGGAGCTTAAAACAGGATGTTATTATTATCGGGGCAGGCTTCGGCGGTCTGTCCTGTGCGATTCGCCTGGCTTCGGCTGGCTTGCGGGTAACCATTTTGGAGCGCCAGGCGCATGTGGGCGGCAAGCTGCAACAGATCCAGCAGGACGGGTACCATTTTGACCGCGGGCCGAGCACCATTACGATGCCGGATGCGTTTCGCTCGGTTTTTGATCAGGCAGGCGTGGCGATGGAGAACTATGTGCAACTGTACGAGCTGGAGCCTCGAACACGTAATGTTTTTGCGGATGGAACAGTGGTTGATCTGTCTAGAAACCGCGGCTGGATGAAAGAGCAGATTGCTGCGTACAGTCCAGAGGATGCCTTGCGTTATGATGCGTTTATGGATGAATCTGCCGCATTGTATGCGGAGGCGAATCGTCATTTTCTCGGCAAATTGCTGCTGAACCCGTCCGATAAATACAATCTCCAGATGTTGCGCAGTCTGCTTCGGGTGCGGCCTACAGTCAGACTGGATAAACTGCTGCGCAGGTATTTCAGCCATCCGCACACACTCGCCATGTTCGGGCGGTACGCCACGTATGTAGGATCATCGCCGTATCTGTCGCCTTCCATTTTTGCCATGATGGGTCATGTGGAAGCAGAGGTAGGCATCTACGGGGTCAAAGGCGGAACGTATCAGCTGATTGAAGGCATGACCCGGCTTGCGCAGGAAAAAGGTGTGCAGATTCTGACGGGTGTAGAGGTGCATCAGATCGTGGTTCGGCATGGCAAGGTGATCGGCGTGGATACGGATCGGGGCTTTATGGAAGCGGAGCAGATCGTGGCCAATGGAGATGTGCTTAGTGTAAACAGGCTACTGCTCGCGCCGGAGCATCGGAAGCGGTTGAGTGATGCACGGATCGCAAAATACGAACCGTCCATTTCAGGCTTTGTTACCCTGGCCGGTGTACGCAGGCAATATGATCAGTTGCTCCATCATACCGTCTTTTTCCCGGAGCAGTACAAGCCGGAGTTCGATGATATTTTCCGTGACCGCAGGATGCCTTCCGATCCGACGATATATATCTGTTACTCTGGTTACTCCGAAGCAGGCATGGCTCCAGAGGGAGCCAGCAATCTGTTCATTCTGGTGAATGCGCCGTATTTGTCTCAAGCGTGGAACTGGGAAGAGCAGAAATATCGTTACGGTGAGCTTGTGCTGGAACAATTGGAGGCGCGAGGTATTGGTGGATTGAAAGAATCGGAAGTGTTAATTTGTTATACACCGCAGGATATTGAACGAGAGACGCTGGCTCATCAAGGGTCGATTTATGGCATTTCCTCCAATTCGGTGAAACAAACTTTCATGCGACCAGGCAATCAGAGCAAAGATGTCCACGGACTCTGGTACGTTGGCGGCACAACCCACCCTGGCGGCGGAACCCCGATTGTTACGCTGTCCGGCCAGCTTGTGGGGGAGCGACTTGTAGCGGAGCTGGGGAGGTAGAGCAGGTACGGGAGGGCCAGGTGTGCTGAAACCTCGATGAAGTTAATCAATTCAATGAATTTAATGAGGTAGAACGAGGTATTGCAAGGTCTAACAATGTATCATAGTTGATTCGAGGCTTTAATAAGCAAAATAGGTGCTCCGAAATTCTAATGAATTCATGATTTGAGATCATGGGGGTTTTGGAGTGTCCTTTCATTAGGTTGAGAGGAACGGTATACTGGATAGAGTTGTCCATTGATGGACACTACCCTATATGGTTTTTCTAAGAACCGAATGAATAAGCCGAGCGATTAAGGACACAAGGAAGATTTATCGAATAGGTGTGAGTGGATGGAACCATATATCGATAGAAACATGGATGCCAGCCTGCCGTCTATTCCATCGCATTTACATAGAAACAAGAGGTACAGAGCAACTCAGCACATCATTCTCACATTGGAGGTCTCATCATGAACGAACAAGAGCGAGCCGGCAGACGGCTGCTACCCGACGTGGCAACGGGGGAACGGAAGCTGGAGCACGTGCGTCTCTGTCTGGAGGAGAATGTGGCAGGAGAAGGCATAACGAGCGGACTGGAGAAGTATGCGTTTCGTCATCATCCGCTGCCGGAGCTGGACTTTGAAGAGGTAAATCTGGACACTTCGTTCCTTGGCAAAAAAATGCGTACACCTCTGCTCATCAGTTCGATGACGGGTGGAAGCAAAACGACAGGCGCGATCAATGAGCGCTTGGCACGGGTAGCGAACGCCCGAGGCTGGGCGCTCGGCGTAGGCTCGATCCGGGCTGCGGTGGAGCAGCCGGAACTCGCAAGCACATTTGATGTCCGCCGCTGGGCACCGGACATCCCGGTCATCGCGAACCTCGGCGCGGTTCAGCTGAACTATGGCTTCAGCACGGCTGATTTCCAGCGTGCCGTGGATATCGCCGGCGCGGATCTGCTAGTGCTGCATCTGAACACGCTGCAGGAGGTATTCCAGCCTGAAGGCAATACGAATTTCAGCGGTCTATATCAGCGGATCGAGACATTGTGCCGTGAGCTGGACGTGCCTGTGGGTGCCAAGGAAGTGGGTTTTGGCATCGATGGCGTGACGGCGCAGCGATTGTACGAAGCCGGCGTGGCCTTCATCGATGTGGCTGGCGCGGGCGGGACAAGCTGGGTGCAGGTGGAGAAGTATCGAAACAATAACCCGGTACGCCGGGCGGCTGCGGAAGCTTTTGCCGATTGGGGCATTCCGACGGCTGAATGCATCCAGAACGTGCGCGCGCTGAACCCCGATGGGGCGCTGATCGGTAGCGGCGGACTGTACACTGGCGTGGATGCGGCCAAAGCCCTCGCGCTCGGTGCCGACCTTGCAGGCTTTGGCCGATCGTTGCTCGAATCCGCCGTCACCTCGGACGAAGCACTGTCCGAGCGGCTGGAGCAGGTCGAATTCGAGCTACGCACCGTCATGTTTGGCATCGGCGCAGGCAGCGTTGCAGAGGTGAAGCGGACAGAACGTATGGTTGAGCGGCGGTAATGTTAGGGGAGTTGGGTGACGGACTGGTGGCAGCGCCGCTGGCGCGCATTTTAACGTTACAAAAGAGATTGAGATTTGGCTGACCACCTTGTCATGAAGCGGGGCATCCCTTGCTGAGAGCTGCAAGCTACATACTATCCAATGGCTGATGATTACAGGGCATCACGCAGTTGGATGTGCGCTGAGGACAGTGGAGACCGTGTTGCTGGAGATACTGGAGATACTGGGGCGCACTGGGAAGAGGATATTGGTGAGCATGGCATATGGACGCCGAGGAGTCGGAGTGGACGAACTAAGGTTAGTTAGTGGCGTGGCTGTATCGCTTTAGAAGTTCTAACGATCTCACAGAACCTTATTTTGCGCTTTTTGCGGTGTGTACAAATCTAACGATCACCAGAAGCGCTATTTGTGCGAAAACCTGCAAAACTGGGCTAAAAACGTGGCTTTTCAAGTAAATAAGCTCCCTGGTGATCGTTAGAATTTCAAAGTAATCAAAAAGGGGCAAATAGCGTCGCTGGTGATCGTTAGAATTCGTGGAGTCCCATTTGGCACTTGATGATTGTTTGATGTATGAATGTAGTGTGTTTACTGAAGGAGATTTCGTGGTGCGAACCCCAAGCTCACATGATTTCCCTGGGAGATTCGCACCAGTATTTTGATGTTTTCGTGACCTTTTGGCAACAGTTTGTGATCAAATTGGAGTGTTCTGGAAGTCAATGGTAAGGTTGATTGATATAATATGAAGAAGATACGTCATGCGAATTAGATGTTACAACTTTACTGCGTCTTTTTTCGCTGTCGCACTCCGTATGGAGTGCGTGGATTGAAATGATTGAATCTTGTAATCCGAATTGTGGTGTTCGTGTCGCACTCCGTATGGAGTGCGTGGATTGAAATTTATTATGCTTCGCATCAAGACGCGCGTTGTAAGTCGCACTCCGTATGGAGTGCGTGGATTGAAATTTCGTATCATCTTGATATACATCATAGTACGTAGCGTCGCACTCCGTGGGGAGTTATGTAACATTGAAATCGTATCCAGCTACTGGATATCATTCTTAGTTGCATATACCCTTTCCCCTAAGGGAGCACGTAGAATAAGGTATGTTACAATACTATGAATGCCAGCATTTCTATCAAATAGAATGAGGTGAGCTCTATGCGATGTAATGGGATTATGGAGTATATTTTTGATAATGAGTAAATTCAATCAAGTGTTGCTGATGTTTTTGATCCCGATGCCCTTCACTATTATCAATTTTAGTTCATATCTAAAGGGGTATTCCCCTAACATCGTTCAATTCGTAGCGTCTTTGTTATTCCTTCTTGTATGGTTTGCTCTAGGCATGAAGAGCAGGGGGAACGAGTTTGTACTGCGATCCACGCTGTTTTGGTTAACGGGGGCGGTCTTGCTTCTTGTTGGGTTTTATCTGGACTTAGCCATACTCTTTATACCTGCGTCCATCGTTTGGGCGGGGCCTGCTTATGGAATCAGGTACGTTCTAAATCTTCCGTCGGATGTGATGTTCGCCTTAATAAGCGTCGTCTGTACTTATCTTTTCGGGTTAATGGGGGTTGCTATAGGACAGTCCCTTCAGAAAAGTGTATAATTTCGCAGACTGAGGAATGTACTACAATGGATGGAGTTCGAATCGTACTGAATAATAATCCACAAAAAGATCCGCTCAAATAAAAATGGGCGGTTTTTTGCATATTAAAGTAAAATATTTACAAGTAAAATATTGATGATGCTTACTAAAATATTGTATTATCGCATTAAGCTTCATTTCATGGGAAGGCGGTGTCCCTTTGAGCGAAAAAGCTACAATCCGTGATCACTTGGAACATTTTTTAAAAAGGAATCGAATGACCATCAATCGCTTTTCCGAGATTTCCGGCGTGAATTCCGGGACATTGAGCGGCACGTTAAAAGGGAATCGGCCCATAGGCTTAAATCAATTGGATCGCATTACGGCTGGCATCGGGATGCCTGAAGGCGAATTATATGAACTGTACATACATGAGTACTTAGTAGACGCTACCCTGGATTGGCGCAGGCTCAGACCTTTTCTATATCGTTGTGCAGAGCTAGGCCATATAACACATATGGAGACAGCGGTGAACTATGTGATGGATAACCTTTCCTATGTCCCTCTGTTATTTGAGCTGGCAGAGCAGTTGCATAGCGAAGGCAAGATGGAGGCTTGTAAACCGCTCTATCGTTGTGTTGCTGAGAGTGAGAAGTTGCAACATTCGGAACGTCTGGCTTTATGCCAATATCGTCTGTTTTCAGTAGGACTTTCGAATGACCAGATTCATAATCTTACGCTAGCCACACGATTCGAACTATTTGTAGAACGTCTTGATGAGCAATATCAATTTGATGCGCTGAATGAACTGATCAATGTATATGCATCCTTGCGCCGCTGGGACAAAGTGAAACAATTCGCTGACCAGTTACAGATCAAAGCTTTTATACAATATGATGCCAAGAAAACATTACGGGAAGTGGAGACTGGAACCAAAAAGAAGATCGTTTATTATGCTTTGTATTCGTATCTTGCTCTTGCTGAGGTCAGTTACCAACATGGAAAATATGAAGAAACGCTTCAGTATGTCTCAAAATACGCTGATTACAGCTGGATTAAAGATCCCACAGAAGAGGAAAAGATGGTGATTCTTCAGTTTCAGGATTGGTCAGAGGGAAATAACTACTATTTCAGATTGCTGTCAGGTGAAACAGAGTTGATTCCAGATTATTTAACGTATATCTCTGATCGCAAAAAAGAAATATTTCCTGCACTATGCGCCATTGTGACCGCAGCGAATCGATATAATGTCAATATTGACGATGTACTTGAACAGTACCAATCTCATCTGGTTTACGAGGAACAGAGCAGTCGTTTCGGGAAAATGAGCAAGCAATACACCAACGATCAATACGGCATTTTGCTAGCAGGGTTAGGTACGTACTATTTAAAAAATAATGACTATGACAGAGGCGTAGCTTACATTCGCCAAGGTATGGAATTTGCGATTGAAAATATGAATAAAGATGGGCTTCTCGATTGTTTGGGACTGTTTGATGATTTGCAGTACGTTGTTACTGGATCGGGGGTCAAGCCAAGCGCCGAGATGCTTATTCAAAAGATTCAGAGATTGTACAGTCCGGAACGATGAAAGAGTACAAAAAGCAGACAATAGATAAGGCCGAGTATCGTATCCACTTGTAAGTATAGGCTAGATGTTATCCCCCAAGTTCAAAAAAGATTAGGCTCGTCGCACTGTGATGCATCCTCCGTTTTGAAATTCCTTATACAGACAGTCGGTTAGATTGTCCAAAGGTGTTTCAGAAAAGGGTGTTTTTTTGTCGTTTTCACTGTTGGAGTTTATTTGAATTTATGTTAATTAGCAGGATGTCCTACAATGGTACAGCAGGGAGGGGTGTTATGGAGCGGGATGAACTCAAACTGCGGATCGAGGAAGCAAGGGAGAAACTCCACCAGATAAAGACGGAGTACGGCGAGCTTCTTCACCCTCAGGTGATCCACCAATCTATGGTGCTGGATGAACTTATTAATATGTACAATCAGGTTAAAAGGATAAAGCCGATGGAGTAATCCATCGACCTCTGGGCGAGAAACTTTGGCCGGTCGCTCGCCCTTATATTTTAACATAGCTAGATATGAAGAAAGAGAAACATTCAATTTTACATACAGTTTTCCTTCACGGTGATATTCTCGTTAGTTATCGTGATGAGGGAAGTTCCTGACACAGATTCTGTATATCCACAGGCTGTTTTTGTATAGGTTTTGCCGCGACTGTCCTTAAGTATGACGTAGACGGAACTTTCGCCTAAAAAATGCAATTTTGGAGTAAACTTTATTTTTTTTCCGCTAACGATTTCTTCGCTAAAGGTATAGAGCAGGTCGGAATCTTCTGTTTTATCTGCTGTGCTTGCGTCGAGAACGGGTTGATTCAAATGGGTTATGCCTGTCTTAATCTGAGTAATGTCATAGTCCGACTGATTATCAATCGTAATTCTGAGTTTGCGGAACGGATCCATGGCATTTAGAAGACTCATCACTACAATGGTACCCAGTGCAAGGAACAGGCCAAGGGCAATCATTAGTTTTATTTTGGAAAAGGGACGACGTGGTCTGGTGTGCATGGTCAAACCTTCCTTTCTATTCAATAATTTTATACGGGTGTATTGTATAAAAGATATAACGCAGAGCTGCGTGTGAAAGTTTGTACTGGCGCATCATTTTACAGTTTAAGTTCAACGAATAAGGTATAATACGAAGGTGATATGAAGGAGAAACGGCAGATCAACAGGATATATGTTTGGAACGTATGAAGTCGAATAGGATGAGTGCTTGAGATAATAAAAAGTTGAGGTGCCTGGAATAAGGTTCATTTGATGAGTTTCATGCAATGCGGTGCTTTGAGGCGGTTCTGAACTGTACATAAAGATAATTGTAGATCATCCTAACATTCACACCGAAGGGATCACACCTAGATCAGGAGGAAATAACATGGAACTGTCTCCAATGAATACGGAACAATTCGCGAGTTTTCGCAGACGTTCGATTGCAGATTTTGCACAGGAAAAAGTAGAAGCAGGAACGTGGGCGCCAGAAGAAGCGCTACAACGGGCAGAGGAATCGTATGAGCGTTATCTTCCGGAAGGATTAGAGACGCCGGGGGCATATGTGTTTAATCTGATGCATCCGGTGGACGGCATTGTCGGATACCTCTGGTTTAATATTACGGAGAATCGGCGCGGGAAAGAGGCTTTTCTGCTGGATATCGTGGTGGAAGAAGCATATCGCGGCAAAGGGTACGGCACAGAAACGATGGATGCGCTCGAAAAGACCGCGCGAAGTCTTGGGGTGGATCGCATTGGGCTGCATGTGTTTGGACATAATGTGCGGGCAAGCAGCTTGTATCGCAAAATGGGATATGAAGTGACGGACTTGACGATGTACAAGGAAATCAAAGGCCAGTAAGAACCAGGGAATTGAAGATGTGGATGTCCGCCGATGATATGGTTGCCCTTCATCTGCAGCAACATGTGAAGATTCGGTTGTCCCACGAGATATCGGGTCGGCGAAGTTCCTTGATGCCTTGGGGTTTGTCATATATAATGGATAGGATTATCCATACCGAACAAGTAATGAATGAGGAGTTGTCATATACATGGCTTTGAAAGCTGGGATCGTTGGTTTGCCGAACGTTGGTAAATCTACATTGTTTAACGCAATTACACAAGCAGGTGCCGAGTCGGCGAACTATCCGTTTTGTACGATTGACCCGAACGTGGGGATCGTTGAAGTACCGGATGAGCGTTTGGACAAATTGACAGAACTGGTTGAACCGAAAAAAACGGTTCCTACCGCATTTGAATTCGTAGACATCGCAGGTCTGGTACGCGGAGCTTCCAAAGGCGAAGGCCTTGGCAACAAGTTCCTTGCCCACATCCGTGAAGTAGATGCAATCGTACACGTGGTACGTTGTTTCGTCGATGAGAACATCACTCACGTGGATGGCAAAATCGATCCGATCAGCGACATCCAGACGATCAACCTGGAGTTGATTCTGGCGGATATCGAGAGTGTCGAGAAAAAAATCGATCGCTCCAAGAAAAACATGAAGGGCGGCAACAAAACGGCTGCTCAGGAAGTGGAAGTATTGGAGAAAGTCAAAGCGGTTCTTTATGAAGACATGCCTGCACGTAGCATGGAATTGTCGGATGAAGAGCGCCTGATCGTACGTGATCTGCACTTGCTTACGCTGAAGCCGGTTCTGTATGCTGCAAACGTGGCTGAGGACGAAATTGGTGACGTAGCGAACAATGCTTACGTGCAAAAAGTAAGAGAATTCGCTGCTGCGGAAAACGCAGAAGTGGTGCCAATCAGTGCGAAGGTGGAGGAAGAAATCTCCGAACTGGAAGGCGAAGATAAACAAATGTTCCTCGAAGAGCTGGGTATTGAGGAATCCGGTCTGAACCTGCTCATCAAAGCGGCTTACAAATTGCTCGGCCTGTACACGTACTTTACGGCGGGTGTACAAGAGGTTCGTGCATGGACCATCCGTAAAGGAACGAAAGCGCCTGGCGCAGCGGGTGTTATCCACACCGACTTCGAACGCGGATTCATCCGTGCAGAGGTTGTTTCATATGACGATCTGGTAGCAGCAGGTTCCATGAACGGTGCCAAAGAGCGTGGTCAACTGCGTCTGGAAGGTAAAGAGTACGTGGTGAATGACGGCGACGTGATGCACTTCCGTTTCAACGTGTAATCTTAAAAAAAACAGATTAAAGACGGGTCAGCGCTCATAGGCTTACCGGTTAAAATAAAGAACAGCACTACGCTCTTTCGCGGGGGAATAGTGCTGTTTTCGTTTTCATTTTACTCCGAAACGACAGGTCAGTTTATGCAAGTTTGATGACGTTTTCACTGGATTGTTTACCCATGATGCATATAATAAAAGAAAAGAAGTACCTTTGCAGGAGGTGGCAAGAGTGGATATAACGTCTCGGTATATTCGATATAATCCTCTGCTTGTAGGAAAGGCTGATTTATCCGAAGAAACGCAGCAGTTATTGCTTCATTCTGGCTTGCCACAGCTTACGTTGGATGGTGAGGATGTCCTTGGGATCAGCTTTAATCCGATGCCGGATATGGGGTTGATGAGCACATGGGATGAACTCAAAACGCTTTTACCCATCGGTTATGAATGGGATGAGGAGACAGCGATTCTCGGCTTGGAAGCTGGAACGGGCATATTGTATAGAGTCGATGTGCAGAGCAGAGAGTATGATGTAATGAACAGCAGTATCCACCTGTTTCTAACGTTTCTAAGAAGGTACAGGGAAATTGTACAGGATCATTCCCAAACGAATGAGCCGAGTGTCATGACACTGGAGCAAGTGCAGGCGAAGCTGGAGGCGTTCCGCCGTGGAGAGATTAAACCTCATTTGCAGAAAAAAGAGCAATCCGGAAGAGATGAAGCGGTGAAACAACTTCGTTTATTTTATACAGAGAAAGACCCTGTAAGTGTGCTTCATGAAGAAACCTGGTGGAGTGTTGTGCTGGAGCAGTTGGAGGATGGATTGCTTTAGCGCCGCGGATAAGTGAAGAGTGTTTCCAGGGAAGATGAAGGCGAAAGCATGAATTTTGGTGGATCGTGGTTTTACGTAAAAAAATCATGTTTACACCATGAACTGTTGCTGTTCAGAAGCATAAGCATATGCTATAATTAAGAGTCGTATACCCTTGATTAACTATTCGTTGTAATCGATAAGATGAGGCGGCGGTTTTCAGGAGGTAGGCGATTTCTTTATATCACTTTAAAAGTAAAGGATTTGATGACGTTGTAGCGAGGTTATACGTCGATCATATAACTCAGAATTCGAATGAGATGCTGCGGTCAGGGGATTCAGAAGAATCCTGTGGTTTGTGGAATTTTGAATGATAGATATATACAGCAAGTGTGCATGTTGGTTCGTTATGAAACACGGCATGTGCAAAGACAAAATTAAAACGTGAGGTGACTATACATGTTGGATAAATTGCAGGCATTGGCCGATCGTTATGACAAGCTGAGCGAGCTTTTGTGTGACCCGGATGTAGCTAGTGATAACAAAAAGCTTCGTGAATATTCGAAGGAACAATCCGATCTTCAGCCGACATACGATGCGTATAATGAGTACAAACAGGTAAGCGAGGATTTGGAAGCGGCGAAGGAAATGCAAGGCGAGAAGCTGGATGACGAGATGCGCGAGATGGTCAAAATGGAGATTGAAGAATTGTCCGCTCGCCAGAAAGAACTGGATGATCTGATTCGTGTACTCATGTTGCCGAAAGATCCGAATGACGACAAAAACGTTATTGTGGAAATTCGCGGCGCGGCTGGTGGAGATGAAGCAGCATTGTTTGCGGCGGATCTGTACCGGATGTATACCCGTTATGCGGATGCACAAGGCTGGAAAGTCGAGCTGATGGATGTGAACACGAATGACCTCGGTGGGTTCAAAGAGGTTGTATTCATGATCAACGGCCGCGGCGCGTACAGCAAAATGAAATACGAGAGTGGAGCACACCGTGTACAACGTATTCCGACAACGGAATCCGGCGGACGGATTCATACATCGACTTCAACCGTTGCGGTAATGCCGGAAGCGGAGGATTTTGATATCGAAATTCACGATAAAGACATTCGTGTGGATACGTTCTGTTCCAGTGGTGCCGGTGGACAATCGGTCAACACGACGAAATCGGCGGTACGTGTAACTCACGTACCAACAGGCATCGTAGCGACGTGTCAGGATGGTAAATCCCAGAACTCCAACAAAGAAAAAGCGTTGCAGGTTCTTCGTACACGTATCTTTGATATGAAACGGATGGAAGAAGAAGCGAAAATCTCCGTGGAGCGCAAAAGCAAAGTGGGAACGGGTGACCGTAGTGAGCGCATTCGCACGTACAACTTCCCGCAAAGCCGTGTAACGGATCACCGCATCGGTCTGACAATGCACAAGCTGGATCAGGTGATGAACGGAGAGATTGAAGATATCTTGTCTGCACTGACGATTGCTCAGCAGACCGAGATGATGGACAGAGGAGAATAATCTGTGACGGGCGGACAGTTTGTAATGACGCCGGAGCAGAGTTGCCGGGAAGCCTTCGTAGAGGCTTCCTCTTTTTTGGAGAAGTGCGGCGTGTACGAGCCGCAGGGCAATGCACGGCTGCTGCTGGAGCATGTACTGGGCGTCTATGGCGCCCAGTATTACATGATGCAGCCGGAGCCGTTCCCGAGCGGGCTGCGTAGCCGCTGGGAGGACGCCGTCACGCGCAAGGCCGCGGGTGAGCCGGCGCAGTACATTATCGGCAGCCAGGAATTCTACGGGCTGCCGTTCGAGGTCACGCCGGCCGTGCTGATTCCGCGGCCGGAGACCGAGCTGCTGGTCGAGGCTGTGCTACGCGCAGCGGACCGCGTGTTTGCCGGCGACGGCGGTGCAGTGCACGCCGTCGACATCGGCACGGGCAGCGGTGCCATCGCGGTCACGATGGCTTCGCTTCGCCCGCAGTGGCAGGTGTCCGCCGGGGAGCTCTCGGCGGATGCCCTGCAGGTGGCCGCGCGCAACGCGGCCGCGAACGGCGTACAGATCGACTTCCGTGAAGGCGATCTGCTTGCCCCGTTCGCCGGGGAGCGGTTGGACATCCTGGTGTCCAACCCGCCCTACATCCCGGCGGGAGATATCGCCGGGTTGCAGCAGGAGGTGCGCGATCATGAGCCGCGCCTCGCTCTGGATGGCGGTCCGGACGGGCTCGCCCCGTACCGCATCATGGTAGAGCAGCTGAAGCTGCTGCCTGCGCCGCCGCAGATTGTCGGTTTTGAGCTGGGCATGGGCCAGGCTCATGACGTGGCGGCTTTGCTGGAATCGGCGGGGCACTGGCCGGAGATTATCATCGTTCCCGACCTTGCCGGAATCGAACGGCATGTCCTGGGTGTTCGACCTTCGGAACAGGTGACAAAAATGTAAGGCACGTAAGTTTTCTTTTTGCCGCGAAATCCTCTACAATGGGGTATGCCGAAGATTTTCTGAATGCTTGGGGGAACATAAAGACATGCTGCACAAATTCAAAAAGATCGACTACTCCATCGTTTTTATTTTGGTGATCCTGATGGTCATCAGTATTTTGTCCATTTACAGCACCACGTTTGGCCGTCCGAAGCTGGAAGGACTGACACGAAGTGCGGTGATCTTTTATATTCTGGGGTTCATCATTTTCTTCGGAATGTCGATGATCAACTACAAGTTCATTATTAAAAACTATCTGTATATCTACGGTGTAGGTATGCTGTTATTGGTTCTGGTCATGTTTATTGGTCAGGAATATTACGGTGCCAAAGGCTGGCTCTCGATCTTTGGATTCAGTCTGCAGCCTGCGGAGCTGTTTAAGCTATGCTTGATTGTATTTCTCTCAGCACTGCTGGCGCGCAAGCGAAACAGGCCGCTGTATTTTGGCCGGGATGTCATACCGATCTCACTCTGTGTGCTGCCGCCACTATTGCTGGTATTGCTCCAGAATGACTTGGGGAACGCACTGAGTTACGTGATTATTCTTATTGGTCTGCTATGGATCGGTAATATCAAATTTACTCATGCGTTGATCGGGTTTGTGATTGCAGCGGCTGCATTTGTCGGGGGCACGCAGGCATATATTCATTATCATGATGAGATTGTCAAATTTCTAAAGGATATCGGCCGTTCGCACTGGGCGGATCGTTTTGACCCATGGCTTGTGCCGGATCAGACATCACGGGATGTGTTGTGGCAGACGTATAATGCGAAGCTGGCCATCGGTTCAGGCGGAATTACAGGTAAAGGGTACATGGAAGGAACAACCATTCAATCCAACCGTGTGCCACTGGCTTACGCCGACTCGATTTTTGTTCAGATCGGAGAAGAGTTTGGTTTTATCGGGGCCTCCGTGCTGCTGCTCCTGTACTTTATCCTGATCCACCGATTGGTCTTGATCGCACTGGAGTGTAAGGACCGAGCGGGGCCATACCTTATCGTCGGGATTATCGCGATGCTGCTATACCAAATCTTTGTTAACATCGGCCCATTCATCGGTCTAATGCCGTTGACGGGTATCACGTTGCCGTTCATCAGTTCAGGGGGAACGTCGCTCGTGCTGAATATGATCAGTATGGGCATTGTGATGAGCATCAAGGTGCACACGGAGGAAAACGAAGATATTCTCGGATCGGCGGAGCAACCGAGTATTACGGAACTGGTGATGAAGCTGTTCAGACGTAAACCCGTGCAACAGAAGCAACCGGAACAGTAAACCTCGACGTTTATATTGAGATGAAGAGGTTAACAGCAACAACTCTACCATTAAAGCTCCATGTTTTAATGGTGCATCCATCGTAGAGAACGATCTCAAAAGAAATATCTCATAAGAACTACCGTAAAAGTAGTCAGATCAACCTTGGAGAATCGTTCTTCCCGGCATTTGCTGGGGAACGAACTTTCAAGGTTTTTTTGATTGGTTAAAGTGAACCGGATTTCCATTCTCCCATCCAATTAGGTACAATGGTAATATTGATCATTATTGGTAAAGCGCGATGTGTGAACTAGGGGGAAATTCAAACATCATGTGGAAAACGGTAAAAAAGCTGGATGGCGTCATTCTTTTTGTCCTATTGTTGTTAATGATTATAAGTATACTTGCGATTTACAGTGGAACACGCTTTGATCCCAAACTTGCGAATCATCATGTGAAAACGATCTATTTCTATGTGGTCGGATTCATCGCGGTCATCGGGATCGGTTTGTTTAATTACAAGTTGTACGTAAAATACGCTTTTCTTCTATATGGTATAGGCATTGTTTTCTTGATCCTGGCCAATGTGCTTGGAAGTACGTTGAATAACGCGAATGGCTGGCTGAAAATAACGGAAAGCATTTCGTTTCAACCTGCGGAATTGTTCAAAATGATCCTTGTTCTCTTCCTCGCCCATTTAATTGTGAAGCGTAAACGTGGGGAGCTCGGGTTCTGGAGAGATGTCGTGCCGATTGGACTCTGGACATTTATTCCGTTTGCACTCGTTATGGCGCAGAATGACCTGGGTAACGCTCTCGGTTATGTGGTTATTCTGGTTGCGGTTTTATGGATCGGCAATATGAAGCTGAAACATGCGTTAATCGGGCTCGCGATTGTGAGTGCTTTCTTTATTGGTTTCATCAAATCCTACACCTTCTACCATGACGAAGTGTTTACCTTTTTGGAAAAGATTAAACGGGAGCACTGGGCTGAACGGATTGATCCGTGGCTTGTACCCGAAAAGGCAACAGCCAAAGCGATGTGGCATACGAAAAATGCAGGACTTGCCATCGGATCGGGCGGAATTACGGGCAAGGGCTTTTTGGAAGGAACCTCGGTTCAAAGCGGGCGTGTGCCGTATACGTATTCGGATTCCATCTTTGTGGTGGTGGCAGAAGAATTCGGTTTTGTGGGAGCTTCGCTCTTAATCCTGTTATATTTTATACTGATCCACCGGATGGTGTTGATCGCATTGGAGTGCAAAGAACGCGCCGGACCCATTATCATTGTGGGTATTATCGGGATGTTACTGTATCAGGTGTTCGAAAATGTAGGTGCATTCCTTGGCCTCATGCCACTGACGGGCATTACGCTGCCATTTATTAGTTATGGCGGTACGTCTTTGCTGATTAACATGGCCTGTATCGGGCTGGTGATGAGCATTAAGCTGTATGGTGATGAAGACGAGGATGAATGGTTTCCGGAGGAACAGTCTCCGTCGTTGGTGCAGCGGATTCGGAGTCTACTGAAAAAGGAAAAAGAGAACAGCACCGTGTAGTTGTATTTTTTCACGAGCTGGAGGGATTATTCATGATGAATAATTTTCAAAAAATGGTGGCTGTATTACTCGTGATAATAACGATTTTACTGTGCCTAATCTATGTTGAAATGAAACGTAGTAATCAAATGCAAGAGAAGATCGTTCACCACCTGTATAATTCAAATTAAAGTAGCACTCTAATCCATTGCTATCTTCGAAAAAGCTTAGTGATCACTAAGCTTTTTTTTATGCCCGAGAAGGGCTGGTTTAGGGGCATTTAGTAGAAAACATGAGTGCTGAAATCATCTCCTTTTCGTAAGAAATCTCTTTTCGCAACGCGGATAATGAATATGTCTGTGTTCCTGTCTCCGATCAATGAAGCCAATTCATCCGATTCTATGAAAAATGTTAATAGATTTGTGAATGTACTAGGTTTACTTCTTCCTCTACCGGGCATACTGATAGACATGAGAGAGTTACAGCTGGATAACGGATTCGAGGGGGAGAACGGGATGAACAGACGAATTGGTAAACAAATTGGACTTATCCTTGTATGTCTTATGATGATCATTATGATGTGGGAAGGTCAGAAAACCGATGCGGCTGTTGCTGCTACTACTATTCCGGAGCAATCGATCCGTTTGCGGATTCTAGCGAATTCCGATGCGGCTGGAGATCAGCTCGTGAAACGCGAGATTCGGGATGCGGTCGTTGCACAGATGGGCGAATGGGTTGGGGCGCTGGAGAATCCGCAAAGTCTGGAGCAGGCTCGGTATGTCATTCGTGAACATCTGTCCGAGATTGAGAATCGGGTAGGGGAAGAGCTAATGAAACGCGGTCTGACTTATGATTATCAGGTGGAGCTTGGCACGGTTCCTTTTCCAACAAAGCTATATGGCGGTACGGTGTACCCTGCCGGCGAATATGAAGCAGTACGGATCACGCTGGGCGAAGGCAAAGGGCAGAACTGGTGGTGTGTGTTGTTCCCGCCGCTCTGTTTCATTGATGCAAGTACAGGAGATGCGCTGGCCAAACCATCGACAGTCTCTGCCTCGGCTGCCGATGCAGTAGAGGTGAAAGCAACTGTGCAAGGTGAGACGCCTGAAGCGAGATTCTTCCTGTGGGATGTGGCCGTGAAAATATGGGGTTGGATAGCAGGATTATTCACTTAACAACGAATTTAAGATATAATGAAATGCAGTGCGTTAGAATAAAAAACTTAGAGATGGAAGTTTCGTTGCAGGTGTGCGAGGAGCTTCCTTTTTACGTGAACAGGATATGCGGGGGAGGTACCTCATCGTTGGATCAAACCTGAAACGTGACAGATATGGTATACTTATATGTACTGAAATTAAACCTACTTGAAGTTTAGGGATGATGATATATATGACCAGAGAACACGAAAAGATACAACAACCCTCGTTAGAGGACAAGCGCGATGATGCGGCGTTAGAGAGAGCCAAGGGGGAGTACAACACAGCCTTCTGGGATGTCAGCGCGTTGTTGCATGAGCAGAGTGAGGCCGAGAACATAGATGTGAACGTGCAAGAGATTTCCCCAGTATCGGATGCGAAAAAGGGGAGCGCCGCCCGCGAAGCAGCACTCGCTGACTTGCAGGCAGCCGCGGCCTGCCTTCGTCAAGGGGAGACGGTTGCCTTCCCGACCGAGACGGTCTACGGCCTCGGCGCAGACGCGCGTAGCACGGAAGCGGTTGAGGCGGTATTTGCCGCCAAAGGGCGGCCTTCCGACAATCCGCTGATTGTGCATATCGCGCACCGTGACCAGCTACATGAGCTGGTCACCGAGGTGAATGCAACAGCGGAAGCGCTGATGGCGGCCTTCTGGCCGGGCCCGCTGACGCTGGTGCTGCCGGTTAGGCCAGGGGCGGTATCCCCTCGGGTCACTGCCGGACTGGATACAGTGGCCGTGCGCATGCCGGACCACCCGGTGGCACTGCCACTCATCGCGGCGGCGGCATGCCCCGTGGCTGCGCCGAGTGCGAACCGTTCCGGGCGGCCTAGCCCGACCCTCGCCGCACATGTGCGGGAGGATCTGGATGGCCGCATCGGCGGCATTGTGGACGGCGGCCCCACGGGGGTGGGCGTCGAGTCCACCGTGGTGCAGGCCGGTGACGACGGTACCGTCACCATCCTGCGCCCTGGCGGCATTACGGCGGAACAGCTGTCCGCCGTAGCCGCCCGTGTCGCCACGGACCCAGCGCTTCTCGCTGAAGGGTCCGGTGGCGACAGCACCAGCCCGGCGCCGCGCTCGCCGGGCATGAAGTACACGCACTACGCACCCGAAGGGGCGCTGTGCGTGGTAGAGGGGCCGCCCGCAGCGGTGGCGGCCTGGACCCGCGCCGCCCTGGCGGAGGCGGCGCAGCGCGGAGAGCGCACCGCGGTGCTGGCGTTCGCCGAGCACGCGGAGCAGTACCGCGCCGATGCCGTGTTCTCGCTGGGCGACGCCAGCGAGCTGCAGGAAGCTGCGCGCAGGCTATACGCCGCGTTGCGCAGCTGCGATGAGCAGGGCGCCACATATATTGTGGCGGAGGCCTGCTCGCGCGAAGGGCTGGGAGCAGCCGTCATGAACCGGCTACTCAAGGCGGCGGGCAACCAACTTATTCAAGTTGGTTGAGCCGCTCACCTAAACGCTCCTGCCCACGGGATCAGGAGCGAGCCTCGGCATTCGCAAGCAGTCATCACGCTTGCATGCAGTCGTCACGTTTAACGTTCCAATCTATTATTTTCATATTAGCAAGGTCGCACTTGATCTGTTTTTTCATCATCGGAAAGCTGTACCCCACACTTCTTAGCTCCGTTTCCCTGTAACCGTCATGTTTGAGTTCTTGTCCGCATATCGTGTACAAGAACCTTATGTGACTTGGGGGTATGAGGATGTGGGATGTGTCTGCCCATGTAGGGCAGTTGGTAACCATTCTGATTATGGCGGTTGCGCTGGGGCTTGATGCATTCTCGCTGGGCATCGGCATTGGCATGAAGGGTATACGGCTACGGGATGTATTGAAAATTAGCACCGTTACGGCACTGTTTCATGTCATCATGCCGCTTGCCGGCATGTATATGGGTAAGTATGTCAGTTCCTTGCTGGGCAATATTACGAATTACGCGGCAGGCGGCCTGCTGGTACTGCTAGGCGCTCACATGATTTTTAATGCGTTTCGTGAAGGGGAAACCAAGCTGGTCGATCATCGATCTTTGCTGGGTATTCTTTTGTTTTCGCTTAGTGTCAGCGTAGATTCATTCTCTGTCGGGGTGTCACTTGGCATGTTCAGTAGTGATCTTGTCCTTACGATTTTGGCCTTTGGTTTCTGCGGTGGCTTGATGTCGATTATGGGTCTGCTTCTGGGGCGTAGGGTAAGCCAGAATTTGGGGGATTACGGTGAAGCTGTAGGCGGAGCGATCTTGCTTGCCTTCGGACTTTTGTTTATATTTTAAAAAATAAAACGTTTGAACGATACGATAGGTAGTTCACATCTTGATCATATGGGGAGGCTATTACAATGAAACATATTTTGTTTGTATGTACAGGAAACACGTGCCGCAGCCCCATGGCAGAAGGGCTTATGAGGAAACTTGCAGCCGAGCGCGGCATTGAGGTACATGTACGTTCCGCAGGTGTGGCTGCGTCGTCAGGTATGCCGATATCACGTCATGCCGAAGCGGTTTTGAAAGATCATCAGGCAGAAGGCCCATCCCAGTCTACACAGCTGAGTGAAGCGTTGGTCGAATGGGCAGATCTGATTCTGACGTTAACGCGGAGCCATAAGCAACATGTGATGCAGGTGTTCCCGGATTCTATTCAGAAAACGTACACGCTGAAAGAATATGCCGAGAATGATGCACAAGTGCTTCAAGACCTGGAGGAGTTGGACAGCCTGTTTGCTTCACTAGAGATGAAACGGGCCCTGGGCCAGGAGATTCTGGCATCGGAGCGAGAGCGTGCGATCGAAATTCGGCAACGCATCCCGAGTTTTGATATCTCCGATCCGTTTGGCGGTAGCCGGGACGATTACAACATTGCGGCTGCGGAGATTCGTACAGCGTTATCCAAGCTTCTAGATAAGCTTGAATAATTCAGCTGTACAGAGACAAGATATACAAACAGAACATGGAATGTAAATTAACCGTTGATTTTCAAGGTGGGTTGATTTATGATGAAGGGGAAAACAGGGATCCGGTGTAACTGGCGACGAAGTGGGCACAACCACAATGGAGCACCGGAACAAACGGCCGGTCGCCTGGGCAAAAGAGCAATTCTGCGATACCCGCAGACTGCTCTTTTTTTCGTCTTTCATCTGATTTTTCGCTATAATAGTACCTGAAATGCCATGTAGCGCATGTGTAGAGCAAACATTCACTATATAAGTTGAACTATTTATTTACACGTTAACGGAGAGGACAGAAAAAACCTGAAAAAGCGAAGCGGTCGCCTTTATCCCCGGATTTTCCCCTTTGGGAAAGGGAATCGAAAAAATCTGGGGATAACAGCGATTGGAAGGTTATTCTGTCATCGGAGTGGACTGTGTAAGATCTTTAGTTCAACTTGTATAGATAGCGGGCATGATTTTATCGGGAGGCGATAGGATGACAATTGAATTGGATTCGGAACAACCCGGATTGCAACAACAGACGGCATCAATCCTGCGCGAACTGGCGACAGCCGGTAAACTTGGCTCTGGCCATGTTGTTGTGATCGGCACGAGTACAAGCGAGGTCGCAGGCCAGCGCATTGGAACAAGCGGTGCCGTCGACGTGGCGGATCAGTTGCTTGCAGGTATTCGCGAGGTGCAGACGGAGTTTGGTTTCGACACGGTATTCCAGTGCTGTGAACACCTGAACCGAGCCCTTGTAATGGAACGTGCGTTGCTTCATCGGCTTGGATTAACGGAGGTTGGCGCTGTACCTGTGCCGAAAGCTGGGGGTTCCATGGCATCTACTGCCTATCGTTCACTGTCCGATCCATGTCTGGCTGAGCACGTTCAAGCCCATGCAGGTCTGGATATCGGTGAGACCATGATTGGCATGCATCTTCGCCATGTTGCGGTTCCTTTCCGGACATCACTTCGTTACATTGGAGAGGCTCGTGTTACAGCAGCACTTACACGTCCGAAACTGATTGGCGGCGAACGTGCGGTTTACCGAATGGAGGAACAACCTGATTCGACCTTTTGTGACTAACGTATAAAGCGAAATCGTCAGGTTACACTCAGACTTCGATTGCATCACCGTCTTACGATCGCTATTATCCCCAGATTTCTTTGAATCTCCTTTTAAAAGGGAAAATCCGGTGATAAATGCGAACGCGCTGCTTCTCCAGATTGGTGTTGCACTCTCCGTTTACGTGGAAACATCATTTCGCTTTATAACTTCATTATAATTTAGGAGGAATTTAATCATGGAACAATTGCGTAAAAATGACCCTGCAGTATTGGAAGCAATGAATCTTGAACTGAAACGTCAACAGAACAACATCGAGCTGATCGCATCCGAGAACATCGTAAGTGAAGCGGTAATTGAAGCACTCGGCTCCGTTCTGACGAATAAGTACGCTGAAGGTTATCCAGGCAAACGTTACTATGGTGGCTGTGAGCATGTCGATGTCGTTGAAGATATCGCGCGTGATCGCGCGAAAGAATTGTTTGGTGCAGAACATGCGAACGTGCAGCCGCACTCCGGTGCACAAGCGAACATGGCTGTATATCTGGCGGCGTTGAAGCCTGGCGATACCGTTCTGGGTATGAACCTGGCACATGGCGGTCACTTGACGCATGGTAGCCCGGTGAATGCTTCCGGTTTGCTGTACAACTTCGTTGCGTATGGCGTTCAAGAAGATACATTCCTCATTGATTATGATGAAGTTCGCAAAGCAGCATTCAAACACCGCCCTCGTCTGATCGTAGCAGGCGCAAGTGCATACCCGCGTACGATTGATTTTGAAAAGCTGGCTTCGATCGCGAACGATGTTGGCGCGCTGTTCATGGTTGATATGGCACACATCGCAGGACTTGTTGCTGCTGGATTGCATCCTAACCCGGTGCCACATGCCCACTTCGTGACAACAACGACACACAAAACATTGCGCGGACCACGTGGCGGTATGATCCTGTGCCGCAAGTCCTGGGCAGCTGCTATTGATAAAGCGGTATTCCCGGGTTCCCAAGGTGGACCTTTGATGCACGTAATCGCTTCAAAAGCTGTTGCATTTGGTGAAGCTTTGCAACCTTCGTTCAAAACGTATGCTCAGAACGTGGTGAAAAACGCACAGGTGCTGGCTGAAACATTGATCTCTGAAGGATTGAACATTGTATCCGGCGGTACAGACAACCACTTGATGCTGATCGATACTCGTAGCGTGAACATCACGGGTAAGGAAGCAGAGCATGTACTTGATTCCATCGGTATTACCGTAAATAAAAACGCGATTCCGTTTGATCCAACAAGTCCGTTTATCACGAGTGGTATCCGTATTGGTACACCTGCGGCGACTTCCCGCGGTATGGACGAGAAAGCAATGGTAGCGATCGGTAAGATCATTGCCAAGACGCTTAAAAATCCAAAAGATACAGCAACACTGGATCAGGCACGCGCTGAGGTAACTGCCCTGACGGATCAGTACCCGCTGTACACTGACCTTAAATACTAGGATTTTTACTACTACTGCTAAAAACATTGCTCGCGCTGTTTGATTTTGAAGGTTGCTAAAATGGAATACAAAGTAACGTAGCGAGCAGAATGAGGCCGTAGAAGCGAAGCGCTCGCATTTATCCCCGAATTTTTACCTTTCTAAGGTGATTCATAAAATTTGGGGATAACGGCGATCGAAGGAGCATTCTGGTGGCGGAGTGCTATTGTATTTAACATTTTGCTATTCAACTCACACAACAGCACGAGCAAACAGGACCGGATGGATCATTTTCCGGTCCTGTTTTTGTAGGATTTGCTTTTCTGTAATGATTAGGTGCCCTTTGATGGTGTAATTCAGTGTGGGTGATGATATAATATACAGGATTTATCGAGCCTGTGAATGACGGCTAGGTATATTTGGAAATGCTTAACTCATGAAGAACTTACCGGAGGGACAATTTAATGGGAAAATTAGTAATATGTGATCACCCCCTGATTCAACACAAACTGACGTTTATACGCGATATGCGTACGAATACGAAAGATTTTCGTGAATTGGTTGATGAAGTAGCAACATTAATGGCCTACGAGATTACAAGAGACGTTGAGCTGGAATCCATTGACGTACAAACGCCTGTAGCGGCGACACAAGGAAAAGTAATTTCTGGACGTATGCTTGGACTGGTACCGATTCTGCGCGCAGGACTGGGGATGCTGGATGGCGTGGTGAAGTTGCTGCCAGCGGCAAAAGTAGGACATGTTGGCTTGTTCCGTGATCCGGAAACATTGCAACCGGTAGAATACTACACCAAGTTGCCTACAGATGTAACTGAACGCCAGCTGATTGTGATTGACCCGATGCTTGCAACAGGCGGTTCGGCGATCGCGGCGATTGACGTGCTCAAAAAGCGCGGTTGCACTCAGATCAAAATGATGAACCTGGTTGCAGCGCCAGAGGGCGTAAAAGCAGTACAAGATGCACATCCAGATGTAGACATCTATGTAGCTGCGCTTGACGACCGTCTGGATGATCACGGATATATCGTGCCAGGACTTGGCGATGCGGGAGACCGTCTGTACGGAACGAAATAAGCATATTTTCATGCGGATTAGAAAAGGGGCTTTGCTCGAATGTCCAAAAAAATTAAAGTGATGACTATTTTCGGGGTGCGTCCAGAAGCGATCAAGATGGCTCCGCTTATTCTGGAATTGCAAAAACATCCCGAGTCTATTGAGTCGATTGTTTGCGTAACCGCGCAACATCGCCAGATGCTTGATCAGGTTCTTGAAGTTTTCGACATTCATCCCAATTATGATCTGGATGTCATGAAGGATCGCCAGACCCTGAACGAAATTACCATTCGTGTTCTTGGCGGTCTGGAGCCGGTTTTGCGTGAAGCCAAGCCTGATATCGTGCTCGTTCACGGTGATACGTTGACTACATTTGTAGCCAGCTATGCAGCCTTCCTGCAACAGATTCAGGTTGGGCATGTGGAAGCCGGTCTGCGGACGTGGAATAAGCTGTCGCCTTACCCGGAAGAGATGAATCGCCAGCTGACGGGTGTTTTGGCCGATCTGCATTTTGCACCAACGGATTGGTCTTCTTCCAATCTTGCAAAAGAAAATAAACCGGAGTCTAGTACCTACGTCACAGGCAACACGGTAACGGATGTGTTTCAATATACAGTACGGGAGGATTACAAACACCCGGTACTTGATTGGGCACAAGGCAAACGCCTGGTGCTGATGACTGCTCATCGCCGCGAATCTCAAGGCGAGCCTCACCGCAACATTTTCCAGGCCGTCAAACGTATTGCAGACGAATTCGAAGATATTGCCATCGTGTACCCGGTGCACCCTAGTCCTGCTGTGAAGGAGCCGGCTCACGCGATTTTGGGGAATCATCCCCGTATTCGGTTAATTGATCCGCTAGACGTAGTGGATTTGCATAACTTTTACCCGCACACTCACTTGATCCTGACTGATTCAGGCGGTTTGCAGGAAGAAGCGCCTTCGTTTGGTGTGCCTGTTCTTGTATTGCGCGATACAACAGAGCGCCCGGAAGGCATCGAAGCGGGCACGCTCGAATTGGTAGGGACAGAAGAGGAACGTGTATATGAACGGACCAAGGCTCTGCTTACAGACGAAGCACTGTATGCAAGCATGAGTCAAGCTGCTAATCCATACGGTGATGGACATGCATCGGAAAGAATTGTCAATGCGATTTTGCACCATTTCGGCGTAAAAAGTGAGCGCCCGGAATCATTTCACAGAAAGTTCAAAAAATAATTCACATTTTCTGTTGGATTTATAGAGGGGATAGCATACAGTTAAACTGTACGGTTTACGCGGGTTTACGGGCTGTAATAAGCTGTAGACCCGTCGTTTCTCCCTTTAAAACGCTAAAATCAATCAATTGACAAAGGCTCTCATCATTCAGTAAAATTAACTGGGATTGCAAGGGTGGCGTGGAAAATGGCCGATTCGAACAAACCAAATTCATCCCGTAACCATGATGATAAGGTCTGGAAAGCAATGGGGCTCGTGACAGCTTTTGGAATCGAGATTGCCTTGCTCGCTGTTGCCGGATATTACGCTGGCTCGTGGTTGGACAGGACCATTGGAGGCAACGGAATATGGATCGCCGTAAGCGTTCTCTTTTTTCTTGCGGCAGGCGGGGTAAGCATTTACTTTATTGCTAAAAAATTCATGGGGGAAAGTGATGAGTGAACTAGCCAGATATCGCAGATGGATGACCGTTTCCGTCATGTATATTCTCATGATTTGTTTTCTAACGGCTGCATTTGTACCTCGTTTGGAAACGATTGCTTTGGGACTGGCCCTGGGTGTTAGCATAAGTTTGATTAATGCATTTTACCTGGGCTACAAGGTGAGGAAGATGTCCGATGATGCGGCAGAAGGTAATCTGAAGCGTGTGAACCTGGGATTTTTGACAAGAGCGGCGCTCGCAGTGCTTGGTATTTACATATCGATGCGCTTTCCGCAGTACTTCAATACATATGCGGTTGCAGGCGGTCTGGCCATTGCGCAATTTTCCCTATTAATTATAGGGATCATCATGTCCCGCAAAGCAGAGTGATTTTGAGTGTGGCAACTTTCAGGTAGAGAAAGGGGTGAGAAAAAAATATGCATGAAGCTCCAGTGATTATGCTTGGTGGATTTCATCTGGACTTGTCCGTACTATTGATGTTGATTGTAACCAGCGCCATTGTCTTCATTTTTGCCATCATCGCTACGCGGAACCTGTCGGTGGATAATCCGGGAAAGCTGCAAAACTTTATGGAGTGGGCTGTTGAGTTCGTTCGTAATCTGATATCCAGTACGATGGACATGAAGAAAGGCAAACACTTTATTTCTCTCGCACTTACGATGATTTTGTTCATCTTCGTAGGAAATATGCTTGGGCTTCCATTCCAGGCCGTTACCGATGTTAAGGATGTTAATGCAGCTACCGTTTTCGGGAAACCAATCGTTACAGCGGTTGAGGCTTATGAAAAGGCTCACGCGAAGGATCCAGAAGCGCATCCACATATCGAGCTGGCTTGGTTCAAATCACCAACAGCTGACTTGTCCGTAACGATGGGACTAGCTCTCGTAGCCTTCCTCGTAGCACATGGACTTGGACTGTTCAAGAACACTAGAGGTTATCTGAAGCACTATGTGCAGCCGTACGCGTTGTTCCTTCCGATTAATATTATCGAGACCGCGTCCAAGCTGCTCACGCACGGCATGCGTTTGTTCGCGAATATTTTTGCGGGTGAGGTGCTGATTGCAACCATCCTCAAACTGACCAGCTTTAAAGTGCTGGGCGCCATTTTCGCAATACCGCTACTTGCAGTGTGGCAAGGTTTCAGTATCTTTATCGGCGGGATTCAAGCTTTCGTTTTCGTCATTCTAATGATGGTGTACATTTCACAGACCATCGAAACGCACGAAGAACATTAAGTTTTAGACCTGCGGGGATCTCTCCATCAGGCTGAACAATAAAATTGATTTATAATTTTAAGGAGGATATACAAATGGGAGCAATGGCATTAATCGCAGCAGCAATTGTTGCAGGATTGGGCGCTTTCGGCGCAGGTATCGGTAACGGTATGGTAATCAGCAAAACAGTGGAAGGGATCGCGCGTCAACCAGAAGCGAAATCCACACTGCAAACAACAATGTTCATCGGGGTAGGTTTGATCGAGGTATTGCCGATCATCGGTGTGGTACTCGCATTCATGTTCTACGGTGCTGCTTAAGACATAACACAGTACGGCGGGGAAGGCTGTAGCCCTCCGCGCCTTCTTTTTAGCTAGGAACTTATCCTGTAAGGGATAACGGTTTAGGATACCTCCAGGAAGGAGTGAACAGATTGAGTTTCTTATGGGAAAATACGCTTCTTGCGATTATCGCATTTTTGGTTTTATACTGGCTGCTTAGCCGTTATGCTTTCGGTCCGTTGTTCTCCATCATGGAAAAGCGTCGTGAACTCGTAATGAGCCAGATGAATGAGGCTGCTCAGACTCGGGAACAGGCGATTGCTTATGTGGAGGAGCAAAAACAGGCTCTCGAACAAGCGCGCAAAGAAGCTCACGACATTATTGAACAGTCCAGACAAACGGGTGGCAAGCAGGCTGAATCCATTCTGGCTGATGCCAAAGCTGAAGCAACTCGTCTCAAAGACGATGCTGTACGTGAAATTGAGAGCGAGAAGAACAAAGCGGTTGCCGCACTTCGCAGCGAACTGGGTACTGCTTCCGTTCAGATTGCTTCCAGATTGATCAAAAAAGAAGTTGAGAACGGTCCAGCACAAGAGGAACTTGTGAACCAATACCTCAATGAGGTAGGGGGCCGACAATGAGCCGCGATACGATTGTTGCCAAGCGTTATGCAAAAGCATTGTTCGAAGTTGCTCTTCAGCAGCAGCAAGTGCTTGAAGTTGAACAGGAACTGCGTGCCGTTGTCAGTGGATTAACCGGAGATCCAGAGATTATTAAATTTATTGTTTCTCCTAACATCTCTGATGAAGCTAAGCAAAATGTGCTTCATGCAAGCCTTGATGGCAAAGTGTCCGAACCTGTCCTTCGCACGGTTTTGCTTCTGATTGAGCGTGGCCGCGTGGAATTGTTGCAAGACCTCTTGAATGATTATGTGAAAATCGAAGGGGATTCCCTTGGGATCGCCGATGCTCGCGTATACTCGACCTATGCATTGAAGGAAGAAGAGAAAGAAGCGGTAGCCCGTGAGTTCGGTGGCCGTGTGAATAAAAAGATCCGTATCGAGAACATTGTTGATCCTGCACTGCTGGGCGGATTGAAAGTCGCCATTGGCGATACGATCTATGACGGCAGCTTGGCTGGCAAGCTCGAACGTCTTGAGCAGTCTTTTAACAGACGAGTACAGTAGATTGGGGTGAGGACACTTGAGTATCAAACCAGAAGAAATCAGTACATTAATTAAAAGTCAGATTGAACAATATAAGACTGATATCGATGTAGTCGAAGTTGGTACAGTTATTGAGGTTGGTGACGGGATCGCCCGTGTATACGGACTCGAGAATGTCATGTCCAACGAGTTGGTTGAGTTCCCAAGCGGTGTAATGGGCCTCGCCATGAACGTAGAAGAAAGCAATGTGGGTGTCGTTATCTTGGGACCTTACTCGGATATCCGTGAAGGAGATCAAGTAAAACGTACAGGTCAGATCATGCAAGTGCCCGTTGGCGAAGCATTGATCGGACGCGTTGTGAACCCGCTCGGTATTCCAGTGGATGGCAAAGGGCCAATCACTACAACGGAATTCCGTCCGGTAGAAGGTAAAGCACCAGGCGTTATGGATCGTAAATCGGTTCATGAGCCGATGCAAACAGGGATCAAAGCGATTGATGCGATGGTTCCAATCGGCCGTGGACAACGTGAGTTGATCATCGGTGACCGTCAAACGGGTAAAACATCGATTGCGATCGATGCGATCCTGAACCAAAAAGGTAGCGGCATGAAATGTATCTATGTGGCTATCGGTCAGAAGCAGTCCACTGTTGCTCAGGTCGTAGAAACGTTGCGTCGTAGAGGTGCAATGGAATATACCATCGTAGTAACGGCATCCGCTTCCGATCCATCACCATTGCTTTATATTGCTCCTTACTCCGGCTGTTCCATGGGTGAGTATTTCATGTACAAAGGCGAGCACGTGCTGGTAGTATATGATGACTTGACTAAACAGGCTGCGGCATACCGTGAGTTGTCCTTGTTGCTTCGTCGTCCACCAGGCCGTGAAGCTTACCCAGGTGACGTATTCTACTTGCACTCCCGTTTGCTTGAGCGCGCTGCGAAGCTGAATGATGAACTTGGTGGTGGTTCTTTAACCGCTCTGCCATTCATTGAAACACAAGCTTCGGACGTATCTGCATACATTCCGACTAACGTAATCTCGATTACGGACGGTCAAATCTTCTTGGAGTCCGATCTCTTTAACGCCGGACAACGTCCAGCGATCAACGTAGGTATCTCGGTATCTCGTGTCGGTGGTTCTGCACAGATCAAAGCGATGAAAAAAGTTGCAGGTTCCCTGCGTCTTGATCTCGCTCAATATCGTGAATTGCAGGCGTTCTCTCAATTCGGATCTGACTTGGATAAATCCACTCAGGCTCGTCTGAATCGTGGTGCGCGAATGATGGAAATCCTGAAGCAAGGTGTAAATCAGCCACTTCCTGTAGAACAACAGGTTGTCAGCTTGTACACTGCAGTTAAAGGGTACTTGGATGAAATTCCGACAGGTGATGTAACTCGTTTTGAGCGTGAGTTCCTTGCGTTTATGGAGAGCAACCATGAGGAAATCCTTGGGTCCATCCGTGATACAAAAGAATTGACAGCAGACAATGAGAATGCACTTAAAGATGCAATTGAGAAGTTCAGAAAGAGCTTCGCTGTCTCTGTCTAAATAGATTCATGTAGCTGCGGAGTTGTTTAACCGATTCCGCATGTCTGCATGTGTAACTTGTAACGAAGCTTACGAAGTAACTTTGGCTCTGCCAAAGTAGGATTATGCTTACGATGTAGTTTTGACTTTGTCAAAACTTTAAGGTGGTGAAATCATGGCAAAAGGCATGCGCGAAATTAAGCGGCAAATTAAAAGCGTACAAAGCACAAAGCAGATCACCAAAGCAATGGAGATGGTAGCTGCTGCAAAACTGCGTAAAGCGCAGGAAAAAGCAGAGGCTGCCCGTCCTTATTCAGAGAAGTTGAAAGAGGTAGTGGCGAGTATTGCATCAAGCACGCAAGGCATCCAGCATCCAATGCTGGATAGCCGTCCGGTGAAAAAGACAGCTTATCTGATCATTACATCGGACCGTGGTCTTGCAGGTGGATACAATGCGAACATTTTGCGTCAGGTTAATCTGACGCTGAAAGAACGTCACAACTCTCAGGACGACTATGAATTGTTCGTTATCGGACGTAAAGGGCGCGACTATTTCAGACGTCGTGAAATGGCTATGTCTTCCACGATAACGGATTTGTCGGATTCACCTGCATTTGCCGATATCAAATCCATCGCTCATGAAGCGGTTCACGGATTTGAACTGGCTAAATTTGATGAATTGTACATTTGTTATAACCGTTTTGTAAATGCGTTGACCCAGATTCCGACGGTAGAAAAACTTCTTCCTATGGAAACACCTGAGTTATCTGCTGCGGATGGACCGACTGCAAGCTACGAGTATGAACCGTCAGCTGAAGCTGTGCTGGAAGTATTGCTTCCGCGTTATGCGGAGACATTGATTTACGGCGCATTGCTGAATGGTAAAGCGAGTGAGCTGGGTGCGAAAATGACGGCAATGGGCAATGCAACCAAAAATGCATCGAAGCTCATTAATGATCTGTCATTGACATATAACCGTGCCCGTCAAGCGGCGATTACGCAGGAGATTACGGAAATTGTGGCAGGTGCCAACGCAGCACAAGGCTAACCGTTTTTTATTTAATGAAGGCTTGCACTGCAAAAATGAATGAACGGAACTTTATTTTTGTCAAAGTAGCAGGCTTGTAGGAGGGGAACGTTAAGATGAACAAAGGACGCGTTGTGAGCATCATGGGTCCGGTTGTTGACGTCGAGTTTGATCGCGGCGGTCTGCCGGAAATCCTCAATGCCATTACGATCACTACAGTAAGCGAAAGCGGTGTTAGTGTAAATCTTACACTCGAAGCTTCGAAACATCTGGGTGACAACCGGGTACGTTGTATCGCGATGTCCTCCACGGACGGTCTCGTACGTGGCATGGAAGCCGTAGATACTGGAGCTCCAATCTCTGTACCTGTCGGTGAAGCGACACTGGGTCGTGTATTTAACGTACTCGGCGAAGCGATCGATACTGGCGGTACAGTAGCAGCTGAACACAAAAATCCGATTCACCGCTCTGCTCCTGCATTTGATGAACTGACTACCCAAGCGGAAATGCTTGAAACAGGTATTAAAGTTATCGACTTGCTGGCTCCTTACGCAAAAGGCGGTAAAATCGGTCTGTTCGGTGGTGCCGGTGTAGGTAAAACGGTAACCATTCAGGAACTGATCAACAACATTGCGCAAGAGCACGGCGGTATCTCCGTATTTGCCGGTGTTGGTGAGCGTACACGTGAAGGTAACGACTTGTATCACGAGATGAGTGATTCCGGCGTTATCAACAAAACTGCAATGGTCTTCGGACAAATGAATGAGCCACCAGGCGCACGTCTTCGTGTAGCCCTCACGGGTCTGACGATGGCGGAATATTTCCGTGATGAAGAAGGCCGTGACGTGTTGCTCTTTATCGATAACATCTTCCGTTTCACCCAAGCGGGTTCAGAAGTATCTGCCTTGCTTGGACGTATGCCTTCCGCGGTAGGTTACCAGCCTACGCTGGCAACAGAAATGGGTCAATTGCAAGAGCGTATCACTTCAACGAAAAAAGGATCGGTTACATCCATCCAGGCGATCTACGTACCTGCGGATGACTACACTGACCCTGCTCCTGCAACAACGTTTGCTCACTTGGATGCAACAACAAACCTGGAGCGAAAAATCTCCGAGATGGGTATCTATCCAGCGGTAGATCCACTCGCATCCAGTTCCCGGATCTTGTCTCCTGAAGTTGTTGGCGAAGAGCACTATAGTGTTGCACAAGGTGTTAAACGTATCTTGGCACGTTATAACGAACTTCAAGATATCATTGCGATCCTGGGTATGGACGAGCTTAGCGAAGAAGACAGAGCGCTCGTATATCGTGCGCGTAAAATTCAACGTTTCTTGTCCCAGCCTTTCCACGTTGCTGAAGCATTTAACGGTATTCCGGGTAAATACGTTCCGGTTAAAGAAACGGTGCGCAGCTTTAAAGAGATTCTCGAAGGCAAGCATGACGATCTGCCGGAAGCAGCATTCCTCTTCGTGGGTACGATTGAAGAGGCAGTGGAGAAAGCTAAAACACTGGTATAATCTGAGTCCAGGATTGTCCTTATGAAGCGAGCTATCCTTCGGATAGTTTCAGGAGGGATGGAATTGAGCACCTTTTTGTTGGAAATTGTAACACCTGAGCGTCTTGTTTATTCACAACAAGTGGACAGCATTATTGCTCGCGGTATTGAAGGGGAACTGGGGATTCTCCCAGGTCATATCCCGATGGTCACACCTTTACAGATTGCACCAATCATTATTAAAAACGGAAAAGAGAACAAGCAGGTTGCCATTGGCGGCGGCTTTATCGAAGTACGAAAAGATAAGGTTGTTGTACTCGCGGAGAGTGCCGAATTCCCGGAAAGTATTGATGTGGATCGTGCGCGTGCGGCTAAAGAGCGGGCAGAACGCCGGCTTGCCAGTCAGAGCAATCAGGACCACTTTGATCACCGCCGTGCAGAGATTGCTTTGCAAAAAGCGGTTAACCGGATTAACGTGTACGGCAAATAAAGTGATTTAAGGAACCCGGTGGCCTAGTCTACCGGGTTCTTTTAATCATTTTTGAGGGAATTAAACTAGTGGAGTACAACGATGGTATACCACTACAGTATTCATGGATTTGAATGTTAGAGAGTGTTCTCTTTATATAGTATGAATGGCTTCACATGATTAGATTCACCTTTCAATGATCAGGTGAATAATATGTAGGACTTAAGTAGTATGGGCATATCCCCCTAATAGAACTAATTTTACGAGATTCAGTAGAATTATTTCCGAGGAAATGACAGAATCGATATCGTTATAACGCTCTTTTATGTCGTTTTAGTCACACAATACTGGCGGATACAAATTAAAATTTTTTTTGAAGTGGAAATCAATGTAGTTGACAAGTAATAGTGAAACAGCCTATATTCCTTAGAGTCAGCAGATGCAGGAAGTAGGGCGCTAGATGTTCATTATCTTGCAGAGTTGAATTGTTGTTGCTTGGTCACGTAGGCATCAGAGATCTTGTCAATTCGAGGGGGACCTGAGCGTAGAACAGAGATGTTTTTCTGCTTCACACATTCCTGTGTACTAACAAGTTATGGGGGCTAGGCATATGATATGCCGATCGTTGCAACAATCAAGGTGGAGGTAAGAAGATATGGGTAATGATCTGGCGAATCAGGTGAACCAGACATTGAGCACAAACAGCCTGATCTCAATTTTCGTTTCTCTTATATGTATAGCGATTACATGGTGGTCATTGCAAAATCTGAAATTGGATTTAGTGATCAGACAGCCGAAAGGTCCTCAGGGGAGACTGTTACATTTGTTGCTGGCCATTATTCTAGGGCATGCCGTTGCTGGCTTTGTTATTGATTATTTGTCCTGGACTCAAATGTTAAGAAATTTGTTTTAATGTCGAGATGGTTGGTTAATCATCTGTTAGGTTCTTCAAGCGGCTCATTGTCGAATAACATCGATTAATTGTGTTAACAATTAGAGTATGAGCTGTCGGACAAAATATAAGAAAGAAATGTGAACGTTTAACTGACCGAATTTGAAATGTTTATGTAAAAAATGCTTGTATCAAACAATTCAACAATGTTATGATGGAAGTTAGGGAATTCACAATTTTTCACTAATTATGTAGGTTATAAAGGGGATATCCGGTAGTTACCGGCTAAAAATCATCCCAATTGGTCTGTTCTGATGCTAAGATGGCCTTTTAAATGAGTTTTCGAGCCATGAAGCAGGATGTACAGTACACATGGTATCATCGATATGAATTATACAAACCAATTCTTTTCTGATCAGACATCTGTGCGTACATGCCAGAATTTGTCGAAATTCCACACACAGCAACAGTCCTTTCTGTCACAGTGGGGCTTACGTATTCCGGAATGAGGAAAAGGGAATAAAAGCGCGGAGGGAACCATGATGAGCAAATTTATCGTCCGCGGTGGCAAAAGGTTGACCGGAAGTGTCAAAGTTAGCGGCGCTAAAAATTCTGTTCTTCCGATCATCGCTGCCTCTCTCTTAGGGGAAGAAGGACAAAGCGTTATTATTGACGCACCTCCTCTAGACGATGTGATGACGATTAACAAAGTGTTGGAATCGCTAGGAGCGGGAGTTACATACCGGGACGAAGTGATTACCGTAAATGCGGAGAACCTTACTTCCTGTGAAGCCCCGTATGAATGGGTTAGTAAAATGCGGGCGTCTTTTCTGGTCATGGGGCCTTTGCTGACGCGTTTGGGTCAAACAAGAATCTCACTGCCTGGGGGATGTGCCATCGGTACACGACCGATTGATCAGCATCTCAAAGGGTTTGAAGCCATGGGAGCCGAGATTAGCTTGGGCCAAGGTTATATCGAAGCACGTAGCCAAGGGCGGTTGCGCGGGGCGAAAATTTATCTGGATGTGGCTTCCGTTGGAGCTACTCAAAATATTATGATGGCTGCAACTTTAGCCGAAGGTGTAACGGTTCTGGAGAATGCGGCGAAAGAACCCGAGATTGTCGATCTGGCTAACTTCCTGAACGGGATGGGAGCGAAAGTTCGCGGAGCCGGTACAGGCGTCATTCGTATCGAAGGCGTAGAGAAGCTGTCTGGCGTTAAGCATACCGTAATCCCGGATCGTGTTGAAGCAGGTACGTATATGGCTGCCGCAGCAATCTCTGGTGGTGACGTATATGTTGAAGGTGCCATCTCTGATCACTTGGGTTCCGTTATTGCTAAGCTTGAAGAAATGGGCGTAACTGTACAGCCTGACGAGAATGGTGTGCGTGTCATTGCAGACCGTCCACTCAAAGCAGTGGATGTCAAAACGTTACCATACCCAGGATTCCCGACAGATATGCAATCCCAAATGATGGCTTTGTTATTGGCATCCGAAGGAACTAGCGTTGTCACGGAAACGGTTTTTGAAAACCGCTTCATGCATGTTGATGAGTTCCAACTGATGAACGCAGAAATCAAAGTTGAAGGAAGATCCTCCATCATTACCGGCAATGCTAAGCTGAAAGGTGCTAAAGTGACAGCTACAGACCTGCGTGCAGGGGCTGCTCTAATCATTGCTGGCTTGGTAGCTGAGGGCACAACTGAGGTAGGTGGTGTACATCACATCGACCGTGGTTATGTACATTTGGCAGAAAAGTTGAATGGCCTCGGGGCAGATATCTACCGAATTTCGGTGGAAGAGCCTAAGCTGGATGCAGTTAAGGCGCCTAGCGAAAAGGTTGAGGAAGAAGTTCCTATGTTTAAAGTACAACCAACTTGGGTGTAAACCCTCGTTTATATCACATAGCGTTATTTCTGCATAGCTACCTTTCTGTAGAAAATGCAGGAACAAGATCAAATGGATCATATCTGTTTGATTATGAAGCTGAGCCTCCGGGCTTGGCTTTTTTTGTGTTCTTTTTACAAGTTAAACGATATAGAGGATGGTCTGTTAAGGACCTGATTCTATTAATACCTGATCCTAACTTTGTATAACATAATATTTAGGCTTATATCTATTTGGACCATATGAAAGATCAGGTGCATTGATTAAGATGCACTGTGTAACCCGCGTAGCAGCAATATTTTCAGCCATCTGCTTCTACAAAGGAAGAGGTGCTTATTAGATAGCAACGTTTCGCGTTTCTCTTAAATCCGGTTCTATCAGATCGAGTGAACTCATATCTTAAACTATGGATTTGAGAAAAAACCAGCCATGACCTGGTCATCGACAACGGAGGGTTATCACGGATGAAGGAAGCTCGTGTACAGGTGAAAGTACCTCTTGCCCCGCGGCCCGGAATGCAGGGATCAGAGGAGAGTTCAACTCAGGATGCAGAGAAAGACAGGTTGGCTTCTGAGAAGAAGAGAGGTAACTCGTTACAGATGGCGAAGGTGCAAATAGTAATGGGGAGCAAGCAAGAAACGGTACATGCGAAACGTGGGGAACATGTAGCGAAGGAACCGAAACGGGAAGCCACAGAGCATAATAATGTCCCGCTTATTGAGTTGGATGCGTTTCGTAAGGTGAAACGTCGTCGTATGCGTTCATTCGGTCGCCGTCACCGCTGGGGGCGCCACCCAGGGCGTTGGCAGCCCGCAGTAGCGGTATCAGCACTGCTTGTTCTGGCGATATGCATTCCGGTCATTCTGGTGTGGCCGCGGGCAGGCGAACAGGTAAAATCAACGCCTGCTTCTACAGGTATGAACTCTGGTACCAGTCTACAGTCTCCTAATCCTGTACCTGCAGCGCCTGTAAGCTATCCTGAGCCGAAGGTGCGTATTTACTTGTCTGCTACCGGGACAACGTTGGAATTACCGCTTGAGACATATGTGACGGGAGTAGTTGCTGCGGAGATGCCAGCAGACTTCAAGTTAGAAGCGTTAAAAGCGCAAGCGATAGCTGCTCGCACATTTATCGTGAGAAGACTTGTTGCAAATGATACAAGTGGCGTGCCTTCAGGCATAGCAGATGTCACGGATACGATTAGTCATCAGGTCTTCATTCCACCAGATCAGGTAAAGGCAGATTGGACAAGGCTAGGTAAAACGAAGGAATGGCAAAAACTTCAGCAGGCCGTTCGTGAAAGCCGCGACGCAGTTATGACGTATCAGGGTCGTGCGATCACAGCATCATTTTTCTCAACCAGCAATGGATATACGGAAAATGCAGAGGATGTGTGGGGCAACGTTGTTCCCTATTTGAAAAGTGTAGCTAGCCCATGGGATAAAGAGCTTGCACCAGGTTTTGAAGAAACAATTACGATGAAACGCAGTGAAATTTTGCGGAAGATGAACCTGGATGCAATTCCCGTCTCAGCAGAAAAGAACGGTTCCTGGATCAAAGTGTTATCTACAACCAAAGGGCATCGTATTAAAGAAATGCAGATTGCAGGTGAAACGTTCAGTGGCCCGGAAGTCCGCAAACGCCTCGGGCTCAGATCCAGCCAATTCAGCTGGAGAACAGTAGGCGATGAAGTGCAGATTACAACGTATGGTTACGGCCATGGAGTGGGTATGAGTCAATGGGGAGCAAATGGTATGGCGCAGGAGGGGCACACGGCTACAGAGATTCTGAAACATTATTACACGGGAATCTCGTTTGGACAGGCATCCAGGATGCTAGCCTCAAAATAAGAGAAGAGATGATTAGATTGATAACTATGAAGGATGTTTCTCTACTACCCTCCCACTACGGAGCTTTTAAGATTTGGCTATATATGATGAGTAAAGTGAAATTGTACGGAGAGCGTAGGGGACAGAAAAGGCCTGTAGAAACGAAGTTGAAAGCTTTCTGAAAGAAAGCTGCATCGGAAGCATAAACTTGCCTTTACTACCGAGTTTCACCTTTGAATAAGGAGATCGAAGAAATTCGGGTAGTAACCAGCGGTCGAAAGGTTTTCTGGCCCCGGAGCGGTGCACGCACTAACCACCCATATATAGCACTCTTTGAAAGCTGCGTGAAAATTTTTAGAGTCGCGCGTGTATAAAAGAGTTGCACCCGGTAACACTTGTTACTGAGGTGATCAAGATGAATGAAAACAACAAAAAATCAATCCAAGAAGAAACTCCTAAAACAACTCAAGGAGTACCGGCGGCTCAGCCCTCTTCATGGAGAAAAGCAATGTCCAAACGTTGGGTTTTCCCGGCAGTCTACATCGCAGCAGCAGGCATTATACTAACTCTAGTGTGGGTCTATCAGGGAACAGGCGATAAAGCGCTGAACCCGGACTCTCCTAAAGAATCAGTAGAAACCGGCGCAGCGAGCAATGAGGGAGCCGTTACAGGTGGGGATCAGGAAAGTATGGAAGTTGTTGCAAAGTCGGAAAATTTTGTTTGGCCAGTAGCATCTCCGTCCGAGATCTCGGTTGTGAAACCATTCTATGACAACGAGGCTTCAAGTGAAGAGCATGAAGCAGCGATGGTGCAGTACAATGACACATTTATTCCCAATACGGGTGTCGACCTGGCACGCGGCGATAACAAATCATTTGAAGTCAAGGCAGCACTCAGCGGTAAAGTTACACGTGTTGAGCAAAATCCGCTTACAGGTCAAGTCGTGGAGATTACTCACAGCGATAACCTGAAAACCGTATACCAAAGCCTTGCGGACGTCAAAGTAAAACAGGACGATGAAGTGAAGCAAGGAGATGCGATTGCATCTGCCGGTGTGAGCGAGCTTGGCAAAAACCTGGGGAACCACCTTCACTTTGAAGTTTATGAAGATGGTCAGCCTGTAAACCCGCAAGGATATCTTCCGGAAAAATAAATGATTTTTACCGCACTAACAGGATGGGCAGGGGTGAATAACCTCTGCTTTTTTTATGCTTTTCAGAAAATAATGGGACCTTCGAAGCTTGTCACACCTCTAAACCGCGAATATATAGGCATGCTCCTCATATAATGTACCAAACTATCCACACAGTAGGGAGGCGGGAGCGTGCACGATTACATCAAGGAACGGACCATCAAAATTGGTCGCTGCATTGTTGAGACAAGAAATACGGTCCGTACCATTGCCAAAGAATTCGGCGTGTCAAAGAGTACTGTGCATAAGGATCTGACGGAGCGTCTGCCGGAAATCAACCCTGATCTTGCTGACCAGGTCAAACACATTTTGGAATATCATAAGTCGATCCGTCATTTGCGGGGCGGTGAAGCGACCAAAATCAAGTACAAAAAAACGAGTGGAAAAAAACGTGAGGTGCTGGCTTCCGCCAAATCATAAGCAAGTTCTTCGAGAACTAGGCCAAAAAGCTCACAGCATGGATTGAATCCCTCCCCTGAAGTATGATATGTTAAAAGCTGGTACAGGATCGAATTATGACATCTTATCAGCCCGATTTTTACATATATATGTTGCACTTTGTCGAACGAGCGGTGACGTGATAAGAGACACTTTTTCACAGGATACGCTGACCAAATAATATCACTTTGGGGGCTCTTTTATGTTTAGCAAGGATATCGGTATTGATCTTGGCACGGCAAACGTGCTTATTCACGTGAAAGGAAGCGGAGTTGTGCTCAATGAACCTTCCGTCGTGACCATTGAAAGCGATACGAAGCGGGTCCTTGCTGTAGGGGAAGAGGCGCGTCGTATGGTGGGGCGTACGCCGGGTAACATTGTTGCCATTAGACCGCTGCGCGATGGGGTTATTGCGGACTTCGAAATTACGGAAGCCATGCTTAGACATTTCATTAGTCGTGTAGGGGCAAGAAGCTGGTACAGCCACCCGCGAATTTTGATCTGTGCACCAACGAATATCACTTCCGTAGAGCAAAAGGCCATCCGTGAAGCTGCGGAGCGCAGCGGTGCCAAAGAAGTATTCCTGGAAGAAGAGCCGAAAGCGGCTGCTATCGGAGCAGGTATGGATATTTTCCAGCCGAGCGGCAATATGGTCGTGGATATCGGCGGCGGAACGACTGACGTTGCAGTCCTGTCTATGGGCGACGTAGTCACCGCCTCTTCTATTAAAGTTGCGGGGGACAAGTTCGACGAAGCGATTATCAAGTATATTAAAGCCAAATACAAACTCATGATCGGAGAACGTACAGCCGAAGATATCAAAATCGCGATTGGCACCGTTAACCCGGCGGGTCTTCAAGCCGAGATGGATGTTCGCGGCCGCGATATGGTAACCGGTCTGCCGGTTACAGTCACTGTGTCAGGTAGTGAAGTGCAGGAAGCGCTATGGGATTCCGTGCAATCCATTATCGTTGCGGCCAAGTCGGTACTGGAGCGCACACCACCTGAACTGTCTGCGGACATTATTGACCGTGGTGTCGTTTTGACTGGTGGAGGTGCATTGCTGAACGGATTGGATGAACTGTTGTCCAATGAATTGCATGTTCCGGTATGGGTTGCAGAGGATCCGATGCACTGCGTGGTAAAAGGAACTGGCATTATGCTGAATAATTTGGATCAAGTGGTTAAGAAAAAGTTCTAGTCTGCCGATATAAAAAGCAATAGGTTCACCGCTGAGGTGAACAGAACGGACAAACAGCTACCTGCTATGCAGGGACAAGCGTTTGAGGAGAGGGGTTCATTCATGTTAAGAGGTCTGTACACCGCTGCTGCGGGAATGATCACAGAGCAACGCCGCCATGACACTGCTACACAGAATATCGTAAATATGAACACAACGGGATACAAACAGGTGAACAGTGTAAACCGCTCCTTCCCGGAAATGCTCATTACTTTAACGGGCGGGGATGCCAATCTTCCAACAAAGCGGCTGGGCAAACTCAACTCGGGCGTATTTGCCGAGGAAAGCTTATCCATGAATGTTCAAGGCGCTCTTATGGAAACGAAGCGAAATAGTGATTTTGCAGTCTCTTCCAATATAAATGTGGATGATCCACAAACATTGGAGCCTATTCCGTTTGATGCTTCCGGCAAATTTGTAGGGGCAGATGGAACGGTAACATACCAGCCACAAGCCTATTTTACGGTTCGTGATGCAGGTGGTAATACCCGTTATACACGTGATGGTCATTTTGAAGTGAGCGCAACCGGACAGCTTCTTACTTCCACCGGTTCCCAGGTAATGGATATGGACGGGCAACCCATTGTATTGACAGGTTCTGTGGAGCAATTTAAAGTGGATGAGATAGGCCGCCTTGTTAATGCGGTTACAGGTGCACCAACCGACGTTAGGCTTGGAATCAGCATTATTGACCAGCCGAATCAGCTAGTTCGTCAAGGAGACGGTAATTATAGTCTGAATGAAGAGGATGGAGCAACTGCACGTATGATGGGTGCTGCGGATGTTGTCCAGATCCATCAAGGTTATCTGGAAGGATCGAATGTGGACGCCTCACAGGCTACCGTTGACATGAATGCTGCATTTCGTGCCTATGAAGCGAATCAGAAGGTCATTCAGTTCTATGATCGTAGTTTGGACAAAGCCGTTAATGAAGTTGGTCGTGTCTAGCGCTAACCGTCACCATATAACCGCGTAGTAATGGGCAATAGGCCCTTTGCAAAGAGAAGCAGGGAGGTAAAGCCACCGCATGAATAATTCCATGATTAGTGCCAAGGTCTCTATGACAGCGATCCAGCAACGGCTGGATGTCATTTCCGATAATATTGCCAACGTGAATACGGCAGGCTATAAAAGTAAACAGGCAAGTTTTGAAGATGTATTGACCCGTACACAGCAACAAGATGATAAGTACAAGCAGGATGGACGTTCAACACCGATGGGGTACAACCTTGGTTTTGGAGCACGTCTGGTCAATCTCACCAGAGATATGTCCCAAGGCAGCATGATGGAGACAGGCAACCCTACAGACCTCGCTATTGAGGGTAATGCGTTGTTTGCTGTTCAGGAAAGGGGTCAGAAAGTGTGGACACGACAAGGGGCATTTCATTTTGTACCGGATATGCGACCGAAGGCAAATCCCAATGATCCTGACCTGATGGTGCTCGTCAATGACGATGGCCATTTTGCTCTGAATCGTCAGGGAGAGCCCGTTACTGCTCCGAAAGACAGCACAGTTGCTTTTGATGAGAAAGGTAATTTGTTGGTGCGTCAGGGCAATGGCAATGCCGTAATTAGGGGACAACTGCAGATGGTGGATATCGAACGTCCTGAAGGACTGGTTCAGTTAGGCGGAAATTTGTTTGGGCTGGATGCCGGGGTAACCGAGGACGATGTGTTTGGGGCGAATGCAGCAACACGTGAGCCACAGGCATCGATACGTACGGGTTTTCTTGAGCAGTCCAATGTGGATATGACGCAGGAGATGGCGTTGCTCATGCAGGGTCAGCGGACATATCAACTGGCGGCACGGGCGCTTACATCCAGTGATTCTATGGCGGGTCTTGCCAATAATATGAGAGCATAAAGGTGAATGGGATGACAGAAACACAGCAGCAGAACAGCAAGCCGGAACAGAAGGAAGTCAAGAAGAAAAAGAAGAGTTGGCGGCGCATCGCAAGATGGTTTCTGATTCCGATTTTGCTTGTTCTTGCCCTCGCTGGCGGAATGGTCGCTGGATATGTGGTACTGGGCAAACAGGATATCGGTTCCGTATGGCAATGGAGTACCTGGAAGCATGTCTATGATCTGGTATTTGCTCCCTAAGATAACGAGTTCAGCGAAAACTCCTGCGCAGGCAGGAGTTTTCTTTTTGGTGTTGAAAACAGTATAATGATGGATGACGTTGAACGTCAGAAGAGGCCTCCCCTGCGAAAGACATTGCTTGTCATCGCGAAGAGAGACCCCTTATCTCAACCTTCACTACTGCAGTCATGAAGGATATAACTAGTGTTAACCCTAAATCAACATTTCATACAACATTAAAAATGAAACTCATTTATATGAGGATCGACTTAATCATGCTCGTTTAATGGTTTCCGCACTACAGTAAGTGGAGGGAAGAGAATCGTTCAAAAGAAGCAAAGCGCTCGCGTTTGTCACAGAATTATACCCATTATAATGGAATCAAAAAAATTCAGGGACAATGGCGATCATAGAACGATCTCTTTCCGAAACGACGCTATTGCGCCGCCATTATTGCATGATGGAGAGCCCTCGTATAAACACCCCGAGAGGAGATTAAATTGTGTTAGATATCAAACAAATTCAATCGATTATCCCGCATCGCCCGCCGTTCCTGTTGGTGGACCGAATTTTAGAGATGGAGGACGGCAAACGTGCGGTTGGTTTGAAAAATGTAACGATTAATGAACCGTTTTTCATTGGACATTTTCCAGAGTATCCGGTAATGCCAGGCGTATTGATCACAGAAGCATTGGCTCAGGTTGGAGCAGCAGCTATGCTGAATTTAGAAGCGAACAAAGGCAAAATTGGTTTCTTGGCGGGACTCGACAATTTCCGGTTCCGTGGTCAAGTTGTGCCTGGGGATACGTTAATTCTCGAAGTAGAAATTACACGTCTGAAAGGTTCGATTGGTAAAGGTCAAGCTACTGCTCGCGTGGATGACAAAATTGTCGCTGAAGGCGAAATCATGTTTGCACTGTCAGACCCAAGCTGATTACATAGGCATGTATATATCATGCAAATAAGTTGACTAATTCTTTACACTTAAACGGAGAGGACAGAGAAAACCTGAAAAAGCGAAGCGTTCGCCTGAAAGCTTTCTAAAAGAAAGCTACATCGGAAGCATATGCTTATCACCGGATTTTTCCCTTTTAGAAAAGGGAATACAAAAAATCTGGGGATAACAGCGATTGGAAGGTTGCTCTGTCATTGGAGTGCAGGTGTAAATATCTTTAGTGCAACCTATGACTACGCTGAACAGCTACGTGCATAAATAGAATTTTATATAGACGGAAGGGGCTTATTGGATATGGAACAGTTAAGCGCAGCAGCAGCCGAGACGTTGCAACAATGGTTGGAGGATGCTTCTATTGATGAAGCAACGAAACAGGAGCTTCGTGATCTAAAGGATCAACCCAAAGAGCTGGAGGAGCGCTTCTACAGAAACCTGGAGTTTGGTACAGGTGGATTGCGCGGTGTGATTGGTGCGGGTAGCAACCGGATGAACAAATATACGGTCGGTCGTGCAACACAAGGCTTTGCCCGTTATTTGCTGGAGCAACATGGAGACAAGGAAGGTAAACCTTCTGTTGTCATCGCACATGACTCCCGTCATTTCTCACCTGAATTCTCGCTGGATGCGGCGCTGGTGCTGGCGGCTAATGGTATCGTAGCCAAGTTGTATCCTTCCCTGCGCTCTACACCACAGTTGTCCTTCAGTGTGCGTCATCTGCAAGCGACAGGTGGTATCGTTGTAACAGCAAGCCATAACCCGCCGGAGTACAATGGATACAAAGTGTACAATCACGAAGGCGGGCAACTGGTACCACATGAAGCGGAGCAAGTGATTCAGTACATTCAAGAGGTGCCTTCTCTCGCAGATGTGAAAAAAATGACGCGCGAAGAAGCCGAAGCACAAGGTTTGCTGGTTTGGCTCGGTGAAGAAGACGATCAGGCATTCGTAGACACCGTGGCAAGCCGCAGTCTAAGCCGTGAGCTGATTCAATCCGGCATCGGCCGTGATTTCAAAATCGTATATACACCGCTACACGGTACAGGCAACCTTCCGGTTCGCCGCGTACTGGAGCAGATCGGATTCGAGCAATTATATATCGTTGCGGAGCAAGAGCAGCCGGATGCTGAATTTTCCACAGTGAAGTCCCCTAACCCGGAAGAGCGCGAAGCGTTCACGCTGGCAATGAAGCTGGGCGAATCCGTAGGCGCAGACATTCTGATCGGTACAGATCCGGATGCAGACCGTATGGGAGCTGTCGTGAAAGACAAGGATGGCAAATATTTCGTCTTGTCTGGTAACCAATCGGGTGCCATTATGGTACACTATCTGCTCAGTCGTCTCCAAGAGACAGGCGCTCTTCCAAGTAACGGTGCAGTAATCAAAACGATTGTAACGAGTGAGATGGGTGCAGTTATCGCTCAGCATTACGGTGCAGAAGTGATGAACACCCTGACGGGCTTTAAATATATCGGTGAAAAAATGAACCAGTTCGAAGCAACCGGAAGTCACACCTTCCTCTTCGGATATGAAGAGAGTTATGGCTACCTCTCCGGCAACTATGCCCGTGACAAGGACGCTGTTCTTGCCTCGATGTTAATTGCCGAAGCGGCTGCTTACTATAAGAGTCAAGGCAAAACACTCTACGATGTGTTGCAGGAGCTGTACAACCAGTTCGGATTCTTCCTGGAGAAACTGGAGTCTCGCACCCTGAAAGGCAAAGACGGAGTCGCACAGATTCAAGCGAAAATGACCGATTGGCGTTCTAACCCACCGAAGGAAGTTGCTGGCATCGCTGTACAGGAAGTGCTGGATTACTCCTTGGGTCTGGACGGTCTGCCGAAGGAGAACGTGCTGAAATTTATTTTGGCGGATGGATCATGGTTCTGCCTGCGCCCTTCTGGTACAGAGCCGAAGATCAAAGTATACTTTGCTGTCCGCGGTGAGAGCTTGCAAGATGCAGAGAGCCAGATCGAACGTCTGGTTTCGGAAGTCATGTCGCGTGTAGACGCGCAATAAAACAAATGGTACTGTAAGAAAAAGATGCAGAAGGCCTCTCCGCACCGTAAGGTTGGTTGGCGGAGGGGTTTTTCTTTGAAATAAAATGGATCGTGTGCTGGCATATTAGAGGGCATGTTAACACATGCTGAACGTAACAATTTTAAGAGCAGAACGGGCATTTGGTTCCAACAACTGAGGAGGTACACGTAGTGCGTCAAAAATGGCTTTATTGGAATAACGCTTCCCGGAAGTGGTTGTGGCTCATCGTTATTATTGGTTTGGTGGCATCCATTCCGGTTATCCGTGATCGGGTGCAAACAGAATCTTCTGCGAACAAAGTAGAACTGGTCTTCAACTACCGAGGGCTACTGGATATTTCCGCGTATCAGGCTCACCCGCAAGATTTTATGGATGAACAAATGACACGTCTGAAAGACGCTGGTGTGACAACGATGGCTGTGTTTGAGAGTACGCTGGATGAACTCAAAAAAACGCGCCGCTTGATGGTTTACTCAGGTCAGGATCTTGCGAATATGACCAAAGAAGTGATTCCTTCCAACGCGAACTATACCTATGTATTGTTCACATCTGAAGAGAATGCACAGACCTATACCCCTATTATTGAACAAACGTTCGCTGAGCGTCAGATCCCGGTTCAACCATGGGAGTATGAAGGTCGCAGCGGCTTAATATTGCAGACACCGCCGGAGAATGCCAACATGCAGCCGATGCAGCCTGACCCGGTTGCGGTGAACATGCTGCGTGATAAAGGTTTTCATATTTTACCCCGTATCTCCGACACGGTACCTTACAACCAACAATCGATGGAACGTTTGCTAACCTTCTTCGAAGAGAATGGCGTAACACGTATCCTGTTTGATGGGGATGCAGTGAAAGGGTACAATGATAATGCAGAGATGAAAAGTCTGGATCAGTTTGCTCAGCTCCTGAACAAACATCATATTGGTCTGGCGGCGATTGAAAATCTGAAGAAGCCGCAGGCAGGATTCCAGACGCTGGCTTACAAAATCGATTACAACGTCACTCGTCTTTACTCACTAAGCGATTCCGATGCGAATCTGAAAGAAGATACCATTGCCGACCGTTTTGTATTGGCAACCAAGGACCGTAATATTCGCATGATTTATATGAACGCTTCACCGAGCCGGAACACGGCCAAAGCTGAGATTACAGACCCGATTGAAAATCTGATCAAAAGTTTGGGTGAGCCAGGACATGCGGTTGAACGTATGGCCAAACACGGCTTTGAGCTTGGACAAGCTGAAGCATTCACTGTGAAAGATTCGTCTATTCAACGGTATGCGAAGCTGATCGCTCTCATCGGAGCAATCGCTTTGATCACGCTAATGGTTTCATATTTTGCACCAGTATTCACCATTGCAGTGTTCCTTCTTGGACTAGTAGGAAGCGCGGGTCTGTTCCTGTTGAAACCTACATTGCTGGAGCAAGGAATCGCCTTGCTGGCGGCCATTTCCGCACCAACCATTGCGATGGTATTGGCTGTTCGTACAGTGAATGCAACACAACTGCGTCAACCGGATGCCCCTGCGGGTCGTCGTTTGGCACAGACCCTTGTTTTATATGTAAGAACATCGATCATTTCGTTCGTAGCTGTACCTTTTGTGATCGCATTATTGAATAGCATTACGTACAGCCTGGTTATTAACCAGTTCCGTGGGGTCAGCTTGTTGCACTTCGCTCCGATTGGTCTGGTTGCGGTCTATATTATATTCTATCGCGGTTCCGGTTCAATCTCTGTGAAACAAGTGAAAGACATGCTTCGTATGCCAATCAATATTTTGATGGTTGTACTGGCGCTTGTTGCCGCTGCTGTTGGATATTATTATTTGAGCCGTACAGGTAACGCTGGTTCTGTCACACCATTTGAGATGTTCCTGCGTACCACACTGGAAGATACGTTTGGCGTACGGCCTAGATTCAAAGAATTTGTACTGGGACACCCGCTGTTTATCGTTGGCGTGTTCGCCGCTTTAAAATACCGTAAAGTGATTTTTGCGCTAATCATCGCCACGATGGGTCAATTGTCTATGGTAGATACGTTTGCGCATATTCATACACCAGCCGTACTGTCACTGATTCGTGGGGTGATGGGACTCGGACTTGGCTTGATCTTTGGTATCATTGCTGTGGGTGTGTGGCAAGTCGCGGAAGGATGTTGGAAAAAATGGTCACCACTTCTAAAAAGTTAGTCATCTCAGGGTACTATGGATTCCGCAACAGCGGAGATGAAGCAGTGCTGAAATCCATTCTGACTGCCCTCCAGGAAGAGAGCCAGCGGTCCAATGTTACCATTGAACCGATTGTGCTCTCCATTGATCCGGAGTGGACAACCTCGATGTATGGCGTCCGTGCTGTACATCGTATGAAGCTGAAGGAAGTTCGTGAGGCGCTTAAGGAAAGTGATGGACTCATCAGTGGCGGCGGAAGTCTGTTGCAGGATGCGACGGGACTGAAGTCCATTCCTTATTATTTGGGTGTGATCAAGCTGGCTCAGTGGTTGAAAAAGCCTACATTTATTTATGCGCAGGGTATTGGCCCTGTTCACCGTAAAATCTTTAACCCGATGATCAAATCGGTATTTAAATCCTGTACCTATGTATCGGTTCGAGACGAGCAATCCGCAGATTATCTGCGTCGTCTTGGACTAAAGTGGAATCAGATTCATGTCGTGCCTGACCCAGTGATGGGGTTACCTTTGCCGGATACAGCATCACCGGTTCGGGAAGAAGCAGACACTTCCATTGCGGAGGGACAATCAGATCACGCCAAACTGCCGGTGATCGGTGTGTCTGTTCGGTTCTGGGAATCGGATCGCAAGGAACTGACCGCCATTGCGGCCGGATTGAAGAAGTTGGTTGCGAAGAAGGCTGTGCATCTGCGCTTTATGCCGTTTCATCTGCCCGATGACGTGCAAGCATCCCGGTTTATTATGGAAATGCTCGGAGATGTGACAGTTAAAGGTAGCGAAATTAGCATTACGGAGGATGTGACTGATCCTCAACAAATGCTGGAGGAAGTCAGTCGCTGTGATCTGATGATCGGTATGCGTCTGCATAGTTTGATCTACGCGGCTTCACAGTATGTTCCGCCTGTTGGTATCTCGTATGATCCCAAAATCGATCAGTTCCTGCTTCGATTGGAAAGCGAGCCTGCAGGCAATACCAGTTCACTGGATGGGGATAAATTTGCAGAAACGGTTGCTGGATTGCTGGAACAGCGTTCACAATGGTTGAAGCAACATGAAGATCGTATTACTGCATTGAAGCAGGAGGCCGTAGAGCCTGCCAAGCAAATTATTACCTATTTAGGCCGCAAAGGATGAGATAACAATGAGTCAGACCGGATCTATTCCTACCGTTTCCATCTATGGTATCCCCTTTTCCAAACTAACGATGAAAGAAACGGTACAGGTGCTTGAAGAAGCCGTATTGTCGAAACAGCCGCATCAAGTGATTACGGCTAATCCAATTATGGTCATGGCTGCGCTGGAGAATCCCGCAATCATGAAAGTGATGAAGGATGCGGAGATGATTGTTCCGGACGGAACCGGCGTCGTATGGGCTGCGGGCTACTGCGGTGATCCTGTAGCAGAACGAGTGCCGGGCTTTGAACTTTTACATGAATTGTTGCGGGTTGGAGAAAACTATCGGTGGGGCGTGTATTTGCTCGGTTCGACTCCTGAGGTGATTCAAAAAACGGCAGTTCGGTTACAACAGCAGTATCCGGCTATTCGTATTGTGGGTTATCGCGACGGTTTCTTCGGTTCGGCTGAGGATGAGCAGGTTGTGGCTTCAATTCGGCAGGCTACACCTGATCTGTTATTCGTCGCTCGCGGAGCGGATACCCAAGAACCCTGGATTCACAAACATAAGCATGCGCTGCAAGTTCCTGTCATGATGGGGGTTGGCGGCAGCTTTGATGTGATCTCGGGCAAAAGCAAAAGGGCGCCTAAACTGTTCCAAAAGTTAAGACTGGAATGGTTCTATCGTTTGCTTCGTGAACCTAGCCGCGCTGGACGGATGCTTGCGCTCCCGAAATTCGCAGTGAAAGTGATGCGGGACAAAGAAAACGTGACAAAAGCCCGTTAAAAACAGGTAATTACGAGATAAATGCTTGTTTTTGCTAGAAATTGAGGATAGCTTTTCAGAAATGATCAGCGTATAATTCATTCCGGCACATACGTGTGTCACTCAAATGAAAAAAAGCTCTATTGCACTACGCACTCCGATGTCAGAATAATCTTTTGATCGCCCTTATCCCCAAATTTCTAATTATCCTTGTTCAAGGATGAAATTCGTTGATAAATGCGAACGCTTCGCTTCTCTAGATTATTTCTGCCCTCTCCGTTAAAAGTGCAATAATTCATTTTCATCAAAAGTGAAAAACAATGTTTCTTTATATATAGAAAAAGAGATCAGGGGATTTATAATTTTTCTGCAGGTATTATAATTGGGGGTCGAATGTTCAAATGGTAGCGATCTTTATCATTGGATTTCTGGTGTCAATGGGACTTGCTTTAGCTCTTACACCGCTTGTTAAAAAGTTCGCAGTCCGCATCGGTGCAATGGATACACCGAATGCACGTAAAGTGCATACACGTATTATGCCGCGTCTTGGTGGATTGGGTATTTTTCTGGCATTTATTATTACGGTTGCGGCACTGCTTCCGTTCGTCTCTGCTTGGTTTACGACGCGGGATATGAGTTTTGTCAGTGCATTTCTGGTCGGGGGCTCCATCATTGTGTTGATTGGTGCACTTGATGACCGTTTTGAACTGTCTGCCAAAGTGAAACTGCTCGGACAGATCGTGGCTGCGTCGGTTGTTGTATTTGGATTTAACATCCGTGTAGATTTCGTGAACATTCCGTTTCAGGATGCGTATTCTTCACTCGAAACGTGGGTGTCCATTCCGCTGACGATTTTGTGGATTGTTGGTGTGACGAACGCAATTAACTTGATTGACGGACTGGATGGTCTCGCTGCCGGTGTATCGGGTATTGCCATTGGAACCATAGCGGTGATGTCTTTCCTGATGGGTAATACGATGATTGCCCTGATGTGTCTTGTATTGCTCGGTAGCATTATCGGATTCCTGTTCTTTAACTTCCATCCAGCGAAAATATTCATGGGAGATACCGGTTCGCTATTTCTTGGCTTCTCCCTGGCGATGCTTTCGATGCTCGGATTTAAACAGATTGCAGTCGTGTCCTTCATTACACCGCTGATTATTATCGGTGTACCGCTCTCGGATACATTGTTCGCGATTATTCGCCGTGCGGTGCAACGGAAACCGATCTTCTCACCGGATAAAGGTCACCTGCATCACTGCTTGCGTGAACTTGGATTCAGCCATCGTCAGACCGTACTGATTATCTATGGTATTGCCGCGTTCTTCGGTGTGCTGGCTATTATCCAGTCTTCGGCTGCGATGTTTGAAGCTAACTGGGTAACCTTTGTCGTGATCTGCATCATGATGTTCTTCCTGCAAGTAGGGGCAGAAGTCATCGGACTTGTAAGTAAAACGAGAAAACCAGTGATTAACTTCCTGATGCGTATGCGCGTGAAGCTTAATCCACAGACCCGTTCGAAATCCTAAAAAATTATTTCGTTTCCTGCTATCGTTCAATATTCTAATATTAGACCCTTGCCTTATCCCGATTGGGATAAGGTTTTTTGTTTTTTTTGAGATTTTTACTAAATAATTGGAACCTTTTTGCCGATAAATATTGGTAACTGACTTAAAAAGAGGAGAGATGATACGTAATGCAACAAAAGAAACGGCCGTTGATTTGGATCATGTTGGTCACCATGGTGCTCTCGTTGTTCCCACAAGGTCTATTCGGTGGGTCCGTTGCTTCGGCTGCCAACGCACTGACTACCTACTTTACACCAGATAATACTGTGATTAGCAAAACAGCGGATCTAAACATTGAAGACTCAGACAATACAAGATTCTTGACTCGGGATCGAGCTTATCAGACGACTCAAGGAACACTTACGATAACAGGTGCTTACGCCTTCGTATCCAAAGATACGATGCGCGTCAAAGTCGAGCAATTGAACTCGGTTAGTGCAGGAGATGGGAAAACAAAATGGGTGCCGGATGCTACCCGTTCTAATACTACTGCAGTAACAGCTAGTACAAGCGGAAACAACAACTTTACGGCAAATAATATCACCTTGTTCTCCGGTTTTAACCGGATTACCTTCACGGGTACTCAAGGATCAGTAGAACGTTCAGATACGTTTTATGTGTTATATGACCAGGTTCCTTTTATTCAGGACTTCAAAATCTTTACGGACCCAAGTAGTGGCTCCAATACGTCTTACGGTCTGAACGAAGGGGCAGAGACGGTAGTTAATACGCAGTTCGTATCCGTACAAGGTAAAGTGCAGAATGCAACGAAGGTAACCGTTTCACTGAATGATGGAGAAGAACTAGATTCCTCATTGCTACCTAATGGAACATTTTTCACGCCGCAGTTGAAACTGACTGCTGGTCTGAATAATTTGAAATTCAAAATTGCCAATGGCTCGGACTCTATCCTTACCGAACGTGCAGTTTATTATTATGATAAGGATCAGCCGTTCTCCAAGCTGAATATTATGCTGACGGCCGGGGCAGATACCGAAAGCAATTCGGTGCTGAATAACGTCCCGACTTATGGTACAGTAGCAGCAACTGATGCTAAGCTTCAAGTTCAGTTGGTATTGCCTTATTCAGCGAGCGCTACTTCGTTTGAAACTTCAGGTACTCTCACAGTAAATGGAACAACGATGACAAAGGGGGCAGTTAAAGAAACCGTTATCCCTGGTCCTGACGGTTCCACGCCTGAATATCGGATCGTAGAGTTCACAACAACGGACGCATATCCTTTACAGACCACAACGACTCCAGCCGGAGTTGCGAAAAATCAAACCGCTACCGTTGTTGTCGGACACGGGACGTTTAGTTCCGGTTATACAGCGAAGTTTATTTACGCTCCAGGTATCAAGACCATTACGAATATGTACTACCTGCCAGATTACAATGGCGGGGCTGTGACGAATAAAGTTTCATTGAATAATGCTCAGATTGCCACAGCAGATTTCTACATTTTGGTGGAGTCTAGCCAAGCTATTGCAGGCGAAATGGTAAAAGGTGAGTACCTGCCAACCGGAACAACCAAGCTGACGATTGAAGGGGCACCAACGGGAACGAATGTACCTACCGGTCTATCGAATAATCAAGCGGTCTACTTGGTAAAAAATGTGGCTAATGGCACGCAGAAAATTCGTTTCTATTACGGAAACCCTGATCCACATTACGATGTTACCGTATCGTATGCTTCCAAAAGCTATATTTACGTAGCTAATCTGTATGACGGACAGAACTATAATTTCAATTCAAAAACATCTCATTCCTTAATGGTCAATGGTGAGTTTATTGGATTTAGTACGCTGGATTTTCCATTTACAAGTCAGCTTTTAGTCAATGGGGTAGTAAGAACGCCCACTGGTTTTACGTCGGTAGCTGCCAATAAAGGCAAGTTCTCTTTTGAACTATTCATTGGCGAAAAATCTCCAGGTGTTCCAGGTGAACTGGTATATGGAGAGAATACCATTACAATTAAAGGCACGGACAAGGACGGCGCAGGCAAGACGAAAGTGATTGAGAAAACATTAAGAATCTATATCTCGGACAGCAACGTGTCCAATATTGATCGATTCATGCCGGTCCCTGTTCCAACCGATGGTCGTGTCGAATTTCTCGAGAAAGATGTAAGTCTGTATACTCCTGAACAGATGGCCAACATCTTTAAAGTCACGCCAGACTTTATCATTCGTGATGGTAAGTATGTAACGAGCAAAGATAGATATGATTTGGTTTATAAGGGCGGCGGAGCATCCATTGCCAACCTGTATTCGGGTTCCAATCTGATCTATAACTATTCGATTCCAGCAGAGGACACCAGTGACTCCATTTTACCAACCAAGGACGGTCATTTTGCTGATGTTACCGGGAATCAGGATGAGTTTATGATCCGTATTCGCAACTATATCTTTGATGCACCAGGAAGCCATGTGTACACATTAGAGCTGATCAACAGCACGGGAGCAAGAACGACACAACGCTTGGAGATCGTACGAGAACCATCTTCATATCGTATCCTGTCCCCTGTAGCTACAGTAGGACAACAGATTGTCGTTAACAAAAACTATGTTCACTTTGATATTGAAGCAGAAGGTGCAACACAGGTGCTGATTGGTAAGGAAGAGGCTGTTAAACGTCCAGATATGGATAACCGTTTTGTTCTGGATTATGTAGGATTATCTCCGGATAAGAACAATGCCATCAAAATCCAGATTACACGGGATGGCGGCAAAATTAACGATACGGTTAACGTATTCTATACAAGCACCGTTGGTGTAGATGCACAGTATATGGCCCCGAAAGTGGCGAACAAATATTCTGCTTTTAATAAGAAGCTCGAATTGTCGTTCCCGAAAGGAACCATTCTGCAATCCGCTTCCAAATCAAGCAGTGGCGTAATCAAGTTCTACCCGGATAACAAAATTCTGTTTGGTATTGCTGATCCGAAGGACGGCGTATTGGAACGGAAAAATGATTACGGCTTTAATATTGGACAGGCAGACCCACGCAGTACTGGAGGTTTGTCACCAATCACGGTTCCGACGATTTTGACAGAGATGTTTAACTCTAACCTGACGACAAGTAACTTTGTTCCGGTATCCGATACGTACTGGATTAATGGCGGAATTGGTGAACTTGGAGATAAAGGGACAAGTGGCTATAAGGCGGGAACGAACGGAGTAACACCATACTCTCTGGAAGGAAGTTTTACACAATTCCCTACAGAACGGGTTCTGGTGCCTTCTAACCGGGGTACACTGACACTGGCTTACGATCCATCGATTGTAGATGAAGTAGGTTCAACCATTAGCGTATTCCGTTATACTGACAAGAGCAATATCGGACAATGGAAACCGATTGGCGGAGCTGTGGATACCAAAAAACATACGATTACCGTGTCGTTTGACGAATTCGGTTATTACAAAGTGATGAAGCTAAGCAAAAGCTACACGGATATTACGAATCACCCATGGGCAAGAAATATTTTGAATGCCCTGTACTCCAAAGGAATCATGAATAACCTAAGATACAACGCATTTGGTGCAGACGATCAGACTTCACGCGGGGAGTTTGCTACCCTGCTGGTCAAAGGTTTGGATATTCCTCTGAACTATTCGAAGGATATACAAACCTTCTCAGATGTAAATTCATCAACAGCAAGCGATACATGGGACTTTGCTTCTATTGAAACAGCGGCCAAAGCGGGAATCGTTACAGGACTCACTGATGGATACTTTGGTGTAACAGAACCTATTACTCGTGAACAAGCGGCTGTCATGATTGCACGTGCGATGAGCATGAAGCTCGCCGCGAATGATAATAAGCTCTCAGGACAGCTGTCCAAGTCGTTCCAGGATTCATCGTCCATTGAGTATTATGCACGTCCGGCGGTACAGGCGATATCCAAAGCTAAAATTATGGAAGGCAGCCCAGTACAGGGGAATGCAAAAATGTTCCTTTTCAATCCCAAAGGGAACCTGACTCGTGCTGAAGCAGGCAAGATTGCTGTGGAATTGTTCAAGAAAGGTACAAAACTTTTCCCGAAAACACTAAGTTAATTTAACAGATCTGGAATTAGTTTAGGAAGAGCCTGTCCCTTAAACGAGAAGGGGCAGGCTCTTTTTATAGGGAAAGTTGAGATTGTATAGAAAGCATTTATAATAGAAGGAAACGGATTTTTACCAATAACTATTTTTGTAATTTGCTAGAGATTAAGATACAATAGCGGTAAATACACAATGATCTAGAGGGTGAAGTTAGCTTATGAAACCGATTTATTCTAAGGCCCAACTGGGCTACATGAAGGCAAAGACACAGTTTGAGAAGCAGGCAGTCTTTCTGGAGAAGAAGCTGGAAGACACTCGTAAGACACAGGAGATTTCTCAGGAAGTGATGGAAGGGCTAGTTCAGACGACCGGCTTCCATGATGCGTATAATAATCTGGTTCTGGCGGAGAACGAACTGATCGAATGGTCTCATATTACAATGAAACATGAGAAGACATATCGTGAGAACAGAATTGCGATTGATGACATGTACCTGAAACTGAACAGTGATCCGAAAATGCGTGCACAGATTATTGATTTGGCTATGAAAATTCGATAATTCACAAAATTTACATCTGAAAGAGGGCCAACGGGCTCTCTTTTTTTATTTTGAAATTTGTGGAATTTGTCGCTTCATTGTCAAAAATTTCGGGTATAAATAAACGTCCAAGACAATTCTGACACCGACATACCCGCATGTAGTGAATCAGCAAAGTGGCGCCACGACTGGTTTTGAATATGCTATAAACCCGCACTGTATCAATACATAAATAAATTCAAAACTTTTTTTGTGGAATGCGCAACTTTTTGAAATCTACTGCGTTTAAGATGTAGAGTCAAAAACATTGGGGAACTTACCAAGAATGACCTCGTGAAGAATCTTGTCTATTTATTAGAAAAAATTGCTTTACGGCACGAGAGACCCATTGTATAATACGTAAGGTAGGATTAGGAAACTACTCTATTTACGTGCGATTCTATCATTATTCTAGGTAACAAGTTTCTGTGATATGCTCACAGACATCATTTATATTAACTTGCTCATGACTCTGGAAAGGGGGTGCGACAATAGAATGAGGAACACGAGCGACCCTATTAAAGAAAATTCCAATGTTATGAACACCCAAGGAGGAGAAAAAAAGGTTATGAAGAAAATTTTATCCGTAGCATTGTCTACAGCAATGGCATTCTCAATGTTTGCTTCTGTAGCATTCGGTGATACAGCAGTTTCCCCGCAACAACAGTTTGACGCATTGAAAGCAAAAGGTATCTTCGAAGGCTTCCCTAACGGTACAGCTGGATTGGATCAAGAGATGACTCGCGGTCAATTCGCAAAAGTTATCACTAAATTGCTCGGTTTGAAAGAAGTTACTGGTCAATTGTCTTACACAGACAAAAACTATAACGCTAAAAACTGGGCTGTACCTTACATCGAAGCAGTAACTGCTGCGGGTATCATGCAAGGTAAAGACACAACTAAAAAAATCTTTGACTTCAACGGTAAAGTGACAATCGCTGAAATGGCGACTATCCTTACTCGTGCGCTTGACCTGGAAGTTCCAGCTGAAACGAACAACAACGCTCCAGAATGGGCTAAAAAAGACGTTCAAGCAGCAATCAACGCTGGTCTGGTAGATGCTAACGCTAACTTCACAGCTAACGCTTCCCGCCAATTGTTGGTAGGTGCAGCTTACGCAGTGGATCAAGCTCAAAGCTTGAAAGTTGCTTCTTACGAAGTAAGCGAAGCTGGTAAAGTTGTTACTTTCAAAATCAGCGACGGTGAATCCGTTAAAGTAACTTTGGATAAAGCTCTTGAAGCTAACAAAGAAACTGAAGTGAAATTCACTTACAAAGAAAAAGAATTCACTGAGAAAGTTACTTATGTAGTAACTACAGCTACTAAAGTTGAGAGCGTAACTGCTACTAACTTGAAAGAAGTAACTGTAAACTTCGACGGAGATGTTAACAAAGCATCTGCTGAGAATGTAGCTACTTACACATTGAAAAATGAAGCTGAAAACAATGTGGCAATCAAATCTGCTGAACTTCAAAACGGTGGTAAATCCGTTATTCTCACTTTGACTAACGCTCTTACTAACCAACAAAACTACAAACTTTCTGTTAACTCTCTGAAAGGTTCAGACACAACTAAAGTTGTAACTCAAAAAGATATTGAGTTCAAACCAGTTGACTCTGTATTGCCTACAGTAGAAAAAGTAGAAGGTTTGGGTAACAAAGCAGTGAAAATCACTTTCTCTGAGCCGGTTGAAGTGACAAGTTCTGTTGCTGCGACTTTTAAACTGGACGGAAATGCAATCTCTGGTGTGGTTTCAGGATCTGGCACTCGTGAAGTGATTGTAGAAGTGTTCAACACATTGACTGTTGGTAAACACACTTTGACAATCAACGATCGCGTTCAAGATTATGTTCCTTACAAATTGATTGAAACAACTAAAGACTTCGAAGTTGTTGAAGACAAAACTGCTCCAACAATCACAGAAGTTAAAGATGTTACTCTTGAAGGTGCAACAGTAGTATTTAGCGAAGATGTTAAAGACTCTGAAGCAATCAAAGGTGGTAACTATTATTGGTTGAATGGTTCGACTAAACACTATGCTAACAGCACTGTTGAAAGAATCAACTCCAAAACATTCAAATTGACATTCAGTGGTTCCGACAAGCTTCCAGCTGTTGCAACTGACCTGTATGTACAAAATATTTCAGACTACAGTGGCAATGTAATCGCAGCTGATACTAAAGTATCGATTAGCCCAGTTGTTGACCAAGTTCGCCCTGAAGTAGTAAGTGCATTGTATGACGAATCTACTTATGACAACATTAAGTACACTTTCACTAAAGCGGTTGACTTGTCTTCTTTCAAAACAACAAATGTTGTTATCAAAGACAAAGATGGTAAAGCAGTAACTGATGTTGGTGTATCCATCGTTGGTGGAGCAACTGGAACAACAAAACAATTTACTCTTCAATTCTCTAAAGCTTTGGATTCAGGTAAATATACTGTTGAGTTGTCTGGATTGCAAGATACAACAACATTGAAAAACACTATGCTTCCATACACAACTACAATTGAAGCTAAAGATGCTGCAGCACCTACAGTTGCTGGCGTATCCGGTAGCGGAAATGTGTATTATGTAACTTTCAACAAATCTATGGACGTTTCTACTACAGCTTCTATTCTTAACACAGAGAACTACTTTGTTAAGTACAATAGAACTGGAACAGCTAATGATATTACAGGTAAATTGCCAGCTGGTACAAACATCACACCAGTAAATGACAATAAAGGTGTAATCATTACTCTTCCTACAAACGTAACTGCCGTTAAAGAGCTTACAATTCAAGGTGTTAAGAGTAATGCGGGTGTATTCTTGGATGGATACTCCAAAACTTATGGAACAGCTACAAACCCAATCACTAACACATTTGGTGTAGAGCGTGTAAATGCAACTGCAAAAGATACTGTATTGGTTAAGTTTAACCAACCTGTATCCACTGTAAATGCTGCTGGATTCAGTCTTGCTGGTAACACAATCACTAATGCTGTTGTAGATTCCAATGACAACACAGTAGTTAAATTGACACTTGGAAGTAAATTGCCTGCAAGCGCTGGTGGAAATCTTGTTTTCACTGCAGCTGCAGCTAAAAACCTTGTAAATGCTGATTTGACTCCTAATAATGCTGTTATTGCTGACACTATTGCTCCATCTGTAAACAAAACTGATGGTGGTAAAATTGCATTGGGTACTGATATTAAGTTCGACGGTACTACAAACGAAGTAACTATCAGCCTCGATGAAGAAGTAGTTGTTAAAAACACTGCTAACCTGAAAGATAACTTCAAAGTTTACAAAGCTGATGGTACTGAAATCACTTATGGTAACGGAGCAAACACTTACGCTGTTAAAAATGTTGCTGCACTTACTGCAAATGCTGGTGATGATGCAATCGTGCTTGATTTCGCTAATGTAAACTACAGCGGCGCTATCAACGTTGTATTCACAAACAGCAACGGTAACTTTGTTGATGCTTCTGCAACAGGACTTGATGGTCAACCTAAAACAGACCTGAAACTTGCTGATTTCGATACTCGTGGCTCCGATAATTCCACTGGTACATTGGCAGTAACTTCAGGTACTAGCGCAGCTCCAGCTGCAGCTGATATCACTGTGACTGTTGTTGTTGGTGCAGGTGATTCTGTTCAAGTAGATAACGTAGTTGCAGGTGACGTTGTTAAAGTATACGATGTTGCAACTGGTGGAACAGCAATCGGTTCTGTTACATCTACTGGAACAACTGCTACTGTAACTGGACTTACTTTGAACCCTGCTGGTGATTCAGTGTATGTAACTGTAACTAAAGCTGGTAAAACTGAGTCTGCTCGTACAGCTAAAGTTTTCGCAGCTGAGTAATTCCTTTTTAAGGAAAGCATCTTTCTCATATGAGAAAGATGCTTTTTTTCTTTTACAACAACATCGTAACTTTCTCCCTTTCCCAAACGTTTATACTATATAGCAACAAGCAACTTATGGGAGGTTTGGAAGTGGATCAAAAGAAAATGGTTGTGAGCTTGCTCGCCAGTGCCATGTTGATCAGTTCAACGGCTGGTGCAGTGATGGCTGCCAATACAACAGCGAAATCATCGGCTACCAGTAGCAATAGTAAAACAACGAAGAAAACAACAACACCGAAAAAACAGGTGGTACATACCCTGGGGAACCTGGCCCCGGTTAAAGTGACAGCACGCAGTACTGTACGATTAACGGATGTGAACATCTTGGCTCAGGATGATGGTAACGTCGTGACGTATACATTGTCGTATCAAAATAATGACAGTAAACCTCTGATGATGATTGATTATTGGAGTAAGGTGAAGACCAATGGAGGTACGTTGTTCTCCCCTAAACTGATTGCAAAGGATCAGGAAAAGAAATCCATCTCGCCTGGTTCGACGGTAGATCTGACTTATGTGATGAAAGCGGGTCGAGAAGTAAAGATCAGTGATCTGAACTTCCTGATTGTGAAATGGGATTTCAGTCAAGCCAACTATGAACGTACGCTGGGCAAGTTTAATGTGCCAGCCTCCTATAGCATTACTACACCTGTAGGCAAACCGAAGACGGTTCGTCTGAGTGACTCTGCGGTAAAAGTTAAAGTTGCTGGCATCAAAGTCTATCCAGGTGAAGATAAGAATCAGTATGTGAAAATTGGTGTGAATTTAAACAACATTAGCTACAAATTGTTGGAGAATCCGAATATCAAGTGGATTTTGCGTACTCCGGGCGGAGCAAATTACCCGTTAACGCCAGATAAAGACAGCGCTACGGTGAGCATTCAGGCACAGGCGAACAAGTCTCTTGGTCTGATGGCCTCTCTTCCTACATCCGTGAAACTGCAAAAGTCTGAGTTATTGCTTGTCGAAGAACAGGGCGAAGAGAAAAGTGTTCTTCCTGTAGCGGCTCTGCAACTGCCTGAAGCGAGTAAAAGCAATGTCAGTGTGGCAGCAAACCAGCCTAATATTATTTCGATTGATGGACAGCCTCTGTCAACGTTGCTAAGCTCATCCAGAGTTCGGATCGAAGATGAGGAATATACGTTGAACATGCAAATGGTACTGAAGAACGAAGGGAAAAAGGCCATCAAAGTACCTACGTATTCCTTCGAAGTACGTACAGCCGATGGAACGATTAATCCGATTGAAACTAAAGCGTTGGATAATTTGAAATTGAACCCAGGTGATATCAAAACGATTAAGCTGAGTGGAACATTCCAAGGGGATGGAGATACGAGCAAGATGAAGTTGTATGTGATGAGCCCTAAGGATAAGACCGAGGGCACGGATTCGACAACAACAACTCCTGCAAACGGATTGATCTTTTCCTATCCTGTTGGGGTCTATACTTTGCCTGAATCACCATCCAGTGGAGATGCTCTGACTACAGAAACCGTCATCAAAAACAATAAAGGTACATTCGGCGTATCCATTGGTTCGTTACAACGTCTACCGTGGTTGGATAGCGATATTATTGCTGCGAAGGTGACCATTCGTAACGCATCGACCAAAACGGTACAACTTCCAGAGCTGGAAGCAATGTATACGATTGATTCCGCTCAAATTGATGGAGATAAGAAGTTAATCTACACGCAATCCGGTAAACTTCTAGGTGCAGGTATGACGACGGAAGCTTATCTGTTAACAAAAATACCATCCGATCTGCGGATGTCTCGTCTGGAACTCAGCTTGAATGAGAAGGTGAGTGAAGAGGAAACGAATGAATGGATTACCCTGAGTACTTCTGGATTCATTCAATCGGTATCCTATGTGTCCAAGGGCAAAACGTACACATCGGGTACAGGCGATAAAGAAACGGAGATGGGTGCTCGCAGAACAATTCGTTATCCAGGGGCATCCTCGGATATCGTGTATACCGAATTTGAAATGACGAATAAATCGCTGCGTCAGAGTGGCCTTGGTAAGTTGGTGGCTTACTACAAATCAGCGGATGGTCAGTACTACAGAGCGACAGCGAAACAATCGGAGCGTCTGCCGGGACCTGGACAGAAATCCATTGTGACGTTCTGGGCTAAATTGCCGAAATCCGTTACCTTCTCCGACCTGAAACTGGTTGTAGGTGAAGGAGTTGCGGATGGCAAGTTTGTAACAGGTGAAGGCGAAGCAACGGCTTATGTTAACGCTATGGCATATGAGGTTCCGCCAGTCTCTATCAGTGTGTCAGGTATGATCAGCAACATTGATCTTTATCCTTATAATCTGACTGCCAATAGTGTGCGCGCTTATCTCGCGGGTAGCACGTCTGTGCAGATTGAGATGAACTATACGCTTACTCGTAACGAAGAGACAGAGATGGCGGAGAATGAACATAAGTTGATTCTCACACTGACGGATCAAGCGGGCAAAACGTATGAGAAAGAGTTGGCGTTGGATACCGACATTAAAGTAGGTAAAAACCAAACGCTGACGTGGAGCATTGAAGATAGCTTCTTCGAGAAGCTGCGTGGCGGTTCGTATCGTCTGAGCTTGGATGATCAATTCCAAGGACAGCGTCTGCGTTTGGCAGAGCAAACCTATGGATATGATCTGACCAAGCTTCCGAAGGAAGAACCAACAGACATAAGATAGTTCATACTAATCTCTTACAATGGCCTATTAGGACCATACTATAATCATAGAAATGTACGCAGAAAACCTCGCTCCCCTATGCAAGGGAGCGAGGTTTTACTTGTCCCATCTGATCTTTTTCTCTATAGTTAAAGTTAATAGATTACCAGAGGAGGAACAAATTACAGATGAAACCTTATATGAAAGTATCTTTGGCTGCACTGGCAATTGGTGTTGGCGTGTGGGTCGGAGCGGTCTATAACGATACAGCCATTGGCGCAGGCACAAGTCAGCCGGGAACGGCAGATGATCCAGTCGTGACGAAGAGTTATGTGGATCAGCAGATTGCAAAGGCACTGGGTGGCGGTGCTAGTACAAGTCCAGGCACGTCTACTGGCAACAACGGATCGACAGGCACAGGCAACGCAGGCGGTTCGAGCACCGCTCCGGGACTGCCGCCGCTGGTATCAGGTACAACCGATGCCGTAGAGATTGTAACCGTGAAGCCGGGTCAACAGCTGCTCGGCAAATCTGGCGCGGAGTTCATTGTACGTAGCGGTAAAGCTGTAATCGTCAGTGAGGGTACGAACGGTGTAGCCGATCTGACGGACGGGGTGGACCTGACGAATGGGCAGGTAGCGCCGACCAACCACCTGCTTTCTTTTCCAAGGGACGGACGTGGCATTACGGTTCTGGATGGTAACAAATACAGCCTGACGGTTATGGTACGCGGTGGATATACGTTGAAATAGGTTGTGCAGTTTGGTACGGAATTATTCTCTTTTATTCGCGGTTTATTGCTCAGATTAACCAGTTCTAACAATCATTAATACGGCTAGCCGGGCAAGTTCCTGCCCACTCTATACCTGTAGACAACCCACAAACGGAGGTGCAGGAACAATGGCTAGAAGTAATAAGAAGGTCGTACCGGAAAGTCGTCAAATGCTCGATCAGATGAAGTATGAAATTGCTGCTGAGTTTGGTTTGAATGTTGGATATGGTGGGCGTGGAAGTTTGGTTGGTGCAGATACGGAGTTTGGCGGAGAGCTTGGCGCGATAAGTGATCATTCATACGGGCAGTATAAAGGCTGGGGTCATCTCACATCCAGGGAGAATGGATCGGTCGGTGGAGAGATTACGAAACGCTTGATTCGCCAGGCAGAACAGCACCTCTAGAACTTATACGTAACGCGCTATAATTGACACCACTTGACAAATACGATAAGATGAAAGTTGAGGTATGCAACCTTTCCACTAGGGAAAGGTTGATTTTTTGTTGAGGCAATTACCTGAAAAATCCTTGTCTTCGTTATTGCGGATCAGTGTCCTTATTATACTGTAAGCTTCTTCGAGGGTATAGTGAACGAATCGCCGTTATGTTTTGTTCGGGCAATCGCCATACTATAGTTATGGGAGGTTGAAACTTCATGTCTATTAAAGGCCGACATCTATTTACATCAGAGTCTGTAACCGAAGGACATCCGGATAAAATCTGCGATCAGATCTCGGACGCCGTATTGGACGCGTTTCTTGCGAACGATCCAAACGCTCGTGTAGCGTGCGAAGTTTCGGTAGCAACAGGTCTTGTGCTTGTTATTGGTGAGATCAGCTCTGCGTCTGAATATGTGGACATTCCGGCAATCGTACGGAATACTGTCAAAGAAATTGGGTACACTCGTGCCAAGTACGGTTTTGATTATAATACATGTGCGGTACTGACATCACTCAATGAACAGTCCGCTGATATTGCACAAGGTGTTAATGCCGCGCTGGAGCATCGTGATCCAGAGCAAATGGCACGTGAAACAGAGAACATTGGTGCAGGTGACCAAGGTTTGATGTTTGGTTTTGCAACGAACGAAACACCAGAGCTGATGCCGTTGCCAATCGCATTGTCTCACCGTATTGCACGCCGTCTGGCGGAAGTGCGCAAGAACGGTACGCTGGATTACCTTCGTCCGGATGGTAAAACACAAGTGACGATCGAATACGACGGTGACAAGCCGGTACGTGTGGACACGATCGTTGTATCTACACAGCATGCGGAAGAGACAACACTGGAACAAATCCAGAAAGACATCAAAGAGCAGGTTATCTTGCCCGTTGTTCCAGCAGAGTTGCTGGATGAGCAGACGAAATATTTTATTAACCCTACAGGGCGTTTCGTTATTGGCGGACCTCAAGGGGATGCAGGACTGACTGGACGTAAAATCATTGTTGATACATATGGTGGTTATGCTCGTCATGGCGGTGGTGCGTTCTCAGGTAAAGATCCGACAAAAGTAGACCGCTCTGCAGCTTATGCGGCTCGTTATGTAGCGAAGAATCTGGTTGCTGCGGGTCTGGCTGACAAAGTGGAGATTCAGCTCGCTTACGCGATTGGTGTAGCGAATCCGGTATCCATTAACGTGGACACATACGGAACAGGCAAAGTCAGCGAAGAGAAGCTGGTGGAACTGGTACGTAACAACTTCGACCTTCGTCCAGCTGGTATCATCCGTATGCTGGATCTGCGTCGTCCGATCTACAGACAAACGGCTGCTTACGGTCACTTTGGCCGTACAGATCTCGATGTACCTTGGGAACAAGTGGACAAAGCAGAACTGTTGAAAACACAAGCGGGTTTGTAATACGATCAGGCAAACATAAAGCTCCTGGTTCCGTTTAGGAACCAGGGGCTTTTTTGTACTAACGGATATTGAGATATAAAGAAAAGGTTTACAAACTCATTATTTTTAAAATAACATAAATAATGTATATTATGGAATTGGAGGGTAGTTAGTTATTGCTTACATATGTAAACATCATGATTTGTAATCCAAATTACGAAGGAGGTTGTTTTCATTGTTTAAGAAATTGATTAATCTATCTGTTATTTTTAGTTTGGTTTTGTTATTTGTTGGAGGAGAATTCACTGTTAAAGCAGAGCCGGAAGACTGTCAATGTTCTAAAAGTGGTAATTGAAGTATTCAAGAGATTAGAGAGAAGTTGGAAGCTGAAGGGGTTGAGATCATAGATTCCCTTTCTAGCAGAGATAGACTTTATGTGGACTCTTTATTGGATCAGAAGCTTAAACAGTATAATAATGAATTAGAGAAATTTAATTATGGTGAATATTCGTTACTCCTTAATGCTGAAATGTATAAAGGATTCAAAAACGTCCAGATAAATAGTGTAACATATGAACAAATTGCTGTTAAATACGTAGTTTTGGAAAATAAGTCTACTGGAGAACTTATAACACAGTCAGCGTGGGTAGATCTCAAAAGTAAAGATATGATTGATTTAAGTGTAGTTCATATCGATGAAGATCTAAATTTCAGTCTAATCTTTGATTACAAGAATTATTTGGTTGGTAATGGCATGGATTACTCCGCGAATGACTTTAATTTTAATGGAAAAAGCTTTGCTTGTAGTCTAACGGGGGTTTTCGCATGTATCTCGTATTGTGGCATTTGGCATGTTGTAAATCCTGCAATAGGAGTAGGATGTGATATTCTATGTGGAGGGGCATTTGCCTTTGCATGTGCTGGAGTATAAAGGAGATGTGTGATTAAAATGAAACAATTCTTTTCTATACGATCCATCTCTTTATGGATGTTGCCACTTATACTTATTATTTTGTATACGTTTTTTCGTTATGGTACTTTGAAATTCAGTCTGATTTCTTGGTTTTCACCATTCGAGGGAGCATATCTGGTATATATCGGTTGGTTTCTAATTGGTTTAATTATTGATATCCTGTTATTTTTAAGACGTAAATAAGTTAAGGAACTGCATAACCTTAATAAATGTCCTCATCTCTTGTTACTCTTCGACTTATAAAGTCACAGTTAACAACGTAATGAGGGCGTTCTTATTATGTATCTTATAAAATAATAGACTCTTGTGTGCAAGTAATATTGTAAAACAAACAATACGCACTAATCCATAAATTAAATGTAATATATACCCAAATAACTAACAGATATTCCTTCTATGGCCGACATACATATAGAGGTCTGTACATCAGACATAAGGACTAAGGATTAGGGGGAAGGAAAGGTGTTTGTGAAAAATTGGGCCCGTAAGGGATGGATTGCACTATTGGTCGTCATGTTGGTGACACAAGGTTTGCTACCCGGGTGGACAAGCGGAAATACCGCGTATGCTGCGGATGATCTCACCTCGAAAGGAATTAGCGCCACAGTGCCTTTGTTAAATGCGACACAGGCGGATGGAACGCAGCCGCTTAAGATTGAATTCACCAACCCTGTAAAAAAGGTAAATGGAACAACTGAGAAAATCATCATTCAACGACTTTCGGATAACTCCATTGTGCGTGAAATCAATGTCAGTGATCCAGCAGCAGTAAGTATTACACCGGATGACGTGACGGAACCAACGCTGGGAAAAGTGGTTACGATTACGCCTAGTCCGGCATTGCCAGGTGGAAGCTTCTATGTTTCTATTGGCAGTGGATCTTTTGCTTATGCGGACAACCAGCCGTTCACTGGCTTGAATAAAGAGTGGACCTTCCATGTCGCTACTGCAAGTCCGGCCAGACTCCTTAACCGTACGCCGCAAACGGCATCTACGGGTGTATCGCCATCGGCTAATCTTACCTTGGCCTTTGATCAGGCGATGTCCAGAGGTACGGGAAAACTGCAAATCTATCAAGGAAACACACTATTTGAAGAGGTAGATGCGAGTTCTTCACAAATTAGCTTCAACGGCTCCCAAACGACAGTGACCATTGACCCTGTCCGAAATTGGGCCAATAACAGCACCATATACATAGCTGTACCCGAAGGTTTTTTCCGTGATGCGCTTGGCAATGACACGGCTGCGATCCAGCGAATCGACTGGGGCTTCAGTGTGATCTCTGATCCATCGGCCATCACCGTGGCTTCGTTATCTCCTGCGAATGGGGCAACAGGTGTCGCTCTTAACACGGAGTTGAATGTAACCTTCACCAAAGAGCTGGATACGAGCTTCTCTGCTCAGGCCATCCTGAGAAGTTCGAACGGGGGTACGGTGAACGCAACAACAATCATTAACAGCTCCAACAACCGTCAGCTACGTATCATTCCGCAATCCAGCCTGACGAGTAACACAACGTATACGGTGGATATTCCGGGTAACGTCTTCCGGGATCGGTCCGGCAATCTGTTTACAGGCCTGACGGGCACAACCTCGTGGACGTTCAGAACCTTGTCTGTTGACACGACACCACCGGTGCTCAAAACAGCAAAAATGTATAGCAATACGATTATTCGTCTGACGTATGATGAATGGTTATCTACCTTTGATCCGCTGACTTCCAGCTTTGCAGTGACAGTCAATGGAGAAAATCGCAGTGTAAGTACTGCATATGTTTCAGGAGATAGTGTACACGTTGTGCTGGATACAGGTGTAGCTGTGGGTCAAATTGTGAAAGTAGCTTATACTGTTCCAGCGACAACTACACGCAGAATTCAGGATTTGTCCCTGAATGCAGCTGCCTCCTTCTCGGCACGCGATGTGGAAAATGGACTGGATTCCATCATGTCCAAACCTCGTGAAGGTATGGCATATACCAACAGCATCGTTCTCTACTATCCAGAGACGGTATATATCAACTCCAGTGATGCATATAAACAGTTCAGTGTTACTGCCGATGGCAAAAACATTGGCGTAAGTAGCATCTCAACCAACACGAGCTCACAAGTTACGTTGAACCTTAGTTCTTCCATCGGCAATGGTGAGGTGGTACGAGTATCGTATCAGCCAGGCGACCAGCCTGTAAAAGACAGCCGCGGGCAACCGCTTGCAGGTTTCACCGGATTCTATGTACGGAACAGCAATGATTCGAAGCCGCCTGTCTTCCAGAAGGCTGAAGTAAACACGAATAAGCTGTGGATCTATTACAATGAGCCGCTCAGCCGGTTAAACAAACCGATGAATAATCAATACTCGGTATTGGCAGATGGCAAAGCCATTTTTGTGAGTAATATAGACATTGATGATGATCTGGTGACATTAACACTGGCAACTCCAGTGACAAGTACACAAGTGGTGACATTATCTTATGTACCAGGAGCCTCTCGTTTGACGGATCTGGGGAACAATCAGGCCGCATTGCTGGATCTTGTACCTGTTACACAGACTTTCGGAAACGGTACAATCCTGTCCGGCATTTTGCAGGGGGATAATATTCAAATTAACTTCCGAAACGCATTAAAATCAGAAGCGGTGTTGACTCCTTCGCAATTCAAAGTACAGATTGGTAATGAAGTCATTCCGGCTAGCTCAGCCTCTGTTAACGGGTCAGTTGTAACTATTAAACTCTCTAAAACTGCTCAGGCCGGACAGTCTGGTACGGTGACGTACACCCCAGGAGGCGTACAGCTTAGAGATGCACTGAATACGGAAGTGGCTGCGTTCGGGCCGTTAACATTGCAGGAGAAGGCAGCGACTACGACGCCAACAGATAATACAACGGTAGGACTCCCGGCGTGGCTGACAGAACGTAATGCAAATAACTCTGGTTTTGCTCAAAGTATGTTAATTCTAAGTACAGATGCAGCAACAGCTAAGATGGCAGCATCTCGTTATAACCGAACAACACAGCAGTACACACTGGACGAAAATAAACTTGAACAGGCGTTCAATTATGCATCGAGCAGCTTTAAGTTGAATCAACCGATCGTATTCGAAGTGCCAACGACGAGTGAAGCAGCCTATGTGGGTATTCCATTCCACAAGCTCTCCCAACTGGCAGGCAAATATCGTGCAGGTACGATCGGGGTCAAATTTAAAGATAATGTATGGATGGTGCCTCTTGCGGACCTGGCGTTTGTATCTATGGGACAAAGCGCTGGCATCACGACAGCTCCAGGGACAGCAACCATGTATGTTCAGATGGAGTCTGTGCCAAGACTTTCAGCAGGTGCCATGGACTTCATGTTATCCAGATCCAATGCACAGAGTCTGGGAGAAGCAACAGAGACCTTCATTACAATTTTTAACGGTAACACGGGGAAAAGTGTAGAGCAGAATATTAAAAGTCAATATATCACCAAGTTGCCTGGAAACACATCTACACTGTTAACGACCTTGACAGCGATTGACCCCAACTCACAATCGTTATCGTATATACCGACGGCTTACCGGACCTCTTCGACAGGGATCGTAGCACGTGGCTTGTTGGATGGAAATCGCGTGATTGCACCGATCACCCATCTGGTCAGCTTCCCTAAGGCATCAGACTGGTCCAGGGAAGCATTAACGGAACTCGCTTCCAAATGGATTATCACTTCAGATAATCTGGACAAGTATAATACCAGAACGAATATCACTCGTTCCGAGTTTGCTGAACTTGTTGCAAGAGGATTGGGGCTCAAGCCGGATGCTTCTGCAGCACCATTTACGGATCTTGGCAGAAAACCTGAGACCAATGGATATATCGGCGCTGCCGTGAAGGCAAAAATTATTCAAGGGGTGGGCAAGGGGAAGTTCCAGCCAAACAGCCCGGTCACGCGTGAACAGATGGCAATTATGCTGGTCAATGCAATGAATTTTGTAGGCCAGCCTCCGGCACTTCAGGAAAAGGCAGAGGATACGCTCAAGGTATTTAAGGATAAAGCCAAGATCAAAGCCAAGGATTCGGTAGCCAAAGCCGTGCAAACAGGAATCATCCAAGGGTATCTCGATGAGACCTTCAAGCCTACGGGTAAGGCGACCAGAGAACAAGCGGCGGTCATGCTAAAACGGATGTTGGATCGGATTGATTATCTGTAAACATATAAAGCTGGATTCAAACCCATTCAATATAAAGGTTTAAATATCAGTATGCAGGATGATTCCCAGGTATGGAGGACTTACTCTATACCTGGGTCTTTTTTTACCAGAAAAGCCCTTAATATTCATGAGTAACGTAACTTTTTCTCGAAAAAACAGTCTATTAATAGAAGGGTATGCTAGGCATCATGCTACGAGACTGTCGCTAGACAGAATCTATGTGATATCTAAGATTCATATACAAGATGGGAGAGACGTTTCGAACATGCTGGGGAAACATGGGAAACAGCTGGAAGGCGTTAAGTACAATAAGGCAAAGAAATGGGCAATTGTAACACTGGCAGGTGTGATCTGGATTGCGCCTGTGATGAATGCAGGTGGACAGATGTGGTCAGGGACTTCGTGGCAATCCGTAGCCGCGGCGGCATCGACGAATACGAGCAAGCTGGGCGAAGAGATTTTGACTTCGGGTGCGAAGCTCATGAAATACAGATATACGACAACACGTTCAGGTTCGAAGGTAAATGTGCTTGCCGATGTGATCCAGGTAGACTTGCAAAATCCATACGTGAAACTGGATGTAATGACAGGCAAGGGAAATAAATTAAACAGTAAACAAAGCACGGGCGGTATGGCGAAGGAAAACGGCGCAGTCGCTGCGGTGAACGGGGATTACTTTAACGTATCTGGAGAAATGTCACCGATCGGCGGTCAAGTCTCTGACGGTGTATTGGTGTCTACACCATCCGAACTGAAAGGGATGTACGCCCTCACTGTAACCAAAGATGGCAAGCCAATGATTGACGAATATTCTTTTGATGGCACAGTAAAAGCGCAGGATGGTTCAACATTCGCTCTGCGTGGGATAAATAAGGAGGACTATACGGTTGAAACGGGAGCGGGTACATACAGCCATGCGAACTCCATGTATATTTATACACCTGCATGGACGTCAACCAAACGTCCAAATGATCCTTCCACCACGCCGACGGAGGTGCTCGTACAGAATAATGTCATCACGCAAATTTCGGATAAAAAGGCATTAAATATGACTGTACCGTCAGACGGGTATATTTTGCGTGCACACGGTACGGCGGCTACATGGGTTATGAGCCACTTGTCTGTTGGGCAGACACTGGGAGCAGATTACAAGCTGGTTGCCAAAACGACAGGACAGACGGTTGACCCGAGTAATCTGGAAATGATGATTGGCGGTCACACGATTCTGGTCAATGGAGGCAAAGCGGCTTCCTTCTCACGGGATATAGCTTCTTCGGGAATCGGAGGTGTTCGTGCCAGAACAGCAGTAGGGTACTCTCAGGATGGTCGATATGTGTATATTATTGCAGCTGAGAAAAACAGTAACAGTAGCGGCTTGTCTTTGACCGAATTACAGTCATTTATGACCAGTATCGGGGTATGGAAAGGCATGAATCTGGATGGCGGCGGATCGACGACAATGGTTACACGTCCACTGGGTGAACAATCCGCAAGTCTCACATTCAATACCGAGTACGGCACCGAGCAACGTCAAGTGGTGAATACACTTGGAGTGTTCTCAACGGCACCTGAAGGTAAGTTAAAAGGTTTTGCGGTGAGCGGCAACCAGACGTTGCTTGCTGGTCAGGAAGGTAAATATTCCGCGAAAGGGTATGACACGTACTACAACCCAATCGCGACAGGTAATATTCCATTGACCTGGAAATCCAGCAATAACGGCATTGTCAGCGTCAGCAACGGAACGATTAAAGGTGTGAAGCCGGGTACAGCAACGTTAACGGCTACAAGTAGCGGAGCGTCCTCTTCCATCAAAGTGACGGTGCTGGGTGGAAACGAACTGGCTTCCTTGACTGCCGGATCTGGTCTGGGCTCACTTCAAGCGGGAACTACAGTCTCGATTCCAGTGACAGCTACAACAAAGGGCGGACAAAGCGTGACGGTACCAGCCGATTCCCTGACATGGGAATTCATCGGATTTAAAGGAAAAGTGGCAGGTGACCAGCTGACGGTATCCTCTGTGAATGATGGAGCACAGGTTGGTTATGCAATCGGCCGATATGATGGTTACAGCACGGTGGTAGTACTCTCTGCAGCAGCAAGCGAGACGATCTGGGAAAATTTCGAAAACGCGAACTATCCGATTAACTTCACTACAAATGTGGCAGGGGTGACGGGGGCGGCCTCAGTCGTGGCAGGAACCGGTGAGAAGGCAGGCTCAAAGGTACTGCAACTCAGTTACGATATGACGGGTGGAACCGGTAAAATGTATGCTTATGCTCAACTGAACGGTTCAACGGGCAGAGACGTATCAGCAGCCGCAACGTCCATGTCGATGGATGTGATGGGTGACAAGAGCCTGAACTGGCTACGTGCAGAATTTACGGATGCTAAAGGCAAAACGGTATATGCCGATCTGGCCAAAGCCATCGACTGGAATGGATGGAAGAAAGTTAATGTTGACCTGAATGGACTGAACATCGCTTATCCGGCGAAACTGAAACGTGTGTATGTCGTGAATGTGGAAGATGGACAGGATGAGCGTGCGATGACGGGAACGGTTGCGTTCGACAACATTTCATTCACCATGCCTTCCAAATCCAGCGAAGTCGGATTGCCTACGGGTACAGCTTCACTAGTACTTGGACAGAAGTCTATGACAGTAAACGGGACAACAAAAACCATTGATGCAACACCGGTTCTTAAGAATGGAACTATGTATGTACCGATCAAACATGTACTGGATGCCTTTGGCGGACAGGCGATCTGGGACAGCAAAAATCAGCGGATTACAGTAATCCGCGGCAGCAAACTGATCGATCTGGTGGTAGGTCAGAAAGAATTTGTTCTCAATGGCAAAAGACAGAGCGCAACGGTTGCACCTTACGTAAGTGGAGGTAGGACTTTAGTCCCTCTCAGACTCGTTTCCGAGCAACTTGGGCTGACTGTAAAATGGGAACAGAACACGAAGACCGTTACCATCTCATCGTGATATGGTATGATATATACCGGAAACGATAGAAATGGAGTCGAACAAACGTGGATTTACAAGCCGATGCCATAGACCGCGTCATAAAAAACGCCATACAAGTCATGGAAAACAGCAAATATCAAATGTTTGAAATCATGGACTCCACTCGCGATGAGCTGAAGACGCTCAATGAGGAGCTCAAGTCTGTGCTGAAGGAAACGGCGGAAACGATCGAGAAAGTAGATCAATTGGAGCTGAATTACCGCCGTTCCCGGATCCGGCTTACAGAGGTGAGCCGCGACTTTGTCCGTTATTCGGAGCATGATATCAAGCAGGCGTATGAAAAAGCGACACAGCTACAGCTGGATCTGATGATTTATCGTGAGAAGGAAATGTATCTAAAGGCCCGTCGGGATGATCTGCAGAAGCGTGCCAAAAATGTGGAGGCTTCTGTAGAGCGTGCCGAGACGATTGGTTCGCAGATGGGCGTTGTGCTAGAATACTTGTCAGGAGAGCTGGGTCAGGTGACCCGGATCATCGAGTCTGCCAAGAATCGACAAATGATTGGTTTGAAAATAATTTTGGCCCAGGAGGAAGAGCGGAAACGTATTGCCCGCGAGATTCATGACGGGCCTGCGCAGATGCTTGCCAATCTAGTGCTTAGGACGGAAATTGTAGAAAGAATGCTCATGAAGCAGGATTTTAAGATGGTTCAGGCCGAAATAGTAGATTTGAAAGGCCAGGTTCGTTCAAGTCTTGAAGAAATGAGAAAAGTTATATTCAATCTGCGTCCTATGGCACTGGATGATCTGGGATTGATTCCAACGCTTCGAAAGTATGTGCAGGATTTTGAAGTAAAAACAAAAATCCGGTCGCTTTTTGAAACAAGAGGTAAGGAACATCGTCTCTCATCTGCAATGGAGGCCGCAATCTATCGTCTCGTGCAGGAAGGTCTGTCTAATGCTGCCAAGCATGCTTATCCCACATATGTTGTCGTAGAAATTACATACCAGGCTCAGCTCGTCAAAATTGTCGTTCAGGACAATGGGCTTGGGTTCAAACCGGAGCTTCTTGCCAAGAAAAGCAAGGATCACAACCACTTCGGTCTGATCGGGATGAGAGAACGGGTTGAACTGTTAGAAGGAAGAATAGAGATTGAATCCGCAGAGAACCAGGGAACCAAAATAGTCATTCATATCCCGACAAACGTGGATAAGGGAAAGGAGTAGCAGGATGGAAAACCGTGATACTGGAAAAACATCAATTAAAGTTCTCTTGGCTGATGATCATCAGCTGTTCCGAGAGGGCTTGAAACGCATTTTAAATATGGAGGACGACATTGAGGTCATCGGGGAATGTGGCGATGGCATTCAAGTGCTCGAATTCTGTAATCAGGATAAACCCGACATCGTTCTGATGGACATTAACATGCCTGTAGAGAACGGCGTCGAAGCTACTGAGAAACTGCGCGAGCTGTTCCCGGATGTAAAAGTTATTATTTTGTCCATTCATGATGATGAAAGCTATGTATTCGAAACACTCCGTAAAGGAGCCAACGGATATTTGCTGAAGGATATGGAAGCAGAGTCGCTGATCAACGCGATTCGTTCTGTTCATGAAGGTCATGCATTTATTCATCCTAAAGTAACGGGCAAACTGATTATGCAACTTCGTCGTATGACGTATCTTAACGAAACAGGTGCGATGAGCGAAGGCGCTTCGAAGGAAGCAGGCGTTAAATTTGTTGCTGGAGACAATAACCCGCTGACACGTCGTGAAGCTGAGGTATTACGATTGATGGCCGAGGGTAAGAGCAACAAGATGATTGGTGAATTTTTGTTCATCAGTGAAAAAACAGTTAAAAACCATGTCAGCAGCATTCTGCAGAAGATGGAAGTGGACGACCGTACACAGGCCGTTATTAACTCCATTAAATATGGCTGGGTTACGCTCTAATTCTTATAATTGTTTGACAGGTATCTACTCGCGCCATATCCAGTATGGATTGGTTTGCGGGTTGATGGACTTTATCACTGTACATGAACAAAGTGTAAGGATGCTCTGAACATTGGTTCAGGCGAGCACCGACGGGGTGTTTGGCTGTAACCCTTCGGAATACGCTGCATATACTGCGGTATACAGGGATGTTCGCCATGGGTGAACATGACCTTCCGAGGAGGTGCAGTTGCCATGGTTGCTCATCTGACTATGATTCTGCTCATATACTTCCTGGCGGCAATGGCCGTTCATCTTATGCACCAGCGCCATACTTCCCGCCCGGAGTCCGAAGGCTTCGAGCAGATTTTGCTCATTCCTTCCAATCAGGTAGGACGGATTGAAGGCATCATTCGATCACTTTGTCTGGAATTATTATATCGTGGCAAGAGCTTTACATTAACGGTGGTCGCCGAGCAACAAGAAGCAGAGACGATAACCATTATTGAGAAGATGATGCAAAGGCAAGGCATGGAGCTGTCTTATCTGCCTGCTGTGCCAGCAGAACTTGAACATACCGGGCAGAGGAATGGTAACTATCGCCTCATTGATCTGCGTAGGTCCAATGATGAAGCCGGGTGCAGGTAATCCTAACATTTTACACGTTTGCAGACGTTGATATGCCGATTCGATATGAGAAAGATTACAGCTTGATGCTGTAATCTTTTTTTTGTAATTGTAGCCAAGTCTGCCTTTAAATTGAATATGGGTTTTATTGCAATCTATGGTTAAAGACTGGATTTATCACTTCGGATGTCGCTGAAGAAGCATTTTGAAGTCAGAAGTCTTAACTTAAAAGTATAGACTGATAAAACTGGAAAAAGTTGCGCATATTCAATGGAAAAATTCCAAATTTTTAAGGGATCGGGAGTGAAGCCAATGTTACATTGACGATTAGAAAATAAAACCATATACTTGATTTATATGAATATTCAGGATGAATGGAGCCGGACTCTTGAAGAAGTACTTATTTTGCAGTAGCTGAAGAAACAGGATACGGTGAGACTGAAATTCGAAACGCTTTAGAAAATGATGAAATGATCAAATTTATATTCAATCAAGCATTAATGAGTAGAAAATTTGTGTTATAAGGAATGGACATGAAGCACATGCTCCGACGAAGACGTCGGTTTAGCATGTGCTTTTTTATTTTTCGGATACGAACAAGGGGAGGGAAGACGCGATGCAGGTTGGGGTTTACGTGTACCGGGCGGAGGAAAAGTGGGATATGGTCATGTCTCTCGACATTCAGGTTGATGTCATGTGGTGGCTTGAGGGCATGAGTGGACGGCATGTGAAACAATGGTTGGTATTAAGCATGCTTCTTCCGTTAAGTCAGGCTTCTTGGCTGGTAGATCAATTCGTACCCGAGCCTAGCATGGATATGTGGCGTATGGAGGCGTGGCAAAGCTACTTGAATACAAAGCTGGACTTGTATGAGCATCTCTTGGGTGAAATAGAGGCAAGGAGAGCGTTGGCCGAACAGGCGGAAGCGGGAAGATGGAAGAATGGAAGTAGATTGGACATAGGGGGAAATGATAAAAGGGGAATAGGAATAGGAATAGGAATAGGAATAGGAGAGTGTACAGAACTAGAAACAGGGACGCGAAGAGGAATGGTGGCGGGAGCGTGTTCGGGACTAGATGAAGGGAGAGGGACAAGTACAGGAACTGGAATAGGGACGCGGAGAGGAACTGCGGCTACGCTTGAAGCTAGGGTGGGCGGGATGCCGAAGCCATATCCCGCCGAGTATTGGGCTCAGCTCGAGCAGTGCGCAGCTCTGCTGGCGGAGCGGATGAGTGGCCGCCAATTACTGGCGGCCGAGGCCGAGGCGCTGCTGGCGGCGGAGCCCGCCATGCCGCCAGGGGGCTGGCGCGCGGCTGCGCAGCTCGCGCGCTTGCAGGGGCGGCTGCAGATGACAGCCGCCCTCGAAGGGCCCGCCACGCGCCGCCGGCTCGCGTGGCTCGGCCGCGCGCGAAGCGCGCCCCGCTGCCACCGCTGTGGCAGCGAAGCCCGGCAGCGCGTGCCCTGCGCTGCCTGCGGCCTGGCGGCGTGCGCCTACTGCGAGGCATGCCTCGCGCTAGGGCGCAGCCGTGCTTGTGCGCTGCTGCTACGCAGTGCAGCGCAAGGGGCCGTGCCCGCACGCGGCGAAGCATCGCGTGGCACGGCCCTGGCCCCCACCGGCGGCGGACTCGCCCGGTGGGGGCTAAGCGCAGCGCAGAGCGCGGCAGCAGCCGCGGCGCTCGCGTTTTTGGCCCGGCCGCCCGCAGGGGATGGGCCGGGGCGGTTCTTGCTCTGGGCCGTGACCGGGGCCGGCAAGACGGAAATGATATTTCCACTAATCCAGCGCACATTGGATTATGGCGGACGAGCGCTGGTCGCTACACCACGCAGGGATGTCGTGCTGGAGCTGGCTCCGCGCCTTGCCAAAGCTTTCCCGGACACCTCGCTCGCAACGCTCTATGGCGGAAGTTCGGAGCGCTGGAAAGACGCCCAGCTCACTCTCGCGACCACACACCAGCTCATGCGTTTCTACCAAGGTTTTGATCTGGTGATCATCGACGAACTTGACGCGTTTCCATATCATAACGATCCCATGCTGGCTCATGCAGCAGCATCTTGTTGCAAACCGGAGGGGCATTTTATTTATTTGTCCGCTACGCCGCCAACCCGTTTGCAACGTGAGGTTGCTTTGGGCAAGCTTGCTCATGCCAAAGTGCCTGTCCGCTTCCATCGACATCCGCTACCTGTACCGCGGCTGATCAACATGCCTACTGTGGCGCAATGCATCAAACGCAAACAACTTCCAGCTACCATCGTGAAGAGCATTCGTACCTCCTTGCAACGTGATGCTCAGGTGTTTGTTTTTGTAACGCGTATCGCCCAGATTGAGGCCTTTGTGCACCTGATGCGCCGGAATTTTCCTGCGATCTCAATTGAAGGCACTTCATCGCAGGATGCGGAGCGGGCCGCCAAAGTCATTGCATTTCGGGAACGCTCCATCCGCCTGCTCGTGACAACCACCATCTTGGAGCGAGGCGTGACGATCCCGCGTAGCGATGTGTTTATTCTGGATGCAGACAACGGACTTTTCGACGAGGCTTCGCTCGTACAGATGGCAGGCCGGGCAGGGCGCTCCTTGGATGATCCGGCAGGCCGTGTCGTATTTGCCGCATCCCGCCGTACCCGATCCCAAGTGAAAGCTGTATCCCAGATCCGCAAAATGAACGCTATTGCCCGCCGCAAAGGTTACCTGCAACCGCCAGTTTCAAGATCATAATCATCATTACATCAACATCATCAGCTGAGCTTGAAAAGGATCACTGTAGACTAATCGTTTATGCGAACAATGATTTACGCCAGTATCTACCTTCAACCAAAACCATTACACTGCTTCACAAGAGCACTAGTGCTCGTCGCACATGCTAACCGAACGTGTATTACATACTTTATGCTTGATACGTCGTATTTTTATTCGTTAAGAAAGGAGAAGCGCCTTATGTTCAGTTATATTTCTCATCTCTTTGAGCGTATTCAGCGTTTAAGCGGACAACTCCATAAGTTACTTGGCCCGCCGGGTTCACCATGTTTGACCTGTGGAACCCGTGCGGTGTTGTCCTCACGTTATCCTGGGATATGCCCGCGTTGTGTACAGCAGATTCCATGGATTCGTTCGATCCGTTGCCAGCGCTGTGGGCGTGGTGTAGGGTGCCCTGACTGTGTGCGCCCGCATATGCAGCATCGCTCTTTCTTCTGCAATCGTAGCGCCGTCCAGTATAACGATTTAATGAAAGATTGGATAAGCATGTACAAATTTCGAGGCTATGAGCGCTACGCCCCGCTACTAACTGCTATGTTAACTCAAGCTTTTCAAGCGATGAGTGAAGAACTGACTCTGATATGTGAAAAAGAAACCAGGAATCCGCTATGGCGACCGGATGCGGTCACGTATGTGCCTGTGAGCGACGAGCGCCTGGCCGAACGCGGCTTTAATCAGGCGGAGCGTCTGGCAACAGGGCTTGCCATCGCCGCTGGTTTGCCCTGTGTTGATCTGTTGCAACGCCAGATCAACACAGGGAAACAAAGCTTCAAGTCTCGCGCGGAGCGGTTCGAGACGATGAAACATGCTTTTTCTATCAAGCTTGATGAATTTGATTTCAGTCTGCTCAGGAATTACAGCGAGCCGTTTAAATTACTTTTAATTGATGACATCTACACGACCGGAAGTACGTTAGACGCTTGTGGGCATGTCATTTTACATGCCGCAAATAAAGCCGACGTAACGTTGGAAATTTATACACTCACATTAGCGAGGTCTTGAGGTTTTCATGTTATTTCACCCTAAATAGTTAGGGGAAACTGTGAAGTAGATATCAGAAGCTAGGATAACCTTGTAAAATGGGGGGTTCAACTTTAAAATAGATTTCATATTTACGCAATCTAAACCATTTTATATTTGTAAATAAGCTATGGACTTCATATGAGAAAATAAGGTAATGTATAGATACTATCTAGTCGGAATAGGAAGTTTGAGAGGGGAGTTTTAGCGATGAATTTAGGGAATTGTCCTCGTTGCGGCAAATTGTATGCATTGAATTTTCGTGATGTGTGCTCGAACTGTATCAAGGAAATGGAGCAGGAATACCAGATCTGTGTAGACTATTTGCGCGAGAATAAAGGCGCCAACATACAGGAATTGTCGGATGCGACAGAAGTCTCAATCAAAACCATCACGAAGTTTATCCGAGAGGGACGGATTTCCATCGAAAACGCCCCGAATATGATGTATCCTTGTGAAGTGTGCGGAATGCTGATCCGTGAAGGCCATATGTGCGATTCCTGCCGTACTCGACTAACGAAAGACTTGGCTGGGGCAGCTCGTGAAGTAGGTCAGAAGGATAACAACCAAGTAGGCGGACGAACCTACAATGCCGTCGACAAACTGCGCAATTCATAGGAACGTGGTCTTAAATACGAATAATGCTATAACAAATGTTTTGAAACGTACCGATAAACTTATTAAAGATTATCGGTTTTTTTTATTATCCTACTCATTTCGAACACATAAAGATAAAGAAAGAAATACGTATATCAACGAAAAAAACAGGTGAAAGGAAGTGCACTTCGAATGAAAATCAATGAACCGAGTCGAATTGGAGCCATCAATTCATATCAGAGGAATGTTGAATCCAATCAGCAGGCTGAGACCAAGAAAAGCCGCCGCAAGGATGAAGTATCCATTTCTCCGGAGGCGATGAAGATGCTTGAAGAACAAGGACGTACGCAAGATGCAGGACGGTTGCAACGGATTCAGGAGTTGAAAGAGCAGGTAAGCTCGGGAACATATCAGGTAGACAGTAGCAAGCTTGCTGACAAGTTGCTACCGTATTTCAAGTCTTTTGATAAGGAATAGGTGATTATGTAATGGCAGCACTGGACAGATTAATTGCAGTTTTAGAGCAGATGGAGCAAAGTCACCGTGATATACTGGCGCTCAGTCAGGTTAAACGAGAAGTTATCGTCAAAAATGATGTAGACCAGCTTATCGCTATCATGAATAAGGAATCCAAGTTTATGAAGCAGCAGGAGCCGCTGGATACAGAGCGACTACATGCTGTTCACGAACTGCTTCAGGAGCGTGGCATCAAGTCGATGCTGAACCTGAATGTTACCGAGATTTCCAAGCTGATCTTTGATCCGGCTGACAAACAGCGGTTGTTTGAAGTCCAGAAGAAGCTGGCGGGAACATTACAAGAATTGAAAGATATTAATCAACTAAATCAGAAGCTGATTGAGCAATCGTTAATGTTTATTGATCTATCGATGGACATGTTTGCTTCGAGGCCTGAACAGGATGCAACTTATCAGCATCCTGCTGATAAGCACGGCAATCCAGGACGAATCGGTCTGTTCGACACGCGTGCCTGATTAAATAGGGGGAAACCAGGTGACATCTACATTTCATTCAATCGAAACGGCTAAACGCAGTTTGTTTACACAGACGGCCGCTCTTAGCACAACAGGTCATAACATAGCTAATGCTAATACAGAAGGGTACTCACGTCAGAAAGTAAATATGCAAGCATCCATACCAATGGAGCCGTTTGCATTTTTACATAGTACATCGCCAGGTCAACTTGGAACAGGGGTAGAGTTCGACTCGATTACCCGTGTTCGCGAGAAGTTTCTGGATGACCAATATCGTAACGAAAATACCAACTTCGGAAGTTGGTCGATTCAACGGGATACGCTGGAGAAACTCGAGGCAATTGTGAACGAACCCTCGGATACGGGCTTCCGGACGGTTATGGATAACTTCTATAAATCATGGTCTGATCTAAGCAAAAACCCGGAAGATGTTACGGCTCGCCGAATTGTTAAAGAAACTACACTGGCTCTCACCGACGCCATGAACCAGATTAGTCGCCAATTAGACTCTCTGAGTCAGGATCTGGACAGTAACATTGCGGTGAAAAGTAATGAAATTCAGGGTTACCTGGGTAACATTGCGAACCTGAACAGTGCAATCGTGAAGGTTGAATCCCTTGGCGATAACGCAAACGACCTGCGTGACCAACGTGACTTAATGGCAGACAAGCTGTCCAAGATTATGAATATCACCGTGACGGATTCACCACAAGGTTATCAGATTCAGATGAATGGACAAGAGCTTGTGACGGGTGGAGCGGTTCAAGCTACGGTAGATTCAGCATTTTTAAATAATGCTTATACAGCGGGTACGCTCACGAACGGTGAAGTTCACGGAATGATCAGATCCAGAGATACACTGGTAAGTGATTACCGTAAACAAATGGATGATTTAGCGAATACGCTGGCTAATGGTGACATTGAGATCACGATACCTGCTGGCTCTGTGCTACCAAATAATACTGTCTTGGATGGTGTTACATACACGGGAGCAGCACGGACATTGGCTAGTGATCTTAAGGTGACTGTCAAAGGTTTGAACGGGTTGCATCAGCTTGGTTATAGCATGGATGGAAGCAATACTGGAGGATTGCCGTTCTTTACAGCGGCCGGGGGCGGTACCGCGATTACAGCCGGGAATATCTCCTTAAATGCCGAATTATTGGCTGATCCGAACAAAATTGCAACATCGCTTCGAACAACAACCAATGCGTCTGGTACAGAGACCGTGATTAAAGGGAATAACACACTCGCTCTGATGCTAGCAAACTTGAAAGACACACCGATGAAATCAGCTGACGGTTTGCGCAACGCAACCATTGGTGCGCAATTCAGTGCTATTGTAGGACAGCTGGGCGTACAGTCACAGGAAGCTGCACGTCAGACATCCAACTCGGAGTTTTTGGTACAGCAAGTGGATACGCGTCGTCAATCCGTCAGCGGAGTATCTCTGGACGAAGAGATGGGAAATATGATCAAATACCAGCATGCCTACAGTGCATCAGCACGTTTTATGACCACATTCGATCAATTGCTTGATAAATTGATCAACTCTACGGGTACAGTGGGCAGATAATCGAAGGGAGTGACATAACAGATCATGAGAATTACAAATAACATGTTGGGTTCACAACTGCTAATGAACTTGAATCGGAATGCTCAGCAAATGAATACCACCCAGACTCAACTGGCAACAGGCCGCAAAATTAATAAACCTTCAGATGATCCGGTAGGTATCACGTACTCCCTCCGTTATCGTGCAGAGCTTTCGTCCAACGATCAGTACCAAAAAAATGTAGATAGTGCTATCTCTTGGCTGGAATTCAACGATACCGTAATGAATCAGGCAGGCAATGTAGTACAACGTCTACGTGAACTTACAGTCCAAGCCTCTACTGGAACGAACCCTCAGTCCGCAATGGATAGTATTAATGAAGAGGTTAAACAACTTAAGGAACAGCTTATTGATATCTCGAATAGTAAGCTTAACGGGAAGTACATTTTTAATGGCGAGACGTATGACGTCAAACCTTATGACTTTCCTTCTAATCCCGACGGTACTTTAGATACAACCAACGCTGCATCCGTCGTGACGGATAACGGGAAAATTAATTTCATTGTAGGCGAGAGCGTGCAATTGCCGATTAACGTAAGTGGAAATGAAGTTTTTGGTTCGGAAACAGAAGAGGACAACTTGTTCAAAATCGTGAACAATGTTATGAAAGCTCTAACTGAGGGGAATCAAAAAGAATTATCGAATCAGTTAGATCTTATCGACAGTCGTACAGACAAAATGCTGGCTATTCGTTCGGAGATCGGTGCCAAAACTAACCGTGTCGATCTGATGATGGGACGCTTGGATGATCTAGGTATTAATCTCACTGACTTGCAATCGAAGGTTGAAGACGCTGATATCGCAGAGTTGTCTATGAAAGCGAAAATTCAGGAAAATATCTATAATGCATCGTTGTCTGTAGGTGCTAAAATAATCTCGCCATCATTGGTAGATTTTCTGAGATAAAAGGGGAGTCATATATGAGTACTCTTCCAATCGTACAGATTCGTACTACACCTTCTCTGCTAAGTATTGATGCCAATCCTGGGCAGTTCTCCATTCGTCAACCGAAGGCAGATGTGCAACTGAATACGAGACCTGCGAAGTTATCCATAGAGAGTCATCCCATCAGACTGAGTGTAGATCAAAGCGAAGCCTTTTCTGCCTATACGGGTGGCAATATGATTGATATGAACGCACGAATCTATTCGGGAATTCAACAGATGTTTTTACAGAATTTGGGTGAACGAGTTCAACAAGGCAATGATTTGGCAGCTATCCATAAGCCCGGAAATACAATAGCTAATATAATAGGCGGAGATTGGCAAGCCAGACCCTTTCCGGAAACACGTACTCCTGCTTCTTCTGGGAACGTCAAAACGAGAGTTTATACGCAACCACCGGATATTAGCTTTACACCTGCAGTTTCCGAGATGAATGTAACTGTAAATAAACCGGAGATTGAGTACCAGCGGGGAAAGCTCGATATCTATGTTAAACAGTACGCATCCATACAGTATACACCGCCTGCCATAGATATCGGATTGTAGATACGATAGAGTAGAGCTGTAGACCGTCTTGAGTTTAGACATCTACAGCTTTTTTGCATAAAAATTTCGCCAAGGAGGCGTTTACGATTTATATTCAAACAAGTATGTGGGGATCACTGGAAGTTCAAGAGGAAGTAGTATATCAGTTTCCGAAAGGTTTGCCTGGTTTTGAAGAAGAGACAGAGTTCGCCATAGTTCCTTGGGAAGATACCCCGTTCAGCTATCTACAATCGACACGAGAGCCGGAACTGGCATTTCTTTTGGTGAGCCCATTCACGTTTGTGCCTGATTATAGTTTTGAACTGGCAGAGGTAGATAAAGAGGAGTTAGGAATCGTAGAACAAGTCTCGGTGTACTCTATGGTCACCATCCACTCACAAGCCAACAAATCAACCATGAATCTCCTTGCGCCGATCGTGCTTAATCCTGAACAACGTTTAGGTAAACAAGTCGTGCTACATCATTCAGACTACAATACACGCCACCTCATTTGGACAGAAGATGACGCTAAATCCGTGAAAGGTGGAGTGTAAATGCTGGTACTATCACGTAAAAAAGGCGAGTCTATCATTATCCAAGATCAGATAGAAGTCACTGTGTTATCCGTGGAGGGAGACACCGTACGTATAGGGATTTCCGCACCCAAACATATAGATATATTCCGCCAAGAAGTATATGCATCCATTCAAGAGGCCAATCGGGAATCAGCGACTCCGCTAGTTTCTAATATTGAAGCCTTTATGGAACGTCTGCGAAACACAGATATCAAAAAAGATTAAAAATATTCCAATTTGCTATAAACAGTTGCGCACCTTCCGACGATATATAATTTAGACGCTGCTTCGGCAGGGCGGCCGACCTTAATGTCGCGGCGTTTACCACAAGGATGTGGAACTAATTTATCTTCAGGGAGGAAATATCAAATGATTATCAACCACAATATTACGGCGTTGAACACTCACCGCCAACTGAGCGTAAACTCTGCTAACACTAGCAAAAATATCGAGAAATTGTCTTCCGGTCTTCGCATTAACCGTGCTGGTGACGATGCTGCAGGTTTGGCTATCTCCGAAAAAATGCGTGGTCAAATCCGTGGTTTGGATATGGCTTCCAAAAATGCTCAAGATGGTATCTCTTTGATTCAAACAGCTGAGGGTGCATTGAGCGAAACTCACTCCATCCTGCAACGTGTACGTGAACTTTCCGTTCAATCCGCTAACGGTACGAACACTGAAGAAGATCGTAAAGCATTGCAAGATGAAGTTAAACAATTGAAATCCGAAATCGACCGTATCGGCGATACTACAGAGTTCAATACAAAGAAATTGCTGAATGGTGCTTTGAAAACAGACGGCGCAGTAGTAGGAACAGATTCTACTAACGGTGCTAAAGTTTTGAATCAAACTGCTGCTAAACTTACAGGTCAAACAAACTTTAATGCAGTAGATGGTGCCGGTATCGCTTGGACAACAAAAGATAAAATCAAAATCGATACAGTAGAAATTGAGATCGATTGGGATAAAGGTCTGTCTGATGCAGAGAAAACTCTGATGAAAACAGACTATACTGGCGGAACAATGACAGCTTCCCAAAAATCAGATATTAAAGCAGCTATGGAGAGAGTAATCAACCAAGCTATCACAGACCACAACGCTGCTAACGGTACAAATGTAGCAAATGTGAAATTGTATGAAGCTGGCGGAAAACTTACGATTGAAAGTGGCTCTAATGGTCAAACTTCCGAGTTGGATACTACTAACGCAACAATCCTTGGTACATTTGTTGATGCAGCTGCTACAACAAATAAAGGTCAAGATCAGCTTGCTAAAACAGTACCAGCAGAAGCACTTTCCTTCGAAATCAATGGAGTGAAGCTTAAAACTGCAGCTTTGAATACATTAGCAGCTGGTTCTGATGCTACAACTGTCGCAACAGATATGCAAACTAAAATCAGAGCAGCAATCGACACTTATAACACAAGCGCTGGTCTTGTTAAAGGTCAAGATGGATTCATCGATAAAGATGCTGTCTTTGTTGAAGCAAAAGATGGTCGTTTCTCCATTACTAGTGCAAACGGACCAGTGAAGTTTAATGAAGCCGAAGGTTCAAGCCTTGTTAAAGATCTTGGTTTGACTCAAGCACAAACAGATGCTTCTGGTAATGGTGGAATGACGTTCCAAATTGGTGCGAACAAAGGTCAAAGTATCACTTTCGGTATTAATGACATGCGTTCTTCTGCACTGGGCATCTCCAGCGTGGATATCTCCACAACAGCTGGTGCTTCTGCATCCATCACTTCTTTGGACAAAGCAATCAGCTCCGTTTCCAGCGAGCGCGCTAAATTGGGTGCGGTTCAAAACCGTCTGGAACACACAATCAACAACTTGAACACATCTTCCGAGAACCTGACTGCAGCTGAGTCCCGTGTACGTGACGTTGACATGGCTAAAGAAATGATGGAGCAAACGAAGAACAACATCCTTGCACAAGCTGCACAAGCTATGTTGGCTCAAGCGAACCAACAACCACAAGGCGTTCTGCAATTGCTTCGTTAATTCTCAACTTCAAACGAAAAGCTCCGGATTATTCCGGGGCTTTTTTTTGTTTTGCTAGGATTTCCCTAAAATAACGATGAGCTATGACCGATATATATAATAAATCAAGCGTTCTTGGAGGGTCGAGTACATGAATGTTCAGTTTTCCTTCTCGGCAACCGGTTCAGTAAACGGACAGCCGCGACCAGAAGTAGCTCCTGTTCCAAATGCAAGTGAATTAACATCATCATCTGCTATTAAGAATTATAAGGAACTCAGTACCATGGAGAGTCAAGGTGCCAAAATCTCGGTTGCGGATGAGCAACTGATCAAAACGATTGAACGAGCTGTGCAATCCCTTCAGGGACCGGAGACGACTTTGGAAATTAGTGTTCACGAAAAGACTCATGATATTATGGTAAAAGTGATGAATAAGGATACCGGGGAACTGATTCGAGAGATTCCACGAGAACAAACATTAGATTTGGTAGCGAAAATGATGGAAATTGCAGGAATACTGGTTGATGAAAAAATATAACAATTAGGAGGGATTGAATGGTTACACGGATTAATGGTTTTTCCGGTATGGATGTAGACAGCATGGTGAAGAGTTTGATGACCGCCAAACGCATTCCGCTGGATAAACTGAATCAGGAAAAACAGCTTTTGGAATGGAAGCGGGATAGCTATAGAGAAATTAACAGCAAGTTTGTTGATTTTCGTACTAATAAATTGGTCGATAAATATGGTAAAAGTGCAGCCTTAAACACACAGAAAGCAGTTTTGAGTGGGAATACCGACGCTCTGAAAGCTGATGCGTCGGCTTCAGCCAACGGGATTGATATGAAGGTCAGTATCACGCAACTAGCAACGAAGAAAACAGTTGAAACGTTTGGCTTGGCGAATCCTGTGCCTAACACTAAAACACTTGGTGATTTAGAACTGATGAAGACTCCAGGTTTTGATCCAGCCACAATGACAGACGATGATCGTAAGGCATTAGCGGAAAAAGAGTTTAAACTCACCATTAACGGTGAAAGCTTTGTTGATAACAACGGTAAATCTTTATTTAATGGTGCAACTTCCATTGCTACGATGATCGCAACAATCAATGGTAATGCTAAAGCGAATGTAACCGCAAAATATGATGAAATTACGGGTAAATTAATTATTAATTCAAAAACAAGTGGCACGGATGGCAAAGCTGAGATTGTGGCTACAGATGACAATAGTGCCTTGGATCTGTTTAACCAAAAATATAACTCGGCTACCGATGGTCCGGACAAGTACAAAACTACGGCTGCTGTAGATGCCAAGTTTAATGTAAACGGTAGAGATTACACGGATAAAAGCAATACGGTTACCATTAACGGTGTACAACTTACTCTACAGAAAACAACTGCTGATCCAACGGACTCAACCAAAGATATTCCGGTGACGATTACAACATCAAGTGACACCGAAACCGCAGTGCAAACCATTAAAAGTTTTGTAGAGGATTATAATAACTTAATCTCATTATTAAATACAAAACTAGACGAAACCAAGTATCGTGATTTCAAGCCATTGTCGGATGAACAGAAAAAAGAGATGAAAGATACCGATATTACGAATTGGACGGATAAAGCCAAAAGCGGTTTGTTGAAAAATGATGATATCTTGCGATCTGCTCTCTCTAATATGAGGGAGATTATATCAGGTCAAGTAGTGGCATTAGCTGATCTAGGGATTACAATGGGACCATACAACTCCGGTGGTAAAATTATACTTGACGAGGTTGTACTAAAAAAGGCTTTAACAGAAAATCCTCAAAAAGCAGTTGATTTGTTCCAAGGGACTGGAAAAGAAGCTAACAATGGAATATTTGATAAATTGGCTGATAAGATTTCGACGTCATTAGATAGCCTGGTAACCCGTGTAGGTACAAGTAAATTTACTGCTGATCTTACGGTGAGTTATAAAGAAGAAAGTGTCATGGGTAAGAAACTGAAAGAGTACAATAGTCGTATTTCTAATATGCTTCGTATTTTGGAAGATACCGAGACACGTTATTACAAACAGTTTACTGCTATGGAAACAGCCATGAATAAACTTAGTTCACAGTCGTCTAGCCTATTCTCTACTGCCGGATAATAGAGAAATTCCATAATAGAAGGTGACCTAATTTGATTAAATCTCCTTACGAAAAATATCGTCAATCTTCGGTACAAACTTCTACACCAGCGCAATTGGTTATTATGTTATATGATGGAGCAATTCGCTTTGCGAAGATTGGACTTGAAGGTTTAAATAGTCAAGATATTGAAAAAGCCAATCTTCATCTGGGCAAAGCGCAGACGATTATAAGCGAATTAATGTCTACATTGGATCAGTCTTTCGATGTGTCCAAGAATTTGTTTGCTCTCTACGAATATACGAATTATTTGCTGATTGAAGCCAACATTCGCAAAAATCCAGAAAAAGCCGAAGAAGCAATCGGGTATTTGACAGAGCTGAGAGAGACTTGGGTGCAAGCATCTAAATTGGCCTCCGCACAGACTGAAAGTGCTCATGGATAATTTATTGGAGCAGTTGTCCACGATGACAGAACATATTATTGACCGGATTGAAGAAACCTCATATGAAGAATTGGAATCCTTTGTGGAGGAACGGCAACGTATCATAGATACTATACTTTTGAATAGTGAGAGCAGTCCTCTAAATGCTCGACAAAAGAATGAAGTTCATCGTATTTTGACTTATGACACAGTCCTGCTTCAACGCATGAATTTCCTTCGTCTGGAGGCTCAGGATTGGCTTCAAAAACGTAATCAGGCAAAGAAGCAGAGAAATGTTTACGAAGCTGCCTATGCGCCTGATAGTATGTTAATGGATCGTAGAAATTAATACTAAAAAAGGTACTAGTAAGTTATAATAGAATGCAGATATCTGAACGAGATATGTTGCATTCTTTTTTTATTTTTATAAAGATTATTCCTATTCGTTCAACATTTCTCCCTATAAATCTACAAAAAATACCAATAAAACATTTTCTTTACCAATTGACAATGGATAAGATTAGGTGATATCATCTGAGTTGTGGGCTAGGGTCTTGGCCAGAGCTTCACTTCATTTGATGACGAAGGGAATGTTAGTGCATGCAAGGTAAAGTAAAATGGTTCAACGCAGAAAAAGGTTACGGTTTCATTGAGACTGAAGACGGCGGCGACGTATTCGTACACTTCTCCGCAATTCAATCCGAAGGCTTCAAAACTTTGGAAGAAGGTCAATCCGTAGAATTCGACATCGTCGAAGGCGCACGTGGACCGCAAGCAGCTAACGTAATCAAATTATAATCATCCGGACAATCCGACCTACATATATGGTTAGATGGTTTCCAAATTGAATTATCGCTAGCATCAGACTCCGGTGATCCGGGGTCTTTTTTTGTGTTGATAGAGTTTAAAATATAGGCAAGTTGATCCCTCCATTACCGGACAAAACGGGGGCAACTTAAGGGTCAGCATAAGCTAGTTCTACATAACAGATTGAGTAACCTCAAAAACGGTTAAATAGATGATCAAGCGCCCGATGTACAATCCAGTTAAATCTGTGATTTTGCTCGAAAATGGCGAAAAATCACGAAATATGGCGTTAAACCTACATTGGTTGATGTGACTGGAGCAGATGTCATTATTCAGTCACCGGGAGTTTTTACATGGCGCTTACATTCGTGTTATAATGAAGTGGCAAAGATAAAGGAGGAGTGCCCTATGAATTTAAGTATTCGAGGTCAACAAATCGAGGTTACCGAAGCTTTGAAAGATTATGTCGACAAAAAGTTGAGTAGACTCGAGAAGTATTTCGATGCACCCCTTACCTCTGACGGTGCCGTTACACTGAGCACAACTAGAGGCTTGCATACAGTTGAGGTGACGATTCCTTTGAAGGGCTTTGTGCTCCGTGCCGAAGATGAGAGCGATGATATGTACGCATCCATTGACGCCGTTGTGGACAAGCTGGAGCGTCAAATTCGCAAACACAAAACGAAAATTAACCGTAAATTCCGTCAGGAAGGCAGCCTGAAGACCCTCTTCGTAGAAGATCCGTCAGGCACAGTGGCTACTGCCGAACCGGACACGGATACGGATGACGATGATTTGGAAGTTGTACGTACGAAACGTTTTATGTTAAAACCAATGGATGTGGAAGAGGCAATCCTCCAGATGAACATGGTTGGTCATAACTTCTTCGTATTTTCCAACATCGAGAATGAGGAAGTAAGCGTGGTTTACAAACGGAACGATGGCAAGTATGGCTTGATTGAGCAAGGTTAAGTATACTTATAGTATCGCTTCAATTGAATAGAACGCCCTAGTATTGAATATAAGCAGGAGCCTAAGCTTCCTGAATTGAACCTAACAAGAGCTTCCATCCTCCAAGGGATGGGGCTCTTTTGTGCTTAGCGACTTTATGGGAATATGGAAATAAAATGATGAAACTATTCGCTGTATTATTGCGTCTAATAGAATAGAAGTTAGCAGGAAAATCAAAATAAAAGTAGAATTATAAAATCTAAATGGAATTTTGATATTAAATTCCATATTTCCCACAAATGATTGATTGATCCTTGCAACATCTCGGGAAATAAAACACTCTGTTTGTCACTTCCGATAACGACTATGATTTTTTGCACTAAAACTCGGTTTATACGGGGATCGAAGTTCAAAGAAGTCTGCTATGGCGTGTTGCGGCGACCCTTACAAACTGTTACAATTTATGCAAAGAGAATCATTGTCCTGATGAGGAATTGTCAACGAATGATCGCTAATCATAATCAATGACAGACACAGCACCATGAACATGATTCAATAGCTCGAATTCTGGCATGTATTTCATAAACCAGAGACGGGTGAATACGATCAGCTTCATGAGTAACTGTGGCAAGCCTGGAGTTGATTCATCTCATATGTTTTTGTTTGTTACCCTCAGGGGGAAATGGATGAATAATCCATCCGATGGTGTCGCATGGCGGCAGCAGGGGGTCTATTCTGTTTTGCACGAAAGGGGTATACCATGTTAGGACTTGTCAAAAAGATCTTCGGAGACATGAACGAGCGTGATGTGAAACGTCTGATGAAGACGGTCGATGTGATCAATAAACTGGAACCACAATTTCAGGCATTGTCTGATGAGCAGTTGAAAGGCAAAACGGATGAATTCCGTGCCCGGATTGAAAAGGGAGAAACGACGGATGAACTTCTTCCTGAAGCATTTGCAACCGTACGTGAGGCATCACGCCGCGTACTGGGCAAACGTCATTATGATGTACAAATGCTGGGCGGGATTGCGCTGCACGAAGGCCGTATTTCTGAGATGAAAACGGGTGAAGGTAAAACGCTGGTAGGAACACTGCCGGTATATTTGAATGCATTGATGTCCAAAGGTGTACACGTAGTCACAGTCAATGACTATTTGGCGCAACGGGATAGCCAGGAGATGGGACAAATCTATGAATTCCTGGGCATGTCGGTTGGGGTTAACCTCAGCGGTATGGACCATGCATTGAAGCAGCATGCATATGCATGTGACATTACGTATGGTACAAACAATGAATTCGGGTTCGACTACCTTCGTGACAACATGGTGCTGTACAAAGAGCAAATGGTACAACGTCCATTGTTCTTCTGTATCATTGACGAAGTAGACTCGATCCTCGTCGATGAGGCACGTACACCTTTGATCATTTCGGGACAAGCACAGAAATCGACCGATCTGTATTATGCAGCGGACCGTTTTGTGAAACGACTTGTACCCGAAGAAGATTTTACAGTGGATATCAAAGTGAAATCCGTAGCGCTGACAGAGGGCGGCGTAGCGAAAGCAGAGAAAGCCTTTGGCATCGAAAACCTGTATGACCATGCCAACGTGACGCTGAACCACCACATTGTACAGGCGCTGAAAGCTAACGTGATTATGCGTCGTGATGTAGATTACGTCGTTACGGATGAAGAAGTCATGATCGTAGACGAGTTCACAGGCCGTCTGATGGCTGGTCGCCGTTACAGTGATGGATTGCACCAGGCGATCGAAGCGAAAGAAGGCATTGAGGTTCAGAACGAGAGCATGACGCTGGCAACAATCACATTCCAGAACTACTTCCGGATGTACCGCAAGCTTGCGGGTATGACAGGTACAGCGAAAACGGAAGAAGAAGAGTTCAAGAAAATCTATGGACTTGAAGTTCTACAGATTCCAACAAACCGTCCTAACAAACGGAATGATATGGCGGATGTGGTGTACAAGAGCATTGATGGCAAGTTCAAAGCGGTTGTAGAAGAAATCGTGGAACGTCACAGCAAAAACCAGCCGGTTCTGGTGGGTACGGTATCCATCGAGAACTCGGAGCGTCTATCGGATATGCTGAAACGTCGCGGCATCAGACACCAGGTCTTGAACGCGAAGTTCCATGCGGAAGAAGCTGAAATTATCTCCGGTGCGGGTCAAGCGGGTGCAGTAACGATTGCAACCAACATGGCCGGTCGGGGTACAGATATTATTTTGGGTGAAGGCGTGGCTGAAGTTGGCGGCCTTCATATCATCGGTACAGAGCGCCACGAATCACGCCGGATCGATAACCAGTTGCGTGGTCGTGCAGGACGTCAGGGTGACCCGGGTTCCACACAGTTTTACCTGTCGCTGGGCGATGAATTGATGAAACGTTTCGGTGCAGACAACGTGCTTAATATGATGGAGCGTCTTGGTTTTGAAGAAGATCAACCGATCGAGAGCCGCATGATTACGCGCGCTGTAGAATCTGCGCAGAAGCGGGTTGAAGGGAATAACTTTGACGTACGTAAAGTGGTACTCCAATATGATGATGTCATGAACCAACAACGTGAGATCATCTACAAACAGCGTCGTGAGGTACTGGAGTCTGAAAATATTAAACAAATCGTTATGGATATGATCAAACCTTCCATTGAACGCATCGTTGAAGCGCATTGCAGTGACGAGATTCCAGAGAACTGGGAGCTGCAAGAGGTTGCGGACTTCATGAACAGCAAATTGCTGGATGAAGGCTCCATCACCAAAGATGATCTGTGGGGCAAAGAAGCCGAAGAGATCATTGAGCAACTGTTCGAGAAAGTACAGAACAAGTACAATGCCCGTGAAGAACGTATCGGTGAAGAGATGGTTCGTGAGTTCGAAAAAGTGGTTGTGCTTCGTGCGGTAGACAGCAAGTGGATGGATCACATTGATGCGATGGATCAATTGCGCCAAGGTATCCACCTCCGTGCATACGGCGGTACAGACCCACTTCGTGAGTACCAGTTCGAAGGCTTCGAGATGTTCCATCAGATGATCGCTTCGATCCAGGAAGAAGTGGCGACGTATGTGATGAAAGCACAGATCGAAAGCAACCAGGAGCGTCAGGCCGTAGTGGACGAGAGTCAGATCTCGACAAGCGGTGAGCCTGCCGAGAAACGTCCGGTGAAAGTTTCTGACCAAATCGGCCGTAATGATCCATGTCCGTGTGGCAGTGGCAAAAAGTTTAAACACTGTCATGGTCAGGAGTAGTTTTCGTTCATTTCTTTTATCCAAGTGCCACAAGTAATATCAACTAGATAAGTGAGTGGATTGCGTAAAATTTTGAGTTCAGCTTATCTAGTTAAAATTATATCGTTTGACTTATACGGCTCCTTGCAGCCGGGGGTTCAATAAGATAAAGTGAAGGATGCATAACCGATCATCGGTGCATATGAATAATCATATGATGCTGATTGAGGACTGACGTGCCTGCTGGTAACAGTATGCGCAAGCCTCACGGTATATTGGTTCCCAGACTTGATCTTGATCATTGAACTTCCCGGAGGCGGGGAGCTTATCTTAATGAAAAGAGGAATTGCACATGATTGATCCAAGCGTGAAGCAGGACCTGCGTGAAATAGGCAAGAAATTAACAAACCTTAGGGGGTCTCTTTGACTTAGATCTCAAGCAAGAGATGATTGAGAACTTCGAAGAGAAGATGTCAGCTCCGGACTTCTGGGATGACAATGAAAAAGCGCAAGCCGTCATTGCGGAGATGAATGCAGTGAAAGGTTCGGTAGATCAGTATGCGAAGTTGCAACAGGATTATGACGATGCATTGATGATGGCTGAGCTGGCCGATGAAGAAGGCGACGAAGAGCTTGCTACCGAGATTGGCAACAGTGTCGTTGCAATTGTGGGCAAGCTGGAAGAGTTTGAATTGCAACTTCTCCTGAATCAGCCTTATGACAAGATGAATGCGATTCTGGAGCTTCATCCAGGTGCTGGTGGTACCGAGTCGCAAGACTGGGGTCAGATGCTGCTCCGTATGTACACGCGCTGGGCAGAGAAACGGGGCTTCAAGGTTGAGGTACTGGATTATCTTCCGGGTGATGAAGCGGGAATCAAGAGTGTGACGTTGTCCATCAAAGGGCATAACGCATACGGTTATCTGAAAGCAGAGAAAGGGGTTCACCGTCTGGTGCGGATCTCTCCTTTTGACTCATCAGGCCGCAGACATACATCCTTCGTATCTTGTGATGTGGTGCCGGAGATCGACGATACGATCGAGATCGACATTCGTACCGAAGACCTTAAGATCGATACGTATCGTGCGAGCGGTGCGGGTGGACAGCACATTAACACCACGGACTCGGCTGTACGGATTACACATATACCGACCGGAGTGGTAGTAACCTGTCAGAACGAACGTTCACAGATCAAAAACCGTGAGCGTGCGATGACGATGCTTCGTTCCAAATTGTATGAGCGCAAAATTGAAGAGCAGAAAAAAGAACTGGACGAAATCCGAGGGGATCAGTCGGATATTTCGTGGGGAAGCCAGATTCGCTCCTATGTATTCCATCCCTATAGTATGGTAAAGGATCACCGTACAAGCGTAGAGACAGGTAATACAGGAGCAGTGATGGACGGCGACCTCGATGCATTCATCGACGGTTATTTGCGTAGCCAAATTAAAGTAGAAAACGATTAATTCAAGTTCCTGTATGGACCCGTGCGCTGAGGCGCATGCTGGTGTATACAGGGGCTTTTTTTTGAACAATTTTAAGAAATGTAAAGAAGAGTATGGAACTGTTATATAAAAGGAGAGCGCGACAACATGCAAGAGCAACAACATTCATATCCTCATCGTAAAAAAAGGTTAACCACCTTCATTCCCCTGAATGGGCCGTGGCGGAACATCATCGATACCCTGTTTATTATTGTCGGTTCGTTTTTGATTGCCGTAGCCTTTAATTTATTTCTATTGCCCAATCAGATCGCTTCAGGCGGTGTATCGGGTTTATCTATCCTCGGAGACGAGTGGTTGGGCTGGGAACCGGCATATACCCAATGGGCGATTAACATCCCGTTATTAATTGCAGGTTTCCTGTTGATTGGTAAACAGTACGGCGTGCGTTCCATCCTTGGAAGCATTGTGTTGCCGCTCTTTGTATATTTGACGAGTCATTGGGAGATTCCAACGGCGAATCCGTTGCTCGGCTCTCTGTATGGGGGCATTGGTGTGGGGCTTGGGATTGGAATTGTGTACCGGGGGAGAGGCTCAACCGGGGGCATGAGTATTCTGGCTCGCATTGTGCAAAAATACAGTGGGTTCAGTTACTCGCTATGTGTTGTCATCATGGATGCAATCGTCATTATTTTGGCAGCCTTTGTGCTGTCGCTGGAGCAGTCTCTGTATGCGTTAATCGGGTTGTACGTTACGGGTAAAGTTATCGATGCCGTGGAGATGGGACTGGGATACTCGAAGGTGGCGTATATTATCTCTAACCAGACAGAACCGATTACCAAAGTCATTCTGGCCGATCTGGATCGCGGTCTGACCAAGCTGGAGGCCAAAGGTGGATATACGGATGACCAGCGAACCGTGCTGATGGTTGTCGTTGGGCAAAATGAAGTGCCGAGACTGAAAGCGCTGATCCGGTCTGTGGACCCGGGTGCGTTTGTCATCATTAGTAATGCGCATGAGGTGCTTGGTGAAGGTTTTAAGCGCGGTGAGCATATTTAAGTTAAGCTATAAAAGCTTGAGGTAGATATAAAAAAGGCAGAACCTCTCTTTACCCCGATTACGGGGAAGGAAGGTTCTGCTTTTATTTTTTAGGATATATGCTAGACTAGGCAGGCTTTCCTATATAAGCAAAACAACCAAACTAACTAAAATTTACACATCAACGGAGATGACAGAAAAAATCTGTAGAAGCGAAGCGGTCGCCTTTATCACCGGATTTTCCCCTTTAGTAAAGGGAATTTAAAAAATCTGGGGATAACAGCGATTGGAAGATTATTCTGTCATCGTAGTGTCTGTGTAGAGATCATGTTCTGTTATTTATATAGGTCCCTGCCTGAGTTTACAGGATTGGAGATAGCAGACGAGAAATCGCTTCTTTAAAACGAATCACCAGACTGCGGTTTTGATACTCCTCCAGCGTTAACTCTCGTGATACATGCAGGTCGTGCTCAAACGTGTGTACAAGCGCCGTTGCAATCGTCTCATCATACATAAAGGCATTAACTTCGAAGTTTAACCTGAAACTGCGGTAGTCAATATTAGCCGTGCCGACGGAAGCAACGAGACTGTCAATAATCAGCGTTTTGGCATGGATAAAACCATTATCGTAGATAAACGCTTTCGCCCCTACCTTTAACAACTCCCCGATATAAGACAATGTGGCCCAATAAACAAAGGCATGATCCGGTTTATTCGGAATCATAATTCGAACATCGATCCCTGACAGGCACGCGAGGCGAATAGCTTCGAATACACTGGCATCCGGGATAAAATATGGGGTTTGAATCATAATGGACTGTTTGGCGTCATTGATCATCTTGAGATAACTGTTTTTGATATGCTCAGTCTCGGCGTCAGGCCCACTGGATACGATCTGCATAGCGGTATGGCCTGTTCCCTCGATATGAGGGAAGTGAGCGGGAACGTAAGGTGTGTCATGCTGTTTGGATGCTTCATTCCAGTCGAGCAGGAAACGGGTTTGCAATGCATGCACGGCATTCCCTCTTATACGCAGGTGAGTATCGCGCCAATAGCCGAATTTGGAATTGAGCCCGAGATATTCATCCCCGACGTTGAACCCGCCAGTATAACCGAGATTACCATCAATGATAACGATCTTACGGTGGTTGCGGTAATTCATCCGCAGGTTAATCAGGCTGAATTTGGATGGGAAAAAGACTTCAACAAGTCCACCCGCTTCGCGTAGTTCTTTGAAAAAGCGATTTCTAACCCGCCGCGAGCCAAGCGCGTCATAGAGCAGGCGTACCTTCACGCCTTCGCGTGCTTTGCGGATCAGCGCATCCCGAATTCTTTTGCCAAGACTATCCCCACGGTAGATGTAATATTGCACATGCACATGATCTTGTGCCGCCTCGATGTCATCCAGAAGCCGCTGGAACTTATCTGTTCCATCGGTGATGATCTCAACGGCGTTATGCTCTGTCAGGAGGGCCCCGTTTTGTTTGAGGTTCATATAAATCATGTCCTGGCTGTTTTCTGTTGCCTTGTTGGAGAAAGGAGTACGATTATCCTGCAACTGGGCAAGCTGCGCCTCGATTCGTTCCTCCAAGCCAAGCTTCTTGCGCTCTTTCCATTGAAAGAGACGATAACGAGTCAGATTCTGACCCGTCAATAGATAAAGGATGAACCCGAAGACCGGAATAAAGTTCAGTACCAGCAGCCAAGCCCAGGAAGCACTGGCATCCTTGCGTTCAAAGAAAACGACTGCGGCAGCGAAGATAATATTCAGTCCCAGGAGCACAATAAGTAATATGGATTCGATATGCACTTTAGTCCCCCATGTCTCATAATGACCTTCGGAGTCCAGTTCAATGTAACCATTCAGAGAAGGTGTATGTATGAACGAGACTCTGTATGTAATGTTTCCTTCTACTATGTATTTTAACAGAAGAAACCTTGTTCGTCCCTAAGGTAAAAAGATATCGTTCGGAATTGTTGGAAATCCGTGTTAAATTCATGATAGATGGTTGTATTTATATAACTAGAGTCGTATAATAATACACAAATATGCATAGAAGCGACGGAATTGTCTGCTTGAGCTTTGATGATACGTATGAACGAGATGTTTGCACAATTTCTCGTCATCATTCAGAGAGCCTTGAGCATGGCACAAGTAGCGCATACAACAGGATTGGGGGAGCGAGAGTGAATAACAAATTAAGAGTGGCAATCGTCGGTTCCACCGGCTACGGCGGGGTGGAACTGATTCGTTTTTTCCAGAATCATCCGCAAGTTGAAATTACATCGGTAATCTCTTCATCGAGCAGCGGGGAGTCCATCGCCGATGGGTTTCCGCATTTGACGGACGTGATTCGCAGGCCACTCGACGGAGTCGATCCGGCAGAGATTGCAAGTCGTGCAGATCTCGTATTCACCGCGACCCCGTCTGGCGTAAGCGCGAAGCTCGTACCGAGTCTGCTGGAAGCAGGACTGAAAGTGATCGACCTGTCGGGTGATTTCCGTTTGAAAGACGGATCGGTGTATGAGCAATGGTATAAACACCCTGCACCGTCAGCAGAATTGCTGGAGAAGGCCGTATACGGTATGGCTGAGGTGTATGGAGATAAAGTGAAGGGTAAAGATTTTATATCCAACCCGGGCTGTTATCCGACAGCTACGCTGCTAGGTCTGATTCCTGCGGTGGAAGCGGGATGGATTGATCCATCGACCATCATTATTGATGCGAAATCAGGCGTATCGGGTGCAGGGCGCGGAACGAGTCTGACCAACCATTACGCAGAGATGAATGAAAATTTTAAAGCGTACAAGTTGAATAAACATCAGCATATCCCTGAGATCGAGCAAGTTCTCGGCAACATTACGGGAAGCCCGGTGACCGTGACTTTTACAACACAGCTTGTGCCTATGACACGCGGCATTATGAGTACGATGTATGCAAAGCTGACGGGTGACCATAGTGATCAGGAGATTGTGGACTTATATCGTAAGTATTATGAAAACAGACCTTTTGTACGTGTGCGTGAACCGGGCATTTGGCCATCGACGAAAGAAGTGGCTGGATCGAACTATTGTGACATCGGATTTTCGGTAGACCCGCGTACCGGGCGTTTGACGATTATTTCGGTGATCGACAACCTGGTGAAGGGTGCATCCGGGCAAGCGATTCAAAATATGAACCTGATGATGGGATGGGAGGAAAACCTCGGGCTGAACATGACACCAGTATATCCATAAGCGTGTGACGAATGAACATCGCAGGGGAAGCACGAAGAAGCGGGTTTCATTTGAAAGTCATAAAGTATGGGTAGCAGTTGGGGTAATCTCAGTTGAAGCAGGCGGTTCATCAGCATATGGCTGAACGCATACGGGGGATATGATATGGGAACAAAAGTGGAGCATCAAGCTTTTACCGTGGTTGAAAATGGAACCATTGTTACGCCGGGCGGATTCTCGGCAGGAGGACTGCACTGCGGTCTGAAAAAAACATCACGCAACGACATCGGAGCGATTCGTTGCGATATCCCTGCGACAGCTGCAGCGGTGTACACGACGAACGTGTTTCAGGCTGCGCCGCTCAAAGTCACTCGGGAAAGCCTGAGCAACGGACGTTTGCAGGCTGTGATTGTAAATAGCGGTAATGCCAATGCATGTACAGGACAGCAGGGTGAAGAGGATGCGTATGCGATGCGTGCGGCAGCGGCTCGTGAACTGGGCGTGGCTGAAGAGGACGTGGCTGTGGCATCCACAGGTGTCATCGGAGAACTGCTCAAGATGGATGCGGTGCATTCGGGCATCAAGGCGCTTCCTGAACAGCTCGGCAAAGAAACGAACGAAGCAGAACAATTTTCACAAGCGATTCTGACTACGGATTTGGTGAAAAAAGAAGCTTGCGTCTCCGTCGTTGTCGGCGGCAAGACGGTAACGATTGCGGGAGCGGCCAAAGGCTCGGGGATGATCCATCCGAATATGGCCACCATGCTGGCATTTATGACCTCGGACGCGGTCATCGGGGCAGAAGCGTTGCAGCGCCTGCTGCGCCAGGCAACCAACCATACGTTTAACATGATTACTGTAGACGGGGATACCAGCACAAACGATATGCTTGTAGCGATGTCCAGCGGTTATGCAGGCAATGAAGAGCTGACGATGGATCATCCGGATTGGGATGCATTTGCGGCTGGATTCACATATGTATGCCAAGTGCTTGCCAAAGCAATTGCTCGGGATGGTGAAGGAGCAACCAAGCTGGTGGAAGTGGAAGTGACGGGTGCGGTTAGCGATGAATCTGCACAAGCCATTGCCAAAACCGTAATCGGTTCAAGCCTGGTGAAATCCGCGATGTTTGGTGCTGACGCGAACTGGGGACGGATTATTGCTGCCGTAGGCCGTGCAGGCCAGCCAGTGAACCCGGATACGGTAGATATCCGTCTTGGAGACATCTCCGTGCTCGCTCAGTCTCGTCCTGTTGTGTTTGATGAAGAAGCGGCACTGGCATACTTGCAGACGGATACGGTACGCATTGTAGTGGACCTGCATCACGGTGAAGGCAAAGCTGTAGCGTGGGGATGCGACCTGACATATGACTATGTGCGCATTAACGCCGCGTATCGTACGTAATCGATGATATACCATGGGTATAAATTGACGTATTCCTGACCGGACACATTTGAAGTTTTAAAGTACCTGAACGGTATTACAGCTCTTGATCTTGCAGCGTCATCTTTTAGAAAGCTGCGTACCATCATAGATGTAAAAATGTTTATAAGGATTAAACTTTTAAATATAAAAATAAACGAATGTAGTGGAAGAGGCGGAATCGATTCTGTAGAAGCGGAGCGTTCGCATTTGTCTCCGGGTTTTCCCTTTGGAAAAGGGGAAACAGAAAAACCTGGAGACAACGGCGATCGAAAGAACGATCCGAATCTGGAACGGCCGGCGTTTATCTGCATCTTTTATGTGTAGGTGTTAATCCTCTATAACTCCATAAGGAAGGAGCCTTGCCTCGTGAATTCAACATTGCCTAACGGCACTACTGCAACGGAAGCAGGTACGGAAAAACAGATGTTTGTGATGAAATGTGGAGGCAGTACGCTGGCTGCATTGCCAGAGTCTTTCTTTGCGGATCTGCGTGATTTGCAGTCCTCGGGAAACGGCCCGGTCATCGTTCATGGCGGCGGCCCGGCAATCTCCGATAATTTGGCGAAGCTTGGGATCGAAACCGAATTTGTGAATGGTTTGCGTAAGACTACCGAACCTGTACTGGATGTTGTCGAAATGGTGCTGGCAGGTAGCATTAACAAACAGATCGTACGTCTGATCCAGCGTGTAGGTGGTCAGGCCTTGGGCGTATCCGGTGTGGATGGCGGTCTGATCCAAGCAAAACCCGTAGCAAACCATGCCGAAATCGGCTGGGTTGGTGATGTAACAAGCGTCAAAGCGGAGATTATTCAAGGCATCGTGAATATGGGTTATATGCCTGTTATTGCACCGGTAGGTGTAGATGCGGGCGGACAGCGCTACAATATTAATGCCGATACGGCTGCAGGAGCAGTGGCTTCTCATCTAGGCGTTAGTCGAATGATCGTTGTGACAGACGTACCGGGCATTATGAAGACGATGGGTGGCGAGAAAAAAGTACTGTCATCCGTATCCGTTCAGGAGATCGAGGATATGATTCAAACCGGCGAAATCTACGGTGGCATGATCCCGAAGGTTCGCGCAGCGATTGCGTGTATCCACGGCGAGGTGCGCGAGGTTATTATCGTGGACGGTAGCGAACCGCAGATCCTGAGCCGTGTGCTTGGCGGCGAGACGATCGGTACACGAATTATCCGAATGCAGTAGATGTAACACGAAGTTCAGATTTTAGTTTTTTTTAATTATAAAAAAAAGAATTTGTACACGGCGTTTTTATGAATCTTCATAACACAATAACGAAGAGTTCAGTACAGACCTGAAAGCGATAGAGCATAACGAAGAGGACAGAATTAAACCTGGAAAAGCGAAGCGCTCGCCTTTATCACCGGATTTTCCCTTTAGGAAAGGGAATCAAAAAAATCTGGGGATAACAGCGATTGAAAGGTTATTCTGTCATCGGAGTGGTTGGTGCGATAAGAGCTTGAAGATGATTTTGGAACCGGAGTGGCCAGTGTTATGTTCTGGATTCACCTTATGCGTGTACGAATCGACGAGGAGTGATATGGTCATGGCAAAAGGCAACGAACAGCCAGGTTCTGGCACAGCCGTAGCGGGGGCAACGGCAACAGGTGCAACGGCACAGACGGAAAGCTCACTTTTTCAAACGTATGCACGGTATCCCATTAGCTTGGTCAAAGGTAAAGGCAGCTGGTTATGGGACGATCAGGGGAACCGCTATCTCGATTTCATGTGTGGACTTGCTGTAACGAGCCTGGGCCATGCACCAGAGAAAGTCGGAGCGAAGTTGAAAGCTCAGATCGATGAGCTGTGGCACGTATCTAACCTGTTCCAGATTCCAGGACAGGAAAAGGCAGCAGCTTTGCTGACAGCCAACACCTGCGCGGACGCGGTCTTTTTCTGCAACAGCGGTGCTGAGGCGAACGAAGCGGCGATCAAAGTAGCACGTCGTTATCAGCAGAAGGTGAAAGGTGAAGATCGGTATGAAGTGATTACCTTTGCTCAATCGTTCCATGGACGGACATTGGCAACACTGACAGCAACCGGACAGGATAAGGTGAAAGAGGGATTTTTGCCACTGCCAGCTGGATTTGTAACGGTGCCATTGCATGATATTCCTGCGCTCGAAGCAGCGATTGGACCGAAGACCGCAGCGATTATGCTGGAGATGGTTCAGGCTGAGGGCGGAGTACATCCGGTGGAGCCGGAATTTGTGAAGCATGTGCGAAAACTGTGTGACGAACACGGATTGCTCATGATCGTGGACGAAGTGCAGACAGGCATGGGACGTACAGGCAAGTTGTTTGCTCACGAGCATTATGGTGTGGAACCGGACGTGTTCACCGTTGCGAAGGGCATTGGCAGTGGGTTCCCTGTTGGCGCAATGCTCGGTAAAGGGTTCCTGCGTGATGCATTTACACCGGGTAGCCATGCAACGACATTTGGTGGCACACCGCTTGCATCCTCCGTTGTTATTGCGACGATTGAGACGATGCTGGAAGATCGTTTGCCGGAGCGTGCAGCGGAGATGGGCGACTATCTGATGATGTCCTTGCGCAATCGTCTGGCTGGCAACTCGTTTGTGAAAGAAGTGCGCGGTATGGGCTTGTTGGTAGGTATTGAGTGCGCGGAGCCTATTGGTGATATCGTACTGGCAGGACAGAAACGCGGCATTTTGTTTGTATCGGCTGGGCCAAATGTGATTCGTTTGCTCCCTAACCTGTATGTAAGTAAAGAAGAGATCGATGAGGCTGTGTCCCTGGTGGCGACGTTGATTGAGGAGCATGTAGCGGCGAAAGCTTGATCCCTTGATGATAAAATAATGTACTGGACCGGGGCCATCACGGCCCCCGGCGCAGATTAAAGTGAAAGAATCCCTGTAGCCGCATGGTGCTCAAGCGCAGAAGTGGTGTAAAACTTCTGCCCATGCGGGTGCAGGGAACCGGAAATGAGGAGGAATCAACAATGGCAGTACAGCACACAGAAAAAGTTCAGAAAATTGATTTGAGAGGCCGGGATTTCATCGAATTCACGGATTATACAGCAGAAGAAATTCGTTACCTGCTGGATCTAGCGATTGAGATTAAAGGCAAGCAAAAAGGCGGTGTACCGTTCCAGCCCCTGAAGGGCAAAACGATCGGACTTATTTTTGAAAAATCATCCACACGTACGCGTGTATCCTTTGAAGTGGGTATGTTCCAATTGGGTGGACACGCGCTGTTCCTGAGCAAAAACGACATTCAGCTGGGACGCGGCGAAACGACGCATGATACAGCCAAAGTACTGTCTCGTTACCTCGACGGCATCATGATCCGTACGTTTGGACACCATAATGTGATTGAACTGGCAGAACATGCGGATGTTCCGGTGATTAACGGCCTTAGCGATGCAGCGCATCCATGTCAGGTATTAGCAGATTTCCAAACCGTGCTGGAGCATAAAGGCAAACTGGCGGGTCTGAAAATGGCTTATGTCGGCGATGGTAACAACATGGCACACTCTCTGATGCTGGGCGCAGCGAAAATGGGGATGCACGTTGCCGTGGCAACACCCGAAGGGTATGAGCCGGACAGCGCCGTGGTGGAGCAGGCCCGTGCGATTGCACAGGAGAGTGGCTCAGAAGTACTTGTGACCTACAGTGCGCAGGAAGCCGTGAAAGATGCCGATATTGTGTATACGGATGTATGGGCGAGCATGGGCTTTGAAGAAGAGCAAAAGATTCGTGAGCAGGCGTTTGCGGCATATCAAGTCGATGAGGAATTGATGAAAGGTGCCAAGCCTGACTACATGTTCCTGCACTGCCTGCCAGCACACCGCGGTGAAGAAGTGAGCGCAGGTGTCATTGACGGCCCGAACTCGCTGATCTTTGATCAGGCAGAGAACCGTCTGCATGCACAAAAAGCACTGATGGCCGCTTTGATGAGCGAATAGTCGCGATTTGCGGCAATGGGTTGATTTTACACGCCAATTTGGCGATGATAGATGCAATATAGTAATTGATCTTGGGGAGGACCATATCACATGGCTAAGGAAAAAATCGTACTCGCCTATTCCGGCGGATTAGACACATCTGTAATTTTGAAATGGCTGAAAGAAACGTATGATGCAGAGATTATCGCGTTTACCGCGGATATCGGTCAGAAGGATGAACTCGACGGACTCGAAGAAAAAGCACTCGCTACGGGCGCTTCCAAAGTATACATCGATGATCTGCGCGACGAATTCGCCAAAGATTTCATCTATCCCATGTTCCAGGCAGGTGCCCTTTATGAAGGTCAATACCTGCTCGGTACAAGTATCGCGCGTCCGCTTATTGCTAAACGTATGGTGGATATCGCGCGTGCAGAAGGTGCTACAGCGATCGCTCACGGCGCTACGGGTAAAGGAAATGACCAGGTTCGTTTTGAGTTGAACGCAGCTGCACTGACACCGGACATTCAAGTGATCGCGCCTTGGCGTCTGGAAGAGTTCCGCAATCAGTTCCCGGGACGTGCAGAAATGATCGCTTACGCTGAAAAACATGGCATTCCGGTTACCGCTTCTGCGGCGAAACCGTACTCTACAGATCGCAACCTGCTACATATCAGCTATGAGAGCGGTGTGCTTGAAGATCCTTGGTTCGATCCGAGCGCGGATGAGAACAAAGACATGTTCCTGCTGAGCAGCGCACCTGAGGATGCGCCAGATCAACCGGAATACCTTGAACTGGAGTTTGAACAAGGCGACTGTGTTGCCTTGAACGGCGAGCGTCTGAGCCCGTTGCAAGTGATGGAGCAATTGAATGAACTGGGCGGCAAACACGGTATTGGCCGTGTAGATATGGTAGAGAACCGTTTTGTCGGCATGAAGAGTCGCGGCGTATACGAAACACCAGGTGGAACAATCTTGTTCACTGCACATCGCAAAATGGAATCCATTACGATGGACCGTGAAGTGATGAACCTGCGTGACAGCTTGATTACACGTTACAGCACACTCGTATATAATGGGTTCTGGTTTGCACCGGAACGTCTGGCGTTGCAAGCCCTGGTAACGGAAAGCCAGAAGAACGTAACGGGTACGGTTCGTGTGAAGCTGTACAAAGGCAATGTCATCGGCGCAGGAGTGAAAAGTCCTGTCAGCCTGTACAATCCGGACATTGCTACCATGGAAGCTGATCCATCTGAAGCTTATGATCAAGGCGATGCAACAGGCTTTATCCGCCTGAATGCACTGCGTTTGAAAGTACATTCCGGTGTGGAGCAAAACAAAAAATAATTCACGGCGTGTGTGTCACGCTATATCATAATTACTGACAAGGCAGGCCGTTCTTGCACATTCTGGCAGGGGCGGCTTTGTCCATGAGCGAAAGGGGATACTCACTGTGAGCAAACTGTGGGGAGGACGTTTTACGAAGCAAACCAACCATCTGGTTGAAGAATATACCGCATCCATCAATTTTGACAAAGCATTGGCGGAAGAAGATATTCAAGGCAGTTTGGCCCATGTGACGATGCTGGGGAAATGCGGTATTTTGCCGGCAGAAGATGTGGAAACGATCAAAGAAGGCCTGATTACCGTTTTGCATAAAATCCGTGCAGGTGAAGTGGAATTCTCCGTATCGGATGAAGACATCCACATGAACATTGAGAAAAACCTGATTGAAACGATTGGCCCTGTCGGCGGTAAGTTGCATACAGGCCGCAGTCGGAATGACCAGGTGGCAACCGATATGCACTTGTATCTGCGTGAGCGTGTCGTTGGTTTTGTCGGCATGTTGCATGCTTTGCAGGAAGCGTTGATCGGACAAGCTAAAGACAATCTGGATACGATTGTACCGGGATATACCCATCTGCAACGTGCACAGCCAATTCTGTTTGCACACCACTTGATGGCATACGTATCGATGTTCCAGCGTGATGCGGAGCGTCTGATGGACAGCTACAAACGCATTAACGTACTGCCGCTTGGTGCAGGGGCGCTTGCAGGAACAACATTCCCGATTGATCGTCATTTTGTAGCGGAACAGCTTGGTTTTGATGGAGTGTACGAGAATAGTCTGGATGCGGTAAGTGACCGTGACTTCATCGTGGAGTTCCTGGCGGCCGCTTCCCTGATCATGACTCACTTGTCCCGTTTGAGCGAAGAATTGGTGCTATGGAGCAGCACGGAGTTTGGTTTTGTAGAGCTGGATGATGCGTTCTGCACAGGCAGCAGCATTATGCCACAAAAGAAAAATCCGGATGTGCCTGAGCTGGTTCGTGGTAAAACGGGACGTGTATACGGCAATCTGATCGGATTGCTGACCGTGCTGAAATCTCTTCCGCTGGCCTACAACAAGGATATGCAGGAAGACAAAGAAGGCATGTTTGATACGGTAGCAACACTTGAAGGGGCGCTTCAGTTATTTGCTCCGATGATCGCTACGATGAAAGTGAACAAGGATCGTATGCGTCAAGCGGTAAACCAGGACTTCTCCAATGCAACGGACATCGCGGATTTCCTCGTAGGTGAGGGTCTGCCTTTCCGTCAAGCCCATGAAGTGATTGGTAAAACCGTATTGTACTGCATCCAGAACGGCAAATATCTGCTTGATCTGACGATTGATGAATTCAAACAATTTTCACCGCTGTTTGATGACCGCATCTATGATGTATTGCAGCCCGAAGCGGTAGTCAATGCTCGTAACGTATATGGCGGTACGGCATCGGGTCAAGTAGCTGAGGCTATTGCTCGCAGCGAGAAGGTGCTCGGGGCAACCGAGCAGTGGATTGAAAATCGGGGTTAAGGCTTAGGCCACAATCCAGGGTTAGGACTCAAAAAGAAGAAAAAGAATAAAAAAGAAGCATGTTCGAGAGACGAATCTCTGACATGCTTCTTTTGTGTGCTTCCTATTATCTTAAATTAAGGCTTCAGCCAGCTACCTTCGTTTATAGAAGGTAGCACCTTGCCATCCTGCACAACCACATGTCCGCGGACGATTGTACCTGCCAGACTCGACGGGAAAGTATGTCCGATATAGAGGCTCTGTTTATGCTTGGCATAATAGTTTTCTTCCGTCACGGTGAATGCTTCATTCAGATTTACGATAGCAAGGTCTGCGTCCATTCCGATGGCGATAATGCCCTTGCGATCTGCAAGTTCAAAACGTCTTGCCGGATTCAAAGCTGTCCAAGCAGCGACGTGCTCTAATGGAATGTTGTGGGCTAACGCAAGTTCGAGTGCAGAGAGCAGTGTGAATTGTCCACCACTGATTCCACCCCATGCCTGAAATAGATTATAATCTTTCGGATCTTTCATATCGTAAGGGCATGGTGAATGATCGGAAGACAGCATATCGAATTTACCTTCTGCCAGGAGGGAGATCAGTCGCTGCTGTTCATCCGCCTCACGCAGGGGAGGAGCACATTTGGCGATAGTCCCTTTTTCACGCAGACTATCGTGGTTGAAGAGCAGGTAATGTGCGCAAGTTTCTACCGTGACATTCATGCCGCGGGCTTTTGCCGCCTCGATTTTAGCCACGGCTGCTGCGGAACTGATATGAACAAAATGCAGGGCGCATCCTGTAATTTCGGAATAGTAGAGTGCACGTTCAACCGCCTCGACTTCGGCGAGGATTGGCCTTGTCTCCAGATAGTCATCGGCACTGACGAGTCCTGCCGCTTCCTTTTCAGCTTTCAGCCAGTTCGTTATTGCCGCGCTTTCCGAATGCAGAGCCAGAATTTTGCCGAGAGCGGCAATCTTTTTCATACCTGTCAGCAGTGTCATGTCGTCTACAGCTTCGAATTCTTTATTACCAGTGGTAGATAAGAAGGCTTTGAAGCCAATTACGCCAGATTCAGCTAACGGTTGCAGATCATCTTCGTTACCAGGCACGAGTCCGCCCCAGAGGCCAAAATCAACGAGAGATTTTTCGTTACCGATGCGTGCCTTCTCCAGCAGTGCCTCTTCCGTGACTGTCGAGGGGATTCCGTTTAGCGGCATATCGAAAAAGGTCGTGCATCCACCTGCTGCCATCATCGCTGATCCGGTAGTAAAGCCTTCCCAGTGCTCTCTTCCTGGTTCGCTGAAATGCACGTGCACATCAATCATGCCTGGGAGTATATGCTGTCCGGTGGCATTCCATTCGTGTGTTGCTTCGCCTTCAAGTGCGGAGGCAATCGCCGCAATCTTGCCATCCTTCACGCCGATATCGACTTGTGCAACACCTTCTGGCAACACCGCGCTCCCGTTACGTATGATCAGATCATAATGTTCCATATTCATCCCTCTCTCTTTTTGGTGATGTTTAAATGGTTTGGCCCTTACAGTCAAGTCAGGCTCATTTATTCGTAGATGGTACCTTTCTTGAACGAGGAACCCTTAAAGGCGAATTTGCTGAGTAGCAGATAGGATAGGCCTGCTGTAATGAAGCCGATAATCCAGCCGATGTCAACGAGCAGGAAGGCTGCTCCAGCTCCGATGAGCATAGCTATCAAGGCACTTGGGTTATATCCTTTAAATGAGCCGTTATCGAGATATAATTCTGCTGTATCAACCTTCTGTTTCCGCAAGATGTAATATTCGACCAGCATAATCGATACGATAGGCCCCAGGAAAGCGGAATAGATTAGAATAAATGTATTCAAACCTTGAGCCGAGGAATCCTGTACGAGTACCCACGGGAACGAACAGAGGGCGAGCAAGCCAGTGATGACAACAGATGCTTTGTATTTAAGCTTGGTAACAAGCGAGATGACGTAAGCGGGTGGTACGATGTTAGCGACCATGTTAACAGCAACTGCACCAATGACAATGAAGGCTGAAACAAATACGGTGATGTATGGGTTGTCCACAATAACAGCAAATGCTTTGACTGGATTAGAGATGCCTGTTGCTGCAGCCATCATTGCACCAATCGTCAGAACGAATCCATAAGCGATAACGATCGGGAAGAAGTAGAGCATACTACGCTTTTTGTCACTCATGCCGCTCTTCAGCTCACGAGAATAATCACCTGCACTTAGAAAGATGGCTGCATAGTTGCCGAGGAATACCATGATGAAAGCAAAGAATGGAAGTCCCCATGTGCCTTTGGCATTCACCCAATTTTCAGTAATAGCTGTGCTGTGGGAGTTAAGTAATAAGGTGAATACATAGACGAGTGCAAGCATAATAACGACGGAGGCGAGGGTCTCCACCCACTTGATTGCGTGAAAGCCATAAAGTGACAGGACAATCTGAACGGCCTGTAGCAAGATAAAACAAACAGGAATGCTGTCTAAGCTGCCACCGCTTAATACTTTAACAATTTCATTCAAGGCCGTTGCTCCGACCCAGCTCTGGAAACCGTACCATACGATGGCAGGCACGCCACGTAAAAATGAGGAGATGATCGATCCCTTGATGCCAAAAGACATGCGCAGTTGAACGACATATGGGATACCTGTTCGATAACCAAACCGGTCATTTATTGCAAAGATTACGGAAATGATCGCAATGGCAATCATCGCAGCGACAAACGTCTGGAAGACATTGAGTGTAGCGACACCTGCAACGATGAGGCTTGCTCCGAGCGTCATGTTACCGAGGTTCACGCCATCCCCGATCCACATGAACATGTAGGGTACTGATCCGATCGTTCTGTCGCTCTCCTGTTTCGGTTTCAAGGAGTCGTCGATACTGATTTCTTCGTGTAGCTGGGTCTGTTCCAGTACTTGTCCTGCCAAATTCGTTGACATATCTGCCCCACTCCTCTTTGATATGGGATGCCGCAAGGCTGGTCGATCTCTGAATTAACGAGTCATTCCATCCATTCCTGTCTGCACACCACAGATGATATAAAACATGTAAGATAAAATAACTCAATAATGTTATGTATCCTTACCTGCTCTTTGTATCTCTTATTTTATCATCTTGTATGTACAATTCATTGACAAAAACGTAGATTGTTATCGTAATTTCTGTTGAATTTGCATGAAAAAATATGACGTTGTATGTTACATATGGGAGGAGTGGTGTGAAAATTGCATTTTTGTGTTCAAAAAAACCTTACATTGTTCGGGTTTAGCTCTCTACCGTATTATCTAGCTTCCTAAGCCCTTCAATCTGACAGCCAACGGAATCGCCTGGCTGAATGGTGACTGATCCCGGGGTGCCCGTCAAAATGACATCTCCCGGATGAAGTGTCATCACATTCGAAAGGAAAGAAATCAGGTACGCAGGTGAGAAGATCATGTGATCAACGGTATTGCGATGAGTAACCTCGCCATTGTGTATCGTTTGAATCTCAAGTTCGTTCAGATTGTCGTATTCATCAGGTGTCGAGAGGGAAGAGCCAAGACTCAGGAACGTGTCAAAGCTTTTGGCACGTTGCATGAACCGGGGGTTGCGGGCGTGAATTTCTTTGGCGGTCATGTCGAGTGATGTTGTGTAACCTGCTATGAAACTCATGGCTTGATCTTCGCGAATGGCTTTGCATGTTTGTCCGATGACAATTGCCAGTTCTGCCTCAGCAGTGACCTGTCCGGCCGAATCCGGTAGACGGATCGTTTCCCCGGAGCCAATCAGGGATGAATCAGGTTTGAGAAAAATAACGGGTTCATCCTCGGGTGGGCGTCCCGATAGTTCGATGGCTTTGTCCCAGTAGTTCATGCCTACACCAATGATTTTCCCAGGGCGGCGATACAGCGCACGATAGGATACGTCACTGGCCGGCAGAGAAGGCAGTGACGTAAGTTGTTCGTGTTCATTGCTGTACCAGCTACGCAGTACGGTGAGTTGATTATTTTGTAGCAAAGTAAACAGATCTGTATCCCAGCTCGTGCCGAATTGCTCGTTCAGCCAAGCCAGTGGAGTAATGCCCCGATCCGTCCAAAAAGCAACTTGCTCCCGCCCCTTATCTTCAATCGTTACAAGTTTCATCGGCACACTTCTTCCGCAAACTGTTTTGCTGTCCAATCTAATAACTTAAGATCCGTCTTCGTACCACCGATAAAAGATAGCCCTATGGGTAGTCCGTCAGGACGGAGAACAGGAACTGTAACCTGAGGCAGGCCGGAGAGCCCTGCGATACAGGAGAGTTGCATCGTTTTGGCGCGGTAAGCTTCTGCTTCAGGACCTTTCAATCCCAGAAGGGGAGCTGGGCCCGGTGCAGTTGGAATGGCTAGCAGACCATCTTCCCCTAACAAGTTAACGAGGTTACGTTGCACACGAGCGCGCAGCTCCGCTTCGGCCTCGCTAGCAGATTTCTCAAGAGAGCAAGCCCATTCGAAGCGTTCTGCGATTCCTGGGCCAAATGTCGGACGTTCTTTTGTAAGCCAGTCGCTGTGTTCGTTCGCAATTTCCAGCCCTTGAAGGACACGGAATGCCGCTGACCAGTCTGCCAAGCTCTCGGCAGGTTCGGTTAGGTTAATGGTTTGATAGCCTTCTGGTTGCCATTCCTCAATTTTGTGTAATGTTGAGAGCAAAAGCGAACAATCCTCAGCTTCAGGTAGCTCCCATGCTTCTGTCGCTATGAAGAACTGAGTGAACGGTTTCATATTTAAGTCAGTTGCAATTTGTGATCCATTTTCCTTCAAAAGAAGCCTTTCTTTCATTAGCACGTTGCCTACGTTACGTAAAATAGTGATATCCTTGCTCATCCAGCCGACAGTATCGAAGCTATGTGCAAGAGGAATGACCCCCTCTGCCGACACGGCACCATGCGTTGGGCGGAACCCGTACAGTCCGCAATACGAAGAGGGGATGCGTACGGACCCACCGGTATCGGTTCCAATGGCGAAATTGGCGAGCCCCGCTGCTGCTGCCACGGCTGAACCACTTGATGAACCGCCTGGAATCCGATCCGAAGCGAGGGGATTGGTTGGCGTACCGTAATGAGCATTTTCCCCATTCAGACTGTACATCAGTTCGTCCGTCTGTGTTGTGCCTTCTAGGTTTGCGCCATTCTCCAGCAGGGTAAGCAATGCAGGAGCAGTAGATGTGGCAGGCTCATGTGTGCGGAGCCAATCGGGATTGCCTGCTCCGCTTGTTTCTCCCTGAATATGGAAGACATCTTTGACTGCAAAGGTTAGTCCATTTAGTGGGCCAGACCGGGTAGCCGGAAGTTTGACTTCTACATTAACGTATGCCCCCCAGTGATTAGACCGGAGTGCATCTGTTGATTTTTTTGGACCTGTACTCATTGACCGTGTCTCTGTCTGTTCCTGATTAGAATGTTTCATTGGTTATTCCCCTTTCGTTCTTATACTAGGGCTTAGTGCACTCAGGGAGGGGCGGGAGTGGACTTGGTTCAACAACAAAGCCAGTAAAATGCCTACCAAAAGCCCGTTTCCGAGAAGTGGACGTAGCAATGGGGGTAATGTTGTAAAAATTTCCGAGGGTAATCCCATAACGATAATACCTATGAATAATGGCGCAGCCGTCCGGTAGAGGTTGGCTGCGTCCATATGAAGCTGTCCGAAATACTGGAGTGAAGAACCTAACAAGCGAAGGTACGTCACGAATAGTACAGCGCTTCCGATACTAAGCGGAAGTTGTGTCAATAAACCGGTGATAGCTGGAATCAGGCCGATGGTTGCAAACAGCAGACCCCCAATGACAAATGGAAGTCGTTTTCGCATACGGGTTTGTTGGAGAAAGCCGACAGAACTAACGTATGGAGCGTATGGAACAAGTCCAAGCAGACCTGAAATCACTGCAAGAATGCCGCTGATTGTAAAAGAACGTTTATACTGGCCGCTCGTCGCTTCGTGCTCATAAATAGCGTCGGTACCTTTCAAGGCGCCAAATGTGTTTGAAGTGTTGATTAAACCGGCAATCACGGCGATCGCGATTACGCCAGTGTTTAATCCACCCGCAGGTTCTCCGAGTGGAAACCAGCCTGCATCGAGTGTTCCGGAGTTGGATGTTCCCCCTGAGCTACCGAAGATAAATGCATGTAATGCCCAGCCGCCCAAAATACCAATCAGTAAAGCGTACTGTGCTATGGCTGACCGTGCTTTTATAGATAAGACAGAAACGAAAACAGCCACAGCTGCCGCCAGTAGAAAAACGGCAGGTTGGATTACGTTCGCTTTATCGGAAGAGCCGGATGAGATACCAAGCATACCTTCGAGAAAAATGATATTCAGTCGGCAGCCAAGTAAGAACATAAATACAGCCATGACTCCTGGCGTAAATAATTTCGACAAAGGCGTAGCGAGACCGCACAAGCCAATCAGAATTGTGATCACACCCGAGATCAGAATACCTACGGCGAGACTTCCCCCGAGTTCCGTCAAGGATATACCAAGGGAGGGGGCGGATGCGCTAAGGCTCAGAATGACACCCCACCATAACCCCGACTGTCCTTCCATGACGGATCTTTGATGTCCAAGCCATGCTTGTAAAGCACATGCGATTCCGGTGAGAATAAAAGAACACTGGATCAGAAATTGAATTCGTTCCTGAGGCAATGCAAATGCCGCCCCAACTGTAATAGGTATAACTACCGTATTGGTAAATAAAAAAAACAGCCATTGCAGCCCGCCCAGACCCGAGCGGAGCCAATTGATTTTAAGCATGTGTCACCTTCCGTGTGGATCTTCGTTGAAAATGTTTCCCATGCATTCAGGCAATCCGTGATGCAGTTGATATATCTTGAACGAAGTCTGAATTGTACAAAAGGATTCCGGCAGTTCCCGGAATCCTTTCAATATTGAAAAATAGCCTTGATCCTAATTGGAAAACAGCCCTGTTTCTATGCGATATTATAATGCCTCAGAGCTTTACAAGGTAGCTTTATTCTGCGTGCTCGTAAACGTCGAGGGCCTCTTGAACCCCGCGTCCAATCACAATCGGAGCTTTATGACGAATTAACACAGCTTCCAGTGCGGATAGGACGAATAGTACGTTTTCTTTCCGACAACTGTAACCCATGGTACCGATTCTCCAAATCTGCCCATGTAACGGTCCGAATGAGCTGGCGATCTCAATACCGAACTGGGTCAGAAGTGTAGTTCGTACAGACTCGCCATCAATGCCTGCAGGAATTTTTACACAGGTAACGACTGGAAGCTTCCATGCTTTATCGTTGAACAGCTCCAGACCCATGCCGCGTATACCTGCCATCAGTGCTTTTTCATGCAATCGATGACGTTCGAAGCGTGTTTCAAGTCCTTCCTCCAGCAGAATGCGCAATCCTTCACGCAGGGCGTAAAGCATAGACGTCGCCTCCGTATGATGGTTCAACCGGCGTGGCCCCCAGTAATCTTGTAGCTGGCTCAGATCAAAGTAGTTACTGCGGATGGGATGTGCAACATCACGGCGATCACTCTCAAGTGCAACACCGCGTTCTACCTTTTTTCGACTTGCCAGAATGCGTTCCACCCGCTCGTTGTATGTCACGGGAGCCATGCCAGAAGGGACGGATATGCACTTTTGGGTGCCGCCAATCACGGCATCGAGTTGCCATTCATCTACTTTGACGGGGGCGCCGCCGATGGAAGCAACAGCATCAACGACTGTTAATACACCAAGTTCCCGGCAAGCTGGACCGATCTGGTCCAGTGGCTGCATGCAACCTGTTGAAGTCTCGCCGTGTACGATGGCTAAAATTTTCGGCTGAACCCGTTTTACCTCATCAATTACTGCTTGTTGGTCGAATACTTCTCCCCATGGGCATTCCATGAGATGGAGTTCTGCGCCGTGGCGTTCGGCAATTTCAGTTAGCAAATGTCCGAAGCGTCCGAAGATAGGAACAAGCACTTTGTCCCCTGGCTCGATCAGGCTGCACAGCACGGCTTCCAGACCGGAACGTGAAGTGCCATCAACCGGAAAGGCCCACTGGTTCGTCGTTTGGAATGTCTGCCGCAACATGTCCATCGTTTCGTTCATCATTCGGGTGAATTCCGGATCGAACTGACCCAAAATGGGCGTTGCCATCGCTCTTAAAACTCTCGGGTCAACCTCGACCGGTCCTGGGGTCATAATAGTTCTCAAAGGTGCATGGATTTCCCGGTACTGTGTCATCTCGTCATCGCCTCCTGATTTCTGGTTGTTCATTCAGTATGCCAGCTTGTATAACAGGTCGATTAACAGGCGAACTCCGCGCTGTAAATCTTCCGTAGGGGTGAATTCAGCAGGGGAGTGGCTAATGCCGCCCTGGCTTGGTACGAATAATAATCCTGTTGGACAATATGTGCCGAAAATCTGTGAGTCATGTCCTGCTCCGCTGGTCATTCTTTTGTACGAAACACCTTCGCTTTCTAAAATCTCCTCGGCTGTCTGGTTTAACGTGCAATCCATCGCAACGGGAGGTTCATCCATCCACTTATGGCAAGCGACCGTTGTTCCGTGTTCAGAGGCGACAATCTCGAATTCACTGAAGCATGCCTCGCAAAATTGCTCAATGATCTTCGCATCACTGTGACGAACATCCAGGCTAAAGGTAACTTCTCGTGCAATGACATTGCCTACATTCGGTTTAACTTCCATACGTCCAACGGTGGCAACAAGTCCGGATTCATGGGCTTTGGCCCGATGCATCAATATTCGGATCAGCTCGGCTGAGGTGAACATCGCATCATGACGCCACTGCATAGGTGTTGTTCCGGCATGATTGCTTTCGCCGTATACCGTAATGTTATAGCGTCGTTGTCCCACGATGTGACTGACGATGCCGATCGATTTCTTTTCGCGTTCAAGGACTTGGCCTTGTTCGATGTGCAGTTCAATAAAACATTCCAGGTCTTTGCGTGTTGGCTGTGCGTGAAGCCCGAGTCCGAATCCTGCCTCGTGCATCGCCTGTTCGAAGGGGATTCCGTTTACATCGTTGATTTGGTGAACGGCCTCGCGTTCTTTAACCCCCGTTATGTTGCCTGAGCCCCAATAAGTCATTGGAAAACGACTACCTTCTTCTTCGCACAACGATACCACTTCGATAGGTTTGAGTGGCTGACCATAATGTGTGAGCAAATGTTCCACAGCAATGAGTGCTGCAATGATCCCATAGGCTCCGTCATATTTGCCGCCGCCGATCACAGTGTCGACATGAGATCCGGTTAACACTACGTTTGCTTCAGGATCACGTCCGGAAAGCCGACCAAACAAATTGCCGACATCGTCATAGCGTGCAGATAAACCAAGTTGTTCTATCTTAGCTTGAATCGCCTTCTGAGCTGCGCTCCAAGCCGGGTCATAGAGCAAACGGGTTACGCCGCCGTTACTGTCTTTTCCGTACGAAGCCAGCCATTCGACCATCTCTTCGATCTGCTTAGACAAGGCAGATGGTTTTGGTTGTTCAATCATCAAATGCAGTATCCCCCATTCCGGCAACGCTAGCTTTCCGACCGATGTTAGATTAATTAACTTGGCATTGCGTTTAATTCATCGTAAAATAAAAAAAGTTAAAAATCATTCACGAAAATGTAGAAGAATAGCCGAATTCGTTGTGCATGTTAACCATAGGGGTGGAGAAGGATGAAAATGAGTGACTTGCTGAAGCTGGCAGTATTCAACGGAGCAATCGTAGTAGGGGGGAGCGATGGTTTGAATAGAGAAGTTCATACCGTCAATATGATGGATGCTCCTGATATTATTCCGTACTTGAAAAGAAATGAGTTGCTGATTACGACGGCTTTTCACTTCAAGGATGACCTGCCGGCTCTGCTCGAGCTGATTCGTGAGATGGGACAACAGGAATGTGCAGGGCTGGGCATCAAAAGCAAAAGGTTTCTCGGCAGCATTCCTGAATCCGCAGTTCAGCTGGCAAACGAGTTGGGTCTGCCTCTGGTGGAACTTCCTGTTGATCCTTCGCTAGGTGATATTGTCAACAAATCTCTAAGCCATATCCTCGATGTGCGAACAATGGAGTTGCATAATGCGATACAGACCCATCGCCAGTTCACTCAACAAATTATGAGCGGTCAAGGTATACCTAAGCTGCTTGATCAATTATCTGATTTACTGCGATTTCCTGTTTATCTGCTCGGGCCATATCTACAGCCAATCTTCGGCCGAGTTCCTGCTAAAACAGCTGCACAACTGGAAATTTTATTATCTGGCGGCGGTCAGATTCATGTTGCGCCTTCCGTGTTCTCGGCATTTTCCTTGTTAGGTGAGGAACGTGAAACGTTAACATTATTTCCCGTATACACCCATAGGCAACTTCATTTCCTGTGTATTACCGGTTTCATATCACCTTCCGAACGTTCAAGCATTCTGACCATTGAACAGGCAACGAACGTGATTGCGTTTGAATTAATGAAGGATAATGCATTGAAGCAGAATCGGCGCCGGATCCAGAATGAGTTTTTTACAAACTTTATTGGAGGGGTCTTCTCAAGCAACGAGGAGATTGCAAACCGGGCAAGGGAGTTCGGACTGTCCAGCGATCAACGGTACCTTTGTGTGGTCGGCAAGCTGAATGGCAAGGATCGTTCGACATCATTCATGCAATACAAGGCAGAACAGGATCAGATTGCCGAACATCTTCAAGGAGAGCTAGCGCAATTCCGCCATCCCATATATTTGTTTACCCATGACCGCTCCTATGTGTTACTCATGCCGCTGGTTGAAGAGTGGGAGATGATCAAGCCGTCTTTGATCGAACTATTGGAACGTCTGCAACGTAAAATTGCCATGTATTATGAATCGGAACTGTCTTTTGGTCTTAGCAGTTATGCCCAGCCACTTAGCCAGATTCCTTTATCTTTTAAAGAGGCGAACGAAGCACTCTACTTCGGAAGTATATCGGGAAAAGTACGCTTCGTTGAATTGTATCAGCCGAAGGAAGTATCTGAAATTTTGCGTTTGATCCCCCATGATCATCTGAGAAAATTTTATGTGGATACGATGCAAGGATTCGAAGATGAGACACTTAAGGATCACCATATGTTGCTTCATACCTTGTCCGTATACCTGGAAACGCATTGTCATCTTGCCGAGACGGCAAAACGACTTTATATTCATCGGAATACCGTCATTTATCGGCTGGAAAAATGCGAGGAGATTATTGGCCGCAGCTTGAAAGACCCGGAAGAGACGTTACGTCTTCGGATGGCCTTTCGGATCAAAGCATTGTTGCCGGAAGAAGGGAAAGCGGAGTATTAAGAGGTTGAGCGAATATGATTAAAAGATGATTAAAAGCAGGCTGAGATAAACTGTACCTTCAGGTTAGTTATAGTAACCGAGGAGGCACAGTCCACTTTAAGCCTGCTTTTTAAGTGGGCTATTAATGCAGGAGAGGGAGGCCTCTCTTATGTGCCTTAGTCTCTTTTGGACAACGGTAACCACTTCAACACATTCTGGATTTTCATATCCCAGTAACCCCATTCATGTTCCCCGGGTTCTTCCTCATAAGTTAACTTGAAGTCTGTCTCGGCGCAGGCTTTACGGAATGTCTGATTATCTTCATACAGAAAATCCTCTGTTCCACAACATTGATAGAGGAGTGGTCTTGAAGCCGGGTTGTGTTTACTCTCCTGGAGCAAATGGATTAAATCGTTCTCTGAGCCTGCAAATTGAGGTCCGAAGATACGTAACAGTTCAGCCTGTCGTAAGGCAGATGGGACGTCGTTGTTCAAATGAGCGGCCATGTCAAGAGCACCCGAAAGACTTGCCGCCGCAGCGTACTGATCCGGTTTTCGTAGAGCCAGCTTGAATGCACCGTATCCGCCCATGGATAGGCCAGCAACGAAATTATCTTCGCGTTTCGGTGACAGCGGGAAGAAGGAGCGCGCAAGTTTAGGCAATTCCTCACTAATGAATGTCCAGTATTGTCCTCCCTCTGCCATGTCCGTGTAGAAGCTGCGATGAACCTGAGGCATAACGACCGCGATTCCGAGTGAAGCGACATAACGTTCAATCGAAGTGCGGCGTAGCCAGATGGAATCGTCATCCGACATCCCGTGAAGCAAATACAGGGTTGGGTGCAGACCAGAACCAGTGACGTTTTCCATTCCGATCTGATTGTGGGTCTGCTGTGGCAGAATCACATGCATGCTTGTACTTAATCCGAGGGCATCCGAGTAGAAATCACATTTAATGAGTGCCATACCAAAAAGTAACCCCTTTCATAGATGGAAGTTTAAAAGGATGTTTCTATGCAATGGATAAGGTAAGAAAGCTGAAGGATATCAGCTACTATTCAAGGTTATACCCAAAATAAAGTAAACGCAATGACAGGATATAAAACGTATTCGATACCTGGGCAAATATCCTTTGTATAATCCGTTTTCTGAAAAAAACAAAGAAATGATTAAACGAAGAATAGATTATTTTCATCACATATGATCCGCGCGTCTTTACAACGTAACAATGTTTTGTTACACTGGCTTTGATGAAAAGGGGGTCCTGAAATTGACGGATGATTTGATCTCCAAAAAAGAGCTACTTGACCTGACAGGCATTTCATACGGTCAACTATATCGCTGGAAACGAAAAAACCTGATTCCTGAGGAGTGGTTTATTCGAAAGTCTTCTTTTACGGGACAGGAAACATTTTTCCCTAAACAGCAGATTTTACAGCGGATCGACAAGATTATTCATATGAAAGACGGATTGTCACTGGATGAACTGGCAGATGTGTTCTCGCCAACACTTGGTGAGGTGGAGATGTCAGACCAACAGCTGCTGGATCGAAACATTGTTTCGTTAGCTTCACTTGATCTGTTAAACGAGGCTGGGCGCCAGCAGTCATTATATGGTCTCGAACAGATTATGATGCTTTATGTGCTTGAAAAGCTGCTTCTCAGCGGGGATATCACTCAACAGGAGGGGTTACTCCTGATTGATGTAATGTCTGAACACTATTACCGGTTTCGTGACCGTGCTAGTGAATTGATGCTTATTCGCAAGATGGGCGTACCTGCCTTTATGGTAGTGAACTCGGGAGCTGAACTTTATTTTGATCAAGGGGTAAAAGTGGTACTTCGCATTCCGCTTGCGACGTTCATGGAAGAATTGAAACTTAAATTGGGCTGAGGGGGATTTTACGAATGGAAGAACGTCACTTAAGAAATGATTTGAATGTCACAGGCTCTCGCAAAACAACAGGCGGTTCTTATCACCGAGTAAATATTGACGGTATGGCTAAACTGGACGGTGATCTGGATTGTTCCTCCCTAAGCGTTAACGGCACGCTGAAAATCTACGGTTCCCTCGTCTCCGAGAGCACAACGATCAACGGAATGGCTAAAGTGGAGGGAGAACTGCGGACTCAATCTCTCGATGTCAATGGAACATTGGGAGTTCATGGTGCGGCGCGTGCCGAGAGTACGATGGTTAATGGAATGTGTACCATTAATGGTCCACTGCTCAGCAATCGGGTACGTGTGGATGGGATGACCACGATTAATGGAGACCTGTCTACGCCTGAGTTTACGGTGAACGGAAAGTGTAACGTACGCGGTAGAGTGGACAGTGAACGTATTGATATCGGTGGTATGGCGACGATTGATGGAGATGTGCAGGGAGAGAGAATCAACGTTCAGGGCAATATTAAGGTGGGCGGACTTCTCAATGCGGACAGTGTGGAGATTCGTTTATATACGTCCTCTTCAGCAAGAGAAGTAGGCGGTGAGCGTATCGACATTCGGCGCAAGGAACGTAGCGGATTATGGAAAGCGCTCGGATTGGGCGGTGCGCCATCCTTCAGGGCTCAACTGATTGAGGGTGATGAGATTGTGCTTGAAGATACCGAAGCGGATACGGTTCGAGGGAATCGAGTCCATATTGGGCGCGGCTGTACTATCCGGTTTGTGGAGTACTCGGGCGAACTATCCGTTGATCCGGAGGCGAAGGTGGGCAACAGCGAGCGAATTTAGCTAGAAGGGAGCAGGGAAGAGGACAGATGGAAGACGACCCTTATCACCTTGTAACAGTAGAGCTGATGGTTATCCCCTCAAGGTAGAAGGTTTTGCCATAAAGCAATCGGTCCTTGGACTGATTGCTTGTTACTTCTTTTCGGATATACTAATGCAGTCATATGAATAGAACGGGAATGGAGAGATTAACAACAATGGCTGCACGCAACAATAAAATTGGATTTGTGCTGGCAGGTTTGCTGCTTAGCATCTTAATGGCCTCTATGGATAATACCATTGTGGCTACAGCTATGGGGGATATCGTGGGCAAGCTCGGCGGGCTCGACAAGTTCGTCTGGGTAACCTCTGCCTACATGGTGGCTGAGATGGCAGGTATGCCGATTTTCGGTAAACTGTCGGATATGTATGGACGTAAAAAGTTTTTTGTCTTCGGGATCATCGTATTTATGCTTGGCTCCGCTTTGTGTGGAACTGCGACATCCATCGTGGAACTGACCATGTACAGAGCGATTCAAGGGATTGGTGCAGGAGCACTGGTACCGATCGCGTTTACGATTATGTTCGATGTCGTTGCGCCTGAATCTCGGGGGAAGCTGGGTGGTTTGTTTGGAGCAGTGTTCGGTCTTTCCAGTGTATTCGGGCCGCTGCTAGGCGCGTACATTACAGAGTATGCCACATGGGAATGGGTGTTTTACATTAATCTGCCGCTCGGTTTGATTGCATTTTTGTTTATCGCATTTTTCTATAAGGAATCTCACCAGCATCAGTCGCAGCAGATTGACTGGCTGGGTGCCGTTACACTTATTGGTGCCGTGGTCTGTTTGATCTTTGCTCTGGAGCTGGGTGGTAAAACGTATGCCTGGGACTCCGCACAGATTCTAGGGCTGTTTGGTGGATTCGTGGTGCTGGCATTAATCTTTTTGTATGCAGAAACGAAGGCCAAAGAGCCGATTATTTCATTCGGTATGTTCCGCAAGCGGGTGTATTGGTCAAGTAACGTCATTGCCATGTTCAGTGGCGCTGCGTTTATTACGGCATCGGTATATATCCCGATTTTCATCCAGGGCGTACTCGGTGGCAAAGCGACCAACTCGGGTCTTGTGTTGTTGCCGATGATGCTAGGTTCCGTCGTGACAGCTTCCATGGGCGGTGTACTTATGACCAAAACGAAATACCGCAATATTATGATTCCAACGCTGGCTTTGCTTGTAGTGGGGCTAGGTTTATTAACGACATTGGATGAAGGTTCATCCCTATGGACCATTCGGGTATACATGGTCATGATTGGCCTTGGTGTCGGTGCTTCCTTCTCCGTACTTAGTAATGCGGCTATGAACGCCTTCGAACCGCAAAGACGCGGTGCCGCCAGTTCAACGCTGAACTTCCTGCGTTCCTTAGGCATGACGATGGGCATCACGATCTTTGGCATTGTACAGAGTCAAGTCTTTACGCGAAAAATGACAGACAGCATGGGTGGTGCCGCTGGAGAAGCTGGTGCAACGGCTGGAGCGCCTACAGGGGGTCTGCCTGCCGGGATGGATCTGACCGATCCGCATGCACTGCTATCGCCAGAGCTACGTCAAGGGATTCCTCCACAGGTACTGGAGTCCATCACGCATGCGTTATCCTCTTCCATTGTGCAGCTGTTTGCCTGGGCGGTTATTCCGGCAGCCCTTGCACTCATCGCTTCCTTTTTTATGGGAAACGAGAAAATGGTTGTAGGAGAAGAGCAACACGAGTATACGGCTGGGCACTAAATAGAAGGATAACGAAGCCAAGCCATCATTGACCGTGTATTTTAAAGAATCAATACAGTATGATCTTGGCTTATATCGTTTTCAAACTTTAAGCTAAGGAAACAAAAGGTCATGCAATAAACGGTTTTACAAATCCCTAAATCTAATACACCTGTCTCATATCCCTTACAAGGGTATAAGACAGGTGTATTTTTACTTTTGACGGATCATTCGTTAGGTGTTTTTAAGGCTTATATTTACTTTGAACTTTCATTTACACAATAACGGAGAGGACAGAAAAAACCAGGAGAAGCGAAGCGTTCGCCTTTATCCCCGGATTTTCCCCTTTGGAAAAGGGAATCCAAAAAATCCGGGGATAACAGCGATCGGAAGGTTATTCTGTCAGCGAAGTGTCAAGTGTAAATCTCTTTCGTTCTACTTGTACAATTAAAATTAAGGCTGATTCCCCTCACGAATGCCATCCTCCACCACGGAAGGTTGCTGTGGATCAGGCATGCTAATATGACCTGAGCGGGCAATCAGACGGCTTTGTGCTTTGTAGGTGTCACGTGAGATTGTTTTGGTTTCAACGACTTTGCCATCAACTCGCTTCGTGCGTACCGTCTCAACGATGTACCCGGGCTGTCCATTCTGAAGCACTTGCTGGGCCCCTTCGGGTAGCACGTTACTGGATACATATTTTACCGGAACACTCAGCGTTTCAATCGTACGGGACTCCAGCGCATAACTGACGTTCTCGGGGAAGGTGCCGAAAAATTTCACCACCATACGTCCGCCTTGCACTTTGGCATGAATTAACAGGGATTTCTCGGTGCTGTTTCGAAAACGAAAGTTAATGGCGCCCGAGGCAAAGGTGGCATCTAACCCTTTCGGTATATATTTGACTGGCAACGAGTGATTACGCCGTTCCACGATATCCAGACCCGTTAGCAGAGCGGCATTATATACAGTGCTGGATACCTGACAGATTCCTCCCCCTATACCGGGCATCAACCTGCCATTCACGATGACCGGTGCTTCCCGAAAACCATATTCCTTCTCCGCTTTGCGAATTACCTTTTCATAGTCGAACACACCTCCATGCGGCAAAATCATTCCGTTGATGGCCTGAGCAGCCGCGCTGACGTTATGTATCCGACCTTGACTGCTGTTTCCCAGTCCTGTGGAAAATTGAATGATTTTTCGCTCGATGCCTTCATCTTTCAATGAGTCGATCGTTACCTCGGGTTTCAAGGTGTAAAGAGGTATAAGAATCCTTATGGGTTCTGGTTTTACTCCATCCATTACGTCGCTGAGCTCTCTGTGCAGCTTGGTCTGCATGAGGTTGCTGAGTGTTTTCCAATCGATCCGGCGCACGCTTTTCTCCGGAATGTACTGCACTTGATCATTGGCGGTGATCCGGCGGACGGCTTCGGTCGGTGTACCGAAGGTTTCTTTTTCCCAGGCAGGGCTAAGCAATTGTTGAAAGGTTTGTTCGTTGTAGTTCATGTCCAAAGAGAAAGTCTGGGGAAATTGATACCGTGCATACGCGCGTTCCCACAGGTTCCCCTCATCCAGCTGTTGTACTGCGGCCTTGAAGCTGTCTGCACTGTAACTCACTCCTAGTTCGGCAGCAGTATGTGACATCGTTATCGGGTTTGGTTCAGCCACTTCCAGTGTGACAGGCCAGTCCTGCAATTGTTGAATGCGAGTGTGCAGTTCTGCCAGTACCTCTTTGCGATGTTTGCCATCGATGGCCCAGCCGCTAATCTGTACCCCTTTGGGCAAAGTGGGCTGGTTTACGTACATATAGAGCAATCCATAGGACGCGGAGCCGATCAAGAGCAGGGAGAACAGGGCGATGACCGTTACATGAATTTTTTTCATAACCGAACGCTCCTTTTGGCTTCTGTTGTTCCGGAATTCGTAACACTCTCTATCTATATGATCCAAGGGTGGAAAACTTTCGGGTACTCAATAGGTAACAAATTTGTTACAATAAACTTCATATGAATCCATGCTTCACCAGCAAAAGAGGGACAGAATGGATTTTTCCTGATGAATTTCAGGCCTTTTTAAAGGAAATGCCGGGATTGTGTCGAAATCATAATGGCTAACTAAGTGAGCAGGAAGTGATGATGTGATAGAAATGCAGGACGTGTGGAAGACCTACGCCAATGGTACCCACGCATTACAAGGGGTGTCGGTGAAGATCGACCGCAATGAGTTTGTCTATATCGTTGGTCCATCCGGTGCAGGCAAATCGACATTTATGAAGCTAATGTACAGAGAAGAAGTGCCAACCAAAGGGCAAATATCCATTAACGGATTTAATATTGGCAAGCTGAAACCACGAAAAATTCCTTATGTGCGCCGTAATATCGGCGTGGTATTTCAGGATTTCCGTCTGTTACCGAAGATGACAGCGTATGAGAACGTGGCATTTGCGATGGAAGTTATTGAAGCGCCGAAGCGTCACATCAAGAAACGGGTTATGGAAGTGCTCGATCTGGTGGGACTGCGCAACAAGGCCAACCGTGAACCTTCACAGCTCTCCGGCGGAGAACAGCAACGGATTGCGATTGCACGGGCGATCGTGAACAATCCTTCTGTAATCATTGCGGACGAGCCTACAGGGAATCTGGACCCCGAGACGTCATGGGGCATTATGCAGCTGCTGGACGAGATCAATTTCCGGGGAACAACGATTGTAATGGCAACACACAACAAAGATATTGTTAATACGATGCGTAAACGGGTTATCGCCATTGAACGCGGACAGATTGTACGGGATCAGATGAGAGGGGAATACGGTTATGAATTTTAGTACTCTCTTGCGACATCTGCGGGAGGGCTTCAAGAACGTATTCCGCAATGGCTGGATGTCAGTAGCCTCCGTCATGTCGATTATCGTCTCTCTGTTTATTCTTGGCGTGTTTATGTTGCTTGTGCTTAACGTGAACTCTATGGCCAATCAGGTAGACAGCCAGGTAGAAATCAGTACGTTTCTGGAGCTGAATGTGGACGAGAACCTGCGCAATGCCATTGGTCAGGAGATCAGTGCCATGCCTGAAGTCAGCGAAATTCGAATTGTTCCGAAGGACGAAGGATTAAAAGAATTCCGTGAACGTTTAGGCGAAAATGCCGATAATGTTCTCGGTGGTTTCGATGTAGATAACAATCCATTGCCGGATACGATTGAAGTTAAAGTAATTGAACCGGAAACGGTCAATTTTGTAGCCCAGAAGATTGAAGCATTGAACGAGAAACATCCCGAGAAGCCGATCATGAAAGTGAACTACGGCAAGGAAACGGTAGATGTGTTGTTCAAATTTACGAAGCTTGTTCGTAATATCGGATTTATTTTTGTCGGTGGACTGGGTCTGATGTCGATGTTCCTGATCTCGAATACGATTCGCGTAACGATTCTGGCTCGCCGCCGGGAGATTGGTATTATGAAGCTGGTGGGTGCGACCAACACCTTTATTCGCTGGCCTTTCTTTATTGAAGGGGCGTTAATTGGATTGATCGGTTCCGTGATTACGGTCGCCGTTCTGTTCTTCGGATACAGCCAGTTGATGTCAACGATTGGTCAGGATGTCTTTATGCAGATGCTGAATTTAATTCCACTCAGCGAGATTTGGCCACTGATGGGAACATTGCTGATTGGACTAGGGGTGCTTGTCGGAATTCTGGGTAGTACACTGTCCATTCGCAAGTCGCTCAAAGTGTAGAAAATGTCGAAAAGAATGCCAAAACAGGTTCATTATTGAACGCTGTTTGACGATATGTAGGAAAGACGCAACTGTTGTTTTGATGAAAGAAAGCAAAGAACATGCTGTTCACCACCTGTGCAGGTTGCTTTCTTGTGAATTCATAGGATGGGGGATCATCATTTTGAAAAAAACCGCTTCGCTGCTGGCCTTTATGTTACTGGCCGGTATGACGTTTCAACCTTCTGACGGATATGCCAAGAATAGCATCAGCGATATTGATCAACAGATTCAGCAACTGGAGAGCAAGGCGGCTTCCGCCAAGCAGGAGCAAAAAAAAGCTGCGGCCAACAAACAGGAAGCGCAGCATTACAAGAACAAAACCAATGCCTATCTGAAGGTTGTCTTGGAACAGATCAATGTCGTTAGTGATGAGCTGGCGAGTGTATCGTTGCAGATTGAAAATACGGAGGAAGATCTCCGTACAACGAAAAAAGATCTGCAAGCAGCAGAAGAACGGATCGTCGCAAGAGAAAAACTGCTAGAGTCACGTGTACGCCTGATGTATACAGATGGGGCAGTATCCTACCTTGATGTCCTTTTATCTTCTACCAGCTTTACCGATTTTCTGACCCGTGCGGACTCGCTTAAAACGATTGTGGATCAGGATCAGCACCTCTTGGATGAACATAAAAAGGACAAGCAGCTTGTGGTAGAGAAAAAGGCAGATTTGGACCGGCAATATGCGGAAGCCAAAAGCCTGTACTCACAGAAGAAACAGCGCAAGTCGCAGCTGAACGAGAAAGAGAAAGAAAAGCAGGTGCTTCTGGCTTCATATGATGCTAAAATTGAACAATCCGAAGAGTTGACGGCAGAGCAGGAAGCTGTGTTGATGCAAATCGCCGGCAAACGCTCGGCTCTGTTACAGGAGAAAAATAAATTGCGTGAGCAACAGGCTGCCGCAGCAGCTAAAGCTCGGGCCCAAGCTGCGGCTCGTGCCAAAGCAGCAGCCAAGGCGCCAACACGTGTAAGCTCCAGCGGCAACAGTGAAGTGACCTATTCGTCCGGCAACGGCATTTTTGCAAAACCGGTTTCCGGTGGACGCATTTCTTCACCGTTTGGTCCGCGGATTCACCCGATTACAGGAGAAGTAGGCAAACTGCATGCAGGTGTCGATTTTGCCGTTCCAGTAGGCACATCCGTTCATGCGGCTTCCGGCGGGATTGTCATTATGGCTGAGTGGTATAGTGGTTATGGATATACGGTTATTATTGATCATGGCGGAGGTCTGTGGTCATTGTACGGTCACTTGCGTGAAGGTGGATTCAAGGTCAGCAAGGGAGATACGGTAAGTAAAGGTGATACCATTGCCGAGTCTGGCAATACAGGGAACTCGACCGGGCCTCACTTGCACTTTGAAGTGCGGGATAACGGAACAGCCGTGAATCCGATGAACTATTTGTAGATTGTCTGATTTAATGCGATGCAACTTATATAAGTTGAACTATTCGTTTACACTCTGAATCAAAAATCAGGGGACAACAGCGATTGTAAGATTATTCTGTCATTGGAGTGGGCTGTGTAAAATTTTCAGTTCAAATGATATCGTTTAAACTTCGAATGGAAAAATCATAATCCGTACAAGCTAGACATATACTAAGCTGGCATGTTCAGGGAATGATTCGGGGCAGTCCGAATCGGATGCGCTTCAAAACTAAAGGCGGTGACATACGGATGATGAAAAAAAGATCGGCACTGCTGTTTGTTGTTCTGGGACTGCTTGGCGGAAGTCTATTAACGCTCGTGTTAATGACTTATCCGGGGATTACAAATCAAGTTAGACCCGGCGAAGGATTGCTGGCTAGTGTGACCGGTAGCTCACAGCAGAAGAACGAACTGAAGAAGATTGAAACCGCAATGGATTTGATCTCAAGCAACTATTATAAAGATGTCGACCGTACCAAGCTGATTGATGGTGCGATTAACGGCATGATGGAATCTTTGGGTGATCCTTACTCCAACTATATGGGACAGGAAACAGCTGCCCAGTTCGAAGAGTCCATCGAAGGATCATTTACCGGTATTGGTGCAGAGGTTTCCTCGCAAGACGGTAATGTCGTTGTCGTGTCCCCGATCAAAGGTTCACCTGCCGAAAAAGCAGGTATCCGTGCGAAAGACATCATTATGTCGGTTAACGGTGAATCGCTTCAAGGACTTGAGCTTAACAAAGCGGTTAACAAAATTAGGGGTCCAAAGGGTAGCGAAGCCAAAGTACAGGTGAAGCGTGCAGGATCGACAGAGCCGATTGAATTCACGATTGTCCGTGATGATATCGACCTGGAAACCGTCTACGCACATATGGAAGATGGCGGTATTGGTGTCATCAACATTACGCAATTCTCGCTGAATACAGGCGAAAGGTTCAAGGAAGAACTGGCGAAGCTGGAGAAGCAGAATATGAAAGGCCTGATTATCGATGTACGGAATGACCCGGGCGGTGTGCTGCAAGTCGTTATCGATATTGCAGAACAGTTCGTACCGAAAGGCAAAGTCATCGTTCAGGTTGAAGATAAAAATGGCAAGAAGGAACAAAGTAAATCAAATGGATCAGCCAAGCCTTATCCAATCACGGTGTTGATGAACAAAGGTAGCGCGAGTGCTTCCGAAATCCTGGCAGGGGCTTTGCAACAATCTGCTGGTGCTACACTCGTGGGCGAGAATTCATTCGGTAAAGGAACCGTGCAGACCAGCTACGACAAACAGATGGGTGACGGTAGCTTGCTGAAGATTACCATTGCCAAGTGGCTGACGCCAAACGGTACATGGATTCATGAAAAAGGGATCAAACCGGATATCGCAGTGAACCAGCCGGATTATTTCTCGGTTGCACCGATTAATAAAGAAAAGCTGCCTCTGAAATATGATAGCAATAGCACGGATGTGAAGAGTGCGCAGACGATGCTGAGAGGACTTGACTTCAAGCCGGATCGTGTGGACGGATACTACGACCAGAAGACCGAAGAAGCCGTCAAGGCGTTCCAGAAGAAAAAAGGCATTCAGGTTACTGGCCAAATCGATGAGAAAACGGCAGAATCTCTGGAGGCAACTCTGATTGAACGTATTGCCAATCCTCAATATGATGCACAGCTGAAACGCGCGATCGAAAATGTCTCAAAGGATATTTCGTCCGCTGTGTCGAAGCCATAAAGAAGGCTGATTTTCAGCCTTCTTTTTTTCTGAACCGGCTGAAGGAGAGGAGTGAAATGCTACAATGGAATGGGCATGGCCTTGGTTAACTGCATTAGGGGAAGCATTGTTACAGTTGTTGATTCAGCCGTTTTATTATATGGCAGTAATTCTGATCGTTTTGATGTATCATCGTCAGTTGCTCCAGGAACGGAAACTCTTCCATGTGCGTATGCAGAGTTCGATCACGCAGACGATTCGAGCTGTCCTTGGGGGAATTGTCATTGGAGTGATCGTGTCCATGATATCTCTTTTCCTTGGCACTTATCTTACGCTGGGTAGTGTAATCAGTATATGGATTGCAGCATTAATCTTGGCTCTTATTCGTATCCGTTATTTATGTTTTGCCTATGCAGCAGGGGCATTGGGTATATTGCAATTTGCTTTGAATGTGGCCTACAGCTGGCAGCCTTCCGGTATGCTTGGACAGGCTGTGGACACAGTTCGTGCATTGGACATGCCTGCATTGCTCGTGCTGGCTGCATTGCTGCATTTTGGCGAAGCTATACTGGCACGAATGCAGGGTGTATCTATGGCCTCACCGTTTCTGATGGAAGGTAAACGCGGGAAGCTGGTAGGCGGATATCAGATTCAACTCTATTGGGCGGTTCCGCTACTGATTCTTGTTCCGACAACCGGAGGCATCACAGAACTGGCGTGGACTCCGCTACTTCATGCAGGTCAGGGGTACACGCTAATGGCATTACCCATCTTGCTGGGATTTAGCGAAAATACACAAAGTATGCTACCTGGGCGTAAACTTCAGGTTTCAGCTAAACGTTTGATGCTGTATAGCTTGGCATTACTTGTATTCAGTCTGCTTGCCGTATGGTGGTCACCATTGACAGTGATTGCAGCCTTGGTAGCCTTTGCCGGACATGAACTCCTGGTGTGGTACAGCGCATTGGAAGAGCAGCAACTTAGTCCTGCATTTGTTCATCCTCAGCACGGGCTTAAGGTACTGAGTGTGCTTCCTGACAGTCCTGCAGCAGAGCTCGGAATCGAGGCAGGGGAGACACTGTATAAAGTGAACGGTATACTCGTTCATTCTCCCGAAGAGCTGCACCGGGCACTGCGGATGAATCCGGCTTTTTGCAAGCTGGAGGTGCGTAATCATCAGGGAGAGAGCAAGTTTATGCAGCGAGCAATTTACGAAGGCGAGCATCACCAGCTTGGCGTGATTATGGCACCGGATAAACATGAAGCATGGGCAGTTCAGCCGCGTCCGGTGACGTTATACCATGTGATTGCGCTCAAATTATTCACACGCCGGAAAGAGCAACGAATTGACGAGGCTTCACTGGCTTTGCCGCCAGCACCTGTAGTGAGTGACAAAGGGTCAGTTGAAATGTAATAAAAGGTACTTCCAAACGCCTTCGCTGGCGTGAGGAAGTACCTTTTTTGCTTTATTTTTTCAAAATAAAAATGGCGATTTGGGTGCGATCCCGCAGATGAAGCTTGCCCAGGATTTCAGTTACATAGTTTTTGACGGTACCCTCGCTGAGAAACAGCTTAGCGGCGATTTCTTTGTTGGATAGTCCTTCTGATATGGCTTCGGCGACGGAAAGCTCCATGCGGGTAAGACCGTGCGTTTCAAGGGGCTCGTTTACCGGAGGAGAAGCCGGCGTACGAAGCAAACCCGCGAGTTTGCGTGCAATATCCGGGTGGATCAGCATATCCCCGCTATGGACGGTTTTGATACCTTGTACGATTCGGGCAGGAGGGACATTTTTGAGCAGATAACCACTCGCTCCGTTCTGTAAAGCCTGAATGATATATTCATCGTCGTCAAAGGTGGTCAGCATCAATACCTGAACGTCGGGGAAACGGGTCTTGATCAGAAGAGTTCCTTCGACCCCGTCACATTCGGGCATACGAATATCCATGAGCACTACATCTGCTGGTGTTCCTGATTCAAGGCAGGCAAGTGCTTCCGTCCCATTGGAAGCTGTACCTGTAATGTGGATATCCGTATCCAGGCCGAGCACCACCTTCAGGCTTTCCCGGATGAAGGGATCGTCATCGACAAGAAGGACCTGAATGACTGAGGGAGGTTGCTCGGACAAAACTTCTTTCTGGCTACTATTGTTCGATTCTGGCATGAGCATATTCCTTTCCGTATTACAGTAAATTCATTTTGTTTGTAATGGGGATTCGAGTAATAACGGTATATGGGGCAATGGACTGAACCTCAATGATTCCTCCAATGAATTGTGTACGCTGACGCATACCCTCATGCCCAAGGCCTGTTGTTACACTTGTATCTAAAAGGGAGTGCGTGCTGCCATCATTACTGATGCTCATACGAATCTCCTGTTGCCCAAAAGCCAGTTGCAAACGAATGGAAGTGGCCTTTCCATGTTTAATGGCATTCGTTACAGCTTCTTTGGCGTTTTTGAATAACACAATCTGCATACTCGGATAGAGAGCGTGTGGCTGACCAATAATTTCGTAATGAGTCTGTATCCCCGTATCGCGACCGACTTCCTCTAATAGACGATCCAAAGCGTAGGCATCGGATGCATGAAAATCAGGACGAAGTTTATGAAGGGTGTTACGCATGTCATCCATACTTGCAGCCAGCTGATCTCGAATCTGCTTGACCAGCTCAGTACCTTGTTCGTTATTCAAGGGGAGCGTGAGCAAAGCAGCCTCTGACATCATTTTGGTGCGGATTAGACGATGTCCGATATCATCATGAAGCTGACGGGATATTCGTATACGCTCTTCCGCCTGAGCCGCGTCTTCTAATTGTTTGGAAAATAACAGCAGTTGAGCACGCGTCTCTTGCAGTTCATAATGCTTATGCCTTAGCTCGTCATATACATGCTCCAGTTTCTGACGACGGTGTGCTGCTTTGGCTCCTTGCCAGGAGAGAGCCGCTGTCATCCATAGGAGCAAGTTCACGCCAATGCTCAGCTTCACAGAGTCCGAGAACCAACTCATAGTATTCATCTGAACTTCTACGGTTCCAAGACTGAGCGTAGTTGGAGTTGCCACATGCCAATACAGTGCGAGATTCGTTGTAATCAGCTGAATCCCCAACATGAACCATCTTATAGATCCACCGAGCCGATACATATAAACATAGAGGACGGATAGAGAGACGAAAATCATAAAGGGGCCATACAGCGCCAACAACCAGCTGGCCCACATGATTTCTATCAGGAATAACAGGGATTGCCCTGCACCTGAACGGGTAAAGCGGTTCGCTACAGCGAGTAAGGTCGAGATGAGGATGTAAAAGGTGTACAGTGCTTCGCCATGTAAAGGTAGGGTCAAACTGAACAACACAGCAGGCACAACTAATAAACCATATTGCAGGAATCCCAAGGGCATATGTAGATGACATCCTTTTTATACAGATTGAAGAATAAGACGATAACGCATCCTTGATTATAACATAGGCCACCGCAACATCAGGAGATGACTTAAGTCACCTTTGAATGATGACTTTATATACCTTCGCCAAGGGGAGACATTCGATACAATAGACTTAGGAATATCACGGTAAGAGCTCATATGGGAGGGGCATACGTAGATGAACATATTGGAAATGGATCATGTTGTAAAACGATACGGTAGCAAATTGTCGGTGGATCATCTCGACCTAAGTGTACAAAAAGGGGAAATCTTTGGTCTCCTTGGCCCGAATGGAGCGGGGAAAAGCACGACGATCAGCATGATTGCAGGCTTGCTCAACATGGATCAGGGAGAGATCAGACTGGACGGCATATCGGTGAAGGAGCGGCCACTCGATGTAAAGCGTAAAATCGGGCTGGTTCCGCAAGATTTGGCGTTATATGAAACGATGAGTGCTACGGATAATGTTACTTTTTTTGCCCGGTTATATGGATTACGAGGGAAGAAGCTCAAAGAAAGAGTGCAGGAATCTCTTGAATTTGTCGGCTTGCAAGATAAGGCCAAGGATGCTCCATCCACCTTCTCGGGCGGCATGAAACGCAGACTCAATATTGCATGTGCGCTCAGTCACAGGCCAGATCTGATTATTATGGATGAACCCACCGTGGGCATTGATCCGCAATCCCGTAATCACATTCTTGAATCGGTGCGAACGCTCAACAAGATGGGCTCGACCATTATCTATACAAGTCATTATATGGAGGAAGTTGCGGCGATCAGTAATCGGGTAGCCATCATGGATCAAGGCCGGATTATTGCTTGTGGAACCGAGGCTGAGCTAAGGGAACGCGTTGCGTCGGAGGAAAAAATTGTACTTACCACTTCCGGCATGGATGCCGGTGTTGTGGAAGAACTTAAACTTCACCCGCGTGTACGGGCAGTAGAAGTCACCGAAGACACAATAACGATTATGCTGCCTTCGGCACAGCAGTCACTGCAAGATATGCTGTTTATTTGCAGTAAACATGACATATCTATTCAATCCCTACGGGTCGAAGAACCGGATCTCGAAACGCTTTTCCTCAATCTGACCGGGCGTACGCTTCGAGACTAGGAGGAGATGGCATGAGCATATGGCATATTTGTATGTTTGAACTCAGACGTATTCTGAAAATTCGTTCTGTGGTCATTAATTTGTTTATTCTGCCTTTATTATTAATTTTCATCTTGGGAACGGCATTATCGAGCGCGATGGGAACAGGAAAAGATACGACGCCTGATACGTTGCGCGTGGGGATTGTGCAATCGAACGAAGCGGCATCCTCTCCGGTAGGTGAAGCGCTGAAAGCCTTTGTATCTACACCTAAGGTGGCTCAAATGATAAAAGTGAAAAACATGTCTTCGCAGGACGAAACCGTGGATGCGTTAAAACAAGGAAATCTTGATTTTGCGGTGATCGTGACTTCGGATATGGTGCAGCAATGGATGGCAGGGAAAACCGTTAAGCTGCAATGGATACTTGGAAAAGACAACACACTTAACGTAGTGGGGCAGACCGTATTCACTAGCTTTACGGATGAGTTGAATCGACAGGCTGCCATTGCAAAAGTCCTTGGGCCAGAAACGGTGATGGCGATGGCCGCGCAAGATGGCACAGGGTCAACCTCTGCACAGCCCAACATTAAGGTCGGCAGCCCGGGGCATTCCGGTCAATCCTACAGCGCTTCACAATATTACGCGGCAGCCATGCTGGCGATGTTTATGCTGTACTCGGGTATGACCACCGTCAATAGCCTGTTTACGGAGCGCGACAAACAAACGCTGGCTCGTCTTCAGGCAACGCCAGTGGGTAATGGAGTGATCTTTGCTGGCAAAATTGCAGGTAACAGTCTGCTTGCCTTTTTACAGGCGATCATTATTATCGTCATGACCAACCTGCTATTTGGCGTGAATTGGGGTGGTCATCCTTGGTTGATTGTACTGATCTGTGTACTCATTACGCTGGCATCCATGACCCTGGGCATTATTGTGGCATTAGTAAGTAAAAACGCCGCCTCAGCTAATGCGTTAATGCAGGGTATCATCATCGTGATGACTTTTATTAGTGGAGGATTTACTCCGATCGCCATCGATTTTGTACAGCGCATTAGCGAATTTACCGTAAATCATTGGGCGCTTCAAAGTTTTCTGAGTATGATGCTGGGTGCAACTTTGCAAGAGGTCATGCACAATATTTTCATGCTCGGGGCCGTGTGTGCAGTGCTCGCAGCTGCTGCCGCAGTGATATACAGAAAGGTTGGATATCGTTATGAATAGTCTGCATATCGCTTGGCTAATGATCCGGAGAACACTGGGGCGTAAACGCGGGTTTGTTGCATTTTTACTGCTGCCATGCCTTGTTGTGACAGGTGCCGTTGCTCTTTTTGGAAGTGAGCAGGCCAGTCGTGCGGTTGTTTCTTATGTCAATATGGATGAGGGGATCGCGGGATCATGGATGATCAACGAGCTCGCTCGTACGAAGGACTACAGCTTCAAAGCTGTGAGTAACGAGGCAGAAGTGAAATCGGATATCGTTCGCCAAAAAGGAAGCATGGGAATTGTGATTCCCGCCAATTACACCCAATCATTGCTACAGGGGAAGCCCGCAGAGATCCATTGGATTGAAATGCGTGTCAGCGAAAGCTCATACATCCTTCGGGCGGCCGCCCAAGGGGTTGCGGATGGGTTGAAACAGTCCGCTGTTGCGGTACAAACATCCGCTGCCATATCGCCTGCTAACGCTAACGCTGAGAGTCAGGAGGATAAACTTGCACAGCTCCTGCAAGAGATTGGGAGACATCATTTGTCAGGAGAAGCGCTAAGCTTGCAGTTATATCCGAAGCCAGGGTTAAACAACGTCACCGGATTTACGATTATGTTCATGATGGGTCTGTTAACGAGTGCGGTGGCTGTTATTATGGACGACCGAAAGCAACGTACGATGGCTCGAATGTATACCGCTCCAGTCAGGTCATATGAGATCGCGCTAGGAAATTTTCTGGGTAGTCTTGCGATTGGAGTTATCCAGATTACGCTCGTGCTCGGCATAAGCCGTTGGGTTTTGCATTATGATGCAGGGATTCCGTTTGGTATTCACTTTCTGATTCTTGGAGCGTTTATGCTGGTATCGATGGGATTAGCGAGTGCCGTGAGCGGCTTGATTCGTGAATCGAAAAATGCCAGTATGTTGAACTCTCTCATCATTGTACCCACTTGTATGATTGGGGGCTGCTTCTGGCCGTTATCCATCATGCCGGAGTATATGCAGAAGCTGGCGAACTTTGTGCCGCAAAAATGGACGATTCAGGCAGTCGAAACGATCTCTGCCGGAGGTAAGTTGGCCGACATTACCTTGCCATTACTAATCCTTTTCGCCATGGCTGTGATCTTGCTGGCTGTCGGTTCGGTGATTCTTCGTCCCAATCAACCGGGAATGGATGCGTAAATTGGTTGTGGCCTAAATAGAATGGTGAAGCAATACCCAATGAAAAAGGAAACGAGATAGAGGGAGTCGGTTAGGAGTCGAGAGTTGAAACAAGAGCAAGAGTAATTCAGAATGCATTTAAAAAAAGCACGTTTGACGGGATGAATAACGTCAACGTGCTTTTTACTGCGTTGTTTTTTTGTAGCGTGAGTTCGTATAGCCGATTAATAGAGGCTGAGGTCTGGCGTGTATTTTTTGCGGGATAACTGACTATGGCTGTAATTGGCGAAGTACCGTAATTTCAACCCGGCGGTTCTTCTGTCTTCCAGCTGCTGTTGTATTGTCTCCGGTGGGCCTGGTATCCGCATACCCTGCATATTGGAAGTGGTCGGGGTCGAGTTTCTCCTGATCGATGAAAAAGCGTAGTACTGATAACGCACGCTCACCGGACAACTCCCAGTTATCCTTGTACGCGGAATTGGCTCCGATCGGAACGTTATCCGTGTGTCCCTCAATACTGACCACCATTTGAAGATTACGAAACAAACTGGCGAGTTTGCTAAGTGTAGGAGCGGCATCTTTTTTCAAGGCAGCTTGTCCCTGATCAAACAGAAAACGGTCACTGAGCGTAATGGAGATACCTTGCGGTTTGTCTGCCACGAAAATTTGATTATCCAGTTTATTATCTTCGATATATTGGGTAATCACATTAAACAGATTTTGTAATTCCTGCTCCTGCGTCCTGAATTGCTCTTCCCGCTCCGTGAGCGGACGGTTGCTGTCATCCGGGGTATCTTTACCCGAATCTGATGACGATTCTTGATCCTCCTCTGAGCTTCCCTGGGGGGGCTTGGTGATAGTTTGACCTGGTGTCTCACCGAGTCCGTCCCCCAGTTCAAGTATGGAGTCGGATTTATTAAAAGTGCTTTGAAGGGATTGGGTCACGACGTCGTATTTACCGGTATCCAGATTGCTCATGGCGTACATGATGACGAAAAAAATCAGTAGCAACGTAATGAGATCCGCATAGGTAATCATCCAGCGATCCCGATGGTCAGCAGCTTCGCGTTTGGCACGCCGTTTACTGCGACGACTCATCTAATCCCTCCTTTGCGAGCGGAGATTGCAAGACCTGACGGTGCGAAAGTGTAAAAGACTCTAGCCGTTTACGAACGAGCTGTGGATTTTCGCCATTTTGAATGGCAAGCACTCCTTCAAGCATCATCTCCATTTCTTGCACCTCGTCAGCACCTCTGGATTTGATTTTGGAAGCGATAGGTAAAAAGATCAGGTTAGCACTGGCAACCCCATAGAGAGTGGCTGTAAAGGCAACGGCAATGGCTGGTCCGAGTCCGGTTGGATCGGTTAGGCTTCCGAGTACCTGAATAAGACCCATTACGGTTCCGATGATTCCCATCGTTGGGGCATAACCGCCGGCAGCTTCGAATATTTTGGCATAACCCTCATGTTTCTGCTCTACAGAATCGATTTCCATCTCCAGAATCTGCCGAACAACATCCGGGTCTGTACCGTCGACAACCATCTGGATGCCATCTTGCAAAAAGGGATGGGGATGATCCACAACTCTGCGTTCCAGAGCAAGCACACCGGATCTGCGGGCAATGGATGACATCTCGATCAGTTCTTCAACCCATTGTTTGGAATCCTGGGCACGACGTCCAAACGCCATGCGTAAAGCGGCAGGGATCGTTCGCAGACGATGTGCTGGGAAGCTGGCTACAACGGCAGCGATGGTGCCGCCGAACACGATTAGAGCAGCGGTTTTTTGCAACAGGCCGGACATATGGCCGCCTTCCCACAAAAAACCGCTGATAACTGCGGCAATTCCGGCAATTATACCGATAAGTGTCGCAATATCCATAAATTAACCCACTCCTATCTTCATTTCACGTTTGCATCACTAAAACGAACAAGGTATAATTGAACGGGAACAAATATTCCTATTACTATAAGTTTTCCCAACTGGAAATTCGGGGAACTTCGACAATATATAGTGACTATTATTTTAGACGATAGGGTGAGATACGGCAATGAGCGATATTATTATGAGCGACAAAACGTTCGAAATCGAGTCAGAGTTTTCTCCCCAAGGTGATCAGCCAGCAGCCATTCTGGAATTGGTGAAGGGTGTTCAGGAAGGGAAGAGATACCAGACTCTTTTGGGTGCAACGGGTACGGGGAAGACGTTTACCATTGCACAGACTATTGCCAAGCTACAGCGACCCACGTTGATTATTGCGCACAATAAGACACTGGCAGCACAGCTGGCGAGTGAGTTCAAAGAATTTTTTCCGAATAACATGGTTGAGTATTTTGTCAGTTATTACGACTACTACCAGCCGGAAGCCTATATTCCTTCCTCAGATACGTATATCGAGAAGGATTCGAGTATTAATGAAGAGATTGATAAGCTACGACATGCCGCGACCAGTTCCTTGTTTGAACGCCGTGATGTCATTATCGTAGCGAGTGTATCCTGTATATATGGTTTGGGGTCACCTCATGACTACTCCAGTATGTTGTTGTCTCTGCGGGTTGGAATGGAGAAGCCGCGCAATCAGATCTTGTCCCGTCTTGTAGAGATACAGTATCAGCGGAATGATATTAACTTTGTCCGTGGCACGTTCCGTGTCCGTGGCGATGTTATCGAGATTTTCCCGGCTTCCAAGGGGGAACATGCCATTCGGGTGGAGTTGTTCGGGGACGAGATCGAGAAAATTACCGAGATTGACGTCTTGACCGGAGAACTGATCGGTGAACGGGAGCATATTGCTATTTTCCCGGCATCCCACTTCGTAACCCAAGAAGAAACGATGCGTGTGGCACTGGTGAGTATCGAACGTGAATTGGAAGAACGGCTTGAAGTATTGCGTGAGCAAGGCAAGTTGCTGGAAGCACAGCGACTGGAGCAACGTACACGTTACGATATCGAGATGATGAAGGAAGTCGGGTTCTGCTCAGGGATCGAGAACTATTCCGGACCGCTGACCTTCCGTGAACGCGGGGATACACCATATACCCTGATGGATTACTTCCCGGATGATATGTTGATCGTCGTGGATGAGTCTCACGTCACATTGCCGCAAATCCGCGCGATGTACAATGGTGACCAAGCGAGGAAGACTGTGTTGGTGGATCACGGTTTCCGTTTGCCTTCTGCACTGGATAACCGACCGCTGAAGTTTGAAGAGTTTGAAGAAAAGATGAACCAGATCATCTATGTATCGGCGACACCAGGGCCTTACGAGATTGAGCATACCGATACGATGGTTCAGCAGATTATTCGTCCTACTGGCCTGCTTGATCCTGTTATTGAGCTGCGTCCGACGAAAGGACAGATCGATGATCTGATAGCAGAGATTAACGACCGGATTGCCAAAGACGAGCGTGTGCTGATTACTACGTTGACCAAGAAGATGTCGGAAGACCTGACGGATTACCTTAAGGAAGTCGGCATTAAGGTTAGATATCTGCACTCGGAGATCAAAACACTGGAACGGATGTCGATTCTGCGTGATCTGAGGCTGGGTACCTTCCATGTATTGATTGGAATTAACTTGCTCCGGGAAGGTCTGGATTTGCCGGAGGTTTCATTGGTAGCTATTCTGGATGCGGATAAGGAAGGTTTCCTGCGTTCAGAGCGTTCCCTGATTCAGACGATTGGGCGTGCCGCGAGGAACAGCGATGGTAAAGTTATTTTGTATGGCGACAAAGTGACCGATTCCATGGATAAAGCGATAAAAGAGACGGAGAGACGCCGTACCATTCAGATGGAATACAATGAGAAACACGGCATCACACCGCAGACGATTCGCAAAAAAGTGCGTGATGTCATTGAGGCAACGAAGGTTGCCGAATCCAAAAACGAGTATCTGACTGGCGCCGCCGAGAAGATGTCGAAGAAGGAGCGCCAATCGCTTATTCAGCGTCTGGAAGCGGAGATGAAAGATGCAGCCAAGAACTTGCAGTTTGAGCGTGCCGCCGAGCTTCGTGATGCATTGCTGGAATTGCGAGCAGAATAGATATAAATCGATAGAGAAAGCTTCGTTGATTGAACATGGATGATAAGAGAACGGCCAGTCTGGCCGTTCTCTTATTGAGTAAATTGAAGTAAATAATCTCGTCCATTGACCCGATAATAAGACATGTTGAAATTGCAAAATCAGGTCTATACTGATAAAAATGATGAATTTGGTTAAGAGGTTTATAGAAAAGCAATGAGAGGATGAATACCATTGGCGAGCGAGAACATTGTCATCAAAGGCGCACGAGCGCATAACTTGAAAAACATCGATATTACCATTCCGCGTGACCGCTTTGTCGTATTAACCGGTTTGAGCGGATCAGGCAAGTCCTCGCTGGCTTTTGATACGATATATGCCGAAGGACAACGGCGTTATGTAGAATCATTGTCTGCCTATGCACGTCAGTTTTTAGGTCAGATGGAGAAACCGGATGTCGATTCGATTGAGGGATTGTCGCCTGCGATCTCAATAGATCAGAAAACAACAAGCCGTAATCCGCGTTCTACCGTAGGAACCGTTACTGAAATTTATGATTATCTGCGTCTCCTGTTTGCTCGTGTCGGTCATCCGCATTGTCCGGATCACGGGATTGAGATAACATCCCAAACCGTAGAACAGATGGTGGATCGTATCATGCAATACCCTGAACGTACCCGGTTGCAGATTCTGGCTCCAATTGTTGCGGGACGTAAAGGGGAGCACAAAAGCGTTTTTGCCGATGTATCTAAACAGGGGTTTGTCCGTGTTCGGGTTAATGGGGAATTGCGAGACCTGTCAGAGGACATCCAACTGGAGAAAAATAAAAAACATACCATCGATGTTGTCGTTGACCGGATCGTTGTGAAGGAGGATGTTCAAGCTCGATTGGCGGATTCCATTGAAACGGCACTTAATCTGTCCGGCGGACAGTTGCTCGTAGATATTATCGGTGAAGAAGAACTGCGCTTCAGTTCCAACTTTGCTTGTCCGGTGTGTGGATTCAGTATTGATGAGCTTGCGCCGCGGATGTTCTCATTTAATAGCCCGTTTGGTGCGTGTCCGGATTGTGATGGTTTGGGTGTCAAAATGATTGTTGACCCGGACCTTCTTGTGCCGGATCGCAGTAAATCGATTGAAGAAGGAGCGTTTGATGCCTGGACAGGAGGAACGTCCACGTATTATCCGCAGTTTCTCAAATCCGTATGCGAACATTTCAACATTCCGCAAGATGTTCCTGTAGAGGATCTACCTGCTGATCAGATGAACAAGCTGTTGCAAGGAACAGGGTCTGAGAAAATTCGTTTCCGTTATGAAAATGACTTCGGACAGCGTAAAGAAGCATTAGTTACATTCGAAGGGATCGTTAATAATCTGGAGCGTCGTTATCGTGAAACGGCCTCGGAAGGTATACGTGAGTTTATTGAAGGATATATGAGTGCCAAACCTTGTGGTACGTGTAAAGGGCAACGTCTGAAACGAGAGAGTCTTGCTGTAACCATTAATGACCACAACATGGCTTATGTGACTAGCTTGTCCATCGGTGAAGCGGGACGTTTCTTTGAGTCGCTTCAACTGACCGAAAAAGAACAGACCATTGCCAAACTGATTTTAAAAGAAATTAACAGCCGTTTGGGTTTTCTCGTTAACGTAGGTCTGGATTACCTGACCCTAAGCCGCGCTGCCGGAACGTTGTCCGGTGGTGAAGCGCAACGGATCAGACTAGCGACTCAAATCGGTTCCAGCCTGATGGGCGTACTCTATATTCTGGACGAGCCAAGCATCGGTTTGCATCAACGGGATAATGATCGTTTGATCTCCACGCTCGCACATATGCGGGATATCGGGAACACGTTGATCGTTGTTGAACACGATGAAGATACGATGATGGCGGCGGACTATATTATCGACATTGGTCCAGGTGCAGGTATTCACGGCGGAACAGTGATGTCACAAGGTACACCTGAGGAGATTATGAATGACGAGAATTCGTTGACAGGTCAGTACCTCAGTGGTAAGAAGTTTATTCCGATTCGTACGGAACGCCGAAGTGTCGGCGATCGATGGTTGGAAGTGCGCGGAGCCAAAGAGAACAATCTGAAGAATCTGAATGTAAAGATTCCGGTGGGTGTGTTTACCGCTGTAACGGGAGTATCCGGTTCAGGTAAATCTACACTGATCAACGAAATTTTGTACAAAACGCTGGCACGTGATCTGAACCGTGCACGCGTACGTCCAGGGCAACATAAAGAGATTCGTGGTCTGGAGCATATCGATAAAGTGATTGATATCGACCAGTCCCCGATCGGACGAACTCCACGTTCTAATCCGGCGACTTATACCGGTGTATTTGATGATATTCGAGACTTGTTTGCACAGACCAACGAAGCTAAGGTACGCGGATATAAAAAAGGCCGGTTTAGCTTCAATATCAAAGGCGGACGCTGTGAAGCCTGCCGTGGAGACGGGATTATTAAAATTGAGATGCACTTCTTGCCGGATGTCTATGTGCCGTGTGAGGTTTGCAAAGGCAAACGTTACAACCGCGAAACACTTGAAGTAAAGTACAAAAACAAAAATATCGCCGATGTGCTTGAAATGACAGTGGAGGATGCAACTCAGTTTTTCGAGAACATTCCGAAGATTCATCGCAAAATGCAAACGTTGCTGGATGTAGGCCTTGGTTACATTAATCTGGGTCAACCTGCAACGACACTGTCCGGTGGTGAAGCACAGCGTGTGAAGCTTGCATCCGAGCTGTATCGCCGGAGTACTGGCAAAACGATCTACATTCTGGATGAGCCTACGACAGGTCTGCACGTTGATGATATCGACCGACTGCTTAACGTGTTGCATCGCCTCGTCGATTCGGGAGAATCGGTGCTTGTTATTGAGCATAATCTGGATGTCATCAAAACAGCCGATTATATCGTTGACCTGGGTCCAGAAGGCGGAACCGGCGGCGGTACAATTGTAGCGACAGGAACACCAGAGGATATTATTAAAGTGCAGGAATCCTATACGGGTAAGTATCTGAAACCTGTACTGGAGCGCGATACGGAGCGAAGCAGAGCTCTGCAACTGGCGGAGTAGTTAGAGCACAGCGAATCTTTAAACTGTAAAATTAGATGAGAGCCTTCTTTGCCTTGGAAATAGGTTTTGGATGATAGTCCACCACCTTTTCTGCGGTGAGGAAGGTTTTTTGTGATAACTGCTCCGTGATCTGAAGATTCAACCCGTAAGTAGTCTAACGATCACAGGAGAGCTTATTTGAGCAAAATCAGGCAAATCAGAATTCTAACGATCACCAGCGACGTTATTTCATCGAGAAAGCGAGAGATAGACTGTTTTTTGACGATTTCGAGTGAAATAGCGCTTCTCATGATCGTTAGATTTTGAAACAAGTTATATTCGGCCAAATAAGCTCCGTGGTGATCGTTAGAGCTGGGCGGCTACGATGCAGCCTGGAATTCCTTGAAACTACGTGAACCATATGAAAATTGCATGAACTACATGAACTATATAAACTGCATAAATTGCAATGACTACAATGATTATAAGGAACTGTTTGGTTCTACTTCGTGCTATTCCACAATACGTGGTACCTGGCTTTGGCATCTACCCGGGCTCTTTTTACAATTTGTCTGTTACCCGTATCTGTCATCCATTAGCTGTTAATAAGAATGTTTAATGAAAGTGTTTACATATTAGACGGGGTAAGCTTTTGCGAGCAAATCGGTCTATCTGGATTTTTTTCATTTTTCTGGATGATAGGGCTTGCATTACTAACAGGGTACAGATAACATAGAGGAAGAGTTTAGGGTATGTGTTGGTTGTTCAACTATGGTGAGGAGGTCTGTCTATCCATGCTGCTTGCAGAGGCTGCCACAGCGAGTACATCGAATTTTAATGCATTTGATATTTTTGTGATCTTGTTTACGATCCTGATTTTTATCGGATTGGTTCGGCTCCTTCGGGCACCGAAGAAAAATTTGTTTGCTATCGGGTTTACAGTTGTCAGTCTGCTGGTATTTTTGATGACAGACTACGCGATGATCACAGGTTGGTTTGGTTAATAGCAATGCTAAGATGCAAAGAAATACGACCACGCAATAGCAATTTCGAACACTTTCCATGATGAATATGGAAGGTGTTTTTTCATGTCTGTATTCTCCGAAGGCAGGAAGCTGAGAGAGCCTGATTATGTCGAAAAATAGCGAAAATTAAAACGATTGTATAGCCATAATTTGTATGATACATTGAAGGATACCGATATTGCAGATGAGAGAGAAGATAGATTCGGCCAGGAATCGGCTGTCCAGTCGCGCAAGAAGGATGTATAGAGTAGAGAGGGTCAGGTGAAGTCATGAAAAGGGTAGTAAAACGGGCAACAGCGATGATGATGGTTGTCGTGCTCTCCATCGGTGTGATGGCGGCGACGGCTGGTGCAGCGACAACCAAGACAGGCATGCAAGCCAAGGTGATCGACGGTCAGGTGTATGTGAATACCAAAGATCTGGTGAAGATGTTCGGAGGTAGTGGACAATACGATGCCAAATCAGGCACATACACGTATAAGGGAAGCGAAGCCATTCCCAAAGTGATTGAGAAGGTATCTCCGTCTGTGGTTGGGATTATAGGTAAAACGACGGAAAACCAGAACGGATCGTCAAACGATCGTTATAATCTGGCACATGGCACAGGCGTTATCATTCGCGCTAATGGATGGATTGTGACGAACGCCCACGTGGTTGATCAGTTGGTCGATCCGGTCGTTGTCACGACGGATGGGAATACATATAACATTACAGAATCGTTCAGTGATCCGTTAAGTGATCTTGCGCTGATTAAAATTAACGCCAAAGCACTCAAACCTGCGGTCTTTGCTAAAGCTTCGCAAGCGGTTGTGGGCGAAACGGTGATTGCGATCGGTACGCCGATCTCCTTTTCATTGCGCAACTCAGCTACGGTTGGCGTGATCAGCGGTCTGAACCGTGGCGTGGAAGCGTCCTATCGCTTAATTCAAACAGACACGGCGATTAACCCCGGGAACAGCGGAGGGCCGCTTGTGAACTTGAAGGGAGAAGTCGTCGGTATTAACTCCATGAAATTCTCTGCCGTGGGCATCGAGAGCATGGGTTTCTCTATTCCTGTAGACACTGTGAATTTTGTTATCAATCAATTTTTTAAATATGGAACGATCAAACGGGCAAGTCTCGGATTACAGCTTGAAGAGAGTTGGTCGGCCATCGTAGGTCTGCCTGCGGAAGATCCATTGACGGTTACGAGCGTACTGAGTGCGGAAGCGAAGAAAGCCAAGATCAAGGAAGGGGATGTCATCTACAGCATTGCGGGCAAACGAGTATCTTCGGTAGTCGATATCAATGAGCTGCTCAAAGCCTACTTACCTGGACAAAAGGTGAAGCTACTGGTGCAAACCGACGGAGACATCGTTACCCGCACTATAACACTTGTGGATCGAGCTTCTCTTGAGGAGCAGTCCGATGATTCGCTTTTAACGGATGATGAACAATAAGCCCGGCAAGCAACCCGAATTGAGAGAGGACGAATGAACGGAATGAAGAAGTCATGGATACGCGTGCTAAGCACGGGTGTATTAGCGGGGATGTTGCTGGCAAACACAGCGCTGCCAGTATGGGCAGCTGATGATGTGATCACCAATGAGCTGCGTGTCAAAGCAGGAAGTACGAGTGCTTTTATGAATGGCAAAAAACAAAACATCACGAAACCCCTTACGGTTAAAGGCGTGACATTGGTGCCTGTCGGCGTATTTAAAAAAGCCTTTGGCAGTGAAGTTCGGCTGGAGAAAAATGATGTCATCAAAATCAAGGAAGGTCCACACGTTGTCGCCTTGAGAATAGATAGTTCCATCGCCTGGATTGACGGAGCCAAGGTGGAGATGGGGACTGCACCCAAGATGGTGAATGGTGTGTTAATGGTTCCTCTTCGCCCGGTTGCGGCAGGGATCGGTGCAACACTTGCGCCGAATAGCTCAGGCGAGATCGTCGTTCGTTTGCTTCAAACGGGTGAGGGTGTGGATGAGGACGGTATTGACCTGGACAAAGGGAAAACGAGAATTGGCAACAGCTATTATGGCTGGTCGATTCATTATCCGGCAGATCTTCTGGTGTTGCAAACGAATGAACAGGAACGCATGATGACCTTTGGCGCTACGGATGAAAGTTATTTTCTCGAAGTGTACGTGAGTGACCAGAATGTGGTGCTGGATGCGGATGACTTGCTAACACAACTCGTGCAGGTGGCCAAACAGGCAGGAGATACGGTACTGGACCGTGAAGCGGTATCTAAAGGGAACAATCCTTATGCAAGAGTTGTCGTCAAAGATGCGGATGGTGTATTATGGGAGTTACGCCAGTATATTCATGACGGTCGTCAATATGATGTCTATTTGGCGGATTATGAGGCGACTAATTATAAAGATCTGGGCAAACGTGCTTCATTGCTCAACTCTTTTGAACCAAGTTATTCGCAGTCAGATCGAACCATTATGGATCTTTCCACCGTGGAGGAAGGCATGCGCGCAGCATGGAATGATGATTATGGGATCGAACTAATGGTTCCAGCGGGCTGGTCCATGGACAATAATAATATGGTTTATGAAGATAAAGACGGTGCTTATTTGCAATTTCGAGTAACTTCAGCCAAGTCAGGCGCAACGGTGAAGGACTGGAGTGATCAGCTTGAGAAGTGGATGCGTGAAACCTTCACGGCTGAGAGTTATCAGCAAGTAGGCTCATTTACAATGGAAATCTCTGGCGAAACTGCCGAGGTGAATGAGTTCCGTTATAACTTCGGGTCAGGATGGCAGACGGAATTCGATGTGCTTTTGCAGAAGAACGGGTATCGTTACTACGCGGAATATACGTTCCCTGAAGGACAGGCCGCAGACCGAGCGTGGTTTGAACGAATTATGAAGAGTGTAGAGATTGATTTTGACACGGTAAAAGATAATTTCGGTCAGCTGGATGAAGATCCATATCTGACAGATAAAATGAAAACGATCACGCGTACGTCCAAAAACTATCATTACAGCGTGGATATCCCGCGCTACTGGACGCCGTATAGTGATCGGTTTGAAAGTTCACCAGTCGTTTATACCTTCACGGGTGGCAACTTCTCCATTGCAGCTACAGAGGACAAGTCGATTGAGATGACGGTTAGTCAGCTGAGAGAGGCCTATGCAGAGGCAGCCAAAACGCGAAAAAGCTTTAATCTGATCCGCAGCGAGCAACTGACCTTTGCAGGTGTACCGGCATTCTCCTTCACGTACCATGAGGTGGATAAGGGTGTGCCGTATACAGGTCGTCAGATTGTGTTTGAAAAGGATGGAATCACGTATACGATCACGAGTGGTCTGAACGATGCGAACCGCACGCAAGTGCAGGCAGCCATGCTGGAAAAAGCAGTGAACTCATTTACTTTTATTAAATAAGAATATAGATGTGTAGCAATTGCCGGAGGGGTATAGAACCTTCCGGTTTTTTCTTTGGCTGTGACTTCACAATGAATGGGATATGGTGTAAATATGTTGAGAATGAGTGGAATCTCTATGGAAAAATGATGAAAATGACAAACGGTTTTTTCAGGAAACCGTAGAAGAGTCGGTGCAGAAGTGGTACACTATACTAGTTCAGGAGTTATTACTGCTGATTTGAGAAATAGAGAGACTGTAGGCCTGGATTTCAGGCAATACAGACATAATGTATAGATATAGTGATACTTGACGTGGACAGCTATGCAGGCGTACCGAAATGCAGGTACCAAGGGAAGAACACTGGCTGAGGCCGGTATGGGGAGGATCTACATGAAAACAGCAACAATACGAAGAGAAGACGTTGAGCTTCTGGCACCTGCAGGGGACTGGGATTGCATGCGTTCGGCCGTAGCCAACGGGGCGGATGCGATTTTCTTCGGGGTCGAAAAATTCAATGCACGGGCACGAGCGAACAATTTCCGTATGGACGAGCTACCGGAGATTATGGCGTTTTTGCACAGTTATGGCGTGAAAGGGTTTCTGACCTTTAATATATTGATCTTTGAGAATGAATTGAAAGATGCCAAAGAACTCATCGATGCCTGCGTAGATGCGGGTGTGGATGCAGTGATTGTACAGGATCTGGGTCTGGTCAAAATGATTCGTGAGATTTCGCCGGACTTTCCGATTCACGGTTCCACGCAGATGACGATTACGTCGCCTGAAGCGGTAGAGTTTACGAAGCCGTTTGACATGGAACGTGTCGTACTTGGACGGGAAAACAATCTGAAGCAGATTCAAAAGATTGGTGATCAAGCGAAACTTCCGATGGAAGTATTCGTGCATGGTGCACTCTGCGTATCCTATTCGGGTCAGTGTCTGACTTCCGAAATGTGGGGCGGACGTTCCGCGAACCGTGGGGAATGTGCGCAGGCGTGCCGTCTGCCGTACGATCTGATGGTGGATGGTGTTCACCAGCCAATGGGGGATGTGGCATATCTCTTGTCTCCCAAAGACCTGGCAGCCATTGATATCATGCCTGAATTGATTGAAGCGGGCGTGACGTCTTTCAAAATCGAAGGGCGCCTCAAAACGCCAGAGTACGTGGCGAACGTAGTTAGCAAATATCGTAAAGCCATTGACCGTTATTTTGACGGTGACAATACACGCGCAAGCAAGGAAGAGATTCGTGAGTTGCAACAGAGCTTCTCACGTGGATTTACACATGGTTTCCTGGATGGCATCAACAACAAACAGCTGGTGGACGGCACGTTCCCGAAAAGCCGCGGCGTTTACCTTGGTCGTGTAGACCAAGTGTTGCGTGATGGTGTTGTGCTGAAACTGGATGCACCCGTGAAGCGTGGAGACGGTATTGTGTTTGACGCTGGTGATCCAACGAAAAAAGAAGAAGGCGGACGTGTATACGATGTACGCCGCAAAGGTGTGAAGATCGAAGGCGAAGCCGGCGAAGGCTGGATCGTGGACATCGTGCCAGGTCGCAGCGATGTGGACTTGCGCCGCGTAAAAGTCGGCGATAAGGTATGGAAAACGAATGACCCTGCGCTCGACAAACGTCTGCGTCAAAGCTTTGAGACCGACAAACCGTACCGGGTTTTCCCGGTCAAAGTGAAAGTCATCGGCAGCCCGGGCCAGCCGCTCAGCACGTGGTGGACCGACGTGCAGAAGGGAACGACCGTGCGCGTGGATTCGGAGATGGAACTGGACATTGCCCAGAAACGTCCGATGACCCATGAATTGCTCGAGGAGCAATTCGGACGTCTCGGGGGCACCGTGTTCCAGCTGGAGGAACTGGACGTCAATCTGCATGGTGACGTCATTATCCCGATGCGCGAGTTGAACAATATTCGCCGTCAGGCGGTCGAACAACTCGCGGGCGAGCGCCCGAAACCGCCCGTCTACGTGAAACGGGCGGTGGACGTATACGGCGATGCGGTACAACCGGCATCGCCAGTAGCTCGCGGTCAAGCAGAGCTGACCGCGCTGTGCCGCAGCCTGCCACAAGTGGAGGCAGCGCTGGAAGCCGGCGTCGGCATGATCTACGCCGACTTCGAGTTCATCAAGCAGTTCCCGGCAGCGGTGGAAGCTGTACATGCCGCAGGCCGCAAAATCGCGCTGGCTACGCCGCGCATCCACATGCCTGGCGAGAACGGCTATCACAACAATATCCTGCGTTTGGAGCCGGATGCGGTACTCGTTCGTAATACAGGTGCGCTTTACTTCTACTTGCGTCACCGTAGAATGAATCCGGACGCAAAGCATCCGCAGCTGATCGGTGACTTCTCCTTGAACATCGCCAACCACAAGGCCGTGGAATTGTTCCTGGAAGCAGGCTGCGATTGGATCACCCCGTCATATGACCTGAACATTCAGCAGATGGTTGATCTGCTCGGCAACTCCCGTACAAGTCAGACCGAAGTGGTGATTCATCAGCATCTGCCGATGTTCCACACGGAGCACTGCGTGTACTGTACGTTTATGAGTGAAGGCACCGACTATACGAACTGCGGACGTCCTTGCGAAGAAAAACGGGCATCTCTGCAAGACCGAATCGGGATGTCTCATCCGGTACGTGTGGATGAAGGCTGCCGTAACACGGTATATAATGCAGTAGAGCAGTCCGGTGCTGAATACCTGAACAACTTTATGGACCTGGGAGTATCCCGCTACCGGGTAGAGTTCCTGGAAGAGACACCGGAGCAGGTGAAGGAAGTTATTGACCTGTACAACCGTGCACTGCGCGGAGAGATCAGCGGTACACAAGTATGGAAAACCCTGAAAGCAACGAACCAGCTGGGCGTTACACGCGGCCAACTGGTGAAATAATAAGCAACCCCAATCTCTGCTTCACGGAGCTCTTGGGGTTTTTTCTATAAAAGAGGTAGCGGTAGCCAAGGAGGTGTGAAGCGTGGCTCCATTTACGATGATGGATATCAAATTGCTGTGCGGGGTCACGGCATTTAAACGCGGTGAAGAATATCAACAGTCAGGCAGAATTGGCAAGCTGGCTGTGAGTGAAGACGGACGTCATTATCAAGCCGTTGTTCGAGGGACAGAAGCCTACCAAGTGAAGGTGGATCTGGACGATGCGGGAGAGATTGAAGCCTATTGCAATTGCCCGGCGTACGGCAATTATTATGACTATTGTAAACATATCGCCGCTGTCCTGCTTGCTATTCATGAACGTGAGGATGCACAAGAACAAGAATTGTCGGGGGGCAGAGGAACAATTTCGAAAGTTGGTACATTGGTCGAAGAAGAGACATGGGAGCGGCCTTATTCAACTTCAACGCCTTCTTCATTGACATCCGCACTATCAGGCGAGAACAGGGATGTCCCCTCTGAACCATCAGCGCTGTCCCATCGTGCGAGTATCGAATCTCCAATATCTACAGCACTAGGTCAACAATCGGAGCATCCGCATCAATCACAGCAGCACAAGCCGACAGAGACGTTGTCTCCTTCTCCTTTTGCACAGGCAGGTCGCCCAAGTTCAGCTTCCGGGTGGGGACGCTCTGCAGATAAGCCGTCCTACCGCACGGCAGACCAGATTTTATCCATGTTTGCGAAGGATCGCAGATTGCCGCATGAACGAGAGACAAAATACACAGCACCGGTTACCCGTTCCATGCTGCGAGAAGAATTACAGGTACAGTTCATCTGCAAGCTGGTACATGTGCATAAAGGCGGAGCCAAGCTGGCACTCGAATTAAAAGTGGGCAACAAACGACTCTATGTCGTGCAGAAGGTTAAGCAGTTCCTGAACTGTATTGAAAAGGGAGAGCCCATGTCCTTCACCAAGCTGTTTCATTATGATCCCCTGCTACATGTGTTTCGGGCGGAAGATCAGGCTATCCTTTCCATGCTTATTCGTATGAGACAGAGTGAAGAGGCATACCGTGAGTCCATTTCGGGGTATCTGGGTGCTTCGGACGGTCGCGGTATCCTGATCGCTCCCATTGTCTGGAAGCCACTGCTGGAGCTACTTATGCAAGCAGATAGCCGGATGGAGGGCACGGGACTGGCAAACGGTCCGTTAACCCTAAGCGAGGGAGCATTGCCTCTATTTTACCGGATCGCGGAGGGGGCGAATGAAGGGTATCAGCTGGAGGTGTCAGGACTGCGTGAGTTGATTCTGCTTCCGGCATATGATGCGGCAGTCGTCGAAGGGCAGTTCTATATGTTAGAACCGACGCAGATGAGAAGTCTGGAGGACCTGAACAGTGCGCTCACATCCTACGGCATTAAAGAAAGCATTGATATCTCGTCACAGCAGGTGGATGAGTTTGTGCAGCATGTTGTACCGGAGCTACGGACGCTCGGACATCTGTCGATGGATTCCCGTGTGCGCGAACAAATTGCCGAACCCGAGTTGTCACCGAAGCTGTACATCGACTTTTACCGGGAACGCATTACGGCACGTCTGGAATTCGATTATGGCGTCATGGTCATTAACCCGCTGGCAGAGTATTTGATTAACGAGGAAGAAAAGAAAGTCATCTTGATCCGTGACCGCTTCAAGGAACGCAATCTCATCGAGAGACTGGATCGTTCTTTTCTGGAGCGGGAGGGAAGTGTCTGGGCAAGCGAACGTGAGGACGCCATCTATGATGTGATGTATCACCTATTGCCCGAGCTTGAGAAGCTCGCCGATATCTACATGCCGAATGCTGTGAAAGCGATGATGCCAACGTATCCGGTACCGCCGAAGGTTCGCGCTGATCTGGGAAGAGGTCTGGACTGGCTGGAGATTTCCTTCGAGATGGAGGGAGTCGACGAGCAGGAGTTGCAAGAACTAATGCGCAGCATTGTGGAAAAGAAAGCTTTCTTCCGCCTGCGAAGCGGTGTCTTTCTGTCACTTGAAAATGACGGCGCGAGCAGCTTCGCTCACATGGCTGACGCGCTTGGACTGGAAGCAAAGGATATCCAGAGCAGCCATATCCGGTTGCCTGCTGTGAGAGCCTTGCAGCTTCCGGGCAGAGACGAGGTTTCGGGTCATGTGAAATGGGGAGGCTCGCTCAAACGTTTCCTCGATGATCTGCGCGATCCTGACCGGATGGACTTCACGTTACCTCAGACGCTGGCTCCCGTGCTGCGGGATTACCAGGCAAGCGGGTATCAGTGGCTTCGTACGCTCGCACATTACCGATTTGGCGGCATCCTGGCCGATGATATGGGACTGGGCAAAACGCTGCAAAGCATCGCCTACATCACGGCTTCGTTACGGGAGAAACCTGTGTATGAACAGAGACAAGAGGCAGGGTTGCCAGCTGATACAGACAACACCATCTCTAATGATTGGATCATGAATGGGTCTCAGCAGGCTTACTTGGCCAATGCCACTGGAACGATAGATGATACATGGCACACCTCGCAACAAGACGGGCTGACGATTCGCACGCGAATGACACATCCGCCGGTATTAGTTGTTGCGCCTGCTTCCTTAACTTACAACTGGGCGAATGAGTTTGCACGGTTTGCTCCGCATCTGAACGTCTTAATTGCCGCAGGGCAAAAAGATGAACGCGCCAGCATGCTGGCGGATATGGACAAGGCGGATGTGATCGTGACATCGTATCCGTTGCTACGACGTGATCTGGATACGTATTTGGGAAGAACCTTTCATACCCTGATTCTGGACGAAGCACAGGCGATCAAAAATGCATCGTCCCAGACGGCGCAAGCCGTCAAACAAATTCAGGCGCCGCGCCGTTTTGCTCTGACAGGTACACCCGTCGAGAACTCGCTGGATGAACTGTGGTCTATTTTTGAAGCCGTATTTCCAGGTCTGTTCCCGAGCTACAGAAGATTTCGTGACTTGCCGCCAGAACGCATCTCGCGTATGGTACGTCCGTTCATTCTCCGTCGCTTGAAGAAAGATGTGCTGGAAGAACTGCCAGATCGGATTGAGACGGTACAACGCTCTGAGCTGACGGTGGAACAGAAAAAGCTGTATGCAGCTTACCTCTCTCAGCTTCAGGATGAGACCGCTAAGGACATGGAAGACAACGGTTTCCAGAAAAACCGGATCAAAATTTTGGCCGGTATCACTCGCCTGCGTCAGTTATGCTGTCACCCGGCACTATTTGTGGAAGGATATCAAGGGGATTCAGGCAAAATGGAGCAACTGCTGGAGACCGTCCAAGACTGTCTGGCCGCTGGCAAACGAATTCTGATTTTCTCCCAGTTTGCAAGCATGCTTAATCTCATTCGCCAGACCCTTTCGGCACAGGGGAACAGCTTGTTTTATCTGGATGGACAAACCCCTGCCCAGAGTCGTGTGGACATGTGCCGCAGGTTTAATGAGGGAGAAGCCGAACTGTTTCTGATCTCGCTCAAGGCTGGCGGAACCGGACTGAACCTGACGGGAGCCGATACCGTCATATTATATGATCTGTGGTGGAATCCCGCCGTGGAGGAACAGGCGATTGGAAGAGCTCATCGGATGGGGCAGAAACAAGTGGTTCAGGTGATTCGTCTTGTGACGGAGGGCACGATTGAGGAGAAGATTTTGGAGTTACAACAGCGGAAAAAGGATTTGATTGCCGAGGTCATTGAACCGGGCGACGGAGGATCAACGACATTATCCGAGCAGGATATTCGCGAGTTGTTAATGGTGTAGAGGAAACTCGATTTTTATACAACTGATTGTTAATAAATTGTGGTAATGTATAGAGAAATGCACCGCTTTTACCAACTCATTCATCGTGTTATCCCTATACTATCTTGATCCAGCCAAAGGAGTGTTTCCTATACGTATCCGCAAAGCGATTATTCCAGCCGCCGGACTGGGAACCCGGTTCCTGCCTGCCACCAAGGCCATGCCGAAAGAAATGCTGCCCATTGTGGACAAGCCAACCATTCAATACATTATTGAGGAAGCCGTTGCCTCCGGAATCGAAGATATTATTATCGTGACAGGGAAAGGGAAACGGGCGATCGAGGACCACTTTGATTATTCCTTTGAACTTGAACAGAATCTCGCAGACAAACAGAAGTGGGATCTGCTGAACGAAGTTCGTAAACCTTCCGAGATGGCTGATATCCATTATATCCGGCAAAAGGAACCGAAAGGACTTGGTCACGCGATCTGGTGTGCTCGCAAGTTTATTGGCAATGAACCGTTTGCCGTCCTGCTCGGGGACGACATTGTTGAAGCGGATCACCCATGCTTGCAGCAGATGATTGAAGTCTACGACGAACTGCAGTCCCCGATTGTCGGCGTGCAACCTGTCGATTGGAGTGAAGTATCCCGTTACGGTATTATCGATGGAGAGTTGCTAACTCGTACGGATGAACGTGTCTACAGAGCGCGACGTTTGATTGAAAAGCCGAAAACGGAAGATTCCCCTTCGAATCTGGCGATTATGGGCCGTTATATTCTTACTCCCGATATTTTCGAAATCTTGGGCAGGCAGTCTGCCGGTGTAGGCGGAGAGATTCAGTTGACGGATGCTTTATCCCGTCTGAACGAGCAAAGACAGATTCTCGCGTATCATTTTGATGGCTTGCGCCATGATGTGGGTGAGAAACTGGGTTTTATTGAAACATCCATCCACTATGCACTCCAGCGTCCTGATCTGCGGGAGGATTTGCTGAAGTATCTGGAGAGTATTGTTGGTAAACGATAAGCGAGCCAGTGATGTATTTCTATATTTTATGCATTACCAATGTAGCAGTTTGTGGTTTGTTATTGTGTAGTTCATATGATGTTGAATGTTTGTCCATCCCCAGCCCAGCCGACGCACAATGATTCGGTTGGGCTTTTGCATGTGCATGACAGAGGCAAATGAACAAACACTTGGCAGGCAATGTACATATACATAATCAAAATGAAGAAATTCTGCTAAAGGCAGGACGGGGGATGACATGAAGGTAATTCCACTGTTTATGAAGGATGCAGCTATATTGGAACCGAAGATATACGGAGACCATCGCGGATATTTTATGGAGAGTTATAACGAACAGTTACTGCTGGAAGCTGGGATACATCATACATTTATTCAGGACAATCAATCCTTGTCGGCTGAGGCGGGTGTCCTGCGCGGACTTCATTATCAGCTTCATCCGAGAGCACAGACCAAGCTGGTGAGAGTGATTTCTGGTGCCATTTACGACGTAATTGTGGATATACGTAGACAATCTCCAACTTTTGGACAATGGAAGGGGGTCATACTCAGTGAACATAATCAGCGTCAGTTGTTCGTTCCCCAAGGGTTTGCCCATGGTTTCTGTACACTGACTCCACGTACACAGGTCGTTTACAAAGTGGATGCGTATTATTCTCCTGAACATGATCGTGGCATTTTGTGGAATGATCCCGCGCTTGCCATTGATTGGCCTGTAACGGAACCGATCTTATCGGATAAAGATCAGAAGCATCCCTTACTCAGGGAGGCAGAGCTGAATTTTGACTAATCACAAGACTTTCAGATATGTTCCATATTTGGAGGCAGAGGGAGAGAGACCGCATGAAATTACTGGTTACTGGCGGAGCTGGCTTTATCGGCAGCAACTTCGTGTTATATATGTTACGGGAACATCCGAATTACGAAATCATTAATGTGGATGCACTTACCTATGCGGGCAATTTGGAAAATCTGCAGTCGATTGAGTCCAATTCGCGGCATACCTTCATTAAAGCTGATATCGCAGATGTAAAGCAGATGGAAAACATTTTTGCTCAAGGTATCGATGTGGTTGTGAATTTCGCCGCTGAATCCCATGTCGATCGCAGCATTCTGGCTCCGGATATTTTTGTCCGCACGAATGTTATGGGTACACAAGTTCTGCTGGAAGCAGCAAAAAAATATCAGATCACCAAATTCGTACAGGTTTCGACGGATGAGGTGTATGGTTCACTCGGGCCGACAGGACTTTTCACAGAAGAGACTCCTTTGATGCCTAACAGCCCTTATTCCGCAAGCAAAGCCGGAAGTGACCTGCTCGTTAGAGCTTATCACGAAACGTTCAGTTTGCCTGTTAACATTACCCGCTGCTCCAACAACTATGGCCCCTTTCAATTTCCAGAGAAGCTTATTCCGCTCATTATCTCCCGTGCTTTGAACGATGAGGCCATTCCTGTATATGGTGATGGTCTAAATATTCGTGACTGGCTGTATGTTGAGGATCACTGCCGTGCCATTGATCTGGTCATTCATCAGGGCAAATCGGGAGATGTATACAACATAGGTGGCAATAACGAACGAACAAATATTCACATCGTAGAGACTGTACTCCAGCAGTTAGGCAAACCGTTAAGTCTGATCCGATACGTAAAAGACCGTCTTGGACATGATCGGCGTTACGGTATCGATCCAACAAAGTTGGAGACCGAACTTGGATGGAAACCAGCACACAATTTCGAAACGGGGATTAAAGAAACGATTACGTGGTATTTGAACCACCAGGAGTGGATGGAGAGGGTGCAATCCGGCACATATCAGGATTATGTGAAACTCCAATATGGTCAGCGAATGGGTGATTCGGGCGCATGAAGTATAGAATTATGGTAACAGGAGCAGCAGGACAGCTGGGGTACGATGTTGTAAAAACCTTTGAAACCGATGGCCATCACGTACTTGGCTGTGACCGGGATCAGATGGACATCACAGACCAGCAGCAATGTATGGATCAGATTGATGATTTTCAGCCTGATATTATTATTCATTGTGCTGCCTACACTGCGGTGGATCAGGCTGAATCTGATATCGATACAGCTTTTGCGATTAACGCTGTTGGCACGCGAAATATAACGGTTGCTGCCGAGAAAGTGAAAGCCAAGTTGGTCTATATCAGCACAGATTATGTTTTTGACGGGATGGGGAGCACTCCCTACCAAGAGTATGATGAGACGAACCCACAAAGTATATACGGAAAATCTAAACTTGCTGGAGAACGGCTTGTCCAGAGCCTGAGCACACGGTGGTTTATTATCCGTACATCCTGGGTGTTTGGCAGTCATGGCCATAATTTTGTCAAAACGATGCTGAACTTTATGGAAAAACGTACGCAGCTTCAAGTTGTTCATGATCAACAGGGATCACCTACGTATACGGTGGATCTTGCTCGTCTCATAGCTGAACTGGCGCTAAGCGAAAAGTACGGCACTTATCATGCTTCCAATGCAGGAAGCTGCACATGGTTTGAATTTGCAGAAGCGATTAAGGAGGAAGCGATTAAATATGGCGCTTTTCAATCGACATCCCGGATAGCTGAAATCTTACCCTGTACTACAGCCGAGTTTCCCCGTCCAGCCCCTCGTCCAGCGTATTCTGTAATGGATCATATGGGAATTCGTACGAATGGGCTTCAAGCGATGCGACCTTGGAGGGAAGCACTGATTGCATTTTTGCATGAGCTGGATAAGAAGTAGACGAATTAAGATATCCTCTCTTTGGAAGGCGGATCATTGATCGTTTTTGGGTGAGAAAGTCTTATATATCACTATCGTATTTTACGGTAAAACATCATAATTAAATAGGGTATATGATGTTGTAAAGAGCCGCCTCATGGTGGCTTTTTGTTTTGCTTGTGTGCAATTTGGGTAGTTAGTTACCAAAATGTAATGTGACACGACATGTTCCATTGTGCCTCATCCAATGTCGAACATTATGCCTGCAAAGGATGTGTAAATGATATGAAACGTATTGCCGCCGTTTTGATACTGTTGCTCGTTACTGTGGGTACACTCTTTTGGGCACATGACAGTCAAAGTGAGGAGCAACGTGATGGATTTGCAAACTATCGATTAATCGCCCATGCCATGGGGAGTATTCGGGAACAAGCTTACACGAACGCATATGAAGCAATGATTGCCAATTATGAAAAAGGGACACGGGTATTCGAAATTGACTTCATGCTCACTTCGGATCGCGTAGCTGTAGCCAGACATGAATGGACAGCTAACATGAGCAAAATGCTCGGACAGGATGAAAAGTTGCCAGAGCATAAACAGGCCGGAGCACTCACTCACGATGAATTCATGAATACACCGATTCTTGGCATGTACCAGCCAATGGATGCCGATGGAATTATGAATGTATTATCCAAGTACCCGGATATGTATATCGTAACGGATACCAAAGAACAGAAGGACGAAGATATCCAGCAGGTACTTCAATCGTTGGTGGATGCTGGAAAGAAGCATGATCCGTCCGCTCTAAGCCGAGTGGTGGTACAGATTTATAATGAACCTATGCTTGAAAAGGTAAAGGAGGTTTACAACTTCCCGTCCATTATCTACACGTTATACGCTACGCAAGATACAGAGAGCCAAGTTGTTGATTTTGTGCAAAATAACGATATTGATGCTGTAACGATGCCGGAATATAAAGTAAACCAGAACTTTGTTGCCAAGCTGAAGAAGGCCGGGGCAGTCACCTATGTGCATACCATTAATGATAACCAGCAGGCGGCCAATTATGAAAAATGGGGTGTGTATGGGGTGTACTCCGACGTCCTGACAGAGCAGGAAATGGAAGAAATGAATACAAGGTTTGCTTGGAAGCCTTAAATCAATCAAGACCCGGAAGGGGCTTAATGAATACTAAAAAACATTCGTAAGAGAATCCAATTTTGAGACATAGACTTTTTAGGGATGGAAACAGCAAAAAAGTCTGTGTTTTTTTGTTCGCCTTTTATACGAACATTGACACCTACTGTCTGCTGACTTAGACTTAGTTTACAAGCTTTTTAGGATGCAGAAGAACCTCTGGAGGAATGTTCGTTGATAGACATGATTAAGCAGTGGAGACACGTATTTAAGCTCGACCCCGACAGGGAAATTACCGATGAAGCATTGGATCAGGTATGCATGTCTGGAACGGATGCGATTATCGTGGGTGGATCATCAGGTATTACGTATGATAATACGGTAGATCTGATGTCACGGGTGCGTCGCTATGAACTGCCCTGTGTGCTGGAAGTATCCGATCTGGAGGCGGTTGTGCCTGGGTTTGACGGGTATCTGATCCCGATGGTGCTGAACACAACGGACAGCAGGTGGATTATCGGACATCATCAGCAAGCTATCGAGCGCTATGGCTATTTGATCCCGTGGGATTTGCTAATTACCGAGGGGTATATTGTGCTTCATGCGGACTCAACTGTGGCGAGGTTAACCGGAGCAGATACGGAACTGACGACAGAGGCTGCGGTTGCTTACGCTCAAGCTGGAGAACGTTTACTGAACCTGCCCATTATATATATGGAGTACAGCGGAGCTTTCGGGGATATGGAGCTGGTTGGCGAGACGCACAGACAATTGGAGCAAGCACATCTCATTTATGGCGGTGGAATCGATACAGCAGAGAAAGCAGGACAAGCTGCCCAAGTTGCGGATACCATTGTTGTTGGGAATATTGTGTACAGCCATTTGAGCCAAGCACTGGAAACGGTACAAGCTGTGAAAGACGATCGAAGTAACAAGCAGTGAGCTACGATCGGAGTAACACCTGACCGGTTTAGTTTACCATTCCCCCACATCCCCTTTAGAATCTGTTAAAATAGAACTTTGACCCTTTATTGATTTCATTTCATTTAAGTAATAATGCTTTCAGGTGCCTAAGTCTCCTACCGCTCATGTGCATTCTGATGTATGTTTACACATGAACGGAGATTACAGGATTAATCTGAAGAAACGAAGACTCCCGTTAAACAAACTGAAGATTTATTACAGTTTTCTTGGTGTTTTTACCTACCCATAAAGTATAAGCAGACTACGTTTACACGCGAACGGAGAGGACAGAAATAAGCTGGATAAGCGGAGCGTTCGCCTTTATTACCGGATATTCACCTCTAGAAAATAGTTTAAAAAATCCGGGAATAACAGCGATTGAAAGCTTATTCTGTCCTCGGAGTGACCAGTGTAACCTATAGGGGCCCATTATACGACCAACTAATGAAAGGAGCATGCATGCATGCAACCTGTAAATATACATGACGCCGTAGCACGGCTGAACACGCCTCAGCGGCAAGCTGTTGAGGCAACGGATGGGCCATTGCTTATTATGGCTGGTGCGGGCTCGGGTAAAACCAGAGTGCTGACGCACCGGATTGCCTATCTGATCGCAACACGGAAAGCACCCCCGTGGGGCATTTTGGCGATTACGTTTACGAATAAAGCTGCTCGTGAGATGCAGGATCGGGTATCCCAACTGGTAGGCGGATCTCAAGGCCGCGATATTTGGGTATCCACGTTTCACTCCATGTGTGTGCGCATTTTGCGCCGCGACATTGAACGGATCGGTTTTACATCTAACTTTAGTATTTTGGACTCATCCGACCAGTTATCCGTTATTCGCAGCTGTATGAAAGATCAGAACATCGATACGAAAAAGTTCGAACCCAAAGCTGTTCAGGCGATGATGAGCACGGCCAAAAATGAATTGATCAGTCCAGAGCAATACGAGAAGCAGGCTGGCGACTATTTTGAAGGCATTGTAGCAAAGGTGTACACGATGTACCAGAAACGCCTCAGAGCCAACAACTCACTCGACTTCGACGATCTGATCATGGCAACCATTCAACTGTTCAAAGAAGTGCCGGAAGTGCTCGATTTTTACCAAAAGAAATTCCAATACATTCACGTCGATGAGTATCAGGATACGAACCGTGCACAGTACATGCTGTGCCGTATGCTGGCTGACAGCCACCACCGTATCTGCGTCGTAGGGGATAGTGACCAGTCGATCTATCGCTGGCGTGGGGCGGATATTTCCAACATCCTTAACTTTGAAAAAGATTACCCGGAAGCACAGACGATCCTGCTCGAGCAGAATTACCGTTCTACTTCCAACATCCTGAATGCGGCGAATGAAGTCATCGGCCTGAATACGGGCCGCAAGCCGAAGAAGCTGTGGACGGACAAAGAAGGCGGATCAAAGATCAAGGTGTATCGTGCCGATTCCGAGCATGATGAGGGGTATTTTGTAACCTCCGAGATTAGTAAAAATGTGAAAAACGGCAAATCCTATCAGCATCATGCGATCCTGTATCGTACCAATGCTCAGTCCCGGGTGATCGAGGAAATTTTGATCAAATCGGACATTCCGTACCAGATTGTTGGCGGCATCAAGTTCTATGATCGAAAAGAGATCAAGGATATTTTGGCTTATCTGCGCCTGCTGTCCAACCCGGATGATGATATCAGTTTGACCCGAATTATTAATGTGCCGAAGCGCAGCATCGGAGATACTACAGTAGCCAAACTGGCTGCAGCAGCTGGAGAACGCGGGGTCTCCATTTTCCGTGTACTGCAAGTGGTTGATGATCTCGGCTTCGCTGGTCGCACGCGTAATGCACTGGTGGAGTTCTATGATATGATCGCTGCTCTGCACCAGATGGTTGAATATCTGTCCGTGACTGAGCTGACCGAGAAGATTCTGGAGATGAGCCAGTATCGTGACGAGATGCAGAAGGAGAATACGATTGAATCTCGCGCAAGGCTCGAAAATATCGAAGAGTTTCTATCGGTAACGATGGAGTTTGAGAAAAACAATGAAGACAAAACGCTTGTTTCGTTTCTCACCGATCTGGCACTCATTGCAGACATCGACAGCATGAACGATGATGAAGAGGATCAGAGCGATGCTGTCACATTGATGACGATGCACAGTGCCAAAGGTCTGGAATTCCCGGTAGTCTTTATCGTGGGTATGGAAGAAGGCGTCTTCCCACACAGCCGGGCTTTTATGGATAATGAAGAGTTGGAAGAAGAACGTCGTCTGGCTTACGTGGGGATTACACGGGCTGAGGAGCAGTTATTCCTCTCTTGTGCGCAGATGCGGACCTTGTTTGGGCGTACAACGGCCAATCCGCCATCCCGTTTCCTCGATGAAATCCCGGATGAGCTTAAAGAAGATACTTCCATTGCACGCGACCGTTACCGCCGAGGAACCAGCACAGGAGGAGGTTCTTATGGAGGACGCGGTTTAGGCTCCAGTGGTGGAAGCAATTTCGGCGGTGCCGCAAGTGCGTCCAAGCTGTTTGAACAACAAAGCCGAAGTGGTTCATCCGCAACGGCTTCATCTGGGCCAACGTCCCGGGTAACGACGAGTACCTCTCGTCCGACCTTTGCGGCACCAACATCGGCTTCGAAATCGGCCTCATCCGAAAGTGCGGCTGGATTTAAGGCAGGCGACAAAGTGCAACACGGCAAATGGGGGACAGGTACCATCGTTGCAGTCAAAGGCAGCGGTAATGATACCGAACTGCAGATTGCATTCCCCGCTCCGGTTGGCGTGAAACGTCTACTCGCTGGATTTGCCCCGATTACCAAAGTGGAATAAGAATGAAATAGCCTATTGCATCTTACCGAACTGCCAGGAAACTGAGTCTTTTATGTTCGTTTGTTGCAATAGGCATGTTCGTTCTACATATATTAATTATACGGAGGGATGGCCCGATATGGACCCGATGCACAGGATGGAGCAACTCGTTGCCGAGCTGAATCAGCACAACTATCAGTACTACACGATGGATCAGCCGCAGATCAGTGATAAGGAGTATGACCTTCTATACGATGAACTGGTTACGCTGGAGCAGGAGAGCGGTATGGTATTACCGGATTCTCCCACACAACGTGTAGGGGGCGAACTGCTCAAGGGATTTACCCCGCATCGTCATTTATCCCCATTATGGAGTTTGGACAAGGCGCAGAACATTGAACAGCTTCGCAATTGGAATACACGTGTATTAAAGCTGGTGAATGACTATAACAGCAAAAACCCGGATAATCCGTTGCCCGACCCGGGATATGTCATTGAGCTGAAGTTCGATGGACTGACCTTGAACCTGACATATACCAACGGTGAGTTGGTGCAGGCTTCTACGCGCGGAAACGGAACGGTGGGCGAAGGCATTTTGGCACAAGTGAAAACCATCAAATCTGTTCCGCTCAAAATTCCGTATACCGGAGGTACGATTGAAGTGCAGGGCGAGGGCATAATGAACCTTTCTGTACTGAATCGATATAACGAAACGGCTGCCGAGCCACTCAAAAATGCACGAAATGCAGCCGCAGGAGCACTGCGTAACCTGAATCCGAAAACGACCGCTGAGCGTAGGTTGAATGCTTATTTTTATAACATTGGATACTCCGATGACATTCAATTTGCCAACCATCAGGAAATGATGGATTTCTTGCGCGAGAATCGTTTTAAAGTTAATCCATCCCTCACCTACTTCCATGAATTCGATGACGTTATGGAGCAACTTGAAGCAATTCAGGAAAATCGGGGGCAACTGGATTACCTGATTGACGGAGCTGTTATTAAACTGACAGATATGCGGACTCGTGAAGTGTTAGGCTACACGGACAAGTTCCCACGCTGGGCGGTTGCTTATAAATTCGAAGCGGAAGAGACAACCACAGTACTGAACGAAGTCGTGTGGAATGTCGGCAGGACGGGTAAAGTGACACCTCTTGCGCGGGTAGAAGCCGTTGAACTGGCTGGAGTGACCGTGCAGAACTGCACGCTGAACAATGTGGGCGATATAGAACGAAAAAATCTGAAATTTGCGCTGGGTTCGCGTGTATTTATTCGTCGTTCCAATGATGTTATTCCTGAGATTCTCGGCAAAGTGACCGAAGAAAATGACGGCGAAGAAATCATCTATCCAGAGCAATGCCCGGCATGCGGATTCCCGTTAGAGCAACGCGGAGCGCACTTGTTCTGTAATAACAAACTGGCGTGCAAACCGCAGACAGTTGCTCGTATCTCCCATTTTGCCTCCAGAGACGCGATGGACATTGAGACCTTCAGTGAGAAAACAGCGATTCAGTTATATGACGAATTGAATGTTCGTGAACCCGCTGATCTTTATACATTGCAGTTCGATGATCTTGTGAAGCTGGAGCGATTTGGCGAAAAGAAAGCAAATAACCTTCTTGCTGCGCTCGAGCAGAGTAAAGACCGAGACCTGGCTTCTTTCCTCTATTCCTTGGGTATCCCGAACACTGGCAAATCCACCACGCGTATGCTGGCCGATCATTACCGCGATCTACATGCCATCATGAATGCTACGGTAGAGGAATTGGTTGAACTTCCCGATGTAGGAGGTATTGTTGCGGAGAGCATTGTGAATTTCTTTGCCGATCCGTTCACACAAGCTGCTATTGAGAAGATGCTGAATCTGGGTGTGAAAGCAGAGGCACCTGAAGCGCCAGCTGTTATAGTGGAGGATTCCTTCTTCAGTGGTAAAACGGTCGTGCTTACAGGAACACTGCATCAATTGACGCGTGAAGAAGCAACGCAGAGACTCGAAGCGCTTGGTGCGAAGGTCACAGGGAGTGTATCGAAAAAAACAGATCTTGTTATAGCTGGAGAGAAGGCAGGCAGCAAATTAACGAAAGCTCATGATCTCGGTATTCCGACCATCGAAGATGAGGACGAATTGGTACGCTTGCTGAATCCGTAGAACGTTAATATCTACAGCTTTGCGTCAGCACGTGTCATAGGCATTAATTAGGTACGTGATACAAGCAACTTGTAAAGAAAGAGGCCTCCAAAAACACGCAAATGTCGTGTCAGGAGGCTTCTTTTGTATACGCTGGAGATCTGTTATGAACCCGTTATATTTGGAAAACGCTGAGAAGCACCGGATAACCATGCATCTTTGTCGTATCCCCGTTCTTCCCAATACCCGATATGCTCGCTGTCGATGACTTCAATACGGTTCAACCACTTGACCGATTTGTAGGCGTACATCTGCGGAATAACGAGTCGTACAGGTCCACCAAGATCCGCAGGGATAGGTTTGCCGTCATGCATGACCGCAATCATAATATCATCCATTTGTGCCTGCTCTAGTGTGATCGCATCGGTATATACCCCGTCTCCGGAATAAAATTTGACGCTGTGCGCTCCAGGCTTTATACCGGCGTTCTCCAGAAAATGCTTCAGAGGAATGCCTTCCCATGTATTCTTGTACACGGACCAGCCAGTAACGCAGTGGAAATCACTGACTTGCACGGTGCGTGCAAGCTTGACGAACTGTTCCCAATTCCAGATTTGAGCACGTTCCACAAGACCATCTATCCGAAATGACCAGTTTGCATTGGAGAAGGATGGAATGGGTGTGACCGTATATACGCGAAAGTGTCCCTCGGCACCCCCGCCAATCGGCGGAAGTGATGATGATGAAGGATGCGGAAGTGGAACCATCCGATTGGGGTCAGTTTCAAGCATGCTGTCTATGCTGTTATCAAACTTGAGGTTTTTACCTACCCATGATACAAATGTAGGTCCAAGAGTAACGGCGAGTCCTATGCCCACAGCAGAACGGATGAAGGCTCGACGGGTATATAGCGGTTGCGGTTTCTCCATGTTTGGGACGTTATTTCTACCAGAGTCTTTTTCTGCATGGAGAACAGATGAGGCTGCTGGTATGTTATCCGTGTCCAGTTCCTCTTCCTTGGTATATAGACTGCCGGCTTTTTTCACACTTGGTTTCTGTAAGGATGGTTCATTGGTTTGGATCGTACGACGTGCAGGGTCTTTTAACCAACGCGTACGTGTGATGGAGTGGTAGATGATATACGGTAGACCAACCCATGTGAGCAAATCATGTATCAGAAGCGCGGCATTGGACCATCGTGGGCCCACCAGCTTGAACTGCCATAAGACGATGCCGGATAATAGCCATCCGATCAAAAGTGCAAGAACGATGATGGTATTTGCTTTTTGCCACGGCTTGTTACGAAGTTGCTTCCAATGCTTACTGGCCAAAAATAAGTAATACACGACAGGCACAAGCATGGCGATGCCCACGGCGATATGTAACCATTTTAACCAAACACGTCCGATACCCAGAGTTTCACGCCAGAAGCCACCGATTAATATGAGACCAGTAATAGCAAGGATCACAACGATCCAGGCATTCCAGGCATGAATGGAAACGAGCTTTTTGCCATAACCTTTACGCACCATTTTTAACCACTGTTTCAAGTGTTATCACCTCGAGTCACGGATTTGAACTAGAAAACGAAATCTTAGGCTAAAAGCAAAATCGTAATAGATTGATATTCAAAAATTCAAAAGCGGATCTCAGATGGATGTAGGAAGAGGCATGTAAATGCGATCGTGCTATTGCACAGTTGGAACTGCTAAAAACCTTGGAGTACTTCCTTTTAATTAAAGATACCTTATTATAAAGTTTTTGGATCACTTACTTCAAATTTGTTCTTGTTGGAGCTGTTACTTCCCTTGTTTTTCTTCCAAAGCCCAAAGTCGTTCGTTTTCGATTACTCACACTCAAGCAATTTGCAATATGATAAAAGTTAAATAAAATACTTGCTAAAAAAATGACAGCATGATATATTATTTCTTGTCGCTTCAAACAGAAGATAATCGAGTAGCTTTGAAGAATGACGAAAAAGATTGTTGACAGAAACTAAGTTAACATGATATGATATATTTCCTGTCTGGTTGACGTAAGTTGTCGCAAGATAAGGAGAACAAGTTCCTTGAAAACTGAACAAATGGATAGTAACTTTTGATTTACAATGAATCGTCAGATTCAAAATGAGCTTATCGCTCTTTTCAATACCCCGATGAGTTTCACAGCGTCTAACGTCGCTGACGAAATTCATCTTTATTGGAGAGTTTGATCCTGGCTCAGGACGAACGCTGGCGGCATGCCTAATACATGCAAGTCGAGCGGAGTTGATGGAAAGCTTGCTTTCCTGATACTTAGCGGCGGACGGGTGAGTAACACGTAGGCAACCTGCCCTCAAGCTTGGGACAACTACCGGAAACGGTAGCTAATA
>NZ_VEIO01000060.1 GCF_007680605.1 Paenibacillus xylanexedens
TCGGTCTCGCTTCGCGGCGCAACGTATTCGCTGGTTGTCTGTAGCAATCCTTGCGGCTCCGGCAGCGCCTTCCGGTCCACCTTCCCGTTCGCCGTCAGTGGAATTCGCTCTACTTCCACCAGATACGACGGCACCATGTACTCAGGCAAGCTCCGTTTCAAATACGCGCGCAACTCGGATGCATTGAATACTCCCCGGCTCACGATGTATCCGCACAAACTCGTTTCGTCTCGTTCGTCTTTCCGGGCGACGACCACCGCTTCCTTTACGTCCCCGTGCTGGAGGAGACGATGCACAATTTCGCCTATCTCGATCCGGTACCCCCGGATCTTTACTTGCTCATCGATCCGACCCAGGTACTCCAGGTTCCCGTCCGGTAGCCACCGTGCCAGGTCCCCGGTGCGGTACATCCG
>NZ_VEIO01000061.1 GCF_007680605.1 Paenibacillus xylanexedens
CTTTCCTGCCTCCTGCGTGTATACCATCCGCAATGCATCATGGTGTTCCGTCAGCTTGACGGCCACTTCCTCCACGAGGGCTTCCTGGAAACCATCCGCGCGGTACAGCATCATCGCCTGATTCCAGTGATGGCTTTGCGAGAAGTTCTGGTCAAAGAACCAATGCTGAATCGGGCTGAGCGCGACCTCCCCCTCAACGGCCCCTTCTTCGGCCGCGATCGGGGTTGTGACTTGCACATATCGGCTGACTTCCTCGATCGTTGGATGCGTGAACATCTCCCGAACCGCCAGTTTCAGACCAGCCGCGCTTAACCTGGACACGATCTGAATCGCTTTGATCGAATCCCCGCCCCGCTCGAAAAAGTTGTCCTGAATCCCGACTTGTTCG
>NZ_VEIO01000062.1 GCF_007680605.1 Paenibacillus xylanexedens
CTGTTCATCGTAACTTGATATCGTTTGTTCAATTTTTCCAAACGTTCAGTCAATGTCTCTGAGAACAAATAACGGACTTCTTCAAGTACATACGACTCGTTTGTACGGCTTCCACTTGCAGAAATCGTTGCACGCTGCTCGTATCCCGCCAAGTAATCTCTCCAATAGTCCAGCGCTTCTTCACGATCCTGCTTCTCCAACCAATTGATGAATTTGCTGTAAGGCTTCACCGCAGGCAAATCAATCGTTTGGCCACCGCTAAGCTGTATAAACATATAGAAGAACTCTTTCAAGACGATGCCCATGCACCAGCCGTCCATCAAAATATGATGGTGGCTCCATACGATCTCATATTGGCTCTGCCCCGTCTTCAATACAGTAATCCGTA
>NZ_VEIO01000063.1 GCF_007680605.1 Paenibacillus xylanexedens
ACCATGTACTCAGGCAGACTCCGTTTTAAATACGCGCGCAACTCGGATGCATTAAATACACCACGGCTTACCACGTAGGCACACAGATAAGACTCGCCCTGCTCGTCTTTCCGAGCCACAACCACCGCTTCCTTCACGTCCGCGTGTTGAAGAAGAACATGCACAATTTCGCCTATTTCGATTCGGTACCCTCGGATTTTCACCTGTTCATCGATCCGACCCAGGTACTCCAGGTTCCCGTCCGGTAGCCAGCGTGCCAGGTCCCCAGTGCGATACATCCGCCCGCCCTCTTCAAACGGGTTGTCTACAAACTTCTCTGCCGTCAGCTCGGGACGGTTCAAGTATCCCCGCGTCACGCCTTCTCCAGCCACGTACA
>NZ_VEIO01000064.1 GCF_007680605.1 Paenibacillus xylanexedens
ACCTGGACACGATCTGAATCGCTTTGATCGAATCCCCGCCCCGCTCGAAAAAATTGTCCTGAATCCCGACTTGTTCGATTCGGAGCACATCCTGCCAAATAGCGGCTAGCTTCGCTTCGGTCTCGCTTCGCGGCGCAACGTATTCGCTGGTTGTCTGTAGCAATCCTTGCGGCTCCGGTAGCGCATTCCGGTCTACCTTCCCGTTGGCCGTCAGTGGAATTTGCTCCACTTCCACCAGATACGACGGTACCATGTACTCAGGCAAACTCCGTTTCAAATACGTGCGCAGCTCGGATGCACTGAAAATGCCCAGGCTCACCACGTAGGCACACAGATAAGACTCGCCCTGCTCGTCTTTCCGAGC
>NZ_VEIO01000065.1 GCF_007680605.1 Paenibacillus xylanexedens
GTTATTGTATTGTTGGAGCAACACGCCCCATACCGTTTGCATCAAACTATTTAATGTTAAGTTGTGGCGTCTGCAAAGCAAATTTAACTTCTCCGTCTGCGCCTCTTCGAAGAGATGAATACTCTCGCTAAACTCATAGCCTGTGTTACTTTGTATCCGTTTTATATGAGATAGTTCCGACCGATGACTATAAGATTCCAAATATTGACTCCAATATGTCAATGCTTCTTCTTTGTCTTGCTTTTCCAACCAATTGATATAGTCGCTATAAGGATACGCCGGTAGCAACCGAAGAGGGCGATCATTACGAAGCCCCTCATAAATTTCAAGGAATTCGGAACGAAGGATCCCCGA
>NZ_VEIO01000066.1 GCF_007680605.1 Paenibacillus xylanexedens
TCGTTGAGAATGTTAATTTTGGCTGGTTCGGCGAGCGCGACTGAATTGATGAGGAAATGGCATGACAGAACTGATTTGTTAATTAATGCTTATGGGCCAACTGAAGGGACGGTATGTGCAACAATATGGAAATATAATCAGATTACGGATCAAGGTATCGTACCGATTGGTACTCCAATAGCGAATGTAAAAGCGTACATCTTGAATAGAGAGGGAGCGATCCAACCGATTGGGGTGCCCGGAGAGCTGTGCATCGCGGGAGACGGCTTGGCGCGGGGATACTTGAACCGTCCCGAGCTGACGGCAGAGAAGTTTGTAGACAACCCGTTCGAACCGGGCGGGCGGATGTA
>NZ_VEIO01000067.1 GCF_007680605.1 Paenibacillus xylanexedens
CCTTCGATTTGCATCGCTTTTTTCGCGTGCGGTACCGAGACAATATCACCGCCTACGAGCAGTTGGCGCACGCCGTTTAACCCCTGCAGGCGATGCTCCACCATGACATTAAACAAGCCCGACGTTAACCATAGAATGGTTACCCCGTATTTTTGGATTCGTTCGGCTAGTTCTTCCACCGTCGGAATGCGCGGCGGCATCAGTACCAGCTTCGCACCGTTCAGCAAACTTCCCCACATTTCAAAGGTTGCCGCATCAAAGGATATCGTCGATGCCTGTAAAAACACATCTTCTGCTGTGATACGAACATAATCGATTCCCTTCACTAACCGTACAACGCCGCGTTG
>NZ_VEIO01000068.1 GCF_007680605.1 Paenibacillus xylanexedens
AAGGAAAAGTTGCGACGGATACCGAACAAAGGCGTGGGATATGGCGCACTGAAGTATTTGACGCCAGTGGAAAAAAGAGGTATTGGCAGTACATTGTTACCGGAGATCAGCTTCAACTACTTAGGGCAATGGGATCGGGAGATGAATGCCGGGGCCATGTCCATGTCTGGGCTGTCTACTGGATTGCTAATGAGTCCACAATCGGAGCGGGTTCATGCGTTGGACATTGCAGGGAATGTAATCGCTGGAAAGCTGATGCTGAGCTTAACATACGATAAGCAGGAGTACGAGGAAAGCACGATGCAAGGACTGCTGGACAACTACAGGAAGCAGTTACTTTCAAT
>NZ_VEIO01000069.1 GCF_007680605.1 Paenibacillus xylanexedens
TATGCCCAGGCGAAATCCTCCAATAGAATGCGCCAGGACACCCCGTCCACGACAAGGTGATGGATCGCGATCAAGAGATGGTCGCCGTTCCCTGTCCGGAATAACCCCAGTTGCATGAGCGGGCCTGATTCCAGATTCATTGCCTGTTGCACCTGCGTTGCCTGTTGCTCGATTGCTACATGGACGTCTGCTGCTGCCGAGACATCGAATACATGTAGCCCGAACGCACGCCCTGCCGTTCCCCGGTTCATCTGAACGACCTTTCCTACCTCCTGCGTGTATACCATCCGCAATGCATCATGGTGTTCCGTCAGCTTGACGGCCACTTCCTCCACGA
>NZ_VEIO01000006.1:0-71910 GCF_007680605.1 Paenibacillus xylanexedens
CCTGATAGCTCAGTTGGTAGAGCACTCGACTGTTAATCGAGTTGTCACAGGTTCGAGTCCTGTTCGGGGAGCCATTTGCTCTCATAGCTCAGTAGGTAGAGTGCATCCATGGTAAGGATGAGGTCACCGGTTCGATCCCGGTTGAGAGCTCTGCAAATGGGGCCCGTTGGTCAAGGGGTTAAGACACCTCCCTTTCACGGAGGTAACAGGGGTTCGAATCCCCTACGGGTCATAGTTTTATCTAATGTTTTAATTAGGGATGAACATCCCAAAGATGGAGGCTTAGCTCAGCTGGGAGAGCATCTGCCTTACAAGCAGAGGGTCGGGGGTTCGATCCCCTCAGCCTCCACCATCTATTTTTGGGGATTAGCCAAGCGGTAAGGCAACGGACTTTGACTCCGTCATGCATAGGTTCAAATCCTATATCCCCAGCCATCTTAATATGAGTCATTAGCTCAGTTGGTAGAGCACCTGACTTTTAATCAGGGTGTCGAAGGTTCGAATCCTTCATGACTCACTTTTACTACATGCGCGTGTGGCGGAATTGGCAGACGCACTAGACTTAGGATCTAGCGTCTTTGACGTGGGGGTTCAAGTCCCTCCACGCGCATCCCTTATTTTGCGGAAGTGGCTCAGCGGTAGAGCATCGCCTTGCCAAGGCGAGGGTCGCGGGTTCGATTCCCGTCTTCCGCTCCAATATTTGCGCCCTTAGCTCAGCTGGATAGAGCGTTTGACTACGAATCAAAAGGCCGGGAGTTCGAATCTCTCAGGGCGCGCCATGATTACCTTTCATATCGGGATGTAGCTCAGCTTGGTAGAGCACCTGGTTTGGGACCAGGGGGTCGCATGTTCAAATCGTGTCATCCCGATTTTTGTTTATGCGGGTGTAGTTCAATGGTAGAACTTTAGCCTTCCAAGCTAATAGCGTGGGTTCGATTCCCATCACCCGCTTACTGATTCAAATTAAAGTCACTGCACTTAGTGCAGTGACTTTTTTGCATATTTCGATAACGAATCTGAAATGTCGATATATCGTGTTAGGGGGCGATCTAAGGCACAGATCGCCTTATATGTATTCAAGAGCCGAACCCGTTGTGTGTTGCTTCACACAATGGGTTCGGCTCTTTTATAGTTGCTTTACGCTAAAGGTCAGTGATGACCAGCTTGGGAGCGGAGGTCCTTTTTTTACAAAAATACAATCAATTAACGCTCGTGATGATCAGTTGCTCTCTTACGCATACCGGCCAGTCCCAGCAATCCTAGCAAACCAAGCCATCCCCAGTCCATTCCGTTGTCGCGGTCTGTTGTTGTAGCTGCATTTGTACGTACACTGTTAGTGCGGTAATCCCCATTGTTTCGGTAATCACCATTCGTACGATAGTTACCATCCATATTCATGTTCAAGTTGCTGTTTGTACGGTCCATGTAGTTGCTATTCTGATAAGACTTGACACGTGAACCGTTGGTATCCATTCCGTTGGTCATATGGCCTTCAGCACCTGCAGAACCAGCCATTGCGGCAACGACTAACATGGAAGCAATAATGGTTGTGGCTTTTTTCATGATGTGAACTCCTCCTTTATGTTGTACGAACTATCAAGTAATCTGCCCAAATACACAAGAACATTATGTAGCAGGAGGAGTGTTAAGTTATGGGGGACAAACAAATTTACTATAAAATACATAAGAAATAAGTCAAAAGACAACGGTAAGTGTTAGAAAATCGAAATTTCTCTTTAATTCATTGCGTCAGTGTGGTAAAGTATACAAAAGCTTGCTTTGCCGGTCATGTTTCTTTGGAACGTCTGTTTATCAATGAATGCTAAAGCTGGAAAATTGAAAGCACCTTCCGTATTTTAAACCTAGAACATTCAGACTGCATAATTATGAATTTTTTAGATTAGTTATAAGATGTTCAAGGTGTAAAAAGTACGTGAAAAAGGTATCATGCGACAGCATATGGCTATTCGTAGAAGCAGAACAAGAAAATGAATAAAAAAGCGTGTTTTTGTGATGTATTTCGGGGATAATCCCCATTTTTACTAGTAGAAAAATAAAGATTTTCGTACCATTTTATTGTATGATGTTATGAAGGTGTCAAATTTACGTGTACGAATGGAACGATCAGATGGGAGGATAAGCATGACTGAAACTATGGTAACCGCCAGCAAAAGCCAATCCAACAACCTGCTTCGGCGAGACGTGCGGTTCCTGGGCAATATACTCGGAGAAGTTCTTGTCCATCAAGGAGGCACGGAGCTTCTAGATGTCGTTGAGAAGATTCGGGAAACGAGCAAATCGTTGCGTGCAGAGTTTTTGCCAGAACTGTATGAAGAGTTCAAAACGATGATCCAGGAATTAGACTCGGACAATCGTCATCAGGTTATTCGAGCTTTCGCTATTTATTTTCAATTAGTTAATATTGCTGAACAAAACCATCGGATTCGGCGTAAACGGGATTATGAGCGTTCCGCGGGAGATGCTGTACAGCCAGGTTCGATTGAAAAGGCCGTGCAGGACCTAAAAGAACGTGGATTGTCTCATACCGAAGTAGAGGAGATTCTGGATGATCTATCACTGGAACTCGTGATGACAGCTCACCCGACAGAAGCGATGCGCCGGGTTATTCTGGATATCCATAAACGGATTTCTGAAGATGTCATGCTACTGGACAATCCTACGCTGACGTTGCGTGAACGTGAACAACTGCGTGAGAAACTGTTGAATGAGGTTATTACGCTCTGGCAGACAGATGAGCTTCGCGATCGCAAACCGACTGTACTCGACGAAGTGCGGAACGGAATGTATTACTTTCATGAAACGTTGTTCCACGTACTTCCGGATGTATATCAGGAACTGGAACGTTGCCTGAATAAATTTTATCCAGACCATGACTGGCATGTGCCGACGTATTTGCGTTTCGGTTCCTGGATTGGTGGAGACCGGGATGGAAATCCATCGGTAACTTCAGATGTAACATGGCAAACACTTCTGATGCAACGCAAGCTCGCTTTGCGTGAGTATCAGCGGATTATGATTGAACTTATGGGTCACCTCAGCTTCAGCACCAACATCATTCGTATCTCGGATGAACTGGCGCAGTCGATTGAGCAGGATCGCAACTGTGTTACTTTGAAAAAAGTGGACATTTGGCGTAATGAAAAAGAGCCGTATCGCATTAAACTGGCTTACATGATTGCCAAACTGAACAATGTTCTTGATGAGAACAAGGTTGGTCAGCCGGATCGCTACCAGAACGCTCAAGGCCTGATTGACGATCTGTTGATTATCGACCGTAGCTTGCGTCATCATTTTGCTGACTATGTAGCGGATACAACGGTTCGTAAAATGATTCGTCAGGTTGAACTGTTCGGATTCCATACGGCTTCTCTCGATGTGCGTCAGCATAGCAAGGAGCATGAAAGTGCAATGTCGGAAATTTTGGCAAAAATGAATATTGTAGATGATTACGCCCGTCTGACAGAAGACGGCAAAATCGACCTGCTTTCTCGTTTGCTGGATGATCCAAGACCACTTACTTCTCCTTACCATCAGTACACGGAAGGAACGAGAGAGTGTCTGGATGTCTTCCGGGCAATCAAGCGCGCACAGAATGAGTTCGGTACAGGCTGTATCACGAGTTACTTGATCAGTATGACACAGGGAGCAAGTGATTTACTTGAAGTAATGGTATTTGCCAAAGAGGTTGGTTTGTTCTCCAAAGGGGCAAACGGTGAAGTGATCTCTACATTGCAAGCTGTTCCATTGTTTGAAACGATTGACGACCTTCATGCAGCATCGGACATTATGCAACGGTTGTTTAACTTACCTATATATCGTGCAAGTGTGACTGGACGTAATGAGTTACACGAAATTATGCTTGGATACTCCGACAGTAATAAAGATGGCGGTGTAGTTACGGCAAACTGGGAACTGCGCGTAGCGATGAACGCGATTACGGCTGTGGGCAATGAGCATGGCGTGAAGCTCAAGTTCTTCCACGGACGCGGTGGAGCATTGGGACGTGGCGGTATGCCACTGAACCGTAGTATTCTAGCGCAACCTCCCCATACGATTGGCGGCGGGATCAAGATTACCGAACAAGGTGAAGTTATTTCTTCTCGTTATTCTCTCCAAGGGATTGCTTACCGCAGCTTGGAGCAGGCGACTTCGGCGCTGATCACAGCTGCTCTGAACGGTCTGGAGCCGCAAGAGTCGGCGTCTGAGCAAGCTTGGGATGAGATTATTAAAGACATCTCGGAAGTGTCATTGACGAAGTATCAGGATCTCATTTTCCGTGACCCGGACTTCTTCACGTTCTTTAAGGAGTCTACGCCGCTTCCGGAGGTTGGTGAGCTCAATATTGGTTCAAGACCATCCAAACGGAAGGGCAGTGACAAGTTTGAAGACTTGCGTGCGATTCCTTGGGTATTTGCCTGGACGCAAAGCCGTTACCTGCTTCCGGCATGGTATGCGGCAGGTACGGGGTTGCAAAGTTACTATCAGGGCAAAGAGGAAAACCTGAACGTCCTGAAAGACATGTATGCTAACTTCCCGTTCTTCCGTACGCTGATTGATACGGTACAGATGGCGGTTGCCAAAGCAGATCTAGTGATCGCTAAAGAGTATTCGGCCATGACTTCCAATAAAGAAGCTCGTGACCGTATCTTCGGTCAGATCGAATCGGAGTTTAAGCTTACCAAAGAGCTGATTCTGAAAATTACAGGCGAAGCTGAAATTCTGGATGATGTGCCTGTGATTCAGGAATCGATTCGTTTGCGTAATCCGTATGTTGATCCACTTTCCTACATGCAAGTACAGTTGCTCAGTGAACTGCGTGATATGCGTGAACGTGGTGAGGATGATACCGAACTACTTCGGGAAGTATTGTTGACCATTAATGGTATTGCAGCAGGACTACGGAATACAGGTTGATGTATGATCAGAGATCATTCACAATACTCATATGATGAATGATTTATGTAATAAACTAAATATCCATCTCTTCTTATGAGAGGAGAGATTAGACGGGACTCCTCAGGGAGTTCCCGTTTTTACTGTTTTTGGAGGATATTTGTCATACAGTCTTGATTTTTGACCAAAGTTGATTTACGATTTGATTGGTGAATTACAAGTGTGGACGGGTATCAGAAGACGGAAGACCCATCAGCATGTCTGGGGGAATCAGGGTGGACAATTTGGAGAACAGGCTTGTGAAGCTGGTACTCAAGGGAGACCAGAGAGCCTTCGCAGAAATCGTTGAACTATACAAGGACAAGCTGTTTCATTTGGCATATCGGATGCTGAGCAACCGTCACGAAGCGGAGGATGTTGTTCAGGAGACGTTTTTGCGTGTGTTTCGAAATATGGAAAAGTATGATCCGAATCAGAAATTCTCGACCTGGATCTATCGGATTGCAACGAATTTGTGCATCGACCGGTTACGTAGAAAGAAACCTTCCTACTCGCTAGATGCTGAGCTGAATGATCAGGAAGGATCTGATGGTTACGCGATGCTTCCGAGTGATGATCGAACACCAGAGAGTGAAGCACTGCTTTCCGAAACACAAACCCTCATCCGTGAGGCGATTGATAGCTTACCAGCCAAGTATAAGTCTGTTATGGTATTGAGATACTTACAGGACTTGTCATTACAGGAGATCAGTGATGTCACAGGTATGCCCGTAACAACGATTAAGACAAGGGTGCACCGGGGCCGTGATTTTCTGCGCAAAAAACTGGAATATAAGCTATAATCACAAACACCCGAAATTTTGGGCAAAATTATTTGAAACATATCCGAAACGGATGCGTATGAAATGTATGCAAGTCTTATGCATGCTTTTTGCAGGTGCATGGACTAAGTGTCTAAGGAAAGGATTGGCTCTCATATGGATTGCAACTCGGCCGTCTCTTTAATGCATGAATGTTTGGATGAGTCGTTGTCCCCGGAACAGAAGACTGAATTGAAAAGCCATTTGTTGATCTGTCCGGATTGTCGCATGCGCTTTAAAGAGTTGGAACAGACGGAAATGCTACTCTTTGCCATGAAACATTATTCACCGTCTGCCTCGGATGAGCTGACCAATCGAATTATGAATGCTCTGCCACAGCCCAAGAGACAGCAAGTATGGCTCAGATGGGTCAAAGGACATCCCGCGCTGACGGCGGCAGCCTTCTTTTTGGTCGTGATGCTCTTTAGCGCCTTCAATTTCTGGAATCAGAACAACGAAATGGTCGTTAAGGGGAACAGTCTGGATCAGCTCGTGATTCAAGGCAACACGGTTATTGTTCCAGAAGGTAAGTCAGTTGCTGGCGATCTTACGATAGAGAATGGAACCGCTCAGGTGTATGGTGATGTGAATGGCAATCTGACGGTCATCGACGGACAACTGTTTCAAGCTTCTACAGCGCACGTGTCAGGTCAGGTAAAAAGTATTGATCAGGCGCTGGATTGGTTTTGGTACAAAATAACCAATATGGTAAATGAAGTAGCATACCGCTAAGTCAGGGTATAGCTTCACGGGTATATACCAAGCAGGGTACCTCCAAATTGCGTGGGGTACTCTTTTTTTATTGCCTGAATGACAGAAAAAGTGCGAAAAGGAAGCTTGTATGCAGTTTGTGACTGGAGTAACTTGCAACATGAACGGTAACGTTATAACCTAGATAGTAATGAGAACATACTACATATAGATAAGCATTGAATAAATGCGAAGAAGGGATTATGTAAAATCCCAAATGGTTAATATGAGATCAGAGTTTACTCATCAATGGGGATAGCGGGGGCTGGCTTATGAATTATTTTGCTGACTTAACGTGGAAAGAGTCCATTAAGGACGTTATCGATATATTGATCGTTACCTATATTATGTACAAACTGATTTTGCTTGTGCGGGGTACACGTGCGGTTCAGCTTCTGAAAGGAATTTTGTTCCTTGTGTTGATCTGGGCGTTAAGCACATGGCTAAATCTGTATACACTTAAATGGCTAATGAACCAGATGTTTACGTTTGGGGTTGTTGCGGTATTTATCATATTCCAGCCGGAACTCCGTCGTGGTTTGGAACAATTGGGTCGAGGTAAGCTGTTTGGGCGCTCGGCCGCTGCAAGTGATGAAGAGTTAACCGTGTTAATTGGTGAGATTATTAAGTCCGTTAACTATTTGTCTCGCCGTAAAATTGGTGCACTTGTCGTCTTCGAGCGTGAAACAGGGCTGAATGACTACACGGAATCCGGGATCAAGATGCAATCTCTTGTCAGTTCTGAACTAATGATTAACATTTTTATTCCCAACACGCCGCTCCATGATGGGGCAGTCATCATTCAAGGGAAACAAATATCTGCAGCAGCCTGTTATCTGCCATTATCCGAGAATCCGTTTATCAGTAAGGAATTGGGAACGCGCCATCGCGCGGCAATCGGAATAACGGAGGTGGCCGATGCAATCTGTCTGGTTGTTTCGGAGGAGACAGGGCAAGTTTCTCTGGCGATGAACGGACAGGTAGTTCGTGATATTAAGGAAGAGTCGCTGATTGCCAAGCTGTATGAGGAATTGCGTCCGACCTCCAATCTGAGCAAAAAGAATGCATGGTCAACCTTCTGGAAACGGAAGGGGGGACGTAACAATGGATAAATGGTTTAATAACAATAACTTTGCGAAAATACTTGCACTGGCGGTAAGCCTGCTTCTCTGGTTCATGATTCATCTGGATGAGGTACCCACTACGCCAACCATCACAACGGGGATATCGAGCAAGGTTGTGGAGCGTACTGTGCCTGTTCAGCCATATGGGCTGGATAGTAATGCTTATGTTCTTACTTCACTTAGCACAGATGAGGTGCGGCTGGAGATCAAAGGACAGCGTTCGATGCTGACGTCCATTTTTACCAATGATGATTATAAGGTTCTGGTTGATTTGAGTCAGGTTAAGGATGGTTCGAATACACTGCCGCTTGTCCCTGATCTGCCTTCAGGCGTTGAAGTCGTCAGTATGGAACCGTCCATGGTGACAGTGAATGTAGAGAAGTTGGGCACCAAATCGTTTAACGTGAATATTGTACCCGAAGGAGAGCCTTCGGCTGGATATACGGCTGGAACGCCTGTGGTTGAACCATCCGCTCCAGTTAAGGTAACTCTGCCGGAAGGACAGCTTGATGCTGTAGTGAGTGTTCAGGGCAGTGTCAGTGTGAAAGATGCGAAGGAAGATGTCATCCAGAAAAAAGTGAAGCTTCAGGCATATGATGCTGAGGGTAAAGTGATCGAAAATGCAACCATATCACCTCAAACGGTCGAAGTTCGAGTACCAGTCAATCAGCCCTACACAAAAGTTCCCTTGAGGATCAAATATTCAGGACAGTTACCAGAGGGCCTGGTGCTCTCCTCGGTCGAGCCTAGCGTGAAAGAAGTCTCGATTTATGGGAGTGAGGGAGCACTTGCAGGTATACAGTCCTACGACCAAGCTACTCTTGATCTTGCGCAATTCACGGAGTCTGGTACCTCTACAGTTAACGTGGACTTGACGCCGCCCTCTGGTTCTGAGAAAATCGAGCCTAGTTCGATTCAGATCAAGGTAACGGTGTCCACATATGATGAGGTCGAAACAACGACCAAAGTCTTTCCCAACGTGCCGATTCATTTAACTGGTGCGGGGAACGGGTTGGAAGGTGAGTTGGTTACTCCTAAAAGTGGTGGACAGAACATTACACTAAGTGGGTCAAGAACCATGCTTGAAGGTCTCAGTGGTGATGACATCAAACTTACAGCCAATCTCCAGGGACTTGGTGTGGGCACACATGAGATTAAACTGGAAGCTGATTTGCCCAGGTTTGCCAAGCTGGATGAGGCGTCTAATAATTTAAGTGCCACGGTGAAAATCAGTGAAAAAGCCGAGGATGCGACTGCTCCTCCAGAGCAAAACTCTGGTGAGGATAATCCATCGGGACCAGATCCATCACCAGCCGAAGTTGAGAATGGGCAACCCAACGCGGATCCTGTAGAAGAGCAAAACGAATCGAATACGGAACAGCAGGATCAAAGCCAGCAGGGAAGTCCTGCAACAAATCGCGGTAGTGTAAACAACGGTTCAAATAATAACAACAACGGGAGTAAATCAGGCTCTAATCCGTAATGAAGCCATTTTTTATCTATTTTCAATTTTAAAATTATACTGATGTGCTCATATATGATGCAAATAGAAGGAGTTAGATCATGGGTAAATATTTTGGTACAGATGGTGTAAGAGGGGTTGCGAATAAAGAGTTGACGGCGGAGCTTGCGTACAGCATCGGACGCTGTGGTGGTTACATGCTTGCAGGTGGTGTAGAAAGACCCAAAGTAGTTATTGGCATGGATACACGCATTTCCGGGCTTATGCTGGAATCAGCGCTTGTAGCGGGTCTGTTGTCTATTGGAGCGGACGTGATTCGTTTGGGTGTTGTGTCTACTCCAGGTGTCGCTTATATTACTCGTTTGCTCAAAGCGGACGCGGGTGTAATGATCTCGGCTTCCCACAATCCTGTTGAGGATAACGGTATAAAATTTTTCGGTGGAGATGGCTTCAAGCTATCGGATGAGACGGAGAACCGGATCGAAGAACTGATGGATGCGGTAAAAGATGAATTGCCACGCCCCGTTGGTGCAGGTCTTGGAACCGTGACGATGGATGAGCAATCTCGCTATCGTTATCTGGATTATCTGAAAACAACTGTGTCTGAATCGTTCTCTGGTCTCAAAATTGTACTCGACTGTGCCAATGGTGCGGCATATGAACTGGCGCCAAAATTATTCCGTGAACTTGGGGCTGAAGTTATTGCCATTGGCGCTGAGCCCAACGGTCTGAACATTAACGAACAGTGCGGTTCGACTCATCCAGAGCATCTAAAGCAAGAGGTGCTGAAACATCAAGCGGATCTTGGTCTTGCTTTTGACGGGGATGCCGATCGTCTGATTGCTATTGATGAAACGGGTGCTGAAGTCGATGGTGACTTTATTCTGTGTATTTGCGGAGACGCGATGAATCGGGCAGGCAAGCTGAAAGATAGCACGGTGGTGTCTACCGTAATGAGTAATATTGGCTTCTACAAAGCAACAGAGAAACTTGCGCTGAAAACAGCCAAAACGGCTGTTGGTGACCGCTACGTGATGGAAGAAATGCGTCGTGGTGGATATAATCTGGGCGGCGAGCAGTCGGGTCACGTTATTTTCCTGGACTACAATACAACGGGAGATGGCATGCTAACGGCGATTCAACTCGTCGACACACTGAAAGCTTCAGGTAAAAAGCTGAGTGAGTTGAAGGCAATCATGACACAGTATCCGCAAGTGCTGGTTAACGTTCGCGTTGAAGACAAGAGCAAATACGAAGGCAATGTTGCCATCGGAGAAGCGATCGCCGCAGTAGAAGAAAAACTGGGGGATAATGGTCGTGTGCTTGTTCGTGCATCGGGCACCGAGTCCCTGATCCGTGTTATGGCTGAAGGGCCAGATAAGGATGAGCTGGAGCAGTTTGTATCCCAGATTGCTGATGTTGTGCAGAAAGAACTGGTATAGTCTCCGGAGAAAAACTTGTTGTCATGCGATTTGAGTGTTATTTTTCACAAAATTGATTTCTTGGCATATGGTTATACAGAGACTGCTTTAATTCCATATATTAACGATTCATTCATTGTTCCTGCGTCCTGGCCAGATAAGACTATGGGTCTGATTATTTGGCCAGGAGCGTGGGTAAATATGCTGAAATGGTTACAGGTACTTTGCTCCATTGCAAAATGGACTTAAGGTGCATATAATGAGTGGAGTCGTCATTCAGACACGGAAAGTGAGGATTGTAAGGTTACAGTTTACACAAGCGCCAGAGCTTGGAGTTGCGCGGGACGCATGTTGATCAATGTCTCTTTTGCTAATCAGGAGAGAATATGGTCAACATGGACGGCAATCAAGCTGACGAGGTGGAGGTGTTCGGATTGTTCGGCGGGGACCTCCCGGTGATGCACCAGAGCCGTAAACCGGATTGCGGAAAATGGATGGGTGACTGTCCACACAACGCGCCGGTAGGTGCAGAGGATCAGATAAAATTTAAAATGAATGTGCGCGAAGAGCGTAAACAGTGCGCGGACGGGAAAATGATGTACATTCATGATTGCATTCGTAATAGAGCATGAACACAACAGGGCGGCAGAAGGCCTTCTGATCATTGATAACTGAATAGGAAATGATATTCATGATACGGTAAGCAATCTATCATTTTCCAATACGTCCACCTCTGCCTGTTTCTCTTCCAGACACAGTATTCATATACAAACGGAGGAACTAAATTATGTGCGGTATTGTTGGATATATTGGTAATAAGAACACTCAATCGGTATTGGTCGAGGGATTGAAAAAGCTCGAGTATCGTGGTTATGACTCTGCAGGGATCGCTGTATTTACACCGCAAGGTCTGCAAATTACGAAAGCTCTTGGACGTTTGGCGAACCTTGAAGCAAAGTTGGATGGTGCTCCGCTGGTAGGTAATGCCGGAATCGGACACACTCGCTGGGCTACGCATGGTAAACCATCGGACGAGAATTCCCATCCACATACGGATGGAAGCCAGAAGTTCTCCGTTGTGCATAACGGGATTATCGAGAATTATCTGGAGCTGAAGGATGAGCTGATCTCCCAAGGTCACACGTTTACTTCCGAGACGGATACTGAAGTCATTTCTCACCTGGTTGCACGTGAATACAATGGTGACATTGTTAAAACTGTGCAAAAAGTGATTACGTTGTTGCGTGGTGCATTCGCACTGGGTGTATTGACAGAGCATGAGCCTGAGAAACTCGTTGCTGTGCGTCAAGCTAGCCCATTGATTATTGGTGTTGGTGAAGGCGAGAACTTCATTGGTTCCGATATCCCGGCAATTCTGGAACATACACGTAATGTGTACATTCTGAATGATGGTGAAATGGCTGTATTGACACATGATGCTGTCGAATTGATGACGATTGAGGGCAATTTTATTTCTCGGGAAATGATTCGTGTCGATTGGGACGCGGTAACCGCGGAAAAAGGCGGATTTGAGCACTTTATGTTGAAAGAGATTCATGAGCAACCAAAAGCATATCGTGATACAATGCTGGGCCGCATCGACAATGAAGGCAAGAAAGTGCAACTTCCTGAGCTCAAAATGACAGAAGAGCAAATTAAAAATATTCGTAACATTCAGATTATTGCATGTGGTACGGCGTACCATGCAGGTCTGGTTGGACGTACAGTGATTGAGCAATTGGTGCGTATTCCGGTTGAAACGGATGTAGCCTCCGAGTATCGTTACCGTTCACCAATTGTAAACAAAGATACACTTGTTATTGTAGTGAGCCAATCCGGTGAAACAGCAGATACGCTGGCAGCACTGCGTGAAGCTCAATCTAACGGTGCGCATGTACTGGCGATTACAAATGTTGTGGGTAGCTCGATCGCACGTGACGCAGACGATGTAATTGCTACATTGGCTGGACCAGAGATCGCAGTGGCTTCCACTAAGGCTTACACTTCCCAGTTGATCGCGTTCAACCTGCTTGGTCTGTACCTTGCACAAGTACGTGGTACACAAACACAGGATGAGATTGCACATACTTTGGCAGCGATGCAAGCACTGCCTGAGCAAGTGGAATCCATGCTGAAGCAGGCAGATGCAATCAAAGGATATGCGGAGCAAATCTCTAAACATCAACATCTCTTCTTCATCGGCCGTGGTCTTGATTACGCGGTAGCTCAAGAAGGATCGTTGAAACTGAAAGAGATCTCTTATATTCACTCTGAAGCTTATGCTGCAGGTGAGTTGAAACACGGTACACTCGCGTTGATCGAAGACGGTATCCCTGTTATTGCCTTGGCAACACAGGAGAACGTACTGGAGAAAACGGTAAGTAACATCAAAGAAGTAAAAGCACGTGGCGCAGACGTACTGGCGATTACGTACGAAGAGCACGTAGCTCCGTTGCTTAAATCCGTTGACCAGGCGTTTGCGATTCCTAAGACATTGCCACTTCTAAGCCCAGCTCTGTCTGTTGTTGCGTTGCAATTGCTGGCATATTACGCTTCCCTCGCTTTGGGTCACGATGTCGATAAACCGCGTAACTTGGCGAAAAGTGTAACGGTTGAGTAAAATCCTGGCTTGAATGAACAAACAAGAGTGTCAGGATCGAAAGGTATGAACCAGTAAAAGAGATTTGAATCGTATGGTATGATAAATGGTTTTAGTATCGAAAAGGGAGCCCGAGAGATTGACTCGTGGCTTCCTTTTTTAGTTCTCAAAAATACACTATACAGCCTTAATTATTCGTTGTAGTGAAAATGAAAGAAGGAGACAAAGCCAGAAGAAGAAGAGGGAGCCTTCCACGTATGGAAATCGCAAGTAAATGCACTTCGTAAAATAGTTGTTAAAGCGACATCAATGTAATTTTTAGATCTGCTAATCTTTACAAAACAAAAGCAAATTAAAATGAAAAGTATAACTTCTTACATTCTTCTGTTTACATAAGGTAACGAGATCAATTTAGGACAATCATGTTAAATTTTTGTAAAGTGAAAGGATTCGGAGTTTTGATAGAGAACATGTAGGTAATATATACCATTATTACCATTCGTGAAATTGGTAAATTACTCCTGTTAAATTCCTCGATTGATGACAAACTCTGCTTATTTCCCTCCTAATTGTGTTAATTTAAGGCAAAATATTAACGATTTATACTTCAAAGATCTAATTTAACCAAAATTTTACTATACATTCTTTGGAAATTTGATATAATTCTACGCAGGTCGACCTTCCAATTATTGAAAAAAATAGAATTGGTGGGTTTTTATACATACCTAAGCTGTGTGCGAGAGACCAGTCTACTGGATACCCAGCAAGCCGGCATGCGAGGACCGACAATTGTGGTAACGACAGCCAAGAATTTTTTGCTCGATGACGCCAGAAGTTTCAGAAAGAATGAAGCTAACCTTATCCCAATTACGATGGAGGATGAAGCGCGTGAGCATTTTTGAAAAGCTGGAATCTAACGTAAGATCTTACTGCAGAAGCTTTCCGGTAGTATTCGACCGGGCCAAGGAAGACCTGTTATATGCTGAGGATGGAAGAGCATACATTGATTTTTTTGCAGGTGCTGGAGCACTGAACTATGGTCATAACAACGATTATATTAAAGGTCGGATTCTAGATTATCTGACCTCCGATCGGATTATGCATGGTCTCGATATGTACACAATGGCCAAGCGCGAATTCATCCAGAGCTTCTCGGAACGGATCTTGGAGCCAAAGAAGCTGAATTACAAGCTTCAATTCTGCGGTCCGACGGGTACAAATGCGGTGGAAGCGGCACTCAAGCTTGCACGCAAGGCGAAGAAAAGAACCGGCATCTTTGCATTCATGGGTGGTTTCCACGGTATGTCACTTGGCAGCCTCTCGGCAACAAGCTCTAAGTCGATGAGGGAAGGAGCGGGGCTTCCTCTGGATGGAGTTACATTCATACCACATCCGAGTGGAGCTTTCGCAGAGATAGATACACTTGGTTATATTGAAAATATTCTAACGGATTCCCACTCCGGAGTTGATAAACCGGCTGCCATTCTGCTGGAAACAGTTCAAGCTGAAGGTGGCATTCATGTCGCTGAAGCACAGTGGCTACGTGGATTGCAACAGATTTGCCGCAAGCACGATATCCTGCTCATTACCGATGAGATTCAAGTCGGTTGCGGCCGAACTGGAGAATTCTTCTCCTTCGAACGTGCGGGGATTGAGCCGGATCTGGTTACACTGTCAAAGTCGATCAGCGGGTACGGCCTGCCAATGTCCCTCCTGCTCCTGAAGCCTGAACTGGATCTCTGGACGCCAGGGGAACACAATGGTACCTTCCGCGGCAACCAGCTTGCTTTTGTGGCTGCCAAGGCTGCTCTTGAGTTTCGGGATAGAACATCTTTGGAAGAACAAGTGAAGCAGAAGGAAGAGTTCGTGCGCTCTTTCCTTGATAAAGAAATCAAACCTCTACATCCATCCATCACTATCCGCGGGATCGGCCTGATCTGGGGCATTGACGTTTCCGGCTTTACGGATGAAGCAGGGGCGAAGCGGATGTCGGAGATCAGTTTCGAGAACGGACTGATTATTGAAAGGGCTGGCAGAGGGGACCTCGTCCTGAAGATTATGCCTCCGCTGACGGTTTCCATGGAGAATCTGGCTGCTGGTTGCGATATTATCAAATCTAGTATTCAGCAGGTGATCTCACAAGAGACCCAGCGTTTGCTGGTAACGACCTAAGCTTAATCAGACTGACAGCTGCCCTGGCAAAGGAATAGTACTTCTGCCGGGGGCGGCGCTTAATCTGGTGTTGAAGATGAATTTTGTTCCCATAGGAATATTTCAATCGAAAATTCCTTGGCACCGTCAGGTAACAGGGGAATTTACTGCTGATTCTAGAGCTAACCCATTCATCTAATACAAAGCATTTTTGAGAGCAACATGAAACACCATCTTCACATGTAATCGCCCGGGAAAAGATCACTACCCCGCAGCCTGATCTTGACTTATCCACATTAGGGCTGCGGGGAATGCACTAATCGTACATAGAGTGTATCCATGCCCTTTAACATAGGTTTCAATCAAGGCAACTCCGTTGCAAAATGCGAAGGTACGGCTGAATTCTTACTGGCCTACTGGAATCCTGCAGCACGTCTTACATCAATGGGAGGAGCCTCCCTTGTCCACCTCTAATCCCAATTCCGAATCCAAGGTTAAATTCAAGGTCCGTTTTCGGGCATCTGTATTCACAGTAAAGTTGTCACATTTTGAAAAGGCGGGGAGCATTGCTGCGGCATAGGCTCTGCCGGATTGCTTTTACCGATGAAGAGAGGGGAACGATCCAGGTGGCTTTTGAAAAAGAAACGTTGTTTTGGAATGAAAAACTCGGTAGTGATGATGATATTTTGACGCGCTTGCCTTACAGCAAAACTCAAAGCCCTTTAAGTCCCATAATGACAACCGTTAGTGGTTCGCTTTCAGAGAAAGCGTCGCAACGTATCCTTCAAATGAGTAAGGGAGCTCCGCTGGCGACGTTTATGATTATGCTTGCTGGTGTTCAGTCACTTTTATATAAATATACAGGCGCTTCCGACATTTTGGTTGGTATGCCAATCGTACCGAAAAAGACGGAACAGCGCCGATCCATTAATCATACTGTCATATTAAAAAACTCGTTTTCGGCGGGCACGACGTTTAAAACACTTCTGAGTGAACTCAGGACTTCCTTACCGGAAGCGATTCAGCATCAACATATTCCGTTCTCGAAAATGACGGAGAAGCTGGGTCTACAATATGCGGACGGGAAGCCCATCATTCATACATCAGTCTCTCTCAAGGAGCTACATACGGATGAAATCGCACAATATGCGGTTACGGATTGTTCTTTTGAGTTCAGCATAACCGGCGGGAACATACAGCTAGACCTGTTATACAACGAGCATTTATATGATTCTAAATTCATGACTCGGGTTGTTGGTCATCTCAACAGCCTGCTAAATGTAGGTCTTCACGAGCTGGAACTGGACATCGTGAAGATTGATATGTTGTCTGAAGAAGAGAGATTTCAATTGCTCCAAAGCTTTAACGATACCAAGCGGGACTATGCCCGGGAATGGACAATTCATCAACTCGTAGAAGAACAGGTACAGCGGGTGCCAGAAGCGACGGCAGTTGTTTTTGAGAATCAGCAACTTTCCTACGCGGAGTTGAATGAACGGGCCAACCGGCTGGCGAGAACGCTACGATCCGTCGGTGTGTTACCCAATCAATTGGTCGGATTGATGGTAAGGAGATCCCTGGAGACGGTAGTTGGTATTCTGGCGGTTCTAAAAGCTGGCGGTGCTTACGTGCCCATTGATCCCGAATACCCCGAAGAACGAATCCGTTACATTCTGGAGGACTCTAACGCGCAGCTGCTGCTGACTCAAAGGGAACTGATGCACCAAGTACCTTTCAAAGGGACTGTTCTTGCACTGGATGACGAGAACTCCTATGACAACGATGGGGCGGATCTTGAGCTCGCTAGTGGCCCGAATGACCTCGCTTATGTCATCTATACGTCAGGTACAACAGGCAAACCCAAAGGGGTCATGCTGGAGCATCGGGGCTTGGTAAGCTTGAAATTGATGTTTGCGGACAGGCTTGGTATTACGGAGCGAGACCGAATTGTTCAATTCGCCAGCCTGTCATTCGATGCATCCTGCTGGGAAATGTTCAAAGCGCTTTACTTTGGTGCGACTTTGTACATTCCCACAGCCGAAACGATTCTCGACACTCGTTTGTTCGAGAATTATATGAATGAGCATGCAATTACAGCGGCGATTTTGCCGCCAACGTATAGCGCTTATTTGCAACCGGAACGGCTCCCTAGTTTAACGAAACTCGTAACGGGAGGCTCGGCGGTATCAGCCGAATTTGTGCAACAGTGGAAAACGAAGGTTCACTATTTCAATGCTTATGGCCCTACTGAAGCATCCATTGTTACGACGCTTTGGGATGCAAATGAGGAGCAACCGGAACACAGAGTGATTCCGATCGGGCGGCCACTGGCGAATCACCAGATTTTTATTTTGGATGCTCAACTGCAACTTGTACCTCCAGGAGTGGACGGCGAGTTGTGCGTGGCAGGAGTCGGGCTTGCAAGAGGTTATCTGAACCAACCAGAGCTAACGAAAGAGAAGTTCGTGGAACATCCGTTTGCACCAGGAGAACGCCTTTACCGGACGGGAGATCTGGCCCGCTGGCTTCCAGACGGAAATATGGAGTATTTGGGGCGGATAGACCATCAGGTGAAAATACGTGGATTCCGAATTGAAATTGGGGAGATTGAAGATCAACTTCTGAAGATTGACTCCGTGCAGGAGACAATCGTGATAGCTCGGGAAGGTAAAAGTGGCCAAGAACTGTGCGCATACCTGGTCGCAAGCCAACCGCTTACATTAGGTGAATTGAGAAGCACGCTGGCGCAAAACTTGCCGAATTACATGATTCCTGCACATTTCGTTCAGCTTCCACGGATGCCTCTTACACCGAACGACAAAATTGACCGCAAGGCTTTGCCTGCCCCAGAAGGAAATGCACTGATTGGAGGCGAGTACGTAGCTCCCCGAAATGAAGTGGAGCGGACTCTTGCTGATGTATGGCAGGCCGTATTGAACGCTGATCGCGTTGGGGTAACGGATCACTTCTTTGAGCTTGGTGGAGACTCGATTAAGTCCATTCAAGTATCTTCGCGTCTTCATCAAGCCGGGTACAAGCTGGAAATCCGGGATTTGTTCAAATATCCGACGATCTCACAGCTCAGTCTGCATGTGAAACCGATTGGACGTACCATCGATCAAGGAGAAGTTACGGGTGAAACAGTACTGACGCCGATCCAGCAATGGTTTTTCGAGAGCTCCTTTGTGGATTCCCATCATTTCAATCAGTCGGTGATGCTGTACCGAAAGGACCGATTCGACGAAGAAACGGTAGGACATGTACTGCAAAAGCTGGCCGAACATCATGACGCTTTGCGAATGGTATTCCGTAAGACGGAACAAGGGTTCAGCGCCCGGAACCGAGCAATTCAGGAAGGCGGGTTGTTCACGCTGGATGTGTTCGACTTCAAGGATGAGCAACACACCGGGCAGGTTGTGGAAGCGAAGGCAACGGACATTCAAGCAGGTATTGATCTGGAGAATGGGCCTCTTATGAAAGCAGGACTGTTTCAGTGTGCGGATGGGGATCATCTGTTACTGACGGTTCACCATGCCGTGGTGGACGGTGTGTCTTGGCGTATTTTGATGGAGGATTTCGCACTGGGTTACGAGCAGGCCGTCAAAAACGAGAACATTCGTTTCCCGGCGAAAACGGATGCGTACCGCACTTGGTCAGAACAATTGGCCGCTTACGCACAAAGTGCAGAGCTTGCGAAGGAGCGAGCCTACTGGCAGGACGTGGAGCTCATTGAGGTTCCGGCCATACCGAAGGATATGGAGACGGATATGACGACACAACAAGACAGCGAATCACTATTCGTCCGTTTAACTCCCGAAGAAACAGAGCTGTTACTGAAGCGGGTTCACCGAGCTTATAACACGGAAATGAATGATATTTTAATTACGGCGCTCGGCATAGCCATTCGCAAGTGGACAGGACACGAACGTGTGCGGATCAATCTCGAAGGACATGGACGTGAATCCATCGGAACTGATATCGACATTAATCGCACAGTTGGCTGGTTTACGACCAAATTCCCAGTGGTCCTGGAGCCGGAAAGCGATCGGGATTTGGCCTACCAGATTAAACAGGTCAAGGAACGCTTGCGCCGCATTCCTAACAAAGGTCTTGGCTATGGCGTATGCCGTTATCTCTCCAAGTTGGAGGATAGCTTGGTTTGGGGCGCAGAGCCGGAAATTAATTTTAATTACCTCGGTCAGTTCGACGATGATGTCAATCAAGATGAGATCGGCATATCTGCTTATTCCAGTGGTAGCCCGGCTAGTAATCGGCAGGCCCGCAGCTTTGTGCTGGATATTAACGGCATGGTGCTGGACGGAGCTCTATCGCTTGATCTTAGCTACAGTCGGAAGCAGTATCGGAAGGAAACGATGGAATTTTTCGCTCAAGGCCTTGAGCAAAGTCTCCGAGAACTCATAGCGCACTGCATAGGGAAAGAACATACCGAACTGACACCAAGCGACGTACAATTTAAGGGTTTGACCATTACAGCATTGGAGCAAATCGCTCAGCGTTCCGGTCATCTCGGGGAAATCGAAAATATTTACTCGCTTACTCCGATGCAAAAGGGTATGTGGTTCCACAGCGCGCTTGATCAGCAAACAGCCGCTTACTTCGAGCAGACACGATTTACGATGCGGGGAGCACTCAATGTGCAGCTTTTCAAGAGAAGCTGGATGGAGCTTGCAAAACGACATCTGGTGTTGCGGGCGAATTTTGTGAAAGGTCCGACAGGGGAGCCTTTGCAAATTGTGTACCGTGATAAACCAGTTGGCTTCGAATATGAAGAGTTGCTTCATTTGAAAATGGAGGAAAAACAGGCCTATCTGGACAAAAAGGCTGAGGATGACAAACTTCGCGGCTTCGACATGGAACATGATGCACTTGTTCGCTTTACGATCCTGCGTACTGAAGAGCAAAGCTACCATGTATTGTGGAGTTTCCAGCATATTTTAATGGATGGTTGGTGTCTGTCTCAGCTGACACAGGAGCTGTTCGAGATGTATTCTGTTTTGGTCTCTGGTGAGCAACCGGTGGTAGATCAAGGAGCAGATTACGGTACTTATATCGAATGGTTGGAGAAGCAGGACGATAAGGCAGCATCCGATTATTGGACGGCATTCTTGGCAGGTTATGAGGGGCAAACGGTACTCCCCGGGCAAAAGGAATCAGCGCCGCATAACAGATTTAAAGCCGATCACGTCACAGCTCTGCTGGGCAAGGATTTAAGCGAACGGATGGATCAGGTAGCGAAACAGCACCTGGTTACGGTAAATACACTTTTGCAGGCTGCATGGGGTGTGATGTTGCAAAAATATAACGGAACCCACGATGCCGTATTCGGTAGCGTTGTAGCCGGAAGACCGGTGGAGATTCCAGGCGTCGAGTCCATGATCGGTCTGTTTATCAATACAGTTCCGGTTCGCGTCACGAGTGAAGCCGACACCGTATTTGCCAACCTGATGGTGAAGCTTCAGGAGCGAGCACTGGAGTCCGGGAGTTATGATTACTATCCGCTGTATGAGATTCAAGCCCTCAGCTTGCAAAAGCAGAACCTGATCAACCATATCATCGCTTTCGAGAATTATCCTGTAGATGAACAGATGGAGCAAGCGGGCGACCAGAACCATGGGGAACTGACGATCGCGGACGTTCAGATGGAGGAGCAGACGAACTATAATTTCAACGTGACCGTATCACCAGGAGCCGAGATCGAAATTCGCTTCGATTTTAATGCTGAATTGTTCGACAAAGATAGTATCGAGCGGCTGAAGGGGCATCTCGTACATCTGCTGGAGCAGGTGACGGCTAATCCGAAAATTGCGGTGGGTGAGTTGGAACTTGTGACGGAGACTGAAAAGACGGACCTACTCGAACGTTTTAACGATACCACCACAGCGTTCCCTCGCGATAAGACGCTCATTCAATTGTTCCAGGAACAAGCGGAGCGCATCCCGGATGCAACGGCTGTCACCTTGAATGGACACGAGATGACCTACCGCGCTCTGAATGAACGTGTCAATCGCCTTGCCCGTACCTTGCGTACTCACGGGATAACCCGAGGAGGGCTAGTCGCTATTATGGCTGAGCGTTCCATTGAAATGGTAGTGGGTATGCTGGCGGCACACAAAGCCGGAGCAGGTTACGTACCAATTGATCCGGAATATCCCGAAGAGCGTATCCGTTTTCTGATCGAGGATTCGGGAGCTCAGGTCATGCTGACCCAAAGCCACTTGCGTGAACGTCTGGCGGATTCGGACTCCGTGATCTTATTGGATGATGAATTTTTCTATCACGAGGACAGCACTGATCTACATCCAGGCACGGAAGCGACAGATCTGGCATGCATCATCTATACGTCAGGCACAACGGGCAAGCCGAAAGGCAACCTTGTTTCACATCGTAACATCGTGCGTATCGTGCGAAATACGAATTATATCGACATCACGGAGCACGATCATGTCCTGCAGCTTTCGAGTTATTCGTTTGACGGAGCGATCTTCGATATTTTTGGTGCTTTAACCAACGGAGCACGGTTGGTTCTGGTTCCCCGTGAGACTGTGCTGGAGATTAGCCAGCTAGCGGATCTCATTCAGCGCGAGCATATCTCTGTGATGCTGATAACGACGGCGTTTTTCAACGTGCTTGTAGATGTGAACATCGACTGCTTGCGAGATGTCCGGGCAATATTGTTCGGAGGAGAGCGAGTGTCGGTTGGTCATGTGCGTAAAGCGCTCGCCCATATCGGACCGGGAAAACTTAACCACCTGTATGGCCCATCGGAAAGCACGGTGTATACCACATACCTTCCGGTCGACTTCATTGATGACGCAGCGGTTACCGTTCCCATTGGAAGACCCATAAGTAATACAACGGTATATATCGTTGACAGCCGTAACCAACTTCTGCCGATCGGTGTGGCTGGCGAACTCTGCGTTGGTGGGGAAGGTTTGGTACAGGGTTACAATAACCGCCCCGAGCTGACGGCGGAGAAATTTGTGGACAATCCTTTTGAACCGGGAGAGCGCATGTACCGGACGGGGGATTTAGCGAAATGGTTGCCGGACGGTACGATTGAATACGTTGGACGGACGGATGACCAAGTGAAAATTCGTGGCTTCCGGATTGAACTCGGCGAGATTGAAGCTCAGCTTCAGAAAGTGGAGGGGATTCGGAAAACAACGGTATTCGCCAGAGAGAGTGCTTCCGGCGAAAAGCAGCTTTGTGCGTATTATGAAGCTGACGTTGAGCTTCCAGCGGCTGAGGTGAAGAGTGTACTTTCCCAGGAGCTACCGGCCTATATGATTCCGTCGTACTTGATCCAGCTAGAGCAACTCCCGCTGACAACGAACGGCAAGGTTGACCGCAGGTCTCTCCCGGCACCAGAGGAGAGCTTGCAGGTAGGCGAAGATGGGACTCCACCACGGACTCCACTTGAAGCTAGCCTGGCTGATATTTGGAAAAGTGTGCTCGGACTCGCGCACATTGGCGTTCATGATAATTTCTTCGACCTTGGCGGACATTCACTTCGGGCGACAACACTGGTAAGTAAGGTGCACCAGGAGTTGAACGTTGAGTTGCCTCTGCGGGACGTATTTCGCTATTCGACAATTGAAGAGATGGCCCTAGCCATATCCCGGATCGGAGAGCAGACGTTCTCGTCGATTCCGTTGGCAGACAGAAGAGCATATTATCCACTTTCATCAGCTCAGAAGCGGTTGTATATCCTGAATCAGCTGGAAGGTGCAGATCAGAGCTACAACATGCCTGGTGTGTTACTGGTGGAAGGAACGATCGATCGGAGTCTGCTGGAAAAGGCTTTCCGCGGACTGATTGCACGGCACGAAACGCTGCGAACCGGCTTCGAGATCGTGCAAGGCGAAGCAGTACAGCGCATTTACGAGAGTGCCCACTTTGCTGTGGAGTACTGCCATGCGAACGAGGAAGAAGCGCCAGACGTTGTACAGGCCTTCATCCAGCCTTTCGATTTGGCGAAGCCTCCACTGCTGCGAGCGAAACTCGTAGAGCTGGCGACCGAACGTTATTTACTGATGTTTGACATGCACCATATCATCTCCGACGGAGTTTCGATGGACGTATTCGTCGATGAACTCGTTCATCTATACAGCGACGAGTCATTAGAGCCTTTACGCATTCAATACAAGGACTATGCGGTATGGCAACAGTCAGACGAGCATAAGGAGCAGTTGAAACGGGAGGAAAGCTATTGGTTGGAACGTTACCAAGGCGATTTTCCGGTGCTGGAAATGCCGACCGATTACCCGCGTCCTGCCGTGCAAAGTTTTGAAGGACAGACGTTAACGTCTTTCGTAGATGAGAAGACAAACGAAGGTTTGAAGAAACTGGCCGCTCAAAGAGGAACGACGCTGTATATGGTGTTACTTGCGGCATATACCGTGCTTTTGCATAAATACACAGGCCAGGACGATTTGATTGTCGGAACGTCGATTGCGGGCAGAACACATGCAGATACGCAGCCTTTAATCGGAATGTTCGTTAATACGCTGGCGCTTCGCAATTATCCGACTTCGGACAAAAGCTTCCTATCGTATTTGGAAGAAGTGAAAGAAACGACTTTAGGGGCTTACGAGCATCAGAACTATCCGTTCGAGGAGCTCGTCGATAAAGTGCAGGTTGCCCGGGATCTGAGCCGTAACCCGCTCTTTGATACCATGTTCTCCTTGCAAAACTTGGAGGATAAAAAGATAGAACTGAAAGGAATGAAGTTATCACCGTACCCTAGCGACTACGGCTCGGCCAAGTTCGATTTGAGCGTAGATGTTACAGAAGAAGACGGCGTGTTGGAGTGCAACTTTGAATTCGCAACGGCTCTTTATAAAGAAAGCACGATTCGAAGACTGCAGGCTCATTTCGGACATTTGCTTGCGGCGATCGTAAGCCGCCCGGATGCGAAGATTGCTGAGCTACATCTGTTGACCACAGCGGAAAAAGAAAAAATGATCCTTGCGTTTAATCCGGCACAACCGGAAGCAGAAACGACTCCTGCGGCTGCGTTCCACCGTCTGTTCGAGGAACAAGCCGAACGCACGCCTGAATCCGAGGCTGTCGTGTACGAAAATGATCGGCTGACGTATGTGGAGCTGAACGAGCGGGCGAACCGTTTGGCGGCTACGCTACGTGTAAGCGGCATTGGCCGGGAATCCATCGTCGGTATTCTCGCCGAACGTTCGGTGGATTTGCTGGTAGCCGTATTGGCTGTCTGGAAAGCAGGCGGCGCCTATGTACCGCTCGACCCGGATTACCCGGCAGACCGTGTGCGGTTCATGCTCGAAGACAGCGGAGCGAAGGTGCTACTCACCCAAGAGCCCCTGCGAGAATATGTCGAAGCTTGGCTCGTTGAAAAGGAGCTGGCGTTGTCGGTAGTGTGGTACCTCGACGACGAAGCATCCTACAGCGAGGAGCGGGCCAATGCGCCGATGAGTTCTGGCATGCATGATTTCCACGAAGCCCGACCGGAGGATCTGGCCTACGTAATCTATACGTCGGGAACGACAGGACAGCCCAAAGGCGTCATGATCGAGCACCGCAGTCTGGTGAATACGGCGGCAGGATACCGAAGGGAATATCGATTAGATCAGTTCCCGGTGCGGCTGTTACAGCTTGCCAGCTTCTCGTTTGACGTGTTCGTGGGCGATATTGCACGCACGCTGTACAACGGAGGCTCCATGGTCATTGTGCCGAAGGATGACCGGATTGATCCGTCTCGTCTGCACCACTGGATCGAGCAGGAGCGGGTGACTATTTTTGAATCAACGCCAGCGCTGATTGTGCCGTTTATGGATTATGTGCATGAAAATCAGCTGGATATGAGTCAGATGGAGCTACTCATCACAAGTTCGGATAGCTGCAGCGTGGCAGATTATCGAACCTTGCAGGAGCGGTTCGGCTCTTTATTCCGTATTATCAACGCCTATGGCGTAACGGAAGCAGCGATTGACTCCAGCTTTTACGACGAGCCGCTGGAACTGCTGCCAGAGACAGGACATGTGCCTATCGGCAAAGCGTGGTTAAATGCGAAGTTTTACATTGTGGATGCACACCTGAATCCCGTGCCTGTAGGTGTGCTGGGCGAGTTGGTTATCGGCGGAGTTGGGGTCTCGCGCGGATATTTGAACCGTCCGGAGCTGACGGAAGAGAAGTTCATAGCCAGTCCGTTTGGCGCAGGTGAACGGTTGTATCGCACAGGGGACTTGGCGCGGTGGATGGAAGACGGCAACGTGGATTTCATTGGTCGAATGGACAATCAGGCTAAAATTCGGGGCTACCGGATTGAAACAGGTGAGGTCGAAGCGAAGCTGTTGCGTGTGGAAGGCGTACGGGAAGCAGCCGTTCTGGTTCGAACTGATGCGGAAGGGCAGAAGATGTTATGCGCGTATTACACACCAAGTGCAGGAACGGATCTGGCAGTAAACAATCTGCGTGGCGCGCTGGCACAGGATTTACCAGGATACATGATTCCATCGTACTTCGTGGAGATGAAGCAATTGCCTCTGACGCCGAACGGAAAGATTGACCGGAAGGCGCTACCAGCGCCGGAAGGGGAAGCAGGAAGCGGAGCAGAGTATGTTGCACCACGCAATGAGCTGGAAAGAAAATTGGCTTCGATATGGCAGGAAGTGCTGGGACTTACGAGAGAAATCGGCGTGTACGAGAATTTCTTCGACATCGGAGGTCACTCCCTGCGGGCAACGTCACTGGTCAGCAAGATTCATAAAGAGTTGAACGTGGATCTGCCACTGCGAGAGGTGTTTCGTCATTCCATGATCGAGAACATGGCGGTTGCCATTTCCCGACTAGATGAGCAGAAATTCGTTGCTATTCCGCTGGCGGAGAGACGTGAGGTGTACCCGCAATCTTTTGCTCAAAAACGCCTCTTTATCTTGAATCAACTGGAAGGTGCGGAGCTTAGTTACAACATGCCGGAAGCCATGGTGCTAGAGGGTGCTTTGGATCGTGCAAGGTTCGAAGACGCATTCCGTAAGCTTGTGGATAGACATGAAATGTTGCGTACCGGGTTCGAGATGGTGGATGGCGAAGCATCTCAACGGATTTACCAGGACTTCAATTTTGCCGTGGAGTTCTACCCGGTGGATGAGCAAGAGGTCGAAGAGATCGTTCGTCGTTTTGTCCGTCCGTTTGACTTGGCGAAACCTCCGCTACTGAGAGTAGGCCTTGTCCAGCTTAATCCGGAACGCCATATTCTAATGTACGATATGCATCATATTATTTCCGACGGTGTTTCGATGGAGATCTTTGTTGAAGAATTCGTCCGCTTGTATGGGGGAGAACAACTGGAGCCTTTACGCATTCAGTACAAAGATTATGCCGTTTGGCTACATTCTCAGGAGCAGCAGGAACGGCTTCAGCATCAGGAAACATACTGGCTGGACATGTTCCAAGGGGAACTTCCGGTGCTTGAAATGCCAACCGATTATCCGCGTCCTGCTGTGCAGAGCTACGATGGTCACACACTGGAGTTTTTCTTAGAAGCTACGAAAACGGATGCCCTGAAGCAGTTGGCTTCAGAGACGGGCACGACACTGTTCATGGTGTTGCTTGCTGCGTATAACGTGCTTCTGCACAAATATTCAGGTCAGGAAGATGTGGTCGTTGGTACGCCAATTGCCGGAAGGAATCATGGAGATGTGCAACCGTTAATCGGGATTTTCCTGAACACACTGGCGATTCGCAGTTACCCGTCTTCGGAGAAGACGTTCCTGTCATACCTGAGCGAGATTAAAGAAACGACCCTCCAAGCTTTTGAGCATCAAAACTATCCGTTCGAAGAATTGGTGGACAAGGTGCAAGTCACCCGTGATTTAAGCCGTAATCCCCTCTTTGACACATTGTTTACGATGCAGAATACGGAGAACGAGGAATTCGAGTTGGAAGGGCTCCGTTTGACTTCCTATCCGAGCGCAATGGATACCGCAAAGTTTGATATCAGCTTGGATGTGGGCGAGGAGAACGGCGGCTTGGAGTACAGCTTCGAATATGCGACGGCTCTTTATAAAAGGGAGACGATCGAACGTCTGGCCAAACATTACGAGCAACTGCTCGTCACGATTGTAAGCCGTCCGGATGCGAAGATAGCCGAGCTGAGCTTGTTAACGGCTGAGGAAAAAGAAATGCTCAGCGCATTTAACCCGGCGCAGCTGGAAGTGCAAGTTGCTCCCGCGGTTGCGTTCCACCGTCTGTTTGAAGAACAGGCGCAGCGCGCGCCTGAATCGGAGGCGGTTGTGTACGAGAATGACCGTCTAACGTATGCGGAGCTGAATGAGCGGTCGAATCGTTTGGCCGCTAGGCTGCGCGCAAGCGGCATTGGCCGAGAATCCATCGTTGGTATTCTTGCCGGACGTTCGGTGGATTTGCTGGTAGCGGTGCTTGCTGTCTGGAAAGCAGGCGGCGCGTATGTACCGCTTGACCCGGATTACCCGGCAGATCGCGTACGGTTCATGCTGGAAGACAGCGGAGCAAAGGTGCTACTCACCCAAAAGCTACTGCGAGAGCGTGCCGAAGCTTGGCTCGCAGCAGAGGAACTGGCGTTGGCGGATGTGTTGTATCTCGATGACGAAGCATCGTACAGCGAGAAACGGGCAAATGCGCCGATGCGTTCTGGCATGGATGATTTCCACGAAGCCCGACCAGAGGATCTGGCCTACGTGATCTATACGTCGGGAACGACAGGGAAGCCGAAGGGCGTCATGATTGAGCACCGTAGCCTCGTGAACACAGCGGCAGGGTACCGGCGGGAATATCGATTAGATCAGTTCCCGGTGCGGTTGTTGCAGCTGGCCAGCTTCTCGTTTGATGTGTTCGTGGGCGATATCGCACGCACGCTGTATAACGGGGGCACGATGGTGATTGTGCCGAAGGACGACCGGATCGATCCATCGCGTCTGCACCACTGGATTGAGCAAGAGCAGGTTACTATTTTTGAATCGACGCCAGCGCTGATTATTCCGTTTATGGAATATGTGTACGAGCAGGGGCTGGATATGAGCCATATGGAGCTACTCATCACCAGTTCGGACAGCTGCAGCGTAGCAGACTATCGAACCTTGCAGGAGCGTTTTGGATCATTATTCCGAATCATCAACGCTTATGGAGTGACGGAAGCAGCGATTGACTCCAGTTTCTACGACGAGACATTGGAAATGCTTCCGAAGACAGGGCATGTGCCTATCGGCAAAGCGTGGTTAAATGCGAAGTTTTATATTGTGGATGCACATTTAAATCCGGTGCCTGTCGGGGTGCTGGGTGAACTGGTTATCGGCGGAGTTGGGGTCTCGCGCGGATACTTGAATCGTCCAGAGCTGACAGAAGAGAAGTTCGTAGACAGCCCGTTCGCAGCAGGCGAACGGTTGTATCGCACGGGAGACTTGGCGAGATGGACAAAAGACGGCAACGTGGACTTCATCGGTCGGATGGATAATCAGGCGAAGATCCGGGGGTATCGGATCGAAACAGGCGAGATCGAGTCACAACTCTTGCGGGTGGAAAATGTACGCGAAGCCGTGGTGCTGGTTCGAAATGACGCAAATGGACAGAAAGTGCTATGTGCATATTACACAGCGGATACGGGAATGGATTTGGCAGTAAACGATCTGCGCGGAGCATTGGCACAGGAGTTGCCAGGGTACATGATCCCATCTTACTTTGTAGGGATGGAGCGTCTGCCTCTGACGCCAAACGGCAAGATTGACCGGAAGGCGTTGCCAGCACCGGAAGGGGAGGCAGGAAGCGGAACGGAGTATGTCGCACCGCGCAATGAACTGGAAATAAAGTTGGCCTCGATTTGGCAACAGGTGCTGGGGCTAACGAAGGAAATCGGCGTGTACGAGAACTTCTTTGACATTGGTGGTCACTCTCTACGGGCAACGTCATTGGCAGGCAAGATATTTAAGAAATTAAATGTCAATCTGCCGCTACGCGACGTATTCCGCCACTCGACCATTGCAACGATGGCTGAGGTAATTGCGCAGATGGAGCGACGTGAACATGAGGCTATTCCTCAAGCGGATGTGAGAGAGTATTACCCTCTCTCCTCTGCACAGAAGCGATTGTACATCCAGCATACGCTGGATGGAGCAGATCAGCTTTATAACATGCCGGAACTGGTGCGGTTGGAAGGTGAGTTTGATTTAGAACGTTTTGAAGTTGCCTTGCGCAAACTGATAACACGTCATGAATCACTGCGCACAAGTTTTGAAGTTGTGAAGGGTGAAGCGGTTCAGCGCATTTACCAGCAGGTTGATTTTGCTATCGAGCACCATCAATCAGATCCAGAGGATGTGGCCCAAATCGAGCAGATCATCCGCAGCTTCGTTCGCCCGTTCGACCTTGGCAAGGCGCCGCTTCTGCGCACTGGAGTCATAGAATTGGAACCGGACCTGCATATTCTCCTTTTTGATATGCATCATATTGTGTCCGACGGTGTATCGATGGCGATTGTGATGGATGAGTTCTCGAGTTTATACGCCGGTGAAGAACTGCCTCCACTACGGATTCAATACAAAGATTACGCTGTCTGGCAACAGTCTAAGGACTACCAAGACCGGATCGCGCGGCAGGAAGCGTACTGGCTGAAAACCTTTGAAGGCGAACTGCCGAGGACCGATTTACCGATGGACTATGAACGGTCTGCGATTCGCGATTACGAGGGCATGCACCTGGATTTCGACGTTGATGCCTCTCTCTCTGAGGGGCTGCGTCAATTAGCGGCTGAGCAAGAAAGCACGCTGTACATGGTACTGCTAGCGGCGTATACCGTTCTGCTGTGCAAGTACAGCGGGCAAGAGGATATCATCGTGGGTACCCCGGTGGCGGGAAGAACAAATGCCGATTTGGAGCCGGTCGTCGGAATGTTTGTCAATACGTTGGCACTCCGCAATCGTCCGTCGGGCGACAAAACGTTTTTGTCCTACCTTGAAGAAGTGAAGGAGACCGCATTGGGTGCTTTTGAGAACCAGGATTATCCGTTCGAAGAGCTCGTAGAGCGTTTGAATGTGAAGCGGGAACCGGGCCGTTTTCCATTATTCGATGCGGTTTTCGACTTGCAAAATATCGAAGAACAAGACGTCGAACTGGAAGGGGTCAACCTGAAAAATGTTGAACTCGACCAGCTTGAAGAAGCCAAGTTTGATCTAACCCTGTTTATGTATGAAAACAACGGCTCGCTAAGCGGGGGCTTCTTCTATGCCACCAAGCTGTTCAAAGAGACGATGATTCGCACATTGACCGAGGATTACCTGCGGGTGCTGTCTCAAATCGTGGAAAATCCGCACCTTGAGCTAAAACGGATTGAATGTCATAAACCAAAGACAGACGGAAAGAATGCAGTTGATACAATCGAGTTTGCGTTTTAACGTTGCAATCGTGCCTTTGATGTCTGGTAAAATCTGCACGCGTCCCAAGTAAGATGGCGAACAACATGCAAGCCCATACATGCACAGATCCGAAAACAAACGTTTTTGGATCTGCGCGGGGCATGCGGTCACTTCATTTTAGGGGAGGTATCCATGAAATCTTTATTTGAAAAGGAAGAACGATACTGGAGCAGCAAGTTTGATGCCGGTGATAGCCTGAGCTTCCTTCCTTACAGTCAATCCTCCAAATTATCGGCAAGTGGGGAAGTCCAGGCCAAACCGGGCTTGCTTGACCGAACTCTGCCAAGCGAACTCTCGGAGAGAATGATTGGCCTAGCGAGTGGTTCCGATTTGGCGATATACATGGTTGTTTTGGCAGGAGTAAAAGGCCTGCTGTTCAAATATACAGGCCAGGGTCAAGTACTGGTCGGTATGCCTTCCTATCAAGCAGAACCGGATGGGGCGAAGCCGCCGCATGAAATCCTGATCATCAAAACGGCTGTAAGCCATCAGACGACGCTTAAAACGCTGCTTGGGGGAATCAAAACCTCTATCGGCGAGGCAATGGAGCATCAGCACCTGCCTTTTCGGAAAATGGTGGAGCCGCTCCATCTGGGTTACACGAAGGATGGCTTTCCAGTCATTAATACGGTAGTCTCCTTCGCCCCGATTCATCCCGAACCGCCGGGCAACCGGATGGTGAACGATATGACTTTTCGCTTCGACCGCGAAGACAGTTCGATCAAGTTGGAGATAAGCTATGACGGGCAGCGCTATGATCATGCGTTTGTGGAACAGGCAGCCGACCATCTGGTTCGACTACTATCCTTCCTTTTATTTCAGCCGGATCTGGAACTTGGACAAGCTGATGTACTGTCTCCAGATGAGAGGGAAACGCTCCTGAATCAATTTAATGACACCGAAACCGGATTTAATCGTGCGCAAACCATCCACGGCTTGTTTGAAGAACGGGCAGCGCTTTACCCGGACAACGTAGCCGTTGTCATGAATAATGCGCAGCTGACTTACCGCGAATTAAACGAACGTTCCAACCGCCTTGCGCGGAAGCTGCGGGAGACAGGAGTCAAAGCCGACCAACTGGTCGCGATTCTAGCTGAACGCTCGATTGATATGGTTGTTGGCATCCTAGCGATTCTCAAAGCCGGCGGGGCTTACGTGCCTGTTGATCCCGATTATCCAGAGGAGCGCATCCGCTTCATGATTGAAGATTCAGGCGCACCGTTATTACTGATTCAGAAGCATTTGCATGAAAAGACCGATTTTGCAGGGACTCGGCTTGAATTAGATCATTTTGTTTGGGAAGAGAATGGGTTCAGCTCCGAAGCTACACGGGACTCTTCGAACTTAGAACCGATATCTGGATCGGGAAACTTGGCCTATGTTATATACACGTCTGGAACGACCGGTAAACCTAAAGGAACCCTAATTGAGCATAAAAACGTCGTGCGCCTTCTGTTTAACGACAAGAACTTGTTTGACTTCGGGCCAGCCGACACATGGACACTGTTCCACTCCTTCTGCTTTGATTTCTCTGTTTGGGAAATGTACGGAGCGTTGCTGAATGGAGGTAAGCTGGTTATCGTACCACCGCTTACGGCGAAAAGTCCCGCTGATTTTCTGGCGCTGCTAAGCAGCGAACAAGTCACGATTTTGAATCAGACGCCAACGTATTTTTACCAGCTGCTCCGTAAGGTTTTGGTCGATCATGCATATCATCTACGGATTCGTAACGTCATCTTCGGAGGCGAAGCGCTCAGTCCGTTGTTACTCAAGGGTTACAAGACGAAGTACCCGGAGACAAAGCTGATCAACATGTACGGCATTACGGAAACGACCGTTCATGTGACATATAAGGAAATTACGTGGATCGAAATAGACGCGGCGAAGAGTAATATCGGCAAGCCTATTCCTACGCTTCGTGTATATGTCCTGGATGTAAACCGTCAACCCGTTCCAATGGGTGTAGCGGGCGAAATGTTCGTGGCTGGTGAAGGCCTTGCGAGAGGATACCTGAACCGTCCGGACCTAACAGAGGAGAAGTTCGTGGATTCCCCGTTTGTGAAGGGGGAGAAACTGTACCGCACGGGTGATTTGGCAACTTGGTTGCCGGATGGCAATATCGAATATCTGGGCCGGATCGATCATCAGGTGAAAATTCGTGGGTACCGGATTGAGTTGGATGAGATCGAGAACCAGATGCTGAAGATGGAAGCTGTGCAGGAAGCCAAGGTGCTTGATCGCGAAGATGCGAACGGTAATAAGCTTCTTGTTGCTTATTACGTCGCAGAAACAAGGCTTTCGGCGCATGAACTCAAGGAGGGACTCTCCAAGCAGCTTCCGGGGTATATGATTCCTTCGCACTTCGTGCAGCTTTCGCAGATGCCGCTGACCTCGAACGGGAAAATTGACCGCAAAGCATTGCCCGCGCCAGGGGAAGCCGCGGCCAGGGAAGCCGAATATGTCGCGCCGAGAACGCTGCTTGAGATGAAAATCGCCCGTGTGTGGCAAGATACGCTTGGCGTTCCGCAGGTCGGAGTAAAGGATAACTTTTTTGAGCTCGGTGGCAATTCGTTAAGCCTGATGAGGCTCGTTCAAGCTGTTTACGATGAAACAGGAATTGAGATCCCGCTGAACCGCGAGTTCCATCATTTCACCGTTGAAGCCATGGCTTTTGGAGAGGGAGATCTGGGGCTGGATCAAGGGGGAGACTCTTTCATTAAGTTGAATAAAACAGGTGATCTTAACGTATTCTGCTTCCCTCCCGGTAGCGGCTTCGGCATAGGTTACCGAGAACTCGCAAGTAGGCTCGATGGACGATTCATGCTCTACGGCATTGATTTTATCGACGATGCCACCGGTTACGAGTCCATGCTAAACCGCTATGTCGATGAAATTGTTCGCATCCAGCCAGAAGGGCCTTACGTGTTACTCGGTTATTGCTTCGGAGGCAACCTGACGTTTGAGGTAGCTAAAGCGATGGAGAAAAGAGGGCATGTCGTAGCGGATGTGCTTATGGTGGACTCGTGGATTAAGGAAACGCTGACACCAGCTGAAAGGTCAGAGAAAGAGGCTGAAGAAATGCTTGCTGAATTTGACGAAGAGGAGAAGGAATTAATGAGTAACTCACTCGTACGGGAGAGGGTTCATCGGAAGGTCAAAGCGACCTTGATGTATGAGGCACAGCTTATTAATACTGGAATGATCTCGGCCCGGATTTATGAACTGATTGCGAAGGACAGCGAGGCGTTTCGTCTGGAGCACCAATTACCGTCCTGGCGGCGTGCGACAAAGCAAGCTTACACCGATTATCGTCTCGAAGGCGCGCACGAGGAATTATTAGAGCTTTCCCGTGTGGACGAAACAGCTGATGTTATCCGGGATATTTTAGAGCAAGTTAAGCGGCAGATTGAGGCGGAGGCTGGAGTACTGCATGGAAGCTGACCAGCAGCCATTTGTTCGAGAACAAGTTACCGCGGAACCTTCCAAGCGTCAAACCGCTTACGCGACATGGAAAGCGTTCCGCTGGCTGATGTCCTATGTAAGCCGTCATAAGGGCTGGATGATCGTCGGCACATTGTCCGCCATTGCTGCGGCTGTCATTGAGATATGGACGGGAAGTTTGATTGAGCAACTGACCACGCAGGCCGAGAAAGGGGCAGGGCCAATCGTACTGCAGATCGTTTACGCGGTCTTTGTGGTCATCCTGATCGGTGTACCAGCGAAGTTTTTCATGAGTTTTGGCGTGGAGCGAAGCAGTGCTTCCGCGGTTCAGGATGTCCGTAACGATGTCATGCGTCATATTGGCAAACTTCGGGTCTCCGATTTGGAAAAGCAGCACTCCGGTGACATGCTGTCGCGAATCAACAATGATCTGCAACTCATCCAGCAGTTTATGATTCGGGATTTTGCCCAGTGGTTTTATCACCCGCTATTGTTTATTGGCTGTTTCGCATATTTGATCTACCTCCAATGGGAGCTGATGCTGTACAGTCTGCTGTTATTTCCGGTAGCGTTGCTGGTTTCTCAATGGATTGGCAAGCAATTGGAGCGGTTGACGGAGGAAGCTCAGACCAATATGGGTCGAATGAACGTGAACCTCCAGGATACGCTTGGGGGGATGCCTATTGTAAAAAGCTACCTGTTATCCGGGATGTTATCTCGATCCTACCAAGTGTTGTTGCAATTGACAGCTCAAAAAAAACTGGCCGTGAAAAAGCGGGAAGCCTGGGTTAACCCGTTGCTTTCTACACTGATGATCAGTCCGATCATTTTCGCAGTCAGTTACGGAAGTTATTTGATCTATCAAGGGCAGTTAGGCGCGGGAGAACTCGTTGCCTTCTTATACTTGCTGAATCTGTGTCTTGAACCGCTGGAACATATTCCCGAGCTTATCACGCGTACGTTCGAAATGGCCGGTGCCTTAAGAAGGGTTTCCGACATCGTTGAGCAACCAACTGAAACAGAAAATGGCCGTTTCCTTCCGAAAGCGAACGCAACGCCTATTGAATTCAAGAACGTAACCTTTGGATATGAAGATCACTCTCCGATCCTGCGGAATGTGAGCTTCTCTGTACCGGAAGGCAAGACGATTGCTCTTGTCGGAGCGAGCGGTGGAGGGAAGAGCACGGTGTTTAAGCTGATTTGCGGCTTTTATCCACTACCAGAGAAAAGCCAAGGTGAAATTCGCGTGTTCGGCAGCCGGATTGATGGTGCCGATCCGGAGCAACTGCGGTCACATTTTTCCGTGGTCACTCAGGATTCGTATTTGTTTAGCGGTACGGTTGCCGAAAATATTGGCTACGGGCAGGAGGGAGCATCGATGGAAGCGATTATTGAAGCTGCCAAAGTTGCTCAGGCGCATTCCTTCATTATGAAGCTCTCTGATGGATACCAAACGTATGTCGGAGAGCGCGGCGGATTTTTGTCCGGTGGGCAACGTCAGCGTATCGCCATGGCTCGGGCTTTTTTAAAGGATGCTCCTGTGCTGTTGTTGGACGAGCCTACGTCGGCCCTTGATCCGGAGTCGGAAAGTGCGGTTCAGAAAGCACTGGGTGTATTGATGGAACAGAGAACAACGATGGTTATTGCTCACCGACTTTCTACGGTACAAAGTGTCGACGAGATTTGGGTCATGGAACAGGGGAATATTGTGGAGAAGGGCACTCATGAACAATTGCTGGGGATGAATGGGTTGTATGCCCAGTCTTACTACCAGGAGTTTACCGAGTCCGCCGAACGCAGGGAGGTGGCGCACACATGAAAAAGGGCGGATGGCTCTCACAAGTTAAAGAACTTGGCTATTTGCTGACATTTATGAACCGCAAGCAAAAAACGCAGTACGCCACTGGCCTGGCTGTAACGGCGCTCACCCAAACATTGTTTCTGATCGCATTCAGTTTGGTCGTACATAATTTGGTTGATTTCGCCGTGTCCCGAGATACGTCCCTGATGGTGAATGCTTTTATCATTTTGGGCACGGCGCTGTTTCTGGAAAATATTATTTCACCCTGGTTCATTTACTTGTACCAGCGGAGTGTTGAGTTGACTGTACTGAACATCCGAAAGCGACTTTATGACAAGCTGTGCCGGGTCCGTCCGAAATTCCTGGAGCAAACCCACCATGGGGACTTGTTGTCACGGGTGAACAATGACGTAACGACAGTTGAGTTTACATTTTCACAGGTTTACTTCGTTTTGTTGCTACAAATTGTTTTTTGCATCGGCTCTATTGTTTCCATGGTGCTAATTGACTGGCGGTTTGCTGGCGTATCTTTCGTTATTCTACTATTGTCCTCCGCGGTCAGCCTGAAATTTGCACGAGATATTCGTGTCTTGTCCGAACAAGGATTGCAAACGCTCGGTAAAATGACTGAAAAATTCAAAGATTTCATGGGTGGCATTCAAATGGTGAAACTGTTCCGCATCCGTTCGATTTATAGCCAGTATGAGGCGTTGAACGAACAGATGACCCAGACGCTTCGGCAAACTGCGCAGAAGAACGGCATGCAGGCTGCGGTGAATCATTTTATTAGCTACGTTACGTTCTGCGGCATTATCGTCATCGGTAGTCTTCTCTATGCCTACGGACTGATGGGAATGGGGAGTGTTGCTGCTCTGGCCGTTTTGCAAGTGAATCTGACACACGCTTTGTTGAACCTGGGGATGGTTCTGTCCATGACCCAGAATTCGCTCGCGGGGGCTCACCGGATTCAAGAGGTACTTGCAGAGGAAGAGGAACCGGAGCGACTGGGATCTCCAGACAGCAAACATTTTTCGGATGCTGCGGTGGAGTTTCGCGATGTGGAATTTTCCTATCAGATGGATAAAAAGGTGCTTGAAGGCATGTCCATGAAGGTATTTCCCGGCCAAGTTGCAGCAATTGTGGGAGCCAGCGGCAGCGGCAAAAGCACACTGATCAAGCTGTTGCTCGGTTTTTATCCGGTGGACAGCGGAGAAATCTTGCTCCAAGGCAAAGCGTTTGGCCATTACACGCTGGATGAAATCCGCAGGCAGATTGCTTACGTTCCGCAGGAACCGTTCTTGTTTACAGGCACAATCGAGGAAAATATCCGCTATGGCAAGCCGGAAGCTACGGATGAAGAAGTTGTGGAAGCTGCCAAAGCGGCATACGCTCATCATTTTATTCAGGAACTTCCTGAGCAGTATCAAACGTCGGTGGGAGAGAGAGGCGCATCGTTGTCAGGCGGACAAAGACAGCGCATTGCGATTGCGCGAGCGATTCTTAAGAATGCACCGATTCTCCTGCTGGACGAAGCAACCTCTGCACTGGATAACGAATCCCAGCATTGGGTACAGCAGGCTCTGAACGTATTGATGAAGGGACGTACGACGATTCTTATCGCGCACCGTCTCAGCACCGTGGAACATGCGGATTTGATTACGGTTATGAACCAAGGAACAGTCGTTGAGCGGGGCCGTCATCAGGAGCTGCTCGCACTCGGAGGTTATTACGCCCGGCTGTACGGTTAGCTTATCTACAAACAATCTCTAAAACGGGAGTGTGTCGATGTGAGAGAAAATACCAACAAGCAATACGGATTAACGCAAGCCCAGCGCCGAATATGGTTTATGGAAATTATGAATCCGGGTACGTCCATCACGAAGCTTTCTGCGACCTACCAAATCACGGGTCAGATCGACACATCAATTCTGGAGCAAGCGGCGGTAGAGATCGTCAAAACCTATGACGCATTCCGAATCCGTCTTAGTGGGGATTTACAACATCCAACACAGTGGTTTGAAGAACTGGAGAATGTGCAAGCCAGAATAAGCCACCTCGAATTAGATACGACTGAACAATTTTATACATGGGTAAACGAAATAAGCGAAAAACCGGTAAGCGTGTTTGACGAAAACCTTTACCAATTTACAATTATTCATTTTGCTAACGGTCAGGTATGGCTTAATTTGACGATAAATCATATCATTGCCGACGGTTTGTCCGTAAATGCTTTGTTGCATGCCGTGATGGAAAAATATCTGAAACTGCGTAAAGAAAAACGCAAGGAAAAAGGCAAAGAGAATGAGAATGGCAGAGATAAAGACATCTCAGGTAATGACCAGGCTCCCTCCTATTTGGATTATATTTCTGCTGAGCAAGAGTATGAGCAATCACAACGTTATCAAAAAGGCAAGGAATATTGGCTGTCAAAGTACAGCACGTTGCCTGAAACGACGGGCATTAAATCGGTGCCATCATTCTCCGTTGGCAGTGAGTCCAATAAACTCGCCATCACTTTGGATGGTTCCCGGTATGAACACATTCTGGCCTTCAGTGAGCGATATCAGGTCAGCTTATATACGTTATTTTTGTCCACCATGTACGCCCTGCTGTACAAGCTGACGGACAGCACCGATGTGCCCGTCGGCACGGTTTTCGCCAATCGTACCAGCAAAAAGGAAAAAGAAACCATAGGCATGTTCGTCAGCACCGTGGCCACACGGATTCATCTTGATCCAGACGCTCACCTGCTGTCCCTGATCCAGACCGTTTCCAAGGAAAATACGGCGGATTTGCGGTATCAGAAATATCCGTATAACCAATTGATCCAGGATTTACGTGAGCAACATGGACGCAACGATCTTTCGGAGTTGTTCCGCACATCTCTGGAATATTTGCCTCTAGAAATTGAGGAGTACGAAGAAATTAAAGTACGCCTGGAGGCTCATTTTGCCAGACATGAGATGGACGATCTGCTCTTACGCTTCGACCATATGCTGAATGAAGGACATGTTATTCTGCATGCTTCTTACCGTACTGGCCTGTTCGAAGAGGCCGAGATCGATCGGATTATGGAACAGTATGTAACTGTTCTGGATCAGTTTCTTCAGACTCCCGAATTACGGGTACGTGAACTTTCTCTGCTCAGTGATGAGGAGAGACATCGCATTCTGGACGTTTTTAATCCACCGGTGGCAGAGCTGGGCGAGGGAGAAGCGTTTCATCGATATATTGAAAAGTTTTCGCGGGAAATACCGGATCATCCGGCAGTCATCTATATGGACCAACAGCTGACGTATGGCGAATTGAACGAGCGTGCAGAACGGCTGGCTTCTCTCCTTCGTGAACAAGGCGTGGGAAGGGAGAGCATTACAGGGATCTGGGCGGAACGTTCTGTCGAACTGCTGGTTGGTGTACTCGCTGTTTGGAAAGCGGGCGGAGCCTATGTGCCGCTAGATCCTGATTATCCGGCGGAGCGAATCGAGTATATGTTAAGTGACAGCGAAGCATCGGTGTTGCTCACACAGCGTCATTTGTTGGAGCGGGCCGGAGGATGGCTGGCTGATGACAGGCTGAAGCTTCAAGCAGTTTATGCCATGGACGATGAGCAGATTTATACCGGGGATGCGGGTGGAATGGGATTTAAATCTGCCGACAGTGCTCCGCAAGACTTGGCTTATGTGATTTACACCTCGGGTACAACGGGACATCCTAAAGGTGTCATGGTTGAGCATGGTAGTCTCGTAAATACGGCGGATGCATACCGCCTTGAGTACCGATTGGATCAGTTCCCGGTACGGTTGTTGCAACTGGCGAGTTTCTCGTTTGACGTATTCGTCGGAGATATCGCACGCACGCTGTACAACGGGGGTACGATGGTGATTGTGCCGAAGGATGACCGGATTGATCCAAACCGTTTATACGGCTGGATTCGGGATCAAAACATTACGGTATTTGAATCGACGCCTGCGCTTATTTTGCCGTTCATGCAACATATCTATGAAGAAAAGCTGGACGTTAGCTCCATGCAGTTGCTGATTACCAGCTCGGATGCTTGCAGTGTCAACGACTATCGATTGTTACAGGAAAGATTCGGCGGACAATTCCGCATTATTAACAGCTATGGCGTGACGGAAGCGGCGATTGACAGCAGCTTTTACGATGAGCCTTTGGACAAACTGCCGACGTCGGGCCATGTTCCAATTGGCAAAGCTTGGCTGAACGCCAGATTTTATATTGTTGATGTTGCATTAAAGCCAGTGCCTATAGGGGTTCCGGGAGAACTTGTTATTGGTGGTGCCGGGGTAGCCCGCGGGTACTGGAACCGTCCCGACTTAACCGCAGAGAAGTTTGTAGAGAGCCCGTTTGTGCCGGGCGAACGTCTGTACCGGACAGGGGACTTGGCCCGCTGGCTGGAAGACGGAAACGTGGAATTCATCGGCCGGATCGACTATCAGGTGAAAATTCGCGGGTTCCGAATCGAACTTGGGGAAATTGAAACGGCTCTGTTACGTTATCCTGGCATTAAGCAGGCTGTAGTGATCGACCGAACGGATGAGCAGGGGCAGAAGTATTTGTGTGGTTACGTGGCTGGCGATGTTTCTTTGCAGATAAGCGATCTGCTGTCTCAATTGAAGGAAGAGCTGCCTGTCCATATGATCCCGGCTCGATTTGTATCACTCGATAAGCTTCCCCTGACGCCGAACGGTAAAATTGATCGTAAAGGGTTGCCTGAACCGAGCGGTGAGGTAGAAGCAGGACATGAGTATGTAGCGCCTCGCACCTTGCTTGAAACAAGGATTGCTCTCATTTGGCAACAGGTGCTGGGTATTGCACGAGTTGGCGTTCAAGATGATTTCTTCGACCTGGGAGGCCATTCCTTGCGGGCCTCCTCGCTGGTTTCAAAAATTAGAAAGGAACTGCAAGTCGAGGTTCCGTTGCGGGACGTGTTTCGCTACACCACGATTGAACAGCTGGCCCAGAGAATCGGTAGCTTAAAGCAGCAGGAAACATACGAGATTACAAAGGCAGCCCAGGCAGGGTATTATCCGGTTTCATCTGAACAAAAGCGTTTGTACATCCTGCGCCAGCTTGACGGAGCCGAGCGCAGCTACAATATGTCGGCGGCGCTTCTTCTCGAAGGTGCTTTGGATCATATGCGTGTCCAGCAAGCATTTCGGGCACTGATTCAGCGCCATGAGACGCTGCGCACCGGGATCGAGCAGGTTCAGGGCGAGCTTGTGCAGCGCATCTATGATGAGGTTCAGTTTGCCGTGGATTATTTCCGGGCGAACGAGCAGGAATTAGGTCAAGTGGTGGAGGCTTATTATCGCCCGTTTGATCTGACCAAGCCGCCACTTCTACGTATTGGCCTGATCCAAGTCGCCGAGGATCGCCACATTCTGTTGTTTGATATGCATCATATCGTCTCCGATGGCATTTCGACTGCGTTGCTTTTCGACGAGTTCAGCCGCTTGTATCGGGGTGAGACGCTGGTTCCGCTAGACATTCAATACAAAGACTATGCTGTTTGGCAGCATTCCGAAGCCTATGGGCTGATGCTTGAGCCGCAGAAGAAGTACTGGCTGGAACAGTTGTCGGGTGAATTGCCTGTTTTGGAGCTACCGACGGATTACCCTCGCCCTGCGGTGCAGAGCTTTGACGGCCGGACTGTAAAGTTTTATATCGGACAAGAACGAACGGAGAAGCTGAAAGAACTTGCGGCACGGACGGGAACGACGCTGTATATGGTGCTACTGTCGGCGTATTCCATCCTGATGCATAAATATTCGGGTCAGGAAGATCTGATCGTAGGAACGCCGATTGCCGGAAGAACGCAAGAAGAAGTGCAACCTATCGTGGGCATGTTTATCAACACATTGGCCATTCGTAGCCGTCCAGAGCGTTCCAAGCCGTACCTTTCGTACCTTGATGAAGTTAAGGACATCACACTCGGGGCTTTTGAAAATCAAAATTATTTATTTGAGGACTTGGTGGAAAGTCTGCACATTGCGCGCGCGACTGGCCGGAATCCGCTCTTTGATACGTTCTTCTCCCTGCAAAATACGGAGAACGAGCGCATTGTCATCGAGGGGCTGGAGCAATCGTTTTATCCGCTGGAAAACCGGACATCCAAGTTCGAGCTGCTGCTTGATATTTCGGAGTTGGACGGTCAGCTTGAATGTCGGTTGGAGTACGCTACGGCTTTGTACAAACAGGAAACTGCGGAGCGATTCGCCAGACATTATGGCAAGTTGCTCGAAACCATCGTAGCGGAACCGGACGGGGACATTGCATCACTGGAGATGCTTACGGGGGAGGAAGTCCACGAGCTGATGCACGGGTTTAACGATTCGGAAGCGGACTACCCACGCCAGCAAACCATTCACGGACTGTTCGAAGAACAGGCAGAACTCTATCCGAATAATGTGGCTGCTGTGATGAATGAGAAGCAATTGACCTACCGCGAGTTAAATGAACAATCGAACCGCCTCGGACGAAAACTGCGGGAAACCGGAGTCGAAGCAGATCAGTTGGTGGCCATTCTGGCCGAACGTTCCATTGATATGGTCGTCGGCATTCTGGCGATTCTCAAAGCGGGCGGAGCTTATGTGCCTGTCGATCCCGACTATCCGGAAGAGCGTATTCGTTTCATGATCGAAGATTCCGGCGCATCATTATTGCTGATCCAAAAGCATTTGCATGAGAAGACGGACTTTGCTGGAACTCGGCTCGAATTGCATGATTATGTTTGGGGAGATGTCAAGGCAGACTTGGGGAATGCGCTGGATGTTTCGAACTTGGAACCAATATCTGGCCCGGACAATCTGGCCTATGTCATCTACACATCGGGAACGACGGGTAAACCGAAAGGAACGTTGATCGAGCATAAAAACGTTGTGCGCCTCCTGTTTAATGACAAAAACCTGTTCGACTTTGGGCCGTCTGATACGTGGACGCTGTTCCATTCGTTCTGCTTTGACTTCTCTGTTTGGGAAATGTACGGAGCACTATTGTACGGAGGTAAGCTGGTCATTGTACCACCGCTCACAGCGAAAAATCCAGCCGATTTTCTGGCACTGTTAGGCCGCGAACAAGTCACCATTCTGAACCAGACGCCAACGTACTTTTATCAACTGTTGCGGGAGGTCTTGGCAGATCATGTATACGATCTGCGGATTCGCAACGTCATTTTTGGGGGAGAAGCGCTCAGTCCTTTGCTACTCAAGGGCTTCAAGACGAAATACCCTGATACGAAGCTGATCAACATGTATGGTATTACGGAGACAACGGTTCATGTGACATATAAGGAAATTACGTGGGTCGAGATAGAGGCAGCCAAAAGTAATATCGGTAAACCGATTCCGACACTGAGCGTATACGTTCTGGATGAGAACCGCCGTCCTGTGCCGATTGGTGTGGCGGGCGAAATGTATGTGGCCGGGGAAGGATTGGCCAGAGGATATCTGAACCGTCCGGATCTGACAGCGGAGAAGTTCGTCGATTCCCCTTTTGCGGAGGGAGAGAAACTGTATCGCTCGGGTGACTTGGCCGCCTGGCTGCCGGATGGCAACATCGAATATCTGGGACGGATCGACCATCAGGTGAAAATCCGTGGTTACCGGATCGAGCTGGACGAAATCGAGACTCAGCTTCTAAATGTTAAAGGCGTGGAAGAGGCAGTAGTGCTTGCTCGTGAGGACAGCGGAGGCGAGAAGGCGCTTGTCGCTTACTTTGTGGCGGATCGTACGCTGACAGTCAGTGAAATGAGAACTTCGCTGGCTCAGGAAATGCCGGGTTATATGATCCCGTCATACTTCGTGCAGCTGGAGCGTATGCCGCTGACGTCCAACGGTAAAGTCGATCGCAAAGCACTGCCTGAGCCGCAAGGTGGCATGGACACAGGCGTTGAATACGTAGCACCGCGTAACCATTTGGAGGCTCAACTCGTGAAAATTTGGGAGGAAGTGCTGGGTTTTTCCGGCATTGGAGTCTTGAACAATTTCTTCGAGCTCGGAGGGCACTCCTTGCGGGCAACAAACCTTGTCAGCAAAATTCGGAAGGAAATGAACGTCGAACTCCCGCTACGCGATGTATTCCGCTATATGACGGTAGAGTCGATGGCCGAGGTTATTGCCAGCTTGGGAGAAACGAAACATACCTCCATTCCAAAAGCAGAGGAAAAAGCATACTATCCGGTTTCTTCTGCGCAAAAAAGGCTGTATGTCCTGAATCAACTGGATAGCTTGGAGTTGAATTACAACCTCCCAAGCGCCTTGCGATTGGAAGGTGCTTTGGATGAGACCAAAGTGGAACGCGCACTGGACACTTTGGTAGCCCGTCATGATATGCTGCGCACCGGTTTTGAAATCGTAGATGGAGAGCCAGTTCAACGTATCCATCCACATGCAGGTTTCAAGATCGAGAAGCTTCAAGCAAGTGAAGATCAGATTGCGTCCATTCTTGAAGGCTTTATTCAGCCTTTTGACTTGAGCGCGCCGCCTTTGCTACGTGCCCTGCTGATCCAACTGGGAGAAGAGCAGTTCCTGCTCGCACTGGATATTCATCATATTGGTTCCGACGGCCTTTCCATGGACGTAATACTGCGTGAATTCGTGCGGCTTTACAATGGGGAAGAGTTACCGGAGATGCAGATTCAATACAAGGATTACGCTGTTTGGCAACAATCCGAGGAGCAACGGCAACGTATTGAGCGGCAGGAGGAATACTGGCGCGGGGTATTTAGCTCCGAGCTTCCGGTTCTTGAGCTACCATCTGACTTCTCGCGTCCAGCTGTTCAACAGTTTGACGGTCAAACGCTTACGTTTACACTGGATGCAGCCAAAAGTGAAGCACTTAAACGTCTTGCAGATGATACGGGCTCAACGCTGTACATGCTTTTGCTGGCCGCATACTCCGTATTGCTTCATAAATATGCGGGCCAGGAGGATATCGTGGTCGGCACGCCGATTGCCGCCCGTTCACACGCAGACCTGCAACCGATTATCGGCATGTTTGTCAACACGCTGGCTCTTCGTTTGGGTCCGGCGGCAGAGCGAACGTTCATGGAATACTTGCAGGAAGTGAAGGAAACGACGCTTGGAGCCTATGAGCATCAGGACTATCCGTTTGAGGAACTGGTGGAAACACTTCAGGTGAACCGGGATTTAAGCCGGAATCCGCTGTTTGATACGATGTTTTCTTTACAAAAGCACGAGAGCCTGGATTTAACGATGGAAGGTTTGCAATGGTCGTTGTTTGATATCGAGGAAAAGACAGCAAAGTTTGATCTTAGCTTGGATATTGTGGAAGCGGGGAGAGAGTTGGTTTGCAAGATTGAGTATGCCACCTCGTTATTCAGACCGGAAACCATCGTACGGCTCGCAGGGCATTACGAGCATCTTCTGGAGTCGATCCTGGCTCAGCCGGGAGCGCGGATTGCGGATCTGGATTTCCTGACGGATAACGAAAAGCATGATTTGCTGGTTGGGTTTGACGTGTCCTCTCTGGCTCTCGCGAAACAGTCTTCCGAAGAGGAAGAGAGTACGGGCTTGGAAGCGGATGAAGCATGGAGGGAGAGAACGTTCCACGAGCAATTTGAGCAACAGGTGGCGCGTACGCCAGAAGCGCTGGCCGTTGTCTACGAAGACAGCAAGCTGACGTATGCGGAGCTGAACGCCAAAGCAAATCGTTTGGCATATATACTACGGACGCACGGAGTGAAGCCTGAGCAGGTGGTTGGTATTCTGGCTGGTCGTTCCACGGAGCTATTGATTGGGGTGCTTGCCGTATGGAAGGCAGGCGGCGCTTATGTACCGCTTGACCCGGATTATCCAGCGGAACGGATCGAGTATATGCTCGCGGACAGTGGTGCATCTGTCCTGCTCACGCAGACTTGCCTGCTGGAGCAAGCAGAAGTCTGGCGTACTGATGCAAATCTGATGCTGCAAACGGTGCTTGCGCTTGACGACGCGACAACGTACCAACTTGGAGGGAAAGAAGGGGCTGTAGGTACACAAACTTGGGATGAAACAGGCACTGAAGAGGGCGCTATGGTACAGGCGGAAGTGAAAGTAGCTGTTGCCGAAACCTCTGCCACAGCAGAAGCCGAGAAGAGCACACAAGCGGCAGATCCGATATCCAATCCTGCAAATGTGAACAAGGCGGGTGATTTGGCTTACGTCATTTACACCTCAGGTACAACGGGCCGGCCGAAGGGCGTGGCAGTGGAACATCGCAGCTTGGTGAACACGGCATCTGGTTACCGGCGGGAATACCGTCTGGATCAGTTTCCGGTCCGGTTATTACAGCTCGCCAGCTTTTCGTTCGACGTGTTTGTCGGTGATATTGCGCGCACGCTGTACAATGGCGGCACCATGGTCATCGTACCGAAGGATGACCGAATTGATCCAAACCGTCTGTACGGCTGGATTCGTGACTATGCCATAACGGTGTTTGAATCGACTCCGGCGTTAATCATACCGTTCATGGAACATGTGTATGCCGAAGGTCTCGATGTCAGTTCGATGCAGTTACTGATCACAAGTTCCGATGCGTGTAGCGTAGCAGATTACCGCACCTTGCAGGAGCGCTTCGGATCGCAGTTCCGTATTATTAACAGCTACGGCGTAACGGAAGCCGCGATTGACTCCAGCTTCTATGATGAGCCGATGGAGAAACTGCCGAAGACGGGTAGTGTGCCGATCGGCATGGCGTGGCTGAATGCCAAGTTCTATATCGTGGATGCGAATTTGAAGCCGGTGCCGATCGGCGTACTCGGGGAGCTTGTTATTGGCGGCGTGGGTGTGGCCCGCGGTTATTTAAACCGCCCGGATTTGACGGCGGAAAAATTCGTAGATAGCCCGTTCACCGCTGGGGAGCGGTTGTACCGGACGGGTGACCTGGCCCGCTGGATGCCGGATGGCAATGTAGATTTCATCGGTCGGATCGACAACCAGGTGAAAATTCGCGGCTATCGGATCGAGCTTGGCGAAATCGAAGCAGCTATGAATAATGTGGCTGGTGTGCGTCAAGCGCTTGTCATGGATCGGATGGATGAGCGAGGACAGAAATACTTGTGCGCGTATGTCGTAGCGGATTCAAGCTTTGATCTGGAAGGGCTGGTGGCTCATCTGGACACAGCCCTGCCTTCCCATATGGTGCCTGCGCGCATGATGCGTCTGGATCAGATGCCGCTTACGCCGAACGGGAAGGTAGACCGAAAAGCGTTACCTGTACCGGAAGGAAGTGTTCGCGCCGAGGTTGCATACACGGCACCTCGTACTGCTGCCGAGCAAGCTCTTGCGTTAGTCTGGCAGTCTGTACTTGGTGTGGATCAGGTCGGCACAAAGGACAATTTCTTTGCGCTTGGCGGCGATTCGATTAAGGCTTTGCAGGTATCGTCCCGTCTTTTGCAAACGGGCTACAAGCTGGTCATGAAAGATTTGTTCCATTACCCGACCATTTCCGCCCTGAGTTTAAGATTGCAAACGGTGGAAAAAACGGCTAGCCAGGCCGAAGTGACGGGTGAGGTTATTTTGACCCCGATTCAGCGCTGGTTCTTTGAGCAAAATCCGGCTGATGTGCATCATAGCAACCAGGCGTTTATGCAATTTTCCAAGCAAGGCTTTGACGAGGAAGTTTTACGCCAAGCGATGCATCAGCTGGTTGTGCATCATGATGCTCTCCGCACGGTTTACCGCCAAAGCGAGAACGGTTATACGGCTTGGAACCGTGGCGTCCTGGAGAATGAAGCGTTGTTCGATCTGGAAGTTGTCGATCTCAAAGGAGTCCGCGACCTGAAAGAAACCGTAGAGGCTAAGGCGAATGACATTCAAGCGAGCATCGATCTGGAAAAAGGCCCCTTGGTGAAACTCGGTTTGTTCCGCTGTGACGACGGCGACCATCTGCTTATTGCCATTCATCATCTGGTTGTAGATGGCGTATCCTGGCGAATTCTGCTTGAGGATTTAGCTACTGGCTATGAGCAGGCGTTGCAAGGGCAACACATTCGTCTACCGCTCAAAACGGATTCATTCCAAACGTGGGCAAAACAGCTTGCTGATTATGCCAACAGCCCGGCAATAGAAAGCGAAAGAGCGTACTGGCAACAAGTCGAGCAATTGACCTATGAATCACTTCCGAAAGATTTTGAACAAGGCAGATCCAAGCTGAAGGACAGCGGGCTTGTGACGGTTTGCTGGTCAGCAGAGGAAACGGAACAGCTGTTGAAGCAGGCACACCGTGCATACCATACGGAAATGAATGATCTGCTGCTGACCGCGCTTGGCCTTGCGGTACAAGCTTGGAGCGGTCAGAAACGTGTGCTGGTGAATCTCGAAGGCCACGGCCGGGAAGAACTTTTGCCAGATGTGGATATTACCCGTACAGTAGGCTGGTTTACAAGTCAATTCCCAGTTGTACTGGAGCTGAGTCATGTTCAGGCTCTCGGTCATCAGGTGAAACAGGTGAAGGAAGGCTTGCGCCGGATTCCAAACAAAGGAATCGGTTATGGCATTCTGCGTTATTTGTCGGTGCCGCGTGAAGGTGAATTCTTCGCTTTGGAACCAGAGATCAGCTTTAACTATTTGGGTCAGTTCGACCAGGATGTCGAAAGCAACGGCATGCAATCTTCTCCGTTCAGTGCCGGCGAGGATTCAAGCCCGAATGCAGTGATGGATTTTGTCCTCGATATCAATGGTATGGTGTCAGAAGGCACGCTGGAATTCACGATCCGTTACGGGGAGACCCAGTATAAACGGGAAACGATAGAGAAATTAGGCAGCCTGCTTCAATCGAGTTTACGCGAAGTCATCCGTCATTGTGTTTCCATAGAGCGACCAGAGCTTACACCTAGTGATGTACTGCTTCAAGATGTGACCTTGGAGGATTTGGATCAGTTAGCTGAACAGGTGGCGGCGATTGGCGAACTGGAGAATGTGTATACCCTGACTCCGCTACAAAAAGGGATGTTGTTCCACAGCTTGCTGGATGCTGATTCGGAGGCTTATTTCGAACAGGTGACCTTCGATCTGCACGGAAACTTGAATGTCGAAGCTTTTGCTAGAGGATTGGATACGTTGGTGCAACGGAATGAGGCGCTACGAACCAACTTTATTACAGGCTGGAGAGACGAGCCGATTCAAGTGGTATTCCGTGAGCGAAAGTGTGAAGTGTACTTTGAAGATATTCGCTTGGCAAGCGGTGAAGACCTGGAGAAAACCATGGCCGATTTCGTTAGCGCGGATAAAGCGAACAAGTTCGATTTGGCTCAAGGCTCTTTGATGCGAGTGACCGTATTGCGTACAGGCGACGAGTCCTACCATGTGATCTGGAGCCACCATCATATTTTGATGGATGGCTGGTGCATGTCTTTTATGATCAAGGAAGTGTTCGACACCTACTTCGCGTTGCAAGAGAATCGGGAGCCGGAGCTTCCACCGGTTACTTCGTACTCACGGTATATCGAATGGCTGGAAACGCAAGACGTTGCACAAGCTTCACATTACTGGTCCGAGTATTTGGCGGGTTACGACGAGCAGACCAGACTGCCTCAGGAAAAAATGAAGCTGAAACAGCATGCTTTTGAGATGGCAGAAATGGATGTGGAACTCAGCAAGGAATTGACCAGGAAAATTGAACGGGTGTCACGCCAGCAACAGGTGACGCTTAATACATTCATGCAAACCGTATGGGGACTGGTTCTGCAAATATACAACAACAGTGAGGATGTCGTATTCGGCTCGGTCGTATCCGGGCGTCCGGCTGAAATTCCAGGTATCGAAAGTATGATTGGCTTATTTATTAACACCATTCCGGTTCGTATTCAAAGCAAAGCATCGGAAAGGGTAGCTGATATTTTGAGAAAAACTCAGGATCAGGCACTGACATCGGGACCTTATGAGACATATCCGTTGTTCGAAATACAGTCGCTGAGTAAGCAAAAGCGCGACTTGATCAACCATATCATGGTCTTTGAAAACTATCCGATGGAAGAACAGATCGAGCAGGTCGTTGGCGGGGACAAAGAAGCGTTGAAAATCGCCAATATCCAGTCACCTGAGCAAACAAACTACGACCTGGACATTACCGTCATTCCGGAAGAACATATTTGGCTACGTTTCACGTACAATGCACTGACCTTCAGAGAAGAAGATATCAGGTCGATCCACGGTCATTTTGCCCGGGCACTGGAGCAGGTTGCAGCTAATCCAAATATTCGTGTGAATCAGTTGGAACTGTTGACTGCGGCGGAAAAAGAGCAAATTCTCGGTGGCTTTAACCCTGCACAACCGGAAGCAGAAACGCTTCCTGCGCTTGCATTCCACCGATTGTTTGAGGAACAGGCGCAGCGCGCGCCTGACTCGGAGGCCGTCGTGTACGAGAACGACCATCTCACGTATGCGGAGCTAAATGAGCGGGCGAACCGTTTGGCGGCTACACTTCGCGCAACCGGCATCGGCCGGGAATCCATCGTCGGCATTCTTGCCGAACGTTCGGTGGATTTGCTGGTAGCTGTGCTAGCTGTCTGGAAAGCAGGCGGCGCATATGTACCACTCGATCCGGATTACCCGGCAGACCGCGTGCGGTTCATGCTCGAAGATAGCGGAGCGAAGGTACTATTAACGCAAACGCCACTGCGAGAGCGTGCCGAAGCCTGGCTGGACGAAGAGGACCTGGCGCTGGGTGCGGTGCTGTACCTCGATGATGAAGCAACCTACAGCGGGGAGTCAGCCAATGCACCGATTGGCTCTGGTATGCCATCGGGCTTCGACTCCGGCAAGCTGTTAGGTGCTGTGGACGGTGGTGATTTAGGCCATCCGAATGGTGTTGGCATGGATGATTTCCACGAAGCCCGTCCGGAGGATCTGGCTTACGTAATCTATACGTCGGGAACGACAGGACAGCCTAAAGGCGTCATGATCGAGCATCGTAGTCTGGTGAATACGGCGGCAGCATACCGACGGGAATACCGATTAGATCAGTTCCCGGTACGGCTGCTACAGCTTGCCAGCTTCTCGTTTGACGTGTTCGTGGGCGATATTGCGCGCACGCTGTACAACGGAGGCATGATGGTGATTGTGCCGAAGGATGACCGGATCGATCCGTCGCGTCTGCACCACTGGATTGAGCAAGAGCGGGTAACTATTTTTGAATCGACGCCAGCGCTGATCGTGCCGTTTATGGAATATGTGCATGAGCATCGGCTGGATATGAGCCAGATGGAGCTACTCATCACAAGTTCGGATAGCTGCAGCGTGGCAGATTATCGAACCTTGCAGGAATGCTTCGGATCATTATTCCGAATCATCAACGCTTATGGGGTGACGGAAGCGGCAATTGACTCCAGTTTCTACGACGAGTCACTGGAAATGTTGCCAGAGGCAGGTCATGTGCCTATCGGCAAGGCGTGGTTAAATGCGAAGTTTTATATTGTGGATGCGCACCTGAATCCGGTGCCTGTCGGGGTGCTGGGCGAACTGGTTATCGGCGGGATTGGGGTCGCGCGCGGATACTTGAACCGTCCAGAGTTGACGGAAGAGAAGTTCGTAGATAGCCCGTTCGCCTTAGGTGAGCGCTTGTATCGCACGGGAGACTTGGCGAGATGGACGAAAGACGGCAACGTGGATTTCATTGGCCGAATGGACAACCAGGCTAAGATTCGAGGATACAGGATTGAAACAGGCGAAGTCGAAGCGAAATTACTGGGTGTAACGGGCATGAAGGAAGTCATCGTCGTTGTAAGGGAAGATCAAGAAGGCCAGAAAGCGTTGTGTGCCTATTATACTGCCGAAGAAGGCTTGACCGTGGCAGATCTGAAACGGGCTATCTCAAGCGAGTTACCAGGATACATGATTCCGTCGTACTTCGTAGAACTGGAGCAGCTACCTCTGACGCCGAATGGGAAAATCGACCGGAAGGCGCTGCCGGCACCGGAAGCGGGTGAAGGTCGTGTATATGTGGCTCCGCGAACCGAACTGGAGGCCAAGCTGGCTGTTATCTGGCAAGATGTGCTTGTTCGGGAGAAGGCAGTGGGTGTAACTGACAATTTCTTCGATCTGGGTGGACACTCCCTGCGGGCGACAACTCTGGTCAGCAAAATGCATAAAGAGCTAGGCGTGCAATTCCCACTTCGCGACGTATTCCGCTATTCCACGGTCGAGGAAATGGCCACGGCTATGGAGCAGCTGGAAAACAGCTCGTTCACAGCTATTCCGGTTGCGGAACCGAGCGCGTATTATCCGCTCTCTTCCGCCCAGAAACGTCTTTATATTTTGAACCAGCTGGAAGGAGCCGAGCTGAGTTACAACATACCGGGAACTATGTTGCTCGAAGGTGAGCTTGACCGACAGCGGTTTGAAGAAGCGTTCCGTGGGCTCATAGCTCGTCATGAAACGCTACGTACTGGCTTTGAAGTGGTGAAAGGCGAAGCGATTCAGCGGATTCATGATGAAGTTGTCTTCCAGGTGGAATATGTGCAGATCAACGCGGAGCAAGCGGAAGAAACGGTACGCCGATTCGTTCGTCCGTTTGATCTTGCGAAGCCGCCACTGCTGCGTGTAGGTCTTGCCGAACTGGCGCCGGACCGGCATATTCTGATGTTTGATACGCATCATATCGTATCTGACGGCGTTTCAATAGACGTATTAATTGAAGAATTCGTGCATTTGTACAGCGGTAAGTCACTCGATCCGCTCCGTATTCAATACAAAGATTATGCGGTATGGCAGCAATCGGGTGAGCAGAAGACGCAGCTTGCCAAACAGGAAGATTACTGGCTGGGCATGTTCCGCGGAGAGCTGCCGGTTTTGGAATTGCCGACAGACTATCCGCGCCCGGCAATGCAAAGTTACGAGGGCCGCACGCTTCAATTGTTTATGAATAACGAACAAAGTGAGGGTCTAAAACGGCTTGCAACCGAGAACGGTGCAACACTTTACATGGTTCTACTTGCTGGTTATACGATATTGTTGCAGAAATACACAGGACAAGAAGACGTGGTCGTCGGTACGCCGATTGCGGGAAGAAATCACAGTGACGTTCAGCCATTGATCGGCATGTTCGTCAATACTTTGGCTATTCGCAGTTATCCTGCTGCCGATAAAACGTTCCTTGACTACTTGGAGGAAATCAAGGAGACAACGCTGGGTGCTTTTGAACATCAGAATTATCCGTTTGAAGAACTGGTGGATAAGGTGGGCGTGGCTCGTGATCTAAGCCGTAATCCGTTGTTTGATACGATGTTTGCTTTGCAGAATACAGAGAACGTGGAAATCCAGCTTCCTGGACTTCATTTATCGACGTATGACAGCGAAGAGATTGTTTCTAAATTCGATCTAAGTCTAGACGTTACGGAGATGGAGGAAGGGTTGGAATATCTGTTTGAATATGCCACAGCTCTTTATAAAACCGAAACGGTGGAGAAAATGGCATCTCATTACTTGCAACTGCTCGAATCCATTCTCCGTAACCCGTCAAGGACCATTGCCGAATTGGATATCTTAACAACTGTGGAAAAAGAACAAATTCTCGGTGGCTTTAATCCTGCACAACCGGAAGCAGAAACAGCTCCTGCGCTTGCATTTCACCGATTGTTTGAGGAACAGGCGCAACGCGTGGCTGAATCGGAGGCCGTTGTGTACGAAAACGACCGACTAACGTATGCGGAGCTAAATGAGCGGGCGAACCGTTTGGCGGCTACACTTCGCGCAACCGGCATCGGCCGGGAATCCATCGTCGGCATTCTTGCGGAACGTTCGGTGGATTTGCTGGTAGCCGTGCTGGCTGTCTGGAAAGCAGGCGGCGCGTATGTACCGCTCGACCCGGATTACCCGGCAGATCGCGTGCGGTTCATGCTCCAAGACAGTGGAGCGAAGGTACTATTAACGCAAACGCCACTGCGAGAGCGTGCCGAAGCTTGGCTGGGTGAAGAGGAACTAGCGTTGTCTGCAGTGTTGTATCTCGATGACAAAGCATCGTACAGCGAGGAGCGGGCCAATGCGCCGATGAGTTCTGGCATGGACAGCTTCCACGAAGCCCGTCCAGAGGATCTGGCCTACGTAATCTACACGTCGGGAACGACAGGACAGCCCAAAGGCGTCATGATCGAGCACCGTAGTCTGGTCAATACGGCGGCAGGATACCGACGGGAATACCGATTAGATCGTTTCCCGGTACGGTTGCTACAGCTTGCCAGCTTTTCGTTTGACGTGTTCGTGGGCGATATTGCGCGCACGCTGTATAACGGAGGCACGATGGTGATTGTGCCGAAGGACGACCGGATCGATCCATCGCGTCTGCACCACTGGATTGAACAAGAGCGGGTAACTATTTTTGAATCGACGCCAGCGCTGATCGTGCCGTTTATGGAATATGTGCATGAACATCGGCTGGATATGAGCCAGATGGAGCTACTCATCACAAGTTCGGATAGCTGCAGCGTGGCAGATTATCGAACCTTGCAGGAACGCTTTGGCACGCAATTCCGAATTATCAATGCTTATGGTGTAACGGAAGCAGCCATTGACTCCAGTTTCTACGACGAGCGACTGGAAATGTTGCCAGAGACAGGACATGTGCCTATCGGCAAGGCGTGGTTAAATGCGAAGTTTTACATTGTGAATGCCCACCTGAATCCGGTGCCCGTCGGGGTGCTAGGCGAGTTGGTTATTGGCGGGATTGGTGTCGCGCGCGGATACTTGAACCGTCCAGAGCTGACGGAAGAAAAGTTCGTAGACAGCCCGTTCGCTTTAGGTGAGCGGTTGTATCGCACGGGTGACTTGGCGAGATGGACGAAAGACGGCAACGTGGACTTCATTGGTCGGATGGACAACCAGGCAAAAATTCGGGGCTACCGGATCGAAACAGGCGAAGTCGAAGCGAAGTTGCTACAGGTGGAAGGTGTGCGCGAAACCGTGGTGCTGGTTCGAGATGACGCAAATGGACAGAAAGTTCTATGTGCATATTACACAGCGGATACGGGAATGGATCTGGTAGTGAAAGATCTGCGTAGCGCGCTGGCCCAGGAGTTGCCGGGGTACATGATCCCATCGTACTTTGTAGAACTGGAAAACTTGCCACTAACGCCGAATGGGAAAGTTGACCGGAAGGCATTGCCAGCGCCAGAAGAAGGAGCTGGAGGTGGACATGAATACGTGGCGCCGCGCACTGAGCTAGAGACGAAACTGGTCGCCATCTGGCAGGACGTGCTCGGACCAATAACAATAGGTGTGACGGATAACTTCTTTGATCTTGGCGGGCACTCCTTACGGGCGACAATGCTGGTTAGCAAGGTGCACAAGGAGTTGAGTGTAGACTTGCCGTTGCGCGAAGTGTTCCGGCACTCGACGATTGAATCGATGGCTGAAATCATCAGTCAATTGGAGTGGCAGGAATATCGCTCCATTCCGGTGCTGGACCAGAAGGATTACTATCCGCTTTCCTCCGTGCAAAAACGGTTGTACATCCAGCAACAGATGGAGGGCGCGGAGCTTAGTTACAACATGTCCGGCATGACGGTTCTCGTCGGGCGTCTGGAACGGAATCAATTCGAGTCCGCACTCCAAGGATTAATCGCTCGTCATGAAGTTTTGCGAACTGGCTTCGAAATGGTGGACGGTGAACCCGTACAACGAATTTATCCGAACTTGGAGTTTGCCGTCGAGTATACGAAAGCAACAGAAAGTGAAACGAAAAATATCGCAGATGGATTTGTGCGAGTCTTTGATTTGGAGCGGCCGCCGCTGCTACGTGCGGGCTTAGTTGAATGGGAAGCGGAACGGCACTTGCTTATGCTGGACATCCATCATATCATCACGGATGGCATGTCGATGGGCATCTTCGTCGAAGAGCTGTTGCGCTTGTATAACGGTGAGACTCTTGAACCGCTTCGGATTCAATACAAGGAATATGCCGCTTGGCAACAGTCTGAGCCTGTAAAAGAACAGCTGAAACGACAGGAAGCCTATTGGCTGGACGTGCTGGAAGGCGAGTTGCAAATACTTGAACTGCCTACGGACTTTGTCAGACCTGCTACTCGCAGCTTTGAGGGAGATGTGCTTTCTTTCCCTATCGACCAGCAGATGACGGAAAGCTTGGAACGCATCGCCAGTCAGAACGGTGCTACTCTTTATATGGTGTTATCGGCGGCCTATTCCATCCTGCTCAGCAAATACTCGGGGCAAGAAGACTTCATTGTAGGCACACCGGTTGCGGGTCGCACGAATACCGACTTGGAGCCACTTATCGGAATGTTTGTCAACACGTTGGCCATTCGCCATTATCCTTCGGGGGAGAAGACATTCCTTGCTTACTTGAACGAAGTCAAAGAAACGATGCTCGGAGCTTACGATCACCAGGATTATCCGTTTGAGGAGCTTGTGAAGAAACTTCAGGTACCGCGAGACCTAAGCCGCAATCCTGTATTCGATGTCATGTTTGCTCTGGAAACGAAGGAAGATAACGTTCACAGCTTCGGAGAGATCCAGATCGAATCGTATCCGGAAAAACATACGGTTGCTCAATTCGATCTGACCTTGGTCATTTCGATGCTGGATGAGGGAATGACCGGGCAGTTTGAATATGCGACCAAGTTGTTTACACGCAATCTGATCGATAATTTTGCTCAGGATCTGCTCTTCATCATCAGCCAGATTGGTGAACAGCCTTCGATGTTGCTGAAGGATATTTCCCTGAACGGACAATCCGAACAGGAACAGGATGAGCTAGAGGCCATTGATATTATGTTCTAATCTTTTACCCGGCTTGGGTGTATGCCGTTTTTCTTTCGGCATGCACCCTGCCGGGTGTTTTTTTATTAGCATTAAATATACTCCAGCAAATTTAAATAATATTGTCTCAACGATTCCTTCAACATCTCAGGCTCAACAATCTTAATGGAAGTACCGTAACCTGCAAGGTAGCTCACAATGAACTCCAGTTCATGAGGTTCATAGGTTCCGACGAGCAGATAGAATCCGTCATGTTCTTCAAGGCGCATGGATGGGTAGTGATTTTGTTGAAATTGCCATGCCCAAATCGCTGATCTTACATTGAAACGAGATAGCTTGTTCGGAAGGTTTCCATAGGGATTGGAGATGTTCACTATGTATTTCAGCAAGGTGATTGACAGGTTCCATATCCGTCAGCACAGCCGAAATGATTCGATCACAGCGAAATACACGATACGCTTTTTTCTCCAGGTCGTATGCCTGGCAGTACCAGTACCCTTTACTGGCATTTAGCGCAATGGGCTGTATAACACGGATGCTGGTTTTTGTTTTGGAAACTGCTTCTGACTGATCATGAGTAGCGTTTTTGTCAGGATACGTAATGCGAATAACCAATTGCTGCACGGCGGCCTTCAACAATAGCTCCAGATGCGAGCTGTTCTTGATCTGTTCGGTATGTTTAAAGGTGACGCGCTGCTGCATGTTAAAAATATTTTCCTGTTGTCGATCGGATAACGCCGCCATGAATTTCGCATGAACTGAAGCAAATGTTGTCTGAAAGGGTAGATCCGAGAAGCTGCGAAGCGCCTGCATAGCGAAATACAAGGCATGGAGCTCATCGGTATTAAACGAGATCGGAGGCAGCTGCATCTGCTGGAGCAGACGGTAACCGCCGTAACGTCCATACTCCGCATAGATGGGCGCACCCATCTCTTCCAAAGACGCAATATCGCGTAATGCGGTTCGTTTGGATATTTGAAACTCTTGCATGAGATCAGGTAGAGTGAAGTGTTGTTTTTGATTAATAAAGCGAAGCATATGGTGTAAACGTTCCGTTTTATTCAATGTTTTATCCTCGTTTTCGTCAATTTCACTTCTTATGGTGCCATGTATTGGCACTTTTATTCGTTATAGTGGTAAGTGTAAGACAGACGAATGAAGGAGGCAAATTATATGAAAGTTGAAGTCATTCCCTTTCTCTCGCTGAACGGAGAAGCGGCAAAAGCAATTACATTTTACGAAAAAACGTTGGGTGCGAAAGTATTATTTCGAAAAAGCTATAAAGAAATGAAGCAGATGAGTCCCGATTTCACATATCCTGACGGTCAGGATGAGTACATCACCCATTCCGTGCTGGAGATCGGATCGAACAAAATCATGATTGCGGAGGAAGCGATGGATACAGAGAGACCGTGGGAGCTGGGAAACAGCACCTCACTGTGCATTCAATCCCAGGATCAAAGACAAGTAGACGGACTATATGAGACGCTCACGCAACATGAATGGGTGAAGGTACTTGTGCCTTATGAAAAGAATGAATTTAGTCCCGGCTACGGGATTATCCGTGATCCGTTTGGTGTTGTCATTCAGCTTTGCGTAACGGTGCACGATTTTTAAGTTTTGAAATGATTCCATTTTGTTTATATTTTTGAATTAAGTTTGTCAGAAAAAGGAAAGTTATGATTACCCATAACTTTCCTTTTTTGTTTCTCTAATTCCCCATCGATAATGAATATTGAACTGGAGAGAGCATTGGAATTAGGGTAAGAACAAGCCCGCAGTCCGCAGAGTATGAAGGTTGTATGTACACAAAAAAATATATTTTGGGATTCGTGCAAATTAGTGATCCAAAAGTCCCGAATTCGGGTATCATTTACTAGGAGTCAACACATCGCAGGAAATGCATCTGTATCGAACGGCAATTAGTAATTAAAATTGCAACACTTTATTGACTATGGGACGGATTGTGGGGGATTTGGATGTCTTTATTGGAGACTGGGCGGCAAGATCAGGTGACGGACGATTTAGTAGTTAAGGCAATGGAGAAAAGTTTGGCGATTATTCGCTTCGACTTAAACCGCAGGGTTACATACGTGAACGATGTATTTGCTTCAAGGATGGGGTATACCAAGGAAGAGATGTATGGGATGCAGCATCGGCAATTATGCTTTGGAACATTTACAGATAGTCCGGCATATGAGGAGTTTTGGAGAAGTATTTTGGCCGGCAACAGCTTTCAGGACAAGATTGAGCGTATGGATGCCAAAGGCCAATCGGTATGGCTCGAAGCTACATATATGCCTGTGTTCGATGCGTCGAATCAGAAAGTGCTTGGCGTTTGCAAGATGGCTACGGATATTACGAACCGACAAAATAACATTACAACCGTTGTTCAGGAATTGAAGGCATTATCTCAAGAGCTGAATGAGCAGGCGGATGCAGGAATTGGTCGGAGTCATGAACTAATGTCCAGCGTTTCTTACATCTCGGAAGTATCTACAGCTAACCAGTCTACTCTAACGCATCTGCAAGAACAGGCTGGCTCCATTCAAGGAGTGGTGCGAACCATTCGTGAAATCTCTTCTCAGACACAACTACTGGCGCTAAATGCAGCGATTGAGGCTGCACATGCAGGAGAGTTCGGCCGAGGATTCGATATTGTGGCGAAGGAAGTACGCAAGCTGTCAGCCATGGTGGAGAATTCAATTAACGAGATTCGAGACAGCGTAACCGGCATTACCAAAGAGATTACCAATATTACAAATGGTACGAAAAAGGTAGAGGACTACGTGCAACAGAGTCACGAAAGAATTGAGATTGCGTTAAATGATTTCAAAACGATCGCGGCCGCGGCTCATTTACTGGATGATAAGGCACAGCATGTAACCCGAATTGTGTAAGCGAAAATAAATATGGTATGAATTCCAGAACGATTCTGTGCTCATGACAGGGTCGTTTTTTTGCTGTTTGCATCATAATCCCCGTAAGTCAATCGTGGTCGTTCACCATCAGGCAAGAAAGTGTTCCATTGCATTTCCTGCCAAAATCACGGAATTTTTATGGGTAAACAGGACACAATAAGCCGGGAATACCTGTGGTTTGATTTTAACAAGAAGGAAGGAGGGATGGAGGGTGTGGTCAACGATTTTATCTTATGTACCGAAATGGACCATCTGGGCACAGGCACTCATGGTTTTTATCGTACCGATTATTCTATATCTCGGAACGAATTGGTTCCATACGGCAATCAAGCGGGGTAGCTTCTCACGCAAAAATAAAATGACTCCTTCTCCGAAGGACATTTCACCAGCGGAAGCTGGCATCGGGCCAGGGACGGAAACGGGGCACTATGCCAACATTAAGTTAACTGGAATACACACGACAGATCTGATTACGGTTCGAGAGACGTTTGGCAAAAATGCAGATGTACATATTCGAGAGTTCACCATTCGGGGAACGAACACGAAAGCAACGATTATGTATACCGAAGGGCTTACGGATACAGATCTGATCGACCAATATTTAATCAAACCTTTAATGATCGAGGGTATACCTGAACTCAAACAGGAAAGCTTCCTTCATCCTGAACAAGAAGACTTCCTGTCCACGTATCTGAAAACTCAAATTCTTCCCGTAAGTGAAATTCAGGAGACACAATCTCTTCAAGAACTTGCATCGGGTGTATTGGTGGGGAAAAACGGTTTGTTAGTGGATGGCCTGCCTGGAGCGATGCTAATCGGAACGTCCAGATTGAAGACGCGCGGGGTGGATGAACCCTTATCGGAAGGCTTACTACGCGGACCGCGTATCGGTTTTACAGAGGAGCTTAGTGATAACACGGGGATTTTAAGACGTTATGGAAGTGACCAGAGTTTATTTATAGAAAAGCTTGAAGTGGGTAGCCGGATTAAAAAGGACTTGGCTATTGCTTATTTTCAGGATATTGCCGACCCTAAACTCGTAACCGAGGTTATGAAACGTGTGAAAAGTATTGATATGGACGCGATGCTGGAGTCCGGTTACGTAGAACAACTGATTGAAGATGATGCTCTGAGTCCTTTCCAGCAGATACTGAATACAGAAAGACCGGACCGCGTAATCGGTGCTTTATTGGAAGGGCGCGTCGCTATTTTGCTGGACGGAACCCCGTTTGTTCTGGTTGTGCCGGTTACGTTCAGCATGCTGCTCCAATCTCCAGAAGACTACTATGAACGCTGGATTCCAAGTACATTCCTTCGAATTCTACGTTTTATGGCAGCTATGCTAGCCCTGCTAGCTCCGGCGCTTTATATCTCTTTCATTTCGTTTCATCCAGGTCTGATTCCAACGAAACTGGTGCTGACGATTATTGAAACCCGTTCGGGTGTGCCCTTTCCTTCGATTATCGAAGCTTTGATTATGGAGCTGTCCATTGAGATTTTAAGGGAAGCCGGGATTCGTCTGCCCAAACCGATCGGACCTGCAATGGGAATCGTTGGGGGTCTGATCATCGGGCAGGCAGCAGTTCAGGCAGGCATTATCAGCCAGTTTCTGGTCATTGTCGTGGCGGTCACAGCGATTTCGTCCTTCACTATCCCAGTGTATAGTGCGGGATTGACGCTCCGTTTGCTCCGTTTTGCCGCTATGTTCAGTGCTGCAGTAATGGGGTTGTACGGTGTGGTCATGTTCTTCCTGCTCATGTGTACACATCTGGCTCGACTATCCAGCTTCGGTGTGCCGTATATAGCGCCAGCCGTTCCATATCATCTGAGTGATTGGAAGGATTTTATCATCCGTGCTCCGCTTAACATGATGAGAAGGCGTCCTGATATGATGAATCCGACCGATGAAGATCGGAAGAAATAATGTTGTTCGAAGTGAAGTTCCGTGCAGAGAGGTTCTGAGCAGTTCAGTATGATTGCGTACATTTCACAGATGGTCAGGAGGTGCTAAAAAGTGAATGACTCCCAAGTAAAAATAAGTACGACACAAGCTGTGGTCATTATCGTCAATTACATGCTTGGTGCAGGCATATTAACGCTACCTCGGACAACGGGCAAAGCGGTTGGAACGCCGGACGTCTGGATTTCGATCATCCTTTCAGGGCTCATTATTACGGGGGTTGGCATTATATTGGTGACCTTATGCCGACGTTTCCCGGAAAAGACCGTTTTCCAATTCACTCGGGAAATTACGGGGCGTTGGATTGCTTACATTCTGGGCTGTGCCAACATTATTTATTTTATGGTGATTGCCGCTTTCGAAATTCGGGTGATGGCCGAAGTTACCGGAATGTATCTGCTTGAACGCACCCCTACCTGGGCGATTGTGATGGTGTTTATGTGGATCGGAATCTACCTGATCTCCGGCGGACTTCCAGTCATTGTGCGTGTGTTTGAAATCATTTTGCCGATTACCTTGGTCATATTTGTAATGGAAATTTTGCTTAGTAATCAGTTGTTTGAGATCGGTAATCTGAGACCGGTTCTCGGAGAAGGGATTTTACCTGTAATCAAAGGGTTGAAGCCTTCTTTGTTATCATACACAGGTTATGAAGTAATGCTTGTCATTACAGCCTATATGCAAAATCCGAAAAAAAGCAATAAGGCGATGACTTGGGGTCTGGGCATATCTACGGCGATATATTTGATCACGGTCGTTATGGTCGTTGGCAGTTTGTCCCTCGATGGGATCAAAACGAGAACATGGCCAACGCTGGATTTGGTTCGAAGTTTTGAGATTCAAGGTTTGATCTTTGAGCGCTTTGAGTCGTTATTGCTGGTCATCTGGATTTTGCAGATTTTCTCCACCTTTGCCATCACCCATTACTGCGCTTCTGTGGGGATTCGTGATCTGTTTAAAGCTAAAAAGATGCGGACCATTATGTACTGCCTTCTACCGTTTATCTATTTGGCAGCCATGATTCCCAAAAATGTATATGAAACATTTGCACTCGGGGACATGCTGGGTAATGCATCTGTCGTTCTGTTTGCCATTATGCCTCTGGTACTGCTGTTGCTGAGCATTATTCGTAAAAAAGGAGGTAAACACGCATGATCTCTCTCCGAATGTGGTTACGAATCCTCTCTGCGTTACTCATTCTCAGTCTGATCTCGGGGTGCTGGAGTAGCCGGGAGATTGAGGATTTAAGTCTCTATGTTGGTCTCGGCATTGATGTCGGACAAGAGACTGAATTCGAGAAAAATATCTCAGCCCAAGGAGGGCATTACCCTAAAGAAGACAACGTCACCGCAACCGTTCAGATTGCCCCTGGGAAATCGAGCGGCCAGCAGAGCGAGCAGGGAGGTTCACCTTCATCGGGTAAATCCTCTTACTCTAATGAACAACTAACAGGAGATTCCATGCTCCAGATTTTCCGTCAATTTGCTTTACGCCGAGATCGTCCGCTCATTGGACATCATCTTAAAGTGATCGTCATTTCCAAAGATATTTCTAAAAAGTATGGATTACAACAGTTGCTTGATTTTGTGCTACGGGATAACGATATTCGTCCAAATTGTCTCGTGCTGATTAGCCATCATCGTGCGGTGGATGTACTTACTTCGAGAGATCCTTCCCGGATTCCGGCCTTTTATCTTACGGGAATTACAAATAACTCGTATATATCCAATAAGATAATGGAGCCTGTTTCGCTTGCCAAACTGGATGCAGAGATGCAGTCTGGCTCCAGTTTTTTGCTTCAAAATGTATTGAATGCAGATGGCGAGGATAAATTTTCAGGGGGGAGCATCTTTAAAGCCAAAACAACGAAATTTATCGGGGAACTCAGCCAAACCGACGTGGAAGCATTATCTTGGATTAAACCTAAGGAAAAGGGCGGAGTTATAAAAACATACAGCAAGGAAGGTTTCACGATTCTCTATGAAATCAAGAAAAAGACTACAAAAATCATTCCGAAGGTAGTTCATGGAGACATCTCATTCCACGTCAAGGCAGAGTCAGAAGGTTGGCTAATGGAGGATTGGCGCGCGCCTGAAAAGGAAGAAAAGGGAGCCTATCTAAAGGAACTGGAGCAGGATTTTGCCAAAATCGTAGATCAACAGATTGATCAGATGCTCTACAAACTCCAGCATACCTATAAAGCCGATGTTGCCGGTTTTCGGGACAGCCTCCGAATCCATTATCCAAAAACGTGGAAAAAAGTAAAAGATAACTGGGATGAAGTGTTTGCGACCGTGCCTATTACCTATGAGATCAAAACGAGCATTGTGAATCCGGGATCTTCGACAGAGTAGCTTGGTACTCCCTAGCCGAGATGCTTAATATATTAACTTCGGCACCCAGGAGATCAAGGGCTTTGCTTGGGTCACACGTAGAATTTATTTAAATGTTGACACATTTGACAACAGTCGATATAGTTATACAAAATCATTTTCTTATCCAGAGAGGTGGAGGGACTGGCCCTTAGAAACCTCAGCAACAGATCTGAAGGATACTGTGCTAATTCCAGCGGGTGAAAGCCTGATAGATAGGAGCGTTTGTTTTTATTTGTCAGTCGCGGCGCACTCTTGGGGAAGAGTGGGTCTTTTTTGTTTGTACTGGATGAAGAAGCAGGGAGCAGGTTATATGGAGAACAGCAACGAAAAGGGACAATTTCAACGAAAAATGCAAACGAGGCATGTGGTTATGCTCTCTCTTGGCGGCGTTATTGGAACAGGACTGTTCCTTAGCTCAGGGTATACCATTCAACAAGCCGGACCACTGGGTACGATTCTGTCCTATCTGATTGGCGCTTTGGTGGTGTACCTGGTGATGCTCTGTCTTGGCGAACTGTCTGTGCATATGCCGGAGACAGGTGCATTTCATAGTTATGCGGCTAAATACATTGGACCAGCTACAGGTTACACGGTGGCCTGGCTGTACTGGCTGACTTGGACCGTAGCGCTTGGATCGGAATTCACAGCCGCGGGACTGCTTATGCAGCGCTGGTTTCCGTCTGTGAACGTCTGGATCTGGAGTGCGCTGTTCGCGCTGATGATCTTCCTGTTTAATGCGTTCACGGTAAAACTGTTTGCCGAATCCGAATTTTGGTTCTCCTTGGTGAAAGTGATGACGATTGTTATCTTTATTATTCTTGGTGGAGCCGCCATGTTTGGCATTATTCCGATGGCAAATGCTGAACCGGCTCCGTTCTTTTCCAACATTACAGCGTCAGGGTGGTTCCCGTATGGAGCGACTGCGATCCTGATGACGATGCTGGCTGTCAATTTTGCTTTTTCGGGTACAGAACTGATTGGTATTGCCGCAGGCGAAACGGAAAATCCGGAAAAAACAATTCCGAAAGCTATTCACACCACGCTGTGGCGTTTAATTATTTTCTTTATTGGCACGATCGTTATTCTGTCTGCTTTGTTGCCGATGTCAGATGCAAGTGTGCTGGAAAGTCCGTTTGTTGCTGTCATGGAGCGAATCGGTGTTCCTTATGCAGCCGACATCATGAACTTTGTTATTTTAACGGCAATTCTATCCGCAGCCAATTCGGGGTTATATGCTTCATCACGGATGCTCTGGTCATTGGCGGATAAAAAGACAATCTCTCCATGGTTTGCCCGTTTGACCAAACGCGGTGTACCGTTCAATGCACTTGTGCTTAGTATGGCTGGTGGTGCGCTGGCGTTACTATCCAGCATCATTGCGCCGGGGACCGTCTATATTACGCTTGTTTCGATCTCAGGTCTTGCTGTGGTAGCTGTGTGGATGAGCATCAGCGTATCTCAGTATATGTTCCGTAGACAGTATCTGCGGGAAGGGCATGACGTGAAAGACTTGGTTTATCGAACGCCATTATATCCAATCGTACCTATCGTTTCATTTGTATTGTGCCTCGCATCCTGTATCGGTATCGCTTTTGACCCGACGCAGCGGATTGCTCTATACTGTGGTATTCCATTCATTATTTTGTGTTACATTGTGTATTATTGGACGGATCGTATGAAGAAGAAAAGAGGGCTGACTTCATGACTCAACGAGAGCAAACGAATGATATAAATGTGGTTCAACGTATTCTGGACGAGTATCCAATCATGATTCTGGATGGTGCACTGGCAACGGAGCTTGAACAGCATGGCTGTGATCTGGATGATTCGCTCTGGTCTGCACGAGTGTTGCTGGAGAACCCGGATGTTATCGTGAACGTGCATGCTGATTATTTCCGTGCAGGGGCAGATTGCGCAATCACCTCCAGTTATCAGGCAACAGTGGAGGGCTTCCGCAAGCGTGGCATTGGAGAAGGTGCTGCACTGGATCTGATTCGCAAAACAGTAGAGCTGGCTGCCAAAGCGAGAGATGATGTGTGGGCAGAAGTGCAAAGAGCTACAGCAGGTGCAGAAGGTTCAGCAGGACAGCTTGTAGATGTTTCTTCGGGACGAGCCGAGAACGTGGGGAACGAGCAGGTTGATTATCGTACTGGTGAATACACTAGTGGCGAGAAGTTGCGTCGTCCGCGACCTGTCGTTGCTGGCTCTGTCGGCCCGTACGGTGCCTATCTGGCGGATGGTTCCGAATATGTGGGACATTACGGCGTCTCGGATGAGACACTTGCTGCATTTCACCGACCTCGCATGGCAGCGCTGATTGAAGCGGGAGCTGATATTCTAGCATTCGAGACAATTCCTTCGTTGCAGGAGGCTCGGGTACTTGTAGAATTACTTAAGGAGTTCCCTGGTGCTCATGCATGGCTTTCTTTTTCGTTAAAAGATGGGACAAGCATCAGCGAGGGCACACCGCTTGAGGTATGTGCACAGACATTTGGCTCCGAGCCGCAGATTGTAGCGATTGGCCTGAACTGTGCTCCGATGGAAGTGGTCACGGAAGCCATCGGTGTCCTGCGCCAAGCCTGCGATAAACCGATCATCGTGTACCCGAATTCAGGTGAAACCTACGATGCCGAGACGAAAACATGGAGCGGCGAAGGTTCCTGCGGAAGCATGAAGGACGCATCAGAACAATGGGTTGCCGCTGGTGCGCAGATTATTGGCGGATGTTGCCGCACAACACCGCATCAGATTAACGAGCTGGCGAAAAAGTGGCGGAGCTAGAAGATTAGGGTTGTAGGTTAGATATATATAGTCGTAGTTGAAGATAAAAAGCCCTCACTGATCCATGACTGGATTGGTGGGGGCTTTCAGTATGCATCAGAATTAACATTAATGTTTTTTGATATGTTATTTACTTAATTGTGTGCTAACTAAGGTACGTCCTTTGTTGCTTATGAGGTACAGACCTGTTGTGTTATGCAGAAACATAGATTCATTATCAAGATCAAATTCGCCATTGTTATACACGTGTAAAATGTTTAGGTTATTTGTGTCCGTAATAATAAGTTCTTCTTTGTCATTCTTGACGGATAGAAACATAAAACTTGTGGCATCCAAAGCCATATTAAAACGTCCTCCTGGCAGGTATGGCTTCTCCGCAATCAATCTACCTGAAGATGAATATAGCTTGATTCGTTTATTTTTAACGTCTGCATATAAAAAACGATCTTCCATAGCATAAAGCTCGGTTGAGTATTCATAATAAGGAAGTTGTTTGGTCCAGTTAAGTTGTCCTGTGCTGTTGTACCCCTTAAGCGTCAACGTATTTTTGTAGGTATTATAATGCAGGAATGTGCCGTCAGGTAGCCTTCTAATTCTGTTGTAGCCTTTACTGCCAGCAATCGTTTTAATTTTTTTTCCGGTGGTCAGGCTAATCAAGTATAGATCGGGATGATCTACAAATTTACTGCCGACAATCACATCTCCATAAATCTGGTACATAAAATATGGAGCTTTTAACTTTTTGCTTAACTTTCCTTTGGTATCGTAATAGTAGAGGGTACTGCTTTTATTATCGTCGGAGTTCCAAAACAAATATAAACTTCCATTTTCGCTTGGACTAGCTACTTCGACTCCGCCTCGTCTCCACTCTTCTGGCGCCCCTGGCAAAGCAGCTGTCCATATAACTCGACCTGTGGCTACATGCTTGGCACTCACTTTATTATTTTTAAAAATGAATATATATCCATCATCGGAAAGTTTGTACTCGTTGTCCGTTGGCATCGACCAAAGGAGTTTCCCTGTTTTGGCATCAACACTATCGATGTAATAGTCATTATTCTTACCTGCCTTATTGATGAGTAGGCTCTCATTCCCCGTAGCATCTATAACTTTCCTCATTGAATGTGAACTTGTGCTGCTCTTTCCACCGTTGGTGATATCATATTCCCATTGAGGTTGTAGAAGAGCTTGAGCGAGAGTAGGCTCAGACGGGATAACAAGGAAGAAGCAAAGGCTGGCTATGAGCCAAAAGTTAATTCGCTTAAATTTCATGAATGGTAGACTCCTTATGTAATTTTCTTTTCATTTTGTACCTATTCCACAGTTATCACTGCTTTGTGATGGGGCTAAATTTAATCCGGACCTACCGTTGTATTTTTGTTGTACAAAGAAATTAACTCCCTTTCCATAGTATGGGATAAGTCTATCACACTACCATTGCTAGGTATATAGGACTACTCCCCTCTCCTGTATATCAAAAAAATGTAGAAATAGGTCATAATTTATGTATTTATGATAAAAAAGAAGCCGCACATTAGGTACAGCCTCGGTTGAGAAATACAACTATTTAACTTACACATGCTCCAGATCATCGATCGGTTCATGCTGTCTGGATTTCTGGTATTCCGCTGGAGACACTCCAAAGTGAGCGCGGAACACCCGGTGAAAATAGGAGTAGCTGGCAAAACCACAGGATTCCGCAATATGCTCTAGTGTCATTTCGCTGTATTTCATACGCTCTAGCGCCGCATTCAGGCGGATTTCGATGGCATACTGGATCATGGTCTGATTATAGTGTTCCTTGAATAAACGCACGGCCCGCGAAAGACTGAGTCCGGCGTAACGGGCGGCTTCCTCCAGTTTGAACGTAACCGTGGCATGTTCTTCGATAAAACGCTTCAGCTTAAGTGCCGAGGAGACGGCCCGGTCGGTCTGAATATTTTCCGTAATCGCCCGGTCAATGTACAGGCATAGCCCCCGCAACAGAGCGTCCTTCAGCTCGGCATTTTCCTCCAGCGGGCCGCGACGTTTCTCCAGCAGCATGTTGCGCCACAGACTGATCAGCTTGTCATCCAGCCCAATACGGCTTACCGTCGGACGTTGCTGACGTTTCCACCACTTTTCAATCCAGCCGCCTTCACAGAAAAGATAGTAGTCCCCACTCGACAAACGCCCTTCCTTGTGTGGCTCATCTACGACGAGGCGATAATCGTCCCCTGGTTTTAATAAAAGCAAATCACCGCTGGTCATGCGGAATTCCTCTTCCTGTACATATACTTTGCACGAGCCTTCCGTCTGCAAGCGGAACAGATAGGTGGCTAGCTCGCCTTTCATATTATGGGTGAATGCCTTGTAGTGATAGGAGTAGTCACAGATCAATACGGATGTGTCCAATGTGTCCACAGATGTACGTCCCCCAATCATTCGATCCTGTTGTATCATCGATTCATCATCCTGTCCGAGTGCAGTTAAACGGCTGAAATGATGGGACAATTCAGGATGGAAATAAAATTTGATCAGATAGTTCATGTTCTGACTATATTGTATATGTTCATTTTAGCCTGTTTTGCGTTAGGATGATACCAGATAGAGCAATGTAAGCAAATTTGAGAGCAGAGGAGTATCTGTCATGAAAAAATTGAACATTGGTTTGCAACTTTTTACACTTCGTGATGAAACGGCAGCAGATTTCCGTGGTACACTGCGCAAAGTGGCCGCCCTTGGATACGAAGGGGTTGAATTTGCCGGATATGGCGACATTCCAGCAGAGGAAATGAAAGCGCTACTAGATGAGCTAGGTCTAAAAGGTTTCAGTAGCCACGTGTCCCTTCATGCGATGCGCGAAGACCTGCAAAAACAAATCGATTACCTGAAAACAATTGGTGCACAATATATGATCTGCCCTTATCTGATGCCGGAAGATCGCCCGGACAATGCAGAAGGCTGGACAAAGCTGTTTGAAGAATTGCAACAGTATGGAGCCGAGGCAGCAAAACAAGGTTTGATCTTTGGTTACCACAACCATGACTTCGAATTCCATGGCCAAGTTGGGGATGCAAATGCTTTTGATGCCATGTTTGCTCAAACGACTCCAGAAGCGGTACAAGTGGAAATGGACGTATGTTGGGTACAGTTTGCCGGACAAAATCCGATCGAGTATATTAATAAATATGCGGGCCGTTTGCCGTTGCTTCACTTGAAAGATTTCAGCAAAGACGAGCAGGGTCAGATGAAAACACTGGAGTTGGGACAAGGCGAAGTGGATCTGCCGGCTGTCATTGAAAGCGCAACAAATGCAGGTGTAGAGTGGCTGATCGTGGAACAGGACGTATGCCAGAACCCTCCGCTTGAGAGCGTGGAGAACAGCCACAACTGGCTGAAACAAAACTACCTGAATCAGTTCTAAGAGTTAAAGGACTCAACGTAATATCTGACCGTGCCAAACATGAATCTAATTGTCAAAGGAGACTTTTGTACATGAGTAAAATTAAAGTTGCTGTATTCGGCTGTGGAGCCATCGCCCAGCGCAGACATATTCCAGAGTACGCTGCCAATGAGAACGTAGAACTTGTCGCATTTGCTGATCCGGTAGTGGAGCGTGCGCAGGAAATGGCTGAAATGTACGGCGGTAAAGCCTATTCCAGTTATGAGGAATTGCTTGCAAACGAAACAACAGTAGAAGCGGTGAGCGTATGCACACCGAACTACCTGCATGCACCGATGACGATTGCCGCTGCTAATGCGGGCAAGCATGTGCTGGTTGAGAAACCGATGGCGGTTTCCACTGAAGAAGGTGAGCAGATGATTGAGGCGGCTAAGAAAAACGGCGTATATCTGATGGTAGGTCACAACCAACGTCTGATGCCTCCTCACGTGAAAGCCAAAGAAATTCTGGATTCCGGCCGACTGGGCAAAGTGCTGACCTTCCGTACTGCTTTTGGTCACCCGGGTCCGGAAGGCTGGAGTTTAGATGGAGCAGGTAGCTGGTTTTTCCGCAAAGAAGAAGCCATTATGGGCGCGATGGGTGACCTTGGCGTGCACAAATCCGACTTTATCCGTTATTTGCTGAACGACGAAGTATCCGAAGTAGCTGGTTTCATCAGCACGCTGCACAAAGAAGGCACGGATGTGGATGACAATGCGACATGTTTGCTGCGCATGAAGAGCGGTGCAATCGGCACACTCGTAGCCAGCTGGACACAATACAGAGGCGGAGACAACAGCACCGTGCTGTGGTGTGAAAATGGCGTAATGAAGATCGGTACAGTGGAAGGCGACGAGGTTATCGTCGAGTTGACCAATGGTACGGTCGAAACGTACAAAGTTGGCGCGATGGCAACCAATGAAAAACAAGTACCAAGCGGCGTAATCGATGCATTCGTAGAATCCATCGTAACCAAGACGCCTCCATCCATCTCGGGTGAAGAGGGCTTGCGTTCCCTGCAAGTCATTCTGGCTGCGTTTGAATCCGAGAAAACAGGTCAGATCGTTAAGCTGTAACAGACTTAATGGACTGTAATAGGCCTCGATAGGTCGTAATAGCCTGTAATTAGAACGAACAAGCTTTGGGTTCGCAATCATTAAATTAGAGGACATTCTCCAGCGCAGTGTGCTGGTGGGTGTCCTTTTTATGTGAGTCATCGGTTCAGTTAGGGTGCAACTGTTAAGCACATTACGCGAGGTGATTACATATCCAGATATGATGCAGGCATGATATGAATGTAATGCAAGGAATTCTCCAGTATCCTATACTAGGGAATGTTTTTTTGTGAGTAATACAGGGAGACATAGAATGTTCAAAATACCAGGATTACGCTAACGATCTCAGATGAGCTTATTTGCACCGTTTTGTCGGTCTGAAAAATGTAACGATCACCAGCGACGTTATTTCTTCAGAAAGGCCTCCAAATGAGCAGAATTGAGGGTGAAATGGGAAAATAGCGTTTCCTGTGATCGTTAGATTTGAGAAAAGGCTAAAATCGGCGAAATAGCGTTATCTGTGATCGTTAGAAATCGGCTCATGTCCTTAGGCTGTAATCGCTGGATCAAAGTGCTACATTTGAGGGATTTACTTTGTATTGGTGAGTAAGTATACTTTGCGACGTGTGCGTGTGCGTGTGCGTGTGCGTGTGCGTGTGCGTGTGCGTGTGCGTGTGCGTGTGCGTGTGCGTGTGCGTGTGCGTGTAC
>NZ_VEIO01000006.1:72007-167694 GCF_007680605.1 Paenibacillus xylanexedens
TGCGTGGTAATATTGCCAAAATATCTGGCCCAAGCTAATGTTGCGCTACATATAGCTATCCCCAAAAAAGGGACCAAGGCAGAAGTGCACTGCCTTAATCCCTTTTTTGTTCAGTCATTTGTAATTTGTTCAATGACTTATGTTTTTTATGTTTAGCGGATTTAAAGCTTTTAAAGTTTCAGATATAAACCTCAGACGCCTGCTGGCTTAATTTCACTCGCCAGATCGATCCAGGCGATCTCTTCCGAAGTTAGCGTGATGCGGGAGCCTTCGTCACAGGAGAGCAACTCTGCTTGATTCTGTGCACCAATTAAGGCACAGGTCGGGAAGGACTGATTCAATACATATGCTAACGCAATCTGAATCGCCGTTGTATTCTTGGATGCAGCCAATTCCCCGGCACGACGAAGTCGTTCCCAGTTGCCATCGCTGTAGAATACACGCACCAAGTCCGCATTGTCGCGTACCTCTGGTGTGAATCGACCAGTGAAGAAACCGCGAGCCTGGGAAGACCAGGACAGGAGCGGCAGTTTTGTTTGCTCATGCCATGCGAGCGTTTCGGCATCCGCCGATACACAGCCTGCCCAGAATGGCTCGTTCGCTTTGGCGAGACTGAGGTTTGGACTGCTGAACGTGAATCCTTTGAGACCATGGGAGGCGGCATAAGCGTTAGCTTCTTCTAACCGTTGCCAGGTCCAGTTAGAGGCGCCGATGGCACCGATTTTGCCAGACTCGATGTGTTCGTTCAGTGCCTCCAGAATGGCAGCCACAGGCATGTTAGGATCATCCCGATGCAGTGCGTATAGCTCGACATGCTCCGTCTGTAAACGCTCCAGACTTTCAGTTAGGTCTTTGCGAATGGCATCCGCATTCACGCGAGGGCCGTTCTGGTCATGGTGTGCCCCTTTGGTGAGAATAACCATCTGGTCGCGATTGCCGCGTTCCTTCATATAACGTCCCAGTACCTCTTCGCTCTGACCGCCGCAATAGATGTGCGCTGTATCCACCGTGTTGCCGCCGATCGCCAGAAACGCATCCAGGTTTGTTGCAGCTTTCTCATACGTATCATGGAAGAAATAATCTGTTCCTTTGATTAGCCTTGAGACTTTTTTGCCAGCACCGGCGATTTCAATATATTCCATAGATAAACCGTCCTCTCTTATATAAAGGTTACAATTCGTTTGGGAGTGCTTTGCAGTTCCTTACTGTTCTTTGCAGTATATTGTAGAGCATATAGTCTCTGGTTCGTGCCTCACAACGTAATTCGTGTACGTTCTTCTGCCGAGCGAAGACAAGCTTCAAGGACTTTCATATTGGCTGCCGCATCGGAAGGAGCGAAACGAAGTCCCTTGCCTTGAAGTACAGCGCGAGCCATATCGTCACCTTGTAATGCATAATGATTGACCTGTGGCACCTCAACCTCACGGCGTTCACCGCCTGCCGTAACATAGAAGTTAGAACTGCTGTCTGTACGGGCAATATAGGCAGAAGGGACTTCGATAATACCGTCAGAGCCAAGCACCTCTAGCGTATTACGGAAGGCTGCCCACATACTGCTGTCAAACGTAACGCCAACATGGTTATCGAATTCAAGCAGTCCGGAAGCCATCATATCCACCTGATCATGCTCTGGTGAGAACATACCGATAACAGTCACGGCCTTCGGCTCCTGTCCCAGCAGGAGGCGAGCCGCACTAATGGAGTAACAGCCGATATCGTACAGCGCGCCGCCGCCCCATTCCTTACGGAAACGAACATTGCCGGATGACCCGGAATTGTTAAACGAAAACGTACTGTGGATGCCACGGATTTCGCCAATCTCGCCGCTGGCAATAATCTCCTTAATCTGGTCATAACGCGGGTGATGGCGGTACATAAACGCTTCGGCCAGATGCACGCCTGCATCAGCACAAGCTTCAACCATCTCGAGCGCTTCTTTTTCCGTAAGAGCGAGTGGTTTTTCGCATAAAATATGTTTGCCAGCCTGTGCTGCGCGAATCGTCCATTCCCGGTGCAGATGATTCGGAAGTGGAATGTAAACGGCATCAATTGAATCATCTTCCAAAATGGCTTCATAGCTTCCGTAAGCCTTTTCAATTCCAAGTTTATCAGCGGTTTGCTGTGCTTTATCAAGATCCCGGCTGGCAATAGCGGTAACCTCGTTCAACTCCGATTGCTGCAAGCCAGGAATGACGGAACCTATTGCAATGTTGGCGCTGCCGAGAATGCCCCAGCGTAACTTTTGAACAGAATTCATAACTTGTTTCCTCCTGTATTTGAATGTATATTGTGATTATAAAGAATAGATGAATGAATTAAAATGATAATATATTGAATTGAATTAACACAATATTGTTTAATGGGGTGAACCGACCATGATGAGACAAACCGTATTGCTGACCCTGCAGGATATCCCCTATTTCTGTTATCCTGAGTCCGTTGGACACTATACGGATCATGCCCAGCACGCTGTATTACGTGAGGCAGGGGTGCTTAATAATTTTAACATTCACTATGTTGCGGCAGGCAAAGGATATGTAGAGGCTGATGGGGTGGTGCATGAGCTCAGGGCAGGTCAAGCAGTGCTTTATTTCCCGCATCAGCGGCAGCATTATTATAGTAGCGAAGATGAGCCGTGGGACGTACGCTGGGTTCATTTTTATGGGGAACGGTTGCATGATTATATGCTGGAACGAGGCTTGCACCGCAACCTTTTATGGACGCTGAGACAGCGTACTTCCTGGGAAGACGCTCATCTGGCGTTGCTTGAAGAGGTGGAACAGAACCGGATGCTTCGTCCAGCCCAGTTGTCCACGTTGACCTATGCTTTGCTGGCGGAATTTGTACAGCATGCGGTACCGCTCAAGAACACACGCACCACGAGCAAAACGGAGAGCAGAGTGCTGTCGTTATTGCCGCAGATGCAACAGGAGGCTTGTGAGCCTTTTCTGTTACAAGACTGGGCGGATCGCGCAGGAGTGAGTACGTATTATTTTTGCAAAATGTTCAAGAATGCCGTAGAGATGACGCCAATGGAGTTTATCACACGTTCCAGGTTACAGATGGCCAAGCAATGGCTGCTTGAACGACCGTCGGCTAACATTGGGCAGATTGCCGAGGAAGCGGGATATCCCAATGCAAGTTATTTTAACCGCCAGTTTATGGCGCACGAGGGCATGACACCTACTGATTACCGTGGGCTTTACCATAAATAAGAAAAAAAATGGATGAAGCAAACTTCCAGCAACGCTGAAACGCCATCTACCTTGCGACTCTCATGTGTATTCGTTTGACAGAGCCTTCAATCAGGTCTATTATGGATAAATTAAATCCGTATATATGAGGTGTCCTCTCATGAAATATTCCAAAGCGACCAACTATGCGTTGCATACGATGTTATATCTGGTTAGCACTGCGCCCGAGCAACTGATTAGCGTGCATCAACTGGCTGAATTCCAGAAAGTATCTCCAACGTACTTGTCGAAAATATTGACCAAACTGGTTAAAGCGGGCATGATCGAATCCACTTCCGGTGCCAATGGCGGTTATCGACTTAGTCGCAAGAACCCTGATCCTTCTTTTCTGGAAATCATTCATGCCATCGAAGGCAAGGCTTCCTTGTTTGAATGCTCACAGAATCATAATGCAGCGTGTTTGATCCAGCAGGTGATGGTTCAGGCGGAAGAAGAGATGGAAAGTTTCCTGCAACATAAAAAAATGTCTGAGCTCGCGTCCCAGATGAGGGAAGCTCATTCGCTGTAATCTTTACCGCTCTAGTGTGGCTCTTGAATGTTTCTATTCCAGTAAGATTGGGTAATGCTTTTAGATTTCTCACTTGTTGCAACGTTGTGCCTGACAGAAGGGCAATGCTACAATAAGGAAGATATTATCTATACATACTTAATCACATCTTACATCTCTGGAGGGAATACACATGAGCCAAACGACGGCGATGACGGAACTGGAGCAACTGCTTGCACTTGAAAATATTAGAAATACCAAGGCGCGTTACTGCCGCTATATCGATACGAAAGCATGGGACGAACTCGTTGACGTATTTGCTCCCGATGCCGTTGCCGATTTCAGTACGGAAGGCAATCCGATTCCCGTTCTGACTGGACGTGACACGATTGTACAAGTGTTCCGTGACCTTGTAGACCCGGCGGTGACTGTGCATCACGTACATAGTGCGGAGGTGGAGTTTGTATCTGCGACTGAAGCCAAGGTTATTTCTCCGATGGAGGACTGGGTGACGTTCCCGGAAGGCAACGAGAACAAATCTTTCCACGGATTCGGGCATTATCACGAAACATTTGTCAAGATCGATGGACAGTGGCGTATTCAGCATACCAGCTTGAAACGTTTGCGTCTGGATCTGTTCGAATAAGCAACCGCTAATTGATTATACAATTCACACGGAGAGTCTGATCTTGATCAGGCTCTTTGGTTTTGTTTTCTTTGCAACGATGACATCATTAAACATATCCCCGAGAAAATAAAAAAAACCAGAAGACCTGTCGGATGACAGTGCCTTCTGGCTTGGTCAAGCTAATCCAATTTCGAATTAGGCTACAGTACGTTTCCGTGACTGCATTCTCAGATAAATTTGCGAAAATATAACGGATGCGAGGCCCACCACGGTCATGCCCCAGAAAATAAAGCTATACGCCGAAGATAGCTGCATGTTCTGCATCGCGGTCAAAGCGACTCCGGTTACAGCTACGCTGAATGCACCGCTGAAAAATTGACTTAGCTGGAACAGTCCCATGCCTGCGCCCACTTGATCCATGGACAGATTGCCTGATAATTCGTTGGATACGCTAGTCGTCAATGATGAGAAACCGACGCTGAGTAGCATATATACAACCATGATGGCGTAGATGCTTTGGTCTGCAAACAGAGCGAACAGTCCGGCAGCGGCCAGGAGCAGCCAAGGAGCAAACTTCAATAACAACGTATTGCCATGACGATCAATCATACGCCCGATGCGGTTTGACAGCAGCATGGACACAAGCGCACCCGGGAAGATGACAAGTCCCGATTGTGCCGGTGTCAGTCCATAGAGATGTGCAAGAACCTGCGGCAGCAGGAACAAGGTAGCGAAGTTATTAATGTAAGATACGATTCCCAGCGAGCTGAGGATCATATATTTCTTGTCTTTGAACAATGCCGGTTGCACAAACGGATCAGCTGCACGGCGAATGCGGAACCAGAACAGCAACAGTGCGCTTACCCCGATGATGAGTGTAATGATCTGGCGAGAAGTCAGAAATAACAGAATCCCGGTTGTACCGATGGCAAGCAAAACCGCGCCTAGCATGTCGAAGGAACCCTTTTGCGGCGTCTCTCGCGGTAACAGTTTATAAAAAACAGGGATTAAAAACAGTGCTAAACCGGTAACGATAAACAGATCATGCCATCCCAAAAACTGTGTAATGCTTCCGCCAAGCACCGGGCCAAGTCCCAAACCCAGCGAACTGGCGGACATGATGACGGCCATGGATTTACCCCGGCGTTCATTCGGAATGTAGCGGGTAATCAGCACAATCGCAAGTCCCGGAACGGAAGCTGCACCTGCGGCTTGAACCAGACGCGCAATGAGCAGAATAATGAAGTGGTCACTGAAGAAACCCAAGACAGATGCGGTTCCAAGCAGTGTAAGCCCGGTGGTAAACAGGGTGCGTATCGGCACAAAATCGGACAAACGTGAGAATGTAATCGAGGAAATCGCAAATACGATGGAATAACCCGTAACAATCCAGGAAGAAGCAACAGAGGTCAGCTTGAATTCAGCCGCAATTTTAGGCAGAGCCAGATTAAACATCATCGTGTTCATCACGACGAGTACAACGGTGAAACCAAGTAATGCCACAATTAATCCTTCTTGTATGCTAGTCCGTTCCATCGGAGTTGCCGTAGCCGTGTTGTTCATAAAAACCTCCTATCGTGATGTGTATTTCGCAACATTTCAGAAACGGTGTGTAACATTTGCAAAATGGTGTATAATGTCAGCCCCTGTGTTCCACAACAAGGGATGCATGCGAAATGATATAAGTTCGATTGGTATCGAACATTAGAAATATATCATGGATGTATGTTAGAATACAATGCATAGTCTTAAAAAAAAGGAGACTGCCTTATGAAAATTTTACATCATCCACAAGTGGCGGATATTGAGCTTTCTTCAGTGCTTTATGCGCTCAGCGACCCGACACGGCTGGGCATTGTGGCTGAATCCGCCAGAAGCGGGGAGCAACCATGCAGTCATTTTCATGCTCGTGTTGTGAAATCAACGATGTCGCACCATATTCGTACTTTACGGGAGGCGGGTGTCATTCGCGTCCGAGTACAGGGTACACAGCATTTTATTACACTACGGTCGGAGGATCTGGAAGAGAGATTTCCAGGGTTGTTACAGCCTCTTCTCCAAGCTGCAGCACTGACAAGCACAGAATCGGCTGAATGAATGTCCTTTCTTCTATATGAAGAAGGGGCATTTTTTATTTTTGGGATAGATGCCCATGAAAGACTCCATATTGAACTCGATAAAAGATTGCTCCTGATGCGACATTCTGTGTCGTCCCAATGCCTCTATAATGATGGTGAACAAAAACACATAAACCCTATTGAAAAGAGGTTCACAATCATTGGCTAAAACAAAAAGAGGTCGCGTTCTGTGGAGTCTTCCGTCCAGAGGTCGGGGAACATGTCCAATATGCAAGAGTACACGAATCAAATTGTTGTATACGCAAACGAAAACAGATGGCACGAGTCTGAAAGTTTGCAAAAAATGCTCCAAAGCCGTGCAGTACAGAGTAGATCTGGCAGAAGCAAATGTATAGCGTTGAAAGCTAACATACGTGTACGTAAATGTTATACGGATAACCTGTCATGGCCTGTTCTTCGGAACAGGCTATGCCCTTTTGTTATAATACAGGAATAAACGTTGGAATGATTCAGGGGGTGAAATCGCTTGAGTAGTATGCATCGGATTCATTGGTTCGATGAACAGATTCGAAGCGGGCGTTTTCCGAACAGCGGTGGCCTGGCCCAACAATTCGAGATATCTCGGCGTCAGGCGCAGCGTGATATTGAATATATGGTAAATACCCTCAGAGCCCCATTGGTGTATGTAGCCAAGTATCGAGGGTATTGTTACGAGGATCAGACCTTTCGTTTGCCGCATTTATATATGACGGATGAGGAACAAGGCGTTCTCAAATATCTGGCTCACCGATATCGGCATTATGACTATGAGCATTCGGATACGGTGAAACGGGTGGCACACTTATTGGAACGTTTTACGATGGAGGAGCATCTGCCCAAAGAGCAGTATCCGGTGTTTGCGGCATCGCCCAGGCACCTTCAATGGTTTAAATTGTTGTCCCATGCGATAGAGGATGCACGAAAAGTGCATATCTATTACAAGAATCATGAGGGGGAGCACCAGATCACCTTCTGTCCAGTGAAGCTGACTGCCCAGTTTAATGCAGACTATGTAGTCGGTTATGAGACAGACCCGCTACAACAGACACCGATTCGGCTGGAAAGCATCATGCAGCTGACGCTACTGGACGAACGCTTTGAATGCAACCAGGATACATGGATCAGTAGCTGGGAAGATACGTTGCCTGTGCGGAAACCGTTTGTGGCCGAGATTCGTTTCCGTGAAATGCAGCGATCAGAGCTGTGGCAAGGGTTCCGGATTCGGGAGCGAAAGGGTCAGGTCTGCTGGATAGAATTTTACGATGCGGACGTATTTTTGCAACATCTGTACGCCGCGGAGTGGGAGGAACTACTCTCCCCGGGATGGCTCAGACGCAAGCTGATGAAGCGGGTAGAAGAAATGACAGAGCGGCTTAGCAGGGGACAGAAAGGGAGAGAACAGGATGGCTGAGAACATGCTGGAGCATCTGGTGATGACAAGGGAATCCAAATCATTTGTGGACAGCCTACATGCGATTTTGCGGCATACAGGTCAATTCCAGGGTGAGAAGTATATGCTTGCAGGGTATACCGGCATGGCCTTTAAATTATCGGTTCATAAGAGATTACTGCCGATGTCGGTAACGGCATACGGACAGTGGGGAGTGTCTCATCAAGGCGGAATCGACAATCTTGGCCTATTTACAATATATGATGGGGGACGCAGTCGCCATCCGACATTTGCCTATTATCAACAAGATGCTGTGAATTGGATCAAGCGTAGTCTGGATGAAGGCAAAGGCGTCATCTACTGGATGCCCGAATTTGGTGTCATTTATGGATACGATGATGCAGATCGGGTCTTTTATGTGCAGGATGGTTGGAGCAAAGAGCCGCATATTTTACTGTATGATAATTTCGGATTGAATTTCACCGGTTTCTGGTACTGCCAGATCTTTGGTGACCAGGTACAGCTTACAGAACAGGAGATGGTGCTGGAATCTTTACGCCTGGCAATGGAGGATTGGGATATTCCGTACCGTTTGTTACCTGATCGGGATATTGCTTCGGGCAGGCAGGCATATGACGTATGGATCGAGGCACTGCGCTCTGGAGTTTACGATGGTGCAGGAGCAGCCTACCTTCTGGATTCGTACTGCCAATCGCGTACCGAGATTCAAATGTATTTACATGATGTTCGCGGCTTATGGACTGAACTGGATCTGGCATTAACGTGTTATACCCAGATTGCTGAACGCATCCAGCAGATGAGATCATTTCTGGTAAGGGAAGAAAACGGGCTTGTACTGCGGGAGGATACCAATGAGCAACTTGCGCAGTGGCTTGGACAGGCGAAGTTACTTGAAGAACAGGCGGTTGATTCTTTTCGTAATATATCCGCGCAGTATGCCGATCGTAAACGATCTACGGTACCCCGCTGGGGCACACACTCCGCACGTTAGAACTGGGGATGGGGACGTACGATGAAGAAAAGGAAGGCAGAATGGATGCAGGAATGGGGCTCAAAGAATGAATAAAATGAGGTTATTGACTGATTTAGCTGATTTAATGCAGCGACTACCTCAGAGCAATTCGGAGATCACAAACACGGATGCATGGCGATACGGGGCAGGCACCTATGCAGATGCGTTATATCCTATTTTATTACACCAAAAGTGGACACATCTTCCGCGCTATATGATTGCAGGCATGACAGCAAGTCTTTTTCGTTTCGTGGTGGACCGTCGTCTGACGACAGAATCCATCTCGGCATATAACTGGATGGCAGAGAACTTTGTTGCTGCTGATTTCATCGGCGTGACAGCGAGTCAGGCTGCCGGGTTTTCCTTTGAACCGACGTTCCCACTCTATCAGAAGCAGGCATTGCATGATATTAAGGCCTCGATTGACCGGGGAACCGGGGCGGTGCTGTGGCATGATCAATTTGTGGTGGTTGTCGGATACGACGATGACGAGGAAGTCCTGTTTCTCTGCACAGGAGATGATCCTGACATGCTTCGTTTACCCTATTCCTTAGTCGGCCGGAATAACTCACCCTATTGGTATTATCAAGTGTTGGAAGCTCACCAATCCATCGATATGTGGGAGGTATGCAAGGAGTCGTTAATCCAGGCTGTATACAAATGGGAAACGCACGACTATATGCTGCCAGCGCAAGATTACGCTTGCGGTTCTGCCGCATACACCGCGGTTGCGGAGGTGCTGCAGTCCGGAAACTATGAGAGCCATCAGGCGGCAGCGGTGCTTCGCTATTATGCTTATACAAGAGGGGACATCGCCTCATATGTCAGAGCGCTTGAACATTTATCGCCGCATATGGATCAAGTCATTGTAAAATATACACAGCTCGCTGATCTCTATGCATCTATTGTTGAAGTACTGGATGATTCCGCGGCATGGGATGCAAGGGAACCGGAAAGTGTGCAGCAAGTTATTGAACTGATTCGAAACGCAGGGGGTACGGAACAGGCTGCCATTGATGCAATTAAACATGCTTTTCCTGAAACGATCAACAATCGCTTCTCGGATATTGGGCTCAGATAACAATACGACACTTTAACATTGAATAAGCTGTACATCTAGACATGTTAGACACCAGAAAGGCGATAAGCCAATCTGGTGTCTTTTTTGCATATCATTCGAGTTTCGAACTCAATAAGGATAAAAGCTGCTTTTAGAAAAATAATATATAAAATTTGAAATAAAGGTAATCTGAATCCCACTTCATTCCGAATATTATAATATATGGTCTTATTTGGATGATGAATTCAAGGAATGAATGGGGGCAGAACGATGGTACGGAACCCGGAAACCCTTCAGGAATGTATCGAAAACGCAAGGTTGAGACTTTACCAGATGGCAAACCAATATACGAGTCTGCAACATCCGGAAGTCATTCGTCAGTCGATGGTGCTGGATGAATTAATTAACGAATATAACGATGCCAAACGCTTTATTTCACAAAGGAACCATCATAGCTAGGGTCAAGTGTACGAACGGCAGACTGAACCTCCGAAACAAGTCGTCCGCGTTCTTCGTAGAGCGGCATCTCTTCTTTAAACTGAAAGTGAATCGTTCGGACATCGCCTTCAGAGAATGTTATTTTTTGTGACTCTAATTCAATGAAAAATGAGTCATCAAACCTAAATCCGTCTCGATCCCGGTAGCAGTACATATAGTCAATATCCTTTTCTTCAACCACTAACACACCTTCTTCTGTCAACTTCATCATGGTATCCTCCTTCATAAGTGTGGAATGCAATATCTATTTACATTATATAGCATCTGTTAAAATTTGGGGATAGCTATATCATACATAACCTGAATATTTTATAACCTGAATGATTTCTGTTTTGCTTAGCTGTAGGAGTTTAGTCTTCAAGTAATCGTACGAAAGTCCGACAAGGATATAGGCAATTTCATAAATACACTGAAACGACGTTGTTAACATCTCATTTCGGTGTATTTTTTGTGCTTCCTCCGAAGTTTCACGCCAGAGAAGGAACTCTTGATCAGAAGCAAGTAGGGGACAACCGTGCGTAAGACTTATTGTTGCGAGTATGACCGAGCGTGTAAAATATAGTTTGAATGCGAACGTTAATGCGCATTTTTATCATTCAATGTACAGACTGCTCAGGCAGTTTGAGATAGAAGCCGTCGTGGTGTTGGAGCAAGAGTACATACAACATGTTTTACGAGAAAGGCAGGAGATAGAATGACAGCAGCATTGGAACAAGCTCTGGAAGAGATGATTCAGGCCATTCATGAATGGTTTGATGAGCAAACGGCACGTAAGGATTTAGAGCAGACGATCCAACGAACGAAACTGCAGATGGGCATATTCGATGATATCTTTGTTTTGTACAAGCCGGGAAGAACGATCGTGGATAGCCTGGATATGGGATGGGATGAAGGCTCATTATCGACGCAGGCGATCCGGTTTACAGAAGAAATGGTACGCGCCGAAATCCAGCCAAGGCTGGTTGAAGTGGTTCAGGAAAAATTGGCTGAATGGGCAGATACACCGCTGATTGATTACCGGTTTACGTTTAGAGGGAAGTTTCCTACAAGCAACGGGATGCTGAAACTGACGTTGCTGGAATACATCAACGAAGAGAAAAGACAGCAGCTGCTGGAACGAATTCGTACGTATACAGAGCATAAACTGGAGAATGGTGTGTACCCGACCAAGCCGCTTGAAACGACTTTTTTGGCAAAACATCTGCTTGATCCCGTGTTGTTTCCATCCATGGATGCTGCATGGGTCATTAAACAATATGAACAGATTCAAACGTTGAATAAGGAACGGAAAGAGGCTCTCGCCGAGCACCGTCATACGATCATTTATGCGCTCACGCTATGGGCGGAGAAGCAGTTTTTGCCACAGTATTTCGACGTGAAGATATCAGAATATTGTGAAAATGAATACACGTTGAAGCCGGATCAGAAGCTGGGCGGACTTGTTAAATATATAAATATAAGTAAGGATAAGGAAATGGATCAGGATTTCGATCTGGCTCAGGCTCAGGATGAGGGTTCACACCCCATCGATCTGCTCCTCTATGCAGCGGTGATGATTTTGCGTTTCGAACCTAGCTACAGCAAGCCAAGGGGGCTTAAATTTCTGGAACTCGCGAAGCAGCTCGGTAGTGAGCAGGCAGATCGGATGTTAACTGAGGGCAGTGGTGCATATAAGCCGGAAGATACCTATGTTAAAACGGAGCAGGTGGAGTGCCAGGCCAATGATGTTTTTGCGAGGATAACGATTCAGATACATCAGAAAGGACCAGGAGCATATCAACAGGCGATAGCCTTTATTATTCGTTTGCTGGAGCAGGGTTTCCCCAAGAGTTATCACATCAAACTGAAATCAAAAGTAAAACAGTATCTTCCAATCAAGGGACTTGCCAAATCAGATACACACCGATTCTTTGCAAATGCTCTGGAATATCCGGAGCTGTATTCACTTCTGGAACAATACGCACGAGTAGCCATCCAGGAATTTGAGTTTTATGCTGATACAGAGGGGGAGAAGAGTGGAATGCCTGGAAGCTATGCAGCTTTTGGGCTTGGACTTACGAGCGAGCAGTATTTTCCTCTGATTCACGATTATATGGGGCAGGTCGATGATGAGCATCAGATGATTCAGGACAAATTTATTGCTGCCTTTGCCGATAAATATGGGGTGACAGCAGACTCAGTGCCGGTTCTCGTTCAGAGTTTGCGGCGTTCAACGGACGGACTGAAGCTCAAATTGCTGCCGGAGTTCGAGCAGGAAGAGAAGCTTGAATGGCTACTGGAACAGGTTCAAGAGTTGGAATCCTATGAAGTTCAGCGTGTGCTCTATCCGATTTTTGGCAAGGTGGAGAAACTGGTCGCACTGGCTCGCAAGGCGGAGGGGAAACGAAAAGAATTATTACTGAGGCTGTCGAAGGCCGCAGGCCAATAAACGATTCTTTTACCAATTAAACCAATTCATATAAATGACCTTGGCGATCCATTGAATAGTACAGTAGACACCATGAGATGTGATGAAAGGTGGAGTTAGGATGGAAGCTTTAACAAGAAGCGTCTGGCAGGGGCTGTCCGAGCAGGACAAGCAAGAGTGGATGCAACGTATTGTGCTCCAGTTGCCTGAAGGGATGCAGTATGAGGGATTGCAGACGTTCGAACGCTATGGGCAGCGGACTCAGACCGGAGTGTTTACACACGATGAGCAGCGATTCGTATTTGTTCCAGGTGATCAGGTAACATTAGGCTGGGAAAAGTGGCATCACGGAATGGATGAGCAAACGACTGCTGATCTGCACGAAACTGCAAGCAGTTACGGGATTGAGGACGTACAATCGTTTCTGGCAGGCCAGATGTCACCTGTGAGAGCGGTCAATATTGGCCCGATGCTTGTGGAGTGTGAGACCACCTCCCTGGGGTGGATTGAGGTAACCGAGGAAGAAGCATTTGCTCAGGAGCATGATGACTTTCCTAAAGCCTTAGCCGAATTCAAGGAATCAGGGCTGAATGAATATGAACTTCATCTGGAATTCAAACTGATTCAAGACCAAGGAGAGGTTCGCATTCTCTGGTTTAATGAAGGGATCGAACTGGAGGACATTGTAAAGGAAGAAACAGCGGCTGGATTCAGTTTGTTGACGGAAGACGAGTGGGAGTATATCTATGGTGGAGGTTGCCGCACGTTATTCCCTTGGGGAGACAGCTTTGACTATACGATGAGATTAAGACATTTGGGAATACCTCAAAATCAAGATCGGCTAGATCAATCGTTTGTTCATTCAGAAAAAGATACAGATACAGCTGTGGATACTGGGACAGATGCACTTACGGAGCCGACTGAATCCTCGCGAGCTGGAGCAAATCATCACCAGTATGATTTGGAGTTGCCGAATTTCTTCGGTATACAGTTTACCGGAGATCCATATAAATACGAGCTTACGCTGGGTGCAGATGATGAAGTGATGCCAAAAGGCGGAGATGGCGGGGCTCTGATCTGTGGAGGAACAGGGCCATTGCTTAGCTTCCTGCCTGCTGCTTCGGTGTTTTTTCGGGATATGAATGTGGATGAGCTGGATTGGGAGGAAGTGATGGATGCGTTGTATTATCGCCGGGTCATCCGTCTGAGGGATGTAAAGATTAATGGAGAGTAGTGTAGTATGGCGGAGTACATGACAAACAACAATCAAACAGAACCTTCGGATGATGAGGTGAATGCTACAAATGGTGCCGTGATGTTTAAGGGAAAAACCTATCCGAAGGAAACGTTCGAGAACTATTTGGTTATTTATGCATCCGATGGAATTCGGCTGAGTGCCGGCACGCTGGTTTTGTTTTTTCTGAATGTATTTCTGCTTATTCCGATCTTTAGTGTTCCATATCAATCTCTTTATGCATATCTTCTATTGCCACCATTAGCGATCTTGAACCTGTGGGCCATCGCTCTAATTATTGCTCCACGCAGACTTCAATTAAATTATGTATTGTTCCGGGGTGTATTTGGACTTGTGTGTTCAGTCAGTTTTATGGTGGTTATACAGAAGTTTGCGTACGGGACGTTGGGTATGACAACGCCATGGTATGTGATTGGTTCTTTCGTGATGTATGTATTTACTTTAATTCAATATGTGAGGTTTCGTTTGCAAAAATTAAAGCAGTCGCCTCGGCTTAACAAAATAGACAAAAACTTCAGGATGCCTATCGCTGTCATAGCCGTGATTTCAGGAGGGGCATACCTGATGGCTAACATTTCACTGGCTTTCTTTACAGAACAGACGGTAGTCGTTATTTTGATTTGCGTATATAACATGCTTATCTTTGTTGTGTTTCACTTTGTTATGGACTTGCATCGGTATTACTGGCTGCGCCGAGTCATGAATGAAAAATGAAGCTAAACGAATATCTCGTTTTTTATTTATGAATAAAGTTTTCATATATGGAATAATTAGTGATGAAACTTTCAGATAAAGGAAATATACTTAACAAGTCTCAATCCAATCCATTATATAGAGAAGGAGTTAAGTATGTCCAAAGAGTACAAGTGGTTTGTAGTCAGTGTTGTTGTTATATTTATCTTGATGTCTAACGTGTATGGATTCTCCGAGGCATCCGCTGCCTCACTTTCTCCAAGTGCACAGACTGGAGAACGAGTGAGCTCATCTGCGGATCGGGTGCAACATAACATTCGTTTTGCAATCCGAGGCACCGAAGTTGAAGTTTCGACCGTGAAGACCAGTTTTGATACCGGTGAAATGAAAAGAAACAATTACCATTTTACAGATCCAGCGGTTCTTCCACGAATACATACGGGTGTGACGACAACCTCTCACCATTATGATCCGATCGTCAGTGATACATCATCAGGTTTAAAAGGATACATGGTTTATTACGCAACGGAAAAGAACGAGCAATACTATGTTTTGTATGAGTATGATTATAGTTCCAACACCCTTCGCAAGGTTTATGAGAGTGAAAATCGTATATATATCGAACCGCAGCTGGGCATGTTTTACACCATGTACGAGAAAAATGCAGTGAAATATCAGTATTATTCGATGGCAACGGGAAAAAAAGTATATGCTCACGGGAAAATATATAAAGAAAGAGAGATTACTGACACGAAATATGCGGTATCGCCAATACCGAAGAATCGTGATTTCGGAGTATATTGTACATCGACGTTAAAAGATTGCCACTATCTGGAGTATGGTGGAATAAAGGGACAGAAGGCCAAAGTCAGCAATTTACAGATGATGCATGATATGAAGACAAAGCTAACATCAAAAACATTCCAAGCAAGTTCAGATGTGCAACTTAGCGTTTCGCAGGGAAATGTACATGATCGGAAATCGGATTGGACTGTGATTGCAACCAAGAATGGCAAAAAAACGACACTGATTAAAGAGCGTGTTGGCTATGTACATTCCTTTGTATCCCCTGAAAGAAAGACATTGGTATTGGTCACAGAGAGTGGTCTGGATAGTAAAATGGAATCGTCCAAAGTACATCTCTATGATCTAAAAACACTAAAGAAAATTCGCTCCTATGACTCACCGTATAAAGCTCGTACAGAAAGTATCCAATGGGTCACCGAGGATGAGTATGTAATTGAGCAATACTTTTCCAATCCAGGCGGATATCCGCCATCTTTATATGTAATTTCCGAGAACAAACATCTCAAATTGAGATATGACACTTATCGTGACTGGAAAAATCACTGGAATTCGTTTCAGTTTTCTACGATTTTCTTTCCAATGGAGCCTGTAGCAATTAAGTCCGGTAATGGCGTATTAGCGTATAAAGGCCAGCCATCCTTCTATATGGGAGGTCAGAATTATGTTCCTTTGCAAGAATTTACGCAAGCCTTCCATATTCAATATCAGCTGAGCAAAGACCGGATCACCTTTACTCGTGGTCAGCGCTCTTCCAGCATAAACAAACTTTCGAGTCAATCAATAACTTTATACAATCAGACCTTTATTCCGTTAGGTCAATGGAATAAGGATCTGGGATTGAAAGTTTCAGAAACGAAGGGCGGAATTCATAGTAGAGAATTAATTTTGAGTGATGAAGAAAAGGGTACTGAACTGGCAATGGCTCCTAAAGATCTTGCGTTTCGAGCATATGCACGATGGATGAAGAGTGTTGGCGACGGTTACCAGTTAGATATGGTAAATACAAGAACAGTGGAATCACCAGTATCGGACCGGTTAGAAAGTGTAGTGTTAAATTTTGACGGTACGATCACGTATGATTATCCTGAATCAACTTTGACTGAATTATGGTTTACCAGTCAGGATTTTAATACCGTCATTGGAACCTTGTCTGTATCCGATATTCCCGAGAAAAAGTGGGGGTTCACCACAGCTAAAATCCCTGCGAATGTCATACAAGACGGAATTGTGAATGTAATTGTTCCTAGGAAAAAAGGAATTTCAACCTATGTGCACTCGGTGAAACTTCCACCCCCGTTTGATAAAAACAAATTTGAATAGGCATGATCATAGGTACAGCCTCCGGGCTGTACTTTTTTCATGAACAAAACACATACCAGATCGGCTTTTACGTCTGGAGAACGGATGAGCCGAAATGGTGTGTGTTTTATTGTCAGTGCTTATCTTATGGTTTTCCCTCAAATATGAAACGTTTATTTTATTTTTTGCACAGCCACTGCCATTTGCTCCAGTTGGGTATGCGTCAATTGGTTATTTGGCGAGCTGAGTGTTACATATCGATCATCCAGCTTGAACGTAAGTATGTCGGTTTTGTCCGGAGTGTACCATTTGGCAGATACGCCGTTAGGCAATTTTACTGTTTGGCCATCATAGCTGAACGAGTAGTCTCTAGGAGACACCGTTACATTCATGCGGTTAAAGACAAAATTCACACCATCTCCGCCGGCACCCACGCTTTTGAATGCATCTCCCGCAACCATGTGTTGTGGTGCATAAGCGGTGGTGAAACCATCGAACTGAGCAAATGATTTACGGATCTGTTCCAGTTGCTGTTTGGAGTAACTTACATTTTCAAAAGCAGTAATGCCTTGATCATTGCCGCCCTTTACTTTTTGTACAGAGACAGCGACTTGTTGCAACTGTGTTTGGGACAGCTTATGATCTGGCGAGCTGAGTGTCACATACCGATCATCCAGCTCGAAGGTTAACATGCCGATATCGCTCGGTGTATACCATTTTGCACGAACACCGTTGGACAGTTTAACCTCTTTGCTCGTGTAGCCGTCCGAATAATCTCTTGGAGAAACATCCACTTTCATGTGATTGAAAATGAAGCTTACTCCATCTCCGCCTGCGGCTACGCTTTTGAATGTATCACCTGTAGCCATTTGCTGCGGCGCATAGGCTGTTTCGAAGCCGTCGAATTGAGCAAATGCCTTCTGGATCGCTTCTTTTTGCGTTGCGGTATAGGTTACATTGCTTAGTGCAGTTGGATTGCTGTTCGCTTTACCAATAATCACTTGTTTATTGGCACCATCATAAGTTACAGGCACATGCAGTGCATCAGCCAGTGCGCGAACCGGCAGATAAGTCGAGTTATTGTACGTGATTGGAGCCAGTTTTTTACCGTTCCCGTCAGTCGGCGAGTAGGCTGCACCGTCTACATTAAAGCCGATCCCATGATTGAGGTAAGCCGAGATTTTCTCTAATTGCGTTCCGGCGTATACACCGGCTGCTCCGGTTAAGGTCATACCCAGCACCATCATTGTAGCTACGGATTTCTTCATGTTTTTCTTCATCATATATCTCTCCTTTAAGTTGGGGTTATTTGTTGTCTTGCTGTTCCTTATGGCTTTATATTACCCCCCGAACTTATCCAGAATAATTCTGAATTATCTCCAACTTGTAAACATGTGTAACGATCTTTGCATCATGATGGGCAGTTGTTATGTAAAGGTTATAGGGGAAGCATCTTGTTTGAGTTTCATCATCAAGGAGGGACATGGATGGATCATCGCGTTATGAAAGAGTTTATTGAAGAGTTTTATGATATTGGTCGGATACAGCGCGTGGAAGTGATGAAACAGGGGACGAGCTCTGAAGCCAAATGCATTGAGTCTTCAGCAGGTAGATTTGTGTTGCGTAGACTTAGAGATGAGCAGCAGGCTGTAAACGAAGAGAGATTTCATCACGTCCTGTCATTGCAAAACATCTCTCCAGCAATGGTGATTGCGCGGAACGGGTTGTCCTATGCTCATTGGAATGATGAGATATATAACTTGCAGCACTATGTAAAAGGGACGATACCATACGATCATGCAACGATGGATTTTGTTTTGTTTGGAAAAATGCTTGCACGCTTCCGCCATGCCGCTCACAAACTTGAAATCGTGGATCAGCCGGATCGTTTTGCGTTATCTCTATTATGGTCACAAGTCCGTGATGAAGTCAGGGGATCTTCGTCAGCTATTATCGGTTTACTTGAGGGGCATGTAGAGCAATGTACAGAGTATGTCGTGAGAAATGATAGCCTGATTCACGGTGATCTGGGGGTGTGGAATATGTTATTTATGAAACAAAAGACGCTTTTGATCGATTTTGGAGAGGTGAGAAGAGGTGATCCGCATTTTGATGTGGCTGCCGCGCTTACTTCGATGATCCCTGCAACCGCAAGAACGAATGAGTGTTTATCAATGATAGAAGAAGTAATGAAAGGATATGCTGAGGCCGGGGGACTGCTCACGAGAGAACGGTTGTATGAACATATTCACCTTTGGATGCTGCGCGGCCGGTTGGCATTGATCAGGGAGAGGGGAGTTACCTCCCCGATGGTGCAACACATGGAACGAGGCGTGCGAAGAGTTGCCGTATTCAAGGAGATATTACTTTAGCCTTCAGAGGATCACGATCAGTTGTACAAATACAGGACAAATCCGCCTATGCCCAGTACGATGGCGCCGACGTATACATATGTAAGTTTACTCAGATTTTGCCGTGTACGGCGATCATATTCGGGGTTACTGATGCGATTGGCTTTCGAATTCCCGATGATAAGCGTAGCAATCCCGCCAAATAAGGCGATGCCGATAACCAATGCATAAGGTAGCCAAGTCATGAGTCGACCTCCTTCTCCAGTCGATAGAGAGCGTTTGCCTCTATTGTATCTCAGGTTCACTCGCAATGTAAGCTATTATTGAGAAATATAGGAAATTTGTGTGATCTGAATTTAAAGGATTTACATGGACATGTAGATGAATAGCGAATCGGAATCTAGACAGTATATTGAAGTTTGAGTTGTATGTTTTAGACTCAGATCACTAGAATTTTAATTTTTTTTAGATAAAAAAACATAGATGTATCAAGCGTTTGCGGCTTTCTTTATCGAAAGCTTCAATTTTTTTTGCCTGCGGAGTGATCCAGAATGGAAAACCGTGCGTTACACCCTATGAAGACAACGACAAAGAAACAAAGGAACCAAAAACATACTTAAGGAGTGACTCACCAATGAAGATGAAAATGAAAACATTTATTGCACCAGTACTTAGCTTGTCGCTGTTAATGCCAGGAATCGCGGGAGCTGCTGCTGCACCCCAGACTTCCACTTCCATGACCATGATGAAAGCATCCGTGAACACCCCTGCGGCTGACCTGAGAGCGAATCTGGATCATCTGTTGTCTGAACACTTTGCTCTTGCGGTGACAGCTATGGCGAAAGCTTATGATGGAGCCAAAGATGCAGATGCAGCGTACAAAGCACTCGACCAGAATGCACTGGATATGCAACCGGCGATTGCTTCGCTTTACGGTGAAGCGGGTGCCAAAGAATTCGAACGCATTTTCCGCGCACATAACAAGTATACTGACGATCTGGTGAAAGCAACCAAGATGGGTAACCAGGCTGGCATCAAGCAAGCTCAAGATAACATCAACGGATTTGTGGATGAATTCTCCACATTCCTGAGCACGGCGACAGAAGGCAAATTGCCGAAAGACGCAGCAAAACAAGCATTGAAAGTGCATGAAGATCTCGTGCAAAAAGTATTCGACGAGTACGTAGCTGGAGATTACACCGATGCATACAAGGCATATCGTGAAGGCTTCAAGGAGATGTTTGACGTAAGTAAGGCACTTTCCACCGCGATTACGACACAGATGCCAGAAAAATTTAACAATACCAAAGCAGATACCAAAGCAGCTGACCTGAGATCTGCGCTCAACCACTTGGCTTCGGAACACTTTGCGCTTTCCGCTCTGCAGATGCAAGAGCAATATGATGGACGCACAGCGGCATCGAATGCCCTCGTAACCGCAGAAGCTGGAAATACAGCGGACTTCAAAGCTGCGATTGCTTCCATTTATGGTAATGAAGGAGCGAATGCGTTCGAAAAAATCTGGGTGACTAACCATGTTAACGCTCAGAGTGATTATGTTAAAGCGGTAAAAGATAATGATGCTACCGCCCGTGCAGCTGTGCAAAAACGGATCGACGGATTTACAACAGAGTTTGCTACATTCCTGGATTCCGCAACAGCGGGCAATTTGCCGAAATCAGCAGCACAACAAGCGCTGACAACACATGAAAACCAGGTGCAAAAAGTATTGGATCAATATGCAGCAGGCAACTATGATGCTTCATACACTACGAATCGCGAAGGCTACAAAGTGATGTTCGGGGTAGGTCAAGCACTGGGTAACGCGATTGTGACTCAATTCAACGACAAGTTCCAAGAGGCAGCACCAACAACGCCTGCACCAACACCAGCACCAGATATGACAACCGTTTGGATGAAGCTGAACAGCAAAATGCTGAAAATTAACGACAAAACAACGAACATGGACACCACACCTGTGCTTTGGAAAAATACAACATACATCCCGCTCCGTTTCCTGAGTGAGGGAATCGGTGCAACGGTGAAATGGGATAAAAAAGCACAACAAGTGACCGTTATGGCTGGTGATGATACACTCGTATTCTGGGTGAATAACACGGTCATGGAAGTCAACGGTATGAAGAAAAACGTAGGTTCTACCGTGTTTGTTAACAAAGACGGACGTACACAAGTACCGCTGCGTTTCATTGCTGAATTGCTGCAATGGAATGTGAAATGGGCTCAAAAAGATGGTTCTATTACATTGACTAAAGCAATGTAATTCAGGCGTAATGCAAAATCAACACTGTGATTCTATACCGTCTTAAGTTGATATAACGAATCTCACATTCAAACCGAAAAGGCTGCCCCTGAGGCAGCTTTTTTGTATTCGCCTGCAAGAGCAAATATTTGGTATAATTAATTGCATGATCAATTACATAAGGATTTGAATAACTCAAGCAATACAAAGGAGTGTTCGATTATTCCAAAAGAACAAAAGGAAGAGGAGGACAGAGGTATGAGTGCAACATCCAATTCAGAGAAGCCTGCACGAAGTGTAGATACCCGATTGTTTATTGCCTGGGCTGTATCCGTCATTGCAACCTTGGGAAGTCTGTATTTGAGCGAGATCAAGCAGTTTCTTCCATGTGATCTGTGCTGGTTCCAGCGCATTTTTATGTATCCGTTAACGATTCTGCTAGGTATTGCCTACTTCAAGGATGACGTGGGGATTGCCAAGTACGTGCTTCCGCTTAGCTTTATCGGGGGCGGCATTTCCTTGTATCACGTAACGATTCAGCGGATCTTCTCGGCTACCGGCAACGCGGTGGCATGTGGCAAGGTGCCATGTTACACCGATTATTTGAACTGGTTTGGTTTTATCACGATCCCATTGCTGGCTCTGATCGCATTTATCATTATTATCGTGATGTTGTGGGGAATCGGTAAAACACCTAAATCTTCTAACTAAATGTTCTCCTTAAATCTTTTTACGCAGAAAGGACCAACGGTGATGAAGGGACAAGCTCGCTGGTTTACGCCTCTGCTCATCCTGATTTTTATTCTGGCTGGCTGCTCGTACACCGAGCAGCCAGCCACAGGTGAGATGCCGGAGATGATTCGTGTGAAGCTCATGATGCCGGATCAGGCGAAGGTGAACGAAGAAGTCGCTCTACAGATCAAACTAACCCAGGGAGAGAAGCCTGTAGACGATGCCGATCATGTACAGTTCCAAATCTGGAACGAACAGAACGAACCTGCGGCACCCTCCATCGAAGAAGGCATGATGAACGCCGATGAGCTTGAGGCACGCGGGGCAGTGAAGGCTAGTTCTGTAGGTGACGGCATATATGAAGTGAAGCATACGTTTCAGGAACCGGGGGTATATGTTGTTCAGGCACATGTAACCTCAGGCGCAATGCACACCATGCCGCGTACGAAGGTGACTGTCGAATAATGTTATGATCTTCATTTTAATCCTTGACCTTGAAGTATACTTCAAGGTTTATTGTTGTTGTATCAACAACGTTTGGAGGAAAAATCATGAAGATATTCGAATGGATTTTCGTACTAGTAACGATAGTGGGGGCGCTCGGTTTACCTTTTTATGCGAAAAAGCGAAAGCTTGCGATAGGCATGCTCAGTGCCTTGGTGATTGCTTTTCTGCTACATGCGCTCATGGATCCCATACGGGTGATGTTACTGCCGTCTTATATTGTCGCGCTCATTCTATTTATCCTGTTAATGATTCAAGTGATTAAATGGACTCGCAGTGTTGGAAGCATAGCACCAGAAATACATAAGAAGAAGTCAAAAGGACGTGCCTGGATGCGCGGCCTCTTCATCCTTCTTCTTGCTGCTTTCTCGGGCATTGGATCAGGAATGCTTACGAGGTATTTCCCGGCATTTACAATGCCCGAGCCAACGGGGCGATTTGCCGTCGGTACATTTTCACAACAGATCGTAGATGAATCTCGTGAGGAGACTCTTTCGCCCGAAGCCGGGGACAAGCGGGAACTAATGATTAATGTGTGGTATCCCGTAGACCCGGAAGTTGCAAAAGGCATTAGACCGGAGTCATACCCTGCGGAATTGGGGGAAGCAATCAGTCTGGTATTTGGCATCCCGTCACAAGTATTCAGTTATCTGGATACGATACCGACCCATGTGGTAAAAGGTGCAGCGATGTCTAATGCAAGTAACTCGTATCCTGTTGTCCTGTTCTCTCCCGGTGTCCGGTCTGCCCGTTTTCAAAGTATGACTGCGGTGGAGGAACTCGTCAGCCATGGCTATATTGTTGTAGGGATGGATCATCCGTATACGTCAGCTAGAGTAACCTTTCCGGATGGACATAAGGTCTCTTATGATGCCGGGCCAGAATTTGCAACATCGGGAGAGTTGTATCAATATAATGTACAGGGAGTGGGCATTCGTGCGGCCGATGCACGTTTTGTACTCGACACACTTGAACAGTGGAACGTGAGTGATCCGAATCAGGTGCTGGAGGGCAGACTTGACCTGAACCACACGGGCATTATGGGACATTCGTATGGCGGGGCGACAACAGCCGAAGCACTGGCGCAGGATGAACGTTTGCAAGCAGGACTCAGTTTGGAAGGCGGTTTCTGGGGCACTGTTTCGAAGTCGTCGCTAAAACAGCCGTTTATGTACATCATGTCTGGCAAGACAGCTAAAAGTCTGGGACCCAATCCTACCGAGCATGAAAAATTATTCTATCCCGAGTTTGAACCCGATCTAAAACATGTTATGAAGAACAGTCTGAATGATACTTATTATCTGACCGTGGATGGGTTTTTCCATCAGAGCTTCACGGATATTGCATTAATCTCACCGCGTTTGTTTGCCAAAAATATGTCTGCGGAGCATAATATCGATATTACGAGAAGTTATGCACTTGCTTTCTTTGACCGTTACCTGAAAGGTGAAGCACAACCTCTGCTACAAGGAAGTTCAGCCAAATTTCCCGAGGCATCTTATGATCATGAATATACGCAGATCCGTAACAAACAAGCGCAATGAGTCAGTTGGAAAGGGGAGAGCGTTGTGCAGACCATGACAAGAGGCCAATTGGCTAAAGAGACGGGAGTAAGTATGGCCACGCTTCGTTATTATGAGGATAGCGGCATATTGCCTGCTCCGCATCGATCCTCCAACGGATATCGCGTGTACACCGAGGATTATTTGGTCAAAGTGAAGTTTATCAAGGGTGCACAGACGCTTGGTTATTCGCTGAAAGCAATAAAGGAAACGCTAGAGTTGCTAAGCAATAACGATATGGAAAAAGAAACATTGAAGACCCTTGTCCGTGAACGGATCACCGACATTCAACAGCACATCGAACATCTGGAGCAGATGCAGAAACATCTGGCCGGATTGTTGCTTGTACCTGAGGACGAAATCGATAGTTACATCCAGTCCTTTAGAGTAGAGAAGAGAGAGCCGTAATCACGGCTCTTTTTTTTCTATTTTAAGAGTAGACAAGTCGTATGTAACGTGCAGGAAATGTGGGGAGAGAAACGATTATAATGAATACAACGTTTGAATCCTCCATTCGAGGTTGGTTAGCATAAACTCCGTATGGGATACTAGATAAAGGAGGTATTCAGTATGCTTGATGATCTAGAAGTAGCCATAAAAGAGAGGATACAAGAAAGGTACGATATTCTGGCAGAGCTTTATTCCATATGGTTTACAAAAAGTGAGTCTGCCGTTGTCCCTAAAAGCGTATTTTACCAAACGGAACACATCGAAAAACATAGGGCGATAACCTATTTATTAGATAGAAAATACATTGTAGCCGATTCGGTAGAAAATGATGTGGAAATGGTGGCAATTACAATAACCCCCGATGGAATTGATTTTTACGAACAGGGGTACTTGAGCGGAAAAGCTAAAGGTTTTCAAATTGTTTCTGATATAAAAAACATGGAGTAATTAAGCATAGAATCACTGCTTCAAGATTGATTTCACAAGTCAGTTTACTGATAAGGAGCCTTATGATGGAGTTATTCAAAGCGTTTAAAGAATGGTCTGACCAAAATGATGGCCAGATTGAAATATTTACTTCTGCGGGCAGAATGACAGCTATAAACAGGGTGAAACCTGGAGCAACTAATTTCGAAACATGGCTGGAGCGATTTATTCTCTCTCAGGGAGAGAAATTCTGGTATTGGAAAACAGATCGGTATACCTTTTAAGAAGGTTCTCGGAACTTACTGGAATTCGTGATGCAGAATCGATGATACTAAAAAAACCACCTCCATTGCGCCCGTCGATGTCATTTATCGGCTTTATTGCATTGGAGGTGGTTTTTGTTTTTCACTCAACTCATGCCTGCTTCACGTAGAAAATAATGCACAATCTCCGTCTGATATTTGATCCGTACAGCGCGTTTCAGGCTCCAGCACGTTTCCACGGTGACAGAATTCGCATGTAGCAACCTTGAAGCCGCTGTCCGAGCGGAGCCCGGCAACTCATGCCGCTTCAGATTAAAATGATGCTTGCCCACCGGTATAGATCGATTCATGCGTTCAATCACCCTGCGGCAGATCGGCACGCTGGAGCTGCCGGGATTGGTGATCAGCGTTTGTCCAAGTACGCGTGGACTGAGCTGTGACAGACCATTTGCCTCATGCAGATCGAGCCACCAGTCAGGCTGATGCTCGCGTGCAAGCTTGAACACGGCGGATGCCAGTGGATGCTTTGATTTTCCTGACTTGCGACGAGGAAAGGTGCGGTTCAGGTCGGGTTTGCCTCTGATTTTTTTGGCATAAGCCTGCTGGTTGACTCTCGGCACAATAATCAAGGTTCCGCGATGGATCACACGTCGTCCCGCCATACAATCATCGGCAAGCTTCTGCGCAGCGGCCATGCTCGCGGTTTCATTGCCATGAACTCCGGATGTAATTATCATGACGGGTCCGGGATTGGTTCCGCGTACGATGTAATAAGGCGTAGCATAGGGACTGGGTGCAGCAAGAACATGTCTGGTCACAAGCATGACCCTCACCTCCGCTACTACAGTACGTCATGTCCCTCTCTCCTGTAACGGCGTTCGAACAGTCCTGTAACCCGTTTCGCTATAAAATAGGCCAACCCCTGGACGAATCAATAGACTTTGTGAATGACATCCTCGAAGTCGGGTTCCTTCATCTCAATATCGTCAATCTCTCCCCACTGCTCCAGCTCTTTCAAAATGTCCATTGTACGCCATTCCTTCCGGTTCACCCGTGCCGTCAGCACCTGATTGTCCATACTTGTAACCTGAATGGCGGAAGGCAACGCATCTGGCAGTTGAACCCGTCCACGGAAGGCCACACGGATCAATGTAGGTAAACCGATCGTATCCCGAAGGGAGGCGATGGTTCCGTCATAGGTCAGTTGTCCGTGGTTAATAACCATGACGCGGCTGCATAGCTGTTCGATATCATCCATGTCGTGTGTAGTGAGCAGAATGGTTTTGCCAAACTCTTCATTTAGTGTGCGCAGGAACTGGCGTATATTTCGCTTCGCATTCACGTCCAGTCCGATGGTGGGTTCATCGAGAAAGAGTAGCTCTGGATCATGCAGCATGGATGCCGCCAGATCGGCCCGCATGCGCTGCCCGAGAGAGAGCTTGCGAACCGGGGTCGCCCAGAATGATTCGAGATCCAGCAGTTCAGCAAACTGGCACAGCCGTTTCTTTTTGACATCCGAACTCACGCCGTACATCTCTGCCAAAATATCATAGGAATCCTTCACGGGTAAGTCCCACCAGAGCTGGCTTCGCTGTCCGAACACAACGCCGAGCTTGCGAACCGTTTTACGCCGTTCCTCATGTGGATTCATCCCGCCAAGCATCACCTCGCCCCCAGTCGGGTGAAGAATGCCTGTCAGCATTTTGATCGTAGTGGATTTACCAGCCCCGTTGGGGCCGATGTAGCCAACAAACTCTCCTTGCCTGACATCAAAACTGATATCACGTACCGCTTCTTTGGTTACATACTGGCGTGAAAACAAGGTGCGTACCCCTGAGAAGCGCCCTTCCCGCACGACAGGGGTTTTGAATTGTTTTTGCAGGTTGCGTGCTGTAATCATATCCATGTGTATTTCGCCTCCTCCGTTAATGTGTAAATAAATCGTTCAATGTATATAACTTCTCTAACTACCCGTACTTTGATATTTAGTCATGCCGAACGCCCAGAACCGCAAACTGGCTACCAGACATATCACGGCTACCGCAGCAATGACGGCTAGCACCCAAGCGCCGCCTTCACCGCGAAGCAAGTAGAGGGATGGAATATAGTTTACAAATCCGACGGGAATGACGGTCAGCAGCAGGCTGGACATCCATTTGGGATAGAGGGTGAGCGGATATTGAGCCGCGGTGCGGGCTGCATCCTCCGTGATGACTTGCAACTCCTCGATGCGTGTGGTCCAGAAACCAAGAGTCGCTGTAGCGAGTCCGATGGAAAAAAGAATGATGGCTCCGGTCACAATGACGAACAGGGAGAGAGGGATAACCGTCCAGCCGATCTGACCGCTATGCATCATCCCCGCAAGCGACCAGCATAGAATGAATCCGCCTTGAAGTATTTCGCCAATCATGATGCGGAAGTTCTGCGGCATCAGTGCCAGCAGGACAGGCATAGGTCGTGTCAGCAGTTGATCCAGCTCACCGCCCACCAAATATTTTTCCAGATGATGCACTTCATTGCCGAATGTGCGATATAACGTTTTGGATAAGGTCATGATGGCAAAGAGATAACCAATTTCATGTAATGACCAGCCTTTAATTGCACCGAATTTGTGCAGTACTAACGCGACCATCAGAAATTCGGAGATTTGAATAAGTGCCGCCAGGATGGCTCCCAGCACGAAGTTAAACTTGTACTGCATCCGGCTGCGGATGCTGGTTCGAATGAGTATTTTATATAAGTGGAACCACGAGATAGGTTTCATCCTCCCTGCACCTCCACTTTACGGCGTAACACTTGGGTAAGGGCAAGACAGATTAACGTCATGACTACACACCAAAGCAAGGTTCCCCATAACAAGGAGCCATCTTCAAAACCAAGATAAATTCGGGTAGGGACGTAAAGCAGAAATGGATAAGGCGACAGCCAGGCCAGTTGTTCCAGCCATTTCGGCAGCCATTCCAGCGGGATAAAGAAACCGGCCATCAGGTTCATCAGGGCATGATTGGCCCAGTGCAGCCAGGACGATTCCGTAGTCCACATCGATGTGACTCCGATGATATAGTTCATGCAGATGGACAAGTACGCTGCGCCGGCAAGTGCAAGTGCGGCATAACCTAAAGTCCAGGCCTCTGAAGGCCATTTCAGGGAAAAAACGATAGAGTAGAGAAGATAGATCGGAAGGCTTTTGTACACGAACTGGTAGGCGATCTGCCCCCATTCCCGTGCCATCAGGTGAGTAAACAGATGTACCGGACGCATGAGATCCAGTGCAATCTGCCCTGTCCTGACACTGAGCGGAATACCGAGTCCGTTGGTCAGAAAGCCTGAGATCCAGAGTGATGCTTGCGTGAAGGCAATATAGCTGATCATCCCCTGAACTCCGTATTCTCCGAGCTGGTGGTCAGCCCCGATACCGATCCAGAGACAAGCATACATGTAGCCAAACATGGCGCTTGCCAGGTTATGTACCATGTGTGCCCCGCGATATTGCAGGTTTCGGGCGTAGGCTTTGGAAGCCAACGTGAAATAAAGCATATGACACCTCCGATAAGTGGATTGAACGGCGGACCCGTTCACTTCAGTCAAGGCGAAAAAGAGAGAAGGACAACAGCATACCAATATATTCCTTCACAGGCAAGACATTTTTTTAGTGATTACTAGAACGTAAGGGATTGTTCATGAATGCGCCACAAGACAGGCAGGGGAGAATTCCTTTATAATGAAGAGGTAAAACAGCAAGCGTTTACAATTGTGTTTATTCAAATTTAAAATAACCGCCGGGCATGTGCCTGACGATGGGTATAATACCAGCACGAACAATCCGGCAAGAGAGAAGGATGTCATGAAGAAAATTGCATGGGTCACCGACAGCACCAGTACACTGGATTCCGCTTTTGCGGAGCAAAATCATATCTACATCGTGCCGTTGCGCATTGTATTTGGCGAGGAATGTTACCGGGAGACCGAGGAAATCTCGTCCGATACATTTTATGAGAAATTGGCAGCTTCATCGCGCGCGAGCAGTTCACAACCGCCGATTGGCGAGTTTATCGAACTGTATGAATCCATTAAGGATCGGTACGATGAGATTATAACGATTCACTGCTCCACGGCACTTAGCGGAACGCTCCACACCTCGATGCAGGCAGCGGAGATGGCAGGCGTGACGGTTACCGCAATTGATTCTAGGGCAGGAGCCTATCCTCTTCGGGAGATGATTCTGCAGGGTCTGGAATGGCAGAAACAGGGATGTTCGGCTGCTGAAATTAAAACACGTATCGAACAGATGATTGATAACATGTCTTTCTATCTGATTCCTGCAAGTCTTCAAAATCTTCATCGCAGCGGTCGTGTGACAGGGACACAATTAATCATCAGCCAATTGCTAAAGATCCACTTGTTGCTTCGATTCGAAGAGGGGAAAGTGGTGGTGAATGAGAAGATTCGCACGTTCAAACGTACCAAAGAGCGCATGCTTGAGATGCTGAAAAAAGATATGGAAAAGGTGAAACATGTATGCATTATGCATGCAAACAATCACGATGAAGCCCATAGTATCAAACAGCAGATCGCGGAGCTGCTTCCACGTTTGAGAACAGAAATCATGCCATTTATTCCAGTAGTCAGCATTCATGCCGGGGCCGGGACAATCGGATTGTGCTGGATTCGTGGGGAACATGCATAGCAATTGAATGAACGTTGATCAATACTGGTTATATCAATGAAGTGAGAGAAAACCTCACCATAATTAACATCATAAATTACGTCATTAATTACGTCATATAAGCCTGATGAAGCACACTTGAATCTGAAGTGCCTGCTTGGTCAGGTTTTTTTGAACGATCATTGCCAATTTCATCAAACTGTGAGGTAATAAAGAAAACGGTCTTATAGAATAGCTTCATAGAAAATGTTTAATGCCGGAGGGGAGTTTATGTCAAGTCATCGCTTGTTGCTTGTGGAAGACGATCGTTCGATTAGCGAGATGGTCGGTCCTTATTTGGAAAAAGAGGGCTTTGACCTTACATATGCCTATGACGGTCTGGAGGCAGAACGGCTGTTCAACGAGGCGAAGCCTGGTTTTGACCTGATTATTCTTGATCTGATGTTGCCACATCGCAGCGGGATGGATGTCCTGCAAACCATTCGCGCGAGAAGTCTGGTCCCCGTGCTAATTCTATCTGCCAAAGATGGGGACGTAGATAAAGCACTGGGCCTTGGCTTCGGGGCTGACGATTACCTGAGCAAACCGTTCTCGCTGATTGAGCTGACAGCTCGCATCAAAGCGGCCATCCGCCGTGCCAATTACACCGCCCAGCCTGCGGAAGAAGAGACACATGACCACAGGATAATTCTCGGCGGACTTGTGGTAGATATGGAAACGTATGAGGTAGAGCGTGAAGGAGAGCCCATCAAGTTAACGTCCAAGGAGTTTGGTATTTTAAAATTATTGGTCACCCATCCCGGCAAAGTGTTCACCAAAGCTCAGATTTATGCGTCTGTCTGGAATGATCACTATTATGGCGATGAAAATATTATCAACGTACATATGCGCCGCTTGCGAGAAAAGCTGGAAGTTGATCCTTCTGCTCCACGTTACATTAAAACGTTATGGGGCATTGGGTATAAGCTGGAGGCGGAGCCGGTATGATTATGATGCTGTGGTTGCTTGCGGTATCTACGATCCTGCTTGCATGTGCTGTTATTGCGCTTGTATTAAAGCTTCGTAAACGAAGTACGCATCTAACCTATATTCACAATAAAGTGTCGGGTATTCTTGAGCAGGGTACGTTCGAACGACTACTTGTATTTGATAGCGATGCACAGGTAAGCCGGCTCTTGAACGACATGAACCGGTTGCTTGAGCACGCCCATCTGGCCAAAGCAGATTATGCCAACCAGGAGAAGGAGATGCGTCATATGCTCTCCAACATCTCACATGATCTGAAGACCCCGCTTACCGTTGTACTCGGGTACAGTGAAACGCTGCTGCACAGTTCTTCTCTGACCGATGAGGAGCGGAGGGGAATGACGGAGAAAATACAGGATAAAGCACAGGAAGTGCTGCGTTTGATGCATTCCTTTTTTGATCTCGCCAAGCTTGAATCGGGAGACCGTCAGCTGGAACTTAGCCGGGTGAATATTAGTGAGTTGTGCAGGGTAAAAATGTTATCGTTTTACGAATTGCTTACGAAGCTGGGGTTGCAAGTGGAGCTGAGCATTCCGGAGCAGGATGTGTTCGTTCGCGCCAACGAAGAGGCACTGGATCGCGTGCTGGACAACCTGATCACCAATGCGATGAAATATGGCGCCGACGGCAAGGAGCTCGGAATAGCTATACTGAACAGAGAAGGAGAGCCCGTTACTGTGCAAGTATGGGACCGTGGCAAAGGTATCCCGGAACAGGAGCACAGTCGTGTCTTTGAACGAATGTACACGCTGGAGGATTCCCGTAATCGGATGTATCAGGGTAGCGGTCTCGGTTTAACCATCACGAAGCGGCTCGTTGAACGCATGGGTGGACGTATCGAAGTACAGAGCGTGCCACATCAGCGGACGGCTTTTTCTTTTACATTGGAAGAAATGTTGTAGAGCCGTAAAGACTTAACTATTCCAAGTTGCTGGTTATTCCTATACAGGTCAATTTTCCAATGAAGTGTCTGAACAAATCAGCACGCGTTCCAACTTAAGATTTTTGTAAGATTTGATTAATAAAAAAGCAGACTTTTTTCTTTACAATACAGACATAAGCACCCGAGCAGGGGACGTAAAGGAGAATGACCAGATGAGTTATATAGCACGGACCATAAATCTTACCAAGGTGTACGAAGGAACAGAGGTCGTATCTGGCGTTAACATGAATATTAAGCAAGGTGAAATCTATGGATTTTTAGGGCCAAACGGAGCAGGGAAAACAACGTTAATGAAAATGTTAACCAACCTTGTTAAACCTACTGCGGGTGAGATCGAACTCTTTGGCGAAAAGCTAAACCCGGACTCTTACGAATTATTGAAACGAATGGGCAGTATTATCGAGTATCCCTTTTTCTATGACAAACTGTCAGCATGGGAAAATCTGGATCTTCACTGTGAGTATATGGGGTTCACGAGCAAACAGGTGATTGGAAAATATATGGAAATGGTCGGTTTGAAGGATGCGGGCAAAAAACCTGTGAAGGACTTCTCTCTCGGTATGAAGCAACGTCTTGGGTTGGCTCGTGCGCTGATTACGACACCCGAGTTGTTAATTCTGGATGAACCGATCAATGGACTTGACCCGGTGGGGATCAAAGAGATGCGTGATCTCTTTAAACGATTGAGCACAGAATATCGCATTACGATGTTGATCTCCAGTCACATTCTGGGTGAAGTGGAGCAGGTTGCGGACACGATTGGTATCATTCATGAAGGAAGGCTTGTCGAAGAAGTATCCATGGAGAGTATTCGTGGCAGTCATACCGATTATATTGAAGTACAGGCTGCGGATCCTAAGAGGGCTGCATACGTCGTAGAACATTTGTTGCACCTGAGCAATTATAAGCTGTTCGATGAGAAGACGTTGCGTGTCTATGACCCAGATATAACGACTTCCGATCTTAACAGCAAGTTGGTTCAGCACGGGGTTGAGGTGGAGTCGATCTCTAAACGTTCGCACTCCCTGGAAGAGCACTTCATGGGTCTGATGAAAGGGGCTGATGACGTTGCTTAAACTCATTCGTCTGGAATGGCGCAAGCATCGCTTTGCCCGGAATTTTGTGGGTGCAGGCATTGCCATTGTCAGCATTCTTCTATTTATGATTATGATCGGTTTTACAAATTTGGGGGCTGAAGATTATGCCTTGGCCGATTACCATGGGGCCTTTATGCTAATTGATACATTTTCCAGGGCCGTGTTTATTATATTTGCCGGTTCCTTGATATCCAAACTGATTATTAGCGAGTATAGGGATAAAACAATGAATGTAATGTTTACCTATCCGATCAAACGGCATAAAATCATTGGTGCAAAGTTAATGTTAGTGTTTGTGTTTACGTTTGCGATGATTATGTTTACGGACATTTTAATGGGTGCGCTCCTGCTAGTCGTAAATCAGTATTACGGTTTTATTACCGAGCCGCTGGGACCAGCAGCTTTGGGACAGACCGTGCTGAAATATACCATCAGTTCCCTATCTGCCGCCGCCATGGCTCTGATTCCTCTATTCTTCGGTATGCGCAAGCATTCGGTGACGGCTACAATGGTTGCTTCCATTTTTCTTGTTCTCATCGTATGCTCCGGTTTTAGCGGTTCCAGTGGGCCTACCATGTCGGTCAATAACATCATCGTAATTCCGTTGACCTTGGGTGCAATCGGCTTATGGATCGCTACACGTTCCATGACACGGTTGGAAACCAAAGACTTGAATTAAGACATGATCTCTTTTGTGCTGAAAAGCATGCTACGTGTGGCCTCACATGCCATTGACATCCGCTCGTACAAGGGATAGGATAGTGTCAACTGAAACACGAAGGAGAATAGAACGACCATGACGATTCCGAAAACATTAACAATCGCTGGCTCGGATACGAGCGGTGGCGCAGGCATTCAAGCTGATTTGAAAACATTCCAGGAGCTGGGCGTATACGGCATGACCGTATTAACAACGGTTGTTTCCATGGAACCTGAGACATGGGATCACCAGGTCTTTCCTGTAGAATTAAATGTAGTTGAGGCTCAGCTTCGCACGGTGCTGGACGGGATTGGTTTTGACGCGATGAAAACGGGCATGCTCGGTTCAGTGGATATCATTGAGCTTGTTGCCAAACATATTCGCCGTAGCGGTCTGCCGCAAATCGTTATCGATCCCGTTATGGTGTGCAAAGGTACGGATGAGGTGCTACAGCCGGAAAACACCGAAGCCATGATCGAATTTTTGCTCCCGGGTGCGGATCTTGTAACACCTAATCTCTTCGAAGCTTCCCAACTGGCAAAGAGTGGCCCGATTCGTTCGAAAGAGCAGATGGAAGCTGCGGCAGCCACCATTCACGCGCATGGTGCCAAACATGTCCTGATTAAAGACCGCGGTGTAATTAACCCGGGTAAAGCCATGGATTTGCTCTATGACGGAACCAATTACGATTGGTTCGAAGCTGATGTTGTCGGTTCCGGTTACACCCATGGTGCAGGATGCACAACATCTGCGGCTATTACTGCCGGGCTCGCTCGTGGACTCTCCGTGAAAGAGGCTGTACGTGAAGGAAAAGCTTTTGTAACCAAAGCGATTGCTGGCGGGTTCCCGTTGAACCGCTTTGTTGGGCCTACTTTGCACGTAGCCCATCGTTTGGAGCACCAACGTTAATTTGCGTTTTGTATAAGTTTGTCCTCAATAGGACAGGTTGCATCAAAGCGATAATTTTGATAAGCATATCCCGAATTTCATCTCAGGAGCGGTCAACGAACAGCGTAGTATCTGTTGGCTGCTTCTTTTTTTGCGTATTTTGATAAAAAATAGTAACTTTTGGTATATGTTAATCGTATATATGATGGGGCTATTCCTGAATATAAATGGATTTATATGGATGAATCAGGACACATGAACGACACATGGAGCAGGTATGTTATCTATAGAAATAAAGAAGGAGAGTCGGTCATGATCAGAACCGTGCTTCTGGTAGAAGACGAAAGCCGCATTCGTGAGATTGTGGCCGATTATTTTATAAAAGAACAATGGAATGTAATTGAAGCCGAGGATGGCGTGCAGGCGCTGGAACAACTAGCTTTACATGAGGTAGACCTGGTCATTCTGGATGTATTGATGCCTGAAATGGATGGATGGACATTATGCGGGCATATTCGCTCCACTTCTACCGTACCTATTATCATGCTCACCGCTAAGTCTGAGGATGATGATAAGATCCACGGGTTCCAATTAGGTGTAGATGATTATGTTACGAAGCCGTTCAGCCCCCGGGTTCTGGTTGCACGGGCGGACACGTTGATGAAACGAGTGGAAGGTGCGATGGGGCGAGAGCAGGGTTTGATTCGCTTTGGCGATGTAACTCTCGACCCCTGGGCCAGACGTTTGGAGAGAAACGGGATTGAGCTGGATCTTGCGCCTAAAGAATATGATCTGCTACTCTATCTGGCTCGCAATGCTGGCATTGTCTTATCCCGGGAAGCCATATTAAATCGGGTATGGGGATTCGATTTTGAAGGGGATTCCCGTGTGGTGGATACACATATCAAAAAGCTTCGTAGCAAACTGGGCGATGAAGCGAAGTGCATTCGTACTGTGATTGGTACGGGGTATCGTTTTGAGGCAGAAGCATGAGAAGAAATGGCGTAACGATGAAGCTGTTTCTGGTCATGGCCGGATTTGTGGTCCTGCTGTATGGGACAACGGTGCTTGCCCAACTGATCTGGTTCCCCGATTTCTACCAGCATCAGAAGGTTACCAGTATGAAAAAGAAACTGTCCAAGTTCGAACAGCAGTATTCGGCCAGTCGCTGGAGCGATTTGCAGCTTGCGAAGGAAACAGGCAGGTTCATGAGGCAAAATCAGTCCCATCTCGTCATTTTGACGAACACAGGCAAATTGGTGGATGATCCTTTTCACATCACGCTACTTCAGGAGGACGGCAAACGTGTGAAGGTGTCCTTGTCACTATTCATTAATAGTGAAAATGCAGGCTGGATCAGGTCTCATCTCAAATTTGGACAAAAGCTGACTGTAAAAGGGCCCTCCAGCGTTGAGGAGAAGCCGGAACCTATGGTGTACCCATTTAAAATTCAGGATGGAGCTTCTGCTGCATGGGGCACAGAAACTTTTCAGGAATCACTGCTACCCGTTCAGGAATGGACGGGGGTGCTAACGGAAGTTGTATTGCCTGACCTTGCTACGTGGAGTCAGAGGCAGGGGCTTCTCGTGCAGGCTCTCGAAAGTCGATTCCCCTTATCGTCAGACGATCAGCAGATGTTGTCTAACGGGAAGATGATTAATGAAGAGTGGATGGACAGCTGGAGTGGTGTTCGTAACGTCATTACGATTGCTCCCGTGCACCGTGCCGGAGCGGAGCAACAGTTGATTTTCTCACTGACTTCACTACAGGAGATGAGAGAAGCCAACGAGGCAACACGTTTATTTTACGGATACTTTGGTATAGGCGCGTTTGTACTGATTCTTTTGCTCGCACTGTTATTGTCCCGAATTATAACCAAGCCATTGCTCGCTCTAAATCATGTGGCGAAGAAGATGTCTACGCTCGATTTTACGGTGAAGTCTCCGATTCGGCGTAAGGACGAGATCGGTAGTCTTTCCGAAAGTCTCAATGCCTTATCAGGCACATTAGGTAAAACATTGGAGGAACTCAAGCAAGCCAATGACCAGATGCGTACCGATATGGAGATGAAGCAGCAGATTGAACAGCGTCAGCGCAAATTTTTTGCCGATGCCTCTCATGAACTCAAGACACCGATCAGCATTATTAAGGGATATTCCGAAGGTCTGAAAGACGGTGTCAGTGAAAACAAGCGGGAGCGCTACATTGAGGTCATTGTTGACGAAGCGATCAAGATGGAAACAATGGTTGAGGAAATGCTGGATTTGGTCAGACTTGAATCTGCCGCGATTCAATTAAATACCGGAGCGATTGCTTTGGCTGATATGATTGAAGATATTGCTGGGCGCCTTGGGCCTCAGTTGAAAGATAAAGGACTTGAAGTGGTGCTTGTATCGACTACGGAGCAGACCATTGAAGGAGATCGAAGCAAGCTTGAGCAAGTATTTTACAATATCATGATGAATGCTATACGTCACGCGGTTCCGCAAACCGATATAATGATTGAGATTAACAGACATGAAGGTTGTGTTCACGTTACAATCGAGAATAAAGGTGAACACATCGCGGAAGAGGAAAGGCAATATATATGGGAGAGGTTCTACCGTGTAGAGCGCTCGCGCAATCGTAAAATGGGAGGGACCGGGCTAGGCCTGGCCATTGCGAAACAGATCCTGGATCTGCACGGATGTGGTTATGGTGTGGAGAATACACCGGATGGCGTACGTTTTTATATTACATTTCCTAAAGCCTAGTATGAAAGGAAGTTAAATTTTATGAAGTCTTTACCATCCATTTTAACCTTGGGGAATTTAAGTTCGGGGATGCTTGCGGTCATTATGGCGATTCATGGGGAGTTTGCCTTGGCTGTGACGATGATATGGGTAGCGATGTTCTTTGATTTATTTGATGGTTATGCAGCACGCAAGCTTCATTGCGAAGGGGAATTTGGCAAGGCGCTGGATTCACTCGCTGATGTGGTTTCCTTCGGTACAGCGCCTGTGCTGATCCTTTACCTGAATTCGATGACAGAAGTGGGTATGCTCGGTATGGCATTGACGGCCCTGTTCCCGGTGTGCGGAGCACTTCGTCTTGCGCGTTACAACTGCCAGAAAACACCGGTTAGCGGTTTTGTCGGCATGCCGATTACCTTTGCAGGTGGACTGATGTCCTTCTTCGCTCTATGGAGCCCTTATTTTAATCATGCTGTAGCATATCTTGTAATTGTGGTATTATCCGGTCTCATGGTTAGTCAAATCCGTTTCCCTTCATTGAAGCAAATACTGCCCTCTCATGAGAAGGATATTGTGGAACCGAAATAAGGAGCGAGTCAAGTTATGGAATTTGCTAAAGAAATTATTAGTCAATATGGGTATTTCGCAATATATGGTTTACTCGCTCTTGGTGTTATTGGGCTACCCATTCCGGATGAGGTGTTGATGACCTTTGTCGGTTATCTCGCCTCGATATCCGTTCTGGATTATTCCGCATCCATCGCTGTTTGCTTTGGCGGTGCGTTTACGGGAGGCATACTGAGTTATACGATTGGCCGAAAAGCCGGCAGGCCCCTGTTTGACAAGTACGGTAAATGGATTGGGGTAAATGCCAAGCGATTTAGCAGGGTAGAAACGTGGTTTCTCAAATATGGGTCCTGGTCCGTTATTGTGGGTTACTTCATCCCAGGCGTGCGGAATCTGATGTGCTGTTTCTCCGGCATGAGCCGCATGAGGATGGGGAGATATGCTGTTATTTCTGGAATCGGTGCATTTGTTTGGTGCGTTGTGTTTATCTCGATTGGTTTCTATGTAGGTGTGTTAACCTAGATGGTAGATGGACAAGCCTGATAGCAGAGGGAGAGACGGGCTACTGAAAGGGCACTTAGCAACAGTGGAGCCCCTGAGGGGGTACGCCGCGGCAACAACAAACGGTTGGGAAGCGATCCAGCAAAACTTATAAATACAACTTAGAATGGAAGACCTCTTCGTGTGTAAGGTGGTCTTTTTTTGTTGTTACTATTCGAGATAACCAACCCAACCCAACCCAACCCAACCCAACCCAACCCCTTACTTTAACAACTAAGGAGCCAGTCTGTTTTGCACATGGCACACATCTGATGACATCATTAATATAAAGGTGGAAACCAGAAACAGAACATAAACGTAATACGGCAGAAAGTTGAAGTCTCCATTAGAAATCACAATTAGAAGTCCCCATTTAGAAGTTTCTAAAAACCTGCTAAAGTAGAGCCAATGAGATATAACACTCTTCCTGAAAATTCTAACGATCACAGTGGAGCTTATTTGCATGATTTTGAGTTGTTTGAAATTCTAACGATCACCAGGGAGCTTATTTCAGCAAAAACACGTAAAATATACCTGTTTCCACACCAAATGATCGAAATAAGCTCTCCTGAGATCGTTAGAAAATAAAAAGGTAAGATATACGACAGATAGCGTCTCTGGTGATCGTTAGAAAATTTCTGCTCATAGTTTCGCGCAAGACTACGGGCCGTTCCATCATCCACAGCAAAAAAAACGTTGAAACGATGTGTAGCTATCAGGGATGATGACTAACTGAGCCGCAATGGAATCATATTTAGATATGTAGATGTGTAAAGCAGGATATATAGAGCATTAATATCTCAGCACATTGCTAAGAAACGTTCACACATAATGTGACACATCTGAGACACATCTAACATGACACAGGGGAGACTCATTCACTCATAAATTAGCCGCGAGTAAGTAATCATTAACAAAAACCTAGATACTCGATGCCAATCCACCTACCAGCTACTACGGATCAAATGCAATCGTTACACTACGGAAAAACGTGTGCCCAGCACGCCCAGCACCGCATTAAGGAACAACGTGTGCCAAGCACGCCCAGCACCGCATCAAGGAACAACGTGTGCCAACCCCGCCCAACCCCGCACCCTAACAACGTTGGCCATATGTGTCTAACCGCTATGCCACGAAGTCACGTTCACTATATATGTGATACGCTAACAGTTCATCTTTGAGCTTCATCCGCCCAGCCGAGCCACATCCGAGCTATCCGCACACCACCCGTTTACATTCGTAGAGCATAAGTTCGATACCGCTGAATGCCGCTCGCAACATATATAATTTCTTGATCTAACAGGCTGCGGAGGACTCTTCTCGTATGTGCGTCAGAGATTCGCAGATGTGTTGCCAATTCCAAAGGGGTAAACGGCCGGATTATACGTCTCGCATACCGCACGGCCTCAGCATCCAACCAGTTGAGGGCTGCAGGCGCATCTGAAGCCATAAATTTTCCCATAAATGCTAGCACCAGTTGCTGACACTGTTTTGGTTCATCTTTAATGGAGAGGTAGGCAATCGGCAGGAAAAGCCAGTCTTCCAATGTTAGGAGACATTGTCGCCAGCATAGATCTTTGAAACGTCTCACATCAAGATCACGAGCATGAGGCCCATAACCCTGAATCTCAATACCGCCTTTCACACCGTTCCCTGGTAAGTAGGCAAGATCCAGATAACGATAACCGTTGTGAAAATCTCGAACTTCCCACTCGGGATGCAAATGGTTAAAATTTTTCATGACGGGAAACCAGACGGAGCGCAAAAATTCCAATGTACCATGTTCAAGCCCATGTTCAATCCGTGATCGAACGCGGGGGTTGGTTTCTTTTGTGAGCAGAGTTCTCATCCATTCTTCATATGCTTCATCAAAGTTTTGGATTATTGTACTCATGGCATGATAACCTCCTAAGATAAGTTAGTGGAAAAATGTAAAAAGCCGCTTTACCCAATCTTTCCTGCCTCCATAATTGGAAGGTTGGAAAAATGGACAAAGCGGCGTGTGCTTCACGACCGATTAATTCATATCTATTTACTAACATCTATAGCTACTTTTTCTACAATAATTCCAAGTATAACCTAGACCCGGTTTTGATGCTACTCCCGCTTACCTCCAGCGCCTACTGGTTGTGTAGTTTAATTTCATGAAGATTTTACAACGAAAGTATGAGTGAGTTCTAAAGAGTGAGTTAAGAGTGAGTTCATTATGGTAAGGATCTCTTGGGCTTAACACAGAAGTACCACTTTTACTATGAGTAAGTTTATGTCGGATTGGATGAACAACCAAGTCGTTTAACCGTTTCTGCTAAAAGAGAGCAACGCTTCCACGTACCATTCACCTTACCCGTTCAGATGAGAATCCTCAATCCCTTGTTCCACACGTTGCTCACCTTTTTTACGGGCAAACGTGATTTTGAGCAGTGGAGGTGTGACCAGTGTTGTGACGATGACCATAATGACAACGCTGGTAAAATATTCGGCATCCAGTAAGCCTGATGCAAGTCCCGTCGAGGCAATGATGAGCGCAACTTCGCCTCTGGAAATCATGCCCGCCCCGATAGCAATCGAAGAAGAACGATCAAAACCGGTCAACCGGGCTCCGGCACCGCCTCCGAGAAGCTTGGTGACAATGGCAACGATGCTAATGACGATGATCAGGCCAAGCTGTGACCCAACGCCCTCAAAGGTTACATTCAGTCCAATACTAACGAAGAAAACAGGCACAAATATACTGTAGGCGATCGGTTCCACCTTTTGCTCCACTTCATGCTTGAATCCCGTTTGGGAAATCGCAATCCCTGCCGCAAATGCACCGATAATCCCTGCGACGCCCATCCATTCTGCGAAGTAGGAGAAACCAAAGCAGATAATCAACCCTGCTGTAATCACTGTTTCTGTCACACGTAACGGAGCCATCCATTTCATAATTCGTGGTACAAGCAGCCAGCTTGCCGCAATAATAATAACGAAGAACAATAGCTTTTTACCGATAAGCCAGCCAATGGAGACATCTCCGCCACCTGTTCCAAGTACACTCATCATGACAGCAAGCAGTACAACGACGAGCACATCATCGACTACCGCTGCCCCCAGAATGGTGGTACCCTCACGCGAACCAAGCTGGTTCATATCCTTCAACGTTTGTACGGAAATACTAACGGAGGTCGCACAGAATAACAAGCCAAAAAACAGTGCGTGTGTCTGCGACATCCCAAAAGCTATTGCCGAACCGTATCCTCCGATAAAAGGTAAAATAACCCCGCCCACCGCCACGGCGAAAGCGGCCTTCCAGTTTTTCTTTAATTGCTCCAGGTCGGTTTCCAGACCGGCGATAAACATAAGCAGTAATACCCCGATCTCGGCCATATAATGCACAAAATCACTTTTATCCACCCAGCCCAGTAGAGCAGGTCCAATGACAACACCCACAATAAGTTTACCCAGCACCGATGGCTGACCTAACCGAACGGAGAGATCACCGGCAAGTTTGGTGAAGATCAAAATAAGGGCAAGCACTAAAATAAATTCCACGAATGGTTTCTCCTCTCTGATCGCGCAATCTTAGAATATCCTTTCCAAGGGAAAACATCTCTGTTCCACCCGGCCTGAACAAAAAAAGGCACGGAACAACGATAACAAGTTACCGTTCCATGCCTGTAAAAGACAAAGAGGGGCCCTTGGTGACAGGCTCCTCCATGATCGACGCGTATGTGATTAAGTGCATTAATTATACCACATTTGAGGACTTGGGTAAAATAGTACCCTCACGAAGAGGCATGAAAATAGCCTAAAACGGGCATTTATACGTAAGGACAGCCTGTTTTTGTTCAGAGTGTTGTCACTTAACAGCCCTGATTTACCGAGATATAATGATATAGAACACAGAAAGTTAGGATATGAGGAGGACTTTGCATTGGCTAAAAAGGAAAGAGGGGACCTGAACACGTCATCGAATCAGATCACCCCGACCAGTAATAAAAATTTCGCAGGTATCATTATTACCATCTCCATTCTTGCTAACGTTATCATCTTGTTATTGTTTTTCGCACCATCGATCGGGTACAAAGGTGACGTCACGTTTGACATTACGGTGTTGCCACGTTTTAATGCCGTGTTTAACAGTTTTACCTTTATCTTTTTGCTGGCTGCGCTGATCGCGATTATCAAACGTAACGTCAAGCTGCATAAACGCTTTATTTTGGCGGCATTCTCAACCACGCTGCTGTTCCTGGTCACGTATCTGACGTTCCATTATCTGTCTCCGGAAACCTCCAAGTTTGGTGGCGAAGGCATCGTTCGTTCGATCTACTTCTTCATTTTGATCACACACAGCATTCTGGCTGCCCTGATTGTGCCGCTTGCGCTCTTTACGCTCGTCTGGGGCTGGACAAACCAGTTGCAGAAGCACCGTAAAATCGCACGCTGGACGATGCCGATCTGGTTGTATGTCAGCTCTACAGGCGTAGTCGTTTACTTGATGATGGCACCGTATTATTGATTTCTTTACGTCATTAACCATTGGTATGATGAATATGGTTTTATCTGAGCGGAAATGGCGTTTTGAATGGGTTATATTCACCAATGACGCATACGCCTAATGTATAATTTAGCTGGTTCTTCGGGTAATGTATCCAAGGAAGGAGGGGCACGTGATGTACAGAATAGTGTTGATTCGCCATGGACAGAGCATGTGGAACGTGGAAAACCGGTTTACGGGCTGGACGGACGTGGATCTGACCGAGGATGGGTATGGTGAAGCGCGTAAGGCCGGAAAAATCCTGAAGGAGCAGGGGTTTGATTTTGACTGTGCCTACGCGTCGGTGCTGAAACGTTCCATTCGTACACTGGATATAGCGCTGGATGAGATGGACTTGATGTGGATTCCGATTGAGAAGACGTGGAAGCTGAACGAGCGCCACTATGGTGCGCTGCAAGGGCTGAACAAGCAGCAAACGGCGATGAAATACGGGGAAGATCAGGTTCACGAATGGCGTCGTTCGATTAACGTTTCCCCGCCAGCACTCGATGAGAACGATGATCGATATGTGCAGGATCTGGACAAGTACAAGCGCCTTGGCTGCACGATCCCGCGTACGGAGAATTTAATGGACACGTCCAAACGGGTGCTGGAGTACTGGGATGCAGAGATTAAACCGATGGTTTCTTCGGGAAAAAGGGTGCTGATCTCCGCGCATGGCAATACGCTCCGTTCACTTGTCATGCATCTGGACCAATTGTCCGAAGCAGACGTGATGGCGCTCAACATCCCGACAGGCATTCCGCTGGTCTACGAGTTGAACGAAGAGCTACACCCGACCGGTCATTTTTATCTGACAGCCGATGGCTCGACCTACAAGCATGAAGAGATGAGCCGAGTAGCCCGACCATCCGACTAATGGCGAGGGGTTAGGTCAATAGCAACCCAATAAAACAATGAATCCATATGATGCCTATAAGCTCATATGGATTCAAAACCAAGCCTTGTATCGCTCATGTAGACTCACGTTACGGAGCATAATAACCGAGCAAAAGATGATCACCGAACCATTCTTCATTTCGGTAATCATCTTTTTTTGTACTGCCGAACCGTAATAGCCGGGTGTGCCAGTTGGAGAAACATTTTATTTTTTACAGGCAAGCTTGGATATCGTTTCGTTTGTGCTGGATCGGGTAAAACTCAAACAAGACACGATGTACATGAATCCAGAAGGAGGAGAGCTACATGTCGAAACGTAAATTGCTTATGACGGCGATTGGAGCTGGCGTGACGTATCTGATGAGGAATAAACAGGCTAGGGACAAGGTGATCAGCACCGTATCCAATATGGTGAAAAAAAACGGATCATCTTCAGCCCGTACCGCTAGACCGCGGGTAGAGGTTAGCAACCAAGATTGGAGAAACTAAGCAATACCTCGAATAACTTGAGTTACACAAAGTTAAACATATAAGTAGCTTGCATGTACGTACTTGCTACTTGCAAGCACATATGGTGATTGAGCACATCAAAGAGACCTGGGACGATTGTTCCGGGTTTTTCTGATGTGTTGTCTAAGTATCACTGGAGATCGCTTCCTATGCGATTTTTTCCATGAAGAATGATACAATGAATACTTGCAGAACGTATGGAGAGGAGATGCACTTATGGAAAAAGGTCAAACGGGCACTTCGATGAAAAAAAATCGTTTGGGCACATCTGAACTAATGGTAGGGGAGATCGGACTGGGCTGCATGTCGCTTGGAACGGAACTAAAACCTGCGGTGGAACTGATTCACGAAGCACTGGATCTTGGGGTTAATCTGCTGGACACAGCTGATCTGTATGATGCCGGTCGGAACGAAGAGATCGTGGGACAAGCGATCAAAGGGCGCCGGGATCAAGTCATTCTGGCAACCAAAGTGGGGAACCGCCGTATTCCTGGCAAAGAGGGCTGGTCATGGGACCCGTCCAAAGCTTATATTAAACAGGCCGTGCATGAAAGCCTCAAACGACTGCAGACTGATTACATTGATCTGTATCAGCTTCATGGTGGCACGCTGGATGATCCAATCGCTGAGACCATTGAAGCGTTCGAAGAGTTGAAGAAGGAAGGACTTATCCGAGAGTACGGCATCTCTTCCATTCGTCCGAACGTGATTCGGGAGTATACAGAGAAATCATCCATTGTCAGCGTAATGAACCAATACAGTGTGCTTGATCGCCGTGCTGAAGAGGAAGTTTTACCTTTACTCGAGCAAAAAGAAATCAGTGTCATCGCTCGTGGTCCCGTTGCCAGTGGTGTACTGGCAGCATCCGGAACGGCAAAGGCGGATAAAGGATATTTGGACTACACGCCAGAGCAGCTGCATCACATTCGCCAAGGTCTGGCTGGAATGGTCACCGATGATCGCAGCATGGCACAGACAGCCATCCGTTATGCACTTGCGCACCCGGCGGTTGCAGCTGTCGTTCCAGGAGCCAGCTCCAGAACGCAATTGCTGCATAACATTGCTGCTGCTTCTTCGGCGCCGCTCACCACTGCCGAGATTCAGTTCATACGGGAGCATAGTCCTGCCAACCGTTATACGCAGCATCGCTGAGGGGCGGGTTGCCTGTTTTCAAATGTAACTATTTGAAGTACAATAAAGACAGGCAACAGATGCAGCAAGATGAGTAGCCTGAACCATGAAGTGCACCAAACTCTACACAAAGTACAACCATTAACTAGAACGACATAAGGAGAGAAAAGATATGGAAAGAATTCAAAGTGAACAGCAATACCGCGACCTGATTAACTCCGACGGTTTAACGGTCATTAAATTTGATACAACCTGGTGCCCGGACTGCAAAAACCTGGACCGATTCATCGGTGACGTTATTGACCAGCATACCGACAAAACCTTCTATGCGCTGGATGCAGAAGAATTCCAGCCGTTTGCGGAAGAGAATGGCGTACGTGGCATTCCGAGCCTGCTGGTGTTCCAGAACGGTAAAAAGCTTGCACATCTTCACAGTAAATGGGCCAAAACCCCTGCCCAAATCTCCGAGTATCTGCAGACTCTTGAATCCAAAGTGTAAGCTGATGCTTAGCAAACCCCTGCTTGTCTTATGACAAAGCAGGGGTTTTTTTGAATTGTGATCGCTTCGTTGGCGTTACAGTTTAACAAGTTTACTTCTTGTTGACTTGAGATTGACAAGCAGAATGCTCGCAATAATCATGACCAGTCCGGCAATCAGGTTGAAGGTGATCGACTCTCCAAGAAACAGCACGCTGCACAGCAGAGCAATTAACGGAATCAGAAAGGTGAAGGAGCCCACCTTGCTGGCTTCCCCGGAACTGACAAGTTTGAAGAACGCAAGCCATCCGAGAGCAATGACAAATACAGAGATGAACAGCATATCCAGCACAAAAGGCAACACCCATTGTATGGCATTCCAGTTCTCTGTTGCCGTTCCTGTTAATGTCAGAATCACCCCGCCAATAAGAATCGGAATGGCTGTCATCCAGATTCCGTCCACTTTGGCTGAAGTTTTCTTCATATAGATCGTGCCAGCAGTCCAACTGATGGCACTGAACAATCCCAGCATGACACCTTCCGGGGACACTTTCCCAGTCATGCCACCGATGCTGATCGTTGCTACGCCAGCAAAGCCGAGCACGAGTCCTATTATTTTCATGGCATACATCGTCTCACCCAGCCACAGCCATGCCCCAATGCCCAGCAGGACAGGCTGCAGGAACACGATGGAAGAGAACAGTCCTGCGGGCACTTCGGTCAGACCGACCGTCTGGAAGCCGTAGAAGAAAGTGATGTTAAGTACGGCAGATATGGCGTAAATATACCATGTTTTACGAAACTGAATTGTTTTGTACCGAGGAAATGCGTAAATGCTAAGAACCAGTCCAGCAATCAGCAGGCGCATTCCGGCAAACAGAAGGGGTGGTGTATAGTTTAATGCGTATTTGGTCAGTGGCCAGTTGATTCCCCACATGAGAACCAGAAAAGCCAAGATGTAGCCTGCTTTTGAACGTGATAAAGCCATAGATTATCTCTCCTTCAAGTTATATGCGAAAGTCTGTTGAACGGCAAAGGCCAGTACAGTTAGTTTTTCATCTGAATCAACCCATTCGAATGTTCTTTGGCCATTGTATTTACCAGTCGTTGATCGTCCGTGTTCACCATGATACAATAACAAACGTAATAATTGAAATGCATGTTATTTATGAGGAGCATACCAGAACTGTTATGAACAATTCACAATTACAGTTATTTATTAAAATAGCCGAGACGAGAAGTTTCACACGAGCCGGCCAAGAGATGAATATGACGCAGCCTGCGGTGAGCCGTGCCATCTCCGCACTGGAGAGCGAACTGGATGTTTCGCTCATCATTCGAGACCGACGTAACGGTATTATGCTGACCGATGTAGGGCAACGAATACTAGTCATTTTCCGCAGAATTTTACAGCAGTATGATAAGGTACAACAAGTAGTTGCTGCGGAGAAAGGGCTGGAGATTGGAACCATTCGCATCGGTTCTTTTCCGATGTCCTCGGCTCATCTATTGCCTCGAATTATTCGATCTATCCGTGATCGTTATCCGCAGATCGAATTCGAGCTGCACGAAGGCAATATTGTGGAGATTCAGCAGTGGTTGCATTCGCGTGTTGTTGATGTGGCTTTAATGATTGCAACGGAGCAGGAGGCGGTAGAACTAAACTATGAGACAATGCCGCTGTACAACGAAGAAATGCTTGCGGTATTCCGTGAGGACGAGACGTTTGCTGATCAGGACATACTGGATGTGAAACGGCTGAGCGGGCAGTCAATGATTATCTGTAACGGTGGTTATGAGATGCCTATTGTAGATCTGTTTGCCCGTGCGGAAGCAGAGCTTAGCATCGGCTTTATTGTTCATAATGTCAATACGTGTCTAAACATGATCGAACAAGGATTGGGAACGGCCATATTACCTGCCATTTCGTTATCATGGCTTCCACCTGGTGTCAGAGCTCTGCCAACGGAGCCGAAAGCCTATCGACCCGTTCAGCTTGCTGTACCTTCCTTTACGGAGGCTTCTCCAGCTTCGCGCTTGTTTGTGGAAACGGCATTACAATTGTTCGGACAGCAGCAGTAAAAATCTTGTTTAGAATTTGTTCAGTATCGTTCGCTATACTTAATAGAACAAACTGAATATTGGAGTGAACAAGAGCCACATGAGCAGAGAGATTATAGATGAGATGCACCAATTAAGCCACAATGACGACCGCCGATATCACTTGTTGATGATGGGGGTTAAACAAATGTTACATGAACAGAAGCTGAACCGATATCGCTGGCTGGGGAGACTTAAGGAGCGGAGAAGACAACGAAGCATTCAGGCAGACCGCTGGGAGTAACGATCTAACTTCCTGAACATGCCATAGAAATACGATGGTATATTTACATATGAAGTGATAGCAAAATGGCGGCCCTACTTCCGTGAGGAAGACAGGGCCGCCATTTTTGTTAAAGCAAAACGATCTGTTTGATGTTTGATATGAATTGAACGGTGTTTACACAGATTCCATTACATCATCAGGATCACAAAGAATACAGCTGCCAGTACAAAGCGGTACACAGCGAAGACGGTCAGGCTCAATCTTTTCAAAATAGACAGGAATGTCTTGATCGCCAGCATGGCAACGATGAACGCGGCGATAAATCCGATCGCAAAGATCAGAAAATCATCGCTGTTCAGATGATCGATGCTTTTGTACATATCATATCCCGTGGCACCAATCATAATTGGAACGGACACGAGGAAGGTGAACTCTGCCGCAGCTACCCGGCTGATTCCGGCAAACAAGCCGCCCGAGATCGTGGAGCCGGAACGGGAGAAGCCCGGCCACAACGCCAAAATCTGAAACATACCCACAGCAAACGCTTGTTTGTAGGTAATATCGTCAACGTCATGTGTGGTAATGCGTGAGCTCTTATGGCTCCAGCGTTCAGCTACGATCATCAATATACCACCGATCACAAGGCTGTACAGTACGGTTTGCGGACCAAACAAGTGAGCCTTGATCCAGTCCCGGAACACGAGTCCGATGACAACGGCAGGAACCATCGCCAGAATGATATGTCCCAGATTGAGGCGGCGGGAATACGGCCTTTTGCCTCCAGTAAAGCGAAACATATCAATGAATTTGTTCCAGTACAGTACGACAACAGCCAGTACAGCACCAAGCTGGACAACCACCTCAAACGTTTTGACTGACTCGTTGTCCTCTGATAGACCCAGCAAATGAGCTGTCAGAATCATGTGTCCGGTAGAGGACACGGGCAAAAACTCAGTCAAACCTTCGATGATGCCCATAATAATGGATGATATAAAGTCCAATTCTCTTCCTCCTTGAGATGCAGATGACAGCCATAAGGCTTGTCCTGCTATAACGATGTCTGTCCTTTCGAACAAGACTATCCTCTATTATGCTCAGAATTGCCTCCCACTTCAACTCTATGCTTGTAACCCGTTGTTTAAAACTATATTGACAAAAACCTAGTTATCCCATAGGATATATATTAACTGACTGACTGATCAATCGGGAGGGTAAAAAGCATGGCCAAAGTCAACGGTTTGGGACCCGGAGAAGAACGAAGGGACCAAATTATTCGTATAGCGATGGAACGATTCGCAACTCAAGGGTATCATCAGACGAAAATCTCTGATATTGTTCGCGAAGCTGGAGTCGCTCAGGGAACCTTTTACTGGCACTTCAAGAGCAAGGAAGCCATTGCTTCCGAGATTTTGTTAACGGGCAGAGAACAATTGCTTGAAGCAATCGGGCAAGGGTACCGGAAGGATGCCGGGTCGGTTGAAGATATGGTGAAGGCCTCGGAGAAGCTGTTTACCAACTTGTTCACCTTTGCAGCGCAGAACCGATATTTCATGGAGTTGTTGCTTAAGGGGATCGTGACCGAAGAATCCGTCCAGAGGCTAGTTGAAGAGACTCGCAATGCGGTGGAGACAGCATTCCGTCACAATATGGAGCGTGCCATCGAACTGGGGATGCTGCCAGCAGATATGAATGTACCCTTACGCGCGGCATTGCTTGTAAGCATGATCGAGGGCATGATCTCGCGCTGGTTGTTCGGCTCAGAGGAGCTACACGGCCGTTTCGCGGAGATGAGCGCTACTGAATTGGCAACTGAAGCGGCGAGTTTTGAGTTTTACGGCCTGCTCGGTACATAATGTCGGCAGGGCCTGGGGCTTTATTTTTCAGGCAAAAGAGGCAGCAAGGCTTCACATTTAACACACTTCTTCACATGATTAAGCCAGTCACAGGGAATAATGGAATCACCAAGAGAACATAAGATGAATGAGAGGAAGTTAACGTCATGAACAACACATATGGAACTAAAATTCGCAAAGGGTGGTCACTCACCGCAATTCTGCTCATGGTTGTGCTTGTACTAAGTGCGTGCGGCAGCAAACCAGCGGCGGAGAATGGCAATACAAACAATGCAGCACAGTCTGGCGGCAACGAACTGGAGCAGATCAAATCAGCAGGTGTCATGAAGGTCGGCATGATGGGTACGTATCGTCCATACAACTTCTTGAATGACAAGAAAGAAATGGACGGATTTGATGCGGATATCGCACGTGAAGTAGCGAAGCGTCTTGGCGTTAAGGTTGAGTTTGTATCTCAGGAGTTCTCCGGTCTGACACCAAGTTTGCAGGCGAAAAAGCTGGATGCGATTATCAGCCAAATGACGATTACGGACGATCGTAAAAAAGTGCTGGATTTCAGTGATCCGTATATCACCAACCAGGTCAAAATTATTGTTAAAGAAGACAACAACGATATTACGAAACTGGAAGATTTCAAAGGCAAAACGATTGGTGTAGGTTTGGGCACAAACGATGAAACATACCTGCGGAACGAAGTGCTGCCAAAAGTCGGAGATTTTACAATTAAAACATATGATGATGTTATCTCGTCTCTGAAAGACCTGAACGCAGGACGGATTGATGCCACGATCAACAACCTGTATGCTTTGAAGCCCATCGTAGATGCAAATGGATTCAAAATTAAAGCTGTAGGCGAAGCAATCAAGAGCGACCAGGCAGGTATTGCGGTACGTAAGGACAACCCTGAGCTTGTAGCAGCACTGAACGATGCACTGAAAGGCATGAAGGATGACGGAACGTACAATACCATTTTCAAAAAATGGTTCGGTGAAGAGCCTGCGCAATAATGGACCGGCAAGGCGAAGGGAAGTTTGATCCATGGAACTGATATTCGAAAACATCCCCTTCTTTCTGAAGGGGGCTTATTATACGCTTTATGTCACCGTGATCTCTATGTTTTTTGCCTTTATCATCGGGGTACTGGTAGCTATTGCCAGGCTTAAAGGACCGATGTGGTTAAGGCTGATCGCCAGATTTTATGTATCCATCATGCGGGGAACCCCGCTGCTGGTGCAATTATTCGTTATCTATTACGGGCTTGTGGATTATGGCGTAACCCTCGGGTCACTAACGGCCGCTTGTCTTGGGCTCAGTCTGAATGCGGGGGCGTTCCTGTCCGAGACGTTCCGAGGTGCGATCCAAGCTGTACCGAAAGGGCAAACGGAAGCTGCATACGCTACGGGTATGACCCCGGCTCAGGCGATGAGACGGATCATTTTCCCGCAGGCGGTGCGCATTGCCATTCCGCCGATGGGCAATACCTTTATTGGCATGCTCAAGGAAACGTCGCTAGTCGCTGCAATTGGCGTTACCGAACTGCTGCGTTCTGCACAGCTCCTGGTATCCCAGTATGCGCTAAATATGCCATTTTACCTGGCGATCGGAGTCATTTATTGGATTATGAGCATCGGCTTCTCGGCCATTCTGGAGCAAGTAGAGCGCCGGCTGGCCCGGGCTTACTAGAGGGGGAGAGAAGCGATGATTACAACAACCGGACTGACCAAACGTTTTCAAAATCATGAAGTGCTCACCGATATCGATATGCATGTAGATGCCAAGGATATTGTTGTTCTGCTGGGTCCCAGTGGCTCAGGCAAAAGTACCCTGCTACGCTGTCTTAATGGACTGGAACAGTTGTCCGGCGGACAGATCGAAGTGAACGGCGTTGTGGTAAACAGCGCAGATCCGCTGCGCGTTCAACGTGCCCGGGTGCTGGAGATTCGTCGCCAGACCGGCATGGTGTTCCAACAGTTTAACCTGTATCCGCACAAGACCGTGCTTGGCAATGTAATGGAAGGTCTTGTGACCGTGAAAAAAATAAAGCGGGACGAAGCCGCTGAACGCGGACGGCTTTTGCTGGACCGTGTAGGTCTGTCGGATAAGCAGGATGCGTATCCTTCCCGTTTATCCGGCGGACAACAGCAACGCGTAGCCATTGCACGGGCACTGGCAATGGAGCCGGAAGTGATGCTGTTTGACGAACCGACCTCGGCCCTCGACCCCGAACTGGTTGGAGAGGTGCTGTCGGTCATGAAAGAACTGGCGCAGGAAGGCATGACCATGTTGGTCGTGACACATGAGCTGAAATTCGCCCGGAACGTGGCGAACAAAATTGTTTTTATGGCGGATGGCTCCATTGTGGAGACGGCAAGCCCTGAAGCCTTTTTCGAACATCCGGCGCAAGAGCGTACACGCCAGTTCCTGCGGCAGATCACGGAATTTTAAACCACCCGGTGAGTGGAAGGTTATTCTGTCATCGCAGTGTATGTGTAAACTACTATAGAAAGAAGGAAAACATCATGAATGTAACAACAGTATGGAAGGGAAAACGCGCGTTTACCTCCGAAGGACCCTCAGGGTATGCTGTAGGCATGGATGCCACAGCGGCATATGGCGGTGACAGCCAAGGCGCTACGCCGATGGAATTGTTACTCGCCGGACTTGGTGGTTGCATGGGAATCGACATCACGATGATTCTGGATGCTTTTCTGGACAAGATCGATTCGATTGAGATTGAAGCACAAGGCACACGGAGCGAGGATATGCCCAAAGGTTTTACGTCCATTGACCTGATCTTCAAAGTGGACGGGGACATCCCGGATTACCGGATCTGGAAAGCCATCCAGATGGCTGAAGAGAAATACTGCGCCGTTTCCGCATCACTGAGCGCAGATATCCATCCGAAGCTGATCCTCAACGGCGTGAGCACACCGCGTCCTTAAAAGCTTTAATTTCACTTTCACTAAGGCGAAGAACAACTTCAGATCTAATGATAAATCTAACGTTAGTTTGAATGAAAAGACACTTCCAATCACGGAAGTGTCTTTTTAGCTTGGCATATTTTATTGAATCCCACTCATGTATCTATAACAACTCAGGTCCATATCTCCACTTTAATGTCGAATCGAAGACCGCAGTTATATGGTATGATGGATGCGCAGGTGAGAATGATCTGCTTCGGATGATCGCAAGTTGTAAGCGCTTATACAAGATGACGGAAGGTGCGGATATGTTAAAACGGCTGATTCGTATTACAAATGATCTCAAATTAAAGCATAAATTACTCATTTCCTACGTGCTTGTTGTCATGGTTCCCGTCCTGATTATCGGTCTCGCGGTGACCAGTTATTTTCGTCAGCAAGCACTGGATAATGCCATTGGGCAAACGATCATCAATGTGGATAAAATTAAAAGCCAGACGGCAACGATGCTGCGCGTGCCTACGGACATATCCAACTTGCTCATGTTTAACAGCGATCTCAAGGAGATCGTGAATCGACAGTATAAAAGTGTGGTGGAGCTGACCTCGGCTTACCTCGCATATAAAGATTTCCAGGAATATCGGCGGCTATATCGGGAAATTGCAGGTATACGTTTTTACTCGACGAACCCGACATTGATCAACAATCTGGAATTTATTCCGGTCAATGAGCGAACCAAGCAGAGTTACTGGTACAAGGAAGCGCTGAAAACAACGAGCATCGGCTGGTTTTACATCCCTGGCAACGAAGACAATCCGGTTCACCGGCTTAGTCTGGTGCGCAAGGTTCCTTTTGCCGAGTATAAGACCGAAGGTGTGCTGATGATCGTAATCAATCAGGAGGAACTTAACGGTTTGTTGCGCCAGGAGCAGTTCGAGACACTGATTACCGATGAGCAGGGTTACGTTGTTGCGGCGAAAAATACCGACCTGGTCGGGAAAACGCTGGGTGAGCTTGATTTTGGCGTAGACCTCCAGAGTCAACCCAAGGGTACCATTGAGGCTGATTTTCAGGGGGAACCCTCGAATATTGTCATTGATGAATTGGGCCCGGGATCAAGCTTTAACAAGCTAAAGGTTATCTCGGTGTTTGCGACCAAAAATATCGTAAAAGATGCCAACCAGATTAGCCAGATCGGCATGATTTTTATTACCATGGTGCTGGTGATCGCGTTGCTTCTGGTGTACATTATTTCATTCCTCACGTCGAACCGGCTACTACGCCTCAGTAAACATCTGAACAAGCTGGCTCTTGGAGATTTGAACGTCACTTCGCGCATTGACGGGAACGATGAGATCGGGCAATTATCACGTCAGTTCAACTACATGGTGAAAAGTATTAACGAACTGATGACCCAGGTGGTCGAGACAACAGAACAGAACAACCAATTGGAAATCGCCCAAAAAGAGATTAAACTGAAAATGATGGCCAGCCAGATTAATCCTCATTTTTTGTTTAACGCACTTGAATCCATTCGCATGAAGGCTCATATCAAGGGAGAAGCAGAGATTGCGAATATTGTCAGGTTGCTTGGCAAGCTGATGCGGAAAAGTCTGGAGATTGGCAGCGGCAAAACAACGTTTCGGGCAGAACTGGAAATGGTGCGTTCCTATTTGGAGATTCAGAAGTTTCGGTATGGGGACAGGTTAGCCTTTGAAATTCATCTGGACCCTGAGGTGGAGAGGATGTATATCCCGCCTTTGATTATTCAGCCAATTGTGGAAAACGCTATTGTGCATGGATTAGAGAACAAAGAAGGAACCGTGCGGGTGCACATTCTGATTTGTATGGTAGATCGTATGGTCACGGTACAAGTGAAAGATGATGGAGCGGGCATCACGCCGGAACGACTTGCAGAAGTGATGCAGTTTGTCAGCGGTCCTGAAGAAGAGGAGAAGAGCCGGATTGGCATGCGCAATGTGCATCAGCGTTTGACTTTGACGTACGGGGAAAATGCCGGGTTACAGATTAACAGTGTGTACGGGGAAGGAACAGAGGTTTCTTTCACCTTGCCAGCAGGAGGGAACCAGCATGTATAAAGTATTGTTGGTAGACGATGAACCAAGCATTCGCGAGGGATTGACGACGATTATCGATTGGGAAAAATACAGCTTCCAGATCATGGCTACAGCCGGAAGCGGGCGCGAGGCCATCGCCTGTTTCAACGAACTCAAGCCGGACCTGACCATTATTGATATACGGATGCCAGGCATGACTGGCCTGGAAGTCATCGAAGAGATCCGCCAGCATGAACCTGATGCACATTTTCTGATTTTGAGCGGTTATGCTGACTTTGATTACGCCAAGAAAGCAATCAGCTTCGGCGTGGATGGTTATCTGCTGAAGCCGGTGGACGAAGAAGAGATCATCGCTGAACTGGAACGAATTGCGGGACAGCTTCATCAGGAACAGGAAACGCAGGCTCGCTACGCCGGAGAAGATACGGCATACAGAGAACATCAGATTGAGGCATTGTTATATGACTCTTTACAAGGTAAGGGGAGCGAGGAAGAGGACAGTCTTGGACTGCACTGGCCGCAGTATCAAGTGATTTTGCTGGAGATTCATGCAACGCTTGATCTGCAGCGGGGGAATGAGATGAAACGCAAACTGATTGAAGCATTCGATCAGAAGGACAAAGGTATCGTATTTTCATATCATTCCGGCTTGGGGTTATTGATCAAAGAAGCGGTTACTCAGAATACCTCATCACAGAATCTCTATGATGAATTGCAAGCATTACTCGCAGAATGGAACATTCACATGTACGCTACCGCTGGAGAACCGGTACAGTCTACTACTGAGATTGCCAGATCATACACACAGGCGAGTAGCCTTATGGCAGAACGGTTCCTGTTCACAGAGCAACGGATCAAACGCTGGGATGAAGGGCGACTGTCTCCTTCAAGTGCGGAGGGTAACGGTACGGGAACCCAGCCAGACGGCGCTCAAGAGCCTGATGAAGTTGAACTTGCGGACAAGCTGTATTATGCCTTGGACATTCGCAGCAGTGAATCTGTTATGCGTGTGCTTGGAGAGATGGAGGAGCGATTGATTCCGTATCATTGGACGGAGCAAGCGATCAAAACGGCATTTTCGCAGGTGTTCTCGCTCGCGTTCAATAAACTTGCTGCAGCGAATCAGCATATGCAAACCATTATGCAGGATCACTCTGTGCTGATTAATGAGGTGTATCATCAGTTCACGATGGCTGATCTTAAAGCGATGGCGGCGGAACATCTGGATCGTCTGATTCAGCGTATGGGCGGAGGCAGTACAGATACCGTGATGAAACAGATGATTGAGTTCATTCAACGGAATCCCGGTGAGAATCTCAAGCTGGAGGTTCTGGCCGAGGTGTTTAACTACAACAGCAGTTATCTGGGGAAATTGTTCAAGAACCACACGGGCGAGTCTTTTAACGCCTTTCTGGATAAAGTTCGAATCGAGAAAGCGAAAGCTTTGCTTGACGAAGGGTTAAAGGTGCATCAGGTGGCTTCAAGAGTCGGCTATGCCAATGTGGACTATTTTCACGGTAAATTCAAAAAATACGTAGGAGAATCTCCTTCGGCGTATAAACAATCCAGATCCCAATCTCACACGAGAGAAACGAATCACCATGACAATGAAGAGGAATAAATAACCCGGGGTGGTACGGGAGTTCTTCATAATATAGTCCATGTACTTCCCCGAATAAGCAATGGTTTGTCCAAGCTGTACACCGTAGACTGATTGTACAAAGTACAAGAGTCCAGATGAAGGGATGGCTGCAGGATATGAATCGTACTGATTTAACGACTGTACGTCACACGATAAAGTTGAACGGAACATGGCATTTCCAATTAGCTGAACAGAGTGGAGAACGAAGAGAACGAGGAGAACGAGGGAATGCTGGGCCAATTAATCCTCCGCACAGGGATGATGTCTTGTGGAATACGATTCAAGTTCCGGGGTCATGGGAAGAGCAAGGATACGGGGAAGCGCCGGAGTACGCCAGAATCGACACATGGACCAAAATCCGGGAGTATGAGGGGGCAGCATGGTATGCGCAGGACATTTATATTCCCTCTGATCCACAGAACGGACACTATGTATTCAGACTTAAAGGTGTACGTTGGACATCAAGGCTGTGGTTCAATGGGAACGAAGCGGGAGAACGAGATAGTCTGCTGACGGAACAGACGTGGGATGTGACCCCTTGGGTAAGGGCAGGAGAAATCAACCGTGTCGAGATTCGGGTCGATAACACGATGAAGCTTCCTCTCGCGGGCAGTCACATTCATTCATTACATACAGCTACGGCTTGGGGAGGTATTACAGGAGGAGCCTATTTGGAGAGACAACCCATGCAGCGGGTACATACGGTGCGTATTGAACCCGATCCTGCTAACGGAAGGATAGCAGTTCGGTATACGGTTAATAATCCGGCTGCAGACTCAGTCGCACCGTTGCAGCTTCTAATTGATATCCAGCATCCGGATGGATCATGGCTTAAGCGAGAGTGTTTTGATATCGATTGTACTGGGAACAGTGCAAACACTGGAAGTGATGATGATTCCTTGAATAGCAGTGTTGAGAAGGGCTGGGTTACGGGGGGATGCCAGATTGCATTGGACTCCGAGAAAGCGATTGCCATGTGGAGTGATGAGAGGCCCCTCTTATATCGGGCGGTAGTCCAATTGCAGGCAGGCGAACAGAAGCTTGACCAGGAGGAGCAGCGGTTTGGCATGCGTTCTTTTGCATCCAAGGGTAAACAACTTGTCCTGAACGGAACACCAGTGTTTCTGCGCGGGTATGTGGACTGTTGTATCTTTCCACTTACGGGATATCCCGTTTGGGATGCACAGTACTATGTGAAGCAATTTCGCATAGCCAAGTCATACGGCTTCAACCATGTTCGTTTACACGGGTGGAGTCCACCGGAACCATTCTGGGAAGCCGCCGATGAAGAGGGCATGCTTGTACAGGCAGAGCTTCCTCATTGGTCACGTTTTTTTGAACAGCGGGATATGCCTGCTCCAGTTGAAATACGGACGTATCTGACACAGGAGCTGGATCGGTTGCTGGAAGCATTGCATCGCCATCCTTCCTTTGTCCTGTTCTCCCTCGGCAATGAGTTAATTGGCGCAAACGGGCATCCTGAACTGAATGCGCTTATTTCAAGAGCAAGAGATACAGATCCGTCGAGACTATATACGGATAACACAGGATTTGGACAACTTCCAGCTCAAGGCAGAGAGACCGATTATTTTATTCAATCATTCAACTGGCATCCCCCGCTGGAATCTGTATTGGCGGCGGTACCCGACACTACGCTGGATTATCATGCGGTTACACGGCTTGCATCACATCCGGTGATCGGGCATGAACATGCGCAATTTACGATGTATGTACGTCCGCAGGAACGAGAGAAGTATACAGGTGTCCTTCGTCCTACGTGGTTAGATCCTGTCGAAGAGTCGCTTACACGTAAAGGCATGATTGCAAAGCTGGAACAATATCAGCAGGCAACGGGCATCCATCTGATGCGATCCCTTAAAGAAGCGATGGAGCGAGTAAGACGTACGCCAGATGCTGCGGGCATCCAGCTGCTGGATATCCGTGATTTCCCGGGACAGGGACACGCCACCACGGGTTTTCTGGATGTCTTTTGGGAAGATAAAGGGATAACCACACCGAATGAAGTGAAGCAATTCAACGCTGAGGTGGTCATCCTTCTTGGCTCCAGAGAGCGGACATACTATGCTGGAGAACCGATCGAAATCGAAGTACGTGTATCCCACTTTGGCAAAAGGGTGTTGAAAAATGCTTCCATTCACTGGAGAATGGTTACGGTTACGGACGAACGGAAGCTTGCTGAAGGAGAATGGAGCTACGGAGATATGCCGTGCGGTGCGGTAACATCTCTCGGGAGTATTATGGTTAACTCGCCGGCCGAAGGTGTAGTTGCGTTTCGAGTGGAGGCTGAGCTACGTTGCGACCATGTGAATGATCCGTTGCATTCCGGTAATGCGGAGCATTCCACCGTTTACTCTTCCCATCGTTTAGCAACCGTTACGATAGCCCGGAATCAGTGGCATGGTTGGTCTTTCCCACAGATGAAGATGCAAAACGAACGTCATGGAGAGATGAAGCGCATCTGGAATACGGTAAAGGAACTACAGCCCTTATTGGCTGATTCTTATCATGATGCTGTAGATCATGTGAATGGCTTCCGATGGTTAAAGGAAAATCAGCATGACCTGTTGATCGTGAAGTCGTTAACATCCAATGTACTGGATCTTCTCTTGAATGGTGCAAGAGTTTGGCTTATGCCGGGTGCAACGGATCTGTATGATCCAGTGGAAACGAAGTACCTGCCAGTGTTCTGGAATTATCTCATGTTTGCCACCCAGCCGGGGGCTACGATGGGCATGTATATGGAGAAAGAAATGGCTCTTCTCGGAGCTTTTCCGCAGGATGGAGCTTCGGATTGGCATTGGTATCATCTTGTGAATGGTACGCCGGCCATATGCCTGGATACCATGCAGGGGGCTACACCGCTGATCGAGGTGGTAGATCATTTCCACCGAGCGAAACGGCTGGCTTATGCTTTTGAGGCCAGAGCGGGGAAAGGGAGTATCCTGGTATCCTCTTTTCCTTTTACCGATACAGCCTTGATGAAGCGTCCGGAAGCTGCGTTTCTTTTTCAAGAGATGTTGTCTTATGCCCGCGGAGAGCAGTTTCATCCGGAAAGCTCCGTTACAGCCGCCGAGTTGCTGGGGGGATTCAAACTTCAACCTATTCAATTCACATTGTGATAAGGCACGAATCAAGACACTAAAGGGACCTGACCAGGTCTCTTTTTTTGATGTATGAAATGTGAAGTAAACGGTTTCCGAAAAACGTTTTCGCATTTTAGTTAAAAAAGTTATTTTTTACTTCATATAGATTTTATAACACTAATAAGTATTTAATATCACTAATTTTAACGGATAAATGTCTGATTTTAGAGGGGGATATCTAATTTCTATATGATTTTCTCTAAAATCCAGATGGTATTTTGAAAACGCTCTATAGATTATGATTATTTTATAAAAACAGAGGAGGGGGAACGGAGATGGAAACGCTAACAAAAAAATCCGCTTCCGCGAAAAGAGGCAGTGACTCCCAGCCGCCATTGAAGCCAAGGCGTAACGGAGTTTGGGACAGAATGAAACAGCAGAAGTATCTTTATCTTATGTCATTGCCATTCGTCGCTTGGGTTTTTGTATTTAACTATCTTCCGCTGTGGGGATGGACGATGGCTTTTCAAAACTATAAACCGGCCAGGTCGTTCGGTGAACAGGACTGGGTTGGTTTTAAACACTTTGTAGAATTGTTCAGTGATGACAGGTTCTATCTGGTGCTTCGAAATACACTTGCGATGAGTTTGATGGGACTGGTTGTCGGTTTTATCGTGCCGATTTTCTTCGCGATCCTCCTGAACGAAATGAAAGGCATGTTCTTCAAACGGGCTGTACAGACCGTATCGTACCTGCCTCACTTTGTATCCTGGGTCGTTGTCGCGGGGATTATTACCAAGATGCTGTCCACGGATGGAGGCATTATCAATGACCTGCTCATCGGTCTCAATATTATTGATCAGCCCATTCAGTTTATGGCCAAAGGCAATCTGTTCTGGTACATTGTAACCGCTTCAGATATGTGGAAGGAAACGGGCTGGAATGCGATCATCTATCTGGCGGCCATCACCGGTATTGACCAGGAACTGTATGAAGCATCCCGTGTAGACGGTGCAAACCGTTTTAGACAGATGTGGCATATTACACTGCCAGGTATCCGGACGACGATCTCCGTATTGTTCATCATGTCCATCGGACATCTGATCAGCATCGGTTTTGAGAAACAATTTTTGCTACAGAACAGTCTGGTCCTGGATTACTCGGAAGTCCTTGATCTCTACGCACTCAATTACGGTTTGAATATGGGCCGATTCTCGTACGGTACAGCGATAGGTATCTTCAACTCTGTTGTCAGTATCATCCTGTTGTTTACGGCCAACGGTTTGTTCAAAAAATTCACCAAAGAAAGCATCATGTAGGGAGGGGGAGACATTATGGCGAACAAAACATTCAATGCCACACGGGGCGATAAAGTGTTCGATATATTCAATATCCTCGCGATGACCATGGTGCTGATTGTAACACTCTATCCATTCCTTAACGTACTGGCGATCTCACTGAACAACTCAGCGGATACGGTACGCGGCGGAATTTACTTATGGCCTCGTGAATTTACATTACAGAACTATCAGACGATCTTCCAGTATGAAGGTCTGCTCCAGGGCTTAAAAATCTCCATTATGCGTACGCTCGTGGGCACACTGCTTGGACTAATCAGTTCATCCATGATTGCCTTTACGCTAAGCAGACCTGACTTCGGTCTTCGGAAGTTTGTATCTACAACACTGGCGCTGACGATGTATTTCTCGGGTGGTCTGATTCCGGTATACATCCTGATGCGTGACCTGAACCTGATCGGTACATTCTGGGTATACGTATTGCCTGGCATGATCAGTGCCTGGAACGTATTTATCATCCGTTCATTCATTGACGGCTTGCCCTATGCCTTGCAGGAATCAGCCAAGCTGGACGGTGCGAATGATTTTAAAATCTATTACAGCATTATTTTGCCGCTCTGTAAGCCGGTACTCGCAACGATTGCTTTGTTCCTGGCAGTAGGTCAGTGGAATGCGTGGTTCGATACGTACCTGTATAACGGCTCAAAAGCACATCTGACGACGTTGCAATACGAGTTGATGAAAGTACTGCAAAGTACACAACAAGGTTCGGGAGCCGGACGGAATGCGAATGATATGGCACAGCAAATGACGCAAATCTCTCCAGAGTCGATCAAAATGGCGATTACGATCGTCGTTACCGTACCAATTCTGATTGTATATCCATTCCTGCAAAAGTATTTTGTTGGCGGGATGACGCTTGGAGCCGTAAAGGCTTAGACCTGTAATCTCGTAGCATAGACCTGTAATCTCGTAGCATAGACCTGTAATCTCATGTGAAGACTGGCTTAATAATGGATCGTACACCTATAATAAAGTACTTATACAAGAAGCTCTGAATATCCGAACTGCTGCCGTACGGCATGATTTACAGCTACGGCGGCAGAGGATGTTCATGAAGCTATAGAGAGGAACAGAACAGTTCCGTATAAGACAGACGTATGAATAGGGAGGATTACCATTATGTCCAGTTTCAAAATGAAGGTCGCACTGGCGCCTGTTCTGGCTTTACTTTTGCTCACAGCCTGTGATGGAGGCGTTGGCGGTAAAACGTCACTTACGAATAAAAGCGGAGCGCCATCTCCACTTACGTTCGATTTTTTCAGTGTTGATCCGAGTCCGAACTGGAATGGCATGAAGGATGAAGTGGGCAAGGTCATTACAGCCAAAACAGGCATCATCCTGAACGGTGAATTTGCCGTTAGCGGGGGACAGGATAGAATATCCCTGATGGCAGCAAGTCGAGACTATCCAGATATCGTTTCCCCGAAAGGGGAACTCAGCAAGCTGGTTGATGCTGGAGCGATGCTCGACCTGACAGACCTGATTGAACAACACGCTCCCAACCTGAAAAAGCTATATGGTAATTCCATGAATCGGTTGAAATACAGCAACGAGGATCAGTCTATTTATGTATTGCCGACGTATTATGCGGTGGACCAGAAGTATTTTGATGCCGGCGGGGGATTCGGTATTCAGCATCGTGTGCTCAAAGAGCTGGGATACCCCAAGGTTCGTACGCTTCAGGATTATGAAAATGTATTGCGAGTTTACAGCGAGAAACACCCCATGACGGATGGTCAGCCGACCATTCCGTTAACGCTGGATGCTGATAATTGGAGAATCATGATCACCGTTACGAATCCTGCGTTTCTGGCGACAGGCGCGCCGGATGACGGCGAATACTACATTGATCCAGTCACCTATGAAGCGAAGTTACATTATAAGCGCCCAGAGGAGAAGGAGTACTTCCGCTGGTTGAACCATATGTACAACGAAGGTTTGTTAGATCAGGAAAGCTTTGTACAAAAATCAGATCAGTATAAATCCAAGATTGCGAGTGGACGCGTGCTGGGTCTCATTGATCAGGATTGGGGATATGCCGACGCTGAGGACGCATTGAAATCGGCGGGCAAAGCGGAGGCAACCTATTCCCATTTTCCGGTGACGTTGTCCGAAGACATGAAGGATCATTCTTTTCAAGACACGGGATTTGTATCGGGCTGGGGAATAGGCATAACGACTTCAAACCCTGATCCGGTGCGCACCATCCAGTTTTTTGATTATTTGGCTTCTGAAGAAGGTCAGATCTTGATGAACTGGGGCATACAAGGCAAGCACTACGAAATCAAGGATGGCAAACGTGTAATTCCTGCAGAAGTCCAGGATCAAAAAACAAACCATGCTTCTGCTTTCCAGAGAGAGTCTGGCATTGGACTATATAAAAATATGTCTGGACGTTACGGGGATGGTGTAAAAGACTCGACTGATAATTATTATACGACGAATTTCCCTGAACAAATTCAGGCTTCATATACCCAGGCAGAGACAGAGACCCTACGGGCATATGGTGCATCCACTTGGAAGGACCTGTTTCCCAAGGAAGAAGCATTCCCGGTTAAACCTTGGGGAGCAGCTTATAACATGCCTACACCAGGGGACTCGGATTATAATGTCATTTTCCAGAAAACACAGGATATTATTCGCAAACGGATTCCCGAAGTTGTCTTAAGTTCGACGGATCAATTTGATGCCATCTATGATGGCTTGATCGCTGAACTAAACCAGGCGGGAGCAGAAAAAATGGAAAAACAATATACGGTTTTAATTCAAAATCGCGTTCGTTTGTGGAACGCTGATTAGTGTTGGGATAGTACAGACTTGTCCACTTGAAAAATAGAACAAAACCCGGAATATCGGGTTTGTTTTATACAGAAAACGTTTTAGTGAAACCGTTTTAGTTTTGTTAAATTAGCTATTGACAAGGATTTTTTTAACGATTATGATTCAACTGTGAAAGCACTTACAATTACTTGTACACTTTTGATAATCTCTCAAGTTAGCACTAAATTGTATGACTGGGAAGTTATCAGAGCTTGGTTAGGTCAGAATCGCATCCCTTATCGTTTTAGGAAATAGGTAAGCGCTTTTAATGTTACTGCATCTGAGAAATACATTCGATTCACCCGGATATGGTATGAGCAGGCGTGTCCTGTTGTACAAATACACAGCTTCATTTTATCCAAAGGGGGATTATACATGAAGGGCAGAACACCAAAAACATTTGCAATGCTTTTGTTAGCGAGCGCTCTTGCGATCACAGCAGGATGCGGAACTAGCGGAGGAAAATCAGCTGAAGAAAAACCGGTGGATACGGGGGATACAACCACGCCAATCACCTTTACATTCTTCGGAGCCGATGCCAGTCCGAACTGGAATAACATGAAGGATGCTGTTGGGCAAGAGATCACGAAGGCAACCGGTGTTACGCTTGAAGCAGAGTTTGACGTGAATAATGGCGGAGACCAGAAGATTCCGCTGATGGCTGCTAGTGGAGATTACCCTGATATTATCTATCCTAAAGGAAACCTGTCGAAGCTGGTGGATGCAGGTGCAATGCTTGATCTAACCGACCTGATTGAGGAACATGCGCCTAACTTGAAGAAAATCTATGGTGACCAGATGAACCGTCTGAAATATAGCACGGAAGATCAGGCGATCTATACGATTCCAACGAATATGGGTGTAGGTAACGTAGCATTTGACGCTACGGGTGGATTCGAGATTCAGCAGAAAGTATTAAAAGAGCTGGGTTATCCCGAAGTGAAAACACTTGAAGATTATGAAAATGTGCTCCGCACGTATTATGAGAAACATCCAACCATTGATGGGCAACCTACCATTCCGCTGACGCTGAATGCCGATGACTGGAAGATTATGATTACGGTTACAAACCCGGCTTTCCAGGCAACAGGAGCACCAGACGATGGTGAGTATTATATTGATCCGGAGACATATGAAGCAAAGCTGCACTATAAACGTCCGGAGGAGAAAGAATATTTCCGCTGGCTGAACAAAATGTACAACGAAGGTCTCTTGGACAAAGATACGTTTGTTCAGAAGGACGACCAGTATAAATCCAAAATCGCCAGTGGCCGCGTTCTCGGTTTGATTGACCAGGAGTGGAACTATGGCGAAGCTGAGAATGCGCTCAAATCCAAAAACAATGGCGAGAGCACATATGCCCACTTCTCCGTTTCCCTGAACAAAGACATCGTAGATCATACGTTCCAGCCAACCGGCTTTGACGGTTACGGTATCGGTATTACAACGTCTGCGAAAGATCCTGTTCGTATCATCAAGTTTATGGATTGGCTTGCTTCTGACGAAGGCCAGGTGCTCCGGTACTGGGGTGTTGAGAACCAACACTACAAAGTCGAGAATGGAAAACGCATCGTACCAGATGATGTGCAGGATCGTAAAACGAACGATAACTCCGCATTCACGAAAGAGTCTGGAGTCGGAATGTATAACATCTTTAGTGCCAGATATGGGGATGGTATGAAAGATTCCACAGATAACTACTACACAACGAACTTCCCTGAACAGATTCAGGCTGGATATACAGCAGCGGAGAAAGAAACGTTGAAAGCGTATGGCATCACAACATGGAAAGATTTCTTCCCATCTGAGGATAAGTTGAAACTGAAGGATTGGGGTGCAGCATATAACATGCCGGTGCCTTCCGATACCGAATACAACGTTACTTTCCAAAAAACACAGGATATCATCCGCAAACGTATTCCGGAAGCGATTTTGGCGAAGCCGGATCAATTTGACAGTCTCTATGACGGGTTGCTGGCCGAACTGGATAAAGCAGGCGCGGTAGAGATGGAAAAACAGTACACCGAATGGATCAAGGATCGTGTATCCCTGTGGACTGGTAAAGATGTGAAATAAGTGTTCAGCATGATCAATGCATTGAAGGGAATTGTAATTATATTTTTCAGGATCAAGCTTGGCTCAAATAAGATGCGGTATTCACAGGCACCAAGCCTGTTATACAGATAAAACCTTCATAAATAGGGGAGATAGACAAATGAGAGGCAAAATGAAAGGCAGAATGACAGGAAAAACACCCAAGACGTTCGCAATGTTAATGTTGGCTAGTGCAATGTTGGTTACGGCTGGATGCGGTAACTCCGGTAGTAAAGAGACTACCGAATCCAGCGGTACCGACCCGATTACGATCTCGTTCTTTGGTGCGGACCCAAGTCCAACCTGGAACAACATGCAGGATGCCGTTGGTAAAGAAATCACAAAGCAAACCGGCGTTACGATTGAAGCTGAGTATGATGTTAATAATGGCGGTGACCAGAAGGTTGCGCTGATGGCGGCCAGCGGAGACTATCCAGACATGATTTTCCCAAAAGGAAACTTGTCAAAATTGGTGGATGCAGGTGCAATGATCGACCTCACCGATCTGATTGAGGAGCATGCTCCTAACCTGAAAAAAATCTATGGTGATCAGATGAACCGTCTGAAATATAGCACCGAAGATCAAGCGATCTATACCATCCCGACCAACATGGGGGTAGATAACGTTGTCTTTGACGCTACAGGCGGATTCGAAATCCAGCAAAAGGTATTGAAAGAACTGGGTTACCCTGAAGTAAAAACACTGGAAGATTACGAAAATGTACTTCGTGCGTATTATGAAAAACATCCTACCATCGATGGTCAGCCAACGATTCCACTGACGCTGAATGCCGATGACTGGAAAATCATGATTACCGTCACGAATCCGGCCTTCCAGGCAACGGGTGCACCGGATGATGGGGAGTATTACATCAATCCTGAGACGTATGAAGCGATGCTTCATTATAAACGTCCAGAGGAGAAAGAATACTTCCGCTGGTTGAACAAAATGTACAACGAAGGTCTCTTGGACAAAGATACATTTGTGCAAAAGGATGACCAGTACAAGTCCAAAATCGCCAGCGGCCGTGTTCTGGGTCTGATTGATCAGGAGTGGAACTATGGTGAAGCCGAGAATGCGCTCAAATCCGCAGGTAAGGATGACAGCACGTATGCTCACTTCTCTGTGTCTCTGAACAAGGACATCGTAGACCATACATTCCAACCAACCGGCTTTGACGGTTACGGCATCGGGATCACGACGTCTGCCAAAGATCCGGTTCGCATCATCAAGTTCATGGATTGGCTCGCATCCGACGAAGGTCAAGTCCTGAGAAACTGGGGCATTGAAAATGAACATTACAAAGTAGAGGATGGCAAACGTGTCGTTCCGCAGGATATACAGGATCGTAAAGTAAACGATAACTCCGCATTCACCAAAGAAACGGGTATCGGCATGTATAACATTTTCAGTGCCAGATACGGTGATGGCGTGAAGGATGCGACGGACAATTACTTCACAACCAACTTCCCTGAACAGATTCAGGCCGGATACACGGCAGCTGAGAAGGAAACGTTGAAAGCTTATGGCATTAACACGTGGAAGGATTTCTATCCTGCTGAAGACGATCTGAAGCTGAAAGAGTGGGGGGCAGCGTACAATATGCCCGTACCTTCCGGTACAGATTACAGTGTGAAATTCCAGAAAACACAGGATATCGTGCGCAAACGTATTCCGGAAGCTGTTCTGACTTCACCGGCGAACTTCGATGCAACCTATGATGCATTCCTGGCTGAACTCGACAAAGCCGGTGCAGTGGAGATGGAAAAACAATACACGGAATGGATCAAAGATCGTGTATCCCTGTGGACAGGTAAAGATGTGAAATAATAATGTTCATCTTTATTCCAATTTCAAATCGAAGTAATAGGAAACGGCCCTCATTGTGAGGGCTTTTTTTCTGTAGTTATATCTTTTGATAATTCTGTAACGAGAAGCATTGACGTCATTTTTGAAATCGCATATAATCCTCTTATTGTAAGCACTTCCAGTCAACAAAACAGATAAATTCTAAGTTTTTCATGTTTACACCTTTGTTATTTTTTTATTTAAGCATGTTCGAAAACGTTTTAGGAAACTAGTTTCGCTATTTGCCTATTTCGGAAGATGAAATAATTTAAGCGATAAGCGAGATGGAATCAATGGAAATCATGCCTTACATGCATGACCCTATTACTATTGAATGACGTGGGATGCACGATCTGTACGTCATCTGAAATGGAGGATTTAGCTATGACGATTTTTCAATTTCCGCAAGATTTCCGGTGGGGGACCGCAACCGCGTCCTATCAGATTGAGGGGGCTGCACAAGAGGGAGGGCGTGGAGTATCCATCTGGGATACATTCGCACGTACCCCTGGTAAAGTGTTTAACGGTGATAATGGTGATGTTGCGTGTGACAGTTACCACCGCTATGAAGAAGATATTGCACTAATGAAGAAACTTGGCATTAACACGTATCGTTTCTCTATTGCGTGGCCGCGCATTATTCCAGATGGGGATGGAGAGATCAATCGTGAAGGATTGGATTTCTATCATCGTTTTGTAGATGCTCTGCTAGATGCTGGTATTGAACCGTTCCTCACACTGTACCATTGGGATTTGCCGCAGACACTGGAGGATAACGGGGGCTGGGGAAACCGCAGAACGGTGGATGCATTTGTCAAATATGCTGAAGTGATCTTCAAAGAATTTTCAGGCAAAATCAACTTCTGGCTGACCTTTAATGAACCATGGTGTATTGCGTTCCTGTCCAACATGCTGGGCATTCATGCACCAGGTAATAAAGATGTGCAAACGGCAATTAACGTGGCTCATGGTCTACTCGTTGCACATGGTAAAGCTGTTCAGTCCTTCCGCCGTATGGGGATTACCGGTCAGATCGGTATCGCACCTAATGTATGCTGGGCTGAACCATATAGTAAATCTGCTGAGGATCAGGCAGCGTGTGACCGCTCTATCGCGCTGAATACAGACTGGTTCCTTGATCCAATCTATAAAGGCTCCTATCCTCAGTTTCTGGTGGACTGGTTTGCTGAAGCAGGAGCAACTGTACCGATTCAAGATGGAGATATGGAAATTATCTCTGAGCCGATTGACTTGCTTGGCATTAACTATTATACGATGGGCATTAACCGTCATAATCCCGAAGCGGGTGTGCTTCAGTCGGAAGAAATGAACATGGGATTGATTAAAACAGATATCGGCTGGCCGGTTGAATCACGCGGCCTGTATGAATTTATGCATTACTTGCAAAAGTATGGCAACGTGGATGTGTATATTACCGAGAATGGTGCATGTATTAACGACGATCTGGAAAATGGTAAAATTAACGACGATCGCCGCATTTCTTATTATGAGCAACATTTGGCGCAGATCCACCGCATTATCAATGATGGCATCAACCTGAAGGGCTATATGGCTTGGTCGCTGATGGATAACTATGAGTGGGCTGAAGGTTACCGGATGAGGTTTGGTTTGGTGCATGTTGATTTTCGTTCGCTTGTAAGAACGCCTAAGGAAAGCTTTTACTGGTATCAAAGCGTGATTAAAAATAATTGGCTGGAGATCCGGAACTAGATTCTAAGCGAATGTCTTTTTTAACAGAAATTATTTTTTCTACTATATATAGGCGGTTCTGTCGGACTTCTCCGACAGGCCGTCTTTTTCTATTTGTCACAAGTGAAATCGGAACTTACTAAATTGTTCATAAAGGTTAACTAAATTTCTGTTATAAAATGATTGTTTTTGGGTTATAAGAAGTATGGTGATGGCGATGATGTATTTGTCAATATGTTTTGGAGAAATAAAGTGTCAAAAATAAGAAAATAATTTGAACATTTGTTGACTAAAATTCATACTGATGTGGTATATTGGTATTAGGAAAGCACTTACAAAAAGGGAAAAGGAAGTGTTTACTATGGCATCTAAAACAGCAATGGTCAGCCAATTAGAGCGTAAAGATAAAAATATGCGTCGCGCAGTTTTGACGATGACAGTTCTGGCATGGGTTGCCCTCATTACTGGAGTCGTACTGTGCCTGATTAACTTGAATGATTTTAATGATCGCAATTTGGGATTAATGGTAGGCATTGGTTTTCTCGTAGGTAGCGTATTTATCTACGTTATTGCCAAATCGATTGGTCTGGTTCATACACGGCATGAAGATGAAGGTGCAGATTAATTATAATCTTGCGTAAAATCGTCCATAATAAGACTGGAATATTCCCCGGAAATCCAGTCAATAAAGCCCTTTGCGGATTCGTTGACAATTGTTCAACGTGACTGCAAAGGGTTTTATTTTGTGACCTGAAGTGTAAAGATTACAATGTACAAATATCAACCGATCAAGCGATTTGTGAGAAAAAATTCACACATTTAGGGTGTAAAATCGACAAATTTGTTAACATGAACAAAAAAGTCGCTCGTTTCTGATATCTTTAGTGAGAAGAGAGTAGTATACTGATTTTTTAGTATTAGCGAATATTTAAGGAGAGGGGATCAAAATGAACAAGAAACCTAGGTCGCTTATCCGGATTATTATTCCGGTAGTCCTGACGTTGGTTACAATTGCGTTGATTGTCTGGCCAATGCTGGCAGGCGGGCAGTATGTTGTTCTGGATCCGAAGGGGCCTATTGGCGCTGCACAGAAAGATTTGATTATTATTTCAACTCTTCTGTGTGCTGTTGTCATCGTCCCTGTGTTGATTATGTCTGCAGTAATCGTTTGGCGTTACCGCGACAAACCAGAAAACAAAAACGAGTACAAGCCAAACTGGGCTCATAGTACAAAGGCGGAAGTCATCTGGTGGACAATTCCGATTGTCATCATCGGACTTTTGGCCATCGTTACTGTGCGCTACACCTATGATTTGGAGCCTTCCAAACCACTGGCACATGAGAAAGAGCCAATTACGATTCAGGTATCTTCACTGGATTGGAAATGGTTGTTCCTCTATCCTGAGCAGGGCATTGCAACAGTTAACACATTGAATATTCCTGCAGACCGGCCTGTGAAATTTGAGCTCACTGCGGATTCACCCATGAACTCGTTCTGGATTCCGCAATTGGGTGGACAAATTTACACGATGTCAGGAATGGCAATGACCTTGTATTTGCAAGCTGACCATGAGGGTCAATACTGGGGTTCAGGCGCGAACTTCACTGGTGAACACTTTGGAGAGATGCGTTTTGATGTCAATGCAACGTCGGATGAAGAATTCGATAAATGGGTAGCTGAAGTGAAGCAACAATCCCAGCCAATGACTCAAGAAACGTATGACACGCTGGCTAAGCCAGGAACAAGCAATGTTGCGTATTATTCTGCATTCCCTGAAGGACTGTTCCAGAAAATCGTAACTAAATATGTTGTTGACGGTAAAAGTGCTCACAGCAAGCATGAAGGTTCAAGCTCGAACGAGTCTGCTGTTGGAGATAAATCCTTGTCTGTACCGAAATTAAATACAAGTACGAACTAAAGATTCGAAAGGAGGCCCCCAATGTTAGAGAGATTAAAGGAGTTTGCATCGGAGTTTTTCGTTACCGGCGACCCACTGATCTATGGAGCAGACGTGGCTATCGGGATTACGACCATTGCGATCGTAACGGTGCTGACTTATTTCAAAAAATGGGGCTGGCTCTGGCGTAACTGGTTAACTACTGTCGATCACAAAAAGATCGGTATTATGTATATCATTGCTTCCATTATCATGTTGTTCCGTGGTGGTGTGGATGCATTGATGATGCGTCTGCAGCTGGCTATGCCTAATATGGATTTCTTACATCCAGAACACTATAATCAGGTCTTTACAACACATGGTACGATCATGATCCTGTTCATGGCGATGCCATTTATGTTCGGTTTGTTTAACGTCATTGTGCCGTTACAGATCGGAGCAAGGGACGTGGCATTCCCGTTCCTGAACGCACTGAGCTTCTGGTTATTCTTCCTGGGCGCAATGCTGTTCAACCTGTCCTTCGTTATCGGTGGTTCACCGGATGCAGGATGGCTGAGTTACCCGCCTCTATCGGAGCTGTCACACAGTCCGGGGGTAGGACAGAACTTCTATATATGGGGTATCCAGATATCGGGTATCGGTTCCCTGGCAACCGGTATCAACTTTATGGTTACCATCATTAAAATGCGTGCGCCAGGCATGAAATGGATGAAACTGCCGATGTTCACATGGTCGGTATTCTCCACTTGTATCATTATCTTGTTTGCATTCCCGATCTTGACGGTGACGCTTGCATTGCTCTTCCTCGACAGGTTTGCCGGGGCGCATTTCTTCACGCTTGATCTGGGCGGCAACCCAATGATGTATATCAACTTGATCTGGATGTGGGGTCACCCTGAGGTATACATTGTCGTCTTGCCGGCATTTGGTGTGTTCTCCGAGATCGTAAGTACGTTCTCCAAGAAAAAACTGTTTGGTTATAAATCGATGGTATTCGCGATGTTGATCATCAGCTTCCTGTCCTTCTTCACATGGGCGCATCACTTCTTCACGATGGGTTCCGGAGCGGACGTGAATGCATTCTTCGCGGTTACGACGATGTTGATTGCCATTCCAACAGGGGTTAAGATATTTAACTGGCTGTTTACGATGTATAAAGGAAGGATACGCATGGCCACTCCGATGATGTGGACACTTGCCTTTATCCCGTGCTTTATCGTCGGAGGTATGACAGGGGTTCTGTTATCCGTTGCTCCTGCTGACTTCCAGTTCCACAACAGTTACTTCCTGATTGCCCACTTCCACCAAGTATTGATCGGTGGCGTTGTCTTTGGATACTTCGCAGGTCTGTACTACTGGTGGCCAAAAATGTTCGGTTTCCAACTCGAAGAGAAACTGGGTAAATGGGCATTCTGGACTTGGAATATTGGTTTCTATGTGTGCTTCATGCCGCAGTACGCTGTCGGTCTGATGGGTATGACTCGTCGTCTGAGCACTTACGGCTGGGATACCGGCTGGTGGGAACTGAACTTCGTATCCACAATCGGGGCATTCCTGATGGGCGTTGGTTTCTTGTTCCAAGTTGCACAAATTGCAGACGGTATTCGCAAATACAAAACACTCAAAGCTTCTGGCGATCCATGGGATGGTCGTACGCTCGAGTGGTCGATTCCTTCACCAGCTCCAGAATATAACTTCGCTGTTACACCGCGCGGAGATGATGTGGATGAGTGGTGGGAAGAGAAAGAACGTCGTGCGAAAGGAATTCATCCGCCTGAGCCTGTATATGAGCCAATTCATATGCCGAAAAATTCCTCGATTCCGTTCATTATGTCTGTCTTCTGGTTCGTTGCCGGTTTCGGCTTCGTCTTTGGATGGCTGTGGATGGCAATCCTCGGACTCGCTGGCGTGGGTATCTGCATGATTGCTCGTTCCTTCTCTTACGATACGGATTATTACATTCCGGTCGATGAAATCAAGCGTACCGAAGCGTCGTTAAGGGGGTCGGTATAGATGGCTCAAGCAGCCGCTAAACACGGTGAGAATCATGCACACGGTCATGACCATGGCCACCATGATCCACAGGAAATGAAAATTCTCGGATTCTGGTTCTTCCTGATTTCCGACGTTATCCTGTTCTCCGTATTGTTCGCAACCTTCATTGTGTTGCGTGACAATACGGCGGGCGGACCGATTTTGTCTGAACTGATCAAAATGCCTGGTGTTATTGCTGAAACCTTCTTGTTGCTCACAAGTTCATTCACGAGCGGACTTGCGGTTCTGGCAATGAACCAAGGCAAAGTAAAACAATTGATTAACTGGTTGATCGTTACAGCCGTTCTGGGTGCAGGCTTCCTTGCCCTGGAGATCTATGAGTTTGTTGAGATGGTTCACGAAGGATTCAGCTACACAACAAGTGCAGCATCCGGCGCGTTCTTTACCCTGGTAGGTACTCACGGACTTCACGTATCGCTCGGTTTGATCTGGATGATCGGCTTAATGTTCCAACTGAAAAAACGGGGTATTACCGATGTCACTCGTGGTAAAATCAACGTAATCAGCTTGTACTGGCACTTCTTGGACGTTGTATGGATCTTCCTCCTGACCATCGTCTATCTGATGGGGGTGATGTAGATGGCACAGCACAACGCACATGATTCTCATGGCCATGAACAACATGGTTCCCTGAAGTCTTATGTCATCGGCTTCATACTGTCCATCGTTCTGACCATCATTCCTCTGGTAGTGGTGCTGAACGACATGATGGGTAAAACAGGAACGATGATTGTTATTTTGGGAACTGCGGCACTGCAGTTTGTCGTTCAACTCTTCTTCTTCATGCATATCCGTGAAACAGAGAAACCTCGCTGGAACGTGATGGCTCTCATTTTCGGATTGCTGATGATGTTGACCATCGTTATTGGTTCGATCTGGATCATGCTGAACAACGCAGTTGCACATTAATAGTCTTTAACGAGAACCTTCTTGTCTGAATTTCAGACAGGAAGGTTCTTTTTTTTTCAATTAGGCCTGATGGCAGTAAGGTTACAAACCGATAAAGACTTTATAGGGATGATTTGTGGGAGGGGCTGGAGCGAAACTTTAAATTTAGGATTTTAAAATCAGTGATGTAATCTCGAGCAAAATAAGATTTTGTAATAACTTTTGCATAGTCTACGGTTCAATAAAAAGGAGAATAGCGATGAAAAAGGCCACAGCTGAAAAAGTCGGGTTGCAAAGACATTTATCCCATCCAACAAAAAATGCGAAGAGCTACCTTAATAAGATGTTCTCTTCTTTCATGGCAATTGTACTTTTCGTTAGTTTGCATTCTTTTCCTGTATGGGCTGCTTCAGGGATTACAAGCAATTCATATCCCGGTTTCTACGGTATCCCTTCTGCAACGACTCAAGCCGCGAATGGAGACTTGTATCTCGCATATCCTGAAATGGGAACTATTCAAGGTGGAAGCCAGGGTATTAAGGATTTTAAAATTTATAAATGGACTTCAGCGAGCAATTCTTTTTCACTAGAAACAAGTGTCAACGCAGCGGTTGGACTGAACCAATTTGATGTCTATTATGGGGAATTAAAGATGGCAGTTGACACCAACGGCACATTACACGTTGCTTTTATAAAAACAGGTTCTTTCCATGATTTGAATTGGTACTCCTATACCAAAGGAATATATTACGGCACATACAATACAAACAGCAATTCTTGGTCAAATGAATTTTCTGAAATGGAGACACAGGGGCTTCCTACACAATTAAGTGCAACCCGTTACTTTTATACATCGCTACAACTTCAAGTGAATTCATTGGGTGAGGCTGCTATTGCCTATGTGAAAAATTCAAATACAAGTCAGAATGATTACCATATTAAAATTAAAGTTGGTTCGAATTCAAATACAACTTGGTCCGAGACTATATTGAATACAGGGGATAATGTTAGTGTTAACAGTCTCTTGGATGATAACAACGGAAACTTTAGTGTTGTTTATTCCGTTGAGACGGGGATTGGTCCGGATATCTATGTATCCAGCGCCCCCTTTGCCACTTCAGCTAAAGTGCTAACTGGAGATGATAACTATTATTCTTATTACGGATCGGCAATAGATTCATCAGGTCACATTTATGTTGTATATAGCAACCTTTTTAATGGTGGTTTTGGTATTGCATCTAATACGGGGAGCGGTGGTTCCTGGGAAACAACAATAATTGATAGCATTGATGTTGCAGCAACAACTGCGATACCCAGTGGACAGCCTAACGGGTCTTTAGTTATTGATGAGAACGACAATATGTTTATATTTGTAGCTTCAATTGATACAAGTACTTATCAGCCGGCCTCTTTCTACTATTACGGTAAATTCTCAGGCAACAATACATGGAATAAGGGTTTGATTGATATTCCCGAATTAAGCAACCTGCTGGGTAAGAGTCTGAATGTCCTCTATCCGTTCGCTCCTTCGACTGGAAATCTGATGCTGCAGTATTTTGATGGGACTAACATGGAGGCAGGTTATGTTTCTGGCAAACAAACTGACTTCTTTGCTTCTTCCGGCTTGAGTGGTGATGCAACTTTGACCAGCGTATTGGGGCAGACCCTAACGACAGGTTCGGAAGCGGGTACGACGTCAGCTCCGAAGACTGCAACCATCGAGGTAAGCAATGGAGTATCATCTGTATCGGCCGGGGATATCGTCAAGCAGGACGCAGGAGCAACGGTAACTTTCTACGGAACAGACAGTACTTTCGTGACGCCTGATGTCGGCAGTGTAAACCTTACATCCGGTTCAGGAACAGATGTATACATCAAAGTTGTTGCGGAAGACAATACAACCTTGTACTACAAGATCAGTATCAACAGGATGGCACCGATCTCTAACTTTGTGAATACGGCGAAGACGAGTACAACCGCAAGCTTTAGCTGGACAGCAGCCAGCGGAGCAACCGGAATCGTGATCGAACAATCGCCAGCAGGTGCGAACACGTGGACAACGGCACAAACGAGTGGAGCGATTTTAGCAAACGCCACAAGTGCAGCCGTAACAGGATTGAACCCAGCCACGTCCTACGATTTCCGTCTTGTGGTTACTGGCGGTACGAATGCGGGCACATCGAACGTGGTCTCGAACATCACGACGGATAATGCACCGAGCGTGCCGCTCACCGACTTTGCAAGTACGGCGAAGACGAGTACAAGCGCAAGCTTTAGCTGGACAGCAGCCAACGGAGCAACAGGGCTGGTGATCGAACAATCGCCAGCGGGCACGAATACGTGGACAACATCGTCCACAAGCGGAGCCCTTGCGGCCAATGCCACAAGTGGCACGGTGACAGGATTAAACCCGGCCACGACATATGACTTCCGTCTTGTGGTCACTGGCGGTACGAATGCGGGCACATCGAACATTGTGTCAAACGTGACGACGGATAATGCACCGAGCGTGCCGCTCACCGACTTTGCGAGTACGGCGAAGACGAGTACAAGCGCAAGCTTTAGCTGGACAGCAGCCAGCGGAGCGACCGGGCTGGTGATCGAACAATCGCCAGCGGGCACGAACACATGGACTACAGCGTCTACAAGCGGAGCCCTTGCGACCAATGCCACAAGTGCAACCGTAACAGGATTGAACCCAGCCACGTCATATGACTTCCGACTCGTGGTTACTGGCGGTACGAACGCCGGCACATCGAACATTGTGTCAAACGTGACGACGGATAATGCACCGAGCGTGCCGCTCACCGACTTTGCCAATACGGCGAAAACGAGTACAAGTGCGAGCTTTAGCTGGACAGCAGCCAGCGGAGCAACCGGAATTGTGATTGAACAATCGCCAGCGGGCACGAATACGTGGACTACAGCGTCTACAGGCGGAGCCCTTGCGGCCAATGCCACAAGTGCAACCGTAACAGGATTGAATCCGGCCACGTCGTACGATTTCCGTCTCGTGGTCACTGGCGGTACGAATGCGGGCCCATCGAACGTGGTCTCGAACATCACGACGGATAATGCACCGAGCGTGCCGCTGACCGACTTTGCGAATACGGCGAAGATGAGTACAAGTGCAAGCTTTAGCTGGACAGCAGCCAGCGGAGCAACCGGGCTGGTGATCGAACAATCGCCAGCGGGCACGAACACATGGACTACAGCGTCTACAAGCGGAACCCTTGCGACCAACGCCACAAGTGGCACGGTAACAGGATTGAACCCAGCCACGTCGTATGACTTCCGACTCGTGGTCACTGGCGGTACGAACGCTGGCACATCGAACGTGGTCTCGAACATCACGACAGATAATGCACCAAGCGTGCCGCTGACCGACTTTGCGAGTACGGCGAAAACGAGTACAAGCGCAAACTTTAGCTGGACAGCAGCCAGCGGAGCAACCGGAATCGTGATCGAACAATCCCCAGCAGGTGCGAATACATGGACAACGGCACAAACAAGTGGAACGATTGCGGCCAACGCCACAAGTGGCACGGTAACAGGATTGAATCCAGCCATGTCGTATGACTTCCGACTCGTGGTCACTGGCGGTACGAACGCTGGCACATCGAACGTGGTTTCGAACATCACAACAGACAATGCACCAAGCGTGCCGCTCACCGACTTTGCGAGTACGGCGAAGACGAGTACAAGCGCAAGTTTTAGCTGGACAGCAGCAAGCGGAGCAACAGGGCTGGTGATCGAGCAATCGCCAGCGGGCACGAATACGTGGACAACATCGTCCACAAGCGGAGCCCTTGCGACCAACGCCACAAGTGGCACGGTAACAGGCTTGAACCCGGCCACGTCATATGATTTCCGCCTCGTGGTCACTGGAGGTACGAATGCGGGCCCATCGAATATGGTCTCGAACATCACGACGGATAATGCACCGAGCGTGCCGCTGACCGACTTTGCGAATACGGCGAAGACGAGTACAAGTGCAAGCTTTAGCTGGACAGAAGCCAGCGGAGCAACCGGGCTGGTGATCGAACAATCGCCAGCGGGCACGAACACATGGACTACAGCGTCTACAAGCGGAACCCTTGCGACCAACGCCACAAGTGCCACGGTAACAGGCTTGAACCCGGCCACGTCATATGATTTCCGCCTCGTAGTCACTGGCGGTACGAATGCCGGTACATCGAACGTGGTCTCGAACATAACAACGGATAATGCATCAAGCGTGCCTCTTACGGACTTTGCCAATACGGCGAAGACGAGTACAAGTGCAAGCTTTAGCTGGACAGAAGCCAGCGGAGCGACCGGACTCGTAATCGAACAATCCCCTGCGGGTGCGAACACATGGACAACGGCACAAACGAGTGGAGCGATTTTAGCAAACGCCACAAGTGGCACGGTAACAGGCTTGAACCCAGCCACGTCCTACGATTTCCGTCTTGTGGTTACTGGCGGTACGAACGCTGGCGCATCGAATGTGGTCTCAAACGTATCGACGAATACCGCACCGAACGTGCCAAACGTGCCTAATATCCCTAACGTACCAAGTTCGCCGACCAGTCCGGTAAATAGCAGTTCGGGTAGCGGCGCTCCTTCAAGCGGCACTACTGGAGTAGACATTCTTGTTAACGGGAAAGTGGAGAGTGCGGGTACAGCCACGACATCGCAACGCAACAATCAAAGCGTAACCACGATATCCGTCGACCAGAACAAGCTGGACAACAAGCTTGCATCGGAAGGCTCTGGAGCCGTAGTGACTTTACCGGTTAATACGAAATCGGATATTGTGATTGGTGAATTGAACGGTCAGATGATTAAAAATCTGGAAAGCTATAGTGCAACATTGGAGATTAGAACAGCCCGAGCAACATATACGTTGCCAGCTCAACAAATAAATATTAATGCCCTATCCGCCCAATTGGGTAAAGAGTTGAACCTGCAAGACATCAAAGTTCGCATTGAAATCGCCGCTCCAATAACGGATATGATGCAAGTGGTAGACCAAGCGGCAGGGAAGAATGGGCTCACGCTCGTTGCCCCACCGACGGATTTCAAGATTAGCGCAACATATGGAAGCACGACCATTGACGTATCAAAATTTAACGCATATGTTGAAAGAAGCGTTGCTCTTCCGAACGGTATTGATCCGAATAAGATTACAACAGGTTTGGTGGTAGAGCCGGATGGATCAGTAAGACATGTACCAACCAAAGTGATTTTCAAGGAGGGAATGTATTACGCTCGGATCAACAGTTTAACAAACAGTACTTATACGGTTGTCTGGCACCCGTTAGAATTCAGTGATGTTGCGAAGCACTGGGCTAAAAAAGCTGTGAACGATATGGGTTCCCGAATGATTGTCAACGGTACCGGCAATGAACAGTTCAATCCCGACCAAGATATTACACGCGCGGAATTCGCGGCCAGCATTGTTCGAGGACTGGGGCTTAAACTTGAGAACGAGACTACGCTTTTCTCGGACGTTAAGTCTTCCGATTGGTACAGCAGTGTAATTAGTACGGCTTATGCATACGAATTGCTTGATGGCTATCCAGATGGTACCTTCCGACCGATGGATAAGATTACACGAGAACAGGCAATGGTGATCCTTTCCAAGGCAATGACTCTGACCAGATTGAAGGAAAAGCAACCTGTACAATCGACAGATGGAATACTTCATTCATTCCAAGATGCGGCTAGTGTCTCTCAGTGGGCACAAAGTAGCGTTATGGAAAGTGTACAAGCAGGCATCATATCCGGCAGAAGTGCCACAGCACTTGTACCTAAGGCTTATATTACAAGAGCTGAGGTAGCCACGATTATCCAGAAGCTTCTTCAAAAGTCCGAATTGATCTAATGTAATGAAGTTCAATTCATCAAGCGATCTTAAAAAAGAGAGTTGACTAAAAAGGGTGATTTCTGCATCTTGCAGAAATCATCTTTTTTTCGTGGGGAGTTGTATGGTTAACTGGAGTCACAAGTTTTACTAGAAATAGCCAACAAAATTCAATGATTTGCATGAATCATAAAATAAGGGTACACAAATGATAGGAAATGAACTAAAATGAACTTATATGAACTTTAATAAACAATAGTGAACTTATTGAAAGCCACAAAGCATCAATGAGCTCAACTCTAAACTTAATTCACAAGACGAAAGGAATGGATAACAAATGGAAAACCGTTATGCAGCACACCCGAATGAAGTAAAAACGTATGATACAGCTCGTTTGCGTGAGGAATTCCTTATGGAGCAATTGTTTGCCAAAGACGAACTGGTGACTGTGTACTCTCATGTGGATCGTTACATTGTCGGAACTGCGGTTACACAGAGCAAGGACATTACCCTTGAAGTCAACTTGAAAGATATCGGAACGGACTTTTTTCTGGAGCGCCGTGAAATCGGTATCATCAACGTGGGTGGACAAGGTACAGTAACAGCGGACGGAGAAGTGTACGAAATTGGAGCCAAAGAATGCCTCTACATCGGTAAAGGGGTAAAGGAAGTGGTATTCAAGAGCAATGGCACAGAGCAGGCAGCTCAGTTCTACTTTGTTTCTACACCGGCTCACCATACCTATCCAACGGTAAAAGCAACTCAAGAGCAAGCACAGCCGAACCACCTCGGCAGCATCGAAACCTCCAACGAACGTACCATCTACCGTTACATTCACCAAGGTGAAGGCGGAATCAAGAGCTGTCAGCTGGTGATGGGGATCACTGAACTGAACAAAGGTAACATGTGGAACACGATGCCGGCACATACGCATAACCGCCGCTCTGAAGTGTACCTGTACTGGAACCTGCCCGAAGATGGCGTTGTATTCCATATGATGGGTGAGCCGACGGAAACGCGTCACCTCGTTGTACGTGATCGTCAGGCGATCATCTCTCCAAGCTGGTCTATTCACAGCGGTGTGGGCACAAGCAACTACACTTTCTGCTGGGCAATGGCTGGAGAAAACCAAACGTTCGAAGACATGGACGGCGTAGCGATGAAGGATCTGAAATAAGAACGAAATAGGAAGTTGATTAGATGAATCCATTGAAACGACATGAAAAGATCATGGAGGCTCTGCTGGAACGCCAGGAGGTCACGGTTAGTGACCTGAGCGAACTGTTGCAGGTGACTGGCAAAACGGTGCGAGAGGATCTCGATAAGCTGGAGAGTATGGGATTGCTTGTGCGTGTACACGGCGGAGCGATGCTGGCTCAGAATGACCAATACGGGATTCTGAACAGCCGCGGGGCACTGGAGAAACACCAGTCCGAGAAAACCGAGATTGCCGAACGAGCCCTCGCGTACATTAAGCCCGGGGATATTGTAGCACTGGACGGTGGTAGCACCACGCTAGAGATGGCCAAGCGGCTCGACAACCAGCCGCTAACGGTGATCACTAGTGATTTATACATCATCGCAGAGCTGACGAAAAAGGAGCAGGTGCGACTGGTCGTTCCTGGTGGAGCGCGTGTGCGTAATATGCTGGTGGGTGAAGATACGGCGGCATTTATTTCCGGTCTGAACATTCACAAAGCCTTCATTTCAACAACGGCGCTTCATCCTGAATTTGGCTTGTCCATCTATACAGGCGATCTGGTTCCTCTGAAGAAAGCAATGATTGCGGCCGCGCAGCAGGTATTTGGCGTGGTGGATCATTACAAATTCGGGCAATTTGCACTCCGTACCTTCGCACAGTGCTCTGAACTGGATTATATTATCAGCGACCGGAATCTGGACGAAGAGACAGCGGCTTTATACAGGCAGAGTGGTGTCAACGTGGATTACACAAGTTAACTTCATGTATTTTTAACGGGATGAAATAACGAACGATACAGTTGTAATTTGCATATCAAAGACATATGGAGGAAATGTTCATGAACCCATTTGATTTAAGCGGACAAGTTGCAATGGTGACAGGTACTTCAGGAGGGCTCGGGCAAGGGATGGCAGTTGGCCTCGCTGAAGCGGGGGCAGATGTGGTGCTGGTGTCTTACTCCAAACCGGCAGAGACGGCAAGTGCAATTGAAGCACTGGGACGTAAAGCGTATATTATCGAAGCTGATCTGAGCAAGGAAGAAGAACTGTCAGCTGTGTTTGAAAAAGCACTTTCTTTCCAAGGCAGAATTGATATTCTCGTCAACAATGCCGGCATTATTCGCCGTACTCCGGCAGCGGATCACGCACATCAGGATTGGCATGATGTCATCGCGTTGAACCTGAACAGCGTGTTCTTCCTGAGCCAGCTGGCGGGTAGACATATGATTGAACGTGGAAGCGGCAAAATCATTAACATTGCATCGATGCTTTCCTACCAGGGTGGCATTAATGTACCGGGATATACGGCAAGTAAACACGGGGTTGCCGGGTTGACGAAAGCACTTGCCAATGAATGGGCTGGCAAAGGCATTCAGATTAACGGTATTGCTCCAGGTTATATGGAAACGGATAATACAACTCAGATTCGTGCGGACGAGAACCGTTACCGCGATATTACGGCACGTATTCCAGCAGGTCGCTGGGGAACACCAGAAGATTTGAAAGGTCCGGTTGTGTTCCTGGCTTCCGCTGCATCCGATTATTTGAACGGTCACGTACTGAATGTAGACGGCGGTTGGATGGCGCGTTAATTCGTCTTTCGAAGTCCGTTTTGCAGAAGGAGGCAATGAGATGAAACTTGGTGTTCTGGCCCATACGTTTGGTAAACGACCTACAGCTGAGCTGGCGCAAATCATTGCGGACAACGGATTCAACTCCGTGCAACTGGCTCTTGCCAAAGCGTTGTCGGACATGGATTCAGCGAACGGCAAATTGAGTCCTGGATTCGCTAATGAGGTAGGGGAACAATTTGCCAGCCGCGGGGTGAAAATAGCCGTTCTAGGTTGCTATATCAACCCGATTGATCCTGATCCTGTAAGCCGTCGAGCAGATATTAACCGGTTCAAGGAACATCTGCGTTATGCCCGGGATTTCGGGTGCAGTATGGTGGCAACAGAAACAGGAGAACGAACGACCTATCGGGATACCCATCCAGACACGTACGATGAAAAATCTTGGAGTGTCCTGAAGGACACGCTTGAGGAAATCACGGAGGAAGCCGAAAAGTGGGGCGTGCATGCTGCTATTGAACCCGTGGCGACCCATACGCTTCATACGCATGAACATATGACCCGGTTGTTTGAAGAGATTCCGTCATCCAATCTGGGCATGTTGTTTGATCCGTGCAATCTGATTAAACAACATCATACAGCAGATCAAGGAGCTTTTCTGCGTGAAGTCATGGAGAAGCTGTATGAGAAAATCATCGTGATTCATGCAAAAGATGTAGCATTCAATACAGAGGGTGAGAAATATAATCCTGTACCTGGTGAGGGCATTCTAGATTATCCGTTGTTCTTCGAATTGCTCAAGACGTATAAACCACACATTGATATCTCGCTGGAAGGTGTGAATGCAGAAGAAGCTGTGCCTGCTGCCAAGCATCTGCGAGCGGTATGGGACGCTGTGAAGGTAAGATGAGGTAGAAGAAGTTCTAACGATGAATGAACTGAAAAACCTTTGCCATGGCAAAGGTTTTTTTAGTACAGCAGGATCGTTTTTTACATATTAACATTTCTTATCGGAAAAATCGGAAATAACTCTTTTCAAAACCGACATCTTGTGAGAGAATATGGAAAACATAAGCCGCCATGATGAGACATCAAGAAGCCAGCAATTGAGATCAGGATGCACAAGAATGCATATATCAAGGGAGGATTCAGAATTATGTCAAACGAACGTGAGCTTTCATTTGAAACATTAGCTATTCATGCAGGTCAAGAGATTGACCCGACAACCCAATCTAGAGCTGTACCTTTGTACCAGACCACATCTTATGGATTCCGTGATACGGAGCATGCTGCTAATCTGTTTGGTTTGAAAGAGTTTGGCAACATTTATACACGTCTGATGAATCCGACAACCGATGTATTCGAGCAGCGGATTGCGGCATTGGAAGGTGGAGCAGGTGCATTGGCTACGGCTTCGGGTCAAGCAGCCATTACGTTCTCATTGCTGAATATCGCTGGTGCTGGCGATGAGATTGTGTCCTCGGCAAGTCTGTATGGGGGTACGTATAACCTCTTCTCCACAACGTTGCCGAAACTGGGCCTTGATGTGAAATTTGTAGATTCCAGTGATCCGGAGAACTTCCGCGCGGCGATTACGGAGAAAACAAAAGCGTTGTACGCTGAAACGATCGGTAACCCGAAGGGGAACGTACTGGATATTGAAGCGGTGGCAGCGATTGCCCATGAACATGGGATTCCGCTGATCGTAGATAACACGTTCCCGAGTCCGTATTTGCTTCGTCCAATTGAACATGGAGCAGACATTGTCGTTCATTCGGCGACCAAATTTATCGGAGGACATGGTACGTCCATCGGTGGTGTCATCGTAGACAGCGGTAAATTTGATTGGAAAGCAAGTGGTAAATTTCCGGGACTGACTGAACCAGACCCAAGTTATCACGGGGTTGTGTATACGGAAGCGGTCGGCCCGATTGCTTATATTATTAAAGCGCGTGTACAGTTGCTACGTGACTTGGGAGCGTCCATTTCACCATTTAACTCCTGGTTGTTGGTACAAGGTTTGGAGACATTGCACCTTCGCGTGGAACGTCATAGTAGTAATGCGCTGGCAGTTGCAGAGTATCTGGAGAAACATGAGGATGTCCTGTGGGTGAGCTATGCTGGTCTGCCAAGTCATCCATCCTATGAACTTGCACAGAAATATCTGCCAAGAGGGCAAGGTGCGATTCTGACGTTCGGTATTAAAGGCGGCGTAGATGCAGGACGTAAATTAATCGAAAGCGTAAAATTGTTCTCCCACCTTGCTAACGTAGGCGATTCCAAGTCATTGATCATTCACCCGGCAAGCACAACCCATGCTCAATTGACGGAAGAAGAGCAAACAGCAGCTGGCGTAAATCCGGAATTGATCCGCCTCTCTATTGGTACGGAAAATATTCAGGACATCATCTACGATCTGGAGCAAGCGATTCAAGCGAGCCAAGGTGCAAGCGTAGGCGCTTAAAAAGTACGTTACAACTGTAGGTGTATCAAAGCATGTAAAATGGATTAGAGCGATGTAACAGAATTAAAGTGGTGTAAGAGAAAAAACATACAGTACATTGAAAGGTCAAAGCCACGTTCAGAGGGGCTTTGACCTTTTTGTATGGGAAGTTTTTAGTGTCAGGTACATAAAGAAAGAGTATGCCTTTGTTTTTAGCTCATTAAAACGAGGGGAATGAGGCGCTAGCGCTAACGATCTCCACGGAGCTTATTTGCCTCTTTTTACCGAGATTTAAAATCTAACGATCAGCAGAGATGTTATTTATCTATTTTTTAGCATTCTCATGATCGTTAGCCTGAAACACCCATTTACAAATGAACAGCACAGGCTTATAATTGAACAAAAGTTGTATTGAGTAAAAAAAATTGCATAAGTACAAAAATGATTATCATTCTCACTGGATTAATGATCTAATGAACGTGCCAAATCATCTCTAAACCATGCTGCTGCGGGATTCCCGCAGCAGCATGTGCCATTTTTAGGGGAATAACAATGGCTCTCATTCTCAATACAACCTGGGTTAATGCAGTCAGATGAGAACAAAACTATCCGAAGGGAACGTGATTTATATGCAAGCGATACATCAGCCTTTACAAGGGAAACAGCAAGCCAAGCAACAATCGGCCCATACTCCTGGACCTAAACGGGGCAAGAAACCGAATTTCCGCGCGATGTTGCAAAACAAGGAGATGCAGGCAGCGCTGGGCAGTGGCATCATGATGCTGATTGCATGGGGAATAGCACCTTATTTTGCCACGTTGTCTGTGATAATCTACATTGCCGCTTACGGGATTGGCGGTTGGACGAAGGCCAAGGAAGGTGTCGAAACATTGGTTAAGGATCGTGATCTGGACGTTAACTTGCTAATGATTGCCGCATCACTTGGAGCAGCGACGATTGGTTACTGGAATGAAGGCGCGATGCTGATCTTTATTTTTGCCCTTAGTGGAGCACTGGAAAGCTACGCGACGGAGCGCAGTCATAAAGACATCTCATCCTTGCTGGCACTTAAACCGGAGACGGCACTGCGGATCGAGGATGGACAAATGAATGTCGTGGCGATTGAGGATTTGAAGCCGGGGGATCTTTTACTCGTGAAGCCAGGCGAACTGATTCCTGCGGATGGAGTTGTTTATCGTGGAAGTTCTTTTATCAATCAATCGTCGATTACCGGGGAATCCATGCCAGTCGATAAGAGTGCAGGGGACGAAGTTTACGCTGGTACAGTGAATGGTGAGGGGGCGCTATATGTCGAAGTCACCAAGTCGGCCGAAGGCTCACTGTTCGGAAAAATCATCAAGCTGGTGGAGGAAGCGCAAGCCGAGGTACCGGATTCGCAACGTTTTATGGAACGTTTTGAAGGTATCTATGCACGAATTGTTGTAGGTGTTACGCTTCTTGTTATTGTAGGAGCACCGCTACTCCTGGGATGGACGTGGGATGAAGCTTTTTACAAAGCTATGGTCTTTCTTGTGGTGGCATCACCTTGTGCACTGGTGTCCTCCATCATGCCTGTGATGCTGTCAGCAATGTCCAGCAGCGCTCGCCGCGGGATATTGTTCAAGGGTGGAGCGCATATGGAGAATATTGCTCATACCCGAGTGGTCGCTTTTGACAAAACAGGTACGCTCACGATGGGAACTCCCAAAGTAACGGATATCCTAACTGCACCGAGCGTAAGCAGAGAGCAATTATTGTCCGCAGTGGCGTCCGTTGAAAATCTCTCGATGCACCCCCTTGCTCGGGCTATCGTGGAACAGGCGAGCAGGGAAAACGTACCTCTACAAGAGGCAGAGCATGTGCAGTCTATTACAGGACACGGCATTGAAGGAATCGTAAATGGCGTCGTGTGGAAGATTGGACGGCTGGATGGAACAATGTGGGCACAAGAGATACAAGAGATGCAGACGATGGAAGAGAGAGGAGCTACGGAAACGCTAGCTGTAACGCCAACTGGCGAATTACAGAATGGCAAAGCTGTGGAGTCCATAACTAATGATGTACCTGTAAACGGTGAAGCAGACTGGGAAACGGTATGTACCCGACTGGAGCGGGAAGGTAAAACGATATCTGTTGTAACCGTCAATGGTGAGTTTGCGGGTTTGATTGCGATACGGGATATGATCCGTCCGCAGGCGGCTGAAGCTGTGAAGAAGCTGGAGAATATGGGTGTCAAAGTAGCGATGTTAACCGGTGATCGTGCCCGTTCAGCTTCGGTCATTGCTGGTGAAACCGGGGTTAGTCTTGTCTATGCTGATCTGCTACCAGAAGATAAGGTCAAACAGGTACAAGCGCTCCGTGAGCAATATGGTCATGTGCTGATGGTTGGTGACGGGGTTAATGATGCGCCTGCGCTTGCGGCAGCAACGGTGGGGATGGGCATGGGCTTATCAGGCAGTGGAACAGCGATCGAGGTAGCGGATGCGGTGCTTATGAATGACAATATCGAAGAGATTGCTTGGGTAATCGGGCAAGCTCGGCGAGCAGAACGCACGGTGAAATACAATATGTGCTTTGCCATTACAGTTATTTTGGCGTTAATCGCGGGTAACTTCTTACAAGATATTGCTTTGCCACTTGGAGTGGTTAGTCATGAAGGCAGTACTATTTTGGTGATTCTGAATGGACTTCGGCTGTTGCGTTAAGTTGTGAGAGGGCCATAGGGACAACCAGATTTGACGCACAGTGCTTCAGCAGTTCCCGTTTGAACCTGTGGTCAGAGGGTAATAGTCGAAGAGACAATACAATGCAAATGCAATGTATCTCACTGACGATAATTACTTTTAACCATAAAGGGAGCTGTGATCAATGGGCCGTTACGTACAAGTTGAACCGAATGTAAAAGTATATGTTGAAGATATTGGTGAAGGGACCCCGGTACTGTTTTTGCACGGCTGGCCTGTCAATTATAAAATGTTTGAATACCAATTGAATGTGCTACCGAACCACGGCATTCGTACCATTGCAATGGATTTCAGAGGTTATGGTTTATCCGATAAGCCGTCAACCGGATATGATTATGACCGTATGGCAGACGATGTTCGTGCTGTTATTGACGACCTGGGGCTGACAGATGCCATACTCGCTGGTTTCTCCATGGGTGGTGCTATCGCGGCACATTACATGGCGCGTCATGAGGGTCACGGAGTATCGAAGCTGGCACTGCTATCCGCGGCGGCTCCTGTATTTACACAGCGTGATGGATATCCATACGGCTTGACGCCAGATGAGCTGAATGAGCAGATTATTGAGCCGATTTTTACAGATCGGGCGAAGCTGCTGGATACGTTCGGCGGGATGTTTTTTGCAAAAGAGCACAGCCAGCCGTTCATGCAATGGTTCCATGCACTAGGCATGGAGGCTTCGTCTTATGGCACGATTAGCAGTGCGATGGCGCTACGTGATGAGGATTTGCGCGGGGAATTGGAAACGATCCGGGTGCCTACAGCCATTTTCCACGGTAAAAAAGATGAAATCTGCCCATTCGAATTCGCTGAAGAGATGCACAAAGCGATCCCTTCGGCTGAAATGGTTGTGTTTGAAGAAAGTGGACACGGTGCCTTTTACGATGAATTGGAAAAATACAATGCTGCACTGATTCGATTTATTCAATCTTGATCGTTTGGATCAAAAAGAAAGTATAAATTGCCTTACAGATGATTTCAGCAATTTCAGTAATTTCATGGAATCTTCATTTATGGCTAAAAAAAGAACCCAACTTCAGCATCTGCTGGGGTCCGGGTTCTTTTGCCTTTCGCCAATCTAGAACAGTTCGGTTAGTCCGATCATCGTAATCAGACCAAACAGGAAGGAGATTGTAGCTGCGCGTGCATTGCCGTCACCATGACTCTCAGGGATTAGCTCTTTATAAACGATGAACATCATCGCACCTGCTGCGAACGCGAGACCGTAAGGCACCAGTCCGGCAACAAGACTACTGAGTGTATATCCGATCATGGCCGTTATAATCTCTACAGCACCGGTCAACGTTGCAATGCCAAGTGCCTTGAAGCGACCGATGTTCTGATTGACGAGAAAGAGAGCGACCAGAAAGCCTTCCGGTGCATTTTGCAAACCGATCGAAAAGGCAATCAGATTCCCTAAGTTTTCATCCGTACTTGCATAACTTACACCGACAGACAAGCCCTCCGGCAAGTTATGCATCGTAATGGCTGCGATAATCATGAAGGCTTTGCCTTCAATTTTGAAAGGCATCTTTTCGGGGTTTTCCAGATCTACGTGTGGAATCCGCATCTCCAGCACCAGCAGAACCAGACTGCCGAGCATAATGCCAAAAGCAAGAACAAATAAATTAGATTGTCCCAGTGCTTCGGGAATGAGATTGTACACCGAGGCTGAGGTCATAATACCCGCTGCGTAAGCGAGTAAAATGTCGCGCAGACGATGTGATATTTTACGCATAAATAAGATCGGTACGGCTCCAAGTCCAGTCGACATGGCCGAAATAATACTGCCGAGTAGAGCGTCGTTCATGCTTCCATTTTCCCTCCTGATGAAGACTTCTTCATAATCGCTGCCGAGCATTGACACCGTACGTAAAAGAGATCATAATGAACAACAGATTAGAATGATTATAAATTAGAATTCCGTTTCTGCATAGGTGAATCGTCATATTCGTAGGCAGCTCTTATGGACATGATGTGGGCTATCCGTTCTAGTGTATGCAAAGGCTTGCGCTTTTGATGCCGGAGAGCTTGATCTTTTTGCAGAACATGGGGGAGGAACTATACATGTATAAATCAATTATTATTGGAACAGGCCCTGCAGGGCTGACAGCAGCAATCTATCTGGCACGCGCCAACCTGAACCCGCTCGTTATTGAAGGACCGCAACCTGGTGGACAGCTGACAACAACGACAGAAGTGGAAAACTTCCCGGGTTTCCCTGATGGCATCATGGGCCCTGAACTGATGGACAACATGCGTAAACAAGCGGAGCGTTTTGGCGCAGAATTCCGTACGGGCTGGGTAAACAACATCGACATGAGCGAGCGTCCTTTCAAAATTCAAGTCGAAGGTATGGGCGAACTCGTATCCGAGACGTTGATCTTGTCTACTGGCGCATCTGCTAAGTATTTGGGTATCCCGGGAGAAGAAACAAACGTGGGCCGCGGTGTCAGCACTTGTGCGACATGTGACGGATTCTTCTTCCGCAACAAAGAAATCATCGTTATCGGCGGTGGCGATTCCGCACTGGAAGAAGCAAGCTTCTTGTCCCGTTTCGGTTCCAAAGTAACCTTGGTGCACCGTCGTGAAGAACTGCGTGGCTCCAAAATCATGCAAGATCGTGCACGTAGCAACGAGAAAGTAGAAATGGCCCTGAACCGCACACCACTTGAAGTGATTGCTGGCGACAACGGCGTAACTGGCCTCAAAGTGCTCAACAACGCAACTGGTGAAGAAGAAGTGATTCCGGCAAGCGGCGTATTTGTAGCGATTGGTCACACACCAAACACGGGTTTCTTGGGTGGTCAGATTACTACAGACGAGCATGGTTACATTTTGACTACACCAGGAACTTCTGAAACGAACATCCCAGGCGTATTCGCATGTGGTGACGTTCAGGATACACGCTACAAACAAGCGATTACCGCTGCAGGTAGCGGATGTATGGCTGCAATGGACACCGAGAAATTCATTGAAAGCCTGGAGCACAGCGCAGTAGCGTTGTAATTCGGAAAGTCCGGTGTTTAAACAGTGCTTCATTAAGCTTATAAATAATTAACCGTATAAATCAAATAATCATTATGAGGTGAACTAAACATGGAAAACGTAATTGTATACACATCCACGAACTGCCCGAACTGCAAATCCGTGAAGTCTTTCCTGGCTGATAAAGGTATTGCTTACGAAGAGCGCAACATCGAGACAAGCGACGAGTTCGCACAACAAGTATGGGACATGGGCGTACGCGCAGTTCCTCTGACTGTGATCGGTGAACACCGCATTCTGGGTATGAACAAAACCCAATTTGCAAAAGTATTGGACGCTTAATTAACGCTTGCCTAGCTCTGGTTGCTGGCAATGTAGTTTAGAAAAGTTGAAGCTATTCCGGTTCGCGCGAGCCGTTTGAATATAGAAGTGAATAAGAAAGCCGTACCGGATGAGGTACGGTTTTTCTGTTTTTACATGTGGAATGGATAGAAAAAAAGAAGACGCGTAAGGCAACGTCAGGACTTAAGGACATTGCGCATAAGCGTCTTCTTTTTGAGCTAGAAAAAAATACTCATACACGTCTGAAATACGACATACACCAGTAAACCTGACAGCATGTACATGAAACCAGCCTTCTTTTTGCTCTGAAAAAATCGAAGTATGCCCAGGCTGAACAGGGGCGCAAGCACAATCAGGAACAGGAGTACGGTGACAAATACTGGCGCCGAGATATCTGATGTATCCACGTAGGTCACGAGTTTTCACTCCGTTTCATTATCGGATAACACAGCAACTATAGCGCTGCCATGACAAAAATCACATAGTCTCATTATACCTCTGGATTTCTTTAACAAAAAGGGAGGAAATGGGGCAAAATCTTGTCCATTTAATATTTTTTTATGCAAAATATTAAACAGATACCCGTACATTTCCTAAAAATTGGGATATTGCAGAATAGGCAGCCCCAATTCTGGTCGAACGGCTACCGAGTGCAGCCCATTCCACTTGCAGACTTCGACGGTGGTAAGGCAGCGTACGTTCCTCGACCACCTGTTTGAGCGCCGATTCAATCCAAGGCTTAGCCTCTGAAAGCGGACCGCCGATAATAATACGCTCCGGGTTAAAGCTATTTACGATGTTGGTAATGCCGACGCCCAGCTTGCGTCCAATAATGTCGTACAATGCTATCACGTCCTGGTGTCCATTCCGGGCGTGTTCAATCAGTTCTTTGGTCGTATATGCAGGCAGGTGCTGCTGATCCGGGTGTTCGTATACTTTTTCCGAGGCATATAACTCCCAGCATCCCCGATTACCGCAAGAACAAGGCAGACCCTCTGCTTCAATGGACATATGTCCAGTCTCACCGGCGTATCCCCAAGCACCCTTATATAATTCACCATCAACCATAATACCTGAACCAATTCCAATCCCTGCACTGATATAGATCAGATGACGTACACCAACACCTGCACCAAAGTTCAATTCACCACGCGCACCGGCGTTAGCTTCATTATCAATCGTGACGGGCAAGTTGAAACTTTCCTCCATCATGGCTTGCAAGGGAACCATTTCCCACTTCAAGTTGGGTGCAAACAGCACGGTGCCTTGCTCGTCCACCATCCCTGGCACTCCAATGCCAATGCCGATGACTCCGTGTGGAGAGGAGGGAGCCTGATCCATTAGGTGCCTCGCGGCCAGCTTTAGTTGTTCAAATACAGACGTTGCATCATGCTGCTCCAGATCAACGGCATATTCGGCAACGATATGACCTTCGAGGTCGGTGAGAACACCTTTCAAACGGGTTACGCTCAGTTCCAGACCAACAGCATATCCAGCCGTACCTCGAAAAAGCAGCATTAGAGGTTTACGTCCACCGCTGGACTCCCCAGGGCCAATCTCCTGCACCAGCTCATCGCTGATCAGATCCGCTACCAGATTTGAAACCGTTGCTTTGTTGAGACCGGTCACTTCGGATAATTTCGCCCGGGAAAGGGGGGCATGACGGCGAATCGTATCCAGTACGATCGACTTGTTTATTTTTTTGACCAGCATCTGGTCTCCGGTAATTTTCATATCGTTAAGGCACTCCTATTCTTTCTCTTTTTATATAAATTGAACTGAACAGATTTACACGGACACTTCGATGACAGAATAACCTTTGGATCGCTGTTATCCCCAGATTTTTCGATTCCCTATTAAAGGGGAAAATCCGGTGATAAGCTTATGCTTCCGATGTAGCTTTCTTTCAGAAAGCTTTTAAGCGAACACTTCGCTTCTACAGTTTTTTTCTGTCCTCTCCGTTCATGTGTAAATTAAATGGTTCAATTTATATAAGTAAAGGCTCTCATGTATATCCGCTAAGAAGCTATTCGACTATTATAGCGTAAACGAACCGGGAAAAAACAATTTTATTTTTACTTTGTTTAACCGATAGACAAAGTAAATCCAATGTGTTAGGATAACGTTGTAAACGATTTCTTAATCAAACTCTTTTAAAACTTTTGAGGAGGCATTTATCACATGGCCTATTTTGAATCCGTTAATAAGATTGCATTCGAAGGTAAAGATTCCAAGAATCCATTTGCTTTTAAACATTATAATCCACAAGAAGTTGTCGCTGGCAAAACGATGGAAGAGCACTTCCGTTTCGGTATGGCTTACTGGCACACATTAACTGCAGGCGGTAGCGACCCGTTCGGTGCTGAAACAGCAGTACGCTCATGGGATAGCTACTCCGGATTGGATAAAGCGAAAGTTCGTGTAGAAGCGGCTTTTGAATTTATGGAAAAAATGAATCTGCCTTACTACTGTTTCCACGATGTAGACGTGGCTCCAGAAGGCGCATCACTGCGTGAATTCTACAGCAACATCGATACGATCGTTGATCTGTTGGAAGAGCACATGAAAGCAAGCGGCAAAAAACTGCTGTGGAACACGGCTAACATGTTCTCCAACCCGCGTTTTATGTTTGGTGCAGCATCCACTTGCAACGCAGACGTATATGCTCACGCAGCAGCGCAGATCAAAAAAGGTCTGGAAGTAGGTAAACGTCTGGGTGCAGAAAACTATGTATTCTGGGGCGGTCGTGAAGGGTACGACACATTGCTGAACACGGACATGCAACTGGAGCAGGACAACATTGCTCGTATGTTCCATATGGCTGTTGATTATGCAAAAGAAATCGGCTTCGACGCTCAGTTCCTGATCGAGCCTAAACCAAAAGAGCCAACAAAACACCAATACGACTTCGACGCAGCAACTTCCATTGCGTTCTTGCAAAAATATGATCTCGACAAACAGTTCAAACTGAACCTTGAAGCGAACCATGCAACGCTGGCTGGTCACACATTTGACCATGAAATCCGCGTTGCTCGTATCAACGGCATGCTCGGTTCCCTGGATGCAAACCAAGGCGATCTGCTGATTGGCTGGGATACGGACGAGTTCCCGGTTGATATGTATGATGCTACTCTGACCATGTACGAAGTGTTGAAAAACGGCGGTCTGGGCAAAGGTGGCGTAAACTTCGACGCGAAAGTTCGCCGTGGCTCCTTCGAACCTGAGGATCTGTTCCTGGCTCACATCGCAGGTATGGATACGTATGCGAAAGGTCTGAAAGTCGCTTCCAAACTGATCGAAGACCGTGTATTCGATGAATTCATCGAGCAACGTTACAGTAGCTTCAACGAAGGCATCGGTGCAGAGGTTGTTGCAGGTAAAGCAACACTCGCTTCCCTCGCAGAGTATGCTTTGAACAACGAAAACCCACGCAAAAACCAATCCGGACGTCAGGAACTGCTGAGAGCAAAACTCAACCAATACATTCTGGCTGACTAATCACAGTCATAGAGGAAGAGTAAAATCATGCCCGAATGAACTGGCTATGGCTCTATGACTAGATCATTGCCGCACATAAAGCAGGAATCATCACTTCCTATTCGGTGCAAAAGTATGTTGCACCCTGGACGTTGAATAAGCGTGACATTCAAACCGTCCCCGCTTTCCTCTGGGAAGGCGGGGACGGTTTGTTGGTTTGGAGGTTCGTTGCCCCAAACGAGTACGGTTGTACCGTTTGAAAGCAACGTTACAAGCGGCATGCAGAAACGGAGTGGGCAGAAAGAA
>NZ_VEIO01000006.1:167789-236574 GCF_007680605.1 Paenibacillus xylanexedens
TGGCATCGTAAGCATATGCTACGCATTTACAACCGGATTTCCCCTTGGAAGGGGGAGTGAAGAAATCCGGGGGTAAGGGCGATCGCAGGGTTTTCTGCACACGGAGTGACCTTCCATGCCCCCTCTCACGTTATTTCAATCCTGCTACAAACGAAAGGAGTATACTTATGAGTTACGTAATTGGCGTTGATCTCGGAACGAGTGCAGTCAAGACCGTATTGGTCAATCGTGAAGGTAAAGTGGCTTTCGAAGCATCGGAGGCTTATCCGCTGTGCCAGCCTAAAGCTGGATATAGTGAACAAAATCCAGAGGATTGGGTGGAGCAGACGGTTGTATCGCTTCGCAAGCTTCTGGAAGTATCTGGAGTACAACCTTCCGAGATTGAAGGATTAAGCTTCTCTGGCCAGATGCATGGGCTGGTGCTGGTGGATGCAGCAGGCAAACCGTTGCGCAATGCCATCCTGTGGAACGATACCCGAACGACAGCACAGTGCCGCCGGATTGAGAAGGTGCTTGACAGCAAGTTGCTCAGCATTGCCCGGAACCGTGCATTGGAAGGGTTTACGTTACCTAAAATTTTGTGGGTGCAGGAAAATGAACCTGAATTGCTGGAACAAGCATCTTTGTTCCTGTTGCCAAAAGACTACGTACGTTACTGCCTGACTGGCGATTACGCGATGGATTATTCCGATGCAGCGGGTACGTTGCTGCTGGACGTGGCAGGCAAACAATGGAGCACGGAGATCGCATCTGCATTCAACTTGCCGATGACGCTTTGCCCGCGCCTCGTTGAATCATTCGACGAAGTCGGCACCTTGTTGCCTGAGATTGCAGAGCAAACAGGCTTGGCGCCAGCAACCAAAGTATTTGCTGGCGGTGCCGATAATGCCTGCGGGGCAATTGGTGCAGGCATTCTGAGTGAAGGACAGACAATGTGTAGCATCGGTACGTCCGGAGTTGTTCTCTCGTACGAAGAACGAAAGGATCTTGATTTCGAAGGGAAAGTGCACTTTTTTAACCATGGTGAGAAAGATGCCTTCTATATTATGGGTGTGACGCTGGCGGCGGGATACAGTCTCTCCTGGTTTAAAGATACCTTTGCAGCAGACAAATCATTCGATGTTCTCTTGCAGGGCATTGACCAGATTCCGGCAGGAAGTAACGGTCTGTTGTTCACGCCATATATCGTAGGGGAGCGTACACCTCACCCGGATGCGAACATTCGAGGCAGTTTTATCGGCATGGATGCCGGGCATAAGCTGGAGCATTTTGGACGTGCTGTAATGGAAGGCATCACCTTCTCGTTACGTGAGTCGATTGATATTTTGCGTGGCGCAGGCAAGACGGTCAGTGAGGTGATCTCCATTGGAGGCGGGGCGAAGAACGAAGCTTGGCTGCAGATGCAAGCGGACATTTTCAATGCAACAATTGTGAAGCTGGAGAGCGAGCAAGGTCCGGCGATGGGGGCAGCCATGCTGGCGGCTTATGGCAGTGGCTGGTTCCCGACGATGCAAGAGTGTGCGGCGGCATTTATTCGTCCAGCGAAGTCCTATGAACCAAATCCGGAGACGGTAGCAGTATATGACGGTTTGTTTGCTCTTTATCAGGAGGTATATGGACAGACACGTGGTTTGAATGATCGTTTGGCGGCATATCGTTAAATCGAAGGTTTCATAAGTAGTCCGTATTCAAAATAAACTGAATAGAAGTATCCTAATCCAAAAGCATTCGCGTAAGCGAGTGCTTTTTTTTGTGTTAGGTGTAGAAGTGAATTCTGAGGTGGCTATGTCGGAACACTTTGCCCTGCATAACCGGATTCCGGCTTAGCATAGATTGGATATAGAGGGTTGGCATCTAAAAGAATCGGAAGCATGGGGGTGTGGAGGTGGAAGAACGGGGGCAAGAAAAAGAACAAGAACAAGAACAAGAGCAACAGCAACAGAAGCATGGGCAGGCAAAGGAAAAATCGGTAAAGGGAAGGCCACATATCACCTTATCCATGATTGTATGCAACGAGGAGAAACGATATCTTAGGCAGGCACTTATGACACATCGTGCATGGATTGATCAGGCTGTCATTATTGATGATGGAAGCACGGATGGGACGGTTGCCATGTGTAGAGAGCTTTTACAAGGTATCCCTCTAGTGCTAGTGCAGAATCCGGTCTCGCGTTTTTCCGATGAGGTGAGTCTGCGAAAGCAACAATGGGAGGAGACCCTTTCAACTAACCCGGAGTGGATTCTTAATCTGGATGCGGATGAGGTTTTAACGCCGGATTTCGGGATTTTGCGTGATGACATCTTAAGTGGAATGGAAGAAGCGATTTACCTCCGTTTATATGATATGTGGAGTGAGACCGCGTACCGGGAGGATGCATACTGGCAGGCTCATATGTATTATCGGCCTTTTCTAGTCAAGTATCGTCCCGGGATGGTCTATGAATGGAAGGAAACACCGCAACATTGCGGACGATTCCCGTTGAGCATTCAGCATCTGCCTTATGCCTGTCATCCCCCGCGAGTAAAGCATTATGGCTGGGCAAGAGAAGAAGATCGTGTTCGTAAATATGAGAGATACCAGAGACTGGACCCCGAAGCACAGTATGGCTGGAAAGAGCAATATGAATCGATATTGGATGCAGAGCCTCGGCTTATTCCATGGTCTGATTAAGGGAAGGGAGTGAGCTTCATTGATGAAAAATCCGCTAGACCGTAAAAACAGTAACAAAAGTGTCCAAGGTAAAGCACAAGCGGATACCATACCCTCCAAGTCTGAGAAGGAAACAGTGCAAACGTTAAGGATAAAACAAGAAAAAGAAATAGTAAAAGAAAAAGAAGAAGAAAAATTAAAAGAGCCTGTACACAAACAAGAGCAATCCCAAGAGCAATCCCAAGAGGAAGAACGAGTACAGAAGCAAGTGGAACAGTCCAAACAAATGACAGGGCAGAAGGGGGACCGGCAATCACAGCCACAACAAAAGAAAGAACAAGAGGAAATGAAAGTGGAAGAGGACATCCTGCAAAGTACCCGTGAGCGTATCCTCATTGCTAGCCCTGTACGGCAGACAGCTGCCATCCTGAATGAATTTCTGGATTCCTTGCAGAGACTTGAGCGAAAGACGGTGCGTACAGACTATTTGTTTGTAGATGATAATGAGGAGGAAGCCTCCTCCCAAATGCTGAACGATTTTGTACTTCGACATAACGGTAAGGTGATTCGTGCCCGTGATTTGAATGATACGGAGAGTGGGGACGCGGATGACCCAGGAAACTACAACAAAGATGAAGGTGGTCACTACTGGAGAGATGAACAGGTATGGCGAGTAGCCAGGCTGAAAAATAACATTTTACAGTACGCACGTGAGCAACAATATGACGGCGTGTTTCTGATCGATTCTGATCTGGTGTTGCACCCTCGAACGCTGGAACAATTGGTATCGAGCTCAAACGAGATTGTATCCAATATTTTTTGGACCAGCTGGCAACCGGGAACAAAGGAAATGCCGCAGGTATGGCTTCAGGATGAATACGCACTCTATCGGCGGGGTGGTTCAGCTCTTGAGGCAACAGAGGCGCAGGACGAGGACGCACAGGCGAGTGCCTTTCTAAACCAGCTACGTATTCCGGGTTGTTATGAGGTGGGCGGGTTAGGTGCTTGTACTCTAATTCGGCGATCCGTACTTGAAGCGGGAGTGAATTTTGACCGTATCCCGAATGTGTCTTTTTGGGGAGAGGATCGTCATTTCTGCATTCGTGCTCAGGCGTACGGGTTTCAACTGTTTGTGGACACTCACTATCCAGCCTACCATATCTATCGTTTGTCCGACTTACCGGGGGCAGCGGCCTATAACCGCAGAATTAGACGAGGCGAAGAGGGCATTCGAATTAGCTTATGTATGATTGTGAAAAATGAAGAAACCTCCCTCGCCAGATGCCTCGATTCTGTAAAAGGAATTGCCGATGAGATCGTCATCGTGGACACGGGTTCCACGGATCGTACAAGGCAAATCGCGGCTCAGTACACCGAATGTATTTTCGATTTTGAGTGGGTGGATGACTTTGCAGCGGCACGGAACTTTGCCTTTGACCAGGCCACCTGCGAATATATATTGTGGCTGGATGCGGATGATGTGTTTGAACCGGAGGATCGCGCCAAGCTGATTGCATTGAAACAGTCCCTTGATCCGGCGGTGGATAGTGTGACGATGGATTACAACCTCTCCTTCACGCCAGAGGGCAAGGTCGCGTATAGTCTGCGGCGAAATCGTCTGGTGCGTCGGGATCGTCGGTTTCGCTGGATTGGGGCAGTACATGAATACCTCGCTGTAGCAGGCAATTTGCTACATAGTGATGTGGCTGTAACCCATAAGAAAGATAAGGTGTATACAGATCGAAATCTGCGAATATACCGCAAACGGGAACAGGCAGGTGAAGACTTCTCACCACGTGACCTCTATTATTTTGGCAATGAACTGAAAGACCATGCTTATCATGAAGAAGCCGTAACCTACTATGAGAAATTTCTGGATACCGGATTGGGATGGGTGGAGGATCGAATTGCGGCCTGTCAGAAAATTGCCGATTGCGAGGCAGTACTGAAACGTCCGGAACGGGAATCGGCCGCGTTGTTCCGTTCCTTTGCCTATGATTTACCGAGAGCAGAGGTGTGTTGCCGACTGGGGGGATATTTTGCAGATAGAGAAGACTACCGCCAAGCTATATTCTGGTATGAACAGGCTGTGCAGGCAATCCGTCCAGGTGATCCGATGGTTGTACTGAATGAAGCAGCGTGGACTTGGATGCCGCATCTGCAATTATGCGTATGTTATGATCGAATGGGCAACCGGGCGAAAGCGAAGGAGCACAACGACATTGCCCTAACTTATCACCCTACTCACCCAAGCATGTTGTACAATGATCGATATTTTAAGGATTTGGCGAAGGAAAGTGTAATAGAAAACGCTTAAAGTCAGTTGAATGGGCTTCAATAGCGATATATGATCAGCACGTTCGTTGCCGTAATGCATGTAGTGCACGGAAATGTTGCGTGGGTAGGTCCTCTTTTTCAAAAAAATAGAATGAATCCTAAGGCTAGCAGAGTCCACCTCTTCGCGATGAAGAGGTTTTTTGTTTCTATTTTAAAAAACTATAATTAAGGAGGTGGTCCCACAGGGGGGATTAGCGACGTTATGACGTTATAATGAAGAATTCAAGAATCAAACGGTAAAATATATCCGAGAATCATACGAAGATGATTGGGAATCTCGCGGAAGAGCTCAATCCCGAAGCTTGTGGAAAACCAACGCTCTGAGTTTTCTTTAGAGACAATGTGCGCCATATTAGTGTCACTCGGAGTGGATATTATAATGTCGGAGCGGTGATTACATTACGTTAATGGGATTCATGGTGCGAGGGTAATTGGCTCTTACTTTATTCTAACGATCACAGGAGAGCTTATTTTAAGGTCTTTGAGGGTTTGAGAATTCTAACGATCACCACAGACGCTATTTCACCAAAAATGCACATAATCGGGTGAAATCATAACTAATTTGAGTAAATAAGCTCTCAGGTGATCGTTAGAAAATAAAAAGTGGCGAATCAGGCCAAATAAGCTTTCTGGTGATCGTTAGAAGATTTTAATGCTATAGTGCTATGCCTAAACGGAATCGGCTCTAATAAATTGCAATGACAAAATGGAAATGTCTTGATGTCTTGATACCTCGACACCTCTATCTCTTGGTCGTTCTGACACCACGGGGAGACTTATTGTTTTTATGTCTACATCTCCTATTTTCATAATACCTAATATGGATTAATGTATTTCTTCCAATGAAGCATATGCATTACAATAGTTTTTAACGGAAAAGCAGTGAACACCAGAATTTGTCCTCACGGGTTCTTGGCTGCCGAATCTGAACGAACTAAGGGAGTGAATGGATATGAATCTGACAGAAATACTACTCGAATCGAGACTGGTCGCAATCGTACGGGGCATAAGCCGGGAAGCGGCGGTGACAGCCGGTCAGGGAATGACCGACGGTGGCATTCGTCTAATGGAAGTGACGCTGAATACACCGAATGCGCATCAGATCATTGCTGATTGGCGCGAACGTCACGAAGGACAAGCCTATGTCGGCGCAGGTACGGTACTTAATGTTAGCATGGCAAAGGAAGCCGTGGCTGCAGGAGCACAATTTTTGGTCTCCCCCAATGTCGATCTGTCTGTTATTGAATATGCTGTAGAACACGGTGTTGAGATTTGGCCAGGGGCGATGACACCAACGGAGATTGTAGCTGCGTATGAAGCAGGGGCACGGGCTGTTAAGCTGTTTCCTATGGCCAGTCTGGGTATTCCATACCTGCGTGAAATCAAGGCACCTCTCGATCACATTCCACTGCTCGCAACGGGTGGCGCGACACTGGAGAATATCGATGCCTATTATGAGGCAGGTGCAGCCGCAGTAGGCTTGGGAAGTGCACTTTTGCCAAAAGAGGCTCTGGCTTCAGGAGATAGCACACAGGTTTCAGCTCGAGCAAGGGCATTTGTGGAGGCGGCGACAGTAAGAACAGGCAGGCAGACAACGCGGTTAGGTAACGGTATGGAATAGAGTAAAGTAGAGTAGAAGTCTTAATTTAAGAAGAAATAAGTAAATTTGGCGTAATGGGGTATATATAAAAGAGTTTACATGGTTAATCGTTATAACAAACAAAAAGTGGAGATCATTTAACGTGTAGTTGATCCTGTTATCGTATGATAAGCGTATGTCAGTAGCCAGAGAGGAGAGAGGCCTTGTGAAAGCGAGAACGATGATTGGCGGTATGTTGGCGGTGGCCGCTGTAACTGCGGGTGGTTTATGGAAGGCAGCTGTAAAAAGCCAGACACCCAAGAAAATTCCGATTACGTTGACACCGCCGATGCCTTTTGAGGATATTACCTTTGAAAGTGGAGGGGGACAGGTGCAAGGTTGGTTCATTCCAGCGAGACCCGATGTTCCTAAGCCCTGGCCGCTCGTAATCATCGCACATGGCTGGGGTTCCAATCGCTCTCGTGTGTTACGCTATGCGCGCCCCATCTGGGAGGCCGGGTATGCACTGTTTATGTATGATGTACGTAGTCATGGAGCCAGTGATCCCGTTCGTGCTGCATCGGCCTATCTGTTCAGGGACGATCTACTGGCTGCGTTGACCTATGTATCAGGCCGATCCGAGATTGACCCCGAAGCGATTGGAGTGTTGGGGCATTCCTTAGGTGGACTGGGGACGATTCTTGCCATTACAGAAGGCATTCCGGTTTCCGCCGTGGTTACCGACTCCATGCCATCCCAGTTTCAGGTGATCGTCAGCTCGGAACTGAGACGCCGGCGCCTGCCGCTGTTCCCGCTGGCACAGTTGATCCCTCGAATCTGGTTTTGGCGGTTAGGTGAGTCTTTAAAGACATATCAGCAGAATGATGCCGTAATGATGCTGAATGAGCGGCGAAGAAGCATGCAGTTGCCATTCCTGATGATACACTCCAAAGGCGATAATTTTATTCCACCGAGTGAACTGGAATATTTTATGTCTAAAGCCGATCCGCCGGTAGAGCATCTATGGGTTAACAGTGAAGGACATAGCTGCTCAGAGGAAGACCCGGCTTTCTGGGCCACGGTCATTCCGTTCCTGAAAATGCATGTCCGTTCTGCTCCAGAGCGAGTTACGCATGATGAAGCTACAATAAATCAGGACGGAACAGATCTGAATCATAGCGCAGGTTGATAGATGGAAACGCCAACTTGATTGGCGTTTTTTTGTTGTGCCTTTTCATTATACAGAAATTAACAATTGTAAAATTACCCGGAAAACAGCGATTAAAAAGGAAGCTTATGGTATCATAGATTAGAATGGCAAAATTCATGCAAGAGTATTTATCATGCATCCTGCATGAAATCGAAGGGAGAGGTAACCATTTTGAGTTGGGATTGGAACATGAATGGAAGGCTTAAAACGTTCACAGCCAAAGCCGCAGCAACAGCAATGGCAACTCTGCTGTTGACGACACAGGTGCCAGGTTTGACGGGGAGTGCATCTGCTGCTAAGGCGGAAGCTGGCTCAGTGAATGAAGCAGTGTCGGGGGAAATTGATCAACTAGAGATAACAAGCAATGACGTGCCGGAGGGTGCAAAAATTTCATCCAGGCAAGCCGCTGAAAATATAGTAAAGTTGTTTCCATTATTAAAAAAAGCGACGATCTCGTCTGCCAATTTTGATGTATCCAATTCCTATCCACCGCCGGATTACAAGGTATGGGATATCGGATTTCAGATTGTACAAGGTAATCACTCCATGGGATTCAGCGCGAATGTGCATGCAGGTACGGGAGAAGTCCTAAGCGTACATCTGCCATCTGAATTTGTGGAGAGTCAGTTGTCATCCGTTTCAGATGTTCAACTTACCAAGGAAGAAGCTGAAAAAACAGCTTTGGAACTGCTACATCAGGCAATTCCTGAACTACAGGAAGGACAGTATGTGCCGCTAGGAGACATGGTTTCACCTGTGGAGCAACAAGCGTTATTTGGTCGCAATGAATATCAGTTTGTCTATAACTTGAAGCATGATGGCGTCGTGTCGGATGCAGAGACAGTCTACATAACTGTGGATGAGAGAGGTCAGGCCACATCGTATTCACGTTCGACCATCTCGGCGAAATATCCTTCCTCCAAGCCGAAGGCCTCGGAAGAGCAGGCCAGACAGGTATTTGAAGATGGATTTGATGTAGAGCTTGCCTATATCTCCAAAGAACAATGGTCATCCAGACAAGGGCAAAAATATGTTCTCGGTTATTTGCCAAAAGGTGATAGTATGGGGCCGATCAACGCTAACACGTTAGATCGAATTGACGTGATGACAGGAAAAGCCGTGGAGAAGAGCAGTTCACAACAAAATAAAAAAGTAACAGGCAATGGGCCGGCATTTGTTGCAGCCAGCGGTCAGCGCTTAAATGTGCAACAGGCAGTAGAGCGGGTTGCGGCCAATTTTGATATCCCTAAGGACTACAAACTCGAACATAGTCAATTAACTAAAGGTTATTACAGCAACATGAACAATCAGGTATGGAGTTTGAGCTGGAGCAATCGGAATGCAAACATATCCTATATGTTCATGCGTGATATTTCGGCACAGGTCGATGCGGTTACCGGACAGGTCTACAGCTACAACTTGATGCAACGGGTTGGACCAGAGATGGGACAGGAAAAGCCTCCTCAAGAGAAGGAGAAGAAGACGGTTACTTCACAACAGGCCGAGAAGCTGGCGATGAATACGATCATTGCCACTGTACCGCAAGCCAAAGAGCAGTATCAGCTTGCCAGAATGATAGAAGTAGACGATGCTCGTACGTTTGTGTTTCAGCGTTATTTGAACGGGATTCGTGTTCAAGATGACACGGCACAGGTGCAGGTAAAGAACAACGGGGATATTACTGAATTCTATACACGCCTCGCGGCATCTCCTGAGCAGCTACCGGCAGATATTACACCTGCAATCTCTTACGAAAAAGCGAAAGAACTCTATCTGAAGAAATATACGTTAACGTTGAATTATGCTCGTTATGGTGGGTACGGTTTGGGTTCTAGCGAACCTGTACCTGCAGGAGTGAATTTGGCATATGTGCCGGTAAGCGACAAGAAATCTCTGTACAATTTGAATGTACTGCTTGATGCCAATACAGGTCAATGGTTCTTCATGTATGGTCTGGACCATACGGCATCTCAGATCGAACCGACAGATATTGCGGGTCATATTGCTGAATCAGCTTTGCGTAACATGAGCAAGCATAAGGTGTTGATTGCTGACGAGCAGGGACGTGTATTTCCGGATCGGGTCATTACCCGGGGAGATTGGTTTAATTATCTGGCAAGAGCGATTAATCCGAACATGGACATGTACTATAACAGCGATAGCAATGAAAAACTTTTTGCTGATGTAATGATAGAAAGTCCGTATTACAAAGCAGTGAAAGTCCTTATAGATCAACGATGGATCGGTGGAGCTGACCCTGAGAATCAGCTAAAACCAGAGGAAGAAATGACACGTGAAGAATTGGCGGTCTTGCTGATGCGTATTCTGCGTTATGAGAAGCTCGCCGGATTCTACATGCAGCCGTCAGATTTGCCTAACATTGCCGATGCAAGTGCGATCAACAATAAAGGTGCTGTTTCTCTGAGCTTGAAGCTTGGCTTGTTACCTTCTATTGAGGGAAGATTCATGCCTGCACGCAAAGTCACGGTAGCTGAGGCATCTCAAGTTCTTGAACGACTTGCCAAGTTGCAAGGGAAGACGGACACGTTCATGACTGGTAGCCGCCTTTATTGATTCCAGGCAGAGCTGACCTGCATTAATGTGTACGAATCTGTACGCATGCAAAGCCACTCATAATTTGTTCCAGGAAGACATAGGATGAAGTGAAGCGGTAAACATGATGACTGCAACTAAAGTTCAAGGGGCCTTCCGAGAAGGCCCTTTTTCCTCTTTGGAAAAGGGAATTCAAAAAATCCGGGGATAACAGCGATGGGAAGGTTATTCTGCCCTCGGAGTGGACTGTGTAAAATTTTTAATTCAACTTATATAGAACACTGAAAGCAAGACCTTTTATGATACAATAAGGCATGAGAATGCTACGAAGAAGGGTGGGGTCCTTTCATGGGTAAGAACGGTAAACGAGTGATCACCATGTTGCTGGCGGGCTGTCTTGTTGCCGCCTGGTTGCCGCGTACAGTTGACCTGGATCAATTGTATGCAGCGTCAGGCACGTCCGAACTATCTACAGCGACGGATTTGCGTCAGACACTGTTGAATGCGATGTCGCAGCGTACAGAGAAAGTGGTGTTTACCTATAAAGGGAATGTGAAGGGCCTCAAGAAACAGTTGCAGACCTCGATCGATGAAGCAATGAAGAGTGATCCTTATATTCAATATACAGTGAAAAGTTATGCGTTTAACTATAAAGGCTCCAATACATCGGCCGAGGTGGATGTGACCCTCTCTTACCGGGAAACGAAGGCGCAGACCGATTATGTGAATCGGAAAGTAGCTAGTGTGCTCAAAGAAATTATTAAACCCGGCATGACGAGTCATGAGAAGGTTAAAGTGATTCATGATTGGATTGTGCTGAATCTTGCTTATGATACTTCATTACAAAAATATACGGCTTATGACGGACTTGCGACAGGCAGTACCGTATGTCAAGGATACTCGTTGCTCACATATCGCATGCTGGAGCGGGTAGGGATTGAAAATCGCATCGTTGAAGGTCAAGCAGGCGGGCAACTCCATGCCTGGAACCTGGTGAAGCTGGATGGCAAATGGTATCACCTCGATACCACATGGGATGATCCAACGCCTGATCGCAAAGGTGTGGTTAGCCATAATTATTACTTGCTAAGTGATAAAGAGATGGCACGTGACCATGTCTGGACAGGTAAAAACAATTACCCTGCAGCTTATGCGCCTTACCGAGACGCTCTGCTTAAACTGGCGAAGTCGGATGGGAACAAGCAGGAGGTTTATGAGAAGCTCTACCGTGCTCTGGAGTACTCATTATACGATGAACAGGATGCAGTCAAGGAACGGGCAGTGCTCAAAACCAAAGTTCAGGGTGTGCTAAATGAGGGCGGAACTTCGTTAACCTTTAGATATAAGGGTACAGAGAGCAGTTTGATCGAGGATTTGCAGGATCTGTACCAGCTGGGTATGAAATCAATCTCCTATTTTGTCTCCAAGATGGAAGGTACATCAGACCTGCGTGTCAAAATTAATTGGACCTTGTAATGGACAGGATTAGGATCCAGTCCACGCACAACAGATAAAGCATATGCACAGCAACTTGTCTTTCAATGATTAGAGATTCGAGCGCTCCGGTATCCGGAGCGCTCTTTGTGATGTTCAGTATGCAGGGGGGCACTGAAAAATAAAATCCCCTGCTCTACAAAAAAGTCTCTGTAGAACAGGGGAATACTGAATCCATATCGTAGGGTTAAACCTGAAGTAGAGTTGAGCAAAAGTGACTAACTTAGCGACGGCCCTACTCCTTAATACCTGACGATTCGGTAGGCGTGAAGTCACATTCCTGTAGCGGAACAACTTTGGTCTTTTTGATCCATTTGTAACCAAGCCACAGAATCAGGAATAACGGTACACTCAGGTAAGCAACCAGGACTCCACTCCAGTCGATCTGATCACCTGTGAATGCCTGATAGTTCTGTCCCAGAATAACGATGACACACAGCACAAAGGCAAAGATTGGACCAAATGGGAACCACCGCGCACGGTAAGGCAGATCTCTCAGATCCCTACCCTGTGCAACATAGGCTCTCCGGAAGCGGTAATGGCTGATGGCAATACCCAGCCACGTAATGAATCCACACATGCCGGATGCATTCAGCAACCATGTATACACAATGCCGTCACCGAACAGGGAAGCCAGAAATGCAAGCATGCCAACAGCGGTTGTGACGAGCAGCGCATTCATCGGAATGCCTCGTTTATTCAGCTTGCCAAGGAAACGTGGAGCTTTGCCATCCCGGGCCAGTGCATAGAGCACACGGCTTGAAGCGTACATGCCGGAGTTGCCGGCCGAGAGCACGGAAGTCAGGATGACAGCATTCATTACAGAAGCGGCAATGGCAAGTCCTGCTTTTTCGAAGACAAGCGTAAACGGGCTGACCCCGATGTTCTCCAGATCACCCTTGAGCAGATTCGGGTGAGTGTAAGGAATAATCAAACTGATTACAGTGATCGCCAAAATGTAAAAGATCAGAATACGCCAGAAGACCTGGCGAATGGCACGAGGCACGTTTTCGCGCGGGTTCTCACTTTCACCTGCGGCGACACCGATCAATTCCGTTCCCTGGAAGGAGAAGCCCGCGGCCATAAACACGCCGAGCACGGCGAAGAAGCCACCGTGGAATGGTGCATCACCGACTGTAAAGTTGCTGAAGCCAACAGCTTCACCGCCTAGAATACCAAAGATCATTAACACGCCGACACTCAGGAAGATAATGACGGTGGCCACTTTGATAATGGCAAACCAGTACTCCGACTCCCCGTATCCTTTCACGGACAGGATATTCAAGGCAAAGATCAGTACCAGGAATAGCAGACTCCATAACATGGAAGAGCTGTCCGGAAACCAATATTTAATCAGAACGGTAGCTGCAGCGAGCTCGGCGGCAATGGTTACCGCCCAGTTGTACCAGAAGTTCCAGCCCATGGCGAAGCCGAGAGCGGGGTCAACGAAACGTGCGGCATACGTATTAAAAGAACCAGAGTCCGGCATAAAGGTTGCGAGTTCACCCAAGCTGGTCATGAGAAAATAAACCATGATTCCAACAGCCGCGTAGGCAAGTAATGCACCGCCAGGGCCGGCAGTCGAGATGGCTGTACCACTTGCCAGAAACAGACCGGTACCAATCGAGCCGCCCAGGGCAATCATGGTCATGTGACGTGCACGCAATCCTTTTTTCAGTGTAGGTCCAGTTGTAGTGTGTGATTGGTTACTGCGGTCTTGCATGAAAACACTCCTTCATTTGTATTGCTGATGCAGTTCATAGATCCATAAACAAAAAAAGACCACAGGCATGAGCCAGCGGTCTTTGACTTTTATATCCGCACCATGTCCCAGATGATTAAGATAGCTCAACACAGAAGAAGTCATACCTTTTTTAGAAAAAGATACGAATTTTGCTGTGACAGTTCTGCACCTTTCGGCTGCAGCCCCAGCTCACCGGACCGATAAAGGAACGTCCAGTAAACTTCGGCGGGTACACCTTTCGGCTGATCTCAACAGCGGCTCCTAGCGCCTTCTTCAGCTTACTGATCGCACCCGCGACCTCTACCTCACCATGCAATGGATGAGGTGTATCTATTGTTTATGAAATTAGAAATCACGCTTCGAACAGCGTGTAATCTGTTAATCAAACAGACAACAAGTATACCGCTCATCGATTTACAGTGCAATAACAAATGTTGGAGTTGGCTCTAAATGGCTCCGTAAAGAGCTTGTGATAGAACAGATTATTCCTGCTTTTTATTCCGTCCTGCCATCTGCTGCCACACCGTTCCGGCGGCCTGTTCCCCAGACTCGATACGTTCCAGCGCCATTTTGGCCTGCAAGCTCACTTCAAATTCGGGATCTTCCGCTGCGAGACGTAAGGCCTGCTCCGCTTCTTCGGTTCCGACCTCATACAGAAAACGAGCCGCACGCCAGCGCACAAGTTTGCTCTTGTCCGTTAACGTTTCAATCATGGCCGGTGTGGCAACAGGGTCGCCGATGTCTGATAAAGTATCCCCGGCAGTACGCCGTACAGCGGGAGAACTGTCCCGAAGCGCTTCGTACAGAAGCTCCATCGCTTCAGGTGTACGAATATCCCCCAGATAGACAACGGCCAAGCGACGAATTTGCATTTTACTGTCACGTAGCGCCTGAGCTACCAGAGGCAGTCTTTCCTCTGTCGGTTCCATACCATCGAGTGCGGCATAGCGTACATTCCAGTCTTCGCTCTGAAGAGCTTCTTCCAGTTCCGGTCCAGCCAGCGCACGCCGATGCTCAACGAATTCTTCTGTATTTGCACCATGCGCAATAGCTTGCTGAATGACCTGCTCCAATCGTTCCGGTGGGTAAGCCGCTTCCAGTTCCTGTTCAACTTCACGCGCAATATCCGGTAACTCACCATACCGTACCCCGTAATCGCTCAGTTTACGTTCTTTGATCAGTGTAGCGCTGGCAACTTCCGTAACGGCTTTGACAAAACGGTCTGACAGTGATATCCGTTCCTCTTTCGTTCCGGCTTTGACGCGAATTTGCATCGGCACTCCGCGGAAAAACTGAACAAAAACCTGTGCTTCTCCAAAGTGATCACCTGAAGCATCTTCCGATTCAATCCAGTCCAGATTTACGCCTTCCTGACCCAGACGGCTCTGTACTTCACCAAGAATCACAGACCAGTCCGCATTGCCTTTACGATCCAGAGCAACGAAGTCAGTCGTGTGGAATACACTTTTCACGCCTGGAATGTGTAACATCTGGCGAATAAACGCCGGGGCTGAACGTTCGTTGTCCAGTGTATAGGTTCTGCGAATCCCGTCTTCCAGACGTTCGTCGAGATGTAGCATCATCGTATTTGGACTCGGTGTTGGTTCAATGGAAACTATATTCATGGGTGAAACCTCCTATAATAGCAGATTGATACATAAGCTCCCGTAAAATAAATCACACAGTACCTTTATTTTAACGGATACCTCTATTTTACATGAAATCAGGAAAACTGCGAAATTACATGCCGAGGAGAAGCATCGGCGCAGGTATGTGAAGAAGTGCGAAGATTGTTAACACTTCTTTCATGTTCGTGCACAAACATTTTTAAATGAAACCTGACACAATATAGGTAAGAAGCTATTGGAGGTTATATCTATGGAGCCTGTTACTGTGCTAACGGATGGAGAGCGTTGTATTAACTTTGAGAAAATCAAACCTTTGTTTGAGGATTGGATTGCTTCTGCGCCATCAGATTCAGTAAAGGGAACAGGAAGAGGGGATTGGGAGAATTCCCGTTTTTGCATTGTGGATTATAGGAACGCTGATCAGGCAATAGCCGCAGCGAAAGCCATTCGCGCTTTTGTACCGGATGTGCCTCTACTGGTCATTACCGATTTTACATCCTTGGTTCGTAAACGTCATCTGCAACAGGTTACAGGTATTGGTGTTATGAAGTTGATGCTCTGGAACGAACAAGCCCCCGATCAATTGGTTAGCGGCATTGAGAAGTGGCTGCAAACTTTCGGGTATGAAACACCGATAACCATGCCTTCCGCTTTACACATCAGGTAAAACGAAAGAAGCATGGCGCTTGCAGCTGTTTTTATAACCTTTGTTATGTTTATGTTTTGTGACGGCTTTATTCGAAGACCAACTAGACCATATATTTATAGCCTGTACCCCATACCGTTTTAATATAACGGGGATTTTTGGGGTCGGGCTCTATTTTTTTGCGAAGACTAGAGATATGTACGTCGATGGTTCGATCCAGATAGGCGCGTTCAGAGCCTTTGATACGGTCCATCAGTTCATTCCGGGTAAACACTTTGCCCGGGTTGCGATACAATTCCTTCATAATCTCAAATTCAATATGGGTTACATCGATTTCAACACTATCTACAAATAGCGTTCTCCTGTATTCGTTTACATTAATGTGCCCCGTCACTTCAGATGGCTGATTCTCTTTAATGGGTTTATCCTGATAAGTGATAATCGACCTGCGTAGCAATGCTTTAATTCTGGCGTCCAACTCCTTCAGACTGAACGGCTTGCAGAGGAAATCGTCAGCACCGTTATGTAAGGCACGAAGTCGATCATTTAACATCGTACTTGCAGATATCATCAGGACAGGAACGGTGGAATGTTGCCGAAAAGCATCAACAAGCTCGTTACCGTCAATTTCGGGCAACATCAAATCTGTTACCACAATATCAGGTTGAAACTGTGAAAATAAATGAAGTGCTTCGCGGGGATGATGAACCCGCTCGGTTATGTATCCTTCCTCATCAAGAAAAAAAGCGATCATGTCCGCTAAATTCTTTTCATCTTCTATAAGAAGTACTTTGATTGACATAGCTTCACACTCCTTACGAACGAGGATTTGTTAAGAAAATACGATAAAATGATTAAAAATACTGCAAAAAATTTAATGGTTCTATTCCAGAATATAGGAAGTGACACCAACTTGCAAAATGACTTTACCTGATAATGTAGTTTATCATGAGTTTACTTTTTTTGCCGAATCATAATTTTTGCCATAAGTACAATGAATGTTACTTAAAGTATAATGAATCAGAGTGGTTAAAGGGGAAAAAGGTTCAAAGTTATCACCGGCTATTAGGGGGAACAGATGTATATGTATGGGATAACGGAAGCAAGGAACCTGTTGGAACGGATTCTACTGCACCTGAGAAGACCATGGATTGGAGCACGCCTTCTCGTGATTTTCGGCACGCTAAGTGCCATTTTTCCGTTTACATTGTTCTATGGCGTGCAATTTGTACTCACTAGTGCTGCGGCATTGGTTGCCCTTCGTTTGTATGGAGGGATCTACGGTTTTGTAACACTTGCGTTAATCTATCTGATTAAAAGCCTGATCGTTGGTATGGATACGCATAACCTTTATATTATGGCAGGACATTTTATAGAGTTGATTTGGATGTTGGGCTGGCAACTACGTTCTTCAAAAAAAGGCAGTCTGATCAAAGCTAATGCTGTGTTCTGGGTTTCAATGTTGCTTCCTGTAATTGGTTACGGATATTACGTATTAGGTCTGAGTGTGGAAGTGATCAAATATGAATTTATGTACATGGCTGTCGTGAGCATGGTAAATGCCCTGATTGCAGGCATTGTAGTTGATTTTTGGATTACGCTGGGGGAACATCAGGCAAAACGCGCAAGCACGATTCCCCTATCCAGAATTGCATTTAAATATGTGGTTGCTTTTGTTGTCTTTGTGTCCCTTGTTCTCTTGTCTGTGGATGCCCGGAGACAATTGAGCCAGATGAATGAATCCATATTACGGGATATGAGGCATGCAGCGAATGCTGTTGTTCAGGATTTAGATCAGCACTATGTAACACCGGATAACCTTGTAGAAAATGTAGAGCGTTATCACCATTTGCTGGGTATGAATGTGGTTTTGCTGGATCATCGTAAAGCGATCGTTGTTTCTGGACTGCCCGAATATCAGCCGGGAGAGTTCATGAATATGCAACATTTCCAAGTGATTACATCGGCGAGCGGCCCAATATTGTTAAATTCAGAGAAAGCTCATTACACTGATATCCTGGATCATTGGAGACAGGCTTCTTTCATTTATGAGGCTGAGGAAACGGCAGAAACTCCTTACGAGGTTTTGGTTGAAACCAATTCGTCCCAGTATTACACGCAGATTGAAAAGATCTATTTGACGACGTTGCAATCTTTATTCGTTATTATCGTTACATCTATGATTGTGGCAGCCCCTTTGAGTAGCAAAGTGGTAAGTCCCTTACTTCGCTTGACCCGGCTAACAGGTTCTCTTCCACGTTTATTGTTTCGAAACGGAGGCATGGATTGGCCGAGCAGTCATGTGACTGAGGTGCAAATTCTCATCGGAAACTTACGCAAAATGGCGGATGTATTACTTGAACAGTTTGAACAGATCAAATTAGACAAGTTAACGCTGGAAGACAGAGTAATTGCCCGTACAAAAGAACTTAAAAACAGCGAAGGCATCAAACGGGCCATCATTGAATCTTCGATTGATGCCATTGTCGCGGTTGATTCTCACGGGATCATTATTGAATTTAACCCCGAGGCCGAGAAAATGTTTGGACTTGAGCGGGAAGAGGTTGTGCAACAGAAACAAGCCCCGTCTCTTTTTCAAGGAGTCGGCTGTAAGGAAATTAAAGTGTTGCTAGAGCGATATCCGTTTGTCGAAGGCAAGCGGTACACAACAGTTGATGAAATATCAGGTATTCGCAAGGACGGCTCCGTATTTCCGATCGAGTATAAAATTGTAGAGATTCAATTGGGGAAAAACGAGACGCTGTACAATCTGTTCATCAAAGATATTACAGAACGTACTCGTGCTGAAGAAGATCGGGTGCGTCATGCCCTTGTGTTGGAGCACCTTAATCTGGAGCTGTTCCAAGAGAAGGCAGCGATTCAGGAACAGCGCGATATCAGTGAACAATTCATTGAATCGGTTCGCGAAGGGCTTGTCATGTCTGACCGTTCAGGTACGATCACGATTGTGAATCGCAGAATCGAAGAGATGTTCGGACTCGGTAATTTCCTTGGAGAATCCATAACTGACTTGGCTCAAGCCATCGATTCAATGGTGCAGACTGACGACTTCAATCTGACAGAACAGACAAGAGCGTTTCTGAATGGAGAACAAGCATTCATCGAGACCAATTTCTGTTTTGACAATGTGGAGCAAAGCGTATTTTCGTTGTATATGAAACAGATGGACGTGCCGGGGAAAAATCATGGATTCCTGCTCGTATTTCGTGACTTAACGGGTGAAGAGCGGCTGAATCGGATGAAAAATGAGTTGATCAGCGTGGTTTCCCATGAACTTCGTACACCTGTGGCTACTATCATGGGATATGTTGAACTAATGTTAATGTATGACCTTCCGGCATCCCAACGTAAAGAATTTATGGAGACCATTGCATCTGAAGGCAAACGTCTGAGCAGCTTGCTTGATGATGTGCTTGATATTCAACGTCTGGATAACGAAGGCATGACTTACCATATGACCTACGTTCCTCTCGTGGATCTGGTTGAAGGTGTAGCAGAGCAGTGGAACATGAAGTCTTCTCAGCGAATCTATGTGCATGTCTTTAATGGTGATCTCTTTGCTTATGCGGATCAGAACCGGATCGTTCAAGTATTGCATAATCTGATAGGTAATGCGGTAAAGTACTCTCCAGGAGCAGAGCGAATTGATGTCACATTATGGGAAGAAGAGGGAGCCCTATGCATTGATGTACGGGATTATGGCATAGGTATTGCCGAGAGTGAGAAGGATCTGCTCTTTAACAAATTCTATCGTGTAGATAATTCGGATCATCGTCAGATTGGTGGCACGGGCCTCGGATTATATATCTCCCGCAAAATTGTGGAGGACCATCAAGGGAGTCTGACCTTCATGTCGGCTCCAGGGAAAGGCAGTACGTTCAAAGTCAGGCTGCCCAAACAGGACGTTGTCCTCTAGTCTGTTTACCGTAAGTTAATATCGTATCGTGAGCTTTTATCTTTTGGCACGTGACCGTGCGGAAGGTAAAGGCTTTTTTTATCGTTCTAACTTTGTTTTTCTTCATCTGGGATAAAAAAACGGGAATTTTTGCACACTGTATATAGAGCCATAATTTGCATCCTATGCAAAAGGAGGGCAACCCGTATATGTTCCGCAAACAAGAGAAAACGCTCATCATCGTTTGTCTGGTGGCGGCTGTAGTTGTACTATACGCCGTGGTCAAAAGCATCATCCGCATTATGAGTTATTAAAAATCCTGTCTAGGCATGTACATAACCCATAACGATACAACGAAACAATCAAATAACGATAACGATTACGCTGAAAGAGGAGTGTACCCATGTCATCTCTGGACCCTGTACTGCTCAGCCGGATTCTGACCGGTCTGACCCTGTTTGTGCATATTATCTTTGCTTCCATTGGTGTAGGCGTTCCGCTCATGATTGCTTTGGCTGAATGGCGGGGGCTACGTACCAATGACATTCATTACACCTTGCTGGCTCGTCGGTGGGCGAGAGGTTTTGTGATCACGGTGGCCGTAGGTGTAGTTACAGGCACATCCATCGGCTTACAGCTGAGCTTGCTGTGGCCCATGTTTATGCGTGTCGCTGGTCAAGCGATTGCATTGCCGCTTTTTATGGAGACATTTGCTTTTTTCGTAGAAGCGATATTTCTCGGGATTTACCTATACACCTGGGATCGTTTCAAAAAGAAATACACGCACATGTTGTTACTCATCCCGGTAGCTCTTGGCTCATCCGCTTCCGCGATATTTATCACAACCGTGAACTCATTCATGAACCAGCCACAAGGTTTCACCTTGATTAACGGCATCATGAAAGATATCGATCCCATTGCCGCTATGCTGAACCCGGCGACACCAACGAAAGTGTCCCATGTGCTCGCTTCGTCCTACACGCTGAGCGCAGGCGTGCTGGCAGGGATTGCGGCGTTCAGTCTTTTGCGTGGACGAGATCATGTGTATTACAAAAAAGCACTCAAGCTCACAACCGTTTCTGCGCTTGTATTTGCGATTAGCACCGTTATGATCGGTGATTCTTCAGGCAAATTTCTGGCGAAATATCAGCCTGAGAAGCTTGCCGCTGCCGAGTGGCATTTCAAAACGATGAAGGAAGCACCGCTCGTCTATGGCGGGATTCTGGATGAAAACAACGAGGTCAAATATGCTATCGAAATTCCTTATGCGCTGAGCATTTTGGCTGGTAATCGACCGGATACAGAAGTGAAGGGACTGGAAGAATATCCTGCCGATCTCAGGCCGCCGTTGTCCATCCATTACATGTTTGACCTGAAAGTGACAACAGGGGTTATCATCCTGCTGATTCCGGTACTGTACGTGCTTCGTCGCTGGCTTCCGGGACGCAAACCTTATCCCAAATGGCTGCTGCTTGGCATCGTGCTTCTCGGCCCACTGGCGATGATTGCGATTGAACTTGGCTGGATGTTTGCCGAGGTAGGGAGACAGCCCTGGATTTTGCGCGGATATATGAAGGTGTCCGAGGCGGCAACGACCTCGACTTCGGTTGGATGGATGCTCGTGCTGTTTATTCTGCTGTATTTGGTGCTGTGTTTCTCCTGTATCCGCGTGATCAGCAAGTTGTTCCGTAATAAGGAAGCGGAGAAGGAACTGGATTCGCTTGGACTGGAAGGAGGCATCGTGAATTGAGCTTTGAAATTGCAGGCATCGCGATATTGTGGACGTTTCTGTTCGGTTATCTGATCGTGGCGTCGATTGACTTTGGCGCAGGATTCTTCAGCTTTTACAGCATATTGACCGGACATGAAAACAAAATTCATAACATTATTCAGCGCTACCTCTCCCCGGTGTGGGAAGTGACGAATGTGTTTCTCATTTTCTTTGTGGTGGGGCTGGTCGGCTTCTACCCGGATAGTGCGTTCTTTTATGGTACAGCTCTGCTTGTTCCGGGTTCGCTAGCGATTGTGCTACTGGCAATCCGGGGGGTGTATTACGCCTACAATACCTATGGTAACCACGGGAAAAATAGCAGCATCTATCTGGCATTGTACGGAGCAACGGGATTGCTGATCCCGGCAGTGTTCTCCACCATTTTGGCGATATCCGAAGGCGGGATTATCGAGCAGGTAGGCGAAAAGGTATTTTTTCGCTGGCGTGAATTTCTGACAAATCCCTATACATGGTCTGTTGTATTGCTGGCCTTGGTGAGTGTGCTGTACATTTCGGCGATGTTCCTGTCCTATTACGCGAAGCGAGCGGGCGATGAACCGGCCTTTGGCGTACTTCGGGAGTATGCGTTGCTGTGGAGCTTGCCCACGATTTTTGCGAGTTTCCTGGCCTTCCTGCAAATTAACAAACAAAATCCGGCTCACTTTGAACGTATGGTGGACATGTCATGGATGTTTATCGCATCCTTTATCTGTTTTGTTATCGCAGTGTCGCTTGTGTGGAAGGAGAAATACCTGGGCTGGTGTTTTATCGCGGTGATGCTCCAATTTGCCTTTGCCTGGTACGGATATGGTCGCTCACATCTGCCCTATATTCTGTACCCGTACATCAACATTTACGATAGCTTTACGAACCGAACGATGGGGATTGCGCTGATCACGGCATTCAGTCTCGGGCTCCTGGTGCTCATCCCATCGCTGGTCCTGATTATGAAGTTGTTCTTGTTTGATGCCAATTATGTGCGCGGTAACGCCGGGAAAAGGAAAGGATGACTTCGCCATGTTTGCGACGACGATTTCGAATATTCTCTATATGCTGTCTGCTCTGCTACCCCGGCAACTTTCGGTGCTGAGATCTGCGTGGCCCGCTGGTATTTATCCGGGTGTGCACTTGCATCCGCTTTTGGAAGAAGGGGTGAAAGGCATACCGGGGATCACGGGGCTCAGCTTTTTTGAGACGTTTACGATCATGTATGCTCCGCCTCTGATTATGGTGACCGCGATTGTCTTTTTGTTTATCTATATGGCGGTATGCAAAAATCCAAAGGAATGATTACATTGCCGCTGTAGTTATGTCAGGTGGTACGTCCACTGCCGATGCGGGTAATCTGATGTTAAGAACTGAGGAAGGGAGGAGGCCCCTTCATGCCCAAAATTCGTTATAACAATATCGATAATGTCAGTACAGACAAGACGCTGAAGGAGTTCAAGCAGTGGAGAGAACAGCGGCGCCGCAAAGTAAAGGACTATTCCTACAAGGTGCCGAAGTACGAGCCTGAACTGGATTATTTACATGCCAACCGGGACGAAACCACGATCACGTGGATCGGACACTCCACCTTTTTCATCCAATATTATGGACTGAACATCGTGACCGACCCGGTGTGGGCGGAAAAAATGGGGTTTCAACGCAGACTCGGTGCTCCCGGCATTCCGATTCAGGATATTCCGCCGCTCGACGTCATCCTTATCTCTCACTCCCACTATGATCACTTACATTTGGCTTCCCTGCGCAAATTGATTACATCGAAGACACTGCTGATTGTGCCGGACGGCCTGAAACGCAAGATGATCCGTAAGGGATTCCATCGCTGTCAGGAGATGAAATGGTGGGAGCATATGGTGCTCGGTGGAGTGAAGATTACGTTTGTGCCTGCTCAGCACTGGACACGCCGAACGTTATTTGATACGAATACGTCTCATTGGGGCGGTTACGTATTGGAGCCGAATCACGCCGTACGTGTGTCAGAAGAGAGCGCAGCAGCAAAAGAAATGCCAGACCGGTCTGCTTCAGCAAATTCCGAATCACGGAAAGCTCGCGATGACAAACAAGCAACAGGTTATCCACCTGTCCTTTATTTTGTGGGGGATACCGGGTATTTCAAGGAGTTCAAAACGATTGGTGAACGCTTCGACATTGGCGTAACGCTGATGCCGATTGGCGCGTATGACCCCGAATGGTTCATGACCTCCCAGCATGTGACACCAGAGGAGGCATTACAGGGATTCGTAGAAACAGGTTCGCAACTTATGGTGCCTATGCATTACGGAACCTTCAAGCTGGCGGACGACACACCCAAGGAAGCACTGGATCGGCTGGAGGCGGAGCGGGAACGACTCGACATCGCCAAGGAACGGATTAGAGTGCTTGGACATGGTGAAACTCTTCGCATCCGGCATGAAGCCGATGAGACCGAGTGAGCATGAATTAAAAATTCCATGAAAAGTATGTTAACCGGGCTAACAAAAGTCAGGCAGATATGGTAATCTATAAACATACGCGCATGAACAGCATATTTACCAAAACTTTAATCCGTAAAAAGCGGCTGATTTTCGAATTTGCCGCTTTTTTGTGTTATAATATGGTGCCAGAATAGGCATCGGATATTGAATCCATGAATTACGCAGGTTGCTATTCATGCAGTATGCAGATTAACCAATAAAGGATGGTATGCTTAATGATCAGTACAAGCGGCATCACGCTCCGCTACGGAAAACGTGCACTTTTTGAAGATGTGAATATCAAATTCACGCCAGGCAACTGTTACGGCCTGATCGGTGCGAACGGAGCCGGCAAATCAACATTTTTGAAAATCTTGTCCGGCGAGATTGAAGCCAACTCGGGAGAGGTGCACATCACCCCGGGCGAACGTATGGCCGTATTGAAGCAAAACCACTTCGAATATGATGAGTACCCGGTTCTCGAAACGGTCATTATGGGTCACGCTCGTTTGTATTCCATCATGAAAGAGAAGGATGCTTTGTATGCGAAGGCAGATTTCACAGAAGAAGATGGATTACGTGCAGGTGAGCTTGAAGGTGAGTTTGCTGAACTGAACGGCTGGGATGCTGAGCCGGATGCAGCAGCACTCCTGATCGGTCTCGGGATCGATCGCGATATGCATGACAAAAAAATGGTAGAGCTTAGCGGTAACGAAAAAGTCCGCGTATTGCTGGCTCAAGCGTTGTTTGGCCGTCCGAACAACCTGTTGCTCGATGAGCCTACCAACCACTTGGATCTCGAATCCATTCAATGGCTCGAGAACTTCCTGATGGATTATGAAGGTACCGTTATCGTGGTATCCCATGACCGTCACTTCCTGAACAAAGTATGTACGCATATTGCGGACATTGATTTTGGTAAAATCCAGCTGTACGTAGGTAACTATGACTTCTGGTACGAGTCCAGCCAATTGGCGCTTGCCTTGCAGCGGGATGCTAACAAGAAAAAAGAAGAAAAGATTAAAGAGCTGCAAGCCTTTATCCAACGTTTCTCCGCGAACGCTTCGAAATCCAAACAGGCGACTTCCCGGAAGAAACAACTCGACAAAATTACGCTGGATGACCTTCGTCCGTCCAACCGTAAATACCCGTTCATTAACTTCAAACCTGAGCGTGAAGCGGGTAAACAGTTGCTTACGGTTGACCGTGTCACTAAAGCGGTTGAAGGCGAAAATATGCTGAACGATATCAGCTTTGTGGTGAACAAAGGCGACAAAATCGCGTTTGTTGGCCCGAACGGTAACGCCAAATCGTTGCTGTTTGACGTTGTGATGGGCGAAACAGAGGCGGATGCGGGAGAATATACTTGGGGTGTAACCACAACACAGGCGTATTTCCCGAAAGATAACTCACAATACTTCGATGGTGTAGAGATGAGCCTCGTGGATTGGCTGCGTCAATACTCCAAAGACCAGGATGAGACGTACTTGCGTGGCTTCCTGGGCCGTATGCTGTTCTCCGGGGAAGAAGCTTTGAAAAAAGCAAGTGTATTGTCCGGGGGAGAGAAGGTACGGTGTATGCTGGCTAAAATGATGCAGACAGGCGCCAATGTGCTCATTCTGGATGAACCGACGAACCACTTGGATCTCGAATCCATTACGGCACTGAATAACGGTTTGATCGATTTTGATGGCACGATGCTGTTCACTTCCCATGACCATCAGTTCATCCAAACGATTGCAAACCGTATCATCGAAATTACGCCTACGGGCCTCATCGATCGTCAGATGAGCTATGACGAGTATCTGGAAAGCGAAGAAGTAAAAGAGCTGCGTAACAAGATGTATCCTGTTGAAGCTTAATTTCGTTTCCAAAATAAGAACACACAAAAAACCGCAAGGTCCTTCAAGAGGGCCTGCGGCTTTTTTTGTGTTGTTATGCTGCAGCTGAATCGCTCCAGTAAATCTGCTGCAACCTAAGATCCGCCTGTACGGCGACGCTGGTTGTTTGGCTTTTTATTGTTCTGGCTCTTCATGGCTTTAGGGCCGCCTTCAAAGTAAGCACCGGACTGGTTGCCGGAGTTTTGCTGTTCCTTCTTTTGTGCCAGCTTTTGACGGATCGCGTCTTGCAGGCTGATCTTTTTCGGTTCATTATTTTCGCTCATTATATATCCCTCCCGGTCTTGCAGTAAGCCGTCCAATTAGGACGGGATGTACTCATTTTATACGTTTTATAAAGGCCTCACAAGGGCAACCTGATAAAATGCTGCTTTCCACCAGTTTTACCTAAACCAACATTGTTTCTTCATCACTAAAGCCCTGCCTTTTGGAAACTTTGTTTCGGCTTGCCTACAGCCATGCTACCCGGCAACACTGTTTCTGTAGACCCACACGGCCTGCATTTGGTACTATGGAAAAACTAGTTATTGGAATCGTGAAAAGGAGTGTCGTCCCCTTGAACGCTTATGAAGAAATACGTAAAGGAGAGCGGGGAGCCTGGATCAGCATCGCGGCGTACCTCGTTTTGTCTGCATTTAAGCTGATTTGTGGGTATCTGTTTGCTTCCAGTGCTCTGGTTGCAGACGGTATCAATAATGCTACGGATATTGTAGCATCTGTGGCAGTATTAGTTGGCCTGCGCATATCGCAAAAGCCGCCGGATTCGGATCACGCCTATGGCCATTTTCGGGCTGAAACGATCGCGGCATTACTTGCCTCATTTATTATGGCGGTTGTAGGACTTCAAGTATTGGTTGAGGCGGTTCGATCCTGGTATGCTGGCGATTACACTGCTCCGAACCTATGGGCGGCCGGCGTAGCTTCGATCTGTGCTGTGGTTATGCTGGGGGTGTACCGCTACAACTCGCGTCTAGCCCAAAAAATTAATAGCCAGGCTTTGCATGCGGCGGCTAAAGATAATCGTTCCGATGCCTGGGTGAGTATCGGTGCTGCCGTTGGCATCGTTGGTTCACAATTCGGACTTCCTTGGCTGGATAAAGTAGCTGCTATCCTGGTAGGTCTGCTGATTTGTAAAACAGCGTGGGAAATTTTCCGTGATTCGACTCATCTGCTTACCGATGGCTTTGATCAAAAGCAATTGACGGATCTAAGATCTGCCGTTGCCCGGGTTCCTGGTGTAGAAACGATCAAGGATGTGAAGGCGAGAGTACATGGTAGCCATGTTCTGGTAGATGTGGTCATTGAAGTGGACGGGGGATTAACACTGGTAGAAGGTCATGAAATCTGTAATCAGGTGGAGTCACGACTGAAACGCTCGCATAACATTATGCACGTTCATGTACATGTTGAGCCTCGATCTGAAGAGATACACCTGTCATAAATCGCTTGAAGCAGGAGTTTTCACAAAATAGATATATCAAAAAGAGGACAGACGCGAGTGTGGCGTACTGTCCTCTTTACTTATGTTAGAAACGATTATACGATATTATTGAATCGCAACGTGAATCCAGGCTTTACCTTTCCAAGTGTATACTTGGACCCATTCGCCGCCGTCGAATCCGTCAACAATTTCACCTGTTGTATCAACGACTTGCGCGCTCAGAGCACCGATCGGTTTACCGTTTGGTGCATCATAGAACCATGTGCGTTCCAGCAAGTTGAGCAACATGGTTGGCATCAGAACTTCGTCACCCGGTTTTACAATTGGCTCGTCGAACATTTTGTCATTTGTTGTGGATGGTGTCTCTGTTGTTGTTGAAGTGCCTTGAGTGCCTGTGGAATCAACGGTTGTGCCTGTCACAGTTTCTGCTTTACCTTCAACGGTCTCAACAGCAGGTTTGTTTACTTCTACAGCAGGCGTTGTTGTTGCTGGTGTAGTCGTTGTTGCTTCAGTACCGGAAGTTGTTGGTGTTACCGTGCCGGTAACCGCTTCCTCAGCACCTGCAGCGGCAGCCATGGAACCCATCAATGTTAAAGCAGCGGCAAAACTTACGATTTTTTTCATTTGTTTTTCCTCCTCGGTTAAATATGTAGTTTTTGGTGTCCTGTGTTAAAAGTAACCAAGCAAGCTCACCTATGAATCACAAATTATAACAATTTTTTCTTGGTTCCTCCAGAGTCAACTGGCGCATATGTGGGTATATAGAAAGCCTGTAAAAATCAGACTTACGAGGCATGAAATCGGGCTGACCATATCATTAAAGTCCTGTTTTTGAGAACTCTTCGGCGGTGTTTTCTGGAATAAAGCAGAAGGGAGTGTAATACATAAATATAGAAAAATAGGTAGGTCTACCTGTCCTGGAACGCACAAAAGCCGACATGCCTGGAGGCATCATCGGCTTTCGTATGTAATGCAATCATCAGATTCAGACATCCACATTTATCGCATTCGGCTTCGTCCCGTAATAAGGGAAATGACAAAGAGTACAACAAAGATGAAGAACAATACTTTGGCAATGGAGGCAGCTGCTTCAACAATTCCGAAGAACCCGAAGATTCCGGCAACCAGAGCGATAATCAGAAAAATGACAGACCATTTTAACATGAGAATTCATCCTTTCGTGTTATAGTTTGTGGCGTGAGTAGAGTGTCTCACTGCCCTGTGTAGTCTAACCTTAACCGAGGTCAAATGACTTGAAACATGGTGTTTTTTTCTTCTTCTATACGTCGCTGGAGGGACAATTTTCTTTGTTTCGCCCGGTAAAGCCTCGGGTAACTATAGCAATAACAAAACCGAACGCAACCATGGAAAGAGAGGTTCTTTTATGATCTATCAACTGAGCGTGGCCCTAATTGCAGTGGCATTTGCTGTACTGGTTTTCTTTTTGATTCGCACATTAAAATCTGCCCAGAGCTCACTGGACAATGTTTCTCAGACATTGCAGGAAGTGCAGAAAACGATTGATGAACTCAGTTATGAAGTAAAACAGACAGTACGACATGCCAATGACATTACGGCTGATGTGCAACACAAAATGAAGAAGATTGACCCGGTAATGGAATCCGTTGAGAATTTGGGAGAAGTTCTAAGTGAAGTAACGGCGGCTGCCAAGCAGGTGTCCACTACACTGATGACTCGATTTCAGAATAGACCATCCAAAGCAGAAGCAGGCAAACCGTCTCAATCCAATCAGGTAACAGCTCCACCTGCGACGCCCGCGGAGCGTACCGTGCAATCTTATGAAGCTACATATCAGGATAAAACAAAGGGCGGGAAGAACTGGATGAATTATGTTGATCTTGCCGCTAATGTGTGGCAACGGATGCGTAAATAACGTGACTGCTTTCTGAAAATTGGTGAAGCCTTCAGGGCGGTGATGAACTTGATGAAAGGGTGAGAATCATGATGAAACTACTGCTAGTGACTATGTTTAGCGTAATTTCTCCCTTTTCCGTTCAACCGGCAGCAACACCAGCTGCTCATGACATGCAATGGACGGTAATGGAGGAACAGGAGCCAGAGATGACTTTGGCTATGGATCGTTCCGGGACGTTCGAGCAGTTTCGGACTCTGAATGGCGTTTCACTGGAGGATGGAAAGCATGAATTATTTGCCAAGTTAGGTCAGCCAGTTGCCGTCAAAGAAGATCCTTATATGGGATGTCCGGAATATCATTTCCGTCATGTGAATGTGGGGATATGTGAAGACACGGACATGATTCAGTTCATCCGTGTGGATGGCTCGCATGACTACTTGAACTTGAATGGGAAGTCTGTCCCAATGCATATGGATGCTATTCATCAAATCTTGGGCGAGCCTTACGCTGTTGCTGAAGATGGCGAGGTATTTCTTCGTGGTCATTACGCGATCAAAGTATATATGAAATCAGGCTCTAACCAGATTGATGCTGTTGACTTTTTCGACGATACGGTTTCCTGAGATTCTGATCCAGCCTACGTTTCAACGTAAAATAGTATGGTTATATACTATAAGAGCGCGATAAAGAAGATTAATCAGAGGAGAGTGGAAACGATGAATTCAACCAACGCACAGGCGTATGCCAAAGTGGTAGAAAACGGAGTTCAAGCAGTAGAAGCGGTGAAAGAGTTGCAGACTACTGGATACTTAGCTGATCATATCTTCGTTCTGGCCCATGAGAAGGATCGTACAGATCGCATTGCAGATACCGCAGATGCTAACGAGATTGGCATCAAGGAGGAAGGTTTATTTGATTCCATGGCGAATCTGTTCCGTTCACGCGGTGACGAACTTCGAGCCAAAATCGTATCGATGGGTTTTACCGAAGCCGAGGCTGATTTCTATGAAAGTGAATTGGATAAAGGCAAGGTACTGATCATTGCCAAAAAGAAAGACTAATATGTACATCCTGAACGCAGGAGTGTTATATCAAATAGTGCCCTGCGGTGAACCGGGACAGACTTAATCAAAAACATAGATAAGGAATGGGGGAAACCCCATTCCTTATCTATGTTTTTGCAAGTTCTGCCTCAGTAATGGGCCAGGCACCTGGTATAAACCGTTGCAAAAACCATAAAATCAAGGGAAAGCTACCTCTAATGGTTTGATTTGCTGATAGTCATTTTCTGGATTTATCATTATAGTTAGACTAGGAATTGTTATGTCTACTGCCCGCTCTGGATGCGAAATATGTATAAATAAGGTTGTTCGTTGAATAGATAACTATCGACAAACCCGGACGCCAAAGATAAGGAGATAGAAATGAGAATACTTATTGTTGACGATAATCCGACGAATGTCATTATCATTCGAGAAATTTTGAAAAAAGAAAATTACCGCGATATTGTGACAGCAAGCTCAGCTATGGAGATGTTCGAAGTATTGGGAATTGGTGAAGATCACAGCGAACTGCGTCCAAAGCACTCGGATATTGACCTGATCTTGTTAGATATGATGATGCCGGAGATGGATGGCATCGAAGCATGCAGTATTGTACAGAAATATGAAAATCTGAAAGATATCCCGATTATTATGGTAACGGCTATTGGTGATTCCAAGAAGCTGGCCGAAGCGCTCGATGCAGGTGCATCGGATTATGTAACGAAGCCGATTAACAAAGTGGAATTGATGGCCCGAATCCGGCTAGCCTTGCGTCTGAAACAGGAGAAAGACTGGCACAAGGAGCGTGACCAGCGGATTCAGGATGAGCTTAAACTGGCGGCGATGGTGCAAAGCGCCGTGCTGAGTCATGCCATCGAAGATCCGTTATTTCAGGTACATGCCATCTATAAACCGTCCTTTGAGCTGGCAGGTGATCTTTACTCCTGGTTCCCGCTTGGAGAGGGGCGATATGGGGTTTTGCTACTGGACATGATGGGGCATGGCATATCTTCATCCCTGTTTACGATGTTTATCGCATCTGTGCTTAAGGATACAGTGACGACATATGTAGACCCGGAGAAGGTCATTCAGGAGTTAAACCGTCGCTTTAACCAGTTGCATCTGGGCAAACAACTGGTGCAATACTACTTTACCGCGATCTATTTAGTCGTAGACACGCGTATGAAACGGATCGATTATGTCAATGCAGGGCATCCTCCAGCTCTGTTTTTCCGTAGTGACGGCAGTGTAACTTCATTTGACAGCGTATGCTACCCGGTGGGTTTGTTCGACAAAATGGATATTGAACCGCAGACCATTCATTACGAAGGCGATGGACATATTGCGATGTATACGGATGGCTTGCTTGAAGCCGTTCAGGGCGATCAGGAGCAACAGTTGGAATTTTTGAAAGAGCAATTAAGAGGCTCCCATGCATGGAATGAAGAGGCGATGCAGGAATTGTTCTTCGATGATGAATTGAATCCGGAACGGGACGATGATAAGTGTCTCGTGTGGATTACGCTAGATAAAGGGGCGGTAACGGAATGAAAATCAGAAATAAACTGCTGATTGGTTTTACCGCCTTGATGGCCATTATGATTGCTCTTACTTTTGTAAGCTATGAGCGGCTTAACAGCAGTAATAAACAGATCGACCAGATGTATCAGGAACGTTATCTTAAGGTGCGATTTACTTCCGCGGCGCGTGGGGAAGTCAATGATATTGCCAAAGTAGTAGCTAACTTGTTGTTAAACCCGAGCAATTCGGTCAGTGCGACAGAAGCAGATCTGAAGGAAATGAAGGAAAAAGGTGTCGGTTATCTGGAAGAGGTAAGAGATCGCGCAGATACGGCTACGGAGCATCAACTCGTGGATCGTGTGAATAATGCCTGGGATGCTTACACGAATTATGCGACAAGAGTCATCAGTCTGATGTCCCAGAGCCGGGTGCAGGATGCGAACAACTATCGCAACTCTACGGGACTTGCCGTTCAGAAGGAAGCCGTAGATAGCCTGAATGCCCTATCTCGTTATCAGGATCAGGAGATTGATGCCGAGATCAAGAATGCGAATGCCGCATATACCAGAGCGGTTCAGATTACGGTCAGCATCATGGTCGCGGGATTACTGCTTGCCCTGGGAGTCATCCTGTGGGTGCTTCCTAGTATTACGCGTGGGTTGAATACAGTGTCGATGATGATTACAAGTTTTGGCAAAGGTCGCTATAAAACGATCCGCCGGATTCAAATCAAGTCCACGGATGAGATCGGTCAAATTGCCACCGTGTTCAAAGATGTGTCTAACGATCTGGAAGAGAAGCTGGAGATCGAGAAAGCCTATGTGCAGGCTCAGCAGGATCAGAACTGGATGAGTTCCAACATTGCGAGAGTGCCCGAACTTCTGCGGGGAATCGGCTCCATTCGTCAAATTTCCCAGATGTTTATCAGTGAATTTACACCTGTGCTCGGTGCGCAGCTGGGTGTAGTGTACTTGATCGACGAAGAGAAACATCCGGATGAGCTGAGACGTTACGGTTCATACGCTTTTGAAGAGAACGGCGAGCTTGGTAAAGAGGTGTATCGGATCGGGGAAGGTATGATCGGTCAGGCTGCCCTGGATATGAGTCCAATTGTACTGGATCATACACCTGACGAATATGTGAGCATTGGTTCTGCTTCGGGTTCTGCGCGAGCTGCAGGCATTATGATCTACCCGGTTGTGTTTGAAGACGAATTAATCGGTGTGGTAGAGCTGGCTTCCTTCGAAGGTTTTAACGAGATGCATAAGCAGTTGTTTGGTCAGTTAATTATGAATTTGGGTGTCATTCTTAATAACGTTCGGCGACGTCTTCGTGTGGAAGAGTTGCTGCGGGAGTCCCAGGCGCTTACGGAAGAGTTACAGGTGCAATCCGAGGAACTGCAGACACAGCAGGAAGAATTGCGCCGTTCCAATGAGAATCTGGAAGAACAGACGGATGCGCTTAAACGTTCGGAGGAGTTGCTACAGCGTCAGCAGGAGGAATTGGAACATTTTAATACCGAACTGATTGCCAAAACGCGTGCGCTTGAAGAACAGGTACGTGAAGTGGAAGAGAAAAATGATGAAATAGAGAAAACGAAGACACAATTGGAACAACAGGCGATGCAATTGTCGATGACCAGTAAGTACAAGTCGGAATTTTTGGCCAATATGTCGCATGAACTTCGTACTCCGCTGAACAGTCTGCTCATATTGTCTCAGTTATTGTCGGAGAACAAGGATGGCAATCTCAGCAGCAAACAGCAGGAATATGCACAAACCATTTATATGTCAGGTGCAGATTTGCTGAAGATGATTGATGAGATTCTCGATCTGTCTAAAGTAGACGCAGGCAAGATGGACATCAACTACGAAACCGTCCGATTGGATGAATTAACGGGCTTTGTCACCCAGAACTTTGGTCCGATGGCTAACAAGAAGGAACTGGATCTAAATATTGATTTTGATAGCTCGCTTCCGGAATGGATTTATACAGACAGTCATCGGGTGAAACAAATTTTAAGAAACCTGTTGTCCAACGCATTCAAGTTTACAAACCGTGGCTCGGTGAGTCTGATTGCAAAGCGTATGAAGCCAGAGGAATTGCCGGGATATCTGAATACGAATCAGGAATACCTTGGATTCAGCATCAAAGATACCGGCATTGGCATTCCATCTGACAAGACGGATCTGATCTTCGAAGCGTTCCAGCAGGTAGACGGCACAACCAGTCGTAAATACGGTGGTACGGGACTTGGTTTATCGATTAGCCGCGAATTGGCACGTCTGCTCGGTGGGGCTATACAGGTGGATTCCTCAGAAGGAGTGGGAAGCACCTTTACCCTGTTCCTGCCTGATAATCATGAAGAGGCTGAATGGGCCGAGGAAGAAGCAGCAAGGGAAGCAGCGGTATCTTCAGAACAACAAGCGCTAGTGCCGGATATTCAGCCTGCCCGTTCTTCGCAACAATCCATTCTTGTCTCTGACCCGGAACGAACTCGTGTGGCTGAATTATCGCCTGCTCGTAGTGCAGAGCTGACACGCATAGAAGACGATGCTAATGCCATCGTAGAAGGTGACAAAACGTTGCTGATCATCGAAGATGATGTAAAGTTTGCCCACATTCTGATGGATATGGCGAGAGGCCGGGGCTTCAAGGCATTGGTTGCTCTTCAGGGAGATACGGGGCTGGAGATGGCCCGTGAATACTTGCCTGACGCAATCATTCTGGATATCCAGCTGCCTGTGATGGATGGTTGGACGATTTTGGGCGAGCTAAAGAGTAGCTCCGTAACACGTCACATCCCGGTGCATGTCATTTCGGTTGTGGATGATATGAAACAAGGGTTGATGATGGGGGCCATCGCATATCTGAAAAAGCCATCCAGCAAAGATTCGCTGGATAAAGCATTCTCCCATATCGAATCCTATACGGAAAATCAATTAAAACGACTGCTCATCGTTGAAGATGATGAAATTCAGCGCAAAGCAATCATTGAATTGATCGGTCATGATGATGTTGCTATTACGGCTGTTTCTACAGGGCAAGAGGCACTGAATGAACTGCATAGCCAGCGTTACGATTGCATGGTGCTGGATCTGATGCTGACGGATATGACGGGTTTCGAATTGCTCGATCAGATTCGGGATGATGAATATCTGAATGACTTGCCAATCATCATTTATACGGGTAAGGAGCTGGATTCCAAGGAAGAGATGAAACTTCGTAAATATGCGGAATCGATCATTATCAAAGACGTGAAGTCACCGGAGCGATTATTGGACGAAACGACATTGTTCCTGCATCGGGTAGAAGCCAACCTGCCCGAGGACAAACGCCGTATTTTGCAGAAGCTTCATAACAAAGAGACCTTGTTCGAAGGCAAGAAAATATTGCTAGTCGATGATGATATCCGGAATGTGTTTGCATTATCCAGTGTGCTTGAAGGGTACCGCATGGATGTTACGTTTGCTGAGAACGGTCGTGAGGCGCTGGAGGCACTGGAGAAAAATCCGGAGTTTGATCTGGTGCTGATGGATATGATGATGCCAGAGATGGACGGATACGAAGCGATGACACGGATCAGACAGAACCCGAAATTTGATAAATTGCCGATTATTGCGCTCACAGCGAAGGCGATGAAAGAGGATCGAGGGAAATGTATTGAGGCTGGAGCATCCGATTACGTGAAAAAACCGATTCAAACCGATCAATTGTTATCGTTAATGCGGGTATGGCTGTATTCGTAAGCGTATGGTTTGGGTAATGAAGGACAATAACGCATACGCAAGTAACCAAAGATGAAGTGGAGAGAAGCTATGACACCGTGGGAACCTAACGAGACGGGAGCAGATACGATCCGTATACCGCAAGATGAAGAACGGGAACTGATTGAGATTGAATTGCTGCTGGAAGGAATGCATCGTTTGTATGGGTATGACTTCAGAAATTATGCGTTGCCATCCCTGAGACGAAGAATATGGCATTATGCGCATGCAGAAGGAGTGAAAAGCATATCCGGGCTACAGGAAAAGGTACTGCACAACCGTTCATCGTTTGAACGGTTCGTACAGAATTTATCCATTCCGGTAACGGAAATGTTCCGAGACCCATCGCTTTTTCGCATGTTTCGCGAAAAGATCATTCCTATTCTGAGAACCTATCCTTATATTCGGATATGGCATGCAGGCTGCTCTACGGGTGAAGAAGTGTATTCCATGGCGATTATGCTGCATGAGGAAGGTCTGTATGACAAGGCACGAATCTATGCAACGGATATGAATGACCGCTCACTGCAACAGGCCAAGGAAGGCGTATACGGTATTGAGAAAATGAAGTTGTTTACAACAAATTATCTGGAGGCAGGGGGCACGAAAGCCTTCTCCGAATACTATACAGCGAAATATAATTCCGTTATATTTCACCCGTTTCTTCAGAAAAACATTATTTTTGCCGAACATAATTTGGCAACAGACCGGTCATTTAATGAGTTTAACGTTATCTTTTGCCGCAATGTCATGATTTATTTCAACGATGAGCTGCGGAACCATGTGCATGGGCTGTTTCATGAGAGCTTGAGCCACTTTGGCATACTCGTTCTGGGATCAAAAGAATCCATTCATTTTACAGAATATAGTGATGCCTATGAGCCGTTAGACCGGACCGAAAAAATATACCGGAAGATCAAATAGGGGGTTAGGCTTAGTTATGGGGCTCAATGAACCAATCCACATATTATTGGTAGATGACCGCCCTGAGAACCTGCTTGCGCTCGAAGCGGTTCTGGAATCAGAGCAATACAAACTAGTCAAGGCAAATTCCGGAGAAGAGGCACTCCGGTGTCTGCTCAAAGACGAATTTGCGGTCATTGTACTTGATGTGCAAATGCCTGGGATGGACGGGATTGAGACAGCGAAATTAATCAAGGCACGAGACAAATCCAAAGATGTGCCCATCATCTTCATTTCGGCGAATAGCAGAGAGGCCGAGCATTTGTTTGCCGGATATTCAGCGGGAGCCATTGATTATATGGTCAAACCGTTTATTCCCCAGATTTTGAAATCCAAAATCGAGGGCTTTGTAGAGATGTTTATCTCGAACAAAAGACTAAAGACACAGACGATGTTGCTTCACCAGAAGACGCAGGAGCTGGAGAAGATGAATCAGCAGCTTGTGCAGGCCAAAGAAGAAGCCGAGATTGCCGCTAATGCCAAAACGGAGTTTTTGGCCATGATGAGCCACGAGATCCGTACGCCGATGAACGGAGTCATTGGCATGGTGGACCTGTTGATGGAAACCGAGTTGAAGGAAGATCAGAAGGAATATGTGGATATCGTTCGCCGTAGCGCCGATGCACTCGTCACGGTAATTAATGATATTCTAGATTTTACCAAGATGGAGTCCGGCAAAATGGAGCTGGAGGAGCATCCATTTGAACTTGTTTCCTGCATACGTGAAGTGCTCGGTCTGTTCGCTGCAGAAGCAGGTAAGAAAAGTCTGGAACTGGATTTTTTCCTGGAAGATGCTGTGCCTGAATTAATCTATGGAGATATGGCACGCCTCCGCCAAGTGCTTCTAAATTTGATCGCCAACGCAGTGAAATTTACGGAGCAGGGCGGTGTTTATCTCATTGTGTCCGTGAACGAAGAGAAGGAAGGCAACATGTCTTTGGAGTTTGCTGTCAAAGATACAGGAATAGGCATCGCACCTGAGAAAGTGGATCGCTTGTTCCAGCCGTTCTCTCAGCTTGATACGTCCATGACTCGAAAATATGGTGGAACTGGCCTTGGTCTGGCCATCTGTAAAACACTGGTCGAGATGATGGGTGGGAAGATTTATCTCGATACCTCTGAAAAGCGGGGAGCTACCTTTGTGTTTACCATTCAGGCCAAGCGTTACATTGAAACGGAACTGGTTCAGGGGAGCGGCGAAGAGAAGCTGACAGACGTTAGTCATGAAGATAAACATGCAACGGTATTAATCGTGGATGACCATCCGATCAATCAGAAGTTGATGGCCATCATGTTGCATAAGCTTGGACTACTCTCCGATATTGCGGAAGATGGGCAGAAGGCTCTGGACATGGTGATGGAAAGTCCTTCGCCATATGACTTTATTTTTATGGATCTACAGATGCCAGTGATGGATGGTCTGGAATGTACGAGAAAAATACGCGCAAGCGTGTCCCAGAAGCAGCAACCTGTCATTATAGCCATGACAGCTAACGTAATGGAAGGTATACAGCAGCGCTGTACCGAGGCTGGGATGGATGATTATATCAGCAAGCCGGTGAAAATGGGCAGTGTCAAACAGAAGCTTTCCCATTATCAGAAAAAACGCCAGGTTATTAATCCGGGTGGTTCAGCAATGGATCAGGCCAATTGAAAGTTTTACCAGTTATGTTTCCTGTTTCACTCGTGCGTAAGTTGGGTTATAAGGTAAGGAAACCATTGATCAGGAGAGAGATATCTAATGAATACAAATAAAAATGAAAAATTCAACGCAAGAACCGAAACACATGACGGTGTATGCACAGTGTATCTGACTGGCGAACTGGATTTGTCGGTTGCTCCTGACTTCCGTTTGGTAATGGAACCGCTCGTGGACAACAAGGAGCAGGATCTGATTATTAACATGAAAGATCTGAAGTACATTGATAGCACAGGGATTGGTATCCTGTTATCTGTTCTCAAGGCTAGACACGGAATGGAAGCTCGCTTTGAAGTACAGGAAGTTCCTGCGCAAATTCAGAAACTTTTTGATATGACGGGTATAGCCAAATTCTTTGTTACACAGAAGAATTCCCAATAGGAAAGGATCGAAAAAGGAATGAATGCAGAAGTCCAAAGAATTACGCTGAATTTACCAGCGACAGCTGAATATGTGGATATTGTAAGACTTAATCTATATGGTGTTGCGTCCAAAATGGGATTCTCTTATGAAGACATCGAGGATATGAAGGTTGCTGTGTCCGAAGCCTGTAACAATTCCGTATTGTATGCCTACTCTCATGAAGGCGGCATGGTTGAAGTCGTTTTTGAAGTCGATGGTGAGACGCTCGCGATCACTGTCAAAGACGAAGGTTCCAGCTTCGAGAATGTGAACCCAGCCGTATCACGTTCCGGACTTCATGACAAAGAACTGACAGACGCTCAGATTGGCGGACTTGGGTTCTACCTGATGCAAGCCTTGATGGATGATGTCAGTGTTGAAAGTGAGACGGGCAAAGGTACGAAAGTAGTACTCGTAAAACGTCTTGCAAAAAGTGAGGAGAAAGTATGAATGAGAAAGTGACTCCCCCAGAGTCCATGTCTGAAGCGATTGGTTTGATCTGGGAATACCAACAAACACAGGACAACGAAATCGCTACGGTCCTGATCCGCAAGTATGAGCCGATGGTCAAAATGGCTGCGGGTAAAATTGCCCGGAATCGACCGGATTTATATGAGGATCTGTACCAGACAGGTCAAATGGCTTTGATCCGATTGTTGAAGCAATATGATATCAATTTGGGGATTCCATTTGAACCGTATGCGATGAAAAGTATGATTGGTCATATGAAAAATTATCTACGGGATAAGTCATGGTACATTCAAGTACCGAGAAGAATCAAGGAAAAAGGGGCATTGGTGCAACATGCCATTGATGAGCTGACGGTAAAGCTGGAACGTTCACCCGGGGTTAATGAGATTGCTGAGTACCTGGATCTTACTCCGGAGGAAACGATTGAAGTTCTGGCCGGTCGGGAGTGTTACCACTATGTTTCTCTGGATTCTCCATTATCTCAGGATGACAGTGCCGCGACACTTGGTGAACTGATCAGCGCGGATGTGAATGACTTTGATTCGGTGGAAAAACGAATGGATTTACAGCAGGCATTAGGTCAGCTTAAGGAGCAAGAACAGAAAGTACTTATTTTAGCCTTTCAGGATGGACAGTCACAGCGGGCTATAGCCCAGAAACTGGGTGTCTCGCAGATGAGCGTCTCCCGGATTCAGAAAAGGGCTACGGAGAAACTGAAGCAGATTATGTCTAACGCTTCTTTGCTATGATACACTATTCCAATTGTTGCCCCAATACGGCTTGACGAGGACACGGTATTGCACTGGATTGCAAACGTGTCCTTTTTGAATTCATCGAGGGGGAGACTTGGCGGCAGTAAAACAAATATGTTCAGGAGGAATGTCAGGTGAATCAAGTCAAACTGGAAGCTCGGCGTGATCAGTTATCCTGCTCCGAAGATTGGCAGTGGTGGGATTGGGTAGCACCGGATTCTAGTAGTATGGAAAATGCACTTCGTGATCTGGAACAGGCATTTCCAGAAATGCAATACTGGTTAAGCAAAATACCGGAAGCCGAATCAAACTACTTGTCCGTTCGTTATTTTAACGGCAAAGACGCGGTTATTTTTGGCTCCTTTTTATATGCTGTAAAAAATGAGAGAGAAGATCAACGAAGAGATAATCAGATGTTTTTTTATGTCGACAAGCAACATTTGGTTACGCTCAATTTGGACGACAATACGAGGGGCATTATGAAATCGGGCGAACGAATGCATATGTTGCAACAATGTACGCAGGCCAGAGAAGGCATGTTTGTGCTTTTTCGGGCCATATTACATTATTATCATGTGGGAATGGATCATTTTGAGATGAATTTGCGTGATCTGGAGCGGAGAATGGAATCACGGAATGCGCGGACATTAATGGATCAGATTCTGGCAGCGCGCTTCGAACTGCTGTATTGGAGTAATCTGTTCATTCCTTACACCGAATTAATGGCCGCTTCCCGGGAAGCCTATCTTCAAGAAATTACAGAGAATCGCTTCTATCAGCAACTTCAGTACCGTGTGGAGCGAATGGAGTGTCTGTTCCAGCATTATGAAAAGGAGATTGATACACTGATCTCGATAGACAACGCGATATCAGGCGTGCGCGGCAACGAAATTATGAAGACACTGACGATTGTGACATCCGTATTCACACCTGCAACAGCCGCAGGTGCTATATGGGGGATGAATTTTGAGAATTTGCCCCTGATCGACAAAACATGGGGAGTCGTGCTTGTTATTGCGCTCATCATCTGTAGCATGATCAGCATGTATATATGGATGATGATGAAAGGATGGACAGGGGATTTGTTAAAAGTAAAATCTGCACAGTCCTCCGCACGGGGAAACCGGGACAGAGGAAAAAAGGAACCGCGATAGTCACAGACTGGGCGGTTCCTTTTTTATTTTTTATAATCCTCAATGTAACCGAGCAAGTCGGCGATGTATTGGCCCACGATAGGCATATTGACAAATTGGCTAAGAATGAAGGCAAGCAAACCGAGTACAACAAACGTACCGACGGTCAATCCAAGTCCACGAGCCATACCTGCGGTAAAGTTGGTAATGATTCGTTTCTTGGGACTACTGTAATTTTCAATGATGTCTTTGATCTGAGCCCTCTCCAGACTGTCGGCAATCTGATCAAGCCGTGTGTTCAGGCGCTTTACCTCATGACGCAATTCGAAAGGATGTTCACTGGTATCATACTGCTGTGCAGGTGTTCCTCCTGGTACAGGGGTGTTGCCATTAATCGTGACTTTACTCATATCTGTCATTCCTCCGTTCGCTATGGATAAAAAATAGCCAGCTGGAATGCAGCTGGCTATTCATTACTCGATCTCATCAGGCCTTACAGGCTTGTCGAGTTCAATTGTTTACGCGCATCTTCCTTCGCTTCCACGGAAGCGGCAGCCACTTCTTCAGATGCACGCGTTGCTTCCTCAGCAACGTCAGCAGATGCTTTTTTCACAGAGTCCATAACGTCATTGCGACCTTGGTTTACTGTTCTTGCCAGATCGGACGTTTTGGAAGATACCGTTTTGGCAATTTCAGAAGCTTTGTCACCAACAACAGTGGCTACTTCCTTTGTACGGTCAGTCACCATACCTACCTTTTCGGAAAGATCACCACGCAATTCGCGTCCTGGTTTAGGGGCGAATAACAGGGCAGCTGCAGCGCCCAGCAAACCTCCGATGAAAATGCCTTTGGCGAAAGTCGAACCACTTTGTACAGGATATTGTTCTTCTGCTTTATTCATGTCTAATCACTCCTTCATTAATTTGAGAAACAAATACGAAACAACGAACACCATCTAACCCGAATCAGGCAGCCTGTCTTAGCAGTCTGGACACAAGCCCCAGCAAGAATACAAAGAGCGCTGTACCAATGATGGCTGGAATGACGGCAAAGTTACCGATAACCGGTCCCCAGTTACCAAGCAAAAGTGCTCCCAGCCAGGCTCCGGCGAATCCGGCAATCATCGCACCAATCACGCCGCCCGGCATGTTATGACCGGCAAGTGCATCTCCAATCAAACCGATAATGATCGCCATGACAATGCTGATAATAATGCCCCACATAACAACCGCCTCCTTTCAACTTGATGCAGGATGTTGTCTGTTCGCGTTTGCTTACTTCGTATATAAACGCCGTGCAACATGGTGAAACAACTAACTGTCCGATGAATAAGCTGGAAATTAGATACAGGGGATCAAATGGCAGGGGGTTTTATTCCCTGTATCATGCAGCCAATCCAGACGAAGCCTGCGGCAAATCCGGCAAAAACATCGGTAGGATAATGAACCCCCAGCATAACCCGACTCACGCCGATCAACAGAACAAATAGAATACCGCAAATGACAGGAAGCCATCTTCTAAGTCCCCCCCGTTCCTTCCATTCGATGGCCCAGATGACAAATAGCATACCGTAAAAACCCATCGAAATCATCGCATGACCACTGGGGTAACTATATCCATGCACAACGAGAAGGTGATCCAGTTCGGGTCTGCTTCGTCTAAAGATTTCTTTTAAGAACGTGTTCAAAATCCACATCATTCCGAAACTTGCGCAGATGGTATAACCATACATCATTGTTCTGGGATGACGCCGTAAGAAACATAACAGTGCGAACCCTGCTGCAGCGAGTGCTGATATTTTAAATGAACCGAGTGCCGTGATGAAGGAAGTGTAGGGTAGCAGAGACAGACGGGATTGCGAGTGAAGGTAAAATAGCTGCTGAACTTGACTGTCCAGTCGAATTAAACGTTCCAGACCCAGCCACGCTCCGATACCAGCCAATAATAAAACAGTAGCTGAACTTAGCAGAGAAGCAATCAGGATGTATTTCAGCAGAGATTGCAAAGACATTACATGAGATGATTCAGATGATAGATGTTGAGAATTGCGCAGCATAAGCGGTATCTCCTTCAAGAAAGTGTATTGTTTCAGTCAGGCTGATAAAGCTTTACCCGAAACAACTGTCGAAAAAACTGTAAAACCGTCGTTTTTGTACTATACTAATGAGGATATCCCATGCAGCGCCGTGAAGCAAAGCAGAGATGAATTTGGGAATTTAAAAGGAGAGAAACTCGCGTGGAGAGTGCTTTGTTAGTTAAAGAATACCGTGCAGGCGTGATGGAGTGCGCTCATTACGGACACATATGTATTACAGATGAGCATGGCCGGGTTGTCTATTCGGCTGGTGATCCTCATTTCAGAGCGTTTACACGTTCATCCGCCAAACCGTTTCAAGCGATTCCAGGGATTCGGGCTGGAATAGGCGAACATTATAGTCTTAAACCACAAGAGATTGCGATCATGGCTTCATCACATCGTTCTGAGCCGGAGCATATTCAAGTGCTGGAGCATCTGGCTCATAAAATCGGACTTGGTGAGGAATGTCTGATCTGTGCACCAAGCTATCCGCTTAATGAAGAAAGCCGCAATAACTGGTTGAGGGCGCAAGGAGAGAAACGCAGAATACTGCATAACTGTTCGGGTAAACATCTGGGCATTCTGGGTTATAGTCAGATGAGAAAATTGGATTTGGGGAGCTATGCCGAGCCAGATCATCCAGTGCAACGGGAAATCCTTGAAACACTGGCAGGTCTCGCGGATATTGAAGTAAAAGACATTCAGTTAGGAACGGATGGCTGTGGTTTTCCGGTATTTTCGTTGCCTTTGTCTGCACTGGCCAATGCATATCTCAAGCTTGCATGTCCTGACCTGATTGCAGATGAACCTACACGCATGGCTGTAAAGACGATCACTTCGGCTATGAATCAGCACCCTCTGATGGTCGGTGGCAAGAATCGAGTAGATTCAGTGTTGCTGGAGGACGATAATATTGTCGCGAAGGGCGGATTCAAGGGTGTATTTGGTTTTGCGCTGAAAAAAGAAAGACTGGGCATCACCTTCAAAGTGCTGGATGGCTCTGAGGAAGAATGGGCTTCCATTGCGCAATCGATATTGAAGCAACTGAACTATTCCAATCCCAAAACCATTGCCCGTCTTGCAGAAGCGTTTCCTGCAGACATACGCAATGATGCGGGGACGCTCGTTGGTAAAATGGATAGTGAGTTCGTGCTCCACTCATGAAAAGATAGCGTGTAACCTTTAGAAGGAACGTGATTAGAATGACCGGACCCCGGGTAAAGATCACATACCAACTGGTATTGACCTATATCATTTTGAACACGCATGGATTACTGCCATACGGCAGTTCCAATCCTCTGGAGGTGGATGAATATGATTAAAGTAGTGACATCGGAAGAAAGACACACGTCGGATCGCGGTTGGATACACAGCGAATTCAGCTTTTCCTTTGCGGATTATGAGGACCCGAGCAATGCTCATTTTGGCTGTCTGTTAGCCCACAACGACAACATACTGATGCCGCAAGATGGCTTTAAGAAACATCCACATCACGACCTTGAAATTGTTAGTTATGTGATATCAGGCACGCTTAAACATACAGACAGTATGGGCACAGAACAGTTGCTGGAAGCGGGGACAGTTCAGGTGATGAGTGCAGGCACAGGCGTAGAGCACTCCGAAACCAATCCAGCCACGGATGAACCGGTACGTTTCTTGCAAATGTGGTTTTTGCCCTCTCAGCGAATGCTGAAGCCATCTTATGCTTATCGGAAAATAGAAGAGTCCGCCCAGCTCAACCGACTATGTCCAGTTGTGTCAGGTGCCTCTGGTCCATCGGATGAATCGATAGACGACAATTCACTCCGCATCGCTCAGGATGTAACCTGTTATCTGTCCAAGCTGGAGTCAGGAAAGAAATTAATGTTTCCGCAACATGAGGAGCGTCGTACTCATTTGTTTCTCATTAACGGACATTTGGAAATTCAGTGTTCCGATGGAAACTTTCATCTCAAGCCCGGAGATGCGGCTCGCATCCGTAAAAGCTGTGATTTACAAATGACAAGTACAGGTAGCGAGTCTGCCGAATTTGTACTTGTGGATCTTCCTTAATACAGAGAAAAGGACTTGTCCAGCATCAGTGCTCTGATGTAAGACAGGTCCTTTTTGTTGCTTATCTTGTAACAGGTGTGAAGATAATCGCATTTGTAGAGAGAAGTTTATTTGCGGAGTTTACCGAGTTCAGAAGCGACCGCTTCTACTTCGGAGATGCTCAAATGTTCTTTGCTCATCACCATTTCGTACAAATCCTGCAAATCTTCATATTTCTCAAGCGGGAATGATGAACCCTGCATAGCGGCACCACTGGCCATCCGCAATTTGGTCTTAATGGCTTCAATCATATATTCGATATTTTCTGCTGTTGCTTGTGTTAAATCCATCGTTAACTTCATCCTTTCCATCTCCGGAGATGGGTTACTCATTTGTCCAAACGGAACTTCTGTTATTGTAGCATGAGTGGAAGGGGACAAGCCAATGATTTTGCGGGAGAATGGAGCATCGGTTACAATATGAGAATAGATCACAACGACTGGAAGTAAAGGTAGCACCAGGGTTGTCCAATATTTTCGTGTGTAACAAGGAGGGAATTCAGTTTGGCCATATATAAACGGGAACTTGTCCGGCAACAGAGCAGAGGTGTACGTAAAGGTGTGCCTGGAGACAAGATGGCCCTTTTTTTCAAGGAGATCTCCGAGCTCCATAAACTGGACGAGATTACGTTTCTATGTATCGGTACAGATCGCTCGACCGGGGATGCACTTGGACCGATGACGGGGACTTTGCTGGAGGAGCGTGGCATACCTCATGTCATCGGTACACTGGCAACGCCTTGCGATGCAGATACTCTTGAAAAGAGACTGGCCCAGATTCCTTCACACCATAAGGTTATAGCAATAGATGCATGTTTGGGCCCAAAGGATGCTACCGGGACATACTATGTATCGGTAACATCTTTGCGCCCTGCTCAATCCGTAGGTGGTCATTTGCCACCTGTTGGAGAATACAGTGTAGCTGCGGTTGTAAATGCCAACGGACCGAGACCCTATTCGATTTTGCAGATGACTTCGCTGTACTTGGTCATGGGTATGTCACAAACGATTGCAGACGCGGTGACGGAAGCCTGGAATGGATGATAAACGTTTCATTTATGAGATGAATGCTTAATAATATACAACCTGAAATATTACATTCGCGCAGAGAGAGGGATTAATATGGAAAAAGTGATGTGTGATGGAACAACGATTTGTTATGCTGAGCAGGGTAAGGGAGAAGTGCTTGTACTGCTTCACGGATACTGCGGAAGTTCTTCCTATTGGGATGAAGTAGTACCGGAGCTGGCTCGCAGCTATCGTTGTATCGTACCTGATCTGCGTGGGCACGGCAAAACGGATGCACCTGTAGGCAGTTACACCATTGAACAGATGGGCAACGATGTGTTGCAACTGCTGGATGAGCTAGACGTGCAAAAAGCAGTGATTCTGGGACATTCCATGGGCGGGTATATTGCACTTTCCATTGCACAGCACCATCCGGAGCGACTAAACGCGTTCGGTTTGATCCATTCAACAGCGTATCCGGACGGCGACGAAGCGAAGGAGAAACGTTTGCGTGCAGTATCTACGATTCAGACCGAAGGTATTGTGAATTTTGTGGACGGGCTGGTACCTGGTCTTTTCGCTCCGGAGCATGTTGAACCAATGTCGACACAGGTGAACCGTGTAAAGGAAATTGGTTATCAAACTGCCCCTCAAGGTGCGGTTGGCGCGGCACTGGCTATGCGTGAACGTCCAGATCGCCGTGATGTGTTGTCTGCCACACCGCTTCCAGTATTACTTGTAGCAGGGGAGAAGGATGGGCTGATTCCACCGGAACGTACGTTTACGAGTGACAAGCCTCATATTGTGCAGGCTACCATTGCAGGTGCAGGACATATGAGTATGTATGAAGCGCCGGAACAATTGATTCAGGTCATTCAACAGTTTATGACGGGATTGTCTGACTAACCATAAGATCAATCAATCGAGTTTGTATATGAAGCCCCTGTGCGTCCATGTGGACAAGCAGGGGCTTTGATGTGTTTGCTGACCGGCTTCGGAAGCAGGAGAGCAGGACTTTCGCTTTTTTTCACGGCATGAATTAAAATAAATCATATGAATACGCGATATAAAGTATGCGATCAATGAGTGAAGATCTAAGGGGGCTCACCGATGTTCAGGAAGGATTATCTGCTCCGCATGATGGAGGAAATGACAGAGGCGATTGGCAAGGCTTTTACGCTTAGACAGCAACGTAAACATACGGAGGCTTTGTCTGAACTGGATGAGTTGATGCGCAGGCAATTTGGCATGAATCTCAATCTGCTGAACTCTCTGCCTGCGGAGGATGTGATCGAGATGTTCCGTTTTCGCGGCGTCATTGAGGTGGACAATCTGCAGCAAGCGGCAAGACTGATCGAGGAAGAAGCATATATCTATCACGAGAAGGCCAGAGTCGAAGGCATCGATGATGAGGAGAAAATGGACGCAGAGGATGCGGCGCTTGTTCGTTTAATGCGAGCGTTACATTTTTATCTGTATGCCCAGAATCATGGTGCTAATCGCGAGTTGTTACAGGTGCCTGACCGCATAGAAGGAATTATAGAGCAAATGAAGGGATACGAGCTTCCTGCGCGAACGGAGAAGCAACTTGCGTTATATCGGGAGCAACAGGGCCGATATGATGCGGCGGAGAACGGCTGGTACAGACTGATGCATCTGGGTGCGGATTATCCGGTACAGTATGAAGAGGACGCGCGAGCATTTTATCAGAGGCTGACGGAACTTACGGACGAGCAGCTTGAGCAGGGCGGTTTGCCGCGAGCTGAGGTGGAAGAGGGGCTGGCGCAGATTACAGCACTTGAAACCAAACGTCAGCAGGTGAATGGTTAAGCACGTAAAGATATAGATATATAACTCAACTTACTACTTATCTGTAACAGAAGAATAACCGAATGGATCGCTGATCTTATAGAATATTGGATGACTGAACTTATGGAGAGTAGCTCTTCACTTGGAGAGGGAACGGAATTATGGTATGGTAACGGTTGACCAAACCAAACCGAAAGTGAGATGTACCCCGTGGATTCGTTGCGAAAGCTTATACAAGATATTTTTGAACAGAACTCGCTGATTACGGCGACCTGGAGTCAGCTGCGCAGACGGGACAATGTCTCGTTTACCAAAGTGCAGGTGAAGCCGGTTACGCTAAAGAATCAGCTTCATTACCAGTTTGCTTTTCATTACGCGAATAAAGTGCTGCATGAGAATTTGACCCCGGCTGAAGCGCTGGAGCGTATGACTTTGTTATGTGAAGAGACATTTCGCCAGGGACTGCTCTGTACGACAGAGGCCGATTATCAAATTTTGATCAGCAAAAAATATAAAGTATCGATTCTGACCAAATCCCCATCCAAAACAGCGGTGGATCTGTCCCATAATCGCAAAAAGCAATATGTACTTGAAGAGGGCGTTCCGGTTTCTTTCCTCGTTGAACTTGGGATTATGAACGAGGAAGGACGTGTGCTTGCACGCAAGTATGATAAGTTCAGGCAGATCAACCGTTTCCTTGAGATGGTGCAGGATGTTATTGCCCATCTGCCGGAAGGACGTCCGCTCACCATCGTAGATTTTGGCTGCGGCAAGTCGTATCTGACCTTTGCCCTGTATCATTATTTGTCCGTACAACAGCGACGTTCGCTTAACATTATTGGCCTGGATTTAAAGGCGGATGTCATTGAACACTGTAACGACCTGGCCAGACGTTTGCATTACGGTGATCTGAAATTCCTTGTGGGTGACATTGCGGATTATGATGAACTGAACGAAGTGGATATGGTTGTTACTCTCCATGCTTGCAATACGGCTACGGATGCGGCCTTGGAGAAAGCCGTGCGCTGGGGAGCCTCTGTCATTCTGTCGGTTCCTTGCTGTCAGCATGAGCTGTATGACCAGGTCGAGTCTCCGGTGATGAACCCGCTTCTGTCCCATGGCATTTTGAAGGAGCGTTTCTCTGCACTGGCAACAGATGCGATTCGCGCCAAACTGCTGGATATTATGGGATATAAAACACAGTTGCTCGAGTTCATTGATCTGGAGAATACACCGAAAAATATTCTGATTCGCGCCGTTCGCGGTCAGGCGGGTCAAGTGAAGGACATGTGGGGTGAATACACCGCATTCCGTGATTTCATTCATGCCGATCCATATCTGGAGCGTGCTTGTGCGGATCTGTTGCCGGTTGAAGGGAGCATAACGGGTGGAAAAGTGGACAGGGAAAACCTGGAGCGGTCTGCGAAGTGTAATCTTCACTAATGTTTGGCATGAAGGTAATGGATGATAAATAGTCCAATAAAGAACACAAGAAGCACCGAAGCAGGCATGTTTCGTGCATGACTGGTCTGCATACATGAAGAAGAGGACATACTGGTACCAGGGTCGCTTTACTTGATGTGCAAGATATAGGATGCCATTGATGTCGGCATGATGCGTGAACAAGTTCATGATGGTTAAGAGAATGAATGATTAAAATAAGAATGTGCGTCTGCATCCGATTCCCGTTCAGCGACGGTTGCCGATCCAGATCATAAACCGATCTGACGGCGAGGGTGTGAACCAAGGCAGAAGGACCCGAATAGGGATTCTTCTGCCTTTTTTTATTTTTCAAATAATGAAGGGAGGAGGAAACGGGGTGAAGAACAGAGAGCTACATCCAGATCAGGGTGCATGGGAGGCAAATCAGAATGGACAAGTAGGAAATGTAGATCAACATCAGAGCTTTCTGAATGAAAGGAAAGAGATTAGAGAAGGAGCCTCTAACCGGTCAGAACTCATAGGGGTGAGTATGAATGTGGGTACAAGTCATCCTCTGAAAAAGGGGTGCTATTTCAGAGTTGATCACAATACATATAACGGTATAGCCAGTCCGCGCCGTTTCTTGACCTCTGGGCATGGGGCATTCGCGTCCAGTTGTGAGATTGAAATGGGCAATAAGGGTAGTGAGAATCGTAATAGAGAATCCAGATGGTGGATTGTAGTCTTAGGTGTAAGCATGGCAGCTATATTGCTGGCAGGATGTTTGGGAAGAGGATTGTTCCATTCGGCCGACTTGTACCCCGTTATTCTGATGACGGGTGTTGTCATGCTGTTCTCTCTCGTGGTGTATAAACGAGGCGTACTGATAAGGGGAATTGATGGCATGGCCTCCGTTCGGTCGGAATCCACTCGGCTGGAAGTCGTAGATTTAGTGCATGTAGGGATTCCTCTGGCAATCATGGCGTGTTATGCCCTGCATGCTTGGGCAGGCTCGGTAAGTACGCAGGGAAGTATCCATGAGATGCTGCGCTGGAGCTTGCTCGCGATGTTTGCCCTGCTCGCTGTGTTGCTGGCAGCGAGTAAGGATGGTGTGGGCTGGCTGGCCTTTGGCTGGCAGCTGGCGGGCGGCTTGCTTGTAATAAGCGGCATTTTAGCCGTGTGCGGTGTGCTGCCGCTGCCCTACGGGGTCATGCGGACAGCTGACCCCGAGATCAGCTCCGCCGGTGCCCGGCTCGGCGGATTGCTGCAGTACCCCAATGCGTACGGTGCCGTTGTCGGCATGTACGCATTGGAGCGGCTGACGGCCGCCGCGGGGGTGCTGGCCGGGCGAGCCGTCCCGGCACGCCGGCTCTTCGCGGCGGTGCTGCCGCTTATGCCCGCGCAAGCCGTGCTCCTGCTGAGCGAGTCGCGCGGCGCCTGGCTAGCGGCCGGCTGTGCCGCGGCCGCCGCCTTCTTGCAGCGGCGCGGTGCCCGCCTGCCGCTGCTGCTGGCCTTGGCCGCGCCCCTGGCGTGCGCGGCCTGGCTGTACCGCCAGCTGGCTGCTGCCCAGCTGGCGCCTGCACCCGTGCCCGGCCTGCTGGCACTGGCCGGGGCATGGGCAGCTGCGCTGCTCGGCACGCTGCTGCTGTGCCGTCTCTGGCACAGCGGCGGCCCCGCCGGGCGCGCCACTGCTCTCGCGGCCACCGTGCTGGCGTGCATCGCCGCCGCACTGATGGCCGCAGCCTCCACCGCCGAACGCTTCGCGGCAGGTGTCGGCACAGGGGCATCCCGCCTGCAGCTGTGGCGGGATGCCCTGCGGTTATGGACCGAGGCCGCATGGCTCGGCCACGGAGGGAATACATGGCGCAGCATGTTCCGCGCCATCCAGTCCTCGCCGTATGTCGGCGGCGAGGTACACAGCGGGCTGCTCGACCTGGCCCTGGATACGGGCCTGCTCGGCGTCGCGCTGATTGCAGGGTGGATGCTCTTCACCCTGCGCAACATCCGCCGCTTCGCGCCGCGGCTACTGCCGCCTGTGCTTGTCTTCGTCCTGCATGGAATCGTGGACTTCGACTGGAGTTATGCGCTCAGCTGGATGCTCTTCATCTGGCTCACGGCATGGGCGGTTGCGCTGAGAATAGAAGCGGAACCAGCCTCATCGCCTCAACACTGTCTTACAAATCACAGTGCTCAGACCCACATCTATGATAACGTTTGTAGTTACATCCGTACCTGCACCCCTACGTCGTTTTCATATGTCATATCAGGCCACATCAAACGATATGCAGTCTTACTTCTGCTTACATGCTGGCTTGGGAGTACTGTCTGGATTACAGCACGTTGCGCATGGGCGGATGTGCAGTATCGCCATGCACTGACTGAGCCAATGGGGACAACAGCGAGTGTCCGGTATCTTCGATCAGCATATCGTTTGAATCCAGAACGGCCTGATTTAGCGATTTCTCTTGCGCGTATGTTGCCTCAAGCGGAAGCCAGACCCGTCTTATTGAACAGCTTGTCCCATTCACCTAGTAATCCGGACCTTTATGTGGAGCTTGGTCGATGGGAAGCCAAATCTGGAGAAGGGAAGCAAGCGGGTGCATATTTCATTTCAGCCAATGCCATGAATCGTTATGACGTTATAACCCAGAGGACGGCGCTCTACTGGATGGAACAGGCGACGATGCGTGAGATTTCAGAAGGAAAAGTCCGACAAGCCCAAAAGACTGCGGCGATCGGGATAGAAATATATGAACATTACAGAGAACTAGCATCTCAGGTAAATACAGAACGGATGCGTAACGATCGTCGTTTTCATATGCATCCTTCATCTTCGTTGACTGCAGAGAATTTGCACAGAATTGTTGCGGGTTCCTTTGGTCATGAAGTGACTACGCAAAAAAAATTAAAGTAGCATCCATTATATATGGCTGTGGCACTGAAGCAGATCAGAGAAGTGCAGATCAAGGGGAACCAAGATACTGTTTGGATAGCTCACTCGTTTCTGCTAATTCAACAACGTTGCAATGGTTAATTCAGTTGACGAACGAACCTTTTATTTGGCATCCTACGCTTGCTCTTGTTCCTTGAAAGCCTTGCAGTTTCATTGTAAAAAGAAAGCTTGGACATGTTGCTGTTTCTCGGCAGGTCTTGAACAGGCGGACGAGAATGCTTTCGCCTGCCTGTTCTAACTTTCTAGAGACGGTAACCACCAAAGGCGTGTTTGAATGCTTCTTTCAGCGGTTCAACCTCAACCTCCCAGAGCGTAGCAATATCTGCGCTGACTTCGGTATTCCACCATTCGCACAATTTTTTGCGGTCATTGCGATTTTCTCCAATCCAGAGCAGATTCGCAATAACTTTGGCGTAGTACTTTTCCTCGGCCTGCTTCATACGTTCTGGGGAGATATACAATTTCAATCTCTTGGCTGTCCGGTATAGCTCCTTGCTACAGGCGCGGCGAATGCCTCGGGCAGAGGGCAGTTGTTGTCCGGATTGCTTATGCTTGACCGGGGGGGACCCGGGCGTGGATTTAAATGTCACGTTCCCACACTCCTCTCCCCATACCATATGCGGAGCAGGGCCCTCAGGACACTGTCCGGTTCTCTTAAGTAGCCACGTTCAGGGGGCTGTGATAAAATAAGGACGAACATCCATGGTGCGACAGGCACCGCCATTCAGGAAAAAGAAAGAGGGTTGAGATGGACGTTATTCATAACATTGTCAGCCAATTATTCGACTGGATTCAAAGTCTCGGATACTTTGGCATCATGCTCGGGTTAATGCTGGAGGTTATCCCAAGTGAAATTGTGCTGGCATATGGCGGTTTTCTCGTTTCTCAGCATAACATTAACTTCTTCGGTGCGATGATTTTCGGTACAGTGGGCGGAGTGCTGGCCCAGCTGTTTATTTACTGGATCGGTCGTTATGGCGGCAGACCTGTACTTGAACGTTACGGCAAATACATATTGATCCAGAAAAAACACATCGATCATTCCGAAGAGTGGTTCCGCAAATATGGCACAGGTGTTATTTTCACAGCACGATTTGTTCCAGTCGTAAGACATGCGATTTCGATTCCGGCTGGCATCACGAAAATGCACACAGGCAAATTCATTCTGCTGACAACACTCGCTGTTATACCTTGGACTGCATTGTTTATATATTTAGGAATGATTCTTGGAGATCAGTGGAAGCATGTAGACGAGAAAGCGGCTCCCTTTATTACGCCGATTTTGCTTGTCGCGCTTGCTCTTATGATTATTTATGTTGTTATCAAATGGATGAATGTACGTAAAAAGAGAGGAAGTGCGAAGTAATGTCCAAACCTAACTTGTCCCACAAATTCGGTAAAGGCTTGCCACCGAAGGAATTTATCGCGAGTATGACCAAAAATCAAAGTGAATTTCAGGCGAACTATGACAGCTTTGTCTGGGCAAGCGAAGAGGATCGTGAGTTCTTTGAAAGTCTGAACTATCGTGACGACCTTCGTGTGCTGATTCTGGCCGCAGATTGGTGTGGTGACGTTGTGCGTAATATTCCGGTTGTGTTTCAAGCGCTGGAGATTTCAGGCATCCCGACTGAAGTTCTGATTATGGAAAATCATCCGGATGTGATGGATGAATTCCTGACGATGGGTGGCCGTTCTGTGCCGATTGTGATCGTAGCAGATACAGGCGGACATGTTCTGGGTCAATGGGGGCCGCGCCCGCAGCACGTACAAGAGGTTATGGTCGAGTTCAAACGACTGAATCCTGACCGTGAAGCTGCAGACTATCAGGACAATATGGCCGAAGCGCGCAAAGAGATTTTGAAACGTTACGGGGAAGGAACGGAGTCCCATGCAGTGATCATTCGTGAGCTGCGTGAACTGATTTCGGGTTTTTAATTCATATGCTTAACATTCGTACATTTACGCTCGGGCCGTTGCAAACCAATGCCTACCTGTTACAGGGCGAGGACCCGGGTAAAGCTGTTATTGTTGACCCAGGCATGAATCCCGGCCCGCTACTCAAGGCTATTCAGGATCTGGAGATTGAAGCGATTCTTCTGACCCATGCTCATTTCGATCATATCGGCGGGGTGGAGGAGATTCGTAAGCTGAAGGGTTGTCCCGTCTACTTGCATGATCTGGAAAGTGATTGGCTGACTACGGCCAAGCTGAACGGGTCGCTGAACTGGCCGCAAGTCACACCACCGATCACAGCGAATCCGGCAGAGTTTGCCTTGGATGAAGGTCAGAAGTTGCAACTGATAGGCCATACGTTTCAGGTATATCATACGCCAGGACATTCTCCGGGGAGTGTCAGTCTCCTTTGCGAAAATGATCTGTTTGCCGGGGATGTGTTGTTCCGGATGGGCGTAGGCAGAACGGATCTCACAGGTGGACGTGAACGCGATCTGGTGGACTCCATTCAGAATAAGTTGTATCGTTTCCCCGATGAGGTTAAGGTATATCCGGGACACGGCCCCAAAACAACGATAGGTTATGAAAAACAGAATAATCCTTACGTTCCTGCCAGATAATTCGACAGAATCTATGAATTAAGTCTGGACAAGTGTCAGCTTTTTCATTAGAATAGCAATTAGTTGTTACAAGCGTTAAGGCATCACTTAACTAAAGCGTTGAATAGAAATACCCTAACTTGCGAAGCACGCAGACTGTGGTCTATACCCGGTTTGCGTTCTTTTTTTGTTTTCAGCCCTCTTTAGCTGGATTAGAACAATATAAGGAGTACGTATTCATAAGCGAGAGTGAGGGAGAACGATGTGGAGAAAATAAACATGTTTCAGCCGAAGCAATCAGAATACACATGTCTTGATGATCGACGACGTGAGTTGCATTCCGTCATGAATTCGGTTATTAAGGAAGCGGTTCATCAGAAAGCATACATACCTAATAGCAGTGTGAATCCAATTTATAGAAATAAACATCCTCATTGGAGTGTAGGTCAAGCTAGTACTGATACAGATCATTCCATTTATAAAAAAACAAAGCAATCCCGCTCTGATCAGGGGCATTCTAAATTAAATCGTACTAAACCAGACCTTATGTTTCAGCAAAATACATGGACTAGTCGTGTGTTGCAAAACGGAGCCCGTAATCAGCGGTGGTTCGACAAACTGCAAGATTACCGAAATGGAGTCTGATTGCCCGGGAAATTGTCGTATACATATTACTCAAGAATTGAAAACAATAAGGCCCTTTCAAAAAAATTCATTTAGCGTTGAACGTTTGAGCAGTATCTTTCGTATTACCTTTAGATTGAACAGGAAGCGGGTGATCATCATAATGAGAACAGCTGAATTGGAGGAAGTGCGCAGAGCGGCAGAGGGCGATGACAGTGCACTTGCAACACTACTACAGCGACATTACTCATTTGTTTATAAATATCTTGTGAAAGTTACGATGGACCCTAATCTGGCTGAAGAGATTGTGCAGGACACCATGATTCGCTGTATGGAAAATATTCGGCGTTATGATGGCACATCAGCATTTTCATCATGGATGATCACTATCGGAACTCGTATCTACATAGACAGAATCAGGCGAAAGAAGAGGGAGAAGAGCTGGCTTGACTTGATTCGCCATCAGGCAATCCGACGTTTTCGCTGGCAACTCGAAAGTCGAAACGAGGAATGGACAGATGTGATGGACGCGATGACGAGGCTAACCCCCGAGCATCGCATTACTGTGCTGCTGAAACATTATTATGGTTATAGTTACGATGAGATCGGGGAGATGTTAGGCGTACCTGCCGGAACAGCAAAGTCCCGGACAGCTTATGGTCTCCGTCAATTAAGAAAGGAGCTGGAATAAAATGAGCAGATTGAACGAGTCACAGGATAAGGAAATCGTACAGCGATTACAACAGTCTATGAAAGCGCTGGATGATGTCTGTGAACCTGCTGATATTCCATCCCTGGCAACACTCGAATCCCGTGTAAGGGAACAAAGACGTATCAAGCGCAGAGCCAATCTGGTTGAGATTATCTGCTTCTGGTTCGTCGCACTGACGATAATTACACTGGGAACGTTGTTGTTTGTTTCTTCTCCTGCCGTGTACTTGGGTATACAAGTTCTGGGTACTGTCATTGCTGTCAGTGTAGCTGTCGTATCGTTGGTCCGGCACCGGAAGGAGACGATGCATCATGAATAGATTGCATTATTCGTTAGAAGAGATTCCACCGGTTTTACTTGTATTCCTTGCGCTCCTGCTGTTGTTTCAAGGGACTTGGATTTTTCTGGACGCACGTAAACGAGGACGTTTTCCTTGGTTATGGGGATTGTGGGGGATTACTAGTGTTCCAGGTCCATTGTTAATTTACTGGTTAGTTGTAATTCGTACAGACATGAAACGACACAGCAAGAAGTAAACATAACAGATGATATGGGAACGATTAGGGTTGTCTTGAGAAAAACTCCAAAAAGATTTTGCACAAATATGTTGTTTAAATCTAGTATTCCTAGACATCGTTATTCTTTTCTAGTAGACTATACAAATAAATATGAATGATAGACTACCAGGAGGTTAGACGATGCTGCGATTAGGAGAGAAGGTTGTCATCGTCGCGGATGCGTTTGAGCAAAATCTTCCTGTGGGGGAATATGGATACATCATCGCTTATGACCGGAATCCGGACAATGCGTTCGATTACGTGCTTCGAGTGCCGCTGGTTAATCGGAACTTTTTTGTTCCATCCGGCGACGTCGATCTGGAAGAGGTTCTGCTGAAGCAGGAAGCTGAGCGGGTCGAGCGAGAAGCGTTGATAGATTACGCCCTTGCGACACATAATGAGAAGCTGTTTCATCATCTGATGAACGGTGAACCTCTAGTTGTGGAAGAGGAAGAAGAAACCGCGAATGATGTAATGTCCCAGGCGGATTTTATAAAGCAGGTTAATCTGCGTGCATGGATTTAAGGATTAGAATTTCAGGAGTCGGCTGATGCCGGCTCCTTTTTTGCATTTGCATTGAATTGTCGAACTATCTCACCTATAATTAGAAAAGTTATCTTGGGACTTTAGCCCGTTAAACGAACGCTTCGTTTGCAGGTTTGTCTCAGGCACAGAACGATTGAAGGAGGCATCCGGTAATGAGTATTTCGAACAATGACGTTCAGCATGTAGCCAAGCTGGCTCGGCTTAATCTAACTGCTGAAGAAGAACAGACGTTGACAGGTCAGCTGAACGCGATCTTAAAATATGCAGAGAAGCTGAACGAGCTGGATACGGACAATATTGAGCCAACAACTCACGTTTTGCATGTCAGCAACGTGATGCGTGAGGATGAAACCAAGGAAAGCCTGTCCATAGAACAGGTGATGCACAACGCACCAGATGAAGAAGACGGGCAGTTTAAAGTGCCTGCTGTGATGGAATAACGGATAATTGGAAGGAGGACAAGCACTGTGAGTTTATTTGAACAATCGTTGCCTGAGTTACATAACAAGCTGCACGCCAAAGAACTATCGGTCAGTGATCTGGTCGATCAGGCGTATCAGAATATCGGCGCACATGACGACAAAGTGAAGGCTTATTTGACACTGGACGAGGAGAACGCACGCGCACGCGCTCGTCAGCTGGATGACCGACTTGTCAGCGGTGATGAGAAAGGTTTGCTGTTTGGCTTACCAGTAGGTATCAAAGATAACATCGTGACAAACGGACTGCGTACGACTTGCGGAAGTCAGTTCCTTCGCAATTTCGACCCGGTGTATGATGCAACGGTTGTCGAGAAGCTTAAAGCAGCAGATACCGTAACCTTGGGGAAACTGAATATGGACGAATTCGCCATGGGCGGTTCCAACGAGAATTCCAGCTTCTCACCCGTGCATAATCCATGGGCACTTGATCGTGTTCCGGGTGGTTCCTCAGGTGGTTCTGCTGCAGCGGTTGCTGCGGGAGAAGCATATTTCACACTTGGATCAGACACGGGCGGTTCTATTCGTCAGCCGGCTTCCTATTGCGGAATTGTCGGTTTAAAGCCTACTTATGGACTGGTTTCCCGTTTTGGCTTGGTGGCCTTTGCGTCATCCCTCGACCAAATCGGACCTCTGACCAAAAATGTAGAAGATTCTGCTTATGTGTTGCAAGCCATTGCGGGTTATGATGCTAAAGATTCGACATCTGCCAAGGTAGATATTCCGGATTACTTGAGCGGACTGACAGGGGATGTCAAAGGATTGCGCATTGCCGTACCGAAGGAATACATCGGTGAAGGTGTAGACCCGCAAGTAAAAGAGAAAGTTCTTGCTGCACTTCAAGTGCTGGAAGGTCTTGGAGCGACATGGGAAGAAGTGTCGCTGCCGCATACCGAATATGCAGTAGCTACTTATTACCTGCTTGCTTCTTCTGAAGCTTCTTCCAACTTGGCTCGTTTTGACGGTGTGCGTTACGGTGTACGTGCGGACAATCCGGAGAATTTGCTGGATCTGTACCACCAGTCCAGAAGTCAGGGCTTTGGTCCGGAAGTAAAACGGCGTATTATGCTTGGAACCTATGCACTCAGTTCCGGATACTATGATGCGTATTATTTGAAAGCTCAGAAAGTACGTACATTGATCAAACAGGACTTCGATGATGTTTTTGCCAAGTATGACGTGATTATTGGACCTACTGCACCTACAACGGCATTTAAGATGGGTTCTCAGGTAGATAATCCGCTTACGATGTATCTGAATGACATTCTGACGATTCCAGTCAGCTTGGCGGGTGTTCCTGCGGTTAGCATTCCTTGCGGATTCGCAGACGGTCTGCCTGTTGGTTTGCAGATTATCGGTAAAGCTTTTGATGAAACAACCGTACTGCGCGTAGCGCATGCGTATGAACAAAATACAGCATTCCACAAGCAGCGTCCGCAGCTGTAGACTGCCCGGAACGGAGGTAAAACGAAATGTCCGCATCTAAATATGAAACGGTCGTTGGACTCGAAGTCCACGTGGAGTTACATACCAACTCCAAAATTTTCTGTGGCTGCTCCACTGCTTTTGGAGCTCCGCCTAATACACACACCTGTCCGGTCTGTCTCGGACATCCGGGCGTATTGCCTGTGTTGAACCGTCAGGCTGTTGACTATGCGATGAAAGCCGCAATGGCTCTCAACTGCACAATCGCCGATGTGAGCAAGTTTGACCGTAAAAACTACTTCTACCCGGATTCACCCAAAGCGTATCAGATTTCACAATTTGATCAGCCGATTGGTGAGAATGGCTGGATTGATATCGAAGTTAACGGCGAAACGAAACGAATTGGTATCACACGTTTGCATCTGGAAGAGGATGCAGGAAAGCTTACACACGTAGATGGCGGTTATGCCTCCCTTGTAGACTTCAACCGTGTCGGGACTCCTCTGGTAGAGATTGTATCCGAACCCGAGATTTCTTCTCCGGAAGAAGCGCGTGCGTATTTGGAAAAACTTCGTGCGATCATGCAGTACTGTGACGTTTCTGATGTGAAGATGGAAGAGGGATCTCTTCGTTGCGATGCCAACATCAGCTTGCGTCCACATGGTCAGGAGAAGCTGGGCACCCGGGCGGAGCTCAAAAACATGAACTCCTTCCGTGGGGTGCAGCGTGGTCTGGAATATGAACAATATCGTCAGGCTGAAATTCTCGATGATGGTGGCGAAGTCGTTCAAGAGACACGCCGCTGGGATGAGGCACAGGGTAAAACCTTGTCGATGCGTGGCAAAGAGCAAGCGCATGACTATCGTTATTTCCCGGACCCGGATCTGGTAAAACTGCATATTGATGCCGAATGGAAGGAACGCATCAGAGCTTCAATTCCTGAACTGCCGGATCAGCGTAAAGCCCGGTACACTGCGGATTACGGTCTGCCTAGTTATGATGCCGAGGTGATCACCTCTTCCAAAGCGATTGCAGACCTGTTTGAAGACAGTCTGAAATATACCCAGGATGCCAAATCCGTTTCCAACTGGATTATGGGTGACCTGCTTGGTTACCTTAACACCAATAACCTTGAAGTAACGCAAGTTCCGCTGACGGGGCAAGGACTCGGTGAGATGATCGGGTTGCTGGAGAAAGGCACCATCAACAGCAAAATTGCTAAAACGGTATTTAAGGAAATGCTGGAGAGCGGTAAGCTTCCACAGCAGATCGTTGAAGAGAAGGGGCTTGTACAAATCAGTGACGAAGGAGCGATCCTTGCCATTGTAGAGCAGGTCGTTGCGAACAATCCGCAATCTGTCGAGGATTACAAGGCTGGTAAACAGAAGGCTATCGGTTTCCTCGTAGGTCAGGTTATGAAAGAAAGTAAAGGCAAGGCGAATCCAGCCCTTGCCAACCAACTGCTCGCAGATGTATTGAACCGCTAATCCTTCCGGTGAGGTTGGACCGAAAGAGGCTCGTCCCTGTGACAGCCTCTTTTTTGCTACTAACAATTCTGACGCACCGTGTTATTTCGGTTTAACGGTTTATGAGTTCTGATACGGAGGAGCTGCTTAACGATGAGGATTCAATCATTATCACTGCGTGATGAAGATATGTTGGCCCAATTGTGGAGGCTGCAACATATGGCTTACCGGTTGGAAGCAAAGATTATTGGATTTCAAGACATTCCGCCTTTGCTGGATACGATGGAAACACTACAGAATTGCGGGGAAACCTTTTACGGATGTGTCGATGAGCAGGATGGAGAGCTGCTCGGTGCAGTGGCTGTGATGGAGGAAGAACGGGACACACTAACGATCACACGTATGATGGTACATCCGAACCACTTTCGCAAAGGAATTGCCGCTACATTAATGAAGCATGTCTTCGAAATATATCCCGATCTGCCACGCTACATCGTATGTACAGGAACGCTGAATACAGCGGCGGTGAATCTATATATGAAGTTTGGATTTAAACCTGTCGATGCGGCAGAGATCGCTCCTGGAGTGGAATTAACGACATTTCATAAGAATAAGCTTTAAGCATGTGAACAACTTAGAGGGGGAACTGGAACGTTGAGCAATCCTTGGTTTATTGATGAATGGCATATTTTGCTTCGTTTATTGCTGGCTATGCTGCTTGGTGGACTTGTCGGTCTGGAACGTGAGCGTTCCAATCATGCTGCCGGACTAAGAACCCATATTTTGGTATGTCTTGGATCAGCGCTGATTATGATGCTGTCTATCTATGGTTTTAAGGATTTTGCGCATGAATTAAACGTGCGGATTGATCCTGCGCGTCTGGCTACAGCAGTAATTACCGGTGTCGGTTTCTTAGGCGCAGGTACAATTCTTTTCACGGGTAAGTCCATAACGGGACTCACAACCGCTGCGTCGATCTGGGTGGTTGCCGCGATAGGTCTTGCCGCAGGAGCTGGATTCTTTTTTGCCTCCATCGTTTCCACCGTGCTGGTACTCTTGAATCTTTGGGTTTTTAACAAATTAGAGCTGAGGTATTTGCGCGGTAATAAGCTGCATGTCATTACCCTTCATACCTTGTCCGAACCAGGGACGTTAGAGAAGGTCTCGTCTTTTATGGAACAGGAGAAGATCAGAGTTCGTAAAATTACCGTGAATGAACCAGATTTGGCTTTTGCAGAAGTCGTATCCGTTGAGCGGAAAATAGAAATTGTACTGCATGTGCAAGTGCCGCATGACTTTAAGACAATACAGATTGTCTCCAAGTTAAGACAGTGGGAACACATGACCAAAGTGTCGATTGAATAAAGGAATTCTTAACCCTCTGAGCGCAAGCATGGCAGAGGGTTTTTCTTAATATCCATTTTTATTCCAGTTACTCTTCGGGCGCTTTAGGGTACTATCTAACCAAATGCATGATGAGGGGTAACGGTCATTTTTCAGAGAAAGGAGCATGTTATGAAGAAGGAGAAGGGCTATACAGATCGCGCAAGAACAGGAAAGACTAGGAAACCCAAGAAGGTACGGAATAAAACACATAAGTTTATTGCGGGGCTTTTAAGTGCCATTGTTCCGGGCCTGGGACATATTTATTTACGTCTGTACATGCGAGGATTGACTTTTATTTTGCTTGTTTTGCTTGATTTGTCCGCTCTGTTGTACTTCTCGTCCATCGGCATACAGATCAATGTGCCTTTACTGATCTTGCTGGCTCTTTGTATTCCGGTGATTTACTTCTACAACGTATATGATGTGCTACAATCGGCTGATTGGATTATGTTGCGCAGACGCCGGGCTGTAACGCAAGGTAATTTGGACAAGCCGCAATCTGGCGAACGTTCTGAACGGGAGAGCATGATGGTGTGGGAACGTGGCATTTCGTTTGGCCTTCTGTTAATTGTGGGAGGTTCGCTGATGGTGCTGTTCTTCCGTAAACCACGTTGGTTTCAAGAGCTGATTGCCATGTATGGCGGATATTCTTTTGCTATTCTGTTGATCGCAGGCGGCTTATTGCTATTCGGTCGGGAATTTTGGGTTATGCTGCGTAAGAAGAAAATATAGGGAACGGATATGGACGGAAGGAGGGAAAAGAATGAACCGCAAAATTCGGGTAGGACGTTTTACGGCTGCTGCTCTAATAGCTAGTGTTGGTGTACTGCTCATTATGGATAAACAGTGGGGAACAGACTACCTCTACGAATTCGTGGATTGGTGGCCGTTTTTGCTTGTGGCTCTGGGTGTGGAATGGATTGTATTGTTCCTGTGGACACGCATGAGAAGTAAACGGGATTTCGATCGTTTGTCCCCGCCCGATGAGCGCCCAAAAGCACGTTTTAGACCGGATGCCAAAGGCATTCTGGCCTCTTTGATTCTAACCGCTTCTGTATTTATTGTGACAGAACAGGATCACTACATGCATCTGTGGAACCGCGTCAGTCTTAATCTGGGAGCTGCCTCAATGGACTACAGTCAGGCTGCCGGTTATAAGGAAGATAAGGTCACGATCGGGGTTCCTGTCCGTATGGATACTTCGGATATCGTGGTCGAAGGCGTGAACGGAGATATAACAATCCAGCGGGGAGATACGGATGAGATTAAAGTGAATACCGTTGTCTGGGTCGACCAAGCATCTGAAGTCCAGGCCAAGGCAGTAGCCGCGGCTTCTTTTGTAGAAGCGGAAGGGGATAAGGTCATTCATATTAAAGCGACAGGTAAAGCGTATGGTGAAAATGAAAAAACGCAACCACGCATGAACATGATGATCACCATTCCAGACGATCGCCGTTTCAATCTGGATATCCGCACATCGAATGGTGCCATTTTGTTAAACCGTCCTGAAGCTATCAAGACCATTCTTGCCGAGACAGGCAATGGACGGATTCGGATTACGAATGCGGTTGGCGATATCACGGGGAAAACGCTAAACGGGGACGTAATCGTAGCGAATGCTATAGGGAACGTGGACATGGATAGCAACCGTGGCGATATGAAAGCACGCGGTGTTTCGGGAGATGTAGATTTAACCACGCAAGTGGGAAATGTCAGCATTACAGACTCCTTCGGCGAGTTTTCAGCTGAAACCAGGAATGGCAATATTACACTGGATGGTGCTAATCTGGGCGTGAAAGCTCAGTCTCTGAATGGCAGTATTAACATTGTTTCCGCTAAAGTCGGTGGAGATTGGGATGTATATAGTGCAGTGGGAGCCATTAACGTTGTGATCCCTGAACGTGGTGATTATAGTCTGTCGGGCTCCAGCAGTTACGGGGATTTGAAGACGGATATGCCGTTCGACGTCAAAAACAAAACGATTGAAGGGCAATTGGGTGAGGGAGAATACAGAATCAAAATTGAAGGGAATAGTGATCTTACGGTAGAGCGTAATCCGGCAGTTTCTACACAAGAATCCATATTGGAAGAGTCTGTGGATACGAATGGGGGAGGACAACAAACGACGGATGAAGGCCAAAATTCCGAAGAGGATACAACCGAAGTTCCTGCATCGCCGCGTTGACAATAAACTTGCAATCGCCGTACAATAAATGTACACTGGCAAGGTTACATGACGTGAAAGAGCGTTTGTCGTTGTGTACAGCCGGGAAATTATACTCTGTATGATGGCGACGATTTATTTTTCAAAACAGAGAATGAAAGGTAAGGCGGTGGGCTTTATGGCAACACGTGTCCAACATGCGTTGGAGCAGCTCAAAACGACCGGTGTCCGTATTACACCCCAGCGTCATGCCATATTAAACTATTTGATGGAATCGATGGGACATCCGACAGCTGATGAGATTTACAAGGCACTCGAACCCCAATTTCCTAGTATGAGCGTGGCGACCGTATATAACAATTTGAAAATGTTTCTGGAAGCCGGTATGGTTCGGGAACTGACTTACGGAGATAATTCAAGCCGTTTTGATGCGAATGTGACGGATCATTATCATGTGATATGTGACCAGTGTGGCAAGATTGAAGACTTCAGTTATCCTTCGTTAAAGAGTGTGGAGCTTCAGGCGGAGTCTAGCACGGGATTTGAGGTACATGGTCACCGATTGGAAGTATATGGTGTGTGCAAAAGTTGCAGGCATCAATAGAGATGATTTACAATATTAACGTGTGGAATTCAGTATGGATTCTTCACGTTTTTTATTTATACAGAGTTTTGAGAAAAACATCCATGTGAAATATATCTATGATTTTTGGGATGTTTACCATCATCTATGGAATTAACGGAGGTAGTCGTTTGGGTAGAAAAAGCAAATATACACGTCGTAAACGACGTTCATTTTGGCCAGGGTTACTTGGTGCATGTTTGGTGGCAGGTGGTGCCTATTGGCTTATTACCAGCGTATGGTTGAATAAGGTCTATGAGGACCCGGATTGGCTCGGGAGAAATCAGCCTATTTTTGTAGATGGACAGCTTATGGATGAGGATGCTTCTGGCACAGGTGGTCAGCTTAAACTGCCCGTGAAGGTATTGCAAGAAGCGGTAGATCCGGGAATACGATATGAACCTGATTCGAGGGATATCATTATTGCTTCTCCGCAGAGAGTGCTGCATATGAAAGAGGGCAGTACCCGGGCTGAACTGAATCATCAAAATTATCCGCTGAAAGTAAAGCCGGAGGTAAAGTCTGATGAGGCGTATATTCCCCTTCAACCGTTGAAGGAGGTATACGGGCTGGCCGTTCAGGAAGATCCGACAACAGGAGCCGTTATTTTGATGCGCGGTGGAGACACGATCCAATATGCAACGATTGATACGTTGTCATCCAAAGAAGATCAGACCGTTCCTCTGTATAAAAGCGGAGAAGAGTCTTCTCCCATTTTCACGGATATGAAGCAGAATACGAGAGTGCGTGTGTGGCAGACGGGGAAAGATCAAAGCTTCGTACAGATGGATAACGGTTATGCAGGTTATGTAGATAACGATCATCTTGTTCTGGGTGAGAAAAAGACGCTGGACACGCCGAAGTTTACACCCACTGAGGCGGAGAAAAAGTGGAAAAACAAACCTGTGAATCTCGTATGGGAAGCTGTCTACAATCGTCAGCCTGACGTGGGCTCCATTGGCAAGATGCCTGGGGTAAACGTAGTGAGCCCGACATGGTTCCATATTACCGATGGCAATGGCTCAGTGAAAAGCAAAGGAGACCAAGCCTATGTGAACTGGGCCAAGCGATCAGGGATGGAAGTATGGGGATTGATGGATAACAGTTTCGATCCGGACATTACGAAGGAGGCACTGTCTACTTACGCCAAGCGTACACACATCATTGAACAAATGTTGGATTATGCCAAAACGTTCCGGCTGGACGGTATCAATATCGACTTTGAAAATGTGTATACCAAAGATGGAGCAAATGTTACCCAGTTTGTACGTGAAATGAAGGCGATGGCTCGTATTCATGGACTCATGTTATCGGTGGATGTTACGCCAAAATCAAATAGTGAAATGTGGTCTGCGTTTTTGGATCGTCGTGGATTAGGAGCTTTTGCCGATTATATTATCGTGATGGCGTATGACGAGCACTGGGCAGCCAGCCCGAAAGCAGGTTCTGTCGCCTCGTTGCCATGGACCGAATCCTCGATGCGTCGCATACTGGAAGAAGATGAAGTCCCTTCGGACAAGCTTATTATGGCCGTTCCTTTATATACACGGATTTGGACTGAAAAAGCGAATGAGCAGGGAGAGATCAAAGTTTCCTCCAAAGCGGTAGGTATGAATTCCGTTCAGGAGTTAATTAAAGAGAAGAAACTCAAACCTGTTCTGGATCAAGCAAGCGGACAAAACTATGTAGAGTACAAGGAAGATGGCGCCGTCAAAAAAATCTGGATCGAAGATGCCGTATCCCTGCAAGCCAGGGTGAATCTTATTTCTTCGTTGAAACTGGGCGGAGTAGCTGCATGGAATAGAAGCTTTGCTAATGCATCAGCATGGGAAACCCTCAAAGAGGCTGGTTATTCCAAGTAAATTATAATAAATCGAACTTATCATTCTCATCATGTGCAATATCAAAAAAGGACCCGGTAAAGATACCGGGTCCTTTTTTGATGAACGACTACTGTTTCAGAACGTTAATAACAGATACACCTGCAACTCTATGCACTACAAACCGCGCTGGATAACGTGTACCCACTTTGTAGATTGAGTACGGAGTTTAAGAGTGTACGGTGAAGATTTATGGACAAAATGCATTAATGGATTTCCGGGCGCATGTGAGTTACTTGGAAGGCGCGGCGGGTGGAGTCGTTGGTTCCACAGGTGGACTCATCGTATTGGCTTTGTTCGGGTCCATCGTCAGAATCGTGTGACAGAACATACAACGATCTGTTTTACCCAGCATCTTCGTTAACTTGCCGCATTCTGGACAATCGACCTGCACAGCACTGGTTGAGAGCATGCCTGCCCAGAAATAAATGATCAAACTGCCCAGCATGGCAACAAGCCCGATTACAAGGCCAACCGCTGCGATGACCTTTCCGGCATGTCCCCAGAACACAATTCCGGCTGTCCCGAGTATCATTAGGCCCATTCCTAGCATGGTTAACAGTAATCCCCAAGTGCGAAAAGCATTAATTTTTGCTGATTTAAAAATCATAAAAAATGCTCCTATCGTATGAGTAGTATCGGACCTGAAAAAGAAGGAAACATTGTATATCATGTCGAATTACATTATAACTGACTTGGCGCTAAACTGCCATGAATTGTATAAATTGTATGGAGGGAATCGTGGAATTAAAGAACCTTGCTTTTTTGTCCGAGCAGTCGGAAGAGACAGGGGCAGTTGGGGCTATCGCTTATTCCCACCCGGGAGAGCGATTCCACGGCTCCCTGATCCAGGATTTTGACTTGATGGTACTGATTGTGCATAACACAGATCAATCGATGTCAACGGTCGAACATTACAGATACGGAGATCTTCGTTATCAGTTGATCTATGTCAGCCAGTCTGATTTACAGATTACTGCGGTTACGGGAGAACATGATAATCTCATGCAATGCCTGATCGAAGGGGAGATTATCTGGGAAACGGGCAACCAGATTAGCGATTTGAGAGAAGAGTTATCTTCGTTTGGGAATGAGTTGCGTGAGCAAAAACTGTTTCACGAGTTTACCAGTTTTCTAAGGATGTACGTTGAGGCGAAGCGTCATATCCAGCAGGGGCATGTTGTAGATGCCTATTACAATGCATTGGAGGCACTGGGAAGCTGGGCAAGGATCGTGCTTATTGAACAGGGCATCTACCCTGATCATGCCGTCTGGACTCATGTGCAGCAATTAGATCGTGCATTATGGAAGCTGTATCAGGAGCTGACGGTAAGTTCTGAGACTTTGGAACAGCGCGTGGAGCTTGTATTGCTCGCTTGTGAGTTTTCTGTCATGTCGAAAATGGGAGAATGCTCTGAACTTCTGCTCCGTGTGATTAGAAGCCGAAAAGAGCCATGGAGTATTAATGAACTTGTTCATCATCCTCAATTAAGATTTGTTCGTAAGGACCTGCCGTTGGTACTTCGAAAACTTGTGTTTCGTTCTATAGTAAAAGAATCAGCTGGATGGCCCTCACTGGAAGGGGAAGGCAGGGAAATTCGCTATTGGATCGAGACCTGATCTGTTTGCAGAATCTGCTGTTGAGAAGTGATGTATAAAGGAGGGGAAACCTTCCTTTTTTTGTTTAATAATTTATATGTTTAGGTGTTGACTCTGATCTGGAGATTATGGTACATTATATTTCGTTCCCCAAATGAGTGAAACATCAGAAAATGACAAATTCAGTTGAGGGAAAGTGAACAACATGAAGTGTTAAAAAAGAAATTAAAAAAAGTTCTTGACGAAAACAAACGAAATGTGTTACATTATTCAAGTCGCCGCCGAAACTTGGTGAAGACAAGGAATAAGTAAAACAATCGTGTTTGATCTTTGAAAACTGAACAACGAGTGAGTGAACATTCTGCTTGCAGAATGACGTGAAGGTTTTGGTACATGCCATCTGGCTGTATGAAAACCGGAACACAAATGAGATTTTTAATCTCGTCAGATTCAAAATGAGC
>NZ_VEIO01000070.1 GCF_007680605.1 Paenibacillus xylanexedens
TAGTTCTGAAACACAAACAGGTGATCGATCAAGTTTTGTTTCAGTTCCGTTTGACCTTGAACCTCGGCCAATGAAAGATAATCGTATTTCTCTGAATCAAGAGCTCGATATTGTAACCGTTTGACCGTCTCAACGAATGCACCTACGTCTGCATTCATGCTTAACCGTACCGGCAGGGTATTGATGAACAGACCCACCATATTCTCGACGGCATCAATCTCCGCTGGACGACCCGACACAACCGCGCCGAACACCACGTCATCGGTGTTATTGTATCTGCACAGTAGCAGGCCCCATGCTGTTTGCATCATACTGTTCATCGTAACCTGATGGTA
>NZ_VEIO01000071.1 GCF_007680605.1 Paenibacillus xylanexedens
ACCAGGTTAGAACCTAGATACGATCAGGGTGGTATCCCAACGGTGCCTCCACCGAAGCTGGCGCTCCGGCTTCAAAGGCTCCCACCTATCCTGTACAGATCGTACCCAAATTCAATATCAAGCTGCAGTAAAGCTCCATGGGGTCTTTCCGTCTTGTCGCGGGTAACCTGCATCTTCACAGGTATTAAAATTTCACCGGATCTCTCGTTGAGACAGCGCCCAAGTCGTTACGCCATTCGTGCGGGTCAGAATTTACCTGACAAGGAATTTCGCTACCTTAGGACCGTTATAGTTACGGCCGCCGTTTACTGGGGCTTCGGTTCACAGCTTCGG
>NZ_VEIO01000072.1 GCF_007680605.1 Paenibacillus xylanexedens
TGAATCACTTGCTCTTTCTTCGCCCGCTCTTCCAAGTCTTTGCGCTCGGATTCCTTTTTGAGTGGAACCAGACGGAAGTACAAGTCTTGATCGAATCCGGCGAAAGACTGCGCAGGTATCGAAATAACTGCATTCTCTGTCGAGATTTCCAGTTTCATCGAACCGTCGCTCAAATCTTTGACAGCTGTTTTAGGAATTTCAACCCGAGTCTCAGACACAGCATCTTTCGAATCTGGAATCACAATGCGTGCCGTATTGCTACCCAATTGTTTTGCTTTTTCAACCGATTCCTTGGCAATGGCATCTGTCATTTTGACCAAATCTTTAACCGT
>NZ_VEIO01000073.1 GCF_007680605.1 Paenibacillus xylanexedens
AGATGTTGGCCCATTCGCTCAATCGTTTCCTTTTTGAATAACGCCGTGCTGTATTCCCAGTCGAAATACAAGCGACCTTCCTGCTCCACTGCAGCCACGGTTAAGTCGAATTTTGCAACCCGGTATTCCTGCCCGTACGGCTGAATCGTCAGCCCTTCCGGTGTCCATTCACTCCTCTGCATGTTCTGCAGCACCAGCATCGTATCAAACAACGGATTACGGCTTGTATCCCGCTGCAACGCTACCTTCTCCACCAGCTCCTCGAACGGATAATCCTGGTTCTCCATGGCGCCCAGCACAGCAGTCTTCACTTCCGCCAAGTACGT
>NZ_VEIO01000074.1 GCF_007680605.1 Paenibacillus xylanexedens
TCATTGGCCGAGGTTCAAGGTCAAACGGAACTGAAACAAAACTTGATCGATCACCTGTTTGTGTTTCAGAACTATCCGGAAGTCTATGACATAAGCGGGCAATCCGAGGATCAGGATTTTCAGATCACAGATTTCCAAGGATTCGAGCATACCAACTATTCGTTAAGCGCCACAATGCATGTACAGGCGAACCGGCTTGGCATCAAAGTGAGTTACAATGCGTCGGAACATCGTAAAGCTAACATTGAACGAGTTATCAGCCATTTGGAGACCATACTAGAGCAGATCGCTGAAACACCGGATATGCGGCTGGCGGAAATCGA
>NZ_VEIO01000075.1 GCF_007680605.1 Paenibacillus xylanexedens
GGTGAGGCTATTGTGTTGCCAGGGAAAACCCATTCGTACCGGACATGGTCGGAGCGGATGGGCGTCTATGCACAGAGCCGGGAGTTGCTACGAGAAGCCGAGTATTGGCGTCAGGAAGAACAAACGCATGTGGAACGGCTTCCGAAAGACGGGGAAGGGTCCGGCGTCCGAACGATCGGGAGCAGTGCCACGGCGGCAATACACTTAAGCGAGGCCGAAACGAAGAACTTGCTGACCGGAACGCATCATGCGTACAAGACGGAAATGAACGACGTGTTGCTGGCAGCCCTGGGTTTAGCGATGCAGGAATGGAC
>NZ_VEIO01000076.1 GCF_007680605.1 Paenibacillus xylanexedens
TCGCCCTATTCAGACTCGCTTTCGCTGCGGCTCCGGCTCTTCACCTTAACCTTGCACGGGAACGTAACTCGCCGGTTCATTCTACAAAAGGCACGCCATCACCCCTAAAACGGGCTCTGACTTTTTGTAAGCACACGGTTTCAGGTTCTATTTCACTCCCCTTCCGGGGTGCTTTTCACCTTTCCCTCACGGTACTGCTTCACTATCGGTCGCTAGGAAGTATTTAGCCTTGGCAGATGGTCCTGCCGGATTCATACGGGGTTTCACGTGCCCCGCACTACTCGGGATCCGTCTCGGAG
>NZ_VEIO01000077.1 GCF_007680605.1 Paenibacillus xylanexedens
ACTCTTTCTCCGCCGAATAGCACGTGACGTATATTGGTGAGACAACTCACATCCAGATCGACAAGTGTATTAAATAATGCCGTCGTCAGGAAGAATAGCGTGATCTGTTCCTCCCTAAGAATTCGGGACAAAGAAGTGATATTTAACACTTCCTCTTTTCGAATGAGTACAAGAGTTGCCCCGTTCAATAATGTCCCGAAAATATCAAATGCCGAACCATCAAAAGCATAATTGGAGAGTTGAAGAATCCGATCCGTCGGCACTATTGTTACAAAGTTGCTATAGCACACTGTTCGAA
>NZ_VEIO01000078.1 GCF_007680605.1 Paenibacillus xylanexedens
CAGCTTGGCATCAAGATGAGTTACAATGCGTCGGAACATCGTAGAGCTAACATTGAACGAGTCATCAGCCGATTGGAGATGATTCTAGAGCAGATCGCTGAAACGCCGGATATGCGGCTGGAGGAAATCGAGCTGGCCAGCGAGGCAGAGAAGCGTCAGTTGCTGGAAACATTTAACGATACGAAGGCGGAGTATCCAAAAGATCAAACGATTCACACATTGTTTGAGGAGCAGGCAGATCGAACACCGGAAGCGGTGGCGGTTGTCTTCGAGGCTGTGCAACTGACGTATGGAGAG
>NZ_VEIO01000079.1 GCF_007680605.1 Paenibacillus xylanexedens
TGGTATATTCTAATTCCGGCCAAGAAAACACAGTTTACACGGTGCGGCAAGCAAATGAAAACAAGCTTCGAAAGAAATTTGAAAAAAAGAGCTTGCAAAGTTGGTTCGGAAATGATATGATATAAAAGTTACTGAAGCGAATGAGTGACGGTGACTGAATACGTTTGATCTTTGAAAACTGAACAACGAGTGAGTAAACATTCTGCTTGCAGAACGACGTGAAGGTTTTTGGTACATGCCATCTGGCTGTATGAAAACTGGAACACAAATGAGATTTTTAATCTCGTCAGAT
>NZ_VEIO01000007.1 GCF_007680605.1 Paenibacillus xylanexedens
TATTAGCTACCGTTTCCGGTAGTTGTCCCAAGCTTGAGGGCAGGTTGCCTACGTGTTACTCACCCGTCCGCCGCTAACTATCAGAGAAGCAAGCTTCTCTTCAAGTCCGCTCGACTTGCATGTATTAGGCATGCCGCCAGCGTTCGTCCTGAGCCAGGATCAAACTCTCCAATAAAGTATTGAAAAGAGCGATAAGCTCATTTTGAATCTGACGAGATTAAAATCTCATTTGTGTTCCAGTTTTCATACAGCCATATGGCATGCATCAAAACCTTCACGTCATTCTGCAAGCAGAATGTTTACTCACTCGTTGTTCAGTTTTCAAAGATCAAACTTGTTCAGTCACCGTCACTCATTCGCTTCAGTAACTTTTATATCATATCATTTCCGAACCAACTTTGCAAGTTCTTTTTTTCAAGTTTCTTTCGAAGCTTGTTTTCATTTGCTTGCCGCACCGTGTAAACTGTGTTTTCTTGGCCGGAATTAGAATATACCATGTATAGAATCTGAATGCAAGTGTTTTTTGTTTTTATATATCACTTAACGCTAAACTATAGTTGGACTCATGTAATCACTAATATACATATAAACGATGTCCTTTTAACAACCATACTAAAAAAAGACCCACTCTCTAGGAGAAGGTCCTCACACTACAAATCTAAATATGTTTTTAACCTAATACTTCTTGAATATATAACTGTCTTTGTTGCATCAGATTGATAATCGAACCTTCTACAGATACCATTGGCCGAGTAGGATGATCTCGATCCGAGAAAATAATCTCCCCAATCTGGTTATTACTGAGTTTCACCCTTATTCCGTTATGAATTTGAGTGGACCGTTGCACAAACATATTCACGATAGAAGGTTCCAGTTTACCAAACGCCTCACTTTGAATTTGTTCCAGAACCAGATATGGAGATTGAGCCTTACGATAAATCTTTTCCAGGGTCATTGCATGGAAAATATCTGCAATAGCTACGATTTTCGCATAGATATGAATCTGTGTACCGGTAAGTTGCAAGGGATAACCCGAGCCATCCACTTTTTCGTGATGCTGCAGTGCTGCAAGTCTTGCACCCTCATTGATGGCCTTAGCTTGTTTAAGAATCTGATAACCATACTTGGTGTGTTGCCTGATCTCCTCCTGCTCCTCCGCTGTCAGCGAAGAAGGTTTATGGAGAATCTGCGGATCAACCTTGTTATTACCGATATCATGGAACAATCCCGCAAAAGCAACCTGCATCCAGTCCTTGGAGGGGAGATCAATCCACTGAGCCAGTTGATAGGATGTGATCGCGCTTAGCACAGCATGGTGGTATACATAATCATGCTCTTTCATATTGCGTGGACTGAAGGTGAGCACATTATATTGTTTGAGATGCATGAACAAAGCCTCTAGCTGTGTCCGTAACTCATAAACGGGTAATTCGGCAGCTAATGAGGAGAGAAACGCGTTTTTGGTCAACGTAACCATTTTCTCGTATTCGTCCTGAAGCGTAATAACTGGAGCTGAAACTATTGTACTTATCCGATCCCCATTCTTCTCAGCGACGGCTGTTCCTACTGCTCCGCTGGGTCCAGTTAATCCTTTGGAACCTCCACTGCCGGTTCCCGCCCTCTCTTGTTCAATATCCACCTGATGAATCAAAAACGCCCTGAGGACTTCCATATCTTTGGGTAAAATGATTTTACCCTTTTGAAGCAACACATTGCCACGCGACGTCTGCACATCACTTCCCAATTTTAGTCCTGGTTTGACTTCTGACAGGGTAATTAATCCCATACTGATTCCCCTCACTCATCGTTCTTCTTAAGATGATGACAATACAAGACCATAGTCCCGGTTTCTCATGTTATTTCCCATTATATTACTCAGAAAACAGGCTGTACATCCTAGATTTTGAAGCTTCCATCATTTTTTATGTACATATCAAAAAGGCTCCCATAAGGGAGCCTTACGTATCCTGTTTCAACGATTCAATAAACAAGATACCTATGTTATTCTTCCGAACCTGAATCATCATCTTGAACATCAGCTTCTGACTCAGATGTCATGTTCTCTTCCAGATTTGATTCCTCTGTAAGAGAAGACACCCCAGCTTCCATTGCTTCAATGTTATCTTCGTCGGGTTCTTCTTCATTTTTATCAATTCGGCTTACGGTAGCTACAGCGTCTTCCTCACGAATATGGATTAGCTTCACACCCTGAGTATAGCGACCCATGGTTGAGATGCCATCCATGCTCATTCGAATTAATGTACCACTGGATGTGATGATCATCAGATCCTCTTCCGTTTTAACCATTTTGAGGCTCACAACAGCACCATTCTTCTCGGTAACATTGATCGTCTTGATCCCTTTACCACCACGAGTTTGCATCCGGTAATCACTAACTGGGGTCCGTTTACCGTACCCTTTGGCTGTAACAATCAAAACATCCAGATCAGCATCTACGACGTCCATACCGATAACTGCATCCTGATCATCCAGCGTGATACCCTTAACCCCGGTAGCACTACGTCCCATAGAACGTACATTACCCTCCGAGAAACGAATAGACATTCCATGAGCTGTACCCATAATGATCTCTTGTTGCCCATCCGTCAGCTTCACATCAATCAGGCTGTCATCATCACGCAAGGAGATCCCGATAAGTCCGCCTTTGCGGATGTTCGTGTAATCTTCAAGCGGGGTTTTCTTCACTACACCCTGACGTGTTGCAAAGAATAGATACTTATCGCTCTCGAATTCCTGTACTGGAATAACCGCATTGACAGACTCCCCTTGCTCAATCTGAATCAGGTTGATAATTGGTGTCCCACGCGCTGTACGTCCAAGCTCTGGAATCTCGTAAGCTTTCAAGCGATATACTTTACCTTTATCCGTGAAGAACATCAGGTAATTGTGAGAGTTGGTAACAAAAAGATGCTCGACAAAGTCAGTATCCTTTGTATCCATCCCTACAACACCGCGTCCTCCGCGTTTTTGGCTACGGTAGGTAGATACAGGCAGACGTTTAACGTAACCTGTGTGGGTAATCGTGATGATTACTTCTTCACGTGGAATCAGATCCTCATCCAGAATACTTTCTTCTCCAACCGTGATCTCGGTGCGGCGATCATCACCAAAACGCTCACGAATTTCCTGAAGCTCTGTACTGATAATCTCAAGTACAAGATGCTCGTTAGCCAAAATTTCGCGATACTCGCGGATTTTGACCATCAATTCGTTGTACTCATTCTCGATCCGTTCGCGTTCCAAACCTGTCAGACGTTGCAGACGCATATCCAGAATTGCCTGTGCCTGGTCATGGCTGAGTGAGAAGCGCTCAATCAAACCTTCTCTAGCGGCATCTGTATTGCTGGATGAACGAATCAACGTAATGATCTCGTCGATGTGATCGAGTGCAATACGCAAACCTTCCAGAATATGAGCACGCGCTTCCGCTTTTCTCAATTCGAATTGCGTACGACGACGAATAACCTCGATCTGATGCTGCAAGTAGTGATACAACACTTCACGCAGGTTCAGAATCTTCGGTTCTTTATTTACAATTGCCAGCATGTTAATGCCGAACGTGGACTGCATCGATGTATGCTTGTACAAATTGTTTAATACAACGCCAGGGTTAACATCACGGCGAAGCTCAATGACAATCCGCATACCTGTACGGTCAGACTCATCACGAAGGTCGGTAATACCATCGATCTTTTTGTCGCGTACAAGCTCAGCGATTTTCTCTACCAGTCTTGCTTTGTTCACTTGGTACGGGAGCTCTGTAACGACGATCCGAGCTTTATTGTTGTTCTCTTCGATATTCGTTCTGGCACGCATCGTTACGGATCCACGCCCAGTCTGGTAAGCCTGACGAATGCCGGAGCGTCCCAGAATATAACCCGATGTAGGGAAGTCTGGGCCTTGGATATAATCCATCAGTTCCATGGATGTAATATCCGGATTTTTGATCATTGCCTGTACGCCGTCAATAACCTCTCCGAGATTATGAGGAGGAATGTTGGTAGCCATACCTACGGCGATCCCGCCAACTCCATTGACAAGCAAGTTAGGAAAACGAGCAGGGAGAACAATGGGTTCATTTTCTTCACCATCATAGTTTGGTTGGAAGTCAATGGTGTCCTTGTTGATATCTCTGAGCATTTCCATCGCAATTTTGGACAAACGTGCCTCGGTATAACGCATCGCTGCAGCCATATCACCATCGACTGATCCAAAGTTACCGTGTCCATCGACATGCATGTAACGCAGGGAGAAGTCCTGTGCCATCCGTACCATCGTCTCGTAAACGGCAGAGTCACCGTGCGGGTGATACTTACCGATAACTTCGCCGACGATTCTGGCTGATTTTTTATGTGGTTTATCAGGTGTCATGCCAAGCTCCGACATTGCATACAGGATGCGCCGGTGAACCGGCTTTAATCCATCACGCACATCTGGCAGGGCACGGCTCACAATGATGCTCATCGCATAATCCATAAACGATTCACGCATCTCGACGCCAATATCCCGATCTTTAATCTGCGAGTTCATTTCTTCCGCCATGCTGGACCTCCTTCTTGTCCTTCAACAAACGTTCCAAATCAATCATTTCCAGAAAATTAATATATGTGAAAAGCCTAACAAGGCTAAAACCGCGCAAGAACGCTACTCTTTATTATATTACTTTCACAAAAGTTACACAATTAAACGTCCACTAGGCAATAGCCTTTCTTCCGGGAACTTGAGCGTGTCTGGGGGTTCGCCCTGCCTTCCTCTGCAATTGCACATACAATGCTAGAAAAGCGGCATATGTACTGTCCAATCAAGGCTAGAGCCGTTCCCACGTGGCAATCAAACTGCAATTTTATTGGCTGACAGCACAAATCGCCATATTCCTCTATTATACCACTGAAATCATCTCTTGTCCTTTGATTTTCTGCATAATGTCCCTCAGCGCAACTGATCAAAACAAGAAAGGACTGATGCATATGAGTATCCAGCGTGTCTCCAGCAAATGGACCAAAACAGCCATTTTGCAACGCAGCCGTCATGTCAACGAATATTTACCGGTGACCCGAAAATATAGCTCGCAAACGCTAGAACGAATGACCGAGTTATTCCCAGCCAATTTTATTAAGCCCGACCGGGGAACTTACGGTAATGGGGTGATGCGAGTAAGGACAGTTCGCACCTCAATCGCAGTCCCTCGTTCTACAGATTCAACAAACGAATCCACAAGTGATGAAGCATCTGGCAAATCCGCCTCACCCGACTCGGTAGAATTAGAGCCTACTCCTCCTATCCTATCCGATCTAACGACCTACCATCTGCAACATGGAACAGAAGAACGAGTCTTTCATTCGCTCACAGAACTTGAGAACGCATTGAACGAACGTATCCAGAAACGTGACTACATCATCCAACAGGGTATTCCGCTGATGACACATGAGGGATTGCCTTTTGACCTGCGTGTATTAACCCAGAAGAACCCACAGCACAGCTGGGAAACGACAGGTATTCTCGGACGTGTTGCTGCACCAGGCAAAATCATTACCAATATCCACGGAGGCGGACGTCTGGCCACCTTTGAAGAACTTGTACTCCCGCAACTCAAAAGGGAAGGATATCAAAAGCTTGAGCATGAATTGCACCGCCTGGGTATCCATACTGCTGTCCAATTGCAAAGCTCTTTTCCCAGACTCAAAGAGATCGGCATTGATATCGCTTTGGATGATCATGGGCGTCCCTGGATTCTGGAGGTCAACACACTGCCTGGTATCTATGCCTTTGGTCTGCTTCCCGATAAAGAGGCTTACCGCAAAATCAAACGTTATGCCATTGCTTACGGACGCTTACCCTCCAAAAAAGGCAAAGCGAAAAAAACAACCTCAAAGGCTTCCAAAGCGCAGGCTTCCGCCATCAAACGACGAAGTGCCAGATAAATGAGCGCCTACCCTCATAATATAAAAAAGGCGCCCTCACAGGCGCCTCTTCGCAACTCGTTAAATATCGAGGTTTTTCACGTATTTTGCATTTTCCTGGATGAAATCACGACGAGGTTCAACATTATCCCCCATCAGTGTATCAAACATGGCATCCGCCAGCATCGCATCGCTGATCGATACTTGTAGCATCGTACGGCTTTCCGGGTCCATCGTGGTTTCCCACAGCTGCCCGGCATTCATCTCGCCAAGACCTTTGTACCGTTGAATGTTGAACTTGGCGTTCTCACCCAAAGAAGCAATAATCTCGTCACGCTCTTTCTCGGAGCCTGCATAACGGATGACTTTGTTACGCTCAATCTTGAAGAGCGGAGGCTGAGCAATGTATACATAACCTGCCTCAATGATTTTGCGCATATACCGATACAAGAATGTCAGCAACAGTGTACGGATATGGGCACCATCGACATCGGCATCGGTCATCAGAATGATTTTGTGATAACGTGCTTTGGAGATGTCAAAATCGTCGCCGATCCCTGTTCCCATCGCTGTGATAATTGCACGGATCTCGGCATTACCGAGGATGCGGTCAAGGCGCGCCTTTTCCACGTTCAGAATTTTACCACGAAGCGGCAAAATAGCCTGGAAGTGACGGTCACGCCCCTGTTTGGCGGAACCACCCGCGGAGTCTCCTTCGACGATGTACAGTTCACTGATGGACGCATCTTTGGATGAACAGTCCGCTAGCTTACCCGGCAGGGAGCTGACTTCAAGCGCACCTTTACGGCGTGTCAGTTCACGAGCTTTACGAGCCGCTTCACGGGCACGGGCAGCCTGCAATCCTTTCTCCAAAATACGACGGGATACGGAAGGATTCTCTTCCAAGAACTCCTGCAACTTCTCTGCAAACAAAGACTCCACAATACCACGTACTTCACTGTTTCCGAGCTTTGTTTTCGTTTGTCCTTCGAATTGCGGTTCCGGAATTTTGACCGAAATAATGGCCGTCAGACCTTCACGCACATCGTCACCAGACAGATTGCCGGTACTATCCTTGATTACACCAGCCTTACGGGCATAGTCATTAATAATCCGGGTGAGTGCACTCTTAAAGCCTGATTCGTGCGTTCCGCCTTCATGAGTGTTGATGTTATTCGCAAAAGAATAAATATTTTCGGTATAGTTGTCATTGTATTGCAAAGCAACCTCTACCTGAATGTTATCCCGAGCACCTTCAACATAGATCGGATTCTCGTGCAACACTTCACGCTTTTGATTCAAGAAGGATACATACTCAATGATCCCGCCTTCGTACATGAAGGAATTGGTTGCACCTGTCCGCTCGTCCGTTAACGTCAGACCAATGCCTTTGTTCAAAAAGGCCAGCTCACGGACACGTGTAAGCAATGTTTCGTAGTCATATACAGTCGTTTCTGTAAAAATTTCAGGATCGGGATGGAACGTTACCGTAGTTCCTGTCTCGTCTGTTGTGCCGATCACTTTGAGGTCATATTGCGGAGCACCGCGGCGGTATTCCTGCTGATGGATATGACCATCCCGTTTTACAGTGACCACTACTTTTTCAGAAAGAGCGTTAACAACGGATACACCTACACCGTGCAAACCACCGGATACCTTATATCCGCCTCCGCCAAATTTACCCCCTGCATGGAGAACAGTCATAACGACTTCCAGGGCTGGACGTTTCATTTTGGCATGTTCGCCAACTGGAATACCCCGTCCATTATCCACAACGGTTACACTGTTGTCTTCATGGATGTTGATCTCGATATGATCACAGTAACCCGCCAGCGCTTCATCGATACTGTTGTCCACTACTTCCCAGACCAGATGATGCAGACCTTTGGCACTGGTGGAACCGATGTACATCCCCGGACGTTTACGTACGGCTTCCAGTCCTTCAAGGACCTGAATTTCATTCGCATCATATGACGGTTGATTCATAGACATGCCTTTCACCTACTTCTATAGATTCAATATCTTGAATATGCGTTAACTTAAGAATATTAGCAGACACAGAAGTTCTCTCTTGAATATCCGCTATAGATCAGGAAAATGGTGCGCACGCTTCTTGAGCGTTGCGGAGGAAATCGGTGAGTAATACACAATGTTTTTCGTCACCACAATAGACTTTGCTTCCTCTTCGCCAATATGTTCGACCGTTTTTTCCTGTTCGGCATGTGTAACATACTGCTTGGATATTTTTGAGGATTTCTCAATCGATATATCAAAAATAGCAACCAACTCAGAAGAACGGATGATTTTTTCACCGCCCAGATGAATGTACATAAGCCCTCACTCCTTAGCGTTCCACCTGTCCGGCATGAACGTGATAGATACTAGCGTCTTTAAGCTTGTCAACGTTCAGGCTCTCAATTCCCGTAGCGGTAATAAAAGTCTGTACCTTGCTTTGGAATGTTTCGATCAGCTGGGTCTGACGAAAAGGATCAAGTTCGGATAATACGTCATCCAGCAACAGAACCGGATATTCCCCGATCTCTTCATGAATCAGTTCAATCTCCGCAAGCTTAAGAGACAACGCTGTTGTGCGCTGTTGCCCCTGAGAGCCGTACGTTTGTACTTCCCGTTCGTTAATGAAAAAGGACAGGTCATCCCGATGTGGCCCACTCAGCGTTGTGCCCCGGCGAATCTCCTGCTCTTTCATTTGTGATAATTTTATCATAAATTGCTCCATTAAGACAGCTTCATCTTCCTCAGCGGCTTCGCTGAAGGAGGGAAGGTAGGCCAGACGCAGAACTTCTCCACCTCCAGTAATCCCCTGATGGATCGTTTCTGCCCACTTTTGAAGTTTCTTTATGAATTGTTTCCTTTTTTTGACGATTTTAACACCGTGCTCTGCAAGCTGTTCGTTCCAGATCTCCAGCATCGCTTGAGCTGAATCCCCTTTTCCCCACAGCTGCTTGAGTAGATTATTCCGCTGCACCAGCACCTTCTGATATTGCTGCAGATGATAGAGATAACCTGGAGCTACCTGCCCGATCTCCATGTCAAGGAACCGGCGGCGTACCCCCGGTGTGCCTTTGACAATCTCCAGATCCTCAGGGGCAAACATTACCACATTGAGTGATCCGACAAAATCGCTTAATTTACGCTGTTCCAGACCGTTAATCTTTGCCTTTTTCCCTTGCTGTGATAAGGATAGCTCAAGCTTAACTGCTCCGTATTTTTTGTCGACCTCGGCAGTGAGCCTTGACCGTTCTTCCCCAAATCGGATCAATTCCTTATCTCGGGAAGTACGGTGGCTCTTGGTGAGTGCCAGCACAAAAATAGCCTCTGCCAAATTGGTCTTGCCCTGGGCGTTTTGTCCAATCAACAGATTGACGGGTCCAAACGAATCCAGCTTCAGATGCTCATAATTGCGGAATTGCTGCAATTCTATGCTGTTTACAAACACACGTTAACCTCCCTTTTATTCCGTCCGTCAGGAGGCAGCAGGATTGCACCTTGGTCTTCTACTCCGCAACCACTTCGAACGTGCCTTCTCCGTCTACCTCTACGATATCCCCAGGGTATAACTTCCGTCCACGGCGTTCCTCAGCCTCTTTATTCACACGAACAAGCCCTTCTTGGAGGAGGGCTTTTGCCATACCTCCAGTAGGGATGCAGTCTGCGAGTTTCAAAAATTGGTCAAGCTTAATATATTCCGTACGAATCGATACTTGCTTCATCGTGTGATCTTCCCTTCGTTAATTGGTCGTCCGGTAAGGCAGGATGACATATAGACTCTGGCTGTCGTCGAGCGGTTTCAAGATGATCGGACTCATGACACCCGTAAAGGCAATCATCAGCTGCTCGCTCTCCACCACTTTCAGCACATCCAGCATGTATTTGGAGTTAAACGAGATTTTAAGCGGTTCACCCGTAAATTCAGCCGGCTCAATCTCTTCTCTTACTTTACCAAGCTCGGAGGAGCTGGAGGATATTTCAATCGTGCCGGAGTCCATCGTCTGCATGCGCACAATGTTTGTTTTTTCCTCACGCGACAGCAAATAAGCCCGGTCAATCGATTCACTTAATTTTTTTGTGTCCAAAACAAGTTCTGTTTTGTATGACGTTGGAATAATTCTAGAAGTATCCGGATATGTTCCGTCCAAAATGCGGGAGTAGAATAATACACGGTCAATTTTAAATAACACCTGATTATCTGCGACAACGATATCCACAAGTGTGTTCTGGTCGGGAACGATTTTACTCAGCTCGTTAAGTGTTTTACCAGAAATGACGACGTTGTTGAAACGGATACCCTCTGCATTATCCAGCATTGCCGCACGTGTAGCAAGACGGTGACGGTCGGTTGCCACAAATTTCAACTCGTTATCACCAAGACTCCACAATACACCTGTCAGAATAGGTGTCGTTTCATGGGTGGAAATGGAGAACACCGTTTGTTTAATCATATTTTTCAGCAAATCTCCAGGAATGGAGACCGTTTGGTTCTCTTCAATGCTTGGCAGTACCGGGAACTCTTCCGGGTCCAGGCCTACCAGCTGAATCTCAGTTGCACCTGCAGAAATAAACGTGTTGAAGTTTTCTTTGACTTCCATATGCACTTCCTGCGAAGGCAACTTTTTGATGATCTCTACGAAAAATTTGGCTGGCAGAACGACGCTGCCCGGTTGTTCTACTTGAACAACACTTTTGTCTCCCTCTTCAAGCGGGATAAATGACTGAATGGAGATATCCGTGTCACTTGCTGTCAACGTTACACCTTGGTGATTCACGTCGAATTTGATACCGCTCAGAATGGGGATCGTCGTACGGCTTGAGATTGCTTTGGACACTTGTTGAATGGATTCGTTAAGATAACTTTTCATTATGCTGATTTTCATGGTTTCACTCCTAGCGGATTTTGTTAGATGTTTTTTGGGTTTTGTTTTGGTCTTAAAAAGGTGTTTATCGAAAGGCCGAAGGCCATGCTTTGCAACGGCTTTTTGGAGAAGATATCTTTAGATCTTTATAGTAATAATAGTAATAGGGGCACTGAATATGTGGATAAGTAGGGTTAAACCCATAAAATTAAGCCTATCCACATGTGTACACGTTGTGCATAGGCTTGGGACTTGTTCAGGTTGGATTCTTAATTTTTTCGGTTAAGTTGTTGATAACTTTATAGAGATCTTGATCGTTCTTGATCGCTTGAGAGATTTTTTCATGGGCATGAATGACCGTGGTATGATCTCGTCCTCCAAAAGCTTCCCCGATTTTGGGCAGAGAAAAGTCTGTCAGTTCACGAGAGAGATACATAGCGATCTGCCGTGGAAAAGCAACAGCTTTTGTCCGTTTCCGTGCTTTGAAGTCTTCAAGCTTGAGGCTGTAGTATTCGCCGACCTTTTGTTGGATGTCTTGAATTGTGATCATTTTGGGACGGCTGGAAGGAATAATATCCTTCAGTGCTTCAGCGGCCAGATGAGAACTGACGTCCTGATTGGTCAGTGAAGAGTAAGCAACGACACGAATCAGGGCTCCTTCAAGCTCCCGAATGTTCGTATCGATCTGGTTCGCGATGTACATCATCGCTTCATTTGGAATATCCAGATTCTCCGCACGCGCTTTTTTACGCAAAATCGCAATTCGCGTCTCCAGATCCGGAGGCTGAATATCCGTTATTAATCCCCATTCAAACCGGGAGCGCAGACGCTCTTCCAGGGTCGGAATTTCCTTTGGCGGTCTGTCACTGGAGATGATGATCTGCTTCCGTTCCTCATGCAGTGCATTAAACGTATGGAAAAATTCCTCTTGTGTTGATTCTTTCCCGGCCAGGAACTGAATATCATCAATAAGCAGAATATCTACGCTCCGGTATTTGTTCCGGAAGCTTTCCCCGCGATTATCACGGATGGAGTTGATGAACTCATTCGTGAATTTCTCAGATGACAAATAAACCACCTTGCTACTCGGATTATGCTCCAAAATATAATGTCCGATGGCATGCATCAAGTGGGTTTTACCAAGTCCTACGCCTCCATATAGAAAAAGAGGATTGTAGGCTTTGGCGGGCGCTTCGGCGACCGCCAGCGATGCGGCATGGGCAAAACGGTTACCCGGCCCGATGACAAAGGTATCGAACGTATATTTAGGATTCAGCATGCTGAGCACGGCTTCTTCTTGAACGACTGTCGGCGTCGGTGCCGGCAACTGCGGATCTGGCTCTACAGGTTTGTTCTCCTCGATGACAAATTTCACATCGACCTGTTTGCCAAGCAGTTCATAGACCGTCGAGCCAACCAGTTTAGTGTAACGGCTCTCCAGCCATTCGACGGCAAACGTAGTTGGGGCGGAGATGACGATGGTCTGATCGTTCAGCTTGGTGGCCTTGGTTGCTTTGAACCAGGTATCGAAGCTGGGTTTGCTGAGTTTATTTTGTATGATTGATAAAATTTGCTGCCATAAATCAGAAGTATGGCTGTCCACAGACTGTCACTCCTTTTACATGTTCCAAGTGTGGCTTAAGCCATGATGCAGTGTCGAAATACGAGATATATTGCCGAATTTATCCCCAAACCCCCGCAGTTCAAAAACAAAAAAAGAAGGAACAACGGAAAATTGTTCACAACTTTATCCACAGGCTGTTGATAATATTATAGGTCAGATCACATATTCACATCCAAAAGTAATACAATCATAGCAAAAGAAGCCCCGCATTTCAACGTATGGCGAGATTTTATCCACAAATTCAATAACTTGTGTATAATTTTTAGTCACAACACAATATATTGTTTATAAATTGTTTAATTTTCGACAGCATGACCTAAAGTACAAAAAACTTTTATACACAGGATATCCGTCGAAAGATGCTAAATGATGTGCAAAAGTGGACTTGCAATGTGAATAACTTGGATGTGGATAAAGTGAAAGTGAATTGAATTGATTAAGGGGAAAAATGAGAAGATAAGTAGTGAGTACGCTTCAACCTCATGAGGTGTTATGTCGTGAAAGGTGAGGTTTTGGATTGCTGAATGCTCATTAATAGAGACAAAATAATATTAAAAAGAGGAAGACCCGCAACCATATTGGCTACGGGTCTTCCTCTACTTATATATGAAGCATAGACATTTTGCGTTGGAATGCAGCAATGTCCGCGTATTCATCTTCCAGTTTGCGCGAAATTCGAATGTAGATCGGCAGTAATTCTTTATAGAGGGAGGCATGTTCTTTGATGGGTGTATGCCGATGAGTTGTGCCTACCATAGAAGAAACGGCATCAAGGGACTTGGTTCGTCCTGTAGCATATAGACCGAGAACAACAGCACCGAGACATGAACTTTCAAAACTCTCAGGCACAACGACTTCCTGATTAAAGATGTCGGACATCATCTGCCGCCACAACGGCGAACGTGCAAATCCACCCGTAGCCTGAATAGAGGTAGGTTGCCCGATCTGTTCCTCCATGGCAAGCAGAACGGTATAGAGGTTGAAAATAACTCCCTCAAGTACTGCGCGAATCATGTGCTCCTTCTTATGATGGAGGGTCAGACCAAAAAAGGAGCCACGGGCATCTGGATTCCAGAGTGGAGCACGTTCGCCTGAGAGGTACGGATGGAATAACAGCCCTTCGGAGCCGGGCGGAACACGTTCTGCAATTTTGGTTAGTACATCATAAGAGTTGATGCCGAGGCGTTTCGCTGTTTCCACTTCCGACGCGGCAAACTCATCCCGTACCCAGCGGAAAAGCATTCCACCGTTATTCACGGGCCCACCTACAACCCATAGTTTTTCCGTCAGGGCATAACAGAAGGTACGGCCTTTCGGATCGGTCACAGGGCGATCAACGACAGTACGAATGGCTCCACTCGTGCCGATGGTTGCGGCGACGATGCCCGGTTTGATGGCGTTAACGCCAAGGTTGGATAGTACCCCGTCACTTGCGCCGATTACAAAAGGCGTGGAGGGGGAAAGAGACATTTTTTCAGCCCATTCAACATGCAATCCCTCTATTGTATAAGTCGTTGGTACAAGCTTTGATAGATGATTCGGAGTAATCCCTGCGATGTCCAGTGCTTCCTCATCCCAGTCCAGTTGTTCGAGATTCAGCAGCCCCGTACAGGAAGCGATGGAATGATCGACGACATATTGCCCAAATAGACGTAAGAAAAGGTACTCTTTAATCGAAATAAACTTTACCGCACGTTCGAACAGTTCTGGCTCCTCATGACGCATCCACATCAATTTGGTCAGGGGCGACATCGGATGAATGGGGGTGCCTGTACGTAGATAGATCTGATGACCGACACCATTTTCTTGCAGCTTGTCGGACCAAGCTGCGCTTCGATTGTCAGCCCAGGTGATGCAGCGCGTCAGCGGATGATCGTTTTGATCCATGGCGATGACACTGTGCATGGCTGAACTGCAGGATACGAAGAGAACCTGGTTAGCGGAAACTCCGCTCTGGGTCATCACGCCGCGTACCGAGCTAATGGCTGCTTGCACAATCTCATCCGGGTCTTGTTCTGCAACATCCGGAGCGGGAGTATAGAGCGGATATTCCTGAGTAGAGGTTGTGACCACCTCGCCTTGCTCTGTGAATAACACGGATTTAGTGCTGGTTGTTCCAATATCGATTCCAATCATATAGTTGGTCATTCGTTCGTCCTTCTTTCGATTTTTTATATGAGAAAAATGATGTTAGCGTCCAATCACACCACTGTACTTAGTAGCAAAATAAAGATCAGTCCAACCACAGAAAGTAGTGTTTCCATAACAGTCCACGTCTTGAGTGTCTGAGCAACACTCATATTGAAGAACTCCTTGATCATCCAGAAGCCTGCATCATTAACATGGGAAAGTACAAGGGAGCCTGCACCCGTAGCAAGTACAACCAGCTCAATGTTAGCTCCTGGCGTAAGAGCGAGCACTGGAGCAACAATACCAGCAGCTGTGGTCATCGCAACCGTAGCTGAACCGGTAGCGACACGAATCAGTGCAGCTACAAGCCAGGCAAACAGGATCACGTTAATGTGTGCATTGGTGGCGAATTCTGCAATGGCATTACCCACGCCGCTGTTAATCAACACCTGTTTGAAGGCACCGCCGCCTCCAATAATGAGAATAATGGTAGCTGTAGGGGCCAGACATTCACTGGTGAAGCGGGAAAGTTCATGTTTGGTAAATCCGCGGGCAAAGCCGAGTGAAAAGAGGGCAAAGACCACAGAGATTAACAATGCAATAATCTCATTGCCGATAAACTCGCTAAAAATGGTAAATGCACTTGTTGCATCAGGATCAACGATGTTCGCAATGGAGCCGATCAGCATCAGAATGACGGGCAGTAGAATCGTAAACAATGTAATGCCAAATCCGGGCAAATTGCTTGTTTTCTTAGCCGAGAACTGTTCAGCGAGTTCAGCTGGTGCTTCGGTGTGAATTCTTTTGCCGATAAATTTACCGAATACCGGTCCAGCAATAATCGCAGTAGGGATGCCCACAATCAAAGAGTATAGAATCGTTTTTCCCAGGTCCGCATTGAAGGCTTCAATGGCAATCATCGGTGCCGGATGTGGCGGAACAAGCCCATGAACTGTGGAGAGGCCGGCCAAAATAGGAATCCCGATCTGAAGCAGGGACATATTGGTTTTGCGGGCTACCGTGAAGATGATCGGAATCATTAGAATGACGCCGACTTCAAAGAAAACAGGAATACCTACAATGAATCCAACAATCATCATGGCCCAGTGCACACGTTTCACACCGAATCGGTCAACAAGGGTCGTCGCAATCTGCTCGGCACCGCCAGATTCAGCCATCATTTTACCAAGCATGGTGCCAAGTCCGATAACGATAGCGATTGTGCCTAAAGTACCACCAAGTCCGCCCGTAATGGAGGAAATGACATCAGCTGGCTTCATACCTGCAAGCAAGCCTAGCATTAACGCAGATAATAAAAGGGTGATAAAGGGGTTCCATTTATATTTGGAGATTAAGAGGATCAGGAAGATGATGGCGATCAACGTCCAGATCAGCAATGTAGCATTATGGGATAATCCGAAAATCGTGCTCATGATGTGATTACTCCTTTTTCTTGGGGATAAACGCTTACAATATAAGCAATAAAAAATTAGCATCTTGATGATCTGATAACAATGTAGAGAAGCAAACTACCCTTATCATGTCCGAAAAATGAATAAAATCGCATTTTGTATACTTGTCGACAAGTTATGTGGCAATCATTCACGTCCTTGACGCTGGATTGATTGCCAACTCTACCGTCACTCATAAGAAATCTGTACGCAACGCTTTCGGTTCTAACAAATACCAAGATTTCTGACATCGGTATGCTGTAAGAACTCAAGTTCAAAATTCAAAGCTTTCGTGTAACGTTTGGCCAGAGTCTTTAAAATATGTGCGTACCCCGTGCTGGATCAGAGCTTTGTCCCCTGATTCCAGAGCAGTTGCAAGGGAGCGGTGTTTTTCAATTACAGCGCTTACTTTAGACTCACCTTGGGCAAACACTCTACGCGTAGTAAGTAGCATGACCGTCATCACGACATATCTGATGCTCTTCCACAGGTGTGAGATACGGGAATGGGTAGCTGCTTCGACAATGGTTTCGTGAAACGTAAGATCCTGATAAGCAAATTCGACAGCATCTTGATGTTTGCCAGCGAGCTGCATCTTGTCGATGATATTGCTCAGTTGCGTGATTAGAGCTGGAGGCACATCGGCCGCTAGTCGTTGCTGTACAAAGCTTTCAATGAGAAAACGTACATCATACAGTTCTTCGACATCCTTCATATTGAGGCCCAGGATGACAACGCCCATCCGTTCAAGCCGAATCAGTCCTTCGTTTGACAACGTTCTCAATGCTTCGCGAACAGGCGAGCGGCTACTGTCAAAATCAGCAGCAATTCGATTTTCCGACAAAATTTCCCCAGGCCTAAGGGTTCCGTTGATGATTCTCAGCCTTAATTCGCAAGCTATGGCCTCACCGCGAGATGCTCCTTGAAGCCAGGAAGATGGAAATTGCATATGGCTAACGCTCCTAAATTAAATAATCCGTACGTTAGAATCATAACACAGTATGCTACACCTCAGAACTCGAACTATTGTCGTAAAGCCCAAATTACGGAATGTATACGTTAGAAGTAACGTGCGCTGTTCTAATAACACATTCATAGGTTGTCGATTGGACCGAAATAAAACGGTAAAAAACAAAAGGTATACTTGTATACAAGATGCTGATTTCCATCCTACACCTTTCTCAAAACGTTGTAAACCTGTACAGTGAAGCGGATACATCAAGCGTTATTTTTTCGGACTTTAACCTATTATTCTTTATCCACATGTGAATAACTTAAAACAAGGACGTAGATTTTATGGGCAGATTGTCAGAGGTGTGGATAACGGGAGATGAGGAAAAATCAGCACTTTTTCGGAGATTGGGGATAACTTTTTCTTGATGATTATGTGGCTATATACTGGGAGAGAAAAGTCCATGATTCGGTGGCATGTTTTTTGAGCACTGGAAAGCATATGAAAAAGAGGGAGAGGGGCGTCGCTTTTCAGTTGACTTTTCCAATTGGACGTGGTTAAATATATAAAGGTGTTTTCTGTGAAGATGAAAAGGATTCATCACATAAGTATTTCCTTGTAAGGAGGTGCAATACATTGAGACCTACATTCAAACCGAACGTTAGCAAGCGTAAAAAAGTTCATGGTTTCCGTAAAAGAATGAGCACAAAAAACGGCCGTAAAGTTTTGGCTGCACGTCGCCTGAAAGGCCGTAAAGTCCTGAGTGCTTAATGCATCTGAAGACCACCGAGGTGGTCTTTTTTTTCTTAAAACGGGATTATTCAGGCTGGTTATATAGTGTAATTCATTGCTTTACAGGCTGTGAGGAAGCTTACCAGTTAGCTAATCATAATTGTTGGATAAGTTTCTCTTTTTCAGAAACTTTCCTTATATACAAGTTGCCGCCAAGACGGTTTACCGTCGATCAAGAAAGCCTATACTAAATTAGTAATGATACCTCCGTCAATAACGTTGATGAAGGACAGCAAGGAGAAGCGCCGTGTATAAAAGACTGCGTCTGCGAAACCGTGCGGACTTTAGCCGTGTATATCGGTTTGGGAAATCGTTTGCCAATCATCAATTCGTGGTGTATGGCTGCCGCCGTAAAGATACCGAACAATTCCGGGTGGGCGTATCCTGCAGCAAAAAGATAGGAAACGCTGTCGTGCGTAACCGGATGAGACGCATGATCAAGGAAATTGTACGTCATCATGAACAAGAGATTGTTACGCAGATGGATTTGATTTTCATCGTCCGCAAAGGTGCATTAGGCATGCCCTATAAGGAAATGGAGAAAAGTCTGTTGCATGTGATGCGTAAGGCATCTCTATTGAAGTCGTGTAAGCGGTAAGCTTCGGTTTATTTGTCCTCCTAATTATGGTATGATTTACGGTGGAATGGAATGGTTAAGAGAGGGGTTATGAAGTGTCGCGATTGAAGACATCTAAGGGGAAGTGGATTCTCCTCATTGCAGTCATTGCAATGGTCACTGTACTCGCCGGATGTACTCCACAAGGTGCAGGAGTTACAACGGAAGATCTGAAGAATAGTGAATCATTCTGGCAAGCCAATGTCGTGTACTGGTTCTCACTGGCGCTCGATACATTCGCCAACTGGTTTAATGGTGAATATGGACTGGCTGTCCTGGTGATGGTGCTTATTGTACGGACATTGATTTTACCATTGACGATGAAACAGGTCCGCAGCTCCAAAGCGATGCAGGCTATTCAGCCGCAGCTGAAGGAGATTCAAGCCAAGTATAAAGATACACCTGAGAAAGTACAGCAAGAAACGATGAAATTGTTTCAGGAGAACAAGGTTAACCCGATGGCTGGCTGTCTGCCTCTTATCATTCAGATGCCGATTTACATCGCACTGTATAACTCCATTTACGGAAACTCCAGTCTGAGAACGCATGATTTCTTGTGGCTCCAACTGGGCTCACCGGATCACCTGTTTATTTTGCCAGTGCTGGCTGCCATCACGACATTCATCCAAACGTGGATGATGATGCGTATGAATCCTGCACAGCAGATCGGCCCAATGCAGTTCATGCTGTGGGTATATCCGATTTTGATTTTTGTTATGTCGTATCAGTTCCCTTCAGCGTTGCCGCTTTACTGGTTCTACAGTAATATCTACACGATCGTGCAAAACTATTTCCTTTACCGGAATAATGATAAAGTTGTGGCCGAGGTCAACGTGAAGCAAAGCAGCTCTTCCAAAAATGGAGCTAAACGCAAAAACGGTGGCAAGGCAACCGTCTCTGGGAAAGGGTCGAAAGGGGCCAAAAAATCGAAATGACCACAGTCATTACGTCAGGAAAAACCGTTGAAGATGCTGTAAACCAAGGATTGGCTGAGCTTGGCGTGAGCCGGGACAAGGTCGAGATACAAGTTTTAGAGCAGCCGTCAAAAGGATTCCTGGGTTTGTTCGGGGTGAAGGCTGCTAAAGTTGAATTGAGCTTGTTGTCCGTACCCGAAGCTGCACCGCAGCCGATCAAACCAGCCACACCTGAACCTGAGATTGAAGCATTACTTGAGGGTGTAGCAGTCCATAATCCCTATGAAGAAGCAGCTGCGTTTTTGAAAGAGGTTGCGGCAGGTATGGGGTTGGATGTGGAAGTGCATATCAAGAAACAGCGGGATGGTCATATCTTCAATATTTCCGGGGAAGACCTCGGCATGATTATTGGCAGACGTGGACAGACGCTAGATGCTCTTCAGTATTTGACCAATATCGTAGCCAATCGGTACTCGGAAAGCTTCGTTCGCATCGTACTTGATGCGGAGAACTTCCGTCAGCGCCGGCGGAAAACGCTTGAGGATCTGGCTGAACGGTTGGCTGGACAAGCCATTCGTACAGGTAAGGAAGTTGTGCTAGAGCCGATGCCTCCGCTTGAACGTAAAGTGATTCATGCCAAACTGCAAAATCACCCGCAGATTAAGACCTTAAGTAAGGGCGAAGAGCCCAATCGGCGTGTGGTTATTACGTTGAAATAACACGCAATTGATGACGCAATGGCTGCCTGCCCGGTGCAGAAGCCATTGCTTTTTTCGTACCGAAGCATATGCAATAGGTAGTGTACCCATAGAGTTGAATATGTGTTGGCGTTCTCCGGAATGGGATGGATGACAACTTCATTATAGAGAGTAGGGAGAGATCACAATGATTAGCGATACGATTACAGCCATATCTACGGCGGTTGGTGAAGCCGGCATAGCCGTTATTCGCGTCAGCGGGCCGGATGCGGTGACCGAGACAGAAAAGATTTTCCGCAGCAAAACACCTTTGACTCAGGCACCTTCCCATACGGTTCATTACGGTCACATTATAGATCCCGGCCATGGGGAAAAGGTTGAAGAGGTACTGGTCACAGTGATGCGTGCGCCTCGTTCCTTCACCACAGAGGATGTTGTTGAGATTAGTGCACATGGTGGTGTCGTATCTGTTAAGCGGGTGATGGATCTGCTACTGCAGCTGAACATCCGTTTGGCTGAACCGGGTGAATTTACGAAACGCGCTTTCCTCAATGGACGAATTGACTTGTCCCAAGCAGAAGGGGTCATGGATCTGATTCGTTCAAAGTCGGATCGTGCTTTCTCAGTAGCACTGAAGCAGGTAGAAGGTAAACTCTCCTCCAAGTTGCGTGATTTGAGATATACATTGGTAGAGACACTGGCTCATATCGAAGTAAATATCGATTATCCTGAGCATGATGTGGAATCATTAACGTCCGAATTTATAAAAGAAAAATCCAACGAGGTTATGGCTGAGATCGATAAGTTGCTCACGACAGCAGAACAAGGAAAAATATTACGTGAAGGTATCACGACAGCAATCGTTGGAAGACCTAATGTAGGTAAATCCTCTTTAATGAATACACTTGCGCAAGATAACCGGGCCATTGTAACTGATATTCCGGGCACGACCCGGGATGTCATTGAGGAATTTATTACAATAAACAATATTCCTTTGAAATTGCTCGATACAGCAGGGATTCGGGAGACTATGGACGTCGTTGAGAAGATTGGGGTCGAGCGCTCACGTTCAGCTGTCAATGATGCGGATCTGATTCTGATGGTTGTGAATGCGGCTGAGCCGCTTCATCAGGATGAGATTGAGTTGCTGGAACAAATCCGCGGTAGACAATCAATTATCATTATGAATAAAATGGACTTAGCGCCACAGATTGACCGTGACGTCCTGCTCCGTTACATTCCGGAGGAGCGGCTTGTTCCGATGTCGGTGAAGGATGATCTGGGCGTTGATCGATTGGAAGATGCCATCTCGACGCTGTTTTTCAGTGGAAAGCTGGAGTCTGCTGACTTGACGTATGTAAGTAACGTTCGTCACATTGCCTTATTGAAAAAGGCGAAGCAATCTCTAATCGATGCGTATGAGGCTGCGGATCAGTTTGTTCCGATTGATATGATCCAGATCGATGTTCGTTTGGCATGGGAGCAGCTTGGAGAGATCGTGGGGGATACAGCACATGATGCATTAATAGATCAGATTTTCTCCCAGTTCTGCCTAGGAAAGTAAATCATTAACCCGTTTCTTTCAATGAAATGGTTGTGTATGATGGGAAGGTACAATTTCTGCCCGTTGTCAAAGGATGGAATGATGTTGTTGCCAGGAAGTGTTGGTTTTCATATAGATAACGCAAAATAAGGAGGTAATACACATGGCTTTTGATGGCGGCAGTTATGATGTTATTGTCGTTGGAGCAGGACATGCCGGGGTAGAGTCAGCTCTTGCAGCAGCCCGAATGGGTTCAAAAACGCTGATGATTACGATTAACCTCGACATGGTGGCGTTCATGCCTTGTAACCCATCCATTGGTGGGCCGGCAAAAGGACACGTTGTACGGGAAATCGATGCACTGGGCGGGGAAATGGGCCGGAATATTGACAAAACCTTTATCCAGATGCGGATGTTAAATACGGGTAAAGGACCTGCCGTCCATGCGCTACGTGCACAAGCGGATAAGTTCTCTTATCAGCATACAATGAAAGAAACGATGGAGAAAGAACCTAATCTGACCATGCGTCAGGGTATGGTGGATCGTCTAATTGTTGAGGACGGTCAGTGTGTCGGAGTTGTCACCCAAACAGGTACAGAATATCGTGCCAAAGCTGTAGTGCTGACAACAGGCACATATCTGCGCGGTAAAGTCATTATGGGAGAGCTGATGTATGAAAGTGGACCAAACAATCAACAGCCATCCCTTAAATTGTCAGAGCATTTGCGTGAGCTGGGCTTTGAGCTTGTACGTTTCAAAACGGGTACACCACCGCGTGTGCATAAGGATACGATTGATTTTAGCAAAACTGAAATTCAGCCCGGTGATGATGAGCCGAAGTTCTTTTCCTATGAGACAAAATCCTCTACAAATGAGCAACTACCATGCTGGCTGACGTATACATCTGTGGAAACACATCAGATTATTAATGATAATCTGCATCGTGCACCGATGTTCTCTGGTGTAATTGAAGGAACAGGGCCGCGTTACTGCCCATCCATTGAGGATAAAATTGTACGTTTCAGCGATAAGCCGAAGCATCAAATTTTCCTGGAGCCGGAGGGCAAAAATACATCTGAGTATTACGTACAGGGTTTATCTACAAGTTTGCCAGAGGATGTACAGCTGGCTGTTCTTCGTTCCATTCCGGGAATGGAAAAAGTCGAAATGATGCGTAACGGTTATGCCATAGAATACGATGCGATGGTGCCAACGCAATTATGGCCATCTCTGGAAACAAAACGTCTGCCTGGACTGTTCACAGCGGGTCAGATCAATGGTACATCCGGATACGAGGAAGCTGCAGGACAAGGAGTCATGGCTGGTATCAATGCAGCACGTAAAGTGCAAGGCAAAGAGGCTATTGTGCTTGATCGTTCCCAAGGTTATATCGGTGTACTCATTGATGATCTCGTTACCAAAGGCACGAATGAGCCCTACCGTTTGTTGACCTCTCGTGCCGAGTATCGTTTGCTGCTTCGTCATGACAATGCAGATATGCGCCTTACCGAGATTGGTCATGACATTGGACTGATCACTAATGAACGTTATGAGGCTTTCTTGGACAAAAAAGCAAAAGTCGAGCAGGAGATTGCGCGTCTGAAAGAGGCAAAAGTGCGTCCGGTTGAGGTTAATGCCAAACTTGAAGAGATTGGTTCTACACCGATCCAAGATGGAAGTACATTGCTGAATCTGATGCGCCGTCCTGAGATTGGCTATGACTGGATAGAACAGATTTCTCCTTCCGAAGTGGAACTGACAGCTGATATGAAGGAACAGGTTGAAATTCAGATCAAATATGCAGGATATATAGAGAAACAATTGATCCATGTAGAACGTTTGCTGAAAATGGAGAAAAAGAAAATTCCAGACACGATCGTATACGATGAGATTCATGGTCTTGCAATGGAAGCCAAGCAAAAGCTTGCAAAGATCCGTCCAATCTCTATTGGTCAGGCATCTCGTATTGCGGGTGTTACACCTGCGGATATTTCCATTTTGCTTGTCTACCTGGAGCATTATAACCGCGTTACCGCAGCAAGGGGACAATAATGGACGATATTCAACAGCAGTTGCAACAACGCTTGAAGGAGCATGGCCTGGAAGTGGGAGAACTCCAGCTGGAGCAGTTCGAATTGTACTATAAAGAACTTGTCTCCTGGAATGAAAAAATGAATCTTACCGGCATTACAGACCGTGAGCAGGTATATACCAAACATTTTTATGATTCGGTATCGTTAGCGTTTTATACGGATATGACCAAAGTAAACAAGCTGGCTGACATCGGATCAGGAGCAGGGTTCCCGGGAATCCCGCTTAAGATTTGTTTTCCACATATCCAGCTTACAATTATTGACTCATTGAATAAACGCATTGGTTTCTTACAGCATGTAGTGGATACACTTGGTCTGGAGCAGGTCGAATTAATCCATGGTCGTGCTGAGGAGCTGGGCCGCAAAGAAGGATACCGGGATAGCTATGATCTGGTTACTGCACGTGCGGTAGCCAAGCTCGCAGTGCTGAATGAATTCTGTCTTCCTTTTGTACGTAAAAGCGGTATGTTCGCTGCGATGAAGGGTGGAGACCCGCGGGAGGAAATGAAAGAAGCAGAGTTCAGCTTTAATCAGCTGAGAGGACGGGTGAAGGCTGTTCATCCATTCCAGTTACCGGTGGAGGAATCAGAACGTCATATCATTTTGATTCAGAAGTTTGACAAGACACCACATAAGTATCCACGTAAACCGGGGACACCACTTAAAACTCCACTCGTGTAGTATTGTGACATAAGGATAAAAACATAATAACGTGTTGAATGACCAGATGGAAATAGAGGATGTTTCACGTGAAACATTCTCTATTTTTTTGTGTTTTCTAAAATAGAAACGCGTTATATTAAATTTATACGATGAGATTTTAATATACAAAATTAGGACAAGTAATAATTTTAGTTCATCAGGATCTATATAAGTTGAACTATTTTTATTTACACAGAAACGGAGAGGACAGAAAAAAACTGAAAAAGCGAAGCGGTCGGCTAAAAGCTTTCTGCAAGAAAGCTACATCGGAAGCATAAGCTTATCATCGGATTTTTCCCCTTAGAAAAGGGAATCAAAAAAATCCGGGGATAACAGCGATGGGAAGGTTATTCTGTCGTCGGAGTGCTCCGTGTAAACATATTTAGTTCAACTTATATAGGGAGTCATTCATTTTATTTTCCTAATAAACCGGATAAAAAAGCAGGAAAATTTGATTCTTTTAAAGAATAGGTAAACATAGGATTATGGTGAAAAAGATGATAGAATAGAAGTATCAGTTCCTGCGTAAACAGTGATCTTAGATTAGTTCATATCAATAGATGGTTAAGCATTTGATGCTGTTTCGCAGCAGGGCAATATGAATGGCATAACTTATTTCAGGAACGATGAGTATGAAGTCTCGCTTATGGAATAAGAAGCACCTGCTCATGTGGGAGCTATTACGAAACTAGGTGGTAATCTACGGAATGAAAGAACAATTTTCGAAGTTGTTTGGTTTGGCGGAGCGCAATAACGGAGATGAGATTAAACAGGTTCCGGTTAACGAAATTGTGAGTAGCCCATATCAACCCCGTACTATTTTTGATGATGATAAAATTGATGAGTTACTGCAAACGATCAGAACACATGGCGTTATTCAACCTATTGTTGTTCGGGTTCGCAATGGATCATATGAGATAATCGCTGGGGAACGTCGCTGGCGTGCTGTTCGCAAACTGGGCCTTGAGCATATCCCGGCCATTGTGCGTGAATTCAACGACTCTCAAGCCGCATCCATTGCTTTAATTGAGAACTTGCAACGTGAAGGTTTAACCTCGATTGAGGAAGCGGTTGCCTACCAAAAGTTGATTGATTTGCATCAGTTGACACAGGAGAGCCTTGCCCAACGACTTGGTAAAAGCCAATCTACCATTGCTAATAAGATTCGGTTGTTGAATCTTCCAGAAGGTGTAAAAACAGCCTTAATGGAGCGCAAAATATCTGAACGTCACGCAAGAGCCTTGTTGTCGCTGGATACGGAAGAACTGCAATTGAAATTGCTGGGCGAGATTATCGATAAGGAATTGAATGTGAAGCAGACGGAGGTACGTGTTGCTTTTTATAAGGAAGCATCCAAGATTAAAAAATCCAAACGGATATCCTTTACGAAGGATGTAAGACTGGCACTTAACACGATTCGTCAATCCATTGATATGGTAACAGGTTCAGGTATGGATATCAAAACAAAAGAAGCGGATCATGAGGATCACTACGAAATTGTTATTCATATTCCAAAACGCAAATAATTGAAGCTTAAGGCGGCAATGGCCGCTTTTTCTGTCTATATAGTCCGTTTTTCATGCGACGTGAAGGGAACAAATCGTTCTGTTAAGGAAACGGTAGTTGTTGTTCTTGTGGACGGTGGCCGCCTGCTTATTGTTAACTGTAACTCACAACCTACAAGAAAAGACTCCTATTTTATTTGAGGTGAAGGTATTGTCTAAGATTATGGCCGTAGCAAATCAAAAGGGCGGTGTGGGGAAAACAACGACATCGGTTAACTTGGGAGCAGGACTTGCTTCACTTGGAAAAAAGGTACTGCTTGTCGATATTGACCCCCAAGGAAATACAACGAGTGGAGTCGGAATTAATAAAGCAGATGTGGCGAATTGTATATATGATGTTCTGATTAATGATGTGCCTCCCCAAGAGGCAATCGCGGAGACACAAATTGAGGGACTTCATATCATACCTGCAACGATTCAACTTGCCGGAGCCGAGATCGAATTGGTATCCACCATATCGCGAGAAGTTCGTCTGAAAAAGGCGCTCGCACAAGTGAGAAATAATTATGATTATATTCTTATTGACTGCCCGCCATCGCTCGGAATGTTGACAATTAACTCACTAACTGCCTCCGATTCCGTGATTATTCCGATTCAGTGTGAGTACTATGCATTGGAAGGGCTAAGCCAATTACTGAATACGGTTCGGCTGGTGCAAAAACATTTAAACACTTCTCTTCAGATTGAAGGCGTATTACTGACGATGTTTGATGCTCGGACGAATCTTGGCATTCAAGTTATAGAAGAAGTGAAGAAGTATTTTCAGCAAAAGGTATATCAAACGATTATTCCGCGTAATGTACGGCTGAGTGAGGCACCATCTCACGGGCAATCCATTATTACGTATGATCCCCGTTCCCGAGGAGCGGAAGTGTATCTAGAGCTCGCAAAGGAAGTGATTTCTTATGAGTAAGCGGCTTGGAAAAGGACTAGATGCCCTAATTCCTTCGCTTTCAATTAATGACGATGATAAAGTCGTAGAAATCCCGATTAGTCAACTGCGGGCTAACCCTTATCAGCCGCGTAAAGCATTTGATGAGGAAGCAATACATGAACTTGCGGAATCGATCCGGCAACACGGCGTAATCCAACCCATTATCGTTCGTCCTGTACTTCGAGGATATGAGATTATTGCAGGCGAGCGCAGGTTTAGGGCATCACAGTATTGTGGTAATGCGACTATACCAGCTGTTGTTCGTACGTTTAATGATCAGCAGGTGATGGAAATAGCCCTGATTGAGAACCTGCAACGGGAGAATCTGAATGCAATGGAACTGGCAGTAGCCTATCAGGGATTAATGGATCAGTTCTCTTTGACCCAAGAAGAGTTGTCCGTGAAGGTCGGTAAATCACGCTCTCACATCGCTAACTTTTTGCGATTGCTGGCTTTGCCAGAGGAAGTAAAGGATCATGTTTCACGTGGAACATTGTCAATGGGACATGCACGTGCCATTGTTGGTGTGAAGGACGAGAATCTGGTCAAACAGCTAGCTAAGCAATCCATTGATCAGCAATGGAGTGTACGTGAGCTGGAAGAAGCAGTGCAGCAACTTGATCGTTCCAAAACAGGTGAATTGAAGGCTAAGGCCAAGCTAAAGAAGAAAGATCCGTTTATCGACACCTTGGAAGAGTCACTGCGGGAACGATTCAAAACGACAGTGAAAATTAAACATGGTCAGAAAGATAAAGGTAAAATAGAGCTCAACTACTATAGCAAACAAGATCTCGAACGGTTATTAGAACTGTTGCAATAACAACTCGGATGCATCATTAACAACATGCAGAGCTACTCATGTCATGACATATCGACTCTGTGTTCTGGAGAAACGATATGTCATTCTTTGTTTGTAACAAATCCTGTAATTATTTCTTATGAGCTGAGGTGGTAGGAGGATGGAGAACACAATCTATCTGGATCATGCAGCAACATCTTGGCCTAAGCCACCTGCTGTTGGTAAGGCAATGATGAGTGCCCTCGAATTTGCAGGGGCTAACCCGGGCAGGGGGAGTCATCGGATGGCTGTGCAGGCGAGCAGGGTTTTGTTTGAAACGAGAAAAGGCTTGGCGACTCTGTTTGGTATTAAAAACCCTAATGATATTGCATTTGGTTCAAACACAACAGAAGCTCTTAATCTTGCGATTCAGGGTGTACTTCAAGAGGGGGATCATGTAATAGCCACCATGGCGGAACATAATTCAGTCCGGCGCCCTCTGGAGTTCCTTCGCAGACAAGGTAAGATTGAGGTAGATTATGTACCCGTCACAGCCTCTGGAGCCATAGACTTAAAACAGATGGAGCGGATGTTTCGGAAAAACACCCGTTTGGTCGTATGCACACATAGTTCTAATCTGCTAGGCAGTATTTTGCCAATTGGAGAAATCTCAGAACTATGCCGTCAACATCAGGCTCTTTTACTGGTGGATGCAGCTCAGAGCGTTGGGGTGATGCCGGTGGATGTAGGAAAACTAGGTATTGATATGCTGGCTTTTCCAGGACATAAGGGGTTGCTGGGACCCCAAGGTACAGGTGGCTTGTACATCGCTCCCGAGCTCGATGTGCAACCTTTGCTTCATGGAGGTACGGGTAGTCAATCCGAGGCGGTAGAACAACCTAAAGTTCGCCCAGATCGTTATGAAGCTGGAACCCCTAATACAGTTGGGATTGCTGGGTTAGGAGCGGGGGTGAAGCATGTACTTGCCATGACACCTGCTTCAATCTATCAGCATGAGTGGGAGCTGACACAACTTATAATGGAAGGACTTTCTTCGATTAAAGGTATTCAACTGTTGGGCCCGGACATTGGACAACCTCGTTCAGGATTAGTATCCTTTATAATTGAGGGATATGATTCAGCTCAGCTTGCATTCCGGCTGGATCGGAATTATGGGATTGCGGTTCGTTCAGGATTTCACTGTACTCCACTTGCGCATGAGTCAGCAGGTACAACAGCTACCGGGGCTGTCAGAGCAAGCGTTGGATACAGTTCTTCCCATGAAGAGGTCGATGAACTTATTCGGGCCATTACTGAGCTGACAGCAGGGAGATAAAGGAGTAACAAAAGTGTTCAACGTTTTGTTATTCGAAATGGAAATATATGATTAATTCCTTGAATAACGGGTTGATTTATAATAAAAGCTAAGAACTACGGACAGACGTGAATCTGATCAAAAACATAGAGGGGTAGTTGCACTTACATGGCTGAATTAAATGAGCTGATTCTGGAACAGCTGTTGTGGATTATTGGCGGATTGACATTGCTTACGGTGATTTTGCTGATCGTGAGTATTGCTCAAGGGGCAAAGTTACGGAAGTTTAAACGTAAATACGAAGCCATGATGGCTGGCAGTGGTGTGGAGGATTTGGAGTCCCTACTGATTAACCTGAAAATCCAGATGGACAGTATTGAGGACGAACACAAACTGCAAACGAATCAGTTGCAAACAGCATTGCAGAAGCTGGCTCGTATTCAGGGCAAGGTCGGTGTGAAAAGATACAACGCTTATGGAGAGCGTGGTAGCGACCTGAGCTTTTCGATAGCCATGATTAATGAAAGTCAGGACGGTATGATCCTTACGGGATTATTTAATCGTGACGGTTCATATGTATATGCAAAACCTCTAAAAGGGGGAGAGTCGACGTATACACTTTCCCCAGAGGAGAAGGAAGCTATTACTCTGGCACAGCAAGCAGAGTAGAGCGAGTATGCCATTCCCGAATGGCCGAATACAGACTACTCGCTATAATTTCAGACATTCGCATAACGAGACTAAGCCGTGTGTTCTGAAGCACAAAGTATTCCATAAAACCGCCGACGTTAACGATACCTGTCAGATGGATATCGCCGACCGGCGGTAATTCTTTATTTACGCCTGCGCCAGGCTTGAGCGGGCCGTTTACGACCTGGATACAACCGACACTAGAGGATTGGCCAAGACAGGCGTCAATGCCAATCACATACGGATTGTGATGGGTGCTGTAGATTTTGTGTAGTGTGTCTTGCAGATTTACAGCATGAACCGGCTCATCCAATGTGCCATATAGATGGAACAGAGGGCTGTCCCATTTTGCCAGTGACGTACCAACCAGCGGTCCGAGACAGTCACCTGTGGAACGGTCAGTACCGATGCAGACAATCACTACATTTTGCAAAGAATGAGCTTTGTAGAGATGGAACATTAAACGATGTACAATGGCAGCATGCACACCTGGATCAGTATGAGGAACTTTCAGGCTGGTCAGATCTTGTGATGAAAAGGAACGCGAAGTAGGATTCATAGGATCTATCCTTTCCCTTGGAATAGTAGTATCAGTATATGGAAAGGTAGAGTGTTTTATACTTCGGAAGGACAGGCTTTTTACCTGAGAGTGGTTGTAGCTTGAAAGGAGCAGGACATGGACGAATGGCTGGACGATTGGATGCTGATTGCGTTTGATTCAACGCAGCAGGCACTGCGAGCAGAGATGCTCCTAGAGTTTGCTGAGATCGAGATTGACTTGTTTCCGACACCTAAGGAGATTACAGCGGGCTGTGCACTGTGTATCCAGTTTCCGAAAGAGGATCTGATGCGGGTACAGAAAATTATTCGTGATGAGTTTGTAGAGATTCGCGGCCTCTATTTCAAAACCGAAGACAGCTATGATAACATACCGATGTAGAGGAGGAATCAGACTTTGATGTCATTTTATTTTGCACAGGGAAATGATCCTGATAATAAAACTGCTGAGCAGGTAGTGACCAATGCCATTCGTTGGACGGATCAGGTGTGGGCTAAAATTTCCGATACGGATATGTGGCTTAACATCATGTTCAGTTCGATTCGCATCCTTATTATTTTTATTATCACTCGTATTGTCATTAAAGTGGTGTCCAGGGTTATTGATCGATCGATGGCACGGAAGCAGGAAGGCAAAATTCGTGTCAACCCGCGCAGATTCGTAACAATTGGTGAGTTATTGAAAAATGCGACCTCGATAACATGTAATTTCATTATGATTTTGTTGCTGTTATCGGAAATCAATGTACAAGTCGGACCATTGCTAGCTAGCGCCGGTGTTCTGGGGCTTGCCATTGGTTTTGGTGCTCAGGGCTTGGTGAAGGATGTCATAACCGGATTCTTTATTATTTTAGAGGATCAGTTTGCTGTAGGAGATGTGATTCAGACAGGAACGTTCAAAGGAACTGTTGAAGTTATTGGCTTAAGAACAACCAAACTGGTAAGCTGGCAGGGAGAAGTACACATCATTCCGAATGGTACAATTGCAAGTGTGACTAACTATTCGATGTCTAATTCGCTGGCTGTAGTGGATATCCCGATGAAGGCTGATCTGACACTGGATGAGTCCGTACATTTGGTGAAGCAATCACTCGCAGGTATTGAAGAACGAGATCTGAATATTGTGAAGGTACCGGATGTGCTAGGGATTCAGTCGATGTCCACTTCTGATTATGTCATTCGTGTGGTAGCAGAATGTATGCCGAACTCCCGGTCTTCGGTCGAACGCCAAATTCAGGGAGATGTGAAGAAAATACTCGAGTACCATGAGAGAAGCAAGTTGGCTGCATTAGAGCAGGCAGCTGCGATGGATAATGATGAGGGAGATGGTGCAGGTGGAGCGTAAAAGTTTCCAGCTTGGAGATATCGTACAGATGAAAAAGCAGCATCCCTGTGGAAGCAATGAGATGGAAATCATTCGGATGGGGATGGATATTCGGATCAAGTGTGTTGGTTGCAAACATAGCGTACTGATTCCTCGGGCCAAGTTTGAGAAGAATATGAAAAAAGTGTTACGCTCGGTAGAAGAGGATGCGTAATCCTGAGGGTAGGCTGGAAGAGGAAAACATATACCCGGTGTTTTAGTTGCATGATTTAGCTATATCGCGCGGCGATGAAACGTAATGGTGAAATAGCGTTTACATGCACACAGGGTATAGGTATTGCTTTCCTCCCACAGGCATGGTATAATCAATTTTGCTGCGGAAAGGTACCCAAGAGGCCCAAGGGGGCTGACTCGAAATCAGCTAGGCGTGTCACAGCGTGCGTGGGTTCGAATCCCACCCTTTCCGCCATTTAAGTTATTTAGATTTGGTGAAGATATAATGCTTACATAACTCCATTGACTGGGGTCATCATAAAGGACTGAAAGGGACTATCCTATGGATAGTCTTTTTATTTTGTTTCTTATAATTAATCTTAATGCTGATTTTATAATGGTTACCTATAAAAAAATAAAGAGCCCTGACGGGCTCTTTATCCGGCGGTACATGTTTAGTTAGATCACAATCGGTCGTAACGACAGAAACGCTGGCTGTACTGCTTGTAGCAATACTTGTGCTTCGGACTAAGGTCTTACACACCCACAAGCTTCTTATATTACGTGATGCATCTCCAACATCGAAAAATCGGCTTCGTTGTCCAACGGAACCACACCTCTCTCGTGTACCGCCTGATTGTATTATGTGCTAACTGACGTTTTATATACGCGGTACTGAAAAAATAATTAGTGGACGCGTGCTTTAGTCAGCTTTTTCCACTTGCGATTGTGATTGCTCGTTTCCGGAAAGGCCTCGCCTTTTTTTAGCGTGACTCGCTTGGGATCATTAATCTCCGTGTGAAAGCTCTTCTCTCCGACTTCAGTGTACTCTCCATCATTCGGCGCTTTGTCCCCAGGTTCGAACTCGGTTCTTTCACCCATAATAAGTAGCCTCCTCCACAGAATGAGATCAGTGTTACTTCTGTAGTGTGTTCCATCTGAAGTCTAAACATGATGGGGATTATGTACCAATATGAACAGGGAACGTTTGCTTGCATTTCGTTTGCGTATTTGTTATATTAATATAGTTCGAGTTTGTGCTCGTTCCTTGCTCTCAACATGGATTGAGGGCCAGAGTCCATAAGGAGGTGAAAATTATGCGCAAATATGAAGTGATGTACATTATTCGTCCTGACGTTGAGCAAGAAGTTGTTCAAGCTACAGTCGATAAATTCCAAGGCATCATCTCCAACGGCGGTGGTGAGGTTACAGCTCACGACGTTATGGGTAAACGCCGTCTTGCGTATGAGATCAAGAAATTCCGTGATGGTGTTTATGTTTTGGTACACTTCACTGCTGAACCAGCAGTAGTTACTGAGCTTGAGCGTCTCATGAAGATTTCTGACGAAGTAATTCGTTATCTCATTACCAACGACGTTAAGTCTGCCTAAGACATTAACTCGTGATTATCGCACCAATACGCTCAGAAGGAGGGGATTACATTGTTGAACCGTGTCATTCTGATCGGCCGGTTAACCCGGGATCCTGAGTTGCGTTACACTCCAGCAGGAGTAGCCGTGACACAATTTACTTTGGCCGTAGACAGACCGTTTACAAGCCAAGGAGGAGAGCGGGAAGCAGATTTTATTCCGGTCGTAACCTGGAGACAGCTTGCCGAGACTTGTGCAAACTATTTGCGTAAAGGTCGTCTGGCTGCAGTCGAAGGACGCATTCAAGTACGGAACTACGAGAATAACGAAGGAAAGCGTGTATACGTGACCGAAGTCATTGCCGATAATGTTCGTTTCTTGGAGTCAGCTAACCGCGAAGGCGGTGGCGGCGGGGGACAACCTATGCGTGAAGAGCCTTCTTATGGAGGCGGCGGCGGACGTGCAAGCAATAATAATGCTGCGCGTAGCAACAATCAGGATCCTTTTTCCGATGACGGAAAACCGATTGATATATCGGATGATGATTTGCCATTTTAACGTGAGCCGTTACTCGTACGAGATATCGGTTACATGATAGGAAAGGACTGAAAAGCATGGGCTTCAAGCAAAGAGAAGGCGGAGACGATAAAAGACCGGCACGTCGTGGTGGTCGCAACAAACGTCGTAAAGTGTGCTTCTTCACAGCGAACAAAATTACTCACATCGATTATAAAGATACGGACTTGCTTCGTAAATTTATCAGCGAACGTGGAAAAATTTTGCCACGCCGTGTAACAGGTACTAGCGCTAAATATCAACGCATGCTGACGATTGCAATCAAACGCTCCCGTCAAATCGCATTGCTGCCATACACAACTGAGTAGTCATTACTCAGTATGCATACAAGAGCAGTCGGCTTATAGCCGGCTGCTTTTTTGTATTCTCATATTCTACGCATCCCTAGGATACGCATATGAAAATTTAAGAAAATGAAAACGTATAATCATGTAATTTTTGCAGAAGAAGCTTTCAAAGCTGAGATGAATTATAATAGAAGTTAGTTTACCTGAAATGAAGCCTTTGAAAAGAATTGAAGCTTGATGAGTAGAAAAAGTGTAGGAGAGTATATGAATTCATCACTACGTAAGCAAAGACAGCGAAGGAAAAAAAGCCTGAAAAATTGGATCATCGCAACGATTGTTCTATCTATTATATTTGTATGGTTGCAACAAAAAGGAGACTTGGGAGAGATATGGCAAGAAGAAATAATCCCTGAGCCTTTACCAATTACCGGTTTGCATCCAGCTGTTGCCGAAAGCGAAGGTGTATTAGTCCGTATGGCTGCCAGGCGAGGCATAGAAGTTGTGATTACGCATGGATATCGGAGTGTGGAGGAACAAGATGCTCTATTTGCACAGGGACGCTCATCTTCTGGGAATATTGTCACCAATGCAAGAGGCGGGGAATCTTATCATAACTATGGACTTGCCATTGATTTTGCCTTAAGGACCCCTGATGGAGATATTGTCTGGGATATGGAACGAGATGATAATGGCAATGGCAAATCAGATTGGATGGAGGTTGTCGATTTAGCTAAAGAGTTAGGCTTCACCTGGGGTGGAGACTGGACTAACTTTCCGGACTATCCTCATTTACAGATGGACTTTGATTTGAGCATTCGTGATTTAAAACGTGGTAAAAGGCCACCATTAGCACCAAAAAGATAATAGTATATATGCGTAATTATGAATATTTATTAGTAAAGTCCTGCTTTTTGCAGGACTTTTTTCTTTCTTTTGTAAAATAAATGTTCAAAAGTAACAATTAACTCTTTACAGCAGCAATTAAATAAAACTATACTATAATAACTAGATTTTTACGTTTACCTTACAAACCTTGAATAAATGCATATATATAAGCTTCTTATGACTTCTAAGTTGAGATGCTAAGAAACGACAAAATCCCCCTGAATGTGACATATAAATTACATCAAGTAATTCAACTGCATATTATTTTTTATTAAATCTACACATTATGTCATATACATGTTATATATGGACACAAGAAAATTCAATACACACGCCTCATATTATTGTAAATCCACCCAAGCACACTTCAATCTCACACTAAAACCCTGTTATATGTACCTTTTAGCCAAAACTATTACCCAAAACTGTAGTATAGAAAACATTTATTCCAAATATCCCAAAATAATGATTGACGTTAACTAAAATTACACGTATGATTACAGTAATTATTTGTATTTATAATTCCGCTAGGAATTATCAACATTAATTGACCAATGGTTTAAATTGAAGACTATAATCTTGATTCTGTTAACGATAAGGTATTTTGTATACACTTTTGTTCAATTTAAGGGACAACATGGAAATATACAGTGGATGCACTCTTCTACTTATGGATACAGTCTGATGAAATTACAGGGTTAGGGTGATTGATTTGAATAAAGAGCTATTGGAAGTCAGAGACTTAACGACATCATTCAGAATTGAAGATAACTATTATGCCGCAGTCGATCACGTTAATCTTAAGGTTAAGAAAAATGAAGTGTTGGCTATTGTAGGAGAATCAGGTTCAGGTAAGAGTGCTTTTGCGTTTTCTTTAATGGGATTGCATAACAAAGCCAAAATCGAAGGTCAGATTCTCTATAAAGGGAAGGATATCGCCAACATATCCCCTAATCAATTGAACAAACTGCGCGGAAAAGAAATGGCCATGATTTTTCAGGATCCATTATCCGCACTCAATCCTCTAATGATCATAGGTGAACAGATTGAAGAGATTCTTACGCTTCATCAACCGAAGCTGTCTTCCAGAGAGAAGCGGGATAAGGTTATTCACTTATTGAACCAGGTAGGGATTCCACGTCCCGAACAAATATATAAGCAATACCCCCACGAACTATCTGGCGGCATGAGGCAACGTATTGTTATCGCGATCGCCATTGCCAATAAGCCAGAACTGCTCATCGCCGATGAACCAACAACAGCACTTGACGTTACCATTCAGTTGCAAATTCTCGAGTTGATCCGAGAGCTGAAGAATGAGATTAACGCAGGCATTATCCTTATTACGCATGACCTTGGTGTAGTGGCCGAGATGGCTGATCGTGTAGCCGTCATGTATGCAGGAGAAATTGTTGAAATAGCGGATATTGTTACATTGATGACGAATGCAAAACATCCCTATACACGTTCATTATTAAACTCGATCCCTACTATTACTGAAGAAAAATCCAAATTACATGTCATTCAAGGTATCGTACCTTCTCTTAAAAATCTTCCAAGGCAGGGGTGCAGATTCAAGGCGCGAATTCCATGGATTAGCGACTCGGCTCATGAAGATAACCCGCAGATGCATGAAATTGCGCCAGGACACTTCGTAAGGTGTACCTGCTATCAGCACTTTCATTTCCCTGATCAAGCGGAGGAGGCATAACATAATGGCACTACTTGAAGTAGAAGGACTCAAAATACACTTTCCGATTCGCGGAGGATTACTGAAACGGGAGATTGGCAGTGTCAAAGCGGTTGACGATGTCAGCTTTTCCATTGAAGAAGGCCAGACTTACGGGCTTGTTGGGGAATCCGGATCAGGCAAGACAACAACAGGCAGAGCTGTGATTGGTCTGAACCATGTAACTGGAGGCAAAATTTTATTTAATGGCAGGGACTTGACCAAAGAACGACGCAAAGATCGCCAGCTTCAGCGGGACGTACAGATGATTTTCCAAGATCCTTACTCGTCTCTTAATCCGAAGAAGCGTGTTATGGACATCATTGCTGAGCCTTTAAGGAACTATGAACGACTGACGGCAACGGAAGAAAAGAGACAGGTCGGCAGCTTGCTAGAGAAGGTAGGATTAAGTCCAGAGTCTATCTACAAGTATCCGCATGAATTCTCAGGGGGACAACGTCAACGGATCGGGATTGCTCGTGCGATTGCACTCAAGCCCAAACTGATTATCGCTGATGAACCCGTATCTGCACTGGATGTATCCGTACAAGCCCAGGTGCTTAACTTCATGCAGGAGATCCAGAAGGAACTGAATCTGACCTATTTGTTTATCAGCCACGATCTGGGCATTATTCGTCATATGTGCGACCAGATTGGAATTATGTATAAAGGTCGATATGTGGAACAAGGGACAACAGATGATATTTTTGAAAATCCCCAACATATCTATACCAAACGTCTTATTGCAGCGATTCCGGATATGGACCCAACCAAACGTGAGGAAATGATAGCTTTCCGACAGCAGATCAAATCCGAGTATGAAAATTCATACCGCAATTTCTTCGATGAGGAAGGGCTTGCTTATTCGCTCCAATCCATTTCCGATACTCACCGGGTAGCTTTACCTCAGAAAGGTTGAAAGCCATATGTGGAAAACTATTGTACGCCGAATATTTATTATGATTCCTCAAATAATTTTGCTCAGTATTCTGGTCTTCCTGATGGCCAAAGCCATGCCAGGTGACGCGTTGACGGGACTGCTTGATCCGAGTATCGATCCCAAAGCGCTAGAAGAACAGCGTGAACGGCTAGGATTGAACAATCCATGGTATATACAGTATTGGGACTGGATCAGACATGCGGCTATGGGTGATTTTGGACAATCCTTCCGTTTTAAAATGCCAGTAACAGATCTTATTGGTCAACGGATTGCCAACACATTCTGGCTTGCTTTGGCAACACTGATTCTCACATATCTTATCGCTATCCCACTCGGTATCATCAGTGGTCGTTATAATGACACCTGGTCTGACCGTTTGATTACAGGATATACGTACCTGGGTTTTGCAGCACCGCTCTTTATATTCGCTCTGGTCATGGTCTGGATTTTTGGTTTCCGTTTCGGCTGGTTCCCGACCGGGGGAAGTGTAGCACCAGGGCTTACACCAGGAACATTCGAATACGTTATAAGCAAGATTCAGCATTTGCTTTTACCAGCGTTATCAATGGCACTAATCTCCACTGTATCCACGGTACAGTATCTACGCAGTGAGATTATTGATATCAAACACAAAGAATTCGTACTCACGGCGCGAGCCAAAGGTGCTTCGGAATCCCGAATCTACAACAGACATATTTTGCGAAACTCCCTGTTGCCGATTGCTGCATTTTTCGGGTATGAGATTACGGGGCTGATCGGCGGAACCATCTTTATTGAAAGTATATTCAGCTACCCGGGTATGGGACAGTTGTTCCTGAATTCCATCTCATTACGGGATTTCAGTGTAGTCACAGCACTCGTATTATTATATGGGATTGCTACGATTCTAGGCTCACTGCTGTCTGATATTATTTTGGGATTGGTCGATCCGCGTATTCGCATTAAGTAAGAACTTGAAGATTTCGGGGTGAAAACAGATGAGCAAGACCAATGATGTTGTTGTAACTTCACAGAAGGTTGATAAAAGCCCTTCCGGCTTAAGCATTGTGTGGCGAGAGTTGGTCAGGGACAAAGTAGCCCTCGTTTCGCTCATATTCCTGGGGCTTGTCATCCTTCTTGTATATGGAACCTCTATGATTCTGAATCAGGACGATATTGTTAAAGTTGATTTGTTTGCACTGTATGAGCCGCCTTCCGCACAATACTGGCTGGGAACAGACTATGGTGGACGAGATGTATTCGGTCAGCTTGTTATTGGGACAAGAAACTCTCTAACTATCGGTATTCTGGTAACCTTAATGACTGGATTTATTGGCATTCTGGTTGGTGTGCTCTCGGGATACTTTGGCGGAATGATTGATAATATGTTCATGCGTGTGGTGGACTTTTTCATGATCTTGCCATTCCTGATGATGGTTATCGCCTTTGTAACGGCTGTACCGAAATATAATATTGTTTCATTCTCACTCATTATGACCGCCTTCCTATGGATGGGAATCGCCAGATTGATTCGATCCAAGGCTCTTCAGGAGGGTGAACTGGAGTATATTAAAGCATCCAAAACACTTGGGTCTTCTCACTTTAAAATTATTGTATCGCAGCTTCTTCCTAACCTAAGTTCAATTATCATTGTAACGATGACATTGAACCTGGCAGCTAATATTGGTCTTGAATCCGGGTTGTCTTTCCTAGGATTTGGATTCCCGGAAAGCACACCAAGTCTTGGAACACTCGTAAGTTATGCACGTAATCCGCAAACCTTGGAATACAGATGGTGGATTTGGCTACCTGCATCACTGCTGATCCTGGTATTGATGTTGAGTATAAATAATGTCGGACAGGCCTTGAAACGTGCGACGGATGCAAGACAAAGAAGAGGTTAAAAAAAGGGAGGAAAGGTTCATGAAAAAGGGATTATTTTCACGAGGACTATTTTTCACGATGATGCTGGTCTTTGTATTGGCGCTTGCGGCGTGCTCCGAGAAAGAAGCAGCAACTCCTGCACCGGGAGCCAAAACAGAAGAAGGAAAGACGGAGGAGAAGCCTGCGAAAGAAGAGGGTGTTTACTCCATTGAAGATTTCAGTAATGTTAAAAAGAATGAAGGTACAGCCATCGAGGGTGGATCACTTACCTTTGGTCTCGTATCCGATACTGCTTTTGAAGGCACATTGAACTATAACTTCTACTCCGGTAACCCGGATTCGCAAGTGTTGCAGTGGTTTGACGAAGGTTTGCTGACTTGGGATAAAGACTATGTGTACACCAACGATGGTGCTGCGACATATGAAACTTCCGAAGACGGCAAAACGTTTACGCTCACGATTCGTGACAATGTAAACTGGCATGATGGCAAGCCGGTAACGGCAGAAGATTTGCAATTCGCTTATGAAGTTATCGGTGGCAAAGGCTATGATGGCCCTCGTTATGATTCCAACTTCACGAGTGTTGTAGGTATGGAAGAATACCATGCCGGAAAAGCAAAAACAATCTCTGGTATTAAAGTGCTGAGCGACAAACAAATCAGCATTACGTATAAAGAAGCAACACCATCCCTGCTGACAGGTGGCGTGTGGACATATCCATTGGCGAAACATATTTTTGGTGGTATGGACATAGCGAAAATGTCTTCTTCCAAAGAAGTACGTGAGAAGCCAATCGGTTTTGGTCCGTTTAAAGTAGAAACGATCACACCAGGTGAGTCTGTAACGTTTGTTAAAAACGATGACTACTGGCGTGGAGCTCCAAAACTGGACAAAGTAACATTGAAAGTAATCAACCCGACAACGGTTGTTCAAGAGCTGAAATCTGGCGGTGTAGATTTGGTAGATGCTTTCCCGACAGATCAGTATAAAGATAATGCTAATCTATCCAACGTTGAATTCCTGGGTGCAATCGACCGTGCGTATACGTACATCGGTTTCAAACTGGGAACGTGGGATGCTGAGAACAATAAAGTTAAATCGAACCCTGACGCAAAAATGGCAGATAAAAACCTGCGTAAAGCGATGTGGATGGCTGTAGATAATGACCAAGTAGGTAAACGTTTCTACAACGGTCTTCGCTGGAATGCAACAACACTGATTCCACCTTCTCACCCTGAATTCCATGATTCCAACAATCCGGGTGTGAAATATGATCCGGAAGCTGCAAAGAAATTGCTTGACGAGGCTGGCTACAAACTGGATGGAGAGTTCCGTACGAAGCCAGATGGTTCACCACTTGAGATCAATTTTATCTCCATGACTGGTGGCGACACTGCTGAGCCACTCGCACGTTACTATGTTCAATCTTGGGCAGCGATCGGTCTGAAAGTAAACTTGGAAATGATCGAGTTTAACAACTTCTACGACCGTGTAGGTAACACAGGTAAAGATGATCCTAATGTCGATGTGTACCAAGCGGCATGGGGTGTAGGTATCGACGTTGATCCATCAGGTCTGTATGGACGCGATGCACTCTATAACTTCCCTCGTTTCTCCAGTGAAGAGAACGACAAATTGCTGGCACGTGGTATCTCTGCTGAAGCATTTGACGTAGAGAAACGTAAAGAGATCTACAATGAATGGCAACAATACATGGTAGATGAAGTTCCAGTATTCCCAACATTGTACCGTGCTGTGGTAGCTCCTGTTAACAAACGTGTAATGAACTATGCGATTGGTGATGGAACTGGCATATACTTGAGCGATTTGGCTGTAAATGCAGATAAACCGGTTGTTGCTCAGTAATTATTAATAAACATGGATTCCAACACTCTGGCATGGGGTGGAAGGAATCCATGTTTTTTTTGTAACCAAAAAATAAAAAAAAATTAATTTTTTCTCAAAAAAATGCAGACAAAATGCCTCTTTGCTACGTCTATATAGGTAAGAGGTGATGAATCGATGAAAATATGGTGGAAACGCGCAGGGATGCTGTTCACTTTACTAGTTATTATATATTTGGGCGTAAAACCGGACATGCTGGTTGGTAAACCAGGCATCAAGGCAGAATCGGCTGTTTTGATGGATATGAATTCGGAACAGGTGCTGATGGATTACAATGGCTCCGAAGAGATTGCTCCTGCAGGTATCAGCAAGCTAATGACCGAGCTACTTGTAATGGAAGCTGCCATGAGAGGAGATATTCGTTGGGATGATCCTGTTAATGTAAGCCGTTATGCCAGTTCTGTTGGCGGGAATCAGCTTGCACTCAAACAGGGGGATCGATTCACTGTTCAGGAGCTGTTCCAAGTGGTGGCAGTATATTCTGCCAATGATGCTGCTGTTGCTTTGGCGGAACATATCAGTGGTTCAGAACATCAATTTGTACAAAGGATGAATCAAAAGGCTGCTGAGATTGGTCTGTCAGGGGATACTCACTTTACCAACTCTACAGGTCTAGGTGAGACCTTGCTTGGCCCTTATCGTCCAAAGGATATCCAGGGTCAAACGTTAATGACTGCGATGGATGCCTGCAAGCTTGCCCGTTACTTGCTTAACCATCACCCCGAGATCCTTAAAGTTTCCAATCAAATGCAAGTCTCCTTGCACCAAAAGGGGATCTATATGAGTAATACAAACTGGATGTTATCTTCAATCGGAGGCCCATATGCTTATGAAGGTAATGATGGATTAAAGACTGGATATGATGAGGATACGGGGTATCATTTCGTTGGAACGGCTGAGCGAGATGGCAAACGGCTAATTTCGGTTGTATTTGGATCAGATACGAGGGAAGGGCGGTTCGTTGAGACGCGCAAGCTGTTGAATTACGGTTTTTCGAACACAAAAATAAACTAAACACACCACCCGTGTCAAGGAGGGTTTCCGCTATTCCAAAATGGATAATCATAATAAAATAGGATACGCGTATTTCCATATTATCCTGTAATTCACTTATAAGGGGGAAAACATTTGAACTCAATTAGTAAAAAAGTGTATGCACTCACGCTGTCCATGGCCATGTCGATTGCCTTGATTCAGCCTGCCGTACAGGCGGCCGAAGCAGTCAAACCTAAGGCGGCAGTCTCGGAATCTATCGTTTCCAAGGCAACACAGACACTGCAACAACTGGGATACATAGATGGCACCACAGATGGAATGAAAGAAACGGCAACACCTATTACACGTGCAGAAGCTGCGATTATTCTGCAGCGTGTGCTTGAACTGGATGCTCCGGCAACCCTTACAGGCTTTGCAGACGTTCTGTCCGATCATGCAGCAGCACCAGCCATTTATGCGCTGAAACAAGGTGATCTCATTCAAGGTAATACCAAAGGGTATGAACCGGATGCTCCGCTCACACGTGCTCAGATGGCCTCTTTGTTCACACGAGCTTTCGAATTGAAGGATAACGGGATACAGGTGATCTACAGTGATGCTGACCAAATCCCGGCCGTACATGCGAATGATGCTGTCCGAGTTAAACAGCATTTCATTATCGAAGGTAATGCATTTCATGCAAAACAAGCAGTAACGCATGGGGAATTTGCGAGTGCACTGTACCTTGCCCTAGGGGTTGATGTGAAGAAAGCAGGGGTCACACCGCTCGAGGACTTCTTCAAACAGCCTGCTCAGGCAGGTTTCCAAATGTCCCCGGACGGCAAACATCTGGCATACATGGAGCCGTGGAACAATCGAATGAACATCGTAGTTACGGCAAATGGTCAAGATAAGCCTGTACGTATTACAAGTGAAACAGATCACAGTATTGCTAGTTTTGCATGGGCAACGAATGACAAGCTGTTATATGCAAAGGATGCGGCTGGAGATGAGAACTACCACCTGTATATTACAGATATCGATGGCAAAAATAGCAAAGATCTGACGCCTTATCCAAATACAAGAGCTATGCTTGTCGATCCTTTGGAGAATATCCCAGATGAAATTTTGGTAAGTATGAACAAGCGTGACGCTAGAGTTTTTGACGTATACCGTATCAATATCAAGACAGGAGAGGCAGTTATTACTGCGGAGAATCCGGGTAACATTACAGGCTGGATGACAGACCACGAAGGAAAAATTCGTGTGGCCATATCCAGTGATGGTAATGTATCTTCCTTATTGTATCGTGATGCGGAAAATCAACCGTTCCAGCCAATGCTCACAACAGATCTGGGAGATACGTTTGTTCCTGTCATGTTCACAAGCGACAACAAAAACCTGTACGGAGTATCCAATCTGGAGCAGGACAAGATGGCTGTCGTGGAGTACAGCCTGGCAACAAAGAAGGTCACCAGAACTCTCTTTGAAAACAAAGATGTGGATGTCAGCAATGTTATTCCTTCCAAAGAAAAAGGAAAGATCCTTGCAGCAGTCTATGAGACAGATAAGGTCAACTATGAGTATTTTGACAACGAGTTCAAGACACTCATGCAGGATATCAAAGCTAAGGTGCCTGGCAAAGAGGTTGGTATTATAAGCACAAGTGATGATGGGCAGGTACTCTTTATATCTTACAGTGACAAATCGATGGGCACGTATTATTTCTATAATTCCAAAACAGGAAAGTTAGACAAGCTGGCGGATAAGGCTCCATGGATTGATGAAACCAAAATGGCAGATATGGAACCAATCACGTTCAAGTCCCGGGATGGCCTGGATCTTCATGGATACCTGACACTGCCACAGGGTGCGACGACATCGAATCTTCCGTTGGTTGTTCTTCCCCATGGTGGACCTTGGGCCCGGGATTCATGGGGATATAGTCCGGATGTTCAGTTCTTGGCAAGCCGTGGATATGCAGTCCTCCAAGTGAACTTCCGTGGATCAACAGGTTATGGTAAGAAGTTTCTAGAGGCAGGCAACAAGCAGTGGGGAAAAGCTATGCAGGATGACCTCACCGATGGTGTGAACTGGCTGGTAAAAGAGGGTACAGTTGATCCGAAGCGAGTTGCTATCTATGGTGGATCCTATGGGGGTTATGCGGCGCTCGCAGGCCTGGCCTTTACACCCGACGTATATGCTGCTGGGGTTAGCTATGTAGGTCCATCCAACATCTTTACGCTGCTTAACTCATTACCGCCATATTGGGAATCAGGGCGCAACCTGTTTTATGAGCGCGTTGGTGATCCTGTGAAGGATAAAGAGTTGCTTACCGCAATCTCACCGCTCTTCCATGTCGATCAGATGAAAGCACCGTTATTTGTTGTTCAGGGTGCCAATGATCCGCGTGTCAAACAGGCAGAGTCTGATCAGATTGTCGAAGCACTGCGTAAACGTGGAGTTGATGTGCCTTATATGTTGAAAATGAATGAAGGGCATGGCTTCGCCAATGTAGAGAATCAACTGGATCTCTACCGCGCTATAGAGAAATTCCTGAACCGTCATCTGATGCAGTAACAAAAACAAGAGCAAGGTTGTTCTCTGATCCGATAAGGGATTAGGGAACAGCCTCTTTTTTTGAATCGTGGGATAGAGAAACACATCATTGAAGTGGAATGGAGGTATTACATAATTTAGCTAATCCATATTCATCAATTGACATATATCCTCACTTTATTTTAAAATGACCAGTGAGTCATTCTTATTCATTCAGGTTTATATAGATCGTATTAGAGTCGTTACAAGAACGTACAAGATTAGATGAAGGAGGAATCCGGGATGCAAAAAGAAATGAAATGGCCATTGATTCTCTTTGCCGTGGGTGTATTTATGGCCGCACTCGATAACGGAATAATTACATCGTCGCTGACCACATTAAATGCCTCGTTTGGTGTTTCGCCAACATGGGGTGCTTGGACGATTACGCTATACACGCTTGGGCTTGCAATCAGTGTACCCATTGCCGGTAAGCTGTCAGATCGGTTTGGACGCAAAAAACTGTTCCTCATTGAGGTTGCTTTATTCGGAATCGGATCGCTCCTTGTCGCGTTAAGTACTTCGTTTACATTTTTTCTGATTGCCCGGGTCATTCAGGCGCTTGGTGGAGGCGGGATATTTATCATTGCAAGCTCTTATGTGCTTAGCAAGTTTCCTGCTCAGCGGCAGGGTACAGCTCTGGGACTTCTGGGAGGCATGAACGGCATTGCAGCCATTCTTGGCCCTAACATCGGCGCATTCATCCTTGATATTACAGGCAACTGGCACTGGTTGTTTCTCATCAACGTACCGATTGCAATCCTGCTGTTCATTGCCGGAATTCGTTATATCCAGGAAGAACAGGAGTTAAGCCGAGCAGCTGTCGATTGGAGCGGCATAGCGGTCTTAACATTAGGCGTATTGAGTCTGATGTACAGCTTCAGCAATCTCGACGGTGTGAATTTGCTTCAAAGCTTGGCTTCGCCCATGTTTTACAGCTTCTTTCTAGTGGGCGTAGCTGTGCTGGTCATCTTTTATTTTATGGAAAAAAGGTTGGAAGGGTCCGACCGCGAACCGGTCGTTTCCACAAAACTGCTTGGCATTGCGTCCTTCCGCTGGACGTTGCTCATTGCCTTTTTCTCAGGAGCCATTCTGGCCTCTGTTATCTTCATTCCGGGCTTTGTAGAGCAATATCTAGGCGTATCGAGCACAGCTTCGGGTTACTGGTTTACACCGCTCGCTCTGGCCTCAGGGATTGGAGCAGGAGGAGGAGGATACCTCGTTGACCGCAAAGGACCAATCTGGACATTATCGGTAGCTGGCTTGCTCTCTGCCATTGGTTTCCTATTATTTCCGCTGTGGGTGGAGCATATCTGGCAGTTTGTTATTGCGAGCACCCTTGTCGGCATTGGTTTTGGCATGATGCTGGGTGCGCCAGTCAACGTTCTGGTCACGGAACAGGCAGGCGAGAACAATAAAGGTATTGCGGTAGCAACCAGCTCCTTGTTCCGTCAAATGGCGATGGCTATTGCACCGACGATCTTCGCCGGATTCCTGGCACGTTCCTTTTCTAACCTGGGTTCGAACATCCAGTCAGGTTTAGCGGATCGTGGAATCGAAATACCACCAGCCGCGCTGGAGCAATATGCTTCTGGTGGAGCATCCGGCAATGACGTCTCCAGTCTCATGACGGGGTTGTCCAAGATTCCGGATGCCAATATACGCGAGACGTTGCTTCAGGCTGTACATCAAACAACAGGCCAGGGGTACAATGGACTTTTCTGGTCAGCAGTTATTTTTAGCGTGTTAACCTTGATTGTGGCTCTAATAACGGGGCGTCTTCGTCAAAGAGAGAAACAGGGGCAGCAACCAGATAGATCACTGGGTTCCATATAATATGTAGAAGTAAAATGAGAAGATACGGAGGAACAGTGAACCTTTTGTAACCGAAAAGGGGTCGCTGTTCTTTTCAATTTAACCCGATTGTAACTTTTCATGATGCAGGAATGATTACAATAGAACGAGCATTAGCGGTATTCCGGCTCAAAGAGAAATAAAAGTTTGGAGAACGGCGTGTCATCAGACGTTGCTCACGTTTAATGGGTAGTAATGAATTTCAATTTTGAGAGTGAAGAAGGAATCGACGGATGAAAAGCAGAACTAAAGAAAAGAAGAAAAAAAGTCGCAAAGGCCTCTATATAACACTTATATCCCTCGTCGTTTTGCTCATTGGCGGTTATATTTTCCGTCAGCAATTGGCCGTGGCCGCTTTTGACCTGTTTCTGGCGGATACGGTAGAAGCACAGCTAACGCATTCTTACGTGCCGCAGGAAGGGAATAAAACGCCTGATCCAACGGTATACCGCAAGGAACCATTTTCTGTGTTGCTCCTGGGCTCCGATAAACGAGATTACGAGAAGTCCCGCGGACGTTCGGATGCAGTCATCTATGCTGTGGTACGTCCAAAGGAATCTCGGGTGCTTCTGGTATCTATTCCGCGTGACACGTATGTGCAGATCGTAGGAAGAGACGCGGACAAGGACGGGACGGATGATTATGACAAAATCGCGCATGCTTACGCCTTCGGCGGGGAGAATATGTCCATCAATACGGTGGAAAAGTTCCTTAATGCGGACGTAGGTTATTACGCAACGATTAACTTTCAGGGGATCAAAAAGGTAGTTGACGCCCTCGGGGGCATATCGCTACCGATTGATAAGGACATCGTGAACAAAGATCCAAATCATGAACAGTTCACGATTAAGGGCGGTAAACCGATTTATGACGGGCAGGAAGCACTCTATTACGTGAGATATCGGGAAGATAGTGACTTTAACCGCACGAATCGGCAACAAATTTTCCTGAATGCTTTTGCAAACAAGATGTTGAATCTGAATCAGATCGCGAAGATCCCTGAGTTATTTCAGATCATGGGTGATAATTTTCAGACCGACATGCAGCCTAACTTTATCATTGATCTGGCGAAACAAGTGCTGACACAGGAAAAACCACAGGTTTCCAGCTTTACGATTTTGAGCGAGGGTATGCGTAAAAACGGCATTTATTATGGGCGTGCCGATGAGAAAGATGTTCAATATGCTAAAGAGCTGATTAAAAACTGGATGGATCAATCGACCCCAGCCGGTGAAGTCATGATTCCTGACCGGCAGAAGATTGAATAGTTAACTCCATACAGATGGTTTGTCTTACACAACAATCAGCAGTACGTTTAAGCGGGCTGCTGTTTTTTTTCTTTGTGTGAGGCTTTTCATCGTGTAGGAACTTCATCCTTATGGAACATCCTTCGTTCTATAACGTATAATATAAGTTGAGCGATCTAGTTGAACGAGAAATAGACAAGGAGGATATATAAGGGTATGAACATCGCGTTTTTTTTGCTACCCAAACAAGAGGTTACATGTGTGACGTCGGACTCTACACTGCGGCAAACGCTGGAACGGATGGAATATCATCGGTTTACAGCAGTGCCTATTTTGAATAAGGAAGGCAAATATATTGGTACGGTTACGGAAGGCGATCTGTTGTGGTATATGAAAAATGCAGAGGGGAAGATATCATTTGAAAACGCTTCAAAATTTCTTCTCAAGGACGTTCCATTAAGGCTTGATATCAAGCCGGTATCCATCGATGCCAATATGGAGGATTTAATTAATCTAGCCAAGGTGCAGAACTTTGTCCCGGTCGTGGATGATATGGAACGTTTTATCGGCATTGTGAGACGCAGTCAGATCATCGAATACTGCGAAGGAATTGTTGCCAAGGAGTCCATGAAGGCTAAATAAATAAATGAATTCTTTTTAAGATGATGGCACTTGCAGGGATAATCACAGCGATTATTACGAATATATATATGAATAAGACATACGGGGCCTGGCATCGCACCTGACATGGAGTTTCGAAGACTTTCTTCGTTTTTTGGGGTAATTTTGCAGGCCCCTGTTTTATGCTATAATCAAGAATAAAGCTTTTTCGGGGGAGAGTGACTTTCGCCAAATGCCTAAAGAACTGGATGTAGCCAAGCGGGCTAAAGTGATTGAATGGCTGAAAACCGAAGTACTTGATCAAGTATCCCGATTATTCAAAGCATTGTGGGAAGGCAGCACGATTCGAATCGGAGATAGTCTTGCCAGCTTAATGATGAGCAGTTACATATTGGGCCGTCGGCTCGGTATTCCGTTTAAGGATCTCGATGCTCTGCTTGTGGAGAAATTAAAAAAGCATAAACAGGAAGGTCACCAGCTGGAAGACTGGTACCAGGATATTTCCGCGCTAGAAGATCATATGCGTAAGAGGTGAATTTGTTGAAATTTAGCTTTAAATCAGCTGTCTGGAGTGCAGTGCTTTTACTTTTGCTGCTTTCGCTATTAACTCCTTTATCGGTGCTCTCTATATTTTTTATGATGATTCCGGGAGTTATTTTGTATGCCTCGCTATCTGTAAAATCCTTTATTTTGCATCTTGTGTCGGTTGCTATTATTTTGGTCATGGTCCATCCGATATATCTGTTGTTCATGGTGATCTTAATTTTGCCGGCCATCGCTATGGGGCACGCCTATAAAAATCAAAAATCGGCGTTATTTGCTTTAATGACAGGTGCCGGAACCATGCTTGCGGAATACCTTTTGTTACTTTTAGTGGGCAGTCTCATTTTCCAATTCGATCTGTCCAGTTATATCAGGGATGTGGTGCAACTGACGATTGAACCACTCACGAATTCTTCGAGTCAGATGATCAATGGCTTCGTTTGGACGCCGGAAATGACCGAAGATGTTGCTAAACAAACGCAGTTAATGATTCCTTTTGCACTGGTCGTTACATCCATGGTCATGGCATTCATTACACATATCATTGCTCGTCCGATTCTAAGTGTTATGGGCTTGAACGTATCCAAACTACCACCTGCAAGAGAATGGCGTATGCCACGTGCATTGATCTGGTATTATTTCCTCGCATTGATTATTGAGGTCGTATCCAGACAAAATGACGGATCGTATTGGAAGATGATTGCAATGAACTTGTCGCCATTAATTAACCTTGGTTTCATGATTCAGGCCATCGGTTTCTTCTTCTTCCTCTCACATACTAGAAGATGGAATCCGGTTATTCCATTTTTATTGGGTGCGGCAGTGTTCTTCATTGGTCCGCTCCGCATTGTCGGAATTATCGACTTGGCGTTCCCGATCCGTGAGGCAATATCGAAATCAAAACGATAGGGTGATGAGTCATGCCTAAATTTCTAAAGAAACGCTGGCACGGCTATTATACCGTATGGGCGTTCATACTGCTGTTGCTACTAGTGATGTTAGTTACTATCTATAACTGGACGCTTGGTTTGATTAGTCTGATACTGGCTTCGGCGCTGGGAATCGTCATGATCAAGGCTGAACTTGCATTCCGTCGGGAGCTTAATGACTATATTAATGGCCTTACCATTCGTATTAAACGTATGGAGGGTGAGGCGGTTAGCATGCTTCCCTTCGGGATTGTGCTGTATAGCGAGGATCGTACGATAGAATGGCATAACCGCTTCGTTGCAGAGATGTTCCATGAGAAGACGGTCGTCGGCAGTTCACTGCTTAACTTGTTCCCACATCTTCCCCAACCGAAGGAGAAGAAGGATAAGGATGGATCGAAAGAATCTTCCCCCAAGGAATTCCATGATGAATTCCAACTGGATGACCGGTATTACGGTGTAATTCACAACCCGCAGGAGCGGTACGTATATGTGTACGAGATCACCGAGTTAGCTATACTGCGGGATAAATATGAGAATGAACGTATTGCGCTGGGCATTCTCGTTCTGGACAATCTGGATGAGGCTGCTCAAGGCATGGATGACCAACAACGTACAGCGCTGATCGCACGAGTAGCCAGTGAGATTACAGCCTGGGCGAAGCAATATGGCGTCTATCTCCGTCGTCTTTCATCGGATCGTTACTTGATGATGCTGAATCATAAGTCTCTGCAGGAGCTTGAACAGAGCCGGTTTGTTATTCTCGATGAAGTCCGGGAGATGACAGCCGATCTGAAAGTACCGATGACGCTAAGCGTTGGCCTTGCATCGGGTTCAGACAGCATCAGCGAGATGGGAGAATTGGCACAGTCCAGTCTGGATATGGCACTTGGACGAGGCGGGGATCAAGCGGCTGTGAAGTCGGGTCAGCGTTTATCGTTTTACGGTGGAAAGTCCAATGCGGTGGAGAAACGCACACGCGTCAGAGCGCGGGTTATTGCTCATGCCCTGCGGGACTTGATGCAGGAAAGTGACCGGGTAATCGTTATGGGGCATAAAATGCCGGATATGGATGCCATCGGTGCATCGATTGGGGTATGGAAGGCAGCGAGTCTGTACAACGTTGAGGCTCGGATTGTGCTGGACGGGGTAAATCCTTCGATTGAACGGCTGATGGAACAGGTAAACAAGGACGAGAAGTTGTCCAAAGCTCTGGTATCGCCGGAGCAAGCTACACAGATGATGACAGAGCATACGCTGCTGGTTGTTGTGGATACCCATAAGGCTTCGATGACGATGGAACCTAAACTGGTGCAATCTGCAACGCGTGTAGTGGTAGTGGATCATCATCGCCGCGGTGAGGAATTTATTAATGATGCAGTACTGATCTATCTTGAACCGTACGCTTCATCTGCCGCTGAGCTTGTCACGGAGCTTCTGCAATATATTCATGAAAAGGTGCAGTTTACTCCACTTGAAGCAACGGCACTTCTCGCCGGCATCACGCTGGATACGAAACATTTTGCATTGCATACGGGTTCGAGGACATTTGAAGCTGCTGGCTTCCTTCGTCGCAGTGGTGCGGATACCATTATGGTCCAGAAGCTGATGAAAGAGGATCTGTCAGAATATATTGCTAAGGCAGAAATCATAAAGCATGCTAAAATGGTATATGGGAACATTGCGCTGGCGGTCACTGGCCCTGGCAACAAGATCTCACAGATGATGATCGCCCAGGTGGCGGACACATTGCTGAACATGACCGACGTGGTCGCTTCATTTGTCATCAGTGAGCGAACGGATGGATTAATTGGCATCAGTGCAAGATCACTGGGGCGTATGAATGTTCAGGTCGTTATGGAACGATTAGGTGGCGGCGGTCACTTAACCAACGCTGCGGTGCAGCTTGAAGGAACGCTGGGAGAAGCGGAGAAACGGCTGATGAACGTCCTGGCTGAAATCGAAAAGGAAGAGGGGTTATTCGAATGAAAGTCATTTTTATAAAAGATATGAAGGGTCAAGGCAAGAAGGGGCAAGTGAAGGAAGTATCTGAGGGTTATGCACAGAATTTCCTGTTGCCGCGTGGAATTGTGCGTCCGGCAACGGAGGGTAACATGAAGACACTGGACAATCAGAAGGCGGCAGAAGAAAGACTTAAACAGGAAGAGAAAGCCGAAGCGGAAGCACTTGCGAAGAAGCTGGAGGCAGAAGTTACGGAACTCAAGGCAAAAGCGGGTGAGGGTGGCCGTCTGTTCGGTGCCATTACGAGCAAACAGATCGCGGAAGCCTTGTCCAAAAAGGGCCTGAAAATAGATAAGCGCAAAATCGAGCTGGATGATCCGATCCGTACGCTCGGTGTAACGCAAGTGATCGTTAAGGTTCACCCAGAAGTGAAGGCAACCTTGAAGGTACAGGTAACGGAGGAGTAAGATGGGCGGCGAAATGTTATTCGACCGGGTCCCCCCGCAGAACCTGGAGGCCGAACAGGCTGTGCTGGGTGCGATCCTGTTGCAGGGCGAAGCTCTGATTACAGCGATGGAACGGGTGCAAACCGAGGATTTCTACGATAAGCCCCATCAATTGATTTATGAAGCGATGATTCAGCTGGGTGAGGAAAATCAACCGATTGACCTTGTTACGCTGACTTCGCGTCTGAAGGATAAAGGCGAGCTGGAGGACATCGGTGGCGTTAGCTACCTTGCCAAGCTTGCTCACGGTGTGCCAACAGCGGCCAACGTAGATTATTATGCGCAGATTATCGAAGAGAAATCGATGCTTCGTCGTCTGATTCGTACAGCTACGCAGATCGTAAGCGAAGGCTACACAGGCGGAGAAGATGTTGCAGGTATGCTCGGGGAAGCAGAGCGACGCATCTTGGAGATTTCCAACAGACGCTCCAGCAGTGGTTTTATCGCCATCCAGGATGTACTCATGGAAGTGTTCGACAAGGTCGAAACGTTGCATCAGAACCGGGGAACGACAACCGGGATTCCTTCCGGCTTCATCGATTTGGACAAGATGACCGCTGGATTCCAGCGTAGTGACTTGATTATTGTAGCGGCACGTCCATCCGTAGGTAAGACCGCCTTTGCCTTGAATATCGCTCAGAATGTAGGCATCAGGGCACAAGAAACGGTAGCCATCTTCAGTCTGGAGATGTCCGCGGCACAGCTTGTACAACGGATGATCTGCGCGGAGGCCAATCTGGACGCGGGAGTTCTTCGTACAGGGGAGTTCAAAGGCGATGAAGACTGGCAGAAGCTGACCATGGGGATTGCCGCTCTCAACGAAGCCAACATCTATATCGACGATACGCCAGGGATCACGGTAGCCGATATTCGTGCGAAATGCCGTCGTCTGAAAAAAGAGAAGGGTCTCGGTATGATTCTGATCGACTACCTTCAATTGATTAGTGGACGTGGTAAAGCCGGGGAGAACCGTCAACAAGAGGTATCCGAGATTTCACGTACGCTGAAACAGATTGGCCGGGAACTGGAAGTTCCGGTTATCGCCTTATCTCAGCTTAGCCGGGGTGTAGAGCAACGTCAGGATAAACGTCCGATGATGAGTGACTTGCGGGAATCCGGTTCGATCGAGCAAGATGCTGATATCGTAGCCTTTCTGTACCGGGATGACTACTACAACCAGGAAACCGAGAAGAAAAATATTATCGAGATCATTATTGCTAAACAGCGTAACGGTCCGGTAGGAACCGTAGAATTAGTCTTCTTGAAAAACTTTAATAAATTCGTCAATTACGAGAGGGCACATAATGATGCCTTCGCGATGTAGCGGATAGACTGCGATTACTCTGAACAGGGGTGCACAGGCTATCCGTACAACCAGTAACAGGAGAATGTCTGGTTGAATATCAGTATATACCATATATAGCGTCGATCCATCGCAAATGTAAAAGTACCGGTGAGAATGCAGTCAAGGTAAACAAGACTGAGATCACCGGTTTTTTACGGTGAAATTCGGTCATAATTCCGAACATTAACCAAGTGCCATATATAATTGTTCGCCATTTCATTTGACTTTGAAAAAGGGGACTGGTACACTAATATTGCTGCGTTAAAGCGGCGAAAACCTTCCCTTGAATGTAACGGAAGGACATTTTTACTGTCCGTTAGCACGCTTCTCAGTCGGTTTATTGCGTAACATGCCTGCCGGGATAGAGGACGGACAGACCAATACAAAGGTGCGCAAGGCACCCACGGAGGTATGTTAACTATGTCAACGGTAGTTGTAGTGGGAACGCAATGGGGAGACGAAGGAAAAGGTAAAATCACGGATTATTTGGCGGAGAGCGCTGATGTGGTGGCTCGTTACCAAGGAGGTAACAATGCTGGCCATACGATCCTGATCGACAACAAAAAATATAAATTGACGATGATTCCATCGGGTATCTTTTACACAGACAAAGCTTGTGTGATTGGTAACGGTATGGTTATCAACCCGAAGGCACTTATCGAAGAAATTAATTATATTCATGATAACGGATTTACAACGAAAAACCTGTCCATCAGTGAGCGTGCACATATCATCCTGCCTTATCATATGGTTCTGGATGCACTGGAGGAAGAGAGCAAAGGCCCGAACAAAATCGGTACAACAGGCAAAGGGATCGGCCCTTGTTACATGGACAAATCGGCCCGGATCGGTATCCGCATGGTGGATCTGCTGGATGCAGAAGATTTTGAATTGAAGCTGCGTCATCTGGTTAAAGAGAAAAATCGTGTTATCGAGCAAGTATACAACGGTACGCCGGTTGATGTGGAAGAGATTCTGAGGGATTACCTCGGTTATGCGGAAATTCTCCGTCCTTATGTAAAGGATACATCGGTTGTGCTGAATGATTCCATTGATGAGAATAAAAAAGTACTGTTTGAAGGCGCGCAAGGTGTGATGCTGGATCTGGACCAAGGTACGTATCCATATGTGACTTCTTCCAATCCGTCTGCAGGCGGTGTGTGTATCGGTTCCGGTGTTGGTCCAGCACGCATTCAGCAAGTTATTGGCGTAGCGAAAGCATACACAACTCGTGTAGGCGATGGCCCATTCCCGACCGAATTGCATGATGCGATTGGCGACCAGATCCGTGAGACAGGTCATGAGTACGGAACAGTAACCGGGCGTCCGCGCCGTGTGGGCTGGTTTGACAGTGTGGTTGTTCGTCACGCCCGTCGTGTAAGCGGCATTACAGGGCTGTCCTTGAACTCATTGGACGTTATGACAGGTCTGGATACCGTAAAAATCTGCACAGGTTACAAATTCCGTGGTGAAGTAATCACTCACTATCCGGCAAGCCTCAAAATGCTGGCTGAATGTGAAGCCGTATACGAAGAAATGCCAGGTTGGAGCGAGGATATCACAGGAGCGAAGAAGCTGGAAGATCTGCCTGTAAACACACAGAACTACGTGAAGCGTGTATCTGAACTGACAGGCATTCCGATCGCGATCTTCTCTGTAGGTCGTAACCGTGAGCAAACAAATCAAGTTCTGCCAATCTACGTATAACATGATATTTGAATAATAGATAAACCTCCAGTTGTTGCTACTCAGCGGCGACTGGAGGTTTTTTGTGTCTGTTTCGGATATAATCCCGAGATTTCCGTCAATACTGGCTAACAGGATGTACGTTGAACGAATGATATGTATATGGAGGGAGAGAAACAGAGATGAAGTTGCTGATGTGGTTTGTCAAAATGGTGCTTATCGTGCTGCTGGTCAGTTCACTGACGTTGCTTACGACAGGTTTAATCGTGCAATCGTATGCCAAGTCATTGCTAGCCAGTTTTAATATACAGTGGGAAGGTCAGCCTATGGGTCTGATGGGCATGTTCCAAGGGGCCTTGGGCGGCAAGCAGTCCAGTGAGGGGGAAAAGTCAGAGGATACGTCTACGGATCAGCGAGCGGGAACGAAAGAGGAAAAAGCTCCGGAGAATTCAATTTCGGTGATGGGCAACGGAACGACGAACCCCGGAACCCCGGGCAACGATGAAACGGGCGGAGCAGGGGTAAGCGGGAATTCTGGAAATGGAACAGTAGACGGCAACGGAACAGCGGCTGGAAGTGACACATCAAGTGGTCAAGGAGCGAACAGTAACCAGGCAACGGGCAATGATGAAATCGTTATTACACCAGATGACATTACAGGCGCCAAAAATAAACTGCCGACGGAGGAAAAAGAACGCATTTTCACGTTGCTGATGAACAAGCTACCCCAGAAGGAAATGCAACAGATCTCAGGAGCGATGGAGGGTGGACTGACCGAGCAGGAGCTGCGAGAGATTGAACAGGTGATCTCGAAGTATCTCACGAGTGAGGAGTACAATGATTTGATGCAAGTGTTGCAAGCAGAATAAAGGTGGGGTGTTGTATGTTGTTGCCCGTATCCTCCAAGTAGGGCAACAAACTAGATTGACTGGAGAAATGGTACATCCATGTTGAAATGCACGACTCATTTCCCATATAATTGCATGAAATAGTAGAGAACGTACCTACCCAGGAGGAAGAGTATATGAGAATGAACCGTAAAGAACACGATATATAACAACAGGACCTCTCCTTACCACAGGCTCCCAGTCCTCGGAGTCGTGGCCCTCCTTTCATGCCCGTGTATTACAGGTATACTGTACCGATACCGGAGAAGAGCATGAATATGGACAATTGGAGGCCTAACAAATATGAATACATTGAATACTAATACTACAGGTGCTAAAAATAATAAGAACACAACATCAATGATGCCGGCTGAACAACTTGCTGCAATGAAGGAACGATTTGAGCAAGGATTAAAGGAAGCAGAACAGCCCTTCCATGGTTGGGATTTTGGATATATTACGGATACTGGGCGGATGCAGAGTGGTGTGTTGCGCTGGTCTTACGACGAGATGGCACGGAGCTGTATGAAGGATGCGAAGCGAATGCTGGATATGGGCACAGGCGGTGGTGAGCTGCTGTCGAGTCTGCATCCGTTACCGCCATACACTTGTGCAACGGAAGGATACGCCCCAAATATAGCGATTGCGAAGGAACGTCTTAGCCCGTTAGGCGTAAACGTGTATCCTGTAACGGATGATTCTCAGCTTCCTTTTGCAGATAGGGAGTTTGATTTCATCCTTAACCGGCATGAATCATATGATCCTCGGGAAGTATGGCGTGTGCTCTCTGAAGGCGGAGTGTTCCTGACACAGCAGGTTGGTTGGTCAGATTGCCGTGGTATTAATGATCGATTAGGCATTCCAATGCCGTCCGATTATGCTGGATGGGAGCTTGATTTTGCCGCAGATCAGTTGGTGCGAAACGGATTCCACATCTGGCTTCAGCATGAGGCTGCACCTGTGCAACGTTTTTATGATATTGGAGCTCTGGTCTACTATTTAAAAACCATCCCATGGCAGGTACCTGACTTTACAGTGGAACGATTCCGTGAACCATTATGGGAGATCCATCTGGAGATGGAGCAACATGGGTTTTGGGATGTGCAGCAAAAGCGGTTTATTATAGGTGCGAGCAAGAAGAAGTAAAAATGAATCTTGCTTTAAGCACGATGAGCCTGCCAGAGTGTGAGTTTGAATAGAATAAGTAAGAGTCATTATCCTTCATCAGAGTTACGCTGATGAGGGATTTCTTTTTGTATTTACATGAAAAAAATAAGTGCGATTTAGTAGGTCTTAGAACCTAGTCTTAGATTGAGATAAAAGGTACATAGTATGACTGGAGTTGAGGCATAATGGGTGATGGAACAAACGCTCTAACCAATGGATATATCAGGAAAACCAGATAGGACGCGGCTTTGCGTTGTGAGGATAAGAGTTGAAATGACTGTAAAACCTGTGTTAAAGTATACGGGTGTGATAAAAGGTTAAAATTTTGACACTTTTAAGAGCACAGCTAAAGTCCTGCTTTTTCAAATTATCATAACAATGAACTTACTTGCATAAGACTCACCATGAGGTGGAGTCCGATTAAAATGCGGATTAAGAAGTACTGAAAAGGAGAGAATCATGAAAGGTTTCAGAGGCAAACGCCAACCGGATCAACGCCGGGTACACGAACAATCCGGAGAACACCGGACGGCCGAAGACAAAAACAGCATGAGCATGTCCAACTTCAGTTCAAATAAGAAAAGAATTTTGTCATCGCGCAAATGGATCATTACCGCAGCATGTGGCATTCTGATTGCAGCATCGGTTGGATTCGGAGTTAAGCAATACGTGGCTTCCAATACGGTTCCTTACTATAAGGTTATGGTCAAGGGCAACGAGGTTGGCACCATTGCAAGCGAGGCACAACTGCAGCAGTTGTTTGCTAAGAAAACCGAGGAATACCGGGAGAAGTATCCGGATGCAGAGATGGTGCTGAACACAGACGGAATCACAACGGAAACAGTGCGAGCATATAAACCGGAAGTGAACAGCGAGCAAACGCTGGACAAGCTGGGAAATATGTTAACGGCATATGCCAAAGGCGTAGAGCTTAAAGTGAACGGTGAAGTTGTCGGCATTGTGAAGGATCAGGAAACGGCAGACAAGATCCTGCAACAAGTACAGAGCAAATACATACCGGCATCGGCTGTGCGAAGCTCACTGAAAACCAAGTCGGTATCGGCTAATTCTTCTAAAAAAGATAACGGGCCAAGTACAACGCTAAAATCCGTAGACATTAAAGAAGAAGTGACAACGGATACGGTGAAGGCGGACCCGAATAAAATATGGGATGAGTCCGAGGCGGTTAAAGCGTTAACCGTTGGCAAAGACGCGCCTGTAACCTATGTGGTGCGAGAAGGAGATACGATCTCTTCGATCGCAGCCAAATATGAGATTACGCAAAGCGAGATTCGCAAACATAACCCGGGCATCAAGGAGACATCGCTCCAGATCGGGCAGGAGTTGACTCTGACAGTACCTAAGCCGGCAATCACGGTTAAATCGGTGGAGCAAGTGGTGGAACAGATTGAAGTGAAACCACAGGTTGAGGTGCGCAAAAGTGCTGAGTTGAAGGCAGGTACGACGAAAGTCGTCCGTCCAGGCCAAAGCGGGTTGAAAAATATGCAGTATCGTATCACCAAAGAAAATGGCGAAGTCGTTCGGGAAGAATGGCTGGGTCAGGAAGTCCTCAAAACAGCGGTGACTGAGGTTGTACTGAGCGGAACTAAAGTGGTTGGCGAAGGCACAGGACAATTTGCATGGCCTGTATCCAATGCGACCATGAGCAGCAGCTTCGGTCAACGCTGGGGACGTCAGCACAAAGGCGTCGATCTGGTCGGTAATCGCGATGTGAAGTCTGCAGATGAAGGTGTAGTTACTTTTGCAGGCCAAAAGAGCGGTTATGGGAATGTTATCATTATTAACCATCGCAACGGATATGAAACACTTTACGGTCACTTGAATAGTATCAGTGTTGATGTCGGCCAAGTGGTGGAAAAGGGCGACAGCATCGGTGTGATGGGCAATACCGGACGTTCCACAGGAACACATCTGCATTTTGAGATTTTGAAAAATGGTACAGCTGAAAATCCGATGACTTATCTGAATTAAGGATAGATCACGAGATTGAGTGTAGGATACGAGGCATTGCGTCACGATGCTCGGATAAGAACAAGGCCCGCTTTAAAGCGGGCCTTGTTTTTTAGTGTGAAATATTTTTACAGGAAACGGCTTCCAAGAGGGGGATCGGGATGTGACGGTGCCTCAGGTATGTTAAACTAGAGAGTATAAGTCGTTGACTATATTCAACACACAACATGATATGGACTATAAGCAATAAAATAGATTAGAGAGACAGCGCCAGTGGCGGATTAAGCAGGATATAGGGGTGAATTCAGCCGATGCAGGGAAAGATTTTGGTGGTGGACGACGAGCAGCCCATCGCAGATATTCTGAAGTTTAATTTGGAAAAAGAGGGATACGAGGTCATCTGTGCGTTTGATGGTATTCGTGCGGTCGAACTGGCGTTATCCGAGAAACCGGATCTGATGCTTCTGGATCTGATGCTTCCGGGCAAGGACGGGATGGATGTGTGCCGCGAGGTGCGTGCTCATCTGGAGGTCCCGATTATTATGCTGACAGCCAAAGACGGGGAGATCGACAAAGTACTCGGTCTGGAACTTGGCGCAGATGATTATGTAACCAAACCTTTTAGCACACGGGAGTTGCTCGCACGGGTCAAGGCTCAGATGCGCAGACAACAGAAACCGGTAGCGATTGTAGAAGCGCCAGAGGAAGAAGGGAAGCAGATCCTGCGGCTGTTTGATCTGGCTTTTGATATGGATATGTATACGGCGTACAAGGGCGGAGAGCCGCTTGATCTGACGCATCGGGAATATGAGTTACTCTATTATATGGCCAAGCATTCGGGCAAAGTCATGACACGAGAGCATCTGTTGCAAGCCGTATGGGGATACGAATATTTTGGAGATGTGCGTACAGTGGACGTGACGATTCGCAGGCTACGGGAGAAGATTGAAGAAAATCCGAGCAAGCCGGAAACGATTCTGACTCGCCGGGGGCTTGGTTATCTCGTGCGCAGTGCCAAAAGCGTGGGGATATAATGGGCCGATTCTCGCGATTTTCGTTCTTTCGAACGATTCAGGCGAAATTAATTATTATATATGTGCTGCTGATTCTAATTGCGATGCAATTGATCGGGGTTTATTTTGTAAGTGCGATGAAGAACTCGCTCACTAGCAACTTTACGGAAGATTTGCAGGCACGGGCAGAGATGCTGTCGGTGTTAGTCGGACAGACGATGGCTGGTGGAGAAGCAGAGGGTGGAGAGGACAAAACGGAGAACCTGCGTGTGCTGGTAAACAATCTGTTCAACATCAACGGTGCCGAGATTCAGGTGCTGGATGCCAGCGGCAAGGTGCTTACGACTTCGCTAAGTTCACACTCCGATTATATTGGGCGAAAAAATACCCAGACCGTTGTCAGCCGTGCATTGCAAGGCATTCGGGATAATGAGGAATATATCGTAGACGAGGATAATGTCCGTAAAAAAGTCGTGGCCAAGCCGGTTTTAAACGGCGGCAAAATTATCGGTGCAGTCTACATCGCCGCTTCGATGAACGAGCTGTACGCGACGATGGAAGGCATTAACAAGATTTTCATCTCCGGTATTCTGATTGCCTTGGTATTAACGGCGGTGCTCGGTGTCATTCTGTCACATACGATTACCCAGCCGATTAAGGAAGTGACAAGGCGGGCAACCGCGGTTGCAGAAGGGAACTTCGATCAGCAGACACCGGTATTTGGCACAGATGAGATTGGCCAGCTTAGCCAGGCGTTTAACTATATGACCAGCAGGCTGCGGGATGCCCTTTCCCAGAACGAAGAGGAGAAAGAGAAGCTGACCTCCATCCTGACCAATATGAGTGATGGTGTTGTTGCGACGGATGAGCATGGCAAAGTCATTCTCGTCAACCGCCGTGCCAGCAACATTCTCGGCATGCGTCCGTCGGATATTGAAGGCAGGCACTTTGCCGTCCTGCTGGGCATTGATCCGGAGGATGCGGAAGCGCTGGCAAGTGGTTTCACAGGCTCAACATTGCTCCAGATTGCTCCGGCAGGTCAGGAGGAGCCGGTCGTGATTCGCATGACGTTCACTCCCGTGCACAGGCGCGAGCTGGGAATCACCGGCACAATTGCGGTACTTCAGGATGTAACGGAGCAGGAAGAACTGGAAAACTCCCGGCGTGAGTTTGTAGCCAATGTATCGCATGAGCTACGTACACCGCTCACCACGATTAAAAGTTATGCCGAAGCGCTGGATGATGGGGCATTGGAAGACCCGCAGCTGGCGGGACGTTTTGTTGGCGTCATTCAGAATGAGACTGAGCGAATGATCCGTTTGGTGACGGACTTATTGCACCTATCCAGACTGGATTCCAAGGAAGCGTTGCTACGCAAGCAACCTATCGATATTTTGGAGATGCTGGAGGAAGTCACGGATCGATTCTCCTTCCAGATGCACCAGAAGGACATTCAGTCTGTCCTGTCTGTGGAGAATGATATTCCAGCCGTTCCGCTGGATCGGGATCAGATTGATCAGGTTCTGGATAATGTAGTGTCCAATGCATTGAAATATACACTGGAGGGCGGCACCATTACGATTGCCGCCCGGCGTAGTGATGAGCATACAATAGCCATCTCCGTATCTGACACAGGTATGGGTATTCCGCAGCGTGATCTGGATCGGATATTTGAACGGTTTTACCGCGTTGACAAAGCACGCTCTCGCAGCATGGGGGGCACAGGGCTTGGATTGTCCATTGCCCGGGAAATTGTAAAGGCTCACGATGGTAGCATCTCTCTGGAGTCTGAGGTAGACGTTGGCACAACGGTAACGTTCACATTGCCAATGCGTGATAAGGGAGGTGAGCACCTTGAAGGAACGGATTAAATCTCTGGTGCTCGCTTCACTGGTTGCAGCCAGTCTGATCCAGAGTTATTTCCTGATCTATCGTCTTCCTGGGGGCGGTGACTCTGTGGTGACCTCGGAGACAAACTACGTGAAGACCGAAAATATGGGTCAAGAGCGTAATATTGAGGAGTTAATTTTCCCGAATCAGATGATTATTCATCTGGGTCAGGATAAACATACGGTGTTTTATCCTGGCAACACGTTCTATCAATTGATCTATTCCAGGCTGAAAGGCCGGACGTTTGAGGATTTCCAGCGTCGCAATGTGCAGTCGGTGAATTGGGATCAGATTCGTAAGCAGAGTCCCGGTTTTGAGTTGTCGTTCAAGGAGGGCATGCCGGTGGCCTTGTTACAGCGGGTGATGCGCTTAGGAACAGATTCTCTTTTTCAAGGAGAGACAATCAACCGTATTGCTATATATACAACTCCAGATGAGACAAAGGCTCATGCGCTGTTTTTTAGTGCCAAGGGAGATGTGGTCTATGAGGCCACACAGGCAGACTTGACGGTACAGGATGTGCAGCAGCATGTCGATTTTGGGACGAGCTGGACACCGTACACGCTAATGGAAGGCGGATATTATATTCCGACGCAGGCACTGGATGCGATTGAGGCGGATGTGCCGACAGGGCAGTTCACGGTAGAGCAGATGCAGCGCAGTCTGTTCACTGATCCAAGCATGACCCGGAATATTCGGGAAAAAGATGGATCAGAGATTTATACGGACAGCAAACGTAGTCTGCAAGTGAAGCAGGAGCAACGCTGGATTAGCTATACAGACCCGGCGGCACCGCCGGCTGGACAGAGTGATGCTTCCAAGGACGCACTTTTTGCGGTTGACTTTGTCAATCAGCATGGTGGCTGGAAAGGGCGCTCACGCATGACGCTCAGATCGGCTGACAACAAAACACAGTTGCAGTTTCAGCAGTATTACGGCAGTTACCCAATCATGGATTCGATGCAATTCCGTTTCGGCACGATCAACATGGAAATGCAACAGGAGACGGTATCGAGCTACGAACGATCCTTGGAATATTTGAACGAAGGTGCGGAGACGAAGAAGTCTATCAAGCTGCCCGGCGGGGATAAACTGAAAAATCTGATCCGCAAAGTGGCGGGTGAAAACCGCAAAGTCGTGGATGTATATCCGGCATATCGTCCATCTGCGATGGAGGATGGGTTGCGATTGATCCCGGTTTGGGTGATTCGCTTTGGCAACGGTGAGGAAACGACGGTGTCTTAATAGTAGGGAAGTTTACGTAGTAGTGGAGACGCTAAAGGAGCGAGTGAAACTCTAACGATTATCAGAGACGATAAATGCTTAAGCAATGTCTAAGTGATAGCAATATCTAAAAGCAGCATTGGTATCATTAAAGCTTGTGGTTAACGATGGATTGATATCCTCGGCTGGAAATGTGGGGGAGCGTACAATCTGGTGTCGCAAGCTCTCTCGAATTTGAGTAACCTTCTCTCAACAGGATTTGCGAAGTTCAGTGTAATGCTAACTGGGATAACCAGAGCTAGTGGTGCGGGTGAAATTCTAACGATCACCAGAGACGTTAAATGCTAGATTTATGACGCTTTGAAGATCTAACGATCACCACAGACGCTATTTCGGCAGAATGGGGCTAATTCTGACCGGAAACTCTGAATTTAAGCGAAATAAGGCTTCTCCTGATCGTTAGAATTAATATGAGCCTGAAATGGGGCGAATAAGCTCTGTGGTGATCGTTAGCCTGAAGAGGCCACGGGCATAGAGGTAAACAAAGCCAAACACAAACTCAAAACGAGCCAAAACAAACTTTAAGTAACGAAACTTTAAGTAACTGAACAAGAAGGCGAAACGTATGGCTGGCTACGGGTTATTAGGATACTAGGCAACGTTGGGAACGTGGAAGCCAAGCCCTAGAGGCAATCAAGTAAATAAGGAGGTGAATGGTCTGGATTGGGGACGGGCGAAAAATGTATTAATTTATGCATTTCTGTTGCTGAATCTGGTGCTGGGATATCAGATCTGGATGGATGCGCGGGAGACGGCTGGAGCCAATCTGGACTTCACCTCGCTCGCGGATAATACCCAGCAGGCCATGGAAGAGAAGGGCATTCAGGTGCTGGCGCCGATTCCGAATGAGACGCCGAAGCTTCCGAAGTTGTCCTATGAGTTTACCGAAGAGGACAAGTCGGGGATTGAAGTGGAGCTGGAGGAGCCGGTGGACAGCAAGCTGATTTTCTCGCCAAGCGAGCTGGCGGATGCGCTGCAGGCGGAGATCCCGCAAATCGGCACGTACCGGCTGGACCAGCTGATGGCGGAAGATGGGGCTTTTGTGCTCCACCCGCTGGTGGACGGCAAATGGCCGCTCTTTAACGTGAGTCTGGAGCTGTTCTACAGCGATCAGAAAATCACGGGTTATCATCAGACTCCCGTGCGGATTACAACCGCCGAGGAGAGCGATCAGCAGGTACTTCCGGCGCCTAAGGCGCTGGGAACGCTGATCGAAAACTTTTTGCCAAACAATGCAATTGTGAAAGACATACAGCTGGGCTACTACGGGCAGTTGTTCAATTCAGACATACAGGTAGCGATGCCGGCATGGCGGTTCGTGCTGGAAAGTGGCGAAGTGTTGTACGTGCAGGGCATCAGCGGGGATGTATTCAGTCCCAAGTCAGATAAACCAGGGGAGTAATGCGTTATGGGGATATATTTTACGGTGTTATCCAGCGGTTCGACAGGTAATGCCACAGTCATTCAGCATGGGGGCACTTCACTCATGATTGATGCGGGTCTTAGCGCGAAGCGGCTGGAGGCACTGTTTCTGGAACGGGAGATTTCAGGCACGGAACTGGACGGCATTCTGGTGACACATGAACATTCCGATCATATTAAAGGACTAGGCGCGATGTCTCGGAAATATAATTTACCGATCTATGCAAACACGAATACGTGGGCGGCTTTGGAGAAGTCGGTCGGAGCGATTCCGGAGGAGAACAGGCGGATATTTGAAACGGGTGAAAAGCATGATTTTGGCTCGCTGCGCGTAGAGTCCTTCGGTATTTCGCATGATGCGGCTGAACCGGTAGGTTACACGTTCGACGATGGCAGCGAGAAGCTGTCCGTGGCGACAGACCTCGGATATATGAGCGACAAGGTTCGCGATGCGATCTCGGACTCGGATGTGCTCGTGCTGGAGGCGAATCATGATGTCGAATTGTTGCGTATGGGGCGGTATCCGTGGAACACCAAGCGCCGGATTCTGAGTGACATCGGGCATTTGTCGAACGAAGCCGCAGGTGCGGCGCTTAGTGAACTGATGAACGGACGCATCAAGCGTACGTATCTGGCACATCTCAGCCGGGATCATAATATGATGGATTTGGCGAAAATGTCGGTGCGTGATGCGATGGAAAGCCGTGGCTGTTTTTATCGGGATCATGAGTTCAAGCTCTGTGATACGTATTATGATCGTCCTACACCATGGGATAGGGTGGGTGAGCCATAAAGCTGTCTAGTTCGGCGGCTTTGCGCTCCACTTCCTCGCGTGTGAGGATGCCTTTATCGATAAGCAGTTCAATGATGGTGCTGAGTGCCAGTGTGTTGCGGTAATGCTCTTCTTTGAGATCAGCCAGCTTGGCCGCCATATGCACTTCGTCCATAGCCGTGAGTGTTCGCGTGCGTTCCATTGTGGAATCCTCCTTCATTCTATGAAGCTTTGAATTGTTCTTTTACTATTATTGTAGTCAGGCTGGGTGGAAAACATTCCTCTTTTTGCTGCTAACATTCTCTGGGCAGGATGTGTATGCTGAAACTGTAGCTTACTGCTCGGAACCTGGAATGAGTTGGGATGGAAAAAGTTTAATAAATTTGAAAGAATAGCGCTTAGCATATCCCATTTTGTGGTGATAGATAGTATGAGCCTTTATTGTTAAGGGAGTTATCGCGAAAATTTACGTTTATTTACGTAATTATGCAACTTTTTGGGATATAAAGTGTTTAGTATATAAGGAGTATTATGATTTTGGCTGTTTTTGCGTATGAAATGGAATCTCGAATCTCGCAATAGGCGAGAGCATGATTGATAGAGCACACGGATGCAGTGCCATCCTGTTGTATATATACGTTCGTTCCCGGTCTGGATCGGGGATGTAGCGATGTGCAAGACCATTTTGTTAAAAAGCAAAAAGACATGGGGAGACGTGGACTACTCTCGTTTTACCATGTAATAACTTGGGCGGCAGTCAGGGTCTTGATGCGTGACAACGAAGGGGAGAGGATCACGATGGGATTGTTTGGAGACGATTTTTATTCAACCAAGGTATCAAGACGCGCCGAACCTGAACAGAAAGGCAAACTTCAGATCATCCGCCCGGGAGGCGGTAAACGCGCACGTGATCGCTGGAGCAATCCGCGTAGATCACGCTCGGAATTCAGTTCTACCGTCAAGGTAGCTGTGATCAGTTCGGTGATCAGCTCCATCGTGACGGTTACGCTGTTCAGCTTCATCAGCCAGCCTGCAACGCAGTTGCCTCTGGCGAATGCAGCAGGTCAAGGTGGTGGAACTGCACAGACAGCACAGGTTGCTGATCCGTATGACCGCATCATCAATGCAGCGGCAGAAGTACGTCCTTCTGTTGTCAGCATCGTGAATCATAAAACAGGCAGTACCCTGTCGATGGAAGATTCCGCGCTGGGGTCCGGGGTTATTTTCAAAAAAGAAGATGGCAAAGCCTACATTATGACCAATCACCACGTCGTGGAAGGTGCCAGTGATCTGGAGATCGTGACCGTGGACGGGGAAACACATAAAGCTAAACTGGTGGGCAAGGACCGGGTGAGCGACATCGCGGTATTGTCAACGGACGATAAAGGACTCGGAGCGGCGGCAGAAATCGGTGATTCCAGCAAGTTGCAACGCGGTCAGACGGTACTGGCGATCGGTAACCCACTGGGTCTTGGCGGTACGCTGACATCGGGGATCGTTAGTTACACGGATCGGATTTTGCCTGTATCGATTAATCAGGACGGGGTGTACGACTGGGAGCAAAACGTCATTCAGACGGATGCAGCCATTAACGAGGGCAACAGCGGCGGAGCACTGGTTGATCTGAACGGCAAAGTCGTGGGCATTAATACGATGAAAATCTCGGATACCGGTGTCGAGGGGCTTGGCTTTGCGATTCCGATGAACGAAGTGATGAAAACAGTGGATTCCCTTTTGCTGAACGGCAAAGTATCCCGTCCTTATCTTGGTGTTTACACCGTTGATCTGAGCAATCCGTATGCTCCACTGGATGATGATCAGCGCAAGGACCTCAAACTTCCATCCCATGTAGATAGCGGTGTGGTTGTACTTGAGGCTTCCGGCCCGGCATCGGAGGCAGGCATGAAGCTGAACGATGTGATTACGGAATTCGATGGGCAAAAAATTACCTCCACGCTGGATCTGCGCAAATTCCTGTACGATAAGAAAAAGATCGGCGATACGCTAGAGGTTTCGTTCTATCGGGATGGCAAAGCGGAGAAAGTGTCCGTGAAGCTGACGGATAAGCCGGAGTAAGGCTTGTGGAGTTTATGAAGTTTGAGGGGCTGTGACAGTGGAGCATCCATGTGCAGGTTGTTTCACTCAAATGATCATATGTCATGGAACATGGTCATACTGATAAGGTGATCATGGGTCAAGATGAGAGTATAGAGAGTGATCAGAATATCTGACCACTCTTTTTATGTTCATGGGGTATGAGGTATGAGGTAGAACCTAAGGGTAGGGCAGGACACAACTATAGTAAGTTGAACTATTCTTTTACACGTTAACGAAGAGGACAGAAAAAACCTGGAAAAGCGAAGCGCTCGCCTGAAAGCTTTCTGCAAGAAAGCTACATCGGAAGCATACGCTTATCACCGGATTTTCCCCTTGGAAAAGGGAATTAAAAAAATCTGGGGATAACCGCTACTCTCCAGGTTATTCTGTCATCGGAGTGGACTGTGTAAAATCTTTAGTTCAATTTATATAGACAGAAAGACTTGGAGCGAAAGGCGCAGATACATTTGTTCGCCTGTATGGTAAACTGTTCTTAATGTGTTTACATAGATCGTTGTTGCAAATAACAGCTGGATAACGTGTGATCTGGCTAGCTAATCTGAAAATGGAGGGATTCGGAGATGAATCTATTGAAGAAAAAGGTACTTGGTGGAACAGGGTTGGCACTATCGATGCTGTTGTTATCTGCATGTGGATCGGAGAGCACACCAGCTGCATCAGTAGATACGAGCGCGTTGCAGGAGAAGATTGCTGGCCTGGAGAAAAAGCTGACCGAGCAGGGAATTAAAAGCGATGAGCAGGCGCAGAAAATTGCGGCACTTGAGAAAAAGCTGAATGAATTTGGTACAGCTGGCGTTGTTGGACAAGGGACGGGTGGCAAAACACCGACAGCTGGAGGAAACAACGGGTCTGCTGGAAAAGGAGACGGGGTACTGATTACGTTTGCCCAGTATGAGAAGCTGGAGGTTGGCATGACCGTGGAAGAGGTCATCAGCATTCTAGGCGGTGAAGGTGAAGCGCTAAGTGAAGCCGAGAACATGGTCGTGTACAACTATAAAGGCACAGCTGGCAACGGCGGCAACGCGGTAATTGCTTTTCAAGGCGGGAAATTGCTCACGAAGGCGCAGTCGGGATTGGAGTAGGCTGGGAGCTGAGGGTAAGAAGCAAGTTAAGGATAGGCAGGGTCACATGGGGGGCTGAGCATCTTGATACATCAAACTCATTACACCGCGCGCTAGGCAAAGCAGATAAGGATGGACAAGTACGAAGAGTGGTGGGTAAAACACTTAGTGTAAGGATCAGGGACAAGGGTTAGGATAGAGTAAAGGCAACGACAGAAAAAGCAAGGATATGAGCAAAAGCTTGAATGTGCGCTTGAAGTTAAAACTAAAGTTGAAGCATTCCAGCAAGGATACCTGACTGAGGTGGGGGATCGTTGAGGGAGTGCTTTTTAATATGCGATGGTTTGCCTTGGTAAAGTGGGCGAGCAGGATTTGATTAAAGGCTAGGCTTGAAGGCAACGGGAGAACGTGAGTGAAATAGAGCAAGAACAGCAAGGATCGGAGAAGCCCCCGGAGTAACATTCTTAAGTGTGTGCATGTGCATTGGTATCTTAGGTGCTATAGGAATAATTCTGGTTTTTGTGTTTGATAAGACAGGAAAGGGAAAGATATACCTGCTCATGCAAAGCGGAATGCTTTTTCGGTGCAAGAGTGGCAAGTTTTTGCATGGATCTACGAGGTGGGGGTTTCTTTTCCGCGGCAGGTGTGATAGAACTGAGAAGTGGCTATCCTGTAATGGGATAAGCGGTTGTGAATCGGGAACATAGCTGGTGACAGAAAGGATGCTTGACGGATGTACGTTGTATGCAAAGAACACGTGGACATTGCCATCGACATGTTTGTGGATGAATATGAGGACGCTCCAGATATCGTGGATTTGAAGGAGACGGAATTTGCCGACTGGGACCCGCCTGCCAAATGCGCTGAGTGCGATCAGCACGCGGAATTCCTTGTCGTTTAGCGTACTGTAGAGCAAGCCGCTAGGGGTGCTATTGGATGGTGCTATGAGATGTCGTTGTGCATGGCGTAGCAGCGATAGATAGTATCTCTGGCGTTAGACTTGGTTCGATCCGGTATGAACATCACAGCAAGGTGCAGAGAGAGCGTGTTGAGCGCTCTTTTTGCATTTGTGGGAGAGCGAGCGGCTGTGGCGGGGGGAGTATGGGGGCTGGCGATCTAATGGGCTGGAATCAAGAATTAGCGAGTTTTGAGTGGTAAGAGAAAGGGTAGGCACAGAACGTTGAGAATATGAGTGTGGGAGCGGCAAGGCACAGACATTGGCATATATGAGCTGTGAGCCGCCGAGCTGAATGTGTTAGGGCATTTTGCAGTAATTAAAGGCGTGGTCAGCGGGTGAGAATTGTAACGATCATGAGAAACCTTATTTGGGCAAAATGAGCGTGGTTGAAATTCTAACGATTCGTAGAAAGCTTATTTTGGGAAAATCACAGCAAACAGAGCGAAAAATGCTCAATTTGGGCGAAATAGCGTCATCTGTGATCGTTAGGTTTTAAAAGTGGGCAATTCGGGCTGAATAAGGTTTGTGGTGATCGTTAGAGTTTGGAATGATTTTGATGGATGAGCGATGCGATTGAAGCATCTAAGAGAGATAGATGGATGGCAAGAGGACGATTCAGGAGGAATGATCACATGTTGATTCAAATTATTGGCGTAGGCAAATTGAAGGAAAAATATTTAACGCTGGGCATTCAGGAGTATGCCAAGCGGCTCGCCCCGTACATCAAGTTTCAGATGATCGAGGTCGCAGACGAAAAAGCGCCCGATACCCTGAGCGAAGCCGAGGTACGGGCGGTAAAAGAGCGCGAGGGCGAACGCATCCTCGCGCATGTGAAGAGCGAAGCGCACGTCGTTGCGCTCGCACTGGATGGCCAGCTCTGGAGTTCCGAGGAGCTGGCTATGGAGATCGACAAGCTCGGCACGTATGGGACGAGCCATGTCGTGTTTGTCATCGGAGGGAGCCACGGGCTCTCCGATGAGGTATTGCGCCGCGCGAAGCAGCGCTTGAGCTTCGGGCGCATGACCTTGCCGCATCAATTAATGCGGCTGGTGTTGGTGGAGCAGATTTATCGCGCGGTGAAGATAAATCGGGGAGAACCGTATCATAAATAAGCAAAGCCCTTCGTCATATAATACCCTTTAATAATAAATTCGTGGCTCTAACATCCCAAAAATAATGATAAAATAACAAGAAGCACTGCGTTCGGATTGGAGAGGGAACAGGGATGGTTTTTACAGAAGGGATTCTTTTAAATGAAATGATGGACGGTGCCTTAATGGAAGTCGGTACCTTCTTACATATAGCAATAGGACTGACGGAGTCGGTGCAACATGCTCATAAGCGTAAGGAAGTATGTGGAAATTTAAATCCAGCGAATATCCGAATTCAGTCCAATCGGGAAGTCGTTATTCTCACAGATTCGCAACTGACGGATTACACCTATATGTCTCCCGAACAAACGGGCAAAATCAATTATATCCCAGACGGGCGTAGCGATTTGTATTCCCTGGGTATGCTCTATTATGAAATGCTGTCAGGCCGTCTGCCGTTTCACGCAAACAGTGCGGAAGAATGGATACATGCGCACCTTGCTGTTGTACCGAAGCCGCTGAGTGAATGGCGTTCAGATCTGAGCGACTCGCTTGAGGCTGTTATTATGAAGCTGTTGTCGAAGGATCCGGAGGCGCGCTATCAGAGCGCTTATGGTTTATTAAGTGATTTGAAGCGGTGCGCTTTATTGCTGGAAGAAAAGGGAGAAGTGACCTCTTTCGAAATCGCCCGTGCAGATGAGGCCAGCCGGTTTCGGATTACTCAGACTCTCTTTGGACGTGAAAGGGAAGCGGCAGATCTAAGAGATGCTTTCGAACAGGCTAAAAAGGGTGCATCCTCGTTCGTTTTCGTCAGCGGAAGTGCAGGCAGTGGCAAGACGGTACTCGTCCGAGCGCTTCAGATGGTAGTTAGAAGGGATGGAGGCCGGTTCATTAGTGGCAAATGTGACATGATGAATCGCGACATTCCGTTCTCTTCTTTACTGGAAGCTTTTCGAAGCCTAATTCGACAAATATGGAGCGAATCGCCGGATCAAGTAGCGAAATTGAAGAAGGAATTAACAAAGGCTTTAGGCCAGGGAGCAGCCGTTATTGTACAGCTTTTACCGGAAGCTGCTGAGCTGTTCGATGTCATTCCAGCGATAGAACCGCTGCAGCCTGCAGAGGCTGCGATTCGCTTTAACCGGATAGTACCCATATTCATCAAGGTGTTTGTGGATAAGCAGAATCCCTTAATTATATTCCTCGATGATCTGCAATGGGCAGATCCTGCTACGATAGATGTTCTTCGTACCCTTGTACACGATCAGGCACGACCTGGTTTACTAGTAATCAGCGCGTTTCGGGAGGAATTCGCTCAGAGCTGGAAGAAAAACGAAGGAAATAAAGTGGATGCGGCAGCATGGATGGCGGAGTCGCTTGCCTTGCACAATGAATCACAATTATCTGTGCATCATATCCATCTTGAGGCGCTATCCTATATCGAAGTGAGACAATTCGTATCCGATGTTCTGGATGAGAACTCAGCCCGTATTCGCGCCCTCGCGGAGGTGTTATACCACCGAACAGGCGGCAATCCCTTATACTTGAATCGTCTGCTAGACAAGCTATATCGGGAGAATAAGATTTATTATGATGAGGTAGAAGCGTCATGGGCGTGGAATCCATCTGTCATTATGGAAATCCCTGAGGATCCTGACATTGTCCACTTGATTGAGGCTCGTATTCGTATGCTATCCCCTGCCAAAATCGAGCTGTTAGCGATAGGTGCAGCTATCGGACATCGTTTCTGTTCCTTGACGATTTCATTAGTAAGCGGATACCCTCTACTGCAAGTACGCACACTTCTGCATGCCATAGAGGAAGAGGGACTAATCTCTCGAGAACATGAGAGTGATGCGTCAGACGATGTGGAACGTTATCGATTTTTGCATGACCGTATTCAACAGGCAGCTTACATGACCATGTCTGAATCAAACAAAACGAGCTTACATCTGACCATTGGCCGGGTGATACGCGATGATTTATCTAATGAAAGAGGATTTACGATCTTTGATCGGGTACACCACTTGAATTTGGGCAGTGAGAAAATAGAGGATGACGCAGAGAAAAGAGAGCTTGCGGAATTTAACTATGAGGCAGGATCGAAATCTAAGGCATCAACCGCGTTTACATCTGCCCTTCACTTCTATGAGATCGCTTTACGCCTATCCAATGGTGATTGGAAGAATACAGCTTCTCTTGATTACCGGATCATGCTGGAGATCACCGAATGTGAGTACATGTGTGGTCATACAGATCATGCGGAGGAACTACTGGCGAACTTAATGTCTTGTACAACGAACGTGGTTGAACGTTCTCGTATTTATTTGATTCGTATTGCCATGTATTCGTATCTGAAGAAGGATGAAACAGCTGTCCATATTGGGCAGCAGGCGTTGGCAGAATTGGGCTGGAAGTTCCCAAGCAAGCCTTCCAAAGCATTAGTGATCAAGGAAATCCTGCTCACCCAGAGCGCATTGTTCAATAAGGCTAACGATATTCCTCATTTGCCGATTAATCAGGATTCACACTATAAAGCATTGTCAGATCTGGTCATGGCGATTTCGCTTCCTGCCTATGTACTAAGTATTGAGCAATCAGCTGTGTTATTCTCAAGATTTGTACGATATGGTCTAAAGCATGGAAGCAATGAGGCGTTTTCCTTTATGCTTGCCAGCTACGGGATGGTTATTTATAGAATATCAGGTTTCCGCACGGGGACTCAATATGTAGCTCAGGCATCTCGTCTAGCCTCTTCCTTTGATAGCGCAGACCTGCAAAGCCGATTGTATTATCTGAAAGGTCTTGTCGAAATTATCAACCCGGATGAAGGAATCAAGAAGTTTGAGAAATCGATCCAGGCTGGGATGGAATCGGCTAATCTAACCTATGTTGGAATTGCAATGATGACGACGATCACCAACTTCACCGAGAATTTGTATTCATTAGCTACACGGATACAAGAATATGAAAAGACTTCACAGCAGCTTGTAGACGGCGTCACAATGAACATTTTCCAAAGGGCAAAATGGTATATCTCACAAATGCAAGATGAGGCTGGACATAACGATGACTACGTTACGCCATTACTGAATGAGACATACAAGGATTTTGTGAATAATGAGGTCTATTATACATGCACTTGTAATCTGGAAATCGCTTATCTCTTCGGTCGGTATCGTGAAGCTCTTGAATGGGCCCATAGAGGGGAGAGGAATACATTCCTCCAGACGCGGCCGCATGTTCGCAAACAAAGGATGTACTATTCCTTGACGCTTGCTGCTATGTACTCGGAAGTGTCACCCCATGAGCAGAAGAAGATACGGATGAAGCTGCGTAAGCACTTACGTGCTATGAGGCGATGGTCTGGCTATGGCGGCAAGACTTCGTCTACTTATTTGCTGTTATCCGCTGAACGTTATCGGATGGAGGGCAATAGAGTCGATGCTGCACGATTATACGAAAGGGCTATACGAGTAGCTCGCCATGCAGGAGAGGGGCTGATGGAGGCGATCTCTTGTGAGCGAGCCGCTGTATTCTATCGGCAGATGGAGAGCATGAACGGTGCTGAAGCGCTTATCGCTGATGCTTGTGACGCTTATTCAAGATGGGGTGCCACGGTCAAGGCAGTGCAACTGAGAGCAAGCCATCCAGGATTACAAACAGCTTCGAATGAGGGCGTGGAGAAAGACAAGATGTTCATAGAGCAGTCTGGTGCAATCAAAAGAAGGTCTGAAGGTATGTCTTGGCGTACTGCGGGCAATCGGCAATTTAAGCATCAGCCGGAATGGATGGATGCACTAGACAATTGTCGGACAATGGATCAATTCTTGGAGCTTTCCATCCGCTATTCTGGAGCGGAAAGAGGGCGTATGGTAGGTAGCGGCGGAGAGATTTACGCCATTGAAAATGAAGGCTCGTTGAGCGATCACAGGGGAGCTTCGTATGGGGAGTCGATTGTCAGATATGTACTAAAAACAGGAGAATCGGTCATACTTGCAGATGCGTTGCACAGCTCTTATTCCGCTGATCCTACGATTAGTAGTAGCCAGTCCCGATCCGTGCTATGTATGCCTGTTCTTTTCTCAAGCAGACGAATGCCCTTCGCGCTTTACTTGGAGAACAGTCTCATAGCTGGAGTATTCACTCCGGATACGAGGACCATGCTGGAGCAAATGACTGCCCGAATGATGTATGTGACATCGTTGGATGAAGCACGCGTCCAGAGTGATTCACCCATCGTCTCGTCAGCTCATTTGTCATCCACTTCTGAGGAAGCTTCACGGCTGGTAGTCGAATCACTCACGAATCGTGAAAGAGAGATCTTGTACGCGCTGACAGATGGATTGTCGAACAAGGAGATTGCTTATCGATTCGGATTAACCGAAGGAACTGTCAAAAGTTATATTCATAATGTATACGGCAAGCTGGGAGTGAAACGAAGAAGTCAGGCAATTGCCCGTGCCAAGGAGTTGGAACTCATTAATTAGGCTATTTTCTACAATATTTTCGAAACACTAACTTTGGTTAGTGTTTTTTTTATGGCTTGGGTTCTATACTGAGGACCGAATTCAATAGGGGTATGGAGGAGAAAACGACATGAGTACAAGATTTCGAGTAGGTAGGAAGGTAACGGCGCTCTTACTTATCATGATGATGGTGATCGGCAGTATGCCGGGATTGCTTACAACAGGAGGAGGTAAGGTTTTTGCGGCTGATTTTAGCGGCGGTGATGGATCGGTAGAGCATCCTTATCTGATTACTTCACCGGAGGAACTAAACGTTATTCGCGATTATCCAGACAAGCATTATAAACTGGCAAATGATATTGACCTGACAGCGTTTCTTGAGGAGGGCAATGGTCTTGACGGTGGTACGTCATGGCAGCCGATCGATAATTTCTCAGGGTCATTGGATGGTGCCGGGCATATCATTACAGGATTGAATATAGATCTTCCTTTTAATTCTCTTGTTGGACTTTTTGGTTCCATAACGGCTACTGGTTCTGTTACGGCAATTGGTCTGGAAAATGTCCGTATAAAAGCGTACGAGATGGTTGGCGGTATAGCAGGAAATTTAGAGGGAGAGATCTCTAACAGTTATACAACGGGTACCGTATCAGGATGGAGTCTTGTAGGAGGATTGGCTGGAGCTGCTCTTCACGATTATTCATCGATTAAAAACAGCTATTCGATGGCTACCACTTCGGGGAATAATATGGTGGGTGGAATAGCCGGATTTAAGCATCCAATAGTTATGATCGAAAATACGTATGCTACAGGAAACGTAGCAGCAACTCGGCAGCAAGGCGCAATAGTAGGTGATGGTGGATCTAACCTCGTTATAAATAGCTACTACGACCAAATCACGACAGGAATTAGTAGTGGTGCAGGGAACGGAAAAAGTACAGAAGAAATGAAGCTCCAAGCTACATTTGCAGGTTGGGATTTCGATCAGATTTGGTTTGTTCCCCCTCATCAATATCCTCAATTAAGAATATTTGCGAATGCTCAACCTGTGGCTTCCCCAGATCCTGCAGATGGATCTGTCGCTTTAGGTTCAGAAGTGACGCTTACGGGTGAGAGAGCGGATACTGAAATTCATTACACGACAAACGGCGAGACGCCGACGAGATCTAGTGCATTATACGATTCAGGCACGCCAATCGTAATCAACGACGATGTCACGATCAAAGCGATGGCGGTGTATCCGGGGAAATTAGATAGCCCGATTATGAGCAAGAGCTATAAGATTGTAAGAGCAGCAGCTCCTTCAACCGCAACGTTGGAGAAAGGGTCACAGTATGGAACGAAGCTGAATAATGTGACGAGCCTGATGGAATATAAGGTGAATGATGGAGCGTTTCAACGTATTACAGGTACAAATGTAGATAATATTCCCGTACAACCGGGCGATAAAATCTATGTTAGATTCCTTGCCGACGATGAGAACCCAGCGTCTTATGAGCAAGAGTTATTGGTAGCTGAGGAACATATCGGCTTAAAAACAGAGGCTACGCTGACCTCGACAATCGGAACCGTAAGTCAACTCGGAACAGCTAATGAATCCATAACCGATGTTCCATACAGTACGAGTTTGGCAGATCTGAGGGGAGCGATCACGCCGGCGGCGAATGCTACATTTCAGATTTACAAATCGGATGGAACCACGCTAGCCACTGAAGTGGTGACGGGCATAAAAGTCATTGTTACCGCTGAAGATGGAGTGACGCAGACTACGTATACCGTGACGATGAGCGCTGCAACGGCAATTAAGACGGCAGCGATCAGCGGGTTAGCTGTTCCAGTCGTGGGCGAAGAGCCAATTCGACAAATAGATACAAACGAATATACCGCATCCGTGACTTGGTCTCCAGAGGTGGCTTCCCGGTATGTACAAGGAGAGACTTACACGGCTACGATGACGATTACACCCAAGAGAGGGTATGGATTAACGGGGGTACCTGCGAATTTCTTCACGGTAGCAGGTGCGACGGTTGTCACGAATTCAGCCGATTCCGGTGCAGTGACGGTAACATTCCCAGCAACAAAGTTCCTATTTTCCGGTGGCTCAGGAACAGTAGCAGATCCTTATCTGATTGGAACGGCATCTGAACTGAATAAGATTAGAGATTTCTTGGATTCGAGCTTTAAGTTAACAGCGGATATCGATTTGAGCGGCTATGCAGAAGGAGCAGGCTGGGCGCCAATCGGTTCTGATTGGTACAATGCGTTTGAAGGAAACTTCGATGGCAATGGTTATACGATCAAGAATTTAACGATAAATACAACAAGTTCTGATTTTACAGGGTTATTCGGCTATATCGAGAGAAGCGCGACGGTCAATAATGTCATTCTGGAAAATATCGATGTAGTCAGCAGTAAAGGCTATGTAGGTGGACTAGTTGGAGCGAGCGATGGAAACATCACAAACAGCGGGGTCGTCACAGGGCGTGTGAGCGGGGGGGACAGCTCGTATACAGGCGGGTTGGTTGGTTATAACTTCTCTGCAATTAGCGATAGCTTCTATAAGGGAAATGTGAGTGGAACAGCGGACGTTGCAGGCGGGTTGGTCGGCTTTAACGAAGGTGGTACGATTAGAAATAGCTTTGCTATCGGAAGCATTAGCGGTCTGTACACAGGTGGGCTTGTAGGATCGAATAATGGACTACTATCTTATAGCTACTTCCATGGAAGCGTAGATGGGAAAAATGTTGCAGCGGGATTAGTTGGAGCAAACGTTTTTCGTGTCGATAACAGTTATGCAACGAGTACCCTAACAGGAGAAGGAAGTTTAAGCGGCTTAGTTGGGATGTATGGCGGTTCGGTAAAAAATAGCTTTTACGAAAGTGAAACAACCGGACAACCGAGTGTAGGGACGGCACTAACGACAGCGGAGATGAAGACGCAAGCCAGTTATACAGATTGGGATTTCGGTCAGATCTGGACAATAGATTCCGCGGTTAATAATGGATATCCTTACTTGCGGAGTTCGGAGCTTCAAGTTACCTATAACGGAAACGGTAAAACGGGTGGAGAATTGCCGATTGCCCAAACCTCTCATGTTCGAGGAGATACGGTTAGCGTTAGTGGAAACACAGGCAATTTGGTCAGAAATGGTTACACCTTTGCGGGATGGAATACCTTAGCGGATGGATCCGGCAAAAATTATTCGGAGGCAGATCGTTTTACGATTACGGCGAGTAAGACATTGTTTGCGAAATGGGTCAGCACCCTTTCAACGTTAACCTCTACAATTGGAACCGTAAGCACAGGCGGGACGGCCAATGAAACGCTGACGAACATTCCTTACGGAACAACGTTAGCCGCATTGAAGGCCGCTATCACTCCATCTGCAGATGCGACATTTGAGGTGTATGCGGCGAATGGGACTGATCTTGCGACTGCATTATTGACAGGTAGCAAGGTCGTTGTGACGGCGCAGGATGGAAAAACGAAAACGACCTATACGGTAACCGTACTAGCAGCACCGATCACACCAACACCTACCGTTCCGTCGCCGACACCGTCAACACCAGCTATCGTGCCGACGCCAAAACCATCAACGCCAGCTAAAGTATCGTCAACAGACGGCAGTCTAACGCTTCCAGTTGGATCAATTGGCGAGGTTAGTCTGGAAGATCAGTTGAAGATTACTGTTCCTGTAGGCGCAGTCAATCAAGAACTGAAATTAACGATTTCAAAATGGCTGGATACGGAAAATGTTCTCATTCATAAAGAGGTGCTTGCAAGCCCGGTATATGAAGTGTTGAAAAATATTTCGGGTAATTTCATCAAGCCGGTAACGTTAACCTTTACCTTTAATGCGAGTCAAGTGAAGAGCGGTCAAGGGGTGGCAATCTTCTATTTCGATGAAGAAAACAAAAAATGGATAGAAGTGAAAGGCAGTCAGACAAGCGGAAATTCAATTAGAGCGGAGGTTGATCACTTTACGAAGTTTGCGGTGCTTGTTGTAGACCAGGCGACAGGGCTTCCTGTGTCGGAGGAAGGGGCGGTAACCCCTGCCAAACCGGAAATTAGCTTTAGCGATATTGCTGGGCATTGGGCTGAAGCAAACATCAAGCAAGCGGTTCAAGATGGAATCGTAAACGGCTATAGTGACGGAACGTTTAAACCGGGTAAAACGATAACCCGTGCCGAGTTTGCAGTCATGCTGATGAATGCCTTGCAAGTTCAGGAAGCAGGCGCGGAGCTGACCTTCACAGACCAAGCAGACATTGGGCGTTGGGCACGATCTGCGGTAGCACAAGCTGTGCAAGCGGGTATTATTAGCGGCTATAACGATGGTACCTTCCGGGCGAATGCAAATATTACGCGTGCAGAGATGGCGACGATGATGGGGAAAGCGTTTGGTCTGCCACTGGACCCGAATGCAGTTACTTTCTTCGCAGATGACGGGATAATCCCGATCTGGGCCAAAAGCGCAGTAGCCACGCTGCAAGAACGCGGCATCGTGAACGGAATTGGGGCGAATACGTTTAATCCTCATAAACAAGCAACAAGAGCTGAAGCGATTGTTATGCTTTTGAATATGAATAAAGAATAATCTCATAAAGACGACTAGGGAGAGTTCACACTTCCTTGCAAGACAAACATGCCAAAAGGCTGGACGGAAAACCTTACGGTTTCTCGCCCAGCCTTTTTATTGTGTAAAATAGATTTGTATGTGCGTAGGCTTTGGGCTAAATGTCTGAATTAGAATTTGTTCCGTTATTGAATTAGGGAACAAATAAAGGAATTGAAATAAGATTTTCTATATTGACGGAATGTTTAGTTAATAATAAAGTGGACTAATTATATTGCTTTCAAATGTAATGAAGAAGACAAGTAGATCCGGAAAAGCCCTTTAGAGAACTGCCGCCTGGTGCGAGGCAGCGGAGATCCGAATCAAAAAATCACCTCTGAGCAAGCTCTCGAAATAATAGTAGATGGGCCCGGGATTCTACCGTTACAAAGAAGCATCGTTGTTGGGTAAGGAATACCCGTTGATAACGCCTCCGAAGCTATTTAGCGAAATTATCTTACTGATTACTTTGGTGGCATTTCATTTATGTTAAGGTTTGATGGAAATTCACCAAGCGGGTATAGAATCTTGACTACGGTACATCGCAGCACAATTTACGCCGATAGACCCGATACGGAGAACCGTACCACAAGTAGGGTGAAAAATTGGACATGAGAATAAATAAGGAGGGCTCTTAAACTCTTTTTAGCTTATGTGCCTCAAGGACTTGTATAGGTGAGGAAATCCCTTTTTATGCTACTGAAAGTAGGTCTTACAAATGTATGCTAATGATTTTAATAGAGAAATTGTAATAAATAAAGAATCGCAGGTAATTGAGTTTATTCGAAATCGTCCAGCATTTAATGCCAATCAGTTTATTTTTACCTTTGAAGGAAGTGGTGCCCCTCAATTATGTGCTTTTGTTCGGGATGATTATTGTGTGTTGTACTTTTTAGATGCTGAACAAAAGGGAACTTTTGCTTCTTACGGTGATGACAATATTAGGGACGAAACGGTTACCTTTTACGAGGATGTTCATGGCGCAGAAGTAGTTTTAGCAAGTACAATGGTTATTACAGTTAAACAAATGACTGATGCGTGCACAGAATTTTTCAAGACGAAAACTCGTCCAACATGTATTAAATGGATGGAATTGTAGTTTATTAGTATATCGTTTTGATTTAGATTCAGCTAGGTTCCAGCCCAAAGGATATAAAGTACTACTTCATAGTCGCTACTAACAACAAGTCTATACTTTTTAACGTCACAAGTACCATCTACTGAAACGTTACTACTATTGTTTGCTTAAGATATGTTCTAATCCTCAGTCACTAGTACCGAATTTAAGTTTCACATATTCATTCGTTCCAATAAGCCCAAATTCCTCAATTAAAGAATTCCGAGTGACTAAGAAGGGAAGTTCATCTTTAAACTCATTTTTGATAGCATTCTCAACATAGGCTTCTGTAACTTTATCATATGTTTTCGTTGCTCCAATGAGCAATGTAGCCACTTCCATAACAATCCTAAAGATATTAGTGGACGAACTTCATTCTGAGATCAGAAACGATCTGAACCTCTTTGAAGTAAGAGGCTATCCCAAATACAATTAGAGTGTTGTTTCAAGCAAAGCCTTATTTCCTGATTATCGAAATATAGGCTCCGCACAAAAAAGATCCAGTCACCCAAAGTGACTGGACCCTCAATAACAATCTAAATCTCAAACTTAACATTACCCTTCTCGCTTAACTCAAACGGACCTGGCGTGACATCTGCATCGGGTCTTTTTGTGCCGAAAAAGTCGGAGTCCAAGCGATATGGAGTGCTGTCGGGTTCCTCATACTTCATATCGGCGTGATACGTTTTTCCAAGCAGGTCGGTGGTAATCACCATCGCAGATGTGCCCCAAAGCAATTCGGGCTCATTGATCTGCACCTGCACCTTACCCAGCCCAGGATCAATCTCAATGTTTATGCCCTCCTGTGAATGTATCTTCGCACTTGATTCGTGATGACTTGGAACCGCATGATTGAGATATACATTGCCACCCATAGCTACCGGAAGAACGGCGTTGCCGATAAAGAAATCCTTCGCGGCATCGCCAAGCTCCATAAGCTCTTCTTTGGTGTATTCCCACCACTTTTTATCTTTCACATTCGGGTGTTTGTCGTAGCCACCAAGTCCGACAGCATGCAGATAACAAATGGAATCGTCCGGAACCCCATCCATGACCGTCTTCCCGTTCTCTCCAACGGCATCCCTTGGTTTGAGGGGAAGATGTTCAAAAAAGGTGATGGGAACAGGTTCCTTATTGGCATCAGCGTCGTTATCACCTAAAAAGATATTGTTGTAGTACCTGTCGTCGCCCCCCGTGATATTGGAGTATCCCGCCATGGCCGTCTCGTGAGGGAAGTGATATGGCGTAATCCGGGTAATTTCGGAACGAACGACAAATCGACCTGCGAATAAATTATGGGCAAACGCTCCGCCCTGGGCCATATTTCTGAAATTCATGGGTGAGAGAAATAGATTGTGATCGACCATATATGGACCGTGGCATACCTCAACAAAGAGGTCTTCTGAAATGTTGTCAAAAAATACATTACGACTAATCCGGGTGCCCTGTGCCTGCCAGTCAAGCCAAAGCGCACGGTAACAGCTATAGATGATATTTTCGTTAATTTGGGTATCTAGTGCAGCATGCAGTTTAATTCCCGCGACTTCGGCACCGTGTCTGAGCCGTTTGTGATGAATGTTATAAATCCGGTTCTGGTAAATGTGGCTGAAAGCTACTCCCATATGACCCACAATACCTGCCTGCTCACAATCATGAATTACATTACCTCGCACGATGTGACTGCCGACTCGATCCTTATGCCAGCCGGAACGTAATGCGCGTAAAATAACCTCCTGCTCCCGTTGAGTCCCGCCTTTACTACGCTTTTCCAAAGCGTTGGTGTGACCTGTACCCATTTCGGTGCCCAGGCTAATACCAACGCATTTGGATTCACTGATTATATTATTTTCAATAATCCAGCCCTTGCTCCAGTGGGGTCCGATCAAACCTTCCTGGTAGTCCGTAGGCGGTGCCCATTGAGGCGAAGCTTGACGTAATGTGAACCCACTCACGGTGATATAGTTCAATCCTGGCTTCTCAGGCCAGAAGCAATAAGGACGCACATTGATTTCTACATTTTCATTACGAGGATCTTTTCCGCCAAAATTAGCCCAGATCTTCGTCGTGGTAGAACCGACTGCGGCATACCATTTTAATAGTGAATCCTCGGGATATTTCGCTTCGGGCCAAACCTCCGGATTGTGAACGCTTTCAACACTAGGGCATTCATACAATGATTTTCCATCCAAATATACATCGCCAAGATGAACCGGGAAGGGCCCGTCGAACAACCAATCTCCACTAAGCTCCACTTCAAAGGGATTACGAACGGAAAAGATGGAATTTAGCACTTCGGTGCTCCAAACGTTCTCTCCTTCGGACTTCCAGTCGGTAACCCGCTCAGCTCCTGTAATCACGACTTCGCCGTCTCCTGCGGAACGGTACACGATTCGATGCTCGGCTGTTCCTCCATTCGCCGGGTTAACCCATTCCCTGTATACTCCCGCATGAACAATAACGGTATCACCAGCCATGGCATGAGCCGCAGCGCGTGATATGGTACGAAGGGGTTGATCTGCGGTTCCTTTTCCTTGATCATTCCCATGTATGGATACATGATATTCCATAACAGCTCTCCTTCTATTTCAAAATGTTTGTTGGTTTCCACTATTATACTAGTAAATAAATGTAATGGGATATACAGGAAGATGGATGTTTTATGAACAGGTACTCTGGTGACATTGACCTCATGGAGATGACCCAGAAGAAATAAAGAAGCCACTCCATTTTCTGAAGTGGCTTTTTACTCGGCTATTATTTTGCATTCGTCTATTCATATGGTGAACAGCAGCTATCTTATCTTCTACCTAGTGTCTCCCAAATACCATGGAGCCAGGAGTCGAACTCAGCATCCTTGTCGCCCTCGTAAGTATCATAGAGATCCAGACGTGTCTTTTGCAGTTTTTCCTTGAATGCCTCGAATGTGTGACCTTCGGGAAGGCTTTTTTTGATCCGTAGCAAAATTTTGTTCGTACCTTTAAACAGCTCGCCTTTGTTTTTGGCAGGCATTTGTACATCTTCACCCAACTGTTTGAGCTTGAGGTATGCAGCTTCGCGCACTTGAAACACTTGATCATTTTTCAAAACATTCTGCAGTAACTTAATGGTAGGTTCTGTGTCCCAGTTCCCCAATTCGTTCACCGCGTTCAGTCTGTCTCTCCAGCTTGAAGTCCGATTAGCCGCTCGTTTGAGCTCTTCAAAGTTCTCTGGTAGTCCGTTAACTGCTTCAATATCATGGTTGTTCGTCAAAATTCAATCTCCTTAATCATCGCCGTCTCGGCAAATGATGAATGTTATTTACGTGATCCCTATTATAGCACGAACCTGACTAAACTACTCCTATGAAGCCGATTGGTTAGTCGTAGCGTTTACCATATACACCCAACCAATCAGTCCACATAAGACAAAACCAAATGCGTGTAGAGCTCCGTAAATAGGAATAAAGTCGAGAATGGTTAAGGAGTACCTATTTTTCAGTAACGGATAGAAGATGGAGATGACAACAACCGTGTAAAAGGCTAGACAAGAAAGGCCTAGGAAGAAGGATGCCTGCATATTCAAAGCGTTTTTCCTCAAGTAAGCCAGGAGATAAGCGGTATAAACGACAATATTACAGGCGAATAAAGCAACACCGATGTATTCGATCGGCTTGGAGAAAATCATCCCAAAAGCAATCAATAGCGGTCCGATGATATCGATGGCAACCACCCAGGGATACCAGCTTTTTTTCGTCATAATCCGTCCCAGTGCACCAATGAAAATCGGAACGATCGCAGATGAGAAATGAAAGTGAACCGAGCTTAAGGCATGCGTAGTAACATTGGCATTGAAGAGCTCCACTTGATATTGATATAACGTAAACCATATGCCCCCGATAAAAAAGTAAACAAGTCCCGCGCCAATCGCGATTTCCGCTGCTTTTCCTTTAGCCATCACAATCGTGGTCAAGCCATAACTACCAAGTAGTAGTGTGAACAATAGCCAACCCAGGGAGAGCATGCCTGGTATTACCGTACCTTCGAAACCCCACATCTTATTGCTCATGACGGAAAATAGGGTAAGAAGCGCGGCCGGATATTGAAGCCACTTCATAAGAACGAACATTATTCGTTGCTGTTTATTCTGTGCATCATATCTCAAAAGTAAAATGACAAGAGGAACAATGACGAAAGCCGCAAACAGTATGAATTTCTCAACAAGCTGGAATTGGAAGTAATTCAAATAAAATATAAGAATCGTCATGATTCCACCGGGAATCACAGGCAATAATAATGACTTCATTGGTTGCTTCAGAGCACGCTTCATGGCAGTTCCTTTCTACCTATATTTGTTGTATAAACGGCCTACATTCGGGTATGTAGCATTCATTAGAATAGATGAGCAATGCTCGTTTAAGTTTAACACATTTGATTTTCAAAATATGGCCTAGCATATAAAACGAGAACCTCTAGATACCATGGTCGACCTTATCACCACAAGTCACAGCAATTTCTCTAAAAATCCTGTGAAATTGGAAAAATGTTGTTCTTGGATTTCTTTCCCGAAGTACTGCTGATTCTGAGATCGTGGTATCTTATATTCGTCAAAAGAATTAAACGCTTCAACGAAAAGGGGAGATTCCCGTCGAACAGCAATATTTGAATACGATCGCGATCGAATTTAAGAACAACCAGAAGGTGCTGAATGCCATCGGAGACGAGACTCGGCAGGCGATCTTGATGGCTTTGATTCAAGGACCGCAGAAAACGGGCATGCGTGTGGGTGAGATCAGAGTGCAAACACACCTCTCCCGGCCTGCTGTATCACATCACCTGAAAATACTGAAAGAAGCGCAGATTATCAGCGTTCACAAAGAAGGAACTCGTAACTTTTATCGGCTGGACGCCGGAAGCAAGCTGAAGTCGTTGAAAAACTTGGCGAGCGAGATTGATAAGCTATTTGAACAATGTGAGGAGCCAGCCACGGAATCACGATCCCGAACCAATGAAAGGGACGATCTTTGATGAAACGTACAATGCAAGCAGCAAACGGAGTCGATATTCCGCAACTCGGATTCGGCCTATACAAGATCAAGCAAGGGGAGTCTTTCGAGAGAACGGTTGAGGAAGCTATTCGAGCCGGGTATCGCCATTTTGATACAGCAAAAATTTACGGTAATGAAGCAGCGCTAGGCCGAGTCATTCAAAAAAGTGACATTCCTCGGGAAGAGTTCTTCATCACCTCGAAAGCATGGACAACGGATCTCGGATATCATGCGACGAAAAAGACATTTGAGCGAACTTGCCAAAGACTAAACGTAACGTATCTCGATATGTATTTAATTCATTTTGCCGGTGCCCATTATGTGGATGCCTGGAGAGCGATGGAAGAGTTATACGACGAAGGCCGGATCAAAGTCATAGGCGTGGCTAATTTCGAGATCGAGCATTTGGAGCACCTTAAGAAACATGCCCGGATCTTGCCGATGGTGAATCAGATCGAGACACACCCGGAATTCCAACAACGTGAGTTGCATGATTATATGGTGAAAAATCAGATTCTGCACGAGGCCTGGGGCCCGTTAGGTCAGGGGAGCAAAGAATTGCTGGAGCACCCGGAACTGCTCGCAATTGCTAATAAACACCGAAAATCGGTGGCACAAGTCATTTTGCGCTGGCATCTGGAGCGGGGCATTATTGCGATCCCGAAATCATCAAATCCTGAGCGGATAAAAGAGAACAGTGAACTATTCGACTTTGAGTTGAGTGCAGAGGAAATGGAACATATTCGCCGCTTGGACAGGGGGAAAAGGTACTCCGTGAGCCCGACAGGTCTTATGGTCCATCCGATTTACATCCACTTTATGAAGCTATTCAGTCGTCCATAATAACGCATAACGAAAGAGCCATCCGATAAAGGATGGCCCTAAACGTGCTGTTACAGACAGTGCGGAGAAATGTACCACAAGTAAACACAAAGTCATCGTTAACTGAACCCTCTAGTAACAATTGAACGTTTTGGGAGCTGGTTTACTGGTTCATTTTAAGCAGTGATCTGACAAAGCCAAACTTTGGTTCGTGCCTAGAAATACAAATCAATTGTACTTACCCTCAATCGGTGTTACGCTGAGAATCGACAACTGCAGGCTTATTCAAACTTACGTTTTGCAACAACCCCACACAATAATTACACTATTTTAGATACCAAGAAAGGTAACACCATGATCAAAGCCCAAAACTTATCTTTTTCTTTTCCACAGAAAGAACTTTATAAAGACATTTCCTTTACCCTCGAAGAGGGCCAACACTGCGCTTTTATCGGCACAAGCGGTAGTGGCAAGAGTACGTTGATTGAAATCCTGATGGACCCGGAAAGACATTTGTTCGAGGGGAAGCTGGAGATCGATCCGGATTGCACCATCGGGTATATGAGTCAGTTCTCACAGGTAGACCGAGCGACTGAAATGACGGTTTTTGAATATATCGCAGAAGAGTTTATTAAGCTTCAGGATGAGATTTCAGCGATTTATGCGGAAATGGCCAACACATCGGATATGGATTCACTAATGGAAAAAGTGCAATTTTCTTTGGACGCACTGGAGGCTATGGGCGGAGATGATTATGAAAACACCATTCATAAACAGCTAAACCTGGCCAACCTCATGAAGCTGAAGGATGCGAGCCTATCGTCCTTAAGCGGTGGTGAATTCAAGCTTATTCAAGTCATGAAGGAAATGCTCCGCAATCCGGATCTGATGATCATGGATGAGCCGGATGTATTTCTAGACTTCGAAAACCTCAATGCGCTTAAAAAATTGATTAATTCCCATAAAGGCATGTTACTGGTCGTTACGCATAACCGCTATCTGTTGAATCATTGTTTCAACAAAATCATCCACCTTGAGAACATGGAGCTTCAGGAGTTCGACGGACGATATATCGAGTACAATTTCTCCTTGCTTCAGACGAAGATTGAACTGCAGGAAATCGCAGTTGCTGAAGCGGAAGAGATCGAAAGATACGATGGTGTCATCGAAAATCTCAGAGCCATCGCAACGATTAATTCGGAAGCTTCCAGAGGAAGAGCGTTAAAAGCGAGAGTGAAATTTCAAGAACGGTTGGAAGCGCGTAGAATCAAAGCACCGTTTGTCGACATCAAGCAGCCGAATATTCGGTTTGACCTGGATCATCAAGTCGAAGACAGCATCGTGATCAAGGTTGATAACTATAGCGTTTCCTTTGATGAGCTAGTTCTGCAAGATGTGAGCTTTGAGATCAAATCGACAGATAAAGTGGCTATTATCGGACCCAATGGTACCGGAAAAACGACGTTGCTTCGGGATATTTTCAAAAACAATCAGCCATTCATCGAAATCAATGAGGCTCTCAACGTGGCTTATTTATCACAGCTTCAAGGCGAAACGCTCAAAGATTCAAATACGATCCTTCATGAATTCATTGATGCGGGGTTTGAGACGTATGATGAGATCCGAGCCTACCTTGTGAACTACGGCTTTGAAGGCGAAATCCTGGGTCAAAGGATCGAATCGCTGTCCGGCGGAGAAAAAAACATGCTTCAACTGGCTAAAGCTGCCGGGGTGCAAGCTGACCTGTTGCTTCTTGACGAGCCGACAAGCCACCTGGATATCTATTCGCAGATCGCCCTGGAGAAAGCCATTGAAGAATATCAAGGCGCGATCCTCATGGTTTCGCATGATTTCTATTCGGTCGTTAACGGCATGGATTATGTACTTATCATTGAGAACAAGACGATCAGAAAAATGAGCATGCGCAAGTTCAGACAGATGATTTACGCCAGCCATTTCAATAAAGACTATTTGCAAAATGAACAAAATAAAAAGGCCGTTGAAATGCAGATTGAATTGGCTTTGAAAAATACAGATTTTGAACGCGCAAAAGGCTTGATCGATGAGCTGGAAGGCATCATTAAGCAACTATAATCATCAATGCTGGCACTCCACTTTATAAATCCACTACCCGACGAGGTTGTGGATTTTTTGCTTGTTGAGGGCTTTTTGGTATTGCTAAAAGCTATGACCAGTCATGCTTTTTTCATATTACAGGTAATCATTTTGAGCATGCTATACTCAGGAAACTAAAAGTTAGAAGGAGATTTTTCTATGATACCATTTCGTAACGATCATGTTGGAAGCTTCCTACGTCCTGCGAACTTGAGTCAGGCACGTGAACAATATAAAGCTGGCACAATTACATATGGGGAACTAAGAGATGTCGAGGATCAAGAGATTATCCGATTGATCGAGAAACAAAAAGAAAATGGCGTATTCGCTATTACGGATGGTGAGTTCCGCAGAAGCTGGTGGCATTTTGATTTTCTGGGCGGCTTGGATGGCGTAGAGTTGTATGAAGAGATTGATGGACCTAAATTCCATAACATGCAGACTCGCAAGGGCGGAATTCGGGTGGTAGGCAAAGTCGATTTCTCTACGCATCCCTTTGTGGAGCACTTTAAATATGTGAAAAAACATGCAGGTGACGCCGTTGCAAAACAAACCATTCCAAGTCCGAATATGCTTCTCTATCGATTGGAAAACGGCGCCAACAGCTATACGGATCGGGAGCAATTTCTTCAGGATACGATTGCGGCCTATCAAAAAGCCATTCAAGCCTTTTATGATGCAGGATGTCGTTATCTGCAATTAGATGATACCGCTTGGGCAGACCTATTCTCAGAGGCTGGTCATGATAAACTGCGTGCTAAAGGTTTGGAGCCGGCAGTAGAGTTGAAAACGATGCAGCGCATGATTAATGAAACTTTGGCTCATAAACCGGCCGATTTAGTTGTGACGATGCATATTTGTCGGGGGAACTATAAATCCAATTATTTCTCAACAGGTGGTTACGATTATGCTTCTGAAGTTATTTTTGGAGGCTTAAATGTAGATGGGTTATTTTTAGAATTTGACGATGAGCGCTCAGGTAGTTTCGAGCCATTAAAATATGTGAATCGAACAGATTTGAAAATCGTGCTTGGTTTAATCACATCGAAAACCGGTGAGTTGGAAAATAAAGAACAGATTAAAGCCCGGATCGCAAAAGCGGCAACCTACGTACCTCTGGAACAGCTTTGCTTGAGCCCACAATGCGGCTTTTCTTCCACCGAGGAAGGCAACATTCTAACGGAAGAGCAACAATGGCGTAAACTTCGTTACGTTAAGGAAATTGCAGAGGAAGTATGGAATTAACGGAGGGATTTCATATGACAATTCAAGCAGATCAAGAGACAGTTACAGTTGAAGCCTTCATTAACGGTCAACATGTAAAATCCCTTTCGCAGTTAGCAAAAGAGAATCCGGCTAATCCAGCTGAAATCGTAGGTTATTTCCCTGTCACGACCAAAGAACAAGCGGTCATCGCCATTGAAGCGGCGGCAGGAGTTTTTAAAACATGGAAGCAGACCTCCATTGACGAACGCATTACTCGGATGCGCAAGGCGATAGAGAAAATTAGAGCAGCGGAGCATGACATTGTGCAATTGCTGTCTAGAGAGCATGGTAAGCCGCTGTATGATGCACATGGTGAGATGTTTGTTTCGCTGATGTGGATGGAATATGCTTGTAATGAAGCAACATCCGTTCTGGCAGAAGAGATCCACGAGCATGACCATGGTAAAACGATTGTATCCTATGATCCGATCGGTGTGGTAGCAGCGATTAGTCCATGGAATTATCCGATTGCTCTGTCTACAATCAAGATCGCTCCAGCTTTACTTGCGGGCAATACGATCGTGCTTAAACCAAGTCCATATGCACCACTGGCGGCGGCGAAGGTGGCAGAGATCATTGCGAGTGAGTTCCCGGCAGGTGTAATCAATGTTGTATACGGTGATGCGGATGTGGGCGTTGAACTGACGAGTCATCCTCTTGTGACGAAAATCGCCTTTACAGGCGGAACCGCAACAGCGAAGCATATTATCAAAGCCGCTTCCGATACGATTAAAGATATGACGCTGGAGCTTGGCGGGAATGACGCGGCGATCTTCTTGGAAAGCTTTGATGTTCATGATGAGCGAGCCATGCGCCGGATTGTCATCTCTAACTTCTTGACGACAGGCCAAATCTGCATGATTGCCAAACGCGTATATGTACACCGTTCGATTTATAATGAATTTGTGGAAAAATATATAGAGGCGGCCAATCACTGGATTCGAATTGGTGATCCTTTTGATCCAAACACGACGGTGGGGCCCGTTAATAACCTGAAGCAGAGAGAGTACGTGCATGGTTTGGTTGAAGATGCGCAGAAGCGCGGGGCCAAGGTCATCCCTCTCGGCCAAATCCTCGATCCAAAGCGGTTTGAACAAGGCTACTACCTGCAACCTACACTTGTTTTGGATTGCGATGTTCATGATCCGATTGTCGTGGAGGAACAGTTTGGCCCGACGGTTCCGGTTCTGCCATTTGACAATGAAGAGCAGGTTATTAAACTGCACAATGAGAGCATATATGGACTTACGAGTTCTGTGTGGGGAAAAGAAGAGGATGCCATCTCTTTGGCACGTCAACTCGAAGCTGGAACAACCATGATCAATACAGCAGCTGTGCAGGGGCTTGATGTTCGGTTCCCTTTTGGTGGCTTCAAGCAATCGGGTATTGGCCGTGAATACGGCGCAGAGGGTATTCTCACATATACGGAAAAACATGTGATCAACGTTCCGAAGATGCTGGATCTTCCGTATATACCTGAATAGATTTTAATCGAATAACACATCACATCGACAGTATGCAGGAAATAAATAGGATGTGAAATTAGAATTAAACATGGAATGTAGGCCTCAATTTGCGCTTTGTTTACTGATTGTTAAATCAGTAGACAGGGCGTTTTTTTTGCTTCCATATAAGATTCGTGATCCATATTATCGCTAAAATGTAGCACTTATTTAATGGAGGCAACTCAGTACAAATCATCTCTAAAGGGCAAATATGCGGGTGGTCAGAATTTGGTTAGACCTCTAATTTATAATGGTCAGGTATGCCATATAAATTAGATGAGATTGTTCATCAATGTCCTGTTGTAAGGAGAAGAGCGGGTAAGGGGAGAGAAAAAGTTTCCGGGTACCGCCCAAAATTTTAGAAATGGAGGAGATTCTCGTATTGAAGCAAAGACGCAATGTAGGTAAACCGTTATTGTCGTTATTTTTGGCAATTATGCTTGTTATGCAGACAGTGATGTTCTCCACTGCTGCATATGCAGAGAGTGTACCTAACGATACTGAAGTAGGAGCGGTTAGCGAGCCCAATTCTCCAATTGTGGACGAACCATCCGAGGAAACGGTTAGTGAGCCCGACTCACCGATTGTGGATGAATCGTCCTCAGGATCGGAGGAAGTACAAGATGTACCCAACAATTCCATAATGAGGGCAGCAGCAGTCCCAATGGACAAAACAGCAGTATTTATGGAGTCTAATGTATCCTTCCCACTGGAGTTGAAGCAAGGGAATGTGGTTATTGACCTGAACGGTATTATTCAGGGGCGTAAACCATTTACGCTCAAATCGGAAGGGCTCAAGGTACCCGTCAATGGGGATGACGCCAATCCAACGGATGCAGATCCTGAGAAATACATTCAAAAGGGTGACTGGATTGAGCTGAAAAGGGAGGATTACTTCAAGGAAGTCGTGCTTCCGACAGCAACGAGACCCCTGTATGCACAGACTGACTCAGGCACCAAACAGCTGGGTACGACCTATTTCACTCCAAATAGCATTCGAGTTGTCTTCGATGGTGATGATAACTTCTTCAATGGGGTAGGACGAGGTATTACTTTCAGTTTCGAAACGACAGCTGATGCAGATGTAACGGGATTGAATTATGGCGATAAAAAGCCTGTTAACATCTTCGGTAGCACATATGAGCTAGAGAATCCAAACGTTACAGCAGAGTATGGTATCACGTTAACCTCGCCTGGAATGATCAGGTGGGATCAGTATAGTTATCGTGGAATTCAACCGGCTCAATTTGTTGAAGGCGCGATTACTTGGCAGTCAACCGTATCCGCATCTGACCAGTTTGATAAAACGATCAAATTGCCATTAGACGGGAAGACATTTTATACCAATCCGTCAGCGTATAATACAAACCCTGGAAATTCACGCGGTATTTATGTGGAGGGTTCCTTCAAAGTTAACGATCAGAACGTATCGCCAGTCGTTGGAGCAGACGGATCGCTGACTTACATTTTCCCATCAGGAACAGGTCCAGAGCCAAAAGTAGAATATAAAACCTGGATCTCTAAGGAATCGTATTATTACGAGTATCGGAATCCGCCAAGCAATCTGGGGCGTAGCCACCGGGATATGAATGGTAAGGTGGAACTGAGACAAGACAATAGCATGCTGGTGCAGGCTGGGCTGGAGATGTCCTTTGCTCCCGACTGGATTCAATCCAGTGCCTCTTACGACCATGCGAGTGAAACCATTACTTGGAAAGTCACAGTTAACCAATATAATAAAAGAGGGTTAAAGGACTTTACGATTACTAACGTTTTACCTGCCGGGCTGAACTTTGTATCGGCTGAATGGCAAGAGGATGGCACCGAATCTGGATTAACATCCATTACACCAGATGAAAACGGTGTGTATTCTTTTGGCAATATTAACGGTAAAGTGGATTTATTTATTAAAAGCAAAGTAATCAGCGGTTCCAGTTTCAGAATCGATCCTCGTGCCAACTGGAATCTGGATACACCGGCTGATATACAGAATAACGATGTGAAGGCGGGTACGAGACCCGCAGCAGTAACGGACGAGGCCACCGTCAACATTGGTGCGCATAATTTCACCAAATCAGGAGCTGTTTCTACAGAGGATTATAACCAAGGCAGCATCACATGGACGGTTAACCTTGCTCCACAATATGCTCTGCCAAATGCGGCGGTATATGATGTCCTCGTACATGGCGGTAATTTGGACGTCTTGGACAACGCCGTAGATGTAACTGGTGAAGTGAGTGCAGAAACCATTGCGAAGATCAAAGCAAATGTAACTTCCGCGCAGCTTTGGAAGCAGTATAAGGCAGGAACGCTGAATACGAGTGCAGCCAATCTGACAACGAAGGCGATCCCTTTAACGGTGGATGGTAAAGTGGTGGCAGATTTGATCAAGGTGACTGGATATACGGATAGTTCCGCGTCCTTCAGCTTCCGTGCACTGGAGACCAACCCGGACGTCCTTTTTAGACAGGACATCAACGCAGGGAAAACAAGTTCGAATCGTGCTTTGCTCATTGATGGTGAAAACGTAAGACAAGCGCAAAACAACGCCAATCTTCACCTTCGTATGCTGAATAAGGATTTGCTCTTTGCATCGAGGCCATTGAAAGAAGATGGCACACTTGAAAATGTTAGCCCTAATAACGTTAACAGTTACATTCGAAACGATAGTAATGATGCATGGACGATTTCTGCTTATGACCGGACAACCAAGACAGTCACCTTCCGTCTAGGCGTAAACATGCCTGGATATAACACAGAAGAAATGGCTAAAGATGGCGGTAATCGAGTCGTTAGCAACATCAAGCTAGTGGACACACTGCCTGTGGGCTGGGAGTTTGTTCCTTTTTCGGAAGGTAAAGATTATGAACTCTGGAAAGGATTATCCGACAATGGTGCAGGTACAGAATTCGGTACGAGAAACGATGCCAAAACCGTTATTGAACCAGGCACGGATGCTCATGTCGTAAGCTCCTTCACCCATAACGGCAACGTAGGAACGTTCACTTTCTCTAAATTGGAAAGTCCTTATGTTATCTTGGTGAAGGCAAGACCTTCCAACGAAGCTTTAGAGGAATATTTGAACGAATACACGACGAATGGCACGGACAAGCAAGTGGTATATAACAAAGCTGACCTCCATATGTCTTGGGGTGGTGTAGAAAAGACTGTCTCTGAACAGCGTAAGATTATCGTACCGATCCAGACTCTGGGCAAGTCGGTAACTAAACCTGTTCCAGGTGTGCTGGAATGGACAGTAAACTATACTCCGCCATTTAACATGAAGCAGGGCGTTTATCTGGAGGACACCCTGGGTGCAGGCATGAACTTACGTTACGAAGTTAACGGCAACCTTGTGCTGACATCACCTAGTATGGCCGTCTATCCTGCTAAGCTAACAGCCAGTGGTACGCTGGAACGAGGCGAAGCCCTCGACCTGAGCGATCCTAATAGCGAAGTACAAGTAGAGGTTGCACCAGGTGCAGATGGGACTACCGTTCTCAAATTCAAAATGAACAATCCGAATAAGTTTTACCAGTTTGTATACCAGACTGAAGTTGATCCTTCGAAAGCGAAAGCCGGAGACAAGATGGGCAACGAGGTAAAACTGAAGGGCGATGACAGTCTGAGTACTGTCAGTGCCAGAAGTGAAAGTACACTGGACAGTTCGGACGTAGCAGGTAGTTCAAGCTCCAATGCTTTGTTACCTCTGCGAAAAGTAGATCCGAATGGAAATCCGCTGAAAGACGTAGAATTTACACTCTATAAAAAAGACACTGGAACTACAGTTACCAAAGGGAAGACGGATAGTTTAGGTAAACTCAATCTGCTATTCCCTGACCCGGGCTACTATGAGCTGAAGGAGACGTATATTGACACAAATACTTGGTTGCCTACGACAAGGATTTATCAAGTATATGTAGGAAGTACGCCGGGGAAACCGCTCTGGGTAGACGGGGTAAAAGTAACCTCGGATCAACCGCTGATTGTGCCTACACCTGCCCAAGGCAAGCTGACCATTACCAATAAGGTAGAAGGCAACGGCAGTGATCCGAACAAAGGATTTGTATACACTGTGACCTTCACCGGTGAAGGTCAGGACGAAGCGTATGTCTATAAGAAATCGGATAATACGTCTGGAACGCTCAAAAATGGAGACAAGATCATCCTCAAGCATGGGGAATCTGTAGTTCTTCCGGCTTTGCCTGCGAATCTGGTCTATACCGTGACCGAGGACGATTATACGACCGTTGATGGGTATACAACGACACCTGATACCAGAGAGCTGTCCGGCTCCATTGTGAACAAAGGTGATCATAAAGCGGACTTCATCAACGAACGAATCATTAACAAGCTGACCATTAGTAATACGGTCATGGGCAACGGTGGCGATAAGACGAAGGAGTTCGAGTACACCATTCACTTTGAAGAAACAGGCAAAGATGAAAGCTACTCTTACATGAAGTCGGATAATAGTACAGGCACGATCAAGTCTGGCGACACCTTCCGCCTCAAGGACGGAGAGACACTGGATATTTCAGGCCTGCCTAAACATCTGAGATACACAGTTAGCCAAAAAGATTACACAACCGATGAATACATGACTACTCCTGAGGAACGGTATTATTCCGAAGTGATGAAAGGCATGGATGAAGAAGCTCCATTCACGAACGTGCGCGTCTTGAAGGGCGGACTACTCATCAGCAACACAGTGAAAGGCAAAGAAGAAGATAAGAGCAAGCTGTTTAAGTACACAGTCACCTTCACAGGTGAGGGATCAGAGGAGTCCTACGCCTATGAGAAGTCAGATGGTAGCAAGGGCACGATCAAGAACGGCGATAGCTTCGAGCTTACCGATGGCCAGACACTTGTCGTGCAAGGCCTGCCTTCATCTCTCGAATATACGGTAACGCAGGACGATTATACGAAAGATGGTTATGTGACAGACCCTGAACGTTTTGTTCGCACGGGTGTGATTCCGGAGAAAAAAGCGGCTGAAGCTAAATTTATAAATACTCGCCCTTATCTGGAAGGTGTACTGCGTGACAACAATACGGGAGAAGTCATTCCGAACGCATCCATCACAGTGACTGATCTGAAGACAGGCGAAGAGCTTCAGATTGAGACCAATGAGAAGGGTGAATATGCAGTCCCAGCCGTAGCTGATACGGACTACACGATCACATATACGAAGTTGTACCGGGTAGGCGGGAGAGATGTACCTGTTAAGTTTACGCAAAAAGCAAATGTAAACAGCAGTGTTACAGACGAGACCATTCCAGCGGATATCACGGCTGTAGGTATCATTATGCTCAAACAAATGGACGGAACAACAGAGCTATTTAACAGCTTGCATACCAGCCATATGTATATCTACCTGAAAGATAGAGACGGTAATTATATTACGGAAAATGGCCACCCTAAGGCTTTTCCAATGGCTTCGAACGGAACGTTCTCCGTGGAAGGGTTAAGCGAACAGAAGTACACCATGGAAGTTCGTTATCAAGTGGAGACTGGTGAGGAGTTACTCCTCAAAGTAACGCAACTCGACGTGAAAGCTAACGGAGAGCTGAATATTTCTGAGGAATTAGTCGACCCTTACGGTACGGTCTATGATGAAACTACAGGAAATGCGAGCACGGGCAAGAAAATCGAAGGAGCCAAAGTTACACTGTATTATGCGGATACACAGCGGAATAGAGATAAAGGCCGCATTCCGGGTACAAAAGTAACCCTCCCAGCGGTTCCGAATTTCCCGCCGCACGACAACAAGAGTCCAGAGCAGGATAGCGATGCCAACGGATTCTATGCGTACATGGTATTTCCTGAAGCAGATTATTATCTGGTCGTAACGAAGGATGGATACGAAACGCATACTAGCGGTACGATTTCTGTAGATTTTGACATTGTCAAATACGACGTGCCAATGAAGCCGATCCGTTCAGGTGGTGGATCCGGCGGCAACAATGGCAATAGTGGAACCGACACCGGTACTCCAGGAACCAATAATGGCAACAATGGAACCGATCCTGGTATCCCGGGAATCAACAACGGTACCCCAGGAACGAACAATGGGAACAGTGAAACCGATAATGGTATTCCAGGAACCAACAATGGTACTCCCGGAACGAACAATGGGAACAGTGGAACCGATAATGGTGTTCCAGGAACCGACAACAGTATCCCAGGAACTGACACTGGCAACAGCGGAACCAATAACGGTACTCCAGGGACAAACACTGGCAACACGGGAACCAATAATGGCAACAGTGGAGCGAGCAAGGGTGACCATGTTACGGATGACGTTAGCAACGAGTTGGACGATGCTCCGAAAACAGGAGACAACAGTATATCGCCAATGTTCTATATGATTTTGGCACTGATGTCCTTGATTACGATCGCTTTCTGTCTGCTCGGTAACAAGAAGAAAAAGCACATTTAATGACCGGAAAGGCGGTAAGAACATGAGCAAAACCAAAAAAATTCTTATCGCCATTTCCTCCCTTGTGTTGGTATTCTCTCTCATCGGTATTTCGAGAACGTTGCTGCGAGATTATGCGGAGCAACAGAAAATAGATGAGTTGGCCAGCATGTGGAAGGAAGGGTCGAATAAAAACGGAGGGGATGTAATCCCCTCTTTTTTGTTCAATAAGAATAAAAAGCGAGTCATGCTTCCTGAATTTCAAGCCCTGTACGAGCGGAACTCGGACATTGTGGGCTGGCTGAAGATTAACGGCACTCGAATTGAATATCCTGTCATGCAAAATCCACAGAATGCGGATTATTATCTGGATCATGATTTCGATAAGAAGGAAACCCAAGGTGGCCTTCCTTTTTTGGACAGGCATAGCCAGATCAGGGGTTCAGATATTTTGCTGATTCACGGACATCATATGAAGAGTGGCTGGATGTTTAAAGATCTAATGAAATACAAGAGTGAAAGCTTTTATAAACAGCACGCTACATTCGAGTTTAGCACGCTCTACGAAAAGGAAGAGTACGAGATCGTTGCTGTGATTCTATCCAAAGTGTATCGTAAATCAGATGACGTGTTTAAATATTATCAAATTGGGGATGTACAGACGTCCACCGAGTTCGATTCATATGTTCAGAATATCAAAAAACTCGCTCTTTACGACACAGGTGTAACCGCTCAGTATGGTGATAAACTTGTTGTGCTGTCCACATGTGAATATTCGACTGAAAATGGCCGGCTAGCGGTAGTTGCTAAAAAGCGTTAAGGTCGATGACCAAACACCAAATGAATGGGTTTCATCTCGCGTGCTCTCTGTAGAGGACGCGATTTTTTGCGTTATCCCCTAACTTTTAATGAAGTCGAGGAATGAGGTTAAAGGTAGGTGGATTAGAGACAGGTCTTCTTTATAATGGAGATGAGTGCTATTTACGAATAACAAGTGAATATCAGATTCCGGAGAGGGAGTTGTAAAGTGCCGATAGAGAATCAAGCGAATATTTTGACGACTAGAGTAGAGTCTGTTCTTTATTATGCCCAACCGTTCTTAAACAACGAATATAGAGCAGGCTGGATCGGCGGAAATGCGCCCGAGTTTTTCGACGACCAATCAGAACTCATCCACGAAGGTAACCAAAAGTATGCTTTTTATCTGAGCCTTAACCACCCCTTCAAACCAGAGCGCATGATCTCGATCTTTATCCCTGAAGAGCGTCATACCTATTTGGAAAATAACATCTATCCTCATTGCCCAATCAAGGTGATTGAACATCCTGTTTCAGCAGAAAGCATGCGGGATTCCTTTACTCACAAGGATCTGATAAAACACTCCATCTCATACGGAGAACGAAGCAAGGACGAAGAATCCATGGAGCAGCCCTTTTTAATTAAGGTGGGCGGTAATCCGAGACTGATTCAGGATGAAGACTATTATTTTGCAGAGCTCAAGAAAGGGGCACTATCGTTCTTTTTCCAAGTCGAAGAAGATGGTTATCCCGAAACATTGATCCGAGAGGATGGGGATTATCCATTTGGTTATGGCTCGCTTTATATTTTCGCCAAAATGGGTACTGAATTAGAACACCCTGTAGCCGGTTTCTGTCAGTTTTCTTAAGCGCGGGATCATATAACCAATAATAAAAAAATATATGAAATCCTTAACCGTCCTGTTCTCTGCAGCGGTTATTTGGGGAGAGGGGAATTAGATACCTCGTTGCTTCGTGATATGTAAATTCAGAGAATGTCTATAAACGCTACTGACATAACGTTGTCAGTGGCGTTTTTTTATAATCAGATCAGTACAGCAAGGTAGAAAGGTAAGTAACAAGATTTAGGGAGAAATAATGAAGAAAATTAGGGAGGATGATCTGTTATGAATTTTGCTTCTGTACGTATCATTACTGACGATGTAGACGGCCTGGTGGCGTTCTATGAGCACGTTCTTGGGGTTCCGGCAGAGCGCCCCGCACCTGTATTCGCAGAGCTCGTTTTACCATCATGTACACTTGCCATCGGGCACACCCAGACTACAGTATTATTTGGAGTGGATGCTACAAATGCAACCTGGGCCGTGAACCATCCGGTCATTTTGGAGTTCCGTGTTGCTGATATCGAAGCGGAATACGAGCGCCTGAAGACATACATTCATGATTGGGTGCAGCAACCAACCACAATGCCGTGGGGGAACCGCTCCATGCTCTTTCGTGATCCGGAGGGCAACATGGTAAACTTCTTTCAACCGATAACGAACGAAGCTATTCAACGATTAAGTGAGAGATATTGATCCGTAATATACGCATAAAATCAGCTCGCGTCTTGTTTACGATTTTCAATAAATCAGTAGACAGGACGTTTTTAAATCTGTATTTGGCGGAAAAAAGCAACTCATAACTACGGCAGCGATTCAGCTCCTAAGTATTTCCTTCTTGTGGTAATATAAGTGAGTCAGTACATATTCTGCGCTTTGGGAACGAAAAGATCAGCTTGAGTACGAGACATCAAGGGATAGGGAGTGATCTTAGATGAGTCAGTTTCTTCAGATGGGAGCAAATACAACTTTAAGTGCGGCAAAAGGGAGTATCCGGATTAGTCACGAGATTTCGAATTCGATCGATGTTTCATTAACGGCCTTCCTTTTAACGGAGTCCGACAAGGTACAAGGAGATAGCGGGATCATTTTTTACAATCAACCAACAAGTTCCACAGGTGTAGCGACTCTTTTACCCTCCGAGCAAGCAGGTAATACCAAAGTACATAGAATTGATTTCGATATGGATAAAGTTCCTGAAGGGATAACCAAAATAGCGATAACACTGACAGAGGATCATAACACGGGATTTTCAAATGTAAAAAATCTGACAGCCGAAATATGTACTGATAATACAGTTATTCAGTTATCGCCCTCCCTATTCACGACCGAAAATGGGATCGTAGTTCTGGAATTATATCTAAGGAATGGGCAAACCAAGGCAAAATCAATCTGGCGCGGATTTAATTCCGGGCTTGAAGGATTATGTAAAAACTATGGTGTTGAGGTTGAAGGAGACGAACCAAGTAAACCTGCCAAACCGCAGATTACTCCCGATCCATCATCAAAAGCCCCTGATTCAACAAGTGGTGCTGCAACCGATCATAAAAATACGCAACCATCCAAGTCATCATTAAACCTTCAAAAGGTATCCGGCAAGATTAATCTCGAAAAAGGGCAAAAGTCAGTACTCATTGATAAAACGCCAGAGATTACGGCTACGGTATCTTGGGAAACCGGAACAGATTACGATATCTACGCTCTGGTCTACACCAAGGAGGGTAAGCAGATTGATGTAGCGATGTTTGGTGCAAAGGGCGTACCGCCACTTCAAAGCTTTGGTAACGGGGCCGTGGAACATAAGGGCGATGTGGGGAGAAGTAACCAAGCCATTAAAACAGAGGTTATCAAATTAAGATTAAGAGATGATATTCTTGCGGTTGTTCCTGTCGTTTATTCAGCTCAGTCCAACGGGACCGGTTCTTTTTACCGATACAAGGTCTCGATGAGTATAGATAATCATGAGGGAACCTCTGTTACGATCTCGGCTAAAAATGCTAATAACAATGATAAGATATATACCTGTGTACCAGGAATACTGTATAACACACCAGACGGTGTAATAATAAGCCCATTGGAGCTTTATAGTAAACCGAATTCAGAGTTCAGGCCCAAGCTCAAGATGGGATCGTCCAAAATGGTAGAAGTGATCATGGATAAAGGGCCGATGAATGACTATAAGTAGTTAAGGGTGAAAAAGCTGAGTATGAAAGATTCATGAGATACTTTGGCAATATATTTACTATTGATAAAGTTTGATTCGATACATGGGGCCATCCTGTAAAGGATGGCCTTGCAAGTACAATGAGAAAAAGAGGAACGCCATGCAATACTCGATTTGGAATGAAGCAGTATTTTTTAATGAGAACGATCAGTAAAAATAATTCTTTACTGATCGTTCTCATTCTGATAAGATGTTTTTGGGAGGCAATAACAATGGCTAGAAGCAAGGAATTTGAAGAGAGTGTAGTTCTGGAGAAGGCGATGAGACTGTTCTGGGAACAGGGCTATGAGAAGACATCAATGAATGATCTGGTTGAAACGATGGGAATTCATCGACGAAGCCTTTACGATACATTTACCGATAAGCATACATTGTTTCTTAAGGCAATGGATCGTTTTGGAGAGCGGATTGCTGCTCGCTGGGAGGCAGGCATCAAACAAGCCGCAACAGCCAAGGAAGGCATTTGGTTTATTTTCCGTTATGTCATCGAAGGCGAGGAGGATACGCCTGCTGGTTGCATGATGGTCAATTCCGCAGTTGAATTAGCAAACCGGGATCAGTCTGTAGATCATAAGACTTCGTACGTCTTTGCTAGGTCGGAGCAATGCCTGACCGATCTCATTAAGAAAGGGCAGCAGAATGGTGAATTCGCTAATCCGTCCGAGGCCAAAGATCTGGCTGAACACCTTCATAATACCTTACTTGGTTTAAGGGTTATGGCTCGTACATCAGCGTCCAAGGAGAAGCTTTACCGGATTGCTGAGCAGTCAATAGATATCTTAGAAATTCAAAAGAAGAATTAAAGAGGAAATCCTCTTTTTTTAAATATATTAGAATGATCGTTCTCGAAAAGGAAGGGATTTGTTATATGGAAACATTGATTATCGTTGCCCATCCCAATCTGGCGGAATCCCGCATCAACAAGACTTGTCACAATCAATAAGTAAGTTAATTCGAGGAGGAGAAGACGTATGACAAATAAGATCGCATTGGTCACTGGAGCTAGCAAAGGAATCGGTTTTGAAATCGCAAGGCAGTTGGGGCAATTGGGAATAACGGTTCTCGTTGCTGCCCGCACACAAGCCACGGCTAACGAGGCAGCTGAAGTATTGCTGAAGGAGGGTATTCAGGCCATTGCATTGGAATTGGAAGTAACCAACTCTGAGCATATTGCAAGAGTTGCCCAATTCCTAGAGCATAAGTTTGGTTACCTGGATATATTGGTTAACAACGCTGGTATCTCGGTGGAGAACGGGGATTATGAAGGGGACTCTTTCCGGGATACATTCGAGGTCAATACATTTGCACCATATTACCTTACCGAAGCTCTGCTGCCTCTCCTGCTCAAAAGTGAAGCTGGTCGCATCGTCAATCAAAGCAGTGCTCTCGGATCAATTCATTTTCAGCTGAGCAATGAGCTTGTCCAGCGGATATCCACCCCGGCATACGCAGCTTCCAAAGCGGCTCTGAACATGCTAACCGCGTATTGGACACAACAGTCGAAGGGAACTAACCTGAAGGTCAATTCCGTCCATCCGGGTATTGTTCGAACACGTATGGGGGGCGAGAAGGCAGAGTTATCGCCAGAAGAGGGAGCCAAAACAGCAGTTCGTTTAGCTACGATATCCCAAGATGGCCCAGCAGGTGGATTTTTCTATATGGATAGCGAGTTACCATGGTAAAAAAAGATCATTCATTGGTCTTTTGAACATTATTTGACGATAAGGAGAAGATGACTATGCCAACCATTCATAAAACAACCTTAATTAACGTCCCACCTGAGCAAGCTTGGGATGCAATCAAAGATGTAGGTGCCTTCCATCTTCGTCTCGTTCCGGGACTAACAGCCGCTACTCGAATGGACGGAAATGAAAGAACACTGATTCTGGGTGATGGTAGTACTGTAAAAGAAGCGATTGTGTCCATAGATGAAGGAGAACGCCGTCTGGTGTTTGCGGTGAAGGAGGGGCGTATGCCGCTTTCTCATCACAATGCTTCTTTTCAGATCATTCCTGATCCCCAGGGAGGCAGTCAATTCATATGGATTACTGACTTTTTACCCGCAGAGCTGACAGAAGCAATCCAAGCCCAGGCAGATCGTGTTTCAACTCTCATTAAACAAACCATTGAAGCAGCATCAAAATAACAGAGTTATACAAAAGGCTGGATGGAAAACATAATGGTTTTCTGTTCAGCTTTTTTGAGAGTTAAAGTAAAGCTATGTATAACTTCCCTCACTGAAGGAGAGATAACGAAGCAGTAAGATTAGACATGTGATTCGTTACGACATTCAAGGAGGGAGCAGAGCAATGACTTTGAAAAGTGAGCACTCATGTTAATTGGATTGGTGTTGCTGGTTTTTATCCTTGTGGCTACCGTCGTTTATTGGTTGATTCCGTATTCACCGCTTAAGGCAAAATTCAATCGAGATATGAAAACATGTATTCAACGTTCCAGCCAGGCAAAAGGCATTCTGACAGATAGAGATGTCCAGGTTTTACCCGCACCCGTCCAGCACTATTTGAAGACCTGTGGTTATATGGGGAGATCGAAGAGTTCGTACATGAGAATCGATTTTGAAAAGGCAAATTTTAAGCTATCACTGGAAAAACCGATGATTCACATTGGTTACTCACAAATGAATTTTGTCCAGAAACCGGATCGAGCTGCATTCATTGCTGCTAACATGCACGGTATTCCATTTCAAGGTTATGACTCTTTTCGGGATGGTAAAGGAAGCATGAAAGGGGTTCTTGCCAAGGCCATACCTTTGTTTAACGAAAGAGGAGCGGACATGGATCGGGCGTGTTTGGTCACCTTTCTATCCGAATCCTTATTGATTCCCGATGCCGCAATACAAAGCTACATTACCTGGGAAGAGGTCGACCACACCCATGCTAAAGCAACTATTGCCTATTGCGGTGTAAGAGCCCACGGTATATTTACTTTCAGCGAAGACGGTGAACTATGCTCCTTTACAACGGATAATCGAACCTATACTTCGATGAATGGCACCCGTCAGCAGGTGAGATGGTCGGCGTTATTTAGCGACTACCAGACAAGGAACGGCATGAAGCAGCCCTCTCGTTTACAGGCGATATGGCATGTTCCAGAAGGCGACATCCTTTATTTTGACAGCAGTAACTTTCACATCCGTCGGTTTTAGTTACGGATGAAAGCATGACATCCGTAGCACAAATAGAGCATAACATAGTTAAACATTTCAGAGGTAAAAAGCCGAATGCACCTTTAGGAGCACTCGGCTTTTTGGTGTGCCCATGTACATAATGAGCACAGTCGTATTCTCTATCCTCTTCTATTATTCTACCCGAGTTAAAAGTCTAGGATGAAGGTTCACGGTACGCTAGATGTTCTTGATCTGCAAGTTTTTGCGATAGGAACGCGGGGTTATACCGGTCTCTCTTTTGAACATGTTGCAGAACTGGGCATCGTTCACGAATCCGGCTTCGGCTGAGACATCCGAGATGGACATTTGTGTGCTGGCCAGCAGATGCTTCGCATAGTCCAACCGCTTGATCAACATATATCGAGAAGGAGAGGCTCCGTATTTCTCTTTGAACAAATGCCGGAAGCGATCATAGCTATATCCCGACATGTCAGCTAACATCTCGATAGAGAGACGTTGTGTGAAATGTTCATTCATATAAGCAAGCACATGCTGGAGACGGTCTCCTGAGAACAGAGGATACATGCTGTTACCTCCACGATGAAGCAAGTGCAGTAGCATGTGGTGCAGACGGTCGTTCAAGTAGTCCTGAGCGCCTTCACCCCGCCGCGTATATTCCGTGTTCAACTGCAGCATGTAATGATGGATGCTATGCTCCCGGTCATCCTGATGCATGCCTTGCAGCTCGGCAATTTCAGACATATTTGTCTGAAATCCTACAAAAAGTACCTCGGCGTCCCCGCGATGGTCCTCGTCATGCTGTTGATGAGGTGAAATAAGCGCATAAGTTCCAGCTTGAAAATGATAGTTATGCTCTCCGATCATGGATGTCCCGTTTCCTTTAAAATAATAGACCAACTCATAACATTCATGGTGATGAGGGATGATATGTGTGAACCGGGCATGTTCGGCTCTGACAACATATAGAACTTGATCCATTAATATTTTCCCCCTAATTTCGACAATTAGCCGAATCATACAAAAAAGCGACCGAAATCATATAAATATAATGGCTTGATTTTGTTATGATCATACTCATAAACGAATGTTAAACGGAATTAATAGTTTATACGTTCGGTTATAGCAGTAAAGAAAACGCATTACAATTCAGATCTAGGCTGTGAATCACCTGATTTATAAAGCTGGGCTGTAAGCACGACAGATTATCCATGATTTTAACAACAAACAGGGGTGTGAGTAAAGAAGATGAAGAAGAATGCGTTGGTAATTTGTATGGTAGCGTTGTTGTTGCTTCTGTCCGCATGTGGAGGTATGAAGGGTGCAACAGGTGAAACGGGTTCAGCAGGAACGGACAATGGCGGCGAGCAGACCGATCAATTGAAAGTGGTATTGCTAATTCCAGGCACACTGGGTGATAAATCCTTCTTCGACGCTGCTAACCATGGTCTGGAGTTAGTAAAGTCCGAACTGGGTGCTAAGACCAAGGTTATTGAAATGGGTACAGACAAAACGAAGTGGGAACCAACGTTTAACGATATTTCTGCTGAGGACTGGGACATCGTCATTTCTGGTGGCTCTGAGATTACAGAAATGTTTAACGCGGCTGCGGAGCAGCATTCTGACAAAACGTTCATCAACTATGATACGGATATCGAGGATGCACCCGCTAATGTTTATAATATGTCCTATTCTACAAATGAAGTATCCTTCCTGGCGGGAGCGGTTGCGGCGCTCACTACCCAGTCGGATATGCCAAACGCGAACAAGGAGAACCTGATCGGCTTCCTGGGTGGTATGGATATTCCGGGAATCAACGCTTTTCTCGTGGGTTACATCGAGGGAGCTAAATACGTAGACCCGAATATTAAGGTCGCTGTATCCTATGCAGGAGATTTCGTCAATCCAGCCAAAGGAAAAGAGCTTTCGCTTATTCAATATAACTCGGGAGTTGACGTGATTTTTAACGTTGCAGGTGGAACGGGGCTGGGCATTTTTGATGCAGCCAAGGAAAAATCAAGGTATGCCATCGGCGTGGACTCTGACCAGGCTGCTTTGCTCAAAGAGACAGACCCTGCCAAAGCGAACCTGATCATTACCTCTGCGATCAAAAAGATCGATACAGCGATTCTGGAAGCCGTGACCCAAGCCAAAGAGGGCAAGCTGGAGACCGGAAAACGCCAGGTGATGGGCTTTGTAGAGAACGGTGTTGGCATTGCGGAGAACGATATCTATACAAGTGTATTCCCTGCTGATCTGCAAGCGAAAGTAGAAGAGATCAAGAAGAAGCTTGAAAATAAAGAGATTAACGTATCCAATGCGATGGGTATGGAGACATCGGAGATCGAAGCGATCCGTAATAGCGTGAAGCCTTAAGCTTTCGTTTTCTAGATAGATCATCGGAGAGAAATAACCGGGTTTATGTTGTACAGCTGGAGATGTAGTCATGATCATTGATGCATTTTCGGCTGTATATTTTTTGTGCAAACTGCTCGAAGAGGGGAGAAGCTTACATGTCCGGCGCACTGTTGGAAATGCGAAATATTTCAAAGGTATACCCCAATGGGGTGGTCGCTAACAAGAATGTTCAGTTCTCCTTGGAGGAGGGAGAAATTCATGCCATTGCCGGAGAGAACGGGGCGGGCAAATCGACATTGATGAAGATGATGTTTGGCATGGAAGAACCGAGCGAAGGCGAGATTTTGTTAAAAGGAAAACAGATCAAGCTAGGCAACCCGCAGGATGCTATTGCGCTTGGAATCGGTATGGTGCATCAACATTTCATGCTCGTTCCTTCCTTCACCGTCGCAGAGAATATGGTGCTTGGCATGGAGCCGAGACGCGGTGTTGGCATTCATTATGCAGAAGCTGTCCGCATGACGGAGGAAACGGCTCGCAAGTATAACTTATCCGTGAATCCCCGGGCCAAGGTTGAGGATTTGAGCGTAGGGATGAAGCAAAAAGTAGAGATCTTGAAAGCTTTGCTACGTGGTGCAGAAATACTCATTTTGGATGAGCCTACAGCCGTACTAACTCCGCAGGAGACAGAAGAGTTGTTCCGAGAGTTGAAGCTGCTGAAAGAGAAGGGACATACGATTGTGTTTATCTCGCACAAGCTGAAAGAAGTGAAAGCGATCTGCGATAGAATTACCATTTTGCGCGGCGGACGTACAGAAGGTGTATTTAACATAGCAGATGTTACAGAACAGGAAATATCGCGGCTAATGGTTGGACGGGATGTTGTACTCAAGTATGACAAAACGCAGAAGAGTTATGGCGAGCCTGTACTATCCGTGCAGAATTTAGGGGCAGTTGATCCCGAAGGCAAGGCACTGTTGTCGGATATCAGCTTTCATGTTCGTGCAGGGGAAATCGTCGGCATCGCTGGCGTTGAAGGCAATGGGCAAAGTCAACTTGTTGAAGCGCTGACCGGAAGTTTGGGGAATCGTTATGCAGGCGGCAAGGTCGAAATGAAGGGAAGGGATATCCGTTCACTCGACATCCGAGAGATTCGTGGACTGGGTGTCTCGTACATTCCGGAAGACCGGATGCGTCAGGGGTCGGCTGGTGAGGCAAGTATTGCGGACAATCTGATCTCTACCCGCTATCGTTCGAAATCGCTGAATAAGGGGCCGCTTCTCAGTATGTCATCCATTCAAAAGCTGGCAAGTTCTCTGGTGGAGGAATTCAAGGTCCGCTGCTCCGGCCCGTCGCAACCAATCGGTATGTTATCAGGGGGCAATATGCAGAAGGTGGTCGTTGCCCGTGAATGCTCCACCGACCCGGATCTGCTCATTGCAGAGCAGCCTACGCGGGGGGTGGACATTGGAGCGGCGCAGTTTATCCATCAGAAGTTGCTGGAGCTACGGGATGCGGGCTCTGCGATTGTGCTTGTGTCGGCTGATCTGAATGAAATTCTGGAAATGAGTGATACACTGCTTGTGTTATATGACGGCAAGATTGCCGCCCGCTTGGACTCTCCGTCAAGTGTCAGCGAAGAGGAGCTGGGTCTCTACATGCTTGGGATTCGTGAGCAGCAGGAGCAGTACGAGGAGGAGGCTTCCCCATGATCCGATTAAAATATTTTGAAGTATACCGCACGGCAGCAGTCATTCTTATTTCTTTAGCTATTGCATTCATTATTATCTCTTTGGTGAGTAGCCAGCCTGTAGAGACCATTCGCATCTTCCTGTTTGAGCCGCTGTCCACCTTAAGCCGCATGGGCAATGTTGTCGAAATGGCAATCCCGCTCATGTTTACAGGACTGTCGGTATCACTCCTGTTCAAAACGAACATGTTCAATCTGGGCGCTGAAGGTATCTTTTATATTTCAGGCATTGTTGCAGCCATTCTGGCTATTCATCTAAGTATGAACGGCATAATGCACCCGATTGTGGCGATTGGTGCAGGTTCGATTGTAGGTGCACTACTCTCGGCAATTCCCGGTTATCTCAAGGCCAAATGGAATGCCAATGAATTGGTCACATCACTGATGTTCAATAGCATCTTTTTTGGAATCGGCTTGTATCTGTTGAACTATCACCTGCGGGATGCCAAGGCATTCTCGAATGTATCTTATAAATTTGCCGAGACGGCACAGCTGGATAAAATATTGCCAGGCACACGATTGCATACCGGACTTATCATTGTGCTTGTCTTGATTGTTCTTGCTCATTATTTCATGTATCGCACGAAGTGGGGATATGAGCTGCGCATGACGGGAGCCAACCGCGAATTTGCAGGGTACTCCGGTATGAAGACAGCGAAAGTCATCATTATGGTGCATCTAATCGCAGGTTTTATTGCCGGTATGGGTGGATCGGTCGAAGTGCTGGGCATGTATAATCGCTTCCAGTGGACGGCACTACCTGGATATGGACTGGATGGTGCACTTGTGGCGATGCTTGCAAAGAACAATCCCCTTTCCGTCATTGGTGCTGCACTCTTCCTGGCCTATATTCGTATCGGTGCGGATCTGATGGCTCGTTTGTCGGATGTGCCTTCCGAGATGATCTCCATTATTCAAGCAGTCATTATTTTGCTGATCTCCGCGGAGCAGTTCTTGAAATTCTGGAAGAATCGCATGTTGCTGAAGGAGGCCAAGCTGCATGAATAGCCTGCTGAACGTCATTTTAACGACGGATTTTGCCTTCTCTGTCCTACGGGTTACAACACCGATCTTGTTCGCGGCTTTAGGTGCCCTGATCTCCAATCGGGCAGGAATTATCAATATTGGTATGGAGGGCATTATGCTAGTATCTGCGCTGGCTGGGGTTGTGGTCAGTTCCTATACGGCTAGCGCCTGGATTGGATTGCTCGGTGCTGTCCTCTCGGGTACGGCGATTGCCGGAATGCTTGCTTTTTTTACGCTTAAGTTCAAGACACATATTATTCTGGGTGGCGTTGCCATTAATATGTTTGCATCAGGAGGAACGGTGTTTCTACTGTATTTGCTTAGTGGAGACAAAGGTTCATCTACGTCCTTGCCGAGCAAAGTGTTGCCTAGTATAGACATTCCACTGCTTCAACAAGTCCCGGTGCTCGGCCCGATTCTGTCAGGTCATCATATTTTGACGTATGCTTCCATTCTAGCCGTGATAGCCGTCTATTATTTATTAAAACGTACCCCATTAGGCCTGCAAATTCGTTCCGTTGGTGAGAATCCGCATGCGGCACAATCGGTCGGTGTCAGTGTCGTGAAAATTCAATACATGGCATTGCTGTTGAGTGGATTTTTCGCCAGTCTGGGCGGGGCCTACATGTCGATGGGATATCTGTCTCTGTTCACCAGAGATATGATTGCTGGCCGGGGCTGGATTGCCATTGCAGCAGAGTCCATGGGACGCAGTACAACGGTAGGCACAGCCTTGACTTCACTGCTCTTCGGTGGAGCGGAGGCGCTGGCCAATGCACTTCAAGTGCTCAAGATACCAGCCGAGCTAATCGGCACCTTGCCTTATGTGGCTACCGTGATCGGATTAATTGTGTATGCGATTGCTGAGACACGCAAAAAGAGACGCAAGCTCGCACAAAAAACGAATTGAGGAGATAACGATGACAAAACCTATTATTATTGACTGTGACCCAGGACACGACGACGCAATTGCCATTTTGCTGGCGCTGGCTCACCCTGAGCAGCTGGAGATCAAGGGCATCACCACGGTGGGCGGTAACCAGACCTTAGAGAAAATCACGAATAATGCGCTCAAAATTCTCAGTTTTGTCGGGGCTGACATCCCGGTAGCGAAAGGTGCGAAAGGGCCGTTGTTGGGTACCTTGGTGACCGGAGAGGAAGCTCACGGCGAATCGGGAATGGATGGCCCTGAACTTCCGCCAAGTCGTTTTCGTGCCATCGAGGTAGGTGCTGTAGAGTTTATACGTCATCTGTTGCTGTCTTCGGAGGAGCCGATCACCCTAGTACCCATTGGCCCGTTGACCAATATTGCTACTCTGATTCGTGCATATCCTGAACTGAAATCACGGATTGCCGGCATTTCCATGATGGGTGGAGGCATTGCTTATGGAAACGTGACACGTACAGCAGAGTTTAACATCTACGTTGATCCGGAAGCAGCCCAAATTGTATTTGAATCGGGGATTCCAATTACGATGAGTGGACTGGATGTGACGGATAAAGCGGCTATTTTTGACGAAGAGATTGCAACTCTGAAAACACGCGGCCCTGTATCAGTTATGGTTGGGGAGCTGCTGGACTTCTACTCGATTTACGGTAAAAAGATGGGTTACCATGGCAATGCCCTGCATGATCCGTGTGCTATTGCATGGCTGCTGCAGCCTGAGTTGTTCCACAGCAAAATGCTGGATGTGACGATTGAAACACAGGGAACGTACACACGCGGGATGACGGTGGGCGACTTGCGCACGAAGACAGAACGTGAGCCTAACGTGAATGTGCTGCTGGATGTTAACCGTGATGCTTTCATTCGTCTCATCTATGATGCACTTGCTATCCTGGACGCTCGTGTGCAGCAATCTCCACAAGGGGATTCGTAATATGGCAGGCTGGACTGACCTGCGAGAGACGGTGCGACTTGAACTGCTTCAACGTGGTGAGGAAGGCTGTGACACTCAGGGGTTTATGCAAAAGTGGGACGAGGCGGCTGATGATGAGAGCACGCTGCTACAACTCTACCAAGAACTGACGGAGCTCCAGGTATCCGCTGATTTTCCTTTTGCAGAACCTTCGGATCTCGAAGATATTCGTGCCTTGCGCCCAGAGGGGCCACGTGAGCTTCAAGCTGACTGGAGTGAACAAGTATGGCGGGATAAATTCTACGGGGCTTGGCTTGGGCGGAGTGTTGGATGTGCACTAGGGAAGCCGCTGGAGCACCCGGATTATCTCTACGGTAAGGATGGACGCCCGGGCTGGGAAAATATCGAGCTTTGGTTTAAGGGGGCTGACGCCTGGCCCATTCGAGGGTTTACTCCTGAACATTCCCGTGCAGAGCAGGAGCATGGCTTGAGTTTGACCGAGCTGGGCCCTTGGAGTGTTCGGGAGAAAATTCAGTTTATGGAGAGCGATGATGATATTCGTTACACGATACTAGGCTTGCTGTTGCTGGAGGAAAAAGGGCTGGACTGGGATTCGTGGGATATCGGAAAACTGTGGCATCACCGTCTCACGTACAGTCAGGTATGTACGGCGGAGACACAAGCTTATATGAACTTTGCCCAGGAGACCTCGCATCTGAAATCGGATAAACCTGCGGATTGGGCAAAGCGCAAGGAACGAGTACGTATGCATCTCAACCCATACCGCGAGTGGATCGGAGCTGCAATCCGCGCGGACGGATTGGCATATGGTGTAGCCGGACGACCTGAACTGGCAGCCGAACTTGGCTGGCGAGATGCCTCCTTTTCTCATGTCAAGAATGGTATTTATGGTGAGATGTTGAATGCAGCGATGATCGCTACGGCGTTTGTGGAAAATAATAGCGAGCGCATTGTGGAAATCGGACTCAGCGAGATTCCACACACAAGCCGACTGGCCGCAGATGTGCTTCAAGGCATGGAGATCGGACTCTCGGCTCGCAGTGAGCGAGAACTGGTAAGCCGGATCTGGGATGCGTTCAGTCATTATGATGCGGTGCATACCAATAACAATGCTGCACTGGTAGCCGCATCGCTGGTGTATGCTGGCAATGATTTTGAGAAAGCAGTTGTCACGTCTGTTTATGGCGGGCTGGACACCGATTGTAATGGAGCTACGGTTGGCTCGATTATGGGTGCGCGCCTTGGTGCGGCACAGTTGCCCGATTCCTGGATATCTCCACTAAACGATACGCTGTACGCCGATCTGGTTGGATTCGATCCGGTGTCGATCTCTTCCTGTGCTGAACGCAGCTATCAGGTGTTTTTGAAGCTTCGCGACAAGGTGCGTAACTAGGGCAAAAGATGACGATGAGATATTTAGTTTATCCCGTCTAAAAATAAGAACTCGGATTACTTAAATTAAAACGATGTAGCCTTAGGATCTTTCCTAAGGCTTTTTTGTAATGGCTTTAGCCCGTTGAATACGTGAAACGCACGAAACAAAAAAACTACCCGCATAGCGGGTAGTCCTGATTTGATGAATTATTTCGAGTTGTAAGAGAAAGATAGATTATGCGTTTGTGGTCCTGTAGCTGCGTTGTAATTATCCTGAATGTTTGAGATATAATAAGTGAATTTGAGGTTTAATGTTTTCTGTTTTGGTGTACTGTAGTGACCAACTTTAATAACAGAATCAAAGGAGTGGCTCGGAAGCTCCAGCTTTTGACTTTTCGGAATCGTTAATTTTGATCTTCTTACTTTACTGCTACCACTATTGTCATATACCTTTAATGTTCCAGCTGCGATGTTCTGTGAATTCGTATACCCTACTCCAAAAGACAAACCTGTATTAGGAACCGACAGTCCCCAAGCTACATTCAGTTTTAATTTTCCAAGGGTACTATAAGATGAATCCCACATAATAGACCGTATTACATCCCCAGGAGCTGTATAAGCTTCAAGGGTTGTATCTTGATGAACTCCCATTCTCCAGCCTGAGGTTTTGGAGTTAACGGTTCCTACGTTAGATGTCGTACTTACGGACAGGGGATAAAGTTTTGTGGTAAAGTCCCCAGAACCTCCACTAAGAGATGAGGGACCCTCAACATAGGCTCTTACCGTCATTTTTTCTGTTATTGTAGCAACACCCGCGTTGTATACCGCAGTATATGTTTTGTCCGACTTACCACTTGCCAGAGACGCAGCAAATGTTGTTAATCCATCGTTGGTTTCTTCTCGAACAGGTTCAAATACTTTCCCGTACCAAAACATGTCTGTATGTTCTGCATCTTCAAAAGAGCCTGAATTGTTAAACATCTGATCTATATGAAGTTTATCATTTAACTGATCGGTTTCCAAAAACGTAAAGGTTCTTGTATTCTTTTCAAGCAAATACAGTTTAACAACAGTATCATCATTCTTGAATTTATCGCGTAATAAAGCTAGATTGCTGTTGGGTTTGCGATCAATTCCGAAGTAGACAACTTCAAAATTGTCCTTGTTATCCTTTAATTCTCCTACAATTAGACTGTCCGTATAACCAGCCTTCTTTAACCCGCCTGTAAGTTGGAATTCTTTTTCTCCAGTGCTAGTCTTCACGTTACCGGATAAGGAAACAGAATCTGCACCGTTACTCTCCATAGATTTGATATCTACACTACTGGAATCAAAATTGGCTGATTTGCCTAATTTCTCACCCTTGGTATCCAAATCATATACGGTATTACTTGGAATTTGGATACGATCTTTAGATACTTCGTCGGATGCAGAGACACTAGTACCTAGAGAAAAAGTGAGTAATGTAGTCGCAAGGAACAAAGACATTAACTTCTTCAAGATAAAACCTCCTAAATATTGGATTTTAATTTGTCGAGGTTTAAAGATACCAAAATGAATATGATTTGTAAATGTAGTACCTTTTTTCGAAATAAATAGTAGTTATTTTTACCTACACCAGAAGTAGTTCGTATAACAACAAATTTAGTACATTAAACTGAAAACTATACTGGAGAATCGGGCAAGGTGGACTAGAATTAACGCAGGAGTTAGATTAGAACCAGATAAACACGGACTCCAGATATAAAAAAAAAATTTATATGATACAAAAGTTGGGTTTTATAAAATAAGGATCTAAAACGAGTTATCTGAAGTGATGTATGTATACTTTGACAGCCAATCTAATCTTTTATACAAGAAGAAAGAGCCCCAGCAGGATGGGGCTCTTGTTATTGATTTGTATAATTTGAACGAAACCAATTTTCTATTTCATCACTTACGATTTCATAATGTGCATCGGTAGAAACGGATTGCAATTCAATACCACCAGATGATCCAAAAATGATTAATTCCAAGCGGGTACCATCTTTAAAAATCATTTCCCCTATGTTATTCGCTCCAGAACTTTCCTCAAAATCCATAGGCCTCAGCTCTGCATGCTGCATCATGCCAATAACTGTTTTTGTCTCTTCATCCGTTAATGTTACTGGATTAAATAGGCCGATGTTGATTTCTTGTAATTGCCCAGCAGAGAGTTTTTCTTTGAAATGGTCTGCCCAGTCGTGGTCTGTCCCATGACTAGATGAGCAGCTTGAGACAATGAGTATGGAACCAACAATGACGAAAATTACCCCTAAGAACCGCTCAGCACGTAATGCTAAATCGCTAGGCTTTGCATCTTTAAGTTTCCATCCTAACCTGAAATACCAAAAGGAGTAAGGTGATATGGCCATAACTAGACCTATGATTAACATTAGTACGCCTACAACTCCTGTCAAATCATCACATCCTTAATTGTGTTCATCATCTGAATTGAACGTGCATCTCATTAATGTTTGTTAAAATCGAATCCCCAACGTTACTGAAACCATAACCATTCCTTTGAAGCGGTAAACATTTAAAACGAGTGAAGCAACAACGGAATAACCTCAATAAATGCTTGTTCAGTATTTGTTTAGAGACAAAGGTTATACTAATTTTCGCTAATCATTTTGATATAGAAAGTAGGTCATAGACAATAATAGATTCAGTAGATTGCTTTGTTAATACACGTTTATTGATCGGACACAAGAATCCCCTATAGCAAGTTAACTGGGTAGCATATATGAAAGGGGATTCAGGATTATCTACAGCCAAAAGAACCAGTTACATTTCAATTTTATATGGAGGCAAAAAGGATATGACCAAAGGCATCAAAAAAATCATTTCTATTGTGCTTACGGTATGTTTAATCCTGGGGGGGAGTGGCCTATCTGCATTACTAGGTTCAGTAGCCTATGCAGATAACGCTCCAACCACAGCAGAGGCAAACTACAAGCACTATCGTGTGAAGTTAACGGCCGATCCGGTCACAGATACAGCACCTGCTGGTTTCGGTACAGCTGCCTCAGATGGACGGATCTGGACAGACAAGAGTGTTACGGCAGAGAACGATGGTACATTCAATATTCAGTTATCTGCACTGGCACAAGAATATATGACATCCAACTCGACCAATCCAGGTGTCGGGGGCAATAGTAACGCGAACGGTTCAGCCGCAGATGTAACTTTTATTTTGGATATGAGTTCTTCAATGGGTACCCGCAGCGGTAAAGAAATAGCGCTCACAGCTGGAGATGCAGGCGTTTATTATCGTGTTGAAGCTATGGCTAAGGCTGCAAATGACGCCATCCGTACAGTCATGAACGCCAATTCCAACAACCGTGTTGCGGTATATTGGTTCGGCGGATCAGCTGATGCTAACCATCTCGGTACATTTATGGAGATGGGACATTACGAATTTAGTTCGGGTCATGGTACAGAAGACTATCTGAAATACGTAGGTGGCAATACTCAAACGGTTACTTTGAACAGTAATCTAATCAAAGATGGTAGTTCCGTTGGAACACAACCTGCAGTTGGACTAGGGCCCGGCACTCCCACTCAGGACGGCATCATGTACGGTGTCTCGAAGACGATGAGTAAGGTGGGAACGAAGGGAGCAGGCCCAAAGCGACAGCCTTATTTATTCCTTCTATCTGATGGAGCGGCAATTCATGCCAAGAAAGCATGGTCTCTTTCGCCGAAAGGCAGTTCATTTGAGACCAATTTTGCCAATGCATTAGCTGAGGCTACAACAATCCCAAATTATAATCAAAGCGGAACGAATGTTAACAAGTATGTACCAGCTACAGCCGGTACTAGTTTGGCAAATACAGGTGATCCGGAAATTGCTGCGTTAACCATTCTTACCGGTGCGTATATGAAGGATCTCATGGATCGTAAATACACCGAATACAATGGGGGAGAAGCCACCCAGGCCAAAGTGTATACTGTGGGGCTAGGTTCCACAACGGCGATCAATGGACCGTATAACGGTAACGAACCTGTGTATGCGTGGGCAGGACTTGACCCGAAACGAGTCAACGAGAATAAGGAAGATAGTAATTATAACTACGGTACCGCCAAGAACACATATGACAAACTGAGTGCATATGCATCTCAGGGGCCTAATGGATTTAACTATGCCAATTCATTTGTATACAGTAGTTATTACACATTTGCCCCAACGTATGACATTGTGAAGTCAGCTTTTTCTGGATTAACCAATGATGTCGAAGCTACCACAACGATACTTCCGCTTCTCAACATACCGGAAACCACGGATCTGGGGAATGGTGCGGAAACGGCGGATATCGCCAGTGCTATCGTTGTTGCAGACGATATCAGCAATGATTTTGCTGTGGATCTGTCCACGTTAAAAATCGGGGATGCTGTTGCGACAGTAGACACAAATACGAATATAAACGGTGGTACAGCGTATGCATTCGCGGGCTATGGAAGTAAGGCGGTCATTAAAACCGTCGCAGGCGTTAGCAGTCTTACATGGTATATTGACGCAGATGATATGCAATCGCATATTTACCGCTTCAAGAACCGGACAAGTCCGCAGCCTGGAGATTATAGCGCGCCAACAGGCGGTTCTTTTAAAATCAGTTATAAAGTAAAACCGACTTTTCAGGTAGCCCCTGATCAGGTGGGTGACACATCCCGTTACATCAATGCGGGCAATGCGAGTGATGGAGCCAAGACGGCAGCGTACTTCCACCCACCTGCAGACAGTCCCTATTATCAGGCTTTAACAAGTAAACAGACCATTTCCAAAACGGGTGGAATTGGCGCAACGTATGTATCCGAGGAATCACTGAATAATGGCAAGGCCATCATGAGACTTGGAAACAACGGGAAGCTTGATTTGCAAATGGGAATGATGAAGACAGGTCCGGCAACCGTTCCGATTAACGGGTCTATCGATTATAAAGTGACCATTTATAACTATACAAATACAGCTATTACAGGGCTCAGCGTCGTTAGCGATGGCCAAACCCAAACCGGGATTGATGTTCCGGCCAATGACAGCAAGGTGCTTACTTTTACGAAAACTGCACCGGGTACACCACAGACGTTGGATAGTGACACTGCTGTCATTTCGGGAATTAACCTTGTATCCAATACGGTATCTACGGATGTAACCAACGTGACCACTGCTGTCATCAACACGCATGTTATTGGAGCTGTCGGGGGTACATCTGTAGGCGATGCCACCTATAACATTGGTGATGCTGCGACAATTACAGCGACTCCGAATCAGGGTTATACATTCGTAGGATGGTATGACAACCAATCAGGAACAGGGACTCCTGTAAGTACGGATGCAACTTATCAGTTCAATGTTCAGACGAATCAGGATTACTATGCAAAGTTCACATCTCTACCCGTAGCTCATGACGATACTTATAGCGTTGTGAAAGGAGAAACACTCAGTGTTCCAGTGGAAGAGGGCCTATTGCTTAACGACACGGATGGCGAGGGGCGTACACTGACCGCTGTAAGCATCAGTTCAATCAGTGATGAAAGCAAGGGTACGTTGCATGTAAATGCAAATGGATCATTTACCTTTGTGGCGGAGGCAGAAGCATCGGGCAGTGTGACATTTACCTATAAAGTTAGTAATGGCTCTGCCCTATCAAATGAAGCGACGGTGACGATTAACATTACACCACCTGCACATAAGCCAACCGCGAAAAACGACAGCTACAACGTTAGGAGCGGAGACACACTGGACGTTCCGGCTGAGACGGGCTTGCTCTATAACGATACCGATGATGAGCTTCATCCACTCACAGTGGACCATGTCAGTTCGCTCAGTGATACGAGCAAAGGTACGCTACATGTGAATCCGGACGGATCGTTTACGTTTGTTGCGGACGCAAATGCGTCGGGTAATGTGACATTTACTTACGAGGCCTATGACGGGACAGTCTACTCAAATTCAGCTACGGTTACCATCACCATCAAAGTGCCGATCACGACTCATGTTATTGGTGGTGTTGGTGGCGTAACAGACGGTGACGGTGTCTATGGACTTGGCGAATCCGCAACGATTACGGCAATTCCAGCTTCTGGTTATGCCTTCGTAGGATGGTACGACAACGAGGAAGGTACAGGTACACCTGTAAGTACGGATAAAGTTTATCCATTGACGGTTTCCTCAGCGGGAGACTATTATGCAAAATTCAGTAAGCTGTCTACAGCTGAGAATGACAGCTATCAGGTAGTGAAGGGCCGTACGCTGAACGTTCCTGCGGCAACCGGTATTCTATCGAATGATACCGTTGTAGGGAACGGTACGCTTACTGCCGTGAACATCAGCTCCCTGAGTGATCCAAGCAAGGGCGCACTGAATGTTAACACCGATGGTTCATTTACGTTTGTACCTGCCGGGGAAATATCGGGCAGTGTGACGTTTACTTATCAGGCTTTTGATGGAGTAGGTAATTCCAACGAAGCTACGGTTACAATCACGTTTATCAACCCTAGCATTGATGGAACAATCAGAGATAAACAGACCCAAAATCCGGTATCTGGTGCTACTGTAATTTTGCGCGACCTTGCAGGTAAAGAGAAGGGGCGTGCTACGACCGATGCAACTGGGAAGTACAATTTCGAAGATGTCATCATCAATAATTATATTTTGGAAATTGTGCGCGATGGATATAGCCCGGCGCATAGAGAAGTCTCTGTATCTACAGCAAATGTGAATGGAAACGGACGTATCACCGAAGATTTTGAACTTGTGGATTACGAGATAACATTAACAGCCAACCCCTCATCCATACTTGGTAATGGTACGGCTACATCCGAATTTAAGACGGTGATCACCGATAAAGAGGGGCGTCCCCAGGCAGGCGTTGAAGTTGTGTTTGAAGTACCGAATACAACGTACGGTCATTTTACCGGAAATACCAATACGATAACGGTTCTGACGGATGCACAAGGCGTTGCTAAGACAACCTTTACTGCAGCGGTTCTTGGGGGTGCGGGATCGGTATCCATACCGCTGACGGCAACCGTAGATGATAGCCAAAAGGGTATCCAGGTTAGTGACACAATCTATATCACGATTACCCCCGGGGTTATTACAGGTGTTGTCACAGACCAAGCAGGACGCCCGCTAGCAGGCTCCTCGATTGTAGTAAGTAAAGACTTTGACGGAGATGGCATTGCTGATTTTCACGCCGTTGCCATTACAGGAGTTGACGGGGCATACACCATTGCTATACCGCAGGGGAATGTGACGTACGATGTATCGATTACAAAGCTGGTTGAGATCAACGGTCAGCAGAAAGCGGTCACGTTTAATCAGAACGTCCCCGTAAACGGAAGTGTGGATGGCCATTCCTTTGACGGAAATAAAACCGTATCAGGTATTGTCCTGGTTGGAAAAACGCAAGGGGAATCCGCAACGCTCGATGGGACTGTGGGCGGTGGGTACAACGTATTGATCAATGATGGCAATGGCGATCATACAGGTCAAGTTGACCGCAACGGTATATTTAATATCGATAGTGTGCTCAAGGGCAGCTATACGGCAAAAGTCATCTATAACATTCCGCTTCCAGGAGGCGGGACACAACCTATCGTAGTAGGGCACATGAATGCCGAAATTAATGCAGACGGACAGATCAGCATCAGTGAAGTACTCATTGACCCGTACGGTACGATTACGGATTCCGTGACAGGTCAGCCGATAACCGGTGCCGTTGTTACACTTCATTACAGTAACGGAACGGTTGTTAACTTGCCGCCGGTGAATAGCTTCCCACCAGCGGATAATGCCAACCCGCAGACAAGTGATGCGACAGGGCAATATGCCTTTATGGTATTTCCGCATACGGACTATTATTTAACTGCGAAGAGAGCTGGATATAAGGATTTTGATAGCAGAGCTGTTGATCCAAGCCAACCGCTGATTCATGTGGGTACGGATATTGTGCTGTATAACTTTAGCATGACACCTCTGACAACATCGAATGGAGGGGGAGCAGGAGCAGGAACAGGAACGAGTACGGGTGCATCAAACTCACCGACAACTTCAACTCCACCAGCAACTGTCCCAACAACTACGACGCCTTCGGGGTCTATCGATCTCGCTACAGCGATTCTGGTTGACAAAATGAAGGGTGGCGAAGGAGATACACTTACCTTCACCGTGATCTATGCCAATAAAACCTCGGTCGATGCCGATGGTGTGTACATCAAAGTTAAGATCCCTTCAGGGCTAAGTTTGGTTGATGCGAACGGCGGTGCTTTGACAGGCCAAGAACTCAAGTGGAATGTTGGTAAACTGACGGGAGGAACGCAAGGCAAGCTGACGTTCAAACTCAAGGTTAACGATATGAACGAAGGCGAGGATTTTGGGATCATAACGGCTAGTATAGGCACGGATCACAAGCTTACGCTTACGAATACACAAGATGATGCATCCTTGATCAAGGTGATGTTGTATTCTAACCGTTATGAACATAAGCATGCCCGTTACATTATGGGATATCCAGATGGTAACGTTAAACCCGGACGACTCATTACCCGTGCAGAGATTGCTGCCATCTTTGCCCGTACACTGCAATTGCAAGATGAGGTTCACCACGTTCAGCTGTTCAGCGATGTTGCTACAAGTTACTGGGGAGCCGATTATATCGAAGCAGTTGTAAACAAAGAGATATTTAAAGGTTATGCAGATAACACGTTCAAGCCAGATCAACCGATCACACGGGCAGAACTGGCAACAGCCATTGCCCGTTATCTCGGAGTTGCAAGAGAGCTGAAGATGAACAATGTATTGAGAATCAGCTCGTTTACCGATATTGAAGGGAGCTGGGCGGAGCAGTCCATCGATGAAACCTACCGTTTCGGGTTCTTATCAGGCTACAAAGATGGCTCCTTCCAACCTAACAGTCAGCTTACCAGAGAGGAAGCTGTCAAAATGATCAATGGGATGTTGTACAGAGGCCCATTAACCGGGGTTGAAGCTTCTTATCCGGACAACCGTTTGGGCAGATGGTCATTCGGAGATCTTGAGGAAGCAACAAGAACGCATACGTACAAGATCAATCCAGATGGCTCCGAAACGATGTTAAAATACATTCCGGAAGATCTGTGGTAAACTTCGCTTTACTACCATAATAGAGTAGATGGAGCAGATGCTCAAAAACAATGCCGTTGCTTTAAAAAGCGTCAAAAAGAGGAACGAAAAAAGCCGAAGCAGGGATACACGCCTGCTTCGGCTTTTCACATATTCATGTTCATGGTGAGTTTTATTCACCAAAAGTATCCGCTACTGCTGATTCCTCTTAACGTCCCCCTGTATTGGAGGCCCAGACAGGAATCCAGCTATTCGGATAATATGCGTTGGTCAAGGTTGTATTGTATAGAACCAGGTTTCCATCATTTTGCATGACGAAAGTATCTCCTGGTGTATCCGCCGACAGTGTGCTTCCGTGATGGGCTGGAATCCATGCCGCAGTATTTGCAGACCAAGCAGCTACCTGTTTAGTCGTATCGGTTACCAAAATCGTATCCCAGCCTGGTCCCCAATAATATTCATATTTACCTGTGGCCGGATTAGTTCCCCAGCGATATGCATATTGATATACGGTTTGCCATTTCGTTCCGTACTGATAGATGATAGGCTTTCCGTATTGTTGCTCGAATTTAAATGAAATGGCCCCGCTTTTATTCGTACTCGTGCTCCAGATCGAAGAACCGTTCTGATAGATTACAAAATTGCCGTCAGTTTGCCAGATTGCCGAAAACCTGCCATCCTGCGAGGTGAGGTAGTCTCCCTTTTGCATACTCTGACCGACCAACAATTTATCGCCAAGGTAGCCTGCGGAAGCTGTCGCAGGTACAGCAAAGGCCAGGATCAGCAAACACGCGATAAAAATGCGGAACGATTTAGGGAAAAATAGCTTTTTCATTGGACACTCTCCTATATTTCTTAGAATGGTTGATGCAAACTGCGTAGTACAACAAACGCTTACGGGTATTGCGTAATGCAGCATAGCGTTCGGTCAGAAGTGGTGAAAGAGCAATCAACACATCCCCCAGTGGTAATTCATGGGACATCCATATGTACAGTGCTCTCAGGGTCACCTCCTTTAATGGAAATCAAATGCTAGAATAGATGGTTTATCGTTGTGATCTTCAATATGTTTGGTAGAAGTTGCAGGAAGGCATAGTTGTAGTGAAAGAGGATAGTTCATTCATTTAACAGAGTTGGAAAGTGATTACAAAGAGAATATATAACATTTTATTCCACTATAGCAAGAGAAAAATATAAAATACAACATTTTCAATATAAAGAGTTCTGTATTCTTTTGTAATTTTTTTTACATAGATTTAATAGAAATAGTCACTTTTTTGAATTGAACTATGGTAAAATACTTCAGGATTTGAAATTGGAGAGGGGTTTGGTTTACTCATGTCTTGGAAAAAAGTTTTGGGGAAAAGCACCATTCGTGTGGCTGCTGCTACATTATTACTCACTCAGCTGTTCGGCGCAGCCGGTTCCGTTTCTGCCGCGGGTAAAGATGTAGAAGTACATTTGATAGGAATCAACGATTTCCACGGCCAACTGGATACAACATCTATGGTTGGTGATAAGAAGGCAGGTTCTGCTCCAATTCTAGCAACCTATCTCAAAGAAGCTAAGACCAAATATGAGCATTCCTTGCTGTTCCATAACGGCGACTCGGTTGGTGCATCGGCTCCAGTCTCATCTATGGATCGTGACGAGCCTACCATGGAATGGATGAATATGATGGGATTCGATGTGGGTTCCCTGGGCAACCATGAATTCGACCAAGGGATCGCTGCGTTGAAGGCACAAATTTTTGGTGGTCTTGATCCAAAAGAAGGTAAAGTAACCCATGCTGGTGCGAAGTTTGATTATGTGAACGCAAACGTGATCGAAAACTCCACAGGTAAACCCCTGATTAAACCGTATGTGATCAAAGAAGTAGGTGGCGTCAAAATCGGATTCATCGGACTCGTGACGAAATCAACGCCAAACAAAGTATCTCCAGCAGGTACAGCAGGCGTACGTTTCCTGAGCGCTGAAGAAGAAGTTGAAGCTGTTAATAAATATGCGAAAGAATTGCAAGGCCAAGGCGTTGAAACGATCATCGTTCTGGCACATGACCCAGCATCGACCAAAGAAGGGGTAACTACTGGAGAAGCGGCTGATCTGGCAAAAGCATTGCCTGCAGATTCTCCTGTTGATGTCATCGTTGCGGGTGACAATCACGCTTTGGCGAATGGTGTCGTGAATGGCAAGCTGATCGTGCAAGCGTACTCTTATGGTACGGCGTTTGAAGATATCAAGCTGATGATCGACCCTGTTACGGGAGATGTAACTGAAAAATCGGCTACCGTGACAACTACTTTCCAAGAGGGTGTAAAAGAAGACCCTGAAACTCTTGCGATTATCAAAAAGTCTTTGGACAAGCATCCTGAGCTGACGAAACCAGTAGGTACAACAGATGGTTCTATCTTGCGTGCAGATGCTTACAATAAAGAAACTCCGATGGGTAACTTGATTGCTGATGCGATGCGTCAAGCGGACTTTGGGGATAAAGCAGGCAAGGCTGACTTTGCCTTTACGAATCCGGGTGGTATCCGTGCAGACCTGCCAAAAGGTGATGTAACCTTTGCAGACCTGGCTAAAATCCAGCCTTTCGGCAATACACTTGTGAAGCTGGAGTTAACGGGTGAGCAAGTGAAAACATTGTTGCAACAGCAATGGGGTATGAATGCAGATGGTACACCAAACACCAAAACATTACAGCTCGCTGGTTTGAAATACACAGCCGACTTCAGCAAGCCGGTTGCTGAACGTGTAACGGCTCTAACGCTGGAAGACGGTACACCGATTGATCCTGAAAAATCATATACTGCTGTTGTGAACAATTTCATGGCCGCGGGTGGGGACAACTACAAAGTCCTGCTGGATGCCAAATCATCCTTGGCTGGTCCAATCGATCTCGATGTGTTCTACAAATACATCATAGATACATTTAAGGGCGGCGAGATTCAAGCCAAGGTCGAAGGACGTATTACCAATCTGGCTGCAACTACAGAACCAACAGAAACACCGGCACCAGTGAGCAATGAACCTATTTCCCGTGCTGAATTTGTCACTGCACTCGTGGATATGCTGAAGCTTAACGCCGTATCTACAGCACCTGCTTTCAAGGATGTTGCTGCGAATGCTGCATATGCCGATGCCATTGCAGAAGCTACGAAAGCAGGATTTATTCAAGGCTACGGCGGCAACTTCTATCCTGAGCGTGATATCACTCGGGAAGAGGCAGCAACGATTTTGGCAAAATTGGTGAACAGCCCGGCATCCGAAGCGAAAGCGGCAACGATCATTGCTGGCTTCGAGGATGGAAAATCGGTGGCTGCTTACGCGGTGAAGCCACTAGCGAAACTGATTGATAAAGGCATTTTCAGTACAACAGACAAAAAAATGCTGGAACCTAAGCAAGGCCTTTCGATGAATGATGCCAAAGCATTAATTCAAAAAGCAACGGCGGCGAAAGCTTCCTGATCATCACCTGCAAACCACTCGCTAATCCAGCGGGTGGTTTTTTTATAAGGCAAATACACTTTTTCAGCCTTGTCCACGTCTATCCCTCACCAAAACCGCTCTATTGCATCTAATAAACTATCAACAATAAGGAGGTTTTGAGAATGGGAAATCGTAGACCAACAGGTGGGTATGATCCGGTTCAGATCTATAACTCTACTTCGTTTAATGCGTATGGGACGGTCGAGTATGCGTCTATCTTCTGTAGCAATGACCGTTACAGTGTTCAACGTGAAGGGACTTGGCAGTCTTCGGGACGTGGTGTTTGTCTGGTGACTCGAATTACTGCTACTGTGATCACACCAAGTGGAAATATTGAGGCAGAACCGTACACGTCATCTGGAACATCCTATAGCCAGTTCGCGATTATCCAGGTGGGCCCGAACCAGTTCCGGGTCACGCGTGTAGTAAGTTCGGCTAGACGCCGCCGGAAATGTTAACGATATCGGCATCCCATTGAACAAAGAAAAGGATGTTAAGAAGCGACTCTCCGATGAAACTATGGAGAGTCGCTTCTTTTAGCGTTTGATTGCATGCATCACTAACGGATCAGCTTGTAAAAACCAGTATCTTTTGCAGAAGCAATTCGTCTCGAATGGGGATGCCTTGTTCAGAAACGAGAGGAATGCTTGGTTTCAAAGCTCTTGCTTTTGCTACTGCATCCGGGTAGATTTGAATAATCTGGTATCCCTTTTTCTGATAAAAAAGGAGTGCGTGAAGGTTGTCATTTGTGGTGATCAGCTGAATATGTTTCCGTTTGGCTTGCCGAGCAGTGTCCTCTACTTTCGCCAAAAGGGCTGACCCAATTCCCTGATTTTCGTCCAGGCTATCCAGAGAGATCACTTCGCAATGATCTTCATGCATAACGTACGTAATATAGCCTCTGATTTCTCCATCTTCATTCATTACTGCGTACCCGTTCAGCTTATCACTGTGATAGACCCCTGTTGAGATGACCATCTGAGGACTCCCCCAATGCTCAGCAAAAAAATCATTCCGTTTTGTATCCGGGATTTGGTGGCTTTCCATAATTCTCATATGTATTCTCCTATTTGAATCGCAATTTTACTATTCATATTATAAAGCATCTCAGTCCCTATCGAAAAGTTAAAGCGACTGCCCAGATCAACGGGGAGTCGCTTCTTGGCTCGTGTAAATCCTCGTATTAATGCTTCTGGTACCACAAGATTCGGCGATACATCGCAGAGTCTTTCAAGCGCCTGAAAGGACGCAGGTCAGGGCGGTAATTGCCTTCAATGATCCAGACGCGGCCGTTTTTATCGATGCCAATATCAAAACCGATTTGTCTCAGATCAGGGTATTGAACTTCCAGACTCCGGGCAGCCAGCAGAGCTGTACGCTCGACTTGAAGGAGCAGTTTCCGTCCACCAACACGTGCTAATTGCAACGCTTTGAGCACAGGAATGGTACGGTTGGTCACATTAGTCACCAGATATCCGCGTGAGGCGATTTTGGCGTAGGAACCGGTTACTTTCCAAGGGGACGAGTTTGCTTTTTGACGCTGAACCATGATGCGAAGATCGAACGGCCTTTGCTGAATGCGAGCTAAATATAGACGTTGCTGGATGATATACTCACGATCCTTGTTTAGTTGATCAAACCAATCCTGTAAATCACTCTTGTTTTGCATGGTAATGATATTATTCTCGTTTTGAATTTGGTAAGTGCCTGTCTTCAGACGCCGGATGAACACAATATCTCTGCCATAACGTCCGTCGCAGGGTTTCAGCACGACACTTGAATGTTGTAACAGCATATGGTGCAATGCTTCATTTTCCAGCAACTGTGTTTCGGGTAGTCGCCTGGCGAGTAAAGGTACATTGCGAAAGGCGCGATACTGCAGCCATTTGTCCCGTTGAAATACCATTAACATCACAGCCTTTGATCAGGGTCTACGACTCTCTTTATTATTTTAATTCAAACCTGTCTCTGGCATAAGCCGCCATTCGTCTAAAAATGAGAATCGCTGTCCTTTTCACCAGCTACAAAAAAACTTTATAAAGCTATACGTGTTGTCATAGATAGATATAAAAAGCTGTGCTACACTATATCGCATAAGTTAGTGAATTATTTCACAATACAACATGAGGGGAAAAGATCTCAGTGGAACTGACAAAGAAGAGATGGATTATTCTGATTGCGAGCTGCTTTATTAATTTATGTATTGGCTCCATCTATGCATGGAGTGTATTTGCTGCCCCGATGGCCGCTTATCTCAGTGGTCTCACAGGGCGTACATTGACACCCGGGGATTTGGCTATTGCGTTTACCATCTGCAACTCAGTTGGACCCATTACGATGATATCGGGCGGATGGATTAATGACAGGTTCGGGCCCAAGAAGGTCATTCTGGTTGGAGGAATCTTGTTTGGGGGCGGTATGATTTTATCCAGCTTTGCAACGTCTGTAGGTTTTCTGGTATTTGCTTACGGGATTGTGCTTGGTCTGGGAACGGGAATGGTTTACGGGTGTACGATCAGTAACTCCATCAAGTTTTTCCCTGACAAACGCGGATTGGTTGGTGGCGTAACAACAGCTGCTTACGGGTTAAGCTCTGTGATCATTCCTCCGGTAGCCAATATTTTGATCAGCAACTCTGGTGTAACCTCAGCATTCATGATGATAGGGGTCGCTTTTCTTCTTATTATTTGTGTGGCTTCGTTCTTTATTGAAAAATGTCCAGCCGATTTCGCACCTTCAGGATGGACACCTAATGCTGCCCATATCAGCGGCGCGCCAAAAGAAAATAAAAACTGGAAAGGTATGCTTGCAAGCCCGATCTTCTACGTGATGATCCTGCTGTTGATCAGCGGAGCTTTTGCCGGACTGATGTGTACCTCTCAAGCCTCACCTATCGCTCAGAAAATGGTTGGTTTGTCGGCTGCGGCTGCAACAACAGTTGTATCGATCTTGGCACTGTTTAATACAGGTGGCCGGATTCTGGCTGGCTATATATCAGATAAAATTGGCCGAATCAATACCCTTGCCATTACCTCGCTTCTGTCCGTGGCCGGCCTGATCATGCTTTATTTTTCAGGAGAGAACAGTGTAGGTACATTTTATATGGGCATTTCCATGATTGGTTTAAGCTTTGGTTCTTTGATGGGGGTATTCCCCGGCTTCACGGCGGATCAGTTTGGAGCCAAAAACAACAGTGTGAATTACGGGATTATGTTTATCGGATTTGCGCTGGCTGGCTATTTTGGACCGTCAATCATGAGAAGTGTGTATAGCGCGGATGGCAGTTATCAGAGAGCCTTTGTGATTGCAGCAGTCTGTGGCCTGGCCGGATTTATTCTGACCTTTGTATACAAGTGGGCTGTCAGATTTCAGAGTAAAAATGTGAATAACAACCACAAAGTGACCGTTTGAGCAAAGGCAACTCCTTGGTATTTATGATTCTTACGGCGATGAATACGGGGATTCTGCTGGACTGGATATGTAATAAAACCTTATTAATTTGCTGTTGTGTAGACCATATGACAAAAACCGAACCGCCCGTTTAATAGACGGGGGTTCTTTATTATTTTTAAGGTAGCTGAATGATTAATATATCAGAGTGATATAGTCTGTTACGACTAACATATGTACATGAAAATGTAAAACTTTTTTACCATTAGATTACAAAAATTCTCGTTTACGCCCCACCTTTTCGATGGTATACTCTCCTATATTCAAGGAAGATATTAACGCTAATATACGCCAAATTTTCATGAAAATATGTCGAATTGGGGCTCATTTCGGATGATTATAGCACAAGAAAAGGACGAAACGATCATCCTCATTCCTTCGCTGGAACCAGATGATAGACTTTTATCCTATGTACGTCAGTTGCGAGACTACGGTTTTACGAAATTGGTCATTGTAGATGATGGTTCTGGCGAGAAATACCAGCACATTTTCGAAGAATTAGAAGATAATGGATGCACTTTGTTGCGACACGCACACAACCAAGGGAAAGGCGAGGCGCTGAAGACCGGATTTCGGTACATAGCACAGCATTATGGACAGGCTCACTACGTGGTTACTGCGGATTCAGATGGGCAGCACGCTGCAGAAGATGTGTATCGGATTGCTCAGGAAGCCAAGCGTCGTCCGAATGACTTACTGCTCGGCGTGCGAAATTTCAGTGAGGGCGATATTCCGCCTAAATCGTTGTTTGGCAATCGGATGACGTCGTTTATTTTTGCGCTGTTATATGGAAAAAAACTGTCGGATACCCAGACGGGACTTCGTGCCTTCGGCACAGGGCTATTGTCATTTATGCTGGATGTACGCGGCAAGCGGTTTGAATATGAACTGCAGATGCTGATCTCCTGTATTCAGTCGGGTATCGCTATTCATACGGTACCCATTCAGGTCATCTATGAAAATGGTAATGCGGGTACCCATTTCAAAGCCATTCAGGATAGTGCCCGGGTAATGGGGGTGCTGTTCTCGAATTTCTTTCGTTTTATATCTTCGTCGGTTGCCAGCTCTGTCGTTGATTTGGGCATTGCCTGGTTTTTGATCGATTTCCTGCGCCCCATGATGGGGGATCAGCATTACTTAAGAATTTTGCTCGCAACCGTGATTGCCCGAGTCATCTCGATTGTCGTGAATTATGTCCTGAATCGATATTTTGTGTTCCGCAAGGAAGACAGCAAGGGTAGTCTGTGGCGTTACTTAACGTTGTGTGGCCTGGTTATATTGTTGTCGAGTACAGGCGTTTATTTATTCCATACCCTATTCCTCGTGGATGAGAAGGCAGCGAAATTCGTCTGTGATGCCATCCTGTTCCTGCTAAGCTTTCAACTACAGCGGAGGTGGGTATTTGCAGCAAGGAGGAAGCAGCTGTAGTGCAAAACGAGAAAAGGCAAAATGTATTTTTTATCATCACCATGATTCTCATGACCATCTATCTGATCTGGCGTATGTTCTTTACGCTGCCATGGGGAGAAGGGGTGCTGAACGTCATCTTTGGCATACTGCTCATTTTGGCGGAGGCGGTTACGGTCGGCACGACCTTTGAGTTGTTTTTTCAAAAGATGCAAAAAAAACGGGCGCAGCTCGATTTTCCGGTGATCCCGGATGAATATTACCCGCACGTCGATGTATTTATAGCTACACATAACGAACCCGTTGACCTTTTATATAAAACGGTGAATGCCTGTACGTTTATGGATTACCCGGACAAGTCGAAGGTACATATCTACCTGTGTGATGATGGCGCACGGCCTGCGGTAGAGGAACTGGCGAAGCAGTTCGGCATCGGTTATCTAGGGTTTCCTGGTAATAAGGATGCGAAGTCCGGCAACCTGAACAATGCACTGAGCAAGACATCGTCTCCACTCATTGCAACCTTTGATGCAGATATGATCCCGCAACATACGTTTCTGATGAAAACCGTACCCTATTTCATGCTCTCCACATTTATCGAAGAAAATGGGGAATGGCGCCTTCGCCGTGAGGAGGAGATCGATCCAAACTTTAAGCTGGGGCTGGTACAGACCCCGCAAAGCTTTTACAATCCGGATCTATTCCAGTTCAATCTGTATGCGGAGCAAGGTATTCCGAATGAACAGGACTTTTTCTCGCGCGAGGTTAACATTCTGCGCAATGCGTCCAATGCGGTTGCGTATACGGGCAGTAATACAGTGATTGCCCGGCAAGGGATGGTGGATATCGGTGGATTCCCACTGAACACCATTACGGAGGATTTTGAGACAAGCATCCGTTTGCAGCAAGAAGGGTATATCACGTATGCGACGCAGGAGGTTCAAGCTGCAGGACAGACGACGACCACGATTCCGAGCATGATCAAACAGCGGATACGATGGGCGAGGGGCATCATTCAGAGCTTGCAAAATACGCGTGCACCGATCTCCAGAAAGTTGCCTTTCTGGACGAGAGTGACCTATGTGAGCAGTTTTTTATACTGGTGGTCTTTTTTCAATCGGCTGATCTTTATCTTGTCTCCCATTCTGTTCGCTTTATTTGATTTCCAGATCGTAAATACGACCTTCTGGCAGATTCTGATCTTCTGGTTGCCATCGTATTTCTTCTACAGTCTGTCGATGCGTTATCTGTCCAGTAATATACGGAACCAGCGCTGGAGTCAGGTCATTGATACCATCTTCATGCCGTATCTGATCTGGCCGGTTATTCTGGAGACTGTAGGTATCCGTGAGCGCAAGTTCAAGGTGACGAATAAAAATCGTTCAACCGGACGCGAGTGGATTGCCTCGATGAAATATGCACTGCCGCATATTTTTCTGGTGATCCTGTCCATCGCTGCGATTATTCGGTACGTGAACGGCAAGTACGGCATTGCTTTATTTTTCAGCAGTATTATCATCTTCTGGCTCGTTCACAACATGATTGCCTTGTTCTATGCACTCTTCTTCATGATCGGGCGGCGAGCATACCGGGAGAATGAACGGATACGGGCGCAAGAGGATGTAATCATCCGTTATCTGGACAGCACGCTACGTTACGAGGCCAAGACAGTGGATCTTTCGGAAAATGGCATCGCGTTTTATGTGCCGTACCCGATTTATCTACCGGAGAAGAAGACGATCTCTCTGGTCGTGCAATCGAGTCGATACGAAGCTAATCTGGATGCGGTTATCGTGTATGTCAAGGCAGATGGCGAAGGATGGCGCTATTCCGCAACGGTTAAACCGCTCAGTGAGACGGATAATCGGCAATACATGCAGCTCATCTATGACCGGAAGCATTCACTGCCGGAGCAAATGAATCTATGGGACACTGCATATGACGATATGTTGCGTAATGTGAAAAAACGGATTGTGCGACCCAAATCAGATCAGCGGAAGATGCCAAGGCTTTCCCTTCATCTTCCCGTTACGTTTACGAATCATGCGAGCTGCACACTGCTCAGCTTTAATTATCGTTTCTTCTCTGCCACGAATCTGCAAGGTAAGATAGCAGAAGGGTCGGAAGTTACCTTTTACACGGAAAGCAACATTGAAGTGGTCTTAAAACATACGGGAAAAACAACGGCAAACAAACGTGAAGTGCTTCTCTCCGTAGAGAATATCGATGAGATCTTGGGGCGTGGTTTGATTGATCAGTTACTGAGTGATTTGATTCTTCCACAAGCTGAGCGGTTCACCAAAGAGGGTTAGGAGAGATAGACATGCTGTTTTTGCTTCAACTTGTGATGGGCATTTTACTCATAGTATCGATGATCGGTTATATGCAGTTTGTCCGTAAGGTGATGTCCATCCGGTGGGAGTTCATTCCGATATTTGTGTTCTCGGCTATCGCCTGTATCGTCTATTTTGCCGGATTAGCAGGACAGCTCTTCACGGGCAGCATTGTTGTGCTAGTTACAGGCTTACTGCTGTTTAGAGGTAGAGTGATACATGCTTTGTACCAGAGTAAACGGGGCTCATGGTCTTTTTCATTTTCGTTATTTCAATTAAGTTTTCTAAGCGGGGTTTTCGTATTTCTGCTCATTCTGTTCCACACGGAGCTGACTCACTACGATAATTTCTCGCATTGGGCGATTGTGGTAAAAGAAATGCTGAGCACCAATGCGTTTCCAACGCCGAATTCGGACCTGATTGAGTTTAAAAATTACCCGCTCGGCACGTCGTCGTTTATATACTACATCTGCCGCTTCATGGGACACACTCAACCGATTATGCTGCTGGCGCAAGGGCTGCTAATCTTTTCCTGTTTCTATGCGATGTTTGGCATCGTGTCAGAGAAAAAACGGTTCCTGTTATATGCTTTTCTCGGGTTAGGTTTATCGACCTTGTCCTTTTTCAACCTGACGATCCGTATCACCAACCTGCTCGTAGATTTCCTGCTTCCAATTTTTGCACTCGCGATTGTGGCGGCGATATACCAGTATCGTCATGATCTGAAGCGAGCTTGCATCATTATTCTGCCTCTGGCGGGTCTGCTGACGGTAATCAAAAGTACAGGCATCATTTTTGCTGCCGTGGGGCTGATTTTTCTCGTATATATCTGGCTTACGAATAAGCAACGTGCGAACTGGAAGATTGGACTCGCTGTGCTCGGTACGATTGCAGGGGCGTTACTGCCGTATTTCAGTTGGAGCTGGCGTATGGCAACGGTATTCCGCGGTGTGAATAACAAGTTCGAGGGAGCAGCCGCGGCCCTGAAGTCGGGTAAAACAGCAGAGCAAAAGTGGGACATTCTTGTGCTCTTCTTGAAATCCAGCGTGGATATTACATCCAGACCTGTGCTGGGTATTGTTATTTTTGAAGTTGCTGCGATCGCTGCTTCGATTGTGGCTCACGTGGTGCTCAAGAAGAAGTGGAATCTGTGGAAAGTGCTGATTGCACTGAATGTGGTCGTGGTACTGTACTATGCCGGAATTCTGGCACTGTATCTGTTCTCCATGCCTGTGGATGAGGCTGTCCGACTGGCTGGGTTCGAGCGTTACGCATCAAGTATCGTGGTGTTGTTCGCTGGTGGACTGGTGCTCTGTGCAGCTGTTGATATTGAGCGTACGTTCCATTACCGCATCGGTGAGGTTCCTGATTATCAATCATTCAAGACGGTACAGACGAAGAGGCATTATCAACAGGGAATCATCGCGTGTATGGCACTCGCGGCAACAACCCTCTTGTCCGAATATAACGGTATGATCTCAATCACGAGAACGTACGACAAAACCCTTCCCTACGAAGTTCATACGGTGACAGGGGATCGGTGGTATACCGGCGGCAAAGAGGATCGAAGCAAGTATTTGTTTTATGGTTCTGACCGAGATCAGCAGGTGACAAGTTATTATATGCAATACGTAGGTAGATACTTCTTATACGCTCCCAATGTGGACGGTATCGTGCTGTTCTACGAGGATAATATGGACAACTTGCTAAGTAACTACGACTACCTTGTGGTGATTGAGACGGATCTCAACGCGAAAATGTTACTGAAAAAGCACTACGGCATTGATATGCAAAAAGGGATCTATAAGATCACCCGATCCGGTGATCAGATTACGCTGACATTAACCTCCGTTTAAATGAAGCCTACTACCCAGTGATCCAAGGCACGTTTCCTTTATCAAAAAAAGGAAGCGTCCCCGTCTTATGATCACGCTATGGTAGTAACCAGGACAGACTAAAAAAAGCTCCACTCCCATGAAACCGGTGAGTGGAGCTTTTTGATATCCTAGATAAAGACCTAACTTCTGCTTAGGTAGCCTTACCCTCGGGTTTAAGTTTTCGCATAAAGGCTTCGATATTATCAATCAGCAGCTTGTTGTTTGGTGAATCGGTCCGGGTAATCATCTCTTTCACCGCATGGACAAATGAGTTCAGGTCAGTCGTGTCAGCCTGTTCAAATCGGTTCTTGGCGGGCAGGTTACCCGCAGGGCGAGTCGCATCCTCACGGTATTCTTTGATCCATGCTTGATTCGTGGATGCCTGTTTCGCAAAGTTCTGTAGAATGCTGCTCCAGTCCTTGTTGTTTACGATGGCGTCTTGCAACATATCATAGGTCTGAGGCTGGAATTTGCGCATCATGTAATTAAGATCCACGTAATCCTCCGGTGCACCAACCGGCCGTTGTGGTGGTGTATTATACTGAATTTGTTTCGTTTCGGGGTTAATCGTTCTGGTTGTGGAGATCGCTCCAATCTGGCGGATCGTATTCATGAACTCGGTGGCCTGATCGCCCTTCATGTAGTTGTCCGCTATGTATTGTGCTTGAGTTAGACCAAGTTCGAGTAAAGCGGATCGATGGCCCTCATCTGTTACTTCCGTAATCAGATTAGATTGAATGATGCCATACACCGTTTCTTTAACCTCGGAAGATTGGCCCTTAAGCAGACGTTCCAGTGACTCGTTGATCTGAACGGTGCCAAAGTAAACGGCTGAATGGTTCACGACATCCGAGGAGGCAAGCTGCCGGGAAGCATTACTGATCTCTACGGTATCTGTGTCATGAGACAAATCGAACTTCCCTGTAATCATCGTTGGTTGATTTGATGGATTCGCTTGTCCTGTGCGTTGTTGTGAATGAGTGTAGGCATTGAGGTCAAACGGCGTTGTGCTTTGAACCTTCATTCGTAAACACCCCTATTCGTTAAAAAATAAATGCTCTAATTTTTCCATCTCAGACATGTCTCTTTATGTTATCGAAATAATATTCCATATTTTTAATATAAATGGACAAAAAAGAGCAACGAACGGCTATCTTTCACCGCTCGTCGCTCTCCTTGATTCAATCAACCGCCATAAATACTGTAGGCGAAGTGATACACAATATCGGTCGTATTCACACTTGGACGACTCGTCACTCTGGCCAGCACAGCACAAAGATCATAATAATGTGTGAAGCTTATGGCTCCTGGCAAGTACTGACTGAGGCTGCCGGCGGAAGGAGGCAGGGACAACGTTGCAGTGAACTGCCCACTGCTGTTGGTCATGACTTTGGCACTGCGATAACGGTTGTTGCTGCTTTCAGACCAGGCATCATTCGCCCAGATAACCTCGACTTCCGCATTAGCAACGGCATAGTTATCGGAAGTAGCCGCAACCCCTGTCACCGTGAAGCTTGATCCCGTGATTCGGTAGTAGCGTCCATAGGCATAAGAAGGGTAATCATTGGGGCCGCCGTTGGAGTTGTAGCCCGTAATGACAATTTTGTCTGCACGTAATACAGGCTGCAAATGCAGTGAATAGTTGGTGTCAGAATACGTGTTGGTTGTATAGACCTTCAAATAATGAGTGCCCGTACCTAACGATACATTACCGTTCGTAGTTGGCATCAAGGCCATTCGATTGTTACTTAAAGCTCCGTACAATTCAGCTTTGTAACCATTTGCCGTTGAAGCTTGATCCAGCGTGATGCGCATCGCATCATAGTTTCTGCTCTCAGGAACGGTGATTTTGTACCAATCCTGATCAATCTCCGAATTTAATGAACGAGTAGCGAGTGTAGAGCCGCCAACAGCGACTGTAAGTGGGTAGGCCCGAAGCGCGTTCTCGTCTGTCTCGAAGGCATCATAAGTCGAGCTTGTGGAGACCGTCAGGGTAAACGGCTCGTTGATGCTAGCACCAACCTTGCCGTAGGCTTCAATTAAGTAGGCCTTGGCTCCGGAAGTGATATTTTTCGTGCCTACATTTTCAGACAACGTTCTGGACCCGTTACCGTAATTATTCAAATACGTCCCGTATATGGAGTAATCAATAGGGTTCGGATTCACTTCCCCGGTGGACATATCGAATTCATAGAGATATAGATCGTAATCAAGCTGTGCAGATGCGGGATTATCCATCTGTACTTGCAGAATATGCCCGGGTTGTACATAGATCGGATACAAGTAGCTGGAGGTGCCTTGCTCCTGGATGTAGCCAGTGTATGTAGTGGTCTCAGCTGCGGCTGTTGCGTTATCTGTATCCTCCGATTGCGGAGTAGCCAGCAAACGTTGTTGCTTATGTGTTTTGGAAGTGGCAGAAGTTTCATTCAGGTTGACCGTTTCCTTGAGCCGGTGTTCCTTCAATGGAGTGGAATCCAACTCGGTGGGAGCCTCGGTCAGCTCAGTGATAATCTCAGTGTCTGGCTGTATGACCTGTTCCGTAATGCGTGCCTCAGGGAATTCTTTTCCCTCAGAATCATTGTTAGCCGAAGCGCTGAAACTAAAAGCAAAGGTCAGAACTAGATTCATGACGATAAGCGTGGAGAGTGTCTTTTTCAAAGTGTAAACCCCTCTCTTCTTATAATTTTTTGCTACAATTCTATAATATACCAAATATATGCATTTGTTAAGTGATGAATATCATGGTAGTACAGGTAGTAGGTTCATCGACAAACATGGGTTTCTATGATAGGCTGGAAGCATCCCAAGGGCATTCTACTTTTCCAAGTAGAGTGCCTTGCTGTATATTATGGGAGTTTACATTTAATGGTTTTTAAAATGAAGCCGTGTGGAGGTGGTGATGCTATGTTTCTCTCTTTAGTCCCCGTAGGGGAATGTTGGATGATGGAAAGTGAACGTGTACAGAAAATCATAGAATACAGAGGAGCGAACATAGCATGACTACTTATATACAAGCGGAGACCCGTATCAAATTAAAGCCGTCCAGACTTCAGAATTTGCGCCAATCTGGCCGCCTGCCAGGTATTGTTTTTGGCAAAAATACAGAAAATGAGATGATTCATATCCCGTCGGTACCATTTCAAAAATGGTTGAACCAAGGTGCGTCCGGATTCATCGAGCTGCAATTCGAAGACAAGCCTTCACTTACCGTATTGCTGGAAGATCTGCAGCGTGATCCGGTTACACGAGATTTGATTCACGTCGATTTTCAGCAGGTACAGAACGATGAGGTGCTACGTACCAAAATCCCGGTCAAGTTCAACGGAACCCCGGAGGATGCGAAGTACGGTGGTGTTGTACAGATTCAGTTAGCTGCTATCGAAGTGGAGGCTCTACCTCGTCATTTGCCAACCGTGGTCGAGTTTGATATCAGTGCAATGAAAATTGGTCAAACCCTACATGTTGAGGATGCCGAGTTCGCACCGGAAGTAACGGTCATTTCCGAGGGCAACGAGTCACTTCTCTCTGTGATTAAACCTTAATGCTGTTCTTGGTGTTTTAAAAGTGTTTGAAAAGCTGCATGGGCTAAATGTCCATGCGGTTTGTTTTGGTTGGAGTCAGGAGTCAAAAATAAAATATTCCTCATCGATGGAAGGTGATACAGGAAATAAGATACAATACTATATATATGAAGTTTACGAACAAGGTGGTGAATATATGAAGGAATTGCATAGTCCAATGAATCGGAAGACCTATTACATATCTATGTTTTTAATGATCCTTCTAATGGCAGCCGGATTAGCCGTATCTACCGCAGAGCTTCAGGGTATTACCATCGGATATGTCATTCATTTGTTATGTGTTGTGACGATACCTGTATGTCTTCTCATTTACCCTAGATATGAAACGTTTGCATTTCGATTGAGCATTATTTTACTTGGGTTTGTCTATTTCTACACGCTAGCTTTGATCTATCCTCAGACGTGGACAACTTACATTATGATCTGTTTGCTTCCGGCACTCGCAATTCTGTTCTATGATTTCAAACTGTTTTATATCTCGCTCAGCCTGAATACAGTTATGCTGGTGGTTGTGACGACTTATATTCACATGCAAGATAATGTGTACAAGTATATACATATAGATTTGGCTGGTAATCTGATTAATATTATGGCGAGTCAACTGCTCCTGTTTCTCATTTTCTTTTTAACTTTTGATCGGATACGCAAACAGGAGCTATATTTGGAACAGGTACAACAATCCGAACGTCTCAAAATGGTTGCACATCTAACGGCAGCGGTTGCGCACGAAATCCGTAATCCGGTAACGGTGGTACGGGGATTCCTGCAATTGTATCAACAAAATCCGGCCTTCGATGCTGCAGATCGATCCAAGTTTGCGCTGATGATCGATGAGCTGAATACGGTGGAACAGGTGACCTCCCAATTTTTGTCCATCGCCAAACCGAACCGAGAAATATTGGTTGATGAGAAAGTAAATGTGCAAGAGGTGCTTGAGGGGGTAGCTAGCCTACTGGGCTCCTACGCCATGTTGTCCAATAAACATATCGATATCGAGATTGAAGAGGGCTGCACGATCTTCATGAATGCCGTTGAGTTTAAGCAGGTGATCATTAATCTGATCAAGAACGCTCTGGAAGCCTCGGATACGGGAGCCATGGTTCATGTAACAGCAAGACTTGTGAAGCAGAAGGTGGAGATCAAGATTGTGGATCAGGGGTGCGGGATGACGGAGGAGGAAGTTAAAGCTTTGGGGACCCCGTTTTACTCGCTGAAAACGAATGGTACGGGACTCGGGCTGATGATCTGCTTCAACATCGTGGAGAAGGTTAACGGAACGATTAAGTATGAGAGTGAGAAGGGAGTAGGTACGACGGTGATCCTGACGTTTCCGGCAACAGACCGCAGCTAAAGGGCAAGGAGAGTGTTAGATTTTTTGTTAAGAGGAATAAATAAAAGAAGAGTCCGAGCATAAATAGATTTAAAAAGTGAGTCAAGAAAGGCTGCCGAATGGCAGCCTTTTTCTGTTCCTGTTCTTACTCTTAGTCAACTCTGACCTCAGGAAAACGAAGGATAGCGCTCGCCGGCTGCAAACCCTTTTGGCGAGATTTGTTCGATCTCGGCCAGTTCTTCCGGTGTGATCGTGACCTGCAACGCACCAAGGTTCTCCTGCAACCGATCCAGACGTTTCGTACCAGGAATAGGTACAATTTGCTCCCCCTGCGCCAGCAGCCAGGCCAGAGCCAGTTGAGGCGTAGTACAGCCTTTTCGTGCGGCAAGCTGCTCAATCAGCCGAACGACCTCCAGATTTTTATTGAAATTATCTCCTTGGAAACGAGGGAAGAAGCGGCGGTAATCATCCGCAGGCAGATCATCAAACGTCCGAATTTGTCCAGTCAGGAATCCGCGTCCCAAGGGGCTATAGGGCACAAAACCGATACCCAGTTCATCCAGCACAGGCAAAACTTCATCCTCTACTTCGCGGCTCCATAGCGAGTATTCTGTTTCTACCGCCGTGATGGGGTGAATGGCATGTGCCCGCCGGATCTGATCCGCCGTGGCTTCCGAAAGACCGAGGAAGCGGACTTTACCTTCCTGCACAAGTTGAGCCATAGCGCCGACGGTCTCTTCAATGGGGACGTCCGGATCGACACGATGCTGATAGTACAAGTCGATGTAATCTGTGCCCAGTTGAAGCAGGCTGGAATCGATTGATTTTTTGACATACGCCGGGTGTCCGAGTACTTTCATGGTTGGAGATACGATGCCGAATTTGGTCGCCAGAATAGCTTGATCACGACGGCCTTTCAGAGCTCGGCCAACCAGCTGCTCGTTACCTCCGAACCGTCCTTGTTGCATGAAATGTTCCCCATATATATCAGCTGTGTCGAACAAGGTAACGCCTTGATCGAGTGCACCATGGATCGTGCGTATCGAATCCTCATTGTCAGGCATCATCATGGTACCAAGTCCCAGTGCGGATACCTCAAGTCCAAGTGAACCTAACTTTCTTTTCACCACTCCATTATTATTAAACTTCATCCGATCATCCCTCTTTTCCGCAAATTAGAGAATATAGTACCTTCATCGTTATGCTTAAGGCATGATTCCATTCTAATTCGGAGTTACTTCCCTAACCACAGCATGCTTATGCTAGTAACGGCAGTACCAGGATGGCATGATTCCGGTTGTCTTGTATAGGACTACGGTGGTAAATGAAGTGTAGATCAATCGATTTGTGATCGAAGAGGGCAAACGCTGTTTAAGATTCCTGTTCCTTGACTGGAGAATAGATGCACAGATGCAGATCCGGATGATCCAGCGTGAAGGATAACGAATTAATGTCATATGCGATAGCTTGTTCTTGGTCAGGCAGTCGGTAGTAAACGCGTGTAACCCTCTTTGCCTCTACGTGGTGCAACTCCCATAACGATGCAAATTCAGAACTTTCTTTGGAAAGATCGTCTACAAACTTGGGAAACCACGGATCATGTGTATATTTATCATAAGATGTACGGAATATGGCAACGGAATGTGCCGCCATCTCCTCCCAATTGATAAGTCGAGTCCGTATTTCCGGATCTGTAAATAAGCTAGACATCATGTTCCGTTGTTCTGGAGCACGTGAAGTGTAGTCCAATACGTATTTGTCGACAGCTGTGTTCCAGGCAAGCAGCTCGGCACGATCATTTGTGATAAACGCAGGAAACGCCATCTGATTCACAATATCCCGCCAAGGCTGAGTAATCTCCGAGGTAATTGGCGGTGCCATCTCAGGTTCATTACCATTCCATAGGCCGAGCAGATGAGTGTGCTCGTCGGGAGACAACTGGAGTGCCCGACCGATACTCTCGATCACTTCTCGGGAGACGGCTACCTCTCGACCCTGTTCCAAAAACGTATAATAGGTTGCGCTAACCCCTGCCAGTATGGCAACCTCTTCTCGGCGTAACCCAGGTGTCCGGCGTTGACCATGAGTCTTGGCGAGTCCTGCTTGCTCCGGTTGAAGCCGTGCGCGCCTTGATTTCAGATAATCTCCCAACGTTTTGGCACGCATGCTGTTCAAGTCCACAGGTGACAGATGTGCTGGTTGTGATAGGCCGTTCAGTTCAACCATGACGAGACCACCTCCTGAGCTCTTTTTATCCAAAATTGTATTGCTGATGATAACGTAAATAAACGTAAATCGTACGGAATTCTACGCTATCCGAACAGTATATGTTACTCCGTGCCCCAGCTATTATTATATCACTACTGTGTCCATAGTTACTGGCTCACAGCGTTTTCTGTGCTTACGGAATAGAGTAAGCATATGGGCTAGAATGTGAGAAAAATAGGAATGCGAGCATGAGGATGTTTATTCAATCTCCATCTCCTTCACCGTCTCGCCTTCCACCAGCTCAGGCTGATAGTAGGTTTGATCGGGAAGGTCTTTCTTTCCCTGCAACTTGCGGATAACCCAATCGGCAGCATCACGACCCATCTGCTCTTGGGGATGCGTGAGCGTGGTGAGTCTTATGTTGGCATTTTTGGCGATATATGAATTGTCCTGACCAATAATGGACAGCTCATCCGGGATCGAAATTCCGAGCTGGCGGCAAGCGTGCACCACTTCCAGTCCAACTTCATCGTTGTAACAAACAATCGCGGTGAGTGCTTCCCGATTTTCTTGCAGATATGCTGTCACGTTTGCGGATAGATCCGCTTTCGATGCGGTATCAAACGAGAGCACATGCTCGGGATGGAACCTCAGTTTTGCTTCCCCTAGTGCCTTGATATATCCCTTCATCCGGTATTTTCCTTGCAAATCATCCATCTTGGCAATAATCCCGATCTGGGTGTGGCCTTTGGAGATTAACTCCTTCGTGGCAAGATAACTGGACTGTACATCATCCAGACAGAAAAAGGGGACCTCTAACTCCTCATAAAAGGCATTGATCATCGCAAACGGCACATCCTGCTCTTTAAAGGACAGATAGTATGCTATATTCGGGTTGTACAGATTGCTTTTCGTCGGTTCAACAATCAGACCATCCACGCCGTAAGATAGCATCATCTCAAGTGCCTTTTTCTCTTGTGCTACATCATTATTCGTACTGGCGAGCAGTAGCGAATAGTTGTCCTCGTTCAGACGACGCTCGATACCGCGAATAATAGAAGGGAAAATATAGTCCGAGATATAGGTGGTAATGACCCCAATCGTCTTCTTGGAAGTGTTGCCGCCCGCTCGGGATCGGTACTGATTGCTGACATAGGTGCCCGAACCCTTTTCGCTGCGTAAAAAACCTTCGTTAGACAACTCCAAGATGGCCTTACGAACGGTCTGACGGCTCACGTTATAACTCTCCTGCAAGGCCAATTCAGTAGGAATCTGCACGCCGATGCTGTAAGTCCCGGACAGGATATGGCTCTTTATATCATCAATAATCACTTGGTATTTAGGTTTCAATTCGTCCACTTCTTTCGTTGTAACGTCTATATAAAAACTGAATTACAGGTTGTTGGTGCATTGCAATTTGATTACAAAATAACCTTCTATATTATTCAATCCATAGTATTTCAATGTATAAGTTATTAAATCAGCGCTTAAGTTGTACGTACATATTCTAGCATGATTTGCTTTGGTTGCAAGAAAAACCGTACATTTTGTTGGATGTTACGTACGACTGACTTCGATTTTGTCAGATTGAACCTTACATTTTAAAAGTAAAACGATTGAAAATACGTTGATATTACTGAATGTTTTGAAAAAGTTTTTCTTTGTGAGTATAACTTCGATATTTCATTGACAAATGTACGTACAAAAAATATACTAAGGCTGTCAGAACAGGAAAGCGCATTCTTGGAATGCTGAAATAGATTATAGCCACGAACGTAGGTGGTGGATTGCGCCTGACGAGGGTGCAGTTGGAATAGATGCCGTTCCACGGACGTAGATGGCGAGCAGAGAGGGGATATGCGGAAGTGACGAGTCATGTGGATGTGAAAGAAGCTATTGCTAAGGGCGCAACCTCACTTGGGATTGAGCTTGGATCAACGCGCATTAAAGCGGTATTGATTGATGAGCATTTTGAGACGATTGCCTCCGGCAGTTATGAATGGGAGAACCTGCTGAAAGACGGTTATTGGACGTACAATCAGGAGGATATCATCTCGGGTTTGCAGACAGCGTACCGCGAGTTGAAGCAGGATGTGCAGCAGAAGTATGGTGTGCCGCTGACGACTGTAGGTTCAATCGGCTTCTCGGCAATGATGCACGGATATATCGCGCTGGATCAGGCAGGGGAAATGCTTGTACCGTTCCGTACGTGGCGTAACTCAACGACAGGTGCAGCTGCACGCGAGCTGACCGAGCTGTTGCAGTTCAACATCCCTGAACGCTGGAGCATTGCCCATCTGTATCAGGCGATTTTGAACGGAGAGCAGCATGTACCTCAGATTGATTACCTGACTACGCTGGCGGGTTATATCCACTGGTTGCTGACTGGCAATAAGGCGATTGGGATCGGCGATGCATCGGGTATGTTCCCGATTGACGAGACAACGCATAATTACCACCCGGCAATGATCAACCAGTTCAATGAGCATATTGCTGACAAAGGTTATCCGTGGAAGGTTGAGGATGTGCTACCTAAAGTGTACCTCGCAGGTGAACATGCAGGTGCATTGACGGAAGCTGGAGCAAAACTGCTTGATCCGTCAGGAGAACTGGTAGCGGGGATTCCGCTCTGTGCTCCAGAGGGCGATGCAGGAACAGGTATGGTTGCCACGAACAGTGTACGCAAACGGACGGGGAACATCTCCGTGGGCACGTCAGTCTTTGCGATGATCGTTCTGGAGAAGGAATTGTCCAGCGTATACCCCGAGATTGATATGGTGACCACGCCGGATGGCAGTCCGGTCGGTATGGTACATGCCAATAACTGCTCCAGTGATTTGAATGCATGGATCGGATTGTTCCGCGAGTTCGCTCAGGCGATGGGCATCGAGGCCGATTCCGGCAAGCTGTTCAGCGTGTTGTTTAACAAGGCGCTTGAAGCCGACCCGGATGGGGGCGGATTGCTTAGCTACGGGTACTACTCCGGTGAAAATATTACAGGACTGGAGCATGGACGTCCGTTGTTCGTTCGCTCTCCAGAAAGCAAGTTTAACCTGGCGAATTTCATGCGTACGCATCTGTTCAGTGCCTTCGGCGCGCTCAAGATTGGTATGGATATCCTGACGGAGAAGGAGCAGGTGGCCATTGACAGCATTTTGGCGCATGGCGGTCTGTTTAAAACACCTGTGGTGGGACAGCGGATCGTAGCAGCGGCCATGAACGTTCCGGTATCGGTAATGTCTACCGCTGGTGAAGGCGGCGCGTGGGGTATGGCTTTGCTGGCTTCGTACCTGATTAATCAGGGTGAGCAAGAAACGCTGGATGTTTTCCTGGAGCAGAAGGTGTTCAAGAATGTCGAAGGGGTCGAAGTGGCACCGGAAGCCGCCGATGTGAAGGGATTTGAAGCATTTATCGAACGCTACCGGAGCGGACTTGCCATTGAACATGCCGCTGTAGAGCATCTGGTAGAGAACGGAGGAAACTAATCATGTTGGAGCAACTGAAACAAGAGGTATTTGAGGCCAATCTGGAGCTGCCGAAGCACGGACTGGTGAAGTTCACTTGGGGTAATGTGAGCGCGATTGATCGGGAAAGCGGTCTGTTCGTCATTAAACCAAGCGGAGTCGATTATGAAAAAATGAAAGCCAGCGACATGGTTGTCGTCGATCTCGACGGTAACGTGGTGGAAGGGGAGATGAGACCTTCCTCGGACACCGCAACCCATGCTGTCCTATATAAACACTACAAGGAAATTGGCGGCATCGTGCACACACACTCCACCTGGGCAACCATCTGGGCGCAAGCAGGCCTGGACGTACCTGTCATGGGAACGACTCACGCCGATACGTTCTACGGAGCCGTGCCATGTGCGCGTTTCCTGAACCAGGATGAGATTGATCGCGGATACGAAGCAGAGACGGGCCGTGTAATCATAGAAACGTTCGAGCAGCGCGGCCTGGATGTAATGGCGATTCCGGCAGTGCTTCTGCATGGTCACGCACCGTTTACATGGGGTAAAGACGCCAAGTCGGCTGTAGTGAACAGCGTTGTGCTGGAGGAAGTGTGCAAAATGAACCTGTATGCCCGCCAGCTGAACAACTTTGCCAAAGAGCTACCACAAGGCATTTTGGATAAACATTACCTGCGTAAACACGGCAAGGATGCATATTACGGCCAGAAGTAATCTGGAACTGTAGAGGTTGGGAAGCTGCAATCGCAGTGACCCGGTGTAACCAGCGATTGAAGATGGCAATGTCATCGATGTGGTCTGTTGTAACTACCCTGCCCGACCCGAAGTTGTATAGAACTTTTTTACACCATTAACGGAGAGTGCAGAACCAATCTGAAGAAGCGAAGCGCTCGCGTTTATCATCGGATTTCCCCCTTAAGAGGGGAATGGAAAGAAATCCGAGGATAACCAGTGATCGGAAGATGGTATTGCAATCGGAGTGTCCTGGTGTAACTACCCTGCCCGACCCGCAGTTGAAAAAAACTTTTTACACCATTTAACGGAGAGTGCAGAACCAATCTGAAGAAGCGAAGCGCTCGCGTTTATCATCGGATTTCCCCCTTAAGAAGGGGAGGAAGAGAAATCCGAGGATAACCAGCGATCGGAAGATGGTACTGCAATCGGAGTGACCCGGTGTAACTACCCTGCCCAACCCGAAGTTGTATAACCTTTTTACACCACTAACGGAGCAGACAGAAGAAAGCTGTAGAAGCGGAGCGTTCACCTTTATCACCGGATTTCCCCTTCATATAAGGGATTCAAAGAAATCTGGGATAACAGTGATCGAAAGATTATTCTGTCTGCGCAGTGTCCTGGTGTAACCTAATTTATCCAACTATAATCTAATGAAATGAGGATGATTCCATGTCAGCAACAGCAGCAAAAGAATTTTGGTTCGTTGTCGGTTCACAACATTTGTACGGTGAAGAAGCACTCGGTGAAGTTAAAGCGAACGCACAGAAAATTACGGATGCCCTGAACGCTAGCGGCGTACTCCCTTATCCACTCGTATTGCAAGATCTGGCTGTAACCGCAGACAAAATCACCAGCATCATGAAAGAAGTGAACTACCGCGACGAAGTAGCGGGTGTCATCACTTGGATGCATACTTTCTCTCCAGCAAAAATGTGGATTCGCGGTACGAAATTGCTGCAAAAGCCATTGCTTCACCTCGCAACGCAATATAACGAGAGCATTCCATGGGCAACCATCGACATGGACTTCATGAACCTGAACCAAGCGGCACACGGTGACCGTGAATATGGCTTCATTAATGCCCGTCTGAGAAAACAAAATAAAATTGTTGTGGGTTACTGGGAGCGTCCGGAAGTGCAGCAGCAGGTTGCAGACTGGATGGACGTAGCGGTGGCATACAACGAAAGCTTTAACATCAAAGTTGCCCGTTTCGGCGATAACATGCGTAACGTAGGGGTAACAGAAGGGGATAAAGTCGAAGCTCAAATCCAGTTTGGCTGGACAGTAGACTACTATGGCATTGGTGACCTCGTCGAGTACGTAAACGCTGTAACCGAGCAAGAGATCGATGAGTTGATCACGCAATATGCGGATTTGTATGAATTCGATTATGGCACCAACAGCAAAGAAGCATGGGAAGCTAGTGTACGTGTGCAAGCAAGCTATGAAATTGCGATCAAAAAGTTCCTGGATAACGGCGGTTACACAGCCTTCACAACGAACTTCGAAGACCTGCACGGCATGAAGCAGCTTCCGGGTCTGGCCGTACAACGCCTGATGGCTCAAGGCTACGGATTTGCGGGTGAAGGGGATTGGAAAACAGCGGCGCTGGATCGTTTGCTCAAAATTATGGCTCACAACGAAAACACGGGCTTCATGGAAGATTACACGTATGAAATGGCAGCCGGTCAAGAAGCGATTCTTCAATCTCACATGCTTGAAGTTGATCCGACACTGGCGAGCACTAAACCAAGAATCATCGTATCTCCACTGGGAATTGGCGATCGTGAAGACCCGGCTCGTCTCGTCTTTGACGGCAAAGCTGGCGAAGGTGTCGTGGTATCCATGGCAGACTTCGGTACACACTATAAATTGCTGATCAACGAAGTATCTGCCTTCGAACCAACCGTTCCGGCGCCAAATCTGCCAGTCGCTCGTGTGTTGTGGACGGTAAAACCGAACTTCCAAGACGGCGTTAAAGCTTGGATTGAGAATGGCGGCGGACACCACACGGTGGTATCTCTGAACCTGACGACAGATCAGATCATCACGTATGCAAAGCTGGTGAACTTGGAGTACGTTGTGATTAAATAGTCATACTCACTAACATGGAATCATCATTTTATAGTTCATTGATTATTAACGTAATTCTAACTGCAACCAATGAATCTCAGTTGTACTCTGTTCATGTCTGAAGTATGATCAGAGTATCAGAGATCAAGCTTAAAAGCATGTTCAACGTTAAAGCGAGCATCTGCTTGCCGTATAAAAGTGGAATTACAGAGGCCGAGAGTATATCTCGGCTCTTTGTTTTATTTTTCGATACATCATTCGATCCCAAGGAGGTTACCAAGATGACACATACATACGAAAGTCTTATCGCACAGCTAGAGGAATTAGGCATAGATCGTCACGGCACGTTGCTGATGCATTCTTCGATGAAGAGTATGGGGGAGGTGGAAGGCGGAGCAGATACCGTACTGGATGCGCTGAGTGATTATATGAAGGATGGGTTGCTCGTTTTGCCTACGCATACGTGGTCTACCATTAACAAAAGCAATCCATTGTTCCACGTGGAAACGTCTTCCTGTTGTGTGGGCATTCTGCCTGAGCTGTTCCGTAAACGTCCCAACGTTGTCCGTTCCTGGCATCCTACACACTCTGTAGCGGCATTAGGTAAGGACGCACAGGTGTTTACACAGGACGATCATCTCTTTGATACGCCATGTGCACGAGGTTCTGCATGGGGCAAGCTACTTGATCGCAAAGCGACAATTCTGCTGGTGGGGGTGGATTTGAAACGAAACACGTTTATTCATGGAATCGAGGAGTGGGTGGACATTCCGGGCAGAATGACCGATGAACATGAGATGCTGTATACCGTATTGCCAGATGGAACAAAAATTTCCGTACCTTCACGCAGACATTGCGGATTATCTTGGTCAGAGCACTTCTGGAAGGTGGATGAGGTGCTGGTTCAAGCAGGAGCGATGCACAAAGGAAGTTTCGGGGATGCTGTCGCAAGTGTCTGTGATGCAGCCAGAACAACCGAGGTGCTAACGGAGATGTTGAAGGAAAACCCGGATCTGTTCTCGGACAATGAGCCGTTGGCAGATTTGAAGTAAGTGGAATTGAAGCGTCGATATCAGGAACGAAAAGGGAGTCTGATTTTTGTGGGAAGTAAACGGTCCTCTAATGAATTGGATGGAAACAACGGACTAACTGAGGCGAGATACGAGCTTCAACTTCGTTTAATCGTTGCAGAGAAGCAGATTGCTACTAAAGAACCTTTGATGGATCATGAGCAAGTTATGGACAGATTGAAAAGAAAAATAGAAATAGCATGGACGTAGGAGAGTTACAAGTAGTGAAGCTTTCTTTTCAAAAAAGCATGTTGCGTATCCCGTTACGGGCTGGATGACGCTCAGTTTGAAAGCTGGGCGTTTTTTTGCGTATAACCTTCAAAAACTTTCACAAAAGTGCAAAATAGATCATGATTTCAATCAGAGGTTGGTCGGACTTCCAGTGAATGGGCTACTCAGCGTATCAGGGGTGTGGTACGATATGGGTAATTTAACCAGAACAAAATAGAAGCTATAAAGAAGTGCACATATGAATCACTCATGGCATATACGTATTTTTTAGAAATATGAGAAATCAAAGAATCACAGAACTACTAAAGTGCAAAGTAGATCCCTACTATTATTCAAAAGTATATTAACGTATGAGAGTTTCCTTGATTATCATGGAATCATTGTCGCATCCAAGAAGGAGAAGATTCGTGAACCCATTAGTGTGGTATGATCTTTCGTTATTCGTGCTATTGTTTGGTGTTGGCGTGTATGTGTTTGCTACCGTTAGAATTACGAATTTACATAAGGTATATTTTTTGTTTCACGGTTTGATGATGATGTGGCCGTTCTGTCAATTTGCGAGTACGCTTACGGATGATCCGGGCTTGCAGTTGTTTTATGTTTTGCTGTCCTTTGTGGCAGTCTCTCTGCTGGGGAGCGGGTGGCTGCTGCTGACGCTGTTTATTACCGGTTATGCGGAACGACTGAGTCAAAGGCGGCTGTTGTTGCTGTTCGTACCCGCTGTGATTGGAGCGATTGGGGTCGTTGCGAATCCATGGCATGATTTTGTCACCCCTCTGGAGGGCGGATATATCGAGCGTGCCTACGGCCCGTGGTTCTGGGTTGTGATGTTCATTTTGGTGAGCTATTTCGTTTCTTCCCTCGTCATTATGTTCCGTGCTGTATTTTCGTCCAAGACTCCCGCGATGATTCAAAAGCAGGTCAAAATTACCCTTTGGGGTATTTTCGTTCTGGCTGTATTTGCAACGCTGGATGCGATCCTTAATGTACTGCTGAGCCGCTGGCTGCCAATAATTCCGGGACTGACTTCGCTGGGCATCTTCTTGTCGGACCTGTTCTTCGTGTATGTCATCAAAAGGTACAACGTGTTCAACCTGGTCTCCATCGCCCATGAGGACGTCATTAATACGATCCCGTATGGCATTCTGGTGCTGGATGAGAACGAAGTGATTGTGGAGGTGAACAAAGCCTCTCGTTTTTTCATAGAACAACATGTGGGGGATGCCTGGGACATGGATGCATTTCTCGCAGGGGTGTCTGTGGAGGGGGATGCCCGGACGTTTCTGAACAAGTATCGTTTGAAAAAAATGGAGCTGTGCCAGATCGAAGTGATCGTGGAGAAGGATCATCAGCTCTGTCACTACATTCTGCAATCGTCTCCGATCGTGGACTCGGCGCTTGCACCGCTAGGGCATCTGCTGACGTTCCAGGATGTCTCGCAGGAGCGCTTCTATGCCAAGGCGATGAATCAGCAGTATAAGACGCTGCAAGAGCGCAATGAGGCACTGGATCTGATTCGGCAGGAGTTATCCGATGCCAACCGCAAGCTGGAAGAGCTGGTGCTGACGGACAGTCTGACGCAGTGTTATAACCGCCGTTACCTGACGCAACATCTGAATCATGAAGTGCTCACGAACCTGCAATATAAAATGCCGTTTTCCCTCATGTTACTCGATATCGACCACTTCAAAGCCATTAATGACCACTATGGTCATGTGGTTGGGGACGAAGTACTGGTGCGCACGGCAGAGGCACTTCGTCAATCTGTGCGCAGTACGGATATTTTGACCCGCTACGGCGGAGAGGAATTCATGATCTACCTGCCGCATACGGAGCATGATCTGGCGATTGATATTGCGGAGCGTGTAAGGCAGGCGGTGGAGTCCAACCGTATGGTGGTGAACCATGAGCTGGGCGATATATCCATTACGATCAGCGTCGGGATTCTATCGATTGATGATTTTGCGTATGAGGACGACGACGTGCCGGAGGATGGCGAGCGCTATTTAATTCAGCTATTTGATGCAGTGGACAAGGCGCTGTATCAGGCAAAGCAAAAAGGCCGGAACCGGGTGGAGTATGGGGTGTTGGCGCGGGGCGTGGTGTGAGAAGTAATGTGAAAAAAGAGTGGAGACAAAGTCTCCGCTCTTGGAAAGAATATGTATGATATATATGTTCAAATTAAAGTTTATCTGAAAGCTTTTTTGCATTTTCAATGGATATCAAAATTTCCTTGTTAATTCTGGTTAAAGATTCGATTTGTTCCGCATTTTGACCGCTAACTAAAGTCATATGCTCATCCAAGGCTCTTCTGTACGAAGAGTCTTCTTTGAATTTAAAAAGTTGCTCGGCAGGAACCTGAAAGCCATTCATGATCTTCTCAAGCGTCTCCAAGGAAATGTTGCGATCTCCTCGTTCAACTCCACCAATATAACTGTAATGAAGACCCGCGGCTTCAGCCAGTTGCTCCTGAGTCCAACCTTTGGCCTTTCTTAATTCACGAATTCGATTACCAACCGCTTCTGGTAAACTCATTTGATCACCTCCACTTAAGGTTAGAAGAGGATATAAAGTCATGACAGACTAACGAATATGAAATAAATTCAGCTATAACAGTACTTATTAGTACAATTTATATTGATCTTCTTTTTGTTTATCTATACAATAATTTCAAATGAGCTAATTAAAGGAGGCTTCCTTTTTTTGCGATCATCTATTCTGAAATCACTCAAACCGGACATTATTGTTGATATGCTGGATATGGCTGTTGCATTTGAAAATTGGAACAAGGTGCTGGAGACAGCGGACGTGTTGTACCAGTGTGCGCAGTGTATATATGAAGAACGGATGGAACGTCAGGAGGAAGGTGGGTCTAAACTTCATTTGCGTACGGAACGTCCATTGGTTTATTACATGGGATGGAGTCATATGAAGCGAGGTATGGCTTATCAGAAGCTGGGGCAGATCGATCAGGCGCGAGCTTGTATCCGTCAGTATGCAACATTGGGGGACATAGAGGGACTGGATGAAGCAGAGCTGCAAGTTGTGCAGGAGTTCAAACGGAAAGCCGAAATCCATCGTTATGCACTTGAGATTGAAATGGGACAGGTTGAACTGCTGGAAGGCTATGTGAACTTGTTGCTGGAGTATCCGGAGGAACGTTTGTCAGGGTTGAAGGTGATCACAGAGGCCGCGGTGCGGCAGGGGTGGCGGATTGATTTTATCATACAGATGATTGAGGAGAAGGTCGATGGGTTGGGAGTGGCGCTGGATTCATTAAACAACGATGATATGTACCATTATTGTTACCAAAGGGCTTTATATGAACAGTGGATGGGAAGGCCGCAGGAGGCGGTGGAATTTATTTTGAAGGCGATGCGTGTAGCGGACGGGCTGGGGATGGAGCGACATATTATCAAGTGTACAGCGGTATTGGAGTCGTTGCGAAAAATGGCGACGGAGGAGCAGGTTGAGCAGTATCGGGTGTTTTTGGAGGGGATAAAGTAGGGAGCGTTATTGGGTTTACTGAAAATGGTAGGATGTACTTGGATGTGGGTATATGCATATAGGACTATAGCACCGATGAGTGGTGTGTCAGATGTCGGGTTATAGGTAAATTCAGGATGTTAGCCGGATGGTTTTACATATTTCACTTCTGCTAACATAGGATAATCATATTTCAAATGAGCGGAGAAAGCGTATGAGTACAATCAAAGTGACCCCTGAACAATTACATCACGTATCAAATCAGGTGGATCAGGCGAGACAACAATTGGAGCATATCCAGGATAACCTCTCAAGGCAGATTATGTTTCTTCAGGCTGTATGGCTGGGTGTGACGCAGGAGCGATTTTATGGTGATTTTGCAAGATCACGTATCGTGTTACAGAAAGCACTGGAGAGCATGTTGTATACTTCAAAAGAGTTAACGGAGATTGCTACGCGGTTTGAGCAGGCAGATGCTGAGAAGGGCAGTCTGGGTGGTGTTATTGGTGCTGTGGGTGCGGTAGCGATGATGCAGAGCTCGGGGAGTGATGCGGGTTCGGAGGATAAAGGCTACCGGATGGCACAAGTGAATGTGTTTGGGAGACTGGTGCAGATGCCTGTGAATGAGGATGGAGTTACTGATCAGGCGGCCTTGCAGGCGTATCAAAAGGATCAGGGGCATTTGGATTTTAATCAGATGCAAGCTGTAGGGACTGAGGAATCAGGGGAGGATATTATTTCCTTGCAGATTGAAGCCTTTGAAAATCGAATTCATCCCTTCACAGGCGAACCAGTGAATGATCGATATGCACAGATGATGGTAACTTCTCTGAAATTCAGTCAGATTTTAATGGCTTTTCAGATGGTTCGCGGAAGTATGCCTGGACGTTCGGGCCCTTTTAGAACTTCATCATCCGGTTTGGCATCTAGGATAAGGGAAAGAATAGATCAAAAATTGGGGGATAATAACAAAGAAGCAGCATCGACTCCTAGAACTGTGATTAGTCCTGACATGGAGACAAAGATTTTAGAAGGACAACGAAAAGTACCTAGAAATATATTAATAGGTGGACACTCACCTAATATAAACAACAACAATAATAATTATGCTGTCGAAGTAATAAGGAATAATGCAGATGGTACGAAGTATGTACTTTTTACTAAACAATTCGAAGATGGAAATATATCAAAACTGAAGCACAGTACCCTGTTTCCAGACTGGTGGAGTGAAGGTAAAATTATTGAAAGCATAAAATCTGTTGGAGACACACCGGCAATATCATCGAGACTTAGAGATCGTGCTACTTGGCATCGGGGAAAAATTGATGGTGTAGAAATAGATGTTATCAAAGATGGTAATAACCTCAGCAGTGGTTATCCTACAGGTGAATCGAATGCTCCATACCCAGCAGGTTTTTAAATTTTATATAACGAAAGGTAACTAAATATATGTTTAGACAATTAGATCACTTACTATCAGCTGAGACGTCAGTTGACTCTTGGTATGATGACGGTTGTGTTATTGCAACAGAAATATTGGAGGATTTCCGATCTGAAGATTGGAATCTCTTATCCAGAGAAGTATTGGGGAAACCCATTGATTGGCAGAAAAAATTAGCTTACTGTCTGGACAGTACTCAAGATACTAGGGAACTCGAAGTTTTACTTTCTTTGATATCTGTCGATGACACAGAGTTAATTGAAATATGTATAGATACGTTAAGAAGTTATACTTCACCTGAGCATAAAAAAAGAATTATAAATCATCCGCTAGTAATAGAGCGTGCAAATTCTGCGCTTTCAGGCGCAGGTAATGCTACAAAAAAAATTATAGAAGATTTTCTTCGAAATATAACCGTTTGACTAGAAAATTCATAGATCTAGCATTTTTATTGAAAAGGACATGGCGGGATTACTTTGAGAAGGATCACAAAGAGAGATGGACTCATGTCTGAATTATCGTTTTATGATTGGTTGAGATTGTTCGATGTTGACGATGAGGATTTGAAGAAAGAATGCCCGAACTGCGGACATGCTGCGATCCATTTTCAATATGTTGGAGATTTACGTGTCAGGATTGGCTTCCTGGATATATGGTGTGATTCATGTATACATGGAATCCATATTTCATTTCTAGAGTCAGGGCATCTGAACATGTAAGCATGATCTACTTTGAAGATGGGGCTAAATATAAAAGAACAGTGCCTGATTTTATTCGTATAGAGCCTTCCTAAGACATTCTAAGAGGAGAGGGGGAACGATTTGGGGCCTGCATTAGCTAAAGGGATTGAGCGTTTGTCTGCGATTTCGTTTCAAATGAATAGCTTTTCTCCCCAAAACTCACATCACATACTAATCAGTGAGTATTTAAGACGTGTGATTTCATTCCTAGACAAGCTCAGCCTATTCCCAGATGGTTATCCCCTATTTAGTTTTGCCAAGATGATTGGAAGAGAGATAGATGCTGATGTGTACCGTGCTTGTCCCCAGTTGGATACACTTCGTAATGTCTATATGAAGGCCATTTGTTATAGCTATCTGGAAGTATGCGAATTAATCGATCAAGGAGTAGATGATGCGATTCAAAATGCTGATTTGCACGAGCCAGTGTTGAAATTCTTCGAACGAGGCGGGGCTTTTACTGTACGAAAGGGTGAACTGGAAGTAGGTGATGTAGCATATCCACTAATGTATTGGAGAACTCGGGTGATCCCCGTTCAAGATATTAGCGATAATTCCTTGGATCTTATAGATTGTAACGGAATGGAGGGATAGTGATGACAGTGGGGCTGTATAGATATAGCGGAGAACTATATGACCGTGAATCGGAACTAACGCTTAGTGAGAATATCTCATCTCAGGACTTTTATGATGAGCACTGGAAGAGAGCTATTCATGAACTGGACATCTTGATTATACAGGATGGCTCCGAGATTGCCTTTCATCAGCTTGAGGATGCCTTGCATGAATTGGGACGTTTGAGAGAGTGGGCTATCCAGCGATTGGTCGGACCCGATCTGGAGTATATGAAAGACAGAGTGGAGCATTTACAGCGGATTTTACCTAATGCTTTTGACAGTGAGGAAGTTATTTTGTACATATTCTAAGAGCATGGAGATTTGCTGGGGCAATACATGGGATCGGATAGTTGTAAGGAAGAAGAGGCGGGTGCATTTATGAATCGGCTTGTGAAAGGGATAGAGAGAATAAAACGTATAGACTGGAGTGTTTCTTCACGAGTAGATGATCCCTCAAACATGGCATTGGTGCAGGACTATATCCGCAGAGCAGCATTACTGATTACTACATATCATTTAGAGACATCCTACCCATTCTTCAATGCTGCTCGCGCACTTGGACATCATTCCACTTTAGATGTAATGGATCAATGTCCTCGGTTAGGCGAGTTAACGAACAGTTTTATGAAAGGAACTTGTGTAGCGTATCTAGAATGGCTGAGTTTAGTCGAGTCCGGTAATGAAGAGGCTATAAAGTTTCATGATCTGTATGAACCCCTGATACTTCTGATTGAACGAGGCGGAAGGATTAGCATGCGGCATGGTGAGATTAGAACAGGTAGATATGTCTTCCCTTTGGCAAATGCAGAATATATGTCTAAGCAGGCTCCGATAGATTTAAGTGACGAGGGACTGAGAGCATGGGGGCAGCAATAAACATCTGACGATATGTTCTGGACTCGGCTACAGGGAGAGATAAGAATGATGAACATCGACATTCTAAAGATAAAAGAATACTATGACACAGATGTACTGGAATATGATTATGCCGAGTTAATACTCAGAGGTATAAGCGAAGAGAATGCTCAGTTTCTAACCCAGATTGGTGTACCCGAGCAATATGATGATTTTTTCTTTTATAGACTGGATCAGTTCCACGACAAGGATGTCACAGGCGAGCAATACATTCAGATTGGCCACTTTGCGAGTTATGGTATGCGAGATGCTTGCGGCCTCTATCTCAAGCCAGAGAGTGACATACTTTATATGAACTCTTCTCTAGCTAAGTCCGCAGTATATGCGTTAAATAAAAATATAGAAACCTTCTTCTTATTCCATCTAATTCGTAGTGAGCTGTCTACTAAAATGAGAAGCGAAGGTACATATACCCAAGCTCATTATGCCAGCGAATTGCGCAGGTACTTTGAACAGATTGACCCTGTAGCGATGCAGAACGTTGAAGGCTACTGGTCACATCTACTTGAAGACTACGAAACAGGCTTGTAGCACATTATATGAAACAAAAAACATACCCAATCCGCCCTCGTTTGAGAGACGGATTTTTTTGTGTCCAACCAACGAAAAATATCTTGTCAAAACGTAATCATTACGATAAGATAATACTCATTGTTTAGATGATAATTATTACGATTAAAAAACATATGAATAAGAATGAGAGAGGGGCATGACCTTGTTTACGAAAAAGAAGCCTTTGCTGGCACTAATCTCCTTGGCCCTAAGTGCGGCAGTCTTACTTACCGCTTGCGGAGCATCCACATCTAGCCCGGCGGCGCAAGGCGATACCAATACGCAAGGGAATAAGAACGTTCACTTCCTATATAACTTCTCCACCAGTTCACTTGATCCGCATGTGGATTCCAGTTATGTGCCGCTGCGTGCGGGCATTACGGAAACGCTGTTACGTCTGGATGAGGACAATCTGACGGTTGCACCGTGGCTTGCCGAGAGCTGGGAGAGTAAAGACGGTCAGCACTGGACGATTAAGTTGCGCGATAATGTGACTTTCCAGAACGGCAAACCGATGACGGGGGAAGCGGTTAAAGCATCTCTGGAGCGGGCGTTGAAGGAGAACGTGGCCATCCAAAATACATTGAAGGTGGATACGATCAAAGCCGAGGGGAACAAACTGGAGATCACCACGACCGAGCCGTTCCCGGAGTTTGCATCCGAGCTGGTAAATCCGAACACGGCGATTATTGACGTTAGTGAGCCGGACATTGTGAACAAACCTGTCGGCACAGGCCCGTTCAAGCTGACTTCCTTCACGGCAGGCAGCAAGCTGGAGCTGAGCCGTTATGATGCATATTGGGACGGGGCTTCGCCGCTGGATTCCGTAACATTTTCGTTTAATGAAGATGCTAACGCACGTTCACTCGCATTAAAGTCCGGTCAAGTAGACATTGTCTACCGCCCGGAAGTAGAGAGTCTGGAATCCCTCAAAGCCATCGACGGGTTAAAAGTTGAATCCACATCTACGTTCCGCGTGCACCAGTTGACGATGAATATGCAACGGGAGAGCATCAAGGATGTGAATGTCCGCCGTGCGCTCGACGCGCTGATTGACCGCAAAGGCATTGTTGATACAATCCTGCTTGGCTATGGGGAGCCTGCCATTGGACCATTCCTGCCATCGTTGCCTTTTGCACCTAAATATACACATGCAACAACGGAGGCCGGTTCAGATGTGGCTGTAAAATATCTTGGCGAAGCTGGTTACACGCAGCAGAACGGCGTAATGAGCAAAGACGGCAAACCACTCAAGCTGACGCTGCTTACTTATTCGTCACGCGCCGATCTGCCGCTGATCGCACAGGTATTCCAATCCGATGCGAAAAAGATCGGGATCGATGTACAGATCCGTCAGATTGATACACCGGAAGAGTACATGGCTTCCAACCGGGATTGGGACATCGCTACATACAGTAATCTGACCGCTCCACGCGGTGATGCGGGTTATTATCTGAATGCGACATACCATCCGAAGGGTGCGCTGAACTTCAGCGGATCGGAAGATCCGGCACTGACCAAGATCATTGACGAACTGAACCTTACGGTTGAACCGCAGAAACGCGCGGAGCTGGCAGAGAAAGCAGCCAATTATGTACATGATAACGTGCTGAACTCCTTTGTACTGCATCCAGCAACGATTGTGGCCTACAACGGCAAGAAGGTGAAGAACTGGGTCACCACGCGCAGTGAATATTACATGATTACAAACAAGCTGGATGTGATGTAATGTTTCGCATTTTGCTTCGCAAGTTTCTGGAGGTATTTGTATTTCTGCTCTTCATTATGTTCGTGAGTTTCCTGTTCATCCGGCTTGCTCCCGGCGATCCGGTGTTAACCATCCTGAATGTTGAGGAATTATCGGTGAGCAAGGAACAAGTTGAGGCATTGCGCGAGGAGATGGGTTTTAATGACTCGCTTCCCGTGCAATTTGGCCGCTGGCTGCTTGATTTTGTACGGATGGACTTTGGTGTGTCCTACTCGACAGGCCAGCCGGTAATGCAGACACTGATGCGCGCACTGCCAGCTACAGCTGAGCTAACAATTGGAGCACTGCTAGTTATGCTGATTGTTGCTATACCGCTCGGCTCTCTTTCAGCAATTTATCGGGGTAGCTGGATCGATCAGGGCAGCCGCATCCTGTCCATTGTGGGTGCGGCTGTGCCCAGCTTCTGGCTAGGACTCATCCTGATTGATCTGTTCGGTGTGCGATTCGGCAGTCTGCCCACAATGGGACGAGACGGATTCACCTCACTTATGCTGCCATCACTGACGCTGGGACTTGCCATCTCCAGCGTTTATGTGCGTCTTTTGCGTTCCAGCTTGCTGGACTCTCTGAGTCAGGAGTTTGTGCGATCTGCCCGGGCCAGAGGGCTTTCCGAGGGTCGTATCTTCTTCCTGCATGCCTTCAGACACAGTCTGCCTCCGGTGATCACCGTATTTGGAGTTAGTCTGGGCAGTCTGATTGGCGGTGTTGTGGTAATTGAAGTGTTATTTGCTTATCCGGGGATCGGCAAGCTGGTTGTGGATGCCATTCGCCAGCGCGATTATCCATTGATTCAGGGATACATCCTGATCATGGCGGTTGTCGTGTTCCTGGTGAATACGGCGGTAGATCTGTCTTATCGCTATTTGAATCCCGAGATGAAATTGAAGGAAAGGGAGGCCCACCGATGAAAACGATGCCCCTGCGCATGCCGTCAACCAAAACAAAAAAGCACAGCTGGCAGGCCATCATCGGCATGCTGTTTGCACTGCTCGTTATCGCGGCCTCCCTGTATGCCTTTCTATATCTGAAACATGATCATACCCTCACCGACCTGCGCAGCAGGCTGCAAGGGATGAGCGCGCTTCATCCGCTGGGCACCGACCACTTGGGCCGTGATGTGCTGACACGCTTGCTTCTCGGCGGCGGCCAGACGCTTGGTTACAGCCTGCTGGCGCTCGGCGCAGCATTGCTTATCGGCATTCCGTTTGGCTTGATCGCAGGCTACAAACGCGGCTGGATCGACAAGTTATTCACGCGTATCGCGGATGCGTTTCTGGCTTTTCCGGACACCATCGTGGCGATTGTACTGAGCGGTCTGCTTGGTGCAGGCATCGGCAATCTGGTGCTGGCGATTGTTATCGTGAAATGGGTGAGTTACGCGCGTCTGGTTCGAAGCACCGTCCTATCCGAGTCGCAAAAGGATTACATCCGTGTAGCCCGAACCAACGGTCTGTCCGATGCACGAATCATGACCAAACATCTGCTACCGCATATTGCAGGTCATGTGCTGGTACTGGCTAGTCTGGATCTCGGCAAAATCATCCTGCTGATCTCATCCTTATCCTACATTGGACTAGGCGCACAGCCGCCGACACCTGAATGGGGAGCGATGCTGAATGACTCGCGTCCTTATTTCCAATCCAGACCTGAACTAATGGTCTTTCCGGGACTCGCTATTGTCTCCGTTGTGCTACTGGCGAATATGCTGGGAGACTACCTGAGAGACCGGTTCGATGTGAAAAAGGAGGTGCAGTCATGATTCTCTCCACCCAGGAGTTGAGCATCTTCAGCCGGGAGCGGACGATTGTGGACAGTGTATCCCTTGCCGTCCGCGAAGGGGAATTCATGGCGCTCGTGGGACAGAGCGGCAGTGGCAAAAGCCTGCTCTCGCAGGCGATCGGACAGCTGTTGCCGACCAACCTGCGTGCATCTGGGCGTGTTCTGTTCGAAGGCAATAACCTGCTCGAACGGAAGCCGAAGGAGATGCGTGCGCTGCGTGGACGCGATATCTCGTATATTTTTCAGGACTATCAGGGAGCATTTACCCCTTTTCGCAGCATTGGCGGACACTTTGATGAATACCAGAAGGTGCATGGAGAGAAGTCTGCAACGATCCGTAAAAAGCGTGCCGCAGAAGCACTGGAGTCTGTTGGACTCAGCCCGGAGCTTCTTCGCCGCTATCCGTTTCAGCTGAGCGGGGGTCAGCTACAGCGTGCCTCCATTGCTACTTCACTTATGCTCTCACCACGGTTGCTCATTGCCGATGAAGCAACGACAGCGCTGGATAGCATGTCCACGCATCGCGTATTGGAACTGCTCACACGCAAGCAAGCCGAGACGGGCTGTGCAATCCTGTTCATTACGCATGATTGGCGGCATGTGCGCCGATATGCAAATCGCTTGTCTGTCATGAAAGAAGGGCAGATCGTAGAATCGGGCGGCAAACACCGGATTCTGGATCATCCCCAGCATGAATATACACGCCAATTGATTGAAGCAGCGCCTGTATTGAGTAATGAATTGAAGTCTGGTTTGAAGGAGGTGGGCGCGGAGTGAGAAGCCAAGCCAGCCAAGTCGTGTTACGTGTGGAACAGCTCACCCGTACCTATGCTGGTGCGGAACACCCAGCCATCAACGGTATCTCCTTCACCCTGAATCGCGGCGAATGCCTGGGTCTTGTCGGAGAGAGCGGCTGTGGCAAAAGCACGCTGGCCCGCTGTCTACTTCGCATCGAGGATGCGGATCGTGGCTCGATCCAGCTTGGCGGGCAGGATATCGCCCGGCTGGATGGACGCCGTTTGCGACCACACCGTCGCAAAATTCAGATTGTTTTCCAGAATCCTTCGGCTGCATTGAATCCGAAGCTTACCATTGGCGCATCTTTGATCGACCCCTATGAGCAGCTAGGCCGGGATGCCAGCCTCGCGCACTTCACTTATACATCGAAGGAAGCTTACATCCGCCAGCTGTTAGAGGCCGTAGAGCTTCCGAGTGAATTGGCGAGCCGCTATCCGCATGAGCTGAGCGGCGGGCAGCGACAGCGTGTTACGATTGCGCGGGCCATCGGCATAGAACCGGATGTCGTTGTCTTGGATGAGCCGACTGCCAGTCTGGACGTCATCTCACAGGGAGCGATTTTGCAACTACTCACTCATTTACGTACTTCACTTGGCCTGTCCTATCTGTTCATTTCACATGATCTGGCGGCGGTGCACCGGATGAGCCAGCGGATTATCGTCATGCAATCCGGGCAGATCGTAGACCGGTTTGGCGCGGATGCGTTGTTCGCCGGGGAACGCCACCCGTATACGAAGGAACTGATCTCGATATTCTGAGGACGTGGCGTGTATGAGCGTGTGGACTGACTTCTTTCTATAATAAGAGCCGTTATGCGAAGGTTATGAAGCATGCGGCTCTTTATGCACTCTTTTTCACAGAGCATCATAGGCTTTAAAAACAGAGTCCTTTACCGCGCAATGAAGAGTTCCTTCTTTGTAATGAACAAATAAATCTTTCAGGCCTATAACCGGGCTAACGAACCGCGGCAAACTAGCGTATACTGAGGGAATAGCAAATATCTTGAAATTGCATATTTAAATTGCTCAATATTATTGATACACTAGTTCAAGGTTATATTCATTCAGACAAGGCGTGAACCCTCGAAGAGTGGGCTTGCGGCCAATGCCAAATCGATAACGCTTACATCCTTTTGGCAAATATAGGATATAAGGACGGTAGACATGAGCCAGGGACAAACGAGTACAGATGTAATCTTGATCGGTGCCGGAATTATGAGTGCAACTTTGGGAACTTTGCTTAAAGAATTGGCACCAGACTGGAATATTAAGGTTTTTGAGAAGCTTGCCACGGCAGGAGAAGAAAGCTCGAATGAGTGGAATAATGCCGGAACCGGGCATGCTGCGCTGTGCGAACTTAACTATACTGTTGAACGACCAGACAAAACCGTAGATATTAGTAAAGCCATTAAGGTGAACGAGCAATTCCAGGTTTCCAAGCAATTTTGGTCCTATCTGGTGAACAGTCGTCTGATTCGGAATCCGAGGGACTTCATTATGCCGATTCCTCACCTCAGTTACGTGCATGGCGAGAGTAATGTGCAGTTTCTGAAAAGACGGTACGACACCTTGTCAAATCATCCGCTGTTCGCAGGCATGGATTTCTCGGACAACCGGGAGGAGCTGGCGAAGTGGATGCCGCTGATGATGAAAGAACGTACAAGCAACGAGCCGGTTGCGGCGACCAAGATTGACTCCGGTACGGACGTTAACTTTGGTGCTTTAACGCGTATGCTACTGAAACATCTGCAGGAACAAAAGGTGGAAGTCCACTATAAACATAGCGTGAAGAACATTAAACGCAAGAGTGATAAGTCATGGGAATTGACTGTGAAAAATCTGACAAGCGGAGCCGTTGAACGTCATCGGGCGAAATTCGTCTTCATCGGTGCGGGCGGCGGAAGTCTGCATCTGCTCCAGAAGTCCGGCATTCCGGAAGGTAAACATATCGGGGGATTCCCGGTAAGCGGGATCTTCATGGTGTGCAAAAATCCAAAAGTCGTGGAACAGCATCATGCCAAAGTATATGGCAAAGCTTCCGTAGGTGCTCCGCCGATGTCAGTACCACATCTGGATACACGTTACATCGACAACCAGAAGTCGCTGCTGTTTGGGCCATTCGCCGGTTTCTCGCCGAAGTTCTTGAAAACCGGATCGAATGCAGACCTCATTGCTTCGGTGAAACTGCATAACCTCTTAACGATGCTTGCGGCGGGTGTGAAGGAGCTCTCACTCACCAAATACCTTATTCAACAGCTCATGTTAACCAAGGAACAGCGCATGAAGGAATTGCGTGATTTCGTGCCGAGTGCGAAGAGCGAGGATTGGGATATGGTGCTGGCCGGTCAACGTGTGCAGGTCATCAAGGACACGGTTCAGGGCGGCAAAGGCACGCTGCAGTTCGGAACGGAAGTCGTAACTGCGGCAGATGGCTCCATTGCGGCACTGCTAGGCGCATCGCCGGGTGCTTCGACGGCGGTTCAAGTTATGCTGGAGATTCTGGAGCGTTGTTTCCCGCAGCATATCAAGGAATGGGAACCAAAGATCAAAGAGATGATCCCGTCTTACGGCATCTCGCTTGCAGAGAATCTCGATCTATTACGCGAGGTGAATCTGTCTACGGCGAAATCGCTGGGATTGTCGGATGAGAAGCAAGCATTGCATGTGTAATGAATAAAGTGCTTCATGAAGCCAAAAAGTGAAGCAAGCAAAAGGGCAACAATATAAAAAGTAAAAAAAGCTGAGTCCGGATTAAATCCAGGCCCAGCTTTTTGTGTTTTAGTTTTTCCCTTCTTAACTTAAAACGAATCCAACTCTGCTTGATCAGGAATAAAAAAGGAAACCTTCGTCCCTTGCCCAGGAGAGCTGACGATCGTCAATCCTTGTCCATAGAGCTGATTCAAGCGCCGATGGGTATTGGTCAACCCGATGCCTCCAGGCTTTAGCGGATTCGGTTTAGGCCATGCGAGTGCTTGTTCGATCTGTTCCGGCTGCATGCCTGAGCCGTTATCTTCAATCTCGATCAGTGTGCCCGCGGTTTGGGCGACGATGTGAATCCATACCGTCCCGCCTTCCACTTGGCTGAGGACACCATGGCGAACGGCATTTTCAATCAGCGGTTGGATGGTTAGCGGAGGGAGCATCACGTCGATATCTTCTGGAATGTCCCAAACTACGTTTAATCGTTCCGCGAATCGTTCCTTCTCAATGTAGAGATAGGCTTTCGAAAGGTCAATCTCATGAGTGATCTCTACCATTTTCTCCGAATTCACAAAGTGGAAGCTGGTCTGCAAATATTCGATAAAAGCATCCCCCAGACGCTGCATTCGATCCGTATCGATCTCACTCAGCATCATAATGGAATTGAGTGTGTTAAACAGGAAGTGCGGCTGGATCTGTGCCTGCAAATAAGCGGCTTCCATCCGCAATCTCTCATCAATCGATTGTTTCAACACAATCAATGAACCAATGCGATGTCTCAGCTCTACAGCGTCAACAGGCTTGGTCACATAATCAGTAGCACCGGCCATGAATCCGGCATAAATATCAGCAGGTTCGTTCCTGGCCGTTAACAACAGAATAGGAAGCTCCGATACGGAATAACGTTTACGCACGCTCTCTGTCAGTTCGTAACCGGACATATGAGGCATCATCACATCCGCAATTAATAAATCCCATGACTGCGTATTCAGAAGTTCAAGTGCTTCTAACGCTGAAGTGGCCGGTTGTATATCATAGGGTTCATTCGACAGCATCGAGATGAGTACACGTAAGTTGACCGGATCATCATCGACAGCAAGAATGCGAGCAGTGGTTTTCCCTGGTATGACGGGATTCACGGGATGTTGCTCTTCATCTAGGCTCACAGCAACCTCACTCAAATGATGGACACCCCATCTCGACTGCTCCGTCTGATCGGTCTGTTGGTATAATGCAGGTGTATCTTCTCGCGGCAACAAAACTTGAAAAGTAGATCCTTGTCCAAGCACGGACTGCACAGTGAGTGCACCGCCGTGAAGCTCTGTGAGCTGTTTACTAATGCTTAACCCCAGCCCAATTCCCCCACTCAAACGTGCTTGAGTAGTACCTTGCTCATAAGCTTCAAATATTCGTTCTTGTAACTCCTCGCTGATTCCCGTACCCGTATCCGATACTTGCATAATGACGCTATGTTCATCTGCTCTGACCGATATCGTAATGGTGCCCTCATCCGTGAATTTGAGCGCATTATGCAGCAGATTGTACAGGATCTGAACAAGCCGTCTCTCATCCGCCTGAACAAGCGGTAATCCATCGGGAGTATCCACGATGATCTGGACTCGCTTGCCCTCCGCCATAAATCGGAACATACCAATGACGCCGGATATGACGGAGGCGAGGGATAACGGTTTTTTCTGCAATATGATGCGTTTTTCCCTCAGGCGAATGACATCCAGAAGGTCATCAATTAATTGCGACATCTGTCTTCCGATGTTCACTAACAGCTTCATGTCTTCTGTATGCTGTCCTCCGGATTTACGCTGTTCGCGCACCGCAATGCTTTCGGCGATGTTAATAATCCCATGCAGGGGAGTGCGCAGTTCATGCGCGGTGTTCACCAGGAATTGATCTTTTTGCTGGTCCTCCACTTTGAGCTGTTCATACAGTTTCTCAATTTCAGTGGCATTGCGGAAATATTTCCTGAACCAGTAGGCTGCAAAGCCAAATATGGCTGCAATGACATCGATCGGATAATACACATTGGTGATTTCGTTGTGTGAGTTCACGATTCCCCACAGCACACTGGAAAAACTGCTCATTGCAGCAAAGAGCAAAAAGCTCGCATCGCTTTGTTTGGCTGCAGCCATTTTGAAGAACAGGAACACAGACCAACCAATGGCGAACAAATACAGAAAATCAGGGATCTGAGTATGAAGTGCTTGGTACACAAGCGTTACGGGAGCAATGAGCAAAAATAATAGATATCCTCCTACAACGCCGGCATATGCAAGAAAGAGCTTTCGCCCATGATTCGGATTCGCAAAACTTCTGGCCAGCATAAGAAGGAAAAGCGCAAATGAAACATATGAAATAGCTTTGGCTTTAACCATCCAGGTGAAATTTAAGGGCAGCCAGCTTAATAACAGATTGTCATGGTCAGAGACAACCGTTAAGGCTGTTGCCAGTATTAACAATGAGAACGTGAGCAGTGCTCGCTGCTTCCGGATAAACAGAAACATGACAAAGGCATATAGGCTGTGCAGAAGCAGTATGGCAAACGTGATTTTCTGCAAATCAATCGATAGCCCCCGTTCACTTCCAATGGCTTCAGGAGAACCCAAGTATAGAGAACGCGTAATGCCTCCACTGAATGGGTCGTCGAAATTGGCTGTCTGCACAAGTAGAGTAAGTTCGCTTGTCTTGTCGAGTGCATAGGAAGTTACAAATGCAGTCCTTTCTGGTTGGTAGCTTTGGGCATTGCTAGCAGGTTGACCAAACTTGGCAACAATCGTTCCGTTGATCTCGATGATGGATGAGGTTTGAATTTTCTGAGCCCAGAGGGATATATCCTTCACCGAAGGGTCTAACAGTATGCGAAGCTGGTACGTTCCATATCCGAACGACGATGTAGAGCGTGATTGTAACGCATTACGCCAGTCGCCCGGCACTTGGACCCAGGTGGAAGGTGTGTCTGGCCCCATATCAGAACCCGTTTCTGAATCCGTATTTGCATCCTCTCCGCCAGAGATCAATGCATGGGGTGTGAACTTCCATTCTCCATCCAGAGAGATTGGTGAAGCATTGGCAAGATCCCAACCGCGAAGATCCAACACACCTCGAACGGGTTCTGGATGATCCGGTATAGCAAAAGAGGCGGACCATATCCAGCGAAAGCTAAGTAAAATGGTTAAAAAGACAAGAGACAACACGACATATCTAGGTATTTTCAACTTTGTTATTGGTTTCATGGCAGATTTTAATTTCGACACGTTTCGTCTAACTCCTGCACCGTCGGGTTCGATGAGAGTCCTTTTTTTATTTGGAATTTTAGACGTATTACCAAATTGATAGCGTTCGCAATCCAAAGTTTATGGTAAAATTATTGATTAATGGATCATCAAGTGAGTCGGAGGGCTGTGCATATGAGAGTGATTTTGGTAGATGATGAAAATCTCGCTCTGAGCAGGTTAAATAAATTGTTAGTCGAGAGAGACGATTGCGAGGTCATCGGTACTTTTTTGAAAGCAGAAGAAGCGATAGAGCAAATCAAGCAACATCTGCCTGACCTCGTTTTCATGGATATTGAGATGCCGGGTATGAATGGAATCGAAGCAACTGAGCGAATTCATGAGGTATCTCCAAGAACGGAAGTTATTTTCACAACGGCCTATAACGAACATGCACTGACGGCTTACGGGCTTGAAGTGCTGGATTATATTATGAAACCCGTAACACGGAATCGTTTGGATAAAACGATGAAGATGTATCAGCGCAGAGCTGTACCGGCACAGATGGACGTGATCGAAGACGCAGCAGAGCAAGGAATGGTAATTCACTGCTTAGGCATGCTTCAGGTGCAGTTGCATCCGAATGAAGCGCCCAAACACCTGAAGTTTAGAACGACCAAAATCAGAGAACTATTCGCGTATTTGCTCCATCATCGCAATAAACCGATCAAGCGTGACACCCTGCTTGAGCTGTTATGGCCGGAGCTCGATGAGAGGAGAGGTATAACGAACCTGCACAGCGGTATTCATCGCTTACGCGGTATGCTGAACGAATTCGTGGGTGAGGACCGGATTTCGGTACGCTATCAACAATTCGGTTATCTATTGGAAACGGGTGAACTCCGGATTGATGCGGAAGAGTGGGAGAACCGTCTTAACCGATTACCTTCATTATCGTCCTCTACACTTGCTGAGTATCGATATGTTTCGGATCAATATGAAGGCAAGTATTTCGGTGAGGATGATTACGCATGGGCGGAGCTGGAACGTCAGCGATTGCATGCGCTCTGGCAGAATCATGCGTTGAAGCTGGCGCAATACTACATTGAATCGGGACACCCCAATGAAGCTCTAATGTTGTACCACCAGATGCAGCAATTTGATCCGATGATGGAGGAGGTCAGCCTTTCTTTGATGAAGTTGTATGATCGGTTAGGCAATAAAGACCCGGTGGTTGCTCAGTATCATCAGTTGGCAGCAGCATTACAACAAGAGGCAGGAGTAGATCCTGGTCCCGAAGTGGAATCATGGTATCAGGAATGGAAAACTCGAAATATGTGAGCATCTGCTTATTAGGATATATGGCGTATGAAAAATAAACGTGTGGTACCTTGTGACAGCCTCATGAATGAGGCTGTTTTTTTATGCTAATAAGACTGCCAAGAGCATTTGTTACCCATTGTATCTCGTTGTATGGATACTACAGAAACCATTCCCTAGCCTTTTCATCAAAGAATCGGGTCACCTCGGGATACTCGTTCAGATCAATATTTTGCTGGCGTATGATCTTCTGTAGAAAGATGGTATCTGTGAACATTTTGCTGATGATAATACTGCATTCCTTAGGGTTATCCTTGAAAGCGTCTATGAGTACCCGAATCTCGTTAAAATCAAAAAACAGAATATATGAAGCGTAATTTTGAAGCAGCACTGTTAAACAGTAATCACGATATGAACTGGAGTTCTCCGAAGCACCCTCGGCGGCAACTCCCAATGTATCCGCATTGGCATCGGTATCGGTATCAGTGTCACTATTCGCTTTAGTACCAGCACCTGCATTGGTTTCAAGCGACACATCCATCATGGCATCAGCGAGCAGATCTCTAATGATCTGGCAAAATGCATAAGGATCATCCTTGTACAGCTTGAGCATTCCATCCACGTCGTTAATGAGTTCAATGACTGGCTCCAAACCTTTTACAGAAGGGATGATTAACTTGGGGGAACGGCCCTCGATAACCTGTAACAGTTCCAGAGTTAATGCTTTGCAGGCTTGAATCTCTTCTGCTGAGATCATGATTTGATCCGCGTATTCGTCGCGATGTGTGGTGTAGTGATCGTAATAAGTAGCGAAATAATCCTTGAGTGGAATGCCCGTTTTGCTATGAATCAAACGTTGTTGATCCCATGAGCAAGCGTATAAAGTCTCATCATTCACCGGATGAGCGTAGAGATAGATAAAGAAGAAAAAATCGCGCAGCGACTGCTTCTGTGCAACGTTTAAACAAGTTGTGTCATGCAGATGGGACAGCTGGAGGAAGCTATATTTTTTCATCACATCATTCATCTCGCTGTAGGTGTTGTGTGTGTTGATGGACAGTGTGCTATTAATCGTGAACAACAGGTAGTATAGAATCATCTCATCATATACATTAAGTTGCTCAAACGTTTCAGCTAATACGGGCTTCCAGTCCGGCTTTGATCCATAGTAGGGGTCTTTCGGGCGTAATCGGACGATCCAGCCTGAGAAGGTTTCCTCCGGGTGATCATTAAAGAATAAAGCTACACTGTCATCCTCATATTGACCAAATGCCATTATCATGTCACCATCTACGGATTCCAAAGGGAGAGAGAACTTCATACGAATATAATCATTATATAAAGTGTGGAGTTTCATTTTCAGATAACCTCATTTCAAAAATAAGTATTGAACCCTATTCGACAGCTATTTGAATACTCCTTCCATATAAATCATGTCGTAATACTTTCGCCCTGCTCATGGATGCCAAAATCTGAGATGATGAGTTCACCAAAGGTTCGGGTGACGAACTTCGGCACTTCGAACTCTTGGCCTTCAGGCTATGGCGATCCTTCCTTCTACACATCATTGGAGATTCTAGGGTCGCCGCTCTCCTGAAGATTTCCAATCAGAGAGGAGGCGTCCAGGCTATCATATTCCTTCCTTCTCAAGCTAACCACCAAATGTTAATTAGGGATATGGCTCTCCTGGACTCTTTGATCATGAATAATAATTCCGTAGATTACAGCAATATAAAAATGAATAGTATCTATGTGCGCAGAGCGCGCAAATTGATGATTCAACCGAGCGAACAGCGGCAACATCCATTGTCCAAGAAAGTTCTCGCGACTGCGCTCAAAAATATAGAATCACTGGGGTTTACCTTCTCCACTGAGCTGATGCAGGCACTACGGACGCTGTCCGAAGAACAATTTGCAGCATTGGTCGATCAGCTGGTCAAAGACCTTAAAGTGATGGTCGGTGCCCATGTGAAGTACAAACCGATGTATGCGGGATTCCCGGAGCAGGTGATGGAAGCGGACGAAGCGGAGCTGTACTTGAACGCCGTTTTTTATTACCTGACACATCATACGCTGGGTGATTTCGAACCTTCGGCTATGGCTGCTGGTGTGCGGTCTCCTTTCGTGGAGCAAACGAAGCTGAAAATCATTGATCTGGGGAGCAAGCAAGCGTTCCAGAAGCTGATCCGTCAGTTAATCGAAGCGAAAGGTTCCATCTCGGATACCGACAAAAAAGATATCCAACAAGCATTGAAATACGCTGATCCGAGTGAGGTCGAGACCATACTGCCTGCGGAGATTCCATTTAAGGAGAATGTGGGATTTGTCGTTGCGGTGTTGCTGAAATATGAACTGGCAAGCATGGAACGTATCGGGTCTTATTTTAAAACGGCAAGCGATGTGCTCCGACTGGCAGTATCCTGGTCGGAGGGGGACGTCAGTCTGGCAACCGCCACGCCTTTTCGTAAATTCAAACGTCGTGAGCGCCGCCTGCTCCTCAGCCTGCTGGAGCAATGCGGCTCCATCACGGAGGATATGCTGCGCTACAAGGATCGCTGGATTCGGCTGGGCGAAATTTTGCATCCATCCGAATACAAGCTACGGTATCCGCGTAGCCAGGCCGCCTTCGATGTATTGCGAAATAACAAGCCGTTCTCAACCTTTAACGGTAGCGTTGAACTGGCATTCCAGTATCGCAATATCTGGAGCCTGATCGACCTGTTGTCTCAGCGTCCGGGTGAATTTGCACGGAAGCTGGATCATATGCTACGCATCACAGACAATGAAGAATATGTGCTGCTTGCTTTTGGAGAGGTGGCTGCTCAGGTGTCCACGCCGGTGTTATTGCAGGTGAGACAGCATTTCGCACAGCGGAATGAAGCGTCAAAAATGCGGGTCTTTTTTCCGAAAGGCAATGTGGCCAAGGCGGTTGGCATCCCGAATGAGCTACCGGAGCTTGACAAAGCTGTCTGTCAGGAAGTGGTGCAATTATGCGAGCAAGCTCTGATCACACGATTCGCTGCGTTCCCTTCGCTCGGGAAGACGTATGTCGATGAGCGGCTGCAGCATTATCTGGTGCCTTTTTCACAGCGTTCCGCGAGCAAAGCCTTACGTACGATTGTGAGAGGAAGCCGTATTCCGATGGGGGAGGGCGACACGATTCGTTTCTTCAGCTGGTGGAAAGAGGGCGAGGTCGACGGCACGCCTACAGGGCGTGTGGATATTGACCTGTCTGCGATCATGTATGACAAGGACTGGAACTATGTTGAACATATCTCATATACGAATCTGAAGTCTGTTAAATATAAGGCTGTCCACAGCGGGGATATTGTGACTGCACCTTATGGGGCGAGTGAGTTTATTGATCTGCATATCCCTTCGATTGTGAATTATGGCGGAAGGTATGTGGTGACCACACTTCACTCCTTTACCAGCCATCCGTACTGTAATTTGCCGGAATGTTTTGCAGGCTGGATGATGCGCAAGAAACCCGGATCGGGCGAAATCTATGAGCCTTCCACGGTGGAGAACAAGATCGATATTACGGCTGATACGCAGATTGCCATTCCCGTCATTCTGGATTTGGTCGACCGTACGATCATCTGGACGGATATGGCGCTGACGAGGTACCCGGACTATTACAACAATGTGGAAGGCAATCGGGGAGGCATCGTACTGATGGGGAAGGCGATGACTTCATTACGCAAACCTCACCTGTATGACTTGTTCATGATGCATGCCAAGGCGAGAGGTGAACTGGTAGATACGAAGGAGCAGGCCGATACGATCTATGCGGTCGATGAAGGGGTGACACCGTATGATATCGAGCAGATTATGGCGGAATATCTGGCTTGATCTGCAGATCCAGCATGGGCTGGAGTGAAATGGCGTTTCGAAGAGATATGTTGTGTTGGGAGTCTATGAGTATGTATGTGCAAGCACAACTAGCGCAACTGGAGAAGAAGGAGCAGTCATAAGGCTGCTCTTTTTGGGCTGACCAGAAAATGAGAAGAACAGATAATGGGAGAGTCATGTTAACATGACTTCATTTGACGATGAGTTCCATTGTATAGTAACCTTGGCGTGACTATAAGGGGTTGTTGCTTTCTTTTTCAAAGAACTGCCCAAAGGAGTGACCTGATCTACATGAATAATAACTCAAGTCAAAATACAAGCGTGGATTCCATTCTCGGCCAGTATGCATTTAACGAGCAGTCATCTTCCACGGAGTTGATCGAGTTCACATTAAAATCATTGCAGGACTTGTTGCCACTCGCTGGCTTCAAGATTGTCAAATCCCGCAAAGCCCTCGAGAAGAAAACGAAGGAATTGTTGATATCCTTCTATTTGCAGGCCAATAGACATAATACAGCAGGAGCGAGTATAGAAGTCATGTTGCATTGTAAAGTTACCCATAATAAGCATAAGTCATACACGGGTCTACTGGAGAGTTACTATGAGCATTCGGAGCTAAAGTGGTATGAATTATTCGGGAAAGAGGCATTTAGGAACAGCCTCCTATCCATGACGGATTATATCAAGCAACACGAGATTCCGTTAATCGAGCAACTGATATCTGATCCTCAAGGTGTGATAGAGGCAAATAGAATTTTCAGCCCTTATTTTTACTATCGTTATGGGACAGATGCACAATTTGAACTGGCGAGACAACGATACGTTGCGAGTCTAAGTGAAGCGCAGAAACAGCAGTATGACGAGGCGTTCATCAAATTTCAAGAGGATGGAAACAGTCTAATCAAGCGTGGAGAAGATTGGGCATATTTGACGGTGTCCAAGAAGGAGGGGCGTGAAATATGACCATTACCCCTGTCATTCTGGTGTTGTTTGCGTTGATTAGCTATTTCTTTATTTACTTTATGTGTAAAGTGATTAATCCTCAGGCACCCAAAAAATATGTTATATGGGCTGGAGTTTGTTTTGCAATTCTGACGGTGATGTTGTGTAGTCTATTGCTTCTTCTCCCTCAGCTGGTCTAGAGATGCATAAGTTAGCTGAGCTCCCGTCCCCGCAGCTTTGGACGCGGCTAACGATCACAGATAACGTTATTTGGAGCATTTGAGCCTGTTTGAAAATTTAACGATCACAGATGACCCTATTTGGGTTTTTTCAGCGGAAAACTGTCGTCTGTGATTCATTTTGGCAAGAATAGGGTCGCTGGTGATCGTTACATTTCTAAATGTGCGGAAATCAGCCCAATAAGGTTACTGGTGATCGTTAGAGCCCGAGAGTGCGGAGCGAAATGGTGGATTTCTCACAATTGTATGTTGCGTCACTTTCCCTTGACAGCCGCCCCGGCACGCCTGCGAGAAACTCCCTCCAATCCGCATTCCCTACTGCTTCCACGCATTCGCTTCTTTCACCACTTCTGCACCACCTGCAGCCATGAACTCCTGTACAAACTCATCGAATTCACGGAGTGGTCGCTCACCTGTAATAAACGAGATATAGGCTTTGTTCTTCAACCGGATTAACGAATCGCTGTATTTAGCCAGAGCGGGTGTAGCGATCTCCAGCGCGTTGTAAATACCGTCCTGATCGAGGTGTAGCGTTGAAGCCCATTGTTCCCGTTCTCCTGTTTCTTTCAACGGAACCGTCATACCGATGTTGGCTCCAATCGTGTTTTGATACCCGAACATGGTGTCATACGGTGGCATAATGACAATGTTTTTCGGCTCGGCCGGTGTCCAGACCCAGTGTTTATTTTGCACGCCATAGGTCATGCTTGTTGCTTTATCTGGATCAGGGCTTGCACTAACCTCATCCAAAATACGCAGGATCATCTCCAGCTTGCCCGGCTCTTTAACCGCATCTGCTCCGATTGCGGTGAAGCTCATCAACATGTCATTGCCTTTCGAACCGCGTTGTCCGTGAGGCCCGATGAAGGGTTGGCCTAAAGTAACCCGAGCTTCAGGGAACTTGCCCGTTAATTCTTTTACATTAAAAGTGGCTTGGACTGGGCTTTTCACCACTTTACCGTCACGTTCAACGTGCCAATCCTCATAATCGCCATCCTGAATCCAGTGGTAGTAGTTACCCATTGAGGTCATCCCGATTTTACCGTTAATAAACGCATGGGACAGATGTTTGTAACCGCCCTTATTCTCGCCAGTGACAAACTCGGGATCGATTACACCGTCCTTGTACCATTTCCGCAGGTAGGTCAGTGCCTCCTTCATTTCGGGCTGTAACGCACCAATAACTTTCTTCCCATCCTTCGTGCCGAAGTATAGCTGATCTGCAAAAACAATCTGACCGAAGGCTCCGAATACCACATTCATGCCTTCGCTGGACAAACCATACGTGTCTTGGATGCCGTTGCCGTCAGGATCATCAAAGGTAAACGCATAGATAACCTTCTCGAATTCCGCCAGCGTCCGAGGAACGGACAAACCCAGCTTGTGAAGCCAATCCTGCCGATATACCACCGGTGTACGGTAGATGTTCGTTGGATTGATGACAGGGATGCCGTAATACTGCCCGTCTATAACTCCTGTATTTTCATAGGCCGGGGCTTGTTCATGGATGATACGCATGAGATTTGGGGCATATTGCTTCAGCGTCTCCAACGGAATCTCGGCAAGCACCCCTTGTTGCTGATATTTCAACAAATCCTGAGGCTGACGGATACGGAACAGGTCGGGAATGTTACCTTGAGCCAGCTTCATATCGAGAAGCGACTCATATTTGTTGTTTTCCATATTCCAGATGTCCAGATCTACACCAAATTGCTCTTCCACCTGTTTCAACATCTCGGCATCTTGCGGAACGGGCAGATTCTGATGCAACGTCCACGAGATGTGATATTTGGCTTTGCCCGAAGGAGAGGATGGCGTGCCGTTCAGCTCTGATTCGACTACAGCACTGGGTCCGGTCAGCAGATTACAGCCGCCAAGAATAACGCCCGCCAACGTCAGCAGGGCCGTAGTCAGAAATACCCGATAGCGATAAGGAACTTTCGCTCCGGCCTTCAGTTCCTTCACCTTCATCCGATCCATCCTCCTCATCCTTATGATCCGGCCTCGGATATTGCCGCCGAAGAGAGATTGCGTACATAGTTGCCCGGTGTACAGCCGTACATTTCTTTGAAACGTTTAATGAAATAGGCGGTTGTGCCGTAACCAACCGAGCTTGCGACCCGGTCAATGGTCATGTTGTTGTTTTCAATCAACAGCCTGGCCTGCTCCATCCGCCTTGATGTTACATAGTCGGTGTAGGTGACACCCATTTCTTCTTTAAAGAGCTTGCTTAAATACTTGGGACTAAGGAATACTTTGCTTCCAACAGCCTCAAGCGAGAGGTCGTTCGAAAGATTGGCTTCAATATATTGCTTCGCCAGTTCGATGGTGGAGACGGCTCGATCACTGTTGCGATTCTCGGTTTCTTCTATAAATGTGGTGATCGATGCTGTCAGCCAGTTGCGGTATGCCAATATATCATGCAGATTCGTATATTCGTGATACAGATCAGGGTGTCCGAACTGTAGCGGGTGCTTATACCGCACGTTCTTGGCTGCATCCGAGTAGATAAACACCATATTTGACAGGATAAAATGGCAATAATCCGCAGGGAATTCTCCTTCCCGCATAAGTTCAACCACTTGTTCGATGGTGCTTACAGCCTCATCAAGTTGCCTGCTCTGAAGTTTGTCTCTGAACTTGGCCAGCAAAGTCTGCGGAATTTCGTCCAGGCTGTGCTCACGCTGAAGCAGGGAATGATCTTTCAGAATGTGCAGTTCTGGCAAAAGATAGGCATATTTCATCAAGGCCTGCGCTTCGTTGAAGCTCTGATGGATATCACGGAGATCCTTGACCCAACAGCCTGTAGACAGTTGAATGTCTGGTTGCAGTTGTTGACGTGTCTCTGCAAGTAGCAGCTCGGCGAACTTGTCCAATAATGCTTCTGAAGCCACATCCGTACATAGAATGACGGCAAATCGTTTATCTGGCAGTTCTTCTGCAATGAGACGGCTATCTTGCAAGGACAAACACTCCAGCCCATGCATCAGTTTGGCAATGGTCTCCGGCTGTTTGGATGATCCACTTTCGGCAATGGCTGAACCGGTATTCATCAGCATACAGCAGTATTCCTTGTATTGTCTTGCGATACCGAGAGCAGCACGTTCCTGTTTCCATGGCCTGTGTTCCGGATTACCTTGCAAAAGGTTAAGCACGGCTTTGTGCCTTACAGCCGCACTGTTCGCATGTACAGTCTCTTCGAGATGATTCACTTGTTCTTTAAGATGAAGGAAGGCGTTGTCGATCAGGCGAAATTCATTGGTAACCTGATGAGATGCAGTTCCTGAAAGATCCTTAATGCGGCCCACCAGTCGTTTGATCGGACTATAATTCGCGCGTACAAGCACAGCGGATAAGATCAGCCCGATCAACAGCGCAATGAGACAGATCCCAAGGATAAGTTTCTGGATCATGATGGACTGTTCATAATAATAGCTGGATGGCGTAGCACTGTAGATCATCCACTGAGTGGATGGTAACGTTTGATAGGAAACCACATATGGTGCATCGCCAATCTTCTCGTCGAAGCTACCTTTGGCATGGCCTAGCTCAAGCGTCTTTTTCAGACTTGCGGTGTACATATCAGACTGTCCGGAGCTTTGTTCTTGCAATCGACTCACTGCATTCCCGGCAGCGTTAACGATCACGGTATGTTGATACTGGGAAGGCATCATATTCTCAATGATGGTATTCACGGCCTCTTCTTTGACATCTATGGCGATAATGACATCACTGGTTTCCCCTGTTGAGCGAAAAGGATAACTGTGCGCATACGTAAATAAACCATTGGTATTCCCGCTTGTCTGACTGGAGAAAATGTCCTTTGGAATATGGCGTACTGGCGTCCACAGGCTGTTATGTTTACTGGTGCGCATCTCCTGAAGCCAGTCCGCATAATACACAGACCCTTCGCTCTGATCCGCATTATAGCGTAGTCCATAGAGCGAGGAGAGCATGATATTACGTGCAGGATAATAGAGATGAATCCCTTGAACAATATCGGTATTGGCGGCAACCTTGGCTTTGAGCAGTTCTTGCAGATCAACCACCTGGTTTAATCCGTTTCGATCTTCCTGATCGGCAAAGAGACGAATGTTGGCTGATTTGTTAAGAGATAGGTCAACATACATCTGCTGCACCCGCTTGAGTACGGTTCCTTCGATAGTACGTGCTGTATTTTCAAGAATCAGCTGATTCTTATTTCTTAATTCTTCATTGTAACTGCGTGAGAAATAGATATAGAAAAATGAGCAGATCAGCAGCACAATAACGATGACGATTGAACCATATGACAGGGCTAGTCCCGCCCATGCAGAGCTCCACTTTTTCATCAAACATTCCTCCCGGCCCAAATTATACACTACCCACATTCTGCAAGGTTCACGATTTATATTAACTTCATGTAAAATGTTGAGGATTTATGATATTGCGTCGAAATTGATACAATGACGAAATTGTTTTATTGCTGGTTTTACGGCTACAATGCTACATTGAGACCGAACCGAGACCAACTATTAAACGATGGGAGTCGACATGATTTGAAAACAAAAGTTGCTACAAACAAAAACAAGAAAAGATTGTTCACTGCTGCTCTAGGTTTGGTCGTTCTGACAAGTTCTATTGCACCAGGCGCTGCACTCGCAGCACAGAATAATGATACCGTGGCTTTACCGAAACAACCGGCATGGGGTTACTTCGTAGACACGTACAAAAATAACAAACCGGATAATATGACGGTATCCAGCAATCCGGCGATCGGCACGTTATCCAAGTTCCTCGACCTATGGACACCAGGAAATGCGTGGGATAATGGTACCAAGCTGAACAGCGCCGTATTGGACTACAACATTGATTATGTGGCACAGCGTGCTAAAACACGTTCCAAAGCGGACGAGGATGCTGCCTACTATACGGATCGTACGAACCAATCATATGGCGCAGTGGAAGGTTTGGGAAAACTGGCTGGTGTGTATCGGGAAAAGTCAGGTACATTCACTTCCATTACAAGTATTCCGGCAGATGCAGCGACAACCAAGTATTCGGATAAAAATGATTCTAATAAAGCAGGAGATTCCAATTCCGAGTTGGGGAAAATGGTTGATCTGATCGGCAAAGTTCGTGGTGATTACGCTTCAACACAACAGGCGAAAATGTTCTACCAGTATAAACGCCCGTTCCGCTGGCAGGGTCAACAACTGATCGTACCTTCACTGGTTGCTGTGCAGAGCAGCAAACCGGAGACGGACGGTGGTTTCCCGAGCGGTCATACGAATGCATCCTATCTCGCAGCCATCGCACTTGCTTACGCTGTACCTGAACGTTACCAGGAGCTGATGACTCGCGCTTCTGAAATGGGTGATGACCGAATCGTAGCCGGTATGCACTCCCCACTGGATGTGATGGGCGGCCGTGTGCTGGCAACAGCATTTGCGGCATCCGCACTGAATGATCCGGATAACAAAGAGCTGAAAGAGCAAGCGTATGCTCAAGCACATGAAATTCTTTTGAAAGAGACGGGCATAAGTAAAGACCGCTTTACCAATTATGCTCGCAACAAATCCGAATTCACAGAGCGCATGACGTATGGATTCCCGCAAATCGGCTCCACAACAGAGGCAGTGCAGGTGCCTAAAGGTGCGGAAGTACTGCTTGAAACAAGACAGCCTTACCTGAACGATCAACAACGTCGCGCGGTACTGGCGACTACAGGTATTGCATCAGGTTATCCGGTACTGGACGATCCAGAAGGTTGGGGACGTCTTAACCTGTTCGCGGCGGCAGATGGATATGGTGCGTTTAACACGGATGTAACGGTAGTTATGGATGCGGCGAAAGGTGGATTCAACGCCAAAGACGTATGGCGTAATGACATCTCTGGTACAGGCAAGCTGACCAAAGAAGGTAGTGGTGTTCTTCATCTGCAAGGTAACAACACCTATTCAGGAGGTACTGAGGTTAAGGCAGGTACATTGGAAGGTGATTCAGCTAACGCGTTTGGTGCTGGCTCTGTCATGAATAATGGCGGTACGGTTGCAGAGAAAGTTGAAGGTAAATGGAACATTAAAGGTGATTTCACACAAGCCTCAAGCGGAACACTGGAGTTGAATGTGAGTACTGCGAGTGATGTATTGGATGTCAAAGGTACAGTGAATGCGAATGGTAAGCTGCAAGTAAACTTTGACAACAATTATGTACCTGCACAAGGCAACTTCACTTTGATCAAATTTGATGCAAACAAACTGAATGGTAAATTTGCATCGGTAGAGGTGAAAGGTCTGCCAAGCCAATATACAACTGAGGTTGTGTATCTAAATGACCGTGTTGTCCTTGCTGTTAAGGATACTACAAATCCGGGTGGCGTAACGACAAATCCGTTCAAATCGGATGTTGTCAGCCAAACTGACGTTTTGAACAACGTAAATGCAGCGATTGAAGCAACGAAAAATGAACCAATGGCGATGAGTGATATCTCTACACACTGGGCGAATAAAAATATTAATGCTGCATTGAAACTGCGTGTCATCAACGGATATGAGAACGGCACATTCAAGCCAAATGCCTCTGTAACGCGCGCTGAATTCACAGCGATGATTGCTCGTGCACTTGGCCTTGGCGAGAATAAAGCAGCGAACAGCTTCAAAGATACAAATACAAGCTGGGCTGCTGGATATATCGGGGCTCTGGCAGATAAGGGTGTAATCGGTGGGTACGCGGATGGCTCCTTCAAGCCAAACGCAACGATCACTCGTGCCGAGATGGTTACCATCATTGCTCGTGTACTGGATCTGAACACATTGGCAATCGGTACGAAGATCAGTTTTAGCGATGTGAAATCCGATAACTGGGCAGCTGCGGCGATTGAACTTGCTTCATCCGCGAAGCTGGTCAATGGATTGACGGCTTCCGAGTTCGCGCCTAATGGCAAATCTACTCGCGCTGAAGCGGTAACGATCATTATCCGTGCACTGGAAAGTGACAGCACAATCAAATCGTTGATCGCAGGTCTGTAATTAGAATCTCATCACATCTCATCCTACTTGGATCTGATCAAGATTGCCGGGGCGGTTCGCATATGCGAGCCGTTTCGGTTTTTGTGCGAATATAACTTACGTAAAGGGCGGGGAGAACTTGAGTCGACTGACTAATAGCGGATTCTATAAAATCAAGTTTTGGATTACACCGGAAGAGTGTGGCGAGATCCTGGAGCTGTTTAAGGATCGAGAAGCTTCGTTTGTATCAACGAACTATGCCCAGACCTCATATGACAAACAACAGGTGCTTCAGGCATATGAGCAATTTTATGATTACTATGTAGCTAATGAGAAGGTGGCGGACTACTTCCCGCACTTTGTATATTCCATCGTACTTGCTATGGATCAGGGGATGGCTGGGTTTTTCGTCAGAAATGAAGGCATCAGTTTCCCTTATCGTGAGCAATGGGCTGTGGATGAGCTGCCTAGCATTATGATTTCGCTCCCCAAAGATATCCGAATTCAAGCCGAAAGTGGCGAAGGAACAGAGTATACGTATGAAGATATCCGGGAACAGCGGCCTTCCATATATAAGTTGTACGAAGAACTGGTGAGCGAGATTAAAAACAGAACAAAACTGCTGCGGTTTTCGGTGTCTGAACCAGATGGGTTGCGGGTGCAAAAACCTTCTGTTCGTATTAGCAAGAAGGCTGCCGAGCAGATCAGGAGTGGCTGGATTTTTGATCAATACAAGCTTGTAATGGACACCAAATAAGAAAAAGAAGTATTCAAGTAAGATAGGGACGAGAGGCTTACCATTGTATGTATATGTAATATAATGGTATTATAATAATGTTATTGTAAGAAAATGATATCAAAAGGTGTTTTGGGAAAGGAGGTTAATGCGCAACGAAGTATTGCAACTATGAGGTACACACCAAACGATGTGGCACATCAAAATCCACCGTAGAGGTTGAGCATACATCAAAATGTAAGCGCTTCATAATGTGATTATAATCAGGAGGGATATTCACATGAATCAACGTTTGGTAAAAAAGTGGACGAGTATGCTGCTGTTCATCGCCATGGTTGCTTCCGTTTTTGCTTTTCCTGCTTCAAAAAGCCATGCAGCCACGATTCAGGTGACAGACAATGGTTCCCGAATCGAGGTAAATACCGGGTCCGGGCTTGCGTATGTGGTCAACAAAACCAATGGAGATATCATCTCGGCCAAGATGAACGGAACGGAGCTGAACAGTAATAGAGGATCACATATTGGTTCAGGTTTAGGGTCTTCCGCGAATGTGACGTGGAATAGATCACCTTCGGGTTCAACGGTATTAATCACTGTTTCTACCAGTACATTAACGCATTATTATGCTTCGCGCGGCGGCGAGAACATCATCTATATGGCGACCCATATTACGGCACAGCCGTCTATTGGTGAGCTTCGTTATATTTTCCGCGGCAATGGGAGTGTGCTGACCGGTGTGCCGATGAACTCGAACAACCGGGGTAATACGGGGGCGATTGAAAGTCAGGATGTATTCGGATTCTCGAATGGGCAATCGGCCTCCAAATATTATGGTAACGATCAGGCGAAAGATCTGTCTGTCCGAGGGGTAACGGGCAACGGAGTAGGTGTATTCATGGCGTACGGCAACCGGGAGAAAAGCTCGGGCGGGCCTTTCTTCCGTGATATTCAGTTCCAAAGCGGCTCTGAAACGGAAGTCTATAATTACATGAACTCGGGACATGCCCAGACGGAGAACTGGCGTCTCGGCTTGCATGGGCCGTATGCACTTATTTTTACAACTGGAGGAACACCTGCCGCACCTGATTTTAGCTGGATGTCAGGATTAAATCTGCAAGGATGGGTGAGCAGTCGAGGTAATCTGGTGTTGAATGGACTTTCGGGCATGGAGGCAGGTTACGCTTACACGATTGGATTTGCGAACAGCAACGCTCAGTATTGGGCAAATGCGTCGGCCAGCGGGGCTGCTACCAAGTACGGCATGATTCCGGGAACATATACCATGACGGTGTATAAAGGTGAGCTTGCCGTATACACGGAAAATGTGAACGTGAATGCGGGACAAACTACAACGGTGAATACCCGCACCATCAACAATGATCCGAGCAAGGCCTCCAGCATCTGGCGGATTGGGAACTGGGATGGGACACCACGGGAATTCCTGAACGGACAGACGATTCCGATTCGTCATCCTTCCGACAGTCGCAACCCAAGCTGGGGGCCGGTGACGTATACTCCAGGCAGTGCAACGAACCGTTTTCCGGCTATTCAATTCCGGGGTCAGAACTCACCTACAACGGTGAATTTTAACTTGAATGCTGCACAGGCATCCTCCGCACATGTGCTGAACATCGGTATTACGGCTGCATACATTAATGGGCGACCAAGTGTAACTATTAATGGACGCACATTAAGTAACCCAGCTCCTTCCGCTCAGCCTAATTCACGCAGTTTCACCATCGGCACGTACCGTGGCAATAACACTACCTTTAGCTGGAATATTCCCGCATCACACTTTGTTAACGGTGCCAATACAATTACCATTACACCGATCAGCGGCTCCAGCGATTTGGGCAACTGGTTAAGTGCAGGTTGGGTGTACGATTGCGTGGAACTGCTGAATTAACGAAGGATTAACTATCTAAGGATTAACGGAGGAAGCTATAGCTTGCGTGGCCTGACTGAATGGATAACATGAGGTCGGGCTACGTTTTTTATGCTTTTCAATGTTAAACGCCATAGGGGTGTAGACCGTTTCCTTCTTCGCTGGAGAAGCGGTTCCGTATAGTGGTATAATTTTCAATACATAATGATGAAAAGAAGGAACGGAGGCACGATGATGAACGAAGAGTTACTGGAGAAGCTGGAAACTTGGCATGAGCAAGATGAGTACGAGAAGATTGTAGAAGCGGTGCAGGAGATTCCTGCAGAAGAGAGAGACTATGAGCTGGTGAATCACTTGGGCAGGGCCTTAAACAATCTGGAGCGATATGAAGAAGCTGTGGAGCAATTCCTGACCGTGGCCGAAGAGGGAGCGGATGACCCGCTCTGGCAATACCGGATTGGACTGGCTTATTACTATCTGGAACAATACGACAAGGCAGAGCAAGCGTTTGAACGGTCCGACGAGCTGGAGCCTGGGGATGAAGATACACTGGAGTTTCTGGGATGGATTCGCAACAGGGATGAGGAAGATGAACACGAGGAAAGTGATGAGGACGTTACGGGTGAAGAGTATGAAGATCACACGTTGGAAAAGACAGCAGACGAAGAGTCACCTGCGGTAATCTCATCGATACCTGTAGTGCATGTTGATCCACCCGTCCCGGTATCGGGTGAGTTCTGGAATGATAGCGAGCTGGCTCTGGAGCAGTATGTGTCCGATCCACCAAGTGATGGCTTGATCGAATCGGTGGAGGAGCAGTTGGTATTCCGTTTGCCGGTCTCTTACATTGAGATGATGAAGGAACATAACGGCGGCATTCCGTATAACCGTTTTTTCCCGGTGACGAATGAAGATTCGGGAGAGACCGGGTATGTCGAGATTGAGGGGATATTAGGTATCGGTCGCGAGAAACGCCATGCGCTATGCGGTGCAGAGGGTAGCTGGGCTGTGATTGAACGTGACGGGTATCCCGAAATTGGTGTGGTCATTGCCAAATCACCTTCTGAAGCAGGGGTTGTCATGCTGGACTACCGTTCTTTCGGCAATGATGGTGAGCCGGAGGTCGTGTACGTAGATAAAGAACATCGTAAAATTACTCCCCTCGCACCGAACTTTGAGACGTTTATTCAAGGGTTAATGCGACCGGAAGTTTAATTCACATCGACGAGAAGCCGCAGGGGCTGGACCCTTGCGGCTTCTCGTCTACAATGCAGGATAGATAAAGCGTTGATCTGTGCTGTACGATTATGCCGGGAAACCGCCACCTGGAGGCGGCCATGCGCCATAGAAACGGCGGAGTAGCACGATTTCGCCCAGGTGATAGGAGTTGTGTGAGGCAATGTTACGCAATAATCCGCCCTTGGTTTCTCCTGGGAAATAGAGCAACGGATCATTCAACTGGGCCGTTTCTGCGATGGATACCGCTTGATCAATACCGCTCAGGAACGCCTGAATATCCTCTTTCCATGTCGCTTCATCTTGTGGGCCTGTCTCCACGGGCCAGCTCTCGCTCACATTCGCTGGCATTTGCGGCTTACGTCCCTCCACATGCTCTAGCATGAAATGCTGCCAGTAATGCATATGTTTGACCAATTGGTAGATGGTATAAGGCATGGCATCGTGTGTACGTCCTGCAAGCTCCACGTCAATATCCGGTAGTGCTTTGGCGATACGAATATGTCCGCGCTCTCCAACCAGGGATTTCACCAGGGCTTGTCCAAAACTTTGATTAACATCTGACATGTGCAATCTTCCTCTCTGAAAAACAGGTCTCTGACCTGTCATTATATACATTATACAATTAAATTGTGAGAAATTAAAATGAGGTACACCCTCCATCTTTTTTTAGGTTACTTTGTATCAAAGATCATATTATTGCCCAAATTTTAATTATTCCTAATGTTTCTTTCGTATGTTAGTATATTTAACATCAGAAGCGCGAGTCTTATAGTAAGGGCTTGTGAACGTTGCGATAGTAGGTGGATTAAGGAATGCGCAATTGGGTCAAAAACGAGAATGTGCAGATGGTTGCCGTTGCCTTGGCTACGTCCGTAGGCGCACAGTTCAAAATTAATCCCTTTCGGGAAGATTATTTCCGGATCGGCCTCGGGGTCAGCATTCTTTTATTTTTGCTGATGATTATGCCCCATTTATCTTATATAAAAACAGGGATTCTGACGGGGCTAGCGAGCATAGCGTTCCAATCGGCTGACCTGATTCATCATATACACAACTTATCGATGCTCGAAAGCTTGCGGGATAACCTGGGAGCGGGTTTGTATTATGTGGTATTTGCCTATGGGCTGAGTAAAATCAAGCGCCGTTTTCATGAGATTCCTCCGCTACTGCTCAGCGGCATTATCACCGGTATTGATTTTTCCTCTAACCTGGTAGAGTTATTCGTGCGAGGTGTGCTAAGCGGGACGAATATTTTTTATATGCGTGAATGGCTGTATCTGCTAATTGTGGGCGGTCTGCGAAGTTACTTTGTCATTGGGCTGTATAACAGTTTTGCAGTTAGACAGATCAGGCTCCTGCATGCAGAACAGGAAAAGCGGATGGAACAGATGTTAAGCGTGAATTCGGGACTGTACGGTGAGGTCTTTTACCTGAAAAAAGCGATGAATACCATTGAAGGCATCACGGCTAACAGTTATGAGCTTTATCGGGATCTGCGTGAGCAGGACATGAACGAATACAGCCAGCGAACCTTGGGCATTGCTCAACAGATTCATGAAGTGAAGAAGGATTCGCAGCGCATTCTGGCCGGATTATTGAAGCTTTATGATAACGAGAAGGCGGTTAATATGAGTCTGTCGGAAGTGGTGCATTTTGCAGGTAAGGCCAATCGCAAATACAGTGAGATGTTAAACAAACAGGTAATGATCGAAATCGAACAGCAGTTTGAAGGCGAGTCACCGTATTATATTCCGCTGCTTACGGTCTTGAATAACTTGCTGGCTAATGCCGTTGAGGCGATTGAGCACGAGGGCATGATTCAAGTACGGGTGTTTGAACAGGATGCGGATGTGCGTTTTGAGGTGACCGATTCGGGAAAAGGTGTACCTGACGCGAAGCACGGGGTTATTTTTGAACCCGGTTATACGACCAAGTTTAATGAAGTTGGCATTGCTGCCACAGGGATTGGCCTGTCCCATGTACGTGATATCGTTCAGTCGCTGGAAGGACAGATTCAGGTAGCAGGTGCTCCATCCGGACGAGGTACTGTGTTCACAGTCACGATCCCCAGGGTCAATCTAATGAAGGAGGCCGATGCCCATGACACTTTCGATCCTGATCGTGGATGATGATGTGGTGAGCCGCAGCATGCTACAGGATATTATTGAGAATAGTGGAACCTTAGAGCTGGCGGGCATGGCTGAAGGGGGTCTGGAAGGACAGGGTATGATTCTGGATCTCAGACCCGATGTTGTATTGATCGACCTGTTGATGCCAGATCAAGACGGGATTGAAACCGTGGCGAACCTGAAGCAGAGCGGCTATAGCGGCAAATTGATTATGATCTCACAGGTCGTCAACAAAGAGATGGTGGAAGCGGCCTACCAGAAGGGGATTGAGTTCTTCATTCACAAACCGATCAACCGGGTCGAAGTAGAACATGTGCTCAATAAAGTGAATGAGCAATGGAAGTATGAGCGTTATGTGCAGGAGATCAAACAGTCCATGGCTCGGCTCAATCTGGTAGAGGCCCCGGCTCCTGCTCAGACCCGAACGGTGCGTGATTCGGCGCGAAGCATATTAATGGATCTGGGCATTATCGGTGAGAGTGGGAGCAAAGATATCGTAGCTTTGATGGAGTATGCTATTGAGCAAAAGCAGGCCTCCGAGTTGCCGCCTCTGAAGGAATCCTATGAAGCTGTGGCTCAAAAGTACAAGCTAACGCCCAAGGAAGTGGAGAAGGAGTGCAAGGCGATGGAGCAACGCATCCGTAGAACGGTTCTGACGGCACTGACAAATCTGGCGTCCATCGGACTTACGGATTACAGCAATCATAAATTTGAACATTATGCGCCGCTTTATTTTGATTTTCAGGACGTGCGTATGAAGATGAGGGCGATGGAGGAAGAGCAGGCGAGCGACAACAAGAGCAAGGTGAACATCAAGAAATTCCTGCAAGTGTTCTACATGGAGACGGTAGAGAAAATAAATAGCTAAAACAGTAAGTGAATGAAATTCCCAGCGCAAGGTATGTGTAATTCAGAATTCTAGAGGCCCTTTTCGAGGGTCTTTTTTATTTTGTGTTATATAAGATTACATTGAATAAGCGATTTCTATATTAATATTTAGATTTTTGTACAAAAAAGTAGTCAAAAACAACATTGTGTTAATTTATTTTTCATAAGTTGTTAATAAATTGTGTAGGATTGCGTAAGTTTGTGTAGGTGTAGAAATACAATACGTACATAAATACAAATGATCGATTCGGTCGATCCCAATCTAATCAGGAAAAGGGGTTTTTCCATGAAAAAGGTAGCATCCATCGTTATGGCTTCAGTTCTCGCTCTGGCACTTAGTGCCTGCGGCGCAGCAAAATCGGGAGAAGACAGCAGTGCCCAGTCTGCAAGTGGAACGGCAGTAACAAAATATACTTTCGGTACGGATGCAACATATCCCCCGTTTGAGTTTCAGAAGGATGGAAAATACGTTGGGATCGACATTGACCTGATGAATGCCATTGCGGCAGAAGAAGGCTTTGAGGTGGAGATCAAGCCGATGGATTTCAAAGGTATTATTCCAGCCATCACAGCAAATCAGTTGGACGGTGCAATCGCAGGCATCAGCATCACGGATGAACGTAAAAAAGTTGTAGATTTCTCAGAACCCTATTATCAAGCCGGATTGTCCTTAATCGTGAATGAGGATAACAACGACATTAAAAGCCCACAGGATTTGAAAGGTAAAACGATTGCGATCAAAAAGGGAACGTCAGGTGCGAATCTCGCTGATGAATACGCGAAGACCTATGGCGCAACCGTGAAATATTTTGATGATAGCCCATCCATGTATCAGGAAGTAGCAAATAAAAATGCAGACGCGACACTTGAAGACTTCCCGGTGGTTTCTTATAAAATCGCTGTGGACCCCAATTCCAAACTTAAAATCGTTGGCGACCGCTTGAACGGTGACTTCTACGGGATTGCTGTAGCTAAAGGCGATACTGAATTGCAGCAGAAGATTAATGACGGATTGAAAAAATTGCAGGCAAACGGCGAATACGACAAGATCGTTGAAAAATATCTAGGAACAGCAGCGAAGTAGAAAGGAACGGTGGTACGGATGAATTCCTCCTGGCAAGTCATACTGGACGCACTGCCTCTTCTGTTAGAGGGAACGGTCGTTACGTTGAAAATTGTTGTGATCTCGCTCATCTTTGCAATGGTGATTGGTCTGATCTCCGGCCTGATGAGCACCTCCCTGAATCGGTTATTGCGACTGGAGGCCTCGCTTTATGTGGATATCATCCGTGGCACACCTCTACTGGTGCAGGTATATTTCATTTATTTCGGTCTGCCGGTGTTTCTGGATATGCGTATTCCAGCCATGACGGCAGGAATTATTGCGGTTAGCTTGAACGCTGGAGCATACATCTCGGAAATCTTCCGTGCAGGGATTGAGTCTATTGGCAAAGGGCAACATGAAGCCGCAAGATCTCTAGGCTTAAGTCGTTTCAAAACGATGTGGCTTGTGGTGCTACCGCAGGCAACCCGGCGTATGATTCCTACTTTTGTAAACCAGTCCATCATTACCATCAAGGATACGTCGCTGTTATCAGCCATAGGTATTGCAGAGTTGACGCAGACCGGGGAAATTATTATCTCTTCCAACTTCCGGGCATTTGAAATCTGGGGCGTTGTCGGCATATTCTATCTGATCATCATCGTGCTGTTATCCCGGGCTTCCCGATTTATTGAAAGGAGGTATGCAATCCGATGATTACTGTCGAGAACTTGAGGAAACAGTTTGGTGCGAACGAGGTACTGAAGGATATCTCCACAACGATTCGGGAGCAAGAAGTGGTATGTGTAATCGGCCCTTCGGGGTCTGGCAAAAGTACGTTCTTGCGTTGCCTCAATCTGCTGGAGGAGGTCACGTCAGGCAAGGTCATGATTGGCGAGGTGGAGGTTACCTCTCCGAAGACCAACATCGACGAGCTTCGCACCAATGTAGGCATGGTATTCCAGCAGTTCAATCTGTTTCCGCATCTGACCGTGCTGGAGAACATCATGCTGGCACCCAAACATATCCGGAAGCTGAGCAAAGCCGAAAATGAGAAAAAAGCAATGGAACTGCTTGGTAAGGTAGGGCTGTCTCAGAAAAAAGATGCCTATCCCGATCAGCTGTCCGGTGGACAGCAACAACGTGTAGCCATTGCGCGTGCACTCGCGATGAATCCGAGTGTGATGTTGTTTGATGAACCAACCTCGGCTCTGGACCCCGAGATGGTTGGGGAAGTGCTGCAAGTCATGAAAAATCTTGCGCATGAAGGGATCACGATGATTGTGGTGACACACGAGATGGGCTTTGCCCGTGAGGTCGCGGATCGGGTGATTTTCATGGACGGCGGTTATATTGTCGAAGAAGGCACGCCGGAGGAACTTTTTCAGAATACGCGTCATGAACGAACCAAGGCATTTCTGGGTAAGGTGCTGTAACGCGCAGAAGAGAAGGCAGAAAAGGCTACCTTTTTTCTCCGATAATCAAAAATAAAAGAACATATCCCTTGCGGGCAAACCATGGACTTGAGCACATCTGATATGATGAACTTGAACAGGGTTGCTTGCAGGGGATTTTTGCTGTTGTGCATAATAATTATAAAAGCCCTTATAAGTTGGAGTGTCCATTTAAACATATATATAGATTCATCAGTAGCGTCAGTACATATCACGACCAGGGAGGGCATGGGTTTATGGAGCGAATAACTCAGATGGATAAAGTGATCTTCCGAGCACATCTGCTACAGGCCATCGAAGAGATTAGGGAGCGGGACCAACTGGAGTATGAAGAGATTGGCTTGCTCATTGAGCCTGCTTCCGAACTGGACAAAACGCTGAACGGTGCAGACGAGATGATGCGACTGGTGGTGCTTGCTCCGCAGAATGTAGAGCATCGACAATTTACAGTGGATGAGGCTGTGGATCTCTTATGCTGGCATGCCCCGCTGGTTCCTTTATGGATCGATGTTATGCTGGTGGAGGTGGAACAGAAACGGGCCGTGTTTAGACTGATCTGCAGTCTGCGTCTGCGTAAACCCACACAGCTTCTTCATGCGGAAACAGGGCACGCGCCATTCCGGGTGGTAGTGCCCGATAGGTAAGATTATAACCATGAATTGAACAGGAGGGTTCCTATGAGTAACAGCTCCATTGGAGAATTAGAGGTCATCGCCATTTCAGATGTACAGCATGTAAAAATACACGGTAGAACTACGGCCGGGCGGTCACCATTGAACTTGTTTTGGACAGGCAGTGCAGTCGAATTTAACGTACGGGGTGCGGAATTTTGGGTTGAAATCGAGTCGTCCTATGATCTGCTTGAGCCCTGGATCAGTATTGTTATCAATGGTGTTCCGGTAAGCCGTCAGATGTTAATCAGGGGCAGAGCCTGGATCTGTGTATTTCGTGGCATGAATCCTAATGCGGTCAAAAATGTGCGTATCATCAAGGATGTACAGGCGATGAGTGTTGACCCGGGCCACAGTCTGCAGTTTCATGCGGTGAAGGCGGAGGGCACGTTCCTGCCTGTAGAAGAGAAAGCTCTTAAAATCGAGTTTATCGGAGATAGCATCACCTCGGGAGAAGGTGCGATTGGGGCAAAGACAGAAGAGGACTGGATACCGATGTGGTTCAGTGCACTGCACAATTATACGTTTATGACAGCTGAAGCATTAGATGCAGCGTATCATGTCATCTCTCAGAGCGGATGGGGCGTATTGAGCAGTTGGGACAACAACCCCAATGGTAATATTCCGGAGTATTATGGACAGGTCTGTGGTCTGCTGAAGGGGGAGCGAAATGAGCAACTTGGCGCTTTAGAGCCATATGAATTTAGCTCTTGGCAACCTGATATTATTGTAGTCAATCTGGGTAGCAATGATGATGGCGCATTCCAGTCTCCAGCGTGGACAGATCCGATCACAGGACAAGTGTACAAGCAACGCCTCAACGAAGATGGGACATATCATGAGGAGGACTTGGCCAAGTTTGAGAGGGCCGTGGAGCAGTTCCTGATTAAGCTGCGGAAAAACAACCCGCAAGCGCATATCGTCTGGGCGTATGGCATGCTCGGAGCTTCTTTGCTGCCCGCAATCTACCGAGCAGTAGATACCTATCACAAGCAGACAAGAGATCCTGCTGTTTCAATCCTTCAGCTTCCGAATACGACCGAGGAAACGATAGGTGCAAGGACACACCCTGGCGAACGATCCCATCGCCGGGCGGCTGATGTTTTAACAGAGTACATTCGGCGAATTCTATAATATACAAGATGAACTACATTTTTTACACGGAACACTCCGATGACAGAATTGTGTAAATGAATAGTTCAGCTTATATAGATTCTTCTTATGGCAGTCTCCATGATGATTCTATTCGTAAAATAACGAAAGACCGCACAGCGGGACGCTGTACGGTCTTTCTTGAGCTGTTTTATTGACTCTAATCAGTCTGGTCGTCTAATTTTGGTTAGCCTCTGTTGCAAGATGGCTTTGCACCTCATAACGGATGGAAATGATCTGTCCAAGCGTCTGGGTACGAATCGTTTTCAGCAAGGTGGGGACGGTGCCGTTTGGAAATAACGGAATACCTTCACCCAGTACTTTCGGGATAATAGCGACCTCAATTTCATCCAGTAACTGATGTTCTATCACAGACTGAACAAGCTGGCCGCCGCCTAGAATCCATACATCTCCCTCGAAAGACTGTTTCAGCCTGGGAATGAGTGTTTTTACGCTCTCGGTTGTGAATTGCACATGCGGTGCAGGTGGCTGTTCTGAGCGAGAAAGCACATAAGTCGGGCGATCTGCATAAGGGAAGTCTCCCGGTATGGTAAGAACTGCCTCGTACGAGGAACGTCCCATGATTACACTGCCAATCGTTTCGTAGAATGTGGCATAGCCGTTATCGCCGCCATCGCCTTCCACATCAAGCAACCAATCGAACGTACCATCCAATCGGGCAATATATCCATCCAGGCTCATGGCAATGTAAAGAATCGCTTTTGAATTTGGATTATTCATAATTCATCGCTCCCTTTTTGTAATAACTGTAATATACACTCTAACTATGACAACAATTGACGTAGTTTAATGGTTTATTCATAGTACAGCTAGGTGGGAGCTTGGAAGCCTGGATCAGCAATGAACTACCATGCCGTTTATGCCTTCAACGGGCTATGTTCCATTTCATAGACTTTCTGGAGTATACGCAGGTTTTCTTCCTTCGCCGCATCGGACTCGGCATGTACATAACCTTCGACAAGTCTGTATCCGAACACGAACAGAATCATCTCGTGTACACAGTGGTCAGCGAGTGGGGGAGCTTCCGCATATTCCGCAAAGCCTTTATAATACGCAGGAACACAGCGCTGATAGTATTCCACCATCTGCTCAATATCGCACTCATCGGCAACCAGGCTGGCGATATCCTCTCCAAAGTATCCCCACCCTGAGGTATCCCAATCGATGAGCGCGATGTTCCCATCGGCATAGATCAGATTGGTCACCCAGAAATCCCGATGGTTCAACACAATCGGCAGCTGTTCGATGCGAGCCAATACTTCGTCCGAGTGTTCATCCATATCGATCAACATTTGCCGGATATGGGGTGGGAACTCACAGTCTTCAGAACGGATGTAATCATAAACGACAGGCCATGAGCGATAGTGCAGATACGTATTTTTCATGAGATCGGCATGGCTCAAGTTGGTCAGACTCTTCAGCACTGCGGGCTGTTCCGCATACAATTTGCCTTGATAACGCCCTAATTCCAGCGCAGCCTGTTCAAACATTTCAACAGACAGATCCAGACCGGACACGCCGTCGATATATTCCAGCCACAGCTGAAATTCATTTTCTTCAGCATTCATCTCCGCGTAATAACAGGTGGGCCAGCGGAAGGTTTCCGAGAATGTCGTTCCCAGGTCAGACATGTACAGATCATATTCCCGGCGCCATGAACCATGATCATTATAACGTTCCCATTGTTTCTGAACTTTCAGTACAAGTTGGTAAGGCAACTTTTGGCCATCTTCGGTTTCGGCTGTTCCAGTTACCAGGTTTACGTTACCCACAGTTCCGCCATGCAGAGTGGTTGTATGATAGTCCGCTGCAATAATGTTCTTCTTAAAATACTGGTTTAAAACATGAGTTAAGGTTTGCATCTTTATTTTCGTCAGCTTCGTCTTATTCATTTCTTACGACCTCCGCTTTTGTTGGTTTGTTTACTCTGAATCCTGTTGATTTTGTTTTTCGCTCTTTTTTCGATGAGGTAGTTTGTTTTGTGTTGTACATACTTGTTCTCTGACTGCTGGGAAATATAATTCTCCCAACGTTCATGCTGTAGCGAACCGTCTGCTAGTGCAGAGAGAACGGCACATCCGGGCTCGGTCTTATGGCGGCAATCGGTAAAGCGGCACTGAGCGAATAATGCTTCGACATCGGCAAAGCTTGCATGAATACCTTCGTCAGCATCAAAAAGCCCAAGCTCACGCATGCCAGGAGTATCAATAACCATTGCGCCCGAAGGCAACATGAAGAGTTGACGATGTGTTGTGGTATGGCGTCCACGGCTGTCGTCCTCCCGTATGGCCTGAACTTTCATGACGTCATTTTCAATTAATGCATTGAGCAGAGAGGATTTACCCACGCCAGACATGCCGAGAAATACAACGGTATGACCCGGTGCCAGATATGGGGCGAGTTCGTCCAGCCCTTGACGGGTATGACTGCTGATCACGTGAACAGGCACATCGGAGATGCGTTGTTTCACTTCTGCGAGCATAGGATAAGACTCAGTGACGAGGTCTGCTTTGGTCAAAATAATGACCGGTTTACCACCGCTTTGTCTGGCTTGCGTCAGGTAACGCAGGATACGATTCACATTGAAATCCTGGTTCAGCGAAGTCAGGATAAATACGACATCGAAATTGGTGGCGACAACCTGCTCCAATATCGTTTTGGCATAGCCTGCAGCATGGCCTGCATAGTCTGCACGCGAGAATTTGGACCTTCTGGGCAACACCTTAACGATCAGGGAATCACCGATATCGTTGTAGCGCAGCAGGACAAAATCCCCCACACAAGGAAAGTCAGTTGGCATATCCGCCTGATAATAAAATGAACCTTTTAGTACTGCGGTGACTTCACCCCGCTCTGTCATGACCGTGAATTGCTCCCGCCGAAGTTCTGTAATTCTTCCAGGTAATAATCCATCGGGAACCTCTTCTGTTTCGATATATCCGTAGGTTTTTAAATTCATCATGGGTATAAGGTTAGCTCCTTTAATATTGTTTTTGGACGCAAAAATGCCGCAAACAAGCAGCCTCTTACGAAGCTACTGTTCTGCGGCATCAGGACGCAAAAAAGATACGACCTTCATCGTATCTGCAAACAGCAATATTCACGAAAGGTTACTTTGAAGGGCATAACAAAGAATACGGGAGTCATTCCCGCTTTTTTTTCAGTTATGCCAGCTATTCAGTTTTAATACTGAACCACCAAATCAATATAAGTAGTAGCCAATTAAAACCTCTCCCTTCGTGTAAGGAACTTGCTTATCGCTAAGCCTTCTTTACCATAACCTGTAATGGAAAATAATTCAATGTTATTTGTATGCAAATTTCAAAATTTTATAAACTACTTTATGGACGACTGTAAATGACGAAGTGCCCTTCACTGGCAGATTCGCTGCCGATCCAGCCCACAGGCAGTCCCTGATTTTTATAGACATTGAACATCTCTTCAAAATAAGGATGTGGCTCCTTGCATAACAATCGGGCTCGCGCAATCTGAAATAGATCACCGCTGATGATATCAGCGAGATGGTTGATTTGAGCAGGCTTGAGGTGCAGTTCATCAGCCAGTCCCTCTAATTTTTTCTTCATTATGCCGTAGAAATCTTGCTCCTCTTCATACATAATGAACGCTCGGGCAAGAGACTTCTCCTGATCACCAGAGGCGGGTGGAATATCCCCTGACGCGTCTGCAGTGATGTCTAATAGAAAATAAAAAGGAGGCTCTACATCCTCATCCTGGTAAAATAACAGGGCTTCCTCTAGATTCGTAAACGGATTTGGTGCCTCAGAAGCGGCTACATCTGCTGTAACGCCATCGGTAACGGGGGGATATGCTCCCTTCAATACATTGCCATATTCCATGTAATCAATAATCTCACGTACATTTACAGGAAAGATTTCTTTACTGGTCATTGTTGGTCTCAACTCCCGACATTTAATGGTAGATGCCTTATAATTCTACATTTATGTGCGGAGAGCCTGCCTGCAAAGCAAAATCATTCAAGGATGCTATAACGACTTCGCGTTCGTGGAGTAGCTCGGATATGTTACAATTTTTCTATGACAAAAAGTGACGTAGTTAAGGTGGGGATATGATGAATCAACGCAGGCTGGCGATGATGCGCCTCATGGATTCCAGACATAAGTTCACGGCTCGGGAGCTTGCAGAACGATTCGAAGTGTCGGTTCGAACCATCCAGCGTGATCTGGATGCATTACAGGCAATAGGCTTTCCCCTATACACGGAGGTAGGTGTTAACGGTGGATACCGTGTACTGCCCAATCGCATTTTGCCACCTCTGCAGCTGACGCAGCAGGAAGCATTGGGTTTGTTTATGATGCTTGAATATTTGGAGATGGTTCCTGATTTTCCGTATGGTTCGATTCGTGAACATCTGGCAGAGCAGTATTTCTCTACACTGCCTTTGGATGTACAGGAGCGGATTGCGGGGATGAGGGAACACATTGCATTTATGCAGCATCCAGGCGAACATCGTGAGTCTCTCACATCCGATCTGTTAACAGCTTCTGTCGAGAAAAAAGCTATCTCATTCATGTACCACGCTCGGAGCGGTTGGAAAAAGGTGACCGTCTATCCCATAGGCATCTATTATGAGCAGGGGTATTGGTACATGCCTGCACGGCATAACGATCACGTATTGTTATATCGTGTGGATCGAATAAAGCAGCTTACGGTGCTGGATCAGATCGATGAATCTGTACCTACACTAAAAGCATGGCTGAAACAGGCAACGCACACGGATGGTGAAGAGGTTGTACTGCAATTTACAGCATTCGGGGCAAGAATAGCTGCGTCGGATGCATTATTCAAGACCGTATCAGATCAAGAGTGGCGCGGCGTTGTGCCACATTCGGAGTTTGCTTTTACAGCGCGTAGGCTACTCTCCTATGGACCTGAGGTCAAGGTGATATCTCCACGAGAATTGCAGGAGCTGGTCCGTACGATGCTGGAGCAAAGTGTAGCGCAATATAAGGAGGATTAGAGGATATTGGCTTCTCATATGGAAGATATAGAAGTGTTACCCGAAATGCCGGGGCATGACTTAACGTAATCTTATATCGATTCAGCGAAAGGGGGGCTACCATGATACGATTCATAAGAAGTTTTAACACCCGCTCTATGCAGAGTCCAAGCGAGGAACAACGGCGGTTGTTTGCATAGAGCCTAATATCCATTCCCGCCATCATTGATATGATAAAATCAGAAGTTTTCTCGTTAGACTCTGCTACCTTAAAGATTAACTTTTTAAGGAGTGGAGTACGATGAAATATGTGAATGCGGATGCCGTCCTTCCGAAGGCATTGCTCGAAGAGATACAACGTCATCTTCCTGGTGGATTAATCTATATTCCGAGGCCGAAGGATACCCATAAGAAATGGGGAGAGAATTCAGGCGGTCGACAACTGATCCGGGAGCGGAACAACGAGATTCGCCAGCAGTTTGCTACGGGAGCAACGACCGATGAGCTTGCAGAGCAATATTGTTTATCCATCGAGAGTATTAAGAAAATTGTATATTCTAAAAAGCAAAGCGAAATAGGAATGAAATGAGATTGGATGAAAAGGGAGTCACATTCGAGCCATCGGATGTGGCTTTTTACTATGTTCCTTCAATGAGCAGACATGGATGTAAAGAATGATTAGAAAACGAATATTACATATCTGTCCGCCGCCAGCATTCGTACAATAGAGTCCAGAGGGCACGTTTACTTAAAGCGGGCGTAACCAGTGGAAGGAACGGTGATTTAGATAAACATGAATATCCAAGTGGAACTGACGAATCCAGACAAGGCATATATCATCAAAAACATGTATCCGTTATACCTGCATGACCTGTCAGGACATTATGGGCTGCAGGAGGCACATCGACCGAATGTACATGGTATTTACGAAGAGAGTTCTGACTACCGAACATTACAAGACCAATACGATGTGCAAAATATATGGTGGGAAAAGCCGGGTTGTCTCTATCCTTTTCTGGTCATGGCTGAGGATAGGCCTGCTGGATTTGCATTGGTGGCAACACCGCCTTACTGTACACCGGGCATCGATTTTTTCATGAACGAATTCTTCCTGCTGCAACCATATCGGGGGATGGGCATTGCAGAGCAAGCGGCGGCAACGATCTTCGCTATGTTTAAAGGCAACTGGGAGATATTCACCAATCCAGGGGAGAAAAACAAAACCGGTCAGCATTTCTGGCGCAAGACGGTAGCGAATTATACGAAAGGATTGTACGAGGAAGAAGTAGCCTTAACCGCAGATGCAGACGAGGATGGGCTCAAATTAATTTTTCGTTTCTCGAATCATACCGTTGATATATGAACTGATAACAAATCAGGCAGACATTACGCTCTGATCATCTGTAGTGTCTGCCTTAGAATTAATATGATAAAGTTCGACATAATCTTTGGGTATCCTCCCAATCAAAAGCGGCTTTTCTAAGATGTACATCCGCTTAGAAAAACCGCTCCTTAATTTAGATAGACTAGAAGTTCAATCGCGTAAACGTGGCATCGCCCTTAACGGTAGCATTGCTGGAGGCATTCACCGCATCCAGTTGCAACACATAATCATAATGTCGGATGTAATATCCGGGCTGGTTATATGATTGAAGAGATACTTTGGTGCTGTCTGCCCAGCCGGGGCTGATCAGAAATGTAGCATCGCCCTTATATGCGGTAGTGTTTGTGAAGGCTTCAAGTACAATTTTGTTATTTGCATTACGTTTCAGGAAATAACCAGGGTAGTTGATTGCCTCCAACGAAACACCTGTAGAGCTGGCAAGACCCGGTACAACGCGGAACTGGGCATCCAGAGCGGGGGTGACATTCGCATCAATGCGAGCAACGTAGTTGGCGTGACGGATCATGCGATCCGGTACATTGTGTGAAGTGAACTGGCTGTAGCCTGTAGCTTCAGGCGTGGATGGGCCCAGCATTTTGACTTCATGCAGTGTTGGGGTGTACCAGTTGCCCGGATTGTTCCACAAGACAGCGTTGACCATATTTATTCGCACATAGCGAGCTATGAAATGCACCGCATCCGTGGTGAAGCCATACGTCAGATTATTGGTGCGATCCAGCGTGGAGTAATTTACGCCATCGTTGCTAATCTCGATTTTGTATTTGTAATACCCCTCGGAACCTTTATACATAAACCAGGATATGTCGATCTCCGTAATGGTTTTTGGTGCTCCGAAATCGACCTGCCACCATGCCGGCCAGCTATTGGAGGAAGCTACCCACGAGGTCTGATAGTTACCGTCATTGACAAGGGAGGGGGACGAGCCAGAGGCCGTCGAGCTGGCGGAGGCTGCCTTGCCTTGGGCATGATTGACGAGCGCAGGTAACGTGACCTGGCCTGTTGCCGCGTCAATGTTCCATGACGTATACCATTCCAGCGAGGCCGTTCCACTGGCGTCATTTAACGTGAGTGGTAGCCAGATATGTTTGTGCTCGCCCAGATTCATCGGATTCCAGCGATCTGCCATATAGATATATGAAGTGGTGTTACTACCCTGAATCGTGGCAATATCATGAATCTGAGAGCCAAAGGCTGATGGATTGCCATAAGGCGTAAGTGCAGTCCATGGCCCTGTCATGGACGTAGCTGTAGCGTATGCTCCCTGATTCGGATACCAGCCAGCGGCCTGGGAGGTGAAGAGATAGTAGCGGTTTCCTTTTTTCACAACAGCAGGGGCTTCACGGTATGCATTCTCGAACAACCATCCTTCGAACGACTGTACCCCTGTGTAGCTTGCATTCATTTTAAAAATAGCCATCGTATCATTCGCACCGCCGTTTTTACGGGAGGCCGTTACGAGATAACCTGTGCCGTTCGTATCCACGAAAACAGTCATGTCACGGGATTCATAGTCAAGCGGACGGAAGCTACCCTCATACGTAAATTTTCCATTGGGTGTACTGCTGGTAGCTACTGCAACGCGGCCGAGATTATAATCCGTACCGTTCTCATAATGAGCCCAGAGCACATATTGCTTGGTGGAGGCGTTATAGATCACTTTGGGACGTTCGATTTTACTGGAGGCGAGTTCCGTAGCGGAGTCTTTGGTCAGGATGGCATTGCTAAAAGTCCAATTTTTCAAATCCGTTGAGGTGTAGACGTTCACGCTGTCAAACTTGCCGCCCACCGCATGTTCGCCATACAGATAATACGTTGAGCCTACCTGCAGGATGTTACCGCTGTTGGCGTGAATGGGATTGCCAGCCGTATCAAGCCAATCGGTACCATTGGTAATTGCTACACTTGCCGCGTTGCTTCGTTCAGGATGTAGACCAAACATCGTTAATGCGAGTGTGAAAACCAGAAGCCAGACCGTCTTACGTTTTCCCATTACGTACACCTCCATATAGATTAGAAAATAATTAAAGCGCTTTCAAATCTATTGTAGTTGATTTACAATATTTAGCAAGTGAACAATTCAGAGATTGCTGAACAGAGCAACATCTGATGGAGAATAAGCGGAAAGAGCATAATGCTGCCCCTATTGACTGTGATATGAAGCCAGAAATCAGATGAAGTCGTATATAAATGGTAGTATCTTTGTAGGAAGATGAAGGATAAAACACATATAGGCGCTGGAGGTGCTAGATGCTATGAATGATGCCGTATGCTATGAGGTAAATTCGGTAGAAGATTATATAGCGATGATCGAAGAGTTACCGAATGGTCAGGAGGGGTATTATTATCGCGGAGAAAACAGGCGATACGCCACTCAATCCTCTTCCTTACTTCGATCAGGAATAGCGCGATTGCTTCGAGATAACCCGGAATATTATGTGGATGCAGTAAATGATTATGTCCGAGATATGGCAGATCAAGCGGGAGAGTGGGAGCACGAGCATGTGTTAGCCTGGTGTCATCATGAGGGTCTGCCTACGAATCTGCTGGAGCTTACAGCGTCTCCGCTACGCGCGCTCTATTTTGCCTGTTTGAGCCGCGCCGATCATAGCGAGGAGCCGAGTCAGGCAGGGTACGTATATGGTTTTTCGAGAGAGAATACAGCCGATGTGACTGAATTAATATTGGAAAATGTGAAATTGAAGACATCTCGTTATAACTTGATTGAGGACATGGTCGATGATCCACGATGGATAAATCTGCTGTCGGATCACGATAAAAAGAGACCTTCTAAGCCTGATCTGGCCCAATTGCCTTACCTGATTTATCAGGCACCGTATAAGTATAGAGGTTCAGACGAACCGAATGGCCTATACTTCTATCAGCTGTTTCAGACGGTCTTCCCATCATCCGGTCCGGAGTTTTCATATGAGATCATGCAACAACACTACGAACCTTCGCTGATCGTCAAAGTGAGCAATCAGACAGAGATTCGAGAGCAACTTCATCACCGACTGAGGCTGTACAAGTGATTGAGGTATCGCTCGAATATAAGAGCAAGATTGTGATTGTCGTCTCGTGATATAACTGTCCTGAGCCTTTGAGAAGGTCAGATTATTCATTGAAGGGGATGACGTTATGAACGAGACATGCAGAAGACTGGAAGGACAAGTAGCCGTAGTAACAGGTGCGAGCAGAGGTATTGGCCGAAGTATTGCGATCCGTCTGGCACAGGAGGGGGCATACGTTCTTGTGCATTTTGCAACAAGGCAGGCAGAAGCGGAGAGTGTGGTGAGGCACATCATAGACCGTGGTGGACAGGGGCAGGCCATTGGAGCTGATTTAAGTACGCTGGATGGCATTCATGCCCTGTTTGCCAAGGTTGATGCAGCTGTTCAGAAGCACGGACAAGAAGGCAAGTTGGATATTTTGGTCAATAACGCTGGCATAGGACAGATCCTGAGCCTGGAGGAAACGACGGAAGAATCTTTTGAGGATGTCATGAGAATTAATGTAAAAGCACCGCTATTTGTGACGCAGCAGGCCGTCTCTCGGCTTCGGGACGGAGGGTGTATCATCAATATTTCCTCTTTTGTGACACGGGTAGCTTCGCCAGGGGTGTTTGCTTACAGTATGACCAAAGGGGCTGTGGATACGTTCACGAAGCTGTTAGCCAAAGAACTGGGAAGCCGCCAGATCAGGGTTAACGCCATACAACCGGGTATCATCAACACCGAGATGAATGCAGGAACACTTGCGAATCCACAAGGACAGGCGTATGCGGCCGGGCTATCTGTAATGAATCGCTGGGGAGAACCCGAGGATGTGGCTGATATCGCTGCATTTCTTGCCTCGGCGGATAGTCGTTGGATGACAGGACAATGTCTGGATGCCAGTGGTGGCTCACACTTATAATTTCTGACGATATAGCCATGGATTGAGGGAGGAAAGGTTATGGATCGCTTTGTGATCAATGCGAATACTCTAGTGGTCTTGCAGAAAGAGGACGGAAACGCGGTGCTGGTCAAGGGCGGGATCACTGCTGATGGTTTCGAAGTCTTATCGATCTACTCCAAAGGCTGGCTGACATTTGCCTATCTAAAAGATCATCAGGGTATATGGTGGTTCAATGCGCGTACGAACAAGGCCAGTTTGTTCAGTCAAGACATAGAAGCGTTCCGCGTCGTGCACGAGGATTACAGCTCTGATTCGCAGCATGTCTATCTGGAGGACAAGCCCGTTTCTCCCTCCGATCCAGGCAGCTTTGAACTATTGCCAGGGACGTCATATTTTGCAAAGGATAAACACCAGCTATACGTCAAAGAAAGCCAGCATTTTCATGTGTTCGATGAAATGGATACAAGTGCAGCCATTGCGCGGCATGATTACTGTACGGATCAGGATCATCTGTTTCATTTGTCGAGCGGCCTTCGTTATGCCAATGAATATAAACATGAGATGGTCGATTGGCTACGGGAGCATCATCCAGATATACCTGGCTGGTGGCAGACTGGCTATGCTCATCATGCAGATAATGCGATCCAGCTTACGGGGGATTGGTATGCCACGGCTACCTCCGTATTCTATCGGACAGAGTCTGACGGTGGGTACAGGCGAGATGCTAAAGAAACCTTCAATCTGGTTCGCGGTGCGGATCGAAGTTCATTTGGACCGCTAGATGAACAGTTTGCGCGTGATCGGAATCAGGTTTATTTTCAGTGGCGTACCATCCGTGGAGCAGATCCGAAGAGCTTCGAGTCACTTGGAGGCCGATTTGGCCGGGACAAGCAGCATATTTATTATAACGGGTATCGTATTGAGGGAGCAGATGTACTAACGTTTGAAGTGTTAGGCGGTACGGAGCATCTGGGTTTATCCAGAGATCAGAACCATGTATATCATGCGCAGTATGCGCGTACCCTTCAGCCTTTCGGCCATCCTGACGATGTGCTTCAACGGATCAAGGGAGCGGATACAGCAACTTTTGAAGTGCTCACACCATCCGGTAGTTGGGCTGTAGATGCGAATCAGGTATATCTGTGGGGCATAGTCAATAAAAAGATAGATCGTGCCAGCTTTACTCATTTGCTCGAAGCTGATCCCCAGAGCTGGGCCAAGGATCGAAATGGGCTCTATAATGCCAACGGCAAACGTACCGTAAAAGGCATCGATGGAGCATCTTTTGTCATGTTGAACAGGTATTGGGGCAAGGATGATCAGGCCGTATTCAGTTTTGTGACAGGAGGGGTATACAAGACGGCGGATGCGGAGACCTTTCAGGTGACGGATGATGAAGGTGGTGCGGAGGATAAGCTGTTTCGGTATTCTATCCACGATGGAGCGGTGCGCAAGAAGATAAAGTAGATCTGAATATTACGGTGTGGGATTTGAAAATGAGATGATATCTATAGCCATCCTAGAGATGGAATGGCATTTGTTATATGTAGATCAAAAACCAGGGATAGACTTCAAAAGTTTTTATCCCTGGTTTTGTTTTTGAGTTCATAAGCAAAGAAAAGGATTGGTTTCTTCTTTCGTTACTCGTTGTTTCATTGCTTCTTCGTTAATTTTTGCGCCCTTTACGTACCTTAAGTTGCATACGCTTGATCGTAGTATGCTGCATGACTTCCAGCACGAGCGGTCCCTTACCATTCAGGATTTCCACATCCGTCACGTTATCCAGAATCGTGATAATCCCGATATCGTCTGCGCTTACGCCTTCGATCTTCGCAATGGTACCTACAAAATCAACTGCACGAAGCTTCTTCTTCTTGCCTCCGTTGAAGTTCAGCTTCATAATCTGCTGGTTCAACTGCTCACGCTTGTCCTTTTTGCGTTCAGGGGCGATCTTGAGACGTTTCTCGAATGCTTCCCGGCAGCGGTCTACCTCATCTTCCGAAGGTGCTTTGACCACAGGAATCTCAAACCCAATGTAGGATTCGATCTCCGCAAGACGTCTGCCATCCTTTGGCGTGACCAAAGTGAAGGCTCTACCTGTTTTACCTGCACGGCCCGTGCGGCCTGTACGGTGTACATAGCTTTCTTTTTCAAGCGGGATATCATAATTGATGACATGGGTGATGTTCGTGATATCAATTCCACGCGCGGCAACGTCAGTGGCGATCAGATAACGGAATTGTCCACGTCTGAAGGCATTCATCACTTCGATTCGCTCATCCTGCTCCATACCACCGTGGATGCGATCCGCTGGATAGTCCAAATCAGCCAACACACGAAACAGCTTATCGACATTCTCCTGCGTACGGCAAAATACAATGCAACTGTCCGGGTTTTCAGTAATCAACAAGTCCTGAAGCAGTGCAGTTTTGTTCACTTCCGACGTGCGAATCACGGCATGCTCAATCGTCGCTGTAGTCAGTCCGCTAGCCTTGATCTCGATTTCTACAGGAGTGTTCATATATTGACGGGACAGCTTCACCACATCCTCCGGGAACGTTGCGGAGAACAGCATCGTTGTCCGTTCCTGCGGCAATGCCTGGATAATCGCTTGTACCGTCTCGATAAAGCCCATGTTCAGCATCTCATCTGCTTCATCGATGACCAGATATGCGATGCGATCCAGCGGCAGCGTTCCCCGTTCAATATGATCCAGAACCCGGCCTGGCGTGCCTACGGCCACATGTGTTCGTTGTTTCAGCTCGGCTTTTTGAATGTGAAAAGGGGATTGCCCATACAGTGCGGTAGCTTTAATACGTTTAAAGCGCCCGATGTTGGTAATATCTTCGTTGACCTGCAGGGCCAGCTCCCTTGTGGGAGTCAGGATCAGGGCCTGCGGTTTATTCTCGTTCCAGTCCACCAGCTCGCAGAGAGGTATACCGTATGCGGCTGTTTTGCCGCTACCTGTCTGTGATTTCACAACAAGGTCTTGATTCTCCAAAGCGACGGGAATAACCCGGGTCTGAACTTCGGTGGGATTCTCGTAACCCAGGCTGTCCAGTGCTTTGACGATCTCTTCCCCTAAGCCAAACTCTTTAAAATACTGCTTACTCATCGTTTACCTCTTTTGCGTTTAGTTTTGAAATGCAGTCTGCTCACGTTATTTTGGTCTCTGTAACCATGTGAATGATCTTACTTACCAGCATTGCACCGTACATGTAACATATACCTGCCTATTATACTCTATGTGCACGGGAAGCGGTGGCAAATAAAGAGACTCCCCTTCAAAATAGCGGTTCACCCCTATATACCAGTGAAGGTAGTTACGGTCATTGTCCGCACCCGGACCGGCAAGCCCTATTCTAACGATCTCAGATGAGCTTATTTGAACGATATAGAGCGTGTTGGAATTGTAACGATCACCAGGGAGCTTATCTTGCTGAGAACACGATAAAAACGTCAGATCTCACCTCATTTTGCCCAAATAAGGTCTCCTGAGATCGTTAGAAAATAAAAACGCGTAAAATCGCCTAAATAGCGTTTCTGGAGATCGTTAGATGTGCAACGTTCCACGTGAAACGATTTGTATCATTCTACAGAGAGCTTCCTCGATATTGAACTCATATTAAGATATTAAGAAAAGACGATACCGCCATCATTACATGGGGGTACCGCCTTGATACATACGGTGTTATTTTAGAATACTCACATATTTGCCGTAAACGTATGCCGTCTGTCCATTCAGCTTCACTTTGACCCAGCCATAGGCATGGCCTGTGCTAACTACCTCAAGTATCGTACCTTGTGGTACAGAAGTAATCACTTTAGATTTGGAGGATGCACCCGCACGTACATTCAAATGAGTGGCTGTCACCCTCGCTTGTTTGCCTGGAGCTGTGACAATTGGCTTACCATTGCCCGAAGAAACAGGTGGTTTACCTGGTTTCGGAGTACCTGGTTTTGCCGCTCCAGGTGTAGGAACCGGAGTTGGATTCGGCTTCGCTGGAGTTACCGGTTTCTCCGGTGCAGGTACTGGAGATGGAGAGTTCTCGCCATTGCCTTGGCCATCTGCAGCTTTGCGAGCCTTGTTCAACTTCTGGTAGAAAGCACCTTTCGTTTTTACGCCTTTGAATTGGCCTACATCTACCCCTGCTTTGGAGGATAGGGCTTGCATCTCATCTTCAGTTATAGCATCCAAAATGTTAATGGAGGCAATATTGGTGTACTTGCCATCTTCTGTTGTCGGCACGGTCATAATGCCAGCATTAATCAGTTCCACGACATCTGCACGCTCCGGTGCAGTCAGGTCTACGCCGGTGATTTTCCAATGTTGCTGCACTTTCGGTTCGTAGACACCTTTCATCACGTCTTTCAAATATGCGATAGACAGATTACGGATCGTGCCTTGAATCTCACCAAAGGCCGAAGCATCCTTAGAAGACCAGAGTTGTTTAAACTTACGTCCTTCAAGAGCTCCGCCTTTGGCTACCAGTGCTTCCATTCGATAAGCATTCATGCCGAGCTTGAGTGTATCATCTGCCTGAACCGTTTTTCCGTTACTGTACTTCAAATGGGTAATGCGGCTACCATATGGCTTGGTCAGGTCGATCTCATAGGTCACACCGCCGAAGAAATCATTGGTGCTGTACTTGGAAGCACGTCGCTTCGGATCAAAGCTTATGGTTACATCTCCGGGGCGAGTAGAGTTGAAGTATCCTGCAGACCATTCCATGTAATCCTTCAGATCACGTCCGGTCACTTCATATACCGTCACTTCACCAAATGTGTACTGGTAGTTAAACGCAATATCTTTTTTCTTGATCGGGCCAACGTCCAGCTTGGCTTTGTCATTATCGATCTGATGGGCAACAATGTCGGCATCACTGTAATGGAGCATAACTTCGGTGAAAAAATCAGACAGCGGCGTTTCCTGAATCTGCACGGCAGGGATGCCTTTGATCTCATCCGCCGGAACCAGATTGGTGCCTTTCAACTCCGCTACCTCAATGTTAGCATCGGCACGAGCGAACTCGTGGAACGGGTGCAGTGTTTTTTCCAGAGAAGGATCGGAAACTTCATAAGTGCCGTCTGCCTTTTTGACAGCGAGTGCTTTCGCTTCTTTACTCTTTAATACAACCTTACCGTTCTCTTTAGCAAACGTCAGGTCAATACGTGACATGTGTGTACCGTATTTGTTGGGCTCGGAGATCAGCACGCCGTTCACGGTCTGTGACTCGATCAGCTGATGCATATGTCCGGCAAAAATAGCAGCCAGCTCCGGGTTGGCATTGGCAATGTCCGTGACGCCGGTTCCCGGTTTGCCGTTCTCGTTATCCAGTCCCATATGCATGAGGCCAACCATTACATCCACTTTGCCTTTCAGCTCGGCAATGGCTTTGCGAGTCTCTTCCACAGGGTCTTTGACAATGACACCATTCAAGTGATCCGTTCCTTTTTCAAACTCGGTAATCATCGGGGTATTCATTCCAATCACGCCTACTTTGATACCGTCCTTCTCGATAATGGTATAGGCAGGCATGTAACGGTCACCGTTTTCTTTGAAAATGTTACCGACAAGCGCCTGGCCTTTGAACTGAGAAGAGATTTTCTCCAGTACGTCCAGGCCAAAATTAAATTCATGATTCCCCATAACCCAGGCATCATAGTTCATCTCGTTCATGGCCACCATCATCGGTGACTGGGGTTGATCATTGAACAATTCGGCAGAATTGTCCTGAATCATATCTCCCGCATCCAGCAGGATAGTGTTGGGATTCTCAGCACGGACTTTTTTTACCATCGTATAGAGCTGTGTCATGCTTCCGGCAGGGTTGGGGCCATCCAGTGCGTAGTCCCATGGCATAAAGCGACCATGAATATCAGATGTGCCAAGCAAAGTAATCTTAGTCTCTGGATCTGCTTCAGCTGCGTGAGCATCTTCCGAAGCAAGCGGCGCGAGCAGCAGGGAAGTGCCTAATAGAATGGATAATGACCAACTAGCGAAACGTTTTAGACCAGGTGTGCGCATGTGTAATCTCCCTTGTGTTCTAGTGTGTGTATTTATACGTATCCATTCCATACTAGAGAAACATCAACGTAATGTAAACGCAGATGTAACATATATGTTCGATACAGTTGAATAAAGTGGGGGAAAAGATAAAGCAATAGGAAGTATACTTTTCAAAGTAAATAGTATGTTTTATATGTGTATAAAACCAAAATTATCCATTATGATGTCCTTGTAAGCGCTTTATAAAATAAACCCAACCAAGGAGGAATATTATGTTGAAGTCCAAATGGTTTAAGACGGTAGGTACGCTTGCTCTGGCAGGTGTGCTGGCCGCGTCAGTCGCGGTGGGTAGTGTCAGTGCCGGATTGGCTAAAGGCAGTAAATTCCTGGGGAATATTATAGCTAGCCAGGTACCAAACAATTTCAGTCCGTACTGGAATCAGGTAACGCCAGAGAACTCCACCAAATGGGGTGCAGTAGAAGGCACGCGTAATGTGATGAACTGGGGCCAGGCAGATATGGCTTACAACTACGCGAAGAACAATAATATGCCTTTCAAATTCCATACCCTTGTGTGGGGTAGCCAGGCACCTAACTGGATTAATGGCCTCTCTGCTAATGATCAGAGAAACGAAGTGCTTCAATGGATCAGAGCTGCAGGACAGCGTTATTCCCAAGCGGAGTATGTTGACGTAGTCAATGAGCCGTTGCATGCGAAGCCATCCTTCCGCAACGCGATTGGCGGAGATGGGCAGACAGGTTGGGATTGGGTTATCTGGTCTTTCCAACAAGCAAGACAAGCTTTCCCGAATTCCAAATTGCTGATCAATGAATATGGCATTATCGGTGATCCTGCCAAAGCAGATCAATATATCCAAATCATCAACCTGCTGAAAAACAGAGGCCTCGTTGATGGCATCGGTATTCAAGCGCATTACTTCAATATGGACAATGTATCTGTGAACACGATGAACACTGTTCTGAACAAATTGCAAGCAACAGGTCTTCCAGTGTATGTATCCGAGCTGGATATGACTGGCGATGACAATACCCAATTGCAACGTTACCAACAGAAGTTCCCTGTACTCTGGAAACACCCGGCTGTTAAAGGTGTTACGCTGTGGGGTTACAACGAAAACCAAACTTGGACTAGTGGTTCCCACCTGATAAGAAGTAATGGCACAGAGCGTCCTGCAATGCAGTGGCTGAAAAACTACCTGGCGAACAATCCTTAAGCCCAGGTGCGAACCTTGGAGTTGGCAATTGTATAACACTGTAGTACAAGTACAAGTAGAATGGATTCGCTCTATCAGCTAAAATCGTTTGACCTGCATTATCCCCTCAAATAAGAGCCTGTCCCGTTATGATATGGGACAGGCTCTTTGGCTTGTAGAAACATCATGCCATGTTTACGTTTCTTACCATCCTGCAAGGTGTTTTAATTCGCTGTAATCACCATACTGTTAAAGGAATCAGCCTCTAGCTGCACATGAATCGTTTGTCCTTCGGCGAACGTCAAGTGAAGGTCGCGGCGATCCGAGAACGGATTGTTAACAACGATAACGAGGCTGTTATCCGGGTTGCGGAAAGCAACGGCTTTGCCGCTCCATGCTCCAGAGAGACCCAGCCGGCGAGCGCCGTTAACGATATGATGAGCAAAATGTTTCATGACATAATACTCTGGATTACGAGTGACATCCTTACTTGCAGGATCAACGGTGATCATTGAGTTTTGCTCCCAGCCCCATGTGCTACGTCCTCTAGGCTCAAGCACCATATTCCAATAGATATAGGCGTTGACGCCGTTACTGAAATAGTGCTGATAGAGGTTATACACGTGCTTGGCGTAGTTCCACGAGTTGTTCCCATCCCCGCACTCATTCTCGGTCTGCATATAGCGAAGCTCCGGGTAACTAGCAACGGTACGCTGAATGGCATGTTTGCCTGCCCATTGATATCCGACCCCCTTGATATAGGAGTAGGCTTTGGGATCGCTGAGCACCAGTCCGGCATATTCATCGAATCCGGTTGTTTTCTTTTTCATCAGTTCTTCCCACGGATCAGGCGCATTGATCGTACCCAGCCAAATTTCGGTGTCCAGACCATGCTTCTCAAAAGCAGGCCCTAGATAATCAGCGATAAATTCACGTAGCTGCTCGCCTGTCCACATGCAGGAAGGGAACTTCTGATCCGCGATCACTTCATTCTGCACATGTACCTGATGAATCGTAATGCCTGCTTCGCGGTAGGCTTCAACAAACTTCACAAAATACAGAGCGTAGGCTTCGAGAATGTCCTTTTCCCAGCGCAGTGTTCCGTAGTTGTAAGCTTTGGGGAACTTCATCCAGGTTGGCGGACTCCATGGCGATGCGAATAATTGCAAATCCGGGTTATAACTCAAAGCTTCCTTGATATAAGGGATCAGATATTTGAAATCTCGTTCGATGGAAAAATGGTCCATCGCCACATCTCCGTCTACTTCGTTGTGGCTATACCACTGCTCTGCATAGTCACTCGCGCCAATCGGCAGGCGACAGATCGTGAACCGGTGTTCCCCTTCCGGGTGGAACAGGGAATGCATGACTTCATGTCGCTGCTCGTCACTTAAATGGGCCAAAGCCAAATAACCCAGTTCATTGAAGCAACCACCGAACCCTTCAACCAGCTGATGCTGCTCACCGGTTAATTTTAAGTTAGCGCTTTCATGAGTAGTTGAAAAAGATAACTCGTTCCACGGCTCTGTAGGTGTAGTCGAAAATCCGTTAAACGTAAATGTCATATGATGATCCTCCTCGTAGGCTGGTAAGTAATCCTTTTGATTACGTTAAGTATACCAACTTCCGTAGCAAAAGCAGATGTGCTAATCCGTGCAATATTTACCCTAATCCAAGGTAGTTCGTTTGGAAATGAATCATTATGGAGTGGGAGGAAGTGGCTCACTACACCTATAACACTTATGCTGGCTGTGATTAAGGGATCATCATATAGTTAGCAAGATATACCCTATTCCTCTGAAAACAGAAAAAATCCCCACCAACAATGCGGCGGGGATATAGTTATTTGTTTTCAAAGATCAGAATCGTTTTACTCTTGGCGATATATCCAACGGTTGTATGAAGCTGCTCTGAAATAAATCGAATTGGAACATAGGCATTGCCATCCTTCATTAACAGCGGAGCATCATTCATGATGAGTTCATCGTTAACGGTGACCTGCTTGTTGCTTACGCCCCAGCGAATGGTTTGATCCTCTTGTGTAATGACTGCTTCGCGTGTACCGCTGTTCCAGTTCACACGAGCATTTAAATGCTCGGATACAAATCGAAGAGGCACATATGTCCGGCCTTCATTAATAAAAGGAGCTCCATCAAGTTCGTACGCACGGTCGCCCACATATGCTGTGGCAGACCCTTCAATTAAGCGTTGAAAACGGCCCTGCGGCGTACGCTTCTGCTCTCTGACATTCATCTCGTTCAGTAGTTGCATCGTATGACTGCCACTTGTCACATCCAGATAATTGTTATGTACAGTAAGCCCGGCATCAGTTGCCTCTGTCATCATATTTGGTGTGCTTAAGGACATAGAAGTGGAATCAGAGATGTTGTTTACGCTTGGTACATCTGAGTTATCCGGTGTGAAGGATAATTCGGAGATTGGTGTCAGATCCCATATCCGGTTGTCCGATAGCTTCAAGACGTTTAGTTTGGTTAACTTGCGTAGCGGCTCCAGATTATAGATCTGATTGGACTCCGCATTCAGCTCCGTTAAGTTTGTTAATGTTGCGATGTCGCTCAGTTGCTGGATCTGGTTACCCGAGATATCCAGTTTCCGCAGTTCTTTCATGTGGCTCAGGGGTGCCAAGCGAGATATATGGTTACCTGCCACATTCAGCTCACGCAGGGTATCTGGCAACTCTGCGAGAGCATCCAGTGCTTCAATCTGATTGTTAGCCACATTCAGCCGCTTCAGCTCAGTCTGTTCCGTAAGTGGTGTAAGATCTGTAATGAAATTATTTGAGATTTCGAGCCATTTCAGCGAATGTAGCTCTGTTAGAGCATTCAGGCTTGGAATCTGATTGCCGCTGGCATGCAATGTATGTAGTCTGGGGAATTCCCGCACGACGTCAATGGAGGATATTGAGTTGTTACTGATATATAGACGTCCCAGTTGCCGTAATGCCGCGAGAGGCTGAATGGATGTAATGTAATTGTTGCGGACGTCAATCTCGCGAAGCTCCGTCAGGTGTTCCAGTGGTGTGAGATCTGTAATTTCATTACCGTATAGACGCAGATGGGTCAAACTTACGGCATGTTCCAGCCCGGAAAGACTCTGAATGCCGGCATTGCTCAGATCCACCACACGAAGCTGCTTCAGGTCTTTGGATGTCAGGGGTTCACCTACAGGGATGTTCAGAATCAGCTTCAGTCCTTCTTCGAGCGCGGGATCTTTAATTAGGGAATGATCTGAATCATCGAGCACGTATGCCTTCGCTTGCCCCGCCGTACCTATACTTAGAATACATATCAACAATAATAGTGCGATTCTCTTCATTACATGCCTTCCCTCCAAATCATAACATCTCTTATTATTAACCCGTCTTGGGGATATAGGAACAGTGATTTTATAACGTTTATCTATCTATACTTTTATTCTATATGATAAGGCCCATGCCCTGCACTTTTTCAGCATAACTTTGTGCAAATTATAAAAATTTGTATGGTGATCAACATAGTTGCATCACACTGTATTCAATCCCATCTTGGAAAGGGTAAGGATGTACAGAGGCTATATGCGGAGAGGGAGATGTATCGATGAGGAAAGCAATGATCATTAGCAATCCGTCGTCAGGCAAGGAAAAAGCAGAGCAATATGTATCCCAAGTTCGGGCTATTCTGGAATCCAGACAATACGCAGTCGTGGTTAACGAAACAGCCGGGGAAGGGGATGCCACCCATTACGGTCTGCATGCCTGCAAAGAAGGGTATGATCTGGTCATCTCGATCGGTGGAGACGGCACATTGCATGAGACGATCAACGGTATGCTGGATCAGGAACATCGTCCTCTTCTAGGCGTTGTTCCACTGGGAACAGTGAATGATTTTGCAAGGGCGTTACATATCTCCCTTGACCCGGAGGAAGCGATCGAGCAGTTACGTTCGGAACAGACCCGGTCGGTAGATCTCGGCATGGTGAATGGGCGACTGTTTGCCAATGTGTTGGCAGCCGGCTCCTTGGCGGAGGCGTTATTCTCGGTTTCGTCAGAGGAAAAATCAAAGCTGGGATCATTCGCTTATCTGAAAGAAGGCTTGAAGGATCTGGTAAATACACCGGCAAACGTTTTGAAGATCGAATATGACGGGCAATTCTGGGAAGGAGAGACTCCGCTTTTTGTGGCAGCACTTACCAACTCGGTCGGAGGGTTCGAAAAATTGTCACCGGATGCAGCGGTAGACGACGGATTGATCCACTGCTTTGTGATTCAGAACATCGGTGTGTTCAACAGCTTGACCTTAGGCACTTCACTGTTCTTCGGCAATCTGAAGGCCCATAAGGACGTGCACTATTTTACAGCCAAAGAAGTGCGTGTTCGCTCCGACGAAACCATCCGTACGAATGTTGATGGAGAGGAAGGCCCAGCTTTACCGATTGATATCCGTGTATTGCCTGGTTATATGAAGGTGATCGTGCCGGAAAAAGATTAATGATTTCTGCCCAAGGCTGGGCAGTATGACTTAAAACAAATCATTTCTCCATATAAATGTAGGGAAAGTCTATTGAAACCGATTGCAGATGTGTGTCACAATCATAGACGGAAGACAAGCGTGGACGTACATATACGGATATGTATCAGTGTCTCATGCGCATAAACTATTTTTGAATAATGGAGGGGAAACATCTTGAGAACCATTAAACTGGGCAGCAGTGCACTCGATGTGCCTGTAGTTGCTGTAGGTTGTATGCGAATCAATTCTTTGGATAGTAAGGATGCGGAGCATTTTGTACGTTCTGCTATGGAAGTAGGCGCGAATTTCTTCGATCACGCCGATATTTACGGCACAGGGACATGTGAGGAGATTTTTGCCGATGCTGTGCAGATGAATCCCCAAGTTCGTGAGAATTTGATTCTTCAATCCAAATGCGGCATTCGCAAGGGTATGTTTGATTTCTCCAAAGAGCATATCCTGAATTCAGTGGATGGCATTTTGCAACGTCTGAGAACGGAATATCTGGATGTGTTGCTCTTGCACCGCCCGGATGCACTTGTGGAGCCGGAGGAAGTGGCCGAAGCATTCGATCAGTTGGAGCGTGAGGGAAAAGTGCGTCACTTCGGCGTATCCAACCAGAATCCGAACCAGATCGCATTGCTCAAAAAATATGTCAAACAGCCTCTGGTAGCCAACCAGCTACAGATGAGTATTACCAACACGACGATGATCGATAGCGGCATCAACGTGAATATGGAGAATGACGCTGCGGTGAACAGAGATGGCAGCATTCTGGATTACTGCCGTCTGCATGATATCACCATTCAGCCGTGGTCTCCGTTCCAATACGGATTCTTCGAGGGGGTCTTCCTTGGCAATGAGAAATTCCCGGAATTGAATGCCAAGATCGATGAGATCGCTGCGAAGTATAACGTGAGCAACACAACCATTGCAATTGCGTGGCTGCTTCGTCACCCTGCAAAGATGCAGCCCGTGACAGGAACCATGAACATTGAACGTCTGCAAGATTGTGTGAAAGCAAGTGAAGTTCACCTCACTCGTCCAGAGTGGTATGAAATTTATCGCGCTGCAGGGAATGTACTGCCTTAAGTCACATACATTGAATATGGAGTAAAAGTGAAAATACGCCGAATGCGTAATGATATTCTGACAAATGACACGAGCCCGCCTGGCTCGTGTTTTTTTGTGCAGTTGGGTCTTGGAAGAACAGACCATTTCGATATAAAATATAGATACATATTTTCTCGCTCTAAAAGGGTTAAAATGTAATTAATACAAATTAGTTGAAATTATTTTATTGAAAAGCACGTACATATTACATATAATTACTTTTGCATGTACCTGTATGCTCGCTTTTGGTGTTTTTATTTTGGAGGGTGGTGTTCCCTTGGAGCCGACAACAACCACGATACGCGATCATTTAGCAAGCTATCTGAAGCGTGAACAGATGTCGATCAGTTTATTTTCAGAGCTGTCCGGAATTAATTCTGGCACACTCAGCAACATTTTGAATAAAAATCGACCTATCTCCATGCAGCAGCTGGACCGTATTACGGTGGCTATGAAGCTTGCAGCGGGCCATTTCTATGAGTTGTATATTGATGAGTGCTTTGTGCACGCAACGCCGGATTGGCGGAGGTTAGGTCCTTTTCTGCATCGATGTGCTGAACTGGATAAGCTGGACTGTATCGAAGAGGTCGTCCGTCTCATGATGGATAATCTTTCGTATATCCCGATGTTATTTGATGTGGCGGAGGAGTTCTATCATGCTGGTAAATGGAAACCGGCAACTCTCTTATATGAAACAATCGCTGAAAGTGAGAAGATGCAACATTCCGAGCGGCTTGCGCTCTGTCAGTATCGTCTGTTCAAGCTCGGACTGTCGAATGATCAGCAACGGAATGTTATTATTGCGGCTCAATTTGAATATTATGTGGATCGGCTGGATGAACGCTATCAACTGGATGCATTGAATGAACTGATTAATGCGTTTGCCTCGCTTCATCGGTGGAGTAAGGTGCAGGAGTTGTCAGAAAAACTGCGAGTAAAGGCAACCATTCACTATGAATTGAATGGGAGAAAGAAAGCGGAAGAAACGAAAAGACCTATTATATTCTATGTTATGTATGCTTATTTGGCATCGGGAAGTGCTTACTTCCATTTAGACAACTATGAGATGGCCCTCAAATATGTTTCGTTATACACCGATTCCTCCTGGGTCAAAAATCCGGATCATGAAGAAATGGTTGTTATTCAACAATTTCAGGAATGGGCTGAGGGGAATCGTTATATATATCAATTAATGGCTGGACAGTTTGAAATTCTTCCCCAGTATCTGGCCTACATTTCAACAAAAGAGAACGAGATCTTTCCAGCGCTATGTGATATTGTTACTGCGGCGAATCGATACGATATGGATATCGATGATGTATTAGAAGAGTATGCACCGCATTTTACTTATCAGGAGCAACGGAACCGAATTGGAAAAGTCAGCAAGCAGGTTACGGATGATCGTTACGTTCGATTATTGGCTGGATTGGGCAAATATTATCTGAAGAGGGATCACTTTGCACAAGGTTTAAATTTTGTGCTGGATAGCTTAAGATTTGCTATTGAAATTAGTGATGGACGAGGTATGCTTAGAAGTGTCGGACTATTCGAACAATACAGGGATTATGCGTCCGATACTGCTATACAGCAATACAAAATCTTGATTGGTGAGGTGCAAAAAATCAATGAAGAAAAAACTGGCTTTGCTGATAGTTACTTGTAGTATCGCGGTGAACATCCTGCCGACGGTTACCGGGCCATCTCCAGTCAAGGAAGATACCCCTCCTCCAATCTACCGAACGAATGATCACGGTTTAGGGACATAAGCCTGAGCCACAGAACGCTCCTGAATAACTCAGAGGCGTTCTTTTTTGTATGTATAAACGGTCCGGTAACGTATGAAGAGCTTATCTGTCATACCCTCATTAAACTATCGATTGGCATAATAAGCTAAAATATGACAAAAGGAGGGGGTGCTATGGATCGTATGGAATTAAAATCACAGATAGAAGACGCGAGACAACAGCTGCATCAGATACATCTGCAATACGGTAGCCTGCTTCATCCTGAAGTGATTAGACAGTCCATACTCCTTGACGCTCTCCTGAACCAATATAACCGAATCCGTGTGGAGAAGTTAATCAATTAACAAAGGTCTATTTACATTTATGTTCTTGTATACTATAGTTAGTTACATAAGTAACTAACCAACTAACTAAGGGATGAAAAATTGACCCAAAGATAAGACACACGCAGAATCATTATTATGTATGAAAGTTGGAAACAGATGAAATCGACTTTGGATGAATCCCAGCCTATTTTTCATCAGATCGCCATGATGATCATGGATGATATTGTGGAAGGCAGATTGAGGGTGGAGGAGCAGGTTCCCTCGACGAATGAACTGTCACGCTTTTACAATATTAATCCGGCTACGGCGCGAAAGGGGCTACAGGAGTTGGTAGACAAAGGCATCATATACAAACAGCGAGGTGTGGGAATGTTTGTTGCCAAAGGAGCCAGAGAAGCCTTGCTTGTTGAACGAAAGCAACATTTTTACGAGGAATACATCAAACCTCTACTTGAAGAAGCCAGACGTATTCGGATGGACGAGGACATGATTATTGATCTGATTCGCGGTAAGAAGGATAAGGAGAGTGAAATATGATTCATATGGAGCAGGTATGTTACAGCTATCAAAAGAGTAAACCCTCTATTCTGAACAGTGTCACCCTGCATGAGAATGAACCTGTCATTGGTGCAATTTGGGGAAGGAACGGTGCTGGTAAAACGACGCTAATGAGCCTGCTCGCCGGACATAACCGCCCTGACAGTGGCACCATTCAAATTATGGGTCAGAACCCTTACAATAATCTGTCTGCTCAAGGACATCTATGTTACATCCAGGAGAATCATCCGCTTGGTAAAAACTGGACAATAAATGATCTGGTCACCATCGGATCACATTTCCATTCACAATGGGATCAACAACTTGCCAAGCGGCTCATCGATATATTTGAGCTGCCTTCCAAACAGAAAATGAGTAAATTTTCGAAGGGCATGAAGACAGCTGCTCAAATTATTCTGGGGCTGTGCAGTAATGCGAGTGTAACGATTATGGATGAGCCTACGAATGGACTCGATGCCGAGAAACGAAAACTTTTCTATGAAGCATTATTGGAAACGTATGAAGATAACCCTCGTCTGATTCTGATATCAACGCATCATATCGAAGAGGTACAGCCTTTGTGTGAAACGCTGATCGTGGTACATCAAGGAAAAGTGTTATATCATCACCCCATGGAGGAAGTACGTGAGCGCGGGATTCTTCTAACAGGGTTAATTCAAGATGTTAAGCTGGCCTCTGCAGATGCTAATATTATTGATTCTGCTCGCATGGGTACAACCGGCAAAGTGATGATTGATGATGTTTACTCGAAGGAATGGGTAGCGAAGGCTGGGCATCACGGGATTTCCATTGAAAAAGCGACGCTCCAGGATTATCTGGTGAATGTAACGCGGAAGCAGGAGGAGGTGAGAGCATGAATGCAGTAAAAGGAACGAATCGGCTGATTTTAGATGATATGCGTTTATATCTGATCATCTTTACATCCATTGCACTTGGATTGACAGCAGTCTATGTGGCGATTGCTTTTCTGTTTCATGTCAGTTATTCATCGCAGTTATTCGGGCCGATGTATGGAGGGATCTGTACTTTTGCCATTGCGGGTCTAATCACGCTCTACCCGGTGGCCATTGGTATGGGCAGTACACGGATTCAATTCATGAAATCTTTCTATATGATGGGAGCCTGTATGGTTGTGGGCACGATGATCATTCTGCATGCGATCTATGGGGTCGTTCATTTGCTGAATGTCGGGGGATGGCTACAGGTCACGTTGTACCAACCGGGAATGCTCTATTCTTCGAGTTATCTCGTGTTTCCTTATCTGTGGATTGACGTGATGCTGGGGCTCTTGGTACTCGGTCTATCTGTTTTCTTGACGGTTTGCTGGATTCGGCTGGGCCTGCGTAATTTCCTGATTCTGTTGTTTGGCTTTGGTCTGGTGCTGTCACTGATCATTGCATTTGCAGACTTGGGACAGCTGATGCTGTGGATTGCCGGATTAAACAGGATCGTGCTGTTCACCGTACTGGGTTTAATCGGCGGAGCGTTCCTTCTATCCACGTATCCCATGATGAAGCATGCGCCGCTTGGTCGAAAAGGGAGCAAAGACTAACGAAAGTTCAGCCAAAAGCTTACCGGGAGAAAGACTTTTCTTAAGGGATATAAGATTTAGAAAAGGCATTCGACAGGGCAATAAAAAAACACGAGGGAGTGTGTGCTCACCTCGTGTTTATTGTATTTTCTCCCATGGGTTGTACTCTAATCTATGCTTGAGCTTGCGATTTGAAACCTTCCTCTTCAAGATACTCGCCAGCTTCACCGCGTGATTCAAAAGCCATCTCCAGTTCCTGACCAGCATATACACACCACATGTCATTGTCATATTTTAACGTAAGTGTGTGTCCCTCTTCATTGATCCAGATACCACCGCCTGATGACAGGGTGACCGGGGCAGATTCTTTAGGGGATGGTACGTTCTCAGTCACTTCAACTGCGTCTGGATTATGAGACATCGCTTTGAGCGTTGCATCCAGCAATGTACGCAGATCTCCCTCGGAGTAATCACGGACATTGACGAACCCTTTGGCATCCGTCTCGTAGTTCGGCAATAACCCTGCATAGATATAACCGTTACCGTTAGGGTGAATATGGAGTGCTACAATTTTTTTCTCGTAGGCACTGTCCTCGTAGTGGAAATTCACACGACCCAGAGATACATTTTTGCGCTGCAGCTGTGGGTACGACTCGAGAATTTCAAGCTTTTGTTCAACGTTAAGCATATGTGCCTCCTGTTACTGTTAGGTAGTGGGATTATACCACAGGTGAAGGCTGGAAACATCCTATCTTCTGTCCGTGTGGGACGCCGTGGCATGAACACACCTCATTAGTATAATCCTTATGCTCCTGTTAAAATACGTTGCCCAAGTGCTTTCAGGTTCTCCATAACTTGCAGATAAGGATAAGGCCCGTAGCTGATTCGTGCCACCCCTAGTGTTGCCAGTTGTCTGGGTGAAGGTTCGTTGGAGGTTACCATCACGTTGACGGGGATTGGCGAACGGTCACATAGTTCCTGAATCCAATACTGATCCTGTAAACCTGGAATGAATATACCGCTTGCCCCTGCTTCCGCATATGCCTCGGACCGTGCAATTGCTTCGTTAACTAACGCTTCATTATGTTTCTCAGGAACTTGTTGTAGAAATAAATCTGTGCGTGCATTGATAAAAAGGGGAATGCCTGCCTCACGTGCCGCTTCGCGAGCAGCGGATAGTCTCAGACATTGTTCTGCGACGCTGTACAGGCCTTCATCACAGGGCAACTGATCCTCGATATTAATGCCTACCGCACCATGTTCAATAATTTGCAACACGTTTTGCTTCACTTCTGACACGGACCTGCCATACCCTCCCTCTATATCGATGGTGACAGGTAGATCTACGCTCTTTATAATACGTGCGAGATTAGCAAGCACGAGTTGAAACGGCAGAGCTTCACCATCCTGTTCCCCATGAGCGGCGGCAACAGACCAGCTTCCCGTAGCCAGAGCTTTGGCACCCGTAGATTGAATGGTCTGTGCGCTCCCGGCATCCCACACGTTCACCAGTACGAGAGGTTGTCCCTTCACATGATATTGATGAAATTGTTCAGCTTTTTCTTTTTGTGTGCAATGGTTGTTTTTCATCGTGGCTCACTTCCTTTATAGAAATAGATAGGCTGCTACTACTGTGAATTCCTACTGCAATGACATCTGTCTCTCGTGCTGAAGCAACCAATTTTTTCGTGTCAGTCCACCTCCATAACCGCCCAACTCACCACTTGCATTAATCACACGGTGACACGGAATAACAATAGCTAGCTGATTTGCCCCGTTCGCCTGGGCTACGGCCCGGCATGCAGACGGTTTTCCAACGGCGTTTGCAATCTCCTGATAAGACCTCGTTTCCCCAGCCGGAATGGCTAATAACGCTTCCCAGACCTGCTTCTGAAATGGTGTTCCTAAACAGAACAACGGTGTGTCGAACGCTGTCCTTTTGCCGTCGAAATATTCATTTAATTCCCGTTCAATGGATTGAATAGGTGCTGTTGTGCCAGGTACAATCGCGGATTTGGTGCGCTTGCGCAGGCGTTCCACCTCGCGTTCCAGCCCTCTGCGATCAATAAATTCAAGTAAATATAAAGCTTGCTCATCCGCTATAGCCATCATGGGGCCAAGCCTTGTATCGATCCAGGTTGCCTTCAGTACCCGTTCGTCATCTACGTGTGTAGGTGCAGCTCCCATAATCTTTGAAAAGGCATCGCGGAATCCACTGCTGGATTCATATCCGGTGGAGAGTTGGCTATCGATGACGGTGCGCCCTGAACGAATATGTTTCAGCGCTAGTCCCATACGCCGTGCGCGAGCGTATTCAACAAAGGTCATCCCGAATCTTTTTTTGAACTGACGGCGAGCGGTAGATTCATCAATGGATAGTGCCCTGAAATCTTGTCCCTTCCAGCGTTTTTCCGGCTCCTTCTCGACAGCCTCAACCAGCATGCGAACCACATCCGAGACATGATTGGGGTGAGATAGAGGCCGGCATCGCTGGCATGGACGAAATGACGCAAGCAGTGCTTGCTGAGCGGTTTCATAAAATTCGCAATTCTCAAATTTAGGTTTCCGAGCCGGGCAGGTGGGACGACAGAATACCCCTGTTGTTTTGACCCCCACATAAAATAAACCTTCGTATTCTGAATCTTTAGCGATTAGCGCCTGGTAATATTGTTCCTTCAGATCAGCAGAGATCATAAACTGCACACCCTTACTCCAGTAGAATCACAATCTTTCCCTTATTATAGGGCAGAATTATATGTCCCATCGCCGAAAATCAGGCACCCATTCTCGAATTTAAACTTTTGTTCAGTCGGCCCGGGCATTGTTCAGAATTTGTTTAGAATGAAGTGATAACATAGACCTATGTGTTCGATTAAAAGCTAGTAATATGTGCCTATTTGTCTTTAGATAGAGATGGAAATTATGTTGTTAAATGAAGTTATATAGGCAAGCAAGTTGAAGATTGACGAAAAAAGGAAGATAACAATCGGGGGTCAGATGGAAATGAAATATTCCACGTACAAAAGCATTCATGAACCTGAGCAGGTTCTAAGAACCAAGCCGGAATTTTCATATGGAAAACACGCTTCAAGGCTCTTTTTACGAGATCAGATTACACGCCCGGCGATGATTAAGCTACTCATCACGATGAGCGTATTTATCGCTGGTTGCAGTGTAGTATTCAAGGCATCGGCGGGAGATCAGCCAGTGTTGCTGAATGAACAGGTTGTTGTATCTTCCGGCGATACGCTGTGGAGTATATCTCTTGCGAACAAACCGGATCAGATGGATACCCGGATTTATGTCGAAGCGCTCAAAGATACAAACCAATTGTCACACGGAAACATTCAGACAGGACAAGTGCTGGAGTTGCCGCAATTTCAACATTAATGATAAGAGATGATACACGTCTGATTCCCATCGCTTTGCATGAAAACTCATACACGCATCACTGCAAAAGAACAGGTGCAGTCTGGAATTTTAAATCATTTACATATTATGGAGCTTCATGAGGGACGATATGGTGTAGTGATGAATAAGGTTCTAATCTGTGTGTGAGAAGGATGCAAGAAGAACGAAGGGAGAAGATGGAGTATGAAACAGGTGATCAAGAAATCTGCACTGTATACTGCTGTGTTATGTATGGTCATTGTTATTAGCGCCTGTGGCGCCAAAAATAATAAAGAGTCTGTACAGGAGCACGCATACCCGCAGTCCAAGCAACCCATCGAGGACGCTGGACAGGGATCGGTACCTAATGCGGAGGCCAAAAACAAGAACGATCAGAGTAGCGCAAAAGATGAAGAGGACAAGATGCAGACGCAGTCTAACGTTGCGGCAACTTCTGAGGAGATCAACATTGTCATTGATCAATCGGATAAACCGAGTGAAGGCAACAGCTTTGATTTTGCGATCAAACAAGTGCCCAAAGGTTACAGCCTAACGGAAATGCGCTGGACATCCAACACGGTAACGATTGTGAATACGATGCAGGAAGCGATCGAGCACGGCGGGAACGGAGAAGACGGCTTTTATTTTAGCGGTAATGGACAGTTCTCAGGCTTTATCTATTCGGACGAGATGAAGGGTGAACGCGGGAAAGCCATATTTGTTTTTACCAACGATAAGGGTAACATCCTGATGTCCGAGAAGGAGATTAGGTTGAAGTAGACACAGAGAGCTCAGGAAACGGAGAAACATAATCACTGTACGGATAGAGATAAAAATAAAACGGGAAAAGCAGCCTTCGGGCTGCTTTTTTTGATATGCATTATCGTTTTTTTAGAATTTGTTTTATATGATTAGTAAACGGTCGTTTCTACATGAATTCAAAGAAATAACGAACGACGTGGAACATGACCGGCGAGGTGTAGGTAAGACTGTCTACCCGGCTGAGATAGCTTTTTTTGAGCGCATCCGACTTGTTATCATCCCCGATGAGCAGATCCCGTTTCAGCACAGATACGGTGAGGCTGCCGAAGAATCCGGCGAGGCCGATCAGCGCCCCGATGAACAACGAAAATGGCCAGTCGAATGGCGTGAGGTAGGGATGAATGAAATAGGAGGCTGCCGTCGTGACAAGGAATGCACACACAAATCCTTCCCATGTAATAAAAGGATTCGCTGTAGGCACCACTTTTCGTTTGCCCAGATAAAGAGATACGAGATAGTGCACCACATCATTGAGCTGTGTTAGCACAACGAGGAACAACACCAGTTTCGATCCGTACTCGGGTGAGGCAAATGGAAAATAAGCAAGATGACTTAATCCAAACACCATGAGCATGAGTCCCCACTGGGTGGAGCTGACACTACGCAGGAATCCGATCGTTCCCTTGTTAATCAGACGTGGCATGGGCAAGACGAGAAATACATAGAGCGGAATAAAGATGATAAACATGCCATACCATCCAATGTATATCCAGTAAAATTGCACCGGGATCGCGAGGTATGCCCATAGAAAAAGGCGGCGGTCGGCTTTCCGGGTGTTACGGATCATGGAAAAGTATTCTTTGAGCGAGAAAAAGGCAAGCACCATGAGTGAGATCAGCGAGACGATGGGATTGAACAGGGTTGCAAGGCAAAAGATGACCAGCATGCCCCACCAGGTTTTAATTTTTGTTCCAATGCCCGAATAATCCTTGTCCGGCTGCAGCTTGGCAATTACTTTGTAGACGATATGTATAACTAGTAAGGCTGCAAAAATCAGGGTTAATGTGAATAGAGAGCTACTCATATAAGATCACCTGCTTATTCAATGTGAGATTCCATTATAGGGTACCTATGTTATTATGAAGGAATAGTGCCAACTTGATAAGGGGAAATATGAGGATGACCGAGGAACGTTCGATTTATATTTTGCTGACGAATACAGGTACGTTGTTTACAAGAGTCATTCAGACCTACACCAGAGCGCCGTATAACCACGCCTCCATCTCGTTTGACCGGGAATTAACGGAATTGTACAGCTTTGGACGCAAACATCCCAGCAATCCGCTGAATGGCGGGTTTGTGAAGGAAGATATCCAGACGGGTACATACAGTAAGTATCCCAATACGACATGTGTCATCTATGAGCTTCGGGTCTCGGAGCGGGAAGTGGAAAAAATGAAGCGTGTGCTGCACATTTTCATTCGCAGCCGCCAGAAATATATGTACAACCTGCTGGGCGTTCTTGGTATTACACTCAAGGAGCCGGTGGAGTTCAGCAACTCTTATTTCTGCTCCCAGTTTGTAGCCGAAATTTTGCAACGCTCAGGCATCAAGCTATGGAACAAGTTGCCTGCGCTCGTAACTCCGGATGATTTTCGCCAGTGCGAGCAGTTGAAGCTGGTGTATGAGGGTAGATTACGGGAGTATCAGGTGAAGCCGGATAGTTAACAATGAATTTCGCTTAAAATTTTTTTAAAATGATGAATTTTGACGAAAAATATGAAGAAATCCACTCTATTTTCAACTATGGAGTGGATTTTTTTCCGTTTATTATCATTTCTTGTTTAGAATCTGTTTATTGCTGTGTTCTAAAATAGGTCTTACGTCTCAGGATGTCTGCAATTTCAATTGAAAATGGGATGAGGAGGAGTAGGGAAATGTATTTTAAAAGGTTGGTAAGTTGTCTATTAGCTACAGTTTTATTGCTACAGGTTGTTAGTGCGGGAGGAGTTGCCAGTGCTGATCCATTGACAGGATATGAAAAACTGAATCAGGTTCGAAATCAGAATGAAGACATTGATGATGCAATCAATAAAGTCCAAGATATGCTTCAGGACGGCAGTTTAATAGATATTACTGATCAAACTACACTGTATGATCCGCTCGATGCAGAACAGAAAAAAGAACTTGCTCGCGGTATGATTTTACTTTTGCCAAGCGGGCAAGAGTATAGCAATCAACGCCAAATTGATTATGTTTTTATGTTAATGCATAACTTGGTCAAGTTACCTAAAACATTAGATCCAACAACTGTACAGAATCTCCTGAATGAGACATATGCTTTGTACAGTATTGCGGATGTTACTATTCCGGTGTATCAAGCAAGTTCCATGGTTGCAGCAAGTGCAAAGTACAGTACATTAAGCAATGTAGATAGGCTTATATTCACTAATCTCATCATGTTCGAGCCAGTTTTAGGAGAATATAAAAATCCAATTAACTACAATGGTCAACTTCAAGCTTTGATCAAAACGCTAAATGATTACCATTCTATCAACGCTGCAGACAATGTTACGGATATGGATGTGGCCCTTGAAGGGATGTTTGGTGATCACTTAATGAGCTCCAGCTTTGCCAGTGCAAATCCCAGTCTTAATTTTCATATTTACCCGGTTGATATGAGTAAGATGTTCTCTATGGTTATGGAAAGCGATGTATCCCAAAGAGAGTTACTTGCTCAATGGATGCTGGATCACAAGCAGGATGGCTATGAAACCGTGTCTGATGTGCAAAAAGCATTCGATGCGTTCTTTGAACCAGGGTTGAGAAAGTACAACGAATTAATAAAAGCAGCAAAAGGCAACGCAAGCAACTTTTTAGCTGATGCTGTTGAACAATTGAGTGATGAAAGTTTCATAGATGCGCCTGGTTTCAAGCAACTATCCTTAGATGATCAGAAGGATATCGCAGTATATATGCTTAATTTAGATCCACCAACCAGTGAAGGGTACGAGAATAAAGCGCAAGTTGAATACCTCGTGCAACTAGCTTTAAAAGCGGTTGAATTCATTCATGACATTGGTGGACCGGATGAAATGAGTTCACTTGATGAACTATATGCGAAGCAGATGCAACAAGTGAACTATTTGGATTCCCCTGCCCCTAATAGTATGTTTTATCAGTTTGTTGGTAAGTATTCTCAATTCTCAGGCATTGAAAAACGTATCACAGCGACTATGACTGAGCTACAACTTAAAAAGGGTCCGTCGTCTGTGTTCAGGTTATTAAATTATCTCGATGATGCAGCAAGGTTCACTCCCGTAATTAACAAGGCGCTGACCACTAATGAAATGCTGGTTTCTCTGTACGAATTGCAACATATTCAGTCTGAAATTACGGAATACAACAATAACAAACCAGGAGATCCTGTAAATAGCTTTCTGCTAGATATGAGCAAAATGAATGGAATAAAGACAGATGCACAAAAGTTAAATGCACTGGCAGATCATATGATTGCGGAGCGGCCAGCTGGCGGGTACGAATCCTTTGTTCAAATCCAGACCGCTTTTGACAAATTTTTCTCCAGCGATAATAACACGGATGTATTGTCTGTCTTGAACGCTGCGAGGAAAAATGGAAATAAAACAGCCATGCGTGATGCTATGGAAGATCCGGCTTTAGGAATTAAATTTCCTGACGGCTACGAAAATTTAAACCCACAGGTTAGAGATTTCATTGCAGGATTCTTGATCCAATACGTCAGTGAAGATTACGAGAATAAAAATCAGGTTCAGCTTATGATTGAACTTGGCATGTTGGCACAATCTGTTTGGGAACAAACGGAGCTTACTGCTTTGAGCAATAAACTGGATCTACTCGCACAAAAATTGGTAGATATATCAGAGTACTTTAACGACCAAGAAGCAGAAGAGTATGGAAGCATTGGTCAAAACTATTTGAAACTCTCCAATAAAGTAGACAAAAATGTTTTTGCTTATAAATATCTGTATTCGATGGCCTATGAAAAGTTGGAAGGACTCTACCAAGGAGATATTGTTGAACCAATGGTAGTGTTAGGGCTTTTGACTGCCCCGTATCAATCTATTGAAAAGGCCACCAAAATTGATCCAATGAGTCAGTGGCTCGAAAGTGCTATGAAAGATCAAATGGAGGGTGAGGCTTTCTTCAAGAAATATGCTTTTGATCGTACGGGTGCCCTCGACCTGTCCAAAAGAGCAGAGCTTAGCGTGGAAGATCAAAAGGAATTGGCACAATGGGTACTTGATGAACAAGACAGCTATAAGGAAATTGGGAATCTGCAATACGTCATTAATCGTTTCTTCACAGCTCCTAATGTGCAGGGCGACGACATCAACAACAAAATAACAGGTCTGAATGACACGATGGAAATTTCTTTTGATGGAAAACTGAACTGGATTGATCTGGCTTCCATTGAGAAGTTGGATTTTAGCGGTAACAAAACAGTCTGGGTGCGTCATAAGGCCGTTAGTGATGCATTGCCAGGACGCGCTGTGAAGATCGTCTTTACAGCCAATGGTGACAGCGGTAATGGGAATGGTTCCACACCTAACCCGGGCAACAACACAGGTGGTAACGGTGGCGGTGGATCATCTGCACCAGTAACGTCTACCCCTGCACCAACGGCCAAGCAAGAACAGCTCGTGGTAGATGTGAACGGTGTTAACGGTACGAACCTGACCAAGACGCCAATCACACGTACAACGGAAACCAATGGCACGGTTAAAGATTTGGTCAAAATGACAGATGCCATTGCCAAGGAATCGGTTGAAAAAGCAAAACAATTGGGTAGCAA
>NZ_VEIO01000080.1 GCF_007680605.1 Paenibacillus xylanexedens
GATGAACAGGTGAAGATCCGGGGGTACCGGATTGAGACAGGGGAAATTGTGCATGTTCTCCTGCAACACACGGACGTAAAGGAAGCAATAGTCGTTGCCCGGAGAAACGAAGCAGATGTTTACCTGTGTGCATACGTGGTGAGCCGTGGCGTATTTAATGCATCCGAGTTGCGCGCGTATTTGAAACGGAGTTTGCCTGAGTACATGGTACCGTCGTATCTGGTGGAAGTGGAGCAAATTCCACTGACGGCCAACGGGAAGGTAGACCGGAATGCGCTACCGGAGCCGCAA
>NZ_VEIO01000081.1 GCF_007680605.1 Paenibacillus xylanexedens
CGGAGTCTGCCTGAGTACATGGTGCCGTCGTATCTGGTGGAAGTGGAGCAAATTCCACTGACGGCGAACGGGAAGGTAGACCGAAAGGCGCTACCGGAGCCGCAAGGGCTATTGCAGACAACCAGCGAATACGTTGCCCCACGAAGCGAGACTGAAGCGAAGCTAGCGGAGATTTGGCAGGATGTGTTAGGTCTTTCGCATCCAGTAAGCATCCGGGAGGACTTCTTCGAGCTGGGGGGCCATTCACTCAAAGCAACGCAACTGATGGCCCGCATCCAGAAGCAGTT
>NZ_VEIO01000082.1 GCF_007680605.1 Paenibacillus xylanexedens
TTTGCAGACGCCACAACTTAACATTAAATAGTTTGATGCAAACGGTATGGGGCGTGTTGCTCCAACAATACAATAACAACGATGATGTCGTATATGGCATGGTGGTCTCTGGGCGTCAATCCGAGGTCCTCGGGATTGAAAGTATGGTTGGACTGTTCGTCAATACAATTCCCGTTCGGATTCGTCGCACCGGACATGAGACATTTCTCGCCTTAGTGAAACAAGTGCAGGTCGATTTGTTGAAATCCGAGCAGTATGATTATGTGTCTTTGGCTGATATTCAAGC
>NZ_VEIO01000083.1 GCF_007680605.1 Paenibacillus xylanexedens
TCGATTTCCGCCAGCCGCATATCCGGTGTTTCAGCGATCTGCTCTAGTATGGTCTCCAAATGGCTGATAACTCGTTCGATGTTATCTCTGCGATGGTCCGCTTCATTGAAGCTGATTTTAATGACGACTTGGTCCTCCTCTACATACATCATGACGCTTAACGAGTAATTGGTATGCTCAAAACTTTGAATATTCTTGATCTGAAGATCCTGATTTTCGGATTGGCCACTTATTTCCTTGACTTCAGGATAGTTTTGGAAAATAAATAAGTGATCAATTAAGTTTT
>NZ_VEIO01000084.1 GCF_007680605.1 Paenibacillus xylanexedens
AAGGTAGCCGTATCGGAAGGTGCGGCTGGATCACCTCCTTTCTATGGAGAATCGTTTCCCGAGTGGAAACATTCAAAAAGTCTTCAGGAAGTATGCTTCCGAAGCGAGCTTTACTTCGTAAAGCTTTCAACTCACTCGTTGCTCAGTTTTGAGAGCTCAAACTCTCAAAACTTCTCGTTGATTCGACCGACACATCCGTGAACGGGCCGAACCAAACGATTTGTTCTTTGAAAACTAGATATCGAAACGAAACAAACGCGAATTAGAACATTCCTTTAGGGAT
>NZ_VEIO01000085.1 GCF_007680605.1 Paenibacillus xylanexedens
GAAAGACGAGCAGGGCGAGTCTTATCTGTGTGCCTACGTGGTGAGCCTGGGCATTTTCAGTGCATCCGAGCTACGCACGTATTTGAAACGGAGTTTGCCTGAGTACATGGTGCCGACGTATCTGGTGGAAGTGGAGCAAATTCCACTGACGGCCAATGGGAAGGTAGACCGGAATGCGCTGCCGGAGCCGCAAGGGCTACTACAGACAACCAGCGAATACGTTGCGCCGCGAAGCGAGACCGAAGCGAAGCTAGCGGAGATTTGGCAGGATGTGCT
>NZ_VEIO01000086.1 GCF_007680605.1 Paenibacillus xylanexedens
GGGGAAATTGTACATCGTCTACTCCAGCACGGGGACGTGAAGGAAGCGGTGGTTCTGGCGCGGAAAGACGAACGAGACGAAGCGAGTTTGTGCGGATATGTCGTGAGCCGGGGGGCGTTTAATGCATCCGAGTTGCGCACGTATTTGAAACGGAGTTTGCCTGAGTATATGGTGCCATCGTATCTGGTGGAAGTGGAGCAAATTCCACTGACGGCCAACGGGAAGGTAGACCGGAGGGCACTACCGGAGCCCCAAGGGCTACTACAGACAACCGG
>NZ_VEIO01000087.1 GCF_007680605.1 Paenibacillus xylanexedens
CCATCTGTAAAATAGACATAATATGAACCTGGAGCTGTCGCTCCATTTTCGATTTCCAGTGTTACTACCTGTGCTGTATCCGTCATCGGTACAGCCCCTACGGTTGTAATCTTACTATCCGGCATGCCGATTCCTGTGTTTAAGCCAGATAGTCTTGCCAGAGCTTTGCTATTATTCGCTGCCGGAAGTTTGGCTGTGAAGATCACTTTCGTCCCATCGGCAGATACAGTCCAATCCGGAATGGTTGTCCCAAATGCTGTTGCGATCTTGTTCGC
>NZ_VEIO01000088.1 GCF_007680605.1 Paenibacillus xylanexedens
CGCCGCGTTGGACAACAGTTACGCCCTTCGGCTGTCCCGTCGACCCCGAGGTATAGATCACATACGCCAGATCGCTTACGCCGCTGATCGCTGGCAGGTTTGCGGGTTCGCCCGTGTACAGCGATACGTCCGCCAAGTTCAGCACAGTGCCGGCATAAGCTGGCGGTACTTCCACATTCTCGCCGTATACAAGCAACAGATCCGCCCCGCTGTCCTCCAGCATGTACGTCATCCGATCCGGCGGGTACGCCGGGTCGATCGGCATGT
>NZ_VEIO01000089.1 GCF_007680605.1 Paenibacillus xylanexedens
CAGGATGTGCTCCGAACCGAACAAGTCGGGATTCAGGACAACTTTTTCGAGCGGGGTGGGGATTCGATCAAAGCGATCCAGATCGTGTCCAGGTTAAGCGCGGCTGGTCTGAAACTGGCGGTTCGGGAGATATTTACGCATCCAACGATCGAGGAAGTCAGCGGATATGTGCAGGCCACAACCTCGACCGCGGCCGAAGAAGGAGTCGTTGAGGGAGAGGTCGCGCTCAGCCCGATTCAGCATTGGTTCTTTGACCAGAACTTCT
>NZ_VEIO01000008.1 GCF_007680605.1 Paenibacillus xylanexedens
TTTCGTCAGCGACGTTAGACGCTGTGAAACTCATCGGGGTATTGAAAAGAGCGATAAGCTCATTTTGAATCTGACGAGATTAAAAATCTCATTTGTGTTCCAGTTTTCATACAGCCAGATGGCATGTACCAAAACCTTCACGTCATTCTGCAAGCAGAATGTTTACTCACTCGTTGTTCAGTTTTCAAAGATCAAACTTGTTTATGTCAGCCAACTCGTGTTTCAGCGGCGACTTAAATAATGTAACACATGCCCAAAATTAATGCAAGAGTTTTTTGATTATAGTTTTTATTTTACAAGGCTTTGCATGTACACTTCAATTCAAAGCTAATTCCAAACTAAAATTAAAGCGTATACATATTGTAACATATTTTCGAATATGCTTTCAAACGTTATCGCAATATTTTGTTTATTCGACATCTCCATCATTTCAAACACATCGTCTTTTTCTCGTTGTAACTGCTCAAGCGAAGAGGTCAGTTCTAATTTATTGAACTGACCTTTTCACAATAACCATCACTCTATATCATGTTCTGCTCTGATCCCTCTTAATGTTGAATCCAGGGATTACGACGTTTCCTGGCTGGTTTTTGTGGATTTGTTGACGTCGTGTTTTCTCTTGTAGATTTTCCGGATACAGATACCTTTGATTTACCTTTCGCAGGTGTCTTACTTGTTCTTCGTTTTGCCGCGCCATTTTTAGACGGCGTTGATTTTGGTCTCGCCTCAGTTTCCGAATCAACCTCTTCAAAAGCGGCCTGACTTAAGTTCGCATTGTCACGCCCTCCCTTTTTCCCGCTATTGGAGCCCTGGACTTCGGACGGATACATCTCTCCAAAAGCACCGAGCGGAGATGGCGGGACCATATTTTGAGCAGGATACGGATTTTGATAAGCATACTCCATCGGATGATTTGGCATAACAGATGTGGACATTTCAGGTGGCATACCATTCGGGTGACCATACATTCCCCAAGCTGGCTCCTGATAACCATACGCAGGATAAGTATATTGAGGAGCATGTGTATGCGATCCACATCCGCATGGAGGGTACGGAAGCATAGAGTACGGAGAAATAAATGGCGGTTGATTGTTCATCTGGTTCGTTGCAGTCGCAATACTCGGGAAAGGACTGTTTATTTGGGCTGCTGGCGAAATTGGAAATACATTATTCGTCATCTCAGGAGATATATTTGGCATTACGTTATTATGATTAAAAGTCTGTTCCGCTCCCGTCCATGGGCTATTCGGCACATTCCCCATACTATAAGTACCAACATCCTGTACACCGGGAAATGGAGAGTTATTAGCCATACCTGCCGTATACATGTTGTTTTGCTGAACAGAGTATACCTCTTGTGCAGGTACAGGCACCTGCATATAAGGATGTTCCATTGGAGCATGGAGCATTTTTTGGCCACAACCACACGGTGCCTTAACGGTAGGCGCAACATTCACAGCCGGTTCGATGTTAGGCATTACAGGCAAAGGCATCACTTCTGGTGAAAGATTAGGCATTTGAGGTTTTTTCGCTTCGGTTACAGGTTGGACTTGAACCTCCGCTTTCATCTCCTCTTTCTTGTCTGGTTTTTTCTCAGGCTTCATTTCAGGCATGACTGGTAATTGCGGTAAAGCCTCCAATTCAGGCATAACATTAGGCTTAGCCGGGGGAACAGGCGCTGGGGCTGGAACAGGGACTGGTGTTTCAACTGCCTGCGGTGGAGGAGCTGGTACAACAGGTGCCGTTTCTTCTTTTACCCCCGTATACTCTTTACCTTCAGGTGATAATTTTTCTTGCGTGCCCATATTTCCCATTTGGGTATTCGCAGCCTGATTACCTTGTGTATGCATGGAAGGAATATAGACGGTCTCTCCAACCAGAAGAGCATTTGGATTCTTCAATTGCGGATTCGCATTGATCATGTCTTTCAACGGAACTCCCCAAGCTTGTGACAACTTCCATAACGAATCTCCTTGAACTACCTTGTGACTGTGCAGTACGCCCTCTGGCTTTGGTGTTACCGGCTGTGCAGGAATTTTGACCTTCATACCAATATCCAACTTGTCGGGATCTGCGATCTGCGGGTTGGCTGCAATCAATTTGTCCAGTGCAACATTGTATTTTTGGGATAGCAGATATAAGGTGTCGCCTTTTTTCACCATGTGTATTTTCACAGGGAACTAACCTCCTAGACGTCATACTTGGGCAGTACATTCGCCCATACCGTTACTACATCCTATGCAACAACCGGGCTATTGACATCATTTGAACAAAAAAAATCCTCCCGCCTTCTAAAATCCCACATACACGAGGCATGCTACATTTTATCGGACAAGGAGAATTCCTGTTATTTATTCAATTCGACGTATTGATTATTCCCACACCTTGTAGCCGTCTTTGTCAACAATCTGGCGGAAAGCTTCAAGTAATTGCAATGTAACCGGCCCCGCTACACCCGAACCAATTGTTCTGCCATCCACTTCACAAGCCGCAATAACTTCAGCAGCCGTGCCTGTGAAGAATACTTCGTCTGCAATGTACACATCATGAAGCGTGAAAGGTACTTCTTTTAACTCAATACTAAGCTCCCCGCACAGATCGATAATCGCTTGACGGGTGATGCCTTCGAGTGCTCCAAGGTAACAAGGAGGAGTATACACCACGCCATTTTTGATAATGAAAATGTTATCACTTGAACCCTCGGTTACGTAGCCTTGCGAGTTTAGCATAATAGCCTCACCTGCACCCGAAAAGTTCGATTGCAGTTTGACAAGGATGTTGTTCAGATAGTTGAGTGATTTAATCTTCGGATTCAACGCATCCGGGATGTTACGACGCTGGGATACGGAAACGGCCTTCAATCCAGTAAGATACGCTTCTTCCGGATAGATCGCTAGCTGTTCTACAATAATGATCACGGAAGCTTTAGGGCAACGCGTCGGGTCAAGACCCAGGTTCCCTGGTCCACGTGAAACGATTAGACGGATATAACCGTTACGCATATCGTTGCGGCGCACCGTTTCAGCCATCACTTCAAGCATCTCATCGTAAGACAGCGGAATGTTCAAACTGATGGATTTTGCCGAATCATACAAGCGATCCAAGTGAGCCTTACATCTGAAAATATTTCCGTTATAAATCCGAATCCCTTCGAAGATACCATCTCCGTACAAGAATCCATGGTCATACACCGAAACTTTTGCATTTTCCTTGGTTACATACTGACCATCCAAATAGATCCATTGTTCTGCCATGACTAACTGCACCTCCATTAAATATGCATTTCCTATATTCCGGAACATAATGAACCTGTCCATTTTACAACAAGTATAACGGGAAAACTCTCTTATTTCACATAGACGCCGAATGGATTCTTTGCATTCATTATCCAACCACTACCGGTTATTTCCGTGAAGGGTATGTATAACATGGATAACTACCAAGAACGCGAACCTGACAATTCAAAGCCTCGATTTCGGCCATAGCCGCCGTAAGCAATACGGAATCAGCCGATTCAATGACATCAATGTAAAAGTAGTAACTGCCTAAACGTTTCTTCGTTGGGCGAGATTCAAGACGAGTCAAGTTCAGCTTTCTCCAGGCAAAAGCCGACAACACCTGATGGAGTGCACCCGGTGCATCCTCTGGTAGTGTTACAATCAAACTTGTCTTCACATGATCCGGCTCACGCGGAATGCTGACGGGTTCATGGCCAATTAGTACAAAACGGGTGTAGTTATTGTCATGATCCGTCACACGTTCAGCCATGATATCGAGGCCATGCTTTTGAGCCGCAAGCTTCGTACCGATTGCCACCCAGCCTTTTCCCGGATTTCTTTTTACAATTTCTACCCCTTCAGCCGTGCTGTTTACGCCTTCTAGGTCTGCATCAGGCGAATGCTGACGGATAAAATTCTGGCACTGCGGGATGGCCACCGGATGGGATAGAATCTTGGTGATTTTGCCAAAATCATATGTGCCATCGCCTGTGACAAATTCATTCCCATGTCCGATCACATTCTGAATGGATGGGTACACCCATTCCGCTTGCATCGGAATATCGACCTCATTTACAAGCCAGTCCATATGCAGGCTAACCGAACCTTCAATTGTATTTTCCACTGGAATGACACTATACTGTACACTCCCGTTATCCACTGCACGAAAAATGTCCGAAATAAGTTTGGAATGCTTCAAATCGAGTACTTCGCCGTCGAAAAGAAAATCAATTGCTTCGTGTGAGACTGAGCCTTCTGGTAAAACTGCAATTCGTTTCATGCGTTAACTTCCCCTTTGATCCTGTCCAAAAAAGGACGTTCATCTTGATCCGGCAATATGAGGGCCCCGTCCATATCCGGGTCCAGCCACAAGGCAGTGGCCGCGATACCCTCATGCTTCATGATATCCATTAAATATTGCTCCAGCTCATCTTTGCGGCTATCATGTCGTTCCACCAGTGTAAGCACAGTTGGCCCGGCTCCGCTTAGCGCAGCACCCAGTGCACCATGTTCAGTAGCATGTTCCAGAATCTCTGTCATGCCGGGTACCAACGAGGCGCGATACGGCTGGTGAATTCGATCGGACATTGCCTTTTGAATCATATCCAGCCTGCCACTGGCTAATGCGGCAACAAGCAATGAAGAACGGCTCACGTTGTGAACAACATCAGGCATACCGAATTGCTGTGGAATAACATTTCGTGCTTTGGACGTAGATAACTGGAAGTCTGGTACGATAACCAAAGCCTGCAAATCCTGGTGAGGCTCGATACGAAGGTAGTCGACGCGTTGGCCATCCCAAGCCGCTGTAATGATTCCGCCATATAATGATGCACCAACATTGTCCGGATGTTTCTCCAGGGCTGTTGCCATATCCAGTAATTTATCATTAGATAATGGACTGCCGATTAATGCATTCGCACCGACAAGCGCGCCAACAATTGCCGAAGCACTGCTTCCAAGTCCCCGAGTGAGGGGGATATCTGAATACATCGAAATTTCAAGCTCAGGTACAGAAACCCCAGCCTCGTCAAATACCATTTGCGCCACTTCATAAATCAGATTTGATTTATCGGAAGGCAAGCCCGTTAGATGGTTCCCATACAGATGAAATGTCGTCTGAGATGCTGGTTTAATCTCAAGCCAAGCATACAAAGACAAGGCCATGCCCAGGGTATCAAACCCTGGACCCAGATTGGCTGTGCTTGCCGGAATTTTTACGGTTACTTTTTCACGCAAGCTCATACAGACTGTTGTTCCAGTTGGGCAATAGCTGCCATAACTGCCTCTTCTGTATCTTCAACGACCAGCGGCTCCACAGCAGCCGTCTTAATCGCTACATTCGGATCTTTCAGGCCGTTACCTGTTAACACGCATACAACCGTTTCTCCGCCTTTGAAGTAGCCTTCACGATGCAATTTGTACACACCAGCCACAGATGCAGCAGAAGCCGGTTCAGCAAACACGCCTTCACGTGCCGCAATGGTGCGGTATGCGGCCAAAATTTCGTCATCCGTAACATAGTTAATCTGACCACCGGACTCTTCGGCCGCAGCCACTGCTGTTTTCCAGCTGGCAGGGTTACCGATTCGAATCGCTGTCGCTACAGTTTCCGGCTCAAGAATAGGCTCCCCTTTTACAATAGCCATAGCACCTTCTGCCTCAAACCCGACCATACGCGGCAACGTGTTCGATTTCCCTGCCTCTTTATACTCTTTAAAGCCTTTCCAGTATGCCGAAATGTTACCCGCATTACCAACCGGAATAGCCAGAACGTCTGGTGCATCTCCCAATTGTTCAACCAATTCAAAAGCAGCGGTCTTCTGTCCTTCAATCCGGTATGGATTCACAGAATTTACAAGTGTAATCGGGTGTTTAGCCGTAATTTCACGTACAATCTCAAGGGCACGGTCAAAGTTACCATTGATCGCGATGACTTTGGCACCATAGATCATCGCTTGAGCGAGTTTACCCAGTGCAATATTGTTATTTGGAATCAATACGATACAATTCAACCCGCCACGTGCGGCATAGGCTGCAGCAGCCGCGGATGTATTACCAGTAGATGCACACATAATTGTACGGCTACCTTCCTCCATTGCTTTGGCAACAGCCATAACCATCCCGCGGTCCTTGAAAGAACCTGTCGGATTCAAGCCTTCATATTTGAAATATAGATTCAACCCGAGTTCCTTCGACAGATTCTCTGCATGAATCAGTGGCGTATTTCCTTCTTGAAGTGTAAGCTGTGGCGTATTCTCATTGACAGGAAGGTGTTCTTTGTACGTTTGCAATAATCCTTGGTATCTCATTGTAGGTAAACTCCTTTAGGTTTAATTAATCTAAAATGATTAAAAAATGATGGTTTATTTGAAAAACATGAAGTTATAATGAATCGTATTTGAAAAATAATGTAACAACTAACCTTCTACGCGGTAAACACTCTTAATCCGGCGAATGACGTTAAGTGATTCAAAATGTTTGAGCACTTTGTCCATGCTTGCCTTACTTGCATTATGCGTAACGATAATGATCTCAGCGTCTGGATTGTGCTCATTCGGCTGTTGCACAACCGAAGCGAGACTGACTTCATATTCGGCAAAAATCTGCGTAATCTGCGCCAGCACCCCTGCTTTGTCGTCCACGTGCAGCAATATAAAATTTTTCGAAAAAATCTGCTCATCACTCTGCAGTCTCTTCTGTTTATACGGCACGATCGCTTTTACTCCGTTTACACCTAGCTTGAGGTTTTTCGTTACGGCAACAATGTCGGCAACTACGGAAGTAGCTGTTGGCAATTCACCCGCCCCTGCTCCGTAAAACATCGTCTCGCCTACTGCCTCACCGTGCACATACACTGCGTTGAACACACCGTTTACTGATGCAATCGGATGGTTCTTTCTCACCATTGTTGGTTGCACACTAATCGTAATCTCATCATCGATGCGATCTGCGATGCCAAGCAGCTTCAACTCATACCCTAATCTTTTGGCATACGTTATATCCTCACGCGTAACAGCGGAGATCCCCTTAACGGTAACATCCTTCAATTCCACATTCGTACGGAAACCGAGGGTACCCAGGATTGCCATTTTACGGGCAGCATCGAGTCCTTCCACATCCGAAGTCGGATCTGTTTCCGCGTACCCTAGAGCTTGTGCTTCCGCTAGCACTTCTTCATAGGATGCACCTTCCTGACTCATTTTCGTCAAAATATAGTTCGTTGTGCCGTTCACAATCCCCATAATTCGAGTGATCCGATCCGAAGAGAAACCTTCAATCAGCGTGCGGATGATCGGGATGCCCCCAGCCACACTTGCCTCATAAAACACATCACATTGCTTTTCCTGCGCTTTAGCCAGAATCTCTGAACCATGCAATGCCATAAGATCCTTGTTCGCTGTTACGATATGTTTTCCACGTTCCAGCGCTTCAAGAATGTATTCTTTCGTCTGATCGATGCCGCCCATCACTTCAACGATGACATCAATATCCGGGTGACGAATGACATCCCAAGGGTTCTCTGTCAGCTTCGCCCGGTCAATGGGAATAACACGATCCTTCTCCGTGTTCTTCACCGCAATCTTCTCAATGATAATCGGCGACCCTACCTGGCTGCTCAGATCCTCCTGATTCCCTTCCACGATTCGGACAACGCCCGTTCCAACCGTGCCCAGGCCCAACAATCCGACTTTTACCGGTTTCACTAACGACCTACCCCCTATTGTCTAATCCTATATTCTCTAAGCCCGATTAACCTTGGCCTACGATCCGTGTACGCTTCACCCCAGGCATATCTTGCATTCGATCCAGCATTTCTCCAATCTCTCCATGCAGATGCGTCGTTTCCACGGAAATGACAACATTGGCTCTGCCCTGAAGTGGAATACTCTGATTAATCGTAAGTACGTTGGCTCCATAACCTGCAAAATGTCCAAGCACACGAGAAAGAATACCAGACTGATGCTCTAGGTCAATCGAGATCGTTACGATTCGTTCACGCTCCAGCTGATTGATCAGATGGATTCCATCTTTGTACTTGTAAAAGGCACTTCGGCTTAATCCAACCTGTTCGACAGCCTCATGCACTGTTTTAACATCACCGGAAGCAAGCAGCTCTTTCACCTGCATCGTTTTTACCACGGCTTCAGGCAAAATATCTTCCCGTACTAAGTAATAGCGTTCATTCACAGAACGTCCTCTCCTCAAAGACTCATGTATTCATATAGTGGACATTATATAGGATGAATCACAAAAGGGCAATACGTGACATGTCTATTTTTCAAAAACTGTTTCTCACATTATACAGACTTCTCTCTCTCATGTCAGAAAACAAACAAAAAAAAACGCAGCCTCACGGTAACTTCCCGCTTCACTGCGTTTCTCATTTTTATTCAGCAATCATCAGCCGATGATGTTTACAATTTTTTTGGCCTAACGGCTTAGTAGTAACTACTGCTTTCCACAAATTCAAACTCAAAATCTCCAATACGCACAATTGTACCTTCCACGGCACCTCGTTTCCGAAGCTCATCATCCACACCCATGTAACGAAGTGTACGTGCCAGCTTCAGAATAGCCTCGTGTGAGTTCAACTGCATCCGTTTCATCATGCGATCAATCTTGGCGCTTTCCACAATGAATGTATCGTTCTCACGCACAATACGGAAACCTTCGTCCTCTTTTTTCTCCAAACTGTATACTTTACGCTCGGAGAGATCGGCAACTTCTTCTACCTCAGGCTCATCCGGAATCTGATCCAGCAGATCAGCCGCTCGGTACAACAGTTCCTGAATACCTTGACGAGTCAGCGACGAAATAGGCATCACTTCGATATCCGGCTTCACTTCACGAACTTGTTTCAAAAATTGCTCCAGGTTGGCCTCGGATTCTGGCATATCCATTTTGTTGGCAGCTACGACCTGCGGTCTCTCGGCAAGCACCGGATTGTACAGTCTCAGTTCATCATTAATTTTCTGCCAGTCTTCGAAAGGATCACGTCCTTCCGAACCAGACATATCCACAACATGAATGATAACGCGTGTCCGTTCAACGTGTCGCAGGAATTCATGTCCAAGTCCAACACCCTCATGTGCGCCTTCGATCAGACCCGGTAAATCAGCCATCACAAAGCTACGACCTTCACCAACACCAACGACACCCAAGTTAGGTGTAATGGTTGTAAAGTGGTATGCCCCAATCTTCGGCTTGGCAGCAGATACAACAGACAACAAGGTAGATTTACCCACACTCGGGAAACCAACCAGACCGACATCTGCCATAACCTTAAGCTCAAGTACGATATAACGTTCTTCGCCTTCCTCGCCGTTCTCGGCTAATTCAGGTGCCGGGTTTCTTGGCGTTGCAAAGCGAATGTTACCACGTCCCCCGCGGCCACCTTTCGCGACAACCACCTGCTGACCATGACGCGTTAGATCAGCTAATACCTCTCCAGTATCATCATCGACAATAACGGTTCCTGGCGGGATGCTCACAATCATATTTTCCGCGTTAGCGCCGTGCTGGCTCTTATTTCTCCCCTTCTCTCCACGTGGGGCTTTAAAGATACGTCGATAACGGAGGTCCAGCAATGTCCGCAGACCTTCATCTACTCTGAAAATAATATCGGCTCCCCGGCCGCCATCACCGCCGGCAGGGCCACCCTCGGGTACATATTTCTCACGACGGAAAGAGACGATACCGTCTCCTCCGTCTCCTGCTTTTACATAAATCTTCGCTTTATCAACAAACATTGTTTACCCCTTCTTCCTATATTCCACAAGGCATTCTGAATTGTACAAACGTATCCCCAGACGGAAGCTGCTCCGTTCTGACTTTTTTACCTTTGAGTACAGCTGTTAATTGCCGCAGCGTTTCTGGATCTGGGGTCTGATCTCCGTCCAACCGGACGACGACATCTCCATGATCCTGTCCGAAGTTCAAGGTCAGTTTGCGCACCTCTCCCCAAGAAGACCGGCCACCGCCATATTGATAGGCCCGAATTGCATCCGCAATCGCCCCCGTAAGCGACTCGCCATCCTCGGGAGAGACCAGAGCACTGAGCTGCAGCTCTTCTTCTACTTCCACATGCAATTCCAGTGCAGCTCCACTGGCCCGAAAAGATTGCAAATAAAAGACGAGAGAAGGAATACCTAGTTTAGATATCCGGCTTTCTTCCGTTACCCGCTCTTTTATTCTTTCCACACATTGCAGGGATTTATCAAGTTTGCCCAGCCTAAGATATCCATATAACACTTGGAGATCGTTCATCCAGTCATGCCGATGATGATTTAATGAAGCTATTGCTGTTTTTTCCATGGATTGAATGATGATTCTGCGTTCCGCCTCCGCCTGCTTTTTCATCGCATATCCCGATACTAACATCACTGCGACGGACCAAAATGCGCACACAGCGCTCGCAAAAGACGCCGGATACAACATAACGAAAACCAAAGGAATCACAAGTGAACATGCCGCAATCCACGGCACTCTTTTCCAGGATTTCATGGCTTCTCCCCGTTCTACCAAACTCGGTTGGTTTCAACCCACCGTAACCAAGTATAACATGTCTTTTCTGCCAGTTCATTATCGAATAGTCGCAGAATGCAAAAAACCTCCGGCAAAAATGCCGAAGGCTCCTTAGGCGGAATGCCGATATTAAGCTTCTACTGCAGCTGCTACTGGAGCAACGTCTACAGGGTAGATGCTTACTTTTTTGCGATCGCGACCCCAACGTTCGAATTTAACAACGCCGTCGATTTTCGCGAACAAAGTGTCATCTTTACCGATACCTACGTTTGTTCCTGGGTGAATTTTCGTTCCGCGTTGGCGAACGAGAATGCTACCACCAGTTACAGTTTGGCCATCTGCACGTTTAACACCCAGACGTTGTGCATTACTGTCACGTCCGTTCTTCGTGGAACCTACACCTTTTTTCGATGCGAACAACTGAAGATTTAATTTCAACATGATTGGTTTTCCTCCTTCTTTGCTTATTTATGTTGCTGTATTTGAATATACTTCCCGTATGACTCTGCAATATTAGAGAGCATAACTACCATGGATTCGAGCAACAACTGTACCTGAGAAAATGTTTCCCCTTTTGCCAGCATCGGTAAAGAACCGCTTAAAAAGCCATTCTTCATCTTGGCATCCATCTCGACACCAGTTAATGCCTCAATCGAGTTCACTGTACCTACTGTAACAGCAGATACCCCGGCACATACGATATCTTCTCCACGCTTGGCAAAATTAGCATGCCCCTCAATAGAAAAGCGTTCGATGTTCCCGTCCTCATCACGAAAGATTTGAACGATAATCACTTATCGCACCTTCTTACGCTTTGATTTTTTCGATAGTTACTTTAGTGTACGGTTGACGGTGACCTTGCTTCACATGGTAGTTCTTTTTCGGTTTGTATTTGTATACAACAACCTTTTGACCTTTGCCATGTTTCTCCACTTTAGCCGTTACAGTAGCTCCGGAAACCAATGGTGTACCTGCTGTCAAACCTTGATCGTTAGATACAGCCAGGACACGGTCGAACGTTACGCTTTCGCCGTCGTTCGCATTCAATTTCTCGATGAACAGAACATCGCCCTCTTGGACTTTGTACTGTTTGCCGCCTGTTTCAATAATTGCGTACATTTGCCTTGCACCTCCTCATGTCTCAGACTCGCCCGTTCTCAGGTGACAGTACCTTGCGGAACCGTTCTTAAACCTGGTCAGTGCGGTTACAGCATGTGCAAGACCAATTGGCTAAACACATACTTGATGATTATATCACGCGGCACATTAAAAATCAATGCAAAGGTGAAATATATCTTTTCCCCGTGCCATGACAGGAAGAACAAGCTTCCACGTAGGGCAAGGTGCTCTCTTCTCTTACTTTTTTGCGAGTCAGTTCGAGCAACCCGAGTTTCGTCCATCCCATCACAAACGCTTTGGTTCGATCCTTACGCAGCTCCTGCTCCAGCACAGACGCTACATCATGCCGATTCGATGCCTCTTCCATATCGATGAAGTCAACGATAATCATGCCGCCAATATCCCGCAGTCGCATTAACCGAGCAATCTCAACCGCAGCCTGCATGTTGGTTTCGGTTACCGTCTCTTCCAGGCTATCTCCACCTGCTCCGGTATACTTGCCTGTATTCACATCAATCACGGTCAGCGCTTCTGTATGATCAATAACGATATAGCCCCCTCCGGGTAGCCAAACTTTGCGGGCAAAATCTTTGTTCAGCTGTTCCTGTACACCGTAAGCATCAAAAATAGATTCCGTTCCGGAATACACTTGAACTCGAGGCTCATGCCCTGGACAGATCTCTTCAAGCAACGTCCGTATTACGCGAGCCTGTCCTTCACTATCTGTGATCACTTCGTCACTACCAGGAGTATACACATCTCTAATCACTCGCTGAATCATGCTTTGGTCCTGGTGCAACAAGCTTGGAGAAGGCAAACTGTCTGCTTTTTCCCGAATCAGAAGCCACTGAGCGCGCAATGCCTCCAAATCAGTCTGAATCGCCTCATGCGCTTCTTCCGCAGATACGGTACGAATAATCAACCCTTCTTCGTCCCGAAGCAACCGCTCTCCCATCGCTTTGAGGCGGGAACGATCTCCCTCCCGGACTATCTTTTTGGAAACAGCCACATAACCCGCTACAGGCATGTAGACAAGCCAGCGGCCCGGAAGTGAATAATGCGTCGTCACCCGGGCTCCTTTGCTTCCTACCGGCTCCTTCAGAACCTGTACAATTATTTCCTGACCCGGACGCAGAAGCTCCGAGATGGAAGGTTTTACTTTAGGCTGTTTCTCCAGATGGGGATGAAGCACATCATCCACATACAGAAACGCATTCTTTTTCTGACCGATATCCACAAAGGCAGCTTGCATGCCCGGCAACACATTCACGACCCGTCCCTTAAAAAAGGAACCCAGAAGTCCGCGCGCACGAGTACGCTCTGCCGTGAATTCCACAGCTTTGCCTTCTTCCAGAAGCGCCATTTGCATGAGGTTATGTTCATTATGTATAATCATTTGTTTCATGGCTTCACCTCTAGAAGACCCTTCAATTCATCCACATCCATTTCATATTTTAGGCAATACTTATTACAAATGTATTACCCCATTCAAGAGCAGGTTCATCAGCGGGCTTCACAATTTATCGGAATTTTGTTGAAAATAAGAACCGATCACACGCTGTTCAGGCAATACTGCCAGGATACGTCCCTGCTTGTTCATCACGTATACCATATGGTACTGTTCCCTTTTTAATAGACGCAAAATAGTGTCCAAAGGTTTCGCTGGAAACGAGATTATCGGTTGGGCCAAGCCACCTGTAGCTGCATACCGGACAAAAACAGCTTCCCGGTTCATCAGAAAACGGATAAAACGATAAGGCACGTTCCGATAATCGGTAAGATTGGAGTAAAACAAAAAAAGGCCTATTAATAAAAGGTTCAACGGAAGCCCGTAATCGCCGGAAAACCACCGGCTAATCGCAACCAAAATAACCCCTGCGCTACACAGGATACTGATGCGATAAGTCCACATGAGTGTAGTATAGTAAGGAGCCCACAGGCTGACAATTGCCTGAACGATCTTTCCCCCGTCCAGAGGCAGTACAGGTAGCAGATTAAACAAAGCAATGAGCAGGTTGGCTTGGATGATATAATCCAGAAACAGTGGGTCCCCCAACTGAAATCGGCTTAGAAGTAGCACTACGCCAACCATCAGGATGTTCTGCAACGGTCCTGCCAAAGCTATCACAATCTCGCGGTAAGCTGTCAGTTTGCCTCCATCTTCAATCACAGCCACTCCCCCAAAGGGAAGCATCTGTATAGACAATACACGGCAGCCCAGGAGGGCCGCCGCGGCAGCATGTCCGCATTCATGAATAAATACGATGGCAAACAGCGTGATCAATTCAATAAAATGTCCAGTCAACAGAGAGGTCATCATGATGATGACGAAAAACGGGTGAAGCGAGATTCGCACCCCCCACACCCTAATCAAGGGCAACGACTTCCGCAGGGTCTACGTACTCTTCTCCTTCTTTTATCGCAAAATAAAGCGTAGCAGGCCGATCCGTGCTTCCACCCTTTAAACGTCCCACCGCATTCCCCGCTTCGACCCAATCATTCACCTGAACGTCACTCTCGTTCATCCGTCCGTATATGGCGGTCACTTTACCAGCGTGCTGGATAACGACGGTATACCCGCTGGTTGCATCCCCCAGAACCTCAAGCACACGCCCGGCGCCTGAGCTGACGACTTGCACGAGCCCTCCTGTACTAGCGGCATCTGGAACAATCTCAATTCCCTTCATACTTAAAGCAAATGGCTGAACGACTGTACCTGAAATCGGTTTACCGAGAAGTTGCCGGATTCCTGATCCGTTTACTACATCGGTGGTATGTCCAAGTACCGGCAGGAAAGAAGGTGTCCCACCGAAATTCCGTTCATACCATGCCGTAGCCGAAGCAAAATCCATATCGTTATGAAGAACATCAGCAATAACGGTTTTGGGTGCTGTTGTCCATGATGCATTTAATTGAAACAGTCCCCAAACGCCTGCAAATAGTACTGCACTGACTACCGTACGCCGCAGTAGCGATCGAAACAAATTAAAACGAGAACGCCCTGTAGGGCCGAAATGTCCATTCTCCTTCTTCCACAGCCATTCCGGGTCTCTTTCCACTGGTTCCTCTACAAAAACAAACGGCTTCTGCCGGTTCGTTTCATCATGCTCGCTATTTCTACCCTGATCTTTACTTCCATCTATACTTATGTCTGCATTTCTCTCTCTTTCACTGCCCTGATCTTTTGCTCTTCCACGATCCCATCGAAAAGCCGGCTTTTGTTCCTGTAACACTTCATGCACTGCTCCATCCATAAGCCGCCGAATCCGTTCTTCTCGTCTCTGTTTAATTCTCCGTTTTGTATTCATACCATGTCCTCCCACTGAGGCTTGTTTACTACATCCTATGAATCAAAAGCAAAGAATATGAACAAGCCTCCATACTAACCTGGACCAATAATAAAGCCCCAGCTTCATAGCAGCCATGTTGTCATCTGGGAGTTCACTACGACAGTTTACCAAACAGTTGAGGCACGTTTAAACCAAAGCAATGCCTGTGAGCTGTGAGTAAACGAGGTATACACAAAAAAACAGCCGGACACGCTGTCCCGGCTGTTACTTGAAGTTCAATTTAACGAAATTTATTTCACGCTGCACATACCCTTTAACCCATCCCAAAAAATTTCTTGAAACGGGAAAATGCACCCTTCTTTTGCTCCATCTGCATTAATGGCACGGTATCTCCCAAAATTCGTCTTGCAATATTGCGATAAGCAATGGCTGCAAGTGAATCCGGGTTCATCACTGTAGGTTCGCCAGAATTGGCAGCCTTGATGACAAGTTCATCATCCGGCACGATGCCAATCAAGTCGATGTTAAGTACTTGTAAAATACCATCGATATCAAGCATGTCACCTGACTTCACCATATTGTTGCGAATCCGGTTCACCACCAGCTTAGGAGACTGAATGTGTGAACTCTCCAGCAAGCCGATGACACGATCCGCATCACGCACTGCTGCATTTTCCGGTGTAGTGACCACGATGGCCTGATCTGCTCCTGCTACCGCATTTTTGAATCCCTGCTCAATTCCTGCCGGGCAGTCAATAATAACGTATTCAAAATCTTTTTTGAGTTCCAGGATGATATCCTTCACCTGTTCTGGCGATACAGAGTTTTTGTCTCTCGTCTGCGCTGCAGGCAACATGTATAATTCTTCAAAGCGCTTGTCTTTCACCAAAGCCTGATTCAGACGGCAACGGCCGTCCGCAACATCGCACAGATCGTAAATAATGCGGTTCTCGAGTCCCATCACAACATCCAGATTACGAAGGCCGATATCGGTATCGACCAGACAAACCTTTTTGCCAAGCAGCGCTAAGGCTGTTCCGATGTTTGCCGAGGTGGTCGTCTTACCCACACCGCCTTTACCCGAAGTGATCACGATCGCCTCTCCCATGAGCTACACTCCTTTAAACACATTAAAATCTCGGCGCAACCGAACGATATTGCTCATCTTGTCGATCTGCATCTGATTGTCCTGCAAATAAGCAAATTCCATTCCGGTTTCATGACTCTCCCATTCATCCGGAGGACGACTAATCACATCAGCAATCCGCAACTGTGTTGGTGCAAAAACCGATGCTGCGATAATAGCCTCTTCGTCCCCGCTGATGCCAGCATGAGCCATACCTCTGAGTGAACCCAAAACATATATATCCCCAGTGCACGTCACCGTGCCCCCTGGATTGATATCTCCGAGAAACAGGAGATTCCCCTCATGATGAAGCACCTGACCTGATCGCACCATGCCGCACATCGTCACAATCGGCGGGGGACCTTTGACCTCTTGTACAAGTGCAGGCGAGTCAAAGGATCGAATCAATAGATTCCCTTTTTGCTTCAATGTATCCAGAATCTCTTCTTTTTGATCTTCCGTAACTTCTCGCGTCCCCAGCTTGATATCCACATGAACAATCGGTCCGGTCAAAATGTTTTGATGGCTGTGTTCCAGCTTATAGCGGAGCTCATAGAGCAATTCCTCGAATTCACATTGATCGTCCAACAGGAAAACCAAGCCGTCTCGGATGCCTTTAATCGTTACGTGATTCGATTTTACCGTCATAAGCCTGTCCCTCCCATCTCATTACATTTCGTGCCCCGGTTCCCAAGTTCCTGCTTCTTGCTGCATAAATGTCATCAGGAAGCTTCATCTGCTTTACTTTTAGGTGTGCCGATCTTCTCCAGCTGTTTGCGCAGAGGCACATAAATGATCAGGGTAAACACAAAGTGAACAAACAGATTAGGAATCATGTATTCAATCAGTGCCCAGTCAAAGGTCACATGATTAAGCTGGAAGAGCTTGTATAAGAAAAATAACATCGTATCATTCAGCAAACTTCCAAGCAGGACAACTGAAACCATGATAGGCATCGGTGCACGAGGCGCTTGAAATATGAGTCCCATCATATAAGCAGATAATCCCATGGAGAATCCGTAAGGCCCAATCATCTCCCCGTAGAAAACGACATCATGCAAGAGTCCAAATAATATGCCGAGCACAAGGGCTGTATGCCTGTGATGATACACAGCAAAAAATAAAATAACGATATAAACCAGGTTGGCTGATATACGCATTTGCCAAGCCGAAGGAATGATCTGCGGCAAAATCGTATCTTCAGCAATAAACAGAACGAACAGTAGCAGAAACAGAACCTGTTTGCGCGTGACCATTATTCTTTAACCTCAGGCGGAATGATTACAATCAGCTCTTTCCAGTCCAGAAAATTCGCATATGGCTCGATCGTGGCTGTCTTCGTTAAACCATACTCGCTTTTCTCGATACTCTTCACTTTACCAATGCGCATATACTTTGGAAAATTGTTGATTATGCCGGAAGAGATGATTTCATCATCTTTTGCAATATTGGAATCCTCTGCGATCTTGGTCATCTTCAGCATACCGCTCTTCGGATCATAACTCTCAATCATGCCAAATACTTTCTCTTTACCCACAGCCGTAGCTGCAATCGCATTCGATGTCGGGTCATTGGCATCCATCGAAGTTAGCAAGTTCACTGTTGATGTATACGAACTGACATGGCTGATGACCCCAACCAGCCCTTCCTGTGAAGTAACGGCCATACCCGGTTTAATGCCGGCGTTCTCCCCGATGTCTATGTTGATCGTTCTACTGTTCGGATCGGAGTTGGCACTTATTACTTGGGCAATTCGAGAACCGTAGTTGTATCGATTTTGTTGTTCTTTTGTAAAATTAAGTGCCTTCTGAAGCTGCTGATTTGTCTGTTCCAAATCATTGTATTTCAATCGGTCACGTGTATAGTGTCCCATCGCGATACGAAGCTCTTCATTTTCCTCGTACACCGCACGCATGTTCGCCACATCTTTGAAAAAGCCCGCTACATAAGAAGCGGGCTTGTAAAATACGTATTGTACAAATCCAACTGAATCCTTCAGGAATTTCTCCGGCCAGGATAAATTGGCTCGCGGACTAAGCGTAAAGCCCATCAGCGCGATAAATGTAACAAGGCCCACCAGCAAAACAAAAAGTCTTTTGTTGCCAAGCAGTTTAAACAGTTCCAACACCCTCTAACATCCATTATTCTCTTCCGAGCCCAGCCCGGTGGGGAGACATCAGACCTGAAGTCCCTGCGAGAATATCAATCGATCCTCCCCTGTTAAGCGGGTTATAGCTCTCCCGGGACATCCGGGTACTCTACATTGAAGTGTTGCCGCCCAATCAGGAATCAGACGGCAAGCAATTCATTAACGCTTGGAACGAACTGCTGAACTGCTTCTGCTTTTGAACATATGAATATTCTCCAGTGCTTTACCGGTTCCGATGGCTACACAATCCAGCGGGTTCTCAGCAACAATGACAGGCATTCCTGTCTCACCAGCAAGCAACTTATCCAGATTACGAAGCAGAGCTCCGCCGCCTGTCAGGACAATTCCACGATCCATAATGTCTGCTGCAAGCTCAGGAGGGCACTTCTCAAGTGTTACTTTTACCGCTTCAACAATAGCATTCACGGTGTCTGCCAGAGCTTCGCTGATCTCATCAGAAGTAATGGTTATCGTCTTAGGCAGACCTGTTACCAGATCACGTCCGCGGATTTCCATCGTTTCCACTTGCTCCAGCGGCATAGCTGAACCGATATCCATCTTCAACTGTTCGGATGTACGTTCACCGATCATCAGATTGTATTGGCGTTTGATGTACTGAATCACGGATTCATCCATCTCGTCACCTGCTACGCGCACCGAACGGCTGGTTACGATACCGCCTAGAGAAATGACAGCCACTTCAGTTGTACCGCCGCCAATATCAACGACCATACTGCCTGTCGGTTCCCATACGGGCAGATCCGCACCAATAGCGGCTGCAAATGGTTCTTCGATCGTGTAAGCCTCACGAGCTCCCGCCTGTTTGGTCGCATCTTCAACCGCACGTTGTTCTACTGCCGTAATTCCGGATGGTACACATACCATCACGTTAGGATGACGCTGAAACATAGAGCGCTGCTTCTGCGCCTGACGAATAAAATATTTAATCATCGTTGCAGTAGTATCAAAGTCAGCAATTACGCCGTCTTTCATTGGACGAATGGCGCGAATGTTGCCAGGTGTACGTCCGATCATTTTTTTAGCGGACTCACCCACAGCTTCGATGCTTTTTGTATCCGTACGCAGTGCAACAACCGAAGGCTCGCGCACCACAATTCCTTTTCCACGTACATAAACCAGCGTATTCGCTGTCCCCAAATCAATACCCAAATCTTTCGTAAAACCACCAAACATGACGTATTCTCCTTTTCTGCCTCATATTGCTGCTCCTGTATCATTGCAAGAGCATAACTTTCATTTCCACGAAACCGTGGAGCTAATATTCGCATGTAGTATTTTGAATCTGCAAAGTAAAGTGAACCTATCTTTGACGGACACGTCCGTTATCATTCATAGGAAAACATCAACGCCAACCATTATATTATACCAAGCCCTTCTCCTTCAAACTTACGTATGTTCCATCACCGATAACAAGGTGGTCCAGAACGTCAATGCCCACGATTGCGCCGGCTTCAATCAGTCTTTTGGTTATCTGAATATCTTCCGGGCTGGGCGTTGGATCACCGCTGGGATGGTTATGTGCGCATACAATTGAGGCACTGCTACATTTGATGGCGGCACGAAATACTTCACGCGGATGTACAATTGAAGCATTAAGGCTACCCATGGAGAGTGTTTCCTGAGCTATGATATGATTTTTGCTATTCAAAAAAAGACACACAAAATGTTCTTTCTGCAGGTAACGCAGTTGTTCCATTAGAATATCCGCAGCATCACGCGGTGTACGAATCGATGTCGAAGAAGCAAGCCGACTCTTGGCAATTCGATGGCCCAGTTCAATTCCAGCTTTAAGCTGAACCGCTTTGGCTTGTCCAATACCCTTCATCGCCGTCAGCTCTTCAAGGCTCAGATCCATCAACGAACGGATTCCGCCTGCTTGATTCAGTATCCGCTGTGCCATATGCATCGCTGATTCCTGTCTCGTTCCTGTTCGAAGTAATATGGCAAGCAATTCGGTATGACTTAAGGCGCCCGCCCCATACTCCACCATGCGTTCTCTCGGGCGATCTTCCTGGGGGATGTCGCGCATCATGTATTGAGGCGACTCCATACGTTCCCTCTTTTCACAGCATCCATTTTGATTAATTCTCTGGCAATACGTACACGCCAAATCCCTCCAGCATGTCACTGAGCAAGGATAGTGGCAAGCCTACCACATTAAAGTAACATCCTTCAATGCGGTCGATCAGTGAAGCGCCAATGCCTTGAATAGCATATGACCCTGCTTTGTCTGAAGGTTCTCCTGTCTTCACGTAAGCACGGATCGTAGCTTCAGACAGTTCCTTCATCATTACATTCGTCTGACGATAATGCACCACCGAATGTCCGGTAGCTGCATCAATACAAGCGACACCTGTAAACACACGATGTTCCCGTCCTTGCAGACGTGACAACATCCGCTCAGCATCAGACTCATCCACAGGCTTGCCCAGAATCTCGTTGTCAAGCACAACAACGGTATCACTGCCGACGATAATGGCATCTTTACTGCTACCTTCCAGTCCACGATACACAGCAAGCGCCTTGCGAAGAGCCAGTTCTTGCACGGTCTGCTCTGGGGTCCAGTCTGATGGTGTATCCTCATCGGCATAACTTGGTATAACTTCAAACGCTAAATGGAGTGACGCGATCAGTTCCTTGCGCCGCGGCGATGTGGAGGCCAGAATAATCGGGCGCTGTTCTGTGTTATTCGACATTAACGGCTCCTTATACTACGGCAACACCTGTCCGAATCACAATAATAGATGTCACTAGTTTATTTTTTTGGTCAACATTCGTCATTCTCCTACAGTCTGCGATACAGCCACACAGCCGCAATAATACCAACCAGACTCAGGAGGCTCATTTGAAATTGAAATGAAAGGTCATAACTGAAAATATCGAGATCAGCCTGGGGCGACCAGCGAATCGTCGTGACCTTGGTTAAAAAGGCTACAGCTTTAACAGGCTGCAGTGCCTTGGCGATCCACGCTCCGGCCATCCAGCCAAGCAGCAGAAACAATAATAACACGCCGAAGTTTTTTTTCATCGGTTAATCTTCCCTCGCCATTTTTTGACACCCACATTATTATACGGGGTTTTGTACGTCAATACAAACACAAATCCGGCAGGGGGAACTATTTCCAGTTCCTTGCCGGATAGGAGTTTTGAGTCGTTGTTATGGGAGAGGGAGCTTTATTGCTTTATGGACTGAAGCCACTTTTTTTGTTGGAGCACATACTCCATCAAATCTGACTGTACCGCCCACATGTGAACAGCGTCCGGATTTTTATTATACTCGGTAATGGCCGTTATCGCACTGTTCATGGATTTCTCCATGCTGGCCACAACCGGTTGAACGTCTACCGCCATTCCAGGCGCAAGGCTCTTTATGCCAGTCAACCATGTTTGATGTTGCGTCTGTAGCGCTGCCATCATCTCTGGTGAAACGGCTGCTTGTACGGACTGACCCAATTGTTGGATCGAGAGTGTTGATAACTGATCGACAAGCGCGGAGCTGTTTTTGAAAAAAAGAGCAACGTCCTCCTGCTTATTACCAAAAATCGCAGGATCCACCGCAGGATTAACGATCTCTTTGACATACAGTTCGACTCCCTGAGACTTTAGTCTGGTACTGAGGAGCTTGGCCTCCTCACGATCCGCTGAGATACCGGCATATACACGATTTCCATCTTCAGGGTCCGAACTCGCAGCCAAGCCCGTTTGAGTGAGTTCAAGCTTCGCTTGTTCCGCCCGTTCCGGGGAACTGAATACCCCGTATTGCAGGGCATAATATGTACCACCTGCAGATGATACTTCAAGTTGCCCTGCAGTTCCAGCAACCCCCTCCTGACCTGACACAGTAGAAACGCTCTGATTCACAGGTAACATTTCATCCGGTTTTACCACGCTCTCCTTGTTAAAAAAGGACAAAATAACCATACCGAACAGTGCTCCGGTTACCAATGCTCCTGAAACAGACCCGATCATCTTCCATCCCCTGGGAGGTCGATTTCGTTTATACGAATAGTTCTCTGATTCGGCCATCCAGTTATGGCCCTGATCCAGATCATCTATCCTTTCAGATTCATAGGGATCATACTGCGCATTCCGATCTGAAGTGTAATTTGTATAGGCTGAGCGAGAATCAAAATCTACATCTGAATCGGAACTCTGGTAATTTAGTGAATCTGGATGTTTCAAACGATTCGATTCAGATCGGGTAGCATCTGCCAGAATCGTTCCTCCCCAATCCACAGGCATGTCCTCTGCTGTCCACGATGATACTGTCGTGTTGTTTTTGTCTGGTTCAGGATTCGCCAGTGTCTGTGCTTTATTAGACAAGTTCCCATTCATTGTGACCAGCGTACTAGATGCTGGTATCTCCTGATCCCCCAGCTTGTCCGACTCCCGATCTCCGAAGCGAAACGTCATTCTGGCATTGCTCACCCGTACCCTCTCCTTTGTCCCATTTATTTCATCTATATGTTGAAATTGGGGGGAACATTCCACGGAACGCAAATGCACAAATTTTCAGACTCTCTAATCATATAAAACCCAAGCCAAAAACGCCTGGCTTCATGAAGAAGACAGACGTTTTCAGTACGGTACCCGTTGATCCAAAAGACCATGGAACATGTACTCCGATGAGCACTCACCAGAATCGTAGCGATTGTCCCCAAATTTTTTGATCCCTAAGTTCAACATGCATCGTTTTGAAATCAAAAAATTATTTCAAACCTTTGGCGAGTATATCGCCTACTTTCCAAATGTCCCCCGCACCCATCGTAAGTACAAGATCTCCTGGTTGTAGCCGCGGCTCAAGATCAGCCACAACTTCCTCTTTGGTCGGCAGGTATCTTGCTGATGCATTGCTGTTCTGTACGATCAGTTCAACGAGTCTTGCGGAGTGGACACCTTCAATCTGCTTTTCACCGGCAGGTGAATAGATATCGGTAATCAACACCTCATCCGCCTCGGCAAAAGCCCGGCTGAACGCATCCAACAAGAAAAATGTCCGCGTATAACGTTGCGGCTGAAATACAGCAATAATCCGTTTACCTGTCGCTTTCGCCGCACTGATTGTAGCTTCAATTTCCGTAGGGTGGTGAGCATAATCGTCAATAATCAGCATATCACGCGCCTCACCTAACACCTGAAATCTTCGCTTCGCCCCATGGAATTGCACGATAGCCGCAGTAATCTTCTCAAACGGAATGCCTGCTTCGAGACAGGTAATAACCGTAGCCATCGCATTGTAGACGTTGTGCTTACCAGGTACTGACAACTCCACTGTTCCCATTGCTGTACCTCGATGATTCATGGTGAACGAGATACGGCGGTCCCCGAGAACGATATCTGTAGCTGTGTAATCAGCAGCCTGCTCGATACCGTAAGTTGTAATGCGAGACTTGAGATGCGGCAAAATAGCCTGCACATTTTCATCATCAGCGCATACAATGGCTGTGCCCTCTGGACGAATCTGACTGAGAAACTGTACATAGGCTTTCTTTAGTTCCTCGAAGTCACTGTTATAATTCTCTAGATGGTCAGCTTCAATGTTCGTTACGATGCCCAGCCAAGGATGGTACTGTAAAAAAGAGCCATCGCTCTCGTCCGCTTCCGCGACAACCCACTCGCCTTGACCTGCTTTGGCATTGGTTCCCAAATTCATGATCTCTCCACCTATAATATAGGTAGGATCTATTTCACATTGCTCCATAACCAGCGCGATCATGGAAGAAGTTGTCGTTTTGCCATGCGCACCTGCAACGGCCACGCCTTTGCGCTCGTTTAACAAACGCGCCAGCATCTGAGCGCGATGTAGGATAGGTATGTTTAGCTGCTCCGCAGCTACACGTTCCACATTATCCGCAGGAGCTGCTGTAGAGTAAACGACAAGATCCGCTCCGTTCACATGCTCCGCGGTATGTCCAATATATATTTTCGCCCCTTTGGCTGCCAGCTTCTCTGTCAACTCCTGTGAAGCGACATCCGATCCGGTAACGGTATATCCCATCTCCAGCATAACCCGGGCGATGGCACTCATGCCATAACCGCCAATCCCTATAAAATGAACATGTTCCGATGTGTTTAACAAAACTTTCACCAACCTTTTTCAGAATCGGTTTGATGCAAAAGGGCCGCCCGCACGTCCGCAATCAGATAAAGCGTGCCGGAAACCACCCCCAGATCCTCCGCTTCCGTCCGTGACTTCAATAGATCAAGTGCCTTTGCCCAATTCGGCTCGACGATGATATCCAGTTCCTGCTTCGCAATGTCGGGACGTACCCGTTCGACAATCTGCAACAATTCGGTTGCAGCCATTTTACGGCGGAAATCTGGCTCGGTCAGGATCAGCGTATCCACTAGTGGCAGTATATGCTGCAAATACGCTTCGTGATGCTTATTCGCTAGCATACCCATCATCAAAATTAACTTTTTTTGGGGATAACCGTCGATAATACTCTTGGCAAGCGATTCTGCCCCTTCGGGATTATGAGCTCCATCAAGGACAATCAGAGGATTGTCGCTGACTTTCTCAAATCTCCCCGCCCAGAAGGCTCTCTCAAAACCAAGTTTAATATCGTCTTCATCCAGCATAAATGCCATATATTGTCTCAGCAATTCGAGAGACATTAATGCAACCGCCGCATTGTCACATTGGTACACACCTTGCATACGAATGTGAATATGCAGATCTCGGAATGGGCCGGTAAATTGAAGGCTTTGCCCCTCCTTATCACTTTCCAGTCTTCGGTAGGAAAATTGATCTCCAGCCAAATACACTGTGGAACGCAGTTGCTTCGCTCTCTCCTGAATAACCTTAATGGCTTCAGGTTGTATGGCACAGGTCACAACGGGTACTCCCGGCTTGATAATGCCTGCCTTTTCCCATGCAATCTGCTCAACAGTATCTCCAAGGACATCCGTATGATCCATTCCGATATTGGTGATGACGGACACAACGGGAGTGACAATATTCGTTACGTCCATCCTTCCCCCAAGCCCAGTCTCCCATACTACAATATCGGGATAACACTCTTCCGCATAGTACAGTAGTGCCAAGGCCGTCGATACTTCAAACATCGTCGGTGAACCGAGCGGTGTTGAGGCCATCTCTGTCACGAGAGGACGCAAGCGATTCGACAGTTTTATTAAGGTCTCTTCCGGGATGTCTTCACCGTTATATTGAAAACGGTTTGTAAACTTGGTGATATAAGGTGATGTAAACGTTCCAACGTCATATCCCGCTTGGAGCAGTACCGACGTCAAAAAAGCGCAAGTCGAACCTTTACCGTTCGTTCCCGCGACATGGATGAATTTGAGCCGTTGGTGCGGATTGCCAAGCTGTGACATCAGGTTCTCGATACGTTCAAGCCCAGGCCTGATACCAAAAGCAATAAGGCCATTGATCCAGTCCACGGCCTCGTCATACGTTTGTAAAGGAGTAGCTTTATCTGTCCCGTTTAATTCCGTCATCTGATTCACCTTCAGTTCCCTGTTTGATTGAAGATTGAAAAAAGCAGCCGGATGGCGCCAAAAGCGTTCCATCCGACCCTTTTTAATATTAACCTTTGAGCTCTTTGATTCGTGCGATGACTTTATCCCGTTTATCGGAATAATCCGCTTGTTTGGCGCGTTCTTCCTCGATAACTTTAGCCGGAGCCTTCGCTACGAATCCTTCATTCGCCAGTTTTTTCTCCACGCGGAGCACTTCACCTTCAAGGTTCTGAAGTTCTTTCTCCAGACGAGCTACTTCCTGCTCAATATCAATCAGACCTGCGAGCGGCAAGTACAATTCCGCTCCCGTGATGATCGCTGTCATGGCTTTGTCAGGTGAACTTAGATCCAATCCACTTTCGAATTCGGATGTGTTACAGAAGCGTTTGATGTAATGACTGTTGCGTTCGATGATACTAGATGTTTCATCACTGTTCGCTTTGACCATTAATTCGATCTTTTTGCTCATCGGCACATTCACTTCGGCACGGATGTTTCGAACAGCACGAATAGTATCCATCAGCAAGTTCATCTCCGCAACAGCTCCCGGATTCTCCAGCGCAGGGTCGTATACTGGCCAGGAAGCAAGTGTAATCGTCTCTCCCTCATGAGGCAGATGTTGCCAGATCTCTTCAGAGATGTACGGCATGAACGGATGAATCAGGCGCATAGTGTGATCCAGCACGTAAGCCAGCACCGATTGTGTTTTCTTTTTCGCAACCGGATCTTCTCCGTAGAATGAAAGCTTGGCAAATTCGATGTACCAGTCACACAGATCATCCCAGATAAAGTTGTACAATACACGCCCTGTTTCCCCAAACTCATACGCATCGATTAGACGCGTAATATCTCGGGAAGTTTCGTTGAGGCGGTGCAAAATCCAATAATCCGCTGTTCCGAGCTCGCCACTGATGTCACGATCTTCATAAGTGAAACCTTCCAGATTCATCAACGCGAAGCGGGAAGCATTCCAGATTTTGTTGGCGAAGTTACGAGCCTGCTCCACCCGCTCCCAGCGGAAACGCAAATCCTGCCCCGGAGTACTGCTGGTCGAGATCATGTAACGCATCGCATCTGCACCGTACTTCTCGATAACATCCAGCGGGTCTACACCGTTCCCAAGAGACTTGGACATCTTACGTCCATCAGCGTCCCGTACAAGACCATGCATCAGTACATCCTTGAACGGAATTTCATCCGTGAATTCCAGGGCAGTGAAGATCATACGTGCCACCCAGAAATAAATGATGTCATAACCGGTAACGAGGACATCTGTTGGATAATAACGCTTCAGATCATCTGTATTTTCAGGCCAGCCCAATGTAGAGAACGGCCATAGTGCAGAGCTAAACCACGTATCCAGAACGTCCTCATCCTGTTTCAACTTGCGCCCTGCATATTCAGGCAATGTTGTTGGATCTTCCGCGGATACAATCACTTCACCGGTTTCTTCGTCGTACCAGGCAGGAATACGATGTCCCCACCACAGTTGACGGGAAATACACCAATCACGAACGTTTTCAATCCAGTTCAGATACGTTTTCTCAAAACGATCCGGAACAAAGTTAACCCCTTCGCCGCTTTGCTGCTTTTTGATCGCTCTCTCCGCGAGTGGTTTCATCTCTACGAACCATTGTGTGGACAAGTAAGGCTCCACTACTGCTCCGGTGCGCTCACTGTGTCCAACCTGATGCATATGATCTTCAATATTAATCAGGACACCTTGCTCTTTCAAATCCGCCACGATCTGTTTGCGGCAGTCGCTACGATCCAGCCCCTGGTATTTACCAGCTTCAGCATTCATTGTTCCACTTTCATCCATAACGGTAATTTGAGGCAAGTCATGACGTAAACCTACTTCGAAATCATTCGGATCATGCGCAGGTGTAATCTTTACTGCACCGCTACCGAATTCTTTGTCTACGTAATCATCCGCAATGACCGGAATCTCGCGACCGATAATTGGCAGTACGAGTGTTTTACCGATCATGTCTGCATAGCGCTCATCCTTAGGATGAACGGCAACCGCAGTGTCACCCAGCATTGTTTCCGGACGCGTTGTTGCCACGGTTATGTGACCACTTCCATCTTTTAGCGGGTAACGCAGGTGATAGAGATGACCCTGAACTTCCTTATATTCAACCTCGATGTCTGAGAGCGCTGTACGGTTCACGGGATCCCAGTTGATGATACGTTTACCACGGTAAATGAGGCCTTTTTCATACAACTGTACAAATACTTTACGAACGGCTTTGGACAGACCTTCATCCAGCGTAAAACGTTCACGGGAGTAGTCGAGAGACAGACCCATTTTGCCCCATTGCTGACGAATCGTTGTAGCGTACTGGTCCTTCCAATCCCAGACTTTCTCCAGAAACTTCTCACGTCCCAGATCATAACGCGTCAATCCCTCTTCACGCAGCTTCTGTTCCACTTTCGTCTGGGTCGCAATCCCTGCATGGTCAGAACCTGGCAACCAAAGTGCGTCATATCCCTGCATCCGTTTTGTACGAATGAGGATATCCTGCAGGGTAAAGTCAAGTGCATGACCGATGTGAAGCATCCCCGTTACGTTCGGGGGTGGAATTACAATGGTATATGGCTCGGCATCCTTGCGTTTACCCGCTTGGAAATACCCGCGCTCCGTCCAGGTGGAGTACCATTTATCTTCTGCCGCCTTCGGATCGTAAGTCGTCGGCATTTCAGTTACTGCTTTTTTTTGTTCAGACATGTTTCATTCCTCCGTTACGTCATCTTCATCGCTAAAAAAACAAAAAAACCTTTCATCCATCAAAGGACGAAAGGTTAGCTTTCGCGGTACCACCTTTGTTTCACGCTGATAACAGAGATCAATGTGCATGCTCTCAATCGGACGGCGTGACACTTCAAGCAGATAACGGCTGCGACCGGCCTATCCTACCTCCGAGGTTAACGAATGTATTACATCCACCTCCAGTACTCAAACAGGCAACTCCCGGGCGACTTCGATCAGTTGGTTCCTGCGGAATCTCACAGCGCATCGATCCCACTCTCTGAAAGGTCATACTGTCTACTACTCCCGATCCACGTCATTGTTCAAAAAATCCTAAACACATCATACCTTGCTCTTGCGTGATAGTCAACCTGGCAACAGCGGAACGAGGCTATTAGACGACCAAAATGTTCAAAAACAGGTACAACCCGCAATTCCTATGAGGAATTACGGGTTGCTTTATAGGATACGGTATCCTGAATCTCCAGTAACTAAGGAATATATAGAATCTGTCCTTCTTCAACAACCTGTTCAGTCAATCGATTATATAACTGAAGCTCTCTGGTGCTAAGCTGATACCTATCTGCAATGGCATCGAGTGTTTCTTCGCGCTGTACGATGCATAGTTTGACTTTGCGGAAAGGCGTCTGATCCACTATTGTACCAAGGAACAGATTTTTCCATTCCATGTCTTCTGCCTGACGATCCTCTTCCGGAACGACTCCATCTGAAATCTCCTCACTACGTTCACCCTCAACTTCACGGACAGCCCGCCCGGATGATAACAGCGAAGAAATGCCCACGCCTTCTTCTTCTCTTCGTGACGATTCTTTCTTGCTACCAAAAGCAACCTTAAGCTCTGGCTTGTCTTCCGCCTCAGCAATTGCTTCAGGGAGATACTCCTCATTCTGTAACAGCGTGACCTCCTCTGCCGCATCCAGTGAAGGCCGATCTTCTTCGGGCTGAGCCGTTTCAGATCCAGCAAATACATCTTGCCAGTTCTCGGTCTGTGGCTGTGCCGAAGCATTCGGAATGAACTGCTCTTCTTGCGAACCACCTGAGCGCGCTTCTTCAAAGTGCCATACCTCGGGCGTGGTTTCTTCAAGAGGTTTCCATGCTGCTTCAGAACGCACCTGCTCAGAAGATTCTGAACTCCGTGATCCAGAGTTTTCGGATACACTCGTTGCCGAAGGTTCAGACCATGCCGAGGCTTCATCCTCTATCGGAAGCAATGGCTCCGCTTCAGGATAAGAAGCTAATCTGTCAGCCGTTTCAGCCATGAATGACGAGATTGGAGAAGGGACTTCATGCATTTCATGTGATGCCTGTGATGGTACAATTCCCTCATCTGAATCAGGCAACCTACTTTCATCCGATTCATCCGTTGAAGCGACATCAGATGTTAGTGGCTCGGCGGATGCCTGGTTCCAGTAAGCTTGTGATAATTCTTCGTACCCTGATTGCTGTTCACTTCTTGGAGACAAATCAGCAGATTCCGGAGAACCATATGCAACAAGCTCAGCCGCATTCGCCAGCTCTTGCTCTTCGTTACGCAACCCGGCTTGTTCCGACAGCTCGGACTGCTCTGTCTGACTCAATTCGTTCTCCCTGCTGTCAGGCTGAGCCTCGGGAGAATGAACAACCGTGAATTCATCTGCTGACCACACTTGTGGCTCATCGACCGGGAAACCTTCAATACCTCGCAGGGACAGTACACCTGTAATATTCAGACTTCGGCTGGACAACAGATCTACATCAAAATTTTCAATCTCGATTGAAATATCATCAATGGATCTAACCCGGTTCAATGGCACGGTAATTTCGACTGGAATAAAATGCTTTAACTCCTCCGAATCCTCTCTCTCCCCCCGGTACGTTCCTGTAAGTAGCAGATGCCCCCTCAAGGTGGCATGGTCGTCCTGTCCAATCACCTGAATACGCGGATAGAGTTCAATTTCCTCCAGTTCCTCAATGGCAGGCACTCCCTCAGACAAATGAACGCGCTCATAAATATCGAACCGTAAACCATTTGGTTGATTCAACAAAGGTGGCGTCCTCCTTTCGGCATATGTTCACCATGATCCTTCTCATGGGACTGATCCATGGTCCAATCCTTCGTTACCCATCTATATGCCTGAACCGGGGTGGGCATGCCACCTTTGTTGAAAAAGCCCGTTTTGTATATGTTGAACTAAGAGTTTACACAGTCCACTCCGATGACAGAAGAACCTTCCAATCGCTGTTATCTCCAGATTTTTTGAATTCCCTTTTCCAAAGGGAAAAATCCGGCGATAAAGGCGAGCGCTTCGCTTTTCCAGGTTTTTTCTGTCCTCTCCGTTAAAGTGTAAAAAATAGCATCTTATATAGTCACAACACTTTTTAAGCACCTTAGGAAGCCGAAAACAAAAAACAGACCCAGTAAATCAGGTCTGTCCTTCTACGCTATGACTCTCCCTCGCTGCCAATTGTTCAAAATCCGCTGGCCACGGGTCTTGTACTTCGATTAAGGCTCCCGTTAAAGGATGATTAAAGCTCAGCACCTCGCCATGCAATGCCTGCCTGCCAATGATGTCCGAACGCCCCCCGTACAGTTTGTCACCGACAAGAGGGTGACCGGCATAGCTGAGGTGCACGCGAATCTGATGTGTACGCCCTGTTTCCAGCTTCAGACGTACGAGTGTAGCCCTCTCCCATACATGCACGATGTCCACATGAGTAATCGCATCCTGACCTCCTTCGGAGACACGTCTGCGTTGCTTGTGATGTCTGTCCTTACCAATGGGTGCATCAATCTTGCTGAGATCACTGGGGACTTGGCCATCTGTGATGGCAACGTACTGACGATCAATCGCTTTGAGACGCATCGCTTCATCCAGTTTGGCGAGCGCAAAAGCATTTTTGGCATATAAAACAGGTCCGGTCGTATCTTCATCCAGACGATGAACGTGACGTACACTGGTCTGGGTTCCATTGATCTCATAATACGAAGCTACCGCATGGTCCAGCGTAATGACCTGTTCTTCACGGCCTCCATCCGGATGAAGCTTCATCCCGGCCGGTTTGTGCACGACGAGACAGAAATCATCCTCATACAGTACATCCAGATCAGCCCAGCGTGGCTCCACTCCCAGCGGTTGCACAGCAAAAAGGGCCAGCCGAAGCCGGTCCCCTGCTAGCTGTACTCCCTGGGTTGCCTTGAGCTGACGCAGCAGCTTCTCCGGGAACTTGAGTTCAGACAGGAGCCACTGTTCAGCAGCAGCTTGTCTGTCCTCTTTTCCAGTCACCGCCTTGCCTGGCATCAGCTCAAGCCATTGACCGCGACGTTTCCAGCTTTTTATACTCATAGCGATTGCAAAGCCTTACGGTTGGCCTCAATGGTATCCTCGATATCCTGCTCCGTATGCACACCGGACACAAACATTCCTTCATACGGGGAAGGCGCCACGCTAACTCCTTGATCAATCATCGCTGCAAAATAACGGCGGAACTGATCCAGATTGCTTTCTTTGGCAATATCATAATTCGTTACCGGTACAGCACTGAAGAATGGGCATACCATTGAACCGACACGGTTGATCGTTACCGCCACACCTGCTTCTGCTGCATTTTTCTCGAATCCAGCCTGCAAACGTGCAGACAGCATCTCCAGACGATCATAAACTTCCGGTGTCAAAAGTTTCAGCGTCGTATAACCTGCAGCCATTGCGAGCGGATTACCACTCAGTGTACCAGCCTGATAGATTGGGCCTGTCGGCGCAATCTGTTCCATCAGATCCCGGCGACCGCCATATGCTCCTACAGGAAGACCGCCGCCGATGACTTTACCCAGACATGTCAAATCCGGTGTAACGCCAAATCGACCTTGTGCACAGTGAAGTCCTACACGGAAACCCGTCATCACCTCATCAAAGATTAGCAGGCTTCCATACTCCGTAGTCACACTACGCAATCCTTCCAGAAAACCGGCAACTGGAGGTACGACACCCATATTACCAGCAACCGGCTCTACGATTACAGCCGCAATTTCTTCTCCAAATCGTTCAAAAGCAAGACGCACGGACTGTAAATCATTGTAAGGTACCGTGATTGTATTCAAAGCCACACCCTCGGGCACTCCGGGACTGTCCGGCAATCCCAGTGTGGCTACCCCTGATCCAGCTTTGATCAGCAAACTGTCGGCATGACCATGGTAGGAACCTTCAAATTTCAAAATTTTACTACGTCCCGTTACCCCGCGTGCCAATCGAATGGCACTCATCGTGGCTTCCGTACCGGAATTCACCATGCGTACAATATCGATGGAAGGCACACGCTCGCAAACCAGTTTTGCCATCTCTGTCTCAAGCAGGGTCGGTGCTCCAAAGCTTGTGCCTTTAAGGGCTGTCTTCTGGAGTGCTTCCACAACTTCAGGATGAGCATGTCCCATAATTAGCGGTCCCCATGAACCGACATAGTCGATAAACACATTTCCATCAATATCATAGATCTTGGAGCCCTCACCGCGCTCGACATAAATCGGAGTGAGTCCCACGGATTTAAACGCCCGGACCGGACTGTTCACCCCTCCAGGTATGTACTGCTTGGCTTCCTCAAATGCGCTACGTGAGCGCTCATCATTGCGACGATTGCCTTGTTGTGCAGTCATGAACATCCTCCTTAATGTAACGACCTCGCTTGCAGAGAGACTGATGCAATTAATGACTAGATAAGTTGAACTAAAGATGTTTACACAGACACTCCGATGACAGAATAACCATTCAATCGCTGTTATCCCCAGATTTTTTGATTTTATTTTTCATAAGGGGAAAATCCGGTGATAAAGACTGAGCCAATGCTTCCGAAGTAGCTTTCTTTCAGAAAGCTTTCAGCTCCGCTTTTACAGTTTTTTTCTGTCCTCTCCGTTTCAGTGTAAATGATCTGTTCAACTTATATAGTCTGCCGCACCACTCTCTAAAAAAAGCAAGGTCTATAGGTTTTATTGGCATAGATTAAAGAACATATATGGTTACTCGTTGGTAGTCATTGATAGTCGTTGGTAGTCATTGATTTACTTTTCAGCCAGCCAACGGGATGCATCTTTGGCGTAATACGTAATAATCATATCTGCGCCAGCCCGTTTCATGCTGAGTAAGATTTCCATAGCCACCTTTTTCTCATCGATCCATCCTTGAATCGCGGCAGCCTTCACCATTGCATACTCTCCGCTTACATTGTAAGCTACGAGCGGAAGATCAAACTGATCCTTAATCGTGCGCATAATATCGAGGTAGGATAATGATGGTTTGACCATCAGCATGTCCGCCCCCTCCAGCACATCGGTCTCCGCTTCGCGCAACGCTTCCCGCGCGTTTGCCGGGTCCATCTGATAGGATTTCCGGTCACCGAATTGCGGTGTAGAATCTGCTGCCTCACGGAATGGGCCATAGAATGCTGAAGCGTATTTGACGGAATAAGACATAATCGGAATATGATTAAATCCGTTCTCATCCAAACCCGCACGAATGGCCTGTACAAATCCATCCATCATATTCGAAGGTGCGATAATATCTGCGCCTGCCTTGGCTTGCGATACTGCCGTTTTCACCAGCAACTCCAAGGACTCGTCATTCAGAACATCGCCGCAGATATGACCATCAATCTCCGTAGTATGAACCATGCCGCAGTGGCCGTGATCGGTGAACTCACATAGACATGTGTCTGCAATCACCAGCAATTCGGGATACCAGGATTTGATCAATCTCGTTGCTTCCTGCACAATGCCATCCTCTGCAAAACCGGATGAACCCACACTGTCTTTTGTTTCCGGAATGCCGAACAGTAGTACAGCCGGAATGCCAAGTTCTGCAATTTCTTTGACTTCTTCCTGCAGACGGTCAAGCGAGAAGCGAAATACACCCGGCATTGATTTAATCTCGGACTTTACGTTTTCACCATATGTGACATAGATCGGTTGAATAAAATCATCTACAGTCAAGTGTGTTTCTCTCACCATGTTGCGAATGCCTGCCGATTGACGTAAACGGCGATGTCGTACGATTGGAAAACCCATCTACCCTATACCTCCTAAAATTTCATATTGTAAAAAGGGAAGCGCGCTGGTTCTTCTCGAATTCAGCACGCTTCACATATTCAGCCGAAGCTAGTCCATCTTAATTGTTGACAGCACTGACACTGCCCGCACGTTTCCACTCACATAAAACATCGATCAGGCTAGTCATTGTAGCTTCCTTCGCCATCAAAGTGACCTCCAGCCCGGCAGCCTCTGCAGTCTCTGCAGTAACCGGACCAATACACGCAACCTCTACTCCCTTAAGCAACGGCAATGGATCTTCCACACCCATTCGTTTCAGCATCTTCATGAAGTTCTTCACAGTAGATGAGCTGGTGAAGGTCACCGCATGAATTCCGCCCTCTTCAAGCAGTTTGAGTAATTCGTCATCGTCCTCGCCTGCAAGAATGGTGTCATAGATAATCGCCTCGGTAACGTGCAGCCCTCGTTCTCTCAATTGCTCCGGCAACCACGACCGTGCGAGATCCCCATGTGGAATCAGCACGTTCTGTCCTGCCTTCAACTCGCTTTCAAACGCTTCAAGCATGCCTTCCGCTTGAAAAGGCCCTTTGACAACTTCAGGTGCAATACCGTGCTTGCGCAATGCTTCTGCCGTAGATGGCCCTACTGCTGCAATTCTTGCCTGATGAAGCGAACGAATGTCCTTGCCTTCGTTTTCCAGATGACGGAAGAAAAACTCCACGCCATTGACACTTGTGAAAAAGACCCAATCAAACGTATTTAACGCATGCAGTGCATCTTTGACACTCTGTTTGGAAGATTCGCTGGATGGCATAACCGTCTCAATGACCGGGAACTCATAGGGTTCACCACCGAGCTCTTCAATGCGATTCACCAGTTCGCTCGCCTGACTGCGGGCACGGGTAACCAGAATTCGTTTGCCAAACAGCGGTAGCACCTCTGCCCATTTCAATTGCTCCCGCTGGTTGACCACATCGCCAACGACGATGACAGCTGGTGGCTGAAAATTCGCCGCAATGACTTTGGCTTCGATATCTTCCAGCGTCCCCGTGATGGTATCCTGTTCTGCCCGCGTTCCCCAACGCACAAGCGCCACCGGTGTGCTGGCCGGACGGCCATGACGAATGAGCTGCTCGCTAATATAGCCAATCTTGGCAACCCCCATCATAAACACCAGTGTGCCCGTAGCGTTTGTGACTTTATCCCAATGAATGCTGCGATCCAGCTTGTCCGGGCTTTCATGTCCGGTAATGATCGAGATGGAGGAAGCATAATCCCTGTGTGTCACCGGAATACCTGCGTAAGCCGGCACGCTGATTGCAGCGGTTACTCCAGGTACGATCTCAAACGGAATGCCGTTTTTATGCAACAACTCCGCTTCTTCCCCTACCCGTCCGAATATGGTCGGATCTCCACCTTTCAAACGTACAACCACTTTGCCTTCAAGCGCCAGATCCACGAGCAGCTGGTTAATCTCTTCCTGTTTCATCGTATGTCGATCCGGTCGTTTCCCCACATAAATTTTAACCGCACCGGGTTTCATCAGTTTCAACAATCGTGGACTCGCGAGTCGATCATAAACCACGGCGTCAGCTTTGCCTATGCTCTCCCAACCTTTTACCGTAATCAGCCTTGCATCCCCAGGACCCGCACCTACCAAAAAGACTTTCCCCGCCATGCCTTCATCCCCTAACTTCTGCCAGTATCTGTTCAGCCCCGCGATCAATTAATCTCCAAGCCACTTCTTCTCCCAGGCGAACCGGATCTTTACCGCTCAATGTTTCCTTCAAAATCAGTCTGCCATCCGGCATCCCAACCATTCCCGTTAATTGTAACTTGTTTTCACGGTTCAGGGAATCATCTTCCGGCACCCACACCGCATGTGCACCAATCGGTACCTGACACCCACCGTTTAACACGCTCAGGAACCGACGCTCTGCCATGACTGGCGCAGCGGTTGCAGGATCGTTATAGAGAGTGAGCAGATGTAACAATTCTTCATCATTCTCACGGCACTCAATGCCTAGAGCTCCTTGGCCCACAGCCGGAAGGCAGGCTTCCTCAGACAGATACTCCGTAATCCGATCCTGCCAGCCCATTCGATACAAACCTGCTGCAGCCAAAATGATAGCGTCCAGTCCCTCGGTTTCAAGCTTTCGCAAACGTGAGTCGATATTGCCGCGAATCGATTCCAGCTGAAGATCAGGTCGGTACGCCTTCAACTGACTGGATCTGCGCAGACTGCTTGTTCCAACCCGTGCACCCTCTGGCAGTTGATCGAGCGTAAGCCCTCCGCGTGAAACTAGAGCATCCCGGGAATCTGCTCGTCGGGGAACTGCACCGTTCACCAGTCCTTCGGGAAGCTCGGAAGGCATGTCCTTCATGCTGTGAACAGCCATATCGATGGTGCGATCCAGCATCGCCTGTTCAATCTCTTTAACAAACAAACCTTTACCACCCACTTTGGATAACGTTACATCCAGAATGAGATCTCCCTTTGTCACGATCTTATGTACCTCAAAGTCAAAAGCTAAACCTTCCCGCTCACAAATATCACGTAAATCCTGAATCACATATCCGGTCTGGGTTAGTGCCAAGGCACTTTGTCTGCTACCCACTTTAATTGTACGCATATCTACATTTCCTCCTGATTACGGGATATCCAGTTCCCGATTTTTTCTTCGCTCCACCACTGAAACTGACCCGTGCGGATCGTATCCAAAATGTCCATTTCCGTTAGGCGGCGCAGTAGCGTACTTCTTACAGCTGGAGGCAATCCGCGAGATTTGATCTCCATTCTCATCTGATATAAAAAATCAAGATACGTCTCGTATTCATCTCCAAACTGTTGTTCAAGCAAAGCACGAATCTCGGCCGCCGCCGCAGGTCCTGCACCGGCAGTGGAGATGGCAATGCTTAACCGACCTCGCCTCACCACACTCGGCGTAATAAAACTGCTATTACCGGAAGACATCGCATCGTTCACCAGTATTGCCCCACCTTCAGCTTCTTGAACTACGGCATGGTTAACTTGCGGATCGTCCGTTGCTGCATATACGAGAAAGGCCCCCCGCAAATCTCCATTGCGGTAGGACCGGGCTATCCACTCGATTCGGGATTCCTGATGCAATTGTTCGAGAGTTGGCGTAAGCATAGGGCTGATGACCGTAATTCGGGCCTCAGTCTGCAACAATCCTCTTACTTTACGCTCAGCAACACGCCCTCCACCGATCACGAGAACAGATTTGTCTGAAGTATTTACATAAATCGGCGTGTAATGTTCCATATCCTCACTCTCCCGTCCAGCGATGAAACGCTGAATACGCATTGGATAAAAAGCTCATGATGACAAGCGCATATCCAATCAATGTCCATCTGGACATGATCATCATCGAAAATTGCTTTCTTCTCTTGACTACGAAATAACCAACATAGATGGCAATCGCGAGACCCGTTGCAATCACCTTCAGATCGAGCAACAGATGCCACCGTCGTTCCGCGACGATGGACAATACAGCCAGCACAACCGATACTCCCAGAAGCGGAGTGCCAATCAATGTGGCACCATCCATATATTTTCCAATGACCTCCAGGCTGGGTAAACGCCGTACCGTATCATTCCATTTTTTGTTTTTCAACTTATGATGTAAGAACAGGTACAACAACGCAAACACCGAAGCAACCGTTAAAGCCGCAAAGCCCAGATTAGCCAGTGTAATGTGCATAATCAACAAACCGTGAACCGTCTGCCAGTTGTGCAACGAGATTTCGCCCGCAGTAAACCACAACCGGTTCAGAACCGTTACCGAGAATCCAACGATGTTGAGTAGCAGGATAACAAACTCTGAGCGTTGAACCCGTGTCATAATCAATGACATCAGCACAATACTGAAAGAAAAAATAAACAAAAAATCAAATGTAGTATAGATCGGGAAGTGACCTTCAGCCCACATACGCATGATAACATGGGTCACTTGCAGGCCCCAAACAACAACAAGAAACCCTGTGCCTGTCCGCTTCGCCCCCGCATTGCGTCGAATGCAGTCCGAGAAATAGAACAGTAGGCTCAGGGCATACATATAAATTAAAGCTTCATAGACTTGTTCAGCAAGGGTCAAGCTACCCACCTGCCTTATACGCCTGCCGGGACATAAGCCGGCACGGGGTCTTGCCGGTTTTCGTTCAGGTGAATCGCTGGTTTGCCCAGAGCTGTTGCATCACTCTGATTCACTTTTTCTGCAGCCATTTCGACTGCATCCTCCAGCGCGAAAATCTGCGTAAACATGCGCAGCGCTTCATCACCTTGCTTCGTACCTGCCATTTCCTTGATCCGATTGATGGGATCGGTTGTCATTTGGTTGACAATGCTTTTGGTCAAACGACGAATGACTTTACGCTGATGCTCATCCAGCTCTGGAAGCTTGTTAAACAAACTATCCATCGTTTCTTCATGAATAGATACGCCCTTCTCCTGCAACGCCCGAATAACTGGGCGAACGCCAAGCGTTTTGAGCCACTGGTAATAATCCTCCATCTCGAGCTCAATCATTCTCTCAATCTTCGCAGCTTCCACCTTACGCATCTCCAGATTGCTCTCCACAATGCCTTCCAGATCATCAATATCGTAGAGGAATACGTTAGAGATTTCGCCAATTGCCGGATCAATATCACGTGGTACGGCAATATCAATCAGGAACAGCGGACGTGCTTGCCGGCGCTTCATGCTCTCCCGGACAACACCTGCATCGAGAATATAACGTTCTGCTCCTGTAGAGCTGATGACGATGTCTACTTCACCCAGTCTCGTGATGGCCTGCTCCATCGTACACGGCGTCCCCCGGAATTTGCTGGCTAGCTCCTCCGCTCTGGCGAGAGTCCGGTTGGCTACGATAACTTCAGATGCACCGTTGGCATACAGATGTTTTACGGTAAGTTCACTCATTTTGCCGGCACCCAAAATAAGCACCTTCTTGTCTGTGAACATACCAAAAATCCGCTTGCCCAGTTCAACTGCAGCATAGCTGACAGAAACGGCACTCTCCCCGATGGAAGTCTCCGAATGTGCCCGCTTGCCCAAGGTGACTGCCTGTTTAAACAATTGGTTAAACCAAGTTCCGGTTGCTTTCTCTTCCTGCGCTTTGAAAAAAGCCTGTTTCACTTGGCCGAGAATCTGAGTCTCTCCGATGACCATCGAATCCAGTCCGCAAATGACCCGGAACAGATGGCGCATGGCTTGATCATCCTCGTATATATATAAGTGTTGCGTAAATTCTTCCCGTGGAACGTTAAACCATTGCTCCATGAATGTTCGAATAAAATAACCGCACATGTGAAGACGGTCGACCACAACGTACAATTCCGTACGATTACAAGTGGCTACGATTACACCTTCCAATACACTCTTGGTCAGCTTGAGCTGCTGCAGCGCTTCAGACAAGTCCTTTTCTGCAAATGTGAATCGTTCTCTGACCTCTACAGGCGCCGTGCGATAATTCAAACCAACAACAACGATGTGCATTGCAAGTTCACCTGCCTAATAAATTTCCAATCAAAGTGCTTACTGTATATCTCTATCCAGTTCAGATTGACATAGTTAATTATATCACACATCAAGTCCATCACTCGCCCATTTTTATGAAATGTTTATGAAATCAACATGATGATTATCATATGCATGGTGATATATTGTAGTGTCTCACCAATGTACACCGTTATTCGTTATATGGAACGAATAGTGAATATTTGAGAAAACGGGGATTTCTGCAAACCTGTTCAAGACTGCTTATAACAAATAGTCATGGAATCATTCCATGACTATCTAGGTGCGGGAAACATGATGAGTTTTCAAATATTATAGGTTAGTAATTGTCATCCCCAGCTGTTTGAACAGTTTGTTCAGTCTCGTGATCGGACTCTTCTTCAACTGGTGCATATTTGTCTACGCGGGCGTGGCGGGTAATAATATCCCACAGTTCTTCCTTGCCCAGACCTTCCTCGGATGAAAAAGGCACAAACAAGTCGCCTGATCGAAGGCCCAGTGCTTCCTTGATGACTTTAATGTGCTTGGCTCTGCGTGTCTTGGGAATCTTGTCCATCTTCGTAGCCACAACGACCAATGGCAGACCATGATGGCGCAACCATTCATTCATCATTTTGTCATCCTTGGATGGCTCATGTCTCATGTCCACCATCTGCATGACAAGCTTCAATTCATCCCGTTGTAGCAGGTACTTTTCCATCATTTTACCCCAGGCAAAACGTTGCTCTTTGGATACTTTGGCATACCCGTAACCCGGAAAATCGACGAAATACAGATCCTGATTGATTTTATAATAGTTCAGTTGCTGGGTTTTACCCGGCGTAGCACTTGTACGCGCCAGATTTTTGCGATTGATCAAACGGTTGATCAGTGATGACTTGCCCACATTGGAGCGTCCCGCCAGGGCAATCTCCGGCAGGCCGTCATCTGGATATTGTTCAGGCCGAACGGCACTAATTATAAATTCAGATTGATTGACTTTCAAATTGCATCTTTCCTCTCTTGAACTCCTGTCTTGCAAGCATAACATTTCCACATTTTCATCCCGTATTATGCCATCATTCCTTCTATCATATCAAAAAAAACCTCTCCTGTACCCAAAAAAACAACTTTTGTACCCGAAAAACATCAGATTATCACGAAAAAAACCGTTCCAGCGGACGCCGAAGCCCCCGCCGAACGGTCTACTCTCCATTTAATCTTTGCGGATACGTGCAGATTACAGATGTATGCCCGCCTGCTCCACTAGAGCATGCTGCAATACCTGATCCATATGGGCTACGGGCACAAATTCCACATCTTCCTTGATGCTGTCCGGAATGTCGCGCAGATCTCTTTCGTTATCCTTAGGTAACAATATTTTTTTGTAACCCGCACGGTGGGCTGCAAGTGACTTTTCTTTCAAGCCGCCAATCGGCAACACCCGTCCGCGTAATGTAATTTCACCTGTCATAGCAATGTCTTTCGACACATGTTTATTCGTTAGAGCTGAGATCAAGGCCGTTGCCATCGTAATACCGGCTGATGGGCCGTCTTTAGGAATGGCACCTTCCGGGACGTGGATGTGAATGTCGTTCTTCTCATGAAAATCAGACGCAATGCCAAGCTGCGCTGCTTTCGAACGTGTATAACTGAAAGCTGCCTGAGCCGATTCTTTCATGACGTCTCCCAGCTTACCCGTAAGCGTCAGCTTGCCTGTTCCCGGCACCACCGTTACTTCGATCACCAGCGTGTCTCCACCTACCTCAGTCCATGCCAGCCCGGTCACCGTACCAATCTGATCTTCCAGCTCCGCCATGCCGTAGCGGAATTTGCCCGGACCGAGATAGTCCTTAACATCATCCGGTGAGATGACAATCTGGCCCTCTGTACCGGATACGATATTTTTAGCCGCCTTCCGGCAAAGTGATGCCATTTGTTGTTCCAAATTCCTTACACCTGATTCACGCGTATACTCACGAATCACTTTTAGCAAGCTGTCCTCTGGCACTTCCAGTTGGTCTTCTTCGAGACCGTGATCCTTCTTCTGTTTGGGTAGCAAATAGTTTTTGGATATTTGCAGCTTCTCCAGCTCGGTGTAACCCGGAATATTCAGCATTTCCATACGATCCAATAATGGACGCGGAATGTTGTGCACCGTGTTCGCAGTAGTTATGAACATAACGTTAGATAAGTCAAAAGGCAACTCCACAAAGTGATCACTAAACGTATTGTTCTGCTCCGGATCTAACACCTCCAGCAATGCAGACGAAGGATCTCCGCGGAAATCGGAAGCCATTTTGTCGATCTCATCCAGCAAAAATACAGGGTTAAGCGATCCTGCTGTTTTCATCCCCTGAATGATACGTCCGGGCATCGCACCTACGTAGGTACGGCGGTGTCCACGAATCTCTGCTTCATCGCGTACCCCGCCGAGAGAGATACGCACAAATTCCCGACCGAGTGATCTTGCGATCGAACGGGCCAGAGAGGTTTTACCTACCCCTGGGGGACCAACTAGGCAAAGAATCGGACCTTTGAGTTTTTTGACAAGTTTTTGCACGGCCAGATACTCCAACACACGTTCCTTGGGCTTCTCCAGACCGTAATGGTCGGCGTTTAACACATCTTCAGCCTTTTGGATATCCAGATCATCATCCGTCACCTGGCTCCAAGGTAATGCAAGTAGCCAATCCACATAGTTGCGGATGACACCACCCTCGGCAGAACTTGCAGGCATTTTCTCCAGTCGATCAATTTCCTTCTCGACCTTCTCTTTCACCTTGTCCGGCAGGCCCAGACTTTCCATCTGATTACGAAGTTCCTCCACTTCGCCCGCACGGCCCTCTTTTTCACCGAGTTCCTTCTGAATCGCCTTCATCTGCTCACGCAAATAGTACTCTTTCTGGGTTTTCTCCATCTGTTTCTTCACCCGCTGGCTGATCTTGCGTTCAAGCTCCAGCACTTCACGCTCATTATTCAGGATGTCCAGCAGTTTCTCCAGACGTTCCCGCACGTCGATGGTCTCCAGAATTTCCTGTTTGTCTTTGATTTTCAAAGACAAGTGGCTTGTAATAACGTCCGCAAGACGCCCCGGTTCTTCAATGTCTGACACGGCAGCCAGTGTCTCGGGGGTTACTTTTTTGGACAGATTGATATAATTCTCGAACTGGTTCAGAACGGTACGCATAAGGGCATCTGTCTCGGGATGAGCGTTCTCTTCCTCAGGCAGTTCTAGCGCCAGCACCTCGTAATATTCTTCGTTGTCCGTATATTCAATAATTTCAGCCCGTTCCAAGCCTTCCACAAGTACCCGGATCGTTCCGTTGGGCAGCTTCAACATCTGTCTTACCTTAGCTACGGTTCCAATGCGGAAAATATCCTCTCGTGTAGGTTCCTCAATATTTACCTCGGCTTGGGAACATAGGAGAATCAAATGTTCTTCTACCATCGCTTTTTCTAAAGCCTTGACCGATTTCTCCCGGCCCACATCGAGATGCAGCACCATACTCGGGTAGACGAGAAGTCCTCTTAAAGGCAGTAAAGGAAAACGACGACCTTTCGCTTTGCTCGGTCCCATCGCTTTCGCACCTCCAATGGCTCTCAGGTTGTAGTCATTCATTATTCTATCAAATGTTCACATAAAAAACCAATGAAGGGAAGCGCTTAGCAGCTTCCCGAATCTGTAACTCGCCCTGGACGAGGAGACTCTGCCCGTAAAAAAGAGGCGGATGCCGGAGGAAAGATCTCCGGTTTAGGTAACGCCGTCTCTTCTGCAACTACTTGCTGTTCCACTTGTTGCGCCCCCGGTTCCGAGCCAAAGACTTCACGGAATACATCCTGAACCGTATCTACAGGGATCACCCGCAAGCCCTCCAGATTATCAAAAATGGACTGCCAATTCTCCGCCGGTATAATGACCGTCTTCGCCCCAGCCTGGAAAGCCGCCTCCACCTTCGCCAGCACTCCGCCAATCGGTTTAACCCGGCCATGGATACTAATCTCGCCCGTCATGGCAATCTCGTGGTCTACAGGGCGTCCTTGAATGGCTGAAGCGATTGCTGTAGCCATGGCAATTCCGGCCGATGGACCATCAATCGGCGTGCCTCCCGGAAAATTCACATGTAAATCATAATCACTCGTGCGGATGCCCATCGCTTTCAAGACGGTTAACACATTTTCAACCGAACCTTTAGCCATACTTTTCCGCCGAAGTGTACGGGAACCGCCTCCAATCTCTTCCTCATCCACGACACCTGTGATGTTGATGCGGCCCTGGTCTTTCAGTGCAGGAACCGCTGACACCTCAATCTCCAAAATGGTACCCATATTCGGTCCGTAAACAGCGAGCCCATTGACAAACCCGACCTGCGGCTGTGAAGGAACCTTACGATCCGGCCTTGGCTGGATCTGACTGCTCCCGGCAACCCACTCGACATCAGAAGCCTGAAGCGTCTCACGCTTTTCAGTGAGTGCAAGTCCAGCGGCTAGTTGAATGATATTGACTGCTTCACGCCCATTCGTCGCATATCGCTTGACCACATCAACGGCATCCGGGCATGGACTGAACCCGATTTTCTGTACCGCATCTTCCGCAATCTTTCCAATCTCCTCCGGTAACAATGGACGGAAATAGACCTCCATACACCGTGAACGTAAGGCAGGAGGGAGCTCATGCGGGGAACGTGTCGTCGCTCCAACCAGACGAAAATCGGCAGGCAGCCCATTCTGGAAAATATCGTGGATATAAGCAGGAGTATGCGTGTCTTCCGAGTTATAGTACGCACTTTCCAAAAAGACCTTGCGGTCCTCCAGCACTTTGAGCAGCTTATTCATCTGAATGGAATGTAATTCTCCAATTTCATCGATAAAAAGCATACCGCCATGCGCCTTGGTCACCGCCCCCGGTTTCGGTTGAGGGATACCCGCCACGCCCATAGCTCCCGCTCCCTGATAGATCGGATCATGAACGGAACCAATCAATGGATCCGCAATACCTCGCTCATCAAAACGAGCCGTTGTGGCATCCAGCTCCGTAAATTTAGCATCGGCTTTGAAGGGAGAGGTCGGGTTTTTCTTCGCCTCTTCCAGCACAACCCTTGCGGCAGCCGTTTTCCCTACTCCCGGCGGGCCATATATGATCACATGTTGCGGATTGGCACTACATAAGGCAGCCTTCAGCGCGCGCAGTCCGTCTTTTTGCCCAACAATATCGTTAATGGTCGCTGGACGCGTCTTCTCCGCCAGCGGCTTCGTCAGTGATATCGAACGCAGCTTGCGCAGCTTCTCCAACTCTTTCCGTGATTCACGCTCAACCGCAGTTCGGTTCGTTTTCTGGCCTCGAAGCAAGTTCCAGAAGTATAACCCGATCACCACGCCAAAAAATAACTGTATCAACATGAATACCATGCCAAACTCACCCATATCTCAACATCCTCCTGTTCTGTCCTTCTTCTCATCTGTAATCATGCTAATACTTGGTAGTATAGCCTTTTCGACGAGACGTAAACGGAACAAGACGAATTTGTGCTTGAGAATTTGTTCATGAGCATGCAAAAAGCCCGCCACGTATGGCAGGCTTTCACATTTCAACTATTTAAACGTATCACTATCGCTTGGATGATAGGAACCATTTCTTTTTGGGTACACTTGTACAAAAAAAATTAGTGCGAACGCCCGGGGATAACCCCTGTTTCTTCATACGCTTCAACGATTTTGTCGATTTCTTTTTTCAATTCCTCTACCATGATCTCTTCCGGCACTTTACGGATCATTTTACCATGACGGAATAAAAGACCTTCTCCACGGGCACCGGCAATGCCAATATCCGCTTCTTTGGCTTCGCCTGGACCATTAACGGCACAACCCAGTACAGATACTTTAATCGGCACCTTAAGCTTGGAGATATACTCTTCCACTTCGTTGGCGATCGAGAAGAGATCAATATCCAGACGCCCGCAAGTTGGGCAAGAGATCAGTGTAGCCGCATTGGAGATGAGTCCAAAGGTTTTGAGCAGATCGCGCGCAACTTTAATCTCTTCTACCGGATCGGCACTAAGCGAGATACGCATCGTTGAACCAATCCCCATAGAGAGCAGTGCGCCCATACCCGCGGAACTTTTGATCGTGCCTGAGAAGAGAGTTCCTGCCTCGGTAATACCGAGGTGTAACGGATAAGGAATAATCTGAGCTGCCTTCGTATAAGCTTCAATGGCCATCGGTACGTCCGACGCTTTGAGTGAGACGATGATATCGTGGAAATCCAGCTCTTCCAAAATACCAATGTGAAACAGCGCACTTTCGACCATGGCATCCGCAGTAGGATAGCCATACTTTTCAAGCAGATGATTCTCTAGTGAACCCGCGTTTACCCCGATTCGAATCGGAATCCCCTTTTCCTTGCACGCTTTGACAACCTCTTCGACTTTAGCACGTTTACCGATATTGCCTGGATTGATCCGAACTTTATCAATGCCATTCTCGATAGCCAGCAAAGCCAGCTTGTAGTTAAAATGGATGTCAGCCACGAGCGGGATGTGAATCCGCTTCTTGATTTCCTTAATCGCTGCCGCAGCTTCCTCATTATTCACCGTTACACGTACCACTTGGCATCCGGCTTCTTCCAATCGCAAAATCTCTGCAACTGTCGCTTCAACGTCTGCTGTTTTGGTCGTACACATACTTTGAATAATAACTTCGTTACTACCACCAATGGTCAAGTTCCCTACTTTTACGGGACGGGTGTCCTGTCTTAAATACATGAGTGATTTCTCTCCCCACAACGTCAAAGCTCCACTCTGACAAAAGACCATATATACGCCTTCTGCCCAAGTGGAGAACTGACAAGTCTATATTTCAAAGCTCAGCTGAAAGAATGTCAATTAAGCACTCTCTTCCTGCTTATCGTCCTTTGATTGGCCAAGTTCAGGCACAACTTTTTTCTCAACAACTTCTTCCGTAATGACACAGCTGGTCACGTCTTCACGTGAAGGTACTTCATACATGATTTCCAGCATGATGCCTTCAATGATTGCACGCAGGCCACGCGCACCTGTGTTACGCTTGATTGCTTCTTTGGCAATAGCCAGCAATGCACCCGGTTCAAACACCAGATTGACATTGTCCAGCTCAAGCAGTTTTTGGTACTGCTTCGTCAGCGCATTTTTCGGTTCGGACAGAATCCGCACCAACGTATCTTCATCCAGTGGCTCCAACGTAGAGATGACTGGCAGACGGCCTACGAATTCCGGAATCAAACCGAATTTCAGCAAGTCTTCTGGCAATACCATACCGAGGTATTCACCCGGTTTCAGATCTTTTTGCTCCGTAGCGGCGTTAAAGCCAATGACTTTTTTACCGATCCGGCGTTTGATCATTTGCTCCAGGCCATCAAAAGCACCACCACAGATGAACAAGATGTTGGTTGTATCAATTTGAATGAACTCTTGATGTGGATGCTTGCGACCACCTTGTGGCGGAACTGAAGCAACTGTACCTTCAAGAATTTTCAGCAAAGCTTGCTGAACACCTTCACCGGATACGTCACGAGTAATGGACGGGTTCTCCGATTTACGTGCCACTTTATCAATTTCATCAATATAGATAATGCCGCGTTCTGCTTTTTCTACATCATAGTCAGCCGCTTGGATCAGCTTAAGCAGAATGTTCTCGACATCCTCACCCACGTATCCCGCTTCTGTCAATGAAGTTGCATCCGCAATAGCAAAAGGAACGTTCAGAATCTTCGCCATCGTTTGGGCAAGCAACGTTTTACCGGAACCCGTAGGTCCTAACAGCAAAATGTTACTCTTCGACAGTTCTACGTCTTCAATCTTGCTTTGTGTATTGATCCGTTTGTAGTGGTTGTACACAGCTACAGACAATGATTTTTTCGCTTGTTCCTGACCAATAACATATTGATCAAGAATATCACGGATTTCTTTTGGTTTCGGAATATCTTTCAGGTCTACTTCTTCATCATGACCGAGTTCTTCCTCTACAATTTCGGTGCAAAGTTCAATACATTCATCACAGATGTATACGCCTGGTCCAGCGACCAGCTTGCGAACTTGCTCCTGAGATTTACCGCAAAAAGAGCATTTCAGTTGCCCTTTCTCATCGTTAAATTTAAACATGAAACCACCCCTTTAGGAATTGATCGGTCTGCTGAGCACCTGGTCAATAATGCCGTACGTTTTCGCTTCTTCCGCACTCATGAAAAAGTCACGGTCTGTGTCCCGCTCAATTTTATCAAGGGGCTGACCTGTACGATCAACATATATTTGATTCAGTTTCTGACGAGTTTTAATGATCCATTCTGCGTGAATTTTAATGTCCGCAGCCTGTCCTTGAACGCCGCCAAGCGGCTGGTGAATCATCACTTCGCTGTTCGTAAGCGCATATCTTTTGCCCGGAGCGCCTGCGGTCAGCAATAAAGAGCCCATGCTTGCTGCCATACCTACGCAAATGGTCGATACATCCGGCTTGATAAATTGCATCGTATCGTATATACCCATCCCTGCCGTAACAGAACCACCAGGTGAATTAATATACAAGCTGATATCCTTCTCAGGATCGTCGGCTGCCAAAAATAAAAGCTGAGCTATGACAAGATTGGCTACATCGTCATCAATCGCACTGGTCAGAAAAATAATGCGATCCTTCAGCAAACGTGAATATATATCGTAAGAACGCTCGCCTCGATTGGTTTGTTCAACAACCATTGGCACCAGACTCATGAGACCAACCTCTTTTCTACATGTAATTAGACATAGGCTGACTGTAAAGCAAACCCAAAATCATTTTAACATGTTCCTTTGACAATGTCATTTTTCAGAAAACACGTGATCTTAGGGATGTTTACGATGTAGCCTGATCATATTTAACCATGTTTTCTATGTATGTGCAAATTACATCGATCCTATGCCGTCTTGGTATTTTTTTATTTCCATCCAAGAACAAAGGTTTGAAATCAACGGAAAATGGGCACCTTGCAATAAAATGAATGAGAATCCATATCAACACTCATTTTTCTATAAAATGGATGTCGCAATTTAAAAATAAGGCACGCAATGACTCACGTGCCTTATCGTTTATATAGCTGTCATAATCACACAGCTTGTCTTATTTTTCGTCAGCTTCTGCAGCAGCTTCTTCGGCTGGAGCTTCAACCGGCTCAACAACTTTGCTGTTCTCAACGAGAACTTCGATTGTTTTGCGCAATTTAACTTCATCACGAAGACTCTCCAGGGAACCGTTACCTTCGAGGATGCCACGGATCTCTTCAGCAGGACGCTTGTAAGATTCAGCCATTTTCTCGAGTTCCTGGTTCACTTCTTCATCGGAAACTTCGATGTTTTCCGCTTTACCTACTGCTTCAAGCACCAGGTTGTTGCGAACACGTTTCGAAGCATCGTCTTGCATTTGTGCTCTCAAGTCAGCTTGAGTCTGACCGGAGAAGCTCATGAACATTTCAAGGTTCATGCCTTGGCTACGAAGACGGTTGTCGAAATCGCGCATCATGTTCTGTACTTCACTGTCAACCATTGCAGCAGGGATGTCCACTTCAGCGTTTTCAGCTACTTTTTCTACAACTGCGTTTTCCTGAGCAGCTTTGAATTCGTCTGCTTTACGGGATTCCAGTTGTGTTTTGAGGTCAGCTTTGTACTCTTCCAGAGTATCAAATTCGCTAACATCTTTAGCAAACTCATCATCCAGTTCTGGAAGTTGTTTGCGTTTGATTTCATGGACTTTCACTTTGAATACGGCTTGTTTGCCAGCCAGCTCCGTTGCATGGTAGCTCTCTGGGAAAGTCACTTCTACGTCTTTGAAGTCGCCAGTGGACAGACCCACTACTTGCTCTTCAAATCCTGGAATAAATGTGTTGGAACCCAGTTCCAAGGAGTAACGCTCAGCTTGTCCACCTTCGAAAGGTACACCATCAACAGAACCGTCGAAGTCAATTACAGCAACATCGCCGTTCGCTGCAGCACCTTCGTCAACTACAACAAGTTCAGCATGACGCTGTTGCAAACGCTCCAGCTCTTCTGCAACTTCTGCATCCGTTACTTCACCTTTAGCTACAGCAACTTCGATTCCTTTATAGTCACCCAGGGTAACTTCTGGTTTCACAGTTACTTTCGCTTTAAATTTGAAGGATTGTCCTTTACCGAATTGCTCGATGTCCACATCAGGACGATCTACCGGGAAGATATCCGTTTGATCAATCGCTTCTGTGTAAGCTTCTGGAAGCAAAATGTCGATTGCTTCTTGATAAAGGCTTTCCACTCCGAAACGAGCTTCGAAGATCGGACGCGGCACTTTACCTTTACGGAATCCAGGTACGTTTGCTTGTTTTACTACTTTATTAAAAGCTTTGTCGAGTGCTTCCGTTACGCGCTCTGCACCGACTTCAACCTCAAGAACCCCAAGGTTCTTCTCTATCTTTTCCCAAGTTGCTTTCATTGTATACTTTCCCCTCCAAAATTCACATGTTCACGTAGGCGATCACGCACAAAATAACCATTTTAGTATAAACAAGTTTACATTCTTTTTCAAGGGGAATCCCTTGATACGGTTTAAGGTAAACGTTTCCGTCTCTTAATGACCGTCCAAACCGGCGGAAACAAACTGTTTCATAGAGCGATACGCCTGCTCCAGTCGAAACCTCATTGCACCTGTCACAGCGTACATCGAGCGTGTGTTTTCTTCATCGTGCGATCCTCCCAGACTGTCTGCAACCGTCATATGTAGCGCAGCCGCCCAAATGTCTGCCATAGCATCGTTTTGCTCGAGCATGGACTGGTAATCCCGTGTTCCATAGACCGCCATAACATATTGTATCCACAGTTCCTGGGCAAAATAAAAGAGCGTAGGTTCATGAACCTCCGTCTGGTCTGCCACCCGTTCCAGAATCTGCACAATCTGAAGTGGAAATTCTTCCGGTTTAAGTGGAACGTTAGCGATATCAATCTCTACTTCTTCGTCACCTCTAGTGAAATGAATGATGTCTTGCACCCCTCGACGACGCAGGGTTTGCATGACTCTGAATTGTAATAAAGGATGAAGCACCTTCGTTTGCAGCCACCCGATCAATTCTTCATCCACTTTCGGAACGTCCAAAAATGCCAGTTGTTCTAGAGCCAGCATCGTCTGTTCAGATAGTGGGCCTTCCATAACCGTCCCGAGCAACTTGTCTGCGTAACCATCGTCCTGAGCAAGTTTCGACCTGGCGTGTTGCCTTGCCATCTCTTCTTCGCTGATGTCTTCTTCCTCTTCTTCTCGAATGGTCTGCATTTCTGATTCTTCATATTGTGGGAAAGCAGCCTGCAACCACTCCAGCAACGCTCTCCACTCGTCATAGTGACGTTCTTCCTGTCCTTGGCATTGCAACAAAAAGCGAAGCAAGTCCATTGCTTCACCGTAACGTTCATTTTCAAGCATAACCGTCAACTGTATCTGGTAATAGTCCAACGTTTTTGGAAACAACACAATTTTGTTGTTGTGCTCGGTTTCCGGGGTTGTGGATTCCTTGATGGGGGCACCTCCTCTGTTCCTGAATCTCCAGCCCAAATCGACCGTGAATAGATATATATCAAGGAAATATGGATCTATTTTCTGAGTTCTTCTGATATTCTAACATAACCTTAATTAGAAAGAAAAAAACGTTGCGGCCGCCAAATATCATATATGAAAACAAGCTTAAAATAAAACATTTGATATATTTTTTCACGTATGATATAATCATTTTTGCTTGAAAAATTCCATGTCTCAGTAGCTCAGCAGGATAGAGCAACGGCCTTCTAAGCCGTCGGTCGGGGGTTCGAATCCCTCCTGGGACGTCAAAGAAATAGCTTCCTTCGGGAAGCTTTTTTGCGTACAGGGGATGAGAACCCCGAAGGTTCGTCGAAGCATCCGCATCGATAGCATTCGCTTCGCAGTCTCGACTGGAAGGAGAGTATCCCTCCTGGGACGTCAAAGAAATAGCTTCCTTCGGGAAGCTTTTTTGCGTACGGGGGTATGAGAACCCCAAGATTCGTCGGAGCATTAGGTTCCGTTGCCTTGTGTGCTTAGGTATTCACTTCGTCAACTCTTACTTCGCGGCTCTGACTTCAGGAAGCAAACCGTTGCTGAAAGCTAATAAGCCATTTCACAATAAATCGGCATCTCGCCATCGTGCTAAAAATTCTAACGATCATCAGAAGCGCTATTTCCCCCATTTTCAGCGTTTTGAAATTCTAATGATCACCACAGACCTTATTTTCTCGATTTTGTAGTTCTTTTGTACTTTTTCATGCGGATTTAACGAAATAGCGTTCCTGAGGATCGTTAGAATTCAAGAAGGCTTTCTTTCCTTCAAATAAGGTTTCTCGTGATTGTTAGAATTAAGTATCTATATTGAGACAATTTGCGATTTTCCCATGATACATTTGAGCAACTCCCCATTATCCATCTTTCGACACCTTCGTTAGTAATATCTCATTTTCTTGCTCAATCCTTACGATTTCACTCCAACTCCATCACAGTTTACTCTAGTCATGTTAGGGGACAGTCCGCGCTAAGCACTTCACAAAATACTAAAATCTCCCACATGACTTAATTCAACTAGTAATATTAATGTAAAACTATCAGAAAGAGCAGACCGACCATTTGTTAAGTTTCACTCTCCATTGCCCGATATGACACACAATGTTATGCTTGCTTAATGAACATTGTACCAATCCATACATATCAACTTCCTTTAGAAGCGAAGTTGTACTTTGTTTGGTTTAATACCTTGCTTTAAATATATATTCAGAAACAGGAGATTAATGATGTCCTCACCTACACAACAACAGCATTCCGTCCCTTCCGGGAAGGAACAACAGTCTGAACAAACATCTCAAAGATTCGGCCTGTTACTCACTGGAATTATTGTTATCGCCGCTACGATGCGGTCGCCCATTACAGCCACTGGTCCCGTCGTGGACTTAATTCGTTCGGATACCGGTATCGGACATACGATGGCTGGATTGCTAACGTCACTGCCTTTGATCGCTTTTGCAGCTGTCTCCCCTTTTGCTCCGCGCCTTGCCAAACGTTTTGGGCTGGAGACCGCCCTCCTGCTTGCTGTCATTATTGTTACCAGCGGAGTTACCTTGCGACTACTCCCTTCCGTTCTGGCTCTTTATGCAGGAACAGCGCTTCTGGGATGCGGTATCGCCCTTAGCAATGTACTCCTGCCCAGTCTGATTAAACGTGATTTCCCGTTACGAGTCGGCATTGTCACCGGGCTGTATTCCGTTTCGATGAATATGTTCGCCTCCATCTCTTCGGGTATTAGCGTGCCCGTGGCAGAAGCCTCCTCGCTTGGTTGGCGGGCTTCATTAGGGGTATGGGCCATTCTATCCCTACTGGCTGTCTTTCTATGGCTCCCGCAGGCACGGAGAGGGCGCAAACAGATGCTCTATATCACTTCCCAGAGCGAGAACGCACCCACACGTTTACGAGCTTCTTCTCTTGCTTGGTTCGTGACGTTGTTCATGGGCATTCAGTCGTTAATCTTCTATACAACGATAACTTGGCTTCCCGAGATTCTTGCGGATCAAGGTTTTAGCGCTGCCTCAGCTGGCTGGATGTTGTCTCTGATGCAAATGGTTAGTGTACCTGCTACCTTTGTCGTGCCGATTCTGGCTGGAAAAACACGGGATCAACGGCTTCTTACCACCTTAACGTGTTTATGCCTCATCATCGGATATGCGTTACTATTCAGCGATGCTCCTGTTCTCGTCACCATCGGGGTTGCGCTAGCCGGGATTGGTGCCGGGGCCTCCTTTGGTCTGGTCACGATGTTTTTCGTCCTTCGCACGCGTCATGCGCGAGAGGCAGCAAGTCTTTCGGGAATGGCTCAATCCTTTGGGTACATGCTTGCGGCGGGAGGTCCTTTACTGTTTGGTTTAATGCATGACTGGACCCGTGGATGGTCTCTCCCCCTGCTCGTACAGGTTCTTCTTGCGATCGGACTGCTTATGACAGGCCTTCAGGCGAGCAAAGACCGAACCGTTTCTTAGTTTTATAAAAAAAGTCCACCAGGAGATCGGATATCTATCCTTCCCTGCAAGCAAATACAAGAAAAAGGCCTCCTCCTGTACGCTTAACAGGTGGAGGCCTTTTCTCATATCTTGATGTCGTCTTGGTCACCGGCTATGCCGGGACGGACGAGGGCTTTACTTTTCCAAACAATATGCTCTTACTGCCATTACTTCACCTTCACCGTAATGGTATTGGTGGTTGTCACCCCGGCAGCGTTAACCAATTCAGCACGATACGTATACGTACCCGATGCTTTTCCTTTCACTGCGGTTATCGCAAATTGAGGCAGTGGTGTTGTCGCTTTGAGTGACTGTGTATCAATTAACTCATCATTCTCATAGAGACGATACTCGGTTGCGTTTGTTCCCCACCACAAGTTCATCATCACTTTGTAGTTCCCGTCCACATCCCAGTTATCATGAGAGAGCACCGCTTTGCCAGGCAATGCATCGGCTACCCGCACCGTCAGCGTCTGACTGCGCGTTACCCCCTTATCATTGGCCAACTCGGCGACATACGTGTAGGTGCCATTGCTTTTGCCTTTAATTTTCGTTTGAGCGAACTGTGCCCAAGGCGCGTTATAGGTCAATTTTTGCGAATCAACCAATACGCCATCCTCATACAGCTTGTAGCTCGTCGCGTTTTCACCCCACCACATGTTCATGGACACGGTATAATCGCCACCTAACAGACCGTTCACAAAGCCGTTATTGTGAGACAAAGTAGGTGTTCCAGGTGCTTTGGTAGCTGGTGATTCAGGCTCAGTCTCCGCGGATTCCACCGTAATGGCTGTGCTAGCTGTACCTGCCAGACCCTGCTCGTCTTTTACGGTAGTCTCTACAGTGTACGTTCCGCCTTCAACACCCTCCAACGCATATCGGAAGCTGCCATCCGCCTGAACATTAAACGTGTCTTCTTTTAACGTGGAGCCATCTTCCTTTTTCACGACATAGGATGCTTTCAGCGCTGTCGTCGGATCAAGCTGGATGCTCCAGCCTTTGGCCAGAGCAGGCGCAACACGGAAATACAAGTCATCCACCGTACCGCTAATGGCAATAGCATCCTCCGCTTTGAAGTCTAATGATTGCGGAGCAGTTACTGCTGGAGCTGTCTTTTTAACCAAAAATGGAGGCGTATCTTCCTTATAGGTTTTGCCATCCGTACCGATGGTTGTAATATCTACCGTATACAAACCATCTGCAAGTTCAGCGACTTCTTCCGTACTGTAATCGGAATACTGACCATCCCAAGCCAGCGTGTATCTTGTATTCGCATTAAAGTTATAATAATTCCCAAAAATGGAGCCGATATATCCATCTTGATAATAACCGCCCTCAGGGTCAAGGCCGTTATAGATTTCAATCAGTGCAAACGTCATTGGATTATGGAATTCCATCGCAACGTTCAACGTATCCAGCGTGCCGTCTGCTTTCAACGGATAATAGAACGGATTCTTCGCTGTTCCTTTTACCGTTTCAATATATTTCACACCGCTTGAAGTCACATTAAAGTGAGCCACATACGGTACTGTAAACGTGTTGGTTCCATTTGTTATTTCAATGTAGCCCTGTGCCTCAGTTAGTGCGGTGACACCAAGAGGAACCGTAACCGTTACAGCGAGTTCTTCTTCCCCATTCAAAGTGAATGAAGTCTTATCAACGGCAACAGTTACCCCAGGAACGGTACGAGTCGGATTCACATTCACCGTGTAGTCGCCGCCGTTTCCGTTCAAGGCCTGAACCTTGATCGTTTTGGTTACTGTTTTTTCTTCCGTACTTAAGAAGTTACCGTAGTTAATGCTTCCTGTGATGTTTTCCTTCTCGACAACCGAGCCACTCTCGGTATACTGAGTCACATCCATGACTTTGACAAAAGCGGCCGGATCAATCGATTTCACTGCCTGAATGCGGCCTGCACCTTGATCAAACACGTCATATTTAGCAGTGTCCATGATCTTGGCATTATTCATCAAAGCAACTTTGACATCAAAAGGTGTCCAGTCCGGGTGCTTTTCAAGCAACAGTGCAGCCAGACCCGCTACATGCGGTGCAGCCATACTTGTTCCACTTTTGCGATCGTACGCTTGGGCATAATCGGCTCCTGGCTCGTCTTTACCATAAGCAGGAATGGTGGATAGAATATTGGATCCCGGTGCAACAACATCCGGTTTGATATCCAACGTTACTTTTGCAGGCCCGCGGGAGCTGGAGGAACTCATCTCATCCCCAGGTGTTTGACTGCGCTCAAAATCACTAAAGCTTACTTCAACAGGTTGCCCCGCGTCTAGTTGAGCTTTAATGACTTCACCATCTTCCTTCGACATGCTCAGTGTCGGAATCAGGTCGAAGTTGTCACCAAGACTTACGCCAATCGGGCCAGGAATATTGTTATACACAATAACGGCCACGGATCCTGCCGCTTTGGCATTAGCGATTTTCTCAACAAAAGCAAGTTCCCCGCGTTGAATCAACGCCACTTTGCCGGTGAAATCTTTACCTTCGAAATCAGCAGGTTTACCCAGAGCCGCAAATTGAACATCATACCGATCTGTCAAAACCGCTTCAGGATCAGCCGCAAGACTCCATCCCATCACATCCAGACGATATACAGATTCGGTGACAGCTAAAGGTGATTGCTCATTCGCTGGGGCTTCTGTTGCCGGAGCAGTCGTTTCGTCCGCTGCTTCATTGCCAGCATTGGTTGCTGGGGCCTCAGCTTGATCAGATTCAGGCTGTGCAGATGCAGGCTGTGCAGATGCAGCGTCTCCCACTTCGTCTCCCGATGTAGTCGCTTCCGCTTCACCTTCTGGTGCGGTTACCGGTGTAACGGCAGGTTCCTGCGTATCAGGTGCATTCCCCAATTCTGGAGTTTGCTCATTATCCGGAGCTGGCTGTTGCTCAGGTGCCGTTTCCCCACCTTCTTCACCGATCCAGAAATGCGTATTCGCCGTAATGACCTGACTAGGGCCTGTAGAGTTACCTACTGTAATTGCCATAGCCGAAGCGCCCGGTGAACCCAGGGTATAACGATTAGGGCCGCTGTTACCACTGGATACGACCGCAGTTACGCCAGACATCATCGCGTTGTTCAATGCAACCGAAGTGACATAACTCGGATCATTACCTTCAGCACCAAGTGACAGGTTGATGACATCCATTCCGTCCGCTACCGAGCGGTCAATTCCGCCGAGTACCCAGGACGTCTGTCCACTGCCATAAGGACCTAAAACACGGTAAGCATAAATATCCGCTTCAGGAGCAATCCCAACAACCCCATAGTCTCCCGCTTCACGAGCAGCGACCGTACCTGAAACGTGTGTACCGTGAGAAGTATAATAAGAGCTTCCTCTTTCATTAAGCTCAGGCTGGCCTGATGCTTTCCATTCCTGATAGGTCGCTTCATATGGATCATCATCGTTATCTACAAAATCCCATCCGCCTTTATAAGCGTCGCGCAGATTCGGGTGATTGTAGTCAATACCGGTATCAATAACGCCAACTTTTACTCCTTTTCCTTTATACCCAAGATCCCATACTTCAGGAGCACCGATAAAAGGAGCCGTATCTTTCATATGTGGATTAACTTCGCCGGTCTCGGGCGCAAGCTGTACTTCATAGTCAGGGTATACACTGACTACGCCTGGTATTTGAAGCAATTGTCCCAATTGGTTCCCCTTTATTTCAAGGACTACACCATTAAGGGCATATGCATAATTGTCCAGCACTTCGTGTTTGATTTTTTTCTGAGTGAGGCTATGTACAAATGACTGTTGTTGGTCCTCAACTTGAGTCACAGCCTTTGTTTCCATAGAGGAGGTAAATGATCTTCCTGAGAGGGTTGATTCGCCTTGAGCTACAGCAACAGGTTTGTTAGAAAGCTCAACAATGACTCGTGTGTTCTCTCCGCCAAGACCATTCAGGCTTTTATCCAAAACTGGATCGGCAGCAATTCGAGCTTCCCTATTGGCAAGCACTTCTCTCATTTGCTTTGCTTTGGTGCTGTTTAAAGTGTTATCCAGTTGAATTGCGGAATCCGCAGAAGCGGCTCCGGCCGCAGGCAGGATAAGGGAAAAAACCATAAGGACACTCATTAACATAGATATCAATCGTTTATTCAAGGCTATGCCCTCCTTCTTCGTGTAGATGCCTCACCAATGGGATTCTTGCTGCCAGAAGCACTGCAATACTTTCGACCAAGTTCACCGCCAATCTGCAAGATGTTTGACCCCTGGTAAATTATTCTACCAAAATATCACAAATTCCTTCTAAATACTTACATTATGCTATAGAAATTACTTATATGGGTCTTTGGTAGGGTAAATATCCGCATTTGTATATTTTTGTCGTTTGGATATTCAAATTTTAAATTTCCGGTTTCAAAATAAGCAAAAACCATGCTCTTCTCAACGAAAGAAAGGCATGGTTTTTTATGATTTTCACCGATGTAAGAATGGGAGATAAACGTTCAAAGGTAAGTGACTAAAATTCATATAACATCAAATTTAAGTGTTAAATGTTTAATTTTCTGGTTTGAACGCCTCAATACGAATACGTTTGTAGTCGGCATAGATCGCATCGTTTTTCCACAGCTTAGGAATCACGATCTCGCTAATCTCCTGACACCATTCCTTCACCTGCTCAGAGCTGAAACCCTCAAAATAGTCATCTCCAAAATGAGCCAACCAGCCTATGATTCCTTCCTCCCCATCTGCTAGTTTGGTAGGGCGATCATAGTGATAGGCCTGTCGAACCACAAAACCTCTGTCTTCTAAAAGAGTGCTGTATTGTGCAATCGTCGGAAAATACCATGGATTACGCTCGGAAGCCTTGATTCCTGTATGCCGTTCCAATACTTCCTCCAGTGCGTTAACGATGATCTGCACATTCCCTTTACCGCCAAATTCAGCCACAAATCGTCCTCCAGGCTTCAGTGCATGCCACACACAGTCTACAACATTCCGAGGCTTTCGCATCCAGTGCAATGCAGCGTTAGAAAAGACCGCATCATACGGATGCTCTGTCTTGAACTCCTGACCATCCGCTTCCCAGAACTCCAATTCAGGAAATTTTCTCCTCGCTTGAGCAATCATATCTGAGGAAGCGTCTATGCCAGTCACCGCCACCCCGAACCGGGAAATCTCATGGGTTAAATCACCGGTTCCACAGCCAAGGTCAAGAATAGATTCTCCTTCTGTCGGACGAAGCCAGGGAATAAGACTTTTTCCATACTCCGATACAAAAGCCAATTGGTTGTCATACTCTTGCGCCTGCCACTGATTAATTGATTTCATCTGCTTCACCGTCGCTTTCGCTGTTGATATCCTCATTGTGGCACAAATCCACTTATTGATAAAATATATTTAATCTATTTAACTCATAGGAAAAAACAATTAAACAACGGTATTGCAAGCAGAACCAAAGCTTAGCTCGATGTAGGAGAAATATGTACATATCATGCTTCATACCGCCCAACAAAGCGGGGAAAAACAGTTGTAGCAATAGACCGCTGTTTAGCAACAAGTGTACGTAATGAAAACGGCACTGCCATTGTATTTTTTGTATTACGGTGGATTGGGTAATGAGATGACCATTGATTTATGAATCAACTTTCCGGGCCCTCCATTTGTTGAGCTGATTTCTAACGATCACGAGAAGCCTTATTTGTAGAAGAAAAGGCCTTCTTCAATTCTAACGATCCTCAGTAACGCTATTTCGTTACATCCGTATGAAAAAGTACAAAAGAACTACAAAATCGAGAAAATAAGGTCTGTGGTGATCATTAGAATCTCAAAACGCTGAAAATGGGGGAAATAGCGCTTCTGATGATCGTTAGAATTTTTAGCACGATGACGAGATGCCGATTTATTGTGAAATGGCTTATTAGCTTTCAGCAACGGTTTGCTTCCTGAAGTCAGAGCCGCGAGGTAAGAGTTGACGAAGTGAATACCTAAGCACACAAGGCAACGGAACCTAATGCTCCGACGAATCTTGGGGTTCTCATACCCCCGTACGCAAAAAAGCTTCCCGAAGGAAGCTTTTTCTTTGACGTCCCAGGAGGGATTCGAACCCCCGACCGACGGCTTAGAAGGCCGTTGCTCTATCCTGCTGAGCTACTGAGACAAATATGTATAATAAAATTCGGCACGATCTCTATTATACTCCGATTTCTATTTTTAGCAATAGTTTTATTAAAAATTAATAATGCATCCCAATTACAACCAGCATCGTATGAGTATGTATACTTAGACAAAAAGCCGAATAAGCTAATCTTTTTGAGGTAATATTGAAGTAATAACGAGAACTATTAATAGTACCCGTACCAAGTGTATACTTATTCAGCACCCTTCCATCTGGGTAATCTGTTGCATACATACATTATGAAATTCTATTGAAGGAGAGAACATTTATGAGACAACTTTTATCATCACTATCCTATTTCAGCATTTTTTTTGCCCCGTTTCTGTTTCCCATTATTGTATGGATTGTGGCGAGAGATGAATACATTGCAGGACATGCGAAGCGAGCACTTTTCTCCCATGTCTTTCCTTTCCTTGCGGCGATCCCGCTGCTGTATTTCTTCATAACAGCCCACAGTTTAGCATCAGCAATCGGGTTTGTCGTTCTGTTCTTTGTTATATATGGCTTGAGTTTTGTATACAATGTGGTAAAAGGAATTCAGGTCCTGCGTGAATATTACTAAGACTAGCAATAACTATCAAAATCTATTCCCTATCCAAACAAACCCGCTGTGATGTTACAGCGGGTTTGTCCATCATAAGTACTCTTTACTCTACATACGTTTTATCTGCTTATCACTGCAGATTGCACAACCCTAATTACTTGCGCAAGTGTGCTATCTGATTATCCCTGACCAATCAGGTACCGTTGCAGCGTAGGGCCCAGCAATCCAAAAGCAAACAAATTACTTTGAAACTGAGCTTTATCCTCTTCTGCCGTAATGCCCTCGCTATTTTCAAATGCCGTTTCCGTCGCATCTTCAAAGGCGGTATGCATGTTGTTGTTATACCAGTCAATGGCTCCATCCGAGTGATTCCGCACAATACGTACCACTTGCAGTTCATTGGCGGGCTGAGTACTAGCTACATATACAAGTAATGACGGATCTCCCGCGTTGCCAGGCTGTACTTCAACCTCTGCACAAGACAACCCGTCCACTTCCGTTAATCTGCGTATTTTAGCATCCTGAATGGCATACATCGTCATCTTCTCCTTTTGTTCTGATCATTTGCAATTGTTTCAATTGCTTCATTCTAATCATGTTGCTCACTCTGTTCATGTCGTTTGTTCAATCTGGTGCCTGGTCTCTGGCGTACCTAACCGGTAAATTTCCCGGTATACCTGTTGCAAAACAGTTTCATAAGCACGATTCACATCATGTTCTGGCGTGTCCGGCCAGGGAAATACCATTCCTGGAAAAGCTTCTTCTTCCTTTTCCTGCATAAGATATAGCAATCCCAGTAAATGTTCGGCTTCCTGCGGTGTTGCCTGAATCACCCATTCATACGACGTTACAGACGAATCCGGTATGACAGAGCGGCCCATGACAGACACATAATAATTGGTCCTGTCCATTGCATGTACTCCCCTTCACAGGCAGCTTAAGGCTGTTATCCCTACATGTAGTTTCCGAAGAGGACAGACATTTTATGCCTGCATTCGGCATATATTTGTTACGACCTCTGACGAAAAAGACAACATTGCTAGTTGCTTCGAATTTGGCAACATACGGATGAATGACTCGATTAAGAAAGGATGAACAAACCATGTGCGGTATAACCGGCTTCGTACAGTGGAATCGGGATTTGACACAGGAATCGGAGCTGCTCGTTCGGATGACGAATAGCTTATCGAACCGTGGCCCCGATGCTTCAGGTACATGGATTTCCAACCCCTGTGCTTTTGGACATCGCCGCCTCAGCGTAATGGACCCGGAGAACGGGGCACAGCCCATGCATGCCTTGCAAGGAGATTACTCCTATACCGTTGTGTATAACGGAGAACTATACAATGCACCCGAATTGAAAAAAGAGTTGCTTCAGCGTGGGCACCATTTCCGTACTCAATGTGACACAGAAGTTCTGCTCGCCTCATATATCGAATGGGGACCGGCATGTGTTGAAAAGTTTAACGGTATCTTTGCTTTTGCGATATGGGACGGCGCAAGAGAACAGGTCTTCATAGCCCGCGACCGGCTGGGCGTCAAACCTCTGTTTTACAGTAATGCAAAGGATACACTTATATTTGGTTCAGAACCCAAAGCGTTGCTCCTTCATCCAGATGTGGAAGCGGCCGTAGGACCCGAAGGACTCGCCGAAGTATTTATTGTCGGACCTGCACGAACACCAGGACACGGTGTGTACTCTTCACTTCATGAACTGAAGCCCGCTCACGCCATGATATACAGCCGGAATGGGATCAAGACCTATGCCTATTGGAAGTTGGAATCCGTGCAACACGAACATAATCTGGAAGAGACTGCAGTTGAAGTACGCCGTTTGTTACAGGATACGCTGGAACGCCAGTTAGCTTCCGATGTTCCTGTATGCTCTCTTTTATCCGGCGGCCTTGACTCCAGTGCCTTATCAGCTCTGGCTGTTGATTATTACAACCGGACAGGGCAAGGCCAAGTGAGTACGTATTCGGTTGATTATGTGGATAATGCGAAACACTTTCAAGCCCATTCCTTTCAGCCCGGGGCCGATGGCCCATGGATCCAGAGGATGGTGGATGAGCTCAAAACCGATCATCACTGGATCGAGATTGAAAATGGCGAACTCGTTCACGCACTTACTCAAGCTATGCTGGTAAGAGATTTGCCGGGTATGGCAGACGTCGACTCATCCTTGTATCTATTCTGTAAAGAGATCAAAAAAGGAGCGACTGTCGCCATCTCCGGCGAAGCTGCTGACGAGGTATTCGGCGGGTACCCATGGTTTCACCGAGATGAAATGCTGAATTCAGGTACATTCCCTTGGTCTGTAGCACCCGACATGCGAGCAGGGCTGTTATCTCCAGACATTCGGGAGTGGATCAGACCACTCGACTACCTTGCAGACCGATACTCGGATGCCGTAGCAGAGGTTCCACGACTGGAAGGGGAAACGGGGAAAACGGCTCAGATGCGTGTTATGTCTTACTTGAATATTACCCGTTTCATGCCTACACTGCTGGATCGCAAAGACCGGATGAGTATGGGCGCTGGTCTGGAAGTGCGCGTCCCTTATTGCGATCATCGGCTCATCCAATATGTGTTTAACATTCCCTGGGAAATGAAAATTACCGGTGGAAGAGAGAAAGGTATTTTGCGAAAAGCGCTTGAAGGTGTCCTGCCTGACGATGTGCTGTATCGTAAAAAGAGTCCATATCCCAAAACACATAATCCGCAGTATCTTGCAGCAGTCAAGCAGCAGGTTCTTGAAATACTGGATGATCCAACTTCGCCGATCCTGCCTCTAATCGACAAAGTACAGATTCGGAATCTCGCCTCTTCACCAGATGCCTCATCCAATCTGCCGTGGTTTGGACAATTAATGTCAGGGCCACAGTTGTTTGCTTATTTGACTCAAATCAATAGCTGGCTGAAAACATATAACGTTGCGATCCGATGATTCAATTCGCTATCTTCACAACCGCAATAAAAAATGCCCCGTACCATCAACATGGTGCAGGGCATTTCACATATTTACCTTTTTTTCATTTAAGAAACTTTAAAACGAGCAACAGACTGCTGTAACATCTCCGCCATAGATGAAAGATCATTCGCAGCCGATGCAATCTCTTGCATCGCAGACAATTGCTCTTCGGTTGTTGCACTTACTTCTTCTGTGCCCGCAGCCGCGTTCTCCGTTACATCCATGATTGATTTCATAGACGCATTAATCTGCTCTACGCCAGCATTCATCTGTTCAATGGAAGCAGACACTTCCTGCGCTTGTCCCGCAACACCACTAACTGAAGTTCGAATCTGGTCAAAAGTAGACCCTGCCTGGTGTACTAATTGTATTCCTTCCTGCACCTCAGAAGATACCACGCTCATCGAATGCGCAGCATTTCTCATGCCTGTCTCAATGGAAGAAACAAGTCCGACAATTTCTCCTGCAGACTGTGCGGATTGCTCTGACAATTTTCGAACCTCGGTAGCCACGACCTGGAATCCTCTGCCGTGCTCTCCAGCTCTCGCAGCTTCAATGGCTGCATTAAGAGACAACAGATTCGTCTGGGCAGATATTTCCGAAATCGCGTCTACCATTTTCACAATATCTGTCGAGTGTTTACTAAGTTCTTCAATAACTCCTGCAAGGCTCGAAACTGTATTCTGAATGGAATTCATCTGACCAACCGCTGTGCGAATGGATTCACTCCCCGATATCGTCTGGGCAGAAGCTTCAGCAGCCTGCTCGGAAACAACGGTTGTATTTTCAGCCACTTGCCGGAAACCGGTAGCCAGTTCATTCATCGTCTGGAAACCTTCGCTGACCATACGAACCTGGGCATCCATCCCTGTTGCGATCTCACCCATCGTAGTGGCTACTTGTTCATTAGCTATAGCCGTCTGTTCGGTACTTGCCGTTAATTCTTCCGACGAAGCTGCTACACGTTCTGCACTATCATTCACTTGATGAATCAGCGTACGCAAATTGACGGACATCACATTAAATGCTTCAGCCATCTCCCCGATCTCGTCTTTGTTACGAATCTTCAATGATTCCCCTGTTAAGTCACCTTCCGCAATACGGCTAGCGGCTTGTGCAACAGCCTGCACCGGTTTGGAGATCATTCGGCCGATGACCGTTGCGATGGCCAGACCAATAATAATAGAAACGATACCCAGGATGCTGATTAACCGAAGAACCGTAGCCGTCTGAACATTGGCCGCAGCGATCCCTTCATCCATTGCTTTTTGCTGATGGTCTTCCATCGACTCAACGATATTCTCAAATTCAGTTATAAGCGGCGGGACGGTATTTTCCATTAACCGGGATATTTCTTCCACATTCCCTTGCTTGGTCAAAGACATTACGTTTTTTGAGATATCATAATATTGGCTCATCAATTTTTCGGAGTCTGCCAGATATTGTTTCATATTGGTACTGGTAACTGTCGCTTTTAATTCTTCGCTCAATTTTATGTAATCTTCATACGCTTGCTGAAATGCGTCCTCATTCTCCTGACCAGGTTTCATGATGTAATTCCTGAGAGCCACTTGTTGTGATTTCAGGTCAATCGTCATATTTTTAATTTTAAGCAATTTGCTTGTTCTATCATTGATTAAATCGGTGAACGTTTTTTCCAAACTTACAAATTGAAAGTATGAAATAGCTGTAACCGTTACCAACAACACTAAAACGGACGAAAAACCGATAAGTAACTTTTGACTGATGGATACCCTTTTCACGTTGAATTCCTCCCGAATTTCAATACAAGTATGTAAAATAATTTATACTTTTTCACACTCACCCCCAACAATAAGCCTAAAGACCTATAAATTTATATATAACAATATAATAATTATATATATCATTCAATAAACAGGTCTTTATTCCTAATTAATACTAACCCAAAACCACCAAAACTTGAAACATAAAATATATTAAATTTGCAACAAAAAAAGTCAAGACCTATTTACTAAGGATTTAGGAATCTTTCTTTTATTACAGAAAATAAAAAAACACCCTCCAGTACACTTGCAAACAAACCTTACGGTCTGAGGCAAGCACTTACTGAAAGATGAGTTTATTGATGAATGAAGGTCGGATTCCGCTCTAGCAGTCCTGTGCCAAATTTGTCTCTGAACGGGGAATCCTGCATATGAATGTATCCGATGTAACAACCGCATTTTTTCATACCACAAGGCCGGTCTTTAGCCAAAGCCTGCAAACCATCACGATAGAGATGACCGATGATACGTCGATCCTTATAACATCTTTTCACATGACCCGAGCCTTGAACATAAAACACATCCGAGCCTGCAGCACAGCGTTTACCCAAGCTATCATAGTCCTGCAAATTCCCTTCAAAGAACGGGTCAATGTCCTTGAGGAACTTGATTTCGTCCGGGATGTAGTAGTTCGGCCGATCTTTGAACGCATTGATCCACATATATACATCGTCAGGCAGGGCATTCCTCATGGATTCTATGGCTGGAAATGCACTGCGTAGTCCAACCGTGCCGACGCTGAAAGACAGCCCCATCTGCCGTAATGTCATACATTGGTTCACAAAGGAATTCTCTTTGGTCTCACGAGGGTGATACGTTGCCCAGAAGGCCGCTTTGTCTGCATGCAACTCACTTGCCCACTCCAGTTTTACAGAAAGGTTGGTCTGAATCGCTACCTTATCCACATGAGCCATATGTGACAATTCAACCATCGCTTCGCGATACCAGCGCCTCACCAAAGCTTCGCCGTAGGGGTTAAAAAAGATCGAAAAACGATGCCCATGAATCTCCTGTTCTCTCACCCAGTTTACAAACTGGCGAAGCTGCTGTTCATCCACGTTTAAAGTTTCTTTGGAATCCACTGTTTTGCTAAACGGACAGTAAGGACAGTCATAGTTACAAGAGGACAACTTTCCCCGGTAATACAAGGTCGCTCTCATGAGAAAACAAATCCTTCCATCTGCTCCCGAATATCCGCAGAAATAAGCCAGTCTCCAATGGCATCGGAGTATCCCAGCCCCTCCTCTGTCAAACGCAGCACTTGCCCTCCGGCATCGACATCCAAGCATGCCATCTCTTCGACCAACAATTCGTTCAGCCAAGGGTAGTCAGACATCACATCTGTTCCGAACCTCTCTTGGTAAGCGGACAACATGAGTCCTTCCCGATGTAGCAGCGCTTTTAAAATAAATCGGCGTTTCTGCTCTTCACGGCTTAACACAATGCCATAATCAGCCACATCATAACGCTCCGTGCTCACATAATCAGCAATAATGCTTTGCGTGGCCTTATAGGTCACACCATATTTAGAAGCATAATGAACCTCGCTCGTATAGGAGCGGGCACCACATCCCAGACCGACCATGCCCTCTTCCTGACAACTGTACGGTAAAAGTGCTTTGGCAGAAGACTGCTCCTTCGCAAATCTGCGCATCGAATATTGCGTGTACCCTTTGCTTTTTAAAAGTTCACGCGCTGCTTTGTATAGTTGCATCCGAATATCCGGTCCTTGACGCTGAACATCCTCTGGCTTTACGATCGTATTTTCCCGTGTATATAAAGGATAAATAAATACTTCCCCCGGATCATAAGCAAGCACACGTTCAAGGGAATAAATCCATGTCTCCTCCGTTTGTCCCGGTAAACCATAGATCAGATCCAGATTCAATAGCGGAAAATCATAACGAACAAGCTTCTCCAGAGCGCGTTCTACCTCTTGTGGTTTTTGCGGACGATAGATGGCGGAAGCCTCTGCTTCAATAAAGCTCTGAATCCCCATACTCACCCGATCCACGAGTCGTTCCTTCAAGATGCTTAATTTCCCATCCGTCACGGTGTCAGGGGAAGTCTCCACCGATATAGAAGCTTGTGACGGATCAAGTCCCATCGTATGTTCAGCAATGTCAAACAGCCGGCTAAGCTGAGTCTCATTCAACAATGTCGGTGTTCCCCCGCCGATGGCAAACCTCGAATACGGTCTACGTGAAGTCACTCGCGCCCATTGCTTCGCTTGACGTTCAAGTGCATCCACATACTGTTCATGGCTATCCTGCCGCTTGTCCGGCAGTGTGAACAGGTTGCAGAACCCGCAACGTGCAGCACAAAAAGGGATGTGCATGTATAAAAAGTAAGTCTCCGTATCTTCCTTCTCCCACAGCGATTGCAACGGAACGGGCGGATTCAGTTCACGATATGCGGTCTTATGCGGGTAAGAGTACAGATAGGAACGATAAGGGAATGTCAGCACATCACGAAGACTTGCTACTGGATCGGAGGCAGAATGTGTGACACCTGCTGTCGTTTGCTCTGCATACTCACTCATCGGCTTCCCTCCTTATAAAATAAATTCGCGATACGGCACCGTCCAAACAACATCATGCGCCAGTCGGTGTCCGTGATACCCATCCTCACCATAGGCAGTGCCATGGTCAGAAAAAGCAAGACAGAACGTTGGCCGTTCTCGCTTTCTCATCGCTTCAAACAACGGCCCTAACGCCTTATCCACATATCGCAGTGCAGCCCGCTGCGTCTCTACCGAGTCCTCTCGGGCTCCCTCAACGAAGTATCGGTTGGGGCCATGAATGGCGGAAACGTTCATGAAAAGAAAAAGCTTCTCTTCTGGTCCAATCTGGTTAAGCAGCTTTAAGGCATGGTTGACTTGATTCTCCGTTGACCTTGGATTCGTAACCCCAAAATTCATGCGCCAATAACTTTGCTGAAAATAACCAGGCAGCACTTTCGCGAGAGGATTCTTTTTCGTAAAAAATATGACACCACCGATACAGATCGTTCGATACCCTTCGGCGGCAAAGCCGGATACGATATCCGGTGTATCAAACAACCAGGTATGAGGATGGGTTTGAAGTCCGGTATTCCGAGAATGGAACAACCGGATATGTGATGCTTTGTCTGTATTTGCAGGTGTGGGCATAAAACCGCCAAAAAAAGCATGGTGAGCCGCATACGTAAAGCTTCCCGGGGTATGCCGTTTCTCCCATGAACCCGAGCCGCACAGATTGGGGCAATGCTGTTCTTCGAGTTTGGCAACGTCATATCGCAGCGTATCCAGTGTAATCATCAATATATCATGGGAGCCTACAATGGTGTTCATATCAGGCATGTCGAACAGGCTCCTTTCGCAAAAGCTTCATTTCCCATTCATAAGGGGACATCTCTTGATGTTTGACCCGGTATAACAAATCTCCGAACGGGTTCACATCCAGCACGTACGCTCTAGGTTGCATACCGCTGGTAAGCATCACATCAATGCCTGCCGACCATGAATTGGGGAAAGTCAACATCGTATCCCGAGCTACTCTCTGGATAATCGACATGTGTGGGTCGGGCAGACCAGCTTCCGCCGGTAGCATGCGCTCATTCCGTAAATGAAGATTGGTGATTGGTGTACGGCTAAGACGCATGACCGCATGTCCAGCCTGCCCTGCCGCTACGAGTTGACGAATATCATAAGCGCGCTGATCCAGTGTTGCTTTGGGCATCCACCGTTCAATTTGAGCCCCTTCAGCACAAAGCCAGTCCAGCAGTGTACGAATCTCTCCAGGATGCGCATACTTTTGCAGTTTACCCTCGTTATAAAAGAGCGTTCTACCCTGACTGGTTTCCATACCTACGGTTGTCACAGCAATCTCTGCCCCTGTTCGCGGATTCACCTGATATGCAACCACGCCAGAAGCAGCCGAGCCGCAAGCAAGCTTGACAAAAACGCGATGCATCCGTGAGGCGTCCATCGCTGCTCGCAACTGTTCCCAGCACTGAATTGGCTCGGAAGAAGGTAATATCGGTGGCACCGAAATTCCATGACGCATGAGGTGAAGCTGGCATTCTCTTTTATCAAACATCATGCCAATCTCGTCAGGATCATTCCAGAATTGCACATCAGGCCATACTTCACGCGCTTCTCGGGCAATCCGGTCAAGACAAGCCTTCCAGCCTCTGAACCATTGGGCAGGGGCATAAATTCTACCCCATTGTTGCTCTAATGTGAGCGCTGCTTCGGCGGAGAAAGATTCACCTGGTAGCCGTTCCACTGAAGATATCAGGTCATTTGGCAAGCTAAGCTTCAAACCCTCAAAACTAGTCGATTGATTGTTCAATACTATACCGCCAAAGCCTTCGTAGTCGGTTGCCCCGAGATGTAACAGCCCGCGCTCCACCTCCCAATCCTCCCCGGGAGCATCCAATCGAATGAGCAGGCTAGGGGAACCAAACTGCACAAGTTCGGCAAGACTGCCTCCGTGTCTCCAGGTTCGAAGCAGATTCTCATAAGACAACACCGTCGCGGGTTTCATGCCCATTCGGCTTCTGGCTTCTTGTATTCCTTCCGTTCGTCGGTTACCCGGGTTACTGATTAATAATAGATCCTTTTCATGCCACATCATTTATTCTGTCAGCATCGGGAAACGCCAGTCATCCTCATCACTTTCCTGCTGGTCACTGACATCCACCGACATGCCTGATTGTTTAAAACGCTCCATCATTTCGTCCGTCATGAAGTGATAGCTCAGGTTCAAATGTTTTAATTGTTTGATTTGTTCGCTGGCAAGCAACGCCTCCGCGCCTTCATCGGATAGTGTGCCTTCGGAGAAATCAAGTATCTGAATCTGCTCCAAGATCGATGCATCTGCAGCAGCTTTGGCAATCTCGTCCTGTATTTCGCTGTCCTTCAAACCAAGGTACTCCAGTTTAGGGAAACGCCCTTTTTCAAGCAATGGCAGTACGTCCTCTAATGAACCGTTAAATCCGTAATCTTCCACACCCAGATACAGTTCGAGCTTGCGCAATTCAGGCAATTCGGCGGCGGCAATGGAATGTAACACTTTTTTCGGCAGACCGCCACAGATAATAATTAATTCTTCCAGCTTGCTGTGCTGGAGAGGTTCCAGTTCAAGTCCGCTGCTGCCTTTGATCACAAACGAGGTCAAATTCGGAAAAGCTTGCAGAATCGGCGCAAGATTCGTCTGAACAATCCAGGACACTTCGCATTCTTCGGACTCCATATCTCCGATAAACAATTGTTTTAGAGCCGGAAAACCTGGTGCAAGCTGAATTAGCATATCTTTGAATTCCTGCGGAGAATTTTCATAAGCTTGTCCCCAATCTCCAATGATCAGACTTTCCAGCGTAGCCGCTTCCGGTTTTGCTGCCAAATCTTGAAGAAGTGTCTCCATTCGAATACCTTCTTCATAGTCATCGTAATTTACAACCAGCTTCACTTCTTGCATGCCAAATCCCTCCCGTATAAGGTGTATCATCCTTCACTAATCTGAATGTTAACCCATACCCGGCATGACTTGCAACTTCTTCCAACCCCAGTCCCAATGCCATTCCCAATCGTGCAAACCACCTCCTGTTCGGTATAGGAAAAAGAACATACGTTCCCCATATCTAATATCCTTAATCAGTCAAGATATCTAGGTACATGGAAGGAGCACACTTGATTAGCTTAACAACGCATATCAAAAAAACGCTAACAGAGTGACAACTTTTCCCCACAGGAATGAAAGTTGTTTCCATTAACGTCTTGATGAATTCAATGCTTATGCTTGCAAGCGGGAAACGAGTGCTCGTAGCGCATGTCCCCGATGACTGATCGCTTGTTTTTGTTCCAACGTAAGTTCTGCCATCGTTTTCTCATACTCCGGCACATAGAAGAGGGGATCATATCCGAAGCCACCCTCACCTGCAGCATCAGCTGTGATCCAGCCATCAGCCGAACCCTCAGCTTCATACTTGTCTCCACTTGCTGGATCGTAAAGCACCAGTGCGCACACGAATCGAGCGGGACTTAACAGCGGTTGCTGGGAATCCTCACCTGACTTTAGCGCAGCAAGAGCATCCAGTAGCTTGGCATTGTTCTGGGCGTCGGTCGCACCTTCACCAGCATATCTTGCGGAATAAACACCCGGTTCTCCGTTCAGCAAATCCACACAAAGTCCTGAATCGTCTGCCAGAACAGGTAGACCTAGTGCATCACCGACGGCCTTTGCTTTTTTCCACGCATTCTCGGCAAAGGTAACACCGTCTTCCACAACATCCGGAAGTTCCGGATAATCAAACATGCTTTTGACCTCTTTGCCCAGCGGAGCAAAAGCATGCGCGAATTCACGCACTTTTCCTGCATTGCGGGTGGCAACAATGATAACCGGGCTGTCCAGACTCATCTTAAGCCTCACCCAATCCACGTGAACCAATCTTCAGCGCGATCGGTCCAAGGGCTTCTTTTTGCCGCTCGATCATTTCCAAAATTCCCTGTTCGCCAAGTTCCAGCATCGCATTCAGTTCACGGCGGTCAAAGGGTGCTTCCTCACCTGTTCCCTGAAGCTCCACGTATTTCCCGCTACCCGTCATCACCAGGTTCATGTCTACTTTGGCTTTGGAGTCCTCATCATAATTCAGATCCAGTACGGGCTGTTCTCCGACAACGCCTACGCTCACGGAAGCGAGGAAGTCGGTAATCGGGAACACTTGAAGTTTGTGCTGCTGGGCAATTTTGTTCACTGCGAGCGCGAGCGCCACAAATGAACCGGTAATCGACGTTGTGCGTGTGCCTCCGTCCGCCTGAATAACATCGCAATCCAGCGTAATGGTACGCTCCCCAAGTGCCTGCAAATTCACCACCGAACGAAGAGCACGGCCAATCAGACGTTGAATCTCCATCGTGCGTCCTGTCAGCTTGCCGCGATTCGCTTCACGCTGGTTGCGAGTATGAGTAGCACGCGGAAGCATAGAGTATTCTGCTGTAACCCAGCCCTTGCCCTGTCCTTTCATAAAAGGCGGAACACGTTCCTCCACCGTTGCCGTACAGATTACCTTTGTATCACCGACTTCAATCAATACAGAGCCCTCGGCGTATTTATTCGTGTTAATTGTTAAATTCATCGGGCGCAGCTGTTCGCTAGTTCGTCCGTTAGATCTCATATCTTCTGCCTCCTACGACTTAAGCATCCTGTAATGTTGAACTTGTTCTTTCTTGCAACCATCCTTTATATTTTACCAAAGAGTTCAGTTAAAAGCACCCTCGGGGCTCTTTTATCTGTTAAATCGGGATCTCGTTAATGTATTCTGGCTTGGACACCGGCGCACTGTAATCCCGGTTATCATCGCCTTTGACCGTTTTCTGCCCGTTCCATTCAATCTGCACTTTGGCATCTTTGCTGACTGTATTCTCCGCGGTGGTCAGGACAACGGACTGCAACAACTCACTAGGTACCACATCCCCTTCTGTGAACATATCATCCTTCAGCGCAACCGTTACCGTGCCATCCTCAGACGTCTTAACAGATTGTAATTCCGTCCCACCTGTCATCACTTCTTCCAATTCTCCGTCCTTGGCCGGCCCCTTGATCAACTCGTTTAAAGCGGCCTGAACGCGGTCGCCACCTGGAGCCACAAGCCGTGTAACCGGAACATAATACTGCACACCAGCAGGAGAAGCGGCTGAAAAATAAACCGTCACAGGACTGCTGTTCGTTGTAAAGGATTCACCTAAATCCAGATTAATGCCTACCGCACGATTCAACGGCTCAGGAAGAGGTGTACTATTGACAGGCATTTGACTCAGCTTTTTACCATCTACCCAAATCTGTACGTTGTTTATCCCCGGCGTACCTGTCAGTGTCCACGTCACGGCTTCCAGCATTTTACGCTCATCTTTGGCATCGTATTTGGCAAAGTTACCCGAGAACTCGACAACAGCCAGCTTGTCATCGGAGTGGATGGTTACATTCTGCACGACCGTTCCTTGTGGCAATACACCCTTGAACCCTTCAGGTAACATTCCAGCATATGCTCCGCCTGTAACTAATGTATCCAGAGCTGTCTTCGGGCTGCTTACATCGGTTCCGGATGGGAGGGTTAACGAGACTGGAGCGAGCATCCCCTGCTGGTCTTGCAGATATACGGTCGTAAGCGGAAGTGTTGCAAGCTTTCCATTGCCTTCGGCGGCCTGAATCATAGCGGCTTCCTGAATACGTGGCGGCGGATCAATCGCTTCTGAAGATTGGGCTCCGAACATTCCACAACCAGATAATACGACAGGAATGCCAAGCAATGCTGCCGCTGATGCCTTACGTAAAGATGGGATTTTTCTCATGATCACGTTCCCCCTCATCATTTTTACAGTTTGTACTACCATGTATACGAGCCTTCGTTCAAAAAATAACTACTTTTTGCACAAGCTCTTGCTCAATCTGGCAATCTTCATGTGACACAAACATAAAAGCAACGCGATACGGTTAATAACGTATATAAGTAAGGTCTATACAATCATCGATATATAAGTTGAATGAATTTTTCACATGTTAACGGAGAGGACAGAAAAAACCTGAAGAAGCGAAGCGTTCGCCTACAAGCTTTCTACAAGAAAGCTACTTCGAAAGCATACGCTTATCAGCGGATTTTCACCTTGATAAAAGGTAATTAAAAAATCTGCGGATAACAGCGATCGGAAGGTTCTTCTGTCATCGGAGTGTTTACGTGTAAACCTCTTCGTTCAATTTATATTAACACCAGAGGAGGATTCGCCCATGGAGCATCCGGAGCAGGAAAAAATCCCTTACAGTCTGAATAGCCGCAAAGTTGCTGAAGCCACAAGGGAATGGTTACACAAACGGGGCGTCACGATTCCTGAGATCGCAGAACTGGTCATGCTGCTTCAGAAAAAGTACTATCCTGGACTAACGATGGAAGAATGCATTGAGAACGTGGAGATGGTTTTGAAAAAACGTGAGGTTCAGAACGCTGTCCTGACGGGTATCCAGCTTGATCTGCTGGCAGAACAAGGACAACTGATCTCTCCTTTGCAAGAGATGATTGAGAACGATGAAGGACTGTATGGCGTAGATGAGATTCTCGCCTTCTCGATCGTGAATGTATATGGCAGTATCGGATTTACCAATTACGGTTATGTGGACAAGCTGAAACCCGGGGTATTGGAACGTCTCAATGACAAAAGCCTGGGGCCTGTGCATACGTTCTTCGACGATATTGTCGGGGCCATCGCTTCAGCCGCGAGTAGCCGGATTGCTCACCGCAAACAATCCGAGCTTGAAGAAGCACTGGGAGAAAAGCCAGTCAGCGACGACAAAATCTAGTTTGGTTTTAGATTGGTTTCCGAAGGAAAACGAGTCAAAAAAGCGGCCAATGCAGGCCGCTTCTTTATTTTATATGGCTAATTCATGTTGCAACACCTATTTGAGTTGCTCTTGCCCCAAAGGCACAGCCAAGCCGTAGGCTTCTGCCCACTTTCGATCCTTCATCGATTCTGATTCGGTCCGTTTCGGTCCAATCGTGATCTCCGGTCCTTTTCGCTCTCGCATCAGACCACGCAATACCGTTATTCCAATAATGCTGACTCCGGTAAATACATACATCAGGCGCATGATCACATGACCCGAATCACTTCCCGTTACCATGCCATGAATCAACAACCCGGCGAAAACCGGATAAGACAACATGTGAAACATAAACCACCATTTGCGCCCCAGCTTGTTTCGTAGATCACTGGACAACAGCACGATCAGCAGGCCGTAGAAAGCTAACGTCCCCAGTCCAGTGCCAATCGGGTGCACTGACGCTGTAAAAGGAATCAACAGCTCTCTCCAGGTAAACGGGCTGTAATGATCAATAACCAACATAAGTGCATGTGTGATGCCAAGTCCAAAGGCAAGCCAGGTTGTTCGTGTATGCCACTTAAACATGACAGCTTTTGGTTTCCCCTTCGCGATCGGCATCCCTTGAGCAATGCCCAGAAACACACCAGCAAAAAGCAATATATATGCAGCAATTCCACTAATACGAATGATATTCCACGTTGGCAGGTAATCTACAATCCACTGTGCCATAACCGGTTCCCCCAAATCTATCAGACTTGTCCCGTTCCTATTCGATCAAGCTAAAACGATGATCCGGGTCGAATCCAGGCCAGCGCTCAGCAAGTGTTGATGGATTTCCTCTAAAATAAACGTTTGCCTCTCGAGTGATCCAAAGAACATCATGTCGGTCATAATGTCGATTAAGCCAGTTCACTGCCTCTGCGCTCCCCAAGATCGATACGGTTTTGGCAATAATTTCGCACTGCGAAGCATGCTGACCAACCACTGTACATTGTAAAATGTCTGTGTCTGCCGGTCTCATCGTCCGGGGATCAATAAGATGATGTGCTGTACAACCCTTGTCATCTTGCCAATGTCTACGTGTAATCCCTGATGTGGCCACAGCCCCTCGTTGTAGCCGTACCGCTCCCGACACATCTTGAATCTGTGGAAACGGACTGTTTACCTCCAGTGTCCAATGAGGATGGTCTGTGGTACCCCATACCTGAATGTCACCGCCTGCATTAATCATTCCTGCAGCAATGTTCATTGTCTTCTGTAGCCAGTCCGCGATACGTTCTACGGCCCAGCCCTTTACAATACCGCCAAGATCCAGCTCCGTTCCCGGGTCAAGGTGCACCATTCGGCTCCCTTCCCGCTGTATCCAGCTTGGACGACTGTAGTCATATGGATCTTCCCTCATGCCATGGGTTTCCGATTTTGTTATAGGTAATAGTCGCTCCAGCAAAGGCCGCTGGGATGTTCGTTGCTGTATCTTTTCAAAGCTTGCATCGTATCCCGATGAACGAAGAGCTTTCATGATGTTGGGCTGGAAGATACCCTCCGTTTGCCCGATATAACCATATGCTAAGCTGAGCACCTCATCCATCGCAGCCGAGACAGAGATCCATCCGTGACTCTCATTCAGACGATTTAATTCACTGTCAGCCACAAAACGACTGAAGCGCTGCTCCTGTGTTTCAAACCAGTTTTTGACGAGCGAGGCAGCATGTTCCGCCTGTTCTCTATCTGCCGACAACTGCACTTCCACCTTCGTGTTCATCGCGTGAAAATAAAACCGGAGGGGACGTACAGCCTGCTCTATGCGGCTCATGATGCACCTGTGCGTGACCGATAATTGCCACGATTGGTTTCAGAGCCCGAGCGGAACGAATTGGCCTGATCCTGATCTGATCCAACCGAGTATCCGTCTGTATCCCAATTGTACTGATCCGTACCTGCTGGAGACCATTCATCCATCACATCGTCACGTGAATCCACCCGTGTGGAAGCTGTTATTCCGGTGTCTGTCCCATTCGCCGCCGCATAAGCCGCATCAAAAGCATCCGAAGTTCTTACATATTGAAAGAGTGCAGCCACCGTTAATGTAGCCGCAGCCGAAGCTTGCCATTTCCGCCATTGGTTCCGTTTACGTCTCGTCATCGCTTATCCCTGCTTTCTATAGCGAAGTTCATAGTTGTATGATAGGCTCGCTGGCTTAAAAGAAGCTGAATAAACGGTTAACCGCGCCTAAAGCTTTTCGTTTTTTCTCAAAAAAAAGCCCCGAACAGGTAGTCCTGCTCAGGGATAAGGATGAGATCACTATTGAAAAAAGCTATTATCATCTTTGCCAAATGTGTCTATATGCAACCTATGACGACTAGCTAGTTAAATGTTGAAAATAAATGATTCCGTCAGCCTGTTGTACCTGTCCCGCCAAGCCACGCCGAATTAATTCCTGCAAATGCGCCAGCGTTTCGCTCATGGCGAAACGTAATTGATGTGTTCCAAGCCGATCACCAAACAAATGTACACAAATGTCATATGCGTGAGCAGGGCTTTCCTGCAATCGTTCCGCTAGTTTACCCAGACGTTCTTCATGGTGAGCAAGTAATTCGATCGTGCGTTCCGTAAAACGGGTAAACGGATTTCGATGCCCCGGATATGCACGTTGCACTGTCAAAGTGCTCAGACGCCGCAAGCCGTCCATGTAGGATTGCAGCGGTTCTGCATCACTGCCCGGTTGCAAACTGATATTGGGCGAGATTTGGGGTAAAACCGCATCTCCGCACAAAATCTCTTTTGATTCAGGAGCATAGAATGAGAGATGACCGGGGGCATGTCCCCCCGTTTCCACAGCAATCCATGCTTTTCCACCCATCCGGATAGTATCACCATCTGCAATGATGGTTACCTCAGGAAGCGGTGTGATTTGTGAGATGAATGTTTTCATATGTTCCTTAATTTCGACTGTCTTATGTTGCGGCATGCCATGAAGAAGGTAATACTCTGGCAGTCTCTCTTCAATGCTCGCCCCGGTTCCCCACATAAAATCTGTTTCCTGGCGGGAGCGTGCTGACATTAACACAGGTGCACCCGACATCTGCTGCATCCAGCCGGACAATCCCAGATGATCAGGATGATGATGAGTCAGTACAATCTGATGAATATGTTGAAAGGTCAAGCCGAGTCTGCCCAACGCTTCATGCCACTCCTGCTCCGTCTCCGCTGTACGCGGTCCTGGATCAATAATGCTCACCTTGCCATCCGGTTCGGTTAAAATATAACTGTTCACCCATCGAAGCGGAAAAGACATCGTGATTTGAATACGGTGCATCCCTTCTGGCATAGATAAAGATTCGGTTCTTGTACGTTTCATGGTCTTTCCCCTCTCTCGATTAGTCAATAGGACGATGTCCCACAAAGATCATACGCGGCGAAGTCTGCTCATCATATTTCTCTTCATCGTATCCCCCGTGAACCTGATCCACCCGAAGATCTGCATCCTCCAGCATTTCAATCAGTTGCTCTCGCGAGTAGAGCTTGACACTTTCCTTATAGATTCGCGGTTCAGTCCCGGCAGAGATGGCCGTGATATGTATTTCCTTTTGCACAAACCCGTCTTGTATCCTGCGAAATTCTTCAATCCGCTGCCCTTCATCTTCACGGACAGAGTGCTGCACCAGATGTTTTTGCACGTAGGCTGTATTGATAAAATCAAGAATGAAACTGCCTCCAGGCTTCAACATTCGATGGATGGCACGCAGAACCTTCAATTGTTCAATATCCTCGGGGAAGTATCCAAACGAAGTAAACAGGTTAACTACGGCATCGAATCCACCCCCAAGAGGGATTTTACGCATGTCGGCATGACACCATCTAACCCGATGATCGGTATCCAGTTCTCTGGCTTCACGCAGAAGCACATCGGACAAGTCTACTCCCGTCACCTGAAAGCCAGCGTCCGCAAGCGCAAGCGAATGCCTGCCCATCCCGCAGCAAAGATCGAGCACTTCTGCACGAGGGTGAAGCTTCAGCCAGTTAATCATTTTATGTACTTCCTCATAAGCACCGTGCACATCACGGTGTTTGTATACGAGCAGATAATCTTCGCCAAAACTCTTTTCGTACCATGCCGTCATGTCAATCTTCGCCCTCCGTATCATCAGTTACCCTTATCCGCATTGTGCAGATTTTGCTGGCTAGAACACCCCGCGCTAAGCTAAAACTGGTGTCTGTTTTGAATCATTTCAAATTATTGTAACGCTTTAGTTCCCAAACTCAAAATGATCGTCTGCCACCCTCATTGAACGACTCTACAACGCAAGATATAATGTTAGACATATCATGCTCCTGCGAATCGGTTAAATACATACAACAGGAGGTGTTCTTATGATTCGTATCGGACTTACGGGATGGGGCGATCAGGAAGACCTCTATCCAAACCGTACCCAAGCGAAGGACAAGCTTCGTCTGTACGGACAATATTTTTCCACGGTGGAGGTAGACAGTTCCTTCTACGCCGTGCAACCTCGCGACCGGATGGCCCGCTGGGCTTCGGAGACTCCCGAATCATTTTCGTTTATCGTGAAAGCCTATCAGGGAATGACGGGACATCTAAGGGGCAGGCCGTATTTTACCAGCACGTCCGAGATGTACAAAGCTTTTCGTGAATCCCTTGAACCTGTGATCGAAGCAGGCAAAATGCAGGCTGCCTTGTTTCAATACCCCCCCTGGTTCGAATGCAACCGGGACAATGTCAATGAACTACGGGAAGTGAAGCTCCGTATGGAGGGTATTCCATGCGTGATCGAATTTCGTCACCAAAGCTGGTATGCGGACAACATGCGTGAGCGCACGCTTCATTTTCTAAAAGAACAGGGATGGATTCATAGCGTCTGTGATGAACCACAGGCAGGGCCAGGCTCTATTCCCATTGTGCCCATCGCAACGGATTCCCGGATGACACTCGTTCGCATGCATGGACGCAACGTATCCGGCTGGCAGCAAAACGGCGCACCAAACTGGCGTGAGACACGTTATCTGTATCGCTACAACGAACAGGAACTGTCGGAATGGAAAGTTTATCTGGAACAGCTCCAGGAGCAGAGTGAGGATGTGTTTGTTATTTTTAACAATAACTCTGCCGGAGATGCAGCAACCAACGCCCAGATGATGATGGAACTGCTAGGTCAGCCTATCAAACCATTTCCCGACCGCACCGAGCCAGAAAAGGAAGAAGGCCCTGAGCAGCTGGAGTTATTTTAAACACCGGGATATTGGATACCTATTCAGTATCGTCAAAAAAAACTTGAAAAAGTTAACTGATTGAATGTTGACCATCCAAAGGAATTAAAATAAATAACCTAAAAAGGTGCCTCCGTTGAGGCACCTTTTCTTGAAGAGTGCTTTCGTATTTTCTAGAGGACGGATGAGTGTCTTCTTAAAATTCCCTCTCCCGATCGACCACTTCCAGCTACGCCTAAAGCCTGTTTTTACTAAACTCAGGGAGTTTTAGTGTAAATCCCAAATGTGAATGTTCTAAATGTTCATTATCTGACTCGGGAAAAGCAAAAGTCAGTATTCCCTCTTCAAATACACGCTCTGGCAAAGCAACAGTTGTATACTCATTTCCTGTAATCTGGATTGTCAGCTCCATCAGAACCTTGCTACTGTCTCTACTCGTGATGTATATCTGTAAGCTCTCGCCGTATGAAACAAATGGGGAGAATCTGAAACTTAAACTACGATTATGGTTTAATACAGCCGTGACACCTCTAAGACTCGCATGATCTGAGTTTTTTTGAGTAAATGGTTTCTCTGTTGCAATAAATCCACCAGATCCGTCCTCAGACTTCTTGAGACGTTTTAGAATGGCTTGAAATTCAGGTATTTCTGCCTTCATCGCTGCTTCAGTTTTTCTTAATTCGTCGCTAATTAGAATCTCATAACTCATCGAATGCATGCCAACTTGAGCAACTTTTAATCCTAGCTCCTTATTCCATTGTCCTAGCGGAAGAAATACTTTCCCTTTAACAATCAGTCTCTTACTCTGACTAAGAGCTAGCTTACTTGTTCGATCAAGACGCTTAAACAAGTAGGTCTTATCCTTCTCTTCTACCTGGACATGGAATGCATTCATAAACTCCTTCAGCGGAACGTAATAGAGTCCATTCATATAGAACGTGGGCTGTCCTTCATAATGCAGGACTCCTTCACCAGACGTTATCGCAACTGGAAGTGTCAAAAAGAAGAGATCATCATAGGTGAAGGAATCCAGATAGTTTGCCCAATCTTGATATTGAGAGTACTCAATCTTAAAATGTTTTCCTTCCGGTATGTAATAGAAAGATGGCGGATACGCACCAGGATTAGAAAAATAATATTCCATGATATAGAGATCATCTGAAAGCCATTGAATTCCTGTGACATTCGTATTATACGAAGATTTGTATTTCTGAACTTGTACCATCGTTTTTAAATCATACACATATATCGTAGTTGCTTGTGTCCGTTTGAAATGATACGAAGGATCTGCATTTATAACCAAATACTTTCCCCCTGGAGATACAAAGGTATCCAGCTCATAAGCCTTTCCGTTGAACAAAGATACCGTTTTTCCATTCCGAGTAGCAGTCACATTCCATTGATATGGAGTGTTCATCTGAAAACTACTCTGGTTCCATTTTATCTTCGTACCTCCAGCCATGAAGCTTTTGGAAGAAGCTTGCCTTGCATCTTCGATCACATTATTTTTAGTGACTTTAACGGCTTTACCCTTAACTCCGCCAAATTCGATATTATAACAGCTCGTATATTGATATTTAGGACAGTAGACGCCAAATGTCTGAGAGGCCGGAGCCGGTGAAAGACTAAAACGGGTGTCAGTCACATCCTTGGAAGTGATAAGTTTCCCACCTGACAACATTTGCTTGTTATTTTCCAAGGAGAAATATTGAATTCCCTCTTTGTCTGACTCTACAGAGTACAATCCGAGCTGAGCGGCATCGAGCTGTACGCTTTTCTGAGTCGGGATCTCTTTTATCTTTCTCAGCGTAAGGTTCGAATAATCAAACTCATATATGATGTTTACTCCGCTTTTCCCCTTCAACGTACTCTGTACTGCAACGGTGTAAGCCTTGATTCCTTTGGGTGTATCCACAACTACACCGTCTTGATGATTGAAACCGTTTGTGGAATCAAACTCATAGTACGACGGAAGCAAAGAAGGATCGGTAAAGTTGTACTCGTTGATCTTTTGCATCCCGGTAACGAAACTGATTCGATTGGTTCGGATCGTAACTTGCTTGTTTTTTTCGTCAAACATGTAGGTCGACCTATCTCTAATCTTTTCCGTTCCACTGTTAACAGTGGATGAGCTAGTTATGTCTTCATTCACACCTAAAGCATACGCATTACCTTCAAAAACGGTGAAAAGAGATATAATTAGCAGTAAAACGGACGGTAAAAATAATCGAGTCATTGATTTCATGATGTAGTTCCCTCTCCAAATTCATTTTGATGCGCTCTATGTCTAAACCGATTCAACCAGGTTCTGAGCTGTTTATGATCCTGAATGGTCTAACCTTCAAAACCTGAGCGGAATACTTCTTTTCCTTTTGCATTGAAAATAACATAATGACTCTTCTTCCCTACCGGAAATCCGCTGTACATTCCGTCACCAAGGTAGTTTACCATGGAATAGGCTGGGAATATCCGTTTACCCGTTTTAATATTGATTGATGCCGAGATTGAACCCTCTTTAGCTTTCAAAGCATATTGAACCGTTGCGATCGGATCAATATCGTGATAATAGTCGGTACGATCAAGCTCAATCATTTCGTATTTCACATCCATCACGATGTTCCCTCGACTATCCACTATCCCATAGCTTTTATTTAACTTTACTCGGTATAGCGGATTCTTTGTTGTCAATTTCTCAATCTGGTTATTCACGTAATTCGTTCGCTCAATAAGTGGAATCATTTCATCGTACTTCGCAGCTAGTACGGACTCACCACGGGTTCCAATTAATCCATATTTACCATTCTTACGAATGACCGCGCTTCCCGCTTGAAACAGATTAACCTCTTCGTACTGAGCGGGTATTTCGATGTCTCCCTTCTTCGAAACATATCCCCATTTTTGATTCACTTTCACAGCCGCCAGATTCTCTGAAAAAGCCTGTATATCTGTATAACTGGACTCAAATAGTAGGGTTTGATCCTTTTTATAAAAAGTCCACCCGGAACTTTCATCTTGTATATCTCTTACCGCGTAACTTCCATCTCCTGAAAGAATAACCTTTTGGTCACTTTGAGGTTCTACAATCATACGCCCGGATACATCCACGATGCCTTCGCCATTTTGCTGGATTTTCCAAAGTCCACTCTGTGGCTCGCCTGACTTGGAATAATACTCATTGAACGAAACGATTAATCCATCTTGCCTAACAATAGCGCTATGGTTATCGCGGCGGAGCCCCCAATCTAATGTATTGCCTGTAAATTCAAGTTTGTTTTTGAACTCTGCAGGTACCACGAGCTGCCCCTTATAATTCATACTCCCCCACAACCCATCGATCTTAACAGGAAATACCCCGGATTTACGATAATCTATTCTATAATCCATTTCTTCGATGTTAAATGCCGTTAGTAATTTCCCTTTGGTATTGATTAATGCCCACTTCCCATTCTTTTTCACCATTGCGACTTGATTGTAAAAGCTCGTTCCTTCTTCATATGTAGGCGGAATAACAAACTTGCCTTTAGTATCTAGGTAACCAATCTTCCCATTTTTCTTAGCGATGGCCAGCCCATAATCAAACCAACCAATATATTCAATGCTTTTGTCCTGAAATATCACTTTACCTTTACTGTTTATTAACTGATTTCTATTTACGACTGCTACACCTTGATTGAACGCATCTCTTGCTAATTGAAACTGTGGCTTAATCACAAATTTGCCCTGATAATTGATGAATCCCCACTTCCAGTTTTGACGAACCGGGATGAGTCCGTTGGCAGCTCGATCCGTAAACCACAGATGGCTTAATCCCACATGTTCCTGTTGCTTAGCCCACTCAGTATAAGCTGGATCGTTTGCTGCTAGCGCAACCCTCGGCAACATAAGTACTGACGCAATAAGTACCAAGAACGAAATGCCAAGAATTGTAGTGAATTTTGGATATGTTTCTCTTCTCTTCAACACCATATTCCTCCATATAAAAGTAATAATCTTACTCTTTCATTAATACATAAGTCAAAAGAACTATCAATAATTAAATAGGTCAAAAGGATTGTATTTGGACAATGTCTATTGTAGCTCCACTGGCATGTATCAAGTGTTGCGTACATAATGGGACAGGTAAATTTTTCTCCGAATATGCCCCTTCTTACAAAATAAAAAAAATGCTCTAACATAAAAGTCAGAGCACTTTTGTTCACAAAAGAAAATAAGAACGGGATGTTTTAGTTCAAATGCTTTAAACGGTATTACGGGTGTTGAATATTGTGAAAACAGAAATAATCGTGAAGCTCGTTGATTATTTCAATCCACGCACTCGTGTAGAGTGCGACTTAATGTCCTCATGATCTGATCAGCCCTCCTCCAATTTCAATCCACGCACTCGTGTAGAGTGCGACAGCTGTAGGACCGTAAATTGTTTCACCAAGCGTGATTTCAATCCACGCACTCGTGTAGAGTGCGACCCGGTAATCCCTTTCCTTCACTCGGTAGTCCGTATAATTTCAATCCACGCACTCGTGTAGAGTGCGACGTTACCCGCTTTTGCGGCGTTGAACTTCAACCAATTTCAATCCACGCACTCGTGTAGAGTGCGACAACGGTGTTCTGCGTATACATGGGGTCGGATAATTTATTTCAATCCACGCACTCGTGTAGAGTGCGACGGTTCACTCGAAAACGGAAACCTGAAAACAGTTGTATTTCAATCCACGCACTCGTGTAGAGTGCGACAGCGAAAAATAACGTTTAAACATTTTCAAACACGAAAATGTTCCGTAACTCCGCACTTTCTAACCAAGATTTCACCTTCATCTTATACAAAGCAAACAAATAATTCAACAAATATGATACCAAAAGGGAACAAAAGGACTATATTTTGGTGCGAATCTCCCGGGGAAATCATGTGTGCTTGGGGTTCGCACCTCAGGATAAACAGTTCTAATCCGATAAAAGCACCTTTAATAGTCTTAGCTAACATAGACTCGGATAAACTAATCTCAATGGACGCTGAGACAGACACCAACTCATATTTGACCCTTTATGGGAACCCAACATTAGGAAGCATTTTTTTAACCAATGTTTTATTAACAGGGCAAAATGGATTACAATAGATTGAAAGCAGATTTGAAGGAGGCCTTTTTCAATGAAAGAACAAGCATATTTTGAGCAAAATCGGGATAAACATCTGGCAGAACTGAACGAATGGTTATCCATTCCAAGTATTTCCGCCATTTCTGAGCATAAAGAAGATATTCAACGTGCGGCACAATGGGCAGCGGATGCACTTACACGTGCGGGTATGGAAAATGTCGAGATTATCCAAACAGCTGGTCATCCTATTGTTTATGCAGACCACCTGCACGCACCAGGCAAACCAACAGCCCTGATCTATGGACACTATGATGTACAACCTGTTGATCCGCTTCACCTGTGGGAGACACCACCTTTTGAACCAACGATTCGTGACGGGAAGCTGTATGCTCGCGGTGCAACGGATGATAAAGGACAAATTTTCATACATATCAAAGCCGTCGAAGCACTGATTGCCGAAAATAAAGAGTTGCCGATTAACGTAAAATTCTGCATCGAAGGCGAAGAGGAAATCTCCAGCCCGAATTTGCCGATCTATCTTAATGATCATACGGACAAACTGAGAGCAGACATGGTGTTAATCTCGGATACATCTCTTTTGGAAAAAGGAAAACCTGCCATCTCCACGGGCCTGCGCGGCCTGTGCTCGATGCACGTGGATCTGTTCACCGCCAATACCGACCTGCACTCCGGTTCCTTCGGCGGCGGTGTACCGAACGCGCTTCATGCCCTCGTCTCCCTGCTGGCATCTTTGCACGATGAGCAAGGCCGCGTGAGCGTAGATGGATTTTATGATGGCGTTCTACCATTGTCTCCAGAGATGAGAGAGGAATTCGTGAAGCAAGGCTTCAATGAAGAGCAGCTTCGTCAAGATCTGGGACTGGAGCAATTGTATGGTGAGGAAGGATATTCCTTTGTGGAACGTGTCGGCGCGCGACCAACACTTGAATTGAACGGCGTATGGGGCGGTTTCCAGGGCGAAGGCAGTAAAACGGTTATTCCAAAAGAAGCTCACGCTAAAATTACTTGCCGTCTTGTCGCTGACCAAGATCCGCAGCATGTACTAGATAGCATCGAAGCCCACCTGCGTGCACATGTTCAACCAGGAGCGACATTGCAGATCAAACAGATCGAGAAGGCTTTTGCGTTCAATACCGATCCGACTGATCCGATCCTGCAAAAGGCCGCAGACGCTTACGAAAAAGTCTATGGCGTGCGTGCTCTCTTCACCAAAGATGGCGGCTCCATTCCAATCGTTGAGAAGCTATCCCGCGTGCTTGGCGTGCCTGCCGTGATGATGGGCTTTGGTCTGCCGGACGAGAATCTGCATGCACCAAACGAGCACTTTAATCTGGAGAACTTTGATAAAGGGTTGCTGACGGTTGTTGAGTTCATGAAAAGCTTATAATCGTTAAAAAACACGCTTACACGGAGGCCACTGCGCAGGGAGAATAAGCTTTCGATCGCTGTTATTCCCAGATTTCTTTGATCCCTTTTCTAAAGGGAAAAATCCGGTAATAAACGCGAGCGCTTCGCTTCTACAGCTTTTTTTCTCCCCACTCCGTTTAACGTGTAAATTTTTATTTAACCCCTATAGAGGATAATGTATAAGAGAGCGTGGTTCGCTTCTTCAGAATCGATTTCGCCCCCTCCACTACGTTATGCGCGTTCCTATAAGTCGTTTTAAAAACGTAATCTAGCTTTTTGGGGATGAGCACAATAACACAGGGCGCGCTTGTGGAGGCGCTCCGGTGGTGAATCGTTCTTTTGATCGCTGTTATTCTCGCTTCAATAATGTAAAAACGCAAAAACGATGGCCTAAACGGTCATCGTTTTTTATTTTTCTGGGTTTGCAGTGATCAATGAGATACCATATTAAGGAAAAAAGTGGTAGTCTTCTTATGTACGTTTTCAGTAACTAATGTCGTATGACGACCACACTCTGAATGATGAGGTGAACGGTAATGTCTGCTTCCCATTTGACCAAAACCGCGCTGGCTCATTCGCTTAAATGCCTGATGGAACACATGCCGCTCAATAAAATTACAGTGAAACATCTGGTGGATGGCTGCGGTGTAAACCGGCAAACGTTTTATTATCATTTTCAAGATATTTATGCTCTGCTTGGATGGATTTACGAAACGGAAGCGGTGGAAAGTATCCATGAATACCGCAGTTATGATACATGGACAGAAGGGTTCTACAAAATTTTCTGTTACATCGAAAATAATAAGGCCTTTTGCTGCAATACACTGGAATCCCTTGGACGTTCTCATCTGGATGGTTATCTCTATCAAGTGACGTATGATCTGATTATGGGTGTTATTGATGAGCTGGCTTGCGGAGTCAAGGTTCGCGGTGAGGATAAAGAGTTTATTGCTAATTTTTATACACTGGCTTTCACGGGTCTCATTATCCAATGGATGCGGAATGACATGAAAGAACCGCCCAAACAGATTATCGACAAGTTGAGCGAACTGATTGAAGGAAATGTACTCAGAGCACTGCATAAGTATGAGCATAAAATTCGAAATGGGAATTGCTTACCGTCACATTCTAGGAACCCCTCCTCTTGATTTGAGGGAAAATTTACTCGTATCCGTACTGGAACTCTGACACCCATCAGATTCAATATCAAAACATAATTCATTCCAACGTTGAATAGAGATCGACATCAAGTTGTGCCAGAAGGATCGAACCTAAGATCATCAGTTACTTTCGTGGTGTTCACGAAAAAATAATTGGTATCGGCCGCTCCCCTCCATTAATTAGATCCATCAATATCAGGTAATTTTGGACTCTACTTAAACTAAGAAGACTAACAGTAATTCCAATACCACCTCTGTAATTTTATAGTTGTATCATTTATAGAAGAAGTCCTCACACTTCCTACAAAGAACAGAGAGATTCCTCAATTAGATAGGACTCTCTCTGGGATTCACTACTGTGGTAAATAGTGAAGTATATCTGCTTAAAATTTGTATGAAGATAAAAGAAAGAATCTAAAATCCACTGATCACTCTCAATTAATATGTTTAGTGGATTTTCACCGCTTTACCATCAACATACCACTCGTTATAACCATTTTCATGGTGTCTTGTTTTTAAATTAATGACTATATAAGAACCATCTTTTTTCTCCCATAACTGTTTCGCTTCTGTATTTTCTGGATTAATTAGCAATACTGACATCAGATCACCAACCTCCAGATTTTTTTTCCTCTCATCACTGTAAAATGCATCCATAAAAGAGGATTTTTCCTCTTCTACAAAATTTGATAGCAATGTTTCTTTTAAATTCTCTGTATCAACAAATCTCCAATTTTCAACTGACTGATTGACTTCTCGACTAGCTATTGATTGGGTGCTTACTGATTTAGTAAGTTTTTCTTTTCCAGCAAGCCAAGATTTTTCAAGTTTATTTTGTACTGCCCCTACTTCTTTCTGATACTGAGGATCTACATCAGGAAACAAATTCCCAAAAGTACTACCAGCATAAACACTAGTACCTGTTAAAGCTAAAGCAAAAGTCGTCATAATTATAATCGTCTTTCTTTTAATCCTCATAAGTTTCACTCCTTTAATTATCTTGAACTACTTGAAGATTTATATAAGTTGACCGCCCCAGCATCATCAGCATCACTTCCAAAATAATAAACTATTCTGGAAGACCAGTTCATTTTGTAAGTACCAGGTAAGTAATGAGTCTTGGATGAAATGTTCGCTGCAGCTGAAGATAGGCCTCCTTGATTAAAAACATTTCCATTTTGCTCATCGAACCCAGAACCGAGATAAGCCCCATCCCGATAAAGTTCATAATATGCTCTTATTTTACTAACGTTTTTATCACGTGTCGATGCGTAAACTCCACCTTCTACGTAAGTATTTGTGGTACCAGAGTAAGGAAAGATAGTTAAATCAGGAGAAGTGTTCAAAGCAGCGAACGCCGAACCAGCAACTGATGAGAATAGCACAACACTCAATATTGCAACTTTTGAAGCTTTGAAAGGTTTACTTGCAATCCTTAACATATACTAACCTCCTAAATATATAAATAATTCCCTGTTAATATACACCAAAAAATACTTATTTCAACAATATAAGAGAATAAATTACATAAGTATATATATTTTGGATTCCTGAAACATTTTAAATGTTGCTAGAATAAAAAGTGGACACCCATTAACGGACAGAAGGATAATAAGGCTAACGGAGGTGTGTCCATATGGGAGAACAACGGCAACGATACAATGAAGAATTCAGGAAACAAACGGTAAAATTTATTGAAGAGCAGACCAAGACACTCGGAGACTTGGCAGAAGAACTCAACATTCCCAAAAGTACATTACACCAGTGGATGGGCAAATATCGTGAACTTAAACATGAGCCTGTAGCTAGCGTAGATCGCGTGAAAGAACTGGAAGCTGAGCTCCAAGAAATGCGCCGGTTACTTCAAGAGAAAGAACATACCCTTGCGGACACGCAAGAGGAACTGGCTATCGTAAAAAAAGCAGTGCACATCTTCAGCAAACCAAAGAACTAAGGTTTCAATTTGTGGAAAACCATCGCTCCCTGTTTTCTTTGGAGAAGATGTGCACCCTGTTACATGTGTCACGGAGCGGATATTACAAATGGCGGATGGATCGAACAAGTAAACAGCAGCACCGGAGAGCTGAGATCATGAAGCGTATTCGGTTTCATTTCTAGGACCACCAGAAGCGGTGTGGAAGTCCGAAAATTACGTATGCGCTCCATCTGGAAGGATACAAAATCTCTTCCCGTACCGTCAGTATATACATGCGTCAAATGAATCTTCGTTCCGTGCATAGTCCAAGGTATCGTGTCCAAACAACGGATTCTAACCATCATCATCCCATTGCACCCAATACGCTGAACCAGCAATTTCAAACGTCCAAACCAAACACCGCATGGGTCACCGACATCACTTACATTCCCTGCCGAGGAGGCCGGTTACATCTCGCCAGTGTTCTGGATTTGTGTACGCGTGAAATTGTAGGCTGGCGTCTGTACAACCATATGGAAACGAGCCTGGTGCTCGATGCATTGAATGATGCTTACCGGGCTAAACGTCCCGCTCCAGGACTGCTCCATCACTCGGATCGCGGCTCACAGTACACGTCAAAAGAATACGTGGAGCAACTGAAATCGTATGGTATGGAACTCAGTATGAGCCGCCGAGGAAACTGTTAAGATAACGCATGTATCGAGTCTTGGCACAGTATTTTGAAGAAGGAGCTCATTTACTGTAACCCTCGTTTTAAGAATCCAGAAGAGGCTTATACCGCCATTTACCAGTACATTGAGTTCTATTACAACCGCAAGCGAATGCATGGGGCGCTAGGTTATCTTTCCCCTGCTCGTTTTGCGAAGAAATTTACGGACAAATCCATCGCGTGAGTGTCTACTTTCTTGACATAGTTCCAAAATATTGAATATATATGTATTTGTACCTTTACTACAGATGAAATCATCCGATAACACTATAAAACTAGACATTTTTCCAAAAGTGACTAAAAAACAGACAGCTGTATTCTTTTGATCATACCTTCTTTCCCGGTGCAGGTTTACATTGGAAATGTGAAGAATACACCATCTTTTGGAGGCGATTGATCGTGAAAAAAGAACATGGCTCTAAACAGGTTTATTTTGTCGGCGGCGGTATTGCTTCTCTCGCGGGAGCAGCCTATTTAGTCAGAGACTGTGATTTCCCTGGCGAAAATATTCACATCATTGAGGAAATGCCGATTCTCGGGGGCAGCAATGACGGTGCAGGTAATCCGGAACAAGGTTACGTCATTCGCGGTGGGCGGATGCTCAACGATGAGGCATATGAAAATCTGTGGGAGCTGCTGGCGACCATCCCTTCCATCGAACATCCGGGTATGTCGGTCAGAGAAGAAATTACGGCCTTTGACGACGCTAACCCCACACACTCCAATGCACGGTTAATTAACCGCGATGGGCAGGTGGAAGATGTGTTGTCCATGGGGTTTGATATGGCCGACCGGCTGGCGATGGGCAAACTCATCGTTACTCCTGAAGACACGCTGGGTAAATTGCGGATCAACGACTGGTTTGCACCCCACTTTTTCCAAACGAACTTCTGGTACATGTGGGCGACAACGTTTGCCTTTCAGCCTAGGCACAGTGCGGTGGAGTTCAAACGATATATGCTTCGCTTTTTTCACGAATTTCCACGAATTCAAACGCTCGAAGGGGTTACACGTACCCCCTATAACCAATATGACTCCATCATTCTGCCACTGCACCGATATTTGGAGCCGTACGGCGTAGATTTTACGCTGAAATGTACCGTTACTGACCTGGACTTCAAAGAGGGCGACGGAATTACGGTCACGGGTATGCATGTGCGGCGGAACGGTACCCAGGAAGTGATCGACATTCATGAGGGTGATCTGGTCATTGTTACGAACGGCTCGATGACGGAAGGTGCTGACCTTGGTTCGATGACTTCCGCTCCCAAACTGAACGGCAAGGGCAGCTCTTGGAAGCTGTGGGAGAACATTGCGGAGAAAAAACCGATGCTGGGCAACCCTTCTTCGTTCAATGATCATGTCGATGAGTCCAAATGGGAATCATTCACCGTCACTTTCCAGGATTCCGTTTTCTTTGATCTGATGGAAAAATTCACACGCAACCGCGCAGGTACTGGAGCCCTTGTGACATTCAAAGATTCAAGCTGGTTCATGTCAGTCGTGTTGGCCTTCCAGCCGCATTTCCGGAATCAGCCGGACCATGTCAAAGTCTTCTGGGGCTATGGTTTGTATCCTGACAACGTAGGGGACTATGTGAAAAAAAGAATGTGTGATTGCACGGGTGAAGAGATTATGCAAGAATTGATCGGCCATCTTCATTTCCAGGAGCACCAAGAGGAGATCATGGCTACGGCCAACTGTATCCCTTGTATGATGCCTTATATCACCGCGCAATTCATGCCAAGGCTGAACAGTGACCGCCCTCAAGTCGTGCCGGAAGGTTCAACGAATCTGGCATTTATCAGTCAATTTTGCGAGATTCCAGATGATGTGGTGTTCACGGAGGAATATTCGGTTCGCGCCGCACGCATCGCCATCTACACCTTACTTGGCATCAACCGTCCGGTTGAGCCGATCCATCAATATCAGTACGATGTGCGAACACTGTTCAGCAGTTTCGTGACTTCGTTTAGATAGTAGTTGAACAGAATACTTGAAGCTTGGGTGTGATTTGATTCATTTCTATGACTGTTACTATAAAAAATCAAATGAAAACATCAAAAGAGCCCCGTCAGATCTAAAATGTACCCTTTGTAAAGGACATTTTGATTCTTTGACAGGACTCTTTTTTTGAAATGTATCTTTTGTAAAGCTGTAAAGTATGTAAGAACAGACCCCATAAATAAAATTGCCATGCTGGGCGGCACACCACCTTCGCGAAAGGAGCAAACAAAAAAACAAAGAGCACACTAATAAACAGAGAGCAAACCGAAAACAAAGAGCAAACCAAAAAAACATAGACAAAAACTAGCTAATTGATGCTCTAACGATCACCAGAGACCTTATTTGCGATAAAACGTCTCTTTTACACCCTAAAACTGCTCATTTACATGAAATAGCGTGTGTGGTGATCGTTAGAATCGAAAACACTGCAAAATAGGGCAAATAAGCTCCCTCAGGATCGTTAGAGCGTCAAACATCATTGTCACAGTCTGGCTCGCACTCACCACTTGCCGCAACGGTTTATAGTGTGAACTATTCGCATTGCGTTCAGCGTTCAGCTCCCAGCACGTAGTGCCCTGCTTCATAACGAGGTGGTCAGCCGCGACTAAGCATAATTCGATACTTCTTCAATATATTTGGGTTATTACTGGGTTCCCCACTCTACTATTCGTCAGGATAAAGTTACAGGCCTGCCTGCATCCATCCATCCTTGACCAACTCCGTCTTTATTCTAACTTTACGAACGAAACGTAGTAAATTTCAGCATGTGCACCAGCTTGGAGAAATGAGTGATCTCCCGATCTACGTCTTTGGTGTCTGCACCAGCCATTGCCTGATTAGCTCGCAACGTTCTGCGTGTATTCAGCATGCCTTCAATGAGCTTCATGACTGTATTGCGTCCACGATGGTCCACAATCATGTATTTTTTACGTTTATCCAGCTCAATCCATACGATGTTGTTAAAGGTTGTGAACAGATGTTTTCGGTACTGCTCCATATCCGTTTCATTGTAATGCTCGCCATAAAAAGCATAGTATCCGTGAATGTGCAGCTTCTCCGCCAGCACAGGGATAAACGGATCATGTTCCAGCATGGCGTTACGTTCCATGGTGCATGCCTCCGTTAAATGATCCGCAGATCTCATTTTTGAGATCTATTTTAACATATTGTTCAGCGTATTTCCTCTCAGATGCTCACCCTTCTGCCTTTCACCCACACCGTATCAATCTCCAAATCCTCATGCAGCAAAACGATATCTGCCTGTTTCCCTTTCGTCAGGGAACCCGTTCGGTGGTCCATACCTAGCAAACGTGCTGGCGTCAAGCTGGCTGCTCTAGAAGCAGCGATTAGACTCAGCCCTACTTCCTGCACAAGATAACGGAACCCACGAACCATAGTCAACGTGCTTCCTGCAAGAGCGCCGCCTTCTTTCAAACGCGCCTCGCCGTTCTTCACAATAACGGGCAGATCACCGATTTTGTATTCGCCATCGTCCAGCCCTGCCGCTGACATCGCATCGGTAATCAGCACCAGCTGATCATTGCCTTGTTTCAGTTGAGCAAGGATCGAAATCGCGGCAGGGTGCACATGAATCCCGTCGGCAATGACTTCGGCGCTAATACGCGGATCACTTAGCACGGCTCCTGCTGTTCCCGGCTCACGATGGTGTAGCGGTGTCATCGCGTTAAACGTATGCACGGCATGATGCAATCCGGCCTCCACTGCGCGCTGTACGTCATCGTAAGTTGCATCCGTGTGACCGAGCGCAGCCGTTATCCGCTGTTCCCGTAGCCAGGAGATGACCTCCAGCGCACCTTCACGTTCTGGTGCCAGCGTCACCTGCCGGATCAGGCCAGGATATTGCTTTTCCCATTCCTGCAGCCAAGCGACGTCAGGAAGCACGATATGATCCGGATTTTGCGCGCCAGGCCACTTTGGACTAAAAAAAGGGCCCTCCAAATGAACGCCTTCCAGCTGAGCGTACGGCATTTCCTCTGATCGGTAGCGATGTACTTCAGCCAAAACATGATCCAGACGTTCCTTCGGAGCCGTCATCGATGTTGCCAACATTGCCGTTGTTCCCTGCGAACTATGAAATGAAGTGATCTTGTCCAACACGTCAGGACTGGCATCCATGAAATCTTCCCCGTTACCGCCATGGACATGGATATCGATAAAACCAGGCACGATTAAGCCCTTCCCTTTGGCAGGAATCACTCCCGCTTCTCGTCGAATGGATTCAGGCAGACCTTCCGGTATGCCGGCATATACGATTTTCCCAGCGCGCCAGGCGATCAGGCCTCCTTCCAGCAATTCATCGGCAAGCAACAGTCTGCCGCGAAGCAAGCTTATCTTTTTCTCAACTTCACCGCCGCTGGCTCTAGGATTGGTTTCCGTCATCTAACCAGCCTCCCAGCCGCTCGATCCAGCAATACAACCACGTTCGGATGACATTGCAGCAAGGATGCCGGGCAGGATGTGGTGATCGGGCCCATGAACGCTTCGCGGATAATCTCCGCTTTTTCCTCTCCACGGGCAATGAGCAGGATTTGTTTTGCTTTTAAAATAGAACCGACCCCCATCGTGATCGCTTGCGCTGGTACTTCGTCGATGCTGTCAAAAAAGCGGGCATTCGCCTTTCTCGTCTCTTCCTTAAGATCCACCACATGGGTGCGTCCCGTCAATTCCGTTCCAGGTTCATTAAAACCGATATGACCATTGTGCCCGATCCCGAGCAATTGCAGATCCACAGGCCCACGATCCTCCAAACGTCGCTCATAACCGGCACATTCCTCTTCCAAATCCACCGCCTCGCCATTTGGCACATTCGTGCGGGACAGGTCGATGTCGATATGATTAAACAGCTGTTCATTCATAAAACTGCGGTAGCTTTCACGGTGCTCTGTAGGTAAACCTACATATTCATCCAGGTTAAAAGAAGAGGCCTGTGCAAAGCTTACCAATCCTTTTTGATATAGCGTGATTAACTGTTTATAAACACCCACAGGTGAACTTCCCGTTGCAAGTCCAAGTACGGCACGAGGTTTCGTTTGCAGCAAGCTGGCGATCAAACCTGCACCTGTCGCGTTCAAATCTTCTTCATGTTCAAAAATACGAATATTCATCTGTTAAGCACCTCCGGTGTGATGGAAACGATAGGACTGCACATTGTGGTACGACTGCTCAAGTTTAGGTATAAATTGATCAAAATCGGCACTCACCATGCCTGTGAACAAAATATCAATCACATGCAGCAACGCAATGCGTGAAGCCATGTCCCCGCGCCGCATCCCTTCTTCAAGAGAAGATGTGAAGAGCGGGATATCCGATACGGTTGCCAGTGAGTTACTGCCATATGACGTCAGCGAGATGGTGGAAGCGCCAGCCTGTTTGGCACAAGTCAGGGCATCGATGGTCTCCGGGGTTTCACCTGAGTAGGACACAGCCATCGCCACATCTCCTGGCCCCAGCGAGGAAGCGGATGTAATTTGCATATGGGAATCGGAAAAGGCAGTACAGCTTTTGCCGATCCGCACCAGCTTCTGATAAAAATCCTGTGTAACAATGGACGAAGTCGCCACCCCGTAAAGGTCAATACGCCGGGCCTGACACAACAGCTGCACCACTTGTTCCAGCCTGCCCAAATCCAGCAAACGTGTGGTATCTGCAATCGAAGCGAGATGATTCGCTTCAATAGCCTCGACGATTTTGGATAACGGGTTGCCTGCAACAATATCCTGATAGGCCGTTTCATTCGGTGCGTGCGACAGCTCGGCGGCGAGTTTCATTTTGAGATCGGGGAAACCTTTGAAATGAAATGATTTGCAAAAACGAGTCACGGTCGCCGCGCTTGTCCCGCTCTGTTCAGCCAACTGGTTGATGGTCATGCCCGGCACGTCCGATGGCGATTGGATAATCACCTCGGCGATTCGTCTCTCCTGAGACGGCAAATTGTGCATTTCTTGCTTCAATGCATGTAAGATGGCTGCCATAAGCACCTCTTTAATATGAAAATTATTTTTATCATTTACTAATAAAAAAAGAAAATCGTTTTTACATCCTTATTTTAATCAAGGTGCTCTGGCAAATCAAGAGGATTTTCGCTGGAGTTGATATAAGTCCATTATGTTAATCAATCAGGCTTAGTCACACCTTCAGTTCATTTGAAGTTTTCACATAGTCTGCTAAAGTTAATCGTATGTAATTTAACAACAGCAGAACAAATGGATGAGTCTATATGTGATGATACTTTCAAGGATATAAAAAGGGGAACTGCTCATGAATCGTAGACAGCGTAATAAAATCGTCCCAAATATCTGGATCATTGCCGCCAAGCGTAGTAACACCGCCCACAATTATTTTGCCCTCTATGCCATGGACTGGAGGCGTGGAGCCAGGTTGAGCTGGGAAGGTTGGAAACGTTATGAAGACCTTCTACAATTTCATGTGCCGATCAAACGAAAAGTGGCGGGACGCGCCAGCTCATCACAGCCTGCCGCTAAAATCGCCAAAAAGGCATTGTTTTTGCATTTAAATGAGACACAGTATGAGGAATTGGAGCAACTATTTTATCAGCCGTTTTCGAAGAAAAGATGGAAGGTTTTTATGAAGGAACATACGTATAAAGAAGAGGCTTGATTAAAGTGAACAAGAGGTGGATTTGGGATTATTGCTTCCTTTTAACGTTGGAGGATTATGTTATACTTAGATCATCAGATTCATAGTGAGGTGGAGCCAGTGAAATGGGAGGACATTACTGAATTGCATCCGGGTCGTTTTGTGCTAGTTGAGGCAATTAAGGCGAGTTCCAATAATCAGCTACGTCAGTTGGAGGACATGTCAGTTATTCAAGACTATGATGATCCACAAAAGGCGTGGAGTGGGTATAAAGAGATGCATAAACTTCACCCCTCACGCGAGTTGTATGTTTTTCATACAAGTAGAAGCGATGTGGAAGTTGTTGAGGAGTTTTTCTCAGGTGTAAGGCAACGAACATGAAGCTAAAACTTATTAATGGCTTACCTATCATTTCCTTGACTGTAACTCATAATGAACGATCCATTGTTTTGAATAATATACTTTTCGATACAGGCTGTGCGGCAACTGTTTTTGACACCGATGCTTTAGAAACAATTGGTTTACACATAGATTTCATTAACGGAAAGGCTAAACGAATGTATGGTGTTGGAGGTACCAGTGAAATTTGCTATGAGCAACCGGTTCCTGACTTTTTCATTGGACATATTGAAATAGCTGATTTCCCTCTTCAACTTGGTTCAATTCGAGAACCCTATGGCTTTGACGGAATTCTTGGTATTGATTTCATGATGAGAGCCAAATGTAAAGTTGATTTTGAATCCATGAGTATAGCGTTTGAAAAGTAGCTGTATTCGTTAAATACAAACATAAAAGCCTTTCCCCATGCTTCATACTGAAGGATAGAGAAAGGCTTTTGTGTTACGTCATTTTTAACTGTAATTCGCAGGCTAAATCTTAAGTTCTCCGAGCTTGATTAGCTCTATAACTGCCTGCGAACGACCCTTAACATTGAGTTTCTGCATCACATTGGAGATGTGGTTTGAAGTACGCTTAATTCAAGTCAGTTTCCCATTTATTTCATTTACAATAGGATGCATATACCCCCTCATTTTCGTAAATTGTTTCATTTCATTTTTTAACATTGCTTTTGTAATATTATTATTTATAAATTGAATAAAAATGCTTATTAGTGCTAGTTCTCTTGCTTTTTCTTGACTGACTTCATCGTTAAATTCCTTGAAATATGAGTAGGCTAAATGTACACTCTTGGAAGCTTTAGTTAAGTAACTAGTTTCTCTGAGTTCCAGATAAACATTACAACACGCCTGAGAGAGAAAATAATTGGTGTTAGCATTATTTTCACTTGTTTGAGTGTCTCTAAATTTATAGAAATCACTTGCTCTCTCTAAGAATTTAACAGCCTCGAAACTATTCTTAAAGTCGACTAAACAAAATATCCCATACAACATTAACAACGCAGGAAAGCTTGCTGTATTTATAATATTTCTATAGTCACCAGTGTATATAACTATATAGGCTTCCTCATAAGCTTCTTTCATTTGATTTATTAATTTTTTCCTCAAATTATTATCATTAAGACCAAACAAAAATAATTTTAAAATTCTTGCTTTTTGAAAACTTATATATGGATGTCCACTTGTATTGGCGAGTTTTAAAAAATCTTCCTCAACCTGCATTAACAGTTCTTTCTTTTTTTCGGAATCATATTTTATTTTTTTCAATTGTCTTGAATAATCATCATACAATTTATATGCACGGGCAACAACAATAGACTCATAATTTTGATGTGGTTGCCAATCTTCAATTATAGTTTTCAACTTTGGATTCTCAGACACATCCTCTTCTAACCTCTTGAGTGCATTCTCTTTTTCAAAACGATATTTATCAATTTTTTCCAACAACTCTTTAAAATGCTTATTATCAGGAACTAACTTTAGAGAAACGAATTTTGTTGCCATTTCATTTAACTCATACATTCCACGTATTTTATTCACTACGAACTTTCTAACCAATAGAGCCATTATTTCCTCAAGATCAGTTACCTTTACTTCGATAAAATCATAAAGAAAATTTATATCAACAGGATCTTTATATAATAACATTATGTTGAGAAGGTTTCTTATAAATGGAAACCTTGCTTCATTTTCTAAAATGATCCTATCGAACATGTGCTTATACATAAACTCAGCAATTAATTCGACGTCTCTATTTCGAAGGGGGCGAAGATTTTCAATTGAAGTTTTTAAATCAACCCCTCCTTCAAATATACGATCTAAACTAATTGTAATCACAAGAGTGTTACCACATGACAGTGACAAAAATTCCTCTAAATCATTTTTTTCAAAACTAATGGTAAAGTCATTAATTACACAATATTCAGTTATAAACTGAATGCCAGTATCAATTTCTTTGAATCCTTTAACTTCTATTCTTTTGTCCGCAATATATTCATCTTGTCTTGAAGTAAGTAAAAATTGAATATTATTCGGACATTCATCAGTTATAAAGTTTTCTAACTTTTCTCTTTCTTCCCCCTTAATATTCTCATAATTATCAATTACGATCAGTCCTTGCTTACAAGTTTCAAAATATAAACATAAAGCCTCACTAGAATTTTCTTGGATATGCAGGACATCACATACAATTTTAATGAATTCTTCAAATGTTTGATATTGCGGCTTAAATTCACGGATTTGAAGACCAACTCTATCAAAAATAAGTTCTTCATTTTTAGAAGACGCCCAAACAATAAAATCATATTTGATTTCAGATTCCAAAGTCTTCTTCATAATTCTATTACAAAATTCTCTTGCTAATGAGGTTTTTCCAACTCCACCATAGCCATGTAGTACTACACTGCTAGTTCTTCTTTTATTTGTTATAAAATATTTATCTAATAATTCCAACTCTGTCTCTCTCATTAGTAGCTCTTCATGATTTTGATTCACTTTTATCAAATTACTATAAATATATTCTTTATCAATAAGTTTTCTTAAAAAACAGGATATATCTACCTTGATATTTTCAACTTCGACATACCAAAAATATTCACTTCTAATTATTGACGTACTTATCAGGATAAATTGGGTAATCTGTTGTGCCTCCTCAATTAAGACTCTTTTTGAGGCAGGATGTGAACCACCATTTCTGATTTTTAGGTATAAACTTAAAAAGTGTTCAAATTCTGCCCCGAATTGAGTAGTTAATTCGTTGAAAAGGGGAGAATTTAGCAAGAACATTAAATCTAAAATCTCTGACAAGTATGGAACATTACTGTCATCATAATGACTTTGTTGTTCATAACAATTTAGTGTGAAGAAAAGGGCATCATATAGTTTTTCCAATTTCCCGTCTTTTTCTAATGAAACCAATTTAGAATAGTACTTCTGAAATAAAAAAGGTTTAATACCTATTTGGGAAGAATCAAATCTATTTTTCAAGTCACCAATTATACTTGCAAAGCTAGTATAATCAGTATATTTATCAATTATCTTATCAGCTATATAGCTTCTTAAGCCTACTTCATATTTTTTTAAAATGCTGTCCAACTCTAAATACTCTGTTCCTGTGAGATACAAAGGACATCCCCCGCTCAATTATGTAATTGAATCTAGCACGTAAACTGTAATCTTTTAAAATAATACCACATAATTACATTAACCACATCTATTTTCAAGGGAATACAATGAATGTATAACATTTCAATATAGGTAAGAAAAAAAGCATGGAGCAATTAACCATTAATAGAACCGATGTTAAAGTTGTTGAAGATTTTTTCTCAAGAGTCTAAAACTAAAAGTGTAACTAACGCCTTACCTATATTTCCTGACCCATTTAATACAAACATAAAAGCCTTTCCCCATGCTTCATACTGAAGGATAGAGAAAGGCTTTTGTGTTACCCTCATTTTTAACTGTAATTCGCAGGCTAAATCTTAAGTTCTCCGAGCTTGATTAGCTCTACAACTGCCTGCGAACGACCCTTAACATTGAGTTTCTGCATCACATTGGAGATATGGTTACGCACCGTTTTCTCGCTGATGAATAACTGCCCTGCGATGTCACGCGTTGTTTTGTCCTGAACCAGCAATTCGAATACTTCGCGTTCACGGTGGGTTAACAAAAATTTGCTTTTATGATGATCGATACCCTTCAATGTTCACCCCTCCTTGCTCGGGTTGTGTTGGTGTAACAAGGTTAAGGGGATACAGTCAACTCATCTTATGTCAGATCAAGGGCGTTGGTTCAGTTTTATAAGAAAAATGGGCAGTTGAATGGGTATTTTAAGCGTGCCAGCACATAACAATCCATTTAAGCAATCACTGCTTGTTCCATTTTCATTGTGAAAGAATAAGTGAATTCTGTACGCTTGCGACATTTCAAATTCGTGCTTAATCATTTATTCATTTTCTTCACAAGAGAGCCGATATACCTAAAACAACTTGTATTACAATTGATAGCCTTCCATAAAAGGAGCCACACATTAATGGACATTATCCAAGCACTAATTGAAAGCATGCCTTATTTTCGGGCAGCCATCCGACAAGATGTGACACTATCCTTAATTGATCGAGAGAAATATCTGTACTTCTCTTCAGGAGAATCGCTGAAGGAACTGAGATTTAAGACGGGAGATCCCCTCCCTGAGGCAAATCGGAATTTTGCCGATCTGAAGAACGGCACAACAACGACATACAGTCACTTTCCGAAGGAGGTATTTGGCATTCCCTTTGATGTTGCTTTCATCCCTGTCAAAAATGCCGTTAACGAGATTGTCGCTGTATTTACCCTCGTATATAGCATGGAAGATCAGGATAAGCTACAGCAACTCATGAACATCGTTGAAGGACTAACCAGCCAACTGGTGGACAGTGTGCAGCATGTTGCAGCTCATTCGGAAGAGCTGAGCGCTACCTCTGAAGAGATGCTAGGCAATACCAAAAAAGCGGTTCAGACTTCTGGCGGTGTAACTCAGGTTGCTGGATTTATTCGTGAGATCTCCGAGCAGACGAACTTACTGGGCCTTAATGCGGCCATTGAAGCCGCACGTGTCGGTGATGCAGGAGCCGGTTTTGGTGTAGTAGCCAAGGAGATTCGGAAACTGTCTGTTGATACTAAAAACGCCACTAATGAAATTGAGAAGTCCCTTCTGACGGTGAGACAGTCCATCCAATTGTTAGATAATGACCTTGGCGAAATTACGGCAAGTTCACAGGAACAGGCTGAGCTCGTCAGCGAATTTATGGAAACGATTAACCACTTGAACGCAACGACCAAAGAGTTAAAGAAATTCATGCAACAATTAATTAGCATTCATGAATCTTAAATAGATATTTAGTGTTTTTGACCAAGTAATGTACTTATGTAAAAACAAATGTGCCTTTGCAGTGGATAGACATCTTCTGCAAAGGCATATTTGTTCATTTCACCGTCCTACCGAGTCATACGGTTCATCATGCCGCCATCATTATGGTTACGATTCATTAAGCCATCGTGGTTGCGATTCATGACGCCATCACCCAGGATACCGTCACGGTTATGGGTATCACCTGCGTTGGTCGGGAAAATACGCTCTACCATCGACTGGAACGTATCAATCATGCCGCTGACTGGCTTACCGTTGCGCAGATCAGTTGCATAGTTCTCCACCTGGGCTACGAAATCCGGGTTAGCCGACACATATACGTTCTCCACATTTGGTGCAAACTGCTTGATTTTGGCTGAAATCTTACCTTTAATTTCTACAGGCGTGTTGTCATCCGAACTATCCATCATACGTGGGCGCTCGCTTCTCGTGCCATACTGACTTTCGTTCATCGGACGGGCTTTGCCACTATCCGTCAAGCCACGCATCATTCCGATTGTTCCCGTGCCCATCGTGCCATAGATTCCGCGATCATTGCCCATATGGCTACGGTCTGTTGCTGTACCCGTATTAAGTCCCGGAGCGATTCCGCTTGTGCTGTATGGGGAATTTGTGCCCGAACCGCCATGAACGCGCATACCGCCCATATCCTCATTCATCAAGCCACCACGCATCGTATCGCTGGCATGGTTACGCATGGTGCCATTCAGACGACTCCCCGGTTGACCAATCGATTTGCTACCCAGCTTGCCTGCATGTCCATGAGCCAGACGCACAGCAACATAAGCATTACGATCCGTTAACATGACGTGAGCAGACTCGACTTCCTTCATTTCAGTAATGCGCTTTGCAAGCTCATCGCTTGATCTCAGGTCTGTGACATTGTGCATCCGGTAACTTTTTGCACGGATGCCGTCCATGCCGTTGGTTTCGACGCCGTAACGATTAATACCATGAGCTTGTTCCCGAACACTTTGAGTATGCATGTTATTATCGCGATTCCCACAACCCGTCAATCCGGCCATTACAAAAATTGCAGTAGACAATGATAACGTAATCGCTGTTGCCTTTTTGACTGTTGGCATGTAATGTTCATCCTCCAATGTGGTTGGTTTCGTTCACATAGATAGGATGCACGTATACAGTTATCGATATGCTGAAAGGATATGGCACTCTGACCTGACAAGCTGGCTCACTTTTACAGGTTTATGTAATTCAACATTATACTTTTTTCCCAAGCAAAAGAAAAAAACAGTGCTGCATCTATTGCAGCACTGCTCTGTTCTAACTTTCCTCACTTCTTGGATGTCTCGGACGTTGCAGGCTCCGAAGACACAGTTGAGGTTTTGAGCTTTTCCGCAACCTTCTCTACTTCTTTCAGACCAGCCGCATCCATCGCATAGGCCCACCCTTCATCCGGAGTGATCAACCAGATCGTATCTGGCTCGGAAGGGACTGTCAGCAATCGATACACCGCCGTGACCGCCTTTCCGTCCACTTGCTGCTCTACAGACAGCGTGGAACGAGGAATTCCCCCTGTTAACTCGGATACTTTGCGAACGTCATCGGACGTAGTCAGATTTTTAATCTGGCTGATCAGGGATATCGCATCTTCGGCCTTAATGGACTTGCCATTTAAGGTCCAAGTATGTTCGGATGCCGTATCCCCTTCCCCCGATGCCTTCAGCATCCAGCTCGATGCTTCGCCTTCCCACTCCAACGTACACACATTAGATTCATCCATATTGAATGGAGTTGTATCCAGCAGTTGGCGGCGTGTGAGAGCCATATTGGTCACGGCATCATTTTTCACAGCGACAACTGCTCCTGAATTGACTTGAACATAATGCGTATCCCCCGCAGGCAACTGGCTACCGATCGCAAGCTTGAACTCTTGTCCGTCTTTCGCTTTGATATCCAGGCGTGTAGCCGTCGTGCCCAAGCCGTACTTTGCTACATCCTTTGGCGACTCTTCGACAACCATCTCCTGATCTGCGCTACTTATCGCATCAAGCCAGCTGCCAACGCTATATTCATTCAGCGGATAGTCCTTCGGCTCCGTCATATGCCAGACGCCATCCTTTAGCTCTAACGTTGACACAGCATCTGAACCTGTACCTGCATCTGTACCTGCATCTGTACCTGTACCTGTACCTGTGCCAGGCTTATCTTTAGTCCCCTCATGTAGCGTAATGGCCTGAATATCCGCTGAAGATATGCCAAGAAGTTTGGCCTGCACCGCCTCTTCTTCCCGAAAATAATTCTGATTGGCAGCATACACCCAGCCTGCAATCAATATAACAACGACCACCATCGTTGGTATTAATTTTTTCATACCCGTCTGCGCCTCCACCATAAGAGTATACCGATGATCACAAAGACAAGCGGGAATGCTACAATCGCTGCAAAAAAGATCGTTCTGGCTTGCTGACCATTCAGATACGCAATCTCATATCCAGCCTGTACGCGTGGACGAATCGTCAGACCGTCTTGTTTTTCACTCAAATAATTCACGGTATTCAAAATAAAATCCCGATTGCCGCCATTCGCAATTTCCGAATCCTGCATGAAAATGGACGACCCCAGAATGACGGCTTTGGGTTTGCCGTCACTCGTATCTGCGGCATAGCCAAGTTCGACAGGGCCTTGGATGTCCACATCCTTATCATTGTTCGTTTCATTTTGCAGCAAACCGCTAATATTGGTCTCTCCGTAACTGTCATCCGACGAATGCATCAATGGAGACAGCTTGTATTTGTCCTGCTCCTTGCTGGTCAGTGCAATCGACAAAGACAGCATCGGGTACAGTTTGTTCTGAGCAAGCTTGTCTGTGATCGCATGACTGCCGTACTCCGGAACTACCCACAGCGGCCCCATTGTGCTGGCCTGTTTGTTATCCACCATAACCGCATGCTCATCAACTACGCCGTAGTCTGCGATCAACGCATCGATATTTTTCCAACTGGACTTCATATCTTCCGCAAAGCCAAGGGATAATAACAGCTTACCGCCATTGCTCATGTATGCCCGCACAGCCTTAAGTTCAGCATCACTCAGATCACGCTGTGGCCCGATAATAGCGAGTACATCGGCATCATCAGGAACTTTGCCAGCCTGGTTCAGCTGTAACTCTTCTGTTGAGACATTATTCTGTTCCAGTGAAGACCGCAATGTTCCCATCTGATCCAGACTCAGTTCTTCATGTCCGGTCAGAAACACCATTTTTTTCGTCTCCGTGGAGGAAAGGTTCATCAATGCCTGTGTTAATTTCTCCTCACCTGTAAATTGGTAAGACCCATCGCTTCCATCTCCGTTTGCGGTAAACAGGCTGGCAATATCGATGACCTTATGACGGTCTCCCTGCTCCAGCACAATCGAGCTGCCTGTGATCCCGTATTTGGAGGCAAGCGCAGGTTCCTGCGTCAAGTTGTACTGTTTCATTTTCAGCTTGCTGCTACGTTTGGTATACTCTTCAACCGTATCCGCCACTTCGCGGTTCAGGACGGTATTGTTTACATTTTCAACCGTTAATACGAGAATATTCACGTCATCTTTGACATTTTTGATCGCCGTTAGTGACTGGTCAGATAGTGTATATTGTTTATTCGAGGTCAGGTCGAGCTGGAAGCCGCCAAGCGAATTCAGGAACAGGGTTAGCAAAATAAAGATGCCAATCACCGCGACGGACAAGACGGTACTATTGGTATGACTTAACCATTTTTTCATCTTCTCACCTCCACCGCTTCCGTTCCACAATTTGAATACTTAACAATAAAAACACACCCGTAAGTGTGACATAGTATAGAACATCCGGTCCGCTGAGCACACCTTTGGTAAAATTGTCAAAGTGCCTCGTCAGCGCAAACGGATCAAGCCACTTCTGCAAAGCAGAGCCCGTATTGCCTGCAAATGAATCAAGCATCCACAAAACGAGCAACATAATAAAACCCGCCACCGCAGATACCATCTGATGCTGCGATAACGTGGAAGCAAATAGTCCAATCGCCATCATGCTCGCCCCGAGGAAGAACAAACCAAGGGCAGACAACCAGACGGATGTCAGATCCAGTTTCCCGTAGAAAGACATGATAAATGGATACACCAGACTGCACAAAATGAGCACGAGCAAAATGGCGAGTGAAGCCAAATACTTTCCAAAAACAATCTCAGTTACTCGTGTAGGCGAAGTCAGCAACAACTCGTCCGTTCCCTGCCTGAACTCCTCCGCAACGAGTCGCATCGTCAACAATGGCACGACAAAAAGCAGCATGGACAACGTATCCCCCAAGACAAGGCGGTAGTCTACAATGCTCGGCTGAACATATACGAAGCTGGAGTAAAACAACAGACTCGTCATCAGCACGTATACGGCAAAAACAAAATAAGAGGTTGGTGACAGGAAATACCCCTGTAGCTCCTTATTACAGATCGCCATCATTCGTCTCATTGGCTTCCCTCCCCTGAATCCGAACGCGAAGTTTTAGGATCAGACACGTCCTGCGTGTCTGTAGCATCATGATCCCCCGTCTCTTCATGCTTATCGGAAGATGCCTCTGGGGAGGTGCTTGTCTTCAGTTGATCGACATTCTGGGTATGTTCTGTAGGATTAGCTACATCCTCCGTTCCGACAGGTTCGGATGTCGTTAACTTCAGGAATATTTGCTCCAAGCTCAGGTTCTCGCGTTTCATCTCCAGAATAGGCAAACCTGCACCCGATAACAGATAAAACAGCTCTTCCCGGAAATCCTCGGACGTGTCTCCGGTGAGTCTTACGTGAACAGTAGAAGGTACATGAGATGTTGTATCGTCAGAGGATGAAGACAACGAAGACGTTGATGATATTGGAATGATTTCACTTTTAGCCTTCTCCCAAGGATTCAATACCTGCAGCAGTTGTTGCTCCGTTGCTTTGACTTCAAGGGACACTTTGAAACGATCCCCCACTGCAGACCCAAGTTCCTGCGGAGATCCATCGAGCACAAGCCTCCCTTGATTAATAATCAGCATTCGGTTACATAGTGTGCTTACCTCAGGCAAAATATGCGTGCTGAGTAACACGGTATGATTTTCACCCAATTCCCGAATCAAATCCCGAATTTCGATAATCTGGTTCGGATCAAGTCCAGAGGTAGGTTCATCCAGCACCAGCAGGTCTGGCTTATGTATGATCGCTCCTGCTAATCCCAGCCGTTGTTTATAACCTTTGGATAATCCGCGCACCAGTTGTTTTTCCCTGCCCTGCAATCCCAGCCTGCTGACCATCTCGCTAATCCGAAGTTTGACCTCACGCGCCGGGACGTCCCTCAGTTTAGCGACAAATTTAAGATATGACTGCACCGTCATATCTGGATAAAGCGGCGGCGTTTCGGGAAGATACCCGATCTTCGAGCGAACACTTCGCCCCTGATCATGCACCGATACACCATCGACCAGCACCGAGCCTTCACCGGGATGCAAGTACCCTGTAATCATTCGCATCGTCGTCGTTTTTCCAGCACCGTTGGGTCCCAAAAATCCAACGATCTCGCCTCGCTCCATGGTGAAGTCCAATTGGTGCACACCGCGCTTGCCCTCGTACACTTTGCTCACCTGTCTCACTTCGAGCACGTCCTTCATCCTTTCCCGTTAAAAATGCCCATGAAGCGCAATTAAACACACCATGGGAAGTTCCTTGTATGATATGGCATGTACGCTAACCTCAGCTTAAGAACACTTAAAATAAAGCTTAATTTTTTTTGTCTAAATTGTGAACATCCAGCATTATACCCACACCCCACTCTGGTGCCATACGTAACATACAGTACAGGAGAATGTGCTCCTGACCAAAAGTCAGAGGGTGAATCGTGTGAAAGTATTGTTCACGTTTTATGTTCCCAGCGGCGGTGTGGATACATTGAATCGACTGCGAACCGCTGTATTGAAACGTCATGGCATCGAGGCTCATCTATTGTATTTGAATACAGGCTCAGGCTTGCAGAATAACAGCGATACTCGTATTTTCACCGCCTCCAGTGACCAGGATATACACCATCTGATCCATACCGAGCATTATGATGCGATTATTACCACTTCGGATATTGCCATGCCTGGCCGTTTAAGAGGTCTCGGCTACAAAGGGCGTATTATTTTTGAGGCACAGGGCCTCGGTACCCGGGAACAGGCACTGGAAACAATTAAAATGGCAATCCCTTACCTACGGGCTCATTGCGATGCTGCTGTAATACCGCCAACCGATCATTTGCTAGATATGTTCATCCATATTTGCCCTTGGCTTCATCGTTTTGTTATTCCCAACATGCTGGATACGGATGCTTTTGCCCCAATCGCTGTGGATACTCCGCCCTACCCGGTTCTTGCGTGGGTCGGACGTCTGGAGCACAACAAAAACTGGCGTGAGTTCCTCGAAATTTCCCATGCGATTATTAAAAAGAAACCAAAGGCCAGACTATGGCTCTTCCACGATCCCACCTTGGCTAATCCGGAAGATGAGGTCATGTTTCGGCATATGCTCGCCGAATATGGATTAGAAGATCGCATCGGGATCTTTGTGAACGTTCCCCACTCGGAGATGCCAACCTTCTACTCCATGATTGCTGCTTCAGGGGGGATTATGTTATCCACTTCTTTAGTCGAAGGTTTTGGTTATGCCGTAGCCGAAGCCATTAGCTGTGGTTGCCCAGTACTCAGTACGGATTCGGATGGCGTTCGTTCATTCATTACTCACAACAAAACGGGTAAATTCTATCCGATCGGCAACGTGCAATCCGCAGTAGAAGAAGCTATGGAGCTGATGAACAACAAAAAACTGCGAGAATATATTCGTATCCAGGGAAGACAACATCTGAGCCTGTCCTTTTCACCCGACCGATACGCAACCTCTTTCCGCGAAATGATGACGGCTTTGAGAATTTTTCATTGAAGGTTGCATAACTTGAACTATGGATGATTTACATGGACCACTCCGATGACAGAATAACCATCCAATCGCTGTTATCCCCAGATTTTTTGGACTCCCTTTTCCAAAGGGGAAAATCCGGTGATAAAGGCGAACGCTCCGCTTTTCCTGGTTTTTTCTGTCCTCTCCGTTTCTGTGTAAAAAAATTAGTGCAAGTTATATCGAGAATTGGGTATTCAAAAAGGCAGTCCAAAGCATACGCTTCTGGACTGCCTTCAATTTGTTATATATTAGAAAGTCATTAATGTCCCATCATCATTGCAGGATCAGGGCTATCTCCTGTCTGCAATTCCGGTTCAGGTTCAGCCATACGCTTCGGTTTGCGCAGAATTAGACTCAGCACACAACCGAACAACGCAATACACGCTGCGAGGAAAAACGTATCATTGAATCCGCTCACCAGTCCGTTTACGATATCCGTTTTCTCCGTACCCATTGTGTTACTTGTTACACGAGAGGTAAGAAAACCGGTAAGACCCGCTACCGCAAAGGATACAACGACCTGCTGCGCAGCAGCAGTCAGTGGTGTCACACGTGCCACCAGTTTACGCGGAGCCGCATTCAGTACGTGTGTGTTCAATGGCATCATGGACAAGCCCATACCAAATCCCATCATAAGGAGAGCCGTAATAATAAGACCAAGCCCTGTTGTTGCTGTAATGCTGGACAAAATAAACAACGCTCCTGAGATAATACCCAGACCTACAAAGGCCAGCGGTCTTGCTCCAATCTTGTCAAACAATCGGCCACCAAGTGGCATGGAAATCCCTGAAGCCAGCGCTTGAGGCAGCAGGATTAGTCCTGTCTCCAATGCGGTGTATCCTTTGATCTGTTGCAAATAGAGCGGGATCAGAATCATGGAGCCGAACAAAGCTACTTGGGCTACCCAAGCAAGGACAATACCTCTGGAGAAATCGGAAGAGGCAAACACCCGAAGCTCAAGCAACGGATTCTTTTGACGAAGCTCTACGATAATAAACAGGATCAGCGCTACTCCGCCGACAATAACGCCCGTAAGTGTGGTCGCGGACGTCCAGCTCGTGCCGCCTTCACTTACACCGTAGGCCAGCATGGAGAAAGCAATTGGTGCAAGAATCATACCCAGCAGATCCAGAGCAGGTGTGCGGCCACGGTCGGTATCCGGCAAGAATCGAACACACAGAAGGAAAGCCGCAATACCAATTGGCAGATTAATCAGGAAAATCCAGTGCCAGCTGACCGATTCAATAAACCAGCCGGACAATACCGGACCGAGCGCAGGTGCAAGCAGCATCGGAATACCGAGCATACCCATAATGGACCCTCTGCGTTCCGGCGGAGCCAGACGAAACACCATAGCCATCCCGATTGGAGCAACCATCCCTCCGCCAAGTCCTTGAATGACACGGAATAAAATCAACTGCTCTGGTGATTGAGCAATCGAACACAATACAGAGCCAAGCGTAAACATGGCAATAGTGAATAAAAATACTCTTTTGGCCCCGAAACGGTCGGTCAGCCATCCTGCTAGTGGAATCACAGCGGACAAAGCCAGCGTATACCCTGTAACCGTCCATTGAATGGTCTTCAGGTCTGTCTCGAAGTACTGTACCAGGTTTGGAATAGCTACGTTAACAACCGTGCTATCCAGAATGACCATAATCATGCCGACGATAATCGATAGAAGCGGCAGGATAATCGTTTTGATTGAAAATGCTTCTGTCGCCTGTGGTACTGATGTTTGTTGTTTCACGCACTCACTCTCTTTTCCGGCGTCGCAATGGCATCAGGATGACCCGGCCTGCGGACTGCCTATAATGACGATTGTTCAAACCATCGTTTTAAATCATTGTTTTAAACTTTCGTTTTATACTGGTTTAATTGTAATGAAAATACCTTTGCTGTCAAGCTATTTTTCAAGGCACCAATATATAAAAAAATCGACAAAAAAAGGACCAGGCCCCTTGCCTGCTCCTTATCGTTGTGTACACATTAATCCGCAAGTTTGATCATTTGATGTTCCGACAATACGCCGATGAGCTGTCCGTCCCCGTTGCGACAATAGATTCGAATCAACAGATGGTTGGGTACAGAGCTATTACTTATGATTTTCAACTCACAGATTTCGCCGGACACATTCAGATTACGAATGACATAACTATTGGCTACCGCCCCGGAGCCCGGGTTTACATGAAATAAGTTCCGGTACATTTCTCCGTAAATTCCGCCTACTCCAACGTATACATCTGTTCCTTCCCCATCTCCAACATAAGCAACTTCCACATCCATGTATTTCACAGGAATAAACGTCTGAAGCACATTCTCATGCATCTGGACAATATATACGGCCATTTTGTATCCCTCCTGCGGAGCCTGAATCGTCGCAATTCTCCCTGTAGACAGAATATGTTTCTTCTCGTCCATTGGCATGTACAGTCACCTAATTTTAAGGATTGCAACGGATGCCCGACCTGAACTCCCGCTTATTTCATAGAATAACAGGATAGAAGTTCGGCCTGTGCAGGCCGCGACAAGGAGGTCGTTATGAGAGTTCTGCTCGTTACGTATTGGGAACTAACACATTTGGGAGGCATCTGGACATATATTAAACAACTCGCCGATCGTCTCGCCGCCCTCGGTGTTGAAGTGGACATCATGGGCACAAACAGCGCCAGAAATGAAGTATATGTCCGTAATCTCAATCGTTCATTCTCGAAAGACCTGGTATGGCCCATGCTGCAAGCCAAGCTTAACCCAACGGACCTGCCACAATTCACAGCTGACTCACTGCTGGCCTATTACGAATTGAACAGATATGCTTTTGAGATGGCTGCTTCCTATCTTGGCGTGGAGCATTATGACGTGATTCATGCACAAGACCCTGTTGCAGCGGTAGCCATCAAACGGATTATGAAACGGAACATACCTCTCGTTACAAGTTACCATGGAGCTCTTGCCCGCGAAGCTTTTTATGATGAGCAAAACTCCAACCCGCATCTTACATTATCTTCCTATCTGCAATCTAAACGCGGACGTTATTTCCTCTCTCTGGAGGAACGAAGCGCGGCACTGTGTGAGCTGATTCTCGTATCGAGCCATTGGATCAAAAGTACGGTGACTGAACTCGGCGTGCCGGAGTCCAAATTCAGACAGATTCCGTATGCTGTTGATCTGAAGGCTTATCGCAAAGCCGCGACTGCCAGGTTCCCCCATCGTGCACCTGCGGGCAAAAAGGTTATTGCTTTTACCGGAAGACTGGAATATATCAAAGGCGTACATGTACTAATCAAAGCTCTTGCTACCCTAAAGAAAAGACGTTCGGATTGGATATGTTGGATTGCCGGAGAAGGAAATCTGCTGGAAGAGTTGCGTGGCCAGGCTTCCGCGGCTGGCATTGCGGCTGATATCGTATTCTGGGGCAAGCTGGACAATATCCCTTCTTTCCTCAAACATGCCGATATCTATGTACAACCCAGCCTTCAGGATACACAGCCCTTTTCCGTTACCGAAGCGCAGCTTGCAGGTGTCCCTGTTATCGTCAGTGGTACAGCAGGCATGCCCGAAATGGTCGAAATGGGGCACACCGGGTGGGTCGTTCCCACGCAGGATGCCGATTCACTCAGCGAGTTGCTGCACGCACTGCTTGAAGATGATATAACCCGCAGAAAGGTAGGAGCCGCCGCCAAATCCTGGGCTGAACAACATCGTTCTCTGGAAGAAATGGGACTGCGTACGCTCCAAGTGTATCAAGAAGCCATCTATAGAGGAGGACTTTCGACATGACCCTGCTTGTTCCAAGCGATCTGTATAATCGCTGGTTTTCCGTCCCCGTCTCCACGCCCCACATTGAGGTGGACTACGAGACCATGAACACCCTGATGGAAAAGCTTCCGAAAGGATATGTGTTTCCCGATCCGGTATCCATGGTTATTTTGAATGAAAAGGACTAAAAAATTACTCTCTGAGCATCCTCTTCAAGGCTAATTTGCAAGCATTTACTAAAAGAAGCCACAGATCTAAATCTGCAGCTTCTTTTTCATATCCAATTACATACTTAACTCCCTCTAATCCGAGGCGAGCTTTGAATACATATACAGATCATTAAACGTTTCCCTCGAACCTGGCTCTGCTACACTTCCTGCTCTCTCGTAAGATCTCAGGGTTCCTTCCCGTGTGAATTCTAGTTTCTCCAGCAGTTTGATAGAGTTCACGTTACGGGGATCAACTTTTGCCTCAATCCGATTGAGTTTCAAAGAAGAGAAGCCGTGAGTTAATAGAGCAGAAACAGCTTCGGTTGCATATCCTCTCCCCCAGTAGATTTTGGCCAGATCGTACCCGATCTCGGCTCGCGCTTGTTCATCATCAAGGTAGTTATAACCGCAGGAGCCCATAATTCTGCCTGACTCCTTTTCAATAATCGAGAATCGGATGGCCTGTTTTTCCTCAGCAAGATTAGCAAGCAATTGAATCATGTCTAGCGCTTGTTTTTCATCCGAGAACGGGGAAATATTCATAAATCTGGCGACCGCTGGATCGGACCATACCTGAAACAGATCAGTAGAGTCGGATGCTTTCATTTGACGTAAATGTAGTCTTGTCGTGTGTAATTCGGTAATCAATACGTTAACCTCCATTATCATTAGTTAATAGTCTGGTTATCCGATATTGATATCTGCGCATCATTCAGTCCCTTCTATGTACAAGTTATCTTTCATTATACAGGAAATAAAAAAAGAAGAAGAGCGTGCACCCTTTAGCATCCTAACCATTGCTACTCAAGTGTTCGCTCCCCATGTTCCCTATTTCAGCTACTCATCCTAATGATGCATATTACTCTACTAGATAGACCTGCAACCGCAACCATCCATCATTTCCAGTACCCGCCAACGTGTAGCAAGTTAAGCAGGGTCGGACGGTGCTTCTCCTGAACACGTTCCATCTCCGCAACCAGTTCCTTGAAATGACGTTTCGTGCCCATTGACTCGTGCAGCCGGTAACACATCAGCGGTTCATTGAAATAAAACAGCTCATACAGTGGGAACAGCCTCAGCCACATCTCATAATCATGCGTATACCGAAAATCCGTGTCGAACACCCCAAAGCGCTCAAACGCCTCCATTTCCACCATTACGGTACAGCCATTAATCGGGCATCCTTCCATCAATACCTGCAGCATTTCCAGACGGCTTCCCACCTCGGGCTGCACCGTATCCAGCCATTCGCCATGTTCATTGATGTAATGATACGCCCCGTGACAGAACGAAGCCTTGACATCGAGCATGAATTTTAACTGTTTTTCCACCCGGTTCAGCAGCATCACATCATCCGAGCTGAGCCAGACAAAATAGTCCCCTGTCGCATGTTTGATGCCTTCGTTGAGCGCGGTCGCTGTGCCGCCATTCTCTTTACGAATGTAATGAATCTCATCCATAAAGGGCTGTAGCCGCTCTACATGTTGGGTCGATCCATCATCCACCACGATCACTTCAATATGCGGATACGTCTGATGAAGGGCGCTATGAACGGCCTGCTCGATATATGGACAATTATAAAAAGGAATCACGATCGATACCTTTGGCTCCATCCGGGCATCCCCTTCCTTCTCAAATCTGTGCAAAGCAAACTCTTGCGTCTCCTCCAGTATATGAAGGTTTCAACCAGCAGTATCGGGCATTCAGAGCAGGGTGAATGTACATTTTGCAACGTATTGCAGAACCATCACAGCCCCCGGCATCCTCATGCACCATAGAGTTCATGATTATGCGTACGTCCCGTTCCCTAACCTTTCTCTCTCTCACAAAAGGCTGCGCCAAAGAAGCCGTTAATCAGCACGCAACGCGGCTTCATAACGGCCTCCATCGCTACCCGCCAAGCGCAGCAATACGCTGCAACAACGGTTCGCGATACCTCGACCAGACCATGGACGCTTCTCTGCCGATCACGTCCGCATGACGCACCGACCCCATCCCCCCATGCCAGCGATACGCCGTTAAAGGCTCGTTCAGGTAAGGGAAGCGATGACCGTTAAGCAGCATTCGCAGCCAGAGATCCAGATCATGCGTATAAGGCAACAGTTCATCAAACAGCCCTACGCCGCTGAACAGATCCTTGCGGATCATGACCGTGCATCCGTTGACCGGATTCCCCCCGTTAAAACGGCGTAAACTATCCAGTTCAGACATCGGCTCGGGCCCGCCATGCATTTTGGTCACCGCCGAATGTTCATTGATATAGTGAAAATTCGTATGCGAGACCAGCACATTCTCACGTTGCATGAATTCAAGCTGGTAACGAATTTTGTCAGGATAAAAGAAATCATCCGAGCTCAGCCAAGCCACATAATCACCCGAGGCATGCCGAATGCCGTGGTTTAGTGCCGAGGCGGTGCCGCCGTTGCTTTTGCCAAGCACATTAATCCGGGGCAGATACGGCTGGAGTAGCTCCGCATGTCTTGTTGAGCCGTCATTGACAACGATAACCTCGACCTCGGGGTAGGTTTGATCCAGCGCACTCTGAATCGCCATCGGCACATAAGGGCAATTGTAGAACGGAATCACAATGGATACACGCGGATTCATCCTGTCGTCCTCCCTTGCTGGATACGAACATCACTCAAAATATCGCGTAGCGATGCCTCAAATGAAATCTGCGGTTGCCAGCCCAATTTGCGCAGTTCCGACATTTCCTCCTGTTTCCCTGCTCCGTCCGGCCCGGATGAAGTGCCGTCCCAGCGGATCGGTACGTTGGCTTCGGTCATCATCATCAGCAGATCAGCGATCTCGCCAAGGCTCCGTTCCACCCCAGACACCACCGGATACACCGTGCCGCTGGTGCCATGCACTAGTAAGGTAGCATACGCACGAACCGCATCCCGTACATCCAGAAAATCACGTGTATTATCGCGCCCGGATAGACGAAACGCTTCTGTTTTACCCGTCTGCTCACAAGCAACCACATGGCGGGCAAGCAGAGAGCAGATGCCCGTAGAGGGCCCAGCACCAATCAGATTGCCCGGTTCGGCCAGCATGATCTGCTGACCGAACAGGGACTTCCAAGATAGCGACACCATCTCTTCCAGCGCTTTGCTCAAGCTGTATGGATGTGGTGGCTGGGGTATGCGCCCAGGTTTCGGCGTATACTTGAGCCTGGACCCTACAATCACCGTCCGCGCCTTCGGACAGATGCGTAAAGCATCCAGCAGGTACAGCACCGCCATTACGTTCGTTTCAAGCACTAACAGTGGATCAGCCCAGGAATCCGGTACCGAGTTTTTGCCAGCGAGATGAAGCACATAATCCGGCTCGATCTCCTGAATTAGTTCACGAACTTGTTCCTTATTGTTGAGATCACAGGTGTATACACCTACATTTTCATCAAACGAATACACAGCCGGCCGCCTTACAACGGCTACAACATCCGCGCCGGCACCTTGAAAATAGGTTACGGCATGTCGTCCTGTAAAACCGGACGCGCCTGTAATCAGTACTTTTTTGCCCGTCAGCTCTGCTCCATCCATAATGCCAGCTCCTTCAGCATAGTTGAATAGTCCGGCAGGTTTGTCTTCACGTCCTCACGGGTGGATACCAGCGTGCGATCCTGAACCATGCTATCGTCCGGTATAATCTTCACATCCTGTTTGTTCCAGACTTGCTGGAACAGCACAAGCAGGTCATGTTTGCTGACGGGTGCAGGATGAGCAAGATGGATCAGCCCACTGACTGGAGAATCCAGATAATGGTCTACCCATTTGGCAAGCTCAAGTGTGGTTACGCCATTCCAGAAGACACGTGTGTACCCGCCGACCTCACCAGTACTGGACATAAACCACTGCATCAGACCAATACCACCCTGCCGGATTTCAGGTCCGATAATGGACGTCCGTATCGTCAGATGCCCTTCATCCTGCACCTCACCGAGTGCTTTCGTAATCGCATAGGAGGACGTACCATCTGTCACATCATCCTCCCGATATGCTCCGCGATCACCGCTGAATACACAGTCTGTGCTGATATGGATTAGGCGTGCACCAATGGAATCGGCCATCCGCCGCAGACGATGAGGCAGAAAACCGTTGATGTGATAGGCGCCAATTTTATCCTCATCCGCGAAGCTGTTCAGCACACCAACCGCGTTAATGATGACGTCCGGGTGCACTGCTTCTACAAGCCTGTCGACCATAAAGCTGTCATTCACATCCAGGATCAACCCGTTCGGGTCAGTCACGTCCCGCGTGGTGTAGAAGACGCTGTGCACACCTTGACGGCGGAAATAGTCGACCAGAATATGGCCGGCCATTCCGTTTCCCCCAAGAATCAGCAGCTTCATGATAGAAACCCTCCGCGCTTCAGAATTTCACGAATCTCTTCTTTGGTCATAAGTTGGTGCTCGGAACTAAAGCTGCTGTATGGGACCGGTGGGCAGTTGGTGTAATGTTCACGCAATCCTGGAATGCCGAGCGTAGGCAAAATGACCAGATACTGTTCGTCGTAGACAACCGTTGTCATGCTCTCGAATTCACTCATCAGAATTTCATGGATTTTCTCACCCGGACGAACGCCACGTTCTACAATCGCTACGTTTTCCACACCGGAATCTTCAATGAGCACCTCGGCAAGATCGACAATCTTGCATGTTGGCATCGTCATCACAAAGATTTCACCGCCAACACTTTCTACCGAGGCTTTGAACAGAAGTTTGATCGCATCCTTAAGTGTAAGGAAGAACCGGGTCATGCCCATATCCGTAATGGATACCTGACCTTTTTGGCGAATCTGGTTTTTGAACAGATGCACTACACTGCCGTTCGTGCCAAGCACATTGCCGCCCCGTACCGTGACAAACTTCGTATCACTATGAAGCAGGTTCGCATAAACAATCAATTTCTCACCGATCGCCTTGGTCATTCCATAGAAGTTCGAAGGATTGGCCGCTTTGTCGGTCGAAATATAGATGACTTTTTTCACTTTATTTTCAATCGCCGCTTCGATGACATTCTGTGTGCCGATCACGTTTGTTTTGAGTGCTTCATAAGGCTGGTCTTCACATACCGGCACATGCTTGAGTGCTGCCAGATGGAAAACGTAGTCCACATGCTGGCAGGCCGCCGTCAAGGCATCCTTGTCACGAATATCACCAATGCGGAAATGAAGGCGCGGATCTTCAAAATCACGACTCATCGCTACCTGGCTGGACTCGTTGCGAGAGTACACAATAATTTCTTTTGGCTGCTGGGGCAACAGTTGAGCGACAAGCTCATACCCCCATGATCCCGTACCGCCAGTCACGAGTATACGCTTATTTTCAAACATGCATTTTCCCTCCAAGCAGAAATTTGACCACTTTACTGGACACATCTGTTGCCTTGTAACCTTGCGGACAATCCCAGTCATTTGGCAGTTTGGTCATCACGTTCACACAATCCGCAATGCGCGCGGCATCCAGGCCGGAAACCACGTTGCTGCCACAGTCTACCGTTTCCGGACGTTCTGTCGTACGACGCATCGTTACGGTAGGCACCCCCATGATGCAACATTCCTCCTGAACCGTTCCGCTGTCTGTGAGCGCACAGCGTGCATGTCGCTCCAGCATGACAAAGTCGAAAAATCCAAACGGCTCATGGAATTCCACCAGCGGATGCATCTCCAGCTGCAGATGTTCGGCAATGCGAATCGCCGTTCGCGGATGAATGCTGCATATCACGCGTTGCCCGTGTTCCTCCGCGACTTGATTCAGCCCTTTCATAATCTCCAGCAGATGAGGAGGGTGATCGACATTTTCAGCCCGATGAGCGGTAACGAGAAAATATTGTCCGGGCTTCAGCTTGAGTTTTTTCAGAATTTTGCTGGCATTGACCTGCGGACCGTAATGTTCCATCACCTCGTAGATCGGATTGCCCGTAAGCACAATGCGGCGGCTGGGCACGCCTTCACTGACAAGATGTTTCTTGCTTTGTTCGGTGTAAGGCATGTTGATGGTCGAGATCGCATCAATCACGCGGCGGTTTTTCTCCTCTGGTACATCCAGATCGAAGCAGCGATTGCCAGCCTCCATATGAATTACCGGAATGCCCATACGTTCAGCAAGTACCGCACACAAAGCGCTATTGGTGTCACCAAGCAGGAGCAATTTGTCAGGCTTCTCCTGCTGGATCAAATCTTCCATCTGAGTAAACATCGAGGACAGCTGTCGCCCCAATGAGGCGGCTTCATCCTGAAGAACGTAATCCGGGGCACGAAGACCCATTTCCTTGAAAAAAAGACCGCTGAGACTTTCTGTGAAGTTCTGTCCCGTGTGCACCAGAATATGTTTGGACGCATACTGGTCCAGCTTGGAAATGATCAGGCTGAGCCGAATAATCTCAGGTCTCGTACCCAGCACCGTCATGATCTTCATCGTCATCCCTGCCTTCTGTCGTATATTGGAACCCGTGTGCTTATCGAGTATAAAAAACGGTTTTGATTACCGTGACTTGGAACCTTTACGTGCCATCCGGCTACGTCCCTTGTTCCTCGTAGATCGTCTGCGAGTGGACAACTTCGAGGCTGATGTGTGCCGCCTTTTCACTTTACGAGTACGAGCCGAACGGCTCTTCTTCCCGATTCGAATCGTCCGTTTCAGCTTTTTGAGCTTGCGGCGAGAAGCGGGAACCTTTCTTTTACGATGGCGTTTACCTACATGAATTTCCGGCTCGGTCCGTTGATCCTCTTCGCGGGGTTTCCCGGCTCCCTCCCCCTGCTGTGTTACGGTGACTGGAGGCAACGAAGAACGAGGAAGAAGCTGTACAATACTCTCTGGAAGCAACAACGTTCGAATAAGGGCCGGATCGGGATTAAGCACTGTACGCAGTCCGCCTTCTCCCCACGCCAGCACAGGACCGCTCGGTGGCTGGATATACGTGAACCATCCGGGAAAACGCAATAACCACTGTGTGACCATCGTATGCAACTTCACCCGGTAGGTTTCGATTCCGTACAGCTTTTCCGCTTCTGTCCGGTTACGCCATCCGGTATCGGAAGCAAGCTCGGAATCATTCAGCAACGTCGTAGCCAGCGTAACGAGCGCATCGCTATCCCCGGGCGGAGCCAGAAATGCACCGCTGCCTACGGATTCCATCAATTCACTGAGACCACCCTGGGCAAAAGCGATGACTGGTTTGGCAAAATAAAGCCCCTCCAGCGCAGTCATGCCGAAGCCTTCTTTGACCATGCTGGGAATGACCACGATATCCATTGCGGAGTAAGCCAGCGATACATTTTCCTCAAACGTGGTAAACGTGAAGCGCCTTGAATACCCGGATCGTTTCACCTGGTAAACACATTCGTCGTAATACTTTTTGTCTGACGGTGCGCCAATGATCCAGAAGCGACAACGTGAATGGGTCTCACACAGCTTCAGCGCCATATCAACAAAAGGCTTTAAACCTTTGGCATCATATATAAAGGAAGAAATATAACCGATACAGGTATGCGAAGACTTGAATCTAAGCTCCAACCGTTTTCGCTCACGCAGATGAAGCCATCGATCAGGTGCAGGAAGGGAAGGCTCCCATGTCGGAGGAATAATCGTCACCCTGTCACTCATGCCTGCTTGTTTGAACGGTAACGCCGCCGTCTCGGAAATCCCGATAATCCAGTCTGCATAACGGCCAATCATCTGGATCGCTTCGGTTGTATGCTCATTCGTTTGAATAATCTCGGTAATTTTCCAGATGACTGGAATCCCGAGCGATTTTGCCGCTACAGCAGGCATGACATTCACGCAGGTATTGGTCAAAACCATATCCGGCTCGTGACTGCGGATTAGCCAGAGCGCATCCTGAAATGCCGGGGTATTCCGCAGATGTTCCGCATCTTGTGCAATCCCCTGATACGGTGTGTATACACCGTGAAGCATCGGCAGATTACATATATGAACCTGGATGCCAAACCTTCGTGCGAGTCCGGTAAGTTTCCCTTCCTGCGGGGCAACAAGCACACATTCAAAGATCGTGCCAATCTCTCTCATAAAATGAAGCAAAAGCTTCTCCGCCCCTGTAATACTGCGGGTATTACACACATGGGAAAACAGCATCAGTTTGGGTTTCATTGCCATGGCCGCACACGGACCCCGTATACAACTTACAAGCAGATACGGGGTACTGTGCACACCTCCTCCTGGCCGAGATTAAGGGAAAATAATGCTTAACAACTCATTGATTCTTCGGTCATACGTGTGGTCTTTCAACGTCCGTTCAAGTCCTCGCAGGGCAATTTCGCGCCGCTCTTTCTCATGGGTGAGGTAATACTCGACCTTCTCCAGCATCTCTTGCGGTGAAGAATACGTTTCGATCTCTACCCCCGGTTTATAGAAACGAGCCAGATCGTCGCGTGCATCGGTCAACTGCAATGTTGTGCTACCTGCAATCTCGAACGTTCTCGGGTTTGGTGAAGCTGGCGGAATTTTGATCTGATTATTGTTGACCGAATCATCCTCATGGGAGCGATGCAGATTGATAACGATTTTAGTGCCGTTGTAAACTTCATTGGTTTCTTGAGGACTCATCCAGCGACCCAGCTCAATTTTCTCGCCATAAGCCGTATAGTCAGGCAATCGATCCCACCAGATACCGTTAAAGACGGTATTATGCGACATGAGCTGTGGCATAATCGGGTTGAAGAAATACACGCGGTTCCAGTATGCCGAGCCGATAAAGCTGACGTCCCTTTTCAGTGGGGATGGGGTTGTAATTGGGAAGTAGTGGTTCGTAAAGGCGGCGAAAGGCATATAATGCACGGATGCACAGCCATGCTGGCGATATAGTTCTACACAATTCAGTTCCAGTGTGAACACATGATCATAATGCTTCACAATCTCCAGAGTCATGTCGGTATAATACGGATCATCGGTGAGCCAGATCGCCGTCTGAATGCCCGCTTGGCGTATAGCATCGATATGCTCGATAGGGATATCCATCCCGTCAAGCACAAGCACCAGGTCAGGACGGGTTTCCAGCGCAACTTGAGAGACCGGCTGACGGGGATCAGACAGCGTCACCTGAGCAACCATCCCCTGAAGCGTAGACATAATGGCCTCATCCAGCGGAGAGTAAGGGAAACCTTTACCCGAAGAAACATAGAGCACGTGAAGTTGCCGGAAAGGTAGCGGCTCCTGCGCACAATTTACAATATAGTTGGCGCGGCCCCGCAGATACCCTTCTTCTTTGCCTGCGTCAAATCCGGCCTGCCGTCCATTTTTACGAGCCTGATCTGCCAGGCTGAGTATAGGTGGTTGATGAACCTTTCTCGTTTTACGGTGTTTGATAGGCATACCGCCACTCCTTTTTATTTGGGATAACGTTGCTTCCTGATGTTTCTCTTTCACAGAAGGGAAACTACAGATGTCCTAACAACTCGGTAATGCGGCGGTTAAATGTATGACGATTCATGGTGGTGAGCAGACCTCGCCAAGCGATAGTCTGGCGCTCTTCTTCATGATGCAGATAATAGTGGATCTTGCGTTGAAGTTCTGCCGCCGTGCTAAATGTTTCAATGTCATACCCCGGCTGATAATAGCGGGGCAAATCTCCGCGAGTATCGGTAATCTGCATCGTGCCACAGGCAGCGATCTCATAGGTGCGCGGATTGATCGATCGTCCCTGTAGATGGTGGGTGTTTCGATTATCCTCACCATTCTCGCAGGTTCGGTGTACGTTAATCACGATTTTGGCGCCATTGTAATAATCGACGGTTGCCTCCGGGTTAATCCACCCTTCGTGAATAAACTGCCCCAGTACATCCAGCCGTGCCAGCCGGTTCCACTGACTTCCGGCAATAAACACCTTCTTATCTGCAAGATAAGGCGCAAGCTGATTAAACAGATCAATCCGGTTCCAGAATCCCGTGCCAATAAAGCAAATATCGTACTGAAACTGGGGCTCTGTGCGTCGCGGATGATACATGCCTGGATTTACAGCCAGCGGCATGTAAATGACCCGCCTTGCTCCCTGGTTTGTGTAGAAGGGCACAGCCGCCTCTTCATGCGTAAACACGATGTCGTAATGCTGACAGATGGTTGCAGTATCCTCTGTGAAATAGGGATCATCGACAAACCACACGGCCGTCCGAATCCCCAGTACACGTATTCCCTTTACCTGCTCCAGATGATCCTCGGGAAATACGTGCAGGCCGTTCATCACCAGAACAACATCAGGCCGGTGCTGACTGGCTTCTTGCAACATCGCTGCTGGCGATCCAACAACGCATTCTCGAACCGACTGTTGCAGTGCCAGAATGACACCCTGATCAATGGCATCGAATCCCTGCGGGATATACAGTACCTTCATGTCCCGCAGAGTCGGTTCAAACGGCTGCACCCGCTCCATGATGGCCTGACAGCCGCCAAACCTGCGGCCTTCTGCATATCCGCCGCGGTAGGCCGCCTCCGCTTCAGTCAGCGGGCGGTGTCTTCGTTTTGCCACATTCTTCACCCTGTCTTCCTTCAAGGAGATCTCATTCCTGACTCTCCACGAGATTGGTCTTCCCTCTAAAGGATATGCCTCGGGGTCAGATGCATCATGGACGGGTGTCCTGCAAGGCTCAAAATTGGCGTCTGCCCTCCATGTTCGCCTGCACGGGCATGTCCGCTATTGTGGTCATGCAAAGAGCCCGGAGGGATCTGTCCCTCCGGGCTGTAGCCTTAACCTGTATGTTCGCCATAAGCAATCATCGAGATATGGTTGTCATTCGCTGTTTTCTTTAACCGAAATATCCGCATCATTTGTATCTTTTATAACATTGTCAATATCAGCTGTGTCTTGAACAGCTCCATCGATTACTGCGCTTTGTATGCCAGTTGATGTCCGTCCTCGAATCCCTTGGCGAAACCCGCGTTGAATCCCTCGTTGTACGCCTCGTTGTACCCCTGACTGTACGCGCTGTCCGGGTTTGGATCGGTAGGGGTAACCGGGGCGACAGGTCGAACAATTTTTTTGTTCCGGTGCCTCTGCACCGCACGTTTCTTTTTTTTCAGCCACGCACTGCGTCCTTTGCCTGTACGTTTGTGGACAACACGTTTCGATTTCAGCGCACGCAGCTTGCGGATCTTACGCAAGCGGGCGCCACGCGCTAATAAAGCACGTTTGGATTTCAATCTGGACTTCTTTTTTAACATATCAGCATTCCTCCTGTAGGTCCCCGGCGGTACGAACGACACATCCGGGGTCTTTGAGCCAAGGCAGACCTGGCTCTCCATGGCGAATTCGGGTCAGTCTGATCCCCGTAATCATGCGAGACATCTCTTCCTGATAACGACTAAGCAGACGTATATTCTCCGCGAGACTTCGGGCGGATATTTCCGAATGAGAAGACACACTGGCTACACTGTCCAGAATGCGGGCGAGTGCCTGCTGGCTATGTGCAATCGATTCGATGAGTGCCAGTTTGACCTCCTGCTCACGCTGCAACAAACTCATTTTCCCAGATCCCCGAGATCCATGCCGCCAAACATGCCCCCGTCCATGCCGCCGCCATCTTCGCTGTCATTCTGGACCATCACGGCTTTAAGGTTGTTGCACAGTCCCGTTTCCATGCGCGTTAATCCTTCCAGCAGCTCCACCAGCTGCTCATGCATTTTAAGCGGTTCACCAACCTGATCGCCATGAGTTAAAAAGCTGTCCCCGTTCAGATGATTCAGCGTCCAATTCCGTACCTTTTCCGCCTCAATGGCTTTGGCTTCCAGAATCAACGCAATGTTCCACTGCATCTTGGCTGCAGCATCCAGCATCAAAATGAGACTTTGTTCTCTGCTCATGTTTCATCACCCGCCTTCCGGGCTTATTCTTCCTCTTGTACCGCGATCTCCCGCATAACCTGGGTCAGCGTCTCAGCCACAGCTTCTTCCAGATCAGCAAGCCCTCCCAGGTAGGAGATAATGCTTTTATTAATCTGTCCCGAGCTGTCCAGCAAACCTTCAACCCCATCCAGCTCCGGCTCGTTATCCGGCAAATGGTGGATGATCTCCGACATGCGTACAGCAACCTGGCGTTTGGCATCCAATACCCGTGCAATCTGCTGGTGGGAATGCGCGATATGGTTAATTATTTCATCGATTTTACTCTGCATGGTGCTCCTCCTTTCGGTTAAGGCCTGCTTCACCCATAGAAAAAACCGGCCTATCAGCATTTGCCTGCTACAGCATATGCCGGGCCGGGAGCGTCAGTTACTCCAGCTTGCGCCTATATCGTTAAATTGCATAATTCCCATATCCTATGAATTCCTTGGCCTCGATGCCCTCAAAATACATACTTCAGTCAGGAAAATAACAGCTGCGGAAATGAACCGGGCAAGCTTCTATTCATAAGCAAAAAAGCCACTCTCCCGGACTGCACCGGAGAATGGCTTTGTTCTTGAATTTGGTCATTCATCGTTGTACTTCAAAGTAGTGTTTCAATGTTGTTCACTTCGTGCTATCTGCGACTGGCCCATTTGATTTTACGCGCCACTTCCACTCGCTGTAGTTGCAGAACGCCGACACGTTCTTCAAACTTCTTGCGTTCATCCACAGAATGAGCGGCGTGGATCTGATGACACAGACCTGTTAGTTTGCTGTTGATATAATCGAATCTCATCCATAATTCTTCTTCAGGAGTATGTTGCTGCTCCGGTGCCGTTTGAAATATTTTGAGTTGCTGGATAAGGGACTGGCGCCATTCCTGATCTTGAATTTGGATGGCAAAATGCAAAAGATCCAGATAATCATCGATTTGCAACGATATGTCGCAATCAGGTTTAGTCTTCATCGTCGTCTCTCCTTATTTCAATGCTTGGCTGGAATCAGTTACCTCCTATTTTACAGGAACAAGCCCATGGAAAGCGAGTGCTGAAAGGTAAATTTTCGGGAAAATATTTGTTTTTTTTCGCTCAAAAGGGCTTTACTTTTCCATAATGATCATTTTCATCCCTTTTGAGGACATATGTCATCAGATTCATAATAAAAACCCGCAATCCGAGAATAAATTCTCTTAGCGGGTTTCATCACATTTTTCCCATTTAGAAACGAATTAGAAACTAAAAAGATGCTTTGCTGTCGCGCTGCTGTCTCGTCATAAGTAACATCAGAAAAGAGATGATAACAATCGATATCGTCCAAGCCCAGGCCATCGTCCGATTTCCTGAATCCACAGCGACATAAATGGCCGTTGGCACCGTCTGTGTTTTGCCCGGAATGTTGCCAGCGATCATCAGTGTTGCGCCAAACTCCCCCAGCGCGCGGGCAAAGCCCAAAATAAATGCTGTCATCAATGCTCTACCTGCCAGGGGCAACGTAATATAGCGGAACACCTGCCATTCACCTGCTCCGATAGACCGTCCAGCATCCTCCAGGTCTCGATCCACCCCGTTAAAACCGGATTTCATCGTCTGATACACCAGCGGGAAGGCGACAACGACAGAAGCAATGACCGCAGCCCACCACGAAAAAATGACAGGGGCCGAAAAGATTGCCTCGATCCAGCGTCCGAGCAAACTTCTCCGACCTAGAATAACCAGTAGCAGGAATCCAACCACCGTTGGAGGAAGCACAAGCGGAAGCATCAGAACGGTCTCCAGAAAAATTTTGCCGCGAAATGCAGTTCGTGACATTTTCCAGGCGACAGCTACCCCCACCACAACCGCTATAACGCTGGATAACAGCGCCACCTGAAGGGACAGACGCACCGGGGGCCAGAACACGGACCAGTCGATTGCGTTCATATTCATTTCGGAATCGAAAATCCGTATTTCGCAAAGATATCAAGTACTTCAGGTGTTTGCAGATAAGCATAGAATTGTTCAGCTTCTGAGCGGTGTTTCGTACCTTCGATGATGCCTAGCGGATAATTGGCAGGTGTGTAACTGCTCTTATCTACTTCAAACGCAATCTTTACCTGCTTGGAAGTCAGTGCATCGGTTTTGTACACAAACCCTGCATCCGCATTACCTGTTTCTACATATTGAAGAACCTGTCTTACGTCTTTGCCTTGAACAAGCTTTTTCTCAAGCTGATCCCAAAGCTTCGCATTGGTCAGGGCCTCTTTGGCATAAGTACCTGCAGGTACGCTTTCTGGAATGCCAATGGCTACCGTTTTGATACCATCATTCGTTAAATCCTTCTCACTGGTTACTGCGCTTATCCCATCCGCCGGTACAATAGCTACCAATGAATTTTGAAGCAGGTTCTTCTGGTCGCTTGATTCAATCAGGTTCTCATCAACCAAGGCTTTCATATTTTTCGCAGACGCCGATACAAAAATATCTGCCGGTGCTCCCTGTTCGATCTGCTGCTGTAATGCACCGGACGCACCGAAGTTAAAGCTCAGGCTGATATTGGGATTGGATTGTTCAAAGTTCGTCCGGATCTCCTTCATTGCATCGGTCAGACTTGCTGCAGCGGATATCGTCAGCTCGACTTTTTCCTGTGGCTCTGTCGTTGCTGGCGCTGTATTTTCACCAGATGTAGCTGGTACAGAAGCTGTTTGATTTGTGGAAGACGCTGCATCTTGCTTGTTCGCGTCTGCGTCAGCTCCGCAACCAGCCAGTACAAGCGCCAGTCCCAGCGACATCGTTCCAAGCACATATGTAATTCGTTTGTTCATTCGTTCTCCCCCATATTCCACGTTTAATATTATGTTTAGTTATAACTAGATATAATTGATTATAACTAATTATACACAGAACGTACGAAATAGGAAGGTGAGATTATTCACATTCTACATTCGAGACAATATGTCAGCTTTTTTATGATACGTTCTCAGGTTTATGCGTGTCTTCAAATAATGGTATAGTACAAGAAACGCCATTGTATCGAAGGGAATAAGAATTAGAATATGAGTGGATTACACATATAGGGCTTCAATATAAAATTTTAACGCCTTTATATTATAGAGGGAGGTTCTTCACCAATGACGGAGGAGCAATCCTACACAACCGAAGAAATAGCCAAGCTGCTTAAAATATCCAAACTAACCGTCTATGATTTGATCAAAAAGGGAGACCTTGTCGCCTACCGTGTGGGCAAACAGATGCGCATCGATGCTGCCGATCTGGATGCTTACAAACGCCGTTCCAAGCAACTCCAATCCCCGGCACAGGCACAACAAAATGCATTGCCGGGTACGACAACAACCGAGCAACTTTCAACCGAGGCTGTCCAGAAGCATAATCCAGTTGCTGGCTCATTCGCAGTAACGGATCATGTCGAATCTCAGCATGCGATGACATCTAATCATAGGATAGCGTCCCCTTCTCCAATGATTGCCGCACCTTCATTCGCTAGTTCTACGGCTAGCTACAGTCAGAACATCGCGGGTGCGGCGCGACATCTCGTTATAACGGGGCAAGATGTCAGTCTGGATATTCTGATGCGTCATATGGAGAAGCAATCCCGGGATATTCGTCCACTGCGCTCTTTCATGGGGAGTCTGGATGGGCTAATCTCGATGTATCGGGGGGAGTCCGACCTGGTCAGCACTCATCTGCTCGATGGCGACACCGGGGAGTATAATCTGCCGTATATCCGCAAAATTTTAACAGGCTGGTCCTATGTCGTTGTCAATCTGTTGTCTCGCCCTGCCGGTCTATATGTTCCACGCGGGAATCCCCGTCAATTGAACGACTGGACCGATCTGAACCAATCCGACCTGCGCCTCGCGAATCGGGAAAAAGGATCTGGCGCCAGAGTGTTGCTGGACGAGCAATTACGGCTACACGGGATTTCTGCTGCCGAACTACTCGGATATGAGGTGGAGGAAACAAGTCATATGGGCGTCGCAGCCAAAGTCAGCTCCGGCGAAGCCGATGTAGGTGTCGGTATAGAGAAGGCCGCTCGCCTTGTCGGGCAAGTCGATTTCATTCCGCTCGTGCAGGAGCGCTACGACTTGGTCATGCTGAGAAAACAGGGGAACGAGGCCTGGATTGAATCGGTTTTACACATCCTTCGTTCCCCGGAGTTCAGGCAAGAGCTGCGAGCATTTGAGGGGTATGACGTATCGCGTACGGGTGAAGTGTTATTCGAGGCTTAGCTGTGGGAGAGTGGAGTAGCCTGGAGTAGCCTGGAGTGTGTGCGAGATGAAAGAGAGAAGGACGATGTAAACGGAGGAAAGGGTTAGGAGCGTTGGTGAGGATGGCAGCAGGGTAACAGGTTGTACGGTGTATGGGCTGTTCGGTTTGGTCTAGAGCTGTACGGTGCACGGTTGAACGGTCTACGGGGGTAGGGATCCAGTATATTCCACTCCATCTAATTTTGCTCTTCAGCAGTTTGTTTGCTCTCAACAAATGACTGCTACTCCACCTGCACTTCCTAACGCTAACGATCACCAGAGAGCTTATTTAGCCACATTTCTCAGTTTGAAAATTCTAACGATCACCACAGAGCTTATTCGGCTGAAAATCACCGATTCCCCCACCAAAATCGCTATTTCTAGCAAAATAACGCTTCTACGGATCGTTAGAATTTCAAACCCGCTTTTTTTGGGATGAATAGCGTTCCTGGGGATCGTTAGAATTTTGGACTAGAAAATTTCAGGGGCACGAGCCGGGCCTGCTGCAGCAGTTTCATTCACATACATCACTTATTCGCACCACCCGGCTATTCCACCTACTCTCACACTTCTCTTCCTTCTTCCTTCCTGTTCCAGTGTCTATTCATTATGGTGTTCCATCTCCGTATGTGCAATCTTCCACGATAAAACAAAAAGAGGACCTCAATCGTTGTCACGATTTCGATCCCCGTATAGCAATGCGCGCTTCTCCAGTTATTTCAGTTATTTCAGTTCTACCACCAGATGCATAACAACTATGTTTTTAATCACGTTCGCGCCAAAATACCCCGGATTCGTCTCGTTCCACTTGCTCCAACACATCCTCGAAATCGAAACATGGCACAACCATATCCGCCGGACTCCAGCTGTGCTGATCATCGCTAGCGTATACCTTCCACTGCTCTCCCTCCCAATAAAAGCGAGCAATCGGCATTCGCTCCCACTGATGTCGTTGTCCAGCAGGACGTTCTTCGCTCAGAATCAACTCATGATCCTTCATCTCATAGGTTAACTTCACCATCGTCCGTAGCTCTGCTGGTACTTTCTCATGGACATAACCGTTCATCAAGGATACAATGCGTCGCTGCGTAAACATATCCAACATGGAAGAGACCTCCTTATCAAAAACTCCGCTTATCATGCTTACCAGCTGGACTTGGTAACTCCCGGGATCTGACCTTGATGAGCCAGTTCACGGAATTTGATCCGGGAAACTTTGAATTTGCGCAGATATCCGCGTGGACGGCCAGTGATCTCGCAACGACTTTTCAATCGTGTTGGTGAAGCGTTACGAGGCAACTTTTGCAGCGCCTCATAATCACCTTTTTCCTTCAGTTCACGGCGCAGTTCCGCATACTTTGCCACGATTGCCTGACGTTGTTTCTCACGCACAACCTTTGATTTTTTAGCCATCTTCTACAGCTCCTTTGTTAGATTTTTTAGATGATTCATGAAAAGTATCTCGGCCGACGAACTCCATCAGGTTGTCCTACTCTAAAGCCCAGATCACTTAAGCTCTTACACACTAGCTTTCCTTACACCGTCAAGCCTCTCTTACATAGCCTCTACAGGCCACGGTAACGGATTCTCAAAATGTCCCCAATCCGCCAGCATCTCTTCATCGCTGAGCAGACATTGATCCAGTTCATCCTCAATGATGGAACGCTCCATATCAATGCCGATCATGACCAGTTCTGTTTGGCGGTCGCCCCACTCGGCATCCCATTTTGCAAGCACATCCGGCTCTGTCCGCAAAATCTCTTCCTTGTCCGCTTCCGGCAGCGCGGCAACCCAATGCCCGGCAGGCCCAAACTGAATGGACGGCCCCGCCTGACTCAGACTGGCAGCCACATCTCCTTCAGCGGCAAGCCATACCAGCCCTTTGGCACGTACAACCTCTTCCGGCCAGTAGCTCATGAATTCAGCCAGACGGGAAGGATGAAACGGCTTCCTGCGGCGGTACACAAATGATCCGATACCGTATTCTTCGGTCTCTGGCGTGTGGGACTCTTTTTCCAGCTCCTGAATCCATCCGGCCGACATGCTCACTTTCTCAAAATCAAACCGTCCCGTATTCAAAATCTCCACCGGGTTCACCTGTCCGTTCACCGTACGAATGATTTTGGCACTCGGCTGCAACTTGCGGATAATGCCTTCCAGTTTGTGAAGCTCTGCCTCTTCCACAAGATCACACTTGTTCAGCAGTAGCACATCACAGGTTTCGATCTGATCAATGAGCAGATCCACTACGTCACGAGTATCGTCTTCCCCGGTCGCCTGATTTCGATCCAGCAGGCTCTGCCCTGAGGCATAATCATGCCAGAAACGGTTGGCATCAACGACAGTCACTAGACAATCCAGCTTCGCCAGTCGTGTCAGATCGATGCCTGTCTCTTCATCGGCATATGTAAATGTCTGTGCCACCGGAACAGGTTCGCTGATGCCTGTCGACTCAATCAGGATGTAGTCATACTTGCCTTCGTTTACCAGCTTTTCGATCTCCTGCATCAGATCATCACGAAGAGTGCAGCAGATGCATCCGTTGGACATTTCCACAAGTTTTTCTTCGGTACGGGAGAGTGTTGCCTCCCCTTTCACCATAGCCGCATCAATATTGACCTCACTCATATCGTTCACGATTACAGCGACTTTCAGCCCTTGGCGATTGTGCAGCACATGATTCAGAACCGTTGTTTTGCCTGATCCAAGGTAACCGCTAAGAACGGTCACCGGTATTTGCTTTTGTGTCAATTAGATCTACTCCTTATAGGTACAGTTCACCTTAATCGGTGGATTTCCGAATTTAATAGTAATAATTACGATTAACAACAATGACTATAATCCTGCTTGGCGTCGTTGTCAAATCTTTTTTTCGTATCTCGTGCAAAAAAACAATGAAAAAAGCTTGTGAATCCCCTGCACATTCGCATTCGTGATGCGCTTCGCAGAAGAACCAAAAGCTTTATCTGTAACTCTTTATTTGTAACTATTCATTTGTAATTCTCTAGCTGTATCTCTTCATCTCTAGCTCTTTTTGCATAATCCTATTTCTTGCGACCTGTAATGCCTACTTTACCTTCTCCAATACTTTTATCTAAATCTACACCGTACCTTTGTCTTCCTTCTGCCTTCCAACTCAAGTCACTGGCGCAGTAATAGACTGATTCCCGGCCTCCATCCGCTGTCTGAAAAGTACCACCACGATCAAAGCGGCAACAGAGAGCAATGTACAAACGGTAAACATCACGGAATAAGAGCTGATCTGCACCACAACGCCCATCGCCAGCCCGCCTAGTGAAAAACCGAGATCATACGAGGACATAAATATGCCCATAAGCACGTACCTTGAATCCGCAGGCAATACAAAGGACAAATACGTGGTCAGCGTTGGATACAGTAAAGCCAGCGCAAAACCGCTAAACACCGCAGAAATATACACAAATGGCCCCAGCATATCCATCAAGCTAAGCAGCTGTGTCCCCAGTGCGGCAGATAACATCAGACCTGCCATAAGCCACGTATTCCAGCTACCGTCTGACGGTATTTTTTTACGCAAAATGAATCGGCACAGGATCACCACCAGACCCTGAATCGTCAAAAAGATACCTGCACTCGCTACACCTGTCGATACCATATAGAGCGGAAGAAACGTCGCTGTGGCTCCAAAAACACAGGAGGCAAACAACATGACCACGCTGCTGACGAGCAGGGGTGTACTGCGCCAGATGCCACTGAACGAGCGAAGCATATCCCCCAGCGTATACGTTTTGTTCTGCACCGTGCTCTGTGGTAAATCCACCTTGTACCCAAGCAACAAGGGTAATGCCGCCAGTCCAATCATCAACAGCGTAAACGCAAGCTCACTGGCGTTTTGCCAGATTTGCACAGCCAGAATCGGGATGACTAGCGAAGGCACCATCGTAAACAAGGTGTACATCGCCAGGCCTTGCGCACGATCCTTATCCTCCAGTCTTTCTACAATGCCTGCCTGCATCGTCATTGAAAAAAATGCGGTCGCCACGCCCTGCAATGCCCGTAGCCACAGGTATGTTTCCACCCCGGATACAATAAACAGTAGCAGCGTCCCGGCATGTAACATCAGCAGCCATCGCATAACCCGGAGCGGTCCATACTTGCCCAGCAACTGTGCGGCAAATGGTCGGAGCAGCATGCAGGTGAACATGTAACTGCCCATCATCAGACCAATTTCAGCCTGATTTAACCCGGCCGTTTCACTGCGCAAAGGCAAAATAATCGTCAACGCCGCATTCGCCGCAAAAAACAAAAAAGCCAGTATGTAAAACCCGATAAAGGAAAAAGATACCGGGTCTAATTTTCCACTGGATGTTGTTGTTATAGAAGATTTCAATCGTTCATACCTGCTTTCTCTGACACGTACCCACGTACCCACGTTCCCGTTCCCTGGCCGTCAGCTCATGAAGTTCCGGTTAGTCGCTTTACGCCGTTCATAGGCAAAAACGATCATTACCGCTCCTAGAATAGCACAGATCGTGTACATAAATGAATAGGAAGACATGTCAGCGATTGGCCCCATGACTGCACCACCCAGCGAAATGCCCAAATCAGCCGTCGCAATAAACAAACCCATGAGTACATTGCGGTTCGGCTGAGGCAAAACAAAGGACAGATACGTCGTGAGCGTTGGATACAAAATGGCTTGAGCGATCCCCATCAGAACTGCACCCGAATAAAAGAAGAGCATACCTCCCGTAACGGAAAAACTCACACACTGTGCCGCAACAGCCAGCAACAGCATCGTGGTCATGATAAACGGTGAATGCCACTCCCCGTCCGAAGGAATGCGTTTGCGGAGTGCGATTCGAGCCAGCACCACTGTACCCGCCTGCAACATCAGGTATACGCCAGCATTGCCGCCAGAAACCTGACTTGCATACAGCGGAATAAATGTAGTGACCGCGCCAAATACCACCGATGCACTCAGCATCAGCACACTGCAGCGGAACAATAATGGATTTTTTACCAGCTGTCCGAAGGACTCCCACATACTCACGTTCTGCCCGGATGCATCTGCAGCGGACTGCGGCCCCTCCTTATCTTTCTCCATCTTGGCAGTATAGCCGAAGATCCCGGTACAAACTGCAATCCCGATCAGCACCACTGTAAAATAATCCATGCCTCCGGTCTGCCAAATGGCTAAAGCCAGCACCGGGCCAACAATGCCAGGAATGTAACTGAACAGCGAATAATAAGAAATGCCCTGAGAACGGTCTTTCTCCGGTAGTGCATCAATGATGCCCATCTGTAGCGCCATGGAAAAAAAGGCCGTCGATACCCCTTGCAAAATACGGGCAAGCAGATAACCGCCAAGTCCTGTAAACGTGTAGAGAATCAGCGCAAACCCATTGATAATCAAAATAATTCGTAACACTTTGATCGGCCTGTGCTTTTGAATAATTTTACCTGCCCACGGTCTGAAAAACATCGTTGTAAACATATACGCACCCATAATCAGCCCGATCGTCGTACTGCTCGCACCGAGGAAGGCCCCCTGCAATGGAATAATCACATTCAGAATGGCATTGGCACTGAAGTAGAGCAGCACCAAAATGTATAAACGCAAAAAAGGCCATGACATTGCCCCACTCACAACAAATGTTCCCCCTTACTTATAATGCTCTCCCAACTTGCACACGCAGGCGGCTCCTCCCGCTTCCACTCAAAACACGTCTTTTCCCTTTCAGTCACAACCGTCTCCCCCACTTCTCCACGCTACAATGAAATGAGATGGCTCAACAATTGTTGCGCATAGTCGGACTGCACATGTTTTAACTGATCAACCGAAACCGTTTCTTCAATCTGGCCTTCTCTGAAAAAAACAAACCTGTCGCAAATATAAGCTGCCGCCTGAATGTCGTGCGTAATGAAGACATAACTCATCTTGTACAGGCTTTTCAACGATTTTAGCAACTGCAAAACCTGAATCTGGACCGACACATCCAGCGAGCTGACCGCTTCGTCCAACACAAGGTACTGCGGTTCTGTCGACACCGCTCTCGCGATGCAGACTCGCTGTGCTTCCCCGCCGGACAGCTCATGCGGATACTTAAGACGATAAGATGAGTCCAGTCCAACTTGGGCAAGCAATATATCTACTTTTGCGTTAATCTGCTGTCCTTGTCCTGACGGTTTGAGTGCCTTCATCGGCTCCATAATCGCATCCTGTACCGTAAGAAACGGATTGATCGAGGAGGTATAGTTTTGAAAAACCGCGCTGATGCGGCCCCTCCGCACGCGCCGATCTTTCACATCTTTTCCCTCCAGCCGGACGGCGCCGCGATCCGGGCTTTCCAGTCCCAGCATCAACCGACCCAGTGTGGATTTGCCGCTGCCGCTTTCGCCAATAATGCCGAGGCATTCACCATGCCGGCATTCCAAGGTCACCTTTTTCAACACTTGCTTCCGATGCTTAGAGAACAGTCCTCCCTGGACATATGATTTCTCAATCTGCTCTACCGTTAGCATCTATGATCCCTCCTGCATCAAAGCTTTGAAATGATTGCTCAGTTCCAACCGGGTAGATACGAGATAGCGGGTATACGCATGTGCAGGCTCCTGCAAAACAGACTGCATGCTACCCTGCTCCACAATCTTGCCGTCTTTCATGACCATCACCTCATCCGCGATCTTCTGCACAACCCCGAGATCATGGGAGATAAAAATCATGGAGCACCCCATGCGTTCACGCAACTGAATCAGCTGCTCCAGCACTTCGTACTGGGAGATCGTGTCCAGCGCCGTGGTTGGCTCATCCGCAATAATCAGATCCGGTTCGAGCACAAGAGCGAGCGCAATCATGATTCGTTGCAACATACCGCCAGACAGTTGATGGGGATATTTGTTCAGAATTTCTGTGGGATTTCGGAGCATAACACTCTCCATCGCCTGCTGCATTCTCCGCTCCAGTTCACGGTTATTCCAATGGTAATGCGTCTGCAACGTCTCCCGGATATGTACACCGATTACACAGGAAGGATCGAATGCACTCATACCCTGCTGCAAAATCATACACAGCTGCTTGCCTCTTCGACGCCGCATCTCCTTTTCGGAGAGCTGATTCAGATCTGTGCCCTGAAACAGCATCTTTCCCGATTGGCGCATATTAGGCTTATTCAGCCGCATCAACGCTCTGCATGTGACTGATTTGCCGCTGCCGCTCTCCCCAACAATCGCCATGCAGCTCCCTTGCCGCACCGTAAATGAACTGTCATGAACAATGGCCTGATTGGTATGCGTATCCCACACTTTCAGATGCTCAACCTCGACTATATTCATAGGCCGCCTTTCTCACCTCTCTTTCACGAGATCTATCCCGCTTGCCTGGAGAGGTCATTAATTTCGGGTCCAGTGCCACCTGAAGTGCATCTGATAAAAAGTTAAAAGCCGATACCACCACAACGATCGCAAGCCCCGGTGCAAGCATCAATTCCGGCCTGGAGAACATGACTTCTCTCGCCTCATTCAGCATCATTCCCCACTCTGCATGGGGTGCCTGAATGCCCAGTCCCAGAAAGGAAAGCCCCGACACCTGCAGCATCATGGAACACATCGCGCCACTGGAGATTACCGCGATATCGGCAAAGGTTACCGGAATGATGTGACGTGTAATGATGGTTAGGCTCGGTATACCCGAAGCTTTGGCGAATTTCACATAATCCATGTCCGAGAATTGCATCACGGATGTACGGATGACACGCGCAAACCAGGCCCATTTCATACAGACAAACGCGATCAGAATATTTTCAAGCCCCGCGCCCAAAATACCAACCACCGCCAGCGTCATCACATATCCGGGAAAAGACAGCATAATGTCACAGATTCGCATCAACCACGCATCCACTTTGCCTTTGAAATACCCTGCCACAAATCCCGCCGCCGCACCAATCAGTACCGAGAAACCGAGTGCCGCCAGCACCCATAACACACTCGGACGGATACCGTAGATCATTCTGGATAAGACACATCGACCAAGATGATCATTGCCTAACAGATAGGGCCAGGAAGGTGAGGCATAGCGCAGTTTCATGTTGACGGCTCCGGGGTCGTGAGGGGCAACGAGAGGCGCACAGATCCCCAGAACAAGGGTCACGACAATAACGGCCAGCGAGGTCACGGCAAGTTTGTCACGGCTCAGATTTTTGAATAGTCGCATCAGATTTCCTTTCTTAAACGCGGATTCAGCGCTGCATTGATCATGTCCGAAAGCATGTTAAATAACACAAACGTTACCGCCAAAATAAGCACATACGCCTGAATGATGGGAAAATCCCGACTCAGAATCGACTTTACACTCAGCCGGCCAAGCCCTGGCCATGCAAATACATTTTCAATGACAACGGTACTTCCCAGTACTATCGGAATCGCCATGCAGAAGATCGACACCGCGACTTGTAAGGAGTTACGCAGGATATGCAGCATGACCTTCCGCTCGCTAAGGCCGCTCGCTCGCGCATATAACACATAATCCTCATTCATGTTGCTCAGCATTGCACTGCGTACGGTTCGAAAATAAATGCCCGTATAACTGACCGTGATCACCAGCACAGGCAGAATGTAGCTGCGATAAGAGTCCATGCCACTGGTCGGCAGCAGGTCGAGTTTCACCGAAAAATACCAGATCAGGATGGCCGCAAGCCAATAAGACGGCATCGCTGTCAGGAAAAAGGAAATACCTCTAACCGATTGATCCAGCATCTTCCCTTCTTTCAGGGCGCAGAGAACACCAAGCCCTATGGATAACAGGATGATGAAGACGGAGGATACCAGCGTAAGCTTTAACGTGTTCAGTAACGCCGGCCCGATTAATGACCACACGGACTCACCGGACACGTAAGAATATCCAAAGTCAAACTGCACAACGGCCGCCATCCAGTCCATATAACGAACGAGGAAAGGCTGGTTAAAACCCAGCGCTTCATTCGTTTGAGCGATCAGTTCATCGGTGATCTGCGGTACATCCTGAGCCTGCAGGACTACGACAGCCGGGTCGAGCGGGGAAAGATTGATCAACAGAAAAGTAATCAACGAAATAACGACCAGCAAAGGGATGGTCAGCAGCAGTCGTTTGGCAATATAACTTCCCATATCCCTCCCCCTCTACTCGAATTTCATCTTTTCAAACGGCAATTCATACTGTGTCTGTTTAAAGGTAATGCCTTGCAGACGTTTCGGAGCAACAATGGTGACACGCCCGTTCGTAAGCGGGATGAACACCGCTTCATCATGTACGATGTTTAAAATATCCGCATAAAGTGCTTTTCTCGATTCTCCATGTTGAGATGCAGTTGTTGAGTCATCGTCGGTCGAGCTCATCACCTGATCGATTTTCCGGTACAGTTCATCCGCTTCGGCGATACCGCTTGTCGTATGTTTGTATGCTGAATCCGATGTAAATGCGGCGATGGTGCTCTGCGGGTCATACGCCAGTCCCCAGGTCTGGTTGAACAACAGGTCATATTCCCCCGTCGCTCTTCGGTTCGCAATGGAAGAGGACTCCTCGCCTGTCAGATCCAGTTCCATACCGATCTCTTTCATTGCATACTGGATGAACTCCGCCTGCATTTTCTGAGAGGACGAGTTGCTGTCATAATACAGTTTCATCGCTAAAGGTTGGCCGTTCTTTGTACGCACCGTCTTGCCCTCTGCCAAAGTCCAGCCTGCCTGATCCAGCAGACGTTTGGCGGCTTCCGGATCATACGTTCGAACCTTTAGATCGACATTGGCGTAGTTCACATTCGATGAAAACAACGTACTCGCTACCGTCTGCGTGCCATTGAAAATATCCTTGCTGATCGTCTCCCGATCGATACCGATCCATAATGCTTCCCGCACAGCCTTTTCGTGAACCGGGCTGTTCTGCCTGCTGCTATTCGCCACAATCATGGCCGTGTTCATCGCATCACTTCGCACCACCTGATACTCGCCGGATGCAGCCAGCTGATCCATCGCTTCTACGTCAATGCTGTCTGCCCCGCGGTCATCCGTGAAGACAAAGTTGATCTCCCCTTTTTGCAGTGCCAAATAGGTCGTTTCTCCGGCCGGAAGCACTTTGGCCGTGATTTTCTGAATGGCAGGCACACCGCCCCAGTATTCCGCATTGGCTTCAAAGGTGGCATTTTCTTCGACCTTGTGCCCGATTAACTTGTACGGCCCAGTCCCATGGAAACCGTTCACTCCGTCCCTGGTTCCACCATTTTTGAAATCCTTTGGTGAGATAAAGACATACGGCCTGGTCATGGACAACTCCACGAGCGTCGGATAATAGGCATCGGACAGATCCAACTCCACGGTGTATTCGTCCTTCACTTTGACATCCTTCAGCTTGGTGGAGAGCTTGATCCAGGCATGTTTCTCGGCATTGGCCTGAACCGCTTCGATATTCTGTTTGACCGCTTCGGCGTTAAATGGCTCGCCGTCATGGAACTTCACCCCTTTGCGCAGATGAAAGGTGTACGTTTTGCCGTCATTGGAGATGTCCCATGATTCAGCCAGCAAGGGTTTGATTCCCTCAGCCGTGTTCTCGACCAGAGATTCATACACCATGCCTTGCGCAGGCATCGAGCCTGTGTACAGATGTGGGTTCATATCATTAATATCTTTCGCGGAAGCATAGATAATTTCATTGTTGATCTTACTGACTGATGATGCCGCTTGGCTGTTCTCCTTGGTGGCCTTCTGAGCACAGCCCGATATCATCGCAATGACAGCGACCATTGTTATAATGCGTGTAAAAGTACGCCTTTTTCTCACCATAGTTCCTCCTTGATAAACAAATAAGATTCAAGCAGATCATTGCTTGTTACTGCATGCCACTTCGATTGCAGTACCGTCTTGCGATGTGACTTTCTTTCCTAAAGCTTTCAGCTCTGCTTCTTCAGCTATATTTAGACCTTACTGCCCGTAAGTCCGTTACAGATCATGCGAACATCCTGCGCAAACGACTGGATCACAAAGGCGGTCGACAGGCGCTGATCTGGATGTGTACGCGTCACTTCCTGAAGCTTTGCTTCATATGTGGCAATGAAATGATCTATCGTTGGACAGGCGACATTCACATGTCTCGCGATGCCCTGAATCATTTTGATGCGGTAATAGTCTTCCTTGGGCATTCTCGGAACGTCGAGTTCACCCTCGCGGTTTATAAATATTTGTCGGAACGGCACAGCCGAGAAGTCAAAATATGTGCCAGCAGCATTCGGCTCCGAGAACGGATCAATCAATAATGAGGCGTACCGTATGTATAATAAATACTCCTGATGGATGGCCTCTAATCGATCAAATTGCTCGATATCCTGACGTGATAAACTCTCTAATCGCACCGGATAATTGTCATCCGTCATAAACTGCAGCAGGTTCACTCCCTGAATATGAAGTCTGTCTGTAATCTGCTCGATCTCCTGCCACTGTGACCGCATACTACAAATGAGCTTGGGTGTAATCGGCCCTTCGGGATAAAGCTTATAAACATATTTTTGAACACCTTGCTCACCAAAAATGGCCTCTAGCGAAAATTCGTTCATAAACAACGGTGGGTGTACGTACAGCGAAATATTCCTTGTTTCGGCTTCCAGTGGAGAAGACATGACGGCGAGTGAAATATGCAACCGCTGGAATAAATCGCTTAATTGCCGTACATAGGTTGAAGAGGGAACCGTGGAGCCAATGTAAACCTTCTTTTTGACCCCCGTGGTGATCACTTCATTCGACGGTTGTTCATGCATCCAGCGAGTATCGCCCAAGTAGGTGGAAAAGCTGATGATTTCCGGGAAAGCATTCCGCTCAAGCAAATACTGACTCACCAGGAGACTGGAACCAAAGGTAGGGGAAACCAAAATAACGTATTTCAGTTGTTTGATGAACTCATCATTGATTTCTTGGAGTACATCGATATAAGCATCCGTGGTGACTGCCAATATTAGTGTATCCCACTCCCCTTCAAGGGTGTTGAATCCTTTAAATACTTGATCCACCGTACATCCCCCGGCGAAGGGTCGATGCTTCTCATTTTGAATCGTCACCTGAACCTGTTGCTGGCTCTGTTCCAGTGATGCAAAGAACGATGCTGACCGCACCGATTGCCTGCCCGCCATACCCACATGACAGCCCAGATGAATTTTCAAGATTACCGCAAGCTGAATGGACACAGGACCCGTGCCGCATAACAGAACTTTTTCAACGCCGTCCATACATACCTCCCTGTAAACAAATTATAGACCCAATTACACTTCACTCGACGTCTTACGCCTTCTGATACAACGCGATATCGAACACATCATGCGGGCGTAGAATGTTATCTGCCACTCTCCATTTGTTGCCGTCCGTCTCTTTCATAGGATAATTAAACAGTGATTTCACCCCATTGCCATACCGCATAGCTACAACGACTTGTTCATTGGTCAATGCGTATAATTGATCGAGCAAGTCATACTTGTTAGCCACCGTGGAGCTGAAAATAATATGAGTCGCCTGCCTGGTATACGCCAGATCCTCCAGCAGTTGCTGCTCTAAACGAATGTTCAAGCCTGCCCCTAGCTTCTCCACCACTTTTCGCCCAAGCGTGATCGCCTCTGCATCGATATCAATGCCAACCACCTCGGCTCCGGTACGTTTAGCGATTAGTAAAGGGGTCATCGGAAATGAACCGGAACCCACCAGCAGCACTTTGGATCCAGGTGTCACCTGAAAGCTGCCAAACTCTTTGTCGATGCACTCTTCGATATTTTTGAAATAATCCGCAATCTGCACTTCTCCAGCCTGCAACTTCAATGCCCGATATTTCTCCAAAATCGCGACGCACTGAGCGGACTTTTGTCTTAGCGCCTGAACTAGCGGATCAAGCTCCTGCAGTTCGGCTTGCCTCAACATCCCCCAAGCGATCTTGTGATCAGGGTCTGTCACAAACCGTGAATACTCGTTAATCACCGCTTCCAGTTCCGCGCTGTGCTCAAGCGTCTGATCATATTTGACCGCAAGCTTGCCAAATTGTTCAGCAAACACTCGAAGTCTCGTCTCAAAGTGCATTAACGTTATCAAAATCTCTCCTCCTGAACCTTGTTATGGTCAACCTCTTACATCTCAGTCTCAGGTATTCGCTCAGACCTCTACGACGCTCCTGCTCTGCTCCTGTAAGGTATCAATGAAAGCCGTGCCATAGGCAACAATGCCAACAGTTCCCTCAATCGTAATGGCCTTCACTCCTTGGGCCTCCCACTGAGCGGTCACCTTAATCGTACCTCCGGGTTGCTTGACCAACTGGGTGACTTCGCTCTGTCTAAGCCAGGCCTGATAAGCGCCTACAGAGGCCGTACCTGATCCGCAACCTCTCTCCCAGATCAGGCTATCCAGCTGCGGGACATAAATAAGGGGAGCCATCTCTTGCGTAGCAGGGTGAACTAACAACACACCGATCATTTTGTCTCCCATCGTGAGTCCCAGTAACCGTGCGAGATGTTCTGCCCTTCGTTTCATCAGGTCATCGACGTCCTGCACTTCAATCACGATGTGAATGAATTCGGCATACCGGACAATGACCAGATCCAGCTCCATACCTTCAAACGTAATCTTCCGCCGCTCGATCTGATCGGGAACAGGCATCGTAACCCGGCAATCATACCGATGCTCTTGCCGCTTCACATGACAGCTGATCAAGTGCTCTGTGCCTGAAACATCCAGCTTGATATTCATGGACGCTTGCTTCTCCAGCCCTGCTTCTGCTGCAATATGGGCTGCCAGTGCCATACAAGCATTGCCACAAAACTCTCCTCCTGCCATCTCCAGGCGGGCAACGGCTTCTGGCCTTCGTGGCTGCTTGATGAACCCGACTTGTTCAGCGTGAACATGATCATAGGACATCAGGCTGGAAGCGATATCACTGTAATGTTCGGCAGCGTGATCCGTTCTCACCAGAAGGGTCATGTTCTGCGTCGGATTACATTTGATAAAATCAATCTCTTGTTTCATCGCGGCGGCGGCTCCTGTTCTTTAGACTCGAATTGAAGTTCTCCGTTGCATTACTTTGATTTTAATAGTAATAATTACGATTAAAGGACGAGAAAAATATAGCACACTCCTTAGGGGGCGTCAACAAATATTTCCATCTACGCCTGTTGTACAACAAGATTTTACGCGTACACTCCGGTGTTAGAATAACTGAAAAGTCCCTGCGCATTCCCCGATTTTTGAAAATAAAACAAACAGAGCTGACGACTAGCGCCAGCTCTTAAGCAAATGTTACAGATCGAGAATAAGAATAGATTCTGAATTCAGATTAAACGTCTACTTTCTTTTCAACATCAGTGCCATTATAACTATAACTGTTATGTTAAGCTTGCAGACGTTTCAAAGCCTGTTCAGCCAGCCCTGCCAGCAGATGTGCACCAATTGGCAAAGCCTGCTCATCTACATCAAAACCCGGATGGTGCCACTCGTGCGGTCCCGATGTCCCGAGAAAGAGAAACAGACCCGGCACTTCTTTTTGATAAAAGGAAAAATCCTCTCCTGCCGGCGAAGGCAGCGGTCTGACATGATTCAATCCCAGCTCATTCACGACTTGTTCTGCGTCCAATGCCAGCGATTCATCATTGACCACAGCAGGTGGCCCCTGAATCCAGCGTATCGTCGCCGTTGTGCCGTAGGCTGCAGCCACGCCAGCCACGACCTGGTTAAAACGTTCCCGGATACGGGCGCGCACCTTCTCGTCAAACGTGCGTACTGTGCCGTCAAGTATCGCTTCCTCCGGGATGACATTCCAGGCCGTACCGCTGTTCATTTTCGTAACGCTGAGTACTGCACTCTCCTGAGCACCTACATTCCGGCTGACAATGGCCTGCAACGCGATGACGATATGTGAAGCAACCACAATCGGATCGATGCCAGCCTCGGGTACAGCCGCATGGGTACCCACGCCTTGCACTTTAACCACAAAACCATCGGCTGCTGCCATCAATGCACCTTCGCGAATACCCACTGTGCCTACTCGCAGATCCGGTTTATTGTGTAAACCAAATATAGCCTGAACATCGTCGAGTGCTCTGCTCTGGATAACTTGGCGAGCACCTGTTGCCTTTTCTTCTGACGGTTGAAAAATCAATCGAATTTTACCTGGCAAACTGGATTCACGCCGTTTCAGTAACCGTGCTGCTCCGATCAAAATGGCAGTGTGTGCATCGTGCCCACATGCATGCATACGGCCCGGGATCTGCGAAGCAAACTCCAGCCTGGTTTCCTCCTGAATAGGCAAGGCATCAATGTCCGCCCGAAGCGCTACGACAGGGCCGTTTCCCTGCCCTACCTCAGCAACAAGCCCTGTTCGCAGTTTATACTCATCGGCAAGGCGAACACCTTCCTCTTCCAGCCAGCCGCGAATAGCTGCTGTCGTTTCCTTTTCCTCACCAGACAGCTCGGGGTTACGATGAAGATGCCGCCGAATTGCAGTCAGATGTGCCGCGAACTCCTTCTCTTGTTCCGTATCTTCTACCCATGGCAACACATATTGGTGATCCAAAGTCTGCGCTGCTTCCCGCTGTAGCTCGCTCTGCTCAACTTGCTGCTTCTCTTCCTCCGACTGCACAAGCTGTCCTCTCGTCTGCTCCAGACCACTTTTCATCCTGGGCCCTCCTTTCAAGCTTCATTTATCCAATTTATAACGTTGAAATCTGGTTCGCCTTGTCAGTCCATCTATAATTGCCGTAGCAGTTCTCCAAAAGGCTCTGCAAATGGCGAATATTCTTCTTTTAAAGTCACCACACTGATCTGCAGCGACACACCTGCCACCTCATGGACTTGAATCGGAAACAGCTCCTGACGCTGTACCTCTTTCTTCACCGTTAACCCCGGGAGAAAAGCGATGCCTGCACCTTGCATAACCAATTTTTTCGCTGTTTCCGAATTATCCACATGATATGTAATATCCGGCGGATACTCCAGGGAGTCGAAGGCCCGGTGAATGCGGAGCCAGTCCAATGAGCCACACTCGAAAAAGACCAGCTTTTCATTCCGGATCGCCTCCATGCTGACATGTCCGCTTTCAATGAAAGGATGCCCTCTGTACACGTATAGCTGTATCGGATCTTCGTAAAAAGCAACGGTACGGATCGCAGGGTGCATGACCTTGCGCACAAACGCGAGATCTATCTCCTGACCGAGCAGTTTGGCAATCAGTTGATCCGTTGTTGCTGTTGTCAGTTTGATGTTGACTTCAGGGTAGGACTCTTTGATTCTGGGCAGAAAATCGGGAATGACATAATTGGACACGGACACCGTGCTTCCGAGGCGCAGTGCCTCAGGTGTCGTTCTACGCTGTTGGATTTTTTGTCTACCCTTCTGGATCACTTGCAGCACCTGCTGCGCATACGGCAAAAATTTGCGGCCTTCATCCGTCAGCACAATCTGCTTGCCTAGTCGGTCAAACAGCTTGCATCCCAGCTCCCTTTCCAATGATTGGATACGTGCCGTAACCGAAGGCTGGGACAAGAAAAGTACTTCAGCCGCCTTATTGAAGCTTCCGTAATGATTGATATATACAAATGCTTCAATGTTCTCAATATTCATAGGCGCCTCCGCATCCTCTTATTTTCCTATAAAATTACTTGGTTTTAGGATATCGTAATACCATCCTTTTCCAGTGTCAATCTTAATTCTTCCAGAGATCGATCCAGACGTGCAGTAATATCTGCTGCAAGTGTGAATGTGCCATCCTCATTGCGCTCAATCGCCTGATCGACTGCGTATACGCCTCCAAGGATATGTCGTCCGCCGAGTGCGGTAAGCACAGGCTTCAAAGCATAATCAATAGCAAGCAAATGTGCAATTGAACCGCCAATAACGAGAGGCAGGGTCACCTTATCCCGGAGTCCTTCTTGGGGAATCAGGTCGAGAAACAGCTTCAGCACGCCCGAATAGGCTGCCTTATATACCGGAGTAGCCACAATAACGGCATCCGCTGCATCGACAATGGCAAGTGCGTCCTTAATGGCCGGACTGTCGAACTTGGCCTGTACCAGATCTTCAGCCGGCAAATCGGTCACCTGAATCACTTCAACTGAGATACCAGCTTTGCTTAACGTAAGGCTGCTATAATCCGTAAGTCCTGTCAAACGTGATCGCTTGGACGGGGTTCCTGCAATAATGACAACATGTGACATATTATTTTCCTCCTTGGAATAGCGGTCAAGCCGCTCCTTTTACTTTGGGATCAAGGCGATCACGCATATCGTCCCCAATCAGATTGACAGCCAGAACAAACAGCGTAATGGCCAGACCCGGGAATGTGCATATCCACCAAGCTACCGTCAGATACCCTCTCCCTTGGGACAGCAATGCACCCCAATCCGGAATTTCTTTGAGTACCCCGAGCCCGAGGAAACTGAGTCCTGACCCAGTCAGGATGGATGTACCTACCCCCAGCGTTGCCATCACGAGCAGCGGAGAGAGGGAGTGTGGCAAGACATGTTTCCAGAAAATGCGGGCATTGGAACCACCCAGCGAGCGTGTTGCTGTAATGAAAGGCAGATTTTTGACAGACATCACCTGACCGCGCATCACCCTTGCATAGCCTGGTATCGACGCCACCGCAACAGCAAGTGCAATATTTAGCAGTCCTGGCCCAAGCGCCGCAGCAACAGATAAGGCGAGCAATACGCCTGGTACGGCCATAACAATATCCACCGCCCGCATCGTTACCGTATCAACCAGTCCTCCTGCATATCCCGCTAGGATGCCAAGAGCACTGCCGACGAGACCGCCAACAAGCACGGAAGCAAAACCGATCAGCAAGGAATCCCGGCTCCCATGCACAACCACGCTGAAGATATCCCGGCCGAAATAGTCTGTACCGAACAGGTGTGTAGCAGAAGGAGCCTGTAGAATGGCATCCGTCATCATCTGTGATGGATCATAAGGAGCAATCCAGCCAGGTACGATGGCACAGGCCACAGTAAAGATGACGATGAGCAGCGCGGCATACAAAAACAATTGCGATACTGCGGATGAAATGCGATGCTGCCAAGGCAGGCGGTTCCATCTCCACAGGCGAGCTTTTCCCGCGCTTCCTGCCCATGCCTTTTTGTGTCCCGTCAAAGGTTTCATGCTCATAAAAATTAACGCCTCCTTCTCCTGCCTCTTCACATTTTGCAAGCTCCTGATGCGGCGCTCCTGATCTGGATCATGTACGGACAGCTCGCCGAACCCGAGGATCAATGTACGAATACGAGATGTCTACCAGCAAATTCAACACGACATAGATGATCGATGTAAAAAATACAACGCCCTGCACCACCGGTAGATCCTTCGCCATTAACGCATCGGCAATAATACGGCCAATTCCTTGTCTGGAGAATACCGTTTCTACCACCACGGTTCCTGCCAGCAAATCCCCAATTAGCATACCGATAACCGTAACGGCGGGGATCAATGCATTACGCAGTGCATGACCGTACATGATCGCTCGTTCAGACAGTCCTTTGGCTCGTAAAGCCACGATAAACGGTTCATTGATCACTTCAAGCATGCTGTTACGCACCATCCGCACAATAAATCCCGCACCGACAAGTCCAAGTGTCGCCGCCGGGAGCACCAAGGAGCCGAATCCGTCCGAACCCATTGCCGGGAACCAGCCGAGCTGCACGGAAAACAAGAGAATGAGCAGAATACCGGTCCAGAAGGTTGGCATCGAGATACCGAACAAACCAACGAGCCGAGCCACAACATCAATCACGCCATTCCGGTGAATGGCCGATAGAACGCCAAGCGTAATTCCGATGGTGATGGCGATCAGCGAACTGAGTGCCGTTAATGCCAGCGTTGCCGGGAAATGTTCCAGAATTTTGGGTAATACCGGATCGGAGTTAACCATGGATTGACCAAAATCCCCGCGCAGCATATCGCCAAAATAGTTCGCAAACTGGATATAAAATGGTTGATCCAGCCCAAGCTGTGCCCGGAGATTGGCAATCATCTCCGGGGTAGCCGAGGACGGGTCCAGCATGAGCAGCACCGGATCACCCGGCAGAAGATACATGATGCAGTACACCAGCACCGAGGCTCCAAATATAACGAGAAGCGACGTTGCTAGCCGTGACAAGATCAGTTGAATCATACCGGATGGCTCCTTTCTGAAACCGGAACAGGCTGTATGCCGTGTTGGAATGATGAATGGATAAAACAACTTGCATTATGGCTGAATACGTACATCATTAAAGAGCGGATATCCAAGGGAATCGAACTTGATGCCTTCAACGTTTTTGGATGCAGCCACGGTATACGGAAATACGTATATTGGCAAAATAACTGCTTGTTCAATGAGATATTTCTGAATCTGACTGTAGATCTCTACCCTTTTCGCCGAATCCTTCTCTACCGCTCCCTGCTCCAGCAATTGGTCGATCTTGGGATCAGACAAACCGGATAATGTCGGGCGTTGTCCTTCCGCACTGGTATGATAGAAGGCATACAAGGCATTCGGATCGGAGTTGGCCTGGCTGTTGCCGTACAGATCATAATCCCAGTTCTGATAGATCACGGTAGCAATGTCTTTGGTAATCACTACTTCTACCGCAATACCCAGCGGTTTTAGCTGTTGCTGGATGATCGCAGCAATGTCATTGCGTTTCTCCCGGTTCGGGGAGCCATCTACATATTTCAGAGTCAGCTTCTTCCCGTCCTTCGCCCGAATCCCGTCAGAGCCCTTGACCCAGCCCTGCTCATCCAATAGCTTGTTAGCGCGGTTCAGGTCCGGGGCGATGCTTCCTTCAAGCGCCTTGTCATAGCCGAGAATGCCTGGAGACAATGCAGACCATGCGCGCTCGTAGTTGCCCAGATACAAGGTTTTCACAATGGACTCGACGTCTACGGCGGATTGTACCGCCTGCCTTACTTTTACATCATCCCAAGGTGCCTTGCGCAGATTGAAAAAGAGGGTATACGGCAGTCCAACGGTATTGGCCTGCAGCAATTGCTGGTTCGGGTCGCTTTTGAGCGCAGCGATATTTTGCGGCGGTACGGTCTCTGCCGCGAGCACCTGCTTGCTTTGCACACTTCCGATGCGTGTTGCTTCTTCCGGTACAATCTTAAAGGTGATGGTATCGATATAAGGAGCCCCTTTGTTTTCGACCGTATCCGGGCCCCAGTTGTAATCCTTGTTTTTGGCTACAACGATATCCGCATTTTCATCCCATTTCACAAAGGTATACGGGCCTGTGCCTACCGGATTTTTGCCCAGTTGATCCCCGTATTTCTTCGCAGCGGTTGGAGACACGATTCCCAGCAATGCCTGACTCAGGTTACCGAGAAATGCCTGCGAAGGAGCATCCAGATTGACTTTGATCGTATATTCATCAATGACCTGGGAGGAGCTATAAGGTCTAATCAGGGCAAGCGAATTGGCAGCTTTGGTGGCCGGATCAATGACCCGATCCAGATTGTACTTCACCGCTTCGGCGTTAAACGGGGTTCCGTCATGGAATTTCACGTCTTCACGCAACTTGAAGGTATAACTTTTTCCATCCTCCGATATGCTCCATTCCTTGGCAAGCCAAGGTTTGATGGAACCGTCCGGTAGCTGAACCACCAGATTGTCGTAGATCGTACGAATCGCCCGTACGGCTACTGCAAGTCCGCTGCGGTGCGGATCGAGCGTATCCGGTGAAGTCGCCAGTGCAAAGGTGAGATTCCCCCCTTCTGCTTTACCAGCCTGCCCCCCGCCGGCGGAAGCCTGTGCCGCACCGCTAGTTTTGCCTCCCGATACTGCTCCGCATCCGGACAAAACCATTACCAATGCTACTGCCAACGCCAATGCTTTTGTCCATGAGATAGACCTGTTCATATCGCTTCCCCCTCTGTGTATACAGGTGTCATTAATGTGTTAAGGTGAGCAAACTCACCATAAAATTTATATTTCCTATGAGAAAAGTAGGTTTTAGAGCAAGAAGACTTCATAAACTCTATTAACCCTATGATCCAGATGCATTTGTGCTTCATTTTAACGATGGACTGTACTTCTGTTTGATCCGAATGTATTGGATTGTGAGTACAGGTTAGAGTCACCGCGTTTGAGTTAACATGAATTAAAAATATTAGATGATGTTTGATGTAGATGACATTTGACATTCGATTAGATGGCGTTCGACTCTTCCTGCGTTTTAGCTACTGTATAACGGTTTACAGGCACCTGAACACCTAGATTGCCACGCAGCGTATCATGTTCATATTCCGTACGATAGATGCCGCGTTCCTGTAGAATCGGCACCACCAGCTCGACAAAGTCGGACAATCCGCTAGGGAGCTCCGAAGCAATGATGAATCCGTCTGCCGCTTCTGCCTCGAACCATGCCTGGATTTTGTCCGCTACCTGCTCCGGTGTCCCTAGGAATTGACTCCGTGGGGTTGCAGCCCGTAAAGCGACTTCGCGCAGCGTTAAGCCCTGTTCTTTGGCGTCTTTTTTGATTTTGTCCGTTCCGCTGCGGAAGCTGTTGCTACCTATGCCATCCAGTTCAGGGAACGGTTCATCCAGCGGATATTGGGAGAAATCATGATGCTCGAAGAAACGTCCCAAGTAGTCCAAGGCTTTATCAATGGTCACAAGGCTCGCGATCTCCTGATACTTCTGTTCCGCTTCCTCCGCCGTCCGTCCCACAATCGGGTTGATGCCTGGCAAAATGACAATATCTTGAGCTGAACGCCCGTAGGAGGCTGCCCGCGTTTTTACGTCCTTATAGAATGCTTGTGCATCTTCAATGTTATCGTGTCCAGTGAATACCGCATCAGCTTCTTGTGCCGCCAGCGTTTTGCCATCTTCCGAAGAACCAGCTTGGAAAATAACCGGCTGTCCCTGCCGTGAACGAGCTATGTTCAATGGCCCCTGTACAGAGAAGAACTCCCCTTCATGATTCAGCGTGTGCAGTTTGGAAGGATCGAAGAACACACCGCTCTCCTTGTCTCTTACAAATGCATCGTCTTCCCACGAATCCCACAATCCTTTGGTCACTTGTAAATATTCCTTAGCAATACGGTAACGCTCCGGATGTGTTGGATGATTGCTTTTGCTGTAATTTTTCGCGGTACCTTCCAAGGGGGATGTCACCACGTTCCAGCCTGCACGGCCATCGCTGATCAGATCAAGCGAACCGAACTGTCTGGCGACTGTAAATGGATCACTATAAGATGTGGAGAGTGTACCCACAAGTCCGATACGTGATGTTACCGCAGCAAGAGCGGAAAGAATGCTGATCGGCTCAAAACGATTCAGGAAGTGAGGAATGGATTTCTCCGTAATATACAGGCCGTCCGCAATGAATACCAGATCAAACTTGCCCTCTTCTGCCTTCAGCGCCTGACGTTTGTAAAATCCAAAGTTGACACTGGCATCGGATAGAACCTCCGGATGTCTCCAGGTTGTGTTGCTTCCCCCAACACCATGAATGATCGCTCCAAATTTCAAACTTCGTTTTGCTGTCATGTACACTCCGCCTTCCCTGAAATAAGGTAATTTGATGGTACCAAAATGTGGCATATCTAAATCAACAATTGAGCATTAAAATCAAAATTGATTATTCCTATGAGTTTGGTTTGTTTTAATTTCACACAGCTTATCACTGCCCCGGCGAACCGGTCAACCGTGCTTCTAATAGATTTTTTCTATATAGCGCCCATGTAAAAATAACTGCTGTGCTCCTGCTACATTAGCCTTGTCAGACTTCATCCGTTCCGTTCAGACAGCATTGCTTCATCCTGCCGCACCAGAAGTTTTGCAGAAATAGCAACCCTTTTTACTCCATAACACTACTTTTTGGGATGATGACATCGACATACCTCCGATTTCCATAATAGAGTTCCAGATCATCAGACAGACCGGATCAACCTATACCTTTAATCCCTATCTGTTAAATAAGAATTATGGCTATAAATGTACTCCCGTCTCTTTACATCGTCAATGGTTATGCTAATAGAACAATCCTATAACAAAATAGAAAAAATAAATTTAAATTTTGAGTTATTAATTCAGTATCCATTTCAATTCGCAAAATCTGATATTTTTTATTCGTTAATTTCATGTATAGTTCATTGATCGTTAGAGAACCCTCCAAATTGGTAGGGATAGGATGAATAAGATTAAGAAAGCAATCAAAAGGGCTCTTTTCAGTTCTCTTGACTTGTCTTGAATAGTCATCAGCTTAATTATGTAGCCCTTGTACGGGAAACCTCATGCGGAATAAACAGATTTGGGTGAACGTTCAGCCTAAAAGTTGCGTAGGTGCTGCGTTGTTCATTCCGCATGTTTACATGTTGCTTCAAACCACGAGCGGTGCTCATCACAAATCCTGGTTCAGCAACTGGGGCGGAGCAATAATCGGCCATCCTTCCGGGATCAAATGAAGTTGTTCGGTTGATATTTGATGCACATGTCTGGAGCTTATTCCCCAACGTTCCGCTGCATAGGTGGAAACAAACCTCCTGCGTTTGCCTTCGGTGACCAGATACCAACTTTCTGGTGCGTCAACAGTAGCTACAATGCTTTCGTGTATAGCTACCACGCCGGAATCGGAAGGAGTCGCAGCAAGAGGCTGGTCAGGTTCAAGCGATCCATTCCAAATGTCTCCGGCGGACACCAGCGGTTCACCCGCAGGTATGCCCAGCAGATCAGGTTTGGCTACCAGCACCGGCGAGATGCCGCGCGGAACAGGAGTGTTCAGCTTTCGGCGCTGACCGCCTCTTAGTACATAGACATCACCCTTTAAATCAACAAGAAATGCACCTTCGGGATAGAAATCACTGCTTCGTCTGAAAGATGATGTTGCAGGACTGTTTTCAGAAGAGGAACCTGCCCTCTGGCGTAAATCACCTTTTGCCGCTAACGAAGATACGTTCGCTTGAGATCGAGTTTGAGGGTCTGAGTACGGAGTCTGTGCCAGTCTGGAGGTTTCCGCGATGAGCGCTTGGGGATCTCCCCATTTTTGACTGTAAAATTGTTCATTTCCCTTGTTCACTGAGTTAAAGTCCTGCTCTCCGAGCGCTTTCATGCTGACACTTCCAAAATGATGGATAAAGGCATCACCTGCTACAGCAAGCTGGTATCCCAACATCCGCACCCGTACAATCCAGTCGTCATCCTCAAAGTTACCTACGGCGTAACCCTCATCGAGATAACCTGCCCGCTCAAACAGATCTCTGGAAAACAGCCAGCAGAATCCAACGAGCCGATCCGTCAATCGATGTTTCTCTGGGTCGGGACGATTCTGGTTGGCAGCGAAAGACCACATGTCCTCTACTTCACGATAAGGTACTTCAATCTGCTGATCTCCGCCAATGTAGTTCGTTACAGGACCCACGACACCGATCTGTGGATCGCTGTTAAGACACGTCATCATATTTTCCAGCCAGCCCGGTGTAACCAGGGTATCATTGTTCAGCACAACGATATGCCGTCCCTTTGCCATCATCAGACCCTGATTAACGCCTCCGGCAAATCCCCGATTTTTATCCAATGCAGCCACCCTCACCATACCGCCTTTGCGAAGCAGTGCGTCGGCCGTACCATCTTGAGAAGCATTGTCTACAACGATGATTTCGTAAGGAGCCGGGGTATATTTCTCAATGCTTGACACACATTGCAGTACATAATCCCGCTGATTGTAGGTGGGAATGATGATGCTGACCCCTTCAAACACAATTCCGAATGAATTTTGCCCCTGAAGAACGCCATCTTGGTAGCCTCGGTTATATCCTTGCTTGTATAACTTGGTGTTTCGAAGAATACGATGACTTCTTTTGCCTTTCCGTGAGGCGTTACGCCGATTACGGACACCGGCTGCATGAAGAAAAACCTTAGCAGGTGTACTCATACGATGAGGATGGCTACCCGATAATTGTGTACCTACTCTAAACTGACCGCTCTGCTGTAAGCTGCTCTGAGTATTTTTTCGTGCACGTTGCGACTGTATTTCCGCTTTCTTCATGTTGCTTCCTCCATTCCACTCGTGCCAGAGGCAGGGTCCCGGTGATCCTGCCCCAGACGACTCACTAGAGTTGAAGCTCCCCTGTCACTAATTTGTCAGCCAAATGTCCGAAATCAAAGGCAACGCTGCCCAGTTCGCCCGCAATACGTCTGCATAACACAACTGCTGGAATGCCCGCTGCGACCAGAGCGATATCAAAGGTGTGCTCGGCTGTTAGCTGCATTACTCTCGGAATATCGGCCATGCCTGCTACAGCAGGGATGATGCCTGTAACCTGCACCCCATGCAGTTGTAACAAGGCTCCCAGTTCTGCCGCCCGGCTGCCGATAAGCAGCACACGCCGTCCTTGCAACATCGGTAGCAACAATCGGGATTGATGCAGACTGTAGTTGATCGTGGAACTGGTCAATTTCAGATCAGACCAGTCGATCCCGAAATGGCGCAACACCGGGAATAATAGTCCTTGAAACGTCGGAGCACGTGAGATGGGCACACCCACCCAGTCTGCACCCCGAATCGCTTCCGCGAGCGTCGCGCGGATGTCGGGCGTGGAGCACGGCACCCCTGCATAAGGCAGGAACGGTGCCAGCTCTTGCACTTCCGTAGCTGGCAGCACGGTATCTGCTGCCAGCGTAAGCAGTTCGCCATCCCCGAGGCGAACGACAGACAGGGGGCGCTGCGCATCCAGCGCCGCCATCATGTGACCAGCCATCTCATGAGGGCTGGTCAGCCGGGTCAGGCTGGGCGCATACTGGCGGAATCCCGCCGCGATCAAATCTGCCGCCGCGACAGCGGGCAGAATATGATCCGGCGGGATGTGCTGCGCCACCAGCGCCTCGCCCCCGGCGAATACGCCGTCGCGGTAACCCGCGGCGTAACCGCCGGGCCCTGCCGCCTGCACGGCATGCTCCGCAGCCGGCGGCGGCACGCCGTTTGCGCTGCTCGCACTCGCGGCAGCGCCTTCCCGCCCCGCGGGCACGACGACACCCTGCGGGTGTGTCGTCTGGCGCGGGGCGGGGCCAGCACCGCTGGCAGGCATCGCCTGTGGCGAGCTTGCGTGCGGTGCTGGCTTGGGCGCACGGCGCATCGCCGTGCGCTGCTTGGCGCGGGCCGCGGCGCGCCGGCCCAGCGCAGAAGCGCGCCTGCGCGGGGCGGAGCCTTGGCGCAGGCGGCTCTTTGCAGGGCCGGCGAGCGTTGCCCCGCCTGCCCTGCTCGCTCTCTCACCTGCGGCTCTGCTACTTCTTCGCGCTTTGTCCGCATTCCCCTCACCCCGGGCCCTCGGAGCTTTGCCCGCCCTAATCCCGCCTCCAGGCCGACTTGCTTTGCCCACATTGACCATATTTCCAACCCCTGCTCTGCCAGCAACGATCACACTACCAGCCATACTGTCCTTTCCCACTCTTCCAGCCGTACTTGCCTTGCCCCTACTCAACACAACTCCAGTACGGCCTGCCTTACTTATCCTGATCACACCACCCGCTCTACTTCTGCCCTCGCTACTCCCTGCTCTTACGGTACCTTTCACATGCCCCACTTCCCTGCATTATTCACTTGCAACGCTCTGCCTCCACTCTTCACACCACTCGCATGACCCGGACCTCTTCTAGTCTCTACTCTCACCGTATCTTGCGCATCCGGCATAAATTCCCTGCGCTCTTTCCTTTCACCGTTATGCTCTTGCACCCTCAATAATTGACACGCTTCTTCTGCCTGTGCAAAACGCCGGAGCCTTGAAGAAAGCTCCGGCGCAAGTTTGGCTTCAATCATGGGTATGAAGCATTTACTTCGTCTTCTGTTTCCAACATTTGCTCTGATCATCGGTTCAGGCACCGCACTGCGCCTCTATCTTGTTATTTCCGGTTAAGGCAGCTGCCCTTTCATACGTACAGCGGCCTCCTGGAGCGATTCGAATGTTCCTGCATCGCTCCAATATTTTTGCAAAATGTCATACTCCAATCCGCCGCCGGATGCATAATGGTTGTTGACGTCGGTGATCTCCAGCTCTCCGCGTGCAGACGGTACAATGTTATGAATCAGGCTAAACACATGATCATCATACATGTATATGCCCGTTACGCAGTAAGAGGTCTTCGGCTGGCTTGGCTTTTCTTCGATGTACGCAATACGTTCCGGATGGTGCTCATCAAAGACAGGCACCCCGTAGCGACGTGCATCGTCCACCCCTTTAAGCAGTACACGCGCCGTGCCCGCAGGTTGCTGCACATATCGTTCTACATACGGTTTCAAATCATCGCTGAACAGATTATCACCAAGCAGCACCACAAATTTTTCACCCGGAAGAATAAACGATGATGCCAGATCAAGCGCTTCGGCGATACCGCCGGCCTTTTCCTGAATACGATACGTCAGCCTGACCCCATGATCCGCTCCGCCACCAAGATACTCCGTATACAAACCAGCGGAATGTTTGTTGATAACAATCAGAATATCCTCAATCCCTGCCTGACGAAGCCTGTCGATACCATACATTATCATCGGATGTTTGCCGACGGGAAGCAGATGTTTATTAATAAGCCGGGTCAGAGGGTACAGCCTGGTTCCTGTGCCACCAGCAAGAATTACACCTTTCATTCCTTGTTCCCTCCTTCATCGGATATGTCCATAAATTCACGCGGATCGACTTGCCACTTATTTATGAAAATGGAACGGTTACGCTCCAGCAACTGTTTCCATTCCGTATGATCTGTCTTTTGAAAACTCGCACTACCTTGATGATGTACGAGGACATCACCGCATACTAACAAACGGAAGCCCAGAAGCCTTGCCCGATAACAATAGTCGTCATCTTCATAGTGTCCAGGGGAATATGCTTCGTCAAACCACCCTACGGCCTCCACTACACTTCGTTTCATCAGCATACACAGCCCTACGATTCGGCGTACTTCCTTCCAACTGGACACATCCGAAACATTATTGACAGCGGCCAGCTCCTGAAAATGTGGCACATCCCGAAACGTCATATGCACCTGCTGAATACCACTGGCATAATTCGTGACTGGCCCGATGATGCCAATGTGCTCTTCACTGTACAGTGCTGTGCGCATATTTTCCAGCCAGCGTGATGTAACGGTAACATCGTTGTTCAGCAAGAGTAGCTCATCTCCGCAGGCAACCCGAAGTCCAGCATTACAAGCGGTAGGGAATCCCCGATTTTCGGGTAAACGAACGAACCGGATGCGCTCCCTGGCACAATACTCGGCAGTACCATCCGTCGAACCATTATCTACAACGATGATCTCGTACGATGTCGCTTCTCCTGTGTATGTTCGGATGGCCTCGACACAAGGCCTCAGTAATGAGAGGCCGTTATACGTGGGTATAATGATGCTTGTCAGCGTCATCTCACATTCCTCCTGTACGCTACCTCTGCACGGGAAGGAAGGTTGGTCCGAAGGGCATATTCACTCATTCCTATCCACGCCGCAAGTGCTTCCAGATGATCCCCAAGAATCAATCTGGCAACATCATTACCGCTACCCGTGTTCCCGGCACGCAGTCGGTTTGAGCGGATGACATCCACTTGGCATGGAGCGGATACCTTGAGTCCCTGCTGGATTGCAAGCATCTGCGCCTTCGGCGGAACGGCTAGCGAAGCAGGTTTTACAGCCTGAATCATTCGTCTCGACAGGGCATGGGGAACAGCGGTCATCGAATTCGAACCAAGGTCCCGCCGACCTAATGTATGGTTCAAATAAGCTTTGATTCGGCTGACTTCGTCCTGCTTGGAAAAAGGAGGAAGCAAAGAAGTCAGATCATTTAAGGCTACATCCTGCCCCCGGTCAATCGCGAACAGGAACGGTGCCAGATGTTCCGCAGGTATAACCATATCTCCATCCACAAACAAAACGGTCTCCGCCTCTGTCATCTTGGCTCCAAGCGCCCGCCCCACATCATGCCCTGCTCGTTCCGGTTCATACACAAGTGTAATGCCGGGATGTTGAAGCACGTGCCCCAGACTGTTATCCGTCGTGCCGTTTAGTACAACTACAATATCACGGAGGGGTAGACGCCCTAGTTGTACCAAGACTTGATCAAGTGTGCGTTCCTCATTACAGGCACAGACTACGGCAGCAGCAACATGTCGGAGGGGTAGCGGTACAATATCTGGTACATGGCCTGAGGACTTCACATAGCCTTGAATAAACGCCCTGCCTGCCTGCAATGTATCTTCGCAACTGATCTGTTCCGGCAGATTCGCCGCGTGTACTTGCCACGCATCAGAAGCGTGTTTATTCAGGTTGTCGGTATCTCCCCTGAATTGTTTGCCTGCAAGCTGGCCTGCTCGCCAAAATGGACGCAGATCCGGCATCACCTTCCGGACATTCCGCCGGGGATGCCGGGTACGTGGCACGCGCTTCCCCTCAGCCTGCTTTCTGCTCCGGGGTCCAGTCGCCGCCATTCGCTTGGCTCCCGTCAGTTTATATGCCCTTACTCCTGATCTTGTTTTCGTCGCTATCACCTCCGCATGTTGCCGTCTCTATCACATCATCATTTATTTCTTCACGGCTAGGCTAATGAGTTCAGCTTACTTACCGATCTTAAGTTTTACCGTTCTGACGGTTACAACTTCCTATTGAGCCAGACTGCGAACACGTTGCAGATCAGGGTAACCCCCCCGTGGCCCCCGTGTATCTGCAATCCAGCGGACCGCCTCCAGATGATCGCTCAGTACGAGCTGGCTAAGCGGATCAGCACCGCCTCGTTTTTTTGTGCGAACAGCATTCCATTTGCCTACAGGCACATGATGCACAGCTTGCACCTTCAGACCGCCAAATATCGCTTTGGCATGAGCAAGTGGCGGAATTTCCAACGAAGATACGCCAATGATCTCAAGTGCCTGCCTGCTGAGCGCATGAGGAATGGCTGTCATAGAAGCACCACCAAGATCGGATCTGGAGAGCAGACTGTTCAACACATGTTTCGCTTCAATGACCGGATGAACAGGGCTCCGTGTCACTGGACCGTTGTAATTGTTCAGTGCAACATCGACTCCATTTAGTACTGCCTGAACGTAAGGTGCCAGGTGTTCGGCCGGGATCGGAATGTCTGCATCCGTGAACAGCAGGATCTGCCCTCGGGCTGATGCTGCCCCTACTCTTCGTCCTGCATCATGTCCCAGAGCTTCGGGATAATGGAGTACCCGTGCGCCAGCCCGTTCAGCTTCATTTGCTGTGCCATCGGTTGACCCGTTTACAATAACCAATACTTCCGCATCGCGGCATATACGTGTCGCTTCACGGACTACAGTAGCAATGGTGCGTTCCTCGTTCATCGCTGGAATAATTACTGATAGCACAGGTTGCCGGATAACTTCTCTGTCTTGCTCAGTAACTTCCCCAACCATCTCATGTGCTTCTCTCCGATCGTTCGAATGAAATGAGTGGTTAGGTGGTAAGGAGAAGACATAGGTCTTTGTACCCTTTTTCCTTCTCGATTGGATTCGTCTTTTTTCAGATACCCGTCTGGTACGCTTTTTTCTTGTTTTTGTTGCAAAACTGGCTCTATTACGTTGTTTCCGCAACAAATTCACCTCCCACAATCCGTCCTGATCATGCCAAGGGAGTACACGTTATTCTATGTATTCGTGGAGCAGTGGAAACGGCGTATGTCCTTATCCTGCTTAGCTTCTGGGCGGAGATGTAAGTACAGCCACCCTATGATCCGACAATATTCGTCAATATTTTTAAAAATGACACTTCTTCCCTGTCCTTAGACACAATTTTCAAAAAAAATTAAAATTGCATCTTTTCCAAACTTTTACACTGTGATACTATACGATTCAAGCCACATAATTTACATTTTTAACCTTACCAAGAACTTAAGTTCCCCTTCGTTTCTTTCTATCCTTTTATTGACCTTCGGTTAGTTAAGACGTTTGATCTCCTCCGTTTTGTACACTAACCCAGCCCTGAACTTGAAAGGAGTGATGCCGTTCCCAAGCCAGCTTTCTTCTTCGCGCATGCCACACACGGATTGAACATCCCGGTTCTATATAGAACCTTCGGTTTGCCACAATCACTAGGGGGACAACCCCTGCTTCTTTCAACACACTTCTGTTTCAGCCCCTCACTCCGCCCTGCCAGATGCAGACGGAAACCCAGCCGAGTTAGGCATAAACCCTTTTTTTCAACAAAAATTTAGATGAGAATGGGAGAGTTATCAATGAAATTTGCCAAAGTTATGCCAACAATTCTTGGAGGAGCTCTTTTGCTCGCTTCCGTATCCTCTGCTACTGCAGCGCCATCTGATCCATCTATTCCACTTGAGGCCCCTTATGCCTCCGAGGAGAGCATCCTTTTGAACAACAATCCTGACGAAACGATCTATAATTACCTTGGACAACAGGAAGAGTTCCTGAACTCTGATATCAAAAGCCAGCTCAAAATCATTAAACGTAACACGGACACTTCCGGTGTAAGGCACTTCCGTCTGCAACAGTACATCAAAGGCATTCCGGTCTACGGTGCTGAGCAGACCCTCCATCTGGACAAGACGGGTGCTGTGACTTCTGCTCTCGGTGAACTTCCGCCTGTTGAAGAACAAGCGATTCCTAATGATGGAGTCCCTGGTATCAGTGCAGAAGACGCGATCAAAGTGGCTTCGGAAGAAGCAACATCCCGAATCGGCGAGTTAGGTGCACCGGAGCTTGAGCCTAAGGCTGAACTCAATATTTATCATCATGAAGATGACGGCCAGACCTATCTGGTTTACATTACCGAAGTGAACGTACTTGAACCTGCCCCGCTGCGAACCAAATATTTTATTAACGCCGTGGACGGAAGCATCGTATCCCAGTTTGATATCATCAACTTTGCTACAGGCACAGGTACAGGCGTGCTGGGTGACACCAAAACGCTGACTACAACGCAATCCGGCAGTACCTACCAACTGAAAGATACTACTCGGGGTAAAGGCATCCAAACCTACACAGCGAATAATCGCTCCTCTCTGCCAGGCACGCTGCTCACAGATTCCGATAACGTATGGACAGACCGTGCAGCTGTAGATGCACATGCTTATGCTGCCGCTACTTACGATTTTTACAAAAATAAATTTAACCGCAACAGCCTTGATGGCAATGGATTGTTAATTCGCTCCACAGTACATTATGGCTCCAACTACAATAATGCCTTCTGGAACGGGGCACAGATTGTATTTGGTGACGGCGACGGCTCACTGTTCCGTTCATTCTCTGCTGACCTGGATGTTGTAGGTCATGAATTAACACACGGGGTCATCGAGTATACGGCCAATCTGGAATATCGTAATGAACCGGGCGCTTTAAATGAAGCTTTTGCCGATATTATAGGGAACACCATCGAGAGCAAAAACTGGTTGCTGGGTGACGATATCTATACCCCTAACATTCCAGGTGACGCGCTACGCTCCTTGTCTAACCCTACGCTGTATGGTCAGCCCGACAAATATAGTGACCGTTACACAGGTAGTGCGGATAACGGCGGTGTGCATACCAACAGCGGTATTATCAACAAAGCTTATTACCTTGCAGCCCAAGGCGGTACACATAACGGTGTAACGGTTAGCGGCATCGGCCGGGATAAAGCGGTACGTATCTTCTACAGCACACTGGTGAATTACCTGACACCGACATCCAAATTCGCAGCAGCCAAAACGGCAACCATTCAAGCTGCCAAAGACCTCTACGGCGCGAATTCTGCCGAGGCAACGGCAATCACTAAAGCCTATCAAGCTGTAGGACTGTAATCGTTATCGTTAACGATCATTGCAGCGCCTATAGCCATCCATAAAAATGTAATGCCGAACTTATTATTTTTGCAATTATCCTTGTATTAAAAAAACAGCATCGTTCCGACACCCCTCATGTCCGAACGGTCAGACTTGCCAAGCAAAAGCGGTGTCCGGGACAAACTCTGGACACCGCTTCTGTTTATTTTTTATGCCGATGGCCCGGCTGCAATCCAGGACAACAAACCATACGTATGCTTGCAGTCTGCTGTTCGCGTTACTTCCAGGACAGCTTCATCTTCGCTCTGGGATAACAGGGATACCTGGAATCCACGATCGTTGCTCATGGCTACAATGACATAATGCTCCGAAACAAACGACTCTTCAAAAACAATGGTCACTTCGGTGCACGTTTCATTCTCTGGCAACACAAAAGCTTCCATGCCAAACTGCTGCACAGCAGGCTGTTTACTCACACTACGTACCGGCTGGAATGCCAGATGTTCGGCTTGAACAGCACCTGTCTGCAACTGTTTACTGCCTACAGAACCATCACACAAATGCTCTTGTGTCACTGACTGAGGCTCCAGGTTATAGGTGGCTGGCACCTCAGGATCAGACTGTTGAGGCGCAGTAGCATCGGAGAATTCTGTGTCAGCGATATCCAGCGATAACGCATGTTCTCCATCCAATGCATCTCCAGCTTCGGTGATTTCCGCAACTGACTCGCGTTCTATTGATACTTCATCTACTTCCAAATCATTGCGCAGCCCGAGCAGCTCCTGAAGATTCAGATTTCCGGCTTGGAGCTCAACTGGCGTATCCGAAGACTCCTCCGCATCATCTCCCCAGGCAAACAGGCCTTCATTGGGCAGACCTACCGACTGCATAAACTGCTGCACTTCCTGCATCGCTTCCTGCCGTTTGAACTCCGCAAGCTGCTCCAGCGTTTCTGCACTGACCTGACGAATCGCATTCCAGATCTCTTCACTTAAATGTGATGTACCAACAATTCCATCATTTAAGTGACTGGACGTGATACTTTGCTCACTTAATTTGCTGCCATCAATAGCACGATCAGCGAGATGCACAGACGATATCGTGCCTTCGGTCAGTTTACTGCCGTCCACACTGCCATCTGCCAGTTTAGACGCTGTCACTGCACCATCTTGAAGATGAACAGTGTTTACAGCTTCTTCGCTCAAATGGCTTGCCGTAATGCTACCATCCTCTATATGATCCGCACAGATTGCGCCTTCTGCGATATGCGCAGACTGCACACTCTCTTCGGTTAAATGAATGCTGGTTACCGCTCCTTCGGTCAGTTTACTGCCGTCCACACTTCTATCCGCCAGTTTAGAAGCAGTGACTGCACCATTTTGCAGATGAGCAATGTTTACAGCTTCTTCGCTCAAATGGCTTGCCGTAATGCTACCATCCTCTATATGATCCGCACGAATTGCACCTTCTGCTATATGGTCAGACTGCACACTCTCTTCGGTTAAATGAATGCTGGTTACCGCTCCTTCGGTCAGTTTACTGCCGTCCACACTTCTATCCGCCAGTTTAGAAGCAGTGACTGCACCATTTTGCAGATGAGCAGTGTTTACAGCTTCTTCGCTCAAATGGCTTGCCGTAATGCTACCATCCTCTATATGATCCGCACGAATTGCACCTTCTGCTATATGGTCAGACTGCACACTCTCTTCGGTTAAATGAATGCTGGTTACCGCTCCCTCTGTCAGTTTACTGCCGTCCACACTGCCATCTGCCAATTTAGACGTAGTAACTGCACCATCTTGTAAATTGACGGATCGGACAGACTCTTCCTCCAGATGTTCTGTTCCAATACTCCGCTCCTGAATATGATGGGCGAAAACAGCTCCATCCTGGATATGACGAGAATGAACTGCACCTTGTTGCAGGTGTGTAGCCCCCAGAGATTCCAATTGCAGATGCAATCCACTGATCAGCCCTGGCTGTAAATGTGCTTCTGTTACACAGAGCGGAGCCAAATGTTCTGTGTGCACCGCTCCGGCCATCAGATGATTGGAAGATATCGCCTGCTCGGTGATATGTTCACCGCGAATGACCTCTTCTCTCAGATGAACACTATCGACAGCCTGGGCAGTCAAATGATCTGATTTTATACTGCCTTCGGCGAGATGCATGGAATCAACGGATGCTCGTTGCAGATGTTCGCTCCCCACTGCCCCGTATTGCAATTCCTCGCCGGATACCGAGTCGGTGGCCAGATGTTCTGTCGTCACTGTTCTTTGACGAAGCTTGCTGCCAGGGATACTGCCGTTTGCAAATAATTCCGGCGTACGCACCTCATCGGACAGATGCTCCAGCGAGATCGTATGCTGCTTCAGGTGATATCCACGAATCGTTTCCGCAGGGATATGTTTGGCAACGATGCTTTCGGCCATAATTTTGGCGGAAGTGATACTGCCGTCAGCCAGTTTGGCCGAGGTAACCGATAGATCAGCCAGCTTATCTGTAGAGACACTTTCCGGTGAGAGTTTAGGTGATGTCACAGCATGGTCTGTAAGATGCGGTGGGAAGATGGAGCCGCCTGCCATCTGCGCTGAAGTCACGCTGCCCGGAGCTATTTTGTCGGTAGTAATCGCCGCACGTGATATGGCCTCGGACTGAACGCTGCCCGGCTGCAGGTGAGGGGCACCTACGGCATGCTCTGTCAGGTGCTCGGCTTTCACTGCATACGGCCTTAGCGCTTCGGAATCAACACTGCCGGGAGCCAGATGAGCCGTTGATACGGCTGCTTTGGCCAAGTGGGACGAATTGACCGTACCTGAGGCTATAGCTTTGCTTGTAACCGCACTTGGAGCGAGTTTATCAGCCGTTACACTCTCTGATGCCAGCTTTGCGGTTGTGACTGCTTCATCCTGCAATTGGAATGAGCCTACAGCAGATTCCGCCAGATGTTTTTCCAGCACAACACCTGAAGCCAGCGCATCCGCAGATACACTTCCCTCGGATAGATGCGTTGTCTCGATGCTTCCACTCGCCAAATGTATGGAATGAATAGCACCATTATCCACATGAACCGGTGTAATGCCTCGATTGGCAATATGTTCTCCGCGAATCGAGCCTTTAGCCAGATGTTTCCCGAGCACGGCTTCATCTGATATTTTGGAAGCGACAACGCTTTGATCTGCCAGTTTCGAAGCCGTCACCGCTTGCTCCAGCAATTTTGCTGTTCCCACCGATTGATCTGCCAGCTTGCTGCTAATGATGGCTCCATCGACCAGATGCTCACTGCCGATTTCGGCATTGCCGATCTGTTCGCTCCCTACAGCAGCAGCTCGAATCTGGACTGATCCGATCGAACCATCCACCAGGTGTCGTCCATTCAAGGCATGTTCGGCAATATGCCTTGTATGAATCGAGCCATCCTCAATCTGTTCGCTACCGATGCTGCTTGCCAGCAATTGATTACGTCCAACGGAACCTTCAGCCAGATGAGACTGTTTCACCGAACCGGCCTGAATATGGCGTGCATCAATCGATTGCTCTTCAATCTTGCTGCCTGTCACCGCTCCATCACGTATTTTGGCACTGGTGACCGCATCATCCGCCAGTTTCGAGGTATGGACAGCCCCACCAGCTAAATGACGGGTCTCTATCCCGCTAATCGCGATTTTTTCACTAGTAACAGCTTGATTCTGGATTAATTCCTCTGTAACGAGCAGGCGACTCAGATGCCTTGTGCCGATGGAGCCATCCGCTATTTTGGCTGCATCAATGACCTGATTACCCAGCTTCTGTGAGGTAATGCTCCCATCCCGGATTTTATCTCCAGCAATGGATGCATTTCTGATTTTGTGACCTGATACAGAGCCATCAATCAGATGTTCCTCCGCAATCGAAGCCTCGGCCAGCTTAGCAGAAACAATTGCACCATCCGCGATATGAATACTTGTTACTGCATAATCCTGAAGCGCCTCGCTTCCTACAGCTCCTGATTTCAGCTTGGAGGCGTCCACCGAAAAAGGAGCCAGCTTACTTTCCGTGACGGCAAACTCACTGAGGTCATCTGTATAAATATACTGCCCTTCATAGCCTGGCATCTGGTTCTGGTTTAATTGTTCAAGACGATGCTTGCCTGTTAAACGGATTTGGTTATCGTGTTCATTTAATGGAAGGTGAGCAACGCTTCTGATCTGAAGCTCTTTTTCTACACTTTCTTTTTCCACGCTATTTTTTTCTGCATTTAAAGGGGAAATTTGCTGCTCCTGCACCTGGTTTCTGTCTTGGTCTTGCTTTTGCTTCTGCTCCGCATCTTGCACTTCAACTACCACATCGGGTTTATTAATGAATGAATCGGACGTGATTTGTTCGGATGTTACTGCGGTATCAGCAATAACTTCCTTGGAGACAACTCTATCGGAAGTCGAAACCTCCTCTTTTTTCACTGTTTTTTCCGGCTTGCTGAATTCCAGTCGCCGATCCATCAAATCCAGCTCCCTGAATTTGGGACTGATATGACGCAATTTAGGCGTCAAAACCTTTTTCTTGCCTTTTTTACTCATGAGGCCAGCTCCTTCCCCTAACGTTCATCTCCGGCATCATATGCTTTGAGCTGGGCATCTGCCACTTTTATGACCCTACTTTTGCACATCCTTGATCAGATTCCTGTCTACTCAGGTTAACGTTACATCTGCCTTGGCGTAATTAGGCTGTACGAAGTGAAGAGAGAAGGCGGCTGTCCACGCCCCGCATCCGCTCGTTTCATAAGATAAGATGTCTGGACATCAACGGATGTATAAAAATGCGTCTGCACACCGGTCTGCGTTATCGCGATGTTAAAACCATGCATTGACAGGCCGGCATACTGAAAAAAATCATGGTTGCGCGATAACAATGAAGGAGGAACGGTCATGCTCCAAGAAACGATCGGCATTATGTTCGATTCACGCATGTACCGGGGGATACCGGCCGGAAGGACCGGTCAGGAATCACTCGCCAATTATGAACAGGCTGCAGCCTGTTACGGATTAACGCCTTGTTTTTTAAGGCTGGAGGATATCGATCTGGATCGTAAAACATGTCTAGCTTATGTGAAAAAAGAAGGTCGATACGTCCGAGAACGTATCCCCCTTCCTTCCGTGATCCATAACCGCGCGCTCCAGCTTCGCCGTGCGGAGCAGCAACAGATTACACGTTTGCTCCTGCAAGGCATACAGGTGTATAACGTGCGTAATCGTTATCGGAAGGACCATGTGCATGATATGCTGCGGCAAGACCCTTTCTTAAAAGATCATCTGCCTCACGCGGTCAAAGCAACGCCCGAATCCCTCACTTACATGATGGAACATCATAAGGATCTCGTCATTAAACCGTGTAGCGGCAGCATCGGTCACGGCATTATGCGTCTCTTCCAGCAGGAGGGAAATTGGAGAATAACCTGTGAAACGAGGGCATCGCGTAAAGGCTGGGCCACCTTCAAGTTGAACCGGGGACAGTTGCCCTCCGCTACACTAAGGCGGATATTCCGCCATGCTTATCTGATTGAAGAACGGATTCCGCTCATCCGGTATGAGGGAAGGCCTGTTGATCTGAGAGTATCCGTGCAGCGCGGGAGAGATGGATTATGGAGTGTCACTGGCATGTTTGCCAAGGCAGCCCCGGTGCATACGTTTGTTACGAATATCGCGCAAGGCGGCAAAGTCATGACTGTTGCTGGAGCACTTGGTCTGGCTGAACCGAGTACGGAACTGTTCCAGCTGCAAGCCCGGATAACCATGGTTGCCCTTCGCATTGCTCACACGCTGGCTTCCAATTTGCCTCATCTGGCTGATCTGGGCCTCGACCTCGGCGTGACCCCAAACGGAGGAATTTACTTTATTGAATGCAATGGCAGGGATCAGCGATATGGTTTTCGCAAAGCTGGCATGCAGGAACATTGGCAGATGACATATAACAAACCAATGGCGTACGGACGGCTACTGGTCAATCACAACTCCAGCATTCCAAGACAGCCACAAACCTATGATCGTGGATTGTATTGATTTCATTCGTGATTTGTGTCAATATTATGCAGAATGGCCGCTTTTGCGGCCTTGAAGTTTGTATTAACCCTAAGGGGGATATTCATGGCAAAAACGCTGTTGCGATTAATGACTGAGCTTTCTTCGCGCAAATGGATCTCCCGGACCGTGGGAGCTTTCTCCAAAAGCCGGGGAAGCAAAGCATTTATCCCTTATTTTGTCCGGACCTACAACATCCCTGTACAGGAAGCCGAGAAGGATTGGAAAGAATATCGTTCCCTGAATGATTTCTTCACTCGCAAATTAAAACCCGGGATGCGCCCGCTAGACGTTTCGGAACATGCGTTAATCAGCCCTGTCGACGCCAAAATTACGGCAGCTGGCCCGATTTCCGCAGGAACCATTCTGAATGTAAAGGGACAAGATTATACACTTGCTGAATTGTTAAACCATTCTCCACATCTGGAGAAGTACAAGCATGGTTATGGTTTTGTGCTCTATCTCAGTCCGCGCGACTACCACCGCATCCATGCACCTGTCAGCGGTCGTAAGATGGAGAGCGAACATATCAAAGGCAAAGTTTATCCTGTGAATGATTTCGGACTCACCCATATGAAGTCCGTGCTGAGCCGCAACGAACGGCTTATTACGTATATTCAGCATGAATATGGCGAAGTAGCTGTCGTCAAAGTGGGTGCAATGAATGTCAGCAGTATTCAATATGCCGATATCGACACCCAAGCTTGGGCTCAAGGAGATGACCTGGCCTATTTCGAGTTCGGTTCTACCGTTGTGTTGCTTATGCAGACCGATACCTTCGAACCACTCCCTGATTTGAAACCTGGAGATTCCGTTAAAATGGGCGCTTTACTTGGTCGTCTGAAACCCAAACAACCTTAATCTCATACGCAAAATAAAGAGGATGACGTAGCACCTGCAATCAGGTCTTATGTCATCCTCTTTATTCTTTATCATAAATGCCTATGATTCATGATATGAATGTTACCCATCTGAATACTTATCTCAATATCATTTCATGTATACACGCATGGCGTGGCCTCTCTTCGGCTGAATCGCCTGTTCATAAGAAGGTAATAGCCATATCTGCAAACGTTAGAACCATACGTCCTGCAGTTCCTCAACGGGTTTCAGCCGGCGCAGACGTTTCCGAAAAATACTGCATCCCTTAATGGAATTTCTACGGCTACGAACCCGTCTTTTTCCGTTCATCATCACATGTTCCTCCTTGTAAGGTCATCTGGAATGGTAGTTACTTACCCTAGCCATCCAGCATTGAAACGTTGTGATGTTTGCGAACGAGACGTGGGCGTGTCTTTAACGAATCTCTGACGGGCTTTTGCCCGTATATTGCTTGAACTGACGGCTGAAGAAAAAGATATCCCGATAGCCCAGTGCATCCGCAACTTCGGTCACGTTCATACCGGTATGCACCAGAAGATGTTCTGCCCGTTCAATGCGCATACGAATAATATAGGACTGTACCGATGATCCGACAAGTTCCTTGAACTTGATTGAAAAATAACGCGGCGACAGACCGGCTCGTGCGGCCAGATCCTCTACGCGATGAGTTATTCCGGGATGCTGACGAACATAATTCGCGACCTCCTGAATCACATCGGACAACTGATTACTTACCTTTTTCTCCACAGGTTCTTCCGTATCCGCACGCAGCAAATGGATCATTAACTGCTTCAGAATCAGCCTGCTCTCTTCATCACGTCCATACACATCGGACAAAAACAGCCTTACGTAACGTGCAAGCAAATGCTCGAACTCCACGGTCTCCTGCACTTCACGGTAAGACTGAGGTACATCCACAACAGGCTCGTCCACATCGAAATGAATATATGTAAGCACCAGTGGTTTCTGTCTGTTATGCGTTGCGCTTGTATGGTCTCCCGGACGAAACAGGAAACAACTCCCTTTGCCAACCTCGTAAGGCTGATCATTCAAAATAACCGTGCCTTCACCGCTCCACACGTAAAATAAATCATAATTTTGCATCGGTTTTTCACGCTTCTGCCATTTCCAGCCCGGCTCACAGACTATTTTGGCGACAGCGGGCAAAATTACAAATGATGACGGCGATGCCTGCAGCATGTCGCCACTCCCCCTTGACAGTTAATCTCTTTAAACACTTATCCCATTATACAGCGGAATTCACTGAAACGAAAATGTACACTTCTCCCACGCAGCTTGCATCCGCTGTATCCCTTCACGAATCTCCTCTTTTTGCAGATGAGCAAACCCGAAACAAATCGCAGCATGCCCCGGAATCAAGCGATACTGCTCTACATCCCGGAACAAAACTCCTTGCTTATGAAGCTCTTTGGTAAACCGTTCATAACTTGCCTGGTCACCGTTCCAGATCGCGTAAATGGCCAAACCGGCATCCCCTGGCTGCATGGTGAATGCTTGCGGCAACCACCGATTCATCTCCTCCACAAAAAAGTCATGCCGCTCCCCATATAGCCGGGTTAATCGACGTAAATGCCGCATGTATCCACCTCGTGTCATAAATCTGGCTAGTGCACGTTGTTCCAGCAACGCAGGTGACACCGGTTCATACAGAGCCTTGGCAGCCAGCAATGGCTCGACCAGACTGCTCGGCAATACCGCATAACCGAGCCGGAACGAAGCGGGCATCGTTTGGGAGAAGGAACCGATATATATCACGCGTTGCTCACGATCAAGCACCTTAAGTGGTTCAATCGGCCGTCCACCCCAGCGGAACTCACTGTCATAATCGTCTTCCACAATAACGGCATTTTGTTTTGATGCCCAGTTCAGTAAGGCACGCCTTCGTTCCAGCCCTAACACCGCTCCGGTCGGGAACTGACGAGTCGGCGTGACAAATAATGTCTTTGCCTGCCAATGCTGCGGGATAATGCCCCCTTCATCAACCGCTGCGGGTATTACCTGACCGCCGCAAGATCTGACCGCATGTACAATGCCTTGATAACCCGGACTTTCCAGCACCACAGGGCTTCCCTCATCAATGAGTAACTGGGATAACAGCGTAATGCCTTGCATCGATCCACTGAACAGTACGATCTGTGAAGCTTCCGTTTGAATACCACGTGTCCGGCGAAGATGTGCGGCAATCGCTTCACGCAGCTCCGGATCACCGGCTGCACCACCTGCATCCCGCCAGCCACTACGATGAACCGCAGCGAGTGCGCTTTTCCACTCGGCTTTTGGAAAATGTTCTGGCAACAATCGCTGCATCCGAAAATTGATGACTGATTCCTGTGCCAGTTGCACCTCTACACGTGAACGATTGTGTTCTGCCGTTAATGCGCGAAGACGCTCTCCCCATGGAGATAAAGGCAACACCGCTTCGCTATGATCGTTGTAATGCACGGACAAGGATTCCGTAACATAGGTTCCTTTTCCCGGATAAGCACGGACATATCCATCCGCAAGCAACATATCGTATACCTGGGCTACCGACCCGCGCGACATGTCGTACTGTTTCGCCAGTAAACGCGTAGATGGCAACCGTGCTCCCGCTTCCAGTGCACCTGAATGAATCGCATCCCGCAGTGCGTGATATAACGCTTGATATTTGTATCGATATTGGAGCTCGTATGAATCAAGTGGTAGCCACAATTCCATGCGATTCCCCCCTTAACATGTCTTCTTGATCTTTAATTCTATTTTCACTTCTATCTTTTCCTGGTCTTACTTCCTGCTTAAAATCATCTTCTATTCCAATTGGCCTATAAAAATGAATGTAAATTGGATCTATTTTACTGTCAATATTCGTTTTATGGTTATGTTCATGGAATGCAATACTGTAATCATATTTCTGACATGTTCTAATGGCTTTCTACATTCAGACCTGTCCTAACAATTTCTACAATAATGGGGGAAATCACATGAGACGCAAAGAGTTTTCGGTAGAAGAAGAACAGGCAATCATTACATTTCTGGACCAGTGCTCATTCGGTTTTTTGGGTACCGTCAGCCCGGATGGAGAACCGAGAGTCACACCGCTGAATTTTGTATATATGGATGGTTGCTTTTATTTTCATGGAAGTTTAGCCGGTGAAAAAATGAAACAGATCAAACAGAACTCGTCTGTCAGCTTTACCGTGGCGGAGGAATTCTCGCTGATTCCTTCTTTTTTCAGTGACCCTGAACTGGCCTGTCCTGCAACCTCTTTTTTCAAAAGTGTCATGGCATCCGGTCTGGCAGAGCGTGTAGAAGATCTTGATATTAAAGGTAAGGTACTGCAGCGGTTTATGGAGAAACTCCAACCGCAAGGCGGTTATGTACCGATTGATGCACAGGACTCACGCTACACCGGGCAACTCAAAGCTGTTGCTGTCGTTCGAATCGTACCGGAGCGACTCAGTGCCAAGTTTAAATTCGGGCAGAATTTGACACCTGAACGATTTGATCATATCAGCGATGAACTGCATAAACGAAACGAAGGCCGGGATCATGAAACGGCTGAAATGATGCGAAAGTATTGCCCGTACCATCAGGAGTAACTCGTCCAAATCCGGCCTTACATTCATGCTAATGTTGCATTCTGACCCCGCGCAACAACGCGGTGAAGTGATATAACTGTCATATTGCGTAATTTCCGTGACGGGGCCATGTCAAGGTGTTATAATGTTAGGCAGTGAATCACAAAGACTTGGAAGGATGAAAAGAATGAATCCACTGGCTGAACAGTTGAACGAAAGTATTCAGGCCGGCAGCAGTCACGTCTACTCCATGCTGTCACAACTCGGCAAAGAAATTTATTTTCCTAAAGAAGGTATCTTAAGTCAATCTGCGGAAGCAGCAAGCTTGGCCAAGACCTATAATGCAACGATTGGTATCGCTCTGGAGGGTGGAGTACCCATGCATCTTCCGGTGATTCAGGAGAAGTTGTCCGCATTCCAGCCGAAGGATCTGTATCCTTACGCACCGCCTGCAGGCAAACCTGAATTACGAACCGTTTGGAGAGAGAAGATGCTGAAAGAAACCCCTTCTCTGGAAGGTAAATCTTTCGGGAATCCAATTGTAACGAACGCACTGACTCATGGACTCAGCATCGTAGCCGACCTGTTCACTGAAGAAGGGGACGCTGTTATATATCCGGATAAAAACTGGGAGAATTACGAGCTGACTTTCGGAATTCGTCGACACGGCCAGTTGATTTATTATCCATTGTTTGATGATCAAATGAACTTCAACAGCAACGGGCTGCTTCAGGCGTTGCTTGCACAAAAGGACAAAGGGAAAGCCATTGTTCTGCTGAACTTCCCGAACAATCCGACAGGTTACACGCCAGGCGGCGCAGAAGCAGATGCCATCGTTGATGCCATTCGTCAAGCTGCTGAAGCGGGTGTAAATGTTGTTGTCGTTACAGATGATGCTTACTTTGGTCTGTTCTTTGAAGATTCCATTCATGAGTCTCTTTTTGGTAAACTGGCCAATATCCATCCACGTGTATTAACGGTGAAAATCGACGGTGCAACGAAGGAAGAATTCGTATGGGGCTTCCGTGTAGGATTCATTACATTTGCTCATGAAGATGCTGCTGTTTTGCATGCATTGGAGCAAAAAACACTTGGTATCATCCGTGCAACGATTTCAAGCGGACCACATCCTTCACAGACTTTTGTTCTGGATGCGCTGAAAGCACCGGAGTTTGAAGCACAGAAACAAGAAAAGTTTGAGATTATGAAAGGCCGTGCCAACAAAGTTAAAGCAATCCTGGACAGCGGTAAGTATGGAGACGTATGGGATTATTATCCGTTCAACTCCGGTTACTTCATGTGTCTGAAGCTTAAACAAGTCGGTGCTGAAGCACTCCGTAGCCATCTGTTGCACCAATATGGTGTGGGCACGATTGCACTCGGTGAATCGGATTTGCGAATTGCCTTCTCTTGTATTGAGGAAGCAGGTTTGGAAGAACTGTTCGATACGGTCTATCGCGGCGTTCAGGATCTACAAACGACTTAGCATATAAGTAATATAACCTTCTAATTTAGATGGTCTCAAAAATAGAACCCTTTGCGGCACATTGCGAAAGCTAATGTCACCGCCGAAGGGTTTTTTCGTTTTAGTACATTCACATTTTCAGAAAACTTCAATTGCGTCCACTAAGGCTCCTACCCTCCTACTGGACAGATGCCCAAAACACATATGCACGGGCAGAGGCCCAATCAGCCTAACACCATGACACATAATATACGATGTACGCAAGGGCGTGCCAAACCATTACTCGAAAGGGGTATGAACCATGTCCCAAGTTGAAGATACAAGAGGCGGATACGGATACTGTGGCGTTGGAGGATTCACAAACATTGGTGCCATTCTCGTACTGTTCATCCTGCTCGTAATCATCACAAAATCCTTCCTGTACTAATACGCCTTCGCTATGTATACGCACACGACATCATGAGTTTACATCACACATCAATAAAGAAGGGTATTTCGGGATACAGCCCGAAATACCCTTCTTTTCTTGCTTCTACGACTCATTCACTTGTGATGAATAAACCTGACGGCTCAGCCAAAGCTTAAGCTAATTGGGTTCTTCTACTCGTCCTCTTCCTCTTTGAGCCATTTGCTGCCCTGCGAACGACGCATCAGCACAATCACAAGTACACCGAGTACAAGTGCAATGCCTGTTATGCTCAGACCTTCCATTCCTGCTGCCAGCATCGGCAACCACATGAGCAATGCGGCTATCACATTCAGTTGGAAGATGAAACCGAGCACCTGTGAACGGCGGCTCTCTCCTGAGATCGGATAGATCATGATCCAGAAGGATTCACTGTGACTGCGGCGCAGCACCCCCAGTTGAATGCCTGTAAGTAGCAGGAAGAACAGATATACCCCGATTCCGAAGTAACTGCCTGCCGTCCACCAGGAAAGCAACATACCCAGAATGATCAGACGCAGAACAATGGTGAATACTTCCGTTCGAATAAATGTTTTGGTCATGAGATATCGGTAAGCCTGTCCCGCATTCCATGGAAGCCCATTGCCCCATTTGCTGAGCCAGCGGCGAGCGTTTACCTTTTGCCCGGACGATGGCACATCGACAAACCAGCCTAATGTACGCATCACTCTGCCTGCCTGTGTCTGCTCCACCTGAATCAGACGTTCCCAAGCGACTCGGTGTTTAACAGGTATACGCAGCGCAACGATATAAACAGCGGCCAGTAACAACAGAAACCAAAGGCTGCGTAGTGGCGGTTGCCATAGCCAGGCGGCAACGGCAAGTATAGCCAGTGCCCAGCGTAGCATCCGATATCCCTTGGACGCTCCAGCCTGAACCATCCTCAGTTCTTGCCATGCACCATAACTGGACAACACTTTCCATAGTACGAGAAACAACATCGACCAGCCTAGTGGTTTGGCATCTACATCTGCCCTTACATAAAGTGGCCACAAAGTAAGAAATACAAAAAGCAACAACAGCATCTTATAAATAACGCCACGCACAAAGCTGTTTTTCAAATAATCCTGCATCCGGTACTCCTGCGGCCGCAAGAAGACAATATCTGCCGGAAGCAAATATGTACGATAACTGCTAAACAGTGCAAGCGGAGCCAGCAACAATAAAGCAATCCAGCGAATCGGAAATCCCGCAGGAATATTCTGTACGAAGGAGGTATACCAAGCGGAGAAAGCGATGACGAGAAACAGAAATACCATCGCCACGCCGCTCTGAATGACATAGCCCACATAAGGTAAAATTCCATTCCAAAAACCTGTCCGACGTTGCTTCCATAACAGCTTGAGATCCATACTAATCCCTGCCTTGCACGAGGGAGTAGAACATGTGCTCCAGCGGTGTGTCAGGCTCCCCGAACTTCGTACGCAGTTCGTTTAATGTTCCTTGAGCAATGACCTGTCCACGATGCAATACAACGAAGCGGTCACAATAATTTTCAATCGTGGACAAAATGTGTGAACTCAGCAGAATGGAAGACCCGGCTGCTTTCATCTCCAGCATAAAATCAAGCAGTGAACGAATACCCAACGGGTCGAGTCCAAGAAATGGTTCATCGATAATGTAGAGTGGCGGTCCTGCCACAAAAGCACACATAATCATGACCTTTTGACGCATCCCTTTGGACAGATGTGTGGACAGACTTGTGCTTTTCTCATTCATGCGGAACAAATTCAGTAACTTCTCTGTCCGTTGTTTAAAATCCGCTTCGGACACATTGTACGCTCTTGCCGTAAACTCCAGATGCTCCATGACGGTCATTTCATCATATAATTCAGGAGATTCCGGTACAAAGGCCATCGCAGATTGGTAGATCTGTGCATCCTCATCCCGTTTTTTGCCCATTACCCGAACTTCTCCCTGTTGCGGAGTCATCAGACCGAGAATATGTTTCATCGTTGTACTCTTGCCAGCACCGTTTAATCCAATCAATCCGACCATTTCTCCGCGGCCCACTTCCAGGTTCACGTCATGAAGCACTGGCCGTTTGGCACTGTACCCACCACTAAGCCCGCTGATTTGCAGCACAGGCGATTGAACATTTTCCATCTATCCCTGCACCCCTTTCATCCGATTATTCCTCAGAGCGCGGCGCTCTGTCTTTGCTCCATTTGGGCGCTCCCTTGTTTTTGCGGTTCTGGTCGCTCTCTGTGCGGCCTCCGTTACCACTAGGTTTGCCGCTTGCGGGACGCTGACCCGAATTCGAAATGGTTGCTCTCGTGCCCGGTTTCCGGTTCCCTTGAGCTGGCTTGCGATCACGGGACTGTCCCGGTTTCCGCGAGAACGAATGTCCTTCAGGGCGCGTATCCGGCCGCGGATCAGCCACCAACACTTTACCTCCGAAGAGTGTACGCTCCTGTAATTCAATTCCGAGTTCGCGAGCGAATTTACGCATGATGAAAATTTGGGTTTCATCGACGATGGACAATACAATTCCTGAACGTCCCATTCGGCCTGTCCGGCCTGCGCGATGAACATAGTGCTCTGAGTCAAAAGCAGGGTCATAGTTGATGACCATTGGCAAACCTTCAATGTCCAATCCTCTTGCCGCCACCTCGGAGGCGATCAGCAATTGAATTTTGCCGTTACGGAAGGCGGCGAGTACGTTGCTGCGAGTCACTTTGTCGGCATCTCCGTAAAGCGCAGCTGCGGACAGCCCGAGGTGATTCATTTTTGCCTCAACCTCACCGATATCCTCCGTTGCATTCACAAAGACGATTGCCCGATCCGGGTTGTATTGTCTAACCAGGCGACGCAGCATATCGATCTTGTTGCGGCTCTCTTCCACAAAATAATAATGTTCGAGTCCTGCAGCCGTCGCACGATCCGGTTCAATACCGATATGAACAGGCTCTTTCATCTCGCGCTTAGCAAGCGTAGCCGTATGTTCGTCAATTGTAGCTGACAGGAAGATTAACTGACGGTCGCGCAGCGCACTTTTCAGCACAAATTCCACGTCACTTACACCGCCGAGCTGGAACACCTGATCTGCTTCATCAATAACAATGGTCGATACATTGTGCATTTTCAGCTTTTTAAGTGTGATCAGTTCCTTCAACCGTCCAGGCGTACCAACAACCAGCTCTGGATGCTCACGCAATTTCTCGATCTGACGTTTCACGGCAGCGCCGCCAATCAGACCTTGTACACCGATGCCGCGATCCGCACCGTAACGCTGAGCCTCACGCACAATTTGCATGGCAAGTTCCTGCGTTGGTGCAATAATCAGTTTTTGGGTTCCTTTAATATCACTTTTGATGGATTGAAGAAGCGGTAGCAGATACGCCAGCGTTTTGCCTGTTCCTGTCTGTGACTTGGACACCACATCTTTCCCTTCCAGAATAACCGGAATGGTCTGTGCCTGTACCGGGGAAGGCTCGTTAATGCCGTGCTGAGCTAACAATGCTCCCAGATCCTCTGCTACGCCAATTGATGCAAAAGTTTGATTCGTCATGTATTCCATCCTTTAAATTTATTCTTAAAAAAACAAAAGCCTGTCATCACATTACCTTTCATTATATGCGAAATAAGCCCGCTTACCAAATCTTATTGCCGAAATGTTCAAGTCTGCGCAAAAAAAAGAAAAGCCCCTCGGCGGAGCCCTTCTTCATCCGATATATGGTGCACTCGTTACATTCTACTTCTGATTCATTACACCGTGTGACAAGCGGTCAGCCAGTCTCGGGAACAACTGATATAGCCAAATACCCGCTGATGCCAGCCGTGGCAAATTCACTTCTTCCTTGCGTTTCTTCATGGCCCGAATCATATGGCCCGCTACATTCTGAGGTGTCAGCATCAGCCAGCGCACATTGTTTACGTAATTCCCTGAAGGATCCGCACGATCAAAAAACGGTGTGTCAATGGGACCTGGATTAATCGTCGTGACGGTAATTCCCGTCTTGCGCAGTTCCTGACGCAGTGCGTTGCTGAATCCAAGTACAGCATGCTTTGTAGCCGTATACGATGCTGATTTGGCCGTCCCTATTTTACCAGCCATCGAAGCTACGTTTACAATCTGGCCTTTGCCCCGTTCAAGCATATGTGGAAGCACCGCTTTGGTACAACGGACAATGCCCATGTAATTGACGTCCATCATCTCATCGAATTCTTGTACAGACATGTCTGTCATGGCAGCAAATTTTCCGTATCCGGCGTTATTCAGCAAAATATCGATTCGTCCGTATTTATGTAACATCTCATCTACAGCCGTCTGAACCTGCTCACTGTCTGTGACATCCAGCGTAAGCAGTTCATGCCGCCCCCGTAGTGAAGCACCAATCTGATCCAGCTTATCCCGCGAACGGGCAGCCAAAATCGGGATGGCTCCTTCCTCGATCAGCATTTGTGCACAGAGCGCACCGATTCCACTTGATGCCCCTGTTATAAAAACAACCTGATCTTTCAGCATGGTTGATGTCCTCCCGTAATAAAACACATTGGGCCTCTTGAAGGCCTATGCTTCTATTTTACGAGATCATCACCTGAATATCCATCTCGCCAATTCCATCCATCATCAAAGGAATGCTAAGCGCTTTTGTTGCATTGAATTTAGCTAAAATTTCAGATTGCATCACTTGAGGAGGCGTAATATCCACGACAACGCCTTGGTTGGACAGAATTGTACTTGCATTACCACTGATCATGTTACCGAGCTCAGAGATCGCACTTTTACTCATATCGTCCATCTCGGTGATGACAAAACCACCCATCATAGCTGAAACGATTTTCAAAGCCACCGTCTCTTGTATACCAAAAACAATATTTCCGCTCAACTGCCCCGTCATTCCAATTACGATCCAGACATGGTCAGCAATGTACTCTACATTTTTCACGCCAAGATTCCCGGTGGAAGGCGAAACCTGGATGAGCTGTTCAAAAACGTTGCGTGCAGATTCCAGGAATGGGTTAATTACTTCCGCTTTCACTGTATATGTCCTCCTCACACTGGGTTATTGGTCACACACCAAAAGTCCCATATTCATTAAATTTATTATACTTTATCACGTACGAGAATTCATTAAGAATTCAGGAAATCTTGTGTACTATAATTTATCGTCATTAGAATAGCAAATGTTTATAGCTGTTTTTGTCGCTTTACACTTTTGGAAAGAAATATTATTCCCTCGTTGATACTGTAAAAAGAATGTAGGACTTTTATACCGGTTGTGTATATAGTTAAAATTTTAAATTTTAGCTTACTTCACATTTATTCCATTTATTTAGTCCATTAGTCTACTTTCAAATAGGCGTATGCCCTTCATTGCTCTGATCTCCGTAATCCCCTATAATTTAAGATAAAAGAAACAGAACCCGTCACGGAATTCACTGCATGACACATGACATACAGAGGATATTTTGTTGCAAGGAGGCCGTATATGAACATCAGCCAGCTCGAAACGCTGATTACTATTTCCAAAACGATGAGTTTCCGTAAAGCGGGAGAACTTCTCAACCTGACACAGCCGGCTGTCTCCGCTCAGATCAAAAGTCTGGAAGACGAATTCAACACCGTTCTTGTCGATCGGAATCAACCCGTAACCCTCACCGATCGTGGGCAGGTTTTTCTGGAACATGCTGAACGGATGCTCGATATTGTAGATGAGTTAAAACAAAAGCTGTCCGATCTTGATGAAACGCCACAAGGACGTATTGTACTCGGAACAACGACATCCATTGCGATCCAAATATTGCCAAGGGTGCTCTCTTATTTTCAGGATCAATTTCCACTCATTAAAACAAGCATACAATCTCTGCCCTCCGCGCAGATTTATACACAGGTCGAGAATGGTCTGGTGGATATCGGAATTGGATATTTGACCGAACGGAACCCTAACCTTAGTACATCGGTGCTATACTACGATACATTTGAGCTTGTTGTATCCCCTTCCCACCCGCTGGCGAAGAAAAAACATGCCGCAGTTGATGTACTGCGGAGCACACCTCTGATTCTCCTGTCCCCGGATACGGTTGGGCGCCGGTTTACGGAAGCCGTTTTCAAAAAATATAACATCGAACCCAATGTTGTCATGGAGTTGTCGAGTAGCGAAGAAGTGAAACGAATGGTGGAGATTGATCTCGGTGCAGCCATTATCTCCAAACAATCTGTTGCACAGGAGCTGCGGCAAGGTACACTCCGCATGATCCCTTTAAGTGAGCTTGAGGTCAGCCACCCTGTAGGTGTCATTTATAAATCCAGTCGTTATCTGAATTCGGCGATGCATCAGTTTCTGAGTGATCTCAAAGGCATGCCGGAGACTCAATTTATCAGCTCGGAATAAGCCTAGATAAGTTGAACTATTCTTTTTACACGTGAACGGAGAGGACAGAAAAAACCTGAAAAGCGGAGCGCTCGCCTGAAAGCTTTCTGCAAGAAAGCTACATCGGAAGCATACGCTTATCACCGGATTTTCCCCTTCGGAAAGGGAATCAAAAAAATCTGGGGATAACAGCGATTGAAGGTTGTTCTGTCATCGGAGTGGATTGTATAAAATCTTCAGTTCAACTTAAATAGATGAAAAGAAAGGGTAGGGATTCCATATGAAATTTGATCTTCATACACACCATTTCCGCTGCGGTCATGCGGACGGCAACATCAGGGATTACATTGAAGCAGGCATAGAGGCAGGACTTCAGGCTATTGGAATCTCGGATCACACCCCTTACTTCGGCAGTGAACTGGAGCAGGCTCATCCGCGAATTGCAATGGGTAAATCTGAATTACAACATTATGTAGCTGAAGTGCTCGCGTTAAAAGAAGAATATGCCGGTAAAATTGACGTTTTGCTCGGAATCGAATCCGACTACTTTCCATCACATGCTGAATTGTACCGGACAACGCTGGGACAGTACCCGTTCGACTATATTATCGGTTCCGTGCATCACACGGAGGATATCAGTATTTTCAACAAAACCCGCTGGAACGGACTAAGCAACGCTCGCAAAATTGAAGTGAAAGAAGGCTACTATGCGCTAATCGCAGAATCGGCCCGTAGCGGCATGTTCCAGATTCTTGGGCATATCGATGCGATGAAAGGCAACTATCCGCCATTTTCCGAAATTATTGCAGATCATGCGATTGACGAAGCTCTTCAGGTGATAGCCGATGCCAACGTGGCGATTGAGATCAACACCTCGGGCAAAACCAAGCTTAGTGGCGGTTGGTACCCGTCCGATGCTATCCTGGAACGTGCCAATCATTACGGCGTAAAAGTGACCTTCGGTTCAGATGCTCATATCCCGGGCCGGGTAGCTGATGAGCTTGACCTTGTTCGCACACGTCTGCGGGAGATCGGCTTCACCGAATGGGTGTATTTCAAACAAAAGCAAATGCAGATTGTTCCGCTATAAAAGCTGGTGAAACACAAAGATCCCCACGTAGCATGAACTAAGCGTGAGGATCTTTTCTTTTCTTGTTTTATCTAATTCCCTGGTAAGGCTACCCGTCATATCTAACTCACACCCTGTTTCTGGTTCCCATCGTACTCTAACGATCACCAGAAACCTTATTTCGCGTGTATTGGAGGGTTTTACATTCTAACGATCACCAGAAGCGTTATTCGGGTGAATTTGCTGTAAATAATAGAATTCTGACCGAGTTTCAGCAAAATAAGCTCCAATGGGATCGTTAGAATTCCAGGCGGCCTGTTCGGGGGCAAATAAGGTTTTCTGAGATCGTTAGAATTCCAGAGTTCATAAATTCCAATCAAGGTGTGTCTTGAAACTTTCTGTGGTGCATCCTTTACTGCCTTTTACCTCCTCCTGTGCCACTTTCCCTTAACGTACCCCAGCATATCTGCGGGAAAATCTCTGGCTTGGAACGAAAATTCAGCAAATTTGGCTTTCTTCAGCGTTTTCAGACACACTCTAGTAGATTATATTTTCAGTCAAAAAAAATGAACCCGCTCAGAGCGGGTTCCAACAGCATTATCTATTATCAAAAAGGGGGTCATGAGATAAGTTTACCCCTTGTCTGTTAGAGTTCAATTGCAACTATATTTCAATTGTGTAACAAATGATTGAAGTTCGTTTCAGTTACCTTATCCTCTATTCCGTTATGACATTCCCGGCTTGTTCGATGTAAGCTTGCGGAAGCTGTTCGAGGTACAGATCATGCTGGAACTGTTCGCGGTACATACCATACACCTTAACATCCATCGAGCTTTCGAATGCCCCGTCTTCACTGTCGTTCAGTCCATATGACGGAAGATTACGCTCATAAGTCATGCCCATTTTAAGCAGTACCCGTTCAGAGGAACCATTGGCCTCGTAACAGCGTGCTTCAACTCTCCACAGATGAAGCTCATCAAATCCGAATGTCAGCAAACGATGCACCGCTTCCGTGGCCACGCCTTTACCCCAGCACGCCTTGTCCAAGATGTAACCGATCTGTGCAGTCCCTTTTTGATCATTCCAATGCTGAAAAGAGGTAAGGCCGATCACTTGCTCTCTGCCCTTCCAACAGATGCCGTAATGCAGTGAATCCAGCTTGGCGCTGCTGCTCCGAATCTGGTTTAACAGTTTTCTCGCCCGAATGGGTGGAGGTTGGCTCCCTCGATTGACGTATCGAATCACTTGAGGATCGGATAAGAGTTCAGATAAAGTGATGTAATCACTTTGACGTAATGACCGAAGTACAAGACGCTCTGTCCATAAGGCTGGTAGCCCTTGGATTAGCATATTTCGATTAAGCATGACAATCACTCCTTTGCCTAACGGGCTCTAGTCCGGTAAGACAAGCAAGCTCTAAGGATGATCCGGCATGATCCTACGATTGAATGACATAAATTGTAGTATGTCCTGTCATTATTCAGCTTTATTCGGTCATGATACTCCAGTTACTCTTGTAATCCGCGATAGATACCTGAGCGTATTTCACGAATATATGCTTCAAGTGCCGGAACTTCTGCTTTTTGTGCAATCCGTACTTCATGTTCAATATCGTAAGGAACCCGAACAAACTGAAGGTTAAACGGCTTTTGGCTATCATCGCCGTATTCCCCTTCAAGAATACAATATGAGGCTTGCGGAAGATCAAGCGGATTACCTACGCTACCCGTGTTAAACAGCATTTTCCCTTCCAGATATTGAAGGAAAGCATTATGAACATCACCATAACCCACCACGTCAGCCGCTCCAGCCTCTGATTCGTCCGTCGGAGGATCAAACATGGCCAGCCGCTTGTCCATCTCATCCCATGGCTGTACGCGATGGTAGACACTTTGCGGTGAAGCATGGACTAATCGAACGGTCCGTCCGCTTAATTTGAATTCATAACTGAAGGGAAGGCTTGCCAAATAAGCCACTCTGTCGGCTCCCAGTCGTTCAGCTTGCCATGTGAAATCACGGACGTCCTGATTCACCGCGATCAGTTCATCCCAGTTGCCACGAATGACCACTTCACATGTTGCTCTGACCTGATCCACCACTTCAGCTGGTTGCGGCCCTTTGCCCACAAGATCACCCAGACAAAATATCCTGTTCAAACCACGATGCTGCATATCTTTCATCACAGCTTCCCAGGCAGTCATGTTGCCATGAATGTCGGATACAATCGCTATACGTTCCATCTGGTTAACCCCCATTCATGTATGTTAAGCCTCATCTTTCACTTACATCATCCCGGCTTAAATGAAGCACGGTCAGTTCAGGTCTGCATAGAAAACGAATGGGAAGCTGCGTCATGCCAAATCCCCGATTCACGTAAACAGGCATCTGGGGCGTAGATGTATAATGCAATCCCTGGATATATTTACGTGACCCCCGCGGAGTCGTCATTGCACCGAACCAGGGAAAACGGACTTGACCACCATGACTGTGACCGGAGAGTTGCAACCCAAATCCATGCGGAGCGGCATAATCGGCATAATCCGGTTCATGCATAAGTAGCAGTTTCCACACACTCTCACTTAACCCTGTAACGGCCTCTTCCAAGTCGGGCTCTCCTGTTAACGCATCATCCAGACCTACTACCGCAAACTTTCCGTTTCCACGTTCAATAACGATATGCTGGTTGAGTAAAAGGGTAAAGCCCGCTTCACGGAACATCTCCATCACATCCTGCTGTTGACGTCCTCGATAATCATGATTCCCGAGCACCGCAAACTTCCCGTACCTTGCTGTCATAGAGGCAAGAATCGGTACACACTCACGCATTGGCTCGGATTGTCTCTCAACGATATCTCCGGTAAAACAGATGAGATCCGGTTGCTGATCCTTGATTTGCTCTGCCAGTTTGCTCAACTGTTTTCGCCCTGTATGAAAACCAAGGTGTACATCACTGAAATGAACGACACGCAGTCCATTAAACGCTTCAGGAAATGAGGGGAACTTAAGATCAATATGATTGACTTGTAGACGCCGCGGCTCCCAAAGCGCGTATCCCAGTGTCAGCACACTCGCTACCAAAGTCATTACATGTTTTCGTAGTTGGAACATTCGACGAGAAGGATCATGATCCTTTTCTTCTCCAGGAAAAAGAGGTGAATTCGAACGGTTTGGCCCGTTCAAGTGTCGGGACGGCGAGTTGCCGCGGTTCAACCGTGGTGTCTTTCCCATCATTCCCCTCCTCGGCTCAGTTTTCTTAAAAGTTGTTACAGGTCATATCCATCCCTGTAGTATACCATATTCTGCCTTGCATGCTTGCTTCCTTCGATTGATGACAAAAGAAGCCGTGACCCGCCAAATTCTGCGCGGGATCACGACTTCTCAGAGGAGCAGATTGAACCTCTGCTTCTCGATTACACCATTATACACCCAGCCAACGTTTGAACATATGCTTGGTGGTTTGTTTATTCATCTCAGCGATGGACGTTGTGAGCGGGATGCCTTTTGGACATGAACGCACACAGTTCTGCGAGTTTCCGCAGCCTTCAATACCGCCATCGTCCATCAACGCTTCCAGACGTTCTTCTGCGTTCATCTCACCGGTAGGGTGAGCGTTAAACAGACGAACCTGGGACAGCGCAGCTGGACCAATAAAATCCGTTTTTTCGTTAACGTTCGGACAAGCTTCGAGACATACGCCACAAGTCATACACTTGGATAGCTCATAAGCCCACTGACGTTTCTTCTCAGGCATACGGGGCCCTGGACCAAGGTCATACGTACCATCGATTGGAATCCATGCTTTAACGCGCTTCAGAGCGTTAAACATCCGCGTACGGTCAATGACAAGGTCACGTACCACCGGGAAAGTTTTCATGGGTTCAATGCGAACGGGTTGTTCAAGCTTGTCGATCAAAGCCGCACACGCTTGACGCGGTTTGCCGTTAATAACCATGGAGCAGGCGCCGCACACTTCTTCAAGACAGTTGGATTCCCAACAAACCGGCGCAATGGATTTACCATCCTTATTTACCGGGTTCCGCTGAATCTCCATCAGGGCGCTGATCACGTTCATGTTCGGACGGTACGGAAGTTCAAACTCCTCAGTATATGAAGATGACTCCGGGCTGTCTTGACGGGTGATAATAAACTTGACGGTTTTACTCACTGTTGCTTGTTCCGCCATATCGTTGTCCCCTCCTCTGGTGACGATGATTGTATTGCTGGTGCGCAAAGCTGATTGTTTGGGTGCTCGGGTGGACGCTCCGGTCGCGGAATGCCCCTTGGATCGCCATTATCCTCGTATTTTTTGATCCACCCTTACCGGGGTGAAAATTCGATGATAAAGGCGAACGCTTTGCTTCTTTTCGGGCATTTCCGCTTCCTGCGCTACGCCGTGCACCTTGTGCTGCTTTGCTGGAAGTTGCAATCCATTCATCTGGATTGCTTTAAATTTTTGTGGAAGCCTGCTCATGCTGAGCTTCCTTGAAATGAATGAAGGTGCGCAAAGCTGTTTGTTTGGGTGCTCGGTAGACGCTCCGGTCACGGAATGCCCCTTGGATCGCCATTATCCTCGAATTTTTGATCCACCCTTACCGGGGTGAAAATTCGATGATAAACGCGAACGCTTTGCTTCTTTCGGGCATTTCCGCTTCCTCCCGTATTAGTCTTTTGAGTAGTCCCGGATACGTGGTGGAATCAGGGATACGTCGACTGGCTCGTACGAGATTTGCGGGCCTTCTTTTGACCAACTCGCGATAGTCGTTTTCAGGAACTCTTCATCGTTACGCTCCGTGAATTCCGGTTTGTAGTGCGCTCCGCGGCTCTCGTTACGCAGCAGTGCGCCAAGTGTCATCGCCTCAGCAAGCTCAAGCATGTTCCACAACTGGCGAGTAAATGCCGCACCCGGATTGTTCCAGCCGGAATTGTCGTACATGTTGATTTTGCCATAGCGCTCTTTCAGTTCCTTGATTTTGCCAATGGTTGCTTCCAGCTTGTCATTGTAGCGAACCACCGTCATGTTGGCTGTCATCCACTCGCCCAGCTCTTTGTGAATCACATAGGCATTTTCCGTACCTTGCATTTTCATGATGCCTTCGTATTTGTCTGTTTGACGTTTGGTATAACCATCAAATACGGAAGAAGAGATATCCGCAGAAGACTTCTTAAGTCCTTTGATATATTCAGCCGCTTTTGGTCCTGCCACCATACCACCATAAATTGCGGATACGAGTGAGTTTGCACCCAAGCGGTTTGCACCGTGATATTGGTATTCACATTCGCCAGCTGCAAACAGCCCTGGAATGTTTGTCATTTGATTATAATCTACCCACATGCCACCCATGGAATAGTGAACGGCCGGGAAGATTTTCATCGGGATTTTACGAGGATCGTCACCCATGAATTTCTCATAGATTTCAATGATTCCGCCCAGTTTGACATCCAGTTCCTTCGGATCTTTGTGAGAGAGGTCGAGATAAACCATGTTCTCGCCGTTTACACCAAGTCCCATATCTACACAAACGCTGAAAATTTCACGCGTTGCAATATCACGCGGAACAAGGTTACCGTAGGATGGATATTTTTCCTCAAGGAAATACCAAGGTTTGCCGTCTTTGTACGTCCAGATCCGTCCACCTTCACCGCGCGCCGATTCGGACATCAGACGCAGCTTGTCATCTCCTGGAATCGCTGTCGGGTGAATCTGAATGAACTCACCGTTTGCATAATTCACGCCTTGTTGATATACCGCACTTGCCGCAGTACCTGTATTGATAACGGAGTTTGTTGTTTTACCGAAAATGATACCCGGGCCACCGCTCGCAAGAATAACCGCTTCGGCCGGGAACGTTTGTACCTTCATCGTTTTCAGATCCTGAGCCACGATACCGCGGCACACGCCTTCGTCATCAATAACGGCTTGCAGAAACTCCCAGTTCTCATATTTGGTTACGAGACCCGCTGCTTCCCAGCGGCGTACTTGCTCATCGAGTGCGTACAACAGCTGTTGACCAGTTGTCGCCCCGGCAAAAGCTGTACGGTGATGCTTCGTTCCTCCGAAACGGCGGAAATCGAGCAATCCTTCCGGTGTACGGTTGAACATAACGCCCATCCGGTCCATCAGGTGGATGATGCCAGGCGCTGCTTCACACATCGCTTTAACGGGCGGTTGATTGGCGAGAAAGTCTCCGCCATAAACCGTATCGTCAAAGTGTACCCATGGGGAGTCGCCTTCCCCTTTCGTATTTACCGCACCGTTGATACCGCCCTGGGCACATACGGAGTGGGATCTTTTAACAGGAACCAGTGAAAATAAATGAACATGGACTCCGGCTTCAGCCGATTTGATCGCCGCCATCAATCCCGCGAGACCGCCGCCCACAATAATTACATTCGATGATGCCATTGCTAGTTCACTCCCTTAGTAAGTAAGCGTTATTCTTGAAATTTAAAATCAGTAAATGTTAGACCAGAACGGATTTTACCGCGTCAATCATTGAAGTAGCTGTCTGGAAATCTACATTCCGGAAAGCAAACAATGAAGCGATAAACATGATGGATACCAGTGCGAACAAGCTCATGCACACATACGAGGACACGCGCTGTGCACGAGGTCCCACTGTAATTCCCCAGCTAACGAGGAACGACCAGAGTCCGTTGGCAAAGTGATATGATGCGGCCACAACGCTGATTAGATATAGAATAAATGTTACCGGATTCATCACGATGTTATGGATAACACCGCCTAACTCTTCGTGAGTTACGTTGCCGAGAGCCACTTGTACGCGAGTCTCCCATACGTGCCAGATCACAAATACAAACGTGATGACACCACTGATCCGTTGCAACGTATAACGCCAGTTGCGCTCATTGCCGTAGCGACCCACGTTAGGCTTGGCCTGATAAGCGATGTACAAACCATATACACCGTGATAGAACAGCGGTAGCCAGATCAGAAACGTTTCCAGAACAATAACGAGTGGCAGGCTGTTCAAGAAGGCAACCGCACCATTAAAAGCTTCTTTGCCGCCTTCAACTGCCGAGAAGTTCGTCACCAGATGCTCTAGAAAAAACAAACTGAGCGGAATGACGCCAAGCAAGGAGTGCAGCTTTCTCGAGTAAAACCCTTTCATAAAATGTCGATCCCCTTTCGCTAAATACAACGTTTTCATAAATCCATTCTTATATCATGACACGAATCCTTCTTACATGGGAAGGTTCGACAAATTGTTCCGTTTTGATCAGGTGTGAACAACTTGTGTCACAATTCATGTTACTCCTTTTTTTCTTATAAGGGAATTGCAATATAATTATTAAATGTTATAACCTATAGGTATAAGTGATGAAACAAAGGTTTTGTAAGGGTTATCGTATTGCAACGATGCGTTTGTAGCCTAACATATCAATGAAGGTAGCACGTTGAAGTGCCATACAATAAGACAAACAATTAATCAAGGGCAAGAATCACACTCATAATGAAGAGAGGTTAGTGTTCATGTTCGAGGAATTAAACGCATTTGCAGCGGTCGTGGAGCAGTCCAGTCTAAACCGTGCTTCCAAGCTACTGAATCTGTCTCAGCCTGCACTCTCTCGTAAAATCTCCAAGCTGGAGGATGAACTGGGCGTATCCCTCTTTCATCGCCGCGGCAAACGATTGGAATTAACCAGCGTAGGCCAACTCGCCTACACCTTCGCGGTTGAGCAGAAACAACAGCAACAAAAGTTTCTCACCATGTTATCCCAATACAAGGACGAGGAACAGAGCATTATTATGCTGGGAGCGAGCCTGACGACACTTCAGACTACTTTGCCTCCGCTCGTCAACGCTTTTATGGAGAAGCATCCTCATGCAGAATTAAAGCTGTTGACGGGCAAGACCCATGAGATCGTTTCTTTTGTTCGTGATAAAAAAGCAGATGTGGGCATTGTAGCCTCGTCCATCAGCGAAGCAGGACTCAACTGTGTGCCACTGTTTGACGACCACCTGGAGCTGGTTGTGCCGCTAACGCACCCACTGGCAGGCAAGGAAGCAGGCATGGAGCATCTGCAGGACCTGCCGATGATTACGTTCTCCAAAGGAACATGGTACCGCAAACTGACAGACGATCTGTTCCAGCGTTGCACCGTAATGCCTGACATTCGCATGGAGATTGATTCATTCGAAGCCATTATCCGTCTTCTGCCGACCTGTAAAGCCGCTGCCCTTCTCCCCAAATCTTATCTTCGTCCACAGCTGCTGGCAGATAACGATCTCGTTGCCGTGCATTTACCTCAGTTGAAACAGACCCGAAGAACGACTTGCATGATCTATGGGGAAAAAGAAAACCTCAGCGAAACCGCCAGACAATGGGTCAGGGAGACTGCTGCATTTTTTACAGCAAAGGCGTCATTGCCCTCACGAAGGACAACAACGCCTTGATATAATTCAGAAGAAGCAGCTTACCTGCTCAGCTCTCTTGACTAATAACCTCTTCCTCAAACCGGTCGATATCATCATTATTGCCAATAATGACCATAATATCCCCCATTTGCAGGGAATCCATCGCCGTCGGGGCAATAATGACCCCGGCTTCTTTTTGCAGGGCCACAATGCTGCAGTTAAAGCGTACGCGCGCATTCAGGCTGGAGAGGGTTTTATTGTGCAGACATGCAGGTACCTTCATCTCGACAATGCTGTAATCATTGGACAATTCGATGTAATCCAGCAGGTTTGGTGTAACCAATTGGTGAGCGACCCGGATGCCCATATCCCGTTCTGGGTAAACGACACGGTCAATACCCAGCTTATCTAGTGCTCGTCCGTGAAGAACGGAAATCGCTTTGGCTACAACCGTTTTGACACCCAGCTCTTTGAGCAGAATGGCAGTAAGGATACTCGTCTGAATATCGTCGCCAATGGCAACGATGCCGCAGTCAAAATTACGAATGCCGAGGGAGCGTAGCACCTCTTCATCCGTAGCGTCCGCCACGACAGCGTGAGTGACCAGGTCACTCATGTCTTCGACAAGCTCTTCATTTTTATCAATGCCAAGCACCTCATAGCCTAGTTCCATTAATTCCTGTGCCAGACTGGAGCCAAACCGCCCAAGTCCAATGACCGCAAACTGCTGTTTTTTCATCGTTCTTCACGAACCCCTCTATCCTAATAATCACTAACCAATTATCATTTTGCCTTCCGGATACCTGTATAAATCCTTACCCTTTTTCTGCCCCAGTGCATACGCCAGTGTAATTGGTCCTAGCCGCCCTGCAAACATGGTAAAACAGATCAATAACTTGCCAAATGTGGTGAGTTTAAGCGTCAAGCCAAGAGAAAGCCCTACGGTACCGAAAGCAGATGTCGTTTCAAATAATATCATTAAAAAATTACTGTCTTCAGTCGTACTCAGTACCATCGTCACCGTAATAATGAACAACAGCGCCAGTAGCGTGATGGTGAGTGCCTTGAAAATACGTTCCTGCACAAGCCGATATCGGAAAAAGACGATATCCTCCCGGCCGCGCATCATGGCAATGACTGCCCCGGCCATAATGAGAAACGTTGTTGTTTTGATGCCGCCTCCGGTTGACCCTGGCGATGCACCGATAAACATCAATATAATCATGAAAAATTGCGTGGCCTGCCGCAGTCCGGCGATATCCACCGTATTTGCCCCGGCCGTTCTTGGTGTCACGGATTGGAAGAAAGACCCGAGCAACTTACCACCCCAGTTCAGGCCGCCCAGCGTTCGCGGGTTGCTGAACTCAAACACGAAAATGACCAGTGCACCAAACACAATTAACAAAGCCGTCATCAGCAAAACGACTTTGGAATGCAACGATAGCTTCTTTGTTTTATGATATTCCACCAAATCGGACAACACCACAAAACCGATCCCGCCCGAAACAATGAGAAACATGGCGGTAAAATTAACAAGCGGATCATAGACATAGCCCGTCAGACTGCTAAATTGACCAAACATATCAAACCCTGCATTGTTAAACATGGAGATGGCGTGCCAGTAACCGTAATACATGGCCCGGCCAATTGGCATATCGAATGACCAGCGCAGTGCGAACAGCGTACCGCAAATCCCCTCCAGAATAAGCGAATAAATCACGACCTTGCGAATCAGCCTCACAATGCCTTCCATCGTGCTCTGATTCATGGCCTCCTGTAAGATCAATCGCTCCTTAAGCGATATTTTCCGTTTGAACGCAATGGCAACCAACGTAGACATCGTCATAAAACCGAGACCGCCGATCTGAATCAGAATGGCGATAATTACCTGACCCAGCACTGAAAAATAGGTTCCAGTATCCACAACAACGAGCCCTGTCACACATACAGCCGAAGTTGCCGTGAAAAGTGCATCGATAAAGGCCAGGCTGTCCCCACTTCGGCTGGATGCCGGAAGCATCAACAGCAGTGTACCTAGCATAATAATGCCAGCAAAACCTAACACCAGAATACGGGGCGGCGATAATCGCATCCATTGAACATTTGCTTTCACTTCCGTATCATCCACCTCTGCTAAAAAAGAAAATAACTCCACCCTGTGGAGCTCATGTATGATTCATAAAAAACATCATATACTTGGAGTTGATATGCATCCGACTAGAGTTAGTATACATCTTTTACAGAATGTCTACTCTGGATGTCTGCTCTGTTAGCTTCAGGTTAGCTTTGTTAGCTCTTTCCGTTCTATTCGTTCCCTTGTAAGACCGGATGCATGCGGATTTTTGCATATTTGCTTCAAAATTATAAGCGCTGCGGCAAATGCACACAAAACGATTTTTGGGTAAATAAGATCGAATTTGTTCAAAACGGGAAAAACACCTAGACCCGGACAACAAGATCGGATTTTTTCGATCATTTTCATTCGTTTTCATAGATTTACACCTGTTTTCGCCCTGTCATTGGCATTGGGGACATCCCCTGTGCTATCTTTACATTACGATTTAATTGAAAAAGGAGGAACACCATTCCATGAATCCCTTAGGGCAGCCTTTACAGCTTAAGGCTAACTTCAAGCGTTTGGGGTTGCTTGCGGTGATCGGCCTGATTTTATTTTTTGTCTTTCAGATCTTTCCTGCGACTTCATCACAAACGACAGAAATTTCGTCAACATCCTTCATTAGCAAGGATCAAGCGATCCAAGCTGCACGTTCATTCGCGGCTTCTGTTGATGACTATACGCTCCAAGGCAATGCCAGTAAACCTCTTGTAACGTATCAGACCCACTCGGATATTTACGGTTATATGGCAAAGACGAAACAGCTTGCCACGTACAATAAAAAATGGGAGACAACCTATCCTTACGATGTGTACCGCGTACGTTTGCTTGATCAGAACAACGGGGGTTACCTTAACATTGACGTACATATGAAAACAGGCAAGGTAGTCGCGTTCAAGCGGATATTGCCTTCCTCCCTGTATACGGCCGTTGAATCAGAGCAAGAACAGGGCATCGGAAGCACTTCAGAGTCGCTTGCAGAAGGCAATATGCCATTGAACGAAAAAGAAAAACTCGCGGCCGGAGTTTTGAAAGAATTCGGATATGATATCCCGACACTCCAACTGGATACACGAGATGGCGAGCCGGGTCTAAAGTACACGGATGCAAGTAAAACGATTGGCAACTCCAAACTGGAATTGAATTTCACTTTTGAAAATGGGGCTGTCCGTTCGTTCGATCCGGAGTTCTCCGTACCGAAATCCCACACGGATTATGTTAAAGACCAGACCCAACTAGCCAATTGGTTAACTTACGGTGGTTACGCTTTTCTGACGTTTGTTCTTGGTGTGCTTGCCATCATATACAGCATTCTGGCTCGTGCAAATACATCGTTCAAACGAGGCGTGGTATTGTCACTGGTGTACTTTGCAGCTTCTATGATTGGTACACTGAACATGTTGCCTCTCTTCCAGGCACAGGGGCTTTCAAGCTTCATGTTAGTGTTTCTTATGCTCATTCAGACCGGCATAACCATCGTGATGAGTGCTACGATCTATCTGTCCCTTGTCGCTGGTGACGGCATGTGGCGCAAAATCGGATTTAATCCATGGCCTCGTGCCAAGGAGCCGGGTTACGGCAAATATGTGTTACAGAGTATGTACACCGGTTATCTATGGGCATTTATTCTGCTAGGCGTACAATCCGTTCTGTTCTTTATTCTTGAACGTAGCATCGGCACATGGTCCACCACATCGGCAGATCAATCGACATATAACATGACGTATGCCTGGATCTTCCCGATAATGGCGTGGATGGCTGGAATCGGGGAAGAGGCTGTATATCGGCTGTTCGGTATTCGCATGATGCAAAAAGTTGTGCGTAACACGTTTATCGCCTGTCTGATCCCTACAATTATTTGGGCACTTGGACACACCTTGTATCCAATCTACCCAGTCATTACACGTCCGATTGAACTGACCGTCATCGGATTGCTCTTCAGTCTGATCATGTTGCGTCACGGCTTCATTGCCGTCGTTTTTGCACATGTCATCTTCGATAGTCTGCTGATGGGACTCAGCTTGATTTTCATGGGAGACGCACTGAATATGGGTGCCGGAATCTTCTGGATTGTGCTACCTGCCATTGTTGGATATGTGGTCTACCGTTTCAACCCAAAACAAAAAGAGAAGCCGTATGTCACGACTCCTCATCACGAAGTGCTGCAATAATTTGATTTGCCAGTTTATCACCAATCGATAGAGGCCGGAAGTCTTCGACACTGGCCTCTTTTATTTTGCGCAGAGAGCCAAAATGCTTCAAAAGTAGCTTACGTCGTTTCTCCCCGATACCCGGAATAGCATCGAGGCGGGACGTAACCATCGACTTACCGCGCTGTTCACGGTGAAATGAGATGGCGAACCGGTGAACCTCTTCTTGAATCCGCTGTAACAGATAAAACTCCTGACTGTCCCTCGGCAGGGCAATTACCTCTGGCGGATTACCAATCATCAGCTGTGATGTTTTGTGTTTGGCATCCTTCACCAATCCACACACCGGAATGAATAGCCCAAGCTCGTTTTCAAGCACGTCTACAGCTGCGGAAATCTGTCCTTTACCTCCATCGACTACGATCAAGTCAGGCTGGGTCAAGTTTTCCTTAAGCACTCGCTCATAACGGCGACGGATAACTTCACGCATCGTTTCATAATCATCCGGCCCTTCGACAGAGCGCACTTTATATTTACGATATTCCTTCTTATCCGGTTTACCGTCGGTGAACACAATCATGGCAGACACCGGATTCGTCCCCTGAATGTTCGAGTTATCGAAAGCTTCAATTCGTCTTAACTGCTCCAGACCGATCCAGCGTCCCAATCCCTCGGAAGCCTTGGATGTCCGCTCTTCGTTACGCTCAATAAGACGGAACTTCTCCTCCAATGCCACCCGTGCATTGTCGAGTGCCATCGTAATCATCTGGCGTTTCAGTCCGCGTTGCGGGATATGCACTTTAATGTCTAACCATTCTTGCAGAGAAGCAGCCATCTGCGACGGATCATCCATCTCGGATGGCAGCTTGGCATTGGATGTTTCCTGCAATTCGGCAGCATTGCTCTTTTCTTCCTCGGTTACCTCCGACCCATAAGCCGCAAGTGTCTCGGCAACAACTGGCATCGAAGCAGCGGTCTGATTCATCCCGACTTGTAATTCCTCGTGAGTGGATTCAACCGTTCCCTCAGAATGCTTATCCCCGGATGTATTCGCATGATCTACTTTTGCGGAATCGCTTGTTGTCTCGCCAGAGAGCAGTTCTTTCGGCATCTCCGGTAGCAAAATTTCCTGTGGCAGCGCCGGGTTATCACTATAATACTGGGTTACATAGGACATAAAATCATTGTAGGCCTCACCGTAGAACGGGAAAGTGGATACATGACGTTCAATCATTTTTCCCTGACGCATATATAGAATCTGGACACACATCCAGCCTTTATCAATCGCAAATCCAAAGACGTCACGGTCTCTGGCATCCGCCATCGTAATTTTCTGTTTTTCCATGATCGCATCAATTGCAATCACCTGGTCACGCAGCTCTTTGGCACGTTCAAAATATAAATCTTCAGCGGCTTCCTGCATTTTGCGTTGCAGGTCCTTTTTAATCTCCTCATGCCCGCCGCTCAGAAATGACCCGATCTCCTGCGAAATCTCGTCATACTGTTCTTTGCCTACTTCCTTCACACAAGGAGCAAGGCATTGGCCCATATGGTAATACAGACAAACTTCCTTCGGCATCACACCACATTTGCGGAGCGGATACATCCGATCCAGCAGTTTTTTCGTTTGGTGTGCCGCATATGAGTTTGGGTAGGGACCGAAGTATTTGGCTTTATCTTTCAGCACTCGGCGGGTCACTTCGAGCCGCGGATGCTTTTCATTCGTTATTTTAAGATAAGGAAATGTTTTATCGTCTTTGAGTAGCACATTGTAACGCGGCATATGTTTTTTAATCAGGTTACACTCCAGAATCAGTGCTTCCATGTTGCTGCCTGTCACGATGTATTCAAAATCACGGATTTCGGATACAAGACGCTGTGTCTTTCCGTTATGACTGCCAATAAAATAAGAGCGCACGCGATTTTTGAGCACTTTCGCTTTACCAACGTAAATAATGGTGCCTTCACTGTTTTTCATCAAATAACAGCCCGGCAGGTCTGGAAGCAATGCAAGCTTATGACGGATCTGTTCCAGTGCCTTTTCCTGTGCGTCTAACTCCTGCATAAATGGATCCATAATTCGGTGGGTCCTCCCTTCCGAAAAAAAGTAAAAAATAATAGGTTACACAAAGGAATTCACACCGATCACTTCAATGACAGAAGAACCTTCCAATCGCTGTTATCCCCAGATTTTTTTGATCCCCTTTATAAATGGGAAAATCCGGTGATAAAGGCGAACGCTTCGCTTTTTCAGGTTTTTTCTGTCCTTTTCGTTATTGTGTGAATGGTTCAAGGAAGTTGTAAAAATTAATTTTACTTTTATATTGTCCTACATATCACTTATCGACGCAAAACGCCCCCGGCATGTAAACCGGAGGCGATGTGTCAGCCTGCACTTATTTATGATGTGGCTTGCTGCTTATTGATGTTTTTCGATGATTCCTTTGAGAGCTTCTTTGGAGTTCAAACCAACCACTTTATCAACCGGTTGACCGTCTTTGAAGAAGATCAGTGTTGGAATGCTCATTACGCCAAAGCGGGAAGCAGATTCTGGATTCTCATCCACGTTTACTTTAGCAATTTTTACGGAATCGCCAACTTCTGTGGACAGCTCTTCCAGGATTGGAGCGAGCATTTTGCAAGGACCACACCAAGGCGCCCAGAAATCAACCAGAACCGTTCCTTCTCCTTCGACTTCCGTGTTAAAGGATTGATCGGATACGTTAACAATAGCCATGAAATTGTCCTCCTTATATATACTTACGGTTTTATTTTAACCTGTAACGTCGTGAACGACACTTCCAGTATAACACATGTGCGTTAGACATGTGAAATGAACAGATAATGTTCATCTTCCCAACATGAAATCTTCACAATTACAGGTGTAACAGGTCGGCTGTATAATCTTTACAAACGCTTTCTTTTCCAAGTATACTAAAAATACTCCGGATTGTAGCCCTGCTTGCAGGCCAAGCTGTCAATCCTCAAAGGAGGCAACAAAATGGACGCTAATATTCGGATGACCGACCCGCGTGAACATGTGAACGAGGAGCCGCGTAGCGATCTCTTTGATCTGATTATGGGCGTTGTCGGCATGGGCGGCCTGATGACTGTTATCTTTTTTGGAATGGTAATTTTTAAATTCCTGACCGAATAGGATGTTCCAGTCAGTTTCAGGCTCCCGCAGACCAGAAAAGCCCGGTTCTCGCATATTGCGAAAGCCAGGCTTTTTTTGGTTCATCAGTATCTTATCTCTTCCCTCGCTGATTCTCGCCCCGCACCTGAATGACATCCACAAATGGACGAATGCGATCCATCAAACGTTGGCCTTTGTTCGATTCCTCGCCATCCCGGTTCGTAAAGCTCAAGTGTTTCTCAAGCCCTTCCAGGTTGTAATTGGACGTATAGAACGTTGGCTTTCGATTCATCCTATAGTTGAGTATAGAGCCCATCACATGGTCCCGTACCCATGGATTGAGGTTCTCTGCACCAATATCATCAAAGATGAGCAGATCACAGCTTTTCAGAACATCCGTCATTTCCTTGAGTTTCTGTCCTTCACTGATCATGGATTTCAAGTCCTCCACGAAGTCAGGCATATAAATAATGACACCTGTATGACCCGCAACCGCGAGTTCATGTAGCAGATAACACATCAGAAACGTTTTGCCGGTTCCAAACGAACCTTCCAGATATAACCCTTGAGTCGAAAGTCCATTGGCCTTGGTCTCGCTAATATAACGAAGAACACGGTTCACCGCTGGCGCACGCATGCGATCTTTGCCCATAATTTCCACATCATTATATCCAGCGCTTAGAGCACGCTCATCCACATAAAAACTGCGAATCCGCTGTTTGATGATATGTTCATTTTGCCGGGCGATCTGTTTGGAGCAAGGAGCTTTGATATCTATAATTTCGGGTTTACCGTTGAAGTTTTCTACTTCCAGTTTGCAGAAATGACCCTGAAAATCGTTGGGACAGTTGTCGAGTCCCGGACAATTCGCGCAGTTCTTCGAATCTTTGGCATACTGAAACAGCTTGCTCAGATCGGGCATGAGCTGTGCATCTTTCAGTTCAGGATGACCTGCGCGGAACTCGCGCACATACGGGTCTTCCAACAAATCCGCCATAATTCGCCGCGACTGCTCACGAAAGGAAGGGTTCAGCTGCTGAAGCAGTCCTCCCAAGGATTCCATGGCTTCAAGCCCCCTTTTTGAAATATTAATATTATGAAAACATGGGACAAGTCTATCGCCAAATATTCAATCATTCGTACTGTTCATTCTATAGAAAAGCACACAATAACTCAACTGATACATTTGGAAAAAACATCTCCCCATATCATACAGGTATTTCATTTAACCCTTATATTCCGGATGTTCATGTCTGGAGCACCCGAATAAATAACATTTGGAGCTTAAAGATGTCTTGAATTTAAATGGTGGGACAAAACCCGAGGCAATCTGTTCGAGAATGTGTTCATATTCTTGTTTTTCATTTTGCAATCGAATCACGTATGCCGCCTGGTCACTTTCTGTCCAATCCTCGTCGCACTCTTCTGCCAGTGCTTCCTCAATATCATCTTGTTTTAACCGAATACACTCTTGTGCAATTTCATCCGCACGTTCCATCGCATTCGTTTGAACCAAGGCATAAATATATCTACTTACCCAGTCGGGCGACTTGTCGTAGGTGTTCCAGGACTTTTTGAACCAATGTAACGATTCGGTAAAACACGCAAGCTCCAAGTACAGTTCTGCCACATGTACTTCTCCGACAAAATCTTCATCACTTTCCAAGAAGGCATCCAGTTTGTGTTTTGCTTCAAAGGTATGTCCCAGCTGAATTAAACAGTGCACATGACTATACAAGGCGTAATCAGAAGGCCCGGCACTTTTCAAAAATAAAGCTGAAGCCCGTTCCAACTCTCCGAGATGGTACTTCGCAATAGCCAAGTTATTGTATGCCTCTTTGGAAGGCTCCACAGCAATAGAGTCCGATAATACAAGCGCGGCTTCTTCCCATCTCTCCGTCTGAACAAGTAATTCACCAAGCAGACTATATGGAAAATGTGAGATTGGTTTCAACGCCACTGCTTCCTGAGCCAAATGTATAGCCTTCTCTACCTCATCTTCTTCGTGATAATAAATCCAGGCCAGATTCGTCAAGGACTGAACATCCCTTGAATCATTCAATGCTTTTTGAAATAAAGTCAACGCTGCATCATAATCATTATTTTCAAGGCATTCTATGGCTTTCTGATTCGTAGTCAACGGTTCTGCTCCCTCCTAAATGGCCTGGTGCCCCTGGCTGTCTAAAATCCATCATATCTATTGAAAAAAAGCGAGTCACCTCTTCCAAGGGACCCGCACGTATCTACAACTATAACGTTCCTTTTTGCTTGCTTGCCTGCATCTCCTGAGCAAATCGCATCATCTCTTCGAACTCTTCCTCCGAAACATGTTCCCCATCTTGGCTTATGTCTTGTACAATCGGAATTTCGGGTTTGGCTTTGGTTCCTTTGCCGTATGTACGGGTACGGGTTCCAGCTGCTCCTGCAGCCTGTTTGCCTTTGACCTTCGCCTGATCACGAATATATTGCACAGCCTTCTCATACGTATTAACCTGCTTCAGCAACATATTGGAGGCAATGGCTTCGACAAAATTACGATTAATCCGTTGCTCGCCGCCCGATACAAGCAATGCCATCAGATAATGAATCAATACATTGATCACTTCACCCGGCAACTTGTAGCTCAGATCAATTTTTTCGAAAATATCAACCAGATTATCCGGTACAGCCCCCGGGAAAAATGTCTGTAACAACCGAGTGTACGGCTCGTTACGAAGCATCATGTTATATTGATGGATATCACACTTGGTTGCAAATTGCGGCGGCACCTCAACATAATACTCCATCTGAACAACATGCTCCACTGGTGGTTCACCGGAGTCATTATATGGTTGTGATTCCTCCATATTCTGGCGAAGTGCAACCACCTTGGCGGCTTGTACCGTCTGCTGTTCCTGACGTTTCTTCGTTTGCCTGAATTGCATGCTCGCCTTGTGTTGAAGATCATCCAGCAATAATTGTCCTTGCGGGCTGAATACACCGTCCTCGTCGAGTAGTCGGCATACGTCCTGCACGCTAAGATTAAACTTGTTCACTACAAAATTGACGATCCCCAGCTGTTCATGATCAAAACGAAGTTGTTCCACATAACGTCGGTTCACCGACTCACGCGGGAATCGCAAAATAATGTCCGCATAATTCAGTGTGTTTTCTTCCACAGCATCATTCGTGCCTGTTCGCTGTGCCGTTGTGGATACTTCGGATAGTGCCTGCTCCAGCTCGTAATCAATGACATGCGTGTTAAGCTCAAATATATCGTAAAAGGGAACTGAAATATTCTCTTTGTTGGCTGCAACGTAAGGTGCTTCCCCATTTTCAACCGCCGAAAAGCCAGATCGCAGGGACAACACAGCAAACTTGCCAATTTTGTCCCGGAGCAACAGTGTCAGATGCTGTGTGCGGAAAAACTCTCCTGGCGAGAGCGGCGGCTGCAATTCGTACTCATAGATGTAATCATCATTTTCTGGAATATAAACTCGTGACGTCTGGAGAAGACCTACGGCCTCCAGCTTGGATGCCTGTTCAACGAGATATTTACGTCCTTTCTCGCTAGGTTCCAGCCCCAATGTCATGAACAGCCTTCGTTGCTGCTCAAGCGGGGAATAACCGACCTGTTCTCCGGGGAGATGCTGAAATAACAGCCGATACAAGCCAACCGCAAAAGCACCTACCATAGGCTGGTAAGCTCCTGTAAGCATGCGGTCGTCCAGGGCGCTTAATCCAAACTCCCTGTATACGCAGTAGCGATGATGTTCCGTATAATGATGCAAATTCTTCATGCGCATAGCCTGATCTCCTTCTTCCCCAAAGGTTGTTTTTCTATTCTATCATAAATGTCCGATCCTCAAATGCTCAAAAACAGGTAAAAAACCAACCCGTTCTCTCTCCGTTTCGTCCTAGGTCGACATCGTTCACGTTTTCGCAGAATTGGGCGAATTTTCAAATAAGCAAAAGCCAAAGAGTCGCTAGAATACTATAAAAGTTACAGAGCGAGATTACAAGCGAAAATCGTTTAGATCTAATCATCTTATGCTTATGAAAAAAAGCGGACAAACATTCTCCTCCCCCGTTCATCACAACAAAAAAGCCTTCCCTTTGCACGCGTAAGCGTTTGCGTCAAAGATAAAGACTTTTTCAAGTTATTGCGGCATATGCCTTCACTTTCCAGTCATTAGAACATCCGATATCCGCCCAAACGCAGCTTCTGAATCGTCCAGCCGCTGATAATCGCACCCGCCAGACCTGCAACCCCGGTCATGTAATCAACCAACTGGAATGATCCAAGATGCGACACGAGCGTAGATGAATGATCCCATAAGGAATATACCACCACAGGCAAAATAACGATGACGAACAGATAGGAAGGAAACCAGGTGGTCTTCATAAGCATATTCAAAATGAAACCGATACCAAACATCATGACAAAAAATAATACCATTAATACAAGCACAGGTATAAACTGCATCGGCTGACGTTCACCTCTTCTTTCACACTTTCGGTTTTCCCTTCTGGATAGTAGTAAGTTTACCGCAAAAAATGTGGCGAAGCAACGAACTTTCTGGACAAATCTACCGATTTTCACGAGAAGATCATTTGCCCTTCTGCTTCATATTGGGATACAATATAACGATAAAGCACTAAACCATCCCTTACCGGGATTTGGAAATATAATCCGCAGGAGGAACAATATCCATGAACGAAGCCGCATCAACCCTGGAGGGCTGGTATGCCCTGCATGATTTTCGCTCGATGAACTGGACCGCCTGGAAAGCAGCCGACGATGAAGAGCGTGCTGTTGCCCTGGACGAGCTTCAAGAGTTTTGGAATGATTGGAAAAACGTTGAGGAGACTTCCCAAGGCAGCACTGTAGTTTATACAGTCGTAGGCCAGAAGGCTGACTTTGTGATGATGCATCTGCGCGAGACGCTGGAAGATCTGAAGGCAGTAGAGAACGCTTTCAACAAAACGACGTTTGCCAAATACACGACTAAAGCTTATTCATATGTCAGTGTAGTTGAACTGAGTAACTATCTTGGCAAAGAGGGCGAAGATCCGATGCAAAATCCGGAGATTGTCGCCCGTCTTAAACCGGTTTTACCACAGCGCCAATATATTTGTTTCTACCCGATGAACAAAAAGCGTGAGCTGAACGACAACTGGTACATGTTGTCCATGGACGAGCGCCGCTCCATGATGCGCAGTCATGGCATGATCGGCCGCAGTTATGCAGGTAAAGTAAAACAGATCATTACCGGCTCCGTCGGATTTGATGATTGGGAATGGGGCGTTACGCTGTTCGCCGATGATGCGCTTCAATTCAAAAAACTCGTGTACGAGATGCGTTTTGATGAAGTAAGTGCACGCTACGGTGAATTTGGCTCCTTCTATGTAGGAAGCTTGCTGAACGAAAGCACACTGGAAGAGATGCTGAAACTGTAATTTATTTTTTATACATGTAAGAATCGTCCAGCTTGCCTTCTCTTAAGGTAGGTTGAACGATTTTTTTTATTTTCAGAACAGCAAAAAAATCACCGCCGGACGTATTGCTCCGCGGTGATTTTTTTCATACCTGTTACCTACTTCAAGCTTGATTAGGATCTATATAATTTGAATTGTTTAATGTTTACACAAGAACGGAGAGGACAGAAAAAACCTGGAAAAGCGAAGCGGTCGCATTTATCACCAAATTTTCCCCTTTAAAAAAGGGAATCAGAAAATTTTGGAGATAACGGCGATTATAAGGTTATTCTGTCATCGAAGTGATAAGTGTAAATTAATCTCTCAAACTTATAAAAAATCTTAATCCTGCTCTTCCTCATCAACCGCTTTCAGAGATTCGAGAAATTCAGCAGTTGCACGATCACGGTCACGGCTCTTCTCCTTCAGCCGTTCAATTGCCGGCAGGATGAGAATATCTACTTCTTTCTGAACGATGTAAGCCAGGTCATATTGATTTTGATCCTCCAGATACCCACCGACCTGCATCAGATCATTGTATCGATCCAGTTCCTCACGGGTTAACAGACCTCGAACCTGTACACTGCAATGTCTCATCCGAAAAACCGTCCTTTCCTCAGGACCAGCGGAATACCTCCGATGATAAACAAATAGCGCATATCTACTAATTTTTTTAATTGTGCTGCCTTCCAACCTTTGTATTTCTTATCCCCAACGACAGCAATTGCTTCCCCTTTACCCAAAGAGGCAACGGTACCTTTGCTGGTGAATTCAAAAGGCTGAGGCTGCTTGTTGCGAATGGCTGCGACTATATTTTTTGCACAGTTCACACCTTGCTGCATGGCAATCTGTGCTGTTGGCGGATAGGGTCTGCCCTCCTTGTTAAATACAAGGGAGTTGTCCCCGATCACATACACATGTTCGTGCCCAGGAGCACGCAAATACTCATCTACCTTCACACGACCACGCATCACTTCAAGCCCTGCCTGTTCAAGTAAGGAATTCCCCCGAATGCCTCCTGTCCATACAACTGTGGCTGCGTCAATTTTCTCGCCTTCACCAACAATTACTCCATCAGGAAGACATTGCTTGATGGGAACACCAATTTTAAACGTAACACCTTTTTTCTTCAGTACGTTCATCGCATGATCTACAAGTTCCGGATCAAATCCCGGTAATGCCGAAGGTGCAGCTTCAACATTATAGATGTGCACATGCTTCGGGTCCACGTCAAATTCTTTGCACAGCTGCGGGATACGGTCAGCAAGTTCTGCGACAAATTCTACGCCGCTAAAACCTGCTCCCCCTACAACGAACCGAATACGGTTTCGTTTATTGTCGTTTTTGTACATTGCGAATTGATATTCGATATGTTCCCGAATCAGCCTCACCGAGTTGATGCTGCGAATGGTCATCGCGTGTTCCAACATACCCGGTATGCCAAAAGTTTCCGGCTCTCCGCCTAGTCCAATAATCAGGTAATCATAGGACAACGTTCCATCCTCCAGAATGACTTTACGATCCTGAAGCCTTATCTCCTTCACGGATGATTTTACCAGATCAATCTTGAATTCATCGATCAGTTTGGAAATAGAAACTCTCGCATGCTCTATTTTATCCGTGCCGGCTGCCGGCATATGTAGATGGGTGGTAATATAGTGATAATCATGCCGATTCACCAATGTGACGTCAGCTTCATTATAGTTGAGTTCCTTCTGCAGCCGCTGCGCTGTCAGAATTCCGCCATATCCCGCTCCGAGAATGACGATTTTGGGAATGCTGCTCATATCTGTACTCCTTCCGGTTTCGCTCGCATCCTTCCTGATATTAAGGTGGAATGCAAAATGCTCTTACTTACAAATATTGCTCAGGTCTTATCCAATATGACGACAAATGTAAAATTTGTGAGTGTATATTAACTTCTGTACGTATAATATCGACGATTATAGTTGTGAAATTAACCACAAGTTTCCACAAAACGAGGTTATTTCTTAACCTGAGGTTATGACTCTAATTTTGACAAAAAAACACATAGTACAGGTCAAGGATATCTGTATTTCTCGTAAAGATCAAGGTTTTTTTTGTTATTTTTCATAACCTTTCATTTCCAATTTCATCCTATTCTCACCAGAACTTCATCATTTATTTTCAGATTAGTGATCCCGCTAACTTTGCAACCCAGATTACACCGTTTATAATAAGAAAGACAGTTTGGCAACAATGCAGATGATGTGACATAATTTGCGAAAATAATCACTGTTCTCTACCTATTAAAATAAGAAAGGTGTTGTTGATTTTTGACTGCACAGACGTCCGGTCATGAAATGACCGATTTACTTATTATCGGCGGGGGTCCTGCGGGCCTGTTCGCTGCATTTTATGGAGGTATGCGTCAGGCTTCCGTTACACTGGTTGAAAGCATGCCACAGCTTGGCGGACAGCTGGCTGCCCTCTACCCGGAAAAATACATTTATGATGTAGCCGGTTTTCCAAAGGTTACTGCTCAAGAACTGGTAAATAACCTGATCGAGCAGATGAGCCACTTTAACCCGAACATTCGCTTGGAAGAGAAAGTGGTATCGGTAGAGAAAAAAGAAGAACAGCATTTCGTCGTAAAGACAGATGAGAATGAATATCACGCCAAAGCGGTTATCATCACGGCTGGTGTTGGTGCATTTGAACCTCGTCGCCTTGAACTTGAAGGTGCAGCGAAGTTTGAGAAAACCAACCTGCATTACTTCATCAGTGATTTAAACGCTTTTGCGGGTAAAAAAGTTTTGATTAGCGGTGGGGGAGATTCTGCTGTAGACTGGGCTCTTATGCTTGAGCCAATTGCTGAACAGGTTACTCTGATACACCGCCGGGACAAATTCCGTGCACATGAGCACAGTGTGGAAAACCTGATGAACTCCAAAGTTAACGTTGTAACACCGACTGAAATTACGGAACTTCACGGAGATGACACCATTACCAAAGTTACTCTTGCTCATGTTAAGACGAAAGAAACACAGGAAATTGAAGTGGATGATGTCATTGTTAACTTTGGTTTCGTATCCTCCCTCGGTCCAATAGCTGAGTGGGGTATCGAAATTGACAGCAATTCCATCGTTGTCGACTCCCGCATGGAAACATCTATTCCGGGTATTTTTGCTGCCGGCGATATTACGACGTATCCAGGCAAGCTGAAACTGATTGCTGTTGGCTTCGGTGAAGCTCCGACTGCAGTGAACAATGCGAAAGTGTACTTCGATCCGGATGCCAAATTGTCTCCTGGACACAGCAGTAATATGAAACGCTAATTCGAAGAAATCACATATAATGGTACAAAAAAGGGTATCTTACTCCTGAGCAATCTCATGATCAGGAGGGATACCCTTGTCTTATATATGCCCGCTGTGTAACGGTCTGGTTGTACCGGAGCAGGCTTGTCCCCACTGCCTTCAGGGACTGTCAGAATGCGGCAAATTAGACGACTACACCGGACCATACAGCCCCTACGAACTTCAAGCTTCCTCTGACATGGCAGACGAAACCGAGAGCGTTTGCAATCACTTGATGTATTGTCACCATTGTCAGACAAGTATGCTACTGCCTGTCTCTTTATGGGACTTGTCCGGAAACCTGTAACATTGCCTGCAATGAGGATCTCTAGTGAAGTATGGCAGATACGTCAGTACCCAGTTTGCGCTTATGGATTTCTGCCAATAGCAGCGCGATGAAATCTCTCTCGAGCTCCAATTCGATCGCTTTATGGTAGGAATCCAACAACATCTCATCGGATAACATAGCCATTTCCCGCCACAACCTTTCCTTTATTTTCCTCAAAACTATCATATCAGAGATCGAACAAGAGAACAAGCGTTCTTGTTATCCACAACAATATGTGGAAATCCTGTGTATAGTTTGTTGATAATTGGAAAAAACATAGAATATATATCAGTGGATAATGTGGACATTAATTATACACAGGATGGAAAGCATCTCTATAAAATTCGAGATTAAAAGAAAATTTAGAGCAATTTTCATAGTTTCCATAGACGCTCCGAATGTATTACCCAAAACTTAAAATTTTCAAACGCTTTTCAACCAATTTCTCTTGTATATACTATCGGTTTTTCTTCCGTTTTCTTTAGCGTTTCCAGTAATTTTCATTGAGGTCTGGTATTCACTTCCAAAATCCATATTCTGCCGGATTGATCCAATCCATAATCGAATCCCAGCTGACCTATGCCAGGAAACTGACTTTCCATGATATGTGTGCAAGTTAATGTTAATGAACGCATCTCCTGCCGTTTGTATCGATTAGCGATGTGAGGCAGCGATAAGGCGAGGGCTCTTTTGCCCGACAGCATCGTCCCCCCCTTGCTCAGATTCGTTACACACAGACCTGGACGGGCAAGTCTCCCAACCAAAGAACGAAATACCCAGCCCTGTCCCGTCTTCACTACCTTAACTCTGTAATCCACAGGTCTTCCATGAATGGTGGCGAGATGAATTCCTTGTTGAATGATATATCTTCGCTTGGCCTTTACCCGTACAAGGGAGCGATACATCTTAGTAAAGCTTGCAAAAGATCGAGTAACTTTCATATGTGTATATCTAAAAGCTCCACCGCTGCTGGATACTCGGATTACGCCGTACCCTCCGCCGCCAACAACGGGTTTAATATATACCATTCCGTAACGTTGTAGCATGTACATCAGGTTGCCTGAATTAAACACTTTTGTTTGCGGGATATGAGCAGCAGCTACCGGATATTTCATCAGTGCAGCAGTCTTCCGCCATTTGCTTGCTAACTGTCTCGACATAGGTTGATCTCCTCTCTCCAAACCATGATCCTTCTTTATACATACTCACCCCGAGGATGGTTTTCTTGGATGATTGTCCAAGGCAAAGGCCCCTTTTCTGTGGAACATGTCCTGCTATGCTGAGCGGATTCCAGGGCAAACGCCGGTTTACTTTTCAAACGGTTCAATCTGTCGTATGCTACTAAAGAATGACTTGTTTTGGCTAAAAATGAGGATCTAAGGAGCGTTCAAAAGACATGGAAGCATTTTTCAAATCACTTTATGGCGTGGCCTATTTCGCAATGTCCGTTGTATTGGTCGCGGTAACGGTACTTCTCTTCGTGATCGGTATTCGACTGTTTATCAAAAAACGTAATCGCGGCTTTGCCGTAAGTTGTATTTTATTTGCCTGTTTCATCGTCTTTATCATCGTTGTGATGTTCACCACGCCCTTCTCTGCCACGCCTCCAGGCTCACCGGAAGCCCTGGCTGCCCTGTTGCATTACGGGTAACTGATCTTTGTAGAAGGAGATGCTTATGACACGAAATAATAAAACACTTGGAATCGTTGATATTGGCTCAAACTCCATTCGTCTAGTGATCTATGAGGTGAGTGTAGATGGAGCGTACCGAATTATTCATGAAGACAAATACGCTGCCCGGCTAAGCGGGGTTGTGGAATCGGATGGCAGTATCCTAAAACCATCCTTATCCACTGCCATAACCGTCCTGCGTCAATTCAAAGCCACCTGTGATGCTTATCAGACTGAGTTAATTCGGGCGGCAGCAACTGCCGCAGTTCGCAATTCGACCAACGCGGCGCAAGTTATTGCATGGCTGGAAAGCGAGACTGGACTTACAATTGAATGTGTCTCGGGAGATCGTGAGGCCTATTACGGATTCCTTGGTGTGATACAGTCGATTGACCTGACCGACGGTTTTGTCGTTGACATTGGGGGCGGCAGCACGGAGATCACCGTATTCCGCAATCGCGAAAGATTGCACAGTGTCTCGCTGCCAATCGGTGCCGTGAATTCACATGCCCGTTATGGAGGCGAGGATCAATGGACCGAGGCCAATGAACAATCCCTTTGCAATGAAGTTATTGAAGCATTAAAGGGACAGACTTGGACTCAGGAACATCCCGGTTTGCCACTCATCGGACTGGGCGGTACAATGCGTACACTCGCAAAAGTAGAACAAAAGCGTACGCAATATTCTTTGCCGGTAACGCATCATTATGAAATTGGAGAGGAAGCGATGGAAAATATCGCCCTTTCTTTGCCCTACCTTACTTCCGCTCAACGAAAAAAGGTACCGGGTCTTGCTAAGGATCGAGCTGACATCATCGTACCGGGCGTATTGATTCTGCGTACCGTCTTCCGCATCATCCAGGGGGATCGTTATGTGGTAAGCGGAGCAGGACTTCGCGACGGACTTCTGAGGGACTATCTCGCTGCTGGTCAGCCTTCCGCACCTGATGCATTAAAGGATAGCATCCGTAATTTCCTTTATTACGGCCCACAGATTCCGGAGAAACGCCTGAACCGGATTCATCAGGATACGGTTACCTTATACACTGCCTTGCAAGAGGCTACGCCTGATGCCTCTGATGAGCGAATTTTGTACGCATCCTCTATGCTTCATATGGCTGGCAAACAAATTAACTATTTCCGGTACACGCAACACTCGGCATACTGGATTATGAATGCAAGCATTTACGGTCTGTCCCACAGGGAAACCATTTTAAGTGCCATTGCAGCCGACTATCATCCGAAAAAAAGAACGCCTCAACTGCTGCAGAAGCATGAGGACATTCTGAAAGATTCGGATACTCAGCATGCTCACCGCATCGGCTCGTTACTACGTGTAGTCGAAGCGATCCATCGTGCAGAAAGTATCCTTGCTATTCATGCAATAAAAGAAAAAGACTCGCTGCAGGTCACGTTAACCTGTACAGACGAGCCTTTACTGGAACTGAACGGCCTCGAAGATGCCGTCAAAGATTTGCAAGAATCCTGGGGAGTTACGTTAAAACACTCCACCCAGCGGGCTTCCAAGGGATAATGCCCATGGCCTCCGTCTGACTTCTCAGCGGGGGCTTTTGATTTTTTACAAACACATAATTGCCGTTTGGCATAAGCTCTCTCGCCTTCACATTGTCGTTCAGAGACAGATTGAGGATATCGACCAGCATCTTTTTCAACGAAGGATCAAATACAGGACACATCAGCTCAATCCGCCGATTCAAGTTCCGTGACATCCAATCCGCGCTGGAAATGAAAACATCGGGGTTACCGTCATTTTCGAAATAAAACAACCGGGAATGTTCAAGAAAACGGTCTACAATACTAATAACACGAATGTTCTCGCTCAGCCCTTCTACACCTGGACGTAAGCAACATACGCCGCGGACAATCAGGTCAATCTGCACCCCTGCCTGCGAAGCCACATATAATTGATCTATCATTTCCTGATGTGATAAAGAGTTGATCTTGGCAATGATTCGGGAACGTTTGCCTTTTAATGCATGCTCTGTCTCTCGGCGAATCAATGTGAACAACTCGTCCTTCATGCCATCTGGCGCAACACGGAATGCTTGCAGTGCCTTGGGGCCGGAATAACCGGTAATTTCATTAAACAGTTCGGATGCATCCTCACCGATGATCGGGTTAGAGGTGAACAAACCGACATCCGTATAGACTTTGGCCGTGCTTTCGTTGTAGTTCCCCGTACCAACGTGAACATATCGCCGCAGCCCTTGCTGCTCCCGGCGTACAACGAGAATGATTTTTGCATGTGTTTTCAGGCCGACCAAACCATAAACGACATGGCATCCTGCCTTTTCCAGCTTCCGAGCCCATGCAATATTCCGTTCCTCATCAAACCTGGCTTTCAGTTCCACAACAACGGTAACCTGCTTCCCGCTCTCTGCAGCGAGCGCAAGCGCTGGAATAAGGCGTGAGTCACCATTTACCCGGTAAAGTGTCATTTTGATCGCCAGAACCTGCGGATCTTCTGAAGCTTCCAGTATAAAATCTGTCACTGGTTCAAACGATTCATACGGATGGTGAACCAGCACATCCTGTCTCCGAAGCAGCTCAAAATGACTTTCTCTCGGCAGGAACTCAGGCGGATATACAGGTTGTACAGAACCATATTTGAGATGAGAGAAACCTTCGAGGCTATCTACAAATCCGGCTAAAAAGCTGAGATCCAGCGGCCCATCAATTTCAAATATCGGGTCCTGAATTTCAAACTCCTCTTGCAACTCCTGTAGCGCGTCACTACGGAAATCCTTGCACACTTCCAGCCTGACAGGGGCTCCGCGACGCCTGCGGCGCAACTCTTTTTCAATGGCCTCCAGCAAGTCTTCCGCTTCTTCTTCATTAATGGAGAGATCTGCGTTTCGAGTTACCCGGAACTCCTGCACAGCCAGCGATACATATCCGCTGAACAAGGTGTGCACATGCTGTTTAATCAAGTCTTCGATCAAAATGAAACTTTTTTTCTTACTATTAGCCCTTAGGGGAACCTTAACAATGCGAGGAAGATTGGAAGGTACCTGCACGATCGCCATAAACGGCTCGCCATCCTGCTCGTCTTCTTTTTGCAACATTACGGACAAATAAACGGACTTGTTGTGCACCAGCGGAAAAGGCCGGCTCTGGTCGATAGCCATCGGCGTAAGCACCGGAAAAATAATGTCATGATAATATTGATCCATTGCCCGTTGCTGTGTCACATTAAGATCCACATACTCCTGGATGTGCACACCCTTCTTGGCGAGAAGACGAATGAGCTCACGGTACGTTTTATATTGCTCCGCGACCATGGCCCCGGTTCGTTTAATGAGTCTGCGGTATAGCCCCGAAGGGGTATAACCTGTGAAGTCTTTTTGCGTAAATCCAGCCTTGATTTTCTCCTTGGTCTCTGCGAGCCTGACACTGACAAACTCATCCAGATTGCTGGCAACGATGCCAAGAAACCTCATCCGCTCCAGCATAGGCGTTGTCGCGTCCTGTGCCTCTTGAAGCACACGCCGATTAAATTCAACCCAACTCAAATCACGATTAACATAGTTGCCTGTTTTGAGATCTTTATGCATGTATGGCCTCCGAATGTGATGCATGTTAATTCTTATTCGAACTTCTACTGTAATTGTACTATTCGTAATTGGCTCCTAGCGTCATCGGAATGTTAACGCAGTGTTAAATTTATGTAAATGATAACTCATGACCGCAACTTTTTCCATCCCTTTACAAAGCACATTAGACAAGGTAAAGTGAACTACAGTGTGATTTGATCGGCTGTCGTTATTATCCCAAATTCACGTTATTTTAAAGGAGTATCTCATGAAATCGAACAAACCTAGAACGTTACAAAAAAATATCGAATTTTTCACTGCTGCACTATCCCAATGTATCGTGACGGCATGGCAGGAAGATCCCGCAGGTGTATATTGCGAAGTCGGTCGCGGCATTGTGGAGCAGATCAGTGATGACAGTGTACGGATTCGCAATGATAATGGAACGAAAAGCCATTATGCACGGGAAACCACGATGTTTCAAACCGAAAAATAATTTTTGCGTGAATATGAAAAAAAGACTAGCTTTCCGAAACAGAGTGTTGTATACTCTTGCCACAAGGAAAGGAGGTGCGTCAACATTTCTAATGTCATGTTGAACGTGTCCCTTACCCGATCCACTACTTCCAAATAAATTGGACGGTAATGGAGGCGCGGGATACGGATCAATGTTTTAATAAGCGCCACGGGTAGAAAAGCCGTCTTCGGACGGCTTTTTGTTTTGTCTTTTTTAGCATATATAGAAATGTAACGTGTGAAAAAGATGAGAAGTTAAGAAAACAACCAAAATATTGGAAACGGACCCTTTAGGAGCATGATTTCGGAAGGCTATAATGAGGATGCATCTCAACTTATAACCAAGGAGGCATGTTGTTATGTTTAAAAATGTAAGGGGTTTCAAAGTAAGTATTTTGCTAGCTTTTGTTTTATTATTCACTTCGATCCTGCTACCTGCAGGCCAGCACGCCAGTGCCGCACCGAGTTTTGCCAAGGGAGCAGACATTAGCTGGGTTCCCGGTATGGAAGCTCAAGGGTACAAGTGGAAAGATAAAAACGGAGTCCAACGAGACATCATTGATATTTTGAAAAAGGATTACCAGATTAACTCTGTCCGCATCCGTGTTTTCGTTAATCCTTCGAATGATTATGGTAACGGTTACATGAATAAGGATCGAGCTGCCTCTCTCGCACAACGTGCTAAAAATGCAGGTATGAGTGTCATGTTGACACTGCATTACAGCGATTCCTGGGCAGACCCAGGGAAACAAACTAAACCGGCCGCATGGAAAAATTACAGTTTCCAGCAGTTAATGGATGTTGTCTGGAGTTATACCCGTGACGTTATGACAACCATGCAGAGCAAAGGTGTCACTCCAGACTGGGTACAGATCGGTAACGAAACCAGCAACGGTATGTTGTGGGATGATGGTAAAGCTTCGGTTAATATGAAAAATTATGCTTGGCTCGTGAACACAGGACATAATGCTGTAAAATCCATAAGCAGCGGTACCAAAACAATAGTGCATCTTGCAAACGGAGACGATAATGCCCTGTTTGTCTGGAATATCGGTGGACTCATCAACAATGGGGCCAATTTTGACATGATTGCCATGTCTCTCTACCCTTCTGCTTCCGGCTGGAATACAGCTGTGACGAACACGGTCAACAATGCAAAAGACATGATTAATCGTTATGGTAAAGAAATTATGATCTCCGAAATTGGCATGGACAATAATCAGGCCGCGGCAGGAAAAAGCTTTGTCGCAGCGATGAAAAATCAGATTCGAAATTTGCCAAGTGGCAAAGGAAAAGGCGTATTCTACTGGGAACCGCAGGCTACACCAGGCTATAACGGAGGATACGGCAAAGGCGCTTGGCAGTCCAATATGATGCCAACGGCTACCATGGAAGGGTTCATTGACTAAGCACGGGAGTTAGAAGCCTTAAGCGCGGGCGGGAGCTGCGAGTGGACGTTCCGGGGGCGGGGCGTTCTTTCGATCGCTGGTTGTCCTCGGATCGTTCTGGAACTTCCCCTTCATAGGGGAAATTCCGATGACAAACGCGAACGCTTCGCTTCTACAGAAGCGCTCCCGCCCCCTCCACTATGTATTGCTCCTCAGGGACAGTCTACTAAATTTGAAAAGAATAAAAGAATTGTCTCACAAAACCTCAAAAAGACGAATCGGTGAGAAAATTAACACTCAAACGAAAGTGTATATCCCCCTCCCATGTATAGTTACATGTTTGTCCGGCTAAGTATTGAGTTCGCTTGCAACCTTGAGAAAAGCCCTTCTGACTTCTTCAACATCTATCTTGTAGCTACAGCGAAAAGAAAAAATAAGCCCGTCAGAGCATGATTTTGCAATACAATTGAACAACGAATAAATTGGCAACGGATTGGGCTGTTTTATTATAGTATCGTCGTAGCTTTCCTGCAGATTCCCCTTGGCGCTATTGCCCAAATAATTAAACATGAACAGATCAAGGTACTCATACTGTTCCCCAAACTGTACAAATCTCTTGATATTTGACCAATTGTAACGACAAGTAGGATCAACGAGCAAATGCATAAAATTAAGAGTTTTGTCCTTTAACAAATCTAGTCTAGCTCTTACGGAACGCATTGTTTTATTTGGAGTCCAACCTGCATCGATGAAAAGAGGCACAAAATCAATGAATTCACCAATTGTATTGTAGTACGTTGATCCTTCATATCTTCGTCCGTCGTACAAAAATAGCAAGGGAAAATGATCTGTCTCCAAGTAAAGCTGCAGTCCCTTAGTATAAACGGAAAGTGCAAGTTCTAAGGAATGTTCTTTAACAGGAATAGCAACGTCGAACAAAAAAGCTTCGTTACTGGTTCGATGCTTTAGCCGCTTCAAAATATCCTGCTTACTCTGATAAAATGACTTTAGTTCAAAATCGGAAATTAATTCCTCTTCACTTATTCCTCGTGGACCACTTTGAATATGAGTAACGTACTCAACAAAAGTTTTTCTTTCGTCAGAAGGTGGAACTTGACCTTGCAGAAGACCTCTGTAGCAAGAGAGCATTTGATGTTCGATGATTTCGGCCGTAACCCGGTCACAAATAGCATGATGCAGAAGACCAATCACGTAATGTTCGCGCAAATTACGCTTCAACAGGACCATTTGATATAAGATACGCTCTCCTTCATAACGAGTGTTGTGAATGAAATCCTGCAGCATATCCATAAAAGGACCATTTGAATTGGAATCCGATACGTCGATAAGATGAAGCTTTGGCTGACAGGAGGAAGGTGTGGCGTATTCTTTCCAGCAAATGCATTGTTCACCTTGGACGGGAACGCTTCTCAACAAACCTTGATGTTCTACAAGTTGAGCGTAGGACTGATCCAGTAACGTATAATCCACGTATTCGTCAAGCTTGAAGAAAACGATAGAAGGAGGCGTTTGGAACTTGATTTGCATTTGTTGTACCGCCCCCAACGGATATTCCCGCACTACATCACCCTTTTTTATTAAACGATTCATCTGACGGTATTCATCCTTCAGTTTTTCGTGAATAGTTATTGCCTCATCCCGTTCTAACTTATTTAAGCCAAGATGCTGGTAAAAAACTTCTTCATCGATAGTTTCGTTCGAATCCATTCCATTCTTTCGATACAGTGGCATGATGTAGTGTGGTAGCAGATCTTTGGAGACCTTTCTGTTCATTATCTGTTTTAGGCTTTTGACGCGATTCTCTCCTACATCGTCACTATATAGAACGTTGATATTTTGTGTTTCTTCAAACACACCACGAACCTGATACGAAACAAGTTCATAAACTCCGTCCTTTTCACGGCGAAGCCAAGAAACTAGTTCTTCTTTCAATTGAATAAGACTTTCTGGCTCTTTTGCAGACTCAATGTAAGCGGCAAGTGCCCGGATTGATTTGTAGTTATAAATTTCTGTTAGATTAACATGGTGACCAATCTTTTCCAATTCAGCTTTTAACACCAATGCTTTTAGTGAATGCCCACCCAAGTCAAAAAAGCTGTCCAGAACACTTGGACTTGGAATACCTAATACTTTTCTCCAAACATTCGCCAGTTTATATTCGATTTCTGTCTCAGGTAATACTTGTAATGGGCTGTTTTGTAGACCTTCTGTCTGACCCAGAAGCAATTTCCGGTCCACCTTCCCGTTGGCCGTCAGTGGAATTTGCTCCACTTCCACCAGATACGGCGGCACCATATACTCAGGCAAACTCCGTTTCAAATACGTGCGCAACTCGGATGCATTAAATACGCCACGGCTCACCA
>NZ_VEIO01000090.1 GCF_007680605.1 Paenibacillus xylanexedens
TTCGGGATGGGTACGTGTGGAACCCCTCCGCCATCGCCACCAAACGCGATTGGTCGAAGCTATGCTTCTTCCATTCAGAACTGAAAATCATACACACACTCGGTGATGTACCCATTTTCATTTCATTATTCAGAGTGTTGTTCTCTGAAAACTAGATTCGAAACGAAACGCACGCGACTTCAAACTTGCATTTTGGATAAGCCCTCGACCGATTAGTACTGGTCAGCTCCATGCATTACTGCACTTCCACCCCCAGCC
>NZ_VEIO01000091.1 GCF_007680605.1 Paenibacillus xylanexedens
CTTGTTCGGTTCGGAGCACATCCTGCCAAATCTCCGCTAGCTTCGCTTCGGTCTCGCTTCGCGGCGCAACGTATTCGCTGGTTGTCTGTAGCAATCCTTGCGGCTCCGGCAGCGCCTTCCGGTCTACCTTCCCATTGGCCGTCAGTGGAATTTGCTCTACTTCCACCAGATACGACGGCACCATATACTCAGGCAAACTCCGTTTCAAATACGTGCGCAACTCGGATGCATTAAATACGCCACGGCTCACCACGTA
>NZ_VEIO01000092.1 GCF_007680605.1 Paenibacillus xylanexedens
GAAGGAACAAAGTTGATATGTGTTACCTCGTTCTCGCTCACGATCTGAAGTAACTCCTGCGGATCTCGCTCGGCGCCAGGCGCCGCGATCACCACTTTTCCGCCGCCCGGTATCCATCCGAACAGTTCCGTCAAGGACACATCGAACGTATAGTTTGTCTTCAGGATATAGGCTTCTTCTTCTCCGCAAGGATATTGGCGCTGTAGCGCAGTCATCATATTCGTTATGCCGCGGTGCTCAACCATGACCCCTTT
>NZ_VEIO01000093.1 GCF_007680605.1 Paenibacillus xylanexedens
GCATCTGGACGGAAATCTGCACCGAAACCTTGGATGTACGGATGATTTGTCTTTTGAGCAGCTTTCAGCCCATCTACGACAACCAGTGTAAACGTACTGAACTTGGTTACCGTAAACTCAATGCCTTCGCTGTTATTAGCCAGTTTCACAAGTTTGCCTTGGACCAGTTCTTTCGTACCATCACTGTGTTCAATGTACACAGCCAGGTTATCCAGAATCTGCTGACGTGCTGACGCATCCGTTGGCAGGCTGTT
>NZ_VEIO01000094.1 GCF_007680605.1 Paenibacillus xylanexedens
TCGGTTTCAGTTTGTTGCATGCAATGCTCAACGATTGAAAGTAACTGCTTCCTGTAGTTGTCCAGCAGTCCTTGCATTGTACTGTCACGATACTCCTGCTTATCGTATGTCACGCTCAGTATCAGTTTCCCTTCCACTACATTCCCTGCAAAGTCCAACGCATGAACCCGCTCCGATTGCGGACTCATTGACAATCCAGTAGACAGCCCAGACATGGACATCGCCCCGGCATTCATCTCCCGATCCCATTGCCC
>NZ_VEIO01000095.1 GCF_007680605.1 Paenibacillus xylanexedens
TCATCGGGGTATTGAAAAGAGCGATAAGCTCATTTTGAATCTGACGAGATTAAAAATCTCATTTGTGTTCCGGTTTTTCATACAGCCATACGGCATGTATGAAAAACCTTCACGTCATTCTGCAAGCAGAATGTTTACTCACTCGTTGTTCAGTTTTCAAAGATCAAACTTGTTCTCGCTACCGAAACCAGTTCGTTTCAGCAACTCTTATATAATATCATGTCCGAACCAACTTTGCAAGCTCTTTTT
>NZ_VEIO01000096.1 GCF_007680605.1 Paenibacillus xylanexedens
GTGGCTCGGGACGGAATCGAACCGCCGACACGAGGATTTTCAGTCCTCTGCTCTACCGACTGAGCTACCGAGCCATAATAAAGTTTAAGCTTGAGTCGCTACACTTTATCCAGGGCATCAGTGCCGTACAGCAGATGTAGTGAACAACTTCCCTCATGTTGAGAGTTAAATGGCGGAACCGACGGGATTCGAACCCGCGATCTCCTGCGTGACAGGCAGGCATGTTAGGCCAACTACACCACGG
>NZ_VEIO01000097.1 GCF_007680605.1 Paenibacillus xylanexedens
TTCCAGTGGTACATTCACCTGCTCGGCGATCCGTTGCATGAGCTGGTCTTCTTGCATTACAAACGATGTACGGAAGGCTTCATGGCGCTCGGTTAATCGATTTAGACTCTCCTGTAACCGCGCAACATCCAGCTCTCCTGTGATCTCCAGCGCTTGCGGCATGTTGTAACCCATGCCCTTCTGATCCAGCTGACTTACCACGTACATCCGCTGCTGGGCAGGCGAGGCAGGATACGCTTCGCG
>NZ_VEIO01000098.1 GCF_007680605.1 Paenibacillus xylanexedens
AGTCGGGATTCAGGACAACTTTTTCGAGCGGGGTGGGGATTCGATCAAAGCGATTCAGATCGTGTCCAGGTTAAGCGTAGTCGGTCTGAAACTGGCGGTTCGGGAGATGTTCACGCATCCAACGATCGAGGAAGTCAGCCAATATGTGCAAGTCACAACCCCGATCGCGGCCGAAGAAGGAGTCGTTGAGGGAGAGGTCGCGCTCAGCCCGATTCAGCATTGGTTCTTTGACCAGAACTTCT
>NZ_VEIO01000099.1 GCF_007680605.1 Paenibacillus xylanexedens
TTTTTCGAGCGGGGCGGGGATTCGATCAAAGCGATTCAGATCGTGTCCAGGTTAAGCGCGGCTGGTCTGAAACTGGGCGTTCGGGATATATTTACGCATCCAACGATCAAGGAAGTCAGCCGATATGTGCAGGCCACAACCCCGACCGCGGCTGAAGAAGGAGCCGTTGAGGGGGAGGTCGCGCTCAGCCCGATTCAGCATTGGTTCTTTGACCAGAACTTCTCGCAAAGCCATCACTG
>NZ_VEIO01000009.1 GCF_007680605.1 Paenibacillus xylanexedens
TGAAACTCATCGGGGTATTGAAAAGAGCGATAAGCTCATTTTGAATCTGACGAGATTAAAAATCTCATTTGTGTTCCGGTTTTCATACAGCCAGATGGCATGTAGCAAAACCTTCACGTCATTCTGCAAGCAGAATGTTTACTCACTCGTTGTTCAGTTTTCAAAGATCAAACGTATTCTCGCTACCGAAACCAGTTCGTTTCAGCAACTCTTATATAATATCATGTCCGAACCAACTTTGCAAGCTCTTTTTTTCAAGTTTCTTTCGAAGCTTATTTTGATTTGCTTGCCGCACCGTGTAAACTGTGTTTTCTTGGCCGGAATAAGAATATACCACGCATCACTACCACATGTAAAGCATTATTTATTAAAATTTAATTTCCATATTTTGGACTTACTCTTTTTGATGCGTAGCTTACTCCATACCAAAACATCTTGTTTTTAAAGTCACATTATCTTATGAAACCTGCCGCCTGCCTTAAGAGCTAAACGAAACAGTGCACTTTAATATTTACCTCTATCTGTATAGTAAGAACGTTCTTAAATGTCTAATCCCGTAAACCGTCTGTTCTGGTAAGCCTGCATAAAAAAACAACAGTTCTTCAGATATGAATATCACATCCAAAAACTGCTGTTTCTCTGACAAACTAATCACTTGATTCCACTCCGCCTCTTCCCATGTCCATTTAGTTGGACTTATCCGTACCAGACTCGGCGCTTTCCTTATTCTTGGTTCCCTTGCTCTTATAAGGCTTTGGCGCACTCTTCGCTCGGTTGGCACTAGCTTGCCAGCGATTCCAGCCCTTCTTGCCTGTTCCGCGGCCTGTGCCGCCCTTACCTTTTGCTTTGCTCATGTTATCACTCCATTAATCCTGTCTATGTCTAAAAATGATCTTCCTCGGTAATGTTCCAATGTAAATCAGCCCATGTGGTTCACTTCCAGCATTTCTTATTATACCAAACTTGAAGTGTTCACGTTTTATATTTAGAAGAATTACACTTGAACCTTTGGCTCTTGTACCGATTTAACACTTCTTAGCACACGTAAGGATAATAAGAAACAGATACCAAGCACGACCGCAGCCGATACATACGGATAGTTAATATTCACATCAAACAACGCTCCGGCTACGATGGGTCCAGCGATGTTGCCCAGACTTGTATATGCTGAGTTCAGACCAGCCACAAACCCCTGTTGTTCTTCAGCGAGCTTGGACATCTGCGTACTGATTGCTGGGCGTAAAATATCCATACCCAAGAAGACGATAAATGTTACAACAACGATCAACCAGTACGTGTGAACGAACAAGGTTAGTAATACAAATACGGAGACAAACAGCAAACATACCGTGATAACCTTCTTTTCCCCAAATGTGTTCAGCAACCAGCCAATCAGGGATACTTGCACAACTGCTCCAGCAATGGAACCAAATGTAATGATAAACGCGATATCTTTGGTCGTGAAACCAAACTTGTGATCCACAAACAGGGAGAATACCGTCTCGTAGTTTGCCAAACCAAAAGCCATGACAAATACGATGATTAGACTGAAAAAGTAAGGTTCCCGGTAAGAATTGATAAGTTGGGATACCATGCCTGGTACTTTTACTTTTGCCCCGCTAGTTTCAGGTGTAGTCTGCTCACTCGCGCTCCGCTCGGATTCAGGCAAAATAATCAGTGTAATGATTGCAGCCATCAAACCCGCAACCCCTGCCGCATAAAAAGGAACCCGTATGCCAAACTCGGCTATGTAACCGCCGATTCCTGGCCCGATGATAAAACCTGTTGTGATCGCTGCATTAATAAGCCCCATACCTTTACCACGTTCTTCTTCCGTTGTGATATCAGCCGTATAGGCCATAATCGCAGGAAAGATCATCGCCGCACCAATACCGCCCAGCATCCGGGCTGCGAAGAGCAGATAGGGTGCATTTACCGCACCGAACATAAATTCAGATACGGCAAAGATCAGCATTCCAAATACGATAATCTTTTTGCGTCCCCACTGGTCTGACCACCTGCCAGCAGCTGGAGAGAACAAAAACTGTGTGAATGAAAATGCCGCGAATAGAAGCCCCATCGTGAAGCCCGTTATATGAAGTAAGTTCATATAAGCAGGCATAATCGGCACAACCAGACCTATTCCCATAAATACGAGAAAAATATTAAACATCAACAGCAGCAGCGCGCCCCTGTTGCGTGTCAGTAAAGCCATGATTCCATCCTCCATCGTTGTCTAATTATGCTGTTTATCCTTGGCAATCCCGTGGAGAAATACACTGGCGGCCTGACGATACAATGCAAGAGCCTCGCCGGGTTCCAGCTTTCGTGACATTTGGCTGAGCCCAATAATGGTACTTTCCAAAATCAACGCAAGATGCTCTACATTCTGATCGTTGAACTCACCGCTGTCTATTCCTTCTTGGATCAGCTGTTTATTGAATTGAATATGCCGCTCGAACAATACAGCGATTCGTTCTTCAATATCATTCTCTTTTTTCTCTCCAGTGAAGAACTCATCGGCCGCTTTCGTTAAAGGATGGTTAATATCATCCAGAATGAGTTGTTCCGCCAAGCCATAGATCTTCTCAGTGGAAGTGCGGTACAAGTGTACTTTAGACTTCCAGCTTGCTTCCCACTCCCGATCCCATTCATCAATGAGATAGAGAAAGAGTCCTTCCTTGCTTTTGAAATGATAATATATATTTCCCTTACTGCTTCCAGTCGCCGCGACGATGTCCTCAATAGACGTTGCTTTATATCCTTTTTGTACAAAAAGGGCTTTGGATGCATCCGCAAGTTTTTTCTTGGTCTGCTCGGACTGGAGCTGCTTTTTATTCAAGCTCACTCACTTCACTCCATTCTCACATACTGAACATTCGTTCTGTATTTTATCAAATATATGTCTAATCCGCAATATAAAAAGGAGAACCCGCCATGTGGCAAGCCCTCCTTTTATTCATGAATCCATTTATGTCTTCTTTTTACCCTGTCCATGTAATATTTTTAATTGTCCATTCTCGTATCCGACCTGATATGTCACGTTATATTTGGTCGTTACATATTCCCCATCCTTGCGCTCCTCGGCAGCGATCACACCGCTCACTTCCATCTCTTCCTTACTCGTGCTCGCAGACGAAATTTTCTCCACACTGACATAGCTCGTATACGTATAACCTTCACGGAATTTAGCGTAACTCGTGCCGCTCTGCCAATCACTCCCAAGCAACGCATAAGCAGATACATAATCACTCATGTTCAAGTAGTTGTAAAAATCAGCAACCAATGCTTCTGCTTCAGATAAAGCAGCAGACGACGTCTGTGAAGATGAGTCACGTACCGTTTGCGCCCCTTTGGTATCAGGTGAACGCTCTGACCATTGTTCCACTTGCTTCAATACACTGGTAATGGGAATGCTGAACCCCAGTCCACCTTCCTGTTTAACCACCGTTGAATTGATCCCCAGAACTTCTCCCGTTTCCGCGTTAATCAGCGGACCGCCGCTGTTACCGTTAGTAATTGGAGCAGATATCTGATATAAGTTGGTATAAATATAGGGCGGGATTTCAAAACTGCGGTCAAGTCCGCTAATAATGCCGGTAGTTACCGTGTTTTCAAAACCTAGCGGACTGCCGAGTGCCAGAATTTCATCACCAACCTCCGCTTTAGCTGACGCAATAGGCAGAGGTTCCATTTTCACAAGATCAGGGACTCTCACAACAGCCACATCCGTCTCTTCGCCAAAACCAATCACCGTACCTCGATATTCCTGATGATCCAAGGTGCGAATGGTCACTTCTTTGGAACCCTCGACGACATGCGCATTAGTGATGACATCGCCCTTGTTATTATATAAGAAGCCGGAGCCCAGACCATCGCTGCTTTCAATCGTAACTACTTTTCGCTGACTATCTTCAATAATCTGTTTACGCGTTTTCTTTTCTGTTGTTTTAGATGTTGTTTTTGCTTTGGGTTGATCCGCCTGTTTCGAGGAAGCCACAGCCAGTTTGGGAGCTAGCGCCATCTCATCTGCTGTATGCTGGTGAATCCAGAATACGCCTCCAGCGCCCGCACCAATAATGATTGCGCTGGAAATGATCGTTCCCCATACACGTTTGCTCATTTTGCCGTCCTCCTACTCCACATACCAAGATGCATTCGTAACTGTCACATTCGCTGCTTCATATACCCCGTAATAGTAGGTTTCAAAATACCCTTCTTCTCCTACATCCAATATAGCTGGGTATACATAAACATCTGTCTCGCCGATGTAATCGCCATTCGAGGCATTGATGCTAACAATAAGCGCCACGGATGATATGGGGCGTGTTCCCTGATTAAACACCGACCCGCTGATATACAAGTCTCCATACTCATCCAGCTTAGCAGACAGATCCGTTACGTATACAGCCCCTGTACGATTGCGAAGTTCCTCTTCAGCTGCTTGCTGTTCTGCAAGTCGGATACGTTCTTCCTCTGCCTGCTCAAAAGCTTTCTTCTCACGCAATACTTCATCCCGATATTTAGTCAGCTTCTGATCCTCAGGGGCATAAGATAATCCGTTGTCCACGGTTTGCAGTGCTGCTGTAAAATCACGCTTCTTCACTTGCTGCTCCGCCTGCTTGTAACTTATACCTGCCAGCTTATCCGTAATCTGCTTTTTCACAACTTCGGCTTCCTTACCGTTCAGCTTGGAGATCGTTTTAAGTTTATCAGCGAGTGCCTCGACGGTTGTTAACTGATCAATTTCCTTTTTCACTTTCAAAACAGCCAGGGTCACCTTTCGATTGTTCAACGCTGACCTTACCTTATCAAACACCGGCTCTTGGCGTTCGTTTAATGTTTTAGCCGCGGTTTGAATCATTTTGTCCGCTTCCGACAGCTTGCCTGTTTTGAGTAGACTCGCGGCTTCGTCCATTTGTTTTCGTAAGTTGTTCGCTTGCTCTGTAATTCGACGATCCAGCACGAGCGCCCCTACATTCGGTCTTTGAGCGAGGGCTTTGTCCAGCAACTCCAGAGCTTCTGAATATTTCCCGTCCAGTGCAGCCTTCTCTGCCTCAACATGCAATGTCTTCACATGAGCGTTAATCAGATTCTCCTGATTATAATAATACGTTAACAACGACCCCATAATTGCTGCAAGCAACAGTGGGATGATCCATAGAAATGGACTGCTCTTGCGCTTGCTCGCCGTTCCGGTTGCAGATGCATTACGTGGCTCCAGCCCTGATGGCTCCGACCAGATTTGCTCCTCTGTGGAGCTATCTTGTTTCAATCGGGTTCCACACTTCTGACAGCGGTCTTCCCCGGAGCTATTTTTCGTTCCGCATATGTGACAATACATCCTGATCCCTCCAGCCTAAACGTATGTAAATTTAGACATGTCATCTTTTGTTTTTTCTGTTGTCGTTCTGTTACTTGATATCACTCCAGAATATGTGTTGCCTAATCTCGGGGTGAATCGACATTTATCATATAGCAAAAAGGTAAAATGCACCATATATTCCTGATGAAAAATAAGATCTTCACAAGGATTCATGCAAAAAAGACCCTCCTTTATCAAGGAGGGCCTCTATATTAGTCGACACGATTTTATCTGATCTGTTCGGGCTGGTTTGAAGGGAACGCACTCAAATTAATATAAGAGACTTCCCATAGATGGTTGTCCAAGTCTTGAAAACTCCGTCCATACATAAATCCATGATCTTGGGGTTCGTTATATTGCTTCGCTCCAGCATCAAGGGCAGCTTGTACGATCGCATCCACTTCTTCACGGGAAGCAACAGACAAAGCGACGATCACTTCTGTTGTCTCAGCCGCATTCGCGATTTTTTTCGTGATAAAGGATTGGAAACGTTCCTCCACCAGAAGCATGGCAAAGATATTTTCTCCGACAATCATACAGGTAGCTTTATCGTCCGTAAACTGGGCATTGAATTCAAACCCCACTTTCGTAAAGAAATCAACCGATCTCTTCAAATCCTGGACTGGCAAGTTGACAAAAATCTGATTAGCACGAACAGCCACCATTGATCACCTCGGATTCCTAGAATAGATTCCACCCCAAAATATCACCTCGCGAATGCGCTGTCAATTCGGTATAATGGGACTATTCCAACATGTGAGGTGAAAGGGATGTTGTTCCCAATCGTTCGAAGTAATTAAATGTCGGGCTGGATCAAAACGCGTACCAGCTACCAAGGGGTAGGTCTGTCCTTTTGAGCCTGTTCGATGTGTAGATGAACGATGATTGAAAACAACAAATCCTAAATAACACATCACATACTGGAGGAAGAATTAATATGACAAAAAAGTGGGATTACAACACATTTTATGAACGTGTCGGTCAACAAAACGGATGGGATTTCAGCACAATGAAGGTGATCTCCGAACCCACCGACTGGGACTTCTATGATGAGGTGACTCGTTGCACACAACCATCCGATCTGCTGCTGGACATCGGCACAGGTGGAGGCGAAGCCGTGCTCTCCATTGCTGAACATGCTCATCTGCTTGTCGGCATCGATTTGGCTCAGGGCATGATCGAGACAGCTCGGCGAAATTTAAAGCGAACTGCGAACTGTATGAATGTGCGATTCATGCAGATGGATGCGGACAACTTACAGTTTCCAAAGTCATTCTTCAATATCGTTTCTTGCAGACATTCCGCATTCTCCGCGTCAGAAGTGTACAACGTTCTCGCAGAGGATGGCGTATTCCTGACCCAGCAGGTCAGCGAGCACGACAAATTAAATGTAAAGCAGGCTTTTGGACGCGGACAGCATCTCGGCATTGAACCTGGAACGCTGTTGGAAAAATACAAACAGGATCTGAAACATGCCGGTTTCAGACAAATCGACGTCCGCGAATATAATGTAACCGAGCATTACACTACACAGGAGGATCTCTTGTTCCTGTTAACCCACACACCTATCGTTCCTCAATTTGGAGAACTCGCGTTCGACTTGAATATTTTTGAACAGTTTGTTCAAGATCACGGCGACGAGAAGGGGATTCGCACCAACTCGGCACGGTTCATGATTACAGCCAGAAAATGATCTTAAATCCAAATCCCTTATAAATGTAATATATAAAGTAAAATGAAAAACGCGTCTTGGCGACCTGTATGGTTAAGCCAAGAACGCGTTTTTTGGTTATGTCTCATCGTTACACACTTAATAGTTCAGGGTGTTGCAATCCTTTTCAATCATGTTGATACGAGAAGCATCACTGGATTACGTTCATGGCTCAAGCTGCAGCTTCTCCAAGAATGGTTTCAAGCGATCCACCACATAATGGCTACCACCGCGACCATTCACCTCTTCGATTACAGCCGCCAGCAGGAACGACGGTGATTCGGTATCAAAGGTAACGAAAAATCCGTTCTCCTGACCTTGCTCACCCTTCTTTGCTTTCAGTTCGGCCGTTCCCGTCTTGCCTGCAAGACTGCCAGCAATCGAGCTAAGGGCATGTGCCGTTCCGCCTTGACGAGATACCACCTGTTTCAGTGCGTCTCTAACGGTATTGGCTACATCCGGTGTGATGATCACCTCAGGATCGGGGGTTTCTTTTCCAACAATCAATACAGGTTTCACCAGCTTGCCTTCATTCACAAACGGCGTAAACGCAGCAGCAAGATGGATCGGCGACATTAACATCTCACCTTGACCATACGAAGTGTCGGCTAGCAGTACCTCGGAAGAAAGATCCCTATGCGCCTCATTCGCATACTGGCTAGGTTTCAGATAGAGTTCATCCAGTCCGAAATTATCACCAAACCCGAACTTTTGAATGCCATCAATAAACTTTGCACTCCCCATCTCTGTCGCTTCCATTGCAAAATAAATATTGTCGGAGTATACGAGCGCATCCACCATATTCACAGGACTCAGGCTTTTCACCCGCTTGACGTAATATCCGCCCCAGCTATCGTTTTTCCGCCATTGCAAACCAGAAATCTCATGGGTTTTGTCCGGTGTTGTCACCTTCTCCATTAATCCCGCAGCCGCAGTAATCGCCTTGAAGGTTGAGCCGGGAGCGTATCGTGTCGTTACTCGGTTGATAAAAGGAAGCTTCTCGTTCGCCGAATAGGCATCCCACTCACCCTGCGTCAGACCGGTAACCATTTTATTCGGATTGTAGGAAGGCGCGCTCACCAGAGCAAGCATATTTCCATCCTTCGGGTCCATCATCACCATCGCTCCGGCATCGCCGCCACCCGCCAGCGTCTGATATAGCTTTTTCTGTTGTGATGAACTGATCGTTAGTTGCACATCCTTACCGTCGACTGCATCTTTGCGGATCAGTTCCGAACGCGTGTTGCCCGCTTCATCCGTAATTTCAATTAAACCGCCGCGTTCTCCGCGTAGTTGTTTCTCCATAGACTGTTCCAGTCCAGCTTTGCCGATCCAATCTTCCGCACGGTAATACCCTTCGGTATCTTTGTCCAAGTCTTCCTTGGTGGCCTTACGCACATATCCGATCAGATGTGCCGCTGCCTCGCCAAGCGGATAATACCGAATTTCCTTACTTTGCAGAGCAACTCCGCTAAGAGAAGCCGGTACATCAAATTCCTCTGTCGATCCCATAGGCACGAAAAATTCCGGTTTCACCCAGGTCTGACCCAGTGCCTTCTGAATGGCTTCTACGGACACCTTGTAATGATCCGCGATGCGTGTAATCATCTGATCCGGATTCTCTCCGAGCTTCTCGGGTACAATCCCCCACTCATTCATGGTGCCTTGGGTTGCAAGCGGCAACCCGTCACGATCTACAATATCCCCGCGATTGGGGAATAACGTCTTCACCCGGACTTTGCTACCTTTCACCATGTCACTAAGGATCAGAGAAGGCTGCCAGTTAATCTGCCAGACTTTGCTCCCGTCCTCAGTCTCCTGTCGAACCAAACTTAGCGTATGTGTTTCATTGACCTCGCCCAAAAAAGTGGTCAGATGTATATCATAATCGGTTTGGTAAAGATCAGGATTACTAGCCCCTTGTTCTGTCTGGTTCGTCCCCTTTTTGTCCGTTGTTGCTTGTGATTCAACCTTAGTCTTCGTTTCGGTTCCACCTTCAGTCCCTGTTGTTTGAGCGCCAGAGTCAGCTTCCGTTCCTGCCGTATTCGCTACTGTCAGCTCAGCTTTAACAGCAGAGACCTGCATACCCGAGTAGATTGCATTGTATTTCTCAATAAACTGTTCCTTGGACATACCTGCCTCGGTCAACGAAGCAGGTGACATCAACGAATACAGCTGGTCGAACTCTTTCTTTTGCAGATACTCTATGTACTGATTCACGGTTGCCTGGGGTTTTGCTTCCTCTGGTTTATTGTTCTGCATATAAAGATACATTCCGATGCCACCTGCAAATAGAATCGGCAAAAGTCCGTATAATAATTTACGTTTGGATTTCACGTCACATCACCTCTACTCTATACTATAAATTTCCTGCGCCGATTAAACAATGTAACAAATCTGATGAATTTGTCATTAAAAATAGCCTTAAGCTCACATAATATGTTTAAATAAGAATAGTGAATTACATACTAAAGCTTTTTTGCGATGCAAAAGGCTGAAAAGGAGCCCGATGATGGAAATCAGCTATTTTTTACTCCCAAAAGCCGAAGTGGCCTATATCGAGTCTACCGCTTCCATGAAAGATGCTATTGAGCAGTTGGAATCGCACCACTACACCGCCATTCCCGTAATTGATCCGGATGGAAAATATGTTGCTACTCTGTCCGAAGGTGATCTGTTATGGAAAATGCGTAATACGCCTGGATTGACATTTGATAATATGGACCAAGTGCAGGTCGATGAGATTAGCCATCGGGTCTATAATGAATGCGTGTACATCGAAGCAGAGATGGAGGATATGCTGACTCTTGCGGCAGACCAAAACTTTGTGCCCGTGGTGGATATAGATCGGGTCTTTCTTGGAATCATTCGTCGTAAAGATATCATTGAATATTACACCCGCAACATATCCGATTAAATGAATCTCGGTCGACATGGAAATGCCCTATTGAGATTCTAGTGTCTGCAAAAGATCAGCCGAAAAAGACGAGCCAATGTGCTCGTCTTTTTTGTGTCATCCTTTGCAATTTTCCAGATTATGGACTCAACATAAAAATGTTGCTAATTCCGACCAAAATAAATACAATATTCTTCATGAATCGACATATTTCGTCATTGTAAGACTGTTTTCGAACCTAAAACCATCCCATATTAATTGAATATAATAGATAAAAAACAAATATATACATATTTTTGTTCAGAATTCGTTCAGAACGCTATTGTACGATAGACATATGGTTAGATTTGATGAACGTTGATTTATTTCACCAATCATAGAGAGAGGTATGCACCTTGAATCGTTTAAGCACACGCAAAAAAATGCTGGTTACCGCAACGGTGATCATGTCTTGTATTTACGTCATATGGCGTACCTTCTTCACCATTCCTTTCGGCTATGGCCCGCTTGCCGTGACCGCCGGTCTTGCCCTCCTGATTGTCGAACTCATTGGTATGTTTGAACTCGCTGTGCATTTTTATAATATGACCCGGCTTGAATACCCTGAACTTCCTGTCGTTGATGAGTCATTGTATCCTGACGTTGATGTTTTTATTGCTACATATAACGAACCTACATCCTTGCTTTTCAAAACGATTAACGGCTGTCTCAACATGGATTATCCGGATCGCTCCAAAGTACATATCTACCTGTGTGACGACTCCAATCGTCCCGAGATGCGAGAGCTGGCTGATCATATGGGGATTAACTATCTGACTCGGACAGAGCATATTCACGCCAAGGCTGGAAATTTGAACAACGCCATGAAACATACTTCCTCCCCTCTAATCGCCACGTTTGATGCCGATATGATTCCGAAGCATGATTTTCTGACGTCCTGTGTGCCTTATTTTCTGACAGGAGAAAAGATTGGCTTCGTGCAAACTCCGCAAAGCTTCTATAATCCCGATCAGTTTCAATACAATTTGTATTCCGAAGCTCGAATTCCAAATGAACAGGACTACTTCTATCGTGATGTGCAGGTCGGGCGGAACAAGTCCAACTCCGTTATCTACGGCGGAACCAATACAGTGCTGTCGAGGCAGGCACTCGAAGATGTGGGCGGTTTCTATACCGGCTCCATTACTGAGGATTTTGCTACTGGCATTGAAATGCAGAGCAAAGGGTATCGCTGTTTTGCCACCAATAAAGTGCTTGCTTCAGGACTTGCTCCCGGTGATTTGAAAAGCCTGATCAAACAGCGCCAACGCTGGGCACGCGGATGTATTCAAACGGGCAGAAAAATGAACATTTTGTTCAAGCGCGGGCTTACTTTTGCCCAGAGACTGAATTATATCTCTTCCATAACCTATTGGTACTCAGGGCTGAAAAGGGTGCTCTACATCATGTCGCCTATTCTGTTTGCTGTGTTCGGTGTGCTCGTAGTGAAATGTACCATTCTGGAAATTCTCGTGTTCTGGCTACCGATGTATCTGTTAACGAATATGTGTCTGCGTATGTTGTCAGGTAATATTCGAACCACGAAATGGACGAATGTATACGAAACGATCCTGTTTCCGTCTCTTCTACCTGCGGTCATTCTGGAAACACTGGGCGTCACGATGAATAAATTTGCGGTAACCCGCAAAGACGGTGCCCATAACGATCGCAATTACCAGCTCAAACAGATCATTCCGCATCTGATCTTGGCCGTGCTCTCTATCATCGGTATCGTAAACTGCATTCACTGGACATTTAGTCAGGGCACCATTGGATTTCTCGTAGTTCTGTACTGGCTGTTGATTAATTTCTACAACATTATGATGTCGATCTTTTTCCTAAGCGGCCGTAAAGTGTTCCGCAACTATGAGCGTATTCTGGCTGCAGTGGACTGTACACTAACGACTGAGGGTGAAACTCTGTCCACGGTTACACATGATATTTCGGAAGGCGGGATCGCTATCGTACTGGATACACCGAGATACATCCCGAGCGAAGCCGAATTTGCTGTACGTCTGGTAACGGATCATTATTCAAGCGAGTTTACGGCCAAGGTCACTCACGTAACTTCATTCGGTAATAAGTGGAAGTATGCATTCAAAGTACACGAGATTACAGAGCAGGATCAGCGTCAGTTGTTACATATTGTGTATGACCGCGAGCCTACGCTTCCGCAGAAGCTGGATAAAGATATCAGTACGTTCGAGGACATCCGTTTGAATTTTGTAAGACGCGGACAAGCGGGCATCATGTCCAACCGTAAACTGGCACGCATTCCGCTGAATCACGAGCTGGATACACCCGACTATGGAACCGTTACGCTGATGGACTTTAATTATGAATTTTTGCTTGTGAATATATCTCGGCAGGAAATGGCCTATGAGCTTCGTTTGCCGCTTGCCGAAGGCCTCGAACTGGACTGTGTATGGGTGAAGTCGATGCGAAGCAAACATGGCATTCTGTACCGGATCAGAAATATTCAGGACATTGCCCGAAATGGACAAATGCCTGAACTGGAAGCTCTTTTGAAACAGTGGAATGTGGCGTATATCGACGCAAGCATACCCAAACGCCCAGTACAGAATAAAAGCTTCATCTCGAATGATGAACTGGACGAGATGGCCTATTTATAACATGGAGGCAAAGAACGCATGAGTACGAAATGGCAGCAATGGCTGCTTGTCGCAATCCTCACAGGTTTATCAAGCTTATATCTCGCTACTACTGCTTCGGCTCAGCCGGATCAGCTGCAGTGGAGCGAGAGCTCCATAAAGATATGGAACAATGGAGCCAAAGTGCAGTCCACGTTGAATCGTAACGGTAGTTTACAGATCAACACCTCGACACAGGATCTAGAAAAAGGCTATTACTCCGCCTATGTGTATGAGCTACAGAACAGGGACTGGTCGGGCTACAGCGAGTTAAGATTCTCGATTCGCAGTGATTCCGATCAAACGCTGCCGCTAAACGTTGTCATCACGCGAACGGATCAATCGGCACTGACGGTGGCGGATCAACGCAATGTCATCCTTATTCCCTTGGCAACCCAAGAACCGAAGCTGGTTCATCCGGTGGATGGGTTGATAAGGCTGGAGCCCGGGTTTGAGGGGGAGATTCGTGTTCCCTTTTCCAGCCTCATGGTTCGAAATCATGCAAATACGGTTGGCCGTGTCGCACCAGGGAAAATGCTGAGCTGGGGCATCACGATGACCACGACGGAAAACGCACAGCTGAATTACCGCGTTGGCAATATCAAACTCGTTCCTAGGAAAGAAGCTGTTGCAGAGAACCAATTATCTTCTGTGACAATCAAAGGTGATGAACGAGTCGTAAAACCGGTGGTCGGTGAATCGGTTGCAACGTATACCGTTAGTGGCCTGCAGGTGACAGAATCGAAAGCTTCGGAAACGCCAGAAGTACATTTCCAGCTTGCTCATCCTGTACAGGGCGTAACCATCACATCGGATGGTCTACTGACCGTTGAAACGGACGCCGCAAAAGCCGACTCGGTGACTATTCGTGCGCTGGTGAATCAGCAGTGGAGTCTTGATTATATTGTGAAGCTTGATCGTTCCACGGCGATGCAGATGAAGGAAGCGGATGGAACACCTCGTTTCATCCCCTCGCCAGGCGAGGTTCCCAAAGTACTTGAACCTTCCACCATATGGTTACAACCATGGATGGAATGGCTGATCCGGATCGGTCTTCTTCTGATTGGACTCATGGTGGTTGTTCCGTACTGGCTGTGGCGCAAACTTCAGCAAGGCTCACAAGCGGGAAAACAACGTTCGATGAATCATCGCAGGTCCAAGCGGCTGTTCAGAATGTAATTTAATTATTTCATCATCAACATCATCAAGGAGGAAAGGCAGTGCTCTTTTCCAGTGTAGTCTTCTTATTTTATTTCTTGCCGCTTGTACTTGGGCTGTATTATATATTGCGGTTTTCTGTGACGCTGAAAAATATGTTGTTGCTCGTGGCAAGCCTGTTCTTCTACGCATGGGGTGAGCCCCGATTTGTGCTGGTTATGCTGGTCTCCATCGCACTGAATTACGTGTTCGCACTGCTCGTGGACAAGTACCGGGATCGGCGCAATGCCGCCTATACCGTGATAACCGTGATGCTGGCTGCCAATCTGGGTATGCTGTTTGTTTATAAATACCTGGCGTTTGCCCTGCGTATTGTCAATGAAAGTACAGGCTTTGGCCTCAGTATTCCGCATATTGCGCTGCCGCTCGGCATTTCCTTTTTTACCTTCCATGCAATCTCCTACGTCATTGACGTGTACCGCGGGCATGGCAGTGTGCAGAAAAATCCGTTTTATGTCGCCCTCTATATTTCCTTCTTCCCTCAGCTTGTGGCCGGGCCCATTCTGCGTTACAACATGATTGCGGATCAAATGATCAATCGGAAGGAAAGCTGGGACAAGTTCGCGGTCGGCTGTTGCCGGTTCATTGTGGGTTTGAGTAAAAAAGTGCTGTTATCCAACAGCATGGCCATTGTCGCCGATCATGCATTCAGCATGGGCGGAACAGGCGATATGGCTTCAAGTCTGGCTTGGCTGGGGGCGATTGCCTATACATTACAGATCTATTTCGACTTCTCGGGTTATTCGGATATGGCGATTGGACTCGCGCTGATGTTTGGTTTCAAGTTCGAAGAAAACTTCAGGTATCCGTATATCTCACGCTCCATCACCGAATTCTGGCGCCGCTGGCACATCTCGCTTGGCACCTGGTTTAAGGAATATGTTTACTTCCCGCTGGGCGGATCACGTGTCAGCAATAAAGATAAAATGATTCGCAATCTGCTGGTCGTCTGGGGACTGACGGGCATCTGGCACGGGGCGGAATGGACATTCGTTATCTGGGGTCTAATCAACTTCGCATTCATTGCACTGGAGAAAATTTTCAACCTGGACAAAAGCACACGGTATGCTCCGCTCCGACATTTCTATGCCATGTTTGTTGTGGTCATTGGATGGGTGATTTTCCGGTCACCGGACTTGTTACAGGCTGGCAACTACCTTGGCAATATGTTCGGACTGTATGGCAACGGGTTCTGGAGTGATACGACCTGGATGTTCATGAAGGAATACGCCCTTTTCTTCATTCTCGGCATTCTGTTCTCCACGCCACTTGCCTTACGGATGAACAAATGGATGGTGGATGGTGTACGCTTCGGTAAACCGCTTGAACTGATTTACCCGGTGACCATTATTGCTCTGTTTCTCGTGTGTGTATCCTATCTGGTCAAAGGAACATACAACCCGTTCATATATTTTAATTTCTGAGAGAAGGATTCCATATGCATAACTTTTTTGCCAAAAAGAGAATGACCGCCTTCCTCTTCATTCTTGTGCTTGCCACATTATCGATCTTGAATATCATGCATTCCTTCGGACCGATGAAAAAAACACTATCGGCGGCAGACTACCGTTTCTCCAATGCCAAAGGCATCATCAACGAATTGGATGCAGACATCAATGAGCACGTTTTTGAAAAGTTTGGATTCGTGGAAGCCTACGGATACTTACAGTCACTCATGTGGAAGAACGAAGAGAACAACTTCGAGGTGGTCAAAGATACGGAGGGCAAGCTTCACTATACCTATTTCGCCACCGGGCCAACGGATACGACAGAGCTTTCTGATCGGGTTGCCGAGCTAGGGGCACAATTGGGGGCAAAAACCAAGCTTACGTATGTCATGACACCGGACAAATATGTACGTGGCTATACCACATTTCCAGATGGCATTCCTTATAACTATAACAATGAAACGGCCGATGGCTTCCTGGATCATCTGAAGCAGGCTGGGGTCGATACGCTGGATTTGCGCGAGGGTTTGCTGGAGAGCGGCATACCGGCGAAGGATTTATTTTTCACAACCGATCATCACTGGAAAATCAAAACGGCCTTCTGGGCCTTCGGCCAGTTGGTTCACCATCTGGATGGCATATATAACAAGCCACTTGACCCGGACCGTTATTTTACGGATATCGGCAACTACAACGTCATCCCGTACACGGATTTCTTTATCGGCTCACAGGGCCGCAAAACCGGGAAGTTTTTCGCGGGGGATGATGACTTTGACCTGATTTATCCTAAATTCAGAACCGACTACTCTTTTTATTTTAAGACGGGCAAAACGGAAGCCACACTGGATGGAAGATTTGAGGATGCGCTGTTAACGACATATCCCCTGAATGTGAAGGGCGCTGCGTATGACCTGACTGCGGACAAATACTTTACGTATCTGTATGGCAATCAGGGAATCGTACATGTGACGAATAAAGACAATCCAAACGGACTCAAGGTCATGTTTATCAAGGACTCACTCGCCGTGCCTATGATCTCTTTTCTCTCGACGGTTGTCTCCGATGTGTATCTGATTGATCCACGTTACTATACAGGAGACATCATTGATTTTGCGAAAAAGACCGATCTGGATCATGTATTTGTATCGATCTCTCCTCAAGACCTTGTCGATGAGTTTTTCCCTTACGGGAAAAACAAAACGGATGATCAATACACTAGCTCTAAGTAAAATATCGTTCATCGAGTTGGAACATACAAAAGGGTACTCCCTAGGCATTCATAGCCACGGGAGCACCCTTTTACTGTTACAGTGTGGTCACTTCCGTCAAACCGAAATACCACTCCAGAAAGGCATTGAAATCCGCCCATTGCGGCTTACTCTCTCCGTTCAGGAATCGTTCAATCGACTCGCCCAGTTCAACCAGCACAACCTCACCTGTCTGGCGATTATAGAAGAATCCCCCTTCCCCTTCAAAGCTGTCCAGCGGAATGTATGCCTCTGGTAATCCCAGTGTAAGTTGCGATATATGCATATCCTGTAGATATACGGTATTCTCGATCACCCAGCAGATCTGGTACAGCTCCTGATGCCGACTGTAAAAGGTCGGTCCATCCTCGGCATGCAGGTAAAATTGTGCGAAATCCGAATTCAGATCAATGTCCAGCTTACGCAGCGCTTCCTCGTATTCAGCAGGCACGTCTTCATGCCACCAGCCTTTTACGCGGCAATGTTCAATTACTTTAGTGGATAACATGGCGAGCCCTCCCGTTCATGAAGCTATACCTCATGTATATGTCATTGATAATGTAGAATACCCTATACACTATATCCTCTGGAATCTCCAGGTTCAAGTCAACTGATGAGTTCGTATATTGATATTCCTTCCAGATTAAGGTGTAACTTTCTCCCGTAAACTTCGTCCAACTAGATGAATACAACTCCAAGGAGATGACTATGAGAATAAGTTGCAGTCCCGGTTTTCCCGGCAGTATGATCGGTTCTATTGACCTGAGACCAACCAAGCATAACCAGCCCCCGTCCACAACAAGTCAAATTTCACAGTATGTTGATGCTGAACTGATTTCTATTCCCTATGTGACCGATCCCGAATTTGGATCACACTTTGATACGATGAAGATTATGAAAGGTACATATCAGGAAGAGTTCCACGAGAGTTACGATGTTGAATTTACGATCGACGTGGATCAGAAAGGTTATATTACACAGTTTGAGCATACCTTCCCACTGGAACGTTACATCGATCTGATTCGAACCCAGTCGTACCGGGTCATTCAGACGAACTGGCGCGGCCAGTCCTTTCATGTGATGACCTACTGTTATATGGAAGAGGTTATTAACCCGAACAATGTGATATTCCGATGTACGAATGCAGAGGATGTCTTCGTTGTAGCCGAGCTGGTTCGTTTTCGCGAAGGTAGCGACGTTGAGCTAAAGGGGCCTCCTTCTCTACACTTCCGTGCATTAATCTCGGCCAGGGACGACCTGTATCCCGTCGATTATATGTGTCAGCCGGATTTCGACTTGAATCTGGACTAAACGAATTGAAGTTGAGAGATATGAAAGAGGAGCATGCGTTATCCTGCATCTAAGGATAGCCTGTGTTCTTTTTTAATCCTTTCATTCTGGATTCACCCTAAGCAAAATCAACGAAACAGACGATAACATATATACATAAAGTTACTATACATAAAGTTACATTTGCGTATCCCTTTGGGTGTGCACTGAAGATGAGAGGAGTTTTAAAGGTTTATGATGGGTACAAAAATGAAAATCAGCTCGCTGCTTGCACTGCCACTCGCTGGCCTGTTATTGCTTCTGGGCGGAACACAGACCGCTCACGCTGAACAGATCGATAGCTTGCTTCCCGAGCGTAGTCAGCAAGAAATCGACCAAAAGTGGAATGAGTGGATGAGGGTTGATCAAACGCTCCCTATGTTTACCGAATCACCTTCTACCGTTTTCCCTTATTCTGCCGGCCTGCTCAATGAGAGATATCTGGAGCAGGGTTTGAATGCTGCCAACTTCTATCGATATATTGCCGGTATGTCCGGTGATCTTGTACTCGATCCAGCTTTAAATATGCAAGCTCAGCACGGAGCCGTTGTTGTCTCCACCGGAGGGCAACTTAGCCATTCCCCTGAACAACCGGCAGATATGCCGAAGGATTTTTTTGATAAAGGCTATACCTCTGCCTCCTCATCTAACCTGCATGTCACCAGCAATGGCAAATTCAATGTACTGGCCGGAAGCATCATGGGCTACATGAATGATTCGGATGCGTCCAACATTGATCGGGTAGGCCATCGCCGCTGGATTTTAAGCCCGAAGCTACAACGAATCGGATTTGGTCTGGCTGCCCATCAAGAGGAAGAGCGAACTCGTTATTATAGTGCCATGCAGGTTTTTGACAAAAGCAGAACTCAGGTGACACCGTATAACTACAGCCTGTTTCCCAATCAAGGCGACTTTCCGATTGAAGCCTTCGGCGCCCTGCAGGCCTGGTCTGTTCAATTAAACAGGGACGTGTTCGCAAAACCCGAATTGGAAAAGGTTCAGGTTGAAATGATCCGAACCTCTGACCAGCGGAAATGGACATTCAACCAGCAAGAGAAGACGGAATTCCCTTCGGAATATTATAATGTAGACCCTTCAAACAAACGCTGGTTTGAACAAGCCTACTTCAATGTCGAGACAACCAACTTTGGCGATAACAGCGCAATTATTTTCCGTCCTGACGATATTCAGTTGTTTAAAAACGGTGATACCTTCCAAGTACATATCACAGGCCTGCAAAAGAAAGATGGCTCTCCTGCCGAAATCTCCTATACTACACGTTTCTTCCATATAGACGGCAGGCAGGAACCCACGTTAACCCAGATTCGACCTGCAAAGTCCGATGTGATCTTGCGAGTTGGAGAAACCGCAGATATCCCTTTAGTCACGGCTATTCTTGGAGACGGTACTTCCTACACCCCCTATTCCAACCTGACCTATACGACATCATCGGATAAGATTGTGATTCGGAATGGTCGAATCGCTGGAACAAAGGTCGGGAAAGCCGAGCTGCATATCCGTTTTGGAGGGAAAGAAACGGTCGTCTCGGTTACGGTAAAGAAAATGCCTAACTATACAGACATTCAGAATCATTGGGCCAAGAATGATATCCTGTGGGCTATTCAGCAAAATATGGTTAGCGGGGATAATGACATGTTCAGACCTAATGATCAAGTGAGCGAAGCCGAATTTCTCTCCATGCTGTTTAATATGTATGCCAACACTAAATACCTGAAGAATATGGAGACGGCTCAGGATAAAGGTACGCTTTGGAGTGACCGATACTATACGTATGCAGCAAGGTTTAATCTGCCACTGGAAGCCAGCATTCAAAATCCCAAGCTGCGCAAACATGCGCTGAATCGGACAGAGGTTGCTGTAATTATCGCCAGCCTTGGGGGTAGAAACTATGTTAGAGAAGAGGACAATATTCAGTATTTGCTGAATATGGGATACTCCTCTGGCAAAACATCAGCCACTGTCGAAGGTTATGCCGGCAAGGAATTATTTACTCGAGCAGAGGCTGTTGTATTTCTGAGGAATCTAAAGGGCAAAGGATTCGAGCCTTGGGGCAGACCTGAACAAGTTACCGAAACGGGTGACAATGAGAAGCAAGGAAACCTCCCGGATGGTACGGTTCAGGCCGAATATACGGTGGATCACACCTTGACTTTACGAGGTACATTTAAGGCCTATGCCGGTCACACCATTCCGATTGATATCAACGGGCCTTCCCCGGAAGTATTGCCTATTCAGACCGAAAACGTAACACTGGCTGCAGACGGAAGCTTCAAACTGACGGTCAAGGTAAATGAACAAAACACCAAGCACCTCAACCTTTACTTGAATGTAAAAGAGGATTACACGTACTGGATTCGCGTAGAGGAAGGAAAAATGGCCGTTAACGAATATACAGAGGGTTAAGAACATGGAGCTGGAGGCATCGATCGCCCCCGGTTTAACCTAAATCGCACTTCCCGAACAAGCAGGCATGGGGGATCGTTTTCCACCTTGCACGTTCGGGAGGTGCTTTTTTTATGGAATCAGCAAGAATTAATTTACTTTTACGCAGAACTTCATCGTCTGGTACAAAAGGTTCATTTTATTAAAATCAACTAACTAATACATCCTCTACTGTCGATAAAATGCATTGAAAGTATATTATTTACATTTTACAAGTTGAAGGAGATTAGAAGATGTTTATTCGGAAAAAGGTTATTCACACACTGCTTACGCTTCCTCTGGCTGGTCTGATGTTCGTACTACTCGGTGCACAGCAGACCTTGGCAGCCCCTGTCGACAGCTTGTTGCCTGAGCGAAGTCAGCAAGAAATTAATCAAAAATGGACGCAATGGATGTCGAACAGGGATCAACCCGCTACATATACCCAAACCCCTTCCACCACAGCACCTTATGTTGCTGGCGTATTAAGTGAATCTTCTCTGCAGCAGGCATTAAATGCGGCCAACTTCTATCGTTACCTTTCGGGACTGGAAGGCGATCTTGTGCTGGATGCTTCGCTTAACGTTCAGGCTCAACACGGTGCAGTTCTTGTCTCTACCGGTCCTCTAAGCCATTTTCCGGCTAGGCCTGCCGATATGCCAAAGGATTTTTTTGATCTAGGTGCTAAATCAGCTTCCAGTTCCAACTTGTATGCTTCCTATGGCGCTACCGGCAATCTGGCGGTTAATAGTGTGGAAGCATATATGGACGACTCTGACTCAAGTAACATTGGCGCACTAGGTCACCGTCGCTGGATTCTGAGTCCGCAGTTGAAAAAGGTCGGCTTCGGAATCGCATCCCGGGACAACAAAAATTATGCAAGTCATTTTAGCACCATGCAGGTGATGGATACCAGTCGGGCAGGGAAGCTGCGCTACAATTACAATTTGTATCCAAATAAAGGCGCGTTTCCGATTGAAGCTTTCAATGTGTCGCAGGCCTGGTCTGCGCAGTTGAACCCGGATGTCTTTGCAAAACCTTCAAATTCGGAGGTTCAGGTAGAACTTACACGAACGTCGGATCAGAAAACCTGGAATTTCGGTGCCAAAACACCTGCCAGCAGTGATCCTTCCAAAGCGTTTTTCAACGTCAATGCCGATGGATATGGGTATAGCTATGCTGTCATTTTCCGTCCGGATAACGTAAAAGCATTGAAGGATGGAGATATGTTTACCGTTCGAATTACCGGATTGAAGAAAAAAGACGGTTCCAACGCGGACATCGTTTATCAAACTCAATTTTTCACGATTAGCCCCTCCGCAGAAGAACCCGTGACCGATCCACAGAATCCTGGAACGCAGCCCCAAGATCCCGGCACACAGCCTCAGGAACCGGATACCGGCAATGAGGTCGTTCTTGATGACCGTCATGTACAATTCGAATATACAGCGGAGCGCACCTTGAACGTACGAGGAACACTTACAGCATATGCGGGTCAAACGTTCTCCTTTCGGATTCATGGCCCGTCACCAGAAGAAAAACATATTCGTACGGAAACCGTCACAGTCGGTGCAGATGGCCGTTTCAATCTAACGGTTCGCAATCTTAGCGTGTCCGACCTGAACATCTATCTGCAGGTGAGCCCCTATTTTATGTATCTGATTCCTGCGGCCAGCAACTCCGATGTTACCTATTACTTTGAGTAGAAACAGTTGGGGAAAGAGCAGGCATCCAAAAAATCCGGATGAATCATCATCCGGATTTTGTATACATTGGTTTAGCCAGTAACGAAGTAGCATCCTATTATAAGCACATTCTACTTTTCAGTACCATGGCAGTACACATCACTAAATTCATCTGTATATAAAACCTCTATGCATCCTGACCAATTGAGAATCGTACCGATAAAATCAGGTATATCCAGCCCCTCCATGTCATACGTCTCTTCTGTATTCACCGTACCGGCCGCATCTTCAATCAGTGTCACTTTAAAACCCTCATGTTCAGCAGTGATCGCCGTAAAAAGACAACAATACTCCATGTTAAAGCCAACAATGAATACATGCTCAACCTGCTGATCGCTTAGCCATTTTTTCAATTCAATATTACTGAAAGCACTCGGTTTGTTCTTTTCCAGAACAAGATGTTGCTTCGTATCCACAACAATTTCCAGATGATTTGCTTTCCCGCGGTAGAGTGAGGACTCTTCATGTTGCTCATCAATATGTTTAGTAAACACCATGGGCCAATTCATCTTCTCGAAGGTCGCAATGACCGATTCGATCTTTGACACGGTTGCCGATACATCTCGTTGCATGGTAAGTCCTCGCTGGACATCAAGAACAATTAGACCTTTATTCATCTCTGATTCCTCTCCACGTTCTCCTTCATTCTAAATTCAACAATCTCGCGTATCAAGTTCTCTGGCAATGGCTCATCAAGTGGAAACTGGACGGAACCCTTCGCGCCCTTAAACCTGGAGAGCTGTTCCTTGAACGCCAGAATACCGCTGGGTGCAGGATAAAAGCCAATATGTTTCGTGTATGCCGCAAAATGAACCAGATTCCCATGCTGCGCATATGTAGGCATTTTGTAACTGATCTTTTCTTCAGCGAGCGGAGCCGCTTCCTGAATGATCTGCCGCAACCTCTGTAATTTTAGTTGCACATCTGCTGGAAATGAAGCGATATATTCATCCACCAGCTCCGAGTGTTGTCCGTTTTGATTCATTTTGCGATCCTCCTCCATATCTGTTTAAGAGTGATTTGCAACGAGTACTATTGGCTCTATTGTACGTTATAAGCATGATCGAACAACAACTGTTTTTCTCCGGGAGAACGCATCTACTTGATTTTAGAGATAGATAACCCTACAATATGTTTAAATGTTCGAACATTTAAACATTTAATGGAGGGTTAACTTTATGACTACCACATATCGGAAAATTCTTATCGCCGGCGGTTACGGCGCAGTTGGTGCACAAATTGCCCGCATCTTGCATGACAGACATATTGATCTAGAACTGTTACTCGGAGGCCGTTCTTCTGACAAAACACCTCCGTTTGTTTCAAACCGTGTTCGCACTGTCATTGTGGATACAGCTGCACCCGATCCTCTAATCCACGTCCAAGATGACGTATTCCTAATCATCAATGCCGTAAATGATTTACAGGATTCATTGCTCGTATCTGCCATTCGGCGAGGCATCCCGTTCATTGACGTCACTCGCTGGACAGAGGTATTTCATCAGGCGCATCACACGGCAAAACAAGAAGAGCTCCGCTCCCCTGTTATTTTATCTTCCGGCTGGATGGGCGGGACAGCTTCCTTGTTTGCGATGATGCTCGCAGAGAATCTAAATCATGTGGAGATGAACATCAGTGCCCTGTATTCACTCCGGGACAAAGCAGGACCTGATTCCGTTACTTTTATGGACCGGATGAGCATTCCCTTTCAGATCACTGAATTGAATACTCAGCGCGATGTCTATCCAATGACTGATCCGCTTCCTGTCACTTTTCCCGGAGGATATCACACGCAATGTTACAGGCTCGATACACCGGATCACGTTACGCTTCCCCGGCAGAGCCACATCAATACTTCCAGCTTCCGTATTGCCTTTGATCATAAGTTGTCTACCTACGCACTTGCAGGCCTAGTCAAAACTGGTATTTGGAATATGATTAGTGGCGAACGGTTTACGCCCCTCAGACGCAAGTTGCTCTACAACCCGGGGAATGGTGGCGCCCATCATCTCGTCATCGAACTGAAAGGTATCGATCACTCGGGTAAACAGGTGAAGCGTAGATTAACCGTCTCCGATCCCCAGGGACAGTCCCATCTCACAGCACTCGGTGCTTCTATTCAGGCGGATAAGCTGCTTCGCTTGCCTGCTGACCAGCCGATGGCTGCAGGAATTTATTATCCTGAGCATTGGCTGGATCACCATACGAATCGGGATGCCGCTGTACAATTTTACACAGAACACGGTGTTCAACTCGGTTAATCTACAGCGTCATGGCTCGGCCATTACGCATGAGATAATCTTCTTTTTCCTTGTAATCCGGCATAATACTACCTACTCTCCGCCAGAACGAACGGTCATGATTCATATGATGAATATGGCACAGCTCATGGATAATGACATAATCAATAACTTCTGGCGGTGCCATGGCAAGGCGGTAATTAAACGTCAGCTTTTTGTCCCAGCTGCAGCTCCCCCATTTCGTGGGAGAGTCTACGATGTCGATAGACTTCGGCTTCACCTTCAGTTCCTGCTGATAACGTGTAATTCGCTGCCCAATCATGCGCTTGCATTCGGCAAAATAAAACTTTTTCAGGTTCGCACGAAGCTCCTCTTCCGTAAATCCCTCTACCGGGATTAAGTCATGCAGGGCATGAGCCTGGCCAAAAAGCAGCAATGCACCCTTGCCCTCTTTCTCGTAATCCTTGGCTTGGGGACCGTCCAGCACCTGCTGCATGCGGGTGGATTTTTGTATAATCTCGGCGCCATGCTGCAGGACCAGCTGACGAATCACCTCCTCATTTGTGCCGTTCGGTGCCTTGATGGTGACCATGTAGGGCAGATCCATCGTGATGGAGGCTTTTTTTCGTTTGCCTAGTTCGATATGACAAGTAATCTTGTGTCCCTGAATCTCTATGTTAATCATTCGTTGTACTCCATTTCACAAATTAATCTATGTATCGATTATATCATTCAGATGACTAACATCCGAATCATCTCGATTGAATTTTTATACATTTTTATGTATTATTATTTGATCTGATTGTTATATTGCCTGTACCCCATGTTAGGAGGATAAGCCACATGTATGCAACAGAAAACAAACATCGTTTAATTGAAGAGTTAACGCTCAACCACTGGCAGCCTTTATCCACTTCACTATATGACGGTTGGGTACTGCGTTTTGCCAAAGGATATTCGAAACGCGCCAATTCCGTTCAGCCGATCTACCCTTCTACTCTGGATGTGCATGAAAAGATCAAAACCTGTGAGAATATCTACAGTTCAAACCGGTTAAATACAGTTTTTAAAATAACCCCGTTCGTTCAGCCAGGGGAATTGGATCAACTTTTACAAGACAAAGGTTATGACGTCGTGGATCGAACCCTGGTACAGCTTCGAGACCTGAAGGATCTGAAAGCTGCTGAACATCTACAGGTACATATCGAGGAACAGTTAACGGAAGAGTGGTTAAACCATTTTTGCCGTTTGAATGCGGTCAGTGAAGCGTTTCGGGGAACCATGGCTCAGATGTTATTCAATGTCCGTGCGAAGACGGGATTCATCACACTGTTTGTTGACGGCTTTGTGGTGGCTTGTGGGCTTGGTGTGGTTGAGCGCGGATTCATTGGGCTGCACGACATCATTACGGATAAGGACTACCGTAACCGCGGACTGGCGGAACAGATGATTCTGCATCTGTTGCAATGGGGGAAAAGACATGGTGCTGTTTCAAGTTATCTGCAAGTGGTCGAGGGCAATGAAGCTGCACGGCGACTATATGCCAAATTGGGATATACCGATGCCTATTCGTATTGGTACCGTGTTAAGAATCATGCATTGTAAGACTCCATCGTTTGGCAAAATCTCAACTAAATTTAATACAGGCCTCTCTTTTGTAAAAAAGAAAGGCCTCAACTGCTCCATCGTTGACTTTTATGCGTTCAGGTTGCGTTCCAATTGTTTTTCTATACCTAATCTATCGATTTGAATCCAGTATTCCACGATTTTGCCTTCCTCCACCCTGTAAACAGCACTGGCAATCTCAATTACCGGGAGCCCCGTTGGGCTGTAATGATCCACCTGGCCTGTATGGATACCCGATTGTTTCCAGCGCACATATACTTTGTTGCCTTGGGCAATCATCTCTTGAATCTCCAGTGTAAAAGAACCATATGCCTCAATCATCTCGCGCACATGAGCTGCATAATCGGCAGGTGTTCTGTTTACCGTGACATCTTCCTCGGATACCACTTGATGGGCTAACACCTGTTCCGCCATCACTTGATTGGCATAATCCGGATTCCGGCCTGACCGGACTTCTTCGAAAAATGTTCGCACAACCTGTTCTGCAATCATACAAGATGCCTCCTCCAACATTCTCCTCTAGGGATGAAATTATTAACTCCGATTGAACCATTGTATCATCATTTCTATGTAAAAATTGCTAAACTGTTCTACCTATATATAGGTCTACGAACCCCCTACAACCTACCTTGACAATAAGTAGATATGACCATAAACTATCAAAGGTATTAGGAAATTAATAGGAGGTTTTTGCGGTAGGAGGATCCAAATTAAGTTTTACCCAGAATAAGTAGAAAGCGGTGTACCATGAAACGATTATTTTTTATGATGTTTGTATTTACCCTGTTGCTGGCTGGTTGCCAGAGTAATGATCAGGAGAGTAGCCCGTCTGAGAACAAATCAACTGAACCCAAGCAAGGCTCCAGCATTTTAAGTTTGAAAGAAAAGTATGGAACAGCCTCGGAAAAAGCAATTATGCCCATGTACAATGTGGCTCAGGATGAAGAATTTACGTTTAAGTTCAAAGGCGATTTGAGAAAGTTGAATTTATCTTCAGATGATATTATCTCCGTACATACCGATATTAAAGCACTAGAGGCTAGTAAGGTATATGCACTACCAGAAATTAATGAAGACAGCGTATCGATTAAACCCTTAAGCTGGGGGGTGTTAAGCTCGGAAGCGATGAAAACGAAGGGAAGCAGCGGTTGGGGCGGAGCTCCAATCTATTATATTCGTCTAAACTATGATCCGGATGCAGAGAATCCCACTTTGCTTGATCAACCACTTATCATCCCATTTACAGTGAAATCGGAGTTGCCCGTACCTAAATTGAAGTATGTTATCGACAAAGACAGACGATTAACGCTTGCATGGGATAAAGTTGAAGGTGCTACCCAATATAACATTTATAAACGTATCGACCGAAGTCGAATTTTTGATCCTAACAATCTTGCTCTTCAAGGTGCAGAGAACGCTTATAGTGAAAGTACACCTCTGGTTATTGCAACCACAACCGAGACGACCTTTAATGACTTTATGAAAGATGGAAAAGGCGGCCTTGGTATTTACAATGATATTGTTACAACACACCAGAATTCCGGTATTCAGGGAGAATACTACGTTACTGCAGTCGGGGAAGGCAAAGAGTCCAACTTTAGCAACGGAGTTGCCACAGCCCCACTAGCCTCCCAGTTACCATCCGCATTAAAAGAAGATTTTTATCGAGACAAGTTGAAAAGCGTTAACGAACTGCCACAGAAAATAACGGTAGAGTACAATGACGGCTCACTGGCTCGTGAAACACTTGTCTATGATACCTCTAATGTAGAAATTTCACCGTTCAATGAAACGGTCATTCCTTTTCACGTCAAAGGAACAGCGCTTAAAAATTACGTACGTGTAGAGAATGTTACTCAGGAAGATCTAGACAAGCTTGCCCAACAGCGTGTGGCTGATTCCAGTAATGGATTCGTTGAGCCTAAAAATAATACACCTTATGTGCCTGCACCGGATGTACCAACGATTATTAACAACAATGATACTACCACCAGCGAGGAAGCTGCCGATCAGACGGCAAGCGAATCTGCGAGTGATTCCTCGAAAGAGGCATCTGCTCAAGAAACAAATACAGATACAGATACAGATACAGGTGTAGAAGCAGATACAGACTCCCAGCAAAACCTTGTCGACGAGCAGAAGTCTAATACCGAGCAAAATGTAGAACAAGGTAATCAGGAGAACGTGCCTGAGCCAGCTACTGGTGATGATTTCATGAATGCCGATTCTGCGCTGGAAGAAGTTTTGGCTAAAAATATGATTGCTGCTCAGGACAGTATCTCCTTGAAAGCTTTTCCGGAAGCTCAAAATTTTACAACACTCTCGGATGTTGTCTTGAAAGTCATGTACCAGAATCCACTGATTCTTGGGGTAGAAGGCTTCGAATATAACTATGGCACACTGACCCTTTCGATTCATTACAACGAAACGGCTGCAGATATCCAGAAAAAACAAACCGAGATTATCGCCAAAGCCAAAGAGGTTGTTGCTTCCATTATTAAACAAGGCATGAGCGATGACGAGAAACGTAAAGTCATCTACGATTATTTGAACGACAATGCAAAATATGATGATGCTGCACTCGAAAATGCAGAGCAAAACAACTTTAAGCATGTGGATGCACAGTTTAATGATTCGTTTACCACCTATGGTATTCTCGTCAAAGGCGTCGGCGTATGCGCAAGTTATGCTTCTGTATACAAACTGCTCTCAGATCTGTCCGGCTTGGAGAGTATCGTGGTTACAGGAACCTCCAGTGGCGTACCTCATGCATGGAACAAGGTGAAAATCGGAAACGAGTGGTTCAACGTTGACGCAACCAATAATCTGACCAACTCTGGAATTCCTTATTTCTTGTATAATACCAATGATGAAACGGCTGCAAGTCAGAAGACTATCGCGGATAAAGATTACTGGCTCGATTCCGAACTCAGTATGTTCAAAGGCGAAAGTGACGCCAATGATTATTATGTACAGAACGACCTTGAAGTCGATTCAATTAACGATTATAAGAGCAAAACAGAGACACATTTGAAAAAGGGAGAGGCTTCCGTCGTTCTCAGGTTTGCCTCACCTGTTGACTTCGATGAACTGTTGAATGCAACAACGGAAGCGGTGACTGCGGTGAATGAAGCACTGCTGGATAACGCGGAGCTCGCCACACTAGGCAGCTATGTACTACTTGAAACGAAGTCGGAGCAAAAATAAACCAACTTCTGATGTAACACAACACATACAAACAGGCCAAAGCAGAGTACACTCTGCCTTGGCCTGTTTTATTTGGAAACTTGATGGAATGGATTGATCTCCAATACCGAGGTTTTTCAATATAACTATACCGCCTTCTCCCGATTATGGACTAACCGTACCACCATTGGCATTCAAGGTCTCTCCGCTCACATAGCTGGATTCCTGACTCGCCAGGAATACGTAAGCCGGGGCCATCTCGGCAGGTTGTCCTGCCCGGCCGAGCGGTGTGTTGTTGCCGAATTCCGCCAGTTTCTCTACAGGTTGTCCACCAACCACCTGTAGAGGTGTCCACACTGGCCCTGGCGCGACAACGTTCACACGAATACCTTTGCTGCCAACCTGTTGGGCGAGTGCTTTGCTAAAGGTATTGATGGAAGCCTTTGTCGTTGCATAATCCAGCAAGGTCGGAGACGGTTTATACGCCTGAATCGACGAAGTATTGATGATCGAACCGCCTGCTTTCATGTGTTTGACTGCTGCTTTGTTGAGCCAGAACATGGAATAAACATTCGTTTTGAACGTCGCATCGAATTGTTCCGTTGTCAGGTCGGCGATCTGCTCGACAAACTGCTGTTTGCCCGCCACATTAGCCAGAATATCAATGCCACCAAGTTCTTTGACCGCCGTTTCGATCAGTTCCTCACAGTACTTCTCATCCTTCAGATCACCTGGGACAGCAATGGCTCTGCGGCCCGCTTCCTCAATCAGTTGCACTACTTCCTTGGCATCTGCTTCCTCTTCCGGCAGATAGGAAAGTACAACATCCGCTCCTTCACGTGCATAGGCTATTGCCACCGCTCGGCCAATCCCGCTATCCGCACCGGTAACGACTGCTTTACGACCCGTAAGGCGTCCGCTGCCTTTATACGTTTTTTCACCGCAATCCGGAACAGGAGTCATCTCACGCTGCAATCCCGGCTCATCCTGCTGCTGCTTCCACTCCTTCGTTGCCTTCGGATATTGTGTCGTTGGATCTTGAATCGAATGCTGATCTTGCGTAGCCATGTTTGGTTCCTCCTCGGTTCGTATTTATGTGTTGTGAATTTCATTTGCGTAAAGGTGTACTCTTTCCTTTGTAACCGAGATGCCCGTTATTTAAACTGCAAAAAAAACACTCCTTCAACATACGGGACTCTTTGCGAGTCACCCAGTATGTTCAAGAAGTGCATCATCATTGTTGCTACATAGGTAGCTTATCATTGGTAAAACGGATTACATTACAGATGTAATTATTATTTATTTGGAATCGTTAGCTTTGGACTGCCGACCACCGATGCCAAATACGTAATAACCAACCACTACAATCGCCATAAACGTTGCCCCCACAATCAGTGGCAGACGTGTATCCGGGTTAAAGGCCATACCGATAATGACCAGAATCAGATACACAATAATAATGTAATTGCTGATGGGGAACCATTTGGACTTAAAATTATGCTCCGCCAGGTCCTGCCCCCAACGCTTTCTGAATCTGAACTGACTGAACGCCAGCGCAAACCAAGGCACCATACCGGGCAATACACTTGCGCTGTAAATGTACAGGAACAGCTTCGAATCAGGCATCAGATAGTTGAGTACAACCCCGATCAGAAGAAGAGAGATGGTCACTACGATACTGTTACGGGGAACCCCGCCTTTGGACAGCTTTTTGAAAAAAGCCGGTGCTTGTCCGTTCTCTGCCAGTGTGTATAACATCCGTCCTGCGCTGTAGATCCCGCTGTTACATCCCGACATCGCTGCTGTTAACACTACGAAGTTGATGATACCTGCCGCTGCAACAATGCCCACTTTGGCAAAGGTTAGCACGAATGGACTTCCAGTCTCTCCTACCTCGTTCCAAGGATACAACGTGACGATCACAAATATCGCACCTACGTAGAAAATGAGAATCCGCCACACAATGTTTTTAATGGCTTTGCGCAGCGTGTATTTCGGATTTTCTGCTTCCCCAGCTGTAATTCCGACCATCTCCACACCCTGGTAGGCAGCCGTGACAATACATAGCGCAAACAGGAATCCTTTGATGCCTCCCGGGAAAAAGCCTCCGTGACTGATTAGATTGGACAAACCAATCGGCTCTCCTCCATTTCCCCATCCGAAGAAAATAAGACCTGTTCCGATGACAATCATCGCCACGATTGCGGTTACCTTGATCATCGCAAACCAGAACTCGAATTCGCCATAGAACTTCACTGCTGCCAGATTGGCTGCCGCAATAATGAGCACACCCGCGAGTGCCGGAATCCACTGGGGAATATCCGGGAACCAGTATCCCACGTAAATCCCGATGGCTGTAACTTCCGCCATACCCACCGTAACCCACAGGAACCAATAACTCCAGGCCGTGAGGAACCCGGCAAGCGGGCCAATATATTTGTGAGCAAATGTCGCAAACGAACCGGTTACCGGCTCCTGAATCAACATCTCCCCCATAATACGCATGACAAAAAAGATAATGATCCCGGCCAGCAAATAGGCCAGTAACACGGACGGACCAGCCCATTTGATCGTGCTTGCCGATCCCATGAACAACCCGACGCCAATCGTACCGCCGAGCGCAATCAGCTCAACATGGCGTGGTTTCAGCCCTCTCGATAGTTCTTTTGATTCCAAGTGATTCTCCCCTTTTCTCATAAACAGCTTCCAATTATCATTCCACTTCAATCCACTTACATTAACGCAATGCAGAATTACTTCATCAAATTGTACGAGATGTGAAGCAGAAATACAATATGGATTATGAGGAAGTAAGCACTCACAGGTACATATGTCAAAAATTGCTCAAATCTTCAATCATTTCTTTCTGATATGAGTAGCGCTTTTGCTTATGTTACCGGAACTTTTCCGGTGGGAGTACCGTATTATTTTTAATGCCTTTAACAACCGATCCATCAAAATTAAAATAGGAGGATAAAGATGCCAAGTTTGTTATTGATCTTATTTCTGTTTAACCTCTCCCTGTTTCTTCTGCATGAAATGGATGCGATCCGGCGGTCCGAATGGAAATTGTTTATCGTGTTAAAAGATATGGAAGCAGAAAAAGCATATACCTATTTCACCTGGATTCATCTTCCACTGTATACGATCATCTTCTCACTTCTTTTCAGTTCCTATCAGACCATAACATTCTGGATACTGGATATATTTTTTATCATACATACCGTATTACACTTCTTTTTTGAAAAGCATCCTCAGAACGAATTTAAAAACAGGTTCTCCAGATCATTGATCTATCCAATGGGATGCATTGCACTGATTCATTTAATATTCCTTATGTTGAAATAAACATACTAATCCTTAGGAGGTTTGCCCCCATTATTACTCTCCATAACAGAGAGCCTATTCTATTTCTATGGACAAAAAAAGTTCCTTGGTCATATCCTTACCGGATACAATCAAGGAACTTTTTATAGTTATTAAATAATCAGATTAACCCTGATTTTTGAAGCAGACGTTTAGCAATGGCTGCCACCTCAGCTCTTGTAATCGGAGCTTTAGGAGCAAGCTTTCCTTGGTTTCTCCCTGTAAAAATACCTGTTTGCACACTATCAACCATGCCACTGTATGCCCAGCTGGATACATCGGTTGTATCGCTAAATTTCTCTAACCCTATAGACTCGGAGGAAGCAGAGAGTTTGCCTTTCAGCCCGGTTAACTCCATGGCTTTAGCCATAATCGTCATGGCTTGTTCCCTTGTAATCTTTTCGTCAGGACGGAAAGTTCCATCTTCAAAGCCTTCCAGCAATTGATATTCATAGGCCGTATTGATCGCTGGACTGTACCATGCATCATTCGCAACATCGGTGAAAGCACTTGCCGAGGCATTAAGCTTCAGTCCCAGGCTGCGTGCCAATACTATGGCGAATTCCGCCCGTGTAATGTCTCTTTCCGGTGTGAATAAACCTTCCCCAGTACCCTCCATAACCATACGTGAGCCCATATCGTTCACTTCAGATTTCGCCCAATGATTCTGGACATCATGGAATTCAATAGGATTCCATACGATCGAATAGGTACTGTTGGTTAAACTGTTCACCTTAGCAAAATATTTGGAATCGTTAACCACTACCTGTGTTGGCACATGTCTGACAGATCCATCCTGTTCGATAACGACTCCTGTTGTAATCCGGTTGATATCGACTCCGTCAGGGATTGCAACTGTTCGTTCAACATATACGTTAAACTTTGTGATATCAATGATTCGATCTCCATACATGACGCGTGCTTCAAAATTATGCGTGGGGGCAACCAGTGTAAATTTATTTTTTTCAGCTGCATCTGCAACGACTTTTAACATCTCGGCTCGAGGCGTTGCGATTTCAATCTGAATTTGGATATCTTTGAGATCAATAGACTGGCCAATTTGGTTGGACAATGCTTGAATGTTAATTTGCCCAGAAGGCAACGTGTAGGTCGCAAAAGGAGCTTGAATTTTCAAGACTGCCCTTTTATCCTCCATGTTCTTGATCATTTGACCATTAAGTTCCCCAATAACAATATCAGACTTGGTATTGAGCAGAATCGTAACCGTTGCCCCGTTACCTTCGGATGACAGCTTTTCATCCAGCTTTGCAGAATCTACTGTAATTGTATTGGTACTCTGGCCATTGTTCTCGCTAAGCTTCGACGTTCCGATTCGTTCTACTTTTCCGTTAACAAGTACGTCCACACCCGAACTGCCAGATGTTGTTGGCGTTGGAGTCCCTGACCCGGGTGGCTGAACTGGAGTTGAGTTGCCTCCGACAGTACTTCCTCCACTGTTTCCGGTGTTGCCGTCTGTACTCGTTGGAACCACTGGAATAATCGCAATAGACGGTAATGAAGGCTCGCTTTTTCCTGAAGCATTTATGGCCCGCACGGTAAATGTGTAGCTCGTTCCATTCGTTAATCCAGTAACGATGATCGGGCTGCCTACGCCAGTGACCACGGTGTTTCCCGGTAAAACGGTCACTTCATATTCTGTAACGAGACTTCCACCTTGATCTGATGGAGTATTGAAACTTACCGTAGCCTGTCCATTTCCAGCAATAGCTGTCACTCCCGTGGGTGCTGAAATAACGGATAGTGGTGTCGCCGTTACCTCATTAGATCCGGCACTTAGACCACCTATTCCACCTGCCTTCACCATAAAATAATAGGTGGTTCCGTTCATTAGATTCTCAACACGATAATTTCCATCCGTAACCGTTGTAATTGCAGTACTGCTAAACTGACCGGTTACCGTAGATAAATAAATTTCATAATATGCAGCTTCCGGTACAAGATTCCAGTTCAATTGTACTTGGTGATTTCCCGGCGTTGCTACCAGATTCTGCGGGTTAGCAGGAGCATTCGGCAAGTTAACGGTCTGTACCGTCACTTGTGCTACACTACTTGTCGTGCTCGTCGTTTGGATACCACTCACGCCATTGTTGGTGTTGGTCACCACTGCATAATAGTAGGTTGTTCCTGCACTTGTTGTTGGCGCATCATAAGTAGAGCTTGTTGCTCCACTGATCGGCGTCCCACCTGTGGTGCTATTTGTTGCATTGCTGTACCACTGGTAACTTAATGTTCCTCCGTCACTGGTACTTGCTCCGACACTCAGGGTCGGGCTTGTTGCTCCCACGGTAGCTGTGTCATTGGCAGGTTGTGTCGTCATCGTTGGCGCTGTTGCATTCACTAGCGCATGGATTGTGATCTCAACTACATTACTTGTTGTGGTCATCGTTTGGATACCACTGACGCTGTTGTTGGTGTTCGTGACCACTGCATAATAGTAGGTTGTTCCTGCACTTGTTGTTGGCGCATCATAAGTAGAGCTTGTTGCTCCACTGATCGGCGTCCCACCTGTGGTGCTATTTGTCGCATTGCTGTACCACTGATAGCTCAGCGTTCCTCCGTCACTGGTACTTGCTCCGACACTCAGGGTCGGGCTCGTTGCTCCCACGTTAGCCGTATCGTTTACAGGCTGTGTGTTAATCGTTGGCGCTGCGGCATTGATCAACGCATTTACCGTCACTTGTGCTACACTACTTGTCATGCTCGTCGTTTTGTTACCACTCACGCCATTGTTGGTGTTGGTCACGACTGCATAATAGTAGGTCGTTCCTGCACTTGTCGTTGGCGCATCATAAGTAGAGCTTGTTGCTCCACTGATCGGCGTCCCACCTGTGGTGCTGTTTGTTGCATTGCTGTACCACTGATAGCTCAGCGTTCCTCCGTCACTGCTACTTGCTCCGACACTCAGGGTTGGGCTCGTTGCTCCCACGTTAGCTGTGTCACTTGTCGGCTGTGTGTTAATCGTTGGCGCTACGGCATTGACCAACGCATTTACCGTCACCTGAGCTACACTACTTGTTGTGGTCATCGTTTGGTTACCACTCACGCCATTGTTGGTGTTGGTCACCACTGCATAATAGTAGGTTGTTCCTGCACTTGTTGTTGGCGCATCATAAGTAGAGCTTGTTGCTCCACTGATCGGCGTCCCACCTGTGGTGCTGTTTGTTTCATTGCTGTACCACTGATAGCTCAGCGTTCCTCCGTCACTGCTACTTGCTCCGACACTCAGGGTTGGGCTCGTTGCTCCCACGTTAGCTGTGTCACTTGTCGGCTGTGTGTTAATCGTTGGCGCTACGGCATTGACCAACGCATTTACCGTCACTTGTGCTACACTACTTGTCGTGCTCGTCGTTTGGTTACCACTCACGCCATTGTTGGTGTTCGTGACCACTGCATAATAGTAGGTGGTTCCTGCACTTGTTGTTGGGGCTGCATAGCTCGAACTTGTTGCTCCGCTGACCGGAGTGCCGCCTGTATTGCTATTCGTCGCATTGCTGTACCACTGGTAACTTAATGTTCCTCCGTCACTGGTATTTGCACCTAGCGTTAATACGGGACTGCTTGCTCCCACATCAGCATTTTGGTTCGTAGGCTGTGTGTTAATCGTTGGCGCTGCGGCATCGATTACTCCAGGCACAACAGCATCATCCAGGATAATATCATTGATTCCATGCCAGCTTGTCTGATCTACTGAATATAAAAGAACCTTGTCCACATTATTAAAATCCGTACCCAAAGTAAGTCGTTTAGAATTGTAGTTATTTACGACATCATCATTGGTGAATGGGTAAGTCGCAACCCTAACTCCATCACGATACCCTTCGATAACCAGATTGATTGGACCTTCACCCCAATTGGAATAGTTCAGTCCATCAATTTGGAATTTAGAAGAATCACTTCTTTGGATCCCCATACCTTTCCATGATTCATAAGTCTGCACATCATAAGTCGTTAGAAAAGGGAAATAGCCATATTGAGCTTCATTCGCAAATAAAAGCGGTTTGACAAAAACAGTCCCGCTGGTATCACTAATATTGTAAAAGTGGTACACTCTATTCGGAATATCTGTTGATCCACCATCACCATCTACAGCGATACCGTCCGCCCAGGCACTACTATCTGTAGAAGTAAACGTTACAGTAGCTGGACCCGCCGCTGATGCAACTCCCATCCACGGAGTCCACAGAAATCCATTCGAGACAACTAAAATAAAACACAAGATCACGACCGAGACTCTCTTATACAAATTCACTGAACTGTTAATAGTCATCCATCCCTTTCTTATTCCGAAGTGAGAGCCTGTCTTCATCATTAATTGATTGATCAACCTCCAACTGATTCAAAATCCGTATATTTATTACAATCGTCACAATATCGCTAAATTCTTTGGCTTTTTACGAAAATAATATAGATAAATATTTTATTTTTTCATACTTTAATACCATTCAGCTAAATAGCACAAAGAAGAGACTCATACGCATATATGCAGATGAGCCTCTTCCTCTTATTTTCACACCTAAATCGGAGTGATCCCTCTTCAAAACGATTACACAATCCCCATCCCACGAAACTCTTCCAAAAAGTCATTCAGCCAATCCTCGCCGTAATCCAGCGCGCCCATATCACTATCGATAAAGGCCACATCCAGACCCATCACCCAGAACCTGCGAGCGATAATAAACAGATCAACCGCCTGTTCGTCTGCATCTGTAAAGTTCCGAACGGATCGGTAGCCTTTCATCAACGAATCCCATAGCTTTTGTCTCTGCTCCGAATCACCCGACTGCCGTTTCCGAACTTTCACTTGAGCCAGATCATATGCACGCCATCCCGGTGCAGCCCATTCGAAATCATAATGGATGAAGCGTTCTTGCTTCTCAAACACATTGTTGTTTCCATGCATATCCCCGTGACATAAGCCGTAGTCCAGACCTGAACTGGAGACGGCAGAGATCTTTTCTTTTAACACATTGGTAAACGTTCGCAAAAATGCTGTTTCGTTATGACTCTCTCCTATGTAACGAATGATTCGCTCCAGAGGCTCATCAATGAGAAATTTCGTATCCAGCTTAAACCTTTCTTTACTCCGCTCCCCCTTCAACCTTGTGTCTGCCACTGACACCAGTTCTCGCTCCGGTTCCAACTTAATCCCATCCATAGCATGGTGCAGTTCAGCAGCAGACCGGCCAAAAGCGTAGCAGGAATCCTCATCCTCCAGATTATTCTCTGTCCCCTCAATATAGTTAAAGATCACAGCTACCCGCTTTCCTTCAGCTGCATCCAGCATTGTATACCCTGTCTGATCTTTCGTTGGGATAAAGTCTCCCACCTCTGTATGCTCACTTGAACCTAGACCTTCTTTTAGTGCAGTCAGAACACTCAGTTCATAACGAACATCTGCTTCCGCCACCTCAGTACGATATACTCGCAAGATATATACTCCTGTACTCGTCTCTACCCGGTAAGTATCGTTCAAACCCCGTAGCCAAAACCTGCATTCTTCCCACGTTCCGATATCATAATGTGACTGTAATGCCCACTCCAGATATGCCGGACTGAGCACTGAACGCAAAGCCGTTGGATAATTAAACATGGTCAAGTCCCTTCCTGTCTGATATGTCATTAATATACTTAATATATACCATACAGGAATTTATTGGAACGATTATTATAGAGACGTTTTAGCCGTAGCTACTTTCCACTTTTGCTGTTGCTCAGGTTTAGATTCGATACCGGAACCCGACAAAGACGCGCACTCCCGAAAAGCGAAATGCTTACACCCCTTACACTTCTCTTCATTCAGATGCTGCAATGCATAATTAATGGCTTCCCCGGTATGTTCAAATCGATGTTCCGGGTGGATTCGCTCCAGCAAACCTGTTCGTTTCAGTATTTCGAGCGGTTGCTCCTGAAGACCTGACAACAGTACGATCCCGCCTGAACGTTCAAAATGTTTGATTAAACTAGTCAGGTTAGCCTCTCCTGTTGTATCTATAAAAGGAACTTTCCCCATGCGCAACAAGAGCATACCTGGACGCTCCGGAAGTGAATCCATAACCGATTTTTCAAACATATCCGCTGCACCAAAAAATAACGGCCCTTCGATCGTATACAGGCTGATCTGTGGACAATCATGTCCCTCCCGTACCATATGAGCCATCACTTTCTCATGTTTATGATCCGGATCAGGCAGTACCTTGGCTACCTTCAACATCTCGCTCATTCGTTTTACAAACAAAATGACCGCCAGAATCAGCCCTACCTCGACCGCAGTCGTAAGGCTCGTAAATACCGTAAGCAGAAAGGTCAGAAGCAGGACAAGCGAATCTCCCGTTCTGGTTCGCAGTACATAAGCAAACGATTTTCGTTCACTCATGTTCCAGGCTACCAACATCAGAACCGGCGCCATGCTGGCAAGCGGAATATGGGATGCATACGGTGCAAACAAAATCAGAACAAGCAGAACCACGACACCATGAATCACACCGGACAAAGGGGATACCGCACCTGATTTAATATTCGTTGCTGTACGGGCAATGGCTCCGGTCGCTGGAATACCGCCGAACAGCGGTGTGACCAGGTTGGCAACTCCCTGCCCGATCAGTTCCCGGTTGCTGTTATGGCGACTGCCTGTCATACCATCGGCGACAACAGCGGACAACAGTGATTCAATACCACCGAGCATAGCAATGACAAATGCAGGCTGCAGCAAATTCACGATACGCTCCCATGTGATCTCAGGCAGGTGAAACCCAGGCAGGGTTCCTGGAATCGTACCGAAGGATGAGCCAATCGTAGCCACCTGATCCTTGAAGAAAACGGCGGCGATAACCGTCGAACAAATCAAACCGAGCAGCGAAGCGGGCACTTTAGGTGCAAACTTCGGCACAAGCAGAAGAACAGCCAGGCACACCCCCGCTGTGAGCAAACTGTATATATTAATGGTACCGATGTGCATCCCGATCTCTTTCATGTTGGAGTAAAAATCCTCGTGTTTCGTGACACCGGTAAGACCCAGTACATTCACGATCTGCCCGCTAAAAATTAAAACGGCAATACCCGCCGTAAAACCAATCGTCACAGGCCTTGGTATAAATTTGATTAATGCTCCAAGTTTGAATACACCCATAACAATGAGCATTAGCCCTGCCATCATGCCGGCAATCAGCAAATTTTCATAACCATACTGCATGACTATAGCAAAAAGAATCGGAATGAATGCGCCTGTTGGCCCACCAATTTGAAACTTGGACCCGCCTAGCAGTGAAATCAAAATACCTGCAATAATGGTAGTATACAATCCATATTCCGGCTTGACTCCAGAAGCGATGGCAAAAGCCATACCCAGAGGAATCGCAATAATACCTACAATCAGCCCCGATATCAGATCCTTGCGAAAATCAGCTATTCGATACCCCGCATATCTCCCGATGCCTTTCATGCTCCATAACCTTCTTTTCTTCATATATTTGAATATTTGAATATATATTGAACACTACTCCTTGATATATGCTCTGTCAATCACAAATATCACAATCCATGGGATTGTACCCGGATAGAAAATGAAACAAAAAAACAAGAGATCCCGTTCAAACTTACGGTTGCTCTTGTTTTCCTGTGTCAACTGTCTTTACGTATACCCTCCAGCATCGAAATCGCATCGACCAGATGGTTATCAAAAATCTGTTTGGCAACAGTCAGCAGGTCTTTAATCAGCGGATCCCGCAGTGAGTAAGTGACGGTTGTGCCTTCTTTAATGCCTTGTACCACATTTTTGCTGCGCAGCACAGCCAGCTGCTGAGATACCGCAGAACCTTCCGTTCCAAGATTGCTTTGCAATTCATTGACGCTTTTATCTCCTTCACTCAGCAATTCCAGAATACGAATCCGCATCGGATGTGCCAGTGCTTTGAAGAAATCGGCTTTGAACTGTTGTACGTTCTGATTCATTTCCCTTTGCTCCTTCAATCGAACTCTTCGCCATGCTCACATCATACCATAGAACGAGGTTCATACTTCAATTCACATGATATGATAAGATGGAAAAGCGAGTACATTATACTGTGCAAGGGAGCTGTAAACATGTCCAAATCATCCGAATATTCACCCTCTGGCGTCCCCATACTTCGTCATAAGGATAAGAATCGTGAGTGGCAGTCTACTTCTTATGCAGAAGACGAATGGCTGGAGCGAATCGAGCAACACGCAGATACTTATCTAGGCGAAGCCGACTCCGTATTCCATGAGCTCATATCAGACAAAGTTCATATCGATGTACATATCATTCATCCAACACCAGAGCGTAATTATTATACGTTGTATACGACAGGCATGAGTGCTTTGCCGATGAACACGCCTGAAGATGCACAGGAATACGAGTATGCTGAACTGATGATTTGTTTACCGCCAGATTGGCCTCTACTGGAAGAGGAACTGGAGGAATCGGATAATTACTGGCCGATACGATGGTTGAAAACGATGGCTCGACTGCCACATGACTATGATACCTGGCTGAGTTGGGGGCATACGGTACCCAATGGCGACCCCGCAACGCCACTCTCTAGCAAGACTGACATGTGTGCCTTTATCGTACTTCCTCCACTTGAGACGGACGAGGATTTCTTGACGCTCGACATGCAGAGTGGACAGACTGTGCACTTCTATGCGATCCTGCCTCTTTATCTAGAAGAGCTTGAACACAAGCTGGAGTATGGCTTGGACGCTCTGCTTGATCAATTTGAAGCACATCACGTGAACGAAATTTTGGATGTGAACCGGGTCAATACCTGCGGAGATGCGTAGCATTAATCATTGGACACTCCTCTGCAATCCCTACTGAACACAACTTGAATACAAATTCATGAAAAAGCTTCAGAAGACATGAAGAAATGCATGGGTTATGCAGTTACGAACGCTTGCAGAAATCATTAAACGGCCTTACTCCCCATTTATTAAAGGATTAAGGCCGCTTAAACATGTTATCTTCTTAATTAATTCTGGACCTATTTGTCCAGCTTCATAAATTGTTGAAATTCTTTTCGAGTCATTTTTTTGATCGGTTTAACCTTTTTGGCTGCTGTATTATATCTAAAAAGACTCATTTGATCGGAAGGGTACTCACTAATGTAATCAAACGATTTTCCGTTTTTGTGCCAAAGGATAACCCCTGTACTGATATAGTTTATTGTACGCGGTATATATTCAAAAGTGCCTTTATTCGCATCGTATATGGCTAGCGAACTCTTCTCCGTATTCCCATATGAAATTGCGAGCTTATCCTCCACAGGTGACCAGTTAAATGAAGGGATACTCTCTACGCCTTTCTTACCTTCCTCTGCAAGGCGATCATTTAAAATCGTGGATTCACCTGTCTTAAGGTTCACAAGAATGACAGCATTACCAGCACTTTTTGCTGCCTGCACAGTTACCCAATTACCTGAATTTGAATCAACAACACGTATTACTTCATGCCATTTTTCTCCCAAATCATCGGCTTTTATTGTCTGTTTCATCTTTCCTTTAGAAATGACAATAGAACGAATTACTTTGGATTCTGGTGCAGGGACGTTTTCTTCCTCTACGATGTTTGCGATTAATTCAATATTTTTCCCATTCCAGATCACTTTGTTCTTACTTAACGTTTTTTGGAATTTGGGAACTTCTTGATACAAAGCGGGTTCTACCGATGCAGATTTTACAGAAGTTAATGATGTCATCTTACTACCCTGATCAGCTGATACTTGAGAGACCCCGGACAAAGTTGCGATGACTCCTATCGCTACTACACTCGACAGGATGGTTTTTGCAGCTTTCATTATACAATCTCTCCTTCAATGAGAGTTTAATTGTACGAACCGTATTCGAACCAGTCAAAGTCGGCAACCTGATCAGAAGCCTTACCATTACTGCTGCTGAACATGCCGATACAGCACCCAACAAAACCACCAGCCACTTCCGTGCTCAAGCTGGTCGTATTCACTTGTCCTGCAGCCAGATGATACTTACTTCCATCTGTGCTGTAGTAGAAGCTGAGTTGCTGTCCTAGCGCCACCATTTTAAGGTAAACACGCGGAGTTTCTCCATCCAGCACAACTTGGCCAACCTGTGATTCCTCACCATCAAGCCACGTCATTACCCGCAGCACCTGCTGCTCACCTTCACATGCCCGTTCAATCCGCACATGATACTGATCATTCTGGATAACCACCAGACCCGCCGTCTCATATTCATGCTGCGGCACAAATTCCATCGCAGTCGCTGCAACATAATCCATATGCCGCTGCCGTACACAGACAAAGCTGGAATTCTCAAGTTCCTTCAATGTTTGCGGTTTCAGCTTCAAGCGCAGGTAACCTTGGCGTTCAGTCAACGAGTACAGATCCTCCTGAGGATTACGCAGGAACATCCAATGCAAGCCCAATTCATCATTGTCAAAATTTTCACAGCGCAGATCTGGTTCCACAGGTACCGCTGGCAGATTCAATACCCCCTGCTCCTCCAGTTTGCCAAGCCCTCGATTGACCACAGGCCAGCCATCTTCCCATTCCACTGAAGCAATAAATGTCTCCCGGCCAAGGTTGCTGAAATCGCCGCCATACGGTCTGGAAGCCAACATCACCATGAACCACTCACCGTTAGGTGCCTGTACCAGGTCAGCATGTCCTACGTTGATGACTGGATAATGCTTGCCCATATGACGATGCGTAATAATCGGGTTATTCGGATTCCCGACATAACCGCCAGTCAAACTGCCGCTGCGTGCAATGGTAACTGCATGGTTCAGACCTGTACCACCTTCGGCAATCATCAGGTAATAATACTCACCAATTTTGTACAAGTGCGGGCCTTCAGGCCAGATGACATCTACCATCGCTCCGCGCCAGAGAACATAGCTGTCTCCGACCAGCCTCATGCTGCCGAGATCCAGTTCACGCAGCCATACTTCCCAGTTGCCATTGTAACGCACGCCTTCCGAGCAAGGCCGTGTTCCTAAATAATATGCTTTGCCGTCTTCATCGAAGAAAATCGTTGGATCGATACCTTCCGCACCTTCGATAAAATAAGGATCAGACCATGGCCCAGCCGGATCGGTAGCGGTTACAACAAAGTTTCCACCATGAGATACATTCGTTGTGATCATATAAAAGAGCCCATCATGATGCCGAAGCGTCGGTGCAAAGATCCCCTGCGAATGTCCTGCGCCCTCCAGCTTAAGCTGAGACTCACGATCCAGCACATTACCGATCTGCTTCCAATGAACCAGATCACGGCTGTGAAAGATCGGAACGCCGGGAAAATAGGCAAACGTGGATGTGACCAGATAAAAATCTTCCCCTACCCGGCAGACAGACGGGTCTGGATAAAATCCCGGCATGATCGGATTGTTAAACGTGCATTGCTCGCCTTGATTAACATTGTTCATTCTTTTACCCCTCCAATGGTGAGTCCAGTGACAAAGTATTTTTGCAAGAATGGATAGAGCACGACAATGGGCATCGCGGTCACGATGGTGATGGCTGCCCGAATGGATACGGGGGTGACCATATTGGTCACATTTTTGTATTGATCCACATTGACCGTTCCCCCTTGTGACGTCGCCGAAGATAACAGCTTCATCAGTTCATATTGCAAGGTGGTCAAATTGCGGTTACCTGCCGTATAGAGCATGGAGTCAAACCAGGAGTTCCATTGACCTACAGCAATAAAAAGTGCAACCGTAGCCAGCACCGGTTTGGAGAGCGGAAGCACAATACGCATAAAGATGCGGAAATCTCCTGCACCGTCCATTTTCGCTGATTCAATCAGTCCCTCGGATAACCCCTGAATGTAGGTTCGGATGACAATCATGTTAAATACCCCGATCAGGCCGGGAATAATGTACACCCAAAAGCTGTTCAGCAGTCCCACTTGTTTGATCAGCATGTACCCCGGAATCAAGCCGCCGCTGAAATACATCGTGATCACAAAGAGTGTAGTCACAAACTTGTTAAACATATATTCCTTACGGCTCAGCACATAAGCTAGCATGGCTGTACAGAAGAGCTGTACTACGGTTCCGATGACCGTTCTGGCAACCGAAATAAATGCCGCTTGGGTCAGATGTGGATTTTGGAACACGGAAACGTAGTTTTGCAGCGTCCATTCTCTCGGCCAGAGATAGATTCCCCCGCGAATCGTATCGAGACCGTTATTGAAAGATACGGCAATGGTGTTTAAAAAAGGATATAACGTAACAACCATAACAAGCAACATAAATATGCCATTGGTGATGGAGAAAATAGAGTCACCCAGGCTTCGTTTTCCGCTAATTCGATTCACAGCGCTGCCCCCTTATCATATCAACCGCTCTTCACCAAGAGATTTGGCAATCCCGTTGGCGATAAAGATGAGCACCAGACTGACCACACTTTTGAAGATTCCTGCCGCGGTAGCAAGTGAGTAGTTTCCAAGATTAATTCCGTATTTCAGAACAAAAATATCAATCGTTTCGGATACATCCTGCACCAGTCCGTTCCCCAGCAAATATTGAATCTCAAAGCCTGCATTCAGTACGTTACCCACATTGATAATCAGCAGGATAATAATAGTTGGTTTGATGCTCGGCAGTGTGACATTCCACATTTTGCGGAAACGGCCTGCTCCATCAATGGATGCTGCCTCATACAGACTTGGATTAATGGACGCCATGGATGCCAGATAGATAATCGTGCCCCATCCGATCTCTTTCCACATGCTGGACAGACCAACGATGCCCCAGAAATATTTGGGTTCGGCAAAGAAATTAATCGGCGTATCGATCAGCCCCAGCTTGGTCATCAGCACATTTACAATCCCGTTTTCCGTTGACAATACATTCGCAACGATGCCTGTCACGATGATCCACGACAGAAAGTGCGGAAGGTACGAAACGGTCTGCACGACCCGTTTAAATAAAACCAGCCGCAGTTCGTTGAGCAAGAGCGCCAGGCCAATCGAACCGACAAATCCCAGAAACAGACTGATCAGGCTCATCGCAAGTGTGTTGCGAATGACACGCAAGAAAGTCGGGTCTGTAAATAACGTCCGAAAATGATCCAGCCCCGCCCATTCCTGCTCCATAAACCCAAGGCCTGGTCTGTAGTTCTGAAAAGCCATGAGCCAGCCCCACAAAGGCCCGTAGGCAAAAATAGCAATAAACGCAATGAAGGGAAATGACATCCACATCAATTGGCGCTGACTTTTCATTCTGGACAAGTTATATCCGAGCCAACTTTTCCCTGAAGGGATATGACTGGTATTCACCGAGGACTGCAACTCCTTTTTAGCCATGCTTTTCTCTCTCCTTGATTACGAGTTTTATCTATATCATCCGCCATGGATGATTCGAATCCATTCCTGTCCAATGGGTACACGTTTATGTGTGGATTAAGAAAGGCTACAGGATGTCCCATAGCCTCTCTGCCTTAAATCTAGCTATTGATTACTGATCTTGCTGATCTTGCTTCTCTTACTACTCGTATTACTCTTCATACTTATCGTGCTACTTGTCATAGTTCTCTTACCGTAGTTATTTTCGCACCGCTTATCGTATTGCTTATTTTGCTTCTTATCGTATAACCTGTCTTACTACTTTCATCTGTTTCTCATGCTTAACCCCACAGGTCTACACGTCTGCGAACCTCTTCGGTCAATGCGTCCTCATAGGCTTTAATATCTGCACTTTCTTTGAGTGTCGCTTGATATTCTTCCCATGCTTGATCGAACTCTGCTGGTGAGGTCATAATCACTTTAGGCAACCATTTGCGCTTTACATCGTCCATCTTCTGTCTGGCAATCGTTTCTGGTTTATTCGGTTCAAAATTGAAGGTGTAGATCGGGAACCATGGTTCATTCTCTTCTGCAGGCTCCAGGAAATCCGTGAATTTGGTGTATCCGTAAGCCTTGAGTACTTTTTTATCAATGTCATTCAATGTAGCAAGGTATTCTTCAGGCTGTTCTTTCGGGTCCATCGCATTTTTACCGTCTGCTGTCATGCCCTCATGGTGTGGGAAATATACCAGCGGGCTTCCAGTGTTGGCGAGTACCCAGTCCGGATCTTTCGAATTGGCACGTTGCTCCTCGTTACGGGAGAATACACCTTTGTCATCCACCTGATAATCTACATCTTTCTGTCCCCACGTTCTCAGAACTTCCGTCTCCGGATCAAGCAGATCATTAATGTATTGAAGCGCTCCTTCAACATCCTTACAACTCTTTGTGATCGCAAGTCCGCCGTTGACGTTCAGAATCGGCTTATGCTGATAACGGCCTTTCACATCTTCGGACAACGTAATGGACAGGGGGACATAGGTTCTTTCATACAGCTTTTGTTTAACGAGAGATGCCTCTGCGTCAAGGAACTGCCATCCCTGATCGACCATGCCCAGTACACGTCCCGTTGAAATTTTGGAAATGTACTGATCGTAGTTGGCTGTGAACGTTTCGTTGTCGACAAGCCCTTTGTTGTACACCTCATTGATCTTTTTAAAATAAGCCTTAGCTTCCGGAATCGTATTGTAGTTTTTCGCTGTTAACGTAGCTTTGTCGATAATAGCGGCACCTTCGTTCGGGTAACCTGCCAGGAACAACGGCGGATTCTCCAGTGCGAAGTAACGCCAGTCGTATGAAATGATCTCGAATCCGATGGTCGGCTGACCGTTAATCGTTGGATTCGCTGCTTTGTACTTTTCGATCAAGTCGAAATATTGATCCAGCGTTTTGATCGTTGGGTAGTTCGCCCATTCCAGCACCGCTTTTTGAATCCAGAACGCTTCTCCATCATGGGATACTTTCATGGACTCACCCTGTAAATTTCCGAATTGCGGAATGAAATAGATGTGGCCATCCGTTGAATTTTTCATTTTCTTCCAATTGTCACCGAGATAGTTTTTGATATTCGGGTATTTATCGATATAGTCCTCAAGCGGCACTAAAGCACCGGCAGATACTAACTGCTGTGTACCATCACTGCCATCAATGAAATCCGGATATTCGCCACCTGCAATCATAACCCCGATCCGTTCTTTGGCGGTCTGGCCAGTGAGCCAGTCCATCGTAACGCGTACACCTGTCTTTTCCTCAATAGCCTTCATTACGCGGTTATCATCAGGTGCGAGCTTGCCTGGTACAGCAAAAAATGCGGAAAATTGCTTCAGTTCCTTGCCGTCTGCCGTCTTCTCTTCCGTCTTGGATGACCCCGGCGAACAACCGGCGAGCACAACCGTAAACATTAACGTTAGTAGAACGAGTTGCCTTAATCTTTTTCTGACATCCTTTTTCATCATGACCCCTCCAGCGAAGTATGTTGAGAGACACTCTTTAGAAAGCGCTTTCCAAAGGTTGATTTAAAATTATCATTGTTACCTGTCCTGCTCAACGGGACAAATTATAGACCTCATCCCAATAATTCCAGATATGCAAAAAATCCTGCTCCCCCTCAAGGCGTGCAGGATGATGAATCCGAAGATTGAATCGTTTGTGCCCTTTTTCGATACTGGGCAGGCGTCTCTCCCTTGATTTTCTCAAACCGGTTAATGAAATAATCGGAGTCCCGATATCCTACCTTCGTTGCGATCTCATAGACTCTATAATCCGTTCTGCGCAACAATCGAATGGCCTCGTCAATACGAACCTGATTCAGGTAATCACTGAAACTCACGCCATAATGCTTTTTGAAAATCTGTCCCAGATAGGCACTGTTCATGAAAAAATGCTCTCCGAGCAGCTTCAGGCTAATATTTTCCATATAGTGCTCATGAATGTAAGCCTCGACTCGCGCCAGTACACCCATCGCATTCCACTTCTGACGCTCTTTCAGCTTCTCCGCACATATGTACGAAAAGTAACACAGATTCTCGATATTCTCTTCCATGGACAGCATGGCATAATTTTCCTGTAAAAATGTGGACTGCATCCATTCCTCATCTGAATTCAGATCCGTATCTTCCCTGTTGACCAGTCCGAGCAACGTGTACGCCAAATAATGAAGATGAATGCCCACGATGCCCGGCTCGATGCGCTGCTCCAGAAAAAATTGAAAAACGGCCTGTGCATGGCCACGTATATCTTCGATCCGCTGCTCCTCAATCGCTTGAATGAGTCCATCGAAGAGCTGTTTTTCCCGACCGGCAGGCTGATTGGTGAACACACTTGTGTCCATATGTTCAAAATAATAAATCGGCCCGTACGCACTAAAGAAACGTAAACTTTTAATCTTACCGCAAGAATAATAGGACTCGTGCAGTTCCTCCAGCCTGTCCACTTCCTTGCCCACATAGATGGCTATGGCTGCACCCTGTATCTGACTTAGCTCTGTATACAGCCTTGTGACGTATTGTTCCAGTGATGATGCTTCACGCTTCAGCAACAGGTCAGTCACAACATGCAGCACCCGATTTTTCTCACCTGTAAAAGATTTCAGGACATAGCCTGCATGATTCCGATTCATATGGGCTTCCACGAGCAGACTACCATCGGTTTGTAGCTGCTCCCGCTCCGTTTCCGTTTCAATCATCAAGCATCGATACTTCATTACGTCCCCGTAAGCGGCCTGGATGCTGGCGAGTGTGTCCTCATCGGCCGTTCCAAGCAAAATCGATTGCACCTGTTGAGCCATCACGATCTGTTCCTGTTTTTCCTGATGCCGCTTTTCTTCCGTTCTTTCCATGAAAGCCTTGCTAAAGGCCTCAAGCACTTGCAGCAGCTCGTCCTTCACAATCGGTTTAAGAATATAATCGTTCACCTGATACTTGATCGCTTGTTTGGCGTACTCAAACTCATAGAACCCGCTAAGTAACACCATCTTCATCTCGCCGCCGTATTGTTCATAGATGATTTTGGCAAGCTGCATGCCATCCATTTCCGGCATTTTAATGTCGGATATGACGAGATCAGGCTTCATTGTACGGATGCATTCGAGTGCCTGTACCCCATTGGAAGCCTGACCACAAACTTGAAATCCAAGCGCGTTCCAATCGATCAGCAGAAGCAGTCCTTGGCGAATAAACGGCTCATCGTCCACAATCAGCACGTTGATCATATCCTCGCTCCTTATCCCTGAGATGCTTGTACAAGCGGAATTTGGATACGAATCGTAGTCCCCTTGTACCTTTCACTGTCAATGCTTACTTGCACACGTTCATCGAAATACATCCGAAGTCGAATATATGCATTCATCACTCCGATGCTACTCAATTCGCTAAGCCGTTCCAGACTTGGATCAAGCAGCATCGTTCGGATGAGTTCCAGTTTGTCCTTCTCCATGCCAACTCCGGTATCTTGGATCATCATATGCAGCTGGTCATTATCCTTCTGGAATCTGACTTCCACGACACCATCATTCAAGCCACCTTCAATACCATGGATGCAAGCATTTTCGACAAACGTTAATACGGTCAGCTTCGGAATCTTCATCTCCAGAATATCCGCATCGGTAACGTCAATAACGAACTGTAACTTCTCGCCAAACCGATATTGCTGGATGACCAGATAACTCTCGACAAAACGAATCTCATCTTGAATGGTAACGAGATCATTGCCCCAGTTAATCGTTTGCCGGAGCAGCAGCGCCAGCTTCTGAATGATATCAGAGGTCTCATGTTCATCCTTGATCAGACTCCGCATGCGAATGGTCTCAAGCGTGTTAAACATAAAGTGTGGATTGACCTGGCTCTGCAGTGCCTTTAATTCGGCCTGCTTCTTGGAGAGTTCAAGCGCCTGCCGTTCGACCTGCCCTTTAAATACAATCTCGATCAGATTCCTGATTTTGATGACCATCGTATTGTAACTATGGGTTAAGCTGCCGATCTCATCCTTGCCCGCAGGTTCTGTAATCACTTCGAATTTTTCCTGTTTAACTTGATCCAGATGCGTTGCAATTCGGCCCAACCTGTGAATGAGGGATCTGGAGATCAGCCAGATGAGCAGTGTCGGCACGAGCAGATTAACAATGATGAGCAGCAGCAGATTAAATCTGGAATCCACGATCTCGGTCAGAAAATCCAGTCTCTCTCCGCGCACGATAATCTGCCAATTTTCCGATACGACAGGAATCGATTCGGTGGATTGACCCCCATCTTTCGGCATGGCGGACATCAGATGGAACGGCTTCCGTGCCTGATTCAGCTGGGCATCATTGGAGAAAATAATCCGGTCATCCGAAACGATGTAGATTTTGCCGCCAGCACCCTCATTTTTAAACGATTTGTTAATGAAGGCGTAGTCGAGGTCTACCTTCAATACCTTCTCCACCTGTTGTTTTCCGAAATAATTGAGTTTGCGTATAAGGCTGACCTTACGGCCGCCTTGACTTTGCGACATCTCGGCCTGCTGCTTGTCAAAATAGGAGTAAATCATCATCTGGTCGTCTGTGTTCATCAATGCCTGATACCATTCACTTTTTCTTATGTCATCATTCAGCTTGATAAAGTTACCGCCATTCACAAACGTATCGTTATCTACATAAAACGTCACCTGATTCACTTGCTGGTAACTGTAATAATACCGAACCAGATTGTTGCCGCTCAGCATATCATAATATGCAAAATAATAATCTTCCTGATTGTTGTATTTGGATTCCATAAACCGATTTAGCGTTGCATCCGTGTATAAAAAATTGGATACGTACAGGCTGTTGTCCAGGCTGTTCCGCAGATTAAAGCGAATCCGCTGCTGCATTTCGTTGATCCGGCTCTGTTCTTTGGCTTCAATCTGTCCCTTGATGCTCTGATAAAATACGGCATTGGTCGCCAGCACCGGTACCAGCACACAAAAAATAAACATTATGTATAACTTCGTTCTTAAACTCCAATCATCCAGCAACTGAATACGCTTACACTTTAACTTGCGTTTCATGTCCGTTGTTGTCTCCCCCACCCGTGTCATCCATTAACACCATTATAACGAGCCATGGTGATAATGGAATACACGTTTCGGACTAACATCTTACATATTTGCGTTTGAAACCTAGCTGATTGCGGTCCAGCGCCTTTTGAATATTGCCCAGAGCACTGATCTGCTTGCTTTTCGGCTTGTCCAGACCTACTTCAAGCGGGCCAACCCTTTTGGCCGTTTCCACCGCTAGCTCATGCAACGGAACGTACGACATGGCGACCGTATAGATAAACAGATTCATGGCTATTTTTGCACGTTCAGGCGCACGGTGTATCGTTTGTTCTACCTGCTCAAGCATTTGTCTAAGTTTACTTTCCTCAAATTCGGTATCCTTACGGCTACCTAGAAGCCAGCAGTAACAACTCCATCCGCCGGACATTCGCAGCTCTTCTCCGCTCGCAATCCAAGTGTCTGCAACCTCCTGGGCAATATCTGTCTCCGCTAAAGTTACGGCAACGATATAATCGGACACCATGTAGAAATACGCCGCATCCATCCAGCGATCAAAATCGGCGTGGGTCATCGCTTTCGGGTCAGCTATAACACCTGCAAAGTACATGGCATCATAGTTGCCTGTTGCATACAATTGCTCTGCGAGCGGCTGATTTTTCTTGATCTGCTTCGCCATCGGTTTCATCGCCCCCGTCGCAACTCCAAACACGGGTTCATGCGCACCATTAGAGAGATATATTTTTTTCGTGCGTTCTTTGCCCAGAGCCTCAAGCTCTTGCATAACCTCGTTTACATTCATGTGAGTAGCTCCTTTGGAAGGATTAAGTGTACACGGACACTCCGATGACATCTGTGTAAACTGAATCCGTTTAGTCTCATAGTAATTAAAGTCAACTTGCGCTATACATAGCTTCAAGTTTTGACATAACTTTTTATTAGTCTAGCACATGAGGCCGTGTATCCATACATGTAACGTATGGCATCATAATAAATTTGTTTGCGCCACAAAAAGCCCAAGGCTTATAGCGTATGTGCTACAGGTCATGAGCTTTTTTTGTGTCAAAACTAATCGTTTTCAAGGTCGATTCAAGGACAGTACAATATGGAGAGTAGCCGATGTTACACCGATGTCTGCGCCCCAATTCGAGTAATGACGGTATCGAATGGAGCGATATGCAGCGTCTGCCTCCCATGCTCCGTGTCAATCGTCGTCGTCTGCGCCTGATCACTGTTGTTGATCACAACCAGCTTGCCGCTCTCGGGATAATACGCACACTCCGTATACACATTATCCGTAATATACTTGGTATGATGTTGTTCATTACCGGCGAAGCGGATCAGATTCAGCAACAGTCTGGCATTTGCCCAATTAAACTCAAACGAAGACAGATAGATTCCTTTTCCTTTGCCAAAAGCATGTACAGACAGCGCAATGTCCCCTTCCGTTTCCAGCACCACCTCGGCCGTTCCATCGGTCAGATAACGTTGCGGCTTGCCCTTCACTGTCGCCCCTTCTGGCACAAGCTCATGCCGATCCTGCGCATCATAGGCCCACTTTCCATGCACTACACGCGCACCTGTGTCCTCATCCACCCCAAGCACATGAGCCATTCGGAAAAAGGTATCATAACCTTCCACCGCCGACGGCTGGTTGATGCCAATGAATGCGCCTCCTTCGTGCACCCAACGGGTGAGCTGATCCACACATGCCGTGTCATGCCAGTGCTCGCCACCGCTCCATGCCGAACCTGCTCTGCCAGCGTTGATAACCACATCCACCTCGTTCAGCACACCTTGGCGAATATCTTCAAAATCGATAAACCGTACATCTACTGGCAATCCAGATAACGCCTCATTCACATGAATCAGATCATGCATATACGTCTCATGGAAATGCCCCGACAACGTCCAGGATCTCAATTGCCCCCAGCTATGGAGCACCGCCACACGCGTCTGAAGCCGCGCAGGTTTGCCTGCCTGGTGCAACGCTTTGATCTCCCTGAACTCATCCGCGACCTTCTCGATATATTCCACAAAATCAGGATAAGGCTCTACCAAATGCAGATATCCGCCCAGCCCGATTCGGTCAATCTTCTCACGCAGGAGCGCGCGCCGAATGTTAATCCAGTAGTTTTTGGCATCAAGCGTTGGGTTTCCGCCCTCCTGAAAGGTAGGTAATCCACCTAACCCAACGGGAAACAGATAGGGATGAAGGCGAATTTCATGTGTTTCAGCCTTGACGCCTGAACACATTCTGGCCTCATAGCCAGAGAACACACATTTGATCATGCCATCGAAGCCAAACTCTTCAAAGCGGTCGTTGTAAGGCTCCATGCCTACCCAGCTATCATCATAGAATACGTAAGCCAGCTTGCCATGGCGATGCACGATATCAATCAATTTTCTGCCAAAATCAATGACAAAATCATTGATAAATGCCATCCAGTCCAGCTTTCGTTGTCCCGCAGGCATATGGCTGACCTGGTACTTTCCACCATTCACAAAGTCCTCTGCCGTGAGTGCATAGCCATATTTTTCAGCAAATAAATCAAGCCCTCTTGAACTCACCGTGAAATCGTAGGAACCCCAATCCGAGAACAGATGGCGGTTGCGCTCATCACTGCCCCAAATCCAGGCAAAATTATAGAAAAGCGACGTGAAACGAACAACCGTTGTTTCGGGGTGAGCAAGACACCATTTTTCCATCCAATCCAATAGATACGTTTGTGTATCCACATACATGGGATCGATCTGCATCAGGTGTTCTTTGTCCCAGTTGTTCGTTGTGTGATTATACATAGAGATCTCTTCCCAGATGCGATAGACCATGAAACTTACCGTGTATTTGTGCCAAGGGGTAATGCCGGTAATGACTACGTTCCCGGATTCCCTTTCGTAATTCCACTGCGTTCTCGGTACTTCCTGTCCGGTCGTTCGGTCGTACACCTGCCAATATGTCAACGCTTCCTTCGAATCGTTCACCTTGAATTGTTCGGCAAAAAAGTCCTCCATCAGGTAGATGGAGATATAATCCTGCACGGCTACCTTCGGCTGGGTAATCAGAAAACATTGCTGGAGCTTATCCTGGTTCCTTGATGCCCACTCATTATGATCCCGAATGATGCAGATCGTCGAATAAATGCCGTATCCGGCCTGTATGATCTCACCCGACAGCTTTGTCCCGTCACTGTCCCTTATGACATCAGCTCCCCACCGTTCAGCCAGCTCCAGCGTCAGTGCTTCATAACCGGATTCTCCTGGTAACGTGAAAGAGCCTTTGGTTGATTTCGGCAATATGTTCACTCTCCTTGTCGCAACATATCCGACAGAAATGCCAGTGCCAGTCCCTGACCCCAGCCTTGGATCCAATCTTTCGGAATGTTACGGTACCCATCGCGATCCTTCATCACAGCTGTGCCGCCGGAGACCCCGAGTACACGTCCATCCTCGCTGATGTGGTTCAAAATACCTCTGAGCGCCTTTTGCACATATTTCGTATGCAAGGGGTTGCCATTATTAATCATGGCCGCTGCAATACCGCACGATGCTGAAACTTCCTCATACGATTCCGCATCATCCAGCACGGTGCGCCACAAGCCATCCTCCGTCTGCAGCAACTTGAGAGCCGCAAGTTGATCACGCAAGGAACATTCAACGTCCATACATTGCGGATACAAGTACCACTCTTTGAGTTGCGGTTTGACCTGTGACATCGTATAGGCTCCCCATGCATTCGCCCTTCCCCAGTAAAAGCCGGACATGTGATCCTTGTTCACGTTGTTATAACCGTGATACCACAGGCCGGTGCTCGGATCTTGCAAGTATTTGATATGCCAGTAATACTGATTCAGCGCATCCTGAATCATCGCTTCGTCCTTCAGCTTGCTACCCACTCGGAGCAGGAAAAAAGCCGCCATAAACAGCGTATCTGCCCAGGCCTGTTCAGGAAAATCATTCGCTGTTGATACCGTATGCTGTAACACCCGATCTCCAAAGCGGAGCGCATGATTTTGCATATAATCCACTTTGCTCATGACGGTATCCCAATACTTCTGATCGCCTGTCTCTTCGTATAACGTGATCAGCACATGTCCCATCGCACATGTATTCACCGTCCAGCTTGGCAAGCCGAGCTCTATATATTCATCCGCCCACTTCACCAGCCTGTCCAAAATCTCCTGATCACCTGTCGTTTGGTAAGCTCTCGATACTCCGTAATAGGCTACGCCGCAGGGCCAATCCCACGTTAAATCCATATCCAGTGTTTTTCTCGTTACGTTCTGAATGACGTTTAAAATTTGTTCACGGTCGTATTTCACTTGCAGCATTGAAATTCCCCTCTCCTGCGCACACTCCTCAAATTGAGTTTAAGAAGTGACCGTCCTGTGATGTAAACGCTTTACTTATTTCATTGTAAGCAGTAAAATAGTTTGCATCTAAGCATATTCGTAACAAAACTGCGCAATTTCGATCATTTATAATCCGACGAAAAGGAGCAGCCGGACATGCCCAAACCGAAAAAACCTGTCATTGAATACCGCCATTACAGCCTGCCCATAGACTTTCCTGTGCTGCTGCTCAGCGGGGAGCGCTGGAAAATCTCTGATATGAAGAGTGAGCACCTTCATTTCCATAATCATATGGAGATTGGCATCTGTTACTCCGATGGAGGTGTAATGGAGATCAAGGGAGAGAACGTGCCTTTCCGGGCCGGAGATGTTACCTTCCTGCCTCGTTACCTGCCCCATACGACATACAGTTCACCTAATACCGCAAGCAGGTGGGCCTACCTCTTTTTTTCGCCGGAGGAACTGTTCCAGCACTCCCTAAAAACACCTCAGAGTCACATGGAGCCCAATCTCCGGGCTATTCAACCAAGCCGTTGTGTATTACATAAAGATCAATATCCGAAGGTGTATATGCTGGCGACATCGATTGTGGAGGAAATACAGCGGCAAACCCCGTTCTATCGAGAAAGTGCGTATGGATTGTTAATGTCGCTGTATATTGAGTTACTACGCATTCATGCCATCGATGAGAACGACCTTAGCCGTGAGCAGAAGCTGGAGCGAGAACAGATGCGGGAAACGGAAAGGCAGAGCCGTCAGCCTGATCTGGTTATATCCCCTGCTCTGGAACATATCACGAGGAATTATATGATGCCGGTGACGATTGACGAGCTTGCAGATCTGTGTCATCTGAGCACCACCCATTTTCGCCGCAAGTTCCATGAGATTATGGGTACGACCCCTCTTGATTTTCTAAACAGTACACGCGTAGAGGAGGCTTGCAAACGATTAAAAAGTACCGATGCCTCTGTGCTCTCGATTTCCGAGCAAGTCGGTTTCAGGTCCATTTCCAGCTTCAACCGTTGCTTCGCCAGATTAATGGGTGAGTCCCCGAAGGCTTGGCGCACCGGTGCTCACATGGAAGCACAATCAGCCAAAGCATCTATTTTGGCATTCACAGGCTGGGTCTAAGCTACATAAAAAAATCCCGAAAGTCATTGAAGACTTCCGGGATTTTTTAATTTGTTCTTATGACTGTTGCACTGCTGTATTGTTGCTGTTTCTTGTTGCCGCCATTACTTACAGCAAGTCCAGTTCTACAAGCAATCTGCGGACAAGTATTGCCATCTCGGCACGTGTTACCGGAGTCTTCGGCTCAAGCTTTGTTGCCGACTTGCCTTGAATGAGTCCAAGTTTCACTGCTTGTGCGGCGCTCTCTTTGGCCCATCCAGACAGGCTGGATACATCCGTGTACCCTTCAAGGGAGCTTTCAGCACTGCTTGCAGCTGGTGCTGGATGTCCCGCCAATCCGTAAGCACGAATCAACATCACCATAACTTGTTCACGTGTCATCACATCTTTTGCACCAAACTGGTTACCGCTATAACCTGTCATCAGGCCATAAGTTGTCGCCGTTTGCACGACATCGTTGTACCAGTCCTTCGCAGTAACGTCTGTGAATGAAGCTACATCATCTTGAGATGTATCCGCACCAGGCTTCAGTCCCAGTGCTCTTACCATCAGTGCTGCAAGCTCGGCACGGGTCATGCTGCGTGCCGGTTCGAAACTAACAGCGGATACCCCGTTCACCACCAGACGTGATGCCAGGTCATTTACCGCTTCTGCTGCCCAGTGATTTTTCATATCACGGAACGAAGTTTCATAATGAACAGGCAGATACACACTGTTAGTCATACTGCTTGCGATTGCAATGATACGTCCATCTCTAGCTTCAAAACGTGTTGGCACATGACGCAGACTGCCGTCCGCTTCAAGTACAGTAACTGTAGAAACCGAACGCTCATCCTCACCTTGAGGCAAATTCAGTTCTTTCGTTGTCATACTCAAAAGTTTGTTGATTTCCACGGTTTTGCTTCCGTCACTTGCCATCATATCGAAGGCTACGGGCGTTCCCCGCGGAACAATGCGCCCTTCCTTCGCCAGCTTGGCAGCCTGCTGTTCATAGATAGATTCCGGTTTGCCCACATTCATACTAACTTTGATATTCTCTGCTTTCTGTCTAGGGAACGATGCTTCCAGTGCTTTCACATCGAGTGCCTTCCAGTCCAGTCGATAACTTCCCCAATCGCTCTCCAGGTCCATCGCAATATCTTTGGCGGCGAGCTGTTTAATCAGGTCTGCATCAAGATCAAAACGCAGCTTCTCCATCTGACCCGTTACATGCAGACGAATCCGCTGATCTTGCTTGGCGGCCTCCAGTAATGCTTCCCTAACAGGATGAGCGATAACCGTCGGACCATTAGTTCCTGGGGTAACATCTACCAGTAATAGGCCTTCTTGCTTCACCCCATTCAGTTCCAGCGGAGCCTTGAGGTCACGGCCTGCGGTTGTACTGTCGATTGCTATACCACCCACGGTCAATGGGCCAAAAGGTATATTGGATGCAGGTGGTTTACTATTCCCTGTTGGCGTTGTAACATCTGCATCTGCCGAGATTCGTTCATTGACTTTCACAGCTGCAGAAGCTGCTGTTACCAGCTTAGGCTCTTTGACTGTACGTTTGGCGACGACAACCCATTCGCCTGGTTTGGCTTTGATGATTTTATCGGCAGGCAATGTGTTCCACCCGCTGATATCCTGCTCAAACGTAGGCAGCATCACCTGTGCCTGACTCGTGAAGATGCGATACGCCAGTTCACTGCCAGCCATGTTTCCTTGGTGTCCGGCTGCGCTGATCGCCACACGGGTCTCTCCTTTTTTGCCAGTGCCGATCGTTGAGGCTTTAATCGTATCCATGTAATCTGGTGGTGCCGTTCCCGCCTTCGGTGCCTCGACGGAAACCACATCCATGGTGCTCAGCTCGGTACCCTGCCAGTTATAATCGGCCTGGATCAACGAAGCACCGACACGTTTACCCGTGAGCATACCGTTCTGTTCCAAGGATGCATTGGCTTCCCCATTAACGATGCTGTACGTCATTTTACTGTTGTCCGCAAGCTCGCTTGTGCCGTCTGTGTACTCCACATAGGTCTGAACCGGCGCCTGTTCTCCGCCTGCAACAAGTCCTTCAGGCATCACCATTTTCAATCTGCGCGGCAGCTTGAAATCTCCGTTCAGCACTTCCACGACGGCTGCGTTGACATTGCCAGCAGCATCCTCCGTTTTGATCCGTAAACGGGTCTTCAAACGACTGCTGTCCAATGGAACTTCATGTTTGAAATCTCCGTTATCATCAGGCTTGAACTGTGCCAAAGTTTTGTCATTATCCGCGTCTGTTACAGTAATCCGGGCATCCGTCATGGTCGTACCTTGCACGAGGACAACGCCGCCCTGTGCACGCCCACCTTGCGAAGGTGAATCCAGATAGATCATTGGAGCCGTAGTATCCACGGTGATATATAACATCGTTACCGATGTGTCTCCCGTACTCGTATTTCTCGCTTTGAGCTGAACAGCATACACCCCGTCCACTGCAAAGTTAAATTTCACCTTGTCCGCAGTGCTCAGGTTATACGTTCCCAGCACACCATCATCCGTGGAAGCCTCTACAACGACGTTAGGTTGATTGGACTCTACGCTCACGGTTACTTCGTTCGAACCGGCCACCACTTCTGCTTGGTTATTTACCACTTGCTTATTGTTTAATGAGAGCACAGGTCCTGTCGGAACGGGAAGCCGTTTCCCATCACTGTAAGTTGTCGTCGACAGACGCATGTTGCCTTGGTCATCCGAGGCAGGTTTACGCGCAACGGTAACACCCAAGCGATACGTTTTGCCCGGCTCCAGTCCAGAATGGCGAACTTCCTTATCTTCTGTCCCATTCGTACCATCATCTTCCATCACAATCGTACCGTCTGCATTGCGCAGCACCTTGCCATCCGTACCCAGCTTAGGGGTACCCAGTGCATTCCAGCCACCGACAGTCACATGATATTTGCCATCCTTCAGCGAAGCTTCCAAGTCGGATTCGCTGTAACCTTCCTCACCAAACGGATCGTACAGTTGTCCTTGCTCATCTGATGCAGTCACGATATATGTGAACTCGTCGGCTTCTTCCGCAGCGGTTTTGGCGATTGCCGGAAAGGCAATCTCGAACATGCCGTTACCGATGCTTCTGGTTTCCACAGATGGCACGGCCACTGGAGCTAACGGATCTAAGAGTGTGTAAGCCTCTTCTGAGGATAAAACAGAGAATGCCATGTCCGTCTTAAGCTCGGTTCGCAAATAATATTTTCCTTGTTGCAGCAAGCCGCGAAGATCGGCTCCGCCCAAATAAGCGATTTGCTTCACGTCAAAAGCCATCTCACCGGAAGCACGACCATCTGCATCAATGTCCGCACTCTCGATTTCAATGCCTTTGGCGATCATAATGCCTGGATCAACCTTCTCATCCGGTGTTACTGTTGCTTGCAAACGGTCAGAGGACAGATACAGATCCACGGTATCCCCTGCTGAAGCATTATCAACCGTCCAGCGTGCGGTGAATTGATCCGCATCTTGCGGATCCAGTTCCAGAGCCGTTGAACTCAGTTCCGGGAGTACCGGAATGTTCATCAGCTTGGATTTGACGGACTGACTGGAGGTTAGCGTCCAACTACCTGTTTTTGCATCCTCTTGAGGGATCGCAATATAAACGCGGCGCACGTCCGTGCTTTGCTGTTCTTCTTTCTTGGTTACGGTTGTGCCATCACCCTTCAAGTCGCCCTCTTTCGGCGCTTTGATGATCTGCTCAAATGCGGTTGCATTTTTGTCTGTTGCTTCCCCGAATACGATGTTGTACGTACTTCCATCAGTCCGTTTCAGGGTCAGTGTTGGTCTGGTCGTAGTGAAATACTCCACTTCCAGCAACGCGTCCCCCGTTACTCCAGTCATCGGAATGACATGGGTCTTGCCTCCATTGGACGTACGAATACCGCCAATGCCGAGGTTTTGAGAGCTATCTTCTATCATGTCGATGCCATCTTCAACAGCAGTATATTGAATCTCGTAACGCTCCAGCTCTTCATTTTCCCATGAGGTTGCCAATGTCTTGATGCCTGTACCGATCTGTAACAGACGAGGCCCCTGCTCCGGATCATTAATCGCCAGATGTGCCAGTGCTTCGTTGTCCAAAGCCGAGCCATCGGTCATAAACGAGATCCCGCCGCCCCAATAATACTTGATGCCCAGCGTCAGGAATAACAGCGAGATGCCTGCCCACAACTGGTCATTGTTGGCTCCGGCCCGGACGCCAAATCCCATGCCGCCAACAACCGGCACTGAACGTGGCACCTGTATTTTGGAGCTGACCATGCCTTCAAAATCAATGCGCCCTTTTTCCAGGTTCTCACCGATAAACAGGCTGGCACTGCCCACAATAATATCCCAGCCGCCGACATCAATCTGCGCACGGGCACGAATAAACATCGGACTCGCCCACTGCGTCTGGATCAGTGCTTCGGTCAACATCGGAATGACTTTGCTACCTTCACCAAAGCCCAGTTTGCCGACCACTTTGAAACCTGTTGCTTTCAGAGTCAGGTCCACGCTACCCGAGAAAACGGCCGGCTTCTGGCCGATTTCCATGTCAATGCCTGCTTCAAGGGTGAGTGGCAAACGCTCCGTCCCGCCAGCGATGGTCATCGCAAGTTCACGAACCGCTCCGCGCAAACTCGAGATTTTCGTAGCTGGATTAATACGAATGCCCGGATCAGGAAGGTCTGATCCAAATGCAATGACGTCAGGAATAATCCGTCCATCCGGAACACGCTTGAAGGCAAGCTCTGCGCTGATCGAGAACAGGTTCTCCAGCTTGGCTTCAAAGTTAACCCCGTATGAGTTCATGACACCATATTTGTTCGGGTCTTTATAATGCGTAACATCGATTCCGCCTTTGATGCTGTCCTCAGAGCCTGGCTTGAACAAACCAATGCTGTTATCCAGCTGGAACTTCAATGCGGATTCAATGCCCACAAACCCGGATTTGTTGAACATGACGTTTTTCACTTCACCATCCACGATAAACATTTTTATCGCACCGCCAAAAGAGACCCCATCCTGTCTCAAAATGAAATCATTCAGCTTCAGGCCAAACCCGTTCAGGGAGAAGGATGGCGTGGTGAACAACGTATGTTTATTAAAGTACACATACGATACGAGCAGCGTCCGATAAGGGTTAAGCGCATCTCCAATCATGCCGTTCGCCCATGTCAGCGTGCCGTTCAAGGTAGGGTCTTCAGGGTTACGCCCCTCTTCCCATGCCTGCTCTTCATCACTCAGCTTCGATTCCGTTCCAAGCGACTTGTCAAATCCGTTATAGAAATCGACGGTCCATTCGCCGGAATGAAAAACAAATCCGCTGTTGGCCACACTTAACGTACCATCCCCACCTACGAAGAGTGCTTGCAAGAACGGCGTGTCCGTATTCGCTCTCAGCCGATCGGCAAGCGGGAACTTCCCGGTGGAGATTGTCAGGTCTTTACCTTTGTAGGCAACACTTTGGTTAAGAATTGCTGGTTCAGTGTCCGATTGAACAGTGTATTGAGCGTTAGCCCCCGTACCGGACTGCACGATTTTACCACGCACTTCCAGCACGACTTCCTGCTCCGCATCTTCGTCTAGTCCATTTTTGAACGTTTCGAACGCTTTCTCATCCTCAAACGTTTCCACTGCATATACCGGTGATCCTGATGCATCCAATGCTCCGGCGATATCCAGCGCAGGATCAAGCTTGCGTGAAGCAGAAACCATTTCCTGTTTTGCAGCCACAAAACGTGCCCGGTCCTGATCCAGTTTCGTTTTGAACTGTGCATCGGTAAGATTTCCGTACGTCCATGGCAGTACATCTGCGAATGCCCCTTTGTCACGGGCTGCTGCATTCAAATCCAGCTTGGTTTTGTATACAGCCAGAATGCCTGCCTGACGAACACGATTCTCTTCATTGTCTGTTACAGCAAAGGTCTGACTTGTTGTAAAGCTGAGTGCCTCCGCCAGCTCGGGAATCGTTTTGTCCTTGTAGTCGAGCTGCACAGCATATTCCCCAAGTGGCAGAACCGAATTATTGAGTACTTCCAGGGTTGTACCATCCGGCTTCACCTTTTCTCCACCGCGGTAGATCAGCTTGATATCTCCGGCAAATCCATTACCTAGGGGCTGGGTTGTCACGGAGCGGGTCACCGGAACCTTGTAACGATCTCCGTTCTTCATGTTTACCAGATACATATCAAAATTAGCTGCGGTTGATGTCGCTGCGTTACCGACATTGTATGCCGCAATGTTGGACACATTCAGCGTGATATATTTCTCATCTTTGCTGAACGTTTCCTCCGGTGACAAAGCGTACACCAGCGTTTTGCGAAGTTCGCCAACGGGCGGCAGGAAAATAAAACCGGCTCTCGACGATTCATAGATCGCACGAATCTCCGATTCAGGGAGCTGCTTGCTCTCACTGATCGTTGTCTCCAGCTTTTTCTCCGTTTCCGGACTGCTCACAGTTACCATGTATTGACGTGTGGAGGGCCAGGCTTTGCCTGTACCCTTGACCCGCCACTTGGCTGCAACCACTTCGCCCGGTTTATATGGAATAAATTCCACACCTTGCGCAGCTTGCTCCGGCGGAACGTCTTTGCGGAACGTGAGCTTCTGGCTTCGTGTGTTCAGTTCCTTGCCATCCTCATCCACAAAGTTCAAACCGTTCTCCAGGGTCAACGTAACATCAATCTGGCTATGGTTCATGCTGAACATTTCCAGATTCTCGATCTCGGTGTTAACTTCAAACACACCTTCACGCACGTAACCTGTCTCATCCTCGTTGGTCTCCAGCTTCTGAGTTGGATCAAGGAATCGTACGTCGAAAACCTTCTCCGGCGATACAATCTCACCCAAGCCATATACAAGCTCATACGTATACTGACCGCCAGCTTGTACTGCATCCGGCTCCCAATAATAAGCTACGGCCGTATCTGCTGTGCCATATTTATTCGTATCCTGGGTATAATCCAGATTTTCGTCCGGTTCGTAATCCCATTTCGTGCCTGCGAGATTAGCCCAGTGTCCAACGACCATCTCGTCAACAATGTTGATACCGCCCTCAAACAAGTTGTTAAAACCGTAGGCAATCACATTTGTTGCAGAGGGATTCCCCGCCTCCAGCTTGTCCCGCATAACCCAGTATGCTGGCAATTTGTGCAGGTTGTAGGCTTGCTCGTCCACGTTTTTGTCATAACCAAGCTTCTCCGGCTCATGAACCAGCTTGCGCTCCACTGTCAGCGGAACCGAGTAGTTCTGTCCAATCTGGAAGGCAGGCCCATCATTGCCACCAACGGACGTATCCAGCAATACACGCGAGCCGATGTCTACTTTGGCATTCGTTGTATTTTCAACAACGTACTGGACGCGAGCATTACCGCCTTGATCCTTGTCTTCTTTCAGTAGCAAAGTAATGATCTGGCTGATCCGAATTCCTTGAATGGTCCACACGGTAACGACGCTTTGGGTACCATCATTTCCCGTAACAACCTTCGGAGGGGTTACCTCCGAGGTCCAGTTCGGTGCCATTTTATAGGGATTACCGAAGATCAAGTCAACTCCGTTAATCTTAAATGTAGTAAATGAAGTCTCCGGGTTATCTCCACCAAAGATCATGTCTACTCCATTGTCCTTCTTACGGATAGGCTGACCGTCCTCCGTACGAATGCTGAAACGGCCGCTTGCATTATCCACGGTTACTTTAATGAATCCGTTCTTGATTGATGTCGTTCCCGCTGCAGAAACCGCAGCGGCAGCAATATGGAGCGGCAACACGCTGATCAGCATTACTGCAGCCATCATCGCCGCGATCATCCGTATGATGTTTTTCCGTCGCATGGGTGAACCCCTTCCGTTTCTCTAATTGGCCCGGTTAACGAGCAGTGTGGAGTAGACGCGTTCGCGCTCTGAATTTTGCACCACGATGGTATACCATCCGGCTTTGGGCAGTGTTACTTTGAAGTCCTTGCTTACTAGTTCCTTGTACGTTACTTTGGTCGCAATGTACTTCAGCTGTCCTTCCCGCACCAGTCCAGGGAAATAATACACGTCGTACGTCCCGAGTTCATTCTCCAGCTTGGTTCCGCCTACGGAGCCAACCGAGCGGAAGTTACTTACATTAAACGTAATGACACCTGTATTTACAATCGCTGTTTCAGATTCGGTATCCGACAACGGCAGACCATTTGCCGTAACAAACATACCGTCACTTGAACGAACAAATACCGTTTGCAGAGCATAACTTACGTTGCCAAGCTGATCCTTGGCAGTGTAACGCAGGGTGTGTTTTCCCGTAACGGTCAGGTTTAGCGGTTTGTCCACGTATTGTCCGCCCTCCAGCACATACTCGGAGGCGGTCACCTGAATGTTCTCTGCAGACGATAGATTGTCACTCACCACGTAACCGCCCAGATCTGCTGCCAGGTCAAAGTTCGGTTTGTTTTGAAGCAGCGTTGTGGAAGTTTTGTTCAATCGAATCGTTGGCGCCGTGTTATCCAGACCCTCTATCGTAAAATTGACTTGTCTCTTGTTGCCGAGCAAATCCGAGAGCAGGATCGAATGTTCACCATTGGTTGCATACTCGGCGCTGAAACTCGATACCGGTGTTGCACCTGCATAGATAACATTGCCCTCAACCGCCGAAGCTGGCATCACCAGACCTACACGTACCTTGCCTTTGGAATAAGCCTGATCCCCAATCCGCACAAGCTTGCTGCCATCGATAACTTGTCCGTCGTTATCTATACGAACCATCGTGACTTCATCTACAGCAGGAATAGAACCGACCAGTGTAGAGATGGCTTCAGATTCGATCTTGGCACTATTCCCGGCGGCATCTGCCAGTGAGAAGCGTGCTTTGCTGCCCGAAGTCATCACGATTGAAGATTGATTCGTGCCCGCGCTGTTCGAGACTACCTGATAGTCCGGAACCTGTCCTGCCTTCGGCAGAACTTGAGCCACGATCAGATTCGATGCAATCACATTGCTTGATGTTGGTGCTGCAAAATGAGTAAATTCTCCGTTTGCGTTATAACCATCCCCTGCACTGTCCACCACAGCCGTACCGCTCCCGTATCGAATCAGCGCTTTGAGGTCTGGATGATTGTAGTGCAGCGTAATATCCGCTTCTGGCGGTGTTGTATCAATATTGCTCACTGTAGCTGTCACACTTCCGGTAAAACCGACTGCATCTTCGTACTCAAACGTAAATTCTCCGTTTTCTTTGAAATTTTTGTACGATGTGGGCAGATTGGTGATTCGGATCGGTTCGCTGGATTTCAGACTGACTTTAACGGTTCCGTTCGTCGCAGCAATGGTGGAATATTTCACGTTTACCACTGGCGGCGTATCATCAAAGTTGGAAACGACAATAAATACAGTTGCCGTATTGCTGCCATCCTTGACGGTAAAGGAATAGCTTCCGTTCCGATAAATCTTGAAACGTTTGTTGGTTTCCAGTGTCTCCGGCATTTCCGGGTTACTGCCTGTTGGCTTCACCGTCTTGCCATCCACCAGATCAAATACGATCTCCTGACCTTCGTTCTGTCCGCCATCCTGAACCTTTTCTCCGCCGCGAATCGGCGTGATCTGCTCCAGGGAAGCAAGTGCATAAGCCGGTGCATTCTGGATTTGAATTTCAGGGGTTACAATCTCACTGATATTGTCGTAGAAGCCCTTGAACTTCACACGAACCTTGGACTTGAGTTGTCCCGGGTCTTCGGTGTCAACCGGAACTCCCACATAGTTTGTATAAGGTAGCCAGGTACTCCAGTTGTCTCCGCCATTGGTAGAAACCGAGTAGAAATATCCTTCCTGTGCCGGAACATCCACCGTTAATTCCATAATTGCTGTATACCCGTCGTCTCCCGGTCCTTCGGTCCGGATCAAACGCGCACTGCCTACAGGCGGCTCACTGCTTAAATAAAAGACGGAGAATACACCGGTGGTATGGAACATTTTGCTGTTCCCCAAACTGTCGCTGGCATGTACATACAGACGATAGTTGCCGTTGTCTTTTTTATTGTCCGCCTGAAGGGTAATCAGGTGGTCGGCGGGTGATGTACTCCATCCTTTTCCATCCGGGTCGGGTTCCTGCTCTTCTTGTCCCTCGACCACCTTGATCCATCGGTAACGAATGTTCTTCGCGGCAACACCGGCAAAGTCAACCAGTGTATCCGACACATCGATCTGCACGGATTGCTCCGGCATCGGATACAAGTAACCTTGAGAGCCAAATTTCACATTCGGAGGCAAATGATCAAACTTGTATTCCTGATAGTAGTAATAAAACCGGCCTGTATCCTGCTGTTTGATGCGTACATGGGCGTACCATGTGCCATTCAGCGTTTTGTCGGCAGGGAAGCTGTATTTTTCGGCAGCTACGTCGCCCAGCTTTGTTTCTTTCGGTGCGTCTTCAAAAGCAGTCCATTTGCTGTTGCCCGCAGGGCGCTCGGAGCTTTGTGTGTACTGGTATTCAATCGTCTCGATTGGAACACCCGCTACCGTAAATTCGGGTCCGTCATTGATCGCATACGTGCCCGGGTAAGCTTTGAATTTGGTGGAGATGACGAGCACATCCACCGCTTTCGGTTCAGCCGTTGCTGAATGACCCGCGACATCCTGTGCTTTGACATGTAGCTCATAACGGCCGCCTTTGGTTATAGCCGGATCTTTCAATGTCGAAATCTCCGCCTCGCCTGCCGCATTAAGTGTGGCATCCTGCCAGCCGGAAGCAGCTACATTTTTTCCCTCCGCAACAAACTGGTACTGAACCTTATCGTTCTTGATGGAAGATGTCGGATCAACAGCCTTAACGGTAATCTTCACGTTGTCCGAGTTGTTGTCCACCACATTGCCGATTTCTACGTTCGGGTCATCGTTATCGATCTTAAGAAGACCTACATGATAAGACCAATTCGAATCATCCTGCATGTAATCGGAAAGCGGCCATTGCGCTACATTGCCGTAATCGGAGAGATTAGGCAGTATATTTTGACGATAATATTCTTCCAGCTCCGCAGGTGTCGCATCAGGATGCTGTGCAAGAAAGGCTGTGCGTTCCGTGCTTCCTTTGTCGTATTGCATCCGTTGACGAGCCGAATCCCAAGTCATGTCTGCCGTCCATGTATGCAAGTACCAGTTCCCGTTCAGGGGTGTGCCGTTATTCGGCAGTTCGACTTTGGTACCGTTCTGGCCCGCTGACAGTGTCACGCCTTCATATCCTGAAGAGTACAGTTCGTCCGATGGCTGCTTCTGTGCGAGCGAGTATCGTTTCACGGCTGCAAAGTGATCATTTTTCCCTGCAAAAGGATCAGCCTGGCTCTGATTCAACACGTAGTATACTAGTCCTGAACCGTTGCCTGGGCGGAACAAACCTTTGCTCGGCTGGCCGTTCAAATCGGGATCAAACGCCTGAATGGTAAATGAACCATCCCCCACGTACTGACCTTCGGGAATAACTTCTCCATCCTGATTTTCGTAAACAAAATTCACTTCAGGTGCCGTATTGTCCACAGACAGATCCGCCCAAGCGATCTTCTTGACCGGTTCAACGAGCACGTTACCAGCGTAATCTGTTAGTGCCTTCCCGTCTCCAGGATTGCTGGCATGCTCCAGTGCAGCCGTCTCCAGCAGCGATGTTTCAATACTTTTTCCATCTGGCACAGTCATGCGGAATGTCCATTTATTGGTGTTCTGACCACTGACATAGGCCGCTGTCAATCCGTTGGCGAATTTGAGTCTGGTATCCTCGGTTGGATTAAACGCACTGATGACCTGCTCGTTGAGATATACAGTAAAATCAACAACATCGCCTTTGTTCAGTACAAGACCTGTCAGCACCTCCGGCTGTACGCCGTTGCGAGCTCCTGAATACTGGGGTACGCGTGCGTCGATAATTGTTCGGAATGTACCGCCGGGCTGTGCGTTGTCCGCAAAGGGAATCGTCCCGATTCCGTTAAAGGCTGCAACCGGATTGCCCGCCCCATCGACGAAACCGGCCGCATTCATGCGCTCCAGAAAAGTTGGACGATCTGGCTCCGATGGTGAGCTCAGACGTTTTGGATCAATCGGAATATTCCCTGTACTGTCATTCATTGCTGCCTGATAACGGAAATTAAAAGTGGATCGAGCTTGAGTGTTCCGATCCAATCCACCTAAAGCAAAATCACCATAGCCATTGTCTGCACTTGTCAGATAGTAAGTAGAAGGTTCAAATCCGTCTCCACCCGGATTGCTGAACAGTTCGGTTCGCATGAAGCTAAATTTGCCATCAACTCGCTCCGAAGCATTCTCTGCGTCCCAAGGGAATACAGGCTCACTAAAATTCAGCGCCAGATTTATGAAACTACCCTGCTTCAGGAACAATTCATTCTTCTGCACAGCCGGATCGGCATTGAACCGAACCGCCCCGTTATGTGTGAATGTGTTGCCACTATATGTAGGCGGTGTGATGTCCGCGAAATAAAGCTCGATGTCGCTTGCGCCGTTCATCATACCAAAAATATAAATTTCAAGCGTATCGTTGGAGTCGAAAGCAATCCACGACGAATTAGCTGTACTTTCGTGGCTGTATTGACGAAACTTCTCCTTGCCGTTTACTTTGACCAAGGTTGTGACTCCACCTAATAAATAATCAATTGATCCAATTTTCAGAAGCATTCTGGCCTGTCCACCTTCGGCCAGTCGCCGTAGTGTGGGATTGTTAGCTACAGAGATCGTTGCATCAATTCCACCGAATGAATTTACTCTCATGTGGCCTGCACTGAATGCTGTTAGATTAGTTTTCTCTACCGATGTTCCCGGCGCCCCCCCAGCAAAGATACCAAAGCTGTTCGCATCCGAATTTTTAATCTTGTTGTTCCAGGAGGACATATCTTTCTGATTTATGATTTTTCCGCCACCGTTTGGTATCCAAATATCCTGATAGCCTGCTGCTGCGGAAACCGTGCCCATCTGTGGCCAACTGACCGATGTCAGCGTAAGTAGCACGGCTAGCAAGCAAATTCCTAACTTTTTGAACATGCAGAGATTCCCCTTTTCCCCGTTATGTATTCGATTTCTTCAAAAGCTTGCGTATATCTTCTACCGTCACGCAGATATGGATGCCATTCATGGTGCGAAATGAGCCGGAGATTAGTCCGATGACACGCCCCTCCTCGTTCAGCAATGGGCCTCCCGACATGCCCGGTGATACTTGCGCGGAAGTCAACAGGCGAATGACATCGTTCACCTCAGCCGTCGGAGCATTAACGATGCCCTCTGTGATGATCTTGCCATCCTTAAGCGGATAACCAATCGCAAACGACCGCTCCCCGTGTCTCGCGGAAGGTTTGTCATCAGACAAAGCAAGTACCGGACGTTTTGCAGTATCTTTTACAGACAGGAGCGCCACATCGGTATCTTCGTCAGCACCAAGAACCCTGAGTTTCTGCACAGAGCCATCTTCGAACACCGCCTCATACGAAACCGCATCCTTCACAACATGTGCGGCTGTGAGTGCTTGCCCGTTCCCGATCAGGAAACCGCTGCCCACGGTCTTAAGTGTGCCGTCCTTTCGATACGCTTTCAGATAGAAAACCGCTTGGGCTGCCGAGGAATAGACCTTTTCGGCTCCAAAAAGCGCCTTGGTTTGCGTACTCCCTTCTGCATGAGCAATCGAAGGTTCTCTATACCCGCTCACACTCACAATCATGAGCAGCAAGACCGTTACCCCAACCATTAAGTTCCGAAAAAACCACATTGTGATTTTCCTCTCCATGCTCACCACTCCATAAGTCCATAGTTGCGTAAAGATAGGTCTTTTGATGCTTCTATTAAGTTCTTTCGACATATCACGCACCCGAATTATACAAGATTACAATAAACAAAAAATAAACAAAGAAAATTGTCGAAATTCAATTGCACCCCCTGGGGATATCCGCTACAATGCCGATAGAATACTAGAGATGATTGGTAATCTCCCAAAGGAGCAGCAGAACGTGTTAATACGAATTTTAGGTGTTGCTATCACAGTGTTAATTGCTGTTTCGCTGCTGGTTCTATCCACGGCTAGAGAACCTCAAGCTGCCGAGCTCCATGCACATCAGGGCATTCTGGACCTATCCACCTGGAACCCGAAGCTTGAGGATCGCATCAGGCTGGATGGTGAATGGGAATTTTATTGGAAGAAGCTACTGCCGCCCCCAGCTCATATCGCGGATCAAAAACAACAAGGATCACCTGCATCCCCTGATGCTTATGCAGAGGTTCCCGGTACTTGGGGCCCCATTCAGATAGGGGGTAAACGATTACCACCCTACGGTTTTGCTACATACCGGCTTGTCCTGCGAAATACACCCGTTGAAGGCACTCTTGCCATCAAGAAAAGCAACATTCGCTTTGCCAGCGAAATTTACGTCAATGGCACCAAACTGGTGGAAGACGGACAAGCCGTGGAAAAAAACGCAGGATACCAGGCAGGCAATTCACCACAAATCGCATTTTTCCCTTATCATGGCGGTGATATTGAAATATTGGTTCGGGTCGCCAACTATGATTATCCGAATGCAGGCATCTCGGGTCCGCTTTTTTTTGGAGAACAGGCTGCCATGCTAAAAAGCCATCAGAACCGCACAGCCATTGAACTGGCAACCATGGCTGTATTGGCTACCATATCCATCATTTTTCTCATCAGTTATTTAGGATCTGCGCTATATCGAAACCGGGATGACTCTCTGCTACTGCTCGGCCTGGTATGCCTATTGTATGCCCTCTATAATGGCATGATCAGTGAACGAGTATTGGCAACATCAAGCACAGATCTTACATTTAGTACGTTATATAAATTAAAAGATTTTTGCTCCGTTGCCTGTCTCGGCTTGTTGATCTTTTATTTCTACCGTTTCAGGACAGGCATGTTCTCGGGGGTAGTTACCTCTGTAACCCTATTTATTTTTGGCGCATATATCAGTTTGCTCGTACTCTTTCCTATCTCCGTCTACGTGTTAACCGCACCTTATGTTATCGGACTGTACACATTGATTCTGCTATGGCTTCTGGTGCAATGTGCTCTGCGGTTTATGCTCAGTGAGAAGGGAGAACGATTATCAAGCTTTCTATGGTACGCAGCCATGCTCTGCATTACGCTGTATTGTCTGGACATCAACTTGTTCTCCATTTCACTCAAGGAAAATGTCAATATCGGTCAAGTGTGTATCGTACTATTCAGCATCCTGATGTTATTTCTAGCCGTCCTGCGATTTTTCGAGGCCTACCTTACCGTTCGATCTCTGAAGGATCAGCTTCTCCTCCTCGATCAGGTTAAGGATGATTTTCTATCCAACACGTCGCATGAGCTCAAAACACCGCTCAACGCCATCGTTAATATTAGTGAAAGTCTGCTCAAAGGTTCGGAAGGCCCGCTCACCGTCGAACAAGCACATAATCTGGCGATTGTGACGGGCAGTGGCCGGCGTTTGACGTACCTAGTGGATGAACTGCTGGACTATTCCAAAATGAAGCATGGGGACATCTCGCTGCACCGTTCAGCCACAGACCTGTCTTCCTATGTCGAATCGGTGTTGCGCATGCATTCCTTCCTGCTCGGTACCAAAAAGGTGGAACTAGTCAACGACATCCCTGCCTATTTCCCGGCCATTTATGCGGATGGGAATCGGCTTGTTCAGATTCTGCACAATCTGATCGGTAATGCCATTAAGTTCACGGAGCAGGGTTCGGTCCGAATCAGTGCTGCTCTCGTTCAGGGAAAAGCAGAGTTGCGCATTACCGATACAGGACGCGGCATTAGCCACGACAAGCTGGAGCATATCTTCCTGCCATTCGAACAGGAAGCAGATGCGGGGCCAATGGCTACGGGAGGCACGGGTCTAGGTCTAAGCATCACACGCAAGCTTGTTGAGATGCACGGCGGAACCATTCACGCCGAATCAACGCTGGGCCAAGGCGCCACATTTATTTTGACGTTCCCACTGGCTGAAGGTAAAAAAGAGAAACGTGCCAACGTGACGCCTTTCAGCATGGCTCCTACGATTTCCGGGAATCGATCTCTAAGGTATGAAGAACCTGTCATAACACAAGGGTTGAGGAATGAGTGGATTCTTGTGGTTGACGATGATGCCGCCAATCTGCAAACCATCGTTGGTCTGTTGAAGCTGGAAGGGTACAGTTATGCCGTTACATCTCGTTCCCAATCGGTAATGATGCTGCTGGACAAACTTCCTGCCGTGCATCTGGTGATCGCCGATATTATGATGCCAGTCATGTCAGGTTATGAGTTATTGGATCGAATTCGGGAGCGCTTCTCCCCTTCCGAGCTGCCGGTGCTTATGCTAACGGCAGGCAACAAAGCCCATCAATTAAAGCTCGCGCTGGAGAAAGGTGCCAACGATTTTGTATCCAAGCCCTTTGAATCGGAGGAATTGCTGGCCCGAATCGGTGGTCTAACCCGGATGAAAATGTCCGTTCAGGCTGCACGAAATGCCGAAATTTCGTTTTTGCGATCCCAGATCAACCCGCACTTTCTATATAACGCTTTGAATGCGATTGCCGAGTTATGTGTCGATGCGCCAAATGAGGCAGAACGATTAATCTTGCAGCTATCGAGTTATTTACGGGGCAGTGTGCACTTCAAACATTTGGATTCCAAAACCAGTCTGGAGAACGAGCTAGGCATGATCGAGGCATATATAGCGATTGAACAGGCCCGTTTCGGATCAAGGCTCGAAGTCATTATTGATGTGGACGCTGATGTGGATCGAAACATGCAGATTCCGCCGCTGATCCTGCAACCCTTGATTGAAAATGCGATTCGGCACGGTCTGATGTCCCGAGTTGGCGGCGGTCGCGTGATGCTGTCTATTCGCAATCTTAGCGAAATGGAAACCCGGTTTACCATTGAAGATAACGGCATGGGTATGACGAAGCAGAAAATGAAAGAGATCCGGCAGGTCGCTGACGGTAGCACAGGTGTCGGACTATGGAATATTTCCAGCAGACTCAAACTGCTGTACAACAGGGATTTTCGGATAGAAAGCCATGATGGCGAAGGTACACGCATTACGCTGGATCTTCCCATTCAACACCAGAGCAATAAGGGTAACGGGGGTTACAGTACATGATAAAAGTGATCATCGTAGACGATGAGGATCTATCACTCAAGCGACTGAAACGTATTTTGACTGAAAGTGGATCCATTGAGGTATGCGAAGTATTCCATGACCCGGAGAAGGCTTGCGAATATGCGGTAAATCACAGTTTTGATGCTGCTTTTCTGGATATCACGATGCCGCGAATCTCGGGAATGCAACTGATCGGCGAATTGCGCAAGCATCATGCTTCCCTCCCGATTGTACTGGTCACAGGATATGAGGAATATGCCGTACAAGCTTTTGAAAAAGAAGTGATCGACTATATCATCAAACCTGTGACAGCGGAACGTGTAAGCCGTACGATTCAACGCTTGCAGCAGCTTCTCCGTAACAACGCAATCTCTCTCGATCCGGTCTCATCGCCCCCTCGCTTGACTGTACGGCTGTTCGGTGAATTTACAGTACATGACGGAGCAGATGCAGAGAGTCCCGTGAAGCTACGAACACCCAAAACGGAAGAATTGCTCGCTTTCCTGTTATGTGCTAAATCGACGAGCCGTGATGCTCTGGCGGATACGTTATGGAAAGACCTCAGTCCGCAGAAAGCCTGGACCAACATTAACTCAACGCTGTACTACGTCAGACGTGCGGTTGGAGATAACAGCGATGTTCCCCTTATCCAGAAGGATCGCAACGGGATTCGGATTGACCGTGATTCCATCGATTGTGATCTATATGAGTTTGAAGCGTTATTCCGCCAGATCCGTCAAGCTTCAACCTATTCACCTGAGATGTTTGAACGAATAGACACTCTGTATCGGGGTGAGCTTTTGAAAGGACGGCATTATGAATGGGCACTTGCATGGTCAAGACAACTTGAGATGGACTTTATTACAATGATGGAAACGGCTGCTCAATATCATATCCAGCAAAAGCAACCGCTTCGTGCACTGCATTATTTCGATCGCATCCTGCAGATTGATTCAATCCGGGAAGATATTCACCGCGAAAAAATCGTGATCTATCTTTCGCTTGGTCGACGGACTGAAGCCCAGTGGCAATACCAGCTTCTCGAGGAATTGCTTCACGAGGAGCTTGGCTCCCGCCCATCAGCCGATATCCGGAAGTTGCTGCGTCAATCTTAGCTGAGGCAGTCACAACGACAGGGACAGACCTAAGACAAAAAAGCCCAAGCCTGGCGGCATAACCACAAGCTTGGGCTTTTTGAACGTTTACGTTGAGTCACGTTTTATCCAGCTTAGTAAAGTTCAGTTTCCGTTTGAAGTTATGTTACAGATTCTCTGTTGCCAGCGTGAAACCCTCAATCACTGCATCTTCATCAACTTCAATCATAATACAGCGTCTTCCCTGATAGTTCACTTGTCTCACATATTTGAGGTCCTGCGGACTGATGGAGATGGTCGCCACCTTGGTGTCGATCTTGATCGACTTGGAAGTGTACTTCGGCATCACGCTGTTTGCCTTCAGCTCATAGTTTTTATTGTCGACGATGGTTTCGAATGCACGTTCCACCTTCTCGGTGGTCAGTTCTTCTACGCCGCTGGCCGTAAGCAGACGTTCCACGTCTTTGTAATCCAGCTTCGGAGGCTCTTCCTCATGGGATTCCTCGTTCACTTCAATAACCCGGTTAATCTCTTCATATACATGAGCCAGCGTAGTGGCATCCATCTGCTCACCCGTGATTTCTTTGACGATATCCTCGAATATCGCCCGCTCCTCCAGTGCCGTTACCGAACGTTCTCCATTCAGCACATTTTCAACAAAATGAGGGTCCGGGAAATTAGATTTGCCCGTGCAGTACAGCACACGGTTTACGTCCGAATAGTTGTCCGTCACGCTTGGATACAGGAATCCCTGCTCCGGCGTGCTTAATTTGATGATCGGATCAACGATGATGTTGTACTTGAATTCCCGCTCTACGTAGTCAAAGAGAAGCGTCTTACGCTGTTTCTCGGTGGAATTCACACTGCACAGGATAAAGGGATGGGCGAAGACTTCGTTTCTCTCACTCTCTTCCGCTTCATCATTTCTAGCTTTCGTTGGCAGATAATACTGTCCTTTAATAAAGGTGACCACCATATCCCGTTCGTACTTGGCATCAGCCATCATACGATCGACGAGCAGCAGCATCAGATCCTGCCACTCATCCGGGTCACCTGTGACGAGTGCCTGGTGAAGCATCACCTGTGCCGGTTCCTCCGCCTCTTCCTGGAATTTCAGTTCGAACAGTTTCTGATCCAGTTCACCTGTCAGCAATTTTTTGAAATTACCCATGTATAACTCTTGCTTCTCCCGATCCACTAGTTCAAACGGATGGCGTTCCCAGTGATAAACTTCGTTGGTTTCTTTCGTAATATAGACATTCAGGATGTCGTAAATGTTCAGCAGGTCATGATCCAGCTTGAATTGTTTGCGAATGTGCGCGACTTCTTTTTTATTCATGATTCGTTAGACAACTCCTCAAGTAAATTGGCTTTACAAGTATAAACGATAAAAAAAAGCTTCGCCAGAAGGATAATCTTTGCATTCGTCTTTTACCATATTTTAACTTCATTCTTTTAATGACTCTAAATAATATATAGTAAGCAATTAAATTTATTAAAGAAAGGAATCTTCAATATATGGATGAACAACAATTAAGAAATATTAAACAAGCAATAATTAATTTTCAAGGATACATACCCGCAGGAAAAGAAGAATTTTTAACGATTGACTCTATGGATATAAAGGATTTGTTATCTTCTTTACATACTGCCTTTGAATTAGAAGAACAAGCTATAGACTTGGTACATGCCCGGCCATATGTAACTGACGATTATGAAAATGATATTATGTTCTTTGCTACACAATTGTTAGATTCCATGGTTCCAATCCACAATGAACTTAAGACCTATGATGAATATAAGAAATTGCTCCACCACAGACATGTGGCTTATGGGTTTTACAATACGATCGAGCAAAAGCGTATAGAAGTAGTTGATGTGTTGAATGACACCCCATTAGAAAGTCTGCTCTACTCGGGCTTAGTTGAATTTTACCAAAATTATTTTGGGACTTTCACGGATAATCAAAGAGCAATCAAATTTCTCTGTAAATTTTTCCCTAAAGACAACAGTTTAATAGAACAGAAAGAAAAAGATGCTACAGTTAAAGCAATTTATAGACATATTACTAATGCTGGAACGCCAAGTGATTTCGGTTTCGCCTTCGGTGGGATAGAAAGAATTCGTGAGTATATAGGATATCTTCCTGTAGAAATTATTGATCTTTTACTTCAAAAGTATGAGTTATATAAAATCGTTAATAAAGGCGTTTACAGGAACCAAATATTCACCATTATTGATTACTCCTTAATACCTGATTCAGAAAAGCAAAAATATAAATTCAGTTTTTTAGACAGTTTACTTATAGCAGATTTAATGAATTCTGGTCTTTATGAAAAATACGGAGTCCAAGAACATTTAATTAGAAATTATCTCCATCTCGATCAAAATCTAGCGTCGGAAAAGCTTGAATTAATAACAGATACTAATCAAAAAAGTTATGGCTATTGGACAAATTCTTGTGCTTTCGATAGACAATTTATCATAAATGAAAAAGCAATTATCAATATACATCTCCATTCTGACAATAAACAGATAGCTGTAACCTACATAGATAATCCTAGTACAGAGGTGATTTTTGAATATTCCTATCCAGATTGGATGTTAGGTAACTATCGTTCAATAGAATCAGAACAAAAAGTATTGGAATTCATAAATGAAGATCATTCAAAAGAATCAGAGTACATTTACAGGCCTCTTAAGTTTTCACTTCTTTATCTTAATCGTTATAGAGGTATGAAATCTCAACTAATTAATTTTGACCACAAATTCACTTATGACATTAACACGAAAGAACTCAAAGCTTCAGTTAACTCCGATGAGATCCCAAATTTTTATGGAAATAAAGTCTACTCACTTTCATGTATAGTTGGCAAGAATGGTATGGGCAAAACCAGTACGGTAGATTTTTTACGAGATACTTTTTTCCGCCTCATCCATATCATAAAAGAGAAGCGTATTTCATGTAATAACGGAGTCGTAAATGAACTTGAATATGAACCTTATAAAATAATGGAGAATAACATCGAATTTTTTATTGTATTCCATTTAGGAGATCAACCATATTATTTGACAAATATAAACAGTGCCATGACTTCAGGTGCCAATGCCTTTAATCACAAAGCATATAAAAGTAGAAATGAATTAAGCAAAGTTGTATATTTCTCAAGTATGCTCAGTGTTAACCAAGATAGTCTATTTGATATTGAAGGACTGACAACCAGAAGAGAAAAAATAGATAATGAAGAAGACAACAAGAGCAATAAAGAGGATTATGCCAAATCTCTTATTGGTTCAAGGCACGTTGATTATTCTGAAAATTCAAGTTTCATTGAAAAAAGGAATGTTATAAAAAACGCTATAATTAATAAAGATGAGCGAGACAAGCCATCTGAAACATTCAACAAGGATCTATTTTATCAACTTGCTTTTTTAGACTATTTGTCACAAGAAGACTTTTTGAATTATTTTGATTTTCCAGATGATAAAATTTTTTTTGTGATGAGTAACTTGTCTGAACTTCCTGAAAAACAAGTATTGGTAAAAAATTTTAATGAGAATCTTAACTCTATTAGTGAATTTCTTACTTTACCTGATGCCAAGCTTGGGCATTTTTCATCTGGACAACATGCTAAATTTTCTTTTCTATCTAAGCTCTACTGGTTTCTAGAGGGCCATGGAAAGTATTCGAAAACTCTGGAGGATTTAGTTAAAAATCAACTTTTTAGTGATGATGAGGCATTACAAGAAGGAGAAACTGCTCTTCTATTTATAGATGAAGGGGAGCTTTTTTATCATCCTGAATGGCAGCGAAATTACATTAAGATCCTTCTTGATCTCATACATGCTTCAAAAACCGAATCTAAGATCCAAATCGTTATTACGACAAACTCACCATTCATTATCTCCGATGTTCTTAGTGAGGACATTTCTTATCTTTCAAAAGAAGATACCAAGTTTGACCAAACATTTGGCCAAAATATACACAAACTCCTTACACATAATTTTTTTATGAATTACACCATAGGTGAATTTAGTCGTGAATTCATTGTAGATGTCAGTGAATTACTGAGTCCTGATGAAAACAATAACATTAAACCCAAAATCAGCGCGTTTCTAAAACAATACTTTGACACTCCTTTTGAGTCTGAACAATTGTATGAAAAAATGAGCCAATTGATTAATAAAATCGGTGAACAAGTATACAGAGAAAAACTGATGCTCACTCTTAGCCAAAAGTTAGGAAAGGATGCTGAGTTGGATCATTTAGTTAAACAGAGAGCAGAATTAGATCACAAGATCAAACAGTTTAAATTAATTAAAGAAAGGAAAGAAACAGATTGATTCAAATTCAAAATTATTCAGAAGAGTTTGAAAGTGAATATTTGAAAGCTGTTATTCACAAAATACCCACCTCTTGTCAAAAACTAATTTTGAAAAGCTGTAAAAAATATCTACCCTCTAACTTCTTTGATGAGAGCAGTGATGAATTTAAGACCCTAGTTCTTGCACCTTTGCAAAAGTTAAAGGATGCATATTCCTTCATCAATGAAAATAGCCTTGAAATAATGAATAAAGAATCCTTTACACAATCAAATAAAAAGAATCCTCCTATGAAGAAATTATATAAAAAACTACATGACTCCTACTCAATCATTGCAAATTCGGAGGTTAACAAGGTTTCTGTCCGTGTCAGATTAGTTCGAAATTCCGGTCTTAATGTATGCCCCTATTGTAATAGAGATTATATCAATTGCAGGGCAGACAATGTCGCAGGAGCACAATTAGATCATTTCTTTAATAAAGGTAAATTTCCTTTGTTTTCAATTTGCCTATATAATTTAATACCTGTGTGTGGAAATTGCAACAGAATAAAGGGGGCACAGAAATTGGAATTCTCCTCTCCTTTTGATAGTTCAATCAACTGGATCAATGATATAACGTTCACTTACGATGGAACCACTTCAGATGATATGAAAATTATTGTAAAAACAGAAAGTGGTACCGAACATAATATTGCAGGAATGAGAATTCGTGAGGCGTATCAAATTCATAGCAATGAAGTACTTGAACTACTCGAAAAAAAACAGATGTACAACAACACACAAAACGAGGAAATTCAAAAAGTATTGGGCAAAATCAATTTATCTGATGCAGAAATCAAAAAAATTATTTTCGGACCCGAAATTACTGAGGACCAATTTAAAAATAAACCTCTTACAAAGATGATGTATGATCTACATAAGGAATTGAAAATTTATCCCTGATTTCTTTGTAATTTTCTGAGAATTATATGGTTTATAATACACAAAGAAGATGTGGTAATTCAATATTTACGCCTTTCAAGATACCGTATTTCACGGTATCTTTATTTTTACTCGTAATGTACACATCCAGATCAGAATTAACAATGGGACACTAGCTCCCCTCAACATACATTATCTCTTTCATATACCATTTTTTAACCCAAACAACATTTGTCCATGTCCAAGCAACGTCAGGCTATGGTTAAAATGTTCTTAATCCGTTAAGTTCATGAGAGTTAGTAACTCCACCTCACTACATGAAAAAATGGCATTTTGTCATTTTCAAAAAACGGTTTGAGAAAGGAAGCGATTCAGATCATGAGTAATAACATCAATGCAATGATGGGATTTGCCCCTGCGCTTGGCTGGAATTCATGGAACACGTTTACGTGGGACATCAATGAGCAATTGATTCGGGATGTTGCCGATGTGTTTGTAACGGAAGGATACCGGGACGCCGGTTACGAGTACATTGTCATTGACGATTGCTGGAGCCTGAAGGAGCGGGATGCGGACGGCAATCTGGTCGTAGACCCTGCCAAATTCCCGAGTGGAATGAAGGCGCTTGCAGATTATATTCACGACAAAGGTCTGAAGTTTGGCATGTACTCCTGTGTCGGTACACATACTTGTGCCGGATATCCAGGCAGCTTCGAGCATGAATTTCAGGATGCGGCATTATTCGCCGAGTGGGGCGTGGATTATTTAAAATATGACTACTGCTTCAAGCCGCGCCATATCTCTGGCGAATTGTTATATAAACGCATGAGTCTTGCGCTCAAAAACTGCGGCCGCGAGATTCTTTTCTCCGCTTGCAACTGGGGAGAGGACAATGTCTACGAATGGATTCGCGAATCAGGGGCGCATATGTACCGTTCCACCGGGGATATTCGCGATAACTGGGACTCGGTTAAAGAGCTGGCTCTTTCACAGCTCGGAAAACAAAGCTATACGGGTTCTTTCTGCCACAACGACATGGATATGCTCATTGTTGGCATGTACGGCGGAAGTAACAATGACTTTATTGGCAGCATTGGCGGCTGCAACGATATTGAATACAAAACCCATTTCTCCCTCTGGTCGATGATGGGTTCACCGCTTATGATTGGGTGTGATGTGCGCAAAGCCAATCAGGTCACCAAGGACATTTTGCTGAACCCCGATCTGCTTGCCATTAATCAGGACGCAGAGGCACGCGGGGCTTACCGCATCAAACCTGAGCCGCAGTGGTTCCATACCGATGATGTATTCATGCTGGTGAAGGTGCTTACGGACGGTGATCTGGCGATTGGTTTCTTCAACCTGAGCGACAGCCAGCGCGAACTGTCCCTGCAATTCTGGGATATGGGACTGCCTTACGCATCAGGTTACTCCCTGTCCCTCTATGACTGCTGGGAGCACAAGGAACTCGGTGTATTCCGAGAGCGTTATGCGCCCGTCGTAGCGGCCCATGATTGTCTCGTTGTGCGAGCCAAACTGGTGAAATAAATGGCACACAGCCGGTTGTGCACCACCTGTCAGGTTCCGCTCACTTCCGACGATGTCGGTATCTATCTGAAATTGGTCTCGCTAACAGCCCGGCAATTTGTCTGCATTGATTGTCTTGGCGTGAAGCTGAATTGCGGGCGGGAGCCGATCGAGAAGCTCATTCGTTACTTCCGCGAGTCAGGGAACTGTGCTCTTTTTCGTTAAAGGTATACAATGCTTGTTCCCTAACGACCTGCTCTTTTCTGGTGCAACATCATATAGGCAGTGGGCGTGTATGATGTTGCCTTTTTGAATACTCTGGAAAAATAAAGCGGATCATTATATCCCACCGAATAAGCTATGGATTGAATGGATAATTGAGATGACTCAAGGAGCTCGCAGGCACGCCGGATACGACATGCCGTGATGTACGTTGACACCGATTGACCTGTAGCTTCCTTGAACTTGCGGAACAGGTAACTTCGCTCCAGATTTACGGCCTGTACAATTTCCGCCACCGTCAAGGACGATTGCCAGTAATTTTGCTCGATATAGGTTTTTGCCATCCACACGTCATCTCTACTCTCTGCCTGCTTCTCGTTCGGAAAAAACTCCATGTAATAGGAAAGTAACAGCTGCAAACGTGCATCCGCTCTTAAGACTTCACCAGGTGATGATCCTGCATTCCAGCCCAGATGAAACCACGGAGCCATCGTTTTCGGAGCAACTGGGAGTACAGGATGCCGCACCGATAGTTGTATCAAATCTACGATTCGCCCCGCGTCTCTTCCGTTGAACTCGACCCATACATACTCCCACGGGTCAGCCGGGTCGGGGTAGTAATAGATTTCTTTTTGCGGAAAAATGATAAAGCTCTCCCCGGCACCCAGCCGATAATGCTGGCCCCCGGTTTCCAATGTGCCCTGCCCTCGAATGATGAAGTGTAGCGCATAGACGTCACGTACGCCGGGTCCCCACTGATGAAGATTTACAGGTTTGTGTCCGCCGCTGATAAAATAAATCTGGCTCGCCCTGCTCCCGTCTCGCCATAATGAGTCCACTTCCAGCACCTCCATTCGTGATATCAGTCATTATATATGATTATGAGGGGTTCTTGGTTTAATTTCGATGCTGGAAACAACGTTCCAAGTTGCTTATGATAGAGAAAGAAGGCACATCACCTAGCATAATTGTAAGCGCAACCAAACATCTTGGATCGACATACATGAACGATGTTCAATTCAGAGAGGAGAATGTTGTGTTGCTTAGAAATGTTACGGTCGAAAATGGTCAAGTTCAGGGACTGCCTGCCGCAGATCCACGTATTACAAGCTTTAAAGGTATTCCGTTCGCCGCGCCCCCTGTAGGCCGGAATCGCTGGCGTGCGCCACAGCCTGCTTCCGATTGGGATGGTGTACTGCAAGCCTTTGATTTTGCGCCAACCTCCATGCAGGCACCAACCGTCATTGATGATAATAACATCTACACAAGGGAATGGGCGGTTGATCCCGACCTGCCGATGAATGAGGATTGTCTGTATCTAAATGTATGGACACCTGCCAAACGAACCGATGAGAAGCTGCCTGTATTTGTCTGGTATTTCGGTGGTGGGCTCCAAGTCGGTCACACGGCCGAGATGGAATTCGACGGTGAACGCATTGCACGCAGAGGCATTGTGGTCGTGACCGTCAATTACCGCTTGAATGCGTTTGGTTTTCTGTGCCATCCAGAGATCAGTGCGGAGTCACCGCACGCACCAGCGAATTTCGGGCATCTGGATCAGCAGGCAGGAACAGCGTGGGTGAAGCGTAACATTGCCGCGTTCGGCGGTGACCCGGATCAGATTACAATCGGGGGACAGTCTGCTGGCGGTGGCAGTGTTCTTAGCCAGATGACCTCTCCGCAAAACAAAGGCCTATTTCAGCGTGCTGTCATCATGAGCGGTATAGCAACAGAGTTGTATCCGAACGTTCCTGTGCCTGCTGTTCGCAGTACGCTACGGGATGCCGAGCAGAAAGGCGTTGAATTTTTCCGTTTTCTGGGGGTAGCTTCACTGGAGGAAGCAAGGCAGCTGGACGCCATCACTTTACGGGATAAAATCCTGGAATATCGGAGTTTCTGGGGAACGGTCATTGATGATCAGTTCTGTATAGGTGATCCGTTCACCCGTTTCATGCAACATAAGCGTGAACTTGTTCCTGTCATGCTTGGACATACATCCTCCGAGTTCTGGACCAAGCCTGCGGTAAACAGTGTGGAGGAACTGAAACAAATGGCTACAGAGCTATTTGGCGAGGATGCCCCTGCCTTCTTAGAGCGATGTGAAGCCGATACTGGCGATCTCGATCATGCCTTACAGCGGGCTTCTGTGCGCATGATTGAACATGCGATTCAGCTTGTAATCCGTTCTAATAGCGGTCATCCGTCGGAGACGCCACTTTATTATTATAATTTTGACGCAGAGATTCCAGGCTGGGATCAGCCAGGCACGTTCCATTCGGTCGATCTGTGGTTCTTTTTTGAAACCCTCGCCAAATGCTGGCGCCCTTTCACGGGTAAACATTATGATCTCGCACGCCAGATGTGTAATTATCTATCGAATTTCATTGCGACAGGTGATCCTAATGGCTTGGATTCCACCGGTAAACCTCTACCCTACTGGATTCCGAGCAGTACTGAACAGCCGTATCGCATGGAATTTACGGATCAGGCACAGTTGCAGCTAGCGGAGCCCGAACCTGTGCTTGAATTGGTGATTGAGCAATATTTTAAAAAGCAAAACGAACCTGTCGTTTGATGCAGAAGATTTTACACCTCACGGTTTTTGAACAAGATTCAGGACATTAGTTTTAAACCCATATCTGCTTCTTCCTTCAGCAAGTATCTGTCCGACAAAAAAGAGCCATGCAATATGCACGGCTCTTTTGGTCTTGTCTATCGTATATTTTGCTATTTTTCTATCCTACTATTTAGCTGTTTTAGTGTTTTACTGTTTTATGAGCACTCTCTGGATCAGTCTCCTTAATCCCACTCAAAAGCTCCAGTATACAATTGATAATACGTACCTTTCTCCGCTAACAACTGTTTGTGGTCGCCACGTTCCTTAATCTTGCCATGCTCCAGCACCATAATGGCATTGGAATTCCGCACGGTAGACAAACGGTGGGCGATCACAAATACCGTTCGGCCCTGCATCAGATTATCCATGCCCTTCTGAACCAAGGTTTCGGTACGTGTATCGATGGATGAAGTGGCTTCATCCAGAATCATGACAGGCGGACTCGCAATCGCTGCTCTGGCAATCGCCAGCAACTGGCTCTGCCCCTGTGACAGTCCATTCCCGTTACCATCCAGCCAGGTCTCATACCCGTCAGGCAGACGTTCAATAAAACTCGCCGCATACGACAGCTTCGCCGCCTGAATGACCTCATCGTCACTGGCCTCCAGCCTTCCGTAGCGAATATTCTCAGCTACCGTACCCGAGAACAGATGGGTATCCTGCAGTACAATTCCCAAGGAACGCCGCAAATCTGCTTTGCGAATACGCTGAATGTTAATGCCATCATAGATGATCTCGCCTTCTGTAATATCGTAAAAACGGTTCAGCAGGTTGGCAATCGTTGTTTTGCCCGCACCCGTGGCACCTACGAACGCAAGTTTCTGTCCAGGCATGGCATATAACGTAATATTCTGAAGCACCTGTTTCTTTCCGTCATACGTAAAACTGACATCTTTAAACTCCACTTTACCTTTCAGAACAACACTTGTTCCATCCTCCAGTTTCCAGACCCATCCGGCCTGATCCTGATTTTTCTCTAACGTCACACGGCCTTCATCTGCTTCAGGCTGTTCATCCATTAAGTTAAAGATCCGCTGAGCCCCTGCAAGAGCTACAACAAACATGTTGACCTGCGAGGATATCTCGGCAATGGGCATCGTAAAATTACGGGATAAACTCAAAAAAGCTGCGATAATTCCCAGACTCAGACCGGCGTTCCAGCCCGATATTGCCATAGCTCCGCCTGCAATGGCCACAAGTACGTAGATTAATGTGGCCAGATTCGCATTGATTGGCATGAGGATATTCGAATATTTGTTAGCTGTAGCCGAGTCGTCAAATAACCCATCATTCAGGCGGGCAAATTGCTCCATCGCTTTTTGCTCCCGACCGAACACCTGCACCACTTTTTGCCCATGAATAATCTCTTCAATATATCCATCTACCACACCAATCGATTCCTGTTGCCTGAAAAAGTGCTGGGTTGCCTTGGTACCCACAACTTTGGTAATCCAGAGCATGGCAAGTGCACCTAGTACAACCACGATCGTTAACGGCACATCCAGATATAACATTGTACCGAGAACGACCACAACGGTCACGACAGTGGATAACAACTGCGGCAATCCATCCGTCAGCATCATGTTCAGCGTGTCCACGTCGTTTGTGTAATGACTCATAATATCCCCGTGGGCTTTACGATCAAAATATTTAATCGGCAACTTCTGCATGTGATCGAATAAGCCGTCACGAATCCTCTTCATAATCTGCTGTGAGACGGTAATCATCAGCCGTCTTGAGATAAACGTGCTGATAACTCCAGCGACGTAGATTACAGCCAGAATAACCAAAGCCTGTAACAAGGCGTCAAACACGGGGTTCTGATTCCCGAGCAGCGGCGTAATAAAGTCATCGATTAGCAATCGTAGAAAGGCCGCTGAAGCGACAGAGACGGCGGAACTCACCAGAACCAGAATCAGCGCTAGTGTCGTCCTGAATTTATAGTATTTAAAGTAGGCTAGCAGACGTTTTATCGTCCGACCATATTGAATGTTATCCATCCAGTGCTTCACCGCCTTGCGTCTGTGTATAATAAGCCTCTTGATAAATTGTATTTCTGCCCAGTAGCTCCTGATGGGTTCCGATATCTACCATCTTGCCTTCATCCAGCACGACAATCTGATCGGCATCTTCCACAGATGCAATACGCTGGGCAATGATTATCTTGGTTGTATCCGGTATGCTTTCCTTGAAAACATTGCGTATTAACGCGTCGGTCCGTGTATCTACGGCACTGGTGGAATCGTCCAGAATCAGAATCTTCGGTTTTTTGAGCAAAGCTCTGGCAATACATAGCCTCTGTTTTTGCCCTCCCGAAACGTTCGTACCCCCTTGTGCCAAATGAGTGTCATATCCATCCGGAAACGTGGAAATAAACTCATGTGCCTGCGCCGCTTTGCACGCTTCAATCAACTCTTCATCAGCCGCATGTTCATTGCCCCAACGCAGATTCTCCTTAATCGTGCCTTCAAACAAGACGTTTTTTTGCAATACCATCGCGACCTGGCTACGAAGCAAACTTAAATCATACTCCTTCACATTGACTCCACTGACAAGCACTTCACCCTCACTGGCATCATACAGACGTGGAATCAGCTGTACCAAGGTGGATTTTGCACTGCCCGCAGCTCCAATAACACCAATCGTCTGTCCCGAAGCTATTCGCAGATTGATGCCAGACAGGGCATAATTCTCGGCTTTACCTGAGTAACGGAAGGACACATTGCGGAATTCGATCTCCCCGTTGTGCAGCTCTGCAACTGGCGATTCAGGGCTGGTAATGTCCGGCTGTTCACTTAACAGGTCATTAATCCGTCCCGCCGAAGCTCGGGCAATGGCAACCATAATAACAACAATGCCCAGGGTCATCAAACTCATTAGAATTTGCATGGAATACGCGAATACACTTGTAAGCTCCCCGGTAGTCATGTTTCCGCCCACAACCAGTTTGGCGCCAATCCATGAGATGATCAGCATCACGGTATATAGCACAATTTGCATCAGTGGGATTTCATACGACAGAATGCGTTCTGCCTTAACCATCTGTGCAAATATCCGCTGGGATACAGCTTGAAACTTGGATACCTCACGCTCTTCTCGCACATACGATTTCACAACCCTGATGCCGCGTACATTTTCCTGAACAACTTTATTGAGATCATCGTAACTATCAAAGGCCCGCTCAAAAATCGGAAAAGAATACTTCATGATGATGATCATGCCAATCGCCAGCACGGGTATAACAATCACGAACCATGTTGCGATGGATGGGCTGATGCGATACGTCATAATTGTTGCAAAAATCATCATCACCGGACTGCGGAAGGCAATCCGGATAATCATCAGAAATGCATTTTGCACATGCGTAATATCCGTAGTCAGCCTGGTGACGATGCCTGAAGTCGAGAATTTATCCATATTGGAGTACGACAGCTGCTGCACATGACGGAACAGGTCATAACGCAGATTTTTGCCAAATCCCGACATTGCGATCGCAGAATGTTTACCCGCCAACGCCCCGAAGACCAGAGACACGAGGGCAAACAACACCAGAATCAAGCCGTACTTGGTCACCTGATTCATCTGGCCCCCAGTGATTCCCTGATCAATTAATTCGGCCATAAACAGCGGGATAATGACTTCCATGGCCACTTCACCAAGTAAAAACAAAGGCGTCAGCCACGTATCTTTTTTATATTCTCGTACACTTTGCAGTAATTTCCTGACCATATGCATTCTCCTCATCTAAAATAAACACGCTGATCTGCCATCTAGAAGTAGATCGGCGCTCAGAACAGCTGTATTATAAACTGTATAGTAACTATACAGTCAATCCATTATTTTTGACCTGGAGGTACTTATGCATTCCAATGAAATGTTGTCCATTAGTGCTTTTTCCAAGCTATCCGAAGTTTCGCGCAAAACTCTTATTTACTACGACCGGATCGGTCTGTTCAAACCTGCCTATGTGGCAGATAACGGTTATCGCTATTACAGCCACAACCAGTTTGAAATAATCGGCGTTATTCATATTTTCAAAGAGCTGGGCATGTCCCTCGAGGAAATTCAGCAGCATCTCGGTGAGCGTTCCCCGGAAACCACTCTTCAACTTTTGCGCAAACAGGAGGAAAATTTGCAGTTGCAAATTGCCAAACTGACTCAGGCGAAACAGATGATTATTCAGCGTGCGGAAAATATAGAGCAATCCATGCACCTCGACACCAGCCAAATGCATGTTATCTGGCAACCTGAAACCCCCTTGCTACTGAGCCGCCAGATCTACTCATCAAAAAAGGAGTTTCCTGAGGAACTATGGGAGGATTTTCGAGTACGTTTGAACAAGGAACATGCACCACTCGGTTATCCCGGCGGTGTCATCATTCCTAAAGCGGATCTACTTCGGAAAAATGGAGACATGATCTCCCATATGTATAGCTACATGACCACAGAGCATCATGAACAGGCCTATATGCCGGAGGGATTCTATCTGGTTTCTTATGCCAGAGCCGACTATGGAGATACCGAGAGATTTTTTCCGCAAATCTTTGATCATATAGAGAAGAATCAGTATGTCATTAAGGGTGATGCTTACGAGGATTACATGCAGGATGAGATTGTGCTGCAACATGCGGAGGATTATCTGGTTCGGGTTATGGTGCATATTGAGGAGCCAAATGACAAAGGAGATATAACTTAACTCACTTAACTTAATTTAAATCAAAAAGAGGAACCATTCGCAACCTGCCGAATCGTTCCTCTCTATCCCTGTTGGGACTGCCCTATTTCACTTGACCTAATGCAATCTATATAAGCTGAACTTTCTTTTACACGTTAACGAAGAGGACAGAAAAAAGCTGGAAAAGCAAAGCGTTCGCCTTTATCACCAGATTTTCCCCTTTAGAGAAGGAAATCAAAAAATCTGGGGATAACAGCGATTGGAGGATTATTCTGTCATCGGAGTGAACTGTGTAAAATCTTTAGTTCACTTATCTAGATTTCATTTACACCCTTAACAAACCACGGAAACCTCTTGCAGCGTAATAGGACTCTGCCCCGTTATGGTACATAAACACGGTATCGTAACGGCGGTCGCAAAAAATAGCTCCCCCCCGCTGTCTAATATGTTCAGGTGTCACCACCCAGCTGGAGGTTTTCAGATCGAAGTTACCCAGTTGCTGCAGTTCACGATACTGGGTTTCATCCAGAAGCTCAATGCCCATCTCGATGCACATTTGAACAGCGCTATGCTTAGGTTTGTTCTCTTTACGTGCATCCAGTGCGGCCTGATCATAACATACACTGCGACGGCCCTTCGGGCTCTCTGCTGAACAGTCTACAAAGATATATTCACCTGTCTCACTGTCTAACTCCACAACATCCGGTTCGCCGCCTGTTTTCTCCATCTCGTGGAGCGACCACAGTTTATCAGGGTGAGCTTCGAGTTTGGCCTCGACGTTAACCCAATCCAGATCGGGATGACGACTCATATTCTTTTCAAAACGGGTCTTTAATGCCTTGAACAATTCATCACGTTGTTCCGGTGACAGATCTTTTTCATTTTCAATGGAGTTCGTGGTCATCCTCATTCTCCCCCGCTTCATTAGCATGTAGTGGTGTAGCGAACTGATTCTACTCGATTGTAGTGAAAACAATGATGTTATTCAAGTATTGTCCAACTGTCCAACGCCTGCAGACGAACCGCTTCTTGCTCATGCTGTCGGTAAGCTCTTAAGCGATTGCGGCAATCCTGATTCCATAGTAACTCCTCACCAGCAATCTTTAGCAATGACAGCCCTACCCAGGAAGACGCCATATCCTTCCGCACTCTCAACACATCTACGATGTCGAGCAGTTGCTCCGGTTTCCAATATCCTTTGCTGACAAGCACTGTTTGTGTAATTTCCCGATTCACCGATTCCAGTGTATATGGATGTGCATTAGCGATATCAATGACAGGATGCAACCGGAGTACCACCTGATCCGGCTGGCTCCAGTCCATTGCAGCCAAGTGCAGACGAATCGCGCTCAGCTTCAGCGATTCATGATGCTGAAGAGTCTCGATCATGGCTACATATAATGGAGCAAGTCGCCTTTTCACCGATATAGAACCCGAGACAAGCTGATCAATCAACTCCAGCAAACGTTGACGATGCGGTAAATCCCTCTCTCTACCTGCATTCCAGTTGTCCTCTACCTCCACTTCAGCCAACTGCCGGATGACCTGTACCACCTCATCATTCACTTCCCCGTCCCTGCTAACCGTAACCAAGGCATGAATCGCGGCTTTCCAGCGCGTACCATCCTGCAGATCGATTAATGCTTTGCCAGCACATTGTGAAATGACCTCTGCACCCACATGTCCCCAGCGTGACATCGCATGAAAAGCTTCCATCGATACAATCGGGTCATCATGGCCCGCAATTTCGGTAATCCACTGTAAATATCGCAGTCGCGCTTCCACCGGAAGTTCATCCGGACGCTGATTCAGCAAACTGCGCGCAATGTCGCGATCTGAAGAGGACGCCATTACACTCATCATCGCCCAGCTTCGCTCATCATCCAGACATTGTCTGGCTGCATGACCAATGGCAATAATGACATCCTTGTGCCGCTTCGGCTTCTCAAATTCACGAGTGAGTAAGGTCACGCTTTCACTACTTCTATAAGTTCCCAGCAACCGAACCGCTTCTTTCCGCACTGTAATCTTAAGTTTCTCCCGGTCCAACAGACTCGAAAGCATGGACGTGAGCAGCACCGGGTTCACCCTGCGTGCACACCTCGGAATGGAGTACATCGCTACTCGGGCACGATCTCCATCCAGATTATTTAATAAAACAGGTAGGGCGTCTTCCGGTTCCTCCGTTAACGAAAAAGCATGCAGGGCGGCCTCCACGATATGTACTTCCGGATCATTTAACAGATGCTCTAGTAGCTGATTCGAGCGATAATCGGGCATACCCGCCATACTCCGCATCGCATTGGCACGCTCATAGAAGCTCCGCTTGCTGTCTTGTGCCACCCGGTCAAGCAGCGAAGCCAGCGCCTGTTGCTGACGAGGCAACCAGCGGTAAAAGCCATGATAAGCTGGAACGAGATAGACCGTTTTCCCTGTCAAATGCTTGCCTTTGAGGACTTTGCCGGAGATAAACGGATCAAGCCACTCCTGACGTTTCAGATGCAAGTGCTCGAACACTTCGTAGAATGAAATGAATGTCGGATCAAGGTCCAGCAGTTCCCTAACCCGTTTATCCCTGGTCTTGTAGGGTGCGAGCCAATACCTGACCGCTTGAGCCGCTGACTTCTTCCCTTTCACTAACTCTTCCAGAAGGGCGTGAAGTTTGGGCAACCGATCAATCGCTTTGCCAAATGCACTAGCCATCTGCAGAACGACGTAGTCACTCTCCCGCTTGTTCGCTTCTACACCTATGGCATAGATCTCATCAAATAAGGTTTCGAGTGCGGCCTGCGGCAGACTGTTCCACTCTCTGGAAAATAACATAAACTGCCCATCACGCATCGCCATGCGCTTGATCGTTCTAAGCGCAAATTGGAACAAGGGACGCTCGGGTTCACTTGCATGCTCCAGCAGCATGTCAAAAGCCAATTGCTCGACTCCCGTTCTGGTTCCATACGAAGTATCTCTGGCCTCAATGACACTGTCCACCAGGATCGTCAGATGTTGCACATGCTCTTGCTTAAACATCGTGACTGGACATCTCGATAGTTCGGCTATAACCATAAATCGCACCGGGTCCTGATCGTTTTTCACTCTCGTCAGGAACCGTAACGTTTCCTCCATCCCACTACGGGACAGAGCCGTGCTTTGTATCAGCCGGGAATACGCCATAGCACGCTCATCCGCATTCGACACCTGAACAGCCTGTTCCAGCGTTTCTCTAACTTGTGCAATCAGACGACGTGCTGTCATTTCGAACGTTCTTCCTTGGTCTTCCCGGACTTCTCGCAGGTTAAGCATGCGAACCGCTTCTTTGTCGCGCAACTGATGCGGCAGTACATCGAGCAAGGATATTGGGAACACTCGATTTGTTCGCTCCTGCTTCGGATATGCTGCGTTAAATAACGCTTCACGGCTCGATGGGGCAAGCGTACCCAGCACCTTTGCCACTTGAAAAGGTGCATCGGCAAGTAGGGTCACAATTGCAGTCCAATGCGCAGCGGTGAAGTATCTTCTCTTTTTCAACACACCAGCCGGAACTCCGTTGTTCAGCAGATATGCCCTTGTCTCCTGCCTCGTAAGCAACTCGAATACTTGCTCAGGGCTAGTCCGAATCAGGATGCCCAGTTGATTCTTAATCACAGGATGAATCTGTTCCTTGGGACCATAAGACAATGCATATTTCAGGACTGCTGCTGGTCTTAATACACTAAGCTTCTCTACCGCCGTGCTCATTTCATACCACACACTGGACCTGTCGCTCTCCGATACCTGATTCAAGGCATTTTCTAAGTAAGCGGCGACCAGATCCGGGTACCGGGTTGTTACGGTTCGCCAATTATGAATTGCATATCCAAGCTGTGGCAATCGTGTGCAAACCGTTGCTTCACCACACATGGATAGCAGGAAAATAGCGTCATCTGCGCCCCAACGTTCCAATACGATCGGCAACAGCCGTTCCGCCCAGTCCTGTCTGGTATACTTCACAATGCTCCGCAACAGTTGCTGACGACAATGGTGCGACATCGAAACGATCTCGGTTTCAATGTCATACCCCGGATCAGTGACCACCTCTGCCAACATCCTGGCAGCCCGGCCCCTGACCCCGGCCTTGAGATGATTTAATGCATGTATAACAGCTTGTGCATCCTTTACCGCACCAGCTCCGGTTAATGCCAGATGTGCCTCGTACGCTGTCCCGCTGTCCAACAGCTCAATCAGTAACGCAGCGTAATCATTCGCGCCCACAGCCAGGTGATTCCGTCCCAGCCGTGCAATCTCTTTCATTCGGTTCGAATAACCAAGCGAGTCCAGTTCTTCTAAAACCCGAGTTTTACTCAGTGGAGTATGATTGTTCTTCATAAAGCCTCTCCCCTCACTCACATTGTGGCCCTTACTTTCACTTCATTTTCATTTACACTTTTTCCCCTTTTACTACTCTCTTATATAACCCTTCTTAACAGGCGGAAGTTACATCGAATAAGCGAAAATGTATTATTTCTTCCCGGGACGTGTCTTCAAACCTACTGAAGTGCATCTTTATCCCCCTTTTTCGCCCCTGCTACGTCAATACGACTTCCGAGCTCATTTACTGAGAATAACGGGCAATTCGATCTGTAGGATAAATATGTCTGCTGCCTGAGATATCTTCAATGTTCCGTTATGCTGTTCGATGATTTTCTGGCAACTCACAAGTCCGATCTCGTTACTGTCCTTCGTTTTGTCCACAGGTCTAATCCGGTTCCGAGCGGTCATGATTAAAGACTGTTGCTCTATAGATAAATCGATATCCACTGGATGAGAACGATCCGCATATTTCTTTATATTCGAGAAAATATTATCAAACACACGACGGATCGCTACAAGATTCAACTCGATCAAAAAGGCCTGTTCCCCGTATTTCTGCTTCAACTCAACATCGAAATGTTCCATTAAGGCCAGTTGCTCATCCAGAAGCTGATCAAACAACTCTCGCCCATCATAGATTTCGGATTCCACATCCTCTTCCTCTGACGCAGAAGAGACCGTAAAGTACTCAAACAGCTTATCTGATAATATCTTGATCTGATAAGCCTTCTCTCGGCTATTGTGAATATACTGGTGCAGATCCTCCTGTGTCTTGTATTTGCCCAGTTCAATAATGTCCATGTATCCCAGCAGAATCGTGAGCGGTGTGCGCAAATCATGAGAAATCGCCGTAATCAACTCTCGATTCGCGCTTCTCACCCTCTCCTCGCTGCCAAGCCGTTCCACAAATGATTTCCGCATTTCATCAATACTCCATGCCAGCGATGACAGCTCGTCTTTACCAGATACCGTAATCTTATAATCCAGATTGCCGCCTTCCAGTATTTTAATCTCACGCTCCAGATTGCCAATATAGGATATTTTCCGATTGATCATGAGCAAGAAGGCAACAATAAACGTAATCAAAGCTGCGAATACCGTCAAAATCAAAAGCAGATTATAGTATTGATATTCATAGAAACCAACCAGATAGATCTGCACTGTTTTATCTGCAAACTGCACGGTTGTAATCGGTGTTCGGGAAGGCAGGAACTGAGTTAACAGTTCTTCACTGATCGCAGCATCCGCTTCTATGTTGGACGCATATATCAATTTATCCTGTTCAAACATAAACAGCTCCAGATACCGTTCCCCACGAATCCACTCCGAGAGCCGCTGATGATCCTGTGTGGACAAGTGCTCGCTACTTACCATGGTCTGGAATCGTTCCAATGCATCCTGCTGTCTGTTCTCGCTAAACGTAGATTTACTAAGATAACTGTCAAGCGCGGTTTCGCCAACCACCTGTAACACAATAAATGTACTTACCGCAACAAACAGAGAGAGAATAATGGCGAGCACCAGCTTGAGCTTCAGTTTTTTCCCGATGAGCAGTTTATTCAATTTTGTACCCCTTCCCCCAAACGGTCTGCACATATTTAGGATGCTGCGGGTCATCTTCCAGCTTGTTTCTCAAATTCCGAATATGAACCATTACCGTGTTATTACAGGTATAAAAATAAGGCTGTTGCCACACGCTCTCATAGATATTTTCGGCTGAGAAAACCTTTCTTCGTTTGGACGCCAAGAGCAACAGAATTTGATACTCAATTTCCGTCAGCGAGATTTCTTTCTCACCGATATACACCGATTTCGCATCCTTGTGAATGGTCAGATCCTTCACCGCAATGTTCTCAGCCTCTTCGACCTTCTCCTTGCCCCGGTAGACATAATATCGGCGAAGCAGCGCTTTGACCCTTGCCACCAGTTCGGTATACGAGAATGGCTTGGACAAAAAGTCATCGCTCCCCGACGAAAAGGCCAGTTGTTTATCCGAATCCTGTGTTTTCGCTGTCAGGAACAGGATCGGCGCACTTGTTTTTTCACGAATCTCCAGACATGCCTTCAGTCCAGACTTATTGGGCATCATCATATCCAGAATAATAAGATCTGTCTCTTCCGTTACTTGATCTACCGCATCTTGGCCATCGACGGCTTCAATGACTTCGTAGCTTTCACTTTCTAGCAAAATTTTCACGATCTCACGAATCTCACTATTGTCATCTGCAATTAAAATCTGCTTGTTGTTGTTCATTCGAAATCCCTCCGTTCATTCCAGTATAGTCTGCGTATTTTAACAGAGCCAGCGGATCAGGATCGCCTTAAGAATTCTTAAGAAGTTAAGTAGGTATCTCTTCATGATTTCGTTTTATACTGTTAATAGTGAATGTCATTACAAAAAGGGGTCTTACGTTATGCCGAAATTCTCAAAACGTATTGCGATGAAAATATTGTTGGGCTTGTTCGCTGCCTTATCCATGGGCCTGCTGGTTTATTATGCGCCTGCCATCATTAAGATCATGTCGTCAATGGACAATTTCAGAGCTTATATTCATTCCACGGGACACTGGGGCCCGATCATGTTTATTTTATTCCAGATTCTCCAGATCGTCGTTGCGCCGATTCCAGGAGAAATCGTGCAAATTGCCGGGGGATATATCTACGGTACTGCACTCGGTTCCTTCTATACAACCGTTGGTCTGGTCTTAGGTTCAGCGATTGCCTTCTACTTCACCCGTTTCATCGGCCGTGATTTTGTATCGCGTCTGCTGCGGAAGCAAAATCTGAAATGGATGTCATTCATGCATGATGAGCGAAAATTTGCCGCCTTTTTGTTTATCTTTTTCCTCGTTCCCGGGTTGCCCAAAGACATGCTTGTCTTTGTCGCTGCGCTGACATCCATCAGCTCTTTACGATTCTTCACTATTCTGCTGATTGGACGGTTGCCCTGGATTATCGCTTCGACCGTGGTAGGTTCCAACCTTCACATGCAACAATATACCATTGCCATCATCATATCGGTTATTGCTGTCGTTGGATTTATATTCGGATACATCTACAAGGACAAATTAATGAATCTGTTCTCCAAAGCGGATAAAACGAGTCAGACAAATATGAACATCGAGAACAATGAAGATAGTGAGATCAAGGAGATGAACGAGACAAAGGAAGTCCACACAACGTTTAAAACAAAAACTGCACCTGCTTTAGTTAAGCCGAGAGACTTCGCACCGAAAAAAGGATAAAGATTACGGAAGATTTGAATATGCAACTATACAATCACGCACAAAACAAAATACGGAATACGGAATATGGAGTAGATATCCAAGATCTATTTCCGTCATCATTGGAGGAATCAGATATGCAAAACATTGTAACGGATCGATTGATTTTACGTAATTTTGCCGCAACGGATGCTGCCGGATTGCTCGAGTATACCGCGAATCCACGAGTGAATTGCTTTATGGATCACCAGCTGTCGACACTTGAGGAAGCAGTCGCAGAGGTAGCGAAACGAAGCAAGGACGACTCCCATATCGCCGTTTGTCTAAAAGACAGCAATGAAATCATTGGAGAGCTGTTTGGGATGACAGAGGGCCATGATCCAGATTCAGATTCGGACTCGAAATCGAATCCAAAATCAACGTCAGATTCGGATACGTATAGTGTCGGCTGGAATTTTAACGGAAGGTTTGAGGGAAAAGGATACGCCAGTGAGAGTGCCCGTGCCTTCATGGAATACCTGTTCATGGAGCAGGGAATTCGGAGAATTTACGCTTATGTGGAAGACGATAACTTCCGGTCTCAGAAGCTCTGTGAGAAACTCGGCATGCGCCGGGAAGGACTGTTTCTTGAATTTATTTCTTTTGTCAAAAATGAAGACGGTACGCCGAAATACGAGAACACGTATCAATATGCGATATTAAAAAAAGAATGGCTGGCGCAGCAGGCTACTGCGAAATAGCATGATTCACTTCTCTGGATCGTGTGAATATATTCCTTGAGCCGATGATTGCAGCGTAAGTAAATTCAGTGCCCTGCCAATAAAAAGCGGCAACTTTTCCCCGATTGATATTCGGGACAGGTTGCCGCTTCTTTATGTTTATCCAGTTCCCAACAGCGTGCTAATAACTTTCTCCGCCATGGTCTTGCCTTGAGAGATACAATCGGGTACGCCAATTCCGCGGTAACCTCCGCCACCAGCGTACACTCCCGGCATAACATCTTCCAGTAACTTCTCAACCTCCGCGATTCGTTTTAGATGCCCGACTTGATATTGAGGCATGGATAACGGTAATCGGTTAATTTCTGTATATACGGGTTCTGCGGATATCCCCATAGTATCCTGTAATTCAAGGCGTACTTCGGCAATGATTTCTTCATCGGTAAGTTGATGACTCATCGGGTCACGGCCGTATTTTCCCACATATGCTCGCAAAAGAATGTGCCCTTTCGGCGCCGTATGCTCCCACTTGCTTGATGTCCAGGTGCAAGCCGTAATTTTGCGTTCTTCCTTGCGCGGTACGACAAAGCCGGATGCATTCAGGGAAACGCCCACATCCTTCTCCCGATAAGCCAGTACAACGTTCATCACCGAAGCATACGGGATCGAACGCAGGTGTTCTGCAATCGACTCATGCTCATGTGCAAGTATATCTGCTGCTGCATACGCTGGAGTCGCAATGACTACCGCATCCGCTGCAAGCGTCGTTCCATTGTTAAGATGAACCGTATAACGTATATTTTCTTTTCCTTGCTCTTGTTCTGTTTTCGAGACACGGGAAATTTTCGTGTTTCGGATCAAATGCGCTGTGGAAGAAAGTCTCTGTTCAAGTTGCGTTACTACACCTTCCAATCCACCCCGTGCACTCAAAAACATGCTTCGAGTGGCCGTGCCCGATGGTTGTGATGCGGGTTTGGAAGCTGGACGAGCTACCGATTTGGTTGCAGGTTGTAACGTAGACTCCGTTGTGGTTTGAGCCCCAGGCTTGATTGTTTGCTTCGGTGCGCGGCTTTTTCTCACACCCAGCATACCCACGATCAGGCTACGGTGTTTTTGCTCCGTTTCCTGCAACATTGGAAACGTTGCTTGTACACTCAGTCCGTCCGCATTGCCAGCATATATGCCTGCCAAGAGCGGCTCGGCGATCTGCTCCAGCACTTCATCGCCAAGACGTCTGCGTAGCAGTTGCCCCAGTGACTCATCCTCCACGCCAGGTCGTCGTGGCAAAACAAGATCTGCCGCTGCTCGCACCTTGCCCCGCAGTGACAATAAACGAGTTGTTACGAAGGGTTTCCACTTCGTAGGCACACCGAGCATAAAGCCATCCGGGATCGGATGCAATTTATTCCGATAGGCGATATAGCTATGCAACACCCCTGGACGCGTACCAACAATCTCATCCCCCATGCCGAGTTCTTGCATAAGCTCAATGATGGATGTTTTGCGTGCGAGAAAAGAATCCGGCCCCCGTTCGATCACGAATCCCTCCCTTTTACCGGTGTGTACATGTCCGCCGAATCGATCACTTTTTTCCACAATAATAAGTTCTGCTGCAATATCATTCGCTCTGCAAAACTGTTCAATATAATAAGCTGCGCTTAATCCGGTAATCCCACCGCCAGCGATGACAACTTGTTTCTTGCGTTGATTGTTCATGCTACACTTCCCGCCTATATAGACTTTAACCCCTAATCCGTAACTCACTCTTCACAAGTGTAGAGCAGATGCCAGGTCAGAAAAGTGAGAAGAATCACAAAACAGCCATAACGAATATAATGCAACGAATCCGTCAAAATAAAAAAGCGACCTCTCCTGAATATTGCTTGGAAAAGATCGCCGTCTATAGCCAGCACGTATGGTCGAGTTTGCTCCCCGTTTACGAGGCGTTAACTATTTCTACGCTTATGTCTATGTCACGCCTATGAAAATATCTATATGCTATGGAGACTAGCTCCCCCAGTATTGCTTCGCAATCTGCTGGCCCTGATGAATCTTCGCCCATTGTTGGGCTTCGCTCAGTTCGTTCCCGCCATCACAGGAGGCAAAACCACATTGGTGAGACAGCAGTAGCCTATCCTTGTCGATAATCTTGGAGGCTTCGTCCAGCAGACGAACCACGCGCTCCTCATCATCGAGCGTACTTGTTTTGGAGGACAGCAGACCCAGTACAATTTCTGTATCCGGTCTGTCTTTGAACACTTCCAGCGCTTCGATGGAACCCGCACGATCATCATCCCACTCCAGGAAGAAACGGTCATACTTCAATTGCTTTAGGAACAGATTCGCAATCTTCACATACGATCCGCCGCCCATGTTGCGGGAATCATAATTGCCGCGGCAGTTATGTGTCCACATTTTCAGCCCCAGACTATGACCGAAGTCAATGACCGTATTGTTGATATCAATAAACTCCGTGGCGAGGCCCTGTACTTCCTCTTGATTAATATGCTCTCCGGTAAACGGCGAGTTCGGATTGTCATCGGCAAACAGCTCCCAGAGACAATCATCCATTTGCAGAATTTTACCACCCGCAGCTGCAAACTCCTGCACAAATTCCGTATAAGCACTCACCAGACCCGCTTTTAGCTCCTGTGTATTCTGGTATACTGCGTCCTTGCCACCAATATTGTCCGACCACGATAATTCACCGAAAATATGGGATGGCGATGGAATGCAGAGTTTGGTCTGCTGGTCCCCCGCTTGGTCCTGCAACTGCTTGAACAGTTGAATGAAATGATGATTTTTGCCGCTCAGTTGACCCGTAATACGAAGCCCGATATCTTTGCGCGTTTCATATTTAGAAGTGCCGTCCACATCTCTGAAAAAGTACCCATGATCCGCAATATACCGCTCCACTCCGCCAAATCCCCACACAAAGTCGAGATGCCACATCGATTTGGAAAATTCGCCGTCCGTGATGACAGACAGGTCATTCTCAATCTCCTTTTGGATCACTTGTTCAATCGCTCTCGTCTCACATTGCTGGTATCCTTGAAAGTTTTCATAGAATGGATACTGGATATCATCCCGGTGTTCAATCTGTGTTTTATATGTCAGCAGCTCTTCCGGCCGCAATAAACTGCCTACGATCTGGAACTTGTCAGTCATGTAAATAACCCCCTCGTTGTATATGATCATCATATCATGCGGAGCGAGGTTAGAAGAGATACCAAAAAAGTATGACTGGTAATAGCTTCAGGCTATAGCAAGTGTGGAATAAAAACGTGTATGCTCTTCAACTCTGGTCTTTGGTTCTTAGTCTTTTCCCTCTATTGAAATCGTCTCACAGTGATTGAATATTGCAAACCGCTCGAAACATTCCTTCACCACGGCTACAAGCTCTTCCGTTGGCTGCATGTCTTTTTCGTACCAGACACGTTTAACAACAAGTCTTCCAGATTTCCGTTCCACGATAATCTCGGCTCGCCCAATGAACCGATCACCATACAGTAAAGGCAACACATAATAACCAAATTTCCTTTTGAGAGCCGGCGTATAGATCTCCCATTTATAGTCGAACTCAAACAATGCATAAATAAGCTTTCTATCCCACATTAAATTATCCAGCGGAGCGATTAATTCGCAACGCGATTGTAACTCCGGATTTTGCAGTATGCGTTCAATCATAGGTACGTCTTCTGTCCGGCAGTATAAACGTTCCTTCATTTGTTCTACCTCAACAGCAACAATGCGATCTTCCAGCAATAGCTCATGAAAAGCCCTGTTCCGCTGCCCTGTCTTTAAGCCCCATATATTAAGCCAGGCATCGGATGCACGATTCCACAGTAAACCGACAGCACCGATTCGGCGCAATACCCTCCACTTGTGATGATCTAATTCGTTCAATAACGGTTCCGGGGCATGCAATACATCAGCTCGTATGTGTTTCTCAGCCAGATCATAATATTTACGTGTTCCTTTTTTATGATGGATAACCAGTTCGCCTGTCGAATACATCTGCTCCAGCACCGAGCGCGAAACGTTGTTCCCACTACTCCAGTGAATGGCCGAACGCCAAGTGAAATCTCCCTCCAGTTGCAATGCATTTAATTCGTTCGAACTTACCGGACCAACCTGCTGTATATAAGACCGTACTTGCCTTGTGAGCGCCTCCATCTGGGGATAGCTTTCGGCATGCTGTCTGGCCGCCTGTCTGTACCGTTCGAAATAAGGCCAGTCCTCTACCGGGATTATAGCGAGATTCTTATCGGGATAATCCATCAGCAATCGATCTTGATACAAAAGCTCTTCGAGCATATTCTTGCTAAACCCACGAATGCGTGACTGCAGCACCAGTTCGGCATTTTTTCCACAGATATCGATAGGATCGTATTGAATGCAACCAACTTGCCTTGTAAATTCCATGACCCCTGACTTTCCATCATATTGATGCTCGCCTACCAGCCCATGCTTTAACAATAAAAATTGCCTGGCTTGCTGTTTGGTTAATCGTATCATCGGACATGTTCACCCCTTAACAAGTTCAAGCAAAGCAACCCCTCGAATATGTAGCGGCTATTGTGCAAAGAGTCGTGTTACAGCACGGCTCTCTTTGCTTAATAGGCTGTTTATAGCCTTAGTATAATACGAGCAATTAAAATTTTCACACCGTTCTGCGGCGCAATTCGTAAAAGTACTGCACGGCAGAATGCTTCATTTTAATTGAATCGGACATATTCAGAATCCGCTTTTTGCCTACTCGCCTGTCGATCAACGCGAGAATATTGAGCAGGATGTCACTACTCTCCAGATTGTCCTCAATTGAAGTCGCCAGAAACGTAGTGGCTACCGCCGTAAAATTGGTTTTGCTCAACGCGGCCTGAGCCGCTAACAGCTCTTTGGCATGAGAAGTGCTCTTGCGACCTCGCACCATGATCTCAAGACGTTCCTCCGGCACAGCCCCTTTGGTTTCCTTGCGAATCGCTTCAATCTCTTCAGGGCTTACAGGAATGACGATATTGGGATCATTCTTGATCTCCTGATCGTTCTTATACCACTGAATGGGCGTCGTCGCATCCGCCATATTGAGAATGTTTTTCTGATCCACAGTCAGGTAACAGCTCCCCGATCTATCCGGCAAAAAGCGATAGCTGGTCGCCCGATATGCTACTGTTCCAGCCAGTGCGGGGCTAAGAAAACTGTCTAATTGTTGTTTTAATTTACTCCAGGACATAGTTCCTCCTATGATTGAACCCGTTCTATCCGCCGGGAAGCCTACCCCAAGCGAAAATTATCTCGATTATAACACAGCCTGACGAACTAATAACCCCGAGAGCTTATACATGTCTATTCACTTGACCCCACCTGAAAAGCCTCAGCCTTCATTCAAGTATTCTTCAATAATCCAGTCCTCCTGCTATCCAAATCGTATATGAAGAAAAATTTAACTTCACTGAAAGGATGTTTTTATCTCCACGACCCACACATTTTCTTTTGTTGATGCTATCATGAAGATATTCAGATATTTTTAGCGCATTTTGTAGATTGGGGTCGACTTCATGATCAGGGATATTCTTCGAGTCAGTTCTCGTACGATCTTGCTTCACATCACTTTTGTTGTTGTTATCGGTCTGGTCATAAGCTATGCCATTATGTCTGCACCAGACTCCCCTTCTATTCGAAGCGAAAAAGGCCTGCTAGATTTAACTCAGGATCACATTCGTACGAATCCTGTAAAGTTAGACGGGGATTGGACATTCTACTGGCATGAATTGCTTTCGCCTGAGGATATACGGAACCGGATCGAAAAGGGTGAGCTGCCAGATCGATACATCAACATCCCTGGATCATGGCTAGGTTACCCATTGGATGGTCAAGAACTGACAGGAGAAGGCTTTGCCACGTTTCGTCTGCTCATTCAACTTAGCGAGCAGGACAAGAATGAGCGACTTGCGCTACGGCTACCTACCATTTTTCATGCTTATAAACTATGGGTTAATGGAGAACTGCTTGCAGAAGAAGGTAAGGTAGGTCAAGACAAAAGTAATACGATACCGCAGTTGGCAACGAAACTAGTATTCTTCGAGTCCAAAAGCGACAGGATGGAACTAGTCATGCAGGTATCCAATTTCCATCATAATCGAGGCGGCATCACCAAGGAAATCGAACTAGGCGGCAGTAATGTGTTAACGGTCAGGACTAAACTGAAGATCGCCACAGATATGTTCATCACTGCAAGTCTGCTTGTCATTGGCATGTATAATTTGATGTTATTCCTTCTGCGCCGTCAGGATAGAGCACCGTTATACTTTGGTTTGTTTACCTTGTTGTTCGGTGTCCGCTCCTTGCTGAACGGCGAGTTGATGTTCACACAATTTTTCCCTGATTTCCCGTGGGAATTGCAATTTAAGATGGAGTATCTGACTCTTTCTCTTGGCGGGTATGTCATTACCAAGTATTTTGAATGTATTTTCCCGAATTATGTCTCGCGATGGTTCCGTCTTGGCAGCCGGATCGTAACGGGATTGCTATGCGTGGTTGTTGTTGTAACTCCCGCACTGATCTATACCAAATTGTTAATGCTGATTGGTGTGGTCGTGGTTCTACATATGACATATCTAATGGTTGGACTGGCCAAGGCAGCTATACAGCGGTCAGAGGGAGCACTGATTTTCCTGCTCGTTTCGGTGGTTGCTTTGATTACGGTGATTAATGATTTTTTATATTTCAGTGAGTGGTCCCCAATCGGGAATACTTCTCCGGTAGGTCTGTTGATATTTACGATTGCACAGATGATTCTGCTTTCTTCCAGATTTACAAGGGCAGCAACAAACGAAGAACGGATTACACGTGAGCTACAGGAAGCAAATGACAGGCTTACGGATATGAATACCAATCTGGAGAAACTGGTGGAAGAACGCACACATGCATTATCTGCAGCTCACGAAGATCTGCGTACTTCGTATGAGCAGTTACTCCGATCGGAGCATGGAAGAAAGAAACTGCTTGCCTACATTACGCATGATTTGCGCCTGCCACTGTCCAGCATGCTTGGTTATGTCGAAGCGGTAAAAGACATGGTGAAACCCGAACGAAACGAACAGTATCTAAAGTATATCCGTGATAACACGATACGAATTAATCATATGATCGGGGAGTTGTCCTTCTTGTCTCATCTGGAGACAGGACAAGTGGAATACCACATGGAGCCGGTTCATGCAGCCGACTTCTTACATCGCTTTTTTGAACAATATGAGCTGGTTGTGCTTGACGCAGGACTGGAATTCACTCTGGACATCGGCGGAGGAAAAGAACAGCGGGTTGACTCTCCTATCCTTGAGATGGATGAGCAACGATTGGAGCAGGCAGTGTTTAATCTCCTATCCAACGCGATGAAGTTCACCTCTGCTGGTGGAATCATACGTCTTGCTCTAGCCGTGGACGAGACAGAAGATCACCCTTGTGTGATCATTAGTGTACAAGACTCCGGCATGGGTATTCCCCCGGATCAACTCGAGCAAATCTTCGATCGCAATTACCGATATGATCGGCCAAGCACGGACATGAAAGTAGAGGGCAGTGGACTTGGACTCGCAATTTGCAGGGAAATTGTTCAGGCACATGGAGGAAGCGTTCATGCGGAGAGCGATGGTAAAACAGGGTCAATATTCTATATATCGTTGCCGATATATACAAAAAACAGGAAGGTGACCGCATGAAGGACCCGCACAAAATTATGATCATCGATGATGATCCCCATATATGTGAAATTGTTCAGGCGTATTGCGAACGAGAAGGTTTTAATTGCGCTTATAGTCATACCGGGACAGAAGCCATGAAGCTCCTTGCATCGTTTAATCCTGATTTGATTGTACTGGACGTGATGCTAGCCAATGAAAACGGCATTGACTGGTGCAGGAACGCAAGAGGTTATACCGATGCGCCGATCTTGTTTCTGAGCAGCCATGAGGAAGATGAGGTAAAGATCAGCGCATTGACGGATGGCGGGGATGATTATGTGACCAAGCCGTTCAGTCCAGGCGTGCTCATGGCCAAAATCAAGGCTCATCTTCGCAGGGTATCGTCAAGCAGGCGGGAACAATTGCTGGAATTACCAGGGTTGCAGCTGGATTTCTATGCGCAGTCCGTCAACATAGGTAGTAAAACCATTTTTTTATCCAAAAAAGAATTCAGTCTCCTGTCCTACATGGCACAACATGTGAACCGGGTCATCTCGGTCGATACCTTGTTCAATCTCATCTGGGGCATGGAAAGTCTGGAGGATACGAGAACAGTCGCTGTACACATCAGTAATTTACGCAAAAAGATCGAGGAAGACCCTCTCCATCCCGAGAGAATTATTACGATTCGGGGAGCAGGATACATGCTGGCCTCGTCATAACTATTTTCATATTTTCAACTCAGCGATTCGCTGGTTTGGCATCAATCTTTAGTAGCAGTTCGTATTAAGTGTCAGGCGTGTACTGGAATTTCTGGTCGATGTGACCATCCATTCCGGTAACGTCTTTTTATTTTTAATGGACATAAGCATGCATGTAACGAGCTTCCAGCCGTCCGAACAATATAAAAAGCCCAAAGCGATGATTCCACTTGGGCGATTTAGAATTGAATATTTATTTATCCAGGCATTACATACTGCTTTCCTCTGCCTCCGCCTTCTCTACCTGTTCCTTTCTTACGAACTCATCCAGCAGCTCACGTACCTTAGCGGTTGTTTTGGCGTTCATCAGGTTACCTCTCAGCTCACTTGCACCGCGGAATCCACGAACGTAAATTTTGAAAAAACGCGCCAGCGGGCTGAACGAACGCGGTTCCAGTTCCGCATATTGATCATGCAAATCCAGATGCAGCTGCAACAGATGAAGAAACTCCTCCGTCGTGTGCTCCCGCGGCTCCTTCTCAAAAGCGAATGGATTCTGGAAAATACCCCGTCCGATCATAATGCCGTCCACACCATACTGCTCTGCCAGTTTAAGGCCAGCCTCCCGGTCGAGGATATCCCCGTTAATGGTAAGCAGTGTGTTCGGTGCGATCTCATCCCTCAGTTTTTTGATCTCGGGAATCAGTTCCCAGTGGGCGTCCACCTTGCTCATTTCTTCTCTCGTGCGTAGGTGGATGGATAGATTCACGATGTCTTGTCGCAAAATATGAGTTAACCAGTCGCGCCATTCATCAACCTCGGTGAAACCCAGTCTTGTTTTGACACTCACCGGCAAGCCCCCGGCTTTTGCCGCCTGAATAATCTCCGCCGCAAGCGCCGGCCGGCAGATCAGACCGCTCCCTTTGCCGTTCTCCGCTACATTCGCTACAGGACAGCCCATGTTAATATCGATGCCTTTGAAACCTTCCTTCGCCATGCCAATGCTCATCTCACGGAAAAATTCCGGTTTATCTCCCCAAATATGCGCCACAATCGGCTGTTCATCTTCGGTAAAGGTCAACCGCCCACGCACACTTTTGTTGCCCTCCGGGTGACAATAACTTTCCGTATTCGCAAACTCGGTAAAAAACACATCCGGTCTGCCCGCCTCACTAACGACATGCCGAAATACAACATCCGTCACGTCCTCCATCGGCGCCAATATAAAAAATGGTCGTGGCAATTCACGCCAAAAATTGTCTTTCGTCATATCCAAAACCTCTCTATGCATACTAGGAATATTCTTCATCCCGAAAATAGACAAACAGTTGTAGCTCAATTATATCACACCCCTGAAAGAAGCATACTTCTCCTGTAAAACTGAAAATATTTGACATCAATATATATGGAGGATATTATAGATATGTTTAATCTTTAATTAAAAATGAATGGTTTGCCGCTTATAAAGGAGATTAATTAAAATGAATATTTTAATGTATCAATATGAAATGATTAAACGAACGAGAGAGCCCCTTTCCAGATGTGTGAGACGATGTCCCCCGCATCATACCTGCAACCCCTTGAAGCATTAGGTGGAGAATCCATCCGTAATCTGCATGTTCATGTCACAGATTGTTATCGTGTATGGTTAGGCGTTCGCGGTCTTGGACGAACCATTCCCAAGCTAAAGCCGGAATCCATAATAGATGTACAGGAAATGCGTGCGTTATTTGCAGCGACAGATTTGCTGGTACATGAATTTCTTCATCGAGGGCAGATTACGAAAATCGCAAGAATCCTCGGAACCATTCCTCCCAAAATGAATTTATCTAAAATTAAATAATCACATACGATTTAACTGATTTTCACTTGCTGATCCCTAAAGGCTCAACTACAATTAATCTCGGAAGGCTCTGGATTGGGCCAATTGTATATAATGGAGGTTTACGTCACTTATGGAAATTTCACTGGATATCATGAAGGACAAGGTTGAATGCCTTCAAGCTTATGACTTTCAGGAACTGGAACGGGCCATCGATGAACGAATGGGCGTGAACAAAGCCCTTCTTTTACGTGTGAAGCTGGTTCAGCATCAAACTACGTTTGATCCTGTTCGCAACAAAATGTTGTACAGTGCCGTGGTGCATTTTGCTGCAGATTGATGGGTTTATAATTTTTTGACAACAAAAAAAACGAATTGCATTAGAATTACAATTCGTTTTTTTGTTCCTTTAATCTTAGATAAATAATAATAATTCTCAATTTAATCACATGATTGAATAAGAATTTATATTAGTCAAGGATATAGACTAATTCAACTGCATTTAAATTATATACTCGTATATCTTTGTATATTTATGCTAAAATTTAATCCTCGTGTTTATATACGTTGTACTTATTCAGCAAAAGAGTTTATATCTAACTTCATAATTTAGTTAGTGATTCCCAATTCCTCACTAATATCCCTCGACAGCTTTGCTAATATACGCTTATCTAGGTGCTTATCTTGTACATAATTAGAAAGTAAAGTTTGTATCACATCAATTCTACTTGTAAATAGCTTTCCCTGATACTGATGGAACAATTCATCTATTTTCGAGTCAGGATACATTACGCTTTTTTTGATTAATTCAACTATATATTCCTTATGCATATTATATAATTCATTTAGTTTAAAAACTTCCGCACTGTTTCTAAGCCGACTTTCCAATTTTGAATCCAATGTATTGCATTTAAATTCTAAATCGAACTCGTCTCCACTGCCTAACAAAAAGTCTATTTGGCATTCGCCCATCCCATTAAATAGGGTATTGCCTGACCGCATTTTTAGACTGAAGGTGTAATCTTTCCCGAACCCCTCCAAAAAAGGATGAACATGAGTATCCAGTGAAAATTCCTTATTACCCTTTAAATCTGAGTTACACAATTTGCAACTGGGGATCAAATTATAAAACGATAAAGCAAGATAAGGATATGTTGATTTTTTATAAAAATGGTCTATAGATCCTCTTGTTCTACCTGTTCTAGAGTCACATAAGGTGAAAATGTACTGTCGATTACAATATGGGCATACATTTACACCTAATTCTGATACAAAGGTGTAGGCTCCCCACTCAGATGTCTGGGGGTAGCGTGATACAAAATCACTATAATTGAAAACTTTAACCATATCTTTGTATAATTTTCTATTTTTGCTATTTTTAGAATCGAAATTAACCCCCATTCTTTGGAGATCAACAATTAGATTTCTCAGAATTTCTGGCTTACCAGTCACCAATTCATCAAAATTATTTAGGAGATAACTATATACTCTTTTATTATGAACACCTTTTTTTTTTGATATTTCTTCAAGTTTAGGTAAATGGCGAATTTTCATATAATCCAAATGTTTATTTTCCAGTTCCTTCAAGTTAACTTTCTGGTCAGAATTAATTTTAATCATGTTTTCTTTCCCTCTTTAGTTCTTCCAAATCATTTTGGAGTTTCCTTACAAGATCGTAAAGCTTCTTATTTTCTTCATCATTCTTATACTGATTAGTCAATTTTTCCTGCAACATATGTCTGATTTTATTTCGTAATACGGGTTCACCAATAATATTTATTGACTTTTCTAAAATATCTTTATCTTCCCACAAATCATCTGATGACCTATTCATAATCTGGTTTATTAAAAGATTAACTTTATACCTAGCAAAATCTCCTATTAAACCCGTGCTCATAAAGAAAGCGTCCGACATTAAAGTATGAATATTAGCGGCAAAAGTTTGTTTATTGTCGAGTAGACCGTCTATTACTTTACTACCTTTCTCTGTTTTATCTATAAATATAAGATTTGACGCAGGCAAGTCAGAGACAATTATTGGAGAGTTTGAAGTTATAATTACCTGAATTGTTCGTCCTTTATAAATAGTTGGAAGAAAATTAACAACACTTAATAAAAATCTTTTTTGCCATTCTGGGTGAAGATACAATTCTCCCTCATCAATCAGAACTATGACCTGATCATTTAGTTTCAGATTGTGATACCGTTCTTGTTCATCTGACAATCTAAAGAAACGAGCGTAAGTACTAAGCATGGCCTTTTCCCCTGAGCTTAAACCTCTCCAATCAAAATTTAGAAAAGGAGTGAAGCCTGAGGCTTTTTTATACTTCTCTATCAAAATATTAATGCTTTTTTCCGTTTTGACTCCATTACCGAGAAAAAATGTAAGACGGTCATCATCAATATTGCTTTCATCAATTTGATTCTCAAAGAAGTCAAGCATCTCTTGAACACCATCAATTCTGCGATTTATATCAACATAATTAATATTTTCACGACTAAATACAAACTTTATTTCCTTCATAATCCGTTTAACAGAGGACCTCCAATTACTCTGGGATTCTATTAGATTTTCACTCGGAAATGATACTGGAATCAAATCTTCCTCATAGCTAGCTAAATCATACAGAAATGAATCGATTAAAGCATGAAAGAAAACTATTTTGACTTTCTCACTTCCTCCGATATTAATACTTCTGTCTAAAAAGATAGTTTTCATTTTTAACCGAAAGGACAGCACTCGCTTTTTAAGAACATTTTTATTTTTTTTATTATCATGAAATGTTTCACTAGAGTATATTCTGTTCACGCTGACCCATACCTGGGACGGTAATTCAATTGGCAAATTAAGCTCTTCAGTATTATAGTCATTAATAAATTTTAATTGTCTTTCGATTTCAGATAACCTAAAAATCTCAGTTTCACTAAAATTTGGTTCATGAATTCGCAATTGAAGTGCATCTAATTTATCTTGTTTGACCAAAAAATTAGTTGAGATATTCTTTAAATTATTCGATTGTATCTCACGTTTAGCATCAAAAATATTCGAAAAAAATATATAGGATATCTTAGAATGAATTCTTTTATGATCAAGTGCATTTGCAAGTGAATAATCACCTTTAGTATACTTTGTTAAACGAAAACCGAAATCCATATAATTACCCGAATCTATACGAATATCCTCATGGTGGAAAATAATTGAGTCATTTTTTGTTTGGTAAACAACTATAGCTTTATCTCTCAAGATACTAGAATCATATACCAACTGCGCCTTTATAAAATCTAACAAAGTAGTCTTTCCTGCCCCATTTCTTCCGATGATACCAGTCACACTGCAAACTCTTCCGTTATCTTCCCTGTCAACTATGTTTTGAATTTCAAAAAAATTTGAAATATAGTATTGGTTACGTTCAATATCTAATTTCCCTCTATCAGAATCATAATGAAAATGGAATTTATTATGTAATTGGAAACCTTGTTTTTTAAAGGAACCATAGTTATCAAGCCATATGTACAGTAAAGTCATAATAATCCCCCTCAAACTAAATTAATTAGATAACTCTAGAAGATATTTTTATATTTCTATATATTATTTTCAAAAAAACATAAATGCCCTGTAAAACACCTCATTTCCATTTCCCTCATACTCTATTATACAAAGATAACAACATCGAAAGATAGAACTTATAAACTTATGATATGAAATCAAACCTATTACAACCTTCCATAATTCCGAAGCACCGATAACGTAAAAATCGTATGATAGGCCTGCCAATGCTTCAAGCCATGCTCATCGCTCCATCCCCCGTCTTCCCGTTGCGAGGATGCAAGGTCATCCAGAAACTTGTTTAGTAATTCCTTAGGCATAGCCTGGGCTACTCTGGTATTGGGTGTATTCGCGAATTGGAAAAGAGTAAATTGATTTTTCTCCGTTGCGTTCTGAGCACACTTCAGAATATTTTCGATTGTTGCTTCTATAAAAGGTCTATTCTCAGGCGTATCTTCCAGATTGAGATAGTAGTCATGAGCATGGTACGCCATAAACAGCCACTCATTAGCCTGAATATGCTCTAGCGTCAGATTGGATTTTGCCCACTTTGCTGTCGTTGTAGCTAAGGAAGCGGAGCAAATCCCCTGTTTAATCAAATTACCTGTAATTGAATCGGGTGCGGACTGCCCGCCACCACTCCACCATGAAGCATGGGGATACTTATGTAAGGAATCAGGATTCTTTAAAGAGCCATCATCATTTCGATTGTGTTCAACCCAATTCACCGTACCCTTCAACACCTCTGTCAGCGACAGATTCATATCCCTGCCCATGGTCAGCAGAAACTCTAGGGCGAGCGGATGCGAATCCGGACATTTAATATCATGTTCCAAACCGTGCCCCCACCCGCCATCCGCATTTTTGTAACAAAGCAGGCGCTGATACAGCCGTTCAACCGAGCCGCCATCAAAAAGATAACTAAACAACGCTTGCTCCCAGAGTGAACCGTTAGCATATACAAAATCCCTTGCCTTATCTATCGATACGGGCATGGTATAGCCTCCATTCTGTCTCATTCTCCATCCTACTTACACCTTCGGTTTCAACTGTTTAATTACAGCCATGATCAATATGATCATACCTACGCCAAAACCAGATATAGATAACGGAGCAAGTAAAAATCGCATCGCTTCCCCCTGCACCACAAAACTAGCAAGCATGACAACCATACAGATCACCGTGAAGATTCCCACTGTCAGAGTGCCCATAAAATCATGTATTGAATGATTTTCCTCACGAGCAATCGTAATTTTATTGTCCTTCAGAATAGGCAGTTCCAACAACTTCGGAATGTAGTCCGTAATCTGCTCTTTGACCTTGGTTAAACGCTCTTTGACTACTTGTCCTTTATCCATATGAGTTGCGTAAGATTGACTGGTTGCGGATAAAGAGTACATATCATCTACAGACGAGAGCGTCCCATCCAACGTAATGATGGCTCTGAATGCTCCGGCAATCGTCGGTTTTAACGACATCCCCATCTCCGTGATCATGGACATCATTCGTTTCATCATGACACTTGTCGGGTCTGGTGAGAAAGACGCTTCAGACAAAAGTCGGCTCAGACGCTGTTCAATCATCTTTTCATCCAGCAAATGCCCATCCTCACACACTCGTGTCAAACCATACGCCATCTCTTTCGTATCTCGATTGCTGTATCCCATCAGGAAGCTTAACATCCCACCTCGTTCTTCATCCATTAGGTAGCCCACTGAACCAAAATCGATCAGCGCAACCTCTCCATCAGCGGTCAGCATCAGATTTCCGGGGTGCGGGTCTGCATGAAAGATACCTATCATTAGAATCTGATCCAAAAATGCGTGCATCACTCTCTCCGAAACGTCGCTTGTCACTGCTTTCGTGAAGCTGGTTCCTTCGATATATTCCATGGTTAAGATCTGTTTTGTCGAATACTCCGAATATATTTCGGGGACACGGATACGAATGTTGTGTTCTTCGAATGCTTTTCTCATCAGATTCGTATTCAAAGCTTCAATATCAAAATCCGTTTCCTCGATCAAATTCTGTTTGAACCCTTCGGCAAGCTGAATTAATCCCAGTCTTTTGATTTTGACAGAGCGTTCGGACAGCCATGACACGAACTGGATCAAAATATCCAAATCGACCGTCATTTTCTGCTTTACATCAGGTCTTAAAATTTTGACAACAACCTTCTCTCCCGTCAACTTCAGCTTCGCCAGATGAACTTGTCCAATCGAAGCCGCTGCGATGGGTTCCATGCCAAAGGATTCATACGTTTCATCCATATTGCCGATTTTGTCGTCGATAATCGTTTTCAGCTCCTGTGGGCTTAGCGGTTTCACCTGATCATGCAAACTGGAGAAGGCTTGGATGTAGTTTGCAGGCAACATGTCCTTTTTGGTCGATAACACTTGGGCAAACTTCACAAATACGCCACCCATGTTATCCAGTACCTCAGCAATAACATATGGCAGTTTGGCATGATCCTGCTGAATTAAATGAGCCAAACCTTTGCGTGAAATAATCCAGAACATGTACATCATCCGCCGCCACGCACGGACTTTATTCAAGATATACAGGAGCGGATTAGTCGCCTGCAATATTTTAAAATTAAACAGGTTAAGAAGCATATAGGCATAACACGCGATGAATATAACAAGCAACGGATAATAGATAAACATGACTCTAAGAATCTCGGCATCCGGTGGTGCTGTCTTTTGATTAAAATAGGTAAAGGAAAAGACGAGCGTTACGATCGATGTACTGAATAATATCGCCAAGCTCAGCTTCAACTGGTTGCTTTTGAACGTGCTGATATTTCCGATGATAAAGTAAACCAGAAACGCTGCCACCAAAATACTGCTCAGATAAAATTGCTCCAACACCTGAAGTAACATGCTCACCGCAAGAGCACTGGCGAACGAGATCAGCACTTTATGTTTCCTGTTGAAGAACGACGTCAGCAACATGAATACAATGAAACACACGAGTAATGTAACAAAAAAGAACATCTTACATCCCACCTGTTATGTAATGGTATTGAATGAATGGTTGCTCCCTCAATATAACACACCGAACTTGGGATGGTGATTAAAGATGTTATTAACATAACATGAGGATTTAAAATGAAGGGGTTTAACCGTTTTTGTCGAATAATATCTGGTAGAAATGTAAGAGTAATCGGGCTTATTGATATACATAGAAAAAAAGCTAAGGAGAACATACCATGCAGGATTTGAAATTTACGAAAAATTATAAAAACAACGACACCCTTCGGAACAGTTTTTTTGAACTCGCTGCGAGTACATTTGATATTCATTTCGAAAATTGGTACCAACATGGTTGCTGGGGCGAAGGATACAACCCTTTCTCGTTTGTAGATGGAGATCGTATTGTCGCTAATGCATCCGTGAATATCCTTGAACTGATCATCCAGGGGGAGAAGAAAAAAGCAATTCAAATCGGCACGGTGATGACACATCCCGACTACCGCGGGAAGGGTCTATCTGCAAGTCTAATGAACAAAATTTTGGAGGAATACGAAAACAAGTATGATCTCATGTACCTTTTTGCCAATGAGTCCGTTCTTGATTTCTATCCCAAGTTTGGGTTCAAAGCTGTGGAAGAACATTTATTTTCAATGGACTTTCATTATAAAGCTAACCCGGTAGAACCTGCGAGCCTGCGGAAACTAAATGTGACTGACGCAGAGGATCTAAAGCTTATTCAACAATTCGCATCGCAACGATTGCCTGTTTCCAAGCGGTTTGCAACCGATCATACTCCTGGCATATTCATGTTTTATTGCTTGAATGTGTTTAGTGATGATATTTATTATTTGGAAAACGAAAACGTCATAGTCATTTATCAGAAAGAAAACAGTAATATCGATCTCTTCGATGTAGTCAGCCTAAACGAAATTAATATGAGAGATATTATGAATACGATTGCAGATGCAGACACAGAGAAAGTAACGTTTCATTTCACCCTGGATGAGGACAAGGATATGGATTTAAAAAGCACGATGACCGATGAGGGCTTATTTGTAAAAACCCATGGTGATATCCTCTATCCTGTAAACGTTAAACATCCAATCACATCCATCGCTTAGTGGGCATTAATCTAAAAATAGACCACAAAGGAGCAGGTTCCCCCTGCTCCTTATCTATGTGAAACTTCGTTCTCTTATTGAACGTAACACTTCAGAACGATAAACCTTACAATCATCATGAAGGGGGAGGCATCCGTGGCATTTATTCCGTTAAACTGTCCCAATTGCAACGGAAGAATTGAATACAAGGAGGGGCAAGTTTTAAAATGTCCATATTGTGAAACAGAGCTTTTGTTGAAGCAAAACAATGTCTACCATGTAGACCAAACCATTAATCATTACCACGGAACGCCTCCTAAGACAGCACCGAAGCCGAACCTCTCCGTAAGGCTATTACTAATACTGATGTTCGTCCTATCGGGTGCCATCGGTGCTTATTTTTACTCCAGCACGAGTTCCACGCTTCAAAAAACAGAAGCCAATCTGCCTGTACGCAAGATGCCGGAAAGCGAGGTTCTGCTCTCCTTTTTACGGGATATCTTTGATAAAGGATCTGCCTTGCCGACAGAAGAGGAACTCGCTCGTGTGCGCTATCTGACCGTAGATTATCTGGATAGTGACCAATGGCAGTTTACCTATAGCTTCTCCGATCCCTTCAGTAATGAAAAGGCCGAGAAGATCACTTATGTTACTCAGGACAAGAAACTGAATACACAGGAGATTGATCAGCGAGATTTTGAAGTCTTTACGGGACTGACGGCGCTCGATCTGACGGGAACCTATGAAATTAACCAGACGGATCAAACCACGTTTGCTCATATGTCTGGACTGAAAAGCTATGGTGGCGCTTTTAACGAATCCTTTCATTCGTTTTCCGGCTACTTTGGTGACAAGTCAAAAATTACGCACCTGACTACCCAGCTTCGCAGCAATCAGGAATTAGCCTTACTGCTGGAATTTCCTAACCTGAACTCTTTATCCATTACCTATGTCGATGAGTCTGTCACGGATTTTCACTTGTTAAACAAACTACCGCTCAAGTCCCTGTCACTCACTTTTGTCAATGATCTGGGATGGTTGTCGTCCATGACCGGGTTGACATCCTTATCTATCAATTACAGTGAAGCCACAGACTTACAGCCGTTATATGCATTAACCCAGCTTCAGGAACTTCAGCTTTCCTTTTTAACCAACGTGAAGTCCATCGACTTTGTGCAAAATATGCCCGCTCTTCAAAAGCTGGACATTGAAAATGTAAACTTTTCCAGTTTGGAACCGCTAGCCGCTAAAACTTCGATTACCAAACTGCGCCTAGCTTCCTTAAGCAAGCTTAGCTCAACAAAGACCATAAATAGCTTATCCTCATTGCGGGAATTGACGTTATCTGGATACTACGAGAATGCAGAAGCGCTAAGCTTACCTAATGCAGACAAGGTAGAAATCCCTGGCTCTTTCCTCACCGGGTTGAAAGCACCATCTGCAACCAGCCTGACCCTTCGAGGCAGAAGCGGAGAGTTAAATCTGGCCACACTAGCAAAATTTCCGAAGCTGGAACAGCTCTCCCTCTGGGAAATCAGTGACATCACTCGTCTAAGCGCTCTGGATCGTTTGTCACATCTGCAGACGCTGAACATTTACGACTCTGGACTTTACACAGAGAGTGATGCCTTATTTCGTTTGAAGCAGGTAAGATCGCTGGCGTGCTCGGAGTGCAGGCTGAATTTCGAACAAAAGACAGGTGCCGAGAACAAGGTGCTTGAACATTTAATCCTGGAGGAGCCCTATTTCAGCATAAATAATACCTCCGTCACTGAAGTGGACCAGATGATGCCTTACTTTTCCAAACTGTCCGCCCTGCGTTCCTTCACCCTGCAAGACAGCAACCTGGCTTCGCTTGAATTTATGAGCAACTGGCGAGCTATGGAAGAACTTCATCTCGAAAACAATGCCATTTCCAACGTGGAGACCTTAAGCAAGCTGACTAATTTGAAAAAAGTATATTTATCCGGCAATCCGGTGCAAAACAAGTCCGTGCTTGGAACGGACGTAAAGGTGTATTAGCCAATAATAAATATATAAATGGAATTATTTAAACTCCTGTTATTAAAAAAAGCCGACTGCACTGAATCTCAGAGCAATCGGCTTTTGATCTAACTTTTCATACTTTGTTGAAACTCATTTAGAGTTCAGTCCACTTTGCATACAATGTGATATTTTGTGATCTCGGTTGACTCCCGAATACAAAGGCACCGGTTAAAGCTTCATTTCTATACCAACCGTCGAATACAAACCCTGGCCGTACCGGAGGTTCAGGTTCTTCAACTAGATCTGTACCTTTGAGGATGTAGGTACTCACTTCAGAACCCCCATTTGACTCGAACGTCACCGTGTAGGCAAGACCCCATTTTACGGCCAACCAGAAGTTTTCTGTTACTGGCGTTGAGAAATCGTAATAGGGCAGATTTACAGAGTTTTTGGTCCACCCATAAACCATTTGTCCAGGGTTTGATGGCATTTCAGATGTATCAGGTGGAGAAACCGTCTCCCCCTCTACCACGATTTTTTTGATCAATTGCTCTGGACCATTAGCGGCAACCCTGAAAGTTACCGTATATAAAGCCTTCCACTTTGCATACAACGTGATGTTTGATGTCACCGGCGTTGCAAAGTCATACACGGTGGTCAACCCTTCATCGCTGTACCAACCGCCAAACACATAACCTTCTCGTACCGGTTCGGCGGGGGTCGCAACTAAACTTCCTTCGACCAACGTCTTCGGATCGACTACCGATGTCCCACCCTTAAGGTCGAAGTTTACTGTGAATAGAGGCGTCCATTTCGCATGCAACGTAACGTTTGTCGTCACCGGCGATGCAAAATTGTAGACATCCGTTAAATCCTCATTGCTGTACCAACCGCCGAATACATAACCTGTCCGTGTTGGAGATGCAGGTGCCGTGGCCTTGGCATTGTATTCCATCGTCTGGGTATTGACTGCCGATCCGCCTTTACTGTCGAAGCTTACGGTGAACATAGGTGCCCACTTCGCGTACAGCGTAATAGGACTTACGACTTGACTGCCGAAGTTGTATGCGTTCGTCAAGGTCGTATCGGTATACCAGCCTTTAAATACGTAACCCTCCCTCGTTGGCATTGAAGGAACCTTGGCCGATTCTTTATAATTCACGGATTGACTGCTTACCTTGGTTCCATCACTCATAAAGATTACCTCATATTTATTCGTTTGCCACGCCGTGTATAAGTCATGATTCCGTGTGATCGGTGTTGTGAAATCAAATGCCTTGCTTGGTGTATCTTTATCTCTCCAATACAGGAAGGTATATCCTTCTCTTGGTTCTGGTTCAAATGACTCTGCCACGCCACCTTCTTTCACCCTCTGCTGTTGTAACAGCGCAGCACTCGTCTCGTAGAATCGCACTGTATACTCATTTTTTTGAGCAATGGTCCATTTTGCATACAATGTAATATTACCTTTCACGATTTCGGTCGTGAAGTTATAACCTTTAGTCAGGCCTGTATCGCTAAACCAACCTGCGAACACATATCCCTCACGTGTTGGCGATTTTGGTGCTGTTGCTTTCTCTCCTCCGTAAACCGTCTGGTCAGGAACCATCGATCCCTCATTACTGTCGAAGCTAATCGTGTAACTGCTCATCCATTTCGCGTACAGCGTAGTCGGGCTCACAACTGGCATCGCAAAATTGTAAGGCTTCGTTAAAGCACTGTCGCTGTACCAGCCTCCGAATGTATAATCTTTCCGGGTTGGAGACTCTGGTTCACTTGCCATTGCACCATAATCCAACATTTGATCAGGCACTTCCTCCGCTCCGCCATTACTATTGAAGCTGACGATGTATTGTTCGATGTCCCACTTCGCCGTATACTCGATATCCTGCGCAGGCATCGTTGCTTGAGGGACAGGCGACCATCCTTTGAATTGATGGCCTTGCCAGATCGGATCACCAATATGGATTGAAGTCGTTGATCCATAAGGTACGTTGTCGACTACCTTTTTAGGTGTGCTTTGATCTTTATAATCCATTGTCAGCTTATACATATTACGCTTGTAGTACACTCGTAGAACCGTTGTACCGTTACCCACAATGTTGGCTTCCAGCACAGTACCCGGGAACGCTGTGTCTACAGTGAACCCTTCGTAAGACTTGATGGATTCGACAGGCAATATTGCCTTGGTATCGGTTGTACCGTAACGCGTTTCCGTATCTGCAACCGTATACGTTGGCTGTCCAATATCCTGCTTCAGGTATACGACTTTGTAAGGCATGTCATCCTTGGCTGTCCACTTGGCCGTAAAGGTCGTAGATTCTGCCGGCATCGTAGTTGGCATATAAGGTGACCATCCTGCAAATTTATATCCCTGTCTTGTTGGCACCGGAATTCGACTCACGATATTCGTATAGATCAAGTCGGTGATTTGCTTTTCTGAAGCACCCTCATAACCTAATTTGAACGTCGCCGTCTTACTGATTGGCTTAAAGTTAACGTTCAAAATCGTTGAACCGTCTCCCTTAATAATCCCTTGTGTCGTCCCCTCCATATAACCGCGATCCTTGTATCGGTCAGAGGTGATACGAGCAAGTTCATTGGTTGTGCCTGTCTGCATTTCCCAATCTGCGAGTGTAGGCGATTTACCAGGGTTTGGATCCATCAAATAATAATTAACTCTATACCGTGTATCGGTGTTCACCTTCCAATGGGCATACAGGTAGGATAACCCTGCAGGCATCCGATTCGGAATGTCTACTTTGGTACCCCCATCTCTAGCCGTATACCAGCCATCGAACGTGTATCCTGGATTTTCAGGGATTCTGTTTTTCACCGTGAGTACCGCATTAAAGGCCGCAGTTACGGTCTCGGTTGGTTCTCCATTCATTGGATTGAATTGGATCGAAATGTCCCCATCTTTATTCTTGATCCAGTTCAATGGAATGGTGCGCTTGATCGCAGTGGGCTTGAATGATAGAGGTGCTGCCTTCCAAGTAATGACCAGCATCCCCGTACTTGATTGTTTTCTCCAGTCTTTCACACTAATCTGCTTCTTCTCCGGGTTATAGATGAAATCGCCGCTAATTTGAATGTCAAAATGCGAAATATCAAATATTTCCTGGATGTCCATACCTGTTTTCAGATCGAAACCTTTCATCTTGAGCCATGACTGCGGCAAATCGATAATACTGGCCCCGTCAGGCCCTCCCCTAAAGATCACACCAAGCTCATCATCCTGTGGGTAGGCAAAGTCCTCGATGCTTTCTTGCATTCCAGCTGTATATAGCGGCCATGTATTCTCATAGAGTGGAAGGCTATCTTCAAGCATCCCATCACCCAATTGAGCACCTATTTCAACTTCCAAATAAATTCCAATTTCTATGAACAAGGCACCTAACGTTTTGCTGGTCTGTACCCCGCTCACATTCTTCAACTGATAGTAGAAAAAACCCCATAGATTCACATACACCCCGGGTTCAACGGCGAGCCCGATGCTGTTCAAATCAACACTGCCAATCCCTGCTTTGAGCTCCATATGAATACCGGCTCGTAGGCCTATCGTGCCCATGACATAGAAGGTAAACTGGTAGTCGCCGTCTCCCGGTAAGCTTACCGTATTGCTTGATCCGCCGAAACTTAATATACGCAAAGTCACCGAATAACGCTTCGCGCTTTTATAATAGAAATCCGCTCCAATGGACAGATTTACTTGAGCGCTGACGACAAACTCTGCTTCGAATTTGACTTCGATGATTCCGTAAGCCACTCGCTTGCTTTTTTCAATGAGCGTCTTCTTGATTAGCGTTACCCATTCCGTCTCATCCTCCAGCATCTCTTGATACTGTTCCTTCAGCTTCTCCTCATCTAAAGAAGAATCGTCACCATCACCATCCATGATAGCTTTGATTTCGGTTGCAATATCTCGTACTTGACCTAACTTGCCTGACGTTTTGGCATCCAACCAGTTGTCTAATGCCGCTTCCAACTTGTCGACTTCAACAAAACCCATCTCTGCGGTAATGTTAATGCCGGTATAACTGTAGGCATCGAGATTCGCGGTAATCACATAATCATCAATGCTGTACCAGTAAGGAATCCCCCATGCTGTAAGCCAGTGACCTTGCATATCGCCATTAATACCCAGATCCAGTGCGATCTCTTGAACAAAAGCACCTGTCATATGAATGACGAGATCATGATCTTCACTTGCATCTACGACAATATCAGCACTCACTTGCAAGGTTGCGCTCACACCGGAGCTTCGGCCATTAATATGTTTCAACTGTGTGCCTAGCGACGCATTAACTTGCAGATTCTCTACCCTTACCCGACTATTTTTACCTGAAGAGGACTGCGCTTTAATCTGCTGGATGCCCTTCAGTTCTTCCGTTTCCATTGCCAAATTGGAAAGATAATCTGCAGCTTTATTGACGAAACCACTGGCGGTCGCTTGCTGCTCGATCTGCTTTTCAATTTGCGAGATTTGTTTGTCCGATAAAAGATCGTCTCCGTCAATGGCCTGCTTCTGATAGATATTAAAAGCATTCTGGATGTCTTCTAGCGTGACATCCTTATACGTGATTATATCCATCTCTGCCGCAGATGTTATCGATGTAATGCGCCCATAATGAGTAACCTCGGAACCTTCTGCGGCGAACTTGCCATTATAAAATCCGATAAAATCGCCCACATCTACGGTGGTCAGCTCGTTCAATCCAAAAGGTTTATACAGGCTGTCGCTATAATTCATAGCCGTGTGCTCAATCGTGATAGAGTTGTTGTCTGGATCACCATCTGTATCCGCCTCTATGCTAACCGGTAATACATCTGGTCTGAACACCACTTGATCGGCACTGGCTCGTCCATATGTATAGACCGTGCCATTCACCGCTGTAATTTGAATATAGGCAACATCCCCATTATCTGCATCGGTCGTTTCTGCCGTACGCAAATCAGGACGCAGTCCCTGGTAAATTGCAACGGTATCGCCAACTTGAATCGGGGTACTGCCGTCATACTTAAACGTACCGTTGCTTGCATTCGCTTTTCCAAGTGAATTCTCGCTACCACCTACTGTTGTAGTAATCACTGGAATTGCGGGCGAACCTACCTCCGCGCCATTCAACATCATATCCGTGACTTCTTGGAAATCCAGATAGATCATATTCGCATTAAGCGGAACGTTCATGGCTTCTCGCTTGGCAACACTAAACACATAAATACTTGTGCTTGCGTCCTGGCCCTGGAAGGACAAGTTCTCATCCGTCAACGTCAGCTGATACGTGTTACCTTCAACAAACTTGCCGTCTTCAGCAGCGGAAGCGACGGTGAAAAGACCGTTCCCTCCCGTGACTGTAACTCCTGCAAAATCCGGATTCGCCGTGTCAATGAACGTTAGTCCAGCTTTGACTTCTGTTGCTGACAAATTGCCCGAGGCATCTTGCAGCGTGATAGTGAAGTCCGGCTTCACATTCAAGACAGAGTAACTCGGCGTGCGCTGTACGGCATTTTCCACGCTATCTGTATATTTGGCATACAGTTTGGTATCGGCAGTTACCGTGCTTCCTTCCGCGAAGATGGAAGAGAGATCACTTTCGGTAAACCAACCTTGGAAGATGTAACCTTCCTTGATAGGGACAGGCAGATTGGTTAGCTTTTCGTTACTGCGGACTGTCTGCGCTTTAACTGCCGTACCTCCGTTGCTATTGAAAGTAAGTGTATATATCTTATTATCGGTGCTGCCGTTTCCTCCTGGTGTTTCACCACCATTGTTACCTCCAGGCGTTCCGCCACCATCGTTGCCTCCCGGTGTTCCACTACCACCATTGTTGTCACTAGGAGTTCCTCCACCCCCTCCGCCGCCACTGCCACCATTGTTACCTCCAGGGCTTGGCGTTGGATTTGGACTTGGCGTCACCGTCGGTGTTGGTTGTGGAGTCGGTGTTACTACCGGCGTTGGTGTCGGGGTAACCGTTGATGGATTCTGACTTTTCCACGCCTCCACAACCGCATTGTTGCGCATGAACAGAACCGCCGCTTCCGCACGAGAAGCTTGCACACCCGGGTTAAAATTTCCTTTTTCGTCGCCCGTGAACACGCCCGCTTGCCAGAGCTTCACAACGGCTTCTGCTGCCCAAGGAGAAACTTTAGCGAGATCGGCGGGTTTTGTCGTGATCGAATTGCCTGTCTGATAAGGAATCTTTTCACTTTCCAAATACCGCAACGTCATTGTTGCCATTTGTTCTCGGGATACGGTGGCATCCGGCGAATATTTACCTGCGCCTGTACCGTCGGTAATGCCTTTCTGCACTGCCCATTCAATGTATGGCGCATACCAACTACCCACCTGAACATCGGCAAAGCTTGAAGTAGAATACGCCCCTGTATCTACTCCGGCCATCCGTCCGAGTGCGGTAACGTACATGGCACGTGTCATTGTGCCTTTAGGCGAGAAGGTGCTGGCGGTCGTACCGCTAAATATCCCCTTCTCTTGTACTAGGATGATTGCATCATAGAACCAATCTGTTGGACTCACATCCTGGAATTCACTAGATTTGGTTACTGTTGTCTGCTGCATTGGCAAGTCTGCTGCTGCCACTGATTGCTCTGGCAGTACAGGAAACGCAGTCATGACTAAGCTAATGATTAGCAACCACACCAGCATCCGCCAGCTTACCTTCCACCCTTGTCTTTGTACTTTCTTCACTTTCATTCATCCCTTCTATGTATAGATCAGACTTTAAAAAAACTCTGAGGAATCCCTCTATCGCAAAATTACAGTACTCTACCGCTGTCTAACCGACCTCTGACCAAGCAGATCAACCTTCCTCTAGAATCACTGGAAACCGCAGGAACCTCAGGGAGTCCTTGCATATTGCGGAGTAAGTGCTTCAAGCAAGTCAGTACGGCTTCCACGAAGCTACTAACTCTATGGATTGGAGTTGTTAAGCCACCTTTGTTCTCCATCGAATGGTGGCCCGACACTAGCGAATCATGTCGTTTTTCTTCCGTATTTTAGCATGCGGGATGGGACCTTTGGTGGATTGTAAAGAAAACTTTAAGTTTGATCAGAATCAGCGATGTGTGGCGTATTGGGTTTATAGATCGTTGTAGCTTGGAGAATTTGCGGGTCAATGGTTCGAATACTTCAGGCATCAAAAAAAGTCGAGGAACTAAAAAATGAACACCTTAGTTTTGCTCGACTTTTTGATAAAATGATATAGTTCAAAATTTAATAGATGGGATTAATCTCACGGGTAAGATCGATTAGTTTAATGGCAAATAAAAAAGGAGATCTGTATAGACCTCCCTAATACTATTTTACCACAAGGGTAGAAATACTATAAGACTTGTTTTCCCAATAAATTCCTATATGATAAAAGATACAAATTGAGGAGCTTGGAGGATAAATCATTGCGAACTCTCGAAAGCAAAATTCATGATTTCTTTACATCTTTGGAAAAGGATGAAGAATACAGTGGTAGTGTGTTGATCTCTAAGGATGACAAAATTTGGTTTAATCGTGGATATAACTATGCCAATCGTGAGCACCAAGTAAAGAATACACCAGAGACCAAGTTCAGGATTGGGTCGATAACTAAGCAGTTCACGGCAATGGCTATCATGATGCTTCAAGAGCAAGGTGAATTAAACGTACTGGATAAGGTCTCAAAGTTCATACCCTCATATAAATACGGTGATCAGATTCAATTGCATCATTTATTAACACATTCATCTGGGATTCCCAATATCACACAACTTCCTAATATTAAAGAATTAATGAAGCAACCCACGACAACTCAGAAAACAGTTCATTTAATCACAGACTTGCACCCTGAGTTTGTTCCAAATACTACATTCCAATATAGTAATTCAGGTTATATTTTACTGGCGTACATTATAGAAAAGATGACAGGACTTACTTATGAACAATTTTTAAGTAATCACATCTTTTCTCCCCTGGGTATGAATAATTCTGGATGCGATAACCATGGAAAAGTTATACCTAACAGGGCGCAGGGCTATGAATACGATAATGATATCGTTAATGCAGCGTATATTGATATGAGTTTTCCCATTGGTGGTGGAAATCTTTATTCTACAACGGAAGATCTATTCAAGTGGGACCGGTCATTGTACACAGAGAGATTAGTCACAAGGGAAAGCCTCAACATAATATTCACTGCCCATGACTTTGGATACGGTTATGGTTGGTTTATAGATGAAGATGAGCATCGGAGAAGAGTCTATCATGGCGGCGGTATTGTTGGATTCAAAAATGAGATCGTCCGTTATGTCGATGACAGGATTACAATCATCATGCTGAACAATTTATCAACGACCAATGTGGAACGGATTAGAATGGATCTAACCAAAATGATTTTCCAAGAATAGATGTAGCACGAGAATAGTCCCAACAAATAAAGAGGGGTTCAGCGCCCCTCTCTAGATTTCCAAGTTACTTACCTGCAAAACATATTGATATCATCCAATGCGGAATCAGCATGCCCTCTAACCAATGAACTCTCATCTTCTAATGCATCATGGATCAGTGGAAGAATCAACTTTTTATTCACTGCTCCATGTATTCTTGCGATATGGCCAAAACAAAGAATGGCTATTCCTCTTATATTTTCATTTTTATGGCGAGTGTATGGCACCATCAGTTCTTGCACGAACTCTCCATCATCCGCATTTAATGCTAGAGATAACAAGCCATTTACGATTGTGTCAGGGTTATCGGAGTTGATCAGGTTTATAATCTCTTGATTCTTCTCTATGTTGTTGCTGTAACGTTCTACTCTTTCGTGAACAATATCATCCAGTTCCCTTTCGAAGGAGATGATTTCTTGCCATATTAGCTCGGCAGGTTCATGATTTGCAGTTCTAAGTTTCTCAAATGCATAAATTAATCTTTTCTTCGTTTGAACTTCTTTATCCGTTTGTTTTAAAATGGTTTGTTTATCTCTATACATGATGTAGTGTTTTTTGAAGTTCCCACGAGCCTCCGCAAGTGAATAGTCTTGATTGGGTCCGCCCCAAACTTCATCTGCATGCGGATCATCTTGCCCATCGTCTTCCCAGTCACATAAACAACAAATCTCCCAACCTTGTCTTTCTCCCAGTGTGGGATAGCCGCAACAAGGACAATTAAATCTGTTCACATTAGTACTCCTTTTCTCACAATTATCCACAATTACCCATATAAAATAGAACCCTTCCGTCATTTTGAAAGGGCTCTGTAACCGCGTCACATCTTGTTCAAAATTTTCTCGCCAATATCGCCACCTACTCTACATACACTATTCTAATAAAGCACTATTTAATATGATCCTCAAAAGAAATCTGATATTCAGAATATTTTGAAGGATTGCTTTTTTCGAATATTTTTAGTGTAGCCGGTTCCCGGAAATCGATAGCATCTACGGAAAAAAAGATCGTCTTCATATCTCCTTTCACCGTATTATCAATCTTATAAGATTCAATGACTGTTCCGTCCTGTATCAATTCGGTAGCTAGCATCCTAGCCGTTCCTCGCTGCACATAAGCAGTAAATGAAATAGAATTATAGTTGATAAATTTCCTAACTTCGTCAATAGATGCCGTCTTATCGTACAACATATATTGATTATATGAATGTGATTCCACCAATCTGTACGGTGTGTTGATAAAAACATCCATATATTCAAACGTACTATCATCCTTGCCGGTTGATGATAATAGAGGTAATTTAAAACTTTCACGAAACACCTCATCCGTTTCTTTTCCGTCATTGATCGCCTCAATGATTTTATCATCTGTTAAATAATAGATGTATTCGCTATCAGCTGATTCTGTTTCGAGTTTCTTGTCAACTGTTTCGTTTGCTGCATCTGATCCATATGTATTCTCTTCTTCTGTAACATGCTCACTTGCTGGTAATTCTAGTGAATCTGAGGTACTACTTGCACTTCCCTTTTCAACCAGATCATAGTTCGTTAATACATACAGCGAAACACTTACTCCTACAGTAACTAATAATAAAAAGTATATAATTTTAGCCTTCATTGAATGTGCGCCACCCTTTAGTTTAGCTTATCGTCAAAATGTACAACGCAATTACCATACCATATTCTTTTTTTTGCAACAGTCGGAACGAAATGGTGAATTCCGACTCTCTATATAGCTTCCCTCCTTCAACAAATTGAATTTAAGTATATACTACCATCATCGACCAAAAACTTGTAATTATATTATCGTATTATGTCAAAAAGTAGCGTATTCCCCCTTGCTCAGATTTTGCCCCGCGGATTGACCGATCCAAACATGTAATATGGCGTTATCCCCTTTGTAAATAGGCTGTCAATCAGTCCGACCAATTCTTCTGACGATAGATCTTTGTCGCTTCGTATCCAAAGGCGAAACATAGATATTAATGTGGATATGTAAAACTCAATGATATATGGTGCCAAAGCATCATTGGATGGCAAATCCACAATCAACCGTTCAAAGGGAATTTCTCTTTTTAGCCGTTCCACAAAATGAACAGAGCCATAGTCGCCCAAGAGGGCTTTCAGAATTGCAATGTCCTCTGCATTTTCCAAACACTGAAGTGCATCTTGGAAAGTATGTGTGGAAAACTCTCTGCCTGCCATTTCTTCGTTAATCGAATTCAAAATGCGTTCTTCAACACAGTCCAACAAATCGTAGATATCTGTAAAGTACTGATAAAATGTACTGCGGTTATATCCTGATTGCTTAGCGATCTCTTGAATGGAGATTTTTTCGATTGGTTTCCGGCTATATAAATCGCAGAATACATTTATGAATGTCTGCCTTGTTTTGTCCGTAATTTCAGGTTGCTTATGCATGATTTCCCTCCACTTTCTGTTCAATCTGTTCAACCCATCATACGACAGTTTTTAAGAATCTGATGGTTGATGACCCTATAATGAATCCATACAATAACATTATACAACACGTTGTTGGATCATTAACAAGGACGAAAATACATGTTTAGGAGGTAATATGAGAATTTTATTTTTCGGTAGAGGTGTCATCTCGACCCAATATGCTTGGGCTTTGGAAAAGGCAGGGCATACCGTTGAGTTCTATGTTAGAAAAGGGAGAAAAGCAACCTTCGGAAGCCATTTAGAGCTTGAAATGTGGGACGCAAGAAAAGGGAAACAGCTCATAAAGGAAAGCTGGGACGTCCAACTTCATGAGGAGATACGTCCCAATTATGATCTCATTATTGTAAGTGTCCACACGGAACATCTTCCAGAGGTAACACAATTTCTTTCGACTGTTGCTGGAACCACCCCTGTCCTCATATTCAATAACATTTGGCAAGATTTAAAATCAGCAATCTCACCCTTGTCTATCAACAATGTTGTCTTTGGCTTCCCGGGAGCAGGAGGCGGCATCACGGACAATACACTTAGAGGCGGCTTTTTTAAAATGATATTTCTTGAAAAACCACGGGAAGGCACGGAACAAATAAACAACAAGGTCAAGGAACTATTTGAAAGTGCCCATTTTAAAATTAGTTGGATCAAGGATATGCAATACTGGCTATGGAATCACTTTGCCATGAATGCGGCGATGGAATCTGAAGTGTTGAGACGAGGAAGCTTCCCGGCACTCTTGAATCATCGTGACTCATTCGCCAATGTTGGGAAGAATATGAGGGAAATTGCACCTGTACTTAAAGCAAGAGGTGCAAAAATTGATATGATTTCTCTACTGCTGACTAAAATTCCACCGCCACTTCTCAGTATGCTTTTTAACAAGGTTATTTTTGCAAAGGGCAGCCTAGCACGACTTTCCATTGAATACAACAATACCAAAGCAGGTTTTTCAGTAATTGAAGTTGTGAAAGAAGCCACAAAGTTAGGGATATCTTTACCCCGTCTTACCGCAACTCTTGAAAAGAATGCACGACACAACGTTATTGAGAAATTTTCGTAAAAAACAATAGCCCGAACCTTTAGAAGCTTCGGGCTAAGTTGTTATTTAAACAGATACATGCGGCCCTAAGGCATTAGACCCTGACCGACATCGCCACCGACTCCATATGACTCGTGTTGATGCAGACATCGGAAGCGGCTTCTCTGTTCATGGCGGTTTTTATACGATGAAAAGACACATGCACAGTATGCCTGTTGATGCGGCTCATTTCTAGCCATCTTAGACGTGACTCGACCTGAAAGACTTTAACATCAAAAATAATTGATTATGAAAATGTACTTCATTCGTATATATTTTTGTAAATAAACCAACGCACTTGTCTATGATTTCCCCAGTGAACTTTTGGGACATGATGGCTTTATTCGAATAGATCCTTACGGTCTTCCAGTCATGAATAATTTGGTCCAATAACGGGTCAAGCGTATGTTTTGCATGGATGTGGTCAATGTCGTACTCATAGAGCGTATTTAACCTGTATTTCTCAGAACATTTTCTATAAATCGTGCTGCTCAATGTTTCTATAATCGTTTCATTTTGTATAATGAGCTCGTAGTTTTCTGCGAGCAACAGTATATTATTCAAACTTTCCGTTATTTCATTTTGATACCTGCACATATTTTCTACGAATGTATGGATGGTTGTGTGTGCTGACTTATTATTGTTCAAGATCTCATGATTACCGGGGGGCACTAGCGCATATTCCCAAAAGTAGTCTGGCATCTTTACGTGTTCCGAAGTCATGCATGACGATTTAAATTCTGAAAATGGCAGAGAATATTGTCTGTATTCTTTAATATCATCAACCGTATATATTTCCTCGTTCGTAACATTGAAGCCATAGACAAAAACAGGATGCAGTCCATGTTTATTGTTATAGTAAAAGTCTCTCCCGCGTTGATAAAATAAATCAATAAATATGGAAATCGGATGACCACTAGAAATAGAGTTTATGATCTCATCTTGTAACGTATCTAGTGCAGGAGATTTTTTACGAATAGAGATCCCCATTTCCTCAAGGATCTGATCTCCCTCCTCAAGATCCAACACCTCTAACTTGAAATATCCTCTTGTTTGTATTTTTTGTTTATCAAATCTATAAATAGTAATAACATTATTCAAAATCGGCAACTCATCTTTTTTAAAGTATCTGGCAAGTGTCAATAACAAATTGTAGCCGCAATTAAAATAAGGAAAATTATGATGTGGAAACATTTTTGTCATGCCGTCGAAGGGCTGAAAGGTGTCCAGGGAAATCATTTCTTCCATACCATATTTCTCCTAACCTAAAATTATTGTTGATATGACGGCTAAATTACCTCTTAACAAGGTTCATCATACGGTATTGCCGCGTTCCAGCCTTCATCTCTTCATATTTCTTCGAACCGGGCAATGCGATGAAATCATGAATATCTCCAATATTCGTGCTCGCTTTGCCGTTGCTCGCAATCCCTTGTGTGCCAGTACGCTGCTTCGCACTCTCATCACATGATAGAAGAACATTCGAAGTCACATCCTGATTACGGATTACAGACAGGCCTGCTTCCTCTAATAGTCTGACGTTCTGCGCTACCTGCTCTCCCAGCATCAACTCCGTATACAGAAATACGCCGCCAACTCTCATGATCCGGTACACCTCTTCATAGAATCGTGATCGGTTCGGATAGGCATGTGCGGATTCTATATTTAACACTACATCGAAGCTCTCGTCCGCAAACGGTATATTCTCCGCATCGCCGACGAGATACAACGATTCATCCTTTTGGGTTTTGGCATTGCAATAGGCAATATTCGCCGGACAGATATCCAGACCGACAATAGACAGCGGCTTGAAATATTTAGACAGAGCTGCTATGCTCCCTCCCCTGCCGCATCCGATGTCGATCACCTCCCGCTCCCGAAGCTCCGTCCTGCCCACTGTCTCAAGCAGTAGCTTGACTGAGTTTCTATTCCATGCATCGCCCGGCTCGATCACCGCATGTTGCTCACTCCCGTACGGGACGTAACCATAGTTTAAAAAGGTAGCGAATCGGCCTATACCGGACAACGCAAGGGAGTGCGAAATCTCGCTATAATCCCGAATTTCAGCCTCTTTCCGGTTCCATTCGGAAGGGTGGGTAACCTGCTCACGCTGGTCGAGCATCGATACATAACGATCATCGATCGTATATACCGCATCGCAGTTGCAGCATTGCAACATCGCCTCCGACTGGACCAGCACACCCTTGCAGCTGGAGCATACCAACTTTGCATACAGATGCTGTATCATAACGATCACCCTGCCGATATATACATTTGATTCATCGCGTACACATTGAAGTAATTGGGGATATTCAAGTCTTCGTAGTAATCGATCACGACATTGAAGCCGTTGGTTCGGAAGATGTTCTCGAGCCTGCTGATCTGTTCTCCGTCCAGTCCGTGTACCTCCATTACAATTTGCCTGATTTTGCCCCAATCCTCCGGCTCTATGCCTTCCAGGACCTCAAATTCACTTTTTTCCACGTCGATTTTGAGCAGATCAATGGGGTTCATATCGTAATAACGGATCATTTCAGAGATCGTAGTTAACTTACATCGATGGATTTGTTCATTCAGAAACTTCGGCGACATCATTTGATCCACAAACCGGTTTAGCATGCGCGGGTCGTCGAAATGATCCCGGTAATGGTTGATTAACCCGTATCGGAGATCCTGATCGTGGTTCTCCCGGTATCTGATCTGGACAGAATCCGTGGACATCGTAGGAAAAAAGGCAAACTCCGCTTCCTTGATCTCATTGGAAAGCCCGACGTTAACCGTTGTTACGCGAGGCAACAAGCTCGTGTTCATCTCCAAGAGTTCAAACGTCGGAGGCAGTGGCTCAAAGGCATATACCTTGCAGTTGCTCTTGCTGCTGACATACAGGGTGAACATGCCTATATTAGCCCCGACGTCCATGACCGTGCCATGTTCCGGGAGCGTAATCCCGTGCTTGAAATACATCTCCTTCTGGAAAATCTCGTTGTAGAGGAACTCGGTCTCGCCTTCGTTGTTTTGATAGATTTCGATTCCGTTGTGTAGCCGCTTTTTGGCAGTAGCCTCTGTCTGCGGCGAAAAGCTCTTGTGCTCCATCCTGCTCATCCACTTCACCCTCTCAACCATTTGTTATTGGCATTTCTCTAACTGCTGGCGCTCTCATAGTGTCTGACGGCCAGCTTCCAGAACAGCCTGACCACTAGAAGCGATATCACAGGAGCTACAAAAATCCATATCCCAAGGAAGAAGTCCAAGCGGTCGATCAAATAAACCGACGGCATGTTGGTAATAAACAAGATAGGCACGACATACAGTCCTATTCTCTGCAACCATTTGGGGTATATGTACATCGGCATATTGTTAAAATCCCAACATTTGTCAATAATATCGAAGATCGAACCGGACTTCACCGTCCAGAACGCAAGAATCTGCGGAAGCAGAAGCACCGAGTAGGTCACGATCGTGCTACTCAAGATCACGGCGATATATCCGGCCACGTGCATGAAGCTTGGCTCGATGCCAAGCCGCCGCCAAGCCACTACGATCATCGTGATCCCGGCGATCAGGTTCGGAATCGGAAACGCGTAGTTAACGTTTCGGAATGAAATCATGAACTGCAGCGATAGCGGCTTCGTCATATACAAGTCCAACGTTCCGTTGCGGATATGGCCGGAAAATCTATAAAAGTTATCCATAAACAATCCGGTATAGATTGCGATCATAATCGTATAGGTCCCGGTGAAGATCATCATCTGGTCCGGAGAAATGCCATTAATTTCGATCCCCAGCTGGAAAACGAAGATGACATAGATCAGCTTGGAAAACAGAAATACGGTCTCCATGATCAAACCGGAGTAGAAATTCGCTTTGTATTCCATATAACCGACCAAACTGTTCTTTGCGAAAATAAAAAACATACGTACGTGCTTCCGAATCTCACTCAAGCGGATACTCACAGACCTAACCTCCAACGGCTACATATTTCTTCATCCCGGAATCCCAAGCCAACTTGGATATGACCAAAAGCACCGTTACCCAAACGGCCTGTAAGAGGAGCCCGCTCACGATCTCATGAACCGCCAAGCTCCCGAGGATGATCTTAACCGGGAAGAATACGACATACTGGAACGGTAAATAGCTGGAGATTGTGGCAAACGTATCTCCGAAAATATTAAGCGGAAAGATGGCGCCGCTGAGCAGATAGACGCCTTGGTTGAACGCGATATACACGCCCCAAACCTCAGTAATGATGAACGCGAGCGCACTAATCGAATAAAAAAGCAGGAAGTTGATGAGCATTCCGAACAAAATACTGACCAGGAACATAACGATCTGCCCCACTCTAAGCGGAAACCCCCAAATCTGAATAAACACGGTCATCATTATGACGAATAAGACAAGCACGACCCCGGTCTGAACCGTTTTCTCACCGAAGAAATTGCATATCCGATAGCTGAAATAATGAATGGGCTGAGCAATAAATTTGCTTAATCCGCCCGTCTTGATGTCATTCGCGATCTCCCCTTCGAAGCCGGCAGAAACCAGCTTGGAGACGACACCGGACAACACGGAATAAATGATGATCTGTGAATACGTATAGCCGTTAATAATCTCTTGCGGCGAACTACGGAACACGGCTGTCCAGAGGAAGCATTGCACGAGTATGATAAAGCCGCCGCTGATAATGCCCATCAGGAAATCGGTCCGGTACTCCATCGCGTTCTGAAGCGCAAGGATGTACGTCCTTTTATATTTCTGCAAGGCTTTCATTTCTTACCCCATCTTTCTGATATAAGCTTTCGATGCCTCGCTCGACAGGTATGTCTTCAACTGTGAAATCGAGGATCGGGAACCGGTCCAGTATCATTTTGGAAAGCCGCTGGAGGTCATGCTTATCAATTTCCATGACGGCATTCATGCCGTCATGTTGAGTAATCGTGCCATAGTCGCTTAGCGCTTGCCTCGGCACTTCATCCGTAAATTGCAGCTTGATAATCTTTTTGGCATGCAACAGCTCGTTCACACGCCGAAGATCGCCGTCGTATACGATCTTCCCTTGATTAATGATGATTGCTCGTTTGCATAGATCCTCAATATCCGCCATGTAGTGGCTTGTCAGAATGACCGTTGCCTTCGTCTGCTCGTTATAATACTTCAGAAACTCCCGAATACGCTTCTGCGAGATCAGATCAAGTCCGATTGTAGGCTCATCCAGGAAAATCACCTTGGGTCGGTGGATAAGCGACGCAATAAGTTCCATCTTCATCCGTTCCCCGAGCGAGAGTCTCCGCACCTGAATATTGAGAAGATCTTTAACGTCAAGCATCTCCGTAAGCTCATCCAGAACAAGGTTGTAGGGCTTATCCTCGACCTCGTAAATGCATTTGTTGAGGTACAACGATTCGTTCGCCGGTAAATCCCACCACAACTGTGATTTCTGCCCCATCACGATCGAGAACTGCATCTTGAATTCTTTTTTTCGTTCCCAAGGGACATAGCCTAATACCGTCGCTTGCCCGCTTGTCGGATACAAGATGCCGGACAGCATCTTAAGCGTAGTTGTTTTGCCGGAACCGTTCGGGCCTAAAAATCCGACCATCTCACCCTGCTCGATTACAAGTGATATTTCGCTAACCGCGTCTTTGATTAGTGATTTCCGCCTCACTAAATTTTTGAGCGATTTTTTGAGCCCCAGTTCTTTCTCGTAATACTTGAAGCTTTTGGATAACCCCTCCATCTGGATAATACTCACTTGCGCACCTCATTTATGTGAATTTAGAATCGTTATACACCGTGCAAATGCAAGACACTGCACTTGGAACAAGCCGGTGTCAGTCGTTCATCCATCATTTCCCTTATCCTTCTGTAGGTCATACTATGCCATAATTCCTGTACAGACGTATCATGTAATTTGCCGATCTCGAACTCCTTGAAAAATTTGCATGCGATAATTGTTCCATCGGGCGTAATGTCCATCCGATTCGAAAGGGCCAGGCACTTCTTGTTCATCGTGCCTTTACCCCTCACCTCTTTGCCGAGCACGAAATCTTCGATCTGGTCATGATCCAGATTCGGCTGGTAGCGTAAACGCATTTTCCAGACCCGATGATTCACCCGGTCCAACTCGCTCATCAAAGCAGGGATACGCTCCGGATCGAGCTTGTAGTTAAAGGCGTGCCAGCTTCGTTCGCCCTTGTGCTCGCTCGCCGGAAGGAAGTCGAACTTCTCGTCAAAGTAATTGTCCATTCCCTGCGTGCATTCGTCCGAGATGTACCACGGGAAGCAGACCATGACCATATCTACACCGACGCCCTCCAGAAAGTCCAGCAGATCGTACAGCTTGTCAGTCATACCATCGTTAACGACGGTATGGATCGTAATTTTGCCCCTGAACCGGTTTTCCTTGCGCAACTCGACCAGCTTCCGGATCGCATCTATCGCCTTGTTGAATACCCCTTTGCCGCGAAGCGCATCATTCTCTTCTTCGAATCCATCAAGCGCAATGAGCAGCTCCAGGTTGTCGGAGATTCTCAGCAAGGCGTCCAGCTTTCGCTCGATCAGCACCGCGTTCGTGCAGATCGTCGTCTCGCGAGGATGGGCTTCAAGCAAATCGGCCAAACGGTCGAAATGGCTATATACAAGCGGCTCGCCGCCCCAGATATAGAGTCTCGACTTGGCTGGTTCCGTCTCAAGGATTACCTTCTCCAGCAGCCCGTAGTCGAGCTGTTCGCGTTGCTGCTCCGGTGTCATGAAGTGATGGTAGCCGGTGTCGTTCCATTGATAGCAATGCTTGCAGCGCAAGTTGCATTGGTTCGTCAGTTTAATCCCGACCGACTCTGGCAACGGTGTCGCGTAACCCGCTATTTTCTCCATGTTCCGCTTGGTTTCCATCGTATTCTTGATCGTACGTTTCAATATTTGCAGATCCTTTGCGGAATGCTTAATCTCGGATTTCGGATTCATATCAACACACCCTTCTTAAACGTAATAGGTTATTCACATGAATCAGTAGATATAATACCTTGAGCAAGCCGTACAAATCGGAAGCATATTTTTTTTCATATACGCGCGATACTCTTTGTAATTGTCACTGCGCCAAATATCCATCAAATTCTCTTCGTTCACGTTGCCGAAGGTCAAATCATAGAAGGCATGACAGGGCGAAACGTCGCCCCTTGCCGTAATCTCCGCATAAGTCCACGGAAGAGAGCAACGGTTTCGTTTATCCGCCATCTGATGGAATTGTCCCGAGAAATAGTTGTGCAAGTTCTGTTCATCTATCGTCTTCGGATAGGTAATCACATCGATATTATTTTTCAAGCAATAATCTTTAACATTATTGAGCTGTCTCGTCAATTCGGGAATATCGATCTGGCTGAACGAACCGTTGTCTTGCCAGACCATCCCCTTAGCATAGGGAGCTTCATGCACGCCGAATTCCTCACGAAGAACCTCCTCATATTGGGAATACTGCTCTTCCGTGGCATAGAGCTGCACTTCCATGCTGATATGATCCAACATGGACAAGTCGATATGCTTAAAGAAAAATTCCTCGACGTACATATAGGTCAAGGGCGTAATGATAAAGGATACACCCATCTTCGGAAATTGCTTGCCTTTGCTTTGCCGGAGCTCATAGAGCTTCTCGATTCCTTTGATTACTTTCTTGAATACGCCTTTGCCCCTCTGCCTGTCGTTGATTTCCTCAGGGCCGTCGAGCGACACCCAGATCTTATTTGGCGGAGTCTCAACTAGCATCTCGGCATGTTTCTCAAGCAGTGTGCCGTTCGTGGGGAAGTCCGCGATGCTTCCATAATGATTGATCATGGCGAGAATGTCGCTCAGCCAAGGGTACATCAGCGGCTCGCCGCCGAAAAAATCGTAATACGGCTTGCCGGGGCTGCACTCGACGATGATCTTTTTGATCAGCTCCGGGTCCAGCTGCGCTAATGTTTTTTTGCTTTTGTAAGGCCCTTCTAGTCCCCATTCATAACACATCTTACATCGTAAATTGCACTCCTCCAGCAGCTGCAAGACGATCCATCTCGGATAGCTTACCGTATCCTTGGCAACACTCAATTTACTTAAGCTCATTGCATTACCCCTTCTGCCATTGATATCTTACGTCTTCGTTAACGCAACCCTTGAGCAATAGTGATCCACATAATTCGTTCGTTCACCAGGTCTGTTTACAATAGCTTGATGCATCTCCTTAAGGATATCTACAGAAAAATCCATCTCTCGCCACTTCTCGTAGCGTATTCCGAACCCAAGCGACTCCCACAATTCCAGATTGCTAAGCTCATGACTGCCGAACGGCTCCAGAAGAATAAGAGGGGTTTCGGTGGCAAGCGAGTCGATCAATGTGCCCGCTCCCGGCTTGGCCACGATAGCCATCGCCTCAGAAGCAACGTCAAATAACCAATGATGATCAGCCTCAGCAGTGTATGAATTCGTATCTTCTCCCGCTATTTCAATATATGGCGGAAATTCGTGCAGGCCGGTCGCGCTCTTCACCCATGAACACCATTCCGGATCGTTCATCCAATATCGGTGATCGGGATCGGGCTTCGCTTCCTTCCAGTCGTAAGCTACAATATCAAGCCCATAGTCATGGCCGGCAAGCTCTGGAATTGTACTTTGATAAGTGCCCATCCCCCAGCCGCCGCCATGAACAACAAGCCGCCGTTTCCTTGATTCGAAAGGCAGTGTCGTACCATGAAGAACCGGGATTTCGTATCGAATCGCCATCTTTTCGGTGTCATAGAGACAAGCATTGTAGTAATGCTCGTCATATAGGGGATGAAACTTCTTCAGGCTCTTCCAGGACGGGGCCAAATCTGAATCGACGTAGAGCAGGTCTACATGAATTGGATTCGGCAACATCTTCTCCCTATACAAATCCAGAATATAGATCCAGTGTCCGGACAGCGATATGAATTCGTAGCGTTCTTCCGCTTTCCATGTCTCCAGCAATAGCTCAACCTGGGCGTAATCTATACTACTGCGGATATCCATCGGCATTCGGGCCGAAAAATTGGCAAGTGCGAAATTATTGTGGTACGCCGTCCTGCTGTCTGCAATATGCTCCCTCTTGTCATGCTCCAAATAGCTTTCGAACACGAGCACTTCGGTTGCGATATCCCTTTTCCCGAACTCACTTGCAGCTAACAGTCCGGGAATATAAAATCCCAGACCGAAACCCGAGCATAGAATCGTTACTTTCCGCTTCCCCATAAACTCTCTTCCTCCATCCATGGTTTCAAGCACTTCGGAATGCATCAGCGGGCGATCTTGAAGGATAACGACAACAGAACCTCCTTAAGTTTCGCGGACAAACGTTCGTTATCCCCTGTCCCCTCGATCAGCGAATAATACAATCTGCCCTTCACTTGCTTATTCCGGTTCCTCTTGCACTCGCTGACGACCTTGTTAATAAAGAGCGTATTCGCGCTTAACGGTAGCATGCCAAACCCTTGATCAGGCTTATATAGAACACCCTCGCGGTCCAGCGATTCCAGCAATTGATCGAATGATACATCCCCTGCAAACTGTAAGGTCGCATGTGTCATACTGCCGGCCGTATCGTGCTTCTCGAGGTACCGATCAACGTAATGCTTGATCAGACTCATCGATCTTCTGGCATTGACCTCAACAATCGGAACGATGCGTCCGTCTCTTAGCAACATCGAATCGATACATACGTCGCCGTGATAACCCGACTGGTAAAGCTCGCGGGCCGCCAGCTTCATTACATCAAAGTACTCCGCTTCGTGCAGCATTTGAAGCAGCCTGTCATCGGCTGTATAGGAGCCTTGGTAAGCGAAATCGTGATTGACCAATTGCTGCACAGAGACATGCCGGTACGTACCGTCCGGATCAATGTGGAATTGGCAAGAGAAATCCAGCTCCTTGAAGAGGAACGGCTCAATAATAAACCGAACCGTTCTTCCCTTTCCGCACTGATCGGCAAGATAGGATGTGACCCGCCGCAGAATTGCTTCCGACTCGATTAGCAAATTTCCCTTCCCGGATACCCCAAACTCATCTTTGATCAGAAAGGGGCCTTGTTTCAGCAGAGCCAAGCCGCTTGACAGCAGCTCTTCGTGGGAATAGACCGTCTGGCTGTCACACCGAAGCCCAAGGCGACGGTTCAATTCGGTTGAATACAGCTTAGAATTAACCGTCTGAACCGTCTCGACAGCTGGACAATTCTGTTCCAACCCGAAACGCGCGGCAGCACGGTCCGCTCCCGGAATGACCGCAAAAGGCGATAACCGGGAGCCGTTCAGCCAGTCTGGATCTATGTCACCCACATGATCAGTTGCGGTGAGCAGGTCGAATATATTGGCGGTTCTGCCTGCGCTTCCTGCATCAGGACTCTCAAGATCGGTTGAATTGGACAGAAATCGGAATCCGATCTCATGCAAATACGCTTTATGAGAAGCGTTCATTCGATAACGGGTAATAAGCCTATCCTGCTCCCCGCAAAATGGGAAAAGCAACTCATCCATGGCCATCACGACATTCTCCATTTGAGGATCGTTAAACGACGGCAGTTTGGCTTGATTAGGGTCGCGCCAGAAGCGTTCCGCGTCAAATGTCCCGATAACGAGCTCGAACTTGCGTCTATCGTTCATGCAGATGCCGTCTTCTGCAGTTCCGAGATATAATTGCAGAAGATTGTAACCGATTCCATGCAATCGAAGTCGAATTGTTCGAAATCGATCTCAATACCGAAGTGCTCCTCCACCTTCAATAAGAAAGTAATGAGCTGTAAAGAGTCCATTCCCCCGTCTTCCATGATGCTGGAATGCCCGTTCAAGCTGTTTTCCAGCTGGGCGTCATCCTTGACTTCACTTATCATCGCTATGATCTGTTCTTGCATAGGTACCTCCCGTGTAATGGATATATTGAACCTGGTAATACTGGATCGTTCTAGCGAGTGCCTCATGGAGTTCTTTCAAAAATTTGCGAGAATTCAAGGAGGGCAAGTTCCTGCGTATTCCCAAATTGACAGGCTGTTCATACGTGATGCCCAGAAATCTTATAACCCCTTCCAGCAAATCGTCGATATACTGAAAACTTCTCGTCTGTCTGTTAGGTATGGTTCTGTGGCATGAATCACAAGATGTCGGGTAAAATACTAGGAGAGATTCTTGGGTGAGTGGATTTGTTGTGGTTGTACCGGAAAAAGCGCTTGAAGCCATGCGGATCGCCTGAAAGACAAGAAGGAAATAGACTGTCAGCAAACGGAAGCTTTAAGACAAGGGCAACGGTTTGGATTACTCAATACGCTGTATCGCAACGATTATAATCCCGGCATCACTCCCTCCAAAAAATGCCCTGATCACTCAACATTACTGAATGTCTATCTTCTTCAGCCATCGTTCAAGGAATATGGATTCTTCATTTTCTATATTCGTAATCAGCGTTTGTAAGCTTTCGCAAATATTCGTATCCCTTGTCAAATTATATTTAATCGCTAGATTCACAAGTATCTTTGCTTTAAGTTCAATGGCTGTGAATTCATCTATATGCTCTTGATTTAATTCAATTAAATGCCGATTATCGTACAAGTACTTGAGTCTTAGCGTCATGATCTTCTTATGGTCATAAAGTAAATGAAAGGGTCTTATATCAAGCTTGGACTTATGTTCCGATGTCTCTTTCGCATAATTTATTAGAGTTGTGTATATTTGCATGCCGAAGTCAAGATTATCCCTGTCGCCCCCATAGTTGAACATCTCCCAATACTCCGGCGTTTTGCTAGTGAAATAATTTCTGATAGAGTTCACTAGGGTATCTGCACTGAATTTATCCCGATATTGATCATTGAATGTATACAGATAAACCATTTCGTTTAGATAATCATGATTCGTTGTTAGATGATTAGTCTCGAACGCAAGATTGAAATCATTAAATGATATCTCAGCCTGACTATACACCCCGTTCTTAAAAAAATCGGAAACATACAATATTTCTCTATCCAAATCATAGCCGTAAACAAATATGTCATGGTGCAATTGAAGTTTATTGTAGCGATCGCTTAGGGGCACGTAGAAATAATTGATCATCGTGTGGACATAGTTATTCGCATTAATATTTTCTATAATAAAATGAATAACAGAGTCCCATTTCGTTGTTACCGTATCTCTATGTATCTTTTGAGTCGTAATCCATTTGCACGCGTCCGAAGGCCGCAACTCATAAGTCACAGGGAAATAAAAATCCCCCCAATGATGTTTATAATCTTTGTTAATAAACAATTGGATATAATTATTAAATACCCATGGGTGTGCGCACTCGTAATGGGTAAGTATGGACAAGAGATGAGCATGTTGCGTATAGGTTGTAATCATCGGATAACTGACCGGCAATATTTCTCTGCCTAATGTTTGAGTTGAATTCTTCAACTTTTCGTTCACCCCTGGTTATTTGGTTAAATAGCTCAAAGATTCCGAATCAGTATATCTCATTTAGCAATAAGCGCTTGGTACTTACCCTGTCCAGTTTTCCTGTTTTTGTTTTTGGAATGTTATCGATAATCCTCCACTGTCTAGGCACTTTATACGATGACAAATGCAAGTTGCAATATCGTGTCAGTACATCTGTATCAATCAGGGAGTCATTAAAAAGTTTCAGAAACGCGACGGGAACTTCGCCTAACAGATCATCGTGCACACCAACAACCATGACCTCCTCCACTTCTTTCATGCCGTACAAAAATTCCTCGATTTCTTCCGGATAGATATTGATACCGCCGGATATAATGATATTCTTCTTTCGGCCTGTGAGTATAAGACATCCTGATTCATTCCAATATCCCAAATCTCCAGTCTTTAACCAACCCTCGACAATGGTAGCTTTCGTTAACTCCGGGTTTTTGTAATAACCAAGCATCACATTCGGGCCCTTTACCCAAATTTCTCCGATCGTTGCTCCCTTAACCTCATTCTCTTCTTCGTCAACAAGACGAATAGAAACGTCATTGACGGGTGATCCACAGGATAAGCAGCGCTCTCCCCGTTCCATCATGCTCACCCGCGGAGAAGCTTCGGTTAATCCATAGGTTTGAATAATGTCCGCGTGAGGAAATACAGTCTGAAGATGGCCTACTAATTTCGCGGGAGTCGCCGCACCGCTAATTACAATAAATTCAATGGAATCAAAGGCACTCCAGTTCTTTGTCTGTTGGAAATCGGAAACAAAGTGCATCAATTGCGTAGGCACCGCTGAGAATGCCGTGACCGCCTTATTCTGAAACAGTTTAAACGCAGTGCGCGGCAGCAAGGGTAAGCTGATAAGTGTAATTCGGGTTCCATATAACATGCAAGAAATCAATTGCGTGACAATCGTAGAACTGAAATGAACGGGCATCGTTACCAGAAACGAATCCTGATTCGTATACCCCACCTTTTCGCCATGTGCGAGCGCATTCGTTAATACATTCCAATGGGATAACATAACGATTTTAGATTTTCCGGTTGTGCCCGATGTAGGAAGGAGAATCGCACATTGGTTGGGATCAGACTGATTGGTTAACGAGATCGATTCGAACGAAGGCATGGGTTCTTGCGATACATCCTGAGCGGTAACCCAAGGAATGTCGCAATTTAAATGTGCAGGCTGTGCAGATTTGCTGATAACCAGTTTGGCATCACTGGCATATAAAATATTTTCAATTTCGGTATTGGATGCCGAGTAAGGAACCGGTACTAACACATAACCGCCGAATTGAATGCCAAGCGCCGCAAAAATGAACAAGGGCTCGTTATTTGTGTATAATGCAAGATGACTTCCGGGCTCAAGCTTAAAATTCTTGCGGATGTATGAAGCAATCAAGTATGCTTCTGTCATCATCTCTGCGTAAGTCCATTGCTGCTTAAGATCTTCAAGGATAATATGATCTTGGCGATCAGAGGCCTCCAGAAATAGACGCTGAATGACCGTCATCATAGCGTTTTCTCAGTCAAATAATTAAGGATTAATCCAGCCGTGGAGAACTTCTCAAATAACAGATCTTCATCAGGGATCGAGATGTTAAACTTCGATTCCACTAAAACAATAAGCTTGACGAAGCCTACTGAATCGATTCCTTGGTCCAACAAACGGGTATCGTGGTTTTCCGGATACTCGATGTCCAGCTCAGCAAAAATTTCATCTCTCAAGATCAATTCTATTGTTTTAGACATCATGTTTCCCCCGTTAGATAATCTTTAGAAAAAGGCTGATTAAAGAGGATTGTATATGTGATGAGCAAGTGAAATTGATTGTGAAGAAGAATAAGTTCATAAATATAGAAAAGGTGAAGTTGCACTGAAAGAGTTATTTATAGAGTTGTATGCAGAGATACTGCAATTCATGTTGGAGGCGGAGTATGACACGATGCAGGACACAAAAAGCTTGACGCGAAGAGTACAACGACGGAAATAATTGAGGGTTTCCACCGTCAACTTCGCAAAGCCTAAAGAAAAAAGCATTTTCCCAAGCAATGAAGCGTTGCTGAAAATGCTCTACAAAACTACGAGAAATGTCGCTTGTAAATGGACAGGGCGTGTACAAAACCGGGACGAAGTCCCCCATCACCTCTCCATTTTCTTCCTGGACGGGATCGAACTATATTGCGTAATTTTTTGCTTGGAGAGCGTTTACACTAGTGATTTACAGCACTAATTGATTGATATATTAAATATAATTACATATATGCCAATTGTCAACAGTTTTGAAAAAGCCCGTTGAGGCCTTCTGGAATCCCATTTGTCATCTGGCTGTTTCTCAGCCTTCCTAGATGTTAGGCATCGATCAATAACCTTATTGTAGAAAAAACGCCCCGCAATATGAAAAATGTCCCGTATCGCTATGATCGAATCACTAAAAGGTTTGAAATAGCTATCCCAACTTTGAGGGATTGAAGAGAGATGGCGTATATCGCTATAATTCAGACATTGGATTAAGATGATCTGGATAGCGGCAGGGGTGCCGAAAAGGAGGATGCATATGAATCACCACACATCAATGGCTCCGAAACGGCAAAAAAGCCGCTCTGACAGAGTAAATGAGTATTTAAAATCGCCGGAGAAGCAGAAGCAACTGTATAAAAAAACGTTATGGCTTGTTGTTATCTCACAAATATTCGGAGGAGCGGGGCTGGCTGCCGGGCTTACTGTTGGAGCGCTACTTGCGCAGGACATGCTAGGTAGCGACAGCCTTTCAGGTCTTCCCGCAGCTTTGTTTACACTGGGCTCTGCGGCGGCGGCGCTTATTGTGGGAAGGTTGTCACAGCAATTCGGACGCAGAGTCGGGCTGGCCGCTGGATTTATAGCGGGCGGAGCTGGAGCGACTGGCGTTGTGTTTGCCGCTCTTTGGGATCAAATAGCGCTGCTATTTGTGTCCCTGTTCATTTACGGAGCGGGCACGGCAACTAATCTGCAAGCCCGATACGCGGGTACGGATCTGGCGCCGCCGAATCAGCGGGCCAAAGCAATCAGTACAGCGCTGGTGTTTACGACGATTGGTGCGGTGGCAGGTCCCAATCTGGTAGAGCCGACTGGTCGCATGGCGATCTCCATCGGTCTTCCTGCTTTGTCGGGGCCGTTTATTGTAGCTGCAGCAGCCTATTTGATAGCGGGTCTGGTACTGCTGCTGTTTCTTCGTCCTGATCCGTTTATCGTTGCCAAGGCGATTGACGAAGAGGAAAGGTTGTATAAAAGCACGCAGGTGAAAGCCGACCAAAATCTTCAGGTGAAGCGAAACGAAAGCGACTCAGAGAGCACCCATAACCGAACAGGACTTATTGTAGGAGCAACAGTTATGGTGCTTACCCAAATCGTAATGGTGGGGATCATGGTTATGACGCCCGTACATATGAAGCAACATGGCCATGGGCTTGGAGATGCAGGTCTGGTGATTGGCATCCATATCGCATTCATGTATTTGCCTTCCCTGCTGACTGGCGTGCTGGTGGATAAGCTTGGCCGTACCTTTATGTCCTATGCATCGGGCGTAACGCTGCTGCTGGCAGGTTTGAGCGCAGCTTTTGCACCAGGTGAATCCATGGGCTTACTTATTGTAGCGTTGGCGCTTCTCGGCCTAGGCTGGAACTTTGGACTGATTAGCGGAACGGCAGCCATTATCGACTCCACAACGCCGAATGTTCGCGCGAAGACACAAGGCACGATTGATGTGCTGATTGCGCTAGCCGGCGCATCCGGCGGCGCTTTGTCAGGCATGGTTATGGCTGGCGCTGGCTATTCCATGCTTTCTCTTACTGGAGGATTGATGTCCTTGCTGCTTATTCCGGTGGTGGCCTGGTCATGGAGGAAAAATTCAACCCCTCATTCTGAAAAGGGGTAAATGCTTTGTCATCCTGTTCACCGAATTCAAACAACTTCTCGAAGCAATTTTTGTCCTCCAGGGAGTTGACTCCAGAGATCTTGCACCGACCCATTAATCGAATTGAAATTAAAGCAGAAGGGTTCGAGAATTTTTTACAAATTCTCGAACCCTTCTGCTTATTCTTTAATCCTAACCAACATCGCCACCGACTCCACATGCACCGTATGCGGGAACATATCCACCGGCGTTACCTCCACAGTGCGATAGCCGCCATCCTCCAGTACTCTTAAATCACGTGCCAGCGTACTCGGATTACAGCTCACGTACACCACGCGTTCCGGCTTCATCTCCAGGATGGTATCAAGCAGACGCGGGTCGCAGCCTTTGCGCGGAGGATCGACGACGATGACGTCGGCTTCAATGCCTTGTTCTTTCCAGCGGGGAATCACGTCCTCGGAGGCGCCAACTTCGAATTTGACGTTACGCATCTCGTTCAGCATCGCATTGCTGCGCGCATCCTCAATGGCTTCGGGTACAATCTCTACCCCGTACACCTGATCCGCATGCTGCGCCAGGAAAAGAGAGATCGTTCCGATGCCGCAATAGGCATCAATTACGGTTTCTTTTCCACTCAGCCCGGCGTATTCTACCGTTTTTCCATACAGTACTTCGGTCTGCACCGGATTGACCTGGTAGAACGAACGCGGAGAGATTGCAAATTGCACATCCCCGATATAATCGTAGATTACATCCCGGCCCCAAAGCACACGGGTCTCATCACCGAAAATCACGTTCGTCTGCTTTTTGTTCACGTTCTGACAGATGCTCGCCACTTGAGGGATCGCTTCACGGATACTGCCGATCCACTCATCTTGGTGTTGAATATCCCGGCCATTCGTCACCAGAACGAGCATCATCTCGCCTGTACGGAACGCTTTTTTCACCACGACATGACGCAACAGGCCGCGGCCTGTTTCTTCGTTGTATGCACTGATGCCGAGATGGCTACCAATCTCCTTCACCTTCGACACGACTTCATCATTGTGCTCGTGCTGGATAAGACAGGTCTCCATGTCGATGATTCGGTGACTTCCTTTGGCATAAAAACCACCCACCAAACCGCCTTCGGTTACCCCAATCGGCACCTGTGCCTTATTCCGATAACGCCACGGCTCGTCCATGCCCATCGTTGGCAAAACACGAATCGCGTGTTCTGTATCTTCTTCGTTCGTCTCATCCTCCACCAACACGTTCAACTTCCCGATCCGTTGCAAATTATCGATCACAAGCTGACGTTTCCACGCCAGTTGACCAGCGTAGCTCATATGCTGGATCTGGCAGCCACCACATTGATCGTAGATCGGACATGGTGCGGATACACGGTCCGGACTGGCTTTGACAATCTCCAGCAACTTGGCGTAGCCATATTGCTTCTTGGTTTTCAGGACGCGCACGCGCACCGTTTCCCCTGGAAGAGCACCCTGCACGAATAATGTGTATCCATCCGCTCGGCCTACACCTTCGCCGTCATGGTTCATGCCAATGATCTCAATGACGGTTTCTTCATTTTTGCTCACGGGTAATCCTTCGATTGCTACGGATTCACGTGCTCTGCCTTTGGAACGCGCACCAGAAAGAGATGCACCGTTTGGCCGCACCTCTTTACCTGACTGACTTGAAAATGGACGGGTTGATTGAGTCGATTGACTTGACTGACGGGAAGCTGAAGCCTTCCCTTTCCCCTGAGGAGCAGCCGAATTCCGGCGGTTTTTTCCACGACCGCTGCGGTTCGTATTAGACAACGTACATTCACTTCTTTCTTATATAGTACACCGCCTGCAATGACGGTGAGCTGAATTTGAGTTAATAAAAGAATTTCCTTCTTCACGCCAAAAATAACGTTCCAAAATTCTAACGAATCTCAGAGACGTTATTTTAATGTAAAACTTACCGATGGAACAGCTGCAGATGATGTTTTAGATTCGTAAACGTTGCTGGCAGCGTACCGCCCAGTTCCCCATCCAGATTAAGTTGCACATAGCCTGGTGAAGTGACCTCCATATGATCCGTCTGGAAATGTACGACCTTTTTGTCGTTCAGATGCTCTCCGCGTAGCGCCAAAGTAACAAGACGAATCATATCCGCCAGATTACACTTGCGTACACCAATGACATCGAACAACCCATCATCAATGGTTGCCCCTGGAGCTAGCTTTTCAAAGCCGCCAACGGAATTTGTATTTGCAATCAGGAACAGCATGAATTCATCATGAATTTCTTCCTGGCCATTCGCACGAATGATTAATTCCTGCGGGGACAGGCTTGCCATTTTCTCAATCCCCTTCATATAATAGGCCAGTTGCCCGATCATCGTTTTCAGACGACTTGGTACTTCATAGGTCAGTTCAGTTAACGATCCACCACCGGCGATGTTGATAAAATACCTATCGTTTGCCTTGCCGAGATCCAGTGGGCGCGTCTGCTGCTGAATGACCAGGTCCACATAATCTTCCCATTGTCTCGGAATGCCGAGCGCACGCGCAAAATCATTGGTCGTTCCCAAAGGAAACACCCCCAGTGGAGGACGGTTCTCCCGCTCAGCCATACCATTAATGACCTCATACAGCGTACCGTCTCCACCGGCAGCAATAATCATGTCATAACCGCGTTCAATCGCCAGTTCCGCTTCCCGGGTTGCATCACCTTCCCCCGTTGTAGCATGACACGAGGCCTCAATACCGCCCTGATCCAAACGTTGCAAAATATCAGCTAGACGTTTCTTCATTTCTTCCCGGCCTGAAGTCGGATTATATATTAATCGAGCTTTTTTCATCTGATACGCCACCTATTCCACATTATCCATGAGTCCGAATGACCTCATCTTCTTACGCTGCATCAGTCCACCAAGGGGCATCATTTCAATTAACACAACCATGCACTTTCGTTAATCCTGCCCAAACACTATATATAACTATGCCAGAGGAATGACGTCCCATTCCTAAAGCTATTGCTTCTATCATATCATCAAATGTAAAGATGTCCTAGCCTATTCCAGCCGTGATTTTTGCATAAACCCTAACACCCAAAGTCCCTTACCCTAATAAACAAGTCAAAGTCATCTTGAAACCGTTCTCTCCATCTACTTTGGCAAAAAAACCACTGATCTTCCATTCTGCCCGCTTGCACAGGAATTAATCTTGGTACTTTCCACTGTCTACATATAAATATAGTATGACAAAAATATACAGCAAATTTACATATCTCAATATAAAAATATAACCTGAATCAATATATTTCCAGTAGAATTGAAATACACAACGCTTCCATACATAACTGACTTCACTCTACTACGTTTACAAAGGAGAATTGCACAATGCAAAAAACCAAAAAACTGGTACTGATGCTAATGGTTACCCTCCTCGCCTATTTACCGATAGGCACCGTTGCGGAAGCAGCCGTCATTAATCATGACCAGGTCGTCGGTTTTCAAGAAGTCACACCCGTAACAGCCACGCAAATCACAGCCAAACGTTTTCAACCTTTTCTGAAGGTCTATCATGGATGCGTGCCTTTCCCAGCCGTTGATGCACAAGGCAACACCAGCGCAGGTTTGGCAACGTCCGGATCACACAATGGCGGATGCAGCTCCAATCTGGGTCAGGTCTACTCCCGTTCTGCTTGGCATAATGGCGTATGGGCGATCATGTACGCATGGTACTTCCCTAAAGACAACCCATCTCCGGGATTTGGACATCGGCATGACTGGGAAGGCATCGTCGTATGGGTAGACAACCCGGCGGTTGCCAATCCGAAAGTACTCTCTATCGCCTATTCAGGTCACGGGCAGTTCACCAAAGTGGCCCCAAGCAACAGTAACATGCAGGGCGATCATCCGAAAATCTCCTATAATAGCACCTGGCCGCTCAACCACGAGCTTGGTGTAACCAACGTCGTTGGTGGAACTCAGCCGCTAATCGGTTGGGACGATCTGACTCCAGCTGCGCGTAATGCCCTGAATACAACGGATTTTGGCAGTGCCAATGTACCATTTAACGATAACAACTTTGCGAACAATCTAAATAAAGCCTGGTTTAGATAGTTGGCTGGATAAAAAAATAGATCCCCTTCATGGCTGATAAGCCGCCTGGAGGGGATTTATCTGTATAATATGCCGCGTATGCTGCTTCATATCGCACTCATATCTGAAATGGCAGCTTCAATGAACAAGAGGTCATATGTCGCCCGAACTCCTCCTGCTGCCCTGACACTAAACCTATCTTCATACACCTTGTACATCTGGGTAAACAGAGTTCGTAGACTAACCTCTGGTACTTCAACCGCTTCCGAAGCGCTGGCCCCCATGCCTTTTACCGAGTGCAGAAAATCTCTTGCTGAAGCATATCTCTCGATATGAACCAAACGCTTCTCCCGATAACTCGTAAAACCTGATCTCTCCAGCATAACTCTCCACTCGTCAGCCGAATGAAACGAAAGTCCATGTCGCTGCGGTTGCATTCCGCAGGCTAGATATACCTCATGAAATGCCTCATGCATCTCCCTAAAAGTGTCCGTCCCAAAAGTGGTGAACAGAAGCCTGCCTCTTGGACGGAGTATACGTTTCAAGCCGGTCAAGGTCCGTTGAGGATGACGCAACCATTGAAAACAAGCATTGGAAACGATGATATCTACCGAGCATGAAGGGACTTCATGAACCCACCTTTCAATATCAGCCTGCACAAAACGAATTCCTTCTGCCGTACCTTTTCCATCTTCAGCATGCTTTACACGCCGGGATGCCAGACGAATCATTTCGGGTGCAATATCCAAGGCCGTAATACTGGCATCGGACCAATCACGGGCAATCATTTGAGTCAAAACACCTGTACCGCAGCCTACTTCAAGAAAATTCAGTGAATGGCTGAGCGTATTGTTCTTGCCATGTGCAACAATCTCTGCGAGCTGAGCGGCCATCCTTCGCTGAACGTGGGCATGTGCATCATAAGAAGATGCGTTACGATTGAAACGCCGCTGAACTTGGATGCTACTGTCGAAGCTCGTTCTATTTTCATCCCAACTCCTGCTTATGCTCATGCCACCACCTCCTCCACTCCTTCTCAATTCTGACTTCCTCACCCAGAAAAACTGCATGTCCCCTATCGTTCAGCGTCACTAACCTAGCTCGCGGTAACCGATCCAATAGTTCCACCCCTGCATCATATGGACAAATTTTGTCCTCATGCCCGTGGAATAAAAGGACTGGACAATCGATTCGAGCAAGATCGGGCAAATGATCCTCATAACGTAAAATCTGAAGCCCTGCCAGTAGCGCTTCTGGTGTCCAGCAACCAGCAGGGAGCAGGCGGTCAGCATACCCCATTTCCCCCTCCCGTGCCGTAAACATCATTTTGCGAAAACGACTCTCCACGTCTGGCTGATAATCCTTGGCTATGTCTCGCATCATCTGCCTGACGTACGCATCGTGCACACCAAGGCTCAGTTCCTTCTTATCCCGAACAAAACGTGCCGTTGCACTAAATAACACCAGCCCATCGGCATAACCTTTGGCTGCCAGTCCAAGAGCAAGTACCGCTCCCATAGACCAGCCCGAGATGAGTAGCGGGGCGCGAGGCACGTTCTCTCCGCAAGCCCCTTTCAGCACGTGGAACAGTTCCGGCATGCCGATATCACCATGAGTAGCGCCCTCATGCAATCGACCAGACCCAACTGCCCGAGATAACCACTTAGCGGTTGTTTCCACGATGTCCAGCATGTCTTCGGGAGTACTTACAGCACTGTAATCGAGAGAAAGATGTTGATAATCAGGCAAACGTTCCCGCAGCAAGTCAAACACAGCATCTGTCATACTCCAGCCCGTTAACCATAAAATCGTCCCTTTTTCTTTTTGCTCTACTCGTCGCATGTATTCATTCCGATTGTTCATGATCTGAGCACCCCGAGCTGATCTCCAACTTTCTTAATGAGAGCACTCGCCTGCCTCAACTCATCAAACGTATGCGCCGACGATACAGAAAAACGAATTCGTGCTGTGCCGACTGGCACCGTAGGCGGCCTAATGGCAATCCCTGCAATGCCGACCGCTTCCAGAGCTTCGCTGAATCGAAGTGCACGTTCATTGTCACCAACCATAATCGGCACAATTGGCGAATCTCCTTCCCCTACATGGAATCCTGCATTCGTCAATGCGGAACGAAACATTTCACTGGTCGAACGGAGATGATTACGGCGCCAATGCTCCGTCTGTACCAATTGTAATGCCGTCATAATTCCTGTCAAAAGCGAAGGTGGAAGCGCCGTAGAATAGATAAGCGGTCTGACTTTATTCATAAGATATCGTATTAATACGTTGTTACCAGATGCATAAGCTCCATATATACCGAAGGCTTTGCTGAATGTCCCGATATGCACATCTACATGGCGATGCAGTCCCAACTCATGACACAGCCCTTCTCCCTTTTCCCCGTAAACACCTCCACTATGTGCCTCATCCACCATCAGCATAGCGTCATATCGCCGTTTGAGTTTCACCAGTTCATGCAACCGTGCCCGATCCCCATCCATGGAAAACAGTGCATCCGTGACAATCAGCTTACGCCCTTTGTCCCGATGTTTGTGCAACAGAGCCTCCAGATGCTCCAGATCGTTATGCCGATATCTGGCATGATCCGCACGGCTTAACACAGCACCATCAACGATGCTGGCATGATTGTACTGATCGCTAAAAACGATATCTCCTCGCCCCGTAAGCGCTGCAATGACACCTGAATTCGCCATATAACCATTGGCAAAAACAAGAGAGGCTTCCGCCTGCTGCCAAGACGCCAGCGCTGCTTCCAGACGGCCGTATACTGAACCATTACCCGTGACAAAACGAGAAGCACCGGAGCCTGCACCTTCAACCTGAAGTGCTTCACAAATGGCTTGAATAATATCAGGATGCCCTGCAAGTCCCAAATAGTTATTGGAAGCCAGATCAAGTAAGCTATTCCCTCCTCTTACAATATGACCAGGACGTTCAGGAGACTTAGTACTATCGCGTAAATGACGTTGATTTGAGGCGTGAGCCAGTTTCTCAAGTTCATTTTCCATCCAGTTCATATTTATCGGCACCACCCTGCAAAGCATTGAGTTCAATCTCAAACCCCAAATCCTCAATCATCTGATGATCATTCGTAATGTCCTGACCTACTGTCGTCAAATAATCCCCCACAAAGATCGAATTGGCCGCATACAGCGCCAAAGGTTGCAATGAACGCAAACTAATCTCACGCCCTCCTGCTACACGAATTTCTTTGGATGGACAGATCAATCGAAATAATGCCAGAACCTTAAGCGCTCTCATCGACGTTGTACGTGAAGCCCCTTCCATAGGTGTACCGGGGATTGCATTTAAAAAGTTAACCGGAATCGAATCCACATCAAGCTCTCGCAGTGCAAAAGCCATCCCTACAATGTCTCGCTGACTCTCGCCCATGCCGATAATAACACCGGTGCAAGGAGACATGCCGGAAGTTCTGGCCTTCTCTACAGTTTCAACCCGCTGGTCATACGTATGTGTTGTCGTGATAGACGGATAGTTATCTCGGCTTGTATTCAGATTGTGGTTGTAACGATGCACCCCTGCTTCAGCCAAACGTTCTCCCTGCCCCTCCTTTAAGATGCCAAGGCAAGCACAGATTTTAAGGGGTAGCGTTGCACGGATTTCTTTTACAGCGTCGATGACCTGCTCCAGTTCGTGATTTGTCGGTCCTTTTCCTGATGCAACGATACAATATGTACCCGCTTGGCGAGCCATTGCTTCCTGTGCACCTGCCAGCAGCGTTTCCTTATCTAGCAGACTGTATTTCGGAATAGATGCGCTGGATCGGATGGATTGAGAGCAGTACCCGCAATCTTCCGGACACAACCCGCTCTTGGCGTTGATAATCATATTCAGCTTTACTTTATTGCCATAAAAGTGTTTTCTTACGAGATAAGCCGCATGCAGGAGTGGCAGTACCTCATCATTAGCCGCATCCAGAACAGCAACCCCTTCCTCTACTGTCAGGCATTCGCCTTTCAAAGATTTTCTGGCAAGGGATACCCAGTCTGTATCTTTAGGAGCTATGCTCATATTCATCGATATTCCTCCATTTTCTGAATGGTCAAAGCATCTCTGACGGGAGAAAGGTTGATCGTTGCCTGAACCGTATGGATTAACCTCTTGGACTCAATCTCTCCTGTAAGCTCGGGAAAATGTCCCAGACAAGGAATGCCGCTGTATTGTTCAATGATTCTCCCGTTTGTCTCCAAGCTTGGGTCAAGGCACAACTCACCTGAGAGACCGTCATTCAGAATGAAACCTAGAATTGAAATTCCGCGGCGCTCTAAGTATTCCATCGTAAGCAACGTATGATTGATCGTACCTAGCCCTGATCTTGCAACGATTAGTACCGGAGTCTGAAGTTCGGCTATCAGATCAGTTGTCAGGGCATCTTTCGTTATTGGAACCGCTACTCCGCCTGCCCCTTCAATAAAAACGGAATCATATCGATGAAGTATCGATTCCCCGGCACTGAGGATATCCTGTAACGTAATGTTCAATCCCGTCTGTTTTGCAGCAAGCATGGGTGCAAGTGGAGCCTCAAATGTAAACGAGGCAATATCCTCCGCGTCCGAATCCATCCCCGTGTATTTCAGCAAAAGCTCTGCATCTGTTGTGCCTTCACCCGCAAATCCACCGGTCTGGACCGGTTTCCAAACGCCGACGTTTCCCCCTTCCGCACGAAGCGCGGCAACAAGCGCACCTGTTATTACCGTTTTGCCTACACCCGTATCGGTACCTGTTACGAATAACCCTTGTGTTCCATTCATCTCTACCGCCCACCTTCGGTGACATCGATAATGGCTTTCATCAGAATATCGGTCATCGCATCCAGTTCTGCATCGGTGCTGGCAAGCGGAGGCATGAACACCACGACATGGCCTAAGGGTCTCGTCAGCATCCCCAGTTCCCGGGCACGCCCGGTTACACGAACGCCGATGCGTTCTGCCCATTCATACGCTTGCCGGGTGGACTTGTCCTTCACCAGTTCAATGCCCACCATCAGTCCCTTTTGCCGGATCTCTCCGACATGCGGAGCATCCTGAATGGCACGAAGTTGGTGCTCAACCAACAGTGCTTTCCTCTTTACACACTCTAACATATGGTGATCTTCAAATCGTTTCAGGCTTGCCAGCGCGACTGCACACCCGAGCGGATTACCTGTAAACGAATGACCGTGAAAGAACGTTTTCTGCTTTTCATAATCCGCGTAAAAAGCACGATACACCTCTTCGGTTGCCAGTGTAGCTGCTACAGGCAAATAACCGCCAGTCAGCCCCTTCCCAACTACCATCAGGTCAGGGGACACTTCTTCATGATCACAAGCAAACATCATGCCTGTCCTCCCAAAGCCTGTAGCCACCTCGTCAGCGATAAACAGTACGTTATACTCCCGACATAATGTCGCCATCTCGCGCAGACAGCCTTCGGGCATAACGATGATGCCACTTGCGCCTTGAACGATCGGCTCGACAATCATCGCCGCAATTTCATGTGGACTCGTTTCAAGAATCTTGCGTAGCTCAGACAGGGTAGCTTCCTTTGCTCCATGTGCACCACTCTCATGTCGATAAGCGTATGGATAGGGGATGACATAAGACGGAAACAGCATCGGTCGAAATACATCATGATACAACGGAATGGCACCTACGCTCACTGCGCCAATGGTGTCCCCATGATAAGCCTGATTCATGGTGATGAATTTGGTTTTGGAGGTCTTCCCGAGATTCATCCAATATTGAAAAGCCATTTTGACTGCAATTTCCACCCCGGTTGCGCCTGCATCAGAATAAAATACTTTCGTCAATCCGTGAGGTGTAATCTCTACAAGTTTCTCGGCCAGCTCAATTGCAGGGATATTAGCCATGCCAAGCAGTGTGGAATGTGCTACTCGTCCCAATTGTGCAGTGACGGCCTCATTCAGCTCCGGCACATTGTGCCCATGCACATTAAGCCAAACCGAAGAAAAACCATCGTAGTAAGCCCTCCCCTGTACGTCATACAACATAACACCTTCGCCTCGTTCAATGATTAGGGGATCAGACTGGTTGTAATCCTTCATTTGAGTAAAAGGATGCCAGACATGAGCCTTGTCTAAGGCTACAAGCCGTTCATATGGTGTCATCGTGCAGCTCCTTTCCATCAAAATCATCTAATTAATTTTAATTGTTAACCAAAATAATTTTTATGGTTAACAATTAAGACATGCACATCTTATCAAACAAATTCTCCGCTGTAAAGAGAGTTTTATATTCTCCATGTGGCCTGTAGAGCGAAATAAAGGCCGCAATAAAACAAAAAAAAACGGCATCTCTGCCGTTTTTTATCATGAATGAATTTAAAGTAGAATCCAACTTTAATGCTATTTAACTTTTTACAGCCCCATCACACTTCTCCAGCAAAAACTGAATCTGGCGTTCCAGCCACTGTCCAAGCAAAGGATGAGGCAACAACGTTTCCCCACTATATGCATATTCCAACTCTTTAAGCCGACCTGGAATAACATGCTGGGTAAAATAACCGGCACTCAAAAACAGCGGTGCCACAATTACGCGACTGCCGCGCTCTTCGGACCAGTATTTCGCCTTATCATATACACTTTCCGGATTAAGCAATGCATAGTCTGTATGAGCAACGCCACTGATCTGCTGCACTCGTTCCGCGAGCGAAGAAATACCCGCTTCCCAGCGCTGGCGGAATCCATCATGGATACTGCCATGTCCGACAAGCAAAATCGTTTCCTGCTCAGGTTGCTGTGATAATGACCGGACTTTGTCCCATACCATCACCGCAATATCAGGATCATTATCTACCGGATAGCCAAAATGTACCCGCGCCTTCACCTCAAATGGTTCAAGATCGGTTTCACGCTCAGGTGCATCCTTCGCCCCGATTGCATACTCGATCTCATCCACATGGGTGCTGCCAGAGGAAACAAATAGCGGTACAACCAACAGATCCGTTACACCTAGCGCTTCCAGTCGGTTAATACCGTCCTGAATTAAACGTCCATCCACCAATTCCAGAAATCCGGCTTCAACAGGTAACGGATCAGGCAGATTCAACCGGGAAATCGCGTCATCGACGGATTCTACCCAGGTTTTCTCCTGAGAACCGTGACTAATGATGAGTACACCCGGCTTCTTCATGACTTAGCGCCCCAGGCGTTCCAGCGTCATTTTATAACCGTCATTCCCGTAATTCAGACAACGTTTAACACGCGAAATCGTAGCCGTGCTCGCGCCCGTCTCTGCTTCAATCTGGTTATACGTGTTGCCTTTGCCAAGCATACGTGCCACTTCCAGCCGCTGGGACATGGATTGGATCTCGTTCACGGTGCAGAGGTCATCAAAAAAGACATAACACTCTTCAATATCCTTAAGTGTCAGGATTGCCTCAAATAGTTGTTCAATGCTTTTATCATTTAGCTTTTTCAGCTGCATTTTATCATCATCCCCTAGCGGTTACTGTGTACATCCATTGTACCTAGCCTGAGTTGGTATTTCAAGCGTTAACGATTTCACGCACTACAGAACAAAAACACATGTTACCGCTTACAAAACATACTATTGTCCTCCACAGGCGGACAACGAGCATATAAACTGCGATAATCGCCTCTTTAGGGGGAACATCTCCGATTATTTATCTAGGATTTTATACCTGTTAATTGTTACAAATTTGTGTCCAAAATTCATTTTTCTTCCTGAAAACCATCTTATAGACTCTGGTATGATTTGCGCCCATTTCCGCAAATATCCCGTTTTCCGTGATACCCGCCTACGCCGCCTCTCCGCGAATGACATACAGTATATCAAAAGGGAGTTCCACCCTGCTTGTTATTATATGAGTTTCACAAGATTGATTTCTCGGTGGAACGCAATTCCGAAAAATCTAATATAAAAGGAACGTGATCGTTCATGCCACAGCATTACTATCATCGCCCGCCAGGAACACGGCAACGTCCAGCTCCTCAAGGCCAGCAGCAGGCTCGAACCTCAGCCTATGCACCGTATGGAAATGTGCCACGCTCTCTCAATGAAGCCCAGATCCAGCCGATGTACCCTGGTGTTCATCCGACTTACCCGGGCTTCGCCGAGGTTGAAGCCTCCGGTCTTGTGCCCTATGGGCAGGGCGCACCCAGCGGAGGGCTTTATGGAAGCGACGTCGTGCCCGTTACTCCAGTCGTTCCTGCTCAAACACCTGCCTCTTCAGGCAGCTCAGGCTTTTCCCTCGCCAACTTAGGTGAATTAAAAGGCATGATTGACCGCTTCGGCGGCATTGACGGCATTATGAGCGGCGTGGCCAAAATGCAAAAGGTCGTTGGCGGTATTCAGCAGATGGCCCCGATGATGAAACTGGTGATGGGCATTCTGCCTTTTGGAAAAAATAAAAACAGCAGCAGCGAAGCCGACGCTGATTATGAAGAGTACTCGAAACCTCGCCCGCGTAAACGCCGCAAAAAAACGACAGGCACACAGCGGAAACGCACCGCTTCCCCGGCTCGCCGGAAAAACGCAACATCCAAACCACGTCCCAAAAGACGCAAAAGTTAACTCTATTCAGGCACTCCCTTCATGAAGGCGGGTGCCTTAACCCTTTTGAGCAACTAACATCAAGAACTTATGTTCTTATACTGGAAAATGAGGTATACTAGAGAATACATACAAGGAGGCAGACCATGGAACTGTTCAAAGATAAATATACACCCGCTCTCATTGATCGAACTGCCGATCAGTTGCATCAATTCTATCCAGAGTTACAAACACAGCAATTTCGCGAACTGGTTTTCGCTGAAGGCTGGGAGGCGCTGGAGTTCAAGGCAAGGATACGCCGAATTACGGAATCTTTGACCCATGTTCTGCCCGCCGATTACGAACAAGCCTTACATATCCTTGAACAGGCCGCTCCACAATTGCGCGGGGTTGAGTACCTTTTTGTGCCTGATTTCATTGAAGTGAATGGACTTGCCCCCGAAAACTACGAGTTATCGATGAAATATCTTGCGGTATTCACACCTTATTCAAGTTCTGAATTTGCGGTGCGCCCGTTCATCCAGCTTTACCCGCTTAAGACGTTGAAACAGTTGATGGAATGGACAGAAAGCAATGACGAGCATATTCGCAGGCTTGCCAGCGAAGGCAGTCGCCCTCGTTTGCCATGGGGAGCCAAGCTTGGGGATTTGATCGTTGATCCGACGCCTACGCTTCCGATTCTGCATGCACTCAGGCAGGATGAATCCCTCTATGTACGAAAAAGTGTAGCGAATCATCTGAACGATATTTCCAAGGACCATCCTGATCTCGTTCTCGACTTAGCTCAAGCCTGGTACGGTCAGAACGCGCATACCGACTGGATTATCCGCCACGCAAGTCGTTCACTGCTGAAAAAGGGGCACCCTGTTGCACTCAGCCTGTTCGGCTATCACAAGCAGGAGGCTGTTCATATTGAAAACCTGAAGCTTGATCGGGATCAAATTGCCACGGGTGAGGATCTTCATTTTTCATTCGATGTGGTTAATACGAGCGGCGAACCGCAGATGCTGAGGCTTGAATATGAGATTGGTTATATGAAGGCTAACGGCAAACAGGCACCCAAACGCTTTAAGTGCTCGGACAAAATGTATGCGAACGGTCGCAGTACCGTCAATACCAAACAATCATTCAAACTCATTACGACACGTAAATATTACGCAGGGCTACATACGCTCACGATCGTTGTGAACGGGCAAAATACGGAATCCGTTTCTTTTGTGCTTAACGTAGATTAATCTTGAAACGGAGAAATTTCACTTTAGTTATGCACAAGTCTCTATGAGTGAATCACTTATGCACATGTGGATAGAAGCATAGACAGATAACAGCCGTCAGGCAACAAACAACCTTGGGAGCATCGGATTTCGTTGTCCGCAAGGTTCGCCTGACGGCCTTTTTCTCTTTATTTATCATGTTATCCTGTTTATTTAAACCAGCCGCGCTTCACAAACCAAGCTACCATACAACCTCCAAGGACAAACATCAGTAATAGCACAGCACCATACCCATACCTCCACTGAAGCTCCGGCATATGGGCAAAGTTCATGCCGTAGATACCTGCAATTAGGGTGAGTGGCATAAATACCGTCGTAATGACCGTCAGTGTCTTCATAATCTGGTTCATCCGATTCGAATTCAGTGAGATATAGCTATCACGTAGGTCTGCCGTCATCTCCCGATCGGCTTCAATCATATCCGTCAGTTTGAGCAGGTGGTCATAAATGTCAGTGAAATATGCCGTATGTTCCCCTGTTCGCTGTACATGCTGCGAGTTAATGACCCGGTAGAGAAGATCCCGCATAGGGACAATGGTGCGTCTAAGCTTCAGGAGTCGACTGCGCAGGTCAAATACCTGATTCATCAATTCCTCTACGGACTCCTGACCGCCCCGATTCTCCAGTTCAGCCAGTTCATCCTCGATGGCAAACAGCGATGGAAAATAATGATCTACCAGTTTGTCCATCACTGTATATGCTGCCGCCACCGGCCCTCTTGCCCAGATGGTACGCTCATGCGCGTGTTTCAGCAGCCTGTCCCAGGCTTCGTCCACTTCTTCCAATCTTCCATGATGGAATGACACCAGAAAGTTCTGTCCCAGAAACAGATCTACCTCTTCTGCCTCAAGCGTGGCTGGATTCAGCGCATGTAACACAAGAAACTGCAGATTCTCATAATAATCCAGCTTGGGACGTTGCAATACGTGCAGACAATCTTCGATTGCGAGTGGGTGAAAATGAAAATATGTATCGAGCAACCGACTTTCTTCTTCGGTAGGCTGGTTGAAATCTGCCCATACCCAGGCATAATCGTTTAGATCGAGTTGTTCAAGCGGCATGTTCACCGTGACTTGATGATCCCGTGTTATCGCAAGTGTACGAATCATGGATTAGACCACGTCCTTGTCTCTTATGGAATTTCTGATTTCATTGTACACTCTGAAAAACAAAAAAAGCCAACCCTGTTGGCTTCTCTCATTTCCCCTATCCACAGTTCCCTGTATCCACAGGAAGGTTTCTTTTGGTTTATCATTCCACGGATGGCTATCCACATATCCAGCCTGTCCACATCTTCGTGCACAGGCGTTTCTTCAACTCATTGTATATTTATCCACATATCCCGATATTCACATCGTTATGAACAGGTTCGTTCTTCACTTACTGTATCCGAAGATGGATACCCGGTCCTTCTGTTGACAACTATTTAGAAAATAATCCAGTACAACAGACCTGCAAGTGCTCCGGTAATTGGAATCGTAATGAACCACGTAATGATGATACGTCCAGCCAGTCCCCATTTTACAGCTGAGAACCTTTTCGCTGAACCTACACCCAGAATCGCGGATGTGATTGCGTGTGTCGTACTTACCGGAAGGTGCAACAATGTTGCTGAGAAAATAACGGATGCAGCGGATAAATCGGCAGCAAAGCCGTTAATTGGTTCGATTTTGAAAATTTTAGTCCCCATCGTTTTGATGATTTTCCAACCACCCACCGATGTCCCCAGGGCCATAGCTGTTGCTGCTGAGATTTTAACCCACAGTGGTACTTCAAGATGATCCTGTACCTTGGCTGCGACGAGTGCAAATGTAATAATCCCCATCGCTTTCTGCGCATCGTTGGTACCATGAGTGAATGCCTGCAGGGCAGCCGTGAAGATCTGTACCGTTCGGAAGCCTTTATTCACATTGTGCGGACTGCGTTTGGCAAACACATATTTAAGAATCATCATGACAATATAACCGATGGCAAAAGCAATCAAAGGTGATAATAGCAAACCTCCGACGATATCAATGAATCCAGTCCATTTCACTTTGTCAGAACCCGCTCCAACGAGCACTGCACCCGCGAGCGCTCCGATCAACGCATGTGAAGAAGATGAAGGAATTCCAAACCACCAGGTAACCAAATTCCAGATGATCGCGGCAATCAAGGTGACGATGACAACCTCGATCCCGTTATCGAGCTTGGTGGGGTCCGTCACGCTCCCCCCAATCGTCTTCGCAACACCCGTAAACATCATCGCACCAACAAAGTTCATCACGGCCGCTAAAATAATAGCTCGGCGCGGCGTCAGTGCACGTGTGGATACCGATGTTGCAATGGCATTAGCCGTATCATGGAAACCGTTGATGAAGTCAAACGCCAGTGCAAGGAAGACGACTATACCTAATATCCAAATCGTTGTTTCCATTATTCTCTGGCTCCTTAAGAATTACGCATGATGATGGATTCAAGAACGTTCGCAACATGTTCGCAATCATCCGTTGTTGTTTCAAGGCGTTCGTAGATCTCTTTGCGCTTGATCAATTCAATCGGATCGGACACCGTAGCGAAGAGATTCTTGATACAGTTACGCAATACTTCGTCGCCCTGGTTTTCCAAATCGTTCAGACGAATCGTATATTCACGAATCGCAAGCAATTTTTTCTGGGACAGCAAATGAATCGCCTTCTGAATTTCGTAAGCCGATTGACGCAAAATCTCTGCAAATTGAACGATATATTCGTCCGGGTCCACCAAATTGTACATATAGAAACGGGAAGCCGTGGCTTCAATGCCGTCCAATACGTCATCAAGAGTTGTTGTCAGTTCCATAATATCATCGCGTTCGATCGGCGTGATAAATGTTTTGTTGAGTTCTGTAATGATCGTGTGCACGTAGTCATCACATTGCGACTCGTACTTTTTCATTTCATTAGCAAAAAGAGTTACATCCTGAAGGTTGGAAACATGCTGGGAGAAATAATCTGCCGCTTGAACAACCGTATCTGCCATATTCTCCAGTGTTTCAAAAAATATGTCCTTCTTCTTCTTAATCTTCATAGCTCTATCCCCTCTTCGAGAAATTGCGCCGATAACCGATGAAACATGAAATGACAACCTTTGATATCTTATCATATTTGTTTCATGGTTTGTACATAAGCTGCGATCCTTTTTTATATTCTTCTCATATTAACCTGAAATGAATCTTAATTATTTGGAATTATGGCAAAATCAGACTCATATTTTACACTGCGTTTACAAAACTCCACAAAAGTCGACGGGTTATCCAAAACAATTTTCATAAAAAGCGCTATGATACGACAACACATCGTCACCGATCTTAACCTTTTTTATCGCTTTCTTTCATTATCAGGCTGAAAAAATTCATTACGTGGTTCCACATTTGTATATAGTCTATTATTGTCCAGCGATCTTCACATGATCTGCAAACTGCGGATGGTTAGGCACAATGTTAATGAAGGTTTTCCCGGGCACCAGATTCATTTCACGCCCATCTTTGACGAAACGAATAATATCCCCCTCTTTTCTCACCCATTGTCCGCGAATCATCTTGCCCTTCTGAAACAGCATCGCCTCACCGCCATGATCCACGTTCACGGATAACCTGCCTACATCGTCAAGCACCTTATGGTCTGCCCCAGCAACAATGATATTGGCCGCACCTAACTGACTACCATTATCTTTATCCTGATCCGGCTTCCCGTTCACCATTCTCATATATCGTCCGCTAACTCCATCATAATCATACGCAACTTTGTAACTATTCAATAAATAATGGAGTTCAAACTGCTTCACGCTCTCTCCAGTGGAGGTCGCTCCGGCCTCGTCATACTTGTACACAGGAGATCTAAATTCATGACTGTACCCTTTCTTTTCCGTACCTTCTCTAAGCTTGTCCACGGATGTATATAGATTGTGAGGCGCTTTGCGGTCTTTGGAACGCCAGAAGTACGGCCCGCCATTCGAAATTTCATCCATATGTTGTTTCTGCTGTTTTTGCAAAATCGAATAGGCCTCCGGACTGCCTCCGGCATGAATAAGCACCCCGTCATAACTTTCGCCAAGCTCAATCAGGTATGGACGAATGCTACGTATTGGGCCGACGGCTTCTGCTCCACCTTCACTCTGGAATATAGCAATGAAACGCGTAATCCCACCTTCGGCAAGCACCTCAATGATAATGTCTGCCGCACTTAAACCAGATTGAGGACGGGCGGCAGGTGCATTGTTGATCATGACCGCGAGTGGCCGCTGCGTAGACGCTTTCTCCACGGCTAGTCCCGTGAACGGTGCTATGAAGGTAGAACGCGCAGGCTCCTCCACAGGCTTCTCTTCTTGAACGGGCGCAGGTGTGGGCTCAGGCTGGGGAATTTGGGCGACCTCTTTATTCTGGCAAGCAACAAGACTAACGGTAAGAAGACAGATCGATGCTGCTGATATAGCTTTGTTCCAAGAAAAAAACTTCAATATAGGACCTCCTGAACGATTTGGCTGACTTTCTTCTGCTCGTCATGTGATATTCCTCTCATGCAGGCAACCATCTCACGTATTTCTTTCCATTTAATCACAACGTTTCCGTTTTGTCTGCGTCTTCTAAGCCTTGTCCCATCTCAAAAACTGTCTTTGAATCATGGAATGAGCAAATAAATATGTCCTAAATGTGAACTTCTCAAACCTTACTTAAAATTTGAACTAGATTGTGATTATTATCACAAACAAAACACCTTTACGGCTATACAATAAAGACATCAAAGGTGATCACTTAGAAAAACAAAAATAACACACACACATTAGATTTCATAAAAGGAGTGGTTTATATGTTCAGCTTCAACCAATGGCTTAGAGAAAACAAAGTGGCAATGTGGATTTTGACAGTACTTCGGGTGTATATCGGTTATGACTGGATGACTCACGGCTGGAGCAAATTGACTGGCGGATTCCAAGCTGGCGGATTCCTCGCAGGAGCACTTGAAAAAGCAACAGGCGATCATCCAGCGGTTCAAGCTTGGTGGGCAACGTTCCTTGAAAAGTTTGCCATTCCGAATGCCGGATTGTTCGACTTCGTTATCCCGCTCGGTGAATTCCTGGTAGGTCTCGGACTCATCCTTGGATGCTTCACAACGCTGGCAGCTCTGATGGCGATGGTCATGAACTTCGCGTTCCTCTTCTCGGGTACAGTAAGCACAAACGCTCAACTGGTAGTGATGGAAATCTTCATCGTCGTAGCTGGTGCAAATGCAGGTAAAATCGGTCTGGATCATTGGGTACTGCCTTACCTTCGCGGATTGTTCAAAAAGAACAGAAGCATTCAGCCGACGGACACGCCAACCATTACACCAACTAAGAAAACAGCTTAATCATTAAAAATATAAGAAACCCAGCCCTGCTTCCCCCCTTGGAGCAGGGCTTTGTGTTGCACTTGCCCAACAGTAGAATCCCATATTATGATGGTTATAAAGTCTAACAGTACAAAGGAGTATCCCTATGCCGACGCAGCGCCGTCTCGAAACCGACGCCGATTTTCAGGAAGCTATGACCTTAAAACATAAAATCCGGGTATTCAAAGATAACCACCAGATTGACTCTGGAGGTATCATTATTCGTTTTGACGAGAAAACCGTTGTTGTGCAATCCAGTGTCAGTGAACTGGCCTATCACTCACGTTCCGAATGTGAGTTATTCGAACTTCGCAAATAATAACCGCTGAACACCCAAACCACAAAAAAAGGTTCCACGCAGTCAATCAACTGGCCGCAGGAACCTTTTTGCTTATTTATAATCATACGACTGTATTCTTCATTTCGCCATCTGAATTGATTGATGTTTCTGTTCTCATCTGCTCCAAGTTATATGCCGTCGCCAAACTGCCAGCAATTCAAACTTAACGTGCCGCAGGCATACGACTGAAATAATCGCTTCGCTGTGCGAGACATATCTGCTGTGCCCATTGCGTAGAACAATGGCGCAAGATGTTCCATGCCATAAGACGGAACGGCCGTCCGCGCATGAGGGGCTTTTTTTTCATACAGAAACAATTCTCTGGTATTCCATACCTGCAGACGCTCTCCGAGCCAATCGTCAAACTCTACAGCCCAGTCTTGTGGCTCCTCATCCTGTGCCAGCATTCTTAAATTATGCACCGTTCCACCACTGCCGATGATCAGCACGTTATCATGTCTGAGTTGCTCCAGCATACGCCCGATATCATACTGTTCTTGCGGAGAACGTAGCGAATCCACCGATACGGCAATCACTGGAACGCTCGCTTCAGGGTACATATGCAACAGTGGCACCCATACGCCATGATCCAGTCCACGCCCACGAACAGGTCGATGTGGCAAGTTACTACGGGAAAATAACGCACAGATCTCGCTCGCAACATCGGTCTGCCCGACTGCAGGGTATTGTATGTTATACAACGCTGAAGGGTATCCGTAAAAATCATGCAAGGTCTGATGGGACTCATCCATCGTCACCGAAGGCTCGGGACAATCCCAGTGTGCGGTGAATACAACGATGGCCTTTGGAGCCGGCAGCCTGTCTCCAAGCTCGTTCAAAAATTGAGTGTAATCACTGCTCTCCAACGCCAGCGTAGGAGAACCATGCGCAATGAATAGTGCAGGTAATGTCATCGCTGCCAACCTCCAGACACGGATAGGATGCTTACCTCTCTATTTTACCCCGAAGCAAGCGCTTTTCCAAGTTAATACCCGTGACTTTTAATTGATGACGTAAGGCTTATCGCCTAGATCATCCAGTGTTGCCAGTTCTCTTCAATCTTCTGACGCTCCCCCAGCCATTCTCTCGTACGTGTGATCAGTTGTTCGCGCTCCTTACCAGATGAAAAGGTATGGTTGCCCTGGAAAATGATTTCCTTGTCGCAGCGCCCTTCCTGGCGCATCCAGAAGACTTTTTGATACAAGAACGCATAGTCCACAGGGATGACTTCATCCGAAGTACCGTGCACAACCAGCACATCTCCGCCGAATTTCACAGCTTCCTGGAATGGTTGATGCTCTGCCAAAGAGTCAAAGAATTTAGGCGTAAATTTATAGCCAAGATAATCCGCAGCACTTGTTCTCACACCCTCGTCATACACGTCCCTGCCCGTAATCTTCACGATATCGTTGAACGGATAACCGACAGCCGACCACATGACGAGATTTTTAACCCGTTTATCACGTACAGCAGTCAGCAGCGCAACAGCTCCGCCCAAGCTATGTCCGATCAGAGTCACACGTGTAGGGTCGACATCACTGCAGTTCACAGCATAATCCAGCACTGAACGGGTCTGCAGTATCATCGACTCTAATCCTTCTGCTCCGTACTCCCCACTGCTCTCTCCGCAACCGATGTAATCGAAACGTAGCACCAGATATCCGTCTTCCGCGAGTTCGCGAGCTGTCTTCACAAACAATCGATCCACTCCAATTCGGCTTCCCACAAAGCCGTGACAGATGACTGCCAAAGGCACTCGTTGCTGACGTGTCTCCTCTTTGATATCTTTTACAACCGGATAGTGAATGGTCGCAGTTAACTCCTCTTCCCCGTGACGAATACTGATCTGACGTTCCATACGGATTTCCCCTTTCATGGTGACCTTGTTATATATTCAACGTATTTTAATCAATTATGTTTAATCCGATAAGTTTAGTAAGTATTAAGAAGATATTAGTATATTATCATTCCCTCACCCGCAAGTCAACGCGAGAAATGAACCCCTTATTTCATGCACTGCTGTTATCTTTTCGTACGCATTATCTCGTAAAAAAGAGCCTTGCTATATTCAGCAGGGCTCCGAAAATTCCTGATCCATTCCTGTATCCTTGCGTTATAGCTGCACGATCCTACTCATAGCTCCTGCGAAACATCGCATGAGTCTCAATACGTCCGTTCCACTCATGTTGCTGACCTGCTCCCTCATTGTCCCAGAAGCTTCTTCCCTGCCAGTTATCATCATTCAACTCTTCTCCGAACTCTGTGTCCTCCGCGGTATCTTCCATCCGCACCACTTCATCCACGACACCGCGGGAATTACTGTTGAGTAACATCTTTCTTGTCAGATCCGATTGTTTATCCATGCTAACCACACTCCTATCCATCATTTCAGTTTGGAAATGCTACTATTGTGATGGATTGGTCAACTCTTTATTCATGGTTCACAGAATCGTTGCTTCTTCCAACCAGGCTATGTATATTCACAACTCCACAGGGGAAAATAAAACCAAAATCACAGGCACGCCTGTCCCGGAAGCCTGTTACCGAAAGGAATGAACTCATGGCACATCTACTCGGATGGATTCAGCATCATGGAAAACTGGTGCTCTTATGCACCTGTGTGGTGTTAGCCTGTATCGGGCTATGGGTAAATCACAAGCAGTTGTTTTATAAGGAATGACTTTGCGAAACGAGAGCCCTTCCCGTATACTAAAATATCGTCAGGGTCTTCATGGAATGGAAGATCAGAACGTGTGAGATAGGGGGAGCAAGCATTGGGGATTTCCTATAAAAAGCTGAAAGAAATACAAAATCGGCAAATCACAGAGATGAGCCGTATGACACCAGACAACGTACAATTGTATAACCAGATCAGCACCATCGCAAGGCAAGCGCCAGCAGACGAGAAAACACAGGAAGAATGGATTCTCGCTGCGGGAAAAGCCATCGTACAAGCACAGAAAGATAACAAATCTGCACGCGAATTGTACGGCTCTGATCTGGAAGAAGATATTTATGCCCAACTCGGAGTAGGCTCAGCAGATACATATGCGCAATCAGGGGCAAGCACAGGGAAAAATTCAAACAAGGAAAACCGTAGCGGAAGTGTCCCTCAATCTGACGATCAATCGGATACACCAGAACCAGTGAAACGGACACCCAAATGGTATGTTATGATTGCCTGGGCGGCCATATCTGTTGTCCTGTTCATTCAGGGATGTGCAGGGTTATTCTTCGGCTTAACGGACGGCGATACGGAGGCTTTCGAACATATCAGCCTGTTCTCTCTCATCATTAGCGCTGTAGGCGGAATTGCGCTCGTAGAGATGCTGCGCCGATTAGCAGAACGTCCGGACGACCAGGGGACAGACAAACATGTCATGCCCAAAGTTAACGTTCGAGGCATTATCATTTATATCGTGATCGTTGTGCTTGTTCTCTTTGTCGGTTATCCACTTCGGGATAAACTCCCTACGTTCTACATGGCTCCATGGGTTAGCGCCCTCATTGGTATTGTCGGTCTTGCTTTAATCCGGCCTCTCTTTGGCCCAAAAAAGCAGGTATAACCCAAAGATACACTATTGAATGTGTTTAATGGTGGACACACGGATACTCCGTTACGTTAGAAGAAGTTTCAATGAAGAGACCGTCAGGTCTCTTTTTTTGCGGATTCGCCTGCGGGAAACTTCCTTGCTTGGAACGAAAATTCGGCAAAATCTGCTTTCTTCAGCGTTTTCAGACACGCCCTAGTTGTTGTGAAGATGGAGGTTCTGCTCCAGTCTGAGCTGAATTGCGCAGTTTCATGCCTTTGCCTGGCGTTTCCCCGAATTCACGCTTGAACATACGAATAAAATAATTCACTTCCATGCCCACGTTCTCCGCAGCTTCCTTCACGCTAGCCTCAGGATGTTCATTAAGCCACTCCAGTCCCTTTTGTAAACGCCAGCGCTGCATATACTGATGTCCAGTCACGCCATAATGCTGATGAAATAAGCGATTCAAATGTTGCACAGAGTAACCTACCGCCTCTGCTATATGTTTCAATAACAGATCGTCCTGATAATGAGCCTGCATTAAAGCTATTGCCCGATTTAGTCCTTCCAGCCCAGCGTCCGAATTCCCATGTACATGTGAAACATAATCAACTGGAGCCCTAGCCTGAGCCATCTCCAAAATAAGCTGGTAGATCGAAGCGGACATCTCCCACATCGACATTCCGCCCTGATCCAACGCCCTCCACAAGTTTGTCATCTGCGACCAGATCAGATCAAATCCAGCTATTGTGCAAGGTCCTCCGGAAACGATGCCTGTTGCCCGAAGTACGGAGTCGGCTGATTCACCGCCGATCCCAATAAACCCCAGTTCTCCAGCCGTTCTCGTATGTGGGATATACTCATGAGCAATGCCCGGCTCCAAAACAAACATTTGCCCTGGCCCTATAGCAATCGATTCCTTACCAAAAATGTTAAACTTCCCTCCACCTTCTCGTGCCAAAAATAACTGATACACCGGAAATCCTTCAGGTCGATGTAGCCCTTTCTCTCCCTGTGTACCTACACCGTACAAATATAGCGGCATCCGGGCATCCGGTTGCCCCGTCAAACGAAATGGTAGCATTGCATCCTTCCTTTCGGCTCATGAGCTCGTCACGCTCTATGATTCCTATTATCCATGGTTTGATCCAAGAACAGCAATGGCCTTAGGAACCTATTTGAGTATATCTAAATATGGAAAAATAAGGACATTAGTCATGCAGAGGGTAACTGATACTGACAGCCTTAATGGATGCATAGAAAAACTCCCTTTCCGGAGTGGAAAGGGAGTTGGAGTTATTACATTTTGTAAAATTAACCTTGTGTTTGTGAGGATGACTGTTCGCTATTAGTTCCAGTTGTGTCCCCAGAAGTCGTATTATTGTTATTCGTTTGATCTTGAGTTTGTTGCACAGCCGGAAGCTTCTCGAGCTTAAAAGTATCCGATGAATTTGATATTGCATTTTTGTTGGCTGTTGAATTAGAAGCAACCGACAGAATATATATCTTGTAGTCCGTCCCTTCCACAAGGTTGGATCCTGTTGAATCTGTAGAATCAGTCGTCAATTCAATATCATTTGTTGAGGGGCCACTTACCACAATTTTTTGATAACTTGTTATAGAACTTGCTGAATCATCATTTAGAACATCTGATCCCTTAACAATAATTAATCGATACTCCGAAATGCCCGTTTCAGGCGACGGTTTGGCAAATGTGAGTTTATAACTCGCTTTGTCTATTGTACTCGTCTTTTGCAAGCCCGTTAAGCTTGCCGCTTGAACTGGAGTAGCTATAGCATTGATGCTAAACTCATTGGATGCAGGTGACAAGCTTGATGCACGAGATGTGCTGTCAGATACAGACATTACAAACACTTGGTAATTTTGCCCCGCTACAAGACTATCTGAGTTAATATCCTTGTATCCAGAATTCAAAACAATTGATGAGCCAGCATTTGCTTTTGGTTGGTCAGTATATGATTTAGAATCAAGACCAAGCGCCGAATTCAAGGTAAATCCTCTTACTTGATTTGCTGGCACTATGAAGATACGATATGTTGCAATTCCTGTTTCAGGAGCTGCTTTAGCAAATGTTATGGTTACGTCAGAAGGATTACCAGATTGTTGTCCTTGATCTTTAACCGTTACAGTCACTTTTGTCACTGCTGCTACAGCAGCAGAGGTGCTAGTTAATTTCACGATTGGTGATGCCGATGAAATTGCACTGGACTGAGATGAGTTGTTATTCACAGCTACAACAAACACACGATAGTCCACATCATTTACGATACTTGTGCCATCCGTTGCTTTAGTATCACTTGGCAATGTGAAATTCTGGTTGCTTCCTGTTTTGCTTCTATACGTATACACTGTGTTGTTACTCATAGCAGAACTCAGATTGAAGCTTCCTGCGACGGAATTTTTCACAATAAACACGCGATAATGACTCACATTGGTTTCATCCGTGGAGCGATTAAACGTCACACGCAGATCACTGCCGTTCCCGTTATCCGCCACATCAGTTGCACTCACACTAGTCGGTGCAGTAACCGCTGTATTTGGTGTCAAAGTGATCTGAGCCGAAGATGAAGAGAGCGCGTTCTGGCTCCAGTTTCCGTTACTATTTACGGACAGAACAAATACACGATAAGCATTGTAGTTCGTAATTCTATAGCCATTGGTATCAACCGAGTTACTCGAAAGTGTTACGGTCAGATTACCACCTGTTTTATTCACTTGTGTATAATTGTTCGACGCATTCGCAGCATTCAGGTTGAAACTTCCTACGTTATTGGCAGGCACAACGAATACCCGATAGTGAGAAACATTGGACTCATCGCTTGCTCTGCTAAACGACACGCGCAGGTCAGCTCCATTTCCGTTATCCGCAATATCTGTAACAGACAGATTCGTTGCCACACCTGCATTGCTATTGGAGGTCAGTCTCAATACATTTGAAGAACCTGACAACGCATGGGTATAGTTGTTCTGCTGATTGCCTGCTGCCATGACAAAGATACGATAATCCTGCAGGTTGGTGACGTTATAACCGCTGGTATCCCGCATATTCGACGGCAATGTAACTGTGAGGTTATTACCTGTTTTATTCACGGTGTAATATAAGCTGGAAGACAGATTACTTGCTGTAGGCAAGTTAAAGCTGCTGGCTACCGAGTTGCGTACAACAAACACACGGTAGTTCGTTACCTTTGATTCATCCGATACACGGTTAAAGCTTACCTGAATATCGCGTCCATCTCCATAATCCGAAATGTCTCTCACTTGTGTAATGACCGGAGCCGGAGTTGTATTCAAGGACAACGTCAGGGAGGACGAAGCCGCAGACAGATTGCTGTCTGTAGCTGTATTCGCACTTACAGACATAATATACACAACGTACGCGGTTCCGTTTTTGATCAACTCGCCCGACGTATCCCTCGATGAAGAGCTCAGTATGCTTCTGACTGTGCTGGAATTCCCTTTATTGATGATCGTGGAATTCGCGCTGGATACCTTGCTCGCAGCAGCCTGGTTAAATGAGGAGGCGTCCTTCGCCTTCACAACAAATGCACGGTAACCCGTAATATTCGAATTGGTGCTTGGCTGCGTGAAGTTGATCTCCAGATCCCTTCCGTCACCATTATCGCTAACATCGGCAATACGCAGACCCGTCACAGCTTGAACAGAAGGTTTCACCTGGTTCAGCTTCAGAACCTGTGAAGACCAGCCTAGATAGTTTTGGTTGTTATTGTTGCTGTTACCTACGGTCAGTACATACAGTCGGTAGGTTTCATTGCTATTTAGCAAATCACCGTTAACGTCGCGTGTCTGAGCGTTAAGTGTCAGCTTCGGATTGGTACCGTTTGGTGTGATTGAAGTGTAGTTTGCCGGAGATACGGCTGCAGCAACGGATTCTTTAAAGCTGTTGATATCCCCACTTTTGACCAGCATCACCCTGTAAGCGGACACGGTTCTCTCTGACTTTGCACGTGTGAAGCTTACCGTCAGGTCACGGCCATCTCCGTTACTGCCAGACACTGATCCATAAATATTCCAAGCAGAAAACTGTGTATCGTCAACCGGCGTTTCCGGTGTAGATGATGTTGTTTTAATATCAACACGTTGGCTGCGTGAGTTCCAGTAAACTTTTTCCCCGAAAGCTTCGCTCACAAAACGAATAGGCACCATAGTACTGCCCTTGATCGTACTTGCAGGGACATCCAATGCATTAAGTTGACCATTGATATATGCAGCCTTGGAACCGAGTGTTAATCTCACTTCTTGATCCCCACGGGTTGCTGTAATGGTTTTCGTTCTATTGTTGAACTGCACTTCCGCGTCAATTCCTTCAAAGATCGACCGGAGTGGAACGAGTACACGTCCAGCCTTCATCACAGGGGCTTGAACCGCTGGTACCTCTGTACCGTTAATATAAATGCTGATTCTTGCAGCTGCATCCATTACCGATGTTGGCAGTGCAGACATAAGCATGGCTGATACAGCCAGTGCTGACATCACTTTCTTGACTTGATTTCCTCCCGCTTTCCTCATAAACCTATCCCCATTCTCCTATTATTGGTACACTCTTATAGTTAGCTGTTCATTTCAGTAATTCCTGTATTTACCTATGCACAACTAAGACGTTCCGAATCGTGAAAAGGTTTCCGGTTCCCCAAAAATTATTTTCGCAGAAACATTGGCCTTGCATCTACCTACAAAGGTTAAAATTAACAGAAGATTTTGTCACCATTCCGAAACCACTTCTTGTGCCAATTGCTTTAATCTGTGTGTAATAGTGAGTCAAGTCTACTTTTCATCCTTATCTGTTCATTCCAAAATTACAGGAGGTTTATATCTATGACATCATCTTTGTATTTTTATAAAAAGAAAGGTATGCGTACGCTACTTACCGCCACGGCTATTACTCTATTGTTACAAACAGCGGTTTCACCAGTGGCAGTCATTGCTTCCGCTGCACCTTCTGCGAATACCAAAGTAACATCAAGCAATTCGACCGCAATCTACAAATCCTTTCAGAACATGCTCTACAAAAAAAATGGCCTGCCCGCGGCTGACCGTTACCTGGAGTCTAAAATCAGCCAAGTGACTCCTTATCATGCAACCCTGATGGTGCTGCAGTTGGAAAACGCCCGCTTCAAAGCGCTAACAGCCATAACGGATCGCATGCTTGTGCCCAATGTTCAGGATCAGATGCAGAAATTATACAAGTGGAATGACAGCTTTACGCAGCTGATGTCACGCACCAAAGACACGAGTCTCCGTTCACTGTTGCAACAGGCCAGAGACAGTGGTTATCGTCTTACGATGATCGAGGGTTATCTCTATCCAATCATGAATTATGCCGCATTTGAAAAATACACTTCTTATGTAAATCAAGATATCAAACAGTACATCCGCATCATGGCAATCGAAACGAGCAATATCTCCTCTGAAGATGGGGGCCTCATGATCGGATATCAGGATATGCTGAACCGCGCGCTGAATCAGGAGCGGTTCCTGAATGATTTTCCTAAGTCTAACCGGAAAAACCAGGTACAGATGTTGATGAATCAATACACCTTGTACACCTTTTACGGGCTCGATAATACCCCGCTGTTCGATTACGACACCAACGTAATGGTGCCAAATGCTCAAAAAGGGTACAAAGCTGTCTTACAGCGGAATACTTCCGAGGACAGTGCTTTTTTGAAAAAACTGGGTGCCTTCATGGATGTCGTCGCTGAATCCAAGTTTGAAAGAACAGAGGCTGTCGACAAATGGCTGGAACAGAACGTATCTAGGGATGAATATCTGCCGGAGTACGGTATATAAAAGTTTTAGATCCATCTAACTTTGACAATCAGCTGCTTGCCTGGATACGTTGGAGGGTGAGCAAGGGAGTCCGGTTAAACAAACGTGTGCATGCAATGGTAAGCTTGGAATAGGCAGCGTTTTTCATACACCGTTCCTTGTGCTCGTCGCGTAGAAGGTTGCACGGATAAAAAAATTCTAACGGTCACCTCGGACCTTATTCGGCCAGTTTAGAGGTATGCAGCAATGTAACGATCACCAGAGACGTTATTTCATCTATAGTGAGCAAAAAACAATGATTTTTCTGCTGACTTCGGGAAATAACGTTTCTCCTGATCGTTAGAATTTTAAATGGGCTAAAATCAGACGAATAGCGTCATCTGAGATCGTTAGCCGGGTTGCGGCTCGTTGTAAAGCTTGATGATGTGGTGACTCGCTGCTCCTTTAACACTTCGCCATGCTCTATTGTGTTGATTGATTAAGTGCTACATATACATTCTTTTTATACATGAGGGAGGGTAGCATGGAAGACGTTGAGCTGCCTGTGGGAGATACGCTACTTCATAGCAAGGTGGTTCACTACATAAAACCAAAAAGACGAAGACAACTGCCCGTCAGGCATTGCTTCGTCTTTTTCATTGTTTCCGAGACGTCCGTGAATAACCACGCACCTTCCCCTCGAGTCACCACTAGGATTCAATTCGTTTAATCATATGGTAATACTCATGTCCACCGATGAGAATCACTTCATCTTGAACATAGCCTTGCCGTTCATAAAGTTGCATCGCGCGATTATTGTCTTGCTCCACGATCAGGGCAACCTGTGTGTGCCCGAGTTCTCTTCCATGCTGCTCAAAAGCAGCCATCAGTGCACGGCCGATGCCCTGCCCCTGAAATGGCTCACTTACCGAAAGAGTATCGAGATAATACTCTCCTGGACGGGTTTCTTTTACCAGAGCATATTTCTCATCCCCATCACGTCCGGGACGATCCAGAAGCGGTTGATCCAGACGCTCCACATCATCACCGGCATACGCTACCAACATGCCAGCAATCTGGCCGTCCTGCTCCATCACAGTGATATTTTGATAACTGATCCGGTTATTTTCCTGTGTAACAAACTCACGTAAGATGTCCATTGCCCGCTCGTTGTCCGCCTCGCCCGCAAGTGCATAAGCGATATCCCCGATTGCCTGCACCAGCAGCGGAATGATCTGATCCACATCTTCCTTCCGAGCAGGTCGGATCTGAGGCACTGGCTTCTGTTGCTCCGACCCTATAGTAGGTTTCACTTGTAAAAGACACCTCTCTCTCAGATCAACATGTTGAACAGATTCAAGTTTTTGTTCAGCTCGGTGTAGGCGATACCTTTGCGGTTCATCCGTTCGATGAGTGGCTGGTAGTCTTCCTTGTACATGAGCTCGATGCCGACCAAGGCAGGGCCATTTTCCTTGTCATGTTTTTTCGTATATTCAAATCTGGCGATATCGTCATTCGGGCCGAGCACTTCCTCCAGAAACTCACGCAGCGCCCCCGCACGTTGCGGGAAATTCACCATGAAATAATATTTCAGACCTTCATAGATCAGAGAACGCTCTTTGATCTCCTGCATCCGGTCAATATCATTGTTACCGCCGCTGATCACACAAACTACCGTCTTGCCTGCGATCTGTTCCCGATATTGCTCCAGCGCAGCTACAGCCAGCGAGCCCGCAGGCTCCACCACGATAGCATTTTCGTTATATAATTCCAGAATGGTTGTGCAGGCTTTGCCTTCTGGCACCTTCACGATGTCATTCAGGATGTTGCTACAGATATCATAAGTCAAATCACCGACCCGTTTCACCGCTGCCCCATCCACAAATTTATCGATATCATCCAGCGTAACCACTTGTTTGCGGAACATTGCTTCACTCATGGAAGCTGCTCCAAGCGGCTCAACGCCGATGATTTGTGTTTCAGGACTAACCGTTTTCATGTAGGTTCCTACCCCAGCCGCTAATCCGCCGCCGCCAATGGTGACAAATACATAGTCTGCATTCTCATCAAGGCTTTCCATGATCTCCATCGCAACTGTACCGTTCCCTGCAATAATCTTAGGTGAATCAAACGGATGGATAAAGGTCATGCCCTGCTCGTCACATGCCCGCATCGCTTCCGCATACGCATCGTCATACGTATCACCGATCAGGACAACTTCTACATTATCGCCGCCAAAACGTCGTACCTGCTTCACTTTCTGGTTCGGTGTTGTGCTTGGCATAAAGATTTTGCCGTGAATGCCCAGTGCATTACAGCTAAAAGCCACTCCCTGTGCGTGGTTGCCGGCACTGGCGCAGACGATGCCTTTCTCCATTTCGGCAGGGGTCAGACTGCGTATCATATTGTAGGCCCCGCGAATTTTGAACGAACGCACCACCTGAAGGTCTTCCCGTTTCAGATACACATTACAGTTATATTTAGCCGAAAGTACAGCATCCCGCTGTAGCGGCGTTCTGACAATCACTTCACGCAGCACATGGTGCGCGCGCACGATATCTTCCATGCCTACATGGACATTTCTAGAACCTTCGTTTCCGGCTCCCGTTCCTGCTGTTTCTTGATTCTCTGGTTTCATCTGTCTCCACACTCCGCTTATATGGTCTAGCAATGTCATCCATTGCTTTTTCTTTTTATTGTATCACTTTTGCTCTGTCCTTGCGCCGGGTAACGGAAGGAACAATCTTCTACTCACTATGGCGACTGTACTCAAATACTTCTCATTTCTCATTGTAAGGCTTTCTCACTCTTACTCCGTACCGCGTATCATTCGCATGATCTCATCGATGATCACTTCAGGATCTGTAAACATCACCATATGACCGGAACGAGCTGCTTCAATCCATCTCGCATTGGCTAGCTTGCTTACCGTCTGACGGTGAGCTTCAACGATGGCAGGTCTGATTTTACGTTCTCCCTTGCCTGGCAAGGTACCTGAAATAATGCTAACTTCCGAATCTCCCAGCTGGGGAGGTTGCTCCTGTAGTCCCTTTAAATCTTGCAAAAATTTTTTTCCCTCCGCAGCCATCGTCCGAGCAGCTTGTACCGTAAAGTCCTCACGGCGGTGATCTGCTACAACATCGTCAGGCTGATTAAGAAAGTCTTTGATGCCAAGGAAACGATACAGGCCCACACGAGCCAGAACTGGAATAAGTGTGCCATTAACCGCGAAACCCACCTTCGCCATACGGGAAAAATATAACTCACAATGCTCATCCGACGGGTCAACAAGAATGATACCCTGCAGACGCGACAGGTTGCTAGCCGCCGCTACACGTACAATTGGCCCTCCCCAGCTATGCCCCACCAGAATAATCGGCCCCGGCCCCATCGCCGCTATCAGTTCATTCAGGTCTTCCGCAATCCGGGCGAGCGTGCGTGGAGAAGAATCAACATCACTTCGTCCCGCTCCTGCCCTGTCGTATACAACGGTACGTGCATGTTTCGCAATCGTCGGTACAACTAGCCCCCATGTAGATCTGGATACACCCATCCCCGACTCAAAAACGACCGTCACCTCTCCAGCGCCCTTCGACATGTAATGCAACTTGCGGCCATCCCGGGTCTGAATATATGCACTTGAACCCAACGTATGTAATCGAGCATCATTACTCATTGCTTCACCTTCCCTCCCCACTGGTCCACAGTATCCCGTCTCTCATCACACTTCTAAATGAAAATGATTATCAATTACTAATTATACCTTTTTCCCTGTAAAAAAAGAACACCCGATCCATCATCGGATCGGGTCCTCCTTTCAGCCTTGCAGCATCGGGATAAAACTCTCTATCCGCGAATGCCGTGATCCTTGTTATTCATCTGATCCAGCAACTGATTCATCGCTTCCTCGGTCATCGCACCACCGCTAAAGGCCACAAGGGCACGCAGCGGCATATATTTCATCATCGCGTTCATCATGTCCGCATGGTCATTATCACCGGAATCGTCACCGCCGCCAAAACCGCTCGCTTCCTGAAATTGCTGCAAAGCCTGCTCAATCAGCTTTTTATTCTCGGGGTCGCGCTGAATATCGCCAAGGGTACTATTACGTGTATACGTTGGAATAAACGTGGCAGTAGACTCTACGCTTACCCGAGTCTGCATACGAATATCACGCGAAGAACTGCCCACCTGAATCTCGAACTCGCCAGTCTCAACATGCCAGTCTTTCATATCCACGTTGTAATACGCAAACGAACGCTTATTCAGCGTGAAACGAACTATTTTGGACTCGCCAGCCTCCAGTGCCACCTTCGCAAAACCTTTCAGCTCCCGATCCGGACGAATCACCGTACTCTCGACGTCACTAACGTACAGCTGTACGATCTCTTTCCCTGCACGCTCTCCCGTATTGGTGACGCGTACTTGTACCTGCACCTCGTCCAGATCCGTTAGCGCCGTGCGATCTACCTGTAAATCGCCGTACTCAAACGTGGTATAACTCAAGCCGTATCCAAACGGGAACAGCGGCTCCAGTTCTTTTTTATCATAATAACGGTAACCGACGAAGATCCCCTCGCGATAATCCACACGATCTGCCTCACCAGGGAAGTTCAGATAGGACGGATTGTGGCTAAGCTTGGCCGGGAAGGTCTCTGCCAGTTTACCGGACGGGTTCACCTCACCGTAGAGCAGATCGGCGACTGCGCCTCCTGCAGCCTGTCCGCCAAGATAAGCTTCAAGCACGGCTTGAACCTGCGGAAGCCAAGGCATCTCCACTGGAGAACCGTTGCTAAGCACAACCACTACACGGGACTGCACCTTGGCAACCTCTTCAATCAGTCGAATGTGGTTGTCCGGCAGACGCAGATGGGCACGGTCATACCCTTCGGATTCGTATCGATCCGGCAAACCCACACATACGATAGCTGTATCTGCTGCTTGCGCGGCTTGAACGGCTTCCTGCATCAGGGTGTCATCCACATCGTCCGCTTCAATCCGATAACCCGGTGCATACGAGATGCTCACCCCATTGCCTGCGACCTGAGTCATCTCATCCACAATATCGTCTACCTTGGTCGGATTGATATGGGAGCTGCCACCCCCTTGAAAGCGAGGTTTACGCGCAAAAGCACCTACGATAGCTACAGTGCCTTCGCGTTTTAGCGGAAGCAGCCCGGCCTCATTTTTCAACAAAACCATACTCTCGGAAGCGACTTTGCGTGCAAGCTGATGATGTTCCGTTTTATCGTAGGAAGCCCCTTCTTTCTTATGATCCATCGCCTTGAAAATTAAGTTCAGCAAACGCTCCACCGCAAGATCCAGCTTGTCCATGGACAGCTTACCGTTCTCTACGGCATCGATCACCTTACGTTCTCCAATACCACCGCTCGCCGGCATCTCCAGCTCCAGTCCTGCCGCAAGCGCATCTGCCCGCTCATTCACAGCGCCCCAGTCCGAGACAACCAGACCTTCATGGCCCCACTCATCCTTCAGAATGTCGGTCAGCAGCCACTCATTTTCACCCGCATACGTGCCGTTCACTTTGTTATAGGAACACATCACCGTCCATGGCTGTGCGTCCTTCACCGCCCCTTCGAAGCTGGCCAGATAAATCTCGCGTAGCGTCCGTTCGTCTACCACCGCATCAATCGACATACGGCGCTCTTCCTGGTTATTCACTGCAAAGTGTTTGAGCGACGTACCCACGCCCTGGCTCTGCACACCCTGAATATGAGCGGCAGCCATCTGAGTGGATAACAACGGATCTTCGGAAAAATATTCAAAGTTTCGTCCACCCAATGGGGAACGTTTAATATTCACACCTGGCCCAAGCAGTACCGCCACATCTTCGGCCTGACATTCCTCACCCAAAGCTATGCCCACCTGGCGCGCAAGCTCGGTATCCCACGAACTCGCCAGCCCTGCCGCAGACGGAAAACAGGTTGCAGGTACACTTGCAGTTAAACCCAGATGATCTGCACTGGTATCCTGTTTGCGCAATCCGTGGGGACCATCCGTTACCATAATAGATGGAATGCCGAGACGCTCCACCCCTTTCAGATGCCAAAAGTCGAGCCCTGAGCACATTCCCGCTTTTTCTTCCAGTGTCATCTGCCGTACCAAATCTTTGACGTTACGTTCCACATTAACCCCTCCAGTTCATGATATTCGTATAGTGTAGAAGCTATATACCAAGCATACTGCGTGAACTCTTACCTTTTCAAATCTTTACCCGTTTCATCACGTTTACATAACAGATGCGTTCATTGGATAAAGGCGAACGCTTCACTTTTCCAAAAAGCGAAAAAACAGCCCGATCTCACCGATCAGGCTGCCTGTGAACTTCTTATTATATGTCGATATATGCTACATCTCGTAATGCAATACATCCAAATTCCCAACCTTTAATAAGCCTGAGACTTATACCATGCTGCCGCAGCTTCCGCCTCGGTACGTGTCAGTTGATGGCCCTGACGTTCCCAATGCATATGCACATCGGCACCTGCCCCGCTCAGCAGGGAAGCCAATTCCTCCGTTTCACGTCTCGGCACAATCGGATCATTCTCTCCAGCACCGATAAACACGGGCAGTCCTTTCAGATTAGGCAGCGTCAGTCCGCGAAGCGGCACCATCGGATGGTGAAGGATTGCTCCCTTGAATACATCTGCCTGATGGAACATCAAACTTGCGGCAATGTTGGCACCATTGGAATAACCCAGGGCATACACGTTCGAACGGTCGAATCCATATTCCACCGCAGCGGCATCGATAAAGGCTCCCAGCTCTGCTGTCCGTGCAATCAGATCCTCTTCATCAAAGACACCTTCTGCAAGGCGGCGGAAGAAACGTGGCATCCCATTCTCGGACACGTTACCCCGTACCCCAAGAATCGCTGCCCCCGGAGCAATCATCTCCGCCAGTCCGATCAGATCATTCTCCGTTCCGCCTGTACCGTGGAGCAACAGTAATGTCGGTGCATCTGGCTGCTTACCTGCTTTGTAGATATGTTTCATCGTCGATGTACTCATGATTTAGAATCCCCTTTCCATTCCCGTACTTGAATTGGTGGCAGCAACTGTTCAATCTGCTCACGCTGTGGTTCGTACCAGTCAGGCAGCATCAATTTCTCACCCATCGTCTCTTGTGGTTCATCCCGTGCAAAGCCCGGAGGATCTGTAGCAATCTCGAACAAAATACCGCCTGGTTCCCGGAAATATACCGCATTGAAGTACTGGCGGTCAATCACGGGAGTTGGATGATACCCCGTTTGATCCAGGTCCTGTTGAATTTGTTCATGCTCCGTGTAATCTTTGGCACGCCATGCAATGTGGTGTACCGTTCCTGCACCACCGATACCGCGCTGGATACCTGTCGATTGAATATCGATGATCTGTCCCAGATCACCGCTCGCCCGCAGACGGATCAGGCCATTCTCTTCGCCAACCTGCTCCAGGCCAAGCTTGCTGACAAGCACATCCATCGTTTTCTCAGGCACGTGACTGTACAGTACCGCACCGCCAAAGCCTTTGATGGCATGCTCCGGTGTTACCCCGTTAAATGCCCACTGGCTTGGCTGACCGCCTTCGCGCTCAACCAGTTCAAGGAGTAAGCCCCCTTTATCGAAAAAACGAATATAGTGTTCACCGAATCTGGTTTTATTTTCATATGGAATATCGAAGGAAGCAAGACGTTCTTTCCAGAAGGACAAGCTACCCATCGGTACGGCATAGACGGTAACCCCGGTCTGACCTGAGCCAATCACACCTCTTCTTGCATTCTTCTGCGGGAAAAAGGTAATGATCGTACCTGGAGCGCCTTGCTCATTACCATAGTACAAGTGATACACATCCGGTGCATCAAAGTTGATCGTTTTTTTCACCAGTCTGAGTCCCAGTACACCTGCGTAAAAATCAACATTTTTCTGTGCGTCGTCTACAAAAGCCGTAATATGATGAATGCCTGAAGTTCTGAACATAATCTCCACTCCCTTGGTTTGGTTTATAATCATTATCTTGGTTGTTGTACATTTGTTTTATTTACTGCATCTGAGGATTTACTTCCTTTAGCCTTGCTATTTATCTTTAAATTAAGATTCTTTAAATTCATATTAATCCATATGCGATCAATATGCAAGTATTTATTTCAAAATTAAGATATTACGGTGGTAAACCTTAATTACACTCGTTGTTTTTGTCAAAACGTATCGCTCTGAACTGCTTTTCACATAAAAAAACAGGTCTCCGCACCGAAGTACGGGAACCTGTCTTTATATAAGAATACAAATGAACGATTTCAAACTAAATACATCAAGCTGCGCTCATTCCCTTTTCCATAACCCTAACGGTACCAGCGTACTGGTACGTATATCCCACCAAAACAAAACCTGCTTCTGGTCTTCTTACACCAATTTCAATTTCTTCGGTGGATTGACCAGATCCTTATGCTCGTATTCATCCTTGATATCCCCGACAATCTCTTCGAGAATATCCTCCATCGTCACCATTCCGATCGTTGCGCCTGCTTCGTCTTTGACAGAAGCGATATGCACACGGCTATGTTGCATTTGAACGAGCACATCCTTGATCGGTGAACGCTCCGAGAAGCTCGGCATTGGGTGCATGAACGTGTTCATGCTGAACGTTCTGCCCGCAGCTACACTCGTTAACGTCTGTTTGGTATTAATAAACCCGACAAAATGGTTTGCATCCCCGCCTGCAATGACAGGATATCTCGTATACTCATGCTGATTCAGCACTTCGATAATTTGATCCAGCGGCATTTCTTTATTCAATGTAACGATTTTATTGCGGGGAATCATGATCTCCTGAAGCAACCGCTCATCAAAGGCAAAGATGTTTTTGAGATAGTCCAGCTCGGTTTGATTAATCTCACCGCTCTCATAACTTTGCGCCATAATCAGCTTTAGTTCCTCTTCGGAGTGAACCGTATCATGTCCTGCAGGTTTGATGCCGAAAATGCCAAGTAATAAACGTGCTGCACCATTCAGCGCATAAATGAACGGATTCATAATCTTACCGAACCAGTAGAGCGGTGGTGCAAGCAACAACGTCATCTTTTCAGCAAATTGAATGGCAAGTGTCTTCGGTGCAAGCTCACCAATCACGACGTGCAGGAAGGTGATCACTGCCAGCGCAATACCGTAAGAAAGCACGGTGGACAACGCAGCAGGCACTTCCAAACTCTGAAATAACGGATGTAACATCTTCTCTACGGTCGGTTCACCCAAGGCACCCAGTACGAGTGCTGTAATCGTAATACCCAGTTGACAGGCAGACAGATAATAATCCAGATTATGTGCCACTTTTTTGGCGACCACAGCTTTTTTGTTGCCTTCCGCGATCAATTGATCGATACGGGACATCCGCACTTTCAGAATAGCAAATTCGGCTCCTACGAAAAACGCGGTCAAACCGATAAATACAGCTACTAAAAATAAGTTTAAGGCTATTATTCCGTCCAATGATTTCCCTCAGGCGAGGGATTCACCTCCATTAAGTTTTGAAATGTTAAGCCAAATCGCTTGCAGGTTCTTGGGCCTCAGTACCACTCACACGCTCAAGCAGCACCTGCTTGATGTGATAGTTCTCGGCATCCACAACCGTCCAGACATAGTCGCCGTGTTCAACGGTATCTCCTTTTTCCACACCGACACCCTTCTGGTACTGAATCCATCCGGCAACCGTATCCATCTCTTCATTCCCCTCGAATACAATGCCGAATTGACGCTCCAGTTCATCCAGAAGTACACGGCCACTAATCAAATACTGGTTTTCCCCGGTTTCCTGAATGTCCGCTACTTCATCCGCATCGAACTCATCCCGGATCTCGCCGACCAGCTCTTCTAGGATATCCTCCATCGTAATGATTCCCGAAGTACCGCCGTACTCATCCACGACGACAGCCATATGAACACGTTCCTGCTGCATTTTGATCATCGCATCCTGAATGGAAGTGACTTCCGATACGAACGGAATCTCACGCACGAATTCACTCAATTGATGTGCCCGGGTCGCAACCATGTCCGGCAAAATCTTCTTCACGTTCACAACACCGATAATACGGTCTTTATCTCCATCCTCGATCACGGGATATCTGGAGTAGTTATGTTCATCCAATATAGGAATGATATCGTCATACGTCATATCCTGATTCAGTGTAATCAGTTCGGTACGCGGAACCATGATGTCTTTCGCATCACGTTCGTCGAACACAAAAACATTTTCCAAATAGGAAAGCTTGGTCTTGTTACTCTCATCGCCTTCATAGCTCTGGTTCATAATGATCTTAATCTCGTCCTCGGAATAGGCTTGATCATGCCCGGCAGGCTTTACACCGAATCCACGCAGGATTACACGCGATGCACCATTAAGTGCCCAGATGAACGGATACATGATTTTACCAAACCAGTACAGCGGCGGCGAGAGTAACAAGGTTAATTTTTCGGAAAATTGAATCGCCAACGTTTTGGGTGCCATCTCACCAACAACGACATGCAAAAACGTAACGAGTATAAAAGCTATCGCATAAGAAGCTATCGCCGAGGCCGAGGCAGGTACATCCAAATAGCTAAACACCGGATACAATAATCTCTCCACGGTCGGTTTACCCAACGCCCCGAGTCCCAGAGCCGTAACGGTAATCCCCAGCTGGCAGGCAGATAGATAATAATCCAGATCCGAGACGACCTTTTTGGCGAGCACTGCCTTTTTATTGCCTTCGGCAACCAGTTGATCCACCCTTGATGTACGAATCTTCACAACAGCAAACTCCGACGCAACGAAAAATGCGGTCAGTACAATCAAGATGATAAGTAATGCGATATTCAATATGGTAATTATGTCCAAAGACTTCCCCGATTCTCAGGGATTCACCTCCAAAGATAGTTACAGCGTAATGCATTAACGTTCATGCCGTTAACGGTTCATGCGCTGTTAAATGTGCGATGCCAAGAGCCAGTGACGAATAAAACGCTACTTAACATATATAAAAATCAGTTCGTGATCCATTCTGTATAAGTCATTCTGTGACCTTGTAAATCTAAAACAGGAATCCAAGATGAAGTCAATAACGCCCATGACGTGTAGAAACGACTTCAATCAAAACGGGTTACCCCTCATGCTGTCCATTGTTCCTTGATCAACTCCATCTAGATTCTCCATTTGGACAATTTACAATATCGCCTACCCAATAGATATCCACCTCCCAACGTATCGATTCCTGTTTCCGAAAAGTATATCATGTTTTGCTCCAAACCATCCAGTTGCACGTTATGGTTTGGCACAAGCTTGCAGTCTATTGTTCACAGAATAGTCTATATGTATGTTATCCTCTGGTATTTTAACCAGCGTGATCCTGCCAAACAGGTGAGTTTCCTATGATCTATGTGTCTTCCTTTTTCGTGGCTTCTTCCGTATCTGTGAATGAATCTTTCCACTTTATTAGAATAGTGCAGTTTACTGAAATACTACCCGTTCCATTTGGCTATTAAACAGATTCAGATGTTCACTTTCGTAGCAGCTAAACGTTATTCTCGCGCAGGTTTGTAAAGGAATGTAACCGTCTTTTTTACACATGATATATTTAAATACGCGCAAAAAGCCCGCAGGATGCAAATACCTTGCGGTACCGATCCTACGGGCTGATTTTAATTCTTACACCAAGGCTTTGGCTGCAATGTCGGAGCGTTGATGTTTGCCTTCAAATTGAATGTGCTCTGCCTGAGCATACGCTTTGGCTCTTGCTTCTGCAATGTCAGTACCTAGGCCTACAACACCGAGAATACGTCCGCCGTTTGTCACCCATTCCCCAGCTTCATTACGCGCTGTTCCCGCATGGAACACAACAGCCTCTCGGGCTTGATCCAGTCCCTCAATCACAACACCTTTGGCATAAGGGCCCGGATATCCGCCTGAAGCAAGCACGACACATACAGCGGCTTCTTCGCTCCATTCAATCTCCAGATCAGCCAGCTTACCATGAACGGTTGCCCAGAAAATGTCGAGCAGATCCGTTTTCAAACGTGGTAGCACCACCTGTGTTTCTGGGTCTCCAAAACGTGCGTTGAACTCGATTGTTTTGGGTTTGCCATCCGGGGAGATCATCAAACCCGCGAACAATACCCCACGGAATGGACGGCCCTCTGATACCATTGCTTTCGCTGTTGGTTTGATGATAGTTTCAATCGCTTCTTCAATGATAGAAGTTGGAATATGTGGAAGCGGCGAGTATGTACCCATGCCGCCCGTATTAGGTCCTTGATCATTGTCGAACACAGGTTTGTGATCCTGCGCAGCAGCCATCGGACGAACCGTCTCACCATCGACAAAGGCCAGGATCGACATTTCCTGTCCTGCAAGGAATTCTTCGATAATGACTTTGGCTCCTGCTTCACCAAACACCTTATCGACCATAATGCTGCGAAGGGCCTGATTCGCCTCTTCACGGGAGTATGCAACGGTGACCCCTTTACCTGCAGCGAGTCCGTCCGCTTTAATGACAATCGGAATCGCTTGCTCATCCAGATAGGTTTGAGCCTGCTCGTAGTTGTCGAACTTCTCATATGCAGCCGTAGGGATATTGTATTTGTGTAGCAGATCCTTCATAAATGTTTTGCTGCCTTCGATTTCCGCTGCATTACGACGCGGACCGAAGACCGGAATGCCTGTCGAGTCAAATGCGTCTACAATGCCGTCTGCCAGCGGGTCATCCGGTCCAATGACGACGAGGTCTACTTTTAGTTCAACTGCCAGAGCTTTGAGTTTATCAAATTCATGTACCGCAATCGGGTGACACTCCGCCAGCTGTGCAATGCCCGCATTCCCGGGTGCGCAATGAATTTTGCCTGCCTTTGGACTTTTTGCGAGTGCCCAGATAATTGCATGTTCGCGGCCGCCGCCGCCGACTACCAAAATATCCATTCGTCTGTTCCCCTCCACGCTTTACTGGATTGTAATGTTCCTACTCTTCAAACACATGAAGTGCACTATTTTAAATTGATCTATTTCCTGAAAAAAGGAGTGCCCCGTACGTCATCAGCATGACAGGTGACACCCCTTTATAACACTTGCCACTTTTGTTTGATGAAGAGTTAAAGACCTCTGTTCGGTCTTTAACTCTTCAACCTGCTTATTACTTGTCCTAGTGTTTAAAATGACGTACGCCTGTGAATACCATGGCGATGCCGTATTCATTGGCTACTTTGATGGACTCTTCGTCTTTGATCGAGCCGCCTGGCTGAATGACTGCTGTAATACCAGCTTTTGCTGCCAACTCAAGTGTATCACCCATCGGGAAGAATGCATCGGAAGCAAGAATAGCACCTTTTGCCTGCTCACCGGCTTGCTCAATTGCAATTTTGGCAGCACCGACACGGTTCATTTGTCCCGCACCTACACCTACCGTCATGTCGTTCGCAGCAAGTACAATCGCGTTGGATTTCACGTGTTTAACCACTTTCCAGCCAAACAAAAGTTGCTTCATTTCTTCATCAGAAGGTGCACGATCGGTTACCACATTAAGTTCACTCGCTTCAATGGAGTGTACGTCCGATTGTTGTACGATCATGCCGCCGTCAATCGACGTCACCACGAATTGGCTTTCACGGTTACGAGCCGCACTCAGCTCGCCCGTTTTGAGCAAACGAATGTTTTTCTTTTTCGTCAGGATATCCAGTGCTTCTTGGGTAAAGTCAGGTGCAAGTACGATTTCCAGGAAAATCTCGCTAAGCTTGTTCGCCGTATCGCTGTCGATAATGCGGTTTGCCGCCACGATACCGCCAAAAATCGATGTTGGGTCAGCAGCATAGGCTTTGCTATAGGCTTCATAGATGCTTTCGCCAATACCTACACCACAAGGATTCATATGTTTCACGGCAACGACTGCTGGCTCTTCAAATTCTTTAACGATCTGCAGTGCTGCGTTGGCATCGTTGATATTGTTGTAGGACAACTCTTTACCGTGTAGTTGCTCGGCTGTAGTCAATGTATCCTGTGCAGCGAGTGGTTTGCGGTAGAATGCAGCTTGTTGGTGTGGATTTTCGCCGTAGCGCAAATCCTGGAGTTTTTCGTAAGTAACGGTCAGACGCTCTGGTAGCGGATCGCCATTAACGTTGGAAAGATAATCGGAGATGAGTGCATCGTAAGCCGCCGTATGGCGGAACACTTTTGCCGCAAGCCGTTTGCGAGTTTCCAGCGTTGTATCTCCGCCGCTACGAACTTCCTCCAGCACTTGGCTGTAGTCGGCCGCATCAACAACAACGCTAACAAAAGCATGGTTTTTAGCCGCAGAACGCAGCATCGTTGGCCCACCGATATCGATGTTTTCAATCGCATCTTCATAGGCTACATCCGGTTTAGCGATGGTTTCCTGGAAAGGATACAGATTTACAACGACCAGATCGATGTAACCGAGACCAAGCTCTTGCATTTGGCGTGTATGCTCTTCGTTATCACGAACAGCGAGCAAACCGCTGTGAACTGCCGGATGCAATGTTTTGACACGTCCGTCCATAATTTCAGGGAATCCGGTTACGTCCGAAATTCCGATGACAGGTACGCCTTCCTTCGACAGCAGGCTGCTTGTACCTCCTGTCGAAATAATCTCCACACCCATTTGCGACAGCTCGCGGCAAAAGTCCACGATGCCTGTTTTATCCGATACGCTGACCAGCGCTCTTTTGATACTCACAATATGCTCCTCCTTTATTATCCCATAAGCTTCGCGTTTCCTGACGAAACACTGCTGATTTATTTCCCGAGAAATATCACAATATGCGTACCAATTTTCGACTTCTGTTATATAAGTTGAACCAGGGTGTTTACACCGGACACTACGATGGCAGAACAACCTTGAGAGTAGCTGTTATCCCCAGATTTTTTGAATCCCTTTTCTCAAGGAAAAAATCAAGTAATAAGCTTATGCTTCCGATGCAGCTTTCTTTCAGAAAGCTTTCAGCCGAACGCTTCGCTTCTCCAGCTTATTTCTGTTCTCTCCGTTCATGTGTGGAAAAAATCTCAACTTATATCAAACCGGTTTGTTCACGGTGACGTAGCGTCCGTTTAATTGGACCAGACCTTGCGCGAACCAGGATACCACTTCAGGATATAACTGCTGTTCGGCTGCATGAATAGCTTGGCTAATCGTTTCCGCCGTATCCCCTGGCTGAACTGGCACAGGATGCTGGGCAATGATTGGCCCCGTATCCATGCCGCCGTCCACAAAATGAACGGTTACACCTGTCACTTTCACACCATAATCAAGTGCTTGTCCAATTGCATCTTTGCCGGCAAAGGCCGGGAGTAGCGATGGATGAATGTTGATCAGTCGACCCGCGTAACGCTCCACCATCACTGAGGTTAGAAGTCTCATATAACCTGCTAACACAACCAGATCAATCTGTTTGGATTCAAGCACTTCGATAATTTCTGCCTCGTATGCTTCACGCGAATCATACGCTTTGGGCGTAAACAGATGGCAGTCTACCCCTGCATCCTGTGCGCGCTGCACAACGCGTGCAGCAGGTTTATCACAGACGAGTAATTCCACCGATGCACCCAAATGACCATTCCGTGCCGCATCAACCAGAGACTGAAAGTTGCTTCCGGTCCCTGAGGCAAATACAGCAATACGGTAGTTCGTCATTAAACATCCGCTCCCGTGAAGGTTACTCGCGCATCTCCTTCAGTTACACGGCCGATGATGTACGCTTCTTCACCAGATGCTTTCAGTTGCTCCAATGCTTTTGTTGCATCCGCTTCGTTCACAACCAAGACAAGTCCGATCCCCATGTTAAACGTCGTGAACATATCACGGTTCGATACATCGCCTTTTTGCTGTAAAAGATTAAAGATTGGCAAGACCGGCCATGAACCATAATCGATATCTACGTTCACGTCGCTTGGTAACATACGCGGTATATTTTCAATAAATCCACCGCCCGTGATGTGCGCCATCCCTTTAACTTTGACATTCTCCAGCAGGGACAGTAATGGTTTTACATAAATTTTCGTTGGCTCCAGCAAGGCATCGCCCAGTTTGCCACCCAGCTCCGTCACTTCGGAATGCAAATCCAGGCCAGCTTCTTCAAGCAACAATCTGCGAACCAGAGAAAATCCGTTGCTATGCACGCCGCTGGAAGCGAGGCCGATCACCGTATCTCCAGGTGCGATAGTTGTGCCATTGATGATTTTTGCTTTATCCACGATACCCACGGTGAAACCTGCGATATCATACTCACCTTCACTGTACATTCCCGGCATCTCAGCCGTTTCACCGCCGATGAGCGCGCAGCCGGACTGATGACAGCCTTCCGCGATACCCGCAACGATCGCCTCAATCTTCTCCGGGATAACCTTATCGCAAGCGAGGTAGTCCAGGAAAAAGAGCGGCTCCGCTCCTTGAACAACGATATCATTGACACACATGGCTACTGCGTCGATACCAATCGTGTCATGACGGTCCATCGCAAATGCGATTTTCAGCTTGGTTCCCACACCATCTGTACCGGAAACCAGAACCGGCTCATCATATTTATCTTTGTTCAATCCGAACAGGGCACCAAATCCGCCCAAATCCGTCATCACTTCCGGACGGAAGGTACGCTTTACGTGTTTTTTCATCCGTTCAACCGCTTCATTCCCTGCCGCGATATCGACGCCGGCCTTTTTATATGCTTCGGACACAACCCTCACACCCTTCGTATCTTGTATAAATCGAGCTGAAAATATTTACACCGCACACTCCGATGACAGAATAACCTATGAAAAGTCTAACTCATTAATTGTTGTTGCTCATCTCTAAGAGATGATTCTGTACCAACTCAAATCCAGCTACACCCATTGTAATGTACTGACTGTACTCTTCCGGTGGAACCATTCGAATGAATTCGTCACCGTTGTATACCCCACCGGCACACTGGAATACTTGCAGTTCTTTTTTCGCCGGAGTCAGCGGGATGTTACCAACAATGCTCCATGTGCCATCCTTCAGCAGCTTGGGTGACGTGAAGATCACGTTGCTAGTACGTTTACCATACTTATAGACAAGGAATTCGCCGTCTTCCAAACTTACGGTTTCGTCACGCTGAATGCTCATCACGCCGAACGAAAATGCCTTTTTGAAGCGGTCTCTCAGTGCACATATCACCTGACACACGGCAAACCGTCCATCATGCATTGGAATCAAAAAAATATCGCCCTCATTATAGCTTTTTCTGCCCATAAGCCTACCTCCTAACAGCTGCAGCCAAACTTCTCTTCACCGTCGAAGTCAAGACGCGTCGGATAGTCATTATCGAAGCATGCCAGGCATAGTCCGCCCTTGTAGTCATCCTGATTGTCCCCTTGAATCGAAGAAATCAGTCCATCCGGGCTGAGGAACGCCAGGGAGTCCGCATTGATCTCGCGGCAAATCTCTTCAACCGACAGAGAGGAAGCAATCAATTCACGGCTATCCGGTGTATCAATACCATAGAAGCACGGATTCTTGAATGGCGGCGAAGTAATCCGCACATGCACTTCCGTTGCCCCTGCGTCACGCAGCATATTCACAATCCGGCGGGATGTTGTCCCACGTACGATCGAGTCATCGATCATCACTACACGTTTGCCTTCCACGACACGGCGCACGGCGCTGAGCTTCATCTTCACGCCCTGCTCACGCAACTCCTGGCTTGGCTGGATAAATGTACGTCCGGTGTATTTATTTTTGATCATGCCCATCTCATATGGAATACCGGTCTGTTCAGCGTATCCAATCGCCGCCGAGATGCTGGAATCTGGTACCCCCGTAACCAAGTCCGCATCCACAAACGATTCAATGGCCATCCGGCTGCCCATGCGTTTCCGCGCAGCATGCTGGTTCGCTCCGTTCATATCACTATCAGGTCGAGCAAAATAAATATATTCCATCGCACAGAGCGCCTTGCGGTGTTTATGATGATCAAAACGATCCTCATGCAAGCCATCTGCATCCAGCACAAGCAGTTCCCCTGGCTCAATATCGCGAATCAGCTCTGCGCCGATGGTTTCAAGTGCACAAGTTTCAGACGCGAACAGGTATGCATCCCCAAGCTTACCCATCGTCAGTGGACGAAGTCCATGCGGGTCAGAAGCAACCAGTAGCTTATCATTTGTCATGATCAGAAAGGCATAACCACCGACAATACGCTGGAATGCGTCCTTTGCCGCCTCTACAAGACCTTTCGAAGAACGTGCAATCAAGTGAGCAATAACTTCAGTGTCACTCGTCGTCTGAAAAATAGAACCGCTCTGCTCCAGCTCACGCCGGATCGTTGGTGCATTTACGATGTTGCCGTTCGTTGCAACGGCCAAGTCACCATCGCGATATTTAAAAACCAGCGGCTGTGCATTCGTCAGCTTGCTATCCCCACTCGTGGAATAACGTACGTGGCCTATGCTGATATCACCTGTCAGTGTCTGCATCAGGTCTTTAGTGAACACTTCTTTCACCAGTCCCATACCGCGGTGATAGTTAAATTGTGTGCCGTCGCTTACACACATACCTGCACTTTCTTCCCCGCGATGCTGCAGTGCATGCAGACCGTAGTAGGAAAGGGAAGCCGCATCAGGGTGCCGATACACCCCGAATACGCCGCATTCTTCCTTTAATTTGTCGAGTCCTTCCTTGCCGGACCCTTCGTTATAATAATCGCCTGTCCACAACGGTTCCGTCATCAGTTCATGAGACATGGAATCGCATCCTCCCAGACCTTAGCCAAACCTCCTACAGGTTCGTTCACGGCTGATGTTCCGTTCAATTCAATCGTCAGGTTACTTCCTTCAACACGTCCGATCACAGCTGCTGGCACTCCGCGTTCACGTACGAAAGCTTCCAGCTTACTCGCTTGCTCCGGCGAAGCCGACAGCAAAATACGGGATTGGCTCTCACTGAACAGAGCATGATCTGCACGCAGAGCAGTCTCTACATTCACTTGTGCGCCCACGTTACCGCTGATGCAGGACTCTGCCAATGCAACGGCCAGACCACCTTCGGACAAGTCATGCGCGGAGCGGACAAGCCCGGATTGGATAGCTTCCAGCACCGTGCTGAGCAACGCCTTCTCCGTGTTCAGGTCAAGCTCAGGCGGACGGCCTTCTGTTACGCCGTGAACGGCGTATTGCAGCTCGCTACCGCCGAGTTCCGCTTTGGTTTCACCGAGGAGCATGATGACATCTCCTTCGGATTTGAATGCTTGTGTCGTGATATGATCCGTATCATGAACGAGACCTACCATACCGACCACTGGCGTTGGATAGATGGAGCCTTTGGCGTTTTCATTGTACAAACTCACGTTACCACCGATGACTGGTGTATCCAGCACACGGCAAGCTTCCGCCATACCGTCCACGGCTTTTTCCATCTGCCAGAAAATATCCGGTTTCTCCGGGTTACCGAAGTTCAGGTTATCCGTAATTGCCAGTGGCTCCGCACCGGAACATACGATATTCCGCGCTGCTTCACTCACGGCGATACGTCCGCCCACCTCAGGATCAAGGTACACGTAACGACCGTTACAGTCCGTTGTCATCGCAAGACCTTTGCGCGTTCCACGAATCGTCACCACTGCTGCATCCGAACCTGGACGTACGGCTGTGCTTGTACGCACCATGTAGTCGTATTGATCGTAAACCCATTTTTTGCTCGCCACCGTCGGGGAAGCCAGCACTTGTTTCAATGCACCGCCGAGATCCGACACCTCGTCATAACGAAGCGTGTCGATGGAAGCACTTGCCTCATAATAAGCTGGTACGGAAGATGGCTTGTCATATACCGGACACTCGTCAACCAAAGCCGTTACAGGCATATCGCCAACCACTTCGCCATGGTGGATCAGCTTCAGGCGACCATCGTCTGTAACTTTACCGACTTTGGCACAGATGACACCCCAACGTTCAAAGATTTCCATCGCCTGCGCTTCATCCTTCGGCTCAACGACAAACAGCATCCGCTCCTGAGACTCCGAAAGCATCATCTCGTAAGGTGTCATGCCTTCTTCACGCTGTGGCACCTGATCCAGATACAACTCCAGACCGTTACCTGCTTTACTTGCCATCTCCGCACTGGAGCATGTCAGACCTGCCGCACCCATGTCTTGAATACCGAGCACGATGCCCGTATCGATCAATTCCAGACAGGATTCCATAACCAGCTTCTCCATGAACGGGTCACCGACTTGAACGGCAGTACGCTGGGACTCGGATTCTTCGGTCAGCTCAACGGAAGCAAACGTTGCACCGTGGATACCGTCACGACCCGTTGGTGGCCCAACGTAATACACCGGGTTACCTACACCTTTGGCTACACCGCGCTGGATTTTGTCATGATCGATCAGACCCACGCACATGGCATTCACGAGCGGATTGCCTTCATAACTCTCATCAAACATCACTTCACCTGCAACGGTCGGAATCCCGATACAGTTACCGTATCCCGCAATACCCGCTACCACATGCTCAAACAAATATTTTACGCGCTCGCTCTCCAGCTTACCGAAACGAAGGGAGTTGAGTAGCGCTACCGGTCTTGCACCCATGGAGAAAATATCACGGATAATGCCGCCTACGCCTGTTGCCGCCCCTTGATAAGGTTCTACCGCGGAAGGGTGGTTATGGCTTTCAATTTTGAAAACAACGGCTTGGTTGTCACCGATATCCACGATTCCGGCACCTTCACCCGGTCCCATCAGGACACGCGGACCACTTGTCGGGAAACGACGCAAGAGTGGCTTGGAGTTTTTGTATGCGCAGTGCTCAGACCACATAACGCTGAATACACCAATTTCCGTGTAGTTTGGCTTGCGGCCCATGAACTCACAGATCAGCTCATACTCGCTGTCAGACACGCCCATCTGTGCGTAAAGTTTATGTTCTGCGACCTGTTCTGCTGTTGGCTCCTTAGCGGATAGCTGCTGCGTCATGCCGATCCCTCCATGCTTTCAAAATTGATGTAAACATCCGTTTGCCGTCTTCCGAACCGAACAGTGAATCCACTGCACGCTCCGGGTGCGGCATCATGCCCACTACATTGCCTGCTTCGTTACAAATTCCCGCGATATCCCCCAGGGAACCGTTCGGGTTGCTACCATATGTGAATACAATCTGATTGTTTGCTTGCAAACTTGCCAGTGTTGCTTCGTCACAATAATAGTTGCCTTCACCGTGAGCAATCGGAATGACAATCTCTTCGCCCGGTGCGTAGTCACGTGTGAATGGTGTGTCTGCGTTAGCCACTTTCAATACCGTGTCATGACAGCGGAATTTCAGCGACGTGTTACGGATCAACGCTCCCGGGAGCAGACCTGCTTCCGTCAGGATCTGGAATCCGTTACAGATACCCAGTACATATTTGCCTTGCTCTGCAGCTTTAGCCACTTCGTTCATTACCGGTGCGAAACGGGAAATTGCTCCGCAACGCAAGTAGTCTCCGTACGAGAATCCACCGGGAACCAGAATGCAATCATACGCGGACAAGTCCGTAGCCGTATGCCATACATAATCAACCTCTTGTCCAATCGCATCCTCTACTGCTTTGTAACAGTCGATGTCGCAGTTGGAGCCAGGGAACACAAGAACTGCAAATTTCATGAGATTAACCCTCCAATTCGTAGCGGTAATCTTCAACAACGGTGTTGGCGAGCAGCTTCTCACACATCACTTTCAATCGTTTTTCCGCTTCCACACGATCTGTTGTATCCAGATTCAGTTCCATGACTTTACCGATCCGTACACTTTCCACTTCGTTGAATCCCATGGAATGCAGGGCTCCTTGAACAGCTACGCCTTGCGGGTCGAGTACGCTTTGTTTAATAGTGACATATACGGTTGCTTTGATCATGATCTGTATGTTCCTCCTCAGTAATGAACGGGATAAATGCTTTATGCTGTTAAAAAAAGTGCTGTGGCCTTGGGACGCTCGCTTCGGTGTGGATGGTTCCTCCGGCCGCTGGTTGTTCCCCGGTTTTTGATTCGTTTTGGCCCGCGCTGCGGTCAAAACCCGGGAACAAAGGCGGACGCTTCGCTCCTTCGTGAACCATTCCACCCCTGCGCCCCATTCTGCGGCGCTAATTTTTTTAAAGGCCTAAACCCTTTGCGTTGCTCGGCGGGTAGTAAAACAGGTGATGCCTTGGGACCTCGCTTCGGTGTGGATGGTTCCTCCAGCCGCTGGTTGTTCCCCGGTTTTTTGGATTCGTTTTGGCCCGCGCTGCGGTCAAAACCCGGGAACAAAGGCGGACGCTTCGCTCCTTCGTGAACCATTCCACCCCTACGCCCCATCCTGCGGCGCTAATTTTTTTTAAAGGCCTATACCCTTTGCGCTGCACGGCGGGTAGTAAAACGGTGGCCTTGGGACGCCCGCTTCGGTATGGATGGTTCCTCCGGCCGCTGGTTGTTCCCCGGTTTTTTGGATTCGTTTTGGCCCGCGCTGCGGTCAAAACCCGGGAACAAAGGCGGACGCTTCGCTCCTTCGTGAACCATTCCACCCCTACGCCCCATCCTGCGGCGCTAATTTTTTTAAAGTCCTATACCCTTTGCGTTGCTCAGTGGGTAGTAAAACGGTGGCCTTGGGACGCTCGCTTCGGTGTGGATGGTTCCTCCGGCCGCTGGTTGTTCCCCGGTTTTTTGGATTCGTTTTGGCCCGCGCTGCGGTCAAAACCCGGGAACAAAGGCGGACGCTTCGCTCCTTCGTGAACCATTCCACCCCTACGCCCCATCCTGCGGCGCTAATTTTTTTAAAGGCCTAAACCCTTTGCGTTGCTCAGTGGGTAGTAAAATCGGTAGCCTTGGGACGCTCGCTTCGGTGGCAACGATAGAACCAGCCCAATCACGCAAACGTAGACAGGTCTTAAATCCCTTTAGTAACCAATGATTTTCAGTCTTTCAGATTACATTATTGCCAGGCTTCATACTTGGTGAAGCCTGCGCCTTAATTACCTCATCCACCAGTTTGAACACTGGCGGAGGGAAAGATTTGAGCTGGAGAAACGAAGTGCTCGCCTTTGCAACCGGAATGTGTCCTTTTGAAAAAAGGATACGAGTCCAAACATTCCGGGGGCAACAGCGATCGAAAGCCAAACTTTCCAGAAGTCACGCTCAAATTTCACTCTACTTAATCTTTCCCGAAGCCCGTGCTCAAACGTCATCCACTTATTATTTCGTTAAACGTTTATAAATATCGACGTATCTTGCCGTTGTCGCTTCCACGACCTCTTGCGGAAGCGGGTCAGGCTTGCTGTTCTTGTCCCAATCGGTGCCTGCCAGATAGGTACGGACGGGCTCTTTATCCATGCTGTCGATCTCAATGTCGAGAGCATAGTTTTCTTTTGCCCAGAAGCGGGAGGCATCCGGGGTGAAGATTTCATCAATCAGGATCACCTTGCCGTCCACGATGCCAAACTCGAATTTGCAGTCTGCCAGAATGATACCGCGCTGATCGCAGTAATCACGCGCGAACTCATAGAGGCGCAAGCTTTTCTCCTGAAGTTCAATGGCAAGGGCGTCTCCGACAAGCTCTTTCATACGCTCCATCGGAATGTCCTCGTCATGACCAACGTCATTTTTGGCAGCCGGTGTGAAGATGGGCACTTCAAGCTTGGCATTTTTGCGTAGACCTTCCGGCAGTTTGATTCCATTCACTTCTCCGGTTGTCTCGTACTGTCTCCAGCCGCCGCCAGTAATGTATCCGCGCACCACACATTCAATATCGATGCGCTCGGCTTTGCGTGTAACCATGATGCGGTTTTTGAGCAATTCAGGTTCGGTGACCAGATCGCCCAGCTGACTCACATCGGTATGAACCACGTGATTTTCCATCATGCTACCTGTCAGTTCAAACCAGAAGCTGCTGAGTTGATTCAGCACATTGCCTTTCTCTGGAACCGCCGGGTCAAGCACATAATCAAATGCCGAGATGCGATCCGTTACCACAATAAGAAAATGCTCACCCAGATCGTACAACTCGCGTACTTTTCCTTTATACAACAGAGGTGCTTTAACAAGATCTGCCGCCGTGGACAGTGCCATGGGGTCACCTTCTTTCAGGAGATGTAAATTATACGTCCAATTCCCCTCATCACGCGGGGCCACTCCAAATGCAGAAGAACCTTCCGATCGCTGTTATCCCCGAATTTTTCTGATCAATTGTATAAGGGGAAAATTCGGTGATAAAGGCGAACGCTTCGCTTCTACAGGTTTTTTCTGCCTTCTCCGTTACAGCGTGAACACATAATCAACCTATAATTTTAGTAGGGTATTTCTGTCCTCTGCGTTCCCTGCTAGCCCACTATTCGATTCTCTAGCCTATTTGGAATATATATTAGTCATTCAAGCCGAGTTTTTTGAAAATGGTATCGACATGTTTCAGGTGCCAGGACGGGTTAAATGCATCTGCAATTTCTTCTTCGTTCAGCACGGCTGTGATTTCCGGTGTGGACTTCACGATGTCCTGGAACTGACGTTGTTCTTCCCATGCTTGCATGGCACGCGGTTGAACGGTATCGTACGCTTGCTCACGGCTGAAGCCTTTGTCGATCAGTTTGGTCATAACACGACCGGAGAAAGGTACGCCGAAGGTACGTTCCATGTTGCGTTTCATATTTTCCGGGAACACAGTCAAGTTCTTCACAATGTTACCGAAACGGTTGAGCATGTAGTTCAGCAACATCGTTGCGTCTGGCAGAATGACACGTTCTACGGAAGAGTGCGAGATGTCGCGCTCATGCCACAGTGTTACGTTCTCGTACGCAGACACCATGTGTCCGCGGATAACACGGGACAGACCAGAAATGTTTTCACTGCCGATCGGGTTGCGCTTGTGTGGCATTGCGGAAGATCCTTTTTGACCTTTGGCGAAGGCTTCTTCCACTTCACGGAACTCACTCTTCTGCAGTGCACGTACTTCTGTAGCAAATTTGTCCAGGGAAGTTGCGATCAATGCCAACGTAGCCATGTACTCTGCGTGACGGTCACGTTGCAACGTTTGCGTCGAGATTGGTGCAGGCTTGGTACCCAGCTTCTCACACACAAACTCTTCAACAAATGGATCGATGTTGGCATACGTTCCAACAGCTCCGGAGATTTTACCAAATTGTACGCCATCCGCTGCATGGCGGAAACGCTCCAGGTTACGCTTCATCTCTTCATGCCACAACGCCATTTTCAATCCGAAAGTTGTTGGCTCTGCATGTACACCATGCGTACGTCCCATCATTGGCGTATGCTGGTATGTCAGTGCTTTTTCACGCAAGATTTCAATGAAATTAATAATGTCTTTCTCCAGAATTTCATTCGCTTGACGCAGTACATAGCCCAGTGCGGTATCCACCACGTCTGTGGAAGTCAGGCCGTAGTGTACCCATTTCCGCTCTGCACCCAGGCTCTCCGATACCGTACGTGTGAATGCAATGACATCATGGCGTGTTTCCTTTTCGATCTCATAGATCCGATCAATGTCAAAAGAAGCGTTCTGGCGAAGCAAAGCTGCTTCTTCCTTCGGGATAACTCCAAGCTCAGCCCATGCTTCGCATGCACAAATTTCAACTTCCAGCCACGATTGGAATTTGTTCTCTTCTGTCCAGATGGCTCTCATTTCGGGTCTGCTATAACGTTCAATCATGAATTTGTATGCCTCCATAGATTAGTTTGTTCGATCCATTGCAATCCTTCTCGGGCATCCTGACAGAGCAGGTTTACATGCCCCATCTTCCGTCCTGTCTTCGCTTCGCTCTTTCCATATATATGAAGCTTAGGGATAACACCGAGTTCCATCGCCTCTTCATCAGGTTGCCCTGTTCTTGCGATGATTCCTTCCAGATGCTCACCAAGCACATTGACCATAACCACGGGACTTAACAGCGTTGTATCCCCCAGCGGCAATCCGCAAATGGCACGAATATGTTGTTCAAACTGTGATGTGGAACAGGCCTCCATCGTGTAGTGTCCGGAATTATGCGGCCTTGGAGCCAGCTCGTTCACATACAGTCTGCCGTCAGCGGCTACAAACAGTTCCACCGCCAGCAATCCGACAGCTTTCAGGGATTCGGCAACTGCAGCGGCCAGTTTCTGTGCTTCCAGTTGAATGTCTGTAGCCACTCGCGCAGGTACGATCGAAGCATGCAAAATGTTATTCACATGAATGTTCTCCGCAGGCGGGAACGTTTTGATCTCTCCATTCGTGCTACGAGCAACAACGACCGAAATCTCGCATTCAAACTTGATAAATTGCTCCAGCACCAGCTCTGCTCCTGTCGATGCAAGCTCTTGATACGCCTCTTCAGCTTCCGCTGCGACCCGGATCACCCGCTGACCTTTGCCGTCATATCCGCCAGTCACTGTTTTCAGCACACATGGAACGCCTAGTTCACTCACCGCAGCATTCATCGTATCCAAACTGGTAATCTCGCGGTATGGAGCAACTCTTACCCCGGCAGCTTCAATCGCACGTTTCTCACGCAAGCGATGCTGGGTTGTGTATAAAAGGGAACTTCCTTGCGGTACATACGACTCACGCTCTAGTAAAGCCGCCACTTCTGCATCCACATTCTCGAATTCATACGTGATCACATCGCATTGCTGCGCGAGTTCTCTTGCTGCCTGTACATCGTCGTATCCGGCTTCAATCTGTTTCGCAATCTGGCCACAAGGTGAATCCGGTGTTGGATCAAGCGTCACGAATCGATACCCCATCGCCGTTCCGGCTAGCGTCATCATCCGTCCAAGCTGTCCGCCGCCAAGAATACCGATTGTTGTATGTCCAGGTAATAAAACAGGCTGTTCTTGCCCTGTTCCTATATCCTGTCTAGTTGCCTCGTTACTCATAGCTCATCACTGCTTTCCAGTACTTCTTGTTTAATCCGTTCTCTGCGAGCTTCGGAGCGACGCTGCACCTCCGGGTCAAATGCGCCAATGATCTGCGCCGCAAGCAAGCCTGCATTTGTCGCACCCGCTTTGCCAATCGCAACCGTGGCTACCGGGATGCCGCCAGGCATCTGCACAATGGACAGCAAGGAATCGAGACCGTTCAATGCTTTGGATTGAACCGGAACACCGATGACGGGCAACATCGTTTTGGATGCCACCATACCTGGAAGATGAGCCGCTCCGCCTGCACCTGCGATAATGACCTTGAATCCGCGGTCGATCGCCTGTTCTGCATATTCAAACATCAAATCCGGTGTACGATGTGCGGAGACGACCTTTTTTTCATAACCAATCTCAAGCTCGTCCAGCACCTCGCACGCATGTTTCATCGTTTCCCAATCGGACTTACTGCCCATAATTACAGCAACTTGCACTGACATGAATACATCCCACTCCCATCTGAGCATTTTAAAAAACGAAAAAGTCCGCTACCCGCGAAAATATTACATTTTCTCCGGACACCGGACTCCAAGAAATACGTATCCCTCATTTGGGCATGCCAAAAGGGGCTTGCTGTCCGCAATCAACCATGCGACTCTCAGCCGTATCTCCTCGTAGTCCGGAAATTTACGGTTTCCGGGTAGATACTTCCGGGCCCTATTCCCGGCGTTATACGAGCAAATATCTATTCGTTACATCTTCGTTTACCATGTTCCACAATCATACAGCTTTCGTTCCTACTCGACCTTATTTTAACCTGATCGACACATCTAACATTCTAACAATCCCCTACAGCGTATGTCAACTTAAAGACGAACATTTAACATATTGACAAATCTAATGTTCGGGAATTAGTGAAGTGTTAACCAATAAACTCCAAATTCGCTTGAAATACCCCATCCTGTTGCTTCAAAATAAAATAAAGAAAGCCGGCTACTCTTCAATTTCTCGAAGACAACCGGCTTGTTCACACGGGAAAGGAGCACGAAGTACACCCTCCCTCTTATTTCAACATCATTTTACGATCAATACAGGAATTTGAGCATGCTGTACTACATTGTGGCTGACACTGCCCAGCACGAATTCACGGATTCCGCCTAAACCGCGGGAACCAATAATAATGATATCCGAGCCGTTTTCTTTGGCATAGTCCAGCAACACTTCGGCTGCAGCTCCTTGGATCAAATCCACATTGGCCGTAACACCGGCAGCTTGAATTCGCTCTTTCGCTTCATCGGTCGTTTGCACAGCCAGATTGTAGTAATCGTTATTCAGTGAAGCCGGAAGCGGCGCAAGCCCCTCCCCGATAAATACGCGCGGAAAATCAAATGCATGAATGACATCGAGCACAGCCCCCGGCGATGCCTTGGCGAACTCGATTGCACGATCCAGTGCTTTATTTGAAGCTTTTGACCCATCATAAGCTACTAATATTTTGGAAAATAACATGTAAATCCCGTCCCTTCCTTATATATGTAGAACCCGAAGCAAGCCTCGGTCTGACATCTAAATTCCTTACAGAGCCTGGAACCATGTAACTTCTTAAACCTTCACAGGTTGAAATGAACCACTTAATAAGAAACAATTTACATAATAAATTCATCCATCCCTACACAATCACTGCAAAAAGTAACCATACATCACTGCATTCAGAAATACGAGCAACGGAACGCCAATCGTAAAGCTGGGATGTTTCGTTTTATGCCTTTTCCGATACATCGCAATCCAGACGCCTAACGCACCACCGATAAAGGCTAGTAAAAACAACGTTCGCTCGGGCGTGCGATCCCGCCGCTGCTGTGCACGTTTCTTGTCGTCTGACATGACCAGATATGCGACAACATTAATAAAGATAAACCATACGATAAGTCCGGTATGCATATGCGTTTAGCGGTCCCCCTGTCCCGGGACATCTCCCTGTCTCCATTATAATCCCAAGACAGGCAGATGATCAACGCGGGCAGAGAACCGCACTCTTTTACATTAAAACTAATTCTACGATTCCTGTTTCGGAATTCCGTTCAGGCTAGGCACCCTTTTGGCTGATTTCTCAGGGGTCACTGCGATATTCTCTTCCCGAATGCTATCCTTATTCTGCTGGTTATTGCGTTTTTCCGGTTTGTTATGCGGCATCTCAGGCTCACCTCCTCCGCTTACGTTGCCTGAAAATGAAGCATCTTATACGAAGGGGCTTTAGGGAGCATGTCTAGTTGTTACGGTGGCTGTTTAGAAAATGATATAACGCTCCGTACAGGTTTGCATCGTTTCCAAACGTACAGGCTGTGATCTTCGGGCTCGCCTTATGCAAAGGGTTAATTCGCTTAAGTTCACCAATTGCCCATTGGATTCGCTCCAGCACAACAGGCTGTGCACTAATGCCTCCTCCAATGGCAAACACTTCAGGGTCGAGAATGTATTGCAGATTCATGATCTGAACCGCAATCTGTGTGCAAAAGGTGTCGAATACTCCGCACGCCTCCGCATCTCGCTGATTAATAATTTCAAACACGGCCTCACCATCGGCAGGGTCATCCAGCCCTTTTAACTCACCAATCTGTCTGACCATCTCTACAGCCGAGCTCTCCAGTCCAAAATAGGCCGCTTCCTTCGTTACCGGATCAATCCGGCTCATCACATAACTAACCTCTCCGGCTGACAAGTTTTTGCCACGCTGCAGTTTACCGTCCATGATGATTCCTCCCGCGATGCCGCTGCCCAGCACCATAACGACGGAATCCTTGGTATCTTTGACACTGCCGAGCCATAGTTCAGCAAGCGCTGCGCACTTCCCGTCATTTTCAATGGACACATGGATCGCATATCTGTCTTCAAGAAGCTTGGCTAAATTCACCTCATGCAAAAATGGAAAAGAACCGCCGTGATACACCATTCCTGTCTCCACATCGATTGTTCCTGGACAACTCAAGGCAATGCCCCGAATCTGTGACAAGTCTTGTGCATCCACGATGGCATAAAGAGCATCCTGCAGTTCCTGCAAGCCACTCCGACCAACGCCACGTTTTCCCTTCGACAACAGCTCTCCGTTTTCGCTCATGATTCCGTATTTAATAAAAGTTCCACCAATATCAATAACTAGATACATTCTGTCAGCCTCCTGATCTGCCTATCATTCATCACCATCATAATTGAAATATAGAGCGTTTCCATTTATATTTATGGTATTCATTTGCGATTAATGGTATTAAATTTTGATCTTTAGGGAGAAGGAGCATTCAGTGCCAACGATAACCGAAACCAAACTTCAATGGATCTTACAAACGATATATGAGACTTCCCGGGTTCCCGCGTTCTACCTGATGCGTGGTTTGGATCGTCACCCTTCTTTTAGCCCGGAACTCGCGAACCAGCTTCTCTCCGTCCCGATCCATCTAAAAATTCAGATCATCGACTACAATACACAAATGGATAAAATGATCCTGATGCCAGTCGCTACTCCTGAAGGGCAAGGTCTGCTTGTTCTCTGGCCCAATGCACAGTCATATGTTGAGCATGTTCCATTTTCATTGGATCAACAACTGAATTCAACCACATTCATTGAACACAATGATCTCCATCAACTGCTGAGTGTGGCAATTATGGCCCATTACCTTTTACATCATGAAATATTGGATCAAAATCAAGTACTTGAGGATAACAAACATGTTATAAATAGCCCTACGGAAGGTGTACTTGAACTGTCTCTTCTGGAACAGAGAGAGCGGAGATTGTTTCATAAATCCTACCTTTCGGAGAAAAAGGTATTTGATCAGGTTCGTCTGGGGAACAAACATAACATGCTTTTGTACCTGAAACAGCATATGGAGTTGAACGGGGTCTACGGCACATTATCGAAACAGGATAGTTTACGGAGCAAAAAGAATTTGATCATCGCAGCCATTACACTCGGAACCCGCGCTGCAATTGATGGGGGGTTGTATTCGGAGTCGGCGCTTACGCTTAGCGATACCTATATCCAACATATTGAGAAGTTGACCCGGATTGATTCGATTCACCCGATTCTGCATAAAATCCTAGGTGACTTTACCGAACGTGTAGCCAAAGTCCATCGGGCTCATAACTCCAAAGACATTCTGTTATGTCAGGAGTACATATTCAATCACTTATACGATGACTTAAGTCTCTCCGTACTATCCAAGCATCTGCAAATAAGCCCCTCCTATCTTTCCCGTAAATTCAAGGAAGAGACTGGAGAGGCACTTCGCATTTTTATACAAAGGCAACGGATTGAAGAAGCCAAAAATCTGATCGTTTTCTCAGACTATCGCCTGAGTGAGATTCATACGTTGCTTAACTTTCACGATCAGAGTTATTTCATCAAAGTGTTTCGAAAACATACGGGTTTCACACCAAAAGAATATCGTAATCGATTTGTGGTCAAGCCTTCTTGAACATGAGGACCTGAATCTGGTCATCCCATTTAAATAGTCCGAGATCGTTTAACACTTATTCTCTCACCTTATGTTATCTTTGCCGCATTCCTATTTTCCTTGTTTCTCCATAGCGGCCTTGAGTAAATCTCCCAGGTTGGAGCCGATGGATTCCTGCTTCGCGTATTGCTTCACCAGCTTTTGTTGCTCGCGTTTGTTCACATGCTGCTTGTCTTTATCCAGCGTTTCGGTGATTCCACATGGCAGACACTGTACATACAGTCCTGCTTTGCCTTCCTTAATCTCCATCTTTTTATGGCACTGCGCGCAGCGGCGGTTCGACAACCGCTTCTCATTGGAGCGGCGATAACCACAGTCCTCTGTAGGACATACGAGAAACTTGCCACGTTTCCCCTTTTTCTCAAGCAACTTGGCATTACAGTCCGGGCAGTGGCTGTTGGTTACATTATGCGGTTTGTACTCGGCTTTACTGCTTTTTACAGTGGATACAAGTTCCTTCGCCATCGAGCGAATACCATCCAGGAACGGCCCTGGTTTCCCCTGTCCACGTGCTATGCGCTCCAATTCAGCCTCCCAACGAGCTGTCAGTTCAGGTGTGCGCAATTGCGGGGCGGCAAGCTCAATCAACTGTTTGCCTTTGCCAGTTGGATGCAGACTGTTCCCTTGACGATCAATCGTATCCGAGCTGACCAGTTTCTCAATAATATCTGCACGTGTCGCAGGTGTGCCCAGTCCGTGCTTCTCCATCTGGGAGAGCAATCCTGCTTCCGTATACCTCTTCGGCGGCATCGTACGCCCACTCTTGATGTGGCAACGCTGAAGTGTCACCGTCTGCCCCTGTTGCAAGTCTGGCAACAAAGCTCGATCATGTTCACCTGCATCATCCGAACGCTCATCTTCTTCATCCGTGTAATCCCCGCCGTATACTTCACGCCAGCCACTATCCTTGACCGTTGTGCCTTTCACGTGGAAGGAATCCTTACCTACCTGTACCGTAACAGCTACTGAATCATACCTTGCTGCCGGATAGAACAGACTGATGAAACGGCGAACAATCAGATCGTATAACTTACGTTCCTCCGGGCTGAGTTGATTTAAGAGCACCGTCTGCTCGGTTGGAATAATGGCATGGTGATCGGTGACCTTGCTATCATCAACAATCCGTTTCGTGATATTCAGGTTTTTGCGCAGTAAAGGGCGTGCAAGTGATGCATAAGGTCCAACAGCTACACTCTCGAGTCGTTCTTTTAACGTTCCCGTCATGTCGGAAGTCAGATAACGGCTATCTGTCCGCGGATAGGTAACAAGCTTATGCTGCTCATACAGACGCTGGAGTACGTTAGAGGTCTGTTTAGCGGAGAAACCGTGTTTACGGTTCGCATCCCGTTGCAGTTCCGTAAGGTCATAAGCCAGCGGATGCGGCTCGACTTTCTCACTTTTTTTCACCTGGGCAATCGAGCCTTTCCGCCCTTCTACTCGTGCTTTCAATTGCTGCATATCCTGTTTGTCGAAAACTCTTGAATCCCCGCCAGATGCACGCCAAACCGCCTGAAAATCTCCAAAATCCGCAGTTAACGTCTCATATTCCTGTGAACGGAAGCCGTTAATTTCATTTTCCCGATCCATGATCATACCCAAGGTTGGCGTCTGTACACGTCCAGCGGACAATTGAGCATTGAAGCGTACGGTTAACGCACGTGTAACATTAAGACCAATCATCCAGTCCGCTTCTGCACGGCAACGTGCGGATTCGTAGAGACGGTCAAATTGACTTCCCGGCTTCAGCGAAGCAAATCCGTCCTTGATCGCTTTATCCGTTTGGGATGAAATCCACAGTCGTTTGAACGGCTTTTTCCACTGCGCCATCTGCATAATCCATCGTGCAAGCAGTTCTCCTTCACGGGCCGCATCGGTTGCGATGATAAGCTCACCTACATCCTGACGTTTCATCAGCTGCTGCACGGCTTTATACTGGTGATTCGTTTCCCGGAGCACCTTCAGCTTGGTTCGCTCTGGCAGAATCGGCAGATCCTCCAGATTCCACGTCGCGTACTTTTTGTCATAATCCTCAGGCTCAGCCAAACCCACCAAATGTCCCAAGGCCCACGTTACAATGTATTTCGGACCTTCCATATAACTTTTATGTTTATCACGCGCGCCCATCACCCTTGCAATCTCACGGGCTACAGATGGCTTCTCTGCGAGTACCAATGTCTTCACTTCGTATCTCTTCCTTTCTTTCCAGACGCTAATGATCGGCGACAACGGATCTTTCTTCCTTGTCTTCCTACCCTCTCATCTTTACATTATATCATCTCATCGGAATCATGTTTTCGACAAATGTGGATTCCAGGCGGTGTGTTAAACGGATCTCTTTTGAGAGCAATAAGCAATATTTGTTATCCCAATACCAACCCAACATGTAATATGTATGTAACTTATTTGTGTGGAATTTAATTTCAATCAAGATATGCACAACCTTTATTTCAAAGAAACATAGAGTAAATGACTGATTTCACTATAAAAAAGTGATTTGTATACGTTTTTTTGAATCGATTTAATCTTTGTCAGATTACTTAACACCAATGTAAGATGTGCAAAAGTATTTATACAAAGATTGCTAAAACACACACATCATCTTAGACACAGGAAGGGAGCGTGGATGCATGACTTATCATGGATCTGTATTGAAAAAAGGCGGTGCCTTATTACTCGCGGGAACCATGGTTGCCGCAACGTGGGGAGGAACTGCTGTACCTTCGGCTTTCGCCGCCGCCGCAACTCCTCCAAGCCAAACCTCCACCGTCACTACCCTTGCAGGGAAAACGCCGGTCAGTGCCGCAACCTTCGTTCAGTCCATGGAAGAAGCCGCTACACTTGCAGGTGTACCTTTCACCATGGACAAGCTCTCCGGTGCGACAATATCACGCAAAGATGCTGCACTTGCCTTGCAGCAATGGCTCAAGCTGGACACCGCTCCGGCATCCTTCAAGGATGTGCCGAAGCAGTCCGATTATGCCAGTGCCGTCGGTGCCCTGAATGCCGCCGGACTAATGAAAGGCTACACGGACTCTCTTTTCTTACCAAACGCTGTACTGACAGCGAGCGACGTCTCTATTTTGAAAAACCGCATCTATACCTACATAAAACCGTTTGTGCTTGAAGAAGCCACGATCATGGATATGCAGAATGCCATGGCACAAGGTAAACTGACATCCAAAGAGCTGGTGCAACATTATCTGGATCGTATCGCCAAATACGATGATCAAGGTGTCAGCATCAATGCTGTCCTGAATCTGAACCCGGATGCGCTTAAAATCGCAGAGCAACTCGACGAAGAGCGCGAAGCTCAGGGACCTCGCGGCCCGCTTCATGGTATCCCGATCCTGGTGAAGGATAACTTTGATACCAAAGACATGCCAACCACGGCTGGTTGTATCTGTCTGAAGGATTCTATTCCGGCCCATGATGCAGAGCAAGTGAAGAAGCTGAAAGCAGCGGGAGCCATTATTTTGGGCAAAACCAACCTGCATGAGTTCGCTTTTGGCATTACAACATCAAGCTCGCTGGGAGGACAAACGCTTAATCCGTACGCCCTTGATCATTATCCGGGTGGTTCGAGCGGTGGAACGGGTGCGGCCATTGCCGCGAACTTTGCTGCAGCAGGTATGGGTACCGATACAGGTGGCTCCATCCGCATACCGTCCAGCTTTAACAGCCTTGTGGGTATTCGTCCAACCATTGGCCTCTCCAGTCGGGAAGGCATCATCCCACTAGCACTGACACAAGACGTTGGTGGGCCGATGGCACGTACCGTAAGTGATGCGGCGATTATGCTGGATGCTACCGTTGGTTATGATAAAAAGGATGTCGCCACGGCTTACGCGGTAGGCAAAATCCCTTCCAGTTACACAGACTTCCTGGACGCGAACGGACTGAAGGGTGCTCGGATCGGTGTAGCCCCTGAACTCATCCCAAGCACCAAAGCGGAAGAAAAAGCGGTTGCCGACGTTATCAACGTTGCTGTCGAGGAGCTCAAATCCCTTGGAGCAACTGCTGTACCGATCTCCATTCCGAACTTTGCAGAGATCAATAAATATCCTAGCCTCAGTGGCTATGAGTTCAAATTCCAGCTGAATGACTATCTGGGTTCTCTAGGTGATAATGCCCCATATCATAGCCTGTCCGAGATCATCGCATCCGGTCAATTTGATAAATCCCAAGAACAAGCCATGAAAGCACGGGATGCACGTGACACGTTAGATACATCAGAGTACAAAGATATTGTCCTGAAGCGTACTCAAATTACTCGTGATTCCTTACTGAAAGTCATGGCGGATAACCATTTGGATGCAATCATCTATCCTACGTCAACACAAGCTGCTGGCGTGATTGGCAAAGGGCAAACCTCTGGTGCCAACAATCGTCTAAGCCCATTCTCCGGCTTCCCATCTATTACTGTACCGGCTGGCTTCACAACGGATGGCTTGCCTGTAGGCTTGGAATTCCTGGGCCGCGCCTTTGACGAGGGCACTCTGATCAAGCTGGCTTACAGCTACGAACAAGGTACACACCATCGCCAAGCACCAAAGTTAACGCCTTAACGCTTCCCCCTTTATTGAACATTCTTCATTAAACGCGCACCCCATTCACGATTCTGTGAATCGGGGTGTTTTTCGATTTATATTTTCAATTTGCCCAGTTCTTGATTTGTCGTCTACAATATGTATGAGGAAGTTTACTACTTGTACATCGTTTGAACCACACAATAACAGGAGGTTTTAGATGAACTATTCAAGATGGCATATGCTGCTTATTACTGTGCTCAGTTTCTCCCTTTTGGCCACATCAACGGTTAGTGCTGCCAAGACTACTAATGCCAAGAAATATAAGTGGGCCAAGCCCGCTGTAGAATTTATGGCCTCTCACGGTGTTATGCAAAGCTACGAACAGGAAGCAGATCGTTTAAACCAGACAGTGTCCAAAGCCGAATTAACCCAAATGATACATACCTTATTCAAAGAATTCCGTGTTGAACCCGACAAAAAAATCGAAATTGCAGGCGTACCAGAAGGAAGCACCTATTATTCTATTTTTAGAGATGTGTACGGAAGTATTCCGAGTAATCCTTCAGGAATGATCGCAGCAGCAGATCAGATAAACTACAATGATGAAACTTTTACGTATCAACCTTCTAAGAGTTTGTCTCGCTGGGATTTATTAATTGCCCTGAATGCACTATTCCCTGATATCCGTTATAGCCTGAATGAAATGGACACAAAAGAAATCATAAATAAAATAAATTCGTTCAGGGATATCCCGAAAAGAACATTTTCTTCTTTTGAAACATACGACAAATGGAAGTTTGCTTATCAACCACTGGCTCCTGAGTTAGGTATTATTCAAGAAAAAAAACACAATGTATATCTTGGATCCGATCTTGATGGTGTAAAAACATATGCTATGCTCAGCTTCTCTAAAGCAGGTATCATGAAACCCGATGCCAAAGGGAAATTTTATCCGAATCAAAAAGTAACGTTAGCAGAGACGGCAGTTATTCTGCAACGCATCTACAACTTTTATGGCGGAAAAGGTTATAAACATCAGCCAACCAAAGATGAACTGATCCCGAATGGCACCCGTTTGTTTTTGCATGAGGGTGAAAAATCTGCTACTGGAACCACAGGTGATTTCGCTCTAGTTAATGCGGATGATGTTTCAACATTGTACCTTTCCATTAGTGCCAAGGAACCGGTCGACCTAAGAATTACTGTAAACGGTGAATCAATCAACTATACCTATGAACGTTTAAACGTTCTTGATGCTCCGGTCATTATCCCTTTTGATGGTGCGTATTATGTTGAAATCTATCCCATCCTGCGCAGGACTGGCAAGCTCGTTGGAGAACCACAAACCGATGAAGAAGCCGAAGTTTATAACAACTTAAACCTGGCCTACTTTACTTCAGATCACTGGACTGATTTTACTGAGACTAAATTGGATTTCGATGATTCACAACGCGAGTATGAACAATATTTAAAAGAAAACGAATAGACAAGAAAAGGTAGAGCTCATTTATGGAGTCTCTACCTTTTTAATTCTTTCTGTCACATTGTGGATTCAAGTTTTAGTTCATCCGTTTCTATATTCACATCATGTTTACTCAAAGCTATTCATTTTAGCTATTATTTACCCTCTATCCGGCACACCCCATCGAACAACCAGACCCGAGTACGTTAGCCCGCCTCCAAAACCAAATAGTGCAACGTTCTGCCCATGTCTGAGCTTCCCTTCATCCACCGAAATCTGCAATGCAAGTGGAATAGAGGCCGCAGAAGTATTCCCACGATACTCCACACTCGTTAATGTACGCTCGAGCGGAATCGGTCCGCGTTCACACATCGCTTCAATCATGCGCATGTTGGCACTATGCGGAACAAACCAATCGATTTGCTCAGGTGACATTTCAGCTCTCGTAATAAGCTCAGCTAATTGTTCCGGAACCATGCGGACTGCCCATTTGTAGACCTCTCTTCCGTTCTGCACCAGATTGCCCCCGGCATTCAAAGGCTGACCATGCATCTCTGTAGAAAGTCCGCTTTTATATAAGTGCATGCCACCTTCTCCTTGTGTCCCGGAAATGACAGACTTAAAGTCACCCTGGTCAGAAGCACGTTCTACCAGAAACGCACCGGCCCCATCTCCAAACAACACGCACGTTGTGCGATCTGTATAGTCCGTTATTTTGGATAACGTTTCTGCCCCGATGACGAGTACCTTGCGATACATCCCACTGGTTACCAGACTATCTGCCAGCTGCATACCGTATGTGAACCCGGCACAAGCCGCGTTCAGATCAAGCACTCCTGTCCGGGGAATGCCCAGGTTTGCCTGGACTCGTGAAGCCGAACTTGGGAAAGCATACTCGGGTGTACTTGTTGCAAAAAGAATCATATCTACATCGGTGATCTTCACCTCGTAACGACGCACCATATCTTCCACAGCTTTTGTGGCCAGATCTGATACAAATTCATGTTTGCCTGCAATCCTGCGCTCTCTCATGCCAGTTCGCTGTACAATCCATTCATCACTTGTATCGACCATTTTTTCCAAATCTGCATTGCTTAGTATCCGCTCAGGTACATACGTACCCATTGCTGTTATTGTTGCTTTAGATTGATGATTCATAGCTAAGATCACCTCGAATGTTTTTTTATCATTATAGCACTAAGTCTTAGTACTTGGTACTAAATTATTTTTGTAGAAGACCATTATTTATTAACACGAACGCTGACAATACAAAAAAACAGTCCAATTTCTTGGACTATTCGACAATTAACCAGCGTAAGTATATAAAAAAATAAAAACCACCGCCGAATTACATTGGCAGTGGTTCTTTGCTTTGCTTGGCGGCGTCCTACTCTCCCAGGACCCTGCGGTCCAAGTACCATCGGCGCTAGAGGGCTTAACGGTCGTG